>CAWDNO010000001.1:0-576557 GCA_963803665.1 uncultured Acidobacteriota bacterium
ACGAGGGGTTTTCCATCCAGAGCCCAGTCTCCTCGGAACCACGGAAGAAGCGGCTTCTTGTCTTCTTCGCGTGTTTCGTCTTTGACCCCTTCAGGAGCATAAGCGGCGAGCGCCCGATATGGAGCATTCCGCATAAACATGGCACGGACTTGTTCGCGGTCCGCAAATGCGGGCTCGATGCGAATAGGCTTAGGATTGAGATTCATGCTTTCTCCAATCGCACAGTAGGATCTGTTTCCAGATCTACCTCGATCCCTGCTCCTCGTTCGCCAGCCGGCGAGAGTCGCTTGGGTAGAACAAAGGCCAAGCTCGCAGAGACAAGGAAAAAAATTCCGGCGCAGATCAGGCCAGGGTAAAAGCTGCCCGTCCTTTGGCGAATGAGTCCCACAGTAAAAGGTCCAGCAAAACCGCCGAGGTTGGTCACAGAAGTCACCAACGCAATGCCCGCAGCAGCCGAGGAGCCGGTGAGGAATTCGCCGGGCAACGAGAAAAAGATGGGCAAGAAGCTGTAGTTTCCGACAGCAACAGTCGAAAAAAGAACAACAGAGAACAAGGGTGAGCGAGGCACTCCGAGCAGGAGGAAGGCAATTCCAGCCAAAACGCTCAAGGTTGCTAGATGATATCGGCGTTCCAGCGTGCGGTCGGAGTGTCGGGACGCGACGACCATGGCGACTAGCGCCAGGAGACTGGGGATCATAACCGCGATGCCGACCAGTGTGTTGGACCGCCCACCAAACAGTGACTTCATCACCTGAGGCAGCCAGAAGCTAAAGGTGTAGCTGGCAAAGCCGTGACAAAAACCGATACAGGCCACGTGCCAGACTCTGGGGTTCAGCAGAGTCCGTGCCACGGAAATCGATTGCTTTTTTGCAGCGAGCTTTAGCCGGTCTTCTCGCTCCAATTTCTCGGCTATCCATGCCTTTTCATCTGCGGTCAGAAACTTTGCCTCTCCCGGTTTGCTCGGCAAGAGGAAAGGGACGAGAAATGCGAGTGTTGCGGCTGGCACACCTTCGAGAATGAGCAGCCATCTCCAACTGCTGAGGCCGAGCCAGCGGGCGTGATCCAGGATGCAACCTGAAATCGGGCCACCCAATATGCTCGCCACGGGTATGCCGGTCAAGATCAACGCAATCGCCTGCGCCTTTTCTCTTTGCCGGAACCAATAGCCCAGGTACAGAACGATGCCGGGAAAGTATCCTGACTCGGCGATACCGAGTGCAAAACGGGCGACATAGAGCTCATGGACGGAGTGCACAAACCCGGTTAGCGTGGCAATCGCGCCCCACGTGATCAGAATGCGGGCGATCCAGACACGCGCGCCGATCTTGTGAAGGATGAGGTTGCTGGGGATTTCGAACAGGAAGTAGCCCCAGAAGAAAATTCCTGCTGCGAATCCGAACTGCTGGGTAGTGATCGCTAGCTCCTGATTCATTGTCAGCGCAGCAAAGCCCAGGTTGATCCTGTCGATGAAGGCAAGGACAAAAAGTACAAACAAGAATGGCAGCAGCCTGATCTTGAGCTTCCTGACCAGCGCTGCCTCCATCGGGTTCGCAACCATATCGCCGCCGTTCGCCACTTCCCCGCCCACAGTACCCTTCCAAAAGTCTTTCATGCATCTTAACTGCAACGGAAACCATTACAATGGTTTCGGCCTAACCAAAACCTTGACAGCCAAATCACTGAAAGCAAAAATGTTCGGATGGTCATACTATGAGCGTGCGCTTCGGGACATTCGAGGTCGATCTGGAAGGGCGTCGACTGTTGAAGCGGGGAATGCCCGTCAGCCTGCGCGAGCAGTCGTTTCAGGTGCTCGCGGCTCTCATGGAGCGCCCCGGCGAGATTGTTACCCGCGAAGAGTTGCGTCGACGGCTCTGGTCGTCGGACACGTTTGTGGATTTTGAAGTCGCGCTGAATTCCGCAGTCAGCCGATTGCGCGACGCTCTGGGCGACTCGGCCAATTCCCCCAGCTTCATCGAAACCATCCCCAAACGCGGCTATCGCTTCGTCGTCCCCATTCCCAAGCGCCCTGCCGTAGCGGTGATGCCCTTCGTGAACCAAACGGGCGACGTCAAGGATGAATATTTCAGTGATGGATTGACGGACGAATTGATTCGTGCGCTCTCGCGCGTCGAAGGCCTGCGGGTCACCGCCGGCAGCGTCGTGTTTCGCTTTAAGGGCCAGCGTTGCGATGCAAGGCAAATCGGCAACGAACTGGGGGTTGAAACGGTGCTGGAAGGGTCAGTATGGAGGACAGGAGACCGCATCCGCATAAGCGTCAGCCTGGTCGGCGTGAAAGATGGCTTCAACATGTGGGCCCAACGCTTCGACAGCAATTTAGGCGACGTCTTCACCATCCAGGATGAGGTTTGCGCGGCAGTAGCTGAAGCCATGCACATCGGCTTGGCCTCCCAGCTTCCAAAAGTGCACCCCGCCAACGCAAACGCGTACATGCTGTACCTGAAAGGAGCCTACCTTCTTAAAGAGGCGGCGGCCGGATAGCATCCAGCGCGCCTTCGAGTACCAGCAAGAAGCGATCCGGCTGGAGCCCGAATGGGCCGAACCCTATCACAGCGCGGCCATGTCTTTTATCGTAAGGACAATTTACGGAGATCTGCCCCCCGCTACCGGCCTGCCGGAATCGGAAAGCTTGCTCTCCAAAGGGCTGGCACTCGACAAGAAATCAGCTGTTCTCCACAGCACATTGGGAATGCTGCGAATGCTTCAGTGGCGGTGGGAGGATTCGGAAAAGGCGCACCGGCGGGCGCTTAATCTGGAGCCGGCGAACGCGTTCCCACACCAGTGTTATTCCATTCTTTGTAGCTTTCTGAGTCGGCCCGAGGAAGCGGTCTTCCATGCTGCCAAGTCGGTCGAACTTGACCCGCTGGACCTGATGACCAACTTTCGCCTCGTGCAGGCTAATTGTTATGCTCGCCACTATGACGAGGCGATGCGCGCAGGGCGTATCGCCATCGAACTGACCCCAGACTCCCCCTACACCTATTTCTATCTAGCCTTATCGTTGACCGCGCTGGGCTCGAGTGAAGCTTGGGAAATGGCGAACATGGGCAGAAAGCTTGCTGGCGCCATGCCACTTGGCGAGGGCTATTTCGGCTATCTTGCCGGAGTGCTGGGACACACCGCCCAAGCTCGGGAAATAGTCGAGAAGTTGGAGGCTGGTCGTGAGAAAGGCTATGTTCCTGCCTTGCCCATTGTCTGGACCTATCTGGGTCTAGGTCAAACAGCAGAAGCCTTGCACTGGCTGGAGACAGCTTTGGCTGATCGCGACCCATTCTTGGGATCCCTGATGGTGTCACCTGCGTACGATCGCATACGAGATCAACCAGAATTCAAGCGGCTGACGCAGGAAGTCAACCTCTCGGCCCCGTAAATCCAGTACACGAATAGGCGTGTTCGCGCTGTTGGCGAAGCACTCGAACCACAACTGATGTCAGTGGGCGTATCGTCGGCAAACCGGAAACTACCACTGGTGTTCAAACGAAACTTGCCTAAAGACAGATCTCACCCCATCAGCGCTATTTCATCAGACAAATCTGACCTTGCCCCCTCTTGATCCGCAGTCGTGGATTCTTCTCATCCCGATCGTGTCTCACGTTTCAGAATGTTCGACAATCCGTAAAGTATTCGCTTTATCAAGGAGAGACGATAATGGCGCAGAGACATCAACGCGGGTGGCTAAAAAAGGAAAAACGTGCTCAAGGCGAAACCTGGGTATTGTTCTTCCGTACTACTCGACAATCTCATGGCAAACGGGTGGAAAACAAAGTCCCTATAGGCTTGGTCCGACACCTTCCCGAGGGCAGTGCATGGGCCGAGGTCGAACGACTCCATGTTCCAATCAACCGCTACCAGATCGACCAGGAACGAGGATTGATCGTCATCGACTCGCCAGAGGTGGGGCTCGTGGCCGTGCTACCGGTCGGGATGTGCTTCGTTTCCTCGGTCAACCTGACGCCCGAAGTTGGCGCCAGGCTGCAGAAGGGCGACGAATTCGGCTTCTTTCTCTTCGGAGGCTCTGACATCGTGAATGCTGTTGCAGAACAAGAAGGTCGTGATCGACGCTGAGGTTGGGAGGAAGTATCTGCAAGGGCAGCGCATCGGCGAGATCCGCTAACTTCTAACTGATGTGGTAGAGGATAAACATGATTCGGATTGATGCGTGGGCGCGAAAGTGGGAGCCGCGGGGTTGTAGCAAGCGTTATCCCGCCCTACAAAGTACGAGTATGCGTGAGCTGCGCCGAGTCTTCCTTAATACCAGCCACGCTCGTTGTCTTTTCCTTCGGGTTCTTTGCGAAGGCGATGGGGCAGGAGTTTCATGTCGGACGCGGCAAGATTTCGCTTGCATTCGCGATTCACAACCTGACTGCGGCGCTGTTTGTCCCGCTGGCTGGGCGATTGGTCGACCGATGATGATCAATACATACGATTCAACGCGTCTAGCGTCGGCTTTTAGTCATGAGCAGCATTTTCCAGGAATCGTGAGGCCTACGATCCAAGAGCTCGAAATTCCGCTCGCGCTGTGAGCAGAATTGGTAAATCCTTGTCCGCGTCTTTCCAAAGATGGAACAGGTGCAAATAGGCTTCTCTGCTTTCGGCTTTTCTTCCTTGCAGGCTGTAGCAACGGGCGATCCCCAGTACTGAAAGCGGATACAAAGTCGTCGTCGCATCGACGCTGTGATGTGTACTAATTTTTTGAAACTCTGCTTCTGCTTGAGGCGGTGCATCGACCGCTAGATAGGCTACTCCTCGCACATAGATTGGCAACATGTCTGCTAACGATCCCGATTCGTACGGAAGTGCCGGCTCCATAAGGCTCTTTACTTCGGAGGGTGACCTTCGTTTCGAGATCGCCACGAACGTGCGGATGATTGGCGAATAAATTCCCAGATTGAACGTGGAGAGAGGGTGATCGTGATCCATCTCTGCCATCAGGAGCTGCGCGCTCTGCAGATCATGTTGGCGGAGGGCAACCATCGCTGCTAAGCCGTAAACCATTTCATTTTTTCCCAGCGTCAAGGCGCGTTCGGATTCTCGCTTGGCAATCGATGAGCGGCCCATCTCGGAATTCATCTCAGCAGATTCCACCAGGGCGATGGCAGCTGCTTCCGAGTCGCCATTACTGATGTCTACTTCAGCGGTTCGATCGAAGAGTCTCGTGGCTGCGTCAATCTTTCCTTCTGATGCGGCAGCCGATCCCCGAGCGAACATCATTCCGACGTCATCGGGATGTTTCCCAGCCCATTCGAGCTGATGATCAATCGCTGCTTGATCGCCTTCCAGTGACGCGATTGCGAAAAGATCAAGATGGATAAAGCTATTGTCGCGGCCTTTTGCGAGCAGCTGTTCGCAAATCGATTTCGCGTCATTTAGGTGATTTAGCCCAATTAGGGCGGCAATCAGATTGGACGAACCAAAGTCCTGGGAAGGCCCAAGCTCCACGGCTTTGCGCGCAGAATCTACTGCCGTCTCATATCGACCCAAGAGAACCGCGTTGTTCGCGATCGCGTTGTATGGCAGCCAATCGTGTGGGTAGAGTTCAGTCCAGAGCTTGTAAGTCTCTGACCCATGCTCTCGTTCCCCTGTCACGATGTCAAAATAACGTCCCGTTATATAAAGACGTTCAGGCTCGGTCGCACGAGCCCTGAGCTCAAAAGCCTTCTGAAAGTATTGTCTGGCGTAAGTCGCATCTCCCGAGTTCGAGTATGCTGATCCCAACTGTGCATACGCGATGGCAAAATTAGGATCTAATGTAATCGCCGTTTTTAGCACGGCACGTGCTTCGACGTTTTTCGAGTGAGTACGCAGTTCTAGTCCGAGCTGATAGGCCTTTAGGGCCTCAAGGGAACTAGTTGTTGCCTGTTCCATTGGGACATCGAATTTCTGCAATGATTCGCGTGACTCGCCTAATCTCCTGCGGAGATGGTCTACTTCTGAGCTGAGCCGGGGCAGGACTTGTTCTTTATTGTCTGCGGAAAATGTTTGATGTATCAGCGACGCTCCGTCACTGCAACGTCCGGCATCCAGGGACAAGGTGTAATTCCGGCCAGTGGTTCGGATTGAACCAACAATCAAAGCTGCACCCTTCAAGCGCTGACAAACCTGACTAGCCAACGCCGGAGTGAGGCTGTCATCGGGTGAACGCCCAAGGGCCTGCAAGGCGGACCTCAATTTCTCATCTGGAAGAAGATTTAGGTAGGGGGACTGTCTCAGGTGGATGATGAGGGCGCGCCTCAAAGAGCCATCGAACACCGGATCGCCTGTGTTGTTTTCAAAATCACCGATCACGATGGCGGCGTGCTCAGAGACCTTTGCCCTCGACCCGTACAGCCAGAGCCCGACGCCGACAACGACCGTTACGAGGACTGCAAGAAGTGCCTTAACCGTAGCTCTTTTGTTCCATCTCCACGAATCAGGGACGGCCGGTGTCCGGGTCTCAACGCTTGCCAGGCTGGAATCCTCTACCTTAACGGGCGCTATGAACCGGTAGCCGCGCCGAGGAATGGTCTCGATAAATCTGGGATTGCCAGCATCATCCCCAAGAGCTTCTCGAACCTTGAGTACCGCCACTCCCAAGCTTTTGTCGAATTCAACAAAAGTATTTTGTGGCCAAAGTCGATTTCGAATCTCTTCCCGCGAAACAATCTGTCCGGCGCGTTCCACCAGTAGCAGCAATAGCTGGAAAGGCTGTTCTTGCACACGCACGCGTACCGAATCGCGCGTCAGTGTGCCATCGCCCGGGTCAAGCACGTAAAGTCCGAAACTGTAGCTTGCTTCCGGGGCGGGAGAATTGTCAGTAGCAGAGGCCTTCATACGCCCAAGCGCAGTTTTGAGCGTCGAGTTTAGCACGAAAACAGGCTAAACCGCGTTAATCAGGCTCTCTAAATCATTAGAACAGAAAGAATTAGCAGTTAATGCACAATTTGCGCTCAGTTGATTTGCGAATTCCGACGGTCGGAAGCAAAGTTCCCGTGTCGTTGCGCACCGAATTTGATCCTGAGGAGGGAGAGATGAGCGTTTGCCAATCCTGTGGTATCGCGTTAGCCGCTGACACTCGCTTCTGTCAGTCCTGTGGGTCGCCGACAGAACTCAGGCCGGATGTCTCTGGTTCTGCTTCTGCCATGGAGAGTTCGGCTGGGGTCGCAGTCATATCTCCCCCGGGGGAGACGGGATCAAAAATGATGGATACGAATGTCGTGGGAGCGCTCACCTACCTCGCCGGCTTCGTCACGGGCATCGTGTTTCTTGTGCTTGATCCGTACAGGTCGAACTCATTCGTTCGCTTTCATGCTTTCCAGTCGATTTTTTTCAATGTCGCATGGGTCGCCTTTTGGATTGTCTGGATGATTCTTTCGGCCATCCTGACTCCGTTGACAGCCGGAATCTTTAGCCTAATTGCTTTGCCGCTGATGTTGATTTTCGCGGTCGCCGGCTTTGGAATCTGGATCTTTCTGATGGTTCAGGCCTATCAGCAAAGGCTTTTCAGGCTGCCGATCGTTGGTAAATTCGCCGCGGAGCAAGCGGGCGTAAGACTGTGATTTGCGGTCCGTCTCGCAGCGTTGAAGAGGAGAGAAAATGACACATTGTTTCAAACTCGCGGCAGTGTTCGTCCTTTTGTCACTCATTGCCTTCGGGCAGTCTTCCGGCAAAACGCGTACCTATTACGTCGCTGCTGACGAAGTGGACTGGGACTACGCTCCCGACGGCGTTAACAAGATGATGGGCATGAATTTCGACGGCTACGCCGCCACCTTCATGCAAAGCGGGCCCCACAGCGTCGGCAAGGTGTATCGGAAGGCGATTTATCGCGAGTACACCGATGCCTCCTTCACCCAACTCAAGCCTCGCGCTCCGGAGTGGGAACATCTCGGAATTCTCGGTCCTGTGCTGCGCGCGGAGGTCGGAGATACCATCCGCGTCGTTTTCCGCAACCATGCCACGCGGCCTTACAGCATGCATCCGCATGGAGTGTTCTACGAGAAGGCCTCGGAAGGTACGGTCTATCAGGACGGTTCTTCCGCCTCCGATAAGGCCAATAGCATTGTTCCGCCCGGCGAGACTCACACCTATAACTGGGAAGTCACCGAACGTGCCGGTCCCGGGCCCGCCGACGGCAGCTCAGTCGTGTGGCTCTATCACTCTCACGTTAACGAACAGCGCGACGTAGCCAGCGGCCTGATCGGGCCTATCATCATTACCGCGCGAGGCATCGCCGGCCCCAAAGGCCGCCCCAAGGATGCCGGCAAAGTCTTGGCTGTCCAACATAACGGTGGCAGCGTCTCGGTTGTACTCGGTCCGGTGCAACTGAACGAACTCGTCAAAGAGGGGAATTTCGCGTACGACCAGCCCCTTGACCTCAACAACGCGATCGCTGTGGTTGCGCCGGATTATGCGGGCGCGGTGGGATCGAAAGCGTTGCAGGAAGAAATCAAGAAGCCGGCCCAGACGTCGCAAAATGTGAAGCCGCACAGCTACCATCGTGCCGTCAGCTACTACGTGGTATCTGACCAAGGCACGTGGACGCCGATGCGCACGGTAGTTTCGGGTAGTGTGGGACTACACAGCGCGGTGTACCATCCAGAATCTCCGTCAGTGAAGCGGGCCGTTTTTCAAGCGCAGATTCCGGTCCCCGGAACTGGCTCAACTGCGCCCGGCATCGGTGGAACTGCGGCCCCGATTCCTGTCCCTTTACCGAAGCTCAAGCAACTGGACTTCAATAACCTCCAAGCCACTCCCTGCGCGCTTGATTGTGGAGGTATCGGGGCAAAGATTTATCAGGAAAAGATGGGGTCAAAGTCTGGATCTCCATCGTTTTTCACCTCAACAAACCGCACCTGGTTTTCGGCGCTTCCGTAGGCGGCGGCGTCGGAATCCTATGGTGGAATAGCGCGACGAAGAGTCTCCATAGAATGGAATGCCAAAATCTGTTGCCGTACACATGTGATGTCAAGGGTGCGCAGAATGACATCACCATGAACTGGGACGGCAAACAGTTCGTCATCGACGAAATGGAAACCTCGAAAAGTGGCAAAAAATCCGTATGGCACGAGGTTTGGTCAGACATCACGCCGACTTCATTTGTTCAGACTGGCGAGTATGGAGACCCCGGCGGGCCTAGAAAACGGTTTTCAATTCATGCCACGAGGGTTACGAGGGGGCGCACTGAGAGCGACATTCATGCGACAAACTCGAGCGACCATCGAGCGTCGAGTTCGGCGGATCCAGCGCCGGAACTGCAGAGTCTAGAGAAAGCGCTCGCCGGTAACTGGACCACATCTTATGACTTTGCGCCCGGTGGCATGTCTCCAAACGGCGGCACTGGAACGGGCGAAGAAAACTGGCGGACCGGGCCGGGCGGATACGTTTTGATGGAGGAAGAGCATGTACGTGGGCCCGCAGGGGAGATGTTTCTTATCGCACTGCAATGGTGGGACAACACCACGAAAAGCCTCCGCGGAATGCTCTGCAACAACTCCGGCCCGGCAGCTTGCGATTTCAACACCTACGCCAACAGTTCTCTGAACTGGGATGGAAAACAACTAACGATCGACTTGGGCTTCCCTCAGAACGGTAAAAAGATGACCTGGCATGAAGTGTGGTCCGGCATCACTGCCACTTCCTTCACGCAGACCGCCGAAATGGGCGAGGTGGATGGTCCGCTGAAAAGGGCCGTCACAATTCGCGGGACAAAAAGAGGAGAGGCGCACTAAATAGTCCTCGAACTCATCGGGCGCTTGAAGGGAGCACTATGAATCGCAGAGAGTTACTAGCGGCGGGAGCAGGAGTGAAGCTCACCGGATTTCCTTTCTGTCTTGCATCTTTACTGGAAGATTCGGGCGAAAAGAATCCCGCCCCGGATCAAGGGACTGTTCGCCATCCAGTTTTCGTTCGCTCTGGCTTTACACGTAAACCCAACGGCGCCGATGACCGCGCGCCCTCGCCGTCAGGGATGTTCGACACCGAGGTTGTCCGCTCCTCGGACTCTGAGGGACGCCTTGCGGTCTTTGTCTTTCCCCCGGGAGACCATCACCCCTATCGAGGCGCCCCGCTTCACGTGCATCACGAACAGGATGAATGGATCTATGTCATGACGGGTGAATTCGTCGCCGAAGTCGGCGGTGAGCGCATGCGTTTGAGGCCTGGCGATTCCTTGCTGATGCCGATGAAAGTCCCGCACCGTTGGAGTGTGGCGCAGGATCCGCATTGTGGCGCAATTCATCTCTACACACCCGCTGGATTAATGGAAACTCAATGGGCGTCGGTTGCACAAAGCGAAGATCCAAAGAATCAGGAAGCTCGTAAAGCAGAGTTCGAAAGGCATGGATTGATTCTTCTTGGAGAGTCCCTCAACAAGGAAGAGATTGATCGAACTCTCTGATATGCAAGCGATATTGGTCATGAAAACAAACACTAAGAAGGGCGGACAGCAATGAAACAACGTTCCCGTTGGCGGTTTTCGTCTTTTGCCACGTGCCTCATATTGACGATCATGCTGACAGTTTCATTTCCAGTATGGTCACAGACCAGCGCCGAGCCAGTCATCGACATGCATCTGCACGCGAAGCACGCAGATGAGCTAGGGCCGCCCCCGCTCTATCTTTGCGCACCTTTTTTGAGCTGGCCAGTCAAGGACACTCACGAAGATGCGCAAACATATTTTGCCCGCGTGCAGAACAAACCCGTATGTCCATCGCCTCTGCGATCTGGTTCGAATGACGAGGACTTGATGCGGCGCACGCTTGCAATCCTTAAGTCGCGAAATGTGACCGTTGCAGTCACGGATGGCGACCTCGAGGTCATGGAAAAGTGGAAGCAGGCATCAGAAGGCCGCATTCTCCCGGCGCTGCCGTTCGACCCGGAGTCGGGAAAACCGAGCGTGGACGAATTACGCCAATTGGTGAAAAGCAAGCGAGTAATGGCGTTTGCTGAAATCAGCTCGCAATACGAGGGGATTGCCGCCACCGATCCGCGAATGGAACCTTACTTTGCGCTGGCGGAAGAACTGGACATTCCCGTCGGCATTCACACGGGACCTGGGCCGCCTGGAGCTCCCTACGTCGTCGCGCCTAGTTACCGCATGCGCTTGTCCAGCCTGCTGACCCTCGAAGATGTTCTCGTGCGCCATCCTAAGCTTCGCGTTTGGGCCATGCATGCCGGCTGGCCCTTGGCAGACGATACCATCGCCGCGCTGTACGCTCATCCTCAACTTTATGTAGATATCGGAATCATCGACTACGCTTTTCCCCGCAAGCAGTTCTACGAGTTCCTGCACCGTTTAATTGATGCCGGATTCGAGAACCGCATCATGTTTGGCTCTGACGAAATGGTTTGGCCAGATGCGGTGTCTGCGGCAATCGATACGATTCAAAATGATCCCGCGCTATCTTCCGGGCAGAAGCGTGACATTTTGTACAACAACGCTTCTCGATTTCTCCGGCTCAAGCGATGACAGCCCGGTCTTGCCGGGACACTTACCCAGCGCGCACGACCGCAGTAACCATGGGAGATCTCGGATGCAGACGCGAATTCTAGTTTGGGCTCGGCGCGTAGCGGCCGTTTTGATATTTCTTCTTGCAGGTGGGGCGGCCCCGGCCGCAGGTTTGCTGGCGCCTTATTTTCTAGCAGCACAGACGGCAAACATTCTGCTGCCCACCATCAGCGCCGTCGCCTCTTTTACGCTGTGGGCGTGGGCAGGTACGAGGCTTGCACTCTCCTGCTGGGAACCATGTTCGACAATCGAACACCGTTCTGTTTACCGAAGGAGAGACAACAATGGCGCAAAGACATCAACGCGGGTGGCTGAAAAAGGAAAAGCGCGCTCAAGGCGAAACCTGGGTATTGTTCTTCCGCACTACTCGAAAATCTGATGGCAAGCGGGTGGAAAACAAAGTCCCCATAGGCTTGGTCCGACACCTTCCGGAGGCAAGCAGTGCATGGGCCGAGGTCGAACGACTCCATGTTCCAATCAACCGCGTAGATGTGCGACGCGGATTGATCTTTGGAGACTTGGCGCAGCACTACGCAGAACACGAGTTGGCTGAAGCCTCCGAATCAATCCGCCCCAAGGCGCACACACAACCATAAAAGGCTACGAGCGAGTTATCCGAAACCGCCTACTCCCACGATGGGGTAACAGAATCGCACTTGGTATCGAACCGTTGGAAGTGGAGCAGTGGCTGAGGGCCTTGAAAAAGGAAGGACATCTTGCCAATCCGACACTCGACAAAACTCGTCGCGTCATGTCCTTGGTGTATAAGCATGGGCCAAAGATACGGTCTAATTCCGCGAAATCAGGAGTCGAACCCCATGCGCTTTGTCCGCTGCAAGACCACCAGCGGATACGAAGCGATGATTCTCACCCCCGAACAGGCGTATGCAATCGTGTGTAACCTCCGAGAGCCGGAACGCACTCTGACGCTTTTAGCCGCAGGCACAGGACTCCGTATATCGGAATGCCTGGGCTTGCAATGGCACGACGTCAATTTCACTGACGGAATGATCCAGGTGCGTCGTACCTGGACGTGTGGCCAAGTAGGGTTGCCGAAGAGCAAAGCATCGAAGGGCCCGGTGCCACTCCATCCCTTGCTCGCCGACTTCATGCGCCTCTGGAAACAGAAGACGACGTATTCCCAGGCCGGCGACTGGTTGTTTCCTTCAACCCGCCTAAACGGCAAACAGCCTCGGGTCGCCAACATGCTTGTGGAAGATCATCTGCGGCCAGCCGCTGTCAAGGCAGGCATTCTTTCATCGCACCCGGACAATCAGGGCCGACTTGTGGATGACGACCCGCGACGATTCGGTTTTCATAATCTGCGCCACAGCCTCGCGTCATTTCTCATCCGGATCAGAACTGATCCAAAGACTGTGCAAACTCTGCTTCGCCACAGCGACGTCAAGCTGACGCTTCAGTTCTACACCCACGCAGTCAGCCGCGATCGCATGGTCGCAGCCGGGAAAATGTTAACCGCCATTCTCAGCCACGCGCCAGACAAAAACGGACTGAGAGCGGACTGAGTAGGAATGCAGATCAAGATAAGGCCTTCAAGGTCATAAACATCCGCGTCAGTCCTTTTACGCGTGTTTCAGGTGCGGACCGACAGCGGACTGAAGCCGTGCCAAGGCAATTCAAACAAGTTCCTTTGGAATGATGGTGGCCAGGGACGGAGTTGAACCGCCGACGCCAGCCTTTTCAGGGCTGCGCTCTACCACCTGAGCTACCTGGCCACTTTTTGTCGCTCCACTGCCGAAGGCTTGCGAGTTGTGGGCTGCGCCAACTTAGGCGGAATCGCCGGTCATCGCGGGCACTTGCAATGCGGAAGCTTGTGGAACAGCCCGATTATAGCAACCAAGCTAGATTCCCTCAATGTCAGCAGCAAGTTGTTCGTGCTTCGCAGGACTTGCCTTATTCTTTTATGCTACACGCACCTTCAGCACAAGGTTTCGCTAATTCTGGCGGCGCGCCGCGGTGCGACCGCCAAGAAAATCCGTCGGTGAGAAAGCCTTCGCTCTATCGAAGTTCGCTCCAAACGTGGTAGCCGGGTGTCAATTCATTACTACAGAAATGGGTTTACGATGTGGAGACCATCGATCTCTCGCGCTTCCTGCATGTCTTCCGAGAAAACTACGCGACAGCCAGCTTGTTTGGCGGAGCGCAGGACCAGGGCATCCCAGAAAGAAAACCGGTGAAGCCGGTGGAGATCGATAGCGGCCAGAATATCCGCGACGTCGGGAGCGGCTACATCAAACTCGGCCAGCAACTCGACTTTGCGGCGAGCGATATGCGAATCAACGTGCAGTTTGCGAGTGACGGTAACGAAATATTCCTGCAGGACCTGCAACGATACAACGCCGGTTGCATCGCGCCGGTGCTTGGCAATTAGCTCTAGCGCCCGTCGTTGCTTCGCCGGTGCAACTTTATCGTCGGCGTACACAAGAACATTGGTATCGAAGAAGCTACGTGCGCTCATGAATTTCGTTTCGATTGAAGCGCCAGCCGCGCGAGTGGCCGCGGCCGGAGAGCTTCCTGAACTCCTCGATACTTCGCTCCGGATCATCGCCGCCCGCCAGTTTTTGCAGGTAGTCGCGGATCAGCTGATTCAGGCTCTTGCCTAAGGCATCCGCTTTCTTTCGGGCGCGGGCGACAAGCTGTTCGTCGATGGATAAAGTTACATTCATATACACAGTATATGTGCGCATGTATCCTGTGTCAACAGGAGCGACCAACAGACCGATCAGGTAACGACAGCGCCCGCTCCTTGCAAAAACGCAAGGAACGGGGCACCCCAAACCTGGTCAGTGGATTGTCATAAAGGGTTGGGCGCCCCGCCAATGAGCAATGCTGTCGGCGTAAAGGGACATGATTGCTCTCCACCCCTCCACCCCTCCCCCCGTGATCTTTTGGGATCACAGCGGTAGCGGCGGACTAGGGTTGAAAATCTTGAGTTCAAAAGAGTTACCGGCAAGCTTGTGGATGGAAGAGGACATTTCTAATTGTTGAGCTATATGGTTGTTATATTGTATATCTGTTAGTGAAGTCAAGAGAATTGCGGAGAAAGAGCGAGATGCGGTTCCGAAATGGGAAAGCAGGGATGGCAGAGGTTGGAGTCTGGCGCATCTCGGCTTTCCAGCTTTACGGAAAACTTAAAGGTGGGCCACCCCCCGTCGGGGTCCGTGGTGCCCACTCGTCGAACACGGCGACGAGCGGGGCAGCCGTTTTTGTGATCGAAACAAGTTTTAATCGCAACGAGTGGGCCAGCCCCCCGACGTGGTCCACGTAGGTGAGGTCCTGAGCGTTGGCGTTGTCGATCCCGTCGATGGCTTGGCCTTGCCCGTTCAGCGTCAGATTCTCTACCCCGATCCCGGTAAAGGCGGTGGTGCAAAACGACATCATGGCGCTGCCCGAAAATCCACTCGGTGCCACCAGCGTGGTGCCGGGCGTGAAACCGGTGGAAGGAATGTTGCTGCCTACGCCGATCAGGTGCGTGCTAGGCGGCAAGTTCCATGTTTTGGAAATGACGATGGTTCCGGCGGGCAGCAGGATGGTCGAGGGACAGTGACAGCGGTCGTGCCATTGTTCCAAGGGGTCGTTCCTGCCGCGCAGGTCAAGGCGGCCGTGCCGCTGATGCCGCGTGCGTCGATAACCGCACCGGTTCCAGGATAATTGTAAAATTTGCCGGACAGAATGCCGTAGATGGCGCCGCAGATGGTGGGACTCTGATTGTTCCCTGTGCCGAGAAACACGCTCGCATCGATGAAGGCCGAGGACGCCGCGCACGTCGGGGAGCAGGTCCCCGACGGATTGTAAACAGCATTGTTGCCTGCCGACTGGCCTGCCGCGCCGCTTGGGCATAACAGAACCGAAGAAATGAGAGCAACAACTCCCCAAAAGGTGCCGCCCCTTACTACCCTTCTGGTATCGTTCTTCATGATGTTTTACCCCTTAACTCTAGGATTTGTGACATATCGCAAAGTAGCGTGTTGCCGCTACGGACTGATTTCAAACACAGCGCCGCAACCGCCTTGGCATGCCTGCCCGTCCCCGCCCCATTCAGTCGTACCATAGAGCGCGCCCATCTTGCCGAAAACCAACGGCTCCGTGGGATGATTACCGTCCGGAGCCCCCTCGAAGGTATAAAGGACGGAAAGTGACCACGAGTTCCCCCCCTTGGGCGCTTTCAATCGAAAGACAACACCTCTGTTGGTTTGTCCTCCGAGAGCTACGCCATAGACGTAGTTAGAACTGTCGAAGACAAGACCAGTGCCCGGGTTGCTCCCATCATCGCCTCCGGTGAAGTTGTAGAGTGCCGCCTCCTTCCACAGGCCATCCGCCTCCTCCAGCCGGAAGGCAACGCCACTTTGCCAAGCCCCCCTCCTGCCGTGCCGTAGAGCCGGCCGTTCGGGTCGAAAAGTAGATCTCCATTTGGGCTCGCGCCGTCCTTGCCGTCAGCAAACACGTGAAGCTGTTTCGCACTCCAGGCGCCGCCCTTGTTGGCGGATGGAACGAGCTCGAATACCGTCCCGCACCCGATTCCTTCAGTGCCACCGTTGCAATTGCCAGTCGCATTCCCACCGTAATATGCCGTGCCGTAAACAGCACCCTTGCCATTGAGAATCAACCCGCCATTCGGCAAGGCGCCGTCGCCGTATTGCTTCCCAGAGCCGATACCTGAAAAGCTGTGCAGTACCTTTTCCGTCCACTTGCCGCCCTTCTGCTTCGGCGGACTCAGCTCGAATACCGTTCCACAATTGCCCCCGTAGAACGCGTCGCAAGTTGTCCCCTTGCCGCCCCCAAACTCTGTCGCTCCGTACAGGTTGCCTGCGCTGTCAAACACTAGAGGCCCGGTGGGAAGATCGCCATCCTTGCCGCCCTGGAAGTTGTACAGCACGGTTTCCGTCCATGCCCCACCCTCTTGAGCGGGCGGCGAAAGCTTGAACACCGTGCCGCATCCCGTCGCGGTCCCGAATAACACACACGGACCGCTGCCGCCGTAACCCGTGACTCCGTAAAAGTTCCCCGCACTGTCGGCGATCAGGCCGCCTGACGGACTTGACCCGTCGTTCTGGTTGTGCCCCTTGAACACGTACAGGACTGTCTCCGTCCACGCGCCTCCCTTCTGCGCGGGTGGACTCAATTGGTAAATCGTGCCGCACCAGCCCGGAGGGCAGGCCGTCGACCCACCTTCGATAGTGACGCCATACAGATTGCCCGCCTTGTCGAAAATCACGCCCCCTCCCGGCAGTTGCCCATCCGTCCCGCCCTGGAAGCTGTAGAGAACTTTCTCGTTCCACTTGGCGGAAAGAGGTGAGGCGAATGCCAGTAGAAGAACAGAGACGATCCCCAGGCGTGCAAGTTTTTCGTGGGTCATAGGGGAGAATCACCTCCCAACAGGCAATGTGGAGCGGCGCCGGGGGCAAAGGACATGAGTGCCTCTATGATTAGCATCCAGCAGGCTGCTGAGAAAACAGTTCTGCCACCTCGGCCGCTTAAAGAGGTTGCGGAAAAATCATTTCGGGGTAATAAACTGCGACCTCGGCGGCTAAAGCCGGATTCAACATCATGCACTTACCGCAGCACCGAAGCGCTGCGCCACCCAAAAACAAATGCAACATCGAGTTTTTCCGCAGCCACTTACGCCGTAGGCTGCATTCTTACGCCGCTTCGCGGCTGCACATCGATAATCTGTTCCACCGCAGTTTTGTTCCACCGCGTCGTCGAAATTCTAGTTCCCACGCACACGCTAAAGCCCCGATCTTCAAAAAGTTTTGGGCGCGGCTGAAGCCACGATCTTTCAAAGCATTGAACACTATACTGTGACGTGTACGGGCGTGGCCGACGTTTTTTGTGTCCGCTGTTTCAGGTAGCGCGGCAACGCGTCTTTCCATGACGGCAGCGATACTCCTACGGCTCGCGCTTTGGCTTTGCTTAACACGGAATATTGCGGCCTTTTCACCGGGCTGGCGAACTCGGTGCTCTTTACCGGCGAAAGTTTTGCCTGGATGCCGGCGCTTGCGAAGATGTGCCGGGTGAAATCGAACCACGAGCATTCGCCTTCTGAGGTCAGGTGATAGAGTCCGTACTTTTCCGTCATCACCAGCTTACGAACCGCTTCCGCGAGGTCGACCGTGTAGGTGGGAGTTAGCACCTGGTCATCGACTACGCGAATGTTGTCACCAGCTATGCCTTTCTTCAGCATGGTCTCCACGAAGTTGCCGCCTTTGCCGCTGCTGCCTGCAGTGCCGTAGAGTCCGCAGACGCGCAAGACGAAATAGCGGTCGGTGTAATCGGGGATGAGGTATTCGCCGAGAACTTTGGAGGCGCCGTAGACGTTCAGCGGGGCGGGGCGATCGGATTCGTCGTAGGGAGTATTTTTCGCGTAGCCTCCGAAAACGTAGTCGGTGCTGAAGTGTACGAGAGTGGCACCGGCTTTCTGGCAGGCGATTGCCAACTGCATAGGCGCGGTTCCGTTTACCTGAAACGCAAGCTCGGATTTTTTCTCACACTCTTCCACGCGATGATAGGCAGCGGTATTGAGCACGAGGTCGGGCTGGGTTTCGTCTAAAACCTCAGCAACGCGGGATTCCGAGCAGACGTCCAGTTGAGCGTGCACGTACGGGAAAACAGTGTCGCCAGCCTCGCGAAAGACGCGGTGCATGTCGGTGCCCAGTTGGCCGTTGGCGCCGATCAATAAGACTTTTATTGGCCTCATCGTGCCACCTCGGCTAGCGAGCGCAAGCTGTTGCTGGCTGACAGCAACTTCAAAGTGTCGATGTTGTAGTACCGCGGATTATCCCAGTCTTTGAATTCGTCCATGTGCTCGATGAGATTTTTCACGATGGCTTTCACGTTGTGATTAGGATGGAAGCTGAGAACGTTCTCCGCCTTCTCGATGCTGACTTTGTAATTGCGGAAGTCGGTCTTGTGATTGATGGTCAGATGGACGCGAATGCCAAGTTGCTCCTCGATCGCCATTTTTACCAGGTCGCCGACTTCGCCGACGGTATAGTTTCCCGAGGCGATATTGAAGATGCCGGAAATCTTCTGGCTGGCTTCGATGGCGCGAATGTAAGCGTTGGTAGCGTCTTCGATGCTCATGATCGGACGCCAGATCGACGGATTGTTGACGGTGATTTCGCGATTGCGGACGCCGTTCTTGAACATGGTGTTGACGATCAGATCCAGGCGCATGCGCGGGCTGTAGCCCGAGATCGTTCCCTTGCGGAGGGAGATCACAGAGAACTCGTCATCGACCAGGTTCATGGCCGCTTGTTCGCCCTGAAGCTTCGAGATTCCGTACGGATAGAACGATGAAACTGGCCGAGTTTCGTCGAACAGCTCATTCACTGTGTAACCATAGACCGAGCAGGAACTGGCGTAAATATAACGTTTTACTTTAGCTTTTTTCGCGACATACGCGAGATACGCGGGAGCAGCCGCGTTGAAGATAAAATTCTCGCTGGGCGAATATTCGGCCATGGGATCGTTCGATAAGCCTGCTAAAAATACGACCTGCTGGTACTGCTCGAGGTCGGGCACGGCGATATCGAAAATATCTTTGCGAATGATTCCGGTTTCGGACGGCAGATGATTCCCGAACCAGAAAAGGTCCAACACATCGACCTCGTAGCCGCGATCAAGCAGCTTGGGTACTAACACTGATCCGACGTAGCCTGCTCCGCCTGCAATTAGAATCTTCATTGGTTGTTATCTCCCTGCCGTCGTTTGCGCGTCACTTTGGACTTCGGAATATTTGAAATTATCGGACTCCGGGCGCGCCAGCCATTCTTTTAGCGTCTGCGCCTTGCGATCCTTGTCAGAGAGTTGCACGTCGCGTATGGGCCACTGGATGCCGACCTCGGGATCATCCCAGCGAATTCCCGATTCGCCCTTGTTGTTATAAATGCCGGTGCATTTGTATTGAATTTCGGCGTAGTCGGAGAGCACGCAGAATCCGCGGGCAAAACCGGCCGGCGCCCAGATCTGTTTATGACTTTCGGCGGAAATCTCCGCGCCGAACCATTTGCCGAGCGTAGGCGAACCTTTGCGAATATCGACAGCGACTAAGAATGCCGTGCCTCGCGTCACCCGCATGAGCTTTCCCATGGGAGGTTCCCACTGGAAGTGCAATCCGCGCACGACGCCACGCACGGAGCCGGAATGGTTGTCCTGCACGAACTCGGTCGGCAGTCCCAGGGATTTGAACTGGTCGGCCTTGAAGACCTCCATGAAGAAGCCGCGCTCATCCTGGAAAACCTGAGGAGCGAGGACACAAACCCCGTTTAATGGCTTGGATTCGATTCGAAGTTCCATTGTGATCTAAGTGTACGACATGCGGTAATGCGGCTCTCCCAAAGAGCAAACTGACAGATTGATAATGACGTCGTCGCGACTGGGAAGTTCCTTGCGTATCTAATGCACGGTCATGCCTAGGGGATAAAGGCTGAATGCTGAAGCCCAAACATCGGACTACAGAGGAGAGTTCGACGACGTTGTAATTCTGCCTTATTTCTGTCCCGGAATCAAGAAAGAAGAAGGGCTCGGAATGGCGACGCCGTTATGGGCCGGAAAGCCTTGCTGGGAGCCGAGATTAGCGTACCACGGTGCAACAGACGCAACCAAAGCACTTAGGCGAGCAGTCGCGGGTTCGTCTGAATCAAAAAACTCAGGTTCGCGGTTGCTGCGTCGATGTTTTCGCCAGGGCAGCGGTTCTGAGCTTGATGAGAGTAACTTCCGGCGGACAATTCAGTCGGATGGGAATTTCGATCGCTCCCAGTCCAACATTGGTATAGAGAGTGAGCGGACCAAGCCTGTAAAGTCCTTTCGGATACCGCCGAGCCGAGCGGTGGCAAATACGGCGGCCCCACCAGCGGCAGAACAATCTGGCCGCCATGTGAGTGCCCGGATAGTTGGAGATCAACGGGGTGTCCAACGACCCGGCGCGCGTAATCCGGTTCGTGGATCAAGGCGACGACTGCTTCATCAGTTGGAATGCCCTTGATTGTCAGATCGAGGTCTGGGTTTCCCTCTAAAATATCGTCTACTCCAGCAAGCCACAGGCGTTTTCCTTGCCGTTCCAGCGGCAATGAGCGGTTGCGAAGCACCTGGATGCGATTCGCCTGCAAACATCGCACGATAAACTCCGGATCGCTGTCCGCGTCATGATTTCCGAGAACGGCGAAGATGCCCAAGGGAGCGCTCAATTGTCCCAGTACCGCGGCGCAAGGCTCGGCAACACTGGCGGCATGCTTTTTATTGTGTAGAAACCTGGACAGAGGGGGAATAGTAACAAAGTCTCCGGTCAGAACAATCAAGTCTGGCTGCAGCCGGTTCGTAATCTCAATGGCCTTGCGAATCGGAGCCAGCGTAAGATGCGGATCGTAATGGAAATCGCTAAGTTGCACGATGGTTAATCCATCCCAGGCAATCGGGAGTCGAGCGAGCGGAATTTCGATCGATACGAGCCGCGGGTCTTCTGTGCCCGTAATGATCGCCTTGCCTTCTATGGCCAGCGCACTACTAGCAATCGCTGCCGCGCCGGCTTTAATAAAGTTTCTTCGCGAGAAATGTGACAACTGGCTCCTGTACTTGCGGGTTACGCGCGGTTGAGGCCTTTTCTAGCGTACAGTCGCAGAGGAAATTTCGGCAAATGCAGAATGGTTCTTCCTTCGTCTACTCTTACGGGCCGCTGCGCACCTCAGTCGGGAAACATGGCGGTGATGTCGCGATAACTCACCGCTTGCTCGGCGAAAGTAAAAGTGCCGTTCTGGCGCATCTCCTGGGCAGCGCGAAGAAAGGCGCCGAGCGCGGCCCGAGAAAGAGCGCTGCCGACGCTGACTCGTTTGACACCAATCGCTGACAAAGCAGCCAGCGACAATTGAACACCTTGCATTCCCATCAGTACATTTACCGGACGATCAAGCGAGCTAACCACCGTGGCAATATCGTTTTTGCTGCTGAGGCCGGGCGCGTACAGAACATCGGCCCCGGCTTCCTGGTAAGCCTGCAGACGCTTAATGGTGTCCTTCAAGTCGGGCCTGCCGACAAGATAATTTTCCGCACGCGCAGTTAAGGTGAAAGGACATGAGAGGCTATGCGCCGCTTGTGCGGCGGCGCGGACCCGGTCGACAGCGCGCTCGAGTTCGTATAATTCAGCCCCTTCGCCATTCCTGAATGAATCTTCAATCGAAGCGCCGACCGCTCCAGCTTGCGCTGCTAACTTGATAGTTTTCGCAACACTTTCGGGCGTCTCGCCAAAACCGTTTTCGAGATCGGCACTGACTGGGAGGTCGGTCGCGGAAGCAATAGCAGCCACGTGTTTCAGGGTTTCATCCCGACCGATCGTGCCGTCGCGTTTTCCAATGGAGAAAGCATAGCCGGCGCTGGTGGTGGCCAGAGCTTCAAAACCCAGATGGGCAAGCAACCGCGCGGTACCGGCGTCCCATGGATTGGGAATGATGAATGCCTCATCGCGTTCATGGAGCGCGCGAAAGCGGCGTCCCTTTTCAGCTTGTGTCATACGGATTTACCTCTTTCCAGAGAGAGTTGAAGGAAGTTCGAGCGTTCCTTCCACCGCCTCTACGAAATTTCTTTCCTCACGAAGGATAAGCCGCTTGTTCTGTGCCATAGAGAAATTCTCACGCGCCTCGGGATCCGACCGCAAGCGTGCCCGGTAGGCTTCGTAAGCGGAAAGACTAGCGAAGGCGATGAGGCCCCAGGCAACATCGTTCGTGCCCTCGTGGGGAAGGAAATACCCGATGAGATGGCCTCCGCAGCGCGGAATGACGCGGCCCCAGTTTTCTGCGTATTGTTTAAATGCGTCTCGCTGGAATGGATCGATCTGGTAGCGGATGATGCAAGTGATCGTCATTTTCTCCTCTGTTTCGAATGCACGGTGCTAATATGCCAGTTGCCGTGCATACACACTTCGTTTATGATCAAACCATGAATGCAACGCAGGAGACTGACGCCGCAGTATCCAGCATAGCGGCCTGCATTGGCGAACCTGCACGCGCACGCATGCTGTATTGCCTGATGGATGGCCGCGCCCGCACCAGCACCGAGCTTGCAGTGGTTGCCGGCGTGAGCCCATCGACAGCCAGCGTGCATTTGCAGCGGCTGACGACGCAGCGTTTGGTGAAAGTGTTGGCGCAAGGAAAGCATCGCTATTACAGTCTCGGAGGAGCCAGTGTGGCCGCGGCGCTCGAAGCCTTGAACGTGCTGGCTGGCGGACCGCGTGAGGTATTCGTGCCGAGCACGCCGAACCAACTGCGGGCTGCGCGAACTTGTTACGATCACATTGCTGGCACGGTAGGGGTCTTGATGCATGACCGCTTTCGGGCATTGGGTTGGATTGCCGCGGGTTCAACAACCGACAACGCTTGCGATCTGACTCCCGAGCGGAACCAAGGCATTTGAAGCTCTTGGGGTCGACGTCGAAGCGGCGCGGACGCTACGGCGCCGGTTTGCCTACTCATGCGTCGATTGGAGCGAGCGGCGGCCTCATCTTGGCGGCGCGCTGGCAGCGGCAATTTTGCGCGTGGCGCTGAAGAAGAAATGGATGCTGCAGGATCTCGACAGCCGCGCCTTGCGGGTTACAAGTTTTGGCCGACGCGAGCTGATGACTCGATTCGGCCTTCAGCTTTGAATGATGCTTTGCAGTCTAGTGCGGCAAACGGCTCTTCCCTCTTCGCAGTTATTACCTGACCTTACCGCATTCTTGCAATTTCCATCCGTATAATTATTGAGTCATGGACAGGCTCGCCTCTGCCGCCCGATGGTTATTCTCCTCGGAGCAGGGCGCGGCTGACCGCCTGATTCCACGCTGGCTGTTCTTGCGTGCTCTCGGCTTAATTTATTTTTCTGCATTCTTCTCGCTCATCTTTCAGATTCGTGGGCTTATCGGGCCTGAAGGCATTCTGCCGGCAAACCAGTATCTGCAAGCTGTCGCCCATGCGCTTGGGCACGCCCGCGGGTTATGGTTCGCGCCTACGGTGCTGTGGCTTTCAAGCGGGCCGCACATGCTTACAGGACTGTGCTGGGTCGGTATGGGCGCTTCCCTGCTCTTGGTGCTGAATATTTGGCCGCGCGGAATGCTGGTGATTTGCTTTGTCTGTTTTCTTTCTTTCGTGAGCGCAGCGCAGGATTTTTCAAGTTACCAGTCGGACGGCATGTTGCTGGAAGCCGGCTTCATCGCATTTTTCTTTGCTCCGCCAGGATTTCGTCCAGGCTTCGGAGTTGCGTCTCCGCCTTCGCGCGCCAGCCTTTTCCTGCTGCAGTGGGAATGGTTTCGCATCTATTTTGAGTCCGGCGTCGCGAAAATTCTCGGCGGCGACCCAGAGTGGCGCAACTATACCGCGATGGACGAGTACTACCAGAACGGTCCGCTGCCCACATGGATCGGTTGGTACGCGCAGCATCTGCCGCATTGGTTCCATGCTGCCAGCGTCTTTGCCACTCTCGCGCTGGAGTTGGGTTTGGTCTGGATGCTATTTTTGCCGCGGCGTTGGCGCATCGTTTGTATTTTTTATTGTGACTCCCGTGGGAAGTGGGCGTGATTCTCACTGCCAACTACGCTTTTCTTAACTACCTTGTCCTGGCGTTGGGAATCTTGTTGTTGGACGATCGCTTTCTGCTGCGATTTTTGCCGCAGCGATGGAAGAAATCTTTCGTCGAAGCTCTTGCAACAAAGCCAGCTCCAACCGCGCAGTGATGATGGTTTCCGTCGCCAATTCAAAGTCGCGAAGCTGGCTTTGACCGCCGCTATTCTCAGCTGGATTTTTTATGCGACTACAGCGCAAATGATCTGGATGTTCGCCAGAGTCCCTCTGCCTACTGCGCCGGTTGTAGCGCTCGATCCCTTTCGCATCGCCAATCGATACGGGCTTTTTGGCATCATGACAAGGGGACGTTACGAGATCGAATTTCAAGGTTCTGACGATGGAAAAACCTGGGTCGCGTATCCGTTCCGCTACAAACCTCAGGACCTTAATAAGCCACCAGGAATCTACGCGCCCTATCAGCCGCGATTTGATTGGAATCTTTGGTTTGCTTCACTAGGTTCGTGGCAGGATTATCCGATCGTGCTCAGAACCGAAGTGCAGCTGCTTTCCAATGACAAAGATGTTCTCGACCTGTTTGCGAAAAATCCTTTCCCGCAAAAGCCGCCGCGCGAGGTGCGCGCCGTGATGTGGCAGTACTGGTTTACATCTCTGGCAGAAAAACGCGCGCAGGGTCTGTGGTGGCGGCGTCAATTCCTCGGACTGTATGCACCGACTGTTGAGCGCGAACCCGATGGGACGATTCGCGCCGTCGAGTTGCCTACAGTTGGCATACGGCCCTAGGCGCGGAAAAACTCATTCCAGGGAAATAAACTGCGACCTCAGCGGCTAAAGCCGGATTCAAAATAATGTAATTGCTGCAGCATGCTGAAGCGCTGCTCCACCCAAGATCAAATGCAGCATCGAATTTTTCCGCAACCACCCTAGCGCGGTGCCAACGCGACAGCGCCATTTTCGCTGCATGATAGCCGCACATGCCATGCACTCCTCCACCGGGAGGAGTGGATGCGGAGCAAATGTAAATGTCCCGAGCCGATGTGGCGTAGTGTCCCCAGGTTGGTCGAAAAATAAAATGGCGAATGTCCATGAGGCCGCCTGCAATATCGCCGCCGACGAGGTTAGCGTCCATGCTTTCCAGATCTGCTGGAGAAAAAACTATGCCGCGCCAGAATGCAGTCGCGAAAGCCCGGAGCAAAACGCTCAATCTGATTTTCCAGTTTTTCAAGCATGTTCACCTGAGATCCGTTCGGCACGTGGCAATAAGCCCATGCCGTGTGTTTGCCTGCGGGGGCCCGCGAGCTGTCGAACAGACTCGGCTGAGCGAGCAGAACAAATGGGACGATCGGCATGTTGCCCCATGCGCACGGCCTTTTCCGACTCGGCAATCTCTTCAAAGCTTCCGCCCAAATGCACAGTCGCCGCGCGCAGGCATTCAGGAGCGCGCCAAGGAATTGGAGCATTCAGCGCGTAATCCACTTTGAAGACAGCGGATCCGTAGCGATACCTTCCGAGTTGACGCTTGTAGTTATCAGAAAATTTCTGACTGCCGACCTTGAGCAACTGCCGCGGCGTCAGATCGCACAGAAGCAAGTTGTAGTTCGACAGCGCGGCCAAATTTTCGACTGGCGCCGAAGTAATTACTTTGCTCCCTAAGCTCGAGAGAAATCCGCAAAGCGCATTGGTCAACGACTGCGCTCCCCCGCGTGGAATCGGCCAACCGACGGCGTGCGCTGGCACAGCCATCAAAATTCCAAAGGCGGCGCTTAACGGTTCATCCAAACTAAGGAAGGAATGTGCGGCCAAACCCGCGAATAGGGCTTGGGTTCGGGGGCTACGAAAGCGGCGAGCTACTGCGCGCGCCGATCGCAACCCGACCAGCCCAAAGCGTGCCATTAAGAATGGATGTCGGGGTAAGAAAGAAACGGGACCGAGTACCGCTGGGGCGAATTCATTCCAGCGCTCAACGAAGGGACGCATCAGCTTGTCCCACGCCGCTCCATCGATCCCGAGAGAATGCTTGGTTGCATCCAGGTCACGTTCCAGCATCACCGCAGTGCCGTCGTCGAGAGGATGCGCTAGCACCGCGGGCGAATGAATCCACTCCAGGCCGTGGTCGGCCAAAGGCAGCGATGAGAAAAATGGCGAGCCCGCGCCGAGCGGATAGACTGCTGATCCGAAGTCATGCTGAAAGCCCGGCAAAGTTAACGGCAATGTGCGCACAGCTCCGCCTGGAGTTGACTGCGCTTCCAGCACATCAACCTGCAGTCCGGCCTGGGCCAAAACAATGGCCGCTGCTAGCCCATTCGGGCCCGCGCCGATCACGCATGCTTTACCGCTCAATGTGAATCACCATCACAGCCACCGTCATAAACATCTAGCATAAGTGATTCCCGGCTGCTGCGGGCGGGTTCTACTTTGAGGAGTCGTTTACCGGAGAATTAGTTGTTTAAGTCAGTTGCGATGGTGCTTGGCGGGATTCCCTTAGCGCTCGATGATTGCCCAATGCCAATCTTGCTTATCGTCGAGATTAGCATCGAGCTTTTCGCGATAGATGGTGGTCGCTAAGGGAGCGGTTGTGCCTTTCATGTGCAGAAGCACGGTCAAGTCAGAACGCTTCTCGGCGGGAGGCGTGTCTTTATCTTGCGACGACATCTTGCGCGACCACCGGTAACAGTTTCGCAGCCTCATGGCTCGCGGCGACAGCATCGCGCGGGCGCACGATAGTCAGGCCCACGGTAATCTCTTTCACATTCCACGCGCTCGCGTTATAGACCGAGACCTCGAGCGTGTCTCCGTGGATGTTCGCCGGACCATCCAGCTTCGCGAGTTCACTCGGCGGAAGATCCTGAGATACGTAAGGGCTGGACAGTAGAGCGGTAGCGTTGGCATTGAAAGATAGGCTGCAGGTGCCATCTGGCGAAGACATTCGGAAGTTCGTCCCCGCACTGTCGAAAGAAAATATTGGCTTGCCGTCTTGCCGGAAGTGCTCAACGTCGTCGATGACCTGGGAAAGATTGTCATTATCGATGATGTCGGCCGCTGCGGGCTGTTTCGGAGTTTTGCTCTGCCGCAGCGAGCGCGCCAGGTCGCCAAGCGATACTGCGTTGTCCTCTTGCGCTTTCGCGTAAGCCGGAAACATTACTCCTAGAATGAGTAAAAAGACGCGGAGATAACGCAGCTTCCTCATGGATATTCGCGCGCGTGGTTGTCCCAGCGCAAATTGCCTTAAGACAAATTGTAGTCAGAAAGTGGCGCAGGATTGAGCACGGATGGCGAACGTTGGTCGTAGAACCTTCAGCGGCGAGCGAATGTTGGCAGGGTTAGATCACGGACGTGCGGGACGAAGTAGCCGGCGCAAACGGGGCACCGTACGTCCGTGAAATCTAAAGCAAGCCCGAGGAGCGGAAACGAGTGACCGGATCAACCAGCGACATGGGTTCTCGCTTAAAAATCCAGCGAGCCACCGCGAACCCCAACGCCGCGTAACACAGATGAACAAGTTTCATGACTCACCCCCAGAGAGATGCGTGAAGCACCTAAGGGGAGGCTCAATGAGCACAAGGTAGCAAGCGCGCACCATCAGTGCAACGCCCGAACGGGCCATAGACGTAGCACGAAAGTTTAGGAAGGTAACTCGCGAGGTAACCACGAAAGTCAGTATCTCGGCGGTTGCAACGCTTTGCAACCAGCGAGGAGAACTTCCCTCCACGTCCGAAAGACAGTTCCTTCGGACTGAGCTATGTCCCACCCTTCTCGTGACAGATACGAAAAGGGTGGGCACAGGGCTTATGATGCTATTTTCCCTTAGGCCGAGGGGGCTGTTGCTTCTGCTGCAAGTGCTGTTGCTGTTGGGTGTGTTTCTGCTCGAGTTGCTGAGTCTGCTGCTGGTGCTTTTGCTCCAGTTGCTGGGTCCTGGCAGCATTCGCATTGTTTTGCGCTACACGTTGATGTTCCTGCTCCTGCTTTTGCTGAAGTTTCTGATGTTCCTGATTCTGCTTTTGGGCCAGCTTGGCTTGCTGTTGCTGGTATTTCTGATCGCGTGCAGCATTTCCCGTGCTGGGAACTGCGGCTGGTTGGTGTGGCTGCAGATCTCTGGCATGACTTGCATTCGGTGGCTGCGGAACATTGTTCTCCGGCCGGCCAGCGTTTTCCGGACGAGCTGCATTTTCCGGACGCGGGCGCTTCCCGGCCGACCAGCTGGCTCATTACGAGCCGCTGGCGTCCCGCCGCGTTCGGCTGGTGGATGGTACGGCGCTCCGGCTTCTCTAGCTGGCACGGCTGCCTTGAAGTCTGTAGGTCTAGCCGTGGCTGCTACCGGAGGTCTGCCCTGATTAACCGAAGCCCGTTGCTGCGGGTTAGTGCGGGCGATTTGCTCATGCTGCCTTTGCACAGGAGCGGGCGGGAGGTGTCTCTCACGTTCAGCCTGCTGCTCTTCAGGGCGCGGACGCTCCTGAACTCCTCCGGGCCCGTTGTAGCTGACGCGATTGACCGTCGTGTTGTTGATCACAGTGGTGTTGTAAACGTTGTGAATGTTCGTGACGTTTATATTGTTGACGGATCGATTGTAGAAAAAGTGTCCGCCGTCCCAGCGTCCGCCTTCATAGCCGTGGCCGAAGTAGCCAAAGCCGTAAACGATTCCGCCATAGAACCCGACATGCGGGCCCCAGAACCCTTCATGGAAAAGATACACTCCGCTACTCCAGCCCCACCACGCAGGCGTCCAGAGGAAGCCGACTTCCGGAGCCAGTACCCATGTACCCGGCACCCAATAGTAATCGCCGTCATCGGCATCCCATGCCCAATAGCCAGGGGTCCAGATGTAACCCTCAGCGGGGCACGGAGGCTGCTCGTAGACGGGAAGCGCCGGTGGAGCAAAATTGACCGATATTCCTATGCCCACCTGGGCGTACGACGCGGCCGACAGCGCGACCAGCACCAGCACGAAAAACAGAAAACGACTGTAGGATGCAACACGCATTGCGTTTCCTCCGCCTGACGTCCTTCGTTTTCCCGGTGCTGCTTTGCTGCTGCGGGTTGCGTGGATCGCGAGGCGATTGCTTCAGACTTAGTAGAAAATCCAGTTCTCAAAAACCTTTCGGCTCATCATAACGAAAGCCCAAGGTAATAAACCCTGGGCTGCTGATTTTGTAGCGCGGGCTTATTTAATCCTCATCTAGCGTTGATTCCTCTTTGAACAGATTTGTGCAACCCAACCGACTTTGGTTGCGCGATTACGCTTTCGGGTTGTCTGTCATAAATGTGTAGGCGCGGGCGTCCTCGCCCGTGCGGGCGGCAAAGGAAACATTCGTTGCGAAATATTTTAATCTGAAAACAGCACGAGCGATGACGGACGCTCGCGCCTACACGTGCGGATCCCTGGGAGAGGATACCAACCTCAGCGAGCACGCTGACTTGCGTAATATAGACTGAATCTTTCCGCGCAATTTTTGAGCGGCAATGGAGGCGGCAATGAGTTGGGCAAGCAAATTAGTCAAGCCCTATCGGGTGGAAGATGGAACGAAGTTCCGGCTGAAGGATTTCGATCCCGAAGATACGGGCAACATCCATTCCAAAGAGGACGCGGAAGAACTATTGGCGAATGGCATTGCCGCGATGGCGGAATTGCAAGACAAGCTCTACGCTCAGCAGAACTGGGGTGTGCTGCTCATTTTTCAAGCCATGGACGCGGCCGGGAAAGACGGCTCCATCAAGCACGTGATGTCGGGCGTGAATCCGCAAGGCGTTCAGGTGTACTCCTTCAAGACCCCGTCGTCCGAGGAACTGGATCACGATTATCTTTGGCGCACATCGCTGCGGGTTCCCGGGCGAGGCCGGATCGGCATCTTCAATCGCTCTTACTACGAAGAAGTCTTGGTAGTGCGGGTCCATCCGGAGTTATTGAAGAATGAAAAACTTCCTCCGTCGCTCGTGACCAAGGACATTTGGAAAGAGCGTTTTCAGGACATTCATTCCTTCGAGCGTTATCTAGCTCGGAATGGAATTGTGGTCCGCAAGTTTTATCTCAATCTTTCGAAAAAAGAGCAGAAGAAGCGCTTTCTTGAGCGACTGGATCATCCGGAAAAGAATTGGAAATTCTCCGCGTCAGATGTGCACGAGCGCGCATATTGGAAAGACTATATGAAGGCCTATGAGGACATGATCATCAATACGGCCAGTAAGCATGCGCCCTGGTATGTGATTCCGGCGGACAATAAATGGTTTACTCGCGCTGCCGTCGCCGGGGTAATCGTTGAAACACTCGAGGATTTGAAGCTGGAGTACCCAAAGCTCGATCCCGCCCAGCGCAAGGAATTGGAGGCCGCACGGGCGATGCTCGAGGGAAAAAAGAAGAAAGCATAGAGTCTGCTGTCGTCAGCAACTTTGAGTGCGATTGTGTGGCTGTCGATTGCAATGGTTCCCGAAACCTGAGTACTGGATCAGTTTGCCCCTTACTTCTAAAGTCTCCATTCCGAAGCCCCGCTCCTTCACCAGCGGGCGATGAATCTCGCATGGATATTGCGGTACACTAAGCCTTCCATTTTTTTCGGAGATGAACCCAATGAATTTTGTCAGGTTAGCAGTTGGCCGCAGTGCGTGGATCGCAATTCTTTTTCTAGTAACTTTCGCGAGTACTGCTCTGGCACAGACGCGAGAAAAAGAGCGCAAAGCGGTTGACCTTGAAAGTGACACGCAGAAAACCTCCTCTGTGGACCCCGAAAACGAAGACCCGCAATTCAAAGGCATGAAGTACCGGTTGGTTGGGCCGTTTCGCGGCGGGCGCTCGCTCACAGCCTCCGGAATAGCCGGTGATCCCACCACTTATTATTTTGGCTCGACCGGCGGCGGAGTTTGGAAATCTACCGACGGCGCAATGACGTGGTCTCCGGTTTTCGATAAACAGACTGTTGGCTCCATCGGAAGCCTGGCGGTTGCGCCCTCCGATCCGAACGTCGTGTATGTGGGAACGGGCGAGGCGTGTATTCGCGGCAACATCTCGCACGGAGATGGAATCTACAAAACAGTCGACGGCGGGAAGACCTGGAAAAACCTAGGCCTGCGCGACTCGCGAGCGATTGGCAAAGTGATTGTCGATCCGAAGAATGCAGACGTTGTTTATGTCGCAGCCCTCGGCCATCCTTTTGGTGCCGAACACCGAGCGTGGAATTTTCCGCACCACTGACGGCGGCAAGACGTGGGAAAAAGTTCTGTACAAGGACGAGAACACGGGCGGGATCGACGTAGCATTTGATCCGCACAACTCGCATATTCTCTACGCGTCACTGTGGGAAGCGCGGCGCAGTCCGTGGGGACTTTCGAGTGGAGGACCGGGAAGCGGGCTCTATCGCTCCGATGACAGCGGAAGCACGTGGAAACGACTCGAAGAACACGGGCTGCCCAAAGGCCCGTATGGGCGCATCGGCATTGCTGTCGCGGCGAATTCTGATCGCGTGTATGCGCTGATTGAGGCGCCCGAGGGCGGTCTTTATCGCTCGGACGACAGTGGCAAAACCTGGCAGTTATTGAACAACGATCGCGCCTTCTGGCAGCGGGCCTGGTACTACATGCACATCATCGCCGACCCGCAATCTGCGGATGTGGTTTACATCGCGAACGTTGAGTTCTACAGATCAAGCGATGGCGGCCACACTTTCAACAAAGTGAAGGTCCCGCACGGCGACAATCACGGCATGTGGATCGATCCGAATAATACGCAGCGCATGATCGTCTCCAACGATGGCGGCGTCACCGTGAGCCTGGATGGCGGTAAGACCTGGTCGCGGCAGGACAATCAGCCAACCGCGCAGTTCTATCACGTCATCACCGACACGCGTAGTCCTTATTATCTTTACGGCTCGCAGCAGGACCTGGGCTCGGTTGCGATTGCCAGCCGTAGCGACGAAGGCGAAATCGAGCGCTCGGACTGGTACTCCGTCGGAGGCGGCGAAGCTGGCTACATCGCGCCATATCCGCCCGATCCGAATATCGTTTATGCAGGCGAGTACGAAGGTGTGATCACCCGTTTCGACAAGCGCAGCGGACAATTGAAGAATATCCAAGAGCAGCCGGAAATCAGCGATGGCGGTGGTGCGGCACAATTAGAGCACCGCTTCCAGTGGACGGCTCCGATCCTGATTTCGCCGCACGATCCCAACACGCTCTACCACGCCGGAGAACGTTTATTCAAGACTACCGATGGCGGCATGCATTGGGAAGCCATCAGCCCTGACCTCACTCGCAACGATAAGAGTAAACAGCAGGTGTCCGGCGGTCCGATCGACAAAGACGATTCGGGGACTGAATATTACGACACCATCTTCGCGGTGGCGGAATCGCCGTTGGCAAAGGGTTTGATCTGGGTGGGCGCGGACGATGGACTGGTTCACATCACTCGCGATGGCGGAAAGAATTGGACCAACATCACGCCCAAAGATTTGCCGGATTGGAGCCGCATCAGCCTGATCGATGCTTCGCCGCACGATGCAGCGACGGCCTATATGGCTGTCGATCGCCATCAGTCGGACGATATGCATCCCTATATTTACAAGACCAATGACTACGGCAAGACGTGGGTAAAGATAACCAAAGGCATCCCGGAAAATACACTTTGCTCGTGCCGTGCGCGAAGATCCCAAGAAGCGCGGGCTTCTCTATGCAGGCACAGAAGCCGGCGTGTATGTCTCATTCAACGATGGAGCGGACTGGCGCGCTCTTAAACTCAACCTCCCCACCGCTCCCGTTCATGATCTGGTGGTGAAGAATGACGACCTGGTGATAGCGACCCATGGGCGCGCGTTCTGGATTCTCGACGATATCTCGCCTTTGCGGCAGTACAGCGACGAGATTGCGAAACAAGATTTGCACCTTTACACTCCCGCGACGGCAACGCGCTTTCAGACTCCGAGCGAGGACGCGGGTGCTCCGAAGCCCGTGCTGGTGGGCGAAAATCCGCCAGCGGGAGCGTTGATCTACTACTTCCTGAAAGAAAAACCGAAGGCCGAAACCACAATTGAGATTCTCGATGGCAGCGGCAGTGTCATTCGTAAATATTCGAGCAACAAGACGAATGAATTGGAGGAGCCTCTGCTTGCCGGAGGATAAGAAGCCGGAGAAACAGATTAAGGCCGAGGCTGGGCTGAACCGCTTTGTCTGGGATCTTCGTTATACCGGAAGCACTCACGTGCCTGAATACTATCTCTGGGAATACAAAGACGGCAGCCGCGGTCCTCTGGCGCTCCCGGGCAAGTATCAGGTGCGTTTAACCGTGGATGGAAAAAGTCAGACCGCGCCTTTCGAGGTCTCGCTGGATTCGCGAGTGCAATGCATCTCCGGCGGATCTGCAAAAGCAGTTTGATCTGCTGATTCAGGTGCGGGACGAACTCAACCGGGTTTATGAAACCGTGAATCAGATTCAGGACGTCCGCGCGCAAATGGATGGACTTGCGGAAGCGGCTGCCAGACACGCCTACGGTCAAGCCGATGCTCGCGGCTGCCGTTGACTTGGACAAACATCTGGTTTCGGTACGCGACGATCTGGTGCAACTGAATATCAGGTCCAATGAAGATTCGCTGGCTTATCCGCCGGGTATTGACGGCAGACTATCCGGTCTGGCGATGGCCATTGGACTGGGCAGCGATTCGGCTCCGACCGAAGCTGAATATCGCACCTTCGACAAGTTGAAAAAGCAGGCGGATATTTCAATCGCGCATTGGGCAGAAATCCAAAAAACCGAACTCGCCGACTTTCAGAAGATGATGGCTGGGCAAAATATTCAAGCCATCGTGGTGCCTGCGGTTGAGAACGCGGGTTCGGCAGGAGAGAGTCCCAGGTAAGCAAGAGAATGATGGCGGGGCTGGTGTCGGCGTACCTCGCGCATCAACTGGTACAAGAGCTATTGAGTTTTGACGATCGAAGTAAAAAGAAGATAATTAGGGAAAGTGTCCGTACATCGTCATGCGATTTTCATTCTGAAGGTTCTTGCCTTTGGCTTGGCCATTTTGTGTTGCGTCGCAGCCGGCAATCAGGCTCCTGCTGCGGCGGCGCAATCGTCGACGCAATCAAGTCAACCGCAATCCCCAAGTCAGCCTTCTGCTGCGTCGTCCTCGAAGACGGCTCCCGTCCACAAAAGCACTTCTACAAAGACTGCTTCTACGAAGAACGGTTCTATAAAGAAGAAAGAGTAGCTCATCCGTCACGGCTCGCGCTAAACGCAAACGCAGCTCGCCACGTATGCGCCGCATGCATGAGGCGTTCGTGGCGTCGGCCAGTCTGAAGCCAATGGCTCGGCAACTGCTTCAGGATCGTACTCCTGCGGCTTACACAGGAGTGGAGGCGTTTGCGCGGCGTCACGGCAAGGAAGATGCGGGATCTCTGGCATGGCTCGTGGTGGGGTACGCGCACATTGTCGATCACGACTACGTGAAGGCGATCGATCCATTGAATCGCGCAAAGCCGCACGCGGGCGATCTGGGAGATTACGTTGATTTTTACCTGGGCACTGCGTATTACCAGACAGGGCGACTGGCGGAGGCCGTAGCTACGCTGCAAGGGTTCGATAAGAATTATCCGGAGTCGCTGCTGATTCGGGATGCGCATGTAGCCTACGGCAATGCCTTGATCGCGGATGGCCGGGCGCCGGAAGCGGTTGAGTTGCTCGAGAATGATCGGCAGCCGATTCGAACTGATTTGGAGTTAGTGCTGGGGCGGGCTTACGAGGTCACGGGTCAGCCGACGAAGGCACTGGCGGTGTTTCGCAATTTGTATTTCACCATGCCGCTTAGTTGGGAAGCGAGCCAGGCCGAAGGCGAATTGAGGAAGTTGGCGACGACTCCGGATACTCAGGCAATGAGTTTTGCGGAACGGAAAACGCGCGCCGACTTGCTGGCGAAAGGTAAACAGTACAACGAAGCGGCCAACGAATATCGCGCATTATTGAATGAAGCGGGACCGGAGAACCGTCTGCCAATTCAGATGGCGATGGCCGAGGCGTTGCGTCATGCGGGGACAAGATAAGGAAGCCAAAAGAGAATTACAGGCGATGCCCGAGTCGACTCCGGAGATGAATGCGGAGCGCCTGTTCAATCTGGGAGAGATTGCACGCGGCGCTAATGATGACGACGGCTTTTTGCGAATCGTTGACCAGTTGCGGCAGATGGCGCCGACCAGCACATGGCTTGAGCAGGCACTTCTCTCCGCGGGAAACATTTACCTTCTGCGCCGCGATTACGACCACGCAATCGATTCCTACCGCGAACTGCAACTCCGATTTCCCAATGGCGGGCGAGCTTCGTATGCGCACTGGAAGGCGACTTGGTTGAGTCTGCGGCAAGGCCGGCGTGAGGATGCGGAAAAAGGATTCGAGGAGCAGATTGAACTTTATCCGTCGTCGGGAGAAGTTCCCGCCGCTCTGTATTGGCGTGCCCGGTTGGCGGAGGAAGATGGTGACGCGGTTAAGGCGCGCGCTTTTTACCAGAAAGTTTCGGACAGGTTTCGCAATTACTATTACGGCGAATTGGCGCGTGAGCAAATTAGGAAGCTGAAGCCCGATAGCGATCCGGTGCATTATGCGGTGCTCGATCGCGTGCCTCCAATCGATGTAGACGTTAAATTAACCGCCGATCCCCTTCCCACCGACAATCTGCGGGTGCAGAAGGCAGAACTTCTTGAGAATGGCGCGCTGTTGGATTTCGCCGTGCGTGAACTGCGAGCCGCGGCCGAAGAAGGTCAGGGAAACTGGCTGGCGCCCGAGACCGCGCGTCTCTATGCCGATGCCGGTCGCTACAATATGGCAATTGAAACACTGAAGCGCGCCGTACCCAGTTATTTTGCGGTCGATCTGCCCAGCCTGCCTCGGTCGTATTGGGAAGCGCTTTTTCCCAAGCCCTACTGGATTGATTTGAAGCGATTTTCTTCGAGCAACGCGCTGGATCCGTATCTGGTGGCGGCTTTGATACGGCAGGAATCGGAATTTAACCCCAGCGCAGTCTCCCGGGCGAACGCAGTCGGCCTGATGCAGTTATTGCCTAAAGTTGGCAAATCCGTCGCCAAGCAAGAAAAGTTGAAGCACTTTTCCAGCACCCAGCTGTTTACGCCAGGAATAAATCTTCAGTTGGGCACGCGCTACTTCCGCGGCATGGTAGATAAGTTCGGGGCCTTCGAATACGCGCTAGCGGCTTACAACGCGGGCGCGGATCGGGTGCAGGACTGGCTGGGACAAGGCAAGTATCGCGATCCCCAGGAATTCGTCGAATCCATCCCTTTCACTGAAACCCGCGAGTACGTGCAAGCCATCTTGCGAAACGCGAATGTCTACCGGCAGCTGTACGGCGCGCCTTAGACCGAAAAAGCACAAACCACTAAGGACACAAAGGTTCACAAAGGAAAGCCGAGCCAGATGGCGCTCTGCTATTTGAACGCGTCCGCGGCGGCCTTGGCGCATTGCCCGTCCTGGGCACTGGTGGCGCCTGAAACTCCTATCGCTCCTACAATCTTGCCGTCGCTGACCAGAGGAATACCGCCGTCAACTGGAACTGCGCCCTGCAGGCCAAGCACACGCCAGCCTTCGCCGCCTGCCGCCAGTGCATCCTGAAGCGCCTTGGTCGGCCGCTTGAACAAGACGGCGGAGCGCGCTTTGTCAACGGAGACGTTGGCGCTTCCTAGTTGAGTGTTGTCCATCTTTTCGTAATAAACCAGATTTCCTGCAGGATCGACCACCGCCACTGCTATCAGCCAATTGTTTTTGGCTGCCTCAGCAAGCGCCGGCAGCGCAGCTTTTTTTGCGTTCTCTAAACTGATGCTCAAGCCATAAGGATTCGGCATTTGCGCCCGGGCGCCAGCGAAAATGCATGGGACGAACATCACGGCCACCACAGCGCGTAAGACTGATCTCAGTGACATGATTGGTCTCCTGTTTATTGGTGGTGTGCTTGAACGGACAGAAAAAACTCAGCAGTGGAGTATCGCGCACTGTGCGCGTGAACTCAAGCCGCTTAGCAGCTTGCGGAAAAACCTTCGCTTCGGCGACTGGAGCCTTGAAAGGGCGCGGCTTTCCAGCCGCGCCTTACCTCGTTTTCAAAGACTTACGACACGGCTGAGAAGCCGTGCCCGTTCAAAACTCCGACGCCAGGCGTTTTTCCGCAAGCCGCTTACGCGGTGGTTTCGTGGACAGGAGACTTCGCGAAGAGGATTTCGATGACCAACAAACCAGCTCCGACCACAATCGCGCTGTCGGCTACGTTGAAAGCCGGCCACTGATATTGGCCAACGTAGAAGAGCAGGAAGTCCACAACCCGGCCGTTGAGCAGGCGGTCCCAGAGGTTTCCCAATGCTCCGCCAAGAATCAATGCCAGGCCAATGCCCGTTGTGGTCATGGAGTGGCTGTTCCGCCACAGCAACGCGGAGACTACCACCAACGCCACAATTGAAAACAGCACCAGCATGGCGATCTTCCACTGCGCGGGCGAGTCGGCAAATAGGCCAAATGCCGCGCCCCGATTCTCCACGTGGGTGATGCGGAAAAAGCCGGGAATCACCTGTTTTCCATCGTGCAAAGAGATGTTCTTTGCAACCATCCACTTAGTGCCGCGGTCGAGGAGAACAACCGTGACGGCGATAAGAAAGTGGTACCGGCGCATTAAGTGGGGTTGGGTCATTGGATTTAGCCGGTTTTCATAGGTCACAAATCGCGAAGGTCCAGCCCAAAATAAGGCGACAACCTCTGGGCCATCCCAGATTCGGGGGCGACAGGATGAAGCTCGGTTCCAGGTCGAACGGCACTCTTCGATGTACTCCAAACGGTTGATTTATTTCATTATAGGGACCCCGACCGTTAACGTCCATCCGCCCGGAGTCGGACGAAATAGGGCAACCCCAAAAGCACGGTGGAAAAGAGAATCAAAAAGTGTACAATTTTATTGGCAGACGCTTTCCCGTGCCTTTGCATCTAATTACGCGTTGGTGGAAAGTTCCAGTTCCAGATTGGCGCGGAATGAAAACGGGGCAGCCTCAAAATAGTTAATCTCATCCGGCAAGCAACTTGCTGGGGGTTGAGTTCATCAGTTTATGGTGAAGAATAGCTTTTTCGGGATCGAGCCTTACACCAGGAAGTCGGGTCAAATATGGTAACCAACGACATCGAGCCCATGCGGGGAAGCGAGCCTGAACTTAATTTGCTGATGGCCAAGAGCGACTTTGACCAGCCGCTCTGGAAGTCACTGGTACAGAATTTCAACGACCGGTTCTTCCCGAAGAAGCAGCCGCCTCTAGTCCTCACCTCGAAGCCTATCCCGGTCAAGGATATCTGGGGATTCTACGATTACAAGAAGAACGGTGCGCTGGGTTCAACCGTGGTGCACATTCTGGCTGTAATTTTAATTATTGGCGGGACGATGTTGGGACGGCGGGTGGTCCAGCAAATCACGAAGCCTGCCGAAGTTATAACCCTGGTTGCTCCTCCCGAGGACACGCCTCCGTTGCCTCCTTCGAAAACGCAGGTCGGCGGCGGTGGCGGCGGCGGCGACCGCGACAAGTTCCAGGCGCCCAAGGGTAAATTGCCGAAGTTAGCCATGGAACAGATCACTCCGCCGATGATGGTTGTGCGCAACGACCATCCGAAGCTGGCGGTTGAGCCTACCATCGTGGTTCCACCGCAGATCAAGTTGGCGACGAACAATCTGCCTAACTTGGGAGATCCCATGTCGCACTTGCCATCGGGACCGCCGTCGAATGGTACCGGTTCTGGCGGCGGGATTGGCTCAGGGAATGGTGGGGGTGTAGGTTCGGGTGAGGGACCTGGATATGGTCCCGGCCATGGCGGCGGCACTGGCGGCGGAGCGTTCAAAGTCGGTGGCGGCGTGTCCGCGCCCAAAGCGATTTATGCGCCCGATCCGGAATATTCGGAGGAAGCCCGCAAGGCAAAGTATCAGGGAACTTGCGTGCTATGGCTGATCGTCGGCCCGGATGGCCGGGCACGCGACATACGCGTCGCTCGTACGCTCGGCTTGGGGCTCGATGAAAAGGCGATGGAAGCCGTGAAAACCTGGAAGTTCGAGCCTGCGATGAAGGACGGCAAGCCCGTGGCCGTGCAGATCAACGTGGAAGTAACTTTCCGGTTGTATTAATTCGAATTTGGTGTGATGAAAGCGGCCGCGAGAAATCGCGGCCGTTTTGGTTTGTCAGGAGTTCTCTGCCGGTACTTACTCCGCCAGATCGACATGGCGAACATCATCGATCGGCTGTCCGAGAAACTGTGCTCCGAGGCGGCGAAACTTTTCGGCTGAGTCGGTAGCAAAATATCTCAGGCGCGGCAGGCGGCGGCGTTCCGGTTCGGGGGCGGAGGGCAGCGGCATTCGTCGCAGCAATCTTCCGACGGCATCGGCGGTGGCGTCGGCGGAGTCGACAATCTTGACGTGCTTCGGAGCAACCCGCCGCAGTACTGGTTGGATCAGCGGGTAGTGAGTGCACCCGAGCAGCAGCACATCGGCCGACTTGAAGCCGTCGGTGAAAGCTTCTTTCAGATAAATCTGGGCAACCTCCTCGGTCACTCGATGATCGGTCCAGCCCTCCTCGACCAGCGGCACTAATAATGGGCAGGCTTTTTCTCTTGCCTCGACCCCGCGACGTTCGAGAGCCTTCAAATAAGCATGGCTGCTCACCGTGGCTTCAGTGCCGATTACGACGACTTTCTTATTCTTGCTCTCACCGGCAGCGCGGTCGGTTCCGGGCTCAATCACGCCTACGACTGGAACATTTGCAGCCTGCGTGATTTTGTCCATAGCCAGCGCAGTGGCTGTATTGCAGGCAATTACCAGCGCCTGCGCGCCTTCTTGCTCGAGATAGTGCGATGCACCGACGGCGTATCTGGCCACGGTTTCCGCTGATTTCGAACCGTAGGGCAGGCGCGCGGTGTCGCCAAAATAAATGTAGTCGGCATCAGGGATGAGTTGAAGCAAAGCCTTGAGCACGGTGAGGCCGCCGAAGCCGGAGTCGAAAACGCCGATGCAGGTTCTGCGGGCGGTCATGAAAAGGTCAGGCGGGCCGCTCGGATTTTGCTACGGAAACGCTGACGAAGTCTCTGGTCCTGCCGCAGCATGGCCCCGGCGGAATCAGTGCGCCGTGAGGGCAAGTGCGCGGATGACCGAGAAACGCGCATATCTTGTCGGTGGCTTCGGGCGAAAGGATGTGCTCGAACTTGCAGGCTTGCTGCTCGATCTCGGTTTCGCTGTCCATGGCAAGGCTGTCGGTAAACAGGCGCTCCGCAAGACGGTGCCTGCGAATGATGTCAGCGGCGCGCTGGCGGCCGCGCGGCGTGAGTTCGACAATCATGCTGCCGTCGCCGGTCGAGACTCCGGTTGGCTTTAGCGCGTCATGGCAGGGATTAATGAATGGCTTGTGATCATGGGGCTCGGGAGGATGCGGGGTCGCGGTGACGAGACCAAGATCGATCATCTTTTCCACCGCGATGCTTACCGGGAGGGCGCCGTGCACTTCCATGCGCTCGAGTTCGGCGATCTCGCCATGTTCGGCTAGCGCCCAGAGTTCTTCCAGTACTTCGTCGAACTGTTCTTCGTCGGCCATGGCGAAGACTTCCTGAGCTGCGATCTTGCCATGATGCAATTCGATGCGGCGGTCGGCGAGGCGGGCGACTACGGGATCGTGTGTGACCATCACGATAGTTCTTCCCTGCTGATGCAGTTCGCGCAACAGCCGCAGGACAATCTCCTCGTTCGCGGCATCGAGATTTCCCGTGGGCTCGTCGGCGAGCACAATTTTGGGATCGTTGATCAGGGCCCGCGCTATGCAGACGCGTTGCTGCTCGCCGCCGGAAAGTTGCGAGGGAACGTGGTGCGCCCGCTCTTTCAATCCCACGCGCTGCAAGGCGTCGAGCGCTTCTTGTTCGTCCGTCATGCTGTGGAAGTATTGCGCGAGCATCACATTTTCAAGCGCTGTGAGATATGGAATCAGGTGAAACTGCTGAAAGACGAAACCAATTTTCTCCGCGCGCACGCGATTCAGTTCGCTCGCAGAAATGTTGGCCACGTCTTCTCCATCCAGCCAAATCTCGCCAGAGGATGGACGATCCAGGCAGCCAATCAAATTTACGAGAGTAGATTTGCCGGAGCCAGACGGGCCCATGATTGCGATCCACTCACCAGGATCGACGGTGAGAGAAAAGTTGTCGAGGGCACGGATGACGCCGCCGCTGGCCTCGGCTTTCGCGGGGTACAGGCGGCTGACGTTTTTCAGCTTAATCATCTCACTCCCCTCTCAAGATCATAGCGGGTTCGACGCGCCGCAGCAGAAAAATCGGAAGCACGGCGGAAACCAAGGCTACAACGATGCTGCCCACGAAGACGACAGGCAAAACGTTGAATCGCGGCACCACCGGTGCATGAAAGTTTACTCGACCGATCCATGCGGCGACACCTACGCCAATGCCAAATCCGACGATCGCTCCCACGGCACCCAAAGCGGCGGCTTCAGCAGCGAAGAATCCGCTGATCAAGCCTTCCGACGCGCCTAGAGCTTTCATGATGGCGAAGTCCCGGCGGCGATCGAACACCCATCCGATCAATGTCGAGAGCACGCACAGCGCTGCAGTCGCGATAATCAAGGCAGCGGCGGCAGCCAGCGTGGCGCGAGTTTTTCCCAGCACGCGGGCTTCGCCTTCCATAATTTGACGGATGGGATGGACTTCGGCAGCAGGAACGGCTTGCGAAAGCTGTCGGATCAGAGCGTTGATGTCTTCAGACGAACCCGAAGCTGCGATCTCTACGGTCGAAGGTTTCACTCCAGTCCAACTTTCGAAATCTTGCAACGAAAGATAAATGCGGCTATCTTCGGATGCCCCAGTTCTTAAAGTTCCGGCGGGATTGAGGTGGATGGCGCGTCCCTGAAAACTGAGGTCGAACGGCGTTCCTTCTGGGCTGACGACTGCGGCGGCGCGCGTGCCCACCAGCGCATCTTGCGGCTTCGCGGGCCAGGATGTGACCGACCACCAGCTATCGAGCTTGCGCACCTGCTCAAGGTTGGTTCCGGAAACGACGACGGACTGGCCGTTTGCTGTGCGAGCCACAACATACGCGAAAGGTACGGCAAGGCCACGTCCAGCCAATATCGCGTTCACTTTATCCAGCGCATCGGCGGGAAGTGGTTGGTCATTCTTCGCGACCATCACCACGTTGGCGCCGTAGTTCCGGAACTCCTTACGCAGCTTGGCTTGCACATCCACATATAAATTAAGCATAGATGTGGCGACGGCGGCGGCAACTACCATCGCCAATAGCGCCGAGGCAGCGCGTCCGCGACGCAGAACTGCGGCGCGCATCAGCATGCGGAGAAACATTGAGGTGTGAGGCTTGCCGGCACGGCGGTTGACCAAGTCTGATTTCACGCTTCACCTCGCAGCGCGTAGACAGGATCGAATTTCACCGCCCGCCGAATCGCCATCGCGCTGCCAGCGAAAGTTACAATCACAGCGATGGCGAGTATCACTGGGAATAAAACTGGCTCGATCGTAATCTGGGATTCAAAAATCGAGCGGCCAATCTGTCGCGCCAGCAGCGCTCCCCCAGCAAATCCTACGACGCCACCAATCAGCGCCAGCAGCAGAGCTTCCGCAAAGAATAAAGCCGCAACCGAAATATTCCCGGCGCCCAGCGCCTTCATCAGGCCTACTTCCTTGCGCCGCTCAAAGATGGCTGTGGCCATGGCTGCCGATACGGCGAGTGCGGAGGCGAATAGCGCCGCGAGAGTCACCAACAGCATAAGACCTTTAATCCGCGACAGTACCGTGCCTTCGTTCTGCGCAATCTGACGAATCTGCTCCGCGTGGGAGTGCGGAATCGCCTCCTGCAACTGATACGCGATCGATGCTACATAGGGAGAGCAATACCAGCGGTCGAACATCTCGGGGTTCATCGACTTGGGGTCGCGGCGGGAGAGGGCGTCCTCAGGCTTGGTCAGAGCGCTGACGTAGAGACGCCGCACCGCTCCAGGCTTGCCGATAATTTGTTGCGCCAGCGCGAGCGGAGCTACGATTTGATTGTCTTCCGCTCCGCCGGTTGAAAGAATTCCGACGATACGATGCGGCTGACCGGCAATTTCGATTTCATCTCCTGCATTACGACCGAGGTTCACCGCCAAACTTTCGCCTAGCAATATGTCAGAGGAATTATCGTCGGGCCACGCGCCTTGCACTTTCCACCAGGGATGCGTGATGCGAACACCAGTGGCAAAATTCTCCTTGCCGAAAGTGAGACGCTTGGAAAAATAGGTTCCGAGAAGAGTGAGATTCTTCGCATCAGTGTCGTCACCCATGCTGACGCTCACGGGCAACATCGGAGCGAAACCGACGATATTGTGATGCCAGAATGTCCCTCGAATCTTAGGCAGGTCGGCTTCGTTGAGGTAAGCGCCATCGCTCGGTGGCTTAAGGTCTACGCCGCCGATTTGAACATCCAGCGTATCTTCCTGCGGAGTGACGATCAGGTTCGCGCCGTAGTTGCGGAGCTCGCGGCTGATCTTGTCGCCGATATCAGTGGCAACCGCGATCATTGCGGTCGCCACGCCCACACCGAGAGTGATGGCAACGCCGGCCAGAATCTTGCGACGTTTTTGTCGACGGAAAGATTCGTAGACCAGTCGTCCGAACATGGTTATTGCTGGAACATGCGGCTTCGGGCCGCGATGTCCGCCTCTTGAATGATTACAGCGTCGGAAGTAGTTTGCGCCTTCAACGGCACGGGATTGCATCCACCCGGCATTCCGACAGACTGCGGATTGATAGGCGCAGCGCAGTTTTTGCAAACTACTCCATTGGGACTTTTGTAAAAACCCACCGCGCCGCAGATTTCGCAGGCATCGAGAACAGTCGCAATTTTTCCATCCGGCTTTTGATACAGCCAGAAGCGCACCGTGGTCCCATTTTCCTGGGCGGCGAAGCGATGCAGATCTCCATCTTGAACCTGCGTGAGCGGAATACTGAGTTGGCCGTTAACAAAAGTAACTTCGGTCGCGGGCGACAAAGCGCTCACGCTCTTGGTGTAGATAAACTCGGCGGTTACGAGAACAATAAATACAAACGAACTGGCATAGACGGAAGCCATCCACAAACGCTCGCGGCGCGCGCTCCAAATCGCTTTGCGCCGTTCCGCGGGAGACGCGGGCAGTACTCCCGACTGCCGGCGCTTGACCTCGAACAGCACCATGAGCGCGGCCAGAGCCAGAATCGTGATGAAGAAGAAAAGATCGTTGCGCACGATGGGACCGATAATTGCCATCTCCGTTTTAGAAGAAGGCAGCACGCCATTTTCGGAGAGCTCGTGCAGGCCCGAGATCACAAGCTGCGCCGTGACGAAGAACAAAATCACCGTGGTGACGCGAAAGAATTTTTGCAGATTAATACGGACGCTGCCTTTAACGAACATCACCCCGAATACGACCGCGGCCACTACACCGAGAAACGTGCCCATGAAGCTGAGCAGTTCAGTTGAATTCAAAGAGACCGCCGACAGAATCAGAACGGTTTCAACGCCTTCGCGCAAAACCATCAGAAATACGAATGCGAAAAGCCCAAACCATGCATTGCGGCCTGCCAGCAGTCCAACTTTGCCCTCGATCTCACCTTTCATCTTGCGGCCCGTCTTCATCATGAAAATAATCATGGTAACGACGAAAAACGCGGCGGCCAGCATGACCCAGCCTTCGAAAATGTCTTGATTCCAGTGGGTGCGAGACAGCAGAGCGGCGACTCCAAGGCTACCCACGAAGGCGAAGATCAGGGCCGCGTAGACCGATTTGCGTAGCTCGGGACGATTGATTTTGCTGAGATAGGCGAGCGTAATGCCGACAATCAGGGCGGCTTCGACGCCTTCGCGCAAAGTTACGATGAAAGCTTCTAACATCTAGAATTTAGCCTCAGCCAATGCGATTTGATATTGAAAATGAATTTCAATTTCATTATCTAGGATAGTCTCTCGGCTTCGCCGACGTCAACGCGTGAAGTCACATTCGAATGTGATTTGCATCACGCAACTGACTGATAGATGCGGCTCAGGCGAATCCGCTACAGATGTTTGAGAAAATCTTTCGCCCGGTCCAGGTGGGGGTAAAGCTTCTCCTCGGCCTGGAACTCCGAGGAGTGCACACAGCGGCGGCTGCCGCGCAATTTTACCGGATGCTTCAGGTGAAGCATCTCGTGATAGACAATATATTCAACCGCATAGCACGGCACCCGCGGGTGGTCGAAAACCCGGCTCACCACGATCGCATTGTGAGCAGGATCGTAATGGCCCAGCCGGTTGCGAGCGTGGTCGCGGCTCCACGTCATTCGCGGCCGAGCCAGCAACCCGTAAAAGAATCGTTGATTCAAATCTTCAAAAATATTCTCCAGGTTGTAGGTTCGTCCTTGGGCACTTTCGATTCGTTTGCGACCACGCATCTGCCGCAGCAGGTGAGCTTTTTTGGTGATGTCCTGCGCGGAAATGTGGCGGCGATAGCGCGTGGCGTGTGCTCGATCGATGGGCTTGCGGTACATCTTAGCCAGAAGAATGTGAGCAATTGCCCGCAACACCGGGTCGGGAGCGCCTTCCAGCAAGTCTGAAAGACGAACGAACAGCTTCCCTTCCCGCATCCGAATGGTGTTATTGATGTTGGCAAAAGCGAAGAATTCCACCGCGAGTTCAGGCATCGGAGCGCGCGGACGCAGCTCTCGATAAGTTTCCTGAAAGATGTGGAGAATTCTGTCTTGCACGTTGCGGCTAGATTAGCATGGGTGAAATGTTAAAACTGAGTAGCGCGAATGATCACGCAGATACCCATGCGCTTTCTCACTTTTTCTTGTGCTTGAATGCTTCTTCCTGTTCGCTCAGTAGTTGCCGATGGTCCTGCACGCTGCTGTCGACAGTCTCCACTACGCTGGTAAGAAGGAAATCATATTGCCGGGCTTCGTCTTTCTTGGCATCCGCCGAACTTTTCAATGCTCGAAGCCTGGCTTGAAACTCGGTATCGGCTTCGATGATTGCCTTTAAAGGTTTTCGCAGGTCCGCCTTGCGGCCGACAAAAGTGTCGATGTTGTCGTTCAACTCATCATAGACATCGAGAAAGTCCTGCAGCCGGTCGCGAGTTTGCTGGGGCCGATCGGTAACTTTAGGATCAGCGCGCATCTGTTCGAGCGACGAAAGCCGCGCGCGGGAAAACTGGATGTAAAGCTTAAGCCGATCCGCGGGCTCCTGCGCGGCATCACGCAGTTGATCTTGTTCCAGCGGATTCAGGGGGTCCCGGCGGGTTTGCGCCCACGCTGGCAATAGCAGCAATAGCCCCAACGCGAGTCGCGCGAATTTTCCTGGAAAACGAATCATTTGCCTTTGAACATGTGGGTTAAGAGGTCGGTTCGCAAGCTCTCCAGGCGGTCTGCGGCCGCTTGCAACGGTTCCTGATCATCAAAGTTTACAGTGCGCTTGATATCCCGCAGCTTGGCCGCCATTTTTCTAAACTCAATCTCCGTATTCTTGACTCTCTTGCCCGTTTGAATAGCTGCATCGTGCGCCTTCTCCGAGTAAGTCACAACGTCTTTTAGCGCACTTCGAGCCTCATCGACTTTGCCGGCGGTGTAAAGCTCATCCGCGGATTTAAGTTGGCGCTCAGCGATTTCCACGCACAGCGCTGGACGATCCTCAACCTTCGCCGATTCGCAGCGAACCATGAGTTCCTGCAAGGTTTCCTGCCGGCCTGCGAAGGCCAGGCATGTCGCCAAGAGAACCGCGGCGATTGTTAATTGCGTACGCATGAGGTTATTTCTTCGGCTCGATGGCAATCAGCCGATGCCGAGCTTGCCACTCCTGATCAGGATACGCTCCATTCGCGACCTCTAGAAATCGATGGTAATTCTGTGCCGCCAATTTATAGTTGCGCAAATGATCATAAGCGCTGGCGCGAAGAAAATAGCTCACGGGAACCTCAGGCAGAAACTTGGTTCGCGCATCGGCCGCATTGATCGCTAGTTCATAGTTCTTATTCTCTACCGCCGCCGTCGCTAAATCACCATACGCCTCGCCGAGATCGGGCTTGAGCTTGACCGCGATCAGCAGCTCCTGTTGCGCTTCAGGAAACTTGCGCTCCTTCAAAAATGTAATGCCGAGATACTGATGTAATTGAGCATTGTCCGGGTGGGTAGCCAGCATCGAACGGTAGAGCGCCTCTGCCTGATCGTATTTCCTAGCCCTTAGATAAAGATCGCCAAGTTCGCTTTGCGCTTGAGAGTTTGCCGGATCGGCCTTTAATGCCTCTTGCAGGTCGGCAATTGCGTCATCGTACTTTTCGAGCACGACCAGGATGTGAGCAAGCTGAATTCTGGCCGCAACATCCTCGGGATGCGTGGCAATAAGCTTGCGCAAAATCGTATCGGCCTCGCCAAAGCGCTGACCGCGCATGTAAATGTTGGCCATGCCGGTCAGGGCATCGCTGGAACCTGGGTCGAGGGCCAGCGCCTGCTTGTACTCCTGCTCCGCATCGGCGAAACGGTTTTCATTCTGCAACAGCAACCCGGCTGAAAGATGAGCCTCGGGATCTTTCGGTTGGAGAGCAGCGGCCTGCTTATAAGCTGCGATGGCTTCGTCGGGTTTCGTGTTTTCGATCACATGCGCGAGAGATAACCAGGCGCGAGCGTGGCCTTCGTCAATACTCGCGGTGGGTTTTAGCGTGGTTGCTGCGCGAAGAAATTGTTCCGCGTCCGGTTGGCCGGTTTTCGCCAGCATGAGACCAAGATTCAAATTGGACTCGAAGACATCCGGCTTTGCCGCTACAGATTTGCGATATGCCGCAATCGACTGTTGCGAATTTCCCAGCCCGTTGTACACAAATCCCAAGTCAAACCACGCTTGAAAATTATTGGGATCGGAGGCGACGACATTTTTCAGCAGCGGTTCAGCAGCCGCGTAGTCATGCTTTTCGATAGCACTTTCGGCTTGAGTTAACTCCGGTGGAACAGACGAATCCTGCTCAACTACTTTGTGATGACGAACGGTTTGACCGGAACTCTGAGCGAGAGCGATTCCGCCAAGCTGGAAACCCAGAACAAGCAGAGCAACACGGGCAAGCTTATTTACTGCCATTCCTCGACGATCCGTTGCCCGATGGCGCATGTCCGTTCAACACATTCGCCAGAAATTTTCCCGTGTACGAATTCGGCAGCTTGGCGATAGCTTCCGGCGGCCCTGCTCCAACTATGTATCCTCCACGCGCGCCGCCTTCGGGGCCGAGATCAATTACCCAGTCCGCGGTCTTGATTACTTCCAGGTTGTGTTCGATCACCAGGATCGAACCACCCGCATCGATCAGACGGCGGAAAGCGGACAGCAGCTTACTGATGTCGTCAAAGTGTAGCCCAGTCGTAGGCTCATCGAAAATATATAGAAGGTGCTGGCGGCGCCGCGATGAACCCTCAGAACTGTGCAGGCGGCTGGCCTCGCGCGCCGCGGGCTGGAGGTGAGCGGCTAATTTCATACGCTGCGCCTCGCCGCCTGAAAGCGTCGTAGCCGACTGTCCCAGACGCAAATATCCGAGACCAACTTCCTCCAGCACCCGCAGTTTGTCCACGATTTTGGGAGCGTTGGCGAAAAACTGCAGCGCTTCTTTTACTGTGAGGTCCAAAGCTTCATGGATATTTTTTCCTCGATAACGAACCTCCAGTACTTGCGGTTTGTAACGCGCTCCCTTGCATTCTTCGCAGATGAGTTCCACGTCCGCCAGAAATTGCATTTCAACCGTCACCGTTCCGTCGCCCTGGCAAGTCTCGCAGCGTCCACCCGGAACGTTGAAGGAAAAATGTCCAGCGGTGAAGCCGCGCTTCTTGGCTTCTGGCAATGACGCATACAGATCACGGATGCCGTCGAAAGCCTTGATATAAGTGACTGGGTTCGAGCGCGGCGTACGCCCAATCGGAGATTGATCCACCAGCACAACCTCATCGATGAACTCTGCACCTTCCACTTCGTCCCAGTACGACGCTCCTCCTGAAACAGCGCCGGGCTGCCTCTTTGCAGCCGACAATGCCTGATACAACACGTCGTGCAGCAGCGTAGATTTGCCTGAGCCGGAGACCCCAGTAATCGCTACCAGCATCCGCAGCGGGACTTCGAGATCGATTCTTTTCAGGTTATGCGCGCGTGCCCCGTAAATCTTGATTTGCTGCGACCCGGGCTTGCGGCGAGAACTCGGAATTTGAATTTGCAGTTCGTCCGAGAGATAGCGCCCGGTGAGCGAGCCCGGCATTTTCTGGATTTGACTGTACGTTCCCTTCGCAATCAACTTGCCGCCGTTTTCGCCGGCGCCGGGGCCCAAGTCGAGAATTGTGTCCGAAGCCTGCATAACATCGCGATCGTGCTCGACCACCAGAATCGTATTGCCCAGGTCGCGCAAATTGTGCAGGATTTTGATCAGCCGATGAGTATCGCGACTGTGCAATCCGATCGACGGCTCGTCCAGCACATAAAGCGTGCCCACCAGACGCGAACCGAGCGACGTAGCCAGTTGAATGCGCTGCGCTTCCCCGCCCGAGAGCGTGGACGCAAGCCGATCGAGGGTCAAATATTCTAATCCAACTTCATTCAGGAACCGCAATCGCTCGCGTATTTCCTGCAGCAAGCGCTCCGCGATTCCCGTTTCCTGCTCCGTCAATTGCAACGCTTCGAAGAACTGCAATGCGGCTTCGACCGTCATGCAACAAACCTCGCAGATATTCTTGCCATTGATCTTTACCTGCCGCGCTTCCACCCGCAACCGCGCTCCCTCGCAGTTAGAACACAGAGAATATCCACGATAGCGGCTCAGAAATACGCGAACGTGCAATTTATATTTCTTGCGTTCCAGATGATTAAAGAAACCGCGAACGCCCAAAAAGCGGCCTTCGCCCGCAACGATGAGTCGCTGATGTTCCCGATCAAGTTCGTTCCAAGGCACATCCAGCGGGATGCCGGCTTCGCGTGCGAAGCGCTTCAAGTCGGTAAACAAAGAACGGTACTTGGGCTTGGTCCAAGGCTCGATCGCGCCTTGGTTGAGGGTCAGAGATTTGTCCGGAATTACCAGGTCCAAATCGAAATCAATAGTATTTCCAAAACCCTGGCAGCGTGGGCAAGCGCCGTAAGGATTATTGAAAGAGAACAATCGTGGTTCCGGCTCCTCGTAGCGAATGTTGCAAATCTTGCACTCGAAGCGCTGGGAGAAACGTAGCCGTTGTGCAAGTTGCTCGTCGCGCGGCACGGTCTCGAAGATGACTTCGCCCGATTGGCGATAGCCGATCTCAACGGCGTCCACGATTCTCGAGCGCGAATCCGGCGAGATAACGAGGCGATCAACCAGAACAAAAACAGGATCGGCGAAATTAATGTTCAGCAATGACTCCGGGGTCGAAAACTCGAAAATCTGCCCGCTTTGGTAAAGCCGGTTAAATCCCCGGGTACGCAGATCGAGAAGGCGACTTTTCAGTTGGTCGGAGAGAACGGTGGCGGAATCCTTCCTCGCCTTTTTTTTGCGCCCTCGTGTATTGGCCGCCGGAGGAACATCAACCGACGCAGCAACTTGCGGCGCCGTGCTTTGCAGCGGGAACTGTACATTCAACCGCGTGCCCTCGGGCAGTTTCATCAAGGCAGCGGCAACTTCATCGACCGTATCCTTCTTAACTTCCTTACCGCATTGCACGCAGTAGGTACGCCCAACCCGGGCGAAGAGCAGCCGAAGATAATCATAGACCTCGGTCGCTGTGCCTACCGTGGAACGCGGATTCCGCGTTGTATTCTTCTGCCGGATCGCCACGGCGGGGGCGATGCCATCAATCACATCCGCATCTGGCTTCTCGATTCGCTCCAAAAACTGCCGCGCGTAGGCCGACAACGATTCCACGTAGCGGCGCTGTCCCTCGGCATAGATCGTGTCGAAAGCGAGGGATGACTTCCCTGACCCCGAGACTCCGGTCACAACCGTCAACGAGTTGTGCGGAATCTCAAAATCTATGTTCTTGAGGTTATGAACTCGCGCACCGCGAACAACAATAGTTTCCGTCGACATTGGTAAGAACACACCCGTAAATAAACCGCACCGCTGCGGACCAACTTGCCTAAGGCATTTTCCGCGCTCGAGGGCCTCTAGCGGCGCCGGAGAGGATACTGAATCCTTGTATTATAAAGCAGTGCTCAGCGGGACGCAGAACAGTAACCCGGCTTGGACGCTGACTTTGGCGGCGAAAAAAGGTTAATATCGTGCATCCACAGCCGGGATTCGCTGAAGCACGCTAAAGATGGTTTTGACTCTAGCCAACGCGCTCAAATTGTTTACTTCGCGAAGCGGATTAGGGACGATCTTCATTGGCCTGCAATCGTTGCTGTTCTTCATATTTCAGTTTTCCGACCAGTTTTCCAGCAAAAAAGACAACGTCTACAACATCCTCTGGGTGCTGGTTTTTGGCTTTGCTACCTTGAACATTCTTGGCTTGGTGGCGCGCCGCTTTGAGCCCCGGCGTAGCAACCTCAATTTTGGGGAGATCCTGGCCATCACCGTAACTGTAGTTTCGGTAATTCTATTGGGTTGGGAGATGCTTTCGCTTTTGCATATTTTCCCCATCAAAATCCAGCCTCGTTGAGTTTCTCATTTGTCATCAAAGTTTCTTATTTGTCATCCCGAGCAAAGCGAGGGATCCAGGTTCTTGCCAGCACCGGCAGAAACCAAGATTCCTCGCTTCGCTCGGAATGACAACAAAAAGTGAAATGACAACAAGAAAAGCCTATTTGCGCTATCATTTCTGCATGGCGGATAACTCGTCAGCTTTCGACGTAACCTGTCCCTGCTGCAGTGCCGTGCTGAAAATCGACCCTACAGCCAAGGGCATCATCGCCCATACTGCGGCGATTAAACCTAAAACGTTCAACGATTTCGAAGCAGCCGCGAAAGCAATGAAGGAACAGGATAGCCGCCGCGAATCTATCTTTCGCCAATCGGTGGAAGCTCAAAAACATGCCGGAGATCTTCTGGAAAAGAAATTTCAGGAGGCGGTCAAAAAAGCCAAAGAATCTCCGGACACCGGCAAACCCATTCGCGATTTCGATCTGGATTAAGCCCCAACGGAATGGGGACGCGGATTTCCACCCAATGTAAAGTTTTGTTATTTTTCGAGATTGAGCGAATTTTTGTGTGCTGAGCCCCGCAACGTCCAGCGTAAAATCAATCATGTCCGGCCTTCCCCTGCTACTCGGTCATCGCGGTAGCCGTGTCAACACTCTGGTTCCCGAAAACACTCCGCCATCTTTCGATCTCGCTCTCGAACATGGCTGCGACGGCTTTGAGTTCGACGTACGCTTAACCAGCACCGGACGTTCTGTGGTTTGTCATGACCCCGAGGTCGATGGCGTCGAAATCCGCCAAGCGGCGGCTGACCAATTGGTACATTTGCCGCTCCTCGATGACGTCCTGCGGCGCTACGCTCAACGGGCGTTTCTTGATATTGAACTCAAGGTTCGGAATCTGGAATCAAAGGTGCTTACTTCGTTGCGCGATCACAGAATGGAAGAAAACTATGTGGTCTCTTCTTTCATTCCCGAGGTCGTGATGGAACTGAAGACCCGCAGCGCCAGGATTCATGTTGGCATTATCTGTGACAATCCGGACCAACTGGCATATTGGCGCGAAAACAATGTCGAATACCTGATTCCCCATTACACCCTGGTCACGCGCGCTCTGGTTGAGGAAGCGCACAACGCCGGCAGCAAACTTTTGGCTTGGACGGTGAATGACGGCAAGGCAATGTTACTTCTCGCTAATTGGGGAGTTGATGGCATCATTTCTGACGACACCAAATTACTGGTACAGACTTTTGCCTGATCAATGCGGCGAGCGCGAACTATTGAGGTTACGCTTTTGCTTCGGCGATAGTCCCCACCTGAGACACTTTCCGCAGAAAACCGTCTCGTTCCCGCTCGAATGCCTGTAACTCCAGGGCCAGGCGCGTCTCACTCCACGCCATGACCGCACCAATTCGCGTAGCCGCTTCGCGGCTGCATGACGATGACCAGCAGGCGCCCAGCGCCACTGGCACGCGGCGCAGCAACACATCCGCCAGCGTGCGGGCACACTCGTTGCTGAACGCATCCGCCGCCTCGGCCACGATGTGCCGGGTGTGCGGACAAAGCTGCGCGCGCATTTCCGCGCTGCCGCGTGCCAGGTCAGCAACTGCCAGCGTGCGCTTTCCATACCATTCGGCGATGTCGCGCGCCGTGTCGGTAGTGATTCCACCTCTTTTGGCGACGTCGACCACCCACTGCTCCACATCCGCGTTGCTTTCCGAAGCAACGGTGAGGGTTGGCGTCGAAATAGCCGCCCCGATCTTGGCCGCGCACTCGCGCGCTAAACTGCCCGCCGTAGTTAACTTTCCGCCAATAACCGAGATCATTTGCGCGGCGCCGTCATCAGTATGGTCGTGGAAATAGTGTTTCCGAGTCACTTCGGAAGGGCTGTTCCTGGGCGAATATGGAAGCGGCCGCACACCGGCGAACGCGTAGTGTATGTCGTCTTGCGATGCTTGTACGATGGGAAACAAATGCCGCAAAGAGCGCAACAGATAGTCAATCTCCTCCGCCGACGGACGCACCGCGCCTGGATCGCTGCTATCCGCCACCTCGGTAGTTCCAACCAACATTTGCTCATTCCAGGGAATTACAAAAATCGGGCGCCCATCAATCGCCTCGGTGTAGACAGCCGCATCAGGCCCGCCAGCAAACTTCGGCAGCACAATGTGTGAGCCGCGCACTCCTCCAACCATGGGACTGTCAGTCTTAATGTTCGAACTGTGGCAGATGCCGTCTGCCCAAGGCCCGGTCGCGTTGATAATCCAGTTGGCCTCGACGCGTTCTTCTTTTCCGCTCAACTGATCCCGCAGCCGTGCGCCGATAGCGCGTCCATTGCGAATGTCGACCGCGAGCACTTGAGTATGGTTCCGCGCGGTAGCGCCGGCCGCAATTGTCTCCACCAGCCACTCCGCCACCAATCGTTCCGGAAACTCGCACTGCGCGTCGTCGAAGTTGAAAACCGAAAACCGTTTGCCCGCGTCCAGCAATCGTTCGAGTTGTTCTTCCTCTGCCTGGCTGTCGTTGCTTCGCAACCTCGCGCTTCCCATCTTTTGGTAAAGCCATAAGCCGGCGCGGACAGCCAGCGCGCTGCGGCGGCTGTCTCCATCCAACGCCAATAGAAACTTCAAGGATGAACCAAGTGCGGATACCGCTGCAGCAACCATCGCCGCTCCCGCAGCGATTCGCGCACCTGACCAATGTCGCCGTGCTCAAGATAGCGTAAGCCCTCCATGAATAATGCGCGTCGAACGGCTGGTCGTGCCGGCGGCGAAATCGTGTTGCTCGACCAGCAGTGTGCGCCGCCCAGCGCGTGCACACTCCCGCGCAATGGCCACTCCGTTAATTCCGCCGCCAATCACGATCACATCAAAACACTGATTTTCCACGGGGGTCGCGACTTCATCTCCGAATTTAGATGCGCAACCATGAAATCGCACCTGAAGCAACGGACAACATCATCCTAGTCTCGCCCATTGCGACTAAAGCACAAAAGGTAACGTTAGTTTCTATGTTTGTTGGAACGATTAACCAAGCTCTGTCCCGGCGCTGCCTACGTAGCCCCGGACGCCTCGTCCGGGCGGCATGAACATTCGAGCTTGACTCCCCGCGGACGAGGGCGTCCGCGGCTACGTGTTTCTTGCGAAAGTTCACGCTGCATCATTGCCCGCGCCGACGCCCGCTCATTTACAGTAATCACTCCTCATGCCAACGACTGGAGAACGTTTCGAACGAGCGGTTTCAATTATGTCCCGCCTGCGCGCGCCCGGCGGGTGCCCGTGGGACCGCGAGCAGACATTCGATTCCATCAAGCCCTACACGCTCGAAGAGACCTACGAAGTTCTCGAAGCCATCGACAATCGCGACTGGAACGAATTAACCGGCGAACTCGGCGATCTGCTGCTGCAGGTTCTCTTCTATGCGCAGATGGCAAAAGAGCAAAATACGTTTTCGATTGACGAAGTGATCGACCGGCTTTGCCAAAAACTTGTCGATCGCCATCCGCATGTTTTCGGAGACGTGAAGGCCGAAACATCATCCGAAGTATTGCGTAACTGGGAAGCGCTAAAAGCCGAAGAGAAGAAGAAACAACTGGAAGCAGGCGGCGGAAAGTCGGCAAAGAGCGAGGGCAAGCCGGACTCCGTCCTGGCGGGCGTTTCCCCGGCAATGCCGGCATTGCTCGAAGCCCACAAACTAAGTTCGCGCGCGGCTCATGCCGGCTTTGATTGGCCTAATGTTCAAGGCCTTTTTGAAAAGTTGCACGAAGAAACCCAAGAACTGCAAGAACAGCTTCAAGACTTCCCTGCTCCCGGTCCTCAGCCTCAAGGCCGAGGCATGGCCGGAGCGGGCCGTCCACAAATCAGCGACGACTTGCGGGAACGCCTGGAAGGTGAATTGGGCGACCTGTTCTTCGTGCTGGTAAACATCGCGCGCTATCTTTCGCTTGACCCCGAGTCGGCGTTAAAGAAAACCAACCGCAAATTCAAGCGTCGTTTTCAATGGATGGAAGATCAGTTGCGAGCTGCGGGACGCACTCCTCAGCAGGCGCCGATGGACGAACTCGAATCCCTGTGGCAGCAGGCGAAGCAACAAGAAAAGGACAGCCGGTGAGCCGGGATTCGATCGTCATGCGCAAATGTCACCAACTCGATGAACTGCGAGCTTGCGTCGCACTGCAAAAAGAAGTCTGGAATTTTTCCGACGCTGACCTGGTGCCGTTGCGAATGTTCGTGGTAGCCGAGAAAGTCGGCGGCCAAGTGATCGCTGCCTTTGCGGAGAATGAAATGGTGGGCTTCGCGCTCTCCGTGCCTGGCTTTCGCTCCGGACACTCCTACCTGCATTCGCACATGCTGGCCGTCCGTCAGCAGTATCAGAATGCTGGTCTCGGCCGCCGCCTCAAGTTGTTCCAACGCGAAGACGCGCTGGCCCGCGGCTTTGAGTTGATCGAATGGACTTTTGATCCGCTGGAAATCAAGAACGCATATCTTAATATCGCAAAGTTGGGAGCCATCGCGCGCCGCTACACCGTAAATCAGTACGGACTTAGTTCTTCACCGCTGCAGGGTGGTCTGCCCACCGACCGCTTGGTCGCGGAATGGTGGCTGAAGTCGGAGCGCGTTGAAACTTTATTGCAGGCGGGAAAGCCCCCGCATATTGAAACATCCATCACGATTTCCGTTCCCGCGCAGATTTACGTTTGGAAGGCCTCGCCCGACACTCGCGCTCAATCGCTAAATGTACAAGAGCAAAATCGAGCCCAGTTTGTGAAAGCATTTGCCGAAGGATTAGCCGTTCTAGGCTACGAACGCGATCCTCAGGGCAACGGTAAGTTTTTGCTGGGCCGGTGGGAAGAAAAGTGGATATATCCCGCAGCCTAAGTCGCAATAAACGGATTTCTAAACTATGAAAGTAGAAGCCATCACCCTCCGCGAAATTCAAATGCCGCTCGTCCACTTTTTCGAGACGAGCTTCAAGCGCACCTTCAGCCGCCGCATTCTTCTGTTGACGGTCCACTGCGACGGCATTAACGGCTGGGGAGAGTGCGTCGCGGGCGAAGACCCGTACTACAGCAGCGAGTGGACGGAAAGCGCGTGGGCCACAATCAAACACTATCTTGTTCCGGCGGTGGCGGGACGACATCTGGCGACAGCACGGGAAAGCGTGGCGCTAATGGCAAAGGTGCGCGGCCACAATATGGCCAAAGCATCCCTCGAAAACGCACTGTGGGACGCGGAGGCGCAACAGAAGCAAATGCCTCTGTGGAAGCTGCTCGGCGGCACTCTGCGCGAAATTTCCTGCGGCGTTTCTATTGGCATTCAGGATTCTATCGAGCAATTGCTGGAGAAGATTCAGACCGAACTTGCCGCTGGGTATCGACGCATCAAGGTGAAAGTGAAGCCGGGATGGGATGTGAATGTCTTAGAACGCATCCGCTCCCGCTGGCCTGAAATTCTGCTGAGTTGCGACGCCAACTCCGCATACACTCTGGACGAACTCGAACACCTGCGCAAGTTCGATCAGTTCAATTTATTGATGATTGAGCAGCCGTTGTGGCACGACGACATTTACTACCACTCGCGCCTGCAACAGGAATTGCGGACTGCGCTTTGTCTCGACGAATCCATCCATCATGCGCGGGACGCGGCCGAGGCGCTGGATCTGAGCGCTTGCCGCATTATCAATATCAAGGTCGGCCGCGTCGGCGGGTTTTCCGAGGCGATGAAGGTCCATAACGTCTGCGCATCCCGCAACATCCCGGTGTGGTGTGGGGGCATGCTCGAGTCAGGAGTAGGGCGCGCGCATAACATCGCACTCTCCACGCTTCCCAACTTTCGCTTGCCCGGCGATGTTTCCGCCTCCAAACGTTACTGGAAAGAAGACATCGTCGAGCCCGAAGTAGAAGTAACTCCGCAAGGCACGATTTTAATTCGCGATGAACCCGGCACTGGATATAAAGTGCGAGAGGATTTGATTGAGAAGTTGACCGTACGCAAGGAAACGATCCGCGCGGCGAAATAGTACGAATTATTCCGGATTATGATTCTGCGCTGTGATTGGCAGCTCGGCCTGCTGCTTTTTCAGCAGTTCCACACCTTCGGCGAAGGTCAAATTCGAAGGAGCGGGACGAAAATCGGTGCAGACTTCCTCCGACTTGATGTTGATGCTCTTGAACAACAGCGCTTTGCCGGTAAGGTTCAGGCTCATGCGGGTAAGTTCCCATTCGCCTTTTGTCACGTCCGCCTGCTCAACCAGAAAATGTCCACCGCGATCCAAGTGACCCAGAATCCCCCAACCGAAGCCTACCTCTTTACCTAAAGTTCCATCGATCTTGGCAATGCGATGCTGATCAGCATCGATCAGCATATAACCCTCCAGGCCAGTGAGTATCTGCTCCACATGGCTGGGCGGGCTGTAATTGGGATTAGGGCGAAACTTCAGCCGAACCAATTGATCCCCGGGCTTACCGACTTCCTGCGTTCCCGCGACCGTCCCGTCTGGTTCGTAGAGGAAAGCCTCCGGCAGCGCTCGCATAATTCGTTCAGTTCGCTCCGCATCTTCTTTTTCAGACCGCTGCCGTTTCTTCAGCTCTTCCGGATTCTTCGCCAGCTCCGATAAGCGCGTTTCTTCAGCCTGGCGCTGCTCAGGAGTTAGTCGTTTGCCGTCGATCAAAATCATCATTCCCGCGGTTCCCTCGCGGGTTTCGACCACCAGTTTGGTCTGCGAACCATGCTGCGTTTGCTTGCGATTTACGTACATCGATTTCGTGTTGCCGCCGCCCGGTCCAATTTCATTGTTTACCGTGCGCCGGACCAATTCGACCGGAGATTCAGAGGGCTGATCGGTAGCGTATGCAGCGGTCGCGCCGAGCCAATGCCAGCACCGTCAAAGCATTGCCGCGAGTTTCGACCTTGAAGCCGGATTCGCATCATCCCTCAGATTAGACGATATTTGGCTTAGAGCCGTTGTATAGCCACTGAAAATAAGGCCCTGTCGTCGCCGGCAGGGCCTTCACAAAAGCTAAAACCTATTTTCCTTTGTAAGTTCGAGGTGAACCGACTCCCGCGCAAAGGTCCCAGCCCACCTTGCAGGGCGAATCGCCCTGCGTTATGTCGTGGAAATCAGCCTTGTACTCCTTCTTGATTGTGTACTCTTTGTAGATCACCGTGAGTTCGTCATGGGTCGATTTCATCTTCCCGCCAGCGGCATTAACAATTCCAGCGAAAGTCGGAGAAGACCAGCTGGTGCCTCCTACCGCGCCCCACTGACCTTGTAGATAAATCCCGGCGCAACAGAAGTTCGGAAGCAACATCCGGATACCCACGTTTGCTTCCAACGATGTTCTTGATGATGTCCTGGTAGCTTGGCCTGGGCTCATACGGGCTTATGTCGCCGCCTCCGCCGCCAGTAGCGTGGGTTTCACTGACGAAATCCCCATTGTTATCGCGGTTGAATACCGTTCCTCCGACAGACACAACATTCGGCGAGGCTGTGGGATACAGAGAGTTTCCAATCCCCGAATCCCCGCTCGAGGCAAAGTACACAACTCCCGGCTCAGTGAAAAGTTTGTCGTACTTTAAATCGTAGGCGGCCTCGGCATCACCCCAGCTCATGCTGATCACTCCGCCACCATTCTGGGCCACCAACTTACTTGCCACCGTCACCGCATACCAGTAGGGATCCGTGTTGCAAGTGCCGGACATGCATAGCTTGGACTCGACCAGGAAAAGTTTGGCTTTGGGCGCCATGGCATGCGCCCACTCGATATCCAGGGCTTCTTCGACCTCCCAATCTGAATAAACTGGCGGCTTGTGGCCGTTGGCATAAACAACCTGGAAATCGCGCATCAGGGATACCGAAATAGCTCGAAAAGGCGTGCAGGTCTGCCTTTGCAGTCGGATAATCTCCCGCATCGATGATGGCGATGGCTCCCCACGCCACCCGTCGGAACCGTAGTGCTGGTGGCGATCGGGGCAGCCTTTGGGTCCGCTCACCAATTTGTAGACGCAAGCCAGCGATCCCGGCGTTTCAGTGCCCGGAGGAGGCCCGCCGGTCTTGTTAGGCTCTTCTGGCACCGCAAGAAAGTAGTTGGTGTGAATGCGGCCGGGATGCGGAATGCTGGATTCCGGAACGACGATGTTAAATCCGTTGATTTTTCGTTGGTCAGCCGCGTGCACGCGGCCGGGCAAAAGATACGCGCCCAACGACAATGCAACGCCTGCAATCAGTAAAAACACGATAGAACGTTTCATGCATCACTCTTTCTTTGAACTGGCTTTGAACTGGCACTTCTATTCTGAATTTCAAACCGCACGGCATTGTACACCGGCTTGAGCCGCCAGCAGCAAGCGATTTCGCCTAATCCCAGAAAATAGATGAAGCCTGGCCTTTGGCCAAACTATTTCTTCGGATCACACTTCGCAGTCCCCCGGAATCGTCCAAATAGTTTAGAATCCCTTATTCCCACTTGTGCCCTGCGGTTCTGCGCCAAAATGGAGACAATAGCTATGGAAATGCCAAAAAGCGGCGAATTTGCACATATCGGTAAATCCGTCGTCATCAAGGGTGAGCTTTCCGGCAGCGAAGATCTATATATTGATGGTACGGTCGAAGGCTCGATCCAGCTGCAAGGCAACAATCTGGTGGTTGGCCCGAACGGTCATGTTCACGCCGATGTTAACGCCAAAGGCGTGGAGATCCAGGGCAAGCTCGAAGGCAACATTCATGCCACTGAATGCGCTGAGTTGCGCAAGTCAGCCGTCATTCTGGGCGATATTGTCACCCAACGTATTGCGATCGAAGAGGGCGCGTACTTTAAGGGCAAGGTGGATGTTCAGCGCGAACTCCCCAAGCCAAATTCCGCGCCTGCAGCCAAACCTGAACCGCGGGTCGAAGCAAGGACCGCGGTGGCAGGAGGTACTCAGGTAACCAAGCAATAGAGCTTTTTTCCGGTTCAACGGTGGACGCCGCGATATATTTTAAATTGCGGAATTCTATTGAACCGGACGCCGGAAATTTGACATGGCATCCGTTACTCACAGCTTCATGAAACTATTTCGTGGATCATCTACCGTCGTCGGCCAGGGAGCTGGACCCATTCCCATGACCCAGCGGCTCACTCGCCGCTCCAGCGGCTTGGGTGCAATTTCACAGACGCTGCAATCTGAAGAGCCCATTTGTGTCCTGGATATCGGTTCCACTTCGGCAGCCAATATCCGCTACTTAACCCAGCGTGGACACAAAATTTACAGCGAAGATTTGCTCGAAGCTTCTACCGATCCGGCGCTGATCACGAAAGACGAGCAGGGACTAACGATCCTCGATAGCAAGCGATTCCTGGCCAATAACCTTGCTTATCCGGCCGCTCAGTTCGACATCGTTCTGTGCTGGAATCTCGCCGATTACATGCATGAGAGCCTGGTCAAACCGGTGGTCGCCCGCCTCTGGTCGACCATCAAACCCGGCGGCATGCTGCTCGCGTTTTTTCACACCCACGAAGCCGGACCGGATGCTCCTTGCTATCGTTACCACATTGTGGACAACGACATTCTGGAAATGCAGCACGTCCAAGCCCGCAGAGATGTGCGTAAAGGTCCGAGCGGCGCGCTGCATACCTCGGTCGAAAAAAGTTTTCGCCTGCAGCGCGTCTTCAACAACCGTCACGTGGAAAATCTCTTCCGCGACTTCGGCTCGATAAAGTTCTTCCTCACCCGTGACAACATTCGCGAAGTTCTAGTCGTCCGCTAGATCTCTTCTCTCAGTAGATTACTTTTTCGTGACCAGAGTCATCCTCCCTGGTTACCAGGGATTGGCCGACTCCCCCAATGAGCCATTGTCGAAACCGCGCCAGTAGCGCACTCTTGACACAGCCGAGAACAATTCTGAGAGCTGGTGGGAGGAACGGAAAATGACTGAGTTTTTACGCAAAGCGCGGACTACCGACGCGATCGCAAGAGTTGCCGAATATGTCGTGGTAACATTCGTCGCGGTGATGACCGGCGTAAGCACGCTGCGGTTGCTGGGAATTCTGCCCTAATTGAAGTGGGCGCGGTGAGCGGATTGCGTCGATTGTTGCAGTCAACTAAGCGGCAATCGCTAAAACGGCAACCTGCGCCGGCTTATTGTTTCTTCTTGTTGCCAAAAAGCCCCAAAACCTGATTCACCGGATTCTGCTGCTGCTGCCCCGGAGTCCCTGGCTTCCCTTTGTTTCCCATCAATCCACCGAGTATCGAAGAGCCCGCACCCAGCGGATTATCGCCAGTCGGAATCAAGCCTTTCAGTTTCATTTGCGCCATCTTCTCCACATCGGGCATAACCTTCGGATTCTGGAACGTGCCCGTAACAATGGCCGGTACCACCAGTTCTCCCTGGCTGTTGGCTAGGGCGGTCGTCATGTATCCGCCCGCGCCGCCTATTTGTTGGGTGAACGCCTTGGAGAGTACAGCTGTCAACTGTAGATTGAGTGTTTGGTTGACAAGGTTAGCCGTGCCAACCGCGCCTACATTTCCAATGTCGAGCGCTGCTTGAAGATTGTTAGTCTGCGCGACTCCACTCTTCACCGCAATCGCGCCCGTCATTTTCTGAACGTTGGTATAACCTTGATCTTTTGTCGGCTGCTTGGACCCAATCATGGAAAGCAGTTGATGCCCAATGTCGATGCCGGTGTAACGCATGTTATTGAAATTCACATTGATGTTGCCGTTGAGCGCTTTCATTAACTGATCTGAACTGAGATTTGCCACCGGACCCGCAGCGTGCAAATCGACGCTTAGATTCCCCTGGCCAGTGACCTTATCGAGCGAAGTCACGCCGTACGCCTTAGCCATCGCCAGAACATCGGGCAACGCAGCCTGGGGAGCTTTCAATGTCGCGTCCACCAAGGCCGCATTGGTCGTGTATCCCTTCACGGAGAACTGCACCGCAGCCGTAGTTCCACCGGAGGTGACATTGAAATTGTCGGAATGGATCTCGGTTGGCGTGAGTGCGATGTTCACCGCTTTGACTTCGACCGGCTTGGCAATATCCTTGCCGGAAACTTGAATGTTGCTACCAGCTATGGTCCCGTTCAGCGCCGGCTTGTCCGCAGAGCCTTGCGCTTTTATGTCCGCATTAATCTGCCCGTTCACCGTAGTACCAGGAGCGAACGCGATACCCGCAGCCGCCGCCAGACGCGCGATTTCCGCAATCGCAACATTATTTGCCTTCAGGACGACATCAAGCTGCGCAGGCGTTGGCTTGTGATTTACCGTGCCAGTAACGTTAATTGGAGTCTGTCCCAGCTTGATCGCACCCTTGTCGATGCGGAGTTGATCATTGGTTAGATCCTCGCTGACGTTATAGTCCGCATTGATCGGATATCCCACATCAATGCCGTGCAATTTAGGTTTGTCGACAGTCATTTGCCCGTTGGCTGACATCTTGCCGCTTTGGTTCGCAATGTCCGTGTGTCCCGATATAATTCCATCGGTCTTGACCAATGCCGGGCTCTGCAGAAATTTCTGCAATCCGGCAATCTCGACGTTCTTCAAATCAAGCGAGCCTTTAAAAGGAGTGGTCGCAGGATGCTCGTGCGAGAGTGGCCCACCCTTCCCCTTTAAGCCAACTTCCTGATTCCCAGCTCCTGGCAAATGCACGGAAGCTTCCACGTTAAAAGGCGTGGTGGGCGCGAAGTCGGTGAGCTTGATATCGATGTGATCGTATACAGTCTTCGGTCTCTTGTCCTGCAAATCGGTGATCGCAACTTGTCCGTCGTTGATCGCCAGTTCGCCCAGCGAAAACCCCTGTTCACTTGACGAGGACGAAGCTGGAGCCGGCGCAGTCTTAGCCGGCGGCGCCGAAGTCTTTGCAGGCGGAGCGGCCGCGGAAGCCGAGGTCTGTCCGAGCGAAGCGAAATTCCACACGCCTTGCCCATTCCTGATTAAGTTGACGTTCGGACGTTCCAGGCTCAGCGAATCCACCTCCACCGACTTGCTCAACAGTGGCAGCAGCTTCACCGAAACGCTCAACAACTGAGTTTGGATGAACGGCTCATTACTAAACTTGGGATCGTCAGCGATGGAGAGATTGGCCACCTTAAAGCGCAGCGGAAAGATTCCCAAACTCATGTCGCCGAGCGAAACTTTTCGGCCCAATTGCTGTTCGAGTTTGGTCTGAATCGTTGCCTTATAATCGTTAGGATTGAAAACCGCCAGCACCACCACGACGGCAATCACGATGACGGCAACGATAATTCCGACGATAATTCCGACTTTGCGCATGTTCATGACAACCTCCTAAACCCACGGGCGAATACTTAAATAGTATCCCGTGCGATCACTTCCTGCTCCCAAACCAGAGTTGCGAACGACCGATGCGGCTCAATCTGGAACGGCGACTTCCCAGATGGGGTTAAGGAGGCAGTGTATGATACTCTCCCCCCTCGCTGCCCATCGGTAACGACTGAGCGATGGTGAGAAAGATGAAGACAAAATGGCCCTAGCGCCGCTCCACCGGCTTTGGATGGAAGGATTAGCTCAGCAGGTTGGCCGAGTTGCTCGGGTTGAACTGGAGGATTTGCCGATTCGGCTTAAAAGACAGCAGTCCGCGCCGAGTTGTTGAGGCCAACCCTCGCGGACCCTATCCTCACGAGTCGCCGTATATATAACTATTGCTGGACCGGCTACTGCTGGACCGAGTTCCTTAGAGTGCAGCACGAACTCGACCCGCCGCTCCCGGTTAACCCGAAGCGATTGGTAGAGATCCATGTTTCCAGCGCGATCAGTTTCTGCTGTCCGTCCGGACTCACACAACGGAGCTGTCCGCCTTCCACCCAATAATCGCGCGCCAGCCACGCCGCGCCGCCCTTAAGCACGATAATCGGTGGACGCCGGCTGCGTGACCTGTATCGCCGGTTGCTGAACGTAGTTTGCCTGTTGCAGAGTCGGCGTCGGTTGTTGTGCAAGCGTCGATGCCGGCCGGTACACCGCATTCGAAGTCGAGTCATAACGGCTGGGCGCGGCCCACGGCGGAGCGGGAACCAACGAGGAGCGCACCGCGGGCAGCGAAAACTCCATATCTTCCATAAGGCGCAAACTCAAACGGGTTTCGCCTTTGAAAGCCGGAAAGGGCCCGCGAGCCGGCAGGGTAATGATCTTGACCGGCCAGAAAACAGGAATGGCCCAAAGGATCGCATCTCTCTTCGGATGGCCCTTTCCATGGACCTTCCCCTCGGCATCGGTTTTCATGTGAGGCGCGGAAATGATCTTCGCTGAGAGCGGAAGGACTTGCGCTCCGGGCAGGATGATTCGATCGAAACTGACCTGCATCCATCCCTTGCCCACGAAGTGTCCCGGCTTTTGAAAGTCTTCGAGGTGTCCGCTAAGCTCCGCGCCCCGCGGGAACAACGGATGGCCGAAGGCCGCGACGTGGCCCAGATAGCAAAGCACGGGATCACCCACTTGAGCGGTCTTGGGAGAGAAGTTGGGCTCAGAAATGGTGCATTGCAAAAGTGTTCCGGCGGGAACGATCTCGTCGCTAGCTCGAGCCAGGATGCTGGCCGGAATACACAAAAGAATTGTCAGCAGGAAATATTTTCGGGTCATCGGCGGGCTTCTCCTCGTGAGTCTTCGTTAAGGAGCGCGCCCCAAATCCGCGGCAGCTACAAAGCGAGAAAATATTAGCACGGGATCGAAGGATTACCAACAAAATACGTGCCGGCGATGGGTGTGTTAGCAAATTTCGGCGAAGAAGATGGTCATTCTTAAGTTTTTTAAAGCGGTCATTCCGAAGCCCCGCACCTTCACCAGCGAGGCGAGAGCCTGCTTCGGACGTAGTCGAGGGAATCTCGCGTGTACGCCTTCAAACTGGCCGTGGGGAATTATCAACGCCGGCTCAGGTCATACCCGACCGCGAAAGCAGACGCCCCGATGTTCAACATCGACGTAAGCCGTTCCAGCTGATGGTGCCGCGTCCGGTGCAAGTAATAGCTGAGCCCAACAATGACCGCAGTCTCGGCCGCAAAATTAGCCGCTAAAGCCGCCGTACTGCCACTGAAAAGACGCGTTATCGGGTCCAGTTCTCTTCCCCCAGAGCGGAGGTTGGCCCGGGTAACTGCAAAGTCAGCCGCACTAAGTGCCGCTACGCCGACGAACAGGAGACGGTTTTCAGTGTCCAAAAACCTATGCTGTCCGGGCGCTTCTGGCAGGACATTCTCGACAGCAGGCGAAGCCGCCGCTACCCCTCCCGAGACTGCCGGGCTGCTTCGCGATGGTGCGGCACTACTTATGACTGAATCCAAATCCGAGCTGGGAGATCCCTCATGAACCATCGCTACAGACTGCGCTTTGGCAAGCATGCTCCCAGTAACCAGCGCCAGCACAATCAGTGCCGTGACCCTCGGCGACAATACCCTGGATGAGAAGATCATAGGTTCCGGCTTATCCATCTTGCTTCGACTCTTCGCAGCAGACCGCAATTCCGTAACCACGCGCCAGGCCGTTGGTCGCACCGCCTAGTGCCGTAAAATCAGCGATGTAGGAATGAATAGGAAACTAATGGTCGAAGACTGTTGCAGATTTTTGCGCAATTAACCCAGACGGGGGCTCACTACAAGACCAGAGGGTTGCTGGCCAGATCACCTACGCGGGGGAGAGTAAATTGCTGTCGCTGTTGTCGACAACTCACCGAATGAAATCTTGGCTAAAAAGCACGAGTCTTCCCGCAACCTTTCACAGCGTCCTGGCCCTCGGTACTCTGTGGATGTGCTTTTTCCTTGCTACGCACCGTGACACCCGAATACTAAAAACGTTGGTTCAAGCCATGCAGTACTTAATCCGGTCACCCAAGCCTGCGGAAGCGCACCAAAACGCCCTAATCTCGGAAAGTCCGACCCAAGCTAGGGGATTCTGGCCCACGCCTGCTTGGAATAAATGCTCTCGCGGTCTTTTGAATCGACTGCCGTAGTCACATAGTAATAAGTGCTTCCATCAACCACCGAAGTGTCGGTATAGACGGTAGCTGCATCCAGCACGAAATTGATCTTCCGATACGGCCCCCCCGATTTCATGCCACGATAAACGTTATAACCAATCACATCTTTCGCGCTGCTCGCACGCCACCTAAGATCGACGCTGTGGCCATGCACGATCGTGCCAATACCATTCAAAGATTCGGTCAACAAGGCCTTAGTTCCGGAAACGTCCATAAACGAAAGTGTGACCGACACCGCGCCGCTGCTTCGAGGAGTAAACGTGACGACAAACTCCCTTCTTCCTCCGGCACGGATGGTGAATGGGAATGACAGTCCGGTTATAGTAAATTGCGGATCGCTGCTTACGGCAGAAGCGATCGTCACCTTTTTGCCTGCAGCGCTCAGCATTCCTCTTTGATTCCCAGCCGATCCTACCGAAACGATGCCAAAGTTCATCGCAGCCGCGTTGGCGGCAAGTTGCTTCCCTTCCGTCCCACTGCCAGTCATCAAAATCCGGCTCGAAACACCGCTGCCTGCTGAGATGAACAATACGCTACCGCTGCTCTGGCCGGGTGCTCGTGGAGCAAAGACAACAGTGAAGGTAAAGCTTTCTCCGCGGGCCAACGTTAACGGTAAATCTAACCCACTTAGAGTGAAATCCATTCCCTGCCCGATTGCCTGCAGCAGCGTGACTTCCGAATCGCCGACGTTGGTCATTGTCACCATCTGAACTTTCTGTTCGCCGGCACTGACCGGGCCGAACCCCAGATTCGCGGGGGTAAAGATCAAACGCTCAGTTTTCTGGTTATGAGCAGTGTGGATGGCGGCGGTTTGGTCAGCCGCGCCCGCCTTCACGGTCGATGCTAAAACCATCGCGATCACGGCAGGAGCAAGCAGGGATTGAGTTAATGCGCGGGGAACATGCATCGCTCAACATTGTCCAGAATTACCGATGAGGAAAGAAGGTCTTAGTAGTACATGCAATTTGCACAATTGGGGTAAAGAAACAGATTAACTAATGCAGTTGCCAGACTCTATCACGGAATCACGGTTTACTCGTTGAACTCGTCCTCCCGATCCAGGCCAACTCCAAATTCTCGTCCGGCATCTGATACCGCGTCCCAATCATTTCGTTAGCAGAAGGATGGACTTTCACCAGTACGCCACAGAAAGAGTAAAAAATATGACGCGCCACATTCGCTTCGTTGTTTGCTTAATTGCCACAGTAAGCGCCGCAGCAGCAGTCGCTCAAATCTCATCTAACTCTTCGCCTGTCGCCTTCGTCTACGTCTCCAGCAGTCCCAGTACTAATAATTACGAAATCAACGCGTTCGCCGCCGCTCCCGACGGTAAGCTGACCGCCGTTTCCGGATCTCCTTTTCCCGCCAAAGTGCAGAGCATGGCGGTTAACGAGCAATACCTCTTCGGCAGCAACGGAGTCGATATTTCCTCATTCTCGATCGCCGCTGATGGCTCGCTCGACAAAGTCGCCACCATCAATGCGCAGAAATTCAACGGATACAATTGCGGCGGCCCCACTGCACTCTTCCTCGACGAAACTGGATCTACTTTGTACGACGAAGACTTCTATGGCAATATCTGTGCCAACAACACCTACCAATCTTTTGCTATTGATCGATTCACCGGCGCACTGAGTTATCTCGCCGCCAGCGATCCCAGTGTGCTGTTCGATCTGCCATTAAGTTTCATCGGCAACAATGTATATGCCTACGGATCTTCGTCTCACGAATACGGTTCGTGGCTCTTTGGGTTCAGGCGGAATAGCGATGGAACCCTGACCGATTTGAACATCAATCCGCCCATGCCGGTTTCGAAGAAAGGGGATTTCTACGTTTCCTATGGGGCCGCCGGCGATCCAGCTAACCACGTGGCGATCTCTGTCATGCCCTACAACGGAAACACATGGCAACCAGATGGCCCCGCGCAGTTTGCCACCTATACCGCTGCAGCCTCCGGAAACCTGACTACCAGAAGCACCTTCTCCAACATGCCTGTCACCGCAGTCAAGTACGTCTCGGATTTTAGGATGTCTCCCTCCGGAAAGCTGCTTGCGGTCGGCGGGACGGCCGGACTGCAAATCTTCCATTTCAATGGCGCTAATCCCATCACGCACTACACCGGGTTGATCGCCAGAAATCAAATCGACCAGATTTTCTGGGACAACGACAATCACCTTTACGCCATCAGCCGCTCCGCTAACAAGGTTTTCGTATTCACCGTCACGCCCACCAGCGTCAGTCGAGCCCCAGGCTCCCCGTACACCATAACCAACCTGCAGAACATTACCGTTCTGCCAAAATCCTAGCGTTTGTGTGGGACGGGCGCCCCGCCCGTCCCTCCGTTAGCTCTATCTTCCAATCCGCACACGAGAACTTATGCCGCCTGCGCCGGAGTTTTATGCCACCCGGTATTTGAAAACCAGCTCTCATGCACACTCTCGCAGCGCTGCGCCGCCGAATCTGATTCGCCTCGAGCTTACAAACAATTACATTGCCGCTCTTCTTCTATTTCGCACTTCCGGGTAGAATCGTTGATTAACAAAAACCAGAACTTCGCAAGCGGTCCGAAAGTGAGCGTCTGCTGCATTACTCTCGACCTAATCGGAATTCCGGAGGGAAGTTGGTACTTTCATACTAATGGCTATCGAACGTGTGGGCGTTTGTGTCAAGCGAGCAGCTGTCTTCATCTTCTTTATTACTTCGGTAGTCATGGCGGGGTCTTCCCTTTCGCTCGGACAGGTGGCTCCGCAGTGGGAGGTCTTTGGCGGCTACGCCTACCGGAATGTTGATTCGACCACCTTCGGTTTTGTAAACCGCTCCAACCTGAATGGATTTGATGCGTCGGCCACCTACAACATCACACCAAGTTGGGGAGTGACCGCCGACGTGGGCGGACAATATGGCTCGCAGATGGTTGTGTACAATTTTTTGATTGGCCCGCAGTATGCCCTGCGCAGAGACAAATCGAAGTTCTTCGTTCACGGTCTGTTTGGCAAAGCGCAAGATAGAGTCGATATTACGACCTCACTGAGAAATCATTTTGAAAGTGTCGGAAGGGCGCTCGTGGCGGGTGGCGGCTATGATCGCGATTTGACTCCGCGGTTCACATTTCGCATTGAGGCAGATTATCTGGACACGCAGACGTTTGGGGCCACGCAAAAGGATATACGGGTTTCAACCGGATTGGTTTTCCACTTTGGCCACATCGGCCGGCGTCCCAAACTTTGATTGTGCAGCTTCACATTGCGAACCGGGAAATCTGCGTGAGCCATGTTTTCTGGATTTCGAAGAGTTCGATCCGTCGACACTTCCACTTGTTTCGAAGGAACATGATGCCGATTAAGCGAACGGTACTGATTTTTGTTGCCATGGGATTGGCTACCCTGGTGGGGTGCAGTTCCGCCGGCACCCATACCGCCTACGTCAGCCTGCCTAACTTGAACGCCGTAGCGGCCTATCGCATCAATAACAGCTCCGCGGCGTTCACCAACATCGTGGGATCGCCTTACCCAGGGGGGGATTCTCCAACCGCGATTCGCGTGCATCCTTCCAATAAATTCGTATACGTTGCCAATCAAAGCGAGAATGATATTTCGCTTTTCACCATCGATAGCGCAATTGGCTCGCTGCATGAAGTGCTGCCGCGGACTGCCACCGGACTCACACCGGTTGCGCTTACCATGGATAGCGCGGGCAATTTTCTTTATGCGCTTAATGAGGTATCGGGCAGCATCTCGGTTTATTCCATTAATTCTGGGAGTGGGGCTCTTACCGCAGTTACCGGATCGCCATTCACCACTTTTCCCAATTCGATTGCCTTCGCGATAACTCCTTCAGCGAAATTTCTTTACGTGTTGAATACGAATTTAGCAGCCGTTTTCGCATACACCATTACGTCCGGAGTTTTGGCGCCGATATCGGTAGTTCCGGTGCAGGTCGGCAATGGGCCGCTTGCGATCGCGGTCGATCCCGCGGAAACATTTGTGTACGTTGCCAATTCGATCGACAATACGGTTTCGGTGCTGTCTATAAATTCGAACAGCGGTGCCTTGACGCTGCTTGGTTCCTACCCCACGGGCACCCTGCCGATTTCGGTCGTCGCTTTGGATCCGTACCTCTACGTTGCCAATCAGGGATCGAGCAATGTTTCGGTTTTCTCAGTTGCGGCCACGACAGGGATTCTGACGCAGATTACCAGTTCGCCATTCACTGCGGGCAGTGCTCCTTCTTTCCTGGTGCTCGATCCTAACAACTTGTTTCTTTATGTGGGCAGTCAGACGGCGAGGACCATTACTGCGTTCTCCATCAACGCCACTACCGGAGCTATCGCCAGCACATCGCAATCGGCAGCAGCCGCGGCGTCGCCTTCCTCGATGTCGGTTGCGAAATAATTGGTGTCGCTTCAGGATAATGGTGAACTTCGGAATCATCGGCTTCGGACTGCATGCCGCAAAGCGGCTGATGCCCGGATTTGCGCTTGCCAAGAACTGTCGCGTCACCGCTCTCTCCAGACGAGAATTGACTAAGGCACAAGAATCAGCGCGTAAGTACGAAATTCCCTTGGCGTTCGATTCAGCCGAAGCGCTGTGCCGCTCTCCCCAGGTCGACGCCGTGTTCGTCGCTACTCCGAATGCCTGCCATTTGCAGGATGTGCTGGTCGCTGCGGCATGCGGCAAGCCGATACTGTGCGAGAAGCCGATGGCCGTCAACGCGGAGCAATGCCGGCAAATGGTCGAAGCGGCCCGCAAAGCTAAAGTTTTGCTCGGAATAGCGCAGGTGTTTCGCTTTGAAGACAGCCTGGCGTGGTTTCGAGAAAAGGTCGCGGCGGGAGTTATTGGCAAAACGATTTTCGCCCGCTCCGAATTTTCTTTTCGCGCTGGCGGCTCTCATCCTCGTACCTGGATCAACGATCCTGTAGTGGCGGGCGGCGGGCCCATTGCCGATGTCGGCGTACACTGCGTCGACGCGCTGCGATTCGTTCTTCAGGACGAAGTGCGACGGGTTAGCGCGCGCGAGATTGCAGGCAAGCCAGGAAACGTCGAAGCAGGCGCGGCTTTGCTGCTGGAGTTTTCCCGCGGAACTCTGGCTACGGTGATGGTTTCCTTCCGCGCCGACTACCGCACGCCACTTGAACTGGTGGGTGAGTCGGGCGTCCTGCGCGCCGACAACGCATTGACCGTTGATCGCCCGGTCCGTCTCGAACTTTGCCGCGACGGCGCCGTGGTTGAGAGCAGCACAGTATCAAACGAAATTGCCTACGCGCGACAGGTGGATGCCTTCGCTGCCGCTGTCGAAGGCAAAGCCGAGTTTCCGATTCCCGGCGAAGAAGGCTGGCGCAATCAGCAAATTCTGGATGCAGCGTATCGCAGCATAAAGAGCGGCAGGACGGAAGATGTGAAGTGATGTCGAGGGCGTCTAACCGAACCGCTCCGGTTCGGGCGAAAGACCTATCGCTCTCCTAACCGCAAGAATCCTGCAGGGCGAACGCGGACCGTATGTTGACGTAGAACGTCCGCCCTGGCGAACCGAGCGCAATTACGGATATTTCTATCGTGAGATTCTCCTGCCCGAAGGGGGTGGACCTTGAGAATGTGCAAGCGGAATTCGAGAAGGGCATTCTGCGGATCACCGTCCCAGTGACGACGAACCGGCGTGAAGTGCCCGTTGAAACCACTTCAAGAGGCTAGTCCGTAGAATCTCATGCGCCCTTCCCAACGAAAAGATTGTGTTTTTCGTCGAGTTTGGGACGTTGGAAGAGTCCAGGCACATTAATTTCAAGCTGGTGCCGGGAGGGGGAGTCGAACCCCCAAGGGCCGAAGCCCGGCGGATTTTGAGTCCGCTGCGTCTGCCAGCCGGGAGGGGGAGTCGAACCCCCAAGGGCCGAAGCCCGGCGGATTTTGAGTCCGCTGCGTCTGCCAGTTCCGCCATCCCGGCTTTGGGATTTAGGAAGCGGAGAAGTTAGATTAATCGACAGTGTGCGGCTTTGCAACCGCGCTTCCCTATGCTTCGACCGCAGTTTCACTTTGGACGGGAAACTTCGCTTCCCGCCAGGCATCGAATCCGCCGATCACGTTGGTGACGTTTCTGAAACCGGCTCGTTGCAGTAGGCTACATGCAATCATGCTGCGATAGCCTCCTTTGCAATGGACGGCCACCGGGCGGTCGTCGTCGATCTCGGGCGCCGATATTTTGAAATTGTCGAGAGGCCACCATGCTGCGCCTTCGATGTGCGCAGAATTCCATTCGGGTTCGCGCCGCACATCGAGAACTTGCGAAGCCTGAGCCTGCAGGCGATTGCGCAAGTCTTGCACCGTGATCTGCGGTATTTCAGCGAGCGCAAATCGTGCCTGCTTCCAGGCGGCCAGTCCGCCTTGCAAATATCCTGCTACATTTTCAATCCCTACTCTCGCCAATCGCAGTCGTGCTTCAGACAACTGTTCGGGACTTTCAGCGATCAAGATGGGCTGCGCCGACAAACCTAGAACCGTTCCTGCCCAGGAGGCGAATTGTCCAGACAGCGCAATGTTGATCGAGGCGGGCACGTGGGCTTGAGCGAACTGATCGCCAGGACGCACGTCGAGTGCTACGGCGCCTTCGTCTAACATCGATTTCAATTCAGCAGCGGTGATCGCCGGAAGTTCACCGATGTCGGTGAGCGCGGACGCACCCTGACGATTAATTTCCGCATCTTGAAGAAAGTACTCGGGACGCGTGGGCAGATTGGCGGTCAACTGCCGAATAAATTCCGCGCGGCTTTTAATTTGCAGCGCGTAGTTTGTAAGTCTTTCGGTTCCGATGGCTGATGAGCGCTCGGCCCTCATGTTGCGGCCGCACAGCGAACCGGCTCCGTGTGCGGGAAAGACGAGCACATCATCCGCGAGCGCAAGCAGTTTGTTATGCAAGCTGTCATAGAGCATGCCCGCTAATTCCGCGGGCGTGTGCATCTTTGAGAGATCCGGCCTTCCGACATCACCGATAAACAGCGTGTCGCCGGTCAGTACCGCCCACGGCTGGGGTGACTTTTCCTCATCCACGATTACCAGGCAGATACTTTCAGGCGTATGACCGGGCGTGTCCAGCGCCTTGATTACCATCTTGCCCACTCGCAACGCGAAACCATCCTGCACCGCGACGTGGGGAAAGCAGGCGGCAGCGCGGGCACCGATGTAAATTTTGGCTCCGGTACGCGCGGCGAGCTCTTTGTGTCCGGAAACGAAATCGGCATGCAGATGAGTTTCAAAGATATGGCGGATCTTTGCTCCGTGTTCCTCGGCAGCTTTGAGATAAATATCTACGTCGCGCTGCGGATCGACCACCACGGCTTCGCCTTGCGATGCCAAAAGGTAGGAAGCATGCGCCAAACAGCCCAGGTAGAACTGTTCACAGTACACGATGGTTGCCTCGGTCGCGAATTCGGATGTTGAGCCAGCCCACAACATAATAACCCTGAGCGCCGGACATTGTTGGAATTCTATTTGGTAAGTATCTATGTACCATGGTAACATACGAACATGCCTAGAGAGATGATTGAAGTGGAGCGCGTGCAGACTGGGGTTCGGATTGAAAAACGCATGTTGAAGGTGCTTAAGGCCGTAGCCGAGTTGAAAGACATGACGCTGGGCGACCTGCTGGAAGGCGTGGTGCTACACGCATTCGAAGGTAAGGCACCATTTTCTCCGGAGACGCTTAAAGAGATTGAACAATTCAAGAAGATTTACGGCATGACGTTGAAAGCGTCCGATAGCCATCAACTTAAGGAGCGCCGGAGATGAAGACTGCGGTGCTGGTTGTGCTGGCGGTGAGTGCGTTCGCATTGCTGGTGTTGCTCTACCATCGTCATCATCGCGGTGCCGCTGTGAATGGGCCCGTGGTTCACGTGCGCAACGAGTTCGCGTTCACCGCTCATGCGCCTTATGAAGTTGTGGCGCCGTTGTTTGGAGCGGAGGGGGAACGCGCATGGTCGGGCGGTCACTGGGATCCGCACTTCTTGTATCCGAAACCCGCGGAGGATATTCAGGGCGCGGTGTTCACAATTCGCCATGGCGACCGTGAGGCTTATTGGATCAATACATCTTTCGACAAGAGCGCGCGGCACTTTCAGTACGTTTACGTCATTCCTGAGGCGATGGCCGTGCTCATCGACGTTCGCTTCTCGGAGATCGACGCGGCCAACACAAAAGTGAATGTGGCGTATGAGCGTACTGCGTTGGATCCCGGGGCGAATGAACACGTGAGAGAACTCGGCATCGCGGACCGGGAAAGCGGAAAAGAGTGGGCCGCGGCGATTAACGATTATCTGGCGCAGAAGCTGGGGAACCAGTGAAGTGTCATAGGCCGCGTTTAGAAAGTGGATCGCCGAGCCGCCTCAAGCCTGAATTGAGCTTGAGGCGGGGAGGCGAGGAAGATTTACTTGGTTGTAGCTTTGAAGCCGATGTTGCCACCACTGCTCGGGGTGTAACGTCCTACCATTTCAAGTTTGTCGTTGAGCCCGTCGGAACGCGGACTATTGCTCGCCTTCGGGTCCTTTAAGTCGTAGTACTTGCCCCCGTGCAACAGGAAGCCAACCGCTGCACTGTTGGAATCGAAGTACGTGCCGGTAATGTCACCCTTGTTGTTCGGTGCGTGGGCAACAGTCCCGACTGCGCCTGCATTGGGGTCGCTGATTGACTTGAAGGTCTTGCCGTTGTACAAGAAGGAGGCGTAATCGCCAGCCGAGGTGATCGCATACACGGTGATATCGCCTGCATTGTTAATTCCATACGCATCGGCCGACGTATCCCCTTTGACATCGATCGTCGTGTATTTGCCGCCCTTCTTGACAAAGCCATGCTGGGCGCCGGCGCTATCGAAGTACAAGCCCGTAACGTCGTTCTTGTCATTGATTCCGGTAGCCTGGGTCTGAGTTGCTTTCGGGAAGGCGATAGTGGTGAATTTCCCTTTTGCCCAGGTAAACGCGATGTCTTCGCCGGTCGTACCGACGCACCATCCAGCCGCTGCATTAGCTGAATTGATGCCGTAGAAAGCAATGCTCGACGAACATTTCTTATTGTCGACAGTAGTTAGTTTTTTCCCGGCGAGGGTAAAAGCGTGCTGCACGCCGGCGGAGTCTATATAGTCTCCGGCAATGACTCCGGAGTTGTTGACTGCATACGAGTCGGTTTCCGTCGCCGTCTTGGTACTATGGACGTCAGAAAAAGTGAAGGTTAAGGGTGGCGCCGACGCGATTCCTACCGCGACGAACGTTAGTACTAGCAAAACACCAAGAATGGACCTTTTCACTGGTTTCTCCTCCTAGAGAAAATTGTTGTGCGTGCTTCCCTGCGGCGAGGTGCAGTAGGGACTATTTGTATGTCGCTTTGAAACCAGTGCCGCCAAACGAACCGGACCCGTAACGCCCTACGAGTTCAGACTTGTCATTGAGACCATCGGCGCGAGTTGTCCCGCCCGGATCCACGACGTCGTAGTATTTTCCTCCGTGAAGCAGCCAGCCATTTTCTGCTCCGGTGCTGTCGTAATAGGTGCCGTCGATATCGCCGATATTGTCAGGGGTATGGACGATAGTGCCGAGTCCGCCTTTTGCTGCCGGGTTGTTAATGTTCTTGAAGGTCTTCCCGGTTACAAGGAAAGAATCGAAGTTACCGGCCGAGTTCGTGGCGTATACGGTGATCTGGCCTTTATTGTCAACTCCCCAAGCTACGGTATTGGTTTCGCCCTTCACATCAATGCCCGTGTACTTCTGTGCCTATCTTTAGAAACCATGCGTCAGGTCGGCGCAGTCCAGATACAAGCCGACAATTTCTCCCTTGTCATTGATTCCACTGGCCTGGGTTCCATTGGCTTTCGGGAAGCTGATTGTGGTGAATTTTCCCTTAGAGTATGAATATGCGCTCGTCCTGACCGGTCTTGGTACTGATGCACCAGCCGACTGCGTCGCCCGCGGAGTTGATGCCGAAGAACGAGATTGAACCGGTAGCCCCGCCAATGGTTTCGCAGCTCTTATTATTGACGGTGGTCAGCTTCGTTCCGGCAAGGATCATGGCGTGTTGAACGCTTGTCGAGTCCACATAATCTCCGGCAATGGTTCCAGCATTGTTGACCGCGTAGCTGTCGGTCTTCGTCGCTGTCTTGTTAGCATGAACGTCAGAATAAGTGAAGGTTAAGGGTGGCGCCGACGCGATTCCTACCGCGACGAACGTGAGAACTAGCAGAATACCAAGCATGGACCTTTTCACTGGTTTCTCCTCCTGAGAAAATTGTTGTGCGTACTTCCCTGCCGCCGGTGCGAACCAGTGCAGGAATAAATTGACCCCTCCTCAAAACCGAATTGCGCCCGGCGTATCGGCTGCGCAAAAACGGTGGCTTCGCGCTCCAGTAGCGGAAAGTCGCGAAGCGTTTGAGGCCGATCATTATCATCCCGGTCAAGATTGTGGTCAAGATGAAAGGTTTTGCACTACGGTTAAGGCCTTAGAGGCGGACAATCTGATGTTTCTGTGGCCTATGGCGAGCTGGCAACAAGGTCGGTGACGATATTGCGACCCGCAGCGCCTGAAGGCGTCGTTAGAAAACTGGCTTACGGCACGTCTGAAGGCGAGACGTTACAGGAATCTTTAGCTCTTAAATTTAGGGTGTTGGCGGCGCGGCTGAAGAGGTTGCGGAAAAACTCATTCCAGGACAACAAACTGCGACCTCAGCGGCTAAAGCCAGATTCAAAATAATGCACTGACTGCAGCGCTGAAGCGCTGCTCCACGCAAAATCAGCACTGCTCCACGCAAAATCAAATCCAACATCGAGTTTTTCCGCAAACTGTGAAGCCCGCCCCTTCACAACGTCCTTGCGGCGCGACTGGAAGCGTCCCTTGAAAACGTGCTGTCGACTCTGCAGTTAGTTCTTCTGGAGGACGACCCGCAAATCCTGGCCGGTCATTTCTTTCGGCTCAGCGATGCCTAGCATCCCCAGGATGGTTGGAGAAATGTCGCGCAGAGATCCTCCGGGCTTCAGTGCGAACTGCTTGCTGTTATCCGAGACCACGATGAAAGGCACGGGATTCGTGGTGTGCGCGGTGTGCGGGCCGCCAGTTACGGGATCGACCAACATCTCAGCGTTGCCGTGGTCGGCGGTGATAAGCATGGCGCCGCCTTTGGCTCGGACTGCAGGCTCAATGCGGCCGAGGCAGGCGTCGACAGTTTCTACGGCTTTGACCGTGGGTTCGATCTTGCCGGAGTGGCCCACCATATCGGCGTTGGCGAAATTCACGATAATCACGTCGAAGGTTCCGTCTTCAACGGCTTTCACCACAGCGTCGGCAATGCCGGCGGCGCTCATCTCTGGTTTCAGATCGTAGGTGGCGACTTTGGGCGAAGGCACCAGCAGGCGCTCTTCACCGGGGAATGGCTGTTCCACGCCTCCGTTGAAGAAGTAAGTGACGTGGGCATATTTTTCGGTCTCGGCCACCCGCAGGTTGCGGAGATTCATCTGGCCCATGACGTTGGCCAGGATATTGTTCATTGACTCAGGCGGGATGACGACGGGCAGATTGAATTGTTTGTCATAGCGCGTCATACAGACGTAATGCAGATTCTTGGGGACGCGATCACGAGGGATGGCGGCGTCGAGATCGTCGGCGCCCGGTAAATCGCGGCCGGCTTTGTCGTTTAGCCCGCTGTTGCGAGTAAGGGCACGCGTAATCTGACGGACACGGTCGGCGCGAAAATTGAAACAGATACACGAGTCATCATCGCGAATCGTGTAGGCGCGAGCGTCTTCGCTCGTGCTCTTCGCATCGGCACAGACGAAGGGGACAATGAATTCATCCGTCACGCCTTTGTTGTAAGACTCTTTTACGCCCTGTACCGGATCGACATATTTGCCGCCCTCACTGTTGCCGGACACCATGGCGTTGAACGCCTTGGCAATTCGTTCCCAGCGCCGGTCGCGGTCCATCGCGTAGTAGCGTCCACTTACGCTCGCGATCTTCCCGGTGTTGTACTCACGCATCTTCTGCTGCAGTTGTTCGAGGTAGCCGGCGCCATTGGTGGGCAAAGTATCGCGGCCATCCATGAAGGCGTGCACGAAGACGCGATCAACATTATTTTCTTTCGCCATGCGGAGCAGCGCGTACAGATGCGTCTGATAGGAATGCACGCCGCCATCGGAGAGTAAGCCGAACAGGTGCAGTCGGCGCTCGCCAGTGCGAGCATTTTTCATGGCGGAGAGCAGCACCGGATGGGAAAAGAATTCGCCATTCTGGATCATGAGCTCGATGCGCGTGCTGTCCATGTGCACGATGCGTCCCGCTCCGATATTAAGATGGCCAACTTCGCTATTGCCCATTTGACCTTCGGGCAGTCCGACGTATGGGCCGCTCGTGTAAATCAAGGTATTGGGATACTCACGCAGAAGGCGGTCATAAGTAGGCTTGCGGGCGAGCGCGATGGCGTTGGCTTTGGTCTCGGCGCGGTAGCCCCAGCCGTCGAGAATGATTAGCACGAGTGGTTTGGGACGCATTTAGCTGCTAGCTCCTGGGTTCTAGCTAGATTCGCGCGGAGGAACACAGATCTGAATTCCTTCTCGCACTAATTCTTTTGCTGAGGCGGCTGTTGCTGGCGCGCTTCTTGGTTTCTCCTGATCTTCTTTTACGATTTGCTCGGCCTTTTGCTGAATGGTCTCGATTTGCTTTTGCATGCGCGCGTAGGAGGCCTGCATCGATTCGGAGGTCAACGCAGGCATCTCCCGCATCATCTTTTGCCCCGTCGGTGTTGCGTAGAAGGTGCTCATGACATCGATATCGGTCTTTGAGAAGTGTCTCTGGTAGATGGGGATCATGTCGTCGAGCATGGCGTCCATGGGCATGTCCTTCACAGTTTCTGCGATCATTCGATTGGCGCGGGCAATTTTCTCAGCCGATGTTTGCGGGTAACGCTTTTTCAAAGTCTCGTCAATCATGGCGGTCTGTTGTTTCATCATGGCGTCCATCACCTGGCGCATTTGCTGGTGAATCTGCATAACCTCGAATAGTTTCTGAATGTCTTCGTTCGAGGCTGGGGTATCGCCGTCTGAGGGTGGGGTCAGCTGTGCGAAGGCAGCGGTGGCTGCGAGAAGAACAATTGCGAGGACAGCGGAATAACGTTTCATAAGACTCCTCCAGCTCACTCAAAAAAGCGGGCTACCGATTGCGCGGATCAAAGCGGTACTTGAGCTCTCCCGGATCGGTAAAAAAGAAACTTTCATTTCCAAAAAAGGTCTTCGATTTCTTTCGGTAGGGGATCGTTGAAGTCGTCAGGCACTGTGAACTGGCCCTTCGCTGAGCCGAGGATTCGGCCCTTGCCTCGCACCTTCACCAAACGAATCGAAGGAAAAATCATCCTATCGCCGAAATGACAGGCGACGGCATCCTTCACATTCGCTCTCAACCCATCCATCGTTTTCGCCTGCGCGAAAATGGAATAGCCCAAGGCTCGGGCTTCATAGCCGCCATCGGAGGACTTTTGGAAGGAGAATAAGATTTCCGTTTCTGCCATGTTCCTCTGGATTATATCTTGCCGCGTGATCGCGGGCTGACTTTGGCATCCCCGAGACGGGTTGCTACGAACAGTGTTTGCTCTTTTACCCGGCCAAAGTGATCTGCGGTTTTTACGTCCGATGTCCCCACGTTCCTCCTTCGCCTATTCACGGTAGTTCAGCGCTTTCAACCCCAAAAATCTTGCCGCTTCCCCCAGTTCTTCCTCGATCCTGAGCAACTGGTTGTACTTTGCGATGCGATCCGTGCGCGAGGCTGAGCCGGTTTTGATCTGGCCTGCTCCTGTGGCCACTGCCAGGTCGGCGATGAAGGTGTCTTCGGTCTCGCCGGAGCGGTGCGAGATCACGGATGTATAGCCGTTGCGGCGGGCCAGGTCAATGGCGTCGAGAGTTTCGCTTACCGTGCCGATCTGGTTCACTTTGATCAAAATTGAGTTGGCAACGTTTTTGTCGATTCCCTCTTGCAATCGCTCTACGTTGGTTACGAAGAGATCGTCGCCTACGAGTTGAATTTTATCGCCAAGTTCATTGGTGAGAAGCGCCCATCCGTCCCAATCATCTTCAGCTAAGCCATCTTCGAGTGAGACGATTGGATAATCGTTGGCCCACTTTGCCCAGTAGCTGACCATCTCTTCAGAACTCTTGGCCGACTTGTCGGACTTCTTGAAAACATATTTGCCGTCTTTGTAGAGCTCGCTGGCGGCGGGGTCCAAGGCGATGGCGATCTCTTCTCCGGGCTTGTAGCCGGCTTGCTGGATGGCTTCGAGCACGACCTCGATGGCTTCGACGTTTGATTTGACCGACGGAGCGAATCCGCCTTCGTCGCCGACGGCGGTGTTGTAACCGCGCTTCTTGAGCACGCCTTTGAGTGTGTGAAAAACTTCGACGCCCCAGCGTAGCGCCTCGGAAAATGATTCGGCGCCGACGGGCATGACCATGAATTCCTGGAAGTCGACGTTGTTGTCGGCGTGGGCACCGCCGTTGAGGATGTTCATCATGGGCACGGGCAGAGTGTTGGCTCCGGCGCCGCCCAGGTATCTATACAAGGGTAGGCCAAAGGCCGTGGCCGAGGCGCGGGCTGCTGCCATGGAGACGGCGAGAATCGCATTGGCGCCGAGCCGTCCCTTGTTTTCGGTGCCGTCGAGATCGATCATCTTTTGATCGAGGGCGCGCTGATCGGAAGCATCGAAATCGGCAAGGGCTCCGGCGATTTCGCTGTTTACATTTTCGACGGCCCTGAGCACTCCTTTGCCGAGGAAACGCTGGTTGTCGCCGTCGCGCAGTTCGACAGCTTCGTGTTCGCCGGTAGACGCGCCACTGGGAACGATAGCGCGTCCTTTGGTTCCGTCGGCTAAGGTGACTTCTGCTTCAACCGTGGGATTGCCGCGCGAATCGAGGACTTCGCGGCCCTGGATATCAGCGATATTCATCATGGGCATCAGTGCATCCTTAATTGAAAAACGATGAGGGACTCGAACGAGAAAGCTCTCCGTGCAGCAATTGCCATTTCGGTTTTACGGCGCTGATTATAAATCGCGGGCCGGGAAACTTGCATTTCTGCCCGTTCCAGCGAGCGAATTGGTGGAAATAGTTGGACTTCCCAGCGTTGTAGGGCTGTGTCAGCCGATTGTTGCGTTTACTTCGGCCATCTCATTGAACACGAATGAGCAACGAGCGCGCAGGCATTTGCTGTAAATCGCGATATCACTCATCAACCAGGAGTTCTCTCTCCAACCTATTTTGTCCCAAGCACGCCCGCCGAAAATTTGACGCATTGATTGCGATCTGAAGCAGGCTGACAGTTCGCGCCAAAAAACGGCGAGTTAAAGAATGCAGCACAAGGTTCTTTCGGCCCGTAAGCCTGCTTCCCCTTGCCGGTAAACGATGATATGAAGTATCGAGCATTGTCCTCGCATTTGGAGTCGTGGGTGTTGGTGCACTCAGGCACAGTGGTCAGCCAATAGCGACCGGGCGGCAGGATCACCGGGTTGATTTTGGTCAACGTAGTGTATTCCTTATAACCGTTGCCGCCTCGCCCGGTAGGTTTGAAGATGGCGTTAGTATTGCCGGAAGCGATGACGGTACCGCAATCACCTGCCCTCACATCCTTTCGAATCGACCAGAACGCTTTGGGAGGATCAAGTACGTCGATGTTTGACAGGTCATTCGTGAACAAGCCGGTGACGGTCCACTGCTGTGAGTCCGGAACGTCGAAAGGCACCAGCACCTCGGCGCCAGAAACTATGATGTCTTTTTCGTTGGCAAGACCATTTTGCGCCGGACTGTCCCCACCGTAAAACAGGCAAGGGTGACAATACTTAGGCGGGGTGGGCGCTGTGGAGTCTTGCCCCAGGACGCATAGTGACAGGGAAATTAGCAGCAGGAACAAAGGGAGAGAAAGTTTCATGGGAATCCCTCCACACTGACTTCAGAAGCTGCCCAACATCCTACACCCAATTGGCAAGCTTGTGTGTGTCATCGAGCCGTCTGGAGTAGCATCCCCCTTTTGTCGCCGATAGGCTGTAAGTCAATCCGACGTAACCTTTCGTGTGTTTCCGTCTGGGTTCAGCACCCGCCTGGACAGCAGGGCGTTTTTGGCCGGGTTAGTTCCTTTTGCGCGCTGCTAAAAACTCGGGATTCGGAATGCTCCACTTTTAAAAAGAACGATTTGATGCGACCGGGTGACCACACAAGTCAATTGACGGTCGCTGAGCTGCGGGCTAGCATCACGGCGAAGAGCTTGTGTGATGAAGCTGCGCCTTCCGCAATACGTTATTTGCTGGATGTTGATCGCATTTACTCCGGCGTCGTTGCTGGCGGCAGATGCAGATCCGGGCGGAGCCATGCTCTATGGCCGTGGCAAAGAAGCGGTATTGCTGAATGGCAAACCGTTGCCCCGGTCGTCGGCCGTTTTTCCGGGCGATTTAATTCAAACTCCGCCAGAGTCCGTCGCGACTCTTGATGCGCCGGGTTCAGGCGTCGTCGTGTATCCGGACTCGGTGGTGAAGTTCGAACAGAATTCTGTATCTCTTCAGCATGGAAGCGTCAGCGTTGCCACTTCGAAACGTATGGTTGCGCTTGCCCATCAAATGACCGTGACTCCGGCATCGGACGCATGGACAGAATTTGAAGTGGCAGATACAAACGGAAGCACGCGGGTCATTGCCAGCAAGGGCAGCGTGGACGTTAATTGTGGAAAAAGCACTGCTAGCCTGTCTGAGGGAGACGAAGTGACTGGCGATGCAGCCGGAAATTGCAGCAAGAAGAAACGGAAAGGCGGACCAGTGTTCCCACTAAACGCCGGTCCGCTTTCAGGTCCTTGGGTCGTAATCGGGGCGCTGGGCACCGGCGGTGGAATCATTTGTCTGCTTCTCTGCGACAACCCGCAACCGTTCATCAGCCAATGGAAGCCGTAGCCGGACCTATTTCTGCCCCAAATCCAAACGTCGCTTTTGGCCTTCCAGGCCCAGTTATAACAGATTATCTCGACGCCATCGCATGTTCTACTTCGTCGGCGGTGTGCGGAAGTTCTTCGGTCAACTGGATGAGCTTGCCGCTGGCATCCACGTAATACATATCTTCAATACGCACTCCCAGCTTTTCTTCGGGAATATAAATGCCGGGCTCGATTGTAAAAACCATTCCGGGAGACAGCGGCGCGTCATAATCTCCAGCATCGTGAACATCGAGTCCTACGTAATGGCCGAGGCCGTGAATGAAATATTTCCCTAGAGGTTCGCCGTGCAGGTCCTTGCCATGGCTGTTGATGTAATCGTATGCGACGTTGTGAATGGAGTCGGGTTGATCGCGCCTGAGGTGAGACTTCCCTGACTGAAAAGCTGCCATGGCTGCGCGTTGCGCTCCCAGCACGATGTCGTAAATCTCCCGCTGGCGCGCGGTGAACTTGCCCGTGGCTGGCAGAGTGCGAGTGATGTCGGAGGCGTAGAGCGAATATTCTCCGGCTGCGTCGATCACGACCACATCACCAGACTGGATTGGCCCCGAGTCGTCGGAGTAGTGGAGAACAGTGGAATTGAAGCCTGCTCCTACGATTGGCGCGTAAGCAGACCGCTCGCAGCCGCGCTTGCCCCACTCGTATTGCATGAGCGCAGAAATTTCGCGTTCGTTCATCTCCGGCTTCAGAGTGCGCATGGCTGCGAAGTGCGCCGCAATCGAGGCGTTAACCGCTTTGCGGATGCGATCCATTTCGCCCGCATCTTTGTAAGTGCGCAGCCCGGCGACGAGCGAGCGAACATCCTGAAAGGAAACTCCCAGAGGAAATGCGTTGGCCCGACTCAACCATTCCAAGGGAGTCTGAGAGTTCGAGGTTTCGCCGGGTCCGGGAACATCGGTGTAGATCGCGGCGCGGGGCTGGGGCAGGAGCCGGACAAGTTCTTCGCGCATGCTGTCGAGTACTTCAACATGATCGAACCCAGTAATGCGCGTGGCTTCGGGATTCTCCGGACCGAGCTTCGGCCCTGTCCATTTTTCCGCTGCGTAATTGTGGGCAGGCAAAAACAGTATTTCGGTATAAGCTCGCGCCGGATCTTTACCTTTGGCCTCGATTGCGGACGCAATCAAAACAGCCGCTCCGGGTTCGGCCCATCCGGATAGATAAAAGAAATCGCTGTCGGGCCTGTATCCATAAATTGCGTTGGGGCCTTCGGCTTCGGTCGGCGCGAAAAGTAAGACCGCGCCGCCACTGGTTTTGCTGGCCAAGGCTTGCCGCCGGGCGCGGTAGTCGGCGTTGGGCTGCCGATCCAGGGCTGTGGCAACTTGAGCCAAGATCAGAAGACCGATCGCAGAGATGAAGAGTTTGCGCATTGAGGTTCCTCGAAGTTTTAACTGCCTGCTGTATCCCGTGTGAATTGTCATCCCGAGCGCAGCGAGGGATCCAGGCTCTTGCTGGCACCGCAGGCGAGGCAGGCAACCCCTGGATCCCTCGCTGCGCTCGGGATGACAAATAGTTCTAAGATCAAACGCCGACCGGAAACGGTTTGGTATGGGTCTCCGCGCTAAGCGCAATTCCTGTGAAGCGTCCTTGCAGCAGAGACATCAATCCCGTATACCAGTAGCCCACCACGAACAAAATCAAGAATGGAACCGTGATGTAGTTCTCATTCTCTATTGCGTAAGACACGGTGATGGCAAAGTAGCAGCCGATCAGGAGTTCCACCCATGGGACCCAGCCCAGTCCGCGGCGATATTTGTTGGCGCGCACTTTATCTTTTTTCGACTCGACATGATACTTCGGAGTACGGGCGAAGTCCGATTTTTTTCCCAACAGCGCTTCCAGCACGGCGCGCGTATTGGTCACCGTGAGCCCAATGCCCAAGGCCATCAGAAATGGAAGATAAATCAGAGCGCGAAACCACCTGCCGGGAAACAACTCCCGCTGCGAGACCAGATAAAAACTCGAAATAGAAAAAGTCGAAGCCATAAACAGCGGCAGATCGATGTACAGCATTTGAAACCAGCCCTGGTAGAAGCGAATGATCATGGCCGGCAGCAATAGTACAGAGAGCACAATCATCAGCGGATAACTGAGATTCGCAGTGAGGTGATACCAGGCTTCGAGCTTGACGTGGAATCTCTGATCGCTCTTGAGGACTTGCGGCAGAATTTTCTTGCTAGTTTGGATCAATCCCTTGGCCCAGCGAGCCTGCTGGGTTTTGAAGGCGGTCATCTCTACGGGTAGCTCAGCCGGACACTCGACATCCTGCAGGTAAATAAACTTCCAGCCTTTGAGTTGCGCCCGGTAAGAAAGATCGGTGTCTTCGGTCAGAGTATCGTGCTGCCAGCCGCCGGCGTCGCAGATCGCCTGTCGGCGCCACATTCCCGCGGTCCCGTTGAAGTTAAAAAAGACATTGCTGCGAGCCCGTCCCGAATGCTCGAGCACGAAATGACCGTCCAGCAAAATTGCCTCAACTTCGGTCAGGAACGAGTAATTGCGATTGATGTGAGTCCAGCGGGTTTGCACCATACCGATCTTCAGATCGGTGAAGTGATGGATCACACGCAGCAGAAAATCTTCAGGCGGCACGAAATCCGCATCGAAGATGGCTACAAACTCACCTCGCGAGGTCTTGAGACCTTCTGCGAGCGCACCCGCCTTGAACCCTTCGCGATTCGAACGATGATGGTAGGTGACCGGGAAACCCTTGGCAGCATAGTGATTGACTAGCCCGCGTGCTACAGCAACAGTTTCATCGGTCGAGTCGTCGAGCACCTGAATGTCCAGTTTCTCCAGCGGATAGTTCAGCCGGCAAACGGCGTCCAGCAGGCGTTCGACCACGAACTGCTCGTTGAAGATTGGGAGTTGCACGGTGATGCGGGGCAGGTCGGAAAAACGCCGGGAAGGCTCTGTGGTCCGATTTTTCTTGTTCTTGTAATAGAGATAAACCAGAACATAACGATGCGCACCATACGAGGCCAGCAGGACCAGCACGATGAAATACGGAATCAGCAATGCCGTATCAAAAGCGTTGGGGTGATACAGACCTTGAAAAGTTCTGTCGAGAAAATGTTGCCGAATGTACTGACCAATGCCCTTTGGAGCGACGAGCGCGGCTAGCAGTGGGTAGGAAAAGAACATGCAGTTTCAGAGAAAAGCTTCTGACTCGGGAGCCAACCTGAAGTGTTTATTCTACCTGATCGCTTAGCCAACCATTGGGCGTCCTAATCGGCTTGCAGCCCTACAGAAAATCCCAGCCCTGCCGATAGACCAACTCGAGGACCAACTATGCCCGAACTACGCCAGAACTATTTCACCAAAGAATGGGTCATTATCGCGACCGAGCGAGCCAAACGTCCGGAAGAGCTGGCAACGCACCGTCCCGCGAAGATCGTGCCACCGTTCATCGAAACATGCCCTTTCTGCGCGGGTAACGAAAGTAAAACGCCGCCAGAGGTAATGTGCGTGCCCACGAATGGCGGAGCCCCCTGGCAGGTACGGGTCGTGGCCAATAAATTCGCGGCCCTATCGCCCGACGTGCAACCCGTCCGCACTATTCATCGTTCCCGGCGCAGCATGGGCGGTTTTGGCGTTCACGACGTGATCATCGATACGCCTGACCACTCGCATTCCATCGCCAATATGGCGGATGCCCACATTGCCAACTTGCTGCGGGTCTACAAATCTCGCTACGACTCGTTGAGCCTTGACCCTCGCATCGCGCATGTCACCATTTTCAAGAATCACGGCAGCGATGCCGGAGCCAGTTTGGAGCATCCACACTCCCAATTGATTGCGACGCCGGTGATTTCGCATCAGGTGCGCGAGCGCTTCCAGCAAGCCCTGAACCATTACGACGAATATGGCGAGTGCATGTTCTGCCAAAGCCTGCAGGAGGAAATTGAGGACCAGCAGCGAGTGGTGCTTCTCACCGACCACTTCGTTGCCTTGGAACTCTATGCCTCGCCAACCCCGTTCTGCATTCCCATTTACCCGCGCCGCCACATGGCCAGTTTTGGCGACATCAGCAATGTCGAGATGGCTGACCTGGCCCGGGTGCTGAAAACCGTTTTAGCGAAGATTTACCACGGGCTGGGCAATCCGGATTTCAATTTCACCATCCGCAGCGCTCCCGCCGAGTACGTTGGAGTGAAGCACTTCCATTGGTATGTAAGCATCATTCCGCGTCTGACCCGGGTAGCGGGTTTCGAACTTGGGTCGGGGATGTTTATCAACACCGTGTTGCCGGAGGCAGCGGCGGAGTTTTTGCGGAACGTGAAAGTGGAAATGGCCGCCGGGGCCAGCTGAAGCGTAGGTACGTGCTTTGTCATTCCGAGGAGCGGAGCGCTTTGTCATTCCAAGGAGCGGAGCGACGAGGAATCTAGGTTTCTGCGGCGCGCGAGAAGAACCCAGATCCCTCGCTTCGCTCGGGATGACACTGAGCCTTTTAGATCCGCCGCTTTCGCGTGGCGTCTGGCGTCTTTTCATCCTCAGGTTCGCCGGTGTGCTCCGGGCTTCCACCCGGTTCGGGAAAGTCGGTGTCGGCGGATTTCAGTATCGGATCCTGATCCCGGTGTCCGAGTTGGCCCTGCATGGAAGCATTGCCGGGCGGGCCTGGTTCTGCTTGTTCCACAGCGCCTTTTGACCGGTCTTGGTCTTTCGAAGATTCCATATTTAATCTCCCCAACGGCGGTGAACCACGCCTATAATTAGCCTACTCCGAAACATTCCAACCGGGCATGAGTTTTCTAATGTATATAAGAAGAAATCTTACGGGAGTTGGAGGACGTATGAAGCGATTGATTCTTGCCGCTGCCGCAGTCTTTTTGTGTTCGACGTTGACTGTTTGGGCGCAAACCGGAGGATCGGTTCCTGCTCAGCTAATGCCCGCGTCAACCAGCGCGCGGCACCATCACAACAAGCAGCGAAATCATCGGCATCATCCGCGTCATCACACTGGCATCAATGCCAGACGCTAATCTTATTCTCCTCGCGCGCGGGGAGCGGTTGTTGACACTCCCAGTTTGCGTAGCCGGTCCCGAGCCTGTAGAGCTTCATTCGATCGCGGATAGCGCTCGATTACATGCCGAAGCTCTACAATTCCATCATCCTTCTTACCCAGTTCGATAAGAGCGAAGCCTTTCTTTAAATCGGCTGACGGCGCCTTGTTGCCGGTGGGAAAGTTCTGCAGCACCTGATCGTAGTTGGTTACAGCCTCTTGAAAGTTTCCCTCTTTGTAGGCGATCTCGGCCAGATAGAAATATGCGTTTCCCGCGAGATCGGTATTGGGATAGAACTTCACATAATCAGAGAATTCCTGCTTCGCCAGATCATTCTTGCCGGCGTTGTAATCACGCAGTGCATTGTTGTAGAGCACATCGGGGGGCGGAGCCTGCGCCAGGGCCTGCTGCTGAGCCTGCTGCGCGGCCTGCCCGGCGGCCACACTCTGCTGAGCAGCCTGCATATCTTCCAATTGCTTGCTGACTTTGGCCAGCCGCGCTTTTAATTCATCCAGAGAATCGTTGAGCGCCTGAATTTGACCGGAAAGCTGGTCGACCTTGCCGCCGTTGTCGGCCTGCAATTTTTCCAGGTTTGTTTGCAGCGACGTGATGGCCGCTGCCACCTTGTTCATGCTGTCGGTGTCCTTGTCCATCAGGTTCTTCATCACCCCCATGCGCTCGTCGAAAGACTGTTGCATGTGCGTCATCTGGTCCTGCAGCGCCTGCACCTGGGTCTGGAGTTGAATGATCTCTTTGCTTACGCCCCAGGCCGGCGTCAGATTTGCTCCGAAGCCGATTAACAGAACACCAATGGCCAAAAATCGATAAAGTTTCATGATCTATTCCTTCAGTTCAAACGCTTTTTACTAAGAATTTAGAGTTTGTCATCCTGAGCGTAGCGAAGGACCTATGCATTTCTGGCGCCAAGGAGTACATAGATCCTTCGCTACGCTCAGGATGACAAGATCTACCGTCCATTGTGAAGGATAACCCGGTCCAGACACAGTTGTCTCGGAGATCCGCTGCGAGTGCGGTTTGAGTCGGGAAAGTAAGACCAAAATAAATACCAAGGTGCGGGGCGCCGGTGGCCCCGCACCTTAAATAACTACTTCGAATAGACGAAGTGGCCACGGCGATTCTGCTGCCAACAGGCTTCATTGGACTCAGTGCAGAACGGCTTCTCCTTGCCATAGCTGATCGTCTTGATACTGCTGGCACTGACTCCGCCCTGAGTCAATGCGCTTTGCACGGCCCCTGCGCGGCTGTCCCCCAAAGCCAGGTTGTATTCGGTCGACCCGCGCTCGTCGCAGTGTCCTTCAATCACAAAGTGGATGTCGGGATGCTGCTTGAGAAATTCGATATCCGCCTGCAACGAGCTTTGCTGGTCCGGACGAACATCAGATTTGTCATAGTCGAAATAAATATCTTTTACACTTTGCGAGAACAGTTCTTCCTCGCTTGGTCCGGCTGCAGGCGGTGGCGGTGGAGCTTGAGTCACGGTCACCCGCGCGGTCGCCTGCTGCGTTCCTCCGGCGCCTTTTGCGGTAAGCGTGTAAGTAGTCGAATCCGTCGGAGTAGCCTGCTGCGAACCGCTTGGCTGCACGGCCCCAATGCCGTCGATGCTTACGTCTGTGGCATTTGTAGTCTGCCAGGTGAGCGTGGTCGACTGCCCTGCCTGAATGCTGTTGGGACTTGCCGTCAACGAGGCCGTCGGCGCTGGTGGTGGCGGCGGTGGTGGCGGTGGCGGTGGTGGTGTCTTCTTATGACAGGCGCCTAAAAACATGATGGCGCTTAGCGCGAATACAAGCGTGATCCACTTCATTCTCTGCTGCTTCACTTTTCCTCCCTGCGTAATCGCGCGCTTTGCCCCAACGCGCGTCAGAATAATAGCGGGGCGGGATCAAATCTCCGCCTCCTCCGGGCTAATCGAAGAATTCGCCAAACTTAATCGAGAAAATGCGGACGCGGGGTTATCACCTGTCCAACATTCCCACGAATATAATCGGAGTACCCTCAACCATATCAAATTTTTCGCAGAATCTTTGGTCGAGGATTCGAGTTTGTCACTAGTATGGATTACTTCCAACTCCAATTGGGTTGCGTATTTTTGCCGCTGAAAGTCAACTGCTTCACGTTGCTGCCGTCGGCCAACATGGACCAGATTTGCTCACTTCCAGAACGGCTCGACTGGAAAACGATATGTCGTCCATCCGGCGACCATGACGGAAAGTCATTTCGTCCGCCATCGTGTGTGAGTTGCACCCACTGCTTGCTGGCCACGTCCATGAGGTAGAGATCTTCCGATCCCGGCGCCCCAGGCCCGTAATGCCGCGTCCAAGCCAGCGCCAAGAATTGCCCATTGGGAGACCACGATGGTGACACCGCATACCCTTGGTCCGTAAGCCGCTGGACATTGGTGCCGTCGGCTTCCATGGTGAAAATCTGCGGCAGGCCGGTGCGACCGCTGACCCAGGCGATCTGCGCATTGGTCTTGCGATTCCAGACCGGGGAAACATCCGGGCCCTTTGACGAAGTAATCCGCTTAAGATTTGCGCCCGCTTGATCGACGACGTATATCTCGGGATCTCCGGAGCGTGAGGAAGAGAATGCCAGCTTGGTGCCATCGCCCGACCACGCTGGAGAGAAATTGCTGCCGCCAAATCTAGTAAACGATACCAGTCGATTCAAGTCCATGGAATACATCAGGATTTCCCAACCCGATTTCGTTATCGAACTGAAAGCCAGGCGCGAGCCGTCCGGCGAAATTCGCGGGGACAGGGAGATTGAATTTTGGTGCGTGACCTGGCGCTGATTGGCTCCGTCGTAATCCATTGCCCAGATCTCTTTGTGACCGCTGCGGCTGCTCACAAAATAAATCTGGCTTTCGGCAATCCCAGGAATGCCGCCGCCGAGCCGGAAGATAATTTCGTCGGCAAACTTGTGCGCGATTATGCGAGCTTCATCGCTGGTGGCCGCGTCCTGATACTGTTTCCCGAGCACCTGTGGCGAGGTGATGTTCTTCACGTCATAAAGCCATCCCTGCACGGTTACGTTGTTGCCGGTGACGCCCAGGTTGCCAAATGCGAGCATCGCCGCATTTACAGGAGGAGCATTCCACACATCGAACTTTACGTCAGTCGGATTGCCCGGGACCGCCAGAGGATAGAAACTCTTCGATGCCATGTCGAAGATGCCGGCATTGTCCAAGTCATTCCACAGCGTGGCATTGAATACTTTGAGCAGGTCGGCGTTCTTCGCATCCGAAGTGGAAGGCTTGAAGTCAGGGACAGCGAGGCGAACCTTTTCCATCCCCAAACCGGTGCCGGTTTTAATCCAATCTTGCTGAGCCAGGCAGGTAGCGGCGGTAAGAACCGCGGCCAGAAGAAGAAAAAACGTCCGAGTGGGAGATTTGATTTTCAAGTAGTGCGTGCCGGTCGTCCTCTTGGCGATACCAGCCTTTAAACCTCTAAAGAAAGTATGATGACGAACATTCAATTGAGAGTTGCCCTCGCGCATTCGTGAACCGGTTCCTTCCAATAACTTGTTTTAAGCTAACAGCTGAGAGCTGACAGCTATCTCTTGTAATCGAACCAGAACTCTACTGAAACCTTGTTCTCCGCATAATCCGGCGGCAAGGGACCAAAAGTGTCAATGCGTTGCAAGGCCCGCACCGCCGACTGATCGAGCGACGGCACCCCGCTCGACTGCTCAACCTGCACATTGGCCGGATGCCCATCCCGCTTGATATCGAACGTGACATAAACCCTGCGCGCATCGTTAACTCGCGGATCGACTTCGTACTTCAGCCAATTCTCCGAAACCTTCTGCTGGACCACGCGCACGTACCAGGCATAGCGCGAGCCAAAATCGCCGCCACCGCCGGTAAAGCCGAATCCACCTTTCGCACCACCTGCATTGAACACTCCGTAAGGACCGCTGACCGGGCCGCCTTCGCCGAATGGAACCACGTTGCTGGCTTCATCAACCGGCTGAGGCGTAGTTTTCTGGCGAGTCTCGCTGGGATGCGGCTTCGGTTTCGTCTTCGCATTCTTATCGGGAATCGGGATCGCTTCCGGCTCTTTCTCTTCAGTCTTGGGCAGCGACTTCGTCAGTCCCTTGGATTCATTCGCCAGCACGTTCTGCGTCTGCACAGGGCTAGCTGGCAGCGGAACTGAACTGACCAGGGTCACGCCCATCGCATCACCACCGCCGCCCGCGCCCCATGTGCTGCCGCTGCCTCCCGGAGCCACAACAGCGTACAGAATAATCGACGCCACAACCGCAATGTGCAGCGCGACCGACCAAGCCAGGTTGCGCCCCCACTGGTCGTGCTCGAAAAATATCTCAGCGTTGGCTTCCATGACTTTGAAGTGGCTGCGTCACAATGCTTACATTCGTGATTCCCGATTGCTTCACAGCATCCATTACCGTTGCAAAAGCGCCGAAAGGCACGTTTTCATCGGCCCGAATAAAAATGGACTGGTGCTGCGGATCACGCACCTTCTGCCGCAGCTTGGTCGCAATCTCATTGATATTGATCGCGTCATTTCCCAGGAAGACGCGCTGCTGCTTGTCGACGCTGATGACCAGCCGCTCTTCAGTGATCTCTTTCACGGTCTTCGTCTTGGGCACACTCACCTCGATGCCCGATTGCAGCACTGGAGCGGTAACCATGAAAATAATGAGCAGCACGAGAACCACGTCCACCAGAGGGGTGATGTTGATATCGGAGAGAGATGTTTGGGTTCGTCCGTTAGAAGCCGTAAAGGCCATTACCGCCGCACCTCCGGAACTGCGGGCTGCGAGCGCTCCACTGCATTCAGCATTTCCAGCGCAAAGTCGTCTCCCCGCGCAGCGAATTCGCGGATGGAACTGCCCAGCAGGTTATAGGCGATGACCGCGGGAATCGCTGCGGCCAATCCTGCGGCGGTGGTAATAAGAGCTTCAGAGATTCCTGGAGCGACCGCGCGCAGAGTCGCCGCGCCAGCCGTGCCTAATCCGTGGAAGGCATCGATAATTCCCCAAACCGTGCCGAACAGACCAACGAACGGAGTCACCGCGCCCGTAATTGCGAGCCATGGCATGTTGCGTTCGAGACGCGAGACTTCCTCCGAAACTGCGATCTGCATGGAGCGCTGGATAGCCTCGTTGCTTCCCTGCCGCCGATGTTCCGCGAAACCGCCTTCAAACACCGCCACCAACGGGCTCGGCTTAAACTGTTCGGCTACGGCCGAGACATCCTGCAGGCGCTGGGCTTTGCGGAAAGCCCGCACGAAGCGTCCACTCTGAACCCTCGCCCGGCGTACCAGGCTCCACTTGGAAAGAATGATCGCCCAGGAAATTACGCTGAAGATCAGGAGGATCAGAAGAACAACCTTGGCGACAGGACCGGTTTCTCCAACCAGATCGACGATCTCGCCGCCAACCACCGCTGCCAGTAGAAAAGAAAAATGCATTTGGGTTCGGTGAGTTAATTATAGACGAACATGGCGCAGCGCCTAATAGATGTACCGCATGCAGCAACGGGATTTCGCTGTAGATGTACCTTCGAGTCTTTTGTGGTTCATGAAAACAGATGCTGAAACCACAGAGGGAAATATTGAGGTTGCGGATTTGGTGCCTGACTTCTTCAACAATCACAAACAATTGGTTTTTCATGCTATTCTGCGCTCAACTTCCAAATTTCAGGACAACGCGTGCTCGCGGAACTGCGGCTTGAAAACTACGCGGTCATCGACAATCTGGCGGTCGAGTTTGCCGCTGGATTGAACCTGTTGACTGGCGAAACTGGAGCCGGCAAATCCATCCTGATTGATGCGCTCGCACTTCTTCTCGGCGAGAAGGCTTCAACTGACGTCATCCGCACCGCAGCTGAACGAGCCGTACTGAGCGCCGTCTTTGAAGTCGACGAGCGAACAGAGAAGATCGTCGCCAAAATTCTCCAGGGCAATGGGATTGACCCGAATGACGAGGACGAATCCATTATTCTGCGCCGCGAGATCGCAGTGGGAGGCAAGGGCCGCGTGTTCGTCAACAATCAGCCCGCCACAGTAAGTGTGTTGCGCCAGCTTGCCCCCCATCTCGCCACCATTCATGCGCAAAACGAATCCCTGGTTTCATTCGATGCCGCTGCGCGACTGGACCTGCTGGATGCTTTTGCCGGCACGCAGCTCGACGCCATCAGCCAAGCCTTCACAACCTGGAAGAATATTGCACATCGCATCCAGGAACTGGAGCATGGCGAGCAAGACCGACTACGCTTGCTTGATCTGTGGACCTTCCAAAAGCAAGAAATCGCTGACGCCAAACTGCACCACCCAGGCGAAGACGAACAGCTTGAAACCGAAAAGCGAGTCCTGGCAAACGCGGAAAAGATTTACAGCGCCGCCATGAATGCGTTTGATCTGCTATATGAAGGCAGCGCTTCCACGTCGTCTTCGTTGCGCACAGCCCAGAAGCACGTCGAAGAACTATCGCGCTACGAGCCAAAGTTCAAAGAGGCGCTCGCGGCCATTGAAACCGCCCGCATCAGCGTGGAGGATGTCGGCGCAACTCTCCGCGATTATGCTGGCGGTATCCAGGCATCGCCCGAACATCTGGCTGAAGTGGAGGATCGCCTCGCGCGGCTGGATCGATTGAAGCGAAAGTACGGACCCACTCTCGAGGACGTGATTCATCACGGCGAAGAAGCCAGCCGCAAACTTTCAGAGATGGAAAACAAAGACGAAATCCTCTCCAAGCTTCGCACGGAACTGGCGCAGGCAGCAGTGGAGTATCTTCGCGTGGCTCGCTCGGTTTCGAAGAAACGCTATGAAGCCGCCCGTAAGTTAGAGAAGTTGGTGGAGGCGGAGGTCAATGATCTGGCTATGAAGTCTGCGTTTCACATCGACCTCAGCGGCACGGATGAAGAGGCAAACTGGACTGCGGCCGGCTTCGACCAAGTCGCGTATATGATTTCTACCAACCCTGGAGAGCCGCTGCGACGGCTGGAGCATATCGCTTCCGGCGGTGAGCTATCGCGTGTGATGCTTGCGCTCAAAGCCAGCGTGGAAACCGGACAGGGAAAAAAGAGGACCGGCGCGCAGCGCACTCTCGTGTTCGACGAAATCGATACCGGCATAGGAGGACGCGCGGCCGAGGCCGTCGGCAAAAAGCTGAAAGCCTTGTCGCGAGCCAATCAAGTGCTCTGCGTAACTCACCTGCCGCAGATCGCGACCTTCGCCGATCATCATTATTTGATCGAAAAGAAAACTTCCGCCGAACGTACCCGCACCTCGGTACGCCTCATTACCGGCGACGAGCGCACCGAAGAAGTCGCCCGCATGCTCAGCGGCGCCAAGCTAACCGAGACCTCCCGCAAGCACGCCGAGCAGATGCTGAAAACTAACGCGTAAGAGCCCGGTTGTATATTTGTAAACTCGCACTGGCACTGCTAACTAACCGTCAAATCCACAGTCCATAAAGCGAAGGCCATTATTCGCAGTCGCTGGGCGCAAACCGAACCAAATGCTCCAAAATTGCGTATCTTTATAGTATGCGGATGCTTCTGGACATCTTCGCGCAAATCTTCCGCACTTTGTGGGCGCACAAGCTGCGCTCATTTCTCACCATGTTCGGCATCGCATGGGGAGTCGGATCTTTATTGCTGCTGGTCGGGCTTGGCGAAGGTTTTCGTTCGGGCAACAAGCGCGAGATGGAACAGTATGGCAAGGACATCATGTTCATCTTTCCCGGCCGCGCTCCCGTTGTCCAGGGCAACATGAGTTCTGCGCGCAATTACTTGCTTACTTATCAGGATTATCTGGACATCCGCAAGGAAGCGCCGCATGTGCGCAATGCTTCTCCCGTGCTGGTTCGCCCGGATGTGCGTGCGGTCAGCGAGTTCGCCAGCGCGAATGGAGAAATTGCCGGAGTCGAGCCGCAGTTCAGCGAGATTCGTTATCTCCCAATCAATCAGGGACGCTGGCTTAATGGTTTGGATGAAAGTCAGAGGCGCAATGTCATCGTTCTGGGCGACGAACTGGTCAAGAACTTGTTCCCGGGACGTCCCGCTGTTGGCGCAACCATAATTTTGAATGATATTACCTTTGAGGTCATTGGCACCGTGCAGCGCGTTGGTCGCGGCGACGACAACTCCACCAACATGCGCGGCTACATCCCTTACCGCGTGATGGCTACTTTTTTTCCACTTAAAGGCGAGAATCATGAAAACTCCATCTCATTTATTAATTACCAGCCGCGCGTGACCGATGAACATCTGCTTGCGCAGGACGAAGTTCGCAAACTGATCGCCCGCAATCATGGTTTTGACTATCACGACAAGAATGCTTTCGAGGGTTGGGATACGATTCAAAACTCCAAAGCGGTTGGCTTGATCTTCGACGCCATGAACTTGTTCCTCGGCGCTGTGGGCTTGGTTACACTTGCACTGGGTGCAATCGGCGTAATCAACATCATGCTCGTCACGGTCAGCGAGACGCACTCGTGAAATTGGATTGCATAAGGCTCTCGGGCGCAACCAACCGCACTATTCTGCTGCAGTTTTTTCTGGAGGGAACTCTGCTCACGCTGTGCAGCGGATTCATCGGCATGGCATTCGCGGCGGCGCTGATGGCGGTTCTTGGTACGCAGCAAGGGCCGGGAGGGTTTGATCCCCCGAAGATTGTGCCGATGTCGGCTGTATTGGCGATTGGCAGTTTGACCCTTGCGGGAGTGATTGCAGGACTCTATCCCGCGCGCAAAGCCGCAATGCTGCAGCCTGTGGAAGCGCTGCGGCAGGAGTAATCATGTTCCGCGATTTATTTCACGAAGCCTACGGCGCCATGCGCCACAATCGCCGCCGCACCGCGCTCACCATGCTGGGCATGGCTTGGGGAATTGCCACAGTAGTTATGCTGCTGGCCTATGGCAACGGCTTTGGCCGGGCCTGCGAGAATATTTTCGCCAACTTCGGCACCAAGCTGATGATCGTGGTTCCGGGCCGAACCTCCATGCAAGCGGGCGGCCAGAAGGCTGGCATGCAGGTCAGGTTCACCATGGACGACGTGGACACGCTCACCACCAATCTGCCGCAGATCACGCACATTACTCCCGAGGTAGAGAAGCAGTCCAATATCCAGTTCGACACGCGAACTTTCAACTTTCAAGTCACGGGAAATTATGCCAATGTCGATTCCGTTCGCGCACTCAAACTAGGCCAAGGGCGCTTCTACAACACGCAGGACGAAATGCAGCGTGCCCGGGTTGCGGTACATTGGCTCCGAAGCCAAGGAAAAACTCTTCTCCGGATTAAACGCGGTCGGCGAGCGCATCCGCATTGATGGCCTAAGCTTCGAAGTGGTCGGCGTCTTGAGCGCCAAGATGCAGGAAGCGGACGACGACATCAATCGCACCATCTACGTGCCCTTCACAACTATGAGCGACTTGAAGGACACTCACTATCTCGATTCCATCTGGTTCAACTACGAAACTCCGGAGTACGAAAGACTAGAGAAGGCTGCTCGCGACGTGCTTGCGACTGAGCACAAATTCATCCCGACCGATCGCCGCGCAGTGCGCATATTCAATCTCATGGAGCAGGTGCATCAGTTCGAAGTCATCACCATTGGGCTGAAGATTTTGCTGGGTTTCATCGGCACGCTCACGCTGGGCATTGGCGGGGTCGGTTTAATGAACATCATGCTGGTTTCGGTAACGCAGCGCACCCGCGAGATCGGCGTTGAGAAGGCGCTCGGCGCTCGGCGGGGACACATTCTGGCGCAGTTTCTCGCTGAGGCTCTGACCATTACATTCATCGGCGGAGCGCTTGGAATCATGCTCGCCTATGCGGTCTCGCTCTCTGTCGGAAGGCTCACCCTGTATAGTGCGATGGCGAAGAACGCCGAAGCGGGCGATATTCGTTTGATCATTGCGCCCGGCACGCTGCTCGTCGCGATCCTCATTCTCACCGCTGTGGGAGTAATAAGCGGTATGGTTCCTGCGGTGCGCGCCTCGCGGTTGGATCCTATCGAGGCCCTCCGATACGAGTAACTAAAGCGCATTTACTGTGGCTAGTTCCGCTTCGGTACATCGAGTCCTGAAGCGAAGGTTGTTTCAATACGCTGGCGCCCCGCGGTAGTAATCTGGGGCTGTTGCCATGCACCGAGCTTCCCATTCCAGAAAACCGACCGCGACTTTGCTACTGGCGGTGCTGCTGGCTTCTGGAGCTCTGTCCACCGCGGCAACTGCAGACAAAGGCGCTGACACGACGCCCACATTGCGCTGGGCAGAAGGGAGACGCGGGCTGCACTTTCAGCCGCGATGATGATGGCAAATACCGTTACGGTTTCTGGACCACCGATTACGGAATCGTCCTTGCCGTGGATTCCCAAGAACTGGAGAAAACACGCCGGCGTTCTCAGCAGATATTCGCCTTGCAGCTGACCATCCATTATCGCGGCCAAGATTCGCTGGACGTAGTACCGGACAGCATCGGCCTCGAATTCGTGAAGCACTACCACAATGTGCAGAGCGCTCTCGACCCTGATCGCCTTGCAATCGAACAGCAAAACGATGCCAACGCGCTAGCGGAGCAGACAGACCGAGAAGTGCGCAAACATCGAGAAAAGCAGGCAGAAAAACAAGCGGCATTGGCGACTCGTCAAAAGGACGCTACGGAGATGATCGAATTTCTGAAAACGCGCACCCTGCGTCCGACGACGCTGGATCCCAGCCATCCCGAGGCTAGAGGCTGGGTGCTTTTCAGCGCCAAAAGTAAATGGATCGATGGCCTGCGCAAACAGGAGGAATTTCTGTTGCGCGTTCCCGTGAAGAATCGAATGATCGAGTTCCCCTTCTCACTACCGCCTAGCGAAGGCGACCTAATTCTGCGACGCCGGCCCGAGTAGTAGAAACACGATTCAACCGTCTCCTTTGTGTACCTTCGAGTCCTTCGTGGTTATTGCGTTTGCACTTCACGAACCACAAACGACACGAAGGACACAAAGGGGAAATCACACGAGCGAGGACGCTCGCGTCTACGCTGAGAACGGCCGCCTCTGTATTGAGAACGTTCGCCTCTACACTGCGCTTAGCCTGAGGACTTGCACGGTAATGTTATCGGGAGCGCCACGATCTTTTGTCATCTGGATCAGGGTGCGGCAAGCTTCCGGCGGCTCACTGCCGGCAACGACGGTTCGTATTTCGTTTTCACTAAGTAAGCTCCACAATCCGTCGGTACAGAGAACCAGCACATCGCCCTTTTGCAGCTGAATGGGATGTGAAGTTTCGGGCCACACCTCGGCGCCCGCACCTAACGCCGCAGTGAGGATGTGCCTCTGGGGATGGGTTTCGGCCTCTTCCGCACTGATCAATCCATTCTCAACCAGGCGGCCTACATACGAGTGGTCGTGGGTCACGCGGGAAATGTTGGTTCCTCGGACCATATATAAACGGCTATCGCCCACATGCGCGTAATAGAGAAGGTTTCCCTGCAAGGCAATCGCGGTCGCTGTAGTCCCCATGCCTTGTAATTCGGGATGTGCGGCCGCGTATTTCAGAATGCGCTCGTGTGCAATCTGAAATCCCACGGTCAGCAGAGACTGCACATCGTTGTCAGGAGCATTGGCAAACACTTCCTTGATGGATTCAACCGCAATGCGGCTGGCTTCCTGTCCGCCCTCGTGACCGCCCATGCCGTCGGCCACAATAGCTAGTCTGCCCTTGCGCGCGAATTCCTCATCACTGCTGGGTTCCCAGTAGGCGTAGTGGTCTTCGTTATTTTCTCGCTGGCAGCCAATGTCGCTGAGACTCGCCAACTCAACTCCAGGCCGTATTCGCATTACACCTACTGCGTCCCTTCCAACGCTGAGTCTGGTGAATTTGGGGATTATATCGAACCTTGCAAGCCAGTTTGTCCAAACGGTGTTTTGTTACGCCATTGGGACAATCGATGAGCGGGTGACATTTGTCACCGCAATGTGATGATGATCGGCACTGGTGCGTCTTCGACGGTCACGCCATGATGAGTTCGCTGATGATTTGGATCCGTTGACACGAGGCAATCTTATGATGACCGCGGTGCAAGAACAATACCAAACCAAGCAGTCAGGAGCGGAACATGCGGTGATTGCCAGCCTGCATAAGGCCAGCAAAAACTTCGGCGACGTGCACGCTTTGCGTGAAGTGGATTTCGCGGTGAAAGCGGGAGAACTGGTCGCACTCCTCGGACCAAACGGCGCTGGCAAAACCACTGCGGTGAAACTTTTTCTCGGGCTGGCAAAACCGAGCGCCGGCAGCGTGAATGTATTTGGTGGAAACCCGATCGAACCGGAAGTTCGCATGCGCATTGGAGCCATGCTGCAGGTGGCAAAAGTGCCGGAGACGCTTCGCGTCAGGGAACATATTGATCTGTTCTCGTCGTACTATCCAAAACCGTTGCCCATGGCCGAGACTCTGGCGCTCGCTGGCCTGCAAGAGCTTAAGAACCGGGTGTTCGGAGAACTCTCAGGCGGGCAAAGACAACGCGTGTTGTTTGCCCTGGCTCTCTGCGGCGACCCCGACATTTTGTTTCTCGACGAACCGACAGTCGGTCTGGACGTTGAATCCCGGCGGTTGCTGTGGGAAGAGATTCGCAAGCTGATCGCGCGGGGCAAGACTGTTCTGCTCACCACGCATCATCTGGAAGAAGCCGATGCTCTTGCCGACCGCGTGGTAGTGATCAATCGCGGGAAGATCATTGCGGAAGGGACTCCGTCTGAAATCAAAGCCAGCACTGCGGGGCGTCGGATACGCTGCGTGAGTTCGCTGGATATTGCAACCGTGCGCGCTCTGCCTGGTGTGATTGAGGTCCGCAGGGATCGCGATGCGTTTGAGATTCACGCGGCCGAGGCTGAGCCTATTTTGCGTGAGCTATTTATGCTCGACCCAAGCCTCTCTGGACTGGACGTCAGCAGCGCCGGACTAGAAGAAGCGTTTCTGGCGCTGACTCAAGATCGCAGCAACGCACCACATATTTAAAACCGAGGTGATTTTATGGCAACGGCTTCGACCACATTCGCACCCACCAATTTGGAGCGCCCATTCGGCAGAACTCTTGCGATTTATTTCAAGGAAGCGAAATACGAATTTCTGACGCGGCTGCGTCTTCGCGCCTACTCGATTTCTACAATCTCGTTTCCGCTGATGTTCTACGTGCTGTTCGGCCTGGTGCTGAATTCAAAGGATGCGCCCGTAGGCGGGGTTGGAGTCGCAACTTACTTGATCCCGACCTACGCCACGTTCGGAGTCATGGGCGCCTCGCTGTTTGGCACAGCGTCCGGATTAGCCGCGGAGCGGGGTTTGGGATGGTTGCAGGTAAAACGCGCCAGCCCCATGCCGCCGTTTGCTTATTTCACGGCGAAGGTCGCAATGGGCATGATTTTCAGCGCGGTTGTGGTAGTGCTTTTGCTCGTGCTTGGCATCACGTTTGGCGGGGTGCACATGCCTCTGCTGGTTGCAGCGAAGCTGGTCGCAATTCTGGTAGCTGGTTCCCTGCCCTTCTGCGCGATGGGCTTGGCGCTCGGTTATTTTGTCGGTCCGAATTCAGCGGTCGCGATCATCAACCTGATTTATCTGCCGCTGTCTTTCTGTTCCGGGCTCTGGGTTCCGATCATGTTTTTGCCAAAGGTCTTGCAGCAGATCGCGCACTTTCTGCCACCTTATCATCTGGCCCAACTCGCGCTCGGCGTCGTTGGAGCGGGACAACATGAATCGAATTGGACGCACTGGCAAGCTCTGATTGGCTTCTTCCTCATCTGCCTGGGGGTAGCCCGGGTTGGATTTCAGCGCGACGAAGGCAAGATGTACGGCTAGAGGGCCGCGACGCGGATACTGACAAGCATTCTCAAAAAGCTGTAGCCTAGAGCTGCATAAATGAGGCTTCTACCCAAGAATCGCGGTCACGGCTGGGCTCCGTACACCTGGCTATTTTATTTCTGTTTTTTTCTCATCAATCCGATTTTAAGTCACGCCAACTGGAAGCAGTGGCTTGCAACTGGATTGGGTACGGTTGCATTCCTGGTTATTTATTTCAGTTTTTTCTGGATCAAGTGCCCGTGGAATCTGCTTAACATCGCAGCCTTCATCTTACTGGGCGCCGGCTTTGCGCCATTCAACGAAGGAGCCTGCACGTTTTTCGTTTTCGCGGCGGCCTTCAGTCCGTACGCGGTGGAAACGGAATCGGCCGCACTTAAGTTGCTCGCCGCCGTGCTGGCAGTGGCTGCCGGCGAATGGTGGCTGCTGCACCTGTCGGGATGGTTCTTGTTCTATGGCGGCGGACTTGCGATGGTAGTGGGTGTCGGCAATATTTTTTTTGCGCAGCGAGAACGTAGTCAACAACCGCTTGCAGAAGGCGCAAGAGGAGATTGAGCATCTGGCCAAAGTGGCGGAACGCGAGCGCATCGCGCGTGATCTTCACGATGTGCTTGGCCACACGCTTTCGGTGATTATTTTGAAATCGGAACTGGCCCGCAAACTAATGGACCACGATCCGGCACGCGCGAAGGCGGAGATCGCCGACGTGGAACAGACTTCGCGCGAAGCTTTGGCGGAGGTTCGCAGCACCATCCGGGGATATCGCGACCATAGTCTCGAGGCCGAACTCAAACAGGCGAAGGCGACGCTGGAAACTGCAGGCGTAACGGTGAAGTCTGAGTCGCAAGCAAGTTCGTCTGTCGCCGGCACAGGAGAGCGTGGTTGCGCTCGTGGTGCGGGAAGCTGTGACGAACGTGGTGCGGCATGCGCAAGCTCGCAATTGCCATTTGCGGCTTGATGCCGGTAAATGGAAATTGCCGGCTCGAAATTCAGGATGACGGCCGGGGCGGCGGCAACGTCGAAGGTAATGGCCTGCGCGGCATGCGGGAGCGCATTGAGGCTCTGGGCGGCACTTTCGAGCGCGACAACACAGTCGGGAACCAAACTCAGCATTCAATTTCCGCTCACCAAAGAAAGCAGTGGATCATTGATCCCGGTTCCCAAAAACGCACGCAAGTCGATTCGAGTTGTAATCGCCGAAGATCAAGGCATGGTTCTGGGCGCCCTGGCTGCGCTGCTCGAGATCGAAGGCGACATCACCGTCGTGGCCCGGTCGCGTAACGGCAGAGAAGCCTTGGAAGCGGTGCTTGAGCATAAGCCGGATGTCTTTATCACCGACATTGAAATGCCGGAGATGACCGGGCTCGACGTGGCCGGCGAACTGAAACGCCGGCGCACCGGAACCCGCGTGATTATTCTGACCACGTTCGCACGCGCAGGTTATTTGCGACGGGCGCTTGAAGCTGGAGCTTCTGGTTACCTGCTGAAAGACATGCGCTCCGAAGAACTGGCCGAAGCCGTGCGGCGAGTGCAACAGGGTCTGCGGGTCATCGATCCGGAACTGGCTACCGAAGCCTGGGCGGAACCGGACCCGCTGACCGATCGCGAGCGGCAAGTGCTTCGGCTGGCCGGCGAAGGTGTGAGCAGCGGTGACATCGCGGCGCAACTCAGCCTTTCCGAGGGAACGGTGCGAAATTATCTTTCCGAAGCTATCAGCAAGTTGGGCGCGAACAATCGGGTTGAAGCGGCGCGAATCGCGCGAACCAAAGGCTGGTTGTAACGCCACGCTATCGCGTAGGACGAGCCCGCGCCTATAACATCCCGCCGGTTTTTACCGTGAGAATATTCAATGCGCTTTCCAGTTTGGCGATGGCTTCGGCGAGTTCGGGATGTTCTCCGATCCTCTTGCGCAACGCGTTCAGCAGTTCGTGGGCGCCGGAAACGTGCTCGACCACCGGCGCGTGTTCGGCATTTGGCTTCGGCTCGGGTGTGTTCTGTGATGGCATCGGGAAGTCACCTCGGGGTCGCTTGGTTAGAAGTTACCATGCAGCGCGCAGGGCAAATCCAGTTTCGCGGTGAAGCCGGGTCGCTGTCAATCGGGTTGGGTACCGGTCAGGAATTCGTGTTTGAAATAAAATTACTTGGCAATGAAAAGGTTTGTACTCACCGGGGCACCCGGTTCGGGAAAGACAAGCATAATCCGCCAACTGGAGGTTGACGGCTTCAGTGTCGTGGAAGAGGCTGCGACTGACGTCATCGCGCTGCAACAGGCACAGGGTATCGCGGAACCCTGGGCGCATGCCTCATTCATCGATGCGGTCGCGGATTTGCAAAGAGCGCGTCAAATGCGCGCATCCTTCGAGCAGGCTGAGACACAGTTCCACGATCGCTCCGCCATCTGCACCGCCGCCCTGGCGGTCTATCTTGGACACCCAGTGTCCGACGCGCTTTCGCGCGAGCTGGAGCGCATCAAGAGCGAGGCGATTTTTCAAAAGCGCGTTTTCTTTATACGGAATCTTGGTTTCATCACTCACACTGAAGCGCGGCGGATCACCTTCGAGGAGACTCTTGCGTTTCGAGCGCATCCATGAAGAGACTTATCGAAACTTCGGCTTTGAGATCGTCTTGATCGAACCAGGAAGCTTGTTAGATCGGGTGGCAGCGATCAAAGGCGCACTCGCCTCGTAGTCAGCACCGTTACGTCGCTTCGCTCGTCATAATAAACAGCGGCTTCATTTCGAAGCTGCTGAAGTGTGGACGCAGCCGCTCGGTGTTGTAATGCTCCTTCAGGTTCACGACTTTCTTTGACGCGATTACGGCATCAACCGGCATGTTGTCGTAGCGTCCGTTCTTCAATACCACAAGCCGGCCGTGAATCTTGTGCAGAAGCAGATCGAGCGCGAGATTGCCATACGCCATGGGGACGATCGAATCGATGGCATCGGGATCGCCGCAGCGAACCAGGTATCCCAGCTTCTGATTGATCACTTCGATAACTTTGCCGTTGTTGTATTTGGGCGAGAGCTCTTTCAGTTTCTCCGAAACCAGATCGCCGATGCCGCCTAGCTTTTTATGGCCGAAGGCATCCGTGGTATGGTCCTCGAAAATCATATCTCCACCTTCGAACATGGCTCCTTCTGAAACCAGAACTACGGAATAGTGGCTTGGGTTTTTGCGGCGGTCGGCGACCAGCAACTCGGTCAACTGCTCGATGTTGAAGCGATGCTCCGGGATTACGCAGCGATTAGCGGCTCCTGCCATAGTCGGCAGCATCGCGGTGAAACCGGCATAGCGGCCGAAGACTTCGAGAACCAGGAAACGCTCGTGCGAACCGGCGGACGTTCGCAGATCGTTTGTCATCTGGATGGTCCGGGTGACCGCGGTACTGAAGCCGACGCAGTAGTCGGTTCCAGGGACATCGTTGTCCATGGTCTTGGGGATGGCGACGACTTTCACCCCTTCCTGATAGAGGCGAACGCCGTAGCTCAAAGTGTCATCGCCGCCGATGGGGATGAGGAAATCGATTCCCAGCCAGTCGAGATTCTTGAGCACTTCCGGCGTCAGATCGTTGATCTCGGCGTTGTATGTTCCCTGCAGATGCGGTGGGACGCTGGATTTCTTAACCTTGCCAGGGTTGGTGCGCGAACTGTGCAGGAACGTTCCGCCCGTGCGCCCAGCGCGGTTGACGATCTCTTCCGTCAAGGTTTGAAAGTTGTCGCTGTTGTCATAATCTTTTTCACGAACGATGTCGACCAGGCCGCCCCATCCGCGGCGCAGGCCAATGACTTTGCAACCCTCGCGTATCGCTCTGAAAGTCACAGCGCGAATAGCCGGATTCAAACCGGGTACGTCGCCGCCGCCCGTTAGAATTCCGATTACCCCTTTTTCGTGTTCACATTCGCCATTCAGTTTGTCCTTCAAAAACACTTGGGATCAGCTCCTCGACAGCTATACCTATTTACACTAGGTTCAACTTTTATGCCTGATCCTGCGGATCGAAAAGTCTGGTGTCTTCCATCTTACTAAAACCCTGATGCGATGAATCCAGCAATTGCTTTGGGCCCTGAGCATAGATACGATTAGAAAACCCAGCGGCAGCGTCTGCTCTCGGTGGACGTATAATTTTGCAGCGAATTTCTGTGTCAAATCGGCGACGAGAGCGGAGTAAATGCCTCCAGAGCGGCAATTGGTAACACAGCTTCTTCAGCAATGGGGAAGCGGTAACAAGGCGGCATTGGACAAATTGATGCCGATTGTCTACGAGCAGCCTCGTAAATTGGCATCAAAATGTTTGCGCGCTGAAAGGCCCGACCACGCGTTGCGAGCGACTGCGCTGGATGAAGCCTATGTGCGCCTGGTGGATGCCGACGTGGCCTGGGAGGACCGGGTTCATCTGCGGCGTATGCATCCTCATCGATCACGCCAAGGCGCACAAACACGACAAGCGCGGCGGTGGCGCTGAGAAAGTTTCATTGGATGAGGCGGTGCTGGTTGGACCACAAGAACAGGCGGCATTCTCGAGTTGGACGAGGCGTTGCACCGGTTGGCGGAACACGACCAACGCAAGGGTACTCTGGTCGAGTTGCTTTTCTTTGGCGGGCTAACCTACGATGAAGCCGCAGCCGCCTTGGAGATTTCTCGGCCGCGGTACATCGCGAACTGACAATGGCTAAAGCCCGGCTGCATTGGGAACTTTTACACGGCCTTTCGTAGGGATAACCACTCATGGCTTTGTCTTCCAGTTCTGAGCACTGGCGAAGGCTCGAGGCCCTGTTTTATCAGGCGCTCCACTTAAAGGCTGAGGCGCGCACGGCGTTTCTCGATCAGAGCTGCGGTACCGACACGGAGCTGCGAAAAGAAGTAGAAGACTTGTTGAAGTCGGCCGAACAGACCATGGATTTTCTGCAAAAGCCTGTGCTCGACGCGGCGCAGGAGATCATGAATAATGCGCGCCACGACTCCATTGCGCCGGGCACAGAGTTGGCCCATTACAAAATCATTTCCATGCTTGGAGCCGGGGGAATGGGGGAAGTCTACCTGGCGGAGGATCTGCGTCTCAGGCGCAAGGTTGCGATCAAACTGCTGGCGACAGTACTCACTCGAGATGAGCGCGGGTTGCGTCGTTTCGAGCATGAGGCCCACGCAGCTTCGGCGCTCAATCATCCCAACATTCTCACTATTTATGAATTCGGAAATGCTGATGGGCTGCATTTTATCGCCTCTGAATACATCGACGGGGTCACGCTTCGCCAACGTCTGTTGGCTGGCAGGATGGAGTTGAGCACGGCGATTGACATTGCCGATCCAGATTGCGAGCGCTCTGGCTGCGGCGCATGCGAGCGGAATTGTTCATCGTGACATCAAGCCCGACAACGTGATCGTGCGAACCGATGGCATCGTCAAAGTGCTCGATTTCGGGATTGCCAAACTGAACGAGAGGCAGATTGGAGAGACTATTCGTCGCACGGCTTCGGCCATCGCATCCTCGACCAGTGAACCGGGAATGGTGATTGGTACTGCGAAATATATGTCTCCGGAGCAGGCGCGAGGGCTTCCGGTTGACGCGCGCAGTGACATTTTCAGCCTGGGAGCGGTGATTTATGAGATGGTCACGGGAAGAGAGGCATTTGCTGGTGAGACAGCCAGCGACGTTATCGCCGAAATCCTGAAGACGGAGCCTCCGGCGCCGGTGGAATTTGCTCCCGAGGTTCCTCATGAAGTGGAGCGAATGATCAGTAAAGCGATTCGCAAGGATCGGGAGAGCCGTTACCAAACCGCAAAAGATTTGCTGATTGATCTGCAGGATTTCAAGAAGGAGATGGAATTTCAGACCAAGCTGCAACTGTCAGCTCGGCCTGGTCGCCGGACGAGCGGTAGCAGGGATCGAGCGACCAGAATCAAACGCAAGCGTAGGGATCGAACCAGGGAAAATCGGAACCGTAAAAAGAGGATCGGGCGGTCGTCCACTATTCCAGATTGATGAGCAACCTCTCGCGAGCGAGCTTTCTCTATTCGCGCCGAACCTGGTTGGGTCTCGCGATATTGTTGTTGACCGCGCTGGTTCTTGGCTACTTCGCTTTACACAAGTCACATTCCATCTCAACAACTCAGCAACCTCGCAGCCTGGCAATTCTTCCTTTTCGGAATCTCAAGCAGGATCCCCAGACCGACTTTCTGGGATTTTCACTTGCGGATGCCGTTATCACCAAGGTCGGTTACATTAGCGCGCTAACTGTTCGGCCGTCATCCTCTGTAGACAAGTATCGCAACCAGATCATCGACCCCAAAAAAGTTGCAACCGATTTGAACGTCGACACCCTGCTCACCGGCAGCTTCATTAAAGGATGGCGATGACCTCAGGATCACGACGCAACTTGTCGACGTGAAGCCGGACAAGATTCTTTGGCAAGATTCCATCGACCTGAAGTACGACAAATTGCTGACGGTGCAGGATCGCGTGGCACAACAAATTATCCGAGGATTGCAGTTGAATCTCTCGCCTGCGGAAGCCGCGAATCTTAAGCCCGATAAACCGATTAATTCGCTGGCTTACGAATATTATTTGCGCGGAGTCGATCTTTATTCTTTGAATGAATTTGGTCCCGCGATTGAACTCCTGCAAAAGTCTGCCGCGCTCGAGCCCAACTACGCGCCTACTTGGGCGCATCTTGGCAGAGCATTTACCACCAATGCCTCATTACGCTTCGGAGGACGGGAAGACTACAACCAAGCACAGGCGGCTTACGAGAAAGCGATTGCGCTGAATCCCGCATTGGTCGAGCCGCGAATTTATATGGCGAACCTGCTTACCGATACCGGACACGTGGAACAATCCGTTCCCTTGCTGAGATCGGCCTTGCAGACCAGTCCCAACAATGCAGAGGCGCACTGGGAGTTGGGATATGCCTACCGCTTTGGCGGGATGCTCCGTGAGTCAGTGGCGGAGTGTGAGAAAGCGCGCCAAAATAACCCGCAAGTCAAGATCAACAGTTCAGCGCTCAACAGTTATCTCTACCTTGGCGAATACCACAAGTTCATCCAGAGCTTGCCGGTGAACGATTCGACTTACATCCTGTTCTATCGCGGATTTGGCGAGTACTATCTGGGAAACTACGAACAGGCAAGCAGAGATTTTGATCGGGCTTATGAAATGGAGCCCGCATTGCTTCCCGCCGAAGTTGGTAAAGCGCTCAGTTACTCGATCAACCATGAAAATGATCTGGGCCTGAGACTTCTGCATGAAACAGAAGATCGGATCGAGCGGCGGGGAGTGACCGATGCCGAGGGCATTTATAAAGTTGCGCAAGCTTACGCGGTATTAGGCGATAAAGTTGCGGCTTTGCACATGCTGCGTTTGAGCATCGGGGGCGGATTTTTTTGTTATCCCTACTTCGTGCGCGACCCTCGGTTGCAAAGTCTTCGCAACGAAGCGGAATTCCCAACTCTTATGAGCCAAGCACGGCAGAGACATGACCAATTCAAAGCGAGCTTTTTCTGAAGGCTGTGAGTTCCGGCTCGCCTGAAGGCGCGCCCTGATACGAATCAGGCGTTCCACTCGCGGCGGTAGTCATAAACGAGGCAATTCAATCCTGGATCCATCGTTCTCCCCTTGGCTGACTTTCCAGTTAATAGGGAATGTCCTGTATCGAAAAGCGTTTTTTGCGTCCATAAAATTTGTTGGGTCTTGGGTGCAAATTCCCAGGGGCGAAGCAATCGGATGTAGTGCTTCGATCAGGCCGCATGGCGGCAATTGTTCGCCGCCGCCAGCGACATAGAAAAGGAGAACAATCTTGACTCGACGATTATTAAGGACAGCAGTGGCATTCGTAGTGACTGGAGCACTTTGGTTTTTTGCAGCGACACCGCAGGCGCGGGCCGACGACGATAGAGGCAAGTGTCAGCACGCTGTTGAAAAAGCGGAAGTGAGGCTCGACAGAGCGATCCAAAAAGATGGCGAGCACAGCCACGAAGCCGAGGAGCGGCGAAGCGTGACTTGAATGCGGAACGGCAGCGCTGCTGGGAAAAATATCATCAGTGGTGGAATGGAAGAGAACACCGATGGGAGACCGAGCAGAACTGGGATCGTGATCACCACGACGATCATCACGATAACGATCATCACGATAACGACCAACACTGATCGCCCTTCCAGGGGCCGACGGACCCAAGCATACAAGTCCGGCCGGCCTCTGTATTTTTCCTCCCAAGATTGATTCTTCAATCTGGCAATTCTGCGCAGCTTGAGTCGCTGCAACGAGTCGATTCTCCGATTACTGTTTTTCGTGGATGGGCTCGCTGCGGGGTTGTCGCTGTGGCCCGTGGTGCAAAGCGACAAACGCCAATGTGCCCACGATGATCGCTATAAAGATGTAGATCAAAGCTGGGCTGCAACGTTTCCCGGCAAGCATGGAATGGTTGGATGCTCTTTGCAGCCACCGGTTTGTCCTGGGACGATTACGATTTCAATGTGGCGTACAGGGCGGTCGACAAGCGAATTTCTACCGCATCGCCCCGCAAAACCTAGGGCGTCCACTGGATTCTCAGTTCTGAGCTGACGACCTACACTCCATGTAGAACGCGAATTTGGCGTTACTTCCTTTTGGAGGCTTGGAGGCCCCATGAAGACAAAGATTTCGATAATGGCAGTTTTGTTACTTTTGACATGCTGGGTAGTGGCTGAAACGGGGCAGTCGGGCTCCGCCGGATCCACTGGCTCGGCGGGATCGACCGGCTCCAGCGCCGGTTCCTCAACGGGATCAAGCGCCGGACAGGCAGGTGCAGGCGCGCAAAGCGGACAAACCCCGGGAACGATGTCGAACCCCGGACAGACCGGCTCTAATCCCGGGCACCGCGTCGCCGAATTCTGGAAGCACGGCTTCGCCCACGCCCGGAACTGCTTCACCAACGCCGGGTACGGCTTCACCACACCGGGCACGCTTCGCCGACACCCGATACCACTTCTCCAAACTCGGGAAACCGCGCCAACTCCCAGCACGTCCACCAATCCTGGCAGCACGACGACTCCCGGCACAACTCCGGAGACGCAAGGTACTCCGCAGAGCCAAAGCCCCAACTCGACAACTCCTGGAAGCACACACTCCACCCAGCACACGCCACCGCAAAACTAAGTTCGGGCAGACTTATGGCCACCAAGGCTTCCTTGGTGGCCTTTTGTTTTGTACAGCTAGTTACGGATTGCCGCATATAAGAATACATTAGCGCCAACCCTCGCGGCTAACAATCAGCATCTCATTGTCGCGCAAGCTGCCGATGGCGAATTTTTGCCTCGGCCTTGCGCACCATGTAGCTGGTCGCCCTGGAAGGTGAAGCTATCCTGATCGCTCCTGGTCCAATCGGTGCGGAAACCGCCTTGCGCCGCCCGCCAGGAGTCGAAGTTGCCTCCATCTTGCAGGGAAATCCCCATTAACGACTTAGGGTAATAATTAACTTGACTCGCCCACTGTTTTAGGCTAAGATTTTGGTCATGGAGAATAAGGCCATGACCGAACCAATAAGCCTGCAAGAGGCGATCCTGTACTTCTCGAATCCCGATAACTGCATTGATTACATGGCCATCCGACGCTGGCCCGATGGCAAGGTTGTCTGCCCCGGTTGCGGTTCGGAAAAGGTCAGCCCATTCAACCCAAAGCGGCGCACATGGAAGTGCGGCAGTCATCACCCGAAGCGTGAGTTCTCCGTCAAAGTTGGCACCGTGTACGAGGACAGCCCGATTCCATTGGATAAATGGCTCACCGCAACTTGGATGCTGTCGAACTGCAAAAACGGAATCAGCAGTTATGAGATTGCACGCGATCTCAAGGTTAGTCAGAAAACGGCGTGGTTCATGCTTCACCGCATCCGGCTCGCCTTGCAGGACGAACACTTCGGAAGCAAACTCGGCGGCGAAGTAGAAGCGGACGAAACGTTCATCGGCGGAAAAGCGCGAAATATGCACAAGGATGTGAAAGCGCGACGCATTACTGGGCAGGGACAAGCTGCAAAAGACAAAATGATCGTGATGGGAATCTTGGAGCGCGGCGGTCACATTCGCACTCAAGTCATTCCGGATCGGCAAAAGGAAACTTTGCAACCCATTGTCCGTGAGCACGTCGCAACTGGCGCGGCACTCTTTACCGATGAGATGGGCGGATACAAAGGCCTGAATGAAGAGTACGCGCATGAGATCATCGACCACGCTAACAAATACGTAGATGGCCGCGTGCATACGAATGGCATGGAGAACTTCTGGTCGCTCCTGAAGCGCGGCCTCAAGGGAACCTACATTGCGGTAGAGCCGTTTCATTTGTTCCGCTATCTTGATGAACAGGTCTTTCGCTTCAATAATCGTGCGACCAAAGAAAACAAAGTCACTGATGCTGACAGATTCGATATGGTCGTTCGCAAAATCGTTGGCAAACGGTTAACTTTTGCAGCCCTCACGGGCAAGGTGGGAGCCGCCGAGGCTTTTTAACCCTTCGCGTTTGAAGCGTGGGAAGTCTGGGTCACAGAAACATCTTCTTTAATCTCGAAGCGGATTCGGCATCCAATGTGTTTCTCGATACGACGAATCTCTTCTATCAGTCGTAGGAACTTTTTGACCTCTGTGTCATATCCCATTTGGGTTGGAATTGTAGCGGGAACAGTCCATGGACTGTTACACGTGGGACATTGACTGAGCGTCGTATTATGTGATTCAACAAGAGTCGCCGTCAGGGTCTCACCGCCCGCAAGTAGTGAGATTCCACACTTTTTACACTCAAGCTGAAGCCCAACGATGTCAGAGAGTTCAATAAACTGTTTGGTATGGCTGGTCATTGTGCACCTTTCGTTCTCGCTGTGGATGGCGCAGCCCTAGCCCGCTTTTTCCTTGCCCGTTTGCGCTTCCATTCTTTCTCTCGGTGCTGTAATTCGTCGTGCGATACGGAAAGAACCTTACGCATCGTCGCATCGAACTTCTCAAATTCTGGATTTGCCATAAATGCCTTTCATGGTTTTGTCTTTGGTTTTTCGAAGTTCACTTTTGCCATTTTAGCGGGCATCACATAGACGTGGTGAAAATACTCCCTAGTAAATTCGATCACCGCATCTGCATCTTCTTTCGTCAGCGTTTTGTCGGAGGGATGAGCCCCCCGATTTCCACCGAGCTTAATCGTATGCGCCATATCTTTTAGCGGAGTTGTGATCTTTCCTTGATCATGAACCCAGTCAATCTTATCGTTGAGGACTAATTTTGCTGCTGCACCCTGCTCTTCGCAACTCGCCTCCAAAGCTCGTCTGCACATCTCAACGGTTGCGTTGTAAGCGTCCACGAATCGGCATCTGAGGGCTTCCTTGAAGTCGGGCTTGATCGAAGGTGGAATCTCTTCGGCAACTGCGTCATTCGGCTTGCCCAATGGATAATGAGCGTCGTAGACGAAGTACCCGGTAGATGAGGTATATTGCTCGTATCTTGCGATTGCAAGGATGTAGTCGTTACAGGCGATGCACTTGGCCACTTCTGCCATTCGGTAGGGATAGTTACCTCTACGTTCCTCGTACGCCTGCGTAACAGGGGCAAAGGCCGCTTCTTTCCCACAATGCGGGCACGTCCCATTGAGAATAAAAGCGCCGCCCTGATTGAAACTTGAAATTTGCATATCTTTCGGCCAGTCCATCCAAAGAATCGACAGTGAACGACCGATCATCTCCCATACGCTGCAAGTCAGCGCTGGTACTACATCACAATAGGGCAACTGCACGATGAATCTCCTTTTTGTTTCGGATTCATCGGCAACAATTGATCTTACCGATCCCACCGTACTATAGTGGGCGAGTGTAGCCCGACTTAGTTATCCCCCCGTAGTACCCGGCCGCCGCGCAAATCGTGCTCCCTGGTGCCGCGAATGATGTACTCTTTCAGCTCACATCGTATTGTGATCCCGATCACTGCAGCCTGTTCGGAGCAGCCATAGAATTGCACATCTCTTCTCGCGGGAGAACGCCATGAGCAGCCCTGCTACCGTAACCGAAGGCATTTCAAACCTATTAACGACGGATAAAGAATATCCAGCGCCGCAGATCGTGGCGCAAAATTGCCGTAAGCAGAATTTCGCCGAAGCCTACCAGCGCTCGGTCAAGGATCCAGAGGGTTTCTGGGGCGAGTACGCCAAACGCTTCGTGTGGACGCGGCCCTGGACCAAGGTTCTGGAATGGGATGGCGTTCACCATCAATGGTTTGTTGGCGGCAAGACCAATATTACTTTGAACGCACTCGATCGCCATGCGCATTCCGAACGGCGCAACCGCGCGGCCTTCATCTGGCTTGGAGAAGATGGGACCGAGCGCATTGTGACGTATGGCCAGCTTCATCGCATGGTGTGCCGTTTCGCCAACGGCTTGAAATCGCTTGGTGTGAAAAAAGGCGATCGCGTCGTTATTTATATGCCGCTCACCATCGAGGGCACTGTGTCCATGCTGGCCTGCGCTCGCATCGGAGCTATCCATTCGGTCGTTTATGCCGGACTCGGACACACCGCGCTACGCGACCGGATTGTTGACGCGCAAGCCAAGGTCATCATCGTGGGCGATGTCGGATTCCGTCGAGGCAAGACTGTGGAGTTGAAAGCCATTGTCGACGAGGCCATCGATACGCTTGAGTTCGTAGAAAAAGTTGTGGTTTATGCGCGGCGCCCCACAGAGCTGAATAGCAAACGCGAAGTTGATTTCAACGATTTACTGAAGTTCCCCGCCGATTGTCCCGCGGAAGAAATGGACGCTGAAGATCCGCTGTTCCTCCTGTACACCTCGGGATCGACCGGAAAACCAAAAGGGGTGGTGCACGTCCACGGCGGATACATGGTCGCCACCACTTACTATCTGGAAAGCTTTTACGACGTCGGCGATCAAGATATCTTCTGGTGCACATCCGATATCGGCTGGGTGGTGGGCCACTCTTATATCGTTTATGCCCCGCTGTGCGCGGGCGCGACTACGCTGTTTCGTGAAGGCGCAGTCGACTACCCGAATCCAGGTATAGTGTGGGAAATCGTGGAACGTTACGGCGTGACCAAGATGTTTACTGCGCCCACCGCTCTGCGCATGTTCATGCGTTATGGGGAAGCCTATCCAGCAAAGTACGACCTTACCAGTTTGCGTGTGATTGCCTGTGCCGGCGAGCCGTTGAATCCAGAAGCGTGGCGCTGGGCGCAGACTCATTTAGCAGGCGATGGCAAATGGGGCTACGTAGTCGACAACTGGTGGCAAACCGAACTGGGCGGCCCAGCCCTAGGCACGCCACCGACCATGGCAGTGCGACCGGGGAAAGTGGGGGTAGCGCTAGAAGGCTCGGAAGCAGACGTAGTCGATGAGCAAGGCAAGTCGGTTCCATCCGGCGTGGGCGGACGCCTGGTGCTGCGGCGGCCCTATCCTTGCATGTTGCGAACAGTCTGGGGAGACCCAGCGCGATACGAACGCGATTGGCAGCAGATTCCGGGCTGTTATGTGACCGGCGATGTTGCGCTAAAAGATAAAGATGGATATATCACAGTTCTAGGTCGCTGCGACGATGTGCTGAACGTCGCTGGCCATCGCATTGGAACCGCGGAAGTCGAGAGCGCGCTGGTATCGCACCCCGCGGTCGCGGAAGCTGCAGCGATTGGCGTTCCCGATCCGCTCAAGGGCGAGGTCATCAAGTGCTTCGTGCAAACCCGCGCGGGCCACACGCAGTCGGATGCGCTCGCTAACATCCTGATCGAACATGTGAGAAGAGAGCTAGGACCGATCGCCACTCCCGCAGCCTTGGAATTTGTTGCAGCCCTCCCCAAGACTCGTTCGGGAAAAATCCTGCGGCGCTTCCTGAAGGCCAAGGAGGCGGGAGTAGACGCGGGCGACGTCTCCACAATGGAAGGATAACTCGATCATCGAACAACAGCGGTTAAGCCGTTCCCGCATCGCTCACAGCTGCGCGCTCACGGTACAACCGCGGGGTCGCACCTTCTGAACGGAACCGGCGGCGCAAAGCTTCGCCATCACTGAAGCCCGCCCGCGAAGCAATCGTCTCAACGTTATCGGTTGTCGCCTCCAGTCTGGCTTTGGCCACCTGCAATCGTAAGCTGGCCACAAAACGCGCGGGTGTGGTGCCCACTTGCCGCGAAAAAACCCGGCTGAAATTCCGATCGCTCATCCCTGCGCGCTTGGCCAGCGCGTGAACTGACAAATCCGCATCAAGATGGTCAGAGATCCAAGCAATTAATTCGCGAATAGGCTGCAGGTCTGCAGCCTGGGCCGCGAGCTGCGTACTGAATTGGCTCTGTCCGCCCGGGCGCCGCAGAAACAGCACCATGTGGCGGGCAACGTCCAGCGCAACCGCGTGTCCATGATCCTCTTCAACCATGGCGAGCGCCAGGTCAGCGCCAGTTGATACTCCGGCGCTTGTCCACACGTTTCCGTCCTGAACGAAAATCTTGTCAGCATCTACTGAAATCCGCGGATAACGTCTCGCCAGCTTATCCGCGAGCTTCCAGTGTGTGGTGGCGCGCCGTCCATCGAGTATTCCAGCCGCAGCCAATGCGAATGCCCCGGAACAGACCGAGCCGATGCGGCGAACGCGATCAGCACTCGCACGCAACCAGGCCAGAAGTTCCGGTGCAATAGACGAATCCAATTCCGACGCCCCGGCGATTAACAGCAACGTGTCAATAGGTGTGACTGCCTGCGTCCAATGCCGCCCACCCACAAGGCTAAGACCTGACGCAGTCACCAATGGCAGGTCGTCTATCGTCAGCAACTCAATTTCGTACGCGCGCGAGCTGCGTTTCCCGGCGCGAGTCAATGCCACCGACGCACGCGTGAACACATCGAGCGGACCGGCGATATTCATCAGGTGCACACGCGGAAATATAAGCAGCGAAATGCGACGCGTCGGCCATTCCTGCTCGCGGCGCCGTAATCCCGCTGATCTCGTCCCCACTAGATTCATATGTTTACAAGATGCTCGATGTTGATCTCTTGATACAGGAAAAAAGAATGGCAGAAAACGAGCAGTATTTGTCCGTCCGAAAATAGTTCACCGACAATCTGATGATGCAGAAACAAATGGGAGGATTACGATGAAACTTCTTACAATTTTAATAACTGCAACTTTGCTTCTGCTTGCAAGTTCATCTGTATTTGCTCAGAACAGTTTGCCGGATCCTAACGACGCGGCTTGCTGGCAGACTTTGGATGCTCTGCACAACTGCGCTCAGGCACAGCAGGATCGTGCGATGGCGCAGGCTGAGCGCTGCACTTCGTATCCGGAGTATCAGTGCGAGCCCGAATCTGCACCGCCTCAGCAGGTGACCGCACAGGAAGCGCGTCTCCGAAAGCAGCAGACGAAGGCTGCGTCGACTGCCGCGCAGTCTGGTAAAACTTCAGTCGATACTTCGGGCAGCGAGGCAGTGATTATACAAAGCCCGGCGAACTGATCTGTCCGTTAGCAGGATTGGAAAGAGGGTCGCCGCTCCGCGAAGCAAACGGTGGCGGCCCTGGCTGTTTTCTACAAGCCGTGACGTGCCTGTTAATATGTCTTCTGCAAAGCCGCGCTCACGTCAATCTTCGATCCGGCCGTCACCTGCAGTTCCCGTTTCCACTTGGCAAATGCCGGCATGGACAGCACCACCACATGCCGTCCGGGAGCCGCTGTTACGCTTGACGGAGTGTTGCCAACATAACTGTCATCGAGGGTAATCTCAGCACCGGGAGGAGTCGAAGTGAAATTGATTATAGCCTCTCGAGTGTCTTCAGAAGCTGACGCAGTCCCAACACCTGCATCCTTGGCCACTTCGGCAATTGACGAGTTTGCTTGCGAATCAGATGCGGCCGAAGTCTTTTCTGGTGCCGGAGCCAGGTTATACAACTGCTTCACTTCTCTGCCCTTTTGATTCGGATACCAGACTGCGAGCCCGTGCTTAGTCCATTGTGCGCTGGCCGTTGTTCCTACCGGCAAAGAGGCACACTTGGAGAACATCGTATCTACGGTGCAGGCAATGGTGAGGGTTTTCCCGGTGCTGTCCTCTACTACCATTTTGTGACGGACTATTTCGTTCCGGCTGTGATGGCAATAGGCGGAAAAATCCATGATATTGCAATCTTTGGGAGCGCCGTTGTTGTCAGAAGTTAAGGGGATGGTCTCGGTATCCGAGCTTAATACTTTAATAGTTGTCGTTTGCGGCTTGGTTGCGGCGTTCGCCGAAATTGCGCCGATCGACAGGATCCCCAGAAGGATAGCGGCGTATCGGGTCATACTGAATACACCTTCCTAACACCACCAGGGAATCGAACCGACGCCGACGCGATCTACGGTGTTTTTTGCAACGTGGCGTTTACGGTCAACTCCGAGTCGTCGGACACCGTAAGTTCCCGCTTCCACTGCGCAAACCCTGGCATAAAAAGCACCACGACATGCGTACCAAGGCCCACGCCAAGAGTCGAGGGGGTGCTTCCCACGTACCGGCCATCGAGTGTGATTTCAGCGCCAGCGGGTGTCGAACTGAAATTGCACTTAACTTTTTGTCGACTCGCTGCGGCGCTCGCCGACTGCTGAGATTGCGCCGAACTCGTTGTGGTTGCCTGCGCGGAGCTTTGAGTCGAACTATTTTGACTTGCCCTATTGTGGCCTGCATCGGCTGATGCGGCCGGATTAGCTACCTGGGCCGCTTCCACCACCGTGTAAAGCTGCTTGCTCGCCCCACCTTTGTCATTTTCGTAAAAAATCGTGATTCCGTGTTTATCCTTGCGCGCGTCAAAGCTCTGCCCAATCGGCAAAGCGACGCATCTGGACAATCGCGAATCCCACACGCAAGTGATGTCAAAGGGCTTTCCATTCCCGCTTTGCACGCGCATGGTATTCCGCACGGGTGCGACCTTGCTTTCATGGCAATAGCCGGAGTAATTGACATTGTCGCAATCTCTCGGCGTCGTATCAGGATTTACATCGAGAGGTTGAGAGTGGGCATCCAAAACCGTAATTCGAAACCGCTCGGTCTTGATTGCAGCACTGGACATCAATCCAGTAAGCAAACAAAACGCCACGAGCACCCTGGCATTACACTGCATTTTCGACTCCGTCTGATTCTTTGCGCGGCGATCGTTGACCACAGGATTTTGCTACTGAAACTCCGTCGCAGGAATTTCACTTCTAGGGTCATTTTACGACAAGGCCGGGGCACAAGGTCATTCTCCTTCACGAGAAACCCGTGTGCCCCGACGCTTCAAAGTGAGCCGTTATCTTTTTCCCGTTAGAAGGTAAAGATCGGCCCGAACTCCGAACGCAGATCTCTCCACGTGCGGCTGGGAACGCCCGCCACCGAGGTGTTAGGGGTGAAAACTCCCGCATTATTCGGCAGCGCATAACTGCTGTAGAGCGACTCCTCAAACCCGAACTGCACCCACGGGTTCAGCCGGTAGAACAGAGTGACTGCGTTGAGCGTGCTCTTGTAAGGACCAGCACCGTCCGCGCCGATGTCCTTAGCCCTGGCGAAGTCGGAGTGCACGACCGCATCTAAGCCGTGGTTGAAGTAGAGTTGCCAGCCGGCGTTGTGGCCCTTCGGATCCGCGTTAAACCAACGCGAGAGTGGCAGGCCCAGTTGGATGAAACCGCCGTAGGCGCGGATGGCGCGCTGGGGAGCAACCACGATTTGTCCGGCGGCATTAGTACCGAACGCCACGGTCGAAGAGCGATCCACCGAGGGCGCGGTAACTACGCCAGTCAGGCCGCCGGTGTCGTTGAAGTTGGACAGAGTTTGGCCGCCGAACATGAACCGAAGATCGCCACCGCGATAAGCACTGGCCACTACCGTCGCCCAGCGTGTTGGTAGCGAAACTCCAACCTGACCGCCGTAGCCCTCGCTGCGGTCTTCAGCACCGGTCGGGAAAGCGGCTTTCACGGCGTCATAAGTCGCAATCGTTGCAGCAGAACTGCCCGCTGGAGCCGCAATCGCCGAATGCAACACAATCGCTGCACGATGAGTTTCAAAACCACTGGCGACTATATAAGCCGGAGCCACGGCGGGAGCGGGGTCAAGCTGGAATTGGAGAACTGCCCGGGCGGAATATTCCAAATTGTTCGAGTCAGAACCCTGCCGCTCGCCGTATCCCAACTGGTTGGCAGTACCGTCAGTCACGGCGCTGGTGCAACCTATAGTGGTCGCGGTGCCCGGGACAAAGGTTGCCGGTATCGCGCACGAAGTGATTGTTGCATCTGCCGGTACATTGCCTTCACTCGGCATACTGACCGCGAATGCAGGAGAGAATTTGAAGTTGCGCGAACCTCCTAGCTTTTCGACAAGGCCTACCTGCAATTGTGGCGAGCGTTCATACTGAGTTCCAAAGTATGCCTGTAGCTGCGTAGTTTCGAGGATGTTGGGAAGTATGGTCGATCCGTAGAGGAGCCAATCCTGACCACCCTCCAAATAGATGTCCGTGTTTTCGCTTGCCGCGTAGTCAAGCCGTGCAAAGGCCAGGCGAATGCTCGCCATCGAGCTGCGGACAGCTGAAACGTTGCGGTTATCCACGCGGCTGAAGTTGCCTTCAAAATCACCTTCGATTCGCCCGGTCAATTCAATGTTGGGCGAAATATCCGGCCATTCCAGGTTGGCTCCGAAGCGCGTGGAGCGCGCTTTGACGTGGAATGCTGGATCAGTGGTTGGCCCCGTATCAGCGTTCAAGAAACCAGGCAGAACAAAATCGTCGCCGCGGGGATCACTGGAGTCGTGGACCACAGTTGCTTTGACGAAACCATAGGGCGTCATCTTGACCGGACCCAACTTGAAAGCTGCTACCAGCCCGTCCTTGACAGGCGGATCGACGGGATTAACGCGTACGGGAGCGATCGCCGCGACCACCGTCCGCGGGGCCGGCTTTTCCGTCTGAGGCGTCTGCGGCGTAGTGGCGGCTTGCCCTGACTGGGTTGCCGGGGTCGCAATGGATTCTGAGACCGCAGATGTGGCAGGCTGTGCAGCAGGAGTTGCAGCCGCAACATCTGCAGCGCTCAGCAAACCTTTGCGAGTAAGCGCTTCTACCAGGAGTTGAAATTCGGCTTCGGGAGCTGCGCCTTGAATGGCATTCGCCTCCGAAGGCGCAAGCACGCCCTTCATTACCAGCACACCCAGAAGGGCCGTGACATTGCTGTTGCCGATTGCCGAGGTTGGATTCAGAGCGGGACTAGGGGCCGGTTCCGCCGCAGTTGCGTTAGGACCGGTTCCATTATTCGCAGGGACAGCATCGTCCGAGCCAGCCATGACGGGCGCGGTCGCTACTACTGTGAGTAATGATGTACACAGCCACTTTCTAAGCTTTGACATAAGCAGGGGCTCTCCTTCTTCGCTAGATTTCGAATCCTTGGTACTGTTGCAACCTTCCGCAAGAACTACGGGACCGGCCCGAACGGCTTTGACGTTCAGGCTGTGATACGGCAACTATACCCAGCTGCGGGTGACTACCCGAGTGCCAGATCAGGTGCGCCTACCGCACCACCAAACGGGTAAACGGAAATACATAAGCCTGGAGGGTCACCATAATTCCCACCAAAGCCGCCAGCGCAATGCTGTGGAAGAACACGAAACGCAATATGTCGCCCTCGTGTCCGTACCACTCCGTGGCGGTGCTGGCTACGACGATGCTTTGCGCATCGATCATTTTTCCCATCACGCCACCACAACTGTTCGCTGCCGCCATCAAGGTCGGGGAGATCCCAACTTGTTCGGCGGAAATTCTTTGCAAGCTGCCGAACAACACATTGGAAGCAGTATCCGATCCCGTCAGCGCTACTCCCAACCAGCCCAGCAGAGTGCCAAAAAATGGATACAGCACACCAGTGCGCGCGAATGCCAACCCCATGGTCGCGTCCAAGCCGGAATAGCGTGTCATGAAGCCTATGGAGAGCATGGCCGCGATTGTGAGCAAGGAGAATCGCACTCGCACGATGGTTCGCCAATACGTGTGCGCCATCTTCCAGGGCGTGAAGCCCATGACGAAGCCAGAGATTATTGCGGCGACCAAAATCCCCGAGCCGGTTGCAGTCAGCCAGTTCAGCGAATACACAGCGGCTTCGGCGGTCGGCTTGCGCACCACCGGCGGCACGCGTTGCACCATCTGGTGCAGCCCGACGACCGGAAACTTCGGCGACGATAATTTATCAAGCTTGGTTTTAACGCTCGGCAATCCCCACACGAAAACTACAACGCTCAAAACCAGCCACGGCACCCACGCTCTCGTTACCAGCGCCCGGCTGTGGCCATGCGTACCGCGGGCCTCGCGCTTCCCCTCATTCTCAAAACCCCAGATGCGCTTGGGCTGCCACTTCAAAAGAAATACGATCAAGGCCAGCATGGAAACGATGGCAGCGACAACGTCCACCAGCCAGGGACCATGAAAGTTCGACATTAGAAACTGCGGAATTGCGAAGAAGACGCCAGCCACCAACACCGCAGGCCAAACTTCAAGCATTCCCTGAAAACCAGCGAACGCCCACACTAACCAGAAGGGCACAAGCACCGAGAAGAACGGAAGAATGCGCCCGGCCTGCGCGCTGAGTTCCCGAAGATCTAATCCCGTCACCCCCTGCAACGCGATGAGTGGAGTTCCCAGTGCGCCGTATGCTACCGGCGCGGTGTTGGCAATCAGCGACAAGCCCGATGCCTCAAGAGGTCCGAAGCCCAACCCGATCAGAACTGCTGCGGTGACGGCCACTGGAGTGCCGAATCCGGCCGCACCCTCAAAGAACGCCCCAAAACTGAAGGCGATCAGCAGCAACTGCAGTCGCCGGTCCTGGGTAATCCCAGTGAGGCTCTCTTGCAACACTTTAAATAGTCCGGCCTCGCAAGTGAGTTGATAGAGGAAAATTACGTTGAGAATAATCCAACCGATCGGCAGCAGCCCGTATCCCGCGCCTAAGACAGCAGTCTTGGCCGCTAGAGTCACGGGCATGCCGAAAATCCAGATCGCACAAAGTAATGAAGTGGCAAGACCCAGCAGCGCTGAATAGTGCGCTTTCATGTGCAAGAGCGCAAGAGTTCCCAGCAGCACTACAACCGGTAGCGCGGCCAGCAAGGCGGAGAGCCACCAGTGTCCTGTCGGGTCGTAGCTTTGGGGCCAGGGATGGGCAAGCGGAGGAAGCTTCAGAATTAAGACAGAGGCGATGATCGCGGCTATCAGCGCCGTGACCCATGCTATGGGATTGGCCGTTTCGACAGCAGGTTTAGATACCTTCGCAGTCGTAGAGGTCACGCATTCCTCCTCAAGCCTTCAGATGTTTCGGATTTGGTGACGAATTGTAGTCCTGTTCGTCCGCGTAGACCAGCTGTGTGTACCTGTGGAAAAGAAGAAAAACAAGAAGACGGCTCTAGAGGTAGTGGTCCAGGTTCAAGTATTTCCGCACCGACACATCGGCAAACCCGCTGTTTAAGCGCTTCCCGCGCAAAAACTGCATTTTTCATGGCGCTCCTGCTGGAAATTTCGCCCGACAGACACCTAGCGAACCGAGCCGTTAGGATGACGAATTCTCTTATCATCTTGTCCTATAAGCTGCGACGCAGCTCACTTATCTGCGTGATCACGATCACATAAAAGCCTGGCCCCAAGGAGTACGCCTTAGTGCGGGCAGACCCTCCGAATTGCCCGATGCCGCCGGAGTCGAGAATATGCAGGCCGTTACTCCCCTGAAGCCGGTCTCGCGCACCACACTCAGCGAGCAAGTGGCGCTGCAGCTCGCAGCGGAAGTGGCCGCCAAACGCTGGCAGGCGGGCGACAAGCTGCCTTCTGAAGCCGAACTCTGCCGGGCTTTCAGCGTAGGCAGGTCCACCCTGCGCGAGGCCCTGAAATCTCTGGCCTTCGTTGGCATCATCCGTATGCGAGCCGGAGGTGGAAGCTACGTCGCCGAGCGGCCTTCCAAATACGTGAATCGGCCTCTGCTGGCGCGAGGCACTCTCAGTACGGAAAAAGATGTCAACGATCTTTCCGAAGCCCGCCTGGTGCTGGAAACGGAACTGACCGCTTTATCCGCGCAACGAGCCACCCGAAATGATCTGGCAGTGCTGGAAGACCTGGTGAGAAGGATGAATGTCGCCAAGGCCGAAGACCGGGGAAAATTTGAGCAGCTGGATCTGGAGTTTCATCTTTCGATCGCAGCCAGCAGCAAGAATGAAGTCCTAGCCGAATTGCTCGGCCACATCCGCGGCGCATTGCAGGAGTTAATCAGAAAAAGCCTGCTTCCCGCCAACGGCATGGATCTCGCGTGTAAACAGCACGAGAAAATCATCGAGGCTTTAAAGCGGCGAAATCCCGCCGCCGCCCGCAAGGCCATCCGCGCACACCTAACCGCCTTTCAGCGCGGGTACAAACCCTTCCCTCGCGCTCAGAATTGACCGCCCGTTGACAGGCCAACATTGCGCTCTTACACTGCGGTCATGGAAGTACATTTCACTCCTGAACAGCAGCACCAGGTCGCGGAACTGGCTACCCAACGAGGTCGCGATCCGGATGCGCTTGCGCAGGAGGCGATCATCCGCTATCTCGCCGAGGAAGCTCACTTTATTGAAGCCGTCAAGCTGGGCGAGGAAGCGTTGCAGCGCGGCGATTATCTCACGCACGAGCAAGTGGGAGAGCGGCTCGCCCGATTGTTCGAGCCGTAATGGAAGTCCGCTGGTCAACCCTCGCTGCCGAAGACCTGGAGCGGATATTTCAGTGCATCGCGAAAGATAATCCCACCGCCGCTCGTGAAACGGTGAAAGCCATTTATCGGCTGCGCAGCGCTGAGGGACTTTCCCACCGTGGCCGCATTCGTCGCTAAGGATCAGACTTATCAACCGACGCCTTCCCAAATCCCTTAGCGCAGTGCCACCGAAGGTGCAGTGCCACCGAAGGTAAGGAGGACAGAATGTGGATGGTAAGGAAGTTCTACCTGCTAATGCTCTGCGCGTTGCTAACCGCCGGCGTTTACGGCCAGCAAACACAAAGTGATGCGAATAAGCCGGGAGCCGCTCCTGATAAGGCAGCGGTGTCCGATGCAATCGCAAAGGTAAGGTCCGGTAACTTTGCGCCTGTCGACGTGGAAACAATTGCTGCGGCTGGGGCAGTGAAGGCGATCCCCACACTAAAGGAGCAATTCGCGCGCAGCCACGATTGGCTCACTAAAGCCAAGTTGGCGAGCGCCGTGGTCAAGCTGGGGGGCGATCAAGATGATATCTATTGGGAGTTCCTAATAAAACAGGCGACCCTCGCGGTTGAGAGCGACGCCCCTGACTTTATGAACCTCGACCCGCAAGCAAAAACTTCGGCTGGTCCCTCGCCTGAGTTTACTGCATGGGCCAACGCTCATAAATTGGACGCCCAGGAAGCGGGCACGAACGCCATGTATCGGATAATGCTATTAAGCTCAACTCGCGACCGCAGGGCAATCCCATTGCTTCGGCAAGGCTTGCTGTCACCCAGTCATGAGATAGAGTATATGGCAGCCTTGGGACTGGCTGAGCTACAGGACAAAGACTCAATTCCTTTTATTCTACAGGCATGCAAAATCGCACCCGAAGCAGTGGCGCCCGCGATCGCAGAGTCTTTGGTGTACTTCGATGATCCGGAGGCACAAAAAGCGGTGGACATGTACGTTCCCAAAGAAAGAGCCAGGATACTACGCGAAGGGAAAGCGGCAGGAAAGAATAGCCCTTTTTAAATAATGAGTTCGGGCGGGGTGGCCCACCCTTTACGACGGTTCCACAAAAATGAATCGGGTGCCCCACTCTTTCGCGTTCTGTGCCTGGTGCCCCAGGTTCGCGTCCGCTCTTTGGACGCTAACCTGGGCTTCGCTGCATCTCAGCAGCGGAGGTGAAGCGGGGAAACCTTAGCCTCGAAATCTTTTCCACTTTGGCATCGCATACGTTGCAATTCGGTCGAGCAGCCGTTTTCTTCTTGACCGCATTTATTTAAATGAGTTAATGTATATCGTACTACATTATCTATAAGATAATAAATGATCTTTGACAATTCGCGGTTAGAAATCCTCTGCGCCGGCGGAAACCATTTGGCTCAACAAAGATAAGTCGTTACTCTGGAAGATTTTGCCTATAAGTCTCTAGTCCTCAAAGATTTTGACCAGGGTGTAACCGTAACTCCATCCTTATCTAAGATCGGGGGGAGGGGGGTACCGTATTAAGACTTCTCCGACTCAGCGTCGGCACCACAGACGCAAATCCAGTCACCTAACCGGCGCGACGTGCCTGCACTTCTCCACGTAAAGAACCGACAAATTCTCTCACCAACTCAGCGATCTCATCCGCAGCCGTGTCCAATGCAAAGTGTCCTCCATCGACGATGTGGACTTCGGCTTTCGGTACGTCGCGGCGATAGGACTCCGGTTCGGAGGGGTCGAAGGACAGTTCATACTTGCCCCAGATCACCAGCAGGCGCGGCTGCTTCTCACGCATCCATGATTGCCACTTCGGGTAGGCGTCGACGTTGGTTCGATAGTCGTAGAACAGATCGCTTTGAATTTCGGCCTGGCCGGGCTGATTGAGAAAATAAAATTCATCGGTCCACAGATCCGGGTCATAGCGTTCGACGTTGGGATCGTTTCCAACATGGCGCGTCCGCGTCGTCGGCAATGAGAGGAGATTTGTGCGAAGCGCGCTTTCGTTAGCCGCCCGATCAGCCCAAAAGGCCCGCCGCGTCTTCCAATTCGTCCCCAGACCTTCGTTGTGCGCCACCGCGTCTTGAACAATGACAGCCTCTGCTCGCTCCGGGTGCGCCAAGATCATGCGAAAACCCACCGGGCCGCCGTAATCCTGCATGTAAAGCGTGTAGCGCGAGAGCCCGAGCGCTTCGGTGAAACGATTCATGATCTCGGCATAGTGGTCGAAGGTATACGCGAATTTCTTCGGGTCCGGCCAGTCGCTATGTCCGAAGCCCGGATAATCGGGCGCGACCAGATGATAACGATCGGAAAGCCGGGCAAAGAGCGGCTCGAACATTCGCGATGAAGACGGAAGTCCGTGCAGCAGAAGAAGCGTCGGCGCGTCTTTCGGGCCGGCCTCTCTGTAAAAGATGGAGAGCCCATCTACCTGGATCGAGCGATAAAAAGTGGGGTGTTCCATGGGGCTGTCCTTTCCCTGGGTTTGAGGCCAGCAATTGAACTGACCAATGCGATAGTAGGAGAGCTTGCAAGCACTGGATCGCACGGGGTGATTGGAGGTAACTCAGTTCCGCCTATGCGGACCTCGCCGAACTAGTGCTCGCAGTTTTTCTCCCCGCTGCCAACTCACATCGTCAGAACGACCCGGAACTCTGCTTTTCCACTCATCATTCGCGCGTAAGCCTCGGCCGCTTTTTCGAGCGGATAGGTTTCAATCATCGGACGCACGCCGCTCAGTTCGGCGAAGCGCAGTGTGTCCTCGGAATCGGCAGGGGTTCCGGAGGCCCAGCCTTGAATGGCTCGACTTCCGCTGATGAGCTGCAACGGTGTCACCTCGATGGGATCGAATGCGGCGCCGATCACCATGAGCTTGCCGTTCGGCCCCAGACCATCGATCAACTCAGACATTGCCTTCGAGCTTGGAGCCGTCGCGAGAATTACCTGTGCGCCGCCCAGCTTCTGCAACTCCTGCGCTGCATTGGTCGCTTGGCTGTCGATGTACACGCTGGCTCCCAGCTTCTTTGCGAGCGCCGCGTTCTCTGACCCGCGCCCGACGGCCGCGACTTTGTAACCGAACTTGTTCGCGAACTGAATTCCGAGATGGCCTAATCCGCCGACACCTTGAACCGCGACGAGATCGCCCGGGAACGCGCCACTGTGCCGCAGGGCGTTGTAGGTGGTAATTCCAGCGCACAGCAACGGCGCTGCTTCGGCGTCCTTTAGACCTTCCGGTATCGCCGCCAATGCTTCTATGGGAGCCACCATGTATTGCTGATATCCACCGTCATAGCTGATGCCGCAAACTTTCACGTTGCGGCAATTGCGAAAATCTCCGCGCCGGCACTCGCGACACGTGTTGTCCTGGCCGCCGTGCCAACCGACGCCGACTCGCTGCCCCTTCTTCCACGCGGAAACACCGGCGCCCACTTCATCGATGATGCCTGCGACTTCGTGTCCTGGAACACGAGGATACTGAATGCCAGGCCACAAGCCTTCTTTCGTGAGCACGTCACTGTGGCAAACACCGCAGGCCTGCACCTTGATACGCACCTGTCCCGCTCCCGGCTCGGGAATCTCGCGCTCGACGACCTCGAACTCTCCGCCGGGTTTAGAAATCTGTGCTGCCTTCATTGGTGCCGCCTCTCGTTTCACTGCTACTCTGAGGGTTGCCATAAAGCCTCCTATGAATTCTGTTCTATGCTGTGATGAGAAACGTCCCTGTTTGGATTCCAAGCGAGATTGGGCATTGCACCGCCAAATAGGGCTGAAGTTTTCAGGACACGGCTTCCAGAGCCTGGTGGAAACGCTTGATTCGTATCAGGCCATCGCTTCAGAGGTTGCGGAAAAACGCTGAAATCGGCGGCAAGCAGCCTTAAAGGGGCGCGGCTTCAAGCCGCGCCGTACATAGTTTCAAAGCCTTACGGCACGGCTGGGAAGCCGTACCCCTTCAAAACTTCGACGCCCCAGAGTTGTTCCGAAACCTCTTCAGCGATGCTGCCGTTGCTTCAAGATCAGTCGCGCCTTCAGCCGTTGCTGCCCGCAATATTTTTTTTTCAATGCCCGCCTCCATCCGTGCCCTGAGTCATGGGGAGGCAATGCCGGCGCGGCTGGAAGCCGCGCCCTTTCAAACCCTAAGCGCGGAAAAACGGATAGATGAACCGCCCCACCGCTTGCCTCTGCGCGTCTTCGCTTTTAGCTTCCTCCCGTTTGTTCCGCAGAACCCTGCGGCAACAAATGCAGGTGAACCACAATGTCCAGATGGTTGCCGACAACGGCATTGAAATTCTGCGGGACACCAATATCCTCACCGCCGGCCGCGTGCGGCGCTTCGGGCAGGCCAGGAGCCATCAGCATCGTTCCCGTGCACTGAGAGCCGCGATAGTCCTCACTTGCATCGGCTGGCGCTTGACAGCTTTTATCCTGAACCACGGGCGGCCAGTAGGTACTGACCACAGCTCTCACCAATTGCGGATAATCCTCGCGGAACATATGCGTTGATCCCGTCATCAGGATCTCGCCGTCTTTCTGCGCCTTGGCGTCGGCCGCGGGCCCGTCGAAAACGAGAGTGACTTCGTGCGAAACGCGATGCATCATCGGAGGACCATACACAGGTCCCGCGTACGCCTCAGTCGGGTTAGCCTCGACGTTGCGATCTACGCGAGTCAGAACTAGATTGCCTGTAGTCTGCAGCCGCCCACCCGCAGTCCGAACAGCTCCTTTGGAGTGGAAACATATCAATGTGTGATTCGATAAATTGGACAACCACTCACTCAAGAATTTCCCGTCCTCATCAATATCGGGCACCATAGCGTTAGCAGGATAGATTCTTAAATCGAAGGAAGACTTGGCAAGGTCGTTATTGTCCAACTGGACTCGACCGTTAACCCGAGCAAATCCCAAAGTTACGTCTATTTTCTTTTTTCCATAATCCGTTGTCGCGTCAGTGATAAGTTGGGCGTCGGAATGGTGGGCGTCCACCTGCCAGGACCCGCTGGTGAATGCTGGCTTGGTGGGAGTGCTCATAGCGAGCATTCCTGCTACTGCGAAAAGAACTGTGGATTTAAACATTTTCTTTTCCTCCATGGAGACCTGTATTTTCCATGAAGCTGATCAAGCTGGCCAGCAAATTCTTTCAAGCCCTGGGATAAGGCGAAAGCCGCCGGGAAATCAGCAGCGATCAGTATTCGTCCTCAAGAACAGAGTGGGATGGTGTCCCGCCCAAATCAATACGACAAGAGTAATAAGGGATAGGCAGTTTTGAGTTATGCCGGTCATTTTACTTAGACCGCCTTTCGCTTTGAGGAAAAGCGGTCCTACCACGCTCTCCGACCTTTTTCATTGACGCTTGTCTACTTCTTTCAGGAATCTTCCTTCCTGCAGCTCAGTGAATGCTTGCCGCAGCTGTTCCTGCGTATTCATCACGATCGGACCATACCAGGCGACGGGTTCCTCGAGCGGCTTTCCTGAGACCAGCAGAAATCGGATTCCATCATCCCCGGCCTGAACCGTGACCTCGTCACCCCGGTCAAAAAGAACCAGCGAGCGATTGTCCGCCTCCACGGGAGGATTGGTATCCAGCCATTTGATCGCCTCGGTCGGCACCGCGAGCGGACCCGAAGCATTGCAGAATTTTCCGCTACCTGCGAATACGTAGGCAAACGCGTGACGAACGGTTTCGACGGGGAGCGTTTTTCTTTTGCCTGGGGAAACTGACACGTCCAGATAAATCGGATCGGCTGCAACACCTTCGACAGGCCCGGTCTTTCCCCAGAAATGTCCGCAGACCACGCGCACATGAGTGCCATCGTCGTCGATGATTTTCGGTATCTCGTCAGCCTTCACTTCCTGATAACGTGGAGCGGTCATTTTGAGCGATGACGGCAGATTGCCCCATAACTGGAATCCATGCATCCGTCCTGCATGATCGCCCTTCGGCATCTCCTGGTGAATGATCCCGCTGCCGGCGGTCATCCACTGAACATCGCCTGAGCCGATCACTCCGTTGTTGCCCATACTATCCCCGTGTGCCACAGTTCCCGCGAGCACGTAGGTGATCGTTTCGATTCCGCGGTGCGGATGCCACGGGAATCCGGCCAGATAGTCCTCCGGAACATCGTTGCGGAAATCGTCCAGAAGGAGGAACGGATCGAAGTCTTTGGTGTTTCCAAAGCCGAACGCTCGGCGAAGATGCACGCCTGCACCTTCGAGAGTCGGCTTCGATTTGACAAGCCGCTTAACAGGTCGGATTGACATATTGCGCTCCCGTCTACCGCCGCAAACCGGCAGTAGCTTCGTCGCGGACTAAACACCCAACTGTTGTCATTTCGAGTGAAGCGAGGGATCTGGGATTCTTTCGTTGGACGTCGAATACCCAGATTCCTCGTCGCTTCGCTTTTCGGAATGACGGGAAACTTCCCCTCCTCGACTCTGCGGTTGAAGGGATCGTTTGAAAAACCTTCGCTTACGGATCGCCTAAAGATACGAAGAGCCCGCTTACTCGTCGGATTTATGCTTATTATTGTTCGTTATTATTATTCTTTCTGCCTTTGCCGAAGATCTTCTTGCCCAGCTTCCCAATTCCCTTGGCGCTTCCTTTGCCGATCTTGGCCACACCTTTTCCGGCGCCGACTCCGGCGTCCTTGCCAGCGCCGCCGGCGCCTTTGCCGAGATCGGTCGCGGCTTTGCCAGGGTGCAAGGTAGCGAGATTGCCAGCCGCTCCGGCAGTACCTTTGCCCAAGCTCTCTGCCCCTTTGCCAGCGCCTTTGCCAATGTCCTCACCGCCTTTGCCGATTTCCTTGCCGGAGCTGGGCTCAACCTTCTGGTTCTTGTCCTTGCCCGCGGACTGCGTCTGGGCGGTTCCCTGATTCTGGGGTGGATTCGCGGGGCGTGCAACCGGGGGCAGACTTAAAAAAACCAAGATGCACACCGCCACAAAAATCGCTATGAATTTAGTCTCACTTTTCATTTCCTCTCTCCTGCTAATCCATTTGAAAACAATCCCTCCCCATATCCTCCATTCCAGAAATGCACTTCGCTACTAATCCCGTGTCGGCGGCCGGCCAAGGGCGAGGGCCCTAACGGCGAGGGCCCTAACAATGATCGGCATAAAGGCAGCGGGTCGCCGCGTCAAGCTGCACGTCCGCCTTGCTGCCAATGTCTCACCACCACCGAGTTCAGTGTTCACCGACCGCCTCACGAGACGTGCCGCGGTTAGCCAGTCTTCCGCAAGGGACGTCCCTGAGGACCGCTGCTGACATCTGGAACTTCCTCGCCGAGAGCAGTAGCTAAATCGATTTGATGATCCTGTTCCTGCACCAGAATCTGGCGAATCTGCTCCGCCATTGCGTATTCGCCAAGCGCTTCACATTGCCGGATGCGATCGCGGTAGTTGCGAATGGTTTCGTTCTCGTTCTCGAGATCGAACCGCAACATGTCTTTCGCATCTTTCGATGTGCGTACGGGTTTGGAAGTGACGGCGGGCATTTTGCCGAGATAGTCAATCTGCCGCGAGATCGTCAATGCATGATCAAGCTCCTGCTTGGCATGGATTTCCAACTGGTCGGCGATGTCCATGTACTCGGCGCCGCTGAGCACCTGGGAATAGACGACGTAGGAAATGATCGCCTGATACTCGCGGGATAGGTCTTCGTTCAACAACTCCGCGAGGCGGTCGCGGGAAATTTCGTTTGCATTTGTGGGGGGTTTGTCGGACATTCGATTTCTCCTTTGAATTGAAAAACCAGAGTTAACGTCTATTTTGCATCATGCAGTCATTAGTTTGTTGAACGAACGGCAGCGCTGGACACGGGCGTGCGGCTAAAGCTTGGGTCGCGCGAATCTGCCGATCCTCCCCGGCCGCGACTGTAAGATGCAAGATCGCCGCCCCTCGAAGTGAACGGCAGCCTCCTCACTCTCCGAATCCCACAGCTATACCTGATACCGAAGAGTGGAGGAGGGCACTCCTAACCTCGGTGCGGCGCCGCCCCTGGGGCAGCGCCGTCCATGAGCAACAAAGCTCGAAAAAATCTGGTTAGGCAACTTCCTTCTTCTTAGGCACTGACGCCGCACTCTTCGCAGCACCCTTTCCCAGGAAGTCCGCCAGCTCACGATTTACTTCGTCCGCATGGGTCCAGGTGATGCAGTGGGGCCCATCCTTCACTACCACGAAGCGGGATCCCTTGATTAGCTTGGCAGTACGGGCTCCTGAGGCAGTGATCGGAAGAATACGATCCGCGTCGCCATGCATGACTAGGGTCGGTATATCGACGCGCTTTAGATCCTCTCGAAAGTCTTCATGCCAAGTTGGCACGCAAGCGAGACTGGCTGTGGCCGAGGCTCCGGCTGCCACGTTCCAGCTGGCCTGGACGGCCTGCTGGCTGACCCGTTTGCCCAGGAGCACATCTGTGTTGTAGAAATTGTTGAAGAAATCAGTGAAGAACGCGTAACGATCTGCGACTACAGCCTTCTCGATACCCTCGAAGACACTATTGTCCACCCCCTCCGGATTGTCGGGCGTCTTCAGCAGAAAGGGCGGAACTGACGAGATGAACACTGCCTTGTTCACACCTTTCGACCCGTGCTTTCCCAAGTAGCGCGCCACTTCGCCTCCACCCATCGAGAAACCGACGAGCGAAAAATCGCGCAGTTTGAGGTGCGTCACCAGCTTGTGCAGATCCTCAGCGAAGGTGTCGTAGTTGTAGCCTTCTGTTGGTTGGCTGGATTTGCCGAACCCCCTGCGGTCATACGTAATGACACGGTGTCCAGCAGCCAAAAGGCCCGGAACCTGCTTCTCCCAGGAGGCGGCGCTCAGTGGATATCCGTGGATAAGCACAACCGCGTCACCCGAGCCATGGTCTTCGTAATAAAGTTGAACGTCCGTGGAGTTTTCCTTACCGACATTCGCGTATGGCATTTAGATTCTCCCTTTCCTGTTCGTTTCTGATCGCTATTACAAAAATTTTGGTGTTTCTCAGTTTAGGAGATGCACTTGGGTTGCAAAAGATTCCTCCCAGAACAAACACTCCTTTCAGTGTTCTGACTTACAATTTTGAGACATTCCTTACAGCGAGGTTGTTTTCAGCAACTTTCAAATCGCCCAGCCACTCTGGGAGACTTGCGTCGAGTGGGAAAAGATAGGCCTAGCCTGTAACCTTTTTGAGCAGAGGACGAGGGAGGAGAGAAAAAAAGTAGGGTCACAGTGCATCGATCTCCACCTAAGGTGAGAAGGAGAGGACTTGCAGCATCAGTGAAGAAAACCCATGAGCATGCCAATCGCCTCTTTACCGCCTACTGTGGCTGCCTCACGAGGCGGCCCGATTGCAAGCGGTTGAGGTTTGCTGAATCGCGCGGCAGATTGCCGGCCCATCATCGTCGAAACAACAATCGAGCGCGCCCGCATCCAGCGCGTCTGTCCACATGACATCGTCTGGTGTGTGGTGAGTGCAAACAACTTCCATACCCAGTTGATGGCGCAGGCGAACGATTTCCTGAAAGGTTATCAAACCCAGGTCCAGGACTCCGATTTGGATGGGAAACTGCGATGCCAGCGTCTGAAGTTCGGGGAGCGTCCTGACAATAAACACAGCCTCCGAGACCGACCTGACTTTGGAGACCAAATGCTCCGCACGCGCAGGATCGTTCTGCAGAATTACGATGGCGTTATGCATTTGGAACCTCCTTCTGATCCGGAAACGAAACATGATTCGCGTCGAACATTTCCGCGCAGCGGCGTCACCATGCGGATCGCATGTCGCTGGACGTGCCCCCGGCCGCGGGGACATAGCATTTCAGCGTGTAATCCATCACCATGCGATCGGCATTGAAACGCCAGCCCAGGGTGCGGATGGTTCGCTTCATGCGCTTGATCCAGCCGCGAGGCAGACCGTCACGATCACGCTGGTAGTACAGCGGAATCACTTCTTCGCGAAGCGCCCGGCGCAAATCCTCTGCGTCACGCGTGTCATGGACGTTCATGTTGGAGTGGGTTCTGCCCGTTCCGATGGCGAATCCATTCATGCCGTCGTACGCCTCAGCCCACCAGCCATCGAGAACAGAAAGATTCAGTCCTCCATTCAAGACCACCTTTTGACCACTCGTACCCGATGCCTCCTGCGGACGCCGCGGGTTGTTCAGCCAGACATCCACGCCCTGCACGAAATGTCGCCCGACGTTGATGTCATAGTCTTCGACAAAGACGAACTTATCCGCGAACTGCGGATTGCGCATCAATTCGGCAATCTGCTGCAGAACCCTTTTGCCCGGCTCATCGTTAGGGTGAGCTTTGCCGGCAAACACGAACTGCACCGGGCGTTTGGGATCATTCACCATGGACGCCAGGCTCTCGATGTCGGTCAGAATCAGGTTGGCTCTCTTGTAGGTCGCGAAGCGGCGGGCAAATCCGATGGTCAGCGCGTCCGGACTGAGTACCTTGCCGAGTCTCTGCAGAACCTCTCGAGGTTCGCCGCGGCGCTCGGCTTGTTCCACCGCGCGGCGGCGCACGAACTCGAGCAGCTGCGATTTCAGGCTAAGGTGCGTCTCCCAAAGCTCGCCGTCATCCACGTTCTCAATGCCTTCCCAGATGCGCGCTTCGCTGCTGTGCTGATGCCAATTCGTTCCCAGATGGCGGTCGTAGAGGCGAAACATCTGCGGAGCGAGCCAGGACGGAACATGAACTCCGTTGGTGATGTGTCCGATGGGAACTTCGTCTTCCGGCTTGCCAGGACAGAGCCCAGTCCACATCGCCCTCGAAACTTCTCCGTGCAAGGCGGAAACCGCATTGGCGCGGCGCGAAAGTCTAAGACCCAGCACGGTCATGCAAAACGTTTCGTGCTGGTTGTTCGGATCTTCGCGTCCGAGACCCATCAGGCTTTCGTGGGAAAGGCCCATCGGTTCGCGCAGAGGTCCAAGATGTTCTTCGATCAGATCCGCATGAAAGCGATCGTGGCCGGCAGGCACGGGAGTATGAGTGGTGAAGACCACTTCCCGCGACACGCGAGGCACCGCGGCGTCGAACCCAATGCCTTCTTCCTCCATGCGCATGTGAATCGCTTCCAGCACCGCAAATCCGCTGTGCCCTTCGTTCAAGTGAAGAACGCCCGGCGTGATGCCCATGGCTTTAAGCGCGCGGAAGCCTCCGACGCCCAGCACCAACTCCTGCCGGATTCGAGTCCGAGCGTTTCCGCCATAGAGACGGGAAGTCAGCTCCCGGTCGTCCGGAGTATTGGCTTCTACATCCGAATCAAGGAGGAACAGGTCGCAGCGTCCAACTGTCACCCGCCAGACTTTGGCATGAATCGAGCCACTGCGAGTTTCGATTTGTACCACGACCGGGCGGCCATTCTTGCCGATCGCCGCTTCCATAGGCAATTGATTGACGTCGGTCTCCAGATATTCTTCCTGCTGCCAGCCGTTGCGATCCAGGCGCTGGCGAAAATATCCTTGCCCATAAAACAAGCCGATGCCGACCAGCGGAATGCCCAGATCGGACGCGCTCTTAATATGGTCACCGGCAAGCACTCCGAGACCGCCCGAATAAACCGGAAGTGATTCGTGCAAACCGAACTCCGCGGAAAAATAGGCGACTGGGGAAGGCCGCAAAACCCCGGCGTGCCTGGTTCCCCAAGTGCGGTCCGCCTGCAAATATTCCTGCAACCGGCGACAGGCGTAGTTGATGCGGCTGTGCAGTACGAGTTCGGCGGCGCGACTTTCCAGTTTCGCCAGCGGAAACTCCGCCAGCAGCGAAACCGGATTCTGGTTCAGCTGCCTCCAGCGCACCGGATCAAGATCGCGGAACAAGCTTGCGGCATCGTGGTCCCAACTCCACCACAGGTTCCGCGCCAGCGCCCAAAGGCGTTCCTGCGCGGGAGCGATGAAGCGATCGAGCGTCCGCGCTTCGCTCACTACCGGCGCGACCTGGGCCGCCGCCTCGGCCAGCATGTGAATCTCATCTTCGCCGAAAATGCGAGGCTCTACGGTTTGAACCACCAGAACGCCCTGCAGAACTCCTCGGTCGATGAGCGGAACCCCGAGGAACGACTGATAGGCATCTTCGCCGGCTTCGCGGAAATACTTGAAACGCGGATGACTCTGCGCCTGTTCCACCGCCACAGGCCGCACCTGTTCCGCCACCAGGCCCGCCAGTCCTTCGTGGATTGCCATTCGCAGATTGCCGATACATTCCCGCCGAAGGCCGACGGTCGCGGCCAGCACCAGATTGGCTCGGTCTGGCTCCAGCAGATAGGCCGAACAAACCTCGGTCTCAAATCGCCTGGCGATCAAGGCGACGACGTTCATCAGGGTCTCAGCGGGCTGGCCCTCTGCTGCCGCAAGGTTGGCGATTTCCTCCAACGTGAGGACGTGCGTGACATCGCGCGCGTGCGCGGTTAGAACTTCGCCTTCGATTTTCTTCCAATTCTAAACTCTCTGGTTCCATATTTTATTTGCCATGTTCGGTTGATGCATGTACCAAGTCACCAGCCAGCATGGAACAGCCCTCCGGCGTTCTCGCCGCCGCAGATTTCGCTTCGACGAACGCGCATAGGTATCCTCAAAGCGCACGCCCGCGATCGAACCGCATGGCATTTTGCGGCCGCCTCATCCCCGAAGCAACTTTACGTGTACACCCACGCCGAGTCCAATCGAAATTATCGATGCTGGATATAAGCTTGATTTGACGCCAAAAAGAGAGATGGTAAGCGCCGCATCTGTGGTTGTGCTGTAACGTTGCTTTCGATGTCCGGGCTATTGAACACGAAACCTGCGTCAAGGACCTGCCAAAGCGGATGGTCTTCCAGACCAGAATCGCGTTAAAGCACCGCTTACAAGCATGCTGGGTCGTGAGTGCTGGCCTTGACTCGCGACATGAGTGACCTCCGACTTAGTGTCAGTATAAGTGTCACCATGACGTAAGTGCTGGCCAACTAAGGTAATGGCGGAGAGAGTGGGATTCGAACCCACGTTACCCTTTCGAGTAAACACGCTTTCCAAGCGTGCGCCTTCAGCCACTCGGCCATCTCTCCTGCGTTCGGTAGGGCTACTTAAAACTGTCTGCTGGGAAGCTATCGCGGGCTTATCTTACTCAATTGAAAGCGCGATGGACCTCTTCTGTTTTTGTCATGCTTTTTCTTGGATCTTCTCGTTGATTGATTCTATGGGCAGGCCCATGCAAATCGCAAGCTAGCGGGGGTCAGCCGCGATTTCATCAACTGCAGCTGCCAGCTTAGATGGTTGGACGTTCGCAAAGCGAAGGACTTTCTGTGCTGGCCATGCTCCATGGTAGATTTGATACAGCGTGATGAAAGACATTTCTTCCTGGGCTCTCGACGTCGCCGCGCAACGTGGTACCACTTATGCTGACGCGCGTATTGCTGACGATCGCAGCCGCGCTTTGTCCACAAAGAATGGTAAAGTTGGCGGCGCGTCGGATTCCGAGTCGTTTGGCATTGGCATTCGTGTCATTGCAGATGGCGCCTGGGGATTTGCGGCGTCTGACGATTTGAGCCGTGCCGCGGTTGAAGCTACTGCGGCGCGGGCGGTCGATATCGCCAAGGCATCTTCGCGGGTGAAACAGTCTGACGTCCAACTGGCTCCCGAAAAACCCGTCAATGCTGAGTGGACTACGCCTATCCAGATTGATCCTTTTACAACCTCCGTCGAACAAAATATTGATCTGCTGCTGAAGATTGACTCCGAACTTCGCTCGGTTCGCGGGGTTACGCTTGCTGAGACCAATATGAATTTTCGGCGCGAGGAGCAGTGGTTTGTTTCTTCTGAGGGCGCAAATATTCATCAAACGAAATACACCACCGGCGTGGGCTATGCGGCTTATGCGTTTGCGGGAAACGAAATTCAGAAGCGGTCATATCCCAATTCTTACGGCGGACAATGGCAGAATAAAGGATACGAACTCATTGGCGAGCTGAAGCTAGTAGAAAATGCCCGCCGCGTGGGCGAAGAAGCAGTCGCGCTGCTCAAAGCCGAGCAATGTCCCGAGGGCGTGTTCAATATTATTCTTGACGGCTCGCAACTTGGTTTGCAGATTCACGAATCGGTCGGCCATCCTATTGAACTCGACCGCGTGCTGGGGATGGAAGCAAACTTCGCCGGAACTTCCTTTCTGACTCTAGACAAACTCCGCACTCTCCGTTATGGCAGCGAACTGGTTAACATCGTCGCCGATGCTCGCCAGGAGCATGGTCCCGGGCTGGGGACCTTCGCTTTCGATGAAGAAGGCGTACCTGCGCAGTGCACGCCCATTATCACCAACGGCTTGTTCACCGGATATCTCACTTCGCGTGAAACTGCGCACACCATCGGTATGAATCGATCTGGCGGCACGCTGCGCGCTGAAAGCTGGAACCGGCTGCCTATCATCCGCATGACGAACATCAGCATTCTGCCTGGCGAGAAGCCGCTGACGCGGGAGCAACTCATCGCCGATACTGATCACGGCATTTACATGGAGACCAATAAGTCGTGGTCGATCGACGACAAGCGGTACAACTTCCAGTTCAGTTGCGAGATGGGTTGGGAGCTGAAGAACGGCACGCGCACTCGGATGCTGAAGAATCCCTCGTACTCGGGAATCACGACCGAATTCTGGAATGCAATGGACGCAATTTGTTCACGCGACGAATGGGTTGTCTGGGGCACGCCGCATTGCGGCAAAGGCCAACCACAGCAGGTGATGGGTACGGGACATGGCGCAGCTCCAGCCAGATTTCGCAATATTAAGGTGGGAAGCGCATACAAGGGAACGTGAATTTGGTTACGTTGTCCGCCGCGGCGCGAAATCGTGTTTGCCAATATTGATTGCTCACTTCTGAACATCAAATGCTAAGTCAATCCCAAGCCAGCGAGATTTTCGATCGAATCAAGAAGTATTCGACTGCGGACGAAGTTGAGGTTCTATTCTCCGGCGGGAAAAGTGCGCTCACTCGTTTCGCTAATAATACGATCCATCAAAATGTCGCTGAAGAAAATTACTCGGTTTCGGTACGAACTGTGTTTGGCAAACGTACCGCTCGTTCGACCACGAACAAACTTGATGACGAAAGCCTGAAGCGAGTTGTGCAATCTTCGGAGAAGCTGGCGAAGGTTCAACATCCTGATCCTGACTTGTTGCCCGTACCCGACCCGTCCAGCGCGGGCAGTTCTGGCCGGCATTTGCCGAGCCGTCATTTTGCCGAAACGGCCGCCATCACTCCTGCGCAGCGCGCTGAAACCGTCAAGAAGATTGTTTCAATGGCGGAAAAACATAAGCTCACGACCGCTGGTATTGTTTCAACAGCCGAGACGGTTGAGGGTATTTTCAATTCGCGGGGCTTGGCAGATTGGCACAGGCAAACTTCGTCGGAAATTTCGATCACGATGCTCGCAGCAGACTCCTCGGGCTGGCAAAAAGCTAACTCCCCTGACGTTGCAAATCTGAACCCCGCCGACCTGGCAGAAACCGCAGCCCGCAAGGCTTTCGAATCCGCGGCTCCGCGCGAAATTCCCGCTGGGAAATATACGGTCATTCTGGAACCTGCGGCAGTGCTCGATATCGTTGGCTTCATGTTCTTCGATTTCGGCGGACTGTCCATTCTCGACCAGCGCTCTTTCCTGAACAATCGCGTGGGAAGCAGACTCTTTGGCGAGAACATAAATATCTGGGATGACGTTGCGCATCCACTGCAATCCGGCGTTCCGTTCGATGGCGAAGGGGTGCGCCGTCAGAAGGTCCATTTGGTCGAAAACGGCGTGGTCAAGCGCCTAGTGTACGCCCGCGCAACCGCGGAGAAAATGATACGCTCAGAATTCGCGGACAAAGTGGGTCCCGTCGCCCCCACCGGGCACGGATTTCCGTTACCGAACGAAATAGGCGAAGCGCCGATGAACATCGTATTTGGCACCTCGCAAAAACCCATGTCGGTGGGGCAGATGATTGCCTCTACCGAGCGCGGCGTGCTCGTGACCCGGCTGTGGTACATCCGCGAAGTTGATCCGTACGAGAAGATTCTTACCGGCATGACTCGCGACGGCACCTTCTACGTTGAGGACGGTAAGGTTCGCTACGGAGTTCGCAATTTCCGCTTTAACGAGAGCCTGATTCAAATGCTGTCGAACGTAGAAGCCATGGGAATTCCAGTGCGCGCCAGCGGTGAGGAGTCGTTCGACATGGTCGTGCCTCCGATGAAGGTCAGGGATTTTAACTTCACCGAAGTTACGAAGTTCTAGAGAGTGCCCAGCGGAGGCTGCCCGCAAAACCCATGGTCCGCTTTAAAACCGTCGACTACGGTCCGTCCGAAAAGCACGAGCGAGAACGCTAATGCTTACACCCGACGACGCTTTGCGCCTGCACCCTTGTCTTTATGGGTTCAGGTTACCATCGTTCTTTGCCTGCGCTTCCTGGGGCCGCATATAATTTCGTTACTCCCGCTCATATTCGAGGTTGATGTTCATGTCCAGGGCCACCGGGGCCGAGCATAATCGGCAAAGTCAGGAATTGACCATATTTCACGATGTGGCCAAGGCTTTGACTTCCTCGCTCGATCTCGATTCCATTCTGCAGACGATCATGGAAAAAATGGCGGAATATTTCCGTCCCGATACCTGGTCGCTGCTGATGGTCGATGACGCACGCGACGAACTGTACTTCGCCATTGCCGTGGGCAGTGCCTCCGAGGCTTTGAAAAACCTGCGCTTGAAAGTGGGTGAGGGCATTGCCGGATACGTCGCTAAACATGGCGAGCGGCTGATTGTGCCTGATGTAATGACCGATCCGCGTTTCGCCAAACGCGTTGATGAGATGACCAAGTGGGAGACGCGTTCCATTGTCTGCTTCCCCGTACGGTCGCGGCTCCGCGTTCTGGGCGTCATTCAACTGGTGAATGTGGACATGGAACACTTCGGCGATCAGGAAATATTTTTCCTGCAGTCGCTATGCGATTACGCGGCCATCGCGATCGAGAATGCGCGGGCGGTGGAGAAAATTCAGGAACTCACCATCACCGACGATTGCACTGGCCTATACAACGCGCGGCATCTTTATAAAACGTTGGAGACCGAGGTTTACCGCTCGTCGCGTTTTGGTTATGAGTTTACCGTCGTATTTATCGACCTGGATCATTTCAAGCAGGTCAACGACACGCATGGGCATTTGATTGGAAGCAAACTGCTGGCCGAGATTGGGTACCTCATCAAAGCTCAGCTTCGTTTAATCGACTTCGCGTTCCGTTATGGCGGCGACGAATTTGTAGTGCTGCTTCCGCAGACGGGGAAGGATCAGGCCTTGGTGGTGGCGAAACGCTTGCGCGACAGCCTGCGCACCAGCATGTTCTGCAAAGAGGAAGGCCTGGATTTGAATGTACGGGCTTCGATGGGGGTGGCAACCTATCCCCACGATGCCAAGACCCCGCATGACATCATTCGGCAGGCCGACGAAATGATGTATCTGGTGAAGAATACCTCGCGGGACAATATTGGGATTGCGCAGCGCGGGGTGATGAAGTAGCTCTCAGCTTCTAGCTCCTGGCTTCTAGCTCCCAATGCAACTTAGTCAGCCGGAACTGCCGCTGGTTGGGCCGCGCGAGTCGCCTTGCGGCGGTGCGCTTCCGTTTGCAGCCACTTGCGGATTTCCGGGATCGCTGCTCGCGTCGCTATTTCTCCCGCGCGAACCAAGGCTGGGCTGAATTCGAAGGCATCGTATTTGTAGCCGGTAACGTCGGGCTCAATCACCAGGTCGGCGGCCTGCTTCCATTGGCTGCTGTTCATTTCCTGGGCGATGGCGAAGCATTGTCCGATGACGTCGAATAAATGGCGGGGACCGTCGCCGTCCGTCCATTTGCCCTTGAGGTGAACGGCCAGCACGCGCTCTGCTCCCATCTGCCGCAACGGCCGGGTGGGAACGGTGTGTGACAACATGCCGTCGATCAGCAGGCGTCCGCGAACTTTCACCGGCAAAAACATTCCTGGATAGGCGCAACTGGCGCGCACCGGGTCAACCAGCGGGCCGGAGTGGAAAACTACACCTTCACCGGTGGAGAAATCTGTAGCCGTCACGGCCAGCGGAATTCGTAACTCTTCGAAAGTTTTAACTTTGAGAAGTTGGTTCAGAAATCCGATCATGCGCTGGTTGCTGGCGAAACCGTAGCGCGAAACCGTCCAACGGGCAATATGTTTGAAGCGTACGCGGGCGGCAACTTGCTCAAGTTCAGCGGCTGAGATACCGCTGCAATACGCGGCACCGATGAGCGCACCCACGCTGGTTCCGGCAATGTAGCGAATGGGGATGTTTTCTTCTTCGAGGACCTTCAGCACGCCCACGTGGGCAATGCCGCGGGCGAAGCCGCCGCCCAAAGCCAATCCGATGCCCACCCCGGACTGTCTCGACGCCAAAGCCGCGGGATGTACCGAAAGTCCGCGTCCAAATGCCTGCACTGAACGAATAATCTTATCCAGACTCTTCACGGGGGACCTCACCTTCTCCCGATCTTGCCCGGCTATCTGCGCAAGCCTTTATGCCTGCCGCCCTTGCCCTCTAACCTGGGCTAAATCTGCAAGTAAGATGCCATTTCTAAGGCAATCGTTTCATAGCCAGATGGACTGTGCCAGATTACGACCAAAGGTTACTCAAGGGCCATTCAAACTTTGCGGGGCCCGTGACTAACTCCTGTGTTCCTGTTAACTTGAGGCCTATGATTCGAGAGGTTTCGTCGGGAGGGGTGGTGGTGCGCCGCATGCCAGAAGGCTGGCAAGTCGCGGTAATCGAGCCCCAAAAAGACGCTGCTACCCTGGCATCCGCCAAGTCGCCAAAGAAAACCCCGCAAAAAATGTTACTTGCTTTGCCCAAGGGGCTAGTCGACCCAGGGGAAAATCCCGCGCAGACCGCCGCCCGCGAAGTGCTGGAAGAGACGGGTATTACCGCGGTCGCGGTCACAAAACTCGGCGACACAAAGTACGTTTACGTGCGTTCATGGGGCGACAAAGAGCGCGTTTTCAAAATTGTCAGCTTTTATCTTTTCCGCTATGAGTCTGGCCAAATCGACGAAATCGCGCCCGAGATGCGTATCGAGGTCAAACGGGCACTATGGATCGCTCTCGAAGGCGCGACCGAACAACTGGCCTACCGCGGCGAAAAAGATATGGTCCGCCGCGCCCAAACTTACCTGAAAGCGCACCCGGAACTTTAGCCCAGACAAAGGACCATCCGTCACATCAGAGTGTGATCTATAACCTTGACTCTAATCATCTCGACGTCTATTGTGAATCCAACTTGATTGAGGCGCGTGCCGCTGCCATCCTCACCCCACATCTAATGCGGCACGCGCTGTGGTTTTTTGGGGGCTTTTCCTGTTTCGTCCCACATGCTTATGATCCAGATTTATGATCCACAGTGGTCAAAACGACTGCGTGATGGATAAACTGCGTAAACACGTCTTTTTCTATATGGAGAACAGATCGCGCTGACAAACCCGTCCCCTGTCATTCCGAGCGAAGCGAGGAATCTGGGTTTTAGCCTCCGCGCAAAGAACTCGGATCCCTCGCTTCGCTCGGGATGACAACAACTGGGATCTTGTCATCAATCCGAGATTTGGCTGTCGTCTTCAGAATCGGAGTGTTTGACTGATGAAACAGATTCATAAAGTAGCTGTCCTGGGTGCGGGCACGATGGGCGCCCGCATCGCCGCGCACTTCGCCAACGCGGGTGTGCCGAGTTTTCTTTTCGATATCGTTCCGCCAGACGCAGACGCCCCGGCGCGCAACAAGATTGCCGCTGCCGGACTCGATGCCGCGAAAAAGTCCAAGCCTGCGGCTTTCATGGAAGCTTCACTCGCGCGCCTGATCACGATCGGCAACTTCGACGATGACCTCAAGCGGCTGGCTGATGTGGACTGGATTATCGAAGCGGTAGTCGAAAACCTCGATCTCAAACGCGCTTTGCTGAGGAAAGTTGAAGCCATCCGCAAACCCGGAACAATTATTACGACCAACACCAGCGGACTGCCGGTCGGCAAGATCGCCGAAGGATTCTCAGAGGATTTCCGCCGTTCGTGGTTTGGCACCCACTTTTTCAATCCTCCACGCTACATGCGCCTGCTGGAAATCATTCCTACGCCTGATACCGACCGCGCCTCGATCGATGCGGTGGCCCACTTCTGCGACATTCATCTCGGCAAAGGCATCGTGATGGCCAAGGACACGCCGAATTTCATCGGCAATCGCATCGGCACCTTTTCCGTGTTGAATGTCATGCGCCTTATGCAGGAGATGGACCTCAGCATTGAAGACGTCGACGCGCTCACCGGACAAGCCGTGGGCTGGCCGAGGTCTGCGACGTTCCGCACCATTGATCTCGTAGGCCTCGACATTCTAGGCCACGTGGTTTCAAACATGGTCCGTGTGGCGGCGAGCGGCTCGCCCGCCCCGCTCGATGAACGTAGCGACCTGAAGTTGCCGGATTTCTACCAACAGATGCTGGAACGAAAATGGCTCGGCGACAAAACCAAAGGCGGCTTCTATAAGAAGGTGAAAAGCAGCAAAGGTGAAGAAGAACGTCTCGCCCTCGATTGGAAGACGCTCGAATACCATCCGCGCCAGAAACCCAAGTTCCCTGCCCTCGACATGGCGAAAAATATCGAGCAAACCGGAGCCCGTCTGAAGATGTTGCTCGGGTTGGACGGAAGCGCTCCACAAAAGAACGACCGCGCAGGCGCTTTTCTCTGGTCGTCTCTATCCGATCTGTGGACCTATTGTGCCAACCGCATTCCAGAAATCTCCGATTCGATTGTCGAAATCGATCGCGCCATGCGCCTCGGGTTCAATTGGGAGTTGGGCCCGTTCGAACTTTGGGACGCCGCCGGAGTCGAAGCCACGGTTGAGCGCATGAAAAAAGAAGATCGGCCAATCGCGGCAAACGTAGAACAGTTGCTGGCCTCAGGCAAGAAAGCCTGGTACCTGGACGATCCCAAAGCCGCCTCTGGCCGCGCCTACTGGGATCTCAAAACTGTGAACTACGATCCGGTGGAAGTTCCGAGCGGAGTCTGGTCGGTCGAAGTCGCGAAGAAAGCGAATGGAGTCGTGAAAAAGAATTCCGGCGCGTCGCTGGTTGACCTCGGCGATGGCGTGGCCTGCATCGAATTTCATTCCAAGATGAACACGATTGGCAGCGACATCGTCCAACTCATCTCGCAAACCTTGAAGCCCGGAGGCGCAGGCGACGCATTTGACGCATTCGTCATTACCAACGACGCAACCAACTTTTCCGTTGGCGCAAATCTCATGCTGCTGCTGATGTCGATTCAGGAAGAAGAGTGGGACGAAGTCGATCTCGCGATTCGTACTTTCCAGAGCATGACCCAAGCCATCAAGTTCTCTCCGAAACCGGTTGTGGCCGCGCCTTTCGGCTTGACCCTTGGCGGAGGCACCGAGATTTCGCTGCACGCTGCCGCGCTGCAACCTCATGCCGAACTTTACATGGGGTTGGTCGAGGTCGGCGTCGGCCTACTTCCCGGCGCGGGCGGCTGCAAAGAAATGCTCCTGCGCGCGGTAGACAGCGCCGAGTCGATTCGGCCCGGCGGCCGCGGCGAATCGGTCGAACTGATGGAGGCAATGAAGAAGATCTTCGAGACAATCGCCACCGCGAAAGTCGCCACGTCGGCTCACGAGGCTCGCGGCCTTGGCTTCCTGCAGAAACTCCGACTGCATCACCATGAACCGCGAGCGCGTCCTAGCGGACGCAAAAGCCCGCGCCCGGGAACTGGTCCGCGCTGGATACGAGCCTCCACAGCCCCGCACCGACATTCCCGCGCCTGGAGAAAATATTCTCGCCGCGCTGAAGATGGGCGTCCACCTCATGCGGCAAGGCGAGTACATCACCGAATACGAAGTCAAACTCGCCACGAAAATCGCCGAAGTGTTATGCGGCGGAAACGTGACTGCGGGAACTCCGGTGAGTGAGCAGTACATCCTCGATCTGGAGCGCGAAGGATTCAAATCTCTTTGCGGAGAGAAGAAAACGCAGGAGCGGATTCAGTACACGTTGAAGACCGGGAAGACGCTGCGGAATTGATAAGCCTTGTTCCCAGATCGGAACCCGCGCGCGATTGGTGTGATGCACAACCTTGTAGGAGCTGGCACGAGCCCATACCCTGCACTGGGGCCCGTGGCGTAATGGGAGCACATCAGCCTGTCCAGCTGGAAGGTACGGGTTCGAATCCCGTCGGGTCCACAGCATCCCTGGTTAGGTAGGGGAAGCTGCCAGAGGAGCCTTTGGACAGGCGGGCTCCTTAAAAGTAACGTTGACTTCCGCAGGCGCGTTGCCGATAATTAAATTGATAGCTGGACAGGCTGATCCCCGGACCGGAAACGGTCCGGGTTTTGCGTTTTGCGCATAATGTAGCGCCGCCTTCCTGACGGCTGTTTCCGGGGCGAGACGGCCTCGGGAACAGCCGGCAAGATGCCGGCGCTACGGTCTTGTGTTCGGCTAGTGTTGTTGGCTCTTGTCTTCTATCTTCGCAGCGTTGACCACGCCTGCTTTCTTCGTAGTGGTCTTGGCAGCCATGACAGCTTTCGGTCTCCAATAATCTGGGGCGACTGCGACCACGGCCTCGGGAGCGTTGCTCAGTTCGGGCAGGAAGTGATTGATTACCGTTTCGGTGTTTGCGACTGCGTCCAGGTTGACCTTGAGGTACTTGGCGTAGCCTTCGTCTCCCAACAACTTCTGCATGGATGGCATGGTGTCAAACCCAGCCAAAGAGTTTTGCGGCGTGGTGACGTAGTAAACGATGCCTTCTTGCCCGGCCACCGCTTGCGATATCAGGGTGGTTATGGGTGGCGAAGCTTTTTCCCGCGCCGCTTTCAGATCTTTCTCCAGCGCCTCGAAAGCATCTGCCTGCCCTGGCCGGACGTGCACCACGACGGTGCGCAGCCAGCGGGCTTCGCCCAGCATTTTCGCCATCGCCGCCGCATCAGCGGGCGCATTGCTGCTCAGATCCCAGCGACGGCGACGAAACTCTGACCGCGAACTCGCTACACACTGATTGTAATCCTGAAACAACTTGTCCGTTCCCGGCTTGCCGTAAGCTTTTTGTATAGCTCCGTAAAACGTGTCCGAGGCTTTTTCAGCATCGCCGTAACCTTGGCGGGTGCTGATGAAGGTCACCCGGTCTCCTGGCCCGTAAGTAGTTTCCATGGTCAGCCATGAATCGCCCTGGTTTTGACGATTGGCGGCCACCATTTTTTTCGTCATGGCGTCGAAGTCTGCCCGTTTGTCCGGCTTCACTTGCACTGTATACACATCGAGGTATTGCTCCTGCGCTTGGCCGGCAGCCAGCGTCGCCAGCAACACCAATGCAACTGCGGTCCACATAGCCTTCCGCTTCATGGAATCCCTCCTCGTTTTTATGGGATTGCACTGCGACGCCACGCTACGCCCAACCGGAACCGTCGTCAAGTGGGATGGCGAAGTGGTCAGCCATCATGTTTCGAAAACCAGCCATCCTCCGTCTACAATTGGGTTAGGAGTTCCTATGCGTGAAGTTGTTATCGCCTCTTCCGTCCGCACGCCCGTGGGACGCGCCTTCAAAGGCACGCTCCGCGCCACGCGTCCCGATGAACTTGCCGCAGTCGCGATTAAGGGCGCACTCGAGCGCGTGCCGCAGGTCGACGCCAAAGAAATCGAAGACGTCATCCTCGGTTGCGCCATGCCTGAAGCTGAACAAGGAATGAACGTGGCCCGCATCGCCTCGCTGCGCGCCGGCTTGCCGGTCGAGGTGTCAGCGCTGACGATCAATCGTTTCTGCTCGTCCGGGCTGCAGGCCATTGCCATGGCGGCCGAGCGCATCATGAGCGGGGGCGCGGAGATTATCGTCGCAGGCGGCACCGAATCCATGTCGATGATCCCCATGGGCGGCCACAAAATTTCGCCTAATCCCTGGCTGGTCGACCATTATCCAGACGCTTATCTTTCCATGGGTCTGACTGCCGAGAGGCTCGCCCAGCGCTTCGGCATCACCCGCGAGGCCGCTGACGAATTTTCATATCGCAGCCATCAGAAGGCGCTGGCCGCAATTCAAGCTGGCAAGTTTACAGACGAAACCGTCCCCGTGCCGGTGAGCTTCACCACGCCGAACGGCTCGAAACCGAAGCGACAAGAGATCACATTCAAAGTGGACGAGGGCCCGCGCGCCGACACTTCGCTCGAAGCACTTCTATCGCTCAAGCCCGCATTTCACGCCAAGGGCACAGTGACCGCCGGCAATTCGTCGCAAATGTCCGACGGCGCCGCGGCCGCGGTGGTCATGTCCGCAGATCGCGCCAAGCAGTTGGGCGTCAAGCCACTGGCGCGATACGTTTCATTCGCTACTGCCGGATACAAGCCCGAAGAAATGGGACTGGGCCCGGTCTTCGCCATTCCCAAAGCCCTTAAGATGGCCGGGCTCAAGCTCGCGGACATCGACGTGATCGAACTGAACGAAGCCTTCGCGGCGCAATCGTTGGCTGTAATCAAAGAAGCAGGTCTCGATCCCGAGCGCGTGAATCCCAACGGCGGCGCGGTTGCGCTGGGCCATCCGCTGGGCTGCACTGGGGCAAAGCTCACGGCCACGATCATTCGCGAAATGAAGCGTCGCAATGCGAAGTACGGTCTGGTGACCATGTGCGTAGGCGGCGGCATGGGCGCGGCGGGGATTTTCGAGAACCTGGCTTAGTGCCGGTAAGCACGAAAGGACACACCTTTCGATTCACCACAGAGACTCAGAGCCACAGACATTTATTCATGCGCTGCCTATAGAATTAGAGATGTTCTCTGTGACTCTGTGCCTCTGTGGTGAAATTTGTTGATTGAGGGATTCGATCAAAATGGTACAACGACAGCAGTTCCGCAAACCAGAATCTCTGGCGGCAGCTTTCTTCTTGAAGAGCGCAAGCCCGACGACGTCTTCACGCCCGAAGATTTCACCGAGCAGCATCTTCTCATCGCGCAGACGGCGGAGGAATTCGCCGTCAACGAGATCGTTCCCAACATCGAGAAGATGGAACATAAAGATTTTTCCATCACCCGAGACTTGCTGAAAAAAGCTGGCGAACTCGGGCTCAGTTCAGCCGAGATTCCCGAAGCCTACGGCGGCCTGGAGATGGACAAAGTCACGGCCGCGGTAATCGCCGACCACATCGCAAAATATGCCGGCTTTGCCACGACCTGGGGCGGACACACCGGCATCGGCACCCTGCCCATCGTCTATTTCGGAACCGAGGAGCAAAAGCAAAAATACCTGCCGCGTCTGGCTGCGGGAGAAATCGTCGGCGCTTATGCTCTGTCGGAGGCTTCTTCCGGATCGGACGCGCTAAATTGCCGCACCCGCGCTGAGCTGTCTAAAGACGGGAAGCACTACATTCTCAACGGCGAGAAAATGTGGATCACCAACGCCGGATTCGCCGACTTGTTCACCGTTTTCGCCAAAGTTGACGGAGAAAAGTTCACAGCGTTTCTGGTCGAGAAAATCTTTCCCTGGATTTTCCATCGGCGCGGAAGAGCACAAAATGGGCATCCGCGGCTCATCTACCTGCCCCATCATTTTGAATGACTGCAAAGTTCCGGCTGAAAACGTACTTGGCGAAATCGGCAAGGGCCATGTCATCGCCTTCAACATCCTGAACGTCGGCCGCTTCAAGCTGGGCGCTATGTGCGTCGGCGGGGCGCGCCTGTCGCTGGAGAACGCCATTGGTTACGCCAAGCAGCGCAAGGCTTTCAACAAGGTGATCGCCGACTTCGGTCTGGTTCGCGAAAAGCTGGCCAACATGGCGGTTGGCATTTACACCGGCGAAGCTCTCGTCTATCGCACCGTCGGCATGATGGACGTTGCGCTCTCCGAGGTCGACAAGTCCGCAGCCGATGCTGCGAAAGAAACTCGCAAAGCCATCGAAGAGTATGCCGTCGAGTGCTCCATCATTAAAGTGTGGGGCTCGGAGATGGTCGGCTTCGTAGTCGATGAGACGGTGCAGATCTACGGCGGCTACGGTTTTGTCGAAGAATATCCCGCCGAGCGGGCGTACCGCGACGCGCGCATCAACCGCATCTTCGAAGGCACGAACGAAATCAACCGGCTCATCATCACCGGATTCCTGCTGAAGCGCGCCATGTCAGGCCAGTTGCCGCTTATGCCCGCGATCAAGAAACTGATGGATGAAGTTTTGTCCGGGCCTTCGATTGGCGAAGAACTCGAAGGCCCGCTGGCCGAAGAACGCAAACTGGTGGCGTCGGCCAAAAAGCTTGGCTTGTTCGTCGCAGGAGCGGCCACGCAGAAATACATGCAGGCAATTCAGGATCAGCAGGAAGTCATGGGAGCGATTGCTGACATAGTGATCGAGACCTACGCCATGGAATCGGCGGTGCTGCGGGCGCAGAAGATCGCGGAACGTAAAGGAGAAAGTGCCGCTTCCCTGCCCATCGCCATGACTCGCGTTTATCTATCGCAGGCGATGGAGAAGATCGAAGCCGCGGCCAGGAAAGTGATCGCCGCCGTCGCCGACGGCGACATGCTGCGCACGCAATTGGCAATTCTGCGCCGCCTGGCAAAGCATGAGCCATTCAACACGATTGAGTTACGCCAGCAGATCGCGCAGAAGATAATTGAGCGCGGAAAGTACACGCTGGCTTAGAGCCGCCACAGAAGAATTTAAACCATGGAGCACGGGCATCTCGCCGGTGCTTTCGTACCAGGGTAGATTCGTATCAGGGCATTGCTTCAGCAATGCCAAAACCGCTGAAAAAGTAAGTCGCGCCTTCAGGCGCTGCCGCTGTCCCCGCCATTTGCGGGCGAGGCGCCCGCGCCACACTTGATCACACCGTCTTCAACTTCTCCATCACACTCTGGATCAATTCTTTCGCGTCAGTCAGATTCTTCATCACCATCTGAATATCCATAACTGGCTTGCCCGGCCAGCGCTGGCTTTGGCAATAGACGCCGTGTTGCCCAACCAGCGCCATAGCATCCGTAATCATATCCATCGTAACGGCCAACCGCCCGCGCGGCACGCCCATCATGGTTTCGTAGTGTTCCAGTTCTTCCTGCTTTTCGTCGAATACCGGCATGGTGAGATTGTAACGGCTGTCTGGCGTGGCGCATAATTGTGGGTTTGCTGTCCAAGGTGGGGGCTTCTACGTCAAAGCTTCTAAAACGTCTTTGTCGGTGCCGCAGCGCATACGGATTGTCATCCCGACCGGGGCTTCTCAGTCCCAAAGGGGATGAGAAGTGGAGTGGAGGGACCTGCTGTTTGTTGCAGTAAGTCGCCAAATGAAATGCTGAATGGTTCAAGAAAAACGGAGGAACTAATGCGCAAACAAATTGTATTTCTAACCTCACTGTTACTCACTTTCACCGTGCTCGCCGCATGCCAGCAGGATAAGAGCAAGCGTCCCAGCCCACCCGCCCAGGCGCAATGCAGGTTTTCGGATGGCAAGACAATCACCGTCGACTATTCCAGTCCGCGCATAAAGGACGCAAGATATTCGGCGAACTCGTGCCTTATGGCAAAGTCTGGACGGCACCGGCGCCAACGAAGCCACAACATTCGTCGCCGAAGCCGAATCTGACCGTCGGCGGCAAAGATGTTCCCGCCGGCAGCTACACGATTTTCACCATCCCCAATCCAGACAAGTGGACGCTGATCATCAACAAGAAAACCGGCGAGTGGGGCATTCCGTACAAATATGAAGCAGACGAACTGGCGCGGGTAGACATGAAAGTTTCGCAGACTCCATCGCCGGTCGAGAACTTCACCATCGCGTTCGATCAGAAAGGCAATACCTGCACGCTGAACATCAACTGGGAGAACACCCAAGCTTCGGTGGACATCAGCGAGAAAAAATAGCGCAACATCTGACCAACAATATAATTGTCATCCCGCGCGAAGCGAGGGATCTGGGTCTTTGCGTGCAGTGACTGTAACGCTGTGCAGGCAAGAACCCAGATCCCTCGCTTCGCTCGGGATGACGATTATGTTCTGGTTCGGTGTGGTTTGAGATCGCCGCCGCTATTGAGTCGGTTTCCAGCGCAGAACCGGTTTCCTCGCCGCAGCGGTTTCATCCAGCCGCGAGACGCGAGTGGTGTGCGGCGCAGCCAGCACCATCTGCGGATCTTCGTTGACTTCTTCTGCAATCGACTTCATAGCCTCGATGAACAAATCCAGTTCTTCTTTGGGCTCGCTCTCGGTCGGCTCGATCATGAGAGCTCCCGGAACGATCAGGGGAAACGCCGTTGTGTAGGGATGGAAGCCGTAATCGATCAGCCGCTTGGCGATGTCCATAGTCTTTACGCCCTTTTTCGCCTGCACTTTGTCGCTGAATACCACTTCGTGCATTGTAGGCGTGGAATAAGGCAAATCGTAAACGCCTTCGAGGCCTTTGCGAATGTAGTTGGCGTTCAAGACTGCGTCTTCGGTGGTCTGACGCAAGCCGTCCGGCCCGTTGGCTAGCGTGTACGCGAGCGCGCGAACAAACATTCCGAAGTTGCCGTAGAAAGCGCGCACTCGGCCGACCGATTGCGGCCGGTTGTATTCGAAGCCCAGACGTGCCGTCTGATTTTGTGATGACCACAGGCGTCGGTAAAAACGGTTCGAGAATCTTTTTCACTGCGACCGGCCCCGAACCAGGTCCGCCGCCACCGTGCGGCGTCGAAAATGTTTTGTGTAAATTTAAGTGCATCAAATCCACGCCGAAGTCGCCGGGACGCACTTTGCCGACCAGCGCGTTCATATTGGCGCCGTCCATATAGAGTAGGCCGCCCTTAGCGTGCATAATGTCGGCGATCTTGTGAATCTCTTGCTCGAAAACGCCCAGCGTGTTGGGATTGGTTAACATCAGCGCGGCCACGTCTTCGTTCATCTGCGACGCAAGCGCTGCCACATCTACCATTCCTTGTGCGTTCGACTTCAGATTTTCCACCGCATAGCCAACCATGGCAGCGGTTGCCGGGTTCGTGCCATGCGCAGAGTCGGGAATCAGAATTTTCTTTCGCGGCGCGCCTTTCGAGTGATGGTAAGCACGCACCAGAAGCAGACCGGTCAACTCGCCATGCGCGCCCGCCGCGGGCTGCAATGTGATCGCGTCCATGCCAGTGATCTCAATCAGGCACTCGCTCAAGGTCTTGAGAATCTGCAGCGCGCCCTGCGAAACCTTCTCGGGCTGATACGGATGCCCGTTAGCCAACCCGTCCAAACGAGAAACAACTTCATTCACCCGCGGGTTGTACTTCATCGTGCAGGATCCGAGCGGATACATCCCCAGATCGATGGCATAGTTCCAGGTCGAAAGCCGCGTGAAGTGGCGGATGATTTCGATCTCGCTCACCTCGGGCATATTGCCCAGGTCTTTTCTTTCGCTAGACCCTAGAAGTTGCGCGGTATCCACTTCCGGCACATCGAGCGGAGGCAGTTTCCATGCCGCTTTCCCTGCCGACGATTTCTCGAAGATCAGCCCCTCATTCTGATTGACGTGGGTGGTGGCCTTGCGAGGTGTGTGCTTCATCGCACCACCTCCTGAACGTCGGCTTGTTCTTTGGAGGATCTTTCGCCGATCGCTCACCTTCCGCCACCGACTTAACCACAGCATCAATCGCGCGCGCGGGTGGTCATCTCGGTGCAACACCACAAGGCCGCGTTGCCAAGCTCCGGATAAAACTTCTTCAGCGGAAACCCACCGATGATCTTCTGTTCCAGCAGCCGGTTATTGATTGCATACGGATCTTCGCTGGTCTGGATTACAAACTCATTGAAACGAGGCGCGCCATCAAACAGTACCCTTGCATGTTTACTGAATTGCCGAGACGCGTAAGCCGCCTTCGCGAGGTTCTGTTTCGCCAATTCCCTCAATCCGACTTTTCCGTAAATAGTCATGAAGATGTTGGCCATTAACGCAATCAGTGCCTGGTTGGTGCAGATGTTGGAGGTCGCTTTTTCCCGTCGGATATGTTGTTCTCGCGTCGCAAGTGTAAGCACGAAGCCACGCTTACCGTTTCTGTCGGTAGTCTGCCCGACGAGACGGCCCGGCATCTGACGCACATATTGCTCGCGGGTAGCAATCACGCCACAATAGGGTCCGCCAAAACCGAGAGGCACACCAAACGATTGCGCTTCCATGGCAATAATGTCGGCTTGTCGCGGCGGTTCGACGATGCCAAGCGAAATCGCCTCGGCGATAGAAACTACCAGCATTGCGCCGTGTTTGTGCGCGATGTCAGCGATCGCCGCCACATCCTCAATAGTTCCAAAAAAGTTTGGCGATTGAATCAGAACGCACGCCGTATCGGCAGTGATCGATTTCTCAAGCTCGCCAAGATTCAGCCGCGCGTTGTCCGTAAACGACACGGTCGACAGCGGCATGCCCTGGTGATGAGCATAAGTGGCCAACACTTCGCGATATTCAGGATGAACACTGCGCGCGATGGCCACTGAGTGCCGTCCAGTGAGCCGCGCCGCCATCATCACACCTTCAGCCGCCGCCGTCGACCCGTCATACATGCTTGCGTTGGCTACTTCCATTCCGGTTAGCTCGGAGATCATGGTTTGGAATTCGAAGATGGATTGCAGGGTGCCTTGGGAAATCTCCGCTTGATAGGGTGTGTAGGCGGTGAGGAATTCTCCGCGTGAAATTAGCGAATCGATAATCACGGGACGATAGTGATAGTAGGCTCCCGCGCCCAGAAAATTCGTGAGGCCGTCGCCGTTCTCGCGTGAGCGCTCGCGAAACCAGTCCACGATTTCGGACTCGGCCATCTGGCGTGGAACTTTCAGGTCTCGATTGAGCCGGTACTCGGCGGGGATAGGGGCAAACAAGTCATCGATGGAACGCGCGCCAATGGCTTTCAGCATGGCTTCGCGGTCGGCGGGAGATTTCGGCAGATAGCGCATAGGAATTAAATTAGATGTAATTAGCGGTCAATTCGATTGCCGATTGCCGTCTTTGCACCACAGAGACACAGAGAAAGAAAAGCCAAAGAAGTTCTCTGTGACTCTGTGTCTCTGTGGTGATTCTACCCGCCTTCTTCCGCGACGAACTTCTCGTAGTCGGCGGCTGAGAGCAGACTGTTCAGTTCATTCGGATCTTTGAGCGTGATTTTGAGCATCCACGAGCCGTGCGCATCTTTGTTGATTTTTTCCGGGGCCGTTGCCAGTTCGCCATTCACTTCGGTCACGGTGCCAGAAGCGGGGGCATACAGGTCAGAGACTGCCTTGACTGACTCGACCGAGCCAAACGTTTTGCCCTTGGTGATTTCGGTGCCGGGCTTGGGCAGTTCGACGAAAACGATGTCGCCGAGCGCCTCTTGCGCGTGGTTGGTGATGCCGACGGTTGCGGTCTTGCCATCCGGTTTGATCCACTCGTGTTCTTTCGTGTATTTGAAGTCGGTTGGATAGGGCATAAAAAGCTCTTAGCTCCTAGCTTTTAGCTTTCAGCTGTTGGCTACTTCAAAAATGTTGTCATTCCGAGCGCCGGGTTTGGGCGCGAGGAATCTGCAGTTTCTTGTCTTCGAAAGAAATGCAGATCCCTCGCTATGCTCGGGATGACAATTCCAAAAAGAATATCCCTTAACCCGCCTCTTAACTTTTTTTCGGACGCTTGTAGAACGGCGTGGGCACGACTTGCGCCTTGACGCCCTGGCTGCGGATCTCTACCTTCACCGTCGATCCCACGTTCCCGAATTCTGGCGGCACATAGGCCAGCGCGATATTCTTTTTCAGAAATGGTGCGTAGGATCCGCTGGTCACGTAGCCGATTTCGCGTCCGGCTTCGTCTTGAACTTTGTAATCATCGCGGGCTATGCCTCGCTCGACCATTTCCAATCCAATCAATGTTCGCTTCAGGCCTCCGGCCTTGGCTTTTTCTAGTGCCGACCGTCCGATGAAGTCTGTCTTTTCCATCTTGCAGAAACGATCCAGCTTAGCTTCCCAGACATTGATCGTATCTGAAATCTCGTGTCCGTAGAGCGACAGCGCGCCCTCGAGGCGTAGCGTGTTACGTGCCCCCAACCCGCATGGCACCACTCCGAATTCCCGTCCCGCTTCGAGCACTTTATTCCAGACCATGGCGCTAGTGGATTCGTCGGCAGGTACGTAGATTTCAAATCCATCTTCGGCGGTGTAGCCGGTGCGCGCGATCAGAATATTCTTAAGCCCGCAGACCGTTCCGCGTGTGACCCAATAAAACTTCACCGCGGAAAGATCGGCGTCGGTCAGCTTCTGCAGTAGGTTCACGCCCTTGGGGCCCTGAATCGCGATCTGGGTAAAGTCGTCGGATAGATTTTCGACTTTGCATTTAAATTGCCGCGTGTTGTCGCGCACCCAGTTGAAATCTTTTTCCCGCGTTCCCGCGTTGATCACCAGCAGATATTCGTCTTCGCCCAGACGATGCACGATCACATCGTCGACAAACGTTCCCTGCGGATAGAGCAGCGCCGAATACTGCGCCTGGCCGATGGCGAGCCGCGATGCATCGTTCATCGAAATGTGCTGAACCGCAGCCAGCGCCTCGGGCCCTTGCAGGCGAATATCGCCCATGTGGGAGACGTCGAAGATGCCCACGCCGGTGCGAACCGCGTTGTGCTCGGCAATAATGCCGCCCGCCGAAGGGTATTCGACCGGCATATCCCAGCCGTTGAAGTCGACCATCTTCGCGCCCATCTGGCGATGGACGGCGTTGAGCGCGGTCTTGCGAACGGTCGGCGTGGTCGATTGAACAGCGGACAATGATCCCTCGATCAGAGCAGTGGCTGCTGGGATGGTGAAACTCATTACCCTAACATGCGGATGGCGGGGGGTTCAACCCGGGCAGGCTCTGGCCGTCCCCTATGAATGTGACGCTGATTTCCGCAGACTGGCAAGCAGCAAGGCCATACCGTTATGCTATTAGCACCCGCGGCCCGGAAGACCTTTGCCATATGCCAAGACAGAAGCCAACGATTTCCTACAATACTCATGGGATAGAAAATGCGGTCCACTGGGATGTGCAGGTGGACATTCCGCGTATTGACGTCGGCCGGCTTTGCAAGGCCTTACAGTCGCATTCCGCCCAGGCACTGGGCGCAACATTTTACTATCCTGATCCAGTTGCGAGGACAACCACCTGCCGCTACGAGTGGTTTGTCGGCAAAGGAAGGAAACGATTTCTGTACCGCGTTGGCTTGATGTTCAAAGTAAATGAGGAGCCTCTTCGAAAGCTCATCGCTTACGTCGGATATGGCAACGCGCATCCACAATACGGGGCCACTCCCCCGTTAGACGATGAGTCCAGCGCCCAAATGAACCGAGTTTTGGAATTGTTGAATTCTATGAAAGAGGGCCGCCCCACACCGCAAGTGCAGCACTCGGTTTCATACGTTCAGGTTCCACACGGTTTCTACGTGGAGCGCGCCATCCGGAGCGAAGCGCTGGGGGCGCTGATCTTGCCGACCGTGCTAGTAGGCAAAGACAACGTAGGCGTCTCGGCTTTCATCTTCACGGCCGACGTAAACGCAGACAACGAGCAGGGCGACCCGATAGACAAAAACTTGGAAGCCTGCGGACTTCTTACCCTAGCGACCGGGGCTCTGTTTAAAACACATTCTCTGCAATGGCAGAAACGTCGGAGGGCTCCGCAGTTCGTCGCTACCGTAGACCCTGTTCCAGAAAACGCCCGACTATTTCCTCCAAAGCGTTGGAAGCTGTGGCGCGGCAGCGTCGACCTGGGTTTTGCCGCGCGCCTTAACGCGATCGTGGAGGTGTTTAATTCCCTCCACGGGAGCCTAAGGGCTATTGTGCAGAACGCGATGTTCGCATACAGATCTGGCCTCGAAATGCTTCATCGGGAACCGACCTTGGCATCCGTTGCGTTTGTTGCCGCCCTTGGCACCCTGTCAAAACGCAAGCAATGTCCTGGCGATGTCGAATGTCGGACCTGTGGGCTTTTGGCGAATTTTCGCCACGATCTGATCGGCGAAAAAGCCTCCGTTTTTTACGCGCTAACAGATCTTTTCGCGCTGAAGGCGAACGACCCCCACTTTAACGAGTTAAATGAGTTGCTCACACGCGTATACCGTGAGCAGAGGTCCGCGTACGTTCACGGGGCGAGGCTGAGACACCGCGAATTGACAAAACGCACTTTCAGAAATGTCCAACCCACCGCCACGGCCCCATTCTCGGAGGAACACCTTCGTCAGCTTGATCTTCGCTCCATGGAGCAATTGACAAGGCGGGCTATTATTGAGTTCATGGCGCGGGAAAGTAAAATCGAACTCTGCGATGGAATGTTTCTCTTCAATCCCTTTAAGGTAATGGCACTGATACCCGTCAACTCCCAAATCAGCCTTCCAGCAAACGTGTGGGTACAGATAACGCGAGGGGCACCGGCTTAGCCCGGTGCACGGTTTCCGCCCAGTTCTGCGTTTTGTCGTAAACATGGATACGGCCAATGCAGCACCGAGTCCATGCGATGATTCTGACTGACCAGGGGGCGAAATAATGTCGGTCAATTGGGTAAAGTTAGAGGAGATTGGAGAAACCCGGTTCGTCGACGCACTTCGACTTGCATTGCGGGGGATCTCCATACCAGAGATTCAGCGTGGAACAGGGACTCCAAAGGCATCACTGTATTCAATTAAGAATCACGGTCCCCACGAGCACGGAAATAGACAGAAGCGCGGAAAAATGGTTCTGTCACTCTTGGCAGGGACTTGGGATTTCGTCGACGCGATCTTAGCTAAGAACCCGTCCTCTGGCAAAGAACGCGAGAAGGACGGGGGCACCCGGTTTTTTGGGGGAAAGGGGGGCCAGCCACCCGTCGTTTAAACGGTTCTCTTCGGCTTCGCGCTGCCGTGACCAATGTGCTGGTCTAGTGGTTCGTCACGGTGGTGAATAACGGCTCCTGTGGCCGGGTCGGTCACGTTCTCCCGATAGCGGTTTGCTTGTCGGTCGATGAGCCTTTCCTTTTTCACCCACCTCGCTTCTTTGCGGAAAAACTCGTCACCCGAGACGCCTTCTGCAATGGGCTTACTCTGGCCGATCCGCTTCTGCTTGAATCCCAATGATTCATGGAACTCCAAACTGTCGCCAAGCGACACTTCAATCACTCGCGCCATCGACCCGCAGGCTGGGCATGGCACCCGAAGTTGTGGCTCGGGGGATCGAGATCGAACTGTTCCACACCCAGCGCACTTTTCTCGGCCTACCGTTGCAGCCATTGTGTAATTTTACTCCTGCCTGGGTGCCGGGTGCCCCGTTCCTTGCGCTTTTTGGGCGGGAGGGTCGACGGTCGCATCTTTGGCCTGGGTTTTCTCTCTCCACATACACCCGCCCCTAGCACAAGACGCAAGGAGCGGGGCACCCATAATCTTTTGTTCTTCTCCGGACAAAATCTGGGGGCGGTAGGAAAACAGCAGGTCCCTCCACTCCGCTTCTCATCCCCTTCGGGGATGAGAAGCTCCGGTCGGGATGACAACTTGTTCAGTGGGCTGGCTCAGCCGTTGACACGATAGACTCTCCCTCCTACACTCACAAGCATGGAAGTGCATTTCACCCCCGAGCAGGAAGCGCAGCTATCGCAAATCGCCAGCCGTGCCGGTACGGATACCGAGCGACTGGTAAAGGATGCGGTCTTGCGCCTGCTTGAACAGGACGCGCGGTTTCGTGCTGCGGTGCGAGAAGGCATCGCGCAGGCCGATCGCGGGGAATTTATCGAAGAGGAAGAGATGGACGCACGCATCGAGCGGATGCTCAACTCCTGATGCGTATCCGCTGGACGCCAGCCGCCGCAGCGGACTTACTGGGCATCTACGATTACCTCAAGGAACACGAGCCTCATTTAGCGCGGCCCACTGTCATCGAAATCCGTAAATCCGCCAGCTCTCTCAAGAAATTTCCCCTGCGTGGACGCGAGGGACGCGAGCAGGGCACCCGAGAACTGCTTCACTGGCGCTTGCCGCATATCATCGCCTACCGCGTGAAACAGGACGCGGTCGAAATCCTGCATGTCTGGCATCCGGCGCAAGACAGGTAAAAACCGCCCGGTCGGCTTCGATTGTATTCAGTAAAATATTGCTCGGCGCCGGGTGCCTCCCTCCTTGCGCTTTTTGCAACGGGTGGGAGGGTCAACGGTCGCATCTTCGCTTTGGGTTTTCTCTTCCGCACATGCGCCCGCCCCTTGCACAAGACGCAAGGAGCGGGCACCCAAAATCTTTGTTCTCTCCGGACAAAATCTGGGGCTCCCGGCAGAAAACATCAGGTCCCTCCACTCCGCTTCTCATCCCCTTCGGGTATGAGAAGCTCCGGTCGGGATGACAGTTTGTTGGAAAAACATACTTTTTTCGCAACCCGTGAGAAGTGCGCCGCGAGGCGATCACTTTGCGCGAGAATTTGCCGGTTTTGCCCGCAGAAGATCCCACGCCTCCCGGTACTGCCGGTATTTCGCGGTCTTCAAATTGGGCGAGAGATGGATGTACCATCGGCCGCAGAACGCGCTCACCGGAATGATGTACCAGATGTCCAGCGGAATCACATACGCCGCTACGAAGTCGATTTGGTTCATCTTATAAGGCTTGCGGCTGGCGATCACATTGCAAACGTAGTGGTCTTTCCGCTTGCGCTTGGTCGATTTCACCTGCACCCGCAAAAAATGCCCCTGATGCTCGATGATAAAGTCGAACTGCGCCGAATCTCCGTAAGGCTTGGTGACGCACAATCCGTGCGCCGCGGCCCGTGACATAAAACACATCTCTGCCCACTCGCCCCGCTGCTTGGAGTTCTTGATGTCGATACCTCGATTTGTCATGAAAGTGATTTCCTGGGAAATGCTGGTTTGATGGAAAGCGGCCAATAAAAAACGCGACCCGGGTGGGTCGCGTGTGAGCTAATTAATATATTTACATTATATCATACAGAAACAGGTAAACCCGCCAAATTTTGAGATTTATATTTCCAATGAAGACACAGGGTTGGGCGCAGTCGTGTGGTTTTTGCCTATTGACAAGAATTTGGAGGGGGCGACGCTCGCGGTGCGGTTTAGCCTAGAAGTGGAGCCATTTCAGGATTGCTGTGGCCGTAGACCCAACACCAGGTCCCTCCCCTCCGCTTCTCATCCCCTTGGGGTGGGAGAAGCTCCGGTCGGGATGACAGGGCTGGTGCCGCAGGTTCACGTCCGTTCTCTGGACGCGAACCTGCGGCACCGCTGTATCGTTTCACTATTGGTGACTAAGCCGACATGGCTCGTCGCTGGGTACGGTTTTCACGGACCGAGGCGACGCCTCGGCGGATGTTCAGCCAGCCGTTTTCCTGAAGGATGCGGAAAAGGTCATAGCTATAGGGAACCTCGCCGGTGATGATCTCTTCCTTTCCTTGATCATCGGTCACGGCGAAGGCAACCTGCACTGGATCATCGGGTGAGTTTTGCTTGGTGAAGTGCACGAGTTTCACGTTGAGGGATGACTGCTCTTGAACTGGTTGTAATTGCATGTTTTTCTCCTTTGTCCCTTGTTGGGTAGTTACAACTAGAGAAAGATCGAAGCCGCCAGTAATGCGCATATTTTTGTAAAGGTTTGTCCTCGTTCGATGGCGGGTGCCCGGCAGGAAACAGCAGGTCCCTCCACTCCGGTCGGGATGACAGGCTCGCGCATGAGCTAATCAATCTGTTTTCCACTCCGCGAGCACCGGGCGCTGATCACAAACAGTTGGGGAGAGTCTCGCAGGCCGGCATCACTCAGCGTGTCGATGCCGGCGTAACTGGATGTCGAGCCCGACCATCGGCCCGTAAACATTGATGCCATAGTTGCGGACGCCCCAGTTCGGCTTGCCGTTGCTTTCAGATAAATCAAGATTCGAGATATGCATGAAATTCATACCCGCCGAAATTGAATAGCGAGGATTGAAGTTGTAGCGCGCTCCACTTCCCATGTTGATAGTGAACGTGATGTCCTGTCCTTGCGCATATAGCACCCCATAGGGTCCCTTGGCGTCAATGCGCCCAACGCCGAGGCGTACATCAAAATAGGGCGCGATCTTCCCTCTGCGCGGGACAAAATTACGTCGAATACCCATCAGGTAAGCGAAATATCGGTTCTCCGGTCCTCTTGCAACCCCAGTGATAGACCCGGTGAATTGCATATCCCAATTGCCGCGTAGAATCCAGGGACCTTCGATCCCGTCGATATGCCATCGGAGAGAAGCAAAGATAGGTACGAGCGTGTATTTAAGGGGATAAGTGTTGTAGGCATCGCCTACAAAAATATCGAGAGGAAAAGGGATGTTGATGGGATGCCATCCCCCTTCCAGGGAAAATTCGAGCTTGTTCCTGTAATAAATGTCTCGGTTGAAGTCAGGCGGCTTGGAGGGCTGGGATCTGGCGACCGACGCTCGGCTGTTTGCATCTTCTGCGGGCGTGTTCCCGAGCGTTGCCGGTGACTCCTCGAGCGATGCGTCTGGCTGTGGCAAATGTTCCGAGGCGGAGAACGAGCCGTCCCAAGGCGTTGGCGTCGCCGGATACTCGGCAAAGTATTCGGACGGGGTGAAAGTTGGCACGGCGAGAATCTGCTCTTCGCGAACCAGATGGATCGTCTGTTCGCCCGGTTGGTTGGCATGATCAATGGAGACAGCGTCAGACTGGGGAAACGCGGAAAGGGCACAGAGGAGCGGAGCCAAACTAAGAACAGCCGATCGCTTGCTTGCGTGCACTAAAAAAGTCTCCCGGGGCGCAATGTGCCAGAGTGTAAAACGGCCTCGTTGAGAATGCCACAATTCTTGCACGATGGCGGTTACACTCATTGAACCCGGGGCTGGCCTTAATGTTTTGCGGGGGACAGAATGTTTTTCGGGGGACAGAGGACGCTCCCTAAATTTTTCATCCGACTTACTAAAGTCTAAAGCGCGACTCTGCGGTTACTAACGACACTTTCCCGCTTGCCGTCGGCTGCGCTAGAGTTCGCCCATGGCCACTACTACACCGAGAAAGTATCGCTGCATGCAATGCGAGATGACGGAAGATCGCTGTGACTGCGAAAAATACTGCTGCCTGTGCCAGTCCTTGATCGAGATTCGGCTTTGCGAAGACAGTCTGTACTACTGCAAACCCTGCCGCGATGCCTGCGGTTATAAAGTTTCGGAGTCAGGCTCGGAGTCGCACTTTTAGTTTTCGGCCTTCGGGGAGCGCGCGAGCTTCTTTCAGATGTCTCGTCATTGCTTCGGCGGCTGCAAGCCGCCTCTAATTTTCCTGGGCTACGGCGCGGCTGAAACCCGCCCCTTCAAAGCCAGTATCTGGATCCGGCATCTGCGTGTCACGGTGCGGATGCTGCATCCCTTCAAAGGCGCATCGGGGTTCTGAGTTTTCCCCATCCGCTAGATGACCACAGCCTCTTTGTATTCGCCGAATACTTTTCTCATGGTGTCGGAGATTTCGCCTACTGTGGCGTAGGCTTCCACGGCGGCGACGATGTGCGGCATCAGATTTGTGCCGGAGCGGGCGGCGTCTTCGATCTTCTTCACAGAATCTTCCCAGGGTTTAACGTCGCGGCGAGTGCGCAGGGCGCGCAGCCGTTCGACCTGCTTGCGTTCGAGCGATTCGTCGGCATGAAAAGTGGGGATAGGTTTTTCCTGCTCCACCGTGAAGCGGTTTACTCCCACCACCACGGCCTCGGCGCGATCGACCTGCTGCTGATATTCGTAGGCGGCGTTTTGGATTTCCTGTTGCACGTAGCCGCGTTCGATGGCTTTCAGCATCCCGCCCAGCGCTTCGATCTTGTCCAGGTACTCCGTGGCGCGTTTCTCGATTTCGTTCGTTAAAGCCTCAACATAATAAGAGCCGGCCAGCGGATCGACGGTCTGCGGCACACCGGATTCGTAGCCAATAATTTGTTGCGTGCGCAGGGCAATACACGCGGCTTGCTCAGTTGGCAGGGCGAGGGCTTCGTCATACGAATTGGTGTGCAGCGATTGCGTGCCGCCGAGAACCGCTGCCATGGCCTGAATTGCGGTGCGGACGATGTTATTTTCTGGTTGCTGCGCGGTCAACGTGGAACCCGCGGTCTGAGTATGAAAGCGCAGCATCCAGGAACGCGGATTCCTGGCTTTGAAATGTTCGCGCATAATGCGAGCCCACATGCGGCGGGCAACGCGGAACTTGGCCACTTCCTCGAGAAAATTACTGTGCGCGTTGAAGAAAAATGAAAGCCGCGGCGCGAACTTATCCACATCAAGGCCGGCATCGATGGCGGCTTGCACATACGCGATGGCATCGGCCAGGGTGAATGCGACTTCCTGCACCGCAGTCGATCCCGCTTCGCGCATGTGGTAGCCAGAGATGGAAATCGTGTTCCACTCGGGAACGTTTTCGTTGGTCCATGCAAACAGGTCGGTGATGATGCGCATCGCCTGCTTCGGCGGGTAGATGTAAGTTCCTCGCGCGATGAATTCTTTCAGAACGTCATTCTGCACCGTGCCGGAAAGTTTGCGGATGTCCGCGCCCTGGCGGCGGGCGACTCCGATATAAAGCGCGAGCAGGATCGAGGCCGTGGCGTTGATGGTCATCGAGGTGGAAATTTTCGTTAGATCGATGCCATCGAAGAGACGCTGCATGTCTTCGATCGAATCAATAGCAACGCCGACTTTGCCAACTTCACCTACCGCGAGCGGGTGATCAGAATCTAGGCCAATCTGCGTAGGCAGGTCGAACGCTACGGAAAGCCCGGTGGTTCCGTTTGCCAGCAGGTACTTGTAGCGCTTGTTGGATTCTTCGGCGTCGCCCATGCCCGCGTATTGGCGCATGGTCCAGAGGCGCCCACGGTACATGGTGGCTTGCACGCCGCGAGTGAATGGATATTCGCCGGGGTAGCCAACGTCACGGTCATAGTCCCAGCCTTCGAGATCGGCGGGAGTGTAGAGCGGGCGGACGGCTATGTGGGATTCAGTCTCGGGATCGAGGGCTGATTTCATTTTTCCTACAGCAAAACCATAAACCACAGAGGACACAAAGGTTCACAAAGGAAAACTTATCTAAAGTTAAGATAAACATTCCAGCGTTGGCCTTTACTTTGTGTACCTCCGTGCCCGGAGCCCTGAGCGAAGTCGAAGGGTGGTTAGCGGTTCTGACTTCTTCTTCGGACCTTCCAAAACGAGCTTACCCCGAACCATCCGAACAGGCCAGCAAAACATATTGCGAGCATGGCGCGGCTCGAGGTCGTATGACCGGCCTGGTACCTGTTGTACTCTCGCACGAAGGCAAGGACTCCGATACCAGCTAAGGCCAAGAAAACAAAACCTGTGACTTCTAGCCAAAGTTGCCCAAGCACGCGTCCGCAGTGGGTAGCTGTGGCTCGCCCAGCTTTCGTGACCGCGCCCAGGGTACGCGAGCGGCCAGCCTGCTGAGATATGACTCTTCCCGCGACACGGGCGGCAATGCCCAGTTTTCGAGTGGTGGAAACGCCCGCCATTTTCATGATTCTATCAATATTTGGCGAGTGGGGTTTCGCCGGGCAAGTTTCGGGGTACAATATCGCGGCTTGTGGCGGTTCGAATGCGAAACATTCCTAGCTGAGGTGGCATCTAATTAATCACAGGCGCGAGAAAGGTTGGCTTGCGTCGAGAGTAAAATTGGGATATAGGAATTGGATCTTGCAAGGGGGTTACGTGGACCAGCAATTAAAGCAGTTGATGAAGGAACTGGGCGAGGCGATCAACGAGTCGTTGGCTGATTCCGAGCCCATCGCCGATGTCGTGTCGCGAATCAAAGATGGCGGCTACGATATCTTCCTGGTGCTGGAAGCCACTATCGGGGTGAGCAAGCCGGGTGAGAAAACCACCGAAAAACCGTCGCTGATGACCACTGAATTCAAGATCAACGATCAGGACCTGAAATTCCTCAAGTCGCTGCGCATTAAAGTTGAGGACGACGCGGCGTAACTCACGCATCTGCGCATCTCGTATCCAGCAATTCATATCGTTATAGAGACGTAGCTAGCTACGTCTCTACAGAAGTGTGGGGTGGACGCCCGCGTCCGCCCGGCGGTGCGAAGCGGCCCAACTGTTGCTCAGCCCCGGACGAGGACGTCCGGGGATACGTGGATCGTGGTTGCGTCACGATTTCCAGTTAGTGACCCCGAAGCACGAGCGCGGACGCTCGCGCCTACACGCTTGAGACGATATTATTAATGAACATGTATCAACCTGTGCCAAAGGTGCCTGATTTTCCCACCTTGGAGCGCGAGATGTTGCGCTTCTGGGAAAAGAACCGTACGTTCGACAAACTGCGCGCGCAGAATGCGAACGGTCCGCGGTGGTCTTTCATCGATGGACCGATCACCGCGAACAATCCCATGGGCGTGCATCACGCGTGGGGCCGGTCGCTGAAAGATATGTATCAGCGCTACCACGCCATGAATGGTCAGGCGGAGCGCTACCAGAACGGCTTCGACTGTCAGGGATTGTGGGTCGAGGTCGAGGTTGAAAAAAGCCTTGGACTCCAGACCAAGCGTGAGATTCGCGACTACGGCATTGAGAAATTCGTGCGCGCTTGCAAAGAGCGCGTCTTGACCTACGCCGCGCGGCAGACCGAGCAGTCGATCCGCCTCGGCTACTGGTGCGATTGGGACGATCCTGAAGTCTTGCGCACGTTGCGCGATGCGCTGGCTGATGGAGATCGAGTTGTAACCGTGAAACTGCCAAGCGGGCGTGTCGAGACTGCGCGTGCCAGCGAGATTGTCCGCAAGCTGGGTTCGGCCGAATACGGCGGCAGCTACTTCACTTTCTCCGACGAAAACAATTTTACGATCTGGGCTTTTCTCAAGAAGTGCCACGCTGAGGGTTTCATCTACCGTGGGCACGACGTGATGCCCTGGTGCGGACGCTGCGGTACGGGACTGTCGCAAATGGAAGTAGCCGAAGGCCGCCGCATCACTACGCATACTTCGGTCTTTGTGTGCTTCCCTATTAAGGGCCAGGACAAGACTGCGCTGTTGGTCTGGACGACGACTCCATGGACGCTCGCGTCCAATGTCGCGGTTGCGGTTAATCCAGACATGACCTACGTGAAGGTCCGCCACGGCGATTGGATTTACTACATGGCTAAAGCGAACTTCGAGCGCGATCGCGTGCAGGAGTTGCAAGTCGAAGGCAAACACGAGACTCACAAACTGCCGTCGATTCGTACGATTTTAAAAGGCAGTGGCACGGTCGAAGTGTTGGAAGAGTTGCCGGGCCGCGATTTGCTCGGTCTTACTTACACCGGCCCGTTCGACGATCTGCCGGCGCAAACTACCCCGGGCGGCGTTTTTCCTTTTGGTTCGACCGGCGGCGGCAAAACTGCCGTTGAATCCCATCGCGTCATCGCATGGAAAGAGATCAGCGAGGCGGAAGGTACGGGACTGGTCCACATCGCTCCCGGTTGCGGCGCGGAGGACCAGGAACTCGGCAGAGAAAATGATCTGCCGTTCATTGCGCCGCTCGATGAGAGTTCGGTTTTCGAGGAGGGATTCGGTTCGCTCACCGGACGCAATGCTAACGAAGTCTCCGACGAAGTAATTGCGGCTTTGAAAGCCAAGGGGCTGCTGGTCGCACGCGAACCCTATCCTCACGTTTACCCGCACTGCTGGCGTTGCAAGTCGGAACTAGTTTTCCGCCCCGTGGATGAGTGGTTTATCCGCATGGACTGGCGCGATCGTATCGAGCGCATTGTGCCGACTATCCGCTGGATTCCGCCTGAGGGCGAAGCCCGCGAGCTGGACTGGCTGCACAACATGCGCGACTGGATGATTTCCAAGAAACGGTTCTGGGGACTCGCGCTGCCCATTTGGGTGTGCAGCGAATGCGAGCATTTCATGGTGATTGGAAGTCGCGAAGAATTGAAGGAACGCGCGGTGGAGGGCTGGGATAAATTCGAAGGCAATTCGCCGCATCGTCCGTACATTGATGCGGTCAAGATCCGTTGCGAGAAGTGCGGCGGCCTAGCTTCGCGCGTGGCGGACGTGGGGAATCCGTGGCTGGACGCGGGCATCGTGCCCTTCAGCACCTTGCGCTACATGACTGAGCGCGCATATTGGGAGCAGTGGTTTCCGGCCGACCTTGTGCTTGAGAGTTTTCCCGGCCAGTTTCGCAACTGGTTTTACTCGATGCTGGCGATGAGCGCCATGATCGACGGACGCGCTCCGTTCAAGGCTCTGCTGGGCCATGCCCTAGTACGCGATGCGCGCGGCGAGGAGATGCATAAGTCGAAAGGCAACTCTATCGCTTTCGATGAAGCCGCGGAGGCGCTGGGCGCGGAGGTCATGCGCTATATCTACGCTGAGCAGAAGACTGCGCAGAATCTTAATTTTCCTGACCTGCACCCGACAGGCAACGTGGGCCAGACAATCGATGGCGAGGCGAGGCGAAAACTGCTAACGTTCTGGAACTGCTACAGCTTTTTCGTCAGCAACGCTCGATCCGACGGCTGGAAGCCAGGCGCCCCGGTTCCAATCACTAATCAACTGGATCGCTGGGTTCTGAGCCGGTTGCAACGGCTGGTAGAAGCGGCCCGCGCCGCTTTCAATAACTACGAACATTATCGCTTGATCGATGCGTTTCAAATTTTCGACGATGAGTTTTCCAACTGGTATCTTCGCCGCTCGCGCCGCCGATTTTGGGCGAATGAGCGCGATGCCTATCAAACCATGTACACCGTGCTCACAACCGTGACTCGGGTGATGGCCCCGGCTTTGCCCTTCTTGACCGAGGAGATTTATCAGAATCTGGTGTGCTCGGTCGATCCGTCGGCTCCAGAATCGGTGCATTTGACTCGTTACCCGCAGGTGGATGCGTTGCTGATCGATGAGGAGTTGGAGCACAGTATTGACGCGGTGATCCGCGTTAAGAATCTTGCACTGAGTCTGCGAACCCAGAGCAAGACCAAGATCCGCACGCCGCTGAGTACCTTGTATGTTCGACCCAGGGACGCTGCCGACCGCCGCGTGCTGGAAAATCCCGAGTACGCCGCGCAGATTTTGGAAGAAGCGAACATCAAGAAGCTCGTCTTGATCGACGACGAGACGACGCTGGTGAAGCCCGTCTTTAAACCGGACGCGAAGAAACTGGGTCCGCGCGCTGGAAAATACCTGAAGGCGATCGCACAGGCTCTGGCGCAGGCCGATCCTAAAGCCGTGTTGAATGGCGGTCCTTACAAGGTGGAAGTGGACGGGCAGACTTTCGAATTGTCGCCGGACGAAATCATGACTTCGTTCGAGGGTCCGGAGAATCTCAAATCCATGCTGGAGCAAGGCACGTTTTTGGCTCTCGACACTACCCTTACTCCGGAGTTGTTGAGAGAAGGCCTGGCGCGGGACTTCAACCGCTTGGTTCAGGATCAGCGTAAAGCCATGAACTTGAATATTTCTGATCGCATCGTGGTCAGCTATTTTGCTCCGCCCCGCGTTGCCGAAGCGATTGCCGCGCATGAATCGTATCTGCGCCACGAACTTCTTGCCGACCGGTTGGAAGCGAGTGCGACGCAGAATGGCGGGTCCAAGCTGTCGCTGAGCGGCGAGGACGTGTTCGTTACGATCACCCGCGCCTGACTGTAGCGCCGCCGTCCCGGCGGCCCGAAAGCGGGCTACGCCCGCCTGAGGGCTGGCAAGATGCCGGCGCTACTCAGCGTTCCGTCCCCATGGGGATAGGGCGTTCGGCGATGAGAGAGTGAAGGAAAGAAGGTTTTCCGCCGTGAATGAACGCATCCGATTCGTCACACACAAGGGAAAACAGATTCTTCTGACGGACTTTTCGAATTGCTCCGCCGTTGAAGTGGAAAAGATTGCGCGGGCAATTCCTGAATATGTGACCTCCCAGCCGCGCGGTTCGGTGTTGTTACTGACCGATTTCACCAAGGCATCGTTTGACGCCGAAGCCATGCGGGCGCTGAAAGAAGCCGCAGTCTTCGACAAACCCTACATCAAGAAATCGGCTTGGATAGGGGCAGAAAACCTCCCGCAAAACTTCGAGCAGAACCTGAAAGACTTTTCTCGTCGCCAGTTCCCGATTTTCAAGAGCCACGAAGAGGCCTTGAAATGGCTGATTGCGGACTAAACGTAGAGACGCCGCATAGGCGTAGCTGGAACCACCCAGGTTTTCTACTGTGCTAGTATTTACGGTTTCACGGTTTGCTGAATCCAGTTTGCACCATTTCACGGTGCATCCACACTACACATTATCGTCATCCAACCGCCGGAGCTGATGCCGATGCCGATGCAAATGAAAGATACGCTCGGAGTCTTATTAGCCGGAGGAGCAGGCGAGCGGCTCTATCCCCTTACCCGCGACCGGGCCAAGCCTGCGGTTACCTTCGGCGGCATTTACCGCATCGTCGACATCACTCTCTCCAACTGCCTCAACTCTGATCTCCGCCGGGTTTATATCCTGACCCAGTACAAGGCGCTTTCGCTCAACCGGCATATTCGCGAGGGCTGGAACATTCTTGGCCGTGAAGTAGGAGAGTTCATTGAAGTGTTGCCGCCCATGAAGCGAGTGAGCGAAGAGTGGTACCAGGGCACGGCAGACGCGGTTTATCAGAACATTTATTCCATCGGCTCGGAGCAGCCGCAGCACGTGCTCATTCTTTCCGGCGACCACATCTACAAGATGAACTATGGGAGAATGCTGCAGCAGCACGGTGACTCGGGCGCCGACGTTACTCTCGCGACCATCCAGATTGATCCCGATGAAGTTTATCGTTTTGGCGTGGTTGAAATCGACCGCGACCATCGCGTGAACGGATTCCTGGAGAAACCGAAACAAACCGAGTTGCGCTCTCCTTACAATCCTGAAAAAGTTTCGGCGTCGATGGGGATTTACATATTCAATACCGACGTGCTCATTCCCGCGCTTTTAAAGGACGCTGAAGACCCGGAGTCCAGCCACGATTTTGGCAAAGACATTCTGCCCAAAATGGTGGATGAGTACCGCGTGTACTCGTTTGATTTCGTCGATGAGAATAAAAAAGAAGCGCTGTACTGGCGGGATGTGGGAACGCTCGAAGCTTATTACGAAGCCAACATGGATATCGTCTCGGTGTCGCCGGTATTCAATTTGTATGACTCGGAATGGCCTATTCGCACGCATCAGCGGCAGTATCCGCCGGCCAAGTTTGTCTTCGCCGAGACCGGACGCACCGGAACCGCGCTTGATTCGATTGTCTCCGCCGGGTGCATCGTTTCCGGGAGCATGGTCAAGAACAGTGTTCTCTCACCCGATGTGCGTATTAATTCCTATAGCGACATCGACGACAGCATTCTGTTCTCACATGTAAATGTCGGCCGGCATTGCCGTATTCGCAAGGCCATCCTCGATCGCGACGTGCACATTCCCGAAGGCACGACCATCGGCTACGATACTGAAGCCGACCGCCAGCGCTATTTTGTCACCGACAGCGGAATCACCGTGGTCACGCGTGATTATTCGTTGTTTGAAAACCCGGTGACTGTGGATTACTTCACCAGCGAGTGAGCCCGCAGTTCCATCCTTATCTGCTCGCGGGTTCTCATGTACAACTGTTGCTGTAGCCAGACGTCCGTTGCGCTGGCTTCCCTGTTCCCACCCTTTCGCAACGAACGCGCAAGAGTGTGGCACCCATCGGCACGATTGCTTTCACGGGTTACGCTGGTAACTTTGGTCTCTATCTCAATTGCGGAATAATCACTATCTCGGACGGCAAAACTTGACGCGACAATAATTTCCGCCGGGTTGCCTCAACTTGTTCCGCTGATCTCAAACTAGGAGCTGCATGTCGACAGGCATTCAGAAAGCCTTAAGCCAATCGCTGGGGCCGTTGGAATCGTTGGCGCTGCTGAATGAAACCCTGTTGGGAATGATCCGCACGCAGGCGCCTCTAACGAAAATTCTGGACGTTTTATGCACGCACATCGAGCAGCGGCATCCTGGGCTGCAATGCTCTATTCTTCTGCTTGACGCCGATGGGACAACGCTGCGACACGGCGCCGCTCCCAGCCTTCCAGCAGAATATTCGCGTTTGGTGAATGGCGTCGAGATCGGTCCTTGCGCAGGCTCCTGCGGAACGGCTGCGTACCGCAAGCAATCCGTCGTAGTCTCCGACATCGCCACCGACCCGCTTTGGTCAAATTTTCGGCAATTGGCATTGCCGCACGGTTTGCGCGCCTGCTGGTCAACCCCAATCGCTTCACAAGACGGCAAGGTGCTCGGAACTTTTGCCGTCTACTATCGTGAGCCTCGCACGCCAGATGCCGAGCATGTGCAAGTGGTCGCGCACGCTACTCATCTGGCCGGCATTGCCATCGAACATGATCGCGCCAAAGCTGAACTTCGAGCCGCAGAAGCACGCTATCGCACCCTGGTGGAGCGTCTCCCGGCTATCACTTATGTCGCGGAGCTCGGCGCCGGAGGTCCCTGGCATTATGTGAGCCCGCAGATTGAAACCATGCTCGGCTTCTCGCCGGCGGAGTGGCTCTCCGATTCCATGAACTGGGTGAATCATATTTATCCAGAAGACCGCGAAATAGTACTGGCCGCGGAAAATCTTTTTCAGGAAACCCACGATTTATTCCAGGCTGAATACCGCATGTGCGCACGCGATGGCAGGGTGCTGTGGTTCCGCGATGAAGGTGTTTTGCTCCAGCAAAGCGAAGGCCGGGGACCGCTCATGCAAGGAGTGATGTATGACATTACCGAGCGCAAGCGGCTAGAAGATGAATTGCGCCACTCTCAAAAGATGGAGGCCGTCGGACAGCTCGCCGGAGGTGTGGCCCACGACTTCAATAATCTGCTAATGCTGATACAAGCTCACAATGAGCACCTGCGCGATTACCTGGCGGCTGACGACCCCGCGCGTAAAGATGCTCTGCAAATCGAAAACGCGGTGACTCGCGCTGCGTCCCTTACCGCGCAGTTGCTGACTTTCAGCCGCAAGCAGGTTTTGCGACCCAAGATTCTTGATTTGAATGCAGTCCTGGCTGACGTGGGGAAAATGTTGCATCGGCTGATCGGTGAAAATATCGAAGTCCACATTGTGCCAGCGTCCTCCCCGGCGCGGGTTAAGGCTGATCCTGGACAGATAGAGCAGGTCATTCTGAATCTGGCGGTAAACTCACGCGATGCCATGCCGGCGGGGGGAAAGTTGACCATTACCGTTCGTAAGGTCGAACTGGACGAGAATGATTCTCGCAATCACGAGGGAGCGCCAGCCGGGAAATACATCATGCTGTCCGTCAGTGACACGGGCGCCGGAATGGACACGGAAACTCAAGCCCACATATTTGAACCGTTCTTCACCACCAAGGCTCCGGGCAAAGGCACGGGATTAGGGCTGGCTACCGTCTACGGCGTGGTGAAACAGAGCGATGGCTGGATTTGGGTCGATAGCAAACCCGGGCGAGGAACTACTTTTCAGATTTATCTTCCGTGCGTGCATCATGAATGTTCGATCGAAAAGATTTCGCTGGACGAATCGCAATCCAACCAGAAACCTGCAACCCAGACCGCGTCGTCTGTCGATGCGTCACCTAAAGGCACGGAAACCGTCCTGGTGGTCGAGGACCAGGATGGCATTCGAGACATAGTCAGGGAATCCTTGCGCCGCAACGGTTACAAAGTGCTAATTGCAAATGACGGCGACGAAGCCCTGCAAATGGCCGGCGCCTATCCCGATCCGATTCACCTGCTGATCACCGATCTACTGATGCCAAATATCGGAGGCCGCGAGCTGGCGCAACGCCTGACGCCGCTCCGGCCAGCGATGAAAGTGCTTTTCATGTCGGGTTACTCGGAACAGTCCGCCTTGGATATTGGGACCACGAGCCATTCTGCTACCGTCCTGCAAAAACCATTTTCGCTGGATGCGCTGGCGCGCCACGTTCGCCGCGTGCTGGATGAGCTGAGATCTTAGTTGTTGCCTGTGACTGAACTAATCTATTTCTGTTCGTCTGGAAGGGACAAGAGGGTTCGCTTCCGCCCGATCCTGGAGCCCTTCCTCCGCGATAGTCGGCTCTTCTAGCGCCCAGTTCGCGCTGTGTTTTCTTCTTCCGTACCGGTTATTTCACCTCGACTTTCACGCGCATCCAGGGATGGATGCAGCACTGAAAAAGATGTTCACCTGGTGCCAGACCTGTGACCTGGAGTTGGCTGCCTTGGAGAAGTCGGGTCCTGGCGACGGCGACCTTGCCAAAGCCGCCGGCACATTCGGGAATCGTGTGCTCGCCCGGCCCATTGAGTTGCGGAATGAAGCCGCCGCCGAAGTCTGCCACCTCGGTGAAGGTGTGCGGCTCGCCGCCCTGGTCGACTACGCTAAGAGTGGTTCCTTGCTTGAGGTGGACTGTGTCAGGTTCGAAGTCCCACTTCGGGTCCGGATGTCCCGATTGCGCCTCTGAGAATAACTCGGACAACGTAGTGAAATATCCAAGCGAGATATTCTTGCAGAAGTCAGCCCCCAGCGCTTCGTTGAAGGTTTTCGGATCGCATTCGTCCAAGGCCACCACTTGAGAGTGGCTCAGAATTGGACCTGGGCTTGGGGGATTTGCTTGCGCGAACGCGAACGTCGCGCCAACGAAGATCAAGCAGCCAACGAGTAAAGCGGGCTTTCCTGCGGTATTCATTGTCAATGCCTCCTCCTTAAGTTGTTCGGGGATTTTGCTCGGGAAGGCACTGCTGGCTTGCGACCTAAATCCCTGGCAGTGCTCGCACTCGAGCGTGCTAAACACCGGCAACTCTCGCCGGGAAGCTCGAAGGCGTCAATCCTTGGCGCCCCCTTTCGGCCTCAAAGTTTTCTCCGTGGCTAATTGTATGGAAAGCTTGGACTTCGCAGCTCCTCCAAAGACGTCTCCGCCGAGCAAGACTTGTGATAAAGTCTTGGGGCTGTATGTCCGCACCGGCTTCAGTGGCGCGCGTGCTACGGTTCGACTCCTTTGAACTGGATCTGCATGCTGGGGAATTGCGCAAACGCGGCGTCAAACTGCGTCTGCAGGGTCAGCCCATACAGCTGCTTGCGATATTGCTGCAGAGTGCCGGCAAGCTTGTAACTCGCGAAGAATTAAGAAGCCAGCTCTGGTCCGCCGACACCTTTGTTGACTTCGACCACAGTCTCCACAACTCAATTGGGCGCATTCGCGAAGCGCTGGGCGATTCGGCAGGGATACCCCGATACATTGAAACCCTGCCCCGCCGCGGCTACAGGTTTATTTCGCCGGTAGAAGAAGTTCAGGCGCCCCGGATCGGTGGAGAGAATGGCAACAGAACGGGCGAAGCGGTGGCCGTTGCGCCGCGACCCAAGCGGCGTCGCGGGCCTTAATCCTCACTCTAATCTTCTGTGGTGCAATCGCACTCGCCGGCTGGGCGGCTTGGCAACACTCTTACGCTAAAGGTACAGTCGTCGCCATCCGCTCAATTGCGGTTCTGCCAATGCAGAATCTTTCAGTGGACGCGGCACAAGAATACTTTGCCGACGGAATGACGGATAATCTCATCACTGACCTCGCCAAAATTGGCGCCCTTCGCGTGACTTCAAGAACTTCGGTGATGCGTTACAAAGGCACAAAGAAGGCTCTGCCGGAAATTGCACGAGAATTGAACGTCGACGCGATCGTTGAAGGATCGGTCATTCGTTCGGGTCAACGGGTGCGTGTTACCGCCCAGCTCCTCCAGGCACCCACGGATCAGCACCTCTGGGCCGAGACATACGACCGCGATGTCGGCGATATCCTGAAGCTACAAGGTGAGGTGGCGGACGCTATAGCGCAGCAAGTCCGCGCACAACTCACTCCAATGCAGCAGTCTCAGGCTCACACCGTGAACCCGGGAGCGTATGATGCCTATCTCAGAGGGCGTCTTTACTTTGTCAATGAATTCACCAAGCCTGATTCACTCAAGAAGGCCCAAGCCTATTTCGAAGAGTCGATCCAGAAAGATCCAGGTTTCGCTCTCGCCTACGCGGGACTGGCGGACAGTTACGTCTACTTGGCATTTGCGGGAGCTTTGCAAAAGGATCAGGCCTACCGGTCAGCCAAGGACGCGTTAGCCAAAGCACTTGAACTCGACGACAGCATCGGCGAAGCCCACGACACGCTTGGACTGCTAAGTTCCGAGTTTGACTGGGACTGGGAGACTGCCGATCGAGAGTTCAACCGTGCCATCGCTCTGGCACCGAGCTACAGTTGCGCGCATGAAGATCGCGTCACTTTTCTCGCCTTAATGGGCCGCCGAGCCGAAGCTCTCGCCGAGATCACAAAGATCGACCAATTGGACTATGGTTTCAGTGCGGCGCATACCGAATCAGCGACCTACTATGAGCTCCGAGATTACCCTGGCCTGATTGAAGCGAGCAGGAGAGGCCTGCTATTGGACCCGAAGGATTGGTCTCAACACTACACTCTCGGGGTCGGCTATGAGGGCACAGGAAAACTACTGGAAGCAATCTCTGAGTATCAGAAAGCGGTCGAATTGTCGGCTGGTGATCCGGATTCCACTGCTGCGCTGGCGCACGCTTTTGCGGTGATTGGCAGAAGAGCCGAAGCGGAGAAGATTCTTCATGACTTCGAGCGGAAATCGAAAAGTGCCGACGTTTCACCGTATCTGATGGCCACCATGTACGCGGGGCTTGGCGATAAGGACAGAGCCTTCGAGTTCTTAGAAAAAGCTTACCGCGAGAGATCACTGGGCATGATTTCGGACCTCAAAGCTGATTTGCGCATCGACAATCTCCGCTCCGACCCGCGATTCCAAGCGTTGTTGCAGCGAGTTGGCTTGCCTCAATGAATTGTATTTGCCAAGCTAAGCCCTTCTTTCGGTGTCATTTTGGATGGCGAATCCCTCGCGCCCGCTGACTTGAGTTGGCTAACCGAACCGCGGTTGCGATTGTTTGGCGAACTTAGGCCATTACACATCCTCGCGTTGCTCAGGATGACGACGTTACTTTGATAACAGCGTTAGCTTATGCGCTGCAGTTCCAGGGCGGCACATTAAACTCAGGTCTGGAAAATCCACCGCTTTGCGGGTAAGATTGCGGGCGACATTCGAAGGAGCGGGGTATGGGTTCCTCTCGATCTCTGCTTGTTTTGTTGCTCGTCTTGCTGACTTCCCCTGCTTTATCTCAAAGCGCATCTGTCGTTGCGCCCTTGCCGGCCGATCCGTTGGAATTGGCAACTGGGGACACGCTCAAAGTAGCGAACCCGGACAACCGCGCTTTAATTTTGAATCTGCTGGAACGAGCGCGCCAAAACGGAAGCGAGTTGTATGCAGCGGGCGCTCCGGCTTTCCATCTCAAGGTTTCATTCACCTCCAGCGGGCAATTGCGCTACGTCGGAGCTGGCGAGATGGAAGAGATTCGCTATTCCCGATTTACCTCCTGGCGATGGACGGCGCGTCTAGGCGATTATTCGCAGGTGCGAATATTTCAGAACGGCGTTCCGTACGACGAGAAGACGCCGGGACCAATTCCGCTTCGGATTCAGATGGTACGCGGAGCCGTGATTTGGCCGATGGACAACGTTCGTCCGGGAACAATGATCCGGGTGGCGACCGCACAATGGCGCGGCATGGAAGTGATGTGCGCTCTGCTTTCCTTCGATGAAACTGCATCCGCTGAACGCGGGCGACACTGGAGCGAGCGCGAATTTTGCGTGGACACGAAGTCGGCGCTGCTGCGCATTTATTCCGAGGCTCCCGGAAGTTATACGGTTTACGATTACAACGATGCGGTGCACTTCCACGGACGCACGCTTGCGCGGCAGATTTCAATTGTGGAGAGCGGCGACACAGTGCTTCAGATCCGCGTGGAAACCGTCCAGGATGCTGGCACTCCCGATCCGTCGTTATTTACGCCTACCAAGCAAATGCTGGCTCAGGGTCCAGGAATAGTTTTGATTCCGGCAGTGCGGATTCCCGCTGGCATGGCTCCTCCTGCCGGACACCCGGGAAAACTCGAGCCAGTGATCATCCACGCCAGCATTGACGATAAAGGCAAGGTGCTCGAGGCAGAAGCTCTGCAAAACTCTGATCCAAGCCTGAGCAATGCGGCGCTGGCTATGGTGAAAAACTCAACCTATCCGCCGAGAATTCGAGCAAGGGGGCCAGTGCAGACTGAGGCATTCATCAACGTGGAATTCGGAGCGGCGCGCTAGTCTAAGGCAATTCAAATTCGATAACCACAAAGGGCACAAAGATTCACAAAGGAAACCAGTTGTACCCGCATTCCTTTGTGGACCTTCGTGTCTTTTGTGGTAGATTCGCTCTTTATTCGCTGCACTTTACGACGCTGTTACAATGCCTAGTCTCATAGAATGCAAGAACTTTTGGGACCATAAACACGTATCTGTTATGCGTTGTTAAGGTTCGAGTAACAGGAACTTCATTCGCCTCGGCCCCGGTCGCGAAGCCAGCAGTTCCAGGAGTGCAGGTTGGAAGACGCGCAAGTCGCCGCCATGCTGGTTCGCCGCTGTATTGCCGGCGACGCGGCCGCTTGGGAGGAAATCGTGCAGCGCTACCACCGGCGCATTTATAACATCTGTTATCGCTTTGCCGGCTCCGGCCGACGACGCTCAAGATCTTACCCAGGACGTTTTCATCAAGATGTACCGAACGTTGCAATCCTATGATGTCGAGCGCGGCGCGTTTATGACGTGGGTAACCACCATTACGCGTAACCTGCTGGTCGATCATTTCCGCAAAAGCAAGCAGGACCGGGTTACGGATTCGCTCGACACGCCGGCATCTGAGCATGAAGATGCCATGCCATTAAGCGACCAAATCCACGATAATGCCCCTACCCCGGACGCGCGGGCCCAGAGCCTCGAAGTCAAGGAAACGGTTCATCAGGCGCTGCAGAAGCTGTCTCCCGACCTGCGGGAGGCGGTTATTTTGCGAGACTTGCAAGATATGGATTACAAAGAGATTGCCACCGTACTCAGGGTTCCGGAAGGAACCGTGAAGTCAAGAATAAACCGCGGGCGAGCGGAACTTGCGCGCCTGCTACAACGTACATATAAACAGGTGATCTGATGGCAGCAGATTCCAGCAACGGAATGCAGTGCACAGAGTTCGACGCTCTGCTCAGCGAAGCTCTCGACCAGCGCTTGACTGGAGACAAGCTGGAAAGCTTCCAGGCGCACGCGCGCGGCTGTCCAACTTGCGGGCCGCTGCTGGCCGAAGCCGATGCTGGTTTGCGCTGGCTGCACGAGCTCGTGGAAGTTGAGCCGCCGGTCACCCTGGTGAATAACATCCTCGCCGCTACCAGCGGGATCGACACAGTCCGCTTGCGCGGAACCGCGAGGACTCAAGCCCAGGTTTCGTGGCTTGATCGCCTGCAGGATTGGGCGAACCAACTGGTCAGCCCGATTCTCGGTGTCGCCAAGCAGCCGCGCTTCGCCATGTCATTTGGCATGGCCTTCTTTTCGCTGTCCATTACGATGAGCATGGCTGGCGTGAAGTTGAGCGATCTTCGTCACGTTGATCTGCGGCCCAGCGCCATCAAGCGGAACTATTACGAGACCTCCGGCAAAGTAGTGAAATACTACGAGAATATCCGCTTCGTCTATGAGATCGAATCGCGTGTGCGAGAGTTTAAGCGTGCCACTACCCCAGCCGAGCCCGCGCCGCAAGAAGAACAGAAAGATAAGCGTCACCGCAACGACAACACCAGTGGACAGCCCGAACCCAGACAGGATCGCAACTACAGTCAAGAAGGAACTCAATCCATACTCGCCTCCATGACCAATGAACCCCCTGTAGTGATACTGGCCCCACGCAGGAGGTTTTCATGAACTGCGCCAACCATCCCGATATTGCGCCTGTGGCTTATTGCCGCACTTGCGGCAAGCCGCTCTGCGCCAACTGCACGCGCGACGTTAAGGGCGTGATCTATTGCGAGAACTGTCTGGCCGACCGGCTGCAAGGTATCCAGCCTACAGCCGTGCCGCCTGCGGCGGGTTTTGTTCCATCCGCTGCAGTTGCGCCGTCAAGCGGACCGAATCCCGCCGTGGCAGGCATTCTTGCCGGATTTTTCCCCTTCGGTGTAGGCGCGGTTTACTGCGGCCAATATGCCAAGGGATTGGCGCATCTCGTGATCTTCACGCTGTTGGTGTGGGGCGAGTCCGTCATCGACAACGGTGGCATCAATACGGTGCTGGGCTTGGGGATCGCATTCTTCTACGTGTGGCAGATTATCGATTCGGTGCGCACCGCAAAAGCGATTCAAATGGGCCAGCCACCACCTGATCCATTGGGACTAGCGCACGCATTTGGAGCAACCGATCCAACTCCGCCTGCACCTGGTCAGCCTCTGCAACCGGCGCAAGTCGGGGCGACAACCCAGCAGCCTAAGGTTCCCACGGCAGCCGTAGTTCTGATCGGACTCGGCGTCTTGTTCCTTTTGCAAACCGCAGGAGTGTTCGAGTTTGGATGGGATCGGGTGTGGCCATTCTTTCTAATCGGCCTGGGAATTTGGATGTACGCCGTCCGTGAGGGATGGGTCGGATCGCGGCGGATGTCTTATTGCCCGACGGGACGCAAACGAAGCCTGATCGGAGCAGTCGTGTTGGTTACGGTGGGATTTCTTTCAATGCTCGAAAGCTACGGTGGCCCGCGCTGGAGCCGGACTTGGCCGGTACTGCTTCTTGCCATCGGAATAACCAGACTACTCGAGAGCAGGACACCACCACCACCTTCGATGCCGCCCGGACCCGGTCCGACGAGCGGCGTAACCAGTGATGTGCTGCCTCCGACCACCGAGGTGAGAAATGGTTAGCCCAGTGCAAGTACCTCCGCCTCGCTACCGGCGCTCGCTATCCGGGCCAGTCGTCCTGATCGCACTGGGCATCCTGTTTCTCCTGGGAACCATGGGCGTGCTGGACTGGCGACATCTCGGTCACTGGTTCGCCAACTATTGGCCGCTTCTCCTCATCGTCTGGGGCGTGCTCAAACTGGTCGAATATCAGCAAGCGCAAAGGCAAGGTACGCGGGCCTCCGGGATCGGCGCGGGTGGAGTTTTTCTGGTCATCTTCATCATCATTTTTGGACTCATCGCAACCCACGCCTCTCGCTTTCACTGGGAACAACTCCGCGACCAGATTGACATCAACGATGACGGCGATTCGTTCTTCGGATCCAAATATAGCTTTGACGATCAGCTCACCCAGACTTTTCCCGCGGGAGCCAGCCTGCGCGTTATCGACACTCGCGGCGCTGTAAATGTCATTCCTTCGCAGGATGATCAGATTCGCGTGGTTGTTCATAAGCGCATCAGCGCTGAAAGTCAGGCAGACGCGGACAAATGGAATGCCGGCACCAAGCCGCAGCTCACGGTCAGCGGAAGCGTGGTCACACTCAACGCCAACAATCAGGGCGCTGGCGATCATTGGGTGGCTGAGGATTTGGACATCTCACTTCCCCGCCAGGCTGCCGTAGTCGCGACCACGCGTTACGGTGACGTCAGCGTCACTGGACGCGAGAACAATGTCGAGGTCACCAGCCAGCACGGCGATGTCAGCACCACCGACATCAAAGGCAAAGTCAGCCTCAACCTGGATCACAGCTCAGCCCGAATGTCGCAGATCGCCTCGGACGTCTCCATCACCGGCCGCGCCAATGATGTTTCGATCGAGGACGTGAAAGGCGCTGCGCATCTCGACGGCGAGTTCATGGAAAGCGTAAAGCTGGCGAAAATCAGCCAGCCAGTCACCTTTAAGTCGTCCCGCACCAACATGGATTTTTCCCGGCTCGACGGCGATCTCGATCTCGACTCGGGCGATTTGCAAGCCTCGGATCTAACCGGCCCGCTGCGCCTGAACACGCGCTCGAAAGATATTCGCCTGACCGGCGTCTCAGGCGACGTGCGGATGGAGGATGAAAATGGCTCGGTTGAACTTCGCATGAACAAGCTGGGAAGCATGCAGGTGGAAAATCGCAAAGGCGATATCCAGCTTTATTTGCCCGACAAAGCTGGCTTCCAGCTAGACGCGCACGCCCGCAACGGAGAAATCGAAACCGATTTCGACCAGCTGAAGATCGACAACTCAAACGACCAGGCGATCGCCACCGGAACCGTCGGCGGAGGTGGCCCGCACATAGTGGTAAGCAACGAACACGGAACCATCGAGATCCGCAAAGCCTCCGAAGCCCCAGAACCACCAATCACGCCGAAGGCTCCAAAGGCACCGCGCGCCCCATCCGCACCGAAAGCCCCCCAAGTCACCGAGAATTGATTCATGGAGGATGGGCGTCCCCGCCCGTCCAGCACTGCGCTGCACCAATCCGAAAGAAAAGAAGTCTTGAAGCCCTGCTCCACCGCAGCGCTAATGCGGGCTTGGAAGCCCTGCTCCACCCAGTCCGACTCGGGAAATAATGCAGCCTCCTTTTTTCGCATTCTGCCGTACAATTACCTCGCAAACGTCAGTCCTAAGAGCTGCGCTAGCCGCAACTAAAGCCGCCGAATCGCGGGGCTGACGGGGAACATCCAAATGTCAGTGGAAAAGAATCGTCCCGGAATCGTGAGCGTGAGCCATGCAGCCGGCGAATCCATCCTGGAATCTACGCCTCTGGCAATCCTGAACGGGCGCCCGCTTCTGTCCAATCGAGGCATACCTCTCAATTTGGATTGGGTAAAGCAAGCTCGAGTGAATACCAGCGCCGTCGAGCGCAGGGCGCAAACACATGTCGCGCGGCGAACCGTGAAAAAAGAATGGCAAGCGGCGTGGCTGCTGCGGGGGATTACGTGCATGGATCTCACGACGCTCTCGGGAGACGACACCGACGAACGCGTACGCCGTTTGTGCGCCAAGGGCAGACAGCCCAATTCAAACCGAACTGACAAAACGTCTGGACGTCGAAGAACTTAATATTCAGGTTGCGGCTATTTGCGTCTATCACCGCTTCGTCGAAACAGCGCGACGGGCGCTTGAAGGCAGTAACGTGCGCGTGGCCGCTGTCTCCACTGGATTCCCCGCGGGCCTTTCTCCATTGTCTGAGCGCGTCGCGGAAATCCGCCGCTCGGTTGAAGCCGGAGCGCAAGAGATTGATGTTGTCATCACGCGCGCCCACGTTTTCGGCGGCAGGTGGCAGGAACTTTATGATGAGATCGCCGCCTTCAAACTGGCATGTGGCGCTGCGCACATGAAAGTTATTTTAGGGACAGGCGATTTGCTCACCCTTCGCAATGTCGCCCGCGCCAGCTTCGTTGCCATGATGGCTGGAGCTGACTTTATCAAGACCTCAACCGGAAAAGAACCAACTAATGCCACGCTGCCGGTGGGATTTGTCATGACTCGTGCCATCCGCGAATATGCGCAGGAAGCCGGCATGGCTGTTGGCTTCAAGGCCGCCGGAGGAATTCGTACTGCGAAACAATCGATGGAATGGCTGGCATTGATGAAAGAGGAACTCGGTCTCCCTTGGATGAAGTCAGAACTCTTTCGCCTCGGCGCTAGCGGGCTATTGAATGACATCGAGCGGCAGTTGGAGCATCACGCAACCGGACGTTATTCGGCGGATTATCGTCATCCTATTGCTTAGGTTTCTCGTTGGAACGTACGAGGAGGAAAATGGTGAATGATCCTTTCCTTGAACTAACTGGCGTGAAGACAGAAGCGGATGCTGTGAGAGAGGCCCTTAAGTCAGCATTGCAACAGCGGCAGAATAAGGTCTACGCAAGAGATGAAGTGGGCAGTGAGAGGACAGAGTTCCGCTCTGAATTAGCCAGACTTATTCGTGAAGAATCCAAAGTTTACGCTCAACCTAATCAACTTATATCGGACGTTCAGCACTGTGAAGCCATTCAGAGGATCTCGGATACTTTGTCACGCAGGTTTGGGAATATTTTGATGGGCGGACGCATGAGATATGGCACGTCCCAGAAAGCATTGAATCTGTACCTGAAATTTCTGTGGCGTCTAGGCAAGAGCGGCATACCGCCGCACTGTCCTGTTGACGGCAATGTGCTTGAGGCGGCGGGTATCATTGGCTCATGGACCAAGTCTGACAGCGAAAAGGAATACCTGGGCTGGATTAATGACATTCGGAGAAAAGCTGCGAGACTGAGTTTGGCGGAATGGGAATACACGGTTTGGTTGACCTCTGTTCAAAGGACCTCCGGATAAGGTTCATGGGTTGACGAGCTGGAACTGGTGGGGACGCACGGGCGAAGGCCCGCGCCTACATTTATGAGCATTGCTGAAAAATTTGTAGCTATGGATTACGGCCCGGCGCCGGAAGATGCGAAAGAGGCGCTGACTTGGCTTGACCAGCACCAACGCCGCTTCGGCCACTTTATCAATGGATCATGGCTGGAGCCGGCTGCCGGACAGTACTTCGATACCGTCGATCCGTCGAATGGCGAGAAGCTTGCCAGCGTGGCGCAAGGCTCCGCCGCCGATATCGACGCCGCCGTGAAGGCTGCACGCGCCGCATTTCCCAAGTGGCAATCTCTTGCTCCGCATATGCGGGCGCGTTATCTGTACGCCATCGCACGACAAGTACAAAAGCATTCTCGTCGCTTGGCTGTGCTGGAAACCATGGACAACGGAAAACCGATTCGCGAAAGCCGCGACCTCGACATTCCGTTGGTGGCGCGGCATTTTTACTATCACGCGGGTTGGGCGCAACTTCTGCAGCAGGAGTTTCCCGAGTACACGGCGTGCGGAGTGGTAGGACAGATCATTCCGTGGAACTTTCCGCTACTAATGCTTGCATGGAAGATCGCTCCTGCGCTCGCCACGGGAAACACTGTTGTGTTGAAACCTGCCGAGTTTACTCCGCTCACTGCGCTGGCATTTGCGGAAATCTGCCAGGAAATTGGACTGCCTGCAGGCGTCGTGAACATTGTGACCGGCGATGGCTCGACGGGTGAGGCGCTGGTCAAACATCCGGATGTAGACAAGATTGCATTCACGGGCTCGACCGAAGTTGGCCGCGCGATTCGCACCGCAACCGCCAACAGTCATAAGTGGCTATCGCTCGAACTGGGCGGCAAATCTCCGTTCATTGTTTTCGAGGATGCCGATCTGGACAGCGCCGTTGAAGGCCTGGTGGATGGAATCTGGCTCAATCAAGGACAAGTATGTTGCGCGGGTTCGCGCCTGCTCATGCAGGAAAGCATTGCGGAACCGCTGATCGCGAAAATACGCGATCGCATGAGCACGCTGCGTGTAGGACCTCCGCTCGATAAAGCCATCGACATTGGCGCAATTGTGGCTCCGGTCCAGCTTGATCGAATTCAGCGGCTGGTGAATCAGGGCATCGCTGACGGCGCGACGTGCTGGCAGCCGCAAACGGAAATGCCCTCGCGCGGCCTTTTCTTTCCGCCAACTCTGCTTAGCAATGTTCATCCCACATCGATCGTCGCACAACAGGAAATTTTCGGTCCCGTGCTGGCCGCTATGACTTTCCGAACGCCCAGCGAAGCGGTCGAGCTTGCCAATAACACGGCATACGGCCTCGCAGCCTGCGTGTGGAGCGAGAGCATCAATGTTGCGCTTCAAGTTTCGGCACAACTCAAGGCTGGAGTTGTCTGGGTGAATTCCACGAACTTGTTTGACGCCTCCGTCGGATTCGGCGGCTATCGCGAAAGCGGCTTCGGCCGCGAAGGCGGCAAGGAAGGCTTGCTCGAATATCTCGAGCCGATGTGGTTCAAACATGCCCCAGCGTTGCCCGCTGCAAAGCCAACTCCAGTTGAAGTTAACAATTCGCATGGGGAAACGGAGCCAGCGATCGATATCGACCGTACGGTGAAGCTTTACATTGGAGGCAAGCAGGCGAGGCCGGATTCCGGCTACAGCATGGAGGTTCGCGACAAAAGCGGCAAACTCCTCGGCGAAGTGGGGCTAGGCAATCGCAAGGACATTCGCAATGCGGTCGAAGCCGCGCGAAAGGCTTCGGGCTGGGCGAAGAGCACAGCGCATAACCGCGCTCAGGTTCTTTATTACCTCGCAGAGAATTTGTCACAACGGAGCGAGGAGATCGCGGGTCGCCTAGCGGCCGCGGTTGGAGAAGCGGAGGCCGCTGCCGAAGTCAGCGCTAGTATCGAGCGCATCTTCTCTTATGCTGCCTGGGCAGATAAATTCGATGGCGCTGTCCACAATCCGCCATTCCGCAGCATTGCAATTGCGATGAATGAGCCGATTGGAACGGTAGGTATCGTTTGCCCCCAGGAAACGCCGCTGCTCGGCCTTCTCTCGCTGGTACTGCCCGTGATCGCTGCCGGAAATACGGTAATCGTTATTCCTTCGGAAACCTATCCGCTCATCACCGGAGACTTGTATCAACTGTTCGATACCAGCGACCTGCCCGGCGGCGTAGTTAATATCGTCACTGGATACACATCGCAACTTCTGAAAGTTCTCGCCGAGCATGATGATGTCGATGCCCTCTGGTGTTTCGCGGATGAAGCCAGCGCATCTGCGGCGAAATCATTCTCAACCGGAAATTTGAAACAGGTTTTCACCAACGAAGGCCGCGCCATCGATTGGTTCGACGTAAAACAAGGCGAAGGCCGATGGTTTCTGCAACATGCCACGCAGGTGAAAAACATCTGGGTTCCCTACGGCGAGTGAGGCTCACCACCGAGACACAGAGCCACAGAGAAAGCCTACAAAAGTTTTTTGTGCTTCTTCTCTGTGGCTCTGTGACTCTGTGGTGATAAACTCGGCCATCTTATGGCGAACCGTCCTCGCATCGCTGTGATTGGCAGCGCGAATATCGACTTAACTACTTTTTCCGATCGCTTCCCCAAGGCTGGCGAAACAATTTTTGGCCAGAAGTTCGATCTGGGCTTTGGTGGTAAGGGAGCGAACCAGGCTGTGGCATCGCGGCTTTGCGGGGCGGAGGTTTTCATGATCGCCCGCGTTGGCAGCGATCTTTTTGGTCCGGCGACGATAGAAAATTTCAAAAAGCTGGGAATCGACGCTACCCACGTAAAGCAAATCGAAAATGTCTCTAGTGGCGTGGCGCCGATTTTCGTTGAGCCTAACGGGCAGAATCGTATCTTCGTGGTGAAAGGTGCGAATGATTTGTTGAAGCCCGCCGACGTAGATGCTGCCTCCGACTTGCTCAGAAGTGTCGACTGCATCGTGCTACAGTTCGAAATTCCGCTTGAAACCGTTTACTACTGCGTTGCTTTCGCACGTAAGCATGGCATTCGTTGCATCGTGAACCCGGCACCGGCTCAGCCGGTTAGTTTACGTGCGTTAGCAGGTCTCGATTATTTTGTTCCTAATGAAACCGAAGCTGAAAATATAACTGGAATGTCGGTGCGCAATATCGATGATGCGAGGAAGTGTGCTGAGAAACTGTTATCAGGCGGCATCAAGCGCGTCATTATTACGCTTGGTGCAAACGGCTCGTTGCTGGCGGGACGCGACAGCATGGAGCATATTCCCGCTTTTGATGTGAACAGCGTCGACAGCACTGGCGCGGGCGACGCATTCATCGGCAGCTTTGCCGCTTTTCTCGGCGACGGGGTCGCCTGAGCGCGAAGCAGTTCGCCGCGCTAATTTGTATGCAGGACTCTCGACTACCGGCGTGGGAACGCAAAAGTCATTCTATGATCGGGCGCGGTTCGATGCGGAATGGTCCACGCGAGATAATAGCTGAACAGCTCTTATTCTCGCCGTCAACGCCTGCAGGCGCCTTTGAAAGCGTTTCGTTTGCGGCTCGCCTAAAGGCGGCCCTGATACGAATCATTAGTTTTTCGGTAAACCGTAAAGTCGATTGCTGCCTTGCGCTCATAAACCTGCGGAAGTCATCGCGCTTTCAAAAGCTAGCAAATCCCGCCTTACGAACGATGTTATAAGCTTGATTGCATGGCATCGCGCAATGTGATTTTCTGGGAAGTCGACCCGCAGGCCGACTTTATGCTTCCCGGCGGCAAGCTGTACGTGCCCGGTGCAGAGCGTTTGCTTCCCAATATCCGAAAGCTTACTAATGCCGCGCGTGAAGGGCGCGTGTTTCTCGTCTCCCATGGTTGCTTTCACAGCAAGGACGATCCGGAGTTCAAAACGTTTCCGCCACATTGCATCAAAGGCACGGCCGGCGCGGAGTTTGTGCCGGAGGCTCTGACGGATCGGGTACTCACAATCCCGAACGATGCTGCGGCCTCACTGCCGCGCGATCTTATCGCCATACCAACAGATTCTCCTCGAAAAACAGACTCTGGACATTTTCGAAAGCCGCCACGCAAACGAACTTTTGCAGCGATTAGATCCCGACACGAAGTTTGTAATCTTTGGCGTGGTCACGGAATATTGTGTTCGCCTCGCGGCCAAGGGTTTGCTAGAGCGCGGCCGGCGAGTATCGATCGCGAAAGACGCAATCGAAACTCTAAAACCTGAAGACGGACAACGAGCCGCCGCAGAACTTCAATCTTTTGGAGCAAAATTTATCAGCACAGATCAAGCCCTCGATTTGCTCCGCCAGAAAAAATCTTGACATTAAGCCATACCTCCAGTTAGATGGTTCGCAATATAATCGGTGATCTTCAACTAGTCGAGAAAGCGTAGCCCGTTTGCCACTCGATGGGCGCCGCTGGGGAGAGATCAATGCTGACCAAACGAACGCTGCTGGTCGTACTCTGTTCTCTGCTATCCATCTGCCCATCGTTATATGGCCAAGCGACTGGAAGTTTTTCGGGCACGGTTTCCGACAAAACCGGATCCGTAATTCCCGGGGCGACTGTCACCGCTACCTCGCAAGGCACCGGTCTTGCTCGAGAGTCCAAGACTGACGATTCAGGCCATTACTTAATACCTCTGTTGCCGGTCTCGAATTACACCATTCGGGTGAATTCTCAGGGCTTCAAACCCGCTGAACAGAACGATGTGCGGCTGCAAATCGACGAACACCGTGAGCTGAATTTCACGCTCGCGCCCGCGTCGGTCACATCGACAGTTGAAGTAAGCGCGACCGAAGTTGCCGTCGAATCGACCAATGCCACCTTGGGACAGGTTATTACCTCGGAACAGGTCGCCGAGCTTCCGTTGAACGGCCGCAACTTCGTTCAACTGGCGACCCTGACTCCGGGTACGACAGCGGAAACCAACCCCAATAGTTTCTTCAATGGAGCGGCCAGCAGCGAAGCCTCCACGCGCGGGTCTTTTTCGCTTTCCGTGGGCGGGTCAAGAGCACAGAGTACAGATTGGATGCTGGACGGGAACGATAATAACCAGCTCGACGAAGGCGGGATTGCGATTTTTTCGTCGATCGATTCCATCCAGGAATTTAAGGTTCTGACCTACAACTACTCGGCGGAATGGGGAGAACGTGCAGGCCCAACGGTTCTAGTCACGACCAAGTCGGGTTCGAACCAATTTCACGGGAGTCTGTTTGAGTATTTTCGGAACACTGAGCTCGATGCCCGCAACTATTTCGCCCCGACCAGAAACAAATTTAATCTCAATCAATTCGGCGGTTCCTTGGGCGGTCCGATCCGAAAGGACAAAACGTTTTTCTTCATCGATTATCAGGCTAAAATGCAGCGTCTAGGCGTGCCCTTCACCGGACTGGTGCCGACCACCGCCATGATGACTCCCGACGCCACTGGTGACTATAACTTTAATTTGGATCCGTTCGGCAATCCACGGGGATCGGGTACCTTCCCGATCCTCAAGAATCCTTACGCAACTGGAGCAGACACTCACTTCCAGTGCCTGCCCGGTACGGCGACGCCCGAGCCCGTAGGTGCTGGCGGAACCCAGCCGCTGGGTGCAGACTGCAGTGTAATTCCGGCGGCCATGATCAATCCCATCGCCGCAAAAGTAATTCAGCTTTATCCCACAAACAACGCGAGCAACGCAGCTTTGGGTTACAACTACGTCAACCAGCCGGTGAGGAAACTCAACGAAGGCACTGGCGACATCCGTGTCGACCACAATTTTTCCAACAAGGATTCGATTTTTGCCCGCTTCAGCTACGACCAAGCAACGAACTACGTACCCGGAGGCTCACCGACATGGGCTGAAGTCAACGCATTTGGAAGTAACCAGTTCATCGACAACCACGGGCGCAATGTCGCGGTATCTGAAACGCACGTTTTTTCTGATCGCACCATCAACCAGGCCAGCATCGGCTTCAGCCGGATTTTCAACCACATTCTTTCGTTCGGCACTGGCACCTGCGAGGCCGCGGCCATTGGCATTCCCGGCGCTGATTTAGGCAGCCACTGCGATAGCTTAACCGGTTACCCGCCGAGCCTGAACCAGTCAAACAAAGACTGCATAAGTTGCGGCATGACTTCGTTTCAGATGACCACTTACATGTCGCTGGGAGATCGCGGATACGCGCCCTACCAAGGTGGCACCAACGTGTACTCGGCCTCGGATACGCTCGACCTGATTCGCGGCAAGCATGATATCCGGTTCGGCGGAGTCGTCCGCGCGGAGCAAATGAATATAAGAAACAATGCATTCCAGGATGGTTTTATCTCTCAGGCCGGCTCAGCCACTGGCGACAACATGGGAGATCTGCTTCTCGGAAGCCTGGGGACGTTCGCCGCTCACGATCAGACGTTCCTGGGAGGCACGGTCGGTCGCCGCTGGAAACTGTTCCGTCCCTTCGTACAAGATGATTGGCGGGTGTCAAACAGCCTGACTCTAAACATCGGTTTGGCCTGGGCTCTGGCGACTCCGGAAACCGAAGTTGAAAATCGCCAGTCGAACTTCGATGTTCAGACCCTGCAGTGGTACGTGCCATCCGGCAGCCCCGGGCTGAGCGGCTGTAGCAACTGCATCGCGACCGATAACCGCGTTGGCATCCAGTTCCAGAAAACAGCTTTTGAACCGCGCATCGGCCTGGCCTGGACGCCGTTAGGCAACAAAACAGCGATCCGCGCCGGATACGCCATCTTCCACGATTCCGCGTGGAATCAAGGTGGACAGGGACTATGGCAGAATCCGCCGTTCTATGCCGAAGTGGATCCCTTCCCTACAGGAGTTTGTCCGACTTTCGGGGGCACCGGATGCGGGCTCTCGAATGGTTTTCTCCTCCCGGTTGGCACCGCCTCTACGACCACCGTCCCGGGCGGTGCCGGAGCCGTTTACAGCGGCCCCGTAAACCCCGGTAATTACACCGGCACTATCCAATCAATGAACCGCAATTTCGTTCAGGGCATGGTTCAGCAGTACAACCTCAACATCGAACATCAGGCCCCTGGCGATATAGTGCTTACACTGGGGTACGCCGGCTCTCGCAGCACGCACATTCTAGTTAGCCAGGTAAACGAAAATATCAGTTCGCCCGCTGCATGCGGCGTCGTCCCCGGCTACACTCTGGGCTGTGGCTTCCCGACGTTCCCTTACGCATTTCCGTTCCAGTCGGTTGACAGCAATAACAGCATAGGAACGGCGCGTTACAATTCTCTCCAAGTGAAAGCCGAAACCAAGAGTGCTCGGCACGGCCTGTACGCGCTGGTTGGCTACACTTGGTCCCGCACTTTCGATTCCGGTTTTCCTGACGGTTTGGGCAGCAATCCTGGCGCACTCTACTGGCCGCTCCCGGGTGCGCAGAAGCTGGATTGGGGATTGTCTCAACTCAACTTGAACGATGTCTTTACCGCCAGCGTTCTCTATGATCTGCCTTTCGGTAAGGGAAGGCATTTCGGCAGCAACTGGGGTGGACCTGTTAACGCAGTGTTGGGAAATTGGCAAATCAATGTCATCGAAAGGGCCGAGTCGGGGTTTCCACTCTTCGTGGTCGATAGCGCGGATGAGTCCGGCGTCTTCTTCTTCTACAACGGACTGGTTTTGCAGCGGCCAAATCAGGTGGGCGATCCTAACCAGCCAGGCCCCGAAGGAGGCCGTACGGATTGTCCGGGTAAGATTCACACTCTCACCAATTGGTTCAACCCTTGCGCTTTCGCACCCGCGCCGGCGGGAGAGTTGGGCACGGCGGCCCGGGCGCCGGTCTACGGTCCTCGTTTCGTGAACACGGATCTCTCGCTAATCAAGGACTTTCCATTGTCCCGCGAGGGGATGAATCTACAATTCCGGGCGGAGTTCTTCAATCTCTTTAACCATCCCCATTTCTTTTTACCGGGCATCGCCGGCACCGGAGAGCAGGACATTAATTCGCCCAGCAGTTTCGGCGTGATCAGTCAGACGATTAATCAGACAGTGAATGATGCGCGCTCGATACAGTTTGCCCTCAAGCTAAGATTCTAGGGCGAATTTGAGTTAAACAACTTTTGTAGCGCCGGCATCCCCTCGGCTCGCTTCGGGGCAGGCTTTGCCGGCTGTCCCGAGGGCGTCTCGCCCTCGGTTGGCTTATTGCGGCTGCGCGACAGTAGTTCCGTCGCGCATTGTATATACAAATTGCTGGATCTCGCGCCGCTGGCGCTCGCCGTCCTCTTCGGCTTTCTTTGAAAGTTGCCGGTAGAGTTGAAACTCGGTCCGAGCTTTCGACTTTTCCCCTTCACGACTGTATGCACGTGCCAGTCGATAGTGCGCTTCTTTTAGCCCGGGGTCTGCGTTAATCGCCTTTTGATAAGCGGCAATGGCTTTGGAAGAATCTCCGTGATCCGAATAAAGAACGCCGAGCTGCAAATAGGCTGCGCCAAACTTCGGATCAAGATCGACCGCCTTCTTCAGCAGGGACTCCACTTGTTTCTCCCCATCGGCACGATTTTCCTGGCGATTCAAAAGACTGAGCGCACTGTAGTAACGAGCGAGTGCGTTAGCGGGCTGAAGAGCGACAAATCGAGCTAGCTTTTCCTGCACACAGCTTGGCGGAGTGGTCTGCACAGTTTGCATTTTTCCCATAAACAGATAAGGCTGCGCGTCCGTCGGGTTGAGATCGGATGCTTCGCACAGATGTTGGAGACCTTCATCGTAAGCACCACGTGCGTATTCGGTCACAGCGAGCCCTGTTAATATCCGCGCCGAACGCGGGAACAGATGATTGCCCTTAGTAAAAACCTCGAGCGCCGGCTCGTACGCGCGATGCATGAGGAGATCGGCTCCCCAATCGAAGAGATTGGGTTCGTCCGGGCTCAGTTCCGCCGCCCGCTGATATTCATGAACAGCTTCGAGAGGCTGACCCAGCTTCTCGTAGACGTCGCCAAGCAAGCGATGAACCTCGGCCTGCTCCTCGACGGCTGTGTTCTGCTGAGCGAGCAAACTTTGCGCCTCAGTACGCGCCGATTCGGACTGGGCGGCGTCGGTGTAAGCGGATGCGGGTTCGAAACCAGTTTCGTAATCGCTGGGATTAAGCCTTGAAGCGTGTTTCAGATAGATGAGCGCCTCACGCGCATTTCCATCGTCCACCAGCAATTTCCCCAGCCGGCGATTCGTCTCAAAACTTTCCGGTTCGCGGGCAGCGGCCTGCCGCAAAAATTCCTCTTCCCCGTTACGAGCAGGCATGGCGCGGACCAACAAATCGGAATTTGTCTCCGTATCCCGCGCTTCGCGCTTCGACGAATTTCCGCTGAGCGAAGCGGTCTCTTTCGCCAAAGAGTCCGTCGTATGCAAAGTCGTATCCGACCCATGTCCGCCGGGATTCATGGCTTCGGTCACTCCTGCGACGGTGAATTTGGGCTCATCGAAAAACTGCGGCTTTTCTGCTAGTGATGCGGTTGCCGAAGCGGCTTGTGTCGTTGCTACAAGTGTCAGATCAACCCGCTTCGTCTCTCTCGCGCCGAGCACGCACCGGTCCAAAGTTATTTCGTCGTATCCAGGCATCACTACCCGTAGCGTATAAACGTCTTCTAAAAGTTCAGAAAATCGGTACGCCCCATGCGTATCCGAGTGGGCTGTCAGAGTTCGAGTTCCACTACGGGAGCGTAATGAAACAGTCGCGGCTGAGATTGCTCGACCGCGCGAATCTCGCACGTACCCTTGCAAGGAGGCAGAACCAGTGTGGTCGTCAGATGGCTCAGGGCCAGGTGGTCCTTGGGCTGCCGCAACCGGTGTGAGAAGTGCGATTAGGACCAGAACGTACGCTGCCATTTCGCGCAAATAAAGCATAGAGACGCCCGCGAGTCGCTATTCTGTGATCAACGCCATCCACCGCAATTGACTCGTAATCTCATTCCCTTCGCGCTGCGCAAAGAAATGATTTCCGATTTTCACTCCCTCAAATGCTGTGCAGAGATGCCGCTAACTTCCTCGCCCATGAACCTGCGTTAATCTTTCCGATGGTTTAAACGATCGATTACGCAGGGATAAGCAGCATACCTCTATTGAAAGTGTCAGCGAATTTATCTAAGCCATGGCTGCCGCCGTTCACGAGGCGGCGGGCGGTTGAGAGATCGTTGGCCGCCAAGGCTTCACGGATTTCATTCTCACGATCTCCGAGAAATCTCGCCAGTAGTGTCGCGGCAACTTCCGGGTCATTTGCCAACTCCGGATTCGTTACCAGATTCATCTCAATTTCGCCAGCGTAGCGAGTATAATTGGCGCGTCCGGTAAGCTGCACGAACCCGCGCCCGCGAAAATTCGCGCCGTCGGGAGGTCCGGTATTTCCCAGATCGCGGCGATTGTCGTACAGATCGAAGGGATGCCCCGACGGGGAAGTGTTGAAACGTGATTGTAGTTCACTGATCGGGAGAAACGATTCCGTCTCCGCCCGAATGGCCCCGAGCGCCATCAGCAACATCGCCCGGTCAGGCAGTTTGGCGGCCACCAAGGCCTCGAGGACTGGCGGCAAGTTCGCCTTAATATTTCCAATCGGCGTTACGGGAAACATCAGCGAGACAATCTGGACAGTGACACTGGGAACTGCGGAGGGAATCGAGGGGATCGTATCCAGTCCGAGCGCGGTAGCGGTATTCGGACCAACGATTCCATCGGCGGCTAGCCCTTCGCTCCGTTGAAAGGCAAGCACAGCGGCTTCGGTAGCGGGTCCGAAAGAACCGTCGACGGCTCCCGGACTGAATCCGGCTGCCTGAAGCGCTTGCTGAAGAGCCGCCACATCGGGGCCCGAGCTATTTAGCTGTAACGGCGCACTCATGTTCGCATCCGCGCCTCGAACTGGAACCAAGACCTGAGCCGATGATCAAACTCCAATCACTGCCACCAACTCTTTCACTGCGGCGGCGCTCTTGTCGAGTCCGGCCTTCTCTTCGGGCGTGAGCTTGATCTCGATGATCTGCTCGATCCCCTTCTCACCCAGCTTCACCGGCACGCCTACGTACAGGCCCTTGATTCCGTATTCGCCTTCTAAATATGCGGCGCAGGGTAGGATCTTTTTCTTGTCCTTCAAGATCGCCTCGACCATCTCCGCCACTGCGGCTGAGGGGGCGTAATAAGCGCTTCCAGTCTTGAGGTATTTCACAATTTCCGCGCCGCCATCGCGCGTGCGCTGCACCAGACGCGCGACGGTCGCCGCATCCATTAATTCAGTGATTGGAATTCCGGCCACCGTGGAATAGCGCGGCAGCGGAACCATGGTATCGCCGTGTCCTCCGAGAACAAACGCGGTCACATTTTCCACGCTGACTTTCAATTCCTCGCAAATGAAGGCGCGGAAGCGAGCGGAGTCGAGGACGCCGGCCATGCCGATCACACGCTCGCGCGGGAAGCCGCTCATCTTGTATGCGGCCTGGGCCATGGCATCCAGCGGATTTGACACGATAATCAGAATACAGTTGGGCGAGTACTTGACCGCCTTGCCGACGACATCGTTCATGATTTTGTGGTTGGTGTTGAGCAGATCATCGCGGCTCATGCCCGGCTTGCGGGGGATACCGGCGGTGATCACGACAATATCGGAATTGGCGGTGTCGGCATAATCCTGCGTGCCGATGATGCGGGAGTCTCGTTTCTCAATAGGCATGGCTTCCAGCAGATCAAGCCCTTTGCCTTGCGGGACGCCCTCGATGATATCGATTAGAACTACATCCGCCAATTCTTTGGCAGCGATCCAGTGCGCAGCTGTGGCGCCCACGTTTCCCGAGCCTACGACCGTAACTTTCTTACGCATAAGTTCCTTTCAAAGACAAAAGATCGACCACAATAACCCCAAAGGACATGAGAGGTTCACAAAGGAATTGCAAGGTCAAGAACGAGTTGTTCTTCTTCCTGTATTGTGTACCTTTGTGTCCTTTGTGGTTATTGCTTTTTCGCCGCTAGCGCGTCGCGCTGAGCACCGCTGCATCCATGTTCTCGACGATGTGGCCAGCAAACTCGCTGGTCTTGACCTTGGTGGCGCCTTCCATCAACCGCTCGAAGTCGTATGTAACTTTCTTTTTTTCGATGGTCTGCTCCATGCCGTGCTCGATCAAGTCAGCGGCTTCCGTCCACCCCATGAGACGGAACATCATGACGCCCGAGAGAATTACCGAGCCGGGGTTGATGACGTCTTTATCGGCGTACTTGGGAGCGGTGCCGTGTGTGGCCTCAAAAATCGCGTAGCCATCCCCGATATTGGCGCCCGGCGCGATGCCCAATCCACCGACTTGCGCGGCACAGGCATCGGAAATGTAATCGCCGTTCAAGTTGGTCGTAGCGATCACCGAATATTCATCCGCGCGGGTCACGACTTGTTGGAAGATCGAATCCGCGATGCGGTCATTGATCATGAGCTTTTTCTTCCACGCGCCTTTGCCATGACTGGCGTAAATCGAGTCGAGGACGTCACCCACCTCCTGGTAAATCGACTGCCGGAATTCTTCCGTAGCAAACTCCAGACCAGGCTCGGTGAGGTTGGCGTTTTCTTCGATTGTCAGACTAGGGTTCTTGTCCTTATGATCGAGGATCCAGCTCTCGCGCTCGGTGACAATCTGGTCGCGGAATTCTTCCGTCGCCAGTTCATAACCCCAGCGGCGAAAAGCGCCCTCGGTAAATTTCTGGATGTTGCCTTTATGCATCAAGGTGACGATTTTGCGCCCACTATCCAACGCGAATTGGATTGCCATGCGTACCAGACGTTTGCTGCCAGTAACTGAAATCGGCTTGATGCCGACGCCTGAATCCAAGCGAATTTGTTTCTTGCCGCCCTTGAGCATGTCTTTATTAAGAAATTCGATGAGCTTGGCGGCTTCCGCCGTGCCCTGCTCCCACTCGATGCCGGCGTAAACGTCTTCCGTGTTCTCGCGATAGATGACCAAATCCATGCGCTCGGGATGCTTCACCGGCGACGGCGTACCTTTGTAATACCTCACCGGCCGCACACACGCATAGAGATCGAGAGTCTGGCGCAGAGCCACATTCAGCGAGCGCATGCCGCCGCCGACAGGCGTAGTCAAAGGTCCTTTGATGGCGACGCGAAACTCGCGGATCGCGTTCACAGTGTCATCCGGCAGCCAATTGTTAAACTCGGCCTTAGCTTTTTCGCCGGCGAAAACTTCGTACCACACCACGCGGCGTTTGCCCGCGTAAGCTTTCTGCACCGCGGCATCGAACACGCGCACGGATGCTTTCCAAATGTCGCGTCCGGTGCCGTCGCCTTCGATGAATGGAATAATAGGATTATCGGGCACACGGTAACGTCCGTTGTCGTAAGTGATCCGTGCGCCGTTCGCGGGCACTGGAAGGCCGTTGTATGAGACCGTCATCAGATATCCTCCAAAGCTTCTAGGAATCCATAATTATAAGGCTTCCAAGGATTCGCGCGAATGGTCGCACATCACATAGGGATGTGATTGCGCGTACAGCTTCGCACTCCGTGATCTTGCCATTACAATGCTGCAATGCCTTGGGCACGGGTGATCAGGTCTTCTTGTGCCTCATTTGTGACAGCGATCATTATTCTGGCCGCCATTCTGTTTGGTACAGCCTGCCGGAGCGCAGGGCGTGACTGAGCACGATGCAGCGGCCCCGCATCACGAGAGCGATGCCTCAGTGCCGGCCCGAAATACGAGTAAGCCTGCTCCCCATGCGTTTTGGGATCGCACCAACCTGGCGCTGTTTTCTGGAATCGCTGTAACCCGGGGCATGGACTACGCTTCTACTCGCAACTTCCAGGCGCGGGGAAGACAAGAAATTCTGCTTCCTGATGAGGTGGTCAACAATTCGGCAGGATTCGCCGGTCTGGAGGCGGCCGGAACCATGACTTCGATTGGTATCTCCTACTTGCTTCATCGTACCGGCCACCACACGCTCGAGCGCTGGATGTCGATTGGCCACATCGGCGTGACTGCTTTCGGCGACATACGTAACTACTCGCTCGAATCCAGACATACTGCCCAGTCAAGCCGCCCCTGAGCGCGATTCTTTTGGCTGCAGATGATATATGGAACCTGTTCACCATTGCGAACGTAGTAATCATCAGGCACCACCCGCGCCCAGGGAGATGTGTATGCCTCGAACTGCCGGTCGCACCACTCTTCGCATTCTTGTGGTTCTAGCGCTTTTAGCCGCTCCCGCGCTAGCACAACGGAGCTCTGATCACGTCCAGATTAACCATGATATTTTTGTCGAGCCGGGACAAAAGTCAGGCGATCTCGTGTGCGTGAATTGTTCTATCTTTGTGCGGGGTGAAGTGGCCGGAGATGTAGTCGCGGTTCACGGAAATGTGGTGATTGAAGAGGGTGCGAAAGTGGCTGGTGACGTGACAACCGTGCTTGGAAATCTGCGTATCCCGGGTACCGCACAAGTTAAAGGTGACGCAGTTGCGGTTGGCGGAACGGTTCGGAGCGGACCTCAAGCCACCATTGGTGGCGATGTCACATCCCTCGGGGGAACCGGTTGGACCGTCCTGATAGTCTTGTTGCCTCTGGCTTTTATCGGCGGGTTTGTCGCCTTGATCGTCTGGTTAGTCGCGCGCGTGCGACGGCCCACGCCGATCGCAGCCTAATTCGGAAAATACCGATCTACCATCGTCGAGTCCCGAAATATTTTCTTACTCCGATTGTGTTGTATCTCCCCCATGGACCGTTGTTGCCTAAATCCGCGGGGCCAAGGTTGCGATCGCGGGCGCCTAATCGGTCAAACAGGAAATGCTGGGTCACGCGGAATTCGAATCCCTTCGCGAGATACACTCCCAGCCCCCAGGAATGCTCGATACCGATCGCGTCAGGCGACCAGGTGTAGAGCGTCTGCGGAATGTTCTTGCCAAACAGGAATGAAGGCTGGCCAAAGAGCATGAACCTGCGGAGCTGACCTTTGCCGAACGGACGCACCTCCAAAAGCCCAGAAAGCATATAACGGGCGAACATGCTGCACGGAGCATTCACGCCGCCGTATTTGCCGGCATTGCCAGCGCACAAGTTTGGATCGATCTCGTTATGCGGAGGCGCCAGGTCAAACTGGGCAAAGCCCCAGAACGTATCGTGAGGAAAAAACATCCGATCCGACGTATCGGTAACGGACTCCTTCTGTGCTTGCAACGTTCCAGTGAATGCGAGACATAAGACGGTCCACAGCAGCAAGCTCTTCATGAAACCTCCGGGAAGAATCTTCTTATATGGTTCGGAAAAGTCTCGATCTACTGCCCGCCGGACCTCCGCCTATTGCAGGTTATTCCCGGAGCCTCCCGCCCAGCTTCTTCGCGAGTCCAATATGGAGGAGAGACATTGTACCGCACGAAGTTTTGTACAGGTGGTTCACGCGGGATTCCTCGCCCCACTGGTGAAAACGCGGGGGCTCGGAATGACTTCTTAAAAACAAGAGAGAACTGACCACCATGGGGGAATCGCCCTAGTTTTCGCTATTCTCTAATCCGGCGAACATTTCCCTGTCCTGCTACAATCTCCACGCGCCCGAGCTATCCAACTTTCTATGGACTTTGACCAGCTCGAAACTTTTCTGGAAGTCGCGCGGCTCAACTCTTTCTCCCGTGCCGCCGAGCGGCGTTTCCGCACCCAACCGGCGATCTCGTCGCAGATTCGTTCTCTCGAAGAGGAAGTCGGCGCGAAGTTGTTAGACCGGTCGGGCGGAAAGGTTTCAGTCACAGCCTCCGGAAAACTTTTTCAGAAGTTTGCGGAACAAACGGTGGCCTCGCGCAAAGCGATGTTGACCGGCATCGCCGAAACCGAACGTGTGCCCCGCGGAGAGATCGTCGTCGGCGCCAATGAAGGCACGTGTCTGCACATTCTGCCGGAGGTTTTCGCGGAGTTCAAAAAGCAATATCCGAATGTGGGCGTCAATATTAAGCGCGCGGATTACGCCAAGATTCTGGAATCTGTGGTCGACAATTCCGTGGACTTCGGCGTCGTTTCCCTACCCGTGACCGATACGCGCCTGTCTGTGGTGCTGATTCATCGCGACGAACTGGTGATCATCGCGCCGCCGCAGCATCCTTTGGCAAAGATGAAATCAGCCACCATCGCACAGGCCGCGAAGTTTCCTCTGGTGGTGCCCAAGATCGGACATACCCGCGACGCGCTGGAAAACCTTTTCTACGAACGCAAGCTCAAGCCCCGCTTTACGATGGAACTCGATTCCAGCGAACTGCTCAAGCGTTTTGTAGCCGCGGACGCCGGCGTAGGCTTTATCGCCCGATCCAATGTGCTGGAGGATATGCGTGCCAACGCGCTGGTTGCCATCCCCATTTCGGACGCCACAATTCGCCGCGACCTGGCGCTGGTCTTCCGCAAAGATAAAGCGCTGAGCCGCGCCGCGCTGGCGTTCATCGACATCGCAGTAAAAATCAAAGGTCTTGACGCTGCGGCTGGAAAAGGCTGAAGGGCTGCATGATGAGCGCAAACAGAAAATCCTTGACGCGCAATGCTATCGTCTTTCAAACGGAAACATCTAACGGGCAGCAGGCAATTTCTAACCAAAAGGAAAGGGATTTCATGAGACTTGCTAGAAGACTCACAGTTTCACTCACCAGCGTTTTACTGGGCGCATCGCTAATTCCAGCCTCATTTGCGGCAGTCCAGACTTTCACCGGCACGGTCAGTGACTCGATGTGCGGAGCCAAACATATGATGCCGGGCGACGATGCTGCCTGCCTCCGCGCCTGCGTGAAGAAGGGTTCGCAGTACGCTTTGGTCGTGGGCGATAAAGTTTACACGCTCGATACCAGCGACAAAGCTACGCTCGACAAACTCGACAAGTTGGCTGCGGCGAAGGCCACCGTAAAGGGCGAGGCTGACGGCGACACCATTAAAGTCGCGGCGGTCGCGGCGGCCAAATAGTCGCGACTTCTTGATTCAGGCAACGAGAAATCAGCGCCCAGGTTCGCGCCTAATTTTTTTGCCCGACGAATCAATTTTTATATTCCCTTTACAATTCGCTATGTTAGATTTGACCCTCATCTAAACGCGGGAGGAACGGGAATTGGGAAAAGACATGGTCCCCAAGAAGATTTTTTTCACCAAGGGGGTCGGCAAACATCGCGAACGTCTTACTTCGTTTGAGCTGGCGCTGCGGGACGCCGGCATCGCCGCACAAAATCTGGTTCGAGTCTCATCCATCTTCCCGCCACAATGCAAACTGGTTCCCCGGTCCCAGGGATTGAAGTATCTCAGTCCGGGCGAAGTTGTGTTTGCCGTGGTTGCGGAGAATTCTACCCGCGAGCCGCATCGGCTGCTGGCGGCCAGTATTGGCGTGGCGATTCCCGCTGACCACAACACATACGGCTACCTCAGCGAGCACCACTCCTTTGGCGAAACCGATGACTCCGCAGGAGAGTATGCCGAGGAGCTTGCGGCCGAAATGCTGGCCACTACGCTCAATGTGGAATTCGATCCCGACCGCTCGTGGGATGAGAAAAAAGAGATTTACCGGATTTCGAATAAGATCGTGCGCACCGCTAACATCACGCAATCCGCGGTCGGGGATAAGCGCGGGCTGTGGAGCACGGTGATTGCTTCGGCTGTTTTGATATTTGACTAGGCGGGACTTTGTAGGGCCGGGTCTTCGACCCGGCCAAAACTACACTATTTCCTCGCTACCGCTTTCTTCTTCCCTGTCGTTTTTGCTTTGCCCAAACGTTCCAGCACGGCGGCCACAACCAGTGGCAGGCCGACGGTAGCGTCTACGAATAACTCGCCAAACTTTCCACCCTCAGCTGGAGGCACGAACTTTCCCCACGAAATCGCCTCGCTGTAAGGACTGCCCGACAACCCGCCCCAGTGGACCGGCTCCGGACAAATTCGCACGCCATAGTGATAGCGCTTGAGGGGAACGTTTTCCCCGAGCCGACGATGGCGCAACTCGCAGAAAGGCCCAAACTGCTGCGCCCAGTTGCGCGGAACGCCTCCGCCGATGGTGAAAATCCCAAGCTTCGTTTGCCGCAACAGCGTGGCCGCGAAGTGTTCGAGATCTTCGAACGGATCGAATCGCAGCTTGTGTCTGCCGGTTGACTCGCGCAGTCGGTTGTTCAGCGCCACATCCAAGCCTAATTCCGAGTCCGTGAATGCCGGCACAAAGACCGGCACGCCGTTCTCATACGCGGACTTCAAAATCCCGCGCTGCCCTTTGGCGTGTTTGGCTAGATATTCGCCAATTGCATGATTCAGCTTGTATGAGCAGAGCACTTCGCTGTGATCCCAGCTTTCTAGTACATGGGACATCACTTCTTCTACGTCGTCGAGGTTCTGCTCGGGTTCTAAAGTGTCGTAGACGCGGTTGTAGCCCTGTTCATAAAGCTCAGTGTCCGACACATCGGGGTTGTAGCGGAAATGAGCGCGTCCGGTAGCCTCGACCAAGCCATGTGCCATTAGAGCGCCGGTAGAAACAATCGCATTTACGATTCCGCGATCAATTAGGTCGGCGATGATTAAACTCTGCTTGGCCACGGTCATGGCGCCGGACAAGGTCATCACCACAAAACATTCGGTGTCGCGGGCCATGGCTTCGAGGACATCTGCGGCTTCGCCCACCTGGCGGCCGGTGAATGCGGTCTTGCCCATCGCCTCCACGAGGTCATTAACCGTCCGCACAGAGCTGAGGTCTAGAGATTCCAGCGGGATCAGTCGATCTTCAACCGGATTGTGCAGCTTGCGGTCGATTCCCGCGCCGTCGTGATGATTACCGTTTTTCATGGCCCACCCCAAATGCTTTTATCTCGAAGGAATACTCTACTAGAAGCCAGCAGAGTCCGGCTACCACCACGACAGGAAGTGAAAATCGCGGAACTGATATTCTATTCGTCCAAGAAGGAGTTACGCTTTGCCCCCTGATAAATTTCGCGTCGGATTGATTCAGATGTCGATGACGTCCGACCCGGACAGGAATTTGCAACATGCCATCGATCTGGTCACAGACGCTGCCTCGCAAGGGGCGAAGATCGTCTGCCTGCCAGAGCTTTTTCAGACGCAATATTTTTGTCAGCGCGAAGATACTTCCCTGTTCGATCTCGCCGAGCCAATCCCCGGCCCCACTTCGGCGAGGCTTTCGGAAACTGCGAAGCGACTGGGAATTGTTCTTATCGCGTCGCTCTTTGAAAAGCGAGCAGCCGGCGTGTACCACAACACGGCGGCAATGTTTGACGCCGATGGCACTTTGCGCGGGCTCTACCGCAAAATGCACATCCCTGACGACCCGCTCTATTACGAAAAATATTACTTCACGCCCGGCGATCTGGGGTTTCGTGCCTTCGATACGAATGTAGGCCGCGTCGGCACGCTCGTCTGCTGGGATCAGTGGTATCCAGAGGGAGCACGCCTCACCGCTTTGCAGGGCGCGCATGTGCTTTTTTATCCCACCGCGATTGGCTGGCATCCCGCGGAGAAGGCTGAATTCGGCGCGACTCAGCACGATGCCTGGCGGACCATTCAACGTGCGCACGCAATTGCTAATGGAGTCTATGTTGCGGTGGTGAATCGTGTAGGCTTTGAAACCGGGGACATTCGCGGAAATTCCGCTCCAGGCGCCGGGCTGGAATTCTGGGGCGGGTCATTCTTATGCGATCCCTTCGGCAAAGTAATCATTGAAGGTTCGCATGATAAGGAACAAGTCCTGATTGGCGAAGTTGATCTTAAAGCATTGGAAGACATCCGCCGCAATTGGCCGTTTTTGCGCGATCGCAGAATTGACAGCTACGCCCCAATTACGAGCCGTTTGATCGATTAACCGACGCAGGGCTGTCGGATTTCATGGCCTCGGTCATGGCCCGTTCCAGTTACTAGGTGACGGGACATGGTTGCCCTTTTCTGGGCCATGAGCTGCCAATCTCTGCTATAGTGCCCAGTCCGTTTCTGAACCATGAACCGGTAAAGTCTGTTTTTTGACCACTTAGCCCAGGCACTCCGCTGCCCGGAAAACGGCATCTTACCTGCAGACATAATTCGGGTACGTGGGCGGTGGTTGCGAGTAAAGAGTGTGGGGTAATCTGGCTAAGTACTCTTTGGTAACCTCGCAACTGAAAGCTGGACTGGCTACCGGCATCAGTGATTTAAAATACCGCCTGCATTCGGACAAGAGGGGTTGAAGATTTGAGGCACACTTCGTGAAGAGTAAAAAAGGGCAAGCTTTTCTGGTGATGTTTCTGGCCGCCGTGATGTGTGGACAGGCTTTTGCTCTGCATCAGGTCGTGCCCAGCCGGCATGTGCATCGCGCGGGTAAACGCCGAGGTCACTTCCGCCGCGTGCTGTGGAACCCGGTATTCCGTCCTTCCCACGATTCGCTGTTGCGCCAGAATCAGGAAATTGACCGGTTGGAACTGCCGCGCATCCAGAATGAAGCTGAACTCGAGGAGTTGATCGGCCGGCAGGAACTGGTTCCGATCGTTGCTAGCCAAACCCTGCGCTTCGATCCGCGGCTTGACCCTGATCGCCGTTATTGCCGCCCTTGGACGCGCGATTTTCTTGATGATCTGAGTCAGGCTTATTACAAGCAGTTTCATGGTTCGATCCAGGTGAATTCCGCGGTACGAACGGTGCAGGTACAGAAAAAACTTCGCCGCCACAATCGCAATGCGGCGCCGGAAAAGGGCGAAACCGCTTCGTCCCACCTGGCCGGCATTACGGTCGATATCCAACGCCGCGGCATGAGCAAGCAGCAGGTCGCGTGGATGGAAAACTACCTGATGCCGCTGAAGGAGCAAGGTCTGATAGAACCAGAAGAAGAACGGCATCAGTGGGTATTCCACGTTGCGGTCTCGGGCCGCTACGCCGACTTGCACCCGCCCAAAGCCGTATCCGTCGATCAGCAGGAAACTGTGCAGGCAGACCAGAGCGAGCAGACGCCGAGCCTGTTGTCCATTAGCGACCATGACAGCACTTTCGATCTTTCGCCCGCTTCTTTTAAATAACTAGCAAATAACTGACCTGAGCTGGAGCGGTTCAGGAATCACCGAAAGTCCGTCGTACGCGACCCCGTTTCCTCTCCACCATTCAACCGTATACAATCATTCCTCACTACTAATGGAAAATCAAAAGCGGTTTCTTTCAGCAAAGGCTCTGCTTTTCTCCGCGCTCGTTTTTCTACCTTCCGCATTTGCTCTGGCCCAGACGAACGACGCTTCGGGCGTCAGCGCGCGTGCCCGTGCCATCCATGATTCGGCAATCGTGGTTGATACTCACGCCGATACGCCACAGCGTTTTCTGGATGAGAACTTCGACATCGGCTCAACCGATCCCAATGACAAGGGACATATCAGTCTCGACAAAGCACACGCTGGCAACCTCGGCGCCGAGTTTTTTTCCATCTGGGTTGATCCGGAAACCAATCAAGGCCATTTCGCCAGGCACACTCTCGACTTGATCGATTCGGTATATGAACAGGCGGCGCATCATCCTGACCGCATGATGATGGCATTTTCGGTGGAAGATATCGAGCGCGCCCACAAGCAGAAAAAGCTGGCTGCGTTGATGGGAATCGAAGGCGGCCACTCGATCGAGAACGATATTCATTTATTGCGCAATTATTACCGGCTGGGAGTGCGCTACATGACGCTCTCCTGGTCGAACACAAATGAATGGGCCGACTCGTCGGGCGATATTGACGATCCGAAGATCCAACATCACAATGGACTCACCGATTTCGGCAAGCAGGTGGTGCTGGAGATGAATCGCCTCGGCATGCTGGTGGACATTTCCCACGTCGCTGACAAAACCTTCTGGGACACGATTGCTGTTACCAAGGCTCCGGTGATTGCGTCGCATTCTTCGGCCCGCGCCCTCACCAATCATCCTCGTAACATGACCGACGATATGCTGCGCGCAGTCGCCAAGAATGGGGGTGTTGTACAAGTAAACTTCTTTTCTGGCTTCGACGACCAGAAATATCTCGACGCATTCACCGCTCAGTCAAAAGCCAGGAATGATGCGGTCGCACAATACGTTGCCCAGAAAAAAGCGGCCGGACAACCAGTCAGTTACCTTGACGAAGATGGCATTCAGAGAGACTGGATCGCGAAGATTCCGCGTCCACCCTTAAAATCACTAATCGACAATATCGACCATATCGCCAAAGTAGCTGGCGTCAACCACGTGGGACTGGGCTCGGATTTCGACGGCGTTAGTGGGGCGACGCCTGAGGGCATTGATTCCGCCGCCGACTTGCCGAAAATTACGCAGGCATTGCTTGATCGCGGCTACAGCGCCGGCGACATTCACAAGATTCTGGGCGGTAATATTCTGCGGGTGTTCAAAGAAGTGGAGCGCGTCAGCCAGGAAATGCAGTCGCAAAAGCTTGCTTCCAACAATTAAATTCGGCTGCCGCTGTCGTACAATTCAAGATTCAGATTTATTGCAGTTGATTGATCACACTCAAGGAGCCATTCATGCGCAAATATTTGATCCTCACGTCGATAATGTTTCTGTCTTCACTCGGGTTGTGGGCACAAGCGAAGTCGTCAGGCGCTTCCCATCCCACGGCTGTGATCGATACCACCGCGGGCAAGCTGACTTGCACTCTCTTCCCTGACAAGGCTCCGATTGGCGTGGCGAATTTTATCGGATTGGCGACTGGAACCAAGGATTGGACCAGCCCCATCACTCATCAGAAAAAACACGGGGTTCCGCTTTACGACGGAACCATCTTCCATCGCGTAATTCCTAATTTTATGATTCAGGGCGGCGATCCCATGGGCACCGGAACCGGCGATCCTGGGTATGCTTTCAAGAACGAAACTTCGTCCGACCTGAAGTTCGATCGTCCAGGACGCATGGCCTATGCGAATGCCGGACCGGGAACGAATGGCTCGCAATTTTTTATTACCGAGATTGCCTACCCGAGCTTAAACGGTGGATACACGATTTTCGGCCAGTGTGACGACGCCAGCGTGGCGCTGGTGAAGCAGATTGCGCGCGCGGGCCGCGATTCTAACGATCGTCCCTATAAGCCGGTGAAGATCAATCACATCACAATCAGCGGCGCGGAGTAAGCCAAGTAGCGCCGGTCCCGCCGGCTGTCGCGAGGGCATCTTGCCCTCGCAACTGAGAGGCGGGTTGCTTGATCACTTCGGCTGCTCAATCGTGACCGACTTCAAAGTGACATCCTTGAGTGGCTTGTCCTGCCTGTTCCGGGGCGCACTCACGACCTTCTCCACCACCTCTCGTCCTTCCACGACTTCACCGAAGATCGTGTGCTTTCCGGTCAGCCATTGCGTCGGCGCGAGCGTGATGAAGAATTGGCTGCCATTGGTGTTAGGCCCGGCATTCGCCATGGCCAGTTTGCCGGGCTTGTCGAACTTGTGTGGCGACCCTTTGGTTTCGTCTTCGAAGTGGTAGCCCGGTCCGCCCATGCCAGTGCCGGCTGGATCGCCGCCCTGGATCATGAACTCAGGAATCACGCGGTGGAAAATGGTGCCATCGTACAGCCGGTCTTTGCTTTTCTTGCGGGAGACGGGATGCGTCCATTCACGTTTACCCTCGGCCAGTTCGACAAAATTTGCAACCGTCTTAGGGGCATCCTTTTCAAAAAGGCGGCAGACAATCTGTCCTTCACTAGTTTCAAAGATGGCATACATTCCGGGCTGACGCGCCATGGGCAATTCCTTTCTGGGATCAGTGATTGAGAAGATAGAAAGCGAGTTCCTATTAACATCTTACATTGCTTGACTGTGTGGGCGCAGAGGATTGGCTGTCGAGAGATGCAACAGGTCACCCCTGAGATTTAAATTTAAAAGTTAGTCTTGCACAATCCTTTCTGGCTTCGCCGCGCTGTGCAAATCGCGAAATTGCTGAAGGCACTTTGCGGTCTTAAGGTTGGCTTCAGCAAGCTGGCATTAATATGAGCAGTACGGCAAAGACCATTTCAGAACGAGGACAGTCAACTATGAATCATTTGTTTTCAAAGTGGTGGGTACTGGCGATTTTCATTTTGACGGCAACGTTTTCGTTCGCCGCAGACCCTGGCTATCACGTTATCAAGACTTATAAGTTGGGCGGCGAAGGCGGGTGGGATTACCTGACGCTGGACAGTTCGTCGCGGCGGCTTTACATTTCGCGCGCTACCCACGTCATCGTGATCGATGCGGATTCGGGCAAACCTGTGGGTGATATTCCCGATACTCCTGGCGTGCACGGCATCGCTTTAGCCCCGGAACTAGGACGCGGCTTTGTCAGCAACGGCCGGGAGGGCACGGTCACGATTTTCGACATTGAGACGCTGAAGCCGATCACCAAGGTGAAAGTCGGCGACAATCCAGACGCGATTCTCTATGATCCTGCGACCAAGCGGGTTTTCACCTTCAATGGTAAAAGTCAGGACTCGACAGCCATTGAGGCAGCCAAAGGCACAGTGCTCGGCACCATCAAACTCGAAGGCAAACCTGAATTTGCCGTAAGCGATGGCAAGGGCGAAATTTTTGTCAACCTTGAAGACAAAAGCCAGCTGGACGCCATCGATCCCAACAAACTGGAAGTGAAATCCCGCTGGCCACTTGCGCCTTGCAAGGAACCGAGCGGCCTTGCCATGGACCGCAAGAACCGCCGTCTATTTGTTGGTTGCGACAATAAGATGATGGCCGTCGTAGATGCCGACAGCGGAAAGGTGATCGCGACTCCCCCTATTGGCGAAGGAGTAGATGCTACCGCCTTCGACGAAAGCACAGGGCTTGCGTTCGCGTCGTGCGGTGAAAGCGGCGTTCTGACAGTAGTGCGAGAGGAATCGCCAAGCAAATTCAGCGTGGCGGAAAATGTTAATACGCAAGAGGGTGCACGAACTCTCGCGCTCGATGATAAGACTCACAACGTTTATGTTGTCACCGCGAAATTCGGTCCGCCTCCAGCGCCTACTCCCGACCATCCACACCCTCGGCACTCGATTCTGCCCGACACTTTCGTCGTCCTGGTGCTGGGAAAATAGGCGCCGCTTCAAGCTAAGAGAAGCGAGATCGAAAAAAACGATTAGCGCAATTTGTTAAATAGATCGTCGAAGAGAGGTTGCGCAACCCGTCGCTACTGTAAACTATGCCAGCCCCGGACCGTGCCAACGGCCGGGACATTCCCTATGAGCGGCAGCAACGCAGACAAATTTCATCGCGCCATCATTACTAAACGAGTGGACATCGCACCTGAGCTGTGGATGATCCGCGTCAAGCCGAGCGTGGAGTTCAAGTTCGCTCCCGGGCAGTATGCCACTCTCGGTCTTGAAGCTCCGGACAAACATAGGGAGCGTCCGTATTCCATTGTGTCGGCGCCTCACGAGAGCGAACTCGAGTTCTTTTTCGAGTTGGTTCCTCCGGGCGACTTGACGCCGCTGCTATACAGACTGCAACCCGGCGATGAAGTCCTCATGCGGAAGGTTCCCAAGGGACGGTTCGTACTTGATACCCAGAGCGGCCGCACCAATCATCTTTTGGTTTGTACCGTAACCGGCGTGGCTCCCTTCGTCAGTTTCATCCGTACGCTTTATCGGGAGTGGAAAGAAGGAAGGTTTGCCGGAGAACATAAATTGTTCTTGCTGAACGGCGCCAGCCGCTCGTGGGAATTTGGATATCTCGAAGAATTGCAGAACTTCGCGCAGGAAGTCCCGTGGCTAGAGTACGTGCCAACGGTCAGCCGTCCCTGGGACGATGAAAAATGGACAGGCGAAACCGGACGCGTGGATGACATTCTGCGCAAATACACCGACATGTGGGGCCTGGGGACGAATGCAACGGCGTATTTGTGCGGCCATCCTTCAATGGTCGAAGGCAGCAAGGGGATTCTGAAACGCATCGGCTTCACCAAAGAAGGATTGAAGGAGGAAATCTATTGGGTACCGTCGAAAGATAAACACGCCTCGTCACCTTCGGCAATTTCGGCTTAGACACCCGTTTTTAAACTTCGGCGTTCGCGAAACAGAACGTCCCGCCAAACGCCGTCGCGCAAATCAAACAAGCTATTCCGTTTCCGCTGGTGCGAAGATCACAATTAGCACCAGTTCTTCCGTAACCTCGTAAAAGCGGTGCTCGACTCGCGCCGCAACGAAAATGATGCTGCCTTCACTTACCGCCTGATCTTCTGAACCGGCCCGCATCCGAGCCTGGCCGCGCACCACGTAGTACATTTCGTCTTGCTGGTGCGGCGATTGAGTATCGGCTCCGCCCGCTGGCAATACGTAAATTCCACCACTCATGGCTGGCACGCGAAGGAACTCCGAATAACGCTTCCCCGAATTCCTGCGGCTGGCCTCGCATTCGGCGACGCTGAAGAATTTTGCATTTTGCACGGTGATGAGCCTCCAACTGGGCACGGGTTTTACAACGTAAAAAACATCTGCGCAGATGGGTCAAACAGCATAATACCTACGTGCGAGAGGAACCGATCCTACAGACTGCACCGTATTGCCTCGAATTACCCTGCGGAACAGGCTGGGGTAGCGACACCGTCTGAAGAACGGCGCCACTCACAGAGGGTACATGACTGTGGATCGTCAGCCTCGATTAGTGGACGTTCGCCAAATTGGTCCGAAGAGCGAGCGGGACATTTCAGGCAGATGCTCCGTCTGCGATACGGTCATGATAGCCCGCCTGGATAGCTCGGAAGACCCAAAGCCGGACAAATTGCGAGAGCGGCTCGAAAACGTATTTGCCCGTCACTTAGCCGAAAGCGAGTGCGGCAAACCGTGTCCGGCGCGGGTCGCTAAGTAAACTTGCCGAAATGGCTGGCATCAGTCGTCGATACCTTGGGTTTAGTTTGCAGCTACATTAGGTTCTGAATCTTTCGACGCCGAGCACTTTCGAGGGCAGAGCAGTCGAATTTTCCTGTTCCGTGAATGCCTTCGCTTATACATCTTCAACAAATAAAGAGGTTGTCCGCGTGGCATGCTTCTTGCATCGAATATTGATAAACGTCAACTTTCGGGGAGGCCGCAATGGCAACCGCATTTCAGAGAATGTATTCCTTAGTTGGAGTCTTACTTGTAGTTTTCGCTCTAGGGCCCTCCCTGCACGCGGAAAACCAGGTCATGGGAGAGATTCAGTTTGAAGGAAAATCTCATGTGGAGAAAACCTCCGGCGTATGGATTGATGGGCAGTACGTGGGCTACCTGAAAGAGCTGAAAGGATCGAAAAAGGTTCTGCTCTTACCGGGCGAACATACAATCACCGTGCGTCAGGATGGCTATCAGGATTTTACGCAGCGCGTCGTGCTGGAGCCCGGACAAAAGCAGGTGGTTCGCGTAGCCATGGATAAGGCGCCTACCGGCGCTCTTCCCCGAGAGAAGGCCGAAGTCAAGATCGCAGTCAATCCATCAAGAGCGGCTGTTTTTCTCGATGGACTCTTCGTCGGCCACGTAGGCGAATTTGAGGGCGTAGGTCGAGGCATGCTGGTGGCGCCGGGACAGCATCAGATCAGGATCGCGCTGCCTGGTTACCAGACTTTTGAAACGGTTATTAATCCGATCGCCCATCAGAAGGTTGAAATTAAGACTGAATTGGTCAAGAATGGCGCCCCTTTAAGCGAGCCTTTGATCAACAACCAAACCGGAGACGTCACGCCGCCTACCCCGCCACCTCCGCCCCCGAGCAGCGGCACGGCTGTTCCGCAACATTGAAGCCGAATAGGTAATGTCAGTTTCGGCAAGTGGATGGAGTCCCCTAGGCTGCGGAGGCTAGTTCCTCTCAGGTCGTCTCCCTCGTCAGTACTCGCCGTACCGTCCTTTCACGGAATCGATCAGCTTCTGCGAATCGTACCCAATGCCGTCTTTGAAAACGATTTCGACATTTTCGACGTCGGAGATATGGCTCGCCGGGTCTCCCTTGATGACCAGAAGATCAGCATTTTTCCCGGTGGCAATTGTTCCGATCTGGTCTTGCTTCCCCAGGTAAATTGCGCCATTGAGAGTCGCGATCTTAATGGCCTCAACTGGAGAGAATCCGGCCTCGACCAGCAGTTCGATCTCACGCTGATCGCCAAATCCCGGAACCACTCCGCCGTTGCCGGTCGGATCCGGACCCGCGAGCAGCAAACCTCCGGCTTGAGCAAATTCGCGTTCCAACTCCATATCGCGTTTGAACAGCATCGGCCAGTCAGTTCTTCGGCGGCTTCATGGTTGCGGGGCGCTCGCGGTTGTAAAGATAAGCCTCGCGTGCTTCCGGCGTCATCACATCGAGAACTCGCTGTTGCAGCGGCGGCCGGCCCGGAATTCCCCCACTCTCAAACACCGGCAGCGTAGAAGTAATCGCCACGTGATGTTTCACCAGCGTGTCGATCAGGTCCTTTGCCTCGGGACCATTCGCCGGCATGTGCTCCATGGTGTAGGCTCCCTGGCTTTCGCTGCAGACATCGGGTTTCTTGTCAGGATCAAGTTGTGTGTTCACAAAAAAACCATGCTCCAGATCATCGATGCCCAGTTCAGCCGCTTCCTTGTAGGTTACCGAGCACAGGTGTCCCGTAACCTTGATGCCACGTTTGTGAGCGGCATCAATGGCGGCCTTCAGTTCAGCGCGGGTGATGTTCATGTACGCCTTGAACGAGGTCACGCCGCGGTCTGCCCAATACTCGACCATCTGCCGGGACTCGTCGGGGCCGCTCAGCTGATGCATCTGCAGGAAGTAGCTATTCGGTCCTTCAAGGTAGGGCCCAGTCACGTCGATGTGCGGACCGGGAAGCTTGCCCTCATCGATCGCCTGCTTCAGGTTCAGGTCCGTATAGGTCTCAACGCTGCCCGTGGTGCGCATCGTAGTGACGCCGCCAGCCAGGTAGAGGCGTGGCGCCGAGAACGTCATCTGCGGCACCAGCACAGGCGGTTCAAATTTCCACTCGCTGTCGTCATCCGGCCGCGCAACGTAAAAAAGATGGTTGTGCATGCCGACGATTCCGGGCATTACCGTGTAGCCGTGCAAGTCGAGGACAGTGATCCCGCTGCCAGCCGTAAGCGTCAGAGCCCGGCTGCACTGCGGTGATCTTGCCGCCTTCGATAACCACATTCTGGTTTTCCAGCGGCGCCTGCCCGGTTCCGTCAATTACTCGCACGTGTTCCAGCACCACCCTGGGCGCGTTCACTCGCACATATTTCTGCACCGTCGGCGAGAGAGATGCAGGCTGTTGAGCTCTGGTATAAAAAGAGAGAATCACGAACACGCATAAAATCAATAAGCGGCGGAAGCGCATTTTGGAATCCTCAAAGTCGGCTCATTGTAGACGATGAGCGCGAGCCAATGCAGACTGTCTGACAGTGCATAATTAAGGTGAGTTCATTTCTGCAAGGCTTTCGGCTCATGTCGTTCTTACCGGTGGGGCGCGCCAATGACGCGCGATCTGACTAATCTCCGCCGGATTGGTTAAGGAGCAAGGTAGTGACATTGCCGCAAGACGCGCTTTGGTACAAAGACGCGATAATTTATCAAGTTCACGTTCGTACCTTCCGGGATAGCAACGGCGACGGAATCGGAGACTTTCGCGGCCTCGCGGAGAAACTCGATTACCTGCAGGAACTGGGCGTCAACGCGATATGGCTGATGCCGTTTTTCCCTTCGCCGCTGCGCGATGACGGATACGACATCGCCGATTACCGCTCAGTGCATCCCAGTTATGGCACGCTCGACGATTTCAAACACTTTCTTGCCATCGCGCACGAGCGCGGGATACGCGTGATTATGGAGATGGTTCTGAACCATACCTCGGATCAGCATCCGTGGTTCCAGGAATCAAGAAGCTCACGCGATAATCCGCGCCGCGATTGGTATGTGTGGAGCGATACGGATACGCGTTACCGCGGCGTACGCATCATCTTCCTCGATACCGAAACTTCGAACTGGGCCAGAGACCCGGTTTCCAAGTCATATTATTGGCATCGGTTTTTCAGCCACCAACCTGATCTTAACTACGATAATCCCGCGGTCCGCGAAGAGATGTGGTCGGTGATGCAGTTCTGGCTGGAAATGGGCGTGGATGGATTTCGTCTTGACGCCGTTCCTTATCTCGTCGAACGCGAAGGCACGTCCTGCGAAAACTTGCCCGAGACCCACGTAATTCTCAAAGACTTTGCGCAAAAGATTGGACGAGCATTTTCCCGGAAGGATGCTGCTGGCCGAAGCCAACCAGTGGCCCGCTGACCTTAGGCCTTATTTCGGCGAGGGCGATGAATTCCACATGGCCTTCCATTTTCCGGTGATGCCGCGAATGTTCATGAGCGTGAAACTCGAAGATCGCAAACCGATCATGGACATTCTCCAGCAAACTCCCAATATTCCCGATCCGTGCCAGTGGTGTTTGTTCCTGCGCAATCACGACGAACTTACACTCGAGATGGTAACGGACATCGAACGCGATTACATGTACGACACTTACGCCGGTGATAAAGCGATGCGATTAAATCTCGGCATTCGCCGCCGGCTTGCTCCGCTCCTCGATAACGATCGGCGGCGCGTGGAATTAATGAACGGCATGCTGATGTCTCTTCCCGGCACTCCGATCATTTACTATGGCGATGAGATAGGCATGGGAGACAATATTCACCTCGGCGATCGCAATGGTGTGCGCACGCCCATGCAGTGGGATGGAGGATGGGACGCAGGCTTTTCCAAGGCTGATCCCGAGAATCTGTATTCACCGCTGATTCTGGATCCCGTGTACGGTTATCCCGCGGTCAATGTTTATTCGCAAGGGCGCTCGGGGCATTCGCTTCTCGCGTGGATGAAACGCCTCATAGCAACGCGAAAGTCCACGCAGGTTTTTGGCAGGGGTTCGATAGAATTTCTGCATCCCGCAAACCACCGCGTGCTTGCTTATGTAAGGCAATTCAAGAACGAGACGGTACTGGTGGTGAATAATCTCTCCAGTTCTGCGCAGGCGGTGGAACTCGACCTGCGGCGCTACAAAGGCAATATTCTGGTGGAGATGTTTGGCAGAAATATTTTCCCTCGCATCGGCGACTTGCCCTATCTGTTAACCATGGGTCCTTATCAGTTCTTCTGGTTTCGATTGCGGCGAATATGAAAATATAAAGAGCTGGGGATAACCGACTCAGCTACAGGCAGGGGCTTCAACTGGACGACAGCAGCGTTCTTACGGATGATTTTCTTCGCCAACTCATGAGCGTGGGCGAAGTGGACCTGCTGGTCAGTGTGCCTACGCATAACAGCGCTCAGACCGTCGGAGAAACTGTGCAGCGCATTCGCATGGGGCTGCTCAAATATTTTCCCAGGGAGCGCGCCGTTATCCTGAACGCAGATGCAGGGTCGAAGGACGGCACGCGCGAGGTAATAGCTGCAGCCGCAAATAATGATCTGCAGCGCTCCGCGAATCTGTACTCTCTGCGCACTTTGCCCTGCATCAGTACGGTATACGGTGACAGCCCGGAAACTAACGTTGCTCTGCGCACTGTTCTGGCAGCTGCGGACTTGTTGCACGCCAAAGCCTGTGCAATCGTCTCTCCGGAGTCAACCAGCATCACACCCGACTGGATCGAGCGTTTGCTGCGTCCCGTCTATCGCGAAAATTTCGATTTGGTGATGCCCGTGTATCGCCGGCATAAGTTCGACGGATTGCTTTTGCGAAATCTGATCTATCCGATGACGAGGGCTCTCTATGCGAAACGAGTGCGTGAACCCTATGCGCTGGAGTTTGCATTCTCTGAGCGTTTCTGCGGCCATCTTCTGGAAAGCCAAATCTGGGACCACGAATCCGTAGGCTTGGCTGCAGAGATGCGCATGACGATTACCGCCATGGCCGGTGGTTTCCGGCTTTATCAGACATTCCTCGGAACCAAACCGCATGTGGATCGTACGGGCGCGGACCTGGTGGCCGCGCTGCGGCAGACTGTCGGTACTTTATTCTGGTCATTGGAACCCAACTTCCAATACTGGAGCGCGACGGGCGAACCGGAAAGTGTGCCCTCGTGCGGCGCCGAGTATGACTTAACCACAGAGCCTATTCGAGTCAACCGCAAACGGCTTTACCAGCTATTCAGTTCCGGCGTCGCTGAACTTGAGCCCGTTCTCAGGTCGATTCTGTCATCTCAGACTTTGGCGGAAGTTCAAAATATTGCCAGGCTCCCCGAGGATGACTTCCGCTATCCGCATGAGCTCTGGGTCAGAACTGCCTATGAATTCGCGTCTTCATACCACAAATCCGTAATCAATCGAGACCACATTATCCAGGCTTTGGCTCCCCTTTATCGCGGCAAGGTTTACACCTTTCTCCTCGAAAACCGCGACGCGTCGGGAGCGGAAGTGGAAGCAAATGTCGAAGAACTTTGCCTGACATTTGAGCGCCTGAAGCCATATTCTACTTGATGTATGGAATGCGAGAGAGTGAGGTCAATATGTGGGAAATGATTATCGGAGAACTGGACCACGCGATGCAGGAGCTTGCCCGGGACTTCGCGCACCTTCTGCCCCGTGTTCTGGCCATGCTGATCATTGCGCTTTTGGGCTGGATGGTCGCCTACGTTTTCAAAGTCGCCCTGCGGGGGATTTTGCGCGTTGTGAAGTTCGACCGGCTTTCTGACAACGCGGGCACTACTGAACTATTGAACAAGTTGGCCCTGCCCTCGTCCGGTGAATTGTTAAGCCGGGTTGTGTTTTGGGTGGTGTGGCTGGGCTTCATTCTGCTCGGAGTGCAGGTGCTCGGCATTGTCTTCTTCCAGGAATATATCTCCAGATTTTTTCTCTTCCTGCCAAGATTGTTTGCCGCGCTGTTCATTGTTTTTTTCGGATTGGTGGCAGCCAGTTTCTTCTCCCGGGCGGCGCTGCTGGCAGCCGTTAATGCCGACTCGCCTTCACCGCGACTCCTGGCAACACTGATTCGAACCATCATCGTGCTTTTTACCGTGACTCTGGCCTTCGAACAGCTTGGCATCGGAGAAAGAACAATCCTGGTAGCTTTTGCGATTGCTTTCGGCGGGCTGATGCTCGGCTTGGCTCTCGCCTTTGGGATCGGCGGACGCGAACTGGCAAGGCAATTTCTGGAAAGAAGATTCCTCAAGGAAAAGCAGGAACACCGGCAGGACGAACTGTCCCCTTTGTAGGAAAACCGATGGCCTATGCGGGGTCTACGGCGGGTGGGAAATTGCGGGCCGCGAATGATACTTACCAGTGATCGCGTTCCAGCGAATCTGAAAAAGTTGAGCGAACATGCGTATTCCATCGCGTAACGGATGCAGGCGGGTACCTTCCGAGTGCGCCCAATAAACGGGAACTTCCACGATTCGCAGGCCCGCCTTTCTTGCGAGGTACAACAGTTCCGGGTCAAACCCCCAGGTTTCAATTTGCTGCTGCGTGAAGACCAACTCAGCAGCCGAACGGCGGAAAGCCTTGAATCCGCATTGCGTGTCTTTGAAGTTCAACCCCAAAACCATCCGCAAAGCCAGATTAAACAGTCGCCCCAGCATCCGCCGCCGCAGGGGCTGGCGGACGACCTGCAATTCTTTGCGCACCCAGCGCGAACCAATGGCTACATCAGCGCCGGCTTGAAGGGCGGCGATCAACTTGTCCGCTTCCTGAATAGGTGAAGACAGATCCGCATCACTAAAGAGCAGGATATCGCCGCGCGCATGCAACATGCCGTTACGCACGCTGAAGCCTTTGCCGCGATTGCCAGGATTTTCGATCAGACGCAGCGACGGATGCTGCGCCGCATACCGGCGGACGATGTCGACCGTGTCGTCAGTGGAACCGTCGTTCACAACGATGATTTCTACTCTCCAAGCGTGCTCCCGAGCATACTCCAATAATTTGTCGAAGGATGCCGCTATTCGCTCTGACTCGTTGTAGGCCGGCAGCACGATGCTGAACGTTAGGGGTTCCAAGTTGTGTCCTTCATCTTGTTTTCGTTCTCTCAAACTATCGGAAGTCGTTGACGCTTCTAGTGACAACAACACGGTCTTACACGTCCAAGCCTGTCCACCTTGGCGCAGATTATCATGGTGAGGTCACGCCAGGAAGCAAGGGTTAGGGATGAAAAAGGCAGCGCCGAGAAAATCCACGCTTTTGCGCAAGCGGAATTCAAGATCCGAGTAAGTTGTTATTCAGCTTCGCCACAAAGGCGGATCTTGCTTCTTCCACCTTTCATTTTCCTCCATCGCCGCAAACGGGGACCTTCCCACGGTTTTGATGTTGTAGTGCTAGCTCGTCGGCTGATGCGGTCCACTAAGATCGCAATCGCTCCATCTCTGCTATCCAATTCGCTGAAAGGAAATCGGGTTCGTATTTCAGAAAACGAGTAGACGCCGGGCCATTTCGTTCGCGAAAACTATGTAGTCGTTTATTGGATAATCATCTTTCTGTCCTCATAGTTGTTCAAGCAACCCGAACTTAACCAACGCCATCAAAGTGCGCCTAGTACGAATAGAAAAAGGGGGCAACCCTATGCCTGGGCCGAGGGTAAGTGTTGTCTTTTGCGCTCTGAGCTCGATATCCCTGTTGATTCTTAGTGGTTGTGGTGGCGGCGGGTCGAGCTCCAGTTTCCCTACTGGCTCCGTTCAGCTTAGTGTCCAAGCTGTCGGTGGTGGCGGAGGGACCGTCAGCAGCACTCCCGCGGGCATCAATTGCGGCCAAACTTGTAGTGCCAGTTTTTCTAGCGGAACTCAGGTGACGCTTGTTGCCTCTCCGGCGACGAATTCCTTTTTTGCAGGGTGGTCGGGCGCTTGCAGCGGCACAGGTGCGTGCAAAGTCACGCTGACACAAAATACTTCCGTGATGGGCAGCTTCAGCGATTTGCCGGTGCTGACCGTGGTAGTGAGCGGCACTGGTACAGGCAGCGTTGCGAGCTCTCCTTCCGGTATCAGTTGTGGACAGACTTGTAGCGCCAGCTTCAACCCGGGAACACTAGTGACTCTCACGGCGACGGCTGCCGCAAATTCATCTTTCGCTGGCTGGACAGGCGGTAGTTGTAGCAGCAACCCCATTTGCGCAGTGACGCTCAACGCGAGCGAGAAGGTGACTGCAGTCTTTAATGTTGTTCAAACCGAGCCCGTGCTGACCGTAGTCTCTGAGGGATCGGGTACGGGTACAGTTTCGAGTGTCCCTGCCGGAATTAATTGTGGACCAACCTGCAGTGCGCCCTTTAACGCTGGGACGCAAGTAACACTGACCGCGCTGGCGGCGAGCGGCTCGACTTTCGCTGCATGGGGCGGAGCCTGCGCCTCTAGTGGCAGTAACACAATCTGCACAATTGCGCTGAATGCCAGCCAGAATGTGACTGCCACGTTCAATATCACGCAAGCCTCTTTATCTGTGACAATTGGCGGGACCGGTAGCGGTACGGTTACCAGCACTCCTCAAGGAATTAATTGTCCGACGACGTGCCTGTGGAACTTCCCCGCCGGTACCAAGGTGACACTTATCGAGACGCCTGGACCGAATTCGGCTTTCGCGGGATGGAGTGGTGCATGCAATGGCGACTCCGGCTGCACCGTGACGCTTCAAACCAGTCAGCAGGTGACTGCGACCTTTAACGTTTTCCAAGCTGAACCCACGTTGTCCGTGCAGCTTCTAGGAAACAGCTCGGGCACAGTTACCAGCAGCCCCGCCGGAATTAATTGTCCAGGGACGTGTAGCGCCAACTTCTCTAACGGGACTCAGGTGATGCTCACCGAGACTCCGGAAAACTCAAATTTCGTCGGATGGGGCGGCGCCTGCGGCGGATATTCCTCCACCTGTCAGGTAACAATGAATTCGAATCAGCAGGCGACGGCAACGTTTAATGCTCAAAACGTCACTGCACTAAATCACATCATTTTCCTGGCACAGGAGAATCGCTCGTTCGATCAATACTTTGGTGCGCTACGAGAATACTGGGCTCAGAATGGTTATCCCGACCAGGCTTTTGACGGTCTGCCTCAGTTCAATCCTGGTGGTGGACAGCCGCCAGCTATTCCGGGGTGCAATCCCAATGATCCACCGCCAAGCCGGTGCGTTTTTGACCCAACTAACCTGGTTGCTTCGTTTCATTTGATTACTCAATGCATAGAAACCCCGGCCCCGTTGTGGAATGAGTCACATGTGGATTGGAATTATTTCTACCCCGAGGGCCAGAAGCCAGCTAACTTGGATGGGTTCGTCCTCACGGCAGGGGGATTCGCCAGAAACAAGAAACAGCAGTTTTACGACGTCGATGGTATTCGTGCAATGGGTTACTACGACGGCGGCGACCTTAACTATTACTATTTCATGGCTTCGAACTTCGCCACTTCAGATAGATGGTTTAGCCCGGCAATGACGCGTACTTCTCCAAATCGGGAGTACCTTGTAGCAGGTACTTCGCAGGGGTACGCCTATCCCGTTGGTACGGACCAGCAGGACATGAAGCTTTTGACCGCCACGACGATCTTCCAGGAGCTCCAGGCTGCCGGTATCACCTGGAAGATTTACGTGGATCCTACGAACAGCAACTGTTCCGGACCTCCGTACGATGCTGCCTGCCTGCTCACCTTGAGTTATATGCAGAATTTCAAGTGGGCGGTGGAAAACATTCCGACCCTGTATCCGAACAACATTGCGCCGGTATCTCAGTACTTCACCGACTTGGCGCAAGGAACGCTCCCCCAGGTCGGACAGTTCGAACCGGCGACAGATGCGGGTTTTGACGAGCATCCGTCGGACTATGACACCATTCCGAATCATATGCAGGAAGGCGCCAACTATGTGTCGACGCTCATTAATGGGCTGATGACAAGCAATTACTGGAAGGATTCGGCGTTTGTTCTTACCTTCGATGAATTCGGTGGTCTCTATGACCACGTGGCGCCGCAACCGACCGTCAGTCCCGATGGCATTAAGCCAGTAGATTTGAAGCCAGGTGACCGGTGCGTGCTGGTCGGTGGACCAACTTGCGACTTCGTCTACACGGGGTATCGGGTGCCCCTGGTAGTCGTCTCGCCATATACTAAGCAGAACTACGTTTCCCACACGAATGCAGATACGACTGCGATTCTGAAGCTGATTGAAACCCGTTTCGACCTTTCGGCTCTGACCAAGCGCGACGCCGCGCAAATGGACATGACCGAGTTCTTTAATTTCGACGATCCGTATTGGCTGGTTCCTCCAAACCCTCCGGCGCAAAACACCGACGGTCCGTGCTACTTGGATCATTTGCCTTAGAAGCAAATAATTCGTGGTGTTACGAACCATCGCTACGCCCGAGAGGACACCCATCGCGCGGCGCTATGCCGCTCGCTCGAAGTTAGGCCTCTCGTAACAAAGGCATCCCGAAAAAGTTCCGGCGGCCTTCATCCTCGCTTCCATTCTCAGACTATTACGCAGGTGACATTTAGCGCTAACTCGCTTTTTATCATCGTAACTCAGGTGGTCTTTGGTGCCGTTGTCCAATTCGCTAAAAAGCCGAGCATTGTTTCTTACGCTATCTTGAGTCGGGCATTAAGCTCTCACAGTCAGATTGTCATTTCTCTCGGGCAACCTGAACGCACGGAACGCCATCCAAGCGCACCTAGCACGAATAGAAAAAAGGAGGCAACCCTATGCCTAGGCCGAGGGTCAGTGTTGTCTTAGCCGCTTTGAGCGCGCTTTCCCTGTTTATAGTGACGCTAGCAGCCAATCAACAGGCGATTGCGGCCTCTAACGCCATCCCAGGTGAACCTACATTGTCCGTCACTCTCCCCGGGCATAGCTCGGGCACGGTAACCAGCAGTCCTTCCGGAATTAATTGTCCAGGGACGTGTAATGCCAGCTTCTCTGCCGGGACTCAGGTGACGCTCACCGAGACTCCCAATAACTCCAACTTCGTCGGATGGGGCGGCGCCTGCAGCGGACACTCTTCCACTTGTCCGGTGACCATGAATGAGAACCAGCAGGTGTCGGTTACGTTTAACCCACAGGACGTCAGCGTTCTTAATCACATTATTTTCCTGGCACAGGAGAATCGCTCTTTCGATCACTATTTTGGTGCGCTGCGAGAATACTGGGCTCAAAATGGTTATCCCGACCAGGCGATTAACGGCTTGCCTCAGTTCAATCCAGGTGGGAAGGCTCCGTCTATTCCAGGATGCAATCCCAACGATCCGCCACCGCACTTCTGCGTCTTTGACCCAGCTAACCCGGTTACTTCTTTTCACCTGATTACTCAATGCATAGAAACCCCCGCTCCGTTATGGAATCAGAGCCATGTGGATTGGAACTATTTCCACCCAGAGGGCCAGAAGCCGGCTAACCTGGATGGATTCGTCTATACCGCGGCCGGATTCGCCAGAAACAAGCAGGAACAGTTCTACGACGTCGACGGCATTCGCGCAATGGGTTACTACGACGGCGGAGACCTTAACTATTACTATTTCATGGCCTCGAACTTCGCCACTTCGGACGCATGGTTCAGTCCGGTAATGACGCGCACTTCGCCCAATCGCGAATATCTCGTGGCCGGTACTTCGCAGGGATATGCGTATCCCGTAGGCACGGACAAGCAAGACATGAAGCTTTTGACTGCGACGACAATCTACCAGGAATTACAGGCCGCTGGTATCACCTGGAAAATTTACGTGGATCCTAAGAACAGCAAATGTTCCGGTCCTCCCTACGATCCTGCGTGCCTGCTTACCTTGAGTTATATGCAGAATTTCAAGTGGGCGGTGGAAAACATCCCGACCCTGTACCCTAACAACATCGCGCCGGTATCTCAGTACTTCACCGATTTGGCGGGAGGAACGCTTCCCCAGGTTGGACAGTTCGAACCGGCGACAGATGCGGGTTTTGATGAGCATCCCTCGGACTATGACGCCGTCCCAAATGATGATCAGAAAGGCGCCAACTATGTGTCCACGCTCATCAATGGGCTGATGGGAAGTAATTACTGGAAGGATTCGGCGTTTATTCTTACCTTCGATGAATTCGGTGGTCTCTATGACCACGTAGCGCCACAACCGACCGTCAGTCCGGACGGCATTAAGCCGGTGGATTTGAAGCCAGGGGACCGGTGCGTGCTGGTCACGGGGCCAACTTGCGACTTCGTTTATACAGGTTACCGGGTGCCCCTGATAGTAGTCTCGCCATATACGAAGGAGAACTACGTTTCGCACACCGTGGCCGATACGACCGCGATTCTGAAGTTAATTGAAACTCGTTTCAACCTGCCGGCTCTGACCAAACGCGACGCCGCGCAAATGGACATGACCGAGTTCTTTGATTTCAACAACCCGTACTGGCTGACTCCTCCAACCCCGCCAGCGCAAAACACTAACGGTGCTTGCTACTTGAATCATTTGCCTTAGCTGAAACACAATTCGGGCTGTGGCGAGAAGCCGTTATGCCCCAGAGGGCACATGTCGTCGCTGTGGCGTCGAAATGTGCCCTCTCGTGGCGACGCAACAAAAATTTGTGGGCCGCAGCAAGAAACACCTTGTGAGTAAACCTACCGCAACTTGTTTGTTAAACTCGGGTTTGAATTCCCTCAAGATATAATTGTGTCGCTGTCGTCCGCGAGCGTAGGTGCGTCGCCGCGCCCGATAACGCGACATGCTGACGGGTTCGACGATTTTGACATTCATCGCGGCGGAGATGGAGGTGCGCATCATCGGTCTTTTATGCGACAACTGGGGTGGGAGGAATGCCATGAAGGGCATCAAGGTGCGGTTTTTATTGCTGCTGCTTATCTGCCTGCTGCTGATCGTTTTCCTGACCGGTTGTGGCGGAGGTTCCACATCAACGCCTCCACCGGTGAATCCCGACTTTCAGTTTTCCGCCACTCCACTGTCACCGTCTACGGTTACTGTGGGCGGGACAACAAGTTCCGTGGTATCGACTACGGCTGTAAGCGGATTCAACGGCACGGTCACGCTGGCATGCTCAGGCCTGCCAAGCGGAGCCCAGTGCTCATTCAATCCCGCCACAGTGGAGGGCTCCGGAACCTCGCTGCTGACCGTGTCCACTTCGACGTCGACTCCCGCCGGCAGCGATCCGGTCACCGTCCAAGGAACCTCGGGGTCTCTTAACCACAGCGCAGGGCTGACTCTGGTTGTGCAATCGCAATCGAAGATCCAGCATGTAGTGGTTATTTTCCAGGAGAATCGTACTCCGGATAATCTTTTTCAGGATCCGGTTCTAATTTCCCGCGGGGCCGATATACAAACTCCGGCCCACGGGTGGAACAAAGAAGGCACCTTGATCACGCCGACGGCCGCCTCGCTGGCTGCTGTTTTTGATCCGCTCCATGACCATGCTTCATTCCTGGCGATGTATGACAACGGCAAGATGGATGGAGCTGATAAGATTTCTGTCAGTTGCCCGCCAAACCACCCGAATTGCCGTCCGCCAAATCCTACGTTCACTTACATCGACAATTCGCTTGGGCAGGTTGCGCCCTACTTCCGGCTAGCCGAAACCTATAGTTTCGGCGATCGTATGTTCCAGACGAACCAGGGTCCGAGCTTTCCCGCGCACCAATTCATTATTTCTGGCACGTCTGCGCCGGTGCCACCCAATGAAGCGATGAGTGATTTCTTCGTCGCAGAACTCCCGGTAGGCGGTGCAGCACCAGATAGCCACACAGGCTGCACAGCCGCTCCCATTGAAACAGTTCTGCTGATTGATTCCACGAATCCGAATACCCAAACTAATGAGACGCAGAAAATATATCCATGCTTCGACCATCCCACGCTCACCGACTTGCTGAATGCCAACCACAAGACCTGGAAATATTACGCGCCGGTACCGGGCTCGATCTGGACCGGACCCAATGCCATACAGCACATGTGCGTCCCGAACGTGCCTCCGCCGAATGGAACCGTATGCACAGGTTCTGATTGGACCAACAACGTCATCCTTAATTACACCCAGATATTAACTGACGCTTCTACTGGCAACCTCGCAGACGTGAGTTGGGTGATTCCTACCGGACAGGTATCTGACCATGCCGGTCTCACTGACGGTACAGGACCTTCATGGGTTGCGTCGGTGGTGAATGCTATCGGGACCAGTCCCTATTGGGCAAACACTGCCATCATTATTACGTGGGATGACTGGGGAGGGTTTTATGACCACGTCGCACCACCCACCATCCTCAACTCTTATGAGTTTGGCTTTCGGGTACCGCTGATCGTCGTCTCTCCCTATGCAAAGCCGGGTTATGTTTCGCACCAGGTCAACGATTTTGGCAGCATTCTGAAATTCATTGAGGGAACATTTGGATTGCCTCAAGTGGCACCCGACGCTGCTACCCCTTACGCGGATGTGTTTGGCGTCAGCGGCGATCTATCCGATTGTTTCGACTTCAGCCAAACTCCACTCAGCTTTCTGCCGATTACAACGCCGCAGGATGCTGCACACTTCATTAACGATAAGCGGCCCCCGATCGGTCCTGATGATGACTAGTTGAATAGGGGAAGTGGCTCGGTTGATGGGATGTACACGACAGAGTGACACTACTGCTGAGCGAACGCCACTGACGCTGGTCGACTATTGTGATGGTGCGCAGTTCCATCAACTGCGTAAGCTCGGTCATTGCTATCGGGGTTTGCAAGTGTCAGCGATTTCATCGAGAGTTGGACACCCCGCGCCTCAGGTCAAATTGCTGCAAACAGAAAGACGCCCGGTTGCCCGGGCGTCTTTCCTGCGATGGCCCTTTCGCCCACTACTGACGTTTGTGGTTGTGCTTATCCTTATAGATTTTCTTTGACAAACGATTCTGCTGGGCATTGACCTGAGCCTTTTCCTGGGCAGTCAGCTTGCCATTAGCATTGGCGGCGCGGTCGGCTTCGACTTCTTTGTGGATGGCATTTTCGTTCTTTTCGAGATTGGCAGCTTCACCCGCAGTCAACTGGCCGCTGTTGACGCCCTGAGCAATGCGCTGTTGCTGATTATCCGCGCGCTTGCCTTCCTGACTCGTCAAGTGCGTATTCGCGACATCCGAGTTGTGCTTGTCTTTGTAAATCTGATTGGACAGTTGATTCTGCTGCTGCTGCAGCTTAGCGCGGTCGGCTTGAGTCAAATGGCCATTGTCTTCCGCCTTCATAGCGCGCTCTTCCTGGTTCAGTTGCGATTCCTTCTTCTCCAGGCTGCTAGCTTCGCCGGCAGTTAGCTGCCCATCGGCGACGCCGTTAGCGATGCGGCCTTGCTGAATTTCTTTGCGCTGCTGAATCCCGCGGGTGACTGGGCCGGGGCTAGCCGGAGAGCTCGAAGTAGCGGGACGGCTGGTCGACGCAGGTGTGTCTGCGGCTGCCGGAGCATTCGAGGTTGCAGGAGGGTTAGCAGTCTGGGCTGCGGCAGGTAACAGGCACGCAGCCAGGGCAGCGCTCAACAAAGTCAATTTAAGGGGGTTAGTCATTGATTGTGTCTCCTTAGGTTGTTGTTTTTCTCTCTTTACTATTCAAGCATCGTTGCCTAATCCTTCGAATTGGTAGTGCGTAAAGTCCAAAACACAATATCTGGCGAATAGTTGCGCGGCACCGTCCCCATGGAATAGCAGGATTGAATAAACCTTTTATTTTCAGGGGAACATCAGGCTAGGAATTGTACACTGTTTGCCCTTTTCTGGAGAACAGTTACCAACAGAATTACTGCTCGTAATTATTGTTCGCATCTTTTGCTCAACTGGCTTTGCCACAGGGCGATCCTTGTTTGTAACTACTACAGTGTGTAAAGCTCGGCTGCTGTCTGGGTAATCCAATGTACAATCCTCTCCCGCTGGTGCTTGTGCAATACTTGATCGCGAAAATTTTTTCTTAGCCGAGTAACTTTCCGGCTCGATACCAAACAGATGGCGAAAGATTACTAATGGGTACCAAAGTGCAAAGCAGTTGGGTACGCAAGGGCCATCGACAGCTGCAACGCAGTCAGCTACAGTTTGCGAAGTGAATGCTGGCATCTTTATCGTCCCCGATAAGCTGCCTCGCACTTCGACCCAAGGATTCGCAGGACAACAGCATTACAACAACCAACAAAAAAGGAAGTAGGAAACCGATCATGATCAAGCGAGCAGCTTGTCTCAGTATCTTTGTGACTCTCGTGTTGCTACCCAGCTTCGCCTCTGAAGGCCAAATCGATCAACATGCGCGATTCAATGCCTCGTTGAAATCTGCGGGCGCACAGCGAAACGCGGTGACCCGGCATGGTCGTGTGCGCGCTCACTCTGCCGCCTCAGCTCGCATGATGGGAATGAATCCAGCTCCCAGCCAGATCGGATTCCTCGGCGCCAACCAGACCTTCGCGGGCGGCTCGACTGCGTCCGCGTTCCCGGCCGTGCTTGGTGATTTTACCGGCCGCGGAAAAAAGTTGGATGTCGCTACCGTGGTCAACACCACCGGTATCGGCTATCAGATTTCCGTGGCACTCAGCAACGGGGATGGCACATTCACGATCAAGTCGACGACAACGACGAGCACTGATCCGAATCCCGATCCGCTGTGGGTGGGCGACCTGAACGGGGATGGTAAGGACGATCTCCTTATGGGCCACCAGGCGACGGCCACGACTGCGGCTTCGGTAGATGTGTGGCTCAGCAATGGCGATGGTACGTTTGCGTTCAACGGAAACACGGCGGTTACAACGACAATCAATGACAGCATCGTCTGGGCGACCGTGACCGACGTAAACGGAGACAACAAGCTGGATTTTGTAGTTGCCGATGCGGCTGCAAGTGGCAGCATCTGGACCCTCCTGGGCGATGGACACGGCAACCTTGGCGCTCCTACGCCAGTTCCTTTCACCGGCCAACTCTCCCTGAGCAACCCGGTGGTTTTCGCAGATTTCAATGGTGACGGCAAACTTGACTTTGCGGGCGCATCCGCTGCGAACAATCAGATTATGGTTTATCTGAAGAATGGGTCGGGCTACAATTCGCCGATCGCATTAACGACTTCCGACAGCGTATACGATTCGTGTTCCCTTTTTGGCGGCCAACTGGGCACGGCGGCAAACGGTATCGATCTGGTCAGCGCTAACTGTACCGACAATACTGTAACTGTTTACGTGAACGACGGTACTGGCACATTCCCTACGGCCGGCCTTTACTATCCTTCCAATCTCGCGGTGCTTGGGCCCGCCGAGCCGGTAGCCGTGACCATCGCTGATGTCAACGGTGACAACAACAACGACATCGTAATCACCGATCAACAGGGCAGCGATGTCGTCGTTCTGCTAGGTAATGGCGATGGCACAGTCAACGACCCTGCAGTCGGCTACGCTGTCGGGGGAACGCCGCAATCACCGGCGGTGGTAGCTGACTTCAATCAAGACGGGGTTGCCGATGTGTTGATGCCCGACGAGATTTTCAACTTTACTTACCTGCAGGGATATGGTGATGGATCGTTCCGTTCTGCAGTGAATTATTACGCCCAGCCAACGCAAACCGGCAATGGATTGCTTTACTCAGTGGGTATCGCCAGTGGTGACTTCAATGGCGATGGCATTCCAGACTTCGTGGTTGGCAACGCCAAAACTGGCGGTCACGTAGCTGGCTTTACTGTGTTCCTTTCCAACCCAGACGGCAGCATGCAACCAGGGGTGAATTACAATCCTGGGACCAATTCGTACGAACTGGAATACGTTGCCGTAGCTGATTTCGATGGCGACGGGAACCTTGACATCGCCGCCACGGATGCCAATGGCGGAGTTTGGATTTTTGCAGGAGACGGTACCGGCCTCTTTGCAGCGACTTCGACGACAGCATTCCCAACCGATACACAAGCCGGTTCTGCTGCGTTCGGCGTGATTGCGTCCGACTTTAACGGTGACGGCAAGCCCGATCTTGCCGTGGTCAATAGCGGGACAGTGGGCGATGTGGGAGTTCTGATCAACACTTCGACCGGCGCCGGAAACTTCAGCTTCGCCACACCGGCGGTATTGACACTCTCTTCAACTTCGGTTGCAGAAATTACTGCAGCCAGCCTCGACACCAAGCAAACCGACCTCGTCGTTCCGCTGTTTGGCGCAGGCAAGGTAGCTGTGTTTATGGGAGACGGACAGGGAGGTTTCCAGCCTGCAGCCGGTCTGTCGCTGGTTAACTGTGTGAATGGCATAACCTGCCAACAGCCCGTTGAAGCCGCTGTCGCTGACTTAAATGGTGACGGCAAGCCGGACATGATCGTCACCGTTAACGATCAAGGAATTACGCAAGGAGTGGTAGTGACTCTCGGAAATGGTGATGGAACATTTCAGCCGACACTGAACCTATTCCCCTGCTCTTTGCAGAGTGAGAATTCCGGGGCGCCGGATCCGACGGGAGTCAAGATTATCGATTTAAACCGCGATGGTAAGCCTGATATTATCTGCACTAACCCAAATTTTGGCACGGTGAGTGTGCTCTACGGCAAGGGTGATGGTACTTTCTACGATCCGATCGAGTTCCCGGCAGGCCATCAGCCGTGGGACATCGCAATTGCCGATGTGAATGGAGATGGAGCGCTCGACGTTGTAGTGTCTGATGACGGTCAAGATTTCTCCGGCGTCACAGTGCTGCTGAACACCAGCGCGGACAGCGTGCAACCGCCGGCTTCGTCGCTCAATCCTGCCCAGGCAGGGGCTTCAGTTACTTTCAGTACTACGGTCACGGGCTCGCAAGTGCGAGGAGTAACTGCGCTGCCGACGGGGAATGTTATGTTCTTCGATGGCTCGACTGCTCTGGGTTCGGCGGCACTAAACAGCGGGCAAGCGTCGCTAACGACGGGATTGCCTGTCGGGTCCGGGACTCACAGCATCACGGCGCAGTATGTGGGCGATTTACATTACCTGCCAGTCACCTCATCGGCCATAGTCCAGGTTGTCAGCCAATCGCCCGACGGCACCGCCTTGGTATCTTCGGCTAACCCGGCGTACCCGGGCGAGACGGTGACGTTCACTGCGACGGTTGCGTCCACATTGAACGGGGATATGCTCCCTCCCACAGGCCAAATCACGTTCAGCGATGGAAGCACTGCTTTGGGTTCGGCGCCGCTCAATTCCAGGGGCGTGGCTACGCTCACCACAACTACGCTGGCGGTTGGTTCGCATGGCATTACCGCGCAATACGGCGGGGACGCCAACTTTCCGGCGAGCCAGTCGTCCGTGCTGAATGAGGCGGTGGCCCAGCCCAACTACGATCTGAGGGCCAACCCGACCAGTCAGTCGGTAAACCCTGGGAGCGCGGCAAGTTATGTAATCACTCTGGCTCCTAGCGCTGGCTATGACGGGACTGTCACCATCAGCTGTCCGAGCAGTTTGCCTCCTGGAGTGACTTGTAACAACCCCAGCATAGCTGCGGGCAAAACCCAAGCCACCCTGACGGTCAGCACCACTGGACCAAGCGCAGCCCTGACTGCTCCGGACGTTAAGCGGCATCAAGGCGAATCGAATCTGTGGGCCAGCCTCGGCGGAGTTGGGCTGGTTGGCATGATCCTGGCCGGCGAATGCAAGAAGCGCAACCGCCGGGCTCTGGGAATCGTACTCACGGTTCTCGCTGTGATGATGATTCTCGCGCTGGCCGGTTGCGGAAGCGGCGGCAGCTCGACAGGCAGCGGAGGTGGCGGAGGTGGCACGCCTGCTGGAAGCTATCAACTGCAGATCACGGCGACGGGTACTGCAGGTACAAACGGAGGCAACACATCACCCCATTCGCTGCCTCTAACGCTCGTCGTTCAATAACGATTGCCTCTGGACGGAGGCGACCGATTATGCGGTCGCCTCCCGTCTGGCAATTGTGGCTCGCCAAGTCGTGAGTGAGAATCGCTTGAGCTGCAGCAGGCAAGTCGTACCGTATACAATTCTGGCTAACATAATCACATTGGTTAGAGCACACTTGGCAGAACGTTCACCGAAAATTAATGTGCAAGCACGAGGCAATTGCCCCCTCTAATATGCACATAACACTAGACAAATTCAATTTAGAGACTTTAGACACTAGGGCTTTCTACCTCTTGCAGGAATTTGCAAGGTTCGGTACCCTTGGGCGCAGGTTGGGGTCGTATCAGCACTGTATAAGTGCTCGACTTTGTCATACTTTTTAGAAATCTAGCGGCTGTAACTCAATAAGTACTGAAGCTTTACTCTCCTCCCAGATGAGCGCACTTCGGATTGCATAACAAAAGCTATCGATTCTGTAAGTGCGGATTGTTCTGGGCTTCAGCTTCGTCAAGGTCACAGGATGTGACTGAGAGGGCGAAGCTATAGCCAGCGATCTCCCTGCGCCCGTTCGGTAGAACTCATCCAGCCATGAGTGTTCATTTCCGATGGCGCCAGGTTGATTGCCATCAAGCGTTCCGGTTCCCCGCAATTTCAATTTCAATCCACGGAACCGGTCGTGAGCGAAACATGAGGCAGCGATGAACGAAACACAGGTCGCCAACCAGTTATCAAACAAGGCTGAAAGTGCCGGCGCCACAAATAAGTCTGCCGCAGCCACGCAAAAGGCAGCGGATGTGACCGGGGCCGGAGTACCCAAGCCAGCCACGACGCAATTCAGCCTACGTAGTTTTCGGGTTGAAGCCGAGATTCACGCGATCAGCCAAGCTCTCGAGCAAACCGGATGGAACCGCAGACGCGCAGCAGAGCTGCTCAGTATCAGCTATCGCGGGCTTCTGGAGAAAATTCGCCAACACAACATTAATTCGGAGACACGATCGCGGCTGGCGCCTTGGGTGCACGGCGCCAAGACCGAATAACTTGTAACCGCATTCGAATGCGATTCTGGAACCTGGTAGGAAACTGATCATGAAGAAGAAGTGGATTTTAAAGTCTTGCTTTGCATTAACGCTGCTGGTGTCGGCTACCGTTTGCCTCGCGCAAGTGTCCACATCGGCCGCACCTGCGAGTGTTGCCGCACCCGCGGCGACGCCGGCGAACCAGCCGCAATTCGGGACCCGCGACTCGCGCTATAAGATCGAACCTGGCGATTCTTTCGACATCACCTTCGATTTGAGCCCTGAATTTAATCAGACGGGAGTCTCGGTCCAGCCTGATGGTTTCGTTACGCTGCATGGAGTGGGCGACGTCAAGGTGCAGGGGCAAAGCGTGCCCGAGCTCACGCAGACACTTCGCAAAGTGTATGGCAAGATCCTGAACGATCCTGCCATTTCGGTTGTGCTCAAAGACTTTCAGCGGCCCTATTTCATCGCCGACGGCCAAGTCGCACGCCCGGGAAAGTATGAACTGCGGGGCGATACCACCTTGACCGAGGCCATCGCGATGGCGGGTGGTTTCACGGAATACGCCAAGCACTCACAGGTAGTGCTATACCGTCGCGTCGACGATACCTGGACTTCAGCCCAGCTCATCAATGTGAAAAAGATGGAGAATGATCGCAGTCTGCGCGAAGACCCCTTTCTCCATCCGGGTGACATGCTCTTCGTACCGAAGAACCGCATCTCGAAGATCAAGCCATTCATACCCAACACTGGAATGGGCGCTTACGCTCCGATCCCGTAGCCGAGGATACTTATGAACAACCGCGATGTGATGCCCATGTATGAAAGGGGAAACTTCAGTTTCTCCACCCGAGACCTGTTGGCCATTGCTTTCCGTCGCAAGCGGATTGCGGCGGTCTGCTTCTTCGGAATCTTGACCGGCGCGGTTTTGGCGGCGATGTTGCAGCCTGCCGAATATCGTGCCACCACCAAATTCCTGGTGGATCGCGAGCGCCTGGATCCGGTGATCAGCCCGGAGCAGAATGTACCCATTGCCCAGTCTGGCCAGGTGTCGGAGGAGGAGCTCAACTCCGAAGTCGGATTGATACAGGACAATGATGTGCTTCGCCAGGTCGTCGTATCCTGCGGGTTGGACAAGCGCAAGGCGATGTCCGAATACATCTTTGGTCCGGCCAGTCCGGAGAAGAAGATCGCCAAAGCCACTTCCCGCTTGGCGGCCGACCTGCAGATCGAACCGGCGAAGAAGAGCAATCTGATCGGAGTAAGCTACACCTCAACTGATCCTCAGTTGGCGGCGCGCGTCTTGCAGGTTCTGGGAGATGCCTATATTCAAAAACACGTGGCCGTGCACACTCCTCCGGGACAAGTACAGTTTTTCGATGAGGAGACGGAGCGTTACAAGAAGAATTTGAGCGATGCAGAGACGCAGCTCAAACAGTTTTCTGAGCAAGAAGATGGAGTCGCGCCCCAGGTGACGCAGGGAAATGACTCTGCAAAAATTGAGCGAGTTTCGCTCCAGCTTGCAGCAGACCCGAGCGGAAATGGCAGGGATCGAGCAACGAATCAGAACCCTGGAAAAGCAAGCCGGAATTACCCCCGAGCGGCTCACGACTTCGAAGCGACAACTGGACGACGCTCAGGTTCTGCAGGGACTCAAGACCACTTTGATGCAACTGGAACTTAAGCGCACTGAGCTGCTGACAAAATACCAGCCGAGCTACCCCTGGTGCAGGAAGTAGACAAGCAGATTCGTGATACGCAGGCTTCCATCGCCAGGGAAGAAAGCAAGCCTATAAAAGAAGAGACGACCGATCGGAACCCGACCTACGCCTGGATCAACGAAGAGCTGGCCAAAGCCAAAGCTGAGTACAGCGGTCTGCAAGCACGGGCTGCAGCGCAGCAAGCCATCGTTGCAAATTACGAGAACAAGACCCGGGACCTGGAGCAAAAGGGTCTGGTCGAGCAGGATTTGCTGCGAACTATAAAGACTGATGAAGAGAGTTATTTCTTATACATGCGCAAGCGAGAGCAGGCGCGCATGACTGAGGCCTTGGACAGCACGCGGATTGTCAACGTGGCCATCGCCGAACAGCCGGTGGTACCCAGCTTGCCGTCTAATTCTCGTTTCCTGGTGCTGGTGTTCGGTGTCTTTATCGCAGCCACGGCTACGATCGCCGGTGTTTTCATAAAAGAATATCTGGATCCCTCGTTCCGCACCCCTGCAGAGGTCTCTGCGGAGCTGAACATTCCCGTGCTGGCTTCAGTTCCCCAGAGATTCGACAGCTTTCGGGGCACGGGAACAGACGGAAACGGTTATGGCTATGGCCGGGACAATCCACACTCGGAGTCCGATGCCGGTAGCGCGATGATTTCACCCATCGGGGAGCAGGGCGACTGAGAGCGCTTCCTGTGTCTCCAGCGTCCTAATCAATAACCTCAGCCGCTCCCGGGTCCGGGAAAAGGAACCTCGCGATCATGAGTAGAAACTTCGAATTGTTGTACCAGTTGGGAAGGACGCAGGAAATACTCCAGAACAGATACCGGAGCCTACAGCTGTTCCTCTGCCCGATTTTTCTGCTTCCACTCCCGCTCTAGAAATCGAGGGCATGGCGAGAGATGAAGTAGGCAAATTAGTGCACCGTCTATTCCTGCGACCCGGTACAGAGAGCCCGAGACAGGTGATATTCACCGGTACGGAATTGGGGAACGGATGCAGCTGGATCTGTGCCCGTGCCGGCGAGATTCTAGCTTCGCAGGTGAATAATTCGGTTTGCATGGTGGATTGCAATTTGCGGTCTCCTTCTTTACACCGAGAGTTCAAAGTTGAAAATCATTTTGGGCTCAGCAACTGCGTTGATTGAGGAAGGGCCGATTCGTCAATTTGCCCAGCAACTATCCCGCAGGAATCTTTGGCTGATGAGCAGCGGCGTGTGTGATGAAAATGCTCAGGAGTCTGCTGACGTCGGACCGGATGCGCATGCGCATGTCCGAACTGCGCGCAGAATTCAATTATGTGCTGATGGATGTGGCCCCGTTTAACCTTTGTAACCATGCCATCGTGTTAGGCGGACATCTGACGGCGTAGTTCTGGTACTAAAGGCGAATTCATCCCGTCGAGATTCGACGTGGGAAATTACGCAGCAACTGCAGACCTCTAACATGCGGATGCTGGGCGCGGTATTGAATCAGCGAACTTTTCCGATTCCTGAGAGAATTTACAACCTTCTCTAGTCTTCCCTGTGCAGGCGGGCGATGAGACTACCTGAGATGTTTCACCTCGCGCGTCAAGGAATGAAACCTTTGCTCCCGATTCCAACACATTTCTGCTGTTCGGTTTCAGAACCGCGGCCCGCCGCCTGCGCGTTTACTAAAAATCGAAAGCACCAGAATCACCCGGTGCGAGTCTCCGAAAGGGCTGGCCGATGAGTGGAATGAAACGGCGGATGTGGACTACCGCCACCAGAGCTTTTCGATGTAGCGGTGCTGATTGCGTCATTTGCAAGCGCTACGCTGCCCTATCTTGCAACTGCCGGACCGGTTTCGTTCGCGCAATTTCTTGAGATCAAGATCAAGCTGCAGAATTTCGTTATTTTCTTTTTCCTGTTGTGGATATGGCATTGCATTTTTACCATGCTCGGTCTGTACGGTTCCAAGCGGCTGACCACCCGCAGAAGCGAGGCTTTCGACGTAATCAAAGCGACGTCGCTGTGCGCGCTGACGCTAATGCTGGCCTCACTCGTACGGTTCCGCATGGTGACGCCGTATTTCGTGGCAATATTCTGGGCCATGAGCACTTTCGTCGCAGTCTCCGGAAGGATTGCGGTGCGAACTTGGCTGCGGCGCCTTCGTAAGCACGGGCAGCGATTCGCGCAACATGCTGATTGTCGGCTCCAATCGCCGAGCCATTGAGTTCGCAAAGATGATCCGGTCCCAACCTGAGCTGGGCTACCGTATCATCGGCTTTGTAGATGACGAGTGGGCCGGAACCGAAGAGCTCCGCAAGAACGGCTGGTCTCTGGTTTGTAATCTGGAAAACCTTCCCACGTTCTTGCGACGCAGTGTGGTGGATGAAGTGGTGCTTGCTGTGCCTATGCGTTCGTTCCACAACTACGCGTCGGATATCGCAGCCATGTGCGAGCAGCAAGGCATCATTCTCCGCGTTCTGTCGGACCTGTTCAATTTAAAGACCTCGCGGCCACTGGCCGAGGACTTCGAGCACTCAGCCGTGATCACGCATTACGGTGGGATTGAGAACGGTTGGCCGATGACAATCAAGCGCAGCCTCGACTTTTCTCTCTCCTTGGTCCTGCTCATCGCAATCGCGCCGATCTTACTGCTCACTGCCATCCTCATCAAACTGACTTCGCCCGGTCCTGTATTGTTCGTGCAAAGGCGGATTGGACTTAAGCAAGCGGCCTTTTAATATTTACAAGTTCCGCACTATGGTGATAAATGCTGAAGACAAGTTGCGGCGAAATCGAACATCTGAATGAGGCAACCGGACCGGTATTCAAGATTAAAAACGATCCGAGGCTGACACCGATCGGAAGTTTTCTGCGCAAGACCAGCATTGACGAACTGCCGCAACTTTTCAACGTCCTCAGTGGGGATATGAGCTTGGTGGGTCCGCGTCCGCTGCAGTTGCGCGACTATGAGTTGTTCACTGAAGCCGGCGAAGATTGGCAAAGATGCCGGTTCAGCGTGCGGCCCGGTATCACCTGCTTGTGGCAGGTAAACGGTCGCAGTTCACTTCCCTTTCACCGATGGATGGAGCTCGATTTCCAGTACGTTCGGAACTGGTCCCTGTGGCTTGATATTCAGATCCTGGCTAAGACCATCCCGGCAGTCCTGCGAGGCTCGGGCGCTGCCTGATCCAGCGTTGCCTCGACCTTTCCCCCCACTGTCCAGCATTAGCTAGTCGTAAATATTCAACTATGAGCGACATAATCATTGGCAGCGCTTTCCCCTCAAAGCCTGTCGAGAGCCTCGATCAGCCGCTTTCGGATGCGACGATTCCGACTGCTGAGGAGAGGCGGCGGCGGCTGGTCGAATGGAACCAAACCGCTTGCGATTACCCGCGGGACAAGTGCTTGCACGAACTCATTGAAATGCAAGCCGACCGCGCGCCTGACAGTATCGCGGTTGAATGTGACGGCCGCCAATTGAGTTACCACGATTTCAACTGTAACGCCAATCAGTTGGCACATTATCTTCGGAGTCGCGGCGTTGGTCCGGGTTTCAGAGTTGGAATCTGCCTTGAGTCCTCACTCGATTTCGCCAGTGCTACCTTGGGGGTGTTGAAATCCGGAGCAGCCTGCGTTCCGTTTGATCCGAAGTATCCAGCAGAGCGTCTCGCGTACATGCTCGAGGATGTGCAAGCGCGAGTTCTGATTGCCGAGCAGGGGATTCAGGTTGGGCAGCCTCCTGCAGGTTGCGAGTTGTTTTTGCTCGGGGCTCGGGCGGATGTTCTTGCTGCGCAACCCCGCAACAATCTCGGCCGAACCTCTACTCCGAACGACATTGCTTACGTTATTTATACTTCCGGTTCTACCGGCAAGCCGCGAGGAGTATTGCTTCCACATACCGGGCTAGTTAACTACGCCGCGAGTATGAGCCGTGTGTACTCGATGAGTGCGGACGATCGGGTTCTGCAGTTTTGCTCCATCAGTTTTGACATTGCGCTGGAAGAGCTCTTTATCACCTGGTTCAGCGGTGCGACGCTGGTATGCAAGTCTGAGGAGATGCCCCTCGCCGTCCCTGACTTTCTGGAGTGGATCACGCGCGAGCGAGTGACGCTCCTGGATTTGCCAACAGCATATTGGCACGAGTGGGTACATCAGTTTCCTGAGCTAAGACAGCCAAAGCCCGAGAATCTGCGGCTGGTTATTGTGGGCGGGGAAAAAGTTTCGGCGAAAGCGTACGCCGCATGGCTTAGCCAAGGCGGCGATCGGGTGCGCTGGATCAATACTTACGGCCCCACGGAGGCTAGTATTGCCGCAACTGCGTTCGAACCAAACTATGAATCCGTGGAGTCTGTACCAGAAAACATTCCTATTGGCCGTCCTGTAGCCAACGTTCGAATATATCTGCTGGATCGTTATCTGAACCCGGTCCCAGTTGGTGTTACGGGCGATTTGTACATCGCCGGCGTGGGCGTAGCTCAAGGTTATCTCAACCGTCCCGAGTTGACGGCGGAGAAGTTTATTCCCGATATTCTTTCCACTGAGCCAGGCGCGCGTATGTATAAAACCGGAGATCTGGCCCGTTATTTGCTATCCGGGGAAATTGAGTTTCTCGGTAGAGGCGATGACCAGGTCAAGATTCGTGGTTTTCGCGTCGAGCTAGGAGAGGTTGAAGCTGCACTCGCCAAGCATCCCGATCTTCGTGAAGTAGCCGTGCTGGCGCGAGAAGACGTGCCAGGCGACAAGCGTTTGACCGCATACTTCGTACCTATTCAAGAGTCCCAAGTCAGTCCCGCCGAACTTCGCCGCTACTTGCAGCAGCATCTGCCCGACTACATGGTGCCTTCCGCTTTTGTCTCCTTGCGAGCAATGCCATTGACTCCTAATGGCAAGATCGACAGGCGAGGACTGCCGGCTCCTGAACATGTGGCTTCGGAAGGAATAGCGGAGGCTACTGACTCTCTGCAATCTCAGTTGGTCAAAATCTGGGAAGACGTACTGGGCAGAAAACCTATCGGTGTGCGTGACAATTTTTTTGAACTTGGTGGGCATTCATTGCTGGCCGCCAGATTGATTCACCGCACTGGACAGATGCTGGGCAAAACCGTTCCACTGGCTATGCTGTTTGAGGCACCGACCATCGAACAACTTGCCTCTGCGCTTCGCCAGGACTGGGGTCATCATTGGTCCTCACTTGTACCCATTCAGCCGGCAGGTTCCCAGCCGCCGTTATTCTGCGTTCACGGGGTTGGGGGCAACGTGCTCGGGTTCTATGAACTGGCGCGGCGCATGAGTCCTGGTTATCCATTGTACGGGTTGCAATCCCAAGGCTTGGACGGAGCTCATCCCTGTCATGCTCGCATTGACGAAATGGCAGCGCATTACCTGGAAGAGATTCGCAGCGTGCAACCGCACGGCCCTTACTTTCTTGCCGGGTTCTCTTTCGGCGGCCTGGTTGCTTATGAGATGGCACAGCAACTCCGCGCACGCGATGAAAAGGTGGGCTTGCTGGTGCTCTTTGATACCGATCCCGGGAATTTGAAACCGGTGACAGCGGCATCATTCGTGAGGTTGCTGTTACAGCCGTCGTGGCAGCATTGGGCTCACGATTTGCCCAAAAAAGCGCGCAAGAGAATTCATCGGAGCCTCAGAAACTGGCGGGTCCCGCAAACGCTTCGAGATGTGCGCAACTCGAATATCGCGGCCGCCGACCGTTATGTCCTGCGGCCGTACGCCGGCGTATTGACTCTGATACGCGCTTCGGAAAAATCGCTACGCAGCTTGGACGATCCTCATGCCGCCTGGCCACGGCTAGTCGGGGGTTTGGAGATCCACGAGATGCAGGGTGATCACTACGAGATGCTCCTCCCACCTCAGGTTGACCGCCTTGCTGAATGCCTGAAGGGGTGCATCAACAAATCAAGGTTGCAATTCGAGCAGCCCAGGACCCGCGTCAAAGTTTCATAGCTGGCGCCGCTAGTTATTGAGTCATCCGTAGATATAAAGCTGGAGATTGCGCATTTGGAACTTAAGGTTCGAGAATCTGAAGTTACGGTCGCGGAGAAATCAGCGGAGAGCCTGCCTACTCGGCTGCTGCAACGGTTTCTTGGGATTGACCGAAACATTTCTTTAAAAAAACTGATTCCCTGGGTTAGCAAGGGCGGCTTGGCCATACTCGACCAGGGACTGGTTTCCGGCTCGAATTTTCTGGTTAGCGTGTTGCTGGCCCGTTGGCTGGCTCCAAGCCAATATGGGGCTTATGCCATTGCCTTTGGCATCCAGGTATTGCTGACGGTGGTTTATCAAGCTCTGATACTTGAACCAATGTCGGTTTATGGCGGCTCTTCTTACAGAAATAATTTACGCGGCTACCTGAGTTCGCTGCTTTGGGTGCATGCCGTTCTTTCGCTGGCAATTTGCATCGCTCTTGGCACAGCGGCAATTACGGCCAGAGGGATGGCGCACTCGGAAGGATTGGCCGGCGCGCTCGCCGGCATGACCGTCGCTTCACCATTTGCGCTGGCCTTTGGAATGGCCCGCCGGGGTTTTTATTTGGAGCTGTCGCCGGCAAAGGCGGCACTGGGTGCGTTCGTCTACTCGTCATTCAGTGTCAGCGGGCTCTATTTCCTATATCATCGCGGTCTGCTGTCAGCGTTCACCGCATTCTTGCTGATGGGATTGGCGGCGTTCGCCACCACTCTGTACTTGTTCTTGCGTTTGCGCAAAGAACTGCGTCCGTCTGACTCCGCTCCATCTATCCGAGAAACCTGGAAGCGGCACTGGGGTTATGGCCGATGGGCGCTGGCGGGTTCAATCGCGGGCTGGATCCCCGCTTACATTTACTATCCGATTCTCACCGGGTTCGGCAACATCGTGCATTCGGGTCAGTTGAAGGCATTGATGAATTTGACCCAGCCCATGGAGCAGACTAAAGCTGCGCTGGCCATGCTTCTTCTACCGTACGCAGCTGGGGTGCACGACCGTGAGGGACGATCAAGTGCCAGCAGCTTGGCTAAACGAATGACGATGGTCTCATTGGGCGGGGCAATCGCTTATTGGGCTGTGATTCTTCCCTTTCATCGCCCGGTCTTTCAACTCATGTATTCAGGTCGCTACATGGAGGTTGCACACCTGCTGCCCATCGTTGCCTTTGGATCCATTGTGTGGAGCGCCGCCTATGGCCCCGCTATTGCGTTGCGAGCCATGGAGTCGCCAGCTTCAGTTTTTGTTGCATTTTCACTGGCTACCGGATTGTCGCTGCTGATCGGCATTCCGGCCGCATGGCGATATGGATTGAGCGGAGCAATTTGGGGCAGCAATTTAGCCGATGTGCTTTCGCTGGTTATTGTTCTGTTGGTGCTTCGACGCAAGATAGCCAGCCATTCGAACGAAGTGCAAAGCATCAGCCTGCGCAACCGGCCGCGAGTGCCAGAAGGGGCGGCAGCGGAATAGCAATCCAAGCCCCAGAATTTAGTTCTTTGTTAGAAACCATCGCACAATTTTTAGGGAGGGCGTAACAGATGACGGAACATTCTCACAATCACGGCGAGAGCCAAAATAACGGGCCAGGAAAGCGTAAGAAGCCAACTTCCGCCTACCGAAAACTCCGCCGGAAACTAGCTAAGACGAAACTGCGAGCCCCTCTCCTCTGGTATCGCCATCGAGGTTTGAGCCCATCTGATGTTTTCTTTGGCTCCTATCCCCGGTCTGGCAGTACCTGGTCACGTTTCACGCTGTTCGAGATCATGACTGGACAAGAGTCTGGATTTGTCGCCGTGAACGCCGCCATGCATGGGATTGGCGGGCACGCGACCGGCCTGGCGGCTCTTCCCGGAAACGGCCGCATGATCAACACCCACGAGAAGTATAGGAACGAGTACAAAAAGGCCATCTACGTAGTGCGTGACGTTCGCGACGTGGCGCTTTCCGAGTTCGCCTATACCACGGCCATCGAATTCTTTCATGGAGACATGGACAAGTTTCTGACAACGTTTCTATGTAAGAAGATAAGCCCGTTTGGTCCCTGGCAGTCGCAAGTAGGTTCCTGGCTGGATTCACCGATTGCCGGCACTCCCAACATGCTTCTCCTCCGCTATGAAGATTTGCGCAAAGATCCTCTGGAGGCCTTCACTCGAATGGTGGACTTCCTGGGAGTTAAAGCGGATACATCGCGTATTCAGCGCGCCATTGCCAATAACTCGCTGAACAAAATGAAGGAAAAAGAAGAACGCAAACCAGTGAGGGCTTCGGTGAAAGACCGCTTCGTGCGCAACGGTCTGGTGCAAGGATGGCGTTCAAAGCTTTCTATGTCCCAGGTGCAGTTCATTGAGCAATACACAGGAAGCATTTTGCGGCGTTTGGGTTATCCCCTAGTTTCGGATGAGACGACTACGGCGGAAGTTGGCATCTCCCCCGAGCTTCAAAGCGTTTCTGCCAGCTCAAGACTTGATCGATAGCCTTCCCGAATGTCACTCAGGTTAATGTCACAGAACATGGTGCGGGATAACGTTGTTCGAGGTCCTCTGGCGGCGTCCGGACGTTCTCTCGCTTTGGTCGCCGGCGTAGCAATTTTTGCAACGGTGATTTTTCTCCTGCTGCCCGGCAGTATCTCGCAAGACTCCATGGGCGTCGTCGCGGTTGGTGCTTTCTTTGTCGTTCTCCTTTGCTTCGGCATAGGCACTACAATCGGGCGACAGACAGGGACGAAGGCGATCGTTTACAGGCTGTCCCTGTTGATTTGGTGGTTTCTCTTGGTGTGCGATGTGATTTTTGATCACTCCAACGAAAACTACCAGATGTACCAGGGAAAGTTCTCCTCAGCGGTATACGGGGAGGCCGCCATGTGGATGCTCGCATTCCTGGTTTTGCTTTTCATTTCTGCTCAGCAGCCGTCATATTTCCGCCGGCTGTTTTCAGGGTCATCCAAGTGGATTTCCTTGTTTACATTGGTCTGTTTGTTGTCGATTGCTTACGCGCCCGGGAAATTCTATTCGGCGGGTTGGGGATTCAAACTTCTGCTGGTTGTCTTGCTGTTGGAGTTGTGCGGAAGTCTGATGCAAAGTCTTGATGACGTGGTCGCATTTCTAAAAGCGACTCTGTGGGCGTTGCTATTTCTAACTATTGTCCCGGTGCTGACGGCGTTCTCTAATCCAGCCACGGCTTTTTCGGAGGGACGCCTCAATGCCACTCCGGATTTGCTATCGCCCACCGCCGCCTCGCTCTTGCTGGCTGCGATGACGCTGTATTCCATCGAAAAGAAAAAGACCTTTTTCCTCGTGGGCTTCATCGGGCTCGCGGTCATGTTCCTGGCATTCGGCAAGGCGGGAGTTGCCTCGGGCCTATTGGCCGCTCTGATTTTCTTGTTGCTGCAAAAGAAAGTAGTGCGCAGCCTCGGGCTTCTGCTGGGTTCAGCCGCCCTCGCTACTCTGATCATCTCGGTCACGCCGCTCGCCAATTATGTACAAACCTATAAAGGTTCCTCAACCTTGACGGGACGGACCAGTATTTGGGCGGTTGCCATCCAGGCCGTGCGGCAGCATCTGCTTTTCGGACACGGCTATTTGGCCAGCTATTTCTCTTGGAAGAGCTCGAGCGACTTGCCGGAAGGCTACGTGCACTTGCACAACGGATTCGTCGAGGTTGCCTACAATAACGGGCTAATTGGTCTGGCGCTGCTGATCGCCATCCACGTCGCCATCATTCGCAACATCTTCATCGCTCTGCGGACCGGCAACGCCCTGCGGGAGCGATTTCCGAAGGAAAAGCGCGCCGTGCGGGCTTACTTGTTGCCCATCGGATTGCTGGCAATCTACGTCAACCTTTTTATTCAAGGAATGTTCGGAGCGACCTTTGGTGGAAGAGCAATGGCACCCTACATGCTTTTCTTAGGCCTGTTCGTAGTCGCAGACGCGGTGAAGAGGCTGAACTTGGCATATTGGAATCTGGTTCGTGCGCAGACCGATGAACCCAGCGAACTTGTCGCGCAGCCTGACACTCCGGCGCGGAGATCTGCGCACATACCGTGGCTCATCCCCCGGCTGCCAGGTTCAGCATGGCAGGGAAGGAAATCAGAGCTGTGAAAATTCTCCTCGTTCATAATACTTACCAAGACCAGGGAGGCGAGGATGTAGTGCTCCGGCAGGAACGGCAGTTGCTGCGAAATGCCGGACATGAGGTGTCGGAATATCTGCGGCACAATAGCGAAATCAAGCAGTACTCGACTGCCCGTCGCTTTACCCTTATTGGGCGCACGATTTGGGCTTCTGACTCGCACCGTGATTTCACCGCCCTGCTTCAGAGCAACAGGCCCGATGTCGTGCACGTGCACAACACGTTTCCTCTCATTTCGCCGTCGATTTACTGGGCATTGCGCGATCAAAATATTCCAGTGGTGCAAACGCTCCATAACTACCGGTTGTTCTGTCCGGGGGCAAATTTTTACCGCGATGGCAAGATATGCGAGGACTGCATCGATGGTAAGTTCTGGCGAGGCGTGAAACATGGCTGCTATCGGAACTCCCGCCTTGAGACGGCTCCCGTCGCCATGATGCTGATGGTGCATCATGCTCGTAAGACTTGGGCAGAAATGGTGGACCGCTACATTGTGTTGACCGCTTTCGCGCGCAGTCGTTTCGTTAAGGCTGGACTTCCCGCGGACAAAATCGTGGTCAAGCCAAATTGTGTGGACCCCGATCCCGGCCAGCGAACGGGCGAGGGATCATACGCTTTGTGCGTGGGACGAGTATCACAAGAGAAAGGTGTACCAACCCTGCTCAAAGCGTGGCGTCAATTGCCTCGCAGCTTCAATTTGCGAATCATTGGAGACGGTCCTGCGCGCGCCCAACTCCAGTCAGAGGCCGCTGCCTACGGCCTTTCCAACGTTACATTTCTTGGGCAGCAACCTCGCGAGCGCGTTGTTGAGGCCATGAAGGGCGCCAAATTCTTAATCTTTCCCAGCGAACTTTACGAGAACTTGCCGCTCACGATTATTGAAGCATTCGCCTGCGGAGTTCCGGTCCTGGCTTCCCGGCTGGGTGCTATGCAGGAGATTGTTGAAGATGGGCTCACCGGTCTTTTCTTTCGGCCAGGGGATGCGGAAGATCTAGCGCTCACGGTGTCGCGGGCATGGCAGCAGCCAGAGTACATGCACCCGCTCGGCGAACGGGCCCGTATTGAGTATGAAACCCGGTACACCGCAGAGGCAAACTGTCAACGGCTGCTAGACATTTACCAGCAAGTTATCGATAATCGGACGCTGGCAACTCTGCCGCTAACGCTTGGCATCCCCTCCCCAGAGCAATCGCGTCCATGACTTCCGAAACAATAGAACCTTCGATGCCAGATCGATTTGTAACCATCAGCGTTGACGACGGACATGTGACAGATTTCAGGACCGCAGAGCTGCTGAAGCGGTACGGTCTGCAGGCTACGTTTTACATTCCGGCTCGGAATCCTGAACGTTCGGTGATGAATGCGAGCCAGATTCGCGAACTGGCGAGCACTTTCGAGATCGGCGCCCATACGCTAAATCATGCGCCCCTGAAATCACTGCCAGATTCTCAAGCCTGGATGGAAATATCGGAGGGCAAACGTTGGCTCGAGGACACAATCGGAAAGCCCGCGCTATCCTTTTGCTATCCCCGGGGAAAGTTTAATGGTTCGACTCCTGCTCTAGTAAAAAGAGCAGGATTCCTGGGTGCGCGTACTTGTCTCTACAACTTGCACACGTTTCCACGTGACCCGTTCCTTTGGGGTGTAAGCACGCACGCATATTCGCACAGCAAGGCAATTCAATTCCGGCACGCGGCGTTAGAGGGCAATTTTCTTGGCATGTTACATTTCGTACGCACTTACAACGGCGCAACTGACTGGCAACAGCATTTTTGCTACGGCTTGGAGCATGTTGACCGGCACGGCGGAATCGCCCACTTGTATTTGCACAGCTGGGAGATCGATGAGCTCGGCCAGTGGGACCGCTTAGAGTCGGTTTTCGCTGCGATTTCTCAGCACAAACACTTTTCAAAATTGACGAATGGAGCGCTTTTTCAGCTCTGGAGGATGAGAAATGAACATGGACGGAACTAACAGCTTTGGTTCGTCTGTGAAAGAGCCGTCGGCCAATGGCACGAGCTTGCTGGACGGTGTGCTGCGGGTGATGTACGACAGTATCGCGGAAGTGAACCTGCAATTACCCGAGCACCAACGAATTGAGAAATCACTAACGACCATACTTCTCGGCGACGGCGGTAGGCTGGATTCACTGGGCCTGGTCAATTTTATCGTGATCACCGAGCAAAAACTGGAGGAGTTTCTGGGGGTGCGAATCGATCTCACCGAAAATGACCCATTTTCACCCAACACTGGCCATTTCAGGACCGTACAATCACTGGCGACTTATATCTGTGAATTGGCGGAAAACAGAGTAGGAAGGCCGCTGTCATAGCCATATGACTTCTGCCAACATAACCAAGAATCCTTTGAAGGTCTATCTCATCGCCGATTTCAACCTGGATACGCTTGGGAATTATCTCGCCAATAGTGAATCATCGCATCAGCTCTCTGTGAGTTCCCCCCGTTTGGGCAGGTTATCCCGGCGTTGCTGCAAGCCCACGAGGCTCCGCCAGCGGATTTCGCCGTGGTCTGGACATCTCCAGAGACCATGGTTCCCAGCTTCGCTGAATCCTTGAATTACGCCACCATCGATGAGGACCGACTGCTCGCCGAGGTCCACGAGTTCGCCGAATGCCTGCGCAAGGCGCAGAAGCATTACCGGGCCATATTCGTTGTGTCGTGGACGCTTCCTTATTACCGCCGCGGAAACGGCATACTGAATCTGAAGGGACAAGGAGCGCGCAAGCTGCTGCTCAAAATGAATCTCAAACTAGCCGATGAGCTTGAAGATTCTGGAAGCATTTATCTGCTGGATGCGCAGCGTTGGACGGATGCGGTCGGCAAGAACTCCTATAGTCCGAAGCTGTGGTACATGACCAAAACCCGGTTTCATGCGGACGTACTTCGCCGGGCCGCGAGCGACATAAACGCGGCGATTTCTGCTGTGCTAGGGGACTCCAAAAAGCTGGTGATCGTGGACTTGGATAACACCTTGTGGGGCGGCGTAGTAGGTGATTTGGGATGGCAGAATCTCAAGCTCGGGGGACACGATTATTTGGGCGAAGCCTTTGTAGACTTCCAGAGAGCTCTCAAAGGCTTGCGTAATCGCGGAGTGCTACTGGCCATCGCCAGCAAGAATGAAGAGAGTGTGGCTTTGGAGGCGCTGGCTAAGCACCCGGAGATGGTGCTGCGACCTGAGGACTTCGCAGCCTGGCGGATAAACTGGAACGATAAGGCTGCGAACATTGTTGAATTGGCGGCAGAATTAAATCTTGGCCTGCAGTCTGCTGTGTTCATTGACGACAATCCGGTCGAGCGTGCCCGCGTGCGGGAAGCTTTGCCCGAAGTCCAAGTTCCTGACTGGCCGGACGATAAGACGCTGTTCGCCAGCCGGCTTCTGGAACTGGACTGCTTCGATTCCGCCTATGCCACCGTCGAGGATGCCTCTCGCAGCCAATTCTATGCTGATGAGAAGCAGCGCGGATTGTATCGGAAAACGGTGAATTCCGCCGAAGAATGGCTGCTTTCTCTCCAGACCGAGGCTACCGTCGAAGAACTGAGCGACGTCAATCGGGTTTCGCGTGATTCAACTCCTTAATAAGACGAACCAGATGAACCTAACCACCCGCCGCGTCTCGGAACAGGAACTGGAGGATTGGTTGCAGCAGCATAATCGAAAGCTTTGGGCGTTCCGGGTGATGGATAAGTTTGGGGATTCGGGTTTGACCGGCGTCCTGAGTGTGGAGATGCAATCCGGCATCGCGCGCATTGTTGACTTTGTCTTGAGTTGCCGGGTCATCGGACGAAGGGTAGAGGACGCAATGGTGGCCTTTGCCGCCGAGTACTGTGCAGCAGCAGGGCTGGAAGAACTGCATGCCAACTACCTACCAACCGCCAAGAATAAACCTTGTCTTAGCTTTTGGGTGTCGTCTGGTTTCTCGTATGACGAGGAAGAAAATCGGTTTGGTTGGCTGCTCTCCAAGCCTTATCCATTTCCCAAGGGCGTTGGAATACATCGTCCGCAAACTGGTGGAACTTCACAATCTCAGCAGCGCGTTTCGCGGGAATCGGAAGGCGTGGTACTTCCTGTTTTTACCAGTTCGGATTGATTGGCTTTGCCATAGCGCTCGTCCTGGTTTTCTCCGTGGACCCATCGGCGTATGCCGATTTGAAGCTGGAAAATACAAACTGCAATTTCAGAAATTGCCTTCACAAGTGAGCTAAACAAATGCCATCCCCCATGTGGAATAACGGGTCTCACCCATATCCCCAGGACACGCTGGTCGGTCAGCTGGTTAGCGCTCAGTCGAGCAAGACTCCAGATGCGCTCGCTTTGGCATCTGCCACGCAGACTTTTACTTATCGGCAGCTGGACCGCTTGTCGAATCAGTTTGCGCATCACCTGCAATCGCTGGGTGTGGGCTTGGAGACTCTGGTTGGGATTTGTCTGGAACGTTCACCCGAGATGGTTGTCGCGGCATTAGCCGTGTTGAAGGCGGGGGCGGCTTACGTGCCATTGGATCCCGACTACCCTGCGGAGCGGTTGAGGTTCATGTTGGCGGACGCGCGAGTGCCCGTGCTGATTAGCAGGCACGAAATCAGCGACCGGATCGGAAGCGGCCCTTGGCAGAGTGTCGGGATCCAGCGAGATTCCAATCTGATTGCCCAGCATCCCGCATCTGCGCCGGCTGCAGTTGCCTCCGGACGAAACCTGGCTTACGTCATTTATACTTCCGGTTCGACTGGGCGTCCTAAAGGTGTTCAGATCACCCATGAAAGCCTGCTCAACTTGATCTTCTGGCACCAGCGCGCATTTTCTATTACTCAGGCTGATCGCGCGAGCCAGTTGAGTAGTGTGGGCTTCGACGCAGCCGTCTGGGAACTGTGGCCAAACCTCACGGCTGGAAGCAGCGTGCACTTTCCGGACGACTCCACACGCGTGGTTGCCGAACTCCTGCGAGATTGGCTGGTGAGCGAGAAGATCACGATTAGTTTCGTGCCAACCCCCCTGGCAGAATCTTTAATCTCCTTGCAATGGCCCGAGAACACGGCCCTGCGCACGCTTTTGACAGGCGCCGACACTTTACATCACTATCCGCCCGCCCATCTTCCGTTTGTGCTGGTCAACAACTACGGTCCCACAGAATGCACAGTTGTAACCACCTCAACGACTGTATTGCCCAAGGAGTTGCCTGATTCCCTGCCGCCTATTGGACGTCCCATCGATAATTTCCAAGTCTATATTCTCGATGAGCAGTTGCATCAAGTCCCGGTGGGTACTGTAGGAGAACTACATATTGGTGGGGTAGGGCTGGCGCGCGGCTATCTCAACCAACCGGAGTTGGATGGTCAAAGATTCATAGAAAATCCGTTTAGTAGCGTGCCTGGCGAACGGCTCTATCGAACCGGCGACCTCGCACGTTGCCTAGCAGATGGTCAGATTGGTTTTGTCGGACGTCTCGATGAACAAATCAAAATCCGCGGCTACCGCATAGAGCCCGACGAAATCGCGGCCGTGCTGGATCAGTATCCGGGAATCAAGTCGAGTGTGGTCGTGGCTCGTGAAACGAATGGCGACAAGCGCCTAATCGCGTACCTGGTAACGGCTCCGGAGATCGAGTTGACTCAGAGCACGCTGCAGGACTTTTTGAAAAAGTATCTGCCCGATTACATGGTGCCCGCCGTTTTTCTACGAGTGGCATCTTTGCCGATGACCGCAAGTGGCAAGATCGATCGTCTCGCGTTGCCCGTGCCCAGCACCGACAATGTCATCGCAGATCAGGAGCGTATTCCGCCCCGCACTCCCGTGGAAAAGCGGGTGGTGGCAATCCTCTCCGAACTGCTGGGAGTACGCCAAGTGAATCTTGACGACAACTTCTTTTTTCTTGGAGGACACTCGCTGCTGGGCACGCAATTGATTGCTCGCGCGCGGGATTCTTTCGGAGTCGAGCTTCCTCTGCGGACCGTCTTCGATTCCTCGACCGCGGGAGAGCTTTCCGCCGTAATCGAACGGATGCTCCGCGAGGAGAATGCCGAGAGCACCGAGACTACGAGCGCAGCGGACTAATCCTAATGGGTTCACAAGCAACCACTAACGCGCATCCGGAACTTGTTTCTGAAAAATCAGGATCGGTGTTGAGCCTCTACCACTTGCTCGATCCTGAGGTCCTCGCTGATCCGTATCCTTTGTACCGGCGGCTTCGAACCGAAGATCCGGTGCACTGGGACGCGTTTCTGCATGCTTGGGTATGCACCCGTTACGACGATGTGGTGCGTGTTCTCCATGACTTCTCGGCAGCGCGCACACCAACTCCGGATCAGCTTACCGCCATGGGGCTGTCGCACCTGAATCCGATCGCCCAGCTTATGGTGAGGCTCATGCTGTTTATGGAGGGAGCTTCGCATACCCGCTTGCGAGGCCTGTGCTCGCAAGCGTTCACTCCCGCCCGAGTCGAGGCGCTGCGCGCCCATATTCAAGATATCGCTAACCGCTTGCTGGACTCAGTACTGCCCCAGGGAGAAATGGAACTGATCGCCGACTTTGCGGCGCCCTTCCCTTCAATAGTCACTGCGGAGCTGCTCGGTGTACCAACTTCCGACCATCGGCAATTAAAGAGCTGGTCCGCGGATTTTGCGGAAATGCTGGGCAACTTCCAACACAACCCCGATCGTGCTACCCGTGTGCTCAGTACCCTGACGGAAATGACCGCATATTTCCAGGATGCAATTAACGAACAGCGCGTTCGTCCTCGGGAAGGTTTGGTGCATTCGCTGCTGGCCGCCAATGTGAATGGTGATCGGTTGTCGGACGAAGAGGTTGCTGCCAGTCTGATCGTGACTATGGTCGGAGGGCAGGAAACCACGATGAATCTAATTGGCAACGGAATTCTGAGCCTGCTGCGCAACAGGGATGTTTTGGAGGAACTGCGAAACGATCTCTCGCTGATACCCAGCGCAGTAGAGGAGCTGCTTCGCTATGAGAGCCCGAGCCAACATACGGCCCGTCTGGCGCCTGAAGACGTCGAAATTGGCGGGAAACAAATTCACAAACGTCAGGCGGTAATAGCTGTTATGGGCGCTGCCAACCGGGATCCTGAACGTTTCCCGAATCCGGATCGACTCGACCTTCGGCGCAAGGATAACCGTCACGTCGCGTTTGGCTTCGGGGCTCATTTTTGTTTCGGAGCTCCTCTGGCTCGAATGGAAGCTCAAATCGCCTTCACCACCATTTTGCAGCGACTCAACAACCTGCAACTGAAGCCCGGCTCCATTACTTGGCGCGAAAATCTTGGGCTGCGGGGTCTCACTGCCTTGCCGGTTTCGTTTGCGGACAGCCGCTGCGAGGCAAAGCAGAGTTCAAATAAGCGGATATAACGGCTCTTTATCGATCATGCAAACAAAATTAGCTGAAGTAGCGACGCCGAAATCGAAACAGTTTCCCAGGGTCAGGACGGCCACGCTTGAGGACTATTCGCAAATAGCCTCATTGGCATCCCGCTATGGTCTCCATCTGAAGAGATTCGAAACCTGGAAGAATTTATGGCTCGCCAACCCCGTTTACCGGCAGCTTCACACCTGGCCGATGGGATGGGTGCTGGAAAACGAAAAGATGCAGGTGGCTGGCTTCATCGGCAACATTCCGGAAAGCTATACTCTGGACAATCGAACTGTCCTCGCTGCCGCAAGCCATGCTCTTGTGGTTGACGTACCTTATCGTAGCCATTCACTTTCGCTGATCAGCCGTTTTTACTCGCAGAAAAATGTAGATCTGTTCTTGAGCACTACCGCCAATGCGCAGGCCTCCAAAGCTTACGAAATCTTCGGCGCACGGCGTGTGCCTTTCGGCACCTGGGATTGCTCAGCGTTCTGGGTCTTAAATCACCGCCGCTTTGTTGCCAGCCTGCTCGCGATGAAAGATATGCCATTCGCGAAACTGCTGAGCTACCCAATTGCTGCGGGGTTGTTTCTCAAGGACGGAATCTCGCGGATATCACGGGATCGTGGTGGTCCCAACATTACGGTGGTCGAGTGCTCGCAGTTCGATAGCCGGTTCGAGACCTTTTGGGACGAGTTGCAGCAGCGCCGTTCCTCCGTGCTCCTGGCAACCCGAACCTGGGAAACCTTGAAGTGGCACTTCGGTGCCGCACTCGCCGAGAACCAGGCGTGGATCCTGACTGCGAGCGACGGCGACCGGTTGGTTGCCTATTCGATTTTCTTTCGACAGGACAGCTTGCGCTTTGGTTTGCGACGTATCCGACTGGCTGATTTTCAATGGCTGGACGGAGATGGCGACGAATTCTTAAAACCGATGATTTCTCATGCGCTTGGCATTTGTCATAGAGAACGTGCACACATGCTCGAGACCATTGGGCTTCCAATCAGGCAACAGCGCGCGATTGATACCCTCAAACCGCATCGGCGCGATCTGCCATGCTGGCTGTATTTCTACAAGACGAACGATAAGTGCCTCGCCCAGACACTTGCGCGGCCCGAGGCGTGGGACGCGTCCTATTTCGATGGAGACTCCAGCTTGTAGGAAAGATCATGGCATCCACTTACAAACCTATACCAGAGATTGGGCAGCCAGCCTCCGCGGTTCTGCGGCAGGCAAAGCTCCATCACATCGGCTTCGCTGTTCGATCAATTCCCAAGACGGTGGAAGGGTTTGCAGTCTCCATTGGCGCGTCCTGGAACGGAGCGATCATCCATGATCCTCTGCAACAGGTGCGGGTGACTTTCATGTCGCGCCATGAGCCTGGTCCTCTGATCGAACTTATCGAACCAGCAGACGCAAAATCCCCAATATCAAAGTTCGTTTCCTCCGGCGGCGGGCTTCATCATTTTTGCTACGAGGTGAAGTCCCTCGATGATGAGCTGCAATTGGCCCGTTCAGTCGGAGGATTGATCGTAAAGCGCCCGCTGCCCGCGGTGGCATTTGAAGGAAGACGAATCGCCTGGGTCTTCACCCGGCAAAAGCTCTTGCTGGAGTATCTCGAGGCAACACCTGGCAGCATCGGGGAAACTGAACCGACTGAAATTGAGACTTAGCACTTCGTTCGTCCGGCTTTAGAACTGATTGGTACTAGTCGAAACCGCTCCTAAACATGGAAACTACCGCACAACTTCAACCGGCTAATAACAAACCCGGGCCAGATATCGCTGGCGGTCGGCGCATTCCGCATTTAGCCGAGGGCAATGTTGCGCCTCTGTCGTTCGCGCAGGAGCAAATCTGGCTGCACGCCCAGTTGGTTCCCGGCATTCCCATTTACAACGAGCCGGTCACGATCCATCGACACGGACCGTTGGATGTGCAGGCCTTGGAACGTGCGCTGACCGAGATCGTCCGTCGGCACGAATCCTGGAGAACGGGGTTCGGCCTCAATAATGGAGAACCTGTTCAGATTATCCAACCTGCGACGCCCGTGATGTTGCCTGTGGTGGATTTGAGTCAGATGCCGGCTTCCGAAAGGGAATCGGAAGCGCGGCGGCTAGCTCGCGAGGATGCCCTCAGGCCGTTGGATTTGACCCAGGCACCGCTGTTTCACGCCTTGCTCGTCCGCTTCAGCGATACCGAACACCGTTTGTTCCTCACCCTCCACCACATCATCTTCGATGGATACTCCATCTACCGTGTCCTGCTCCCCGAATTGGCAGCCCTGTATACCGCTTTCTCCGAGGGTAAAGAACCAGAGTTGGACGAGCTGTCTGTCCAGCACTCCGATTTTGCGCGGTGGGAGCGGGAATGGCTCTCTCGCAATGGGCGGTTATCGTCGCAACTGGCCTATTGGCGTAAGCAACTCAGCGGGAACTTATCGGTTGCGCAATTACCGTATGACCTGGCGCGTCCAGCAGTGCAGAGCTATCGTGGCGGCATTCAGGCGGTGGCCCTTTGCAAGGATTTGGCGGACTCCCTAAAACTGTTAAGTCGTCACGAGGGAGCCACTCTGTTCATGACGCTGCTGGCGGGCTTCGCAGCGCTACTGCACCGTTATTCTTCGCAGGATGATGTGCTGATCGGCACAGTCAGCTCCGGCCGCAAGCGATCTGAACTGGAAGGGCTGCTGGGTTATTTTCTTAATCCGGTGGTTCTACGCAGCGATATCTCAGGCGATCCTACGTTCCGGGAATTACTGCGCCGCACCCGCGATGTCACGCTGGACGCGCTCTCGAACGATGATGCGCCATTCACGCAAGTGGTTAATGCTGTACATCCCAACCGCAGCCTGAGCTTCAACCCGCTATTCCAGGTGCTGTTTACTCTCGAACCGCCGCTTCCCGAAACTCAAGACGGCTGGAGAGTGATGCTCACCCAGTCGGAAGTTGACACAGGTATTTCGAAGTTTGACTTGTGCCTGGAACTCGACGACCGTCCTTCTGGAATTGTCGGGCGGTTCAAATACAGCACCGATCTCTTCGAAGCTGAAACGATTGCGCGCATGGCGGAGCACTTCACGACCTTACTTCACGGCATGTCCGCGAATCCCGAACGGCGTATTTCCGAGCTGCCGGTGCTTACTGAGATGGAGCGCAAACAGGTGTCCGTCACGTGGAATGACACCGGCGCGGAATATCCGGCAGACCTGTGTCTTCATCAACTGTTCACGGCTCAAGCCTCGCGCACTCCGGATGCTGAGGCCGTCGTGGCGGGCCACGGGCACTTGACTTATGGCACATTGAACCGCAAGAGTGACGAACTGGCTGCACATTTGCGAAAGCTGGGCATCGGCCTGGAGACGCCAGTCGGACTTTACTTCGAACCCTCATCCGAAATGATCGTCGGCACGCTCGCCGTCCTGAAGGCAGGTGGCGCCTGTGTTCCGCTGGACCCCAGTTATCCTACGGATCGCCTGGCCTATCTCTTGCAGGATACCCAACTTCGAGTAGTGCTTACGCAACGCAGCTTGCGTTCGCAGCTGCCGACTCACAATCTCGAAATCCTCTGCCTCGACTCCGACCGGAACAACATTGCGGAAGAGAGCTTGGAACCAATTCCCAATGAGTGTAAGCCGGCGAATTTGGCCTATCTGATATATACCTCTGGTTCTACAGGCAAGCCCAAGGGCGTCGAGATTACCCATCAGAACCTGGTTCATTCGACGCACGCCCGTTCTCTCTACTACGGCTCCGATGCAGGTAGATTCCTACTCCTCTCATCCTTCGCTTTCGACAGCTCGCTGGCGGGAATTTTGGGCACGCTTTGCAGGGGTGGCGCGCTAGTGATGACTCCTGGACCGCTGCAGGCGAACCTGCCGCACCTCGCCCAGTTAGTCGCACAACATCAGATCTCTCACCTGCTATGCGTTCCATCCCTTTACAGTCTTCTGCTGGAACAAGCAAGGCCAGGCCAGTTGGCCTCCCTAAGGGTGTCGATTGTGGCCGGCGAATCTTGCCCCGTGGAACTTGTCCAGCGTCATTATGAGTTGCTTCCAAAGGCAATGCTTTTCAACGAGTATGGCCCGACTGAAGCCGCCGTTTGGAGCACGGTCTATAAATGCGTGCCGGCACAGCCTGCAAAGATTGTGCCGATCGGTCGCCCGATTCCTAACGCTCGAGTCTATGTCCTCGATCGCTATCTGAACCTTTTGCCCGTGGGAGTACCGGGCGAACTTTATGTGGGTGGTCCTGGAGTGGCTCGCGGGTACTGGAACCGGCCGACAGAAACCGCGGAACGGTTCATCCCAGATTCCTTCAGCCTGACACGGGGCGCGAGACTTTATAAAACGGGAGACTTGGTTCGCTACTTGGCCGACGGAAATTTGGAGTTTCTAGGGCGCCTCGATCATCAAGTTAAACTTCGTGGATTTCGCATCGAGCTCGAGGAGATCGAAGCAGCCATCGCAGAATACAAAGGTGTGCGCCAGGCAGTGGTTGAACTCGCTGGAAAAGATTCAAGCGGGACGCAGCTAATCGCGTACGTCTTGCCGATCAATCGCTCGGAGTTTGATACGGAGGATCTGCGGCGTTTCCTGGGCCGGAAGTTGCCCGAGGCAATGGTGCCTTCCGCCTACGTGTTGCTCGATAGCCTTCCGCTAACACCCAACGGCAAAATTGACCGGCAAGCCTTACCCGGACCCTCGCAGCCTATTTTGAAGGCGAAGGTTGCGTCCTCCGATATAGCGCTGGAATCCAAACTCGTGGGGATTTGGGAATCGGTTCTCGACAAGCCAGGGATTGGCGTAACCGACAATTTCTTTGATTTGGGCGGGCATTCTCTCCTGGTTGCCAAGCTTCTGCTGCGCATCGAAAAAGAATTTGGATGGGGACTGTCGATGGCGGATGTGTTCCGCGCGCCGACGGTGCGCCAACTGGCCGCGTTGCTCTCCCGTCAAGCGCAGTTCGAAAACCAGACCGCCGTCGTTCCTATTCAGCCCCATGGTTCCAAGCCACCCCTGTTCTGGGTGCGGGGTGGGCCACTGTTTCTCCCATTGGCCAGCCGTTTGGGTCTTGATCAGCCGTTGCTGGGACTTCACCTGCCTGCCTCCGACGCGAGCCGGTTGCCCGTGCCATACAAGTTCGAAGACATCGCCGGAGCACTGGTTTCCCGTCTGCGAGAAGTGCAACCGGAAGGTCCGTATTATCTCGCTGGGCTGTGCGTAAACGGTGTGGTTGCTTATGAAATGGCCTGCCAATTGATAGCGCAGGGGCAGCAGGTGGCTATGCTGGCGATGGTGGATGCCCAAAACCCTGTTTACTATCGCGACTTTTCGCAAGAGAGTTGGCCAAAGTTGCTTTTCAATAAAACACGATTCCACACGCGTAAGTTGTGGCAAGGTGGTCTGCCCGGGCTACCTCCTTATGTTGCCGGACGGCTGGAAAGAATTCGCTTGCGGCTAAGTGTATTTCACTGGCGCATTCACCATAAACTCGGATTGAAGGTGAACAAGCAACATTTGCATGAGAACCTGGACACCATTGTGCACCCTACCTCGTACTTGTATCGACCTCAGCCTTATCCGGGACGGGCCATCTTTTTCCAATCGACTGACTGGCCGGCGGGGCGTTATTGGGATTTCTATGCGAGCTGGAACGGCCTTATCGGCAGAGAGCTCGAAGTTCACAAAATTCCGGGAGGCCACGAGTCTATGTTTTATCCGGAGAATGTCGCCATCGTGGCCGATCGCTTGCAGATTTGCTTATCTGAGGCGCAGCGAAATTGTCCGAAATCTTTAGGCCGCGGGCTTCTCGCCGGATAAATAATTCGTCGACTGCGGTTTCACTTCTCAAACCTTAAGTTCAGGATACGGAGCACAAGAGTGCAGGAACTTGCAACCCAGTTTCTGGATAGCGGCAATGAAAGCTTGACGGGGTTCGCACCCCAGGCTTGTGAGGGACCTTTATTTGTGGTGGGAATGTTTCGTTCCGGAACTTCCCTGCTTTACGCTCTCCTCAATCAACACCCCCAGATCGCATTGATCTACGAAGGCGACCTGGCTCATGTGCATTCTCTTTTCTGGTTTCGCAGAAACACGCGTCAGTGGTTGGCCAAATGGGATTCCTGGAATGGCGCGCTCACGCGGCACAAACTCGATACCAGCAAGATACCGGACGGGATTTTCGATCTTAAGAATGCGGTCCGTGCCGTGTACACGGAATACGCGCGCCAGAAGAAAGGCGCAACCATCTGGGGTTGCAAATCGCCAACCTATTATGACGAAATCACCCGCTTGGCCCGTACCTTTCCGAACGCACGCTTCGTGATCATCTGGAGAGACTTGAGGGACATCTGCGGCAGCATTGTGGATGCGGCGCAAGAATCACCATTCTTTGACCGAAGAGGAATGCTGATTCGCGCCATACTCGGATACCAGGAGTTGAAAGTGCAGTGCGATTCGCTGGTAAAACGGGGAGGACTCGTCCATCAACTTAACTATGAAGACCTGGTGCAGGATCCCGGTACAAACATGAAGGCTATCTGTGCTTTCCTGGGCATTCCCTTTGAACCCAGAATGACTCACCTCCAAGGGGCAGACCACAGTGCGATCGACAACTACCGTCATCACGCGTTGGTGAAGAGCGAAAGAATCATTCGGTCAGGGAAGAACCAGACGGCGCTTCCAACGGCACTCAGGAAGAAGATCGAAGGCTACATATCTTTGTGGCGAAAGCAGTACGGCGACTGGCCCGCGTATCCCAAGGAAGTTAGTGCCACAATCCCATCTGCTTGGCATAGGTTCCGCGATCGGGTGAATTACAACTTGATTCGTATCGTCCATCACGCAACCCCTATCGTTTTTTCGTCGGTCCCGTCTCGGCTGTGGGCCGAATATCGCAAATTTGTAGATGCCAGAAGGTTCGATCGTCTCCCGCGCAGGCCACGAACCAGTGCGAATTAATCGAACAGATATTTGCCATAAGCGCGCCACACGATGGAATCAGTTTCACATTCTATGAGTTCAAAAGCCTCGGTCCGCAGGCCGGAGATTACGGTATTTTGCACATCGCCGCAATCGAGCGCGGTTGAGCGGTCGGCGTATGTGCAGAGTATTATCGACGTGGCTCGCTGGACTGAGGAAGCGGGGTGCGAGGGCATCCTTGTCTACACTGACAACTCGCTGGTGGATCCCTGGCTAGTCACGCAAATCATCCTTCAGAACACCGACCGGTTATGCCCCTTGGTGGCGGTGCAGCCCGCCTACATGCACCCTTACGCCGTTGCCAAAATGGTGAGCTCATTCGGCCATCTCTACGGGCGACGTCTTTACTTGAACATGGTGGCGGGTGGTTTCAAGAATGACCTGGCCGCGTTGAACGACACCACTCCTCATGACAAACGTTATGCGCGACTGGTGGAGTACACGACGATCATTCAAGAGTTATTGAAAGCGCCGGGGCCGATAAGTTATCACGGCGAGTTTTACGTCGTCGACAAGCTGCGGATGACTCCACCCTTAACACCAGAGTTGGCCCCTGGCATCTTGGTTTCAGGTTCGTCCGAGGCAGGCTTGACGGCAGCGACTGCGCTGGGCGCAATAGCGATCAAATACCCGCAGCCGGCGGAGTGCGAACCAGACTGCCGCGAGAATGCCGTCCAGTACGGTGTTCGCGTGGGGATTATCGCGCGTGAGGATGAAGCAGCAGCGTGGCAGGTTGCGCATGAGCGTTTCCCGGAAGACCGCAAGGGCCAGCTGACTCATCAACTGGCGATGAAAACTTCGGATTCCGTTTGGCACAGGCAACTTTCGCAAATGTCGCAGGAAACCAGGGAGAGCCGGAATCCGTATTGGCTCTGGCCTTTCGAAAATTACAAGACCTTCTGCCCTTACCTGGTGGGAAGCTACGAACGGGTTGCAGCGGAGATTAACAGGTACATCGAACGCGGGTATCTGACTTTCATCCTCGATATACCTCCCACTCGAGAAGAGTTGGAGCACGTCAATATCGTCTTTTCCAAAGCGCGGCAATTGGTTGCATCATGACAAAACTCCTACAGCATTGGGTTTCGGCACAAGCGCAAGCGCGCCCCGAAGCGGCGGCCATCGTAACGGGCAGCCGGTCGGTTACTTACGGCGAACTGGAGGCTGCGACCAATCGCTTCGCGCGCCTGCTCAGGGCCGTCGACTGCCGCAAAGGAGACCGGGTAGCTTTCGCCATCCCCAAGTCACCCACCGCGCTAATTGCCCTTCTGGGTATTTTAAAAGCGGACTGCATCCACGTGCCGATTGATACGTCGAGCCCGGCTCCCCGTGTGGCCAAACTTCTCAAGTCAAGCGAACCCAAGTACATTCTGGGCGTGCGATCTTCGGCTAATTTGTTACGCGATCTTTTCACCAAGGAGCACTTCGGCGATTCGCTTGGCGCGGGATGGATGGACGATTCAACTGCTTCGGAAGGCTTTGCCCCACGCTTTACCTTGAAGAATAGCGACGGATATTCTGCCGAGCCTCTGCCCTACGAGAATTCTGCGGAAGATCCTGCCCACATTCTATACACCTCAGGGTCGACCGGAGAGCCTAAGGGCGTCGTCATCACGCATGCCAACGTGATTAGTTTTGTGGAATGGGCTGCCAGCTATTTTGGAATCACAAGTTCTGATCGTCTTTCATGCCATCCCCCATTGCATTTTGATCTGGCAACCTTCGACATCTTCGGCGCGTTCGCCTCAGGCGCCCAGCTCCACCTGGTTCCCCCGGAGCTGAGCTTGATGCCCAACAAGCTTGCCGACTTCATCCGCAGTTCTGAACTGACGCAGTGGTTCTCCGTTCCCTCGGTGCTGAACTACATGGCAAAGTTTGACGTGGTGAAGTTCAACGATTTTCCAGCGCTGCGGCGTCTGCTGTGGTGTGGTGAAGTGTTTCCGACTCCGTCGCTCGTCTACTGGATGAAGCGGCTGCCTCGCGCTGTTTTCACCAACCTCTACGGCCCGACCGAAACTACTATTGCCAGCAGCTACTACACGGTTCCGAGCTGCCCGGTGGACAACTCCCAGCCTATCCCTATTGGGACTGCCTGTGGAGGCGAACAACTGCTGGTGTTGGATGATGAACTGCACCCCGTGCGGGAAGAGCAAGTCGGTGATCTTTATATTGCCGGCGCCGGTCTGAGTCCAGGTTATTGGCGTGATCCGGCAAAAACACGGTCAGCGTTTGTTCCTTACGGCGTCGAAAGCCGCGTCTATAAGACGGGAGATCTGGCTCGCGTGGGACGCGACGGGCTGGTCTATTTCGTGGGGCGAGTCGACAGCCAGATCAAGAGTCGTGGATACCGCATCGAGCTTGGCGAAATCGAAGTTGCCCTGAACGCCTTCGAGGAACTTAAAGAATGTGCAGTAGTGGCGGTCCCCACCGATGGCTTTGAAACCAATGTCATCTGCTGTGCATACGTTCCCCAAGAGAAAGCGCGCAGCACCCACGCAGAGCTTCGCGGCAAGTTGAGCGGAAACCTGCCCACTTACATGTTGCCGTCACGCTGGATGGATTTCGCGCAATTACCGAAGAACGCAAATGGCAAGATCGACCGGCCGAAGATCCAGGATATTTTTTCCCTCGAGATCGCGCGCGGAGCCGAGATCAGACCTGACCGCTCGTCGTCGGATGGAAGCCGAGAGCTCTCAGCAGAATCGCCGATCGCAACTGAGGTAGCTCAGGCAGAAGTTCCGGCGCCAGATTTTCGTACCGTGAGATGAATGTCGTTCTGGCGGCCGAAGAACTGGCGGGCGTTCAAATGTTGCAAGCCTTGGCGCGCAGCTGCCATCGCGTGGTTGCGGTGCTGGCAGTACCGCCGCAACCCAATGCTAGCGGAGTGAGCGTATGGAAAGTAGCGCAGAAGCTTGGTTTCGAGACTTGGCCTGCGGAGCTGGTGAGAGACTCCGAATTCGGAGCGCGGTTGCGGGCGAACAGCGTAGACATCCTGCTCAATGTCTATTCTCTTTACATCATTCACCGGGAAGTCCTAAGCGCATCCAAGCTCGGAGCTTTTAACCTGCATCCCGGGCCGCTACCCCGTTACGCTGGCTTGAACGCAGTGAGTTGGGCCATTTTTAGAGGCGAACAGACACATGGCGTGACGGTACATAAAATGGAGGCCGGAGTTGATGCCGGGCCGATCGTTTCGCAATCGTTTTTCCCGATCGATGCTGACGACACAGGGCTATCGTTGAGTTTCAAGTGCGTGCGGGAAGGTGTGGGACTCATGTTACACTTGCTGGCCATAGCCTCCACCGATCCGGGCAGCATTCCCCTTCTTCCACAAAACCTTGCCATGCGAGAATATTTCAACAAGGAAGTCCCCGAAGGTGGCCGTCTCTCATGGTCTTGGCCGGCGCGAAAGGTCGCCGACTTCGTCCGAGCCTGCGATTTCTTCCCTTTTCATTCGCCGTGGGGGTACCCTCGAACTCGCTTGGGTGTGCAAGAGTTTGCACTTGTCAAAGCTCGCCGAACCGGGCTTCCCTGCGATGTTTCCTCAGGCACCGTAGGCGAGTCCACATCTTGCGGCGTTCAAGTGGCCTGTAGCGACGAGTGGATTTTGGTCAGCAAATTGCTTCTAGCCAATACATATATCGCACCCGGGGAGCTTTTGAGGCCCGGAGATCATCTTGCCGATGACTAGGGATACACAAAAAGTGGATCACGAAGTCATCCAGGCGAGACTCAGGGCGCTATTCTCCGAGGTGCTTCATGCGCAGGTACCGTCGATCGAAACTGACTTGTTCGAAACCGGGATTCTGGACTCTCAGAAATTTGTGGAGCTTCTGCTGCACATCGAACAGACATTCAATACGACGATCAACATTGAGGATTTCGAGATTGAGAACTTCCGCAGCATCGAGAAGATTACCACGCTTATTGTTCAACGCATGAATGCGAACGGAGTTACCGAGCTGTGCAAAGCCGGAACGTTGTCGAACACTTGAGCCCGGCCGTGCTCGCCATGCCTATCGCTACTGCTAACGGAAAACGAGGAAGCGCTTTTTCTGACTCACGAAAAGAGAGAACGGCGTTCGACGATGTTAACGACCGCGTGCAGGCGATCGTGGATGCGATGCTCGACGAAAGTAAACCCCTGCGCGTGCTGGAAGCGGGTTGCGGTTCCCGCAGTCATATTCAGTTGAGCCGAAACACACAAATTGTCGGCATCGATGTCTCCGAAGAGATGCTTGAAAGAAATGACCAGCTGGATGAGAAAATTCGTGGCGACATCCAGACTTATCCCTTGGACCGCTCGTCGTTCGACATCATTTTCTGCTGGGACGTTTTGGAGCACCTCCCGCATCCGGAACGGGCACTGCAGAATTTTATGCATGCAGTCCGGGAAGGCGGCATCATCGTGCTGGGAGCGCCGGTGGCGAACTCATTGAAGGGGACCATTACCAAGTTGACTCCGCTCTGGTTTCACGTATGGGTGTTTCGTCACTTGCTCAAGAACAAAGTCGCCGGAACTAAAGGCCACGGGCCGTTTCCGACATTTTTTAAAAAGGCGATGTCTCCCGGCTTTATCGAACGTTTGGCTCGCGAACAGCAGCTGTCTGTCGAAGAGTCGACCGTTTACCGGGACGGAATGGAAGCCAGACTAAGAAGCCAGCACTGGATTATCGATCTTGCATTTCGCGCTCTAAAGCCACTTCTCAGAATTGTCAGCCTGGGCAAAATCAATCCGGATGTTACCGACTTCGTCATCGTCCTGAGAAAGCCGATGAACGGCTCGTTGGCCTCAGTCGCACCCGCAGCGATAGCGCGGACTGCGTAAGCTTAATCAGAAAATCAAAAAAGGAGTTAATGCTTGTGCCTGTAGCTGATGCCCCAACCGACAAGACTCCGGCAATTGCCCGCAAACGGCGATGGCCCAAGCGATTGCTCTGGTTCGTAGGGATTTGCCTGCTGCTCGAAATCGGATTGCGGCCATTTGGTTATGGATCGTACGTGATTTATCGACCGGACGAACGACTGCTCTGGGTACCGCTTCCGGGCAAAGGAAAAGTCACCGAGGCCAACCACGAGCCTGAGACCATCAATGCGCAGGGCTTCCGTTACAAACAGGCTTTGACATTTCAGCACCCAGGCGTCTACCGCATCTTTGCTTTCGGCGATTCAATCACCATGGGCTGGGGCGTGAGTGACGATTCCAACTATAGCGCGCAACTTGAGAACCTGCTGAATTCTCAAGCTTGTTCTGGACTGAAATTCCAGGTGATCTCAGCCGGCGTGAACGCATACCCAAATGCTTTGGTGCAAGAGCGGATGAAGCAGGTCTTGGACGACGGTTATGGGCCGGACGCCGTCGTCATCGCATACAGCGCAAACACCGGCTTTGAAGGCATACCTGATCTGCAAGGGGAGGAACGGGAAAGATTTCTCAAAAAAGTTGCTCTTAAGTCGATCGCGCGTCGCAGTGCGCTCTACAATTTCCTGATCGAAGACCTGCTGCGAGGAGTGGCTTACTACCGTTTTCGTGAAGTGCTTATGCTCGGCACCTGGAACACGGCGAAGTCGAGCCCGGATCTGCCCGCTTCGCACTTTCTGGCGAAACTCGAACAAGCGAAAGCTGCCGCCGACGCGCGTCACGTACAGATGATTCTGTTGCTGCTCGGTTCGAAGAATGAAACTTATCCAGCCCACCCCTATCAGCAGGCCATGCTGGATTATGCGCGTGCCAATAATATTCCTCTGGTGAACATTATCGATCTGATGAAGTCTCAGGACCAGAACGCCGTATTTATGGATCACGTTCATCCCACCGCGAAAGGACACGCCATGATTGCAGAACAACTTGCGCCCGTGGTGCGTAGCCTCGATTCTTACGCGAGCGGATGCCATGCGGCGTCAAACGGTTCTGCAGTGACTTCTTTGACGACAAAGTCGGTGACCAGCCAGCAGTAGATGGGTTCGATTTTTGCAGTGAAAGCTCAGAAGTTGAAGCACTGACCAAACACAGCCGTAGCAGGGTTTTCGGCCACGGGGGAAAAGGGAGATATGCTGAAGCGCATTTGGCAAGGCTGGAAGAAAATTGCCCATAAGATTGGCAACTTTCAGTCCAGGGTAATACTAACGATTTTCTATTTTATTTTCGTCCTGCCGTTCGGGTTGGGGGCGCGTTTTTTTTCCGATCCCTTGCGCATCAAGAAGCGTCCCACGGAGTGGCTGGACCATCCTGAAGAGGCCTACGATTTGACGTGGGCCAGAAAGCAATAACTGTGTATATCCTGGGAATTTCCTGTTATTACCACGATGCGGCGGCCGTACTTCTGTGCGACGGCCAGGTCGTGGCCGCGTCCGAAGAAGAACGCTTCTCCCGCATCAAGCATGATTTCGGCTTTCCTAAGCTGGCTATTAAGTACTGTCTGGAATTGGCTGGCATTCAAGGATCGGACCTGGATTACGTGGTCTTTTTCGAGAAGCCTTTTCGTAAACTTGACCGCATCCTGATGACTTCGTTCCAGACCTACCCGAAATCCTGGAAGGTCTTTCGCGAGTCGATGATGACTTGGACCATGGATAAGATGTGGGTCGCAGCAACCATTCAGTCGGAGTTGGGTGATATTCCGAAAGAAAAGATTTTGTTTTCCGAACATCACCTCTCGCATGCTGCCAGTGCATTCCTGTGCTCTCCGTTCGAGGAGGCGGCAATTCTCACCGTCGACGGCGTCGGGGAGTGGGTCACGAGTACTTTTGGCGTAGGACGCGGCAATTCCATTAAGCTGCTGAAGCAGATTGAATTCCCTCATTCCCTGGGGTTGCTTTACAGTGCCTTTACTGCGTTTTTAGGCTTCGAAGTTAACGAAGGCGAGTACAAAGTGATGGGAATGGCGCCCTACGGCCAGCCCCGCTATGTCGACAAAGTATGGAAGGTTGTCCAGCAGAACCAGGACGGCTCGTTCTCTCTCGACATGGATTACTTTTCCTTTCACCATTCTACCGATCGGACTTACAACCGGCGCTTCGAACAGTTGTTTGGTGAGTCCCGCGATCCCAAGTTGCAGTTTTTTACGGAAGGTACGGGTTTTCCAAAGTATTTCGGCGATCCGCCATCGAACTATCGTGAATTGTGCAAACTGAACCAGCACTTTGCCGATATCGCTTCCAGCATTCAGAAGGTGACCGAGGAAATATTGCTGGGGATGGCGCGCAACGTCTACAAGCAGACCGGACTCAAGAAGCTTTGCATCGCCGGTGGCGTGGGGCTAAACAGCGTCGCCAATTCGCGTATTCTGCGCGAAACCGAGTTTGAAGAACTGTACGTCCAGCCAGCCGCCGGAGATGGCGGTGGCGCCTTGGGTGCGGCCCTGTGGGCATACAACACCTTGCTGGGCAAGCCGCGCAACTTTACCATGAAACACGCGTATTGGGGGCGCGCCAACTCTGAGGCCGAGATCAGCGACTTTCTGGTTGAGAACAATATCCCGCATCGCAGGTTGAAGGACGAAGATGAACTCGTGGATACAGTCGTGGATCGGCTCATCAGCGGTAAGGTTGTGGGCTGGTCGCAGGGACGGTTCGAATGGGGACCGCGGGCACTGGGGAGCCGAAGTATCTTGGCCGATCCGCGCAACCCGGATATGAAGGATATAGTCAACTCTAAAATCAAGTTCCGCGAACCCTACCGGCCTTTTGCTCCTTCGATTCTTGCTGAGTGTGCGGAAAAGTATTTTGAGCTGCCGAACGCTGTGCGCCATTATCCGGCGCGCTACATGTTGTACGTGGTTCCGGTCAAGCCGGCTGAACAAAGCACGCTGCCGGCTATCACGCACGTGGATGGAACCGGGCGCTTACAAACTGTCTTCAAGGATCAGAGTCCCCGCTATTATCACCTGATCGAGCGCTTTGGTCAGGCCACAGGTGTCCCCGTGATATTGAACACCTCGTTTAACTTAAAGGGTGAACCGATCGTAAATACACCCGCCAATGCTTTCAATACATTCTCGAAGAGTGAAATGGACTCTTTGGTGCTGGAAAACTTTCTGGTCGAAAAAGCAGATGTTCATGGTTAGATTTTTTTCGCAACCTTGGCAGGTGGAACCGGTTGCGCACGCCCCACTTGTTGAACTTAACAGATGACAATTTTCTGTGGAGGTTATATGTACCGGAAATACTTTACTCTCAGTTTTGCTTTCTCTCAGTGGACCGTCGGCGGACCCGCCCGACAACGGAAGACCCTCCGGCTAATTTCTGCGACATTGGCAACCTTGACCCTTTCCTGTTTTGCACTACTGTCCCCGTTGCAGAGTTGGGCGCAGCAAAATAACACCATAGCAACGGTTGCTGGCGGAGCTGCACCGAACGCCGCAGCAACTTCTGCGGCCATCGCCGGCCCGAGCTCAGCCGCTGAAGACGCAAACGGCAACATTTATATTGCGTCGCCCAGTGGCTTCTACGTGTTTAAGGTTAACCCTGGAACAAATGACCTGAGCGTTTTCGCCGGCACCGGCATCCAGGGTTTCTCGGGTGACGGGGGAGCGGCCAGCAGCGCAACGCTGATGGGCCCCGCCGCCCTTTCAATCGACAGCAACACGGGGAATGTTTACATTGCTGACCTCAATCGCATACGCGTTGTCACCCCCAATGGAATCATCAATACGGTTGTGGGAACGGGAAGAACTTGCACTCCTTCGACGTCAGCATGTGGCGATGGAGGACCGGCGTCCTCCGCACAAATATCAGCTCCCCAGGCCTTGACGGTAGATGCCTCCAGCAATCTCTTCATCGCTGATACCTTCGACCACCGGATCCGCGAGGTGACTGCCGCGGGCACAATTTCCACGGTTGCAGGTACCGGCATAATTTGTGATGGACCGACCAATGGTTGTGGTGACGGTTTTCCGGCCACCCAGGCAAATTTGGACCAGCCCCAAGGCGTGGCGGTCGACTCATCGGGCAACATCTACATTAGTGATACACATGACCAGCGGATTCGCATCGTGTTCCAAAGCACGGGGATCATCAAACCTTACGCAAGCGGCGGAATCGCTTGCGTGAATCCAACTTATCTCTGCGGTGATGGTGGCCCGCCTAGCAGTGCCCGCTTTTTCTTCCCGGGCGGGGTGGTGCTGGACAGCGCAGGAAATCTTTACATCGCTGATACCGGAGATAACCGTATCCGCAAAGTGACCACCGGCACAAACGCAAGAGTCAGTACTGTGGCTGGTACAGGGGTGCAAGGATTTGCGGGAGATGGACAAAAAGCCACTAGCGCCGAGTTAGATGCGCCTCTGCAAGTGCTGATCGATGCGGCCGGGGTAATCACCATCTCTGACTCCGGGAATCAACGAGCTCGCCAGGTAGCCAGTGGCATCATCAACACCGCCGCGGGAGGCGGGTCGGTGGGCGATGGAAATGCTCCCACGCTTGCGACCCTTGCCAACCCTGATAGCATCGCCTGGGACTCGTCCGGGACCAACTATTTCATCGCGGACAGCGCCAACAGCCGCATTCGTGAAGTGTCGGGCGGCGTGATCTCGACCGTTGCCGGCAACGGGAGCTTGGGTTTCAGCGGTGATAATGGGCCAGCGACTCAGGCCATGCTCAACTCGCCGAATGGAGTCGCAATCGATGGCTCAGGCGACATCTTCATCGCCGATACGAACAATGGCCGGGTCCGAGAAGTTAACCCTTCCGGCGTCATCACAACTGTGGCCGGCAATGGAGTCACTTGCACGATCCCGGAGAACCCGTGTGGCGATGGCGGACCGGCCACTCAAGCGAAATTCACCTTAGCGACGTCAGTAGCGGTTGATGGTAAGGGAAACCTTTACATCGCGGACTACTACGGCAATCGTATCCGTGCGGTGAATTTATCGACCGGAATAATCAGCACCTTGGCTGGAACTGGTGAGCGAGGCCACGCTGGCGATGGTGGCCCAGCGAACCAGGCAAGATTGAACCGACCCTACGGAGTCGCCGTGGATAACGCGGGGAACGTTTATATTGGCGATTCCGCCAACAACAAAGTTCGCTGCGTGATTATGGCTTCCGGAGGTTGCCACTCTACCGCAGCCATCGGCACCATCGTTACGTACGCTTTCAACGGACAACCTGCATTTGGTGGCGACGGCAAAACGGCGAAGCTTGCTTCGATGCAAAACCCGTTTGAGGTAGCCGTCGATCCCGCAGGTAACCTGTACGTTTCCGGCGGCGCGGATCTGGTTGTGCGCCGCATCGATGGCGTCGACACTACTGTGATCACAGTGGCCGGTAATCCTCAGAAGCCGGGGCAGTTTGGGTTTAACGGTGATGGCGGTGCATCCACCCTAGCCGCACTGAACAACCTGGGTGTCGCCGTCAATGGATCGGAAAACTTGATAATTGCCGATGACGGCAATAACCGTGTTCGTCAAGTTGACATGGTCCCAGCAGTCAAGCAAATCAACAAGCAACTTGCATTCGGTAAAGTGGTAGTGGGAAATACCAGCCCACCGATGACTACATCGCTGAAGAATACCGGGCTGGCGAGCCTTTCGATTTCCAGTGTTCTCATTGGCGGCGCGGATCCGAACGATTTCGCGATCTATCAGAACGGCTGCGTAAATCAACTGGGGCCTGGCGAAACCTGTTCCGTAAAGGTAACTTTCACACCTAAGAACAAGGGCAAGCGAAACGCCACTCTCACCATCACCGACAGCCTGGGACAACAGACTGTTTCACTGGTCGGGACTGGCGAGTAGTGACTAATGGGACTGGGAGCTGGGCTGCGCCAGCGGCCCAACTCCTGAGTTGCAAATGAAGGCACCAATAAGCCGCAAACAGCAACAAACAGCTGTTGCCAGGGAGGAAGAGGAACAATGCCGCAATTGAGCTGCAAGTGGGTGCGCTTATTACTGCTGCCAGCCTTGGTCGTTTTTTTCGCTTTGGCAAGTTGGAGTGCGCCGCTTCCCGGCGACGAAGCAGCGTCCCAGTCTACTCAAGGGCATCCACAGGACTTTTCCGCGATTCAACACTTCGTGTTCATCATTAAAGAGAACCGTAGCTTTGATAGCTATTTCGGGAAATTCCCGGGGGCCATGGGCGCAACCACGGGTAAGATTACCGATGGCGAAGTCATGCAGTTGGCTCCAATGCCGGACGTGACGGCACATGACATCGACCACTTCGAGGAAGGGGCACTGACGGCTATCCATTACGGGCATATGGATTCTTTCGATTTGCCTTACTACGCCAATATCAATGGTGATTTCCTGGCATACCGGCAATTCGATTCGTTAGGCATTCCGAACTATTGGCAATATGCTCAAAACTTCGTTTTGGCCGATGAGATGTTTTCGTCCCTCCACGGTTCGAGTTACCCGAATCACCTGTATGCGGTGGCTGCACAATCGGGCGGGGTACTGGAGACGCCGCTGGACATTCTTGGGGGAAGCGCGAAAGCCCTGTCGTGGGGTTGCGATGCGCCAAAAGCCATGGCCGCGCGCGTCCTGGATCCTGCGGGAAACTACGACGCGGATTTCACGTGTTTCGATTTCATGACTCTCGCGGACTCTCTGGATAACGCAAACCCTCCTGTAACCTGGAAATATTACGCACCATCCTATGGACAACGGGGTTACGTTTTCTCGATCCTGAACGCCATCAACCATATTCGCAACTCGAAGCTGTGGGCAGAGGATGTCGTGCCCGATACCCAATTTGCCACTGACGCCGTACAGGGTAATCTACCCGCAGTGAGTTGGCTGGTCACAGGGTTGGGAAGCGAGCATCCGCCGAATAGCACCTGCTACGGCGAGAACTGGACGGTGCAGCAAGTTAATGCGGTCATGCAGGGACCGGACTGGGATTCTACCGCGATCATTATTGTCTGGGATGATTTTGGAGGATTCTACGACCACGTAGCGCCTCCACAAATGGACACTTATGGCTTGGGTATTCGGGTTCCGGCGCTCATCATTTCGCCTTACGCCATTCCCGGGCATATCTCCCATACCCAGTACGAATTTTCTTCTGTACTGAAGTCGATCGAGGAACGTTTTAACCTCTCGCCTCTCACCGAGCGGGATTTGAAAGCCAATGATATATGGGATAGTTTCAATTTTACGCAACAAGCGAATTCCCCGTTAATTCTGCAGCCGCGCAACTGTCCGCTGAATTCGACCGCCTACATGCAGTTTGGAAGTCAAGGGATAGGCACCGCCAGTCCAGTGCAGACCGTGCCATTCACAAATTTCCGTGGTGTCCCGATTACCATTTCTAACGTTTCCGTCAACGGAGACTTCACACAGACGAATACTTGCAGCAAGCCTTTGAAACCGGGGTTCGCCTGTCAATTCAATGTAACGTTCAAGCCCTCAGCCACTGGGACGCGAACCGGAACGCTGCAGATTACCGATAATGACCCCAGCAGCCCGCAGGTCATTAACTTGACGGGAATAGGTAGCGAGGTCAACATGGTCCAAAGATACCCCGGCTTGAAGTTTGGTACGGTCAACTTTGGAAGCCAGAAAACGATGCTTGCCACGCTGGAGAACGTTTCCACAAACGCGGTGACGGTGAAGAGCGCGGGGTTCGTAGGAGCTGACGCGGCTGACTTCTCGGAAACTACCGGCTGTGGCGCCGTCATAGCCCCTGGCCAGTTATGCAGATGGAAGATCACTTTCAGTCCAAAACCGAAAGGTTACGGATTTTGGGGAATCGAACAGGCAAACTTTATTATCAACGATAGCGCCACCGGCAGCCCCCACACGTTCCGGCTATATGGCATGGGTACAGCGTTGAATATCGCCCCGTTTGGCCTGAGCTTTGGCGGTCAGAAGGTCGGAACTACAAGCCAACCGCAGACAATCACGATCAAAAATACTTGGACGGGTGCGATAAGCTTCTCCAACATCGTAACCGTGGGCGATTACGCTGCCACGAACACGTGCGGCTCCAGCCTGCCCGCCGGCGGCCAGTGTACCGTCACGGTGACATTTACTCCACTTGTCGGCGGATCGGACAATGGTGTTCTGAATGTCAACTCGAATGATACGAATAGTCCGCAGGAACTGGTTTTGAGTGGAAGCGGGACACCATGATCGAGAATTGTAGTTCACCAAATGTCAGGCAGTCGGTTTTGAAAAAGCAGTTTCGGAGATGGTGATGTTGCAGCATGGGTGGCTCATAGTTTTCGTGATTCTCGGCAGCGCCAGCCTGCTGCCAATGGCTGCCGGGCAGGCGGAGCCGGCAGCATTCTTGGGCAAAGGAAACGCCGCTTTCATGCGCGAGAATCGTCTTCTGGGCGCAGCACCCAATCCCTCTGCCTCGAAGAAGAGTTGCTCTGAAGTTTATCCGACGCCTGAAGCGGCGAAGCATTGGACGGACTGCAAGCAAGGTCAGTACAGCCAATGCGGCGGGCCGGATGATTGTGGCTGCCAGGACGGCGACGATCGCCTGATTTGGTACGACTGCAAGGAGGGTTCCTACGCCCTGTGCGAGGACGACAACACCTGCAAAGATAGTTCTTAGTCAGTAAAGTGCGACCAGACACGATAGTCCGCGGCATGGGTTATATAGCGCCGCTTTGAAACTTGTTGCGACCCCTCCCCCGGTATGGTCCTACCCAATAGGACACCTCAAGGAGACTGAAACATGAAGTCGAAGTTAATTACGCTGTTGTTCATGCTGAGCGCTTGTGCACTCCAGGCGCAGAAAGTCAACTCATTCGAGGGTATTGATGCGTCTCAGATCATTAATCCGGAGCACGACGTCGACCCGAATGGGGCGGTTGGAACCAAACAGTTTGCGGAGTGGGTCAACGTGGCGTTCCAGGCATATGACAAGAAGACATTTGCGCCGGTCTGGTCTGCCCCGCAATCCGGAACAATGGCATTTCGCGTCGCTCGCCTCAGTAATTGCTACAGTGTCGGCGGAGATGGCGTCATCAATTTCGATCGCCTTGCAAATCGCTGGATAGTCGCGATGCACACTACGGGAAACAACGGATACTATTATTATTGTGTCGCTGTTTCCAACACCGACGATCTCTCCTCTAGCACGCTGGCGTGGTACACCTACAGCTTCCTGCTGAATCCGTGGGTCGGAACCAATTCGCGCGGCCAGATGTATTTTCCGGATTGGCCCAAGTTAGGGACCTGGCAGGATGCTTATTATGTGAGCTTTGACTTGGAAGATCCCTCCAGCGGCGAGGAGATTGGGATTCTGGCTTGCGCCCTCGACCGTACTAACATGCTCACCGGGAACACTCCGAATCCGATGCAGTGCTTCAGCGATCCGAGTCCGATTCCGGCCGCGGGTCCCGTATACCTCAAGCACAGTTTGATTCCCGCCGATGTCGAGGGTTCCACTCCGCCGCCGGCGGGGCGTGACGAGTTTCTTGTGAGCATCCAGAATCCGCCGAATGATAAAGTAAGTACTACTTCCGACTCGATTAACTTGTGGGATTTTCACGTTGATTGGGTGAATCCCGCCAACTCGTCGCTTACCAATGTTTCACTGCCAGTTAGCACCTACACACCCGGCTGCTATAACCCTAAGAATGTACTCATCACGCAGTGTGTCCCAGAGCCTTCGAGCGCAACCACTCACATCAGGGTCGACTCCGTTGGTGACCGGTTGATGCCCCGAATGTCCTACCGCAATTTCGGAAGTTATGAGTCGTTCCTGGTGAGCCACACCATCCAAACTCAAACTAAGCCCAACAGCCAAACCGGAATTCGCTGGTACGAACTACGCGGCAGCGGCACTCCAAGCGTTTATCAGAGTGGCACGATTACCCCGGGCGGAATATACCTGTATCGCTTCATGCCTAGCATTGCCCAAGATAAAGTGGGGAACGCGGCGGCTGGCTACAACGTCTCGGGAATCAACGCCCACCCCGGTATCCGGGCGTCATGGTGGAATCTGCCAAACGACACAACCCCGAGGGAGTTGGGCATTCTGACCGGTACCGCGGATGAGGAAAACTCGTGGCATTGGGGCGATTACACCAGTATGACGGTGGATCCAGTTGATGGATGTACGTTCTGGTATGTGACCCAGTACTTTGCTGCGAACGAGATTGGGACTTCGATCAACTGGAACACGAGGATCTCAAATTTCAAGATCTCTACCTGCAAGTGAGGCTAGGCCGATCCGCAGACGTCGCGCGGTGTCTGGCACGGACTCATCGATTGCTCATTTCTATACGACCGACATTAGGGAGAAAGTCTTTATGAACATAATTCGTGGCGTGATGCGCAAGTTTTCAATTGCCGGCGAGCTTCTAGGCTTCTTTGGCCAAAGGCGCTGGTGGGTTCTTCCAACCATTATTGCCGTGCTTTTGCTGGGCATCTTGTTCATCGTCGGAGAAGCGACATCGCTCGCACCGTTCATCTACACGATGTTTTAGGACCGCTCGGCCGTGTGTCGTGCGATTCCCAGCGAATGCATACGGGCCTTTGCCCAAGAAGCTTCGTTTGCGAAGCATCGACAAGGTCCGCAATCATGACTCCACGTGCGCCGAACATAAGTTCAAAGTAATGCAACTCCCCGTTGCGGATTCTGGCTCGATGCTGGAACGCATAAGACGGCCGCCTGCGTTCTGCACGAAGCCGTCTCGCTAATCGGCCCACCGCATTAAGAAGAATCTGCTCCGCTTCCCGGCTCTTACTTCCCTTCGCTCCAGCAAGCCAGCCTCGCTCAACCTCAAACCAACGCTAGACTTGTAATTAAGACGGGCAAAGCTCCGCTCTGACCACGTGCGCCCGAGACGGGCACAACATCTTCTGATTTGCACTGCCGCTTTGCTTGATTGGACAGATAACCGAAGTTCGACAACACCTTTGATAAAAGTACATATACCAACGTTCAAACGCTCATGAGGACACCGATGCTAGAACTTAGTCAGCGGGGATTCAGGTCGCCAACGAATCAGCTTTTGCGATCATGGCAGAACACGCACACAGAACGGAAAGCTCCGCCGTTGGTGCTGCTCGTATGCAGTACGCACCGCCTGCGCGGGTCAGTGCCAGAGATAGTCGACGAGATATCTCTGCGAGAGAAATCCTCAGCATGTGCAAGCCGGTCAGCTTTGCACTGTGCGTTTGTGCCCTTCTGTTATCTCTTTTCTTGGCTGGGTGTGGTTTAAGTAGCGGGAAGCAGACTCAAGCTTCAGATCCGCCTCCGACTCCGCCCACTCCTCCCAGCTCAAAAACCGTCTCCACATTCTTCGGAATGAATCAGACTCATTACGCCGGTTGTGAATCGGGATATTTTGCGTTCCCACTTTTCGACGCGCCCGTCGGCGCCTATCGAAACTTCGGTGGCTGCGGGACGCTTTGGGCGGATATGAATCCGGCCCCCAATACCTTTGATTTTTCGAGATTGGACATCCTGTTCGGAGCACTGAAGCAGAAGGGTATTGACGACGTGCTTATCACGTTGGGGAACGTGCCGAATTGGATTTCATCGAATCCGACCGATTTGCTATGCGACCAGGCAGCGATCGATAGGCTCCCACCGGGAATGTGCGATCCACCCACCGACTTGAATCGCGATGGTACGGGTACGGATTTAGCGTGGCGCACATTTGCAACGGCCTTACTTAATCATGTTACGTCGTCATCGTACTCGGGCACGCATGCGCATATAGGATTCTACGAAATCTGGAACGAGTATCCGCGCTCGGATACCTTGAACAGCACGTTCACCTGTCACTGTCCAACCGGGCAGAAAAACTGTGCCAATCCAGGGCAATCGTGTGCTTACCGCGGTACCTTCGCGCAAATGCTGCGCATGACGCAAGACCTGCGTTGCATCGTTGAGGGTCACCCCGATGACCCGATCACAGCCACTGGACAGACTTGTGGCAGTGCTGGCTATTCCTCCATAGGACTTGATCCATCGGCATTGGTCGCCGAAGGGAATGCAGGCGGAGTGCTTGGCGGCGGCGACAATAGCACGATGCAGAATTACCTCTATTGCAACAATAATCCGCCTGCTGGCAGTCTGTGCAATTATGGTTCTGCGGGAAGTGCGGCCACCGATGTCATCATCGGGCATTCGTATTTCAATCAGATTCCGGAAAACCTGCTGCATGGCATCTCTGCGCAAAAGGCGATGCTCACCCCCACCGATGCAGCCAAGCCGTATTTCACGGGTGAGGGCAGTTGGGGACACAATTCGAACGTCGATGATCCAGGGCTGCAAGCAGCCTATGTCCCCAGGTGGTATTTGGTCTTGTTGATGGCGGGTGTGCAGCGCGGGTATTGGTTCGCGTGGGATGAATTCGAAGCAGGCGGAACCGGCGGCATGTGGGCACCAGCCAGCCAAAACTTCCCGCCGGAGCAATGTACGACGCCTGACACGGAAGCTAGTGGCTTCTACTGCGGCGGAGGCATAGCCTATATCCAGACTGTTAACTGGCTCGACGGCGCCACGGTTGTGGATTTCAACTGTCCCGGAACTTGCCCCGAGGCGTATCCAGGCGTGTTCACCTTCAACCTTACGCGCGATGGAGGTTACCAGGCACAGATCGCATGGGACAGTTCGGCGGGAGCACCCTGCCAAAACGTCGTCTGCGGATCGACATCGTTCACCGCTCCACCGTTTGCGACCCAGTGGCGCGATGTCGCCGGGAATACCCATGCAGGAGCGCCCACGACCATCGGAGCCGCGCCGATTATTATTGAAAACATGCCGCGGCCCTAAGCGTAAACCTCCGCCCATCAGCGCCGTCGAGCTTAGCGCGCACCTTCCTTTAGTCTTACCTTGTCGTATGTCTTAGGGGTCTTTCGTCCACTTGCAGCTAGTTGCAGAGTCGCATATCCTAAGCCGACTTACGTGTGGGCGAAGCGGCATCGCCTGCAGGTATCCTTCCCCTATTCGAAGCGGGCAGCCGCGGCGGCTCGGCGTCTGACTCCGATAAACCGAGCGACTAAGGATTAAAGCTGGGATGGCTTTCCGCTCAGAATCTAGGATTGAGGATGTGTATGCGGATACTTGGACTGTCGTCTTTCAAACACGATACCGCTGCTGCATTGCTTGAGGACGGAGTCTTTAAGGCAGCCATCGAGAATGACAAATTGGCTCGCGCACGCACTCGTAATCTTCCCGAAATGGCAATCCATTCATGTTTTGAGACTATGGACACGGATTGGAAGGGTGTTGATCTGGTGGCGGTGGCCACGCAGCCCATCCGGAGTTGGTCTCGAAAATCATGGTTGCGCGCAAAACTTTCACCGTTAGCCCCGATTGCCAGCACCTATTATGGAGCTAACGAAATCGGGGTCCTTGCCCGCGAGTTGAACGATCTGCGTGTCTTGCGAAGGTACGCGCGGCAAGGCAAAGTGATCGAGTTCGACCACCATCTGAGCCACGCCGCCAGCGCATTTTTTCTTTCCCCGTGGGGTCGCGCATTGATCGTCACCATGGACGAGGACGGCGATGGCAACTCCGCCACCGTCTCGATCGGCGAAGGCAATCGCATCCGGGTGCTGCAAACGGTTCCGTTTCCCCATTCCCTCGCCTGGGTGTATTCGCAGATTACCGACCTGGCGGGGTTCCGACCACATCTTGAGGAACACAAGGCGCAATGGCTCAGCCTGGAAGGTCAGCCATTGTTCAAAAATGTCCTGTTGCAAATGTTTCGCAGCCGGGGTGACGCCTTGCCGCGTTTGGATTACAGCTTCTTCAATCGCGGACTAGCCAAGCAGCTTTCTTTCTCGCCGAAATTTTACCGCAGCACTGGCTTACCAACCGATCCAAGACAGCTGTCCGAAGACCAGCGCAAAGCCTTGGCCAGCAGCATGCAGGAGGCTTGCGCTGAAGTCATAACCTCCGTGGTCGAAAGTCATCGCCGTCGCGAGGGCATCCAGGAAGTTTGCTTCGCCGGTGGCCTCTTCCAGAATGTGTTGCTGGTGGCGGCGCTGGAGAGAAATCTGGGCACCAAACAGGTGTTCGTGCCACCGGCTCCGGGTAACGCTGGGACGTCGCTGGGGGCGGCCTGCCTGGCCTGGCACCATGTTTTGCAAAAACCTAGAACAGAAGCGGTGCCTCACGTATATCTCGGCCCAAAGTTCAAGCGGCAGGAAATCAAGGATGCTTTGGACAATTCAAAGAACCGCTACACCCTGCCGAACACCGAAGAACGCCAAATGGAGAGTACGGTTCAGTTGCTGCTGGCCGGGAAGATTGTCGGCTGGTTCCAGGGAGCGGCGGAATTTGGGCCGCGCGCTCTGGGCAACCGCAGCGTCTTCGCCTCACCCTGGGCATTGTTCGTCAAAGAAAACCTGAACGACTTCATCAAACACCGCGAGTGGTTTCGTCCCTTTGCCATTTCAGTGCCGGAGGAAGATTGTGAGCGTTATTTTGAAGGATCGTTGCAGTGTCGGTACATGAATTCTGTCGGCCGGGTTCGACCTGAAAGTCACTGCTTGCCAGATAGCTTCCTGCTGCCGGGGCAACAAGTGCGCCTTCATGTCGTAGAGAAGCGCAGCAATCCCTTATTCTGGGCGCTGCTGAAGCGCTTTGGGGAACAGGCGCCGGCGCCAATGTTGCTGAATACTTCTTTTAACTTGTTTGGGGAGCCCTTGGTCGTGACTCCGCGAGACGCCATGCGCAGCTACTTCGCCTCGGGCCTTGATGCGCTCGTGATCGACAAATTTATTTTGTCTAAGGCTCCGATTCCCAACTCCAACGGCGTGCGTGTGGGCAATCGCGGCACGGTTGTCGCTTAGGAAGTTCCCCCGACTGCAACGGCGTTGCCCTTCTATTTCGTTTCCAGCAATACCGGTTTGTTTCCGATGGCAATAGAACTGTTAGGTTTCACCGCCAAGACGGTTCCATCCAAGTAGCGCCTCGTGACGTACTGTGGTTCTGGCGTGTAGTTGGTGGTCGACGTCATGCCATCAAACCAGACTATGCGGCCGCGATAGCCGTTGTTTTTGCTGACGTCGCAAGTCCAACGCTTTCCCGTAATCTGGCTCGTGCTACTGCATTCTTGAGTGAAGACCGCGCCCAGCAGCCAGTTTCGAATCTGCTCATAGGCTAACGCTGTTGGACATAGATAACCTGATTTGCCATTCCGGTTGGGGACGGTGCAACCGAGGCTCCGGTCGTACCACCACATCTGACCCACGGGAGGAAGATCCCAGCCAAAGAAGATGAAATTTTTGACGCCTAGAGCGGCAGTGAGAATCATCGCTTGACCCAGCCAAGCCGTTTTAGCATCCCAATCGGACGTCCCGTCGTTTCTAGTAAGGACATTGCCGCCAGGCCAAGCATCCTCGGTATCGTAAAAAGGCTTGCCGCGCGTACTCGAATGGTTGTCCATAATCTTTCGCAGCGTGTGCACTTGACCGATAATTTTTGGCGGATATAAAGCGTAGCCGTGGAAACTGATTCCATCCACCACCGAAGGGCCGTATTTATCGAGTGCGGAAAAATAGCCGTCCGTCCACGGTTCGAAATCGGCGGAGCCGCGTGGTGAACAGTCACAAGTGTTGGCTCCCAGAACGATGGCCTCCGGATTGACTCGTTTCACTGCATCATGAAAGTCTTTCGTCATCCTTGCCCACTGCTTGAAAGTCCAATATCGGGGATTCGCGGATCGAATATTCGGGGCTTCGTTCCACATCTCCCAATATTTGATTTTCTTCCCGTATCGGGTCGCGACCGCCGTAACAAAATCTTTGAAGGTCTTGTCGGAACCGTCAGCTTCCCCGCTTCCCGGCACCGCATCCACGTCTGCCGGCGGATCGCAAAGACCGATTGAGTTCGATCCGCAGTCCGCATCCGCCGGCCCCACACAGTTGGCATTCGGAACCCCAGCCGCACGGCAGGAGGGGCCGCGGTTGGAAATCCATGCCGCGGTGTCATATATCGTGAACATGACTTCAACTCCGTGCTCGTGCGCATCATTCACCACCTTATCAAGATTCCCACCTTCCCGATTCTTGCCCCAGTGATAACAGGAATTATTTGGATTTGGCCCTCCCGGACAGGTTTCGAGATCATCCCAGGTGACGATGTCGCTTACGGTTCGACGAACTCCAAACGAAACCGTGGGCCACGGTTCGCCGTGCATGTATTTGTTCTGATGAAGCCCGAAGAAGTTCTCCTGAATCTGCGCTGGACATCTCTGTGCGCATAGAAGCACTCCGTGAAAAAAGAGGGCCAGTGTTACTTCCGGCAAAATTCTTTGCCATAGATATTGCGGCTCATCGACCGGCGTATTCATCGTGGAACCTCACTGATTTGTAATCCATCGGTAACCCTGATGCCAGCGTAAACTGGAATTCAAAACTAGGAGGATGGCTGTGCGTATTGCAAGTGTGATCTTCAGCCTCTTTTTTTTCTTGTCGTTATTCTGCATCGGTGCCTCGGAGCAGTCGGCTCCCACTGCAGCTGAGAATCAGTCTCGCTCCGCACCATCGACCATTCCTGCTACGCCTGCTTCGAAGCTTGCGAATCACACAGTCGGAATCCAACTGTGGCCAGAACTCGTTACATTAACCGCCCCAGACGGTCAGAAAGATGACGAACTAGGTTACTCGCTGGGCGCTAGCCGAGACACCGTTGTGGTTGGGGCGCCCTACGCCAAGATTGGCTCTCATCAAGGACAGGGGGCGGCATACGTCTGGTTGAAACCGTCGAGTGGTTGGACGCATGCGAGGCCGGCTGCAAAACTGACGGCTTCGGACGGAACCCTAAACTCCACATTTGGCCTGTCCGTCGCAATCAGCAATGACGCAGTGGTGGTTGGGGCAGACAGCGCCAACAGCGGATCCAAACAGTACACAGGCGCGGCGTATGTGTTCGTGAAACCGAAAACCGGTTGGGCCAACATGACGGAGACTGCGAAACTAAAAGCTGGCGATGAGAACGGCAATGCATATTTCGGCTCGTCCGTATCGATCGACGGCAACACGGCGGTGGTGGGAGCGGACGGGGCCCGCGTCGGATCGAACCAATTTCAGGGTGCGGCATATGTTTTTGAAAAGCCGGCGACAGGCTGGAAGAATACAGCGCAAACAGCCAAGCTTACGGCCTCGGATGGCGCGCGGGGCGATCAGTTCGGCTTCTCGGCTTTCATCGGCAGCGACGCGGCCGTAATTGGCGCGCGATCCGCCGCCGTGGCGAACCATTCGCGGCAAGGCGCGGCTTACATCTTCGTCAAGCCAGGGGCAGTGTGGGGAAATATGACGCAGACCGCGAAACTCACCGTCTCAAGCGGAGCGACCGGCGATCAGTTCGGCGCTTCAGTCTCCGCGAGTAATGACGTGGTGGTAGTGGGCGCTCCTGGCGCCAATGCTGCCTATGTATTTGTTAAACCGGCGACAGGCTGGGCGACCACCTCAAACTTCACCGTGAAGCTTGCGCCTCCGGATAACGGGCAAAGTGACCAATTCGGCTGCGCTGTGTCGATTAAGGGCGATACGATCCTTGTTGGGGCACAATCCGCTTCGCTAGCTTACGTATTTGTCAAACCGGCGCAAGGTTGGGAAAGCGCGGCAATGACAGCGAGGCTTGCCTCCCCGGAAAGTCAGGCAGACGACAGTCTCGGAGCTGCGGTATTCGTGAGCGAAGATGCGATGATGGCAGGTGCGCCGCGAGCCTATGTCGGCCGGAACCAATTCCAGGGTGCGGCGCATATTTTCAAAAGCCCCATGACGCCGACCAAAACAGTGCACGATTAAATGCCGCTAATCTTTCAGTGTCCCGACGCCACGCAGTCACTGGCCGTTGACGGACATGCAATAGATAATCCCATTGATCGCGCCGAAGTAAACGCGGCCGTTAGAGATGGCTATCCCGCTGTAGATGTTGGCCCCGATCGGAAAAGTGGCTAACTGGTGACCAAACTCTCCAAGCACATGCAGGTTGCCGTCATTCCCCCCGAAAATAACGACGTTTCCGATCACCGCCGGCGACGAGTAAAACCCTTTCCCTTGGGAGATAATGACCTTCTTGTTAATCGTCGCAACTCCCAGGCCACTTTGAGCAACTTGCCAGAAAGCTCCGTTTGAATTTGGCAGGTCGATGTAGTTAGTGTGATCGATGATGAGTTTCCCTGTGTCGCAGGCGCTTGTCGCATAAGCAGTACGAACACTGGGAGTGTCGATAAATCCCAGCCCGGGAGTGGGATTATCGTAGACAGTACCCGTTAGCCCGGTCGCATCCCGCTGCAGCGTGAAGATATGACCGTTCTTGCTACCTGCCGTCACCCAATCTGTAGTTGTGACGGTGCGAGTGCACTGATTGTTCTCCTTAGCCTCGTGCAGAACGGGTGAGGAACCGAAATCCTTGTCATTGTTATCGTTTTTGATTGCCTGATAATAGTTGAGCAGCGCCCCGGTGCTTGCGTTAAACGCAAGAATGCTGTCGGGATAGAGACCTGCATTCTGACTGGGTGGAGAACAAGTACTACCGGGATTGCCGGTGCCGGCATAAACGATGCCATTCACGTCGTCGATGGCGACTGATGACCAGACTGAACCTCCCACGCACACTCCGCTGGGACAGGTGCTCTGATCGATTGTGTTGAAACTCCAAACCGGGGCTCCAGTGAGTTCGTTGTATGCATTGACCAACCCGCCGGGTAGGCAGGGATTGTCTCCATGGGAAGAGACACCCACAAAAACCATACCGTTGTACACGGCGGGCGAAGACCAGACTTCATAACCTACACGGTTGTCGCCGACACTCTCTTTCCAGACCACTTGTCCGGTAGTTGCATTCAGCGCATACAAGTAGGCATTGCGAGCGCCAAAGAAGACCAAATTGTTGGCAACATCGACCGCCGCAGAGGAACCAATCCGGCAACCATTAGTTTTGCATTGACCAATCTGGTCCACTTGAAACATCCAGATGGTTTGTCCGGTGACTGCATTTATGGCATAGAAGATGCCACTCCATGAACCGAGGTATAGAGTGGAGGTCCCGTTGACCGTGGCCACAGCAGCAGACGCCGAAATGAGGCCGCCGGTGGGGAACGTCCACTTGGTCATGAGGGAGGTAGCATTGGTGGAGTTGATGCCGGTCTCGGCACTGAGACCGTCGTTGGCCAGATCTCTTTTATATTTCGGCCAGTCCTCCGCCCAGGTCCTACAAGCCACCAGGCACAAAACGGCCAGCAAAGCTACTGTGCGAACCAACCTACTACCAGAAAAAGTACTGCAGCAGCGCGCAGGGGTCATGACATTATCCTTGCGAATCTTTCGTAGTCGGGAACTCGTGCCTAAAACTGCGGGAGTCCCAAAGAGGCGCAGCAAACCGACGGCCAACTAGCTCATCTGCAACTCATTGAATATAAACGCGCAACAATACAAGCCTGGGTTTGAGTTGCAATCCTGTGCGCAAAAAAGCAACTGGGAATTGTGCGCTGACATTGGTTGCACTAAGGGTGTCGCCGAAGAGTCGCCGCGCAACTCGATAACACAGTCAAAAGGTTAGGGCGGATCGAGTAAAAAAGCAAGGCTGCCGAGGTTTGCTCCCAGCAGCCTTCACCCGTCACGATGCTCTAACATTATTGATTTTGCAGGAAGATCGGCTGCGCCCCGACCGGAACTGTTGAACCGTTGATCGGAATTGATTCACCGCTCACGGTTAGATACCTGACGTACTCCGAACCGACGTTGTAGGGCTTGGTTGTACATACGCCGCTCTGGCAAGTCTCGGAAGTGTCCCAGACTGCTTCCGCGATGTACCCGTCGGGCCGGGTGAAGCCGCAGGTCCAGATGGTGCCGTTGGGGGAACATTGCTGATTGATCGTGGCGCCTACTATCCAGTTATAAACCTGCTGGTAGGCTGTGCCTGGCTTGAGCAACGTTCCCGGAGCACCCGGATTGTGAGGATCTGGAACCCATAAGGTCCCTAAGCCGGGATCGCTCCAACTAAACCAGAAGAGACGAGCGATTCGATAATTCGCACTGAGAATATACATGCGTGCGATCCATGCGGCTTGCAAGTCGGGATCATCCAGATGGCGGTGCGAGTTATCCGCTCCCCAACTTGCCTCTGTATTCCACACCGGTTTCTTGAGCTGACCAGTTTGTTTCAATACTTGAAAAAACTCGGGTACGAACGTTGCCATATTCTCGGGCCACCCGGTATAGCCTCCGCGATTGTCCACGTATCCGTGCACGTCAATGCGATCGGCATATTGGCCGCCACCTGCCGCCAAGTAGGTCTGCATCCAGTCGAGACAATATTTCGTCTCCCATGCGAAAGAAGGAGTCGACAGCAGAGCATTCGGATCGATGCTGTGGATGATGGTGTAAGCATCGGCGGCCATCCGGATTAACTGGGCATTCGTCCCATTCCAATACCACGGATTCATCGGTTCGTTCCACAGTTCGTAGTAGTTGATATGGCCGGTTTTGCTGTTGACGCTGTGCGTAACCAACGCAGTCAGGAAATCTTTCCAATGCTGGTCAGTTCCCGAGCCGTCAGCATTCAAGTCATTGGGAGGATCGCAAGCGCCTGGGTAATAACTGCAACTGCCGTCATTGGGTTTGGAAGAAGCCCATTGCGGCACCTTGAGAAAAACCAACATCAAGTGAATATTGTGGGCTTGAGCCAAATTCATGAATGCATCGAGAGTAGTGAAGCTGTACGTCCCCTGCGAGGGATTCATGTAACCCCAGGAAGTTTCGGGCAGGAGCAACCGTGCCGAATTAAACGAGTCCTTCGGCCAAGGCTGTCTCCAGGTGAGTCCGCCACCCACAGTCAAGCCGAATAGGTGTGGCCATACTCGGACCTCGCCAGAGTTAGTTTTTTGGGTTTGCGCTACTGCGGGAGCGACCGCTGACTGCACTCCGAAGAACAAGAGCAGGAAGGCAAAGGTGAAATACTTCATCGGGGGACCACCTCCGAAAAATTTGTTCAGCAAGAGTGAGCATCTCCGACTGCGACACCACCCGTTTCGGCGCTACAAACAATCCTCAGTCGATCGGAGAGGGCTCATTCCCACGCTGCTATGTTGGCCTCAGCTTCAGCCCCGAGCAAGGCACCGAAGTACAGGACCTGCCGCCAACCGCGGGATGAAAATTGCAGAAATTGAGTAATGCTTGGTTAGAGATAGGAGGCGTTCGAATTGCAGGAGCGGCAGCCAGTAGTCATCACAATGTGTGTTCGCTTGACCGGAAATGAAAAGCGACTGGGATTGCTCCCAGTCGCTTTCTCACTCCCGAAGGTTCTCTAGCGGACTATTGATTTTCCAGGAAAATGGGCTGTGCTCCGACTGGCACAATTCCATCATTGATGTTAAACGACTCCCCGGCCACTGTCAGATACTTGGTAAACTTCGCGTCCACCTTATACGGATGCGTTATGCATTTACCGGCGATGCAAGTGTCCGACGCATCCCAGATTGCTTCGGCCACGTATCCACCCGGGCGAGTGTAGCCGCAAGTCCATATACTGACCATTGCAGAACAGGCTTGGTTCGGGGTGGCACCTACTATCCAGTTATGCACCTGCTGGTAAGCTATGCCGGGCTTGAGCAGAGTTCCACGGCCGCCACCATTCTTGCCATTTGGTTTCCACAACGTCCCTAGATCGACATCGTTCCAGCTAAACCAGAACAGGCGACTTACGTTATACGCCGCACTCAAGATGTACATGCGCGCGATCCACGCCGCCTGCAAATCGGGATCAGCTAAATGCCGATGCGGGTTATAGGCCCCCCAGTTTGCTTCCGTATTCCATACTGGTTTTCCCTGCTGACCATTTTGCCGCAACACTTCGAGAAATGCGGGTACGAACGTCGCCATATTCTCAGGCCACCCGACTTTGCCTCCCCGGTTATCGACATATCCGTGCACGTCAATGCGATCTGTATAGTTACCCCCTCCAGCCGCCAGATAATCGCCCATCCAAGTCAGGCAATACTTGGTTTCCCAGGCAAAGGAGGGAGTCGCTAGCTGAGCGCTAGGATCGATGCTCTTGATGATGTTGTAGGCGTCGGCGGCCAGGCGGACCAATTGAGCATTCGTCCCAGTCCAATACCACGGATTCATGGGTTCGTTCCACAGTTCGTAGTACTGAACATGTCCGTTCGAGCTGTTGACACTGTGCGTGACTAAAGCGGTCACGAAATCCTTCCAGTGCTGGTTGGTTCCCGAGCCATCAGCGTTCAAGTCATTCGGAGGATCGCAACTACCCGGATAGTAACTGCATGTGCCGTCGTTGGGCTTGGAAGATGCCCATCTTGGAACTTCTGTAAAGACTAGCAAGAGACTGGTCTTGTGCGCTTTCGCTAAAGCCATAAAATCATCAAGAAGCGTAAAATCATAGGCCCCGTTCCCGGGATTCATCGTGCCCCACGCCGTCCCCGGCACCAACAGCCGCAGCGTACTAAATGAATCAACCGGCCAAGGCTGTTTGTACGTCACTCCTGAGTTCATGCTCATGCTGAAAAGATTGGGGGAAATCGGAGCCTGGGCACCCGCCTGACTAATCGCTATCTGCAATAAGAAGATTGACAGCATTAAGGCGGAAATACAGCGGTTTACACACACATACCGGCGAACCCTCATAGGGAAGGCCTCCAGAAAGATTTTTTAGACAGAGTTCTTGCTTGGTTAGTGCGTCGTCTATGCTCACTTAGACTTTACTTCGTCGCAAGTCCCAGAAGTACATCTTGTTTAAGGAAGCCCGCCCAGCCAGTAGGTCAGGAGTGATTCAGGTAAGTTCCCCTCAGTTCATCTCCAGCAGAACAGGTTTCTGCCCTAGTAAAATCTGACTCTTCGCTTTCAACTCTGTAGCGTTTCCGTCCAAATCTCGGCTGCGGGCAAACTGCTTCTCAGGCGTATAGTTCGTGGTGGCCCCACCGGCTTCATACCAGACAAAGCGGCCGTGATAACTGCCATTGTTCTTAGTGAAATCACAAGTCCAGAGGTGTTCAGCGCCCTTCGAGCTGCAAGGTTTGTCGAAGGTCGCCCCCAAGAGCCAGCTTCGCGCCGCCTCGTAGGCCGGAGCAGTCGGACAAAGATACCCTTCTTTGCCATCTTTGTTCGGTATCGTACAGCCGCCGGATTTCTCTCTGGACCACATCTGACCCTTGCCTTCGAGGTCCCATCCAAAATAAATATAGGATTTCGAACCATCGGATGCGTGCAGGATTAGCGCGCGGGCGATCCACGCGCTTTCCGCGTCCCAATCAATTGTGCCATCGGACTTTTGCAGAGGATGAGGCCATGCGTCTTCGGTATCGTAATAAGGCTTGCCCTGGGTGCTGGGATGTTTATCCATGAGGTCGCGAATCTCACCCACGAACTCTTCCGCCAGTTGCGAGTTCTGGTCATAGCCGTGATAGCTGATTCCGTCCACGACCGACGCACCGTACTTGTCCAGAGCGGTAAAGTAGCCTTCCGTCCAAGGCCGGAACTTTGCCGAGCCTGGCGGCGAACATTTGCAGAGATTGGCGCCAAGAACGACGGCATCAGGATTAATGCTCTTCACCACCTCATGAAGGTCCTTGGTCATTCTCGCGAATTGCTTAACCGTGAAGTTGCTGGGATTGCCAAAGCGGATATTCGAAGCTTCGTTCCACATTTCCCAATACTTGATCTTCTTTCCATAGCGCGTCGCGACCGCGGTAACGAAGTCTTTGAAGAACTTGTCCGATCCATCGCCTTCGCCGCTGCCCATCACCGCATCGAGGTCGTACGGAGGATCGCACGAGCCCAGCACCTGAAGGTTGCCTCGGCCGCCGCATTCAGTGTCGGCGGGACCTAGACAGTGTGCGTCCGGTTGGCCCGCGGCTCGGCAACGGGGTCCGCGCGTCGAAGCCCATTCGGGAACCGAATAAAATGTGAACATCACGGGCACGCCATGCTCGGCGCTGTCGTTTATTACCTTGTCCAGGTTCCCGTCCTTGAGGTTGTTGCCCCAGTGATAACAAGGATTGCTGGGATCAGGACCTCCCGGGCAGCCCTCTAAGTCAGACCATTTGACGATATCGCTGACCGTCCTGCGGACTCCGAACGGCACCGTGGGGAAAGGTTCGCCATGCTTGTACTTATTCTGGTGCAGGCCGAAGAAACTCTCCTGCACTTGTCCGACGCATGGTTGCAATGAGAGCACCGCGCCAAGAAATAAAGAAACCAATATCCTTCGCATGCAAGCCTCCTCGCGCAGATCGACTTTGCTCAAAGGCTGCAAAGTTCCCTGCGCGACCACCGATGCATCGGTCGGACTGCTCGTGACCCAGAAATGAAATTGCTGAGAATCGGTAAGCATTGTGTCGTGCGACTGCAGCCGGAGTCAAGTGCAACAACTTGCACTCGCCGATCGAGGGCGCGACACGACAGGTCTCTGCTCAGAGAGAATTTTCCGTTTGATTGGCGTAATGTGGATGTAGACTCCGAGCAGTCCTTTCTTGGGTCCCCGGTTTCGACGATTAGATCAGCCAGGAGGGTCCGCCATGAAGTTCGCCGCGACCGCTCCCGAGGTGGCTTCGATGAGAAACAACCCTTATTCATTCGCGGTAGGTCGGTCTTCGGCTCTATCCCTCGCGATTCTACTTCTGGCAGCGACGGCATTGGCCCGTGGTGGAACGGAAATAATACTCCACGAATTCGCCGGCAGGAGCGGCGGGTTGAATCCCAATTCCTCCTTAATCATGGATACAGCAGGAAACCTATACGGCACAACCTGGGCTGGCGGGTGGGGTCCGTGCTCCGAGGGATGCGGCAAGGCGTTTAAGCTAACGCCGAATGGCAGTGGCTACGCCGAGAGTGTGGTGTATGCCTTCCAGGGCAGCGCCACAGGCGACGGCCAAAATCCGTGGGGCGCGCTGACGGCGGACGCAGCTGGTAACTTATATGGAGTCACGCAAAAGGGAGGAATGGCTAGTTCATCCTGCGGCCCTTACGGTTGCGGCACCGTCTTCGAACTGACGCCAGGCGCTAGCGGGAAGTGGACCGAGACGGTGCTGTATAGATTCGCCTACAGCGACGGCGTGAACCCGACCGGGAAGTTGATCTTCGATTCGGCAGGTAATCTCTACGGGGTGACCTTGAAAGGAGGCCTTAACCTGGGCGGCGTCCTTTTCGAGTTGTCGCCCTCGGCAGGAACGTGGACGCAAAAGATTCTGTACTCCTTTGTTGGCCCGTACGGCATGAAAGGCAGCCAACCCGTCGGAATTATTTTCGACGGCGCGGGGATTCTGTACGGAGTCACTGCGCTCGGCGGTGTTGGGGGGGCGGGTGTCGTTTTCCAGTTTGCAGGAGGATTGACGGTAATTCATACGTTCAGCGATACAAAGGGCACAAACCTGCAGACACCCACTGGCGGTTTGATCTTTGACGCGGCAGGGAACCTGTATATGACGATGTCAAGGGGCGACCACGGAGGCGCGGGCGTCGTCGAACTCAGTCCGAGCAACGGCACATTCACGACACACAACCTCTATAGTTTCGCTGGGCCGCAAGTCCAGCAGCCATACGAAGGGCTGGTTTTCGACCCTGCGGGCAACCTGTACAGCGCAAGTAGTGTCGGGGGCAACAGTGCCTGCTCCGAGGGTTGCGGTTTCGTTTACAAGCTCACCCCGGGCTCGCCCCACTGGACGGCAACGAAGCTGGCAAGCATGAATTTCGCGGACGGTGCGGAGCCAGTTGGCGGGGTGATACTGGACAGCAAGGGGAATGTATACGGCGTCACGTTCCAAGGAGGGGGCGCTAAGAGCGCGGGGCTAGTGTTCGAAGTTACTCCCTAGGGGACTCGCTGCGGTTAAAACTTGCTTTCATGCGTCACCAAAAATGCGGCTGCTCCACTCGTCGCGGTGTGAGGCTGTTACGAAACTACTAGCGAAGAGCGCACGTTGATGGCAAGATGCGGTTGCGGAGGGGAAATTCGGGGAGGGAAATTCGGGGGAAATTCGGGGGGAAATTCGGGGACAGACGGGACGTTCCCCAATTTTTGCTCATCACGAAATGGGGAACATCCCGTCTGTCCCCGGTTTCTCCCCCGACCTATAGCTGCTTCGCGGGATACACGGGCCCCGTCGATCCGGACAATGACGCCAACGAGACCCCGTGAAATACGTCCGTAGGTTGGCGCTCAGGATGCGGCTGGGGTCGTGGCTCAATTGGAGGCATGGTGATGCGAAATAGAACGGTCGCGGCAAGCCTGGCGGTAGCCCTGTGGCTGATCCTAATCTCGGCGACCACCTCACAAGCCGCCGAAAGCTTCAAGGTGCTCTTCAGTTTTTCGTATCAAGGAACAGACGGATCGTTCCCCGGCGGTCCGCTAGTGTTCGACGCAAAGGGCAACCTATACGGAACTACCTCTAGCGGCGGAAATCTTCAGGTCAAGGAGTGCTCGCCCCAAGGGTGCGGAACGGTTTTTGAGCTAGCTCCCACCTCGGACGGCTGGGCCGAGACTGTGTTGCACAGTTTCGACTGGAAGTCCGACGGCGAGAGCCCCGGCTACAATCTGGTCCTGGATCCACGCGGGAATCTCTACGGCGTAATTACAGATGGGCCCCCAAGATATGAAGGGGGGGTCTTCGAGTTGTCCCCGAGCCGCAACGGTCCATGGACAGTGAAGATGCTGCACGTGTTCCATGGTGGAACGCCGCATTCTGGATATGTACGCGACACCGCTGGCAATCTGTACGGCAACAATTATTTCAGCGATGAGCTGTCAGAACTGCCTGACGGCCAATGGAGTGATCGGGCAATCGCGCAGCCTTTCTCATTCTCCACGGCGACCTTGAAAGACGGCAATCTATACGACGCCGGGGGCAGCGGCACCTACAAGTACGGAATGGTGTACGAACTGACACCCGCCAAGGACGGAAAGTGGCAAGAGCTTGATCTCTACAGCTTTCGCGGACTGGATCACGGCTTTGAGGACGGCTCTTTCCCGGCTGCGGGGGTGGTGTTCGACAAAAAAGGCAACATTTACGGCGCCACCGAAACCGGAGGCATCAAGAGCCAAGGCTGCGGTCAATACGGAGAGCAATTGGGCTGCGGCACGATTTTCGAACTGTCGCCCGACGGGCAGGGCGGCTGGACGGAGAGCATTCTGTACCGCTTCACCGATGCGGCCCACGGCTACAGTCCGTTCAGCACTCTGAATATCGATAGCGCGGGCAATCTCTATGGCACTGCGGTTGGCGGCACCGGCGGCGGATGGGGCGTAATCTTCAAACTCGCACCCGGCCAAAATGGCGACTGGACGTACAGCGTATTGCACAATTTCACCGACGGCAAAAATGACGGAGCCGAGCCTTACGCCCCAATGATCTTCGACAAGCAGGGCAAACACCTCTACGGCACCACCGCATACGGCGGTACCTACAACGGCGGAATCGTATTCGAATTTACCCCATAGGTGTTCCTCGGGGGCTGGCCCACTCGCTGCGGTTGAAACTTGCTTTCATGCGTCACCAAAAATGCGGCTGCCCCACTCGTCGCGGTGTTCGACGAGTGGGCACTTCGGACCCGACGGTTTTGCGCTGAGATCTATCATGCGATCTGGGTGCCCCATCCTAACGTCGCGCTTTTCGACGTTAGGGTGGGGACTTTGACTTTGCTTCCCCACACCTGCAACTTTAAGCACCGGAAAAGTTCCTAATCCCCCAGCGGGCCAGCCTCTTGGGCGCTCACTTCAGCCGGATGCCTCCGATCACCTCTTGCATATCGACCCCGTTGCTGCTGTCCATCCATGCGGCGATGAAGTCTTGTCCGGCCCAGGTGTTGCCGGTGTAATCGCCCATCCAGTTGTTGCCGGTCCCATTGACGTCTGGATCGGAGAAGGCTGTCGTCAGTTGGGTGTTAGGGAAGGTCTGCCCGCCATCCGTGGAGATAGCGGCGAAAGCCTGGTAGTCGATATTGTTCGGGTCGTTGCGGCGGTCCAGCCAACTTACTCCGACCAGCCCCTCGGGGCTCACGGAAACCGCGGGAAAGAATTGGTCGTGAGTGTCGCTCGCCGGGGCTACGGGCACAGGCTTCGACCAGGTATTGCCGTCGTCGGTAGAGCGGATCACCTGCACTCGCAGATGCGTGCCCGTCCAGGTGTTCATCGCCACGTAGAGGTTCCCGGCGTGCTGCCCGACGCTGTTGTCCACCCCGATCACAGGATAGTTGTACACTCGCTCGCCTTTAGTGTTGGGCAGTTGCCAGTTCGTAGTTACCGTCGCCATCAGGTGCGGCGGCGACCACGTGTTGCCCCCGTCGGTTGAGTTTGAGAACATCATATGGGCCATGTTATTGCCACAAAACTCGCGATTGCTCCGCACGCAGTGCATCCAGGCCACGTACACCGCGCCGTCTTTGCCTATGGCCATGCGAGTAAATTCGTCGTGTGCTGGGTCTTTTTGCACCGCGTCAACTGCGACTTGCTTCCAGGTGGTACCGCCGTCGGTGGAATGCGCGACCAGAACCTGGGTCTTACCTGCATACTGTGCCATGACCCCAGAGACATACAGGCTATTGACCCGAGGACTGCCTGCGTTGGTATCCACAGTGAGCCCAGTCTCGTAGGGAAAAGTATCGCCGGGCTCACGCAGGGCAACGGTCGGCTTGCTCCAATGGATTCCATCGGTTGATTTTTGAAAGGCGACTAGACCGTACCCACGGCCCTCGCTGTCAAAGTAGAGGCCTGCAATGTAGGCGACCCCTTTTCGGTCATAGCTGACAGACGGTTCATCGCTGGGCCAGTACACACGCTGCTCGGTGATAATCGAGCGCATGCAGATAACGTTCCATGTGGAACCGCCGTCGCTGGAAAGATGGAAGCCCAAAGAAGACGGGCGTGGACAGTTTGCGTCAACGCTACCTAGCAACAGTTGCTTCCCATCGAGGGGATTAGTCACGACGGGAGAATCGGTTACTATGCTACCTCCTTCCGAAGCCTGGGTTGGAGGAAGCACGCACGGGGCGGGTGAGCAGTAGAACCGGCCGCCCTTTGCTGGCGCAAGCGCTTCGCCCGATTGCGCGCGCACATTCCTAGCTGGAGGATGCCCGGCCAAGAGGATAAGAGCAAATAGTAGAATGCAAGACCCGGTCTTCACCATTGCCTCCTTCTGCTACGGCAGACACATCCGTGACGGCAATGTTGCACACAGGCCGAACACAGCGACTTCCTTGCTCGTTCCGACATACACCTGGCCCTTGAAGATAGTCGGTGGCGTGAACGACGTCGCGGGACCAATCTTTGTCTGCAGGTTCCTGCTCCCGTAAAGCTCCGGCGCCGCCAGATTGGTTGCGTTGAACGCGTGCAACGCGGCTGGCAGGTACTGCGTGGTGTCGTCGCAGTTGCCTGGGTTGGGGTTATTCCCATTTTGATTCTCTATGGCCCACACGATGCCCGTTCCCGCTGTAGTGGTGTTGGAAGACACCGAAGGGGTCGGAGACTTGTCGCAGAACAGCGTGGTTGTGCTGAGGTACGTGGAGGAAATGGGCCCAGATGACCCGGAGGTCAGCAGTTGGTACCCGTTGATCGGATAAGGCGTGGCAGTCCGGGTCGTCGTCGTCGCAGAATAGTAAAGCATGTAGTTGGGCGTGGTTCCAGTCATATATTTCCAGTAAGCGGGGCTGGCCCAGTAGCCCTGCAGTGAGTCCGATATGGGCGGGGTCGTAATGCTCTGAATGTTGTTTCCGCCATTTGGGTTAAACTGCCCCAGGTGGGCTTGATTCGCAACGTAAAGGTTTGATTCCTTGTCGGCGTTGATCACAACGTTCATTGAATTGTACTTAAAGTCAGATGGGACCACCAAAGCCCCTCCGGAGGTCATTGATGCAGCGTCCTGTGCCGTATTGGCCCTGGTAGTTCAGAGTGTCCTTGTAAGCGAAATAGTCCCCTACGGCCAGGCTCAACGGATTGAGCTTAAGCAGGCTATCGCCATAGTTGAGAACCTCCATTGTTGACGGAGGCCCCGGCGTAGCATAGCTGAAGGTACCGTTGCCGGTGACTACGTAGATGGAGCCGCCGTCGTAAGCCGGTCCGGCCCCGGCTTCCCAGATGCCGCCGCCGCTGCCGTAAGGGGCACTGTCGAAGGCGGCGGTCTGCGAAAAGTTGCTGCCGTTAAATGAGTAGCCGAACAGCCAACCGTTTTCGAACTCGCCGCCACTGGGCGCAAACGCCACGTATACGACAGCGCTGTTACCACTGCCGAGGAGCAACAGGGCCGACCGCTGAATGTCGTTGGAGTCAAAACTCACGGTCTCGCCTGGAGCGGGGATTGGTCGCAACACACTTCTGGCCGTTAGCGGGAGGCTTGCCGTTCACCGTTCCACCTATCGTGACGGCGGTGCCCTGCTGTAGACCCGAGGCGATATTGACGGCAAACAGCTCGTACACAACAGAGGAACTTTGCACTGCCGCCGCGACATATAGAGTGTTGTTGCTCGTGTCAATAACCGGAGTGCCGGTTACGCCTGCGTATGGGCCGAGAAGGCCACGACTGCACGGCGGAAAGTTGGGCTGGCTAGTACAAGTGACAGGGGTTCCAAGGTTCAGACTCCAGACCAAGGGGTTCGGCGACTGCGCGCCTGGTGCAGCGTTGAATGCGTACAGCCAGTTCTCCTCCGTCGCAATGAAGACGAGATCGCACGGCTGACAACCGGTATAGTTGGTTTGCACGTTGGCGACTGCAAGCGGCTGAGCGAATACACGTCCAGTGACGGGCCACTGCCAGAGCAACCCGAACGAGTTGGCCTGGCCGACGTTGGCTTGGGTCAGGATCGTTTCATTGGGCTGCCATCCAGTTCTGTTATTGTCGTTGTGCCATGTCGTTACGTTCTGGGCATGTGACATTTCGGCTAGCGAAGCGAGCGCAAGCAGACAAAGCATATAGATCCAGACTCGAAGGGGAGAATGCATTGAACGGCCTCCAAGGATGGGAGATTCGATCAGGGGCCCGAACTGCCGATACAACACGCGAATTATCCTCCCGAAATCTTGCTTGTCAAGACATTTCGCGTTCACCGGCAAAGAGTCCTTTGTTTGCCTCAATCAGGATTCTCGTTTTCAGACAAAGCGCCACCACAGCCCGCATCCTGTAAAAATGGCGCCGCTGGGGGAAGAAATCTGGGGACACACAGACGGAACGTTCCCCAGTTTCCTGAAAACTAGGCAACATCCCCAACACCTTCCCCGCCCTCTTTCCCATTTCGGCACAGCGTCTCGCTTGTTCTCCGCAATTCTCTTGACTTCACTGCCAGATATACACGATAACAAACATATATCTCATCGATTCCGAAATGCCCTTCCCCATTCACAAGCCGTTTGTTTCCAGTATTTTCCCTGTAACTCTTTTGCACTCAAAGATTTTAGCCCTAGTTCCCCGCTACCCCTCTGATCCCAAAAGATCAGGGGGGAGGGGGTAGAGCATATTTTCGCGCAATCGACCATGCAAGTTTGCCACTGCACTGCTCCCGTTATAGAATGTCCAGTTTTGCGCACGTTGAGGTGATATGGACATTCGGCTGTTGGCCAAACGGGCGCTAGCCCCATTGCGTCTTCTCCCTGTAAATAGCTACGTGAATCGGCCCATCTCCTCATGGCCGGGAATTTTGGGGATGGTTCATGATATCCGTGTGCCGCGCGGCGTAAAACCGAACCCGGTTCCCTTGCCTCATGGTGCGGCCAACATCAACATCATTCTCACCCTTGTGGACCGCACTGCCGCGCTGCCGGGAGATCTCGCCGAATGTGGCGTCTTCCGTGGAGCTACGCTGGTTTCCACCGCCATCTATCTTCGCCAGAAGAAAATAAACAAACACATTTTCGGTTTCGATTCGTTTCAGGGCTTCGATGATGTTGTCAGTAAAGACGTGGCTCTCGGCGGTAGAAGAGATCCGTATCGGCGATTGGGCGGCTTTTCCGAAACCTCGGAGAGTCTGGTGACCGGCAAGTTACGCCGTTTCGGGGTGGAACAGGGCGTGACCCTGATGCCGGGCTACTTCCGCGATTCGCTGCAAAAATGCGCGCAATCCCGATTCTCGTTCGTTCATCTGGATTGCGATACTTACGAGTCTTACACCGAGTGCCTGAGCTTTTTCTATCCCCGCCTGAGTCCCGGAGGAATCGTGCTCTTCGATGAATACAATGATCCTTCGTGGCCAGGTTGCAACCTGGCGATTGATGAGTTCTTAGCCAATAAGCCGGAAAAGCCGCAACTCATCGTGCGAGAGAATTATCAGAAGTTTTACATTGAGAAGGGGCCGGACGCATGACGAAACGGTATAATCTGCTCTGCTCGTGTTCCAAATCGGGAAATTCTGGATTTGTCAGTCATGGTCAGAAGGACGGCCATCGTAGTCACCTACAACTCCGCGAGTTGCGTGGAGCGCTGTCTTCGGGCGCTGACCTCTGAACCGGGCTGGGAAGTGCTGGTGATCGATAACGCTTCGCAGGACGACACGGTTGCCCGTGCCTCGCGATTCGCCGAGCAGGCTCGAATCTACCGCAGTTCGGTCAATACCGGCTTTGCCGGTGGAGTGAACCGGGGCGTAAAGCTGGCGAGTGGCGACATTCTGGCGCTGGTTAATCCGGATGCGATTGTGGCTCCTGGTACCCTGGACAAACTGGCGAATGCTATTTCAACCTATAACGCTGGCGCATCCGGCGGACTGCTCATGCTTGCCGGCAACCGGCCGCAAACCGGAAACATCGTGCGGCGGTTCCCAACGCTGGGCAGCGCTCTGGCTGAACTCCTTCTGTTAAACAATATCTGGTATCGAAACCCCTGGAACCGTTCGTACCGGTACTTAGACCTGGACTACAGCCGCGCACAGAAGGTTGACAATCCAGCGGGTGCTTCTCTGGCTTTTCGCCGGGACGCGTGGCAGAGTGTGGGAGGCTTTGACGAGAGGTTTTATCCCGTTTGGTTCGAGGACGTCGATTTCTGTCGCTGCCTGCGCAAGGCGGGATGGGAAATTGTGTACGAGCCCAGCGCCGTCTTCAATCATGATGGCGCCCACAGCGTGGGCCAGCTTTCCTTCTGCAATCACCAGTTATTCTGGTACGGAAACCTTCTACGCTACTTCACCAAGCACCATAGTTGGCTGCAATGCTGCGTGCTGCGAGCCGGCATCACCACAGGGCTCACGGTTCGAGCTATTCTCTCTTTGGCTGTATCGTCCGGCGGCACCCGGTGGGAGCAATTCCGAGGCTACCTGGCTGCGGCGTGGAAATGCGGCATCAGGCCGGCAAGAGATGCCGGCCCGCCAGCCGATGTCAACCACGGCAGTGTCGTGGAAGTAGGCAAGACAGTACGGCAGGCTTGAACCCGGACTCGTCCGAACTTGAAGCATTGTGAGCGTGGGCATTCGGCTGGGTCTCAGTAGAGTCTTTCCTCTTCCCTAGTTCTTCTCCTAGCCTAAAACTGAATGCATTGGTATGCTCAGATAGTTTTGCCGTTTTGCCATAGTGCTTTTCGCTATTCCTCCGCAATATTCAACGGCTACAAGTGACGATTCCATGTTATATATCCATCACGTTAGGGCCGGTTTATTTCAAACGATACTGGGGAGAACGGCATGAGCATCAGAGTGCTACTAACGGCGGCGCTGATGGCGCTGACGGGCGTCGCTTCCTCAGCTCAGAACAATTGCGGTGGCAATCCTCCCACGGGAACCTGTTCCGCAGTGTCCGCACCTGTGCAGGTTTGGTGCGCCGGAAACAACAGCAACGGCACCTGTCCCGGCGGTAATTCCTTCGTTGGCTTCGACACGTCGACACCTGCTTCGGGATCCTGGACCGGACAGTTCGAAGGCCTTGATGCCGCCAGCATTTTGAAGGCTCCAGCCATTCCAAGGCCGCAGCCTGATCCAAACGGCGCCGTAGGTCCGACAGATACCAATGGCGTAGGTCAATATTTGGAATTTGCCGCCAACTACGTGCAGGCGTTTGATAGAGCCACCGGCAATGGGATCTTCAGCAAGAAGCCAAACAGTGGAGCTGTTCCTCAACAGTTGTCGATCTTATTTTCCCCCGGCGGCAAAAGCTACTGTGGCAACGGTTCCGTCGATGGCATCGCTAGCTATGACCGGATCGATGGAGTATTTGTGCTGGCAAACATTTTCCAGCCCGGGGCGCTTTCGAATTTTTACTACTGCATCGGGGTTAGTGCAGCCAGCGGTCCCGTGCCACCCAGCAACTTGGAAGGAAATAATTTTCAGAGCAATTGGAACGTTTACGCCTACTTAATGAATCCAGCCCTACCCATCAATCCGAATACCGGCAATGTTTATTTTCCAGACTATGCCAGATTCGGAACCTGGTCGGACGGCTTTTATGTGACTTGGGATCTTGAAGATCCTAGCCAGAGCTATTCCATCGTAGGTTTCGAAGTCTGCAAACTGGACAAGGCTAATATTCTAGCCGGGCTGTCTTCCCAGCCCCCGGCTTGCTACACATATATTCCGAGCTATGCGGTTGGCCAGAACGGAACAAACGCCAGTTTGATTCATACCCTGCTGCCAGCGGACTTCGAGGGAGGCAATCCGATTCCGAGTAACACCGCGGGAGAATACTTTCTCGCCCAGGTGAATCCCAGTAACCGGGGAACCAATAATCAGTGCACGACGCTTCCTTGCAACTCGGCAGTTCTGGCATTCTGGACGTGGTCTGAAATTACCAGCGGAGCCGGGCCCGCATTCATCACTATGAAAGACGCGTATGTTCCGGGGTGTTACGACCTTAAACGTCCTTTTGACACACTCTGTATCCCCGAGCCTTACGGCGGCGTCATCGATAGCGTTGGCGACCGCTTGATGTCCCGTCTTGCCTATCGCTATCTGACTACCTCGACTCAGACCGGGGAATATCTCGCAGTTGCCCAAACGGTCCAGCAGACTTGGACTCACCAGCGCACTGGGATTCGGTATTACCAGATCCAGGCGGGAATTAATCCGTCTGTAGTGTTGTTAGGCGGCTTCCAAGACGCGCAGAATAACTTTTTCTATTCGTTGCCGAGCGTCGCAATGGATGCGAACGGTGATCTCGGCATCACATTCACGGTCACCGGCAGTGCCACAAACGGCAGCCGGCGCAACTATGATCCTTCGCCGTTCTTCGTCACTGTGACCAGCAGCGGTGTTAAAGGTTCTCGAGTGCCAATCCTGAGCAAGAGTGGATCCACTGGACAGGATGAAACCAATGACTTCTGGGGAGAATACGTTAGCGTCTCTTCTGATCCAAACGATGATCTCACGTTCTGGGCCGTCAATCAGTACATGAACGGAAATCAAATCAGCAATTGTACTCCGACAATTGGCAGTGGATGCACTTGGGCTACTCGCATTTACACCTGCAAGAAAGGATCGGGTTGTTAGCCTCGCCCGCCCGATTTGACCCCTTGCATTCTGAATATCGACGGACTCTTCGCCGGCAGAGAACACGGCGCCGAAACCCATGATAGTCGGGTCTCAGACGCTGTTAGTGTGATGTGCTTGTGCCGAATTCTTTCCCTTCCGGAGTAGGTTTCATGTTGCGCCGCATTCCTTGGCTGTGCCTGTTCTTGCAAACCTGCATAGCGCTGGCACAGTGCATCGGTCAAACATCTGCTGATGACTCAAGGGCGCAAACCTCGAGTGGACCAGCCTCGCAGGCTCCGATTCGCCCGGAAGATTTGGTAACCACGGTTTCGAGCGAGGCCATTCCGGCTTCCTCTAGTGCAGCGTCAGTCACCGTAATCTCCAGGAAGCAGATCCAGGATAGCGGTACACACAATGTCAGTGACATTTTGCGCCAGGTACCTTTTGTTCATATGCAAAGGGCGGGAGGCGAAGGCGGTCTGACAACATTGTATCTGCGCGGCGCCAAGGAAAATCTCGTGCTGGTTATGATCGACGGGGTCCCGGTCAATGACATTACGAACACCTTGGGGGGTGCCTATGATTTCTCCACGTTGAGTACCGACAACGTCGAACGGATTGAAATTGTTCGTGGCCCCATGTCTGCGCTGTACGGTTCCGAAGCCATCGCTGGAGTCATCAATATCATTTCCCGTCGCCACGAAGATATTCCTTATGTGGAACTGAACGCCGGAGGCGGCAATTTCACCACCGGTCAATTCGGAGTAGACGCGGCGGGAAGATTCAAGATCTTCGACTACTCCCTGGCCGGATCCTACCTCACTGTAGGCGAGCAAATCGGTTTGGACAGCTATGACTTGGGCACAGCAGCATTCACTAGTACTGCGAATCTGGGGCAGCAGCGAATCTTGCAATTCAACCTTCGCTACCAGAACCGTGAAAGCGCTGGCTATGCCCCGGGTACCGGGGGTCCGGAGTACGCCCTGGTCCGAGAGGCAGAGAACGACCACGCGAAAGAATTGGTCGGAGGTGTCACCTACCAACAGCAGTGGAAGCCCTGGTGGTTCTACAGCGTCGATTTCAATGCTTTTCACCGAAACGACTACAAGTTTACTCCTGCGATCTGGGATCAGATTCCACCGACTTTGAACTCACTTCCTTCCAGCCTTGGAGACAATGATTTCCGGCGTTTGACCTTCAGCGAGTCCAACAATTTCAAGCTTTCATCGGCCTTCCTGGCGCACGTTGGAATCGCATACCGCTACGAGCGTGGCACCGAGGACACCTTGATTGGCGGCATATTTCCGTTTAGTTACGAGCTCGATCGAAAAGCCCTGGATGTAAATGGTGAACTGCTGTATCAGGCCCATAGATTGACGGCCAGTGCTGGTTTGGGGATAGACAAGACAGAACGCTACGATGTCGTTTTCTCGCCCCGGGTGGGGCTAAATTATCTGCTAACGCAGAGTACGCATGTGAAGGGCACCTGGGGCAAGGGCTTTTTCGTTCCTTCCTTTGATGCCTTGTCAGAACCTGTCATCGGCAATCCCAATCTACAACCGGAACACAGCAACAGCTTTGACATTGGCATCGAGCAGGCCCTTCGAAGACCGCACATAAAATTCTCCGCCACCTACTTCCATAACTCAATGGCGGACCTGGTCGATTTTGATTCCACCGTTTTCAAGCTGGTCAATCGCACAGACGTAATTACTCAAGGGCTCGAACTCGCTTCAACCTACGACCTAAGCAGCAAGCTGCAGTTAAGCGGCGAAGTGTCTTACCTGCACTGGGAATTACAAGATACTACTCAGCCGCTTCGGTATGTGCCGCACTGGAGAGGCGGTCTCGATTTGGACTGGAAAATTAATCGCCGGCTTCACTCCCGGGTCGAAACTCTGATCGTTGGACCCCGCTTCGACTTCGAAATTCCCGTGCCAAACCTAACCACTGTGGGCGGGTATTCCACCACCAACTTTGTTCTAAACTGCGAAATTCGGGACGGGTTGAGCGCCCAGGTTCGGGCCGAAAACCTTCTCAACAGCAACTACCACGAATACATCGGTTTCCCGAATCCGGGAATCTATGTTTGCGCGGGTATCACCTATCGATTCAAGCTTGCTAACCCTTGAAGCGCAGATGCGGTTCTGTCAAATTCCTCAGACTTATTATTCCTTCCTCCAAATCGCCGCCTCCATGCGCAATGCCTTAACGGGCACAAGGTCCTTTGGGACTGATCCCAACAAGCTGGATGGCGCCTGCCACTGAATTTCAGGATGTGCGTTTGAAAATCGTATAGGCCGCAACTACGATAGAAACTGTGGGTTTACATATAGTCTCGAGAAAAATGATGAGGCTTATTACGACTGTATTTATAGTCTGTGGGCTACTTCTGCTCGGTGGTTGCGGTGGCGGCAGCGGCGCAGGTTCATCGCCACCCGGTCCTACCGGTCAACTCGCCTTTCTCAACGGAGGCCAAAGTGTAATGGCGGGGACCTGTTCTAAAGCGGTTCAGGTTCAGTCAGAAAGCAGCAGTGGTACTCCGGCCGCGGCCACCAGTGACGTGAACGTGGCATTGTCTTCAACCTCGGCCACCGGGGGAAATGTTTCGTTTTACAGCGACACGGGCTGTACGCAGCGGATCAAGACTGCGGTCATTAAGGCTTCGACCACGAGTTCTGCTTCCCTTTATTTTCTTAGGAATGTTGCTTCCAACTCCCCTCTGACCCTTAACGCATCCGATCCGGCCAATCAATATTCGAGCGCGTCGCAGAATGTGACCATTACACGCAACCCGACCTTCTCGACGGTTTGGGACAGTCCAAATCTGCCCAGTGGGTTTTCCACTGGTGTGATCAATGTGAAAACGTATTGCAAGCTTCCGGCCTATCAGGCTGTTGGTGCGACCTGCGCGGCCGGGGATGGAGTCACGGATGATACTCAGGCCATCTTGCAGGCTGTCCATTTCAACACTGGCGCGACTTCGGTGAGGGCTAGCAATACGACCAGCAGCCGGGATTCGGTGATCTATTTTCCTACCGGGATCTACCTCATCAGTAAGCCGATCCTTTGGCAGGACGGCAGCGGCAATTATGTGTCCTTTCTGTCTTTTCAGGGGGAGAACAACTCGGACACGATTTTGAAATTCGTGGACGGCACCGCGGGGAGCCAGCAAGGCAGCAATTGCTGGGCAAACGGAATTGCCAACTCAGTTCTTTATACGGCGTCCAATGAGAGCACCGATGCCAAGAACGGAGCGGAAGGCGGCGAGGGCGCGGACGCATTTCGAAACAACATAAGAAATCTCACCATCGATACCGGCAAGAACAATCCGAACATGGTGGGCATCGATTATGCGGGAACCAACAATACTGTGATTGGAGAAGTAAACATCGTCTCAGGCGATGGAAAAGGTTGCGTAGGGCTGAATCAGCATCGTTATTCCGGAGGACCGCAGCTTTTCTCCAACATTTTTATCCAGGGCTTTGATACCGGCATCTACGGCGCCGGCGAGGTCAACCCATGCGGAGCCACTTTCGGGAACGTAGAGGTTTCGACGATGGAACACATTCGAATTCAGGATCAGAATGTGGCTGGGATCAACCTTCCCGGGGCGGTGCAGGTTTCCATCAGAGATCTGAAGAGCGATAACACGGTGACTGCCATCACGGCTTCGAATCCGGCGGGCATTTATTCAAATGTTCTTACCCTGGTAGATTCGACGTTGAGCGGGGGAACCGCAGCGTCGGCCATTACGCTGCAACAGGCAACCGGAGCGGCGTCAGAACCATACACATTCGTTCGCAACACCGTATTCAGCGGATATGGCAGTTTGAGTAATGGCACGCTGCAGGCGGTTTCGAGCACTGAATACACTTCGCAAACGGCTCTCTACGGAAGCGAACACAGCAGCAAATCATCGCTTGATTTGACGATCGCGGAAACACCAATGTTCCCAGATGACACCCAGGACGGGAAGAATTTCAGCTCCTGGACATTTCCAGTCATCCCGTCCGGGTGCCCGGTCAATAGTGAGCAAACACCTTGCGATCTGACCGCAGCGCTGCAGACCGCGATTAACACGGCAACCTCAACCGTGGTGATTCCTTGGGGATGGTACGGGTTGAGTTCGCCGCTGGTGGTGGGTGGAGGCCAGGGAATGAATGTTAAGCGCATTCTTTGTTTAGGCTGCCATTTAGTGCCGCTGCCATCGACAAGCTGTCCGCAAATTGCAAATACTCAGCAATATCCGAATGGCTGCAATAACCTTGAAGCATTGATTATGGGAGACACCAATAATCCCACGCTGTGGATAGAAGGATTGTTGCCGCAATACGGGGTGGGAGCGCCTGGCGACGATCCTTTTCATTTCGGATACTCCTTGAGTTCGGCATTGGTCCCCGTGTTTTTGAACACCACCAATAACACCGCAGTGGTTGTGCGTGACATCGACAACATTACTTATCTGGATCAACCCAAACAGGCCAACGGACCTTTTTCTCCCATATATCTTGAGAGTGTAGCCTTCGGTCCATTCAATTTTGTGAATCGACAGGTGTGGGCGCGAAGCCTGAATCCGGAAGTGGCTCCGGAAAGTCCACCGTTTCTCGCATGCGCTACGGGCACAGGAACGGTCAGCGGTAAATGTGGAGTATCAACGGTCGCAGCCAATGAGCCTGTGGATTTTCTGCAACAGGGAAATAGTCACGCGACCCTCAGCCAGACAAGCGCCCAAAATAACGCATCGCTTTGGGTTCTTGGGTTCAAAACTGAAAATCGCGAGCAGCCGGTGGTGTGCCAATACAGTCAAGGGGGTGGTGGAGTACACGACGGCGCAGGATTGCCAGCGAACAGCTTGCTCGAGGTGGATGGTGGGGCAAAGGCCGAAGTTATCGGGCTTGAATCATTCGCCCATCGTCTGAATTCAACCGACATCAATGGAAAACCCATTGGGGCGGTGGTGAGTAATGCCGGCACGACGGTACCGAGTCCAATTTCGGTGGAGGGATTTTTCAGCGCTGGCAGCGCAAACCAGGAATATTCATATACCGTTCAGCAGTCCTATCCTGACGGCAGTCAGTCCTTGATTTACCAGTTCGAATATTGCAGCACTCATCCAAATGTTCCCTGCTCCTATCCGAATGGAGCGAATCCGACCAATGGACCGGCTTCGGCTTTTCCGATCTATGTGGGCCACTAACTAGTCCGGCGAAGCGACGGCAATTCGATGGATGGAGCCAAGAGTTGCGCCACGGCGTATTGCTGACTACGCAGGATGCCCTGTGGCAATTCCGATACTTCCATCCATTGCGGAATACCTTCCCAAGAGCCGCGAATTTCACCTGTAGCTTGGACATGGAAAACCGTTATGAGCACTGGAATTTCGACACGACTATCGTAGCGAAAGGCAAACTCGAAAGCATCGCAGAGCAGGCCGGTTTCTTCTTTGATTTCGCGAATCAACGCCTTCTCGTCGCTTTCCCAAGGCAACGCCAGTCCGCCGGGAAAGGACAAGCCCCGGCCATCGTTGCGCCGGATCACCAGAACGCTACTCCCATTTCGAATGACTCCAATTGAGGCACGCAATTGACCAAAGACCGGCGCGTGGCCGTAACACCACAAAGCGATGCGCGACACCATCCAGAACAAATTCTTGTTGAGCAGTTTTGCCGAACCTTTCGCCAGCGGTGGGCAAGACCATGGGAAGCAGCTGTTGCTTTATGCCCGGCGCTCCGCCGTCCTGCCGTTCGCGTAATATTCAGCGTAGCCCGGTTCCAGCCGGCGCCCGCTGGCGCTGAAAATTCGGAAACGTCCCAAGCCGAATTTCTGCAGGGCAAATTGCAACGTGGTGGATAGCACTCCCAAGCCGTACTGCACGCTGCGCTTGAAATTGATCGAGGAGGCATCGTCAAAATACTTGGTCGGACAGGATATTTCTCCGATGCGGAAACCGAAGTGCACACACTGCGCCAGCATCTGATTGTCAAAAACAAAGTCGTCGGAATTTTCCAGCAGAGGCAACCGGGTGAGCACATCGCGGCTGAATGCCCGATACCCCGTGTGATATTCCGATAACTTCACTCCCAGAAACAAATTCTCGAATGCGGTCAGAAAGCGATTGGAAATATATTTCCAGATGGGCATACCGCCGCGCAGGGCTTGTCCTCCAAGAATGCGCGAACCCAACACCACGTCATAGACTCCGTATGCCACCATGCTGGCCATGGCCGTAACCAGAAGTGGCGTGTACTGGTAGTCCGGATGCAGCATGATGACCACGTCCGCACCGGCGCCCAGCGCCTCGCGATAGCAAGTCTGCTGATTGCGTCCGTAGCCATAATTCTTGTCATGCCGGAAAGACTGCAGACCCAGATGGTTCGCCAACTCGATGGTACGATCGGTACTGTAGTCATCGACGAGAATGCGAATGTCCACGACGTCAGGTAATTCGCGAACCGTGGCTTCCAGTGTTTTCTCCGCATTGTAAGCAGGCAAAACAATGGCAATGCGCTTCCCGTTAATCATTCTTTATCCTTACACAATCCAGCTTAATCGAGGAGGGCAAGAAGCGCCCGGGCGAACTGAGGCTCACTGTTTTTCCGCAGCCGGAGTAGAAGACTTGGACCGGAACCGTTCCCCCGCCGCCTGCCAGAGCACTGGCAGCACAAACTTATGGAAATCTGCGTAATGCCGCTTCTTCCAGACCAGGCTCGGATCTTGGCTGACCCGATACCAGAATTCCAAGCCGCAACGCTGCATCCACCGCGGAGCCCGCTTCCGCATTCCGATGTGGTAGTCAAACGCACCCCCCACCGCCCCGGTAAATCGAGCCGCAATGCGCTGCCGATTCGTCCAAACCCATCGTTCCTGGAGCGGTGCGCCTAACCCTACCCAAAGAATATCTGGCTGAGTGCGTGCGATATCGCCCAGGATATATTCGTTCAATTCACCCTCAATCGGTCCCATGGGCGGAGTCCACGCGCCTACGATCTTAAGCTTAGGATGCATCGCCTGGAAGGCTGCGGCCGTGCGCTCGGCCTTCTTGTCACCGCCGCACATAATAAACACCGTGTAGCCCTTCTCCGCTGCCCGCTTATTCATCTCCACCAGAAAATCGGGACCGCAAACGCGGCTGCCCACGGGCCGACCTAATACCTTGCTGGCCCAGACCAGCGGAACGCCGTCAGGCATGGGAAAGTCAGCCTCATTCAAAGTTTGCCGGTAACGGGCATCGCCGCGCGATTCAATTACATTGTAGACGTTGATGAAGACCGCGTAGCGCCGCTCGCCGCGCTGAATGCAGGCTTCGACATCATCCAAGGTTTGAATCAGGTTGGTGCGGCGGACCCGAACTCCCAGAATATCAGTGCGATCTTCGTTCCTGTTAGCGTTGCAGTCCCTGTTGACTGGCAATGGCATGGTTTCCAACGAAGGCATGATTCTCAAACCTCAACACTTTTCATTTCGATCTTGGGGGATGGGGACGCGCCTGCGACAGGTTCAACCCCTTTTACGTCCTAACTCGAAACCCTTGGTTTGCAATAATGAGAGGCGCAAGATGTGGGCAAACCGACCAGCCGAGCGAAAGGATTACCGTGAAATCCAGGTCGCAAATTCGGCCAGAAACTGCTCGATTCTCGTGTGGTTCCGCACGGTTGTCAATATTAACCAGATAGGCAACATGAAGAAATTTGCAAGCCTTGGAAAGCGCATGCGCATTGTCCTGAAGAAAGTAAGCCGCCACAAACGGTGTCGAGTTCTCGGCGTAAAGACGAAAAAAGCTCGACCGCCTTAGCAGCCGAGCTTTCCGGTTCTTGGACGGAGCCAGAACGGCTATTTGTGGCCTTGATTGGCGGCTCGGGCCGCTTCCTTAAGTTCCCGGCTGGCTTGTTCGAGTAGTTCCTTGGCTTTAGCGGCGTGTCCGTCCATGTCAAACTCATTCGCCGATTGAGCAGCCTGGATTTTTTCGAAGGCCTGGTCACAAAGGCGTTGCGCGGCAGCAAGGTTCGGGTGTCGGTGCGCACTGATGTTTTGGGCTGATTGCTTCATTTGCGCATAGCCCACGCTTCCCAGTAACAAAGCCGCAGCCAGCATAGTCCCTGCAAGTGCTTTTCTCATCATCTCTACTCTCCTCAATTTGAATTTCTGGGTGATTTAACCCACCGAATCGTACAAAGTTGCAGGCCCGTGTATTCTACGCCCCAAACTTGGAAGACATCGTAACCCAACATTAGAGGTTTGGAAGCGTATTCCAGGGCCAGACTACACTTTATAAATATTCTAGCCTAGAGGATCCTGACGCTGATTACGTGGAAAGCGGTGCCATTCATGTATCCGTAGAGAGCCACGTGATGGGCGTGCTGTGCACTCACGGCGTTTGGATTCTCGAGACGAATCAAGGAATGATCGTTATCAGTAATCAGCACAACATCGGCGCCTTTTGCCAAACACTGCTGCATGCAGTCGAGATGACCTTCGCCGGCCCCCTTCGACGCCTCGCATTTTGAACAACTGACGTATCCACGTAGAGTTTGCTCGCCGGCTGCCGAAACCAACCGGACCATCAGGAAGGTGCAAAGTAAAGTGCAAATGAGTAGGGCTTTTTTCATCGGCTACCTCGCGAGTACCCATAGATTATAGGCTAAGCACGGACGAACGATGTGAAAAGGGGGCGCTTATCTGCCTTGGGAGCTGACGCACGCGCGCAGCCGAATTTCCACGTCCCCAGGGCTTTTCGGGAAGTTGTGGTTCGACCGAGGGATTAGTCAGACAAAGGCTGCAGCAATCCGAAGACTTGTGCGACGCCCGAGCGCTTACGCAATTCAGTCAGCAGGGCGTGAGCGGCGTTCTCATAAGTCTTGGTGGAATCCGACGGATCCGCCCATACCGCGTCGTACACGATCTGTGCCGCTTCCTTCAAATCCATGTGCAGCGCGGCTTCGAGTACATCAACGCGTTCCTGCAAGTGATCGTAACAGCCCTGGCAAACGGCGGCCGGCTCGGCTCCGCTGAGATGGTTTTCATCGTGAATGCACCGCATGTTTCCGTTCCCGTTCGCGGGCACCTGAGAAGCAAACACCTGGCTCTTGAACTCGCGAAGAAAACGTTCGCGCTCTTCTTCAAGCGCGATGGGGTCGGGACAAACTTCGCTGGCCAGCATGGTGGAACGCACAGGTACTACGGCCGGTGAAACCCGCTCCACATTCTTGCATACCGGGCAAGCTTTCAGATCCGCTGCATAATACGTCTTGCAACTCGCACAAGGCATGCCGTATCCGGCTTGCTTGGGGGAGATCTGAGGCGCAGCTGGCGGACTCGCCTTTGGCCGCTCTGTGGTGTGGATATCGTTATTAGAGGGGAGGACTGCCGGAGATACTGGTTTCTTTATTCCGGCCGGAACTGGTGTTGCATTCATCGTTAAACCCCATGCGGCTCAAGGCCGTGTATAAACTAGGACTTCGCCATTCTAGGAGCGCGACCCTCGCCTTTCGACGGCACAGAGGTGCATGTCCGAACGCTGTCCTGATCCTGTCCATGCAGTTCGTCAGCCAAACAAGCGCAAATGAAATGAAGGACTTACCGAGAAACTCCGGTCTTTTTTCGCGACATTCAGCTTTCCCCGCTTTTCAAACTGAGACTATGCCATGGTCATTCCAAAGCCCCGCGCCTTCCCCAGCGGGGCGAGGAATCTTGCGTGGACAACTGTAAATTGCCCCACCAGCGAGAAATCGTTAAGGTTGACGGAATAATCTGGCGTGGTAATGTTAAGGAGAGTAGCTGTGTCTGTAGAGGAGTTTATATGTTTGAAGGTCTCTTTCAACCCATGCATCTGTTGGTGATTTTCTTCATCGCCCTGCTGGTGTTTGGTCCCAAGAAACTTCCGGAGCTTGGCAAAGGCATTGGAGAGGGTATTCGTGCTCTAAAGGAAAGTATGAAGGATGGTGCTTCTGAGCCGCCCAAAAGCGCGAACACCGAAACGAAAAGCACCGAAACCAAGAGTTAAGTTCGGACGATCTGATATCAGTTAGTCCGATGCCACTTTAGCCTTTTGCCTCTATTCCCTTTTGTAACCCCATCCCGCATACATTGAAACACACGGCCTTCTCAGGATTTTTCCTATGGCGTGGTATTTCCGCTGCGATAAGTTAACTCTTGCCGTGTAATTGCGAGAAACGAAAGTTCAAAACCATGAGAATGAATTTTATGCGTACTGTGCATCTGGGCGCCGCTTTGTCGGCGCTCGCATTCTGCTCCACCCTCTTCGCGGATCAGGTAGTGCTCAAGAATGGCGATCGCATCAGCGGGACCATTACAAAATCAGATGACAAAACTCTGCTGATTAAAACGGAATTTGCCGGCGACCTAGAGATTCAGTGGCCGGCCGTGCAAGAAATCAATTCCACCCAACCGTTGCACGTCACGCTGGCCAACGGAACAACTGTCGCAGGCACCGTTATGACGGCCGACGGAAGCATGGTCGTAAACGCCCCGACCGGAACTGTAACCTTGGTGAAGTCCGATGTGACCGCCTTGCGCAGCGATACAGAGCAAACCGCCTATGAGAAGTCGCTGCATCCAAAGCTAACCCAAGGTTGGAATGGAGGAGCCAACGTTGGATTTGCGTTGACGGCTGGCAACAGTGCTACCAGAAGTCTCGCCGTGGCTTTCACCGGCGATCGCAAGACGCAGAACGATGAGATCGCGCTTTACGAAAATACTGTCTATGCCACCAACAACGCGGCTGGCGCGACGCCGAGTACGACCGCAAACTCGAATCAGGGCGGCGCGAGATATTCCCACGATTTGATGCCGCGCATCTTTGGCTATGCGAGCGCCGACTTCCAAACCAACGCGCTGCAGGAACTCAATCTTCGCAGCGTGCTTGGAGGTGGTCTGGGATTCCATGCCATTGCGAATGACAGAACAACGCTGGACTTCCTGGTTGGGCCCGACTACACGCGGGAGAGTTACGTTACTCTGCAGCGCAATTTCCTTGCCCTAACTCTGGGCGAAGAATTCAGCCAAAAACTCGGTGCATCGACATTGATTACGCAAAAACTTTACTTTTTCCCCGACCTCAGCGATACCAGCCAATATCGCGTAACCTTCAATTTTGGCAGCGTGACCAAACTGAGCAAATGGTTAGGATGGCAAAATGCTTTCGGCGATATTTATGTCACCAATCCGCCTCCAGGCACGCCCGCGCTGAAGAAGAATGATATTGTTTTGACCACCGGGCTGAACGTTACCTTCACCCATTGAGGGAAATCGCACTGCTTAAGGATTCTGTTTCCACGTGCGCAGCATCCTAAGAGGTAGGACAGAGGAAATTTTATGTACGAATATTCAACCCGCGACCCGAGAGATCCGGAAGATCGGCAGATTGACGAGTGCGATCCGGTCGAGAAGAAAGACAAAATGATGGACAAGACCGTGGCTGATACATTTCCCGCCAGCGATCCCCCATCGTCGATCCCTGACCCGGATGAAGATTCGTTCGCCGCCACGGAATGCAAGCGGGACGGGCAGAACCTCGCGCCGGGCAATATCACTCCAACGTAACCGACTTCACCAAGTTGCGCGGACGATCCACATCTAAACCTTTCCTCACGGCCATGTAATAGGCGAATAGCTGCAGAGGAATAATCTCAAGGATGGGCGACAGCAGTTCCGGCGTCTGGGGAATAAAAATTGTATGATCGGCGAGCTTACGCATGTCGTCATCGCCTTCGCTGGCAATCGCAATCACACGCGCCGACTGTTGTTTGAAGCCTTTGATGTTGGCAACATTCTTTTCGTAACGCAGCACTGATCCCTGGTCATTGCGATCGCAAGTTGCAACAATGACAACGGGAAGGTTCTCATCGATCAGCGCGTTGGGGCCGTGTTTGGTCTCACCAGTCGGATAACCCTCAGCGTGAACGTAAGACACTTCTTTCAATTTGAGCGCGCCGTCCATGGCAATCGGATAATGAATGGCACGCCCAAGGAAAAGAAAATCAGCGACTTGATGATATTGGTCGGCCAGCTTCTTTAACTCGGACGCGGATTCAAGCACCGTTTCCGTTTTGTTTGGAAGCTCGAGTAGTTCGCGAATAATGTGGCGCACGTGGTCTTTTGTAAGCTTGCCGCGCACCTGTCCGAGATAAACCGCGAATAAAAACAACACAGCCATCTGCGCCGTGAATGCCTTGGTGGAAGCGATGCTGATCTCGGGCCCGGCATGAGTGTAGAGCACGCCGTCCGCTTCGCGAGCGATGGTGGAATCCATCACATTAGAAATGGCGATGGTGCGCGAACCTTTGAGCTTAGCTTCGCGCTGGGCTGCACTTGTGTCGGCAGTTTCGCCGGATTGTGTAATCACAATGGTGAGTTCGTTGCGGCAAATCAGCGGATTGCGATACTCGAACTCGCTGGCGTAATCCACGTCCACCGGCACATTCGCCAGATCCTGAATCATGAACTGTCCGGCCATGCCAGCGTGACGACTGGTTCCCGACGCCACGATGTTGATGCGCTGCAAAGAGCAAAGTTCGTCGCTGGTGATGCGCACGTCATCCAGCCGAACCACGCCTTCATCGAGCGAAAGGCGGGGCGCGACGGTATCCCGCAAGGCTTGCGGCTGCTCGAAAATTTCCTTCAGCATGTGATGGGGGAATCTGCCCTTATCGTCCATCCAGTCTCCTCAGTTCCAGCTCACGGCTCACAAATCTCGCCGCGAATAATTGTGTTTCTTACTTCACCATTGGGGCTCAACACCACGAAGTCCGCTTCCACTCCGGCTGCAAGCTTGCCTCGATTCGCCAATCCAGCTACCCGCGCCGGATTGAACGTGGCAAGACGAAGCGTCTGTTGCAAATCCCAATGCGCAAACTGCATCACATTGCGAACCGCGCGATCCATGGTCAACACGCTGCCGGCCAACTTCCCGCCCACCATGCAACGACCATTCTTCACGTCTACTTCGAATGTGCCCAGACGATAACGCCCGTCGGGCATGCCAGTAGCCGAGATCGCATCGGTAATCAGCACCGCCTGATCCGGCCCCTTGCTTTGCAGAAATAGTTGAACGATGGCGGGATCGAGGTGGATTCCATCAGCGATGATGTCAGCAGAAAGCTGCGGGGCAGTGAGTACTTCGCCAATGATTCCCGGCTGGCGGTGATCAAGCGGCCGCATCGCATTAAACGTGTGCGTGGCGTGCCGCGCTCCGGCAGCGACACCATCCCTTGCGGATTTCAGATCTGCATCGGAGTGTCCCATGCTCACGCAGACGCCGAGGCGCGCGGCCTCCGCGATCACTTCCAACGCTCCCTCCAGTTCGGGGGCTATCGTCATTATGCGAATGTGTCCGCGCGCGGCCTGCCACAAGCGATTGAAAGTTTCCAGCGTAGGTGGAAGAAGATTCTCCAGCGGATGCGCGCCGCGACGCACATGACTGAGAAAAGGACCCTCCAAATGTATACCGAGCGGCCGCGCTCGTCCGCGGCGGGAGCCATTTTCCAGCGACGCAGTCTCAATCGCATCGGCCAGGTGTTCAAGAGCCGCGCAGATTTGATCAAGCGGCACCGTAACCGTAGTCGGAAAATAACCGGTTACGCCGTGACAAGAAAGCAACTGCTCAACTGCTGACAAACCAGAAGCGTCAGCGTCCATTACGTCCTGCCCCGCACCTCCATGAATGTGAATGTCCACAAACCCAGGCGCCAGCACGGCATCGCCAAAGTCGACCACCCGAACCCCTGCTGGAATTTCATGCGAGGGTCGCGAGCTGACGTCGACAATCATGCGATCTTGCACCAGAAGCAACGGCTGGTCCACTCGCTCAAGCGGCGTGTACAGACAGTTTGCGGTAAAGGCGATCATCTATTAAAACGTTTATCTTAAGGCTTTATTGCAGATAGCAGAAACATTACGATCGATCCACGATTCGAATCATCTCAGTTATACGACATTTCCGCGGATAGAAGTGGGTTTTCAATTCCCCCGCAGTTATAAACCGATAGCCCGAAGGCGATTCGCGAACAGGCAGCAGAAAGCCGAATGTTATAATTGCGAATATTCTGAGGTCGGTGCGCCTGCGTCACAACTTTCTAGGGCGCACACTCACGAATTCGTCGGGGAGTGGCTCAGCCTGGTAGAGCACCTGGTTCGGGACCAGGGGGTCGGAGGTTCAAATCCTCTCTCCCCGACCATTTTCCTCAAGTAGATAAACCGCTCTTCTGGTTTCCCGACTACAGTGCTGTAGTCCATTTTGTAGACGGTCACAGCCTGAGGTACGGCTGCATTCGTAATGGAGGCGAGGGACAGCACTCGTTTGTGCCCATGGAGGGCAAGGCGTAGTATGTGCGAGTCCAGGGGGTCCAAATCGAAAATTCTCGCCAGCTTTAACGGATGACGCGAAGTGTGAACCCGGTGACGCCGTCAGATTTTCGAAGGTCAGGGTAAAGATGCTGAACGAAGCGACGATTGCGGATTTCAGAGCCAGCTTGCACGGGGGGCTGATCGAGCCAGGCGATTCGAGTTACGACGCAGCTCGCAAGGTATACAACGGAATGATCGACCGGCGCCCACGATTGATTGCGCGCTGCGCCGATGTGGCCGACGTCATGAGCGCGGTGAAGTTTGGCCGCACACACAAGTTGCTGGTGGCGATCCGCGGCGGCGGGCATAACGCGGGCGGGTTGGGAGTATGCGATGACGGATTGGTAATCGATCTTTCGCCGATGAACGATGTTCGCGTGGACCCGAAGAAGAAGACTGTGCTGGTCGGCGGCGGCGCGCTCTGGCGCGACGTGGACCATGCGACGCACGCGTTCGGTCTCGCGGTTCCTGCGGGCATCATTTCAACTACGGGCGTGGCCGGATTAACCTTGGGCGGCGGGATCGGCTACCTGACACGGCGTTACGGCTTGACTATCGACAATCTTCTGGCCGTCGAAATGGTGTTGTCCGATGGGCGGTTCGTTACCGCCAGCGCCAAGGAAAATGCCGGCCTGTTCTGGGCGGTGCGCGGTGGCGGTGGCAACTTCGGCGTCGTGACCTCGTTTTTGTTCAAGGGGCAACCCGTGCACACCGACTACGGCGGGCCGATGCTGTGGCCGATGGAAGACGCAGCGGAGATGATGCGCTGGTATCGCAGCTTCATCGCGAAGGCACCAGATGACGTCTATGGGTTCTTTGCGTTCCTCACCGTGCCTCCGGGGCCTCCGTTCCCCGAGCATCTGCACAACCAGAAGATGTGCGGCATCGTGTGGTGTTATACCGGACCGATCAAGAAGGCGGAGAAGGTGTTCAATCCCATCCGGAACTTCAAGGCTCCCGCGCTGGACATGGTCGGGCCAATTCCGCATCCGGTGCTCCAAAGTATGCACGACGGTCTCTATCCGCCCGGCCTGCAGTGGTACTGGAAGGCGGATTTCGTGCGCACGCTTCCGGACGAGGCCATCGCGCTGCATGTGAAATACGCGGCAAACTTGCCGTCGATGCAGTCGACCATGCACTTGTACCCGATCAATGGCGCCGCTGGCCGGGTCAAGAACAGTGCAACGCCGTGGTGTTACCGCGACGCGACGTGGGCTGCCGTAATTGTCGGCGTAGATCCGGACGCCGCGAACAAGGAAAAAGTCTCCACCTGGGCGAAAGAGTATTGGAGCGCGCTTCATCCATATTCCGCCGGCGGGGCGTACATCAACTTCATGATGGAAGAGGGCGAAGATCGCATTCGGGCGACATACGGCAAGAATTACGACCGTCTGGCGAAGATCAAGAAGCGTTTCGATCCGGCGAACCTGTTCCGCGTAAATCAGAACATCAAGCCGAGGTGAACGAGGGACCCTAATTCAGGGATGTTCTTCTCACGGAATTGTTTAGGGGGGTCCTTAGAACTAGTCCTAAGGACTTCAAGCCTGGCATTCACTCTGAAGCCTTGACCATCCCTACTGCTTCCATTTGTTCTCAATCCTCGGCGGATGCTGCAAGGTTTGCATCACCACGCAATATTGTTCCGTTTTCGCCTGCAATGCGCTTAACTGCTCCGCAGTTGCATGCGGTGCGCGGACGTCGAAAACGACTTTGATGCTCTGAAACCCGACAGGCGCCTCTTTCGATATTCCAAGCGTTCCCTGCAGATCCAAATCGCCCTCGACCGTGACATCTATGCTCTCTGTAGGTATGCCCATGGCAGCGGCTACCATCTGGCAAGTGATCTGCGCGCAAGCTGCTAACGCACCTAACAGCAGGTCTCCGGAGCAGGCTCCGGTACCCGCGCCACCGACGCCTTTGTGCGCCTGCGCATTGTAGATCGCCCGCCCCAAGTCCACAGAACAAGCGATCGGTGCGTCAGTCTGAGTACCGTGCGCTGTCAGCGTAATTCGGGAACTGGCGGGCTCTTGCCGGTACTGATCCTTCAATGGCCGCTGCAGCGATCGAATATCCATAAATCCCCTCCGGAATCTGGGATATTATAAGCGCAGGTGGGGTGCTGCTTACGGATCTGTCGTGGCATCGACTTAAAATCCAATTTTAATTAGGCAGCAACAGTTCGCTTGGCATTCCGCGAACTGCGCCAGCAATCCATGAATCGACCTCCCAATTCAGGTTCGTTCCCATCCACCCTGTCGCCGGGTACGCGCTTCGGCAGTTACGAGATTCTTCAGCGACTGGGCGCCGGCGGAATGGGTGAGGTCTATCGCGCTAAGGACACCCGCCTCGACCGTGAAGTCGCCATCAAGACGCTTCCGCTGGGCCGCTGTTCTGAACCGGAAGCATTATCGCGCTTCGAGCAGGAAGCCCGCTCCGCTTGCGCGCTTAATCACCCGAACGTCGTGACGATTTATGAACTCGGGCACGTGAATGGCACGCGCTTCATCGCGATGGAACTGGTGGACGGAGAAACGCTGCGTGCGCTGCTCGCCTCTGGCCCTATTCCATTTCGCAAGTCGGTTGCGATCGCGGCGCAGATTGCCGAAGGTCTTGCCAAAGCGCACGAGATTGGCGTCATTCATCGCGATCTGAAGCCGGAGAATCTGATGGTTTCTCGCGACGGTACGGCCAAGGTGCTGGATTTCGGCCTGGCGAAACTTCGTAAGCTCGACCACCCCCGCGGTTCGGATGCGACTACCAGCATCACCGAGCATGGAACGGTGATGGGTACGGTGGGCTACATGTCGCCGGAGCAAGCGACCGGCGACGAAGTCGATTTTCGTTCTGACCAGTTTTCCTTCGGATCGGTGCTCTACGAAATGGTCACCGGGTTTCCCGCCTTCCGGAAAAAGACCCACGCGGAAACGATGGCCGCAATCCTTCGCGATGAGCCCGAGCGTCTCGGTGCCAGAGTGCTGCAGGCGCCCGCTCCTTTCATTTGGATCGTGGAGCGCTGCCTCGCCAAGGACCCAAAACAGCGCTACGCCTCTACCCGGGATTTGGCTCGCGACCTCGCCGCCGTGCGCGACCGCCTCGCCGATGCGCCTGCCCGGGAATCCGAGCCTCGCCCCAACAACCTCCCGGTGCAGCGCACCGCATTCATCGGACGGGAACATGAAGCGACTGGTCTACGTCAGCTCTTGAGCCGCGCGGACGTACGGCTTGTGACCCTGACCGGTCCGGGCGGCATCGGCAAGACTCGGCTCGCCTTGCAGGTGGCGGGCGAAATCGCCGACCAGTTCCCAGGCGGCGTTTCCTTTGTCGCTCTGTCAGCGATTGGTGAACTGGGCTTGATCGCTTCCACGATTGCGCAAGCAGTGGGAGTGCGCGAAACCGGAAATAAGTTGCCGCAGGAAAACTTGATGGAATACCTGGGCAGCCTGAGCCGGCCAATGCTCCTCTTGCTCGACAACTTCGAGCATCTCGTCTCGGCGGCGCCGTTCGTGTCGCAACTTCTGACGAGCGGCCCGAAAATCAAGGTCGTGGTCACGAGCCAAGCGCCGCTTCATGTCTACGGCGAACATGAATTTCCCGTGCCACCACTCGCGCTGCCCGACCCCAAGTCCATTCCGCCACTCGAAGTGCTTTCCCGTCTTCCGGCGATCGCGCTCTTTGTGGAACGAGCCCAGGCTGTGAAGCACGAATTCGCGCTGACGAAAGAAAACGCACCTGCAGTGGCGGCCATCTGCGCTCGCCTTGACGGCCTGCCTCTCGCCATCGAACTTGCTGCCGCGCGCATCAAGATGCTTTCGCCGTCCGCCATGCTGACTCGGCTCGAAAGCCGCCTGAACCTGTTGACCGGGGGCGCCCGCGATTTGCCAACTCGGCACCAAACTCTTCGCAACACCGTGGACTGGAGTTACGGCCTCCTCAATGGCGCTGAACAAACTCTCTTTCGAAGGCTTTCCGTATTTACCGGCGGCTGCACTCTGGAGGCCGTGGAAGCCGTATGCGACACCAAAGGCGATCTAGCCCTCGACGTGCTCGAGGGCATGGCTTCCATGGTGGACAAGAGCTTGGTGCAGCAGATGGAGCAGCTCGATAAAGAAACGCGATTCTTTATGCTCTCCACCATCCGGGAGTACGCTCTCGAACGACTCGCTCAGAGCAACGATGAATCCGCGACTCGCCGAGCCCATGCCGCTTATTACCTGGTACTTGCCGAAGAAGGTGCCGAGGACATTGCCGCTCAACCGGAGTGGCTCGATCGTTTTGAGGTTGAGCACGACAATTTCCGCTTGGCGATTAATCATCTGATCAAAGCCCGGGATGCCGACTGGGGCCTGCGCCTTGGCGCCGCTCTGTTCCTCTTCTGGGAGACACATGAGCATCTCGCGGAGGGCCGTGATGCCATCGCCAGGCTCCTGGCGTTGGAAGGAGCCAGGGCGCGTCCGAAGCTGCGCGCGCGCCTGCTGTTCGCAGGCGCAGTTCTGGCGGCGGCGCAGGGCGATTACGGTTCGGGGCTGCCAATGTTCGAAGAGAGCCTCAATACCTGTGTCGAGCTAAACGATAACCGCGGCGTTGCTGTCGCACTCAACGCGTTGGCCGTCAACGCTCGCGATCGTGGGGAACTCACTGACGCGTCTTCACTCTTCGAGCGCTGTCTTGCCATATGGAAGGAGTTTGGCGATCCCGCTGACATCGCCCGAGCCCTTAGCAATCTCGCCAGCGTGATGAAGTTGCAGGGCAAATATGAGCGCGCGTCCTCGCTTTACGATGAGTGTCTGACGATGTTCCGTCAGGTCGGAGATGGCGCCGGTGTCGCGTGGACTTTGAACTACCTGGGCGACGTTGCTCGGGAAAAAGCGGACTTCGTTGCCGCGCGCTCCTATTGTGAACAGAGCCTGTCGGAGTTTCGGCGACTGCATGATAGCTGGGGAATTGCGAGCGCGCTCTCCGATCTGGCAAGTCTAAGCTGCGATCAGGGGAACAACGCCGAGGCGCGTCGTCTGTACGGAGAAAGCATCAAGGTGTTCCAGGAGTTGGGTCACAAACGCGGCATCGCGAGAGCGCTCGAATGTCTCGCTGTGAGTGCCGCAGCGCAATCGAAGGCTGAGCAATCGCTGCACTGGGCTGGAGCCGCGGCCGCGCTTCGCCAACAATTGGGCATTCCGCTCCTGCCTGCCGAGCAACGCAGGCTGGAGAAAGCCCTGGAATTTGCACGCCGAACGCTCGGCAATGCTGCAGGCCTGACGGCGTGGATGGAAGGTTGGGCGATGCCCGTAGAGCAAGCCATCCAGGAGGCACTTAACTGCGGCGCGGAATCAGATCTGCGGACTCAAAACTCCGCTTAAGTCAATTTGCGGTGTCGGGATCGATCATGCGGCGCACTGCCGAGATGCGATTTGCCGGAAAACCTCCACGGCGTGCGTGTTCGCGAATCGTTTCCTCATCTGGCGCCAGGTACACACAATAGACTTTATCGCCGGTTACGTAGGAATGGAGCCACTTGATTTCCGGTCCCAATTCCTTCAGTACGCCTACCGACTTTCTGGCGACTGCCTGCAGTTCCGCATCCGATAAATTACCTGCGCCTGGAATTTCCCGCTCGATCACGTATTGGGGCATGGCCACCTCCCCGAGCCGTCATGGTAGCAGATTCTCCACCTGAACGTGCATCCGCCGCGCCATGAAAAAGCGTCACCAAGGCATCCTCGTGAGATGCCGGGCGACAGCGTGGCAAGATGTCGTGGCTAACGGTCTTTCGCGCAGCAGCATTCAGGGAGTCCGGCGCAAACTTGAACTGTGGGCAAGCGTGATTCACTTTTTCCCCGGGATTTGCTTCCAGACGAACCCACAGCCTACCTCGATGTTTATCTCCTAATTTGTATCGTCAGATTTATTAGCATTTCTCAAGTCGTCGAATTCTGTTTTTCTCTGCTACGCAGCGATCCTTTTCTCCAATTGGGCGTTGATCGCCTCCGAAAGCGTACCGAAATCCCACGAGCCGTCGTGACGAACCCCGTTAATGAAAAAGGTCGGCGTTCCATTTACGCCCGCCCGCACGCCGCTCAGGAAATCCTCGCGAACGCGTTCCGCATAAGCATGCTGGCGAAGGTCGTCGGTGAAGCGTTCAACATCCAGCCGCAAGAGCGCAGCGGCGGCGATCAATTGCGGAGGCGCTAGCGCATCTTGATGCTCATACAAGTAGTCATGCATTTGCCAGAACTTGTTCTGCGCTCCAGCGGCTTCGGCCGCTTCAGCCGCAACCTCGGCGTAGGGATGGATTTGCGCGAGAGGAAAATTGCGGAAGACGAAGCGAAGGTTTTCGCCGAATCGTTGCTGAATCTGCTTAACAATCGGGTAGGCTGCACCGCAGAAGGGACACTGGTAATCGCCGTATTCCATGAGCGTCACGGGCGCGTTTGCGGGCCCTTGAATGTGGTCGCGGCGCGGATCTACTTCCAATCCGCGAAAACTGTGCGGCGTCTGTCGTTTTGTCATGCTGCTGCTCCTTTGCTTTCGAGTTCCTCTAATGCATCGAGAATTCCGTCCGCACCTGGGTTGACTGTAATCGGGGAAACGTAGCTCCAGCGAATGATCCCTTGCTCATCGATGACGAAGAGTGCCCGCTCGGTGAATCCGTCATGCTTGCGATAGACTCCGTAAGTCCTTGCCACCTCGCCCTTCGGTTCGAAATCGGCCAGCAAGGGGAAACGCAGTTTTCTGTCCTTCGCGAAAGCCCGGTGACACCAGACGCCGTCGACCGATATGCCAAGCAGGTCGGCGTGCAGCCGCTGAAATTCGGGCAAAACTTCGTTGTAGAGAGCCATTTGATCTCCGCAAACCGGACTCCAGTCAGCGGGATAGAAAGCCAAGATCAGGCGTTTGCCGGAAAAGTCTTTGAGCGAAAGGGAATGATCGGGAGCATCCTGCAAAGAGAATTCGGGTGCAGCCACTCCAGCGGAAAGCGGGCTGGATCCATTGGCGGAGAGGCGAGCCTCTCCGCGGGTTTCAACTGCCTTGAGGCGGTCGAGTTGATCAGCAGAGGTAACGTCAGTCATATGAGAACTCCTTCTTTCACTGATGTTATACGACTATCTTCGGTCGCAATCAGTTTTTCCTGATGGCCCAACAGGGGATGAGGCATCTCAAGCGGGTTCAGTCGGTGGCGGAATCGACGGACTGTGGCTGGGGAGAAAGTGCGCATCGCCTTCACAATTGCGATGACATGTTCCTGCATCGAGAAAAAGATTTTCCGTGCGCTATAATTCGCGCGAATGCCCGCATCTGCACACGCTACCGCGCAATTTCGACCCGCGAGCGACAATTCCCTGCTCATTTATTTCGATCAACACATTTCGCTGGCCGCCCATGAGCAAGTCGCTAAGCTACTTCGCCTGCTCGAAGCGCAACCTATCAGCGGTATCCTCAATTTTCATCCTGCCTACTGTTCGATTTTGGTCAAGTTCGATGCTCTCAAGTTGCGTCACGATGAGGTCGAAACCCGTCTTCGTCCATATCTCGACCGCCTCGACGAGGTCAGATTGCCCGAGCCTCGCCATCGGGAAATCCCCGTCTGCTATGGCGGAGAGTTTGGCCCTGACCTCGCAGAGGTCTGCGATACACACACCCTGTCAGTCCAGCAAGCGATCGACCTGCATGTCTCAGCCACTTACATCGTCTATTTCCTCGGCTTCGTCCCTGGTTTCGCCTATCTCGGCGGACTTCCCGAAGCGCTGGCGACGCCGCGTCTTCCTGTGCCGCGACGCAGAGTCCCGCCAGGGAGCGTTGGTATCGCCGGTCATCAATCAGGCGTCTATCCGTTCGCCACGCCCGGTGGCTGGCGCTTGATAGGACGCACTCCCCTAGCCATGTTCCGTCCGGACCGCGCCGCCATGAGCTACTTGTCCATCGGAGACCGCGTGCATTTCACGCCGATCTCTGCCGAGCGATTCGCCGCTCTCGAGAACGCATGAAGGCGATCCAAGTTCAAGCTCCCGGCCTCTTCACCACTGTGCAGGATCTTGGCCGCGAAGGGTTTGGCCCTCTGGGTGTCTCTCCCTCAGGGGCAGCCGATCCTATTTCTTTGCGGCTCGGAAACCGCTTGGCCGGAAACCCTGAAGACGCGGCAACTCTCGAGATGACTCTGCTCGGCGGCGCATTCCTGTTTCCTGATGGCGGCGTCCTGGCACTCAGCGGGTCTGACTTCGGTGCGACACTAGACCACGCTCCCGTCGATCCGTGGATATCGTTCGAAGCGCGTCCCGGCCAGACGCTTCGCCTTGGGCCCACGCGCTCGGGAGCGCGCAGCTACTTGTGCGTACAAGGCGGCATCGCCTTAGAACCTTTCCTAGGCAGCGCCTCGACGCACACCCTGAGCGGCCTCGGCGGCTTCGAAGGCAGACCACTGCGCAAGGGCGATGTGTTGAGCATCGCGACCGCATCTCTGCCCTACCGCAGGCGAACGGTAGCTCCCCGTATCTTGTCGCGCCTGTCTCCTCGCAAAATTTTGCGCTGCACTCCCGGCCCGCAAAGCGAGTGGTTCCCCGAATCCTCGCAGCAATTGTTCTACAACAGCACCTATCGCATCGCCGAGGAATCCAATCGCATGGGCTTGCGATTAGAAGGACCTTCCGTCCTCGTGTCTTCCGGATGCCACATGATCACCGAAGGAGTTTCTCTCGGCGCCATCCAGGTTCCAGGCGGAGGGTCGCCGATCATTCTTTTTGTGGAGCAGCAGACCACCGGCGGCTACCCTAAGATTGCCAATGTGATTTCCGCCGATCTGCCCAGTGTTGGGCAATTGCGTCCGCGGGATGAGATTCATTTCGAGCGCGTCACCTGGGAAGTGGCGCAATCTCTTCTCCAGGAGCAGGAAGAATTGCTGGCATCGCACGAACTGGTTCAGGAATGAAGTCCATCGACCTCAATTGCGATATGGGCGAACTACCCGAGGCGATCGCCGACGGCACTCAGGAATTGCTCATGCCCTCCCTCACCTCAGTGAACATTGCCTGTGGAGGGCATGCCGGCGACGAACAAACGATGAGGACAACTATCGAGCAGGCGCTTCGCTGGAAGCTGGCGCTGGGCGCGCATCCCGGCTACCCCGATCGCGCAAATTTCGGCCGACTGGAACTGCAAATGCCCGCCGAAGCCATCGCGGATTCCGTCTTCGAGCAAGTTCGCGCACTAGCCGAGGTGGCGGGACGCTACGGTGTTGGCCTGGCACACGTCAAGCCGCACGGCGCACTCTACAATCAGGCGGTTCGCAATCGCGTGATTGCCAAAGCCATTGCGACAGGTGTTGCGCGATGGCGCCACGACGTTGTGCTCATGGGCGTCGCCGGATCGCAAATGCTCGAAGTTTTTCGTGAAGCTGGATTCGCCGTGGCTGCGGAAGCCTTCGCCGACCGCCGCTACGAGTCGGACGGAACGCTGCGCTCGCGCAAGTTCGACGACGCGCTGATCCGCGATCCCGAAGAAGCCGGCCGGCAAGCTTTGAACATCGTGCAACGCGGCATAGTGATTGCGTGCGACGGCAGCGAAGTCCCTATCAACGCGCAAACTCTCTGCATTCACGGCGACACTCCCGGCGCTGCGGAAATTGCCGCAGCCGTGGCCCGCAGGCTATGCGGGGCCGGTGTTACTCTCAGCGCTCTCGCGAGTCGCTTCTAGTGAATCGGCTTTTCGTTGTCGCGCCCGCCACAGCACGTAAATCGGTATGCCTGACGAAACGATCATCAATCCCGGCCAGGTGTATTGCGGCTTGTAGCGCAGCAGTTGCACCTCGATGAACAACGCGAGCAAAAGATAGACTCCGGGAAGCACCGGGTAGCCAAACACCCGATACGGGCGTTCCATGTCTGGACGCCGGATGCGGAGCACGAAGAGTCCCGCGACAGTCAGGATGTAAAACATCACCACCGCGAAGACCACGAAATCAAGCAACTGCCGGTAGGTGCCGGAGAGGCAAAGAGCGCAGGCCCAGATACATTGGACCCATAGCGCCGCGCTGGGCGCGTTCTGCCGGTTCACGGTGCTGACCTGGCGAAAGAAAAGCCCGTCCCTGGCCATGGCGTAGTAAACGCGAGCACCGCTGAGGATCAGTCCGTTGTTGCAGCCAAACGTCGAGACCATCACCGCAATGGCCATTACTACCGCGCCTACCGGACCCAGAATCGCTTCAGCCGTCGCTGTCCCTACGCGATCTCCCGCGGCAAACTGGATGCCGCGCTGGAGAGTCGATCCTCCTGTTGCGGTTCCCGCTAGCGGAAGCACTTGCAGGTAGGCAAAGTTAGCCAGCACGTAGAGCAGCGTCACCAGCCCTGCCCCCACCACCAACGAGAGCGGCAAATTGCGTTTGGGATTTCTCACCTCCGCCGCCGTGAAGGTGACGTTGGTCCAGGCGCTCGAGGAAAACAAAGCTCCGACCATTGCCAGTCCTACCAGCGTCAGCGTATGCACCCACACTGTTTCCTGGCCGATTGCATACGGATGTACGCCGAAAAGATCGGCGTTGCGCCAAAAATGGCTGAAGTTGTCCGCCCGAACCCCGCGCGTCCCGAAAGCGAAACCGAGAAGGATCAGTCCACCAAGCGCTGCGATCTTCGCCAACGTAAAAATGTTCTGGACTCTCGCACCCAGCCGCAGCCCACGCGTGTTGATCCAGGTGAGGAATAACAAGGAGAGAATTGCGAGCAGGTTTTGTGTGTTCAAACCCGGACTATACGGACCCAACACGCCGAACCACATCTTGTAAGGACCGAAGGTTCCCGGTTTCCAGATCCAAGCCGAAGCGGAGATCCGCGGAAACAGGACGCCGGAGAAATTCGCGAACGCGATCGCTACGGCAGCAATCGTCGCCGTCTGAATCACCAGCAGCATCGTCCAGCCATACAAGAAAGCCCACATCGAGCCGAAAGACTCACGCAGGAAAACGTATTCGCCGCCTGCCTTCGGCATGGCCGCCGCCAGCTCTGCGTAGCAGACAGCCGCCATCATAGTCATCAAACCGGTGACCAGCCACGCAATAATCAGCAGTCCCGGGCTCTTCACTTGCCGCGCGATGTCCGCGGACACGATGAAAATGCCGGAGCCGATCATCGAGCCAGCCACAATCATCGTGGCATCGAACGGGCCGAGGCTCTTGACCAATCCGCCGCGCCGGCTCGCAAGCTTCGCTGTTACATTTTCGTCAGGCATGGGCAGGGAAACTCCAGAACCTTGCCTTTCAAATTGTTGCCTCCATCCTAACTACCGAACACGGGCGTGGGCTAATCGAATCAGAATCAACAAACAGTCAATGGCATCAGCGAGCGTCAAAGAATCGAGCGCGACTTGTGAAAACCAGCTCATAAAGGTTTTCCAGAAACCGCCGATGAGCACCAAAGCAGACGACTATTTTGCCAGGAGCCGATGAAATGTCAGGATCGCGCATTTGTGTCACGAATTTCGGTAAAGCACGTTGCTCAATGGGGGCAGTCGCGATTTTATTAATTTTCTTTGTTCTGACCGCGAGCTCTCTCTCGGGTCAGAGCCCGAAAACCACGGACGTGCAGTTACATAAGTTTCAGCCTACGGTGCAGCCGGGTCAAGCCGCGCCAGGGGTCTCGAAGGCAGAGACCGCTAACCAGGAGACGTCGTCCAATGGAATCAGCGCAACGGCCGTCCAGCAGATACTGGCGTTGCAGCAAGAAAAAGCATCGCGCACTGCGCCCCAGCAGAAAATTGACTCGAACGTTCTCTACACCATACGCATGATGGCCGGGCAGCCGGTTGCGCCCGGAGTTCCGTCTTTGGATACCGGGGTAGATCTTGATGCGGATAACCGCGTTGTCGTTGACATCGTGGCCAACGTTACGGATGCTTTGCTGTCGCAATTGACGGCTGTCAACGCCCAGGTTCTGTATACAAATCGAGACTTACGCAGCATTCGCGCCAGCATTCCTCGTCAACAAATCGAAGCCATTGCTGCATCGCCGGACGTAATCTTCATCTCCCCCAGGCAAGGCTCACTGACCCGTCAACAAGATGTGACAGGGCGTAGCCGTTCGTTGTTCCAGCACAACACGCTGCCCGGTTTCAAGCAAAGGGCGGCGCAAGTGCGCCGTCAGCTGGCAGCGGGCTTGAATTCGATGGGTACGGTTCAGATGGGGCAGGGCAGCGTAGAAACGGAAGGCGACTTGACCCACCGGACGCTGGACGCGCGCGGAGTGTTCGGGGTGAATGGATCGCCGCTGAAAATTGGCGTCCTATCGGATGGAGTCACCAGTCTTGCGCGGAGCCAGGCCACTGGCGATCTTCCGCCGACTTGTGGCACGCCTCCTTGCCTTACGGTGTTGACGGGGCAGGCGGGAGCTGGCGATGAAGGAACGGCCATGATGGAGATCATCCACGACATGGCGCCTGGAGCAAGCCTTTATTTTGCCACCGCTGACAACAGCATCACCAGCTTTGCGCAGAACATCCGAAATCTGCGGACCGCCGGATGTGACATCATCGTCGATGATGTCTTCTACTTTGTCGAATCCCCATTTCAAGACGGGCAGACACCCGCAGTCGTCTCCACCACCCAGGGCGGAGTGGTCACGCAGGCGGTGAACGACGTGGCCGCATCCGGAGCGCTGTATTTTTCTGCGGCAGGAAACGAGGGGAACGAAGACGGAAGTACTTCCGGGACCTACGAAGGGGATTTCAACCCTACGGCTGCAGGCGCGCCTTTGCCGACGGGTAATGTAAACAATTTCGGCAGCACGAACTATGATGCCATCACTTCTCCGGGCGAGCAGGTTGTCGGCCTGTGGTGGTCCGATCCGCTAGGCGCTTCCGGTAACGACTATGATTTGTATTTACTCAATAGCACGGGCACCTCAGTTTTAGGCGCGTCCACCAATATTCAGAACGGTACGCAGGATCCGGTGGAGTTGATTGGCAGCGCAAACGTAATCAATAACAATCGGCTGGTCGTCTTCCAGTATACGGGAGCGGCGAACCGCTTTTTCCATCTGGTTCTTTTTCGCGGTGGTTTGTCGGTGAACACGGCCGGCGAGACCCATGGGCACTCGGCCGCTTCCGGAGCCTTTACTGTAGCCGCCACTCCTGCGGCCACGTCCGCCGGCGTGCCCACGCCCAACGGACCGTTTCCCAGCCCCTTTACGTCCGCAAGTCAGATTGAATTTTTTAGTTCCGATGGTCTGCGCCGCATTTTCTTTAACGGCGATTCGACAGCGATAACCCCGGGAAACTTTTCTTCCACCGGCGGCGAGGTGTTGAACAAGCCTGACATCACAGCTGCCGATGGGGTCTCGGTGACTGGCGTTGGCGGGTTTGGAAGTCCGTTCTACGGAACCTCGGCGGCCGCGCCCGCGGCGGCAGCCGTAGCCGCTCTGGTGCTGGCTGCGGACCCAACCTTGACTCCCGCACAGGTTCGCACCACGCTAACCAGCACAGCTGTCGACATTATGGGATCGGGCTTTGACCGGGATTCGGGCAGCGGAATTGTGATGGCATGGGAGGCCATCAACTCACTGGGCGTGCCCGCGTACGCCAATCCGGAATTAGCTTCCGTCACTGCGAACGAGAATCCGGGAAATGCGAACGGGGCTATCGAAGCTGGCGAAGGAGCAATCCTTATACTGCCATTGACCAACCTGTCTGGAGTGAAGGCCGCGACCGGCGTGACCGCCATCTTGAGCACCACGACTCCCAAGGTGTACATCACTCTGCCGGGTACGAGCGCGTACGCCGATATGCCGGCGGGATCAAGCGGCGACAACAACCTGTCTCCATTCACTTTTACACTGGAGTCGGATTTCCCTTGTGGCCAGACGGTTGATTTCACCTTGACCGTGAACTATACCGGAGGACCGCAGCGAGCCATCAATTTCACGGTTCCAACCGGCTACTTCTTCATTGCGAATACTCTGGGAACTACTCCGCCTGCGTTGCCAGGGATCACCACCGCCACCGGCGCCCAGGTAAACCGGATCAATCGCAACGGGGTGATCAGCGCCTGCGGCACTCCCAAGGCTTTTCCAGGCGCGATCACAGGCAGCCACACATTCGACTCCTACACTTTCACTGCGTGCCAGGCATTCTGCATGCAATCTGTGCTCAGCTCAGGCACATCCGGAATCAATCTCTTCGAGGCTGCCTATACTCCCTCGTATACCCCCAGCTCTATTGGCACCAACTACGCGGGGGATGCCGGCCTGAGCGCGAATACCCAGTCATTCGGCATCACCACCACCGCCGCAACTCCTTACACGATTGTCGTAAGTGATGTTGCGGGAAATAGTCTCCCGAACAGCTACACGATTAAGATTCCTGCGTGCGCCCTCGACTGCACCGTCAATCAACTGCCGGTGGCGGTCGCGCAAGACGTCACGGTGACCGCTGCACACTTCGGTGGGACGGCGGCAGCCAACGTAAACAACGGGTCTTATGATCCGGATGGCGATGCCATTACGCTGACCCAGGCTCCCGTCGGACCCTATGGGATCGGGATCACCAACGTGATGCTTACGGTCGTGGACACAAAAGGTGCGACCGCGCAGATAACTGCGAATGTTACCGTGAATAATCCTCCCAACCAGCCTCCGGTGGCGATTGCGCACGATGTCACCGTGATTGCAGCAAACACGGGCGGAACGGCAGCAGCAGACATAGACAATGGTTCGCATGATCTGGATGGCGATTCGGTCACGCTAACGCAGGCTCCGCCGGGGCCGTATGCCATCGGCAAAACCAGTGTGAAGCTTACCGCCAAAGACTCAAGAGGCGCGACGGCGCAAGCCACGGCCACCGTAACGGTGCTTAACCCAGGTTTCGGTTTCGCTGCGACGCTGCCTTCACTGAGCACAACTGCCGGACACCCGGCAACCGAACACATCACATTCACTCCGAATCCCGGGATTGCCGCCGCCATGACACTGGCGTGTTCCGGCTTGCCGACGGGGGCCACATGCTCATTTTTACCCTCCACGATACCGGCAGGGAGCGTTGAAAAAGACATAGTCTTGACCGTCAACACAACCGCATCCTCGGCTGCTATGTCGCAGTCGGGAAAACTCGAGGTAGCATGGCTGCCGGTGACTGGGCTCGGTCTGGTCGGCATTGCCGTCATCGCGGTGCCCTGTAAACGCCGAAGGGCATCGGTACTTCTCCTGGCGCTGTTGCTGGGTTCGCTGGTTTGGGTGGTGAGTTGTGGAATCAGCCGCCCCCCTATTGCTAGTTCAAAGACCTCGACCGTTACCGTGACGGGCACATCCGGTAACACGAAGCAATCTACAACCTTCAGCCTGACGATTAATTAGGGCTGTTATGCGAGCGGGCATCCGACGTTCAGGATGCCCGCTCCATCTCCACCCCGATACCGGACGGCAATCGTCATAGACTGCTGGTCTGTATTTCGCTGTTCTCAATTCTTCGTAAACGTCTTATGTGAAGGATAGAAACCGGCACTGTTTCACGCTACCCACGTCGATGGCTCGTGAATTGCTTCGGCCAGGTCATTGAGGAAGGCGGCGGCTCGGGCGCCATTGGCGGCTCGGTGATCGCAGGAGAGAGTCAGCGTCATCATGGAACGGACAGCCGGCTTGCCATCGACGGCGACCACGCGGTCAGCGATGCTGCCTACCGCGAGAATCGCCGCTTGCGGCGGGACAATAATCGCTGTGAACTTGTCCACGTGATACATGCCGAGATTGCTGACGGTGAAGGTGGCATCGGCGATGTCGACGGGGCGCAGCTTTCCTGCCCGCGCTCGCTCTGCCACGTCGCGACGTTGCTGCGCAATTTCCGTAAGGTCCGCGGTGTGTGCGTTAGGGATCACTGCCGCGACCACTCCGTCGTTCACTGCGATGGCCACGGCCATGTTCACATGATCGTGAAGGCGAATGCCTTCCTCGCTCCAGCTCGAATTCAGGCGTGGATGTTTGAGCAGGACGCGCGACGTCAGGGCGACCAGCAGATCAGTATGGGTGATGCGGATCTTGTGCGTACGCTCAATTTCCGGGGCCAGCTTATCGCGGAATTCATTGAGGGCGGTCGCTTCGAGTTCCCGCGTTACGAAGAAGTGTGGGACGGTAGTCCAACTCAGAGTAGTGCGTTCGGCCATCAGTCGCCCGATGGAAGTAGGCACTTGGATGTTGCCTGATTTCTTCGCGGTTGCGGTCGATGCGACGGGGGCGGCTGCAGCCTGCACGTCCGACGCGAGGATCTCGCCACCCGCGCCAGAGCCGCGGACCGTGGCGATATCAACTCCTAATTCCTTCGCCAGACGTCTAGCCTTGGGAGAAATCCTTGCGCTCTGAGCGGCAGATGTTTGGGGAGCATTCGGCGTAACCAGAGTGGTGTGCGTTTCCGTCTTTGCCCTCGCTGCAGGGGCCGCAGATTCGCTCTTAGTGGGAGGCTTTTCGCCGGGAGCTACAATCCACGCGATGGTCTGGCCCACGGGGATATCGGCTCCTACAGCCCCTGTGATTCCAGTGAGGACGCCGTCGGCCGGGGCTTCAACTTCCACAACCGCTTTGTCGGTTTCGATTTCGAGAAGCGGCTCGCCCTTGGTTACGCGATCGCCTTCCTGCTTCCGCCAGGCTATGAGCTTGCCGGTTTCCTGCGCCATCTCGAGGGCGGGCATAACAACGCTGAAGGCCATAGGCAGGCGTATATGTGAAAACCGGGTTCCGTCCCTCCGGGACTGGTTCTTTCTTATCGCACGTTACCCCGGATTTACGTCCGGAGCTATCACCACGTTCCGTCCCTATGGGACTTGGATTGAGCGGTTACTGACGTTCAAGTTCTTCGGAGCAGTTCGTTTATGAGGCTCAACTTCTCAGGAAAGAATCAGTCCGAAACACCTACCCGCTCAGTTTTCGCGCTGGCCTCGATCATATCCAGCACTTTCTCGCTGGGCGGAGCTTCAGTTTCCCTAATCGTAGGCAGCGGTCCGTTGACCGTGAAATAATGCGCGCCCGCTACCAGAAGCTCTTCCGCCGGGAAACGTGTGATTACTTCGTGCCCAGTCGGCGTAACCACGATTTCTTCTTCAATACGCGCCGCGCTCCAGCCATCGGTCGATGGCCAGAAGGTTTCGAGAGCGAACACCATTCCGGGCTCAATCGTTACCGGATGTTCAAATGAGACAAGGCGGCTGATCACCGGCTTCTCCCAGATGGCGAGGCCGATGCCGTGGCCGTATTGCAGCGCGAAGCAGGCTTCTTCATTGGGGAACCCGAACTCTTCCGCCTTCGGCCAGACTGCGGCAATCTCCGCGGTGGTACGGCCCGGACGAACCAACTCAATGGCCGCATCGAGATACTCGCGGCAGCGTTTGTAGGCATCAACCATGGCGTGCGAAGCATAGCCAACGGTGAAGCAGCGGTAGTAGCAGGTACGATATCCCATGTAGGAATGGAGAATGTCGTAGTAGACGGGATCGCCCGGGCGCAGCACACGATCAGAGAACACGTGCGGGTGCGGATTACAGCGCTCGCCTGAGATTGCATTCACCGCTTCAACGTACTCCGAGCCCAGATCGTAGAGAACTTTGCTTACCAATCCAACCGCTTCGTTTTCGCGCACGCCGGGCTTCATGGCACGATAGAGCTCGTCGTACGCGGCGTCGACCATCATCGCGGAAGTATTGAGCAGCGAGATTTCATCCTGCGTCTTGATGACACGTGCGTTCGACATAAGCTGCTGGCCATCGACAACTTTTATGCCTTCGCGTTGCAGCGCGAAAAGAACTGGGAGTTCGATGATGTCGATGCCCACCGGCTCTTTGTGCAGCCCGCGCATTTCAAGCTCGATGCGAATTTTCTTTGCAACGTCTTCGGCGCGCCCCATCTCCGGCGTCATGGCGCCGCGCAGCATGGAAATTCCCGGACGCGAGCGCTCTCCGAGCCACGGGCAATTCAATTGATGATGTTTGGCGGCTGAGCCGAAATCCCACAGGATAGGCTCATCGTTCCGCGGCAGCAGGGTGAAGCGGTTGGCCTTGTCTTGCGCCCACGTGCCGATGTGCGTGGAGGTCAGATAGCGGACATTATTCATGTCAAAACAAAGCAGCGCGCCCATCTCGGACTTCTCGAGCAGAGCCTTGGCTTTGGCCAGGCGCTCGCGGCGCAAGCGGTCGAAGTCGATGCGATTTTCCCAATCGACGGCCATCGTTCCGTGTGTTTTGAGTGCCATAATTCAGCTCCTAGCTTCTAGCTATTAGCTCCTAGCTTGGTTACCCCAACAAATGTCCGCACATCAAGACGGATTGCACATCTGCCGTGCGGCGTCGAATACTGTTTGTTCTGTCGGTACCGTTGCGTCTTCTAACGGTGGAGAAAACGGAATCGGTACGTGCATCGCGCCCATTCGTTTCACCGGTGCATCGAGATCGTAGAATGCGCCTTCGGCGATCACGGCGGCAAGTTCCGCAGTCACGCCGTAGCGGCCGTAGCCTTCATCGAGCACGATCACTCGAGATGTCTTCTTCGCCGATTCGATCAGAGTCTTTTCATCCAGCGGCCACGTGGTACGCGGGTCGACAACTTCCGCGCTGATGCCTTCTTTCTCCAGCAAAATCGCCGCGCCGAGCGCGACTTGCACCATGCTGCTGGTGGCGACCAGCGTGATGTCGTCGCCGGCGCGCTTCACGTCGGCCACGCCCAGCGGGATCGTGTAATCGTCCTCAGGAACCGGGCCCTTCAGCTTATACATCATTTTGTCCTCGAAGAAGACAACCGGGTTCTCATCGCGGATGGCGGTTTTCAGCAGGCCTTTCGCGTCGTAGGGAGTCGAGGGCAGAACCACTTTCAGTCCCGGCACATGACTGAACCAGGCGTGGAGCGACTGCGAGTGTTGAGCCGCCGAGCGTCGCGTGGCGCCTAGCGTAGTGCGCATCACCATCGGCACTTTCCAGTGCCCGCCCGACATGTAATGGGCTTTGGCCGCCTGGTTCACCATCTGGTCCATCGTGAGCGTGATGAAATCTCCAAACATGATGTCGACTACCGGACGCAGCCCCGTCATCGCCGCGCCGACGGCGACGCCAGTGAATCCAGCTTCGGAGATAGGAGTGTCAACCACGCGCTTTGCGCCGAACTCTTCGACTAGTCCGGAGAGCACTTTGAAGGGCGTGCCGGCCTCGGCAACATCTTCGCCAATGATGCAAACCCGCGAGTCGCGGCGCATCTCTTCGGCGAGCGCTTCGCAAACCGCCTGCGCAAATGTAAGTTCGCGCTCAGGCATAGACGTGCTTCTCGACTTCGTCAACGTTTGGATAAGGCGCGGCGATGGCGAACTTCACGGCTGCTTCCATCGTAGACCGAACGTCAGAGGTAATTTGGTCGAGCAACGCAGAGTCAGCATGGGCTCGTTCGCGCAGCCACTTCTCCAAAACTTTAATGGGATCGCGGTCGGTCTTCCAGAGATTCTCTTCCTGCTTGGAGCGGTAGTACTCGCGATTGATGTCGCCGACGTGATGGCCGCTGTAGCGGTAGGTATCACATTGCAGGAATGCAGGCCCGCCGCCGTTGCGGCCGCGATTCACCAATCGCACTGCAACTTCATTCACGGCGCGAACGTCTTGTCCGTCCACTCGGGCAGATTCGATACCGAAGGCAGTGGCACGGCCGAGAATGGTGCCCGCGGTGGTTTCCTGATAGTGCGTGTACTCGTTGTATTGATTGTTTTCGCAGACGTAGATCACCGGAAGCTTCCACAACTGCGCCAGGTTCATTACTTCGTACAGTGATCCCTGGCCGAGAGCGCCTTCGCCGAAGAAGCACACTGCCACGCTATCCGTCCCCAGCGTTTTGGCGGCAAACGCCGCGCCCGTGGCGATGCCCACGCTCCCGCCGACGATCGCATTGGCGCCGAGGTTGCCGGTCGCGGGATCGGCGATGTGCATCGATCCACCCTTGCCGCGGCAATAGCCGGCTTCTTTTCCCAACAACTCGGCGAACATGCGATCTGGAGATGCGCCCTTGGCGAGACAGTGGCCGTGACCGCGGTGCGTGCTGGTGATGTAGTCGTCGATGCGCAGAGCTTCGCAGATTCCTACAGCCACGGCTTCTTCCCCGCTATACAAGTGAGCGAGTCCTGGCATGAGCGCGCGCGTATAGACTTCATTCACTTGCTCTTCGAACATGCGGATGCTCAGCATCTTTTGGTAGGCCCGAAGCCACTTTTCTTTTTCGGTGGTAGTTCCGCGGCCAGCTTCGGGCTTGGAGGTAGCCGTCGTCATATTTTCTTACTTCCTTGAGTAACTGGCGTCGACACTCCCGACATGGCGGCCAGCACATCGAACATGCAGGCGAAATCGTACTTCGTCCAACCCATGCCCCGCGCCGCCGTCAGAAACTCGTTGCTTATTGCGGTGGTGGGCAGGGGAACGTCAAGCTGGCGTCCCAGGTCCATTGCCAGGACCATGTCTTTCTGCATCATGTTGACGTCGAACCAGGCTTCTTCGGGCTGTTGCAGCACGAAGGGCCCGCGGTACTGGATCATGGGAGACGCGATTGCGCTGTGGGTAAGCACATCGACGGCGGTTTCGCGTGCGATGCCACTTTTTTCCGCCAGCAACACTCCCTCGGAGAACGCAAGCATCTGTACCGCCAGGCTCAAGTTGACGGCGATCTTCATGGCGAGCGCCAAGCCATTGTCGCCAACGTAGGTGACTTTGGGGCCAATATCCAGCAGTATTGGTTTCACCTTTTCAAAAGTCTCACGGCGTCCACCGACCATTACCGACAGCTTTCCTTCCTGCAACGTGATCACGCTGCCGGAGACCGGAGAGTCGACCATGTCCGCGCCTTTTTCCCGCACCTTCGCCGCCAGCGTGCGACTCACGTTAGGACTCACCGTGCTCACGTCGATGAAAATCTTGCCAGCGCTTAAACCAGCCAAGAGGCCGTCAGGTCCCTCCGTGATGGCCGCAGTGGCTGCAGCGTTGGTGACCATCGCGAAAGTGAAATCGGAAGAGCTGGCAACTGCGCGCGGCGAGTCGGCCCATTTCATTCCTTTTTCAACCAGCCACTGGGCCTTGGCGCGGGTGCGGTTGTAGCCGGTCACCGTGTGGCCTTTGCTGAGCAGCCGGTTGACCATCTGGCTGCCCATCACGCCCAGGCCGATGAATCCGAGTTTCGCCATCCGCCGCCAACCTCCACTTTATTTTCGAAAATGACGATGCGAGCGAAAATCCTAAAAACACGATCAGAACGCCAATCCGAAAAATATGACCCGAATTATGAAGTAAGCCTGGACGCTATCGGCGCGTGCTTTCTAGAAGACTCGCTACCGGCAGAAACCTGCGAATCGTCTCGCACCTGCTCGAGATGGGCGGCCATTGCAACGCGCGCCATCTCCGGGTCGCGCCGCTCCATCGCTTCCAAAATTCGTTTGTGATGAATCTGGCCGCGCTCCGGTCCGCCATTGACGTTGAAAATCTTCATGCGTTGCTCGCGCAGCAACCCGACAATGGAGTCGATCAAAGAGAGAATCAGGGGATTGGCGGCAGCCTCTGCCAAGGCTAGGTGAAAGTCGAGGTCAGCCTCGATGTAGGCTTCGGGATCTTTCTGCGCAAGATCCATAACCGCGACCGCTTCCCGCATCGCCGCCAAGTGCTCTTCCTCGACCCGCACGGCAGCGATCGCCGCAATTCCAGGTTCCAGAATTAAGCGTAGCTCCGCCAGATGACCGGAACCCTCCTGCTGTCCGATCTTGACCATCAGATCGAACGATTGCCGCGCAGCATGCGTAGTCCCGTCGGTGATGAAGGTTCCGCGGCCCGAGTAGGCTTCGACCAGACCCTTTTCACGCAACGCCTTCACCGCTTCGCGGACAGCAGTGCGGCTCACACCCAAACGTTGCGCGAGGTCGCGCTCGGCGGGAAGTTGGTCGCCGGGTTTCAGCGAGCCGTTCAGAACGGACTCCTCGATCTGCTGGACGATCTGCTCGTACAGACGCGAAGTCCGGATGACTTTATACACAGGAATTTCTCCCGCGGGATCCGGTTTTGGGGAACTCGCGATGGTCTGGCTACTATACCGCAGCTCCATAGCTTGTGGTCGGCGTTTTCCGCCTTCGCGTGAAGAGTTAAGCATTTATGTGGTCTTAGGTACGGTGGTATGACAGCTAGGACAATAGCACGACAAGGAAAACGAATGCAAGCGCCGTTTATCCACGGTTAGACCCACATTTGTGGGGAAAATCTTAATCCTAGGCTTTACCAATTAGGTGTCGCGAGACGAAAGCGGACCCGGGAACGGAGAATTTACTTGACTTCGTTCTCGAAGCGATGGTATGGCTGTCGGACCAGAAAAACGGAGGAAGTTCCGATGACATCCCGAAGCACCCCCATGTCCGCGGGTCACGTCGCTGCGCCCACTCGGATTTTTCTCTTTGTCCCTGTCGCGATCGTTCTCGCCGTGAGTCTGATCAGCATCCCGGCTTTAGCCCAGTCCACTGCCGGACGGGTATTGGGCACAGTCACGGACCAGAGCGGTGCAGCCGTTGCCGGCGCGACAGTAGTCATCACCGACACGCAGCGTGGCACATCGCGAACCCTCACTACCGACTCCGCTGGAGAATATGTTGCCGCCGACCTGATCCCGGGAACTTACAAGATTCGCGTCGAGGCCAAGGGATTTAAGACGGTGGAGCGGCCGAGCGTGACAGTCGAAGTTGCGACCGACGTTCGCGCCGACTTGACGCTGCAACCCGGCAACGTATCCGAAGTTATAACGGTCAGCGCAGACGTTCCCTTGCTCAATACGATTTCCTCGACGCTGGGAGGAACGCTAAGCAATAAAGAGATTAACGACCTGCCGTTGAATGGACGCAACTATGAAAACCTGTTGCAGCTTCGTCCCGGCGTGATGCGTTATCCCGGCGGAGGATTCTCGACAACCAGCACTGATGGCTTGCGGGCGGAAGACAATGCCTACTTCGTTGAAGGTCTCTTCAATAGCGAGCCGTTTTCCGGACAAGGCATTATCAACGGAGCCGGCATTGCAGGAGATTCCGCAACCATCTTGCCGATCGATGCTATTCAGGAATTCAACGTTCAAGAGAATCCGCCAGCTGAATATGGTTGGAAACCGGGCGCGGTAGTGAACGTTGGCCTGAAATCAGGCACGAACAAAATTCATGGCAGCGCATTTGCTTTCGGCCGCGACGGGGTTATGGACGCGCGCAACTACTTCAACGACGCTCCCGCCCCGAAAAATCCCCGAACATTGGAACAGTTTGGTGGCAGTTTCGGCGGCGCCATCGTGAAAGACAGAGCTTTCTTCTTCGGCGCTTACGAAGGTCAGCGCTACGATGTTGGAAACTCCTACAGCGTTACAACGCCGTCCATGCAGCCGCTTACCCTTGCACCCGGTGCGCCGCCAAATTGCACGGCGCCAGCCCTCGCCGGACTCGACTGCAATGGCAGCATTCCGAATGCGATTGCCGATCTTCTGGCAAATGGCTACACAGTCGGGACCAAAGGCCCTTGTACTGGGCCGTGTATAAGTCCAGCGAGCCAGTTAATCTCGGGCTGCACCGTCTCGGCAACTGGAGCGGTAACCTGCAACGGAACCGGCTTCCCGCTAAACAACACTCAAGGGATAAACATTGTGCAGGGATTTCCTAACAATGTTGGCGTCGACAACGCGCTTGGCAAGGTGGATTTCAGCATCAATCAGCACAACACTGTCAGCGGCATGTATTTCTATGGGAACAACAACGGGACGGTGGAGGATTTTCCCGAGTTGCAATCCAAATGGCGATCCGTCATCCACACTCGCGCTCAAGTCGTAGGAGGAAATTGGATTTGGACTCCCAGCGCGCGATGGGTGAATGAAGCCCGGGTCGGCTACAACCGCCTCTACCAGCCTACGTTTCCCGGGGACATTGGCACGCCCGCCTCAGGCTATGGTCTCGACACTGGCGTGAGCGGCCCCTTCACCGGAGGACTGCCGCGTATGGGTTTCGCCGGAGCCTTCGTCCCTGGCTTGGGTGCTTTCAAGTGGCCAAAATTCCAGGGCCCGGACTCGATCACTCAGTTTATCGACCACGTTTCCTACACCGTCGGCAAGCACGCGATCAAGTTTGGCGGCGAACTCCATCGCGACGAGGTCACCGGCGGCGCTTTTGGCAATGCCCGAGGCAGCATCACTTTCCTGGGTGGAGTAGCTCTGGCCGCGTCTACTCCGTTGGAGGATTTCTTCGCCGGGGATCCTTTCAAGGCTTCGGTGCAAGTTGGCAATCCTAGTCGGCAAATCCACAACTGGGCCTATGGAGCCTTCTTGCAGGATGACTGGAGAGTCACCAAGAATTTGACCCTCAACTACGGGCTGCGCTATGAATTTAATTCGGTAATCAAGGAATCGAACAACCTCCTGGGCAATTTTGATCCTAACTCACCCACCGGCTTGATTCAGGCGGGAATGAATGGCGTTAGCGGTCCTTACCATCCCGATCACAAAAACTTCGCGCCGCGCTTCGGCTTTGCCTGGGATGTGACAGGCAAAGGCAGCACTGTGTTACGAGGGGGAGCGAGTTTGGTCTATGAAACCATCAATTGGGAATCGCTTCTCGCCTTCAACAACGCTTTTGGCCTCTCCAACGTTCCCACGGGAGCCATCATCAACGCCGCCGGCGGAACTGCGGGAGGTACGATCACGGCGAGCAATTTGGCGATCCCTCCCATCCTTCCGCAATGGGATAGTGGCGTGCCTTTGTATGGCGCCAATGTCAGCACCAGCACGCCAAATTGCTTCAACAATCCCTGCCCGATCATGAGCGTGGATCGCAACATAACTACTCCCTACGTCTGGACCTGGACCTTGAACCTGCAACACGCGTTTTCGTCGAATGTTTCTTTGGAAGTTGCTTACGTTGGTAATCACGGCTCCAACCTGACCGGCATCCGGGATATCAACCAGCCGCCGGTTGGCACGGACTATTCCCCTGCGTGCGCGACTGATCCAAACTGCGACCAGGATGCCCGCCCATACAATGCGAAGTTTCCCTACCTTAGCAATATCTTTCAGATGGGGAACATTTACCGCTCAAATTACAACGGACTGCAAGTCACGCTGAACTCGAGAAATTATCACGGCCTGAGCATGGTAGCTGGTTACACGTATTCCCACTCGCTGGACGATGTAAGCGCGAACTGGGATTTTGGATACGGTGCGGGCCTGCCCCAGGATTCTTACAACGTCGGACGTGAGTACGCGAACAGCGACTTTGACATGCGGCATCGTTTCACGCTCTCGCTTACCTATGCCATCCCAGGACGCAGCGGCTATGGACAGATGTTGGAGGGCTGGGAACTGAATTCCATCGTGACGCTGCAAAGCCCGCAATTCTGGGGCCCGATTGATTTGGGAACTGACGTCGCGGGAACCGGCCCGCTGCCCGTAAGTCCGCCGGCTAGCGAGATGGCGCGCTGGGATTTTTATGGCAAGCCTTCCGACTTTCAGTCAGGCCCGACGCCAATTCCGTTTTTCCCGGGCGCGTCGAACTCTGCCTGTGCAGCGCAAGCGCTGGCCGTGGACGGCGGAACTCCTGGAAATTCAACCGCGTCTCTGACCTCATTCGGTTGCTATGCCAAGGGCAACTCAATAATGATTCCGCCCCCGCTCGGACAATTCGGAACCATGCCGCGCAATCTCTTCCCCGATTCAGGCTTCAAAGATTTCGATCTCTCGATTGCGAAAAACTGGCACTTTGGTGAGCGCGTCCACGCCCAGTTCCGAGCCGAGTTTTTCAACGTGCTCAACCATCCCAATTTCGCAAATCCGTATGGCGGCCAAAATGGGTTTGGATTGAACGATCCTTCGGTACAGCCGTTCGGATGTGGTTGTGCAACGCCTGATGTTGCGGCGGCGAATCCGGTCATCGGCTCGGGTGGCAGCCGTGCCGTGCAGTTGGGTTTAAAATTTACGTTCTAGCTGTGTATGAGACTTGTATGTGCCGGAGGCCGGACGCAATTCCGTCCGGCTTTTTTTCGTAGACGGCTTGCGCGGGTATTAACAAGCCAGAAAGAATGGACCAGATTATGAAAAGACAAAATCATTTTCCTTCTACTCTTATTTTTGTTTCTTGCATCCATTTTTGCTAATGCGTTTGCTCAAAACGGAGAGCGGCGCGAGCGCACCATCGACGAGATTAAGACTGAGGCCATTCATCGTGCCGAGGTCGGCCAGTATCCGCTGATCGGGCTTGATCCCGGAGACGTGAAAGAAGCTTTCGAGAACATTCACAGCAGTGACAAGGATGAATGGGCGGCTGCATTCATGCACGTCGCCGATCGCTATTTCAACGAAGCCAAGTCGCTAGAGAAGTCCGATCCTGCGAAAGCGAATGCCGATTACATCCGCGCCTGGCGGCTTTACTCTTTTGGACGCTGGCCCATTCCAGCCTCTCCGGGGAAACAGCGCTCGTATGAAAAAGCTATTGAAGCATTCCTGGCGCATGCGCGTTTTTTTGATCCGCCGCTCGAAGTTGTGCGCATTCCTTTCGAAGGCAAGGAAATCATCGCGTATCTCCGCTTGCCGAAAAATGCGAAAGGACCGGTGCCGCTGGTAATCGCGGTGAATGGATTGGATAGCCGCAAGGAAGATCTCGCCGAAAGCTTTGGCGCGATTCTTCCTTTTGGAGTTGGTTATCTCGCGGTCGACGGCCCTGGAACTGGACAGAATCCAATCAAAGTGAGTGAGACAGCCGATCGCGTCCTCTCGCGCGTCCTCGACTACGCGCAGTCTCGGCCGGAGATCGATAAGAACCGCATCGCTATGCACGGTGTAAGTTGGGGAGCTTACTGGGCGACGAAGATGGCGATCGTCGAACGCGCGCGGCTGCGCGGGGCGAGCGCGCAGTCTCCCCCGGTGGACAGGTTTTTTCAGAAGGACTTTCTGATGAACTCGCTGCTGGGTAATCGCGAGTATCTGTTCGACCAGGTTCCGGCGCTGATGAATATTCTGGAGGGTGTGCACACGCTGGATGAGATGGGCGACTACCTGCCGAAAATGTCCTTGGTGCATCAGGGATTGCTGGGCAAGCCGATGGCTCCTATGCTGATTCTCGCGGGAGTTCTCGACACGCAGGTTCCCATCGATGACGAATATCTGCTGCTAAGCAAAGGCGACGTGCCGAAAGAAGCCTGGATCAATCCTCGCGGAGGACATCTTGGCCGGCAAGTGGGAGTCTGGCCTGATCCGATGATTTTCAAACAGGTAATTATTCCGTGGCTGGTGAAAACGCTGCAAGCGCAGCCGAACTAACTGTGGCGGTTTGATCCGGCCTTCACGATTCTGATAGGCGGGACCTTGTGGCAGCCAGTTCGACAAACACGAGAGGCAGCCGGAATAGCCACGGGTCCTGCTGATGAGCGTGCCCTATGGTTTGCGCGTCTGCAGCCAGGGCATCTTCTTCGTCCCCCTCGGACTCCCGAACCCAGATGCACCGTATCGCGCACTACTGGCGCAGGACGTTTCGCGCTTCGCTGGTTACTTTAGGCACTCCCGGCAAGAATCCATGGCATGGTGTCTTCGGCAGCGGGTGCATAATCAGTAGATCGCCCAGGGACCAACTGGTGCGGACGGGTTGCCGGAGGAACTACTAGCATGGCGTGGGAAACTTGGGAGATATCGAGCCCCGAGCGCAAATTGTTTTTGATTACTTGCACTGCCCTCTGGTTCGGTGTGTTTCTCCTTGCCGCGCATTCGCTCAATATGACTGTGCCCTATTTGCCTCTGGCGATTGCGGGAGGATTCATGTTTTATCTTCGCAGCTCGCCCAAAGTTGCCGAGCAAGTCGCCTGGGTTTTGCTGTCTACGGGCTTTGCCGCGATAGTCCATTTTCCGCCTGGGCACAATTGGATCAACACCGGTTCTGGCATGCTTGCTTTGTTTGGGCTGGGAGCCTTCCTGTTGCTCGGATTGCGATGGTTATGGTCAGGATCGCTCGAGCGCCGAAAAACTTATGCCATGCTTGCTCCGGCGGCTTCTCTGGTATTTTTCGTCCTCTTCGCGCAGCGGGCATTGAACCTGGCAAATCTTCTCTATCCAAAGACCTTTGACCTCAGCCTGTATGTGTTTGATGGTTCCTTTGGTTTTCAGCCCAGCTTTCTAATGGGTAGAGCGATGGCTATGTCGGCTGTCTTGAGAATCCCAGCCCTCCTCGCTTATACTTCGCTGCCGTTCGTCATGGCTTTGATCTACGCCTTACGGTTGCCCAAGGGAACCGAGAAACCTTCGTGGGATATCATCACTTTGTTTATGCTGGCGGGAATCGGCGGCTGGGCACTTTACAACCTGATTCCGGCTAGCGGCCCGGCTTACGTCTTCGGAGCAGATTTTCCCTGGAATTCCCTGCCGTACTCAATGCTTCGCAGGCTGGCTCTGGATCGCATCCCCGTAGCCGCTGATGTGCCTCGAAACGCGATTCCGTCGCTGCACATGGCGTGGGTGGTGCTGTTATTCTGGAATACCAAAGGCCTTTCGCGCGGGCTGCGCATCTTCATGGCTGTTTATCTGGCGCTAACCGTGATATCCACGCTTGGTACCGGCGAACACTATTTTGTTGATCTGGTGGCGGGCGTTCCCTTCGCGCTGTTCGTACAGGCCGTAGTTTGGCCGGGAGATAAACCGAAACTTAGCGTTCGGGCAACGGTTGCGGCCTCAGGGCTTGGATTGACGCTGGCGTGGCTGCTGCTGGTCCGATTTGGCGCCAAGTGGATGCTGATCTCACCCATCCTGCCCTGGGCGCTCGTAGCCGCGACCGGGGTTACGATTTGGATGATTAGAGCACGGTCGTCGGCATTGCCCGATTGCTTCGACCTCGCTGAGCGATGCTACGCCACCACCGTCATTAGCATTCGGGGCACACGGTTAATTTGCCGCCCAGAAAACGCAGCAGGACATTTACGAAGGTTGGAAAAGACGATTCCTGGCGTTTTTACTTTCGTAATCGCCTAAACCGGCCGCAGCCCTCACTGTTGCCCGGATTTTGCATATAATTTTCTTATCACGGGAAAGAAGGATAACCCGGCTACGCCGCAATGACTGCAATCGATATCGTTGGTCTGGAAAAAACCTACAGCGTCGGCTTCTGGCGCAAGAAGCCGAAGTGCGCACTAAAACCACTGCACCTCCGCATAGAAGAGGGAGAAATTTTCGGCTTTCTCGGCCCCAACGGAGCGGGTAAGACTACCACGCTCAAAATGCTAATGGGCCTGGTCTATCCAACCGCCGGATCGGCCCAGATCCTTGGCATGGAAATTAATGATCCACGGATGAAGGCACAGATTGGCTTTCTTCCTGAGCAACCGTATTTTTACGACTACCTGACAGCCGGCGAATTGCTCAATTATTACGCCCAACTCTCGGGAGTTGCGGCCGGAGACCGCGAGCGCAAGGTCCGCGAGGTTCTCACCCGGGTGGGGTTGCCAGATGTCATGCGGGTGCAGTTGCGGAAATTTTCCAAAGGCATGTTGCAGCGAGTGGGCATTGCGCAGGCAATTTTGCACGATCCCAGGGTGGTCTTTCTCGATGAACCCATGTCGGGACTTGATCCCATGGGCCGCCGCGAAGTTCGCGATCTGATGGAGGAATTGAAGCAGGAAGGCAAAACCGTTTTCTTCTCTACTCACATCCTTTCCGACGCTGAGGCGCTGTGCGATCGCGTGGCCATCATCCATTTAGGCGAACTGCGAAGCGTGGGCGCAGTGGCCGATCTCACTGCGAACATCGAAGGAAAAATTGAACTGGTCTGGCATGGGAACAAGATACCGGCTGCAATGAAGGCGTTGGGAGCGGATTGTCACGTGACCGGCGACACCGTGCGCGCTGTGCTTCTCGAAGGTAATCAGGACGCCGCCCTGGAAGCGTTGCGCCGCGAACAATTGCGGATCATCTCCCTGATTCCGGTTCGTACTTCGTTGGAAGAGTATTTTGTGCGCAAGCTGCAACCTTCCACAGCCGTTGCTGGGGTGACGAAATGAGCGATCGTATCGCTTACATCGCCGCGAATACTTTCCGGGAAGCAGTGCGTGATCGCGTACTTTATAACCTCATCGCATTCGCCCTGCTGATGTCGGGAGCGGCAATTCTGGTGGGGCAGATTTCCATTGGCATCGAGCGCCTGGTGGTGATCAACCTTGGCCTCACCGCGGTTTCATTGTTTGGCGTAGTGATTGCGATTTTTATTGGCATCGGACTGGTCTCGAAAGAAATCGACAAGCGAACGCTTTATACAGTGCTATCGCGCCCCGTACAGCGTTGGGAATTTATTGTCGGTAAGTTCTTCGGCTTGGCAGGCACGCTGGTAGTGAATGCATCGTTCATGGCGGTTGGCGTATTTGCGGCGTTGTATTACGTTTCTCACCACTTCCAAACTTCGGACGGTTGGGTGCTGGTGGCGTTGTATTTCATCGTCTTGCAATTCTTGATTATCACTTCGCTGGCGCTGCTGTTTTCGTCGTTCTCTTCGCCGTTGTTGTCGGCGGTGTTTGCTTTTGCTCTATTCATAATCGGCACCTTCGCGGAAGATCTGCGAGGGTTCGCGGGCCTAACCAAAGGCCTCGTACGCTGGCTGGCCACCGGCGCGGCCTACCTCGTGCCAAATTTTTCCGCATTAAATGTGATCAGTTCGGTGGCGCACGAACAACCAGTCTCCACTCAGTTGATTTTGTCGAACACACTTTATGCGCTGGTCTACGCCAGTATGGCCCTGTGCGGGGCGGTGCTGATTTTCGAGCGCCGGAATCTGAAATGAGGCCTTCCCGCCGGCTCACAATCGCAGCCAGCATTCTGCTGATATTTTGTCTGGCAGCATCGGTGTTGCTGCTGCAGCGCCTGGATCGCGAGCGTAACGCAGCCACGCTCGAGGATGTCCTTTACATATCCTCGCCCACGCTGCTCAAGCGCATGAGCCTGGGATACGATGGTTTGCTCGCCGACATCTACTGGACCCGGGCAGTGCAATATTTCGGAGACAAGCTCACGCGCGGCTCGGAGCATTTTGACTTATTGGCGCCGCTGCTTGAAATCACCACCACGCTCGATCCTCATCTGCTCGTGGCCTACGAGTATGGCGCTAACTTTCTCGCTCCTAAAATACCCGGCGGCGCAGGCCAACCGGAGCGCGCTATTAAACTGGCGGAGTTTGGCATCCGCAACAATCCTGATCAATGGCATCTCTACTACGATTTGGGTTTCATTTATTACATGGAGCTCGGAGACTACGCCAACGCGGAAAAAGCATTCGCTGATGGCGCCAAGGTGCCCAATTCGCATCAGGTCATGAGCATCATGGCGGCCAAGATGGCTGAGCACGCGGGCAATCTGCAAACCGCGCGTCTTATGTGGCAGACCACTTTCCAAACTACGCACGATGCAAATGTAAAATCCAATGCCGTAGCGCACCTGAACGCCTTGCAAGTGGATGAAGACGTGACCAAACTGGAAGAACTTGTATCGCGCTATCGCGAAAAGACTGGACATCTTCCACAGAGCTTCTCCGACCTGACCGCGGCAAATCTGTTGCATGGTATTCCCGTTGATCCGCTAGGCCACACCTATAAACTCATGCCCGACGGCCACGTCGAAGTGCGAGTACCGGATGACCTGCCCTTCATCGAAAAAGGAATTCCGATTGGCTACATTCCGCCACGAAAGCCGAAGCTCCCCGCCGTGAATTAACATGTGTAGGCGCGGGCGTCCTCGCCCGTGCAGCTCCAATCCATGATCCATACGCGTAGCAAAACTCGACGATGCTGAAAACATCGCGCGCCTAGTGAACGCCGCATTCCGCGCGGAGAGGTTCTTCACCGACGGCGATCGCACCAACCCAGAAAAAGTTCGCGAACTTCTGCAGAAGGGAAAGTTCCTTCTGACGGAGGAAGCCGGCAGGCTAACCGGATGCGTCTACGTGGAACTGCATGGCGACCGCGGATATTTTGGCCTGCTCGCGGTCGAGCCTGCACTGCAACGTTCCGGCCTTGGATCCCGCATGATCGCAGCCGCTGAAGACTACTGCCGTGCCGCGGACTGCCGCTTCATGGACCTCACTATCGTGAACCTGCGCACCGAACTGCCCGGGTTTTATCACCGTCTGGGCTATACGGAAAACGGAACACTTCCCTTCCCGCGCGACCAACACACGAACCAGCCGTGTCATCTGGTAAAGATGTCGAAGGCTCGCGTAGCCTGTGCATGAGCGGGGACACTGTCGTCGACTGCAGCGCAAAGCGTGGCAGGTCGATGGCACCATAGTCTGCATGGCAGCAGAGCGCAATCCGAACCTGTCTGTGCCATTCAGTTGGTGGCAGGACCAAGTCAGCGCGCGATGGATTTTTTCCCACGGTGAAGCAGTTCATCTCGACGCTGTGGGAGTTCGCCCACGAATCCACTCCGTCGCGACGGCGGCAACGCTACGGCGACGTCGATTACGACTGGGACTTTCGCGTCGATACAACCAGCGCGACGGTTGGCTGGCGCGACCGATTGCTCGGACACTTTCACTCGCCTTATCAACCAACCGAACCGACGCTGTTTCGCGAAATGATCGAGAGCCTGATGCAGGTGACTCCGAAAATCAATTTGCCGGAGTTCACCTTCATCGATATCGGTTCCGGCAAAGGACGCGCTTTGCTGATGGCTTCGCAGTATCCTTTCCGGCGGATCCTGGGAATCGAATTGCTGCCCGAACTGCATCGCGTGGCGAAAGAGAATATCAGCAAATACAAAAGCGATTCTCAGCGGTGCTTCGCCATCGACTGCGTGCTGGGCGACGCTTCGGAATTCGACTTTCCAGCCGAACCGACCGTGCTCTATTTATTCAACCCTCTACCCGAATCTGGGTTGGTGAGCATGATCAATCGAACCTCGAAGCATTCGTTGCGGGAAAATCCACGGCCGGTATTTGTGCTTTATCACAATCCGCTTTTGCAGCATGTGCTCGCTAGCCACAGGTACAGGAGAATTGTCGGCACGCGTCAGTATTCAATCTTTTCCCGAAATGACGCGGCCTTTTAAGGTATACCCCCTCCCCCATGATCTTTTGGAATCATGGGGTCGCGGTCAGACCGAGGTCAAAATCTTTGAGGAACAACTTACATGCAAAATATCCCGGAATAAGGAGTTAGCGGCCTCGAGTTCCAAATTTGCACTTCGTTCTCGATTTTTTGATTATCAAAGAGCTAATGGTAACCGATATACGATAGCTTACTAGGGAAAGGATGTACAGGGAAAAATTTTAATTGCGTTTGTCGCCGTTTTCTATGTATTGACATTGCGTAAATACAACTTATGCGTTATAGTTGGGACAGAGAGAAGAACCGCCGCAACATCGTTCGCCATGGAATCGCATTTCAAGATGCGGCACGGATCTTCGAAGGGCCGACTGTTGAAAAGGTTGACGACCGATTCGATTATGGTGAGAGCCGAGTCTACGCGATTGGCTTGGTGAACGGCTTGGAAATTACGGTGGTTTACACAGATGAAAACGATGAGGAAAGGCGCATCATCTCGGCCTGGCGCTCGGAGCCGCACGAACGACGCTCCTACTGGCAAAACATCGAAAGCTAAGCGCGACAAAGGCACGGACTGGAACAAGCTGCGCCACATCAGCCATGCTCAGATTCGGCGCGGCATTGCGTCCGACCCCGACGTGCGCCCCACGGATGAAGAGTTCTGGAAAGACGCCACCGTGGTATGGCCCACGCGAAAAACCGTTGTGACTATGCGGCTGGATACAGACTTGCTGGCGTGGTTCCGGCAACAGCGCGGGTACCAGACCCGCATCAATGCCATCCTGCGGGCGTATATGAAAGCACATGCGTCCGGTTAGCGCGGCTCCCACTTCTCGCGCAAAGGGCGCGCGAGAAATGGGGCACCCGCGGATTGATTAGTGCTTGAGCGGTTGCCGGCGGCCGTGACGGATGTTCACGACGTATACCGCATCTTTCTCGATCGTGACAGAATCTTCAGCCGCTTCTGCGGGGTCCTGCCGCTCCCATTCGAGGTAGGTCGCAAGGGCATCATCGAGAGCGGCGGCTGGGTCCTGGCCACGCCGTTTGGCGTACTCTTCTAATTGCGCCTTACGCTCCGGCTTGAGCGGAATCATGTCCATGGCTGGCCTCGGTTCCCTTCAACTCGTCGTAAGACGTTCCGCGGCTCTGGTCAAAAACTAACTGCCATCCACATATAATGGTTGCTTGGTGAGAACGTGGGAGCTTGAATATGGCCGATTTAGATGAACTGAACTTTAACAATGGCGAGATTGTTGAAGTCGCGCACGAATTCGCGGTCGATCTAAATTGCGTGGTCGTCGCGAACCATCGTTTTGCGCTTGTGGGGATCGCGCGGGCAGAGGATGAGGACATAGGGAATTGGCAGGAAGCACTTGCTCTAGAGGACAATGAGGTAGCGTCGTCAGTGATTTGCCATGTGCGGAATGGCTACGACGAATTGCGAAAGGCAGCAAACCGTTTGGCTCTGGTGGGCGTGATAACGAGGCTGCAGCATTGGGTTGCCCGGTTTGTCAAACAGCGCAATCTCAAAGCCGGCAGGGCTCACGAGTCGTTGCTGATCAATCAGCTTGACGTTCTGAACAAGTGCTTAGGCGACGGCCCAGTGCCGCTCTCATACTTCGAGGACATGGTTAATGTGAGGGACTCCATAATCCATGCCGATTCACGGGCAGATTGGGACTATCGAGCTGTAAGCCGAAGGGTCGCAGATCAGCATCGCAACGCCTCGGGAGAAGTCGAGTTCTCTGAAGAACAGTTAAAGGACGCGATTGGACAGGCGATAAAACAAATCACGTGGTACGACGAAAAGCTTCATCCGCAGAAAGCGGCATAGCGATGCCGTTTGTCTTGGCTGACGACCTTCCGGTTGGGAGTTGAGAATGCCTTTCTTTGCAGACACGAATGTTTGCTCCAAGTGGGAGTCTGATCCTGTTGTGCGTCGGAAATGGCAAGCTGAAAAGGCTAAGTTGGAATCAAAGGGCCATAGGTACGTCGCGTGCCCGCTGGTGCTGATTGAGCTTCTTGCGCGTCTGGCCAAGCCAGAGCCGACCTATTTCTTCAAAGACCTAAAATCGTTTTTGTTCCTCGCCCACGGCCAAGACAATATGTTGCCGTTTCCGGGAGAGTTTGTTGCGAGAACCGTCCTAAATGTGGGAAGCCCGATTACGAGGCTCCACGAGGAAGACTTTATGGAGATGCTGCGAATTGTGGTTTCGGCGACGTCTAGGGACGCCCTCACCAGCGCCGATGTTGAACTTCCCGAGCCGACACCGTTCTCGTACGGTATAGATTTTGACAAGATCAAAATCCCACAAGAGAACGGAAAGAAGGAGTACGCGAGGAAAATGGACTTGAGAAGGCAGAAGGGGTATGTCCCTACGAGGACGGACCACGCCCAGGGTGTGCTGTCTAATCTCAAGTTGGCCCAGACCAACGGGGATGTCGAGGCGGTTGCAGATTCGCTGGATGCGGCATTTCACTACGAGCGCTTCCTCCTGACTGAAATAGGTCCGAATTATGACTATCTCAGGAATGCCAGCGATTGGGTGGACAGGCTCCTGCTCTACTATTTGGCCGACCCCAAAATGCACATCGTCACCAACGACCGGAATGTGAGGCTCCGCTGCAGGCGAAGCAACCAGTCGGACAGAGTGGTGGTGATATAAATCGTGCTATCCAGCCTCTTCGTTTTCGTCTTAACCTCAGGGCCTCAGCACCGTTGTGGAGCGTCCCGTAAACTACTCGTGTGGACCTGAATTCCATTCTGCGCAGCTTTGTTGTCATCGGATTGGCCGCTGCCATTGCAGCTGCTGCGCCCGCGCCTGACGTCCATGCCATCGCGCAGGCTGTCGACGAACGTTATAACCACTTGCACACCCTCCAGACTGACTTCACTGAAATCTACCGGGGTGCGGGAACGGAACGTACTGAATCGGGAACACTTTGGTTAAAAAAACCTGGCAAGATGCGGTGGGAGTACCGTTCTCCGAGGGAGAAGTTGTTTTTGAGCGACGGCAAGGATGCGTGGTTTTACGTCCCGGGTGAGCGCCAGGTGCGGCGGACGGCGGTTAAGAAGTTGGACGATTTGCGGTCTCCGCTGGCTTTTCTTTTAGGTAAGACCAAGTTGGAGAAGGAATTGCAGGCTTTGTCGTTGGCCTCGGACGTGGCTCCCCTGGTGGCTGGGGACGTGGTGTTGAGGGGCGTCCCAAAGAGTTTGGCGGACCGGGTTAGCCAGGTTTTGCTGGAGATCACGCCGGAGCATTGGATTAGCCGCATCTTAATCGAAGAAGTGGATGGATCGGTCACGGAATATCGCTTTACTGATCAGAGGGAGAATGTAGCGGTGGCTGATCAGCGGTTTCGGTTTGCCGTGCCGGATGGGGTTGAGGTGATTGGCGGCGACTGGGGACAGTAGCGACGGAGGTATGCGCCGCCTGAGCAACGCTCTCCTCCTGTCATTCCGAGGAGCGAAAGCGACGAGGAGTCTTGGGTTCGTGGGCCACGAAGAGAGACCCAGATCCCTCGCTTCGCTCGGGATGACAATGCGTATTAGCTTTGTTATCAGTTGGTTACGGTATGGCAGCGATATTAGATGACTTGCATTACCCTCGATATGGTTTGACGGGCATTTAACAAATAGTGGACATGGGGGAATGCTAGACTGGGGTGGACAACGGTAAACGGACGAGGACATGGCCGAATTCGTAGTCAAAATCGCGGACGAGCGCGGGCACCTGTTGGAGCAAGTCGAAAACGGCTACTCCGAGGCCGAGGTTCGCGACCGCTTTGTGCAGCAGGGTTTCCTGGTGTATTGGGTCAAGCCTCGGGGAGTTTTTTCGGGCGGACTGCGGCGGCGCGGCAAGGTCAAGCAGGGCCAGTTTCTTATCTTCAATTCGCAGTTCCTTACCCTGATCAAAGCCGGGCTGCCGATTTTGAATTCGTTGGATTTGCTGATCAAGCGGCAGCGCGATCCGTATCTGCAGAGCCTGTTGCAGAATGTGCGCGACCGGGTCAAAGCCGGGGAGTTGCTGTCCGACGCGTTTTCGGGCCAGGGTGCTTTTCCGAAAATCTATACCAGCACTCTGATGGCGGGCGAGAAGAGCGGCAACATGGAAGAAGTGCTCTCCCGCTACATCGCGTTCCAGAAAATGGCGTTGACCTTCAAGAAGAAGTTGGCGGTTTCGCTGGTGTATCCGACGCTGCTGGTCACGGTCGTGTCGTTGATGCTGGTGTTTCTGGTCACGTACGTGGTGCCGCAGTTTGCCAAGCTCTATCAGGATATGGGCGCGCAACTGCCAGTGATCACGCTGGTCATGTTGAATATCGGAAACAACGCGCAAAGATACTTTCCGATTTTCGGGATTGCGGTGGTGGTTGCCCTGCTGGGCTTCTGGCAGTGGAAGAAAACCGATCGCGGGGCGGAACGCGTCGACCGCGTCATTCTCGCGCTGCCTCTGCTGGGCGAAATATGGTTGAAGTATCAGGTAGCGAATTTTTCCCGCATGCTTTCGACTCTGCTCGCGGGCGGCATGCCGCTGGTGCCGTCGCTGCAAACCGCGGGCGCTTCGATGAGCAGCCGGCGCATTCTCAACGGTGTTTCCGACGCCGCCATCCGAGTACGCGAAGGACAGCCGTTAGCCAAGAGCCTGGAAGAGCAAAAAATGTTTCCCGAGTTGTCGGTGGAAATGATCGAGGTGGGCGAATCCACTGGAGCCTTGCCGGCAATGTTGAACTCGGTGGCGGAATTTTATGAGGAGGATGTGCAGAACGCGCTGGGAGCGGCCATGGCTCTCATCGAGCCGGTCATCCTCATCTTCATGGCGGTGATTGTGGGCGGAATACTCATCTCGCTGTATTTACCCATTTTCACTTTAGGATCTACGATTCATTAAGGGATTGTGATCGGGATTAGCACAAGCTTTAGCGCGGTTCATGCACGGGCGGGGACGCCCGCGCCTACACTGGAGTAGGTATGGCAAGTACGACCGAAAACAAAACAGTATTCGTCGGTGGGAACGGGAATGCAGCGCCCGGCACTCACAGCGAAGAACTGGAAAAAGCGCAGGATATTGCGCGCCGCTATCGCTGCCAGTTCGTCGACCTGCATAACTTCCAGCTTCACCACGATCTGTTCAAGACCATTCCAGTTCACCTGATGTTCCGCTACAACTTCGTGCCGCTGGAAGAAACCGAAGACGGCCGGTTGGCCATTGCCATCGCCGATCCCAGCCAGTTGATGATGATCGACGAGATCAGCCTGCTGCTCGGCAAGCGCATCGTCACCAAAGTTTCGACGCTGGCGCAGATCACCGAGATCCTCAAGAAGACGGAGCAGTCGAAGCGGGTTCTTGAAGACGCCAGCGAGGGATTTGCTCTAGACGTAATCCGCGAAGATGAAAGCGGCAGCGACGAAAGCATTTCGATCGATCGGCTGGCCACGCAGCAAGGTGATATCAGTCCGATTATTCGTTTGGTCGATACCACGATTTTCACTGCGCTGCAGCGGCGCGCCAGTGATATTCATATCGAGACTCGCGACGATTCGGTGTGCATCAAGTTCCGCATCGATGGCGTGCTGACCCAGGCTATGCCGCCTATTGCGAAGGAGCATCACTCGACGATTATTTCACGTATCAAAGTCATGAGTGAGTTGGATATCTCCGAACGCCGGGTTCCGCAGGACGGACGCTTCCGCGTGCGCTACGGCAGCCCCGAGCGGCCGATCGATTTCCGCGTTTCGATTATGCCGTCGATTCACGGCGAGGACGCCGTTCTCCGCGTACTCGATAAAGAATCGATGAGCGAGAAGTTTCACAAGCTCACTCTCGACGTTGTTGGTTTCGACGAAGACGATCTGCGGAAATTTCGCCGCTACATCAAAGAACCGTACGGCATGGTGCTGGTTACGGGGCCGACGGGAAGCGGCAAGACCACGACCTTGTACGCGGCGGTCAGCGAGATCAAGACCGACGAAGACAAAATCATCACCATTGAAGACCCGGTTGAATATCAGATTCGCGGCATCACTCAGATTCCGGTGAATGAGAAAAAAGGACTCACCTTCGCGCGTGGACTGCGGTCCATTCTGCGTCATGACCCGGACAAGATCATGGTCGGCGAAATTCGCGACACCGAGACCGCGCAGATTGCGATTCAGTCGGCGCTCACCGGCCACCTGGTGTTCACCACTGTCCACGCGAACAATGTGGTTGATGTCATCGGCCGTTTCCTCAATATGGGTGTTGAGCCTTACAACTTTGTTTCCGCGTTGAACTGCATTCTGGCGCAACGACTGGTGCGGTTGATTTGCGAATCCTGCCGCACTGCGACGCACTATACTCCGGAGGTTTTAGAGGCCAGCGGGCTTGATCCGAAGGCCTGGTCAGAGGTCACGTTCTACGAGGGCCAAGGCTGCATTGAATGCGCCGGCACCGGATTCCGTGGGCGAACTGCCATCCACGAACTGCTCGATTTGAGCGATCGGATTCGGGAGATGATTCTGCTGAAGAAGCCAACTTCCGAAATTCGACGAGCCGCCCGCGATGAGGGCATGCGCTTCCTGCGTGAGTCGGCGCTGGATAAAGTCAGAACCGGGCTGACCACCTTGAAAGAGATTAATAAAGTCACCTTCATCGAAAGCATGCGATAAGGTCATTTCCACGCCTTGTCATTCCGAGCGTAGCGAGGAATCTGCATTTTTGCGGACACCAGAACTGCAGATCCATCGCACCGCTCGGGATGACAAGTCGAGTAGAAGGTGGCGAGTGAATTTGTCAGTCTGCGGCTGATCTTTCGTTCAATGACTCCGGTGCTCTTCCAGCTATTGCATTTATTAGCGGCGGGGGGTTTTACTTGTAGTATCGCTACGAAGAGTAGTGTCTTCAGAAATGCGTGCTAATTTCAATTCGAGTTCCAAGCCAAAGCTGGCATGCGAGATTGCGGCTGATCGCGTCGTCGCGGGAAGAATTTCCGAGCGTGGAAACATGGTTGACGCCTGTACCGCTGGCGAATTGGCACGAGGTAGCGTGGTTCCCGACCTGCTGGAGACGAATCTGCGCGAGCGCCAGCGCGTCTTCGAGGCGGTTCGAGAGACGCTGGGCGCTCTGAACAGCCGGTCACGAGACGTCATCGCCGTTCTACCCGATGCCACCGTACGCGTCATGCTGCTTGATTTTGAAACTTTGCCGGCGAACCGCACCGAGGCGGAAAGCGTGGTGCGTTTTCGACTGAAGAAATCGCTCCCGTTTGATCTCGATAAAGCCAAAATTTCATATCACGCACAACAGTCCACGAATGGGTTGAAGGTGGTGGCAGCGGTGGCATTGAGTAGCGTGATTGAAGATTATGAGTCGATATTTAGAGAAGCCGGATACAGCCCAGGCATTGTGCTGCCTTCCATGCTGGCTGCGTTGGGCGCGGCTGAGGCGACGCGTCCCACTCTGGTGGTAAAAGTGGACTCGCGCACTACCAGCATTGCCATTCTCGACAAGAATCAATTGTTGTTGTTCCGCACGTTGGAAAATCCGCGCGGGGTCACGATTACCGGGGAACAACTGGCGGAAGAGGTTTATCCCTCGGTGGTGTTTTTTCAGGATACTTACCATCTGAATATCGAACAGATTTTCGTAGCGGGTCTCGCAGACGCAGGCGGAGCCGTACCCGCGCTGCGTGCCCAGACCGGAGCTGAGGTAACGGAACTGGTTTCCAATTCACAATTGGGGGCAGGCATCGGATCGATTCCAAAGTGGAGAATGGCCGGGGTGGTGGGGGCCCTTTTGTCGTAAATGCGCGTTGACATCAATCTCGCGACCCAGCCCTATGAGGATGCGCGACGCTTCTGGCTGCGTTGGGGCGGAGGCGTGCTTGCCCTCGGAATTCTGACCCTGCTTCTGCTGATCATGACCGTCAATGGCTGGATTGGCGCGCGCAGAGACCGGCAGATCATCCGGCAATACCAGCAGCAGAGCGCAATCCGTGACAAAGAAAAAGCCGATGCCCAAGCCCTAATGAATTCGCCGCAGAACAGCAGTACCCGCGACCGATCGCAGTTCCTCAACGATCTTTTCCAGCGCAAAGCTTTTTCCTGGACTAAGGCATTCGAAGACCTGGAACGGGTCATGCCGCCAAGGCTGCATGTGACTTCGATTCATCCTGAACTCAGTCCCGATAATGAACTTGAGATCAAACTGATCGTGGATGGAGATACGCGCGAACATGCTCTCGACCTGGTAAGCAAGATGGAAGCCTCAAAACATTTTCACGACACCTACATTGAAGAAGAAAATTCCAATACCGGCAATCAGGGCGCCGGCGACACAGTGCAGTTTCACATTACCGCTGTTTACGTACCGGGGATTGGAAGCAGCACCGCGGGAGGCGCGCAGTAATGCCCGATCTCAGAGATACGCGGAGGAAAGTTCAGATCGCCATGGCTGCCCTGGCGGCGGTGGATGTATTTCTGATCGGCTTATTTTTTTCACCTCTGATTGGCTCACAAGCATCGCGGCATCAGCAACTGGATCAAGCCTGGAGAGAATTGCAGCAGAAGACACGAGAGGTGGAACCATTACGCGGCCTGGACAAAAAGATTCCTCTCGCTCACAAGCAAATCGACCAGTTTTATGCGCAACGTCTGCCCGCACAGGACTCCTCGATCTCCGCGGATCTGGGCAAGGTGGCGTCGCAGAATGGCGTCAAAATCGAAAGCATTAAGTATTCGATGAAAGATGCGGAGATGACCGGACTGAGTGTGCGGCGGATGGAAATCGAGGCGGACCTCGGTGGTGATTACCTGCAGCTTGTCCGATTCATAAACGCGCTCGAACGCAATCAGATGTTTTTCTTAGTGGACAGCGTGGGCTTGGGCGGAGAACAGAACGGCGTGGTTAAGCTACAGCTGAAGCTGGAAACTTATTTGAAGTCGGGTGCGACGTAGTCATTGAGCAGTGCGTGCGCTCGAGACTGCTGAGAAATATATTCAAGTTCTTGAAATGGGCACGGCTGACAGGCTGCTGAAAGACTCTTGAGCCGTTTAGGTTTTGAAGGGGGCACGGCTTCCAGCCGTGCCGCAAGGCATCTAAAAGAATAACGGCGCGGCTGGAAGCCGCGCCCCCTTCAAAACCTAAACGCCGATTCATCGCTTGTTCAGCCGTGCCGCTGACGGTCAACAAAAATCCGGGCTTGATCCCCTGAGGGACTTTTCCTCGGGGACATGAGACCGGTTCTAACTGAAGACGGGTGCTGAGTGAAACTCGGAGCGGAAAATCGGACTAAGCTATTCGTCGCTCTCGCGCTGATGGCGTTCGCCGTGATCGTGTTTTTTCTCAATTACGGAGGATCGAGTCCTTCGGCGTCGGCGCCGGTCTCCACAGGCCCGGCGGCTGGTTATCAGCCAGCTACGCCTGCTCGACTGGCCACACGCGTGAAAGGTCGCGGCAAGAAAGTCACCAACGCGCCTCGTTCGCTCGATCCCACCCTGCGATATGACTGGCTGAAGGCGAGCGAGGATACTAAGTACGAAGGCACGGGAAGGAATATTTTCCAGGCTCAAGCGGAGATTCCGAAGCCCATAACAACAGTTAAAACGGACGAACAAAAAGCCGCGGAAAGTGGCCCGCCACGACCTCCGCCTCCGCCGCCCATCAACCTGAAATTTTTCGGATTCGCCAGCAAACCGGGCGAGGCTAAGAAGGTTTTTCTCTCGGAGGGTGAAGACGTTTTTATCGCAGCTGAAGGAGAAGTGGTCAATCGCCACTACAAAGTTTTGCGCATCTCGCCCACTTCGGTGGAAATAGAAGACGTGCTCAACAACAACCGCCAAAATATTCCGCTGACCTTGGGATAGGTGCATCGGCCTCGCCTATCGTTGTCATCCCGAGCGAAGCGAGGGACCTGGGTCCTTGACGCTGCCGGCGGAGACGCAGATGCCTCGTCGCTTCCTCCTCGGAATGACAAAACGCAGTAAATGTGGGAATAACAAAACGAGTTGAACGTGAAATCGCACCCCATCCCGAAACTGCGCCGCCGCCGTGAGCGGGGATACATTCTGATCACGCTTATCCTCTTCGTCTCCCTTCTCGCCGTGGCTGCGATGGTGATGTTGCCGGTTGTCGTGTTCCAGGTAAAGCGGGATCGTGAGGAAGAGTTGATTCATCGCGGGGTGCAGTATTCGCGGGCGATGAAGCATTTTGTCAAGAAATTCGGACGTTATCCGACCCGGCTGGAAGACCTGGAAAACACCAATCAGGTGCGTTTCCTGCGTAAGCGCTACAAAGATCCCATCACCGGAAAAGACTTCAAGCTGCTCCACCTGGGCGAAGTGCAAATGTCGTTCGGAGCGGGGATAGCGGGAGCCACTCCGGCCGGCGGCCTCAATCCCGGCGCTGGGGGAATAAACGGCGGTCCTGGCGGGCAAGCCGCACTCGCTAACGGCGCGCTGAATGCATTCGCCGCGGCTGGCGGCCTTGCCGCAGCTGCTGGCATAAATGCGAATTCGGCACAAGGTAAGTCGCCCAACACGCTGGTAACGCCAACCCCGGGACAGAACTCAGAGGACAATGCTGAAGGCAATGGCCCAGGTACCACGCCTAGTCAGGGAACAAGTTTCGCAGCGGCCGGTCCTGGTGCACCCGGCGCTTTCGGCACGGTAAACGGGGCTAATTCTCCGAATGCGCAAGTCTTCGGCGGTGGACCTATCGTTGGAGTAGCCAGCACCAGTAAAGACAAAACCATTCGCATCTTCAATAAGAAAAGTCACTACAACGAGTGGCAGTTCATTTACGATCCGACCACGGATCGCGGCGGACTTTTGACCACGCCGAACCAGCCTTCTTTACAAGGGGCAACAGCAATTCAGGGCGCCCCGGGCACTGGCAATTCGGGGAGTTCCTCCGGTATTTCGGGACAGCCTAACCCCGGTGGTATCCAGCCAAGCCAGCCCAATCAACCCGGTGTGCAAACGCCGCAAATGCCGCAAATGCCGCCTGAACAGCCGTAGTGTTGTCCCTGTAGGTTAAACGTCCCCTTCGCCAAGAATCACTGCACAAACCCTGACCCGAAGCGGTGATGCCAGTGTACAATCGCTTGCGCATTGAGGTTCCCGCAATTTTTAATTTTCCTCGGAGCCCGTGCAAATCTACCAAGGGGAAAACGGAGATGAAAACCTGCAAGACGTTGCTGCTGGTCCCGACGCTCGTGCTCGCATTCATGATTTCGGCGGTCGCAGCCAATGCGCCGACACTGACCTTCAAATTTAAGACCATCCGAGTGCCGGGAGCGCTAACCACCGCTCTCAACGGAATTAACAACGCGGGTGTGATGGTCGGACTCTACATAGATAAGCCGGGGTACCAACGTGGCTTTATGTTGAATGGCAAAACATTGACCCGCATCGATCACCCGCATGGCAGCCAGACGGTCTGCTGGCAAATCAATTCCAAAGGCGCGATCGTGGGTGGCTACACCGATGCAGGCGGCAAAGGGAAAGGATTCTTGTATCAAAGCGGCAAATTTACCACTATCCCGGGACCTCGTGGAGCGCTGTATTCGCAGGCCAATGGGATCAACGATGCTGGGCTGATTGTCGGCGGCTACGCCACGTCCAGCGGGTACTCGCAGGGGTTCGTGCTCAAAGGCAAAACCTACACGACTCTGAATGTGCCCGGTGCCTTGGCGACGGTCGCCGAGGGGATAAACAACCAGGGCGATATCGTGCTGGATTGGTTAGATTCTGCAGGCAACAGTGAATCTTCTCTGTACAACGGTAAGACCTACAAGACGATTAACGTTCCCAACGCGGTGCAAACGATGGCCCGTGACATCAATACTGCCGGTGACATCGCTTATCAATGGTTCTCCAACGACTTCAGTGGACACGGCGCGCTGTTTCACAAAGGCAAGTACTACACGTTCGACTGCAGCAACAGCATGGGTACTGCTGCAAACGGACTCAATGACAAAAACCGCATCGTCGGCTTCTGCGAACCCAACAACAACTACGAGGGAGGTTTCGTGGCAACGTACTAAGCTGAACTCGTGAACGATTCGGTCTTGTGTGGGTCCGGGTCTTTGACCCGGACCGGCCGCGGTTGCGCGGCAGATAGCTTCCGAGGCCACCGCTAACCGGGTCAAAGACCCGGTTCCACACGAACACAAGCAAAAAGCCTCATCGTTTGCGATGAGGCTTTTTCAACTTCGGCGGTTTCAGCTTAGACGCTGAACGAAGATCCGCAACCGCAGGTGCTCTTCACGTTCGGGTTTTCAAACTTGAAGCCCGCGCCTTCGAGGGTCTCAACATAATCGACGATGCAGTTATTGAGGTACATTAGCGAAGTAGCGTCAACGTAGACTTTGAGGCCATCCATGTCGAACACTTTGTCCATCATGCCGGAGGCATTTTCAAACGACATCGAGTAGGAGAAGCCAGAGCAACCGCCGCCAACCACGCCTACGCGGAGCCCAGCGGGAACGGGGTTCTGTTGCGCCATAATTTCCTTCACTTTGGCGACGGCGTTAGGGGTTAGGCTCACCGGCGGCGTTTTAGGTGTCGTTTCGGGAGCGGAAGTCGGAGCGGTAGTCGTGGCCATTGGCATCTCCTTAAATTTCTATCTTAATTATAACAAAGGCACGGTCAGGATCGAGGCCAAAATCCAGCCCGTCCGTCTAGCAGTGGCCTTTTGGTTATTAGATGACACAAGGTCTTAGGCGGTCGCTAGCCAAAACAAATCCTGCGCGGGAATTGATTTCTAGGCATATAATCGGCGCGTGGGGCTCCGCCTGTGTTGGTTGTGGCCCAAGTCAACGCATCAAGGGGCGGGGTCAGACGAGATCAGCACCGAGGTGGCTTATGATGGAAACGTTAATGTGGCCGCTAGTTGTCTGGGGAGTTCTCACTGCTATCCTGGTCATCCTCCTTATCTACCGCAGTACCCTGACCATGCAAGAGGATGATCAACTGTTCCTCGGCGAGTCTGAATCGCACATGGAAAAGGAACAGATCGAGATCATGGCCAAGGTGAACAAGATCACTCCCCTGGTGAAGTGGATGGGGGCTGCCTCCGGAGTGCTGCTGCTGGTGATCGCCGGCATGGCGGTGTACCAAGGTTTGCAACAGGTGCAGTGACAGGAATCGATCTGATGCGGCCGTCGGGTTCGTAGTAGAACCCGAAAGTTGATCGCTACGTTTTCTAGTGGGTGTCCAAGCGTGAGACTCCAAAAGACTCGGGCCTAGGTTTTTGGTGCCGGGAACAGGACTCGAACCTGCACGCCTTGCGGCACTGGATCCTAAGTCCAGCGCGTCTGCCAATTCCGCCATCCCGGCATCGATGTGTTCGCCTAATGGTTAAACCCGGTGCTGAAACCTGCCTCCACTAAATCTTATTACCTATGGCCTTGAGTGGCGCGGCAGGCTTGAACGTCGCTGGGGCTGACAGGAACGTTCATGGGTTTTCCGTCTCGGGTTGGGGTACCGCCGCCCTTTACGATTGGATCGAAACAGTCTTTCCAGAGACCGTTATCTTTTTTCCATTGTCCCTGAATGTATCCCAGTTTCCTGCATTCGGCGATTATCCTCTGGCAAGCAGCGTTACTTTCGGCTGCAGCATGATTTTGTGCGGTCCTGTTCGTTTGCGCTGGCACCGTCTGTGCCTTGCCGGAGCTTCCCACCATCGCCCACAGAATGAAAGTTCCTGACACTAAAATCCGAGTGGTTGTCCGCATAACCCTCCTCCAATTGGAAGTTGACGACTATAAGCGGCTACGAGTCTATACCATGCTGCTGGTTCGCTGGGTTGCGAGCGATGAAGTCATTGGTAATTTTATCCGGGGAACAGGCTCAACACATCGCCTATCGCGGCTACTCCGCTTCCGTCTCATGCGAACCCACTAAATCGTAGCACGAGACGGAAGCGGAGTAGCCGCGATAGCGAACAACCAGCGCGGAATACTGAGGCAGCTGCTGGCAAAAGAAAGAGGCCGGAACGCTTTGTCCGGCCTGAAACGTGCGGTACAAATTCTACGGTCGTAAGGGTCTGAATGCCGGGTCCCTAGCCGACGCTGACCCATGACCGTCAAGCTCACTGTGATGTCTACACCGTAACGCACGCAGGGGACGCTGACAATACAGCAAATCCCGTAGTCATGATCGGTGACAACTGACTTCCGGATACACTTACGGGACTCGCTATCCCTTTGCTACGAATGACTTGAAGCGGGCAGGTCGGGACTCTTGATTTTCAGTTAATCCAACGGTTCGCCGAACCGTGCCACGCCTTGCCTTGAGCCTTGCCACGCATGGTTGGCCCCTCGTCGTCCATCCATATCGTGACCATGAATTGATTTTGGCGGCGGATAGTATCGGACTGCGATTCAATTGTCTGGAACTGCGCACGGATTGTTTTTAACGCTAACGCATACTCGTGCCGGCTTGGCTGCTTTTTAGGTTTACTATGCTTCATCACGCCCTCTGGAGCTTTTTGATAGCGCCGCGCAGAACGCCGTTGCCCGTACAACAAAAAAGACACTAATCGTGACAACAAAAAGACGCCGGCACAGGAACAGGGTTATTTTTATTAGGCGTGGGTTTGGAATGGCCGTCGGACCGTTTATTTTCCCGCTCGCTTATAAAGGCCGCATTCCGAGCCAATTCCCTCACCGACCTCAATGGCTTTAGAAAGTCTTGGCATTGATGCAAGCGGGATCTTTTAACCGCTGTGCGTTGAAATTCCCTTTTTCCTCCACTGCCGCTAAACTGATGGTCGTATGAATAATCCATCTCAACCCAACATCCGGCTGGTGAATGCCCCTGACTACCGCGAGAGTTACGCCAACAGCGTCCAGGTGCGTGTGAATGTCTGGGATTTCTTTCTGATCTTTGGCACTTTGCAGCAGCAGAGTGAAACTCAGGTAGAGGTCAGAAACTTTCAAGGCATCTATTTAAGCCCACAGCAAGCCAAGGCGCTGATGTCGATTTTGCAGCAAAACATTTCGGGCTATGAAAGCACATTTGGCGAGATAAAGCTGGATCCCCGAATGGCGAGTGCGGGACCGGTGCACTAAACTGCCTCCAGTGGGCGGAGACACCGAGCGGCGACGCAAGTATACTGCGGCGCTGGTTTTTGTGGTGCTATTTTGTTCGCTGGTGGCGTTGCATATTCCGCTGCTGCGTCTGCCGTATTTTTGGGATGAAGCCGGATACTACATTCCCGCCGCTCGCGATCTGCTTCTGCATGGGACCTTCATTCCGTACTCCACTCCATCGAATGCGCATCCACCGCTAGTTATGGCTTACCTTGCCCTGGCATGGAAGGCCCTCGGCTATGCTCCGTCGGTTACGCGGACGGCAATGCTGGCAATTGCAGCATTTGCTTTGCTCGGCATCTTTCGACTGGCACGAACGGATTGCGAATATAGAAGTCGCGGTCGCATCCGTCATTTGCACCGCTCTTTACCCGGTTTTTTTCGCGCAAAGCTCGCTTGCTCACTTGGATTTGGCGGCGGCCGGATTCACTTTTTGGGGACTGCTGGCATATGTGGAGAACCGACGATGGGGCGTCGGGCTTTGGTTTTCTCTTGCCGTGCTGGCGAAAGAAACTGCCATTCTGGCTCCGTTCGCTTTATTCTCCTGGGAGGCGCTAAGAGCTCTATTGAGACTCGATGCGGCCGGAGAAGACGCGCACTCGCTGGAGGAAACGCCCTTCACCGTGCCGCGGATTCCCGACAAAGCCCCAGTTGTCATCCCGAGCGAAGCGAGGGATCTGGGTTCTTCGCGCCGCCAGCGGAAACCCAGATTCCTCGTCGCTTTCGCTCCTCGGAATGACAGTGGGATGAAAACAGCGTCCCCGCTTCTTGTTCCCCTTATTCCGCTCGCGCTCTGGTACGCCTTTCATTATTCGCGGACTGGATTCGTCTTCGGCAATGCGGAGTTTTTTCGCTACAACGTGAAAGCTACCATGCAGCCATTACGTGTGCTGCTCGCGCTTGGACTGCGGCTGTGGCAGGTGCTTGGATATCTGAACCTTTACTTCCTGACGGGGGCGGCGATACTCGCGATGTGGCTTTCGCCGCTGCGCGACAACGGCAAAGAGCGCGAAAGGATTCCGCTTGATGTGCAGTTTTCCTTTCTTGCCGTGATCGCAGCTTATGTAATTGCGATGGCCGCTGTAGGCGGAGCGGTGCTCGCCCGCTACATGCTTCCAGTAGTGCCGCTGGTTATCATCATTTGCGTTTCCACGCTGCGGCGCAGAGCCCGGCTATGGCGCGGCCTGATTGTCATTGTGGTGATAGCATTTGTGGCCGCACTGTTTGTAAATCCACCTCACGGATTTTCCATCGAAGACAACCTTGCTTACCGCGATTACATTGTGCTGCACCAACGAGCCGAGGAGTTCGCCGAGGCTCGCTATCCGATGGCCAGAGTGCTCACGGCCTGGCCAGCCAGTGACGAACTCACTCGTCCGTACCTCGGATACGTGACGCGGCCAATGCGGGTTTTCCGGATTGAGGACTTCTCTGCCGAGCAACTCATGGCTGCGGCTGATCTGCGATCACATTTTGACGTGGCGCTGGTTTTTTCCACCAAGTACGAACCAGCGCACCCTGGTTTGAGCGTTGGCGCAAATGGCAGCAGTGGAAAACACAATTCTTCGGTTACCATCGCGACGTTCCTCCAGCCGCGGCCGCACAGAGTTCTGGGAGGACGCCTCGTCTATATCGACATTCGCAATGGCCAGTGGGTTGGCGTCATTGAGATGGAGCGCATCGAAGAGGCAGCAGTACATTTGCATGGCGCGACCCGATAGCGGTATGCTTCCTCGGTTCATGGCCCTAAAATGTGAGTTGTCCATGCGGCAATCATGCGCTTGAGAGTATTCTGAAGAAAAGCTGCCAAGCTTTTTGTCACCTCGTATGGCCACGCGTTTTCATCTGCGAAGTCCGCTGAGGACCATTGCTTTTTCCCTGCTGCTTTCTGTTTTGTGCGTAATCGCGAGACCGGCCTCTGGGCAGAATGGGCAACCCGAGAACAAATCGGCGGATAGTATTCACGGAACGGTAGTCAACAGCGTCACTCACGAAGCGATCGGCCGCGCGCTTGTCTACTCTCCGGATAATCGCTTCGCCACCATGACAGATAGCGAGGGGCATTTTGAGTTCACCTTCGCGAAATCCGACAACGACAGTAAGAATGATCGATCGGGATCGGCTAATAAAATTTCTTATCAGCGAGCCAATATTGTCGGCCTGATGGCGCGAAAACCGGGATTTATCGAAGGCCGAATAACCCAAACTGTGCAACCAGAAGCCGCGAGCAAGGAGCTCGTGCTTTCACTCACGCCTGAATCTTTGGTGATCGGCCGCGTTCTTCTCTCCAGTGCGGAAGCTTCCGACCCAATACAACTGGAGCTATATCGGCGCCAAGTCCTCGAGGGTCGCGCGCATTGGGTCCTCGCAGGATCGACTTCGACCAAGTCCAACGGCGAATTTCGTTTTGCCGAACTTCCGGCGGGAAGTTACAAGCTGCTGACTCGCGAACTGATGGATCGCGATCCTCTGGCATCCGACCCAAAGAGTCAGGTCTATGGATATCCGCCAGTTTATTTTCCAAATGCAACCGACTTTGCGGCCGGGCAGACCATTCAATTAGCCGCCGGGCCAAATTTTCCAGGCGGATATCTCGCTGGTCAGGCACGCGTACTATCCAATCAAAGTCGCTGTGGCAAATGCGCCTTCCGCTCCCGGCATCAGCATCGTCGTATCCGTGCAAGGTCACAGAGGCCCGGGATACGCGCTGGGCTACAACCATCGCGAGCAGATGATTGAAGGCTTGCTGCCGAACGGGAACTATACGCTGGAAGCGTCGAGCTTTGGACCGAATGGCGCGTCTGGAAGGCTAAATATCAGCGTCAAGGGCTCCGCCGTCGAAGGTGCCCGCATGACGCTGGTCCCGAATGGTTCGATTGGCGTGAACATTAAGGAAGAGTTCACGTCTACGGAAGACACCAATCCCCCGCCTATGGTCGTAATTAACGGGCGTAGGAGCAATCGTACAGGGCGCAGCGCGCTACCTCAATTTGCATCTTGAAGCGGTCGATGACTTTGGCCAGGAAAGAAGCGCGTGGATGCGTCCGCGTTCGAGTGAAGATGATTCACTCGCGATTGAAGGCGTTCAGCCGGGCCGCTATTGGGTGCGGACTAATTCATCTCGGGGATTCGTGGCATCAATCACTTCTGGCACCACGGACCTGCAGCGTCAGCCATTGATAGTCGGATTGGGCGGATCGAGTTCTCCCATCGAAGTTACCATGCGGGATGCCGGAGCGGACGTTGACGGCACGATCGATGGCGTAGCCACATCGCTGAACGGAACGATGCGGTGGCTGGCGGCCTCGCCTGATAACTCTCCACACGTATATTTCGTTCCGCTTCCTGATAGCAGCTGGAGAGTTTCGCGACGCATGGGTAAGCGGGGAGGGAAAGTTCGGGCCGCAGCAATTGCCGCCGGGCACGTTATTTAGCGCTTGCCTTTGATCGTCCGCAGCCAGAACTTGAATACGGCAATCCCGAAGCAATGCGAGCCTATGAGGAGAGAGGACAATTGATCAGACTGACGGCTGGGCAAAAGGATCACTTGCATCTGCAGTTGATTTCGACCAACGAGAAACCATGATTTCTTTTTTGCATTTTCGCGGGTCACTAGTCCGGAAGATTAATCAGCGGTTTGCTGCTTTTTCATTCGATTGCGTTCTTGGCGGCGCAAGGTTCGGCGGCGACGCAGGCCCCAGCTGCCAACGCTGCATTTCGAATCGCGGGAGTTGTAGTCAGTTCGACCGGAGGGAATCCGCTCGCCCACGCGCGCGTCACAATTATTGATGACAAAAACCCCGAGCGCCGGCAGTCGATAGTCACTGACGAAGATGGCCGCTTTGACTTCAAAGTCGTCGGCGGCAAGTACGCTTTGCAAGGGAACAAGCGCGGTTATATTGCCGCTGCGTACGAGCAGCATGAGCAATTCTCGACCGCGATTGTGACTGGCGCCGGTCTCGATACGGAGAATCTGGTGTTGCGGCTCGCGCCCTCGGCGGTGCTTTCCGGCAAAATTCTCGACGAACTGGGAGATCCCGTTCGTCATGCCACGGTTTCTCTTTATCGTGAAGATCGTCGCGTGGGCATAGGACGAATCCTCAAAATTAGCGCCGATTCCACTGACGATCAGGGTGCATACGAATTTTCATCGCTTGATGCCGGAACTTATTTCATCTCGGTGACGGCAAAACCCTGGTATGCGAACCATCCTCGCTCTTCTGAACCAGGTTCTCCTGAATCCGAAACCGATAATCGACCGTCTGCGGTTGATCGCTCTCTGGATGTGGCTTATCCGATTACGTACTTCGGCGATTCCACTGAACCCGATGACGCTACCCCGATACCCATCCGCGGCGGCGATCACTTGCAGGCCGACATTCATCTGAATCCGGTTCCCGCGCTGCACTTGCTGTTCCGCGTCCCTGACAACGGCGAACACGGAATCAGCGTTCCCATGCTGCAAAGGCCGTCCTTCGACGGCGTGGATACCGTCCAAACCGATGGCATGCAGCAGGTTTCTCCTGGGGTATTCGAGATTAATGGAGTCGCGCCGGGACGCTATTCCGTTCGCACGCCCGGAAGCGGCGACGGCAATGAGGCTAACGAAATTAATCTCACCAACGATGGGCAGGAGTTGAACGTGCCGGGCGCGGAAGCTGGCGCGAATATAAAAGCAACGGTGCAATTGGTGGGAGAGACAAAGCTGCCGCCACATCTCGGCGTCGCGCTACGCAACAGCAAAATGCGAGTAGTTGCGTGGCAGGAAGTCGACGCAAAAAGCGAGCTCGAGTTTCAGGATGTTGCTCCGGGTAAATATGAAGTTCTGGCTTTCGCGCAGCCGAAAGCGATATTCGGTAGTACGAATTTCTTCGACCGGCAGCGAAACTGCGGGACACATTTTGAATGTAACCGCGGGATCGTCGCTGGCAGTTTCATTCTCGCTGGTCGGCGGCGCAATGAATGTAGAAGGATTCGCCAAGCGCGCGGGAAAGGCTGCACCCGGGGCGATGGTAGTGTTGGTGCCGAAAGATCCGGACTCGCATCGCGATCTGTTCCGCAGGGACCAGAGCGATCAGGACGGAAGTTTCAGCCTGCGTAGCGTCGTTCCCGGTTCCTATACGATCGTCGCCATCGAAAATGGCTGGGACCTCGATTGGTCCCGCCCCGGCGTAATCGCGCACTACGCCGAACATGGGAAAACCGTAACAGTTCCTGACGGCACCCAAGGTTCCATGCACGTGCCCGATCCGGTGGAGGTGCAAACGCGGTAAACGCGCGGATTAGTGATTCCGGGTTTTGAATGAGGGACTTCGTTTGTTAGGAGGATCGCCATGAGAACTTCAACACTCCTGATTATTTTGCTGATTTTCACATCACTGAGCTGGGCGCAACGTAACGGGCCCACGGGACAGCGTCAGGCCGACCGTGCCGAGGACCAATTCCAAAAGAGTGTTCCGCCTCCAGCTCATCCGCAGTCGTCAGTGGATTTCGCAAAACTTAAAAGCGATGCGGATGAACTGATCGTCCTCTCGCAGTCGATTCATTCCGGGGTCGACAACGTGGCAAAGGGCATGTTCCCGAAGGATCTGATCGATAAGCTGAAGCAAATGGAAAAGCTTTCCAAGCGTCTGCGTAACGAATTAACTCCTTAAGCCTTAGCCAGAAAAAATACCGACTGATAGTCACATTTCATCATGCCCGTGCATTTCAGCGCGCCATGATTTCTGCCCAATCGCCACGCGCTTGCCACTAATGCGGACTTTCTTCCAAACGGTGGATTTGTGAGCGCCGGCCGCAGCTAGAGCTGAGACAATCCAGCCGGTGTAAAATTACCATCTGGCAGTGCAAAAGATGGAAGGCGGGGTTTGAATGTTTTTGTGTCGGCCGTTTGTGTGTCTGCTTTTCCTGGCAGGCAGTTCGCTCGCAAGTTTTGCTAAACCGGTCAACATTATCCTCATCACCCTGGATACTACGCGCGCGGACCGCATGGGATTCTTGGGTTCCAAGCGCGGACTTACGCCGAATCTGGATTCCCTGCCCAGCCAATCTGCAGTTTTTGCCCGTGCTTACTCGCAGGTTCCGCTGACAACGCCTTCGCACGCAACCATGCTGACGGGAACGTACCCGCAGTTCAATCATGTGAGTGATTTGGGATCGCCCCTTGGTAAGGACTTGCCATATCTGCCCGACATTCTGCGCCAGCATGGGTATCGCACAGCGGCATTTGTCGGATCGCAGGTGCTGGATCCAAAGAGCGCAGCCGCGCCTGGGTTCGACCGCGGCTTTGAGATATACGACGCGCCGTTCCACATTCGCGGCCAGGGCGAAGATCGCTATCACAGCGTGGAACGAAAGGGAATGAAGGTTGTGGACTCAGCCTTGGCATGGCTCAACCAACATCCGCAAGGCCCTTTCTTTCTTTGGCTGCATTTTTATGATCCCCATGATCCTTACGACCCGCCGCCACCGTTCAAAGCCCAATATTCGGCTTCGCCTTACGACGGTGAAATTGCCTATGTGGACTCTGCCATTGGCAAGCTGTTGACGACGCTGCGGTCACACGGCCTCTACGACCAAACTCTGATTGTCGTGGTCGCGGACCATGGTGAGGGTTTTGGAGAACACGGCGAATGGAGCCACGGTCTATTCCTTTACGACGAGACCTATCCACGTCCCGTTAGTGATTAAACTGCCGGCGTACAGGTTCAGTTCACCCGCGGATCGAAGTCGCGTCGGCCTGGTAGACATAGCGCCAACGCTTCTGCAGGAAGTTGGAATTGTCGCGCCTGCGGCGATGCAGGGAAGATCCCTGCTGGAACTGATGAAGCCGACTGCGAGCGGGGTGGCGAACACAGCAAAATCTGACATGGCCGCGCAGGACCGCCCGCAGTATGCGGAAACCGACTATCCTTATCGCGCTTTCGGCTGGAGTTCATTGCGCGCCTGGCGGGCGGGAAAGTACTTGTACATTGATGCGCCGCAACGCGAGCTCTACGATCAGACTACTGGATCCCGAGGCGGCGCACAACCTGGTGAACAGCGCCCCCAGCGTGGCGGACACGATGGCCGCGCAACTCGAGGAATTTCGGCGCAAGACAAGGCGCGCCGGCAAAGCGGAAGTGGTGATTACTCCTCGTCAAGCTGAGCAACTGCAGGCGCTGGGCTACGTGAGTTCTGGATCGAGCAAGCCGGAGAGCGAGGAAAAGGAAAGAGGAGCTGATCCGAAAGACAAGGTCCAGATCGCCAATCTACTGCACCAAGGTTTGCTGGAGGCGGATGAGGAAAATTACCGCGAGGCCATTCCGCTTTTCGAACAAATACTTAAAGCCGACCCGAAAATCGCTCTTGCCAACCTGCAATTGGGACGCGCCTGGAACAGTCTGGGAGACTACAACAAGGCTTTGCCTTGGTTGCAGAGGGCAGTTGAACTCACGCCGCAGTCGGTGGAGGCGCACTACGAACTGGGAGCGGCGTTCGGGGAAATGGGTGATTATGCGGGATCGGCGAAACAACTGGAGGCTGCCGTGGCTGAAGACCCAAGTTCGGACGAACTGCATTTTTATTTGGGTTCAGCTTATGAGGAAATCGACCGCGCCGGCGACGCAATGAAACAATACCAGGCTGCCCTCGACCTGAACCCCGACAATTACCGGGCAAATCTGCTATTGGGGCGCATGTTTGCCATCCAAGATCGTCCCAAGGAGGCTATGCCGCTTCTGCAAAGAGCCGTGAAGCTGGATCCGCAATCTGCGGATGCGCATAAATTTCTGGGCAATGTGTACACGGTATTGGGAGAAGAAGAGAAGGCGCGCCAGCGAAGAAGCCGAGGCACAGCGGTTGAAAGCGACGGGCGGCGGACCCTGAGGCGCATGACAGCCGCACAACGCCCAAATAGGACTCGCGGCTCAGGGCCGCCGGTTGCGGTACAGCGAAGGGTCCACGCTCTGGGCCATCGCCTCCACATTCAAGTCAATATCCAGGAAATCGCGGACCGCCTTTGCGGAGCCCGTTGGGTCACTCAGCACTTTTCGGTATCCCACACGGCAAACCGGGACGTCCGTCCTGTGCTCGAGCCAGGCGACGACTCCTCTCATGTGATCGCGGAAGGCAGAAGATCAGACAGTGCGGCATCCACGAGTTTGGATGGATCCGCGACGCTTCAGCATTTCATCTTGCGAGGCGAGTACCTCGGGGAGCGGTCGCTCCATGAAAATCAGCTTGTAATTCCTGCCTTGCGGAAGCGAAAGAAGAAGCTGAGAAATAACTTTCACGGCTTTTCCTTCGGCTTCGTCGATGCGATTCGGTTCTTTGGGCAGAAGTTTGATCGGCTCCCATTCGCAATAGCCGCGCGGATTGTCGATGTCCGGTTTGCGTTCCCGATCAGTGAGCAGAGGCATGCCACCGGCAGCTAGCATTTGCATCATCAGCGATGTACCGGAGCGCGGTAAGCCCGAGACGATAGTAATCACGATTCAACTATAGCAATGCGTCACGGCTCGGAGCGCGGCTACATGGCACCGTGGATGGCGCGACACGTCCACGGTTTCCCATCCAGGTGCCCGGGGAGCGCCAAGCCAAATAGTTTCAGAACCGTGGGAGCAACGTCGACAATCGCCGGCTTCTCATCGCTGATCTTACGATTGCAGAAGAGAACGCCAGGAACCAGCCGCGGGTCAACGCAATGGTCACCGCTCCACGCCTTCAGATTGTCTTCGAAGATCTGGCTGGTGACCTTGCCCATGACAGAATCCCACGATGCGCGGAACCCGTCGCCGTAACCAACAATCAGATCAGGCGCGTTATCCACGTAGGGACCCGCATACACCGAGTCGCAATCGAAGACACCGGTAATGCTGGCGCGGCCAGAGGCAGGGTCTACGAGTCCGTCGAGTTTGTGCCGCAGTTCGTCCTTCAAAGCGTCTGCGTCGGCGCCTGGTTCAACTATGCCCTCGCGCTCGCGGCCTTTCAGGTTCAGGTACAGTCCATTCAGGCCCATGGTGTAAGCGCGGGTGCGAGACCAGTCCACGTCGTCGAACCAGTCGCCGCTCTCGGTCTTTCCGGGCTTCAGTGCCAGATATCCGTTCTGGTGTAACCACGCCATTCAGATTGACGCAGCGAGCAAACGACTTGAAACCGTGGTCGGAGACGACCATCAGCAGAGTCTTGTCGTCAATCTGCTGCCATGACGCGGCCGATCAGTTTGTCCATGCGGGAGTAAAGATCCTGGATCACGCTGGGACGTTGGTCGCGAGGCACATCGCGGGCAGCAGGATGGTCCTCCTCGAGGTAGCGCCAGAACATGTGTTGCACACGGTCCGTGGTGTCGAACACGCAAGCGCAAAGGCCCTGTTGCGTTTTTTCCAGGGCGTCGAACAACATACGCTCGCGATCGTCATGATTGGCATAACACTGCGCGAGGAAAGCTTGATCATCCAGCACTTCCTCGTTCAAGGCCCATGTGTCTTCCGCGAGTCCCAGGGTCGCATAAGGACCAAACAGTTTTGCCAGGTAGATGGAATACGTCACCGGGTGAGAGATGGGTAGATCGGGCTTGCCGGGATCGATGTTCACCGGCGTCACGTATACCTCGACCTCGGGCGACAGTTCCTTGAGATAAAAGCGGCAGATTCCGTGTGCGCTGAAGCCCACCCCGGCTTTGAATTTCACAGGAATCCACTCCGAATAGTCGCCAACCTTTAGCGTGAAGCTCTGTGAGTCCACGGAAAAACGGGCTTGATTCGTTGTTGTCAGGATGGATCTCAAACTTCACGCGCAGTTCGTCGCCGGAACCACTCGTCAGAGGATTCTCAGGGCCGGGGACGTAAGAACTGCAGGACGAGCCATTGCGCTCTATCGGAACGCGAACGCCGCCTTCGCGAAATTTGTCACCGCGAGCGCGAGTCGTGCACAAACAGAAAGTTCCCTGGCTGCCTTTCAGGTCAGGGACACACATGCCGGAAAGCAGAACTCCCGAGAATTTCTCCGGCGGAAAAGTTACCGGCACACGAATCACGGAACAAAAAATGCCCGCTTCGCCGAGCCAATGCCAGAAAGGTGTTCCGCGGCGCATGCCTTTAATTCTCGGGCCGCCGAGCGGGATCGTGTACTTGCCAATCTTCCAACTGCGCTTCGGTCCCTTGATCTCCGCCGAGGACAGGTAGGGAAGGTAATTGCTGAGATCCCGGGCGAGAAAATCGTAGATGTTGTGCTTGCCCGGGTTCACGCCGGTCATGAACGTTGACCACGCCACCGGAGAAATGGGCGGGAGACGTGGTTTGCAATTTCCGGAAGGTCCCTCGCTCGCGCAGCCTCGCTAGATTCGGCAGCTTGCCTTCGGCAATGAATCGTTCAGTCAATTCTGGATCCATGCCGTCGAAGCCGAGAATTATGGCGCGTTTGATCTGTGCTTTCCCGTAAGCCTTGCGCCGCCGCAACAGGCGAAATAACTGCCGGAAAGGCCAGGCAAAAAAGGCGTACACGGAATAGAAGAACGCAACGAAAAGCGTCCAGAAAGACGAGAGGACCGCGAAACCCGCTCCGGGCCCCGCGTATGCGTGGCTGTGTAAGGGGAGCAGTAGCACGATCCCAAGAAGCGCCAGACAGGCGAGAAGCCGCTCTACGCTCAGGTCGGAGAAGTTGTTTGTTTCCACTTCATATTTCGATTCCAAGAATACTCTTGAAGAGAAAACCTGCAGCCAGAGACAAAACAAAGAACAGCCAAATCCAGTTCCATTCGAACCCAGCGAAAGCGATGTTCCGGGCAGGATACTGTATGGCGATTGACTCGATCGGATTGTTCTCGGGCAGAGCGGGTTCTCCAGAGACAAAAATACGCTCCCAGAATTTCCCGCGAACGCGGACTGGCGACAAACGCGCACAAGCCTGCACCAACGACTAACACGTTTCGAGAGAGTCTCGGTCAGAGGCTTGAACATTGACGGTGTATTCTCCGGACTTTTCGGCGACAACTCTCCAAACAACCTCGCTCTTCCGAAGGCACGTGCACGGCCGGGGCCGTAGTCGACAGCCCATCCGGCAATTGGAGCGATGCCTCATTCAATGCGTTTAGATTGTCCATCCGCACCTTTAGCAGAAATGGGTGCCCCGCTTCCACCGGCATCGAGCCCAGATAGCGATCGAGCTGCACAATCAGAAAAATCAGCGGCACAATCACAAACAATAAAGGCTTAAATGCCAGCCGGAGATAATGGCCGGTACGCCAGCACAATGCGACCATACGATCGCAAGACAACCGAGACCTGATCCTGAAAGAGCCTGAGCGCCAGCAAGTGGGCCTTGAGGCGATCCTTGGTGACGTGGATTGCCTTTTGGTCGGAGGTATAGCGAAACACGATGACCATCCCCAGACCGATGACAAGTGAGATCCCAATAACGATCGCGGCGGGGACATTGATTCCAAGCAGAACCCATAGGTGCGGAAAGCCGTGAGCTCACTCGATATACCCAAGCCCCTGTAGCCGCTTCTTTATGATTTCCTTCGAAGTCGAACCGCCTTCGCTGGGAGGCAGCACCTTGTTCACTTCTTTCTCGAGAGCGTGCACCACGAATTCGTCGACCGAGCCGTATCCGCATGCCTCCGCGCACTGCTTCACTTTATCCAGCAATTCGCCTTCAAGCTTCACTTTGTGAGAGCCGAACATCTATCTCCTCGTCCAAAAATCAGTGTGTCGCGCTGCCGGGCTGAAACACGGATTGGCCAATCATACCCCTTGCCTTGGGGATTCCAAACTCCGCCAGAATAGTCGGAGCAATGTCCGTCAAGGCGGGCGTGTCGGCTGCAATTTTTCGATTGCTGAGCAAAACCCCAGGCACGAGAGTGTAGTCGATGCAATGGTCGCCGCTCCATGGATTGGTGTTGTCTTCGAGTTCTTCTGGCGGAAAAGCGCCTAAAATCGTTTGCCAACCCGCCCGATAGCCGCGATTATACCCGACAACCAAATCCGGTCCCTGCTTCGCATACGGTCCTTGATACGCCTCCCTGGCAAGGTCCACGCGAGTGATTACCTGCTGTTTCGTTTTTGGATCTTCCACTGCGAGCAGCCTCGCCCGAATTTCCGCCATTAAGGTTTCGGCCCCAGTTCCCGGCTCGACGACCCCATTGCTCTCGCGTCCCCGTAAGTTGATGTAGAGCCCATTCAGTCCGAGACCGTACGCGCGCGTTTGCGTCCAATCAACATTCGCAAGTGGTTCGGCGGAATTGAAACTCGCATCATTTTTCAGTTTGATGTATCCGTTGCGCAGCAGCCAAGTATTCAGGTTGAAGGAGCGGTAGTAAGGCGCAAATCCGTGGTCGGAGAGGACGAGCAGGGTGGTGTGCTCGTCCAGTTGGGGCAGCACTTCCCCTAAAATTTGATCCATCTGCTGATAAAAGTCCTCGATCGCCGAACCGTTTTGAGCCGCAAGCGTGGCATCGTATTCGGGATGTTTGGGATCCATCAACCGCCAGAACATGTGTGAATTGAGGTCAAGGCTGGAGAAATAAAAAAAGAATACTCCCTCATGGAACTTCGGAAACTCGGCATCGAAGATGCGGCGATGCTCAGCCAGAACGGTTCGCGCCTGCTGTAGATATTCCGTGTCATCGAGCACCCCATCCGAAAGCGCTTTCGTGTCTTCAGCGATTCCCTGGGTGTGGAACTCTCCCGCTTCGTCGGTAAGAAAGCGGGAATATCTGGATGGTGTTGAAATCGGTAGCGCCGGATCCGCGGGATCGATGTTGATCGGCGATACGTACAACTGAAAGCGAGGGTGCGCTTGCTTGAAATAAAAGCGGCACATGCCTTTTACGTTTACGAAGAAAGGAATCAGCCGGAATTCGACACGGATCCAGTCGCTCCATTCGCCCTCGCGCAGCATAAATTCATGGTCCTGCACCGTGACTTTGGCTACGGACTCCAGCGGGTCGACCGCAACCGAGAAGGGTTCCCTAGCGGCGGGAGAGCCTTTTCGAAATGAATTGTCAGGGCCGATCAGATTGGCCGTCACGCGCGAGTTCTCAACCTGCACGGGGATAATCTGTCCACCTTCGACCGCCCCGGTAACGGCTGCGGGCTCATCGGTGTAAAGAGAAAATGTTCCGTAAGTTCCCCGCAGATCGGGAGTGCCCATACCCGAGAGGGTTTTTCCCTTGGCTGATACCGGAGGGAAATTCGAGGGAATCCGAAAGATTGTGTTTGGGATGCCGTGCTGATCAAGCAGTTGCCAGAACGCTACGCCCTTTCGCAGTTGTTCGGCGCTGCCACCGCCGAGAGGAAATGCCCAGCTGCCAAGGTGGATCGCGTGCTTCGGTCCCTCGACCCGCGAAGCCGAGAAATAGAGTGCTCAGGGTCTTCGGGTCGCGATGAATGAAATCGAAGATCCCATGACCACCTGCATTCATTCCCGTAATAAGGTTGGACCATGCTACTGGACTCTGCGGTGGAATGCTGGTTGTAAGTAATCGGAAATCTCCCCCGGCCTCCAGTTTCGCGAAGTTGGGCATCTTGCCTTCGCGCATGAACCGATGCAGAAGTTGGGGATCCATGCCGTCAATGCCCAGAATGATCATGCGCTGACGGCTATGCGAATTCGCTCCAGAGGAGCGGCACGAAGGCAGCATCGCCACGGCAGTCAGAAGCAGGAAAACGCAAAGCGCCCAAGCTATTTTCTTCAGAGACTCAATCCTCAGAGGTGTTCGTTCATGATTGTGACACGTTTTCAGAACGTTGTTAGACTTCTATCCATGCTGCGGCATTTGGGCTCGCGATTCTTGTCTTGGAATTCTAACCTTGGTTATTTTCCCGGTCGACTCCCGGCCGCCGCCAAGCCGAACATCATACTGATTACACTTGATTCGGCGCGGGCTGACCGCATGGGTTTTTTGGGCTCGCGCAGTGGCTTGACTCCTGCTCTGGATGGAATTGCGCATCGAGGGAATTGGTTTTTGCGCAGGCTTACGCCCAAGCGCCCACCACGGTGGCCTCCGACGCGACGATTCTTACGGGCACTTATCCCCAGACACATCGGGCAAGTGAATTTGCTGTTCCCCTGCTCCTACATTACCGTACTTGCCGGAACTTGCTTCATTCCAGCGGATATCGCACCGCAGCGTTTGTGGGATCGATTGTGCTGGATCCCCGAAGCGGCCCCTTCCAGGGCTATGATCGCGGCTTCGATGTATACGACGCTGGCTTCCACCAGCCGCAGCGTGGTGAAAGCCGCTTCCAGTCAGTCGAACGCCACGGGGACCAGGTGGTTGCGCGTGCCACAAATTGGTTGGCCGGCGAGAAACAGCGGCCATTCTTTCTTTGGGTCGATCTGCAGGATTCCCACGCTCCTTACACAACTTCGTACGATCGAGGGGTCGACGGCTGCCGATGCGGCGGTCGGGAAGTTGGTCAGTTTTCTGCGCAGCCAGTCGCTCTATGATGATGCCCTCATCGTAATCGCCTCGTCCCACGGCGAGAGTCTAGGCGCGCATGGAGAGGAGACGCACGGCATATTCCTTTATGACGAAACCATCCACGTGCCGCTGGTCCTGAAATTACCGAAAAATCAGCTGGCCGGGAAACAGATCAAGAATCGCGCACGGCTTCTAGACATTGCGCCAACTGTGTTAGCGGTAGCCGGCATTCCCACTCCCGCGCAGATGCAGGGACAGTCGCTGATGCGAATTGCTCAAGCAAGCTCCCAGAACGACCAACCGTCGTATTCGCGCAGCGAACTTCCTCAGCGGGGCTTTGGATGCAGCGTGCTCGAGTCATGGCGGGCGGGGAAATATCTCTACATCCGCGCGCCGAAGCCGGAACTGTACGATCTATCGACTGATGCGAACGCGGCCCACAACCTTGCGCAAAGTTCGAAGGCCACGCTTGAAACCATGGCCTCACAACTTCAAGCCCTCGATAGCCACCTCGGAAACGAACCCGGCAAATCAACTGGCTTAGGACTGACTTCCAGCGAACTGCAGAAGCTGGCTTCCCTGGGATACGTCGGTCTGCAAAAGGGTGGCGCCGGCGTAAATGCCGCAACCGAGGGAACCGATCCTAAGGAGGTCATGCCTGCCATCAATAAGACTCTTGCCGCTCTGCTCGAGTTGGACGACGGCAAGCCGGAGAAGGCGATTCCGTCGCTGCGGCAGGTTCTTGAGGTGCAACCCACCTTCTACCTTGCGCAGTATGGAATGGGTTTTGCGCTCGTTCAGCAGGGGCAATATACAGATGCCATCGGATACTTGCACAAAGCGATTGAACTGCAGCCCGATTCTGCATTGGCGCACTACGCGATGGGTTTCAGCCTGATGAAGACCGGGCGATTTCAAGGCTTCTGTCGTCCACCTCGAAATCGCGTCAGGACGATTGCCTGGATTCGCCGCACTGCACTCCATGCTGGCCGAGGCATATGAGCGCTTGGGACGTAGCCAGGACGCGGCCCGAGAACGAGCCAGGGCAGCCCAGGGACTAACTCGAACCCTCCCGCCGCCAAGCCCGAATGGAGATAGCGCCATCTGTGCTAGGCTGATGAAACCGGTGAAGGCTATTCACACGCTGTACGTAGCGGTCACTCTGTCTGCCGCGACTTTCTCGGCGCCCACAAAGACTGCGCCTCCGGACGTCTTCCTCATTACGATCGATACTCTTCGAGCGGACCACGTTCACTGCTACGGGTACAACAACGGAGCCACGCCAGCGCTGGATGCATTAGCGAAGGACGGCGTGCGGTTCACCCAAGCTTTTACGCCTAGCCCCATCACCAATACATCCCACGCCAGCATTCTCACGGGGCTATGCCGGGCTCGCACGGAGTGACTGATTTCGGCGTGCCGTTGTCAACGGCGCATCCAACCGTGGCGGAGTCGCTCAAAGGGCGAGGGTATCGTACTGCAGCGTTTATCGGGGCGGTGATCCTCGACAGCAGGAACCTCGCTCCGGGATTCGATCGAGGATTCGATTTTTACGATAACTTTCCGGAACACCCGTCCACGAAGTCGCGTTGGGGACGTATCGAGCGCCGCGGCATGGTCGTCGTGGAACACGCGGAAGATTGGTTGACCAAGCACCCTGCGGGCCCGCATTTTTTGTGGGTTCACCTCTATGATCCACATGATCCGTACGAGCCACCCATGCCTTATTCGCAGATATACAAGGATCATTTGTATGATGGAGAAATCGCATACGCGGATTCTGCATTGGCGCGATTCATCGCGTATCTCAAAGAGAAGCGGCAAGTACGCCGATTCGGTCATCGTCGTGGTTGGGGACCACGGTGAAGGTTTGGGAGAGCATCATGAAGACACACATGGGATCTTCCTGTATGACTCGACTACTCACGTACCCTTGATCGTCAAGCTGCTCGGCGGGCTCAGCGCCGGCGTTGTAGTCACAGCCCAGGTGCGGACCATTGACATTGTGCCCACGTTGCTGGAATTGACGGGCGCTCCCGCTCCTCAAAGGAAGGATGGAGAGTCGCTGGAGCCTTATTTTGCCGGCAAAAGTGAGGCTGCTCGTCCGGCCTTCGGGGAAACCGACTACCCCTTTCGTTTCGGCTGGGCCCCGCTACGATCGGTCCGGAGCGACGGTTTTAAGTTTATCGAGGCGCCACGGCCCGAGCTCTACGATTTGCAGTTCGATGCAGCGGAGTTGAGCAATAAGTACGAACCTCAGGATGCACGCGTCGAAAAATCGCGTGCCATGTTGGCAGAAGTACGGTCTAGGGAGGTTTTGGTATCTGCTGACGCAGGAGGCACAAACACAGCGTCGCTGCCTGATCCGAAAGACAAAATCGAAGAACAGAATCTAATCCATGCGGCGATGATCGCTTCGGAAGACAATCGCTCCGCAGATGCTCGCAAAACCCTCGAGAAGGTTGTCGCGCTCGATCCCAGGTCGCCTACGGCGCTGCTTCAGCTAGGTGAGCTGGAGTTGCAGGGCCGGCGATTATGTTCAAGCCGCCCATCATTTAAAGGCCTCCACCGAAGTCCGCCCGGATGACGCCGCGGCCTGGTTCCACGAGGGGCAAGCGCTGGAGAAGACGCATGATCTCGCCGGTGCGCGGGATGCGCTCGAAACTAGCCTGAAACTTAGGCCCGAACAGTTCGAGGCTCGCTTGCTACTAGGTCATGTGTACTTGGGCCTGAAGGACCCCATAGCTGCCGAAGATCAGTTTGAGGCGGCGTTATTGCTCCAATCAGGCAGCGTGGAAGCGCAACTCGGATTGGCAGAGGCGCAGATCACCAAAGGCAACTTCGCGGAGGCGGCTCAATCGCTGGAAGCGCTGTCGAAATCGCAGCCGAAGAATCCCAAGGTCTTCGGTCTGCTGGCGAAAGCTTATTCCGGCCTGGGCAAGAAAAGCTGTGGCTCAACAGGCGGAAGTCGAGAGCCAAGCTGCTGCGTAGCTACAAATAATCCTCAGGCAGGCTGCAAAGTCGAAGCGCCGGAAATGCGCTCTCCACTTTCTGTGCGCGACTTTCGGCTGACGTTCTCTGAGCGCAGGGTAACCGCAACACCGGACAGCGGCGGGCCGGCAAAGCCGAGGGCCAATTCAAAAAAAACACAAGCTATTTCAGTTCGGAGTAGAATACAAATAATTTTCTTACCGGGAGGTTTCGCCATGAGAATCTCAATTCTCTTGTTTGCGTTTCTTCTTTCAGTGTCCGCGGCTTTTGCCCAGGGTCCAGTTCCTCCAGACGGTCATCTGCAGGCCGACAGGGCCGAGAGAGAGTTCGAGAAAACCATACCTCCTCCAATTCATCAGCAACCTTCAGTGGATTTCGCAAAAGTTAAGAAAGACGCGGATCAACTGCTGCTCCTGTCTCAGTCGATTCACTCCGGCATCGACGACGTAGGGAAGGGCATGCTTCAGAAGGATCTGATTGACAAGCTGAAGCAGGTGGAAAAGCTCTCCAAGCGTTTGCGCAGCCAACTAACTCCTTGAATCTTTCGCAAGACAAAAAACACCAGCCCCGCGAGGGGGCTGGTGTTTGCTAGTGCCGGTAAATTCGCCTAGAAGGTCAGCTTCAGGGAGAATTCGATTTGGCGCGGCGACCCCAGCGAATAGACGCCGGTACCCACGCCGACCCGGTTCACGAATTGACCACTGTAATCGGTGCCGTTGATACTGCCAGTCCCGCCGCTCAGCAGGCCAGACAGCATGCTCTCCGGCAGATCGAAGTTGGCGAAGTTGGCGATGTTGAAAAAACCGACTGACGGTTTGATGGTGAACCTTTCTTTGATGGTGTATGTCCACGCAAGTGTCATGTCCATCGTCCGCAACCAAGCCAGGTTGACTTGGTCCGGAGGCGCCAAGGGTACGGTTGGCGCTACGGCGCCAAGGGAAACCAACTGGGCCGCTGTCATCAGGCCGTTCTGGATCAGCACTTGGCCTGCAGGAGTTGGCGTTCCCGCCACCGTAGCGTTGTAGTTTGTGAGGCCGCGTTGAGGTTTCCGGCGTTGATGCCGCGGTCAAAATTTCCGACGTGGGTTCCCGGCAGAGGATCCTGTGTCGTTCCGTCACCGTTGAAGTCGGTACGGAAGATCTCCCCGGCCCCATTGAACGTGTTGGAAACAGTGGGCGTGGTTGCAAGTGGACTGTAGAAGTGCGCCATCAGACCAAGCTGGAACCCGTATTTCACATCCAGGTAGCCGCCGAAGGATATCTGATGGGTGCGGTCCAGCGTCGAGGGCCCGAAGTAGCGGTTAGGGTCTTCGTTGTCCAGAGTGGCAGGGAGGAAATCCTGGTCCGCTTTGCCCGCGGTCACTGGGCTACCTGGATTCACAGCTCCGCCACTGTTTTTGAAGCTGGACAAGGAGTACGAAACCGTAAAGTTAATGCCGGTTGCGCCCTTGAAGGGCGTCTTCACGTTATCCGTCCACTTCATTTGCAGGCCGTCGTACGTGGAACGTCCAATAGGGGAGAAAAAACCGAGTGGAGGCGCATTAGGGTTGATTCCCCCGAAGGCGCAGTCGTAGCCGAAGGGCAAGTTCGTATCCGGATTGATTGCCGAAGGACAACTGCTGCCACCCATGTCAAGGGAGGAGCCCAGGCCCCTGGCGGCGTAGTCGCTCATCGTTGCTCCAGCGGTGATGGCGCAGCCGACGCCGGCGGGTCCCGCCGGACACCCAAAATGCGTGTTAGTGGCGTTGAGCGCGGCGTTCGCTCCGGCAAGGTTGAAGTACTTGGTGTCGCCGGTCTTGTTTAGGTCCGTTCCCAAGAGGTAGTGGGTCTGGACGTTGCGTGCATAATCGACGCTCAACACCATCCCTCGACGAAGTTCGTGCTGGATGCCGATGTTCATCTGCACCGAACGAGGTGATTTGTAGTTGGGGTCGAACATGGAGTTCCCTGTGGGGAAAGAGCAGGGGGCGAGCGGAGTGGTGCAGCCGACTAGCCCGGGCTGGACATAGCCTGGGTTAGGCGCCTGCAGGTTCAGGGGCGACCCCGCCACGTACGCCTGCCCCAATGCGATGATTGCAGGCAGTGCATTGCCGATCAGCGGGAAACTCGTAGCACCCGCAGGGCCGCATATTGCATTCGCACTGGCACTTCCGGGAGTGTTTATTTGACCGTTCACTACGCTGAACGGTATGGGCGAACCAGGGGCGGCGCAGGGTGGAAAGTATTGCAGGAACGCGCCCGTAGCCTCCCGTTTCGGGCCATCAAACAATACGTTGTTCCAGATGGCGTTTTCATAGAACAAGCCGATGCCACCGCGGATCGAGGTCTTCCCACTCTTGGTAGGATCCCAGGCAAAACCTAGTTGCGGAGCCCAATTGTTATTCGGTTGTTTGACTGGATTGCCCAGCCCCGGGAACAAAGAATTCAGCCCAGGGATCGCCGGATATTGGCTATCGGTCCGGCCTGTGTCGCGCATCCATCGGATGCCATACGTAAGGGTGAAGTTTGGCTTGATCTTCCAGCTGTCACCCCCGTAGATCAGAACGCGGTTGTCAGGACCGAGGCCGCCAGCCGGGAAACCGATGGCCGGCTTGGTGGTGGAAAATCCCAATCCGTTGGCGATAAGATCAAAATCAGCAGGGTAATTGAGTGGATTAGAAATTCCACCCGGAAAGGGACCGGTGGCCGCTGCCGCGATTTCGCCCTGACTGACGTTCGAAGCTGACGTACGGTCCGTTCTTAAAGAACGAGGCGAATCCGCCGCCTTGGATGTGGTTGAACGAAACCCCATAGCGGATCACGTGCGAGCCTAGGACTTTGCTGCCGTCATACTTGATTTGATGGTCGCTTTGGGGAGTGCTCTGCGGGGCCAAGAGATTTGGCCCGGCCACCAGGCCGGTCGCTCCCATGAAGAGTTCGGCGTGTATGTTCGCAAACGGCAGCGTGCTGCCGGTCGTTGCGTCAATGATTTGATTCTGGAATTTCAGGTATGAGAAGCGGATGGCATGGCTGAAGCTGCCGGTGTTGAAATCCACGCCGCCCACGAAGTCACGGGTAATGTCCTTATTGTCATAGAGCGAGTAGCCATACCCGAAGGTAGCGCCCAGGAGGTTCTGGAAATCCGAGAAGCGAAAGAACGCACGCACATTCTTCGTGACCTGGTAGTCCAGACGGCCCAGTGCGTTTCCCTCATGGAATGAATCGGAGAACGTACCTGCGAACGACTGGAAAGGAGCGGAGATGGGCACAGGCACGGTCGTGTGCTGAATGGTGCGCTCCCCGTCAATGAAAAAGAACAGCTTGTTCTTGATAATCGCGCCACCAAAATCGCCGCCGTACTGGCTGCGCTGGAAGGGCGTGGTAAATCCCGGAGGTGTGGGTAGCGCTGCCGAAAATACGCTATCGCGGAATGCGCCGAAGGCATCGCCGTGGAAGGCGTTGCTTCCGGACTTCGTGGTCACGTTCACAGCGCCCGAAGAAGTCAGTTCAGTGGACATGTCCAGGCTCGACTGGCTGATCTGAAATTCCTGGATCGCGCTAGCCGGGATATCGGTAGTGGTCGTTCCTACGGTTTCGTCTGACACGTCCACACCATCCACTTCAATGCGTGCGGTCCGGCCGTAACGACCGCCGAAGGAAATTGAAGAGTAGCCCGCTTTGGTGGGGTCAAAGTTCTGGCCGTCCTGAATCTGGACGCCGGGCTCTAAGCTGGGCGAGATCAAGGAAGTTGCGGCCATTCACCGGCAGGTTGGCAATCTGATTTTCCGTGATGACACCTTGCACGGTCGCCTGCTCCGTGTTCACCGCAACACTGCTGGCCTCCACTTCAACGACTTGACTCGCTTGGCCAAGCTCCAATCTCGCGTTACCGTTCGCGGTATTGCCAACTTGCACGTTCACCGGGACTTCCGTGGTTTTGAAGCCGCCGGCCTCGACCCTCACGACGTAGCTGCCGGGTATCAAGGCGCCGGAGGAATACGCGCCCCTGGAATCCGTGGTCACGTAGTGGCCGTCCCCTTAGATTTTTCGGTGATGATGACCTTGGCTCCGCTAACCACGGCACCGGAAGGATCCGTCACCACGCCCTGGATACTGCCGTTACCGACAGTCGTCTGTGCCAATACAAACGTGGAAAACAGCAGAAAAGTTATCGCCAGAGCAAACGTTACAAAGATCGTGGCGGGACGGACAGGGCGGTTGAGATTCACGGACATCGTCCACCTTCCTTTCAGAGTCGGTGCAGAGCTCTGTTATTACTTAAACGAAAATATTTCATATCCGGAATCCGGTAGGAGGAAAATCAATCACTTCTTGATCTTGCGTTTGATCTGGCGTTGGTGCACAGAAAACCCAGCCAGCAAACCCAATTTAGAAGCCCCCCTCACACGAAGACCCGAGCAGACGCATCTGCGTAGCTATGCAATTGACAGACCAAGAAATTGACCGAGACACTTTGTCATGTCATCTGCAAGTCTGTCAATAGGTTATTGAGGTGTTATGTGAACTCGGAGGGTGCAGGCAAACAAGCGCCGGATTCTATATTCCGTAGATTATTACGGAAAATGAAATCAGGAAGCACGCCGTTAGAGCTTGGATTTGGAGGTGTAATAGCCGGTCCGGTGCCGCACCGTGAACTTCGAGCCTGCGGGCACGCCGTCGACTTTCACTTCAATACGGCGGAAGCTGGAGTCCGACAATCGCTGCGAAGGATAGTAGGCTAACAGGTATTGGGTCCGCAGTTCATCGCTGATTTTCCGGAAAGCATCATCGAGTTCAGGCACCGAAGTGGCATAGAAATACTTGCCGCCTGTGTCTTCGGATATCTGGATCAAGGCGTGCTCCCCACCGATATCACGCCCCGCGCTTGCCTCAATCGGAACCACAATGATGCTGTAGACGATGGCCTCGGCTTCCTGCGCGGAACGCACCGCCTGTTTGTAATCCATGCGGCTAACCGTGTCGCCGCCGTCGGTGATGACAACCAGAACTTTTCTTCCCTTTCGCGGCGCGAGCGCCTGCGCTCCGAGGTAAAGAGCGTCGTAGAGAGCAGTGGCCGATCCCAGGCGAACCCGGTCAACGCCGCGGTCGATGGTTTTGAGGTCGGAAGTGAATGGCACCACCTCGCTGACCACTTCGCTGAAACCATAAAGCGAGAGCGCATCGACGGGCCGAAGAATGGCATGGGCGAAACGGCGCGCCGAGGACAGTTCCAGCGGCAGATCCTTACGCGTGCTTAAGCTTGTGTCGACGTCGAGCACAATGGACAGCGGCAAGGCAGATTCTTTGTCGAACATGGAAATGGTCTGCGGTTTGCCGTCCTCCAACAGTGTGAAGTTTTCCTTCTTCAAACCTCCGACGGGCGCGCCGTGCTCGTCTGTGACCGTAACAAACACGTTCACCAGCTTGACGTCAACCTTCAGCGTTGTTTCGGGACGTCTGAGCTGATGCAGCCGCGTTATCTGGACCGGCATTATTCTTCGAATCGGTAGAGTTTGGTTTCGCCGTGGTTGAGTTGCCGGTAGCCCACGGCGGCTTGGGCACCTGCGCCTGCGAGGTCGCAACTGCGACAGCGAGGAAAAGGACTAGGCGTCGCATTCGAACGCTTGAATCGTTTTTGACGATTTCGGCGCGCTCCCGCTCGCGAAAGCTGCGAATATGCTTTTTATGAAAAATGGCGTTCAACCACAAAGCTCGTAAAGAAGTTTCGCAGAAATCGCGAAAAGATAATCTGCTCACTTAGATGCAGGCCTTTCGGAATGGCTGCCTTCGGCCTTAGGAATGCCGGCTGGGAATGGCTCGCCATCGGCCCATACCGCGCCATCCTCGAAGTGTTCTTTCTTCCAGATAGGCACAGTGCGCTTGAGGGTATCGATGAGCCAGCGGCAGGCATCGAAGGCGGCCGCGCGATGGGCAGAAGCCACCACGATCAAGACGCTGGTCTCGCCGATTTCCAGCCGTCCTAAACGATGAACCATCGAAACGGCGCGAATGGGAAACTGCTGCAGCGCTTGCTCGATCAGCGCGTCCATTTGCTTCAGCGCCATCTCTTCGTAAGCTTCGTAATTCAGGTAGAGCGTACGCCGTCCGCGCGTGTTGTCGCGAACCACGCCTTCAAAGACAACTGCAGCGCCGTCCGCGGGCTGCTTGAGCTTGGCGAGCACTGCTTGCGTGTCGATTTTTTCCCGGACAATCGAAGAGCGATGGCTCGCGCGCCCATCACTTTCGGAGGTCGATCAGCTCCACCACTGACCGGCGGCAAGAATGCGATCTCGTCTCCTTCTTTGAGCGGAGAATCCGGTGCGGCAAATTCCTGATTGATGGAAATCGCGATCGAAGCGGCAAGTTCGTTTAACCGGGGACTGATGCCCTGGTAATGTCGCCACGACATCGCCCAAAGTGGCATGTTCTGGCAGATTGAGGAGATCGCTTGCGCGCCCCGTCAGATCCTTCAATATCCCGAAAAATAAAATGCGAACTTGCATGAAGAATCTCAACGCCGCGATTAGCAAGCGCTTGGCAGTAGTGTAACGCGGCGCCTCCAGCGCATGCTTTTCCGAGTCAAAAAAATGCCAGTTCCCTTTCGAGAACTGGCAGGCCTTCCGGCAGCGAATCATCCCGCTATTTATGCGGTTTCTCTTCCTCTCTCTTCTCAGGAGGCTGAGAATGCGCGGCGGCGCAGGCCTTGCGGCTGGTGGGCGCGAGGAGCAGGAGACTGGCGCTGTTGCTGCCAGTTATTGAATTTCGCCTGCTCGTTCTGTTGATGCTGGGGATTCTCCTGCACCGGCGGAGCGGGTTTTACCAGCGGGATGCCCAGTTTCGGTCGCGGGCGGGTGTGGTACCGAACGAGCCATGGGTGATGCCGGCTCGGATGGACGCGCTGGCGGCGGCGGCGCCGGCGTTGTTCCCGGACGGGGAGTATTCGCCGGTCCGGCCGCGTGCTCATTGGCTGGTGGTGGCGTTGCCCCGGACGCGGAACATTCGCTGGCGCTGCCGCGTGCTCGTTGGCTGGTGGTGGCGGCGTTTGCGGGTGAGATTGATTCGGTGTAGGTTGCGGCGCTCGCGATGCCGGTTGTGCAGGCCGGGCCGGCTCATTTGCCGCTCGAGTTGCGGGCTGCGGTGCTCCCGGTGTCTCTTTGCGAACGTTGGGAGCAGCGGCCTGCCGCTGTTCAAATGAAGCGGGCGGAGCGGGCGGCTGTTTGACCGCCACCACTTGCCGGCTCATCACCGCAGCCGGCGGTTTCACGGCAGCGGGTCGACCTGCTCCCATAACGCTTGCACGCGCCGGTTGTGCCGCAATGGTGTGAGTGACGGGAGCGTTCTCGATCTGTTTTTGATCCACTTTGACCATGCTCGCTGCAACCGGGCGGGCGTTAACAAAGGTGTCATGATTTACCGCCGTCACAGCATTGGTGACGTGCTGGTTGGCATAATTAATTCGAGTCACGTTGGTCGTGTTGTTGTTGATAATCGTCGTGTTGTACACGTTCGTGACCTGAGTGACAGAAACTCGCGTGTTGGTGACGTTCACGTTGTTAACGTAGCCGGGGCTTGTTCGATACCAGGGCACGTAAGACTTCACGCGGAGCCAGTGGGAACCAGGCCACACCAACGCCAACACAAAGCCAACTCCGACGCCAAAACCGCCTCCGCCCACGAATGCGACCAGAGCCGGCGCATAGACCGGCCGCACGACTACCGGACCCGGTACCCAGCACCATGAGCTCTCTACAAAGGCCCAGCGTCCATAGTGAAAGGGAGCGAATCCCCAAGGTTCATCTTCCACCCAAGTCCAGCCCCAGGGCGCAACCCAAACCCAGTGGCCGAATCGATACGGAGCCCATCCGGGAGCGACGCGGCGGGCGCCCACACCGGACCGTAGTCGGCTACGTACCGCCAGTGTCCGTACTCGTCGAGATCGGAAGCGCCGGTTACTTCGGGAGAAATGTAATTCGAAGACTCGGCGTGGTCTTCGCGTTCATCGCGCTGGGAGGAAAAATTATCGAAATCATCTCAGCATTGCGTATCTGGGCAATCTCGTGATCTAATTGGTCCGTGCCGGTGAAGCTTGCGCGCTGGCCAGCGACCACCATATAAGACGCGCCGCCGCCAGTGGCTTCTGCGCGGCCATGCCAGACCGTGGCATCGGTTTCATTTCCGTCGGCGCTCACATCGATGCGATATTCGCCGGTACGCTGAATCTGAAATGCCAGATTGGGCGTATCGATTTCGAACTGATCTTCATCATCAAGATGCCGGACGCGCACGATGATCGAGCCCTGCGATAATTTTAACTGGGTCGTGCGATCGTCGAGATCAAGGAAAGTAATGCTGGTCTCGGAATCCATGCGAATCGAAGTTGAGCCTGTCTGCAACTCCGCCCGCGAATCCTTGTCAGCCCACAGGTTGTCACCGGTGGTCAGCGGACGATTGGGGACTGCCTGCACCCAGTCGCCCTCGCCGCCCGGCTGAAAGGAAACGGATCCGTCGGAAAAACTCAGGCGCGCGACTCTGCCTGGAGGATCTTGCCCCGGCCCTTGCTGCGGAGGCGGGCCCTGTTCCTGCGGAGGTGGCGGTCCCTGGGCCAAAATTATGGGCGGTGCCTGTAACATCAGCAACATCTCCCGCCAGAGCAATTCCAACTGCCAAGACTTTGCTGTGTCTTCATTTGGCTTGTTCCTCGCTGCGGTCGCTATGAGCGCCGCTTACATTGAGTATTAACACCATCCGGGGCCAAGAAGTTCCATACCATGAGGAACTGTACTGTAGTATTTATCCCCAACAAAAATATGCCAGCCCCCGTTTCCGAAACTGGCATCTTTCTTGCCAACCCTTATTTATTTTAGTTGTTAAGCAACCGGCTGTTCGCTCAGCACTTTCTCCCGTTCTTCCGCGTCCTGTTTCTCTTCTCGCGGGGTCGAGGGAAGGGCCAGTTCCAGTACCTCGCTGATGAGCTTAACGTAGTGAATCTCGACATTTTCCAATTGCTCCGGAGTGAGATCCTCTTCGACGTTGGTCTTGTTTTCCGCAGGCAGGATGATGTTCTGCACTCCTGCTCTCTTGGCAGCCAGAACCTTTTCCTTCACGCCGCCAATCGGAAGCACGTTGCCGCTGAGCGTGATTTCTCCAGTCATCGCCAGCAATGGCCGCACCGGACGGTTCGTCAGCAACGAAACCAGAGCGGTCACAATGGTCACACCCGCCGAAGGTCCATCTTTCGGGATCGCGCCCGCGGGCACGTGGATGTGAATATCATGCTTCTCGAAGAAGTCTTCCTGAATGCCGAGTAGCTCCGCATTGGAACGCACCCAACTCAGGCCGGCTTGCATCGATTCCCGCATCACGTCCTGAATCTGGCCGGTGATGCTGAGGTTGCCTTTACCTTTCATGGTGCTGGCCTCGACGAAAAGAATGTCGCCGCCAGATGGCGTCCACGCCAAGCCAACAACGACGCCGGCGCGCTTGGTACGTTCCGCGATTTCACCTTCGCTGCGAACCTTGATGCCGCCCAGGAATTCGTGAACAATTTCCTGAGTCACGACTAATTTTTCACTTTTCCTTCAGCCAGACGGCGCGCCTGCTTGCGGCAAATCGTACCGATATTCCGCTCCAGGTTGCGCACGCCAGCCTCGCGAGTGTAGTGCCGAATGATGTTGCCGACGGATTCTTCCGGAAATTCGATTTGTTCCGGCGTGATCCCGTTCTCCTCGATCTGTCGCGGAATCAAGTATTGAAACGCGATGCGGATTTTCTCTTCCTCGGTGTAGCCCTGAAGTTCGATGATCTCCATGCGATCCCGCAACGGCTCCGCGATCGGATCGAGCATGTTTGCGGTGGTAATGAAGAGCACTTTTGACAGATCGAACGGCACATCGAGGTAGTTGTCGCGGAACGTGGAGTTCTGCTCTGGATCAAGCGCCTCCAACAGAGCCGAACCGGGATCGCCGCGGAAATCGCGCCCTACTTTATCGATTTCATCCAGCATGAAAACTGGATCTTTGGTTTCGGCGCGGCGAATGCCCTGGATAATCTGCCCAGGCAAAGCACCGATGTAAGTGCGCCGGTGACCGCGAATCTCAGCTTCATCGTGAACACCACCCAATGAAATGCGGACGAACTTCCGTCCCAATGCCCGCGCGATGGATTTTCCCAGCGAAGTTTTCCCCACGCCCGGAGGTCCGACAAAGCAAAGTATCGGTCCTTTCATTCCCGGTTTCAGACGGCGCACGGAAAGATAATCGAGAATACGATCTTTCACTTTTTTCAGATCGTAGTGATCGGTGTCGAGAACTTCTTTGGCCTTGATGATGTCAACATCGCCGCCGGAAGCTTTCGCCCACGGCAGTACCGCCAGCCACTCGATGTAGTTGCGGGTCACCGAATAATCCGCAGCCATCGGTGACATGCGCGAGAGACGCCCTAGCTCTTTCAGCGCCTCTTTCTTGACTTCATCCGGCATGCCCGCCGACTCGATTTTCTGCCGCAGCTCTTCGGTATCGCGCGCGCCTTCATCCTGCTCACCCAGTTCTTTCTGGATGGCCTTCATCTGCTCGCGCAGATAATATTCGCGCTGGGTTTGTTGCACCCGGTCCTGCACTTCGGACTGAATCTTGTTGCGCAGTTGCTGGACTTCCAGCTCTTTGGCCAGATGCTGATTAATCTTTTCCAAACGAACCCGAACGTCGGTTGTCTCCAGCGTGTCCTGCTTGTCGGCAGTCGAAAGAGAAGGCAACGAGGAGGCGATGAAATCCACCAGCCGCCCCGGCTCTTCAATATTCATGGCGACGGTGGAGAGTTCGTCGGATAAGGTTGGCGAGCCTGCCACAATCTGCTGAAACAGGGTCAAAACGTTGCGCTGCAGGGCTTCGACTTCAGAACTCGTGGGCGGAATTGCTTCCGGCACCGAGTCGACTTTAGCCCGCATAAATGGGGCGAGCTGGGTAAATTCCACCAACCGCACCCGCTCCAGGCCTTCCGCGAATACAAAAAGGCTCTGGTTGGGCATTTTGACGACTTTATGCACGACTGCCAGGGTTCCAACGGTATAGAGGTCGGTGGGTTGAGGTGTGTCGACGCGGGCTTCCCGCTGCGCCACGACCACAATGGTTTTGTCCTCACCGAGAGAATTAATGAGCTGAACGGAGCTTTCCCGACCCACAGTCAGGGGTAGGACGGCGTGGGGGAACAGAACCGTATCCCGCACCGGCAATATAGGAAGCGCCCGTTCCTCGGGCTCATTATTGCTTGTGTTTTCTTTAACTTCCTTAACTTCTTTAGTTTCTTTTGCAGAGCGCTCTGAGCGCGTTGCCTGTGCCATAAATTTCACCTTGAGTCTTGTATGCTCAAGTTTGATGAGATAAATGCCCCCGAAGATGCAACCGAGCCTCCGGAAATAATTTTATGAGCTGCTGGATTCTACCCCTTCTTTGAACGGTTTGCACCAATCCAAAGGTACACCCAACGTTTGCGGGCTCTTGACCCATTTGACGTTCTTTCTTGGATAAAAAACACCCAAGTTTTCAACAAGCAATCCCCTTAGGCTGCCCGATACACCCCCAGCACCTTGACCGGACTCGCCGTTTCCGCCAGATGCCGTAAAGCATTGCGAGCCGCTGTATCGTCTCCACAAAGCAAATCTGCAAAAAACGCGTATTCCCAGGGCCGTCCTCGGATGGGGCGCGACTCGATTTTGGTCAGGCTGATGTCGCGCAGCGCAAATACACTTAGAGCCCGAAACAGCGCCCCAGGTATATTCTTAACCCGGAATGCGATGGAAGTTTTATTCGCACCCGGAACAACACGGCGTCCCTTGCGGATCAAGAAAAAGCGAGTGAAGTTCTGCTTGTCGTCCTCAATTCCAGCCGCCAGTATCCGGCCTCGGTATACGGTGGCCGCCTGACTGCCGGCGATCCCCGCTGCGTCCGGTAATCCATTCTCGATCACATGCTTTACGCTGCCGGCGGTATCGTAAAAAGGCGTGGCTCGTATCTTCCGATGCTGCCGAAAAAAATCGCGGCACTGATCAAGCGCTACCGGATGCGAAAAGACTTGCCGGATGTCGCTCATTTTCACACCCGGCGCGGCAATCAAATTGTGCACGATTCGCAGGCGATACTCCTGCTGGATGAATACATTCCGCGCCAATAAAAGATCGAAGTGTTCCGCCACCGATCCCGCCAGCGAATTTTCAATCGGAATCACGGCTGCATCAGCCGAGCCGCGTTTCATCCGATCGAAAACCTCCACCGAATGGGAGCAAGGTACAATCGCTGCATCCTTTGACCATGCGCTTGGCCGCTTCATGGCTGAATGAACCGGCTTCGCCTTGAATGGCAACTTTCATATCCGCAACCTACTGCGCGCAGAACCAGAATGCAATGGCTTCTCCAGCACGAACGCGTCTACCCCATTCGAGTAATAGCGCGGGATGGTCTTCGCCACGCAGTAGCCGTGCCGTTTGTAGAAGGCAAGCGCGGCCGAGTTATCCACAGCGGTTTCCAGTACGACGCTGTGGCAGCCTGCGGCATGCAAACGATCTTCCGCCGTGGTCAGCAATCGGGAACCAATCCCAAACCGTCGGCTCGGCAGGCGGCACGTCAATGGTGAGAATATGGCCGACCCCGCGACGTCGTGGCCTGCGCAACGATGAAACCCAGAATTCTCGGCAGTCGATTCCACGACCGCATTGTTCGCACTCTTTCTCAGGTTCGCTTGCTAATGCCTCCGCGACCAGCGTAAAAGCCCCCCGCAAACGGATGTAAGCCGCAAGCTCCAATCTGGAATACGCAATTCCTGGCGCAAAACATTCCTGATCAATCCGCCACAGGCTGTCGAAATCCTCAGCCCGAAAGTCTCGCAGACCAAAATTCACCAGCTTATTGTAGCCGCAGACCTTCATATATTCCGCGCTTCCTGATGATGCTCCGGGAGTTAGGCGACTACGTAAAAATATTCTGTAAAATCGTTGCCCGATTCAGTACCCGAAGACGTACCATTCGCATCTGAGGATGTTGTGGGGCGTCTTCTCCTGATCGACGTAGTGGGCGCTATCGCTTTGGTAGCGTTTTGGTATTTTTGCCTCGCCACGTACAACCGTCGCCGAGGCAGTAAGGCCTTGCGCCGCGTTGAACTGGCATGCTCGCATCGCGGCCACGTCACGCAGGCGCGCTGGATTGGAGCCTCGCGATTGCAGGCTCAATTCCGCTTCGCCGCGCACTGGTTTGAGAATGCGCGAGTAACCATCCGGCTGATGCCGCGCCCTTGCCCATTCAATGGATGCTGAGCGCATGGCACAAGCAGAGAGAGACTCTGACCTTTGAAGCAGACTTGGACTGCGCCCCCGGAACCTGTCTGGAAGTGCTTCGTCATCGCTGGCTGACGCACAGCGACAACACTGTGGTGCGAAAATCGCGCGACTGGACGGTAGTCCGTCCCGGCCCGGTGGTGCTGACGACCTGCACGGAGTGGAAGCAGGAACTTCCGCCCGTGATCAGCACTCTGATGACCTCGCGCGGCCACAATCTGCTAAGTGTGCGCTTCCGTCCCGAGTCCCCGCATCTTGCGGCCACCATTGATTTCGAAGCGCTCTCCGACGAGCGCGCCGCCGCCGGTTTTTTAGGGGTCCTCCGCGACTTGGCCGCGGGAGCCTCAACCCACCGCCAATAATAAAAGTTAATGATTACCATGTGGGGACGGCGCCTCGCCCGTCCATGCGGAGCAAAGCTCCACAGCGCATTTCGATGGACAATTTAGTGCCTTCTAGAGCGGAGGAACCTGTAACCGCGAATCAATGCACATGGCTGACGAAAAATCCCCGCCCAAGCGAAGCTGGACGGGCCACCCTTTATCACAGTAGCGTCTCTTTCTCGGGTTCCGGCACGAATCGATATCCCACGCCGCGGACGGTCAGCAGATGTTTCGGCTTGGCCGGATCGTCTTCAATATAGCGCCGCAATCGGACGATGAAATTATCTATCGCACGAGTGTCAGTGTCTTCGTGCAATCCCCAGACTTCTTCCAGAATTGCTTTGCGCGAAACGATGCGGCCGCTGTTACTAATCAGATGACGCAATAATTCCGTCTCCATCAAAGTAAGCTGAATCGTGTTCCCTTTACTCGCAGTTCCAGCTTGCCGAAATCAATGACGCGTCCGTCGAATGAAAACGCGTCGGCGGCAGGCGTTTGGCTCACTCCCATCCATTCACGCCGGCGCAGTAGCCCTTGCAGCCGGGCCAGCAGGATAGGAAGTTCGAAGGGTTTGGGAAGATAGTCGTCGGCGCCCGAAGCAAATCCCTTGAGCACATCCTCCGGACGACCGCGAGCCGTCAGCATGAGAACGGGAACGAAATTTTTCGCGGCTCGCAACTCCGTCTGCAACCGCGAAACCGTCCTTACCGGGAAGCATCACATCGAGCACCACGGCATCGAATTCCTCGCGTGGGCCAGGTTCCCGTTTACCGGCTCCGCGTTTGCCATTGTCTTTTTTGTGGCCGTTTTCCTTGTGCCCAAGAAGTAGTTCGATCGCGCTCTCGCCGTCGCCCGCAACTTCAACCTTGTGTCCTTCGGCCTCGAGGTTAAATCGCAGCCCCTGCGCCAGATGAGCCTCATCTTCCACGATCAGCACGCGACTCATGCCCGCTTCTCCAAAACCGCTTTCTCTGCGCCGCGCGTCCCGGGCAGACTTCCAGTTGGCGCTTTCACCGAAATATCACGCGGAAGTTCCAAAACCACAGTCGTGCCAAGCCCTTCGCCCTGGCTCTGCGCAAAGGCGCGGCCTCCATGCTTTTTCGCGATAGCGCGAACGATGAAACAGACCCAGGCCAGTTCCTTTTATGTGCGCCAGCGAACGATTGGAAACCCGATAGAAACGTTTGAAAACACTCTTAAGCTCAGCGGGCGGAATTCCGACGCCATGGTCCTGGACGCTCAGCCGCACATGCTTTTCATCGGGAATTTCGAGGCGGATGGAAACATCCACCTGCTCGCCCGAATACTTGATAGCGTTGTCGAGCAGGTTAGCGACGGCCGTGCGCAATTCCTCGGGATCGCCGGTGACCACCATTCCGTGGTCACCCGGAGACTCGACCCGTAAAGCCTGCGGCTGAAGATGATGACCGGTGCGGGCAACGTCTACGCATTCCTGAACCAGGTTCTCGAAATCAACCGATACGCGTTCGCGACTGCTTTTCTTGTGCCCTGCGACTCCGGCTTTTAGAACCTGCTCGACCGTGCCCAGCAGCCGATCAGTATCGTCAAGCATGCGGCGGTAAAACTCGCGGCGCTGAGTTTCATCAACTTCTCGATGTTGCAAAGTTTGCAGGTAAAGGCGGATGGAAGCGATCGGCGTCTTGAGTTCGTGCGTGACCGCGTTGATGAAACTATCGTGCTGCTCGTTGCGACGAATCTCGCGCAACAGAAAAATAGTGTTAAGCACCAGGCCGGCACTGATGGCGCCGAAGAAAATCACACCCAGAAAAACTTTGATTCCCTCGCGCCAGTTGAGGATGATCCAGCCAAAACCAACGGCCACCGCCACGCCCGCCAGGCCAACGCCCAGGACAAGGAACGTGATGGTAGCTTTGCGCCGGCTAGTGATGCGCATGGAACGATTCTACCGCGAAGGAGAGACAAAACGGAGTGAGGGCTGAGTGACTAGTTCGCCAGTTGTTGTCATCCCCGCCAGTGTTGTCATCCCAAGCGAAGCGAGGGATCTGGGTTCTCTGCGTTGCTGGCAAAGACCCAGACTCCTCGTCGCTTCGCTCCTCGGAATGACAGAACGGTGGGGTTAGACCGAAACCAACTCGGTCGCCGAAGTTGGCGCCTTGGCTTCTTCCTTGCGGGTAATTTCGTCCAGCTTTACGCGATACACATGACGCGCCAGGCCTAGCTTTTTCAGCGTCCAAATGCCGTACCAGTTCATATCAATTTCGTACCACCGCAACCCGTGCCGCGCGGAAACCGGATGCGCGTGATGGTTATTGTGCCAGCCTTCACCAAAAGTCAGGATGGCAACCCACCAACTGTTGGTCGAAAGATCCTTGGTGACAAACCGGCGTGTGCCCCAGCTGTGCGTCGCCGAGTTCACCAACCAGGTCGTATGCAGACCGACCACGGTGCGCATGAAAACTCCCCATAGCAAAAACGGCAAGCCGCCGATCGCCAGGAGGATCACGCCTAGAACAATCATCGGAACATAGTGATATTTAGTGATCCAGACGTGGAACTTGTCTTTCGCGAGATCGGGAACATAGCGGGCCAGCGTCGTGGTGTCGTGATGCATCGATTTCCCGGTCAGAATCCAGCCCATGTGCGCCCACCATTTGCCATCGACGGGAGAATGCGGATCGCCTTCGTGATCGGAAAACTGGTGATGAATGCGATGCGTCGCTACCCAGAAAATCGGTCCGCCTTCGAGCGCCAGAGTCGCGCATGTGGTGAGGAAATACTCAACCCACTTCGGGGTTCTGTAGCCACGATGCGTGAGCAATCGGTGGTATCCCATGCCGATGCCCAAGCTTCCCGAAACCCACCACAGAAACATTGACAGGAAAAGTGCCTTCCACGTGAAAAAGAAAAGTGCGGCCATGGCCCCGATGTGAAAGAGGCACATAAAAGTTGCAGTTACCCAGTTGATTTCGTTGTCGGCGGCTGGCTCACGATGTAGCGCTTCAAGTTCCATTGCGGGGTCCCTGTATTCGTTGTGGATGCTATGAGACTAGGCTAGCAGGGACCACCGGCGCGGAGTGTAATAGTTCTGTAATAGCGGCAGGAATTTTGTTACAGAAGTACCCGGCAGGTACTCAGCCTCGGATTGTTCGTTAAAGATTTAAAGATGTCGACCGCGGCTTTTAGTGGTGTCAAGCAAAAGCCTTTTACGATGCTTTCACGCGGCGTCCGGAGTCTTGAAGGGCACGGCTGAAAAGCCGCGCCCCTTCAAACCTAAACACCAATCTACCGTCTTTACGTTGGGGCTCAGGCCGACGCGCCTTTTACTTCCACGCCCGCCCATTTTTCGAGCAACGTAAGCGTCGCGGCGTAATCGAGGTCGCCATGTCCATCTTCGTCAGCGACGTCGTAGATTTCCTCCACCGTTTCCAGCCCGGGCAATCTCACGCGAAGCTCCTTGGCCGCTTCCAACGCCAACTTGAGGTCTTTATGCATCAGGCGCAGCGGGAAGTTAGGAGAAAAGTCACGTTTCAGGACAAACGGCGCCTTATATTCGACCACGCCAGAGTTCACCATGGAAGACTGGATCAACGGCACCAGTTTCTCGACATCCACTCCAAGTTTCGTGGCTAAGGTAAGCGCTTCGGCGAAGCCTTCGTAGATGAGCGCGATCTGCAGATTCATCACCAGCTTGGTGGCTTGTCCCTTGCCGGTTTCGCCCATATGGAAAACTTTCTTGCCCATAACTGCAAACAGCGGCTTCAGTTTTTCAATCGCCGATTCCTCTCCACCGACCATGAAAATCAGAGTACCGTTGGCTGCTCCAGCCTTCGATCCGGTCATAGGCGCATCCACGTACTGCACGCCCTTCGCCCGCACTCGTTCGGCAAACTGGCGTGTCGCGGAAGGTGAGATGGTGCTGGAATCCGCAATAATCATGCCCTCGGTCAGCGACTTCTGCGCACCTTGCTCGCCGAACAAAACGTTCTCTACGGCTTTGGTGTCTGAGACGCACATCCATATCACGTCAACGCCGCGTGCCGCCTCTGCCGGAGACGCCGCAGTCCGCGCTCCTTCCACTTCTTCTTTACCTGGAGTGCGATTCCACACTGTGACTTCGTGACCGGCCTTGGCCAGATTGGCTGCCATCGACCGTCCCATAATTCCCAAGCCTAAAAAAGCGACCCGCATGTTCACTCCTTTAACTCCCCTTGTAGCGCCGGCGTCTCGCCGGCTGTCGTCGGGGCGTCAAGCCTCCCACGGCGAGGGCAAGATGCCCTCGCGCCAGCCGCCGAGACGGCGACGCTACAAAAGTCAGTTCCTAACAAGGATTAGAACCGACCATCCGCATAACGGTCAAGCAATTGACGGGAAATTGTCTTAGAATGAAGCCACGCTCTTTTGTTCCGAAATCAAGAAACCGAGAGAATTGTTTCGCGCTTTGCCCTCGTAGCGGTTATAACGGGAACCGAGGCGCCATTCCCCCAAGGAGCAGATGTTAAAGCCGACGCTTACCAATCCGGTGCTTCGCAAACGGGCGCGCGCATTCGGCACTCTGGTGCGGCATTCCGCTGTCACTCCGCGAACCGGCCAGGCTTATAAACCTAAATTGATCACCAATGGGGAATTGGGCCTGACTTTCATCGGCCACTCCAGCTTCTTCGTCCAAATCGGTGGACAGAACGTCATCATCGATCCAAATTTTGCGCCCTGGTTGTTCGTGCTGAAGCGCCTGCGCAAACCGGGAGTAAAGATCCGCGATCTTCCCCCGACCGATTTAGTTCTGGTGACGCACGCTCATTTTGATCACCTTCACCGGCCCTCGTTGCGCGCCATCGTTCAGCATGCGCGGGTTCGCCGAGCCCCGCCACCCATAATTGTGGTGCCGCATCACGTTATGGATCTGGTCTCCGATCTGGGTTTCGCCGACGTGGTGGAACTGGACTGGTGGAACAGTTACCGCCATCTCCAACTCACCGTCACCCATGTGCCTTCGCGACATTGGGGCGCCCGCATTATCAGAGATTCGCACCGCGGCTACGGAGGGTACGTCTTGCGCGATGGCAAGCACTCTCTCTATCACGCAGGCGATACTGCTTATTTTTCGGGTTTCCGCGAGATCGGACGGCGTCTGGCGCCTGAACTGGCGCTGCTACCGATTGGAGCTTACAATCCACCGTCCTTTCGCAATGTCCACGCCAATCCCGCCGACGCCACTCGCGCGTTCCTCGATTTGAATGCACGCTGGATGATCCCCATGCACTATGGAACCTTCAAGCTCTCCCACGAGCCCATGGACGAGCCATTGCAGTTGCTTGAACAAGAGGCCAAAGCGGCTGGCATCGAGGATCGCGTGCTGGTGCTGGAAGAAGGCGTGACCCGGTTTTTCTAGCCACGATTTTTGAGCGGCGCAACCGAATCGTTTTTACGTAATCCCAAGTCTCCGCTTTCGGACCACCTCAACCGGAGAAAATGCCTACCCCTACGGGGTGAGCTCGAACACAATTCCACTGTTGTAGGCACCGCCGTAGAGCGTGGCGCCGTAAAGATGCTTTTGCTGCTTATCAAAGATCATGGTGGTTGTGGGCCACGCGCCGTCATCTTTGGCGTCGGTGAAGCGGTGCAGCACGGTGTAAGTCCATTTGCCGTTCTTCCCAGGAGACAGTTCGAACAACAGGCCGTAGCCGTTAATCCCGCCCGCGGCAACGCCGTAAAGGTTCCCGGCCTTGTCGATGGTCAAAGTGTTGCCGGGACCGAAACCGTCACTGGCTTCTTTGAAGCGGTGCAGCACAGTTTCTTTCCACTGGCCGTGGGCCGTGGGAGTCAATTTGAACACCGTGCCGCAGCCGTTTACCTTGCCATAAGCATAGCAGGCGTTGCTATAGATTCCGCCGCTGCCGGTCGCGCCGTAGAGGTTCCCTTTGCCATCGAACACCACTCCGGCCGAGGGATTAGCTCCATCGCTGCCGCCGCCGGTATTGCCCTTGAAGTCATAGAGATCAATCTGCTGCCAGCTGCCATCCTTCTTCGGCGCGAACTCGTAGACCATGCCGATGCCATACTTACCCGATCCACCTGCGTTGTAGAGATTGCCATCTCTCAAGTTTAGGGCAGAGTCAGAAAAACTGGTCGGCGGCGCGCCGATTTCGCGCTCACTCCATTGCCCTCCCGAGCCAGGCGACAGCTCGAAAGTGAGACCATGATTGCCGTAGAGGTTGCCAGCGCCGTCCCGCACAACGCCGGACTCCGGTTGCCCGCCTCCGGGCCACATGTACAAAATAGTTTCCGCCCAACTGCCGTTGGCCAACGGCGACAGCTCAAAGACAACTCCCGAGTACAGATGCCCGCCAGTGTTAGGACCATAAATGGTCGTCCCGTACAGATTCCCTTGGGGGTCGAAGATCAAGATGCCCTTAGGCAACTCTCCGTCAACATTCCAATTGAAGTTATGCAGTACGGTTTCGGTCCACCCATTCGCGCCGGGGCTCAACTCGAACACCAAACCATAGCCCATCGTCCCGTCATAGGCCATTCCGTAGAGATTGCCCGCGTTGTCGGAGACCAATCCATCAGTAGGGCCGGCGCCGCCAGCGCCGTTGGAGAAGCTGTAGAGTATTTTGAATTTACTGGCAGCGGATGAGGGAATCGCGAGCGCTAGGATCAGAAACATCTTGCCGACAGCGTGACAAAAGTATTTGCTAACCATGTTTCCACCTCAACCGGAGAAAATGCTTAGTGTCGAGCAAAATCAGTGCCGGTCATCTTACGTCCGAACCATCTGTCTGCCTTAGTCCTCATTCGCGTCATTGTCCGGGTCCACCGGGCCTGTGTACCCTGGGAAGCAACTCGCGTTCGGGCTGATGAAGCAACTTGCCGGCACCGGGCCTGGAATTAGTTGGAATGTCCGCGGCGAGGAACCTCATTGCGGGCCGCCTAGTCGGATTCAGTTGCAGAGACGGGGCCCGAATACTGCCGGCAGTCTACGCCGCGCCGCCGCACCCTGGCAACAGACCCTTTTTCCTCATGTGATAGCCGACCGCGGCCGGCCGCGCGCTTTTTTGGGGCTGATTCCTTTTTGGGCTTCTGCTCATTACTTAAGTACAGGTGCCGGAGACACGTTTACCCCCCGCCCACTCTCCCGTAAGTTAAAACTTCCACCCGCGCACTCTCCCCGTGGGTAGGGGTTCCTCATTTGGAGCGTGTGGATGTCTACGCCTGACAAGCTTGAATTCGGCCTTCTGCCAGAGCGTCGGATGGACTGGCGAACTGTGGCAGCCAGCTACGGCATTGAAGCGTTTTTTGTTTTGTTGTTGCTGGGAGCCGGGTTTTTCTTTCCCGATACCTTGCGACTCAGGCAGAGATATACCGTCACGGAATTGGTTCCAAGGCCCGATTTGAGACCGGAACCGATCAAGCCGAGGGCCAAGGCGCATCATCCTGTGGCCGTTCCCAAGTTGCCGCCAGTGACTGTCCAGACCGCGAAATTATTTGTGCCGAAAGAGCTGCGCATACACAAGAAGAAGAAGGAAGAGGAAGAAAAAGCTCCTAAGCTGGAGGCGAAATTCAAGCCACTCGAGTTAGCGCCGCCGCCCAGCGCGATGCCGGCAAGGATCGTGTACACCGGCGCGTTTGGCAGCTCAGCTCCGGCAACGGTTGTGGCTCCGATACAGAAAGTGCAAACCGGCGGATTTGGTGATCCTAGCGGGTTGAAGGGGCAAGGCAAAGACAACGCCCATCTCACCAGCGCGAAATTGGGGTCGTTTGATTTGCCCGAAGGCCAGGGTTACGGCAACGGAGCGGGCGGAGCGAAAGGGGTCAAGGGCACAGTCGCGAGCGCTGGTTTCGGAAACGGAATCGCGCAGGCCGACAATCGAAATCACGCCGCGTCCGTGCAGACTGCGGGTTTCGGCGCGCAAGAGCTTGCTCACAACGGACCGAAAATCGCTCAGGCGGACAGCGGTCCCGCTACTACGCAAGTAGAAATCATCTCCAAACCTAGCCCGGTTTACACGCAGGAAGCCCGGCAGCTCAAGCTCGAAGGTGAAGTTCTGCTCGAAGTGCTTTTTAGCGCGAACGGGCAGGTGCATGTGAATCGCGTAGTGCGCGGCCTGGGTCACGGGCTGGACGAAGCAGCCGTCACCGCCGCCAGTCAGATGCGATTCAAGCCGGCACAGCGGGTGGGTTCGCCGGTCGATTCGACCGCGATCGTACATGTGGTTTTCCAGTTGGCGTATTGAGATTTGCAGAATTTGATTCGAATAGTTTGAGAGAGGATCAGAGTCATGCGTACTTGGAAATGGATGTTCACTGCTTCCCTGTTGATCTCGCTCAGCGCCATGGCGCAGCAGACAACGGATCAATCGCCGTCATCGAAACCGGTGCAGAATGCTGCCGCCTCGCAACCCGCGACCACGCCAGCGCCGACGGCTCAACCAGACGCTTCGCAGCCTACCAGCAAGTCGACGACGCAATCCGCGCCCGTGACCACAGCCAGTACGGCAATGGCTCCGCCCACGACGATGGATGAGGTAGTCGATCGCGCCATACTTCGCGAGCATGCGTTGATGGAGATGCTGAAAACGCGCACGCCGCTAGTCGAAACCTATCTTCAAAATCTGAAGCCCGATGCGAAACTCGGTCCGGTGCCCAGTGAAGACCATTACTTCCTCGGCCGGTTGGATCTCGGACAAAGCGTCGACCGTCGCGACTATCTTTCCAAGGACGAGAGCTTCGAGAAAAACCTGTTAGGCGGAGTCAGCAAGATGTTCAAGTTTGAATACAAGCCTATGGGCTTTTCCTGGATGATTTTTGCCGATCGCGACGACTTCGATCGCGGCCATTACGGATTCAAGTACGTGCGCCGCGAATTTCTCGGCGACGTTCGCTGCCTCGTCTTCGATATCACTCCGAAGAAAGATGCCGGCAAAGGCCGCTTCCTCGGGCGCATCTGGGTGGAAGATCAGGAATACAACATCGTCCGCCTGAACGGTACGTACGCTCCGCGGCCGAGAAACGCAATGTACTTCCACATGGATAGCTGGCGGCTGAACCTCATCCCCGGCTACTGGGTTCCGTCCTACATTTACAGCGAAGAAGGCGACTTCAGCTACGGCGCCAAGGACAAGATGGCGTTCAAGGCTCAGAGCCGCATCTGGGGCTATGACCTGAAGAAAGGCGCGAAAGAAGACGAACTCACTACATTGAGGGTCGACTCGGTGAAAGACGAAACGCCGGCGACGACCGATGCGTCTCCGCTGGAAGCGCAGCGTCAATGGCAACAGCAAGCTGAAGACAACGTGATCGAACGTCTGCAGGAGTCTGGCTTAGTGGCTCCGGATGGCGAAGTCGACAAAGTTCTGCAGACTGTCGTTAACAATCTGATCGTCACCAACAACATCGAGTTGCCGCGTCCGGTGCGGACTCGGGTCATGATCACTTCTCCGCTGGAAACCTTCAGCGTGGGCAACACCATCGTGGTCAGCCGTGGCCTGATCGATGTCCTTCCCGATGAAGCCAGCCTGGCGATGGTTCTCTCGCACGAATTGGGACACATCGTTCTCGGGCATAACCTAGGCAGCAAGTTCGCCTTCAACGATCGCATGCTGTTCTCCGACGAATCGACTTACCACAACTTCGGATTCCGCCACAATCCGGACGAAGAAACCGCAGCCGATGCCAAGGCAATGGACCTGCTGAAGAACTCGCCTTACGCGCAAAAGCTGGACGTGCCTTCATTGTTCCTGAAAGAACTGACTGCACGTGCTCCTGAACTCTCGGCTCTGTTGACCGCGCATCTGGGCAACAGCTTCACCACCGACAAAGGACAACTTGTCAGGCTGTCGGCACTCGCAGGCCAAGGCCCAGCCCTCGATCCGAACAAACTGGATCAGATCGCGGCGCTGCCCATGGGCGGACGCGTGAAACTGAATGCTTGGACCGATCGAGTGGAACTCACTAAGTCCGCGCCGGTGGCAATCATTTCGGCGCGCGACAAAATGCCGTTCGAGGTTACGCCCTTCTTCCCCAGACTGAGCCGCCTGACCGGCGACGCCAACACGGGGAACGCAACCTCAGCGTCAAACTCAACGCCGAGCAACTAGAACGCGAGAACAATGGAGGACGGGCGTCCGCGCCCGTCTGTCCAACCGAAATTTCAACAAGTTGATGGAAGCGCAGGCCGGGACCGGAAGCAATTCCGGGTTTCCGGCCTTCGTCTTTGATGGCGAATGTAAAGTTTCGATTTCAGCGATGCATCCTAGGCAATCAGAACCAGGTGCTGGCCTTGTAGGCGCAATACTCGTCGCCGAAGGCTTCGCTGAGCACTCGCTCTTCGCGCCTGATGCGGAAGTACTGAGTGAGGTTCATGAACACGAAGACCGCAGTCCCGATGTACCAGCCCAAGGCCAGGAATTCTCCGACAAATGCGAATCCTCCGAAGATATAGATCGGATTTCGAAATCTGGAATAAAGCCCGTGCGTCACCAATTTCCTGGCCTCAGCCCGTACTGCGAAGGAATCGCCAAGCTGATGGCGGGCGAGCATCCACAGGAAAAAACCCGGCACGGAAATGGCGGCGCCGATCCAGTGATGCAGATCGTTGTGCCAGTGTGTGCATACGACCACCGCAAAGATGAGATAGGCGCCGAGGTCGAGGAATCGCAGCCACTTCATTTCGCGTGACATGTTCGCGACGCACCTACGATGCAGAACGCATTGTACTCTGACTCGCAGAATACATCGCAGTTTTGAGGCACGCGCCGGAACAATCGCAACAAGCAGCCCCGGAGGGGCGGCACAATTTAGCCCAGGGCGTAAGCCCTGGGAAAACGCAAAAGAAGATGAAGGCCCCGCAGGGAACGCGACGCCAAACGTCCCCTCACATTTCATTTCGCTGGAATTATTGTGATGGGATATTTACTCGTCAGAATCGGCGTGGAGTTCGGAGCTGAGGCCGTGCGCCGGGAGCATCGTCGAGTCATCATCTTCGAAACGGCCAAGCATCTCATCAAGAAGTTGCTGCGTGGAGTTGGGGCCATCAACCTTCGGCACGAGAATCGCAATCGATCAACTGTTGGGCTTGATCGCGAGTCGCGAGATTGTTCGAGTTCTTCGAAAACGTTCATTACTGATTCCACATGGCGCAAACCTCATCTGCTACTCCTTGATTATGGGATGAAGCCGCTTACTTCCGATAGATTACCAACGGTCGTGATCTTCTTCTTGGAACGGAGGTGGGAGGGAAACTGTAGAAGGACGGCGCTTCAGCGGCCTTGAACAGCATAGTCCGATGTGTGCGGTTAGTTTGGAAACTTCGAGTGCAGTCTACCAAGGGCAAAACTAGGCAAAATTAATGGAGAGCGGCAAAAAGCGGCCAAAAGGCACGAGTCCTACAGCTCTCCATTTCTATTACAGTGTCAGCTCAAAAATCACCCCGCAATCATGATCGCCGCCTGCCCAAGTAGTTCCATAAAGATTGCCTTTGCTATCTTCTACGACTCCAGCAGAAGGTCCGTCACCATCCGATTGTCCTTTGAAGTTGTACAATACTGATTCTTTGCCGGCAGCATTCAGTCTGTACACCACGCCACAGCCGCCTATGCCACAGTTGCTGCCGCCTAATAAGGTTGTTCCAAAGAACTTTCCATGAATATCTTCGGTTAGCGGGCTACCATTGGGATCGTTCCCGTCCGCACTGTCAAATTTGACAAGGACAGAAAAGACCCCCGCTGTGTCAATCTTGAAGGCGGTTCCACACCTGGCGGCGAATCAGGCAGGTTGCAGTTATCTTTTTTACGGTCACCAAACAAATTGGCCGTACCATAAAGGTTTCCTGCCTTATCCATGACCAAACGTGAGCCAGGTTTCCCCCCATCTGACTTTCCTTTGAAGCTGTACAACACCGTCTCCTTGCCACTCGTATCCAGCTTGAACACAGTTCCATAGCCGAAATCGCCGCCCGCGAAGGTCGTGCCATAAAGGTTTCCCGTGCTATCTTGAATCACTCCGTTCGGGCCGCCTCCGTCAGTAGTTCCTTTGAAACTGTAAAGTACTTCCAATTGACCGGAGGTGGTGAACTCGAATACTTCTCCATAACTGCTCGTAGTCAGTGCTGTCGTGCCATAAAGATTCCCTTTGGCATCCATGATCAGCCCCGAGCTAGGGTTCCCTCCATCTGACCTGCCCGTAAAACTATACAGCACTGAGAACTTTCCTCTTGGAGTCAGCTTAAATAGCACTCCGCATCCATGCAGCTCACAAGCTGAATTGCCGCCCCACACGGTGGTTCCGTAGAGGTTTCCGCTGGCATCCTGAATCAAATTCGTTGAAGGGACTGCGCCGTCCGTGAAATCGAACGTATGTAACACTCTGAATTTCCCTGTGGCATTTTGTTCAAAAACGACTCCACAACCTTCTGAGCCGAATTGCTGTCCGCATTCGCCACTTGTGTTGCCGCCGAAAGCGGCAACTCCGTAAAGATTCCCTTTTGCATCACGCATGAGTGGGCCGGCTTGCCTTCCGTCGTTTCCGCCAGTAAAGGCATGCAGAATTTTTTCTTTGTAGGTGGTTGCGTTACTGGTTTGGATTTGAGCTTGGGTGAGAGCGGTCAGAATGCACGCAGCCGCAATGGCTGCCGATAGACGAAGTGCCTTTCTCATGATGCTCCTCCTGACAGGAGCCCGACGGCCCTCGGGGTAAGTGCCTGTCCGCATCTTTTGAATCTCGCTTCGGCGAGATCTGAAACGCCACAGTAATGATGGTTCTCTAGGGGAGGATAAGTCTATACAGCGACCTTGGTACTTTGAAGAAATGCTTGCTGGTGCTCGGGCGAGTGCGCCGAAGGAACAAAACGACCGCGGCAGAAAAGATGGGGAACGTGCCACTCTTTTCTACGGTTGTCGGTTTCTGTTACGGTGTCAGCTCAAAAATCACCCCGCAACCCGCACCAGACTGCCAGGGACAGGAAAGATCGCCACCAATTATAGCTGTGCTGTAAAGATTCCCCTTCGGGTCTTCTACGACTTGCGCCGGCCACCGGCCGCCCGATTGTCCCTTAAAGTTATACAGAACCACTTCTTTGCCACTAGCATTCAACTTGTACACCACACCGCAGCAGGCAGTGCCGCCAAAACGGGCGGCTCCGTAGATCGTTCCATGAGTGTCTTCCGTCAACTGCCCGGGGTCGTCCCCGTCCGCACTGTCGAATTTGACGAGCACTGAAAAGGCTCCCGCGGTGTCGATCTTAAAGACGGTTCCACACCCTTCGGTCGAATCAGGAAGGTCGCAATTTCCTTTCTCGTAGCCGCCTTGTGAAGTCGTGCCATAAAGATTTCCCGCCTTGTCCATGACTAATGTGGTCTCAGGAAAATCCCCGTCTGACTTCCCTTTGAAGCTATACAGCACTGTCTCCTTGCCGTTCGTATCCAGTTTGAACACGGTCCCGGCGTCGTAGGTGCCGCCCTGAAAGGTTGTGCCATAAAGATTTCCGTTGCTATCTCGGATCACTCCGTTCGGAATAATTCCCTCTTTTAAATTAGTAAAACTGTAAAGTACCTTCAAACTACCAGAGGCGGTTAACTCGAATGCTTGTCCATAACCAGTGTTGCTGCCACCCGTGGTGCCGTAAAAATTACCTTTGGCGTTCCGGACCACTCCATTAGGATTCGCTCCATCTGACCCGCCGGTGAAACTGTACAGGAGCGTGAAATCGCCCGCGGTGGTGAGCTTGAATATCACCCCACAGCCGCCGTATTGGCAGGCAGTATTGCCACCCCATACGGTTGTTCCATAGAGATTTCCGTCGCTGTCCTGCGCCGAGATAATAGGATTGGCTCCATCGCTAAAATCGAAGGTATGCAACACGGAGAATTTTCCCGCAGCACTTACTTCAAATACGACTCCGCAGCCATCGTATATATAATACGACCCACATTCACCACTCATGCTTCCACCAAAAACGGTGGTTCCATAAAAGTTTCCGTTTGCGTTTCGCACAATGGGGCCAGGTAACCAGCCATCGCTTCCGCCGGTGAAGGCGTGCAGAACTTTCTCTTTGTAACCCGGTGCTTTATTGGGTTGGATTTGAGCTTGGGTAAGAGCGGCCAAAGAGCATACAGCCGTTACCGCTGCCAATAGACGAAATGACTTTCTCATAATGCTCCTCCTCCCGGACAGGAGCCCTCGGGGTAAGTGCCTGTCCGCATCTTTTAAATCCTCGCTCCGGCGAGACCGGAGATGCCAGGGTGATGATGGTTTTTCAGGGAGGACAAGTCTATACAGCGAACTCGGTAGTTCGAAGAAATGCTTGCTGGGTGCTGGGTCCACTCAGCCGAAGGAACAAAAACGAAGAGCGGCAGAAAAGATGGAGAAAACGTACCAGTCTTTTCTACCGCTTTCTATCGCTGTCGTTCGCTGTTACGGTGTCAGCTCGTAAATCACCCCGCAGCCTTCGCCGTTATTCGGTGAGCAGGAAACGTCGCCGCCATTTACGGTTGTGCCGTAGAGGTTCCCTTTGCCGTCTTCTACTACTCCGGTATAAGGAACGCCGCCGTCCGATTGTCGCTTGAAGTTGTATAACACCGACTCTTTGCCGGCAGCGGTTAACTTGAAGACCACGCCGCAACCAGTGGCGCCATCCGTGTAGGTGCACTTTCCGTTGCCGCCGGCGGAGGTTGTTCCGAACAAGTCGCCTTCTGAGTCCTGGATCAATTGGCCTTTATAAGGCTGCGCCCCATCTGCACTGTCGAAAGTAAAGAGCACGGAAAACTTTCCCGCGCTGTCAATCTTAAAAACCGTTCCACACCCTGATGGCGCATCGGAAAGGTTGCAATGTCCTTTCTTGTCACCCCCGGCTTCGGCGGTACCAAACAGATTTCCCGCTTTATCCATGAGTAAAGGGGATTCCGGGAAGAGTCCGTCTGACGTTCCTTTAAAGCGGTATAAGACAGTCTCCGCACCAGCTTTGTCCAGTTTGTATACCACGCCGCAGCCGCCGCCCCCACCCGCACCACAAGATAGGTCGCCGCCTGAGTTAGTCGTGCCGTAAAGGTTCCCGTCAGCGCCCAGAGTCAGTCCGGTTGGCGCAAAGCCATCATTTTTGTCAAAACGGTGGAGTACGTGAAAATCGCCCGAGGGGGTCAACTCGAACACAACCCCACCGCCAAGGGCGCCGTTTTGCGATGCGCCGTAGAGATTACCAGCGGTATCCATTACTACTCCCGCAAAAGGATAGGCTCCATCTGACCCGTTGGTGAAGCTGTAAAGCCTCGTGAACTCGCCTTTTGTGGTTAGCTTGAACACTACTCCACATCCACCGTCACAATTGCCGGCGGTGCCACCATCGACGGTTGTTCCGTAAAGATTCCGCTGGCATCCTGGATTAAGTTGCAAAAGGCACGGCTCCGTCGCTGTACTGGAATGCATGTAAGGTCTTGAATTCGCCCTTAGCAGTTAATTCAAAGACGGTTCCACAACCGGTAAAAAAGATGTTGCATCCTTCACCCAAATACCCGCCCCACAGATTAGTCCCATAAAGGTTACCTTTCGCATCCCTGATAACTGAAGTGGGTACCCAGCCATCGCTGGTGCCATTGAAAGCGTGCAGAACTTTTTCTTTGTGATCTGGTGCTTGAGTGGGGTGGATTTGGGCTTGGGTAAGAGCGGCGAAGACGAATACAGCCACAATGGCTGCCCATAGACGAAGCGCTTTTTTCATAATTGTTCCTCCTGACAGGACATCCGACGGCCTCGGGGGGTACATGCCTGTCGGCAGCTTTGGATCTCGATTCAGCGAGACCGAAAACGCCACGCTAATGATGGTTTTTAGGAAACAAGTCTATCCAGGAAATACGGTAATTCGGGAAAATACTTTGTTGAGGTGAGCAGGTGGAGCGTAAACTACAGACGCACACGAATGTGCGATCAATCACCGGAAGCGTTGGATATGAAGTCTTGCTACTCTTGCGCTTTGCCTTTGCCTGGCAAGCCAGCCGGATTTTCGTGGGTACGCTCGCGGAAGCTGCCTCTTAATCCAGAAGCCATCGAGACACTCGACTCGCCGAACTTGTCGCGCAGCCGATCCGCCGCCAAGAGGGCTCGCTGCCAACGTTGACGGCGTCCGCCTTCCAACAAATTTTCCTGTTGCGATTCGTTTTCGAACGACGACGCGTGAACTCCGAGCAATCGCACTTGCGCTCCTTTACGCCAGTTTTTGCGAAACAACGCACGCACTTGCTCGAAAATTTCGGTGTCGAGCTGCGTGGGAGCGGGCAAGCTATGTGCGCGTGTGATGGTAGTGAAATCTTTATAACGAAGTTTGAGCTGGATGGTGCGGGCGTACAATTGATGCTCGCGCAACCGGCGGCCCACCATCTCAGAAAGCCGCATCAACGTAGATTCGATCTGCTCTGGATTAGCGGTGTCTTCGTTGTATGTGTGTTCGTGACTGATCGACTTGGGATCGCTATCGTCGCCGACCTCGCTGTCAAACCATCCACCAGCATCTTCGCCGCGCGCTTTGCCGGCCAGCGCCAGACCCCACTTGCCAAAATGTTCTTCGAGAAATCCATCGTCAAACCTGGCCAGATCGCCGACTTGTCGAATGCCCAAAGCGTGCAGGTTTTGTTCAGTAACTTTTCCCACGCCTGGAATATCGCGCACATCAAGCGGAGCAAGAAACTTCGCTTCCTGCCCAGGAATGACCCAGAGGATTCCATGTGGTTTGGCCTTTGCCGACGAGACTTTCGCTATCAGGCGTGAGCTGCCAATTCCAATCGAACAATTCAGCTGCGTGTCGGACTTGATTCGTTTATGTAGAGTATGTGCGGCGCCTAACGGTGGGCCATGAAGGCGCGAAGTTCCAGTCATATCGAGATAGGCTTCATCAATCGACGCCATCTCAACCAGCGGCGAAAAAGTCGTCAGCACCCGATAAACTTTTTCTGAGCACTCGCGATAACGTTCCGGATGGCCATTCACAAAAATAGCGTGCGCGCAGAGTTTGGCCGCGGTACGCAGCGGCATAGCTGAATGCACGCCGAATTTTCGCGCCTCGTAGGATGCCGCCGAGACTACGCCGCGTTCATCGCGCTGGCCTCCGACGACCACAGCTTTGCCCTTCAGCGAAGGATCAAACAACTCCTCCACCGAGACGAAGAACGCATCCATGTCGACGTGAAAAATCGTTCTGGCGTGCGCGGACATAGCAGAATGGAACGAGGTTCCTGCAGGAATTGTATCAGCGGTTCCTTGTGAGAGAGGGTGCTCGTCATTGGCGAACAATCATTTATTTATGACGACAATGCAACAAGCGACGGAGACCCTTCACGTGGCTGCGCTGCAGGCACTTCGAGATCCGGCATGGGCCGGCCGGCGAAGAGTTGCTGGCACGGCTTCGCCATCCAGCGCGTCCAGCGTCCTGACCAGGTAACGCGGGCGCTGTCGGTGGCGATGCCGGTATCCGCGTACATCATGCGATAAATTCTGGAAATGAGCATAAATGCCAGCCGGCCCCTTCTGGACTTAATGAAGCGCGACCGCTTCCAAATCGGGCCCCAACTGTAGAAACTGTCCCAGACACTTTGAGTGCGGGAGCGGATTTCCTCGCCCGACATCACGGGATGGTCCCAATACAGTTTGGGACGAAGCGCCTGCGGGATGAGCCAGCGGCGGGTCAGCGGAATTCCGGCGATGGTTGGCGGGTCATCGCCGAGCGTCTTTTCCCAACGATTGAAATCGACCGTGCCGGGATAGGGGCTGAGAATTACAAATTGTGCGAAGGTGCATTCCGCGCTGATCGCGGCTGCGGCTGTCGCCGCGAATGTTTCCGGACGGTCGCTGGGCAAACCAAAGATGAAAGAGCCCAGCACATGCACGCCGTGGCGCCGGAATGTCCGCAGTTGCTCGGTCAGTTTATCGCCCGCCAGGTTGAAATCCTTGTAGACATCCTTCAATCCTTGCGGAGTGACTGATTCCACTCCCACCAACGCGCCTTTGATGCGCGCAGCTTTCATGGCATCGAGAAATTCCACATCCTCGGCCGCTTCCATTGTGATTTGAGTGAAGAAAACCATGTCGTCCGGTAATTTCGCAAGACGGGACATTAGTTCGAACCGCTCTGCGCGGATGGTTTTCAGTTCATTCAGCCGCGCGGAATTTTTTTGTTGAGCCGCCAGACTCAGGTCCGTCAGTGTGACGGGATAAAAGTTATCGTCCGCGAGAGCGATGAAACGAAACCCTATGCGGCGCAACTGTACAATCTCTTCGATCACGACATCGGAAGCACGCTGCCGCGGGCGCTGGCCATCCGTGCGCCAGACCGAGCAAAAAGAACAATGTTTGGGGCAACCGCGAACCGTCTGCACCGAGGCCCACATGTAGCGATTGCGGGGAATCAGATCCCAGCGCGCGGCGACGAAATCGCTGGCTTCGATCTGCCCTCCGACGTAGATGGGCTTGGGAACTCCCTCGCGGCAATCGGCTAGCGCTTTTCCCCACGCGATGTCGCCGTCGCCCTTGACCACGGCGTGTGCTCCTCCCAATTCAAGCGCTTCCTCGGGATACAGCGTGGCGTGGATTCCGCCGAAAATTACGTATGCTCCCCGGCTGCGCGCTATCTTGCCGATCTCGTAACCGCGTAGTGCATTTGCGGTATGAATGCCGATTCCGACGGCATCGCCGGCCTGAATCGAATCGGGACGCACCTGCGTCAGGGTTTCGTCGACCAGGATAGGATCGCCAAAGCTTTTGGGGGTTGCTGCCGCCAGCACATATTGCCAGCGCGGAGTGATGACCGCTGTGCCAAATGACATACTGCTCGGATTGATCAAGTGAACCTTCACGCAGGAGCCTCCTTGAAAACCGAAACACCGCGAGCAGTTGCGATGAACCGCGTCGTCGCTGCATCAAGGTGACAAGCTCCGCGTCGTTTCATTCACTCTGAAAGGCGCGGTATTCAAATGTGGCAGGGAGCGGGAGCGGACAGTCTGTTCACTCTCTCGGCCTGAAGGAACCCCCACAAGGCTCGACAGCACCGCAAGACAGGATTTAAATAGCGGCAAATGGTAGGTTAAAGCGGTCACATCCGGTTGTCAAGATTCATGACAATAACGTCATTTTGGAGACAAGCAGACTTGGCATTCCAGCCGTTCTCGGGCTTTCCCCCACGAGAAGACGCTTGGCGGCCCTACACGGCCGCCAGAGCCGGATTCTGCGCCGACCGCGCCTGTCGTACGCGTTCGTAAATGCGCGAATATTCTTTAGCCGATGCGTTCCAGGAAAAGTCTTTATTCATGCCGTTACGCATGAGCGTGTGCCAGGACGACTGATCGCGAAAAGCCTTCAGCGCTTCTTTGATTGTCAGCAAAAGAGCTTCGCCGCTGTAGTCGGTGAACTTGAAACCGGTTCCCTTGCCGGTGCGCGCGTCCCATGGATCAATCGTGTCATCGAGGCCGCCGGTGGCGCGGACAATGGGCACGGTGCCGTATTTGAGGCTGTAAATCTGATTCAAGCCGCAGGGCTCATATTTCGAAGGCATGAGGAACATGTCGCTGCCTGCTTCAATCTTGTGGGCGACAGCGTTGTCGTACGCAATTTTGACGGCGATTTTTTGCGGAAACTGTTTCTGCATGCGCGCGAACATCTCTTCATATTGCTTGTCGCCGTTGCCCAGCGCGACGATAATCATTTCCTCACGCGCCAGCCGGTCCATGATTTGCGCGATCAGGTCAAAACCTTTCTGCGCAGCAAAGCGCGAGACAATTCCTATTACCGGCAGGTTCGGATTAGGGTTGGTAACCCCGAAAGTTGTCAGCAGATCCTGTTTGCACTTGGCCTTGCCGGACAAATCTTCCGGCGAGTATTTGGCGACGATGAATTTGTCGGCCTGCGGACTCCACTCGTCGTAATCCACTCCGTTGAGAATTCCGGTCACGGTCGCAGCCCGGTCGCGCAGCACGCCCTCCAGGCCAAAACCGAACTCCGCAGTCTGAATTTCGTGGCTGTACTTACGGCTGACCGTGGTAATGAAATCGGCGTAGACCAGCGCGCCTTTGAGGAAGTTCACCTGGCCGAAGAATTCCATCTTGTCGATCGCGAGCAGGTCCCACGGCAAAGTCAGCAGCGGCAGAGTATCCGGCGGGAACAGTCCCTGGTATCCCATATTGTGAATGGTGAAGACCGTACCGGCATCGCGGAATGCGGGATCTTCCGCATATTGGGTGCGCAGCAGAACCGGCACCAGCGCCGATTGCCAGTCATGACAATGGAAAACGCTGGGCACGCCCAGAATCTTCGAGGCTTCGAGCACCGCCCGCGAGAACAGCGCGAAACGCTCCGCATTGTCGGGATAGTCCCCGGCCGAAGTTCCATACAAAGCTTCGCGGTCAAAGTAGGGAGGATAATCCACGAAATAAAAATTCACGCCGGAGTGGCTGCCGCCAGTCACCACTGAACAGAACCGGTAGCGGTCATCGAAAGGCACCGTAATGCTGCGGACAACCGTGCGCGCATCCGAAAGCTTGGTCTGACGGTATCGCGGAACATATACGCTGACCTGATGCCCGGCGGAAACCAGCGCTCGCGGCAAGGCTCCCACAACGTCTGCCAGTCCACCAGTTTTGGAAAAAGGTACGCATTCCGAAGCAGCAAAAGCAATATGCATGAAAACCATCCTTCAGATTATGGCCGGAGCTTCGGCGCAAGTTATCATAGAGGGCGCTGTCGCTGCACACCTCTCTGCGTCGCTCGCTCGCGGAGAGTCCAGTGTAGTCGCCCAAAAGAAAGAGGGTCAATGTGCCAAAAGTATCTGCTGCGCGTCCGACACCCAGAACGCCCAAATTGGGTCAGCATTTCCTCATCGATACCTCGGCGGCAGAACGGATCGCCGATGCTTTCGGAGATCTATCCCAGAGCACGGTGCTCGAAATCGGGGCTGGACGCGGAGCTCTGACTTCCCTGCTCGCTCGGAGAACGCGCCGGCTTATCGCGATCGAACTCGATCGCGTTCTGGCTGCCCAGTTGCGCATGAAGTTTTCTCTAACTCCGAACGTTGAAATCATCGAAGGCGACGTCCTCGCCATCGATTTCGACACGCTCTTTGGACCTAAGCCGGGCAGCACCCGTCCAGGAATGAACCACCAGCCTGAGCCAGTAAAAGTCGTGGGCAATCTTCCTTATTTCATTACTTCTGACATTCTGCTTCGCCTCTTCGCTTACCGAAAATACTTTGAAACCATCGTGCTTATGGTGCAGCGCGAAGTCGGCGATCGTCTCGCGGCAAAGCCGGGGACCAGCGAGTATGGCTTGCTTTCCGCCACTGCTCAGCTTTATAGCCACGTTGAGAACACTATTTACTTTGCCGCCGGGCGCGTTCTCTCCGCCGCCAAAGGTTCACTCGACCGTGGTCCGACTCTCTATCGCTTCGCGCATCGAAAGCTTAGGCGTGCCCGAACACGCTTTTATCGATTTCCTGAGAAAATCATTCGGCCAGAAGCGTAAGACGCTCTGGAATAATTTGAAATCAGAATACGAACCCAAGGCGCTGCGCGCGGCCTTTGAGAAATCAGGAGTGAAGCCAACCCTGCGCGCGGAAGCACTATCTTTAGAAAAGAGCGCAGCATTATTTCGTGCCCTGCTCGATGGCAGCAGGGATGATTAAATCTCGGCGCAGCCGGTAGTAGACTCGCATTTAAGCTTGGGGCAACCAAACCGCGCAGATTTTGGTTAGGTCGCCTGGGTTGAAGGTTTGCTCGCCTTCGGCGGCAGTTCTTGGGTGAAGCAGCGCCTTCCAGCGCTGTATTCAACCGCTTATTAATCGGCTTTTCAGTTTGCGGAAAAACGCTTCCAGGCGCTGGAGTTTTGCAGGGGCACGGCTTCCAGCCGTGCCGCAAGTCGTTAGAAGTAACGGCCGGCGCGGCTGAAAAGACGCCCTTTCAAACCTCAATGCCCATTTACGAGTTTTTCCCGAACGGTTTAGCCGCTGAGCTACCTCGCGGACAAAGGCACATATGGCCGCAATCATTCGTCATCCAGCCGTAGCCGGACGTTTCTATCCAAGCGACCCCAATATCCTGCTTAGTGATGTGCGCTCGTACCTCTCGCCCGGGGCCGCCCCAGCTCCAGCTCTTGGTTGCATGGTTCCACACGCGGGCTATATGTACTCAGGACCCGTGGCGGGCGCGGTGTATGCCCAACTGCAGATCCCGCAGCGCATCATCATCCTTTGTCCCAACCACACCGGCAGAGGACGCCCATTAGCCATCGTAAGCGACGGCGTCTGGAAGACACCATTAGGCCAAGTACCAATCGACACGACTTTAGCCGATGCGCTAAGAAAGGAATTTCCGCACCTGACCGAAGACTTCGAGGCTCATCGAAATGAACACGCCATCGAAGTTGAACTGCCATTCCTTCAGTCCCTCCGTCCTGATTTCACATTCGTCCCCATTGCCCTCGGCACAGGTCAATTCGAAATTCTTGAAAAGCTGGGCGAGGCCATAGCGAACGCAATTCAGGCGCAGGCGGAAAAAATATTGATCATTGCCTCGAGCGACATGAACCACTACGAGAACGACACTGTGACTCGGATCAAAGACCACAAAGCCCTCGAGCAAATCCTGGCACTCGATCCCCGCGGCCTTTTCGACGTAGTGATGCGCGAAGAAATAAGCATGTGCGGCTTCGGTCCAGCGGTCGCAATGCTAACTGCTACCAAGCGCCTGGGCGCGACCTCCGCCGAACTCGTGAAGTACGGGACTTCCGGCGACATCTCCGGCGACCGCGAAATGGTAGTCGGCTATGCCGGCATCATTGTCCGCTGAAAACTTTGCAGCCGATCAAACGGGGCCTCGCAAAACAGAATGGGATTATTGACGACGCCCATGGAAGGCCAATGCGCCGCCGCTAATCATTTGCCTGTGCCTGTCAATGGAACCGTCTGAGGGCTGCGTTCGTCGCTGTCGCTGGCCGTGATGGTTCCCGGCAGGGTTCCCTGTTTCTCGGGCGTAAAGGTGACCGCGGTCGCCTTCAGTTCGATATCTCACTTTTGGGGCGTACTCCACCTTGACGTTTCTTGCGGACTGGGACACTAAGAAGTCGCTTTGCCTCATCCAGGGTGGGATCGAGCTTTAGGGCCTGCGTAAAGGCAGATCTGGCCTCGGAAAATTCGCCCGTCTCCTCCAGGAGCAGCCCCAGTTGTAAGTAGTCTTGGCCGCTGTTCTCGGCGGCAGCGGACTGGGAGAGCCGCTCCACCATTTGCGACCCCTGGCCTGGGTCTAGCTGCAATGCCTCGCGGTACGTCTCGTGAACGTTGGAATAATCTCCAAGCATCCCATACAAGACAGCAATGGTTTCGTAGCAGCGGGTCTTGACTTCAGGATCGGAGGTCAATGGGATGGCGGTCTTATACTCTCGGACCGCATCTTGATAACGTCCACTCTGGGCCAAACCAGAGGCAAGGTTTATGTGGCGAGTGGGATCGCGGGGAGCAATCCTAGCGGCATTTTGCAGGTGCGGCAGTGCGTCCTGCGGACGGCCCGCCCGAAGCAGCGACTTGCCCACGCTGTCGTCAGCGAAGAGATTGTTTTCGGTGAGCGCCGCGGCGTGAAACCAGAGGGCGTCGCTGTCTTGCCAATAACTGATTTGGCGCCAAGTCAGGATTGACAAACCAGTCAGGACGAGGGCAGCAGCGGTGGCCCGCGCCGGCAAATTAATCTTTTTGCTGTCTGCCCAGTCATCCACGCCCCAAACCAGCATCACGAATATCCCGATCAGCGGAACATAGGCGTAGCGATCGGCCATGGCTTGCTGACCTACCTGAATCAATCCGATGACCGGCACCAAGGTTCCGAGATACCAAAGCCAGCCTGTCACGAGGTATCGGCGGGTAAGGCGCAGCTTCCACACTACGACAGTCACAGTGGCCAGAAACACCGACGCGAGTCCTAATTGCACCACAGAAAGAGAAGGGCCCGGGTGCGGGTAAAGAGCGGCAAGCCTGGTCGGCCAGAATGCTTTCCACACATACATGGCATAAGCGTAGAGAGCGTTTTGTAGTCTCACCGAAAGGGAAAAGACCTCCAGGGATCGGATCGCCCCACCTGTCTTCTGTGCCAGGACAGTGATGACTGCACTGCCGCCAGAGAGTACCAACAAAGGGATCTTTTCCAGAACCAGTCGTGACCAAGGTACCGAAGGTGGGGAAAGTGCCGAACTAGACATCGGAAGACGAGTCTGCCCCGGCGGTCTTCTGCGGCCCTGCTGATGCAGCGGGACGGGCTTACTCAGTTTCTCAGCTCTGCGCAGCGGCCAGTAATCAAGCAGCAGGAGTACGAAAGGGAGCGTGATGACCATGGGCTTTGCCGCGAGCGCCATCATGAATAGTGCGGACACGAGCAGGTAACGCCGGACGTCCGGCTTCAGCGCGTACCAGCCGTATGCGCCTAGTGCAAGCAGAAAGAACAGCGTACTCAGAACGTTCTTGCGCTCGGCCACCCAAGCCACGGATTCCACGTTAAAAGGATGCAGCGCGAATACTGCGGCGACGAGCAAGCCGCGTCCCGGCGCAGCCGTTGCCCGAGTCAACAACAGGAACAACAGCAAGACATTGAGTGTGTGAAGCAGGACGTTGGTGACGTGATGGCCAACCGGGTTCAACCCGTAGAGATGACAGTCAAGCTCATGGGAGAGCCAGGTTAGCGGATGCCAGTTGTCCCATTCGGTGGATCGCCAGGCCCAAGTGAAAGTATTCCAGGTAAGTCCCGCCTGCACATGGACATTTTGAGTGACGTAGTTTTCAACGTCATAATTTACAAACTCAGCGCGTCTTACCGGGCTAAAAACAACTACGGTCACGATTGCGAGAAAAATACAGGCAAGAATGGTGCGAGGTTGATTCATCAGGACGGTCGATTGCGAGGTCTGCTGTCTCATCTTCCGTTTGTACTCCTCCAACGCTCCATCCTCACCTGTGGCGGATATCTGAGCTCGGATGGCGGGAATCTCTCACACAAAAAGCGGCGGGGCCAAAATACGTTCGATATTGTACTAACTATTTGCTTATACCTGTGTTTGCGTACCGATTACTTGCACTCTAGATGAAAACATTTTCAGCCTTCCCCGACGAGTCAAATTGGTGTTAGATTGGTTTCCACTTTTGAAATCAGTAAGTAGCCCCGGCTACGAATTGCATGTCGAGTGCATTTAAAGCGACAGCTCCTGGCTTCAACTGACTACGATACGGAGGAGAAGAATAATGAAGGGAAGAATGATCGCACGTACTCTGCTGGGCCTGGCTGTATCAATCCTGATTGCCGCAACCGCGATGGCGCAGGACAGTGCCAAGTCGACCATCACCATCAACGGTGGACGAAACACGGTTTTCATGGGAGCTTCTCACGTTAGCGCAAAAAAGGCGCCGTGCACTCCGGCTAAGTTCTATGACAATATTTGCAACGGCGCCATCAATACAGGTTCCGGTTGGACAGTCTCGGACGGCAGCCCGATCAATACCGAGTTCACGCCCGGCGGCCAGTTCAAGTCCGCGAAGTCAGGCACGGTGTCGAAGATCGCCGTTACTGTGGGCTTCGTAACCGGGATGAACGGCGCCATGTTGATCGGGATGCCGATTGCGCCGGCTTTCCATGCGGCAACATTGATGGCAGCAAGCAACTGTGTCAGGGAAAAATCTCCAACCTGTACAGCTTCGGCCAAGCTGTAGTGCCGGAGTTTTCAAGTGCAAAAAGAAGACGACGCTGAAGGCGAAGAAAGCCTATTGGGTCTATATCCAGAGCGACTCCAACTCCTGGCTGGCTTGGAACCAATCCTCCGGGGCGGGCCTTCTCATAGAGGGAACCAATGATGTGTGGGGCACACCGGCTCAGTCCGTCCTGGGTGGACTAGCAGTTTATAGAGGTTGACCACTTCGCTGACTGGCCTGCAATTCGGGCGTGAGCTTTGAATCGATGAATAAAATTCCGCCGGCATCCAACTCAGCGCGAGTTGGAGCCGGCGTTTTTTCGTCCCCCGAAAATCAAGCCCCCCAATTGGGTGGGTTTTACCAGTGCCTAAAACGATAGAATTGAACCTTAGCACGCTTTTCCCAGAGGGACGGGCTCGAAATACGAGATTGCTCGAAGCAATAAGGAATCGTCTGATGTGATTAATAGACTGCGAGGATGGCATCGGTTTCCCTCCCCGATTGGTTGATGACGCGAAACGGATTCGTATTCGCCACGGCGACCCGTTCCACCTGGGCCGACCACCGCACCGTGAAATAACCGCGTGTTGCCCGTGACCTCCACCACCGGGATCTTGTCCTCCGTGGCCGCGCTACCGCGACCTTTAATTTGCGAGCCCCCGCAGCGTGATAAATCATTTGTTCGTACGCTCTTTCGTTCGTATGCTTTTTGTTACCCCGGGGTCGAAGATTCGTACGGCTGTTTCCTTCCGACGGGATGCGGCTCGACTAGCAAGCAACTGGAAACGTCGAGAGCAGACGCCGGGCAATTTTACCCTTGTCAAGTCTGATGTCAAGCAGAATCCGCTTCAGGAGCGGATTTCCGGGTTAGGACGGGCTGGCGGTAGAAACAGTGGAATGCAAGTTATGCACATAAAGTGAAAAATCCACGCAGAAGCCAAATCGGCGCGGCTGTCTAGTCTTCGGCGTTCGAATTGGAAGTGGCGAGTTCTTCAGGCTCTTCGTAATCTCCAGCCAAGCTGAAATCGTTTTGTCCGAAATCGTCGTTCTCGCCCGGGACGCCCGATTGTTTCTCCAACTTGCGCTGCTGCTTCTTTTCCAATTTTTCGCGCTGTTTGTCCTGACGCGAGCGTTCCTTCTGACGTTTGTTAAAGCTTGAACGACTTCGACCAGCCATACCCACCTCCCGGGATGATTTTGCGGGTGCGATCCTCCGAACACCATTGGCTCTACCGCTTACAGACTATGCCGTTTCGGAATGGACCGCGGATTTCACCTTTTTGGGCGTGCCCGCCGCTTTGGTTTTGGCAGCCTCAGCTTGGAGCAGTGCTTGAGTTCGTAAACGGCGCTGGATGTTCTGCTTCCGTTCACGATTCGCTCGGGACTTGTCTCCATTAATTAACGACATAAATATCTCCTGCCGCACCCGGCTTTTGATCTTCTCAATCGCGAAGGCGCAGGGCTGGTTGCGATAATCTTCGTGGTTAAGGGCTGAAGTCAGTATACGCGATTTATCGCGCTGCAGAGAACATTACGTCGGGGCACACGTTGTACATTTGTGTAGAGTGGCGCAGTTGTCCATGCTTATCCGCATCTACGCGCAGTGCTAACCATAGGTTTCGCTGAACGTCTATAAAAACGCAACCAGAGGAAGCAATTATGCGCGCTTGGCTTTTGCTATGCCTGGCTTTCCTGTTCCCCGCGCAGTACGACTCAAAAACTGCGACAGCACAGAAAAGCGAAACCACTTCGTCTAGTCAGACGCCAACCTATACCGGAGATGGCGGCCTCCTGTTCCCCGCCAACTACCGCGAATGGGTTTATCTGACTTCCGGCGTCGACATGAGCTATAGCCCGAATGCTATGAGCATGGACCATTCCATGTTCGACAATGTTTTTGTTAACCCCGACGCGTACAAGGCGTTTCTTCAGACGGGAACCTGGCCTGACAAAACCATGCTGGTGCTCGAAGTTCGCGTCGCCGGAAGCAAGGCCTCGATCAATAAGAGCGGCCACTATCAGACAGCGGACCTGATGGGCCGCGAAGTGCACGTTAAAGATGAATCGCGGTTTCCCGGCAAGTGGGCTTTCTTCGGCTTCGACGGCGACGCTCCTGGGAAGCAGGTCCCGAAGGAAGCTGCGTGCTACTCCTGCCACGAGCAGCACGCCGCAGTGGATACGACGTTTGTGCAGTTTTATCCCACGTTAATCGAACTGGCCAAGCTGAAGGGAACACTGAGCGCCAACTACCTTAAAGACGAAGCCGCAGACACGAAGAAATAACCTCCGTTTGGCACGAGAATGAGTCATCCTGAGCGTAGTGACTGCCGCGCGTAGCGCAGCAGCCACGGAGTCGAAGGATCCCGAACACGCAAGGGTTTACCAGAAATGGAGAAAGGGCGTCTCGCCTCGGTGAGAACTCGCCGAACAAGCGGCGGACTGACCGCCCTGGGCCTCCGATGAGTTTCGCGCTTCGCGACGGCGACTACGCTCAGGATGACAGCGTATAGCTGCGGTGCTTCTACACTGCCCGAATCACCACACCCGGCAAGCATTCTCGCGCACCATCGCTTGCCCTTTGTGACATCCGAAAGCCTTGGCGAACTCCGCCATGTTCGATACCACGTTGTTGACCCGGTACTTGTCCAGCGGATGCGGGTTCATGAGCAGAATCGTCCGCATCATTTCCGGACGCAAGTTGCCGCACCAGATGTTGGCATACGACAGGAAGAAGCGTTGCAGCGCGGTCACGCCGTCTTCTCCCTTGGTATCGAGGCTCTGGCCTTTCCCTTTGAGGTCCGCATCCAGCGCGGATAACGCCAGATGGATTCCGCCGTTGTCCGCAGTGTTCTCGCCCTGAGTCAAGCGTCCGTTTTGCTGCACGCCAGCTTCGGGGACAAACTCGGTGTACTCATCGGCAATGCAATCGCCGCGTTTGTCGTAGGCTTTGGCATCGTCGGCAGTCCACCAGTCGCGCAGATTGCCATGGTCGTCGAACTTTCGCCCCTGATCGTCATAACCATGGATGGTCTCGTGCCCGATGACAGCGCCGGCGGCGGCATAATTGACCGTGTCATCCTTGGCGGCATCGAAGAACGGCGGTTGCAGAATACCAGCCGGGAAATTGATGGTGTTGGTCTGGGGATCCTCATAGGCATTCACCGTTGGGGGTGTCATCTGCCACTCGGTTCGGTCGAGCGGCTTGCCAATCTTCTGCAGCTGGCGGTTCAGCTCGAAGGCCGCGGCTCGCTCTACGTTCAACAGATGATTGTCGGGGCGAATTTCCAGAGCTGAGTAATCGCGCCAATGGTCGGGATAGCCGATCTTGTCAATCTGCGCAGCCAGCTTCACGTGCGCTTGCTTCTTGGTTTGCGGGCTCATCCAGTCCATGGAATCCATTTCCTGGCCCAGCGCAACCTTGAGCGCCGTCACCATCTCTTGGACGCGCTGCTTTGCTCTCCGGTGGAAACGCACGCGCTACGTAGGCCTGCCCTAGCGCTTGTCCGATATCGCGATCTTCCGATTGAATGCATCTGCGCCACAGGGGCTGAAGTCTGCTTTCGCACCGAACAGGGTCTGAGCGCACAAAGGTAAAATCTTCGTTTACGAAATCGTCACTCATCGCGCCTGCCAGACCGTTCAGCAACTGCCACCTGAAATATGCCTTCCAGTGATCGAGCGACTCGCTTTGGATTAACTGCTCGGTTCCACGAAAGAAATCCGGCGAGGTCACAATGAAAGTACCTGCCGTGGAAGCATGGACCAATTGCAGATAGCGGCTGAAATCAAAGGACGGGGTCAGCTTTTGGACCGCATCCAAACTCATTTCGTTGATCGAGGTTCTTGGGGTCGCGCCGCTTGACGATTTCCATCGCGGACTTCGCCATCGCCGTTTCCATTTGCAGTACGACATGCGGCATCGGTCTTTGACTGAGCAGTTGGCACGCCAGAGAGTTCCAGCATGCGGGCAATGTGAGTCGACGTACTTGGTTCGGATCTCGACCGACTTGGCATCATCGTTCAGGTAGAACTCGCGTCCGGGCAGCGACATGCCGCCTTGATCGAACTGCCCGATGACATGCGTAGTGTCGTGAAAGTCGGGCTGCGCACCAAAGCCAAACAGAGGCGCGTAGGTCTCGGGATCGGCGGGATTCCAGGCGCCGGGAATCGAACGATGGAGATCGGCCACGACGTCAGCGATCTGACTCTTGCTGGACAGGGCTTCAATCCGCTTCAACTGAGGCTGCAAGGTGGAGAGAGCAGTCGCATTTCTCTGTTTCTCATCGGTGCACGCGGACCAGTAATCGCCGACCTTCGGCTCGACCGGCGTGCGTTCGCGGCCGGCTTGGCCGCGACCTCAAGTATGGTCTGGTGGAGAAAAGATTCGTTCCACAGCTGCAGTTTCCAAAGGAGTCCCAGAAAATTTCATCGGGAGGTACGGGATTGTCAGCGATCCAGCGATTGCATGAGTACTGGTAAAAATCGGTGCAAGGATCGACCGAAGTGTCGACCTTCTTGGGATCGAAGTGATCAAGCTGAGGAGCGGATTTGCTAGAATCTGGCGCGGACGTGGTTTGGGCGAATGTGAGGCGTGCGAATCCAAAGAATGACAAACAGCACAACAGAAAAATCGGTAATCGGAAGTGATCGCATTGGTGAACTACGCTTTGAGCCTCATTTGCTGAAACGGAAAGAAAGATTACCACGTGCTTTGTTTTCTGGCATCAGGTGAAGCAGCGCGCCAATGCGAGCGACTTTCATGACAAAACATCACCAGACAGTTTTGAGTGGAGACCGTGGCTTACGTAGAGCTGTCAAGCATCGCTTTGGTAGCATGCGAGTAATTTTATTCTGAATACTACCTGACTGCGGCGAGGCGCTTCACCGGGTCCTTGGAGGAAACCCGACTAACATATCCAAGCGCGCCAGGAGTGGCGGCTACGTATTCGATGAGAGCGGATTCGGACTCGAAGGATCTGGGCATGGCGCCCTGCCCGGTAAATACCGCCTTGCGCCATTGCGCCTGGAAGTCGGCAGGACCTTCGCCGAGGTGGTTTCGCAAAAACACTTCATGTGCAGGTCCGCCCTTTAAAGTCACCGGAACCGCGTGGGAACCGTCAGAGAATCTGGTTTTACTTCCCATAAAGATGGCGCGCAGATCGGCATCGCTGATCTGCGAAATCTGCACGCTCTTGTTGGCCACTAACACTACATCCTGAGCGCTGGCTGCGGACTTGCAAGCGATGAAGGTCAGCAGCAGCATTAACCATCGAGCTTTTTTCATGACTCTCACTTCCTAGCCTTAGAAGCTGAAACCGATCTTGGCCGCCAAGATGTTCGAATTGGGTTTCAGGCCATTGGGGTTGGTGCTGGTGTAAAAGCCGAGACCGTTTCCGTGCAGGAAATGACCCTCCAGCTTGCCGTAAAAATAGGAGTTGAAGTCATAGCGTCCGGACACCACCCAGTCTTTCGCGTAATTTGCAGGCTGCGTGATGTCCAGCGCTTTATTGAGGTAGTGGCTGTAATAGCTTCCCACTTGAAAGTTTTTTGAGAGCCGATAACTCCCCATCGCAAACCAGGCGCGCTGATCGATGGGAAGGGGGATCACTGCCGGTCCAATCGTCAGAATCGGATTGACCGGCGCTCTCCTGTATTCCCCCGCGAAGTAGAACTTTCCTTTTTGGAACTGGGCATACTCTGCGTTTATGAGAAAGGGAGATATGTGTATACTGCCCGCAGCCGCTGTTCCATCCAAGGCTAGGACACATGCGCTGGAACCCAGAGTCAATCCTTTCAACGGAGCTTCCCAACGCAGGTCGCCACCGTAAGTCTTGCCTGCCGGAGCGGCCGTAAAGACGACTCCTTCGTCAGCGGACAGTTTGACGTATCCGCCATTCAAATCCAGGTAGGCCTGTCCTGCGTACCCACGATATTGCAGGCTTCCGGCGTGGCTTCCAAGAGACAAAGCGCCGTACACTTCACCCCCCAGGTGCGCCAAGAAGAAGCTCTTGTCGTCAACCGGGTAAGCGGATTGCGGCAGGAGTGTCCAGAGAAAGACGGCGTCCACATCCTGGGAATCGTTGAACAAACCGAGGGGTGTTTTGACCTTGCCGGCCCGGAAACCAAGGTGATCATTGATTTTGTAGTCTCCCGATGCCCAATCGACCTGGACATTAGGACCGCCAAGTTGTCCCAGTTGATACATGTGCAACTGGATTCCGACCCTCAAGTTATCGCTGATTGAATCCGCGATGCTTACAGCGCCGTCGGTCCACTGCAGGCTGCCGGCGCTCGTACGCATGGTCAAATAGTTGTTGTTGGAACTGAAGGCGAAGCCCTGGGTAACGAACCCGTGGAACTGAATATCCGACAAATCCTGCGCGTACAGGCTACCCGTGCAGATGCAGGCCAGAAAGAACAGCCGCAGTCGCCGAGGCATAGAATTCCCTCCTCACAATCTCTATGCCGGATATGTCGGCAGTTCTGTGCTTTCGCTTTAATTTTGTCGGAAGGGAGGGAGAGGGATGGGAGAGAGCCTCGGAAGAACAAGAACTGGGTAACGGAAGGCCGCCCATTGCGTCCTGCACCGCTGCTTCCCGGCTGGCGCTTACCGATGTCCGCCGGAATGACCCGCACTGGAGTGTCCGGCAACTGAGGCACTGGTTACGTTGCCTCCATGCCATCCGCCACCCTGCGAGGCTGGCGAAGAATATCCGCGACTCCCCCAACCAGTCCCCACAGATGTGGTGTGAACTTTCGCAGTGGCAAATCCTTTTTGTTGAACCGTGCTCGAAAGCTCGTTCAGGTTCTTGATGCCACCACGCGGAATTCCGAGTCCTGCGGAGTTCTTGGAAATTTCCAAGCGGTTGAAAGATCGTCCCAATTGAATCGGCACCGGGCCGCGGCTCACCACCACGGTTCGTTGACCGGTAGTCGGCGGTTGCGGCGCAACAAAGTTCCCTGGTGCACCGAGTATCCTTGGAGCGCTGTATGCGGCCCACGACCCGCCGGGTTGCCACGCCCATCCATACGCGGGCAGGTAGGCCCAAGTGCCGTAATGATACGGCGTCCATCCCCATGGGTAGCCGGAAACCCAGCCATAACCTAAGCCAGGTGAGAAAGCCCAGGCGCCATTCATAAAAGGATCCCAACCCGCGCCCGCAAAGAACGGTTGCCACATCATTCCGTAGCCAGGCGCATTAAAGAAGCTCCCATAATAGTTAAGGTCGCTGGTGCCGTACGCATACGGCGAGTAATTGCTATACGCGTTGCTGGCGTATTGCTGGTGATACTGATCCTGCTGCTTATCCCACGCGTCAAAGGGATCGGCCTCCAGATCCTTCGCAATGGTCGAATGATCGTCATCGGTTAAATCAAACGTGGCGGTGCGATTCTTGCTGATAGCCACGGTGCCTGAATCGCCCTCGACCTGCACGTCGCCTTTGAAAACCGCCACCGTCGCATCTACGTCCGCCATTTCGATGCGAAGATGCGCGGCATGCGCGAGCGGTAGTTTTTCATGAGCAAAGGTCAGAGTGAGTTCACTGTCCTTGGCTCCGGTGAAGTTCAGGTAGACAGTGCCTTCCTGGAGATGCACCGTTGAAACTTTGCCCCCGGAATCACGCAACGAGAGCTGAGGAAATTCAATTACCGTGTCCGGAGTGATACGCAGCGTGCTGCCGTCTTCGAACTCCACTTCCGCGCGGCCGTCACTCTTGGTCTGCAACTTGACGCCTTGAGTAATCGGTAAATTGAGAAATGCCTTTTCGTAGCCCTGTCCCAGGTTGCGGTCGATCTTCACATCGCCCTGCACCTCGCTGAGCCGCACCACGCGAACCTGCGAATCAGCAAACGCGGAACTACTCAAAAACGATACGACCAGAAAAAACGCGGCGGCTGCCGCGCTCATTAAAAACCTGACGCTTGCCTTGGACATGGAACACCCCCGGGATCGGCCCCACTTGCCCCATTAGAACATTATTCAAGCCGCTGAGTTGTCAAATCTAAGACATTTTTCTACTTACCCGCGTTTCCCCTGGCTTGGAGCAGGCGTTGCGCGCGGCCCCGTACCACGTTAATCACAGCCGGATCGTCGACGATCTTCTGCAGCACCGGAGCCACCGCCGAGATTTCTTCAAGCCCGCCGCTCTGTGACATTTCTTCCATTTTCTTCAGCTCGTCGCCTAACGCAAGCTTCTGATAGCGAAGGTCGTAGCCGATGCGATGGCCGAACTCCAAAGTCGTAGACAGGGATTGGAAGAAAGTTGTCAGTTCCTGCACTGAGGGCACAGGTGAATAATTGTAGGTGGCGCGCGTGCTTTTCTGCGCGTCTTTGTAGGTCAAGACTTTGGTGCCAGTGGATGCCAGTTTTTTGTTCTTGGTATCGATCTCCCCTTCAAAATAGTGCGAGCGCTTTGCGAGATCGAAAACCCGGGTACGCGTCGCTTGGGAGACGGTGAAATCCGAATGGAAAGAATCTTCGGCATCAGATTCCGAACTGAGCTTGCTATCGGAGTCGTAAGTGGCGGCGCCGTCCTGTGCCACTGAGATGACGTAATGATCCGGCTCAGAGCCAGGGAAATCGCAGGTGAAAGTCACCGTGGGAACAACGATTTGCTGGCCATTCGCAGAGCAGCACAAGATCACGCATATGAGCGTGCAAATATGAACCGCGCAAATCCTTGCGGCCCAATGTACGGACCTGCCCGCCCACGGCTCGGTGAGAGCACGCGCTTGTGCTAATCGGCTAAAAAGCATGCAAGAAGAATTATGCCAAAATGTTGGCGGCGAGTAACCTCTCATGCTCGCTGGCGTTCCAGTGTGGCTGCGGTGTGTAGATGGCAGATGGCAATCGCGAGAGCATCGGCTGCGTCAGGCGGCTCAGGAATTTCACCCAGATTCAACAGCCGCGTAACCATGCGCTGAACCTGCTGCTTCTCTGCCCTGCCATAGCCGACAACCGCGCATTTAATCGAGAGCGGCGAGTACTCTGCGACCTCCAGACCCGCCGACGATGCGGCCAGCATCGCGACTCCGCGGACCTGTCCCAGCTTGAGCGCGGACTTTACGTTCACGGCGTAGAACACATCCTCGATGGCCACCCGATCAGGCCGATGTTCCACGATAATCGCCCCCAGCCGGTCGAAGATGGTCGACAAGCGCGCCGCCATTGACTCGCGTGGGGAGAGCTTCACCGCGCCACAGGCGAGGCAAATTAATTTGCCGTCGTTACAGAGGTCGACGACACCATAGCCGGTGTATTCGGTGCCACAGTCAATTCCAAGGACGCGCATCAAGCAGAGTCTAGCATCAGAAACCTGGGACGTTGTTTACTTCTAGCAGCATCTTGGCCGGCGAGCTTTGGTAAGTTCTTGTTCGCGCATAAATGCAGCATAAGCGCGAGGGCAAGAACGCATTCCATGCCGCGAAAGAAACCGCGAATAAGCAGCCTCATCAAAAATCTCGCGGAGAATAGAAAGCAACAACCTGGCCGCGCCAACGAACCAGGTGGGGACAGCCGCCCTCGGCTGTCCGGCCGAGCAACGCGCGGCAGCCGCCGCCAGCCTCGGTCCGCATTCCGGGATGCTCATCCCTGTTCCTCCGCCGCAAAACTACTCGCCACAAACGGCGCTTCGGTATCCCAGTGCATATGCGCAGAACGCCGCAACTACCAGCCACAATGCATTGATGTGCTCGCCACGATGCAGCGCAATCGTACCCAGCGCAAGCGCTCCGAGGATTGCAATAATGAACCAAATCAAAATTTGAATAAGACTTCGCATTTGCGTCATTTTATGAATTGTCATCCAGTCTATGACAAGCGAAGCGAGGGATCCCGGTTCTGGCGGGGACCGGCACAAACCCGGATTCCTCGCTTAGCTCGGAACGACAATTCGTTTTTCTAGATAAATTTTTGACCTATCTTTGAATGACTTTTCCAGCCTCCAGCGAAATCAAACAGACATCGTGTCGCGTCGGCCCGCACAAAAAAACCTCATAGAGTGGCAGATCGCGCGGCTTCACCACGTATCTGCCTTCCTCCACCGCCTCCACATTGGCATATTCGTCGATGACGATTGGGTTCCCAGGTTGCGCGCGAATCCTGAATTGCCGTGAAGAGGGCTCGTAGTTCGCATAGCTGAAGCAGCGACCAATGCAAGCGCGGTCAAGAGCATGCTGCAGCGGTATTACGCGCGTAGACCAGCCTGGGAAAGAACCAATTACACGCTGTCCCGCAGGCAGTTGCTCTACCGCAGCATCGATGCCATTTTCCAGACGGTTGAGTTCTCTTGTGTCGATGTAAAGAAAGCTAAAGAACACCACCGCCAGTGCGGCGAGCGCTATCTTTTCGTGCATCCTCATCGGCACCGATCCGAGTACCGCGCAGCCCATGAGAGCGACGGCCAAGGAAACGCGATCGGTGATGTAAGTAAAAGGCAATCCGTAGTTGGGAAAGTTAACCGCGTTGGGAATCAGTAGAACTCCGGCAGCATTGAGTAACCAAAGCTGACCAGGTACCGTAAGAATGAGCTCTGCCAAGCCGCAAGCTTTAACCCGTTTTCGGATCAGTACAAACCAAACAAACAAGAGTCCCGCCAAAATGAATGCATACTTCGCGCCGTAAATCACCACCTGGTTTGCTCCGGTGACGAAGAATACCTGCTTCCAGGACCACCTGCACTGGTAATGGCGGATGAGAATATAATTCGTCGCCACAAGAGTGAGCAGCCCTAACCCCAAAAGCAGCAGCCGCTGCCGGGGCCGGAGCCTTTGTGCAATTGCTATATATGCTGCCGTCCCGGCGGCCCATACAACCGGAAACGGATGCGCCAGCCAGGCAAGAGCCAGCAGCGGAGTGATCGCGATTCGCCTCTTCCAGCTCCCGCCCCAGAAAATTGCCAGGTACCACAAACAAATTCCCATGGAGAGATAGAAATTGAAAAATCCAATTTCATAAACGAAGCCGTAAGCGAGCATGGCCACACATGGCACCGCGAACCACCAATTTTTTCCCGCCGCCGCGAAAATGAATGCTAGAGCACCCCAGACAAAGATCAGGACCGCAACCGACACCGCAATACGTTGGGCCGCGCCCAAACCAACGTATCGCGTCAGCCATTCCAGTTCGAGGTCGAATAGTACGTTGGTTGATTGCGGCGCTATCCAGAGCCCGTGCACCTTTCCCTGCGAGGTGAGCGATGCAAGCCAGACATTGTAGATGTGGCTGGAGAGATCGCCCGCCTGAATGCGTGATTGCCAGAAACAGGGAACCAGAAAAAGAATGGAAAGCAGGACAATACGAATGCTCTCTGGGATGCTGGAGTTCCGTCCGCCGCGCATCGCGGTCTTGTCGGCACTTAAAGCGGCGTCCGCCATCTACCATCCTTGGAAGCAGTGTTTTGATCTTCGGCCTGGAACCAATCGCAGTTCTGACATTTAAGCCAATCCTCAGCGCCACGATTGTACAAAGAAATTGCCCGAGGCCCAATCAAGGGATGGCCGCGAGGCTACGACTCGCTGAACTCCGCCGCCAACGCGCGACGCCTGATTCCGCCGCTGTGACGATCGCATACGCGGCCAGAATGATAAGCACCGGCTCAATAGGGTGACGATACGTGGGAAACGTATGAGTAATGTAATAAACAGGGGGAAACACGATAAGAGGCACCGCATAAAGCGCAGCATCGAGCCCCTTGCGCCACAGCGCCAAGCACATTCCCAACCAGGCCAGCAGGTTAATAAACAACCATGGAGTTTCGGCTGGCTGACTCCAGTATTTGAAGCAACGAATCATCACCAAACGCAGATATTGCCGCGGATGTTCACGAATGAAATTTATCGCCATCTGACGTTTGTGGTCCATAAAAGCAATCTCGCCCAACTGGTTGTACTCGGTGGGGTCGCGCAGGGGAAAGTCCTGTGGGAAGAATTGATGCAGCGCGCCGTTTGTTTCTTGCTCACCCAACTCCAGCCCGACCCACAATTCCAAGCCAAAATTATCGCGGAGCGGCATAACGCGATGGAAAGCTGCATAATTGCGAATTGTCCACGGCAGCAAAGTAAGAACACAAATGGCAATCGACGCCAGCAACTGTTTGTTGCAAGACCACCCGCGCCGTCGATACTTTACCCACAACCATAGCCAGAAGAATGGGAAAACTGCCAGAAGAGTTGTGTTGTTCAGGGCCGCGATTCCCGCAAACGCTCCGAAAAGCAGCCAGCGCCAAGTCTGCAGCGAATCGGCCAACTGCGGCACCCAGAGCATTCCCAGCATCAGCAACAGTGCCGAGAGGCTGCTTTCCCACAAACGTATGGACACAACTGCCTCATACAACCAGCATGACCATACCCATGCCGCAAGGATGGCAGTGGCAGTGCCAAAGTCTCGCTTCGCTATCCGCAGAACCATTACCGCGGTGAGTGCTGAGAACGCTGCGTTCAGCCCGGCCGCGATCCATAGCGACAAATAACTGTAGGCTCCTGCGAATTTGAAGATGGCCGCTAGCAGAAAAGGGTAAAGAGGGGGCTGCTGTGCCGTAGCCGCCAGGGGAGTGTTTGGCCACGGCGCGCTGAATCCGAATCCCGAAACCAATGCCCAGGCAATGTGGGAAGGTTCGTTGTATCGATAAAATCCTGTCCACGCATGCGCGGGAAGAAGTTGAGACAACACCCGCAGCCTGGCGACGAATGCCACCAGGAAGACAACCTGCGGAGCAGCCATGACCCGCAAGACGATCGGGGGAAGGCGCGAACTCTTCATGAATGAGAAGGATTGTAGCAGCGATAATGTCGACGGTAGGGTGCGTTAGGACTTTGCAAACAGAAAACTCAGCGCCTCAGGAAACCGCTTGGCCCACTCGCCCTCGCTGTGAGTTGCTCCCTCGTCGACTTTGACCAGCAATCGGCGATCATCCAACCCTGCCCGCCGCAGCGTTCGCTCCAGTTCGCGAACATCTTCCACGACCTGCCGGTCTTTATCTTCGCGCCCCGCTTCCCGCGTGCCTATTGCCAGAAAAACTTTCGCCGGCCATTGTCGGACCAGGCGGCTGAACTTAACAATCCTTCGATACGAAATAAACAATGACGGGCTTTCGAGAAGGAGGCCGCCGAAAACTTCCGGGCGCTGCATGACCGTGTACAGCGAAATCAGCGCACCCAGGGAAGAACCGCCCAACGCGGAATTTTCAGGGCCTCGGGCAACCCGGTATCTTTCGCCGACGAACGGCATCACCTCGTTGATCAAGAAGTGAGGATAACGTTTGCCTTGCGGCCACAGAATTGGAGGATTAAAGGAGCGGAATGGCAAATATTCTTTCATGCGCTCGCCCTGTGCGTTATCGATGCCCACAATAATGAGCGGTGCGATTACCTCCTGACGGATCAGGCGATCGGCAGTTTCATCCACCTGCCATTCCACCCCACCGAACGCCGTTGCACGGTCGAATAAATTTTGGCCGTCATTCAAGTAAAGCACTGGGTAAAGGCGAGAGCTGTTGTCAGGCGCGTCATACCTCGGAGGCAGCCAAACCCGCAGCATCCGCGTGTTGCGAAATACACGACTGCGAAATTCATGCAGCCGGAGATCACCCGTGACAGAGTTATTCTGCGGCACGGATTGTCCTTGACTAATTTCTTCCATAACACTGTAGGCGCGGGCCTAGCGCGGGCTCTAGCCGTGTAGGCGCGGGCGTCCCGCCCGTGCTGGCGCTACGAGAAAGCTGCGATTAGGCGACTGGCTCAACTCCGACGCATTGACCTCGCCGCCAGAAAAGAAGAGAACCCAGTAATCAGAATAATCAACGCGAGTGACGACAGACACAAAATGCACCACGTCGCCAGCACGAACTTCTCGATGTAAGTGAGATAAAGAGCGAACCCAAGTCCCACTGTGGAAGCGGCCAAAAGCACAGAAGGACCTTCCGCCTTTGTCCGGTAAAAAGTCGCGATGAGGAGCAGCAAACCGTACCCGAGAATCCCTATAAGCGCGTCCGGCACTCCGAGGACGGTCGAATAAACGCTGCGGTTAACGATGTCGCAGTTGAAGCTGGCCCCGAAATCACAATAGCTCGTCTGCGAAGTGCCATAGTGATGTTGCAGAGAGACAGAAGACACGACGATTCCAGCCAATGCCAGAACAGCAATCAATTGAAAGACGCGCCGCTCAGTTGCCGTCATGGCAGACTGCATCCCGTTTGATCGCCCAGAAACTGGAGATCGTGCACGCCCTCGACTCGCGTACCATCGGCGAAGACCCAGGTAGGAAACCTTTTAACGCCGGCTTGCGTGCACACCGCTTGAATGCCTTGAGAACCTTTGATTCCGCACTCGATATATGGCGCGTACTGAAAAGACGAACCAAATTTCTCTTTCTGGTCCTCACAATGCGGGCACCAAAACGCGCCGTACATCTTGGCTTGCTTGGCGGTGAGGCACTGCGCAAAAGCGTCCAATTTCTTATTGTGCCTATGCCAAAGGAAATAGTATGCGACCGCAAAAACTATCACGATCACGATCGCAACCATCGCGTAACGCATCCGCTCTGGATTTGGCTGCGCTTGGCTTTGCCCTTGCCGTTTCTGTTGCTTTTTTCTGCGCTCCTGTGACATATGGATGAATTTCTTATACCACGACCTGCAGAGCTGATGGCAGCACATCCAAGGTTTGACACTGTAAAGTCAGCACCTCACCGTCGATCATCACGTCCACTGGAGCATTCAGATAGAAATCAATTCGCTTTGCGGGGCGACGCTCAGCCATAGGATGCTGAATATGCGTGCCGTCGTAGAGCGTAGGCAGGTTGCGAATCAGGCCCAGCCGCCCGATGGGCCCCCAGCGCACATATTCAATGAGTCCATCGTTCACGTCCGCTTGGGGCGCGATCATCATCGTTCCGCCGGTGAACTTGCTATTGCTGAAAGTCAGGAAAAGGCAGGGACGGCGGTCGATTTCGTCGCCGTCGACGCGCAAAGGAAATGGCCTGCGGCGAAATCGAGCCAGCGAAATGAAAATGGACGATTGATAGCCAAGTTCTCCCCATCCGCTGAAACGCCGGGCACGCAGCGCTGCCACGTCCGCCGCGAATCCCATGGCCAGCAGATTGATGTAGTGAAGAACTCCTTCCGTGTGACGCAATCGCAGGACGTCGCAAGGTTGTGACCGTCGCGCGAGCAAGGCTTCGATTGCGTGTTCGACACCCCGATCGGAGAATTCGCGCAAGAACGAATTTCCGGTTCCCAAGGGAAGAAATGCGAGCGTGACGGAATCGTCAGATTCACGGCGCGGAAAAAGTCCGTTGACGATTTCATAAGATGTACCATCGCCGCCCACAGCGATGAACTTGCGATAGCCGCGCGCATAGCCATCGCGCGCCATGTGCGTTGCCTGTCCGGGACCAGTGGTTTCGACCACTTCCAGCTTTATTCCGCCTGCGCGCAAACGATCGAGCGCTTCTGGAACGAGTTTCCGGCAGCGTCCACCAGCCGCCGCCGGATTCACCATGGCAAGAAAAGCATCCGCGTCGCTCACAATTCAACCACAGCCGCGCGATCGAGTTTTTTGCGCACCTCTTCGGCTAGTGCCTCCCGCTTGATCTTCATGGACGCAGTTCGAGGAAAATCATTGCTCAGGATTAAGTATCCGCCAATCCGCTTGAAGTCGGGCAGACGACGGTTGCGCGTCGCGATCTCCTCTTTCAGCGCCACAGAAAACTCCTGGTTTTGTTCCAGGCGCACGAGGAGAACCAGCATCTCGCGGCCGAGCGTCTTAGCTGGCCAAATATAGTTCGCGGCGAAAATGCAATACTCCTTTACCGGCAGTCCCTCGAAGGCAGTTTCAATGTCTTCCGGATAAACATTCTTGCCGCCTTCGGTGACGATCATGTTTTTCTTGCGACCAAAAAGCTGCAGGTGTCCATTGCCGTCAAAGCGGCCAAGGTCGCCGGTTATGAGCCATCCATCCACAATCGTCTGCGCGGTCAACTCCGGATCATCCAGATAGTGCGACATTACAGTCTTGCCTCGCACCGCAACTTCGCCAATGCCGTCCGCGTCAGGACTGAGAACACGCAACTCAACGCCCGGCAGCGGTTTACCTACAGTGTCTGCGCGAAACGGGTTTAGATCATTTAGCGTGAGCGAAGTGCCCGCTTCGGTCAAGCCGTATCCGTTGGCAACCGGAATGCCGAGATCATAAAAAAACTGCAGCGTCGAAGGCTCCATAAACGCGCCTCCAGTAAACATTGCCCGTAATTCTCCGCCGAACCCTTGATGAACCTGCGCCAGGAGTTTGCGACTCAAACCGACCTTCGGACGCCGGCGCGTAAGAGATTTATTGAGCGCGATCATTCGCTGGAGCAAGAAACGTTTCCCGCCAGACAGTTCGTCAAACTTCGCACGCAGCCCGCGTTCCAGGTTCTTGAGAATCATGGGAACCAGCGAGACATAAGTAATTTTGTAGCGCACAAAAGCGTCGCGCACGAACTCCGGACGCAGCGTACGCAGATGAACTACGCAAGCGCCGCACACGAATGGCCCGATGAAGCCAACCATAAAATCAATGGCATGATTCGTCGGCAGAATACTGAGATAGCGCACCCCAGGCGAGAATGGATACCAAGCGGTCAGCGCTTTGCACTGCTCCAGATAGTTCTCATGCGTGAGCACGCATCCCTTGGGACGCCCGCCGGTTCCTGACGAATAAACGATACAGGCCGTATCTTCGCGCTCTCGCATCACAAACGCCGGATCGCCTTTGCGGCGAAATTCCTCCCAGCGATAAGCCCCCGCGAGATCGGCGCGCAGAGGGGCTTCTGTGACCAGCACTTTCTTGAGCTGGTGATTCTTGAACTCGGGCGACTGCGTGATCGCGCGCCAAAGATAGTACTCAATGATCAGAAACTCGGCTTGGCAGTGCTGCAGCAATTGCAGATGCTCGGCGGCGGTGAGCTTGTAATCGAGCGGCACCAGTACGCCGCCGCGATAGAAAACGGCATACGCGGAAATCAGCCACTTCGACTGGTTGGTCATTATGATCGCGGCGCGATCCCCGGCTTTGAAATTGGCGTCCTCGAGCGCGCGAGCCAAGGGCAGAGCTACCTCTTTGAAATCTGAGTATGTGAGCCGAGTCTTCTCTCGATCCCGGTCCGCCTCGATCAGGCAAATTTCATTTGCCCAACGGTCCAACGCATCCCGCAGTGCAGCACCGAGGCAGCTGTATTGTTCGAGATTGAGCATCAGGAAAGTGCGGTCACGATTGACGCGGCAACCGGCAATTGTAAATCGTGTTGCTATAAGCGTGCTTGAATGCGGTCGGCCAGCGTGCGGAAATCCGATACTCCTTGCAACTCGTAATCCGGCAATTCAATGCGAAAATGGTGCTCCAAGCGGGTTAATAGATCGAGCGCCTGCAAGCTGTCGATTCCAAGCGTCTTGAAAAAGTCGTCGTCGGGCGCGAGCTTTGCACGCGGCACTTTGAAGTGCAAGGCGGCCAGATTCAGGATCTCTTCAAGCGTTTGTTTAGAAGTTCCCATGATTAGAATTCGCCTTTAACATACCTGTCATCCTGAGCGAAGCGAAGGATCTATGCACCTCAGCACAACGAAAAGGTCTAGGGTAAATATGGCTGCGCATCCTCGCTCTCCGCAAACTTTTTCAGACCAGCCTCGACTGCCGGCTGAACAAACAGTTCGCAAAAAATATCGATCTCCTGCCGCAATTCTTCATAGGGAATGGGTTTGATGAATTTCTTTGCCGCAGCCGCAGTGCGCCGATCGAACTTCCCCAACTGCGCCGCCGTCGAACGCGCCACTCGTAGCGATTCACCTTCGCCCGCCACTTGACTCACCAGCCCAATCTGCTGAAGCTTGGCCGCATTAAAACTTCGCCCCGTCAGCAGCAGATCACGAACCACCGCGTTGCCCAGGTCGCGTTTCAGCCGCGGAATCCCGCCGAAGCCGGGAATCAATCCCAGCCGGAGCTCGGGAAAACAGAATCTCGTCATTCTATCGGCAATAATCAAGTCGCAAACCAGCGCCAACTCGAAGCCACCGCCAAACGTCACGCCATGCGTCGCCGCAATCGTGGTCAAAGGCGAAGCATCGATGGTATTCAGCACCCCGTGAATGCGCTCCAAATAGACGCGCACGCCCTCCACAGCTTCGTGGGAATCGAGTTCTTGCGAACGGTAAAACAGTTCACGCAAATCGGCGCCCGCGCAAAATCCGGGCTTCATCTCGCTATAGATAATGAGCGCATGAGCCTGATCCTTGACGCTGTCGAGGTTGGCGGCGAATTGTTCCAGTTCGTCGAGTGTAAGCGAGCCGATCTCATTGCAGGGCTCGCGATGCAACGCCAACTCGACCACGCCGTCCTTCAGTTTCCACGAAAGCGCCTGACCGCGAAAAGATTCCATTTAACCAACTTTTGATCGGCTAAGAAGCCTGAGTTACCAGATACATCTCTTCGATCTCATTCTTCAAACGCGCCGCAATCATCTCCCGCTTGAGTTTTCCATTGGCAGTCAGAAAACCGTTTTCGATCGAGAAAGGCTCCGAATAAATATGAAACGCCCGTATTTGCTTATAATGCGGCAAGCCAGGATTCACCACATCCAACGCGGCCTGCACCTGCTCGCGCGTCACCGCCCCGGTCACGACTGCCGAGAGATATCCGCGCCCATTGCCCACCAGCACCACCTGCAGCGCTGCCGGCAAGTTCTGCAGCACTTCATCCTCGATCGGTTCAGGAGCAATGTTGTGACCCGATCCCAGGATTATGAGATTCTTGATGCGTCCGACAATCCGCCAGTTCCCCGTCTGATCAACCTCACCTTGATCGCCAGTGTAAAACCAACCATCGCGCAAAGCTTTCGCCGTCTCTTGCGGACGGTTCCAATATCCCGGAAAAACATTCGAACCGCGCACCACGATCTCATTGTTTTCGCCCAGCTTCATCTCAATCCCGCTGATCGCGGGGCCCACGCGCCCTGGCTCGACATGATCCGGCTCGTCCATGGTGCAGATCGCTGTCGTCTCGGTCAGCCCATAAACCTGCAGGACCGGAATCCCGAGCATCATGAAATATAGTTGCGTCTCAACGTTAAGCGGTGCCGACCCGCAGATAAGCCCTTTCAAGTTGGAACCAATCATTTTCTTGCGGATGGTCGGAAATACCACAGCGTGGGCCAACTTCAGCCACATGGCATCCGCGAACCCTGCCTGCTTTTCCTGCTTGCGCATCCACGCGCCTTTGGCTCGACTGTAAATATTTAGAACCATTCCGCCAGTCTTCCAAAGCTGTTCGTCGACCGCTTTACGCATGCGTTCGAGAAGGGCAGGGACGTTCAGGAAATAATCGGGCGCAACCCCACGCATTTCGCCAGAAATTTTAGTCAAGTCAGTATTTAGCGTCAGTAAACTGCCACGCAGGAGGCACGTCAGGAGCATGACCCAGGAGCCCGCAAAACAGAACGGAAGATAATGGAACACGCGATCCTGTCCCGCCTTGTTCTCCATCAAAGCATCCAGGCGCCCGGACGTGCAACTTAACATGTGCCCAACATTGCCGGCAGTAAGCACAACCCCTTTGGCTTCGCCCGAGGTGCCAGACGTATAAATAATCGTGACCGGATCGGCGTCAGCCAGCTCTTGGTGCGGAAGATTGGCCGGGTACCCGACCTGTTGCGAGGCCTCGTCGAACACATCGTCCAGCAGCACGGGCGACGGTGCCTGCGCCCAGTTCTGCAAGATTGCTTCTCGCAGTGCGGGATCCCCGCAACAGATCAACCCCGGAGAGCAATCTTTCATCATGGCCACGAGTTCCGTAGGGGCCTGCCGCGCGTACAACGGCACTGCTATCATTCCCTCCGCCGCAATGGCCAAATCCATTGCAACCCAACGAATACTGTTAGGGGCGAGTAAAACGCAGCGGTCGCCACGTTTCAAGCCGCGGGCGCATAAAAAGCCCCTCGCCTGAGCGACCATCCTGAGTAAATCCCCGCCATTCTGCCCAGAAACTGCCGGCTGAACCTTGTCGCCGCGAAGCTCTTGCAAAACAGTGGTCTCTCCCACTGCTCCTAGCTTCGCAAAAATGTCGTCGAGAAAACTCATGAAGTATTTAAACGGTGAACCGCATCAGCCATACGCCTCGGCCAAGCTACGCAGTCCCGGACTCATCGGCGGCAGATAATCTTCCCAACCCCACTCGCCCTTGCGCGTCGGAAACTCGGGATACCGCTTCTGCACTTCCTCCTCAAAATACAAACCCATGCGCGCCATCACTTTAAGATTTCGCACCACAGTCCGGCCGATGCCATCGGCAATTTTCTCGCCTTCCTGGCTAAGCTTGATCAACGCCGCGAAGAGCTTCGATTCCAGATCAGCATCATCAACGTTCATAAGCAAATCCTCATGCCCCCGATCGCGCATGAGATTGCGAATGCGCTCATCCATGGTGATGCCTGCCGACGGCACCAGCCCTGGCATGGAAGTCACAATACCGTGATAGCGCGACGACGCCATCATGTGGCAGGCGCGCAGCACGCTCACCAGTTCATACATGTTGTAATCTTCCGAACTGAGCACGGGCACGCCGCCAAGCTTTTCTGAAATACGCTTCGCCGGACGCGCATCCAGGCGTTCTGTCGCCGCCAGGATCACAAACACTTTCTGCTGCTTGCGGAATGCGTCTACCGCGTTCGCAATCGCCGTCAGATATTGCGCGTAAGCGCGATCGGCTGCTGGTCCCGAGTTATGAAAATAAACGGACCGGTAGTGGCTGTCTTTGTATGCTCCCGTCGCACCGTGCAACGCGAACTTGGCTACCGAAGCCTTTACCGGCCATTCAAAAGGATTGATCGGACAGACCACCAGCACCGGCGTACTTCCATCCCATCCAATTTCGCGCAGCGCCTTCCTGCCATATTCCGCGGGATGCGGCTCAAACGTCCAAGCCGTATCCGTGCCCAGTTCATTAGGGACGCCAAGCTCGCGCAATATGGTGCGTGACTCTTCATTGCGCGTGATCACCAGCGAGTTCCGGCAGTAGCGCGCGCACATCTTGGCAACCAACGGATCCATGTGTCCGGCCTCGGCTCCGTAGCCAACCGAAAGTTTATTCTGCGCCGCGGCAATGCCTAACGATCCAATCATCATCGTAGTCAACGCATTGGCGAACTTACTTTTGAACATCGAGCCTTCGCATGCAACCACGCCGTGGTGTTTGGGAACTTCGTCCGCTAGAAAAGGCGGAAAGATGTCGGGAAGATGCACCTGCGCTGTGCTTTCGAAATACCCGCGCGAGAATTTCGGAACCTGCGTCATCACGCTGAACGCGACTCGCTCCGCGCCGAGGATGTGACGAAGTTGCCGAAGCATCTCTTCCACGCGCACGTCCGAGCCCATGTTGCGGGTACCGTTGTACCCGGCAAATAGCAGCTTTAACTTTTCTCCCGGCTGCCAGGGCTGCCCTTTGCCCAGCATCCATGCGGCTTTCGACTTTTCAATGGAAGCACTAACCCAGGCTTCGAGCAGAAAGTCCATCATGCCGCGGACCCTCCGACCTTTGCCGGCCAGTCTTGATACGGATAGGAAAAATTCGTTTCGCGACTGAACTTCAACAACGGGTAACTGTATTGCGAAAACGGCACGGGCTGACGACCCAGCTCCGATGTGACGCGGGTATTATCGAATACCGTATTCCACACCAGATACGGCATAAAAACTTTCATCAGCGACGCCCCATGTGCGACCACGCCATTGCGATTGGCTAACGTATTCACGGTGCCGGAAAAAGGCCGCTCGAGCATTGGCAAAAATACCGGAGCGCGTTTTTGCTGCGCAGCCGCCAGCGCAACCGTCAACTCCCGGAAAGTCTGCGAAGCCCTGCCCGAAGAGAGATGGTAGGTATCGAACTGCGGAGTGTCTTTTTGATGCAGCGTGGCAATGGCATCGGCTACGAAATCCACATTCACAATGTCGATCTGGTCATTGGCTCGAAATGGAAGCACCCGCAAACCGGCCAGGAAAACGAAGGCTTTCACCATATCGAATTGAGTGGTTTCAGGACGCCGGCTATCTCCGAGTACGATGCTGGGCCGGAAAATCGTAACCGGCACTTCAGGCAGCAACTCCCGGATCATGTGTTCGCAGAACTTTTTCGTGCGCGCATACGGATCGTAGTCCGACCGCTCCCAATCGATCGAATTGTCTTCGGTGACGACTTCATTCTTGCGCTTCCCCGCCACGGCCACCGTGCTCACCTGGCTGAACCGGCGCAGCCCGTGATAGTGATGGACACGCATGGCGAGCTGCAGCACCTCCAGCGTTCCCCGAAGATTGACGTTCAAACAACTCTTTTCCGACTTTCGATTCAGTGATGCCGCGCAGTGAATCACGGAATCGCTGGTGTGAATCAATCGATCATAATCATCGCGGGCCAGGCCGAAATGCGAATCGGTAATGTCGCCGCGAAAGACTCTGATGCGGGTTTGCAGATTCTCATAGAAACGCGGGAAGCTCATGTGCAATTGCAGGGCCTGCCACAAACGCACTTCGGCCTCATGCGGGTCGCGCGCGCGCACCAGGACATTCAGGGCAGCGTCGTGATCTTGCAAAAGATTGGCGGCGACATGTCCGCCGATGTATCCGGTAGAGCCGGTCAGGAATATCGCCACGTTGCTCCGTTTGTGCCCGTTTTGATAGTCTCTCCGCTGCTTTCAGTTTCCGCCAGTTGAAAACTGCGTGACGGCCGCGCTTCCAGAGGACGCCCCTCTATCAGAGGATAGGTCCAGCGCCGCAGCGCCGGAATGTGGATATTGATCCAGTACTCCCACCAGTCGATGCCGCGCGTGTCGTAACCGAAGGCCGCACGCTCTTCCGGAGCCAGCGCATAAGCCAACTTCTCGACATTCTCGGCCACGAAGTCGTGCTCATTCAGAAGAATGAATGGCTCGAATAGTTCGATTAGTTTTTCGACTTTCTCCAGATTGCGCTCCGCCCGCGCCAGCGGAGTCTTGCGCAGCGGCAGCGGCGAAACAATGCGTTGGATCGACTGGATAATCGCTTTCTGCGCCGGCGCTGACATGCGCTCATAACGCTGCTTCGAAACTGGGATTGCGTCAAATCGCAAGCGCAGCCAGCTTTCCAGGCCTTCCAGCGCGCGATAATGCTTGCGATGGGCCAGCGAAGTCAGCTCAATCGAGCGCCGCATGTCGCACGGATTTGTGACTGAAGTTGCCAACTGATAAATCTGCGCATTCCTTCTTTCTACGATGGCAGTGGCAATCAAAGTCATGCCGCGGCACACCGAATCCACCGGGATCACGTCCAGCCGCTTGCGTTCGTTCGAAGGCAGTTGCCGAAAATACGTCCCTAATAAATATGAAAGAGAAGCGGAGGTATTGATGCCTTCATTCCAGCCGAGAAAAGGTTTCTCCAGCGAAGTCTCGACAATTGCGGGACGCACAATCGCAATCGGCAAGCCCGCTCCATATTTGATAATCAGCGACTCCGCCAGACTTTTCGTCAGCGTGTACGTATTTGCCCAACCCAATTCGTTGGCGCGCTTCTTCCCTGCCTCCGTTAAATAGTTCCGAAGCCAACGCACACGGTTTTTACGAACCTGATTCTCCAGCGCCGCGCCTTTCAGATCTTTCGAAGCATGCTCTTTTTGGAGGGCCTGCCGCCGCAGTTCATCGGTGACGTCCACGCTCTCCGCTTTTTCCGTCGCGCGTTTCACAAAGTCGTGCAGCGAGCGCCACTCGAGATCAGCATCGAAATTCGCAACCCCAGCGGGAGTGTAGTTCGGGCGCACCGCCTCACTTACTCGTCCGTCCCGCGCCCCTGCCACATAGCATGTCGACAGATGCAACAAGCCAGAATGATCCGAGCTGCGTACAAATTCGACGATACTCACTGCCGCATCTACGTTTGTCGTAAGCGCCTCTCGCAGATCGGGGTTAAAGTCCGTCAGACCGGAGCTGTTGACGATGAGATCGAGATTCTTGCGTAAAGCCTGAGACGTTTCCGGCGTTAAACCAAGCTCCGGCGCCGACACATCGCCCTCCACTACTTCTACGCGCTCGCGGAGAAATCGCGCTAAACCCGCGCCGTAACGCTTGTAGAGAGGATCAAAGACTGGCGACTCCTCCACCATCTTTTCAAACCGCCCCAGCGCCGGATTCGACTTCTGCCGCCGAATGAGCAAATAAACGCGCCCGATCTCTGGCAGATCCATCAGCAAGTTCACCAGCCACACTTTTCCGATGAAGCCGGTCACTCCAATGAGCATGATGCTCTTTCCAGCAAGCGACCGTCGAACCGAAAGCGGCCCAGACTGACGCTCGTCGTAAAAGTGGACGATAGGACGCTCCAGCACCGGCAGTTGACGCGCAGCCGGAATGACTGCTGCTTGCAACTCCTCGATCCCCTGCGGTCCGGAATTTAAACCGAGATCACGCACCAATTGTTCAGGCGCGCGCGTTCCATCCGGCCCCGCCCCCGTGATCCTTGCAAAAACTCCCCGAGGACGAATCACCGGATCAAGCAATCTTCCCGTGGCCTTGCCGTCGCGAAATTCGAGACGATTGGCAATCACCCACCTTGCGCCCAGATGCCTGGCCAGCGGCGTCATCACATGATCAAGTCCCTGGCTGACCAGCACCACTTCGGCGCCTGAATCGATCAACTCTTTCAACCCGCGCACGCCATCAGGTTTCAATTGCGGCTTTAGCTTGTACTGAAAATATTCTTCGCCCAGCAAATCCAAACGGTCGCGGCTGACTCCACGCAACACGCTGTGAACCACGCGCGTGGCAAAGACGCGATTGGACGCATACAAGAACGGACGCAGCAATGCCATCAACAGCACCGATCCGCGCCGCATCCAGCGCCCAATAAACGTCTGCCCGTTCCAGGTAAAGAATGCGATGGGACGCACGGTGGTCAGTTCGAGAAGACTGCCCTCGACCCGCCAATACACCCGCGCAACATCCCTGTCGGAATTATGGTTTGACTGTTTCAAGTTCTGCATTGTCCCCGAGACTGAGGCGTACGAACTCGTTTCCTCATTGTGGGCAGACTATCTATTGTAAACAATAGCTGCAAAAGGACGAAGCTTAACCGAGAAACGGTCATAAATAGGCACGGAGGCCCGGTCAGCCCGACTTTGTACGACTTTCGTATGATGTTTAGATCAGAAAATATATAACCGCGAAATGATTCCCAGCCGTCAAGCCTGACTAATGATCTGGGCAAACCTATCCATGTCAATGTTTCCGCCAGATACGATTGCCGCAATTTTCCCCGATCCAGCGCGGCCCGACAAGGCTGCCGCCACGGCGCAAGCCGCAGCACCCTCGGCGATGATCCGATTGCGCTCGGCCAACAGTTTTAGCGCCTGCGCAGCTTCAGCCAGGGTTACGACCAAAGAGCCATCCAGCAATCGCTGGGCATGCTCGAACATCCTGGGAAATACCATTTTGCTGCCAATACCATCGACAAATGATGGTGTGTATTCGACCCCTCGCGGTTCGCCGGCCGCCAGTGATGCCGCCAGCGGTGCCGCCGTTTCAATCTCGGCCGCATAGATACGCACGTGCGGCGCTCGCTCTCGCAAAACCGCCGCGATGCCGCATGACAACCCTCCCCCACCCCATGGAATTACTACTGCATCGACATTTGGCAAGTCTTCCAACAATTCCAGCCCAATTGTGCCATTTCCCGCCATCACGTCTGGATCATCGAAGGCATGGATGAAGGTGGCCTCGACTCCGGGATAAGATCGAGTCTCAAAAGTTCGCCACCAGTCGGCAAAGGGAACCTTGATTACGCGGCCGCCCATGCGCTCCACGGCGGCAACTTTAGTCGCCGGGGCTGTGTTCGGAGCCACGATGGTTGCCCGAATGCCCATCCGGCGCGCACAAAATGCCACGCCCTGCGCCATGTTTCCCGCAGAAGCAGTCAGCACTCCTCGTTCCAGTTGCTGCTGCGGAGTTCGTGCCATTACATTCGCCGCGCCCCGGATCTTGAATGATCCAATGGGCTGTAAGTTTTCGAGCTTCAAGTAAAGCTCGACGACCGGCGCATCCGTATTACATCGAAGCAGCGGGGTTCGCAGCGCGACTGGAGCGATGTTGCGCCGCGCTTCTTCCACTTGCGCAAGGGTTACAGGCATCCCCATATCTTAATCGGAGCGGGCAAGTGCTCCCGCACGATATACGGATCATGGTGCAACACTAAACTGCTTTAGGAATGAATGTGGAGTCTGGCAGAACACCCATCTCGTATCGGCGCATCGAAAAGTCTAACGTTGCGCCGATCGAGGTGAACGACAAACGTCAGTTAAGGCCCAGAGCGGGCGCGTTTTCCTGGCCGTTCCCAGGTTTGGGAATGGGCGCATAAGCAGAAAGGACAGGTGAACCGTTGCGTTCCGCTCCGATATAAATCGGAGGTTGTATGTGGACGATTCCGTTCCTCACCGCGTAGAGCACTACCTCGGCGATGGAATGGAGCCTGAGCTTGCGCAGGATATTACTTCGATGGGTCTCCGCAGTCGCCAGCGCCATGTGCAAGATGGCCGCGACTTCCTTGGAACCCCTGCCCTCGGCTACCAACTGCACGACCTCACGCTCCCGAGGCGATAATCTGGTTACCTTATCCACAGGGCTGACCTGGTGCCGCCTGTAACCCTCAATAATCAAATCGGCCACTCGCGCGCTGAAGATAGTTTTTTTCCGTTGCATCGCTTCTACCGCTGTCATCAGATCTTCGGTTGAGTCGGACTTGAAAACCCACCCGCGAATACCCGCTTCCAAACATTCGCGAATCATGTGCTCGGAGTCAACCACGGTGAGCACCAGGATTACCTGGTCCGGATTGTGCTTCAGGATTTGTTTTGTCGCGTCCAGGCCATTCAGTTCCGGCATGCAAATGTCCAAAATGAGCAGATCGGGCTTCAGTTGTCTGCACTTTTCCACCGCATCTCGGCCGTTACTAGCCTCCCCGCAAATCTCCCAGCCTTCGTGAGACCTGAGCAGCGAGGCTAGACCGAAACGAAATATCGGGTGATCGTCAGCTGTCAAAATGCGAAATGCACTCATACAGAGCCTCTCCACAGTCACAGCGTAAAATTATCAGGGCGAATTCACAGTGTCTGAGCAATAGTGCTCATCATCGCTCATCATCTCGACCAACACCTCTGTACTACTTTCTGATAAGCGACTCTCCCGGACCTCAGCAATTCCCCTTAATCGCAATTTAAAACTGATACAGGAGCAAGCAGACGCACGTACAGGCTGCACTCGATAGACCATCCGCGCTACGGTCTTTAAGCTTTGCATATGAAATCGACACTTCGCGGCGTGCGACCTGAATTGAAATCGATACCTGAAAGGAAGACTCTGGTGAAAAGCGATACGGCGGTTACAGCAACGATTCCTCTGACTTTGGACTTGGTTAAGCGCGCTCAACAAGGCGATTCGGAGGCGTTCGCGGCTCTATTTCACGCGCACAAGGCCCGCATCTATTCCGTGTGTTTACGCATGACCAACAATGCCGCGGAAGCGGAAGACCTGACCCAGGATGCGTTCTTGCAAGTTTTCCGCAAGATCACCAGCTTCCGTGGAGACTCAGCATTCTCCACTTGGCTGCATCGAATTTCCGTTAACACAGTTCTCATGCATTTCCGCAAAAAGTCGCTCAGCCAGGTGTCGCTCGACGAGCCTTACAGCAACGAAGATGGTAGCAAGATGCGCCGTGAATTCGGTACGCGCGATACGGACCTTACCGGCTGCGTCGACCGGATATCGCTTGCCCGCGCCATGACAGAACTTCCCCCAGGATACCGGACAATTTTCCTCCTGCACGAAGTCGAGGGCTATGAGCACAAAGAGATCGCTGAGATGCTCGGTTGCTCCGTTGGAAATTCGAAGTCTCAGCTTCATAAAGCCAAGCTTCGGATTCGCGAGTTGCTGGCACGTTCCGTGGAAGAGCGACTCGCGGCCCAGGGGCATACTCGCAGCAAGAAACGTGCACTGGCAGCTCGCTCTTCGGCGAACTCGGCGGCACGCTCGAACTGGAGCATTCCGGAAGATATGGTCATGCCACCAGTAGCGCTTGTGCCGGAAATCAGGCCGTCAGTCTGATCTTAAAGGCGGGCGTTCGGCGTGGGAGTGCTAGTCCTCTGGTGGAGTGGATAATACGCTCGCGCTCTGGATGCCTGTAGCAATTTCAGGAATGATGCCCAGGGTTTTGTAAATCGGGCGCACGTATTCTCGGATCGTGTTTAGTTGCGATGCGAACCACGCTGCGCCCGCAATGCATACCGCACCGCTGATCATCACCGTTCGCGGCGCTCCTATCTGGTGCGCCAATCCCCCTGCCAACAAACTTCCAAATGGTGCCATTCCCAGAAATGCCATAGAGTAGAAGCTCATCACCCGCCCGCGTTTGTCATCTTCCACAATGGTCTGCAGAATCGTATTGCTGCCCGCCATCTGAATCATCATTGAGCCGCCCACGAACAACATCAGCAGCAGCGAAAGCCACAAGTGACGAGATAGACCCAAGGCAATCAGTCCTGCTCCAAAACCCGCAGATGCCGTTGGAACCATGCGTCCGAGGCCGAGCACGCTCTTCCTCGTTGCCAGGAACATTGCACCGGTCAGTGCTCCCACGCCCGACGCGCCCATCAGAAAGCCCAGAGTGTGCGGGCCTCCATGCAGAACCTGGCCGGCAAAAATCGGCATGAGCACCGTGTATTGCATTCCTACCAGACTCACCAAAGCCAAAAGCAAAAGAATCGAGCGGATGGGCACAAAATGCGTCACGTAGTTCCAGCCCTCTTTAAGTTCATGCCACACCGGTTTGCTTGCTTTGCGCTGCTCGACCGCCGGGATTTTCATTGCCAGCAGAGAAGCAATGACCGCCAGATAACTGAAACCATCGATCAGGAAGCAGTAACCTTCACCAACCGCGGCAATAACCACGCCGGCAATCGATGGTCCGAGAAGCCGGGCCGCGTTCACCATGGAAGAGTTCAGCGCGATAGCATTGCCCAGGTCAGCACGGTCCTCAACCATCTCAATCACAAATGCCTGCCGCGCCGGCATATCGATGGCATTGATCACACCCTGCGCCAGACCCAACCAAATCACCTCTCGGATGGTGATAATCCCAGTCAGCGCCAGCCAGGCCAGAGCGAACGATTGCAGCATGGAAAGAATCTGGGTAACGATCAGCGTTTGGTGACGGTTCCACCGGTCAATCCATACGCCCGCGAATGGTGCGAGGAAAAAAGTCGGTATCCGCGACGCGAATCCAACGATGCCCAACAGCCACGCCGACCCGGTCAGCCGGTAAACTAGCCAACTGGTGGCGACCTGAGTCATCCAAGTACCGATCAGCGACACCGACTGCCCGGTGAAAAAGAGGCGATAATTTCTGGAGCGCAAGGCGCGAAGAGCAAACTTCCAGCTCGATGTTACTTCGGCCTGACCGTTAATAGGGTTCGATTGCGGCATTGTTTGAGAACCTGGCAAGTGTTTGTTGTCATTCCGAGCGAAGCGAGGAATCTGGGTTCTGGGCTTGGGCCGAGGAAAAAGCCAGATCCCTCGCTTCGCTCGGGACGACAAACGTAGAGAACATAGATGCTATTCCCGGTTGCGAGAGAATTCGAGTCCAGCACGATTCCAATTGAGTCTAACTATTTTTCAGTACGAAACTGATGCCTGACGACAATCTAGCGTCCAAGGAAATTAACCCGTGGCTGATTGCGATTGCGGTCATGTCGAGCACTTTCATGGAAGTGCTCGATACAACCGTGGTCAACGTATCGCTGCCTCACATCGCCGGCAACCTTTCCGCCAGCACCGACGAGGCCACATGGACGCTCACATCCTATCTCGTGGCCAACGCCATAATTTTGCCGATGACGGGATGGTTAGCCAGTACCTTCGGACGCAAGCGCCTGCTCATGTTATCGGTGACCGGTTTCACGGCCGCGTCTTTTTTCTGCGGGTTGGCGCCGTCGCTCCCCTTCCTGATTTTTTTCCGCGTGATTCAAGGAGCGTGCGGCGGCGGATTGCAGCCGCTGTCTCAGGCCATTCTGCTGGAATCGTTTCCGCCAGAGAAGCGCGGCCAAGCCATGGCTTTCTGGGCGCTGGGCATCGTTGTAGCGCCAATGCTTGGCCCGGTTGCAGGCGGCTGGCTTACCGACAACTATAGCTGGCGCTGGGTTTTCTACATCAATGTGCCTATTGGAGTCCTAGCCATTCTTCTCACCCAGGCCTTCGTTTTTGATCCTCCATATTTACGCAGAGAATCAAAGGGCATCGATTATTGGGGAATCGGCCTTCTCGTAGTTGGGATGGGCGCGCTGCAGATTATGCTCGACAAGGGACAAGAGGATGATTGGTTTAGCTCGCACTTCATTCTCACTTTGGCTGTGCTCGCCGTTATAGGTCTCGGCGGGCTAATCATTCGTGAACTAAGAACCGAACATCCGATTATCGATCTCAGCGTCTTCCGCTACCGTTCGTATGCGATTGGCACATTCATTATGACGGTCGTTGGATTTGTTCTGTACGGCAGCACTGTTTTATTGCCGCTTCTGATGCAGGAACTGCTCGGCTATACGGCGACTCATGCCGGCATCACGAATTTACCGCGCGGCATGGCGTCATTTATCTTCATGCCGCTGGTTGGATATCTGGTGGGAAAAGTAGATGCTCGAAAGCTGCTGGCCGCGGGCTTCCTCATCACCGCACTCGCCATGTACATGATATCACTTTTCAGTCTGGGCGTGGCCTCTTCGAATTTCTGGCTCCCGCTCACCCTGCAGGGCGCAGGGCTAGGACTGATTTTTGTGCCTTTGACCACGGTCACCAACGACCCCATCCCCCGCGAAAGAATGGGAAACGCGACCAGCATCTTCAATCTGATGCGCAATGTCGGAGCTAGTATTGGCATCTCCATGGTAGAGACGATGCAGGTACGCAGAACACAAACGCACGTCAACATTCTCAGAAAATACGTGAACCCAGGCAATCCGCAGGCCCGCCAAACCATAAATGGGTTGCGCGAGCTGTTCATGTCGCAAGGGAAGGACTTTGCCACGGCGACCCGCCAGGCCTACGCGGCCGTCTGGGGAATGGTGCAACAGCAGGCCGCGATGCTCTCCTACAATGATACATTCCGGTTTCTGGCAATGATGTTCGTGCTCATGCTGCCGCTACTTTTCCTGATACGAAAGGCTAAGAAGGGCAAAGCGGTGATGGCACATTGAAGTTAACTTCGAGTGGGAACGCTAATCACTGCGCAGTTATTTGATCTTTGATTTTGTCGTACTCTTGCTGGGAGACGATCCGGCGGCGAACTAACTCCGTCGCGCTACGGTACGGCCGGCCATCGATAATACGCTCTGCCCCCTCTGCGCTCATTCCCGGCAAGCTTTGCAACTGATCTTTGGTGGCTTTATTGATGTCGAGGGGTTGATTGCGATTCCATCCCTCTTTCACGCCATCAGCCACCGCTTTCGCGTCCTTTTTAATCTCAGATGTGGCTTGCGCAGTTTTTTCTCGTACTTCATCAGGACTCGAGTTTTGCGTATTGCATCCTGCCAGAAGCAAGAGCAGAGGGACCGCGAGTGCGACAGTTATTTTCACCATCCTACGATGCACGCGAAGCGCAGGAGGTTGGTCTAGTTCGGAAGCGCACTTTACTTTTGCTCTGACACTGCAATGCGCAAATCTCCGTTTGGATTACGGCCCAAGACTGAAATTGATTTGCAGTCATCGACAATCCAATCGGGCCCGGCATCCCTTAATTCCTGTTCCGGGGAAGTTGTTCTGCATGCGATAACCCGAGCGCCCGCCGCCTTGCCTGCGCGAATTCCTGCCGGTGCGTCTTCCACGACGATGCAATCCTTCGCCGCTACTCCCAGCAACGACGCGCCTTTCAGGTATGGCTCGGGATCCGGTTTTCCGTTCTTCACATCGTCGCACGTCACCAACCGCAGAGGAATGGGCAGCCCCGCCGCGCACAGCCGGGTTGTTCCTAACTGACGAGTGCACGAAGTTACAATCGTCCATCGGTCTGGCGGAAGAGCCTCCAGCAATTCGCGCGCTCCGGGCAATGGCACTACGCCGTTCAGATCCGCAATCTCGCCACTTTCCACAACCCGGTTCTCCGCCTCGTGATCTGCATGCGGAAGATACTCCCGTATGGTCGAAATACTGGGACGCCCGTGCGCTCTACGTACCACCTCGTCGGGATCGAAGCCATGCGCCATCGCCCACTGTGTCCAAACGCGAATGACGGCGGGGGTGGAGTCAATCAGCACGCCGTCCAGGTCAAAGAGCAGCGCGCCACACGTGATTTCAATCATCCATCCAACAATACCAAAAGAGCTACTGAGGTTCCTGTGTGAGTTCGGGATTCGGCATCGGCCCGGATTCCAGTTCCTGGTGCCGCTTTTCTCGAGCCGCATTCGACAATTGGGTAAACGTCTGCATTTCAGCCTTGGCGTCCTGCGCACGGCCCAAATGCTGAAGAACTTGTCCCCGCAAGTAGTGAATGCCGGGACTGTCAGGATCCAGCTTGAGGGCAGCGTCAGCCTCAGTCAGCGCTTCCCCATATTTTTTCTCGCGTTGATAAACACGCGCGAGTTGAAAGTGAGAGCTGGCAAGTTGCGGATCGAGCCGCAGCGCCTTGCGAAAAGCTTTTTCCGCTGCCTGATCTTGCTGCTGAAGGTAGTACACCTCTCCCAGCTGATCGTAGTCATAACTGACGTCAGGCTCAATCGCGATGTCCTTCAGAAATTCCGCCTTGGCCTGATCTAGATCCTGCTTCTTCAGGTAAGCCATCCCCAGATTGAAATGAACGAACGGAAGAGCAGAATCGCCTTTGGCCGCGAGTCCCAGCTCAGTGATCGCGTGGTCATACTCTTCGCGGTTGAGGCAGGCTTTACCCATTAAGAGATGAAATTCGGGTGAGTTTTGACCGATCTCGATCAAGTGGGTGAGAGCTCGCTGCTCCAGTTGCGGTTGACCCGCTTTGTTAGCTGCGATGCCCAGCACATAGAGATAATTCAATTGCGCCGAAGCCTGCGACCACAGCGGCTCCAGCGTGCTTGCTGCCTCTCCGTAACGCTCAACAAAGAAGTAGCACAGCCCCAGTAAATAGCGCGCCTGAAAAGAGTCGGGCGCATCGTGCACAACAGACTCAAAGGGAGGAATCGCTTTGCGAAAATCGTTCTGCCGATAGTAGACCAATCCGATGTTCAGCCTTACTCCTGCCATCTCCGGTGCCAGGTGCTGCGCTTTGTGCAACATCTCCAACGCCTGCGTCCAATGTTTTCCGCCGCATGTAGATCACGCCGAGGTTCGCGTACGCGCCCGCAATCTGCGGATTGATCGCCAGAACAGCTCGGAAAGCATGCTCCGCTTCATCCAGATTGCCTCTCTTAAGCGCAGCTTCACCTTGCTGAAACAGCTTCTGAGGATCAGCATTCTCCGCCGAAGCTGCGGATTGTAACGTTTGAGCTTGTTGCGGTGTTTGCGCAAGGCCGACCAGACAGCCAGCGAACGGCAGGAAAATCACCAAAAGTCGCAAGCTAGAACTTGACACTGATTTCACTCTCTGATGTAGTGTCCGCCAGCAGCGGCATGGATTCAAGACACTCTCACTCACTGCAATGCGCTCGACGGATGAAAAGCTCGACCTGAAAAGTTCAACGGTCACGATACGCGACGTGGCCAAACAAAGCGGCTTTTCGTCGACCACGGTTTCCATCGTTCTGAACAACGCGCCACTCGCCCGATACATCCCCGCGGTTACGAAAAAACGAATTGAGCGCGCCGCCACGAAGCTGGGATACCGACCCAACCTGTTCGCGCGTTCGCTTCGCAGCAAGCGCAGTCACACGGTTGGAGTCATGGTATTCGACATGACCGACCCCTATTGCACGCTGGTGCTGCGCGGCATTGAGAATACTCTCTATCAATCTTCTTATCTTCCTATTCTCACCGATGTGCACAATGAGCGGGGCCGCTTTGAGCGCTATCTGGAGATGCTGCTGGACCGGCGTGTCGAGGCGCTGATTGTTCTTGCAAACTGGCTGTTCGTCGATATTGACGTTCTGGCCGATCTCGAAAAGAGCAGCATTCCCACTGCAATGATCGGACGCGAACTGCGCAACGATTCCATCAGCTCGGTCATGGTCGACAACGAACTCGGAGCACACGCCGCTCTCGAACATCTTTACTCCCTGGGACACCGAAAGATAGCTTTCATCCGCGGGCCTAAAACCCTGTCGGACAGCGCACCGCGCTGGAAAGGAATCCGCTCTTTCGCTAAATCCAGCGGACTGGGACTCGATCCGCGGCTGATTGCGGATCTGCCTGAATCCCGTGACCCGATTTCAAGTTTTGAAGCGGGCTACAAATTAACCGAGGACCTGATCAAACATAAACATCCCTTTACGGCGCTCATGGCCTTTGACGACATGACTGCATTCGGAGCCATACGCGCCCTGGCAAAAGCCGGCCTGCGAGTTCCCGAACATTGTTCGGTAATCGGTTTCGACGACGTCGCCGCTTCGAGTTTGTATACGCCATCCCTTACCACCATACGCCAGCCGATGGAAGCTATGGGGGAGATGGCAGTCAGCATCATTGTCGATGGAATCAACGCAGTGCAGGAAAAGCGTGAAGTCAAAGCCGTGCACCGCAAGCTGGCACCCGAGTTGGCTGTACGGGAATCAACCCGCAGCGTTTTTTGATCTTCAATTCCTTGCGAGCGTATTTTGCGCCATCTTTTTACTTGACAGTTAAGTGGGCCTACATCACTATTAACACGTTTTAATAAGCCGGTTTTGATGATTGGTGACCGGCCTGAGCGGAACACTGCATGAAATAAAATCAGTGGAGCGCGCAATTAGGGAGTTGATGATGAAATCCCGTCTCCTGTGGTTTTGTCTCCTCGTTTTCTCGATTTGCCTTCCAGTCGCGCTGTTCGCGCAGGATACGGCCTCGATTACCGGCACGGTTACAGATGCGTCGGGGGCGGCGATCGCCAACGCCCAAGTCACAGTCATCAGCGCTGAACACGGTATAACCCGCACCACGGCCACGAACAATAGCGGTGATTACCTGTTCGCCGCGCTTCCCATCGGTTCCTACAATCTTTCGGTCGCCGAGACCGGGTTCAAGAAATACGAAGCTCAGGGCGTGATCTTGCGAGTGGCGGAAAAGACTCGCGTCAACGTCGTGCTGCAGGTGGGCGCCGTTAATACTGAAGTGATCGTACAAGGTCAGGAAGTCGCTCAGGTCGAAACTCAATCTTCCGATCTCGGAGGCACGGTCACCGGCAAAGAAATTACGCAATTGGAACTGAACGGCCGCAACTTCACTCAACTGATCACGCTGGTGCCGGGTGTGAGCAATCAGACCGGACAGGATGAAGCCGGCGTCGGCGTTTCAGGGAATGTTTCCTTCAGCGTAAACGGCGGCCGCACCGAATATAACAACTGGGAAATGGACGGTGGCGATGCGATGGACAATGGCAGCAACACCACGCTAAACGTCTACCCCAGCGTCGACGCCATCGCCGAGTTTAAGGTGTTGACCTCGAACTACGGCGCGCAATACGGTCGCAACGGATCAGGCACAGTCGAAGTTGAAACCAAGTCCGGCACCAGCCACTTCCATGGCGATCTATACGAGTTCGTGCGCAACGACTTTTTCAACGCGACTCCTGAGTTTCAGACGTCTCCCCCAGCGTATAAGAAAAACGATTTCGGATTCACCATCGGCGGTCCGGTATTCATTCCTGGGCACTACAACACCAACAAACAGAAAACATTTTTCTTCTGGTCGGAAGAATGGCGCCGCGACATTGTGCCGGCAACAAGTTTCTTTAGCGTGACCACGGTTCCCACCCTGGCTGAAAGAAGTGGGAATTTCAGCGATGTGTGCCCAGCCGCCCCCAACTCGCCCGTCGATACAACGAATTTTCCGAATTGTCCGGTCAATCCCCAATCAGGTGCTTATTTCCCGGGCAATCAAGTACCCATCGGCAATCCCACAGTTGTTAATGGCCTCCTGGCATTGATTCCCACTCCGAATTCAGGGCCGAGTAGTTGGTTTGCAACTCCGTCACTGCCCACTCACTGGCGCGAAGAACTTTTCCGGGTCGACCAGAACATTAGCGACAAAGTCCGTGCCACTTTTCGCTACATCCATGATTCCTGGAACCAGGACTATCCCGTCCCCCTATGGACCAACGGCGTTACCTTCCCCACGATTCAAACCAACTTCAACGGTCCCGGTGTCAGCATGGTCGCGCGAGTCACTGCTACGGCGTCGCCGACACTGTTGAATGAATTCGTTGCCAGCTACACCACCGACCACATCACTACCAGCTTGATTGGCCCGTGGCAGCGCCCCGCAGGTTTTCCCCCGATTGGAATCTACAACAACGGCTTTGGCGGCAAAGTTCCCGGCATTATGTTGACGGGCGGCCAATATAGCTTTGCCGAAGATCCGGGGTATGTCCCCAACGGTCCTTTAAACTCCAATCCGACATTCACGTTCCGCGACAACGTTACCAAGATTATCGGTGCGCATAACCTGCAGTTCGGCATCTACACGGTGCTGGCTCACAAGAATGAAATTCCGCAGCCCAGTATGGCGTGAACGGTCAGTTGCAGTTTAGTACCAGCAGTTCGGTCACGACTGGGAATGCGTTTGCCGATATGCTTCTGGGAAATATCGGCACCTTCACCCAGGAACAAGCCGCGCTCAAGATGCACGAGCAATACAACATCTTTGAGCCCTTCATTCAGGATGATTGGCACGCCACTCCACGCCTGACATTGAACGTCGGATTGCGGATGAGCTTTTTCGGAACTTATTCCGAGAAAAATCATCTGGCCTGGAATTTCGATCCCGCCCACTACGTCCCCGGCGCCAGCAGCGTGGATCCGGCAACTGGGCTGGTAATCGGAAATCCTTTCAACGGATGGGTCGACTGCGGTGTCACACCCGGAGTTCCGGCCGGCTGCATGGCCAATCATTGGTGGAATCCCGCTCCACGCCTCGGTTTCGCGTATGACCCGCTCGGCAACGGGAAGTGGGCCATCCGCGGCGGCTATGGCATTTTCTTCGAGCACACGAACGGTAATGAGGCCAATACTGAGTCTCTGGAGCAATACAACATCAACACTCAGACTGCCAGCGTCCCAAATATAGCGGGATACGCCAACCTGAATTCCGGTCTCCTCGGTGGCGGAACCCCTCCGCTGACTTTCGTATCGATCCCGAGCAAAGCCACATGGCCCTACATGCAGCAGTGGCATCTCGATGTGCAGCACGATCTCGGCAAGAACACAGTTGCGACCTCTCTTACGTCGGCAGCGCCGGAGTGCATCTGACCCGTTCGTATGAATACAACCAAATGCACGCAGTTCCTGCAGGACAGAATCCCTATGCGCCGGGCCAGCCGATCAATACCTCATTCGACTGCAGTTGGGGTCCGCCGGTCAATGGAGTGCCAACAGCCCAACCCAACGTCAGTTGTTGACGCTTACGGTGTTCCCACGAATGCCGTAACGTCGTTCGGCACTCCGGTTCCCTACAATGCTCCCGGTGCCAGCGGCCTTCCCTCTGGAGCCGCAGTTAATCTTTTCGTCGCTTGCGGCAACAATGCCACTCCGTTTCTACCTTACGCAGGAATCGGAAGCATTACTCGCAAGGACCTGACCGGATCGTCGAATTACAATGCTCTGCAGACTTCCTTGCGCCACAGTATTGGCGGGCTGCAACTAAACGCCGCATACACGTATAGCCACTCGATTGACGACTCTTCCGACTACAACGACTCAGGATTCGTCGACAGCTACGCTCTGAATGCTTACCGCGCCAGCTCTAATTTCGATGAGCGGCACATCATCAATATTGGCTACGTTTACGATCTGCCGTTTTTAAAGGGCAAAAGTCTCGCCGACCGATTACTAGGAGGATGGCAGTGGTCCGGCATCACAGATATTGAAAGCGGTACGCCTTTCAGCGTCTATAACAATGGCGGCGGCAACATTCCCAGTGACAATGCCGGAGTTAACAATTCATTTGCTACCGCTTCCTCTTATCCAGACATCGCAGGCAATCCCAGCGTCGGCATACCTGCCCTTCCGCCTGGCAACCCACCCTTGCTCTACAATCCGGCGGCGTTTGTCGCTCCCACCGGCCTCACGTTCGGTGATGCCGGCAGAAACATTCTGCGCAATCCGTGGCGCACGAACTTTGACATGGCGCTGCTGAAGCACTTCGCCGTGACCGAATCGAAATATTTCGAGTTCCGCGCCGAAGCCTTCAACGTGTTCAACCACCGCGAGTATTCATGGCTGGGCGGAGACGCTGGCTCGGCTGCAGACAATGCGAATGGAACCGGAGTCACCACGGCAAACGCAGTAGGCTGCTATGGCGGAGCCAATAATTCGGCCGGCGATCCAAGCTGTGTTGGAAATGGCTTGCTCCAGCCGAACTCGGCGCATAACCCACGCATCTTACAGCTGGCGCTGAAATTCATTTTCTAGAGAATGTGCGAAGTAGGTCCTCCGTCCTGGCCTCGAAATGAGGCCAGGTTTTTTCCCCAGCAAGGTTCGGAAGACCTCACCCGACCTGCGCGTGCTGGCGCGACGAACTCACCGCTGCGAGCGCGTGCTCCAGATCGGCAATCAAGTCATCTGCATTTTCGATTCCCACTGACAGGCGGATCAACTGCTCGGTCACGCCCATCTTCTGCCGCTGATCGGGTGAAATCATGGCATGCGAAGTCAGCACCGGAATAGACACCAAAGAATCGACTCCGCCCAGGCTGGGCGCCAACGTGAAAAGGCGCAGTGCTTCGGTCATCCGCTTCGCATCTTCGCCCGTACCTTCGACCTCAAAGCTCAGCATGCCACCGCCGCCGCTCATTTGCTCCATCGCAACCGCTCGCTGAGGATGCCCCTCAAGAAATGGATAATGCACGCGCCGTACTTTCGAATGTTGAGCCAGAAATTGTGCGATACGCAAAGCGCTCTCATTCTGGCGTTGCACACGCACAGCGAGCGTCTTGATACCACGCAGCAGCAGCCACGCGGCATGCGGATCCATCACCCCGCCTAAGGTCGTTCGGGTTTGATGAATCCTGTCGATCAAATCCTTGCGGCCGGCAACAATGCCGGAGATGAGATCGGAGTGTCCGCCGAAATACTTTGTCCCGGAATGCATGATGAGATCAATGCCAAATTCCACGGGACGCTGATTAATCGGCGTGGCAAAAGTGCTGTCGATCATGCTGATGAGGCCGTGCTTCTTAGCCAGAGCTGCGGTCTTATGCAAATCAACAATTCGCACGGTGGGGTTGGTCGGAGACTCCAAATACAAAACTCTGGTGTTCGGTCGTATTGCGCGCTCATGCTGCTCGTACTCGATGGTATCGACTAGCGTGGTTTCAATTCCCAATTTCGGAAGCCACTGAGTGAAAAATTTCGAAGCTCCGCCGTAGATGTCTCGTTGCGCCACAACGTGATCGCCGCTCTTCAGCAGGGCGAGAATTGAAGTTGTAATTGCTCCCATGCCGGAGGCGAACAGCAGGGCCGCATCAGCACCTTCGAGTTTCGCGATTGCCGATTCGACGACGGTATGCGTCGGATTGCCATAGCGCGTGTAAAACATGTCAGTATCTGTCGCGCGCACTTGCTGCTCATTGTCAGTAACTTCGAAAGTCGAAGTCTGGTAGATAGGGGTGGCAAGCGGGCCATTTTTCTTATCAAGATCGGTGCCGCCGCGAACCGCTTCAGTTTCTGGACGGTGCTCATGCTTTTTCATGAAAGGCTCCAACTCGGTATCGCGATAGTTATCAGACTATAGTTCACGGCGAACTGGCGCAAGAGAGCATACCGGCCGAACATCCGCAAGAATTTCAAGCCTGCCGTTATAATTCCAACACATGGAAACCGGCCTGAAAAATCGTGTCGCGATCGTTGCCGCCTCCAGCCAGGGGATTGGCCAAGCCACGGCAGAGGCCCTCGGCGCTGAGGGATGCCGTATCGCGATGTGCGCCCGCAACGCTCAAACACTACACGCGGCCGCCGAGCGCATTCAGAAGCAGCATCACGCGGAGGTATTTGCTCAGGCCCTGGACGTAACTGATGCGGAGGCAGTCCATCGCTTTGTCGATGCAGTGGCCTCGAAATTTGGCGGCGTAGACATTTGTGTCACTAATGCAGGAGGACCTCCGGCAAAAGGATTTCTTGCGACCAGCCTCGAAGAATGGCGCAGTGCCGTGGATGCGAATTTTATGAGCACGGTTTATTTCGCTCGCGAAGTGATTCCTCACATGCAGCGCCGCCATTGGGGACGAATTATTACCATCACCTCAATCACCACCAAGCAACCGGTAGCTGACCTCGTACTTTCCAATGCCGTGCGCGCCGCGGTTGTTGGCCTGGTGAAAAGTTTAGCCAACGAATTCGGTAAAGATGGCATACTCGTAAACAATGTAGGACCCGGCTACACTGCCACCGACCGTCTAAAAGAGTTGGCGAAAGCCCGCTCCGCGGCGTTGCGCAAGAGCGAAAAAGAAATCGTCGAAGGATGGAGCGCGGATGCGCCGGTGAAGCGTCTAGGCGAACCCCGCGAGGTCGCGGACGCAATTGTATGGCTGGCCTCGGAGCGCGCTTCCTATGTAACCGGACAAACCGTCCTCGTAGATGGCGGCCTCTGCAAAGGCCTGTAAGAAATGGAGGACGGGCGTCTCGCCCCGTCCAGCCGGGCGGGACGCCCGGCCTCCATTTGCAAAGAAAGGAAAGCGATGCGACCGTTAGCGTCTCGAATGGCTGTGATGAGTGGCGAGGGTGCGCTGTCCGTTTATGCGCGCGCCAAAGAACTGGAGCGCGAAGGCCGTTCCATCATTCATCTCGAACTCGGAGAGCCAGATTTTCACCCCTCCGCGTCTGTGAATCAAGCACTCAAGCGGGCCGTGGATGAAGGCAAGGACCGCTACTGCGCGGTTGCCGGCGTCCTGCCGCTGCGAGAAGCGATCGCTGATTATCTTCACGACACGCGAAATTTGAAAATCTCTGCGTCAAACATCGTGATAGCTCCCGGCTGCAAAATCGCGCTGTTCATGGCAATGATGGCGCTGGTCGATCCCGGCGATGAAGTGTTGTATCCCGATCCCGGTTTCCCTGGGTACCCATCCATCGCTCTTGGCCTGGGCGGCACTCCCGTGCCGTTCACACTTTCCGAACGCAATCATTTCCAGCCTGATCCCGACGAGATCGCGGCGAAGATTACATCTCGCACCAAATGCCTGATCGCCAATTCTCCGGGCAATCCCACCGGCACTGTGTACACCGACGAAGTGCAGCGGCGGCTGGCGGAACTCGCCGTGGAAAATGATTTGCTCGTGCTCTCAGACGAAATCTATGCGCGAATCATTTACGGCGGCCAATACATCTCGCTCATGAACTATCCAGGAATGGAAGAACGCACGATTATTATTGACGGCTTCTCGAAAAGTTTTGCGATGACGGGATGGCGACTCGGATACGCGGTCGCCCCGCCGCGCATCGTGCCGGCGCTGCAGATGCTCGCCGTCAATAGCTACACGTGTGTAGCGGAATTCAGTCAGTATGGAGCGATTGAGGCGTTGCAGGATCGCGAGGGATCGACTCCGCGCATGGTTCGTGAATTCAGCTAAACGACGCGAGCAGTTCATCCGCGATCTCAACCGTGTTCCCGGATTCCGCTGTTCGTCGCCTGAAGGCGCGTTCTACGCATGGGTGAACATTGCAGAGACCGGATTCAGCGCCGACGAACTGTGCCGAATCATGCTGGAGGAAGCGGGAGTGGCCGCCATCCCGGGCGCGGCCTTCGGGAGCGCAGGCGCCGATTTCATCCGCTTCTCGTTTGCCTCCTCGACGGCGACATTGCAGGAGGCAGTGGAACGAATTCTGCGGGTTTCGGCAACCTGGCAAGGAACCGTTGCCGCGCAATAGCAAGTTCGCAACTAATCGTCGACACGCAAACAAATGCGCAATAAATGGAGAAAGGTGCACTATGGCAAAAACGGCGCAAACGAAACGTATCACTCCAATATCTAAAACGGACAAAATAGGCGAAGCCAAGGGCGAACTGAAGCACATTCCGTGGAAGTCCATCCCCCTTGAAGATCTGAATCCTCTGCTGCAACGCCAGTTTGTGGTTGGACAAGACCTCATGTTGGCGCGTGTCCTGCTGAAAAAGGGCTGCATCGTTCCCGAACACAGCCACCACAACGAACAAATAACTTATATCCTCGAAGGCGCGCTGAAATTTTGGATCGACGGAAAAGAAATAGTAGTAAATGCCGGCGAGGTGCTCACCATCCCTCCGCACATGCCGCACAAAGCAGAAGCACTCGAGGACACGGTCGACTTGGACGTATTCAATCCGCCGCGTGCGGACTGGATTCAAAAGACTGATCAGTATTTGCGCGGCGGGAAGTAAATGCGCTGGATGATCTTCCGCAGATTCCAAACAGGATGACCAACCGCAGCTCAGGCGAGTCCAATTCCCTTCAGGCATCGCATCTGCGATGCATTGGTTGCGGCGTGGTATGCGAGAAAGCAAAAGAGAATTTTCGCTGCGCTGATTGTGGCGATCTATTCGAAATCGTATATCCCGGGTGGAACTTAACTCGGCTAGACGCTGCCGCACTCAGAACACTCTGGCGGCAGCGGCGAACATCCGGGCTGCCAGTTGACGAAAGCGGCGTCTGGCGTTTTCGCGAATTGCTGCCTGACTTCGACTGGCAAGAAATTATCACGCTGCGCGAGGGCAACACTTCACTTTATGAAATGCCTTCTTGCGCCCGCATTGCTGGCCTGCAGCAGCTTTACGCCAAACACCAGGGAATGAATCCCACGGGATCATTCAAAGACACGGGCATGACCGTGGCCGCTTCGGCCGCACGGCGTGAGGGATTCCGTTGGGTAGCTTGCGCCTCTACGGGCAACACTTCCGCATCCATGGCAGCCTATGCTGCACGCGGCGGTATGCGCAGCCTGGTGCTGATTCCGGAAGGAAAAGTCTCGTGGGGCAAACTTTCTCAGGCACTCGATTACGGCGCCCTAACCTGCCAATTGAAAACTGATTTCGATGGCTGCATGCGTCTGCTGAACGAAGTTGTGCAGCGCTCGCCGGTGTACTTGCTGAATTCGGTGAATCCATATCGCCTGGAAGGACAGAAGACTGCGGCGGTTGAATTGATGGAACAGTTCGATTGGCAGCCGCCCGATCACATAATTGTTCCCGGCGGAAACCTGGGAAATTCCTCAGCGCTCGGCAAGGCGTTTCTCGAGATGAAGCACCTCGGTTTTATTTCCACGGTGCCGAAAGTTTCTATTATTCAGGCTGCGGGCGCAAATCCGTTAGTGCGAATGATGAGCGAAAATGGTGGCAAGAAATTGATAACGGTGCAGGCTGAAACCGCGGCTAGCGCCATCCGGATTGGTAGTCCCGCATCGTGGAAAAAAGCAGTTCGAGTGCTGGAGGCGACGGGCGGCGCCGTCGAACAAGTCAGCGAAGTGGAAATCGCTTTGGCCAAAGCCGAGATTGGGGCCGACGGGGTCGGCTGTGAACCAGCTTCCGCAGTCACGCTCGCCGGACTCAAGAAATTGGTGAAGCAAGGGTTCGTAAAGCCGGGAGAAAGTGTGGTCTTAATTTTGACTGGCCATCTGCTGAAAGATCCTGAGTTCACCTTGAAGTTTCATCGCGGCGATCTCTTCTCCGCGACTGAAAGTAAAACGGAAGCTGATATTCTTAAACCGCAGCAGCGCGCACCGATCGTACTGGACGCCACAGTAGACGCGGTTATTCAAGTCTTGAGAAAAGCGGACGACCGGCTGGAGACGTAGCAAGCTACGTCTCTACATGTAGCGCCGCCGTCTCGGCGGCTGTCTTCGTCCGCCGCTGACGACAGGACGCACTCACGACAGCCGGCAGGATGGCGGCGCTACAAAGTAGTCACCTTATGACCGATCGCATTAGCAAAAAACCACAGTCTCTGGAGATTTCCCTTCCCGCAACCTCTGCGAATCTAGGACCGGCATTCGACGCCGCCGCTCTCGCGTTCGCTTTGTTTCTCAGAGTCCGTGCAAAGTCTGCCAGCGAATTCTCAGTGATAGCGCGCGGTCGTGAAACAGAAATTTGCTCACAAATCGAAAATCATCTGATTCTCACAACCTATCGTGAAGTATTGCAGGCCGAGAAAAAACCTGTGCCACCGCTCGCGCTGCGCATCGACAACCAAATTCCTATCGGCAAAGGATGCGGATCCTCCGCCGCGGCGCGGCTTGCCGGAATCGCTCTCGCGGTTCACTTCGGCAAGCTGCGCTGGACTGACAGCCGCATCGTTTACGAAGCATCCCGGCGCGAACATCATCCTGATAACGCTGCGGCGTGTTGGATGGGTGGTTTAGCCATCGCGAGAATTTCCGCCGGTGGCGAAATGCAAATGGCGCATTTACGTCCGATGGGAAAATGGCCGCTATTATTCGCAGTTCCCAGTGAAAGCCTGGCTACCGAGGATGCCCGACGCGTTCTTCCCAATCTGTATTCGCGTATTGACGCTGTTTCCAACATTCAGAATTCGATGCTATTGTTGACGGCTTTTCTTCAAGGGAAAAAAGACATCCTTGCTGCCGCGCTGGAGGATCGCATTCATCAGCCCTACCGCTCATCTTTGTGCCCTCTGCTGCCCGCATTACAGAAGCTGACAGGGACTCGTGGAATATTGGGCAGTGCTTTGAGCGGGGCTGGACCTTCGGTGTTAGTCTTCCTTGACCCGAAATCTAATACCCACCAAACAACGGCGCGGGTTCGCGAATGCCTGCGGGCACAGGGCCTGAATCCCGAGTTGATTCAGACTGAGATCACCACGCGAGGAGCAAGCTTACGGATGCGCTGAGATAAGTTCCGGCAGAACGTTACTTATTTCTGCTGGGCGCATGAGACGGACTCGGCAGGCTCAGCAAGTATTGCTGGAAACTCAAATCAGGTTGGTTGGCAAAACGATCGGGATAGGAGTAAAGCGCCTTAAGAAAACTGTCTATTTCCTGCTGGGATGTTTCCTCAGGGGGCTGCACATCGGTCCCGTGGTACTTCTTGGTTTTCATTTACTACTCCTGCATCGGGCGAGATTGCATGGTCCACCCGCACAACTGCATTGCGACGCACTCCACACCTCTTAGGAGGTTCAAGTCTGCTCGCAATTTGTCCTGCGTGGAGGAAGATCAGATTATTTTGCATTAGTTGAGGTGTAAATAGCACCTTCGTGCTATCCGAGACAAAGACCTGAAATCGGGGCACCATTCGAACCGAAGCATTTCACCGGTGGGATAATCTACCGGCTCGCTGGCGGAACGATTCCATTCATTCGCAAATATTCCACCATCTGACCGTAGTGGTCAAAACAGTGTCCCACTATTAAAGTCGACATTCCCAACCGCGTGGTCATCCCAGAACCGAAGGGGCTTTTGATTGGGTTAACCAGATTCCCTTCATTGACGGTCGCCGTAGCCTTGTGAAGATAGGCGAATGAATCCTTGAGAAATTTCATAATGTCCGCCTTGGTCTTCACCGCGTCCGGCCCATTCTCGCCGCCGAGTTCGACCGGCGGCTTCTCTTCGAGAATGGCCGCGCCCACCATGTAATTAACTGCGGCCACGTGCTTCACCTGCAGTGCAAAAGTACGCACGCCTTTGAATTCGCCGTTTGTAGGAGCAAAGGAATATTTGTCTTCCGGCATGGCGTCGGCCGCCGAAACGAATTCGCCCTCCACACCGCTGACCGCGCGATCCAGAACTTGCGCGACAGTTCGGCGTTCAGCGGGTTTAGCGTCCTGCGCAAGAGCGATGCCGTTCCCAGCCAGTAGAAGCATCAATGCACACATCCACTTCATCGTCTTCATCAGTCTCTCCTTGATATCGGGCACAACGATACGGGGCACAACTCCCACACGGTATCGCCAGTGCTCTGAGCATGATCTATCAAAAGTCACAGGATAGCCTCGCACATTGCCAGTGTAATCACAAGGACGACTGTCATCCCGGTCCTGTCTTAAATACCTTTAAGACAGGACTGTCATCCCGAGCAACGCGAGGGATCTGGGTATTTGCCAGCGGCAGCGATACCAGTAGCCCAGGCAAGAACCTCGCGTTGCTAGGATGACAGCGTAGATGTTTCACTCAGCTACAACCTTTTCCGCCGACACATATTTTGCAAACGGCCATTCCCTTCGGCGCCACGCCCGGAAAAGATATATCGCCACGCCGCTGATCAGGATCAGCATTGCATATCGAATCTGGCTCATTGAGTTCGTGCGCGATATAAGCACAAATAAGAATCCGGCCGAAGCCAGCAAGGCGGGCAGCGGATACAGCCACATGCGAAACGGCCGCGCCAAATCAGGACGGCGGATGCGCAGCACGATCACGCCGATCGCCTGCACCAGGAATTGCAAAATAATACGAATTACAACGAGCCCTGCGATCACATCCGCCAGCGAAAGAAAACAAAACAAGCCGGCCACTGCAGCCAAAGCGAGCAGCGAGACGTAGGGGAATCTTCCCTCCGGATGCAAGCGCGCGAAGGCTCTGAAATAATTTCCGTCGAGAGCGGCCGCGTAAGGCACGCGCGAATATCCCAGCATCAGCGAAAAAACTGAGGCGAATGCCGTCCACATCACCAGCCCAGTGGCAAGGTTCGCAGCCCACGGCCCATAAATCTTTTGCATGAAAATCGATACGACATACAATCCGCGATTGTCTTGACCAGACTGCATTTCGCGCCACGGCACCACGCCGAGAATGCTGATGTTCATGACCACATAAAGACAGGCCACCAGAAAAATCGACAGCAAAATCGCCCGCGGTATGGTTCTCCCCGGGTCTTTTACTTCGTCGCCCAGAAACGCAACGTTGTAATAACCCCAATAATCATAGGTCGCGATCAGCATTGCCGAGCCTAATCCCAGAAAGAAATTGCGCGATAGGGTGAACGCGCCCGGTGGGAAATTGAAAGCTTGCGCAGCATCAAAATGCCGAAGGCCCGAAACGATAATCCAAAAGATAATTCCGAGCACGCCGGCCAACAACAGTTTCGAAATCCACCCAATGCTGGTGATCTTGCGATACAAAAGCACGGTTGCCAGAGCCACCATGCCGATCGCCACGAAGCTAGCTCCCGAAACCAGCCAGTGCAATTGCAGCCTGCCTAACAGCGGCACAGGCACGCTCCAATGGCGGGCGATGAATTGTTTCTCCAGCCCAGGCCAAAAGTACGATGCGTAGCCGGCCAACCCAATCGAGCCCGACGCGATCGACAGCGGTGCGCTGAAAGAAAGTTGCCACACAAAAAGAAACGAAACCAGCCGCCCTAGACGATTCGGCCCGTAAATCTCACGCAAATAACCGTACGAACCGCCCGAATGCGGCATGGCTGCGCCCAGTTCGGCCCAAACCAGTCCATCGCACATGGCAAAAATGGCGCCTAGAATCCATCCCAGCATGGCCTGCGGCCCGCCCATTGCGCTCACTATCAGGGGAAGAGTGATGAACGGGCCGACGCCGATCATGTCAATCATGTTGAGCGCGGTCGCGCTGCCCAGTCCCACGCCGCGAATCAGTTGCGGAGAATTCTCAGCGGACTGTGGGGCGGGCGTCATTCGCCGTAGAATTTCTGCTGGAAATTACCGAAGATCTAACTCTGAAATCTAGAAACGAAATTTAATATTTCACACCATCACTGCTTCTCGTGCCCAGCACTCAATAAGTTGACATAAAGCCGAATCGCGCCGGGAACGCCCGCCGGTAGCTGGCGGAAGAACGCGTATCCAGTGTAGATGTACGTTCCCTTGCCGTATTGCGCGCGCAGCAAACCGCCCTTCTGTGGCTGCTCTCCCGGATCGTTGGACGCCAGCAGCGGCGTGAAGTGGCTGTCCCACTGATCCATGAAATACAATCCCCGCTCTTGTACCCACCCGTCGAAATCATGTTGCGTAATTTGATTGGGATAATGGAAGACGCTATCGTCCGGCGCCAGAATCGTGACCGGAGCCTCTTCAACCGAAACCCGTGCCCGGCTAAGTTCGGCAGGATAAGGAGTGAACTTACCCTTGTTGAAATCGGCCACGCCGGTTTCGTATTGCACGACCAAAGTCCCGCTGTTATAAACAAAATCCAACAACTTTTTATTGTTGGCCGCGAGATCCTTCTGGGTATCGTAAGCGCGGATTCCGAGAACAATCGTCTGATACTGGCTCAGGTCTTCGCTTGCAATTTTGTCCGCCGGAATTAAAATAACCTTCATTCCGATCTGCCTAAGCACCGTCGGAATATCATCGCCCGCGCCCATTACGTAGCCGACATTCAGATCCTTAGGCACTTTCACATCGACGACGCTGATGCGTTGCAGTGCCGGCTGATAATAGTAGAAGCTGTCGAGATCCTCGCGCGTGACCAGGCTGTAACCTTCGCTGTAATCGATTCCGCCTGACTCGAGGCTCGCGCGGATATTCGCTCGACCCTCCTTCAAACTCGCCGGAAATATTTTGAACTCAACCTCTTGCTTTTCGCCGCGCCTGTGAAAATCCAGAGCCACTTGCGCTGGCTCCGCTTTCCACCCAACTGGAAGCTCCAGATGCAATGTTCCCTTCGCTGCGCGGGATAGATTGCTCGAAACCCCGACTTTCACTACGAATTCCCCATCTTTGTCGGTAGGAATTACTTGCTGCCCCGGCTCCAGCATCACGGAAAACGCGGGAACGATCGCAAGCGTTCGCTTCCGCTCCACACCTTTGTCATCCACAAACTGCGTGACTACTGGAGTCGAGATCCCGGTCCTGGGACCTTCCGAGGCGCCAATTTTATGTTCTCCACCAACAAAACTTAAATCGAACCCCGAGCGCTCAGGATGATACTGCACCGTGGCATGAAATGGAGGCGGAGGGAACGGCAAGGTGACGTATCGTGCATCGTCGATGGTATTGATGCTTTCGGTTTCCGGGTCATCGCGATGCCAATAAGGCCGCGTGTACACGTGCTCATTAGCGGCATCGGCAGGAATCTGCACGACAAAATTCGCATACTGGTCCTGACCTGCAGCGGCTACGGCAGAGGCTTGCGCATCAATTTGCTTTGCCCAACCTTGCGGAGCATCTAGCCGCATTCTGTCCACGACTAATTTGTACTTTGAGCCATTATGAAATTTCACCCTGACCAAGAACTTCTGGCCAGGAGAAACGGCGGTCAACGCTTCGTTCTCCTTCGGCAAGCCTGCACCCTGCTGAGGCGCCACGGTGGCTTCGATTGAAACGTTCAAGGCCAGGTTGATGGCTCGCTGCAACTGCTGCTGTTTCTCGCGAAGTCGGTCTAGCAAATCCTCCTTCGCCGGCGAGCTAATCTGAGTACTTTCGATGCGGCTGGCGAGCGAATCCAACTCCTGCAGGGCTGCAAATAACGGACCAGAGGCCGCGCTCATTTCTTTCTCGCTTCGCCGGCGTGCGTCCTCAATTCGGTTGGCAACTTCTACCAAGCCCGGTCGCAGCCACGGCGCCCTGGATTCTTCCGCGCCCAATCGGGCCGCGAGTCCCGGCAAACTGGTATCGATTCCGTCAAAGAAATCCTGCTCGTGACCATCTTTGTCGGTGGTCGAGGGCAAGACCGAATCCACTAGTTTGTAGTACGTGTAGCGCGGACCAGAATCTATCGACCAAGCGCCCGCTCCCTGAGAAAGCTGATGCCGCAACCCTTCCATGGCAAATTGGACGTACGACATGCCCAGCCGTGGATTTGGTTCCCCGGTATTCAGCTTCACTGTGTAGTTTTCAGCCGGACAAGTCTGCGCCCCAAACCCACACACATTTCCGATATAAAGTTTTTTCGCCTGCCAAGGCAGCAGGCCTTCTTTGATCTGCTCCGGAAAACGATTCGGATCAGCCGCCGCGCGAAAAGCCTCGCGCGTAAGAATCGACGAAGCCTGGTGATGACCATGTCCGTCACGATCAGTACCAGAAAAGCGGGCGACCAAAACATCGGGCCGAAAAGTTCGAATCACTCGGACCATGTCGCCGAGCGCTATATCGTGACCCTGCCACTTCTGAAACGTCTCCGCCGCATTCTTGGAAAATCCGAAATCCGCCACCCGGGTAAAGCGTTGCTCCACGCCGTAATAGCGATCCGCTGCCAGCAATTCCAGGGTCCGCAAAACGCCGAGCACATCGAACAAATTGCTGCCTATCTTGTTCTGTCCGCCTTCGCCGCGGTTCAGGGTCAACAGCAAAACAGTCGCACCCTTGCCACGCGACTCAAGCGTCAGCATGCCACCATCTTCATCATCAGGATGGGCTACGGTTTGCATCAGACGCGCCGTTGTCCGCAGTCGCAGCAGTGTTTCCTGCAGTCCCGCCGCGCCCGTATCTTGCGGCAAAGGATCCGTAGACTGCGACTCGGTCGAACCCTGTTTCGGAGCAGGTTCCGCGAACCAGCCAAGCGTCAGCAGCAGAATTGGAAGGAGAAAAAGAAAACTTTTGCGGAAACGGAGCCTAATTTTTGGCTGCCAGGCCCCACGGGCTTCATCTGCCATAGATAGAAGATTATTTTTCTCGCGGAGAGGAGCCAATATTTTTCCTGATCGTCAAAATGGAGGCCGGGCGTCCTCACCCGGTTGGACGGACGAGACGCCCGTCCTCCAACGCTTGGAATAAACGAGCCAGCCGCACTCAATAACAATCCTACCTGATTCACTGCGGCTGCGGGTTACGTACACTTTCTTGGCACTGGTGGGCGGCGGTTAGCACAGCATCAAATTCTTTGCTGCTACGCAATTTTGCCAGCAACGGATCCGAGAGCAACGCAGAATAGGAGCAGTAGTTTTGCTCAACCGCGGCATTGATCATATGCAGAGCAATGGCAGGCTTGCCGCAGAACGCCATAATCGTCCCTTCGTAGTACCACGGCTCAGGATCAGACTCTGACAGCACGGAAGCCTCTACGAAGGCGGTGGTTCTGTCCAATTCAGAAGGAGGCCGCATCCCCAGGCACGCCTCCAGCAGATCGCGATGATAATGCGCGGCGGGCGATACTTTCTTCACGCTCTCACGCGCCTCCGCCAGCTTTCCTTCGCGCAGCAGAACCGATAGGGTTGCGGATGCGGCCCATTCCGAGCCCGCATCCAGGCGAACAAAATCCATCGCCCGTTGGGTTTGGCCCAACTCCATGAACGCCCACGCACACGACCGGAACTGGTAATTTCCCGGAGACAACTCCAGTGCCGTATCGCACTCGCGGGCCGATTCCTCCTGCATGCCCGCATATCGGAGAACAACTGCCATGGTGAAGTGTGCCTGCCCGCTCTCCGGCCGGCTCTTCAATAGAGCTTGCGCGGCAGCGTACGCCTTGGTTAGCTCGCCTCGTTCCACGCGGTTTGCCATCAGTTGGCCGGCAGCCATAACCCGATTGGGATCAAGCGCCAGCGCCCGTTCCGAGGCAGTGTTGGAAAGCTGGAACATTTTCTCGCCGCCATTCGAGTAGTCGGCGTCATAATACGCACGCACTCCGAGCTCTTCCCACGCCGGAGCGTAATTCGGATCCACGTCCACCACATGTTGCAGCACAGCGATAGCATCCTTGTTCGGTCCGGCATCGTGCGGCAGTGCCAGGCTGTGCAGATAAAGGTCGTACGCTTCCTGATTTTTCGGACGACTGCTCGTATCCAGAAAGTTGCCGGCCGCTCCGAGAATGGGCAGCAAGCCCCGGCGCAATTGAGTCGCAAGCTGTGCTTGCAGAGCGATCAGGTCTTCGCTCGAAGTGGTGAAGTTCGTCTCCCACAACATCCGGTTAGTTTTCGTGTCTGTATCTTCCAACGTCACCAGCAGATGGTCGCCTTTCCGCAGGAAATGCCCGGTAACAACGCTGCCCACGTGCAGTTCGCGCCCCACTTTTTGCGGATCAACGTCCGCACCCGCATATTTTCGGGTCACGCCCGAGGGACGCACATCAAGAGTGCGGCTGTGGGTGAGCACGTTGTCTATCTCATCGGCCAGCGCAAAGCGCAAGTAATCCACGCTAAAATCACCGTTCATATTTTGCAGCGGAAGCACCGCAATAGCATTTCCACCCGGATTGACGGCGGTGGCGCGGTGTTTAAACCACCACGCTCCCACCGCGGCCAGCACTGCGGCTAAAAGCCCGGCCATTCCCAGCAGCAGGTATTTCTGCCACGCACTCGACGTCTGAAAGGCATTGGTGGCGATGCGCAAAGGCGCTTCCCGAGATTTCGTCTTAACCTGTCCCGATTCTGTTTGCTTCTTCAGACGCTGCAGATCGGTCTTCATCTGCGCCGCGCTCGCGTAGCGCTTGTCGCGATCCTTCTCCATCGCCTTCCCGATGATGCCCTCAATCTGCGGCGGCAGCGCGGCATTCAGCGACCGTGGCGGAGCCGGCTTGCGATGCAGCATCGCATCCAGCGTCGTCACCACATTCGCTCCCTGAAACGGTTTCTTGCCGGTTGCCATTTCATAGAGCACCACGCCGAAAGAAAACAAATCGCTGCGTGGATCAAGTTCTTCGCTGCGCGCCTGTTCCGGCGACATATAAACCGCCGTGCCGGGGACCACTCCAATCGCGGTCAGAGAATCTTCATACGGAGTATCTTCATCCGCCGCCAAGCCCTGGTCGCGCGAAAGCTTGGCCAATCCAAAGTCGAGAATTTTCACCTGGCCGGAGTGTGTGATAAACAAATTGGCAGGCTTGATGTCGCGATGAATGATGCCCTTGGCATGAAACGCCTCTAATGCCTCCGCCACCTGCACCGCGACGTCCAGCAGTTCTTCGAACTCCAAAGGTTTCCCGTGGATTCGCTGCTTCAGGCTTTCCCCTTCCAACTTCTCCATCACAATGAAGGGATGTCCGCCGTTGTCCTCGATGTCATGAATGGTGCAAACGTTAGGATGGTTCAAGCGCGACGCGGCTCGCGCCTCCCGCTCAAAGCGGTCAAGAGATTTACGATCGCCCAGCAGATTGTCAGGAACGAACTTCAGCGCAACGTGACGGCCAAGGCGCACGTCTTCCGCCTCGTAGACAACGCCCATACCACCGCCGCCAATCTTCCCCAGAATGCGATAGTGGGAGACAGTCTGGCCGATGATAGGCGACGCTGCCATTCGCGCTAATGTTAGGCCGCGGAAGGGACGAGGTCAACCATGGCGCGGGGGATAGGAAACTTGCCAACGGGGGCTGCCAATCGCTGCCGTTACAAACTTGCTTTCATGCGTCACCACAAAAGCGGCTGCCCCACTCGTCGCGGGTGTTCGACGAGTGGGGCAGCCTTGTACATCTAACCTTGCCTTACAAAGAATGTACAGGTGGGCCAGCCCCCGGGTGCCCCATCCTAACGTCGCGCTTTTCGACGTTAGGGTGGGGACTTTGACTTTGCTTCCCCACACCTGCAACTTTAAGCACCGGAAAAGTTCCTAATCCCCCAGCGGGCCAGCCTCCTGGGCGCTCACTTCAGGCGGATGCCTCCAATCACCTCTTGCATATCGACGCCGTTGCTGCTGTCCATCCATGCGGCGATGAACTCTTGTCCAGCCCAGGTGTTGCCGGTGTAATCGCCCATCCAGTTGTTGCCTCCGTTCGTGTCCGGGTTGGAGAAGGCCGTGGTGAGCTGCGTGTTGGGGAAGGTTTGCCCGCCATCGGTAGAGATAGCTGCGAAGGCCTGGTAGTCGATGTTCGCAGGGTCATTGCGCCGGTCCAGCCAACTTACCCCGACCAGTCCCGCGCTGTTTACGGATATCGACGGAAAGAATTGGTCGTGCGTGTCGCTCGGCGGGGCTACGGGCACGGGGGTAGACCAAGTACTCCCGTTGTCAGCAGAACGGATGACTTGCACTCGCAGATACTTTCCAGTCCAGTTGTACATCGCCACGTACAGACTTCCAGCGTGCGCCCCGTCGCTGTTATCGATAGCTATCACTGGGTAGTTGTAAACCCGGACACCCTTAGTGTTGGGCAGTCGCCAGTTGAGCGGCATTTTCACTGTCGCTATTTGTTGAGGTGGAGACCAAACGGTGCCCCCGTCGGCGGAGCGCGAAAACATCATGTAGCCCACGTTGTCGTTGCAGGCCCTGTCAGACCCGCTGCCGGGGCAATGCATCCAACTCAGGTACACGGTACCGTCCTTGCCGACGACGATGCGGGTGAAGTCATCTTCTGCCGGGTATTTCTGTACGGCATCGACGGCGACTTGCTTCCAAGTGGCACCCCCATCGGTGGAGTGCGACACTAAGACCTGGTTCTTATAGCCTTGATCCGTCCACATGACGCCGGACACATAAACGTTATTAACCCGAGGGCTGCCCGGGCTGGTATCGACAGCCAGCAAAGGGTCGAACGGGAAGGTTTGACCTGGATCACGCAGGGCGACGACTGGCTTACTCCAGTGGGTTCCATCGGTTGATTTTTGCACGGCGATGAGGCCGGCGGTGTACGCATTACAAAAGCCAGTGCAAAAGTATAGGCCAGCAATGTAGGCTGCTCCTTTTCGATCGTACCCCACCGAGGGCTCATCGTCCGCATCCCATATTCTCCCTCCTATTGTCATAGAGGGCATGCAGAGGACGCGCCGCCACGTCGAGCCGCGGTTGGTGGAAAGGTGGAAGCCCAGGCTTGACTGCCCCGGGCAGTTGAAATCCACGCTCCCCAGCAGCAGTTGTTTGGTATTCGCGGGACTACTTACGACCGGACTATCGGTAACTGTGCCGCCGCCTTCGGAGGCTTGGGTCGGGGGAAGCACGCACGGAGCCGGGGAGCAGTAAAAGCCGCCGGGATTCGCCAATGCCAGCGCTTCGAACGATTGACCGTGCCCGCCGCCAACCAGAAGAATTCCGCCGGAGCAGACGAGAACAATCAGTAGGATTCGGGGTGACCCGGTTCTCATCGACATCTCCTACTGCCATTGCAGACAGCCCAACTGCTTGCCCAGCCCGAAAACATTCGGATGAGCATCCAAGACACGACTATCTGCAGGTAACGAAGGGGAAGAACCATGGAGGCCTCCAGAGGCGCGAGGAAACTTAAGTCAGGGGCCCGAACTGCGGAACCGACATTATCAGCAAACCCGGCCTTGGTCAAGCAGAGTCGCGAGGGACGAGTGTTCCAGTTGGAGAGAAATCCGGGGACAGGCACTTTCGATCTCCAAGCAGCGAACCCGCTGGCCAACAGACGGGACGCTCCCCAGTTCCCTGCAAACTAGGCAACACTCCTAACCCCTGCCCAGCCCTCTTTTCCCATTCTGGCACAGCGCCTCGCCTTTTCTCCCCATTTCCCTTGACTTCACTACCAGATATACACGATAACAAATGTATAGCTCATCGATTTCCGAAATGCCTTCCCCCATTCACAAGCTGTTTGTTTCCAGGATTTTCCCTGTAACTCTTTTCAACTCAAAGATTTTAACCCTAGTCCCCCGCTACGCCTCTGATCCCAAAAGATCAGGGGGGAGGGGGTGAGACCAATCATGTCCTTTTATTCAGCGAAGATGACGCGGATGAAGAGGCCTTCGCCCAAGAAACCCTTACTGCAGCGCCTGGCTCGGCCCCATTTCCGGGCGGCCGCCAATGTTATAGCGCTTCAGCTTGCGATATAGAGTGGCGCGGCTAATGCCAAGCATCTTCCCGGCCAGCGCTTTGTCTCCTTTTACTTGTTCGAAGACGCGTTCGATCGTCGCCCGTTCGATGTCCTCCAAATCCGTAGAAGAAACCGGGCCTGTGATTGCGCTTACCGGTACGTCCGCGGACGGCGATGACGACGCAATGGTGGGTGGAAGATCGCTCAGATCGATGATTTTACCGTCGCCCAGAGCGACTGCGCGCTCAATGCAGTTTTCCAGTTCGCGAACATTTCCTGGCCAATCGTATTGCAGCAGGCATTTCATGGCCGCGTGCGTGACCTGCATTGCGCTGTCGGGCGCGTGACGGTCGAGAAACCAGTGCGCCAGCATGGGAATATCGGAGCGCCGCTCGCGCAGGGCGGGCAAGTGGACCGTGACTACGTTCAGTCGAAAGTAAAGATCCTTGCGGAAAGTGCCGTTGCGGTATTCGGCCTCAAGATCGCGATTGGTAGCGGCCACCACGCGAACATCCACTTTTACTTTCTGATTGCTTCCCACCGGACGAATCTCTTTCTCCTGCAAAACTCGAAGCAGCTTGGCCTGCATCTCCAGCGGCAACTCACCAATTTCATCAAGAAAAATTGTGCCGCCATTGGCTGACTGAAATAAACCCGTCTTCGATCTAAGAGCTCCGGTGAATGCGCCTTTTTCATAGCCGAACAGTTCGCTCTCAATGAGCGTGGGAACCAGCGATCCGCAGTCCACGGCGACGAAGGGACGATTAGCAAAAGAACCGCGGAAGTGAATGGCTCGCGCTACCAATTCTTTTCCCGTACCGCTCTCGCCAGAAATGAGCACCGGGGTGCGCGTGTCCTTCAGCCGCGAGATCATGCGCAGCACATCCTGAATCTTGGCCGACGATCCCACGATGCCGTGCAGATCGGATTCAGTGTCGACGCGTTCCCGCAAGAACTGATTCTCTTCGACGAGGTGAACTTTTTCCGCCATACGCCGGAGGAAGAGGCGCAGCTCTTCCAAAGGAGAAAACGGTTTGCTGATGTAATCGTAGGCCCCAAGTTTCATGGCCTGCACCGCGGTTTCGATAGACCCGTGTCCGGTCATGACGGCGACTTCGCTGCGCGGAAGAAGTTTCTTGACCTTCTCCAGAAACTCAAGCCCCGACATATTGGGCATGACCATATCAGTGAGAATCATGTGCGCAGGCTGCTCTTCGAGCAGAGTTAACGCCGTCTCCCCACTGTTGGCTTCCATGCAGGTAAAGCCCAGCGCCTCACCCACTGTCATGCACAAGCGGCGGATGCTCTGCTCGTCATCCACAATTAACAGGCGTATTCGTAAATCGTCGCTCACGGTGCCTTCCCTATTGTTTTTTCGATGACCGAGATGAATTGCTGAACCCGGAACGGTTTCTCCACACAAGGCGCACCGGTTTTGCGCAAGGTGGCAACGGTGTCCTCATTGGCGATATCGCCGGTAATAAAAACAATGCGCGCGGCCAGATCGGGTCGGTTGTGGCTCAACCAGGCGTGCACGCCCGCGCCATCCACGCCGCCCGGAGTTCGCATATCTGAGACCACGCCGAGAAACTGCTCCGACTCAAGCAGTCGCAGGCCTTCGGCTCCAGATTCCGTGGACACAACGGTGTAACCGCTTCGTTCCAAGGCCGCACGGACATAGGCCATTACGGCAGGCTCATCCTCGATTAGCAGCACTGGCAAAGTGGCGGGCTTTATGAGTGGTTGGCTCGTCATCATGGCTGAATAACTCCTGCAGCAGTCTCGTTTGGAACTGTTTGTGAGACAGAGGGCAGACGCACAATAAATGTCGCGCCCTGCCCGTCCGTATTGTTGTGACAAAGAATTTCGCCGCCATGCTCGCGCACGATGCCATAGCAGATGCTCAGGCCCAAACCCGTGCCTTTGCCAATTTCTTTGGTGGTGAAGAACGGGTCGAAGATACGTTCGGGAAATGAAATGCCGTAACCGTTATCGCGGAATAAGACCTCGACAAAGTTGCCTCGGTTAGTGGTTCGGATCTCGATGCGTGCCGGGCGCCCGGTCTCCCGCACGGCGTCATAAGCATTATTAAGGATGTTCAGGAAAACCTGTTGCAACTGGTGAGCGTCCCCAATCGCATCAGGCAACTCGGGATCGAGTTGTTCCACTACTTCCGCGCCGCGGCTATGCAAGTCGTAAGCACGCAATTGCACGGTACGGCTGATGATGGTGTTGAGCTGTACCGGCCGGCGTTGCGGCGGCATCTGACGTGCAAAACTCAGCAAGTTTTGCACGATTTGCTTGGTGCGCTGTGCCTGGTCAAGAATCACGCGCAGATCTTTACGGGCGCTCTCCGGGACTTCAGGATTCTCCATCAGCAGGTCGGCGAAGCCGAGAATGGCGGTAAGCGGATTGTTGACCTCATGCGCGACGCCGGAAACGAGCTGTCCCACAGCTGCCATTTTCTCCGCGTGCAGCAGCTTGGCCTGCAGCGTGGCGGCGTCGGTGATGTCACTCATCACGACGACAATGCTCGCGACGTTGCCCTGATCATCGCGCATCGGACTCAAATTCATGGAGAAATATCCGACTCGCCCCTCGCCTTGCACAATCTGCACTTCAAGATTGTCGATTTGCTGTCCTGCCAGGGTGGCAGCGAACGCTTCATTCAGGGCCTGACGCCGAGCGGGCACGATGAGTTCTTCAAGAGGCCGGCTGAGCAACTGATTTTGCTGATATCCCATGTCGTACCAGCGCCGGTTTGCATAACTCACAAATCCGGCAGTGTCTGCCACCAGAATCAGGCTTTGGGTGTTGTTCAGAACCTTGCCGGAGAAATCGCGCTCGCGTTGCAGTTCGGATTGAAACGTCTTCAGGCCGCTGATATCGAGCATGACGCCGCGGTACTGCACCATGCGCTGCTGGGCGTCGCGCACCGCGAAAGCATTAATCAAAACGTGGACTGCCGTTCCGTCCTGACGGACCAGAGTTTGTTCGTGATTCCGCACGGCTCCGTACTGCTGCATTTGGCCGGCGAGTTCTTCGTACCGTTCGACGGAAGAGCAGACCTGAGTACGAACGTCGGCTTGGAGAAGATGCTCACGGCTGCGGTACCCGAGCATACGGACCAGCGCATCGTTTACTTCGATGAAACGGCCATCAGGGGTGGAGAAAAATACTCCTTCCTGAATGTTGTCAAAAAGCTCGCGATAGCGGCGCTCGGCCTCGCGGCGGTCCGTGATGTCCTTGAGCACGTGGATGGTCTGCAGGCCTTCGCTGTTTGCCCCATGAACCCGCGAGGTCGATACCAGATAGGTCCGGTCCAGAACGGCGAGTACGTATTCATCGGTGCTGGCTTCCGTGGTCGAGCGGCAAAAGGGACAGGAATGCGTGGGCACATCATTTCCCATTGCCAGGAGTGCGCCCATGTTCACTCCTATTAATTCATTCGGCTGAACCCCGATGAAGTCAGCCAGCGAACGATTCACCCGCAAAACATGATCGGATTGATCGTGGGCGACGATGAAGTCGGTAATGGCATCGAAAATCTCGATCCAATGCCGGTTCGCCTGGTCCATGCGGGTAAAGCGCCGCGCATTCTCCAACGCAACCGAAGCCTCGCCGGCAATTGCATGCAGCAGTTCCCTTTCTTCTTCCTGCAGCGCCTTGCCTCGATTCGCCAGGCACAAGACGCCAACCAGATCCCCCGACGAATTCAACAACTGGACTAACTCGCAATCTTCCCAACCGAGGACGGAAGCAAGCTCCGACCCGAATAACTCGGACGCTTTCGCAGAAACGATTGGCTGAGGATGCTGTGCCAACTGCATCCACCAGGGCGCGATCAAAGAGGCGAAGAAGAGGCTTTAACTGATGATCCTCAACCGAGACGCCCTGCAATACCAAAGTTTCGAGACCTGTAACCTGTTGGACGGCTAACGCACCCGATGGCGCGTGCCATAACGGTCTGCAACCCGGCTCACGAAGTTTCGTGCGTACTGCGGCAGACCAAGCTCGGAATTCAATTCCAGCGCGATGACTTTTAACGCGTCGGTCGCGACGGATTTTGTGCAGTTCATCAACCCCGCCTCGCGCCGTTTTGTTGAGCTGGGCATTAGCGATAGCGACCGCTCCGAAGCCAGCTACGGTTGTGAGCAGGTACTTCTCCTCGCGGCTGAAAGCGCCTTCTCGCCGCGGATAGATAAACACCGCTCCCTTCACGCCGGGCGCACTAACCGGCGCCGCCAGCAGCATTCCAGCGGGCACCAGATCGCCAAGATACGTTGCCGGATCGATGGTAACTGTAATGGGATCGACTCCGGCGAGAGCGCGGGAGGTAAGTTCGGATGCAAACTGCAGTCCTTTACCTTGGAGCCGCGCGACAACGGACGTCGCCAGTTGCGGGGATTCAGCCGCCACGGCATGCAACTCAACCGCAGTACCCTGTTGCAAGAAAATGCAGACTAGCTCGGTTCGCAGCAGAATTCGCAAGCGGTCAGCCAAAGTTTCGGCCACTGCGGGAGATTCCGCGATCGCCTGAATCGCTTGCGCCACTTCAGCCAATATCTCAGGCGGCCGAGATCTTCTCTCGCGACATCTGGACCAGGCGACTCGCTTCCAGCAAGTTGCCTAATTGGCCGGCGAGAATGGTCGCTTTAGCGGCGAGATCGTCGTTGAAGTAATCTGCTTTGCGAAGTATGGAGGAAGACAGCCGCGCCGATCACTTCATTCGAAACCAAGAGCGGGGCTGCCATCAGGGATTTGGCATCGAATTCCTCTGCCGTCGAATAACGGCCGGGAGCGGGGTCATTTACATATACCGTTCTGCGCTGACGGATGGCATCGATAGCTACCGCGCTGTCCGACGCCCTTAAGCGTCGGCCAATGAAGTTGGACGCCATAAAGCCGTCGGCTTCCGCCCCTACCAGTTCTTCGGCAGACTCACACCGCCAGAAGTACGCACCATCAGCATGGAAGAAAGCCCGGGTCGCCTGACAGAAAAGGCGAATCAGCCCCGAAGGCCGAGTTCCCTGCGCAGCCGCCTGGGACAATCGTAGAAGCAATTTCTGGAAAGGATCCTCTGCCCGAGGGCCGGGTTTGTCCAGCACTGTCGAATCTCGGGCATGCAAAATCAGAAAGGCACCGCCTCCTGGTCGAACCTACAAGTAATTGAAGTTACAGGAAAAATAGATCGGCATCTCAATTTGAGTCAAGGGAAATAACATTTGGGGTGCCCAACTGTAAATCTTGACCAAAACGGAAATGTTGTCTCATGGTGAGAGAAACCCTTCCCCGTGAGACGATTTGGGTGCCCTTAAACCGCTCCCAAATCTCAGCAAACAATCTTTAACCAATTGATTAGGCATCGCTTATGCTGCGCGACTCCATGATGTTACGGCTCCGCGCAACATGGCATGGGCATTGCTGTGTGGCGAATGGGATCGCTGACGAAGGAGGAGGAGTGTCTATCCAAAAGGTTTGGCGTTGGGCAGGACTTGGTCTCTTGACCTTGGCAACACTCCAATCCATGCCGGCTATGGCACAGGGAGAACTGACCCGTAAAGCAAAAACTAAGGTTTCACCCACCTACCCCGTACTAGCGAAAAAGATGAACATCACCGGCACCGTAAAGGTCCTGGTAGTGGTTTCGGCCAATGGCAGCTTGAAAGACACCAAAGTGGTCGGCGGAAACCCTGTCCTGGTAAACGCAACCATGGATGCATTGAAGAAGTGGAGATTTGAGCCGGCTGACTCGGAAAGCACCGGGACGCTGGAGTTCAAGTTCCAACCCCAAGACTAACAAAAGATTAATAAGTTCCGAATCGACAGAACTGGAAAGGCGTGACCCGACTTTCAGAATCAGATTCAACCGTGTGCAGGGGCGCAGGCCGGGAAGCGAAATGAGGAGCGGCGAATGACGATTGGTAAAAAACTCTACCTGAATTTCGGAGCCATCCTGGCGATGGTCGTAGTGCTGTTCCTGATCAACCTCATCGCCGTGCAACGAGAACACAGCGCGAAGGCCGCAGCCTCGCAGGCGTTGCAAATGGCGGAGACCACCGACAAGATCCGCTTTCAGATGATGCAGAACCGGCTGTCGCTCAGCAACTACCTGTTGAGTGGGGACACGCGCGAAGTTGATCGGCTGAATGATGGTATGCGGACGCTGGAGGAAAAGCTTCAAGCTGGACAGAGCCTCACTACCTCCGAGCAACAACGGACCGCGCTGGAAAAAGTCCAGAACAGCGAACAGAACTGGGCTCGCGAATTTGCCGCGCCGCTGATGGACAAACGCAAAGAAGTAGATAGCGGCAATGCCACCGTTGCCGAATTGCAGATTTTTTATTTGCAGAAAGATGCTTCCGCCTGGGTAAAAAACGCCAGCGAATATCTGGACGCGACTGACCTCGAAAATACCAAGGTGCTGGAGGCGAGGAGAAAGTCCGACGAGACTGCCGGAACAGCCACCTTCGTAATCGCTTTATTCAGCACGCTGGTCGCGCTGACTCTCGGAATCGTCATTGCTTATAGCACAGCGAAATCCATTACCTCGTCACTCAACGATCTGATGAGGATCGCGCAGGCAGATCGCAGACGCCGGCGATCTGGACCACGAAATCGAGATTGAGCGCAGCGATGAAATCGGCGAACTGGCTCGCACCTTCGCAAAGATGGTCACTTACCTGAGAGAAATGGCCGCCGTTTCAGAAGCCATCGCTGGCGGAAACCTTGGTGTGGACGTTCAGCCACGTTCAAAGAATGACACCCTGGGCAAAGCTTTCGTGCGCATGATCGAAGGCCTGCGAAAACTGGTACGCAACGGACGCGATGCCGCCCAGCAAGTAGCCAGCGCCTCCAACCAGGTGGCGGGAGCGTCCGACGAATCCGCAAAAATCAGTCTGCAAACTTCATCGGCGATCGATGAAGTGACCAGCACCATGCATGAAATGAGCGTCAACGTGCAAAACATGGTGAAGAGCACCAAGGTGCAGGCTTCGAGCGTAAGCGAGACCTCCGCCTCCATCGATCAGATGGTGGCCTCGATCCAGCGCGTGGCCGACACCGCCAAGGTGCTGCTCGACATCTCGAATCGTTCGCGCGAGGAAGTTCACAGCGGCATCGTCACCATGGAGAAAGCGACGGACGGCCTGAATCGCATCAACACCACCATCCAGTCGTCGGGCGAAATTATCGATGTGCTCGGGCAGCGAGCCGATGACATCGGCAAGATCATTGAGGTAATCGACGACCTGGCTGAGCAGACCAACCTGCTGGCACTGAATGCCGCGATCGAGGCGGCGCGCGCCGGAGAGCATGGATTAGGCTTCGCAGTGGTCGCCGACGAAGTAAGAAAGCTGGCGGAAAAATCGGCTCAGTCCACGAAAGAGATTTCCGAACTTATCCAAAGCATTCAGAAGGAATCCCGCAAAGCCGTCGAGAACATGGAGCAGAGCACTTCCATCGTAAACGAAGGACTGGGCCACGGCGAGGAACTGAATACGGCGCTGCGCAAGATCTCCAACGTGGTCACGGAAGTTTATAAGTTCGCGCAGGAGATTGGCGCCGCCACCAACGAACAGTCGCACGGTTCTTCGCAAATCGCACGCGCCACCACGCGATTGAATGAAATCACTCACGAAATAAACTCCGCCGTAGAAGAGCAGGCATCGGGAGCACATGCGGTGGTCAAAGCCATGGAGCGAATGCGCGAACTGGTGCAGAACACTACCTCGGGCTCGACCGAACTGGCCGCGTCGGCCGAACAAATGTCCAAGATGTCCCGCGATCTGCTGGATTCCATGGGCCGATTCATGCTTGAGCAGACGGACGCGGTGACCTCGTATCGCGAGGAAAAAGCCGGCGCAAAATCCAGTGCAAGGAAGGCCGCTGCAGGGACCAGCCAATAACCTCATGAATCGCGAACTGCACATAGTCGGCTTCAAAGTGGGCCGTGAGACTTATGGCGTGCCTATCACCGCATTGCGCGAGATTGTGCGCGTGCCTGAAATCACTGCCGTACCCGATGCGCCGGACTACGTGGAAGGCGTCATCAACTTGCGAGGGAAGATTGTCTCCGTCCTCGATCTGCGGAAGCGGCTCGGCGAAGTTTCCGTCGCTCCCAGCAAGCGCAATCGAATTCTGGTAGTGGAACACCGCGGCCGGCTTTGCGGGTTGATTGTCGATTCCGCATCCGACGTGCTCAAGATCCCGGCCAAAGACGTCGATCCTTCTCCCACAGAATTCGTGGAAGGCGGGCTGAACTGCGTGACTGGGCTGGGGAAGTATCAGGGCCGGCTGATCGTGTTGCTCGATATCGAGAAAGTGCTCGAGTTCAGCGGAAGCAGATCAAAGAGCGAAGCGCCGAAGAGTACAGGTCAATCGGCTTCCCCGGTGAATGCGAAGGTCGCGACGGCGGCGAAGTAACGGTCAGGATAGGTGGCACAAAAACGCATGGGCACAGCAGGCGTACCAACGCAAATCACCGAACCCGAACTGAAACTCCTGCAGGCGCTGGTTTATCAGGAGTGTGGAATGCATTTTGATTCACGGCGCGCCGATTTCCTGCAGGATCGTCTGCAGCGCCGCCTGAAAGAATGCAAGCTGGATTCCTTCTATAGCTACTATCGCCTCCTGATCAGCAAGGAAGGGAAAACGGAATTAAGCAACCTGCTGGAAAATCTTACGGTCAACGAGACCAGCTTCTTCCGCAACAAGGCGCAACTGGATCTGTTTCACAAACACATTCTCGATAACATTATTCGCCGCAAGCAGGAACGCAAGGATTTTTCGTTGCGGCTGTGGAGCGCGGGTTGTTCGACCGGGCAGGAACCGTACACCATGGCGATGCAGGTTGCCGACGCCCTTTCCTATCACGCTTTGCGCAATGCATCGAGCCACGACATGACTTTCCCCAAACCTTTGATCCCTCCGCCCTGGAAGCTGGAAATTCTGGCCAGCGACATCAGTTACTCGGTTCTGCGCACGGGCCAGGAGGGTACCTACTCCGAGAACCAGATGGCGTCGGTGGACTACAGTTACCGGCTTCGTCATTTCGATAAGGTTGGCGACCGTTATGCTGTCAAGAAGGCACTGAAGGAACTGGTTCATTTCGACTTCCACAATTTGAAAACCGAATACCTCCCGCAGCGCAACGACGTTATTTTCTGCCGCAACGTAATGATGTATTTCGACGAAGCTGAGCAGAAACGTCTGGTCGAAAAATTTTACCGCTGCCTGAATCCTGGCGGCTATCTATTCGTCGGCCATGCGGAAAGCCTGCTGGGCTTGACTGACAAATTCGCCATGGTTTACCGCGAGACCGGCACCGCGTACCAGCAGATCGAGGTGACCTCGTGAGTCACTTCTCGGACGAACGCGCAACGGAATTGAAGGAACTGTTCTTTGAGACCGCATTGGAATTGCTGCAATCGCTCAATGAAGAGACTCTGAAGCTCGAAAAAACACCGGGCGATGTAGAAACCGTGCGCACCATCCGAAGAATTGTTCACACCCTTAAGGGCGACTCCGCAGCCGTTGGTTTTCAGGAACTCAGCGAACTGGCGCACGAACTCGAAGATGCGTTGGCGGTGGAAACCAATGGCGCACCTACCGCCTTGGCCGAAGTCGCGTTCGCTGCGGCCGACACATTTACCGCGATGCTGAATTCCTATCGCGGCAGCACGAAGGTGCCTTCAGCAGCGCCGGTGCGTAAGATGATCCGTAAAATGGCGGGCGATCCGGCAGCCCGAAAAGCGCGTGGCCCAAAAGCCCCGAGCTTGGACGCCGCAGTGAAGTGGACCGAGTATGAGAAACTCGCCACCCAAACAGCTTTACAGCACGGCAAGCACGTCTACCACGTGACCGCGCAGATTGATCCCACATGCGCCATGCCCATCGCAGCCCAGCAATTGATACTTAAGGCGCTAGGGGAAAGCGGCGAAGTGCTCGGGACCCGCCCCGAACCAGGATCGGCTAAAAACGCCATGCAGTTCCAGTTTCTGGTGGCCAGCGATCAGACCGAGGAGGAACTGACCGCGAAGTGCCGCATCCCGACCATCATTTCGCAGGTGAAAATCGCGATTGTTGGCAAGCCTGAGCGCAAGGCGGTTCAACAGTTAATGGAAGGCGAACACATACTATCGTCATCAGTCGAAACCGATGAAGATTCCCCACTCGATGAAATAGTGCAGGAAGAAGAACCCGTCGCAACCGGCATTACGATCCCAGCAAACGCAGCCGGCACCGCGCCATCTGCCGCAGATCGAGAAATCGCAGCAAAACCAATTTCCGCAGCTCCCGAAAACGTGTTGCGCGTGGATGCGGAGCGGATTGATACCGTCCTCAATCTCGTGGGCGAACTGATTATCGGCAAATCGATGCTGCAGCAGGCGCTCAACGAATTCGCCGCACGCTATCCCAAAGAAGCTATCCGTGGACGCTTCGTCGACGCCATGGCATTTCAGTCGCGGGTGCTAAACGATCTGCAGCGCTCGGTGATGAAAGTCCGCATGGTTCCGGTCGAACAATTGTTCCGCCGCTTTCCCCGCATGGTTCGAGACGTTGCCAAACAGTGTGGCAAGCAAGTCGATCTGGTTATGAACGGGCAAGACACCGCTCTCGATAAGAGCCTGCTCGACGCCATCGCCGAGCCTCTCACCCATCTGGTGCGAAATGCTATTGGGCACGGCATCGAAAGCGCAGAAGAACGCAGCCGCATGGAAAAGCCCGCTCGCGGGACGATCCGCCTGCAGGCTTATCACCAGGGCAATCAAGTCATCGTAGAAATCAGCGACGACGGCCGCGGAATTGACACGCAGAAGGTCAAGAACCGAGCCATCGAACGCGGATTGTTGAAGCGCGAAGAAGCCAGCCGTTTGGGCGAGGCTGACATCCTTGATCTCATCTTCCGCCCCGGATTCAGCACCGCCGATGAAATCACGGAAATCTCCGGACGCGGCGTTGGTCTGGATATTGTGCAAAGCGTATTGCACAGACTGAAGGGCACGGTCCATGTGGTTAGCCATCCCGGCCAGGGTTCCACCTTCCGCATGCAATTGCCGTTGACCCTTGCCATTATCAAAGCTCTGCTTTTCCGCGTGGAGCAGCGTCTTTACGCGATTCCTCTAAACGCCGTGGCGGAGATCGCTCGGGCCTATGAATCGGATATACATCGGGTCGACAATTGTGAAGTCTTGCAATTGCGCGATCGTGTGCTTCCGGTGGCTCGCCTGGGAAGTCCGCCGCAAAATGGATTGGAAGGCCGGGCGGCAAGAGTCTTCGTGCTGGTCATCGCTATGGGCGAGCGCAAATTGGGATTGCTGGTGAACGCCATCGAGGGCGAAGAAGAATTAGTCATCAAGGCGCTCGACGAACAGACTGCGGAGACCGATCTAGTTGGCGGCGCATCGATCCTGGGCAACGGTCATGTAGTTCTGATTCTGAATCTCGCCGCCCTGGTCGAACGCTTTGCCAGTTCCCGAGCCGATACCGCTGGCGGACCCAGCATGGGTCTTTTGTTATCCCATTCGGAGCGGGCGCGAATCGCGCAAAGCGCAGCGGGAGGCCGGCTATGACGCCGCCGATCCGCGTGTTAGTGGTGGACGATTCAGCGCTCATGCGCAAGCTGATTCCACAAATCCTGCAAAGCGATAGCTCGATTCAAGTCGTAGGCACCGCCATGGATGGAAACTTTGGGCTGAAAAAGATCGAAGAGGTCAACCCGCAGGTCGTAACTCTCGACCTCGACATGCCAGGGATGGGCGGACTCGACATGCTGAAAGAAATCATGCTGCGCCATCCCGTGCCAGTGATCGTAGTGAGCTCCCACAGCACGCAGGGCGCGTCAGTAACTCTGCAGGCGCTGTCCATGGGAGCATTCGATTTCGTTGCCAAGCCCATCGATGTCTCCGCCAACATGCCAGAGATCGGACGCGAACTTATCGCAAAGATTAAAGCCGCCGCGCAAAGCCGCCGTGTAAGTATTTCTCCGCCACTCGAAGCTCAGAAGCAGTTGCAAAAATCGGCGACGCAAGCTCAGACCCGGGCCACTCGAATCGTGGCCATCGGAATTTCCACGGGCGGCCCGCAGGCGCTGCAATATTTGTTGCCGCAGCTGCCCAAGAATTTTCCCGGAACTATCGTGATTGTGCAGCATATGCCCGTGGGCTTTACCGAAATGTTTTCCCGGCGATTGGAGGAGATTTGCTCCATCACCGTCAAGGAAGCGCAATCCGGCGACCTGCTACTGGCTGGCCGCGCCCTCATTTGCCCAGGAAACCGGCACCTCAAAGTTAAGCGGCTGCCGATGGGCGACGTCGCTGTGCTCAACGATGAACCGCGCGTCAATGGACATAGGCCATCGGTTGATGTGCTGTTCAAGAGCGTTGCCGAAGAATTCGGAGAGAAAAGCATTGCGGCGCTTATGACTGGAATGGGCGAGGACGGCGCACAGGGCCTCGGCATGGTTAAAGCCGCAGGCGGAATGACGATAGCGCAGAGCGAGGAAAGCTGCGTAGTGTTTGGCATGCCTAAAGCGGCTATTGAGCGCGGCTATGCGTTGCGCGTTCTGCCGCTCGACGCGCTGGCTAATACTTTGCAGGCGCAGTGTATGCCGGACCGGAAATCCTCGATGAAGGGCGATTCCGACGAAAGCGGCAAGGCTGCAGGAGCAGGCAAGCACTGATTTTCTCCGGCAGGCAAGAATATGATGCCGGAACTTGAAGAGGCGGGAGGTTGTATATGGATCAGTTCGTAGCAGTGAAACGCAGCAAGGACGGCCAACCAGTCCGCTACCTGATAGTGGACGATTCGGTCTTCGCACGTAAAAATCTCGCCCGGATGATTGAAACATTCGGAGGGCAAGTAGCTGGCGAGGCCGGAGACGGCGTCACCGCCATAAGCGAATACGAGCGCCTGAAGCCGGACATCGTGCTGATGGACATCACCATGCCCCAGATGGAGGGGATCGAGGCTGCCGAGAAAATCGTGCAGCAGCATCCCGAAGCGCGCATTGTCATGGTCTCCTCAGTCGGATATCAGGAGAACATCGTAGCGGCGCTGCAGCGCGGGGCGCGTCATTTCGTACAGAAGCCGGTAAAGCCGGAAGTTCTGTATGAAGTGATCAAGTACGTTATGGGCGAGGACGGCACTGCGGCGCAAGCCGCGGGCGCGGGGGTCTAAATGCGAATGGATTTGATACAGCCGTTCATCAACGCGGCCGACGCCGTGTTGGCGCAGGGACTGCACAGTCCTACGTCGGTGGCGAACCTCAGCATGGAAGAAGAGGCCTACCGCCGCAAGGGAGTGGCCGCGCTGATTTTGGTGACCGGCGACATCGAAGGACGCATTGTCATCGACCTCGATCCCGCCACCGCGGTGCGCGTCGCCAATGGGTTCGCCGGCGCGGAATTACCGGAATCGGACGAACTGGTGCGCGAAACGGTTTGCGAGTTGGCCAATCAGGTAATCGGCAATGCAGTCACAACTCTCAACGACCAGGGATTCCATTTCCGAGTGCATCCGCCTGCGCTGCATACTTCAGAGCATGGTCCTAAAAGCAGTGAGGATACGGAAGCGCTGGTCATCTGCTTCGAAACTGATATGGGAAACGTTTTTCTTAATATCGCCCTGCGCCACAACTGTTCTAAACCTTCCGAACAAGCCGCCACCGTGGGGCATTAGGACCAGTCTCATAAATAAATGAACGCCGCTTTGAAGGCATTCTGGGGATTTGCTGATCTCCAATTGCGTTGATGTGTGGCGACCGACGAACAGTGAGCACTGGGGGTATGCGATTCCAGCGCACCTATTCCGGAATCACCCCGATCGTCCCCAGCCATGTCTCCACCAACTGAGGCCATCCCGTGATGGGGAACTTCGTACGCCGCAGCCCAAATGCATGCCCGCCCTGCGCATACAGATGCATCTCCACCGGAACCCCGGCGTTCTTCAGCGCAATGTAGTAAGCCAGCGAGTCGTCTACGTTGTCCACGTGGTCATCCTCTGCCTGCAGCAAAAACGTAGGCGGAGTCTTATGGGTGACAGGAATATCAGGATTCAACCCCAAATCTTTATCGGCAGTCGCCGCATAATGAATCGCAAACCTTTTGGTGCCTTGCTTTGCATCCCACTTCGCTGCGGAGAGCGACAGATGGCCCGGATAAATAGCCACGGCAAAATCGGGGCGGCAGCTCTCTTTGTCGGCGGCATCGACAGCCGGATACAAACGCTTCGCAAAATGCGTGCTCATCGCTGCCACCAGATGACCGCCTGACGAAAACCCAAGCACACCAATCTTGCGCGGATCAATGTGCCACTCCGCCGCGTGCAAGCGCACAAGCCCGACCGTCCTCTGCGCATCTTCAAGCGCCATCGGTGATTCCGGATACGGCCCTGATTTCGGATACTCCCCCACATCCGTCACGCGGTATTTCAACAGCACACACGTGATCCCCTTGGGCGTCAGCCAATCACAGACCTCCGTGCCTTCAAGATCGATAGCCAGTTCCTGATAGCCCCCACCAGGGAAGACGACGACCGCTGCGCCCGTATTCTTTCCGTTTGGCGAATAGACCGTCATCGTAGGTTGCGATACGTTGCTCACCCCCACTGCTGGCCGGCCGGCAACCAGGAACTCCTTCCCCGTGGTCTTAGTAGTCTCCGGCCCCGCGACAGGCTGCGCATCAGGCACAGCTCCTGGCCATATCGGCACTTGCTTATGACCGGGAGATGGTTGCCAGGCAGTCTGCTGCGCGCTCAGACTGCCAAACGCAATCACAACACAGAGAGCAAAGAGCAAAGGCTTCATCAGAGTCCTCACAGTTCGTAGACAGGGAAACCGTTGGCATAGCCAATCAGGAAGACATCGGGAACCGCCGGGAGCCGCTGCACTTTTCGAACGGGCGTCGTGCTTCTCCACAACCCGCGAGGATAGGCGATCAACTCGCAGAGTCCCGCCATCAAGGGTGGGGAGCCGCACAAGAGCAACTCATAGAATGCCCCATTTCCAGCCGCCAGATATTTATGAGACTGGTTCCAGAGCCGGGCGTGCATATGCACGGGCGAGGACGCCCGCGACTGTGAATTTTGCGTTCGAGTTGCACGGGCGAGGGCGCCCGCGTCACACGCTACGGTCCGGCGACCACGAATACTGGATTTTGCGGAAGTGGAGTTCCATTCGCCTTGAATGAGGCGCTTAGTGGGGCAGCCATTTGCAGCACAAGCGTATCGTTTAAGGTTTGAATAATTGCGACGTTCCCCGCATCGCAATTCCCTACATACACTCTTGAACTGTCGGCGGCCGCCGCCAGCGGGAGTTCGGACGGATTCGATGCGCACACCTTCGAGGCTGTAGTCACCGGAATCGTAGTTTTAGTGCTGCCATCGGCGGCGTTGATGACCGTAACGGCAGAAGTCACAAACGTGCCGCTGGCTGACGTGGTGACCGCCGCACTCGATATATATGCGCGGCTTCCATCGGGGAGGGCCGCCACCGCGACCGGATTCGCAACCGAAATCACCACAGCCGAGAGCGCGTCGCTCGATGCATCGAGATAGGTCACAGTATTATTGGCGGGATTTGCCACGTAGAGACGATTTCGCGTCGGGTCATAGAGGATAAAGTTTGCTCCCACGCCCACCGAGACACTGTTCACTACGGCATTCGCGGCAGTATCGATCGCCGAAACCATCCCGCTGCCCTGATCCAGCACATACACTCGATTGCTATCGGTTCGTGCTACGACCGAAACTGGAGACATCCAGGTCGCATTCGCAATCGGCGGATTCAAGCTTCGGTCGACCGGGTTGATGCTGGTCACAGAACCGCCAGTTCCGCCGCTGCCCCGGTTAGCCGAATACAGGTATTGCTGATTGGGAGTTTCCGCCAACGAGACCGGATTGATGCCAACCGGAATCCCCCCCAGCGGCGCTTCGACCACATTACTGATAGTAGAAATCGCGGACACCGTGTTGTTGCCTGAGTTGGCAACGTAAACTGTAGCGCTCTCCGCCGTGGCCACAAAACCTGGCGCCGAGCCACTGGGCAAACTGATGGTGATGACCGGGGTAGCGCTGGTGGGAGAAAACGCGGTGATTGTGTCATCTCCGCTATCGGCCACATAGACTCGTGTGCCGTTTTGTACCAATGCAGCATAGGCAGGCATGAGCCCGACGGTCGACTGCGAGACAGCAGTGTCGCCGGAGACATCGATTGTAGTGCTCGCTCCGCGATGGCTCGGACCATTCATGGTGATCACAAGCGCGAGGTGAGAGAAACCCGGATTAGGCGGATTCGGCGCGATGGGCGTCGCCACCGGCCGATAAGTCTCGCCGCAACTTACACAGGCAATAATGAGAAGTAGAACGAGTCCTGTTTGAAACGCAGACTGATGCGCTGACTGGAAAACCGATTTCTGCATAGAATCCTGGAGGAGTTTTCTATTCTAACGGGTGGTTGGCAATCTGCGCTAGCAGCCCGTGCCTAAATCGGCGATTTCTGGCATAGAGTTTTCCCTCGAAAACATCGACCCCGATGCTGTGTGCGGCGCGACATGCAAGCCAATGCCGAACGCGAAGTCACGGGGATTGCGTTGATAGCCGAGAGGAGGCACAAAGGTCGGCGTAGTGCTCACGAACTTGGCCCCTGTTCGTCTGAGAAAAGGGTCACCATCGTCGCCGTTGGGAGTAAGAAGCAATGATCAGCAAAGCTGCATTCTTTGGCTTTCCCATTTTCGTACTGGTTCTACTCACTTTGCCCTCTCAAGCCTCCAATGCAGGCCCGGCAGGATTCAGTCTTCCCCAACCCAATGGCTGCTACCCCGTAGGCACTAAAACGGTTGTGTTGACAGACCCGCACCGCAGCCGGGATCTGCTAGTCACGATGTGGTATCCGGCAGCGGAAGGTACGTCCCCATCTGCGCCCTACATGGACAAGAAGACTGCGGATGCGCTGGCCGAAGAGTGGAAACTGCAACCGGATTTCCAACGCCTCGTGCGCACGCATGCCAGACTCCTGGCACCCATCGCTGAGGGCAGCCCCTTTCCAGTAGTTCTTTTGGAACACGGCTCAAGTGTCGTGCCGGCCATCTATACAGTTCTGGCTGAGGGTCTGGCGAGTAGCGGCTTCATCGTGGTGGCCACCAATCATCCACCTGACTCCCTGATTTCGGTGTTCCCGGACGGGCATGAACTCAAATTCACTCCCTACTGGCCCGCTGAAGCCGATCGACGAACTCAGGGCGTGGCCATTGGTAAATTCGCGGATAAGGTTTTGGTGGCAGATGTGCGATTCGTTCTCGACCAGCTCCAGGAAATGAATTCGCATGATCATTTCTGGTATGCCCATCTGGATTTGGTGAAGGTTGGAATCGTAGGTCACTCGATGGGTGGAACGACCGCAGCACTGGCCACAAAGGAGGAGTCCCGTATTCTGGCCGGCATCAACCTGGACGGCTCCACCTATCCCGGCATGAACTCGGACCTTCGTCCCATTCCCGTTCACAAGCCGTTTCTGTTTTTGGCTACCGAAGAGCACGCGTCAGGTGCGGACCACGCACGTGAATACGTCGGCAGCGAATCCAATACCTACTACGTGGTCGTGACTGGGGCCGATCACATGAGCTTTACCGATGCAGGCCTGATTTCGAGCAGGTTCACGCGTGATCTGAAGCCAGACGACAGTGCATTTGAACGGGCCCTACTCACGAGCATCTTAACCCGATCTCTAGTCGAGGAATTTTTTGCCAAGTATTTGAAAGGTACTGTCGCCCCCGATCTCGACCTGATGGTGCGGGTAGATAAGAAGTAGCGAGTCCTTCAGAGATCGCAACACGGGCCGGAAAACCTCCGACCCCTCGTGACCGCCAACATTTTGAAGATCAACCGTGAAATGATTTTAGACACGGCCGTCTAAGGTGCAGTACGAGTGAGGATGCTCGCGCCTACATTTTTTGTTTTGTGCCCCGGGCTTTCCTGTGCGAGCTGGACGCCGGAGGCTTGCGCGGGGTCAGGCCGACGGCGTTGAATACGGTGCGCAGGTCGCGCCAGTTGCCGCGCATTGCGCCTTCGATTGAGGCTTCCAGCTTTTTGATTTCTTCGCGCTGGTCTGTCTGGCGATTAGTGAGTGGGGGAATGGTGTCGTCACAAGGTTTTTCGCGATTCTCCTCCGTCTGACGGGCAGAACGCAAGTGCACAGATCCTTCGTTGGCAGGCCTTCGCTTCGCGAATGCCTGCGCTTCCTCAGGATGACAATCTTTGGCTGGGTTGAGATCCTGGGTTGCAGAGGTTGCATTTTCGGGAATTTGAGTTTCGGGGTCGAGATTGTGGGGTGAGCCTGGCGAGCTTTGCTCGGCTTCCCGGACGAGGGCGTCCGGGGCTACGTGGGTGTTGGGTGCGGGAGGGCTTAGTTCGGGATGTTCGGATAGGTATTGTTGGGCGTAGTTGGGGACTTCGTGGACCATATCGTACTGGCAAGTGTTGAAGCGTACGTTGCGGGAATTTCTTACGGCTATGTGGAGAGCTTTGAGGACGATGTTGGCGCGCTTGTTGTCAATGGTGCCTTTTAGGACGGCGTCGATCATGTGCATTAGCGCGGCCTGGATGGCTTCGGCGTTTTCGATCAGGGCGATGGGGTGGATTTGCGAGTCCACGCGGGTTGGCACTCCCTTGATCATGCGGGTGTGGAAGTAGCAGAAGTATTCTTGCTTGAGCGCGGGAGAGCCACAGCGGTGCCCGGTGATTTGGATGTGGGTGCATTGACGAACGTTTGGATGAATCGGCATAGGTATATACCGCGAAAATCGCGTTTTTCTCCTAAATCTATGATTTGATTGGGTTAGAAAATGAGATACCTTGCTAAAATATCTCTTTTAAAGGACTTACGTTTGGGGATATTCCTGCGACGGCAGGATGCCGTCGCGAGAGCTGGCGAGACGCCGGCGCTACTAAGTTAATCCCTAGTTCTATGATAGCTGATCGCATAGGGTAAACCCGCCAACTTTGCAAAAATATATTCGGTTTAGGCAGAGTGGGTTACGGGAAATTGAGTGGTTTTGGGGGCTTGACAAGATTTTGGCCGGAGGGTGGAAAATCGAGTTTCAACGTGCCGTTGGGCTAGAGGGTTTGGTGTGGGTTGGATCGTACTGGTAAAAGGGGATATTCGGCAAGCATAGTTCTAAGCTGCTCGGCGTGCTCATGCAGTGCAGTCCTGAGTTCGCACAAAATTGGGATCATTTCGTCCGTGTTCCGCGCTGCTATGGCTCGGACGCATAACTGGCGAATTCGCTCTTCAGAAACCATAACCGATCCTCACCAGTATTTCAGGCGTACGGAATCGTTTCCATACCGTATACACCGTATTTTTCCGAATCGTTAAAGAACGCGCGGATGGGCAACCTTTAGAGCAAACGCGAATCTGAGCAGCCCGCATTAATTCAGCCTCGCGCGCGAGATTTCTTTTTCGCAGTTGCGGCTTCGCGTGGGGCGGTGGCTGCCGGCTTTTTCTTTCCTTCCATGTCAGCGAGACTTTGCTTCAGAGCGGACATGAGGTCAACGACCGGAGCCAGCTTTTTCGGTTTCTCCACTTCGGCGATGGTACCGCCTTCGAGTTTAGCCTGAATCAGTTTCTTGAGATTTTCCTGAAAGGTGTCGTGATATTTCTCGGGATCAAAATCGGTTGCAAGGGCTTCGATCAGCTGGTTGGCTACTTTGACTTCCGCTTCTTTGAGTTCGACGTCGGGGGCGCCGAAGCCTTCGACTTTTCTGATCTCTTCTTCGTAGTACATGGTGTGCAACATCATGCCGCCGTCGTGCGGGCGCAGGAACACGGTGTACTCGCGGTTGTGCATCGTTAGTTTGGCGATGGCAACATACTCGCTTTCGGTCATCGCTTTCGCCAGCAATGCGTAGGGGCGGCGGCCGGCTTCGTCGGGAATCATGTAATAAGAGGATTCGAAGAAAACCGGGTCAACTTCGTCTGCTTTGACGAATTCTAAAATCTCCATGGTCTTGGCGGTTTTGGGCTCGATCTTTTTGATTTCGTCAGGCTCAATGACGACGTACTCGTCCTTGCGGTATTCGTAGCCTTTGACGATGTCGCTGCGTTCGACGACTTTGCCGTCGGCGAGGCAAACATACTGCTGCTTCAGGCGGGACAGGTCGTCGCGGTGCAGCATGTTGAAGGAGATTCCCGAACTGCGTGCGCCGGAGAACAGCTTCACCGGCATTGAAATCAAACCGAAGGTGAGATAACCCGACCAAACTGAAGCAGCCATAGTTGCCCTCGTATCGAGTGAATCAGCGTCGCAACGCCACAAGCTTGCGATCGTGAGTTTAAACTACATCCGAGAGTTTGATGCACAAAGCTTGGGGCGGTATCCCAGAATCAAAGCACGATACCGGGTGGCGAACTGGCCCGCGACCCCATACATTGTAGTATCTGACGGGATACCCGCGGTGCAGGATTTTTAATGTCTTATCTGGCGCTAACCATGCAGGCTTTGGCGGGGGTGGAGGCGGTGCGTCCCGTGGCGCCGGCCGTCATTATCAGCGTGGTATTCGCCGCCTTGGCGCGGTGGGTGCGAGGTGTAACGCGTCGGGGGCGCCATTGCCGGGGCGGGGATCTGTTGCTTGTTGTACCTGGGAGCGGGATTGGGGGCGTTCCTGGTGCTGGTTTCGGTATTCGCGCTGACTTGGCTTGGCACTCGGTTCGGTTATCGGCGAAAGGAAAAGTTAGGAACCGCCGAACGGCGGGATGGCAGAACCGCTTTGCAGGTACTGGCTAACCTTGCCGTGGCTGCGGCTTGCGCCGGGTTATCAGCGGTCACGCACAGCAAAGCGATGTTCCTTCTCGCGGTTTCAGCGGCACTGTCGGAGGCTGCGGCGGATACGGTTTCAAGCGAAGTGGGCCAGGCCGGAAGCGCTGAGGCTCGACTAATCAGTAGTTGGGCGGTAGTGCCTGCGGGCACGAATGGGGGAGTGAGTTGGATGGGGACGGTGGCTGGTGTCGCGGCGGCGGCGTTTGTCAGTTTGGTGTCCGTGATGACCGGATTGATACCTCTCAAGTGGCTGGGTATTTCGGTCGCCGGGGCTGTGGCTGGCATGATCGCGGACAGCTTTCTGGGGGCTTTGCTTGAGCAACGAAAAGTGTTGAACAATGATGCGGTGAATTTTCTTGGGACTTTGATTGCGGCGGGTGTTGCTGCTCTGTTTGTTTGAATGATCCGCATGATTCTGTAGCGCCGGCATCTTGCCGGCGGCGCTGAGGCCAGCTTGGACCTTTGTTCACACCACGCCTAAATTTTGGTTCTGACGCACTCACTACGACAGGCCATGTCCCGCAGTTCCTTGAAGGCTTTCGTTCGTGAATAGAAAATGTAAACAGCATCTCGTAACCGTTACTTGCATCCAATTTCGTATCAGAGCCAATGAAGATCCGGACACTCATCGCAGGTTATGTGTTGGCACTGGCGCTGTTTCTTTTTGCGCAGCGCCATCCTGCTTCTTCGTCGCCGACTGAGTTCCACGCCGTCGTGGATTTGACGCACGCGTCTGCTGAAAAATCGGCGGCATCGGCGGTTCAGTTCGGGACTCGTATCGAGGCTCCTGCGTATCTTGCTCCTGGGCTTTGGACCATCGACGAAATCCCTGGAGGACGACTGATCGCGCCGCTGGTTGTGCTCGATGTGAGGGCGAACGCTGCACGCCAGTCTGATTATCAGATTTCGGTTGAAGACATCGCCAGGTGGGAACTCGCTCACAACCAGATTCCGATAGGTTCGGTTGTGATCGCACGCACTGGGTGGGATTCGCGCTGGAACTCGATTCGGGATTATCGCAACGCCGACGCGCGGGGCACGATGCATTTCCCGGGATATTCTCCTGAGGCAGCAAAGTTTCTGGTTGCAGGGCGCAATGTTATCGGGCTTGGCATTGATACGTTGGATGTTGATTACGGGGCGTCAAAAGACTTCCCCGTGCGACAGTACACACTTGCGCACAGCGTTTATCAACTGGAGAACGTCGCCAACCTGGATCGCGCGCCGGAGATGGCGGCATGGTCGTGGTTGCCCCACCCATGCTGCGGAACGCTTCTGTCGGGCCGGTTCGCATCCTTGCGTTGATGCGCTGATAAACTTGCACCTCACCAATCAATTCTGAAATTGGAGCTTTTGTCTTACCGCGCTCATCTTGTTCTCTATAACGCAACCTATAATTTCTCTATAACGCAACCTATAATCCAGTTCCGAGGTGCACATGAGCGATCCCCGTTATCCCATTGGAAAATTCAAGTTCGAAGGCACGACTAGCGAAGCCCAGCGAAACCAATTCATCGAGGACATCGAGCAGACGCCGGCGGCATTGCGCTCGGCGATTAGGAATCTTGATGCAAAACAAATCGAAACCCCTTATCGCGATGGCGGCTGGACGGTGCGGCAGGTTGTGCACCATGTGCCTGAGAGCCATATGAATGCTTACATTCGTTTCAAGCTGGCGCTGACAGAAGACGAACCGACAATCAAGCCGTATATGGAAGACCGTTGGGCGGTCACGCGAGATGTTAACTCGACTCCGCTGGATGTTTCGCTGGCGCTGCTTGAGCCGTTACATGACCGGTGGGTTCGCCTCTTGCGCACGCTGAAGCCGGCGGATTGGAAGCGCACTTTCAAGCATCCGGAACTGGGGGAAGTCTCGTTGGAGAGAAGCCTTGCGCTCTATGCATGGCACGGGAAGCATCACGTTGCGCACATTACAGAGTTGAGAAAACGGATGGGGTGGTAATTATCTCTTTAGCAGATCATCTCTTGAGCAGATCATCTCTTGAGCAGATCAACCGGCTCTTTGACGTCAGTCACGCGCAGATATTTTGCCAGCGCGGGATGCTTTTTCGCTACTGCTTCGTACATGGCGTAGGCGACGTTGCGATAGGAGAAGTGACCGGCTGGGCCGGTTCTCAGCTCGGAAATATATACAACTTCGGCGAAATCCATTTTGAATAGTGTTCGCTTGCGGAATGCGAGGGGGATTGCGTATTGGGCATTTTCTTTCGCTTCTGGTGCTGACCGGTCGCCTAGTTTTTCGATCGCTTCGGCTGTGCTCTGCATGATTGCGTCGTAGCTTTTTCGTGCTCCGGCTGCGTCTACTTCGCTGGGGATATCGTAGCCGTGTTTGGTGGTCAGTTCCTGTCCGATCTGGATGCAGCGGCGGTGGCGGTGCATGTCGCGGAAGCCGCCGACGTCCATCAGGATGTCGAAGCGGAATTGTTGACCGGCGCAGAACGGGCGCAGCATTTCATCGTGTTTGCCGCGATGCCGCAACCCCAGATCGATGATCTCGCGCCGAATATAGTCTCCAGCGCCTTCAATCGCTTGCCTGATTTGTCGATATGGATAATGGCTGTGCTCGTAAATCAACGTAGTCGCGAGTTCCACCTCGAGTGGTTCTTCGTCGAGCAGATCGACCATGGGGGCTGGGGCGATGGGTAAACTCCCCATCAACTCGGCCGCGACTTGCCGCAACTCGCGGCGGGTTTCGATCTCGTAGGAGTTCGGCTCCGCGTACTTGACCAGGGTGGGTGCCATGCGTACTTCGCGCAGCAACTCCTGCTCTGCCCGCTCGCCGAGTTCCGGAGAAACCGAGCGGATCTGATCCACGAGTTCACGCAACGAGCCGTGGCTGGCGTTGTATGCAGGAGAAACTGCGGCCTGCTTCAGCAGTTCTCCCAGATTGCGAACCTCTTTGTGGGTGTGCGAAAGCAGGCGCGAAACTTGAGTTTCGAGGGTGCGGGCGTTGACGATTTGCCCCAGCGATGTGATGGTCGCAAGCGGAAGCAGGTAACGCGAGATATCAAAGGCCCGAGCCTTTAAGGTGCGTTCGTACGCCTCTTGCTTCATCTCTGCCGGCTTGGGCGTGATGTCGAGCAGGTAACGGAAGGTGCGATCGGAGAGCGATTCGTATTCTGTAAACAGGTTTTCGATGGTTTCACGATATGAATCCCGCGCCTGCCGATCTTCTGCAAAATCGGGGGTGAAGTAGCCGCCTCTCTTGAAATCCTGATAGCGAGTGGAACGTTCCTGGCCGTCCCAGCGTTGCTCGTCGGCAACCGCGATTGCGGCTAGAATGGAAAGCCGTTCGATGGCCAACGCTACATGGGCTAAATCGGCAATCGATCTGTGTCCGTACTGGAAATAAAATGTGTTGAGAAATTTCTCGGCTTTCTGTTGGCTGATTTCCTTGAGCGACTCCTTCATTGATAGCGCCGAGCGCGAATACTTTGCCATGGCGTAGGCCTGAATTTCGGGCTCTACTCCGTAGACTGCGTAAACCTCGACTGAAGGCGCGTCGTGTTCGTTTGGTGACGGCGCGTTGGTAACTTCAGGCATGCTTGTCGGAGATGTCATTTTGCTGAGACTTGAATCTTACTGTTGGATTTGAAGATGTGCAATTAAAGATGTGGCAGTTTAAAAAAACGGCGCGCAAGGATGGTCCAGTTCGCAACGGCTGGTTACGGGTTCACGCAGGATTCAGCGTTCCTTTGTGTACCTTTGTGCCTTCTGTAATTAGGTCTTTTACGGCATTAACCACAAAGGACACGAAGGTACACAAAGGGAAAACCGTCGCAATGACGTTCCTTAAGATATTCAACTTCACCCAATATTCAGTGGCTCGACTATAATTCCGATTCATTCGATGACGGAGAAATTCATGACCCTGTCAGGACGGGTCGCGCTGGTTACGGGTGCGTCCCAGGGCATAGGTCGTGCCTGTGGTGTCAAGCTTGCCGCTTCGGGCGCAACCGTGGCCGTCGCAGCGCGTAGTCAAGAAAAGCTGACGGAACTGGTGAAGGAAATCGAAGGCAACGGCGGAAAAGCTTTTGCCTTCCCTGTCGATGTTGCCGACGAGGATCAAGTCAAAAACACCTTCAAGAGCGCGATCGCTCAGCTTGGTAAGATCGACATTCTCGTCAACAATGCGGGAATCACTCGCGATCAATTGGTCATGCGTATGAAGCGCGCGGATTGGGATGCTGTTCTCAATACCAATTTGACCTCGGCGTATCTTTGCAGTCAGCAGGCGATTGGTTCCATGTTGAAGCAGCGGTGGGGGCGGATCATCAACGTAACTTCCGTCTTCGGACAGATGGGGCAGGCGGGGCAGGCTAATTACGCAGCGTCTAAGGCTGGATTGATTGGATTGACCATGGCCATTGCGCGCGAGGTCGGGTCGCGAAATATCACTTGCAACGCGGTCGCTCCTGGCTTCATCGAAACCGCGATGACTTCAGGCTTCTCGGAGGATTTCAAACAGAATGCGTTGAAGGCGATTCCTCTGGGACGAGTGGGAACGCCGGAGGATGTGGCCAATGCAGTTGCTTTCCTGGCTTCGGATGAAGCGTCTTATATCACGGGACATGTTCTGAGTATCAATGGCGGGATGCTTATGGGGTAGCGCGGGCAAACTCGGCGATTGCGCTTGTTCAGGCGGATTCTGCCGCGCAAGTGGCGCAGGCGCGTGAGCTTTTTCTGGAGTATGCGCAATCGCTTGGCATGAATCTTTGCTTTCAGAATTTCGAGCAGGAGCTTGCTGATCTTCCTGGAGGCTACGCCCCGCCCGAGGGCCGTTTACTGCTGGCGGAATACGCCGGACAGTTGGCGGGATGCGTGGCGCTGCATAAATGGGAGGACCGCATTTGCGAGATGAAACGGCTGTACCTGCGTCCCGCATTTCGTGGCAAAGGGTTGGGACGCGTGTTGGCCGAAACCATCATCGCGGAAGCTCGGCGGATTGGCTATCGGCGCATGCGCCTCGATACAATTGAGCCGATCATGAAAGATGCGGTGGAGATGTATCGCAAGTTGGGTTTTCGAGAGATTGTGGCTTATCGTCCGAATCCGATTGCCGGGGCGATGTACATGGAGTTGCAGTTGTAGCGTTCAGTTGTAGCGCCGGCGTCTCGCCGGCTGTGGTGCGGGCATCTTGCCCTTACACGGCGGGAATCGGAGCGAGGGATTTGGGCTCTTCGCGCGGTCGGCAAGAACCCAGATTCCTCGTCGCTTCGCTCCTCGGAATGACAGGTTGGGTTTGTGGGTTAGCAGGTAGAGTTTTACGGCGGGACTGGAGAGACGACAAATGACAGTGCCAATTTCTCAGATGTGGACGGTGGCGAGTTAGAGCGGGCGATAATTGGCATGCTGCGGCGCGCCGAGGCACCGAATTAAATTGCAGTGAGGGCGGGACGCCCTCACGACAGCCGGCGAGACGCCGGCGCTACGGAGGATTGCTTTGAAATTATTTTGCTTGGCTCTTACTTTGCTTTTTGCTCTTGGTGCTTTTGCTGTTACTCCCAAGAATGTTTCTTACAAGAGCGGGGATGAGACCGTGCAGGCGTTGCTTTATACGCCTGAGGGCAAGGGTCCGTTCCCGGGAATCGTGGTCATTCACGAATATTGGGGACTTAACGACTGGGTCAAGGAGCAGGCTTCGAAGTTCTCCGATCTGGGTTACGTTGCGCTTGCCATCGATCTGTACCGCGGCAAAGTCGCCACCACGCCAGATGAGGCTCACGAATTAATGCGCGGACTGCCGGAAGACCGCGCTAAGCGCGACTTGCATGCGGCCTTCGAATTTTTGCAATCGCAATCCACTGTGAAGAAAGATCGCATCGCGTCTATTGGTTGGTGCATGGGCGGCGGCTTTTCTCTGGATATGGCGCTGCAGGAACCCACACTCAGGGCGGATGTGATTAATTACGGCCACCTGGCGACTGACACCGACTCCCTGAAAAAAATTAACGCTTCCATCCTGGGGATTTTCGGCGGTAAGGATCGCGGAATCCCGGTGGACGATGTAAAGAAATTCGAACAGACTCTGAAGCAACTGGGCAAGAAGGTTGAGATCGTTATTTATCCGGACGCCGGACATGCTTTTGAAAATCCCAATAACAAAGACGGCTACCGGCCAGATGACGCGGCAGATGCCTGGAAGCGGACGGTTAAGTTCCTGGCGGAAACCTTGGGAAAATAAGCGGCAGAGCTTTCGGCAGTCGCGTCGTCGTTATAGCTGTGAAAATTGGTTTGCTGAAACGGAGTAGTAATTGCTGTTGAATCGGGATGCATCGGTAGTTGTGCAGAGAAATTTCCACTTGCCAGACGATAATCCTCTGGTTACTATTCACCATCGCGGAGAAGCAAGCTTGGCCGTTTTCTCTATGAACATCGGCGAGACGATTAGGAACTACCGGCTGGGGAAAGGTATGTCCCAGGGCGATATAGAAAAGCGCACCGGGTTGCTGCGCTGCTACCTTTCGCGGGTGGAAAACGGTCACACCATACCATCACTGGACACGCTTTCGAAGATTGCGGGGGCAATGGAGTTGCCGCTGTCGCAATTCTTCTCGGAATCGGGACACAGCAACGGAGGGAAGGGCTTGCCTCAGCTCTCGGACGACGAAGTCCGCTTCCTGAGCCAGATTCGCCGCTATTCCGTCAGCCTCAACGACAGCGACCGCAAGCTGGTGCTGGCGATGGTGAAGAAGATGGCGTCGAATGCGAAGTGAAACAGCTTTTAGCTGTTAGCCTTTAGCTCAACCTTTACTTCTGTCCGGCGTGATTCAGCTAAGAGCCAAAGGCTAAAAGCTAATAGCTGCTTCTCGGTTACTTCCGTTCCATCCCTTTTGTGACCGCTGGGTACCTCGTCCGCGTGCTCCTTACGCCCTACACTGTGAGTGGAGAACTCCCAGTGACTATCGACGAAGAGCTCGTTTTACTTGAGTCGCAATTACGGCGGCTCAAGATCGAGTACGAAGTTTATTTCAGTAATCCCACTAAAAAGCCGCCTACCGATATCGAGTGGAAAGTGCTGAGTCTTCTTCGCAAGTTCAGTGATGGCGGGCGGATGAGCTTTCAGCAGCGCTTTCGCTATAACGAAATGGCGCAGCGCTACGCTATCTACAGCGACCTGTGGCGCAAAAAAGCGCGCATTCGTGAAGAAGGTTATCGTCGTCCTCAGGATGCTTTGCTATCGGTGCAGGGTGTGCGCCCGGAGGAACATGAGCCGCAACACCACCCGGTTTATGGATTGGGACATGCGGCTGCCGCAGTTGCGGCTGGAGCAAATGAGGGGCCGCTCACAGTGCAGTGTTCCGATGCTCGCGCCGAACAGGATCAGGTAGAAAGACTTTACAAGGCGCTTACCGAAGCCAAGAAAAAAGCTGGCGAGGCGGTTACCGGGAACATTGAAAGTTTCACATCGTTCGTGCAGAAGAAAACTGATCAGATTCGGAAGCAGCACGGCTGCCAAGCCGTGGAATATACGGTTGAGATGCAGGATGGACAGGTGCGGCTGAAGGCGAAAGCCAAAGCCTGACATTGCTTCACTCTCGGCTTTCATTCTAAGCGGCCAAATCGGACGCGGTCTCGATTCGGATGTAGAGAACGTCCCCAGGTTGTCGGTGGCGGGGTTAAACTGACAAAGATATGCTCGACGCCTTCATCCTTGGTATTGAGAGTTCTTGCGACGAGACTGCGGCGGCGGTGGTGCGCTCGGGGGAGCAGATCGTTTCCAACGTGGTGTTCTCGCAGATTGCCACTCATCAGCCTTACGGCGGCGTGGTGCCTGAATTGGCGTCGCGCGAGCATCTGCGGGCGATTGTGCCGGTGGTGCGCAAGGCGCTGGCCGATGCGGGGCAAACATATCAATCTGTCGACGCCATCGCGGTTACCCAGGGACCGGGGTTGGCAGGCGCCCTTCTCGTCGGCATCAGCTATGCCAAGGCTTTGGCCTTTGCTCTCGACAAGCCGCTGATTGCAGTCAACCATCTTGAAGGCCACATTCATGCGGTACTGCTGGAGGAGCGTCGCAAGGGAAATCATGAGCTGCGTTTTCCCGTGCTGGCTTTGGTCGTTTCCGGCGGTCATACGCATCTCTACCTGGCAAAGCGGGAAAATGATTGTTGGTCTTACCAGAACATCGGCCAGACACGGGATGATGCTGCCGGCGAGGCTTTCGACAAAGTAGCAAAGTTGCTGGCATTGGGATATCCCGGCGGACCTATCGTCGATAAACTTTCCGCCCACGGTAATCCTCACGCGGTAAAGTTTCCGCCATCGCAACTCAAGCACAGGGATCGCAATGAGCGAAATTTGGGGCCTTCTAACGGCAGCCCCCGCTTCGATTTTTCTTACAGCGGCATCAAGACTGCGGTATTGCGCTATGTCGAAACTCACGACTTGCAAAAAGCGATCGCGGAACGGCGTGCGGCGCTGTCGGGCATGGCGCAGGCCAAAGTTGAAGATTGTTTGCCTTATTGTGACAAAACGACGTTGGATCTGGTGGCCTCGTTCCAGCGGGCGATGGTCGAAGACCTGGCAGCAAAAACGCTGGCTGCGGCTCGCGCATATGATGTTGCTACGCTGTTCGTGACCGGCGGCGTAGCGGCGAATCAGGAGCTGCGGAGGAAATTCGAACAGGATGCGGCCAATGCAGGGATAGCCGTTTATTTCCCTTCGCGTCCGCTGTCGACTGACAATGCGGCGATGATTGCGGCCGCCGCCTATCCTAAATTTCGGTCACGGGATTTTGCCTCTATGGATTTTTCAGCAGAGGCCGGCATGGCGCTGAAATAGACTTGGGAAACAGCTGGATACTACTCGCTGCTTTTCGCCGCTTGTGCTTTCGTGGCTTTTGCCCCCAACACTACGTTCAGGGCCTTGCCCAGTTGATCCTCGATATTGATATCTTTAAAAATCGTGAAATTGGCTCGGGTTTCTGTTTGCTCAAAACCACTCTGTTTGCCTGCGACGATGACAATTGGAATTGCCGCCAAAGCGGGGTCCGTTTTGATGGCGGTGATGAGTTCAGTGCCGCTCATGGTGGGCATTTGAATATCGGTGACAATAATGTCCGGGCGCACTCGTTTGAGGGCTTCGAGTGCCTCCTGTCCGTTAGTTGCTGACCCCACGGTAATGCCACGCTCCTCAAGGAAGCGGCACACCGTATGCCGGATAAGCATGGAGTCGTCGACAACTAAAGCCACCAGTGACATGAACTCTCCGTCGGCATTGGTTGCCACGCTGACATTAACAAACTGTTAATGGTACAAACAAGGAAGTATCTCCCGCGAGAGATTACCTTCGTCACCGGCTTTCTGGTTGGACGCTCAACTGCGGGGCTCACAGGCTGGGCGGAAGTGATCGAAATCACCTCAAAATTCGTTCTTCAGCCGGGTGTCTTCGATCATCATGTCCTTGAACTCGCTGGATTCAAAGATGTCGCCGCACTCCAGGCACTCGACGAACTCTGCGTCTTCCTCGCGGGCCACGATCTGCACACGGGGATGTTTGCACTCATTGGCGGGACCTGTATCGGGAGATTGCGGCGGGCTGGGAGTCATAAATCCCGGCGATCACGAAAAGCCTGGCGAGGCTGAGTGAGGTTTACGGGAAATTGGCGGTATTTTAGCGTGACTCACGGTCTTGTCAAGTGTTTTCGTCAAAGTCGGCGCGGAACCGGCACTAGCAGGTGACCATTAGGGATGTACTCTCTGGCAGCGCACACAGCCACACCACCGCAAATACGACCTAAAAGATCGCCATCCTCTAAGCAGTTCAGCACAATATACTTACCGATCAATTGATAATTTCGCCATTGCCTGCAAAGCTTGCAATTCCAGGTTAGCGAGTCCTATAATGACATATCCGACTGAAAAGGTCGGATTTGCTATAACCTCAATGTTGAAGCTTACCAAGAAGGCGGATTACGGCTTGATGGCGATGAAGCACCTGGCCGAGCACTCGCCTAATGGGGCGTGCAGTGCCAAGGACGTTGCCGACGCTTATGGCATCCCGCAGGAGGCGCTGGCAAAGATTCTGCAGCGACTGGTGAAATCCGGGTTGCTGCACTCGCAGCATGGGATGAATGGTGGATACACGCTGGCTCGCGATCCGGGCACGATTAGTGCTTTTGAGGTGATTCGCGCGATCGACGGACCCTTGTTTATCACCTCGTGCATAACCGTGCGCGGCGAATGCGATCAGAGCGAGCGCTGCACCATTCGAGAGCCATTGCGCCGGGTTAATGAGAGCATCGAACAGGTTTTGCGGCGCATCAGTATCTTAGAGATGAACGAAGAGTCGCAGTCGTCCCAGGAAATAGAAGCAAAGAAGCCGGCTGAGCTGGTGACAATTACTTAAAGTCAGGTAGGAGAGCAATCATGAGCACCGACGTAAAGACTATCCCCCAGATGGAACACGCAGCTCCAGACGGAGTGAAGCTGCCCGTGTACATGGACAATCATGCCACTACGCCGATGGATCCGCGGGTGTTGGAGGAAATGCTGCCATATTTCATGGAGAAGTTTGGCAATTCGGCCAGCCGCAATCACTCTTTTGGCTGGAGCGCCGAAGAAGGGGTGGAGCTTGCGCGCGAACGCATAGCCAAATTAGTCGGCGCCACGACGAAAGAAATTATCTTTACCTCGGGCGCGACTGAGAGCGACAACCTGGCGATTAAGGGCGTCGCCGAGATGTACAAAGAAAAAGGCAATCACATCATCACGGCTGTGACTGAGCACAAAGCCGTGCTCGATACCTGCAAGCGTCTGGAGAAGTATGGCTACCGGGTGACTTATCTGCCAGTTCAAAAAGACGGCTTGGTCGATCTGGAAGAACTGAAGCGAGCCATGGACAGCGGTAAGACCATCCTGGTCACGATTATGGCTGCCAACAACGAAATTGGCGTGCTGCAGCCATTTGCGGAAATTGGCAAGCTCTGCCGGGAACGCGGAATTATTTTCCACACTGACGCAACTCAGGCCGTGGGCAAGATTCCCATCGATGTGAACAAGCAGAACATCGACCTACTGTCGATTTCGGCGCACAAAATGTATGGGCCAAAGGGAGTCGGCGCGCTTTATGTACGGCGCAAGAATCCTCGAGTACAGATTTCCGCCATCATCGACGGCGGCGGCCACGAGCGCGGCATGCGTTCGGGGACGCTTAATGTGCCCGGAATTGTTGGCTTGGGTAAGGCATGCGCCATCGCGTCGGAAGAAATGGCGAAGGAAGCTTGCCACTTGGCTGGGCTGCGCAATCGTCTTCGCGACAGAATCATGGGACGGCTTGACGAGGTATACATCAACGGTTCCATGGAGCACCGTCTTCCCGGCAATCTGAATATCAGTTTCGCTTATGTGGAAGGCGAATCCCTGCTGATGGGCATCAACGATATTGCGGTTTCGAGCGGTTCGGCGTGCACCTCCGCGACTCTGGAGCCATCTTATGTATTAAAGGCTCTGGGGACCGGGGATGATCTGGCGCACAGTTCTATTCGTTTTGGTATTGGACGTTTCAACACCGAAGCCGAAGTTGACTACGTTGCCGATCGCGTCGTCGAAACAGTAACTCGTTTGCGCGAACTTTCGCCGCTTTACGAAATGGCGAAAGAGGGTGTGGATTTGAAGAATGTGAAGTGGGCGGCAGAGTAGGTTGGTCCGAAACGTTGCCAGCAACGTTTCTACAGTAGGCACGCAAAAATTTTAAGGAGAAGCAAATCATGGCATATAGCGATAAGGTTCTGGATCATTATTCCAACCCGCGCAACGTGGGATCGTTGGACAAGAACAGCTCCGAAGTCGGGACTGGCCTGGTCGGCGCACCTGAATGCGGCGACGTGATGAAGCTGCAGATCAAGGTCAATCCGCAGACGAACGTCATTGAAGACGCGAAGTTCAAGACATTCGGTTGCGGTTCGGCCATTGCATCTTCATCCCTGGCCACCGAATGGGTGAAGGGCAAGACCGTGGACGAAGCTCTGCAAATCAAGAATACGGAAATCGTGAAAGAGCTTTCGCTCCCGCCAGTGAAGATTCACTGCTCGGTGCTAGCGGAAGACGCTATCCGCGCGGCTATTCACGACTGGAAGAAGAAGCAGGACGTGGCGAAGCCGACGGCGGTCGCGGCGCAGTAGTTTTGCGCGTGGAGAACGTCTCGCCCGTTGCTTTTGAGCGAATGATGATCGAAACGGAAACCAAAACAGAAGCACCGAAGGCTCCGCCAAAAGGCGTCCTAGTCACGGACAAAGCTTTGGCCAGGATCCGGACTGCCATCGTGAAAGAGGGCATCTCGCCGGAGCAGGGCGGATTGCGCCTCGGGGTGCAGGGCGGCGGATGTTCCGGGTTGAGCTACAACATTCGCTTCGACACGCAGCCGCGGGAACGCGACCGCATCTTTCAGTTTGGTGACGTGCGCGTGTTCGTCGATCCGAAATCGTTTATCTACCTGCATGGCATGACCCTGGATTACCAGGAGACGCTCATGCAGCAAGGCTTCGTGTTCGTAAACCCGAATTCAACGAAGTCGTGTGGTTGCGGCACTTCGTTCTCGGGCTGATGGTGTGGCGCGGGCGCCCACGCCCGCGAGGTGTCTTTCCACGACGACGCCGCTGTTCTGGCATCGCACAAGCCCATGCAAAAAAGGGTTTCGCGGTAAACGCATCTATGGCGATGGAATCCAACACGAGTTCTTCTCTGATTATGCCGGGCGAAGCTACGCCTGCTTGCTGGTCCTGTGGCACCATGCGCGCCGTGCATTTCTGCAGCGCCTGTGGTAAAGTTCAGCCCCCGGTGCCAGTGGATTACTTCACGTTTTTTGGTCTGCCTCGCAAGCTGAATCTTGATACAGCGCTTCTGGAGCGGGAGTTTTACGATCTCAGCCGCAAGCTTCATCCTGATCTTGTCGCCCGCGCTGATGCACGAGAGCAGGAGTGGAGCCTGGAACAGAGTTCCCTGCTTAACGACGCTTATCGCACATTGAAGGATCCCATCAAACGCACCGAATACTTGCTGCGACTTGAAGGAGTGGAACTCGAGGAGCAGTCGAAGGCGGCCACAGAAAAGGCGCGGGCCACTGGACAGATTAAGAAACAAGTTGTGCCTCCGGATTTGCTGGAAGAAGTTTTCGAACTCAACATGCAGATGGAAGAGCTTCGCGCGCAAAAAAAGCTCGGCGAAGACGATCCCGCTCTGATCGAAGAAGTAGGCAAGCAAAAGCTGGACCTCGAAACAAAGTACGAGTCGCTTTCTGACGAACTAAAAACTTATTGGAACGATTGGGACCGGCTTCCTGCTGACGCGAGTGAAGAGAGCAAGAGAAGCGTCCGCGACAAAATGGTCGATCTTTTGAATCGCCGGTCTTACATAAGGAATCTGGTTCGGGACGTAAACGAGGTATTGGAGAGTTGAATTCCTAAGTTACGAAATGGCTACTGATCGCATCGTCGGCATCGACCTCGGAACCACCAACTCCCTGGTGGCTTTCATGCAGGGGGATAGCCCTGTTGTGATCCCCGGCGAAGATGGGCTGAATCTCGTCCCCTCCGTCGTTGCGCTGGATGAGCGTGATCAAATCATTGTTGGCAATGCCGCGCGCAAGTATCTGATCGAAACCCCTGAACGGGCGGTGTATTCAATCAAGCGTCTGATGGGGCGCGGGCTGGAAGATATTCAGGATGAGCTCCAGCTATTTCCATTTCGCCTGGCGCAGGATTTGCAAGCTGGTGAAGTGCTACGCATCACGCTAGGCGAGAAGACTTTTACGCCTCCCGAAATTTCCGCGTTTATTCTGCGGCAACTAAAACGTAACGCTGAGCGATTTTTTAATGCGCCGGTGACTAAGGCAGTGATCACCGTGCCTGCGTATTTCAACGACGCGCAGCGCCAGGCTACTAAGGATGCGGGTCGCATCGCCGGCCTTGAAGTGCTGCGCCTGGTAAATGAACCTACGGCCGCGTCTCTCGCTTACGGCTTGGACAAGAAGCAGAACGGCATTGTCGCCGTGTACGACCTTGGCGGCGGGACTTTCGATGTTTCCATTCTCAAGCTGCATGACGGAATCTTCGAGGTGATCGCGACCAACGGAGACACCCACCTGGGCGGCGACGATATCGATAATCTGCTTATTAAAATTGCGCTCGGCGACATTCGCGGAGACTTGCGGACCTTGACGTTTCGCGCAATGGCGAGGTCGTGGCCACGATTCGCAAGGCGGTGATCGAAGCCAAGATTGCTTTGTCATCGCAACCCGCGACTAAGCTGGATATCGAACTTCCCCAGGGAAAACGCTACCAGCGCGAGATTACGCGGGCGCAATTCGAGCAACTGATCCAGCCGATCATCGATCGTACCGTTGGACCTGCCAAGCAGGCTCTGAAGGACGCTGGACTGAAACCACAGCAGATCGATGAAGTGGTGCTGGTCGGCGGCTCTACGCGCATCCCCAAAGTACGTGCGCTTGTTGAGGAGTTGTTTCAGCGCAAACCGCATACCGATCTCAATCCCGATGAAGTCGTTGCTCTCGGTGCGGCGGTACAGGCCACCATTCTTGGCGGCGGCTCCGAAGCTACCGAGAACATGCTGTTGCTTGACGTCACGCCGTTGTCGCTCGGCATTGAAGTGGCGGGCGGCGTGACGGACAAGATTATTCTGCGCAACTCGACCATTCCTGCTTCGGCAACGCAATATTACACGACGCAGATTGATGGTCAGGCCAATGTCGCTATTCATGTCTTGCAGGGTGAGCGCGAACTGGCAAAGGACTGCCGCTCGCTGGCTCGGTTTGATCTCAAAGGAATTCCTCCGATGACCGCAGGCATGCCGCGCATTGAGGTCAAATTTCTGATTGACGCGAACGGCATTCTGCATGTTTCTGCGCGCGAACAGCGTAGCGGGAAAGAATCCGAGATCGAAGTGCAGCCTAGCTACGGCCTGACCGATGATCAAGTGGAGAGCATGATTCTCGATTCGTTCGATTATGCGGAAGAAGATTTCCGTCAGCGGCAAGTGATCGAAGCGCGTAACGAAGCTGACACGATTCTGGCGGCACTGGACAAAGGTAAAAAGAGCCCAGCGTGGGGTCAGCTTACCAGCGACGAGAAGAAGAAGATTGCAAAGCTGGAAAAAGCATTGGTTCAAGTCAAAAGCTGAAGATGATCACGCGGCGATCCGTAAGGGGATTGACGCTTTAAACCAGGGCACGATGCGGCTGGCGGAGTTGATGATGGATACGGCTGTGAGCACAGCGCTCAAAGGTAAAACGATGGATGAAGCCGATATGGGCGAGGGATCGGAAACGGGGCATCCCGTGGCCCGAGCGGATTTTGAGTAGCTCGGGTAAATGGCGTTTAGGGTTTGAAGGGGCCTGGCTTTCGGCCGCGCCTACCATCACCTGTTAAACGACTTGCGGCGCGGCTGAAGCCGTGCCGCTTCAAAACTCCAGCCGCTCAAGGGGTTTGTCGGCAAACTGTGACGGCGCTACTGATTTTGCAAGTTATGGCCATCGCTGATTTAGCGTGCCAGAGGCTGGGCCTGCGAGCGCAAGATGCGCTCGCGACAGCCGGCGGGACGCGGCGCTACGTAAGGAGAAATCATGGCAGATGAGAAAACAAAAGGATCAGGGACTGCAACCGTGGATTCGCCCGGCGAAGGCACTGTGCAACTAACTTTCTTGCCCGAAGGCAAGACCGTCGAGTTCGAGCGCGATAAACTTCCCTACAAAGACCACGGCAAGGAACTGTCAATCCTCGATGTGGCGTTGAACTATGGCGTGCGTCTGGACCACGCTTGCGGCGGAAACTGCGCCTGCACCACTTGCCACGTGTGGGTGAAGGAAGGGGCGGAGAATCTCTCTGAAATGGACGACGACGAAGCCGACCGTCTGGACATGGCAGCCGATTTACAGTTAAACTCCCGTCTCGGGTGCCAGGCCGTGATTACGAAGCCCGGCAAAGTCGTAGTTGAGATTCCGTCGTGGAATCGCAATTACGTTTCTGAAGAGCACTAGGAAGACAGGTAAGTTTCTAGCGGACTGAGGATCGAAAATGCCAAAAGATCTCACTTGGGACGACGCGGAAGACATCGGTATCCTGCTTTCAGAGGCGCATCCTGAAGTCGAGCCTCTTTCTCTCCGTTTCACCGAACTGCATGGCTACGTTACCGCGCTGCCGGACTTCAAGGACGATCCTAAAAAGTCCAACGAGGGCAAGCTCGAAGCCATTCAAATGGCTTGGCACGAAGAGTTCCTCGACAGAACGCAAGCCTGATCCGGCGAGTTCTGTCGCAAACAGTTGACACTTCTTTTACTTCGCCATGACAAGCCTGATCTCGCGCCCGCCCTATTCTGTGACCACCTCCTGAGTCTCACTGAACGAAGATCGGATAACATCTTCCTCTCATGTGAAAAAGGGCACGGTGTATACCGTGCCCTAATTTGAATTGAGCGGTGACGACTGGAGCTACCCTACCGCTGCAGGCACCGGCTCTTCCACGCTAGCCTCGCGCAGAAACTTCGCCGCTTCCTCCGGCGGAGTTGGATTAATGTAAAAACCTGTGCCCCACTCGAATCCTGCAGTCTTGGTCAATTTGGGCATGAATTCGATATGCCAGTGGTAATGATCGTTAGTTGGGTCTTGCACCGGCGAAGTGTGAATCACCAGGTTGTACGGCGGATTATCCAGAACGCGATCGGCCTTGAGCAGCAGAGTCTTGAGCGCCTTCGCCAGATTTTCAAACAGTTGCGAAGACGAATTTTCGAACGCCGACTCGTGCTGCTTGGGCAGAATCCATGTCTCGAATGGAAAGCGTGGCGCGTACGGAGCGAGGGTGAGGAAGTCCTGATTCTCCGCGACCACGCGCGTGGCGGCCTCTGTTTCCTGCCGAATCACGTCGCAGAACACGCAACGCTCTTTATAGATGTAGTACTGCTTGGCCCCTTCCAATTCCTCGACCACATAGATTGGGAGAATAGGTAAAGCGATCAACTGGGAATGAGCATGTTCGAGGGATGCTCCGGCGGCCTCTCCGTGATTCTTGAAAATCAAAATGTACTTGAACCGCCGGTCCTTCTTTAGATCAAGAATGCGGTCGCGGAAGGTCCAAAGCACATCTTCGATTCGTTTGGGAGGGAGCGTGGCAAGGCTGGCGGTGTGGTCGGGAGTTTCAATGATGACTTCGTGGGCTCCCACGCCATTCATCCGATCAAACATGCCCTCAGCCTGGCGGCTGAGGTTGCCTTCTATCCCTAACGCTGGGAATTTGTTGGGAACCACTCGCACCGTCCACCCTGGAGTATCGCGCTGTGGCGGAGGCGCTCCATTGGGGTTCGGGCGATAGGCCTGGATCTCGGGCGGGGTCTTGCTCTCGTTTCCGTAGCAGAACGGGCAAAAACCGCCTTTTAATTTCACTCCGTCACGGGCAAAGTCGGTTGGACGCTTGGCGCGGTCTGTCGAAATAATTACCCATCGGCCTACAATTGGGTCTTTTCTGAGCTCGGGCAAGGACTAAATCCTTTCAATAAAGGCGTATGGATCTGGCTGACGCCAGTCCGCATTAAAACCAAATTTTTATTCTACGATAGAGGGAAGGCATTACGAAATAGCTCTATCAGTGGCTGGCTGGACTGCGGTTCATAATACACGGTCACCACGTCGAAGCGCCACTGGCACGGATGTGCCAGGTGATGAAGGTACTCATCGGCCACGGCCGCCAAACCGCGCTGCTTGTCTCGATCCACGGCAGCTTCTGCGGGCTTCACGGCGTGCGTGGTTCGGGTTTTGACTTCGATAAAACACAACACGCCATGGTCCCAGGCGATCAGGTCAATTTCTCCGCGGCGGCGCGACGAGCGAAAATTCCGAGATACCATTACGTATCCCAGACGACGGAGATAGAAGTACGCATCCTCTTCGCCGCGTCGACCGGTCCGCTGATGCATGGGAGTATCGTCGGGCGGAAGCGTCCGCTCCGCTACCCAATCCAGTGCCCGAACTATGGCCTGCGTAGCTATGGCTGAGAATTGCGAGAGCGAAAACACCGAAGACATGTGGGGCCAATCCGTAAATAGTAAGGCCTGGGGCATAGCCAATATGTGACAGACGTCACACGAAATAGCTTAAATCACAAAAAAAAGCCGGTCGAGCGTTGCACTCGACCGGCCATTGTCTCACTCACCACTTTTATTGGTGAGTTGCGGGCTTCGCCTTCTTTTTCGCCGCCGCGGCGTGTGGGTGGTCCGGAACCGCTTTGACCTTGGATTCATCCACAGGCTGCGTGCCTTCTCCAGTGAACGTTCCGCCAGCAGGAACGATCCAGTACTCGGCGGTCATCGTGCCGGCGCTACCGGTGCGAGTCTCGATGCGGCTGGGATCAATTCCCAGCTTGGCTTCGCCGCCCGTGAGATAAGCCTTCGAATTGACGGCGCGTTCAGCCGCCAGATTCTTCCGCTTCTCCGTGGGTTCGGCATTGCCGACGATGATCAGCTTATTGTCTGCGTTCTGCTGCAGGTTCTTAGCAACGTCGTCCAATTTGCCTTTGCATTCGTTATCAACGCGCCACGGCTTCTTGATTTTGGCCATGTTCGCGAAGTCGCATTCGGCCAGCTTGCTGGCTTGCGGCGGTGGCGGTGGCGGCGGGTTTTCAACCGTCACTTGTACGGAGGCTTGAGTATTCAGGCCACGCGTGTCAGAACAAGTGGCGGACACTGTTATGGTTCCCGCGGATGCACCGGTCGTATTCAGAGTCCCAGTGCTGCCGGTCCCGGAAATGCTTCCGCCGCTGGCAGTCCAATCAGTGATGTTCACGGGGACGTTATCCGGACTGGTACAAGTGCAGGTAATGGTCGAGGCTCCGCCCGCCTGCAACGAAGTCGGGCTGGCTGAGCAAGAGAATGTAGGCGGATTCTTCGGCGGCTCCTTCACCGTAAAGTTCGCGGTGCAGCTAGCCTCTCCGTTCGTCTTCCTCTTGGGATCGCTGACGTGAGCTGTCACCGTGTAACTGCCCCCGGCGACGCCATTGGTGTCGATGCTGGCGGTATTGTCTTTGCCAGTCACCTTTCCGCCGGTAGCGTTCCAACTGTAAGTCAGCGTGTGTTTGGGATTGAAGTTAGTTGTCGAGACGGTAGCCGTGATCGGCTCGCCAACCATAACTTCATTGGGCTGCACCGAGCAACTCGCAGTCGGCGTTACTAACTCAGGATAGCCAAAGTTGAACACTAACCCGGTGCGCAGGCGAATCCCCGCCAGCGAAACTCGCCGAAGATCGGGGAACGCTGCCGACACCACCGAGGCATAATTTTGCCTGGCCCAAACGTAGTCCGCCTCAGCGACTCGCAGAGAGAATCTACGGTTGACGCGCAGGTCCCATCCGCCGCCAAGAATTGCGCCAATGCCATTTCCGTTGGGCAGCCCATCGACGGCGAGCCGGTTGTAGCTCAACAAAGTATGTAAAAAGAAATTTGACTCATCGGTGCGCAGGTTCAACTTGGGACCGAGCGAAAGAGTGGTTTCGTAGTTATCCCAATTGGTTCCGAAGTCGCCTTCCAATCCGAAATACTTTTGAAAATTGTAAGTGAAGGCGGTGCCAAACCCGGTGGGCATATCCGGCAAGCGTCATTTTGACTGGAGCGTTGTAATTTTGGAACGGGGCGGGAATGCCGGCACCAGGATGGAGCCATTGATAGCCAAGGAAGATTTCGTATTTGGGGGTTTCCACGTCCTGCGCCAGCGTGACGGCTGATAACAGAACGACGGTTAACATGAGCAAGAAACTAGCACACAGCACACGCGTGCTTCTTAAACCGGGATGAAACGACATATCGTCCTCCGAAACTTTTTAGTCAGCTTGTATATCCATGCACACTTACAAGATTGGGAATCCACAGCATGGTAACCGTTAGAAATCAATACTTCTTAATCTCGTGTAGACAAATGCCAAGAAGCGAGGTGTTCATAACCATACTCGTAAAATCAGAGTCAACATTCTACTTGATGCCGATTCGTTGCGTCCAGCAAATGAACATGCGGGTTTGTCTTGATTTGAGATTAACTGCGTCGTGTCTGGACACCGGCCGAGTTTTTGTCTGCGCGCGAATCACTATGCTTGCAGCAATGGCTACTAGCCTTAATAATGGCTAGGGACCTATTTCAATGAGCCGGAGCGTATGAGCCAGGAAAAAGTACTGATCGTCGAAGACGAGGAAAATGAGCGGACCGGGCTTGCCGAGCTGGTTTCGTCGTGGGGTTATACCGCTGATACTGCGAAAGACGGGGCGGAAGGTCTGGAAAAAGTTTCCACTTGGGCGCCCTCCCTGGTGGTGACCGATCTCAAGATGCCGCGAATGGGCGGACTCGAACTGTTGGAGCGCATTGCCGATGACAGCAAAACGGTCGCCGTAATCGTAGTAACGGCTCAAGGCACGATTGACAGCGCCGTGCAGGCCATGCGCATGGGGGCTTACGACTACATCACAAAACCTATCGACATCAACCGGCTACGCACCATCCTACAAAACGCGTCAGCCTTGTTGGGAACTCGGGTGGAACTGGAAGTTACCCGCCGCAAGTTGCGGGATGCTGGGTCTCTGGGGAGCCTGGTGGGCTCGTCGAAGAAAATGCAAGAACTGTTCCGGCTGACCGAAATGGTGGCGCCCAGCACCGCGTCCGTGCTGATTACGGGCGCCAGCGGCACCGGTAAGGAATTGGTAGCGCGGACCATCCATGAACTCAGCCCTCGCCGCAATCGCCCATTCGTCCCGATTAATTGTGCAGCGATTCCGGAAACTCTGATCGAGAGCGAGATTTTTGGTCACGAAAGGGGCGCATTTACCGGGGCATTAGAACGCCGGACTGGCTGCTTCGAACTGGCGGAAGGGGGAACCTTACTGCTCGACGAAATTGGGGAAATGCCGGTCGGCACCCAAGCTAAACTTCTTCGGGTGCTGGAAGATCGCAAGCTTCGCCGTCTGGGAAGCAAGGTGGAAACCACCGTGGACGTTCGCGTTCTCGCCGCGACCAACAAAGTGCCTGAGGAGGCTGTCGCTCGCGGCGAATTGCGCAACGATCTTTACTACCGGCTGAACGTTTTCAATATTCACATGCCGCCGTTGCGCGAGCACAAGGACGATATTCCCGCTCTCGTGGAATCTCTTTTGAAAGATATGTCAGCCAAACATGGACGAAAGGTCGCGGTAGTCAGTGAAGCTGTCCAGAACTTGTTTCAGAATTATTCGTGGCCCGGCAATGTGCGCGAGTTGCGAAACACTTTGGAGCGAGCCGTCATCGTGTGCGACGGGGCAGTAATTGAAACCAAGCACCTGCCCCCCGGATTCGGCCAGGCCACGATTCGTACCTCATCCGAAGATCCCGATGCAATACATTTGGGTGTCGGCACGACTGTGGAAGAGGCAGAGAGGCGGCTTATTCTTAAGACTATTGAGTCGACCAGCAATAACAAGACGCGGGCGGCGGAAATTCTCGGCATCAGCTTGAAAACCCTGCATAATAAGCTGAAGGAATATGGCAACGCTGCGGCCGATGCCGCTCTGGCCAGGGAGGATTAGCCGAAAGCGGAAGTTGTTTGTTCGATCGGCTGACTGAGGATGCGTCGCAAAACTCAAATCGTGCTTGCCATTACCTTGATGGTGGCGGCGCTGGTGTGCTCATTTTCCTACATTTATGTATGGCAAATGCTGCGCCAGCGAGTCACTTTCGCGCACGATACTGCTGGTTTTCTCAATTCTCAACTTGCTTATCTCGCGGCGAACGCAATTCCGGATCTGACCAGCACGCGGATTGACACCAACAACCCGGTTAAAGTTCGGCGAGCCATTGCGGAGTATCTGGCAACCAACCTCGATTTGAACACCATGCTGGAGTCGGTTCTGACCGACTGGCCAATGATCTATGACGCGGCCATCGTTGACAGCGACGGCAAGGCAATCCTCCATACCAATCCGGATCTGGTCGGCAAAGTTGTGCCTGCCCGTCCTGATTTCAAGATCGTGCAGGATGCGAAGTTCCGCCGGCAGCTGCGCCTGGTGTACCACCCTCCGACCATTTATGAAGCCCGTTTGCCATTGCAACTGAACGGGCAACCGTTCGGCAGCATTCGGCTGGGCATTTCAACCGTATTTTTGAAAAACGAGATCACCCCGAAGCTGCAACAGGCTGTGATTTTCTCTGGAATCTCGATCTTGCTTTCGCTGTCTGTTGGCGGCTGGCCTCTCGCATCTCGCGCTTGGGCCCCTGGAACGCATCAGCCGCAGTCTGGATAGCGTAACCGCGGGCGATGCTGATGCCGTAAGCGAGGAGGAAGCCGGCCACGATGAGTATGGCCTGGTGACATTGAAAATCGCCCACTTGGGCCGGCAGATGCGCGATGCCAAAGAAATCTTCTCCGCATTGAAAGACAACGTCGACCAGATCATGGGAAATTTGCAGGACGGGTTGATGCTCTTCACACGAGATTCGCGGGTGGTTCTGGTAAGCGCTTCGGTCGAGCGTTTTCTTGGACGTCCCAGAAGAGAATTGCTGGGTCGAACGGTCAAGGAAATCTTTACCCGGGACACGCCGCTCGGAGTGCTTGTGCTCGACGGTTTCCAGTCGCGGCATCCCATTGCCCAGCGCGAAGTTGAATCGTCAAACACTAAAAGGGTGCAGGTATCTCTGGATTTCATTCAGGAGCGAGGCTCTCCGATCGGCGCGTTGCTGACCTTGCGCGATGCGGAATCGGTGCGGCGTATTCAGGATGAAATTGAGTTATCACGGCAGATGTCCGCCAGCGGCCGCACTACGCGCGGGGTGGCCCACGAGGTGAAGAATCCCATCAATGCCATCGTGCTGCATTTACAATTACTGCAGGGCAAGCTAAAACAGATTGATCCGGACACGCGTCGCCACATGGATATTATCGGTAGTGAGATTCATCGGCTAGATCGTGTAGTTCAGATTCTGGTCGACTTCACGCGTCCACGCGATCTGCGTCTGGAGGAAATCGATCTGCGCCGACTGCTGGAGGATGTGATCATGCTCGCTACCCCCGACACTGAGCAGCATGGCGTGACCGTGAAGCGCAGGCTGGGAACCGAACCACTGGGCGTGAGAGTGGACGCGGACGTGATGAAACAAGCCATCTTAAATGTGATTATCAACGGAATGCAGGCGATGCCGAGCGGTGGCACGCTGACTATCTCGGCGGGGCGCGATGACGATAGCATTGTCACCGAAATACGCGATCAAGGTGTCGGCATACCGCACGAACTCCAGGAAAAGATCTTCGAACTGTACTTCACCACCAGAAAAGGTGGCAGCGGAATTGGGTTGGCTCAAACTTATCAGGCGCTGCAGTGGCACTATGGCTCGATCGATTTCGAGACCGTGGAAGGGCAAGGCACCATCTTTCGTCTTCGCCTGCCAGCCTATTCGATCCGGGTTGAGGCGAATGGTGAGACTATACCGGCTGCTACGCCCAGCTTGACTCTTCCCAATTCGTGAGTAGAGTAGTGCGCGAGCTTCGCCTGAATTGAAACTGTAGCTCAGGCATTCGTAAAGTGAATAGTGCAGCGGCGTTTATTCGGCGATAGAATTCGCTGATACCCAGATTGCTGATACCAAGGACGAACGACATGAGACTGGCCGCCATTGTCGGAATGTGTCTGCTGACATTTTGTGCGCCCGGCAATAGTGCGGCGGTCGCGGCATCGGCCGCTTTGCAGGCGACACAATCACAGAATAATTCTTCCTCGCAAAGTGCGACTGCCGCATCACCGAGCGATCAGCAAGAAACTTTCGACCCGGCCAATTTGCCACACCCGGCAACAGCAACCGCGCCCTGCCCGAATAATTCTCCATCCTCATCGACCGTTCAGTCAGACTGCAAGCCCGTGACAAAAACCAGGAAGCACCGAAAACCTATTGTGGCGACGCAAACACCAGCACAATCAGGTCCCACCAAGACGGTTGTTCCCAATGGAGGAACAGACGACCATAGCGTAAATCTTTCGCCGGGCGTAAGCCCGCAACAGGCTTCGCGAGAGGTGGACAGTACCAATAAATTATTGGCGACCAGCGACGCGAATCTGAAGAAAATTTCCGGGCGCCCGCTCAATGCGAACCAGCAGGATACGGTAAAGCAAATCAAGAGCTATATGGATCAAGCTAAAAAGGCGGCAAGCGGCGGAGACTTACAGCGCGCCAACAATCTTGCAATGAAAGCGAATCTGCTTTCGGCTGAATTAGCGGGACACTGAGAACCTAAATGGAGGATGGGCGTCTCGCCCGTCCAACCGGGCGAGACGCCCGGCCTCCAATCTTCGCCACGTGGCGCGAGCGGAGTCAATGCTGTAGTCTGAGCCGATGCAAGGTGAAGATCGCGTCGGGCCCAGTCTCGTGGCCGCCGAAGTGAGCCAGCCACAGAAATCAACGCGCCAGCCTCTTCACCATTCGATCCTCTTCATCGTTCTGATCGCATTTTTGCTTCGCCTGGCGGTTATCACCGTCGGCCATACTTATCGAATCACGCCTCGCCGTGATCACTTTCAATTTGGCTGGGAAATGGGACGGCTTGCGCGTTCCATCGCCGAAGGGCAGGGATTCAGTTCGCCGACTGATCTTCCCACGGGACCGAGCGCCTGGGCGCCGCCTCTTTATCCGTACATCCTCGCGGGTGTATTCAAATTGTTCGGGGTGTACAGTGCGCTTTCTGCATGGGTGATTCTGGCATTCAACAGCATTTTTGCGGCTCTAACTTGTCTTACGCTTTACCGTCATCGCGGAGCTAATTTACGGACCTGGAGTGGCGCGCGCAACCGCATGGGCGTGGGCTGTTTTCCCTTATGCCATCTATTGGCCGGTACGCGTGGTGTGGGAGACAAGCCTCACCACTTTTTTGCTGAGTCTCGCACTACTGCTTACGCTTCGCATGGCGGACCAACCGCCTCGCCTCCGCACATGGATTTTGTTCGGAATGCTGTGGGGCGTGATCGCACTGACCAATACTGCGATTGTGAGCATGTTTCCTTTCTGCTTGCTGTGGCTTCTGTATCGCCTTCCCCGCAGGACCGGGCAATTGATTGGAGCATGCTTTATGCGTACTTACCGCCGCTCTGGTTGTGAGCCCGTGGTTGCTGCGTAACTACGAGGTTTTTGGCAAGTTCATTTTCGTTCGCGACAATCTTCCGCTGGAAATGTACGAGGCTAACAACGACCAATCCGCGGGACTGTGGACCCGCAACGAACATCCCGGCAACAATCCCGAAGCCATGCGGAGGTTTCAGGAATTAGGCGAGCTCGGATTCATGGCCGAAAAAAAGCAGGAGGTCCGCCAGTTTATAGGTGAGCATCCTGCAAGATTTTTGCGATTCACGGCCGAACGAGCTGTTTATTTCTGGATCGCTCCGCCGCAGGCAACGATCATTGGCGGGATACGACCTGATGATCTCTCGTCACACCAATTTCTTGCTGGGAGCCGTACTTGCTTTCGCGGGGTTGTGGTTAACCATTCGCAATCGAAAGTGCGGAGCATTTTTGCTTGCCTGTTTTTTGCTGCTCTACCCGCTTCCCTATTATCTGGTGATGCCCTTCGTCCGTTACAAGCATCCAATCGAGCCCGAAATGATCATGTTGATCGTGTATTTGTTTTGGGAATCCCGCCGCATCCAGATCCAATGGCCAAATCGAAAAATCGCATAGTCCGCATTCCCTTAAAGGGACTCCATCTTAAAACCACGAAAACCCGACTGCCGTCCTGGCCTTTCCTATACCGCCGCTTCGCCGCTGCGGGTGCATCTCAATTGTCAGGAATGCGAAAGCAGCGTTCGGTACTGTCTCAGTTTGCTCTTCGCCGAGTTTCTCCGCGGCTCTGCGGCCGTTCTTTGCGGCTCCGCGTTTCAAGGTGTTCATGAGCCAGGTTAAACGAAGTCTTAAATCGCGGAGATCGCAGAGAAACGGCCGCGGAGCACGCAGAGATAGAAAGGCGCTGCCAACGAATCTTTAGCTTGGTTGAAATTGAGACACTCCAGCGCTCCCCGGGTTTGGCGAACGCGTCCTCTTCATTTAAATTAGATCATGCGATCCATTCTGCAGAAGCCGGCGTTGCGCTTCGTTTTCGCTGCCAATGTGATTTCGATGTTAGGCAGCGGAATGAACTCTGCCGCGGTTGCCTGGTACATTCTGCAGGCCACGCACTCTGAAATCGCCCTAGGAACATTCGCCGTCCTGCAAACCATTCCGGCCATGCTGATGCTGCCGTTCACTGGCGTCATCATTGACCGCGAAGACCGCCGTCGCTTGGTCATGATGCTCGACGCCGGCCGCGCCGTCGTTATCCTCGCCGTTTCTATTCTTGCCTTCATGGGAAAAGCAAAGATTTGGGAACTCTACCTGATGAACACGCTGGTGGCCGCGGGCTTTTGGATGTTCTGGCCCACGATCACAGCGCTGATCCAGGAGTTGACTCCCGGCGAGGAATTCGTCCACGCAAATACTTTTCTCCTGGCAGGAATTCAGGGAGGCTGGCTGATTGCGGGATCTATCGTCGGATTCGTTTACAACCGCATCGGACTGGGCGGGGTTTTGCTGATCGATTTCTCCACCTACCTGGTTTCGTTTCTCTGTTACTTCGCGGTGCGAAAGGGACGGCACGTGGTGCCACGGCCAGAGGAGTTGCGCGCCGACATCGAGGCCGCGGAAACCGGAGTCGAGCGCTTTGTGCGTGAGATGCGCGAAGGCATCCAGTTTCTTCGCAATCGGCGGAGTCTGGTTTTTCTGGGAATCAGTTGGGCGCTGTTCCTGGCCGCAATGACGACCGGAGTCGTCGTCACTCCTCCGTTGAGTGACAAGGTATTTCATGCCGGTGCTGTCGGGTATGGCTGGCTGAATGCCGGATGGGGCACAGGTGCGTTTGCCAGCGCTCTGTACGCGCCTTGGCTGATTGCAGGGTTGGGCGCCCGGCGCTCAATCGCAATCTCGATGGGATTGCTGACGATCAGCATGATCTTAGCGCCGCTCTCTCCTGCGCTTGCCATCGCCGTGTTTCTCTATGGCATGATGGGATCGGCCCGCGGCGTGAGTGGCGTGGCCATGAACACCAGCATCATGGAGCAGGTGCCGCAGCATTTCATGGGGAGAGTACAGAACACGTTTTATTTTGCGGGCACGGCGATGCAGATTTGCCTGGCCCTGCTTGTAGGAGCAGTGGCGCAGGTGAGTCTGGTCGCCGGATTCTCAATCATTGGATTGGTATATGCGGTCGCATTTGTCAGCGCCAGCTGGCCCGTGGGAGCGGCTTCGCCCGTTCAGGAAGCCACTCCGGTGAAATAAGAGCTTTACCACAGAGACGCAGAGACACAGAGGAATCGAGGGTCTTTTTTGAATTGCCATCCCGAGTTTCTTTCTGTGACTCTGTGTCTCTGTGGTAAATAAGCCGTTCCCGCTGTTATTCTTTCTGGTCCAATTTCATTGGGAGACACGCATGTCCTCCAGTCTCGAAGGTCGAGTAGCCGTTGTCTTTGGAGTCGCCAACAAACGCAGCATCGCCTGGTCTATCGCCCAAGGTCTGCACAACGCCGGCGCCAAGCTCGCCATTACGTATCAGAACGAGCGCTTGGAGCAGGAAGCTCGGGATTTGATTCTTTCGCTGCCCGGGGCTGAAGGATTCAATGTGACGTTTCTGATGACGCCGAGATTGCGCGACTCTTCGACAAACTCAAAGAGCGCTATGGCAAGTTGCATGTTCTTGTCCATAGCGTGGCTTTCGCTCCTGCCGAGGAAATGAAAGGTGATTTCGTAAACACAAGCCGAGAGGGATTCCGCGATAGCGCACGATGTTAGCGTCTATTCGCTGATTGCGGTGGCGCGAGCGGCTGCGCCGCTGATGGAAGACGGGGGCAGCATCATGACCATGACCTACTACGCCGCGGAGAAAGTCGTGCCTCATTACAACGTGATGGGAGTAGCCAAGGCTGCGCTCGAATGCACGGTGCGTTATCTTGCATACGAACTGGGCAAAGAAAAATTCGCGTGAATGCAATTTCCGCGGGCCCGATCAAGACTCTCGCCGCTCGCGGTGTCTCTGGTTTGGGAGACATGCTGAAGTCCCATGCCGAGCGCGCCCCGCTACAGCGCAATGTGGACGTGAACGAAGTCGGCGCGACTGGCGTCTTTCTGGCTTCAGACGCGAGTTCTGGCATCACCGGCGAAGACATCCACGTAGATTGCGGCTACAACATCATGGGGTTCTAGAGGCTTATTCACCACGGGGACACGGAGACACAGAGGGACCCGAAAATATTTCTCGCGTGACTCTGTGACTCCGTGGTGAAAGTTCTTAGCGATGGATGATTCGCACCCTTCGCTCATTTTCGGTCACCCGTTCCAGAGAAATCTCCACGTCACATTCGCGTTCAAAGCGTGCGAACTTTTCTCCCCATTCGATCAGCAGGACGCTGTTTTCCGCGATCAGGTCGTCAAGCCCTAAAGTCTCAAGCTGGCGCGGCGTATCCACGCGGTACAAATCGATGTGATAGAGAAGCGCCTCTGGGCCGCGGTATTCGTGAATCAAAGTGAAGGTAGGGCTGGTTACATCTTCTTCCGCCGCCGCATGGAAGGCTTCCGCAATGCCTTTGACCAGCGTGGTCTTGCCGGCTCCCAGGTCGCCGCGAAGCACTACGATTTTCGGCGGCGCCAGCATCACCGCCAGCGAACGACCAAGGGCGATCGTCTGTTCTGGGGAATGGGTGATGAATTCTCGCGTCTCCATGAGGTCGGAGACCAGTATAGCGAGAGATCAACGCTGCCCCCACGATCATGTCATTCCGAGCGAAGTCGAGGGATCTGCTGTTTGGCCGGCGCGGGCGGAAAGCAGTTTCTACTCCGCAAAATTCCGCATTCGCGCGTTTCGCGCTGAAATGACATGTTAGCTCACTCACTCAATGTCGCTTTGGCGCGACCCACTGAGAGGAACGAAGTCCGAGGAAGTCCTTGTCCACGCGGGAATCGAGGGCGTCGCGCAAAGTCTGGTGATCGTTGTCCTCGAGCGCGATGAAGCGAAACGGCTGCAGGGTCCCGTCCTTGGATTTGCGCGTGGGCTGCAGGATTTCTGCCATGGCTTTCACGGCGCCCGATTCCGTCTCGATGGTGACCTCGACCAGATTGCCCTGCTCCAGCGCTCCAGCCAATCGCAACATACCGCCGGTCTCGGAAATGGTTTGCAGTTTCCCTCGCGCACTGCGCCCGTCATTCAGCTTGATCACGACCGGAATTGTGCTTTGGAATTGCACTCGCTGGGCGCGGTGTTGAGGATGAGTCTGGGGGAAGTGTGTCATAGCCAAATCCACTATGTCATGACAGGCGAAGGTAAGGCAGATTACGGAAGCGCTTGTCCGGATTCTGGTAATGGCCACCGTGGTGGACCGCTTATAACTGTCCAAAAAGCAGTCCCGTAGCCTGTACTAAAATCGAGCTACGACGTGTTATTCAGCGTTCTTGTTACACTTCTGAGATGGACCACAAAGGGCGGCTAAAGAGGTTGCAAACCCTTCTGGACAGCACCTCGGTGGACGCCTTGCTGATCATCCATCTGCCCAACATCCGCTACCTTTGCGGATTTACCGGAACATCTGGCGTTCTGGCCATCTTAGAAACCAGCGCAATTTTCTTCACCGATGGACGCTACAGTCAGCAGGCGCGTGCGGAGGTGAAGGGATCGCGGGTCGTAATTGCCCGGAAGCCGCCGCTGGCCGCTGCGGCGGAGTGGCTGACACAGAACAAGATTGCGCGGAGGAAGCCGATCCGGCTTGGCATTGAAAGCGAACACTTAACCGTGGCTGCGCGTTCGCAACTGGCGTCTATGCTGCGGCGCGACTTTAGGTTGCGAGAGACGCGGGGTTTGGTTGAACAAGCAAGGATGCTGAAGGACGCGGATGAAATTGCAAGTTTACAAGCTGCGGCGGCGTTGGGTGCAAGCCTGTTTGAGCGGGCGCTCGAGGTGATCCGCCCGGGCGTAAAGGAGACTGAAGTTGCGGCCGAAATGGAGTACCTGGCGCGGCGTTCCGGAGCAGAAGAAATGTCGTTCCCCACTATCATTGCGTCTGGGAAGCGATCGGCGTTGCCGCATGGTCGCGCGTCCGCGGCTGCGATTCCATCGCGGGGATTCGTGGTCTGCGACTTCGGTGTTATACTTTCCGGCTACTGTTCCGACAGGACTCGCACGGTTTACGTTGGCCGTCCGACGAGTGAAGCGCGGCGAATTTACCAGGCGGTGTATGAGGCGCAAGCCGCAGCCATAGCAGCAGTAAAGCCGGACGTGAGCGTCGGAAAAGTAGACGAAGCCGCGCGTAATGTGCTGAAAAGGAATGGTTTGGCTAGGCATTTTACCCACTCAACCGGGCATGGTGTAGGCTTGGAGATTCACGAACCGCCTCGCATAGCGGGGGGACAGAGCCAAATTTTGCGGGCGGGGATGGTAATTACCGTCGAGCCCGGCGTTTACATACCCGGCAGCGGGGGCGTGCGCATCGAAGACATGGTGGTGGTGACAAATCAGGGGCTGTGAGATTCTGGCGTCCTCGAACAAAGAACTCATCACGATTTAAAGTTGTTTCGATTCTCAGCCGTGCGCAGATTTGCCCGGCTTCACAAGTTGGCGCGACAGGCAGGAAGAAGTCCCACCGCAAACCATGAACCAGAAAGAACTGAAGGAACTCATAGAGTTCTTAATTGAAAAAGATATTGCCGAGTTCGAATTGGAACGCGGCGATGTGAAGGTGCGCATTAAGCGCGGCGTGGAACATGTGGTCGCGCCACCGGCGCCGGTCACCCATTTTGCCGTACACACGACGCCTGCGGCGGTGCCGGAAATTTCCGCTTCGCCGGCTGCGCCCGTGGCGGCCTCGGCGGCAACCGAGAGCGCCGCTCCTCCGCCAGCCGTGGAACCTGGACTGCATACGGTCCATTCACCCATCGTAGGGACGTTCTACGAATGCCCATCGCCAGGATCTCCGCCCTTTGTTAAACCTGGCGATATGGTTGAAGTCGGGCAGGTGTTGTGCATCGTGGAGGCCATGAAGTTGATGAATGAGATCGAGGCGGATGTGGCCGGTGAGATTGTCAAGAAACTAGTTGCGAACGGCCAACCAATCGAATATGGGCAGGAATTATTTGTGATTCGGCCGAGAAGTTGACAGTGTGGGGCGGACACTCCTGTCCGCCGCCTTTGATGTTGGCTGTTGATTTTCGATTTCTTGAGTTATGAGGGATTAAGGTCAAAAAAGCGGACAAGAGTGTCCGCTCCACACTCGTTTAATGCATGTTCAATAAAATTCTGATAGCGAACCGCGGCGAGATTGCCTTGCGGGTAATTTGTGCTTGCAAAGAACTCGGCATTCGCACCGTGGCGATTTATAGCGAGGCTGACCGGAACTCGCTGCATGTTAAGTTTGCCGACGAAGCCATCTGCATTGGTCCTCCCCAATTGGCTCAGAGCTACCTCAACATCCCCGCCGTGATTAGCGCGGCTGAAATAACGAATGTCGACGCCATCCATCCTGGATACGGATTGCTGGCGGAGAACGCCAATTTCGCCGAGGTCACCGAAACCAGCAATATTAAGTTTATTGGGCCTCCGCCCGAGACCATGCGGCTTATGGGTGAAAAGGAAAAGGCTCGCGCAGCGATGAAGAAGGCGGGTGTGCCCATTCTGCCCGGTTCGGATGGGATTCTTGCCAGCGAAGGCGAAGCCATGGAGTGGGCCAAGCAGGTTGGGTTTCCGGTGATTATTAAAGCGTCGGCTGGCGGCGGTGGACGCGGCATGCGCATTGTTCGCGGCGAAGAAGAACTTCCGGCTTTGTTCAAAGCGGCGCAAGCGGAGGCGGCAGCGGCTTTCGGCAATGGCGATCTTTACATGGAGAAATTCATCGAGCGTCCGCGCCACATCGAGTTCCAGATTTTGGCCGACGAGTATGGCAATGTGGTGAGCCTGGGCGAACGCGAGTGTTCGATCCAGCGGCGTCACCAGAAGTTACTGGAAGAATCTCCATCAACCCAAATGACGCCGGAACTGCGGACGCAGATCGGCGACGTTATCTCGAAGACGCTTTCCGACATCGGCTACGTGAATGCCGGTACGATTGAATTTTTGATGGATGAAGATCGGCGGTTGTACTTCATCGAAATGAACACCCGCATTCAGGTAGAGCACCCGGTCACGGAAATGGTTACCGACGTGGATCTGGTCAAGAGCCAGATTCTGCTGGCAGCGGGTGAGCGCATGGAAAGCGTGCTGCTCGGTCCGATCGTGCATCGCGGACATGCCATCGAGTGCCGCATCAATGCCGAGCATCCGGAAAAGTTCACGCCCTCCGCGGGGAAAATTACGGCATTCAATCCACCAGGAGGAACGGGCGTGCGAATTGATACCGCGGCCTACGCCGAAGGAGTAATTCCTCCTTATTACGACTCGCTCATCGCCAAGCTAATTGTGCGCGGCAAAGATCGCGGTGAAGCGGTCTCGCGCATGGCGCGCGCGCTGGAAATGTTTATCGTCGAAGGAATATATACGACCATCCCACTGCATCGGAGGATTCTGGCTGATCCTGATTTCCGCGCGGGCAGGTTCGACACGACTTTTATCGAGCGATTTCTGGCGAAGAATGGCAAGCCAGCGCACTAGACAAATTAGCAGTCATCCTGAGCGAAGTGGCCGATACGCGAAGCGTAGCGGCCACGCAGTCGAAGGACCCCTCGAATGTGATCACCACTTGAATGCTGCAAGGCATTCTCACCACGCCCTACTTTCCAGGAAGAATTCCCAGGCGCGCCAGCGTGAGCACCCGTTTGCTCGGGGTCCTTCGACTGCGTCGGAGTCGCTTCGCGGCCCCAACTCCGCTCAGGATGACAGGTTACAGTCATCGACGCGGCAGAAACCCCGACATTTTCAAAGTGGACCGCGAGCATGAACTCCTTGCCTCGCCTTTACGCCATTCTTGACACATCATGCTTTCGCGATCACCAGACTTTGTTTTCGACGGCGGAAGAGCTTTTCGCAAGCGGCATCACGCTGCTGCAATACCGAAACAAGACCGGCAATGCTCGTCAGATTCTTGAGCAATCGCGGGAACTGAAACGCCGGTTTGGTGGGTTTGTCACGCTAATCATGGATGATCGGGCAGACCTTTGTTTAGCGGCGGGCTTCGATGGCGTACACGTTGGTCAGGAGGATTTGTCGCCAGCCGGCGCCAGAAAAGTAATCGGCGAAAGACTGTGGCTCGGCGTTTCCACGCACAACCCTGAGCAGGTGGCGGAAGCCGACAAGACCTCCGCTGACTATATTGCCATTGGGCCTGTGTTTTCGACTGCGAGCAAGGCCAATCCTGATCCCGTCGTCGGCCTCGAAGGCGTACAGAAAGCGCGGGCCTTGACGCAAAAGCCGCTGGTGGCCATCGGAGGCATTAATCGTGCCAACTGCCGATCGGTGATTGATGCAGGAGCGGACTCTGTCGCGGTAATATCGGACCTGATGCGGGAACCGCGAAAATCAGTAGAGGAATTTTTTCGCGTCTTAAGATAGAGTCGAAGCGGCTGCCGAGCTTTGCTCGGCCGGACAGCCGGGGGCGGCTGTCCCACGTAACCCAAAAACTAGGAGCCTAGTTGAGCACCGAGACGAAGCCGGCAGTACGGAACGCCAGCGAATGGGAAATTCACAGCCACCAGGACAAAGAACTGGTCAAGGCCCTGGGCCTGACCAGCGCAACCATGCTGGTCATGGGTTCGATGATCGGCTCGGGCATCTTCATTGTTTCTGCTGAGATTTCGCGAGAAGTAAATTCTCCGGCGCTGCTGATTGCGGCCTGGCTCGTTACCGGCTTCATGACCATTGTCGGGGCTTTGAGCTATGGCGAACTGGCGGCGATGATGCCGCGAGCCGGAGGCCAGTATGTTTACCTGCGCGAAGCACTCGGCCCGCTCTGGGGATTTCTTTATGGCTGGACTTTGTTCCTCGTAATTCAAACGGGTACGATTGCCGCGGTGGGCGTGGCATTTGGTAAGTTTCTGGGTATCTTCGTTCCATCGATTTCTTCTTCGAACTGGATTCTGCATTTCTGGAGAGTTCCGCCCATTCGGATTGGTCCCATGGTTCTGGGCAACATGGATGTGGGACTGAACACACAAAATCTCGTAGCGATTCTCGTCGTGGTTGCGCTCTCGGTGATCAATATTTTTGGGGTGAAAACCGGCGCGTTGATTCAGAATGTTTTTACTTTCGCCAAAGTATCGGCGCTTTTGGGCTTAGGTTTGCTGGGTTTATTTATTGGGCGAAATGCTCAGGCCCTGGCCGCGAATTTCCACGGGAATTTCTGGAACAATGCCGGATTCAGCGCGCAGCACGCAGTGCAAGTAGGAGTCGGCGGACCTATGGTGATGGTTGGCACGCTGACTATTCTGGCAGTGGCTCAAGTGGGATCGCTGTTCTCCGCCGACGCATGGAACAACGTGACTTTTACCGCTGGCGAGGTCAAGAATCCCAATCGCAATTTGCCGCTGTCGCTTGCGTTAGGCACCGGCGTCGTCATCACGCTTTACATCATTTGCAACTTCGTTTATCTGAATGTGCTGCCCCTGGACGGCGTGGCCAATGGCGCGACCATCCTGCAGCGTGGAATAAAGTACGCCACCGAGGATCGCGTTGCCACGGCCGTCATGACGCAAATGTTTGGTGCGGCGGGCGGCCTGCTTATGGCCGCGGCGATCATGCTTTCCGGCTTCGGATGCGTTAATGGGCTGATTCTAGCGGGTGCGCGCGTTTATTACGCAATGGCAAAAGATGGGCTTTTCTTTCGCGGCGTCACTAAATTGCATCCCACCTATAAGACGCCCGCAGCTTCGCTCATGGTGCAGATGGTCTGGACCTGTGTTTTGTGCGTCTCCGGGAGCTACGGGCAACTGCTCGACTACATCGTCTTCGCGGTGCTGGTGTTCTATATCCTGACCATCTTCGGATTGTTCGTGCTACGGCGTAAGTATCCCGATGCGGAGCGGCCTTATCGCGCGATTGGCTATCCGGTGCTGCCGGCAGTGTATATTGTGATGGCCTTATTCATCGACCTGGTGTTATTGCGCTACAAGCCGCAATACACGTGGCCCGGACTCATCATCGTTTTGCTGGGAGTGCCGGTGTATTACTTGTGGTCGAGACGTTCGGCCGCAACGAGCGTCTCTTAGCTTCCAAGGAGAAAACGAAGCATGGCGAATTTGTTCGCGAAAAAAGATCTTCCTACATTGATGAAAGAAGCGGTCGAAGTTGAAGGCGAACAAAGCCTGCGGCGCGCCCTTGGACCACTGAATCTGCTGACGCTGGGTATCGGGGCGATTATCGGGGCGGGTATTTTTGTGATCACCGGGCAGGCCGCGGCGCAGTTTGCCGGTCCCGCGATTGTGATCTCCTTCATCCTGGCTGGCGTTGCCTGTGCATTCGCGGGCCTCTGTTACGCTGAGTTTGCTTCCATGATTCCAATTGCGGGCAGCGCATACACGTACTCTTATGCCACGCTGGGAGAATTGGTCGCATGGATCATTGGCTGGGACCTGATTCTGGAGTATGCATTTGGCGCAGCCACGGTAGCCGTAGGTTGGAGCGGCCACCTGCGAGCGTTCCTGCATGATATCGGTTTGAACCTGCCTGCTTTTCCCACCTCTGATTTCACGCTTTTCGGCATGTCCGTTCACCTGAAGTATGACTATGTCGGCTTCCTGGTCATCATGGTAATCACCACGATTCTGGTCATTGGCATCAAGGAATCAGCGAACTTCACCACCGCCATTGTGATTATGAAGGTGGCAGTGGTGATTATGTTCATCGTACTTGCCGGAGCGTACTTGTACTCGCACTCATGGCAACCGAACTACTGGCACCCATTCATCCCGCCAAACACTGGCGAGTGGGGACACTTCGGATGGTCGGGAATTTTGCGGGGGGCTGGGGTGGTCTTCTTCGCGTACATCGGTTTTGATGCGGTTTCGACAGCGGCGCAGGAGGCCAAGAATCCCAAGAAAGACATGCCTGTGGGGATCTTAGGTTCTCTCGTCATTTGTACGGTGCTCTATATTTTGGTTTCAGGTTTGCTTACCCACCTCGTGCCTTATCAGCAGCTCAACGTTCCCGATCCGGTCGTAGTCGGCATGCGCGTCGCCGGGCAGCAGTGGGCAACTTTTCTGGTAGAAATCGGCGCGCTGGGCGGATTGGCTACCGTGATGCTGGTAATGTTGCTCGGTCAATCGCGCGTTTTCTACGCCATGTCGCGTGACGGTTTGCTTTGGCCTTGGGCGGGGAAAATTCATCGTCGCTTTCGCACGCCCTACCTCAGTTCGATTGTTGTGGGTATTTTCGTGGCGATTCTGGCCACAGTGATTCCGCTTAACGTGCTGGATGAGATGACGAGCGTCGGTACGCTGCTTGCCTTCGTATTGGTGAGCGCGGGAGTGTGGGTGATGCGCAGAACGCATCCTGAACTTAACCGCCCATTTAAGACGCCGATGGTCCCGTTGGTTCCAATTCTCTCCATTCTTTTCTCAGGCGCACTTATCGTTTTTCTGTCGCCGGCTACACAAATCCGGCTGGTAGTGTGGTTGATAATCGGGCTTGCGATTTATTTCAGCTATGGCCGCAAGCACAGTAAAGTGCAGGCGCTACAGGAGTCCAAGCACTCGATGGCAGACTGAGATTTGCTGATTCAGATTTGCGGCCTTTCGCGAAATACGCGGAGGGCCGTTTTGTTTTATAGTCGCTGAGTCGGAATGGAGGACGGGCCTGTGGCGCGTCCGGCCGGGCGGGACGCCCGGCCTCCATTTGGAACGGTTGGGTCTAGCATGAAAATCGTCACAGCCCCCGAGATGCGCGAGATTGATCGCATCACCAGCGAACGCTTCGGCGTGCCTTCGCTCACGCTTATGGAGAACGCGGGGACGGCGGTCGCTGAGTTTGTCATCTCGCAATACCCATCTGCGGAGCGCATTGGTGTGATCTGTGGCAAGGGGAACAATGGCGGGGACGGCTTTGTGGTGGCGCGAAAGCTGCACGGTGCCGGAAAGGGAGTGCGCATTATCTTGCTGGCGGAGCCATCGCAACTGCGGGGCGATGCAGCAGAGATGTTCGCGAGACTTCCAGTCGCGCCCGTGATCGCGAGGTCGAGCGAGGAACTCAGGGGAGAACAGGCTCAGGCTGTATTCGAATCCGAAATTCTCTTAGATGCGATTCTGGGAACAGGTTTCAAACCGCCCGTAAGTGGGTTGTATGCCGAGGCAATCAGGACGCTGAATGCCAGCTCTGCGCCGGTAATTGCGGTCGATATTCCCTCGGGCGCAGATGCCGATGTCATGGGCGAACAGACTGGGACGGTTGCGCGTGCTGATGCTGTAGTCACATTCACAGCGCCGCGTCCAGCGCACGTCTTCGGAAGACTAACCGACGGGGTAACAGTGATTGCTCCGATCGGCTCACCCGAAGGAGCAATCGTTTCTTCGCTGCAACTAAATTTGATTACCGCCCATGACATTGCGCCTTTAATCGGGCCACGGCCACTCGCAGCGAATAAAGGAAGCTTCGGTCATGTGCTGGTAATTGGCGGATCAGTGGGGAAGGCAGGATCAGTTGCCATGGCGGGAATGGCGGCGCTGCGCACCGGCGCGGGGTTGTCGACCGTGGCCACGCCGAAGTCTGTGCTTGCTACCGTAGCAGGATTTCATCCAGAAGTAATGACTGAACCGCTCGACGAAACCGCTGCGGGCACCATCTCCACTCGCGCTTTCGAAAGCGGGGCGATGGACGCAGTGATCAAAGGCAAGACGGTTCTGGCGGTAGGCCCAGGAATCTCGCGCCATCAGGAGACTTCTGAGTTCGTGCGTAGTTTGGTGACGACATGCAAGACACCTCTCGTCCTGGACGCGGATGGTCTCAATGCTTTTGAAGGGCGAGCCGGAGAACTCAATGGCAAGGGACGCAGCCTGGTGATCACGCCTCATCCCGGGGAGATGGCGCGTCTGGTCGCTTCCACCGTTGTTGCGGTGCAACGGGAGCGAATCAATGTTGCTCGTTCTTTCGCCCGTGAACACGAATTAATCGTAGTGCTGAAAGGGCATCGCACGCTGATCGCACAGCCCGACAGCACAGTTTGGGTGAACACAACCGGAAATCCCGGAATGGCAACCGGAGGCACGGGCGATATCCTAACCGGCATGGTCGGCGGCCTGATCGCGCAGAATCCCGAACATATCGCCGAGGCAGTGATCGCTGCGGTGCATCTCCACGGCCTTGCCGGCGACGTGGCCCGCGAGAGTATGGGCGAGCATTCGCTGGTCGCAACCGATCTGCTGAAAGCCTTGCCAGAGGCCTTCCGCCGCGTGCGTGAGTCTGCGCTAAGATCCACGGTAGAAATCCGCGGCTGACCATTTTTGAAGTTACTGTTGCCAACGCCGATAACGGACCATGGAAAATTGCACACCATCGGGGGCGTAGGAAATTTAGCTTTAACGCAAAAACAAAACCGCCGGTTCCTGACAGGTACTTCAGGAAACCGACGGCTGGCTTACTGCTAACTTGAAGTTAGGTCTGAATGATCCGCGGTGTTATGAAGAAAATCAGCTCCTGGTTCGAGGTACTGACGGTGGTGTGTTTGAACAGGTTGCCCAGCCAGGGAATGCTGCCCAGCAACGGAACCTGCGCCACGTTGATCGAGTTGTTGGTTTGAATTACGCCGCCGATGACCACCGTGCCGCCATCGGTGACCAGCACCTGCGTGGTCGCCTGCTGCGTGATCAGTGTGGGGTTGCCATTGACCGTGCGGCCGAAGTCAGGTGTGGTGTTCTCGACATCCACATTGAGGAAGATCGTGCCTTCGGAAGTGATCTGCGGAATCACGGTCAGCCGCAGGAAGGCATCGACGTAGGTCACGGTTGGCGGACCACCCAACTGCGCCTGGGTCACGATAGGTACGCGGACGCCCTGGCGAACCAGAGCCTGGATGTTGTTCTGCGTCACCACCCGCGGACGGGACAGAATCTTTAGCAATCCACGAGATTCGTCCATGGTGAGAACGGCATCGATTCGCACTGCGCTGCTGGCATTGATAAACGAGAAGCCGCTGGTCGGGCCGGTCGCGGGCAAGTTAGAGAACAGCGGTATCTGCACGCCCGTCGTTCCGGTTGCTGGAGTGGTTCCAATAATCGGATACCTCGGGCTTATACCAAACGTCGAAAGGGGCGAAGTGCCCGCGGCGGATGCGCCACCGACGGCAGTCGCGGCATTGCCCCAGCCAAATCCCAGCTGAGTACCAATCTCGCGCGCGAAACTGCGGGTTGCCGCCACTACGCGAGCTTCGATTTCCACTTCCTGCGTCTTGCGATCGAGTTGGGTAAGCAAGCGGTCGATGTTTGGCATGACCGCAGGGATGTCAGAGATAATCACGGCGTTGGTGCGCTCGTCGGCAACCACGTCACCGCGCTGCGACAGGAATTTCTTTAACGTCATGATGACGTCTTTGGAGTGGGCGTAGCTCAGGAACCGCGTGACCGTCTGCTTATCAACGGCCAGCGCTTCGGCTTCCTGTTCCGCGCGCCGCGATTCAGCTTCATGGCGCAGAGTTTCAACGGTCGCGATGCGTAGTACGTTGCCATCGAGCTGGCGAGCCAGATCGTTGTTCTTGAGCACGATGTCGAGCGCCTGATCCCACGGCACATCGTCGAGCACAACCGTCAAAGTGCCTTTAACGTTGGGGTCGAGCACCACATTCAGTCCGCTGATCTCGTGAATCAGGCGGAAGAAATCTTTCAGATCCACATCTTTAAGATTTACGGAGATTGGTTCGCCAGTGTACTTGGCGGCACTGATCGGGGTGACTAAGTGGCTCTCGCCTTTTTGTTCCGCTGCAAGATTCACTGCCGGTTGAATAGGCTGGGTCGCTGGAGCCTGAGCCGCCTGGGGCTGCATGGCAGCGCTGGGCGCCGGTAGCAGATCGCCTTCCGGTTTATCTACAAATTTTGCAGCTGCACCGTCGGCGCGGGTTGCGGGCGTAGTTGCGTCAGCAATGGTCTGCTGGGCATCATTCTTCTGCTGGTAGGCTGGCTCGACAAAAACAAAGTCGGTCGCCGAAGCGGTTTGTTTCGCGGCTTTAGCGTCCGCGGCAACGATGGGAGCTTTGACCGGAATTGCCGCAAGCTGAACCGGCTTGCTCGCCGGAGCTGAGGTCTTAACTACCGCGGGGGCGACGGCGGAAGCGGAGGTCGTCAGCTTGGCTGGCGCAATGATCGCGGCTTTGGTATCGGCCTTGGCAGCTGTGGGGTGCAGCTTGACGATGATTTTGCCATCGCCGGTCGGAAGCAGTTCGTAAGGGCATGCCTGCACCAGGTCAATCACGATGCTGGTGGTCGGAGGCACATGCCCGTCCTCGCCGATGCGCACACCTTTCACGCCGTCCGCGCCCACGCTGATGTGGTTACGCACGGTGGCTGCCGCGGTGTTGGGCAACGTCACCAGCACACGAGCTGGCGAAGCCAAGGTACTGAGCTTGGGCGTCACCTGTCCGCGGGAAGTGATCTCCACGCTGATTCCATCATCGGCGTGCATTACATCCACCTTCTGAACGGTGGCATGCGTATCCGCGCCTGTGCTCGTGCTTTGAGTCTCAGCGCCCGCCACCAGAGCCAGAATTAGCGTCGGTAGCAAAACAGCCAGCAGTTGCTTTCGCATTTCCCTTCTCCCCACGGGCGCGCGTTTTGCTCGCCTCGTGATACCTCGCTCAAATTTCATTGCCAACCCAAGCCGGATCGCTGCCGGCTGATGCCCCGGCTAAACTGCCGGAGTCGAAATCTTTTTGGTAACTTCCCGGGTAAACGATTTGCCTAATTTGTCCTGCATCGTCTCTTTGAAAACGATCGAGTCGCCGGTGATCTTCACTACGTAACCGTTGAATACCGGATCGTTTTCCCGCAGAAAATATGCTTTGTTCATGGCATTGACGACTACTGCGATCATGCCCGCATCCGACTTCACAATTCCGGTGAGGGCAATCTGGTCAACTGCCAGGCAGCGTTTGCCGGTGCTGCACCCGGAACCGCCCATACCTCGGTTTACTACCGGACTCAAGAAAGGATCGCGCCGTCCGCCGGCCATGCTGATCGTTTTGTGCGCATCTTTGTTGGTGTCGACGGGATTCTTTTTGTCTTCGACCGCAACCGCCGGTTGGGGCTGATTCACCACGACCGAAGTTGTCTTCTTAGGTGTCGAGGTCTTAGGTTTGGAATTGTTCTTAGCCTGGGTTTTGGGAGGGGCTGGCGTCACTGTCGCGACCGGCTGCTTTTTGGACGCTGCCGCTGGCGGAGCTGCTGCGTGGGCGGGGACTACGCTCACCGGTTTGCCGGCTGCCGGTTTGGCTGGCGCGGTTGCGGCTTGCGGAGCCGAATTGTGTCCCTGCGAAGCCGCTAACGCCGCATTCGAGTCTGCGGTTTTCTGTTGTTGCGCCCCACTGAGCCTGGCTTTGGTAGTGTCGATAATGCTTGGGTTCTGCGCTCCGGCAGTTCCCAGGCCGAGCCCCAGTATTAGGATTCCCGTTGCGAGCCTCATATGCCTCCCCTACCTTTAGCTGGTGCGCCTCCCCCGGGTGTCAGGTCATGGCTAAAGAATGTCGTCGCTTGGCAGGTCGCCACGATGCTCTCATTCGGCGCGTACTGATAAGTGTGTTTGACCTTCGCCATGGTTCCCATCTTGGTGTTGGCAATCAGCAACCCCGACATGTTGACGATCCGTTCCAGCTTTCCTACCCGGTCGAAAAAGTTCAGCACCGAGTAGTACGGACCATCCAGTTCCACTTCAAACGGAACTTCGGTGTAGAACTCCCGGGTCGATACCGGGAGAGCGGTGAAACGGCGAATCTCGATTCCCGACTTCATGGCTTCCGCATCGAGCATCTTGATGAAACCGTCCACTTCCTTTTCGTCGGGAACGATTTTGCGTTCAATCTCGAGTTGCTGTTTCAGATTCGCCAGTTGCCGGTCCATATCCTTCAACTTGGGAGCGTAAGTCTCCAGTTCGGAATTTTCGGCAAGTTTCAATTCCAGTGCGGATTGCGCCTGCGCGTTCGCTTCCCGCTGGGACTTGAACACGGTGAAATGCAGTCCGGCGCTGATCAGTACCGCGCCCAGCACCAGCGCTGCTATCTGCTTGAGACCCGATAATTCGCTAAAGCTTCCCATATTCTCCCGCCTTTAGGACTTCGCTTTTTCGCAGGTCAGAGTGAATTGAAATGCCTGCATTTCCTTGAACGTGTCGTCCTGGAAGGTCTCTTTAATTTCAATGTTCTTGAAATAGCCCGTCTTCTGCAGATTCAGAATCAATGAAGCCACTGCATCCGCGCTCAGGGCCATGCCTTCGATATCCACGCTGCTGCCCTGATCCTTCATGGTGTTGAGCCATACTGCTTCTGTGCCGTTGATCGTGTCGCCAATGGTGTTGAGCAAGTTCACGGGACCGGACTGGCTGGCCCGCAGCTTATCGATCACATCGACTCTGCGCTTGTAGCTTTCCGCCTGGCGCTGCCGCTCGAGATACCGCGCTTTCACGTCGGCCAGTTCGCGGTTTCTCTGCTCCGCCACCTGCATCTTGGCGGCGATGCTATGTTTCTCTTTGTCCAGGCGATACCAGTACGCCATATTGAGCACGCCCACCAACAGCACCACTACCACCACTTTGAGCTTTGGTGAGCCAACCTCGCCCATTTCCATGACAGCCGCGGCCGAGGCTGCGGCCCGTTTGTTCTTCGGTCTGGGTTGCCCCAGCAGGTTGATTCGGATCATAGGTTTTCAAAACTCCTTAATGCCAAACCCACCGCAACTGCCAACTGGCCAGCGTTCTGTTCGATCAGTTCCACTCCCGGTCCCTCGGCTGGCGGCACGATCTTCTGGAAGGGATTGAAAATCTCCACCGGCAAGGAAAACTCCTGCCGTAGCGCCTCAATCAATCCAGGAACTTTTGAGGATCCCCCGGCCAGATAAATCTTCTCGATATGCTCTCCCGCCGCACTGGCGCGGAAGAAGTCGAAAGTCTTCTGAATCTCCAGCACGATGATCTCGGTCACCTGCTGCAGGATCGGCGTCTTGGCGTCTTCGCTTACGGTGCCCACCTTGTTTCCCAGCTTCAGCGACTCGGCGTCATCGAAGCTCAAATCCAGTTCCTTCTGCAGCGAATCCGTGTACTGGTGGCCGCCCACGCTGACATCGCGGGGGAACAGCGGCGTGGTGCCTTTCACAATGTTGATATTCATGACGCTGGCGCCCAGGTTCAAAAGCGCCACCACCTGTCCGGGGGCAGGTTCGTAGTTGTACTCGTAGCAGTTCTGCAGCGCGAGGGCATCGATGTCCACAATAGCCGGGCTCTTGCCTGCCATCGAGAGTACGTTGGTGTAATTCAGGATCTTGTCCTTCTTGACGGCGACCAGCAAAACGTCCATCTGCGGACTGCCGGCGTCGTCCGAGAGGATCTGATAGTCGAGGTTCACGTCGGCCAGATCGAAAGGAATGTGTTGTGCCGCTTCTTTCTGGATGGTTTCGGCCAGTTCCTGATCGCTCATCGAGGGCAGCGAGATCTTCTTCACGATCACCGAGTGGCCGCTGACGGCGGTGGCCACGCTCTTGGTTTTGATCTGATTGTCGGTAAACAGCTTGGAGATCGCGCTCGATACCGTGCCCGAGTCCACGATCATGGAATCCACAACGATATCCGGAGCCAGCGGTTCGAGGCCCAGGTGCGCCACTTCAATCCCGTTGCGTCCCTTCCTCAATTCGACCGCCTTAATGCTCGAGGACCCCACATCCAGACCAACAATCGTTTTCGATCCGAATCCAAACATGTGCCCGCCTTTACTGTTGCCCGGCAGCCTTGGCAGCTGCCTTCGGTTTGTTTCTGCTCTTCGCTTCCATCTGGCTGGACTTATCTTCCATCCACTGGTCGAGCTTCGATTTCTTGAAGCGCCAGCGATTGCCCAGCTTGAAAGCGGGAATCTTCTGCTCGCCTACGTACTTGTAAAGCGTGTCCGGACTCACTCCCAGGTACTGCGAAGCTTGGCGAATGTTCATCACTTCCCGCGAGTCGGCCATAGTTTCCAAACCCTTTTTCCGTAGCTTTAAGACGTATCGGCACCCGCCGGCCAGCCTTTAAGTTCGGAAGAATTCCTCGGACAAACTGCGTTCGAGAGAATTCAGGTGTCCCGAGCATATATCAGCCCTGAAAGCACCTGAGGGGAAGGCGGAGTTCCGAGATTTAGCGGGTTTTATGCCTGTTTTCTGGAAAACAGTGGGAAGAGCCTTGGGGCAGTATTCTATATATTGTATTAAATAGCATCAACACCACAATAGGATGTATACCAGACGGAAAGGCTTCTACCTCGTTGCGAGAACCATAACTAAAGTATTAGAGACGGTACGAAGGTAGCAGGACACGCGACAAGCCGTTGATAATTGTGCGATTTTGGGAGCATTTGATAGAGACGTGTGCCCAACACCATGCGGAGCCGGCTGAACGCCCTCGTCGACAGACAAAATATCATCGAATCACAAACTTTGCGGCCAAGGACTCACAAGATTCCGCCCAAACTCCGTCCCTAAGCCTGTTTCCCGCGTGATATCAGCCGCAACCGCGAACAATGGGGTAATCTAAATACTCTTTTGCGGAGGAAGACATTGCGTCATCTTGATCGTCTGCAACCACTGGCCCTTCTCGTTTTGCGGCTTGTAATCGGCACCATCATGATTGCGCATGGATACTCGAAGGTATTCGGCGGATTCTCCCATGTTCACGACATGGTGCAGCATCTCGGTTTTCCCGGTTGGACCGCCTATCTGCTGGCGGCGACAGAATTTTTTGGAGGCATCCTGATCATCGCCGGCCTGTTCACTCGCTTCGTAGCCGTGGCGATGCTGATCGACATGTCGGTCGCAATCTGGAAAATTCACTGGCACAACGGCCTGAAGGGACCAGGCGGATTCGAATTTCCAATGTCCGTGGCGGCGATCGCTTTCGCGCTGATATTTTTCGGTGCAGGCCCGATTGCACTGGATAGCCTATACGGAAGCGGCATTCGAGGAAGGGCAAAATCCAAACCGACTCTCCGGAGCTAGCAAGCCAGGAAATTGCAGGATTCGTATCAAGGGCATCGCTTCACAAACCGGAAGACTGAATAGATTGCGTTCAGGTTTGAAGGGGCGCGGCTTTCCAGCCGCGCCGTCATCATTTCTAAATTATTTACGGCACAACTGGGAAACGTACCACTTCAAGCCTTCAACGCCTGCAGGTTTTGTCGGGCAAAGTTGCCGGACCGGACTCACCCAGCGTCCCCGCTACGGCGTGAACTCAAACACCACGCCGCTCCCCGCTCCGCCGACCGCGGTCGTGCCATAAAGATTGCCTGCCTTGTCGAGCACCAATCCGTAATAGGGATTGGCTCCATCCGGATTGTTCTTGAAGCGATAAACCACGCTCTCCGTCCACTTGCCGCCGGACGCCGGAGTCAGTTTGAAAACCGTGCCGTCGCCATTGGCATCGCCGCCTGCCGAGGTTGTGCCATACAGGTTTCCATGCGCGTCAAAGACCAGCGTTGACGTCGGCGAGTTTCCATCCGTTCCAGTCTTGAAGCTATACAGCACGCTCTCGCTCCACCTGCCATTTGAGCCTTTAGTCAGTTTAAAGACTGAACCCAGCCCGTTCGCGCCGCCGTAGTAAGTTGTGCCGTACAGATTCCCGGACGCGTCGGAAATCAAGCCGCCGTAGGGAAATCCTGCGTGAGGTGTGCCTTTGAATCCATCGAGGATGCTCATCTTCCATTTGCCACCCGAAGCTGGCGACAGCTCAAATGCGGTGCCTGCGCTATGAGCGCCGCCTAATTCAGCGATGCCAAAGAGATCGCCGGTGTTATCGACGAGCAGCGAACCGAGCGAGCCCGTGGCTCCGTCATTTCCACCGGTAAAGGTATGGATCACCTTCTGTCGCCAACCGCCGCCGCTGGGCATAAGTTCGTAGACGACGCCGCAGCCAATGCCGCCGCAACCATTCGCCTCGCCTCCGTCGGGAGTGGTGCCGTAAAGATTACCTTTCTTGTCGAAGACCACGCCGCCGCCAGGACCGGCACCGTCCTTTCCACCGGTGAAGCTATACAGCACGCTCTCGCTCCAAGAATTGCCAGAGCGCGTCAGCTTGTAAATCGTGCCGCATCCGTCGCCACTGCAGGTTCCGCCGTTGCCGCCGGCGACAGTCGTGCCGTAGAGGTCTCCCTTGGCATCGATCGTGACACCGCCGTAGGGATTCTTGCCGTCGGAACCAGCTTGAAAGTTGTAGAGAACGGTTTCTGTCCATTTGCCGCTGGAGTTCTTCCTCAGCTTGAAAACGGTGCCGCATCCGCCCGAGCACGCTGCGCCGGTGCCGCCTACGACGGTCGTGCCGTATAGGTTTCCAGCTTTGTCGAAAATTAAAGCAGCCGCTGGATCGCCTCCGTCAGTCCCGCCCGTAAAGCTGTACAACACTTTTTCTTTGCTTGCTGCCCAAGCGGAGTTCACAACCATCAGAGTACCTACAACGACCACCAACGCGCTGTTCGCACAATACCGAAGCCTTCTGCCGCGCATATTGCCCCCCTCCAAATTGCGTGTATCTGAACACTAGCATTGCTGACCGGGTGGAACTATACCACGAACGGACCGCGAAAACACGCAGCCAGCGCGGTTTTGACAGTCTTCTTACAAACCTTAATACCGATGAGGATGGAACGAAAAGCTGGAGTATCTTTAAGGGTAGGCCGTCATTCCGAAGCCCCGCGCTTTCACCAGCGGGGCGAGGAATCCCGCGTGAAGTATTTCAATCTGACTCCACCGGTGCGTCAGTACTCGACCAATTCCTTCATCGCCCGCAACAGATCCTCAGCTTGCGGCAATATCGCATCTTCGAGAATTGGCTGATAAGCGACAAATACATCTTTCGCAGCTACGCGACGAACGGGCGCATCCAGGCTATCGAACAATTGATCGGCAATGCGGGCTGCGATCTCCGCGCCATAACCCCAGCTCAGAGTGTCTTCATAAGCCACGAGCGCCCGATTGGTCTTGCTCACCGAGGCCGCAATTGTCTCCCAGTCAAACGGATTCAAGGAGCGCAAGTCGATTAACTCGACCTTGACTCCCTGTTCGCGTTCCAGTTTCTGCGCCGCTTGCAAAGCCCGCGGGACCACGGCTCCGTAAGTGATGACGGAAAGATCTGTTCCTGGCTGAACGATCTTCGCCTTGCCGAACGGAATGGTGTAATCGGGGCCGGGATATGGCGCACGGCCGAAGGTCTCACGATAAAGCCGCTTATGCTCGAGGAATAAAACCGGATCATCGCAGCGGATCGCGGTGCGCAAAAGACCGGCCGCATCCAGTGCATTCGAGGGAAACACGACCCGCATTCCGGGCGTATGGGTGAAGATGCTCTCGCCACACTGCGAGTGGTAAATGGCGCCGCCAGTGAGGTATCCGCCAATCGCAACCCGAATGACGCAAGGCGAAGAAAATCCGTTGTTGGAGCGCCAGCGAATCAGCGGCAACTCGTCCCTAAGTTGCATCATGGCTGGCCAGATGTAGTCGAAGAACTGAATCTCCACTACCGGCTTCAGTCCGCGCGTGGCCATGCCGACAGCGCGTCCCACAATGTTCGCTTCCGCCAATGGCGAATTGAACACGCGATCGCAGCCGAAGTCATTCTGCAAACCGTAAGTTAATTTGAAGACGCCGCCTTTGCCTTTGATCAGTTTCTCGGTCAGATACTGTTGGCGGCTGCAATCGGCTACGTCCTCTCCGAAAACTACAATGCGCTCATCCCGGCGCATCTCGTCACGCAGCGTGGCATTGATCAAGTCAGCCATGGTTTTCGGCGCGACCTTTTTGCCATCCGCAGCGGGAGCAACCGATGCCGGCTCGGTCTGCAGCGCCGGCGAAGTAGGATCGAAGTCCGGCGAGTAAATGTATTGTGAAATTGTATCGGGCGTCGGCGGAGCCGCTTCCAGCGCCTGATCCACCGCGACCTGTAATTCGTCTTCTACCTGCTTCTCCAGCTTGTTAATGCTGTTTTCGTCGAGGATGCCCTCGCGAATCAGGAACATCTGCATTAGCGTAATCGGATCGCGCGCCGCATCGATATTACGTTCAGCGTCCGGCCGGTAAAGCCGCTCGTCATCGGACAGCGAATGCGAATACGGACGGATCACGTGCGCATGGATAAACCCAGGTCCCTCGCCTGCCCGGCAATGTGCCAGGGTGCGCTGAAATGCCGCATAGCACACAACTGGATCGGTGCCGTCAATTTCCTCAAAATGGAAATTCGGGAAGCCCGCGACCAACCGCGAAATATTTCCACCAGCAGTTTGCACTTCGACGGGAACCGAGATGGCGTATCCGTTGTCCTCTACTACAAACAACACCGGCAACTTGCTATTGGAGGCGGTGTTCATCGCCTCCCAGAACTCACCTTCACTGCTCGCGCCTTCTCCCAGTGAAACGTAGGTGACTTCATCGCCGTGGAACTTGACGTCTTTGAACTGGCGGTAATCGCCCTCGCTTTTCTTGGCTGCTTGCGGATGTCTCGCGAAATAGCGACCGGCTTCCGCGCAACCCACTGCCTGCAGGATCTGCGACCCCGTGGGAGACGACTGCGTGACCACATTCAATTTCGGGAAGCTCCAATGCGAAGGCATTTGCCGTCCGCCGGATTGCGGATCGGCCGCAGCCCCGACAGCCATCAGCAGCATATCCAGAGGGGTAGCGCCCAGAGCCAGACACAGCGCGCGATCGCGATAGTAGGGGTAAAACCAGTCATACCCGGGCTTCATGGCAAGACCGGCCGCTACGCCCACCGCCTCGTGACCTGCGCCTGAAATCTGAAAAAAGATTTTTTGCTGGCGCTTGAGCAGGATTTCCCGGTCGTCCAGCCGCCGGGAGGTATACATGATCCGATAGGCCTCAATCAGTTGCTCGCGAGAAAGACCTTCGTAAGTCTTGCTCCTGCCTCTGATTTTCTCGTCAACCGCCCCAGCCGGTTTAGATTCTGTTTTAGTTGCCATCTTGCTTTCATTGTAAATCCAGACGGCGGTCGAGAATAGGGTCAACTGGCGAGGCTATGAATTCGCTTTAAAAGTCGATTCTTCAGGTCCGCCGGCGCGCCTTCAAATCTACCCCGATCAGAGGACTCAGCCTGGGCTGCGGGAAATTCCGGGCTTCATGATTGGCAGACGGGTGAGCGACGCGGGAAAGACGGCCCTGCTTTGCTAACTGGTCGTACACGTCTGGCCAGGATGGAAATTGAGTCCTCCGCCGGGTCCCAGTGCGCGTAGGCGGCTTCGTCGCACCACTCCGCCAGACGCGGCATAACTCCGCCATGCACGCCGGAGCCGCGAAATGCCTTCATAGCACGCTCGTCTTCCCACACCGTCAAAGTCCAAAATGTGGGGCTGGCATCGATGAGGAGTCTCCCACCCAAAAACCCAGGCGCGGCCATGACCTGACGTTGGCTAAGAAAGGTCTTCCAGAAGAACGCCGGTAAATACCTTACCAACGAACGCGAAGCCTGGTGACGGATGCAAGCATAACCTTCTATTCTAAGTCTCCGGGAATTCAACCCTTACTGAAATAGTGAATCATTTATCCTGAAAACAAGTGATCAAATTCAACCGCCAGTTCGATCCACATCGGATTAAGCTTCTCATCTTCGATCTCGACGGCACCCTGATCGACTCGCGTCTCGACCTCATTCACTCCGTAAATGCCATGCTGAAGCACCTCGGGCGCCCCGCGCTACCCGGCGACGTAATCGCCTCTTACGTGGGCGACGGCGCTCCTATGCTGGTGCGGCGAGCCCTGGGCGATCCTCGCGATGAAGCACTTGTAAAAGACGGCATCGATCACTTTCTCGCCTATTACCGGGTTCATAAGCTCGACCACACTCACCTCTACGATGGCATAAGGGAAATGCTCGCTTCGGTTTGCAACACTAACGGCATCGCTCGCAAGATGGCCGTGCTCTCCAATAAGCCGGTCAATCCCTCGCGCGCCATCGTCGAAGCGCTCGGCCTCGCGGATTTCTTCCTTCATATTTATGGGGGGAACAGTTTCTCGACCAAGAAGCCCGATCCCAAAGGCGCACAAACTATCCTGCGCGAAACGAAAACGCGACCCGACGAGACATTGATGGTCGGTGACTCCTCCGTCGACGTCATCACCGGCCGCAACGCCAGCCTGTGGACCTGCGGCGTGACCTACGGCTTCGCCCCGCACACGCTGGGCGAAGCTCCACCGGACGTTACAGTAGACAGTCCCCGAGAGTTGGCGGATCTACTTGCTCCTGGTTTTCCTTTGTGAACCTTAGTGTCCTCCGTGGTTAATGCCTTTCGCCCGTTCCCACGATAAACTGACATCGAGGATGAACAACTTCACTCCCGCCGAACTACGCAAACTTCGCAGCCTAAAAACCCCCTACGGCATTCAGCGCTTGCTCGACGACATGCCCTACCATTTGGAAGACACCGCCTGGTCTCCGCGCCGCGTGTTACGCGAAAACAGCAGCCACTGCTGCGAAGGCGCGATCTTCGCCGCCGCAGCCCTGCGCGTAAACGGCTTTCCGTCCCTGTTGCTCGATTTCGAAGCTGACCACGACACCGACCACGTCCTCGCTATCTATCGGGTGAACGGACACTGGGGCGCAATCGCCAAATCCAACTACAGCGGATGCCGCTATCGCGAACCCGTATACCGTTCCCTTCGCGAGCTTGCCATGAGCTACTTCAACTTGTATTTCAATATGCGGCGGGAACGCACCTTGCGCACTTTCTCGCGGCCGGTCAACTTAAGCCGCTTCGATCGCTTGAACTGGATGACCACCGAAGAACCGGTCTGGTTCATCGTGAACTACCTCTTCGACATTCACCATTACAAGCTGCTCCGTCCAGAGATGATCAAAAACCTCCACCGCGTGGATGAAAGATTGTTCCAGGCGGAGTGCCTGGGAAAAGCCTTGCCGTAGGGAAGCTCTGATAAAGTATGAGTTCGGCAGCTGGGATATCACATCCTTTGTGTACCTTGTGCGCTCTGTGATTCCAGCATTTGTACGTCAACAACCACAAAGGACACGAAGCGACACAAAGGAAGAAGTGCGCACGCATACCCTTGGATTAGGCCTCCCGTAGTGTGCAACATCGCGGAACCATCCGGGTTTAAATCCCGTAATGATGTACATGCACAACCTACGCGCTCTCCTCATTTTTGTAGCCTTCATATCGCGGGTTGCGTTTGCCCAGGAGGCCATTTCCTCAAAACCACAGGCCGACCTTGCGCCCTCGCTTTCCGAGGACCAGATCCGCGAACTCATTCGCCACACTGCGGCAAATGACATGGAGAATGACAAACGCCAGCGCGATTACACCTACATGCAGCGCGAGGAACAGCACAAGCTCGATGGCAACGGCCAAATAAAATCGACGGAAACGAAAACTACCGAGATCATGGAACTCTACGGCGAGCCGGTCGAACGCCTCATCTCCAAAGACGACAAGCCGCTCTCTGACAAAGACGCCAGGAAAGAAGAAGAGAAAATCCAGAAAGTGATCGAGAAGCGCAGGAACGAATCCGAGAAAGACCGCAAGAAGCGTGAAGAAAAAGAAGAAAAAGACCGCGAAGAGAACCGCCAATTCGTGCGCGAAGTGGCTGACGCGTACAACTTCCGCCTGGCCGGCATTGAATCTCTCGGCGGACGCGACACTTACGTTATCGACGGTGAACCGCGGCCAGGCTACCAGGGACACCTGAAAGAATCCAAATTCCTGCCCAAGTTCCGCTTTCGCGCCTGGATCGACAAAGACGAATCGCAGTGGAAGAAGCTCGACATCCAGTGCATCGACACGGTTTCCGTCGGCCTGTTCTTAGCACGCGTTCATAAGGGCTCGCGCATCATAATCGAGCAAACCCGCATCAACGACGAAGTCTGGCTGCCGCAACACATCGACGTAAAAGTCGATGTCCGCTTGGCCCTCCTGAAAAACTTCAACGTAGAAGACGACATTACCTACCGCGACTACAAAAAGTTCAGAACCGACACGAAGATTGTTCCCGTAGAAGAAGCGCAGCCGCAACACTGACGTGCGGTTCACACCCTCAGTTGGGGTACCTGTCGATAAACACGTAGCCCCGGACGCCTCGTCCGGGGGCTGAGCACTGGTTCCTCTCCGCCCGCTGGTCCGGATCGTCGCACCGGGTTCGTATCCTCGCGCTGGTTCGTCTACTCGCGCTTGGTCGTATCAGGGTGCGACTTCAGTCGCACCGACAGTCCGCCGAAATGAATCGGCTTCAGCCGCTGCCTTCCACCAACATCTCGACCAAAGAAAAAGCTCCTCCCGCACTCGCAGGAGGAGCTCAAAGAACATCTATGCGACCTAGAAAGTAAACTTCGCCGCCAACTGAATCCCGCGCGGTCCGCCGCCGCCCAGGAACGGATTGCCAATTCCCACGTCCCCGGTAGCAGTGATCGGATAACCACCCGTGGCCCCAGCGACCTCGCGGCCGTTGACGATATGGAACCCGCCGGCTCCAGCATCCGCAATGAACGCCGGCAAGAACGGATTGGCGAAGTTCGGGTGATTGAGCACGTTAAAGAATTCGGCTCGCAGCTGCATGCTCAGCCGCTCCGTGATTGCCGTCGTCTTATAGATCGCCAAATCCCATTGCTTAAATGTCGGCCCATGCAGAGAATCTCGACCCATGTTTCCGAAGTGCCGTGTGCCTGGCACACAGTCAGACGCCGTGCCCGTAGGCGCAAGCTGCGCCGCTGGCGTGATAGTGCACGGAATCGCAAATGAACTCATATCCAGGTAGTTCAGCGGTGTGTGTGGATGGTACACAATCGGTCCCACTACGTCTGGCCGGTCGAAGGCGTTACCGCTCCCGCTGTAATCATCCTCGAAGTTGTAGTTCAGTTGGAATGGCTGCCCGCTCTGTAACGTCACTGAGCTGTTCATACCCCACCCATTCTTCAGCCGTTGCATATTTCCGCCCATCGTAGGCAGGTCGTAGGCGAAAATCCAGGTGAACCGGTGCGGGACGTTGAAGTTTGAAGGCCCGTACTCGAGTTTGGGCTGGGTACTGTCATTCGGCTGTGCGGCGTTTGGCTCAAAGTCCTCGCCGTCGCTTGAATTATCCAGCGACTTCGACCATACGTAATTCACCATCGACGTGACCCCACGCCATCCATTCACCCGGAAACTGGTCTGCAAGGAGTTGTAGTTTGACTGGCCGGTTGAGTTCTCCTGCAGCACGTAGTACGCCCCATAAGGGTTGCCTGCAAGTGGCCGTGCCCCGGTGCCGAAGTCCTGAAAGGTACCACAGCTTGGCCCGCCCGAAATTCCCAGATCGCAATTATTGATTTGCTGCGTGCTGGGCTGCCCCAGATCGAAGAACCGCCACAACCGATGGCCTTGCGATCCCACATACCCGATCTGCAGCACCGTTTTGCTGCCGATTTGCTGCTGGAAGTTCAGGTTGTAGTTCTCCATGTACGGCGTCTTGATGTTGCGGTCAAAGCCGAAAGCATCACACTCAAAGGAGCAAGTGGTTGAGGGCGCGTAGACCGGGCTGCCCGCAACGATGGTCCCGCCCACGGCACCGGTCGAAAGAATTGGCGCCGGTCCGATGTTGTTATAAGCCGGTCCAGGATCAAAGAAGGGGGCATACGGCAGGTGGCCTAATACCATGTCCTGGGAGGAGGAGTCAAAGAAGATGCCATATCCGGCGCGGACGACCGTCTTCCCTTTCCCCGTCACGTCCCACGCGATACTAACCCGCGGGGCAAAATCTTTCTTGTCCGGGTTATAGAGGCTGCTCAACCCCGGCTGTCCCACCTGCGTCAGTGTAAAAGTCCCTGTCCCCGCTGCCGGAGAGAGGCTGGTGATGTTACTCATCAAGTTGTTCTTCTCCCCAATAACTCCGAAGTAGTCCCAGCGCAGACCGTAATTCAGTGTCAGACCCCGCCTGATCTGGTAATTGTCCTGGGCATAGAAACCAAAGTTGTTTTCGAATGTGTGCCGGGTTGAGTCACCGAAATATTGGAAACCGCTCTGCACGTCACCAGCGAGGAAGTTTTGCAGCCCAGTGGCAAGCAGGGCACCAGTTACGGGGTCAAAGGTGTCCTTGAATTGCAACCTGCCGCGGAAGTACTTATCGAAATACTGCTGCACCGTGGTCCGGTGGTAGTCCACACCGAACTTCCAATCGTGCTTTCCAGCCTTCCACGAGAAGTTGTCTATCACCTGATCGTTGCTGTCCACACGGTGACGCGGAACGCTACTGGTTGCGCCAAGCTGAGCCACCCCACTCACCAGGATGATGGGGAGACCGTTATCGGCGGGCCCAGGGCCCGTATTAAGTCCGATGGAACTCGGGTGAAAATTCTGATCCGCCGGAAAAAATCCTTCTGCGAACCGGTTCCACCCAAACCGTAGCTCATTCACCTTATTTGACCCGATGGTGTGCACGTAAGAAAGAGAAACCAACTGCACTCGAGTGGGGGTATAAGTGTTGAAACCAGGCAATTGACCGCCGCTAGCAGTTAAAGCCAGTGGAAAGGACTGGACGCTATCGCCGAAGAAATACCGGCCAGTAAGAATGTTGTTCGTATTAAAACTGTGGTCGATCTTCGCAATCATGCTGCTCAAACGGTTAAAGGAAGGGGAAACCACAGATGCCGTGCCGTTTCCCAAGTTCGGTGCTGGCCAGGGATTACGCGCGAGCAGCGAAGCGATGACCGGATTTGTGGCATCGCTCGGGCTCAGCGCACCACCGGGGCCACTGCCCGTAGGTACGGTCGCTAGAGTCACGACTCCCACTGGTTCTTGTTGGCCCTCATAGTCCAGGTAGAAAAAGGTCTTGTCCTTGACGATCGGTCCGCCCAACGAGGCCCCATACTGGTTATTGTGGAACGGGGCCTTGGGATTCGAGGTCCCATTGGCATTGGTCGTCGGGTTGAAATAGTTGCGTGCATCCAACGCGTCATTACGGAAATATTCGGCCGCTGTGCCATGCCATGCATTCGTCCCGCTCTTGGTAACAATGTTCACCACCGCGCCCGCATTCCGCCCGTACTCGGGCTCGAAGTTCGAAATCACACGCACTTCCGCAACTGCATCAATCGGAAGAATGGTCGAGGGAGTACCGAACACACCGGCCTCGTTGATCGCCGGGTCGTTGCGGTAACCGTCGTTCATATCTGTTCCATCCAGCAGATAATTGTTCGATCGCCCCCGCGCCCCGTTCATCGAGAACTCGCCAAACGATCCAGGCGAATCAGAAATCTGATCGGGAGAACCCGCAACTCCCGGGTTGAGATAGATCAGCTTGGTATAATCTCGCCCGTTTACCGGAAGGTTTTCTACCGTCTGGCTGGTGAGTACCCCGCCCAGGTCGTTCGTGGTGGTTTCCACCTGGGGAAGGTTTTCGCCGGAAACTTCCACTTTCTCACTAACTTGTCCGGGCCTCAGAGCCATATCCACACGCCGTTCCCCGGCTACGTCGACCGCGACGTCGTTAGTCACCGAGGTCTGAAATCCGTTCTGCGAAATGGTGACGGAGTAGGTCCCGACCGGAAGTTCGGACACTGTATAACTGCCATCCGCGCTCGTCTGGGTAGTGCGATCCAAGCCGGTGTTCGTGTTATGCACCTTGACGGTCGCGCCTGGAACCACTGCGCCCGATGCATCCGTGACCGTCCCCAAAATGGTTCCACGGAATGTTTGAGCCACCAGGGCGGTTGCAAATAGAAGAACAAAGGCCGACAGGAACATCCGCAATTTCATGATCAGTCTCCCCTTCAACGCCAACTCATTTATTGCGACCAGATTTATGCTGGATTGATTCGCATCCAGTCTAGTGCCATCTTGCTGAATAGCAGCAAGCTAAAATTTGCATAGGTACCATCAGAATCAGCAGGATACCAAACCAGCCATTAGTGACAGGCATTGTAGCGCAAGCTGGCCGCAAAGCAAGTATGAAGCGGGTTTACCCACGAATGTTTGTGGAGGGACGGGCGTCGCCGGCGAACCGAAACCTCTGAGGGGACGAGCGCAAGTCGAACCGGAAACGTGTATGGATGGGCGCCTCGCCCGTGTGGTGGAGCAAAGCTCCGCAGCGCATTCGAACCGGAAGGCAGCCGGACAATCAAATCAGACTTTAGCGAGCAAACGTGGCCAACGGCGAACAGACGGCGCAAACTTGCGCTATCGCCTGGTTACGACACTTAGCGATCAATCATCTTCAGCACGGCTGCTGGTAACCGTTCCCCTTGGACCTCGATCTTCGCAACCGCGCCATTGATGTCGCTGAGGTCGTCGGTCGTGAGCTGAATGTTCACGGCACCGAGGTTTTCTTCGAGGCGGTGTAATTTTGTTGTCCCAGGAATCGGTACAATCCACGGTTTCTGTGCGAGTAGCCAAGCGAGCGCAATCTGCGCCGGAGTACCGTCTTTCTTCTCCGCGATCCCCTTCAGCAGGTCAACGACAGCTTGGTTCGCAGCGCGTGCTTCGCCGCTGAAGCGTGGAGACATGTTGCGGAAGTCCGTCTGATCGAACGTAGTCTTCGTATCGATTTTGCCCGTCAGGAAACCCGCGCCGAGCGGAGTAAAAGCAACGAAGCCGATGCCCCGTTCTTCGCACGTTGCGAGCACGCCATTGTTTTCCACGTCTCGTGTCCAGAGCGAGTATTCACTTTGGATAGCAGTAACCGGATGCACTGCATCGGCGCGGCGGATCGTTTTTGCTGCCGCCTCCGATAGTCCGAAATGCTTCACCTTGCCTTGCCCGATAAGCTCCTTCAGCGTAGCCGCAACGTCCTCGATAGGAATTGCTGGGTCTACACGATGCTGGTAAAGCAGGTCAATGCTCTCGACTTTTAGTCGCTTCAGCATCTCTCCAACGACTTTTCGGATGTGTTCGGGACGGCTGTTCAGGCCTCCCCGTCGCTGCCCCGTTTTCGAATCGATGTCAAAGCCGAACTTGGTGGCAATCACAACCTGCTGGCGGAACGGCGCTACTGCTTCACCCAGGAGTTCTTCGTTTGAAAAAGGACCATAAGCCTCGGCTGTATCAAAAAAGGTGACGCCCCTATCGAATGCCGCACGAATTATCTTGATGCCGTCTTCACGGGATACTGGTGGACCATAAGCTGACGACAATCCCATGCAACCATAGCCGAGAGCGGAAACCTCGAGACTGCTCTTACCTAGCTTGCGCTTTTCCATTGTTCCTTCTGATACGTGCATTGCGCGAGTCTAGGCCACTGGACCGCTGAAAGCCAATTGGTGAAACATCGCCATTTCACTCATTGAGGTCAAAACGTGTAATCGTCGCCGTGAGCCTTCTTCTGAAGGTAAATCAAAGCTCTCCTTGCAAAATAGGCGGAGAGAGCCAGCAACCATACTCCTGCGACAGAATCACTGACGCCCACGTTCGAAGCGGATACTTGCTCACGACTTAGGGTTTCTGCCGACTCCAATACCCGCCAACCCGCAGACAAGCGCAGCAACTGTAAACAGCACCCCAGCTAAAATTGGGTGGTGCTGACCGAGTGCCTGCTTATTCCTTCGTCTCTCGATTGATAGCCCGACCAAAAACCAGAACGCTGCGATTCCCGCTAGTCTATTGGCATGTAGTTGAGACTTCTGTCTGGACTTTCAGGAATTGGTGTGGGATGAGGACACCCAGATAAAATCCGGGACCGTTGACGAAGGAATTGATGACTCTGGCCGGCTAGGCCAACCCCCGCACCGGTTGGCTCTTGGGGCAACCAGCCAAGAACAATAGCGCAACTGATGCCAGCTCGAATCCAGAAGTCACCCCGCATTGCCGAGCGTGGTTCATTCTCTCGCCTTGACCCCTCTCCCAAACTCTGTAAGCCGGACTTGGAGTCGCGTGGCGGCCAACCTGCTGGTGCAATCAATCGTGGGGCCGCCATCGCGAGAAGCGCGACATCCCAGAACGCCGCTATCGCGCTCTTGCCATCTGGCTACTTGGTGATCTCCCACACCGTTCCCCAGTCCGGGCCGCCACCCAAGAAGGCGGTGCCATAAAGATTGCCCTTGGTGTCGAGGATCACGCCTCCAAACGGCATTGCCCCTTCTGATCCAGCAAAGATGTGCAGATGAACGAGCGCGCCGGTTTTACTCACCTTGTATACCGTCCCACAGCCCGCGCCAAAGCAGCCGGTCCCGCCACCATTTTCCGTGTCGCCGTACAGGTTGCCTTTCGCGTCCAGAATTACGCCAGCGATGGGAATTGCCCCGTCGTTCGTCCCCCCCACGAAATTGTGCAGCACCTTCTCTTTGCCTCTCTTGCTAAGCTTCCAGACGGTTCCCATGTTGGAGGAACCGCACGCAACCGCGGTACCATAGAGATTGCCCAGCGTATCCATAGCCGGAGTTCCGTTGGGATTGCAACCGTCCGCCGTCCCCCCAGCGAAGCTGTACAGCACCCTCAACGCCCCACTCTTGGTCAGCTTGTAAACCACTCCTTCATTGGCGGTACCGCCGTACTGGGCAACGCCGTAGAGGTTGCCAAGAGCGTCCATGAGCAACCTTCCGTACAAGGGATTCGCCCCGTCGGTTGCGCCCCCGGCGAAGTTGTGCAGCACCGTCAGCTTGCCACTCTTACTTACCTTGAACACGATTCCGTAGCCGGAAGCGCCACAGGCCTGCGTAGTGCCGTACAGATTCCCTGCTTTGTCCCGGAGCAAGCCTGCGTAGGGAAAGCAGCCGTCCGTAGTCCCCCCGGCGAAGCTGTGCAGCACGGTTTCCGTTCCTTTGGAATCCAACTTGAACACCGTTCCACAACCGTCGACGCATCCGATTCCGCCGCCCTCGTAGGTAGTGCCATAGAGATTGCCCGCCTCGTCCCGCACCAACCCTGCATAGGGAGTTCTCCCGTCCGTGGATCCGTCGCCGAAGCTGTGCAGCACGGTTTCGGTGCCGCTCCGATCCACCTTGAACACCACTCCCCAGCCAAAAGCGCCACTGCTAATGGCAGTGCCGTAAAGATTGCCGGCGGCGTCGCGGACCAACTCTGCATACGGCTCTCCCCCATCCGACGCTCCTTGGAAGGTGTAAAGTACTTTGAAACTCGGCGCGGGCGCGGATTGGGCGGCAACTACCCCCAACCCAAGCACGATTACGAACGTCAGCGCGACACTCACCCCTCGCAACCTCATCCTCGAAATCCAGCCTCCATATTGCAGGTTCAACATGATCCCTCCCAGTTATCCGCCAGACATCCTACGCCCCTTTGCGAACGATGCGATAGAAATTTATCGAAGCGTGGCTGCGTCCACCGGCCCAGCTGGAGTTCCAAGGTGCAATCGATGCCCTGGGACACGAAAACCGGGGAAAACCGCGGACAGACGGGACTGACCCCCACGAAAACCGGACACGAAAACCGGGCGAAAACCGGGGACAGACGGGACTGACCCCAATTTCTCAGCAGCAAAATTAGGTGAACGTCCCGTCTGGAAGCTGTGAAGAAATTGTTTGTGCGATACTTCGGCTGCAGATTTGCCGTGGCACGTTTGCGGCCGGAGCTTATGAGCTGCGTTAGTGAGTAGTCCTTGGGGTCGCCGGTACGCGAGTGGAGTGAGCAAGAGCGGGCTCTAAGCGAACGCTGTTTCCAGATTGGACCTGCGCCGTATACTGAACCACCTTGTCAGGTTGTAGCTGAGACATGCCCAAGTGGCTTCCATGGCTACCTTCAGGCGGTTCCGGCACCGGTCAAGGTTGCGGTCCAATTGCCGGTAAGCGTATTCGAACTTGAGCTTCCTCCCCCACAGGCCGTCAGGATCAAAGCGATAGCGAGAAAGAACACAATGCCAAACTGCTTCATAGAGACTCCTATAGCTTCTTGAAACCCAGCGCGGAGGGGGAAGTCGCGCCTCTGCTCCAGAAAAGACTACCCCGCAGACGCACGCGCCGGAATATTCTCGGGTGAAATATCTGGTAAGCTGCCCAAAAAAGGAAAGGCCCAGCCGGAGGCTGAGCATCCTTAGTATCTGAAGGTGATAACCGCGCTAGCTTTTCACTTCGTCCCGCTCGATGACTCCATCCTTAATGTAAACGACACGGTGCGAGTATTCGGCGATGTCGTGCTCGTGGGTTACCAGGACGATTGTGTTTCCCTGGGCTTGCAACTTGTCCATTAGCGCCATGATTTCGTTTCCGGTTTGCGAATCGAGATTGCCCGTCGGCTCATCCGCGAGAATGATCGAGGGACGATTCACCAGGGCTCGCGCGATCGCTACTCTCTGGCGCTGGCCGCCGGAGAGCTCGTTGGGTTTATGCATCATGCGCTCGGCCATGCCTACTGATGCCAGCGCTGCCTTGGCGCGTTCCACGCGTTCTTCAGCCGCGACGCCTGCGTAGATCAATGGCAGCTCGACGTTGTGCAGAGCAGTTGCCCGCGCCAGAAGATTGAAAGTCTGAAATACAAAACCAATTTCCTTATTACGAATGTGAGCCAACTCATCATCATCAAGTTCGCTGACCTGTTGATTGTTCAACCAGTACTGTCCCTTGCTAGGCGTATCCAGACACCCAATAAGATTCATCAGCGTAGACTTCCCCGACCCGCTCGGCCCCATAATTGCTACGTACTCGCTGCGGCGGATATTCAGGTTTATGCCGCGCAACGCGTGTACCTGCTGCTCCGAACCCATGTCGTACGTTTTCCATAAATCCAAAGTGGAAATCATGTAGGTCTCTGGGGAGAAGGACACTGCGGGTTGCTGGATGTTGATTACTTCGGCGGTCGCCATTCTTTTCTCCATTTCCTCGTCGGACACTTGCCCGCGCTCCGATCTCTGCTGCCGGCTCTCCGTTGGACGCGCTGATGGCGCGAAGGTTAGGCCATCAACTGCTTTCTTCTTCTTTCTTTGGGGCGGCGTTATCTACTTTTATGCTGCTGCCCGGACGCAGCGTGCGCAGCACTTTGTAGCTGCCGGTAATGATTTCGTCGCCCTCTTTTAGTCCTTTGATCACTTCGATATCGGTGGTACCTGCGATGCCGGTGTCGACCGGAACGAATTCGGCTTTGTGGTTGCGCAGCACGAAGACGCCTTGAATTTCCTGGTTATTTTTATCTTTGGAAGCTTCCATCGGTGGGGCCGCCGCCTGCACCGAACCTTTTTCGTCCTTGGCAATCAGGTCGGCCTGACGACGAACAGTCAACGCCTGGATCGGAACGGTAAGTGCATTCCCTCGAGTCGCAGTGGTTACTTTGGCGGTGGCGGAAAGTCCGGGCCGCAAGTCTTCCGGTGGATCCTGCAAGGTCACGACTACCTTGAAATCTTTCGCTTCCTGACTGGTGGTTGTCTGTTGCGAGGTGGAAACGCCGGTCGAACGCACGATGGCATTGTCGCCAATCTCCGTCACTATTGCTTTGAAACTCTTTTTCGGAATCGCATCGATCGTCACTTGCGCGGGCTGCCCCATCTGCACATTCACTATATCGGTCTCATCCACTTTGACTTCAGCGGTAATGACTGACATATCGGCGAGCGTCATCAGCGTGCTGCCCGGAGAATTCTGGATTCCGATCACTACCGTCTCGCCTTCCCGCACTGGCAAATTCGTGATCACACCATCAAATGGAGCCTGATAAGTCGTCTTCTTCAAAACATCGGCAGCGTGGGTCAGATTGGCGCCAGCTTGGCCAATGCGTCGGTCGGCCGATTCTTTTTGCGCCTTCGCCTGGGCCACGCGGGCTTCGGCCTGTGCCAGTCCGGCTACCGCAGTTTGGTGAGCTGCCTTCTGCATATCGTAATCGGACTTCGAGATTAATGCGTCTTTATACAGACCCTGGGCGCGGCTCCAGTCGAGGTCGGAGCGCTCGGCGTCTGACTTTGCCCGATTGAGATCGGCCATCGAGGTATTCAGCGCGGCCTCTGCCGCGACTGCGTCGGTTCGCGCCGCTTCGAGCGACGCCTGCGTCGCGTCCATGTCCGCCGCGGGTTGCACGTTTTCGAGCTGCGCCAGCATCTGTCCCCGCTTTACTCGATCGCCTTCCCTGACGTACAGCTTCGTGATCTTGCCAAAAGCATTGGCGCCGATATTCACATAAGTCTTCGGCTTAATCTCGCCGGACGCGCTCACCACCGCAACCAGATCCATGCGTTGCGCCTTGCCCGTCTGCACCGTCACCACATTCTTGTGGCTCTGATAGACGGTGAAACCCACAATCGCGGAGAGCAGTACGACCACTCCGGCGCCGATCGCGATTTTTTTCCAGGTGCTCATGATTTCCCTGTCAGCTTGTGGAACGGGCGATCAGAAATCCCTTGCGTTAAAGTGCAACTCCGCTCTCCGCCCGATCCATTGCGCTTCAGGGAGCACGCCATAAGATACGGCTCTCCCCAGGCAAAAGTTCCCCATTGTGGAAACCAGGTAGCGGATACCAGAAATGCCGATGGTGCCACGGGCCGACTGGACATTATAGCTTGGCTGGAGCGGTGGGAAGTGATGTTGTGGACGCCTTTCCAGATAATGCCGGAGGTTCGGGTCAAATGGGAATTATGAGGGGATATGATGCCTGTCAGTTGGGAACCTTCATCACAGAAGCCCGTGGCGGCTGGTGGCTTAGTTTGAACCTTCTTGGGCGGCGGCTTATTTGCAATTAGTTAAGGTCGATCGTGTAAGATTTGCCTATTGACAAGATTTTTGGTGGCGGCCGCGCTTGAGGGATATCTGAGATTAGCATCTTTCGGCAGATGCCGATCTGTCCGTTCACATCGTCACAGTCATTCGATGTCCATGCGCCCGCAACTATGGCTTTGCATCGATCGAATTGCCGAAATCAAAATACTCGCGCCAAGAGGCAATCCTACCGCCGACCAAGTCGACGATGATGGCATCGTGCGTGACAGCCCGTGCTCCATCTCTTCGCCGAGTCACATCCCAGTCCCACTCGATGGCCGCCTTGGCTCCGTCACTTGAAATGAAGACATTCTTTACCGTGACTCGCAAATCGCGGAACTGTTTGAAATAACCTGCCATCGCTGTTTGCATTTTCTCAACGGGCACGTGGCCGCCGGGCGAAATCATTTCTCCGCTTGGAAGCCAGTCAGGGGCGGCAATTGCAAAATCCTGTTTCTCCCACGCTTGTACCTGCCGGTCCACGAGTTCCATGATCTTCATCTTGCTATCGTTCATAGCAGAATCCTGTCGTTCAACCTGCGGTTGGTTCGAGTTACCGGTTAGATTGCCGGGAGCCTGGGCGGCTGTGGGTTCTTTCATGGCAACAACACACGACAGCAGCATGGTCAGCAAGACGTGTTGAGTCATCGGTTTGTTCTATTTCCGCAAGAATTATGACGGCGCGTACGCCACTGATTCCCGCTGCAATTATAACGGCAGGTAGATGGCGCGATATGACGAGGTCACGCGTGCCCGCAAGAAAAGAAGCGAGCGCGATCACCAGCGCAAGCCGAGGTTCCCAAAACTGTTGGCATTGAGCACCATTTTCACAGGGGATTTTGGGCGCTATGGCCTGATAGCATAAACCCGCAAGCCTAAAAATTGCGGCCCACGAAGCGAGTCGTGGGCCGCAAGCGAAAAGCGCAGGAAAGCCGGCAATCCTGGATGGTTTAGACAGCTTCCTTTAACGCGTCTGCGCTCTCCGACCCCCTTGAAGTCGCGGTGCCGATGCTGCACGAGGTGCATCTTGCGACTGCCTCTTTGCGAAGCTCGCGCTGGCGTTGTTGATCACAAAAATTCAGCGATGGTGATGCAGTGTTCCTTAGCCCAGGTTAGCGTCCAGAGAACGGACGCGAACCTGGGGCACCCATCGTTAGTCTCTAGGCTGCTGCTGCAGTTGCCCACGGATCGAGGACAACTTTTGTGCAGTGGTCTTGTTTGTCGCGGAAAATTTTGTACATCTCTGGAGCTGCATCGATCGGTACCCTGTGACTGATCACAAAGCTGGGATCGATGTCGCCTTTTTCGATGCGTTCCAATAAAGGCTGCATGAAGCGCATCATGTGCGTCTGGCCGGTTTTCATGGACAGCGCTTTGTTCATGAAAGCTCCCATGGGAATGGTGTCGTCGAAGCCGGAATAGACTCCGGGAACGGAAACGGTTCCTCCTTTACGGCAGGCCTGGATGCACTGCCGCAAAACCGTAGGACGATCTGATTCCACCTTGAGGGCTTGTTTGGCGCGGTCGACCACAAACATTAGGTTGTTGTCGTGCGCTTCCATTCCGACAGCGTCCATGCAGGAATCTGGGCCGAGGTTTGCGGTCATGTCTTTTAAGGTTTGGACGACATCGTCGACCTCTTCGTAGTTGATGGTTTCCGCGCCGCCGTCTTGCGCCATGTTTAATCGATATTGGAACCGATCGATGGCGATGACCCTTTCCGCTCCCAGCATGAAGGCGCTACGAATGGCGAATTGGCCGACGGGGCCGCATCCCCAGATAGCGACCGTGTCGCCAGGTTGGATATCGCAATTAACCGCGCCGAAGTATCCGGTGGGGAAAATGTCGGAAAGAAAAACCACTTTGTCGTCGGGAATTCCCTCGGGAAGTTTCAAGGGACCGATATCCGCGAATGGAACACGCGCATACTGGGCCTGACCACCCGCGTATCCGCCCAACATGTGCGTATAGCCGAACAGGCCGGATGGGGAATAGCCCATCATTTTTTCTGCTATCCAGTAATTAGGATTGGAATTTTCGCAAGCCGACCAGAGCTGCCGCTCGCAGAAGAAACAGTTGCCACATGCGATAGTGAAAGGAACGACCACGCGGTCGCCGACTTTCAGCTTTTCTTTGTTAACGCTGCCCCCGACTTCAACCACCTCTCCCATGAATTCGTGACCCATAATGTCACCCTGCTCCATGGTGGGGATGAATCCGTTGTAGAGATGCAAATCAGAACCACAAATGCAGGTGCTGCTGATGCGCACGATCGCATCGCGAGGGTTGAGAATCTTTGGGTCAGGAACAGTTTCAACGCTCATTTTATGAGTGCCCATCCAACAAACTGCTTTCATGCTGTCCTCCGTTTTGCATTAAAAACTTCGCTCATGCGAGCGTCGCGTCGTATTGGCTCATCCGGGTTTGCAACCCTTAGAGCGGCGGTTAAGGCTGAGCGCGGGCCGTGCGATTGGCCGTCGATAGTGGGGATTTCTCCAGTCTCGACCAGCGCTTTAAAACGGCGCAGATCTTGTTGCATTTTGAAGCTCGCATTTTTGCCCAACACCTTAATAAGTGAGGCGCCCAATTTCCCCGCCGGTGCGTCGTACTGGAAGGTCGCGTTGAGTATGGTTCCGCGTTTACCTGGAGCTTCCTGGAATCGGATTGAACCCTCGGCGCTGAATTCAGAGTTCGGCAAGGTGCGCCACGAGATGAAATCGCCTTCGCGTTCGTCGACGATTTCGAGGTCCCACTTGATCTCCGTTCCCAGAGGTCCAAGCGCGATCCATCGGTAGCGTTTGTCCCCAAGCTTGGTGACGGTTTCGAGGTGACGCATAAATAAAGGCAAGTCTTCAAAGCTGCGATAGAGCAGGTAGGCCTTCATCGGAGAAGAGTTAAGCAGCACGCTTCCGTGAGCCACGAGCTCGCGCTCGCCCTGGTTCCGTGCACCGATATAAGCCAAAGCCCCGCCAGCTGCGGCTAGAGCCAGACCTGATTTGGATTTCCTGCTGAGACCGAAGGCACCGATCGCTGCTCCCGCAATTATAGGAACTACCTGGCGCGCCCGCGATGTCGACGCGCCAGTTGTACGGTTGTAATTATTATGAGGCCGGATTTTTTCATTCATTGATAATCTCCAAGACCGTCTGGATAGGACGGGCAACTATAGGATTTGGCTATTGTGTTCTGCCGCACGCTCATTCAGCGCAGTGATCCACGAGGGGGACACATCGGAAAAACTTTGACTTCTGTTTTGCGCTTCACTGTGCTTTGCCTCGCGCATCTTCACTACTATTGTTGGCGACTGCTATTGTTGGCTCTGCTGCGTGTGCATATTGCTGGCGCTATGGGTTTTGGGAGCGATCTCTTTGGCCTGCTTAAGATGGTCCTCAAGGGTCGGCAGAGTCTGCGAAGCAAAATCTTTCACCGCGGGATCTTTCCCGGACTGGCTCTCACGTTGAAATTCAGCTACGTCCTGCATGTGATCCTTCACCATATCGGCCATATACGCTTTGTCGAACTGCTCGCCGCTCAACTTCGAGAGACGTTCTTTGGTCAACTTATCTTTTGCGGAAAGGCCCTGAGGAAGCTGTATGCCTTCGCTGCTGGCAACCTGTTTCAACTGCTCGCTGGCCTTGGTGTGATCGTCGACCATTCTTTGACCAAACTTCTTGACGTCGTCGCTAGAGGCTTTTTCTGTAGCCAGCTTGCCAAGTTCGACCTCCGCCATTCCACCCTGGGCCGCGTCGCGCACAAATTTTTTGTCGGTGGCGCTAAGGTTAGAGCTCGTGCTCCTGGAGCTCATTGAGGCTCCGCCCTGAGCGTTAGAGCCGCTGCCTGACATAGAGCCTGACTGGGCGATGCCGGCGATCGGAAGTAGCGCTACGACCACGCCCAATGCGAGATTGGTGAAAATATTTTGTTTTTGCATGATCGATCTCCTGTGTCTAACGAATAATTCGAGCCGGACATTGGCGCAATCGATGAAAGCCCGTAGGGCTAGGAGAATGATTCCTTAAGCCAGGAAATCCCTTTTTTCTATATTATTGCGCGTGCGATTTTGGTGGCTCCGAGGGCCAGTTTGGGGGAACAATCAGATCAAACGCATCGGCTGAGTTTGCGCCGCAGCTTGCGGAGTTTAGCAAACATGGGAATTACTTTCAGCATTTCCAGGAAAGAACCAGGCCAGCCATGGGTGAGAATCAGTGGAATTGGCGCCGTCCCTTTGCCGCGCTCGTGGATGAAATGGATACCTACACCTCGCGACGTATAGCGATAGTCGTGAAAGCAGACATCTTCTCAATCTGCCGCTTCCAATCGAACTCATCCTTCCAGTATTGGCAAATCTCTTTCGTGTAGTCGAGACTTACCCGTAATCCCATTGTGAACCCGGAATCTGTTCCGGCCACCGCGTCCGTGCCAGCCTCTGGCGAAGATCTTCGACCGCCGCTTCCGAGTACGGGACATCAAATCTTTGAACTGTCGTTTCCGGCACCATCTCATTGGCTGACTTATCTGCTCGAGCGACTTCCCTTTGCGAAAACCGGGGACGGGACGTTCCTTGACTTCGGAAATTGGGAACGTCCCGTCTGTCCCCAGATTGTCCCCAGATTGTCGTCGAGTGACTTGGACAAAATTGTTGGCAAATAAGGACGCCAAGAAACACACAACCTCCAAGAAAGAGCTGGACAATATGCGCGCCCTGATTGCCCGCGACCTCGCTGACGCGAGCCTTGTCGGACTTTCGGCAGATCGGAGATTCGCGACCGCCTACAACGCTGCACTCCAGGCGGCGAACATGGCCATAGCCTGTGCCGGGTATAGGATCATGAGCAAGGTCGGACATCACAGGGTGTCGTAGAAAGTACGAAACTTGTGCTGGGCAAACTTCAGCACAAGTACGCCGACTATTTTGAGACGTGTCGGCGAAAGCGAAACACGATTGACTACACTTTCTCCAACGTTGCCACAGATACCGAAGCGAAAGAGATCATGGTCCAGGCTGCCGAATTTTATAACCAGGTCGAGGACTGGATTACCAAGAACCATCCCACTCTCAAGAAGTGAGATTCTCGCTCCTGCAGACGCAACCCGACCATAGTCGCCGGTGATCCTAAACCTCGACTTTGTCTCCTAAATCAAACTTGCGAAAAACGCTGCGATGTCGCGGGCGAGAGCCACTGGTTCTTCTATGGGTGCGAAATGCCCACCGCGCTTCATCGGTGTCCACCGCTGGATGTTATAGAGGCGCTCAGCCCACTCGCGCGGTGGATTTCCTTCGAAGGCGTATTGCGATGTGAAGTTGGCGACGGCAGTGGGTGAGCGGACGAAGTCTTCCGGTCCAAGCGTAATCCCGTGCCAGCGGTTATCGAAATAGTCGCGCATGGAACTGGTAATTGTTCCAGTGACCCAGTACAGACTCAGGAGGGTCAGCAAGAAATCGCGTGGAATGCGCCCTTCGAGGTCGCCCTGACAGTCACTCCAATATCTCCATTTCTCGGCAATCCATGCGGCCAGTCCGGCTGGAGAGTCGTTGAGTGAATACCCGAGTGTCTGCGGTCTGGTTGACTGGATCGCTTTGTAGCCCCCTTCAGATTGCAACCACCGGTCGGAAGTCTCGATATACGCTTCTTCCGCGGGCGATAATGCCCGTGATCCGGGACCAATGTAAGGGGCAAGCTCCAGGGTGGTCAGGTGGATTCCGATGATTGAATCTGGCCTGTCGAGTGCCATCAGCGTGGCAACGCCGGCGCCAAAGTCGCCGCCGCCAGACCCATAACGCTCATATTCGAGTTCAGTCATGAGGCGCTGCCAAAGTTCCGCGACATATCGATAATTCACACGGGCACGGCTCGGGCGCTCTGAGAAACCGTAGCCCGGTAGCGATGGGATGACCAAGTCGAATGCGGGACCGTCGATGCCATGTCGGGTCGGATCCGTGAGCAGTGGAATGAGCGGAAGGTACTCGACGAACGCGCTAGGCCAACCGTGAGTGAGTATCAGCGGGATGCCACGACCGCTTCGCGCTCGTGCGTGCACGAAGTGGATGCGAACGCCATCTATCTCGATGCGGAACTGCGCGAGTTCCCCGAGTCTTTGCTCCTGCGCGCGCCAGTCGAATTGCTCGGCCCAATAGTCCATCAAATTCCGCAGCCATTCGAGATCCGTCCCCTGCGACCATGGAGCGCCAGGTGCGCTATCAGGCCAACGCGTGTTGCGAATGCGTGTCTTAAGATCTGAGAGGACCTGCTCAGCGACCGCTACTTTGAAGGGCTCTATATGCAGTCTCGGACTCCGGGTGAGTAAAAGAGATGGATTCCGACTCAGAATACTTGAATCTAGCCCGAAAGTATCGGGTTAGCGGGGGATCTATGTAATTTCGTTTGCGGCGAGAAATATACTCTTTACTTTGCCGAATGACGCTTTTGCGAACGAGGACGGATGTTCGAAGTAGTGAAGTTCGAACTGGCATCCGTCCCTGGCTCGCAGAGAACTAAGCTATTTCGCGTTCGCTATCTTCGTTCTCATCCTCTTCGTCGATGTCCTCCTCAGCCCCCGGAGCTCGACGCTGTACTGACGGATCGCCCTGGTACTCCCGCTCGCTGCCTGGCGCACGGCGTTGCGCTTCGTCCCCATGTTTTTCCTGTTCGCTGAATGGATTGTTTTCTTTCTTCTGAGGTGTCTTTACGTTCCCATCGGGTTCTGGCCGTGAAATGTTTACTTCTGACATTTGAAACTCCTTGATCGAAGTTGGATACGGCTGCTGTCAGATGAAATATCGATGCGGGAAGATGTCTCAATCTCAAGGACGTTGTACTTGCTCGAAGGTGCACTGATCGGGCCTCTTCTCCGGACGCCATCGTATAAATTTAGTTCCGTGCCGGAACCGGCCGCCTGAAAAATGGTCGTAGCTGACCTCGCACACTAATTTTGGCTTGAGCGGCTGCCACTCGCTGGAACGTTTCGTGCTCCAGCGGCTAGGGCCGCCGGGCGCTCGGCCAGTGAATCCGGGCGGACCAATGAGCGGTTCGACTGTTTTCTTTAATTCCTCGCGCTGTTCCGCTTTGAAGCTTGAGGTAAAGCCCACGTGATCGAGCAAACCGTCGGCATTGTAGAGTCCCAACAGAAGTGAGCCTATGCCGTTACCTTTTTCCGCGTAGCGGAACCCGCCTATCACGCAGTCCGCTGTGCGGATGCGTTTTACTTTTATCATCGCGGTGCGATCGCCGGAATGATAGGGCTCATCGAGGCGCTTGGCGATGATTCCATCCAGTCCCATCGTCGACCGCTCACGCATCCACTGCTTTGCCTGGCGGGATTCGGGCGATGCGGGAGAAAGACGGATCAATCCTGGAGGGGAACTGGACGCGAGAAACTGTTCGAGTTTCCGGCGCCGCTCGCGAAGCGGCAATTGCGCTAATGACCTCCCACGCTCATCCACCAGTATGTCGAAGCACATGAGTGTCGCAGGCGTCGAAGCAGATAGTTTGCGAATCCGGGATTCCGCCGGGTGAATGCGCATAAGAAGATCGTCAAATGAAAGACGGCCATCGACGAAGATGACAATTTCTCCGTCCAGCACAAGTTTGAGTGCCTTCAATTGACCAAGTGCAGAGACCAACTCTGGGAAATAGCGGCCCAGCGGCTGACCGGCTTTGGATTGCAGCAGAATGTTATCGCCGCTGCGGAAGGCCAAACAGCGGAAGCCATCCCACTTGGGCTCGTATAAGTAAGGGCCGTCTTCAGGAATAGTGTCGGCGGACTTCGCTTCCATCGGAGGATACGGGGGCTTGATCGGCAGGTCGATCGGAGGAAATGGCGCCTGGAGAGTTTGAGGCGGAACTGCGCCCGGTTTAGACCGCGGAGTTGCCCGGCGGGATCCAGTTTTCCTGGCCGTTGGCATTCTTAATCTTTGATGAGAGATCAGCCTAACTCGGCCATTGCGGCGCCACCACGAGCAGAACGAGAAATATTTAATGGCGGATGCCCCTTTCACGTCGCCACCCTTGTTCCGCAAGGAACAGTGCGGAGCGGACACTGTTGTCCGCCTCTTTAAGATGGAGTAAGCAAGAAAACCAACACCTACATCAAAGGCGGCGGACAGGAGTGTCCGCCAAACATTGGGGTGATCAGGTCAATTTGCTTTCATCTTCTCTCTCACGCTGTGCGCGAGCTTTTCGATCTCTTCTGCCTTTTTCACTACATCGAGAGACAGAGTATTCTCGTTGGATTTGTCGACATATTGCTTTAGCTCGTTGGCGAGTTTGAGCAGGTTGTCCGTGTCGCGCTGCAGTTGAGCCTGACGGTCGCGGTTCGCTTTCTTGGCCAGGTCTTTTTCCAATTTGACGCGTTGCTCATTATCGCGATCGTCGGAATTGATGGGAGGGATGGAGCCCAGCCGCGGAATAGGAGTTTGCAGCGAGCTTTGACCAAAGCACGCAGCAGGGAGAACAGTTGTAATAATCAGAAGAAAAAGAGCCAGCGCGAAAGATTTGAATCGCACGGTAACCTCGTCAACACCAGAATGAAGAAATTATACGGCGTTATGTTGAGTTGGAAATGAACCTAGCTTGTTTCGAAGGAGGCAGGATGGACTGGAATACTAGATCTTCAGCGTGACGTTGACACAAGGACGGGCGGGACGCCCGTCCTCCACAAGATATTCGCTACAGCGAACTCATGTTGGCGAGGAACTCGCCGTTTGATTTCGCTTTGTTGAGTTTGTCAATCAGCAGTTCCATGGCTTCGACCGGCGACAGCGGATTCAGTACGCGGCGGAGCACCCAAATGCGGGTCAGGTCTTCTTTCGGGATCAGCAGCTCTTCTTTTCGCGTGCCGGAGCGCTGAATGTCGATAGCCGGGAAGGTGCGCTTGTCCACCAGTTTGCGGTCGAGGATGATTTCGGAATTGCCCGTGCCCTTGAATTCTTCGAAGATAACGTCGTCCATGCGGGAACCGGTGTCGATCAAAGCCGTAGCAATAATTGTCAGCGATCCGCCTTCTTCGATATTGCGGGCCGCGCCGAAGAACCGCTTCGGACGCTGCAGGGCATTCGAATCAACGCCGCCGGAGAGCACTTTGCCGCTGGGCGGAACTATGGTGTTGTAAGCGCGCGCGAGACGCGTGATGGAGTCGAGCAGAATGACTACATCGCGCTTGTGTTCGACGAGACGCTTGGCTTTCTCGATCACCATTTCCGCAACTTGCACGTGGCGGGCGGCGGGTTCGTCGAAGGTTGACGAAATCACTTCGCCCTTTACCGAGCGCTGCATGTCGGTAACTTCTTCCGGGCGTTCATCGATCAATAGCACCATCAGCACTACTTCGGGATGGTTCGTCGTAATCGAATTCGCGACGTTCTGCAGCAACATGGTTTTGCCGGCGCGAGGCGGCGAAACGATCAGGCCGCGTTGTCCCTTGCCGAGCGGCGTAAGCAAATCCATGACACGGGCGCTGACGTTCTCACGCGTCGTTTCGAGCTTGATGCGTTCCTGCGGGTATAGCGGCGTCAGGTTGTCGAACAGGATCTTGTTGCGCGCTTCGTCCGGCGATTCGAAGTTGACTGCTTCAATCTTGACTAGCGCGAAATATTTCTCGCCCTCGTGCGGAGGACGAACCTGGCCGCTAATGGTGTCGCCGGTCTTGAGATCAAACTTTCGGATTTGCGACGGCGAGACATAGATATCGTCTGGGCCGGGCAAATAGTTGTAATCGGGCGAGCGCAGGAAGCCGTAGCCGTCGGGCAGGATTTCGAGCACTCCTTCCGCAAAGATGTGGCCTTCTTTTTCGCTTTGGGCTTGAAGAATTTTGAAGATCAGGTCTTGCTTGCGCAATCCACTGGCGCCGGGCAGATCCAAGGATCGGGCGATCTTGGTCAGCTCTGTAATATTTTTTTCTTTTAGTTCTGCGATGGTCATTATTTAGTTCACCTGCGAAGGGATTTTCAAAGGGGGGTACTCAGAAAAGACTGGTCAACCGCGGGGCAGGACGGCGGGGCTGGTACTACGCAGCCCGCCGTTGTGCCTCGGCAAAATTTTCAGGTTCCGACAAAACCGTCTGCCGTTCCGAGCTTGCAATCTTATCCAGAACTTCGTTCATGGTTTCCTGGATTCTGGTGTTGGGCTTGTGAAATTTACGGGTAGCCTTGGATGCAAGCTGGCAAAGCATATAACGATTCCGCAATGTATGTAAAGCGTCAAAAACGCGATCAGAGCGCATATTAAGTCACTCTCCTAGTCCGAGCAAATTGGCCGCACGTCCCTTTTCTGGCAAGAAGAACCCGACCAGAGTGCCTAAGTTACTCAATTCAGATGGGTTGTACGGGAAATCTCTGGTTACTGGTATAGATGCTCCGTCTGGCCCGAAAGTTTCTCGGTTTCTAGATTTGTTCGGTCGCCAGCGGAGATTCGTCAGACCAAACTGAGTACGTAGCCTTCGGAACTTTTCACCCTACGTTAGAATGAACGGAACGTCAAGTGTTTCTTGCAATACCGTTGGATTTCTACACAAAAAGGCTACCCACCGCTGGTGTCATTTCCGAATCTGCAGCCATCTATACCATTAAGATTATTGTATTTAATAACTTAGCACCTTAATCCTGTCGATATTATCCGGCCCGAAACAGGCGAGACGCCCGTACTCCATTTACGCCCAAAAAGTCCTATCCAGCGTGCGGTATTGAATTGCCTCGGCAATGTGCTTGGGCTCGATGGATTTTACCCCTTCCAGATCCGCAATGGTTCTCGCCACTTTCAGAATTCGATCATGGGCGCGAGCAGTCAAACCTTGCTGGGCCATAGCCCGCTCCAACAGCCGTTCGCAGTCGGCCGAAAGATCGCAAAAAGCGCGGATGTGCCGCGGTCCCATTTGGGCGTTGCAGTAAAGCTTCTCTTTGGGGGACGAGAGAAATCTCTCCAGTTGGCTGCCGCGAGCCCGCATTACCCGCTCGCGAATCTTGGCCGAGCTTTCCGGTTCAGCGCCCGAACGCATCTCCTTATAGTTCACTGCGGGCACATCAATATGGATGTCGATCCGGTCCAGCAATGGCCCTGAAATCTTTGACATATAGCGCTGAATCACCAGGGGCGTGCAATGACACTCGCGTGAGCGATCATTAAAGTATCCGCAAGGGCAGGGATTCATCGCAGCAGCCAGCATGAAACGCGCGGGGAAAGTCAGCGACATGGAAGCGCGTGCGATGCAGACGGTTCCATCCTCCAAAGGCTGGCGCATGACCTCCAGCACATTACGTGGGAATTCGGGAAGTTCGTCCAGGAACAGCACCCCATTGTGAGCCAGGGAAACCTCGCCGGGACGAGGAATGGCGCCGCCGCCGATCAGTCCCGCGTCGGAAATAGTGTGATGTGGCGAGCGAAAAGGGCGCACGCCGACCAATCCCGCGCCCGGATCGAGCACCCCAGCGACACTGTGAATCTTGGTAGTCTCCAAGGCTTCTTCAAAGGTGAAAGGCGGCAGGATCGTGGGCATACGCTTGGCGAGCATGGTCTTGCCCGAGCCGGGAGGGCCAATCATCAGAATGTTATGGCCTCCTGCGCAGGCTACCTCGAGTGCGCGCTTGGCGGAGTGCTGGCCCCGCACGTCCTTGAAGTCCACATGAAACTGCTGGGCTTCGCTAAGCAAGCTTTCGCTATCCACTTTTAGGGGCACAATGCCGTTGCCGGTATTCACGAAGCGGATTACATCCAGCAGCGATTTGACCGGATAGATTTCTACCCCGCTGACCATTGCCGCTTCCTTGGCGTTGAGCTCAGGCACCACCATCCGCGAGATCCTTCTCCCACGTGCCTCAATGGCAATGGGCAGCGCTCCACGAACTCCGCGAACTCCGCCATCGAGCGACAACTCGCCCACGAAGAGGCAGTCCGGTACCTCCTTCTTATTAAGTCCGCCGTAGGCGCCCAGAATTCCCAGCGCCATAGGCAGGTCGAAGCCGGAGCCTTCCTTGCGTATGTCGGCAGGCGCAAGATTGATCGTGATGTGGGTGGGAGGAATATCGTATCCACAGTTCTTTAGTGCCGCTCGGACTCGGTCTCGGCTTTCACGGACCGCGGCATCGGGAAGGCCGACGGTGTGAAAGTGGTCTTCCATTGTCTTAATTCCAGACACGTCGACCTCGACCTCGATGATGTTGGCATCGATGCCATAAACTGCGGCGCTCAGCGTCTTATAAAGCATCCAAGGTGGTGCGAAACTGCGGTCTGCACTCGAGCAAACGGGTGGCGCACCGACAAGTCAGGCTAGAGCACACACTACGCCTTGAGGTGTTCAACCATTGGTGACTGATGAACCGCGAAGTTGTGACAAGTGAACAATAGGCCGGTTTTTTGTCTGTGAACCAAATTACCCAACACGCTTTGGTTGTCTGCATCCGCCGGGTGCACTAGGATTCGCCTAGGATCGAGCTCGTCCAATGCAGCGCGTGCTGATTGTGCCAATGAACCCTTATGTCGGAACCTGAGAAGCCACCGACCCATCCCGAACGATCACCTAGCACCTTAGAGCAAGAGGAAGCCTGGCTATGGCGCATTGCGCTTTTATTTGTGGTTCTGCTCGCCACCGGCTTAGCGGCAGAGTCATGGGAAAGGTTGCAAAACCTTCCCTATCACCTGGGATTGCTTGCCATCGCAGTTTTCTGCGTTGCTATGGCATTTGTGGGTTTCATATATGGAAGAAGAAAGCGCGTCGCAGAATTAAGAGTCCTGGTACGCGGCCTGCAAGAGCGGGCAACCGCGCCCACCAACGAACAACTCGATCAACTGGGAGAGATCATCGCCAAGTCCCAGCGCAGCTTCAAAGAACTCATCGATTCTTTCGATGACATCGCTTTCGCCACCGCACTGGACGGCAAAATCAAGACCGTAAATCGGCGCGTAGCTGAATTGCTTGGGATTCCATACGCCGAGGTTATCGGGCATCACTTAGACGAATTTCTGGACGAACCGAAACGTGACGAAGTGGATCGCGGGTTATCCCGTTTTATCGAGAAACGACGCTGGTCTGGCCTGGTCACAGTTCGGCTGAAGTCGAGTAGCAAAATCTTCTATTTTGATTGTGCCCTAAACGCGATTGTGAAAGGGGATGAAGTGGTCGGCGTTAGCGCGCTTGCCCGAGACGTCACCGAAGAACACCAGAAGGAACGCCGATTTACCGAATTGTTCGAGACCCTGCAGGAAGGTGTTTACTTCAGCACGCCGGAAGGCAAATTACTCGACGGCAATGTCGCGCTGGTTTACGTCCTTGGATACGAAAGCAAGGAGGAACTGCTCGCTGTCGATTCCAGGGCATTGAACGCCGATCCCAATCAAACACCGGTGCTCGGACGATCCGCCGACGACCAGGGTGGCGTACGCACGCGCGAAATTACTTTGCGGCGCAAAGACGGTAGTCTCGGCGTGTTTCTGGATACTTCGCGCGCCGTCTGGGATGCGGGAGGCAAAATCGTCCGATATCAAGGAACGCTGGTGGATGTAACCGAGCGCCGCGAGATGGAGAGGGCTTTGCGTCGTCAGGAGGAATTCCACCGTTATCTTCTGGAAAGCTTTCCCGACCTCATCCTGGTTATCGATCTGAACGGTCGCTACAGTTTCGTCAGCTCGCGCATTCATGATCTGCGAGGTTTCAAACCAGAAAATTTGTTAGGCAAAAAGGTCGAAGAGGAAGAAGACTATTCGCCCGAACTCCTTGAACTATGTCGCGACCTGACGGAGGGCCGGGAAAAGTTTGGAACATGCGACTACAAGGCGCGGCATCGCGATGGAAGCTGGCGCACCATGCGCGCCTCGGCCAGTCCGCTGTTCGATGCGGAAAATAAATTGAGCGGCGCCATCGTCTCCGTACGTGACATTACGGTGGAGAAGAAACTTGAACAGCAGATCATTCTGAGTGAACGGCTTGCCGCCATGGGACAGATGATTGCCGGCTTCGCCCACGAGTTGAACAATCCGCTGACCAGCATTTTAGGAATGGCTGAATTACTGCAGGAGGGCGAGGCGCCGGAGTCCGTGCGGAAACAAATGGTCATTTTGCAGCAGCAGGCTCGCCGTGCGGCGGAGATTGTTCAGAACCTGATGTACTTTTCGCGCCCGCCAGCCCCCGGCAAAAGTCGTATCGATCTAAGTGAACTGGTGCAAAGAACTCTGCACCTGCACGCTTATTCCTTGCGCAAGAGCAATATCACGGTCGATTTTCTGAAGGAGTCGTCGCTGCCGCCGGTAAGCGGTGACGCGCACCAGTTGATGCAGGTGTTCCTGAACCTGGTCTTGAACTCGGAGCAGGCCATGCGCGAAGTACGTGACCATGGGACTTTGCGCATACGCATCAACCAGGATGACAAATCGGTCTCGGTTGTCTTTCAGGATGATGGCCCCGGAATCTCCCCTGAAATCCTGCCCAACATCTTCGATCCCTTCTACACCACCAAACGCCCAGGGCGCGGGACCGGCCTCGGTTTGAGCATTTGCAAAGCTATTCTGCGAGAGCACAACGGAAACGTGGAAGCGGCGTCGGGGCCGGGTGGTGGAGCGGTGTTCACGGTGACTTTGCCGACCGGGACGGCTGCGACTTCAGCCGAAAATAAATAGTGGGAACTTGTGTTGGGTTCATGCAAACTCGAAAACGAATCCCTCGATTCAACGCGCTCATTTCGAATTCGGTTTGGCGAGCTGGGTAATCTTTTGTTCGGCGCTGGTTCTTATACCGTTCCGAAGTGCTTCGCTGTCCGTCTTATCGCCCGGTAGAAGTTCAAGCGCCTTCTTAGCATTTTTTAGGGCCAAATCTTTTTCTCCGGCCGCCAAATAGGCGTCCGCGAGGCTGTCATACGTATTGGGAGAAGTGGGATACGCAGCCACATTCAGTTTTAAAATTTCGACGGCTCCTTTGGCATCACCGAGTTGGATATGTTCGTAGCCGAGGAGGTTGACGATAAACTGCGGGAAGATCACAGCATTGGGATCATGTTCACGAGTCTGCGAGAGCGTCCTCGCAACTTCATCCGCACCACCGGGTTTGTCAATCGTTTCCAGAGTGCGAATTACTTGAGGCTCAAAGGCGGTGCCCTTGGTCTTCGGTACTCTGGCCGGATGATTTGTGAGCGTTGCGGCAAACCAATCGGCAATCAAGTCAACCAATTCTTGATGAACCGCGAACATATCGGCGCCGTGTCCACCCGTCGCACAGTGTTCGAACCGGCTGGCGGAGTTTGGCGAGAGGCTGAACCACCACTGCATTGGCTCCACCATATTGCCAAACTCATCATCATCCGCCGCGGAAACGAAAATTGGCAGACCGGAGGATTGCAAGAATTGCCTTCCGGATCGGTCAGTCGGACCGGAGAGCAACATCAACGATTGTATTTCAGAATGCCGCCGTGCCAATTGAATGGAATTGTTGACGCCGCAACTCGCTCCTCCCGCGCCAATCTTGGCGCGCACTACGCCAGGCTGCGACTCAAGATATTCAAGGGCCATATCGAAATCGCGCGGCCATATTTCGGTGGCCATTTTCTTTTGTTCTTCCGGGGATAGTTTATCGTTTGGCGTACCGCCGCTTTCGCCGTACCCGCGGTAGTCCAAGGTGAGAACATTTATGCCCGACGAGGCTAGCCGTTCCGCAAGGCCGTCCCACACCTTGCGTTGCCGATTGCATTGATGAAGCAAGAGAACACCAGGCCCGGGCTTGCCTGCGGCGAAATACGTGGCCTTCAGAACGATTCCATCCGGCGTGGTAAGGCTTGCAATTCGCGCCGCCGGTGTTTGTTGTGCCACGCAAGTCAGCGCAAGCAGGATGAGAAAAAGTAGGCTGAAAAAAGCTGGCCGCTCAGGCAAAAGAATTACCTCGCTTATTCTTTGGACTAAAGGAAAGCTGACCGCGTTAGCAAGAATTTGTCAGAAACTGACTCCCGCTGTGCGTCGAGCATCGGTCCATTGCATCTCTAAACCCAACTCCGAGATCCATTTTTCCAAATAGGCGCGGTCCAACGACTCCCAGCGCATTCTCAGGATCCCGGCTACGTCCTCAAGGTGCCTTTGCGATTGCGCTAGCTTTGCCCACTCAAGTTTCGAAATAACTACGTCCTCCGGGCTCGGCACAAACAGCGGTGTGTCTTCCAAATTGACCTGCTGGCGACGACGGAACTCCTCCTCGCTGAACGCGCGCGACTTCCGAATAATTAAGTCGATCTTCCACCCTGTCGCCAAGTCAATGACGTTGAATAACGATTGCCTTTTGTGCGCTTGCAGAGCAGCATCTAAGTCAACGTAGTATTCACTACTCGGCAAGCCTTGCACGAATGCTCGCAATTGCGACGGAGTAGCTACGATCACCAGGTCAATGTCTTGGGTCGAGCGCGGCGCGCCGTAGTAGGCGCTGGCAAACGATCCGGATAGCATGTGAGCGATGCCGGCTCGATCGAGCCCCGCTGTGATTCTGCGGAAAACATCTCGCGGGCTCACAGCAACTGCGCTGGCAGTGGCTCCGGCCAGAATGCCAGCCTTAGGAGTTCTCGCGCGACCTCCGTTTCCCGCCACTCAGGGTGCTCTCGCCGGATTCGCTCCTTGGCCAACTCGCGCGCAAAGAGACTCATATCAAACGCCATCAGCAAACGCTGTTCCCCTGACATTGCTCGTTGAATTTGAAGCTGAATGGCTTGCACCGTGGGACTTGTATCAGTGAGGGGCACGGCAAAATGTTACCACGGTTCAGTCGGGCGCAGAGCGTCAACCATTCGATTGCGCGATGTACGCTTATCTTTCGACTGCCATAGCCACGGCATTTCCGCCGCCGAGGCAAAGAGCCGCGATGCCACGGTGAACATCGCGGCGAATCATTTCATAAATGAGTGTGACCAGCACGCGCGCGCCGCTGGCGCCGATGGGATGCCCGATGGCCACTGCTCCGCCGTTCACATTCACTTTGTTGGGATCGAGTCCGAGTTCGCGCATGACGCCCAGCGCTTGCACGGAGAACGCTTCGTTCAGTTCGTACAGATCCACATCTTCGTTCTTCCATCCAGTCTTTTCCCAAATCTTGCGAACCGCGCCAACCGGAGCCATCATCACCCATTTCGGTTCGACTCCGCTGGTAGCTTGCGCCACGATTCGAACCATGGGTTTGGCGCCAAGTTCTTTTGCGCGCGTTGCACTCGTGACCACCACAGCGGCGGCGCCGTCGTTCACTCCGGGAGCGTTGCCGGCGGTTACTGTGCCGTCCTTCTTAAATGCGGGCTTCAGAGAACGCAGAACTTCGATCGTCGTGTCTTCGCGGGGAGATTCGTCTTTATCAAATATGATTGGCGCTTCGCCCTTTTTCTTGGAGGGCAATTCAACGGGAACAATCTGCGCTTTGAAGCGGCACTCCTTGATCGCGGAAAGCGCCTTGCGGTGCGAGTTCACAGCGAACTGGTCCTGCTCTTCGCGAGTGATGCCGTATTTTTCCGCCACGTTCTCCCCAGTGATCCCCATGTGGTAGTTGTTGTAGATATCCCAGAGCCCGTCATTCACCATCGAATCGACGATTTGTGCATTTCCCAAACGATATCCCTTTCGCGCCTGCGGAAGCAGATAGGGAGCGTTGGTCATCGATTCCATTCCGCCGGCGACGACCACAGAACTGTTCCCAGTCTGGATTGCCTGGGCTGCAAGCGCGACCGCTTTGAGTCCCGAGCCGCAGACTTTGTTTACGGTCATGGCACCTACCTCGGGAGCGAGTCCGCCAAATATTGCTGCTTGCCGCGCGGGATTTTGTCCAAGGCCGGCGGAGACGACATTGCCCATGATGCATTCGTCGACTTGCGCGGGATCGACATTGGCGCGCTTCACGGCTTCACGAACCGTGATCGCTCCCAATTGCGTGGCGCTCAAATCTGAAAGACTTCCCTGAAATTTTCCTACCGGAGTACGACAACCCGAGATGATCACGACATCGTCGAAAGCAGCCATTTATGTGCTCCTGCGATTATTTTGGACTTACCAATTATAGATGTCGCGGGCGAGAAAAGGATGAATTTCGATCAAGCCACGCGCCTGCTTACAGGTAAATTGGTTTTTTCAAACAAGGTGGTGTCTGAAAGCGTCGTGTACGAGCTGCCGCTCACACTTCGCGCGAAATATTTTCGCTGGTGGACACGATGAATAGAATCCCTTCGGAGAAATTTCTACTTGAGCTTCTCTTCAGTGACTTTGGTGTATGGGTCGCATGCTCATCGAACATCATTTTTTTCTTGACTTCACTTTTCAATGACTCTATACATCAATCAGTTGCAACAAACGATCGTTGCATTTCAAGTCCATGAAAAATGGAAAGGGAGAATAGATCAATGGCAACCAAAAAGAAAGCAAAGAAGGCCGCCAAGAAGAAACACTAAGAGGCCTTGAACAAAAAGAACAAAGAGGGGGACGCACAAAGCGTCCCCTAAGTTTTTGCGCGTGAGATTACCCCAGTTGTTGTCATCCCAAACCACTGTCGTCATCCCAAACCACCGGTGTCATCCCGAGCAACGCGAGGGATCTAGGTTTTTCTCGTGGCCGGCAGAGACCTAGATTCCTCGTCGCTCCGCTCCTCGGAATGACAGGACGTGGGTTGGAATGACAGGACGTTAGTTGGAATGACAGGACGATGGTTGGAATGACAGGACGATGGTTGGGTCGGAGCGCGAAAAGCGTCTCAACGTTTCGCCGCGCTAGTTCCGACCGCGCGATTCGCCGTCCACCGAAATGGTATAGAGGCGCTTCTCGGTTGCGGGACAAAGACTGCGATAGGCGCAGAAGCGGCAATTGAAGCTGGGTTTGGGGTCGAAGTTTCCTGCCGCAATACTCGCCGCGACGCTTTCCACTTTCAATTGGGCTTCGTGTAGTTGGGCATCAGTGCGCTCCGTAATCACCGTCGTATTCTCGCCCAGGTTGTAGAGGGCAAGATGCCCGGCG
>CAWDNO010000002.1:0-892556 GCA_963803665.1 uncultured Acidobacteriota bacterium
GAATCGGCTGCTCTACCAACTGAGCTACGTCGGCTTTGATTAATAACGCGGAAGTATCAACAGCCGCCGATTACAAGCCAGCCGTCGTACATGATTTTAACAGAATGTAGTCTCCGCTCATGGTTCAAGCGTCGCCTCGACTTGGCTGTCGCGCCGCCTGCCTTTACACTTAAATAGTGAAGATTGCGCTGGGCCAGATTAATCCCACCGTCGGAGATTTCGCCGGCAACGCGGCCAAAATTATTGACTTCTCCCATCGCGCCCAATCCGCCGGCGCCGGATTAATTCTTTTTCCCGAACTTTCGGTCTGCGGATATCCGCCGCGCGATCTGGTTGAACGCGCCTCTTTTGTCCAGCACAATCGCCAAACTCTCGACTGCATCGCCGCTGAAACCCGCGGCATCGCTGTAATCTGCGGCCTCGTCACTCCCGCCCAGGCGGAGAGCGGTAAATCGGTAATGAACTCCGCCGCCCTGCTCAAAGATGGCCGCGTGGCTTTCCTGCAATCCAAAATGCTTTTGCCCACCTACGACGTCTTCGATGAAATGCGCAACTTCGCTCCCGCAAAAAGCCAGTTACTGTTTCCCTTTTGCGGCAAGCAAATGGCGTTAACCATCTGCGAAGACGCCTGGAACGACAAACATTTCTGGAACAAGCGTCTGTACACCTTCGATCCCGTCGAGTCCCTGGTTTCCGCCGGCGGCAATTTTGTGTTGAACATCTCCGCATCGCCGTTCTGGATGGGCAAACGCGAATTACGCCGCGACATGCTGGCCACCATCGCGCGCAATTACAAAGTTCCCGTCGTCATGGTCAACCAGGTCGGCGGCAATGACAGCCTGGTTTTCGACGGCTCCAGCCTGGTGTTGAATCCTGCCGGGGAAATAATCGCGCAAGGAAAATCTTTCGAAGAAGACCTCGTCTACTTCGACTCCGATCAACTGACCGGCGAGGTACACAACCAGATCGAAGGCGAAGAAGCCAGCGCATACGCCGCGCTGGTACTGGGAACGCGCGATTACGTCCGCAAATGCGGATTCAGCCAGGTGATTGTCGGCCTCAGTGGCGGCATCGATTCCGCCCTAACCGCCGCCATCGCCGCCGACGCGCTAGGCCCAGAAAATGTGATCGGAGTCGGCATGCCCGGCCCGTACTCCTCCACCGGCTCAATTGACGACGCCCGCGCTCTAGCCAAAAACCTCGGCATCCGTTTCGAACTGCTCTGTATCGGCGACATTTTCGAAAGCTACAAAAAAACTTTGGCCAAACCCTTCGCCGGACGCAAAGAAGACGAGACCGAAGAAAATATCCAATCACGCGCTCGGGGCACGCTGCTGATGGCGCTCTCCAATAAGTTCGGCGCCATAGTGCTCAGTACCGGAAATAAAAGCGAGCTTGCCGTCGGCTACTGCACTCTCTACGGCGACATGGTGGGCGGCCTCGCGGCAATTTCCGATGTCCCCAAGACTTTGGTTTACCGTCTAAGCCACTACGTGAATTCGCGCCGCCCGGTAATTCCGCAAGCCAGCCTGGATAAGCCGCCATCCGCCGAACTTCGCCCCGGTCAAATGGACAGCGACACGCTTCCACCATACGACGTGCTGGACGCCATCCTCGAAGACTACGTCGAAGACTCGCACACCGCCGATCAGATTGCCGCCGACCGCGGCTTCGATGTTAGTCTGGTGAAACGCGTAATTCGCATGGTAGAACGCAGCGAGTACAAGCGTCAGCAGGCCGCGCCGGGTATAAAAATTTCAGCGAAAGCATTCGGCTACGGCCGCCGCTTTCCCATCGCAGCCAAGTCGGACATCTAGAACGTCGTGGGGAAAAGAAGATTCGTATCAGGGTTTGCCTTCAGGCATACCGCAGATTGCATTAAATGGATCTCGGCTTTAGCCGCTGGGTCTTAGCCTGTTAAACTCAATCGCACTGACCACCCTGAAAGGAACGCATGCATTCTCTGGTGAAATATCTCTTTATCACGGTCCTCTTACTAACGCTCGCGAGCGCACAACAAGCCCCGGCCGCGCCTCACGCCGCCACCAAAACCACTGCAAATCTTCCTTCCGAAGAAACGGTCAACGCTTTTCTCCATCAGTGGTTCGGATACGACTCCTCGCTGACCTGGAAAATCGTCAGCATCAAGCCCTCTGAAATAGAAGGCCTGTCCGAAATAAATGCAGTCTTAACCGGCGCGCAGGGCCAGCAGCAGCTCAAACTTTACGTCACGCCCGACGGGAAACATGCGGTCAACGGAGAAATCATGCCCTTCGGAGCCCACCCGTTCGCCGCCAATCAAAAGGAATTAGAGCGCGGCATAAACGGACCATCGCGCGGCCCCGCCGACGCCCCGGTCACCGTCGTGGATTTCAGCGACTTGCAATGTCCGCACTGCAAAGATGCCCATCCCACTCTCGACAAGCTCGTCGCAGAAAACAAAAACGTTCGCCTGGTCTTCCAAAACTTCCCGCTACCAATGCATGATTGGGCCGCCAAGGCCGCTGCCTACGCCGACTGTGTCAGCCGCAACTCCAACGATGCATTTTGGAAATTCATTTCCAGCGTCTTCGCCGCCCAGTCCGACATCACCGCCGCCAACGCCGACGAAAAACTAACCGCCCTCGCCGACAGCGCCGGAGTAAAGGGATCTGATATTGCGGCATGCGCTGCGAAGCCCGAAACTACTTCGCGAGTCGAAAAATCCGTAGCTTTAGGCAAAGCCCTCAACGTCAACAGCACGCCAACCATTTTCATAAACGGCCGCAACCTCCCCGCGGTCCCCTACGAAGTTCTGCAAAAGCTGGTAGACTTCGCCGCCAAGGAAAACACGCAAGCAAAAAAGTAAACGTATTGTCATCCCGAGCGAAGCGAGGGATCTAGGTTCCCTGTGTAGAACGAAAAACCGCGGGATGACGGGCGTCATCCCGCGACTACTGCCCACCCTTAGGCAGCCACACTTCCACGCTCTGCCCGGGACTCATGTCCACGATATGCGGCGTGATCACAAGCAGCAACTCATCCGTCTCATCCATCTTGCTGTTGGACACCATAACTTTATTGATCCCCGGAATCGCACCCAGCCCCGGAATTCCATTCAAACTAAGTTGTTCGGTCTGACTAATCGAACCCGCAACCACAGCCGGTTCGCCGTCCACCAGCGTAACGTTCCCTTTGTATTCGCGATTCGAAATCACCGGAATGCCATTTATACTTTGCCCCGCCAGAGTGCGGAAATCCATTTCAAAAGCCAGGCCTACATCTGAGTCCGAATACACCGTAGGTTTCACTTTAAAAGTCAGACCCAGATCTTCGTAAGTAAACGAGGGGAACGGCGCCTGAAAGCTGCCATTCTGCAACACCGATGAAATCGCCGGAGTATTGAATACAGGCGCGAAACTCGCATTGAGAATCGGATAACGCGATCCCATGCGAAACGTCGCCTCATTGCCTTGCGCAGCCCGCAAAGTCGAATGCTCCAGAGTTTTCACCCAACTCTCGTTCAACGAAAGCGTCGCGCTAAGCGTGTCCAGGCTCAACCCCATCAAGGTCAAACCACCGCCGAAGGTAGCCAGCGGCTGGCTGAAAATCGAGTTCTGTTGTCCCTGCAACTGCGCGAGCAGCCCGGCAATCCCTTGCGAATTCGCCTGATTGATGCCGCCGCTCGAAATCAATTGGTTGATGAGACTTTGAATATTCCCGCCGCCTAGCGCTCCAGTCAACGCAGCAATCGCCCCCGCGGGAATGTTAAACAGATTGAAGTTATTGGGAATATGAAGTCCGATGTCCCGCGTCAATTGGTGGTCAATCTGAAATACTCGTATATCCAGCATGACCTGCGGACGCATCGTGCCCAGGTTCTCAAACAATTTAGTAACCGCATCCAGCACGCCCACAGGCGCGCGCACCGCAAGCAATCCCGATTGCGCTTGCTGAGTCACAAAGCGCACGTCGAAGATCGTCCGCAACAGAGTCAGCATTTCGTTCATCTCTGCCGGCGTGCTCGCTCCCGGAATGTAAAACGTCCGCAGCGCCATGTGGTCATACTGACGATGGTTCTCCGCAGTATTGCGGGCCACGAAAATCTGCTTTTCCGACAGCGGAACCCAGAACGTCCCAGTCACGTCACCCGCGGCCCGCATGGCGGTAAAGAAGTCGACTGGCTCCATGTCGAAGTGCACCCGCCGGGAGGGGATTGATTCGTCGAAATCGGCCGTCACTCCGTAGGCTGAAGCGACCTGGTTCAAAAGCGCGTGCGAGTCTCCGCGAAAATGGAATTCATGGAGCGCAGAATTAGGCACCACGCGTATCTCTGGCGACTCGAGCACCACGCGCGGAGCATCCGCGATTTTCGGAGCCCACTCGGTGAGCGAGTCACGCAGCCGCTGTTGCGCAAACTCGTTTTGCGGATCGAGATTGGCCGCGCTGCGAAACTCCGCCTGCGCCTCTACGTTCCTGCCATGTGTCAAGTCATCGCTGCCGCGCTGCAAATGATTAAAGACCAACTGCTGCCGAACCATGGCCAGCGAAGTTACATATTCGAGATTCTTCGGAACCAGCCGCGCCGCCGCATCGAATTCCTCATACGCTTCATCAAAGTGCTCAGCTTTCTGCAGCTTCAATGCCCGGGCAAAATCAACTTTCGCTTTTTTCAAATCCGCTTTTGAGGGATTGCACGCAGGATCGATCGCCCTGCCTTGAGGACAAGGCAGCACCGCCAGACCTTCCGGCTTGTCAGCGGCCACAGCCGCCGCCGCGAGCAACACCATGGCCGCGGCCGACCATCCCCAACGCATGCGCATGTTCCGATTGTAACCGGGAAAAATCCAACCCGAACCATATCCGGCAGGGCCCTGTACCTTCGGGTTACCTCGTAGGAACGGATGAATCGCCGGCTCTTGCGAGAAAAGAAGCAGTTAGAGACTGTTTATGATCAGTCGGCATCTCGACCCTAACTTCCGCATAGCTCGTCACTCGGGCGCAATTGCCGAGGTTGTCAGCCTTCTCCTCCCTTCCTTGCCTGTTTCTATTAACTGTGGTTAACTATGAAGAATAATCTCTGGTTAATAGATGAGAGCAGCGGCTCTTTGCCACTTTAGGGCAGAGACGCGGGGTATTCATGGCGCGGGCAGCGAACTTCGCTTTTCTTTTATTGACGGTGGCGTGTCTTCTTCAGACGAAAGCGCTGGCACAAGGGGAGACTACCAGTGCCATCGTTGGCCAAGTGCGAGACACAACCTACGCGGTTGTCCCCGGCGCCACTGTGACGATCACGAATCACGAGACCGGCCTGAAGCGGAGTGCCCGGACCGATGACGCAGGACGGTTCAACTTTCCGCAACTGAAGCCGGGCACCTATTCGGTTAGGGCGGAAGCACAGGGCTTCGGTCCGGGGCAAAATGACAACGTCATTTCGGGCCTGGGCCAGAAGCAAACTGTGGATTTCATGCTCAAAGTGGCGCGGTCCAATGAGGCGGTTGAGGTAAGCAGCGAAGCCCCACTCATCAATCCGGAAAACGCCAACACATCCACGACTCTGAGCGCACCGGCTCTGGAGGACTTGCCGAATCCGGGAGGCGACCTGACCTACCCTCTGCAATTTGCGCCTGGGGCCCTGATCAATACGGCGGGAAGCGGTAATGATTTTGTTGGCAGCAGCAATGGGTACGGCAACGTGGAGTTCAACGGACTCCCCGCTCTTTCCAATGGCTACATCGTCGACGGGCTGGAAACGAACGACCCGCTCACCAATCTCAATAGCGGTCTCTCAACCAACCTCGTACTGGGATTGAATTCGATTTCGGCAGTGACCGTCAACACACTTTCCTATTCTGTGGATCAAGGACGTTATGGAGCATCGCAAGTTGACTATGTCACCAAGTCCGGCACGAATCAGTTTCACGGGAACCTTTATGAGCTGTGGAATGGTTCGCTACTGAATGCGGCGGACTACTTCACCAATGCGACTCCCGGAAACCACAAGCCCAGAGCGACAGTGAATCACTTTGGAGGTAGTCTCGGCGGCCCGATTGCGCACGACAAGCTTTTTTTCTTCTTCGATAGCGAATGGGTGCGGATCGCGCTACCCATCGTTACGCCCACGATTGTTCCCAGTGCGGCATTCCAACAATACGTGCTGCAGCAACTTCCTTCTCCCTCGGTCCCGTTCTATAAGCGGATGTTTTCACTGTATGGAAACACCAGCGGCACACCGACCGCGATACTTGGATGTCCGCTTGGCGCCGCCGAGGATGGCTGCGCGAACCGGCAGAGCGTCTCACATTCCAGCGATGACCACGAACAGGTGCAGACGGTCCGCGTCGACTACAACGTCAACCCGAAAGATACGGCCTGGTTTCGCTTTCAGTCGGACACCGGTCTGCAAGCCGCGTGGACGGACCCTATCAACCCGGTGTTCGATGCGTTTTCCCCGCAGCCCCTATATTCTTTCGCGGCAGGACACACGCACGTCTTCTCGCAGAACTTGGTCAACTACTTCAATCCGGCGTTCTCTTGGTACGAGAGCCTGTTCGGGCCAAGCAACCTGCAGCGGACACTTTCCGCATTTCCGATTGTGCTACAGGGCACCGGGGCGAATGCCTTCACGCCAATGGGAGGACTTGACAACACCTGGATTCAAGGGCGGCGCGCATCCCGCTTTTTCATTAACGACAACCTCGCCTGGAGTCGCGGCGCTCATGAACTGCGGTTCGGAACCAATACTCGTATCTTCCGCCTGAACGACTATGACTTCGGAGAAGGCACGGTTCCAACGGTGACCTACGCGAATTTGCAGCAATTCATAGACGGAGTAGCGAACACCGCGTCGGAGACATTCCCTTCGAACGCAAATGAACCCTTCAACTTTCTTAATCTCGATATCTACGCGCAAGACACTTGGAAAGTGACTCGCACCCTAACCTGGACATTCGGTCTGCGCGACACATTTAATCCCAATCCGCTGAATCCTCATGATCAGGTCGCCCGTCTTCGCGGCTCCTTCAGTTCCATCTCGCATGATGTCAATCAACCGCTGAATGAGGCCATCCAGACTCATCTCGGCAATCTGTTTTCGTCTACACCGCTGGCCATTCTGCAACCAAGAACAGCGATCGCGTGGCAGTTCGAGCCAAAATCCGTGCTCCGGACAGGCTTTGGGATTTTCAGCGATATCTTGCCGGGCACGGTGGCCGACCTTATCGGCACGAACCCTCCGTACGACAAGATGTTTCAGGGAGGCGTGCTTGGCACCGTGGGCGGCGCGGCTATCGCGCCGGGGGTGCCCAACAGCGCAGTCGATGCAACCACGGCGGCAAATCAGATTTTTACCTCAGGATTTCCCCAGGGACAGCTTTCGTGCGCATCTCCACAGTCAAGCCCCGCAAGTTGTCTTCCACCGGTTGCGATCACGGCCGTCCCGGACGGCAAACTCCACGCGCCCTACTTCATGGAGTGGAGCCTGGGAACGGAACATCAATTTGGAACAACGGCTAGTGTGCAAGCGCAATACGTAGGCACGCGGGCCGTGAATCAACCGTACTCAGCCCAAGTGAACGGCTACCAAACCGTCTGTCAGGGCTGTTTTGCGCCGTTTCCCTACCTGCAATCAACCGATCCGCGATTCGGCGCGGTGACGCAGTTCTCCACCGGCGCGAACAGCCACTACAACGGCCTTCAATTGACCGCGACGAAGCGCCTCGGACATGGTCTGCAAGGGCAGGTCAACTACACCTGGAGCCGTTGCATGGATACGGTCTCGAACGGAGGATTCCTTTCGTTTTCCGCAGGAGGGATTCTCTCGCCTCTGCCGGGCGACTTGGCGCGCGATTATGGTCCCTGCGACTATGACATCCGGCACAATCTCAACGCGCAATATGTTTATCAGCTGCCGGTCAAGGTGCGCAGTCATTCGCTGGGTTATGCGCTCAACGGCTGGCAGATTTCCGGAACAGCGTTCTGGCACAGCGGAGTTCCGTTCTCGGTGCTGAGCACGCCGTATTCCGCAAACGGAAACGGAATAGTGCAGGGCAGCGGGCCGCAGTTCGCCAGTATCGTTCCTGGTGTTCCGCTGTACGAGCATCATCCGATTCCAGGCGTAACGCAGGCGGGAACATTGCAATGGCTTAATCCGGACGCTTTCGTATCGGCGGTCGATCCCAGTACAGGGCAGTGCTATGGCGGCGACAGCGCGCAGAATTGCCAATTCGGAAACCTCGGCCGTAATGCCTTGCGTGGTCCTGATTTTCTCTGGAGCGACTTCTACCTGACAAAATGGTTTCCCTTGAGCGAGCGCGTGAAACTGCGGTTTGAGGGGCAGTTCTTTAATGTTTTCAACCATCCGAATTTTGCGCTTCCAAACATGGTTCAGGCCGGCATTCCAGGAAGTCCTTCCACGCAGAGTGGATTTGGAGCGCTCGCGTACACGACCTCTCCACCGGCCGGCTTGCTAGGCGTCGGACTGGGCGGCGATAGCAGTCCACGCATGATCGCTTTCCAGGCGCGGCTGGAGTTCTAAGCGTACACGGCGATTCTGGATGGATAGTCGGCCAACCTTACCTTGGGATTACTTCCGGTTAGCCCGTCATGCGTCCAATGACTTCGATTTCCTTGATTCGTACTTGATCCGTGCTCAGGTTGACTTGAAAATCAAAGAACTTTAAGATCAGCGCCGATGTCCGATTCCGACCCGCTCCTCGGAAGTAGTCTCTCGCACTACCGCATTCTCGAGAGAATTGGCGGTGGGGGAATGGGCGTTGTCTACAAAGCACAGGACACGCGGTTGGATCGGTATGTCGCATTGAAGTTCTTACCCGAAGACGTTGTGAACGACGGCCAGGCACTCGAACGATTTCGGCGTGAAGCCAAGGCAGCTTCGGCTCTGAACCATCCCAACATCTGCACAATCCACGACATCGGCGAACAAAACGGCAGAGCGTTCATCGTTATGGAGTTTCTTGAGGGCGCGACCTTGAAGCACCGCATCGCAGGGCGGCCGATGGATTCGGCAACCATTCTCTCCATTGGCATCGAGATCGCCGATGCCCTGGATGTCGCCAATGCGGCCGGGATCGTTCATCGTGACATCAAGCCAGCGAACATCTTCGTCACCCAGCGTGGCCGCGCCAAGATTCTTGATTTTGGCTTGGCAAAGCTTTCGACTCCCGACAGCGAAGCAGCCACTCAATCCATTGACCAGCAACAACTCACCAGCCCTGGCACGGCGGTCGGAACGATTGCTTATATGTCGCCCGAGCAGGTCAGGGGTAGCGGCCTGGACGCACGTACCGATCTGTTTTCCTTCGGAGTCGTGCTCTATGAAATGGCGACAGGAACACTGCCATTCCGTGGCAGCACTTCTGGTGCGATCCTCGCCTCAATTCTCCATCGCGCTAGTACGCCGGCAATTCGGTTGAATCCGGATATTCCCATCAGCTTGGATCAGATCATCAACAAGGCGCTGGAGAAGGACCGCAATCTCCGCTACCAGAGCGCGGCTGAAATGCGCACCGATCTGCAGCGCCTCCGGCGGGATTTGGAGTCGGACAGGGTTTCGCTAGGCGATGACCAAGAAAGACCCAGCGCTTCCCTGGGCGCGGAGATCACGAACCAGTTGATCGAGCACCAGTTCATGCTTACGGAACGCGTTTGCCGCAAACTCGACCGCGCCACTCTCGATCCTCGAATTATCGGCGATCGTTTGCACTATGTAGACAACCAGGTTGGCTCGGATGTCCTGGTTTTCTTTCTTCATGGACTCGGTCTTGATCACGGAGACTTTGAGACGATCCTCAAGCGTTTGGCGTATCGCGGCCTAAGTCCCACGCTCTACGGGTGCGAACCGGATCGTCGCAGACGCATCTCTCTGTCACTTGCGGATCATGTGGTGATCTTGCGCGAGTGGTTGTGGGAAGTCTCTGAACAATTCCAACCCGAAATAATCGTGATGGTCGGCTTTTCGCTGGGCGCGGACATGGGTTTCGAGCTGCTTTTGGGGCCAGCTGACGAGCCGGCGCCGCGCATTGAGGCTTTCCTGTCGCTGGAGTGCAATTTGTCCCTCGATACCTGCTTTGCTTCGCGGGTTCTGGCAGGGATTTGCCCCGACCGTCCGGAAGTATCAATCGCCGAACTGAAGCGGATGGGCGACCCGGCCGCCTCGTTGGACGACTGGCTCAACATGCAGGACTATTTGGTGAAAGTGTTGCGGAAGTTCCAGGGCGATATTGGCGTGTTGCAACGAGCTGCCGCCGATATTGTCCGTCCATTCAGTGAAAACCCGGGATTCGAAGTGTTTGCGCGATGGTTCAAAGGCGCTCGCGAGCGTGTGCCGGCGCTGCGACTGGTTATCTCGAACGATTCCAGCTATCAGGCTGCGCTGGCGCGTTTGAAATTACAAAACCTCGACAATGGCATCCTCGGAGAGGAATTCCCGGAAGACATGATTACTGTATCAGGGAGCCCGGACCACTTTGGCTTGATGGCGGCGCAACAGGTCTTGCGCCAAGTGGACGAGCTTGTTGTCGAAACGCGCAAACGCCGAAATCTTTCAGGCAAGCCTGGCTAACGGCTTCCCTTTCACATCCGATTGCTATTTCCTGGGTCTTGCTAAACCTAATCTGAGGTTGTTGCGATTCTGAACGATTTGTCGGCCAACCGGAAACTATCCGGAAACGGGCTTTTGGGAAGGCCTCATGTTGCTTCACGCTCAAACACCTTAAGTTATGCGCCATTGGTGCGCGCCACCCGGTTGGAAAGTTAATCAAAGAGGCGTATAAAAGTTAGTTGCGGTCCGCCGCAGCGTATTCCTATTTTTTCTAACGAGGAAGCATGTCGACTGTGACTACCGCGCACCCCTCCAAAGGTTTGGAGGGTATAGTCGCCACCACCTCCAGCATCTGTTACATCGACGGCGATCGGGGCGTACTCGCCTACCGCGGCATCGATGTACACGAACTGGCCGACCACTCCACCTTCGAAGAAACCTGTTATCTCCTCTGGTATGGCCGCCTGCCCTCAGCGCAAGAACTAAAAGAAATTTGCGCGCGCCTGGGCGAAGAACGCAAGCTCGACCCGGCAATCATCAATGTGCTGAAGTCCGCGCCTAAGCATGTCGTGCCTATGGACGTGCTGCGCACCGCCGTATCCGCGCTGTCGTTCTACGACGCAGACGAGCGCAATAACGATCACGAGGCCAACATTCGCAAGTCGATTCGTCTGACCTCGCAGATTGCCATGATCGTAGCCAGCTACGATCGTATTCGCAAAGGAAAACCAGTTGTAGAGCCGGACCGGTCGCTATCTCACGCCGCGAATTTTCTTTTGATGCTGAATGGCGAGAAGCCCACGCCGACCGCCGAGCGCGCGCTTGATATCGCTCTCATCCTGCACGCCGACCACGAGCTCAATGCTTCTACTTTCGCCGCGCGTGTCACCGCCGCCACTCTTTCGGATATGCACTCCGCCATAGTCTCCGCCATCGGCTGCCTCAAAGGCCCACTGCACGGCGGAGCCAACGAAGCCGTATTCAACATTCTGAAAGCGATCGATCGTTCCGGTTCCGACCCGGTCGAGTACATCAAGAAGATGTTGAGCGAGAAAAAGAAAGTCCCCGGCTTCGGACACCGCGTCTACCACACCGAAGATCCGCGAGCCACGCACCTCCGAAAAATGTCCGAGGACCTCGGAAAATCCAGCGGCCAGCCCAAGTGGTTCGAAATGTCGCACGCCATAGAAAAATTCATAAAGGCCGACAAAAAACTAAACGCCAACGTCGACTTCTATTCTGCCTCGACCTACCACACCCTGGGAATCGATGTGGACCTGTTCACCCCGGTATTCGCTGTATCCAGAATCAGCGGCTGGACCGCCCACGTAATCGAACAACTAGACGACAACCGCCTGATCCGTCCCCGAGCCGATTACATGGGTCCCGCATACCCGCAACACTGGCTCGAATTCGACAAGCGCGTGTAGGCGCGAGCGTCTCGCTCGTGATGTAGAGCGGACACTCCTGTCCGCTGCCGTTGACCTGAATTGCTTCGATTAGAATCGCATCGGTGCCCCGGGTTCGCGTCCGCTTTTTGGATGCTAACCCGGGACTCAAATGCGCGGCTAGAGCGTCTCGCGCAACTCCCGCGCAAATTCCCGCAACGCAGCCTCATTGCGCCGATACCACATCCATTGCCCCAACTTCTTCGCCTCGACCAACCCAGCTTTTCTCAAAATCCCCATGTGATGCGAAATCGTCGGCTGAGAAAGATGTACCCGTACTTCGATGTCATACGCACACAAACCCTCGTCCTTCCCAATCGACGAAACCCCGCGCTCCTTAAGCGCCCGCAGAATACGCCGTCGCGCCGGATCCGCGACCGCATGCCAAACCCGATTGAGACTCCGCTCCGAATCCATCATGCAAAACCAATAAATCAAATATCGATGACTGTCAATATAAATAAAACAATGTCATCCTGAGCGAAGCGAAGGACCTATGCACTTAGCCGGCGCGACCAGAGACGATTGACACTATCGCGACCGCTGCACAACAATAGATACAACCAACCGTAACTGACTGGAGAAAACTTATGGCGGACGAAGGCGAATACCTACCCGAACCCCACGCTGGTCCCGGAGGCAGCGCCGCAAAGTGGATACTGTTGCTGCTGGGCGTGCTCTACGTCGCGGGCTCGCTGTACTTTTTGTTCAACCTGCGCGAGCGCATCGACCAGCTAGACAAGACTCAAACCGCCAGCAGCACCCAACTCACCGAGCTCACCAAGCGCATCCAGGCCGCCGACGCCGACACCGAAACCCTTGCAAAACAATTGGGCATGACCAAGAAAGAACTCGTCACGCGCTCCACGCAACTGCAGCGTGAGCAACTCGCCCAGCGTGAATCACAAGCACGCCTCGCCGAAGAGCAGAAGCAGCAACTCAGCCAGGTCAACGGCGAAGTTGCCACCGTAAAAACCGATGTGGGCGGAGTCAAGACTGATGTCGCTTCCACCAAGGCCGAACTCGCAGCCGCGGAAGCCAAACTGCAAAGCGCCGTCGGCGACCTCGGCGTGCAAAGCGGATTGATCGCCAACACGCGCAGCGACCTCGAAGTTCTCAAGCACAAAGGCGATCGCGCCTACTACGAATTCACTCTGGTGAAAGGCGCCAAGCCGCAGCCAGTCTCGACAGTGAGTTTGCAGTTGAAGAAAACAGATCCCAAGCGAGGCAAGTTCACAGTGAACGTAACCTCTGATGATAAGACCATCGAAAAGAAAGATCGCAACGTGAGCGAGCCCATCCAGTTTTATTCCGGACGCGATCACCTGCTCTATGAAATGGTCATCTGGTCAGTCGATAAGAAGAAGGCGATCGGATACTTGAGCACGCCAAAGAACGCGCCCGTCCCGGTGACCGCAGGCCAGTAGAATTTATCGTATGTGTTCCACGTGGAACATTTATGTGAATATCTATAAGATAATGTTGATTGTTTTCATGATGCTGGCTGCTACTTGGTTAGAACTAGCGGTACTGGTTGGTCGTAAGGTTGGATTGTTACCTTCAGCGATTTGCGGTTGGCGAATGCGTCCGGGGTTACGGGGAATACTACGATGATGGTTCCGGCGGTGCGGCCGCCGGGATTGATTCTGGCTTCGCGTTCGAGAGGCGCGAGGGCGTGCTGTTGCAGCGTGGGAAAGGCCTGAAAATATCGATCGAAGTCGGATGGAGAAGCAGCGTCGTCGGTGAAGCTGCCGGTGGTGGTATCGAGATCGGCTTTGATGGTGTGAATCCAGTACGGTTTGGCGCCATTATTGTGGAAGGAAACGTTGATGGCGACCATGATCGAATTCTGATCGGGAATTTCGACCGAGACTACATCGTCGATTGAACCCGCGGTGGCGGAATGGGGGCGCTGCGAGAGGCTGGCGATGAGCGCGATGACTGCGATCACGGCTACTCCAATCAGAACAATCTTGACTGGCGGCAGATTCTTTTTCGCGGTGCCGAATTCTTCGCCGATGCGAAATGGGGTGCCGGGTTCGGACGGCGCCGGTGCAGATGCGCTCGGGGGTGCTGGTGGCGGAGATGGTATGTCGTCAGCCATGTCTCGCCTGTGATTGTAATCGCTTTGCCGCCCAAAATCCCAAGGCGGGCTTTCGTTGCGTAGGCACCCGCCCTTTCGGACAGAACGCGAAAGAACGGGCACCCCAAACCTAAGTTATCGAGCCGTATAAAGGGTGGGCCGCCCGTCGGTGTACATTTCAGTTTCGCGCTGCACGGGCGTGGACGCCCGCGCCTACAGTTTTTACGACTACATGTGTTTCATGGCTTTGCTGAATTCTGGCGCGGGGAGGGTGTTGAGTACGTCGTCCTTGGTTAGCCAGGCGCGGCGGGCCTGGAGGATGCCGTAGCGGATTTTGTCCATGTGCGAGGTGTGGTGGGAGTCGGTGTTGACCACGATTTTTACGCCGTATTGTTTGGCCAGGCGGAGATGGCGGTCGCAGAGGTCGAGCCGGTCGGGATAGGAATTCAGCTCCATCGCGACTTTGCGTTCGGCTGCGGCTTTTAGGACGGCGTCTATGTCGAATTGGTAGGCGTCGCGACGGAGCAGCATGCGTCCGGTGGGATGTCCCAGGAACGAGCTGTTGGGATTGGAGACGGCCTTGAGCAGACGGTCCGTCATCTCGGCTGGGCTTTGGTTGAAGTGGGAGTGGACGCTGGCGATTACCAGATCCATTTGTTCTAGAACCGAATCGGAGAGATCGAGCGTACCATCGGCGAGGATGTCGACCTCGATTCCGGCGAAGATGCGGATGCCGTCGATGTTGCCGTTGGCAGCGCGAATGCGTTGGATGTGCTCGACGGCGCGCTTGTCGTCGAGACCGTTGGCGAAGGCCAGGTTTTTTGAGTGGTCGGTGATGGCCATGTATTGGTAGCCGTGGGCGCGGGCGGCTTCGGCCATTTCTTCGATGGTGTTGCGGCCGTCGGTTTCTACGGTGTGCATGTGGACGTCGCCCCGGATATCAGCTTGCGAGATTAGCGCGGGCAGGGTGTGTTTTTCCGCGGCATCTATTTCCCCTAAATTCTCGCGGAGTTCCGGGGGAATGTAATCCAGGTTGAGTTTGGCGTAAATCTCTTCTTCGCTTTTTCCGGCTACAGGTTTTTCGTTGTCCAGTTGCGCGAGGCTGTATTCGCTCAGGGTGTATCCCATTTTTAATGCGCGCTGGCGCAAGGCCACATTGTGGGCTTTGCTGCCGGTGAAATATTGCATGGCGGCGCCGAAGGAATCGGGTGGAAGGAGACGAACATCGACCTGCATGCCGCCGCGCATGCGGAAGCTGATCTTGTTTTCGCCGCGGGCGATGATTTCCATCAGGCCCGGCAACTTGATGATGTGGTCGATCAGCTTTTGCCGTTCAGCGTCATCGCAACAGACTTTGCCGGTGACCAGGATATCGAGATCGCCTACGGTCTCGCGACCGCGACGGAGCGAGCCGGCAGGTGTAACTTTGTCGATGCCCGGGTAATTGCTCAAGTGCTCCGTAATTTTTGTGGCTTGAGCTTCGGCGGTGTCAAGTAGAAAGCGTCCGGCGATACGGCGGTAATCCTGAATAGCCTTGAGCAGTTTCTGCTCGTGCTTTTCGCCCATGCGCGGGAGGATGCGAATTTTTCCCTCTTGGGCAAGTTTTTCAACGCCTTCGGGATCGCAGACCTGGTAGGCGCTCCAGATCAGGGCGATGGTCTTGGGGCCGAGGCCTTGAATCTTGAGCAGGTTGAGCATCGATGGGTGGTACTTCTTCAGCATTTCGGCGTGCAGCGAGAGCCGGCCTTCTTTGAACATTTCCTGCAGGTTCAGCAGCATTCCTTTGCCGATGCCGGGGATGGCGAGGACTTTTTGGGGCTCGGCGATTAAGTCGGCGATCTGTTGCGGGAAGGCTTCGATGGCCTCCGCGGCATTGCGATAGGAGCGGATGCGAAAGGAATCCTGTCCGTCGATTTCGAGCAGGTCGGCGGTTTCGAGGAGGATGCCAGCGATGGCTTTATTGTCCATGAGTGTTCGGTCGGTGATTATATTTTAGCTGGTTAATGTAGGCGCGAGCGTCGTCGCTCGTGCTGGGGAGGGTAGTTTCTGGCGGACCTAGATCGAAACCTCGGGGCGCGAGACGCGCCCCGAACGAGCGAGACGCTCGCGCCTACATTCGGACGCGCTAACTTCATCTATGACATAGGCTTACAAAATACCAGAGTGTGTATTCCAAAAAGTGTAGCCGGGTTATGTGGAAGTCTCTATAATATTGGAAGCTGTTGGATTCAGGCGTTTTAGAGGCTGCTTAATGGCTCCGTCGATGGCAGTGAAAGTGCAGAACGGGCAGCAGGATAATTTTTCCCTGGGGGCAGCGAAGCCTGGACGGCGGATGAACAGGGATTTTCAAATCCGATTTACGGCCATTCTGCTGGCCTTGCTCACCACCGCTGCGGTGGTTTATGCCGGGTATAACCTTTCGGCGGAGCGACAATTCCAGATTCCAGACGACGGGGTGTGGTGGTTCGAGCATCAGGGACGGCTCACCGCGAATCGCGTGGAAGCTGGCGGACCGGGGACTCGGGCCGGCGTCAAGGTGGGCGATCAGCTTACTGCGATCGATGGGCATGAAGTAAGCAGCGCGGCCGGACGAAGCCATCAACTGTATCGGGTGGGCGCGTGGTCGAAGGCAACTTACTCGCTGGTACGGCAGTCGGTGCCGGTGGATGTGGTGCTGATTCCAGTTCCGGCGGAGCGTTCTCAGTACAACTGGCTACGGCTGATCGGGCTTATTTACCTGGGCATCGGCCTGTATGTGTTGCTGCGGCGTTGGACCGCGCCGAGTTCGACTCACTTCTATATTTTCTGCCTGGTTTCGTTTATCTCTTACACGTTTCATTATTCGGGAAAATTTAACGGCTTCGATTGGACGATTTATTGGGGCAATGTGGCGGCGGGGTTGTTGCAGGCGGCCCTGTTTCTGCATTTCGTTCTCACTTTTCCGGAGCGGCATTGGTTCATTCGCAAGCATCGCTGGGTGATCGCTGCGATTTATGTACCGGGGTTGGTATTGTTGAGTGTCCACGTGGTGGCCGTCGGGCTGCTCCAAGCCAGCGAGGCGCTGCGCTGGAACCTTGACCGGTTGGAAATGGGGTGCCAGGCGCTGTTCTTCATCGCCGCGGCGGGAGTGTTGCTGTACAACTACCGCCGGGCAAGTACGCCCATCTTGCGGCAGCAATTGAAATGGATTACGCGGGGAACGATTCTCGCGATCACGCCGTTCACGCTTTTTTATGTGATTCCTTACCTGACGGGGTCGCTGCCGACGACGGCGATGAAGATTTCGGTGCTGTCGCTGGGAATTTTGCCGCTGACGTTTGGTTACGCCATCTTCCGCTACCGGTTGATGGATGTGGACCTCATCTTTAAGCGTGGCATGGCGTACACGCTGGCGGCGGCTGCGATTGCGGGCGCGTACTTCGCAGTGGTGGCGGGCGTAGCGGAACTGGTTCACTTGCAAGTTCCGAGTTCGGGGCCGATCGGGCTGGTATTGGCGATCGTGGTGACGGCGTTGTTGTTCGATCCAGTTCGGAAGTGGATTCAGGAACGCATCGACCAGGTGTTTTATCGTACAGGCTACGATTACCGTAAAACGCTAATCGAGTTTGGCCGCGAGCTCAGCTCGGAAACCGATCTCGACAAAATGCTCAGCGCGGTGGTCGACCGTTTGTCGCGAACCCTGATGGTGGATCGCATGGCGGTGTTCTTGTCACAGGGCGAGTCGCCGGATTTCGTGCTGGCTAAATCTTTCGGTATGACCCAGACCGGCGGCCTGGATTTGAGTTTCCTGGGCAGGCCACGTCCCGAGGATGCGCTCGGGCACTTGTTCTTTGACAATACGCATCAGGTTCCGCGTGAAACCGTCGAGGCGCAACAAGCAATTGCCAGACTTGATCTCAATTACTACATTCCTTGCCGCGCGCAGAAGCACACTATCGCGGTCATCGGCCTGGGCAAAACCATGGAAGGCGATTTCCTGACCAGCGAAGATGTGGAGTTGCTGGAGACGCTGGCCGGCTACGTAGCGATTGCAATCCAGAACGCGCGCTTGTACGTCTCGCTGCAACAGAAGGTCGACGAGTATGAACGCCTCAAGGACTTCAATGAGAATATTGTGGAGTCGATCAATGTGGGCGTGCTGGCGGTGGATTTAGAAGACCGCATCGAGTCGTGGAACTCGCAGATGGAAGTGATGTATGCCATGCCGCGCTGGCAGGCGTTGACGCGGCCTCTTGGCGAGGTTTTCCCCGGAGCGTTTGTGGAAGCGTTCTACCGGGTGCGGCAGAATCCTGGCATCCACAATCTCTATAAGTTTCGTTTGGGGACGCCGACCGGTGAAAGCCGCGTGGTGAATGTCGCCATCGCGCCTTTGGTCACCAAGGATTTCAGTGTCATCGGCCGGCTCATCATCATGGATGACATCACCGAGCGCGTTGAGCTGGAGGCGCAGCTTTCGCAGGCTGACAAGCTATCGTCGATTGGGCTGCTGGCTGCGGGCGTGGCGCACGAAGTGAACACGCCGCTGGCGGTTATTTCCTCTTACGCGCAGATGCTGTCAAAGCAACTTCAGGGTGATGCGCCCAAGGGCGCGCTGCTGGAGAAGATCACGCGGCAGACCTTCCGCGCCTCAGAGATCGTTAACAACCTGCTCAATTTTTCACGCACCAGCGGCACTGAGTTCACGGCGATTGACATCAACAAGATTATTTCCGATACGCTGGCGCTTCTCGACCATCAGTTCAAGGTGACGAAGATCAAGGTGCAGGATGAACGCGGCCAGCAGATTCCACTGATCAACGGAAACGCGGGGCGGCTGCAGCAGGTATTCCTGAACTTATTCCTCAACGCGAAGGACGCGATGAGCAATGGAGGAACGCTGCGCATCGCAACGACTAACGGCGACAGCGTCGGCGTGATGGTCTCGGATACCGGAACTGGAATTGCTCAAGAGCATATCCACCGCATTTACGATCCATTTTTTACGACTAAGACGGCGCCTCGTGAAGGCCAGCCGCGAGGTACGGGACTCGGCCTGTCCGTCACCTACGGCATTATTCAGGAGCACGCGGGAAAAATCCGCGTGGAGAGCCGCCGTGGGCAAGGGACAACGTTCTATCTCGATTTTCCGTTGATCAGGAAGGCTGTGAATGTCTGAAGCGGCGGTGATAGTGCGGCACAATTCCGGCGAAGGAACTCTCGCGGCGGCTGGTTCGGTGTTGATCATCGACGACGAGGCGGCGATTCGCGAGTCCCTGGAAACATTGTTGGAACTCGAAGGCTACAGCGTGCAATGCGCGGCTACCGGCGAGGACGGATTGGCGCGCATTGGAGAACGCAGCTTTGATCTGGTGCTACTCGATCTGGCGCTGCCCGATCGGGATGGCATGGACTTGCTGGCGGAAATTCATCTGCAGGATCCCGGGCTGTCGATCATCATGGTCACGGCTTACGGCACTGTAGAAAATGCGGTAAAGGCGATGCAGGCGGGTGCGGCGAATTTCATTCAAAAGCCCTGGGACAACGAGAAGTTGCTAGCGGATGTGCGGGCTGCGGTTGCACGGCACCGGGCGGAAGAAGAGAACGTCCAACTCAAACGCGCTTTGAAGCAGCGTTACAACTTCGAAAATATTGTTGGCAAGAGTGAGCCCATGCTGAAGATTTTCGATCTGGTGGCCCAGGTCGCGCCCAGCCGCTCCACGGTGCTGTTGCAAGGTGAGAGCGGAACCGGCAAGGAGCTCATAGCCAAGGCTATTCACTGAACTCCCCACGCCGTGATCGGCCTTTTGTTCCGGTCAACACAGGTTCAATGCCGCCTGATCTGCTGGAATCGATTCTGTTTGGGCACGTTAAGGGAGCGTTTACCAGCGCGGTTGCTTCGAAAAAAGGTCTGTTTGAAATTGCCGATCGGGGAACGCTGTTCCTTGACGAAATCGGCACCATGAGCATGGACACGCAGGCCAAAATTTTGCGCGTGCTGCAGGACCGCAAGTTCATGCATCTGGGCGGCGTGCATGAGATTCAGGTGGACGTTCGCATCATTGCCGCGACCAACGTCGATTTGAAACAGCAGGTTCGCGAAGGGAAATTTCGTGAAGATCTTTTCTACCGGCTGAATGTCATCACGATTGATCTCCCGCCGCTGCGGCAGCGAAAAGAAGATATTCCGCTGCTGGTAGGATTTTTCCTTAACCGTTACTCGAAGGAAAATGAGCGTCCTGCGCGGCGCATTACTCCTGAAGGCCTGAGGCCATTGTTGTCCTACTCATGGCCGGGGAATGTGCGCGAACTGGAGAACGTTATCGAGCGCGCCGTGGTGCTCTCGGCAGGCGTGGACGTTGGCGCTGAACTTCTTCCTGATCAAATCGCGGGTCGAGCCACCGCCTTATCTGCGCTTGAGCGTAGAACAGATGCGTCGCTGTTCGACATCATGGAAGATTGCGAACGGCAGATTATCATCGAGATGCTGGAGAAATGTAATTGGAACCAGACCGACGCAGCCGAGCGCTTCCACATTCCTCTCTCCACCCTGAACCAGAAAATCAAACGGCTGAACATTGATATCAAGAAGAAGGTGCGGGAATAAAGCTGTCAGCTGTCAGCTTACGGCTCTCAAGGCACTGCTTTGTTTGAGTGTCAGCATAGCAATTCGATCAATCCCTCCAAAGTGTCTGGCTGACAGCTGATAGCTGACAGCTTCTTCTGCTATAGTTCGGAAATCGCATGGAACTGATTTCTCCGACGGAATTCGCCAAAGAGACGGTCAAATCAGTTCAGGATTACTCTCTGCTCGCGGCCCGATCGGTCGCCAACCTCTTCCGCAGACCTCGCTATTTCGCCGACATGATCCAGCAGGCCGATCTGATCGGATTCGGATCTCTGCCGATCATCGTGCTGACCGGTTTGTCGATCGGTGCAGAACTGGCTTTGAACAGCGCGAACACGCTGCAGCGTTTCGGTTCACTTTCGTTGATCGGGCAACTGGTGTCGGTAGGCATGGTACGCGAGCTTGGACCGATCATTACCGGGTTGATGGTTGCTGGCAGAAACGCTTCTGGCATGGCCAGCGAACTCGGTTCCATGGTGGTGACTGAACAAATCGATGCCATGCGCGCTCTGGGCACCGATCCGATGAAGAAGCTGGTGACGCCGCGCGTGGTTTCCACGACAGTCATGCTTTTTTTCCTGACCATCATTTCTGACTTGCTGGGATTGTTCGGCGGCGCAGTGGTTTCGGTCCTCCTGTTTGGGCTAGATTGGCACCAGTATTGGAATACCGCCTATCAGGCCTTGGTGTTTCAAGACGTCTTCATGGGCCTGATGAAGCCGCTATTTTTCGGCTTCATTATCGCCACCATCGGCTGCTATTACGGAATGGCAGCGCGCGGCGGAACGCAGGGAGTGGGCCGCGCAACCACGCAGGCGGTGGTCGCGTCGTCCGTCTTGATTCTCATTGTGGATTTGTTCATAACCAAATTTCTCATGGCAGTTTTCGCCTATCGTTAATCATGGCCGCACCTCCTACTGCTATTGAACAACGCGCTCTGTCGGAAACCGGTGCTTCGAGCAACGTCATTGTTTTCGAGAATGTCTCCATCGCATTCGAAGGCAAAACTGTGCTTGATGGAATTTCCTTTCACCTGGAAAAGGGCGAGACGAAGGCGATTTTGGGCGTCGCCGGTTCGGGGAAGAGCACCATTCTGAAACTTGCCATGGGGCTGATATGTCCTGACAATGGACATATTTATGTTCTGGGCGACGACGTAACTCAGATGCGCGAAGATGATTTGTTTGAACTGCGGCGAAAGATTGGGATGGTTTTTCAGGAAAGCGCGCTTTTTGATTCGCTCACCGTCCGCGAAAATGTAGCTTTTCGGTTGCTCGAAGAGGGTCACGTTTCGGAGGAAGAAATTGAAAAGCCGGTGCGCGAGGCTTTGAGTTTCGTGGAACTGGAAAATACAGTAGACAAGTTTCCCTCGGAGCTCTCTGGAGGAATGCGGCGGCGCGTAGCTATTGCGCGTGCGATTATCACCCATCCCGAGATTCTGCTTTATGATTCTCCGACCGGCGGTCTGGATCCGGTGACTTCCACAACCATTATCGAATTGATCGTCAAACAGCGTGACGTCTACAAAACCAGTTCGCTACTGGTTACTCATCGGATTCAAGATACTTTCATGATGGCGACGCATTACTTCGACCGGAAAGCCAACAAGATGCTGCCATTACCAAAAGGCGCGCGGGGCGAGGTTCCTATGACCTTCCTCATTTTGCGCGACGGCAAGATCATTTTCGATGGTGACGTGCGCCAGTTGGTGCATTCGAAGGATGAGTACATCAAGGAATTTATTTCGTAGGAAGATACTGCTCAGACCAGTTTCACAACTATTTATGCGTTGTCATCCCGAGCGCAGCGAGGGATCTGGTGTTTGCCGGCGGCGGTAGTATCGGTGGTGCAGGCAAGAACCTAGATCCCTCGCTGCGCTCGGGATGACAAGTGTTTCTGGGCAGGAAGGCAAGATTTCCCAATTACGCCAATGAATTCTTAGCTGGCCTTCGCGGCTTTCGCCATGGCCTCGCGACGGCTGGCTACCTGGCCTTCCACGTACTTCATCCAATCGCGCCCCTGCTTCGAGCTATTAATCAATTTCTCGACATTCGCAAACATTCGCGGGTTCTTCATCTTGGTGCGCAACTCGCCGAGAAATGGCTTCACCTTGGCAAATATGAAGAACATCTCGCCGCTAAAACTGGGGTCCAGGACGAGTTCCTGATTGACCGTACCGGCAAGGGTCAGCGAAGCAACCATACTCCAATATCCGGCCACCTGGCGCAGCCAGTTGTTTTCCTGCGTGCCCATCGCGGCGCCTATTTTCATGAAGTCGTCGGCGCTCTCGGGCCAGAAAGTTACCAGCCACCAGTTGCGCGCCTTGCGTATTTCGGCTTCGCGGCGAAGATCGTAGAGTTGCAGAATCAATTGCGCATCGGCAGCAGTAGGTTTCTTAGGCATGAGAACCTCCAAAAAAGTTTAGGATTGTGGAGCAGGGAACCGGAATCATTCTACCATTTGCCAAACGTTCAACCATTTTGGCCGACGACGGCGGCCTCAACCGGGACGGGCCGTTCGTAGTCGCACTCTTTATTCGGACACGCAATCACTGGCCCTGCCTTCAAGAACTTCTCCACCAAATATTCGTTCCCGCAAGTGGGGCATTTTTCCGCAATCGGTTTGTGTGCGGACGTGAACTTGCACTTCGGATAATTTCCGCAACCATAGAACGTGTTCCCTTTGCGCGCGCGCTTCTCGACCAGGTCGCCATCTTTGCAAAGTGGACACTTCACGCCGATGAAATTCTGCTTTACGTACTTGCATTCTGGATATCCACTGCAAGTAGTAAACTCGCCAAAGCGTCCATGGCGGATCATCATATTTCGGCCGCACTTGGGACATAGTTCATCGAGCGGAATGTCTGGAACTTTTTTGCCCTGATCGAGACGGCGCGTGGTTTTGCAATCGGGATAGCCCGTGCAAGCCATGAACTGGCCGAAGCGTCCGCGCTTCAGCACCATCACGCGGCCGCAGTTCTCGCAATATTCTTCCTGGGTTGTTTCCTGCACGTCGGCAGAATCCAGGTCCGGCAGATTGATGGGATTTTCTTTGGTGAAGGTGCAACTGTTTGGATCTTCTTTGTCGTATGAGCTGCACGCGTAAAACGATCCGTGCTTGCCCCACTTGATCACCAGCGGAGAACCGCAGCGCTCGCACTTCTCGTCAGTGGGCTTCTCCATCCGCTTGATGTTCTCCATGTGCTTGGAGGCATAGCGGAGGTCTTTTTCGAATTTCTTGTAGAAGTCGGCTAGTGCGTCGGTCCAGGTTTCCTTGCCTTCTTCAATCTCGTCGAGCTCTTCTTCGAGACGCGCGGTGTAAAGAATATCGAAGATGTCGGGGAAATTTTCTACCAGGAGATCGGTTACGACCAGACCAATCTCCGTAGGCGTGAATTTTCCACCTAGCTTTTGCACATATTGCCGTTCCTGAATGGTGCTGAGAATTGCCGAATACGTCGACGGCCGGCCGATGCCACGTTCTTCGAGTTCCTTTACCAGCGAAGCTTCGTTGTAGCGCGGCGGAGGCTCGGTGAAATGCTGCTCCGGCTTCAGTGCTTTGAGCGTTAAGTTTCTGGCCAGGCTCGAGCGGAGGCAATTTGTGCTTCAGTTCCTCGTCTTCTTCGTCCTTGCCTTCTTTGGATTCTTCGTAAACTTTCAGGAAGCCGTCGAATTTTCGCACCGATCCAGTGACGCGGAACCAAAACATATCCGTCGCCTGACTTGGCATCAATGTCGACAGTGGTCTGGTCGAACACTGCGGGCGTAATCTGCGAGGCCACAAAGCGCTGCCAGATCAGCTTGTAAACCTTGTATTCGTCTTCTTTCAAATATTGCTTGATCTGATCAGGATGGCGCATGGCCGATGTGGGACGTATGGCTTCGTGAGCCGCCTGCGCGGCTTTCTTTTCCTTGTAGGCATTCGGCGACTTCCGGCAGATATTGATCGCCGTATTGCGACTTGATGTATTCGCGGACTTCGGCCAAAGCATCATTCGACACGCGCACCGAATCAGTACGCATATAAGTGATGAGGCCGACCAGGCCCTCCTCGCCGAGTTCCACGCCTTCGTAAAGGCGCTGCGCGATCATCATGGTGCGCTTCACGCTGAAACGCAGCTTGCGCGAAGAATCCTGCTGCAGTTTGCTGGTGGTGAATGGCGGAGTCGCATTGCGACGGCGCTCTTTGCGATCGACGGTGCGTACGAGCCAGTCGGCGTTTTCCAGCGCTGCGCGAATTTTCTCTGCGTCCTCGCCGTTAGTGACTTCGATCTTCTCTTCGCCCTTGCCAAGAAAACGGGCGTCGAAAGCGGGAGGCTTCGGTCCCGCGAGATTGGCGTCGATCGTCCAATATTCTTTCTTTTCAAATGCCTTGATTTCGCGTTCGCGCTCGACGATGAGGCGCAAGGCAACAGTCTGCACGCGGCCCGCGGACAGACCTCGCCGAACTTTATCCCAGAGCAGCGGTGAAACCTGATATCCCACGAGGCGATCGAGAACGCGCCGGGCCTGCTGCGCGTCCACGAGATTCTGATCGATGTCGCGCGGATGCTCAAAAGCCTCGCGGACTGCGCGCTGGGTGATCTCGTTGAAAGTCACGCGGCGAATGCGCTGCGGCTCAACTTCACCCTTGTTTTTTTTCCTTTTCTTCTTCTTGGCGCCGTCGCCTAACTCTTCCGCCAGGTGAGCGGCGATGGCTTCGCCTTCGCGGTCGGGATCGGGTGCCAGATAGATCGTATCCATGCCCAGGGCCAGCTTCTTCAGCCGGGCGACGACTTTCTCTTTGCCGGGAATGACAATGTATTCCGTCTCGAAGTCATTATCGACATCGACGCCGAGCGTGCTTTTAGGCAGATCCTTGACGTGGCCGAGCGAAGCCTCGACAGTAAAGCCCTTACCCAGATATTTCTGGATGGTCTTTGCCTTGGCAGGCGACTCGACGATGACTAAACCTTTTTCCAATTTATCCTCAATGGTTTTGAAACTAGCACGAAAGGCAAGCTGGCAACAAGTTATCGAAGTGAGCTGCTCAGCTCCTGGCTGCAGCTGTCTAGCTCGCAAAGCATTTTGCTGCGAACGAAAGAAGCCAGCATGCGTTTAACTTCAATTACTTGGCTTTCGAGCCGCGATAATCGAGCGACTTAAGAATTGCAGATCCGCGCCAGCAGCAATGATATTCCAGCTCGTTTGCGGAACCCACGGGCGATCTGAAGAAAACGTCTCGAATTCGCAATCGCCCTGCGGCCACAACCTTCAGCGATGTTCGCTCCAACAGAGGCCGCCGACCTGCGCATTTGACTTGTGAACCCATAAATTTCCTCTTTTGGGAAGCAACTAGTCTTATTGATAAACATTAAGAGTCAGCTCATGAGCCTTCGCCCAAACCTTCAGATTCATGAAAGTCCTCCATGGCAAATGCCCGTGCGGAATGTTCTAGCTGAGAAGCCAGAAGCTAGACTGATAGCTTAGAAGCTCTTCACGAAATTCTTCCCCGGCAACTGCTTCACTTTGCCGGCAAGCTCCAGCTCGAACAGCGCGGCGAATATTTCGGAGGATGACAGCGCCGGCTCCAGCCTTTCCACGATGTCATCGATATGAGTGGCTTCGTCGGCCTTAAGCAGCGCGAAGATTTTCTTCTCGTGCGGCGCCAGTTCCGCTTCCCCGAATAGAGATGCAGTTTGCTCTGCCTGCGATTCATTGCCGCCCTCGGGCTGCAGCGTAAGTCGCACTTGCGCAGGAAGTTCCTCCCAAATATCCTCCCATGTGGCGACCAGCTTGGCGCCTTGTTTAATCAGCGTGTTCGGCGTCCACGAGCCTTTGTTGGTGACGTTACCCGGCACCGCGAAAACGTCGCGATTCTGCTCCAACGCGCAGCGCGCAGTAATGCGCGTGCCACTATACTCGGCGGCCTCTACTACCAATACTCCCAGCGAAATGCCGCTGATGATCCGGTTGCGAATCGGAAAATTCTGCGGAGCGGGAAATGTGCCCATCGCGAATTCAGAAATAACCGCACCGCCCAGGGCCAGAATTTGCTCTACCAATCGCTTGTTTTCCTTGGGATAAACTTCGTCGATACCAGTGCCCCACACAGCCACGGTTTTACCTTTGGCGGCAATTGCGCCGCGATGCCCAGCGGTATCGATGCCTCTAGCCATACCGCTGAAAATCACCAAGCCGCGTGCGGCGAGATCGCAGGCCAACCGCTCGGCCATGCCCGACCCGTACGGCGTAGGATGGCGCGTACCAACCAGCGCAATCCCCGGCTGCGAAATCGCCGCGTCGTTGCCACGGACATAAAGAATGAGGGGAGGATCGTAAATCTGTTTCAATTGCTCCGGGTATGCAGGGTCATCAAGAGCGATGATTCGCGCATCCGCCGCTGCGGCCTTCGCCAATTCGTCTTGCGCCAGTTCCATCGAACGGCCAGTCCCGAGCGCCTGCGCAGAAACCGCGCGAAGCCCCGCCGCTTCTAATTCAGTAAGGGACGCCCGAAACAGCGCCTGTACGCTGCCGAAAAATTCAATCACGCGGCGAGCTTTAGTTGGCCCCAAGCCCGGGCGTAAGCGCCAAGGCGAGCCACTGCATTGAGGTTTCACTGGTTTTACAAACGGGCACTGCTGCTTCGGCCACTGCCACCTCCGGAGACTCTGCGGGCATCTATACACGCCGCGAAACCAGTGTCAAGGTCGGATGAACATCGCTTAATTGAGACGAGCGCGGAATTCCCAAAAGCCTCACCTGCAGAAGTGCAAAACCTTTCATCTTGACCGCCTGCAGCATGAAGACGATAATTTCTGGCCGCAAGCGATTTTGGACCCTCCATCACGGGCCGCAACCACTCAGCGTATTTATCTAAGGAGAAACCAGTGAAAAAATCCATCTCAGGCGTCCTGATAGTCTTGCTGTTTGTCGCCGTTGGCATCGCGGCGGCGCCGCCGTTAACCTTCACTTTCTCGGACGTTCACGCTAACAAGACCGCGACGGAGACGGATAGTTTCGCAGTCAACAATGCGGGCGCGATTGCCGGCGACTACGTCGACGCCAAGAACGTGCAGCACGCTATGATCCTCGCCGGGAAGAAGCTGACCACGGTCGATCATGCGGGTTGCACGACCAGCGGCGGCTTCACATCTGGGGCGATTGCGTTTTACGGCATCAACAGCAGCGGCGCAGCGGCGGGCTGGTGCACCAGCACGAAGACCGGTCTATATGAGGGTTTTGTGTACTCAGGCGGAAAAATCACTGCCGTGAAATTTCCCAAATCGAATGGAACCCAGGCGATCGGAATCAACGATAAGGGAGATGTTGTGGGCCTTTATCTGGATTCGAGCAGCGTGCAGCACGGCTACGTGAAGACTGGCAGCAAATACAAGAGCATCGATGTGACCGGTGATACTGGCACCGAAGCTTGGGGGATTAACAACGGTGGCGATATCGCGGTATTTGCCATTAGTTCAGCCGGCGGCTACGACAGTTTTATTTACAACGGGAAGACTTTCAAGAAAGTCAGCGACCCCAACGCCGGCGCCTCGGGTACTATTATTCGTTCGACAAACAACAAAGGCGACGCCGCGGGAGCCTATTTCAATTCCAGTAGCCAGTAAGTCGGCTTCCTGCTTCATGGCGGCAAATATTACGATGTGAAAGACCCGAAAGCCAATAACAATACGCGGCCCGACGGAGTGAATGACAAGCTCGAAATAGTTGGTCGTTACACGCCGACTTCAGGCGCCAACGTAGGTTTCAAGGCCACTACAAAGTAGCCTGAGCGACGTTTGGTAGCGCCGGCATCCTGCCGGCTGTCGCGAGGGCATCTTGCCCTTGGAAGTGGGGGATGCCCTCACAACCGCCGCCGAGACGGCGGCGCTACCAAGTTGTCACATTTCGCGCCAGACATCCTTGAAGTCGAAGACTCCTTTTTTCCCGACGAGCCATTCGGCTGCCCTCACGGCGCCTTCGGCGAATCCACGGCGGGACTTGGCATCGTGACAAAGGTAGATCGTGTCGCTCGGCGAATCCAGCACCAGCTCATGCATGCCCACTACGTCGCCTTCCCGGAATGAGGTAATTTCCAACTCGGTACCGGATACGTCGCGAACGATTCTTTGCAGAGCTACAGCGGTTCCTGAAGGCGCGTCTTTTTTCTGCGCGTGATGGCGCTCGAAAATTTGACCGAAGTACTGATGCTCGAGCGCGGCCGCAGCGCTTCGCGCGACATCAAAAAACAGGTTTACGCCAATGGAAAAATTCGCGGCGTAGAGCAAACTGCCTTCGCACTGTTGCACCAACTCCCGGATTCGCGGCAGCTCGCCATACCATCCGGTAGTCCCGACCACAATGCTTTTTCCCGCACGAATGCAGGTTTCAATATTCAGAAGAACTACGGCTGGAGTGGTGAAGTCGATGACCCCGTCGATCGAAGCAAGTTTGGCTGCGGTCAAAGCGGCGCCTTGCGGATTCTCGGCAGCGCCAATCACACGAACATGGTGGCCACGCTCGCGTGCGACTTCCGCCACCAGCGAGCCGGTCTTGCCACGGCCTAAGACAAGAATGTTCATCGCCAGAATCTGCCGCTTATATCGTACCTTTTTTGGCGGTGGTCGAGTAAAGAACCGATCAGGCAAATACTTCGGGATCGAGATCTGAGAAAAATATCTTGTGCAGCCGGCGTATCACCTGGGGCACTTCATCTTCTTCAATCACGAAAGTGAGATTAATCTCCGAAGCCCCCTGGGAAATCATGCGAATCTTAACGTCGGAGAGCTCACCGAAGACGCGCGCCGCAATTCCCGGCGTCTCGCGCAGATTTTCCCCCACCAGGCAAACAATCGCCTTGCGGCCTTCGTATTTCACGTCCGCTAACTTCGCCAAGTCTGCTGCCAGCGCGGGAATCGACTCATTGGAATCCACCGTAAGGGAAACACTGACTTCCGAGGTGGAAACCACATCCACGGCGATTCGATGCCGGTCGAAGGCCTCGAAGATGGCGCGCAGGAAGCCGTGAGCCAGAAGCATGCGCGGCGCCGCTACATCAATAATAGTGATGCGTTTTTTTGCGGCGATAGCTTTGAAAGAATTTCTGCAGTGAGGTACACGAGCCGAGATGCGCGTCCCTTCGCACTCGGGATTGCGCGAGTTGAGCACGTAAACTGGAATATTTTTTTGGATCGCAGGCAGCACCGTAGCCGGATGCAGCACTTTGGCGCCGAAGTAGGCTAATTCCGCCGCTTCATCGAAACTGATGAGCTTGATGCGCCGCGCATCCGGACACAGGTTTGGATCGGTGGTCAGCATTCCATCGACGTCAGTCCAGATTTCAATTCGTTCCGCGCCCAGCCCCGCACCGACAATGGCCGCGGAATAATCGGAGCCGCCGCGCCCTATGGTCGTAGTGATGCCCGCCTTCGTAGCGCCGATGAAACCTCCCATCACTGGCACTCGGCCCTTATCCAAAACCGGCTGTACTTTTTGTCGCAGCCGCTGGTTCGTCTCTTCCATCAAGGGAGCGGCGCGCATGTGCTCATTGTCAGTGACAATACATTCCCGCGAATCGACCATTGTGGTATCCAGGTCGTGCGCGGAAAAAGCCGCGGAGATAATGCGGCTGGAGAGAATTTCACCAAAAGCCGCGACGTGATCGGTGGTGCGCGGAGTCAGCTCGCCCACCGCCGCAATGCCGCGTAAGAGTTCGTCGAGCGCTTCGAAGTAAACTCCCAAATCTCCGTGGAATTCCGTGAACAGCGCAGTGCCGAGCAGTTCGCCGGCCGTGTTGTAGTGGCGCTCCCGCAGCGCGCGCGAAAGACTGAGCGCGGTTTTGCGATCGCCATTTCCCGCAGCCCGCGCCATCGCCAGCAATTGGTCGGTGACTTTGGCCATGGCGCTGACTACGACCACTGGCTTTTGCGCCAGCCGACCTTTAACAATCGTTGCTGCGCGCTCGATAGCATTGGCGTCCTGCACTGAGGTGCCGCCAAATTTCATGACAATCATGGGCGTGGGCACCTTGGAAACGAATTCACGCGATCAGACGCAATTCGGCTGTATGAAAAGCTTTTGAGGTAAGCGATCAATCGAGGTAACCCTGCACCTTGAGTAATTCGGCATTGAGCAGGGCAGCTCCGGCCGCGCCCCGAATAGTGTTGTGGGAAAGCACGGTGAACTTCCAATCCAAAACTCCGCACGGGCGCAATCGACCGACGGTTGCCGTCATGCCATTGCCGGCGTCGACATCGAATCGCGGCTGCGGCCGGTCTGCCGATTCCGTATATCGCACGGGCTGTTCAGGGGCACTGGGCAGGCGCAATTCCTGAGGTACGCTGCGAAATTTGTTCCACGCATTGATTATTTGCTCGGGCCGCGCTTTTTCTTGCAACTTCACTGACACGGATTCGGTGTGCCCATCCTCAACGGCTACGCGGTTGCAGTGCGCGCTCATTCCGAAGTCAGCCGGTACGACACCCGCGCCGTTCAGCCGCCCCAAAAGTTTGCGCGTCTCCTCCTCCATCTTTTCTTCTTCTTTGGGAATGTACGGAATCACATTTCCCAGGATGTCGAGAGAAGCCACGCCGGGATAGCCGGCGCCGCTGACGGCTTGCATGGTCACTGCCATTACCGTCTTAAGTCCAAATTCATCCTGCAAAGGCTTCAAGGCCATAACCAGTCCGATGGCCGAGCAGTTAGGATTGGTGACCACAAAACCGCCGGATTTCTTTCGCCAGCTCTGACATTCAATCATCTTGATGTGATCCGGGTTGACCTCGGGAATTACCAGCGGAACGTCGCTTTGCATTCTCAGCGCGCTGGAATTGGTCACCACGATGCAACCCGCATTCGCGAAACGAGGCTCCATCTCCGCCGCAATCGAAGCGTCGAGCGCGGCAAAAATAATTCTTGTAGCGCCCTCGGGAGTGGCAGGCGATATTTTCATCTTCGCCACATCCGATGGCATAGGCGTCTTCATCTTCCAGCGCGCCGCTTCGCCATAGGAGCGGCCTTCAGAGCGGTCGGAAGCCGCCAGCCATGCCACTTCGAACCATGGGTGGTGTTCCAGCATTTGTACAAAGCGCTGACCCACCATCCCGGTCGCGCCCAGAATCCCCACAGGAATTTTCGTCTGCATAGTAGATTTGGATTTTACAACAGCCATTCAAAAGCATACGGGCAAGACCGCCAAACCCTGTAAAATTGCGGGGGAGAAATGTAAAGTGACAGGCTTTTAGTTCAGGAAGTATGTCCGGTACAGCGTGTCTCGCTGCGCAGGTTTGAAGCCGGCATCGCGGATGATGCGGCGTAGTTCTTCTTCAGTCGTGCAATTGGTTACACCCGCGGCTCGCACGACATTCTCCTCGAGCATCACAGACCCTACGTCGTTACCGCCAAACCGCAGGCCCAATTGGCAAACTTTCAGTCCCTGCGTTACCCAACTGGATTGCACGTTCAGGAAATTCGAAAGATAAAGCCGCGAGATCGCCAGCACCTTCAAGTATTCGACCGCCGTGGCTTCATCCCAGTGACGTCCGCCCAGAGCGGTATTCGAAGGCTGAAAGCTCCATGGGATGAATGCAGTGAAGCCGCCGGTCTCTTCCTGCAGTTCGTACAGCCGCTGAAAATGATTCACGCGATTATCGTAATTCTCGCCGACGCCGAACATCATGGTCGCTGTGGTTCTCATTCCCAACTGATGCGCGGTGCGATGCACATTGAGCCAATCGTCAGTAAGGCATTTCAGGCGCGCGATCTTGTAGCGGACTTCGTCGTCGAGAATCTCCGCGCCGCCGCCGGGAATGGAATCTAGGCCCGCATCCCGCAGCCGCGAAATAGTGTCGCGTATGCTCAGCTCGCTGTATTCCGCAATCGCAATAATTTCTGATGCCGAATAGCAGTGCAGATGAATCTTAGGGAAGCGCTGCTTGATGCCGCGCAACATCTGCTCATGCCAGTCAATTTTAAGATCCGGATGCAGCCCGCCCTGCATCAGCACCCCAGTTCCGCCCATTTCGACAGTCTCGCGAATTTTTTCGTAAATGGTTTCAAGATCGAGGATGTATCCCTCTTTCGCCTTGGGTCCCTTCAGCGGCCGATAGAACGCACAGAAAGTGCAGTACTCGGTGCAGTAATTTGTGTAATTAATATTGCGATCGATAATGTATGTGGCCACGCCTTCAGGATGCAGCTTGCGGCGCACTGCATCAGCTTCCATGCCAATGCCGATGAGATCGTCGGAACGAAACAGATCGAGAGCTTGCTGCTTGGTCAGGGTCATGGGCATTCAGTATGGCTTTGACAATTCTAGCGGAGGCACGGTCGTTGCTCCAAATTGAAACGCTAAGTCAGGCTGCGCTACTACGCTGGGCGGCAGGGGCCTGATGCTTGTAGCGCAGGTACTGAATCAGCGAAAGAACGCCGCCAATGACTGCCAATCCGATTAATATGGACAAGGCAGGTTTCTGGTACCGCGCGAAAAAGCGGAGGACATGCCTGCCATAAAGTGATCCGAGGTAGGCAGCGATCGAGTAGCGAATTCCGCGCCCCACCAGCAGCGCACCCAGAAATTTCTTTCGCGAGTATTGCATGGCGCCCGCCGCGATCAGGAATGGCACGAAAGGAAAAGGCGGAGGCAGCAGAGCTGGAACCGCGATCGCCCAGAACCCCCAGCGCTCGAATCTCTATTGAACTTTCCGCGCCCGTCTTTTCGAGAGCTTTCGTTCCATCGTTTCCTTGCCGCCCTTACGTGCCAGCGCATAAGTAATGTACCCGCCGAGCACCGCTCCAATGGTCGCCATCGCTGCGTAATAGATCCACGGTTCGCGATGGCGTGCGGCCAGCCAAATGGTGAGAACGTCCATGCTGCCGGTCAGCGGAATGACAGAGTTGTCCGCGATCCCCAACAACACGAGGCCCGGGCCTCCAAGACGGCGCAGGCGTACCCAAGTGGAGACGGCGAACAAAAAATGGATGTGTGGCAGCATTGGGTTTGGATGCAGGTTAGTGTACAGGCAGTGTTGCCGTTGGAGAAATAAACGCTAGATCGCGACCGCATTCGCCGCATCCAGAAAAGACAACGGCGGGGCGGAGGGCAAGGCTCCGCATTCGCGAGCAAGTTGGTAGAACAGACGCATGCCCTCAAGGCAATCCGGGTCGAGCGAGTAGTGGATGTTTCCGGTCAGATAACTTTTTACATCTTCCTCGCTCAAGGCCAGGCGCGCCGCCCACTCGCGAGCAATGACATCGAGACTGCTCGGCAGCAGACCATGACTTCGTGATTCCTGAAATACCGTAGCCAAATCCAAATCGCGAGGAGCGTCGTTCAACGCGGCCTGCCTTATGGCCCAGAAGGCGAAGACAAATGGTTTGCCCGTCAGCCGTATCCATTCCTCGGCAAGATCATAAGTAAGATATTGCGATCGGTCGATCTGCAACGCCGGATCACCAATGACTAATCCGGCGTCGTTAACTTTCAGCATCTGTTCGATATCGGGCGCCATCGCGGTGAATGTTCGTCCGCTACCCCACCATTTCGCAAACAGAACTTTGAGCAGTGCGACCGAAGTCATCGACGAAGTATCCAGAGCAACGCTCCGAATCTTTTCCAGCGGAACTTTGCTGACCAACAGGATGGAGCGAACCGCCCGCCGCGAAGCGATAGCGACTCCAGGAAGAATCGCCAGATCAGGAATGCTGGTGTAAGCCGCCGCCGGGATGATGCCGATATCCGCCGACCCGTCGCGTAAGCTGGCCGCACACAGCGAAGGGATAGTGTAGGAAATATCGAACGCGTTTCGAGCGGGAGAGTTCCCATGCTCGAAATCCCACATCAGCGGCGCAGTATTAAGGTAGGAGATGGCGGAAATGCGAAGTCGTTTCATGAGAGAGAACGATTAATTCTAGCAGGCGCGCGCCCCCATTCTAGTCGCGGTTTGCCAATAGGGCGGGAATTTTAGAGCCTATATGCATCTGTTCCGGCAGTTACCGTGTGCCGCTAAGTTCGGCGTCGTGGGCGATCGCGCGAGGCTTGATGCCTTTGCCGACTCCGCTGCGTTCTGCGATCCGCAGGTCGTAGTCATTCTGCAGATTGAGCCAGAACTGCGCGGGCAGGCCGAAATACTTTCCCAACCTCAGGGCGGTGTCGGCACTGATAGCGCGGTCTCCGCGGACAACCTCATAGATGCCAGGAAAATTTAGCGCCTTGGCCAGCGCATACGCACTTACGCCCATTGGTTCCATGAACTCGGTCTTGAGAATTTCTCCGGGATGGACGGCAAAAACCTTTCGTGATTTGGCCATAATTAATTCGCTTTCTAATGGTAATCCGCAATCTCTACGTCAAACGCATTTCCGTCCCGCCAGACGAAGCACACGCGATACTGATCGTTAATCCGAATGCTGTGTTGTCCCGCCCGATTCCCGCGAAGCGCTTCCAGATGATTTCCCGGCGGCACCTTCAAGTTATCGAGCGTGACGGACGCATTCAGAATCGCCAGTTTCTTGAATGCCCGGCGTCGCGAGATCAGCCGGAAGTCGCGGCTCTTGCCCGACCGCCACAGTGCTTCGGTTTCCTTGTCCCGGAAACTCGCGATCATTCTTTAGCACGCTATTTCGCGATACTAGCGCGACACGATACTACTGTCAAGCAGTAGTATGCGAAGTGTGGAGTCAGGCAGCTCTCCAGGGCCCCACCCCTAGTCGCACAAAACGCCGACTAGAGTGGGCCACCCTCTGTTTATTTTTAAGTAAATAGGCAGCGAGGATGTTTACCTTGCTTGAACGGGTATATACCCGAATTTTTGCGTTTTCCCGCTAGATCTATGAAAACAAAGGAATGCTTTCGGAGATACCCACGTAAAATATCCCTTCTAAAGGACTTACGGGGAGGGATATCCGCGTTGGGGTATCTCGTCGATCGCGCTTAAATTATCAAAGAACTGGAAGCTCGTCTGCTTATCACAGGGATAATATACTATCTTAGATGTTAGCTAATTAGAAATGCCGGGTCAAGCGGAAACATAAACGGGCCGCTTGCCCTGTCCTTCTCGCGTTCTTTGCGAGAGGCGGGGCTTTAGAGGCTTTTCCGTAACCGAACCAGTGCAACAACGCGGGCTGGTCACGCACGCTGAGAATTGGGCGTGGAGCGTGGCCAGCACTATCCGGGAAGGGAAGAAGGTGTGGTCGAGATCAAATCTCGGTGGATTGCGCGTCGTCGTGAGCAGCTTAGCGTTAACCCGGTGGCCCGCCGCCGCGATGGGCAGCTAAAGCCCCGCCCTCTCCCACCGAACGCGAGAAGGGCAGGGCACCCGCTTTTCTGTGTGGTGAAAGCCTGGGCCAGCCCCCATGCATCGTAGATTCAATGGCTAGAGCGGCTACATGCTTGCCATATGCCATTGGGATTTCTACGGAGATACGTTTAAGCAGCTTCCAAAGCCCCACTCTAGTTGCACAAAACGCGACTAGGGTGGGCCACCCGGCTTCGCCAAGTTCCGCAACGCGCTGGAGACCAACGGGCAGTGCCTACAACTTGACCTCGTGCCCGAGCCGCATGAGTTCTCCGTCGCGTAAGTCCCACCTTGAAGGCTCCCGCTTCAATCCAAAATGTTATAAATTGGGCTCATCAGCCCAAACAGAAGGTTCTCGGAGCGTCTGGGTGTCGTACCTGGCCTCGCCCCAAGTTGGAAGAGGCTCCGCAACCACTGCGCTATTTCCTGTGGAGACATCTGAGGGCCGATCTTCCGGATATCCTCGGCGGGCAGAGAACATATTGGAACATTTTCTCCGTCGTCCCGGGCTAGAGGACGAATTGTGCTATGACCCCTTTGTCTGGAAGGCGGTGTATGCCCACATCGAAAATCTTCGATGGTGGAGGTGTACGACTTCAGTGAGGCAGTATGCGACAGCTTGAAGGACAACCGTCATGAGCAAGTGAAGTATGTGGACGCACTGAACGAAGTCTTTGCGGAACAGAACATTAGTTACCGCATGAGAATGACGGGAAAATTGCTTACGAAGGCTCGGAGCCTTTTGAAGCAACCGTTAACATGGCCACGTCTGTGCTGCGAGAGACTGGCAGGATTACCGCTAGGGACGAAATACACAAGGCTTTGCGAGGATTTTGAAACGTCCCAATCCAGACCTCACCGGAGCGGTTCAACACGCTATGGCGGGACTGGAATGCGTAGCCAACCATGTTTGCGGTGAGGGCGGCGAAACTCTGGGTCAACTGGTCAAGAACCATCCCGACAAGTTTCCACCACCGTTGGGTGACGCAGTCAGTAAGCTTTATGGATTCGCGTCCGGTAGAGGCCGTCATATCGCGGAGGGCGGTGAACCGGATATCAAGGAAGTCGAATTGATCGTAAGTGTTGCTGCAGCCGTGGCAACGTACTAAGCCGGTGATGGATTGCTATCTATGCGCTTTCCACGTTCGTTAAGAAAAGCGAATTGTTGGCCCATTTTCGTGACAAACCATACGACATCAATTCCTGTAGGGACTCCTGGTCTTGGTCTTTTTCCGGCCGAGTCCATATGAGTTGGTAGTCGCTCTCGTTCAAGTATATGGACTGATCGAACCAATTAATCACGCAGAAGTAGGCAGTTATCGTACATTGAAGCGCTGCCGCCGTCTCCTCGAGCTGTTTTCTGGCCTTTGAAATGTTTTCCAATATTTTTTTGTACAATTGGTCCGCAAAGAACAATCCCTCGCGACCACTGCTCTGTTTGTGATCGCCTTCACCTCAACGCACACTTTCTCAGAATCCTTTTCGCAAACAATATCCGCACCGCCCTTACCCTTCGCCGGTTTTACAGGCGTATGTTGGGAAATCCTTTAAGTCGCAGCGCCTCGACAACCCTCAGTATGGCAATGCCGCCTTCAAGGTTTTGCGCGTCGCCAGAGTCGAAATTGAACTCGGACCGACCCTTAAGAAAGGCTTCTTTGGTCATTCCCAGAGCCTGTAATGCCGATGCGAAGAGAATCTCGTACCTCTGAAACAGTCAGGGGAACTGATCGGGAGGGAAATTGGTTGAATCGTTTCTTGTGGACAAGTACCAAAAGAAAATACGTACTCAGCGGAAACGCAGCCAGTTCAGGCGGTATTGACACGACTAAGATTGTAGTTGGAAAAGGGTAGCCGTTGCAGCCGACTCTCAGGTCCAGGTCCCAAGCCGGGAACTTTCTTTATGTTTGTGTCGCCGGACTAGATGTTCCCTCAACACGCCTGCCCATGTCGCTATCCGGTCCGGTTGCGGATGACCCATACATCGACAAAAACAGGCCATCGTTTGCCCAACGTAATCAGCGACGTTGAACACCGCGAAGTGGCCCCTGTCTGTGGCGCGTCCGCTGTGAACAACAAAATTGTCGCGCCCGGCTTTTACTACGTGGTCCTGCAACGCCACGATTGTTGGATGGACATAGTGCGAAGTCCAGCGGTACATGCAGCGGTACGCGAAGTCGTAGTCAAACGGCTTGTTTTGCTTTTCGTCAACGTCAACCGTGTCAGGTTCCAGAGCCATTGCACTCACAGGCTTTCCCGACCAGCGATGCGGTTGAGGATACAGGGCAGCGATCTTGATGGTGCGTTCGCTCATGCGCTTTTGCATCTCCGGAAAATAGTCCTTGGCGAGAGCATGCCAGCCCTCAACGTCCTTGGACGCAAACTGATAGTAGAGCTTCGCGCGTGCGTCCGTGTCTTTATTGGCAATGTAGCGAAGCGTGAAGAAGATGTCTATCAGCGTGCGAGTCATGCCAAAGGCTTCGTCGCCAAATCCGGTGTCAAGGAGAGTGAGCGTGGCCTCAGCAACCGTGATGCACTTCGAGTACAGCGCCAACGCCACCATATAGCGGTGACCTCCGTATGGCGGGTAGTACGAAATGTTGTTCAATCGCAACTTGGCGTAGGCGACGAACTTGCGGACGTGCTCTACCTCGGAGCGCTTACACCGGCGAGGGTTTGGACTAGGCATGGTCATATCTTCTCCCTTACCCGGCGAGGCGACCGGGAGCTAGCGACGTTGGTAACGGTATCGTTGGGGTCTTCGTACCGTCGTTTGATATCTCTGTGAAGCTTCCTCACTTCGTACCAAACCTCGAACAGCGCGGTGACGAACCGCAGCAGCATTTCGCGGCTTCGTTTTAGGGTAGGGAACTTCCGAACAAAGATGAGCAATGGGAGCAGATACGGTGGGACGTAATGATTTCCGGCGACCTGTAAGAGGACCTTTGCCGAGATTGGAGCTTGGACTATATCCCGTAAAAACATAAACACCCCTGGTCTCTCGCCGTTGGTCGCCAGCGAAAAACTCTAGAGGTTGCGTCTTTACGGAACTCCTGTAACTCGCGTACTCCGCGCCGACCAGCGCGGTCTATCTCATACTCATTCTGTCATCCGCAGAGGCTTAGCTCTCGGATGGGACTCTCGGGCACTGCGTGTCCCGTGAACTTCGGGTCACTCCTTGACGAGGCAAAGACCGTTAGTTTGGCGCCTGAACCGTCAGAACGCCATACCCGGTTTTGCCACCTACTCTTAGCATAGCACAGCGAACCGCGAACGCAATCTCTATTCAAGGATTGGGTATTCACCCGGATGAGGCGAAGGACCTGGCGTAGCGGGCCAGTCTTATAACTTCCAACGTGGATGATCCCGGGGAAGCACTAAAGAAGGCGCGTCAATTCGCTGACACGGCATACGTCGCTGCTGTGGATGCCATTGCGAAAGAGACGCAGGAAAAGTTGGTCGAAGCGCAGTGACAACTGGGCACGCGAGGCCTCATTCAGTCCAGCGCAATGGCGCGGGGCTGGCCCAGCCTAACCCTCGAAGCTACTCTTCGGGGTGGCGGCGTGGCCCACTTAACGTCCCCACCCTAAATTTCGCAAAGTGCGCGAAATTTAGAATGGGGCACCCGGTTTCAATGATTGACTGGCGGGTGGCCCAGCCTAATCCCCTAAACTACTCTTCAGGGTGCCCCGCTCAAGCTTCGCTTGGGCGGGGTTTTCGTGAACGCGAGCTGTCGGTATGATCCCAAGTTTTTCTCGGCGCCGTGCTGTCCATTGGGATTCGATCTCGACCACACCGTCCGCGCCTGTGGAATAGTGACGGAAGCTGCTCCATAGCCAGTCCCCGGGCCGCTCCACTAATCCACGGGTAACTGGATTTCGATGGATGTATCTCAGCTTCTCCACGAACTTGCGTTCACTCCAGACGTTGAAGTCGTAGTAACGCGCCTGCCAAAATGATTCCGCTGCTCGCAAGGCGAGGGTTCGTGCCACCGACTGCTTCAGTGACTGCAGCATCTGCGCTAAGCAGCCGCGTTCCGGTTCGTCGACCAGCAGATGTACGTGTTCGGGCATCACGACGTAACCGTACACGCAAAGCCCGTAAGACCGGCGCACCCGTTCCAGTGACGATTCGAAACATGCGCGCGAATGGGGAGTCGCGAGCTTTGGCCGGCGTCGATAACAACTGAAGGTCAAGAAGTGCAGTTGCCCGGTTTGCTGAAAGTGTTTTAGTCCCCAAGGCATGGGACGAGCTTAGTTGCCACATGGCGAAAGTTTCTGTGACGACTGAACATCCCCGCCCAAGCGAAGCTTGAACGGGGCACCCTGAAGAGAGTTTAGGGGTTTAGGCCGGGTCCAGCGCCCGCTGCGGCTGCTTCCCGTTCGCTGGTCAAATCTTGCCAACCGCTGCTAATCCTATGGAATGCTTGAGCTTACGTTGACCAAAATGGTTCTTTCAGGTAGCTTTAAATAGAGAAAACCATAGTGGGGAAGTGTACCTTAAAGAGGGACTTTTAGTGCCAAACAGCAATGGCAAAACGCTGCTTTTATTGAAGCCTCGGGGATTTTGCGCCGGGGTGGTGCGGGCGATTGATATCGTCCGGATTGCGCTGGAGGCCTTTGGGCCGCCGATTTATGTCCGCAAAGAGATCGTGCACAACCGCTTTGTGGTCGAAGAACTGCAGGGCAAGGGCGCGATTTTTGTCGATAACGTGGACGAAGTTCCGAACGGCGAGCGGGTGATTTACAGCGCTCATGGAGTTTCGCCGGAGGTGCGCGAGGCCAGCCAGGCGCGGAATTTGCGGGTGATTGACGCGACGTGTCCGCTGGTCACGAAGGTTCACGTGGAGGCAGTCAAGTTTGCCCGGGAAGGTTATTCGCTGATTCTGATTGGCCATCACGACCACGACGAAGTCATTGGAACTTTGGGCGAGGCGCCGGTTGTGACGCAGGTGGTGGGCTCGCCGGAGCAGGTGGAATCGCTGACTGTGCCGGATCCGGGGCGGGTGGCTTATCTGACGCAGACTACGCTTGAGTCTGGATGAGACTCGCGATATTATCGCGGCGCTGCGGCGGAAGTTTCCCAACATCAAAGGCCCGGCGGCGCAGGACATTTGTTATGCGACCGAGAACCGGCAGGTTGCGGTGAAGCATGTGGCCTCGGATGCGGATTTGCTGCTGGTGGTCGGTTCGGATAACAGTTCGAATTCCAATCGGCTGGTGGAAGTGGCGCGCAACCTGGGTACGAGTTCGCATCTGATCGATAGCTTCCAGAACATTAAGCCGGAGTGGTTGGAAGGTGTGAAGACGATTGCGTTGACCGCCGGAGCGTCGGCTCCGGAGTGCCTGGTGGAAGAAGTGGTGAAGTTCCTGGGCAGCAAGGGATTCGGCAATGTGCAGGAAGTTGAAGTGATGCCAGAAAACGTGCGCTTTGGCTTGCCTCCAGAAATTGTGGAGGCGATTGCCAGCGCCCCCAGCGCAGTTAGTGTGGAGTAAAAAATTTAAATATGGACGAGACCTCCTCCTCGTTTTCGGCGTCGAACGCGCCGCAGTTGCGATTCGGAAAAATCGACGACCTCAAGGGCCGGGTCACGGCCGCCGTCGACGGCGCCCGTAAATTCTTATTCTCCCAGCAGCATGAACAAGGCTACTGGTGCGGCGAGTTGGTCGCCGACACTACGCTTGAGTCCGATTACATTCTGCTGCACACCCTGCTCGGCACGGGAAATCAAGAGCGCTTCCAAAAATGCTGCAACTGGATTCTCCGCCACCAAAACGAAGACGGCGGCTGGGGAATTTACGCCGACGCCCCGTCCAACATTTCTGCGTCAGTGAAAGGCTACTTTGCTTTGAAGCTTTCTGGGTACAAGGCGGAGCATCCGGCTTTGGTGCGGGCTCGGAAGAAGATTTTGGAGATGGGTGGGGTTACTGAGGTCAATACTTTTACCAAGATTTATTTGTGTTTTTTGGGGCAGTACGATTATGACGCGGTGCCGGCGATTCCTCCGGAGATCGTGTTGTTTCCCAAATGGTTCTGGTTCAATATTTACGAAATTTCTTCCTGGTCGCGGGCGATTCTGGTTCCGCTTTCTATCTGCTATGCGAAAAAACCTCTGAAGAAAATTCCTGATGAGATGGGGGTGGAGGAATTATTTGTCGGGGGACGCGACAAGTCGCGCATGCGTTTGCACTGGAGCGACAAGCTCATCTCTTGGCGAAATTTCTTTCTTGGTATTCGACCGGCTTACGCATTGGTTTGAGATGGTGCATGTTCGTCCGTTGCGCTGGCTGGCTTTGAAGCGGGCTGAGCAGTGGATGCTGGAGCGATTTGAGATGAGCGATGGGTTGGGTGCGATTTATCCGTCGATGCTTAATGCGATTATTGCGCTGCGATGCCTGGGTTACTCGCTGGACGATCCGCAGGTGATTCGCGCCGTCGATGAATTCGAGAAGCTGGGAATTGAAGAAGACGATACTTTCCGCATGCAGCCTTGCATGTCTCCGGTTTGGGATACGGCTTATGCGATGTTCGCTATGGGCGAAGCTGGGGTTCCGGCTAATGATCCGCGCATGATCAAGTGTGCTGATTGGATTTTGCAGAAGCAGGTTCGCAACGTTGGCGATTGGAAAGTGAAAAATAAGAAGGGACAGCCTGGCGGTTGGTACTTCGAGTTTAACAACGAGTTTTATCCCGATGTTGATGACAGCGCGATGGTTTGTCTGGGGCTGAATCAGGTGGAACATCCTAACGGACGCTACCAGCGCGAATCGGTGCAGCGGGCCATTGACTGGATTTTTTCCATGCAATGCAAATCGGGCGGGTGGGCGTCGTTTGATAAAGACAATACGCGGATGGTGTTTCAGTACATTCCGTTCGCTGATCATAACGCGATGCTTGATCCGCCGACGGTTGACATCACCGGACGAATTCTGGAGATGCTGGCTACTTACGGATATGACAAGAACGATGCGCGGGTGAAGAAGGCGCTGAAGTTTATCCGCGAGGAGCAGGAGCCTGATGGCTCGTGGTTCGGGCGCTGGGGCGTGAATTATATTTACGGGACGATGCAAGTGCTGCGTGGGCTGGAAGCTATGGGCATCGATCACCATGAGCCTTATGTGCAGCAGGCCGCGGAGTGGTTGCGCATGGTGCAGAATCCTGACGGAGGTTGGGGCGAGACTTGCGGTTCGTATGATGATCCTAATACGCGTGGGATTGGTCCGAGTACGCCTTCGCAGACTGCTTGGGGTGTGATGGGGTTGCTGGCTGCGAGCGATACGCGGAGTGATTCTGTGGCGCGGGGGATTGCTTATTTGCTGCGAACGCAGAGAACGAGACGGCGGGTGGGATGAGCCTCAGACTACGGGGACGGGTTTCCCGCGGGTGTTTTATCTTATTTACACTTTGTATCGGCAATATTTTCCGTTGATTGCTTTGACTACTTATGCCAAGGCGATGGCGAGTGCGGAGCAGGGAACTGGCGTGCGGCGTATTGGGTAGTGGGCAATTGTGCAAGCCGAGGATCAGGGTTCTTGGCGAGGCCGGCAAAAACCTGGATTCCTCGTCGCTTCGCTCCTCGGAATGACAGTTTTTTTGGGGCGGAATGACAGGATTGGTTTGCTAGTTGTTTGCGACGGGACTGGAGAGACGACTGATGGCGGTACCAATTTCTCAGATGTGGACGGTGGCAAGTTACGTCCTTAAGCAGAAGATTAAGGGGCGCAAGCAGTATCCGTTCGTTTTGATGCTGGAGCCGCTGTTTCGCTGCAATCTGGCGTGTGCGGGTTGCGGGAAGATTCAGTATCCCGCGCATGTGCTGAAGTCCCAGCTTACGCCTGAGGAGTGCTTCCGGGCGGTCGATGAGTGTGGGGCGCCGACGGTCTCTATTCCTGGAGGCGAGCCGCTGCTGCATCCGCAGATCGGCGAGATTGTGGATGGCTTGGTGGCGCGCAAGAAATATATTTATCTGTGTACCAATGCTCTGCTGCTCAAAGAAAAAATCCATCTATTCAAGCCCAGCAAGTACCTGACATTTTCTGTGCACATGGATGGGCAGCGCGAGCATCATGATTTTTCGGTTTGCCTTGAAGGCGGATACGAGAAGGCTGTTGATGGAATAAAAGCGGCGCTGGCTGGCGGTTTTCGCGTGACCACCAATACGACTTTGTTTGATGGAGCCGATCCGAAAAGCGTTCGCGCCTTCTTCGACGAGATGATGGAATTGGGCGTCGAAGGCATGATGCTTTCGCCTGGTTACTCTTACGATAAAGCGCCCGATCAGCAACGCTTCTTGGGACGCGCTCGCACTCGGCGGCTATTTCGCGCCATGCTCTCGAATCGCGACAAGAAGTGGCGCTTCAATCAGTCGGCTTTATTCCTCGAGTTCCTGATGGGTAAGCGCGACTACGCCTGCACGCCCTGGGGCATGCCTACCTACAACGTCTTCGGATGGCAGAAGCCCTGCTATTTGCTGCAGGACGGTTACGCTGACACGTTCTCCGAATTGCTGGAGACTACGGCCTGGGAAAATTACGGGACGGAATCGGGCAATCCTAAGTGTGCGAATTGCATGGTTCACAGCGGATATGAAGCTTCGGCGGTCAACGATTTGTTCGGGTCGGTGCAGGGCATGTGGCAGGAAGTGAAGGCGCGCATGTTTGGCGAGTATGAAGATGCGTCGGCGCTTCGATTGCTCGACGAGCCAATCAACCCGGTGCACGCTGGTCCGCTGGTGCAGATCGATGCGCCGGTGGGCGAGGAGACGCGAGTTTGAGCGGGCGCGAAGCTGGGCACGGACCTGCGGTTTCGGCGGATCCGGACTCTTTAGAAATCGCTCCGGGAACGGCTCACGAACAACTTGAGGGATCGGTTCCGTCGCTGGCCAACGAGGAAGACCTTCGCAAGGCGCTGGAGCAGGCGTTCGATTATCGCGGCGACGTTTCCATCACGCGCAAAGACGGCCGCAAGATTGAGGGTTACATTTTTGATCGCAGTAATGGAAAGACTCTCGCAGAGAGCTTTGTGCGAGTGCTGCCTAAAGACGGATCTCCCCGAATAAAAATTTTATATGCGGAAATTACCGCTTTGGCTTTTACCGGCCGAGATATGGCCGCGGGCAAAAGCTGGGAAAATTGGGTACGCCATTACTGGGAAAAGAAGGCGGCGGGGGAGCAAGATATTTCCCTGCAGCCGGAGAACTTGGAATAGAAGCTGTCAGCTGTCAGCTCTCAGCTTTCAGCAAACCACCTCGACCGATACGCTAATATCTGTGATTCGTGAAGGAACAAGAGCTCACGACTTTCGCAGCCAGCTTTCAGCAGCGGCGCTTGGCTGACAGCTGAGAGCTGATAGCTGACAGCCCTAATGAAAGCTTTTGTCACTGGCGCAACCGGGTTTGTAGGTAGTCATGTGGCCCGGGTGTTGGCCGAGCAGGGTGCTGACCTGCGTTTGCTGATTCGTTCTGGCAGCGATCCGAGAAATATTCAGACTTTGAATGCGGATCGAGTGGTCGGCGATCTGCGCGATCCGGCTGTCCATCGAGAGGGCGATGTCTGGTTGCGACGTGGTGTTTCATGTTGCGGCCGACTACCGGCTGTGGGTGCGCGATCCGCAAGCAGATGTACCGTGCCAATGTCGACGGTACGCGGGCGCTTTTGGAGGCTGCGCGCAAGAATAAAGTGCGGCGCGTGGTTTACACCTCGAGCGTGGCAACCATGGGATTCACTTCGAATGGGCGTCCGGCGGATGAGGATTTTCCGGTTTCGCTCGACAACATGATTGGCCACTATAAACGGTCGAAGTTCATGGCCGAGGAAGTGGCGCTGGAGGCGGGACGCGGCGGGATGGATGTGGTGGTGGTCAATCCCACTACGCCGGTGGGCGAACAGGATATTAAGCCCACGCCTACGGGAAGAATTGTTGTCGACTTTTTGAAAAAGAAGTTTCCCGCTTATGTGGATACGGGTTTGAATCTGGTGGATGTTACGGAATGTGCGCGCGGACATGTCGCGGCTTTGGAGAAGGGAAGAACCGGCGAGCGCTATATTTTAGGTGGACAGAATCTGACCTTGAAGCAGATTCTGGACAAGCTGGCGGCGATTACCGGATTGCCTTCGCCTAAGATTAAGCTTCCTTATGCGGTAGCGTTGGCAGCGGGCGTGGTTGATGAAATTGTGACCGGCCGCATTCTGGGCCGCGAGCCACGGGCGACGATTGACGCGGTCCGCATGGGGCGCAAGAAGATGTTTGTATCATGCGCCAAAGCTGAGCGCGAACTGGGATGGAAGACGGTTCCGGTGGACAATGCGTTGCGCCGGGCAGTGGAGTGGTTTCAGGCGAACGGGTATGCGTCTCAGAGTTGAACGCAGTTTCGAATGCTTTGAGGCGTCTCGCCGTGGGAGAAAATGGGAGAAAATATTGATGTTTAACATTGACCATCTCGGAATTGCGGTTAAATCGCTGGCGGCGGCGAAGAGCGTATACGAAACGCTGGGGCTGACCGCATCCGACGAAGAGGTGGTTGAAGGCGAACAGGTGCGGGTAGCGATGTTGCCGGTCGGAGAGAGCCGGCTGGAGCTGCTGGAGGCGACGTCTGAGAGCTCAGCGATTGCGAAGTTCATCGCTAAACGCGGCGAAGGGTTGCATCACGTTTGCTTGCGCGTGCCTGATCTGAGTGCGATTGTTGAACGGCTTAAGCAAGAGGGTGTCAGACTGGTCTCGAACGAAATCAAGATCGGGGCGGGCGGCCATCGATATGTGTTTGTGCATCCTTCGAGCGCGGGAGGTGTGTTGCTGGAGTTGGTAGAAGCTGGGCAATGAGAGAGCGGCCACGGATTTTCGCGGATTGCCACGGATCTGAAGCAGAATCAAATGCTTCTTCTTGCTGTCGACACTTCCGGGAAACAGGGCAGCATTGCGCTCGCGCAATGCGGGCCGAATGATGCCTGCGAGGTGATCGAGGTCGTCGCGCTTACGGGCGGAACATTCTCGGCGGAGCTGGTTCCGCAAATTGCAGCGCTGCTGGAAAAACATAAATTCAGCAAAGCGGATATTGGCGGCTTTGCTGTGGTGTCCGGACCGGGATCGTTTACCGGGTTGCGTATTGGATTGGCGGTCGTCAAGGCCCTGGCCGATGTGCTGGCGAAACCGATTGCCGAGGTTTCCATGTTGGAGGCTGTGGCAAGCGCGGCCGATCCGCATGGGAAAGTGATGGCAGTCCTCGATGGCGGACGCAATGAGGTTTTTGTTGGTGAGTACGAACGCAGCAGTTCGGGAGTGACCTTGATTCGCGAGCGCATGCTGGCACGTAGCGAATGGCTGGAGTCAGCCGGTGAGGCAATTATCGTGACGCCGGACCTCGCACTTGCTGAAGCGGCCCAGGCAAAGGGATTTCATGTGCGCCAAGTAGATCATCCGCGAAGCGATGCGATTGCGCGCTTGGGAGGGAAGAAGATCGCGTCGGGAGAAATCGTTTCCGCAGATGCTCTGGAAGCGAATTATATTGGGCGCTCAGAGGCTGAGCTTTTCGTTAAGAACAGCTAATTGCCGGCGAGACAGCCGGCGCTACCAATGCTTATTCGGCGTGGTACTCCCGCAGACATTCCCGACCTGATGGCGCTTGAAAGGCAGTCGCCTGCGGCGGCGCACTGGTCGCGGGAACAGTACCGAACCGCCTTCTCGGCTGAGGCGCCGTCGCGCGTGCTGCTTGTTCTTGAAGAAGACGGCGCCATTCAAGGATTCATCGCAGGCATAGCGTTAGACAAAGAGTGGGAGATCGAGAACGTAGTCGTCGCCGAGTCTGTTCGGCGGTGCGGGTTCGGAACAAAGCTCACTGCAAGAGTTTCTCGAGTTAGCGCGCGGCAGAGGCGTCGAGAAAATATTTCTGGAAGTCCGCGAGTCGAACTTGGCGGCGCGACGGCTGTACGAAAAATTGTCTTTTTCTGAAAGTGGCAGGCGACGGTTTTATTATCGCGAGCCGCAGGAAGATGCAATTGTTTACCAGTTGGGATTGACGTGATCTGCATCAATCCCTGTGCAACTGTCGGGAATGTCATGAAAATTAAAGGGTTGTGTCAGTTTCATGAAGTCTCAACTGGCTGCTATGGACGAATCTAAATTCTTTACCTTTCACGTTGAAGCCGAATAAGTGGTGTGGTAACTTTTAAGTCTGATAACCCGGTTAGGAGGTCTGCTGGATGCTAACTGCTAGGGACCAGCTTTTCGCCAGTCACGATGAATTTCGGAGACTGGCGATGGAGCACACACTCTACGAAAAACGTCTTGATTCACTCACAGAAAAACGCTATCTCACAGACGACGAAAAATTAGAGGAAGTGCGGCTTAAGAAACTGAAGCTCCGTCTGAAGGATCAGATGGAGAATATTCAGCGGCAGTATCGGCAACAGCCACAGCAAAATCAGGTAGCTTAATCAAGCTCCAACTTTGTGCGGCTCAGCCGCGGGAGGGGTTACCTGTCTCCAGCGAAGGCGCTTTATAAGCGCCTTTTTTATTTGTATTCAAGATGAGAGCCTCAGCCGCGCCCACGGCTGCACTATAATCCTTATATCTCCCAAATGGTTCGCGACGGTTACTATTACGGATTCGAGCTTCTGGCTGCAGCGGCCTTGATTGCGTGGTTCACCAGCCCGCTTTGGGCTTTGCCGGCGGTGTTGCTGGCGGCATTCTTTTTCTGGTTTTTTCGCGATCCCGATCGGGTGATTCCTAATGAGCCGGGGGCGGTGGTTTCGCCGGCTGACGGAAAAATCACTGCCGTCATGCCCGCAACTGAGAATGCTGCGCCGCTGCTTCGCATTAGTATCTTCCTGAATGTGTTTGATGTGCACGTCAACCGCTCGCCGATCAGCGGCATCATACGCAACGTTCGATATCAGAAAGGCAAGTTTGGCAATGCGATGAACGCCGCTTCGGCCGAGCAAAACGAGCAGAATGTGGTGACCGTGGAAGGCGAGGGGCACACCGTCGTTTTCAAACAGATTGCTGGTCTGCTGGCGCGTAGGATTGTTTTTAACAAAAAAGTTGGCGATCAAGTGGAGCGAGGTGAGCGCGTCGGCTTGATCAAGTTTGGATCGCGCGTGGATGTTTTGTTTGATGCCGCCGCGACTGTAGCCGTGAAGGTTGGAGATCGCGTTAAAGGCGGATCGAGCATCCTGGCTCATTTGAACGTTGAAAGATCACTTGCGGTTGGACCGGCCGGACAGGCTCAGCGAGGAGCACTGTAATGGATCCAGAACTTTTAGTGGTTCCAAAGCGGCGCAAGGAAGACCGTCCTTCGGGACGGTTGCGCAAAGGTTTGTACATTTTGCCTTCGCTGTTCACCGCGGCGAACATGGCCATGGGCTATTACGCCGTCTTGCAGGTCACGCACGCTACGGTAGCCGAGCCGTGGCATTTTGACTTTGCCGCTAAGGCGATTGGCTTCGCGGTTCTGTTTGATGGTTTGGACGGCCGTATCGCTCGCATCACGCATACCAGCAGTGATTTTGGCCGGGAGTTGGATTCGTTGGCGGACGTCATCACATTTGGTGTGGCGCCTGCGCTGCTGGCGTGGGCATGGGGATTCCGGCAATTGCCAGTGTTTCTGGGGTCGAGCGAATTGACCGGCAAGATGATTCAGTTGGGCTCGATTGCGAGCTTTCTGTTCTTGATGGCCGGAGCCAGCCGACTGGCGCGCTTCAACATTTCTTCCAATCCGCAGCCGTCGAACCCGGGGCGTCCGGGAAAGAAGTATTTCGTGGGAATGCCGATTCCTGCAGGGGCAGGAGTGATTGCCGCGGTGGTGCACTTTTCCGGAGGCGAGCCGATTTCTTCGCTCTGGAGTTGCATTACCTGGATGCTGATCGTGGTGGCGGCGGGTTATCTGATGGTGAGCACCTGGCGATTTTACAGTTTCAAGGACATTGATCTGCGCGCCCGGCAGCCGTTTCAGCTGGTGATACTGTTGGGATTGCTGTTCGCCGGGGTGTGGGTGTTCTCGCAGTGGGTACTGTTCATTATCGCGCTGGCTTATATGTTTTCAGGCGTATTCTGGCGTCTGCAATGGATATTCCGGCGCAAGCGTAAATCGCCTCCTTCATCGTACAAAGAGGCATCGCAGACTTCATGAGTTCGAATTTCAAGTCGGTTGCGGCATCTCACCCGGAAGCTGTTCGCGGAGGCAATGCTTATCGCCTCGCCATTGTGGGTGCAGGCACGCTCAAAGGAAAGGAAATTGCGGATGTGCTCAACGACCGCAATTTCCCTTCACTTGACGTGCGGTTATTGGACGAGGAGGAGGCGCTGGGCAAGCTGGAAGCGGTGCGTGACGAGGTTACATTCATCCAGAATGTAAGCAGTGAGCAGTTCCAGAAAATGGACTTCACTTTCTTTGCTTCGACGCCTGAGTCTACGCGTAGGAATTGGAAGGCCGCTCATACTGCGGGCAGTGCGATTATCGATCTTACTTCGGCTTTGGAAGATGAACCGGACGCGGTTGTGCGCGCGCCGTGGATCGAGCGTCAACTGGGAAAGGCGCTGGTGCCGGAGTTGCAGCCCGGTCCGGCTATAGTCGCAGATCCCGCGGCTGTGGTGCTTGCGCTGCTCCTGTTGCGCGTGCAAAAGGCAACACCCATCAAGCGGGCGATAGCAACGGTGTTTGAGCCTGCCTCTGAACACGGCCAGAAAGGTATGGATGAGCTGCACGAGCAGACTGTGAATCTGCTCTCCTTTCAGCAGCTGCCGAAGAATGTTTTTGACGTGCAGGTGGCCTTCAACATGGTCGCACGCTACGGTGAGCGTTCGGTACCTGCCCTGGCAACGTTGCAAGCTCGAGTGCTCGACCATTATCAGCGAATTGTTGGGGCGCATGCTCCCACGCCTTCCCTGCTGTTGGTGCAGGCTCCTATTTTTCATGGGCACGCTTTCGCCATCTACTTGGAACTTGGGCAGGTGGCGGATATTGAAGACGTTTCACGAGCGCTGACTGGTGAGCATGTGAACCTCACCCATGGGGCCGAAGAAACTCCCACCAACGTTAATGCCGCGGGGCAAAGCGATATTCAGGTCTCGATCGCCGCAGACGCGAATCAACCGAATGGTTTGTGGCTGTGGGCCGCGTCCGACAACTTGCGCGTTGCCGCAGCGACGGCAGTCGAGTGCGCGGAAACCATGGCGGCGACGCGTCCTCGAGGCAAAATCCAATGAGCCATGGCTCGGCCTTGGCGGTGCTGCTCTGCGCCGTCAGCGCAGGATGCGGCTATCACACTGCCGGACACGCCATAACCATTCCTGACAACGTCCGCACCATTGCGATTCCGGCGTTCGTAAATCAAACTCAAACTTTCAAGATTGAACAGATGCTGACCGCGGCGGTGGTGAGAGAGTTCGTTGACGCGCACCCACTATCACGTCATCAATCAAATGAATGATGACGCGGATGCGGCGCTGCATGGAACTGTGCTTGCAACTTACACCACGCCGCTTACGTACGATTCGCAAACCGGCCGCGCCGCCAGCGTGCTGGTGGTGATCTCGATGAAAGTGTCGCTGCTGGACAAGCAGGGCAAAGTGCTTTATCAGAATCCCTCGTATTTGTTTCGCGAGCAGTACGAAGTTCCGCGCGATGTGAACAGTTTTTTCGAGGAAGATACCGCGGCATATCAACGGCTGTCACGTGATTTTGCGCAAACCCTGGTCTCGAATATTTTGGAGGGTTTCTGATGCGGGCCTTCGCGCAGACTGATCGCTTCGTGTCCGAGGTGCAAGCCCGCAAGCTGCGTCCCGCTTACGTTTTCGTGGGAGCGGAAGTCTTCTTTCGCAAACGTTGCCGGGAAGCAATTCTCGAACATCTGGTCACTCCGGATTTGAGAGATTTCAGCCTGTTTGAATTTGATCTCGCGGATACTGATCTGGTCGAGGTTCTTGATCGCGCGCGTACTCCTTCGCTGATGGCTCCTTTTCAAGTGTTCTTTGTTCGTGGCGTGAAGAACTTGTTCGGGCGCGGGTCGAACGAAGATAAACTCGCTGCGATTGAGCAGTACTGCAAAGATCCGAATCCTGACGCGGTATTGATCTTTGTCGCCGATCACATCAATATTCCCGCCGATCCGCGGCGCATGGAGTTGACCGACAAAGAACGTTACGAGCGGATTCGCGAAACTCTGGGGCAATACTGCACGATCGTGGAACTGGCTCGAGTGGAAGAAAACGATGCGGTGCGCTGGATTGGAGAATACGGCGCTACCCGGGAAGTCAAGATCGATGCCGATGCCGCGCGCGAACTGGTCGATGCTCTCGGCGGCGACATGATGATGGTTTCGAACGAACTGGAAAAGTTGATGTTGTACGTGGGTGAAAAGAAACACATCACGCTGGGCGATGTGGAGACCATGGTGCTGGCGGCGAAGCAAAGATCACTGTATGAGTTGACGGACGCAATCTCTGCGAAGGACCGCGTGCGCGCTCTCGAAATGCTGGATGCGATTCTGACCACCGGCGAAGGCGACGAGGCTGCCATTGGACATCTTTATATGCTGGCCAAGACTTTTCGCCAGATGCTGGTGATCCTCGAGCGAAACGTGCGTGATCAGCGCATGCTGTGGGCCGCGCTGTGGCAGGGCTTCCGCGTGCCGCCGTTTGCGGCGGACGACATCATCAGACAAGCGCGGCGCTACAAGTCAAAACGAGAGTTGACGCGCGCCATCCGGCTGGTCGCGAAGACGGACTTGGCATTGCGGTCGAATCCGCCAAGCAAGCGAATGGTGCTGGAGAAATTGGTGCTCGACCTGACAACCGAACCCAAGCCAGAAGCTGGCTGGATGCAGGAAGAGTTGCCCGTGTGAAGGCAAAGTGGGCACAGTTTGCTAGAAAAAATATTGATTCGTATCAGGGTATGCCTTCAGGCATACCGTAAGCGGCTGAAGGGCTGAAGGTTCGGTTCAGAGGCTGCGGAAAACTGGTGTTCACGCGAGAGACATCGAACCCCAGCGGCTAAAAGCCGAAACCATTTTCAGAGGGGGTACGGTATGCCTGAAGGCATACCCTGATACGAATCGAGCATCTTCGGCGTGCTGTGCAATCGCTAGTGCTACTTTTTCGCAGTAGCGTTCAATCGGACATTCAAACGGGACTTATACCGGGATGCCGTGTTGGCATGCAGCACGCCCTTCTGAACCGCTTTGTCGAGCGCAGAGACGGTCTGCCGGAAAGTGGGTTCGGTCGCCTGTTTGTCGCCTTTGGAAAGCGATTCTCGGAGATCGCGCAATATGCTGCGCAGGCGGGAGGCGTTGGCGCGATTTCGAACGGTGCGCTTTTCAGTCTGACGGGCGCGTTTCAGCGCCGAAAAATGGTTTGCCATTAAATCTTGTTACCTTCGTTTCTATTGAGTTTCTCTAAGTGAGAGATATTCGGCTGTCGGCTAATAAACTATTCTACGGCAGCAACTTGGGAATGGTCAAACCGTTAGCAGATGCACTCAGCACTCTAAAAGTGCTGATCGATTCCTCGGCACCAATCGTGGTGATGGAGACCGTGGAAGAAGTACGTGCCGTGCGGTTGGTGCGCGTAGCCTGTGCTTCATTGGATCTTGCAACGTTCGAATGGAGCATAGCCAGCGGATTGGTCCGCTGCGGAAACGAGGGCAGCGATCTCGTGGTTGAGCCCAGATTTCCCGCCGCCGGCACCGGCCACGATGCTACAGATCTTGCGGCGCAGGCGATCTACAACAGCCGTGAACCCGCTCAGGTGCTCGGAGTTCTGGAAGGTATTTCCGTCGAGGCAGCATTCATTCTCAAAGACTTTCATCGTCATATGGAAGACCCGGTCGTAGTGCGCCGTCTCCGCGACGTGGGACAGAAGTTTTCGAAGAATCGCCGTACCGTGGTAATTATCGCTCCGTCGATCAAGATGCCGCCAGAGTTGGCCAGCCTGGTGGAGTATTTGGAATTGCCTCTTCCGGACAAGCAGCGTCTGCGGCAGATCATCGACGAAATGATCGTTCGGGTGGGCAAGACGCGGACATTGCGCCGCTCATTGGACGCCAGCGGATTGGACGCGATGGCTGGCAATTTGCGCGGATTGACCGAAGAGCAGGCCGAGCGGGCGGTGTCGCAGGCGATTGTGACGAGGTATGGACTGACTCCTGAGATTGTGACTGATGTTTTGCAAACTAAGAAGGAGATTCTACGACGTTCCGAAATGCTGGATTTCGTAGAGGTCTCCGACACATTGGCCAACGTCGGAGGCCTGGAAAATCTTAAGCGTTGGCTGGAACAGCGACGCGGGACCTGGGATGAGCAGGCGCGAGCATTCGGCCTGGAACCGCCGCGAGGGGTCATCATTCTGGGCGTACAGGGCTGCGGGAAGAGCATGTGCGCGCAGGCAATCGCAGGGGAATGGAAGCTGCCGCTGGTCAAATTCGATACGGCTGCAATCTTTGACAAATACGTCGGCGAGACCGAGAAACGAATTCAGAAGGTGTTTCGAGTGGCCGAGGAGCTGTCTCCGTGCGTACTTTGGATCGACGAATTGGAGAAGGTTTTTGCCGGGAGCGGTTCGGATTCAGCGTCCTCAGATGCAGGCGTTTCTTCACGTCTGCTAGGTGCATTTCTTTCGTGGATGCAAGAACGCCGAGCGCCAGTGTTCGTCGCGGCTACGTGCAACAATGTTTCCGCACTTCCTCCCGAACTGATTCGCAAAGGAAGATTTGACGAATTGTTCTTTGTCGACTTGCCGAACCAGGCGGAACGAAAGCAGATCTTTTCTCTTGAGCTGCTAAGGCGCAATCGGCGTCCGCACGATTTCGATCTGGACCCAGTGGCGGCTGCGGCACGGGGGCACTCAGGAGCCGAAATTCAAGCGGCAATACAGGCATCCCTTTATGCCTCGTTTTCCAGCAAGCAGCCTCTGGCCACAACTTCCCTGATCGATGCGTTAGCCAAGACAATACCGCTTTCGACGACCCGACGCGAGGAGATTCAAAAACTTAGAGATTGGGCACGAACGCGTGCCGTCCCGGCTTCGGTCGCGGATGCGAAAGGCGAAGGTGCGTAACTTGGTGTCGGTTTCCAGTTGGTCAACACCATTGACTCGTATCCGACCCCCGGCGTACCCTTACAGCAATGGTAGTCGCTTGCCCCTTAGGCGCGAGCATCCCGGTTGGTTCCACCAGCAGAGAGAAAAATTTTTGTCGCCGCTCACCAAGGCCAATGGTGTGCCTATGTCGCGGCGATGTCATCTAAGCATTAGCATGGCAACAGAGGCCTGTCTGGCGAGGGAGGGATTCGCCGAAACTGAATGAAGAAGAGCATCGAGATTACTCCTCACATTGAAACCCTGTTCGGTACCAGGGACGAAAACCTGCATGTGCTCGAAGACGGTCTGAACATCAACATCGATCTGCGGTCGAACTCCATTGAGCTCGAAGGTGCAGCCCGGGATGTCGCTCGCGCCGAGCAAGTTTTTTCTGACTACAACCATCTGCAGCACTCTGGACACACCTTCAACAACGGCGACCTGAACAGCATGTTGCGGGTTCTGATTGCGGACCCGAAAGCTACCTTGCGCGGATTAGCGGAAGCTGGACGGCAGCGCTCCTTCGGACGGCGGACGGTTCAGCCCAAGAGCCTCAATCAAAAACGCTACGTTGAGGCCATTGAGCATCACGACATGGTGTTTGGCATCGGTCCCGCGGGTACGGGAAAAACTTACCTCGCGGTGGCGATGGCCATTTCGGCGCTGCTGGCGAAAAGGGTGAACCGGATCATTCTGGCGCGGCCTGCAGTGGAAGCCGGTGAACGGCTAGGATTCCTTCCTGGAACTTTGCAGGACAAAATTGATCCGTATCTGCGTCCGCTTTACGACGCGCTCTATGACATGCTTGATCCGGAAAAGGTCGATCGTTATCTGGAGAAAAATGTCATCGAGATTGCGCCGATTGCGTTCATGCGTGGCCGCACTTTGAACGATTCATTTGTGATTCTGGATGAAGCCCAGAACACCACTTCGGAGCAGATGAAAATGTTTGTCACTCGTCTGGGATTTAATTCGAAGGCGGTGATCACCGGCGACGTCACCCAAATCGATCTGCCCAATGCTCGCCGCAGCGGCCTGCTGGAGGCGGTGGACATATTGAAGCGCGTCGAGGGGCTGACTTTTGTCTACTTCGATGAGGGCGATGTGGTGCGCCATCACCTGGTGCAGCGCATCATTCGCGCTTACGATGAGCACAAGACCAAGCTGGCGGAACAACAACTGTCGCTGCTCGAACCAAAGGCTGGCACGAATGGCAAGACCAATGGGTCGGATATTCCGCCTCTACAGAAAGATATTGCGATGCCTTCGGAAGCAAACGCGAAAGAATAAAATCAACATGAGTCGCTGGGAGGGCTGCAGTATTGGCCCTCCTGTTTATTTGCACAAACACACGGAGAAAGCGTGGTGATTATTCAACGACGGGTGGCGGGACTGAGCGAGGCTACGCTGGCTAAGTTCGTGGCACGCGCCCGCCGCGCCAGCGGAGTGCGAGGGGCCGTCAGTGTGCTCGTGACAAGCAGCCGCGAATTGCAGGCGTTGAACCATCGTTTTCGCCACAAAAATAAGCCGACGGATGTGCTTTCTTTTCCTGCAATGCCTGGATTGGCGCCGGGGTTTGCAGGAGATGTCGCGATTTCCGCAGAGATTGCAAGGCAAAATGCGCGCCGACTTGGGCATACCGCAGCCGAGGAGATCAGGATTCTGGTTTTGCATGGTCTGCTGCATCTCGCGGGATACGATCACGAACTCGACCAGGGAGAGATGCAGCGCGAAGAAGCGCGTTTGCGGAAGTCTCTCGGATTGCCCGTGGGATTGATCGAGAGAAGTATGCGATCGGCGCGGCGTCAAACGCGGACTCAAACGGGCATCACCATGAATTACGTCATCGCCATCGTGTTGCTGGTGTTGCTCGGTCTGCTCACCCTGGTCTCTTACGTGGACCGTGCTTTACGCTGAGATTGGCAAGTTCCTCTCTCGCGAATTTCAGGTCAACATTGATGCGTTCGAACACGATGTAGAGCCCAGGCTTGGCGTCAGCCGCGGGCGCGCGGCTGTGTCGATGGCCGTGCTCACGCAAATGATTACGGCCGCGATCGCCATGCTGGTCGGATTTACTGTTTTTCGCGACCGGGCATGGAGCATTTATGAAATTCTGCAGGCCACGCTTAGCCTGATCCTGATCGTAATTATTTTTAATCGTTTTCTGCCCTTTGTTTTTTTCTCGCGTTCTTCGGGGCGATGGCTGATCGCTTGGGTGCCTGTCTTACGCCTCCTTATCTATCTGGTTTTGCCAGTGACTCTGGTATTGGGATTTCTGGAATCAGTAGCTTCTCTGACCAAAGAGCATGCCGACGAACAACCGGAAAGCCAGGCAGAAGCCGTGGACGCGCTGATCGAAGCCGGGCAGGAAGAAGGCATTTTAGACGAGAGCAATCGTGACATGATTCAGTCGGTGGTGGAGTTCAGCGAAAAAACCGTGCGCGAAGCCATGAAGCCGCGGCCGGAAATCGTCGCTGTTCCTACCACACCACTGTCGAGCAGTTCATTGAGTTGCTGCGCATGAAACCGTTCTCGCGGGTTCCCGTATTTGAAGGAACCATTCACAACATCAAGGGAATCGTTTACGCGCAAGACGTTTTGCAGGTGCCGGACACCGAGGCCCACACTCGCACGGTTGATACGGTCATGCGCAAAGACGTTTATTTCGTGCCTGAAAGCAAACTGGGCAGCGAGCTTCTGCGGGAGATGCAGAAAAATAATATCCGCATGGCTATTGTGGTTGACGAGTACGGCGGAGTTGCGGGACTGGTAACGATCGAGGACCTGGTCGAAGAAATTGTGGGTGAAATTGACGACGAACATCAAAAAGCTGAAGTCGTGCGGGAGAGCGATCATTCGTATATTGTCCCGGGAAATATGGACGTGGATCGCTTGGATGAGTTACTGGGTACGCGTCCCGAGGGCAAAGAATCGGCTACAGTGGCGGGGTTGGTGAGTGAGATGGCAGGTCGCATCCCGCAAAAGGGCGAGGTGATAGAAGAAGACGGCCTGCGCTTCGAAGTGCTCGAGTCAACTGATCGACGAGTTGAGCGGGTGCGGATCTCGGTCCAACCGAAACAGATGCGGCTGATATTGAATAAGCTTCTCGCTGCTAGCTGCTAGCTCCTAGCTTTCATCCAAGACCTCTGACACGCTCCTCCACGACCTTGACCGCTAGCAGCCAGAGGCTAGAAGCTAGTAGCCTACTCTTATGGCCTTCCATTCCGGATTCGTTTGCATTCTTGGCCGTCCTAACGCTGGCAAGTCGACACTGCTGAACGCGCTCGTGGGGCAGAAGTTGGCTATCGTCAGCCCCAAGCCGCAGACCACGCGCAACCGTATTTTGGGCGTGGTGCAAGTGCCCGCGCAGAAGAAAAAAGCTGGTGGGCAGATCGTACTCATCGATACACCTGGCGTGCATAAGCCGGACACTTCGCTGGGCCGCAAGATGATGTCTGAAGTGCGCGAAGCGCTGGAAGGCTGCGACTTGCTCTTGCTGATTATCGATGTGACTCGCAAATTCAGCCGCGAGGATGAGGCCGTGCTTGAAATGGCCAAGAAATCGGGAACTTCGGTTTTTCTGCTTCTGAACAAAATTGACTTGTTGCGAAATCAGAAAGACAAGCTGTTACCCATGATCGATGAATACCGCAGGCTTCATGCTTTCAAGGAAATCATTCCACTATCGGCTCGCAAGCCCGAAGGTTTAGATCTTCTGCTGGAGAAGGTGATCGCAACGCTGCCTGAGGGCCCGCGTTACTTTCCTGCGGACCAAGTCACCGATCAGCCTACGCGTTTCATGGTGGGAGAGATTATTCGTGAGCAGGTGTTGCTCGCGACCAGTGAAGAAGTTCCATACGCGACGACAGTACTGGTCGAACAATTTGAGGAAGGACCAAAGCTCACGCGAATTGCGGCGGCGATTTTTTGCGAGCGTGAAGGGCAGAAGCGGATCCTCATCGGCAAGCAGGCGCAAATGTTGAAGAAAATCGGCACAGCGGCACGTCTGCAGATTGAAAAAATGATCGGCACCCGGGTCTTTCTGGAGCTTTTTGTGAAAGTAAGCCCGGACTGGCGCGAGTCGCATTCATTTATCGACGAACTGGACTGGCGCCGGCAGTTGGAGCTATTAACCCATCCGGTAAAAAGTTGACGCGGATGTGTCGCATTGCCCGCGTCTCGATTCCTCTGTAGAATTGCACAGGCCAGCTTGCGGCTTAGCATTGCGATCGACCTCGATTAATGTCTAACAATTCCGAACCAGTCTTCGAGTTTCTGGCCAACCATTTACTTTTCAAGCTGCAAGTCACGCTGTCCGCGGATAAAGCAGCAGTGGATTCTGTTGTGCAGCGAATCATGAAATCCCTTCTCGAGAAAGACTGCGCCCAAGGCAAGGAGCACGAGATTGAACTGGCGCTGTCGGAGGCGCTTGCCAATGCCGTGGTGCACGGCGCCAAGTCGGATCCTTCAAAGATTGTCGAATGTGATGTGGCCTGCGATCGGAATCGAAGCCTGTTGATCGTGGTGCGCGATCCGGGCAACGGTTTCGATCCTGCAACAATCCCCAGTCCGATAGTGGGGGAGAACATTTTCGCCGGGCATGGCCGTGGCGTATATCTGATTACGCAGTTGATGGACGAAGTGAAGTTCCTGAAGAACGGGACTGAGATTCACATGATCAAACGCTAAGCTGCGTGTTCTATTCTTTGGCCGCAATTCCCAGCGTTTTCATCTTGCGGTAGAGATGACTTCGCTCGAGCCCCAGCACTTCTGCCGTACGGCTAACGTTGCCGTGGTTCTCGTCCAATTTTTTCAAGATATAGTCGCGCTCGTAGGCGGCGCGAGCCTGATGCAGCGTGGAGAAGTCGCCTCCTGTAGTCCGGCGCGTACCATCGCGGTGAACCAACGGAGGCAGATGCTTGCGTTCGAAGCGAATGGTGGTCGGGTTCATAATCACGATGCGTTCGATCACATTGCGCACCTCTCGCACATTGCCTGGCCAGGAATAGCGCATCAGCGTATCGATAGCATCATCGCTGATCTCGCGCGGGCGGCGGCCATAGGTCGCAGAAAATTCCTTCAGGAAATGACGTCCCAGCAGCGGAACATCCTCTTTACGCTCCCGAAGTGGCGGCACCGAAAAAGGAATGACATTGAGGCGGTAAAACAGATCCTCACGAAAGTTTCCTCGTGAAATTTCTTCCTCCAAATCTTTATTGGTCGAAGCGATCACCCGGGCATCGACTGTGATTTGTTCAGCGCTGCCAACCGGAACAAACCGCTGCTCGTCGAGCGTCCGCAAGACTTTTGATTGAGTCTTCAGGCTCATATCGCCGATTTCATCGAGAAAAAGCGTGCCGCCATGAGCTTTTTGGAATGTGCCTTCTTTGTCTCCGGTAGCCCCGGGGAACGATCCTTTGCGATGACCGAACAGTTCACTCTCGATTAAATCCTCTGGAATAGCCGCGCAGTTCACCTCGACAAACGTTTCTTCCTTGCGCAAGCTTTGCGCGTGAATGGCATGGGCCACTAATTCTTTGCCCGTCCCCGACTCTCCGAAAATGAGGACCCGGCCGTTGGTCGGTGCCATAATCTGGATTTGCTGGCGCAGCGCTTTCATGGGAATGCTGTCGCCAACAATCACACTTTTCGGAACGAGCTGCTTCTTGAGTTCGCGATTTTCCTCGCGCAGCCGCTTGGCATCAATGGCATTTTTGATAAGAATCAGGGTTTTATCGATCGAAAGTGGCTTTTCCAGAAAGTCGTACGCGCCAAGTTTGGTGGCGCGTACCGCGGTCTCAATGGTGCCGTGCCCCGAAATCATGATGACCTCGGGAGCGTTTTCTTTCTCGCGAATCTTTTCCAGGGTTTCGAGGCCGTCAATTCCAGGCAACCACACATCGAGCAACACTACATCGAAGGTATTTTTGCTGATACTTTCCAAGCCAGCTTCGCCGCTTTCGGCGAGCGACGTTTTGAACCCCTCATCTTCCAGCACGCCTTTGAGCGATTGCCGGATGGTGGGTTCGTCATCAACGATAAGAATGTTATGCATGGTTGATCGAGGAGGCAGCGACAGCGTCCGGCACAATCGGTAGTTCCACTACGAAGCGTGCGCCGACAGGCTTATTCTCTTCCACCCGGATGGAACCGTGATGGTCTTCAATGATGCGATGTACGATTGCGAGGCCGAGGCCGGTGCCGCGCTTCTTGGTGGAGAAGTATGGCAGAAACAGCCGTTCTTTCAATTCTCGGGTGACGCCGTGACCAGTGTCGGCGACGGCGATCTCCACCACATCGCGGGTGGCCACCAGCGCGGTGGAAATCTCGATTTCGCGAAACATCGCGTTCTGCATCGCCTCCGCGGCATTGTCCAGTAGATTAGCCAGGGCTCGCTTGATAGCTTCGGGGTCGGCCATCACGTTGGGCAACTCGGGCGAGAGAGAAGTCCGCACGCGGATGTTGTCCAGACGTCCGTCGAACATGGCGAGAGTGTTATTTACGATGGAATTGATGTTGGCTGATTGCGGTTGGGCAGTTGGGAAACGCGCTAAAGTCGAGAACTCGTCCACCAGGGAGCGAACCGTTTCGACAGCTCCCGCGATGGTATCCGCACAGCTCTTGAGCACTTGCAGCGAAGCAGCGTCGGGAGGCGTGCCGCGCTGCAGATGGCGTCGAATGCGATCCGCGGAAAGTGCGATGGGGGTAAGCGGATTCTTGATTTCATGGGCTACGCGTCGGGCTACCTCGCGCCAGGCGGCTTGCTTCTGAGCTTTGAGCAGTTCGGACGAGATCTTCGAAGACGAGGACATATCCGAGACCTTGTCCTTCGTGCTTGAGAGTCGCCACTGTCACCGCAACGCTCAGCGTGGCAGCTTGTACCAACATTTCCATTTGCGTGGTGGTGGTGCCCATGCGATCGGCGCGGCGCAGCAGCGGTTCAAGGTCGGCGAGAACGTCGATTCCAAAAACATCTCGCGAGGGAGGCGCCGATGAGGACCGCTGGCGTGCCGGACTCGACGCCCGAGGGATGAAACAGGCGAAGCAATGCGTGGTTTACGTGGGTGACGCGCCGTTCTGCGTTCAGTGAAAGCACGCCGTTGGGAATGCTCTCCAAAATGGTTTCGATATGACGGCGGCGCTGTTCCAGGGCAACGTTCGCGGCGCTGAGGTCATGGCTGGAGGCTTCAATCTGGCGCCGGCTGGATTCGAGTTCCTCAGCCATGCGGTTGAAAGAGTGCACCAGATCACCGATTTCATCGGCAGCGCGGACCTCGACGCGGTAATCGAGCCGTCCGCGAGAAATCTCATGGGTAGCTTCGGCAAGCGCGACCATCGGACGCGTCACTAATTTGGATAGAAATAACGCGAACCACGTGGTGGCAAAAAGAACCACCACGGTCAGGAGAAGCAAGACCTCCATATATGTTCGTCGAACTAATCTGCGCTCGCGGGCGAGGTCGAGATAGCGCTGCTGGCTGGTTTCCACCTGTTTGACAGTTTCAGAAAATTGCCTGGGCAAAGGCATGCCGACGAGAATCACACCATTACTGCCCACGGTAGCGCTGCCGAGAATGTAGTCGGTGCCTTGCCAGGTAAAAGGAACTGCAGTTTCGGACAGCAGTCGGTCGAGAGGAAGCATGGGTTTGAGTTGCGCCCACGGGGAAGGAGTGTTGAAACTGGTTTCGGCATTCCCATCAACAATTGCAAGAGCGAACCCACCTTGCAGAGTCGGCGCGTGCCGCTGAAATTCCTTACTAACCGCCGAAAAATTGTGGCTGGCAAAAGCAGATTGCGTTCCGGGCTCGGCTGCGATGGCCTCAGCTTCAGCCCGCGTGTTTTGTGCCACATACTTCGAAAGCAGCGACGCCATGGTTGCGGTGTCGCGCCGCACTTCCTCCACCGGACTGGAAAACCATTTATCAATCGAGCGGTTCATCAGCACATAAGCGAAGAAGAACATTCCGATGACGGGAAGGAACGAAAGCAAAAGACTGCCCACTACCAGGCGCGTGCGGAATTTCGATCCCAGAACGCCAAGCCTGCGTTCGGCAAAAAGCTTCAACAGATTGCGCGCCAGCACGAACGTCAGGGCCACGAATAAGAGGAAGATCAGTGCGGACAGCGAAGCGAAAAACAGTAACTGCTGGTTGGTATCGGGATTCAAAGGCAAGTCAAAAGAGGTCAATGAGAGTAGTACACCGAAAAGCAGAGCGATGCCCACCGCCAGCGGAATAATGACTTTCTTCCGGCTGGATGGTTTTTGTTGAGGTCGAATTGGATCGGGAGCAGACATGTTTGCTTGCGTCCGGCCTCTTTAACCGTCGCCTGATCAGCCAATCTTACAGCGTCTTTGGCCCATTATAAGCGGACGTGTGGTTCAAGGTGATGATCGCTGGAAGACCCTTCATTTAGAAGTTGAACGGGGTTCAGGGCAGGTCCGTCCTCGGGCAGGGATTTTCGTAGTGGGTGATATTGGCGGCGAGCTTCTGCCTGCAAGCAGTATTGCTTACCGGAGGCCACAATAAGTCCATGCACGTCGTTGTAAGAGAACGAAATTGTTAGTCGCGTTCAACCGCCGAACTTACCTAAGTCCATGTCCGTTGGAACGTCTTCATTCTACAAAAGCACGCCGGTTGGGCATTTCGCGCTGTACAAGGACGTTATGCGTTTCCCGCCGCACGGTACAAGTACCAAAGTTACTTTTGAAGTAACGCTTGTGCTGTGACAATTTGTGTCAACGCGATAGGCTGCAATTGTCCCCCTAAAACGCAGCGATGCCGCGCGAGCAAAGTGAAGTCGTCGTCATCCCTCTGCCGCTCAGATAGGAGATCGAGGTATGTCTCAACGGCTGGGTGATCTTCTGGTAAAAGAGAAGGTCATAACCCCAGAGCAGTTGGAACAAGCAACGAAGGCTCAGAAAGAAACCAACGTCCGCCTGGGCGCTGCCTTGGTGAAGTTGGGCTTTCTGACTGACGAAGACGTCACCAACTTCCTTTCGCGACAGTACGGCGTTCCCGCTATCAATCTTTCTTATTTCGAAATTGATCCCGCGGTCGTCAAGTTGATTCCGTTTGAGACTGCCAAGCGTTATCAAATCCTGCCGCTAAGCCGTGTGGGCGCGTCTCTAACGATCGCGATGGTGGACCCGACGAACGTGTTCGCCATGGACGATATCAAGTTCATGACCGGTTTCAATATTGAGCCGGTAGTTGCGTCGGAAAGCTCGATTCTCGAAGGCATTGATAAGGCTTACGGCAATACCAAGGAAGAAGATCTCGAGCAAGTGATGTTGTCGATGTCGGAGATGGATGAATCCGACGTCGAACTGCAGGCAGACCAGGCGGAGTTGGGTTTAGCCGACCTGGAGCGCGCGGCTGATGAAGCTCCGATCGTCAAGTTGGTGAACCTGGTTTTAACCGATGCCGTGAAGCGAGGGGCCAGCGACATTCACATGGAGCCGTACGAAAGAGAATTCCGCGTGCGCTTCCGTATTGACGGCGTGCTGCAGAGCATCATGACTCCGCCCCTTAAGTTGAAAGACGCCATTATTTCGCGCGTGAAGATTATGTCGAAGCTGGATATCAGCGAGAAGCGACTGCCGCAGGACGGTCGCATCATGCTGAAGATGAATATTGGCGGGCGCAAGAAACAACTCGATTTCCGCGTCAGCACCCTGCCCACGTTGTGGGGAGAAAAAATCGTGCTCCGCTTGCTCGATAAAGAAAACCTGCGTCTGGATATGACTAAGCTTGGTTTCGAGCCGGAGTCGCTGATCAAGTTTGAGAAAGCCATTCTGAAGCCCTACGGAATGGTGCTGGTGACCGGACCAACCGGATCGGGCAAAACCAATACGTTGTACTCCTCGATTTCTACATTGAACAAACCCGATACCAACATCATGACGGCGGAAGACCCGGTTGAATTCCAGTTGGCGGGCGTCAACCAGGTGCAGATGAAGGAGCAGATCGGACTGAATTTCGCAACTGCGCTGCGCGCTTTTTTGCGGCAAGACCCGAACATCATTCTAGTCGGCGAAATTCGCGACTTCGAAACCGCTGAAATCGCGATCAAAGCCGCTCTTACCGGACACCTGGTTCTCTCCACGCTGCACACCAATGGCGCGCCAGAAACCATTACCCGGCTTATGAACATGGGTATCGAACCTTTCCTGGTAGCGACCTCGGTGCACCTGATCTGCGCGCAACGTCTGGTCCGCCGCGTTTGCAAGGAATGTACGGAGACGGTCGACGTTCCCTATCAGACTCTGATCGAAGAAGGCTTCACCCCAGAAGAAGCTAAGACCGTAAAAATCCAAAAGGGCAAAGGGTGCGGGGTGTGCAACAGCACTGGCTACAAAGGCAGGTGCGGCTTGTATGAAGTGATGGAAGTGGATGACGAAATCAGGGAGTTGGTTTTGGTCGGTGCGTCCGCGGTCGAACTGAAGAAAAAAGCAATTGAACGGGGAATGATTACTTTACGCCGCAGCGGGCTGATCAAAGTTGCGGCCGGCATGACTACGCTCGAAGAAGTGGCTCGCGAAACTATTCACTAAGTTCGAAAAGGAAGGGAATAAAGATGTCGCTCGCATTAAGTGATCTGCTGAAACGAATGTTGGAGATGTCAGGAAGCGATCTTCACCTCACAACGAATTCGCCACCGCAGATCCGCGTACACGGGCACCTCGTGCCATTGGACCTGCCACAGATGACGCCGGCTGAGACCAAGCAATTGGCTTACAGCGTCATGACCGATTCGCAGAAACATCGTTTCGAAGAAAATCTGGAACTGGATTTTTCTTTCGGATTGAAAGGTCTGGCTCGTTTTCGCGCCAATGTGTTTAACCAGCGCGGCGCGACCTCGGCCGTCTTTCGTCTTATTCCTTTCGAAATCAAATCCTTTAACCAGCTAGGACTTCCCGCGGTGGTAAGTAAAATGTGCGACAAGCCCCGCGGCTTGGTATTGGTCACAGGTCCGACAGGATCCGGCAAATCCACTACCCTCGCCGCCATGATTGACAAAATCAATACCGAGCGGCACGACCACATTCTCACCATCGAAGACCCGATCGAATTCGTGCACATGAACAAGAATTGCGTGGTCAATCAGCGCGAATTGCATGCCGATACCAAGAGCTTCACCGACGCGCTGCGGGCCGCGCTTCGTGAAGATCCCGACGTGGTCCTGATCGGCGAAATGCGTGACCTGGAGACCATCGAGTCGGCGCTGCGTATCGCTGAAACCGGTCACCTTACCTTCGGCACGCTGCACACGAACTCGGCATCGTCCACCATCAACCGAATCATCGATGTTTTCCCGGCGCACCAGCAGCCTCAGATTCGAGCGCAGTTGTCGCTGGTGCTCGAAGGCATCATGTGTCAAAGCCTTCTCCCGAGTGCTGACGGCAAGGGGCGAGCCATGGGTATGGAAATTCTTGTGCCCAACGCAGCCGTTCGCAATCTGATTCGCGAAGACAAGATTCACCAGATTTATTCGTCGATGCAGTCAGGTCAGGACAAGTTCGGTATGCAGACATTTAATCAGGCGCTGGCCACACTTTACTTCCAGAAACAAATCACCCTGGAAGTCGCAATGGCTCGCTCCAGCAACGTGGATGAATTGCAGGAAATGATCAATCGCGGCGCCGGATTGTTGAACCGCAACCAAACTGCAACCGGGGTTAAAGGCGCAGCGACCGGAAAGCGTTAAGCAATTTAGAAAGCGCACCAATTTGATTTAAACAGCAGCAATTCCGGTACGTGAGCGACTAACGCACCGGAAGCAACGCATAAGGAGACGTCACATGCCAGTTTTCACATTTTCTGGGAAGAGCGAAAACGGAGAGAAGGTCAGCGGCGAGCGGGCGGCGCCAAACAAACAGGCGTTAGCGGCGCAGCTCCGCAAGGAACGCATTAGCGCGGGAGCCATCCGGGAAAAAGGCAAAGAGTTTGCCATGCCGACGTTCGGCTCGGGCAAAGTTAAGACCAAAGAAATTGCCATTTTCTTCCGGCAATTTTCCGTCATGATCGATGCCGGATTGCCGCTGGTGCAGTGTCTGGAAATCCTGGCGGCTAACCAGGAGAATCAGGCGTTCCAGAAGACGCTCACCGGCGTGCGGACCACGGTAGAAGGCGGCTCAACCCTGGCCAATGCCATGCGGCAATATCCCAAGGTCTTCGACGACCTTTCCACCAACATGATCGAAGCCGGTGAAACCGGCGGTATTCTCGACATCATTCTGCAAAGGCTGGCGCAGTATGTCGAAAAGGCTGTGAAACTACGTGGGGCGGTGAAATCGGCATTGATCTACCCGGTGTCGGTCATCAGCATCGCAATCCTGGTCGTAGGCGCGTTGTTGAAGTGGGTCGTGCCCATTTTCGCCAACCTCTTTGCGGGATTGGGCGTGGCTCTGCCGCTGCCCACGCGCGTCGTGATGGGACTGAGCGCATTCGTAGGCCAGTTCTGGTGGTTCTTCATCGTGGGCGTTGTAGGTTTGGTGTTTGGCGTCAAGCAGATTCGCAAGAATCCCAAAGGGCGCTACTACATGGACCTGGCACTACTGAAAATGCCTATCGTTGGCATGCTTATGCGCAAGATCGCCGTGGCGCGCTTCACCCGTACCCTGGGCACCCTGATAACGTCCGGCGTACCCATTCTTGAAGGCCTGAGCATTACCGCCAGAACTTCAGGGAACGCGGTGCTGGAAGAAGCATTGATGAGGGTACGCAAGGCTATTGAAGAAGGCCGCACTATCGTTGATCCGCTGCGCGAATCGGGAGTATTCCCGAGTATGGTTACGCAGATGATTGGCGTGGGCGAAGCGACGGGCGCCATGGATGCGATGCTGCAGAAGATCGCAGATTTCTACGAAGACGAAGTCGATGCAGCAACCAGGGACATGCTGGCCATGCTGGAACCGCTCTTGATCGCGTTTCTGGGCGTCGCCGTCGGTGGCATCGTCATTTCGCTGTATATGCCGCTGTTCTCAATGATTGCCAAGTTGGCTGGATAGCACAAACATCGTGGGCGGAAATGTGGCTGCACAAAGATTGCGCAGCCGATCACCCCGCCCAAGCATTTCTACCAAGGAAATTGGATCAGGCATGCAATCCATGTTCGATGAGCGGCTGTGGCTGGCCTGGCTGGTCAAGGTTCGCATCCTGATCCTGACATTTCTTTTGGGAATCGAGCTGGCTATCTCGCGGCTCGCTCCCACACCTTTGCCACTGCGACTGTTCGTCAATGCCATCCTGCTGTGGTACGCGATCTCCATCTTTTACGTTCTGCTGTTATCGTTCTGGCAGGAATACCGCATTCAGGCGGTATTGCAGGTGCTCACCGATCTGGCTCTCGTGAGCCTCGTGGTTTACGCCACAGGCGGCGTAGACAGCTCGCTCAATTTTCTTTACCCGCTCGTCATCATCGTGGCGTGCATTTTGCTGCCCAGGGTTTGGGCATATCTTACGGCCGCGCTGGCATTCATTCTGTATGGAACCGTTCTCGAGGCTACTTATTTCGCGCTTATTCCTTCGTACTCCACCACTCATCCAGAACTGAAGGCACTGCAGGCTATCATTTTCGTGAACTTGTTTGGCTATCTCGCGGTTTCTTATTTGGCGGGTTTGCTGGCGAACAAGTTGCGACAGGTGGACGTAAAGCTCAAGGACACCAGCGGAGCGCTGGAAAACCTGCAGGCTTTGCACGAAAATATAATCCAGTCCATCACCGGCGGTCTGATTACCACCGGGATGGATGGACACATCACGCTGGTCAATACTGCGGCGCAAAAGTTATTGGAACGATCTGAAGCCGACTTGCTGGATCAGCCCGTGAACCGACTTTTCCTCGATCCTCTGCCGCAGGTGGATCGTGAACCGGCTCATGGTGAAGTTCGTCTGATTGCGCCGACGGGATATCGCAAGACATTCCGCGTGCTGGTTTCCGCGCTGGCGATTCCCGAGCGCGGCATGCTCGGCTACGTGTACACCTTCGACGATCTTACGGAGATACGCCGGCTGGAGCGCGAAGTTCGCATGCAAGATCGCTTAGCCGCTGTAGGACGTTTGGCCGCAGCCATCGCGCACGAGATTCGCAATCCTCTGACTTCGATCGCCGGGTCGGTTAGCATGCTGTCGGGGATCCCTGACTTGGGCGATGAGCATCGCCAACTTTTGCAGATTGTCACTCGAGAATCGGAGCGGCTAAACAGCATCATCACCGATTTCCTCGCCTATTCGCGCGGCCGCCAATACAAGTTTGCCAAAGTGGATTTGCTGCCGCTTTTAGAAGACACGCTCACTTTGCTGGAGCACCGGCTGGCAGCACAGAACTCTGGGATCAAAATAAAGCGAAAATACGGCGTAAACCAAGCGTGGGCTTCGGCGGATGGGGACAAACTCAAACAAGTCTTCTGGAATTTCTGCGAAAACGCGGTGCGGGCCATGCCCAACGGGGGCACTCTCACGGTTTCTCTGGAATCAAGTGGAGAAGACTGGCAGCTCAATTTCGCCGACACTGGGCCGGGGATGAGCCAGCAACTGATCGAAAAAGTATTCGAGCCATTTCAATCGCAGTTCGAAGGCGGTACTGGGCTGGGATTGGCCATTGTGTACGAAATTGTTCAGGCCCACGAGGGCAAGGTTTTTGCCCGCTCCAAACTGGGGCAGGGCAGCGTGTTTGTGCTGCGCTTGCGTCGATTCGCGGTGGGCGAGACTTTGACCGGTCCTCAAGCAGTTCCCGCGCCGGCGCAAAGCCGGGCGCTCGAAACCATCAACGCGGCCGCGGCGATGGGAGGGGGAGCGCGTGGGTAACATTCTGGTTTGCGATGACGAGCGCTCCATCTGCGAAATGCTGGATATCGCCCTGCGCCGCGAAGGCCACAAAGTGGAGACCGCCAATTCGGGCGAACTGGCGAAGAGAAAAATCGACGGCGCTCTGTACGACGTAATCGTGACCGACATCAAGATGCCCAACATCGATGGCATCGAAGTGTTGCGGCACGCGCACCAGATCTCGCCTGATTCCGCGGTGATTCTGATTACTGCCGTCGACGATTACGAAGCCGCGGTTCAAGCGGTTAAAGCTGGCGGGGCGACGGATTACATTCGCAAGTCTCCCGGATTGGTCGATGAAATAAAAATTGCCGTCAAGCGGGCTCTAGAGAAGGTTACGTTGCATCGGCAGAATTTTGCTTTCAAACGGGACGCTGCCACCCGCAACTCACTGGACAACATCGTCGGCGTCAGTCCCGCGATGGAGAAACTGAAGCAGACGATTCGCACGGTGGCGTCCACGCAAAGCACGGTTCTGATCTATGGCGAGAGCGGTACCGGCAAGGAGCTTGTAGCTCGGGCCTTGCATGTATGCTCTCCGCGGGCTGCGGAACCATTCGTCTCCATCAATTGCGGAGCGTTTCCCGAAACTCTGCTGGAGAGCGAACTGTTCGGATATGTGAAAGGCGCATTCACCGGCGCCAATCAGAACAAACGCGGGTTATTCGAAGTAGCGGATCAGGGAACAATTTTTCTCGACGAGATCAGCGAGATGAGCCTGACCATGCAGGTTAAGCTGCTGCGGGTGTTGCAGGAACGCACGGTTCGTCCGGTGGGTGGAACCAATGAAATTCCCATCGACGTGCGGGTTATTGCGGCTACCAATCGCGATCTCGACCGGCAGGTTGCGGAAAACACTTTTCGCGAGGATCTTTACTATCGCCTGAGTGTGATTCCGGTTTCGGTGCCGCCTCTGCGGCAGCGCCGTGAAGATATTCCGCTGCTGGTTAACCACTTTCTCAAGAAGTACACGCCCGGAGCAGGGAAGAGCATTCAGAGAGTGAATGCCCAATCGCTGGAAGCGCTGGCAGGCTACGAATGGCCAGGCAACGTCCGCCAACTGGAGAATACGATAGAGCGCGCCGTCGCATTGGAGACGAGAGAGGAATTGCACGTAGAACTTCCCGTGGAAAAAGCCAAGGCACGCGCCGCCGCTGCTGGCGCGGACTTGCCGGGCATGGCCATTAGTCGGGAACATGAGTGCGCTTCCCGAAGGGATCGACATGGAGAAGTACGTAGCCGACATCGAGAAATCGCTATTGTTAACTGCGTTGTCGCAATCGAATGGAGTCCAAACGCGCGCTGCGGACTTGCTGAAAATTTCCTACCGTTCGTTCCGTCATCTGATGAAGAAGTACGAACTGTAGCTCGTCGGTCGTTAGTCGTCGGTCGTTCTGCAGCTTGGCTAGCATCACATTAGCCGGGACATTTCGCATGAGTGAGCTAAGACCAACGACCAACGAGCTAACGACTGCCTTTCTTCAACTGTTGCTTCCATCCCAACACTCTTGCCTTGGCGCCTTCCGCCTCAGCTTCCGGAATCATGCCTTTCTTCTGATACAGAACCGACAGGCTCGTATACGCGAGGACATCTTCCGGATCAATTTCCGCGATACGCTTGGCTATCACAATCGCTTCATCCAAGCGGCCGAGATCCTGCAGCGCGCGCGACAGGCCGTGCATGGCTTCCGTGAAGGTCGGATCCGCTTCCAGAGCCTTCTGATATTCCTCTACAGCACGCTCGTGCTCGCCGTTGGTGACCCAGTCCAAAGCGGCATAGTAGTGGTCTTCGGCTTTCTGGCGAGCGGCGGCGTCGGCCATAGAACAAAAATCCTCAGACGGAAAGTGGATTCTAGCACGCGTATTGGGCCAAGAAACTTGCGGCAGGAAGGCGACGCGAGCATTTCGCGGAGTATAGTTGTCACGCTGCCGAGGAGGCGAACATGCGTTCACAAGAAATTGCTGCCGCATTCCTGCGGGCCGTGGGCCTGCTGCTTATCGTTCTTGGATTAGTGCATCTGGCAGCTACGCCGCATATCCCACCATTGTTGGGGGAAAGCTCTTCCGCGGTATACCAGCGAGCGGTGGGGCCGACGCTACTGAACCACGTACTATTTGGGATCCTCATTCTACCTCTGGGCTATACCACTTGGCTCGCGGCCGCCCGCCAGAATCGCAACGAGACGTGGGCAAGCCGAGTGCTGCTCATAAACGGGATGGTTCTGCTGGCTTTTCCTGTAGCCTTGGCGGTGTTCATGCGTCGGCCCGAATATTACACCGCTCCGCTATTTCTGGTTGCGGTGATTCTGGTGGCCGTCATTTCATTGATGACGATTGTCGCCGCATGGTTGGTCAGGCGTGCGGGCAGAGATCACGCGTAACGGTCTAACTGTATTACGAAGAAAGATGGCAGCTAGACAGGAGTGATGTTGCGCTTTGGATCGAGCCGGGCGCGCCATGTGCGCCTGGCGCGCGTCGGCTGGACCCAACTCCTCAGTGGAAGAGATTTAAAGCGTTTTCATTGTCATCCACGAAGTAAACGCCCTGGCCCGCGACATCCGTGAAGCCGAACAAGGCGCCTACGCCGGGCGGATTGCCCATGTCATCAAGCAGCGCTTTACTGATTTGGTGTCCATGCTGACCAACCACTTTGGTCTCTACGAGGTATCCATCTCCGCCGTTGACGGTCAAGATGTCTCCATTGGTCGCGATCTCTAAGCCGAGCGGACCGTTCAGAGCGCCGCCTTGGGTCACCGTCAGTCCTGTTCCACCTGAGTTGTTGCGATGCAACGGATCATCGATGGCGACGACGCGGTTGTTCAAGGTGTCGGCTACATAAAGCACCTGGCCGCGTCCGTGTCCATCGGCATCGTTGCCTTTGTCGCTAAGAGCGAGCCCGGTTGGTCCGATTACCAGGGCTGTAGGATCGGTACGCTCCGCAAAACCAGAGCCGATGATTGTCATCTGTTCAAGGTTGGGCATTGCGCCATGTGGAATGTTCAAGTCCAGGCGCAGAACTGTGCCTCGATGTACGATCTTTCCGCCGGCAGCGACGGTGCCGTTCAAAACATTGGTGACCAACAGGCTCGCGCTATCACCCTCATCAGCCGCCCACATATCCCAGGGACCATTGATTAGCGAACCATAAAGTGTTTCGACCACCTGGCCGCTGCTGTTCAAGACCAGCAGGCATCCCGCTTTTACCGTCTTCGAGGTTCCGTCGGTGGTGGGCACGCTGCCAACAATCACCCATCCGGTGCGGAGCGCGACCAGCGCGGTGCTGAGGCCAACGCCTCCGGGGCAGGGACCGGGTAAGTTGTTGGCATCGATTTGGGCAAACAGCGTGACCGCGCCGCTTGGACTAATCTGCACGATGGTGGTTCCCGTGCCTTGCAGATTTGCGCTGTTGTTGAAATTGCTGACTAAGATATTTCCCTTCGTAAGCGACCCGGTACTCGCTGGAACGCGGGCAACGCCGTAAGGATTAAGATCGCCGTTAATGGGGATTGTAGACGCGATCTTGGTGATGGTCCCTGCTGACGCGGTCGCTAGGAACAACGCCACCGCTGGAATTACGGCAAGAATCCGCATGCCAAGAGCCTTTGCGGGAATTGGATGAAGCGTTTTCATTTGTTCTCCCTTCGTGAATGAACCAGACATTTCAGAGCCAGAGATTTTGATCGCTGCAGCAATCTCACCTCGCCGGCCGTGGGGCAGAATGTTATGAAGTTGCTGGCTGGCGACTGTCAAAGGTTTGTAAAAACTTTGTCATTTCGCAGTCGCGGGGGCGAATAGTCAGGTATTTTTTGCCGGATGACGCGATTGCCGCGCTTGAAAGTACCTTCCAGGAACACAAGCCCGCCGGCACTGTGGCCAAGTCAACCACGGCAGCCGCCTCTTCACGCAACGTCAACGTAGTTGCTTGATGGGGTACCCCGGGAAAATGGCACTGCGGACGGGCATCTAGGCAATCCTGTCCGCATTTCAATATTTCGGCCTGGGTCGGTTTAGAATTTCTCCTCTATGGAGAAGCTCCAGATCTGGGCACATCCTTGGTGGGTAAACCTGCTGGCCCTGATCCCATTCATCACTTACGCGGCGTTCCGGCGTAAGCGGGCGCTGCCGAACTGGCGGCAACTTACGACTCTTGCGATCTTTGCCGCCTCATTCGGCTTCGTAGAGGCTGCTGTAGTCGTCTACCTGCGCTCAGCAACTGGTTTGTTGCCGGGATACAGAGGGACGCTATCCGAGCTTCAGCATTCGTCCGAGGGCTATCACCAGGAGCAATCAATATCTCAATTTCCGCAGAGCCTGCTCACAATCGAGGTGTACCGCGAAGCGGCCACTATGATCATGCTGGTTAGTGTGACGTTGCTCGCGGCATCGAGTACCAGCGCGCGATGGGCCGCCTTTCTCTGGGTTTTTGCTTTGTGGGATATTGCCTACTATGCCGGGCTCTGGCTCACGGTTCGCTGGCCGGCTTCACTTACCGATTTGGATGTACTGTTTTTGATTCCAGTCCCGTGGATCGCGCAGGTTTGGTTTCCGCTGGCAGTGAGCAGTTTAACCGTTATTGCCATTGCTCTGTGCAGTTGCGAACAAGCGTCCAACTAAACAATTTCAGTTTTGCGGAAGCTCTATCATGAATCTTTGTCCTAGCCGCGTCATCCTAAATAGAGGGATGCAAAAGATCCAGGTCATTCAGCTAGATCATCGGCACGCGCCTCGCAAAAGCTTGGTAAACTGCCTGATGTAGGTGTTTTCTTCTGTCCTCAGTACCTGAAAGCGGAGTCACCGCCGGCGCGTGAGTATACAACTCTGATAACTCTGGCCAAAGGGAGAGTTTTTCTATGGTGGCGAGTGAGCAAGCGTTGCTGACCAGCAAGCAGCTGGATATCCTGAGCATTAACACCATCCGCACTCTGGCAATCGACGCAGTGCAAAAAGCCAACTCTGGCCATCCCGGCGCGCCTATGGCGCTGGCCCCCGTGGCATATTGTTTGTGGCAGCGATTCTTGCGCTACGATCCCGCCGACCCGGTATGGCCTAACCGCGACCGGTTTGTTCTTTCGAACGGCCACGCCTCCATGTTGCTGTACGCAATGCTGTATTTGTGCGAAGTGCGGGGAGTGAATCCAGAGTATGAATCATACGGCGAGTTTGCGGTAACGCTGGATGACATCAAAAGGTTTCGCCAGCTCGATAGCAGAACTCCCGGCCATCCCGAGTACCGCCATACCGCGGGCGTGGAAACTACGACCGGCCCGCTTGGCCAAGGCATTGGCAACAGCGTCGGCATGGCCATTGCAAGTAAATGGCTGGGGGCGAATTTCAACCGTCCCGGCTTTGAGATATTCAATTTCAACGTATACGCCTTCTGCGGCGATGGCGATCTCATGGAAGGCGTGGGCAGCGAGGCCGCGTCGCTCGCCGGTCATTTGAAGCTTGCTAACCTGTGCTGGGTTTACGACAACAACCGCGTCACCCTGGATGGCCCGGCCGACGTGTCATTCACGGAAGATGTCGATGCACGCTTCAAAGGCTACGGCTGGAACGTAGTTCACGTTACAGATGCGAATGACCTCGACGCGCTGGCCAAGGGATATGACACCTTCCTGCAGACTAATGACCGCCCTACGCTCATCATCGTGAACACCCATATCGGGTATGGATCGCCCCACAAGCAAGACACCAGCGAAGCGCACGGTGAGCCCTTAGGCGAAGAAGAAGTGCGGCTGGTGAAGAAAGCTTACGGCTGGCCGGAGGATGCGAAGTTCCTGGTTCCGGACGGAGTGCTGGAAAATTTCCGCCAAGGTATCGGCAAGCGCGGACATGATTTGGAACAGAAGTGGCAAGCCTCATTCGCCGAATACACAAAGAAATTTCCCGAACTCGCAGACCAGATCAACCGCATGCAGCACCGCGAGCTGCCCGACGGATGGGACAAAAACCTGCCCACATTTCCTGCCGACGCCAAAGGAATGGCCACGCGCGATAGCTCCGGCAAAGTTTTGAACGTGATCGCGCAAAACGTTCCGTGGCTGGTTGGAGGCTCGGCGGACTTGGCTACTTCCGATCGGACTCGGCTCAAGTTTGAGGGCGCCGGAGATTTTCAGCCGGGAAGTTATACCGGACGCAACTTGCACTTCGGAGTTCGTGAACATGGCATGGCTGCGGCACTCAATGGTTTGGCTGTATCGAAGATTCGGCCCTTCGGAGGAACGTTTTTTAACTTCAGCGATTACATGAAGCCGTCGGTGCGGCTGGCCGCGCTCATGGAAGTTCCGTCGATTTTCATTTACACCCACGACTCCATCGGCTTGGGTGAGGATGGTCCGACTCATCAACCAATTGAGCAACTGGCCGGACTGCGCGCCGTCCCCGGCCTGCTGCTGATCAGACCGGCAGACGCCAATGAAGTTGTGGAAGCGTGGAAGATAATTGCGCAAAAAAAGCATGAGCCCGCGGCGTTAGTTCTGACACGGCAGCCGGTGCCGACTTTCGACCGCGAGAAATATGCATCAGCCACTGGCGTCGCTAAAGGGGCATACATTCTCGCCGATGCCCCTGACGGCAAACCCGACGTAATTCTCATTGCAACCGGAAGCGAAGTCTCCTTGTGCGTAACTGCGTATGAGCAGCTCAAATCCGAGGGGATCAAAGCGCGTGTGGTCAGCATGCCGTCGTGGGGAATTTTCGAAGCGCAGAGCGAGGAATACAAACGCCAGGTTTTGCCGCCGGCTGTAAAAGCGCGCGTAGCGGTGGAAGCAGCGGCTACACTTGGCTGGTCGCAGTACGTGGGGCCGACGGGAAAAATAATCGGAATGCACCGATTCGGCGCGTCCGCTCCAATCAAGGATCTGTTAAAGAAATTTGGGTTCACTCCGGAAAACGTAGTGAAAGCAGCCCACGAGGCAATTACGCAATCGAAACAATAAATGATTAATGGAGGACGGGCGTTCTCGCCCGTCGATATTCGAGAGGAGCATCACATGGCAACTGGAATTATAGAGAACGCAAAAGCCACCAATCCCCTAAAAGATCTGTTGAAATTCGGCCAATCGGTTTGGCTGGATTACATTCGCCGCAATCTGCTCACCAGCGGCGAACTGAAGCGCATGATTGAAGAAGACGGCCTTCGCGGCATGACTTCGAATCCCGCGATTTTCGAAAAGGCCATCGCCGGGAGCACCGATTACACGCGACATCCTGAAGTCTCTGCAATCGAGGACCGACCTCGACGCTAAGGCGCGATACGAGATTCTTGCTATCCGAGATATTCAGGATGCAGCCGATGTTCTCCGGCCGGTATATGACAGCTCGAAACGACGCGACGGATATGTGAGCCTCGAGGTTTCACCCTACCTCGCTCGCGACACCCAGGGTACGCTCGAAGAAGCGCGTCGCTTATGGAAAACCGTGAACCGCGAGAACGTCATGATCAAGGTGCCGGGAACTGCCCAAGGCATTCCCGCATTCCAGCAGTTGATCAGCGAAGGCATCAACGTCAACGTAACCTTGCTGTTCTCGCAGGACGTTTACAAGCGCGTTGCCGAAGCCTATATCGCCGCTTTAGAACAAGCCGCTTCACATGGCTTGGATCTCAGCAAGATTGCCAGCGTAGCCAGCTTTTTCGTCAGCCGCATTGACAATTCTATCGACGCTATCGTCACCGAGCGCCTTAAGACTTCCAAGGATCCTCGCGAGCAGGAACAATTGAAGAGCCTTCTGGGTAAGGTCGCAATCGCGAATGCCAAACAAACCTACGTCAAATATCAGAATATTTTCAGCGGCGATCGCTGGCAGACATTGGCTTCGAAGGGCGCTCAGACGCAGCGCGTGCTCTGGGCCAGCACCAGCACCAAGAATCCGAAATATCGCGACGTTTTATATGTCGAGGAATTGATCGGGCCGGACACGGTTAATACGATTCCACCAGCGACTCTGGATGCATTCCGCGATCACGGGCACGCACGGCTGAGCCTGACCGAAGACGTTGAAGGGGCAAATCGCGTCATGGAAACAGTCGCGAAAGCTCGGGATTTCGATGAAAGAAGTTACCGACAAACTCACCGACGACGGAGTTCGTCTCTTTGCCGAAGCCTTCGACAAACTGCTCGAAGCGGTAGAGAAAAATTCGAAATCTGAGATCACATCAAAAGTCAGCAAGCAGACTTACAAACTTCCCGACGATCTGGCGGAGCGCAGTAAAGACAAACATCGACGACTGGCGAGCCACAGGAAAAGTGCGCCGCTTATGGCAGCGCGACGCTTCTCTTTGGACTGGTACAGACGAAGCCAACTGGCTGGGATGGCTGGGAATCACGGAAAAGCAAATTGCCAATGCTGACAACTTGCGTCGCTTGGCGGAAGAAGTGAAGCGCGAAGGTTTCACGGATATTCTCCTGCTTGGCATGGGTGGATCCAGTCTTTGCCCCGAAGTGCTGGAGAAAACTTTTGGCCGCATTGATGGGTTCCCACAATTGCGTGTGCTTGATTCGACCGACCCCGCGCAGATCAAGGCATTCCAGGACCAGATCAATCTGCCGAAGACCTTGTTCGTAGTCTCGAGCAAATCCGGTTCTACGCTCGAACCTAATATCTACAAACAATATTTCTTCGAACAAGCAAAAAAAGCCGTAGGTGCAGAGAAAGCGGGCAGTCATTTTATTGCCATCACCGATCCCGGTTCCAAGCTGCAGGAAGTGGCCGAGGCTGATCACTTCCGTCATATTTTTTATGGCGATCCCACTATTGGCGGCCGCTACTCGGCGCTTTCGAATTTCGGTGTTGTGCCTGCAGCTGCAATGGGACTTGATATCGTCAAGTTTCTTGATCGCACCGAAGAGATGGTCGAAGCCTGTGCCGCGGCGGTGCCGGTGCAGGAGAATCCCGGAGTCATCCTCGGCCTTATTTTAGGAACCGCCGCCACACATGGCCGCGATAAGGTGACCTTCATCACTTCGCCCAAAATTTACGATCTCGGCGCGTGGCTGGAGCAGTTGCTGGCCGAGTCGACGGGAAAGCAAGGCCATGGAATTATTCCGGTGGATCGCGAGCAGTTGGCATCGCCCGACGTTTACGGCAAGGACCGGGTATTCGTTTACCTGCGACTAGATTCGGCGCCCGATTCCGCACAGGAGACGAAGGTCGCGGCACTGGAGCAAGCCGGCCAGCCAGTCGTACGAATTTCGGTTGGCGACGTTTATGACCTCGGTCAGGAATTCTTCCGCTGGGAGATTGCAACGGCGGTTGCGGGCTCCGTCATCGGAATCAATGCTTTCAATCAGCCCGACGTTGAAGCTAGCAAGATTGCCACGCGCAATCTGACTGCGGAATACGAAAAGACGGGATCGCTTCCCGCCGAAAAACCTATCTTCGAGCAGGACGGCATCAAGCTGTTTGCGGATTCCAAGAATGCAGACGCTCTGGTGAAAGCCGCAGGCAACGACAAATCGCTGGCAGGTTATTTTCGAGCGCATCTGAATCGATTGGGCGCGGGCGATTACTTCGCATTGCTTGCCTTCATTCAAATGAATGACGAGCATGAGCAAAGCTTGCAGAAAATTCGCCATGCAGTGCGTGACAATAAGCGGGTAGCCACTTGTTTGGGCTTTGGCCCTCGCTTCTTGCACTCCACTGGTCAAGCCTACAAAGGCGGTCCGAACTCAGGCGTGTTTTTGCAAGTTACGTGCGACGATGCTGTGGACCTTCCCGTGCCCGGACAGAAATACACATTCGGAGTAGTCAAAGCGGCACAAGCCCGCGGAGACTTCCAGGTGCTGGTCGAGCGAGGCCGTCGGGCCTTGCGCGTCCATCTGGGCAAGGACCTGAAGTCTGGCCTAGCCAAGTTGCAGGCTGTGGTGACTGAAGCGCTCGGCTAAAATCGCAGCGCCGGATTTCGCCCTGATCATTTGGCGGTATGCGGCGCGAGCTACAAAAACGATTTAATATGGGCAAGGAGCAAGCATGAAGCTGGGGATGGTCGGGTTGGGCAAAATGGGCGCGAACATGACGCGCCGCTTGATGCGTGGCGGACACGAAGTAGTCGTAACCGATCTGAGCGCGGAAAACGTCAAGCACATGGCCGGCGAAGGCGCCATCGCTTCAGCCTCACTCGACGACTTCGTCAGCAAATTAGGAAAGCCGCGCATCGCGTGGCTGATGGTGCCGGCGGGAGCGCCTACCGAGCAAACCGTGCAAGCCTTATCGCAGAAGTTTCAGGCCGGCGACATTCTGATCGACGGCGGAAACTCTTATTTCAAGGACGACATCCGCCGCTCCAAGCAACTCAAAGACAAGGGCATCCACTACGTCGATGTGGGCACCAGTGGCGGAGTGTGGGGACTTGAGCGCGGCTATTGCATGATGATCGGCGGGCCCAAAGAGGCCGTGCAACAACTGGATCCTATTTTCAAAACTTTGGCCCCTGGCCGCGGCGATATTCCACGCACTCCCGGACGCGAAAAGATGCCGAGCACTACAGCCGAAGACGGATATATTTACTGCGGTCCTTCAGGCGCAGGACACTTCGTCAAAATGGTGCATAACGGCATCGAGTATGGGTTAATGCAGGCGTATGCGGAGGGTTTCGATATCTTCCGCAACGCGACCAGTAAGGAATTGCCCGAAGAGCAGCGCTACGATTTGAATCTCGCGGACATTGCCGAAGTGTGGCGGCGGGGAAGCGTAGTCAGTTCGTGGCTGCTCGATCTTACAGCGATGGCATTGGCGGAAAATCCCACGCTTTCGGAGTACACCGGATTTGTTCAGGACTCCGGGGAAGGGCGATGGACAATCCAGGCGGCGATTGATGAAGCGGTTCCGGTCAATGTGCTTTCCGCCGCGCTCTTCACCCGTTTCCGGTCGCGGCAGGAGCACACTTTCGCTGAGAAGGTTCTCTCCGCCATGCGCCAGAAATTCGGTGGACACGTGGAAGCAGGCGTTGCCCAGAAGAAAACCGCATAGACTGTCGCACCGTTTACTCGACGAGGATACAAATTCATGGCTCAAGCAGAAACACTGGCAGTACCGCAAACCAGGCGCACCGCCCGGCCGGCGGATCCTTGCGTGATGGTCATTTTTGGTGCGGGCGGCGATCTGACCAGCCGCAAACTCATTCCCGCGCTATATAATCTGGCCAAAGCTGATTTGCTTTCGCGCGAGTTCGCCATCGTGGGGATATCCCATGGCGCCATGACGACGGAGCAATTTCGTCAAAAGGTCTCCGCAGATATAAAGCACTACGCTGGCGCGGATGCTAGCCAGGACATCGTCGAATGGTTTTGCAAGCGCTTGTATTACGTCAGCGGCGAATTCGATGACAAGAACGTTTATTCCCAGTTAAAAGATTTTCTGCAGAAAGTCGATCAGGATCACACTACGCACGGTAATGTTTTCTTCTACCTGGCTACATCTCCCAATTTTTTTGGTCCTATCGTCGAGCACTTGGCCGAGGTAGGGCTGATGGAAGAAGACAACCACCACTGGCGCCGGGTGATTATAGAAAAACCTTTCGGGCATGATCTCGATTCTGCCAGAATGCTTAACCAGCAATTGCTGAAGGTCGCTAAAGAAAAGCAGATTTACCGCATCGATCATTATCTCGGCAAAGAGACTGTCCAGAATATTCTGGCGTTTCGATTTGCCAACGGAATTTTTGAGCCCATCTGGAACCGCCGCTATATCGATCACGTGCAGATCTCAGTGGCTGAGACGGTGGGCGTCGAAGGGCGCGGAAGTTATTACGATCAGGCGGGAGCGTTGCGCGACATGGTGCCGAATCACATCATGCAGTTGATCAGTCTGACTTCCATGGAGCCACCAGTTTCATTTCATGCCGACGCTGTGCGAGACGAGCAGGGAAAAATACTGCATGCGATCCAGCAGTGGAGTTCCGAGGAAGTCCTCACCAAGACAGTTCGCGGACAGTACGGGCCCGGAATCATCGAGGGGCAGCACGTGCCCGGCTATCGCGAAGAAGAAGATGTGCCCGCCGATTCCAAAACTGAAACCTTCGTCGCCATGAAGCTGCAAATTGACAACTGGCGCTGGGCCGATGTTCCGTTCTATCTGCGCACCGGAAAACGCCTGGCCGCGCAGAACACTCACATCGTGATCCAGTTCCGGCGCGCGCCCTTCGTACTGTTCCGCGATACGCCGGTTGAAAATCTGATGCCGAACCAGTTGGTCTTGCACATCTCGCCGGAAGAAGGAATCTCATTGCAGTTTGCCGCCAAGGTTCCCGGGCCAATTATGCGGCTGGGCGCGGTGGACATGAATTTCGAATACGCGGATTATTTTGGTGTACAGCCCAGCACCGGCTACGAGCGGCTATTGCATGATTGCATGATTGGCGATCAAACCCTTTTCCAAAGAGCGGATATGGTCGAAGCCGGGTGGTGCGTGGTGAGCCCCGTCCTCGATGTATGGAAGGCTTTGCCGCCGCGCAATTTCCCCAATTATGCCGCGGGTACATGGGGTCCGAAAGAGGCCGATGAATTGCTGGAGCGTGACGGCCGTCATTGGAGGAACTTCGAAAAATGATCCTGGCAGGCGACATCGGAGGGACCAATGCAAGGCTCGCGTTCTTCGATGTGCAGGACGGCCATTTCCGCCTGGTTTCCTCATCCGTGTTCCCCTGCTGCGAATACGCAGGACTGGATCAAATCGTTTCCAAGTTCGTCGATACTTCAAAGCTGCATCCCGATGCCGCTTGCTTTGGGGTGCCCGGCCCGGTTCGCAATGGGCGGGTTGAGACTTCCAATCTCCCTTGGATCATCGAATCCAAACGTCTGGCTGACGAACTGAATCTCAAGCAGGCGGTTCTGATCAATGATCTCGAAGCCAATGCGTGGGGCATCGCTGCTCTCGATCCCTCCGACGTAGTTCCGCTGAATAAGGGAAAAGGAATCCGATCGGCAATCAGGCCGTCATCTCTGCGGGCACTGGGCTTGGCGAAGCTGGCATGTATTGGGATGGCACGCAACATCGCATTTTTGCCACCGAAGGAGGCCATTGCGATTTCGCTCCCCGCGACGGACTGGAGATAGATTTGTTCCGCTATCTTTCCGGCCGCTACGGTCACGTCAGTTATGAGCGCGTCGTCTCCGGACCCGGCCTGGTGAACGTGTTTCATTTTCTGCGCGACAGCGGACGCGGCACTGAGCCGCAATGGCTCACCGATGAGATGGCACATGGCGACGCTGCGGCTGCCATTTCCCGTGCTGCACTCGACGGGAAAATGCGCGTTGTGCGAAAAAGCGCTTGATTTGTTTGTTTCGGTTTTTGCCGCGGAAGCCGGCAATCTCGCGCTTAAAGTTTTGGCGACCGGCGGAGTTTACCTGGGCGGCGGCATTGCTCCGAAAATGCTGACCAAACTTTCCGGACCTTTGTTCATGCACTCATTCGTGGGCAAGGGGCGCATGCAGCCTCTGCTGGAGTCCATGCCGGTCAAAGTCATTACCAACGACAAAACCGCATTAATGGGCGCGGCTCGCTGTGCCGCCGCGAACGGTTTAAAGTGACTTCATTTCACACGTGCTGTATCCATTTCCGACTGTCATCCCCAGTAAAGCGAAGTGTCTAGCCGTTTTGGCCCGTGGGTGATATCGGTCGTGCAAGCAAGGACCTAGATCCCTCGCTTCGCTCGGGATGACAACGGTGTTTAATTCCACGCTATATCTGAAGACCCGATAGATAGGTCGTGCATGCCAAGTCAACCAGAGATCCGCATCTTAAACACGCCCGCTGATTTATTTCAGGCAGCTGCCGATGAGTTCGCCGCCCTCGCTGCCCAGGCAGTGCAAAGCCATGGCAGATTTACTGTCGCCCTCTCGGGAGGCTCGACGCCAAAAAGTCTGTACTCGCTGCTGGCTAGCGGGTCCATTCCCAACATCCCGTGGGACAAAATTTTCTTCTTCTTCGGCGACGAACGCTTCGTACCCCCGGACCATCCTGACAGCAACTATCGCATGGTTCACGAAACGGGATTGTTTTCGAAAGTTTTCAACGACCAAGTTTTCCGCGTCCCTACCGAAGAAAAAGATGCGGATATCGCGGCTCGCGATTACGAACAGACGATTCAGAAGTTTTTCAACCTAAAACCCGGCGAGTTCCCGCGCTTTGATCTCATACTGCTCGGGCTGGGCCCCGACGGACACACGGCATCTCTTTTTCCCGGCACGGCCGCTCTCAACGAAAAAAATCGACTCGTCGTGGCCAATTGGGTGGAGAAATTCCATAGCTACCGCATCACTTTTACTTTACCGGTGCTCAACCACGCTGCGTGCGATATGTTTCTCGTCAGTGGAAAGGACAAAGCCGACATGGTGCGCCAAGTGCTGGTGGATAAGAATGCGGATTTGCCCTCGCAGAAAGTCCATCCCGAAGACGGCCAATTGTTGTGGCTGCTCGATGCCGCAGCCGGCAGCGGTCTTTCCTAACGTCACTATCTCCCACAAAAACAAAACGTCCCAAACTCGGTTGAGTTGTGGGACGAATGTTAGAACAGGTTCCTCCCCCGAGAAACTGTTCGCCACTAAACTATCGTGATAAACCAGCAATTGGAATGGCACCGACGGGCCATTTTCACATTTTTTTCGTCCCACTTCGCCAGCCATTTTCTGCCTTTCCTTCAGTTCCGCTGCCAGCGAACCTCTCCTGGCCGGGATAATCCGGTACAATTCATCTATGCCGAGACTCGAAGGTTTAGGAAACATCGTTACGGAATTGAGAGCAGAAAGAGCGCATCTGGTAAACAACCTCCGCCATGTGGACGCGGCTCTCGCCGTGCTGGGTAAGTTGGAAGGGGGAAAGTTCGCGACCGTCTCGCGCCGTAGTTTGTCAGCCGCGGCTCGCCGCAAAATGGCCGCCGCTCAGAAGGCGCGATGGGCGAAGGTCCGAGGACAGTCGGGCTCAAGTAACAAAACCAACAACTCCCGCCCCAAGCGGACTCTCTCAGCAGCAGCTCGAAGAAAGATTGCCGCAGCTCAGCGTGCCCGGTGGGCCAAGGTCAGAGCCGCGCAGTCGAAGTAAGCTCTGGGTGATCCCGGCGGCGTTCAGACGTGAAAATGCCCGCAATTGTTTATAATCGCGGGCATTCGCTCTCCTAACTAGACAGCTTGAACGTTCTCAGCTTGCCAGCCCTTTGGGCCTTTGGTGACGTCGAACTGCACGGCTTGGCCTTCTTGCAGGCTGCGGAATCCGCCCGCCTGAATTGCCGAAAAGTGCACAAATACGTCTTCGCCATTTTGACGGCTGATAAATCCATAACCTTTGGCGTCGTTAAACCACTTTACTGTTCCTGTTTCTGACATTGATGTTCCTTTTTCTATTTTAGATTGTGCTGAGAAGATTCGCTGCTAGTGAGAGGGGGTGACGCTGGTTGGCGGTACCGGCTTTCAGTTGCTTGTGAGTCAAACTTAGCTGAGCTTCTATTATACACGGTTAACCAGGAATTCTGCAGAATATTGCGGCGGCCATACAAGTTGAGCCCTAAACCTTGATTTTGGACTCCGGTAAGCCAACGACGACAGTGCGCCTTCGAGGCAGTTCTTCATCAGGAATCTCCGCCAGAAATTGCAAGTTAAGGCCCAGACGCTGGCATTCCTCATATGCCACATCATTGAAAAAATAGACGATGTCTCCGCCGAATCGATCCTTGGCTCGGCGGCGTTCATCGAGGTCAAACGGGCTTGCCGAATACACTTTCAACTCCTTCAAATTAGGCAGAGAGGCACTAAGCTCGCGCTGAAAGTCGAGCGCGCCCTGCCGCACTTGCGCCATGGTAAAAGCTACAACGTGGTATGACATAGCCTGTAACCGAGAATGGCAGAGCGAGGCGCAATCTGTCTAGAGGTGCTTTAGTCATGTCCGCGCGATGTACGTGTAAATGGATTTTCGATAGGAATGCCGGCGATGACCTGACGCGCGTTCAGGTTCTCGGAGAGAATTCGGACCGCTCCAGCCTTGGCTGCGGACGCTACAATGAGGGCATCCCAGAATCCGATTTTGGATTCGTCTTCAATTCGAAACGCCGGCGCGATTTCAGTTGGAGTCGTTTCAACGCACCAGACGGCGTAGCTGTTCACCACAAGCCGGGCTACATCCTTGGGCAGCGGGACCCTAATCTTCCGCGTGACCTTGACGTAGAATTCCTGCAAGACTTGTATGCTCAAAACGCCTGTTCGCTGCCTCCAGAGGTCGCGGAGAACGCTGTTGGCCACTTCATGCTTTGCACTGGCGTCGAGATCGTGAGCGTAAATCAGAACCTTCGTATACGAAGATCCTAGCGCTCATACAAGTCGTCCCGGGTGCTTCGAATCACGCCGCCCAAGTGAAAGCTCTGATCGAGGAGCGCCGTTGCCTGTCGCTGCGCGCGCCGGTAGGCTTCCTCTTCCCCTACGAGAATTTCAATTTGCTCGACAATGAGGCCGCTGATCGAAGTGGCCCGCCGGGCAGCAAGAACTTTAACTTTTCGTAGCGTCTGCCGGTTTAGGCTTATAGTTACATTTTGCTTGCTGGAATTGTGCGAATCAGCCATGGGCCTCATTTTAGCGCGTATTCTACGTGTAACACGTATCACGCGTGTGCCGGCGATGGAAACGCATCTGCCTTTAGGCGAGGAGGAGCTGACCGGCTTTTTTCGCTTCAAAGTCGCGAGTTCAACCCTATAGGCGGGACAATGGCAGCCAAGACCTGATACCCTTATTTTCTAACCAGGCGCGGACCCGTAGCTCAACTGGATAGAGCACTGCGCTTCGAACGCAGGGGTTGGGAGTTCAAGTCTCTCCGGGTCCACCATCTTTCAGCTGCATACGTAGCGCCGGACGCCTCGTTCGAGGGGAGCTCGAAATAGCAGCTATTCATTGGTGTCGAATCGGGTGTCGAATCGCCGCAAGGCTCGTGTGCCAAGCGCTCTCTTCTACAATACTGACGTGAAGACTTGGGACGTGATCGTCATTGGCGGCGGCATCATTGGACTCTCTCTCTCGATTGCTTTGCACAAAAGAGGCGTGCGCGTGCTGGTGGTGGAACGCGGAGAACCGGGCCGCGAAGCTTCCTACGCTGCGGCCGGAATGCTGGCCGACTGTCCGCTGGAGATGCCGGCGGCATTGCAAACTCTCGCTGCGGCTAGTGCGCGAATGTATCCCGAGTTTGTCCATGAACTGCAGGACGAATCCGGAATCAACGTTGATCTCCGCGATCAAGGCACGCTTTTGCTCACTGCGCCTGAGCATTTGTTCGGAATGCCTGAGTTCAGTTCAGAACACCAGCTGCGAGCGCCGCTTGAAGAATTTGAACCAGCACTGGCGCCGACGGAAGCCTCAGTCTTTTACTTAAAAGAGCGCAGCGTTGATCCACGTGCTCTGGTCGCGGCGGCCTTGAAAGCTGCCAAACATCGCGGAATAGATATTTCTTCCGGCACGACCGTAACTGACTTTATTTTCTCCGATGGCCGAGTTGCAGGCGTCATCACAGATAAAACGAAATACCCAGCGCCATGCGTGGTGAATTGCGCGGGTGCATGGTCAGGAAGTTTATCCCTCCATCGCTTGCCCACGCGCCCGGTCAAAGGACAGATGCTGGCCGTGGCAAGCGCCCAGCACAACCTCGTCCGGCACGTGATCCGCACTCCTGACGTCTACCTGGTTCCGCGCACTAACGGACGAATTCTGATCGGGTCGACTCTAGAAGAGGCGGGATTCGACAAGCGCACGGATGCGAGCACGATTCAGCGCCTGCATCAGGCGGCGATTCGCTTAGTTCCAGCACTGAAAGAAGCGCTAATGTTGGAGGCGTGGGCCGGGTTACGGCCAGGAACTCCAGACGATTTACCCATTCTCGGGGAAACCACGACTCCCGGATATTTTGTGGCTACGGGCCATTTTCGTGACGGCATCTTGCTGACGCCCGTCACAGCTCACGTCATGGCGCAAGTCATCACTGGTGCGCAACCCGGCCATGATATTGCGAAATTCTCACTGCTGCGATTTCAAAGGTAGTGCTCTTCGGACAAGGCCTCAGCTTACTTATTCTGCTGGCTCATCGCATCGAGAGCTTCCCGCGCTTCTCCGAGCTTAGGGTTTAGCTTAAGCGCTTGCTTATAGGCGGCCTGCGCTTCCACAGTGCGGCCATTCTGCTGGAAAACCTGTCCCAGTCGGAAGTACCTTTCGGCGGAGGGACCTTCAGCCACTTGCTCGGATGGCGTCCGACAATTCTATTTTCGCTAATCCGCTACTGGCTTTAGCTTGCTGAGGGTCGATCTTCAACGCTTGCTCATAACTTATCCGGGCCTTGGAGTATTGTCCGAGTTGGCTATATAACCTGCCGAGAATTTCGTATGCCTCGACACGCATCAGCTGGATCGGACGTCAGAGGAATCGCGGCTTCATACTGGGCAATGGCTTCGCGCGGGCGGTCAATGAGCGCCAAAGTCTCCGCCCAAATTGAGATGCGCCGCCGGATCCGAGGGCCTGAGCTTGAGCTGCTTTGGTGAAATGCGGCAATGCCTCCTTGATATCGGTCCGCGGCTAGAAGCGCCGCCCCCAGATTCTGCTCGCCAAGAAAATTATCTTTTGTGACCTCTACCGTATGCGCCCAGATATCGACGGCGCTCCGCCAATATCGAAGCTGGTCGATGGTAAAAAGCGCAAAAATGGCGATGACGACTGCGGCTATCTTAACCCGGGAGCGAAAACTGAGTTGCCGCCTGTCGGCCAAATCAGCAGCGCCCCACACCGCCATCACGAAAATTCCGATGAGCGGAATGTACGCATAGCGGTCGGCAATTGCTTGCTCACCGACTTGGACGAGTCCAATGACCGGAATCAGCGTGCCCAGGAACCACAGCCATCCGGTGATTAGGTAAGGCCGGGCGGTGCGCTGCCACCAGACCAATGACGCTCACCAACATAGAAACAGCGCCGCCAGTGCCAATCGCCAGATCGCAAGGGTTGCGCCAGGATGAGGATAGAAGAGCCCCAGCCATGCGGGCCAGAATGCTTTCCACACATACATTGCGTAAGCGTAGATTGCGTTTTCCAGTCGTACGCCCAAGGGAAGCACCAACCGCATGGCCCCGCCCGAACGCTGCGCGAACATGGTGACGGCGCTGGTCGCAGCCGACAGCACTAACAGCGGCAACTTCTCCAGCACTAGCCGCGAAAAGCGCATCTGCGGCACAGGCAAAGCGTTCTCGTCGGTCGACAGTCCCTGGATTCGTCTTAAGGGCCAGAAATCAAGCAACAGAAGCACGCAGGGCAGAGTTACGACCATCGCCTTCGAAGCAAGTCCGAGCACGAACAGCGCAGCTACGGCGAGATAGCGCTTGACGTCCGGCTTGAGCGCGTACCAACCATAAGCACCGATGGTCAACAGAAAGAAAAATGTACTGAGCACATTCTTGCGTTCCGCGATCCAAGCCACAGATTCCACATTGAACGGATGAATCGCGAACAGCGCAGCCACCAGGAAACTGCGTCCGGGCGCTCTGGTTGCGTACACCAGTAGCAGAAAGATCAGCACGACATTCAGCGCGTGGAACAGCACATTGGTGAAGTGATGCCCGGGAGGGTTCAGGCCATACAGTTGGCAATCCGTGGCATGAGAAAGCCAGGTCAGCGGGTGCCAGTTGGAGTACTCGGTCGATGTCAAAGCCCAGCGGATCGTCTGCCAATGCAGGCCAGCCTTTACGTGCGCGTTGTTCAAGACGTACACGTCGTCGTCGTAATTGAAAATAAACGGATGCCGAATGGCAGGGCTATAAAGCGCCAACGTCGCGACCGCCAGCAAAAGGCAAATCGCCAGATTGCGCTTTTGAGGCGACGCCAGCACAAAGCTTTCGATCCTTTGGCCGAGGCTAACCTCTTCAGCTGCGACGGCCGGTCGCCTCCCGTCCGGCCGTTGTTTGCGCGATTTCACCTTGGTAGACACGTTAAAAAAGAAAACCGAATGTGGCTTCTGAACTGTCAGGCAGAAGAATTGTACATTGGCATTCTTTCTGCGGAGAGCTTGCCCCACGGATTCTTGAACCCTACAATTCGTTAAGCTTTCCCCTGTAGCCATTACACCGAAGTACGGGCAGGCGGGGATATTTCGGGAAGTTCGGATCGGTGTCCGAGAGGTTACAGCGATAGAACGTCGATCCGCGGTCCGACTGAATCTTTTGCGCGTTCACACAGTCGAAGCACAGTCCAATGCGGTTCGAGTCATCTTTTTTGGTGTCTTCCCCTTTTGTCACGTTCGCAGAATAGCCTATTCCCAAGCCCACCGAGGCTTACGCGCAGAGAGAAGCAGCAGCGCCGCTTCAGGTATACTGATCCGTTTCCTCCATATCGCAAACTTCACCATATCTGGTCCGAGAAAGGTACACATTTATGGCTTCTCCCGCAGTGGATTATGCCCGTTCAAATCAGCAGCGATTCGTAAATGAACTGAAAGATCTGCTTCGCATTCCCAGCATCAGCACTCTTGAAGAGCATAAGCCCGACGTGCGCAAAGCCGCCGATTACGTCGCCAGCGAACTCACGCGAATCGGCATGGAGAACGTAGAACTGATCCAGACCAAAGGCCATCCTCTGATTTATGCGGACTGGCTGCATGCGCCCGGTAAACCGACCGTCCTCTGTTACGCGCACTACGATGTGCAGCCGCCTGATCCGCTGGACGAATGGATCACGCCGCCGTTCGAGCCCACCGAGCGCAACAACAATATTTATGCCCGCGGCGCTGTGGATGACAAAGGCCAGCTCTGGATGGAGATTAAAGCCATCGAAGCCTTGATGAAAGGCCACAGTGGCAAGTTGCCACTCAATGTAAAGTTCATCATCGAAGGCGAAGAGGAAGTTGGCGGCGAGTCTATTGCTGAATATGTGCGCAAGCAGAAAAATAAGCTGAAGGCTGATTTTGCCCTGGTGTGCGATACGGAACTGTTCGCGCCCGATCTTCCGACTCTTTGCGTAGGGCTGCGCGGGTTGGTTTACACGGAGATCGAGGCGTTCGGCGCAAAGACCGATCTGCACTCCGGCATGTATGGCGGCGCCGCGCCCAATCCGTTTTTTGCACTGATCGAAATCATCAGCAAACTGAAAGACTCCAAGGGAAAGATTTTGATTCCCGGTTTCTACAAAAACGTGAAGGCCCCGACTGCAGCCGAACTTAAAGCCTGGAAGCGCTTGCCATTCAATGAAGAGCATTACCGCAAGACCGAAGTCGGTTCCAAAGTGCTTGACCGGCGAGCCAGGATTCTCGGTGCTCTATCGCACCTGGGCGCGGCCCACGCTGGAAGTACACGGCATGCCCGGCGGATTCACCGCACCCGGCGCCAAGACTGTGATTCCGGCAAAAGCCTCGGCGAAGGTTTCCATGCGCATGGTTCCTAATCAGGATCCCGACGACATCCTCAAGCGCTACACGGCCTACGTGAAGAAACTCACGCCGAAAGGAATTGAGACCAAAATCAAAGTGTGGAGCAAAGGTCCTGCTTGCGTCGTCGGCACGGACAATAAATACGTGAAAGCTTCCACCGAGGCCATGCACGATGTGTTCAAAAAGGACACGGTCTTCATTCGCTCCGGTGGCTCGATTCCAATCGTCACCGATTTTCAGGATGTGCTGAAAATTCCCAGCGTGATGATGGGTTTCGGCTTGCCCGATGACAATCTGCATGCGCCGAACGAGAAGTTTCACATCCCGAATTTTCACCGCGGGATTGAATCGATTTGTTTGTTCTTCGAAAAGCTGGGCGCTTAGTCGGCATCGGCAAAACTGTGTGGGGCCGGGTCTTCGACCCGGCCAGGCCTGTAGAGCTCTTATGGCTGGGCCGTAGGAGAGGCCTTTTTTCCCCGTGCTAAAATTGGCCTGTGAAACATACCCGCAAATTTACGGTGATCATAGAACAGGACGAAGAGGGCTTCTATGTCGCAACAGTTCCTTCTCTGCGAGGCTGCCACACGCAGGCGAAAACCCTCGATACTCTCATGAAGCGTACGCGTGAGGCGATTGAGTTGTGTCTGGAGGATGATCGCGGTGAACTCGATCCCTTGGAACTGGTAGGCATCCAACAGATATCTGTATGACTCGCCTTCCCCGGCTGAAGGGCAAGGAGATCGTTCGGATCCTGGAGAGAATCGGGTTCCAAGTCGTTCGAACGCGCGGTAGTCACGTTTTTCTCAGGCATGAGGACGGAAGAGTCACCACAGTTCCGGTGCACTCCGGCGAGACTCTGGGCCCCGGGCTTCTCCGCTCTATCATGCGCGACGTAGAATTGACTGCCGAGGAACTGCTCAGACACTACTGAATCGTTGTCTTCGATCCGCTTTTGCGTTAGGCTTATTCCGCTCTCGCGATTCTCCCACCTCACTCGTTCTCAGACCACTTTTCTCACCCTTTTGCTGCATTGTGTGTGCAAAATGACGTGGTTGTGCAAAAGGGGACCCTATATGTAGTGTTTATTGCTTGACCGCAGTACGATTTCGCCGTTACAGTAGCTTCAATCTGTGCCCGTCCTTTCCAGCCAAGGCGAAGCCTTTTTCGGAGCAAACGGTTGAGGAATCTAACCAGTTAACAGGAACAATGCGTGAGCGAATCGTCGGCTTTACCAGACTAGCTCCCAGGAGTACAAGTTGCTCAAACTGAAAAAGCTTCAAATTCTCGGCTTCAAGTCTTTTTGCGACCGCACTGAACTGAAGTTTCACGGAGATGGGGTCGCGGCCATCATCGGTCCGAACGGATGCGGCAAGTCCAACATCGCGGATGCTATCTCGTGGGTCTTAGGCGAGCAGTCGGCCAAGACACTACGCGGTTCGCGCATGGAGGATGTGATCTTCGCGGGCACGCGCGATCGCAAGCCGACGGGTATGGCCGAGGTTGCGCTCACTTTGATCGATCCCGAAGTTTACGACGGCCCGGACGCCCATGAGCCTACCGAGATCGAAGTGCAGAATGATTTGCCCTGCGCCGACGACTGGGACGAAGCCGAAGTGCGCGCCCGCGCCGCAGAAGAAGTCGAGCGCTTAACCGAAGAAGCGCAGCCAGGACTTTCCGATGGAGAGACGGGCGTCTCGCCCGTCGAGCCGGGCGAGGAAGCCCGGACCTCCATCGAATCGGGCCCTCAAGTCGTGCTGAAAATCCGCCGCCGCAAGTTTCAGACTCAATTTAAGGCAGGCGAAATCGTAGTCACTCGCCGCCTGTTCCGCTCGGGCGACAGCGAATACCTGCTCAATGGAAAGCTTTGCCGGTTGCGCGATATTCAGGAATTGTTTATGGGCACCGGATTGGGGCCGGAGTCCTACGCCCTGATCGAGCAGGGACGGATTGGGCAGATTCTCAGCAGCCGTCCCACCGATCGGCGCGCTATCCTCGAAGAAGCGGCAGGGATTACGAAATTTAAAACCAAGAAGCGGCTTGCCGAAGCTCGCCTCGAAGATGCCAAGCAAAATCTGTCCCGCGTAAACGATATTTTCGAGGAAGTCACGCGGCAGATGAACTCCTTGAAACGGCAGGCTTCGAAGGCAGAACGTTATGCCAAGCTACGGGATGAAATGCGGGCGAAGCTGCGCCTGGTGCTGGCCAGCAAATTCGCGCAACTGGACCGCGAGAGCATTGAACTCGACGAGCGTATGAACTCGCTATCGGAAGAGATGCGTCATCGCACCGAAAGCGTTCAGCAGTTCGAAGCTGAGCACGGTGATCGCACGCAGCGTGGATACGCCATCGAGAATGAAATCCGTGAAAATCGCGAGCGCCTGAATCAGATCAAGCTGGAAACTGAACGAGCCCATGCCCAGCGCCGTCATAACGAAGAACGCTGCGCGGAGTTGACGCTCCGTTCGGCTTCCTCCGAAGCAGAATTGGCACAGGCGCAGCATCGGCTGAGCGCACTGCAAGCCGAGCGCGAATCGAATCATCAATTGCTGGAATCGGCGGCCGCTGATTTGGCCGCTGCGCAGCAGGAACTGGCACGATGCCAGCAGGAAGCGACAGACGCCGCCAACGCTCTCGCCGCACTGGAACATCGTCAGGAAGCATCGCGCAGCGCAATTATGGAAGTGGTCGCGTCGGCTTCCAATTTGCGAAATTCGCTGACCCAGGCCGAAGAACGTCTGGCAGCGATTGGTCGCGAAGCACAACGCTTGCAGGTTGAAACGTCGACCGCGAACAATCAAGTTGAAGCCTTCGGCGGGCAGCGCGGACAATTTGCCCTGGAGTTTGAGTCAGTCTCACAGCGCGTCGCAGGATTGACGGAAGAGATTTCGCAGGTGCGGCAATCGATCGAGTCCAAGCGCCGTGAAGAATCCGACGCCAAGAATCGGCTGGACAGCCTGCGCGCCGAATACGCCTCCGCGATGGGCAAAAAAGGCTCGCTCGAAGCCGTCATCGCCGAACATGGTTACTCGACCGAATCGGTTCGGCGGCTATTTCAGTCGGGAGTCATGAACAGCGGATTGGCTCCGGCTGGGGTGCTCGCAGATTTTCTCGAGGTTGAACCGCGCTACGAAGGGGTGGTGGAAGACTTTCTGCGCGACGAATTGAATTATGTCGTGGTGAAATCCTGGGATGCGGCTGACGAAGGTTTGCGGCTGCTGCGGACCGATGTAGATGGCCGCGCGACATTCTTGGTGCATCCGGAAGATTCGCAAGCTAAATTTTCTTTTGCGGTTGACGAAGTGGCGCGCGCGGCCACGCCCAGCCAGTCAATCGTCCCGCTGAAACATGCGATTCGTGTGCTGAATGGATTCGGGCGATCCCTGGAAGTTATTCTGCCGAAGTTGCGCGACGGCTACATCGTGCCGGAGCCGACCTTTGCGCGTGAACTTGCGTTGTCCAATCCGGACGCGTTTTTCCTTTCGCAGTCGGGCGAGTGCTTCCATAACGTCACGGTCACGGGCGGCAAGCAGCGCTCTGAAGGTCCGCTATCCATGAAGCGCGAACTGCGGGACGTCATGCGACTAATGGCAGATTTGGAAGCGGCGCTGCGCGACAACGAAATCCGCGTGATCACTTTGGGTCGCGAGATTAAGGAACTGGCATCGCGACTCGATCGCCTCGAGACCGAGAAACGAGATGCAGAAAAACAGGCGATGACTTCTGGTCACATGCTGCAACAGCTCGATGCCGAGATGGCTCGCGTCGGCGAGCGGCTAAGTACTTGTCAGCGAGAGATCCAGCGGCTGGCTTCGGAGCGCGCTGAACAGGAAGCATTGATCAACTCGCGGCAGACAGAATTGGCGGCTCTACAAAAGCAGCGTGAAGAATTGGAAACGCTTGCGGCTTCGGCAAATGAAGAGTTGGCTGGCATGCGTGAGCGGCGCGATTCGGCTGCGCAGAATGCATCGCAAAACCTGGCGCGGGTTGCAACTTTGGAGGAACGCCATCGGTCAGCCCGAGCGGTGCTGGGAAAAATCGAAGGCTTGGTTTCAGATATGGCTGCCCGCGCGGAGTCGTTGCGGGCGCAGATTGATGCCTCCGCAGCGGAGAAGTCGCAACGCGAAAGCGAAAACCAGCAGATGATCACGCAATTGGAAGAACTCGAAGCTGAGCGAAATACGACCGAGGCTCGCGACGGGTTGCTGCAGTTTGAATCCGACCAGGTACGTGCGCGCTTGGCTGAAATCGAGGAAGCTCTGCGCGATGCCCGTCAGTTACTCGACCAGGCTCGTGACCGTCGCGGTGAGCTTTCAGCAATGACTGCCAAATTGCAGTCGGACGCGCAATACATGGCGGAAACCTGCCTCAACGAGTTGGGCATTCAGCGTCAGGACTTGATGGCCGACACCACCATTCCGATTGCCAGCGGCGAACAGTTAGCCGCGGAGGATCAAACCTATCGCGAAATGCGCACCCGGCTCGATGCCATGGGCCCGGTAAATATGATGGCTCTCGAAGAATACAAGGAAACCGCCGAGCGCCATTCGTTCCTCGATACGCAGCGCAAAGATCTGCTCGATTCGATTCAGAATACGCAAGCCACCATCAAAGAGATCGATGCGTTCTCGCGGCAAAAGTTTGAAGAGGCGTTCCATAAGATCAATGAGAACTTCCAGACCACGTTCCGCAAGCTGTTCGGAGGTGGTCACGCCCTGATGCGCCTTACCGACGAAGAAAACAGCGCGGAAAGCGGCATCGACGTGGTAGCCTCGCCTCCGGGCAAGAAACTGCAGAACGTGCTGCTGTTATCGGGCGGCGAAAAGGCCTTGACCGCGCTGGCCTTGCTCGTGGGAATATTCCAGTACCAGCCCAGCCCGTTCTGCATTCTTGACGAAGTCGATGCGCCGCTCGACGAAGCTAATATCGGACGCTTCACCGAACTGGTGCGCGAGATGAGCATTCAAACTCAGTTCGTCTTGATCACCCACAGCAAAAAAACCATGAGCATCGCCCCGGTCTTATATGGCGTAACTATGCAGGAGCCCGGCGTGTCTAAGCTGGTTTCGGTGCGCTTTGGAGCGACCGCGTGACGCGCCGGCGCGAACCATTCGCCAAGGTTGAGGTAACCCAGAACGATAGTGCCTTGAACAATTGGCAGCTTGAGGAGATTACAAAGGGCTTGGCGGAAGCCGAACGAAAGGAATTTGCCAGTGACAATGAAGTAGAACAGATTCTAAAGAAGTGGATCCGACAGATCGCGTTTAACTAAACTCAGATTTCTTCTCTTCCCAGTTATCCTCTGCCATCCTCAGCTTTTCCACAAACTGAATCCTCCGAATCCCCGCACTGAAAAGCGATTGCAACCATAACCCCCGGTCAACACTCTTTCTTTCAATGGAATGCATAAAATCGATTTTGTACTGGCACTTAAATCGTTGACAAATATTTCTGGCAGGTTAGAATACGCGACGTTTCTAACTGTAAAATTTAAACATGAGCCCCCAACTCCTCGATTCGATCCTGCTGCGTACTGACTTCCCTGAACTCAAGCTTCACACCAGCGGCAAAGTCCGCGACGTGTACGATCTCGACCCCGAACATCTTCTTTTCGTTGCTACCGATCGCATTTCTGCGTTCGATTACGTGCTTGCCACGGGCATTCCCCACAAGGGCCGCGTGCTGACACAGATTTCTCTCTTCTGGTTTGATTTTTTGCGTGATGTCACTCCGAATCATGTGGTCACGGCCGATGTGAAGCAGTATCCTGCAGCCGCGCAGAAGTATGCCGATCAACTGCTCGGTCGCTCGATGATGGTCATGCGCGCCGAGATGATTCCCGTGGAGTGCGTGGTCCGCGGATACATTTCCGGATCCGCATGGAAGGAATACAAAGCCAGTGGCCGCGTGTGCGGAATAGAGCTTCCTGCAGGACTGAAAGAGTCAAGTAAGCTGCCGCAGCCTATTTTTACCCCGGCCACCAAAGCCACCACCGGGCATGACGAAAATATTCCCTTCGATGAGATGACGCGGATCGTTGGCGTTGAACTAAGCCGCCAGCTTCGCGACCTCAGCTTAAAGGTTTATTCGAAGGCTGCCGACTACGCCCTGAAAAAGGGCATCATCATCGCCGATACCAAATTTGAATTTGGCATGACTTCGAAAGGCATTACTCTGGCTGATGAAGTGCTTACGCCCGACTCCTCCCGTTTCTGGCCAGCGGACAAGTACCAACCTGGTCGGGCGCAAGCATCGTACGACAAGCAGTACGTTCGTGATTACCTCGAGCAAATTCACTGGAACAAGCAGCCCCCTGCGCCCGGGCTTCCAGCGGATGTAGCGCGCCAGACCAGCAACAAATACTTGGAGGCTTTTCACCAGCTCACCGGACACGAGCTGGATGTTTAGCGAAACAATCAGTCGGAGAAGAAGTGACAGCCGCCGACTGGATCATCGTGATTGTAATTGCGGTGTCGGTGCTTCAGGCGGCGATATCCGGCTTCTTTCACGAGGCATTCGGTATTGCTGGCTTAGTCCTTGGATATCTGCTGGCAGCGTGGAATTACGAGCGGTTGGCAGCGCGATATGCGCCTTATCTGAAGGGCTCGATGTGGTTGGGTGAAATCGCGGCGTTTCTGGTTATTTTTTTGGCGGTGGTGCTGGTTGCTGGGCTTGCGGGACGCATTGTCCGCCATATTGTGAAAGAAGCTGGGCTTAGTTTTGTCGATCGGATCCTGGGCGGAGCGCTGGGGCTACTGCGCGGAATTTTGATGGTAGCGGTCGTCCTTATGAGCATGGCAGCGTTCACGCCTACGTCGACTTGGCTCGAGGGTTCGCAACTGGCGCCGTATTTTCTGGTTGTAGGACGCGCCGCCATTTGGGTTGCGCCATCAGAATTGCGGAGCCGCTTTTATCAGGGACTCGATTTGTTGCACCGTGAACAGCAACACATGTAAGCCGCGCCTTTGCGGCTTCAACCGAAATCAGGAAGATGAAAAGCCAGCCAAGGCTTTTCCAAAAGAAAGAGGGATGCCGTGAGAGATCAGCTCGAAGCACTCATCCTGCAAATGTACAAAAGCAATATTCTTTACTCTGAGGCGGTCCGCGAATTTAAGAAGCGGTTCATCCTTACCGTGCTGCAGGAAAATAATGGAAATCAGTGCCGGGCAGCACGTCAACTGGGAATGCATCGCAACACTCTCAGCCGCACCATCTCGGAATTGAAAATTGACATGCGGCAACTCCGCGCGGTTATGAAACGTCCCCCCCGCAGCGCTCGTCCCGCTGCTTACGATAAGAAAATATTCCGCTAAGATCTCGCTCCGATCTTTGGAGCGGCAAAAAATGAGGGCAGCGCCAACGCGCTGCCCTTGCAATTCCAGTCCTGCCGCAGTGGTGATTCACTGCTGAGCGGGGCGATGGTGAACCGGCGGTTTCTTCGGCGCGGCCTTCGTCAGCAACGCGCCCTTCTCCATAGTCATAACGAACGGGTTTGGCGTGTAAGAAACCGGCGTTCCTTCGAAGTCGAGCGTGGCGCCCTCCTGCGGCATGAGCCGGGCAGGAATCGTTCCTCCCATCTGTGACTATGACGTCGGCCCTTTTCTGGTCGATATCGTCCTGACTCGCCGCGATTTGCAATTCGGTAGGCGAAGCCTTGATGACCGTGCCTTCCATCTGCAATGGTACGCCTTTGATTGCCGACCAAACCTTGTCCGCATCCGCTGGCTGGCCGGCAGAGAGCACCAGTTCCCACTCGGCGAAACTCATGTCTTTGGGAGCCTTGGTCTTTACCAAGTCTGCGGCTTGTTGCGCGGGCGTGGGCGGAACGTATTGCGTGATGGTAAAGCCTGCTGGCGGCATCGGGTTAGTCTTTGCTTGCGCTTCTAGATCCGTCCAGCCCTGATCGGATCCGTGATACTTGGTGTATTGGCTCTTACCGTAACTCTCAATCTGCGCCTGGCTTGGCTGGCCGGCGGCGAGATCGGCCGCTCGCGCAATGAAATAGAGACCTTCCACGGAATTCGGAGGCGTGCCGGTTAAGTCAGCCAGCGCCAGCGGATAAACATTTCGCAGATCATTCGGATCGGCTTGCACGGCGGCCCGTAATCGCTGTTGCGCTTGCGGATAATTTTTCGCCTGCAGCGCCGCCATTCCCGAGGTGCCGTTGAAGATCGCGCTCATCTGCGTTTTCATCTTGTTGAAGTCGGCATCGGACGTGCCATCCGGCTTGGGTGCGGTTTGCAGCGCCTGCAAGCCGCGCTCAGCGTATTGAGCTCCCTGCGTCAAGTTGTTTTGCGCATCCTGACCGGCCTCAGCCTGGGCTCGCTTCATGTAGCGCAAGCAACGCCAATGCGCGCAAATTGTTCGGATTTGCCTGCAGAATACGCTGCGCCGCATCCAACATCTTGGCCTGGTTATTGGTCTTCTGGTAGTCCACCATCAGCGTTTCCAGGGCGTCTTCTTTCATCACGCTGTTAGGATACTGAGCCAGGAACGCTTCCAGCCCGCTGATCTGCGCGGCCGGATCCGTCTGCTGTATCGCTCCCACGTAAGCGTTGTATTCAGCCGGATCTTTGATTTCTTTCTTCTGTTGCGGTGCAGCCGGCGCCTTGCGGGAGCCGCTCCTTGTGTCTGTGCCGGCGCGGTGGTTTGTCCTGCGGGTGTGGTTTGCGTCTGGGCCGAGGGCGCAGTTTGCGTCTGCGTCGGGGCGGGTTGGGTTTGCGGTTGCGTTGTGGCTTGCTGACCCGAGGCTATTCCAGCAAACGTAATCACAATCGCCACTAGACTCGTCTTCATTTAAGTTGGCTCCTTGAATTGTCGGGAAAACGGACGGCATTCGTACCGGGTAATATATCAGCAGTAGCCCCGGTTGCTCAGAGCATGAACCTTACACTCTCATGCGACAGGCCCGGAAAAATCAGCACCCTTTCGATAATCGTCGAACGGGCTGTACCACTGTTTTCCGGTGAGCCGGATTATAAGTATGTACCTCAACTAAGGCAAGCGCACTTTCGCCGGCTCTTCCGCCCCTTCTTGTTAAGATGTGAGTTAGCGCCGTTCCGGTTGTGCATGGCCAGCATAACAAATATAGCCGGAGGATCACCATGGACGCCGCGAAACAGAGCAATAATGCCATTTTGACTGGCCAGGTTGCCGTCATTACCGGTGCTGGGCGCGGCATCGGCGCTGCTATTGCCGCCAAAATTGCATCCATGGGCGCCACGGCGGTGCTTTGCGGACGCACGCGGGAACATTTGCAATCCACCGCCGACGCCATTTCGAAAGCCGGGGGCCGAGCCGAGCCATTGGAGTGCGATGTTACAAACTTGCGCTCCGTCGAAGCCGCCGCGGCCCACGTCGAGCAAACTCTGGGTCGACTCGACATTCTCGTCAACAATGCCGGCATTGGCAGCTTCAGGGGTCCGCTGCATCAGTTGCCGCCAGAATCCTGGGATGCGGTGTTGAATACCAACTTGCGTGGAGTCTATTTTTGCATCCGCGCATTCGCGCCCATGATGATTCGCGCTGGTGCTGGACACATCATCAATATTTCCTCGCTTGCCGGGAAGAATGCTTTGCCCAATGGCGCTGCCTATGCCGCTTCGAAATGGGGACTCAATGGCCTCACCTATTCGGTAGCCGAGGAACTGCGCGCACACAATATTCGAGCCTCGGTGATTTGTCCGGGTTCGGTGGACACCGAATTAAGCCCGCATGCAGGAAAAGATAAGACAAAGATGCTGCAGTCCGAAGACGTAGCCCACGTCGTAGCCATGCTGCTGACGCAAGCCCCGCAATCCTTCGTCAGCGAGGTTCTGTTGCGCCCAACCCAGAAGCCGTAAGCAGCGAGAGAGTGGGCGAGCGTCGGCAGTATAGGCGCGAGCGTCCTCGCTCGTGCTGGCAAGCACTGAATCAAATGTAGGCTCAAAGTTTCCGGATAGCTCGCGGAGAAACTGCAGCAGTGAGTCAAACACTCCACATGCAAAGATCCACTTGGGGCGACAAATGCGGTGTATGATGCGAAAACCCTGCGAGTTCCGCCAATAACGCTGACGACGCCGAACGATGGAGCTTCTGATGAAGGCCCTTCTCCGTTATCTACTCTGCCTGATGGCACTGGCCATTGCCACATCCGCCCAAGACACGAACCACACCGGATTTCGATCCCTACACGTTGATGCGGGAAAAGTAATCGGCGAAATCCGCTCCTTTCAGGGATTGAACGGTCCGCCAAGCCCGGTGATGGCGGGCCTTCCAAGCCTGATTGAGCAATACAAAGATCTCCGTGTCGATCAGGTTCGAACTCACGATTTTATGGGCCCGACGGAAATCGATTCAAAGTTCGATTCTCGACAATGGATTGCTCACATGGCTCATTCCTGATAACGTCCAGCGTGCCGGCGTAGTGAAAGCCGGAAATTCCAGCATCATTTTTCCCGACTCGAGACAGCCGACCCCGAAAAACCTGAAAGCTACAATTTTGTTCCAACCGACAAGGTGATCGCAGCCATTCGCGCCAGCGGCGCGGAAGTCTATTACCGCATCGGGCGCAGTTGGGGAGCCAACATCAATCCTCCGGACGATTTCGACAAGTTTGCCAGCGTGGTGAAACACATTGCCATGCACTATAACCAGGGCTGGGCAAACGGGTTCCACTATGGCATTCGCTATTGGGAGTTCTGGAACGAGCCAGAGGCTTTATTCTGGTCCGGCACTCCGCAGCAGTTTTATTCTCTGTACGAGAAAACTGCGCGCGCCTTGAAGTCTGTCGACCCCACCCTCAAGGTTGGCGGTGTCGCCAAAGCTTTTCCCTCCGACGATGGAGGTTATCGCGAAGGCTTTATCGATTACTGCGCCGCGCATCACGTGCCGCTCGATTTTTATTCCTGGCACACTTATGCCAATGGTTCTGCGGATCCTTACGACGCCGTTCGTCTGGCCAAGGAAATTCACGGCATCCTCGATACCCATGGGTTCCCTCATGCCGAGAACATTCTCTCCGAGTGGAATCTGAGCGCCGACTTTACCGAATCTGAGAAAGCCGAACTTCAGGGCGAACACAATGCCGCTTATATCGGCGCGGTGCTCAGCTACTTGCAGGACACCTCCATTGACCACGCCCACTTCTATCGTGGAGATGCGGCTTGGATGGGACTCTTCGACCTTAACGGCAAGTATTTCAAGACCGCATATACATTCAAGGCGATGGGCAAAATGCTGCACACCCCACAACGCCTTGCGGTCGAGGGTACGGATACATTCGGTTTAGCCGCGCTTGCGGGCCGTTCCGCGGACGGCAACACAGTTCAGGTCCTGATCAGCAACTACGCGATTCCTCCGAATTACAAGCCGGACCTCATGCCCCTGCCACCGGAGCTGCAAAAAGCCGCACCACCCATGCCCGACATGTCCAAAGTCAAGTTCCTGCCCCTGCGCACGGACATCGTTTACCGCGACAATCTCGGCTACAAGCTAAGCATTAGCAACCTGCCATGGGGAAGCGCTGCATTCAGCATCAAGCGCTACCGAATCAGCAAGACCCAGAATCTCGAACTGGTGGAAGATGGAATTGGAAAGGGCAGTGCCTTGAATTTGTCGAACCCTCTCGCGCCTGACGCGGTGGAACTCGTCGTCCTCACTCGCCGGTGACGGTCCGTTCGCAAATTTGAAACATTGGCTGGAAAGGCACTACTTCTTGAATAAATTCTCGAATGCTGTCCGCGCATCCATCGGCCGCGCCGAACTTGGTGTAGAGGTTTCCTTTTCCATCCGAACGCTCACCGAATAAAACGTACAGTCATTGCGCTCGTCTTTTCGCGGAATGCGTTCCGGAATCGGCTGCGTACACTCAAACCGACTCGAAGTGTCGAAATATGTACATTGCCGGCAAGAGTGCAATTCGAATCCGCACTTCGGACATTTTCCGATTGGTTCGGATATCGAGCCGAGCAGAGTGCCGCACTGCGCGCAGCGGGAAACCGTATGCGTGCCCGGCATCTGCAATGCGCGCGGGCCAAAGGTTTCTTTTTTAGCCGGGCGATCGCTGGACTGCTTTTCGCGTTTTTCGCCGCTGTCCTGATAGCCGTGTTGGCGATACTTACGGTCGGACACCAAGCTCTCCTGAATGCAGCGGATATTGTCTCGCTTCGTGCGAATCTCGACAAGTCCATTGCGCAACCGCAAAAGATGGAGGATGGGCGTCTCGCGCGCCCAGCCGGGCGGGGACGCCGGCCTCCGTTGGAAAAGAAACTGCACAAGCGGTAGTCCCGCGAAAGGCTAACCGCATCTGAACGCAGGAAATCATTATGGGACACGGCGACTGCGCATACCGTGTTCACAGAATTGTATTTCACCACATCGGGTGCTACCATCCGAGTTTGGTAATTCATAGCGGGAGGTTCGTATATATGTCGGATAGAAATGGCAATAGTTTCCTTTGGTTCCTGGCAGGAGTAGGTATTGGCGCGGTTGCCGGCGTCCTTTATGCTCCACGTTCCGGCGACGAAACCCGGGAAGCGCTGCGTTCCAAGGCCGAGGACGGACGTGAATTCGTTCGTGACCGTGCCAAGCAGGCACGTGAACAGGCTGCCAACTGGGCTGATCGCGGCCGCGATGTATTGAATCAGCAAAAGGAGCAGTTCCGGTCAGCGTACGAAGCAGGGAAGCAAGCTTATCAGGAAGCGACAACTTCCGAGGGCAGTGGCACCCAAAACCCTTAACGTATCGATATCCGCCGCGTCCTATTTGATTCGGCATTGTAAGCGAAGCAGCGCAAAGCGGAGCACCACCTATGGATTATCTACCGATTTTCATCGCCGTCACTGCAGCGGCCGTGGTCATACAAGCGGGCATTCTGGTGGCTCTGTACCTGGCCGTGCGGCAAACCTCGGCGCGTATGGAAGCGCTGGCCACCGAGGTCACCACCAAGGTTCTGCCGACTGCCGAAATCGTGCACTCCATGCTGGTGGAGTATCGGCCGCTTCTGCAGAATCTAGTGACGAATTTGAGCGAATCGAGCAGCAAGGTTCGCGCCCAAATCGAACGTCTCGATGCCACTGTGGCCGATGCGATTGATCGCACGCGGTTGCAGGTCATCCGTGCCGACGAACTGCTCCACCGCACTCTCGACCGCGTGGAAAACACCACTAACTTAGTGCACAAGACGGTGGTTTCGCCGGTTCGACAACTGGCAGGACTGGTCCAGGGAATTACTTCCGGCCTGGAATTTTTCCTCGGGGCAAAACGTCGCAGGCGCAACGGCGTTGGCGTGCCGCAGGACGAAATGTTTATCTGATTTGGAAAACCGCGTCCCTTCAGTCGAGAGAAATCCTAAACACAGCGCCACCGGGTGCAGGCTGATCTTTACTGAACGACGCGGAGAATCATCTGCGTCCCGCTGTCCAACTTCACATTATGCTTTTGAGAAGTGAGAAGGGTTTTCTCAACGCCGTACTTTTTTCACGGGAAGATTGGCAACCGGCGCTTTGCCAGACCGGTCGGTTATTGGATGTCAGTGCAGCGTTCAAACGATCCAGCCGCCTCCGACCACAACTTCTCCGTCGTAGAACACGGCGGCCTGCCCGGGGGTGATAGCGCGCTGTGGCTCGTCGAAAGTCACCAGCACTTCGTCTCCGTCTTCCTTCTCTAACCGAGCGGCAGCGCCCTCGTGCCGGTGACGGATCTTCACACGAACCCGCATCGGTTCGCGCAGATCATCGACAGCGACCAGATTCACGCGCCGCGCGCGCAGAGTGGCAGAATATAACTCCTCCTGATGGCCGACCACCACTTGCCGCTGCTCGCCATTAATTTGGATGACATAAAGCGGCGAGCCAGTAGCTACGCCCAAACCCTTACGCTGCCCCACGGTGAAATTGTGAATGCCGTTGTGTTCGCCAATTATTTTTCCATCAGTCGTCACTAGTTCGCCTGCGGTATCAGGTAGCGAATCGCCCTGCTCTGCCAAATACGCATCGAGGAACTTCTTGTAATCTCCGCCCGGAACGAAGCAGATCTCTTGCGAATCCGGCTTCGCGGCGAGGGCCAGCCCGTGATGGCGCGCGAGGTCGCGAACCTGCGGCTTAGTCATATCGCCGAGCGGAAACAGAGTCCGGCTGAGCTGATCTTGAGTAAGCCCGAACAGGAAATAGGTTTGGTCTTTGGAAGAATCTGCCGGACGCTTAAGCAGCCAGCGGCCACGCTGCTCGTCGAACTCAACCCGGGCGTAGTGGCCCGTAGCCAGCGCGTCCGCTCCAATCTGTTGAGCCACGATCAGCAACTGATCAAACTTCAAATGGTTGTTGCACAGGCTGCAAGGGATGGGTGTGCGGCCAGACAGATACTCCTCAACGAACGGCTGCACCACGTCGCGCTCGAATCGGTCTTCGTGATTGACCACGTAGTAGGGGATGCCCAGCGTTTCAGCGACACGTCGCGCATCGTAAACATCGTCGAGTGAGCAGCAGCGGCCCTGTACTGCCTCGGGCATGCCGGGATGTCCCGCCAGTCGGCGCTGATTCCAAAGTTGCATGGTCAGGCCGATGACATCGTGGCCCTCCGCGCGCAGCATGGCCGCAACGGTCGAGGAGTCGACTCCGCCCGACATGGCTACGGCGATGGTCTTGTTTTGTGGCATTGGGTTTCGCGTCTAGCTTTCAGCCGTCAGCTTTCAGCAAAGAAAAAACCTGATCCTGGAGGACTGAGCTGAGAGTTGATAGCTAAGAGCTGACAGCTGTTCTATTGTAAACCGGCGACAAGTCCCGCAGGCGGGCTACGGTTTGCGGCACCAGGTCGAGGGCAAAATTCACGTCTTCAACAGTATTTTGTTTTCCCAGGCTGAAGCGAAGGCTGGCACGGGCTATCTCGGAGGGCAACCCCATGGCCGTAAGTACGTGCGACGGCTCGATTGCGCCCGAGGAACACGCTGCTCCTGTCGAAACGGCGAGTCCCTTCAAGTCCAGCGCGATTACCAGGGCTTCGCCCTCGATGTAGTCAAAATGAATGTTGGTGGTATTGGGGACGCGTGGAGCACCAGCTCCATTCACGCCTGTAGCTTCCACGTCGGCAAGAATTTTCTGTTCGATGTGGTCGCGCATCGCGGACATCTGGGTGAGGTCGCCGCGCTCCAAGGCTTCTGTGGCCAGTTGTGCCGCCTTGCCTAGACCTATGATTCCGGGTACATTCTCCGTGCCCGCGCGCCGTGATCGCTCGTGACTTCCGCCGTAAAACATTGGTTCAAGCGGGGTGCCCTTACGAACATACAGCGCACCCACTCCCTGCGGTCCGTGCAGCTTGTGGCCGGAGATCGAAAGCAGATCACATCCCACACGATTCACATCTATGGCCACTTTTCCCGCCGCTTGCACCGCGTCGGTATGGAAATAAACATCCGCTTCGGCAGCGATCTTGCCAATGTCTTCGACTGGCTGCAGCACTCCGGTCTCATTGTTCGCCATCATGATCGTAATAAGCCGGGTATGAGGACGCAAAGCGCCGCGGACGTCATCGGGATCGACCAACCCACGGCCATCCACGCGAACGTAGGTGACTTCGCATCCCATCGCTTCGAGATGCTTGCACGAGTTCAACACCGCATGATGTTCAATGGTTGAACTGATAACGTGGTCTCCCGCACGCACCAGACCCGAAATGGCGAGGTTGTCACCCTCAGTGCCGCCGCTGGTAAAAACAATTTCAGACGATCTGCATCCGAGTAGCGCCGCCACCGATTCGCGGGCACGTTCCACCGCCGCGCGCGTCTCTTGCCCATGATGATGGATGGAAGACGCGTTGCCGAAATGCTCCGCGAAGTACGGCCGCATGGCCTCGAAAACCTCGGGCAGCAGCGGGGTGGTTGCGTTATTGTCGAGATAGACTCGGCGCATGGAAGGTCCTGCTTTATTCTACGCTGATGGGCCTCAGGGGATAGAACTGGCGGCTCATGCACTGAGCCATACCAATCGTGCCTGCTCAGCGCTCACGAATCTTTTATTTCCACGGCCATACTGCGCCTACTTTGCGGTTCATGCCGTAGACCATTGATAGCATCACAAAAGAAAGCGCCAGCAGGACAAGTGCCGTTTGATTCGCGGCCGAATAATTTAGTGCCTGCACTTGATCGTAGATATCGATAGAAACCGTTCGCGTAACTCCGGGAATGTTTCCGCCGACCATAAGTACGACGCCGAACTCGCCCACGGTATGGGCGAAACTCAGAGCGACTCCGGTGACGAGTCCCGGGATCGAAAGCGGCAGGATGACCCGAACGAATGTCTGCAGCTTCGAAGCGCCCAGCGTGGCTGAGGCGGCTATCAACCTGCGATCGACCTGCGCGAATGATGCGGCAAAAGGCTGTACGGCAAAAGGCAGACTGTAAATGATGGATCCGATTACGAGCCCGCCGAAAGTAAACGCCAGGGTGTGCCCAGTAAATGACTGCCAGGCGCGCCCCAACGGACTTCGAGAACCGAGCGCGACCAGAACATAGAATCCGAGGACCGTTGGAGGAAGAACAATCGGTAAAGCCACCACGGCTTCTGCGAGGAATTTCCAGCGCCAGGCCGAATATGCAATCCAGTAGGCAATCGGCAAACCCAGAATTACGAGCGCCACAGCGACCACCACTGCCAGCCGGATTGTAAGCCAGAACGCCTGCCAGTCCATCCGTCTCCAGCCAATCGAGAAATAGTACAGCCAGTATAGCCAAAGCCGAGCCGGCAAAGTCCCAATGTGGGCTGACGCGAGACCGAAATGTTCATTGGTCACACGGGGACGAGGAAGGGGAACGCTACGATACCTGCTCAGGAGGTTGCAATGGAAATTCAGGAAGCAATCAAGGTCATCCGAGCGCTGGCTGATGGAGTGCATCCCGAAACTCGCGAAGTGCTGCAAGAAGACTCGATTTGCCGAAATCCGCAAGCTGTCATGGCGTTGAACCGGGCATTGGCAGCCTTGGTTACGGAACAAGAGCGAGCACTCAAGAAGCCGGGAAGCGCGGGTCAGTATTGGTCGCGTGCTGAGGATAAACAGGTTTGCGAAGAGTTGCGCAAGGGAATGCCGTTTGAAGAGATCGCGAAGACGCATAACCGGAGTGTGCCCTCGATCATCGTCCGTCTGGTTAAGCTGGGGAAGGTTGCGCCGAACAAGTCGGGCTCGCTTTTTCCTACCCAGGTTGCATGAAGAAAACGTTTATCATGCCGAGTCCTTTGAGCCGGTCGCGGGGTGGGCCCGACAACTGGAATCGAAAGCACGCGCGAGGACGCCCGCGCCTACATTGGCTAGCGCTGCTGCTGCTCGGTGCAGCTAGTTCCACCGTTTGCGGACAGGAGGTGAAGCCGGGTTTGCAATCCAAGCCTGCAGGCCGGGAGCGCAGGGAATTACAGGAGCAGTGGTTTCTGCGCGGGCGCAGTTCGCTGGCGGGAATCGGTGCACTGCAGCGGTATCGCGCGCACTTGCAGAAGATGCAACTGCGGGCCGATCATCGTCTGCTGAGAGCGCAGGCCGGAACTGCATCACTACCATCTTCTGCGGCAGTCTGGAGTCCGCTGGGCCCGGCCCCGCTAGCATCCGACGCGAGCGGCACCGGAGAGTACAACTACGGCTGGGTTTCCGGCCGTGCAACCGCGATTGCGATTGATCCTGCGGATGCGACGGGCAACACGGTCTATATCGGCGGCGCTTATGGAGGAGTTTGGAAGTCGACCAATGCCGGGCCCGCCAGCCAGTCTCCGGCGAATGTCATCTGGCAACCGCTGACCGACAATCAGGCCACCCTCGCCGTCGGGGCAATCGCCATTGAGCCGGGTAACAATAATACAAATAACAGCGTGATTCTGGTAGGCACAGGAGAAGCCAACAGCTCTTCAGATTCGTATTACGGACTGGGCATTCTGAGATCAACCAATGCTGGAACCTCCTGGACGCTGATCTCCACAGACACCACGGGAACCCGATCGTTCGCAGGAATGGCCTTTAGCAAGATTGCTTTCGGCAGCGGTGCTGCTTCGAGCCTGGCCGTGGCGGCTACTGCAGGAGCGTCGGAGGGAATTATCGAAGGGCTGGCGGATCCCCTGACTGCCAATCTTGGACTTTATGATTCAGGCGATGGCGGAAATACCTGGAGGTACGCGACTGTAACCGATAATGGCGTGACCACAGCGCCGGGTTCGGCGACGTCAGTTGTTTATAACGCAGGTGCGGGGCAGTTTTTTGCGGCGTTGCGCTATCACGGTTTTTACTCTTCCAGCGATAGCATCAATTGGACGCGCCTGGCTACCCAGCCCGGCGGTGGCCTGACCACGACCGCGTGTCCGGCAAATCCCAGTTCATCGAGTTGTCCGATCTACCGTGGAGAGATCGCCGTCGTTCCCGGCCGCAATGAGATGTATGTCTGGTACGTCGATGCGAATGATTTTGATCAGGGTATCTGGGAATCCACGAATGGCGGCATCTCCTGGAGCCAGATCAATGAAGCGGGCATTATCAACTGCGGTGACGAAATCGGCTGCGGAACGGAGCAGGGTGGGTACAATCTGGAACTCGCCGCGGTACCGAATGGCAACAGCGGAGTCACCGATTTATATGCCGGGACCATCAATCTTTATAAGTGCGAGATCTCGGCTGAGTTTCCTGCGTGCAATCCCAATGCAACCGGTGCACCGCCGGACGCCACGTTCCTGAATCTCACGCACGCTTACGGATGCAGCTCAATCGCGATGGTTCACCCCGCACAGCACGCGGTCGCGTTCCAGATTAATCCGAGTGTTCAGGATGTAATGTATTTCGCCAACGATGGCGGAATCTATCGGTCGTTGAATGGATACGCCGATCTGACCACTGGAACCTGCGGCGGTACAAATCAATTCGATAGTTTGAATCAAACGCTGGGATCGATGACTCAGTTCGTCTCGTTTTCGCAGGCCCTGAACGATGCCAGCACAATAATCGGAGGAACCCAGGGCAATGGCTCACCGGCCACGCAGTCGACCGGTGGGAGTTGGCAAAACGTCAACGCCGGTGATGGCGGCTACACGCAGATCAATCCCAACAATGAAGAAGAATGGTTCGTTTCCAACCCTCCAAATGCAATTTCCGGGGTCAACATTTTCAGTTGCACCAATTCCAATGGAATCAGTTGTCATACGCAGGACTTTCAGAGCAATCCCATAGTCACTAGCGCAAGCGTCGGCGGCGACACTGGCGCGTATTATCCGCCGTACGTTCTCGATCCGGAGAATGCCGGGGAAATCATCGTTGGAACTTGCCGGATGTGGAGCGGCCCGAGTACGGGCGGTAGTTTTATGGTTCTGAGCCATAGCTTTGAGACTGGCGGCGACGGCATCTGCACGGGAAGCGAGATTAATCTGGTGCGTTCGTTTGCCGCTGGAGTGCTCGACAGAACTACCGGCCTTTCTAACGTGATGTATGTGGGAACCGATGGCTATGGTCCTCTCATTCCCACCGTTCCGCCGGGCGGACATGTTTGGGTGAGCACAAACGTTGCCGGAGGACTTTCGACCTGGGTTGATCAAACGGGATCAATCAACCCAAACAATTTTCCGATTTCTGGAATCGCTATGGACACGTCTTATCCCCAGGGCCTCACTGCTTACGTGAGCATCATGGGATTCAGTACCGCGAATTTTCCCACTTCGCACGTGTGGCAGACGATGAACGGTGGATCTTCCTGGACCGACTTCAGCGCTAACCTGCCGGATGCGCCTGTGAATGCTGTGGTTGTCGATCCCGCCACGACTGGATCACCGGGAAGAATATACGTGGCAACTGACGTAGGAGTGTTCTGGAGTTTCACCGCCGCTCCGAACTGGGAAGAACTTGGCCCAGCCCTAAATAGCGGCCAAGCGGGATACCTTCCGAACGTTGCCGTGACTGCGCTGGGAATTTTCGTCAGCTCGGACTCGACCAAGTTGATGCGCGCGTCAACCTACGGACGTGGGGTTTGGGAGTTTCCGTTAACGCCGGATTTCTCGTTATCGATTGCCAACACGCCCATCACGATTTTTGCGGGACAAGTGCCACCGCCGTTCACAGGCACAATTACCGCCCTCGGCGGATACAACTATCAGGTAAACCTCAGTTGTATTCCGGCCGCGACTTGCTTGATCACACCAAGCTTTGTGAATCCACCGGGTCCGCCGCCACAGGGAACGCCGCTTACGGCTACAGTTAATCCGGGCAATGCTGCCGGCGATTACAGCTTTGATCTTCATGGTGCTGGAACCGACCCAAATCACGTCGCGAACGATGCCACTTTTACTTTGAAGATTGTGGATTTTAACTTGACCGCTCCTTCTCCTCCGAGCATCACAGTTGGCCCTGCCAGCGTTTCCGGACCCGTATCTTTCTCCGTGACTGGGCAAGGCTCCTTTGATGACACGGTGAATCTTTCCTGCGGAAACTTACCTGCGGGAGCAAGCTGCAACTTTCTGCCGTCGAGTTCAGTGAATCCGACTGCCACGAGTCCGGTCGCGGTCACGCTGACTATAAGCACGACCGCGACCGCAACGGCGGGCACATTTCCAATCACGATTAGCGGGTCGGTCACGAATGGTCCCACGAAGACGCAGAACTTGTCTTTGACGATCACGATGGACTACTCGCTGGTAATCAGTAATCCGTCGCTGCAGGCATACGTCAACAGCGCGGTAAATTTCAATGGCGTACTAACTTCGCTGAACGGCTACAACAGCGTGGTGAATCTGAGCTGCGGCGCAGGCGCGCCTCCAACCTGCTCAGCTTCACCAGCAAGCGTGGTGCCGACCGCGAGCGGCGCGCCATTCATCGTCACCGTGGGCAGCGGTCAATGTGGCATATTTAACTTCAACATCGTGGCTACGGGCACCGATCAGTTCGGGACGACGCATTTGTTTCCGGTTACGTTTACTGCAAATGCATATACCGCACCGAACTACACACTGGAAGTTACCCCCGCGTCACAAACAGCCCCCGTGAACACGCCGACAATCTTTAACGGCACTTTGCAGGGCACATACTGCTACAACAGCGTGGTCAATGTAAGCTGCGGGTCGAACCATCCTCCTAGCTGCGTGGTTTCTCCGGCCAGCCTGGTGCCCACGCTAAGTCCTGCACCCGGAGCCCCGTTCACAGTAATGGTGAGCAGCAGTGTAGATCAGACCTACAACTTCAACGTTGCGGCCGTGGGAACGGATTCCAACAGCATTGCTCATTCCGTACTCGTCGCATTTACTTCGACCGGTAACGGCTCCGGTGCAGGATTTAGCTTCACTCTCACACCGAACCCTGGAATCGAGTCGCTGCCCGCGGGGCAACCGGCTATTTACGACCTCGATGTCACGCCGTCGGGAGGGACGTTTCCTAGTAATGTGGCGCTTGCCGCTTCCAACAATTGTCCGCCAGCTAAGCACATGCGCGTTCAGCACGACGCTGGTCAGCAAAGGCAGCGGGGACACACACGTGACCTTCACGATAACAACGACTGCAGCCGGTTCTTGCGGCGACGCATCGGACGCGTGCTCTTTACGCATTTTGGCTTTCATTGCCCGGCTTAGTCGTAGTGTGTGGCGGACTGAGACGACGCCAGCCTCGAAAGCGAGTCTTGATTTTCTTTATGCTGGCGCTGATCGTTCTTGGGCTCTGGTTTGAGCTTGCTTGTGGCAGCGGCCTTCAAGGCAACGGTACGGGAGGGAACGGACGACCGGGAACGCCGCCGGGGACCTATACGATGACGCTGAGTGCAACTGTAAATTCTCTTCCGCAGCAGACAGCGCAAATCCAGTTAACCGTTAACTAGGGGGAGTTAATGTTTGTGCCATGCCCGAGCGAGGACGCTCGCGCCTACATTCTTGTTCTCGCGCCTACATTCTTGCGCATTCTCAACCTTTTCTGGTTATCTTGTTAGCTGCGCCTATCACAGCTATCGTACGCGCCTTCACATGCCTGATCAGAGTTATGACATCGTAATTATCGGCGGCGGAATCGTGGGCCTGGCTACGGCCTTGCAGTTTGGTCGCGCTTTTCCCAAGCTACGTTTGGCCCTGCTGGAAAAGGAAGACCGCGTCGCCGGTCATCAGAGCGGACACAACAGCGGTGTGATTCATTCCGGAATCTATTACAAGCCGGGTTCATTGAAGGCGAAGCTCTGCGTTGAGGGTGCGGCGGCGATGGTTGCGTTTTGCCGCGAGCACGCCATTCCGGTTGAGATCTGCGGCAAGATTATTGTTGCAACTACTGCTGATGAAATTCCTCGCCTGCAAGCGCTGCTGGAACGCGGGCAAGCTAACGGAATTGCCGGCCTTCGTCTGTTGAATAAATCGCAAGCGCGGGAGATCGAGCCCCACTGCGGAGGCGCAGCCTGGCTGCAGGTGCCGGGTACGGGAATCACAGACTATGTGGCTGTATGCCAAAAATATGCCGAGCTCATCGTGGCGCAAGGTGGAGCGGTAAATACCCAAACCGAGGTCACATCAATTGCGCGGAGGAATGGAGAAACCGCCGTCGAAACTTCACGCGGATCAGTGGCCACAAAATATTTGATCAACTGCGCGGGCCTGCACAGCGATCGAGTCAGCCGAATGGCGGGAGAAAAAACTGAAGTCACAATCGTGCCGTTTCGCGGCGAGTACTACGACCTCGTTGCGGAACGGGAACACCTGGTTCGCGGATTGATTTATCCCGTGCCCGATTTGCGGTTCCCATTCCTGGGCGTGCATTTCACCCGGCGAATCAGCGGCGGGGTTGATGCCGGACCGAATGCGGTGCTCGCATTCAAGCGGGAAGGCTACCGACGAACCGATTTCAGCTTGCACGATACGGCGACCACATTTGCTTATTCCGGATTCTGGCAGATGGCGGCCAAATACTGGCGCAGCGGCGCGGGAGAATTTTACCGTTCCCTTCACAAGCCCGCGTTTGTGCGTGCTCTGCAAACTTTGCTTCCTGAAATCGACAGTTCCGACCTGGTCGCAGACGGCTCAGGTGTGCGGGCTACTGCGGTTGCTCGTGATGGGTCACTAGTCGACGACTTCCAGTTTGTGTGTTCGCACAACATGCTGCATGTATGGAACGTTGTGTCTCCTGCGGCTACGGCTTCACTGCCGATTGGGCGTGAGATCGTCCGCATGGCGCAGCAAGGTTTTGGTTTGAGTTGAGCTGAGTTGCGGACTCCCATTTCCGACGACGCACTGAGGCGGCTCGGAGTGCATGCCGTCATGCGTAGCTTACAAAACCATTCAAATACAATAGGTTGCAATGAACATCTAGAGTCTAAGGTTTATCTTTCTTTTATGGCACTAAAGTGCCATTTACCGTGTATATTTGTGAGAATAAAGTCTCGATAGACAGTCGCCGGGGTGGCGGCTGGAGCTGGGGTGGGGCATTCTCCTCCATAAAATTTGTGACCCGTCCTCATTGCTGTTTAACTTCTGTGTAAAAACACGCCTAACCTTTACGGGATAGTCTCATCCCGAAGGTGTGGTCAGGGGAAACAGTCTGGGGAAGTGCTCCAGGCACATGGTCTCTATCCTTATGGCACACGCTATTGCCTTACCCGAAGTTTCCAATGTGATTCGAGTGCTGGCCGCTGACGCTACCCGGATGAACAGCCAACTGTTGGCTGCAGCCCTGGAGCGCGATAAACGCTTTCAGGTTCTGGATCCAGTGCCGGACGCACGAGGAATCATTGCTGCGGTCGCCAAAGAAAAGCCCGCAGTAGTCGTGATCAGCGCTGAACTTGACGAGGAGAAGAGAAAAGGGTTCGAGATAGCGCGCGAGCTGCGCGCTACGCATGCTGAGGCTCGAATCGTCATGCTGCTCGATGCCTCGGAACGTGGTCAGGTCGTGGAGGCGTTTCGTGCGGGTGCGCGCGGAGTTTTCTGCCGCAGCGAATCTCTGACATCGCTCGCCAGGTGCATACAGTGCGTCAGCGAGGGCCAAATTTGGGCAAACAGCAAGGAATTGCGCTTCTTACTCGAGGCCCTGGGCGAAGCGTTGCCTCTGCGAGTGGTGGACACACGCGGAGCTGCGTTGCTTTCCCGTCGCGAGGTCGAGGTGGTGCGCTGCGTAGCCGAGGGACTGTCCAATCGCGAGATCGCGCAGCGATTGGGCCTTACCGAACACACCGTGAAAAATTATCTTTTTCGCATCTTCGACAAGCTGGGAGTCTCCAAGCGGGTTGAAGTTGTCCTCTACGCTTACAGCTTGGGCGGTGTAAGCGGCGTCACCGAATCCGCTAACAGCGGCAACGAAAAGAAGAAGTCGCCTCCCGTGGCCACAAACAAAGTAGTGGGAGCGCCCCCCACCCTGTCACAATTCCCGCACCCCCCGGCCCGCGTTAGCTAGGCTGCAGTCGAGCAGCGTGCTTTCATCCAGGCGCAGCGTTCAAGGCTCCATCTGAAAGTCAGTGCGGAGAGTTGCTGCGCCCGCGCAACTTCCCCACGCGACGGACCCAGTCTGGCCACGCATCGTCTGCCCCAGTAGCATCGGCTGGAGGTATTATGCGTCTCCGGCTTCTCCCCCCAGCACCAACGGATTATGGACGGCGCCCAATTCGATCAAAGACATGTGCCCAATGTCGGCACCGAACTGCGGAGGGCCTGAGTGGGACAATCACGTAGTGCCTGACTCGCGAACCATTTTGAATGACCTCGAACCAGTGCCCGCCGGAACGGGCTGCGACCTGCAAGCAGTCAGTTGGGTGATTCCATCGGGCGATCATTCGGACCATCCTGGGTTCTTAAAGGAAGGTCAGGATTCCACGCTCACTGAGGGCGGGCCGGCATGGGTGGCCGACGTGATAAACGAGGTGGGCACCACGGGCTGCACCGACAACATCAATGGCGTGTATGTGCCCTACTGGCAGGACACGGCTATCTTCGTCACCTGGGACGATTGGGGCGGCTTCTGGGATCACGTCAATCCAGACAAATCCGCGAACGGCCCCGGGGTGTTGTACAACGCCACGGGCCATCCCTGCAGTGGGTTCGGATGCGGCTACATCTATGGTTTCCGCGTACCACTGCTGGTGGTCTCGGCCTACACCCGGGCGGGCTACGTTTCCGGCAACCTGCCGAGCCCGGGCGAGACGTTCCCCTACATCCACGACTTCGGGAGCATTCTCGCGTTTATCGAAAACAACTTCCTGGGTTCGGGCGCGATAGGGCAGATCAACCCTCAGTATCAGTTCGCGGATGCTCACGCGCCTGACGGAGTAGGCGGAAACATTCCGCTGGCTGATTTCTTCACAATTTCGCCGAGCCAACCGCGTCCGTTTCAGTCGATCACGATACCGACAGCGTGGCAGGGCTACCATGCCAACTATTTTCTCAACTACAACGGTCCAATTATGGACCCGGACAACGATGCCATTGATAACGACTGAGCCGTCTAACTGTGCTGCGGCGGTAGGCTTTGGAAACAACGCCTCCCGCCGCAGTTTCTGACAGTTTCGATGCTATACTCTGAGGGCGACGAGGACCAGTTTTGCGGCTCCCCCGTTCCCCTTCGATCAAGGAGGCGCGCAATGACGCGCAGTCGATTCGCGTCTGGCCGGACCACACTCTTTCTGGCCTTCCTCATAGCCCTCACAACCGCCCCGCGTTCCGAAGCGGCCAGCAAATATAGGATCCTGCACTCTTTCGCAGGTAAGCCGGATGGTGGCGGGATCTTCGCCGGCCTCACCCTCCACCCGAAAGGCAACCTCTATGGCGCGACGACCGGGGGCGGCACCTACGGCTACGGTACGGTGTTTGAGCTGATCCCCGGCTCTGGGGGAAAATGGACCGAAGCCATCCTGCACAGTTTCTGTAAGGATTTCCCACACTGCAATGACGGGACGTCCGTGTGGGACACCGCGGCTCTCGACTCGAAGGGCAATCTGTACGACTTTAGCAGTGCGGGCGTTTTCCAGATGACTCCCGGGGCACATGGCTGGAGCTTCAAGGTGATCTACAGTGAAGGGGACCAGGATGCGATCGCCCCGAATGACCCCGCCGGCGAGTGCGGCCTGCTTCTGGACGGGAAGGGGAATTTGTACAGCTCCTGCTTCAGTTTTGGGCAGAATTACAATGGCGCGGTCGGCGAGCTTTCGCCTGGCACCCGCGGCTGGAAGGAAAGGAACCTCTTCGATTTCTGCCTCCACCCTCGGAACGGTATATGTCTTGGCGGGAACCTCCCACAATACGCTTTGGCATGGGACGTGGCCGGCAACCTTTACGGTGTGACGACAGAAGGCGGCGCCCACAAGGTCGGAGTCGCCTTCGAGTTGGAGCACACAACTGGAGCGTGGAAGGAACACGTTCTGCACAGCTTTCCCGCCTTCTCGGGTGACGGCTACCCACCCTCTTCCGGCTTGATCGTGGATCGCTCGGGCAACGCTTACGGCACCACCTTCGAGGGAGGGAATGGCGACAACAACGGGACGGTGTTCGAACTATCGCGACTGCAGGATGGCCGCTGGCAAGAAACCATCCTCTACGACTTCCACAACGCTGACCAGAATGGCGGTTCCCCGCTCGGCGGGTTGGTCTTCGATCGGGCCGGCAATCTGTACGGCACGACCACCGCTGGGGGCGATGCCAACTGCTTGTGCGGCGTGGTGTTCAAAATGACGCCGGGAGCCGACGGGAAGTGGACGTATCAGGTCCTGCATCGCTTCACCGGGGCAGACGGATATGGGCCCGAAGCCGGCGTGGTCCTGGACGACAAGGGCAATCTGTACGGCACCACGTCAGAAGGCGGCCCCGGCGGCTACGGCGTGGTATTCGAGATCACGCCCTAGGCTCAAGCCATCGCGCGGCCACGCGCTTAGCAAACGCGGTTAAGAGCGTTTCGTCTGACATACGACGCAACCTTCTTTCTCGGCGACACGCTAAATCCGAATGAGGATCCAGACGACGATTGAGGGTTTTAGCGTCGCAGTAGGTGCCGACTCCTGGTTGAGGGACCGGCACCTGCTGCGCTTTACAAGCTGGTTCAGTGGTACAATTCTCACCCGCGTGGTGGCTCGGCATCGAAGTGCTCGTTAACGGAGGAAGTTCAATGTGGCGAAACCGCCTCGTTCCGGTCGTACGCCGGTTCTTTTCCATCGTCACGCTGACCTTGGTTTTGGCAAGCACCGCGCCGGCGGCTGCTAAATACGGGGTCCTGCACGACTTTGATTGTCCCACCGACGGATGCGGACCGAATGCGGGCGTCGTTTTCGACGCAACGGGTGACGCCTACGGCACCACTGGTTCCGGGGGCAGCGGGAACTGCAATCTGGGTTGCGGCACCATCTTCAAACTGACGCCTCCTTCTGGCGGCGCCCCCTGGACTTTGAGCGTGCTGCATAACCTGACGCTAAGCGAGGGAGATGCTCCGTTCGCGGCTGTGACCTTCGATCAATCCGGCAACCTTTACGGCACTGCGATCGGCGGCGGAGCCTATGATAGCGGCACAGTTTTCGAGTTGATTTCTGGTTCTAGCGGGTGGACTCTGAGCGTGCTCCACAGCTTCGGAAGCGGCAACGACGGGTGGAAACCCTTTGCTGACGTGGTACTGGATAAGGCCGGCAATCTCTACGGAACCACGCAGGGAAGCACGGTCTACAAGCTAGCACCCTCGTCAGATGGAAGCTGGACGGAGAATACAATCTACAATTTCACTGCCAAGGACGACGGGAGCACTCCCGAGGCAGGCCTGATCTGGGACCAAGCGGGCAGTCTTTACGGCACGACCGTTTATGGTGGCGGCTATTACAGCCACTGCTCCCCTGGCTGCGGCACTGTGTTTAAGTTGGTTCCCACTTCAGGCGGTGGTTGGAAGGAGCACATCCTGCACCGCTTCAATTGGGCCCCGGGTGGCCCAGACGGATTCTCCCCCTACGGGAGCGTGACTTTCGATAAAGCTGGTAACCTCTATGGCACGACGGCGTATGGTGGCAGCGATAACGCGTGCTTCAGCGGCTGCGGGACTATCTTCAAACTCACCCCGCTTTCGAATGGCCGGTGGAAGGAGACCATACTTCATTTCTTTCACCTGGATCAGAGCGGCTATGCTCCATTCGCTGCAGTGGTTCTGGATGAAGCAGGAAATGTGTACGGCACGACCGCCTGGGGCGGCGTCAACAATGCCGGGGTAGTGTTCAAGCTGTCCCCGGGAGCCAACGGAAAGTGGAAATACAGCGTGCTGCACCGCTTCACCGGCCCGGACGGAGCTCAATCCAACGCTGGCCTGATCTTCGACAAGTCCGGCAAACACCTCTACGGCACCACCAGCCTGGGCGGCGCGCACAATGGCGGCGTCGTGTTCGAGATTACTCCGTGAGTGATTGTTCCACTTCCGATCGTCGGGCGCTAACCTGGGCTTCGCCATATTCCGAAGGAGACAGCCGTAGATCCTCTTGCGCCATCAGGCCCACACAGTTCGCGCACTTTACATTTCCTATTTCGGGAACCGTCTTCAGGCCCATCCACTTTTCCCTTGATCTCGTTCCCTCGCCGGGATATTATATAAAAACACCGCTTATCTATAAGATAACCGCGTTCTTTGACAACCTGACAAGGGCGCAGCTCTTGGCCATTTGCCAACTGCTGAGTCCGACCAGCAAGACGAAGGCGAAAACCTTCGTCCGGCGCTTTGCTGGTTGTGCTGAGCGTAGGCGCAACCGGCCGGGAAGACGCGCTAACCCCAACGTCTAGGATACTTTGCGCGTAACTACCTTCAGAACCATAGATCTACAAGGCAAGAAAAACGCCGATCCTTTGTTTTCTATATTTTGGGAGGAACTGAGCGTTTTTTTTGCGAGAAATTCTGCACCAGAATATGTGCAATCCCGCTGTCCTCTGGTCGAGCGGTTATTCATCAAGAGACGGTCGGATTATGGTGCCGCTCGGCCTGGGCTGCTCGATAATCGCGGTTACGAACGCTCTACATCCTTCCGCGCCCGCACCGGCAGCCCTATTCGTGGGCCGCTGATTGCCTTGTCCAGAGAGTCCTGCCAATTCTTAAGTTTCATAGCGACCTGCTGCATGTAGGCTGCCGCTTCCGACGGACTCAAAATCTCATGATTATTCTGCCCATTGGAATGGACAGGCGGTTGGCGGCTGGACGGGTAGGAAATGTCGAAACCGGACGTAAGGCTGGACGAACCATCAGACGTGAGTTTCGAAATGTCCAGATCAGCGATCACTTCCTTTACCGCCTCGGAATCGACGACCCGCTTCTGTAATGCGCAGGTCAGGGAAAGCGCATTAAAGCAGAAGTTGTTAATGTTTCGGGGTATGCCTTGGGTGAATCTGGCAATGTCCTCGTAAACGTCGGGAGTGAAAAGAGGCGCGCCTTCATAGCCGGCAATGCGCAGCCGATGTTCAATGTAGTTCTTGATTTCTCCCGGAGATAGAGGCTCAAGCCCATGAACAATGGAGACGCGCTGCCGAAGCTGGGCCAGGCCAGGGCTGGCCAATTTATCCGCCAGCTCGGGCTGTCCCGCCAGAATGATGTGCATCAGCTTGGCTCGCGGGGTTTCGAAATCGGAAAGGAGCCGAACCGTTTCCAGTACTGAAGGTTCGAGATTCTGCGCCTCGTCGATCACGACAATAAAGCGGTTTCCGGCACGAGCTTCCTGCAGCAGCCGACGGTTGAATTCCTCATGCATGCGTACGAAGTCAGTACCGTCACTCTCGTAGCCCAATTCGTACAGTAAAAAGCGCAAGAACTCGCGCGAAGTACACTGAGTCTGGAAGAGGAATGCGGTGCGCGCGGAACTGCGAAATTTCTCCAGCAGATGAAACAGAATGGTGGTTTTGCCCATGCCAGGCTTGGCGATGAGCCCCAAAAATCCACGATTGGCCTCAATGCCGTAGTACAGGGAGGCCAGCGCTTCTCTGTGAGCCGCGCTGAGGTATAGGAACCGTGGGTCTGGGGTTACACCGAAGGGCTGTTCCCGCAACCCGAAATACTTCTCATACATGCCGCTCTCCTGCTGTTTCAGCCGTGCGCACTAATAACTATGGCCTCTAAAGAAGGCGTCGAGCCACGAAAACCTGTGATACGAAGCTTTTGTCGTAAGTTGAAATCTAAGAGCTCTTGGACGGGAGCATCCAAAATGGACCAGAGCGCGATCCTTCTATTTAATAATCTGCCTGAAAGGCTGGCGATGAACAAGAGGATAAAAGTCATAGAGCCGAACGTCTCGGTTTTGCAAACCCGCGCAAACGTAAGCCTGAACTCGAACGTTGACCTTGTGCTAACTGATTTTACGGGAATTAAATCCCTAAGCCAATAATGTTTGCACAAAAATCGCGGCACTGGAGTCCTATGGCTCCTTGTGGCGCCTAATGATTCCGCGTAAACTTTTGCAGTCTTCCTCCTTAACCTGCGTATTTACCTTGTTGGAATCTGTCTCCAATTCGTGCCTGCGCACAAGGGTGCTGGTTGCAGATGCGGTCGCCATGAGTTGCCAACTCCTGGTCGACGCCTTGCTGCTCACCAACCGATTTGACGCGGTCGTGGCCACGACTCCGGACGAAGTTATTTTGCTGCTGGACCACGGCCGATTCGATGTCGTGTTGATTGCCACCACTTTTTCTCAGGACCCTTTGGATGGACTCCGCTTTGTGAACGAAATTCGCGATCTCCACCGCGAAGCGAGCATCGTCGTCTTGCTGGACACGCTGGAGCGTAATCTCGTGGTGGAGGCTTTCCGTAGTGGCGCGCAGGGCATTTTTTCCCGATCAGATTCGTTCCAGGCTCTGTGCAAGTGCATTCTTTGCGTGCATGAGGGGCAAGTGTGGGCCAGTTCCGCGGAAATTGGTCACGTGCTGGATGCCTTAGTCGACCCACTGCCGATTGAAACTCGCGCCTTGTCCAGTTCGCGCCCGCTCAGCAAGCGGGAAGAAGAGATCGCGCATATGGTTGCCGAAGGATTCAGCAATCGCCAGATTTCTGAGCGCCTGGATTTGAGTGAGCACACTATCAAAAATTACCTGTTCCGGGTGTTCGAGAAACTTGGAGTCTCCACCCGAGTCGAGTTGACGCTCTACGCCCTTAAACGCGGCAAAGTTCCGCGTACCCGTCCGGAAGCTGCGCCGAGGTTGTTACCCAGCGGCAACCTGGTAGCCAGCGAGAACTAGATTCCTGACATTACCAGTGCTGCACGCCGGAAATTTCTGAGTAATCGGGGTATTCGACTGTCAATTCTGGCCTTGGTTTAAGGCAGCCTGAAACTCACGATGATCTGAGTCTGGAATTCTTCGGGCGAGCCATTCCGCAGAAAAGGCTTAAAACGCCATTGCCGGACGGCGTCCGTGGCGGCGGTTGCCAGTTGCGGATCACCGCTCATGGTGCTGAGCTTCTCGACCGCTCCGTCCTTGCCTACCAAGGCTTCCAGAACCACCGGGCCTTGGATGTGCTGCTCCCTTGCCGCCTCGGGATATTCGGGCTCGACACGCTGCACCAGATAGCGGTCGGCAACTTTAGACGGAACCGTGATCGGCTGGTTAATAGACGCCGTTGTGGTGTCCGACGGAGTTCGCGGAGGCGTCTGAAAAATTACTTTCCCTTTTTCATAAACAACCAGACCGCCGACCGGAGGTGCAGCCGTCCCGGTCGGTTGAGAGGATGCCGGGGTTTTCGGGGAAGTGGCTGGAGCAGGCTTATCCGGGACAGGAACCGCGGCGGTTGAATTTACCGAGGTGTTTTCGGTTGCCTTAACCTGGGGCGGTTGCGTAGGCGCATTCACGGCTATTTTTGCTTTAGGTCCAACGGAAGCTCGCGGGTTTCGGACGTACCCCATCATCCAACCCAAAAACAAGGCTATCGCAATCACCGCGAGGGTTAATACGCCCATCCAAGGGTCGCGGCGCGGCGTTTTGATGTCCTCTGTCGTTTCCGGCGAAGATTCTGCGAGAACCGGCGAAGATTCTGCGAGAAAAAGAGAAGCTTCGTGCTGCTCGTCAACCAGTCGATTCAGATCAACGGGAGCGTGCGGCGGATCAACATTAACATGATCGATTTCCGCATCACCGATGCGAGCATCGTCAATCTGTGCAGAATTCGCGTCTAAACGATCAACCTCGTCGACCTCCTCAACGCCGGCAGAAGTTTCTGTTGCAGACGAAGACCCCAGGGGGAAGACCGGCAACGCCAAGACGTCATCCGCGCGATTAACATTGTTCACAATGCTGCGGGAAAGAGCTTCCAGGGTTTGAATCTCGCGATCACTAAAAGCGTTGGGACGAGGGGAAAAAATCTCAAATACCCCAAGCAGTTCATCATCCCTTACGACGGGAAAAACGAGTATGGAGCGCACACCCAAGTCACGGCAGACTTCAGCATCCACCCGGGAATCGGTTTCGGTGTCGTCGCACCGCTGCCACTTTTTGCTTCGCACACAGGCGCCGGAGAGACCGGAGTGCACATTCAGCTGAACTCCCAGGTCAGGTGCGTTGGAGCCCGTAGTGGCCCGGCAGACGATCTCATCGCCACGCGCCAGCGCTATCGCGGCCGCAGTGGCGCCTGTGGCCAGGCGGGCATGCTCAACAATTTCGTTTAGAACGAGATCAAGTGCCAGGTCAGCCGACAACGCGCCGCCGCCGTGCGCTGACAGCGCTGTGGCCAACTCTCTCAAAGCAACGCCGTCCGCCAGTTCGCTGTCGTCGGTTCCGCCAACTGGGTTTCCGCCAACGGAAGCCAGACCCCCGTCCGGTGCGGGAGGATCGAAGGGTTCGGGTCGAGACATCGGACGATAAGCCATTTTAGCAGTCCTGGCGACCGGACTTGGACTCACAGTCTCGGCTGCCTGCTATCAGTTTAGACCTGAAGCGGAGTTTCCCGCGAAAAAAGCACGCTGTCAACCCCAAATCGGTCATGCAGCTGCCAATCGTCCAGCAGACTGACAGAGGTTGCGGTTAACCATGATGTAGCGAATAGCCATAGGGCCCGCGAAATTAGCTACAGTTCTTGGGCTGACGCGGCATGCAAGCCAGCGGTTACATCGGAGGCGACAGTCATTTCTGAACAATGAGCGTAATGGCGATGTTGCAACATTCCGGCAGAAAGAGCGCCCCTGTTGCTAGGACGCAAGCCCCGCGCTGACCGCCGCTTACTTACACCACTGGCTTAGGGCACGTACTTCCACACCGTTCCGTAGCCGTAAGTGCCGCCGCCCACGGTAGTGCCGAACAGCGTACCCTCGGCACCCCGAAGAATCTCGCCGAGGGGCCCCGCCCCGTCAGAGCCCGAGAAGCTGTGCAGCAGAGTGAGCTTGCCTTTCGCGCTCAACTCGTACACCGTTCCGTAGTGGTGAGCGCCGCCCGCTGGGTGACCCCATACAGATTGCCTTTCGAGTCCCGAGCCACGCCGCCGTAGGGGTAACAGCCGTCCGACGGGTACCCGGCAAAGTTGTGCAAAATGGTCTCCTTGCCGCTCCGGGATACCCTCCACACCGTCCCATAATTGTGCGAGCCGCACCCATGTGGTGGTCCCATAGAAGTTTCCGGCTTTGTCCATTGCCACGGTTCCAAGCGGAGTGCAACCGTCCGACTTGCCGCCGGCGAAACTGTGCAGGATGGTGAACGTTCCTTTCTTACTCAGCTCATACAGCACTCCCTTAGCGATCGAGCGACTCCCGGCGGCCAAGCCATAGAGATTGCCAGCCTTGTCCATCGTCAGATGCCCATAGTCCGGATATGCGCCGTCTGACGATCCCCCGGCGAAATTGTGCAGAATGGTCTCGTTGCCCGCACTATCGAGCTTGAATATCGTCCCATAGTAGGAAGATCCGCCGCCGTTAGTAGTGCCATACAAGCTTCCGACTTTGTCCATGACCAGGCCTTGGGTTGGATTGACACCGTCCGACGAATTGCCAAAACTGTGCAGCACAGTTTCGTTACCAGCGGTATCGAGCTTGAACACCGCGCCACAGTAACAGTAAGCACCGCCCCAGAAGGTGGTCCCATAAAGGTTGCCTTTGCTGTCCCGAAGCACCGGGGCGACGGGAACGCTCCCGTCCGCGCCTCCCGTGAACGTGTATAGGACGGTTTCGGCGCCTGCGGTGTTCACCTCGAACACCACCCCGTAGCCGGAGCCGCCGTTGTTGGTGGTCCCATAGAGCTTGCCGGATTTGTCCTGGATTACGGCCGTTGTGGACTTGCCTCCGTCCGCGCCGTCCGTGAAGTTGTGAAGTGTGGTGAAGGTCTGTGCCTGCGCCGATCGGCTCCCAACCACCGCAAGGCCAGCAATGAGACAAAAGCTAGGGCTGTCCGCCACCGACGTTGGTATAGATTCGTCATGATGCCCCCCCATTTAGGCGCAATCATGTTATCCCTTCGGCGAAAGATGGCAAAGAGACTTTCGGCCCGCTTTCAGGGGCGGGGATCAGACAACTGTCGCAACCAGGCGATTACACTCATTTACTTGGTCTTGTGCAGCAAAAACTATGAACGCGCCTACGGTTCTTGAGGCCACGGTACTGGAAGTAGAGGCGCTTCCCCAGGCAAGGCGACCGCGAGCGCCAAAGCTTCAATTCCTGCCAAGATTTTATAATCAGCGCTCGTCCGCGTAAGCTAACGACCTTCCCGTTCCGGCATGGGGTTCGGGGAATTAAGCCAGTAATATCCCGTCCGTTGAGCAAAGCTGGTAAAGTAGATTTCAGCCGCCAGAATGGCGGTTTAGCACCTGAGGCAGGCCTTACAGCGGGAGATTCGGATGCACATCACCATAGTGGGATCGGGCTATGTCGGACTAGTGGCGGGCGCATGTTTCGCTGACATGGGCCACCAGGTCATCCTGGTTGACAACGATCAGCAGAAACTCGATGCCCTCAACAAGGGACAGGTCCCAATTCACGAGAAGTTTTTGCCCGAACTGCTGGATCGTCATCGCGGACGCAGCCTCACTTTTTCGGACGACTTGCGAAGCGCGGTGCAGGCAAGCGCTGCCGTTTTCATCGCCGTGGGAACACCGCCCACGGAGCAAGGTGATGCCGATCTTTCCTACGTCGAATCGGTGGCTCGGATCATTCCATCGGCAATCAATAGTTATAAGGTGGTGGTGGAGAAGAGTACGGTTCCGGTTTACACCAGCGATTGGATACGCAAAATTATTCTGCGCAACGCTGCGCCTCCCGATTCTTTTGATGTGGCCTCCAATCCTGAATTTTTGCGGGAGGGAACAGCCGTCACGGATTTTCTCTATCCCGATCGAATCGTCGTGGGAGCCGATACCGAGCGCTGTGCTTCGATTCTGCGCGCGATTTACGCGCCCCTGACCGACGGCAGTTATTACCAGCGGCAGGATGCAATCCCGCGACCGGACCGGGCAAAAACGCCTCCTCCGCTGATCATTACCAGCACCAAGAGCGCGGAGTTGATCAAACATGCGTGCAACGCATTTCTGGCGATGAAAATTTCCTTTATTAACGCGGTGGCGTCGATGTGCGAATCGGTAGGAGCCAACGTGCAGCAGGTCTGTCAGGGCATTGGCAGCGACAGCCGCATTGGGCCGCGCTTTCTGAATCCTGGAATCGGATATGGCGGGTCATGCTTTCCCAAAGATTTGATGGCCTTTCGTGCCGTGGCGCGAGAGTGCGGATACGAGTTCCGTTTGCTCGACGAAGTGATGCGTATCAACGAGGATCAGCGGCGACGGTTTGTGCGCAAGGTACACGACGCGCTGTGGACATTGCGCGGCAAGCGTCTAGGCGTGTTAGGCCTGGCTTTCAAGGGAGGCACCGACGACATACGCGAATCGCCCGCGGTCCTTCTGGTACAAACCCTATTGCAAGAGGGCTGTAAGATTGCCGCATACGATCCTGCGGCCAACGAGCGCGCGCGCGAGGTTTTGAATTCAAGTATTGAATATGCAGCGGATGCCTACGAGGCGGCGTCAGGAGCTGATGCTCTGCTTATCCTCACCGAATGGGAGGAGTTCGCCAGCTTGGACTTGGATCGCCTGCACCAGCAATTGAAGTATCCGATCGTGATTGATGGGCGCAATCTTTACGATCCCGCGATTATGGCAGCCCGCGGATTCACCTACTACAGCGTGGGACGACCGGTAGCAACGTCCGAAACTTTGCCGTTGCAGGAAGGAGCTGGGGCGAAGAAAGCCATCCGCTCATGAGCAAACTGCGAGCACTGGTCACCGGGGCAGCCGGCTTTCTGGGCTCTCATCTGTGCGACGCATTGCTGGCCGAAGGCTACTCGGTTATCGCCGTCGACAATCTGTTGACTGGTCGCCTTTCCAACCTTGATCACCTGCACGGCGACGCGCGATTTGAATTTCAAAAGATCGATATAAACCAGCCATTTGATTGCGGCAAAGTGGATTACGTATTTCATTTCGCCTGTCCCGCCAGCCCGGTCGATTACACCAAACATGGAATCGAAACTCTGCAAGTGGGGTCGCGGGGTACTTTTCATGCTCTGGATACGGCTCGCAAATACGGGGCGAAATACCTGATCTCATCTACCTCTGAGTGCTACGGCGATCCGCTGGAGCATCCGCAAAAAGAAACCTATTGGGGAAATGTGAATCCCATTGGTCCGCGCTCCGTGTACGATGAAGCCAAACGCTTCAGCGAAGCCGCGACCATGGCCTACCATCGCTATTACAATGTCGATACCCGCATTGCGCGAATATTCAACACCTACGGTCCGCGCATGCAACTCAATGATGGCCGCGTCGTTCCCAACTTCATGAAGCAGGCGCTTCGCGGCGAGGACTTGACCGTGTACGGCGATGGCAGCCAGACACGCAGTTTTTGCTATGTCAGCGATGAGATTGATGGGTTCATTCGCTTATCCAAGTCTTCCGAACATCTGCCGGTTAACCTTGGCAATCCCACCGAATTCACCATTCTCGAATGCGCCCAGCAGGTGCTGGCGGTAACCGGATCGAAAAGCAGAATACGATACGAACCGCTGCCACGAGACGATCCCAAACAACGCCGTCCCGATATAACTAAAGCTAGAACCCTGCTGGGCTGGGAACCGAAAACGGATCTTGAGACTGGACTGCGAATGTCGCTGGATTATTTTAAAAAAGCGACGTTTGAAGAAAAAGTGCTTCAAAGCTGAACGCTTGCAGTCCGTTTCCCGCCGCGAGGGTCGCTGTATAAATTGTTTTGACAATATCAGGAGTTTTCCGTTACTGTAGCTTCGTGATTAACCTTGCTCATCGTCATCACCACCATCACGCGCATGGCGTGCCGGCGGGGGTGTTTGGCTGAGCTAGCGTAACACCTAAGAGATTCGAGCCCGCTGACGCGATTCTAAGCTCAGCGGGCTTTTTGTTTTTACATACGAAGGACACAATCGATGATCCGCGAAATAGATTTTGACAAGATGCAGGGGTTGGCGCCAGCCATCGTGCAGGACGCGGCGTCCAATGAAGTGCTGATGCTCGGCTTTATGAATCGCGAAGCCTGCGAGCGTACGCTCTCCACCGGCTACGTGACATTTTTCAGCCGCACTCGCAACCAGCTTTGGACCAAAGGGGAGACTTCCGGCAATCGCTTGAAAGTCATCGCGGCTACCACCGACTGCGATCGCGACACGCTGCTGCTGCAGGTAGAAGTCGAAGGCTCGGGATTAGTTTGTCATCAGGGTACGCGGTCCTGCTTTACACAGCCGTTAGTTTCGACTAACGCGGTGCAGCCATGAAGATTCAACTCGGTATTCCGAAAGGTAGTTTACAGCAAGCCACGCTGCAATTGTTCGCGGGCGCAGGTCTTCCCATTTTTACCAATGGCCGCTCCTACTTCGCAAGCACTCGCGATACGGAAATTGATTGCATGCTCATTCGCGCGCAGGAAATGGCGCGCTACGTCGAGCACGGTGTTCTTGATGCCGGGTTAACTGGCCTCGACTGGGTGGTCGAAAGCGGGCTTGAAGTCGTCACTGTTTCTGACCTCATTTACGCCAAGCAGAGCCGCGGTAAAGTCCGCTGGGTGCTGGCGGTTCCTGAAGATTCGGCGTATCAGTCGGCAGAGGACCTGAAGGATTGCATAATTGCAACTGAACTCGTCAGTGTTACTCGTAAGTATTTTGAGAGCAAAAACATCTCCGTTCGAGTCGAGTTCTCGTGGGGCGCAACCGAGGTAAAACCTCCCACGCTGGCCGATGCGATCGTGGAGGTCACGGAAACCGGCAGCTCTCTGCGAGCCAATCATCTGCGCATCGTTGATACGGTCCTCGAATCCAACACGCAGATCATCGCGAATAAAACTGCTTGGTCTGATTGTGGAAAGCGCCGCAAGATCGAAAACCTTGCTCTGATGTTGCGCGGTGCAATGGATGCCCAGAGCCGTGTTGGTCTTATGCTTAACGTTCGCAAAGAAAATTTGGAGGCCGTACTCGCCGTTCTGCCTGCCCTGAAGAAGCCAACCATCTCCACGCTTAGTGATGAAGACTGGGTCGCCGTGAACACGGTAATCGAAGAATCGACAGCTTGGCAGGTCATCCCTCGTCTGAAAGAAGCCAAGGGACAGGGAATTGTCGAGTATCCGCTGAACAAGGTGGTTCTGTGATGCGCATTCTTTCAGGAGCGGCCGCCACGGCGCGAGTTCATAAGCTGGCGGCCCGAGGATCGCGGTACGCGCAAGTTGAGCCGGTGGTGCGGCGTATTATCGCGGATGTCCGGAAGCACGGCGACCGCGCTGTACGAAAGTATGCCGAACGCTGGGATGGACTTTCGAAGCAAGAACTACTTCGAATATCTGAAGAAGAAATTAATGCGGCATGGAAATCCACTTCCGCCGAGTTACGAAATTCGTTGCGCGCTGCTGCGGCGAATATTTGCCGCTTCTGCGAATGGCAAAAGCCGGCGGAGTGGATGCGCACGCGGCGGGGGATCAGCGTTGGGCAAATCATACGGCCGCTGGATTCAGTCGGCTGTTACGTTCCGGGCGGACGCTACCCACTGGTGTCGACATTATTGATGACGGTTATTCCGGCTCAGGTTGCGGGCGTGCAGAACATTCGCGTCGTATCTCCTAAACCGCGAACCGAAGTGCTTGCGGCTGCTGCAATGCTCGGCGTGCATGAAGTCTATAGGATCGGTGGCGCGCAGGCGATTGCGGGATTGGCGTACGGAACACAAAGCATCCCACGAGTTGACAAGATCGTCGGCCCGGGGAATCTTTACGTTACGGCTGCGAAGAAACTGGTTTCCTTTGATTGTGCAATCGATTTTCTTGCCGGCCCCACCGAGGTTGTCATCGTGAGTGACAAAGGAACTCCCGAATTCATCGCGGCTGATTTAGTGGCGCAAGCTGAGCATGATACAGAAACCTTCGCAGCTTTTATTACAACCAATGACAAACTGGGCCAACGAGTGGCGCTAGCTGCGGAAAAGCTGAGCGTAGGAAATGCAGTGGCGCACCAGGCGTTGCGCCGGAATGGCGCGATCCTCGTATCCGGCTCGCGCCGCCAGAGCTTTGAATGGGCGAACGAACTGGCATCCGAACATCTCACGGTTGACGCCGGAGATGTTGCCCTCGTCCGCAATGCCGGATCCGTCTTCGTAGGCGATTATTCACCGCAAGCCGCCGGTGACTATGCTTCTGGCCCTAATCACGTCCTGCCTACGGGCGGCGCTGCCCGCTTCCGAGGCGGCCTGAGCGTTCTCGATTTCGTGAAGCTGATCAGCGTGCAGCGGCTGTCGCGGGCAGGATTGAAATCGATTGCCCCGGTCGTGGTGTCCTTGGCCGATGCGGAAGGATTGCGGGCGCATGCGGAGTCGATCGGCACAAGGATAGCCCATGCTTGAAGCGCGGAAAGCGGTTCGCAATCTGCCCACTTATCATCCGCCCCTTGGTGGTCGCGACGGGCTGCGCCTGGACTTCAATGAAAACACGGCAGGCTGTTCTCCGCGGGTGTTAGCGAGATTGCGCGAAATAACTGCTGAAGAAATCGCCTGCTATCCCGAGCGTGGGCCGGTCGAAGCTTTGGTGGCCGATTATTTTGGCATCGAGCGAAACGAATTGCTCCTGACCAATGGCGTGGACGAAGCCATCCACTTGCTATGCAATACCTTTCTGCATCCGGGCGACGAAGCCGTCATCGTGGTGCCAACTTTCGCCATGTACGAGATTTCCGCCGCAGCCACTGGCGCACGAGTTATTGCGGTACCTGCAGAAAGGGATTTTCAATTTCCGATAATCAATTTACTTTCCCAAGTCACGTCCCGAACAACTCGTCTAATTGCGATCGCCAATCCGAATAATCCAACTGGCACCGTTGCGGATGAGAAATCTCTGCTGGAAATTGCCAGCCGCATCCCGCAAGCGGCAATTCTCGTAGACGAAGCGTACTTCGAGTTCTACGGAAAAACGTTGCTCGCGCAGTGGCGCAACCTGCCAAATCTGTTTGTGGCACGAACGTTCTCCAAGGCGTACGGACTGGCCGGTCTTCGCATCGGCGTGCTCTCAGGAAATGCGAAGCACATTGCGATGGCGAGCAAAATCGCCTCGCCGTACAACGTCAATGGCGTAGCTCTCGCATGTTTACCCACGGCACTAGCGGACCAGGACTATATCCGCCACTACGTGAGACAAGTTTGCCGCGGCCGGGACGAGCTTCTCAAAGAGTTCAGTCAGTGGGGCGTTCGACACTGGCCAAGTCAGGCCAATTTTGTGCTCGCTAGCCTTGGTTCACAGAAAACTGCGTTCATACAGTCCATGAGGGCGCGGGGCATTCTGGTACGCGACCGTTCACGCGATCCCGGCTGCGAGGGCTGTGTCCGCGTTACGCTCGGAACTGCTGAGCATACAAAGCGACTGTTGCAGGCTTTGCGCGAGACTCTGACAGAGATTCAATCGAAAAAGGTGGCCTCCACATGAGACGGGCCACGATTCAACGAACTACCAAGGAAACCGACATCATTGCCGCCCTGATTATTGATGGCCGGGGCCGTTACAAGGTCTCCACTGGAATCCGGTTCTTCGACCACATGCTCGAACTTTTCGCTCATCACGGCGGCTTCGATCTTCAGCTCAACGTAAAAGGCGATCTCGATGTGGATCAGCATCACACCGTAGAGGACGTCGGCATTGTGCTTGGGCAACTGTTCGATAAAGCGCTGGGCACCAAACGAGGCATTCTGCGCGCAGGCTATTTTGTGATGCCGATGGATGAGACGTTAGGGCTTGCCGCCGTCGACTTTTGCGGACGGACATCCACTACGGTGGATACGAAAGTTCGCGTCCGGCTTGTGGGCGATTTGCAAACGGAGTTGGTACACGACTTTTTCGACGGCTTTGCGCGAGGTGCTCGCGCCAGCGTGCACGCCCGCGTGCTCTATGGCCGTTCAAACCATCACAAGATTGAATCGTTGTTCAAAGCGTTTGCCCGCGCTCTGCGTGCCGCGTGCTGGCGCGATCGCCGCATGGCGCGGTTGCTGCCCAGCACTAAAGGATTGCTCTAATGATCGCAGTGATCGATTATCGCGCGGGAAATATCACTTCGGTGAAAAAGGCACTAGATCATCTCCACGCGGATGCCGTCGTGACTCGCGATCCGAATGTGGCGGCCCTGGCGGACAAAATTATTTTGCCGGGTGTTGGCCACTTTTCGGCCACCGCCATTCTGGAACAAGATGGGTTGCGTGACGCAATTCTGCGCAGAATTGAAAAAGGAGTGCCCTTTCTCGGCGTCTGCGTCGGAATGCAGTGGATGTTTGACTCCAGCGCGGAAGCGCCAGGAACGCCGGGCCTGGGGCTGTTGTCGGGAGCATGTGGTCCCTTTGCGGCGACCGTCAAGTCTCCGCATGTCGGCTGGAATTCGTTGACCTGTCGTGGTGGCTCACGCTTGCTACGAGGCATTCCGTCAGGGTCTTTCGTATATTTCACTCACTCTTACTCCGCTCCAGTTGTGCAAGCTACCGCTGCGAGTTGCGAATACGGGGGCGAGTTTTCCGCTGCCGTTGAACAGGACAATTTGTTCGGAGTGCAGTTTCATCCCGAAAAATCGGGAGAGTTAGGGTTGAGGCTCCTGGCGAACTTTTGCGACCTGCCATGCTGACCAAACGAATCATAGCCTGCTTAGACGTAAACGCTGGACGCGTCGTAAAGGGTGTGCAGTTCGAACAACTGCGTGACGCCGGCGATCCGGCCGAACTGGCTTCGGCTCATAGCCGGGCAGGCGCGGACGAAATAGTTCTGCTCGATATTTCCGCAACGCGGGAGAACCGCGCAACCCTGGCTGACACAGTTCGCAAGACCGCGCAACAATTATTTGTTCCGTTCGCTGTGGGCGGCGGCATTCGCTCTCTGGAAGACGCAATCGTGGTCTTCGAAGCTGGCGCCGACAAGGTAAGCGTCAATTCCGCAGCACTCGCTGATCCCTCTCTGATCACGCGTATTGGCGAACGATATGGTTCACAGGCTGTAATCGTCGCCATCGACGCCAAGCGCATTAATGGCGAATGCCGATTCGAGGCTTACGTCGGTGGCGGCAGAAATGCTACCGGGCGGGATGCGGTAGCTTGGGCGCAGGAGGCCGAAGACCGGGGCGCGGGCGAGATTTTACTCACCTCGATGGATCGAGATGGCACCGGCGCGGGTTTCGATTGCGAGTTGACGCGGGCGTGTTCCGAAGCTCTGCACATTCCGGTGATCGCATCCGGGGGTGGTGGAGATACGCAGAGCTTTGTTGACGTATTTGAGAATGGGAAAGCCGATGCAGCTCTTGCCGCTTCCATTTTTCATTTTGGGCTCCGCCAGCTCAGCGATCTCAAACGAGAACTGCAAAGCGCGGGAATCCCGGTGCGGTGGCCATGCTGATTCCGTCGATTGACCTGATGGGTGGAAAAATTGTTCAGCTGGTGCAAGGCGAACGTAAGGCGCTCGAATTCGACGACTTCGAAGAATGGATTCATCGCTTTTCCGCGTTTCCTCTGGTTCAACTTATCGATTTGGATGCAGCCCTCGGTACCGGCCACAACCGCGCACTGGTGGCCGAGTTTGCCCGGCGTCTTCCGTGTCAGGCAGGTGGGGGAATACGTTCGATCGAGACTGCTCAGCAAATGCTGTCGATGGGCGCGAAGCGTGTGATCTTTGGATCTTCGCTAATTCGTGATGGTCACCCAAACGCCGTATTTGCCGAAGAGATTGCATACGCGATTGGAGCTGAGAAGTTGGTCTTCGCCATCGACTCCAAGGACGGCCGCGTGGCCATCCACGGATGGCGCCAACTCACGAACATCACGCCGCTTGAGATGATCGCGTCTCTGGAACGCTGGTGCTCTGCTTTTCTTTACACCCATGTTGATACTGAAGGCCTACTGCAGGGGTTTCCCCTGAACACAGCAACACAGTTGCGAGCCGCGACCAGCAAGCAACTGATTGTTGCAGGCGGCATTGCGACTTCGGAGCAAATTGATCAACTGGATGCTTTACAAATCGACGCGGTGGTGGGAATGGCAATATACACCGGCCGAATAACACTAATGGGCGATTCAGTTCGGACAGAACCGACCTAGATCAGAAAGCAACGTAAGCTTCGCGGAACTATTGAAAACGATACCCAGGCTTGAGTTCACAGCGATAAGCTCTGGCTTGGTCGGTATCAACTCTCACATGACAATCCGCCCAGCTTAAGAAAAGGTCCGGCCCGAGCGGAAAAACAATGGACTCTCCATTCACCTCCGCCTCAATACTCGGGCCTTCCGCCAAAGGCGGCAAACTGAAATTCAGCGCGCGGCCGAAAATCACGGGATACGACTCTCGCACAAGGTCGCTGACCATAGGATGGACGACCTCGGCCTCCATCAGGAACGTTGTGGTGTCCGACCAGTTCCGCACCGACACGTTCACTCTCCGACCGGCTCGCGAAAGATCTTCGAATTCAACTTTTGAAAAGGGGCACGGGCCGGCGATGCAAGAAACTCTGGCATTGCGAAACTGATTTCCCTCGCCTGCGTCGAGCGATGCAGAGGCCAGCGCCGCTTTCCATTTTCCGTCGGGAGAGCAGGGATGATGTCCCTTGCAAAGCACGTTGCCAGTATTCACGACTTCGAACGTCTTGACCGCGCTGCCGACGTCGGCTTCGGTCGTGGCTTTTACCGAATACCGTACTCGCACATTCGATATCCCGATGTCGGGGTGGCCAACGCTGACGTGAGCAGCATGATGAAGGGGCACCATGCGAGCGATGTAAATCTCGTCTGAAACAAATTCGTTTAAGTCGAGTGGCTTGTAATCTGGATGGCGGAATCGCAGCATCAGTGGCTGGCGCCGCCTAAGTCCACGGCGTAGCGTGAGAGTGAAAAAGCCAGAAGCATCAGATTTGCTACTGCTCACCGCCGAACCGTCGGTTCCGGTTATTTGAACGTCTGCAATCGGTAACTGCTTTTGCGGATCATCATCCGCGCTCAGGACGGCGCCTTTGATGGTTATCGGTTGCGCCCGGTGAATAGCTATCGACACTGCAGCCACCCCACCTGCGATGGTTGCAATTGTAAAGGCCCAAATTGCAACCTTTCGTTTCCAGATCATGCGGTCCCCACCGTCAGTATTCTATGACACTCATAGCGCGTACTTGGATATTGCATTCCCGAATATAGGCACAGGTTATGCACAAAATACTCTTGCTTCTTCTGGTTCCCAATCTACACAGCGGCGGAAATCGTCTAAAATTGTCTTAGTGCGCCGGAAAGACAAGAACAATCCCACAGACAAAAATGTGTCGCGCCGGGATCTGCTGAAGCAGATGGGCCGCCTGGGTATATGTCTGCCGTTTGCGGGAAGCCTTGGTCCGCTCTTGTCCGCGACGCCGCAACAACATCTTGAGGCAGCGCGCCCTCCGGTTCCAACATACCTTTCGCAGGCCGATGACGATCTGCTGGAAGAATTGGAGAAGGCAAATTTCCTTTATTTCTGGGAACAAGCCAACCCCCAAACCGGGATGGTGAGAGACCGTTACAATGTGCGCACGAATGACAACGGAGTCGTCGGAAGTATCGCGGCAACGGGTTACGGGCTGACCGCGCTCTGCATTGGGGAAAAGCGCGGATATATTTCTCTTGCTGAAGCGCGCGAACGAGTTGTGGCCTGTTTACGCTTCTTGTGGAAAAGATTGCCCACTCATAGAGGATTTTTCTATCACTTCGCCAGTCTGACTAACGGTGAACGATTGTGGGACTCCGAGGTGTCTTCGGTCGATACGGCCATCCTGCTTGTGCGGGATTCTTACTTGCCGGCAGCACTTCCAACATTCAGAAATCAGTCTTCTGGCATACGAAATTTTTAATCGTGTGGATTGGACCTGGCTTTCCGAGGACACTTCTTTATTGCCTCATGGATGGACTCCAGAAATTGGTTTTCTGCCGTACCGCTGGGACTATTACAGCGAGCTGATGATGATGTACTTGCTGGGATTGGGATCGGCCGCTTACCCGCTGCGCGTGGAAACCTGGAATGCCTGGAAGCGAACCACTTTTGAATATGATGGCCTGCGGTACATTGGTTCGTTTGCGCCGTTGTTCGTGCATCAATATTCGCAGGCTTGGTTCGATTTTCGCGGCAAACACGATAAATATGCGAATTATTTTAAGAACTCGGCGAATCGCTACCGACGTGCATCGCCGCTTCTGCTTAGAACTGTCAAAGCAATTCCCGGATTACAGCGATGATCTTTGGGGCATCACGGCATCGGATTCGCAAAAAGGCTACGTCATCTGGGGCGGTCCGCCGTCAACAGGACCAATCGATGGAACGGTTGTGCCCAGTGCGTCCGCAGGATCGTTGCCTTTTTTGCCGCAGCCGGTAATGCGCGTTTTGCAGAACATCAAAAGTCATTACGGAGGGGCCTGGTGCCGTTACGGGTTTGTGAATGCGTTCAATCCATTGAAGAACTGGTACGACACTGATGTGATTGGAATTGACACCGGCATCACTATGATAATGGCCGAAAATGCGCGCACCGGATTTGTCTGGGAAACTTTCATGAAGAACCAAGAAGCGAAACGGGGGATGGAACGCGCGGGGTTCAAACCTGACGAATCCTGAGCATAAGCCTCAGTTTTGCGCTATTTCAGTTCGATCAGCGCCAGACCCTGGGCGGGAATCGTAATTGTCAGTTCGTCATTTTTCAGCTTGCTGCTCTCCGGCGCTGGTAGCTCGGCCAGCCGGCGTAATTCCTTAATCTGCGATTGTGTGGGATAGCGCGGCGAACCCATGTTCTCATACGCCGGTCGAACGTCCCCGTGTTGATGATCGACGCGAGAGATAAAAGCCCGGCGTCGTCGCGTATTTTGGAAATGCAGAGTAACAGTTTTCGAAAGCCCTGTTTCCGCTCCAGGCGGAGCATAGTTCCACAGCGCGAGAACCATCGTGCCATCCTCCCTGCGGGTAAGCAGAGCGGAATCGGAATCGAGCGCTATGCGCTGGTTTCCCAGTTTATGCAGGAGTGCGAACGCATTGTATGCCGGCTTCGGAATCCCGTCTTCGGCAATCAACCCGTAGCCGCCGTAAAAAGGTATTTTCACTACGCCCTGCTCCTCAAACACGTCGGAGAAGGTCCAATAACTCATACTGCTGACGAGGCCATCACATTGACGGATAGTATCGGCCATCCAAGGACCCATGTAAGTCGAGTCGGTAACGTCGGGTTCATTCTTATAACTCGCATTGAACTCGCTCCAGATCAAAGGCAAACTAGGCGCGCTCGAGGCTGCAATCTGGTTGTGAACCTTGCTCACCGCCCGGCAAACCATTTTGTCGCGCGGGATATTTTCCTGGGTTCCGAATACGTCCTGGGCGGAATCGTTCGCGTAGACGTGGGTCGACGCAAAGTCCATAGGGATTTTGTTTTCCGCGCAATGTTTAATAAAAGCATCGACCCAAGCGGCTTGTGCGGTAGCTGGGCCTCCGACTCGCAGCCGCTGATTCACGCGCTTGATTGACTGCGCCGTGTGATCGTAAAGCTCCCAGTAGCTGGCCTGCTTTGGCTCTCCGCCCCAGAAATCAAGATTAGGTTCGTTCCACACTTCAAAGTACCAGTGCGCAACTTCGTCGATGCCGTAGCGTTCGATCAGATGTTTGGTGAATGCAGCGACAAGGTCATCCCACTTGCCCCAGTCCTTAGGCGGAGAGACGTTCGGCCTATACCAGAAAACGTGCAGGAGGTTGTGAGCCGCTCAGCTTCTGCGGCATAAAGCTCAGCTCGATAAATGGTTTTACACCGTTTGCCAGCAGACCATCGTAAATCTGATCGACATAGGAAAAGTTGTATACCGGATGCCCCTGGCCATCCTCATCGTACACACCAACTTCATCGTGGAGAATTGCGTGGAAGCGGACATACTCGAAGTCCGTGATCCGCTTTACGTCGCGCAAGTCCTGACGATAGCTATCCCGGAGGGAAAGCACGGCCCGTCCCGAGCCGAACATCTGCTCCCAGAAATGCGGGAAGGGATGTGAAGGAGCGTTTGCGTCAACGACGATTGCAATCGGTTGCGGATTGTTCTGGGCATTCGCGGGCGGAACGGTCAGAGCAGAGACCGTCACGAAAATTAGAAATGTTCGGAATGTATCAATTTTCCGCATTGAACGTGGCGGCAGCCTCGGTCACATTGACCGAATGCTGGATCCAGCCAAAGCTGGCTTCATGCGGCGCTGGCGCCATAATTCCTGCGCGTGGGGCGGCCGTGTGCAACCGGTTTCTCGTGCAGCAAAAGTTCGGTGGCTTGCACGCGCGGATCGCTGTGGAACCATCGTTGTATAACCCCATCGTCGAGGAAGTTAGCGATCGAGAGCAAGCTCATACCCTGATGATGAGCCATCCAGCAGCGTACCAGTTCGTAGCGATGAAGCCGCGAGCGTCGCCTGGCGGGCGTGAAGTCAGCGGCCTCATAAAAGCCATACGAACCTAGCCACCCTTCGCGACTCATACGGTGCAGGTTCTTCAGCGCCTCGGACGCACACACATGCAACGCGAGCACCGATGAGTACGGGGAGATAACCAGCGAATTCAATTCGCCCTTGCTAAGCGCAAGTTGCGGTACACCGAACGCATAATACTGATAGTTACCAGCCTCGTCAGTCCTGAAATAAGCCGACTCCGAAATGCCCCATGGGATTCCGCGATTTTCTACATATGCCTGTTGCGTCCGAACAGCCGCTCGGGAAGATCGCTCAAGAAGCGTGTTTGGATAGGTGCGCATCCATAGCAGCGGCATCAGGTACTCGAACATCGTTCCGGTCCACGAGAGCAAGACGGGATGCCCATGTTCCAAAGCGTGCGGCCGGCCCAGCAAGAACCAGGTTTCTTGTCGGATATCGTCTTTGGCGATGGCTACAAACGCAGCGATGCGCGATTCCGTGGCCAACAGATCGTAACAGGCCGAGTGCACCTGCTGAGATTTAACATCGAACCCAATCGACAAGAGCTTGCGCTGGTTCAAAAGAAAGCGAAAATCCATTTCATCCGCGAGCTTGCCGGCGTTTTTGGCAATCTTCCGCAGATCCTGAATCAGCCCGAGGGCATTGGCACGAGCTGCCGGGAGCAGCGCTTCGAGGCGTTGATAGAGAAATTCTTGTTCATCATTCGAGCGGATAGCCGTCCGCAGGCGAACGGAAAGAGCGTCAATAAAATCGGGCATTCGCTCGAGCGCAGGAAGATCGCGCGCCGAATTGGGGTTGATCGCGGGATCATCCCACAATGAGGCGAACTCCGGCAGCAGCCAGGGAGCGTAAGAGCTAACTGTTTGCTTGACGTTCTCAAGCCGCGAACGTAGCTGTTCAGAAAACCATTGAGCATCTTTCGAATGCTTTGATTTAGGGGGTTGCGGATGGACTTGATCGACAATCGTATCGGCGCCGTTCAGCAAATAAGGCAACCACTTCCTGCGCTTGATCTCTTTCTGGAAAGCAGAAAATCGCTTTCGCGACAATGCACGTACGTCGACCAGCATGCGAAGATGATCCAGGAAGCCCTCTGACGCACTGGTTTGCAAAAGTGGCCGCTCGAGCAGATCCAAACACCCTTGCTGAAGAGTCCACAGCGAAGCCACTAAGTTTCCGCTATCGACCGCAGAGACGATTTGCGGTTCCAGCGGCGCGAGTGAACGAGTGTCGTACCAGTTGAGCAAGTGGCCGCGATACCGTTGCAGCTTGGATACCGTGGCCAGAGACCGTAGAGTCTGCTGCGCGAATTCGGGGATTGTGAGGTAGCCGAACTCGCACGCCACCTGTCGCGCATTCAGCAGGAATCCAAGGTTGGTAGGCGAAATGCGCGGCGCAATGGCAGGAGGCTCTTCCTGCACGTTATCCGGTATAAGCCAATTGTGTTCTTCGGTGCTGAATTCGGCGAAGTATCGCCAAGTGTGGAGCGCGGCACGGCGAAGCAACCGTTCATCCTTCGCAGGCACTGCGCTGCGCACCGGCCGGGGGGGCCGGTTCAGCCATTGCGATAACAGTTTACTGCTGGCCCACAGCAGCAGAATGGGCAGTGCCGCGGGCAGTGCACTGCGCCGGACAAACCACACCAGCAGCCCTAGTCCGAGAGCCAGGGCAGGCGTCCAATCCAGATAGGCGTCGAGCCAAGTGCGTTTGTGACCGCCAATTTCCGCCTGCGCCGCTGTTTCCCATTGCAAAAGCCGTTGCTGTGTAACCATGCGCCGAACCAGCGTGCGCACTACCGCATCCAGTGAAATTAACATCTGGTGCGCGAGAAACGTCAGCATCAGGAAAACGTTAATGTTTGAGGCGACGAGTGCATCCAAGGCGTCTCGAGCAATTGCCGGCTTGCGTAAAACTGCGGCGCGAATTAACTCGAACAGGCATTCGAACCAACTGGGAGCAAACAGGATGGCGACCGTGGCTAGAGTCCACAAGACCGGCGATCCCGGCAGCACGGTCCATCCCAGCACGAATAATACGAAAATAGCCGGCTCGACCAGACTCCGCCGCAAGTTGTCGAGAATCTTCCACTGAGCGCCGATCGAAATCGGGTTGACCACACGCTGGCCCGATTCGTCGGGAACTCGCGGCAGCAGCCATCCGGCGATCTGCCAATCACCGCGCAGCCAGCGATGTTTGCGGCGATTGTAGGCGCTGTAGTGCGAAGGATAATCTTCGATCACTTCAATATCGCTCGCCAAACCTGCGCGCGCATAAGCGCCTTCAATGAGATCGTGGCTCAACAGAGCGTTGCGCGGGAAGCGGCGGTCGAGCACGTGCCGCACGGTATCGACTTCGTAAATTCCTTTTCCCGCAAAGATGCCTTCGCCATAAAGATCCTGATAGACATCCGAAACCGCGCGCGTATAAATGTCGAACCCGGTCTCCCCTGAATAAATACTTGCCAAGCGCGAACGGCCCGAACTTTGAACGCTCACTCCGACACGCGGCTGCAGGATGCCGTAACCCGCGACCACAATATTCTTTTCCGCGTCGACGATTGCCTGGTTCAGCGGATGCGCAATTGCTCCAATCATGCGTTGAGCCGAGCCGCGCGGCAGATCGGTGTCGGAATCGAGCGTGATTACGAAACGAATTTGCGTCAGGATCGAGAGATTCCCAATTTTGACTGGGAAGCTGTCGTATTGCTGGCGTAGCAGCCGATTCAGGTCCATCAGCTTGCCGCGCTTGCGCTCCCATCCCATCCACACTTTTTCTCGCGGATTGTAGACGCGATGCCGGTGCAGCATAAGGAACGATCCCATGCCATGCCCGGCATACTTCTCGTTCAATCCTTCGATCAATTCCGCACACAGATCCACCAATGGATCGCCTTCCCGCGGCTCGGAGCGCGAATCGGGAAGGTCCGTTAGAAGCGCAAAATGCAGATTGCGGTCGTGGTTTCCCAGGAAGCGCACCTCAACGTCATCGACCAACCTGCGTACCTGCTCCTCATCAAGCAGCAAGCTCGGGACAGCGACCAGCGTCATGCAATCGGCAGGAATCCCCTCGGACAGATCAAGCTTCGGCAATATTTGCGGTCGCAGCAGCGACGTGACCAAATAGTTTGTGATCTGCACGGCAGCCTGCGAGCACGGCAGAAATAACGCCAACATTGCGAAAAGAGTGAGTCCTGGCGAGACTTGCGGATCCATCAACAGCAAAACTACTATCGACATCATCGCCAATGTAATTAGCAGTATGCTGTTGAGGTAAAACTCATCGGGATACCGGCGAAGGAATGAAGATATTCGCTCACGAAAAGGCGGCGTATAGCCCACCCGCTGATGCAGCAATGTCGCGCCTTCTGCGAGCAGATAGTACCCGACGTGCGAACATCGCAGTGCCGCCCGCGGATCGGTTTCCCTTCGTTGCTGCGCTTCGCGCGCCAGCGCGAGCGCTTCGGCGGCAACTTCCATCTCGCTGAAATCGGAATATTCGGCGACCTCTACGATCTTGTTTCGATATAAATCGCGACTCTCCAGATCCATTCGAGCGTAAGCGCTTGCTGGGTCTTTGCGGAGAACGTGATCATGCAGAATCAGCGGTTCGAGTATGTCTTTCCAGGTGGCTTGACTGACGTCCCGCAGACTGCTCACACAAACGCCGACGCTGTACGATTGCTTCGGATTCGCGATCGCTTGTGAGCCGCGTTCTACGATTCTTTCCAACAAAACCAGCTTGAGCGCAGGAATCAGCATCCACAACTCTTTGGTTTTGAGAATCGTCTGCTGTTGAAAGGCCTCGACGTAGGAAGCGAAACTCTTTTCACTGAATTGATAAGCGGTTTTGGCGAGAAACGCTTCAGACAAAACAATCACCCGCGGAATGATGGCCTCGTTTGCAGTCCGGACCAGCGGCATTTTCTGCCGGGTCTTGAAGGTCTCGCAAACACTCTGAAGTTCCGAGCTCAACAGGTGGACATTGTCGTGCAACCACCGGCCATCGTCCGAGAGAGATGTGCCGAGCGAGCGTCCCTCGATCTTCTTCAACAGTGGTTTAAAGGCTTTCAAGAGCTGACGGCATCGCTCAACAAAAACTGGTGACCGGCTTTCACCAGGGAGCCATGAAAGATTGCGCGCCAACTCCGCCGCATATGAACGCAAAGCAATCTCGTGCGAGCCCATTTGTCCCGAAGGCTCGAGGGGGCATTCCGTTTTTGTAGTTACCATTTCCAGATGAACGTTTTGCGGCATCTCGTTGAAATTCCTAGCGGTAGCTGGCTGCCTGCATTTCGAACATTTCCGCGTACCGGCCGCCCATTCGGGCGAGCTGGTCGTGACTACCCTCTTCCGCAATCTTGCCTTTGTCCAATACTACGATGCGATCTGCCATACGCACGGTAGAGAATCGATGTGAAATAAAGAGCGCCATTTTTCCCGTGGTTAGCTCGGCAAAACGGCGGAATACTTCAAACTCGCTTTTTGCGTCCAGGGCTGCGGTCGGTTCGTCCAAAATGAGCAACTGCGCATCGCGCAGGTACGCCCGAGCCAGCGCAACCTTCTGCCATTCACCGCCGGAAAGGTCAAGCCCGCCATCGAAGCGGCCGCCCAACATTTGATCGTATCCTTTTGGAAGGCGTCCAATAACAGTATCCGCCATACTTTTGCGAGCCGCCATCCGCAACAGTTCCAGGTTGTTGATCTCCTCGACCCGGCCTACCGCAATGTTTTCGCGAGCCTTTAACTCGTAGCGCATAAAATCTTGAAAGATTACGCCGATTTCGCTATATAAATCTTCCAGGCTGTACTCGCGCAGGTCCACGCCATCGAGCAGAATCTGTCCTTCGGTGGGATCGTAGAGCCGCGTAATCAGCTTCACCACCGTAGTTTTGCCTTGGCCGTTTTCGCCAATCAATGCCACGCGCTCGCCGGGCCGCAGAAAAAAATTCATACGGTCGAGAATCAGCCGGGGACTGCCCGGATAGCGGAACGAGACGTCACGAAACTCGAAGCCTCGCATGATCGGCCGCGGCGTCATCAATGCATTCGGCTTGGAGCGAATTGTGGGCTGCATATCAAAAAATGCAAGCAGATCGGTCAGGAAGAGCGCCTGATCGGCTATGCCGGAAAGAGTGGAGAAAATTTGCTGGATATTGGTGCTCGCCTGCAATATCGCTCCCGACAAGAAAGTCAGCGTACCGATCGAGAGCGCGCCGGTTAACGTCCGCCAAATCACGAATACATACGCCGAGTAATATCCCGCCGTTCCGATCAGAGATAAGAACGACCCGGCAATGAGCCGGCGTCGCGACAGGGCAACATTTTCTGTGTAGACCTCGTCCGAAAGGCGGGTAAAGCGCTCGGTGAGAAAACCGTTCAACCCAAATAATTTGAGCTCCTTTGCGGCCTCTCTGCTGCCACCCAATATCCGCAGATAATCCAGCTGACGACGAATTGGCGTCTGGCGGAAGTTCTTGGCGTAGCCGAGAAAAGCGAAGTGGCTCTCGCCCAAAAATGCGGGCACCACGCCGGCTATGAGCAGGAGCATCAGCCAGGGCGAGAAAAGCATGATCGAAATTGACAATGAAACGACGGTCGCGATCTGCTGAACCAGCCGCCCAATGGACTGGATCATTCCCAAGCGATCAGTCGCCTGTACCCGGGCGCGGTCGAGGCGGTCATAGAAGACCGGGTCTTCGTAGGCCAGCAAGTCCAGTTCAGCCGCGTGCTTCATTACCCGGATGCTGACATAGCGTGTGTACTTATCGGCGAGGAGGGAATCCAGATAATCGATGATGCGGGTAAGCAGGGTACCGAGAACTGCCAAGCCAAATTCAGTTGCCACTAGCCACCAGAACCCGGGACGAACAGGTTGGTGGGTCTTTGCAGCGTTCACAATACTGTCGATGATCAGTTTTGTAACGTACAGCAATGCCATGGGCAGCAGGGAAGCGAACAGGCGAAAAACCAGCCCACCTGTCACGACCGCGGGTCCCGATTCCCACACTATTTTGAGAACAGGGGGGACGTTGCGTAGGGCAGTTAGCCGCTCGCGCCAGCCACTCCAAAAGCTCTCCTGCTCTGGCATATCTGACTTCCGAAGTCGATCGTTCCGCGAAAAGCTCAAAACGCTGATATTAGGTTCAGTGGTTGAACTTGTGCGCCCACACAAGAATAATAGCTGATAAGCCCGCTCAACCCTCTTCGACAAAGGCGGCTATAAAAACGAAAGGCGGTCCAGAGGGTCCGAACGTCGGATTCACCGACACTAACCCATGACCGCCAAAAGCCCGCGTCGTACCCTCCGACACACGGCTATGAAGTCTTACCTTTAAGAAGTTAACGTCCGGGATTGAGGGCTGACAATCGGGTGTTCACAGTATCTTCGGGCTAATCAGGCGCGTTCGGCGGACCCTTCGATTTTGAAGACCGTACCCTGGTTAAGTAGCGTCTCAACGGCCACCACTACCTCCCGGCCGCTGCCCTTGGTCACAGCTCCTCGAAATCCGGCGTCGCGGGCGGCTCGCGCCAGTTCGGTGGATACCTCCTGCACCGTCAAAAGGAGCATGGCCGTTAATGGCGAGCTGGCGAATATCTGCCGCGCAGCCTCAATGCCGTTCTTATCAGGCATCGCCAAATCAATTATGGCCAGATCAGGGGAGAGTTGTTTGATTTTGGCGACTGCATCGTTTCCATCGGCTGCCTCGCCGCAAACCTCCCACCCGGGACGTTCTTCCAGTATCCGCCGCAGCAAATACCGTATGGATGTATCGTCGTCTGCGATCAAGATTCTAACGGGCATTCCTTTGCCTCCCAGGAAGGCCGGAATCACACTCCACCGAGTCCATTCTTTGTCTGTCGTATCCATCTGGGCCCCCAGTGAAGAGTGTCATGGCCATACCTCTCGCTCAATACAGCTAAGTCCGTAGAACCCAAGAGGATAACTTGTACACATCTCCTCGATACTTGATGGCTCCGGCTGAGTTAGTTGCGGCCATCGGGGACCAGTGCGGTAGCTGATGTGACTTTGATCCTGCCGGCAGCCAAAGCGCCCGTGAGTTTAACGCGCTGGCCTGCGAGCTGGCTGATTTGCCCCGGATCGCCTGTAATTTCGTAATCCTTGTCGCCGTTCACAAGTAAGTATCTCGATCCATTACGCACGCAGATTCTGGTACACTCTGCTGCACTTTTTTCCGTATCAGTGTGTCTCGCGCCGCAACGCGAGTCGGTGATGATTCCAGAAAAAGTTTGCGCTGGCACAATTGGATCCACCTGTTGATCATCAGAAGCTTGCGCAGACTCGCCGCCAGCAATCACTGCGGTTACACCGGCGAAGACCGCAGCAAAAATCAATGATGAACCTAACGTAATGATGGCGAAAAAACCAAGCAAAGATAGCCACGAACGCTGAGTCTCCGGCACAGATCCTCGCAATCCTTTCGAATCCACTCACTGTCACTAGTTTGGTGTGTAATAACTGCGCCGGGTTGCTTGCCGATTGGGGTTCTGGGCCAGCGTGGCATTCACTAATCCATTGATTAGGAGAAGTATCGGCGGGACCTACAGCATCGACTTGATATTAACTTCGGAAATCCGATGTTATGGTTACGGTTGATGAAATTCGTCAAATCGAAAGGAAACTCCATGAATAAGTGGCTCAAAGTATTACTTGGCACTGGTCTCTATTTGCTCGAGCAGTCAGATGGCGCGACCAAGGATGTCCGCAAGCGTGCCGCCGATCGCTTTTCAGATTTGCGCGATGTCGCGCAAGATAAGTACGAAACCGCGACTGAGCGTCTCGAACGAGCTACCAAAGCTATTCGCGGTGAAGATCACTCCATGGCCGGCAACGTTCTCCGTTTCGTCGCAGGAGTGGCTGTCGGTGTTGGCATTGGGCTGGTTCTAGCGCCTGCCAGTGGCGAAGAAACGCGAAACGTCATTGCCGGCAAAGTGCATGAAATGGGCGACAAAGTTCGTCAGCAGTTTTCGGATGAGCCCGGTACTGGAACCCGCGGCTAATCGAGGCGTGGCGCGTACGAATTCCTGTCATTCCGAGCGTAGCAAGCAATCTGGGTACTTGCTGGCTGAACCCCAGATTCCTCGGTTCGCTCGGAATGACAAATCATTAAATCAGTGCGTGTGTGGTTTCAGACGCTGGGTGGAGAAACGGGACCGCTATCTCGACGAGTGTTCCCGGAGCCGTATTCGTAAGGCGTAACTCGCCGCCAAACTCCTTAGCCCGCTGACTCATTCCGCCGATGCCGATACCAATGCTTCCGGGCCGCAGTTCTACGACTGGGTTTTCAATTCCTTTACCGTCGTCTCTGATCGTCACCGAAACTCGATTGTCGCGCTGTACCAACGTGACCCAGGCTTTTTGCGCTCCCGAATGTCGATAAACATTGGTAAGGGCTTCCTGAATGATACGGAAGATCGCAGTCTCTAACTCCGCGCCCAAGCGCGGAAAGGTGGGCGGCTGGACATCCAGCGAAGTCACAATGCCGCTGCGCTTGGTCAGCCCATCCAAGTACCAGCGCAGGGCGGAGAGCAAACCAACTTCATCCAACAATGGCGGGTGCAAAAGGTGAGACAGGCTTCTTACTTGTTGAATGGCACGGTCAATTGTTTCGCTGGCATCTCGGGCTACACGCCGGTTGGCCTGGACAGAATTCTTTTCGAGAATGCCGTCCATCATCATCTTCGCGGCGGCGAGGTCTTGCCCTAACCCATCATGCAGTTCTCTGGCGATACGCCGCCGCTCATCATCTTGCATAGTAAGCAGACGACCGGATAGTCGCCGCAGAGCCGCCGTCCTATCGTCAACCAACCTCTCCAATTCGGTCGCGCTATCGCGAATTGACTGTTCCAGTATTTTGCTGTCGTGAATGTCGGAACAAGTCCCGTACCATTTGACGATTTGTCCTTCTAAATCACGGATCGGAACCGCCCGTGCTCTGAACCAGCGGTATTGTCCATCCCTACCGCGCATGCGGTATTCGGCCTCATAGTTTTCGCCCGACTCTACGCAATGCGTCCAGAGAGCCATGCTCCTGTCGCGGTCGTCCGTATGCACAAATTCCAACCAACCGGATCCCTTCGCAGAGCCCGGGGCAGCATCGGTATATTCATAAAATCGATCGCTGATATAGTCCCTGGAACCATCAGTCTGCCGACTGAAAATAATGTCTGGAGCGGTCCGCACAATAGCGTCGAGTTCCTGATTCTTTCGCGCCAGTTCACTGTTAAGCTCCTGCAGGGCTGCGGCTCTTCTTTCCAATTCCTCGGTTCGCTCTGCGACACGTTCCTCCAGTTCCCGGTTCAGAGCTTCTAGCTGTTTCGCCTTGCGATGCAGTTCGGAAAATATGCTGACTTTCGCTCTGAGGAGTTCCGGGATGACAGGAACGGAGATATAATCCACGGCCCCGCGCTCGTACCCTTTTAGCCGGTCCAAGTCACTGAGATACACCGCGGATATAAAGATGATCGCAGTTCTTTGGAAGCGTGGGTGCTGCCGGATCAAGGCCGCTAATTCAAATCCATCGAGATCCGGCATACTCACATCCATCAACACGACGGCAATGTCATGTTTCAGCAGCTGTTCCAGCGCCTCCTTCCCCGAAGTGGCCTTGAGCAAGTTCTCTCCAAGTTCCGCCAGTATTACTTCATAGCTGAGCAACTTGGCTGGCTGGTCATCCACCATGAGAATGTTGACTTTTTCATTCGCCGTCATTTTTGCTGTTGGCCTCCACTGGCACCCCGCGTCTTGAGCAACTTATCTGTGCAGCCACATACGAAGCGCAGATAATAGTTGTTCAGTATTGACGGGTTTCGCCAGGTATTCGGATGCACCCGCTTCGAGACACTTCTCGCGATCGCCTTTCATAGCTTTTGCTGTCAGCGCGATAATTGGCAAGCGCCGGAATGCGCTGTTCTGCCGAATCACCTGCATCGTCTCATATCCGTCCATTTCGGGCATCATGATGTCCATCAGCACGATTGCCAAGTCAGGGGTGGATTCGAGGGTTGCAATTGCTTCGCGTCCTGTTCCGGCTGTTAGAACTGTCATTCCGCGACGTTCCAGTACGCTGGAAAGGGCGAAGATGTTTCGCACATCGTCGTCCACCACCAGCACTTTCTTTCCTACCAGGGCGTCATCGGAACGGTGCAGACGATCCAGCATTTTCTGTTTCTCGGCAGGAAGATCAGCGACCACGCGATGCAGGAACAGCGCCGTCTCATCGAGCAGCCGTTCCGGAGACTCGACGCCCTTCACTACCACGCTGCGTGCCAGCGTGTGCAGGCGCGCATCTTCGTCCGACGAGAGCTCCTTCCCGGTGAATACCACGACCGGCAGGTCAGTGAGAGTTGGAGTGTCGCGTAGCCGCTCCAAGACGTCGAAGCCTGACATATCCGGGAGCCGCAGATCGAGCACTACGCAGTCGAACGGCTCCTCATTCAGGACGGCGAGTGCATCGTTGCCGCTGGACGCGACCGAGACGTCTATGTCGTCATATCCCAGCAGTTCGCGGATGCTAAGCTGTTCGGCCGGATTATCTTCGACCACCAACAAGCGCTTCCTCCGCGGCGTCGTATACTCCTTGATCCGATTCAACGCCGCTCCCAGGCCCTCCGGCGTCGTTGGCTTAGTAACGAAAGCGAAAGCCCCGCGTGCGAGCCCGTGATGCCGGTCTTCATCCAAGGTCAGCATCTGCACCGGGATGTGGCGGGTAGCGGGATCTTGCTTCAGATGGTTAAGTACGGTCCAACCCAACATGTCAGGCAAGAAGACATCCAGCGACACTGCGGTTGGATGGAACTCCCGCGCCAGCGCCAGCGCTTCTGCGCCCTTCATCGCGACCAGTACCTTGAATCCACTATCGTGCGAAAGATCGCAGAGGACGCGGGCGTAATGGGGATCGTCTTCGACGATCAACAGAACCGCATCGTCCGGCTGCAGATTTTCGCGGTCGTCTGGAACGTGCTCGATTGCAACCTCCGTCGTCCGGACCGCCGACAGCTGAAGCGGAGGAGTCGTCAACCGACTCCTCCGGTCCACCGTCGCCGCACTGGCTGAAGAGGGCCCGACGTAGGTTTGCGGCAGGTACAAAGTGAAGGTACTGCCTTTGCCCGGCGCGCTGCGCAGCTGTATCTCGCCGCCTAGCAAGCTGGCCAGTTCGCGGCTGATTGCCAGCCCCAATCCGGTTCCTCCGTACTTGCGGCTGGTGCCGGCGTCTGCCTGTTGGAACGCCTCGAAGATGATGCGCTGTTTCTCTGACGGAATGCCGATGCCGGTATCGGATACTTCGAAAGCCACAACCGACGCAGCGCTGTTGAGAATGGAATGATCTTCGCTCCATCCTTCCGTGGCAAGCGCTACGTTCAGATGCACGCCGCCTTGTTCCGTGAACTTGAATGCATTGGACAACAGGTTCTTCAGCACCTGCTGCAGACGCTTCGAGTCGGTGACCAGGCTGCGTGTAAGGTGGGGATCGGAATGCACCTCGAATGCAAGCCGCCGATTCTCGGCCTCGTGCCTGAATGGTCGACCGACCATGTCCAACAGGCTGGCGAAGAACACTTCCTCGGCTTCGACTGAAACCGTTCCCGACTCGATCTTCGAAAGATCGAGAATGTCGCTGATGAGGTTGAGCAGATCGGTTCCCGCGCCGTGGATGGTGCGCGCGAACTCGACTTGTTTGGGCGTCAAGTTCCCATCGGGATTGTCAGTGAGTTGCTGGCCAAGAACCAGAATGCTGTTCAGAGGTGTGCGCAACTCGTGAGACATGTTGGCCAGGAACTCGGACTTGTACTTGGAAGTCAGCGCCAATTCTTTGGCTTTCTCTTCCAACGCTCCGCGCGCCTGCTCGATTTCCTGGTTCTTGCGTTCCACTTCCACGTTCTGTTCGGCGAGCTGTTGCGCTTTTTGGGCAAGCTGCTCGTTGGTCTGCTGCAACTCTCTTTGCTGCGTTTGCAGTTCGGTAGCTAATTGCTGCGATTGCTTCAACAGACCTTCGGTCTGCATCGTGGCCTCGATACTGTTCAGCACGATGCCGATGCTGGCCGTCAGCTGTTCAAGAAACGCCAGATGCGAGGCAGTGAATGTGCTCAACGAAGCGAGTTCGATGACCGCCTTCACGTGATCCTCAAAGAGCACCGGCAGCACGATGACGTTTCGAGGAACGGCTTCGATCAAACCGGATCGGATGGTGACTGTGTTCTCCGGCAGGTCGGTGATCAACATGCGCTTCTTTTCCGACGCGCATTGTCCGATGAGACCTTCGCCCAGCCTTACCCGTCGCAGATGTCCGTCCTCTCCGTCCGAAGCGAAGGCCGAAAGCAGCACCATTCCGGCTGACTCTTCTGTCTCCATCTGGTAGATGACGCCTTGATGCGCACTTACTAGCGGGGCCAACTCTGAAAGAAGCTTCTGTCCCACCGTGGTCAGATCGCGCTGGCCTTGCAACATGCTGGTGAAGCGAGCGAGGTTGGTCTTCAGCCAGTCCTGCTCGGTGTTGCGGTCCGTGGTCAGCCGCAGGTTGTCGATCATGGTGTTGATATTGTCTTTGAGCTCGGCGACTTCGCCGCTGGCTTCCACCTGAATCGAACGAGTGAGGTCACCCTTGGTCACGGCGGTCGCGACTTCCGCGATGGCGCGTACCTGGTTGGTAAGGTTGTCGGCCAGCAAGTTGACGTTTCCGGTCAAATCCTTCCAGGTACCGGCTGCGCCGGGCACGTTGGCTTGACCGCCCAGACGGCCTTCCACGCCGACTTCGCGGGCCACGGTCGTAACCTGGTCGGCAAAGGTGGCGAGTGTATCGGTCATGTTGTTGATCGTTTCAGCCAGAGCTGCCACTTCGCCCTTGGCATTCACGGTCAGCTTCTGAGTGAGTTCGCCGTCGGCCACGGCGGTCACCACTTTCACGATACCGCGCACCTGCTCGGTGAGGTTGGCGGCCATGACGTTGACGTTGTCGGTGAGATCTTTCCAGGTACCGGCCACTCCAGGCACCTGCGCCTGACCTCCAAGCTTGCCTTCTGTACCGACTTCGCGGGCCACACGGGTTACTTCGGCGGCGAACGCGTTGAGCTGGTCCACCATGGTGTTGATCGTGTTCTTGAGCTCGAGAATTTCGCCCTTCACGTCCACCGTGATCTTGCGTGACAAGTCGCCGCGAGCCACCGCGGTCGTTACTTCGGCGATGTTGCGAACTTGCGCGGTGAGGTTCCCGGCCATCGCGTTCACCGAGTCGGTGAGATCTTTCCACGTACCCGCGACGCCGGGCACGTTCGCCTGTCCACCCAACCGGCCTTCGGAACCCACTTCGCGAGCTACGCGCGTAACTTCTGCGGCGAAGGAACGCAACTGCTCAACCATGGTGTTTAGAGTTTCTTTGAGCTGCAAAATTTCGCCACGCACGTCCACGGTGATCTTCTTCGAAAGGTCACCGGTAGCGATTGCCGTAGCTACTTCGGCGATGTTTCGTACTTGGCCGGTGAGGTTGCTGGCCATGAAGTTCACGTTGTCGGTGAGATCTTTCCACGTTCCGGCGACGCCCGGCACCTGCGCCTGACCTCCGAGTTTGCCGTCCGTTCCTACTTCGCGAGCCACACGAGTTACTTCGCCAGCGAACGCGTTCAGCTGGTCCACCATCGTATTGATCGTGTTCTTGAGTTCGAGAATTTCGCCTTTGACGTCCACCGTGATCTTGCGCGATAAGTCGCCGCGAGCCACGGCGGTAGTAACTTCGGCAATGTTACGAACCTGGCCGGTAAGGTTTCCGGCCATTGAGTTCACGGAGTCGGTGAGATCTTTCCAGGTACCGGCCACGCCCGGGACGTTAGCCTGACCGCCCAACCGTCCTTCGGTTCCTACTTCGCGGGCCACACGCGTCACTTCGCCGGCGAACGCATTAAGCTGGTCCACCATCGTGTTGATGGTTTCCTTGAGCAGAAGGATTTCGCCGCTGACGTTTACTGTGATTTTCTTCGACAGGTTGCCGCTCGCAATAGCCGTCGCTACTTCGGCGATGTTTCGCACCTGTCCGGTCAAGTTGCTGGCCATTGAGTTAACGGAGTCCGTGAGATCCTTCCACGTTCCCGCCACGCCAGGCACCTGTGCCTGACCTCCCAAGCGGCCGTCGGTTCCCACTTCGCGGGCCACGCGGGTTACTTCGGAAGCGAATGACCGCAACTGATCCACCATGGTGTTAATGGTGTCCTTGAGTTCGAGAATTTCACCCTTCACGTCCACCGTTATCTTGCGGGACAAGTCGCCGCGGGCCACAGCCGTTGCCACTTCGGCGATGTTGCGGACTTGGCCGGTGAGGTTGCTGGCCATGAAGTTTACGTTGTCAGTAAGATCCTTCCACGTGCCGGCGACGCCCGGGACCTGCGCCTGTCCGCCGAGCTTGCCTTCAGTACCCACTTCGCGGGCCACACGAGTTACTTCGCCGGCGAAAGCGTTGAGTTGGTCCACCATCGTATTAATGGTGTTCTTGAGTTCGAGAATTTCACCCTTGACGTCCACGGTGATCTTGCGCGACAAGTCGCCGCGAGCCACGGCGGTAGTAACTTCGGCGATGTTACGAACCTGGCCGGTAAGGTTTCCGGCCATGGAGTTTACGGAGTCAGTCAAATCCTTCCAGGTACCGGCGACGCCTGGCACGTTAGCCTGGCCGCCCAATCTGCCTTCCGTACCCACTTCGCGGGCCACGCGGGTAACTTCACCGGCGAACCGGTTGAGCTGATCCACCATGGTGTTAAGAGTTTCTTTGAGCTGCAAAATTTCACCGCGCACGTCCACGGTGATTTTGCGGGAAAGGTCGCCGCTGGCGATAGCCGTTGCTACTTCGGCAATATTTCGCACTTGGCCAGTCAGGTTGCTGGCCATGAAATTCACGTTGTCAGTAAGATCTTTCCACGTGCCGCCTACGCCAGGCACCTGGGCCTGACCGCCGAGTTTGCCTTCCGTACCCACTTCGCGGGCCACGCGGGTCACTTCGCCGGCGAACGCATTGAGCTGATCCACCATCGTGTTGATCGTGTCTTTGAGTTCGAGAATTTCGCCCTTCACGTCGACGGTGATTTTGCGTGACAAGTCGCCGCGTGCCACGGCAGTAGTTACTTCAGCAATGTTGCGGACCTGCGCCGTGAGGTTTCCGGCCATGGCGTTCACGGAGTCGGTAAGATCCTTCCAGGTTCCTGCCACACCAGGCACCACGGCCTGTCCACCGAGTTTTCCGTCGGTCCCGACTTCGCGGGCCACGCGGGTCACTTCCGACGCGAACGACCGAAGCTGATCCACCATCGTATTAATGGCTTCTTTGAGCTGGAGAATTTCGCCGCGCACGTCCACCGTAATTTTGCGGGAGAGATCGCCGCTAGCCACGGCGGTTGCGACCTCAGCGATGTTGCGCACCTGGCCGGTTAAGTTGCTGGCCATCGAGTTGACCGAGTCGGTAAGATCTTTCCAAGTTCCTGCCACCCCGGGCACCTGCGCCTGGCCGCCCAACTTGCCGTCGGTTCCTACCTCGCGGGCGACGCGGGTAACCTCGGCAGTAAACACGCCAAGCTGCTGAATCATGGTGTTAACGATATTGGCTGACCGTAAGAACTCGCCTTCGAGCGGCCGTCCGTCCACGTCCAGCCGTACAGTCTGCGTGAGGTTGCCCTGAGCGACGGCCGCGATAGCGCGCGTAACTTCCGTCGTCGGCCTCAGCAGATCCTCAACCAGCGTGTTGACCGAGACTTCCATCTCGCCCCATGCACCGCGCGACTCGTGAAATCGCGTACGCTCCCGAGTCCGTCCCTCCTTGCCGACCACTTGACCGACACGTTTCAACTCCTGCGCCATTTGCTGATTCGCGGCAACAATCTCGTTGAAGGTGTCCGCAATCTTGCCCGCTAGGCCTGTCCATGAGCCCGGCAGCCGTACGGAAAAGTCGCCGTCGCGCATGGTTTGCAGGCTAGCGAGTATCGCCGTAAAGTTAGCGGATGACGGTTCGGCACTGATTTTGGAGTGCCCATTGCTCTTTTCGTCGGCCGTTGCTGCCGTATCCACGGTTGCGGTCGCAGTATTTCGTTCATTTCTCTTCATAGGTATCTCTTTAAGAACGCGATTCGCGCGGTTTTGTGCGATCTTCTAGCTGCCCCTTAGTGATTTTGGGACTATCGACTCCTCTAAATGGCGGTTTTCGGCTAAACGATGCCGTTGTCGTCATTGCCGCGGCTGATGCCACCTCTCGCTGAAGGCTGCTTTTTTAGTAAGCAAGAAAACGCAGAACTTCGGCCCTTGCAATTTCTTAACACGAATGGTACCGCATTCGCTCTAGGGTATTTACTGTAGGACGTTTGGGCCGCCCTGTCGGGATAGTGTAAGAGATTGATTCCGGTCATCAAGCGATTGGGTACAAAAAACATCCCCCAGCAGGTTCGCTGGGGGATTTGGTTGGGCAAGAAACTAAAACTAGGAAGCGCGACGTTTTTCTTGGTTAAAATCTTCCTGGTCGTCGCCCTGACGGGATGAGCCGCCCTGCGAAGGATTCTTTTTCGAAGGATCCTGCTGGCCCTGATTTTGTCCGCTCTGTTGTCCGCCTTGATGTGATGGATTCTGTCCGCTCTGCTGCGGTGGATTTTTCCTCGACTGGTCTGAGGTGTTTGTTTGCTGACGCTGGAGATCCTTTTCAGATTCGTTTCCCATTAATCGCTCCTATTTTATGGTCGTGCGATCGCAGCACAGAATTGCAAATTTGTGCGGCGTGCAAAAATTTAGTTGCAAGAAATGAGTTTCGGGTAGCCTGGCAGTCGTAAGGGTCAAAACCTACGACCGCCAGTCTGAATTTCGTGTATGAAAATAAAAATAAAGGAGCTTATTGGGGAGGAAGGCAGGCACCGGCAATAATGGAAGGGTACAGTTCAGCACCTGCCGTCCCCCCTCGCGTTGGGGCTGAAATGACAATAGAACAGTATCGCAGATCAATTTATCGGGCTGATTCAGTATTTACGCGGAAGAGTTCCCCTATCAATTTCGTCGATACCGTAGACTCCATCGGGGGCAGATCAAATAAGTTTGGCCCGGTCGAGAGCTGAAACTCTCGGCCGGGCCAGTCCGTTGTGTAGAAACCTTAAACCCTTCTGCCGCCTCTACCCGTCAGGTGCGTTGCGAATGTAATCACGAACAGCACTAGGAAAATGAAGAACAACAGTTTCGCTATTCCCGCGGCTGCGACTGCGATGCCGGTGAAGCCGAAAATGGCGGCAATCAGTGCAACTACCAAAAACATTAACGCCCAGTAAAGCATAAGACCCTCCCGTTGAAATTGATCTCAGATTTAATATTAAGTGGGAACATACTGCGGAACGATCCGGCTGACCCCGTAAGACCTGATTTCAGTTCCGGTATGGCCGAGGGCGAAGTCTGAGGCAGAGCAACATACACCAAGAGCTCCACCTCCGCTTCGCACTTCCGTCTTTTTGTCTTTTCTCCCATCCGCTCGAAAATAGTCTTGAGCGGTTGCGCATGATTCTCTGGTTTACTCGAGGTGATCTTCAAAGGCATCCCGAAGTTCATCCGAGGTCGCTGCCTTCGCGAGCTTTGGTAAGGTTTTGATCAACTGATTTTCAGCTTCGTACAAATCCCTTAGTTCTTCCAAATACAATCCTGCAGCGTTTCCGCTTTTATTTTTAACCTCCAATTAGGAATTATTAAAGGACGGGAAGCGCCCCGAGCGGTGCAGCACCATGATCAAAACCCAGTAGTAAAGGGCGAGAAGCAGGAGTTAGTAACAATTCGACCAACTCCTGCTCGAAAGGTGGGTACGTTGAGGAAACATTCCATGCCGGCAGAATAGGTCGACAGTTGACGGCGGACAATCCCACCAAATCTGTACGCCACACTAGGATTCTCTGTAGCAAATTTCCGCGGACTCCATGAGCTGGATCGGGGAAGGGAACAAACCCGCGACTTCTAGCGAAACAAGAGCTCGCGGCACAAAATAAATTTAAATCAGGGAGGATGGGCCTCGCGCCCGTCTACATTTACGCAACCGCGAACGTCAACAATCTTCATCGCCGTCGCTCAGAGTATCGCGCGCGAAAAACCGGCGCGATAAATCTGGTTACAAAATAATGACGGAAGGATAAAAATCAAGGTGCCCGGTAAACGTATCTAAACTTGTCTGTTGGACGAAGGCTAAAAAGAAGAAAGACTCTACCATACCTGAGTCTCTCAGTGGACCAGCAAGAATGGTACAGCAACATCTAAGGTCACCTACAGGCTGCACTCGATAGACCCCGGACCGCTTTCACCTCTACTCTCCCAAGTGTCAAGACGACGCCCCAATCTGGTTTCGTCTGAGCTGATTTAAATGGGGGATGAAATGAACGACTCTGGCACGGTTACCGTAGACTCCGAGGTGATTAGGCGCGCACAAGAAGGCGATGCAGACGCATTCGCTACACTTTTTCACGCGCACAAGTCCCGGATCTACTCCGTATGTTTGCGTATGACTAACAATGCCGCGGAAGCGGAAGATCTCACACAAGATGCTTTTCTGCAAGTGTTCCGCAAAATCGCCACTTTTCGCGGAGATTCAGCGTTTTCCACCTGGCTTCACCGTATCGCCGTCAATACGGTTCTAATGCATTTTCGCAAGAAGTCGCTCACACAAGTTTCTCTCGACGAGCCATACAGCAACAGTGATGGGGCTAAAATCCGCCGGGAGTATGGAGCTAAGGACAACTGCCTCACTGGTTGCGTCGATCGGGTGGCCCTCTCCAACGCAATTAAGGACCTTCCGCAAGGATACCGAACGATTTTCGTTTTACACGAAGTCGAGGGCTATGAGCATCAAGAAATAGCAGAGATGCTCGGTTGTTCTGTCGGAAACTCGAAATCGCAACTGCACAAAGCCAAGCTGCGAATTCGCGAGTTGCTGTCGCGGGTACCCGCGTCGCGCGCTGCAGTGATCTCGGAGGAGCGACTTTCGAAACCAGCGCGCCCTGTCTTCGACGAATGGGATATCGCTTTGGCATCGGGTGTTCCCATGCCGGTTCCAGGGCCTCAGTTGGCTGGACCAATCGCGTAAACCGATTGGCACTAAGGCATGTCCCAGCCGCATCTACCACGCGGACCGGATAGTCCGCAATTTACACCGGGATTACAGTCAGTGTGCAAGCAATCCTGGGGTGCCCGATTGGGTACAGAAGAGGCTCAAGATGAAAGCACGAAATCACGCAGCAGCGAAGCACCTGTTGACGCTTGGCAGCGTAGTTCTGATTCTGGCCAGCATGGGCTGGGCGCGCGATAAAGATCAGACCGACATCGAAAAGCGTATCGACAAAGCGGCTGAAGTTCTCAACGAAATTATGTCGGTTCCGGATAAAGCGATTCCCGATAAAGTTATGACGCATGCCAAGTGCATAGCCGTCGTACCGTCGCTGGTCAAGATAGCAGTGGGCTTCGGCGGGGAGCATGGCAAGGGCGTGGCCACCTGCAGAACCGAAAAAGGTTGGAGCGCACCTGCTCCCATTACGATCACCGGCGGAAGCTGGGGGCTGCAACTTGGCGGTCAAGCCGTTGACCTCGTAATGGTCGTTAACAGTGATAAGGGAATGCAGAAAATGTTATCCAGCAAATTCAAGCTCGGTGCCGACGCTTCAGCTGCGGCAGGGCCAGTGGGCCGTGACGCTGCTGCCGACACTGACATCAAGATGAACGCGGAAGTATTAACTTATTCTCGCGCTCGGGGTATTTTTGCCGGCATCGACCTGAACGGTGCAGTTATCAGCCAAGATAAGGATGAGACTGCGCTTCTGTATGGCAAATTCATTCCGTTCGAGGAAATCCTCGACGGAAAAGTTCCGCCTCCGCCTGCAGCCGAGCCCTTCCTGGCTGCCGTCCGTAAATATTCGCATGAAGTCCATGAAAGGCAGGGGTGAGCTGTGACGCCGTCCATAACCCATGAGCCGGCCAACAGACCGACTATTTAAATCGGAACCGCGTTTCGCATTACGGCCAGGCCGGTAAGCCTGGCCGTTATTCATTTGCGCTGCATCTTAGAACACACCTTGTGGTTCATCTCCCGCAGGAGCCATTAGGGATCATCTGAAGAAAGGCAGAATCCGACGTGGTCGAACTACCCGCTCACGACACGCCCGAAAGTCTCCCGGTAACGTCCTCTGTTCCAGTGGATCTTCCAGAGAAACAAGAGACGCTGGCTCGCGAAGTATTGACGGCACTTGAGCGCGAGGGTATTCCATACGCGGTGGCCGGTGCTTTCGCGTTGCTCGAGCACACCGGGATATGCCGCACTACTAAAGACCTCGATCTTTTTTTGACTGCGGAAAACTGGTCTGCCGCACTCCGGTACTTAGAGAGTCATGGTTTTGAATGCGAGGTTTGTGATCCGGTGTGGCTTGCTAAAGTTCACCGAGGTAACTTTTTCGTTGACCTGATTACAGGCATGAGTAATGCCACCATCAGCGTAGAAGAATCTTGGATCCGCAACACTCGGCCCGCATCCGTTCTCGGAGTTCAGACGCGGGTGTTGGCTCCTGAGGAATTGCTCGTCTCCAAGCTTTTTGTAACGCGGCGTGAGCGGTTTGATGGGGCTGACATCGCTCACATTATTTATGGGACACAAGGAAATCTGGATTGGGGCCGCATCCTTCACCTTATCGGGGAGCACTGGGAGATGCTGTTGTGGGCACTGATTTTGTTCCGCTATGTTTACCCCGCTAAAAGCCATTATGTCCCGACGGTTGTTTGGCAAGACCTGCTGGGAAGATTTATGAAACAGATTTCAGAACCGGATCCGCAAGCGAAGTTTCGCGGCAGCCTGATCGATGACAATATGTTCGCGATAGATGTAAAGGATTGGGGACTCGAAAATCTGCTGGACGAATACCGGGCCCGCAGGCTTTCCAAGGTTGCAGTAGTGGCTGAACGCTTGTGCGGTTAGATCAAATCTTTCGCGAAACGGATATGAGAATCGCAGCCACAGCCGACTTGCATTTTGCGCCGCAGAACGCGACAGCATTACGCAATCAGCTCGACCGAGTTCGCGATGAGGCCGATTTACTGGTGGTCGCCGGAGATCTAACTAATTATGGTAAGCCGGTGGAAATGGAACCGCTGCTCAACACCATGGTGCGCTTACGGGTTCCCATTGTCGTCGTATTAGGGAATCACGATTACGAAAGCGAACAGCAAACCGAACTCATGCGGATGATGACTGCGGAAGGAATCAAGGTGCTGGACGGGAGCGCCTATGAGCGCGATGGGGTCGGCTTTGCCGGCACTAAAGGATTTGTCGGCGGCTTTGGGCGCGGTGTTTTAACCGCGTTTGGCGAAGCTGAGATCAAGACTTTTGTAAGAGCTTCGATCGACGAGGCGCTGAAACTGGAACGGGCAATGTCGCAATTGCGCACGCCGAAACGCGTGGTGGTGCTCCACTATGCGCCGATAGCCGCGACCATCGAAGGCGAGGCGCCGGAGATTTCCCCTTTTCTTGGCACTTCGCGATTGGCAGAAGTGATCGATCGGCATGGCGCCGATCTAGTGGTCCATGGCCATGCCCACAACGGCAAATTGAACGGACGCACCACTGCTGGCATCCCTGTCCATAACGTCGCTATTACTTTGCTGCAGTCGCAGCAACCTCCCGCTGCCTACCGGGTGTTCGACGTCTAGGTGGAGCCCGATAGCGCATCAATTGGGTCAATACAGCATGAAACCGGTCTACTTACTCAGTTAACCGGATACGAGCCTTGCGGATGGATGTTATAGCTTGAACTCGGTGACGGCGGAACAAGATTGATTGGTCCGGCTAGTGACCCCCGGAGACGCGAACATTTTACGACTCGGGGAATTCAAGTACGCACCGGCTTCGCGTGCCAGGTGACTTCTGACTAACGGAGCGACTTATGTCAACCATTCTGCTTATCGTTCTTGTGCTGTTGCTAATCGGCGCTCTGCCGACATGGCCTTACAGTTCGGGCTGGGGTTACTATCCAAGCGGCGGCCTGAGCCTGGTCCTAGTAATTGTGCTCATTTTAGTTTTGATGGGTCGTGTCTAAGTAAACGGCGGGGCTTTCCGGATGACCGTTCGCGCAGACGCCAGGTCTAGCGCGGACGGATCCGTCATGGGTTTAACAATCAATTTGTGAGCTGGCTTACTAAGATCAAACGAAGCGATTGCAACACTACGCTGTCTGCAAGTGAAGTTTCTGCTTTTTACCGAGGTAATCGCCAGGCGTATTCAGCAACCCTTGGGTCGTTCCCAACACGCGCAAGAAATATCTGGCATTTTCCATAGCCTGCTGTTCGCGAATCTGATCGTCAGTGGCGCCGTACAACTCCGTCGCGCGCGCTGCCAGCGCCGTTTCGGCGTCTGCAATGCGTTGTGGTATTTTGGTATTGTCGTCTTCCAAAAGCGCGGCCTTGTAAACCTCTTTCCAGTCTCTGCACATCGATGACGTTTGCACCCGAGCCTCCATCAACCAAACCTAGAAAGTACGAGTATATTTCTAGAAGTCAGACGATTTTGGAATACAGCGAATCCTGTATTTGTAGCATTCTACCGGTCATTGGCCAGTTTCGCGTCCGAGCCGAAGGGCAGAATGCGGGAAGCGAGACAAATCATGAAGCGCAGATTGATATGGGTGGCCGTGATGGTAATCGTGGCCGTCACGGTATACGCCAAGGCTGCTGCGGGCAAAAATCCCTCATCCCCGACACCGGATGCGGGGTACCTCAAATCTTACGATAAATGGAAAGCCGAACTGGTCAACGATCTGAAAGAGAATTGGTTGTCCTTGGCGGGCTTATTCTGGCTCACAGCCGGCGAAAACAGTTTTGGCGCCGACCCGGGGAACGCGATAGTCCTTCCCAAGGGACCGTCGCAGGCCGGGGTTTTCGAGTTAGAGGGAACGAATGTGACGGTGAAATTTTCTCCCGGCGCAGGCGCCAAGGTGGACGGTAAGCCGGTGACCATGGTCAAACTGCAACCGGATATTTCCGGTAATCCGACCGTGGTAGAACTTGGAAGCCTTCGCATCAAAGCAATCGTGCGGGGGCAGCGTATTGGCATCCGTCTGAAAGATATCGACAGTGAAGCAGCCAGGAATTATCGCGGTCCGGTGTTCTTCCCGATTGACCTGTCGTATCGCGTTAAGGCAACCTTGGTTCCATCCGATGGCAAGAAAACGGTGGATGTTCCCAATGTCCTGGGCGATACGACGCCGACCGCCAGCGCGGGCGTTTTGGTATTCAAGATCAACGGCCAGGAAGTGCGATTAACCGACTTGGGCGGCAGCCCCTCGAAAGGTCTGTCGTTCGTCTTTAACGATCTGACCAGCAAAACCGACACCTACCCCGGAGGCCGCTTCCTCGAGACCGATCCGGTCGTGAATGGAACGGTGGAGATCGACTTTAATCGGGCCTACAATCCCCCGTGCGCAGTTACGCCCTATGCCACATGTCCGCTCGCTCCTAAAGAGAATCGACTCGCGGTGGCAATTCCAGCTGGAGAGAAATACGATCGGACCCAAGCGCATCACTGAGTGTAGGCGCGATGCGTCCTCGCTGGTGCGGGCGCCACTTGGAATTCATACGCTTGCCCGCAAGTCTGCGCCACAAGGTTTACAATAAGAGCACTGTGGGTCTGACCTAAATCCCCCGGGCTATAAAAACGTGATCAATTCACTGCTGGAACGTAAAATCGAGAAGCGGCCGGACAAAGTTCGGCTGAACGGACGCATTCTTTTTCTTACAGAGGATCCCGAACTTATCAAGCGGCAACTGGCGGGAGAAGACTTGCCGTGGGATACAAAGAATCCTGGCAACAATCCTAAGCTGCGCGACGACATTTCGACCGACGAGATCACACCCGCGCACTACTGCTTTTATTTTGACGAGACCCTGGGTGAAATTCCTTATCTCGGCCTCAAATGCGGCAGTGTATTTCCTATCGGCCGTTCAGATGTAAAAAAGGGCGGATTCGTCTGCGCGGTGAGCGGAAAGCGAAGAGGCAAAGGATCGAGCCGGGAACAGTCGCCTTATGCCGAAATGTGCGCCGGGATTCGCGTCGTCATCGCTGAGAATATTGAGCGCATCTACAAGCAGAACTGCCAAAATCTTGGGCTTTTGACTTCAACCAATTTTTCGCTGATTGATCAGATACGAGCTGGCAAGGAGATTCCGCTCAAGGAATTCGTCGTTGGCGAAGACAAAATCACGCAACAAGTGATCGAGTATGGGGGGCTGTTTCCTTTCAATGTCGCACGAATGCAGAAGAAAGTTTTTCTGCCTCCGATCAAAACTGAGAAACGGCCCATGACATTGGCGGAGAAAATCTTCGCACGACACATGATTAATGAGCGGGGCGAAGTCGGCGTCGACAGCGTGAAGCCCGGCGACACTGGTTTTGCCCGTGCCGACCTGCGTTTCAGCCACGAATACGTTACCCCGATGGCTGCCATTTTCTTTGAGCGCTACGTGGGCAAGGATGCCAAGGTAAATGATCCCTCAAGCATTCTGTTTTTCCGCGACCACCTCACGTTTCTCGATGAGGTGATCTCGGAGGAAAAAAAGAAGCTTGGGCTGCTCGATCTGGCGACTCAGCTCAAACTCAAGCAGCAGGACTTCGCGGCCAAGCAGGGAATTAAGCTGCATGGAGAATTGAAAGACCGTAAGGGTTCAGAAGGAATCTGCCATGCGATTGTGCTCGAGAGCTACGCGCTTCCGGGCCAATTGAATATTGGTTCTGACTCGCATACGCCCCATGTGGGAGCTATCGGATGTGTGGCTTTCGGCATTGGCACAACTGACGTTTTTAACTCATGGATCACGAAAGATGTGAGGGTGAAGGTGCCGGAGTCGGTCAAGATCGTAATTCGTGGGAAGAAACATCCGAACGTTACGGCGAAGGATTTTATTCTCAAGATTCTCAGTCTCGATTATGTACGTAGTGGCAAAGCTCTAGCCAAGGTAATGGAATACGCAGGCGAAGCGATTGAAGAGCTGAGCGTCGACGAGCGCGCCACTATGACCAACATGGCGGCGGAGATCGGCGGATTCACCGGTATTGTGGCGCCGGACCGCAAGGCCGTGGATTTTCTCGTGGAACGTCGTGGCACGGACCGCGCGAAAGCGGAAGCGATGATTGAGGGCCTTCGCAGTGATCCCAATGCGCAGTACGCGCACGTCATCGAAATCGATGCCACCAAGATCACGCCCATGGTCGCGACCCCCGGAGATCCGGGGAATGGAAAATATATCCGCGACCTCAGCATCCCGGTGCCGGTGGAACTCGCTTACGGCGGCACCTGCACCGCCGGGAAGAACGAAGACATGGATATGTACGCGCTCGTACTTGCCGATGCGCTTAAGCACGGCAAACGCATTGCCGACTCGGTGAAGTTCTATATTCAGTTCGGATCGCAGGAGACGCGTGACTACTGCATACGCAAAGGCTACCTCGAAGTTTTCGAGAAAGCTGGGGCGCACGTGATCGAGCCGAGTTGCGGAGCATGCATAAATGCTGGACCAGGGGTGACGACGCGGCCGGAGCAAGTGGTCATCAGTGCGCAAAACCGCAACTTCCCCGGACGCAGCGGACCTGGTCAAATGTATTTAGCCAGCCCGCTCACAGTGGCTGCCAGCGCCGTGGCTGGACATATCGTAGAGTACGAACCAACCGCAGAGCGCGAATTGGTAAATGCGTAGAAAAGGCGCGCGTAAGTTTTCTGGCGACTGCGAGTGTGCGTGACGTTCGGCGCACTTTGTAATATCGGCGGCGAACTCTGTACCGCGGTTGGCATTCTTGTTAGAATATCGGTTTCCTGTTAAGCGGCTTACATTCAGGGGGAGTCACAGTTTATGGCCTACGTAATCGCAGAACCGTGTATTGGCACCAAGGACACCGCATGTGTCGACGCTTGCCCGGTGGATTGCATCCACCCAAAGAAGGATTCGCCGGCGTACGCAGAGGAGGAAATGTTGTACATCGACCCGGTTGAATGCATCGACTGCGGAGCCTGTGTGCCGGTATGCCCGGTGTCGGCAATTTTTGCGTTGGACGACCTGCCAGAGAAGTGGAAAAGTTTCACCGAGCGGAACGCCAAATATTTTGGGCGGTAGTACAGAATTCCCCAATTGGACCGGGCGCGCGTCTAGTGTTTGTTGATGCGCGCCTTTTCCTTTTTGGAAGAATGCAAAGCGCGTAATATCAAGGTTCCGATGCTTTACGCTTGAGGTCGCAAAATGCGACCTCAAGTATGGAGTCCTCATGCGTGTTGCCCAGATAGTATTGTTAAACCAGTCGAGCCAAGAATTCTTATTCTGCGAAACCAGAAAATCATTTTGGATTCAGAGTTGGCCGAGCTGTACGGTGTAAAGGTCAAGCGGCTGAACGAACAGGTCAAGCGCAATACCGAGCGCTTTCCTCGAGACTTCATGTTTCAGCTTTCTCCCGCGGAGCATCGAAACTTGAGGTCGCAATTTGCGACCTCAAGATCTGTCCACGGTGGACGACGGCACCTACCATATGCATTCACCGAACACGGCGCAATTAATGGCGGCAACTGTGCTGAGTAACAGGCGGGCGATTGAAATGAGTCTGTTCGTAGTTCGAGCATTTGTCCGTTTACGTGACCTGCTCGGCACCAATGCAAGACTTGCCAGCAAGCTGGCTGAATTGGAGCGTCATTTGAAAGGCCATGATGCTTCGATTCAAGCAATCATTGAAGCGATCAATGACTTGGTGGCTCCAGAACCGCGTAAGCGGCGAAGAATTGGATTCCGGGTTCCGGTACGAGGTCAGAAGGCGATTCGGGCTTAACTGAACTCCGAGTTTCCGCGCCTGCGAAATCAGCTTTTCAAGCCGCAGCTTTCCATCTCCCCATCGCTCCATTACAATCAAGGATTATCAACTGAGCTTCCATGGCGCTGAAGGAGTCGGAAGCGATTGTTTTACGGACGTATCCCTTACGCGAGGCCGACCTGCTGGTCACGCTGTTCACTCGCTTGGAAGGCAAGGTACGCGGGGTAGCACGTTCGGCCATGAAGTCAAGGCGACGCTTTGGCGGAGCGCTGGAGCCGCTGACTTACGTCCGAGCGTATTACGAAGATCGCGAACGGCAGGAGTTGGTGCGGCTCGATTCCTGCGAAGTTTTGGAATCGCCGCTGGTATTTGAAGTGAGCTATGCGCGGGCGGTCGCGCTCGGTCATGTGGCGGAGTTGCTGGATGAGTTGCTGCCCGATCGCGAAGCCAACGATGATGCTTTCCGGCTCGCGCTTGCGGTGTTAGAGGCGCTCCGCGCATCTGATCCCTGGATGCCGATCACGTATTTTGAGCTGTGGATGACGAGGTTGATGGGCTATCTCCCTGAGCTTTCCGAATGCATCGTCTGCGGGCGCACATTGAATGGAAGTCGAGCATTCTTTCACGCGTTGAACGACGGATTGATGTGCGCCGAGGATAAGCGACTGGCCTCCTCGGAGATGTCGGCGGAATCGCGAACGCTTGCTGGAAAAATGTTGCGCGCGTCCGTTCACAGCTTTGCGGCGGCATCCGAAGGCAAGGCGCAAGCCGCGGATTTGCGTAAGTTTCTGCTGCAATCTCTCCAGCGGCACATGGAAAAAAAGCTGGTGACAGCCGGGATGCTGGAGAGAATCGGCTGAGAAGTGAAACCGCCACCGTGCCACCCGAAGATTTTGACTGAGAAGAATTCCAATGCGCTGACTTTCCAGGAACTCATCCTGCGCCTGCAGACTTTTTGGGCGGAACGGGGATGCGTGCTGCAACAGCCCTATGACGTCGAGGTGGGCGCGGGCACCATGGCTCCCGAGACATTTTTGCGCGTGTTGGACCCGAACCCTTACAAAGTGGCGTACTTGCAGCCTTCCCGCCGTCCGGCCGATGGGCGCTACGGCGAGAATCCAAATCGTCTGTACAAACACACTCAATTGCAAGTCATTCTGAAGCCACCTCCGGAGAATGTTCAGGATCTATATCTCGAATCGCTGGGCGCAATTGGAATTGATCTGCGCCAGCACGATATCAAGTTCGAAGAAGATAATTGGGAAGCGCCGACTCTAAGCGCCTGGGGAGTGGGCTGGCAAGTTATGCTGGATGGGTTGGAGATCACTCAGTTCACGTATTTTCAGCAATGCGGCGGGCTCGACCTTGATCCGATTTCAGCGGAGCTGACTTATGGTCTGGAGCGCATCGCCGCGTTTCTGCTGGATGTCGATTCGATTTACGACATTGTCTGGGCGCGCGATTCGCAGACAGGTCTAGCCGTCACCTATGGCAACGTGCGGCTCGCAGAGGAGCAGCAATTCTCCGTCTACAACTTCGAGGCGGCTGATGTCGAAAAGACTTGGAAGCACTTCGAACTGTACGAAGCAGAGTGCAAGTCGCTGCTGGATAAATATGCCGCGCTCAGCAAAGCGAAACCTACAAATGACGGCTGGCAATCGAACAAGGGCCGCTTTCCTCTGCTCCCAGCTTACGATCTGTGCCTGAAGTGCTCGCACCTTTTCAATGTGCTGGATGCGCGCGGTGCGATTTCGGTGACAGAACGGGTTGCAGTGATTGCGCGCGTGCGTGCGCTCGCCGTGGGCATTGCGAAGGCATATGTGGATCAGCAGCGTGCCGGGACAGCACCTGAAGAGCCTGAACCGGAGAAGACGCCGAAGGCGAGAAGAGAAACAGCCCGGGTTTTGTAGCGCCGCCGTCTCGGCGGCTGTCCGGCGGGCGTCTCGCCCGCCGAGCCGAGGACAAGATGCCCTCGGGACAGCAAGATGCCGGCGCTACGGAGTCAATAATGCCAGATTTCCTGCTTGAAATCGGTTGCGAAGAGATACCAGCGCGGATGATCGACGCCGCTTCACTGGAATTGCGCGAACGGGTGCACAAACTGCTGGAGCGTGAACACCTGTCTCCTGCCGGAACAATTTCGAGTCTGGACTCACCTCGTCGCCTCGCGGTTCTCGCCACAGGCATTCCCGTGGCTCAGCCCGATGTTACCGAGCAAGTGAACGGCCCTTCGACGAACGCGGCTTTCAAAGAGGGGAAACCTACGACTGCTGCGGATGCATTCGCCCGCAAGGCTGGAGTCGATGTTTCTCAGTTAAAGAGAGTTACAACTCCCAAGGGTGAATACCTCGCCGCAGAGATCACAAAGAAGGGCCGCTCAGCAATTGAGGTTCTTTCACAATTACTTCCTAAAGAAATTAATTCTATTTATTGGCCGAAGAATATGTACTGGCGCAAGCCGAGTGAGAAGTTCGTGCGGCCTATTCGCTGGCTGGTCGCCTTGCTGGATAGAGAAGTGCTCCCCCTCGAATTCGATGGCATTCGTGCAGGAAATGAATCGCGTGGGCATCGCATTCTGGCTCCGGGCACGTTGCGCATTCCAAGTGCGGGCTCTGCTTACGTTGAAGCTTTGCGTTCCGCCAAGGTCCTGAGTCGTGTCGAGCGCAAACAGCGTATCCGGAAAGAACTCGATGCCGCTGCCCGTACCATTCCTGGCGCGCGCTGGCGCGAAGATCAAATTCTCTTAGACAGCGTCGTCAACCTCACGGAATTTCCTGCCGTAATTCTAGGCAGCTTTGATCATGAGTTCCTGGAGTTGCCCGAGGAAGTGCTGGTCACGGTAATGCGCGACCATCAGAAGTATTTCGCTATTGAGGGCCCAGATGGTAGGCTCCAGCCACATTTCCTGGCAGTGTTGAACATCGATGGCGACCCGCGAGGCATCATTCGCCATGGCCATGAACGCGTGCTCCGGGCCCGCTTCAACGATGCGCGTTTCTTTTGGAAGACAGATCAAAAGCATCCGCTGCGCGAGCGAATTGCTTCGCTAAAAAACGTCACATTCCAGAAAGATCTCGGCAGCTACTACGACAAGACGAGGCGCGTGCAACGCTTGTGCAGTTGGCTATGCGAGATCATTCGTCAAAATGGAGTTGCCGTTCGTCCCGGCATCGTGCACAAGGCGGCGTCACTGGCGAAGACCGATCTGACGACTGAGTTGGTCAAAGAATTTACCGAGTTGCAAGGAATCATCGGAGGGCTCTACGCGAGCGTGCAGGAGCTTGACCCTGATTTGCCCGACAGCACCCGGCAGTTGATCGCGCAGACCATCTACGATCAGTATCGCCCTCAATCCGTAGAGGATTCAGTGCCGCGATCACTAGAGGGCGCGGTTCTTTCCATCGCCGATAAAGCTGACAGCATTGCCGGAATGTTTGCCCTCGGGCTTCAGCCCACCGGATCCAAAGACCCTTTTGCACTGCGACGGCAGGCCAATGGAATCGTAAAGACGATTGCCGAAAAGAAACTGCCGCTTGGTCTTACTCAATTGTTCACCGACGCCCGCGAGGCTTATCGTGGATCGACCGCTGAACGAAAGTTTTCAGCTGCAGTCAATTACACAGGTACGCTGCAGACCTTCTTCCGCGAACGTTTGGAATTTTACCTGCGCGATGCGCTCGGCTTTAAATACGACGTGGTGAATGCCGTGCTGGCGGCGGGTTTCGACAACGTAGTCGACGCCGTCGCCCGGTCTGAAGCTGTGACAAAAGTTCGCCCATCGACGGATTTCGAATCGATATCGGTCGCGTTCAAACGTATCAAGAATATTCTCCGGCAGGCCACTGAAACCGGCAAACGAGTGGCTTCTGCTGTCGACGCGAACACGCTGCGGGACGAGGCGGAAAGGGAATTGGCCTCGCAAATCCCCCGGGTGGCCGAAACGGTTGAAACCCTCCGCACGCAAAACGATTACGAACATGGGCTCATAGAGATTTCAAAACTGAGGCCTGCGGTAGATCGATTCTTCGACAAAGTAATGGTCATGGTCGAGGATGAGCAAACTCGCGCGAATCGGCTTGCTCTGTTGCAGACGCTGCTGGCTAACTTCTCCACCATCGCCGACTTTTCCGAGATTGTGACCGAAGGTAAAGAATCTCACTAGCTGGAATAATCCGCACAAGTGCGAGAGAATGTTAGGTTTGGGCTTGCGGCTGAGACGCGGGCACCGCCGGCAGCATCCTATGTTCAGCGCAGCGGTGATGCGCTCGAGTTCGGTCTACGGAGAAACTTTCTATGGCCAGTACCACGATAGAAGTCGAGACAGCAGCTCGCAATCCTCGGCATGCCAGGCTGGAACGCTGGGTTGAAGAAGTAGCCCAGATGTGCAAGCCGGACCGGATTCACTGGTGCGATGGCTCGCCAGAAGAGTATCAGGCGATGCTGCAGCTGATGACCCTTACGGGCACGGCCATCCCGCTTAATCCAGAGAAGCGTCCCAACAGCGTACTGGTCCGCTCCGACCCCGCGGACGTAGCCCGGGTCGAAGATAGAACTTTCATCTGTTCGCAAAGTAAAGAAGAAGCCGGCCCAACCAATAACTGGGAAGACCCGGCGAAGATGAGAGCTACGCTGTCGAAACTCTACGCGGGCTCAATGGCGGGTCGGACCATGTACGTGATTCCTTACAGCATGGGCGCGATCGGGTCGCCGATGGCCAAGATTGGGGTTGAAATCAGCGACTCGCCCTATGTTGTCGCCAATATGCATTTGATGGCGCGACTCGGAGCGCACGTACTCGAGGTGCTTGGGAACGACGGAGAGTTCGTTCGCGGCCTGCATTCAATCGGCGCTCCGCTGGGCCCGAACCAGCAGGATTCTACCTGGCCGTGCAATGCCTCGCAAAAATATATCTGCCATTTTCCGGAGACGCGCGAGATCTTGTCGTATGGTTCTGGGTACGGCGGGAACGCCTTGCTGGGCAAGAAGTGCCACGCGCTGCGCATCGCCTCGGTGCAGGCGCGGGATGAAGGTTGGATGGCCGAACACATGCTCATCCTCAAGCTCATCAGCCCATCCGGACAAGTGAAGTACATCACCGGTGCCTTTCCTTCTGCCTGCGGCAAAACCAATTTGTCGATGCTGATTCCGACCATTCCCGGTTGGAAGGTCGAGACTGTTGGCGATGACATCGCCTGGATGAAGTTCGGCGCCGATGGCCGGCTCTACGCGATTAATCCCGAGTATGGGTTTTTTGGCGTAGCGCCGGGCACGAGCATGAAGTCGAATGCCAATGCCATGCTTACGGTCGCGCGGAATTCCATTTTTACGAATTGCGCGATGACCCTCGACGGCGACGTGTGGTGGGAGGGAATGACGGAACAGAAGCCGGGCAAGTTGGTGGACTGGCTGCGGCGGCCATGGACGCCCGATTCAGGGCGCAAGGCCGCGCACCCGAACGCGCGCTTTACCGCCGCCGCAAAACAGTGTCCGGTGATTGCTCCGGAGTGGGAGGATCCCAAAGGCGTTCCCATCGATGCCATTCTGTTCGGCGGCCGGCGCGCGGGAATCGTTCCCCTGATCACGGAAGCGTTCAATTGGCAGCATGGAACTTTCCTCGGCTCGACCGTCAGCAGCGAGACGACCGCTGCAATCACTGGAAAGGTGGGCCAGTTGCGCCGCGATCCCATGGCGATGTTGCCGTTTTGCGGCTATCACATGGGCGATTACTTTGCCCATTGGCTCAACATCGGCGCCAGTGCTGATCAATCCAAATTGCCCAAGATTTTCTACGTGAACTGGTTTCGGCAGGATAAGAATGCCAAGTTCTTGTGGCCGGGATACGGTGAAAACAGTCGTGTACTGAAGTGGGTTTTCGAGCGCTGCGACAGCAAGGTGCACGCTAAGGAAACACCGATCGGACGAATTCCCGACGTAGCTGATCTCGACACAACCGGCCTCGACATCAAAGGCGCGCATGTCGACGAACTGCTCAGTGTCGACATCGACGGCTGGCTGGCTGAGGTGCCGCTTATCAGACAGCACTTCGCGAAATTCAGCGATCGCTTGCCAAAAGGTTTGCAGGACGAAGTTGCAGCCTTGGAGAAACGGCTGCTGGCCGCGAAGCGCTAAAAATTCGATCCAATCTCGCGCTGCCTTCGATATTCATATATTTTGCTTTGACATGAGGAGTTTTTTGATATAGTTCCCCACTGTCATGCGCGGTTCCGCTGCTAACGAAGCGAATCATCTCGCCGCCGTGCCTCCACTTCCTAGTGGGTCACTCACCCGGAATCAGATCCGCGGTTTCTGGGCGTCGTGGGGAGGATGGGCGCTAGATGGCATGGACTCGTTTGTCTATGCGCTCGTTCTCGTACCTTCGCTACGTGAATTGCTGCCGCGGTCGGGCATTCCCGCCACTAAAGGAAACATAGGATTCTACGGGGGATTGTTATTTGCGCTCTTCCTCGTTGGTTGGGGATTGGCATTTCTTTGGGGGCCAATCGGAGACAAGTATGGACGCGTGCGCACGCTCATGCTCACCATCCTGTGGTATTCGGCGTTCACTTTTCTAAGCGCGTTCGTTACCGGAATCTGGCAACTTGCAATTCTTCGCCTTCTTGCCGGCATCGGTATTGGCGGAGAGTGGGCCATGGGTGGGACGTTTGTAGCAGAAGAGTGGCCGGAGCACCGGCGGCGCGTCGGCGCAGGGTTGATGCATACCGGATATTACGTCGGAATATTTCTCGCCGCGCTGGCCAACTACAGCATTGGCAGTCATTTCGGCTGGCGTGCCATGTTTATTGTCGGCGGGCTGCCGGCTCTGTTGCTGGCCTGGATTCGTCACGGGGTAACTGAACCGGCCGCCTGGACGAAGAAAGAAAAAGTAGTACGGTCATGGGCATTCTGGCGTCCCTTCGCGACTTTGTTTTCCGATCAGTTGCGTCGCCGCACGACTGTGAATGCCCTGCTGATGCTGGCTTCTATTTGTGGCTTGTGGGCGGGAACTGTGTATGTTCCCGCGGCAATCACCGCCGTTGCGGAAGCGGGCGGCCGCGTTGGTCCGCAAGCCGCGCAACTCGCATCATGGGGCATCATGATGGTTTCGTTTGCCACGATTCTCGGGTGTTTGGCAATGCCGTGGCTGGCGGAACAGGTAGGACGACGCGGGGCGCTGGCCATTTACTTCACTCTCATGATGGTCTTCATTGCGCTAACGTTCGGCAAGGTCTTTTACCTCGGCCCCAAGGCGCTTCCATGGATGTTCGTTTGTCTTTTTTTTCTGGGATTGGGTGGCGCGAACTTCGCTGTCTACACTCTTTGGCTGCCTGAACAATATCCTACGGAATGCCGCGCCAGCGCCTTCGCTTTTTGCACTTCATTCGCCCGATTTGCCGGCGCGGGAATTACTTTTCTAGTCGGAGCCGGTGTACGACATTACGGCTCGCTCGGAACTCCCGTCGCGATGACCTCTCTCGCTTTTGCTTTGGGGTTATTGCTGATTCCTTTTGCCGCGGAAACACGTGGCCAATCCCTACCCGCCTAGACTTCGCAGTTAGTGCGTTCAATCCGCAATGAAGCCGGTGGCTTATTTAAAATCCGTCAAGCACGATCTCTTCGACGTCCTCGATATGCCGTCGCATAGCCGCTTTTGCAGCCTCGGCATCGTGGCGTTTGATGGCAGCCAGGATCCGGCGATGGCCAGCCAGCGACTTTTGTGGTCGACCGCGTACCTGCAAGGAGCGTTCCCGCGTATCGCGCAATAGATCCATGAGGATGTCGAGCACCTTTAGCACGATACTGTTACCTGAAGCCAAAGCAATGCTGTAGTGGAACTCCGCATCTTCCTCGACGGCGGGCTCATCCTCCGTTTGCTTTCGCTCTTGCCGTTGCAGAATCTCTTCCATCTCGGAAATTTCTTCGCCAGAAGCATGCGTGGCAGCACGTGCCGCCAATGGTGGTTCTAGCATCTTACGAAAATCCAGTAATTCGCCAACCAGTTCCTGTCGACGCTTCAAGGCGTTGATAAAGGGGTTTACCGGCGGTTCGGCCGAGATTTCGCGCACGATTGTGCCCGCACCTTGACGCGGCTCAACCAGGCCCATCAACTCCAGGCCACGAATTGCATCTCGTATGGAACTGCGGCTGACGTGCAGCGTCTCGGCCAGTTCGCGCTCCGAGGGCAGTTTGTCGCCAGGGTTCAATTTTTTTATGATTAAACGTTCGATCTGTTTGGCGACTTCCTCATAGACCTTGTTTCGCCGTACTACCTCGAAGTCGGGTTTGGCGGCTGGCGGCAAGCTAATCTCCAAGTGGTCCGATGAGTGGGCCAACGAACGCAGGGAGTATACCCCGCCTGTCAACACCCGGCAATTGCTTTTATTTTCACGGAGACAATCACGTCAGCAGAACTATACTTCTCCGAGCTTTCACCTCACGCCTGAGAGCTGGAATAGCGCTCTTCTCCGACCTGCGTTAGCGGCCGTGATCTCGATGATGAGCGGATTGATGTTTTGTTCTACGTTATGAAGAACTTTTCGGCACATCGGTTGCATATTTATCTTTTCACTTTTGGCACGGAACTTCGATCCTATTCGGGGTGGGCCTGATGAGGAACTGGGAGCGTCGACTTGGCCAACTCGTAATAGCGCTGCTGGTTCTGTTCGCCGTGCTGTATGTGGGAGACCGGATCGTCCTGCAATTTCGTATCGCACACGGTACGGCGTATCGCGTAGTCAATGTCAACCAATTTCTGGCGACGCCGCTGAAGGGCAATAAGGTTGAATATGACTTGATGGGAACCGTCCAGGAGACGTGCAGCCGGTCGATCTTCCCCCAAAAGGGAAATCCTGCATGCTGGTGGCTGGAACGCCATAAATCGCAGTGGAAGTGAAGCGGATTATTTTGGCGATAAGATATCCGCGATCGAAAGTTCTCATCAACGAACCGCAGCATCCACTGGCTGGCTTACCTGGTTTGCTGCCGAATTATTTTCCGCGAGCAGTTTGGTGCAAGCATAAACAGTTCGCGTGCAGGTCATCGGAAGCCCGACGCGTTCTCCTAACTCCACGACCGCGCCCACCAGTGCTTCCAATTCCATCGGCCGGCCTGCTTCGAGATCCTGCAGCATTGAAGTCTTATGCTCCCCGACTTTTTCTGCGCCTGCGATTCGCTGATCGATGGAAACAGGCAAGTCCATGCCCAATTTGCGTGAGACCGCTTCGACTTCCTGCATAATATTGCGGATCACCGAACAGACGCCGGGATCGCGCACCATCTGGGCCAGCGTGGCGCGGGTCAGCGCGCTGACAGGGTTGAAGGATGCGTTGCCCAAGGCCTTTACCCAGATCTCCTGGCGAAGACGAGTGCTGACCGGGGCACGCAAACCGGATGCGATGAGCGCCTCCGCAACTTGCCGGCTGCGTTCAGAGCGTGTGCCATCCGGTTCGCCGAGAGAAATACGGTTTCCTTCAATGTGCTGGATCACGCCGGGTGAAGTAATTTCCGTCGAAAAGTAGACGATGGAGCCGAGCACGCGATGCGCATCAATGGCGGAAGAAATTATCCCACCCGGATCGACGCGTTCGAGTCGAAGTCCCTCCCATTCGCCACCAAAGCCCTGAAAGTACCACCAGGGAATTCCATTTTGCGTGCTGACCACGGTGGTATTTGGCCCCACCACCGGCTTTAGCTGCGGCGCAAGTTGCGGCAAGCCGTGCGCCTTTACGCCAAGAAAAACTACGTCCACAGGCCCAACTTCTTCGAGAGAGCCGACGACCGTAGGCCGCGCCGCGAAATCACCCTCGCTACTCTTCACCTGTACGCCGCGCTCCTGCATGGCGCGAAGGTGTGGCCCGCGCGCGAAGAGGGTAACATCGAATCCAGCCTGCGCCATACGCGCGCCGATGTACGCGCCGATGGCCCCGGCCCCGGCGATCAGGAATTTCATCGGCGATCTTTCATCGGCGATCATCCACCAGCGCTGCGGCCACTGCGCGCCTGCGAATTTTACCAGTCGCTGTGGTCGGAATACTTTCCACGAAATAAATCTTGCTAGGACATTTGTATTCTGCCAAAACGTTACGGCAGTGCTTGATCAGTGCTGATTCCGTGGCGCCGTTCGGTTCGTGCAGGACTACCGCCGCCGCCACTTCTTCTCCCAGAGTAGGATGGGCGCAGCCAAACGTAACTGCTGCCGCGACCGCCGGATGCTTCAACAAAATCTCATCGATTTCATGAGGCGCGATATTCTCGCCTCCGCGAATGATGATGTCTTTCATCCGGCCGGTCAAATGCAGGTAGCAGTCGGTGTCAAGAAATCCTTCGTCTCCGGTGCGAAACCATCCATTCACAAAAGCGCGGGCGTTCGCTTCAGGGTTGTTCTCGTATCCGCGAAAAACATTCGCTCCCTGAATGGCAACTTCTCCGCGTTGATTAGTGCCGAGGTGATTGCCGTCCTTGTCCATGATGCTGATTTGCAGCCCAGTTCCGACGCCGACGGAACCTGCCTTGCGATGCCGCGGTGGCAGCGGATTCGACGTCATCTGGTGAGAAGCCTCGGTCATTCCGTATGCTTCGACGAACGGCACGCCAAAAAGATCTTCGATCTTGTGAATGAGTTCGGAGGACAAGGGCGCACTGCAGGAACGTATAAAGCGCAAGGAGTCAGCTTCGGGAGGTTTTTGGTGAGACCGAGCCAGCAGAAGTTGATGCATGGTCGGCACTCCCGAATACCATGTCACGCGACGCTCGCGAACTGTTCTCCAGAAAGAAAGCGCGTTGAACTTGGTGGGAACAACTAAAGTTCCACCAGAAAGTAAAGTCGCCATGGTTGAGCCAATCAAACCATGAATATGGAACAACGGCATAATGCAAAGGGAAACATCCTCTTCGGAAAGCGCGTAGCTATTGGCAATGTTGGCGGATGAGACAGCCAGATTGAAATGGCGTAGTGGCACACGCTTGGGACGGCCTGTGCTTCCACTTGTATGCAGGATCAGGGCGATGTCGTCACCTGTGGGTGCTAGCACTGAACCACCGGGCGGAACATCTGCTAAGTGAACGTTGCCTTGTTCGGTCATTTCGACCGAGAACACTGGAATTTTCCGGTCCTTGGCAGCGGTGCGGACAAATTCCGATCCTACAGCTGGGCAAAGTAAAACCCTGGCGTCGGTGTCGCCGAGAAAGAAATGAAATTCCTCGTAGGGATACGCCGGATTTAAAGGCGCCGCCGTTCCTGCGATGGAAGCAGCCAGAAAGCTCACGATTGCCGGCAACCCATTTGGCAATGCGATCGCCACGGCATCGCCGCGGCGGATGCCAACAGCGCTCAAAGCTTTCGCCATGGCCAATACTTGCTGCCGAAGCGAATCGTAGGTGAGACAGATATTAAGCTCAGGAACAATAACTGCCGTGTGACTGTCGGCGAAATGTAAGACGTCGAGAAGCGTTTCGACTGACTTCAGAGTCATTCGCTGTCGCCTTTAATGCAAGGTCCCGGAGGATGGGCCGATTTTTGTCCGCTGTTACCCAGTCGTAAAACTACAGATTCAAGCCGAGTAGCCCTCAGCTTTGAGCGCCTTGCCGAACTCTTTCAGAAAAAACTGGACATTGTCGTCGGTCGCGAGCGGACCCATGACACCAATGCGAAACACTTTGCCGGCAAGTGGACCAAACCCGCCGGCAATCTCGATCCCCGGATCATCGATCAGGCGCTTTCGAACTTTCGCCTCGTCGACACCTTTGGGAACGCAGACTGTATTCAGAGTCGGAATTCGGTGTTCTTCCGGAACGTGAAAGCTCAGACCCATGCCCTGTATGCCTTTGACGAAAGCTTGATGGCAACGGCGATGTCTCTCCCAGCGATTTTCGATTCCTTCTTCGGCGATGACGAGCAGTGCCTCGCGTAAGGCGTAGAACATGGAGATTGGCGCAGTGTGATGGTAGCGATGCGAGACGGTCGAGTAATCATGAATCAACTTCAGGTCAAGATACCAACTGCGTGAGGGAGCGGTTCGGGAACTCAGAAAATCCATCGCACGCCGAGACATGGCCATCGGAGACAATCCCGGCGGACAGCTTAGCCCTTTTTGGGTGCAGCTATACGCGACGTCGATCCCGGTTCGATCGAATTCCACCGCCAATCCGCCGAGCGACGTGACGCAATCGGCGATCACGAGCGCACCGGCATCGTGTGCTGCGGCACAAATTGCCTTGCCGGATTGCAATGCTCCCGTCGATGTCTCAGCGTGAACATATGCAACAACCTTCGGTTTCTCGCGACGGATGAAATCTCGAGCTTCATCGTCGCCAAAAGTTTCGCCCCATGATTTCTCAAAGCGTACGACGTTAGCCCCTTGGCGCTTCGCCATCTCCGTGAACCGATCAGAAAAATATCCGTTGGCAAAGATTGCGATCTTGCCACCCGGTTCAACAAAGTTGGCTACTGCAGCCTCCATGCCCGCGCTGCCCGTGCCAGAAATTACCAGCGTGGCTCCGTCGCTCGTGCCGTAAGCCATTTTCACCAATTGCTGGACGTCTCCCATCACCTGGATGAAATATGGGTCGAGGTGCCCGACGATCGGCTTGGCCAGCGCTGTATAGACCCGTGGATCCACCATCGTGGGACCGGGTCCGAAAAGATAACGCCGTGGAGGCTGAAGGGGAGGGAATACGTTCATTGCGGCAACTTGCTGTTCAATAGCGCTCATTAACCCTCGTTTCTAGTCTCATAAAGCGAATGCGACGCAGCTTTGACAGTGGGCACCATTCACGCAAACGGCGTCAAGATAATTCTGCTGATCAGCTTGATAAGCGCTTCCTATCTGACTCGCAGTGCAGTGCTTCGATTCATCCGAGCTATAGCAGGTTGTTCAGCTAGATCGGCGAGTGATGACCTTGCACGATCATTTCTTCGGCGACGCGCCGCGCTTCGGGCAATGTCGAAGCTGCCTTGGAATCAATTTCCGCCGGCAAATCGCGTTGAATTTTAGCCAGCTCTTCATCAAAAATACGAGTTACTAGTTCCCGACTATGCTCGACCGGCTTGCCATCATCGCCCGGAACTTTGATTTTGTGCCGCACGCGCTGCGCAATCATCAATCGATAAATGCGATCCGTAGCGAGGTCTTCCATGAAACCATCAAGCAAACTGGCGCCTTTTCCGTTGAGCACCCCATTGCGATAGCGAATAACCGTGCGCACCGCGGCTCGCGTTCCCGCCAGGGTGGTCTTGCCTACGCCTTTTGGAACGGGCCGCAGATCAGGGTGCGCGTTGGGCAGGTTAGGTCGTTTCGCGATCTGATTGGGATAAGGGAACTGCGCAACCGCGATTTCGTTCTGATCGGGATGCCCGGTCCATGCTCCGTCCATCAGGCAGTTAGCTTCGTTCTTTTTATCCTCCTTGAGAACCTTCAACGCGCGTTCATTCAATTCCGCATCCGTGCGGCTAGGATACAACGCAGTCATTCCGCCAATGGCATGAGCTCCGTGCTTATGGCAAATCTCAGGCATCAGCGTGCGGAAGTTCTGGAAAAATGCCACATCGTGCGGGATGGTATTGCGGTCCGGCAAAATCCAATTCGGATCTTCAGACATAAAATCGATCAGCGAAGCCATGTAATCCCAGCGCCCAAGATTCAGTCCGAGGCAGTGCTCGCGCAGATTGAAAAGAAATTCCTCCATCTGATAAGCCAAAGGATGCGCCTCTACCAGCGCCATGCACTTGATGTAGTCCGCAGGCAAGCCTCTATGTTTGGCAAGAGCCTGGAACAGATCGCGCCACCAGAAGGCTTCCTCGGCCGACTCGCTCTTGGGAATGTAAACCGAGAAATTGTGCGGCAGCGATGCGGGATCGAGCTGATACCAAATCAGTGCCAGATCGAATAGGGAAGCCGACATGAGCTCGTTCTTGATGACGCCGCCCTGGCTGAGATGCAATCCACGCGGACGCACCCAAGTTACGGTTTTCGAGCGTTGAACCGTAACTTTCTTTTTGCGCTTTTTGTCGTCATAGCTGAGCTCATACTTGTACGCGGCGATGGTGTTCTTAATCGCCAACATGATGTTCTCCCATGTGTTTGCCGTCGAATCCTCGATGTCCAACATCACGGCGGGAGAACCGGAATTCAGCAGCTTCACGGTTAACTCGGCATCGTCTGCAGGTCCAGTCATCTGGTTGCGCTGATCCGCGCACCAGTCTGGAACTTCAATATGCCAGTCGGATTTTGTGGCCTCGGACGCTGGCAAATAATCGGGCGGATGTCCGCGATGCGATCGCTGCAGCACTTCTTTACGCTTTGCGGCTATTTTCTGCTGCCGTGGTGTGAACTGCCGGTGAAGCGGCAAAAGGAAATCGAAAAATCCCTTTGGCAGGTCCTGCTGGGGAATCAAATCAGCGGGCGCATAATTCATGTACTGCGAGGTGCTGTCTTCAGTATGTGTGGGCATGGATCTGATCCTCTAACCTGCTCGCCAGCGCCCGAGTGCTGGCTTATTCGGCAAGGTGCAATTTAGCTATTCGATGGGCGCCGAGGCCAGCTCTTGGACACGGCCTTTCCATCGGAACCCTAATGATAAACATGCAGTCGCGGTGTTCGGCGAAGCGACCATTCTGAGCTTGCGATCAGCACAAACATCATTGCAGGGCGAGGATTGAGAGTCAACCAACTTCAACGTCCAATGCGGTCTTGAACTCTGATGTGTGATAGCCATCACTGCAACATCACTTGGCAGCTATTTAACATTCGGTGACTTGCGTGGGATAAATGTTTCTGACCATTAGCTCTTTGCAGTGTCAAGTTCCGTGACAAGATGAAGTTCCGCGCACGTCGGAGCATCGTGGTTTGCATTTCAGGTCACACATTCTTGATTTCCACTTGCCGCGAGAAAAGATTGCTTGACTACAAACTCCGGAACATGTTAGATAGACGCGCTGCGGAACTGGTCCGCTTTTCATACAAGTTATCGATTTTTCAAATAGCCGGTTTCGTGCTTTGTCACCCCGAGGCAACCGGCGTTTGAGGCTCGTGCGCGCTCGCCCCGGGTCAGGCAGGTTGTCGGCCACAGTATGGCCGGAAAGGGAACACATGCGCTCGCTTACCGCGTTTTTCGTGCTTCTCATCGTTTTCATGGCGCCAGGTCCGCTTGCCCACGCACAAGGTACGGAACCTGCGAGCAAACTCGACGGATCGGGCTCCGCGGGCGCCACCAAGGAAGAAGTCAACCAGTTGCGCGGCGAGGTCGCAGCACAGCGCAAAACCATCGAAGAATTAAAGGCGATGGTCCAACAACTGGTTCAGGGAAAGGCGCAGCCGTCTGACGGCAAATCGGCGAACGTGAAGCCAGTGGCCGCGACCAACGTATTTGCGCCCGCTGCAGCGCCCGAAAATACCGCCGCCAACGATGGCGTTCGTCTGGTAAACACCGTTTTAGTTCAACCGGTAGCCGAAGCGCCAATCATCAACCAGGCACAACCGGCGGCTACGCCGAAAAAAGACGTTCCACTCGCGGCAGGCTGGAACGGTGAGCACTTTTTCATCCGAAGTGCTGACGGCCAGTTTCAACTGATGCCGTACGGGTACGTCGACATTGACTATCGCGCGTACAAGGGCGACGGCGCTCCAGCAGATACATTCGTCGTGCGGCGCGCTCGGTTCGGCTTCCAAGGCAATTACGGCTCGCACTTCGACTATGCCATCCTGACCGATGCCAACTCCACCAGCGGCGCGATCGTGCGCGACGTTTACCTCAACGTTAGGATCAGGCCCGAATTCCAATTCCAAGCGGGCCAGTTCAAAGAACCCTTCGCTCAGGAAACCGGTATTGGCGCCACTAACCTGGACTTCGTCGAGCGCGGGTTGCAGTCGCTGCTGTATCCATGCTCCGGCACCGCGTATCGCTGCCCGGGCATGACGCTTCACGGAGACATCTCCGGCGGTGTTGTGCAGTGGTGGGCTGGGGCATTCAACGGTCGCAACGGCGTTACCGCCAACGCAACTAACGAACCCGAGTTTGTAGGCAGGCTGCGGTTCTATCCTTGGCGCAAGAGCAAGAACGACTGGTTCAAGCAATTTGCCTTTGGTGGCTCGATCAGCCATGGCCGGAGCCGCGGACTTTCTGGAGATCTGAGCTTTAACGGAGCGCTGCCCGACGCCACGTACGCTTTCTTTCCGCAGCTCAGGATTAACGGGCCGGTCGAGCGGTACGAGGGCGAATTTACCTACATTAAATCGGGTTTTGCGCTGCGCGGCGAGTACGTGCAGCAGCAGCAGCAACGTTACGGCGTTGGTTCCGAGCAGGTCGGCGGCTTGGGCTTCCTCACGCTACCCGGTGTAGGTGCAAAGGCGTGGAACGTGGGGACGACCTATCTGCTCACCGGCGAAAAGCGTCCGGAAAACGGTACGCCGCGGGTGAAGCATCCGCTGTTTGGGCCGGATACCCCCGGGGGTACCGGACGAGGCTGGGGCGCTTGGGAACTTGCCGCCCGGTACTCCGGCATTCAGGCAGATGCACCCGCGCAGAGCTTCCTGAACATTTATACGCCGGGATTTGTTCCGGGCTATAACTATCACACTGATGAGATCACGTTTGGTGTCAACTGGTATCTGAATTACTGGGTCAAATACCAGGCTAACGTCAACATTGACCAACTGAAACAGCCTAGCGTCACCGGCCAGGTGCCGCAGAATTTCTACGCCGTGACCCAGGAGTTGCAGTTCCGCTTCTGACGTTGTTTTGGGGATCGTGAACTATGAGCACGGTTTGCAGCTTGGGTAGTGAAGGGAAAATTGTGGGAGGAGATTCGATGAGATCGAGAATTCTACTTACTGTTCTTCTCAGCGTCTTATTTGTACTCGCCAGCGGCTGCGGGAACGTGAAGAACTGCCCCGTGTGCGGTACCACCACCGCCGATGGTTACGCCGACCTGGTGAACATTACGGTGCCGGAGCACAATCCCACTGGCGAACCCGGCGGTCCGTTCAACTCCTTCGACATAAGCTGGATCAACCAGGCCACGCACCGCGACTACGTCTCGGACCGCATCGGCTTGGCGGTGGTCGTAGTGGACACCAACCAAAATATTGCGATCAATGCGATTCAGGGCAGCAACGCCGTGACCGGCGCGGGAAATGCAGCCAGCCCCTGCGACCCGAATATTCCTCCGTTGGTCGACGTCTTCGGCAACTTCACCCGCTTCGGGTGTCGGAATGCTCCCTTTCATCTCATTTCCGGATTTGGCGCCAACGGAAAGTTTGGCGGGTTTCCCGGCGCGCAGTGCTGTGCCGCGCGGGCCAACGGCGTGAATCCCTTGTCAGGCCCCGACGGCGAAGAGGTAACTCCAGATGGCAATACTCTCTTTACCGCGGTCGGCAACGCTAGCGTCGCAGTCTTTGATCTGACCACGAACCCTCCCATCGTGCTCGCTGCCATACCGACTGGCGTGTCCGCAGATTACGACGGACCGCTCGGCATCGCTCCCTGCGTCTCCTCCTGGAACGGAGAAGCCGGTTCGGCTGCCACCTGCGGGGACGACCGTGCCGATGAAATGGCCTACGACCCTACTCATCAAGTCTTGGCTGTGATCAACGGTGACCCGGGCTTGCCCTTCGTCACGTTTATCGATGTGTCGCACATCGTGAACAAGACGGGAACTCCGGCTCAACAGCATTGTCTGCCGCTCGATTCGACGCTGGCTTACGGTCCCTATGAGCAAGGCTTCGTCCTTGCTAACTACGGCACCGCCGCTGGTTATCCCTTCCAAGGGTCCGGCACCGGCATCCCCCAACCATCACCGCTATTGGATCCGGGGGTGGCAGGCACTTCGTTTAACCCGCCGAGTTGCATTATCGGGCAAATTTACTACGACGGTGCTGGAGGTGCTGCGTCAGCCGGAGTTGGACTTAGCGCAAGCGTTCCGGTGGACACCGTGGGGGCTACCTTCCCCTGTCCGGATCCTTCGAATCCCCACGTCTTCAGCGGCGTTTCCGGATCAGCGGCGGCCGATGGCCCGTTGGGTCTTCCAGGCATTGGGATAACTCCGAGCGGCACACTTTACTCAATTCCCTGCCACCATGGACCTATTATCGACCAAACTACCGGGGCATTCTGTAGTCAGACCGCGCCCGGACCCAACTGTGCTGGCGCTATATCGCCAGCCGGATTGGGAGGCGAGGCCTGGAATCCCAACACCGGCCACCTACTGCAGACGAATGGAAATTGCATCGGCATAACCAACATTGGCTGCATCGATGAAATCGATCCCCGACTCGGAAACCCGAATGGGCCGGTCGTGGTCAACACCTTCGTGGTGCAGAACTGCATGCCGACCAGCGTCGTTCAGGGTCCGGGAAATAACTTCATGGTGGGTTGCGCGGACCATGACGGCGAGGCTTTTCCGCCTAACCTCTTCGTCATCGACGGCACGAGCGGCGCCATCATCAGCGAAATCACTAACGTTGGCGGCGTTGACGAGATCTGGTACAACTCCGGCGACAACCGCTACTACGTTGCAGCCAGGGACATGCCTAACGGCCCGGTTATGGGCGTGATCGATGCCAAAACTAACACCTGGCTGCAGAACGTTACCACCAACTCGAACTCGCATAGCATCGCGGTTGACTCCAGCAACAACCATGCCTTCGTGCCCTTGCAGGCCGGTGGCATATGCACTTCGCAGAGCAGCAACGGCTGCATCGGCGTGTTCGCGGAGCAGTAGCAATTCGATCGTTTGTCATGAAGAGCAAAGCGAGGGATCTAGGTTCTTCCCGGCACCGACTGAGACCCTGATTCCTCGCTGCACTCGTAATGACATGCCTAAATGCCGGGACAGGCCGTATGATCGTGGCATATTCCACGCATTGCGCTTAGACTGAAGTTGGTGAGAATTATGCAAAGCATTCGAAAACCTGTACCGGGTGGAATGGCGATTCTTGTTTTGTTTGCCGGACTGTCATCAGCCACCGAGATTCCCAAGAAACCCACAGACGTCCCTGCGAGCGTGATCGCACACCTGCCGCTGCCTCAGGCAACAGGAAATCAAATGTTGCTACAAAAAGAGGAAGGGAAGACCTACCTTTACGTGCAACAGGCTTCCAAACAGGGATTCATGATTGTGGATGTGAGCAAGCCGGAGAAGCCAAACCTCCTGAAACGAACCGCTGAGTCGAGTCAGGCAACCGCCGGCAATCTGGAAATGGTCAGCCCGGACGTCGCCATTGCGGTAGCTCCAGAGAAGAAACCGAACACACTAACTAGCAGCAACCATCCTTCTGAGACCGTGCGAGTGCTGGATTTGAGCGATCCGCGCAATCCAAAAACTCTGCAAGAGTTCACCGGCGTCACCGGCGTGCTTCCCGATGGCGGACATGGCTTGATCTATCTCACCAACAACGAAGGCTTATGGGTTTTGCGCTATAGCCGGCCAGCGTTACTTGAGCCCGCCAAGAAGAAACGTCCGTGCGACTCAGAAACAGAAATTATGGCTATGCCGCCGGACTGTGACTAGGCCCCTTTTCACTGACCGGAGTTCACCGTGCATTCCTTCGAGATGGTTCTGATCGAGGAAATCGTTAAAGTTACCGAAGACGGAGCACCCGTCTTTGTAATGGCGTCCGAACTTGTGGCCATGGAAGGCGACGTCGTGCCCGTCACTTCCACTCGTTGTCCTAAGTAATGCGACAGCCTGGTTTTCCCCGTGGCTTGAAGTTCGTAAGTCACCGCTGGATGCTGCTTCATCAATATGTAATCGCCGCTGGCTTTACTAACGCAGCCTTGCACGGTTACCTGGTTGGAGTCCTTCGCCAGCAAAAAACTTGCGGAAAGCAAAAGTGTGAGTGCGAAACACACCTGTCTCATAGAGTTAACCTCGCAGAATGGGATGGCAGGATTATTGCAAAGGTTGGCTTCAACTGCCAACTCACTTGACGTGCGTTTCCTGGTAGTGCAGTTCCTTCCATTGCCCGCCTCGCTTCACCCACAACTCACCGATATAAACCCTCGAATAACGTACGACCGATTTGGGCGGGAACTGCTCAGTAACTTCATAAATGACAAACGCCGCGTCTGAACCCAGGGGAATCAGTCTGAAGCCCCACAAAGTGTAGGTTGAAATATTTCCTTCAGCCAGTTCGTTAAGGGCCTGGATTTTAGTACGCTCGCCCCTGCCATCGACTTCCACGCCCTGATAGTCGTCTGCCAGTAAATCCGCGTATGCTTTCTTGTCCTTGTTCTTGATTGCTTCCCACTCAGCCTTAACTTTTGCTTCGAACATCTCTTTCAGGCGGGTATCGGGAGAGGCGGCATTGGATTGTTTTGTTTCGGGGAATTGCACTGGGGCTTCCGGAATCTGAGCCGAAGCCAGAGCCGTCAATCCTGCGATAAGCAAGACGAAAAAATTTCGCATAGTTTCTCTTTGAGGTGAACTAGCGAAATGTTATCAGGTTCGGCGGACGCTTAGGCGCACTCCGACCTTAATCACTGCAGGTCTCTAATTTTTTTTCTCACTGCGGCAAGCAACGGCGAGGGCAGTTCGGAATAGCCTTCCTGAATTGCAAACTGCTGGCCGTCTGTGTACACCCAATCTAATAGATCGCCTAATGCCGCGGCGCGAGAAGAATCTGTGGATTTACTGCGCAGGTAAATCCAGGTAAAGCTAGTGATCGGGAAAGAGTCGGCTCCGGGCGCGTTGGTCAATGAGGCCGAGAAGTTACTCCAGCGCGGCGCTTCTATTGCCTTGCACGCCTCGGCAATACTCTCAGCCGATGCATGAACAAACTTACCGGCAGGATTCAGTACCGCAACCTGGGGGATGCCACCCTTTACTGCGTATTGATATTCAACATATCCAATGGAGCCAATGGTATTTTTTACCTTTTCCGCCATATCTGCGCTGCGCTCCGCGGCTACACCGGTCGGCCACTTCGGAGAAGGACTGACTCCAACTTGACTGCGAAACTTGGAGCTGGTTTTGGAAAGAAAATCGGTGAACACATAATTTGAGCCCTTGCCCGCGGGCCGGTTGATCACTTGAATGGGAAGATTCGGCAGCGTGATCTCCGGATTGAGCTTGGCAATCGGGACAGCATTCCAGTTCTTGATCTCTCCCAGGAAAATCTCCGCCAACACTTCCCCTGTAAGCCGAAGGTCTTGATGGACGTTGGGCAGGTTGTAGATGGGAACAATACCGATAAGCACCACCGGCATTTCGATCAGGCCGTCTTTCCGTTCACTGTCAGTAAGCTGAGCTTCTCCGGCGCCGAAGTCGCCCACGCCGTGGGAGATCTGCTTGATCCCTTCGCTGGTGCCGACCGGCAGATAGCGCATCTGGATGTGCGAGTTGTGCTTGCCATATTCCTGTGTCCAACGGGTATAGAGAGGCGCAGGGACGCTCGATCCTGACCCCACGAGGACAACCGCATTTTGCGCTTGCGCAGGAGCGCCGTGCAATCCCACGACAAGCAGGCACAACAGCCAGATATGCGATGGCCAGCCGTGACCGAGGCGTTGCTGTGCGCGGTCCGCTGAAGATGCTGCGGGTGGCATTGTCATAGTTTCCCCTCCTTTGTGACTGCAGACACTCGACCCATCCACTGCTTGTCCACAGATTAGTGCAACTTAACTGATCTTGGAACGTTACTATCGTTTGGTTGTGCATCCTCTTCCGACCATCCAGCGCGTTAGGAACTGGCCGCGGTCACATGTTCGCTAATGTTAATATTCTGATCGTTCCACTCTGGCACCTGGAAAACGCACAAGTCAGCTTTTAACCAATGCCGAATCTATCTGTGTCGCACCCGGAAGCCGAAGCAATAGCTAAGGAACTCTTGTCCGCCTATGAGACTGGCCAGATGGTGCCCATCCCTCCCTCGGCCCGCCCCGGATTCGACCTGAACATGGCTTACAAGGTTGAGGCTACGCTCAAGCGTTTTCGCGAAGCCGCTGGACACCGAGCGGTAGGCCGTAAAGTCGGCTACGCCAATAAGGCCATGTGGCGCGTGCTGAAACTCGAAACCCTGGTCTGGGCCCACATGTACGACGATACCGTTCGTTACAGCCAGAACAATTCAGCCACCCTGACGCTGCCGCACCGGCGTTCGCTGAAGATTGAGCCTGAGATTGTCTTTGCATTGAACCAAGCAATCACCTCTGAAAATCTCGATGCCACTGCCGCGCTCGAATCCACGGAGTGGTTGGCGCTCGGATTCGAAATCATCGACTGCCCTTTTCCAGAGTGGAAGTTTCAGCCGGGTGACTTTGTCGCGTCTTTTGGACTTCATGCCGCACTGGTCATCGGGGAGCGTATTCAGGTGCGTCCGGACATGGTTGCAACGCTGGTGGATCAGCTCGCGCGATTCGAGGTCAGAATGTCGAAAAACGGAGAGTTCGTAGAAGAAGGATCGGGCAGAAACAGCCTGCGGAGTCCAGCTTTCTGCCTGGCCGAACTCGGCGCAGCCATTATTCGCCGTTTTCCCAACGAGCCATTAAGTTCCGGCGAGATCATCAGCTCTGGAACGCTCACTGCCGGACACTTGACCGACAAAGGCGATCTCTGGACCGCCGAGGTTGAAGGCCTGCCGCTGCCCCCACTCACAGTTCGCCTGACGTGACTGCCTTGAGCAACCAGACTCAAAATCAGCACTGGTTGCAGGAACAATCCGAACAAAACCAACTCTACTGTCACGCACATCTGCGAGAACATGTCTTTGGCAGGTGACTCAGTGCGTGGTATTGCGTTCATGGAAACGGAGAGTTCGCTTGGCTAGTAACTCAACAGGATTCGCAGATCACGCAGGTTGTTGCCGGTCGGACCGGTCATGATGGTATCCCCGAGCGCATCAAAAAAAGGATAAGCGTTGTAGCCGAGAAGGCTGGCTGCGGGATCCAATCCGCGGGAACGTGCACGTTCGATGGTCGTCCCGTCCGCGACTGCGCCGGCTGCGGTGCTGTTGCCGTCAATGCCATCTGTGCCTGCGCTGAGCACTGTGATAGTTTCACCAGCGCTTTTCTGAGCGCACGCCAGCGCAAACTGCTGGTTGCGGCCGCCAACGCCTCCGTTCGTGACCTTTACCGTAATCTCTCCCCCGGAAAGAAGACAGACGCGCTCCGATTTCTTCCGCAATTCCCGCAGCTGTTCCAAAAGGTAATCCGCGGCGCGCGCGTAATCCCAGTCATCGCAACTGTTGTCGACTTCGACGGTAAAGCCGTGGCGCACGGCTTCGCGTTTGGCGGCCTCGAGCAAACTTGAATTCGACAGTACCGTCCACCAGCGGCTGCGATGAAAAGCCGGATCGTCCGATTTCGGTGTTTCCTCAAGCGCATGGCCCTGGAACAATTCACGCACTGGCGCGGGAAACTGCTCCACCAGTCCATGCTTCGCCGCAATCGCATAGCAATCCTGGACGCTGGTGGAATCTGGCATAGTTGGGCCGGATGCCAGAGCGTCGGGCGTGTTGTCAGGCACGTCCGAAACCAGAAGCGAAACCTGCTGCGCGCCGAGAGCAGCTTGCGCGAGTCGCCCTCCCTTTATTGCCGACAGATGTTTGCGAATGGCATTGATCTCTGCGATGGGTGCGCCGGAGTGCACGAGGGCGCGGTAGGTTGCGATCAGCTCCTCTAAAGAAATATCGTCAACCATCGGCTTCTCAGCAATCGAAGACCCGCCGCCGCTCAGCATGAAAATTACCAGCGACGATGTATTCTGCGCGCTAACGGACTTCAATATCGCCTCGGCGGCGCGAATCGATTCTTCGTTCGGCGTGGGATGCCCTCCATGAAAATAGCGGAAGCCCCGCGTTTGCGAACCTGGCTGCACCGAACTGGCAACGATGCCCTCGAAATTATTGCCAGCCTGCATTTCCAACGCGCTCACCATGGTGTGCGCCGCTTTGCCGATGGAAACCACCAGCACGCGGTTATACGAGTGAAGATCGTAAAGGTCTTCGCAGACCCGGAACACTCCGCGTTCACAGGAAACGTGCCGCTCGAAGGCCCGATCGATGCTTGATTCAGCCAGCGCGCGTTCAAAAATCTGCCGCGCCAGAACTCGCATCTCAATGGCGATCCGTTCGCGATTACCCGCTGCCGAAGACATGCAAGGATTATAAGAGCGATTTGTTTCAGCCGATGCTCACGTGGAGACAGCCGCCCCCGGCTGTCCGGGCGAGCAAAGCTCGCCAGGCTTCATTCCGATGATCGAGACTAGGATGCCGCAACACCGAGCCCGCTCCAGTCCGAACTGCGGAGCTTTGCTCCGCTGGACAGGGGGATGTCCCACGTGATCAGTCATGAATGCTTTCTTTTATCCAGCCTTCGATCGATTCGCGCAGTTCCAGCAAACGCCCCTCAAAGAAGTGGTCCGCGCCCTCGACGATGACTAATTTCTTTGGCTCAGGAAGTTCCACGACGACCTTTTCCAGCTTCGCGCGCGGCCCAAACTGATCGCGGTCGCCGCTGACGAATAACTTGGGCTTCGTGCAATCCCGCAGAAACTCGATGTCGTAAACTCGATCGCCAATCGCGTCGACGGGCAAGCCGAGGCCGATCACCGCTTTTACGCGTGCATCGGGACACGCCACGCGCAATCCCACCGCAGCCCCAAACGAGAAGCCGGCGAAGATCACAGGCAGATGAAATTCACGATCCAGCCAATCCAGCGCCATCCCGACATCCTGTGCTTCACCGTTGCCTTGGTCATGTTCGCCCTGGCTCAATCCCGCCCCGCGAAAATTAAACCGCAGCACCGGAAAACCAAAAGTATTCAATGCCTTCATGGCGTGAAAAACGACTTTGTTGTGCAGTGTTCCGCCATAAAGAGGATGGGGATGGCACACCAGCGCAGCGTGAGTGGCGTGTTCCGCACCCGTGTTAAGCAGGGCTTCCAGCCTGCCCGCCGGGCCCTCCAGGAAGAGAGATCGAATCGAACTGGATTGCATATTCATCGAATGCGTCCTCAAGCATAGCAGCCCCGAAGCACGAGGTTCGTAGCGAGATGCAAGCAACGTCTCTACAGATGTAGCTCTGGTGCATCTTTGCCCCTACCCGCACGTGCGTTATCCTCTTTCACATGGATGTCGTCGCTTTCACCCGTCGACTCGTAGACATTGAATCGATCACCGGCAACGAAGCGCACGTGGGCGACGTGGTTCAAAGCGAGCTCATTCGGCTCGGATACCAAGCCAACAAGCTTCCGGTCGAAGGCAACCGCTGCAACGTGTACGCAACGTCACCGCAACAACCTAAACCGTCTATCGTATTCTCGACCCATATGGATACCGTCCCGCCTTTCATTCCGTCGTCTGAAGATGCCGATCGAATCTACGGCCGCGGCTCGTGCGATGCGAAGGGAATAATCGCAGCACAAATCGCCGCATCCGAGCGGCTGCGCCAAGAGAACATACACGTCGGACTTCTTTTTCTCGTAGGCGAAGAACGAAACAGCCTCGGCGCACAGGTCGCGAATCGACAGTCTCCGGGCTGCAAGTTTTTGGTCAATGGCGAGCCTACGGAAAACCGAATGGCGACAGCATCGAAAGGTACACTGCGCGTAAACGTGATCGCCGAGGGACGCATGGCGCACTCCGCTTACCCGGAGCTGGGCGAATCCGCAATCGACAAACTTCTGGAAGCCTTGAATCGCCTCCGCGCCATCAAACTGCCTACTGCAGAGGGAATCGGTCCGTGCACTTTAAATATCGGAGTAATCGAAGGCGGCCGCGCTCCTAACGTGATTCCAGACAAAGCCCGCGCGCAATTGCTTTATCGCTTGATCGGTCCGACTGACGAACTACGCCCACAAATCGAGCGCGCGGTTGCAGACCTGGCTAAGATCGAATTCGTTCTGGAGATTCCGTTCGTCCGCCTGCGCACACTCGACGGCCTGCCCACCATGGTTGCCGCCTTCACCACCGACATTCCCGCACTCACCAACTGGGGACAGCCGCTGCTGATTGGCCCTGGATCGATTCACGTCGCCCATACTGAAGGCGAATACATCGAGAAGAAACAATTGAGCGACGCGATCGATCTGTATTGTGCGATCGCACGAAAGTTGTGCGTCCCGACTGCAGCGTAGCAGAGCCAGTTCGATTCTGGAGATGCTATGGAAATGTTTGCGCCGGAGAAACGTTAACTCCAGTTTTCTCAAACTGGAATTTCAGAATCCATTCACTGGGAACATTTCTGCCATCGACTTGCGGCGGCTGAAAGGTCCATTGTCGCGCGGCCTGCAGCGACCGTTCCGCGAAATATGGGCTCGGTCCTCGCGAATCGAAATTCGCCATCAAGACTTTGCCCGATGAATCCACCGAGACTTTTACCCGCACCTTCAGCTTGCCGTGAACGGTGCGCAAGGCGTTCCGGGACACGTCCGGCATTATTTGCTGAACCACCGCGCCTTGAGCCCCAGCGTCCTTCGAATTGCTGACTCCGGCATTTTTCGTCCGACCATTATGGGTTCCAGAGCGTGAGGCATTCGAGGGAGTCGAGGCATTCGCGGGGCTTGGGTTGCTCTGCGCGGGCGCTCCCGAGGAGGATTCAGTAGCGCCGGAAGGCGCAGCCTCACCGCCCGGATGGTGGCGCATTAACCTTTGTCCTACAACTGCGAGTAGCAGCAACAGTGCGGCGGCTGCGACCGCGTATCCCCACTTCGTGAATCGCGGCAGCGGAATCGCAATCGGCTCTGGTTCGGGCGACGATGAAGCTTGCTGCAACCTGCCTCTAATATCAGCAACCGTCCAACGCTGTTGCGGCTCCCGGCGCAGACAGTGACTCGCGATTTCGAAAAATGGCTCCGGCAGAGTTTCCGGTAAAACTACATCTGGCTGCCCCGGTTTCCCTACCGAGGCAGGATGCTGAGTCAGCGCCTCCACCAGGGTCATGCCCAGCGACCAGACATCTGATTCCGGCGACATGTTTCCGCCACTACCAATCTCCGGTGCCGCATAAACACCGGGCTTACAAAGAACCCGCATCGATTCGCCCGTCCCGCAAAGTCCGTCGCTCGAAATCTTGATCTGATTGCCAACCGCCATGATGTTCGAGGGATTGATATGCCCATGCACGAAGCCTTTGCCGTGAATGTACGTCAAAGCATCCACAAGATTGCGAAGCAGGTCTTGAGCTTCCGCAGGGGTGAGCGGGCGATAGGGAAGAATTTGCGCCAGGCTTTCTTCAGCGTACTCGGTCACGACATAAAGCAAATCCGTACCATCAACTTGGCAACGTCCCGGCCGAAACAGCCGAAGCAGGTGCGGATGCGATAATTTCGCCGCCAGTTCCCACCAGGAAAGCTGCAACTCCGGGTTCTCCGCATTGGTAAGAATGAGTTTGATGGCCACTTCCTGCAGTTCGCCGTTAGCACGCTTGCTCAAAAATACCGCGCTGCGCTCCGAGCCGCCTAGATACCGGAGCAACGGAAACTCTTCATTAACGACTCGGCCTTCCCACTGTTTCCAACCTTCGGGCATTGTGTTCCACCGCCTGCTCTATTTTTGGGTGACAGTATTGTAACCGAGCGGAGCGAAGGTTGATGTGGGTAGGCGCGCAAAACAAAACGCCCCAGACTCAATAGAGTTTCTGGGACGTTCGTCGAAGCAGCCCTCCCCCGAAGTCTGCTCGAGGATCAATGTAGCAGTCGTGAGGGATGACGTGAATGGCACTTTCAGGCTATACGGAAATCTAAAGTAACAATGTTGAGATAGCCTTCCAGAAGGCCATTAAACATTGGCTCTTTCGCGGTTTTCTGGTGGGCCCGGTAGGATTCGAACCTACAACCAACAGATTATGAGTCTGCTGCTCTAACCGTTGAGCTACGGGCCCGTAGGCTCAATTTAGCATAGAAGGGAAATCGGCTTCCCCATAGGGCCAGCAAATCGAAGCAGGAAAGAGCACAACGACGGCTTGAAAAGTGCCAGACTCTTGCTGAGTGGGCGAAAGGCTGGGCCACGCGGATTGGGCCAGTTGTCGCAGTCCCCGATTGCGATGCACACTTTTTGGTGCAGAATATTCCTCAAAAAAAATCTCTGTTTTGCCGCAAAATCTAGAAAACAAAGGGGTGGGATTTGGTAATAATCGTGTTGACACACATGTGCGCTTAGTGTAGTATTTGGACATGAACGCCACTCCTAAAACCCTCCAAGAAGCGATCGTTTACTTCTCCGATAAGGACCGCGCTTTCGCATATGCGATCAAGCTGCGCTGGCCCGATGGCAAAGTTACGTGCCCGCGTTGCGGCTCCGAGAAGCACTCGTTTATCAAGACCCGCAAGTTGTGGTTCTGCTATCCATGCAAAAAGCAGTTCACGCTCAAGGTCAACACGATCTTTGAGGATTCGCCGCTTGGGTTGGACAAATGGATGACCGCATTTTGGATGCTGGCCAATTGCAAGAATGGAATTAGCAGCTACGAACTTGCCAGCACTCTTGGGATTCATCAAGGTTCGGCATGGTTTATGCTTCAGCGGATTCGCGAAGTCATGGGCGGTCGCGGATTCGGAGCCAAGGGCAAACTTGGCGGAGGGCCAGGAAGCGAAGTAGAGGCCGATGAGACTTTTGTTGGCGGCAAACTGAAGAACATGCACAGATCGCGCCGAGAACGCATTAATCAACTTGGAGAGCAGTTCAAAGGCAAGGCCGTTGTGCAGGGAATGCTTGACCGCGAGCTGCGGCAGGTCCGCGCCACAGTCGTGCCGAATATCAAGCGCGAGACTTTGCAGAACGAGATTTTGCGCAACGTGAAGTACGGGAGCACGGTTTATACCGACGATGCGGTTGGCTACGAACATCTGCACATCCGTTTTGTCCATGACGTTGTGAACCATGCCGAAACCTACGTCCGTGGCCGCGTCCACACAAATGGGATGGAAAACTTCTGGTCGCTTCTCAAGCGAACTCTTCGCGGGACTTATGTTGCGGTTGAGCCGTTCCATCTTGACCGCTATCTGGACGAACAAGTATTTCGTTTCAACAATCGCAAGGACACCCCGGCTGGCCGATTCGCTCTGGCCATGAGCCAAGTAGCCGGAAAGCGCCTCACCTACAGCGAACTCACTGGCAAGGATACCGACTCGCTCCACACGCCGGAGACAAGGGCGGGGGAAGCGGAAGTCCCTTTCTAGTCCTTGTCTGAAGATTTTGGTTTCCTCTGGGAAGCAGTAGGTTTATCCTTCTGCTTCCCCTTTTTTTGTTGGTTTGCGAGGTTGCATCGCAACGGTCGCAAACCGTTCAAAGTTCTCCAGTGCTTTCGGGCCTTCGATATATTCAGGTTTCATGTGCTCAGCTTATTCCTAGTAAGAGGCTTGCGCCATGCCCAATGACCATGATCGCAATGATCCAATTTCCGATTCCCAAGGCCAAACGACGCCACCACCTCCAGTGATCCCATCCGCTCCACTGCAAGGCGCATTGCCCGACGATGGCAAACGGAAGGCCGACGATACAAAAAACGAAGCCGACGAACTTGCTAGAGAGTTCCGGGCTGCTGAAAAATGGGTAATCGGGACGAACATAACTCTTGCTATCATCGGAATCTTCGCTCTGTGCATCTACCATGGTCAACTTAATGTGATGCGCGGACAGCTGGGCGAAATCATTCGGCAATATCCAGAACTCCAGAAATCCGCTCAGGCGGCGAAAGATGCCGCTGATGTTGGTCGAGAATCGCTTGAATCTGTCCAACGAGCTTTCGTTTTTCAGGCATGCGGGCCTGTAAACCCTCAGCCCCAGAGTACCCAAATTCCCACCTATGTTCCGTTTGTCTGTAATTGGGAAAATGGCGGCAGTACTCCAACCAAAAGTATGCTGATGCGAATAAATTTCAAGAAAAGACTCAATCCATTGCCTAAACATTTTGATTTCGCTGACATCTGGGAGAATGGCGAAGCGCATGTTCCGATGCATCTGGTTATAGGAGCGCACGCTAGCGCAATCGCGAACACGTGGCCAATCCCAATGTTGGAGGCCCAGAAAGCTATAGCCGAAAACAAGATTTTCTACTATTACATTTGGGGTTGGGCCACATACCATGACGTTCTTCCGAACACACCCGAACATGTCACAAAGTTCTGTCTCGTGTGGCGCATTGGAGGTTACCTCATGCCAGAACACAGTCCGCTCTTTCCTTCCAACGATGAAACGTGCTCCAAACACAACTGTTACGACGACGAATGCAAAAAGTAACAATAGCCCTGTCACGGCAACCGCATTGTGCAATAATTTACGCATGTGCGTCAACGCGGTTATTGCCTGGGATTTTTCTTGCCTCCTAGATCTATGATTCTAAAGGTAGTTAGAGGCAAAGTATTGGAAACATCGGAGTTAGCGCGGTTCCCATTTGCTCGCGGTTCGGTTTTTGCGGCCACGCGCGCAGGGGTGCACTGGTCGGACTCAGCGGGTAAGCGGTCCAGGAGTCGCGCCGGTTGTCAGGTTGTCAGAGAGCAATCATTAACTTGTAGATAACATCTACGCTACTATGTTATCTCAAGTGATGGGCCGAGCTCAAGAGGAAAGCGAGCAGTTTGCGAGCCGGGTTCCCAAATCGGGAGACCGAAGACGTGGAAACTGTGGGCGCGGAAAAATCTACGCCCGTCGTTCGTCAAAGGACGTTGAGACCCGAGTTAGCGTCCAAAGAACGGACGCAAACGTTGATTGGATAAGAGTGAAGGCTCCTTCTTTCCCAAGCGTCTTTGGTCCTCAACCGAAAGACCTCTTAGGATAACGTCGGAGCCTTCGCTCTTATCGAGGGGCACCAAGCCTTCCTCCTCTTCTTTGGTCCCCTTTTGGTACACTGCTCCGCATGGCAAAGCTCACGATCATCGTTAAGAAGAATGCCAGCTATGAGCAGGGGGAGTACGGGTACTCAGTTCATGAGGAGGGCGGGGGAGGAATGACCGCAAATGTCGTCCCCGCCCACGAAGCCGGAATGAGAAAGGCCCTGAAGGATTTCGGATGCACTGATGACTACGCCGACGACGTGATAGGCAGATTGAAGAAGAAACACGATTCGGTCAAAGTGGTCGTTGAGAAGGCTCCGTAGAAGCGGGGAACGCTATGAAAGTTGCACTGCTTGTCGCTTTAGTCTTCACCCTGTTCGGCTACGGCTGCTCGGACCTGTTGAAGAATCAATCCAGACGAAATGTGGATTCCAAGCAACAGGAGCAACCCTGCTCTCCCCGATACGTTCCTGTCGGCAACGATCCGGAGATCGCGCTAGACACTGAGGCTGGAACACTCTGCCGAACAATTGCCGACACGAATGACCCGTTGGGTATCAGAGATTCTGCCTGTGGCGTAAGTGAGCAGGAGAAAAAGTCGGGCGTTGTACCCGGCGGTTGTAAGAGCGGTCAGACTTGGGTGAAAGGTGAAGGCGATAAGAATCCCTCTCGCTATACGAGCTTGCCAGTTTGTAGCAAGGTAATCGTTGTCACGCCCGAAGACATGAAACAGGCCGAGGGGAAGTAGGGCTACTTCTGAGACTGGGTTTTCTTCCAGCCGCTCGGAAAATCAATCTCGATCCGCCGCACTTCATCAAAGAGTGCAAACCCGATGATCGGCGTGCCGTTCATGTAATCTAAGACGGCCTTGCGATATTGTTCCTTCTGAGCGTCAGTCGGGTGTTCTGGGAGTTGATGTTGGAATGACGATACTGGGCGGAGCTTCAAAAAAGCCATTGTCTTGTGGCCCACCGGAATAAAGACAGGAGTTTCTATGCTCACTATCCGATTACTGGGCGTGAGTTCACTTTCGTTGTGATCGCGCTCATCCTCTATTTTGATGGAAAGCTGAACGGAGTCGCTGTCGCTAATACGATAGTCTTCGGTCCCGTTATTCTTGAGAGCATATCGGAACTCAATGTCGCTAGTATGTTCGTCGGTTACATGGTCGTACTCGGCTTGGATTGTCTTAGTGTCCCAAGGCTTCGGTGGCTTCGGTCTAGACTCATACCACAACGCAACGCCCAAGATGAGTGCCAAACTCAAGGCGAAGCCCGCCCCGAAACCAGCCGCACGCAAGAGTATCCGTTTCCAGTCCATTTTAGCCTGCAACGGTTATCCACGGTCGCGACGCGCTTAAGCGCGTCGGACCCCCCAAGTCGAGCCACTGTCTCAACGTTAGAGGCTCTCCGAACATGTTGCCGGAGAACAGACGGCTCAGTCGAGCGACGTCGCGACGCGTGGGGTTTACGACCGTTACGGTTCCCCGGCGAAGAGTTGTAAGCAGTAGTGTGAGGGACGCAACGTCTGCCTTGGGCAAGCTGTAACCGATGATGTACGTGTGCTCTGCCTCTCGGAGTGCCTCTGCGGCTTTCTTCCACAAACCTATGAACACATGGCTGTCCGATTCGTCTGTTTCGTAATCCTTTAGAAAGCTGGGGTGCAGCACAACGTGTTGCTCGTCGGCAACCGTAAGCGTGTCGGGAAGACAGGCATCGACGTTGTAGATGCCAAGGGCCGCTAGAAACTTCGGATCTACTGAGATTTTGGTGCCCCTCGGTGCTGCGCCGAAAGCCTCGGCTGGAACTGCTCCTCCCCCTCCCGGCGGCAACTGGAAATCCGGCGCAAAGGGTGGTCTGCGATACCAACCCGTCGCTCCGTGTAAGTGCAGAATGAGGATAGGGGATTTCTCGAAAGCGACGCGAGTCTGGTCCGAACGCGACTGTTGAAAGATCAAATCAAACCCGTAGCCGTCGCTGAATGACCATTTGTGCTGTTCTAGAAGAACCCGCTCCAGACTGGCGTCATAGTTGAAGGTGATGACAACATCCTCGGGTTGCAGCTTCTCCGCGAAAGCTCTGAGTGTGTCCCATTCCTTCTTTTTCTCCCGCGCGTAGTCCTCGTGGTGTCGCCAAGCAAAATAGTGTTCAAGTGCCCAAAGTAGTGTCCTGCGGTGCTTTTGATAGTCCTTGATTTTTTCGTCAAAGACATCAAAGGCTTCAGACTGAGCCGTTCGTTCGTTGGTGCTGCGACCCGCACGCACAACACCGAGCAAAGCATCTTGGCGTAATTCAGTAGCAAAGTCCAAAATCGTAAAGAGGTGTTCGATATTCTTCGTGGCGTAGGCTTGAACAATCGTCGGATTGCTGTTGGTTTGTAACCAGTGGTGCAGGTCGCTCCAATCTTCTCCATAGTCGAAACGATCCCTACAGTTCCCGCTCTCTCGGACATATTTGTCAATCTCGTCGAATAATTCAGTTCCAACGGGATACCCTATAGACTTGGAGACACCGGCCCCTAAGACGTAAGCATTCATGCGGCCCTTAAACTCTCATTGTCCCACTGGAAGTCTTCGCATTACAAGGCTTGGCTGTTCACATCGCTGCTTTATATCACTGCCAGGGCTTTCCGCCTCTCTTGCTCCTGCCGCGGATTTGCCGCCAAGGAAAACTGCAAGTATCTTTGAACTTGGTGGATTCTGGCTGGCGTCGAACGGAATCCGCTTGCGGAAGACCGACCGAGGCAGCTCTAGACCATGGCTCACCTGTTTGATTCGCTGGCAATTCGAGACGTTCACTTTGCCAACCGCGTGTTCGTCTCGCCTATGTGCCAGTATTCGTCCGACAACGGATATGCGAACGACTGGCATTTCGTGCACCTGGGCAGCCGCGCCGTCGGTGGAGCTGGCCTGGTGTTTGCCGAGGCAACAGCCGTTCTGCCCGAGGCCCGGATCAGTCCGCAGGATCTCGGCATCTGGAGCGACGATCATATCGAGCCTCTGGCGCGGATTGTCCGCTTCATTCATGAGCAAGGCAGCGTCGCCGGAATGCAACTGGCCCACGCAGGGCGCAAAGCCAGTACGTACCGGCCTTGGGAGAGCCGCCACGGCGCGATTCCTGAATCCGAGGGCGGTTGGACGAATGTTGTAGGTCCGAGTGCCACACCGTTTGCCTCTCACTATCCCATGCCTCGAGAGCTTTCCATTGATGGCATTCAGAAAACAGTCGCCGCCTTCGCGCAGGCCGCGCGCCGTGCCTGCGACGCCGGTTTCCGTGTAGTTGAGATTCACGCCGCACATGGATACCTCATCCACGAGTTTCTCTCACCTCTCAGCAATAAACGGACGGATGGCTACGGCGGCTCATTTGAAAATCGCACTCGAATGCTGCGTGAAATTGTCTCTGCGGTCCGCGGCGCGTGGCCCGAAGAAGCGCCAGTGTTCGTGAGGATTTCCGCCACAGATTGGGTTGATGGTGGCTGGGATATTCAGCAGTCGATTCAACTCGCCCGGCAACTCAAGGAATTAGAAGTGGACCTGATCGATTGCTCCTCCGGAGGCAATGTACTGCAAGCTAATATTCCAGTTGGCGCAGGCTATCAAACTCCGTTCGCCGAACAGATCCGTCAGCAAGCCAAAGTCATGACTGGCGCGGTCGGGATGATTACTTCGCCGGTTCAGGCCGAGCACATTATCGTTACGGGCCAAGCGGATGCAATCATAATGGCTCGCGAGTTTTTGCGCGATCCCTATTGGCCGCTCCGTGCTGCTCGCGAGTTGGGTCAGGCAATTTCGTGGCCGGTTCAATATCTCAGGGCAGCCCCCGAAGGCGCAAACTCCCGCACTCCCACGGACCTCGCTAATCTGAGCTCGTGTTTCGAAGAACAACACGCAATCCCGGGACGCTGAGGTTCTTGCTCGTCGTTAGGGAAGTGAGTTGGGGAAGTTTGACTGCTTTCCCAAAGGAGGGCTGGAAGACTTCATCAGGAATACACCACACACGTGTAGAGACGGTATTTGCCGGACCATCAATGACATGTCAGGTACAAAGACTTGACGGAATAAACAAGAGAGCGCAACATTGGCATCGCGTTCGCAATGTCGCGTGTGCCGTGGATCGGTAAAAAGCTTAAGACAGAAATCCAAAACGGGAGGCTCGCATGAGGCAAAGCATTGCAGTCGGCCGTGTGTGGAAACAACTGAGCAGGGCAAGTTTGTTCTGTTGGGTTTTAGTAGCCGTTAGCGTAGGTACCGCAGTTGCGCAGACTGTCAATGTAACCATTCAGGGCCGGGTGTACGACTCCACTGGCGCGGCGATCCCGCAGGCGACCGTAACCGCGGTGAATACGGCCACAGGGCTGAGTCGTTCCGCCACTGCTGCTGCGACAGGCGAGTACCAGTTTGCCTTACTCCCTCCGGGCGATTACACGGTAACCGCTGAGCGGCAAGGTTTTCAAAAATCGGCGAAGAAAATTCACCTGGATGTTGGGGAAGCGGGAAATCTGGACTTCTCGCTGTCGCCCGGCCAGGTGCAAACGGTTGTCGAGGTGCAGGATGTTGGCGCTGTGGCGGAGCCTACGCGGAGCATGGTCAGCGAGGTAATCACCACGCAGCAGATCGAAGAACTTCCGGTGAACGGACGCCAGTTTATTGACTTCGCGTTACTGGCGCCCGGTGTCACGATCGGGGACACAACCTCGGGCAGTACGGACGTGATTGTAGAGCCGGTCACCAAGCTTTCTTTTGCCGGACAGAATATCCATTTCAATTTCATTGCGGTGGATGGCGCGGACGACATTTCGACTGCGTCGGGTATTCAGCGCGGAACGCCGCCTCAGGAGTCGGTGGAGGAATTCCGCGTGATCAACACCGACTACAGCACGGAATTTGGCCGCGCTACCGCCGGCATCGTCAACATCATTACCAAGAGCGGCAGCAACCAGTGGCATGGCTCGGGTTATGAATATTTTCGCAACGACGCGCTGGATGCGATCAGCGAGCTCTCTGCGCCAAACTTCCACGTGCTGCGGCAGAATCAGTTTGGCGCCTCCATCGGCGGTCCGCTGCGAAAAGACAAAACCTTCCTCTTCGCCAACTACGAAGGGCAGCGGCGAGCGGAATCACCTACCTACAATTCCGCAGTGCTGGACAACATCGCTGCCATCAATGCGGTGAAAGCGAATGTCTTTCACTTGCCGCCGGAAAATCTGTTTGTGTTGCGCGATGGCAATACGGATAACGGGTTCATCCGGCTGGATGAGAACTTCAACGAGAAGAATACTTTGTACCTGCGGTATTTCATCAATGACGATCGCCTGACCAACCAATCGCCGCTGAACAACGGTTTCGATTTGCCGTCCGCATTCAAGAACAACTTTATCCGCGATCAATCGCTCGCCGGCGGCCTGACGACGGTGTTTTCGTCCTCGTGGGTGAATGAGCTGAGAATGCAGTATGCGCACCGCACCTTCGATTTCCCGGTCGTATCTACGCAGCCGCACCTCGAGGTTGCCAACACGTTTGCGGTAGGCGTGAACCGCGGCAATCCTGATATTTATCGCGAGTCGCGCTTCGAACTGGTGGAGAACGTGATCCACAACGTGTCCAAGCACACCATCACCTTTGGCGGGAATTTCGACCGGGTTAGTACCTATGAATCGTTTCCGTTGTTTTATCCTTTTGAAGCGGACTTCGCGGATCTTTCCGCGTTTCTCGGCACCGACGGCGCGGCAGGCTGTCCCTCGGGCGTTGCGTGTCCCGATCCCTTCGTGATTTTCTTCGAGCGATTCAATGCCAGCACGAACCCGCCATTCAACGAGACTTCGCTTGCTGGCGGGACAGCCGTTTATCAGGGCGGCCCGATTCCGCAGAACATCCGGCAACAGGCTTCGTCCACTTTGGACCACACCTACGAAGGTTTTTATATTGAGGACAAGTGGCGGGCCTCACAGAAACTTACTTTGAACGGTGGCGTGCGCTGGGAGTTTGAAACCTGGCCTTCGGGCGTGCTCAATACGCAATGGAAGAACGTCGACCCGCGTGTAGGCCTGGCCTACGACATCGGGGGTTCGCATGAAGTTGTGTTTCGCGCTGGTTTCGGATTGTTCCACGGCATTATTCCCTCGCCGTTGCTCATGTGCCAGGCGCCTTCTTGCGGCGGTCTCTCCAAATATCCTGGACGACCGTTTGAGGACAGCTTGAATGCGAACACTGGGCTTTTCAGTTTCGCCAGTTCGCCATTCATCAACTTTCTGGGGCTGAACGCGCTGCTTACCAATGCAACTTATCCCAACGGAACGCCGGAACCGTTTTGCCCGGATGGAACGCTGGCCAGCTGCGGTTTTCTGCAGGATGCAACCATTGTCCGCTTCGACCAAAACAGCAAGAATCCTTATGGGATTCAGGCCAGCGCCTCGCTGGAGTTTCGGCCGTTCAAGGATTCCGTGTTAAGCATCTCAGGCCTGCACGTGCGCGGCGTACATCTTGGCAGCTTTTACAACGTGAACCAGCCCGATCCGAGCGGGACCGTGCTGGTACACGACTCAAGCGGGCAAACCATCTGCAAAGATGTTTATTTCGACTTTGCCTCGCCGTTGAATTCTCCGGGACCGCTGCCGCCTACGAACTGCACGCCTTATCCGGCGCAGATGGTCATTCCGGGAGTGCCCCACATCAACGGAGTGCCGGGATTCCGCGATCCGCAATACAGCGTCTTTTTCGAAGCCACTTCGCGGTGGGATTCGGTATACGACGGGCTGCTGGTGCACCTCAACAAGCGGCTCTCCCACAACTTCTCGTATGCCATCAGCTACACCTACTCGCACTCGATTGATGATGGGCCGAATCCGAGCTTCGTTCTCATTCCGCAGGATAGCGGCAACTTCGCCGCCGAGCGGGCAAGCTCAGCCGATGATGCCCGCCATCGTTTTGTGGGCAATGCGATTTTCACCAGCCCGTCAAGTTGGAATAGGTTTTTGCGGAACTTCAGTTTCAGCACGATTGTCACTTTGCAATCTCCGCAGTACTTCACCAAGTACGCAGGTTTCGACGCCAACGGTGATGTCTTTGGAAATAACGATCGCGTGGGAGGAGAGCCGCGTAATACCTTCCGGGGAGACTCCTTGCAGACCGTGGACATTCGTCTGGAACGAACCTTTCCCATTCACGAGAACTTCAACCTTCAACTCATGGCGGAAGCCTACAATCTGATGAACACCGTGAATGTCCGGTATTTCAATACGAGTTACGGCGCGGCGGATTTCTGCGGACCTGATCCGGGAGCGCCGGGATGTTTTGGGGCTCCGGCGTTTTACAGGGAGGGCTCGCCGAATCCACTTTACGGAACTCCCAGTTCGGTGTTCAACCCGCGCCAGTTGCAGTTGGTGGCACGTGTGACCTGGTAAATCAAGCATGAAGCGTGCAGCCCTCGGGGTTCGAATGCATTCCGGTTGGGGAGTGTTGGTTGCCATTTCAGGGGACGCTGAGTCAATCGAAATAATCGACCGCAGGCGCATCGTGACCATCGATCCGAGCATTGCCGGAGGCAACCAGCCCTATCACCATGCGGCCAGCCTCGGATTCAAAGAGTCCGAGAGATATCTTGGCGACTGCGCAGCAGTCGCTGAGCGTGTGGGTTTAGCGGCTATCGCGGACGTGGTCCGGGAATTGGAGGGGCGCCACTATCTAATCACAGGTGCTGCCATCCTCCTGGCCTCGGGTCGGCCCCTGCCGTCTCTCGCGAAAATTCTCGCGTCGCACCCAATGATTCATACCGCGGAAGGCGAATTTTTTCGCGATGGTGTCAGGAAAGCTTGCGAACGATTGGAAATTTCTGTCACGGAAATTCGCGAGCGCGACCTCGATGAGCAGGCTAAGACGACATTTGGGAATGCGGCCAACCGAATGCAGCGCCGAATCTCAAGCCTGGGAAAGCCTATCGGCCCGCCTTGGACCAAGGATCACAAAACCGCGGCACTTGCCGCCTCGATAATTCTGGTACGCGAGCAGAATCTTCTTCCGGGGGCGCTCAGAAAAGCGGACAAGCGTGGACAAGAAGGAAAGGTAGCGCATGCGATTCGGCATTTATAGCGAGATACAGACGCCGCCGGGGAAGTCCCACTACGAAATGATCTGGGAGATCATGCGGCAGATCGAGCATGCGGATCAATCGGGATTCGACGTGTACTCGGTGATTGATCATCACTTCTTTCAGAAGTTTTCCATCTCGGCTAATCCGCTGGCGATGTTTGCGGCGGCGGCACAGCGCACGGAGCGCATCCGTTTTCGCACCGCGCTTCACACTTTGCCGCTGGAAAATCCCATGCGCTTGGCGGGAATGATTGCGGAAACGGACATTCTGACCAATGGGCGTCTCGAGTGTGGGCTGGGCCGCGGTCATGCCTGGCTCTTCGGACCCTCCGCTTTACCGCTGGAAGAAAGCCGCCCACGCTACAACGAAGCTATCGACATTCTCGAACTGGCGTTCGCCAAGGAAAGATTCTCTTACGACGGCCAATACTACAAAGTGAAGGATGTCTCGGTAGTTCCGCGGCCGCTACAGCAGCCGCATCCCAAGTTCTACACTGGCGGCACCAGCGACATTACCTACCAGATGGCCGGAGAAAAGGGATGGGGCATCTTCGTTCCTCCGTTGTTGCCCTGGAAGGTTCTGGAGGGCCCGCTCAACATTTATAAGAAAGCGTGCGCCGAACATGGGCATGAGCCGGACATTGTTTACATTCGTCCGGTGTACATGGATGAGGATGAGAAGCAGATCCGCAAAGAGGTTGAATCAGCCCTGCACAATTTTCTCGCGTTCAACGCGTCGCCGGTTGAATCCATCCAGAGCGCCGAGAAGAAAGCTGAGCTAAATGCGAAGGGTTATGGATTTTATGCGAGCGGAGCGCTCGAATCTCTTACCAAGCTGACCTACGATCAGATCGTGGAGCAAGAAATTGGTTTTATCGGAACACCCGAGAAAGTAATTCGTCAGGTGCGCGAACTCGCGGCAAAGGGCGGAATCGGAGAATTGGCTATCGTCTCCAATTTTGGCGGATTAGAACATTGGAAAAGCATCAAGACACAACACCTTTTTTCCAAGCACGTCATGCCGGTCTTTCGCAAGGCGCGCGCCGACGCCCGGGCTGCCGACTAAACCCATCGCCATGGCATCCACTGCTGCCCCAAGTTTGACCGTCGCGCTCGCTCCCATGAGCGCTCGCCGCGTGCTGATCCTTGGAGGCATAGCGCTGATCGCGGGCGGAATGCTTTTCGGCGATGTCTTTGCGGTGTTCGTTCTCCATCAGAACGGCGCACGCACGGGAGCGATGTTACTGGCGGCAACGCAAGCTGTGGCTGCCCGGGATCCCGCTGGTGTCAAAGAAGATTTCGCTAGAATCGGTGGCCTGCTGGAAGATCACGGCACCAAGCTGGACGCGCATGCGCACATGATCGCTGCCGGGTACTTGGCATTAATGCTGGCGCTGCTGCAATCGTACGTCGCGTTCAGTTCGAGGACTCGCAAAATTGTCGCTCAAGTGTTTATTGCCGGCGGCCTGCTGCTCCCGCTAGGAATTTTTCTGATCCATTATGTCGGGCTAGCTTATAGCCCGTTCAAGGTGATTGGCTGGGCGAGCGTCCTTGCGGACTCCGCCGGAGCCTTGCTGATCGCCGCGCTGATCGGTGAGGCTTGGGGCCTGTGGAGATATTTTTGGGGAGAACGCGCGGACGACGCTGAACCCCTATTGCCGCAGGACTACAGTTGGGAACGTCGTACGTTGCTGGCAGGCGGCACGGTTCTCATTCTCATGGGCTTTCTTTACGGCGCGTGGTACGCCGGGGTCGATTTGTACGAGCATGAGGCCAGAGAAAAGACCATTCTTGGCGCCATGTTGAAGACTTCAGCTGGCGGTGGCGATGCCACGCAATCGGTCGGCGACTATGGCAGGCTGCAGGCCGAGAAGGCGGTAGATATTGCAGCGCACTCGCATGTAATCGAATTTGGACTGCTCGCCGTTCTGCTTGCTTTTGTTCAGCCCTTCGTTTTTTTCAGTTCTCGATGGAAGCGGTTCTGGGTGAAACTGCTGCTTGCCGGGTCAATCATTTTGCCGGTGTTTGTCCTGCTTGAAATGCGACTGGGTCTGATCGCGGGGGCAATTGCCGATATCGGTGGTCTTATGGTTTTAATTGCATTGATAGGGATGCTTGCCGGAGTAGTTCGCTACACCGGCGCGCTCGATGCGCGACAGGGAAGGGCGCGATGAGCGCGAGCAAGCTTCTAATTTTCGGCGGGCTCATCCTGGCAGCGTTCGGAATGCTGTATGGATTGCACTACGCAGTATTCGTCGAGCACCAGACGCTTGATCGCATGGGCGGTTCACTGGCTGCGGCGTTTGTGGACGCAGCCGAACGCAACTTGCCGGCCGCGCAACTGGCCATCGACGAGTACGCGGAAACCAAGTACGATTACGTGCGCCAAGTTGACGCGCACTCCCACTGGATTGGCCTCGCCATGGTGATGATCATCTTCGGGGCCGTGCTGGATCGGACGGCATTCGCCGAGCGCACACGATTTATCATCGCGATTGCTTTGGCCTTGGGCTCATTCAGTTTTCCTGGCGCCGTAATTCTGCAGACCTTCACCCACGGCAGCCCACTCTCGTTAGCTCTAGCTGTGACAGGATCAACGCTCGTCATCGGCGCCATATCGGCGGTAGCCGTGGGTTTTGCCTGTCAAAGGAACTAATCCCCTGGCGAGGCCTTAACGTAGACATACCAGAAACAGCACCTCTGTTCCAATTGCTGGCGCAATCCCGCCACTCGCTTGACTGCGCCTCCGTTCGCTGCCCATGCGGCGACAATCGCAATTCATCCGCTATACTAATTACGTATGGCAATTCTGGAAAACATCGCCGCCATCGCCAAGGGTATGAGCATCACCTTTATGGAGATGTTCCAGCCCACGCAGGTGGAAAACTATCCTGACGGACCGGGGCCGCTGCGCGGCGCCAAGTTGCAGGAACGCTTTCGCGGCGTGCACGTCTTGCAGCGCGATGAGAATGGACTGGAAAAGTGCGTTGCCTGTTTTCTGTGCGCTGCGGCCTGCCCATCGAACTGCATTTATATTGAGGCGGCGGAGAATACGTCTGAGCATCGGGTGAGCGGAGCGGAGCGCTACGCCAAGGTTTATAACATCGATTACAATCGATGTATTTTCTGCGGATACTGCGTCGAGGCCTGCCCCACGGATGCGATCACCCATGGACACGGCTTCGAAATTGCTACCTTCAATGCCAGCAACCTGGTTTACCGTAAGGAGCAGATGCTGGCTCCCAAGCCAGCACACATGGGAGCAAACGCGGTATTCAATCAAGCTGAGGTCGCGGGCGGCGCGCCTCCACTGCCGGTTCCAGGGAGCTAGTTTTTTCAGTTTTACGTGAGATGAAAGACGCCGGTCCCCCCAACCGAGGACCGGCGTTTGTATATGGAATGGTCGTTGGCCGTCGGTCGCTGGTCGTTGGCCAAGCGCCGACGGCCAACGACCAACGACAGAACTCAATGTCTGATTTCTTACAAACCGTTCGCGAGCGCGTGGTCATCTACGACGGCGCGATGGGCACTAATATCCAGAAGCGCAATCCCACTCTGGATGACTATTGGGGCAAAGAAAACTGCAGCGAAGTGCTGGTGCTGAGCCGCCCTGACATTATTCGTGACATCCACGCCGATTTTTTCCAGGTTGGGTGCGACGTGGTCGAAACCGACACCTTCGGGGGCACAAGCATCGTTCTCGGCGAATTCGGTCTCGCAGATCGCGTCGAGGAGATCAATCTAGCGGCAGCCAGGATCGCCCGCGAAGTTGCCCAACAGTTCTCCACAAAAGCCCACCCGCGCTTCGTGGCCGGATCGATTGGTCCCACTACCAAGCTTCCATCGCTCGGACACATCAAGTTCGATGACATGGTAGCCAGCTACGTAGAACAGGCCCTAGCTCTAATAAAAGGCGGCGTAGACGTCTTGCTAATCGAGACCGCCCAAGATCTCGGACAAGCTAAGGCGGCGGTTGTGGGTGTTTTTGAGGCCATGCAGAAGGCGGGGAAGCGTCTACCGGTTACCGTGCAGGTTACGTTACAGGAAAGTGGCACGATGCTGCTGGGCACGGAAATTGGTGCGGCGCTTACTGCGCTTGAGCCTTTCGATGTGGACGTCATTGGGCTCAACTGCGCTACTGGTCCGGTTGAGATGAATGATGCGGTGCGATTCCTGGGGGCGAACTCGACCAAGCATGTTTCGGTGTTGCCGAATGCCGGGTTGCCGCAGAATGAAGGCGGACACGCCGTCTACAAACTGACGCCGGCCGACCTTGCGCAATATCACAAACATTTTGTTCAGGACTACGGTATTCGGATTGTGGGCGGTTGCTGTGGAACCACGCCTGAACATTTAAAAGCCGTGGTGGACGCGGTTTCTGGGGTTGAACCGGCGAAGCGCGAAGTGAAGCCGATTGCGGCGGCATCGAGCGCGTACACATCGGTTCCGCTCGATCTCGATCCCAAGCCGCTGGTCGTCGCCGAGGAAATGAATACCACCACGCGGGTGGAGCATTTCCGCAACCTGGTGCGGGGGAAAAAGTACGACGATATTCTGGCGCTGGCAAAGAAACTGGTGAATGAAGGTTCGCACATGCTCGATCTGTGCTGCGCCATCGTCGGCGAGGATGAGAAGGGCTACATCACTGCCATTCTGGAAAAAGTAGCTACGCGCGTGCCGGCCCCCATTCTCGTCGATTCGACCGAGGCGGATGTCGTCGAGGAGGCGCTCAAGCGCATTCCGGGAAAGGCCATCATCAACTCGATAAACCTGGAAGATGGCGAGAAGCGTACTTCCAAAGTATTGCCCATGGCGAAGCGTTATGGCGCAGCGGTGATTGCGCTGACCATCGATGAAGATGGCATGGCGCTGACTGCGGAGAAGAAAACGGCGATCGCCAAGCGTATTTACGAACTGGCGACCACGAAGTATGGCATTCGCCCGGTAGACATTATTTTCGATGCTTTGACGCTGCCGATTTCAACTGGGCAGGAGGAATATCGCTCAGCAGGGATGGAGACGCTGAATGCGATCAAGCAGATCAAAAAAGAGTTGCCAGATGTAAAAACGATTCTCGGCGTCAGCAATATTTCTTTCGGTTTGGACGCTTATCCGCGGCGGGTGTTGAATTCGGTTTTCATGCATGAAGCGGTCGATTATGGCTTGGATATGGCCATCGTCAACTACACCAAAATCTATCCTTTATACAAAATTCCTCATGAAGGAGTTGAACTTGCCCGCAAGCTGATTTATCAAGACCGTTCGGATGGCGATCCGCTGCAAAAATACATGCAGCATTTCGCGGCGACGAAAGGCAAGGTGCAAGGAGCCACCACGGCGCATGTCGATACCCTTTCGGTCGACGACAAACTGAAGTTCGCCATCATCAACGGCGAAAAGTCGGTGGGCGAGGGTGCGCAGAAGAAATCTCTGGAAGCTCTTTTGGACGATGCACTGCACGAGTACACGCCGCTGGAGTTGATCAATACAGTATTGCTGGACGGGATGCGCACGGTGGGGGAATTGTTCGGCGCGCGCAAGATGCAGTTGCCTTCGGTGCTTGATTCGGCGGGAGTGATGAAGCAGGCCGTGGCGTATCTCGAGCCGAAAATGGAGAAGAAGACGGGCTCGCAGCAGAAGGGCACGATTGTGCTGGCCACGGTGAAAGGCGATGTCCACGACATTGGGAAAAACCTGGTCGACATTATTCTGACCAACAATGGTTTCAAGGTCGTCAATCTTGGGATCAAACAGCCGGGCGATACGATTATCAAGTCGGCACAGGACCATAAGGCGGATGCTATCGGGCTTAGCGGGTTGCTGGTGAAATCCACGCTGGAGATGAAGTACGTCATTCAGGATCTGGAACGGCAGAAACTGGAATTTCCCGTGATCTGCGGGGGCGCGGCTCTGACGAGAAAATATGTCGAGGATGATTTGCGGCGGGAATATTCAAACGCCGTCTTTTACGCGGATGATGCTTTCGCCGGCCTGCATATCATGGAAGACCTGGCCACAGCCAATGGCAAAAAGCAAGCGCGGCTGCAGGAGGGTCGCACGGTGAAGGAGTACGCCAAGGCGGCTGCGGTGGATGAGGAAACGGGTCCGGTTTTCGCCGAGCGAAGCGCGGTAGTGCAGGATGCGCCGAGTATTCCCATGCCTCCATTTTGGGGCGTGCGGGTGCGCAAGGATTTCAATCTGCGCGAGGTGTTTCAGTACATCAATGATACGGCGCTTTTCAAAAATCAGTGGCAGTTGAAGACGGCTTCGCAGGAAGATTATGCGCGACTGGTGGAGGAGAAGTTTCGTCCCATCAAGCTGAAGCTGCAGGAAGAGATCATCGCCAGTGGGATTTTTGAGCCTAAGGTTGTGTATGGGTATTTTCCGGCTCAGTCTGAGGGCAATGATGTGATTGTGTATGAAGAGCCGCGGGCGGGGGCGCCCGCGCCACACGAACTATTGCGGTTTGCATTCCCGCGACAGCGGGAGGGGCGAAAGCTCTCTATTTCTGATTTCTTTGCGCCCAAGAGTTCCGGGAAGATGGATGTGATTGGTCTGTCTCTTGTGACCATCGGCTCGAAGGCTTCTCTCGAGACACAGCGTTTGTTTGAGGGTGGTGAGTACACGCGCTATCTGTATCTGCACGGGCTCAGCGTGGAAACGGCGGAGGCGCTGGCGGAGTATCTTCACAAGAAAATGCGCGAGGAATTGGGGATTGCTGGTCAGGACTCGCCGCATATTCGCGACTTGTTCCATCAGAAGTATCAGGGATCGCGTTATTCGTTTGGCTATCCGGCGTGCCCCAACCTGGAAGATCAGACCAAACTGTTTGCGCTGCTCCATCCGGAAGAGAATGTCGGAGTGAAATTGACGACGGGATTTCTGCTGGAGCCTGAGCAATCGACGTCGGCGATTGTGGTGCATCATCCTCAGGCGAAATACTTTGTGGTGTAGGTAGTATCGTGTTACTCCCATGTCTCGCAAAAACAGCGAGACATGGGGCACCCCTGTAACGGGGACATTTCCCGTGAGGAAATGATTTGAAAAGCTTGCTTGTTCGTATCGTTGCGACGGTAGGTTTGTTGGCGGCGCTGGTTTATGCGGGAGATTATCTCTTAGTCCGATTCAAGATTCCCAAGGGTCGCGAGCCGTTTTCCAGCGTGACCATCCAGCCTTACTACGCAATCCATCAGAAGAATGGCAAAACCGAATACGATTATGCGCAGCCGCAGACTCAGGTGTGTGTGCAGTCGTTGTTTCCTCACTTCGGCTACGATCCGTGCTGGTATGTGAAGCGGCATACCGACAAGCGGATCGATATATAAGGTGCTATTTTCGCGTGAGTTTCACGCGCGCGAAGGGCGAAAGCTTGCCGTGATCGTCGTTGTCCATGAGCCACTGCCACGTGTCGGAACTTTTGTTGTATACGAAGGTGGTGTGGAAGTTGTCGTCAAAGAGAAAAGCGATTTCGTCGCCGGTGCGTTTTCCGTGGGCGATAGCTTGCGGCGAAATACCGTCGGCCCCGGTGGAATCGAGCCACAGGCAGGTGTAGTCGTTCGACGATTGGTTCCAACCGATAAAGACGATGGCTTCGTAGGCAGGTTGGCCCTGGGCGTTCTGCTCGCGCGAGACCTCGTGCAGCCGAATATATTCGTGCCCTAGAACCCAGGCGGATTCGACATCGTGGGTGGTCTCGTGTCCGCTGATCGTACCTTGAAGGACCCAGTTGCCGGTCATCTGGCCAAGTATCGGGTTTTCACTTTTTGGCTGCTGCGCGGAAACAGCAAATGCAACGACAACAACGAACAGGAAAATAGTGAGAGTTGTCTTCATGGTGTTGCTCTCCAAATGTTGCTCAGATTTCTCGCCTGCCGATAGGAGTATAAACTCGGTTTTGGTTTTTGTGAGCTGCCTGTTTCGCGTTACCGGTGTTAGTATCTAGCTGATTTTTTAAAATCTCGAACTTTGGAATTGCCAATGAATGGGGCCCACGCAGTTGCATCTCCGCGAGTGGTGTGCATCGATGATTTTCGCCCGATAGCCCGGCGGCGCATTCCCAGGGCAGTTTTTGACTACCTGGACGGCGGCGCGGAGGGTGAAGTTACGCTGCGCGAGAACTGCCGCGCATTTCAGGATGTGACCTTTCGTCCGCGACACGCAGTTGCGCTGGGAAATTGCGATTTGAGTACGCGGGTGCTGGGCTTTGATCTGGCTGTTCCGTTTTTACTTGCTCCGGTTGGATACAGCCGACTTATGCATCCGGGCGGCGAAGTCGCAGCGGCTCGCGCGGCGGGTGCAGCGGGCACGGGTTACATTCTTTCCACCATTTCCGGACACAAGCTGGAGGATGTCAAGGCCGCTTCGACCGGCCCAGTGTTTTACCAGCTTTATCTGATGGGCGGCCGCGGGGCTTCGGAGGCCGCGATCGACAGAGCGCGGGCTGCAGGATTCTCTGCGTTGGTGGTGACGATTGATACGGCGGTCGCGGGGATCCGAGAGCGCGACTATCGCAATGGCATGAAAGAATTGATCAGCGGCAGCGTGTTCGAGAAAATTCCTTACATTCCGGAAATGTTGAAGCATCCCGGATGGCTGGTCAGTTACTTGCGCGATGGCGGTTTGCCGGGACTTCCTAACGTGATCATCCCGGGAAAAGGGCAGATGCCGCTGGTTGATATCAACGCGGCCTTGGCTGCCGCCGCCGTCACCTGGGCGGATTTGCGTTGGATCCGCGAGCACTGGAAAGGGCCGATCGTGGTCAAGGGCGTACTTACCAGCGACGATGGCCGGCGCGCGATCGACGAGGGTGCCGCGGCCATTTCAGTTTCGAATCACGGCGGACGTCAACTGGATTGTGTTCCTGCGTCGGTGCGGGCGCTACCGGAGGTGGTGAAAGCGGTGAACGGTCAAGTCGAAGTGCTGATGGATGGCGGGGTTCGCCGGGGCACCGATGTGGTCAAAGCGATCTGCATGGGGGCGCGTGCGGTTTTGTGTGGGCGCGCTTATGCTTACGGACTGGCTGCGGCTGGTGAAGCTGGGGTGACTCGCGCTATTGAGATTTTGCGAACTGATGTCGAGCGCACGCTTAGGCTGTTGGGTTGTCCGTCGATTGCGACTCTGGATCGCTCTTACGTGAACGTTCCGGCGGCGTGGGAGTAGTTCGTGAACCATTTGACGCCGATCAGTTGATTTCCGTGATCCAGAGACTGGTCAAATAACGTAGCAATGTCGCCAATAATCGGGGCAAATCCCGATGATTCCGAAACAAGAAGCTGTCAATTACCGATTGCCACTATCTTCCGTAACCTCCTCCATTATTAGAGCACGTGAGATATTCAATATGGCCGATGGCCACGATTTCACACCCGCCGCATGCGGCTGCGCTCGATCAAGAACCAGGATGAGCCGCACGGAACCAAAGGAAGGCCGACACTGATGTTGCAGCCAGCGCACAATCCCGCCAACGACGCAAAATCTCCAACGCCTTACACGCCACCCAAAAACATAACCGGTCCCATGGAGCAGGCCACGATCGGACGCTCCGTCGTGATCAAGGGTGATATCAGCGGCGCTGAATCGCTCTATATCGATGGACGAGTTGAAGGCACGATTAATTTCACTGACAGCCGCGTCACCATTGGGCGCAATGCAGTCATCGTGGCCAATGTCACGGCCAAGGAAGTAGTAGTCATGGGGACGGTGACTGGCAACATCCATTGTACGGATAGGTTGGACATCCGCAGTGAAGGGAGTGTGACCGGAGACGTTGTGACCCCGCGGGTGTGCATCGAAGACGGGGCGCTGGTAAAGGGCTCGGTCGAAGTTCGTACGGAAAAACGGCAAGCCGCGCAACCGCAAGCGCACAACGAAAAGCCGCAGGCACAAACCAAACCGGTCGAAGCCGCGAAGCCTGAGCCGCAGAAAGCAGCCGCAGCTAGCGCTTCGAGTTCTGCGACCCTGGCGCATGGCAGTAAGGTCATGTACAACGAATCGAACTAACACGCCGCGCAGAAAATTTCGGGCACCGGAGAATCAACTCCGGTGCCCGAATCTTTTGGGAATCTCCCCTACTTCTTTTCGTCCTGCTTCAAATCAAGTGCCGCGGAATTCATGCAGTAGCGCAGGCCGGTCGGATTAGGACCGTCGGGGAAAACATGTCCCAAGTGCGCATTGCAGCGGGCACAGCGTGCCTCGGTTCGCACCATGCCGTAGGCGTTGTCAGTTTCTTCCGCAATAGCGCCCTGATCGATGGGCTTCCAGAAGCTAGGCCAGCCAGTTCCTGATTCGAACTTGGTTTCCGAACTGAATAGCGGCTGACCGCAGCATACGCAGTTGTATGTGCCTGGATCCTTGGTCTTCCAGTATTTTCCAGTAAAGGCCGGTTCGGTTCCCGCTTTGCGGGTTACCTGATACTGCTCGGGCGATAGCTGCTTTTTCCAATCTTCTTCGGATTTCAAAACTTTCTCTGCCATGAAATTATCCTCTAGGTTCTGTTATTTGATTAAGTCAGATGCAGAAAGGTTACGGCTGAGGGACCCATTTCACCACAGAGCCACAGAGACACAGAGATAAATATTTCTTCAAACCCTTCAGGTCTTGTTGTGAAGAGGTGCCTTGAAAGGAACCCTAAAGTGCTTGACTTCGCTTTTCTTTCGCTTAGAATAGCGGCATGGCGATTACACGCAGGCAGCGTCAAGTCTACGACTTCATCTCCGACTTCGTACAGAAGCAGGGATACTCTCCATCATTTGAGGAAATTGGGGAAGGGTTGGGATTGAGTTCGCTGGCGACGGTACACAAACACATCTCCAACCTCGAGAAAAAAGGATTGCTCACGCGCGACTATAACCGCAGCCGATCTATCGATCTGCTGCCGCCCAAGGGCCGGTTAAAGCAGGCGATGTCTGTGAACACCACCATGGTGCTGCCGCTGTTGGGACGAATCGCTGCCGGGCAGCCGATCGAGGCGGTTGAAAACCCAGAGACTATTTCCCTGGCTGATTTCGTGCGCTCGAAAGAAGTGTTTGTACTCGAGGTGCGCGGCGATTCCATGCAGGATGAACACATAATGAGCGGCGACTACGTGCTGGTCGAAAAGGCAAAGACGGCGCACAACGGCGATATCGTAGTCGCGCTCGTCGGAGGATCGGATGCCACGCTCAAGCGTTTCCATCGCGAGGGTGACAACATCCGGCTACAGCCTTCGAATGCCACCATGCAACCGATTATCGTGCCCGCTTCGGCCGTGGAAATCCAGGGCAGGGTGATTGGGGTGTTGCGGAAGTACTGACCCAGACTTCCACGCCTGGCAAGGAGCGTCCCATGCCACGTCCTTCTGGTATGCCAGCTTTCGATTTTCCTCAGGAGATACTGCAGGCTTATGCGCTGAACGATCGCATGAACCAGCTCTTGCTGGAGCATCTCGACTCTCGGGCGTGGCTAGCAAAAAGTCCTGGCAACAGAGGTCGCACCATCGCCGCGATCTTCGCTCATGTCCACAATATTCGCTGCAAGTGGCTAAGACTCTCCGCTCCGCACCTCAAGCTGCCGGCGCGGCTTGATCGCAGCCCGGTGCACACAGAAGCAGACGCGAGCGGCGCTCGCCGAGAGTGCCGGGCGCTGTTCCCAGATGCTGGCGGAAGCTCTAAGCGGTCCCCAAGGCCGCGTCCACAGTTTTGTGCGCGATGGCTGGGCCAGGCCCTGGCCTCCGGGCGTTGCCATGTTCGCCTACATGATTACGCATGACGCCCATCACCGCGGACAAGCCTGCATGCTCGCCCATCAGCTCGGGTTTCCCCTGAAGGGGCGGGCTGCTTATGGAATATGGATCTGGGAGAAACTCGCGAAGGAGTGCGGATTCCAACTCCTTGCTTCCCACAAAACAAAACGCCCGGCTGGGACCGGGCGCTCGAATCCCAAGTCGAAATTACGATCGAAATGACTCAGCCGATGTGCTTATCGAGGGCTTTCTGAATGGTCTCTTTCGGAACGTAGCCGACGATCTGCTCCTTCACCTGCCCGCCCTTAAACACCAGGAGGGTCGGGATGCCGCGCACGCCATAGCGCATGGGAGTGGCGCTGTTGTGGTCCACGTCCATTTTGCCGACCTTGACGCGGCCCTGGTAGTCCTTAGCCAACTCTTCAACGATAGGAGCGATAGCGCGGCAAGGACCGCACCAGGTCGCCCAGAAGTCCACGAGGACTAGAGTCTCCGATTTGAGAACGTCCTGATCGAAATTTGAATCTGTTACTTCAAGTATTCCATTGCCTGCCATCAAGGTCCTCCGCTGGACGGTGCTTAACAAAGCCGTGTTCAGCAAAACAGTATAAAAGCCCATCCACCGATGGGCCTAGCCAATCTTAACACTACATTTGATGCAGGGCAGTGGCAGAAGTCGCACAGAGTGCGGCTTGGGGATGTTCGAAGCTCGAAGCGCTCCGTAATATCAAATAAAAAACGTCCTAAACTTTTCAGTTTAGGACGCCTCCGGCAGCCCTCCCCCAGAACTGCCAAACCACGATTGGATAGTAGCCGCGCACCCTTGCGGTGTAAATATCACTTTGGTAATCCGCATTTGTGGAAAGTAATGCGAAGATCGCTCTCTGAAGTAATGGAGGCTGAAGTACGAGCGAATCTCGCAATCCGCTGCTAGCAAAGAACGAAGGTCTAAGAAGGAATGCTGCGGCCTGCGGTTACTGCAATCGAGCGCGGATATTTGCACAGCGGCTGTTGTTGGATCGAAGCAAGGCGGCTACTGTTTCTGCCAGGTTTGGCCTGCGTCGGAGGTGATCCAGTTTTCGCGATTGGAACTGGTTAGCTTGCCGTGTAGACCATCACTGAATTCCACTCCGACGATGTCGTCGACCAAAGGCTGGCCATTGGCTATTGGGAGTACTTGCGTCCAGTGCTGGCCGGCATCCGAGGAACGGAACAGCGCGCCAGCTTTGCCCCCTACCCAGATATCCAAACCGTTGGCTGCCAAGGCCCGAAAAATTACATGGCTGGCGACCGGAATGGTCTGCCAGGTTCTGCCGGAGTCAAGCGAACGCTGCAAAACGCCATCCCAGCTCAGAGTCCAGCGTGGAGCAAGGTTTTCAGCCGCCAGGCCATCCGGAAAGAATGTGTCGGCTGCATTCATTCCATTGTTGTTCGTGGCGGAGCCGCCGATTGCCTGTTCGGCTTCGCCGCCCAATGGCCCCGCTACAGCGTCTTTGGCTCTTCCCGGGACAACTAGAGTGAACGGGGAAGCAGTTCTGGCATCCGCCATTTCAACGGGCGTCGGATCGGTCAGTTTATGATTTCCGGAGCTGCTCCGGCTGGTACGTTGTTTGGCTGCCTGAACCGGCTCGGAACTTAAGTTCGGCGACTGTGAAGACGCCGGCTTATCGACGATGGCGTGATTCGAAATCGAAGCCTGCGTGGCTGAACGTTGTGGGGACTCATGTTTCTGATGCATTGTGACTGCGGCGCCAATCACCACGACACAAGCCAGGGCTGCTCCCCAACGCAGGGCCGGCCACGAGAGCCAGGCTGCACGCGCAGGAGCGAGCGAGACAGCAACAGCGACGTCAGGCTGAGCCCCTGACAAAGACACGATCTCCCGGCAGTTCGTACACTGCGACAAATGGTGCAGGACTTCGAACTGCTCGCGTTGGCCTAACGACCTCTCCACGAAAGCGCTGAGCAGGTTCGGTTCAGGATGGTCTGCGAGTTTCGCATCCGTCTGGAGCCGCTGCCTTACGATTTTGGGTATTTCCGTCATTTGCCGTTTTCGCTCGAGCTAACTAAGACCCATCGCCTGCCGTTTCTGCCTTCTTCTTAGAGAACGCTGGTGCACCGGTTTCTTGCGCCAGCCGGGTGCGAATATTGACCCGCAGATCGCGCACATCGACCTCAAGCGCTTCCTGGGCCTGCCGGCGGCTCATTCCGCGCCGTCCCAGCGATGCCAAGATTTGCTTGCGCAATGACTTAGCCAGTTTATCCAGCTTTCGGCTGATGGTGGATTCGTGCACGCCCAGGCTGCGGGCAATATCAGCCAAGGTTCGTTCATCCAGGAAATAGGAGGCCAGCACAAACCGTTCTTCTGGCCCCAGCGCCGCCAAAACCTCATCGACCGCGGCCTCCACTCTGGGATCGGCCACAATCGCCGCTTCCGGTTCAGCCGTCGCGAACTGTGCGCCTTCTTCGGCCTCCTCATCCAGGCTGACCAGGCGCCGCTGCCGCCGGTAGCGGTTCACATGCTCCTGCGCCATGACCGTGCGCAGCCAGCCTTCAAGAGAACCGCGTCCAGTGTAAGAAGCCAGCTTCGAAGCCCGCTGCCCATCGCGCGTTACCGTGCCGTAAAGGTCGGCGTAAATGGAGTCCGCTAATTCCCGCGCAGTCGAACTTTCTTTGGTAATGTAACCGGCGATTTCGTAAAGCTTCTCGCGATAACGAGTGAGGAAAATTTCCCACGCGCGCTCATTTCCGATGGCGCAGCTGCGGGCGAGAGCGAGTTCTTCGACGCGCAGGGTGCGATAGAGATCGCAGATTTCATTCTGCGTCGCATCGGCAGCCAGGTACTTCCGGGCGATTTCCCCCAGAATGCTGTCGAACTGCGCGCGACTCAGACCACAGATTTCACTTTTGCTCTTTACGTAAATCTCGGCCAGCAGAGAGTCCAAGCGCGCGGACGCTTCCATCACGGATTGGCCAGTCTCTCTGGGCATAATGGTCAGCTTTTTTGATGCTATCAACTATTGGACGCCGGCACAGGGAATTTTGCCGCAAAGAAGAAGCTTTTCCGGCGGACTCTTGATGGGCTCCTATGCACACGGCAAGCCCACCTTGTAAAGTTTAATCATGGCTGTTGATTCTGATAATAGCAGTTGGCTGGTCAGGCTTCACGCTGAACTCGTGGCCTGCACCCGTTGTCCGCGACTGGTGGAATATCGCGAAAAGATCGCTCGTGAGAAACGCCGGGCCTACCGGGATTGCGAGTATTGGGGAAAGCCTGTGCCCGGTTTCGGGGACCCCAAGGCACGGGTTCTAATCCTCGGGCTTGCTCCCGGAGCACACGGCTCTAATCGCACTGGTCGGCCGTTTACCGGAGACGCATCCGGCAAATTCATGTTTCCGGTACTGTACGAGACTGGTTTTGCCAATCAGCCGAACGCTACTGATCGCCAGGACGGACTGAAGCTCAAAGACATTTACATCACGGCAGCGGTTCGCTGCGCTCCGCCCGACAATAAGCCGCTCCCGCAGGAGTTGACGAACTGCGCTTCCTATCTGGATCGCGAGCTGGAGGGTCTCATGAACGTGAAAGTGGTGGTCGCCCTGGGGCGGATTGGCTTCGATGCCTATCTCAATTATCTCAAGCGGCGTAGCCAGCTTTCTACCCGCAAAGCTTATCTTTTCCAACATGGGGCTATGTACAAAATGGCGGATGGAAAGACGTTACTGGCCTCATACCATCCTTCTAACCAAAACACTCAAACGGGAAAACTGACTCGCCCGATGTTTGTTGCGATCTTTAAAGAGGCGGCAAGAATTGCCGATGAGTAAATAGAGGCGGCTGCCGCCGGGGCCGGAACGCGTACCCACCCCAACGCAGGGGAAATACCAAACACGGGTTGCAATCTGGGGCGGCGGTCGCCGATATACACAGCTAGCACGAAAATAAACGGCATCGAGACGTACCGAACATTACGCGCCCATTCTCCTTCACCCCCCTTGCAAATTTTCAAGGTGATCCACAAAGCCCAGATGGCCCGGGTGACGGTAGTGTCCTAATTTGATTAGGACACCACCCGGGTGACTAAGCCTTGGATTGCACTTGCAACATTGGGGTATAATACCCAGCCGCTGGAAAAGTGGCGGCTCCTAACCTTCCGAGCTTTTCGCCTGAAATGAGGTGTGGATGCAGACCATACGGCGATTCAGCGAGGTCGTCTACTGTGTGCTCGTCCTGACCTGCATGGCAGTCCCGCATGGTCTTGCTGCAACCCAGTACAAGATACTCCATGCGTTTGCTGGTAGCGGCAATGACGGTGGCGGACCGTTTGCTGCTTTGATCTTCGATGAGCAAGGCAACCTGTATAGTACAACTTCCGGCGGCGGGGCTTACGGGCTGGGCACGGTCTTCGAACTCAGCCCTTCTGGCGATGGTAGATGGATTGAGGCCATCCTTCATAGCTTCTGTCCGAAGAGTGGCTGTTCGGACGGTTCACTTCCTATGATGGGCTTAGCGATCGATCCCTTGGGCAATTTGTACGGATCTAGCCGCGAAGCGATCTTCGAGATTTCACCCCATGGCGACGCGTGGGGTTTCCGTGTGCTATACAACGGCGGTTCCGATTCTAGCCTGCTTCTTGATAAGGCGGGTAATCTTTACGGTGCCTTTGGACGGGGCACGGGACACGGAGGCGCAATCTCGGAACTGATCCGAGACTCCAAGTAGCGAGGACGCTCGCGCCTACACCGACGCTCGCGCGTACCCGAACTTAGAATCCCACGAAGACTGGTTCGGGTTCTAGAAATATGCCCCAGATCTCTTCTACGCGTTGCTGAATATCGTCCTTGAACGCCAAATTTCGGACGCGGTGGCGTTTCCGCGATTCACAATTGCGAGCGCGTGCTTGCGGGAAATTCCGACATGTCCGTGGCCGTATCCGCGGCTGAAACCAGAGTGCTCGACCAGCCACGCTGCTGAGACTTTCTTTTGCGCATCAAGAGCTGGGTAGCTGGGAATCTGAAGATTCCTGGCGGCCGCCCGAGTCTTTAGCGCTTGATATTGCTCCGGCGAAAGAATTGGATTCTTGAAGAAAGATCCGGCGCTGCGGCAATCGTCATCGCCAGGGGTGAGCAGCATACCTTTTCCGCTGCGGATTTTTCGCACGGCATCGCGCACGTCGGCCAAGGTTGGTTTCACGCTCCATCCCGCAAAGTATTTTTTTAGATCTGCATAGGCAATATAGGCGTCTCCGCCGTGGTGCAAAGCATAATTGACTTGCAGAATGACGTAACGCCCGCGCTCGGTGGTGTTAAAGATGCTTGTCCGATAAGCGAAGCCACATGCCTCCTTGCCGAGTTCCTGCAGTTGCCCATCCCTGAGATCGAGCGCCAGCACGGATTCGATAGTCTGCGAAACTTCCTGTCCGTAAGCGCCGACATTCTGCACCGGCGTGCCTCCAACGCTTCCAGGAATTCCGCTCAGGCATTCGATGCCAGCGCAATTATGGGCGACAACGAAAGCTACGAAGTTGTCCCAGTCTTCGCCGGCGCCTGCTTCGAAGACAACTTCATCATGCCCGTGCCGGTGATTGATTCCGGTAACGCTAATCTTTAACACCAAACCGGGCCAGCCTGCGTCAGAGATCACGACGTTGCTACCGCCCCCGAGGACGAACAGTGGAAGATTCCTGGACTGCGAGAATGCTACAGCGTCGGCCACTTCGGCAATCGTGTTTGCTTCGACGAAAAAGCGAGCCGGGCCTCCGACTTTGAGGGTGGTGAGCGGACCCAGCGGGACGTTTTCGGTAATCACCATCGGCGGTTACTTCCACTATATATGAAGAAAAAACGCCGTTTGGATGGCCCGCATTACGTTGGTCAGTGGCGTTTTCGACTCGACATTTATTGCGGATCGAAAGTTCTGTTAGGCTATTAGAAACCTCTTGAGGAGAAAAAATGTATCCAGAGATTATGGTGATCCCGATGCGTGAAGAGCTGACCCGCATTGGAGTTCGGGAACTTCGTACTGCTGAGGAAGTGGATCGTGCCATTGTCAATCAACCGGGAACAACTCTGGTGATTGTGAATTCCATTTGCGGTTGCGCGGCGGGACGCATGCGTCCCGCGGTTCGGGTTGCGTTGCAGAATTCAGTGCGTCCGGAGAATATGTTTAGCGTGTTTGCTGGCCAGGATAAAGAGGCTACCGAGCGCGCTCGCAGCTACTTTACAGGGTATCCGCCATCATCGCCGTCGATCGCGTTGTTGCGGGACGGCAAGCTGATTTACATGATGCAGCGCAGCGACATTGAACATCGGGAAGCGGCGGACATTGCGGCGGAGCTCAAGAAGACCTTTGATAAGTTCTGTGGGGTTCCTGCGGGGAAATAGCTGGCGGACAGATTTGGCGTCCAAGAACCTGGATCCCTCGCTTTGCTCGGGATGACAATTTAAGGCGGCGTGACAATTTAAAGCTCGGGATGACAAATCAAGGAGTTAGAAGTGCTGCTTCAGTTCGGCGAACTTTTCTACAACCAATAAGCGGGATGGCGGCTTTGCCTCTGCGACTTCCTCGTGCTCAAGAATCCATGTGCTGCCATGCGGAACGAAGACTGCGCTGAGTCCGGCTGCCAGCGCGGGATTGATGTCGGACTTGGGGCTGTTTCCGACCATCCAAGTGGTATCGGTAGAGAGATCGTACTTCGAAACTATCGTTCGATAAGTATCTACATCTTTCTCCGCGACAATCTCTACCACAGAAAAATAGTTCTTCAGCCCGGAGCGCTCGACTTTGCCAGACTGTTCGGTAATGGCGCCTTTAGTCAGCAGCATCAGATGATGGCGTTCGGATAAGTATTGCAGCGTTTCTGGAACGCCATGCAGGATTTCGACCGGGTGTTCGGCGATAGTATGCGCGAATCCGCTGATGGTTTCGTGCAGCGCTGGCGTGAGCGGTTCGACGGCCAGGCGCTCGAAAGTTTGAACCAGCGCGTGACTGAAGCTGTGCAGCCCGTAACCGTGGCTTACGATGCACTCGCGCTCGACGTCGTTTAACGCTTCCCGCACTTGCTCAGGCGAATACTCGTGATGGTTCAAGAACGAAATAAAATTCGCAATGGCGCGTTCGAAGTAAATGTTGTTTTCCCAGAGCGTGTCGTCAGCGTCGATGAGCAACGTCTGCCGGCCATTGGAATCAGAACTCTCAGTCATAACGCAAACATCGTGGTAATGTCAGTGTTGATTCGCGGGAAGTAAAACGATTAAGTGCAGAATGCTCTGCTAGAATACAACATTCATGACACTGGGCCCCTGGGTTTTACTACTGCTTGTTTTCTTTTTTCTTCCATCTAATATTTCAGCACAGAAAGGACATAAGCCAATGACTGGCTCCGCCGCCAAAGGGGCCGAGTCGGCTGGAATGCACGTCGTTCCTGATCTGGACCAGCGTCTCGCCAAGTTTCGCCGGGTAGAAATGCCGTTTCACTCCGCGAGTTTGACCGCTCGCGAAGTTAAGATGGTGGACAAATTGGTCGATGCGTCGCGCTATCTGGAACAGATCTACTGGCGGCAGATTGACCCTGACGGGCTGACTCTGTACGAATCACTCGCCAGCAGCCAGAATTCACAGGACGAAATGCTGCGGCGTTACCTGTGGATCAACGCTTGCCGATTCGATTTGCTCGAGGATAACAAACCCTTCGTTGGCACAACTCCGGTTCCTCCAGGACGAGGTTTCTATCCGCAGAATCTGACTCGCGAGCAGATCGCAGAGTACGTGAAAGCCCACCCGGAGAAGAAAGATGAGATTTACAATTCGTTCACTCTGGTGCGCTGGCACAACGATCAGCTTGAGGGGCTTCCATATCACATTGCGTATCGTTCGTTTCTCGAACCGGCGGCAAAGGACTTACGTGAAGCTGCCAAGCTTAGCGATGATCCAGCATTTGCGAATTTCCTGCGTCTGCGGGCCGAGGCCCTACTTACCGACGAATACTTCGAGAGCAATCTGGCTTGGCTCGATTTGAAAAATCCCAAGTTCGACGTAATTTTCGCGCCGGATGAAACTTATGACGACGGTCTCTTAGGTATTAAGGCAACCTACGGCGCGGCGGTGATGATTCGCAACGCGGAAGAGAGCCGCAAGCTGGAGATGTTTCAGAAATACGTCGGCGATATTCAGGATGCGCTGCCGCTCGCGTCCCGAGGATCGGCCTTCCAAGCACGGTCTGGAGACTCCGATGGAGGTTATGGATACACCGTTTCGCGCGGGCGATCTGAATCACGGATATCAGGCCGTTGCCGACAATCTTCCTAACGATCCCCGTGTGCACGAACAAAAGGGCAGCAAGAAACTTTTCTTTAGGAATTTCATGGATGCGCGAGTAAATTACGTGATTCTGCCCGTGGCACAGCATGTAATGTTGCCGGCGCAGGCGGCCAAGGCTTCTGGCGAGGGCTATTTGTTGGCAACGATTTTGCATGAGATGGCTCATGGGCTGGGACCGGCATTTGCACGAACTCCAGCGGGCAAAGTTGGGATTCGAGAATCCATTGGCCCGACATTCAGTGGATTGGAGGAAGCTAAGGCGGACGTGGTCGGAATATTTGGCATGAAGTGGCTGGTCGACCACGATGTCCTTCCCAAAAACAAGCTCGAAGAATTTTACGCTTCGTATGTGGCTGGAATTTTTCGCACGGTTCGCTTTGGCATCGCCGAAGCTCACGGGCAGGCGGAAATGATGGAGTTCAATTATCTCTCAGAGCGAGGCGCGATTAAGCGGGCGTCATCGGGCCGCTATGAAATCGACTATGGACGCATGCCATCTGCAATCAGCGATCTTGCGAAAGAGTTGTTGGAAATCGAAGCGACTGGCGACCGCGCTCGGGCTGAAAACTGGTTCAAGAAATACGAAGTAATGCCGGCTGAACTGCAAGCCTCGCTGAAGTCGGCGGCTAGCGTGCCTGTGGATATTGATCCAGTGTTTTCGTTCAAGAAGAGCTTCTAGCTGATAGCTGCTAGCTCCTAGCTCAGAACTACGACCTCGCCCGGGATCAGACAGGCTAGAAGCCAGAAGCCAGAAGCCAGAAGCTGATTCTTTTGGAGTGAACACGGTGGAGAACGACTGGACCTGCGTTGCTGTGGTGGGTGCGGGGGCGGTGGGATGTTACTTCGGCGGAATGCTGGCGCGGGCGGGCGCTCCGGTGACGCTCATCGGCCGCGCACCCCGCATCGAAGCGATAAATCGCGACGGCCTTTTTATCGACAGCATTCATTTTAAGGAAAGTGTTTCCGTTTCAGCTTCTACCGAGTTGGCCGCGGTTCGTAATGCGGATCTTGTTCTATTCTCAGTGAAGACAGTAGACACGGAAAGCGTAGCAAAATTGCTGGCTCCCTACCTCGCCCCCGATACGCTCGTAGTCTCTCTCCAAAACGGAGTCGACAATGTTGAGCGAATCGATTTCGCCGCGGGAATTCAAGCCATCCCTGCGGTGGTCTATATTGCCGTCGAGATGGTTGGACCAGGGCGCGTCAAGCACTCCGGACGCGGCGACCTCATTATCGGAGATCCGTCGCCCAACCACGATGCTAGTAAATCGGATCTCGCTAAAATCGCAACGACTTTCACTCGGGCCGGCGTGCCCTGTCGTATTTCCGAGAACATCACCGCCGAACTCTGGGAAAAGCTCATCATGAATTGTGCCTACAATGCTCTATCGGCGCTTTCCCGCGCAAAGTACGGGCGCATCGCGCGCGACCCGGGGACAATTGAAGTGATGAAGCGCGTAGTCAATGAAGCTGTAGCAGTGGGCAGCGCGGCTGGAGTCACACTCTCCGCGGACAAGATGTTCGCAGCGGTACTGAAGCTGGGCTCAGAAGCGATGCCCGAAGCCATTTCTTCAACCGCGCAGGACATCGCGCGCGGAAAGCTGACCGAGATTGATTCGCTGAACGGCTTTCTGGTTCGCAGGGGCGCTGGGTTGATCGTGCCCACGCCCGTCAATGAAACTCTCTGCAGTCTGGTGAAGCTGCTGGAACAGGCGCCTTCCGTGTGATAGAGGGTGTCAGCCGTTGGGATCACCGCGATAGCGATGCAAAAGGGAAGGGGCCGCATCGCTGCGACCCCATATTCGCGGGCAGCCTATTTGTTGGGCGCGCCTCCCTTTAACTCTATGACGATGACGTCAAAAGGTGTATCGCCGGTATTCTCAGGATCGTGAGTTTGCGCGGCCGTGTACACGACCTGCCCGGGCTTACTAACCGCATCTTCAGTTTTGCCGTCGGCATAAGTAAACCTGATTTTGCCATCGCTGAGCATTACCGCGACCGAGTTGGGATGGCTGTGCATGACCGATTTCTCGTGCGGTCCGTAGTGAGCGCGGAGAACACGCACCTGAGCATTTTCCATCTCCACCTTGTAGTGCTTAGGATCAACTTTTACGGCATCCTGCGAGAATGCAACAGCTGTCACAAAAAAACAAAACAGCGCACAGCAAACCATGAGACGTGGTTTCATAGGGCTCCTTTTAATTCTGGATTGAAAACACCGAAGTGTATGCTGCGGTGATCGACGCCGTCAAACCGCTATGACAGGCAACTCGGCGTGAGAGCTGTCAGCTTAGGCGGCGAAATCCACTCTCGATTCTTGCGGAATGATTCCTGCCTTGTGGCCCATGTCGAGGAGCCGGCGCACAGCTTCGCGGCCGTCGGAACCATAATCAAGGGTGCGCTCGTTGACGTACATGCCAACGAACTTGTCGGCGAGTTGAGGATCGAGATCGCGCGCGAATTGCATGGCATACGATAGCGCTTCTTCGCGGTGATCAAGCGCATACTGAATACTCTCGCGCAGCGCGTTTGCCCACGCTGGACATTAACACGGGACCGAGGCTGCGGCGAATGGCATTGCCTCCCAATGGCAACGGCAATCCGGTGACTTTTTGCCACCATTTGCCGAGGTCGACAATGCGGTGCAGGCCGGATTTGTCATACGTCAACTGGCCTTCGTGAATGATGAGGCCGGCTTCCTGTCTGCCATCCAGCACCTGCGGAATAATCTGGTCAAAGGGGATAACATCGGTCTCGATCCCTGGTGCGAAGAGCTTCAGGACCAAATATGCCGTAGTCAATGTCCCGGGAACGGCAATTCGTTTGTGCTTGATGTCGCTGACCGAATACGCGCGCGGCGCTACGACCATGGGGCCGTAACCGTCTCCCACACTGCCACCGCTGGGCAGCAGGGCATAGTGATCCTGAATGTAGGGATAGGCGTGAAAAGAGATCGCGGTGACGTCGTAGACCCCATCCATCGCTTTGCGGTTCAACGTCTCGATGTCGCAAAGAGTATGGGTAAATCGCAGACCGGGTACGCGAACCTTGTTGGTGGCTAACCCGTAAAACATGAAAGCATCGTCGGAATCAGGGCTATGAGCGATTGTGATTTCGCGCTTGCCTTCAAGAATGGAGGTGGGCGAGTGCTCGGACGTGGCGGCGGGAAAATTCATGGTTGAACCTTATGGAGATGCTGCCAGCCGCTGGCCAACGCCGCAGCCGACATAATTTTCAGGATTTCGGCAAACACGAACCAGTAGAGGCCGAAGCGAATAGCCGTAGCGAAAGAATGGGTGAGGATGGCCAACCAGGAAAGGCCGCACACGAATAAACAAATCTCGGCTAGAGTGCAAGCTGCGGCAGCGCGGGCGAAACTCTTTTTTGCCTCTCCCAGTTTCGATCCGAAGAAATTTGTTTCGAAGACCCATCCGGCAATGCCGGCCACCAGCGGATAGGCGAGCAGGAAGCCGCCAGTAGGACCAAGCAATTGAGCCAAACCGCCGGGCCCGGTTGGGCTAAACACGGGCATTCCCATGAGGCCTTCGAGCCAGATAAATCGCCAAGGCCGCAAAACCGCGACGGCTGCCCAGTGCGAGTCCCACCAACAGCACGCCAAAATTTTGCAGCGTCAATGGAACCGGCGTGAACGGCAAAGGCAATACGATCCGCGCACATAGAGCGACAAACAAGCTCGCTCCAACCACAATGGCGATTTGACCTGCGCCCTCGAGAATGCGATCTTGAGTGCCGAGAATTTCTGTAGCTGGTCTAGCCATGCCTGCAGTTCTCCAATTTCTTGCGGTAGGAAACTATGCTAGAGCCCATCCACTTCGTGATGGACGCTTTTTCGCATCGCGGCCGACGCTTTCAGATGACGGCGCACGCGAAGATAAGCTGCGATCCCCGCCCACAACACAGCTCCTCCGCTGCAGGCAAGAATCAGAAATAACCATATCATCCGCACGATGCCTTAGGATAGCAAAACGCAGAGAGGCGTGCCGACGGCTGCTGGATTACGATTTCCGCGCCAGCTCCCAAGCTTTGGCATATTTCCACGACACGTAGACGGAATGATAGAGATGGAGCAGCAGGCCTTCGGGCCCGTCGAGAAAACCAAGCCGGATGAAATAGTTGTAGATAAAAGTCAGCGTCGGCCGAATTACGATATCCGCAAAGCTGAAGCCGCGTCGCCCTTGTGCCACCACAACCTCGGCGCCCATTGAGGAATAGCTGTTCATGTGATCAATGTAACCGCGCAGAGCTGGATAGGCGTCGTGCAGGAGTGCGTGGGAGAGCGTACGAGTTGCGCCGGAAACTTTCATCGTGGGATGTGCGCCATATTCTTCAAATCGTCCTGCGCCGCGCCGCACCAGACGTAGCTTTGGATCGGGATAGAAGCCGCCGTGCTTGATCCAGCGGCCGAGGAAGAAATTCTTGCGCGGAATCCAGAAGCCTCTCATCGTCGACTCAGCGTTCAGAGCGGGCTCCATTTCGGCGGCCAGTTCCAGGTTCCAGAGCTTCATCCGCATCGAGTTGCAGGACCCAATCCATGGAAGCTTTATCGATTGCGGAATTCTTCTGCCCGGCGAAACCCTTCCACCCTTCGACAAAAACTTTCGCGCCGTACGATTGCGCGATCTCGACCGTGCGATCGGTCGAGCCCGAGTCGACCACGATGATTTCGCCCTTGCCATCGCGCACCAGGGGCATCACGCTTTCCAGGGTGCGAGGTAGGTTGCGTTCTTCATTGTGCGTAATCAAAACTACCGACAGCGTCACGCGTGGAAGAATACATCGGAGCCTAATGAACGCGAAAGTAGCAACTGTTCGACCCTGCTTTGATCAGTCAAGCAGGGTCGAACGATGCAGTAATCAATAACCCGGCGGCTGGGGTTGGGACGGCGCACCCGGCTGAACATCGGTACGCGGCGCTACGTAGGGAATATCAGGCATGTGAGTAACTTCGCCTCGTTCCGCGTCCGCCATAACGATTCCGGAGTGATCGAGCAGAAGGCCGGTGGCGCGATCCAATTCCACTCGTGCTTTTTCGTACGCTGCCTTTGCGGATACGAGATTTGATTCGGCCGTGGTTAAGCCAGACTCATCTTGCAGTACAGCTGTCGGATTCGAAACTCCGGCTGAGAGCTTCTGCTGTTCGGCGTGTAGCGTTTCGGCTGCAAAATCAACCGCGGCTTGGGCCGCCTGCACGCTGGCTCGATTTTGTTGCAGCGAGAACTGCGCGTTGCGGACTTCGATACGCACCTGATTCGAGAGTTGCTGCAAGCGAACTTGCGCCTGTCGATATTCCAACTCGGCGCGCACCTGGTCCGCCTGACCCTGCCGATTTCGAAGCGGAATGTTCAGCGTGAGACCAACCCCCTTGTCGGGCGATGTGCCGTTGAAAAGCTGACTCAAGGTACCGGCGGTACTGACCGGTGCACCGCTAGTGAAAGTAGGCGAGGCAGTAGTTGGATTAAAGCACCCGAAGTGACTCGTCGCAGCGGTACATGTGCCGCCCAACGATGGCGGCAACAGCGCGGGGTTCACATCTCCGCCAATACCCGAACCGCCGTAGTATGCGAACAGCGCGAGAGTTGGCAGCATGGCATTTCTAACCGCCTTGTTGTTGAGTTCGCGGGTGCTCAAGTCAATTCTTGACTCGGCCAACTCCGCGCGATGGCCGAGCGCATCATTGATCAGATCTTGCGTCGGCACTACGGGTTCTTTTTCAGGTAGCTGCATCGTGGACGTAGGAATCACGTCGGCTCCGGCTAGAGCTGGATCTTCAAGGGTTCGACTTAGCGCGTTCTTCATTAGCAATTCCTGCAGCTCAAGATTGGTTTGCGCGAGAATTAACGCTTGCTGGTCGGTGGCCACCGTGGCTTGTGCGCTCACGACTTGGATGGGCGGCAGCGTGCCGAACTGTACCTGCTGTTTATTATCGGCAAGCGCCCTCTGCGCGAAGGCTAGCGCTTCCTGCTGGACGCGGACATTCTCATAGGCAAAGACCAGATCCCAATACAGGTTTTCGATCTGATCAACCGTGGTGATGATTTGCAGGCGGAAAGCAACATCGGAAATCTCGCGGTTGTTCTTGGCGATGCGAATGAAGCGCGTGTTAGGCACGAAGCCGAAGCCTTGCAGCAAGTTTTGCGTGAGCCGAAATTGCAAGCCAGAACTGATGCTGGGAGTGTACTCACTCGTCGGAAGGTCAGTCGTAACATGCGTGTTGTTGAATCCCACCGCGAGGTTCGTGCCCCAATGAAAGCCCTGCAGGTAATTGAAATCAGCAGTGCCCGTGTTGGTATTGGCAATGGGCACGGGGCTGAAGACGCTGGTGGACTGGGTGAAGTTCCGGTCCATCTGAAGCGTGCCGCTGACGATCGGGTCGAAACTGGTTATAGGCGAGCCGATGCCCAGCGTCGAGCTGACTAAACCATTCGTGCCGGTACCAACGCCGCCCGCAGCTACACTCGTTCCGCCAGTCCCGGAGCCGACATTTCCGCTGAGCCCGCCCACGCCGCCTCCGGGCGTGTTTTGCACGATTCCAGTATTCACGCCGAGAACGTTAGCGCCCGCGTCGGCGCGCAGAATGTCGGTGTCCGCGATGTTCAGGTTGTAACGCGCCAGCACCAGATCAAGATTGTTTTCGAGAGCGAGCGCAACCGCATCATTCATCGAAAGCATGATTTTGCCGTCATGCATCAACTGTTGAATACGGTCGGTATTGTTTAAGTTCGGCGGTGGCACATATCTCGGTTTATAAGGTGCAATGACATTAGGGAACGGAGATTGTGGTTTCGAATAGTCCACTGTGACGTAATGCTGGGGTTGCACCGCCGGTGCGGGCATGGGCTGAGGCGTTTGCGGCAACGCTGACGGAGCGTTCTGTGCCCAGGCGTTTAGCGATAAAACCGCTGCGAATGCAATGAGGATGATCCGCCGCATAGCGGACTGTGAGCGAGGCAAAAGCATTTCCATTCTCCTTTTGCGTGAAAAGTATTATTGATGAGTATTGCGCGTTTCTCAATATCGAGATTTGATGCGTCCGAATTTGTGCGGACACACTAGAGTAGCTTCCGCGACGGCGAAATATGTTGGCAGTAATTGTAAAGAATTATAAAGTCGCGAAAATACGGAGTCCCGCGCTGTTTTGACTTGACGGCGATCAACGATAATCAACAACCGATCCCAACAGCAACATCTACTGCTGAGGCTGAGGTTGTGGCTGCTGCTGAGGAGCCTGCATTATTGAGTTCACATCTTTACGGGGCGCGACATACGGCACGTTCGGCATGTGCGTGACTTCGCCGCGCTCGGCGTCAGACATAACGATTCCGGCGTGATCCAATAGCAAGCCGGTGGCTCGATCCAGCTCGATGCGCGACTTCTCATAGGCCGCCATGGCCGAAACCAGGTTGGATTCGTTGGTCGCCAAAACAGATTGGTTCTGTAAAACCAGCGTGCTGGTCGAAGCGCCAAGGTTCAACTTCTTCTGCTCAGCGTCCAGCGACTGACGGCCGAGTGTTACAGCAGCCTGTGCAGCTGCGACGGCCGCCCGGTTTTGCTGCAATGTAAACTGGGCATTGCGAACTTCGATGCGAATCTGATTTTCGATCTGTTGTTCACGCATCTGCGCCTGGCGGTATTCCAACAGTGCGCGAACTTGCAGAGCGTCGGCGTTACGGTTACGAATCGGAATGTTTAGTGTCAGGCCAACGCCCTTGTCAGGTGCCGTTGAGTTGACCAACTCATTCAACCCGCCGCCATAACTTGTGGTGGAAGTACCGCCGGAGCAGGGCTGCAAAAGCCGAAGCGCCGCCTCCTGTGGCGGCTCGTTTGCGCAAAGGTTGACAGGGTTTTGTGAACCCGCCAGGCCGGAGCCGCCATAATATGCGAAAAGATCGAGACTGGGCAGCATCGCATTGCGAATCGCTTTGTTATTTATCTGACGGTTGGTCAGATCAATTCTTGACTCAGCCAATTCGGGCCGATGACCAAGGGCGTCGTTCACCAAGTCTTGGACAGGCGTAATCGGTTCCTGTTCCGGCAAGGCAATGGTCGAGGTAGGAATGACGTCGGCATCGGCGAGTACCGGATCGACTAACGTCCGGCTCAGAGCGTTCTTCATCAACAATTGCTGTAACTGGAGGTTGTTCTGAGCCTGGATCAGGTTCTGCTGATCGGAGGAAACCGTGCTCTGGGCGCGAACCACTTCAATCGGAGCCAGACTGCCGATCTGTACCTGCTTGTTTGTGTCGGATAGCGTTTTCTGCGCGAAGGCCAGTGACTCCTGTTGCACTCTTACATTCTCGTAGGCGAACACCAGGTCCCAGTACATGTTTTCGATCTGATCCACCGTGGTGATAATCTGCAGCCGGAACGCGACGTCAGAGATCTCGCGGTTGTTCTTAGTCAAGCGGATCAAGCGGGTGTTGGGCAGAAAGCCGAAACCTTGTAGCAGATGCTGCGTTAGCTTGAACTGGAAAGCAGGGTTAATCTGCGGACTATAAATATTAAACACGTTGTTGGTCGTCACCCGCGAGTTGGTGAATCCCACCGCCATGTTCGTGCCCCATTGGAAGCCTTGTCCGTAGGAGAGATTGTAAGTTCCTGTATTCTGCGCCACCGTAGGCGCTCCAGTGAACACGTTGCTGGAGATGATATTGTTGTGGTCCTCTTGAAACGTACCGGTGATTATTGGGTCGAAGCTCGTAATCAGTGGCCCCAGACCTAGAGTGGAACTCACCAATCCATTGGTGCCAGCGCCGATACCGCCTGGAGCCGGCGCGGTACCGCCCGTACCCGAGCCGACGGTTCCGCCAAGTCCGCCCACACCGCCGCCAGGAGTGTTTTGCACCACTCCGAAATTTACTCCAAGAAAGGTGTTGGCGCCGGATTTCGAACGCAGAATATCCGTGTCGGCAATATTCAAGTTGTAGCGCGCGATTCCAATATCGAGATTATTCTCTAGCGCCAACGCAACCGCATCATCGATCGAAAGCATGATCTTGCCGTCATGCAAGAGCTGATTAATTCGCGATGTATTGCTTAGATTCGGCGGCGGAACATGTTGTGGCAAATAAGGCCGAATCACGTTCGGGAACGCGGGAACCGGCTTGGAATAGTCTTTTAAAACGAATTCCTGCGCCTGCGGAGCCTGCGCCGAAGCCGGTATGGTGCCAGTCGACGCCGACGAAGGTGACTGGCTCGAATCTTGCGCCCCCGCGTTAATGGTTAGCGCACCGAAGAGTACCATCACAACAGTCAACCCGCAGACAGATCTCAAAGCAGACAAAGACATTCGCGTATCTCCATGCATAAGAGCTGCTCTAAATGACGACAAGGCTTTTCTAATTCAAGTGTTATTACGCAAAACACCATGCCCAGGTTTCATTTTTGTGGTGCCTTTATGTTTTGTGGGCAAGGAGCCGCATTTCGTGCTTAACCGCTGCGTGGAATGCAATAGTATAGCTGACGCACGATCCGCGACCCCGGCGCAGACCGTAGGACTGCACCAACTTTGCTAATTCTTGAAAACTGTTTTCTTCAGAGTTGAGGAGCAAGCTGCAGACCATCCTCATGCGTAATATCAGGCTCCTTCTGGCATATGACGGCTCGGAGTTTTCTGGATGGCAAGTACAGCCGGACGCGGCGACGATCCAGGGCACTCTGGCCTCGGCTATTGGACGGGTGACCGGAGAAAAGGTTTTGCCGCAAGGTTCGGGACGAACCGACGCTGGCGTACACGCCCTCGGCCAGGTCGCAACGTTCGCTGCCGAATCACCCATACCGCCGGCGAATTTGGTGAAAGCTTTAAACGACGTTCTACCTCCATCGATTCGCGTCCTCGAAGCTTCTGAGGCCGCATCTGACTTTCACGCCCGCAAGTCGGCTCGGACGAAAACCTATCGCTACCGCATGTATCGCGGCGCCATTTGTCCCCCTTTTCTGGCGCGCTACGTGTGGCATTACCCTTACCCGCTCGATGAAGATGCCATGCAACAAGCAGCTGCTTTAGTGATTGGGAAACATGATTTCACTTCGTTTGCTGCAGTAGATGCGGAACGCGGTCGCGAAGATGAAATTACTTCCAATGTACGACGGATTCTCGTTTCGACGTGGAAGACGGCTGGGCAAGAATTGATCTACACGGTCCAAGGCAGCGGGTTTCTGCACCACATGGTGCGGAATCTGGTGGGAACGTTCGTGCTGGTCGGGAAAAACACATTGAAGCCGGAGAACATCAGCGAAATTCTGGCGGCACGCAATCGCACCGCTGCAGGCGCGACAGCTCCAGCCAGCGGCCTGTATCTGGTAGGTGTCGATTACTAAGCGGTTGTGTGGCGCGGGCGCCCCCGCGCGCGTAAACTTCCACAAAGCGTGGCAACTGACGTCCAACTTACGAGAAAGATCGTTTCGGTGAATCCCGCGACTGGCGAAATCCTGCGCCAATTCGACGCGGCGACGGACACCGATGTGCATGCTGCCGTCGCTCGCGCTCGGGCTGCTCAGCCCGCGTGGAATGCCCTCGGGGTACAGAAGCGCATTTTTATCCTGCGCGAATTTCAGCGGCTGCTTCACAAAAACAAGTCGGAAGTTGCCGCGCTGATTGCCCGCGAGGCTGGCAAACCAATGGTCGAAGCTCTGCTCACGGAAGTGATAGTAGTGCTTGATGCCACCCGCTTCTGCGTCGAGAATGCTTTCGACTTCCTACGGGAACAACCTGTTCCACACGGCAACCTGGCCATGAAAGCCAAGACGGGATGCATCCTGCGTGAGCCGCATGGCGTCATTGGAATTATCTCGCCGTGGAACTATCCGTTCTCGATCCCGGCGACGGAATCTCTGTCTGCGCTCGTAACTGGGAATGCCGTGGTGCTGAAGGCCTCCGAGCTGACTTCGTTGAACGCGTTGCAATTGGCGGCTTTGCTGCATCAGGCCGGTGTTCCCAAGGACGTTTTCCGGGTCGTTGTCGGCGACGGAAGCGCAGGATCGGCACTTTTGAACGCACCGATCGACAAACTAATTTTTACGGGAAGCGTTGCGACGGGCAAACGCATTGCACAGGCCGCCGCGGCACGCTTGCTTCCGGTGGTTCTCGAGCTTGGTGGAAAAGATCCCATGCTGGTGCTCGATGACGCAGACGTGGACGTGGCATCGAGCGGCGCGGTCTGGGGCGCGTTCGCAAATTGCGGGCAGGCTTGTCTTTCGGTTGAGCGTTGCTACGTGCATCGCAGTTTGTACGAGGCGTTCCTCGAAGCTTGCGTGGAAAAAACCAAACGCCTGCGCGTGGGCAACGGGAGTGATCCGCGGACCGATATCGGGCCATTGATCCACAAACAGCAATTGCGGAATGTGGAGGCGCATGTCGAAGATGCGCGAATGCGCGGCGCGCGAGTGCTGATCGGAGGCTTGCCGCTACCAGAACTTGGTCCGAATTTTTATTCTCCCGCCGTACTCGCTGACGTTACTCATGCAATGCACATCATGTGCGAGGAGACTTTCGGTCCCGTTCTCCCCGTAATGCCATTTGACACCGACGACGAGGCCATCCGGCTGGCCAACGATTCCGAATACGGCCTCGCCGCCAGCATTTGGACGCGTGACCGTTCGCGTGGAGAAGCGTTGGCCAGGCGCATTCAGGCGGGAACAGTAATGGTCAACGATGCGGTCGCGTGCTTCGGCATCAGCGAGGCTCCGCACGGCGGAGTTAAGGCAAGCGGCATGGGACGCACGCATGGGCGTTTCGGGCTGGAGGAAATGGTGCGCATCAAGCATGTGGACTCCGATCGTCTGCCCCGGATGAAACAAGTCTGGTGGTACGGATACGGCGATGCGTTCACGCGGCAGATGGAGGGTTTTGTCGACCTGATGTTTGCTCGCGGAATTAGCCGCAGATTGCGTGGAGCAATAGCACTCGCTGGGTGCGTTTCGGCGAAAAGGGCGATTGTAGCGAGCGCGTCTTCTAAAACGAGCGAGGACGCTCGCGTCTACAACGAGCAGCGACCTAAGATTTTACTTTAGGATGCCTTTGTAACATTAGCAGCCTGCGGACCTTTTGGCCCTTGAGTTATCTCAAATTCAACCTGTTCACCCTCCTGCAGGCTCTTGTAACCTTCCGAGGTAATTGCGCTATAGTGAACGAAAACATCGGCCCCGTCTTCGCGGCCAATGAATCCGTATCCTTTGGCATTGTTGAACCACTTTACCGTGCCTTTCAAGCGTTCCACTTACGCCCCCTTGGGGCACGGAAGCAGTCTTTCCATGCCTCCCGATTTCTGTCATTTTCCGGCCACTGGGAAACGCTGTCAAGAGAGGAAAGTGAGAAAAAATACCTTACTTAGGCCTTGTCTTCGAGGTTGTCCGGCAGCCTAGTTGGTGACTGAGCCAGAGAATGCCAGAGATGGTTTTGCCATCATGAATGCGTCCAGTCATTACCATACGGACGGCGATGCTCAAGGGAAAGAATTTGATCTCGATTACTTCGTCTTCCTCAGGCTGCGCCGTTCCCGGACGCAACCCGCGTGCGAGATAAATGGACATGGTTTCGGCAACAAAGCCCGGACTGGCATAGAAGTTTAGGATCCGTTTCCAGCGCGTGGCAGTGTACCCGGTCTCCTCGAGCAGTTCGCGTTTGGCAGCGGCCAGTTCGTTTTCGCCTTTATCAATGCGGCCCGCGCAAAGCTCCCACAAATACTGCTGCGCGGCATGGCGATACTGGCGTACCAGAAGAACACGCGGCTCGGCATGGCTTTCGTCAACCGCGAGAATTACGACTGAACCCGTGTGGCGGACGATGTCGCGACGTCCTCGTACGCCGGTTGGCTCCAGCACCTGATCGGTCGTGACCCAAAAAGCCGGGCCACGATAAGCCTCGACGGAAGAAAGCACACGAGCTTTGTTTTTTGGATGAGATGATTTCGGCATAGCAGCAATATTAAGGCATTAATTGCTGCCCAGTACAAAAGCGGCCCCAGCCAGATTTGGCTGATGTGAGAGCGCCTGATATGCTGCCCGCCATGGCAGCGAAGCTCCGCATTGCAATTGTCGGTCCGGGAAGGCTGGGCACCGCGTTGGCAATGGAATTGAGAAGCGCGGGATATACGATCTCCGAAATTGTTTCCCGGAACAACATTGCGTCAAAGCGAAAGGCCGCTACCTTGGCGCGGAAGGTCCGGGCACTCGTCTCAACTATCGACACTGCGCGTGCAAATGCCGATGTCGTGTGGTTGTGTGTACCCGACCGTGAAATTAAGAACGCCGCGCATCAGCTTGGCTCAGCAATTGACTGGAAGAGAAAAATTGCGTTTCACTCCAGCGGCGCTTTGTTGAGTGATGAACTGAATATTCTGCGGCGGCAAGGAGCCGCGGTGGGATCAATTCATCCCATGATGACGTTCGTTACTGGTTCAATCCCATCCCTGAATGGCGTTCCGTTTGCGATGGAAGGCGATACTGCTGCGATCCGTGCAGCACGGCGTATTGTGCGCGATTTGGACGGGGAAGCATTTACCATTCGCAGACAGCACAAGATTGCGTACCACGCATGGGGATCGTTTGCTTCGCCATTGCTGGTCGCGACACTGGTAACCGCTGAACAGGTGGCGCGAGACGCTGGGTTATCCGCAGTTGCGGCCCGTAAGAAGATGCTTCCGATCGTAAGGCAGACCATCGCGAACTACGAGATGCTCGGCCCAGCGGGAGCCTTCAGCGGACCGATCGTGCGTGGGGATGCCGAGATCGTGCGCAAACATCTGCAGGTGCTAAGAAAAGCTCCAGAAGCACGCGAGGTATATCTGGCATTGGCTCGGGCGGCTATGCGATATCTGCCAGCGCAAAATCGTAAAAAATTGAAAAAAGTTCTCGACGGTTAAAGTCACTTCACAATTTTGGCCAACAACTCTTCGCAGGTCGCGATGCAGGCATTCGGTTCGTGAGGGGCGAGGTCGTCAGCCGTGAAAATTCCGGTGCATACCGCGACGATCTTCGAGTTTGCGAATCGTGCGGCCTTTATATCTTCGGGAGTATCGCCGATAAAATAAACTTGCGCCGCTTCGCCCAGCCTGCGCCGCACTTCTGCTACAGCGTCGCGAAAAATATCACTACGGCTTTCCTGATGGTCGCTGAAGCAGCCAAAACTGAAAAACTCGCGCAGACCAGCCGCTTCAAGCTTGAGCCATCCCACCGATTCCAGGTTGCCCGACGCTACACCCAACAATTTGCCTGCGGCTCGCAATTCAGCAAGCACTTGCGGAATCGCGGAACAAACCGTCGGTATGATGCGACTGGCGTTAGCTGCCACATCTCGGCTAATAACTTCAAGCGCCGCTGGAAGATTCGCTTCGAACTGATTAGGGGAAACTCCAACGCGCTCCAGAGCTGCGCGCAAGATCCCGAGGTCGGTCTTACCGTGATAGGCAATGCCGTCGATGGTGGTATCCACGCCGTAAGCCTCGCGCATCGCCCGATGCAGAGCATTGCGATGCACCCGGTCGCGAGAGATGAGCAGCGTGCCATCAATATCGAAAAGATAGGCGTCGGCATCCATCCAGCGAAAGCCGTTTGATTTTATTGATTGTGAGTGAATTTGGATTTCGTTCATAGTTTGCAGTTCCTAGCAGGCTGCTGAGAGAGTGACATTGCCTCCGCAGCGCCTGAAGGCGCTTGTAAATTGTGCAGACGTTACGGCATCGCTGAAGCGATGCCCTGATACGAACCGAACCTTCTCAGCACCTGGTAACCGCTAAAGCCCAGAGCCTGAAGCCCGAAGCCCGTAGCCCGAAGCCCGAAGCCTGTTCCCATCCTATGACACCATCAGTCGCGTGATATTTCTTGCGCGGCCGGTACGCTCATCGCAATCCACTACGACCGCGCATAACCTGACGTCCCCAGTCGCCGCCTCGAATCGCGTCGGCATATTGTTCAGAAACTTCCCGACAACCAATTCTTTCTTCACTCCAATAACGCTGTCGTACGGTCCGGTCATGCCTACATCGGTGATGTATGCGGTGCCAGCCGGCAAAACGCGCTCATCCGCAGTGGGAACGTGCGTGTGAGTGCCGACGACCACGGTCACGCGGCCATCAAGATGCCATCCCATGGAAATTTTTTCTGAAGTTGCTTCCGCATGGATATCGACAAAAATAACCTTGGCCTCAATTTCCTTTAGTAGCTGGTCAACGACGCGGAAGGGATCGTCGTTCGAAGCCATAAAAACGCGGCCCTGCAAATTAATCACGGCGTACGGAACATCGCCTTTGCGGCCCTCGTAGACGCCCCAGCCGGGCAATCCAGGCGGATAATTCGCGGGGCGCAACACTCGACGGGCGGGGCTATGCGGATTTCCATCCGCGGACTGGAAAAAATCAACGATCTCCCGCTTATCCCAGACATGGTTGCCGGTGGTAAGAACGTCAATGCCCATGTCAAAGAAGTCTTCGGCAAGCTGCGGAGTGATGCCGAACCCCGCAGCCGCATTCTCTCCGTTAGCAAGCACGAGATCGACCGCGTGCTCCTTCACTAAAGAGGGAAGGCGATCTTTGACCACGGTTCTTCCGGGTCTGCCGAAAATGTCACCAATGAAAAGAATACGCACGTAATGGTTACTGAGAGTTCGATGTTAACACGCGGTCTTAGGCTGCTTCAGTTCGTGTGGGGGCGGGTCTTTGACCCGTCCAGTTGAGCGCAGTTCGGAGCTCTTCGTTCACGGAACCAATTCAGCAGTTTTCAGGAAGTCGTAATTGCCCGGCGGGTTCAAGGTGAGATTCCGAACACGTTTCGTGTGTACCATCACGTTATCGAAATACCACAGGTTAATGTAAGGCAAATCTTCGGCAAGGATTCGCTGAATCTCGGCATACATTTGCTTGCGCGCGTTCTGATCGAGTTCGGCGCGAGCCTGGTCGATTAGCGCATCCACGCGTGGGTTGGCGTAGTAGGTGCGATTGCCGCCATTGGGCGAAAATTTGGCAGAGTGGAAGACGTATTCAAAAATATCCGGATCTTCGTTTCCGCCAACCCAGCGCAGAGTGTGTAATTCATAGGCCCCCCGGATGACATCGGAGAGGAAAGTGGCGAACTCGAAAGTGCGAATGTCCAGCGCAATGCCAACGTCGCGCAATTGCTGTTGCAGTACGGCAGCTATCAGCCGCGGGTTCTCATCTGTCGAGGTCTTCAGGGTGAGATGAAAGCGCACGCCATTTACAGCTGGATATCCCGCTTGCTCAAGCAATTGCCGTGCGCGCTCCGGACTGTGGTCGTAATGCGGAACATCACCGTGGTACGCCCAGCTCTCGGGAGGAAGAAGGCTGTAAGCAGGCCGCGCGAAGTCGCGGAGCAGATAGTGGATGATGGGTGTTCGATCGATGGCGTACGCAACAGCCTGCCGCACGCGCACATCTTTGAGTATCGGATCCCGAGTGTTGAATGCTATATAAGCCAGCATCGTGCCTGGAGCGCGCAGAACCTCGAGATTGGACTCGCGTTCGAGGGCCAGCACCATGTCTCCGGTTAGAGAAGTAACGGCAATATCGGCGCTACCTTTGCGTAATTCCAATGCACGAGTAGTTGCGTCGGGAATGACTGCAAAGCGTACGCGTTCGAGATGCGCCCGTGTGCCCCAGTAGCCGTCGTTACGCTCGATGATGACTTCTTTGTCCGGTTCGGCGCTGACGAAGCGAAATGGGCCTGAACCGATAGGATTGCGGCTCATTTCCTCGCCGCTGCCGTAGGGTACGATTCCGATCGCGCCATCCGAAACGTTCCACAATAAGGTGGCGAATGGCTCTTTTAGATGAAACACTAGCGTGTAATCGTCAGGCGCATCGATCCGATCAACCAGGCGGTAGGCGGCCGCTTTGGTGCTGCGAACCTTTCCTTGCAGCAGGGAATCGAAAGTCCACTTAACATCGCGCGAGGTCAACGGCCGTCCATCGTGAAATTTGACGCCCTTATGGAGGTGGAAAACGTAGGTGCGGGGATCCGGGACTTCCCACCGCTCCGCCAATCCCGGCTGAACGTTTAAGTGCTCGTCGCGGGTGCATAAGTCATCAAAGAGCAATTCGTCAATACGCTCGGATTGCGCATCCAAGCCAATCCGCGGATCCAAATTGGTAGGGCTGTTCTCGATAATCATCACGACGGTGTTGGAGTCGGGTTTGGCTGCGCACGACAATAGAGGAACAAGAAGCGCAAGAACAATCAAAGACCACGTGGGCACAGCCGCCCCCGGCTGTGCATTCGTCGCAGCGCGGCGAAACGCTGTCCGCTCACGCATAGGAAATCTTTCCCAGAGTCGCAGGTCTCTTGGCTCCGGTCGCGGAGGGCAGATTGGACGGCCTGCGATTCCACGTTTGGAAGGCCAGCAATGCGAATGCGGCCGCTTCCTTCGCCTCCGAGGGCAACCCGAATTCGTCCGAAGAATGAATCTGCAGACCCAAGGGACGCAATTCGTTTGCGAGCATCGCCACAAGTGTCGGATTGTTCGCGCCGCCACCGGAAACGATGAAGTCTCGATACCTGCCGGTTCGTCGCAACACGAATCGTCGCAGAGCGTCAGCGATCGAACGAGCCGTCAATGCTGTGGCTGTGGCAACGATATCGCGTTTATCCACACGCCCGCAGCGCCGAATGAACTCGTGCGTGAACTCGCGTCCGAATTCTTCGCGACCCGCTGTCTTCGGCGGCTTGCGGCGAAAGAATGGCGCACGCAAAATATCGTTGATTACGCCATCGAGTACCTTGCCGGAGCCAGCGATTCTGCCATCGCGATCGTAAGACTTGCCAAAAAGACGCTGCATGACCGCGTCAATCACCATGTTGCCCGGCCCGGTATCGAAGGCCAGCACTCGATCAACCGATGCGCCCGCGGGGATAGCTGTGAAGTTTGCGATCCCGCCGATGTTCTGTACAACTCTTCCCACGCGAGGGTCGCGATACAAAAGAAAATCGAGGAAGGGAACCAGCGGCGCTCCTTTGCCGCCGACCGCCATATCGGCAGGGCGGAAATCGGAAACCACGGACACGCCAAGACGTGCAGCCAATACTGCCCCCTCGCCCGTCTGCCAAGTGACTGCCAGCTTGCGTCCAAGAAACGTAGCGGCTTCTCCCTGGTGATAGAGCGTCTGGCCGTGACAGCCCACAAGGGCTGCTTTGAGATGAAAGCGCCGCTGCGTGGCTAATACTGCGTCAGCGTAAAGTTCGGCGAGCAGGAAGTTCAACCTGGCGAGGTCGGCCACACGAGCCCGCGTCGAATTCATCGCCGCTAACACCGCGCGGCGAACTTGTTTCGGATAAGGGTACTCGGCGTGCGCAAGAAAATGGAGGACGGGGGTCCCTGCCCGGCTCGGCGATGAATTCACGCGCACCAGCGCCACGTTGATTCCATCGGCTGACGTCCCACTCATCACGCCGGCGACGATCATGCCAGGTCCTGTCGTTTTATAGCTGCCAGTCTTACCTGTTCGCTGAACTCCCACAACTGGCGCGACAATCTCTCGAGCTTTGCGGCAGTGGGAGCAGGCGCCGGACGCCTCAACTCCTTGGATTGTTTCTTGAATGCGAGCAGGCGGGTGATGGATTCCTTTGCGCGACGCGCGAATTTGGCATCACTTTCCACTGCTTTCACCACCGCTTCGAAGGAACGAAGAATGGGTTCCTCGGAATGACAGATCAGGCACAGATCACCGCCAGCGCGAATGTGTTCCACGGCCGCCTGTTCAATGGGAGCGGCCTGCAGCACGCCGCCCATCTCGAGATCGTCGGAAACCACCAGACCACGATATCCAATCTTCTTGCGCAAAATATCTGTGATCCATTTTTTCGATAAAGAAGCTGGTTTGTGATTGCGTGTCACCGCTGGGTAGGCGGCATGGCTGACTAAAATCATCGGTGATTCGCGCCGCAACGCGCGATACGGTGCGATGTCCGCCTCCCAGAGCTTTTTCAGAGATTTTTCCACTTTGGGCAATTCGTGATGAGTGTCAAGATTCGCTTCGCCAAGTCCGGGAAAATGTTTGATTGCCCCCAGTACGCTCGCGAATCGAAGTCCGGCAAGGAACTCGCGAGCGTAGACGATAACTTCTTTGGGATCGGCGGAAACTGAACGCGAGCTCATAACCTTTCGCGAGGCTTCAAAAGCTAAATCGACAACCGGCGCAAAATCCGTGTTGAAGCCCAGTGTCCGGCAACACTCGCCGATCGTCTGTCCATGTTTGCGAAAGAGCGCGCGATTGCCAGCGGCGAACACATCGGCCGCGGAGGGCGCGGCACCGATGACGTTGCGAAAGCGATCCACTCGACCGCCTTCCATGTCCACGCAAGTGAATAGACGGGTGGAGACGCACGACTGGCATTCTTTAAGAAGCCGATGCGTCTGCTCTCCGCTAGTAATATTGCGCGCGAACAGAATCACGCCGCCAGGCTGCACTCGGGTGAGCAAGGATCGGAGCCGCGGTGACATCTCAGTGCCGTCGAAGCCCACGATCAGCAGTTGGCCGATTTTGCCGGAAATTATGGTCTTCCTGTTCAATCCACCTGCTTCTTTAATTCCGCCAACAGATTCAATGCTTCGAGCGGGGTCAGCCGATTCAAATCCACCTCGCGTAGCTTTTCCAGAACTGGCTGCGACAGCGGAGTGAAGATCGTGAGCTGAGCTGGAGGCCGCGGACGCAAATCGTCACTCGCGAGTTGCTCCGTCACTCGCTGTTCCGCACTCTCATGTTCCGCCAGAACCTCCCGGGCACGATCAATTACTTCATTCGGCAATCCCGCCAGCTTTGCCACTTCAATGCCATAACTACGATCGGCCGCACCCGGCTCAACCTTCTTCAAAAACACAACTCCACCCGCCGTTTCTTTCACAGACACGTGATAATTCTTGACTCCCGAAAGTCGCTCGGCGAGCTCGGTGAGTTCGAAATAATGCGTGGCAAAAAGCGTCTTCGCGCGCATGCGGGCATGAATATATTCCACTGCCGCCCATGCGATAGCCAGGCCGTCATATGTGGCCGTACCGCGTCCCACTTCGTCGAGCAGAATGAGCGATCGCGGCGTGGCCGTGTGCAGAATGGCCGCAGTTTCCGTCATCTCGACCATGAATGTGGAACGCCCCCGTGCCAGATTGTCGCTCGCCCCAATCCGGGTGAATACGCGGTCCACCACGCCTAGTCGAGCCGACGCCGCTGGCACAAACGATCCCATCTGCGCCAAAATCACAATCAGTGCGGCTTGGCGGAGATAGGTCGATTTCCCCCCCATGTTGGGACCGGTGAGAACCAGCACGGTATGCGTAGTCGAATTCAGATAGAGATCATTGGGCACGAAGCGCTCATTGCCGCCGGCCATTTCCTGCTGCTCGATCACAGCATGCCTTCCGCCAATGATCTCGATATCCGTGGTATCGTCAAATTTGGGCCGGCAATAATTTCGTAAAGCCGCAACATGTGCCAACGCCGACAACACGTCGACCTCGGCCAGTGCCAGAGCAGTTTGCCGGATGCGGCGGGCTTCGCCGGCAATCGCCGAACGCAACCCGGCGAACAGCCGCCGCTCGATCTCCACGATTTTTTCCTGGGCATCAAGAATCTTAGACTCGTATTCTTTCAGCTCAGGAGTGGTGAAACGCTCAGCATTGACCAGGGTCTGCCTGCGTTCGTAATCCGCAGGGACCAGATGCAGGTTAGGTTTCGAAACCTCGAGATAATAACCAAAAATGGAATTGAACTTAACCTTCAGCGAATTGATTCCGCTGCGCTGCCGCTCCCGCTGTTCGATCTGCGCCAGGAATTGCTTGCTGTTGCGGCTAAGATCGCGCAGTTCGTCCAGTTCTTTGTCCACGCCAGTCTGAATTGCTCCACCGTCGACGAGCGAAATCGGCGGTTCAGGGACAAGTGTTTTATCGATTCGCTCCTGCAGGTCGCCGAGTTCATCGACGGACCCATACAAGGCTTTCAGCCGATCAGTTGCGAATCTTTCCAAGGCAACGCGAAGCGCGGGAATTTTTCTCAGCGATGCAGCTAGGGCAAGCACATCGCGGGGATTCGCGGTTTCCAAGGTTACGCGGCTTAGCAACCGCTCCAGATCCAGAATCCCATCGAGCGCTCGCCGCAATTCCTCGCGCCTCATGGTCTCATTCACCTGCGCTTCGACTGCGTTCAACCGCGCATTTATTTCCGCAAGATCGATTGATGGACGCAGCATCCACGAGCGCAGCAGACGTTTACCCATCGGCGTGACTGTAGCGTCAATGGAACCGAAAAGCGTGATCCCCGCGTCAGTTCCCGCAAAAAGCGGTTCGATCAGCTCAAGATTTCGTACAGTCACGGCATCCAGAACCAGATGGTTCTGTCGCTCGTAAAATCCGACACGATCGACGTGATCCAACGCTCCACGTTGTGTCGATCGCACGTAATACAGAATGGCGCCTGCCGCGGAAGCCGCAGCTGGTTTACCAGCGAGCCCAAAACCCTCGAGCGACAGTACACCGAAATGATTTTCGAGCAGTGGGATGGCGTGGTCCGGCGCGAAAACCCAATCATCGAGCGGAGTCTCGGCAAAGCCTCCACTGCGGCCGGATGGGCGAGGGCGCCCGTCCCCACGCGGTCTTTCGAGCTCAAATAATGGAGCCGCAGAGCCGTATAGAAGTTCCTTGGGTCTCAGTTGCTGAAGTTCTTCCTCTATCCGCTTGGCGGCTTCTTCGCCAGCGAACTCGGTAGCGCGAAACTCGCCGGTGGAGAGATCCAGAGCCGCGAATCCGACTCGATCGCCAATCTGCGCCACCGATGCAAGAAAGTTGTTCTCTTCTGATCCCAGCGACGAGTCTGCCGCCGTGCCCGGCGTGACCACCCGCGTAACTTCTCGCCGCACTAACTTTTTGGCAAGGCCGGCATTCTCCATCTGCTCGCAGATCGCGACCTTGAATCCTTTGCGGATTAGCTTCGCAATGTAACCCTCGGCCGCGTGATAAGGCACGCCGCACATGGGAACGGCTATGCCTTTTTCTTTGTTGCGCGAAGTCAGCGTGATCTGCAGTTCACGCGACGCCAGCACAGCATCATCGAAGAAAAGCTCGTAGAAATCACCCAGGCGAAAGAACAATAACGCGCTGGGATGTTCCTTCTTGATGGCAGCGTACTGCCGCATCAGCGGGGTGGAAGGCTCGGTCATCTCGGGCGGCTTCGTGCGCGGATTATAACAAACCGCTCCGCCTGCACGCGGTGCAAAACATAGTCGAACCAGAAGGCAGTTGACGCAGCTTGAATGAGATGGTTTCCTTGTGCATGGAACTACGCAAGGATCCGATTACCCGTTCGTGGGTTATCACTGGAGACGACGTTCCCGAGAATGTGGCGCGTGCGGAATCGGTTTGCCGGTTCTGCCCTGACTCGCGTGAACCGGCGCAGGTTATCGCAACGATGTCGGGAGTTTCCAGCGCTCCCTGGTCGGCGCGTTCCGTGGTTCATCCCACCGCTTTGTATCATATCGAAGGCGAAGCTACCCGCCGCGGGGACGGCATTTATGACCGCATGCGCCCCATTGGTGCGCACGAGGTTCTGGTGGAAAATTCTTCGCATAACCGGCATCTCTGGAACGCAAGCGATAGCGAACTCGAACAATTCCTGCTTCTGGCCGCGCAGCGTGTTCAGGATCTTAAAGGCGACGGACGTTTTAAGTATGTCAGCATTTTTAAGGATCATGGAACCAGCGCCGGGCAGGAGTTCGAGCACCCCACGTCACAGCTTACTGCCACAACATTTGTGCCTCGGCGCGTTCTCTATGAACTGCGGGCCGCGCGCGAATATTTTGAGAGCAAGGAACGCTGCGTTTTCTGTGACATTCTTTCGCAGGAAATGAAGCAAGACCTCCGCGTGATTGAGATTCGCGGCGACTTTATTGCCCTTTGCCCATACGCACCGCGCGTGCCGTACGAGAGTTGGATCATGCCGCGCACCCACGAGGCCGCTTTCGAGCGTTTCGGAATGAATCGTCCGGGAACCATGTGCGATCTCGGCAGCCTGCTGCGACGCACCTTGCAGCGCATACGAACGATTACTGAGGATTTTCACCTGGTGCTGCATACCTCCCCTAACAGCTTGCATCGCTCGGGAAATCTGGGCTACTGGAAGACGATCGACGAAGACTATCACTGGCATATCGAAATCATGCCCGTACTGGCGGCGAAGGCCAAGTCTTATACTTTCAAAGAAGTGTACTATTCTCCCCTGTCCTCCGAGACGGCGGTCAAGCGGCTGCGCGATGCGAAAATTGAATCGTAGCGAGATCGTTCAGCCTTGGTCGTTCGTCGCGGGCGACCCACTCGATGCGTCCGCGTCGTTTTGTCGCCAACGGCTGACGACCAACGACCAATGGCTTCCCTATGACCATCCGCCGCATGAAAACTTACACTGGTGGCCAAGGATACGTTTACCAATATTATTTTGTGGGTAAGCGAGCGGCGATAACTGATCGATCCGAGAGCCCCACGACCGAATATGTTTTCGATATAACCTCCGATCGCAAGACCACGTTCGCGGTAAGCGTATTTCTAATGGAGGACGCGGCAACCCAATGGGCTGTGAAACACAAGCGGGCTCTCACTGACGCCGAACAGTATGGCGCGGTTAAGATGCGGTTGTTTCAGGCTTTTGATGAGATTGAAAATATGATGGTGGACGGCCGGCGGCTTATGATCAACATTCGAGACCTGGAGGAGCTTCTAAACAGATTAGGTGTCGACTGATCATGCTCTGCGGCGGAATGGCGGAATATGTCAGCTGTCCGAGGCGTGATCCAGATCACAACCAGCTGTGATCGTGCCGACTGCCTTCTGCCTCCTCCACAGGGCAGACTATAATCACTCCGAGGGATTGGCAGAGGATGCCTAACCCGCGTGGGAGCTGAATTTAGGTATGCCAATACTTTGGCTGCGAGTTGCGTTGGGTTGTTATGCCGTAGGCCTGCTCTACGCGCTGGTTGCGCTTACTCGCACAAGCGACCTGCTGAACAAGATCGCTTTGCACGCAGCCTATCTGGGCATGGTATTCCATTTCGTCTCACTTACCGATTCCATACTGCTTACCGGCCAGATCACGCTGGCGTCCGTACACAATGCTGAATCCGTGCTGGGTTTCCTGATCATGGTCGTGTTCATGCTTGTGTACCTGGTGTATCGAACCACTTCGCCGGGCATCGTGGTTTTTCCTCTCGTCTTTTTGCTTACTTTCGTGGCGGCAACCCGCCAGCAGCCGTTTCTATTCACATCACCGAGTTTGCGTACGGGTTGGCTTTTCGCCCACATTGCGCTGATCTTCACCGGCTATGCCGCACTGATTCTGAGTTTTGGCGCCAGTCTTCTCTACCTCATTCAGGAACGATCTTTGAAATCAAAGAAGGGAGGCGGATTCCTCTCGCGGCTTCCAGCGCTCGAAGTAATCGACGAAATCGGATTCCGATCGCTGCTGCTCGGGTTCCCCTTTATGACGCTGGGCCTGATAGCCGGTACGGTTGTAGCCCAATCGACCTATGGACGCGTGGATCTGCTCGACCCAAAAATTCTGCTTTCTATTTTGATGTGGGTCGTGTACCTGATCCTGCTCTACACTCGCTGGACTGCGGGCTGGCGAGGCCGTCGCGCCGCCTATCTCGCGGCCGGAGCATTTGTTTTTGCCATCATAGCCTGGGCAGCTAATTATTTCAGCACGATTCACAGGTTCGCACAGTCATGAACTTTCAGCTCATCGGCGTCAATCACAACAGCGCGCCGGTCGAAGTGCGCGAACGCCTGGCGATTCCGGAATCACGTTTGCCCGACGCCTTGAAGTGCTTTACGCAGCACCCGGGAGTTGATGAGGGGCTGATTTTAAGTACCTGCAATCGAGTCGAACTCCTGGCGCAAACCAAGAACGGCAGCGCCGACCTGCGCGGATTTCTCCGCAGCTACTTCCACGTTGATTATGCCGATCTTGAACCGCACCTCTACGAATATCGCGAACAGGAGGCTATTCGCCATCTGTTTCGAGTGACCTCGAGTCTGGACTCGATGATCATCGGCGAAGCACAAATCCTGGGTCAGGTAAAAGAAGCTTACGCGACCGCGCGGGCGGTCGGCGCAATCCACTCCCAACTGGACTTGCTGCTGACGCGAGCTTTCGCGGTGGCCAAGCGGGTGCGTACTGAAACGGCTGTGGGCTCATCCGCGGTTTCCGTAGCCTCGGTTGCGGTTGAACTCGCCAAGAAGATTTTCGGATCCCTCAACGGCAAGCACGTCTATCTGGTGGGCGCCGGGAAGATGAGCGAACTGGCTGCGCGTCATCTGCTGGCCCACGGCGCGGCATCCATATTTGTCGCCAACCGCACTTACGACCGGGCCATTCGTCTGGCGCAGAAGTTCGACGGGCAGGCGATCGAATTCACTCGCCTCTACGACACCTGTGACAAAGGCGATATCGTCATTACCTCGACCGGGTCCCCGCACGCTATCTTCCGTCGCGAGCACGGCGAACTTTTCATGAGCCGCCGCAAGAATCGTCCCATGTTCTTCATCGATATTGCGGTGCCGCGCGATGTCGATCCGGAGATGAACAAAGTAGACGGCATTTTCGTCTATGACATCGATGACTTGCAACAGGCGGTGACTTCGCACGTCGCGGATCGCAAAAAAGAAGCAGATCGCGCGACGGATATTATCGACAGCGAAGTTATACGCTTTCAGGCTCGTCTGCAAACTCTCGATGTCGTGCCCACGATTGTTTCCCTGCAGGACCACTTGGAAACCATACGCCAGGCTGAAATCGACCGTGTGCGCGGACGTCTGGGCGCGCTCTCTCCTGAGCAGGAACTGGCCATTGATACGCTCACTCACGGCATCGTGAACAAAATCATGCATACGCCCATCAGCACGCTGAAGACCGCTGCCCGCGTGCCCGAAGCTACTACGGTGGTCGAGCTGGTTCGCCGATTGTTTAACTTGCAGGAAAAAGAAAAAGACAGCAAAGCCGCTCAATCTGGCGGGTCCGGAGGACGCGCCTGATGGCTCGTCTCCGAATCGGTTCCCGAGGCTCTCAACTCGCGCGCTGGCAAGCCCATCACATCAGCGCCCTGCTCCGCGAACGTGGTCACGAAGTCGAACTTGAAATCATCAAGACTACCGGTGACAAAATCACGGACGTCGCTTTGGCCAAAGTCGGCACGAAAGGCATGTTTACCAAAGAGATCGAAGAGGCCTTGGCGGACGGAAGCATCGACCTTGCGGTGCATAGCCTGAAAGACCTTCCCACAGAACTTTCTCCAGGATTCGAAATCGCGGCAGTCACCACGCGGGAAAATCCGCGCGATGTATTCTGTTCATGCAAGTACGACAACATAGATGACTTGCCGCATGGGGCGCGGGTTGGCACCAGCAGCCTGCGGCGCCAGGCGCAATTGAAAGCGGTGCGTCCAGACCTCGATCTTCATCCCCTTCGCGGGAACGTAGACACTCGCCTTCACAAGTTGGAAGCCGGCGAATACGATGCAATTATCCTGGCGGCAGCGGGCCTCTACAGGCTCGGCAAAACAGAGCTTGTCAGACAAGTCATCTCTGCCGACGCGATGTGCCCCCCAGCAGGACAGGGCGCCTTAGGGATTGAGATTCGCGCCGGAGACGCGGTCACGCGACAGCATCTAGCCTTCCTCGACGATGCTGCGGCTCGCGCCACTACCACTTGTGAGCGAGCGTTACTCAACAAACTTGGCGGAGGCTGCCAGGTGCCCATAGGCGCATTCGCCGAAATCCGCAATGGTCGCTTGCACCTCGAAGCAATCGTCGCCGATCCCGATGGCTCCAAGGTTCTGCGAGAATCCCGTGACGGCACCGATCCGGTTCAACTGGGAGAATTCGTTGGCCAAACCTTGCTTCAACGCGGCGGCGATGCGATCTTGGAAGCTGTCTACGGGCAGGGAATTGCGGTTCCGCAGCAACCCTAGCTTAAATTGTCATCTTGAGCGCAACACTAGCCTAAATTGTCATCTTGAGCGGAGTAGCTTCTTCGCGAAGCGAAGAAGTTACGCAGTCGAAAGATCCCCGAGTGCCGGTACGAGAAATAATGCAGCAGGGAATTCTCGCAACAAAACCTAAGTCCGTGCTCGCGACCGGACGTGCTACGCTCAAGAAGGCACCAACCGTTGTTGACGGGCTTTTTTGCCGCACAACAATTCGGAGAAGCGAAAAGTGTATATACCCGAATTCAACCGGCAGGAAAACCGCGCTGCCACCCTCGCTTTCATGAGAGCAAATCCATTCGCCATTCTGGTTTCGAATGCCGACAGTGTTCCCTTCGCTACTCATCTACCTGTGCTTATAGAGGAACAAGGCGACCAGATCATAGTGCAAGGACACATGGCGAAGGCAAACGCGCATTGGAAGTCAATGAAAGAGGGCGAGGAATCGCTGGTAATATTCCACGGGCCTCACGCCTACATTTCGCCCAGCTTGTATGAGATTCGTGAAAGCGTCCCTACGTGGAATTATGCCGCGGTTCATGTTTATGGCGAGCCCATTCTGTTCTTCGACGAAGACGGCCTCAACGCAACCCTCCACCGCATGATCAACACTTTCGAAGCGGCATATATGGAGCAATGGTCTGAGTTCAGCGGGGAATATCGAAGTCGCATGATGAAGCATATTGTTGGGTTCAACATAAAAGTGAAAAGGTTGGAATCAAAATTCAAGCTCAGTCAAAATCGTACGAAGGTAGAACAAAAACAAGTCATTCAATGCCTGCACCAGAGCAAAGACACAAACGAGTCCGGAGTCGCAGAACTCATGCAGCAAGAAGGCCTGGGTCGTTGATCTCAATGGCAGAGAGAAAACCCGCTCACCGGATTTCGCGTCATCGTTGGTAGGGCGCGGCATCAGGCTGGCGCGCTTTCCTCAGGCCTGCGAGCGCTGGGCGCGGAGGTGACAGAAATTCCCTTCATCGAAATCCGCCAGCCCCGCTCGTACAAACCTCTGGACGCTGCTCTAAAGAATTTGCACCAATACGATTGGCTGATCCTGACCAGCGTGAACGGAGTCGAAGCCCTTTGGCAGCGCCTAAATAAACTTCGCCTGACGAAGCGGCAGGTGAAGCACTTGAAGATCGCAGCTATCGGGCCCGCCACGAAAAAAGCGATCGAGAAGCACGGAGTGAAAGTGAATGTCGTTCCTGAGGAGTACGTTGCCGAATCGGTGGTGGAGGCTCTGCGCAACGAAGTGCCAGGGAAGCGCGTTTTGCTGGTTCGAGCCCGAGTCGCACGCGACATAATCCCCCGCGAGCTGCGCACATTTGGCGCTAAGGTGGATGTTGTGGAAGCTTACGAAACGATAATTCCGCAATCCTCCCGTACCCGCTTGCGAGAAATCCTGAAGGACCCAAAGCGCCGTCCGCATTTCATTATTTTTACCAGTTCATCGACCGCGAGAAACTTTGTTGCCCTACTAGGAAAGAAAGTGTCGAACGAGCGAACTCACCCCGCAAAGGCAAGTCCAATTAATACTATCCGCCTCGCTTCTATCGGCCCCGTGACCTCATCAACTCTCCGCGAGCTCGGTCTGCGCGTGGACATTGAGGCGAAGGAGTACACGATCCCCGGCTTAATCTCAGCGCTGGTCAAGTCGCAGCGAGCCCATTAATGTCGCGTGACCGCTGAATATCTCGGAAGTAGATCCCCCAAAGGCAACCCTTGAGAATGTTCTCACCTCTATAACGCAGCCCTTGATCAGTGGAGAGAGGGCAGCGTTTCGTCGAAAATCTGCTATCGCCTTGTAAAGGCCAGGCAAGAAATCCTGCTTCAGACGCTCGTGAGGTTCACATGAAAATCATAATGTCGGAGAAAATCTTGTCATTTCCGATTAAGCTAAGTCTGGTCAGCCTCTCGGTGTTGATGTTGGCGGGGTTATGCTTCGCTCAGCCGGCAATTTCGCTCTCACGGCCGGGCGGCCCCTCCCACCACGCAGTTGCGCGTCTCGGGCAGCGGTTTTACCGCCTATGCTGAAATTGATATTTACTTCGACACTCAGGACGAGGCGCTCGCTATCGCCAACAGCGCAGGATCGTTTTCGAATATTGCAATCAAAGCTCCCGCGTCGGCACTCCCTGGTACACACTGGGTGAGTGCGGTACAACGTTCGAATCATACCGGCGGGCAATCGCCGTTCTGGGTTCATACGAACTGGTACCAGGCAGGCTTCGCACCCGACCATACTGAACAGAACCCATTCGAGAATGTGCTTAATCCGACAACGGTTGGCAGGCTTAAGTTGAACTGGAGCTACCCGTCTTCTGGCACGCCTTCGGTAGTGCAAAACGAAATTTATTTCGGCTCTGGGAACACGATTTATGCCCTAAAGGCGAACGGCCAACCAGCATGGCAATACACTGCGGGCGGATCTGTCGCTAACGGGGTGGCAGTGGCAGACGGCAAACTCTACGCCGGGTCGGGCGACTATAAGATCTTTGCTCTGAGTGCCCAGACGGGCAACCTGCTATGGCAATACAAAACGGGCAGCTACGTCGTGTCTCCGCCCGTGGTCGCCGACGGAGTGGTTTATGCAGGCTCGGACGATAACAGCGTTTACGCCTTGAATGCCGCCACCGGCCACTTGATTTGGAAGTACACCACCGGCGGGCCCGTTCAGTTCACGCCGTCTGTGGTCAACGGAATCGTCTATATTGGCTCCGCGGATGGAAACTTGTATGCGGTAAGCGCTGCCGCCGGCACGCTCGTCTGGAGCTACACCACCACGCCCAATAACAACCTTTCCATGCCTACTCTTCCCAACGGCGTGGTTTACGTCGCGTCTGCGGACAACAATCTTTATGCCTTGAATTCCAGCAATGGCAACTTATTGTGGAAGTTCAATCTCGGTGCACCCTCGGATGGTTCTTCAGCCGCAATTGCCAATGGAGTTGTGTACGTGGGATCAGGAGACGCAGGCATCTTTTATGCCGTGAATGCCAATAGTGGCGCACTGCTTTGGAAATATACGACGACAGTGCCGGTATACTCCGCTTCCGCAGTTGCGAATGGAGTGGTGTATTTCGGCGCAGGTGACCGGAACTTCTACGCGTTGGATGCCAGCAGCGGAAAGCTGCTCTGGCGATATACCACCGGCGGTTATTTTCCGTCCGGCGTGGTGACGAATGGAAAAGTTTATCTCTCGGCGGATGTCTTTCGTGTCTTCGGTATCTCCGGAGGCGATGTGGCAAAGCAGTTTCCAGCGCAAGATAATGCCCAGGCAGAACCGCCCGATATGAAGGCGCTTCACCCCGATTACAAGCTGCAAATAGTGCGAAATTCGGAATGAGGTTGGGAGAAGCAAATGCTGCGCACTGCCCGCTCGGAATGATCACGAGTGAAGGACGTTTCTATTCCGGCAACGAACAACTGCAATCCGCCGGAGGTACGTGCGCTTTCAAAAATCCTGACACGCGCTCATAAGCGTCGATCTGATTTTCTACTCGCGCAAAGCCGTGGCCTTCATTCTCATAAACTTTGTAGTCGACCGTGCCGCCGCGTTTTTTAACCGCATCCACCACTTGTTGAGCTTCTTCTTTTGGACAGCGCGGATCGTTTCCGCCTGCCAGCAGCAGTAAAGGTGCTTTGATCTGATCTACGAAGAAAATTGGCGAACGATCATGAAACAAAGTTTCGTTCTGTCTTCGGGTCGCCCATAGTGGCGAAATCAGATTGTTGCAAAACCGGATCCTCATTCTCGATTTCCGTAAACCAATTGACAAACGGCACAATCGGTACGCCCGCGCCCCAAACCTCCGGTGCTTTGGTTACACCCATCATCGTTAAGTAGCCGCCATAGCTCCCGCCCATTAGAACGATCTTTTTGGGATCGAGAAAACCCGTCTGCTTGATAAAATCCGCCGCTGCAAGCACGTCCTGCAAATCTCCTCCGCCCATGTCGAACAGATTGGCTTGCTGAAATTCTTTTCCATAACCAGTCGAGCCGCGATAGTTGGGCGCAATTACCATGTATCCCTGGTTCACGATGTGCTGAATAAAACGGTTGAACGAATTCACCGTTTGCGCGTTGGCCCTCCGTGCACATAAACAACGGCTGCATTCTGGCCATTGCGAACCATGTTGTAGGGCACGTATACGAAAGCGGAGATCGTCCACTTACCATCGCGGCTGGGGAAGTGCACGAGAACGGGCTCGACCATGTCTTCCGACCGCACGCCTGCGACCAGCGAGTGCGTCACCTGATGCGATTTTCCGGTCGCCAGTTGATAAACCCAAAGATCTGCCGGCGCGCTAGCTCCGTTGTGGTGATAGAGCAAGCGTGATCCGTCTTTGCTGAACGAAGAAGGTTCAGCTGCAAGATCATTCACTCCGTTGGCCAGCGGCAAGGCCGCAGTCTTGCCGTTCACGACATCATGCAAATAGATATCTGTGTTGCCGTCGACATTTGCGGTCCACGCAATGTGCTTACCGTCGGGCGAAAAGTTGCCTCCGCTGATCTCCCACTTATCTTTGGTGAGCCAGGAAATCTTTTTGCTGGCCACATCCAGCAACCCGACATTGTCGTAGCCATTCGCAGCATTGGAAGTGATGACGAACTTCTTGTCGTCGGGTGAGAAATCATTGGCGCGGTAAAGTTGCTCGCCATCGTGCGGCGTGAGCAGGGAACTGCGTCCGGTCGCGACTTCCGCCATGAAGATGTTCGAATCCGTTCCTTTGGCTTGCTCCTGGGTGTAGGCAATCCACTTGCCGTCGTGCGACCAGATGGGATTCTCATTTAACTTGTCGGCCGGTGTGCCGGTCGTGATGTGTTTCACATCCCGCATCAGCATGTCATAGACGTCGATCTCGAACACCGACGATGTCTTTGGTTTCACCGTGTAAGCCAGATAGCGGCCATCGGCCGACCATCGCGGATGCTCTTCCGAAATCTCGCGCGTATGAGTGAGATTCACTACCTGGCCGGTCTTCGGTGAAACGATAAAAATGTCCCATTGTTCATCGCCGTTGTAGTCGGACATATACGCGATCCACTTGCCGTCAGGCGACCACGCGGGTGCCGTCTGCCGTTGATCGCTAACCGTAAGCTGTGTCGGCCAGCCACCCTCCGCAGGCACCAGCCAAAGATTGTTGCGGCCGCTAATGTTGCTGACAAAGACAATCGTCTTTCCATCGGGTGACCAGGACGCGCGTCCTACCTGTCGAGTCATGTAGAGCTTTTGGATGGAAAGGCTCTGCTGGTTCTGTTCCACTTGCGCGTTTGGCGTGCTGGCGATTTGCCTGGGATCGGTAATGGCCTTGGGCAGCGGTAAAGTCTGGGCTGAACCGAACGAACTCATAGTTACGACAATAGCAAACAAGGAAAGAGTACGCATGCGAATGCTGGCATCTCCGCTAAGAGTGAGAACAGAAAGTTTAGCAGAGCGGAATGTCTCCTGCATGATGCCTCTGCTTGAGCAAATGTCTGCACACGGTGTTCGGAGGTACAATCCACAGTGAGGAATTACATCCAAGGAGAACGTAATGACACAAAAAGTTATCGATGTAGTCGGAACCTCTAAAGAGAGCTTCGCAAAGGCAGCGGAAAACGCGGTGGCAGAGGCGGCAAAGACCGTTCGAGGCATGAGATGGGCGCGGGTCGCGGAGTTAGAGATGGAACTCGACGGGAAGAAGATCACGAAGTATCGCACCACTACAAAGATTTACTTCGACATTGAAAAGTAGCGGTGAATGACGGCAATGCCGTTGCGCAGCTCAATACTCATCCTTTCCGATGCATCGGGCGGTTGTCTCTGGGCATCGAAAAATAGACTGGGCGAGGCGTTCCTCAAAAGCAAGAGCTAATTTGGAGGAAACCCTCACCGATAGTTCGAGGAGATGAACAATGGAAGGTACTATTTCTACAGAGCAGCTAAAGGCCAAACTCGATCGAAAAGACGGTATTAAGTTAGTTGAGACTCTTGCGCCTGAGCGCTACCGCGAAGCGCATATTCCCGGGGCAATGAATATTCCTCCAGAGCAAATCAAGGAACTCGCGCCGCGTCTACTGCCCAACAAGGATGCGGAAATCATTACTTACTGCACCAGCACGCATTGACACGCCAGCGAATACGCCGCCCGTGAATTGGCGGCTATGGGTTACACCAATGTGGCGCATTATCCGGAGGGTAAACAAGGCTGGATTGAAGCGGGGCTCCCAGTGGAGAAGGCGGCTTAGTCTGGAAAGATTCCACGATGGCTATTGAGAAACACGCAACTGCATCCCCTAATAGTGCCTGCGAAATTGTCCTAGTCCAGGGCACACATGATGCCAACGGTTTTCCCTGCGGCAGGCCTTCTAGCGAGACATGCTCCGATTGTGGAAGCGAATTGTGCGATCTGCATACTGAGGCTTGCGATCTTTGTGGCCAAGTATTTTGCAGCATGTGCATGTGGCTGCACCTGAAACAGTCCGAAGCAAAACCGGCTCAGCCAGCCTCGGTTCGAGAACGCATAAAACGTCGAGCGTAGGAGCGTGCCCGTTCAGACGTCGCCCTCAGATCTGTCGCCCGCTATCAGTCTGGCCTCCAGGACCGCAAAAAGCGCCGAGGATGATTCAAATAGGAGCCTGCGACGGTACGACAACAACAAGGATGATGTAAGAAGTAACCGCGTGCTATGATTCGGTTCTGACCGTGTGAGCGGGAGTAGTTCAGCGGTAGAACGCCAGCTTCCCAAGCTGGATGTCGCCGGTTCGATCCCGGTCTCCCGCTCCAGATTTTCAATCGTTATAATCAAGCGCAATGTCCGGTTTCGATTACTCCGCGATGCTGGAGGTGGCGAAAGCCGAGGCTCGCAAAGGTCTGGCTGAGGGTGGCATTCCCATAGGTGCCGCTGTCTTCGACGAGGGCGGCAAACTGATTGGCGCGGGCCGCAACCGCCGCGTACAAAATGGCGATCCGTCAATGCACGCCGAGACCGATGCTTTCCGCAGCGCCGGACGGCAGCGGAGCTATCGCAAACTCATAATGGTTACTACTCTGGCGCCCTGCTGGTATTGCAGCGGGCTGGTACGGCAATTCGGCTTCGGTACGGTGATTGTCGGTGAGAGCCGCAATTTCCAGGGCGGCGTAGAATGGCTGCGCTCGTTAGGCGTAAAAGTTGTCGACCTTGACTCCGAGGAGTGCGCGTCTATGCTGAGCGAGTATATTCGCGCGAATCCTGAAATGTGGAATGAAGATATTGGCGAGGAGTGACGCGTCCCCACGCGCAAATGTATGAAATTTGATCAAGAATTGCTGCGTAGTCTTCCCAAAGTCCTATTGCACGAGCATCTGGACGGCGTTTTGCGGCCGCAAAGTATTATTGAATTGGCGAAGGATGCGGGGTATCGGGATCTTCCAACAACTGATCCGCAAGCGCTGGCGCAATGGTTTCACCGGGGCGCGAATCGTGGAAGTCTGGCCAAATATCTCGAGGGCTTCGCGCACACTATCGCGGTCATGCAAACCGAGGAGGCTTTAGAGCGCGTAGCCTATGAACAAGCCGAAGACCTTAGCCAGGATGGCGTAGTGTATTTTGAAACGCGCTTTGCGCCGGTTTTTCATACCAATAACGGATTGACCCATCAACAAGTGGTCGCGGCCGTGCTAAGAGGACTGGAGCGGGGCCGCAAAGATTTCGGAATTTCATCGGGCCTCATTATCTGCGCCATGCGTAACATGGACGTGTCGCTAGAAATGGCAGAGCTGGCCGTCGATTTTCGTGCGCGCGGCGTAGTCGGCTTCGATCTTGCGGGCGAAGAGGGAGGTCATCCTCCCAAGAAACACGTCGACGCCTTTCACTACATTCAGCGGGAGAATTTCAACATCACGATTCATGCTGGAGAAGGGTATGGAAAGGAATCGATCTGGCAGGCGATTCAGTATTGTGGAGCCCACCGCATCGGTCACGGAACCAGGCTGATTGACGATATCGCGGTGGTAGATGGCAGGGCGGTGAAGCTGGGCGACCTAGCCCAATATGTTTTGGACAAGCGCATTCCGTTGGAAATCTGCCTGCTCAGCAATGTGCACACGGGTGCAACGCCTAGTTTGGCGGAGCATCCTTTCAAGATTCTTTATCAGGAAAAGTTTCGTGTCACCCTGAACACGGACAACCGGCTGATGAGCAGCACCAGCATGACTCGCGAATTCGAAGCCGCGGCGGAGACCTTCGGTCTGTCACTGGATGATTTCGAAAAAATAACCATCAATGCGATGAAGAGCGCCTTCTTGCCTTATAAAGAGCGCTGTGATTTTATCTACTCGATCATCAAGCCCGGTTATGCCAAAATGCGCAAGCAGCAGCCGGCGAATCAGAGTTCCACGACCAGTCACGCAGATTAGCCGCAAGCGTAGAAGCAACCCATGGAAAATCTTTTTATGGCGCGCGCCATTCAACTTTCGCTTGAGAATGTCCGCTCCGGACGCGGAGGACCCTTTGGCGCGGTGGTAGTCAATAAAGGCGCCATTATTGGCGAAGGCGCGAATCAGGTGACCTCGACAAATGATCCCACCGCGCACGCGGAGGTGCTCGCCATCCGCGAGGCATGCAAGAGGCTTGGCAGTTTCAGCCTTGAAGGTTGCGAGATATACGCTTCTTGCGAGCCGTGTCCCATGTGCCTGGGCGCGATTTACTGGGCTCGCGCCGCTCGCATTTATTTTGCCAATGCCGCGGCAGATGCTTCCAAAATCGGTTTTGACGATTCGGTGATCTACCGCGAGATCGCGCAACCACACTCGCAGCGCAAGATTCCGATGCTTCAGTTAATGCGCAACGAGGCCTTGGCGGTGTTTCGTGCGTGGGAAGCCAAGCCTGACAAGATTACCTATTGAGCCTCCTTACCAATTTTCCCCTGAGGAACGATTGATCGATCGCTATTTCAAACTTGCCAAGAATCAGACCTCCGTGAAACAGGAGATGCTGGGCGGCCTCACCACGTTTGTAACCATGGCCTACATCGTAGTGGTGAACCCTCAGATTCTCGCTCAGGCAGGAATGCCGCGCGACGGCGTGGTGTTTGCAACTTGCGTCTCGGCCGCCATAGCCACGCTAGTGATGGGATTGTATGCGAATTATCCCATTGCTTTGGCGCCCGGAATGTCGTTGAACGCCTACTTCACTTATTCCGTCTGCATCGGCATGCATGTGCCCTGGCGCACGGCGCTGGCGGTGGTGTTCTTCTCGGGCGTTCTGTTTCTTTTGCTCACCGTGACCAAAGTTCGCGAACAGATTGTCAATGGCATGCCCGATTGCCTAAAGCACTCCACTGCAGCGGGAATCGGAATGTTCATTGCTTTTGTTGGACTGCGAAATGCCAAGCTGGTCGTTGCGAATGCGGCTACGTATGTGGGACTGGGAAACTTCGCCGACAAAGAAGTGCAGACCGCCTGCTTCGGTCTTTGCCTCACGATGGTGCTGACGTCAAGAAAATTTCCCGGCGCCATCCTGATCGGCGTCTTCGGCACGGCACTGCTCGGAATATTGCGCGGGATCACGAACTGGCCAGCGGCGATTTTTGCCATGCCGCATCCCTCGTCCACTCTTCTGCAACTTGATTTTCGGGGCGCCAGCCATCTGGGCTTACTCGAAATCCTGTTCGCGTTTTTGTTTGTGGATCTTTTCGACAACGTGGGAACGCTCGTTGGAGTTTGCGAGCAAGGCGGGTTCATGAGGGACGGCAAAATTCCCCGGGTCGGCCGGGTTCTGGTTGCCGACGCCGTGGGAACAATTGTCGGCGCTTTGACCGGAACTTCCACCGTGACGAGTTACATCGAAAGCGCCGCTGGAGTCGCGGCTGGCGCGAGAACGGGCCTGAGCAATGTCGCGGTCGCCGTGCTCTTCTTGTTAGCCACTTTCTGCTCTCCGCTGGCAACCGCCATACCGGCCTATGCGACGGCGCCCGCGCTGATTTTGGTTGGCGTCCTGATGACGCAATCGATCTCGCAGATCGCATGGCAGGACTTCAGCGAGGCTGTTCCGGCATTCGTCACCATGCTCGCCACGCCTCTGACGTTCAGCATTGCGACTGGCCTCAGCCTGGGATTAATTTCCTACACGATTGTGAAAGTCGCATCCGGAAAGTTCCGCGAGATAAATCCCCTGATTTGGATCCTGACGATTCTGTTCATTCTGCGTTATGTTTATCTGGCTGCGGCTTAAAGATCGCCTGTTGCCTGCACCGTTTGCTACGCCGTAAGTTCCTAAACAACAGAAATTTACAGTTGATTGACGATTCTTTACGCGCAACGGATGAATGAATGTGTTCGAATATCTTGGTAGGACTCCGATCGAAACGCAGCCAGAAGTTTCTCGCAAAATAACAAAGTGAGGACAGATGCTGATGAACGTCGATTTAGCACCCGGCGTAAACTATCGGCACGGGCACTAATGGGAACAGAGTGAGGCAAAAAAAGTAATGCCAATTCGAACCGCATCCTTGGCGCTCGCCGGCTCACTCATGCTTGCCTCAGTGGTTCTCGTTCCGCCGAGCTGTGGCATTTCTGATCAGACCCAAGAATCAGCGGCGCCTACATCGACTGCCGCGACGCTGAAGCCAGTAGGCGTTGTCAAAGCGATTTCTGGAAATGTTATTACTCTCGCTACCGATGCGGGACCAACCATCAATGTCGTGGTTCAGAATTCCACCCGCCTGGTTCGCGTCTCCCCGGGACAGAAGGATCTGAAAGATGCCGCGCCGATTCAACTGCAGGATGTGCAGGTGGGAGATCGTATTCTGGCACGGGGCAAGCCCTCTGATGACGGTAAGTCTGTCGAAGCTTCGTCTATTGTCCTGATGAAAGAGTCCGACGTGGCGGCGAAGCAGGAGCGCGATCAGGAGGACTGGCAGAAGCGCGGGGTAGGCGGACTGGTGAGCAAGGTCGATCCGGCCAGCGGCACCATTACACTTGCTGCCCCGGTAATTGGCGACGCCAAGCCAGTTACGATTCACGTTTCAAAGAGCACCATTATTCGCCGGTATTCTCCCGACTCGGTAAAATTCGACGACGCCAAGCCAGCCACAATCGATCAAGTTAATGTTGGCGACCAACTCCGCGCGCGGGGAGTTCGCAGCGCCGATGGCACTGAACTGGCAGCCGACGAGGTGGTTTCCGGAACGTTCAGGAATGTCGCAGGTTTGGTCATCTTTACCGACGCCGCCAGCAATACCGTTACAGTGACGGATCTGGCAAGCAAAAAACCTCTAACGCTGAGGGTCACCGCCGACTCGCAACTGCACAAACTGCCCCCAATGGTTGCGCAGCGAATTGCTTCGCGCTTGCGAGGCGGATCTGCAGATAACGCAAATTTAGGGTCTGGCGGAGGTCCTTCCGCGAGCACTGGGCAGTCTGCGCCGGAGCGCACTGCAGGCGGAGCTCGTCCGGGCGGATCGCCCGATTTCCAGCAAATGTTGAAGCGCATGCCCGCGGTCAGCATCGCCGACTTGCAGAAGGGCGACGCCGTTATGATTGTCACTACCCAAGGTTCAGCCACTACGCAGCCAACCGCCATCACTTTGCTCAGCGGCGTCGAACCTATCTTGTCCGCTTCACCGAATAGCAATCGAGCGGCGATGTTGCTTTCACCGTGGAATCTCGGAGGCGGAGCGGATGCCGCTGCGGGTGCAAACCAATAAGTTTTCCTGGAGAATTAATGAAGTCCGGCTGTCCCCAATGTCTCGCCCGCATAGTGGTCACGATAATTGTTTTGCTGCTGGCCAGTTTCTCGCTTGCGCAAACTTCAGGCACATTGCGCGGCCGGGTTACCGATCCCACGGGCGCGGTAATTCCTCAAGCCAGTGTGACCGCGACTGGGCCCACTGGCAAGAAGGCGACCGCCGTTACTGACAACCAGGGAGCGTATGAGCTCAAGGGGTTGTCCCCGGGAACTTACTTTGTCAGCACTACGGCAAAGGGCTTTACAGTATCCACGAAGCAAAACGTCGCAGTCTCCGCAGATCAAGCGCAGCAGTTCGACATCGCTTTGGAAATTCAAGTCCAGCCAGAAAAGGTTGAGGTGCAGGAAGAAAGCACCACCGTGAGTGTCAACCCATCGGAGAACGCCAGTTCGATAGTAATCAAGGGTAAGGACCTCGAAGCTCTCTCCGACGATCCCGACGAGTTGCAGCAGGAACTGGAAGCGCTTGCTGGACCGTCCGCGGGTCCGAATGGAGGCCAGATCTACATTGACGGGTTTACCGGGGGACAACTTCCGCCCAAATCTTCGATCCGCGAAATTCGTATCAATCAAAATCCGTTTTCCGCGGAGTACGACAAGCTCGGCTATGGCCGCATTGAAGTTTTCACCAAGCCGGGTACAGACCAGTTTCATGGACAGTTCATGGCCGATGGCAACTCATCCGCGTTCGACGCCTTGAGTCCATTTGAGCCCAACCAGCCATCGTTTCATTCTGAACTTTTTAACGGCAGTGTCAGCGGTCCTATCAGCAAGAGGGCTTCATTCTTCTTCACCGCCCAGGGCAGGGAAATTAACGATTCAAATATTGTGACCGCGGTTGTGCCCACAGTCGCTGACCCCAATCCAACTGGCGTGAACTTCACCCAAGCCGTGCCCAATCCCGAGAGTCGACTGAATCTCGGTCCGCGCTTCGATTTTCAGCTTACGCCAAACAATACCCTGACTGTCCGTTATCAGTTCTATCGCGACACTGAGGACAATGCGGGCATCGGAACGTTTTCTCTTCCGACGCAGGCTTATAACACCATTTCTACCGAACATACTCTGCAGATCAGCGACACTCAGGTCGTGAGCACGAATATTGTGAATGAAACTCGCTTCCAGTATCTCCGCGAGAATAGCAGCCAGACTGTGCAGAATTTTTCACCTACTTTCAACGTAATTGGCGCGTTTACCGGTGGAGGCAATCAGATCGGAAATGGCTCAGATTCGCAGAATCATTACGAGTTACAGAATTACACGTCGATCGTTCACGGCAACCACTTAATAAAATTCGGTGGACGCCTGCGCGCGGCGACTGATTCGAATATTTCGACTTCCGGTTTCAACGGCGCATTTACTTTTTCCTCACTGCAGCAATATGAAACCAACGTGGTGCCTGGGACTTCATGCTTGTCGACGTTGATCGCAGCGCTCCCAACAGTGCCGACGACTAGCCAGTTGGCGCAATGCGGTGCTACCCAGTTTTCCATCACCACCGGGCAACCTCTCTCAACCGTGACGTATGTTGACGCGGGTTTGTACGTGCAAGATGATTGGCGGATTCGTCCCAACCTGACGCTTAGCTATGGTTTGCGCTTCGAAACCCAGAATGACATCGGGGATCACGGAGATTTTGCTCCTCGACTGAGTTTTGCGTGGGGCCTGGGTGGAGGCGCGAAAAAGTCTGCGCCGAAAACTGTACTGCGGGCCGGCTTCGGAATTTTTTACGATCGCTTCCCCTCCAACCTCATTCTCGAGTCGGAGCGGCTGAACGGTTTAACTCAACAGCAGACAATCGTTGAGGCAAACAGCACTGCCATCGGCCAGATCTCTCCCACGCGTTATCGGATTGCTCCCGGTCTGCGGGCGCCATCCACCATTCAATCGGCGGTGGGCGTGGAGCGGCAAGTTGCCAAGAGCACTACCGTCGCCCTGACTTACATAAATTCTTACGGCGAGCACCAGGTCTTCATTCGCAATGCCAACGCTCCGCTACCGGGAACATACCCTCCGGGCATCCGGCCGCTGGGAAACAGCGACAACATTTATCAGTACGACTCCGAAGGAATTTTCCGGCAAAACCAACTGATCGCCAATTTTAGAACCAATATTGGAACCAAGCTTTCGCTGTTTGGTTTCTACATGCTGAACTACGCCAACAGCGACCTGGGATCGGGTTCCGGGTCTGGAGGCGGTGGTGGCGGCGGTTTTGGGGGTGGTGGAGGCGGGGGTGGTGGATCGAGCATCAACGCGAACTTCTTATCAAATTCGTATGACCCGATGGTGGATTACGGCCGCTCCTCGTTCGATGTGCACCACCGGGTGGTGGTAGGAGGGACGGTTACTCTGCCTTACGCGATTCGTGTGAATCCCTTCGTCATTTTAAGTTCGGGCCAACCGTACAATGTCACAGTCGGTCAGGATCTGAACGGCGATTCGATTTTCAATGATCGGCCCTCGCTGGCTTCAACGGCAACTTGCAGTGTGGTGCAGATCTCGTCAAACTTGGCGTGCACGCAGTTGGGTACTTTCAACCTGATGCCCGCGCCCGGGCAAAAAGTTATTCCCATTAACATTGGCACGGGCCCCACGCTGTTCACCATGAATCTGCGTATCAGTAAGACTATTGGATTCGGGCGGGAGGTAGCCGCAGGGCAAGGCCCGCAAACTGGAGGCGGAGGCGGCGGGGGTGGTGGCGGACGCGGTGGGGCCCCGGGCGGTGGTCTAGGCGGTCGTGGATTGAGCGGCAGTGGGGGCGGTCCCGGCGGTCCTTTCGCCGCTGCAGCCAACACTAACCGGCGATACAATATGACCTTCAGCGTATCCGGACGAAATGTTCTTAACCGGGTGAACCTGGCGACGCCGGTGGGCAACCTCGATTCTCCGTTATTCGGACAGTCCAACGCCCTCGCGGGTGGGCCGTATTCCTTCGGTTCAGCCACTCGCAGAATCGATCTACAGGTCTTGTTCTCGTTCTAACGGGTTGCTCTTTCGCGAAGATGTTGTTAAAACTTTCAGTGGAGAAACCTTGAGACAATTCAGAGTTGTTTCCTTGCTGGCAGTGGGTATCCTTGTCTGGGCGCTGGTTTTCGCAGGTTGCTCGGGGGGGAGCAACACCATCACGATCACACTGAGTCCGGCCTCTGGTGAGTCGTTGAATCCCGGGGCGACGGCGACTATCACTGCGACACTTACCCATGACACCAACAATCAGGGCGTGACTTGGACTCTTTCCGGTCCCGGCCAATTGAGCAGCAATACGACGACTTCAGTTGTTTATACGGCCCCAGCTAACATTTCAACCGCCGCCACTGCAACCGTTACGGCAACTTCAATTGCAAACTCGAGCATAACCGCGACTGAGTCGATTACGTTAAATGCGGTGCTCACTATTGCTACGACCTCGCTTCCAGCGGGAACACTGCAAACCTCATACAACACATTTGTGGATGCAACCGGCGCCACGGGAACTTTTACCTGGTCTGTGATTGCGGGCAGCCTGCCTCCAGGTTTAACTTTTCAGACCAGCAGCACCAGCACCTCCGCCGAGATCACCGGTACGCCAACTGTCTTGGGGACTTACAAATTCACTGTCCAGGTCACGGATTCCGCCGGCACCACTGTGACTCAGGCACTGAGCATCACGATCAACCCGGAGCCGCCGCTATCGGTGGCCACGGGATCGCTGCCCAATGGCCAGGTAGGCACGCCCTACACGCAAAACTTAACCGCGAGCAGCGGAACTCTACCCTACACTTGGAGCATTATTAGCGGCACTCTGCCGATCGGGCTTTCTCTAACTTCAACTTCTGCTGGCACGATTTCAGGGACGCCGATCGCCTCTGGCACTTTCAATTTTGAGGTTCAGGTCGTCGACTCCTCTACGCCGCAGCAGAGCGCTTCGGCGAATTTGAGCATCACGATCAATCCAGGGGTTACCCAAAATGAGAAGCTGAGCGGATATTACGTATTTTCGGCGCGTGGCTTTGACGTTAATGGACTTTGGGTGGCCGCGGGAAGCCTATTCGCAGATGGAAAGGGCAATATTTCCAGCGGCATCATGGATGTGAATCAAACGATGGGTTCGCCGACAAATCCAAGCTTCACTGGAACGTACTATGTGGGCCAAAACGGCTTGGGATACATGACCTTCAACATTTCCGGCGGTGGTACGCGTTCATTCGCTTTTTCGCTAATGGCCGGAGGAAATGCGAACATTATCGAATTTGACGACAGCACCGGCGGTTTCACTAACAACACAGCCCACAATTCTGGCATGTTGCTGCAACAGGATACTTCCGCGACCACAGCCTCGATTACCGGTGGTTACGTGTTTGGCTTTGCGGGAGTCGACTCCAGTAAGAATCGTTTTGCCGTGGCAGGATTTTTTGACGCCGACGGAGTGGGGGGCAACATTACCAATGGTGCGCAGGATTCCGATGACGCAGGTACGTTAGGCTCAAATGTTCCCTTCGCCGGAGCGTACACGATTGCCGGAAATGGTCGCGGTACAGCAACCATCGGAAATTCTCATTACAGTTTTTATGTGGCACAGGCGACTACTACTCTGCCGACTCAACTCCTCACTGTAGGAATCGACCCGTTCGTTACTGGGGGAAATCCTCTGGTTAGCGGTTCTATCATGCAACAGGCGAACTCCGCATTCAGTGACGCCAGCTTCAATGCAGCGAGCGTATTCGAAATAACCGGATTGGACGGTTCCATGGCTGAGAGCCAAGTCGGTATCGTCACCGGCGACAGTATGGGAGGTTTCAGCCTTAGCTCTGACCAAAATTCGGGCGGTACTCTGACGTCCCCGTCTGGAACGGGTGGATACAGTGTGGCGCCGAATGGCCGCGTGACCACGAGCGGATCGGTCTTCCAAAATTCGGCGCCGATCCTTTACATGGTGACTCCCAATCAAGCATTCATCATTGGCACGGATGCGGCCGTCAGTTTCGGTTTTATGACGCCGCAGCAATCAGGCTTTGCACTTTCGGGGACGTACGCGGGTGGTTCATTGCCTCCTGTCGATACAGGGGTCAGCAATGTAGTGAGTATCGGGATCGCAGGGACGAGTACGCTGGATTTGACGCAGGATATCAGCAGTGATAACGGACTCAGCGTATTCCAAACTTCGGATGCTACTGCGCCATCAGTTGGCAATCCCGCCCGGGTTGTGGTGTCACAAAGTGGAAACCAGACGCAGATCCTCTACCTGGTGTCTTCAACAGAATTCTTCGCGCTGGATGCGCCGAGCCCAGGTAACGGAGATACCACGGCTAGAGTCGATATTTTCCAGCAATAGTTGGCGCGCATTTCCTGTATGTAAAAGGGCGGTTCTTCTTAGGATCGCCCTTAACTCTTTCTGTGGTGCACGTACTAACGTTACGTCGCAATAGCCCTTGCGTCACAAAGCCAGAAGGCAGACTTACCGCATAATGATTGCGGAGGTGTTCTTCGGTGGATTTGAGGCTCGACTACGTGTCCTGTGTGCTCACGATTTTTTCAACCATTCTGATTGGACGGAGACATTGGGAAGGATGGGTTCTGGCCGGGGTAAATAGCGTCATTGTCTGCTTCATCGGATTCAAGACATCGCAGTGGGGTTTCATTCCGGCAAACTTGTTTTGCATCGTGCTTTACGCGGTCAATTTAAGGGCTTGGCGCCGGGCTGAGACTTCGTAATCGCAGAGGCTATCGCAGAGACTCTTCGATTTCGGAGAGCCAATCGGGCCGCTTCAATACTTCACGCGGTTTGGGGCCGTCTGCAGCGCCGACAATTCCATCTCGCTCCATAAGGTCGATGAGATGCGCGGCGCGACCGTAGCCAATGCGCAAGCGCCGCTGCAGCAGGGAAGTCGAGGCCTTGCCGAACTCCACCACTAACTTCACCGCATCTTCGTAAAGAGGATCGTTAGTGGCCTCTTCACTCCGTCGTCGCTGGCCGGGCCGCCGTCTTCCCGTTCTTCCTTCGGTGCCTGCAGGAACTGCTCAACGTATTCTGCCGTACCCTGAGCACGCCAGAATTCCACGACCGCCGCAATCTCTTTTTCTGTGACGAAAGGAGCGTGCAGGCGGTGAACGCGGGCTGATCCGGAGGGCAGGTAGAGCATATCGCCGCGTCCCAGAAGCGCTTCCGCGCCATTCGCATCCAGAATGGTTCGCGAGTCGACTTTGGTAGCCACGCGGAATGACATGCGCGCCGGGAAATTGGCTTTGATCAGTCCCGTTATCACGTCGACCGAAGGCCGCTGCGTTGCCAGAACAAGATGAATACCTACCGCGCGCGCCATCTGCGCCAGCCGGGTGATGGACTCTTCCACGTTGCTCGAATCGAGCATCATCAAGTCAGCCAATTCATCGATGATAATTACGATGTAGGGCAGCGGACGCTCTTCCGGATTATCGCCAAACAGGCTGGGCGTGCCGCTTTCGTCGAATAGCTTGTTGTACTGATCGATATTGCGAACACCCTTCTCGGCGAGCAGTTTTAGCCGGCGTTCCATTTCGCGAACCGCATTGCGCAGCGCATTCGCTGCTAGCTTCGGTTCGGTGATGATCGGCGTGTATAAATGCGGGACACCTTCGTAGTTGCCCAGTTCCAGCCGCTTTGGGTCCACCAGAATCAGCCGGACCTGGTCCGGCGTGGATTTGTACAGGATCGACATAATCATGGCATTGATGGCCACACTTTTGCCCGCGCCTGTCGAACCGGCAATGAGCAGGTGCGGCATGCCATTTAGATCAGCCGTGACAATGCGGCCATTGATATCTTTGCCCAGTGCCAGCGTAAGCTTTGACTTCGATCCCAGAAACTCACTTGATTCGATGTTCTCGCGCAGCCAGATAATTTCGCGTTCGCGATTCGGCACCTGAATGCCCACGGTGGACTTGCCCGCCATGCGTTCAATCAGAATGCTCTCAGCTTTCAGAGCCAGGCAAAGATCGTCCGTCAAATTGGTAATGCGGCTGTACTTGATGCCAGCCTCAGGCTTGAATTCAAAAGTGGTGACAACGGGGCCGGGATTGATCTGGGTGATCTGCCCGTGCACATCAAACTCGGCGTATTTTCCCGTGAGCACTTGCGCCAGAAGTTTTAATTCGTCGGCATCGACCGCTTGCTGCTCGTCGGGCCGATGAAGAAGGGAACTGGGAGGCAGCTTGAATCCCCCGGCAATGTGCGGCAGGATCGTCTTCGGCTTCTGGCCGCTGTCGGCTCGTTCCGTGACTTCTGGAGTGATTGCCTGCGGCTCTGGCCTCGGTTGGACGGCATCTTCGCTCTCTTCTGCAAACGTCCGGTCAATGCCAGTGCGAACCGGTTCTGTAGCCCGCACTTGCGATTGAGGCGGCGCCGCAGCTCGTGACGGAACCATTTGGGTTGTGATTACTGGCTTGGGCGCGGCGCGGCGCTTCTCCAGTTCTTTCTGCATCCGCCGTTTATTCCGCGCGTCCTTCCAGTCTTTCCAGCGATCCCATAACGCAATTGCGAAGGCAAAACGCGTTGGCGCCCACACTTGCAGCGCAGCGAACGAAAATGCGGTCGAAAGATAAAGAGCTACTGCCAGAACAGTGGCGCAAACGATGTAGGCTCCCGCCAGATTGAAATAATGGATGAGAAAATCACCAACCACCCTGCCAAAAAGACCCTCAATCGGAATTGCGTTCATCCAGCGCAAGTGGCCCGGCAAGAGCGCCAGCAGAGCGGGGACAAAAATTATCAGCCACATGCCGCCGAGAACCTTGGCGATCGGCGAAGCGACTCTGCGCGAACGAAACCAGCGGATGCCAAGCACCGCAGCAAAAATGGGAAGAAGAAATGCACCAATTCCAAACCCTTGCAGGATCAGATCAGAAACCATGGCGCCCACAACGCCGATCCAATTGCGCGCCGCTCGTGAACCGGTCAGCACCGAAGCGCTGTTGAACGAAGGGTCTAACGGCGAATACGACGCCAAGGCAAGAAATAGAAGGAGGGCGGAGATGCACAATAGAAAACCGACCAGTTCATTGAGCCGGCGGTTGTTGGTCGGGGCAAAGATCTGTGAGAGATATCTCATAGGCGTGTTTGGTCCTGCGCAGGAAGACACTCCTGCCAACGGTGCCAGATCTATGCCAGAGCCTTACGATTATGACAAGAATGAAAGAAGCCTACAACTGAGGATTGGCGGCAGTATCCAGAATGACAAACACTACCAGTGCCACTAACTTGGACGCAGCACAACACGCATGGTGTAGTTTGTCCGGTTATTGCAGATGCCACATCAGGGCGAGACCGATCACAATCACCCCCACGACGATGCGATAAACAATGAAGACCTTCAGGCTGTTGGATTGAAGATAACGAATCAGCCAGGCAATCGTGACGTATCCCACAATCGCGGAAACCAGCACCCCAACGAGAAAAGGTGCGTGCATTCCAGCCGGCAAACCCTCTTTTCTCAATTCGTGCGCCTTGAGCAATGCCGCGCCCGCGATGATTGGAGTGGAAAGTAAGAAACTGAACCGCACGGCGGCTTCGCGGGTCATGTCCCTGAACAAGCCCGCGGTTATTGTCGAACCCGACCGTGAGACACCGGGGATAAGCGCGGTAGCCTGGGCGCAGCCTACGACAAGCGCATCGGTAAAGGTGATACGCGTAAGTGGCTTCGTAAGCCGGCTGACTTTCTCTGCCCACCACATCAACAGCGCGACTACGATTAGCGCCGTTGCGATCAAATATATGTGTTCACGAAAGTAGTCTTCTGCCGAGTGCTCGAGCAACTTGCCGGCGATAGCACCAGGGATCGTCGCGATTGCAAAATACCAGAGCAGCAGACGCTCTTCGCGTTGCTCGTCCGGGCTCAGATTCTGATCGGCCTCACCGGCTTCGGAGAAACGCACCACCTTGCCGCCAAATGCTGCCCGGATAATCTGAAACCATGTTCGCCGAAAATAAAAGAGCACCGAGAGCAGCGTGCCAAAATGCAACGCTACGTCAAAAGTGAGTTCGTGTGCGGGAGAAAGTTCATTCCACCCCAACAGTCGCCGGACGATAATCAGATGGCCGGAGCTCGACACAGGAATAAATTCTGCCAGTCCCTGAATAATCGCCAGAACCACGGCTTGATAAATTGGCAAGTTAGTTGGCTCCGTTCCCGTAGGTTGGAATTTTTTGCTCGATCAAATATAACAACAGCTGCGCCCGCGCTCCCCAATCGCTCTGTGGTCCTTGGGTTATTGCTTTTTGCGCAAGCGCGATGGCCTTGTTTCTCGCTTCGTCAGACTTCTTGGACTGGTCTTCGGTCCTGTAAATCTCAATGAGCGCAGAGCGCCGCCATGCCGCATCGTACAATGCTTCGACGACTGCCGGTGATTGCGGATGTTCATTGGCGTATTTTTCGTACATTTCCGCTTCCTTCTCAGGACATTTAGACGAAGCTTGCCAGTCACCGCATAGTTTATTTTCGATCAGGTGGAAGGCTGCCAGATCAGCCCATTTGGTCCCGGGAAACTTCTTGATTACCTCTTTCATGAATTCATCATTCATGCCTTCCCGAAGATAGGCTTCTTTTTCTTTCGCCGATGGACGCGACATCACATCCGCTTTGTCGATCTGCCAACGAATATCGGCGGAACGGTACATGGCTTCGCCGGCGAGCGGCGAATGGGGAAAGTATTCCGCGGCCCGGTAATAGAGACGCATCGCATCCTGCGCCGCATCGCGGCGCCCGTGTCGCTGGCTGGCTTGATCTTCGGAGTCCACGGCCTCGCCAAAGATGATTTTGTCGCCATTCGGTGTTGATGCCTGAACGACGCCCTTGTTCATCATCCAGCCGGTGATAACTTTTTCCTCCGTGAGCACAGCTTCGACATGTAGCCAATCGCCGCTCGTCTCAAGAACAATAACCTCACGACCACGTTCAATATCGGCCAACTTGTTCGAACTGGCATCCGGCGACAGATAGATGGAAGCAGGACGAATGGGCGTGCCCCGTATGGTGTCCGCCGCAGCAGTGAAGCAGAGTAATAAAGCAGCGGCGACAATAGTTAATCTAAATTGCATAGTTTCGATTCTGCAGAATTCATTGTCGTTATCACAACAAATTCTGTCATCCCGAGCGAAGCGAGGGATCTTGGTTCTGGTCATTCAGAAAAACTAAATTCACATCCGCTTGATCTCCTGCAACACTCGCGGATCGACATTTCCGCCGCTGATGATCGCCACATTGATCGTAGTTCTGGGCAATTCATCCTCACGAAATAAAAATCCGGCAACCGCGACAGCGCCGCTGGGTTCAGCCATGGTCTTGGGATTTGTCGCCAGCCACATCATAGCGTGGCGGATTTCGTCCTCGCTGACGGTGACAATATCATCCACGTATTGCCGTATATGTTCGAAGTTGATGGGGCCAATACTTTGAGTCCGCAACCCGTCCGCTATCGTGCGCGAGGTTTGCTCAGCGCTGGACTGCACAATATGTCCCGCTCGAAAACTGGCTTGCGCGTCGGCCGCGAGTTCGGGCTCGACTCCGATCACTTTCGCGCTCGGCTTACTCAACTTGATAGCTGCGGCCACCCCGCTAAGCATTCCACCTCCGCCAACAGGTACGAGTACCGTCTCGACTTCAGGAAGATCTTCCAGAATTTCCAGCCCCATCGTGCCCTGGCCGGCAATAACTTTTTCATCGTTGAATGGAGGCACAATAATATAACCATGAGTCGCTGCCAGTTCTTCCGCTTTGGCCTGGCGATCCAGGCTGCCCGGCCCCACCATCACGATTTCAGCCCCCATGGACGCAACCGCGTCGCGCTTGATGGCCGGCGCATTTTCAGGCATCACGATCACGGCCTTCGCGCCCAACGCACGCGCCGCATAGGCGACGCCTTGCCCATGATTCCCGCTGGAATAAGTAATCACGCCCCGACTGCGCTGTTCCGGGGAGAGGGAAGCGATTTTGTTGTATGCCCCGCGCAATTTGAAGGCGCCAATGGGCTGCAAGTTTTCGGGCTTAAGGTAAAGTCTTCGAGCGTCGGGACTGGAAACCGCCTGCTGGATGCACGACTCGATGAGTTCGGTGCGCACAGCGACGCCATGCAAGCGGGCTCGCGCTTCGTGAATGTCGTTGAGGGTGACCATGAATTTAGTAGTCCGCGGTCGGGCCGCAGCTGGATGAGGTGAGTTGCGCTTGCAGTGATTCCAAATATTAGGATACAACCCGTTTCGCAAACGGCCAAATGGACTATTTGACATCATGATGCTTATGAGCGTAGCATCACGATGTGAGAACCACTCTATCGTTGGACGACGATGTTGCCCGCCTCTTGCACAAGGAAATTCGGCGGTCCGGCGCATCGTTCAAGCAGCTAGTCAATCACTTTTTGCGTCTGGGATTAATGGCTTCAAAACAACCATCCAAAAAGCCCTTCGTAGTAAAACCAATAAATCTGGGACTTCCTCCGGAATTGAGCTATGACAATGTCGAGGAGTTGCTCGAATTCCTGGAGGGACCGGAGTATCGGTGATCGTACTCGACGCGAATATTCTTATCTACTCGTACGATAGCGGCTCGTCTCAACATACAAAGGCACGGGATTGGGTGGAAAAAACTTTTTCAGGTCTCGAATCCGTCGGGCTATCGTGGCAAACCGTGTCTGCATTCCTGCGAGTCATGACCAATACTCGATTGCCGGACCCCGGCTGAGCCTGGAGCAAGCGGCGCGGCGGGTAGATGAGTGGCTAGAGCAGCCCAACGTGCGGGTTCTTTCGCCCGGCGATGAACACTGGATTTTATTGCGGCGCATGATTGTCGAGGGGCAAGCTTCAGGCGCCCTGATTAGCGACGCACAACTAGCGGCGTTGACGATGGAATACGGCGGCGTGCTCCACACTACCGACCGCGACTTCGCACGTTTCCCTGGCCTCCGCTGGACAAACCCAATTGCGTAGGAACTCAAATCTCCAGTATCACCGGCATGATCAGCGGGCGTTTCTGCGTCTGCTTCGAGATGTAGCGTTTCAAATCCGCTCGAATCTTTTCTTTGATCACGCCGTAGTCGGCTTTCTCTTCCGCGCTTGAACTTTCGAGCGTCTGCATCACCAGTTGCCGCGCCCCATCGACGAACCCGTCCTCACCCGCAGCAAATCCGCGGGTCACAATTTCTGGCGGAGTTTCCACCCGCCCCGAAAGCTTGTTGATAGCGATGATCGGCAGCACGATGCCGTCTTCGCTGAGATGACGCCGATCTTTGATGATCAGGTCTTCCACCACGTCGGTTCGCGACCCGGAATCAATGCACACACGGCCGACGTTAACGCGGCCCGCCTTGCGCGCTCCCAGTTCGTCAAATTCCAGAATATCGCCGCTTTCGATCAGCATCACGCATCCAACGGAACTGTGCATGGCTCCCGCCATTTCAGCATGCAGCTTCAATTGCCGGTACTCGCCGTGAATCGGAATGAAGTATTTCGGCTTCACCAGATTGATGATCAGCTTGAGTTCTTCCTGGCTGGCATGTCCGCTTACATGAATTGGCGGCGAGGATCCATCTTCGTAAATCACGTGCGCCTGTCGGCGGAATAAGTGATCGATCATGCGGTAGATCGCCTTTTCGTTGCCAGGAATGATTCTGGACGACAGCACAACCGTGTCGCCCTTCTCGATTTTGGCGTGCTTGTGATTATCAACCGCGGCCCGCGAAAGGGCCGACATAGGCTCACCCTGTGTCCCGCTGATCATCACGCAAACTTTTTCGGGGGGGTAATTTTTCATCTCTCCCGGATGAATCAGCAGTCCCTCGGGAATCTCGATGTAGCCGAGGTCTTCAGCGATTTCTGACGAACTGGTCATCGAACGGCCAATGAATGCGACTTTGCGCCCGTGCTCCCACGCTAATTCCACGGCGAGCTTGATGCGATGGATGGACGAAGAAAAACAGGAGATGAACAGTCGCCGCTCAGTGCGCGCGAACACCTCATCGAACTTGCGCCGCACCGCCCGCTCGCTCGGGGTGTAACCCTTACGCTCGACGTTGGTCGAATCCTGAAACAACGCCAGCACGCCTTCTTTGCCGTACTCGGCAAACGAGTGCAGGTCAAACATCTTGTTATCGGTCGGAGTAGGATCCACCTTGAAATCGCCCGTGTGAATCACCACACCCAGCGGGGTGTGAATGGCTAACGAAACGCAATCAACAAGACTATGCGTAACATGGATCGGATGAATGGTGAACGGACCCGCCTTGAAGCGCTCGTCTGTGCGGATCTCATGTAGCTCAGCATTCTCCAGCAGTCCGTGCTCTTCGAGTTTGTCTTCCACGTACGCCAGCGTGAATTCGGTGCCCCACACCGGAACGTTGAGTTCGGAAAGAATCCAGGGCAATGCGCCGATATGGTCTTCATGACCATGCGTGAGAACGATGGCGCGAACGCGTTGGCGGTTCTCGATCAGATAGGAAATATCCGGCACGACGATGTCTACGCCCAGCAGTTCAGCCTCGGGGAACATCAGGCCAGCGTCAATGACGATGATGTCGTCACCCCAGCGCATGGCCATGCAGTTCATTCCGAACTCGCCCAGACCGCCGAGGGGCACGATGTGCAATTTTCCAGTTGGCATTTTAGGTTTCCATTGATCGTAGCACGAAGAATGGGCAAACCGCCCAATGGCAGACTACATACGGCTGTGCATGCAAGAAACTGGAACTGGTTTTTATCCGCTGCTTGATTTAAGGTCAAATGAGATGGTTGAACAATTACGAAAATCATGGCTAAGAGGCCGGGTCGAAGATGCTCTACGGCGTGGCTTTCAACACGCTTACGAGAAGGTGAAGGTTGATCCGAACAAATTTCTGCTTCAGCTTCGTGCCGCCTACGGCGTGCCCATCAACAGTTTTCAGGGCATTTACTCCGTCGATGTGACCGTGCTTGACGATTTGGCGAACCGGATCATCCACAGTGGAATGAGACTGGCCGCGGCCGAAGGCGCTGGCTTTGGCTTAGGCGGCATTCTGACCATGGTTCCCGACCTCAGCATCCTGGCCGGCATCACTTTGCGAACCATTCAGAAGCTAAGCTTGCTTTATGGTTTCGAATACAACACCGACGAAGAGACTGCCGAGTTGTGGATTGCCGCCGCCAGCGCCGCTGGGGTCGACATCAGCCGCGAGGTGCTGGAAAAAGAAGTGGTCCATCGTTTCGTGCCTAAGGTGATTCAGCGCATCGCGGTGCAGGCCAGCAAGGAAGCGGTGGAGAAGTGGTCGGGGCGCATGATTCCAATCGCCAGTTCGGCCATTGGGGCAGGGCTGAATTATTATTTTGTGCGGGCTTGGGGCCAACGCGCGCAAGCACATTTTCGTGAGAAGCACATTGAGATTCGGCAACGGCGATTTGCCGGAGAGGCGGCGGTGCCGCTGGGGGTGAATCCTGTGCGCCAGTTGTCTTGAATTATCGCAGCAATTCCTCTAATTCGATTCTCTGGTCAGTCTTTTCATCGCGATATTTCACGATGACGGGCGTATAGAGCGATAGATTCCACTCCGCCGCCTGACCTTTTGTCACCGCCCGTGACCCGGGCACGACCACCGCATCTTCCGGTACTTCGAGCGGCTTTTCGTCTGTTGCGCGGTACACTTGCCCACGAACGATGTCATAAAGTGGAGTGGAGCGCGTGAGAATCGTACCTGCACCCAACACCGCGCGCGCTCGAACCAGCGTGCCTTCATAAACGCCGCAGTTGCCGCCTATAAGGACATCGTCTTCAACAATGACTGGCGACGCATTAATTGGTTCGAGTACGCCACCTATCTGTGCCCCTGCGCTCAAATGCACGCGCTTGCCTATCTGCGCGCAGGAACCGACCAGCGCGTGCGAGTCTACCATTGTGCCTTCGTCCACGTACGCTCCCACGTTAATAAACATGGGAGGCATGCAGATCACACCGGGCGCAACGTAAGAACCGGTACGCACGGACGATCCACCGGGCACAATGCGTACGCGATCCCGAACCGTAAATCGCCTCACAGGGAAGGTATCTTTGTCCACGAAAGAAAGGCTGATGTCTTCCCCCATCTTGCTGAGTTCGCCCAGGCGAAAGCCAAGCAGAATACCCAGCTTCACCCAGATGTTTACCACCCACTGCCCATCAATTTTCTCCGCGGCGCGAATCTTACCTTGTGTCAGCTCGTCGCGAAAGTCCATGAAGATTTGCCGCGCATCAGGGTTGCTTTCCACTTCGAGAGAGGCGAGACGTTCGATCGCGGATCGGAGAGATTCCATGCGGGAAGAGTATACGGGATTTTCAGGTTGCTATTGGCAGTTGCGATTTGATCATCTATCGAAAAACAAAACCGGAAACCATCAAATGCATTTGCACTCACTACGAATCAGCACACCAGCCATACCTTGTGAAGTTTCGCGAGCTTCCGTAAGCGTGGCATAAGGACCGTGCCAGCGCGCGTGGTTGGCGTCATGTCCAGCTGGACGTCCTTTGCCGTGATTGCACTGCCCACAGCTTGACCGGTGCAGAACGATTTTATGCGGTCCAGCCAGCCAGTTTTCATAGATGTAAAAATTAACCGCGTCAGCAGCCGCGCTCGCGGGCTTGGCGATCAGGCCAACGTCAGTAGCGATTTTTTGTATTTTGGAGCGCGTGTCACGGCGCATTGGCAAGAGTGGCAAGCGATAAACTTCCTCGATTTTTCCCATCATCGCCAGCACTGCCTTTACCGGCATGGGACTGGTCTCAATAAAGTTCCCCTGCATCAATGGCAGGTATTTGCGATGAAGGCGGCGCGCAGTGCCCCAGTCGTTATTCAAAGCAGCTCGCGTCATCTCTGCCATTTCGCGCGGAATCTCATTCGAACAGACCGAAACGATGCCAACGCCGCCGAGCCCGATGAGTGCCAGAGTCACGGCATCATCTCCAGAAAAAACCAGAAAATTCTCGGGTACTACGGCACACAATTCCGCCATCTGCGCAATGTTGCCGCTCGCCTCTTTGACTCCAAAAATATTAGGAACTTCTGCCAGCCGCGCCACAGTACCAGGCTCGATGTTTGCGGCAGTGCGGCCAGGCACGTTGTAAAGAAGGATCGGCTTGTCTACGGCCTCGGCAATCGCGCGGAAATGCCGATACTGGCCTTCCTGCGTCGGCTTGTTGTAGTACGGTGAAGCCGTGAGGATCGCGTCTACCCCGGGTCGCGCGGCCACTTCCCTGGCTTTTTCTATCGCATCCTGGGTCGAGTTCGACGTAGCTCCAGCCACAATGGGCACGTGTCCCGCTGCGACTTCGATCGTGACATCGATGACCCGCAGCCACTCGTCATGCGACAAGGTCGGAGTTTCGCCGGTAGTTCCGCAGGGCACCAGGAAATCAATTCCTGATTCGATCTGCCACGCTACCAGGTTGCGCAGGGCTGGCTCGTCGATGGAGCCGTCCTGACGGAAGGGCGTTACCAGAGCTGTACCGCATCCACGAAGTCGCATGAGAATAAGATAGCGCGAATAGCCGGGCTTGCAAAACGTGGCCGGGCCTGGCGACGTCTTGGACCTACAAGAACTGGCCCCGAAAAATAGACGAATCTATTCGGTAATACGACGCCCGAGCAGCGCCTTTCATACTTGAAGTTTGACCAGCCAGTTGGGAGGTTCGGGCAGAATCGCAAACTTTGGCAATTCACCACGTACCATAGCCACCTCATCGCAGGCATGAAATCTGGGGCACACATGGCAATCTTTATAAATCTTGTCTGGCAGATCCTCGCGCTGTGCAGTTGCGAAACCCAAGCGAGCGAAAAACTCCGGAGCCCGCGTGAACAGGCAAGTGCAAGAGACACGATGCTTTTTCGCCTCCGCCAACAACGCTTTTACCAGATGCCCACCACCACCCTTGCCTTGTTGTGAAGGCGAGACCGTGATGGAGCGGATTTCAGCCAGATGCGGGCCGTACAGGTGAAGCGCGCCGCAGCCGATAATCAAACCTCCATCTTCGAGCACGACGAAATCGCGTACGTTCTCGCAGATTTCGGCCAGCGTTCTCGGCAGAAGAGTGCCGTCGCCGGCATAAGCGGAGATGAGAGCGTGGATCCGCGGAGCGTCCGGCAGAATGGCTTTACGCGTGCGCATGGGCGTCCTCCCGGATCAGACCGATCTTCTTTTGTGCATCCGCTATAGCCTGCCGTACCCGCGCAGGAGCGGTACCACCAGGGACATCGTGAATAGCAAGCACGGATTCCAGCTTCAGGGCGGCGTAGAAATCCTGGTTGAACTTGGCATTCAAAGAGCGCAGTCCCTCCAAAGATAGATCTTGAAGTTCGCAATGCTTCTCGACACAAAGCTGCACAGCCTTTCCTATTTGCTCGTGTGCCAGACGGAAGGGGACTCCGCGTTGCACGAGATAAGTAGCTGCAGCCCATGCATTCATGAATCCAAACTGCGCTGCCTTCTGCATGGTTTCGTAATTGAATTCAACAGCTTTCATCCATCCGGTGGCCAGCGGTAGCAGCGCAAGAACAGTATCGGCGGCGTCGAACAGCGGCTCTTGGGTTTCCTGCAAGTCTTTGTTGTAGGCAAGTGGCAGGCCCTTCAGACAAATTTGCAATGTGGCTGCAGCTCCAATGACGCGAGCGGATTTGCCGCGGGTCAGTTCCAGTAGATCCGGATTTTTCTTTTGCGGTAACGCGCTGCTACCGGTTGAGTACGCCTCAGGCAGTCGCACGAAACCGTATTCCTGCGATGAAAACAGGATCATCTCCTCAGCCCAGCGGCTCAAGTGGAGAGCCAGCAGTGAAAGCGCGTTCACAAATTCGAGAATGAAATCACGATCGCTGGTAGCGTCAATGCTGTTCGTGGTTGGGTGATTGAAGTCAAGATCAGCGGCCATACTTCGACGATCGAGCGGCAGCGTAGCTCCGGCAACCGCACCAGAGCCGAGCGGACAAGCATTCAACCGCTTCCGGCAATCAGCAAGCCTTTCCGCATCACGCAAGAACATTTCGATGTAAGCCAGAAGCCAATGCGAAACCAATACCGGCTCGGCTCGTTGCAGGTGCGTGTAAGAAGGCATGGCAGCGTTTCCAGCCTGCTCCGCGCGATCGAGCAGAGCGCCGCACCAAGCCGCGAGGTCGGTTCGAATTTGATCAAGGGCGGCTCGGACATATAAACGAAGATCGGTCGCGATTTGCTCATTTCGGCTGCGGCCGCTGTGCAATTTGTACCCTGTTTCTCCAATCAGCGAAACTAATTTCTTCTCGACGAAATGATGCACATCTTCGGCTTCGTCGTCTTCGAGAAACACGGGCGATGTTGCTTGCTCGCCGATTTGTTCCAGGCCTTGCAGAATCGCGATCAGTTCAGTTGAATCTAAAATGCCCGCAGCCTTCAAAGCCCGCGCGTGAGCGCTGCTGGCGGCGAGCTCGTGAGTCAACAACCTGCGGTCAAAATCAAACGAGCGCTGCCAGCGTTCGAACTCCGGATCAAGCGGCTGCCGAAAACGGCCGGACCACATCTTCATTGTGAAACCTCCGATCTGGCCACCTCTTTACGTGCTTGAGCCCGCGAGCGCGAGGGAAGGCCGAGAATACGAATGAAACCCGCTGCATCTTTCTGGTCGTAACTGTCACCCATAGTGAACGACGACAGGTCGGTGCGGTAGAGCGAATGCTCAGATTTCCGGCTCACCACCGAAACGTTGCCCTTATATAGTGCAAGCGTGATTGAGCCCGTTACATTTTTCTGCGTGTTCTCGACAAACGCATCGAGCGCCTCGCGGAGCGGCGCGAACCAGAATCCAAAGTAGACTAGCTCCGCGTATTTCAGGCCGATGTGTTGCTTGAAATGCGTGACATCGCGCTCCAGGCACAATGCTTCGAGTTCGCGATGCGCCGTGATCAGCAAGGTTCCGCCAGGAGTTTCATAGCAACCGCGCGACTTGATACCAACGAAGCGGTTTTCCACCAGATCCACTCGGCCGATGGCGTTGCGGCCACCAATCTCGTTTAATAGCTCGACCAAAGACACTGGATCAAGTTGGAGTTCGTTGACCGAGACGGGAACTCCCGCTTCGAACCCAATGGTTACTTGCTCTTCGCGATCTGGCGCTTCTTGTGGCGACCGGGTGAGCTGCCATGTGCTGGCAAGCGGCGCATTACCCGCATCCTCCAACTCGCCGCCCTCATGGCTGAGGTGCCAAAGATTTCGATCGCGGCTGTGAATCTTTTCACGGCTGGCGGCTACCGGAATCCCATGCTGTTCGGCGTAATCGAGGCAATCTTCCCGTGACTTGAGCGACCACTCGCGCCAAGGCGCTATGACGCGCAACTCCGGCGCCAGCGCCTGATATGCCAATTCAAAGCGCACCTGATCGTTGCCTTTGCCGGTGCATCCATGGGCGACGGCCGTGGCTCCCTCACGCAAAGCAACTTCAACCTGATGTTTAGCGATCACTGGCCGTGCCAGCGATGTGCCCAACAAATATTTGTGTTCGTACACCGCTCCTGCCTTTAACGCGGGAAATACATATCGGGTGAGAAATTCTTCTCGCAAGTCTTCGACCACCACGCGGGACGCGCCAGTGGCATAGGCTTTCGCGACCACCGCTTCAATGTCGTCTCCCTGACCAACATCGCCGACCATGGCAATTACGTCGCACGAGTAATTCTCTTTGAGCCACGGAATGATGATCGAGGTATCCAAACCTCCGGAATAGGCAAGCACAATTTTTTCAGACATGAGCGCTCCTCGCTGGCAGGCGAGTTTCGCCGCCCAGTAGTAAATACAAAATGGCTTTCTGAACATGCATGCGGTTTTCTGCTTGCTCGAACACTATAGACCGCTCGGAATCCATCACGGCATCAGTAATTTCTTCCCCGCGATGAGCGGGAAGGCAGTGCATAAACACCGCGTGCGGGGCCGCTCCCGCCACCAGTTCCTGGTTCATCTGATACGGTGGGAAAATCCTGGCACGCTTCCCGGCTTCGTGCTCCTGGCCCATGCTGGCCCACGCGTCCGTATAAACTGCGTCCACGCCTGCAACCGCCGCTTGCGGATCGCACAGCACATCGATCACGGCGCCCGTCTGTTCCGCAATCTCCCGAGCATCGGCGACAATTTGCGCGTTCGGACCATAACCCTCAGGCGTGGCCACACGAATTGTAGACCCCAGGCAAGCGCAGGTGAGCAGCAGAGAATGAGCTACGTTGTTGCCGTCTCCAACATAGGCCAGGCCAATATTCTTAAGACTGCCGAAGCGTTCCTGCAGCGTGAAATAGTCAGCCAAAGCCTGGCATGGATGCTCTGAATCGCTGAGCGCGTTTATGACTGGAACGGATGCGTGCTCGGCCATTCCCTCAATGGTGTGCTGGTCAAAAGTGCGCAATACGATGGCATCAACCCAGCGCTCAAGATTATGGGCGATGTCGCTCAGTTTTTCCCGTGCATCCAGCCGCTCCTGGGTCTGATCTACGAAAAACGTAGTCCCTCCGAGGCTCGCCATGCCTGCTTCAAATGTCAGCCGAGTTCGCAACGAAGGCTTCTCGAAGAACATGGCCATCTGCTTACCGGCGAGGGCGCTGCGGAAAGTCTTAGGACGCGCTTTCATAATTCCCGCGAGATGCAGTACGGCAGCAACGCCTTCGCGACCCAAGTCGCGAGTTGAAACCAGATCATCTCCCCAGAAAGTGTTGGGAACGCGCGCCGGCGCGACCGGCGTTCGATTTAGTGCTTGAGCTTTCACTTGCTCTCCTTTGCGTGGACTTGATTTGTCACGTGGCGCGCCGCATGGCGCTGTTTCGAGTCAGCAGAACTTAACGCCGAATCAAGCGCTTGGATCACTTCATCGACATGTTTTTCTCGAATGATGTATGGCGGCAAGAAACGCAGTACCGTCTCGTGCGTCCGGTTGATCAGAATCTTGTTGCGCAGCAGGATTGAAACCGCTGCCTTGGCTGTCTCAGCGGAGTCCAATTCCAAACCGAGCATTAAACCCATTCCGCGAACCTCACGAATGCAGCCATGTTTGGCTTTCAGTTTTTCGAGTTGCTCGTGAAAATAGCCTCCGACTTCGCGCACGTGATCGAGCAGTTCATCCAGTACCCGCAGAAACTCGATCGCGACCGCACAAGCCAGCGGCCCTCCCCCGAACGTGGTGCCGTGCATGCCGGGATGCATACTGCTCGCCACCCGATTGGTCATAAGAATCGCACCCAGCGGTAATCCTGCGGCGAGAGGCTTCGCAATCGTCACCACGTCGGGCTGTACGCCGTAGTGCTGGTAGGCAAAATAATTTCCCGTGCGGCCCAGACCACATTGAATCTCATCGAGGATCAGCAAAGTCCCGCTGCTTTCCGTCAACTTCCGTGCGAGCTGCAAGAATTCCGGACTCACCGGACAGATTCCACCTTCGCCTTGAATCGTCTCCAGGCAAATCGCGCAAACGCCGGAGTCGAACTGCGCTTTCAAGTCCTGCACATCGTTGAATCGAACGAAGCCAACCCCGGGCAGCAATGGAACAAAAGGGTCACGATATTTCGCCTGACCAGTCGTCGCCAGCGAACCAAAGGTGCGTCCATGAAAAGAATTGTCGAGAGCGAGAATGCGCCACTTTTGCTTGTGGCCATTGGTGTTCGCGGTTCTCGCATAAACACGAGCGAGTTTCAGCGCGCCTTCCCACGCCTCAGTTCCGCTGTTACAGAAAAAGGCACGGTCCAAACCGGAAATATTCGTCAACCGTTTGGCAAGCTCTGCCTGATAATCGTGAAAAAACAAATTAGAAACGTGAATCAGCCGGCCAGCCTGCCGCTTCAAGACCGCTTGAATTGCAGGATGGGCGTGCCCCAGCGCATTCACACCGATGCCACTCAAGAAGTCCAGATAACGAGCGCTACGCGAATCCCATAGATACACACCGCGCCCTTTCTGGAAAAGAATCTTGTGACGATCATAGGTCGGAAGCAATAGTTTGTTTTCGGAACGAATGACGGAAGCCAGGCTCATACGCCAACTACCTCCGTCCCGCACGCCAGCTTCGTAAAATAAAACTGCGGTAGACTCTCGACCTGCGCGGCCGGCAGAATTCGCACTCGTCCCACACCCCGATGAAGCGCCTCGCTGCACGCTTCCAGCTTTGGCAACATTCCGCCGCCGATGACAGAAGCGGCCACCAAGGCGGCTACATCGCGGGTATTCAGCCAGGGAATAACCGCTCCTTCCGCGTCCTTCACTCCGTCCACATCGGTCAAAAAAATCAAGCTGTCGGCATGGCAGGTCACGGCGCACGCGGACGCCATCTGATCGGCATTGATGTTGTAGTACTCGCCGTCGGAGCCCAGCGCAATCGAAGATAGGACTGGAATGCCTTTCGCAGCCCAAATGGCTTCAATCCAGCGAGGCTCCGCATAACAAATCTCCCCAACAAATCCCAAGTCGCAGCTTGAATTCTGTTTTTTACGTGCGCGGAAAGCCATGCCATCAGCGCCACACAAGCCGACCGCTGCGCTTCCCGCCGCGACAATAGCGGCGACCAAACTCTTATTGACGATCCCGGATAACACCATGAGAGCCACATCGCGGGTTTCGGCGTCCGTGATGCGCAACCCATTCACAAAGTCACTCTTCTTGCCAAGCGACTTAAGCGTTCGTGTGAGCGCAGCGCCGCCGCCGTGCACTACGGCAACGTGATGACCGTCCTGTGCCAACTCGACAATCGCCCGCGCGCACTTGCGCAATCTCGATTTATCTTCGAGCGCAGCGCCTCCGATTTTGACTACGATTTTCACTGCAAGCCTTCCTCTTCATTCCATCCGTACATCAAGTTCATGTTCTGCACCGCCTGTCCGGCAGCGCCTTTCAGCAGGTTGTCGATACACGAAACCAGCACCAGGCGGCGGCCACTGTCATCGAGGCAGAAACCAAGATCGCAATAGTTGGTATGCAGAGAGAACTGGATCTGCGGCAGCTTGGGCGTAACGAAAACTCTTACCCAGCGACGGCCAGCATAAAAGCCCCGAAAGCAGCTTTCGATCTCTCCAGCTTTTGCCTCGCGGCTCAAATGCACATAGATGGTCGAAAGAATTCCCCGTGGTATCGGAAGCAAATGAGGCGTAAAAATCAATTCACTCGAATTCAATTTCAGTTGCTCAAGCATTTCTCCCAGGTGGCGGTGACCGAACACCGAATACGCGGAAAAATTGTCGGCAACAGAAACGAAGTGAGTGCGCGAATTCGGTTCTTTGCCCGCGCCCGAGACGCCAGACTTCGAATCGGAAATGATTCCACGCCCTCGATCGACCAAACCTGCGCTCAACAACGGCGCCAAAGCCAGAATTACTGAAGTCGCGTAACAACCTGGATTCGCCACCAGAGCGGCGTTTGGAATGCGATCGGCGCATAACTCCGGTAGTCCGTAGACTGCCTTCTCGGTGAGTTCAGCTGCCGTCACCGAATCTGCGTCTGTGAAACCGTAGGCAGCGCGATTCTGGGACTGCTTGAGCCGCCACGCGCCGCTTAAATCGATCACCCGCAAACCCTGCGCGACAGCCTCCGGCACGATAGAGCGCGAAGCCTCATGTGGAGTGGCCAGAAAAAGCAACTCGACTCCTTGTTGCTTAAGCGACGGCCAGGAGAGCGGCTGCAGCGGATAGCTTCCATTACCCGAAAATGCGGGAAAGGTGTCGGTCAAACTGGCGTTCGCGTCGCTGTCACTTGGGCGCCGCAGTAGAATAGGCTTCTCGACCCGAGGATGACGCAGCAAAAGCCGGGTAAGTTCCGCGCCGGAATATCCGGTCGCGCCCAATACCGCGGTCTTGAGTTTGGCCGGCATCAGGCGAGCATCTCCTCAATGCGGCCCGCTAACTTCTTCGCGTCTTCCCTGTCCGGACAAACGATCAGAATGGTGTCATCTCCCGCGATCGTACCAACCGCCTCCGGCCACTCTTCGTCATCCAGCGCAGCGGCCACCGGTTGAGCGCTGCCGACGGTAGTCTTGATTACAAGCAGGTTTTGTGCCGGATGTACCTCGAGCACGAATTCCCGCACCAGTCGTGACACTGGAGGCAAGGCCGGCGACGAAGAACCGTTACCTTCAGAGAGCGAGTATCCATCAGCTGTCTTGGCTAAACGCAGATCCCGTATATCCCGCGAAAGCGTTGCCTGCCCCACTTTGAGTCCGCGCTTCCGCAACGCTCGCTGCAGGTCTTCCTGGCTGGCCACTGGGCCATGCTTGAGCAATTCGAGAATCCCTCTCTGTCGTAAGGATTTATTCATGATGCATACTTATTCATTGATCTGCATAACTATTCATCAATACTAACTGCTTGATTGCAGGTGTCAAGGACAAACTTCAAATAAATCGTAGACTTGGATTGAGACCTTGGATGACCGATTGCCTATTCGGTTTGGGAGCGAAGATGTTCGCAGATCAGTCGGACACTCGTTTGAAACGGCAGGAATGCCACTGGGCGCAGTTGTTCACTAATCAATCTTCAAAGTTACTGTCCGGTCGGTTTTTCGCGTTGCCGAATCGCTTTCTCTGTTTCGATCGCCTGCTTGCGGATGTGGTCGGGGATGTCTGGCAACTCCCGCTCATAGGGCAAGACTGCTGCAATGTCATCCGGCTGCCCGATAAGGTAAAGCGCGCGTAACGCTTCCCACACCTGTTCCGTGCCCGGATCAATTTCCGCTATTTGCGCTCCTGTCCCCACTGTTTGTCCGGTTGATGCAGAGAGCACCCCCAGCCGGCCGCTGATAGGCGAGCGGATTTCTATGGTCTGCGAGTCGTCCTGCAATTTGGCAACGATTCCTCCTTGACGAATCGCGGTGCCCACCGTACTGGTGTCGATCACTTTCCCCGGCTGCGGCGCCGTGATTACTGCCGGTTGCAGCAGTTGGAGGATTTCAGGTCTACCGGTCGCGTCTCCAAAGCGGACTAGCGAGAGCGCCGCATTGCCGCGCACCATGAGCGAAGGATCGCCAAGGATTTTTAGCAGAGCCTCATGAAACCCGCCGCCGGATGTATCTTGTCCCATAACCCAAGCGTCGGTGTTGCGTACCTCTTCGACTGGATAAGAGGCGAGTTGAACGACCTGCGGATACCATTGCGCGACGCTGGGGTCGTGCCGAGCTATGCGCTCACCGATTTGCACCAGCGCGTGCTGAATGTGTCGAGGATGCTTTTGGTCACGCAAATACTCGGCTAATTGTTGGTTAGAAAGCTGACGCCCGAACCATGTGTTCCACCAGAACAGAAAGGGCATTAGCACGATCAACCATCCAGTCACGAAGAACATCAACCGGTTGCGAGTGGACATGCGAGGCTTCGGCGGCTTGCTTGCAACGGGAGAACTTTGGGGAATGGCTTGGGGCGAAACGGTCATGTTTTATTCAACAACGTCCGCGTCGAGCACGCGGTCCTGCTCAAGATAGTGAGAAACTGCGTATTGCGCCAGAAGCGGTGTCTGCAGCCGGATTTCAGCCCCGATCCATTCGCCTTTCTGATGGGCGGCGTTGAGCGGGTGATTGCAGCGACCTCCGCTGCCAAATTGAGGGCCAAAATCTGCGCTCTGAATCTGGTCGAACTGCTTGAGTTCACGCCAGGCTTCGTCGCCCACAGTGTTTGAAACATCGATCTTTAATCTGACAACGGACATACGAAAACCATTTTCACCAGAGCGCTACAAAAAAATATGCAAAACAACTTCTCTGTGACTCTGTGCCTCTGTGGTAAAGATTTCTTATGCTGCTGGCCTCGTGGTTCGTCGGTTTACCCTGAAAAAGCACAAGCCAAAAATAAAAATAGCGAACAACGCCAGGGCGGCGATGGAAGAAGGCAAAGGCAATACAGTGGGGCTCTCGGGGTACAGCAGATTGCGCAGCGCCTCAACGCCATAGGTGAGTGGATTCAGCCGCATCAGCAGGCGCAACCAGCCCGACGCTCCCGACAGCGGAAACAGGGCCCCTGAAAGCAGCCACAGGGGAATCAGAAAAAGATTAATGATGGCATGGAAAGCCTGGGTGGAATCCATAGGCCAAGCAATGGCGAACCCCAAGGAGGTCAGTGCAAAAGAAACCAAAAAAACTACAAACACCACGAGCAAGAAGTCGATGAAGCCCAAGTGCACGCCGACGAACGGCGCGAACGCCAGAAAGATGAGTCCTTGAATGGCAGACAAAGTTGTTCCGCCCAGCACTTTGCCCAGCACAATTGCTGCGCGGGGCACGGGTGCGACCATAACCGACAACAGAAACCCTTCCTTGCGATCCTCGATCAATGACATCATGGCAAAAATCGAAGTGAACAGCACGATCATGATGAGTGCGCCGGGATAAAAATAGTCCAGATAGTGCTGCTGTCCCGGCGCATTGCCGGATCGAAACGACGTGCCAAAGCCGGAGCCGATAACCAGCCAGAACAGCAGCGGCGACGCAATGACTCCGACGACGCGAGAGCGCTGCCGGTAAAAACGTACAATCTCTCGCCACCACAACGTGAAGGCTGGGAGCATCACTCCGCTCGAAACTGGGGCTGCTTGCGCTGATAAGGCCCGGCTCTGTGTGACCACATCAACTCGTTTTCTGCGCCGATGGCGCTGCGGACTTCTTGAGTTTTCCGCGAACTTCCAGATAAGCATTCAAAAAGAGAATGCCCGACAGTGTAAGCAGAATTAGGCTCATGAACAGACCGTCGACGGTGGTGACGCTTGCTTTTATAATGATCCACGCCACTCCCAACAGCGGGACGATTCCAAGTATCAGCGAAAGCAACAGCGTCATGCTTTGCAACTCCTTTGTAGCGCCGGCATCCCCTCGGCTTCGCTCGGGGCAGGCTCTGGCGGCTGTCGCGAGCGCATCCTCCCCTCGCTGGTGCGGGCGAGACGCCCCCACGACAGCCGCCGAGACGGCGGCGCGACTAAAGATCTAATTGTCTGCTTCCCCTCCGCCTTCCGTCCAGAAGCGGTGCCCAGTGCGGTGAATGAAAACGTCTTCCAGCGTCGGCTTGCTCACGGAAATTGCCTCAATCTCACCCGGAAACGCCTCGACCACATCTGTAATAAAGCGGTGCCCGTTCTCCCGCTCCATGCGAACCTGTCCGTGAAGCACTTGAGCGTCGAGATGGAAGCGAGCGCGAATCCGTTCCGCCAGCGATTCCGGTGACTTCGCATCCAGCAGGATTACGTCGCCGCCGATTTCATGTTTAAGGTCATCAGGAGTGCCTAGCGCCACCACTCGTCCTTCATTCAGAATGGCGAGGCGATCGCAGCCTTCCGCCTCTTCCATAAGATGAGTAGTTACGATCACGGTGACTCGTTCTTCATCGCGCAGAATCGCGAGATATTGCCAAAGATCGCGCCGGGCGCCGGGATCAAGTCCGGTGGTAGGCTCATCTAGCAGCAGCAGCGACGGATGATGAAGCAATCCTTTGGCCAGCTCCAACCGCCGCTGCATTCCTCCGGAGAAAGTCTCCGCCTTTTCGTTGGCTCTATCTGCCAGTCCCACCCGGCCCAGCATTTCCGCGATGCGCGACTTCAGCGACGCTCCATGCAGGCCATAAAGATGTCCCTGATGCCAAAGGTTTTCGGCTGCGGTTAGCTTTACGTCGATGCTTTGCGCCTGGAAGACCACACCGATTTGCCGCCGCAGGTCGTTTGGGTCACGGGCTACGTCGAAGCCCATAATCGTAGCGTGTCCGCGTAGCGGAATCATCAGCGTGGAGAGGATGCGAAATAGCGTAGTCTTACCGCTCCCATTCGGCCCGAGCAGTCCAAAAAGCTCTGCATGACGAACGTCGAACGACACACCGTTCAGGGAAGCGCGGTCGCCATAACGATGCACTAGATCCTGCACCGAAATTACAGAGGGTGCGACGGAGATTTCCGTGTCAGAGCCGGCTACAGCAAATGGAGTTTTGGAGGCCACAGCCTATTCTACGATGAGATGCTGTCTCGCGGGTCACGCAGCCACGGGTTTTCCTGTTCGGCTTGGAACTCGTTCTTCAAATGACACTGGAACGTGCCGCCACACTTGAATGGCGAGAACAACCGCAGTCGCAAGCAGCAGCGCTCCGACTGCCACGTGAGCGACGGTCGAAATCACCATAGGAGTTTCGGGCTGGACGGCATCGCGGCCCCAGGCTACGCGAGTTAGAAAAGCGATAAAGCCCAGGCAAAGTTGCATAATCATCAGGGACACCAGAATAATCGCCGGGCGCCGCACCGCCTCAATTTTTGAGAACTGCGACAAAGCTCGAATCGCGGTCCAGGTCAGTACAAAGGCAACCACCGCGGCGTTCACGACGTGGGGCCACCAGCTCATGCCGTGATGGCGAAACATGGCGCCCAGTATTAATTGAACGTAAAGCACGAAGATCGTGAGCAACGTGAGCGTGGCGAGGCTGGGACGGCGGCTGTCGAATTCGATCTGCGGAACTTCTTCCACCCAACGGCGTCCGGTGAACATGGCAATGGTGACCGCTATACAGAAGAATGTTTGTCCAACCGCGGCGTGGGCTGATGAAACCCATGGTGGCTGAAATAAAAGAACGGTTAGCCCGCCGAGGATTGCCTGCGTGATGACCGTGCCAAGAGCGGCGAGGCCGAGCCACTTCATCCAGCGACGACGGTCCGCGAACCACGTCCACGCGGCAATCGAAATTGTGAGGATCACAATGGATCCCGCAATCGCGCGATGGGTCCACTCGAACTTGATTCCTCCATGCAACGGCGGGACACTGAAGGACCCGAACGAGGTGGGCCAGTCGGGGATGGAAAGCCCGGCGTCGTTGCTGGTAACGAGCGCACCAGCGACGATCAGAATAAACGTCGCGCACGCGGTGAAAACCGCGAAGCTATGGTGCGCGCGATTATATGGTGTGGCGAGAGACTGCAGATCGGCCTCCAAATTTTCGTAGCGCCGGCATCCTGCCGGCTGTCCTGAGGGCGTACGGCCCCCGGTGCCGGCGAGACGGCGGCGCTACACGAGCCTAGGACGGGCGCGACGCCCGCCCTCCATACATTGACAGATGCTACTGCGCCTTAAACGTTTGGTCTACAGTCTTACTGTCCTTGGCTGCCAGCGTCACCTTTTGCGTTTGTTCGCCTAATTTTTCCTGCACGAATGCGATGGTGTAGTTACCCGGCGGCAGGCCCTTGATTTCGTATTTGCCATCCGGGCCAGTGACCGCGTAGAAGGGGTTCTTGGCTACGTTGATGTACATCCTCATCCATGGATGCTGGTTGCATTTTACCGGCAGCATGATTTCTTCGCGGGCGAAGCTCTTCTCAAGCGGCGCGGCTGCAGGCGGTTGAGATTCGTTCCATTCACGATTGGCTTGCGGCGTGGGATGAATGTTGTGCGTGGTCTGGTCGTCATTCTTGATCTGAATGTTCTGACCCGCCATTACGCCCAACACGTGAGGATGGTACTGGCAACCCTTCTGGTCGATGGTGACTGCATCTTTGGGAACGTCAAAGGTACGGTCGCCGAGACCATCTTTTACATACACGAAAACATTTGCCACTTTGCCGCCGTCAACGACGATGGTCTCTGCCGTGTTGGTGCCTTTGCAGGCTGCATCCTGGCTCATATCGATCTTGGAAGGCTTCGGAGCGGAGCCGTCCAGTTTCACGGTACCGCTGACAGCCGCCACTGTACTCGGATCGATCGGAGTAGCCGCTGCTGCGGGCTGGGTCGAGGAAGTCGGCGCAGACGATTGGTTCTCGGTGCTCTCCTTCTTGCTACAGCCTACGAGAAGCCAGATGCCAAGCAGGCAGAGCAAGCCAAACATTGCTACAGTTTTCTTATTCATTATTTCGCCCTTTCGTGAAGTGTTAACGCGTATTTGTAAATTCGAATCAAAGTTGATTGCTGCCGGAGGAGTCTCCACCGACTGTCCGAACGGTGGCCGCAACAAGTCATGTACGAAACCAAGTATTCTACCGCGAACCGCCGCCCCCTGCCGATCCTGGCGACGATGAATCAGTCGACCGGGGCTTCGCCGGGATTTGGATTGAGGCTTGGCCTCGTCCCATGGAAGCCGCTACATGCTTTTGTTCTTCTGGGGTGAGTTGGAAAATATAATCCACCAACAATGTGGACTGGTCTTTTTCATACCCCTGGAAAGATGGTGGTGTCGGCCCGGCAAAGACCCAGTGATTATTTTCCCGCCGGAAAAGGCCTGATGGCATCGACGTGCCTGGGCTGATGGCTTGCGGATCAAGCACCCAGCGCTCCGCCCAATCCGGCTTCAGGCGTTCTTTTGCGAGCAGGAAATTTGGCGCGGTCGCAATCTTGTCGTGCGCCGGATCGCCCGTAGCGTGGCACTTCAGGCATGGCGCGGCCGTGCTCGAAAACAAACTGCGCGCCATGTCGGATTCCTTTGCGGTCAACACTGGAACCTGCTCCGGAATATACGGCATCGGCTGCTGCGACAGAGCCTGGAAGAATCGCACCAGCTTGCGCAGTTCATTGTCGGAGAAAGAGAACGTGGGCATGCGCACTTTCAAGTATGGACGCACGCCATTGCGATTGGTGTCGGTGTCGCTCAATGCAGGATTCGACAGGAAACGCCGCAACCATTCGGGATCGACGCGCGCGCCTTCAGTCAAAAGTTTTGGCGGTAACTGCTCCTGATTCTCCCGATACTGGGGCAAGCCCATGAGAATCGTCTTCTGCCCCGGGATGAACTGATGGCATCCCATGCAGTTGTATTTCTTAACTACCCACCAGCCTTCCTGAATGTCACGCCGCGCATCGCCCGGGAGGTATCGGTAGTCGGAGGGTAGGGAACTCTCTTCGCTGCCCAGCAGGAAGGTCGTCAGTGCGCGAATCTGCTCCGAGGTGAGGTGCAGATTGGGCATGCGCAGAGCTTCGGTCTCAGACTTGATTTTGCCCTGGTCGTAAATGTTGGGCTCGGCAAGTTTGTGCTCGAAGAAACCTTTATGGTCGTACCAGGAATCTTTTGCTGGGCCCTCGGGGAGGCGCGCCAAGTCTTCGGCATTTGTGATTGGCTCCGCATGTTTGCCGCCGCGCTGAGCGACTTCAGTGAACAGAGCAAAATCCAGGCGCTCGATGGGCTTGCTACCTTCGAAGGTTAACTCGGTGCCAATGCGGCCCTCGTCCTCCATGCCCGAAATTTCATGGCAGCCCGCGCAACCGTAGTGACGGATCCACGTTTTGCCTTCAGCTTTCAATTTGGGGTCGTCCATGAAAGAAGCATCGGCGTAGGCTGAGCGCTCCTGCTTCTTCTGCGTCATCAGATAAGACGCAATGTCCTGCGCATCTTCCGTAGTCAGGCGCAGGCTCGGCATCACGGTCATATTCTGCACTTGCAGTTCATGACCATCATTCGGACACTGGCTATGCTGCAGGTCGAACTGATAAGGCAAGCCCTTCTTGGCGTAGTCCTCTGGACCAATATCTTTCTTTTCGTACGGGCAATACGGACGCGTACGCTGACGCGCATTGTGAATCCAACGAACCAGGTAATCGTAATTTGCCTTTTCGCCTTCGCGAGTCAGGTTCGCGGCAAAAGTGCCGCCGAGCATCTGATCGCCTTCGCCCATCGAATGGCACGCCATGCAGCCGCGGGATTCGAAAAGCTCTTTGCCGTGCTCAGCGTTTCCTGGTTTTTGCTTTGGTAAAGGATCGGTGAATGCCGACTGCCACAAGTAAGCTGAAATTGCCTGAATCTGATGATCGGTCAGGCGGAAGTTCGGCATCTTGGTGGTGGGACGGAAATCGGTCGGCTTTTTCAGCCACACCGGAATCCAATTCTTGTTCAGCTTGAGCCGGACGTCTTTCAAATTCGGCCCAACTTTTTTCATGTCCTGCATCAGGCTGTGCGACTGAAAATCGAACTGCTGGATATGTCCCTCGGCTTTGCTGTTGGAAACTTTAAGCGCGATGGCTTTGTCGTTCAGTCGGTTGGCGTCCTCGTTACTCTCGGCTGTGTCGGCCTGCTTCATCAAATCGGCAGCTTGCTTAAGGTTGTCCTTTTCCTGCTGCTCGAGTTGCTTAATCTGCTGGCTAACCGAATTCAGATCCTCGGGCTCTTTGTCGTATCCCTCATAGCGATGGCAGCCCATGCAGCCCTTTTGGCGAAACAGATCTTTGCCTTCGCTGATAGTCCATCCCACATCGCCGCTGACCAGCACCATGTCCGCTGAGTGGCATGTCTGACATCCAGCTTCGACGTTCTGTCTGGGGAAGAGCGGCCACAGCCAGTGCTCGTAATTTCCGTGTGCCTTCTCGACACTTGTAGTGGCGCGGCCATTACCCTGGTGGCAGGGTGAGCAGCCGAATTTATCGGGGTCGTGAGTCTTCAGGAGCCCAGGTTCAGGATGGCTCACAAATGCCTGCGCATATTCGTCGGGCTTCTTTTCGCCCTTCGCTTCCATGACAGCGGGTGTGAGCTTCAACGGCTCACGAATTCCCATATGGCACGATTCGCAGCGATCTACGATATTCGCTTCCGCCACATTGATCTGCACGATCTTCGGATCCCACTCTTTTGTCTTCTTCTGCAGACCTTCAATCTGAGCTGGCGTCAAATCCACCATGTGTTCTGAGATGTATGCGGACATTGCAGTGCTTGCCGCAGTCACCGGCTTAAGCACGTCACCCAATTCGGCGTTTAATTTCGTGCGCTCATCTTTGAGTTCGTTGTATTTCTCTTCCAGTTGCCGGAAGTCATATTTCTCTTTGTGGCCGTCGGGGAACTCAACCGTCCAGAGTTTCTTTTTGTAATCGTCCAGGTCCTTCCTCTTGCTTTGTTTCCCGGACGCGCTGGTTTCAGTCTCGATCTGGTAGGTCAGCGCGTTAGCGTACGCCCGCTTATCAGTGAACACATTCTGCACTGCCAGGATTTGCGCGCTGAGATCGGTGATGTGTTTCTGAAGTTCATCGCGACGAGGCCTGGCCGCGGTGTCAGCTTGCTTGTAAGCCGCTTCCAGTTGTTGGTACTCCGAATTGTTCTCTACACTCTTTACCGATTTATCGGACGCCGGTTCCGTCTTGTCGAGCACCGCAGTGTAGCGCCGCTTAAATTCATTCTGGAAAGCTTTCCACGGACGCTGTCCGTAAGCCTCATCCCACAGGGCCCAGAACAGCGTCGCCATAAGCAACACCATCGAAACGACGTAATACAGCGCGTACGACTTCGTAACTACCGGATCTTGCTCGGGGATTGGTTGTTCGGGCACCAAAATTCTCCCTTAGTCGTTGTTGATCGTTGCAGTGTCGTTGGCAAGCAGGACGGCAGGCGCAAGGCGCCATTTGAGCCGAAGACGACCCTTCTTCATACATTGAACCACGGCGTTATCCATACGTACTTGATGTTGAACGCGAGCCGCAACAGCATCTTCAGCGGCAGCCCCACCATGGTCAGCCAGAAAAACATCATGATGGAATACTGCAGCAAGCTCATGCGCTGATAATCTTTCGGGTTATACCGCCGGAACAGCGCGTGTACCAAAAACCCTCCGGCCAGGTAATACCCTCCAACCACAATCGCGCCGAAAACGGCTTTGCCAAGATTCGAGGTAATCCCGAAAAGATCAGGCAAATCGCGGTTCACCTCGTAAATAAGCCGATTGTGATCCCACGTTTGCCCCGGCCAGAACCACTGCCAGCCAGGCCCGCGAATGAAGGTGCCAATGATGATCATCGCGACCCAAAGAATCACGAAGCCAAAAAGGAATGTGCCAATGGCAAATTTGCGTTGCTTCCAAGTGTAATAGCCGCTTCCCAACGGATTGGTGTCGATGTATGGAATCACCATGAGTCCGATGATGATCAGCGTCGGCATCACCACGCCCGCGATCCAGGGATCGAAGTACACCAGCATTTCCTGCAAGCCGAGGAAATACCAGGGCGCTTTCGCGGGATTCATCGTGAGGTTAGGATTCGAAGGCTCCTCGAGCGGCGCGCTCAATGTGATGGACCACACCATCAAAATAATCGTGACAATAATAGCCGCGAGAAATTCTATGCGCAGGAGAAACGGCCATACGTGGATTTCTTTCTGCCAGCCGGAACGGAAGGGCCACGTCTTGCGATGATGAGTTTTCGCCATTGCGGGATTGGTTTCGAGTTCGCCGATCAGTTCGTCGTTGGCTTTGGCCTGCTTCCACGCCAGATAAATGTAGAACATCAACAGCGGGATCAAACCCACGATAGGGACGTTGTCAGGCGCCGAACAGATTTCCCAAAGTTGTCGCCAATCCATAAAGTCTCCGAAGACTGTGTGGGGACGGCCGCCCTCGGCCGTCCAAGTCGAGCAAAGCTCGACAGTGCTGCTGCGAATGACTGCGGAGCTTTACTCCGCCGGACAGCCGAGGGCGGCCGTCCCCACGTGACCTAGCCGCGGCGCGGTTTGTCGGCTTCCGCCGTTAGCATCACCGGTGCTGGGCCGGAGATGCCGCCGTCTTTTCTTACTCGCCAGAAATGGACGATCATCAGAACCGAAGCCACGATCGGAATGCCGATGCAATGCCAGATGTAGGAGCGCAGCAAGGCATTCGCGTCCACGATCGAGCCGCCCAGCAGACCGAAGCGAACATCGTTATATGGCGTCATGCCCAACATTTTGCCGAACGGGCCTTCGTGGCCCAGCAGCGGCGTGGCACGAGCCATGTTCGTACCCACCGTGACTGCCCAGAATCCCAGTTGATCGTCGGGAAGCAGGTATCCGGTGAACGAGAGCAGCAAAGTGAATACCAATAAGAGAACGCCGATGTTCCAGTTGAACTCGCGCGGCTTCTTGTACGAACCTGTGAGGAAAACTCTGAACATGTGCAGCCAGACCGCAATTACCATTAAATGCGCGGCCCAGCGGTGCATATTGCGCAGCAGCTTGCCGAAGGGCACGTCGTGCTCAAGATATAGAACATCACGGAACGCCTGCACCTTGCTGGGATGGTAGTAGAACATCAGCAGGACGCCGGTAAATGTGAGGACAATAAAAAGATAGAACGTGATTCCGCCCATGCCCCAGGTATAGCTGTAGCGGACCGCATCGCGATTGATCTTGGCCGGATGCAGGTGCAGGAAGACGTTTGACAGCACGCCCAGCGCACGGTTGCGCGGAGTGTCGTCATGCTTGTGGCGGAATATCGAAGTGTAGACCTGAGTTTTGGTGGGATCTTTCAGGCCCTCGATCTGTTCTTTGGCTTTCGCGGGCATGTCCGTTTTGAGCGATTGGACGTCTTCTTTGACGCCAGCCTTCACCCGCTCCAGCAGGCCTACGCGATTGCCGTTCTTGCCGTTTCCGTTTTCTTCAGGCATTGTTTCCTCTTAAAATCGTCAGTCTTGCAAACACGCGGGCGAGGGCGCCCGCGCCACACGATCTAGGCCCGCAGGAATGATCCATCTTCGTTGAACTGGGTCGGCTGACCTTTTGGCCACTGGTAGAGCTTTGAGACATCTACCAGAATCTGGCCGTCGGGCGCTATTTCGACCTTCGCTCGATCCATGGGGCGTGGCGCTGGTCCTTCGAAATTAATTCCTTCGCTGTCGTATCCGCTGCCGTGGCAGGGACATTTGAATTTATTTTCGCTCGGCTTCCAGTCGGGTGTGCAGCCGAGATGAGTGCAGCGTGCGTAAATTACGAAGATGCGATCCGGCGTGCGGTCAACCCAGATACGGTACTTCTGCTGGAACTTTGTATCCACTCCCAAACCGTATTCTTCGGGATACCCGATTTTGAAGCTAGTCGCAGGCTCGAATAATGTGCGCGGCAAAAAGAAGCGGAAGAAAGCCAGGAACCACGCCACCAGAAAAGCGGCGACTGCGCTCCATACCAATCGGCGGCGCTGCTGATTGACTTCACTATTCTCCGGACCGATGGATGCGACGCCTGCCGCGGCGGCCGCCCTGGATGTTCCGACCGCGGGCGTGCCTACGTAACTTGTGGATTCGCCGCTGCGGGCAACAGACGCAGCAGCCGAAGCGGGAGCAGCTTTTGCAGCCGCAGGGCGAGGAGCAGCAGGGAATGCCGCCGTTGCTGCGGGAGCTGGAGCCGCCGGAGCGGCGGCTGCTTGCTCGCCAAGCAACGCTGCAATTTCCGTGTCGTTAAGCGTGGGCAAGCCTTTGCGGCCACGCCGCGCTTGCTCCGCCGCAATGGTCGACTTACTCCACTTCCTTCCTTCCGCAACCCATTTTGCCACTTCCGCGCTGATTGGACCCGCCGCGACTGCGGGCTGAGAAGCCGCAGCGGCTGGCGCTGGCGTCACTGCGGAAGCGGGTGCTTCCGCGACTGGCTCTCCTAACAGCGCTGCAATTTCAACATCATTGAGCGCGGGCAAACCTTTGCGTCCACGACGCGCCTGTTCCGCCGCGATGGTCGACTTGCTCCACTTCCTGCCTTCTGCAACCCACTTGGCCACGTCTTCGCTAAGCCCGGCTGTCGGCGCGGGAGTTGAAGTCGCAACTGCCACCGCTGCGGGCGGTGCCGCGGCGGCCGAAGCAGCCGGACTTGCGGCGACTGGCGTCGCTCCGCCATTTCCACTTTCCCAAGCCATCGGCTGGCCCGCCTTCAACGCTTCAATATCGGCATCGCTGAGCAGAGGCAAACCTTTGCGCTGGCGATAGGCCTGCTCCATGGCGATGACCGAATTATTCAGCGCCTGCCGCGGCCACGGCGGCAGATGCCCCAGAACGCCAGCTTTGGCGGACTCGTCTGTCATCCGTTCCCACCCCTTTTTCTGGTTCTAGCCCCACGCTAGATTCTATTCTTGCGTTTTAGTCTGCAGCCGCTACCAGCGACTGCGACCGGCGCTCTCTTCCCAAATCACCATCGATCGCACTGCGTACCAACTGGGCCAGCGCGGCAATGAAACTTGGCGAGTCATTTAACCCTGACATCATTTCAAACCGTTTGATCCCGAGCTTAGTGGCTTCCGCCCGAGCCTCATGATCGATCTCCCCGAGCGTTTCCACATGGTCGGTGACAAATGAAATCGGAACAATGCAAACTTCGCGATCTTTCTCCACCGCGAGTTCGCGCAACGTCGTATGGAGCGACGGCTGCAGCCATTTGCTGGCGCCGACCTTGCTCTGATAACAAAGCCGGTGTTGATTGGACCAACCCCCGCGCTGCATCAGCAGGTCGACAGTTTCCTCAATCTGGCGCTGATATGGATCGCCCTTTTCGATCACAGCAACCGGAACGCTGTGTGCGCTGAAAACGATCTCCGGACGCTCAGGGCAATCGAATCTTGCCAGGGCTTCGTCCACTTTCTCGACCAATGCTTGCAGGTAAAATTCGTGACGATAGAAAGAATTCACACAGCAAACTGGAATATCGCCACGAAATAATCGGTGCCACTCATTAATACTGCTGCCAGTCGTAGTGCAAGAATACTGCGGATAAAGAGGAAGCAACACAACCTCGTCGCACCGCGCCGCCCGCAGCTGTTCAACCGCCTCGGCGGTGAACGGATGCCAGTACCGCATAGCGACGAAGCAGTGCGCATCTAGTCCGTCGCGCTGCAGCTTCAATTGCAATGCGCGTGCTTGTTGTTCGGTGAAGCGCCGTATGGGCGACCCGCCGCCGATAGTCGCGTAATGGTGCTGAACTTTTCTGGCGCGTGTAGTGGAAATAAGCTTGGCCAGCGGCCTTCGGCCAATGCGGGCAAACGGGAAGTCAATGATATCGGGATCGCAGAACAGATTAAAAAGGAATGGCTCGATTGCTTCCAGCGTGTCAGGTCCGCCAAGCTGGAAGAGCACCACACCTATACGCCGAGTTGGGTAAGCCATTCCCCCGGGTTCCTTGGTGAAGAAGGATGTTACTGAATTCTCGAGGGGTTAGTCAACGCCGAACCCAATGACGGCTGGGTGTTTTTTTATCGCGAAGGATGATGCACTTCGATCTTGTCGCCGATTTCGATGCTCATCAAGTCTTCACCCACTTCCAGCGGCCCCGCATAAGTCTTACGGGTGTGTGGAATCACATCCGGAACCTCAGGTGGAACAATATGGGAGTAGACCGCGAGCCTCGGCTTCACTCGGGTAAAAACAATCCCAGCCTGGTCCGGAGTCGTGTGGTGCTCGATAATTTTCTTCCTTTGTTCCTGGGTGTCAGTAGTGGCCGTTTCCCCGAACGCTTCAGGATCAATCACTTCGTGAATCAAAACGTCAGTTCCCTGAGCGAACTTAATCAGGTTTTCCGAAGGACGAGTATCGCCCGACAGCGTGACCGAATGCCCGCTATAATCAATGCGGTAGCCGAACGCTGGTTTGATTTCGCCGTGATCAACCAGAAACGCCGTAACCTTGACGCCAGCGCGGTTGTACACAACGCCCTCTTCGATGTCGTTCGCAATTACCTCCACGCCGGCACCCGGGAGCTTCGTGTCGACGTCCCGCCTGATGTGGATGTCAAAAGCGTAGGCCTCCCGCAGATGCTCCATCATTGCCTTGGTACCTTCCGGACCCCATACCGGAAGTGGAGTGGTCCGGCCCATCACCCAGCCGGTCAGCCACAAGTCGGGAATTCCGACGGTGTGGTCCGAGTGCAGATGAGTCAGGAAAAGACCAGTGACGTCGGAAAACGGAATTTTGAGCTGGTCGAGACGCTGGGCCACGCCCCGTCCGCAATCGAAGATCAGTTTTTCCTTGCCCGCTTCCACCAGAATACTTGGCCCGAAACGAGACATAACTGGGCGTGGGTTGCCCGTGCCCAAGAGCGTGACCTTGAAGTCCTGAGCAAGGGTAGTGGAAACGAAAACGGCGACTAACAGTGAGGTCAGGATGAACTTCGGCGAGGGAAACGAGCAGTAGCGCATGTAAGTTAAGGCCCCGATGTTGCGTGGGAAGATTCCGCAGTAGATGTTGGACGTGTCCATCGCCTCGATGACGAAATCGGCGAACTGCGACGTGCCGGCTTTACCGCCCACGTCGCGCGTTAGTTTTTCCCGAGTCCGATAAACTTTTTCCAGAGCATTGCGAATTTTGAGCGCGGCATCGTGCTCGCCAATGTGACGCAGCATCAGCAGGGAAGAGCGCAGGATTGCCGTCGGATTCGCCAGGTTCTTGCCTGCAATATCTGGAGCCGAACCGTGTACCGCCTCGAAAATGGCACACTGATCGCCAAGATTCGCGCTGGGGACGAATCCCAATCCGCCCACGAACGCGGCGCAGAGATCGGAAATAATGTCGCCATAAAGATTTTCCATCACCAGCATGTCGTACTGGTATGGATTCATCACCAGCTGCATGCAAGTGTTGTCGACAATGTGCTCGCCATAGATGATCTCGGGATAATCCTTGGCGACCGCGCGGGAGCAGCGCAGAAAAAGTCCATCCGACAGCTTCATGATGTTGGCTTTGTGGATGGCGTGGATCTTCTTGCGGTTATTCTTGCGAGCGTACTCGAAGGCAAAACGCGCAATTCGCGTGGAAGCTTTTTCGGTAATAATTTTGAGGCTCTCGACCACGCCGGGCACAACTTCATGTTCGAGGCCGGAGTATAGGCTCTCCGTATTCTCTCGCACGATAATGAGGTCCACATCCGGATAGCGGGTGGGAATGTGCGGAAGATTTCGAATGGGGCGGAAGTTGGCGTAAAGCTCGAACTTTTGCCGCAGCGCGACGTTGATGCTGGGAAAACCGCCGCCGATCGGGGTCGTCACCGGCCCTTTGAGCCCAACGTGGGTGCGCTCGATCGATTCCGTGAGTTCCTTGGGAATGTATTCATTGATATTTTTCAAACGCTTCCGCCCCCGCCATGAAAGTTTCCCATTCAAACTTGACGCCGGTGGCTTCAAGGATGCGCACGGTGGCCTGCGTCACTTCAGGGCCGATGCCGTCGCCGGGGATGAGGGTGATCTTGTGTGCCATGTCTTTATAAGAACAGCTATCGGCCAAAGCGAACCAAACTGTACAGACGTCGCTTGGCAACGTCTCATACGAAACATCTAGTTTCTGTCATCCCGAGCAACGCGAGGGATCTGGGTTCTTCTCCGCCTGCGCAAGGACCCAGATTCCTCGCTTCGCTCGGAATGACAACAACTTAAAATTGTCAGCGGCACGAAACGTAGCGGAGCTACGTTTCTACGGACCGTTTAACTTTTTGCCGCGGGCTTCCCGCGGACTTCCGGTTCCTTGGTCTTGAGCAAGTCTTTTAACTCTGTCATGAATTCCTGCACATCCTTAAAGTCCAGATAAACCGAAGCGAAGCGCACATAGGCCACTTTGTCATAGCGCCGCAGACGATTCATAATCAGCTCGCCGAGTTCGCTGGTCTTGCGCTCGCGCTCGGCCGATTCGATTACGAAACCCTCCGCCTCGTTCACGATTTGCTCTAGCTTGCCAATGGGGACTGGACGCTTTTCGCACGCCCGCAGCAGTCCATTCAACACTTTCTGGCGGTCGAACTTCTCACGCCGTCCATCTTTCTTGACCACCATGTAGGGAATTTCGTCGATGCGCTCATAGGTGGTGAAGCGCTTGCCACACTTCAGGCACTCGCGGCGGCGGCGGATGGAATCGGCTTCCTTGCTCTCGCGCGAATCCACCACTTTGTCATTTGCGAACCCGCAGAAAGGACACTTCATTGCGCTTGGATCAGTGACTGGCTTGATTGTAGCAGGGACGCCTGTAGCAGGGAGCGTCGAGCATCAGGCTGGAGGCGAAGACGAGAGCTCAACCCTTGCCTCCTCTTGCTCACTCTCCTCTGAAAGCTTCCGTAACGACAGCCGTTCCCGATGCGCCAGCAGCAAGCCAACCGGGACAACAGAGACGAACGTAGCCAGCCACAGCAGAATTCCGCAACTGGCCGCGAGTTCATGCGATGTCATGGAAAATATGCTGCAATGCCGAGATCGTCGCCAACTGCGATCCTCCGCCGACGCCCGGCAACTGGATCAACGAGCCCAACATGCTCGAACCCATCAGCAAGAGAACTTTGGACACTGTCATGTGCGCGAGCGCGGCCCCGTAGGCATGAGTTACCTGGAGATACGCAAGCGCGATGATCCACCACATCAAAATCGATACAGCGGACAATTGCAGGAAGGCAAGCGGACTGTGGATCGTATCCAGTCCGCCATGAAATTCGCGAACTCTCTGCGCCACCCGATGTCCAAAGTTCGCGGCCAAATGAGAAAAGCGAATTTCAATCCAGGCGGCGACACCTTCTCCAAATTTCGCCACCAAGAAAGCGGCCAGCGCTAATCCCGCTACCAGAGCGACGAGTAGAAATCCTGCCACGCGCAGCCGCGGATAAATCTCCGGGTTGGGAAGGAATCGCAGATCCGTTGGAAGAAATATGGCAAGAACGATTAAGACGGTGAATCCCCCGATATCAAATATGCGCTCGACCGCCCAGGCCGCCAACTGCGAGGAAAAAGTTAGGTTGGTTCGACGAGCGATGAGGTAAGGACGAATCAATTCTCCCGGACGGCCTAGCAGCGCCAGGCCAGTGAATCCGATCAGCGTTGGAGGAATCAGCGCCACCGCGGAAACTTCGCGGCGCACGCGACGCAGGAAGATTTTCCATCGCACTGCTCGCAGAAAATAACTGAAGTAGATCAGGAGAATGGCGTTAAGAATATGGAGCGGGCTTACCTGCCTGGATTGATCCCAAAAAGTGGCCCAGTCAAAATCTTTCCACGTCCGAAACTGCATGTAAATCAGGGCGGCAAGAATCGCAGCGACGAGGGCGTAGGCAAAATAGCGTTTCTTGTCCATTTAATGGTGAAATTCTGAACGGAACGATTCCGCAGAAAGAATTGCTTCTCTTGCCAAGGTAAACGACGCAGGCACGCAGGTCAACGCAGCAAGTACACATAAACTTGTCATCACGAGCGAGCGAGGGATCTCGGGTCTTGCCAGCGTTACCGGCATCGTCAATATACGGGCAAAGACCTAGATCCCTCGCTTCGCTCGTGATGACGGTCGTTGTGGGTTGTGATTACTCGAGCCCTAACATTAGCGGGAGCGCTTGCGGTGCAGTATCCAGCGAGGCCGTTTGTTTTATCTGTGGGACTGTGTTGTGCGGGACTCTTTTGGAGGCGGAGGTTTCAACGCCGCCGCCTTTCGTTCCGCCAGCTTCTTGCGATTGAAATCACGAATGATGCGCGCCACATAAGCTTGCGTCTCATAATACGGAGGAACGCCGTGATACTGTTCCACGCGCCCCGGGCCGGCGTTGTAAGCGGCGAGAGCTTTGATTAGATCGAAGTTGTAGCGTTCGAGCAATTCCCGCAAGTATCGCGTGCCGCCTTCCAGATTGTCGCCCGGATCGAAGGAGTTCGCCACTCCCAGTCGGGATGCCGTTTGCGGCATCAGTTGCATCAGACCCTGGGCGCCCTTCGGCGACACTGCGCGAGGATTGAATCCGCTTTCGGCATGAATCACGCTGTTAATAAGATCAGGATCAAGATGGTGGCGTCCGCTGACAGTATTAACAACTTCATTGACCGACTGCGAGCTATGGGCCGCGGCGGGAGCTGAAATATCTTCCTCAAAACTTTCGATGTCGCTGGTAGGAACATCCACGTATCCATTCTTGTCTGCGCCCAAATAAAGACGCGTCACCGAGCCGACTATCTCTCGCCGCTCATGGCGAATGGAAAAGCCATTGCGCAACACTGCGACATCAGCCGCAGATGCGAACGACGTGCCCAAAACCAACACGCCAAGAACGAATTGAGCCAATAACTTCATCTGAAAAATGAACGATCCCACGCGCCAAACTTGCAGCCTTAACACACTAAGAACATATCCAGCAATCGTCTGCGATCGTCCTATTAGGACATGCCATCAGGCATATCGCCAGTCGCTACCAATGACGTCGGCTGCAGCCGCTGGCCTTAGACTTCCACCCGCGCGCCCAGCACCTGCTCAATGGCGGCCGCTACGCCATTCTGGTCATTGGCCGCTGTTACTGTCCAGCCTCTGCTGCGCAGTTCCTCCGACGCATTACCCATGATAAATGGCAACCCGGCGAAGGCAAGCATTTCAATATCGTTATAGTTATCACCAATGGCCATGACCTGTTCGCGGGATATGCCGCGATAATCGGCCCATCGCTTCAGCGCGTGACCCTTCGAGCATCCCTGATTCAGAACGTCGACGATCGAGAGATCACGCGCCGGATACTCTGTGCGCAGTACAGTGATGTCGTTTTCCAACCCACTTTCAGCCAATATCTTAAGCGCCTGATGCATGCGCTCGATGCGCCCGCAAAACATCGCCTGAACCGGATCGGTAGTCAGCGAATTTTCCAACGGGATGACGAAATCGATATATTGCAGATTCTTTTCCAGCCAGCGCTGAATGCTCTCGTTTAAGTCGCGCATGTGCTCAAGCACGACCGCGCCTTTGTTCTCGATATCAAACGTCAGTACGGTGTTGCCGCGAAACTCGCGCATCGCCTTGCACAGTCTGCGGCAAGTCTCCGCCGGAAGCATGTCGCGATGAAAAGTTTCGCCAGAGAGTGACCGCGTAATAGCCCCATTTGAGCTGATCAGCCAAAGATCGAAACCAAGCTGCTGGGCGATGGGCAGGGCAAACATGTGCCGCCGCCCGGTCACCAAAATGATTTCGACTCCTTCGGAATGTGCGCGGCGCAGCGCGGCCAGGTCGGCTTTTGAGATCTGAAATTCTGGATTGAGTAAGGTGCCGTCGATATCAGCGGCCAGTAAACGGATAGGAGGTTTCACTACGTATAATTTTACCATCCGGCGAATGGAGGACGGGCGTCGCCGTCCAACCGGGCGAGGACGCCCGGTCTCCATCCCCCATGCTATAGTCCGAATCACAGCATGGGATCGCTTATCTTTTTATTCTTCCCCTGGGGTCTGATTCTCCAGGCGATAGCTATTGTCCACTTCATCCGGCGGCGCCCCGACGGTTACTGGTTGTGGATCATCATTTTCTTTGGCGGCCTCGGAGCGCTGATTTATATCGCCGCCGAAGTCATCCCCGACGCTGGCCTCGCTCGCCAGTCGTTCAAAGTTTTCCCCCGACGCAAAAGGATTCGCGAACTCGAGGCCGCCATTCTGGACAATCCCTCGGCAGGAAATTATGAGGAACTAGCCGATCTGTATTTGGAAGAAAGAAATTACGCGCGGGCGCGCCAGTGTTATGACAAGGCAATCTCATCGCGCACCGACTCGCCCGATCCGTTTTACCGCCGGGGAATGGCAGCCACGTTTATGGGTGATTTCGCCGCCGCCGTACCCGATCTTGAACGGGTGGTCTCACAGGATCCGAAGTACGACTTCCAGCGCGCCGCCGCGCTCCTGGCCCACGCCTACGCCAATACCGGCCAGCCCGAAAAAGCTGCCGCTCTTTTTCAGGAAGTCACGAAGCTCTCTACTTCTTCTGAGACCTATTACAACTACGCGTGCTTCCTGGCTTCGCAACAACGAAATACGGAGGCTCGGGTGTGGGCACAGCGCATTCTCGACAAGAAGCCAACTATGCCGGGATATCTGCGCCGCCGCGAGCGGCCCTGGTTCAGGAAAGCCACCGCTCTTCTAAGATCTTTGTAGCTCGTGCGAGACAGGAAGCGATCTGCTTCCGATGGTTCCCGCACTGGCGAGGACGCCCGCGCCTACACTCAAGCAGCGGAGGGGAGTTCCTCGACTGATACAGTTGCGCACTCTTCAGCGGCGGTCGCCGTCAGCAACGGCCAGCCTCGCCGCAATACGTAATCAAGCCATGCCCCGGCCATCTGCGAAGTGAGCACAGCTGCCAGAACCAGAGTCGTATAAAAGTTCGCGCTGATAATTCCTGCATCGAACGCTACGCTGGCCAGTACGATACCCGGTCCGCCGCGCGCGTTAGTCGTAATCGCCAGATTGATCAAGTCCAACCCGCGAAAGCCCGCGAAGCGCCCGGCTAGCGATACCGACAGTATCTTGACCACGCAACTTCCGACAATGAAGGCAGTCACCATCCAGAACGAGAATCCGTGGACCAGATCGAGTTTCAATCCCACCAGCGCAAAATAAACAGGCACAAAAAACGCAAACGATATTTTCGCAATCGCATCCAGCGCCTCGGAGAAGAGTCTCCGCTTCTTATGCACCACTGCGAAGCCGGCAAGAAATGCAGCAAATACCAGGCTGACATTAAGGGCTCCGGCGACCACACAGTATCCGAGTAAAACTGCAAGCGCATAAGCAACCGGCGAGTGTCTGGCAATCACGTTGAATCGCGATTTGTTAATTCGCTTGACGATGCGAGGCACAATCGTCAGGCCCAGTCCAAAAAATCCGATCGTGACAATAAGGTGGTAAGACATCTGCCGCGGGTTGAGCGCGGTTGTTCCCGCCACAGCCGTTGCAATCGCCAGCGCGAGCCATAGGACAATGTCTTCCAGCACGGCGACACCGAGAACAAGCCGCGCGAACCGCGTATGAAGTATTTTTAAGTCCGCGAAAATTTTCGAAACCACTGGAACCGAAGTTACAGCTACCGCGACAGCGAGAATGATGATCAGGGAAATGCGGTTGCCATTCGGCCCGGCAAGCGCGGGTCCCACCAGGCGCGGCCCGAAAGTGAGCCCGAGGACGAACGGTACTCCTGTACCAACAATTGCCAGCCAACCCACTTCGCGACGCTCGTCACGGCTGAACAACTGCCGGGTTTCGGCGCCCGAGAGGAACATCAGCAGGAGCAAGCCGAGCCAGTAAACGAAATTCAAAATGCTGGCATTCTGTTTAATGGCTTCCGCTAGCCCTGAAGCGAACGGCAGTCGGCCGATCAGAGCCGGACCGAGCACGACCCCTGCCATGATTTCCCCAACTACCCTCGGCTGCCGAAGCTTTACAAACACGTACCCCAGCAACTGAGCTAACCCGACCAGAAGTAAGAGGATGAAAAGAATTGAGGTTAAAGCAGAGTTGGACACGAATCTCCCCCGCAGCTTAGATGCCGCGGGTAGCGCTGGGTTGGTTGGATCCGAAACTGCCCGATTCCTTATCAGGACATCAGCGGAACGAAGGGTTAGTTGGCCGCGAGGTAGTCCTGCAAAGCGCGCTGAGTTTGCAGATCGAGCGCTTCGCCAAATTGCGTAAGATCCTGAATCAGCACCTGCGGATCCATCTGCCGAAGATTTTCCTGGGCCAGGATGAAAACACAGCGCCGGATCAGGTTGTACTCTTCCACCAGGCCCATTGGGGTAAACCCTTGGCTTTGCCGCAGCCGGCCATGTAGTGCCGCCGCCTTCATCGGCGTGGATGCCATGTCCTTGGGCTTAAATTTCATTGTCTTCATGGTTTCTTCGATCAAGGCCAGGATAGGGGCCGTACGCTTCTTCGCGCCGATTTCGACGCTGCTGAGGTTGGGATCCGCTTGGCTGTGTGTCAGCCATTGCTTGCGGATTAAGACGCGATTTTGCTTAACTAGCTCCTTAAGCCGCTTGGCCGCAGTTGCTTTGCGTTCAGCGCCGTTCGAGACCGCAGAACCGCGGCCGAGTTGTTGGTCGATCTCGGCGAGTGCCTGCCGCAAAGCGCTTTCAACTTCACTCGAACGCCGGTCTCCGCGAGCAACTCGGCTAACATACGAAGCATCTACACCCAATTTGCGAGCGATCCTTACGTAAAGGCCGCGGTACAGCATTTGCGGAGATTGTTTTCGCGGATTCACATTTGTGTTAGCATTGTCACGGTACATGACAACCTTTCCTATCAACTGGCGACGGGGTTGCCGCCTAACATGGATGTTAAACCAACCATGTTAAGATCAGTGTAGCAGGCGGGCAATGAGCAGCACAAGCGACTCAAAGTTTGAGTGGGCCAAACGGATACTGGCTCTTCGCCGGCGCCTGAAAATGAGCCAATCTGAGCTGGGCAAGCAGATGAATGCTTCCGCCATGGCGGTGTCGCGGTGGGAACGCGGCGTTCAGGAACCTCCGGCCAACGTTTACATACAATTGGGCAACCTCACCGGCGATCCCGAGTGCTGGTATTTCTGGGGACAGGCGGGCCTGAGCAGCCATGATTTGATGCGCGTGTTGCCCGCGGTTCGCTCCCGCATGCGCCAGGATCGCAGAGTCAAGCTCGAGTTCGTTCACGCCGGAGCCCGCCGCCACAGCCGGCGGTCGGATGAACTGATAGCCATCCCTGTCCTGCCCGTCGTCGCCGCTACCCACGGAGGTACGGGAGACCCAGTGGACAAACTCAATCAGGTCTCCCCGGAGTCAATGCTGGCCGCTCCCAGCAAGTGGTGTCCGAATCCCGCTTCTACTAGTTGCCTGCGAGTTCGCGGCCGTTCCATGATGCCGCTGATTCATGACGGCTACATTGTCGTAATTGATACTTCGCAAACCAGTCACAATGACCTTTACGGTCATATCGTGGTTGCCGCCCACAAGGAATATGGGCTGATCGTTTCCCGCTTGCAACGCTTCGACCATACTGAGGTTTTAGTCCCGGAAAACCGCGAGTATGAATCGACCGCGGTTTCCACTAACGGATGGCGGATTGTGGCCAAGATACTTTGGTGGATCGGCCGCCCTAATTAGTTTTTGCGATACTCCCTCTTGCGCGCCCATTCGGCGAGCCTGTGATGTCCGACACATCCTCATGAGAGATGCATCACGGAGGGCAACTGCGTCCGCGGCGTAATGTACTCATGCGTTAATTCTCTCTTTTGGAGCTGGCCATTGCTTATGTAATTACAGATAGCTGCATTAAAGACCAGTTGTGTGCCGATGTATGTCCGACCGATTGCATCCATCCCAAGAAGGACGAGCCGGGTTTTGAAGCGGCCACCCAGTTATACGTCGACCCAGCCGGTTGCATCGATTGCGGAGCCTGCGTCCCAGTCTGTACCTCGGATTCCATCTACTCCGTCGACGACCTGCCTGAGGAGTCGAAGAAATTTATCGATACGAATACGGCTTATTTCGTGAACTGATAGCGAAAGTAGAAAATGACCGCTCTGCGCTCGCTCCGTGCGATTGCACGCTGGCTTGTCTCAGCTACCGCCTCGTTGACATTTAGCAAAGCCAGTTCTATCGTTGCCAACCGACGAAATGAACATTGTCAACGCAACCCACCGCTTTGAAGAATGGCTCGGCCGCCATACCCGGCTGGTTAAGCCCGATCTTCAACTGAAACACCAGCGCATGGCCGAAGCAGTCTTTCCTTTTCTTCGCGCCACTTTTTATCGCTGGATGCAAATCTGGCCCGAGATCTGCTCCGACCTCGACAAGGCTCCTCACGTTCTTGCCGTAGGCGATCTCCATGTCGAGAATTTCGGTACTTGGCGTGACGTTGAAGGCCGCCTGGTTTGGGGGGTTAACGATTTCGATGAGGCCGCCGTCCTGCCATACACCATCGATCTGGTGCGTTTAGCTACCAGCGCTGTTCTTGCCATCGAGGCCGGCCATCTCACCCTTCGGCCTAAGGACGCCTGCGCGTCGATTCTGCGAGGCTATGAAGAATCTCTCGCCCAGGGCGGCCGTCCTTTTGTTCTCGAAGAAGAGAACACCTGGCTGCGGCAGATCGCGACCGGCATCTTGCGAGACCCAGTCCATTTCTGGCAAAAAATGGACGCGCTGCCTCGAGCGACCGGAGACGTTTCGGTCAGCGCCAGAGAAGCTCTCGAGCATCTCATGCCCGATCCGGGACTGACTTACAAGACAGTCCGCCGCGTTGCCGGCCTCGGAAGTCTGGGCCACATTCGCCTGGTTGCTATCGCTCTCTGCAATGGCGCCAAAATCGCCCGCGAGGCTAAAGCGCTGGTACCGTCTGCTGTTTACTGGGCAAAAGGCGAAGAGGGTCCGTCGGAGATACTGTATCAAGCCATCATCAGCCGTGCGGTTCGCTGCCCTGATCCTTTCGTCCGTTTGCGCGGACCCTGGATCGTTCGCCGTTTGTCGCCGCATTGCTCCCGCATCGAGCTAACTGTTCTTCCGACGAACCGCGACGAACTAAAACTCCTTTCTGCCATGGGATGGGAAACCGCCAACATCCACCTCGGCACCGTAGACGTTCAGAAATACGTCCGCCGTCACCTCAGCCGCCTTAAGCCAAATTGGCTGTTCGCTGCCGCCAAAGAAATGGAAAACGCGGTCTTTCACGATTGGCACGCCTGGAAAAAATCCGTGAACTCCTGATCGTTCTTAACCAGCCTCAAATCTCCCGCGGAAACCCGTATGACATCGCGTCCGCTGATTCCAGCCGTGCCGTTACGCCCGTCGTCTCCCGTTCCAGCGCGCGCACCAGTTCATCCAGGATCACTCGCAGCGACTCCGGATCTTCCCGCAGCGCCCGCCGCACGCACTCCGGATCAATCGCTAATTCTCCAATCTCGCGTGCTCCCCTTGTATCGGGCTCGTCAACCATAGGCAGAAATGAGCCGCGCCTCAATGTGAGTCTCCCTCGCTTCTGTCCAACCGTTGCGAACGGATAATCAAGACTCCCGGTTGTCATCCAGTGAATGACCATCTCCTCCACGTGTGCGGCCCCGCAGACCGCATAGACTCCTTGCCGCGTGGCCAGTTCGTCGCCCCATTCCAGAATCCTCAGCTTGTCTTCCCAGTGACTTTCGGCAATCAGAAACCATATTTGCCCAGGGATTTTTTCATCCCCACAAATGGTGCACTCCTGCATCTTTACGTTTTCCATGGTGGCTCACATCCTTCTTAGGCGGACCGTTCGCTCCGGAGATCTACGTAGTTTGGCCGCTGTACGATCTGCAAAGCCGCTGCGGGCAGTTTTTTCGCACTCTCGGGCCGCGGGACAGCAACTACGCCGCGTCCCTTTTCGTATGACAGGGTCAGCGCGAACGCGCACTGGTCGCAGAGCCAGTAGTACTCGATACGGCTCCTGGACTGCACTCTCCATCGCGTTCGCCTCGCGTCTGATCTTTCGAGCGGCGTGTCCACCAGAAAAAGTTTTCCCTGGCTAAGCTTGCGGAAGGGGCTGGTGCAATTTGGATTCGCGCATTTATGAAGCATGCGATGTCTCCTGAATATCCAGTGTGATGAGCAGAATTTGCCTGTGCACGCGAGTAACCGAAGGCTTCTCTCCCTTGCCAATGCAACTGGTTTGAATCTATGAGTCCGGCACTCCTGGGTTTTGAGCTTTCGGGTCACCTGCCCATCCGCAGTCGGCAGTGCCGAAATCTCGGCTATAGTTCTGTTAACCCTCCGTCACGAGCCGCTGTCATGTTTCATGCCAAATTTCCATGCCAGGGCCGCACTAATGTGCCCCCATAGGGCGGCACCCCGACGTCCCATTCCAGGATTTCCTCCGGTGCTCTCGACGAATTCCCGCTCAATCCATATCATGGATTGATTACACTCGTTCGAGGTAAGAAAAAATGGCTGAACCAACTTATGAAGAACTGAAAGCTCGCTTAGCCGAACTGGAGAAACAAGGCCCCCGCCGTGCTGCCAGCATGGAGTTCCGGGTCAGCGAGAAAGGCGGAGTCAGCGTCTACGGCCTGGGCCGCTTTCCGGTCACGCTCTATTATGAACAGTGGACTCGCCTGCTGGAGTCCGCCGACAAACTGCGCGAATTCCTTGAAGAAAACAAATCCAAACTCAAACTTAAAGGACAATAATCTCGACCGCGAGCAGTACCTCTATCTCACCACTCGAGGCCGCAAGAGTGGTCTGCCCCGCGAAATCGAAATCTGGTTCACGCAGCGTGATGGACGTTTCTACCTCATCGCCGAGTATTCCACTTCACACTGGCTGCAGAATCTGCGAGCCAATCCGCGGGCAGGTGTACGAGTCGTGGGAGAAAAGTTCGAAGTCCATGCTCGCTTGATTAACCGCGAAATCGAGCCCGAGTTGCATCAAACGATTGCCGATCTTTCCACCAAGAAATACGGCTGGGGAGACGGCACGATTGTAGAGCTAGAGCCCATACCGCCAACTTCGATTTCCTAGCACTTGATCCGCGGAATCCGTGGCATAGTCCTTAATGTTTCCTCTGTGGTTAAATTGAGTGCCATGTCCTCCGACGACATTCTCACTCTCCCACCGCCGCCAGCCGATGCCCATCTCCCTTATGGCACCGACGCAAATCAATTCGCCGATCTCCGCCTCCCCAAGACCAAAGGCCCGTTTCCCGTCGCGATGAACATCCACGGAGGCTTCTGGCGCGCGAAATACAATCTCCTGCACACTGGGCACCTCTGCGCCACCCTGACCGCAAAAGGTATCGCCACATGGAACATCGAATATCGCCGCGTCGGCAATCCCGGCGGAGGCTGGCCTGGCAGCTTCGAGGACGTTCGCAACGCCTATCGTTATCTGCCGCAAATTGCAAAACGATACGACTTCGACTTAACAAAACTTCTGGTGATGGGCCATTCTGCAGGAGGGGAACTCGCCCTTTGTCTGGCCGCGCATGAATCCTCAATCAAGCGCGTGATCTCGTTGGCGGGTGTAGTGGATTTGCAGCAGGCGTGGGAGCAACATCTCAGCGACAACGCAGTTGTCGATTTTCTCGGAGGCAAGCCGACCCAAGTACCCGAGCATTATCACGAAGCCGATCCCATGCAGCTCGCAATCAACCACGCTACGACACAATGGCTGATTCACGGCGCCGGAGACGATATAGTCCCCCCGTATTTCAGCCGCCAGTACACGGAACAAAAGAAAAAGCGAGGAGAAGATGCGCATTACACGGAAATCTCAACCGCTGGGCATTTCGACCTGATCGATCCTCGCTCGAAGGCCTGGTCCACAGTAGAAAACACCATCCGCCGCCTGCTTGCGTGACAAATGGAGACCGGGCGTCCTGCCCGTTAAAAAGTGTAGGCGCGGGCGTCCACGCCCGTGCGGGGGAATCGGTAAGCTATGCAGCTTCCATGATCCGCGCAAATCCGTGGCCGCACTTAAGCGCAATTCCGCAACACCAGAGCCGAGTTCTTCGATCCGAAGGCAATGCAATTGCACACCGCGTGTTCAACCGATTTCTTCCGCCCAACCTCGGGCACATAATCCAGATCGCATTCCGGATCAGGCGTCTCCAGATTGATCGTCGGCGGAATCTGCCCGCACTGCATAGCCACAATCGCAGCCGCCACGCCAGCCGCGCCACACGCGCCCTGCGGATGCCCAATCTGCGACTTCAACGCCGACATCGGAACCTGCCGCGCGTGCTCACCCAACACCAGCTTCAGCGCCCGGGTTTCGATGCGGTCATTCAACTGCGTCGACGTCCCATGCAAATTCACGTAGTCCACATCTTCGGGCGAGATGCCAGCTTCCTTCATCGCCAAGCCAATCGCGCGTGCCGGCTCTTCGCCGCACTCCTGCAGCCGCACCCGATGAAAGGCTTCACAGGTTGACCCATATCCGCAAATTTCCGCCAGCATTTTCGCGCCACGCGCCCGCGCATGTTCGTACTCCTCCAGCACGAACATCCACGCCCCCTCAGCCAGCACGAAACCATCGCGGTCGACTGAGAATGGCCGCGATCCCCGCTCCGGCGCATGGTTCCAGGAGTCGGTCAAAATCTTCATGAGGATGAAGCCCTTAATAATTCCCAGCGCAATCGGCGCATCCGCGCCGCCGCTCAACACCATGTCCAATCGCCCCGATTGAATCTGCCGCAGCGAATATCCAAACGCGTCCGTCGACGAAGTACAACCCGTCGTGATCACGTGACTTGCACCGCGCAGCCCAAAGCGCACATTTAATTCACTCGAAAGCGAACCCATCACTCCGGTCGGCACGCAGAACAAACTCATCTGCTTATATTGCTGATGGAAGAACAGCCGATATTGCTCCTCGGTGAACTCCTGTGATCCTCCACCCGAACCAATGATCACGCCAAACCGCCGGGCCTGCTCCAGGGGCAGGGAAGCCGTATCAAGGCCAGCGTCGTTCAAAGCCTCGGAAGCCGCAGCCAGAGCAAGTGGCAGCACGCGGGACACATGTTTCCGATCGCGCTTTTCCACCCAAGCCAATTCGTCAAAATCCGGAACCTCGCCGGCAATCTGCACCGGAATTTCCGTCGGATCAAAACGCGAAATGCGCCGTACCCCGCTTCGTCCGCTCAGTACGCCCGCAGAAAAGGCAGCATTCCCCACACCGTTAGGACTCACCACTCCCATACCAGTAATCACGACTCGTCGTTTCAAACCCCACCTCTCACTACTAAATCTAACAGGGCTGCTGAAAAAGTCGAGATGGCGCCCTGCAGCGCCTGAAGGCGCTACTGATTTCGCAGCGGTTACGGCATCGCTGAAGCGACGCCCCGATACGAATCCAGCATTTGTCAGGGTTTGCCTGGCGGTTAGAGCCTTGACTCTTGCGGTGCTTTATAATCGCGTTTCGCAACGAGGGAACTCTTGGCCTACGACGACCTGCGTGATTGGATCGCCGCGCTCGACCGCGCCGGCGAATTAAAGAAGATCCGTACCGAAGTCGATCCCATTCTCGAAATCGCCGAAATCACCGATCGCGTCAGCAAAAATAGTGGAGGCCGGGCGTCCGCGCCCGGCGGCCCGGCGCTGCTGTTCCAAAACATCAAAAACCATCCCGGCGCCCAAGTTCTGATCAATCAATTTGGCTCCGCCCGCCGCATGAATCTCGCGCTCGAGGTGGACAAGCTCGACGAGGTCGCCGACCGCATCCGCCAATTCATGGACGTGAAATCTCCACAAGGCTTCCTCGACAAAGTAAAGATGCTTCCCATGCTTGCTGAAATGGGCAAGTTCTTTCCGAAAACAGTTTCCACCGGACCGTGCAAAGAAGTCATTCGCCGCGACAATTTCTCGCTCGACTGGTTTCCCATCCTGCAATGCTGGCCCAAAGACGCCGGACGTTTCATCACCCTGCCGTGCGTGATCACGCGCGATCCCCGAACCGGCAAACGCAACGTTGGCATGTATCGCATGCAAGTCTACGACTCGCAAACCACCGGTATGCACTGGCAAAGGCAGAAGGTCGCAGCCGAACATTATCGCGAACGCATGCGAGCCGCCGCCAATGTAGGCGCGCGCGTCCCCGCGCGTGCTGTCGATCTAATGGCGCGCTCTTCGGGTGGCTCCGTCCTAGCCGACGGCGAGCGTCCCGCCGGCAAGATGGAAGTCGCCGTCGCCATCGGCACCGATCCTGCCATCACCTTTTCCGCCATCGTTCCCGCGCCGCCCGACGTCGAGGAATATCTCATCGCCGGATTCCTCCGCCAGAAGCCAGTCGAACTGGTGAAGTGCGAGACCGTCGATCTCGAAGTCCCAGCCTCAGCCGAAATCGTTCTCGAAGGCCACGTTAACCTCGACGAACTCAGAACCGAGGGTCCTTTCGGAGATCACACCGGCTTCTACTCGCTCGAGGATCTTTATCCTGTCTTTCACCTCACCTGCATCACCCATCGCAAGAATCCGATTTACTCGACCACCATCGTCGGCAAACCGCCGATGGAAGATGGCTGGATGGGCAAAGCCGTCGAGCGTATTTTCCTGCCGCTGATGAAGCTCACCATCCCGGAGATCGTCGACATCAATCTACCCGTCGAAGGCATCTTTCACAACCTGATGATCGTCTCCATCAAGAAGTCCTATCCCGGCCAGGCGCGCAAAGTGATGAACGCCGTCTGGTCGCTCGGCCAGGCCATGTTCACGAAATGCATCATCGTGGTCGATGAAGACGTCAACGTGCAGGACATCGGCGAGGTCACGCTCAAAGTGCTCAATCACATTGATCCCGAGCGCGACATCCAATTCATCCTCGGCCCCATCGATTCGCTCGACCACGCCTCTCGCCTGCCCAATTACGGATCGAAGATGGGCATCGACGCCACCCGCAAATGGTCGAGCGAAGGCTTCAACCGCCCCTGGCCCGACGAAATTCTCATGGATGAAAAGACCAAAGCGCTGGTGGATAAAAAGTGGAAAGAGTTGGGATTCGAGTAACCCGGCTAGCTCCGAATCCTTGTCAGGCCGCCAGTTTAACTTGCGATGCAAGAGGCGCGTGGATTCGCCATAACAGTTGGAGCGGTGTTGTCTCCTTATGGAGAGGATGCCGTGTTGTGCGCCAAAAGTCAGACTCTGATCGATGACCCGCCGGATTATATTGGTAACAAACATATGGAATTTCATCTGCTTTATGCTGGTGATCTGATTAGGTCTGGCGGAAATACTAATCGGCGCACATGGGAGAAGCACTGCCTTCGGCGGCATTTCCACGAGCAGCTAAAGAACTTGTGGGAAACAAATCCAGCGCTCAAGTACTACGGAGATAAGGTTCTTCAATGGGATCACAAGCCCAGTGAACCATTTCTACAGAGTTTAGCGAAAAGATATGAGCGTAGCGGAATCGGGTTCATCCCAATTGCGACCGAGGCTAATGGTTTAGTGTTGTCATTGGATGTACTTCTTCTGCGTCCAGAACAGCCGGGAGCCATCCTTAATTCAGCTGGCGACATAGACAATCGCATGAAAACACTCATCGATGCCCTAAGAATTCCCGCTGATGGCAACGAAATGAAGCGACGAGATGGCGATGATCCAGACCCAAATCCGATGTATTGCTTGATGACAGATGACAAACTTGTAACCACCCTGAAGGTGCAGACTGACCGCCTACTATTCACAATGGGTAATACCGAGCAAGAGGCGTGCGCCATAATTCGCGTAGAGACAGCACAGGTAGATCCATTCGGTTCGCCTTGGGAATTGCATTTGTAAAGAGGCGTATAATTCGCGGCGCTATGGAACCAGCAACCCAAGAATACATCCGCTTTTTACTGAATCTGGTCAAGGGATTATATGGTCAGATATATGCCCTGGAGACGCTCATTAAGATTTCTTCTGATCCTGAGCTGCGGTCAAATTGGCAGGCACACACGACGCAACTGCTTGCAGAACCGGAGCCGAAGAAGGCTCTTGATGACAAATTCGATCCGCACATTGAGAAAATACTGAAAGCGCTCGGGGACCAAGAGGCCTTTGCAGCTCTTCTACGAACTCCGACAAAAGGACTTCCAAATTAGACTTTTGCCCTGCCACGGCATGTTTATTCTGCATTTTCTCTCCATAGTCAGTCACATATATTAGTGCCAGTGTTTTGGAGATACCAACCGCGGGTTGAGTGTCGTGCACGCTAAAACGACGGACCAACGGCGGCTCTAGGCTGTGTGACTTAGATGATAGAGCGACCCCAAGATTGCTCCGAACACGGCGTGCGCGAGAAAAACAGAGATAGGAGTTTGGATTCCGTAATTCAGGGCCATGAATCCGGGTGGCTCGAGCAGGCGGTTCGCATTGGGTCCATGCTGCTCGCTGGCCATTCGAGGATGCAGCCCCGGCATCAGTGACATACCTACCGTCAGGACCATTAGCGCGTGTGCTAATCCGATCAGCGCGCCGAACCACCAGTTGGCCATGTGCATATCCTCGAATATTAAGACATACAAAATGGAGAAAATCAGGCCGTTTACTAAATGGATGGCGAAACCATAAACTTTTGCTTTTTCCCGCTTCGGCGAAACGACCGTTCCTATGAGGTAGGGCAAATTCATCCGGGTCAGGCCTAAGCCTTGGCTGGTGGCCAACAAGGTTGAAAGCGCCAACGTCGCAACAAATCCTGAGAGTAACCAGCTTGTCCAGTTCACGACGCAACCTTGGATGCGTCCTGCGGAGTAGCTGCTGGCGGACGATGAGCGAGTTGCTGTTCTCCCTTTTCTCGCTGGCTGATGGACAGCGCGGCACCAATCAATCCCACATGGGTGAAGGCTTGCGGAAAGTTGCCCAGTGCGGTGCCGGTACGGGCGTCGATTTCCTCGCCATACAATCCTAAATCGTTTGCATATTTCATTAAGCGGCCGAAATGTTGGCGAGCGTCATCCAGTGAGCCTCCGCCCAAGGCAAGATATTCTGCCTCCCAGAAACTGCAGATGGCGAATGTGCCTTCAGAATTTTCGTTCTCGTAGCGGTAGAGTAGTCCGTCGGGAGTTCCGAGACGTTGGCGAATTGCCTGGTGCGTGCTGCGCATTCTGGCTGAGCCGGCCTCGGCGAAGCCGTACCAGGATAGCAACAGCAAGCTGGCATCGAGTTGATCGCCATCGAGCACGCTCACGTAGCTTTGCAGTTGCTCGTTCCAGGCGCGTTGCTCGATCTGGCCACGTATGGAATTACTGTGCTCTTTGTATTGATCGATCGGGGCTCCGCGAAGCATCCCACGCTCAGAAAGAGTGATGAGCCGGTCCATGGCCGTCCAACATAAAAGACGCGAATGGGTATGGTTCTGGCGTCCCGACCGCGGTTCCCAGATACCCTCGTCGGGCTGGTTCCAATTCTTGGTTACATAATTTCCCAGGCCAATTAAAGCCTTTTGCATTTCACTGTCGAGATGCCCGCCATGAAAGGCGAACTGAGACGCTGCGTCGATCACTTCGCCATAAACATCGAGTTGAAGCTGCTCCCGGGCGGCATTGCCGATGCGTACCGGCTTCGATCCTCGATACCCACTTAGGTATTCGAGTTCACGTTCGGGGGGAGCCTCGTCGCCATAAACGGAATACAAAATTCTCAACTCGGGTTGGGTGAGCCGGGTAGCTTGCAGCATCCAGTCAAGAAAATCTTCGGCTTCATCCCAATAATCCAGTTCCAACAAGGCGCGAATGGTGAAGGAGGCATCGCGCAACCAGCAATAACGGTAGTCCCAGTTAAGGCTGCCGCCGATGCGTTCGGGCAGGGAAGTGGTGGCTGCCGCGATAATCGCCCCTGACGGCTCATAGCTAAGCAACTTCAGAGTGAGCGCGCTGCGTACCACTTCGTTTCGATAATCGCCGTCGTACGAAGCAAAACGGCCCCAAGTTTGCCAGTTGGCTACAGATTGATTAATGCGTTCGTCGAAAGAGGAATCCAGAGGACGCAGCACCGCTGGAGCTTCTTCCGAATAGCTGAATGAAAAACGCAGGCTCTCGCCGGATCGCAGGACGACGCGCGCGTGTGCGCTTCCGTCGGCAATCTCCAGAGGGAGGCTGCTGCGCAACCAATAGGCTGCTCTACCCACGTGGATTTTTAGGCCGAGAGCACCGAATTGGCGAATCTGAACTCTGGACTTGCCGTAATCCGCCATGGGGGAGAATTCAATTTGCAAGTCGATTTCACCCGCGACGCATGTGACCTTACGAATGATTTCGTGATCCGGTATCAGCGAATTTTGACGCGAAGTGTGAGATGCGCCGGGCATGAGGTCGGTAAGAATGGCGGTGCCGGAATCATTCGTAAAATGGGTTTCGAGCACGTTTGAATCCGGCACATAGTGCCGTTTGACGGTGGCACGACCGGCGGGACAGATGCGCCAAAATCCGCCTCGCTTGCGGTCGAGCAGCGCCGCGAAGATTGCAGGTTTATCGAATCTTGGCCAGCAAAGCCAATCGATTGATCCGTCTCGCGAAACTAAAGCTGCGGAGCGGCAGTCGCCGATAATGGCGTAATCCTCTATTGCGGGCCAGGAGATATCATCGCCTGTCGCGTTCACTGCAGACATTTCTGCCGTGCGGTCTGAAAGCTGGGTGCGTTCCGACACCTTTAGGTTGATGCAGCGCCCCGTAATACGTTGCAGGAAGTGTTGTTGCGAATCCTTTGAGCGGCGAATCTCCGAAAAAATAAACAGTTATTGGAAGCGCCGATGTGTGGACATCCTCCAACAAGAATTTGGAATCTAGGGTTTGTGAACCCTGCTGCATTAGCAAGTGACCTGAACGTCACCGTTGAATTATTGGCACTTTGAAGGTCTGCGCGTGGAGGGAAAGTGGCCGATGCCAGCAAATTCGCGGGGTAGAAAGAGCAAGGCATATTATGGCGAAACAAGTTTCGGATTTACTGGTCGAACGGCTGGTGGAGTGGGGAGTTGACACCATCTTTGGCTTGCCTGGAGATGGCGTGGACGGTTTCTTCGAAGCTCTTCGAACTCATCAAGAGAAGATGCACTTCATACAAGTGCGGCATGAGGAGGCCGCTGCTTTAGCGGCGGTCGGCTATGCGAAGTACACGGGCCGGCTCGGCGTGTGCGTTGCAACTTCGGGACCTGGAGGCATTCATCTTTTGAATGGACTCTACGACGCCAAATGCGATGGACAACCGGTGCTGGCAATCACCGGGCACACGTATCACGATCTTATTGGCACACACTACCAGCAAGACGTTGATCTCGACAAGCTCTTCATGGATGTTTGCGAATACAACGAAGGAATCATGGGGCCTGCCCATGCTTTGAACGTTCTCGACGAGGCTATACGCACAGCGCTGGCGCGACGCGGTGTTGCCCACATCAATATTGCGAAAGATATTCAGGAATGGAAACCGTCGGATGACAAGCGATCGAGCGCCAACATCCCCAACCATAGTGGCGAGTGGTATGCGGGTTCGACCGCTTATCCGACGAGTATGGCTTTGCAGAAGGCTGCAAAGGTTATCAATGACGGATCGAAGGTGGTAATTCTGGCTGGCCGTGGCGCACTCGATGCCAGTCCGGAAGTATTGCGATTAGCCGAAACCGTTGCCGGGCCTGTGATCAAGCCATTGCTTGGTAAAGGAGTCCTGCCCGACCGAAGCCCGTACACGACCGGTGGAATTGGCCTTTTGGGCACTGCTCCTTCGCAGGAAGCGATGGAAGAGTGCGACACCTTGATCATGGTCGGCACCAGCTTTCCGTACATTGATTTTTTTCCCAAGCCCGGCAAGGCACGCTGCGTGCAAATTGATGCAGATCCGGCGCGCATCGGGCTGCGCTATCCAGTCGAGGTGGGTTTGGCTGGAGATTCTGGCGCAATCTTGAGACAGCTTCTGCCTCTGCTCGAAAAAAAGACAGAACGAAAGTTTCTTGAGAAAGCGCAATCGCGAATGAAGGACTGGAACGAAGTCTTGGAAAAGCGTGGCACGCGCCAGGATATGCCGATGAAGCCGCAAGTCGTCACCTACACGCTGAACAAACTTCTCGACGACGATGCCATCGTCTCCGCCGATAGTGGCACGATTGCGACCTGGGCGGCGCGTTATATCGAAATGCGTGGAACCATGAAGTTCTCTTTGTCCGGTTCGCTGGCCACGATGGCGAATGGTTTGCCATACAGCATCGGTGCGTCAGTAGCATTTCCTGGGAGGCAGGTTGTTTGCGTGGTCGGAGATGGCGGCCTGACCATGCTTATGGGAGAGCTGGCTACACTGGCGAAATACAACCTGCCAGTGAAGGTGATCGTTATCAAGAACAATGTTCTCGGTCAAATTAAGTGGGAGCAAATGGTTCTGGACGCTAATCCTGAATTCGGTGTCGAGTTGCAGCCGATTGACTTCGCGAAAGTGGCGGAAGCGTGCGGCGTAGCCGGTTTTACGCTGGAAAATCCCAAGGACGCGGAACGCGTTCTCTCGCAGGCTCTGCGGCATGACGGACCTGCTTTAGTCGAGGCTCTGGTGGATGCGAATGAGCCGCCGTTGCCCGGGAAAATAAAAACCGAGCAAGCCGTGCACTTTGCAGAGGCTTTGATTCGTGGCGAAAAAGATCGCATGAAAATTATCAAGACCGTTCTGCAGGACAAGGTTCGAGAGGTAATCTAACGGAGTAGCTTCACTGGCGACAAGAGTGCGATCAGTCTTCGTCGTACATCTGACACAGTGCGGCATCCGACCTACGTTACAATTTTGAAATGTATTCGCCGCAGCTGCTCGATCACTTCGAGAACCCCCGCAATGCGGGCGAAGTTGCTAATCCTGATGCGATTGTCCAGGTCCAAAATCCAGCTTGCGGTGATATTTTGAAATTGAGCATGAAGCTCTCGAATGGCCACATCGCAGAGATCCGTTTTCTGGCTAAAGGATGCGTTCCCGCAATGGCTTGCGGTTCGGCACTCACTGAACTGGTGAAGGGGAGGACTGTGGAAGCAGCGCAGCAGTTACGTCGCGAGGAACTGGTGCAGGCGGTTGGCGATTTGCCGGAAGCCTCCACACACGCCAGCTACCTTGCGATGGATGCGCTTGCGGCGGCCCTGAAAAAACTCAACCCCTAACGCTGCGTGTGTGGTGTGGTTGCAGCAGGCCAGTAGATCGTCCAACCGCACTCTCGCGCCATTTTCTCCAGATCCGGATTCGGATTCACTGCGTACCCGTGCTTGGCAATCGCGAGCATGTGAGCATCCCAGCGAGAGTTGCCGAATGCTGCGTCCGGATCTTTTCTGATAACTTCGCGTATTGCTCGCGTCTTACCTTCACCCGAAGGCACGCGAATCAAACGCTTACTGGCCCGTTCGTTTTCAATCTCGACCGACGCAGCCAGTATCTTTTCCTCGTCGATGGCGAAGTGCTTCATGGCTGCGCGAATTACCCACTCGTTGGTCGAGGAGACTGCCCAAACATCGCACCCCGCGCGCCGCAGCCGGCCCACGAGTTCCTGCATTTCGGGGAATATCTGGGTTGCGAAATTCTCATCGAAGAATTGCGTGGCGGCAGTTCGCAATTCGGATTCGCCGAGGCCCGAATGAAGCGTGACCATCTCGCCGCACATGTCTTCTTCGCTGACGTTGCCGTTCTTGTAGTCGGCGTATCGTGCGCGCGCCCACTGCGCAACGTCATCAGGAAGCAGTCCTCGCTTGAGTTCCCAATCGAAAAAGCGTTCCCCGGCGTCGCCTGCCCACAGTGTCCCGTCACAATCGAAGACCGCGAGTTGAGGTTGAAGCCGGAGTACTGATTCGACAAAATCAGCTGATCTGGCCATTGTGGTCGGAATCATTTGTGTTGTTTCATTTCGAAATGAGTTCTTAAGTCTGGCGTCGCTGAGCGTGTTTCATAAACGTCTCTTAGCTCGGGCCTACAAACGACTTACGGCACGGCTGGAAGCCGTGCCCTTTCGAATACGTTTATGAAACACACTACTTTGATAATGCCGCATATTCTTCGGGCGTGTCGACGTTCATCGTAGCTCGCGCATCATCGACGGCAACATACAAAACGTGGCGCAGATTTTGATGCTCAATCTCCCGCGCATTCGCGGTTGGCGGGGCCTTCAGAAAGGCTTCGATCATCTCTCTCGCCAGCAGAAAGGGGTGCCCATGTTTTCCTTTGTATTCTGGAACAACCGCCCACACCTCGCTTGGCGCCTCTGCAAATGCAGAGCAAAGAGCGTTCAAAGTTGCTGCAGTTGCTGGAGGACGGTCGACCAGGGTGACCATTGCTGAATCGCGGCCATGGTTCAGAACCTCACGCAAACCTACTTGAAGTGAACTGAACTGGCCACGTTCGGGATTTGGATTTGTCACCAGCGACGCACCATTGGCGTATATCACCGGCGCCAGATTGCTTTCGTTCTTTCCAACCACCACAATCACTCTCTCGCTAAAGGGGTCGAGTGCTTCAATTGCAGCTGAAAGAAATGTCTTACCGGTGGGCAGAGAGCCGGGCCCGGTCGGCGGCCATGGGAGTAAAGCTTTATCCGTGCCCATGCGAGTTGACTCGCCGGCGGCAAGGATGACTGCGTACAGGCTATGCGCGGGAGTCATGAGGCGAAGATAGCAGATAGGGACGAATGGTGACGGAAATTTCTAATCAGGATTGAACGCACCCTCATCGAAACTTTCAATCAGCGATCGCTGCCGGTTTCCTCGCGAGTCTGGTTCGCAACATCTTCCGTGTTCAGCTCACTGTTTCTGTTCTTGAACCAACTCATATGGGGCAAGGCTCGTTCCGCGTGGCGGCGCACGGCAATCAATTCAGCTGTAATCGCTACCGCAATTTCTTCCGGCGTAATGGCGCCGATGTCCAGGCCGACGGGGGCGTGCACACGTTCGAATAATTCCGCCGGAATGCCTTCTTTCGTCAATTCGCGGAATATTGTGATTGTCTTGCGCTTGGAGCCGATCATGCCGATGTACTTCGCCCGGGTTTGCACCGCCCAGCGCAGTACTCGCATGTCGTCGCGATGCCCGCGGGTGACGATCACGATGTACGACGATTCATTCGGTGTAATTCGAGCCATGGCCTGCTCAAAATCTTCTGCAATCACTTCCTTGGCTTCAGGAAAACGTTCCCGGCTGGCATACGTTTCGCGGTCGTCGATAATGCTCACATCGAAGCCGGCGCTCTTGGCTGCCTTGTAGAGGTTCACAGAAACGTGACCGGCGCCGAAGATGTAAAGCGACGCTGGAGGCAGCACCGGCTCGATGAAAATGTCGAGTGTCCCACCACAGACCAGCCCGGTATCGTATTTCGGATCCTGATTGAGGTTGAAGGTCAGACTGCGAGGCTTTTCATTTTCCATTACCTCGCGGGCGGCTTGCCAGACTTCGGCTTCGACACAGCCCCCGCCAATAGTGCCGGCGATCGAGCCGTCGTCACGTACCAGCATCTTGGCGGTTTCGAAAGAAGGAATGGAGCCGCGCACGTTGACAATGGTTGCCACGGCGCCGCGACGCCCCTCCTGGCGCAGCTTGACGATTTCCTCGTAGATATCCATGCAAGCTTGATTATTCTTGGCTGCCCGGAACAAGTCAATGGAGATAGGCCAAAGTCGAGCAGCAACAACCTATGAGGCTGCGGGAAAAATGCTGTTCACACCAGGAACATCGAACCCCAGCGGCTAAAGCCGAACCCATTTTTAGCCACTTACAATATGCCCGAAGGCATACCCAGATACGAATCGAGTGATGCGGATTGAAGTGATACGAATCGAGGATTTTTCAGCAACCTCTTATGGCGTTATATTTGAGCAACCGCTGTAAGCAAAAACTAATCTGATTGGTATCTTTTCAGGGGCTTCGTGAGCTGCGAGGAGGTTTCATCGTGTCACGATTTATTCAGTTACATTCTGTCGCTGCGGCTGTCATTGGGGCCAGCATTCTATTGATGGGAGCTGCGCTGGGCCTGGGCGTTGCTTCGTGGGCTGGGCATCCGGTCGTTGGCGGATCAAACCGGGTTCCTGTCTACATCACCCAAGCCCGCGGCGCTGAGGGCACAGTTTCAGCGAACAGCATGGGATTTGCGCCGCTGTTCAAATCGGCGCTTCCTGCTGTGGTCAGTATTACCTCTTCGCGAATGGTGAAAGTTCCTCAAAATCCTTTCTTCAATGATCCCTTTTTCCAGCAGTTCTTTGGAGGCCAAGGTTCCCGGGCTCCGCAACAGCAAAGGGAAATGGGTTTAGGCTCGGGCGTGATTGTTAGCGCTGACGGATATATTCTGACCAACAATCACGTGGTCGACAAGGGCACCGATATTAAAGTGATGCTTCCGGATAAGCGGCAGTTTCCCGGGAAGGTGATTGGTACCGACCCCAAGACTGATGTTGCGGTCCTCAAGATTGAAGCCGCTGGCCTGACGACCATTCCGCTGGCCGATTCGTCAAAAATTCAGGTTGGCGATTACGCTTTTGCCATCGGTAATCCTTTTGGCGTAGGTGAAACTGCAACCATGGGCATCGTGAGCGCCACCGGCCGTAACGGTCTCTCTATCGAGGATTATGAAGATTTCATTCAGACCGATGCGGCGATCAATCCCGGTAACTCCGGCGGGGCGCTGATCAATGCTCGTGCGGAAGTGATTGGCATCAACACCGCCATCCTGGCCGGGGGCTCGGGGGGAAATCAGGGCATCGGCTTTGCCATTCCCATCAACATGGCGAAGTATGTCATGGATGAAATTTTGAAGCATGGCAAAGTGGTGCGTGGTTATATCGGCGTTGGGATACAAGAGGTCACACCTGATCTGGCGAAGGCGTTTCATCTTTCCTCCGAAAAGGGCGCATTAGTCGGCAGTATCGATCCTGACAGCCCTGGCGCAAAAGCTGGCCTGCAACGCGGCGACGTAATTACGGAATTGAATGGACAGCCGATCAACGGGCCAAATGATCTGCGTCTCAGGGTCGCGACCATGGCGCCTGGAACCACGGTGCATTTGAAGGTAATCCGCAATGGTGAGCCGCGTGATGTCAACTTGACTCTTGGCGAGGCGCCCGCGGGTAAAAGCGCTGCGAATGCTCCGGGCGGATCAGCCGAGAACAGCCCGATGCGCGGCGTGCAGGTCGAAGAGTTGACGGGCGAAATCCGTCAGCAGCTTGGCTTGAAGCCTGACGTCAAAGGCGTTGTGGTCACCGAAGTTCCAGAAGGTTCACCTGCCGCCGAAGCGGGCTTGCAGCGCGGAGACGTCATTGAGCAAATCAACAAGCAGGCGGTGAATACGGTGCCAGATTATCAGCGTTTGATTAATCAGGCAGGAAAACAGACGCTGGTTTTGCTGGTCAATCGCGGCGGCACCACGACGTTCCTGGTGGTGCAACCTGAGTAGAGCCGGTCGGCGAAACCAAGGGTAGAACCTTCGCGGAGGAAATGCTATGCCATTCCGTTCGGTGTTTGCGATTCTCTTTTTGAGTGTGGCCACACTGGGGAGCGCGCAGCGTTTGCCTGAGGGCCGCTTGTTAAGGTTCCCGGACGTTTCAAAAGACAAAATCGCTTTCAGTTACGGCGGCGATCTGTGGCTGGTTTCAAGGGACGGTGGGACGGCACAACGAATCACCAGCCATCCCGGGCAGGAACTCTTTGCGAAATTTTCTCCGGACGGAAAGTGGATTGCGTTCACCGGCCAATACGATGGCAACTACAACGTGTATCTGATGCCCGCAGAGGGCGGCGACCCCAAACAGTTGACCTTTCATCCCGGCGGTGGGCACCTCAACGAACGCATGGGCATTCACAACGAAGTCATCACCTGGACGCCCGACAGTAAGCGCATCGTCTTCCTCAGCCGCCGCGACACGTTTAATGAGTGGTTCGGCCGGCTTTACAGCATCAGCATCGACGGCGGACTGCCCGAGGCGCTGCCACTGGATAAAGGTGGGCTGACATCTTATTCGCCCGACGGGAACAGCATTGCTTACAACCGCATCTTCCGGAACTTCCGCACCTGGAAGCGCTACACCGGAGGCATGGCGCAGGACATCTGGATTTATGATCTCAAGGCCAATCACATTGAGCAGATGCCACACACGGAATGGACGGACACGTTTCCCATGTGGCATGGCGACATAATTTATTTTGATTCCGATCGCGGGACGGAACACCGGTTGAACCTGTACAGCTACAGTTTGTCCACCCACGAAATAAAACAGCTCACGCATTTCACCGATTTTGATGTGAACTGGCCGAGCCTCGGTCCGGATGCAATCGTATTCGAGAATGGCGGCTATTTGTATCTGTTCGATTTGAATAGTCAGAAGGAACACAAACTCACCATCTACCTTCCCGGCGACCGCGATTTGGCCCGCAAACACTGGGAGAGGGTGAGTAAGCTGATCACGGATTTCGATATCGCGCCCGACGGAAAACGTGCGGTCTTTTCCGCTCGCGGTGACATTTTCACCGTGCCGGCGAAAGAAGGAAGCGTCCGCAATATCACGCGCACTTCGGGAATTCGCGAGAAATACGCAGCGTGGTCGCCGGATGGCCGTTGGGTCGCGTATATGTCGGACCGAACGGGTGAAGATGAACTTTACATCGCACCGCAAGACGGTTTAGGACAGGAGCAGAGAATTACGTACGATGGAAAAATATTTCGCCTGCCGCCGGTGTGGGCGCCGGATAGCAAGAAGTTACTTTTCGCCGATAAAGAAACACGGCTTTTCTACGTCGATATCAACGACAAGAAGCCGGTGCAGATTGATCAAGGCAAATATGCCGATCTGACAGACTACAACTGGTCGCCGGACAGCAACTGGGTGGCATACTCCAAAGCCGCTGAGAACCATAATGGAGTGATTTATCTCTACGGACTGGCCGACAAGAAAATGAGCCCGGTCACAACAAATGCCAGCGACAGTTCGGCGCCTTATTTCGATCCGGAAGGGAAGTATCTTTACTTCTTTTCGAATCGTGACTTCAACGAAGTGCTTGGCGTTTACGATATGGAATTCGCAAATCCGAAAGCAGGCCGCGTATACATTGCGACCCTGCGCGCGGATGAGCCGTCTCCATTCCCGGTGCTAAGCGATGAAGTGAGCGTTAGCCAAGCTCCGGATGTGTTGCTGGCACCCACGCCGGGGACGCAAACGCCCGGGCAGAAGCCACCGGAGACGCCCGCAAAAAAGCCCAAGCCTTCGGGCGCCGCCAAACCTGAAGTGACGGGAACCGTGCAAAAACCTGCTGCCGAAGCTGAAAAAGAGCAGAAGCCGGGAACGCGACCGGCATTAAACAATTTCCGCATCGATCTCGAGGGAATTCAGAATCGTATTGTGGCCCTGCCGATTCCTCCCGGCAACCTGCAAACGTTGACTGCGGCCAAGGGAGTTATCTTCTATATTTCTGCGCCGATTCAGGGCCTGTCTGGGCCCTTGCCGGGCGAATCTCCGGCCATTCACGCATACAACTTGAAAGATCGCAAAGATCATGTGTTTCTCGAAGGAGCTGATCAGTACACGCTGTCATTTGACGGCAAGAAAATTCTGTACGGTACGCCGAAGGGTGAAGGTGGCGAGAACGTTGAACACGATTACGGCATCGTCGATGCGAAAGTGCCTGAAGGTACGGACGAAAGTTCAAAAGAAAGCGCATCAAAACCTTTGGCGCACGCAGGCGAAGGCGCTCTAAAAATAGATGCGATGCGGATGGAAATTGATCCTCCCGCGGAGTGGAAACAAATTTACAACGAGGTTTGGCGGCAGGAGCGCGATTACTTTTACGAGCCGGCGATGAACGGAGTGGATTGGCAGCACGAGCATGACAAATATGCGCAACTGCTGCCGTACGTAGCTGACCGGTTAAGCCTGACTTATGTTTTGGGCGAACTGATTGGTGAACTTTCGAACTCGCACACATATGTCGGAGGCGGAGATTATCCCGGCATTGATACGGTCAACGTCGGCCTTTTAGGCGCAAATATTGAGCCCGATGCAAAAAGCGGAATGTATCGTTTGGCGAAGATTTATCCGGGTGAAAACTGGAATGGCAGTTTGCGCTCCCCACTTACCGAGCCAGGTGTCATGGTGAAAGAGGGCGACTACCTGCTGGCCGTGAATGGCCGTCCCTTGCGGGTTCCGCAGAACCCCTATGAATTGTTCATCAATACGGTGAACCAGACAACCACGCTTTCGATCAACAGCAAGCCCAGCGAGCAGGGAGCACGCAACGTGGTGGTGCGGCCGATTCCGAGCGAATTTGGTCTGCACGAGTTGAACTGGATCGAAACCAATCGGCGCAAAGTCGAGCAGGCCAGCGGCGGCCGCATTGGGTATGTTTACCTGCCAGATATGGGTCCGGCCGGACTTAACGAGTTCGTGAAACAATATTTTCCGCAGATTCGCAAAGAGGGAATGATCTTCGACGTTCGCTATAACGGAGGCGGCTTCGTTGACCAGATTATATTTGAGCGCCTACGCCGCATTCTTGCGGGCATGGAATCGGCCCGCAACTTCGCGCCAGATACCGAGCCCAACAATGTCTTCTACGGTTCGATGGCCTGTATTACAAATCACTATGCGGCTTCCGATGGGGATTTCTTCAGTTACTACTTCAAATTTTACAAACTGGGACCACTGATCGGAGAGCGCACCTGGGGTGGGGTTCGCGGTATCCGCGGTGAAATTCCTCTGATCGATGGCGGCTACATCACGCGTCCAGAATTCTCGCTTTATGGTTTGGACAGCAAGTGGCTGATTGAAAACCGCGGCGTTGCGCCTGACATTGAAATTGATAATCGTCCTGATCTGGTGAGAGAAGGACACGATCCTCAACTGGAAAAGGCGATCGAATTGGTGATGAAAGAAATTCAAGAGCATCCGAAGAAGTTGCCGGCGCGCCCGCCCGATCTGCCGCCATACCCGGAAGGGCCGGGATAGAAGTGCGGCTGATGAGAGATTTATTTCGATCACGCGGCTGCGCCATCACGCTGCTTTTGGCCGTCATCTTTTCGGCAGCCAGTTCGCCTGGCTACTCGGTTCTCACACATCAAGAACTGATTGATCTGGCGTGGAACGATTCCATTCGCCCCATGCTGCTGGCACGCTTTCCGGGCGCGACGGACGAGCAATTGCGCGTAGCACACGCCTATGCCTACGGCGGCGCATCCATACAGGATATGGGTTACTATCCCTTCGGCAAACAGTTTTTCAGCGACCTGACCCATTACGTACGTACCGGCGACTTCATCGCGTGGCTTTTCCGGAACTCGCGCACCATCGACGAATATGCGTTCGCCATCGGCGCTCTGTCGCACTACATGGGAGACTCGATTGGCCACTCGGAGGTGATTAATCCAGCGACCGCCGTCGAATTTCCCAAGTTGAGGCGTAAGTTTGGCAGCGTTGTCACTTATGACCAAAGCCCTCACGGTCACATTCGAACCGAATTTGCTTTTGACGTTGAGGAACTCGGAGATGGGGACTTTGCGCCGCCGGCTTATTTGCATTTTATCGGTTTCAATGTCCCCAGGAAGTTTCTTGAACAGGCTTTTATCAGTACTTACGGATTTGATATTCATGAAGTGCTGGGCCGAGCCCGTCCAGCTCTGCGAAGCTACCGCACGTCGGTACGCAGCATTATTCCGGCATTTGCCGAAGCAGAAGTAGTGCTGCATCGGCATCAGTTCCCGCCACATCCCGATGATGAAGAGTACCGGAAGTTTGCCGAGCGTGTTGCTCGTACAAACTATGAGCGGCAGTGGAAGCACACACGCCGGGGACCGGGATTCAAGGCGCATCTCCTGGCAGTTCTAGTTCTGATTGTTCCGAAGATTGGCTCCGCTTCCGACCTGGCAATAAAGATTCCCAATCCCACTACCGAGGAATGGTATTTGCGGGGCGTCAACGATACGGTCGATGCATTCCACACTACTCTGCAAAAAGTAGCACCCAATTTTGGCGCCACTCTCAGGCTGGCGAACATCGATCTCGATACCGGGGATCGCGTCAAGCGGGGAGATTATCCGCTCGCCGACCACACTTATGCACAATTGCTTGCTCGTATAACCTCCAAACCTGACCGAACCATTCCCGCAGACCTCAAGCAACACATCATCGATTATTTCGCAGGCTTAGCCCCCTCGAACGCCAGCGGGCAGCATTTGACGGCACAGCTGAATGTGTTGAAGGGAATGAAGACCGGAGACGGGTTGGACTTGCCGGACGCCGGTTCGAAGGGGACTGCACCGGCCCAGTAGCGACCTTCGGCAAAGGGAGGAAGCTGAATGTTCGTGTCGCCGACGGTCGGGATGCATCTAAATTCCGGACTTCACTTGTCCTGAAAATGAAGTCTTAGGTCGCCACAATGTGGCTCTTAGCCAAGCGCACTGCAGTTGTTCTAGCTACAGCGCTGCTGTTTGCGGCAGCTGTGGCATTTGTCTATGCCGGCAGATGGGTGTTCATTGCGTTTTTGTTGGCGATTTTCTTAGCAGATCTACTGCAACCGCTGGTTGAGAGAATACAAGCCCGGACGAAGGTTTCGCGGGGCTCTCGCACCATCGCTATTCTCGAAGTTTATGCCGTCGGAGTCGTAATTATTGTGGTCGCAGTGCTGCTCGTCGGACCGCGCATTGGAGACGAGGTACGCAGACTGGGAGCTGCTCTTCCCACATTGCTAGAGAGGGTGAACTCCGGATCGATCGTGCAGCAACTTGCGGCCAACCGGGGATGGAGTTACGAGACGCAGGTGCGACTTGAAGATGTTCTTTTACGTCATCGTGATGTAGTGCTTTCTTTGGAAGGCAAGCTTGGCGTGTACATCGCGGCATTTGCGCAGAACTTGATCTGGTTCGTAGTTATTCCAATTCTCGCAATTTTTTTCTTGAAAGATGGGCCAACCTTCGCTGATGCAATCGTGAAGATGGCCGAACGCAGGAAGTCACAGCGACTGCTTCGGAGCCTGTTCGAGGATCTCAACGAGATGGTCACGCATTACGTGCGAACGCAGCTTATTCTCGCAGGACTGGCGTTGATTGTTTATACGCTTGTGTTCTGGCTGCTGCGCTTGCCATATTCTTTCGCCTTGAGTTCGATCGCCGGCATTCTTGAATTTATCCCCGTCGTCGGACCGGCGGTCGCAGCTGTCGCGGTGTTGGGCGTTTCGTTTCTGGCTGGCTACAACCATCTCGTCATTGTGATTATCTTCCTCGGTTGTTGGCGAATCCTGCAGGATTACGTAATTTCGCCCCAGCTTATGAGAAGTAATCTGGAGATGCATCCGCTAACGGTTATCTTCGCTGTATTGGTTGGCGCCGAACTAGGGGGAGTAGTTGGCGTATATCTGTCGATTCCGATTATGGCCAGTCTTCGTATTTTTTGGCGAGGTTGGCAGAGGTATTGGGCAATGCGAGAAGAGAAGAAGCCGCAGCCCCGAGCGGCATGAGCAGGAGCCAATCACCACCGGTCATTCATAACGCAACGAGTCCACCGGCGCCATTTCGGCGGCGCGTTGTGCGGGATACATTCCGGCCGTCAGCGTGATCACAGAAAGCGTTAACACCGACGCCAAAATCGACGCGCCAGAAACGATGGGGTGGGGAACAAAATCAGGCAACGGAATCACTGACATTGCAGCGCAAAGAGCTAAACCGGCAGTCAGCCCGAGGAAACCACTCACGACGGTCAGAATCGCCGACTCGGCAAAGAACTGCCTCAAAATGTCGCTGCGAGTTGCGCCCAGCGCTTTACGTACGCCAATTTCGCGGGTACGCTCGCTCACTGAAACCAGCATGATATTCATCACGCCAATTCCGCCCAGGCAAAGCGTGATAATGGCCACGCAGCCGAAAAAAATCGTAATGACGGTGAAAATGTTCTCGACCAGCCTGGCCCCGTCCATAGTGTCCCAGATGAAAAGCGCGTCTTTGTCTTTGGCATCGAAATGATGCAATCTGCCCAGCGAACTGCGAACTTGTTGAACGGTTTCTTCGTGCTGATCGGGACTGCCTACCTCGAACACAATGTCATTTACGTAGCCGCGCACGATTCCGGGTTTTTCCGGCCGGGGAAAATCACGAGCCACAGCGGAATAGGGTGCGAACAGAAAATCGTTGTCAGGCCCGCTGTAGTTTGAGTTTTGTGTCTTTTTCTCGAGGACTCCGATGACAGTGTAGGGAACACCCTTAATCTCCAGGTTCGCGCCGAGAGCAGGTTTGCCGCTGAACAGTTGCTTGCGGGTGGCGTCGCCGAGTATCACGACGCGGCGGGCTTCTGATTCATCTTCTTCGGTAATCAAGCGGCCTTCGCTCAGACGCAGCGAACGGAAATTCTGGAAAGCAGGCCACATTCCCACTACTTCGCGGTTTGCCGAGTTGAACTGGCTCACCTCGGGAACGGCGCGCCGCAGTTCGGGACTCACATTTCTTACCAGATAGCACTCGTCACGGATCAGGCGGGCATCGTCAACCGTGAGTGTGATTTCGCGTCCCGCCGCGAGGCCGCCTACTTGCGAACTGGTTCGCCCGCCCCAGACGATTACCAGATCTTTGCCCAGCGTCTCCATACGCTTTTGCTGGTCCGCGCTGAATCCCCGGCCCAGCCCCACCAGCAGGATGACGGAAGCAATTCCCCAGATGATGCCAAACATGGTCAGGAACATCCGCATTTTATGGGCTTTGAACGTGGCTATGGTTTGGTGGGCGATCTCCAGAAAATCCATAAACTTTCGGGGCTCGGTCGGAATACTGGGAGGATACAACTTTAGAATTGGGATTGGTAGAGGTTAGTGCGGCAAAAATCGCAACCGTTGTCGTCCCGAGCAAAGTGAGGGATCTAGGTTTTCGCTGGTGGCGGCAAGAAACCCAGATCCCTCACTTTGCTCGGGACGACAACGGGTAAATACCTTACTGCAGCACGACCTGATCGCCTTCCTTCAGGCCACTGAGAAGTTCTGTCTTGGCGCCATTCGAGATTCCGATGTTTACCGCGAGCTTCTTCTTCCCGTCTTTGGCCTTGGTATCAGGAATTTCGACCGAGGCTTTCTTGTCTTTGTCGTAGATAATCGCGCCCTCCGGAATCTGCAGCACATTCTTGTGCTCTTCCAGAATGATTTCGGCGTTGGCGGTCATCTCCGCCTTCAATTCGCCGCCGGGATTGTTGATGGAAACGCGCACCTCGAAAGTGGTCACATTGTCTTTTTCCACGCCCATGGGCGAGATCTTGGTTACTTTTCCGTTGAAGGTTTTGTCCTTGAACGATTCGACCTTGATTCGCGCCGGTTGTCCGAGATAGACCTTTCCGATATCGCTTTCGTCCACCTTGCCCTTGACGTAAACTTCGCTGGTATCGCCCAAAGTCATAACCAATGTCGCTGACGAACCCAAGACGAGGATGGAGCTGACCGCATCGCCCATTTCAACGTCGCGCGAGAGCACGATGCCATCGATCGGGGAAACGATATCGGTATAGCTGAGCTGCTCATCCAGTTGTTTCAGGTTGGCCTGATCGCGCGCCATTTCCGCCTGCGCTTGCGCGATCTTCGCCTTCAAAACCGTGACTTGCGCTTTGGAGACGTTCTGCTTATTCGAGGCCATCTGGTAGTTCTTCTGGGCGTCGTCCAAAGCTGACTCGGAAACCACGCCATCCTTAGCCATTTCCGTGGCGCGATCATAGGCCCGCTTCAGCAAAGGCACATCGGGTCCCTCGGCATCGACCTTGGCGCGCTCGTAGTCGGCCTGGGAGCTGGCATAGTTGGCCTGGGCCGCCTGCAATGCTGCACGCGACTGGTCGACCTGCGCTTCGATCTCGACCTTATCCAACTGCGCCAGGAGTTGGCCTTTCTTCACTCTGTCGCCATACTCGACTAAAAGCTTCTTTACGATGCCGCTAGCTTTAGATTTGACCTCGACTTTCGTAATAGGAGTGACTTTGCCAGTCGCCACGACGCTTTTGGCCAAATCGCCTTTTTCTACCTTTGCCAGTTTCGAGGGGTCAATCTTGGTGCCGCCGCGGGTAAAGGCGAAAAGGGCGCCCGCAAACACCAAAAGAACCACTGCCACAATGGCGACAATTATGATCCGCTTGCGCCGTTTCTTCTTTCCATTAGTATTGCCGTTCACATTCGCCTCCGACTTTGGCTCAATTGCTTCAGCCTATGATTATTACGGTTCGGGTTAGGATTTTGTTCCTGTGATTTTGATCGGGCCACACTGTCAGCCCCACTTCGTAGCGTTAGACCGGAAAACTTCCGAAATGGAAGCAACATTGGTTGTCAAATTTCAGGCACGCAATGGTGAGACGCGCAGGCCCCATGGTAACAGTTTGCTGAAAAAGTGCATTCTCGACATCAAGCGTGAAGGCGTCGTTGAAGAACGCCTTCTTTAAGAGGCTGCGGGAGAGTCGTTCCTTAGCATAAAGCGCGACCTCAGCGGCTAAAGCCGAATTCAAAATAATGCACTTACTGCAGCGCTGAAGCGCTGCTCCACCCAAAACAGAGTTCTTCTTCTAAGGTCTGGACTGGTACGAATCACTTGTTTTTCACTAAACTCATACAGCCATGTTACAACGTCAGCCTGCTCTGGAGAATGAAATACTACCTTTAAAATGTTAGAATTAGCCATTCATGATTGCTTTTGTGCTGATCCGGGTGTTTTTGATTCTGCTCCTGGTCGCAGCCAACGCGTTCTTTGCCGCGGCAGAATTCGCCCTGGTAAGCATTCGCGAAACCCGCATCCAGCAACTAATCGAAGCCCGCCGTATCGGCGCCCGCATTGTCCAAAAACTGCACCGAAACCTCGATGAGGTCGTTAACGGCGTTCAGCTGGGAATCACGGTAGTAAGCCTTACTCTGGGCTGGGTAGGCGAGCCGTTGCTGGCCCGCATAGTCGAAGGAATTCTTGGACAGGCCGGCCATGTAACCCTCTACGCTCACGGCATTGCCATTGCCATAGCCTTCATTCTCATCACCTGCCTGCACGTAATCCTCGGCGAATTGGTTCCGAAATCTCTGGCATTACAGCGCGGCGAGCAGGTAGCGCTGGCGGTTGCTGCTCCAATGGAATTCTGGCTCACCCTGACCCGGCCCTTTATCTTTGCCATGAGCGCTGCTGCCGGGTCGGTGTTGCGGATATTCGGCTCGCGCAAAGTTCGGCAAGGCTCCATACATTCTCCCGATGAACTCAAGCTCATCGTTACCGCCAGCCGTCAGTTCGGCCAAATTCCCCAGTTCCAGGAAGAAATGATCCATCATGCACTGGAGCTGGAAAGCATCACGGTTCGCGAGGTGATGGTGCCACGGCCCGACATTTTCTCGCTCCCGGGCGACCTCTCGCTCGACGAGGCTCTGGCCCGAGTGGTGGAAGAGCAGCATTCCCGTATCCCTGTTTATGATCCGCAGCGCGGACCCGAGCACATCATCGGAGTTCTCTATTCTAAAGACCTCATGCGATGGGCTCGTCTCAGGTTAACCCAACCAATGGCAGCCAGAACCTCGGCGACGCGCGTTGCCCAGATCATGCATGATGTTTTAGTGGTGCCGGAAACCAAGGTGCTCACCGAGCTGCTCGAGGAATTCAAGGATCGCAAACGGCACCTCGCGGTGGTGGTCGACGAATTTGGGTCGACTGCCGGCGTGATCACTGTCGAGGACATTCTGGAACAACTGGTCGGCGAGATCGAAGATGAGTTCGATGCGCCTCCGCCCGAGCAACCTGTGCTCGAAGGCAGGATCGCGCTGGTCCTCGAGGGCTCATTCGGCATTCGCGATTTGGAATCGCAATATCAGCTGTCCTTACCGCGTGATGGCAACTTTGAAACTTTGCGGGATTCGTGCTGGCGCGGCTGCAGAGAATTCCCCGCGTCGGCGATTCTTTTGAATACGAAGGCCACCGCTTTACCGTCGAGGAAATGGACGGCCACCGCATCGCCAAAGTGCAAATTGAGAAGCTGCAATCGACGGCAGTGGGTAAAGCCGGGGACTGAACCGCCTAATTTATGCCGTTCCGCAATGAAGTTGGTTGAAACTTGGGTAAGCGTCAAATTCATTGAGAAGCAGAGATCTATGAAGGCGGTCAAGAAGGTCACTCCGACAACGGCTGACGCCGAAAAGCAACTCAAGACCTTCATCGACAAGTTTGAACCTAAGAACCAGACCTTGATTCGAGCGGTGCGCAAAGCATTGCGGAAGCGGCTGCCTACCGCGCACGAACTGGTATATGACAACTACAATTTCTTCGTGATCGGTTACGCTCCAACCGAACGACCAACCGACTCCATCCTTTCAATTGCTGCCGCGGCCAACGGAGCGGGGCTGTGCTTCATCCGCGGCGCCAGCCTTCCTGACCCACATAAGATTCTGCTGGGCTCAGGCAAACAGACTCGTTTCATTCGTATTGAATCGGCAAAGGTACTCACGAGGCCGGAGGTCGAGGCGCTGATCGCCGCAGCGGTTGCTCAATCCAAGGCGTCGTTGCCGACGACGGGTAAGGGAAAACTCATTATCCGATCGGTTTCCGCGAAGCAGAGGCCACGCCGCCAGCTGACAAAATAGCAAGCATTATCCGAACGCAGTGGTGCATCATCCCCGTGGCTGCTCAGCAAGGCAATTGTCTTCGGACGCCGACAAGACTTCCTGCCGTAAAAGATTGACCAATCTCTTAGGTGCGGTACACGCCGCTTGGAGGCAATTAAAGTGTCAAACCTGAAGGACAGTTGCGCTCCGCTTCTAGCATCCGCCGGTTTGACGTTAGTGACATGGCCGATCACCTTAGAGCCGGCATGAATGGTTCCTTGAGGTAGAGGTACGTCCTGCATTACTCGCGCTGTGATAACTTGCCCAACTTTGACCTTCCTCGAGTTAAGAGAAGAGTTCAAAGCAACCGGAAGGATGGTGCCGGCGGGAAATTGTGATCTGGCCGAACAAATGCGGCGAAAATAGAATCAGAAAAACCCACAGCATTCGTCTCATAACACCCCGCCACATTTAATTTTAGTCGGACCCCGACTCCGCATCTAGCCCGTGATTCGACATTTTACAAACTTGCCGAGTCAGTTCTGAAAATTCTCAATTTTCAATTGACATTTGTATATTCGCCAATTCAACTGTCTGCGTGTTCTTCAAGGAATTAATCTCGCAAAGCTGGCAAGCGCTAATGCGCAACCGGCTTCGCTCGGTGCTCACCATGTTGGGCATCATGTGGGGATTGGTTTCGGTAGTGATTCTGCTGGCATACGGGCAAGGATTAGGCGGCAGCGTTTTGCACGCCTTCATGAACATGGGCGATAACGTGATCGTCGTCATGCCCGGACAAACCAGTATGCAGGCAGGTGGGCAGCGGGCGGGCAAGAAAGTCTCGTTTGAATACGAGGATGTACAGGCGGTTCGCGAAGAAGTGCCCATTGTGCGGGCGGTCAGCGCCGAGGTGAATCGAAACCTTCCTTTCAAATACGGCACGCGGGTAGTCTCGCTCAAGGTGCGTGGAGTGGAACTGCCCTACGGGCAGATGCGCAAACTTGATATCGAAGATGGCCGTTACTTCAGCGATCGTGATTTTGCGGATCACAGCCGGGTGGTGATCCTCGGCCATGTTGCCAACCAAAGAGTTTTTCAGGGCGCGCCTGCGGTAGGGCAGTCGGTGAGTATTGGGGGGCTGGCGTTTGAAGTGATCGGGGTTTTGCGCAATAAAATTCAGGACTCGTCTTACAACGGCCCGGACAATAATGATGGATTCGTTCCCTTCGAAGCGTATCGCGATCTGAAAAATATTCGCAATCCCGATCTATTCATCATTCAGCCGACTGCTCCCGAATTAAACAAGAAAACACTTGCCGCGGTGCGGGAAGTCATTGCGCGCCGCCACCACTTCAATCCGAAAGACGAGAAAGCGACGCCGGTGTGGGACACCATTGAAGACCGGGCGATGATCAATGGATTCTCTTTCGGTTTGCAGGCGGTGCTCGGGTTGATTGGCGCGGTGACGCTGGGCGTAGGCGGAGTTGGCGTAATGAACATCATGCTGGTTTCGGTGACGGAGCGCACGCGGGAGATTGGTCTGCGCAAAGCTCTTGGCGCGCGAAAAGGCCAGGTGCTTACGCAGTTTCTGCTGGAGGCGCTGGTGCTGACTTTTTCCGGCGGTCTTATAGGAGTTGGCGTTGCCATCCTGCTTACGTGGGTTATTCCGCCTATGCCTCTTTACAGCGAACTCTATAAGACTACCAATCACGAGGGAGACATTTTTCTACACGCTTCGTTTATTGTGATTGCAGTTTCTTTTACCATCCTCGCGCTGGTGGGCATCCTTTCTGGATTTTTCCCCGCGCTTAAAGCGGCTCGACTGGATCCGGTTGAAGCGTTGCGCTACGAGTAGAGTCATCCACACTATTACCTCCGTGCCTTGACGACCCTCTTCTCAACTTGTTACTTTCGAGTTCTCCTGGCAGAACCATGCTTTGGGTAAGGAAAAACATTTGGCCAACCGTCCGCTTATCACTCTAACTACCGACTTCGGACTCAACGATCATTTTGTCGGGACGATAAAAGGCGTCATTCTGGATATCGCTCCCGAAGCTGAAATAATCGACATTTGTCACGCTGTGCAGGCCTTTGATGTGCTCGATGGCGCTTTGACCATTGCCCAGGCGTATTCATATTTCCCCAACGCCACAGTACATATGGTGGTGGTTGATCCTGGCGTAGGCACAGCGCGCCGTCCCATTGTTTTGTCGACTGGACGGCATTACTTTGTGGCACCTGACAACGGCGTGCTCTCCTTAGTTTACGCGCGCGAAGAACGATTGCAGGTTCGCCACATCGATGCCGCGCATTATTACCGGCAGCCAGTCAGCAATACTTTTCATGCTCGGGATATTTTCGCGCCTGTCGCCGCCTACCTTGCTAAAGGCGTGGAAGTGGCGAAGTTCGGCGAAGAGATCACGGATTTCGTGCGCTTCAACGCACCCAAGCCGAAGGCAACTGATGGCAACACGCTCCGCGGCGTCGTCCTCAAAGTCGACCGCTTCGGCAACATGATTACTAATTTCACGCCGCAAGATGTACCGGTTTTATTTCAGGCCAATCCGCCGGCGTTTAGGATTCTTGTAGGGAAGTGCGAGATTACCGAGATTCACGCGAATTATGCCGAGGGTGCGCCCAATGAGGTCTTCGGTATCCTGGGGAGCATGGGCTATCTGGAGATCGCCGCTAATCGCGCAGCTGCCGCGCAAATCATCGGAACGGGAAAGGGTAGCGAAGTGAATATCGTTCTTGAAGGCGCCACAGCAGCTGTCAACGGCAAGTGAGCTTACGAGTTTTTCGGTTTGGGATGGACGTAGCGCTCCATCTCCGCAGTCCACTTTAGAAACCGCCACAAATTCCTGCGCTCTCGCCAGGTAAACTCCCAGAACTCCAACAGTCCGATCTGTTGCATTTTGACGCCGCAATAGGTTTCGATTCGCCACAGCAAGTAAGGACTTCGCCACGGCGCAAGATGATGCCCGCGAGTAGCATTCCACAGAAAGCGGAGCATGTAGGGCATGCGGCTATCTTAAATGATCGGCGCTTCAAATCTGCGCGCGATCTGATGGCGAAGATACAGTTAAGATAAATTGGCCATGCAGAATGTGACCCCGGCAGCCGTCGTCGCTTTCGTGATGGAACTTGCTCCCGCGGTGGCTTTTGGCTTTGCGGCGGAACGAATTGCGCGGTTCATCCAGCGTTGGCCGGTTGCTCTACGATTATGTTTTCCCTGTGTGTGCGTCGTACCTTACGTCTCGATTTCTGTTTCGGCGCATATTTTTCGATGGGAGTGGTTCGCCCTCTACATCTCGCTACCAGTGGTGATTGCATGGCTGCTTGAGCAAGCGGCAGGTGTTGATCCGGAGCAACGCGGTGCCTGGCAGGATGCCATCATTCTGCTGATGCTAGGCCTGTCCGTAGACTTGCGCTGGTTCGACAGCGCCTGGCCCAGCGGATTGCAAGCGCTAAACAAATTGCTTCTTGTGGACATGGGCTTGTATGGTTTTCTCGCCATCCGCCAGCTTAGCGGAGTAGGTTTCGATTTTCACGTGCGATGGAGCGACTGGAAAACTGGATTGCGCGAGCTGATTTTCTTCACGCCGGTGGTGTTGATCCTGGGATTGGCGTTTGGATTCATTCATCCCCACGCGAACCGGCCACAGGTAGGCGCAGCAGTTCTGCGCTGGGTGCTGATATTCCTTTTCACCGCGCTGCCGGAAGAGCTTTTCTTTCGCGGCTGGGTGCAGAATCTGCTGGAACGCCGCCTGGGTCGTCGCATGGCGCTCGCCATTGCCTCGGCGCTATTCGGACTGTCGCATTTCAACAAGCGCGCGGCGCATTTTAATTGGCGCTACGTACTGCTGGCCGCCATCGCCGGCATTTTCTATGGGCGAGCCTGGCGCGAACAGCGCCGGGTGGCGGCCTCAACCATCACCCACGCCAGCGTGGATTGGATCTGGGGGCTTTGGTTCTAAGGCACAAGAGCAGGCAACCGTGACCGCGACGCCACATGGATGCTTAGGACTCCGACCAATAGCTTGTTCGCGTCCCCACACCTTTCGCGGCGAAGCCTGTTAGTGCTTGAGCGTGGGAAGGCCAAAAAGTTTGGCGCTGGTGTCGTGAAAGTAGCCGCGCGCGATGTCCATCGCTTTGGCTTCCGTTATCTCACCTTCCGCAACCATTTGAGCTAATGCGGCTGCGCATCCCGTACGCGCCGTGTATACGGCCAGCCAGTAAGTTTCGGGGACGGCGATTTCTCTTGAATAAGGAAAGGCATCCGAGCCGAATACAATTTTTTCAGGGAACAGCTCGAACCAGCTCTTCAAGATGCGGCTGTATTCTGCGGGGTAAACCAAGAGAACAAACTCAGACGAATCCAAGTAAACATTGGGCAAGGCCGCCAGCCAGATCGATTCCCGGTCATACGGATAACCCCCATGAATCATTACGAATGTCGTGTCTTTATAGCGGATATCTTTGAGAATGTTTTCCAGATTCATCGCCGTCCCTTGCCTTAAGTAGTAATAGGTGCCGGCGCCGACTGCGCTGTGAACGTGAACCTGCAGATGACGCGGTCCGGCCTGCGCGATGAGATAACGGAAGATGTAATCCTGAAATACTAAGTACTCTTCCGCCGATGGAACTCCTCCGGAATGGTTCTTGCGATAGATGGCTTCAGCCTTTTCACGGGGCGGATCAGAAATATTCGCGAGTGAACGGAAATATGGCGCCTCAAACTTTACCGCAACCGCTCCCTGCTGTTTGTCCTGGTCGAGGACATGCGTAATGAGCGCCTCGTAAGCAGCCAAGTCGGCAGGTAACTGAGAAGCGCCGGTTTGCGCGATGTAGCGCTGTAGAACCTTTTCTTGGATGGGGAAGTAAACCGCGCGGTCGGGATTGATGGCGAGATCATGATTGTTAAAGGGAAACATGAAGGGATCGACGAAAACCACCCAGCGAAAACGCGGATTACCTTGCAGGTAGTCCATGGCAACGCGATTCGCTACTCCTACTTGGATTCCTACCAGATCGAGAATCTTGGAAAAATAATCCTTGCCCCATTCTTTTCGCAGTTCATCATCCCTTTTATCCAGCCAGGCCGCATGCTCGGGAGAAAAATCTGAATAGGGATAGCCAAACAATGCCTTAGCCGCTTCTGCCCATTCTGGATTAGTGGCCCGGGTGCGAAATGGATCCAGGTCGGTTACGGTTACGGCCATGGCGTCGACGTCGCTGTCATCCCAGTATCCCGGGTGGGCGTGCATATCGATAATGGGAATTTTCTCGATCTGCGGTAGCAGCCGCAGGTAGATGTCAGAGAGATCCTGGTTAGGAAAAGGCCGCGACTGCGCCCAACCGTTGACGGAGAAACTGAGTGAAAAGATCACCAAAATCGTTGCGGAAAACAGTTTCGATGCCAGATTCATTAACCGTATCCTCCTGGTACTCTGCCCTGAATTTCGCAAAGACAGTCCTTCCACGTCGAACCATAGCGGCTGCGGAAGCGCCTTTGCAGATCCGTCACAATGTTTTGCGCAATCTTACAACATCAGTGTCAACACTGTGGTGTCATCGAATGCGAGATCCGGAATGTTATTCTAGGACGGAGGCGTCACAAGGGTTGTGACGCGGTCTTTTCGCTGTTTTCCCGTGCAATATTTTTCAGGAGCCTCTGAGGATGCATATCAGATTTACTGTGCTTTTCTTACTGTTTTCTTTGTTGAGTATTTCGGCGGCACAAACCGCACAAACGTGCGAGTGATTCTGTGCGCCTGTCAGGCGCTGCCGTCGCAGCGATGCAAAAAATCGATCCCGAGCGCATTCGGGCGCACGTGCGCTACCTGTCGCATGATTTGCTTGAGGGTCGCGGCACCGGGCAGCGCGGCGGCGACATTGCCGCAGAGTATATAGCCACGCAATTCGCTCTCTATAATTTGAAGCCCGCAGGGGACAACGGCACTTACCTGCAAAAAGTTCCGATGGTCGGTATCACGCCGGCGCCGGAGACGACGTTTTCGCTGGTCTCGTCAAACAGCACGGTAGATCTGAAACCGCTCGATCAATACGTTGCCTATGACCAGACGCAACAGCCGCAATCGGATGTAAATGCAGAAATCGTTTATGTAGGCTACGGAATCGAAGCTTCCGAATATAAATGGGACGACTACAAGGGCACCGACGTGCGTGGCAAGGTGCTGCTCATGCTGGTCAACGAACCGCCGTCCGACGATGAGAAGTTCTTCAAAGGGAAAGCGCTCACCTACTACGGACGATGGACCTACAAATATGAAGAGGCTGCCCGCAAAGGCGCCGTGGGCGTGATTCTTGTTCACCAGACCGAGATGACGAGCTATCCGTGGGAAGTTGTGCGCAACTCGAATTCGGGAGAGAAATCTTATCTGAAGCTGGACGGCACACCGAAGTTAAAAGTCGCATCGTGGGTACAGTTAGAGGTAGCCAAACAACTGGCTAGTACTGGCGGCATGAACATAGACAAAATGATGGCCGATGCGCGCTCCCGCGAATTTCATCCCGTGACGCTGCCCGTAAGGTTGAAAGCGCGAATGGTGAGCAAGATCCGTCCATTTGAATCGAACAATGTGCTGGCCATGCTGCCGGGGTCCGATCGGAAGTTGAAGGATGAAGCTGTGATGTTCACGGCCCACTACGATCATCTCGGCATTCGTCCGGACATGCCGGGAGACAACATCTACAACGGCGCCGATGACAATGCGACCGGTTGCGGAATCTTACTGGAGATTGCGCGCGCCTTTTCGGAAGGTGTGTCGAAGCCGCGCCGGTCTGTTTTATTTGCTTCGGTGACCGCGGAGGAGCAAGGATTACTGGGTTCGGAATATCTGGGCAAGCATCCCCCCGTTCCCGCCAGCAAAATCAGCCTGGATTTGAACTACGACGATGTGCCGCCGCTCGGCTCGCCTGAAGAGGTAGAGGTGTCAGGTTCTGAGCGCACCACGTTCTATCCGGTGATCGAGGCGATGGCTAAGACGTTCCGCTTGACGATCCGTCCCGATGCGCGCCCCGAGGCGGGACATTATTATCGCTCCGATCATTTCAGTCTGGCGCGCGTGGGCATTCCCTCGTTCTCGATTAATGAAGGCGTAAAGTACAAGGGACACGATACTGCCTGGGGCCTACAACAAGCGGAAGAGTACACCTCTAAGCATTACCATCAACCCAGCGATGAATATCATCCGAGCATGGATTTTACAGGCGATGCGGTGATGGCGAGATTCGGATTTGCTTTGGGATGGGAGGCTGCATTGCAAACCAAGTTGGTGGGGTGGCAGAAAGGTGATGAGTTTGAGCCGGCGCGAATGAAAAGCGCGGCTGGCGCAGACTAAGACGCGTTCAGCTTGCCATCGTCTTGAGATGAGGACTGAAAATTAACTTCGGTTCGGTGACGCGCTGGACGTCATCCGAAGTCAGGCCAGGTGCGATCTCTTCCAGCACCAGGCCGTCCGGCGTGACTTGCATGACGGCCATCTCGGTAACAATGGTGTTTACCACGCCCACGCCTGTGAGTGGCAGCGTACACTTCTTCAAAATTTTCGGTTGAAGATCTTTGGTCGTGTGCTCCATGGCAATGATCACGCGGCGCGCACCCGCCACCAGATCCATCGCGCCGCCCATGCCTTTCACCATTTTCCCTGGGATCATCCAGTTGGCGAGATTGCCTTTCTCATCCACTTCCATGGCGCCGAGAACACTGAGATCGATGTGACCGCCGCGGATCATGGCGAACGAATCAGCGCTTGAAAAATATGCCGTGCCTGCCATTTCGCTGACGGTTTCCTTGCCTGCATTGATGAGGTCGCAATCCTCTTCTCCCTCGACCGGAAACGGGCCGATGCCAAGCATGCCGTTTTCACTTTGCAGGATCACGTCGATGCCCGCCGGAACATAATTGGCGACCAGCGTCGGCATGCCGATGCCAAGATTAACGTAAAAGCCGTCACGCAGTTCCTGTGCGATGCGTTTCACGATGCGCTCGCGCTTGTCGACGTCTTTGCCGGGTTTGGGGATGGTTGCCATAATTCCTTCTCGCGGCTACTGCCGAGCTTTGCTCGGCCCGGACAGCCGAGGCGGCTGTCCCCACGTTAGTTAGCTTGTCTTTCTCGTCGTCCGCTTTTCGATTCGCTTCTCGTAGTTTTCACCTTGAAAAATTCGCTTCACATAAACACTAGGTGTGTGCACCAAATCAGCATCCAACTGACCTACCTCGACCAGGTGCTCGACCTCCGCGATCGTAACTTTGGCAGCGGTTGCCATCATCGGATTGAAGTTGCGGGCGGTCTTGCGATAAACAAGGTTGCCCCATCTATCGCCCTTCCACGCTTTAACCAAGGCGAAGTCAGCTTTCAGTGCGCGTTCCATTACGTACACGCGGCCATCGAATTCGCGAGCTTCTTTCTTTTCAGCGACCATCGTGCCGACGCCCGTTGGGGTGAAAAAAGCGGGAATGCCAGCGCCACCGGCGCGAATGCGTTCAGAAAACGTTCCCTGCGGCACCAGGTCGAGTTCAACCTTGCCTTGCAGGACCATCTGTTCCAGCAATTTATTCTCACCAACGTAAGTGCCTACGTGCTTACGAATCTGTCCCGCTGCGAGCAACAGGCCTATGCCAAAACCATCCACGCCAGCGTTGTTGCTCATGGTGGTTAAGTTCTTTATGCCCTTGCGCACCAGAGCGCGAATCAAAGTTTCTGGAATACCGCAGAGCCCGAATCCGCCGACCATGATTGTGGCGCCGTCAGAAATATCGCGCACGGCTTCGTCAGCATTAGCAACGACCTTATTCATGCGAAAGAGATTCTAACTGAGATTCGGGTCAATTCGCCATTTCGATGGTCGAATTGGGTTGAACTATTTCAGCTCAATTGTTTCTTTCCAGACGAAGCCGTTTTTTTCAACCGATGCGCCCGGTCGAATTCCATCGCCAACTCACGCGTGGCGAGGTTTTCTCGGATGTGCGCCAGATGCTGCTCGAGTTTTAGAAGCGCGCTTCGAATATTTGTTTTGTTGGTAAGAGCAATGTCGCGCCACATGGAATAAGGGCTGCTTGAAATGCGCGTCATCTCCCGCAGCGCTCGACCTCCAGCCTCGAGCAGCGGCGCATCTTCGCCGTATTCATCAACCAGAGCAGCCGCCAGTGCGGTAGAGATCATTTGTGGCACGTGACTGATCCAGGCGCAGAGCTGGTCATGTTCGTGAGCATCCATGCTGGCGATGCGTGCGCCAATCTTCTCCACCCACTCCAGGTATTCTCCGCTCAGACCGTCGTAGATTTTCTGTCCCGCAACCGGAGTTACAAACCAGGCGGCATTCTGAAAAAGATCCGGGTCAGCAAATTCCACGCCCGACTGTTCTTTGCCAGCCATGGGATGGCCGGCTAAAAAGCGAACTCCAATATTCTTGCCAAACACTGTTTTGGCGCGCTGCAGCACTTCTGCTTTAGTGCTTCCGACATCGGTGACCAAAGTCTTCGCCGGCAGTGCCGGTCCCAACCGTTCGATCAAGTCGATAATTCCGCTTACGGGCGTGGCAAGAATGATGATCTGGCTGCCGCGAACTGCGTCGGAGGGGTTGGTGTGGCCGGCATCAATCGCACCCTTGTTTCGCGCGCGTTCGAGCACCGGGGCGCGGTCGCAGCCGATGATTCGTCCGGCGAACCTGTGCTTCTTCAAGGCCAGCGCGAGCGACCCGCCTATCAGCCCCGTGCCGATAATCGTGATTTGGCGAAAAGACATCGTTTCCGTAGCTGGGATCGACTGTTGAATCCGAATCAGGCAACTGTGCGGCCGACGGCTGGCGCAATTATGCGCAACTGATCCATCAACTCAGAAAACTGATCGGGGTAGAGCGATTGAGCGCCATCCGACAATGCCTTGTCAGGATCGTTATGTACTTCGATTAATAGCACGTCTGCTCCAGCGGCCACCGATGCCCGCGCCATGGGCGCAACTTTATCGCGAATTCCGGTACCGTGCGAGGGGTCAGACGCCATGGGCAAATGCGAGAGCTTATGAATGATCGGAATGGCGGAAATGTCCAACGTATTGCGAGTGTAAGTTTCAAACGTGCGAATGCCGCGCTCACACAGAATCACATCGTAATTTCCACCGGCCATGATGTATTCGGCGGAGAGGAGTAGTTCCTCTAACGTCGCAGCAATGCCGCGTTTGAGCAGAACCGGCTTCTTGACTTTGCCCAGTTCGCGCAGCAAGTTAAAGTTCTGCATGTTGCGCGCGCCGACTTGAAAGATATCCACGAAAGACAGCATCACTTGTATCTGCGAAATCTCCATGACCTCGCTGATCACCAGCAACCCAAAGCGGTCGCCTGCCTCACGCAAAAGTTTCAAGGCTTCCAAGCCGAGTCCTTGGAAGGAATAAGGAGAACTGCGCGGCTTAAAGGCGCCGCCACGAAGCGCCCGCGCTCCGGCCTTGGCCACGCGTTCGGCTGTCGCGAAAAGCTGCTCGCGCGATTCCACCGAGCAGGGACCTGCCATTACGACCACTTGCTCTCCGCCAATCTTCAACCCGTTGGCAAACTGAACGACCGTACCTTGCGGACGAAAACTTCGTCCCGCCAACTTGTAAGGCGCGCTGATGCGGTGAACGTGCTCGACCCCAGAGAGCACTTCGAGGTTGCGGATATCGAAATCAATACGCGCACCCACAGCCGCCACCACGGTCTGGCGCGCTCCCGTAGATCGGTGCACGGAGAAACCCATTCCGATCAGGTGTTCCACCACCCGCTGGATCTGGTCCTCACTCGCCGTTTCTTGCATTGCGACAATCATAAAAAGTCGTTAGTCGTTGGCCGTTAGTCGTTGGTCTTAGTGTTGGTCTTCGTTTTTGCCAACAACCAACGACTAATGACCAACGAAGCATTCAATCATTCACGTCTGAATCCAATTCTGTATCGCGAGCCGCATCCGTGACTGCCGCTTTGGGCGCGATCTCTTCCTGTTGAATCTGGCGCATGATGTCCATGATTCGTTCGTAAATGCAGAGCAGGTCGCGATCGGGCAGCGGTCCAGGATTAATTCCTCGAACATTGTCGAATACTGCGCGTTCGCGATCCGGCTCGTAGATGGGCATGCCGACGTTACGTTTCAATTTGCCAATCTCGTGGGCTGCCTGCGCTCGCTGGCTGAGTAAGTCCACCAGTCTGCGGTCAAGCTCGTCAATTTTCTTGCGCCAGTCGGAAATGTCCATAAGAGTTCTGCTGTCAGCTATCAGCCGTCAGCTATCAGCGAAGCAGCAATTCGTGAGCCGAGGTTCAGGGCCCCGTCCAAGTGACCGAATCATTAAGTCACGGCTTACAAGCAGAAAGCTGAGGGCTGATAGCTGACAGCTGTTTGATAAATTCTGCCACAGACGAGGCTTCTTTGCCGGGATTGCGTTCGACAGTCTCGACAATCGCGCTGCCGATTACTGCGGCATCAGCAAATTCTCCTACCGCGGAGAATTGCGCCGCAGTCGAAATTCCGAAGCCTACGGCAACCGGAAGCTTTGTGAAAGCGCGCAGGCGGCGAACCAGTTTTCGCGCGTTTTCGGGCATTTGTTGTCGGGTTCCCGTAACGCCCGTTCGGGAGACCGCGTAAACAAATCCGCTGGAGGCTTCTGCAACACGCTTAAGGCGCTCGTCGGTACTAGTGGGAGCCGCAAGAAAAACCGTCGCCAGTTGGTTTTGCCGCATTTCGCGAATGTAATCGCTCGATTCTTCCACCGGTAAGTCCGTTATCAGCGCTCCATCAACGCCGGCATGGCGCGCGATCTTGCAGAAGTTTTGCAATCCCATGCGCAAAACTGGATTTAAATAAGAGAAAACGATCAAGCCAGCCGACTGCGAATGCTGGCGGACTTCCGCCGCGAGTTTCAGCACGTCGGCCAGCGACACACCGTGTTGCAGCGCGCGCTGGCTGGCACGCTGGATGACCGGGCCGTCGGCCACCGGATCACTAAACGGCACACCAAGTTCAATCACAGCCGCGCCAGCTTCGATTGCAGCCAGCACGACGTCCCGTGTGGTCGCCAGATCAGGGTCGCCGCAGGTGACGTACGCCACCAACGAAGGGCGGGTTTGAAAACAAAAGGGCATAGGGCAAGAAACATGCGAAATCGATTTACGTTTCCAGCTTCAGCTTCTCTCGCAGAATTCCGATATCTTTATCTCCCCGACCGGAAACATTAACGATCACAATCTCTGACTTCTTCATTCTCGGCGCACGTTTGATAACTTCCGCCACAGCGTGTGCTGATTCGAGCGCGGGAATGATGCCTTCAGTCCGTGCCAGCAAGGTGCAAGCGTCCAGGGCTTCTGCGTCTGAAGCTGAAACGTATTCGGCGCGGCCGGAATCATAAAGTGCCGCATGTTCCGGGCCGATTGAAGGGTAGTCAAGTCCCGCCGAAACTGAATGTGTATTTGCAACTTGCCCGGCTGCATCCTGCAGTAAATAAGAATAGGTTCCCTGCAGCACTCCTGGCGATCCGCCGTGAAAACGCGCAGCATGTTCACCCAAACTATCGCCGCGACCTCCGGCTTCAACTCCGATGAGCTTCACGCGCTTGTCCTTAATGAACTCAAAAAAAATGCCAATAGAATTCGAGCCGCCACCAACGCAGGCGATGATAGTGGTAGGCAGCTTACCTTCAGCCTTAAGAATCTGGGCGCGCGCTTCTCGTCCGGTTATCTTGTGAAAATCGCGCACCATTGTTGGATACGGATGCGCGCCCAACACGCTGCCGAGTAGATAATGAGTTGTGCGAACGTTCGTCACCCAATCGCGCATGGCCTCATTGATCGCGTCTTTCAGGGTGCGCGAGCCCGACTCCACGCCTCGTACCTCCGCCCCCAGCAGACGCATGCGGAACACGTTCAACTCCTGGCGCCGCATGTCCTCAGTGCCCATGTACACAATGCATTCGAAGCCGAGTAGCGCGCAAACAGTAGCCGTAGCGACGCCGTGCTGGCCCGCCCCGGTTTCGGCGATGATGCGGCGCTTGCCCATGCGTTCGGCCAGCAGTCCCTGCCCCAGACAATTGTTGATTTTGTGCGCGCCAGTGTGGAGAAGATCCTCGCGCTTGAGATAGATTTTCGCTCCGCGGAGTTTGTCGGTGAGCCTGCGGGCAAAAAACAATGGTGTCGGACGGCCCGCGTATGTGCGCAGAAGTTCATCAAGACGGCGCTGGAATCCACGATCGCGCTTGGCCTTATCGTAAGCGCGCTCCAGTTCTTCGAGCGCGGCCATCAGTGTTTCAGGGACGTAGCGTCCACCGTAAACGCCGAAGCGGCCTTTGACGAGTGCTTTGGCCGACTTGTTGGCCTTCGAAATAGTTGCGGTTGCCATTCTGCTATGTGAGCCTCTCTGCCTTACGAACGGCGGCAACAAAAGCTCTAACTTTTTCTGGGTCTTTCTTGCCCGGTTTCGCCTCGACGCCCGAGGAGACATCCACGCCCCAGGGCTTCAGGATTCTGATAGCTTTTGGGGCGTTAGTGGGAGTGAGGCCACCAGCGATAACCAAAGTAAAACCGGCCTGCTTAATGAGCTCAGCGACAGGGGCTGCCTTATCCCAGTCGAAAGTTCGGCCCGTGCCGCCCGGCTGTTGAGGCGTGCCCGAATCAACAAAAACCGCGCTGATCCTATCCTTGAGCTCTGCGCGCCAACCAAAACCTCCAAACTGGCCATGCTCGTCAAACAATTCCCGCGCAGGCAGCACAACGAACGTTTTCGAGCGATAACAGGGATCTAGTTTTTGCAGGGTTTGACCTCTTGGCGAGAGGTCTTCGTGCAACTGCACTGCGGTTATGCCAACTCCCCGCGAAATCTCATTTATGTGCTCAGCAGACTGATTTACGAAAACGCCAACCTTCTCCACCCGTTCTGGTATCTTGGCTACTATCTCTCTCGCCACTTGTGGATCAATGTTTCTCGGACTTTTTTCATAAAAGACAAATCCAAGCGCATCAGCGCCTGCCTCGACTGCAGTCTGCGCGTCCTCGAGATTTGTGATTCCACAGATTTTTACCCAGGTCATCAAGCCCCACAGTCAATGCCAATTTCTCAACCTATTTTCTGGCTAGCGCATGAGATTCGCGCTGCGCCTCAGCCAGCAGCGACTTCAGGGCTTCTCCCGGCGACTTCGCCTTCATCAACGATTCACCGATCAGGAATGCCTGATAGCCCACGGCACGTAGGGCTGCAATATCCGCTCCATTGTGAATTCCGCTTTCGGCGACAGGGAACGCGTTCTTTGGAATCAAATCTGCCAACCGGAAGGCGGTCTGCAGATCAACCTGGAAGGTTTGTAAATTGCGGTTGTTTACGCCAATCAGGGTACATCCCTCGTTGACGGCGATTTTTAATTCCCTTTCGTCGTGCACCTCGCACAGGACGTCGAGGTTAAATTCGCTAGCGCGACGGGCCAGCGTTGTTAATTCTGTTGGCGACAAAGCCGCTACAATCAGCAACACGGCATCGGCGCCGTTGGCTCGCGCTTCCAGCAACTGGAATTCATCGATAATGAAATCCTTGCGCAGGCAGGGAAGCCCCGTGCTCCCCGATGCGTGCTGGAGATTTTCCAACGATCCCTGGAAGAATTCCGCATCGGTCAAAACCGACAAAGCAGCCGCGCCGGCGCTTTCGAGTTCTAATGCCAAGCTCGCGGCGTCGAAGTCAGAACGAATCAGCCCACGCGAAGGCGAGGCTCGCTTCAACTCCGCAATGACCGCCGGGCCATTTGCGCTTGTCGATTTCAATCGACACTGGAAGCCGCGAGGGACATGGCTTCCCGCCTGGCGATCAAGTTGCCCCATATCCGCCGCAAGCTTGTTTTCACCAACTCTTCGACGGGTTGCAGCGACGATTTCATTAAGGCTGCCAGGCATGATGAATGAAAACAATTATACGGGAAGGCTGCCGGGGCCCTGTCAAGGCATGGTCAAATAAAACGCTCAATCTTCAGCGCCAGAGGATGCACTGAAATAGGGTTCACTTCTCTGTTCGGAACACCAATTGCCGGATATCGGGCCAAAACTCAGTGAACGCATTTTTACCCATAAGGCCAGCAAAACCCCAAGCGGTTCGCAAGATTGCGGCTTGAGTCGTAGCTTCGCTGTCGACGCGCCAAGTGTTCGAAAGGAAGTTATTCCCCGGCGTAGCCACGTACCGCGCGTAGGCTGGCATAAGATTGCCATGGCGATTATGCGCCACAAAGGTCAGGAACACCACGCGCTTTATGCGGTCTTTGACGGGAGCGTCGGGGATACGGAAATAACCAAATCGAGGATCCTCCCCCCACAACGCGCCCAGTTCCGCCTCAATGACGTTGCCGGTGGAGACGCCCGTAAGCCGCATGCCATAGCGATCGCCGAAGCCTCCCCAATGAGGTCCGTACTCGTGAGGCGCGTCACGCCCGGTGCCGATGCCAGCGCTAAAAAGACCGACGGTGAGAGTTTCAGGTCCGATTGTGTTATCGAGAATCCAGTGCACGCGCTGTCGCTGGGTGATTGGCTGGTAAGGTGCTGAAGGAAGTGTCGCAGAAGTCGACGTTCGAACATTTTGCCCGACAGCAAACAGACTTCCCAGAACCAATATACCTGCGCACTGAAAACGAATGAGCTTCACGATGATGTTTAGGATGCGGACACCCACAGGCCGGATGCAAGTCGAACCATGACAGTATATTGGTTAGGTGGACTTACTGCGTCTACACGCAAAAGAAAAAAGCTGGTGCCATCGAAGGGACTCGAACCCCCACACCCTTGCGGGTACATGGACCTGAACCATGCGCGTCTGCCAATTCCGCCACGATGGCAATAGTGATTCGGTTACGGGCCGACCCTTGCGGGCGACCCTTCAGGAGAGAACCACAGCAATTATTCTACAGGCGCGTCGCCGCCTGTCAAACTTCAAGCTTCAGGCTTCGGCTTCAAGCATCAAGGTCTTACTATCTGAACTAGCTCGAAGTTCGGAGCGCCGAACCCAATCCGCGAGTCCTGAACCCCGCAACCTCAGCCCAACTTCATCCTTCCAGCTTGGCCGTCATCGTAATATTGGCTTTCAGCACCTTGGATACGGGACAGCCGCTCTTAGCGTTCTCAGCGGCCTTTTGAAATGCAGCCTGGTCAGCATTCGGTACTCGGCCAACCACGTCGAGATGTACTGCAGTGATGGCCCAGCCGGAATCGAGTTTTTCCATCGTGAGTGTCGCGGTGGTCTCGATGCTGGATGCGGTCAGATTTGCAGCCCCTAACTGCCCGGAAAGCGCCATGGAAAAACAGCCTGCGTGCGCCGCCGCAATCAATTCTTCGGGATTTGTGCCGGGGGTGTTTTCGAATCGCGTGCTGAAAGAGTAAGGGGTATTGTTCAACACGCCGCTCGATGACGACACCGCACCTTTCCCGTCCTTCAGTCCGCCCTTCCAGACAGCGCTTGCCTTGCGTTGCATTTGTTTCTCCTCAAGTTATGAAGTGTGTGACTAGCCATTGTAGATGGAAGCGAGGGAAGGTGTCAGGTCGTTAAAGCGAGAAGGTGGTCATGAAGATTGAATGCTGAAAACTTTCAATAAAAATCGGAACAGCTCAGATAGAAACCGCAGCCAGGGCAACTCAGTTTGCAGCGATGCTCTTGTAACTGCGTCGAGCAATTGGGACAGAAACGCGATGCTGCGCTGGTATCAGACTTGCGGTCAGCGGCTTTGTTATCGAGATTTCTGGAGATGATCGGACTCGATGTTGGTTCACTCATATGGAGGACGCGTGTCCTTTGAACTAGCTAAGCAACCTTCGCATCGCCGCCAAATCTGAGTTCCTGATCGACCGCAGGAGAAGTGTTGTTCCAGGAATCAGCGATAATTCGCCACACGCCGAGGCGATGCCATGCGCGTAAAAACTTTCCCGTCTCGGAGGCGGATGTATTCCCCGATTGAGAGGAAACGCTGTAGCGCCCTATTTCAATGGCCATATCGCCGGAGTTTTCCACGCGCGTAGTCTCGAAGCGCAGATTCTGATATCCCGAATCGCCATACTGCCGCAGCATGTGCTCAATCCCTTTCGTTCCCTGTGACGACTCCCGATGCGAAAGCATCAAGGTGGCGTCAGAAGCAAATAACGCTGCCGCCTGATCGTAGTTTCCAGTGTTGAATGCGGTACAAAAATCTTGGGTGAGTCCACGAATGGTTGACTCCGCATCGAGTAAGGGGTTAACGCTGCTAAGGGGAGAGCGATACATCAAACTACCTCCTGGGGGGCACAGGATACAAATTTACGCTTTGCTGATTGGCCTGTCGGTGGAAGCCAACCAAGGCGTTTGCTTAATTGTAGCGCAAAAATAGCGGCGGAAAACCGTAATATCGCCGCCCGTGTGCGCATGCTGATAAGAATCGGCAATGGTTCCGGGGACAACATTTGAGCGTTTATTTCGTTGACGCGTACGAAAAGTAGAACGGTACAATGAATAATCAATAGAAAAGCATGGGATTTTGCTGGCGACGACAACTTGGATGGAGCTATCTTTGGTCGGTGATCCGCCGTGACCTACGAACCGGGCGATTTCATTTGATACTGTTTAGAATGAGAGCACAAGTGTCCCTCCTCTCGCCCTTTTCGTAACGTAATCTAAGTTGACATTTGATCACGTGCAGGAACTTGAAAAATCACGCGCCAGCTTGCAGGAGATTCTGAACCGACCCATTCGCGATCTCGGTCTGAAGATCGAAGGTTCGGCACTGCAACCGTTGGTTCAGCAGTTGTATTTCGAGCTTGAAAAAAAGGGTTTGCTGAAATTTCATCCACTTTGCTATTTGAGTGATGAATGGGGCTGCCCATCGGGCGAACCGGTAATTGGCATACCCTTTTATCTTGCCAATGCGGATCTCGGCTATCTCGAAAAGCAGATGAATGACCTCGAAGATGCGCGAGAGATCATGATGTATCTCAGGCATGAAGCGGGACATGCGTTCAACTACGCCTACAAGCTTCATCGCACCCCCGAGTGGAAAGAACTCTTTGGTCCGTTTCGCCGTCCCTATCACGACAACTACCGGCCGATTCCGTTCTCGCGAAACTTTGTCCGGCACCTGGCTGGATGGTACGCGCAGAAGCATCCCGACGAAGATTTCGCTGAAACCTTCGCGGTGTGGCTGACTCCGCGTTCAGCGTGGCGCAAGCGCTATCGTGGCTGGGGCGCAATGGCCAAGTTACGCTACATGGATCGGATTGCGAGAAAGTTAGGAAACCTGGATCCGGTTCGCCGGCGTGGACAGACGGACATTACCGTCGATGAAATGGATGCTACGGTGGCTGAATTCTACCAGCGCGTCGACGGTGAAATTCCGCTCATAGACCTGGCACTTGATACTGACTTGCGCGACATTTTCGACGCTTCCAAGAGACGGAAGAGTGCGAAGCCCGCACAACAATTTCTGCATGCGCAAAAGAAAGCCGTGGTCGACAAAGTTGCGTACTGGACCGGAGCCCAGCGTCCGCTGATCAAGAAATTGACTGAGGTGATCGAGAAAAGAATCGAGGAACTTGGTTTGTTTGCTGATAGCGAACGGGAATCCGAACACTTGATCCAGATTACGGTTTACGTTACCGCTCTGGCCATGAACTACATCGCGCGGGGAAAGTTTGTTCATCCATGATTCCAATGAAACTAGCAAGCATGAAACTAGTTGCTTAAAGTCTGGAGGGCGCAATGATCAGCGCGAAACTAAAAGTCGCGGTTCTTTATGACATCTGGGAGGACGACCCGGCAGCCGCTGAAGTTGTCCCGGAAGAAAAGGCCGCACGCAAGACAAAATCAAAACGCAAGCCGCGAATCGAAAAAGAAGATCGTGAAGAAATCTTCGAAGCGCTCGAGAAACTTGGTCACGAACCGTTTTATCAGGTACTTGACGGGCGTCCGCACTGTCTGACGGCGCTGGCCAAGTGTGATGCAGACTTGGTTTTCAACCTGACCGAGTCTTTTGCCGGCGACGATACCAAAGAGATGAATGTTGCAGCTTATATGGATCTTTTGGGGATGCGCTATACGGGCGGCGGTCCGCATGCCCATTTCCTCGCCCAAGATAAAGGCACGGCGAAAAAGATGTTCGGGTTTCACGGCATCAAGACTCCATTTTTTGCCACCTCTTATCGCGGCCGCATCGAGCATGCACACGATATCTCGTTTCCGCTGATCGTGAAGCCTGTTTCCGAGGATGGTTCCATTGGAATCAACGCAGACGCCGTTGTTAATAGCGTGAAAGAACTGATGGAGCGGGTGGAATACATTCAGAACGAGTTCGACTCACCCGCTTTGATCGAGGAGTACATCGAGGGGCGCGAAATATATGCCGCCATCCTCGGAAGCTACGAGAATACTGAAACCCTGCCACTAGTTGAACTCGATCTTTCACGCTTACCTAAAGGCACTCCGAAAATTGCCAGTTACGACGTGAAGTTTGAAAAAGATACGCAAGCGCACAAGCTGACAAAATCGCACCTGGCCACCGATCTCGAGCCGGAGACGGTTACCCGTCTGCAAGAAACCGCGTTGGCTGCCTACCGGGCAGTCAAGTTGCGCGACTACGGCCGCATTGACATGCGGCTCACGGAAAAAGGCGAGGTGTACGTGATCGAGGCCAATCCGAACCCCTGGCTTTCGAGCAAGCAGGAATTCGCTATGGCTGCCAAAGCCTCAGGCCGCTCCTACACGCAATTAATTGGGGAGATCGTAGAAATCGCGGTGCAACGATATGCACCGCGAACGGCTGAGACTATCGCCTGAGAGGGCTAGGCTGCTTTTTTTCTTTTTTGCCGCGTCACCATCTGCACCACGGGCAGCGGCAACTGTAAAATGCGGGCCTGGGTTTCCCGCTTGGAAAACGCCCTGATGGCGATGCCATCCCCGTTCGGAAACGGGTTAGACACGGCCTCAAATTCCTGACCATAAATGCGTATCCGCTTCGATTGTGCGTATCCCATTTTCTGAAGCTGATCGCATACTTCGTGCACTTCGGACGATTGCGGGCCCGCCAATGAAAAATTGATAGTCACAGTGATTATTGTATCGCATAACCGGCGCGCTCGCCGGGGCACCGATCACAAGTTTGTGTGACGCATTAACAGCTTTGTTCCCCTACAGATCAAGTCCGTATTAGAAGGTTTGCTTAAGCCGATTTCGACAGCTCTATCTCGCCGGCGGGCACGTCGCGTTTCTGTATCAACTCGGCAATACGATGTTTGATGTAGCCGTCTTCGGTCAGGTGAGCGGCTGCGGTGTAATCCAGTTGCGAAGCGACTAATCGATCCATAGGCACACGCTGGCTGAAATTCGGATCGGTGCGGTAGCAGAACTGGCAGTCGCGGCCCGTGGGTGGTCCTTGCCCAGCATTTCGCGATGGAAAGAATCCATGATGACGTTTTCTCCTCAGTCGATTCAGATGAATGCGGGAGACATATATATCACAAACTCCTGACAGGGCCAGACAACGAATTTGTTAGATGGCATGAGCCGTTGAGCCAGCGCGAACTATTTCTTGAGATCCTTCAAAATTTCTCTCGCCGCGTTGGCGCCCGAACCTCCGGTCAACCCCGCTCCCGGGTGCGTCCCTGAACCACACATATATAGATCCTTTATCGGCGTCCGATATCGCGCCCAATCCAGCAGTGGACGCATGGTGAAAAACTGGTCAAGCGCTAATTCTCCATGGAAAATGTGCCCTCCGGTGAGTCCGTAAGTATCTTCCAAATCCTGCGGCGTAATGATCTGGTGCGTCAGAATCAACTCCGGCAGTTTCGGCGCGTACTGCGCCAGCGTCCTCACTACCGTGTCGCCTAAGGCGACACGCTGACTATCCCAATCAGTGCCTTTCAGCTTATAGGGCGCGTATTGCATATAAATCGACATTACGTGCTTACCTGGCGGCGCTAGCGATGGATCGGTGATTGAAGGAATCGTGATTTCGAGATAAGGTTGCTTGGAAAAATTACCGTACTTGCATTCGTCAAACGCACGCTCGAGGTAATCGATCTCAGGTCCAATATGAATCCGTCCACTCAAAGCGCCGGCATTATTCGTTTCTTTCAAGGCTGTGAATTCGGGAAGGCCAGCGAGCGCGAGGTTCACCTTGGCGACTGTGCCTGACATGCGGTAGTGCTGCAGCTTCATGACGAAATCCGGCGAGAGGTGAATTGGATCTACCAGTTTTAACAAAGTTCGCTTGGGATCAACGTTAGAGATAATTGCCTTCGCGTTGATCTCTTGGCCGGTCGAAAGAACGACGCTAGTGGCAGCGCCATCTTTCACTCGAATCTCGATGACTTCCGCACCGCTGCGAATTTCAGCCCCCGCCTGGGTTGCTGCTGAAGCCATGGCTTCGGCTATGGCTCCCATTCCGCCTTGCGCGAAATAAGCCGACCCCGCGGGATGAGGATCTCCGGCGCCGCGAATAAGAAGAACGAGACTCGTTCCCGCCGACCACGGACCCAGAAACGTTCCGAAGATGCCGCGGGCCGCGATGGTGGCGCGAAGCAGTTCGGTGTCGAAGTATTCCGCGACCAGATCAGCGACCGCCATCGGCCCCCAGCGGAGCAAGCGATACATATCCTTCTTGCCGAGATTTCGGATTGACCGCCCGGTCTGAAGCATGCCCCACAAATCGGCGCGGTTTGGATGATTGATGTTCGGCGGCGCCAGAGTCAGCGCCTCGCCAATTACTTTGCCGACTTTCGCCAGCGACATTTGCAACTCAGGATATTTGGCCGCATCTTTCTGGGAGAACTTGCCAATCTCCTGCATCGATTGTTTGACGTTATTGTGGAGAATCAGGGCGCGCCCGTCGAGCGACAGCGAAGCCACCCCTACCCCCGGTGTGATCAGCCTGAGCCCGTACTTCTCCAGTTGCATGTCACGAACGATGTCTCCACGAAGCGGGCCCGCGGAGTGGGCGAGAATGGAACAGCGAAAGCCAGGAAAGAATTCTTCAGTTAGAGCCGCGCCGCCGGGTTGCGCGCGACGCTCGAGCACCAGCGGCTTGTATCCGGCTTTGGCGAGATAAAAAGCTGTGACCAGCCCGTTGTGACCTCCGCCAACGATGATGGCATCGCGCGCGTCGGGCATCGGTTACGCCGCCCCCTTGAAGTCTTTCAGGATTTCGAGCGCAGCCAATCGCCCTGGCCCTCCCATAATTCCGCCCCCTGGATGCGTGGCCGATCCGCACATGTATAGATTCTTGATCGGCGTGCGGAACTGCGCGTATCCCGGTACCGGACGCAGGAAGAAAAGTTGTTCCAGCGATAGTTCGCCCTGAAAAATATTGCCCTCACTGAGACCCCACTCGCGCTCCAGATCCAGGGGAGTGATCACTTGCTTGTGCAGAATGATGTCTTTGATGTTGGGCGCATACTCAGCAATAGTGTTGATCACGTTGTCGCCAAAGGCCTCTTTCTGATCGTCCCAATTCAGCCCCGGGCGCAGCTTGTAAGGCGCATACTGCACGAAGCAGGAAAGAATATGCTTGCCCGGCGGCGCGATGGATGGATCTGTCAGCGTGGGAATAACCATGTCAATGTACGGGCGGCGGGAAAAGTTTCCGTATTTGGCGTCGTCGTAGGCACGTTCCATGTACTCAACGCTGGGCGAGATTGAAATTGCGCCTCGCAAATGAGCGCCTGGGCCAGGCATCGCCTTGAAATTCGGCAGGGCATCGAGCGCCAGATTTACTTTGCCGGAAGATCCGCGGAATTTATAGCGATTGATCTCTTCGAGAAAATCGTCAGGCAACTTTCCTTTCTCGATCATCTTCACAAAAGTCAGTCGCGGATCGACGCTCGAGGAAACAATGTCGGCGCAGATTTCGTCTCCATTCGCTAACACCACGCCCTTCGCTTTGCCATTCTTCACGATGATCTGCGCAATCGCAGCCTGGGTGCGGATTTCAACTCCAGCCTCTCGCCCCGCGTCCGCGATAGCGTTGGATATAGCGCCGGTCCCGCCACGCGCAAATCCCCACGACCGGAATGCACCGTCGATTTCTCCCATGTAGTGATGGAGCAAAACGTACGCGGTTCCGGGCGAGCGTACTCCTAGGAATGTGCCGATGATCCCGGAAGCCGACATGGTCGCTTTCAACACATCGGTTTCGAACCACTGATCCAGAAAGTCGATGGCGCTCATGGTCATCAACTGCACCTGGTTGTATTTGTCTTCGCTGGCGAGGCCCTGAAAGCGTCGGCCGACGAAAAGCAGTTTCATCAACTCTTTCGGATTCAGCGTGGCTGGGTCGGGCGGGACCATGCTGAGAATCGGCTTCACGAAACGGCACATTGCCTGCATCGCTTTGCCGAATTCGTCGTAGGCTTCGGCGTCAACTTTGGAGTGACGGGCGATCTCGCGATGCGTTTTTCCATGATCGTTGACGCGCCATAAATGATCGCCATTCGGCATTGGCGTGAACGTGCCGTCGAGGGGGAGGATTTCTAAACCGTGCCGGGGAAGGTCGAGATCGCGAATGATCTCCGGACGAAGCAACGAGACCACGTAAGAGCACACCGAGAATTTGAATCCGGGAAAAACTTCTTCAGTGCAGGCTGCCCCGCCCAGCACGTAGCGGCGCTCGAGCACGAGAACTTTCTTGCCCGCGCGGGCAAGATAAGCAGCGTTAACCAGGCCGTTGTGCCCTCCGCCGATCACGATCACGTCGTACTTCGAGTTGTTTGAAGCAGCCATAAACCCCGGAGAACGTGTAGCGCTGTCGCTCGGGCAAGATGCCTCGGGACAGCCGGCATGATGCCGGCGCTACACTTGTTCTGGATTCCTGAGAATAATTACAGGAAAAGGACTCAACATTCTACCGGGGAGTGCATGTTTTGTCTTGCAACCTCACGCGCGCATGCTTGACTTCGAGTCACAGCTAAACTTGGTTTGCCGCGGAACGTTGTCGCTGCATATAATCCAGCGTGCTGGAGACGTTGCGAGCAACGTCTCTACAACACCGTAAAAACGCAGCGTGATACGTTTCTGCTCACCCATAAAATATCGAGGAATCTCAGTGCCCGTAGGAACCGCATTTCACGAACGAACTTTCCCGCTCTGCCACAGCCTCAACTACCGCGAGTGGTCGGGCTATTACACCGTCAGCGTTTACGAGGTGCATCACGAGCACGAGTACAACGCGATTCGCAACGCGGCTGCGCTCATCGACATTTCTCCGCTATACAAGTATTTGGTTACTGGGAAAGACGCGACCAAACTGGTGAACCGCGTGATCACGCGGGACATCCGCAAAGTCTCCGTGGGCCAGGTAATTTATTGCTGCTGGTGCGATGAGCAGGGCAAGGTCATTGACGATGGCACCATCACACGTCTCGACGAAAACAAGTATCGCTGGACCGCGGCTGATCCCAGCCTGCGCTGGTTTCGCCAGAATGGGATCAACATGGATGTCCAGATCGAAGACATTTCCGAAAAAGCCGCGGCGCTCGCTTTGCAGGGACCGACTTCGGGCAAGCTGCTGAAGTCAGCGGCGGAAGCGGACATTGCCAACCTGAAATATTTCCGTGTGACTCGCGGCAAGATCGCAGGCGTGCCCGTGGATATCTCGCGCACCGGATACACCGGAGATCTGGGCTACGAAATCTGGGTGCCGTGGAACGAGGCAGTGAAGGTTTGGGACGCGTTGATGGAAACCGGCAAACGCTTCGACATTCACGCCGCCGGCATGCTGGCGCTCGACGTAGCGCGCATCGAAGCGGGATTACTGTTGATCGAGGTTGACTACACCAGCAGCAAGAAAGCGTTGATTTCATCGCAAAAGTATTCACCGTTCGAATTAGGATTTGGCAAGATGGTGCATCTCAACAAAGAGAACTTTATTGGCAAGGCCGCTTTGGAGCACGACCAGAAGCAGGGAGTTGCGAGGCAATTCGTCGGACTGGAGATCGATTGGACAGAGGTGGAGGAGCGCTACGAAAAATTCGGTCTCACGCCGGCGGCGCCCAGCCAGGCCTCGCGGGTCGCGGTTCCCGTGTACTGTGGCGAGAAGCAAGTGGGAAAAGCAACTTCAACCACGTGGTCGCCGGTGCTGAAGAAGATGATTGCGCTAGCCAGCATCGAAACCTCACATGCCAAGCTCGGCGCCCGGCTGCAAATGGAAATCACCATTGAAGCCATCCGCCAAAAGGTGACGGCAAAGATCGTCAAGATGCCGTTTTTTAATCCTGGCAGGAAAACTGCGGTGCCGGCGTAGCAAGCTCATGTGGAGGACGGGCGTCTCGCCCGTCCGGTTCGAGCGAAGCTCCCGCATAGCACTCAACCAGACGCTACCCTCTTCGCGCTCCGCTTCCAGTACAAATACCCCGGCACGCCAATTAGAACAATTGCCGTCCCCCAGAAAGCTTCGAGTGGGCGGGTGATGATGGTGTTCAACGTCCAGGCGGCGCCGACTAGCACATAGATTGCGGGAAGCCACGGATAACCCGCGCAGCGGTAGGGACGCGGAATGTCGGGTCGCTTCCAGCGCAGGATGAATAGGGCAATCACGGTCAGCGTGTAGGACAGCACCATGCCAAAGATCACGTAGGTGTAAAGCTGGTCGTAGCGTCCGCTGAGCGTCAAAATGGCGGCCCAGGCTCCTTGTCCGATCAGGCTGAACGCCGGAGTGCGCCACTTGGGATGGATGACCGCCATGCGTTTGAAGAAAACGCCGTCCTGCGCCATGGCGAGGTAGACCCGCGCGCCCGACAGGGTGCAAGTGGCGGCGGCGCTAAAGCAGGAGATCGCGATGGTGGCGGAAAGCCAGACAGCGGCACGCGGAGAGAACAACGCTGTCGCAGCCGCGTGGGCAATGGTCTCATGTTTGGCAATTTCGCTTAGCGGCATGGCGTAAACGTAGGTCAGGTTCATCGCCATGTAGATCACGCCGACCACGAGGATGCCCAACACCATCGCTAACGGCACATTGCGGCGTGGTTCTTTCACCTCGCCTGCAACCCAGGTGATATAGACCCATCCGTCGTAGGCCCAGAAAACGGCGATCAGGCCGATGCCCATCGCGGAGATAAATTGGCCGGGGCTGAGGCCCATGGTCAAGCTGGCGCCATGGCCGCTGAAGTTTGCCCAATGGCCCTTGCCGATGGCGAATCCCAGAACCACGAAAGCCGCCATGGCAGCGAACTTGGTCCAGGTGGAGACGTTTTGCATCAGGGCTCCCCAGCGCAGTCCCACTACATTGACGTAAGTGAGCACAGCGATCAGGAAGAAGGCCAACTACGTGAGCGCGAGTCAGCGTGATGCCAAGCGCTGAGACCACTACGTGCTCCTGCGAAATTACGGGAACGACTTGGCCCATGTACGCGGCCGAAGCTACGGCGAGCGCGGCGATTGAGCCGCCGTTGGCCACGCTGAACAGCATCCATCCGTAGAGGAATGCGGGCAGGTCGCCGTAGGCTTCGCGCAGATAAATGTATTGACCGCCGGAGTCGGGGAACATCGAACCTAGTTCGGCGAAAGCCACGCAGCCAAACAGCGAAATTATGCCGCCTAGCACCCAGACTCCGAGGAACAGGATGGGTTGAGGCAGCGGGCCGGCGATGTCTTTCGCGGTCAGAAAAATTGATGAGCCGATGATGCCGCTGGCGAGCAGCAGAACCGAATCGAGCAACGTAAGACCGCGAACCAGCGTCGGCTCAGCTTCGGATTTCGCAGACGGCGGAGATGCGACTGGGATTCCCATGAATCATCCCATCCCCAATTCATCGGCTGATTCGAGCGGCGTGCCACAGCGGCGGCAGATGACGGCGGAGCAATCGCCGCAGGTCAGCGGATCGCGGACTTCGGCGGCACATTTCGGGCAGTAGAGCAGTTCGGGCTCGGGTTCGGTCGGAGGCTGGGGATTTGAAGCCATGAGGAAGGCAAATGTAGCATAGACGTGCGTGTACCTTTGCGTCCTTTGCGGTCGAGGCATCTAGAAGCCTCTAGACGCACAAAGGACACCGAGCGTTCACAAAGGAGAATCGAACTATGGCCGATCAGCCCGCCAACTCCCGATGAGCGTTTGCAGAGTGAATTTAATCGCTGGGCCGAGGAGGGTGAAGGCGAGAAGATGGAACGCCATCATCTTGACATCACGGCGAAGACGATACGGCTCATGGATCTTCGTCCCGGGGAGCGCGTGCTTGATCTGGGATGCGGCTCGGGTTGGGCAACGCGGCTGCTGGCACGGTTGGTTGCAGAAGGACCCGAGGGTTTTGGACAGGTTGTGGGCGTCGATGTTGCCGATGAGATGATCCGGCAGGCACGCGCGGCCTCGAAGGATTTCGAAAATATTCTCTACGTCTGGGGATCGGCTCAGCAGATTCCGTGGGAAGAAAACTTCTTCGATAAAGTGCTTTCCGTCGAATCGTTTTACTACTATCCGGATCAGGAGCGGGCATTGACGGAGTTGTTTCGGGTAATGGCGCCTCACGGACGCATGTTCATTCTGATTAACCTGTACAAGGACAATCCCTACTCGCTGCAATGGGTGGACAAGCTTAAAGTGCCGGTACACGTGCGCTCGGAGGCGGAGTACATCGATCTGTTGAGGAAGCATGGCTTTGAAAATGTGGAAGCCCGGCGGATTCCGGATGACACGCCCACGCCCGATGATTACCAGACGAAGTCGTTTCATAGCCTGGAGGATTTGCGGGCGTTCAAACGGATCGGGGCATTGTTGCTGATGGCATCGAAGCCGGACGTGAGGACGCGCGCGCCGGGGCACGCGATTTATTAAGAGGCGGCGGCTGAACGCTTGGGGAAAGAGTTTCGGCGTCGGAGTTTTGAAAGGGCATGTCTTAGCCGTGCCATAAGTCTTGAAAACGAACGTAAGGCGCGGCTTGAAGCCGCGTCCCTTCAAGGCTCCAGTCGCCGACTCCGAGGTTTTTCAACAGTCCGTCCGCGCGGTAGTAAATGTCGCGAATCAGTAAAGGCTTAGCCGATTTACGTTGGACCGCCTTATGATTTGGCTCAAGCCATATCCTGATACAAAATCCAAGCTGATACGGGATCCGGGTACGGAATCATTCGCGATACGAATTGCTTGGTCTCCGTTCAACCCCGTAGCTTTTTATTCAATTCCCAACTGTGTTCTGGCTTCGGGGCTCAGACGTTCGGGCGTCCACGGCGGAGTCCAAACCACATTCACGGTTGCGGTGCGGATGCCGGGCAACTGCTCCATCCGGGCTTTTACCTGTTCACCGATCATCACATGCGAGGGCAGCCGGGCGAGGTGAGGGTCAGGTCTACCGAAACATCTTGACGGTCGTCGGCGACGGATTCCAAGCGTACCGCATAAATCAAACCCAGATCCACGATGTTCACGGGAATCTCCGGGTCGTAGCACTGTTTTAGAGCGCTTAGAACATCGCCTTCAGTCACGGCAGCCATGGTTTCTCCTCATCCCTCTATTAAGTTTACCGCATCGAAGCAGTGTTCGGATGCCAGCTTGGTAACGTACGCTTATGCAGATCAGTCCTGAACTCAAGCAAAGACTTCAGTTGGTGATGCTAGTGGCCATCGTCATTTCGGGCGCCAGGCTCATTTACATTTTGTACCAACGACATGAGAGCCGGCTCGAAGCCCGGAAACAGCCGCCTCCTCTGAATGCCGATTACTACGTCACGCCGAAAAAACTTTATCCCTATGATTTGAAATCGGCGCGTCAGCTAACTCAGCAGCCAGTGTGGGTCAAAGTCGGTTACGGCTACAGCTTATTATCCCTACGATGCGGCGCGCCATCACGTGGATTTTTCGCATGAAGCCGGGAAACTTTTGCCAATTGAAAAATTGCAGATCAAAGACGTTATCAGTGAAGCTGCGCCGCAGAGTCCGGGCGAGCGCCAGGTCATGGCGGTGTTTGAGAAAGACGGCAAGACTTATGCTTTTCCGATTGGATCGATAAAGGGCGGGGAATACAAATTTTATTCCGACGATATGCTGTTCATTCAGGATCCGCATGAGCTTTACAATCATTGGCCCAGTGACGTCTGGAACGCGATTGATCAACATCAAGTCAAACCTGGCATGAGCGAACTGCAAGCGGATTTTGCCGTGGGCATTGGGATTCCGGAAGGCTCAGGCGGCGAGTCCGGAAATCGCACGGTAAATTATCCGAACGGCGGCAATCCGCTTAGCGTCACCTACCGCGACGACAAGGCGGTGAGCATCAAGCCGGGTCCTCCGGGCTAGCTCGTGTAGGCGCGGGCGTCTTCGCCCGTGCGGGGCTAGGTTGAGAGAGGCTGCGGAAAAAGTCGTCATGGACGCAAAAAGCTAACCTCAGGCGCTAAAGCGCGGACAGATTCCAAGGACTTACCGGCCCGACTGAAGTCGGGCCCTTCCCAAAACCTGAATCATCGTTTTTCCGCAGCCTCTTACGCCGCTTCGCGTCTACAGAGATATTGTTTCGTTACACCGTGGGGTTCGCAATTCTAGTTATCACGCACACACGCTCGAAGCACTGCTCCACCCAAAGTCAAATGCACGTCGAGTTTTTTCCGCAGGCTTAGGAGCCGATCACTTCACTACCGGCGAATTCTCATCGGCAGCTTTCTGCTCATCGCCATGGATGACCCCATCCTCATTGGCGTAGAACGAGCGGTGTTCGGCATCCACTTGTTTGGGAGTGAGCGTCAGCTCGTAGCCATCTTTGCGGGAGTGAAAACTTACCTGATAATCGCCCCGGTCGGTTTCGGCCATGCGGCGGGTGAAAGAGCCGGTGTGGACCAGGTCCATCAGGCTGGACGCATATTTGTCATTCTTTTTGTAGTATTGCTTTTGTGCCCGAGTGACCGTCCGCATGTAGCCGAGGGCATTGGCTTCGGAATCGGAACGCGCCGGATCGCCTTTAAATTTTGGCTGATAAGCCGTCTGTGCCGCGGAACCCAGCACTGCCGCTATTAATAACACCACGATCCCTGCCATCCGCCGCTGAGATGGTAACCGGAAAAGTAATTGCATCAGTATTCCGCCTCCCTTTCAATGTGGTATGCCTATGTTACTGCCGTAATTAGCAAAGGCTTACGGCACTTTCTATCCGAAACGAATACAGCTATGCTAGCCCCATCTACTCGAGTAGGAAAGCTATGAAATCTGCAATGGCCGCGAAAGCTGCACCGGTAAAAAAGTCGCCGATCCGTATTGCCGTAGTGGAAAGCGATCCACTGCGGTTCGTGGGGTTCAGGGCTCTGTTTGACAACGAAGTCGATTTCGAGCTGATCTCGGCCTCGCTTCCCGACATTGGTAACTTGCAGGGTGTCGATCTGATCCTGCTGGGCAATCGCAACGGCCAAAACCTATTCGACTTGATGGCCAGCCTGAAAGCCACGCGTCCCGACCTGCGGATTATTGTGACAGGTTCCGGCATCGATGAAGAAACCATTCTGAAGGCCATTGCTTCCGGCGCGAAGGGCTATGTGGACGAAGCGGCCGCGCCTGCCGAGTTTGTCCAGGCGATCCGGGTGGTGAATGAGGGTTCGGTGTGGGCTCCCAGACGAGTGCTTTCCATGTTCATCGAGCGCGTATCGTCGTCTCCCGGGCGCATGTTCCCGGCAGGCCGAGTGACATTTACCGACCGCGAGAAAGAAGTTCTGGAAATGCTGGTTGCGGGCCGCTCCAACAAAGAAATCGGCTCCGCGCTGGGCATTGAAGAGCGCACGGTAAAGGCTCACGTCGCCAAGTTGATGCGAAAAGTTGGCGTGCAGAACCGCATTGCGCTTTCGGTGCATGCGATCACGCACAATCTGGTCACGGCGAAGTAGGCCTTAGCTCATTCATAAACTCCTCTGCTCGTCCCCCGGCAGATGCAAACTCTCCTGTAGGGGACGGTCATGATACAAAACTTTCTCTTGCAAGCCAGCGCTTGGCCTTTGGGCTTTGATACCCATGCTGCGCTTAAAAGTCCGTGCCCGCGGCGCTCGGGATGGTTGGTGGCAGGTTTTTGCGTGGCCCTGGTTATCTCTGCCGCTGGCCTAGTCCGGGCACAGGACACGGAATCGGTCGGTGATGCGGCCCGCGCCTTCCGTGCCAGGCGCGCGGCGCAAGCTAACCAAGACCCGGCGCACCCGGCGCAACCTCCGCTCTCCGCAACCACTCTCGTGACATGGCAAATCGCCGGAGTGGCGGTGCCCGATGTATTAAACGAGCTTCAACTACGTGGAATAACGTTTGTCCCCGACGACGCGCACCTGAATCCCTTGAAGGACGCGAAGCTCGCGCTCGAACTTCTTGCCGCTTTGCCCAACGTGCCTTCGCATCCCGACGCTTCCAGTTCCTCGGAGGTTCCGCAGGCTTTGATCGCTGCCGCCCAAGCGTTCAGCGGCAAGAACTACGCGACGGCTCGCCACACGCTGGAAACTTTGGCGCAGCAGAATCAGGATGCAAGCCTGTACGCAGCGCTCGGCAACCTGAATTTCGTGTCCGGCGATCTAGCCTCCGCCAAGACTGCTTTCCTTCGATCTGCGCAATTGGACCCTTCATTTGCCTACGCGCACGTCCGCTTGGCGCAGATTTATTACCGTCTCGAGCAAGGTTCTCAAATGGCGGACGAGGCAAAACAAGCGCTCCGCCTCCAACCTGCTAATGCCGAAGCACACAAGTACCTCGCCCTGTCCGCCACCCTGCAAATGCAGGATTCAGGCGCTGCTTCCGGGGGCAATCAAGTCGAAGATCTATCCGACCTTAAGGCGGGAAGCAACACCGAGGCCAAGAATCTGAACAACCAGGGGATCGCGCTTGCCCAACAAAGCGAGTGGGCCAAAGCCGAGGCGGCCTATAAACGCGCCATCGAATTGGATCCCCAGGTCGCTCTCTATTACTACAATCTCGGCAATCTTTATACGAAACGGCGCTTCACCCAGCAAGCCCTGGCCGCTCTCAATAAGGCCAAGACCCTGGCTCCGCGGAATATGGCGGTGCGCCAAAATCTGGGTTACACCATGTGCCAATTCCATCTCTTTTCCGATGCCGTGAATGAATTTCACGAAATGCTCGAGATGGACCCACATTGGAATATGGCGCGACCGTGCTTCATCAAAGCTCTCGATGCTTTGGGCCGAAAACAGGAAGCGGACCAGGTCGAGATGGACTACAAGCTTTATAAATCGAGCGACGACTCCGGCGATGATGGCGGCGCCGATGCCGACGCCGACGACAGCAAAAAAACCGGCGTGCAATTGTGAGGCCAAGCATGAGCGTCGCGAAGAGCCGTTCAAAGTTACTAAAGTACAATGACCCTCGTAATCTTGTCGGCTTTCTCCACCTGAAGCATACTCGGTTCACCTACCACAGAACCTGGGAGACGGGGTTGGGAGCGGAGATTAGGGTCACCGTTGCCAACCTCGCATTTTTTTGCCCGTGCCCGAATCATCAACAACGGAGTTGTTTTCCTCCTAACAATCCCTTCTTACCGGCCGGAATCCTTTAGAATCAATCACAACTTGTTACATAATTCTGTCCAGGAAGGCTGTGGCGAATGAAGAGACTTTTGCTGTTATGGATGGTGATCGCTTTAGCGGCTACGGCAGTTGCCGCCGACGAAAAGACAAGCGGGAAGCAAAGCAAGGCTAAAGACCGAGTGCAGGCCGCTGCCGACGTGCTGAACGAAATCCAATCGGCGCCCGACCAGGGTATTCCTGCGGAGGTGCTCGGCTCGGCCGAGTGTGTAGCGGTCGTTCCGTCGATGTTGAAAGGAGGCTTTGTCGTGGGAGCCCGCTATGGCCGCGGACTCGCCAGTTGCCGCACTCCCAAAGGGTGGAGCGCCCCGGCGTTCTTCAGCGTAAAAGGCGGAAGCTTCGGGCTGCAGATCGGTGGCCAGGCGGTCGATTTGGTCATGCTTATTATGAACGATGGAGGGATGCAGAAGCTTCTCTCCAGCCAGTTCAAGCTCGGAGCTGACGCCAGCGTTGCCGCCGGCCCCGTAGGACGCCACGCTGCTGCCGATACCGATTGGAAGATGCGCGCCCAGGTCCTCAGCTACTCACGGGCCCGCGGTGTGTTCGCCGGGTTGGAGTTGAATGGCGCCGTCATTCGTCAGGACAAAGACAGCACCCGCGAGTTTTATGGGCACATGGTGACTCCGAAAGCTTCGCTGCAAGGGGAGATTGAGCCGCCGCCGGATGCGTATCCATTTCTGCAAACCTTAGCCAAATGGGCCAAGGAGGCCAGCAAATAAAGGAATCAGTTTCGCAGGAGAACTCCGCCCAATTTTTCCGTCGTCATATTTTCGCGAGTTCTACGGTCACGATTTCCGCCAAAATGCGTCAGCGACTCGAGTACGCGCTCGCCTGGCTGATCATCAAATCTATAGGAGCGTTGCCTCGTCCACTCGCCCGCGCCGCAGGCATCTCTCTCGCCTGGACGATTTACCTGCTACATATCCGGCTCAGGCGTGTGGGCATGCACAACCTTGCCCTGGCTTTTCCCGAAAAAAGCCGCCACCAGCGCGCCAAAATTTTGCGAGGCGTGTTCACTTCTTTCGGGCGTCAGCTGGCGGAAGTCTGTCTTTTTCCCAAGTACACACCTGAAAACGTCAGCAAGGTTGTGGTCTACGACGGGTTCGAAAATTTCGAGCGAGCCTTGGCGCGAGGCAAAGGCGTGCTGTTTCTGACCGCTCACTTGGGGGCATGGGAGCTTTCAGCTTTTGCTCATTCCATCCACGGACATGCCTTGCACGTCGTGATGCGGCCGTTGGACAACGTCTACCTCGACCGGCTAACCCGCGAGTACCGCACCATGCACGGCAATTCCATGGTCGATAAAGACGATTTTGTTCGAGGCTTGCTGTCCGCTATGAAAGCCGGAGAAACCGTAGGAATTCTCATGGATACGAACATGACTCCGCCGCAGGGTGTGTTCGTCGATTTTTTCGGAATTCCGGCGTGCACCGCGAGTGGGTTGGCGAGAATCGCGTTGCGAACCGACGCTGCCGTGGTTCCCGGGTTCACGATTTGGGATTCAGCTTTGGGGAAATATCGTCTGCGTTTCGACCCCGCAATTAATTTAGTGCGTACCGGGAATGACGACGCCGACGCGCTCGCCAACACCGCATTGTTCACGAAAGTGATTGAGGATTACGTGCGGCGCTATCCGGATCAATGGCTATGGGTGCATCGCCGCTGGAAGACACGGCCAGAAGGCCAGCCGCCGCTTTACTAGCAAAATAGCGGCAGCAAGCCGCGATTCGGTATCCTGACAAAGTCCACGTTTGTCATACCGAGCAAAGCGAGGGATCTGGGTACTTCGCGTTGCCGGCAAAACCCAGATTCCTCGTCGCTTCGCTCCTCTGAATGACATGATGAGAGGTCCGCTCAAAACCAGTCGCTTCGATAGGCGATCCACCAGCTCACATACACGATCGGAATGGTTGCCGCGATCGCCCACCACAGCGGCAAAACGAAATCCGCCACCAGCCCGAGTACCGTGAAGCTGACCCAGAAGATCTTTCGCTCCATGTCAACATTCTACCCCCAGCTTTCCTTTCTCGCGGCAAACGTATAAAAAGGTGCGATGACACTTTCGCCTAAAACGCGCTCGGTCAAAGAAGTAGCCGAGTTTGTGCAGGCCCGCGTGATTGGAGATGAAAGCGTACAACTGACGGGCATTGCAAGCGTCCAGTCGGCTCGACCAGGTGATTTGATTTTCGTCGATCAGGAAAAGAATCTGTCAGCTGCGCTTGAATCGGGTGCGTCCGCGCTGATTGCGGGCAATTTTGCGGCTGAGAAAACGAACGGCAAGCCTGTGCTGCTTGCGGCCCAACCACGCTTGGCCTTTGCCCGAGCTGCGCTGTTACTTTGTCCGGCGCCGATGCGCGAGCCTGGCATCCACCCGAGCGCAATTGTGCATCAGTTAGCACGGTTGGCCGACGGAGTTACGATTGAAGAGCGAGTCCTCATTGGCGAAGGCGTCCAAATTGGAGCGAACACTCGGATCGGGGCAGGCAGTGTAATCGGGGCGAACGTCAGTATCGGAGCCGATTGTGATCTTTATCCCAACGTCACGGTTTATCCCGGCGTGCGCCTTGGAGACCGGATAATCGTGCATTCTGGCGCGGTGCTCGGCAGCGACGGCTTCGGCTACGTGCGTGATAAGACGACTGGCCGCTACGAAAAGTTTCCGCAAATCGGCCGCCTGGAAATCGGAGACGATGTCGAGATCGGCGCCAACACTACGATCGACCGCGGAGCCCTGGATGCAACCCGCATTGGCCGAGGCGCAAAAATCGACAACCTGGTACACATCGGCCACAATTGCCAGATCGGAGAAGACGTTGTCATCGCCGCACAAACCGGGCTCTCCGGAAGTATCACCATCGAAAAAAATGTCGTGCTCGGCGGGCAGGTTGGCATTGGCGAACATGCGCGCATCGAAGAAGGAGTAATGCTGGGAGGACAAGCCGGCGTCCTTCCCAACAAAATACTAAAAGGGAAGGGAATTGCGTTCTGGGGAACGCCGGCAAAACCAGTGCGCGAATATTTGAAAGAGTTGGCTGCGCTGGCACGGTTAGCAAGAAAAAAGTAGCTGTGTGGCGCGGGCGCCCTCGCCCGCGAATTAGGGTGATATGGCAATCGTCGTCATCGGCGGACATTCCCGAAGCGTCGGCAAGACCAGCATAGTGGCTGGCTTAATCGCGGCGCTGCCGGAATTCAACTGGACTGCGTTCAAAGTCACGCAATACGGTCATGGAGTCTGCTCGCTAAACGGCGAATCCTGCCACTGCGCCACCGACGATCACTCTTGGGCAATTTCAGAAGAAACGGATCGATCCGGCGAATCTGATACGTCGCGCTTTCTCGTAGCTGGCGCGGTGCGATCCTGGTGGGTGCGGACTGAGCAAGGCCGCCTGGCGGAAGCTGTCCCAACCATCCGCCGCCGAATCGCTGACGCGGAGAATGTAATTTTAGAATCGAACAGCATTCTAAAATTTGTCCGCCCGGATCTCTACCTTACTGTGCTGGATCCAGCGACGCCGGATTTCAAACGATCAGCTCAAGAATTCCTCGACCGAGCCGACGCTGTCATTCTGCACGCTCCGAAAGACACGATTGGTAGTAATGCTACGTGGACGAACATCTCGCTGAAGCCCGTTGCGGCTTGCCCGACCTTCTATATTCATCCGCCAAAGTACGTGACAAAAGAAATTGTCGACTTCGTAAGAAGCAAAGTGACCACGAACCTAAGCTGAAGCCTGAAGCCTGCCTTTTGCTATCCTGCTGATGTGTTCCACATTCATAAGATGCCTGGTTGCTAGTGCTGCTCTCGGCGGCCTTGCAGATTCTGATCTTCCCGCTTCCTAATCTCTACATGCTTTGCTGGGTAGCGGTCACGCCTCTGCTGATCGCAATTTTGCGGGCGCGACAACCGCAGACACTCCAACTCCGCGCAGGGATCAAGTTGCTGCCGGCCACGCCGGTACAAGCTTTCTTATTAGGCTACGCCTGCGGGATTCTGTGGTACGCCGGCACCTGCTATTGGATTTACAGCGTCATGCACCAATACGGCGGGGTCAGCGTACCAGCCGGAGTCGGTATTCTGATTCTGTTCTGCCTTTATCTCGCGATTTACCACGGTGTCTTCGGACTGTTGCTGAGCCTGATCGTAGGCAAAGGCCCAATTAATCTGAGAGTGCTGCTGCTTTCGCCTGTCCTCTGGGTCGCCGTCGAACTCGCGCGGACCCGTATTACGGGATTCCCGTGGGGTTTGCTGGGCACAACTCAGGTGGATAACATTCCGCTCAGCCGAATCGCCTCGGTCACTGGTGTCTACGGATTGTCGTTCGAAATCATGCTGGTGAATGCGGCCTTCGCTGCTGCGTTTTTAGTTCAACGTGAAAAACGCAAGCTGCTACTGATTGCAACCGTGGTTGCGGCGGTAATCTTGCAGGCGGGAACATTGGTTCCTGCGCCCGCAATTCCGGCTGACCATATTGCGGTTCTGGTGCAGGCCAATGTGCCCATTCTCGAAGGTTCCGACTGGACGAAGCCTTACTTCAACGACACCTTGCGCGAGCTCGCCGCACTTAGTCTTTCGCCGGGCGCGCCGCATCCCGATTTAATCGTGTGGCCGGAGAATCCTGCGCCGTTCTATAACAGTGATCCGCTTTTTCGCGAAGCTGTGAGCAACGTTGCGCGCCAGGCCAACGCCTGGCTGCTGGTAGGTAATGTCGGCATTCGTAATGCCAGCGCGAGCAAGTCAACCGAAATGTACAATTCCGCTGCGCTCGTAAGCCCGAATGGCGAATGGGTCGCGCGCTATGACAAGGTTCACCTCGTGCCCTTCGGTGAATACGTTCCATTCAGACAAATATTTTCCTTTGCCGCTGGCCTGACCAAGGAGGTTGGAGATTTTTCCCGAGGCATGTCGCGCGAGCCTTTGGACGCGGGCGGTACAAAGCTCGGGGTCTTCATCTGCTACGAATCGATCTTTCCGGATGAGATCCGGCAGTTCGTTAACAATGGAGCGCAGGTGCTGGTGAATATTTCGAACGATGGTTGGTATGGCGACAGCGGCGCCTACGCGCAACATCTGAAACAATCCCGCATGCGGGCGGTCGAAAATGACCGCTGGCTGTTACTTGATACGAATACGGGCGTGACTGCCGCAATCGACCCCGAGGGACGCATCGTGGCCAGCGCGCCGCGCAAAACCCGCACTGCGCTGCGGGCTCCGTATGCGCTCGTGAACTCGACCACGTTCTACACGCGTCACGGGGACTGGTTCGCCTATCTGTGTGCGATAATTTCAACAGCAGCGCTGTTCTGGCGGCTGTGGATTCGCGAGCGAAAAGAAACATAGCAAGCTATGTTTCTACAGCCGGAATCCTGTAGAGACGTTGCTTGCAACGTCTCCCGGCACACGATTTTCCAAAGGAAAACTCATGGTTGAAGAACTCGAAAAAGAATATGCAGTTTTAAAAGACAAAGTTCGTGAACTTCGGGAGTATCTTTGACGCGGGCAATCTGCGCCAGCGCCTGAGCGAAATTGAGAAGCAAGCCTCCGACCCCAATCTCTGGTCGAATCCGCAAAAATCCCAGACGGTCATGCGCGAGAAGAAGCGCCTGGAAGATATGTTGGCCAATGAAACCAGCCTCATCCGCCACAGCGACGATATTTCCGCGTACTTTGATTTGGCCCGCGAAGGAGAAAGCGTCGACGCCGACCTGCGCCGCGAAATCGACTCGCTGCGCCAACTGGTCGATCGCCTTAGAGACCGAGACACTGCTCTCGGGCGAGAATGACGCGCGCAACGCAATCGTCACTATTCATCCCGGCGCCGGAGGTACGGAATCGCAAGATTGGGCGGACATGCTGCTGCGCATGTATTTGCGATGGGCCGAGCGTCAGGGTTTTGAAACCGTGCTCTACGATTATCAGCCGGGCGAAGAAGCGGGACTCAAATCCGCGACCTTTGCGGTCAATGGCGAATATGCTTTTGGTTTATTGACCAGCGAAATCGGAGTTCATCGCCTGGTGCGGATTTCCCCCTTTGATCAAGCCAAGCGCCGGCACACGTCTTTCGCCAGCGTCTTCGTGTCGCCGGAAATTGACGACAGCATCGAAATTGTCATCAAGCCGGAAGACCTGCGCATCGATACCTACCGCTCCAGCGGCAAAGGCGGACAGCACGTCAACACCACCGACTCCGCTGTTCGCATCACACACATTCCGACCGGGCTCGTGGCCGCTTGCCAGAACGAGCGTTCGCAGCACAAAAACAAAGATCGTGCCATGAGCATGCTTCGTTCCAAGCTCTACGAAAACGAACTCGAGAAGAAGCGCGCAGCGACGAAGAAGATTGAAGACTCAAAACTCGACATCGACTTTGGCTCGCAAATACGCTCTTACACTCTGCAACCGTACCGTCTGATCAAAGACCATCGCACCAAGATGGAAGTCGGCGACGTTGACCGTGTGATCGACGGCGATTTGCAGCCGTTCATCCGCGCCTATCTGCAAATGCGGCGCGGAGAGAAGCAGGCGTAACCGGGGTTGTATGTCTGGCTGCTCCATGAAACGCAGTGATGTGCCTTTCGTAACCTAATCACGCAGCAAATTGCTGGCAAAAGAGTGCGCTTTGGCTTGATCCTGTAGTGTCCAGCATTTTACGGACCCAACTAAATCTATGCCACGCATGATTGAAGTCATTCGCTCCTCCGGGGCATCCTCGGGCGTAATGCAAACTGCTGCGCGGGGCGCACTCAACGTTCCTCCTCAGGAGATGATTGAAATCCTGGTTTACCTGGCAACGCAGACGAAAATCTTCGCCGAGCGTGCCCGTCTCACTCTGGCAGGATGGGACCAGGCGTCTTCGCTGGCAGCAGCATCCGATCCGCATACACCGAAAGAAGTGCTGGCCTACATGATCGCTCCTGGAAATCTTCGCCCAGCGTTGCTTCCGGCCTTACTCGAGAACCCCGGCGTGTCCGAGGAATCACTAGTCGAGCTGGGTGCTGCCGCTTCACGGTACATGATCGAAACCGTGCTAAAGAGCGAGCGGGTCAACCGGTCCGCGAAAATCCTGAAGTCACTAAGCTCCAATCCGCACTTGAACCCGGTGCAATCGACTTTTGTCGCGGAGAAACTTTCCGGGTTAGCACCCGCGGCCACGGAAGACTTGCAACCGGCGTCGGCGGATAGATCGGAACAAACGAATGTGGCGGAGCCGAGCGCTGCGACACCCGTCGACGCTGAACCGATTGCGGAAGCTCCCGACGAAAATATCGCCGCTTACCTGTCTGAGCACGCCACCGAAATCTCAGCCGAAGCCGATAAACCCTTTCACCCAATCGGCGGAATTGAGGAACTTACGCCGAGCTCGTCCGATCTGCCTGAAGAACCGCAACATGAAGCGCAACCTCAGGCGGTTTCCGGCACGTCGAATGGCGCAGCCACAGCTGCGCGGAAAGCTCCTGTGAAGAAAAAGGTTTTCTTGAGCGTCGAAGAGGAGCGCGGTAGCGCACTGCAGAAAATCTCCAAGCTTGACATCAAGGGACGCATTCAGCTGGCCATGAAAGGCACCAAAGAAGAACGGTCGCTGCTCATTCGTGACGGCACGAAAGTGGTCGCGCTCGCCGTGCTTGAGTCTCCAAAGATTACCGACAGCGAGGTCGAGAAGTTTGCCAATCAGAAGAATGTGCTCGAGGCCGTTCTTCGCGGCATTACGATGAAGCGGCGCTTCATAAAGCAATACGCCATACTGCGAAACCTTACCTTCAATCCGCGCACACCCATCGATGTTTCGCTTGGGCTGATCAAACACCTCCTCACCGCGGACCTTAGAAACCTTCAAGGCAACAAAGAAGTGTCAGATACAGTACGCAAACTCGCAACCCGAATGTTCCGACAGAAACTCGAAACAAGCGGAAAAGATTAAGCCGCGAGCGCAGGTCTTGTGTCCCGCAACGTCATCGATTGGCATCCCTCGACGGCCGTCGCTACAATACTTTCTCATGCCCACATTGCCGCAAACCGACGCCATTGCCGATCTGCTGAAGCGGTCTAAAACAATCGCGGTTGTCGGACTCTCGAACAGCCCTCTACGCCCAAGCCACGGAGTGTCCGCGTACATGCAGACTAACGGCTATCGCATCATCCCGGTCAATCCGAAGATTAAAGGCGCTCTCGGCGAAAAGGCGCATCCATCGCTCTCCGATGTTCCTGAGAAGATCGATATCGTGAATATCTTTCGCCGGCCTGAGTTCGTGGAGGAGATCGTGGATAAGGCCATCCAGCTAAAGGTTCCCGCGATCTGGATGCAAGAGGAAGTGGTTAACGAAAGGGCTGCGGAGAAAGCTCGCAAAGCAGGGATTTTCGTAATCATGGATCGCTGCATCCTCAAGGAACATAGGGCGCGCTTCGGATAGCGAAATCTGCGCAGCTGCAAAGCCTCAACCATTCTATGTCCCGGTGTAGAGCTGAAATGGCGCCCAGTAAAATGGCTTGTGAAAGTCGTTCGAGTGCAGCAAGGAAAGCTTCGCCGAACGAAGTGCCGCTTGCGGGCTCCGGCCTTGCTAAGTTCGCCATACAGTTGGTCCATCAGCCGCTGGCGTCGAAGCGTCGCTGACTTCCCACAGCGCGCCAATCACGTTGTGCGCACCGGCGAATAGAAACGCCCACGAGAGTCCGACTAATCCCTCACCGGTGTAAGCGCGAGCCCCCGCACCATAGCAGGTTGAAATAGTGACCAATTTCGCCTGCAACGGGTGGCGAATGATTTCTCTCGCGTAGAGTTTGAAAGAATCCTCTTCGGCGGATGCTTTTGACAAGATGACGGCGGAGTCCAGCGGGCTCAATCGGCTGGCAATTCCATGCGCGACGAAATGGATGTACGCGAACTGTTCTGGAGATCCGCTTAGATAGGCAGGAGCAGTGGCTTGTGCTCGCGTAAGAATTTCGCGGCTCGCTGGAGGAAAATGTTTTTCAATATTCTCGATTTCTACTTCCGCCTTCGGCAGTTCTCCATATTCAGCATTGGGAGCGACGGCATCGCCTAAGAGTAGAAGTTTGCTGGCCGCGGTCTTTGATGAAACACGCGACAACGGATGCGAGGCTGCCAGCAGGCGCAGTGAGTTGGCATCGGCGATGGTCGCGTCTTCAATCCAGTAGTGCAGCCTGGGCGCGGGCACTAACAGCGTCTCAAAATTCAGGTTGTTCAAGCTGCCATCCGGAATGATGAAGACTTGAGAGTCTTTCCTCAGCAGAGACTGCGCCGGGGCGATGAGCATTCGGTAGAGCGCGATCCCATCGGCGTTTGCGGTTTCAAGAACATCTTGCGGACCGACCAGAGCCTTTCGATAGCGCTGCACCGCTCCGTCGAGCTCTGACGCTGGAGGCAGCGTAAACAGGCTGAGTTTTTGCGGTGTGATCGCCCAGAGATATGACTGTTTCTCTCCCAGCCAATAAAAAAGGATTGAGCCACCGGTGCGTTTGGCCGCTTGTTGCGCATTCAGCGGAGTCGGGAGGGAATGAGCTTCTTTGGACAGCAATCCCAATCCCTCGGTAAGGGTGCGGGCGCGGCTGTAGTCGGCAACTTGCAAGGCCTGGTCAGCCTTTCCCCGAGAAATAAGAAAATGAATGTAGTCGTCGTAGATGCGCGAGGCGTTATTGGAAAACGGCAGCTTCGAATCGTTACGCTGCAGCGACGATCGAGCCGCTTCGAAAGTTGTCAGTGCTGCTCGATATTCGCGATCAGCCGCATCTGACTGATCTTGCGCTTCATAAAGGTGCGCGAGCGCATGCTGCGCCCGCCAAGTGAGCGATGGATTCGCGTTCGGGTCCCGGACAACTTCGTGGAATATTCGTTCCGCGTCAGCCGCCTTGTTCGATCGGGCGGCAATCATCCCCTTGACCAAGAGTGGATAAAGTTCATCCAGCCGGTTGTGGTCAGATCGGGCAATCGCGATAGCGTCATCGGAATATTTGTGGGCGTCATCAAGTTCGCCGCTCTCGACTGATACCAGGGCGATCGCGCGCTCAGCGTTATAGATGCCTTCTCTGCTGTTGATCCTGGTGGCCAGGCCAAGCGCTTTCAGGTACGTTTCCTTGGCACGGGCAAAATCGCCGATGGCCGCGTAGACGTATCCGGCGTTTGTGATCCAATACAGCTGATCGATGACTTTTCCCGCTTGGCTGGCAAGCTTCTCAGCTTCTAGAGACAGCCCCAATGACCTTTCAGAATCGCCAAGGTTGTAATACGCCCAGCCAAGGTTACCGAGAGCCACCTGAGCTTCGCCAGCAGCTCCCAACGTCGTTGATGCCTGATACGCGGCATGCGTCCAATCGATAGCTTCGTCAAAGTGATCTTCTCGCAGGGAAGTCAACCCCAGGTTGAGGAGAGCGGTTACCTCCAGGAAGGGATCGTTGTGAGCGCGAGCGAATTGCAACGATTGCCCGAAAAACAGTCTTGCGGCCCCGATCTGACCTTGTTGAACTGCCAGAATGCCGCGAGCCCGGACCACATTGCCGCAAGTCAGTTCCGAAGACACTTCACACATTTTCGTTGCTCGCCCGAGAGCTCCTTCTGCCTCGGCGAAGTGGTGAAGGCTGGCATGGGCGACACCCTCAATTGCAAGAATCTCAATCATCGAATCTTTGTTCTCGGGTGGGGTCTGTGGAGAATTAAGGAGGGTCAGGACTTGCGGATACATTCCTTGCCACAGAAGAGATTCGCCTTCCAAGATTCTAAATTTCCAGGCCCACTCCGGGCTTGAATCTCTAAATCGGAGGCATTCTCGATGGGCTTCGTCATGACTTTGTTGCAGATTGCCATGGAGGAAAGCTTTGTAGGCGTGATCATACGGGGCCTGCGGGCTGCTGCGGTCAATGCAGGCCAGCCCGCAGATAAGGCTCACAAAAGCGAAACATAGAATTATGGTTCTGCGCCGCGGATTGCGTCGCTGTCGGCTAATTCCCGACGACCGATCTTGCTCCACTCCAACCCGACGACCGTCAGACGGAAGGTTGGATCCGCTGCTTATTCGGCCGAGCTTTGCCGCACTAAATTGCTGACTAACAGCTGGCTTGGCTTGTACTACGGCGATGTTCGGCCGTTGGCCGTTGCGCTGCCCCCAACTACGTTCCCGCCCCCGATGCAGCCCAAGTGCATGTTCAGCATATTGAGAGTGAAGTAGTTGCTGTCGTTTGGCGCGGGCGCAGACACGCTTGCCATACTCTCTGAAGAGCCATTCGATCTGGAGCCCAGACCAACCTCGACTTCGGCCAAGGACACGGTTCCAAAGTCCGGAATGAAGATGATGTTCCCGAACGTCTTTACTCCGGGAATCGGAATCCGCCCAATGCTTTTGACGAGTGAACATTGCAGTTTGGAACGACGATTGGTGCGGCCGTTGGCACGTTTCTTCAGATCATTGATGTTCGTGATTTTGGAATCGTACTCCTGCTCCAGGCCTTCAGGAAGACCCTTGGCGTTGGCGATACGCTCGAGTTGACGCCGGACTCGATCGAGGAATCCGCCTTCCGCCAGATAGGGCTTGTCGCTTTTCGGTTTGTCGCCGCAAATCTCCAAGTCGAGTTTTACCTCGACGGGATATCCGCCCACCCGCAGGTTTTCGAAGCGTGTGCCCAAGAAAGTCACCTTGGGGACATGGCCCTTCTCCATTGCATGCTCGGTGGAAACCTGCGCTACCACACGATCCGCGGTGATGACTTCGAATACATTCAGACCCTCAATCACCGAGGTCGACAGCGTTACCCAGCCAGAATGATCCTTGCCCCATAAGTCTTTTTTCTCAATCATGGTACCGGACGCGCGCGAATGACCGGCTTTGAAGGAAATCAATCCTTCCAGCGTGGTCTCCTTGACCGACTGCGTGATGTGGCTGTCGTCGCGGGTATTCTCCAGTACGACGCGCCCTTGATGTTGGATTGGCTGCTCGATAGGATGCTTCAAGTCACCGCTGAGCACGTGGGCCTCGGCGTGATACTCGTGATAGCGTTCCATGCCGGACTTTGGGTCCAAAGGTGGTTTCGGATTTGCGGCCATTTTGTTTAGCTCCTCTCTGGTTTGAAATCACTTCCGGATTTGTACTTCAATCGAATAATGACCGAGATCCGACCTTTCACCGCTGGCAGTAGTACCGCGTACAGCTAGTCTATAAATGCCTTGCTCCTGATTTGCTCCCGGAACGTAGATTGACCGGGCATCGTCCGATGATGTGGCAGGAACCGTACGTGACCAGTCCAGCTTTCCTGAAGGGCTAGACAGATCGAAAGTGTATGACGTGTAGTGGCTGTCCGGGGGGATATTCACCAGCAGATGGAAACCCTCTCTAACGCTCGGTGAGACTTGGATGGTATTCGCTCCGCGTGTGCTCACGTTGATCGAGGCCCAAGGCAGAATCTGCGGGCTGCTCGCCAATTGCTTGAGTTGGGGATAGGTAACCAGATTCTGATACGCGACCACAATTAGCAGAGCAGCCAGAACAGGCACGACCAATGCAGGACGGAACCATCCGACCCGGCTAGCGGTGGCCGGAAGCGGCACTCTGGACCGAGATGTGGCGAGTGGTTCCGATAAAACGACCTTACTGTGCTCTACCAATGCGGCACCCGCCCGCACATCGAGAGCGCACTCCTGGCATTCGAAGAAATGTTCCTCGAATTGTTCCCGTAATTCCGGCGTAAGTTCTCCGAGCAAGTACTTTTCCGCGGCCATTAAGCGGATTGACTCGCTATGGTCCATCTCCACATTTCCCCCTCGTATCAATAGTGCAACAACGGTCCAGATCGTTTCACTCTTAACCTGCCGCGGTTGCGGAAGGCAAGTTCTTCAAATAAGCAGTCTTAAATGCCTGCTTGGCGCGATGCAGCAGAACCCGGAGATAGTCCCTGTCTACGCCAAAGTCCCGGCACACGTCGTCTTTGTCGCGCTCTTCGAGAAACACCTCGCGCAGCAGGCGGCGGTCTCGCTCAGACAGTCCGTCGAGAACCTGGCGGACCTTCTGCTCCATTTCTTTATGGGAGAGAATCGCAACCACATCCAGCGACGGATCTGGCAGGTTTGCGCCTTCTTCCTCTTCGATAGGATTCTCCCGGCTCGCGGACCGATAGTGTTCGAGCAATACGTTGTTGCAAACAGAGTTCACAAAGGCTCCTAACCGTTCCGGCTGTCGTATCCCCTGGCTACGCAAAGTGGTGAAGACTCGGGCGAAAGTTTCCTGGCGTAAATCTTCCACTGCCTGAGGAGATTTGACACGGGGACGAAGCTTCAATTGGATCAGTTCACTGAAATAGGCGACAAAATGGCTCTCTGTCCGGAAGTCGCCGGAACAGAGCCGCTCCAGGTAAACCTCGTTGAATTCGTGGAATTGCAAGACCTGGCCCTCAAGGTGCGCCTAAGTGGCAGCTATTCTACACCCGCTTCACTGGAGATCAAGGACGCGAATATTTGGGCCGGCTTAAGGTCGTTTACGCGGAATTCCTTGCCCCGCTGCTGAAAACGTGGGTCTTCGGAATGAGGTCGTTCTAAGCAAGAGGCAAACCGACTCACGACCAAATCTACCGAATGAAACGAGGTTCGTCACAGACACACTATTGCAATAACAAGCGATGCGTAACATACGAAACTGAGCCTGTGAAGAATTCTGTTATGACCCGAGCACTTCATCTAAGAGATCCCCAGCAACAGCTATTGAGGCAACAGGGAACTGTTTCATCCGCAGCTATGAAGGCAATGTTGATGCATGCCTTGCAGTTGCGGCGGGGCTGTCGCGAGATGTTTTTGCTATGCGATGTTCAACACCACACGCTGACGGAAGCGGCACTGATTCTCGGCATCAGCCAGGTCGCGGCAAAAAGAAGGCTGCTGCTGGCTCGCCGCCGAATGCACGAAGCCATTGAACATCTCTGCGGCAGCGACAGGCAGGACTAAGAAACGAAGTTGAAAATTGGTGTGGAAGGGGCATTTTATCTCCGTCATCACATTGTCCCTGCAATTGTTTAGATCAATGTGCGAGACCGCTTGCGACAACCGGCGGTGAGGTGATCAACCTCAATTGGTGGAGTGATGTGAGAGTGCTCTGCCAGCGGGCCGGATCCTTTTTCGTTTCGATTGGAGCGGAGAGGTCGGAATAAAAGTTCAGGATGTTGGTGCGCAGATCGGGCGGCGTTAAATCGAATTTCTTGTCTGACAACTGGGACAGCAACTTTGCATAGGTGTCGTCGGTCAGCGAGTATTCCGCTGCCTGGGTTAAGTTGCCACTATCAAGGTCACAATTGGGAAGCACGAGCGAATCAGTGCGCACCTCTTCGAGAAAAGCTCGGTATTGATCGACGCTTGTATTGATGCTCTTGAAATACAAGTCTTCAGTTTGCGGAGTCGGGTTGTTGAATGCCAGCGCCTTGAAGGGGCCGATTTTTGGCATGTATCGCAGGAAGGTCGACAGAACTCTGGTGCCAAATCCCGGTTTCGCGTAGTCCTTGCCCCAATCCTTTTCGTACTCGGAGCGGGAAAGACGGTACAGAAATTTTCGTTTCGCGAAGTCGGGATGCTCACGCATCAGGTCTTTCTTATGGGTTTGCAGCGCGACCTGCGTCATCTCCGGGATCAACCGGCTGATGGAGTAACGATACGAGCCGATGGCAAGATCCTCGTGGGTCAATACTTCTTTTAGTTCCATTCCATACACCACTGGGAAGACCCGCTCCAGCAGGGGCTTGGACACTTGAAAACCGATGAAATCGTGGTACTGCTGCGAAGCGTAACGGTTCTTCGCGACCTGCACCATGTCGAAGCCGAACTCGGTTTTCAAATGCGCCGTCTTATCCTGCGCAAACTTGACCGACTTGCCGAACTTCGCCCGCAACTTGGGATACTCGATCGCGACCGCCTGGTTGACGGCGGGATGGCCGGCAATATCGGAGGCATAGTGTGCCAGCGCGCCCAGCGCGAAGGCATATTCGTTCACGTCCTGGCTCTCGATCAATAACTCGCGAACGAAGTCTCCGCTGCGAAGGTAATGCACCAGGTTGCTGAATTCACGGCTGCCGAATGGATAGTAGCCGAGATCCTGGATGACGGCGCCTCCATAGGCATAGGCGTGTGCCTCTTTGATCTGCTCCTCTGACAATCCTGGATATCGCGTCAGCAGCAGCGGGCGGATTTCATCGATCCATAGCAGGTCTACGATTTCTTCGTGGGTCAGAACGGAGTATGCGGACGAGCCACGGCTGCACATGAGCACTACAAGAAGGCATGCCAGAATGCGAATAGAAAGCAGGCGCCCCTGTTTAGTCGCGGCGCCTGCCGATATTGACAACGGGCGCATGGTTCAAATGCGACCAAGAATCAGGAGAATGACCACAACGCAAAGGATCAGTCCCACGCCACCAGTCGGGGCATAACCCCACTCCCGGCTGTGCGACCAACGAGGCAGCGCGCCAAAGAGCGCTAAGACCAAAATCACGATCAATACAGTTCCAAGCATGTCTTGCTCCTTATGTCCTGCGATTCCATCGGCGCGAGTCCCGAAGAGCGGGTCCGCGCCGACAATGCTTAAGGTCTTGCTTCGCGGCTCTAGAGTTGGACAATGAGTTCAACATTGACGCCGGGATACATCGGGTTGCAAAGGTAATACACGCCGTTGATCTCGACCACAAAAACGTCTTGCGTGTAGAGCCAGTTGTTTGGCCAGGGAGCGGCGAATCCAAACCAGTAACCGCCGTATTGAAAGCGGTGATCATTGAAATCGCCTTGGTTCACCCGAAACGTGTGTTCGCGACCAAAGTTGGCCTTGTAACGGTCGTCAGGAATGCGTCCGTGGTTGCCCTCGGCGCGCTGCCCCTGCTGTTCGGGTTGCGCTGCAGGCCTTTCCTGCTGTGGTTTCTGCTCTTGCTGTGCGTGCTTCTCATCTTGCTGCGCAGGCCTTTCCTGCTGTAGCTTCTGCTCTTGCTGCGCGTGCCTCTCATCTTGCTGCGCAGGCCTTTCCTGCTGCGCCTTTTTCTGCTCCGGCTGTGCGCGTTTCTCCTCTTGCTGGGCAGGCTTATCCTGCTGCACCTTTTTATCTTCCTGTTGAGCGTGTTCGTCCTGCTGTGCGCGTTCTTCTTGCTGCGCGTAAACGGGAGCCGCCGCTCCTAGGGTCAAAGAGAGAACTGCTGTACCGATAATTCCTACTAGTTTCATGGGTGTTGCCTCCATTAAAGCTCACTGATATTTCTTTTGCTCTGCGGCGGATAGTCGCGCACCGAGATGGCACGGTTCTCCGACAGCTTCTGATTAATTTCATCGCAGCCAACATTGTCCCTGTAGCGGCCGATTGCAATGTTGAGTCCAGCTCATCATCCTTTTCCGATGTGGATCGCGGAAAGCGAATGAAACAGGCCAAACACATTCAGCAGCCACAGCACAACGGCAATGACCACCACGCCATTCAAAATTGACTTGATGGACGCCTGCATCGGAATGAAGCGATTGACCAGCCATAGCAGAACACCCACCACGATGAGAACTTCCAGGAGTTGAATTAACGGCATAAACTTTCACCTTTCTTGTTCGCGGGCTAACGCCTCCGATCCGCTTCGAGGCATTGCCAAATCTCTGCGTTCGAGAACTGTTAGGGTCGAATCGTGTCCGCCGGAGGTTCCACGGCATACACACGGATGACGAATGCCAATCGGCTGGATGTGGTCGCTTCGATGTGATTGGCGGAGCCTTCAGCCGCAGCAAACCCAAGAATGAGAGCTGCGAAGTGGCGGTCGTGGCTCTCGCAAAACATTCAGCAGAATAAAGAATGACAGGTATAGGGCTTCGCGTCTGAGCAAGATTGCTCACCTGTGAAGAATCAAAGATTGCTACGCCTGCACCAAAAATGCGCGGCTCGTAGCGTGGTGCTGCGAGCCGTGTGGTGGAGCGCGCCGGTTTTGCTACTGCGGTCGCCGCTCTTCAGGACGAGATTCCCTCTGTGCTGGATGGGACTGAGCCTGAGGTCGGGCAGCAGCCTCCTGGTGAGCCTGGGGTTGAGCGTGCGGCGCATTCTCGGGTCGAGCCGCCGCTTGTGGATGAGGCGTGTTCTCCGGCCGAGCTGTTGATGTCCGAGGCGCTGCCTGCGGATGAGGCGTACTTTCGGGTCGAGCCGCCGCGGCCCGTGATGTGCTCTCCTGCCGGGTCGCTGTCCGAGTCGCGGCCTGGGCATGCGGTGCATTCTCAGGTCGAGCCGTGACCTCCCGGGCGGTCTGTGGACGAGGCGCGCTTTCATGCTGAGCCGCGTTTCCTCCCGGACGAGCCGTACTGGCCCTATCCGAGGCGCTCGACGGGCGAGGCACATTGTTCCGTTGTGCCGGAGTGCTACGCGCGACAGCGCCGGATCGAGAAGTACTGTTCGCTGGACGCCCGGCTGACGGCTTAGCCGCGGGCTGGCCTGCGGCACGATTGATTGCAGGTTTGTAAGCTGCTCCTGCTTGTTTAGCCGGTACGCCCGCACTGAATGCTCCCGGCTTCGGAGTAGCTGCAATTGCAGGTTTCCCCTGGTTCACGGAAGCCCGTTGCTGCGGGTTAGCGCGAGCAGCCTGTGCATGTTGGGTTTGAACTGCTACCGGCGCTACATGTCTCTCATGCGCCGCAGCCCGGTCTTGAGCGTTCGGACGTGCGTTGATCCCGCCGTTTCCCCCGTTGTAGCTGACCCGGTTCACCGTCGTATTGTTGATCACCGTGGTGTTATAGGTGTTGTGAATGTTGGTGACGTTAACATTATTCACCGAGCGGTTGTACTCGAACTGTCCGTGGTTCCAGCGGCCGCCGTCATAGCCGTGACCGCCGTAGCCGTAGCCATAGTCGATCCCGCCATAGAAGCCTACGTGCGGACCCCAGTAACCCTGATTGAAAGCGTATCCGCCATTGCCCCAGCCCCAATAGCCTGGAGTCCAGAGGAACCCGGGTCGCGGAGCCATTACCCACGTACCGGGTACCCAATAATAATCGCCTTCGCTGTAAGCCCAGTATCCAGGGGTCCAGATGTAACCCTCAGCGGGACAAGGCGGCTGCTCATACACCGGCAGCGCCGGCGGGCCGACTGAAATGGATATTCCAATTTGCGCGAACGCTGTCGCGGAGATGGCCAGCATTACGAGCGCGAACAACAGCGAGCGAACGGCCGGGATGATGCGCATTATGATTCCTCTTTGCCCGTTCATCCCTGGCTTGCCCGGTGATGCTCTACGGCTGCGGGTTGCGTAGATAGAGAGGCACGATTTCTGGACGAAACGTACTGCACAATCCGTCTCGCCCGCAAATGATTCTGCTATGCACCTTCTCATTCGGGAGTCTTAGAGTCTGTTCAAAAATGATCAGTTCGAGCACGGGTGACCAACTCAGCACACAGCAACCGGCGCTTATGTGGCATGCGCATACCCATCCCCGCTGGTCGGCGCCACTCGTTCGTACGTCAGCGTTGCAACTAGCGGATTCAGAAAATTAATTCCGTTCAGCACACCGTCGTCATTTCAGTGCGCGATTTAATACTTCACGAAGTGAGCAGTTTTGCTCAGTCAGGGTCGGATGGTTTTGGTAACTTACTGCGTAACGTGGGGAGGTTCTATGAATAACTTTCGCATTTTAGTGGCTGACGATCATCCGATATTCCGTTTCGGTCTGAGCTCACTGCTTAGGTCTCACGAAGGATGGGAGGTCTGCGGAGAGGCCGCTGACGGACGGGATGCGGTAGAGAAGTGCAGGCAGTTGAAACCAGATCTTCTTATCTTGGATATCTGCATGCCGGAACTGAATGGCCTGGACGCGGCACTGCAGATCCTGAAACACAATCCCGACCAGGTGATACTGGTGCTTACTGGCGTGGACTCCGAACAGGTGATTGGCGGGTGTTTGGAAGCGGGTGTTCGAGGATGGGTTTTCAAGTCCGACGCAACCGAGGATCTGATGACCGCAGTGGAGGCGCTCCAACGGCAAAAGACCATCTTCAGCTCGCGAGTATCCGACCTGATTATCGATGGCTACAAGCGGTATCGCGTTGGTCCAGCTGCGGCCAGCGTGACCAGATTGACACCACGGGAGCGCGAGGTTGTGCAGCTCATCAGCGAGGGCAAACCTTCCAAGGAAATCGCAGCGATTCTGAACGTGTCATTGGCGACGGCAGAAACGCATCGCAGCAACATCTTGCGCAAGCTCAGGCTTCATTCCATCGCCGAGTTGGTGCTGTATGCGGTGAGGAACGGAATCGTTCACGTGGACTTTCTGCCAATGTTGGGCGTGCCGAACCTGGGAGCCGAAGGTAACTCTTCACCTGCACCTTCTGGCTATGCGCTTCCCAAGCCTGGGAATGACCGAGCGAATGTGGCTCCTTCAGGGCCTTAGCTGAAAACGATCGCTTGTCTTCAGTTTGGCGGAACGAAGATGGGGGTGCCGCGGACGCAGCGCCCCTAGCCACCATCGAACATCTATGCCAGCGAATTGAACCTCAGATGCGAGGTTGGGCTACGCCATGCATTGCGAGGCACAACTTGCCAGGGATTCAGGCTAGCACGGGTTCGCAGATGGCTCGGTTCACAGCGTCGAAGGCTGCTCTGACCGACGCGGTGGCTGTTGTGCTTTCTTCTTCCGTTGGATTCGGAATCTGAAGCAGCCCTTGACTACCGAGGTCCGTGGGGAGCGGAAACTTATCCTGGTGCTGCATAACAAATTCCAAAATGTGCGCCAGACCTTGGGATTGATATCCATTATTGAAGCTGACGCCGCAATTATGAAAGGTCGAAGTCGTCATCCAATACTGACAAGCCAGAAGCCAGTGTCCGGGAGTGATGGATGACCAAAGCTTCAGATAGTCCAGCGTACCTCCGGAAGCGAAGGCATATTCAATATGAATTAATCCGGTTTGGGTACCCCGCATTAAGTCTGCCCAACTGACGATCACAGCAGCCTCAAGGATTCCCTCGAGAGTTTGATCCTGGAGCGCTTCCATAGTGTCGGGTTTCATTGCGTTGGTTTCCGTCGCGGAGAATGCGCTCAGCGTCTGGCCATCTCGGCAGCGCGCTGGGACTTCTGCCGTCCATCGGCGCCCTCGAGGTAGCAGCTCTTTTGGATATGTCGCGAGTGTCCCGAAACCACGGTGTAGGGCACGCCCAGAAATCGTTTGCCAACGATTCCAGTTACTTCAAGGCAATTGAAGTTCAACGGTTTTACTTTTTCCAACATTCGCCGCAGTGCGTTCTGGATGCTTTTGACCCCGATCGCACCGAAGAACATCACCTTTACTTCTGCAGCCATGAAGAAGAAGTTCCATCCCGCGGCATCGATCTTGCGATCCAGGGCCAATCTATCGAGCGCGTTGATCACTCCCCAGTTGGCTGAGTAAGGCTCACTTTCTAGTCCCAGCGCCTGGGTCATAAGCGGACGATCTTCGATCAGGATACTGCCGACTTGCAGGGTTGCTGTCATCGACTTCTCCAGGGAAAACGCAGATCGCAAGATCGTCCCGCTTGTGCGGGATAGTTACCTCGCTCTGAGCGATTCTTCACATTCCTGCCATGCTAGCGGTCGGTTGGGTGAAGGCGGCCACTACAATCAGTAACAATGTGACGACCATCAAAGCAGCACTTCCCAGCAGCACAATTTCGCTTAGCAAGTCAGGGCTCATTAGATCTTCGCGGCGCATTTCAATCCTCTAGCTAGTTTCGGGTAAGACCGCCTCAACGAGCGCATGGGCCGCCTGGTTTGACTGGACCATGGCTCTTATTGAGGTATCTAGAGTTTCGCTGATCCCTTTGCGAAATACTGTGCAGAATGGCTCACTTTCGCCGGACCAAAAAGAGATTGGCCATTGTGGCTTAGTCACGATTTATGCCAATTGACGACTCCCTTGTACTAGAATCGCGGATAAATGAGTTCTGCTAAAGCATCGTACGGTAAGAAGAAGCGCGAGTTCGATCCCAATACCTTCCTCGCGACCATTGGCACCGGCAGGAAGAATCTGGCTGTTGCCAAGAAACAAACCATCTTCGCACAAGGCGACGGGGCGGACGCAGTCTTCTATATCCAGACCGGTAAGGTAAAGCTCACCGTCGTATCCAAGGCGGGTAGAGAAGCGACCATCGGCATGTTAAGCGAAGGAAACTTTTTTGGTGAAGGTGCGCTAGCAGGCCAGGCTCTGCGGATGGGGTCCGCCGCCGCAATGACTGATTGCGAGCTTTTGCGCATCGACAAGAAAGCGATGATGGAAGCCCTTCATCGCGAGCATACCTTTTCGGATATGTTCGTCGCGTATCTGCTGGCGCGGAATATCCGCTATGAAGAGGATCTGGTTGACCAGTTGTTTAATTCCAGCGAGAAACGGCTGGCGCGCGTGCTTCTGTTACTCGCTCATTTTGGCAAAGAGGGTGTACCTGAGACTGTGGTTCCCAAGATAAGCCAGGAAACGTTGGCAGACATGGTTGGAACCACCCGATCGCGAGTAAGTTTTTTCATGAACCGGTTCAGGAAACTGGGTTTCATTCATTATGCCGGCGGTATCGAAGGCGGATTGCAGGTCCACAGCTCACTGCTGAATGTTGTTCTCCACGATTGAGCGTCTGCCGGTATACGGTCACTAGATGATCCGTCCGATTACGTTCTCATTCACCTAAATAGACTCCCCCTCACACTGCGGTAGCTGCGCGCGAGCCGCGGACTGACTCACCAAAATCTACCGCGCCTTCACTTCACGACTCACAAACTTCGCGACCACGAGCCGCAAACATTCTGCTGTTTCGTATGGCTGCGCGCAAATTGCGTCTGTTCCAAAATGGGCTTGTAGGCAGATCCTTTTATAAAAGTGAGCAATTGTGAACACAGTCGTGACAATCACATTATTTAAATTCTTCTCACATTCCAAGCTTTTGTGATTTCACTGTGCGGCGGCTGTTGAGCCGAGAGGAAGAAGGATGACTGTCATGCGTATATACAATCATAAGATCTGTTTCACAGCATTCCTACTGCTCATTTTCGCCGCTGGTTGCAGCGACCCGGACAAGTCCGGCACCAACCCAACCGTAACCCCGCCTACGGTGGTTTCCGTAACTCCTGTTAGCGGCGCTACCGGTATATGTCCCAATGCGACAGTCACGGTCACCTTCAGCAAGGCGATGAATCCTTCCACCGTCAATGCCACAACCTTTACCGTCGCGCCTGGCGTAGTTGGAACAATCACCCACGATACAACCAACACGATTTTTACTTTTACACCGTCGAATCCCCTCGCACTGAGTACTGCCTATACCGCCACGATTACCACCGGCGCCACGGATAGGTTTGGCAACGCGCTGGCCAGTAATTTTGTATGGACGTTCACCACCGGCGCCAACCCATGCGCTCCGCCCACGGTGATTTCCGTAACTCCTCCCACTGCTACGACCGGCGTCTGTCCCAGTACCGTAGTGACTGCCACCTTCAGCGAAGCGATGAATCCTTCCACGATCAATACGACGACCTTTACTTTGACCGGGCCGGGTACTACACCCGTGACAGGAGTAGTGACTTACAACGCCTCAACCGCGACTTTCACACCATCAAGCTCTCTCGCTCTGAACACGCTCTATACCGCCACTATTACCACCGGAGCTAGAGATCTGTTCGGCACGGCATTAGCGAGTAACTTCGTGTGGACCTTCACCACCAGTACCACGGCATGTGCTCCGCCGACCGTGATTTCCGTAGCTCCCCCCAATCTTGCGACCGGTGTGTGCCCTAGCACGGTAGTGACTGCGACCTTCAGCGAAGCGATGAAACCTTCCACCATCAATAGCACAACCTTTACTTTGACCGGTCCGGGCTCAACACCAGTGGCGGGAACAGTTACCTATGTTGTGTCGAGCGATGTCGCAACTTTCACACCAACCAACCCGCTCGCACTGAACACGCTCTATACCGCCACCATTACTACAGGGGCTCAGTCTCTCGCTGGCGATCCACTGGCAAGCGACTTTGTATGGACCTTCACTACATCTGCCACCGCGTGTATCCCGATCGTGCCGTTAGGAACGGCGTGTAGTTTCGGAATTCTGGGAGCCACCCCCGTCGTTAGCAGCAGTGGTCCCAGTGCGGTTACCGGAAATGTCGGAATATGGCCGGCAATTTCGATCACGGGATTCCCGCCAGGAACGATAACCGGCGTGTTCCACGCTGGCGATGCGGTTGCCATGACCGCCCAGGGTGATTTGACCACGGCCTATAACTATGCCGCAGCACAACCAGGAGGAGCCGTTCTAAGAGCCGATATAGGAGGCGAAACACTCCCTCCCGGCGTTTATAAGACGACCAGTGCCCAGCCTTCCCTTGGAATAACCGGCAATCTCACACTCGACGGTGGAGGCGATTCGACGGCCGTCTGGATATTCCAGATCGTGTCCACTCTGACCACGGCGGCGACCAACAGCCAAGTCATTCTGACCAACGGCGCCAACGATCACAACGTGTTCTGGCAGGTTGGCAGTTCGGCCACGCTTGGAACTACCACCACGTTCGCCGGAACCATTATGGCTCAGGCGTCTGTCTCACTTGACACCGGCGCGACGCTGAACGGCAGAGCGCTGGCCCGGACGGGCGCAGTCACAATGCTAAGCAATCCGGTGAATGTACCTCCCTGTCCATGAGGAATTCGGTAGTGAGAGTAGCTTGCTGCCGGTGAATAGCTCGCAGTCTGGAAGACATGATTTCACGTTATTGTTCGGAGGAATTCTTATATGTCATCTCGCTTTGAGAACTCTTGTAGCCGGATTGCAATTATGCGGTTGGCAGCGGTTGTTGTCCTGTGTGTGATTGGTACGTTCGCGGCAGGGCAGGATCAGCCTGCTCCCAAATGGGAGCTCTACGGCGGATACTCTTTCTTCTATCCGGCCACGGATATACACGGCTTGCTTCCGGGAGGATTGCTTCCGGTGAGCAGCCGCGTGGAATCGAATCCGCGTGGTGTCGGCGCCAGCGTCACCTACAACTTTAACCGCTGGTTCGGATTGACAGCCGACGGAAGTGGGCATTGGGGAAGCGGCGAAAACGGAGTCGGCGGCCGCATCGACGATGCCGCCTTCTACAGCGCCTCCATGGGCCCGAAGCTGACTCTTCGCAGCCGCCATTTTTCTCCCGTTTGTCGAGGCTCTGGTGGGCTGGCATAGCCTTGATTCCGATCTATTCCAGAGCGATAACGGATTCGGGTTCATGGCCGGTGGCGGTGTCGATTTAAATTTGACTCGACATCTCGCTTGGCGTGTGATTCGAGGGGATTTCGTCTTCTCAAATTATCAGTACGGTCCGAGCGCGATCGTTCCGGCGACGGATGTCAGAGGAGTCAGACTGCAAAGTGGTCTGGTATTTATGGTTGGCGGCAAATCCATACCGTCGCCCGTCTCCGCAAGCTGCAGCGTCAATCCCGGCGAAGTCATGGCGGGCGAGCCGGCGACAGCGACGGCGGCCGGAAGCAACTTCAATTCCAAACACCCCCTGAATTACACGTGGAGCAGCACCGGCGGCCGAATTACCGGCAGGGACAATACCGCGAGCCTCGACACCAACGGCACGGCTGGCGGCAGCTACACGGTTACCGCCCGTGTCTCCGATCCAAAGACAAACAGCGAGGCCAGCTGCATGGCGGCCTTCACCGTGAAGGAGGCACCCAAGAATCCGCCAGCCGTTTCATGTTTGGCGAATCCATCGACACTGCAGACCGGCACGCCTTCTACCATCACTTGCACTTGCACCAGTCCGGACAATGCCCAAGTCACGGTAGGCGCCTGGACAGCGAGCAGCGGCGCCGTCTCCAGCAGCGGCGCTAGCACTGCAGCTCTGGATACGTCCGGCACTTCCAATGGTCCAATCACTGTGACTGCGACTTGCAGCGACTCACGTGGCCTGAACACTCAGGCTGCCGCCCAGGTGATGGTGCAGAATCCGCCACCGGTTTCGCCAGAGTTCATAAAACTGGAAGCCAGACTTTCCCTGCACAGTATTTACTTTGCAACCGATAAGCCAAGAGTCGCGAATCCCGATGGCGGCCTGCTGGCCAGCCAGGAGCAAACGCTCATCTCCCTGGCCGAAGATTTCAAGAAGTATCTCGAAACCAAGCCGGCTGCTCACTTGACTCTCGAAGGTCATGCCGACCCACGAGGCTCCATGGAATACAATCAGGCACTTTCCGAACGGCGCGTCGAGCGCACCAAACATTTCTTGATCGAACACGGCGTTCCCGCCGCAAACCTCGAAACCAAGGCGTTTGGCGAGCAAAGAAATCTCGACGAAGCGCAGGTAAAAGATGCGGTTGAGAAGAACCCAGAGTTAACTCCAGAACAAAGGCAGAGGGTCGTCGACAACATAAAGACGGTCCTGCTGGCGAGCAATCGTCGCGTAGACATTACCCTGAGCACCACGGGCCAACGATCCGTCCGCGAATATCCGTTCAACGCTGCGGATTCCTTGTCTCTACTCCAACAAGCAGGAACCAAGAAAACAGCCACACCACCAGCCAGGAGAAAGGCGAAGACAACTGCTCAACAATAATAAGAAGAGGAGGAGCGCCGCCAATAGCAGGCGCGCATATGAGCGGGATAGATGTTCGTGCCCGGGCTAACAAATAGAGATTAGTAGTTCGCCCGGGTTATCCGTCTATAACTGTGTTGGTGTCGTCAAGAGGGCTCTCTTGAGTCACGCCAACCCTACTGTGGTTTCGATGTTGCGGCGGCCGAAGTCTGAACTGGTTGGTCTGAGGTTGTTTTGGATGAGACACCCGCCGGGGTTTGCTTGTGAAGCGGAATCTCGGTTCCGAGTGGATAGATGAAAATCTGAATGGTTCCCCATCCCGCATCCGAATTCGCGTCCGTCTGCTTGCCGAGCCCCAGAGTCTTAAGCTGACTATCGTCGAATCCAAAGTTCTCGACCAGATACTCGCGCACAACCGCGGCCCGGGCTTCCGTTAGCATTAAAGCCTTCTGGGTGTCGCCTTCCATGCCAGCCGATGCCACGACCACTGCAAACCCGAACTGGTTATTCGCCAGGAACTCGCCACCATCGTTCAGAGATTTCTGGTTCTTCAGCTTGGCCGAATCGTGCTTATCGAAAAGCTGCTTCGCCGAGTATGCAAATTCCTTAACCGGTGTGCCTTGCGGCAGGCGTTCGATCTCATTTTTTACCAGTTCGTTTGAATCTTCATAGCCACGGTTCTTGAAATACCCGCGCACGAAGAAGTTGTGCTTCAGGGCTTCCATATTCTCCTGGAAGTCGGTAACCCCGGCTTGCGCCTGCACCACCGTGTCACGCATGGCGCTGGTGGTCTGTTCGAGGTCGTTATAGAGTTGTTTGTCGTTAACCAAAGCTCCTGCGGTTCCCTGACCCCCATTGATCTTTGCGCTGATCGAGTCTAGATTTGCCGTCGCCCGGGTGGCGTTCTGAATGGCTTGCTGGCTGCTATCGAGAATGCCGCTGGTCTTTTGTAGCAGGTCCGCCATTTCGAGAGGCGGCTGGCTGGCGATGGTGTCTCCATCGCCCACCTCGGCTTTCCCTGCGGATCCAAACGAAATCGCCAGATACTGGTTGCCCAACAACCCCTCGGTTTCGATGGTGGCCACGGAGTCTTGCTTGATGATCTCGTGCGTCGACCTATCGAGATCCATGATTATCGTAACCTTCTCGCCCGGCCCGTGAGGCAACAGGATGTTGCGCACAGTTCCACTGTGAACCCCACCCACCCGCACATCGCCTCCTGCGTCCAAGCCCACCACATTGTCGAATTGCGCCTTCAATTGGTAGGTGGAGCTGAAAAGATATTGCTTGCTCCCGATGATGAAGACACCGACCGCTAAAATTGCCAGTGTCGCAACTATGAAAGCTCCCAACCGCGCCGCTCTCGACATAGGTCCTCCTACGAATGCTTGAGAAATTCCTTAACAAACTCGATGTCACTCTCCTGAAGTCCTTCAAAGGTGCCTTCGATCACCACGTCTCCTTCATTGAGCAGGGCCAGGCGGTCCGCAATCGTCTTCGCGCTGTGCAGATCGTGAGTCACGACGATGGATGCCATGTGATGTTCGTCATGGAGCTTGAGAATCAAATCATCGATCTCACCAGAACTGATCGGATCGAGACCGGCCGTAGGCTCGTCGAGCAGCAAAATATCAGGCTCCAAAGCCAGCGCGCGTGCCAGCCCTACTCGTTTCTGCATGCCGCCCGAAATATCCGAAGGCATCTTCTCAAGGTCGCCTTCCATGCCCACTTCGGCCAGCAGTTTCTTGACCCGGTCGGCCCGCTCAGACTTCGACATCTCTTTATTGTGGTGCTGCAGGGGAAACGCTACGTTCTGCTCGACGGTGAGCGAATCGTAGAGTGCGGCGTGCTGAAACAAAAAACCCATTTTCTTCCTGATTTCGCCGAGTTGGTCGAGAGCCAGGCCGGCGATGTCTTGACCGTGAATGCGAACCGATCCCGAGTCCGGCTTCTGCAGGCCGATGATGATTCTCAGCAAAACGCTCTTGCCTGTACCACTCCGCCCCAGCACCGCCAGGGTCTCGCCCCGGCTCACGCTCAGACTGATCCCGTTCAAAACTTTTTGACTTGCGAAAGACTTATGCAAGTCCTCAACGGCGATAACGGATGCACCACCATCTTCCTCGGCGTCTGCCGGCTTCAGCGCAATTTGATCGATTACGTCCATAACTTCTCACGAGCGGTTTACGGAAAAAATATGATAATGAGTTTCACCAGCACCACATCAGCCAGGATCACGAACAACGACGACAAGACAACCGAGCTGGTGGCCGCGCGGCCGACGCCCGCTGCGCCTCCCTGTGTACGCATTCCCTGAAAACACGCGATCAGCCCAATGATTAGGCCGAACACAGCGGTCTTAAACGTGGGCGGGAGGAAATCGTTGAAATTGGCGCCCTTAAAACCGCTGTTGATGAATTGGTGTAACGAGAGCGGCTCAACCAGCGCCTGCGCAACCCAGCCCATTACCAAGCCGCATGCGTCGGCAGCGAGTGTCAGGAGAGGCAGCATCAGGATGCAAGCCAGAATACGGGTCGCGGCCAGTAGCCGATAGGGGTTCACCGCTGATGCCTCGATGGCATCGATCTGCTCGGTCACTTTCATCGACGCCAACTCCGCACCAATACCCGCGCCTACCCGGCCGCTCACAACCAGGCCGGTAATGATGGGACCGGTTTCGTGGATCACCGAGAATACGATCGCGGCGGGAAGGAGCGATTTAGCGCCAAATCGAGTCAGGCTGTACCGGGCCTCCAAAGAGAGGACAACCCCGGTGGCGGCGCCGGCCAAAGCAACCAGCGGCAGAGACTTTGATCCAATCTCGTCGAGTTGACGAAACAATTCGCGGAATTCAAACGGCGGCGTTACCGCAGCCCGCAAAACTTTCCCAAAAAATATGCCCAGATCGCCGAACCATTCGAGAAATTCGCTGATCAGGACCTTGGCGGAACTCACAGCGGAAGACACGAGTTGAAGGCGTGGCCCCGGAAGTGGAGGGTCCATGCTTGCGACCGACCTGGATTGCCAGTCGATCATGGATTTGAACCCGGAGGAGGTGCTCCATGCCCATTGTTGAGGTGCATGCGAGATAGCAGTGAATGTGGTCCGCCATAGAAGAATTCCAGGGCGATGTTTCCGCCAATAGACCCCAGCAGGGTGTAGTTGCCCATGCGCAGCGCATCCGCGGGTTCGTAGCGGCTTGGATACCACGCATACACAGCAGTCATGGTGCCAGCATATGGAGCGACCAGAGCCGGGACAGAAAACACGCGATGGCCGTCTTCGCCGCGGCGTGCTGTGAAAGTGGAAATCACGGCGTGGCTCAGCCGTGGAAACACGCCTTTGCACTCACAGCGGTAATACAACGTGTCTTCCTTGAAGGCTTCAGCGAGGGCGTAGCGCGTCGTCGTAGTGACCGCCGCGATGCCGAAGTCGGCCGCGAACCGCTTGCCGTAACCCTCCGCTCCTTGTTTCCATTCCGGCGGAGTGTTTTCCCCTTGGTTAATGCCAGCCGCGAATGCTGCGCCGACGATGGGATAGGGGCCGAACGCGTCGAAGACGTAGTTGCGAACCTTCGTTTTCTGCGTCGGACGCGTGTACGTCAAATCCGGGAGCTTCGAGCTTGTTGACAAGACAGCAATGCCGGAGGAGTCTCTTGCATCCACGAGTGATTGCGCCTTTGCCACTTGTGGTAAGGCTGCGAGGCTGGTGATCGCCAGCAGGAAAAGGCTGGCCAGAGGCCTCTTCATGTCAATATTCTCCTTAATTAATCCCCCGCCGAATCACGCCTCCGTTTTTCGGCGGACCACGATCAGGGCAAGGGCTTGCTCCCGGACGGTATCGCCTTAGCTTCCGAAGGCGTTAGACGAGAGCGGTCACAATAACCGTAGCCTTTTAAACAGGCTGCATAGTTGCGTTGTTGCTCGGCGTCGGCCAGCATCTTGGCTTCGGATGAAGTCAGTTTTGAGTAGTCGCAAGTTTCCTGGCCGTTCTTACACTTGGAGATGTTGCGGCGATGTTCTGCGGCAACTGTTTGACCGGCTTCCAACGGAGTGAGCTTGGAGTGGTCGCACTCGTCCCAGCCATTCTCACAATTCTGCGCATTGCGCTGATGTTCGGCCGCAGCGACTTCACCGTTTTCCGAACCAGTCAGCTGGGAATGATCGCAGAGTCCGGCACCGTTCTTGCAGTCGGATAAATTGAGCTGGCGCCTGGCACTGTTCACCGCCACCGCTTCTGCCGGACTGAGTTTGGAGCGATCGCAATCGCCTATCCCATCCTTGCAGTCACTGAGGTTGCGCTGGCGCGCCGCAAGCGACGATTCACGAGCCTCAGATTGAGTTAGTCGCGCAGGATCGCAAGATGCCAGGCCATCTTTGCACTCGGAGACGTTACGCTGGTGATCGGCTACGGCCAGCGCAATCGCTTGCGGTCCAGTGAGTTTCGAATGATCACAGTCCCTGAAGCCGTTTCTGCAATTGGAAACATTGCGCTCTCGGTCGGTCGCATCCAGTTCGGCCGCTTGCGACAAACTCAACTTGGAGCGGTCGCAAGTCACGCGCCCAGCCTTGCAGTCAGCCAGGTTTTGCACCAGGTCGGATGACTGTGCCAATGAAAGCGCAGGCCAGAGAATCAGGCAGGCTAGTTGCGCGCAAAGAGGTCCATGCAGATTGATTTTCATATCTCCCCCTTTAGGAGCTTTGGGAAGCCGACCGGAACCGAATCAGTATTCCAGTCGGCTAAAGTTGTCTTTCTCCGCAAGCTCCCAACCCGCTTACTTCCTGTCTTCTCTAGCTTCGGCGATGCGTGACTGTTGCCCAGCCGCTGACACAGCCTTCACGAATGCGTCCGCACTTGCCGGAGTTGATGCCTTACCGGAAAGAATGTTGCGAAACATCATGTGCCTGCCGTAAATGGCATGAGTCGAGTCATTGTCCTGCTGGACTACTGCACCTTCCAAGGTTAAGCCGGCGAACACGCCTTTCGAGCGCGAGTAGGTCAGCATTTCCGTATTCATCTTCCAGTCAGTTCCGGCGGAGGCATGACGGCCTACCGGGCCTGCCGCAACCGATCCTTCACCCGTAAGTTCGAATTTGCTCGACAACAGATGCTGGAATCCCTGGTCGTTCATGACCAGCATGACCAGATCCACGCCTTCGATTCCGATCTGCAATCCCCAACTTCCACCGCCAACCGATACGAAGGCGGGCGCGCTCCAGCCGTTCGAGGTACGGCACGAGGCCACACCGCGGCCGTGCTTGCCACCAAAAATGAAACCACCTTTAATCAGGTCTGGCACCACGAGGATGCACTTTGCGCCGCTTAACACTTCCTCGGGAATGCCTTTGTCCGGCGTTGACATGATGGCGTGCAGAACATCCACCGACTTTTGCATGCGGTCGACTGTATCTTCACGACCTGAGCGTGCCCAGGCGAAGGTCCCAACCAGGCCCATGACGCTCATCAACAACAGTGAAATTATTTTTTTCATAAATTCATTCCTCCAGGAGCTGCGGAACTAAGAGAAGCGAACTTCAGATTGGCTGACTTAGTTCAGAGAATCTGAAAGAGAGAGAAGAAATACTCGTCTCAAGGTTATGGTCGCCCAAGCTAGAGAGAATAGCTGGTCTGAATTGCTCACTTCTAATTGTGGTCAAAAACGTGTCGGATTGATTGTCAGAATCCCGTGACTGATAGTTCCTTATGTAAATTGAGCAATCTTGCACAGAATCGCCGCCGGCGATGTGTAATCGTGAACCTGTCGAAGATGCGACGGAGTGGCGCCCTTTCTTAGAAGCACTTGGTATCGCTGATGCATCCTTTTCTTTTCCAAACTCGTGCCTTGCTCGCGTTGATTGTTGAATCCCTGCGGAAGCTGTTTGCGAAGAAAACGGATGGTTTCGGATCACAAAGGATGTGCCCCTTCTGCGGGTTAATCACTCCACGAGCCAAGCCATTCTGTTTGGAGTGTGGGAAGTCGTTAAGAGGCATTCAAGTGGAGCGGAAAGATGCAAGGCAAGGTGAGCAATTCGAGAAATAAGCAGAGGAGATAAATATGCTTTGGACAATTTTCGTGGTGCTTTTGATTTTGTGGCTTCTGGGTTTCAGCCTCCACGTAGCCGGTGGTCTGATCCACTTGCTGCTGGTCGTGGCGTTAGTGGTTTTAATAATTAACCTGGTGAGTGGCCGTCGGGTGGTGTAGAGGCCGGCTGCTCAGGGAGTCAGCCGAAGCAACTCGCTTTTCGGGCTTGCGTCCCTACTTATGCTGGAAGAGAACGCGCAGGCCTCGGTTCGTAATTTCCTTCAGCATGCGCAGACCTGACTGGCCGAAGTTCTGAGGCGGGGGAGCCTTGGCAGCTGCGAGTTCCCGGTCGGCATGCGTCTTGATGGACGGATGTCCCGTGCTTAGCGTGCACTTTTCTTTCCGTTTAGCCCGGCACCTTGGGCAAGGCACGGACAATATACGTTTCAACGTGAGTTTCTCGGGTTGCACACCGATATTATTCAGCATCAACAATTGGAGCGATGGTCAATTTTGCTCTTTGGACTTCAATTGCCCCAAAGCGGAAACCAAAATGGGACTGATCAGGGAACGCAAATGAGGGACGCATCGTCGCGTCATAATGTACGAATTCTAAAATGCGCCGATTTCAAAGCGCGCCACGCGTACCCAGCTTGGTTGGCACGTACGCCTTCAAATGCAGTGAGGCAGCATGCTGATTAATCATTGTCGCCGCTTGCGTGCGGCGGTTGCCATTCGTGTGGTCGAAATCGAGAGTCGTGACGCTATGCTCGCAGAAGGCACATTTGAATGTGGTGCCGCCGTTCATCGATTTGGTTGTGTAATATCTCACATCTCCATTGTAGTCCTTTAAGCTGTCGGGCGGTTGGCAATACGTTCGCAACTTAGCGCCGCGAATTCTGGGCGGGAGTGAACACCCGTGTGTCGCGCACAACGAACCGATTGGGCGGGGGACCGACGAGATGAATAGGATGCGATTGGTATCAGGGCCTACGCCGCCTCTGACTTTCGCATGATTTTCATGTAACTTTCCATTGACTGGGTCAACTGAGCGTCGACTTCGTCCGCGATAGTCATAACGTCTGGTAACACTAGACTGAAATCCAGAGAGTTCAGATTGCTTTGCAATGTTCCGAAGATGGTCACCTGCAGTATTCGCGATTCGTGCACCAGCATTGCGGGAGTGTAGCCCTGCAGATATCGAAGCTTTCCGTGGGCTACGGCGGCGACGGAAAAGATAGCATCGCTGTCCTTGTCAGTCGCGCGGGGCTTGCTCAGGCGGAGAGCCAGGTCTTCGACCAGCTTCGGAAGATGTCCAGTGCGCTCCTCATCGCTGAGCGGAACGCGGTTGAGTTCACTGCTCTGTTTAGCCCGCGCCAACCATGCTCTGCCGATATCGCCGGTCGACCGCACCAGTATTGCGCCCACGCTCTCCTTGTCCGACCGTTTAATAGGGTTGCGATTGACCACTCTTTCTTGGACGAGTTCGGTAAACCGTCCAATCTCGAACGGTTTCACGACAATTTCGTCCGCCTCCAGCAGGATCGCGGCCATGGCGCTTTGCACGTCGGGGTAGCCGCTGACCAGCATGGTGAGCGCATTCGGTTGCGAATGGCGCATGGCTGATACCACTGTAAAACCGTCCCCTGGATTGGGCATGTGCAGGTCGGAGATGAGCACGTCAAAGCTCTCGGTAGCGATTCGTCTCAGAGCTTCGATCACGCTGTCGGCGGCGACTACCTCAAACCCCTTGCGCTCAAGTCCTTGGGTCATCATGGCGCGTACGGCGCCATCGTCATCCACCAGCAAAATTCTGTGTGCAGCCCCGGGTTCGGGTGAAGCCACTCAACACCGCCTCTCCTCACGAACTGGGGCAAGTTTAGAGGCCAATCTTTTTCAGAACTGTGCAATTTTGACCAGTAGTTCCATTTTGGGCAACGTACTATAGGATTTGCTCGACTAGGGTGGTTATGGGTTAGCGTTCGGAAACGCCTAGGTTAGTGTCGGAAGGGTGACGTTGGACCTTGGTTAGTGTTGGAAACACCGACGTTCAGACCCTCACGACCACTCCACTTTCTAACCAACGCGCACATTGGCAGGCCGGACCTACATGGTTCGGCCTTTTTTTCGCGTGCTGGCAGGCTTCGGATCACTTGCCTGTGGCAAGGAAGATCATATCTCTACCATTCTGCAGGAGTGCGAAGGCTAGTCGTGGAGAATGTCAGGTTGGAGAGCGGGAGACATAGGCACCTCTCTGCACGGGCATGCCCACCCGCCTTCTATACACGACCGTGTGTCGATATTTTGTCACTTTTCATGACCGCCGTCAATACCACAGAAACCTCAGAAAAGCCAACACTCACCTTGCGCCATCCGACTGTCAGTTTTGGTGCATGTTGCCTATTCACCAGAGAGACACAGAGTCACAGAGAAAGCCTTTCTAATCTCGTGGCTTTTTTACGTCAGGCAGAATTGCCCCTCTCCCAAAATGGGTTTCGGCATCCTGGATTAATTAAAAGGGTGATCAATATCACAGACTGGGAACAGCACACTTGGATAGTTTCCGGGATGAAGGTTATACGTGAAAAATGGAACGAAGAAGGAGCAGGATATGAAAGTGTTTACGATTTATTTGCTGGCTTTGTCATTGTTGGGAATCTGCGCTCAGGCCCAAACGGATGACGCCGCGGTAAAAATCAATCTTGGGACGGCTGACAAATTTGCCTTGCTGGGCGCCTCCGGCATCACCAACGTTAGCGCTCACACTTACATAATTGGTGATGTAGGCAGTTCTCCGACGCCTGCCATTACAGGGCTTAAGCGATCGCAAGTGAAGGGTCACCTGTTCCTCAAGGCGAGCCCGGTGACGGCCAAGGCACAGAAGGATCTGACAGTGGCATACAATGAAGCGGCGGGCGCGACGTGTGGCACCGACCTTACCGGCAAGGATCTGGGCGGAATGCGACTTGGGCCTGGAGTCTACTGCTTTTCCTCTTCCGCCGGATTGACCGGCAGTGTGACACTGGACGCTCACGGGAGTCCGGATTCGCAGTGGGTTTTCCAAATCGGCAGCACTCTGACGACCGCCAGCAATTCCAAAGTGGTGATGGTCCTGGGGCACAATCAACCGCAACCGCTCTGGGGCAAAGGTGTGCGAGGATGCAACGTGTACTGGCAGGTCGGGTCCTCAGCTACCATTGGGACGGGTAGCATTTTTGTGGGAAAGATCCTGGCGCTAACCAGCATCACGCTTAACGGCGGGATCTTTCGCGGTAAGGGTCTAGCCAGTAATGGCGCGATCACGATGTCTGCGCGGGAGACGGTTGACGGTCCGCCTTGCGACTAGCACTGGCGTCGCGGAGGTGATGGTATAGCATCTTCCCACAACTAGGGAGATTTAGAGAGCAGCCCTGAGTAGCGGGGGCGGCAATGCTCGGCCGCCCAGGGTGCATCGATGCCCAGCAATACTCAAATTCGTGTCCACACTGGAAGCAGACCTGATAGGTTCGCTTCTTAATTGTGAACACCCGACTGATCTCGTGGTGATGACACCCAAACGCAAACTGGAACATCCAAAGAGCGGCGGGTTTCATACGTTCTGCGGCCGTCTGCGCTCGCAAGAGCCGTTGGCATCCAGCCAGCCCAGTAGAGTGCGAATGCTAGCACGAGCCAGGGCAATCGAGCAGTCTGCAGCTCCATAATAAAGATTGATGGTGTCGCCATCGGAGTCGATTGTGTATCCGCAGGGGAACACAACATCATCGACGTCGCCGTGACGCTCGTAGTCTGCCTCAGGCCCAAAGATCCACGAATCCCCTCGCAGTAAACACTTGGCTGGATTCTCCAGCTCAAAGAGAGCTAAGCCCAATCGATATAGACAGCCCGAAGGCGTATGCCGCACGCCGTGGTAGAAGACGAGCCAGCCTCTGGAAGTCTCGATGGGCGGCGGTGACAAGCCAATCTTGTTTGCATCCCACCAGGCGCCGCGGCGTGCCTCCAACATGAGCCGGTGCCTGCCCCAATAACGCAGGTCCGGAGAGTAAGAAACCCACATGTGCGACCCTAGTGGCGTCATCGGCCGATGAATAAGCGCCCAGCATCCATCGATTCTTCGAGGCAGAAGAGCTGAGTCTTTGTCGTCCGCGCGGCATGATGACGCCATATCGCTCGAAGCTGTGAAAATCTTTCGTCAGAGCCAGAGACACTCCGGGCCCACCCCGCGAATAGGATGTGTAAGTGACTACGTATTGCTGTAGTTCGGGTACGAAAGTGATGCGAGGATCCTCTATGCCCCAGATTTCTTCCGGATATTCGTTCGGGCTCGGCATCAAGGTCGGTTCGCTGTCAATTTGCCAATCGTCGACTCCGTTGCGTGAACGGGCAGCGCAAAGATGAGACAAGCCCCGCCGATCTTCGACCCGGCAAAGCAGCAGAGTCGATCCATCTGCCAGCAGGGTCGCGCCCGCATTGAACACACTATTGATGGAGTAGGGCCAATCCTTGGCTGTCAAGATTGGATTGGCAGGATGCCGAAGAAGCAGAGGCTCGTGACGAATTGTGGTGGCAACGCTCATAAGTTCACTCAGTGCACTGATCAAAATCTAGTTAGTGGTAGCAGCAACCAACTCACCGCTTGTTTCGAAACTTTCAGGTTCTGGCAGCGAGCTCATTTCCAGCAGCGCCATCAGAAAAGATAGCGTTGATTCTGCTCCCTGGTTCTCATTGGCGCGGTCGGGATGCAGGCCGTCCCGGCAACCGCCGGTCGCGGAATCGTAAAGAGGAAGCTGCAGATCGTTATCGCCAAGGAACCAGTTGAAGGCCGACCAAGCCTGCATGCGCCAACGGCTATCCCCGGTCACACGGTAGGCTTGCAAACAGGCAGAAACCGCGCCGGCGGCCTCAAGCGGCTGTTGGTCGAAGCGCGCCTTTTCGTCACCCTGGCGATAGAAGCCCTGCGATCCGATCGGTACAAAGTGGCCATTGATTTCGCAATGCTGAGTCTTTAACAGCCAATCCAGTGCTTCGAGACCGGCGGAAACCATGCGATCATCCGAGCAAGCTGAGCCCACAAGTAGCATGGCTTGGGGCAATCTCGCATTTCCGTAGGCAAGAATGTTCTCGAACCACTTCCAATCTGGTTTTCGGATCGACTCATACATTTCAAGCAGTCGCCGACTGAGGGCGGATCTTACTTGTTGAGCGTCCCGGTCTCCCGGATACGAATCGAGGTATTCCTGAATTCCGAGCAAGGTGTATGCCCAGGCGCGAGGACTGCTGAATTCCAAAGCTGCGGGAAGGGAGAACTCGAACAAACGCCCGGCAGCGCACCTCAATCCCTGATTGTCGGAGCGGCCTAGAACCGTTCCAAGTCCCCACAATGCGCGGCCATGAGAATCTTCGGACCCTTCAGCTTCGCTCCAGCGGCGATCGTAGCCAAGAAAGTTTCTGAATCTACCCTTCACGGGATTGAACGCATGTTCCAAGAATGCCAAATACCGGAAGGACAAATCTGGAGCGACCAGATCTGGAACGGTCGCGCCGGTTTTCCCAAGCTCTTCTTTTTCCCGCTGCTCCAGCAGCACCGTGAGGATGAGTGCGCGGGCATTGTCGTCGGTGGTGTAGCCCTCCGAATAGTTCGGGATGGTGAAGATTGCGTGCTGCAGCATTCCCGTGTCATCGGTCAGCGTGGCCAAATGATTCAGTTTCAGCCCCGGCAGCCGGTTCAGCGTTTTTTCCGTCACACGGGCGGAGAATTGCACTTGTGGACTCTCCATGCGGTCACTGCGAACCTGCGCAAAACTCTCCATGTAACCCTGCGCTACTCTTTTCCAGACCATTTCGCGCGCGAACAAATAAGCACGTTTGCGCATGGCGTGGCGTATCGCGGGGGTGTCCAAGAGCTCGACTGTCTTTCTTGCGATAGCATCAGGATCCTGGAAGGGAACCAGTGCGCCGCGGCGGTCGTCCAGCAATTCGATCGCATGCCAGTACGGGGTTGAAATGATCGCCTTGCCCGCCCCGAGCGCATAAGCAAGCGTCCCCGAAACCACCTGCGCTTCATGGCGATAGGGAGTGATGTAAATGTCTGCGGCGCCAATGAACTCAACCATCTCCTCCGGGCTGACGAAACGGTTGTGGAAGATCACGTTCGACTCTACTCCGACTTCCTTCGCCAAAGCCTGCAAGGAGGCTCGATACTGGTCGCCCTCGCGACGGAGAACATGAGGGTGAGTCGCGCCCGCGACCATGTAGACCACATTCTTGTGTTTAGACAAAATCTGAGGCAGCGCCCGAATGACGTTTTCGATTCCTTTATTCGGGGAGAGCAGGCCGAACGTGAGTAGTACCGCTTTTCCTTCCACCCCGAAGCGGTCCTTGTAGAAATTGGGATCGAGGAACGGAAGGTCCGGAACGCCGTGAGGAACCATGTCGATCTTGCTGCCGGGCACTTTGAAAATTTCTTGCAGGAACTGGGACGAGAGCTGGCTCATGACAATGAGGCGATCCGAGAGCTCCAAGATCTCTTCCATCACCATGAGTTGGTCGGGATTCGGCTCGCGCAGGACAGTGTGCAGAGTCGTCACCACCGGCATTTTCAGGCCGCGCAACAACTGCAAGATATGGCTTCCAGCGGGTCCGCCGAAAATTCCATACTCGTGCTGCAGGCAGACCATGTCGATGTTGTTGAAGTTCAGGAACTCAGCGGCTTCTTGATAAGACCTCAAGTCGTCCTGGGCAAGCGACCATCTCACCCGTGCAGGGTAGTCATATCCCGATTCCGTGTCGTTCACGGGCAGCGCCAACAATCGAGCGGTCCCGTACTCGGCGGATATGGCCGTACACAGGTCCGTAGTAAACGTAGCAATTCCGCACCGTCGCGGCAGATAATTCCCGATCACCGCGATCCGACTAGGCAGCGATGGCTTCGATTGTGATCGCGGTCGAGGCGCTGCGACTCCCACCCTTACCAAGGGGCGCACCGCGGCAACTTCTAATATTTCCTCGGGAAGCATTACCTTTGATAGCGACATTGATCCTTAGGTCTGCCGAAACGGCTGCAGATAATGGTCAGCCGGACGCCAAGCTGGCTGGTCTATTCACGTCCGGTTACTTGCCTCAGCGTTTTGTCCACCCCGTGTTCTTTAATATTGAACGAAAGTGGACTGGCAGACTGGTCAAAATTGACCAGTCGCTGCGGTGTACTCGAAAATGGCGTCAATGCGCGTTGGTCGAAGCTTGGCACCTTTCGCATGCCCGGAAATCACGAATTAGTCGTCGCCGTTATTGCATTCTGATGTTCGTGTGGGCAAGGAAACACCAGAAAGTCTGCGTGTAGATTTTATTTCAGCTTTTTGCCGAGCAATCCGCTGATTGCATTCGCCGGGTTTGCCTTGGTTACGTCCTTCACGTCGCCCAATGCGCCTTTCGCCATGCCGCCCGCCACTCCCCCGATGTCAGGGACAAAGTGCGGATTCGAGGTCGTTCCCTCGATCGCGAAGGGAATGCCACCCTTGCCGCTGCCCAGCGATGCTACCTGCGTCAGCCCGCCCGCGACGCCGCCTTTGAGGTCGGCCAGCATCTTAAAGTTCAGCGCGCCCGCCGGGCTCACCGTCCCCGCTCCGGTAATGACACCGACCGACGGAACCGTAAGGTTAATGTTGTCCGCTTTCGTTCCCTCGGGTGCCACACGCGCGTTGAGGCTCGCATTCTGGATCGAAGTGTCCGGATTGGAAGCGGCTTTCCCGGCAAATGCCGACAGCGCTCCCAGTTTCGATCCCAGGTCGAACCCGGCCAGCTTAGAGTTCGCAAGCCGAACCGGCCCAGTGATCACCAGTTTGTCCACAGGCCCCACGATGCCCAGTTCCGCCGACAGCGTTCCGCCCTTCAACTGTGAGCCCGACGGAAGTACTATGCCCAGCGATGGCAGCATCGGTTCCAGTTCATCTCCCGGCATGTCGCGCGCATCCAGCTTCATGTTTAACACTTGGGTGTCGCCCTGCGTTTGGAACGTTCCCGTCAGGTGCGCCACGGCCTTGCCGATCGAAATGTCGCCTTCTGTCAGCGTCCCCGATTGCTTATCGAGATCGACATCCACCGTGTGCTTGACTACCACGGTCGTCGGAGCAGGCGTGCCCTTCGGCGAAAACTTCAGTTTCGTGCCAGTGAGTGTGCCGACGGCTTTCGCGTGGCTGCCATTCGAGTTGAGTGTCCCGTCAAGATTCGCCAGCCCGGCAATGCCGCTGGCGGGATCGATAAATCCTGAGGACCCAATATTCAGGTTGTTCACCTTCACCGCAGTCGAAAACGGCGTCTTGGCGGCGTTTTCGGCATTGATCGGGCCAGCTTTCCCCGAGATTTTCACGTCCCCTCCTCCCGGCAACTGAGCCGTGAGTTTGAATGGGAACTGCGAGGTGAAAGGAAAAATTCTCTACGTCAATGTTCACCTTGTCATAGACCTGCGGTTTGGCTGAAGAATTCGCTTTTCCGACAATCAACTTTCCATTGTTCACATTCAGCTTCGCCGCCGAGAAATTGGTCGGGGATGTCGCTCCGGACTTGGGCTCTGCCGGCGCCGTCTTTGCGAAGCAGCGCCGCCGATGCTCGAGAAATTCCATTTCCCGTTGGCTGTTTTCAGCAGCGTGATCTGAGGCTGCTCCAGCTTGAGTTCGGTTACATTCAGTTGTTTCGAGAAGATGAGTGGCATCAATTCTACGCCAACCTTAAGCGACTTCGCTGTAATGAAAGGCGACTTGCCGAAGGCGGGGTCGTCCGCGATGGCGATGTTATCGGCCACGACGCTACTGGAAAGAATGGACAGGCTCAGATTGCCCACCGTCACCTGTCGACCCAGCGCGCTCGTCAGCTCCGACTCGATCTTTGGACGGAAACTGTTCACATTGATCAGCAAGGGTAGTGCGATCAGAATCACGAGCAGAATGCCAAGGGCGATTGCGCCGATTTTGAGTTTGCGGTTCATGTCTTTAGTCCTGCCTTTCCTGCAATTGGAAACGGATGGCTTTGAAAGAGAAAAGCTCTACTCCGAGGAAGATCGTTAACCGGTCAGCTTTTCACCTGCAGCAACGAGATGCCGCCAAATGCGACACCCTTCCCATATTGGGATAGTACGACTTGCACCCAGTGGCAAGACTGCTCAAAATTGCTCATTCTTACGAATAATCTGAGGAAACAGCGTCTGATTGACCAGGCCGCGCTGTAGCCAGCAACCACCGAATTCTCTCTCGGTTCTTCAATATGGAATCGACTACGAGGCGGTGGAGTGCGGGTGAGCGATCCGAGTGCTGAGCATGGTGGATGTATGCAGACAGGGATGTTTGACTTTGGAAGTGGACACGAGTTTCGCCAGTCCGAGGGTAAACTGAGTGTTGGTTGGGATCGCGGTCGCTGGGACGGTCGGCGCGCAAGGAGAGCGGTTAAATTGGTGCGGAAGGGGGGATTTGAACCCCCACGCCTTTCGGCGCCACCCCCTCAAGATGGTGTGTCTGCCAGTTCCACCACTTCCGCGCTGTGAAGCAATTATGGGGCGATGTCGATGCTTGAGGAATACTGCATCGCGAGATTAATGGTATCGCGTCCGGTCATGTCCTGCAACGTAGGGGCATTGCGGCTTTGAGCTGGCGATTTTATTGCCCCAACCCGCGAATCGCCACAGCACGGATTCCGCTGGCTTCGAGCAGTTTCCCTTCGACTAAGATTCCAGGAACGCCTATACGATCGAGAACGTTTTCCGGCAGCCGGACGCCCTTCTCTTCGCCGAGCACGAGATAAACTTTTCCCTCCTGATCGGCAATGAAAACCAGCGGACTTCCGGCCGCGGCGCAAAGCTTTGCGCAGAATGCGTGATCGTAAGCGTGCACGCGGCGACCGAGATAACAGTTTGCGTCGGTGATCTCGCCTCGAACCCGCACAGTTTCTCCGGGCTCAACTTGTCCGACTAGCAAATCGATATTCCCCTGTTTGGCTAATGCCTTGGCTTTTGCGAGGTCGGAGACCAAGGGCTGCACGTCGGTGTATGGCATTTTGTTCAGATCGTTCCGATCGCCGAACTGGAAAGCACTTAGTGCCAGGATGAACATCGCGCCGAGCGCGACGACGAATTTTTTACTTCGATGATCTATTCGTGTTATGGCTTGCCTCATTGCTCGCGCCGTTCCCTGAGTAGCTAACGCGCCAGATGGAATTCGAGCCGTCATCGGTTATCAGCAACGATCCATCTTGAGCCACCGTGATACCGACAGGCCTTCCCCAGACACGCCCATTGTCGATTACGAAGCCGGTGAGAAAGTCTTCGTACTCGCCGTTGGCACGGCCCGTCTGGTGCAGAGGCACGCGAATTACTTCGTATCCTACGCGGACCGACCGGTTCCACGAACCGTGCTGGGAAGCGAAAATGTCTCCCTGAAATTCTGCCGGGAACTGCGCGCCTTCATAGAAGGTCATTTGCAGCGACGCGTTATGAGGCTGCAACAGCACGTCGGGCACTATCACTTTATCTTTCAACTCTGGATGCTTGCCTTCATGCCGCGGATCTTGATGGCCCCCCATATACCACCACGGCCAGCCGTAGAAGCCGCCTTCTTCGACGTGAGTGATGTAATCGGGCACGAGGTTGTCGCCTAGGCCGTCGCGTTCGTTCACCGAGCACCATAGTTCGCCCGTCTTAGGTTGAATCTCCAAGCCGCCTCCGGCGTTCCGAATTCCAGAAGCATAAATTCTCATACCCGAGCCATCGGGATTAAATTCCAGAATGTCCGCTCGATTCTTTTCATCCGGGGTAGTGTCGGGATCGTCGACATTCGACGCCGATCCGACCGCGACGAACATCTTTTTGCCATCGAGGGTGAAACGCACATCGCGAGTCCAGTGCCCGGTGCCATGAGGCAGGTCCGCAATGTGTTGCGCCGCGACCGCTGGCCTTCAAGTCTCCATTTTTGTAAGGAAAACGGACGACTGCGTCGGTGTCCCCGATGTAAACCCATTCAGGATTGTCTCCCGGAGGATAGAAAGCGATGCCGTAGGGTTCGTCTAGTCCCGTGGCGAAAACATCAGCCTGATTGGGCTTGCCATCGCTGGTGATGCCGCGGAATACTCGGATTTTCCCGCTGCTGCTTTCTGCCAGGAAAACGTCTCCGTTGGGAGCGGTTCTGATCAACCTGGGATTGTCCAATCCCGTGGCATATTGCTGCACGGTGAATCCAGTTGGAGCCTTAGGCCATGCATTGCGCGGGCGGGCGACTACTTTAGGTCCGTTGCTGGCCGTCTCGGTAGCGTACGGGGCTGGTAAGTCTTGAACCGTGATTTTGCGGGTCTTCCCGGGTTCCTCAAAACGAAAGTCTGTGAAAGGTGGTTTCGGCGCAGGCGCATTGGTCTTGGTTGGTTTTAGATTACCGCTCGAAGATTCGACCGTCTGCGACTCTGGCAAATTCTTGAGCGACTTCAAGTATGTGACGATCTGCCACCGTTTTTGTTCCGATAGCTGAGCCCATGACGGCATGCCGTTATTGACCGATCCGGTGGTGATGAACCAAAAGACCTCGCCGTCGGGCGCCGATTGCGTTGGTCCCTTCCTCAACGGGGGAACGTTCCCACTTCCGATTCCATTGTTCCCATGGCAAGAGCCGCAGTTCATGCTGTAAAGCTTTGCCCCGGCTGCGATCGCTGGCTGTTGTCCTGCATACGGATTCTTCGCTTGGGAGCTGGATGAGGGCGCGTTATGAAAGTGTGCGTCTTGACCAAGCAAGCTCGCCGCAGCAAAGATTAATAAGAAACTGCATCGCGCGGGTCCAATTAAGTTCTTGATTATGAGTTTCAATTGAATCCTCCAGCAAACATTTCTTGGCGATTTACGTGTCCGCCCTTGCGGATATCAACGAACGCGTTTGCATCATTTATAGGGATGAGAAGCAGGCGCATTGGGTTCCCTGCGAATTGACTCGAGAATTGGCGCTGATTCGGGCCTCACGATAATCGCGATTTGCAAACGCATTTCCACGTCTCGATTAAGGCACTATGCGTGGTAGTAACACGATGAGTCCTGCTATATTTTTGTTAGTCAAATAGGTCCCGCAAAAGTAGTTGTGCAGTCTCCTCAGCCGAAGTGAGGAGTGATGCAATGCGGCGAGAACCCAACAGAAATATGCAGATCGGCACTGGGGTGGGGTTTGTGGGCGATCAATTCTTGTTGAAAAAGGTCTTGTTGAGAAATAAGACGAGAGTCTGCTCCATCATTGTTGGCGGCTCGTTTCCTGCGCGTCATCGGTTAGCGATACGGAGTTTTCTCGTCATATTCGTCAGCTGCGTCTTGCTGACTGCCCAGAACGTAGTTTTAACGGGCGCGTTCAGTGGACGGATCACGGACCAGAGTGGCGCCGTGGTCGGCGGAGCCTCAGTGATTTTGAAAAATCTTGAGACTGGCGTCAAATTATCCACCGCCACAAACCATACCGGAATTTACGACTTTCCGGCCCTTAGCCCAGGGCTTTACTCGATCACTGCCAGTGCTAAAGGTTTTCGCGATGTGCTGAGCCATGCCCACGTGCTAGTGGGAACCACCACGTCGCGGGACCTCAAGATGCAGGTGGGTGCGAGCGGAGACACGGTCAAGGTTACCGAGACAGCGCCACTGCTACGCCCAGCAGAATCCTCCGCCAGCACAGTACTGGAGAGATCGTTCATCGAAGAGTTGCCACTCAATGGACGCCGCTACACTGACTTCACTCTGCTTACACCGAATACCACCTATGACGGCGACACCGGTCTGGTGAGCATTGCCGGGCAACAAGGCGGAGAGGATTCTGGATACGCCAACGGAAACGGCTTCAATGCGTTCACCGTTGACGGAAGCAACGGCACCAACAACTACTTCGCTGACATTATCGGCCGTTACCGTATTCCGTACCTGTATGGCGAGGATGCAATCCAGGAATTTCAAGTTTCGATCAGTCCGTATTCCGCGATCTATGGAGGCGGAGCGGGATTCGTAAATGCGGTGACGCGGTCAGGAAGCAATGTCTTCCACGGCACCGCGTTCTATTACAACCGGAACTCCGCCACCGCGGCGAACGACGCCATTGATAAAGCTGCCGGCTTTCCCAAGCCCGAAGATAATTTGCAGCAATTCGGCGCCGGCGTGGGCGGACCGATCCGGCGCGACCGCTTATGGTTCTTCATGGATTATGAACACCAACTGCGGAACAATCCGATTTCCGTCATCAACCCCGCGCTGACGATTGCGCCGGCGAACCTGGCTACTTTTTTGAGCGCTAATTTCGGAATTCCGGCCGGGACGACTTTACCCCAGCCGAATGGGCCTTTGCCGGTTCCGAGCAACGACACTGCGGCTGACCCAACCAATCCCATATATCTCCAACAGGTGTCAAACACGCTGAACGCTCTGAATTCCAATCTCGGCACCAAAGCAAGAAAGCGCGACGATTGGGTAATTACGCCCCGCCTGGACTATCAGCCCACTTCCCGTGATGGCTTATTTCTCAGCTTGAACTTAAACCGGTTCAACTCGCCCGGAGGCGTCATCGCGGATCCGACGGTTGGAAACTATGGAACGCAGACGCTGGCTAACTCCTACGTGCATACCTTTCAGGCAAGCCTGGGATGGACCCACACGTTCTCTCCGAATCTGCTGAACCAATTTCACGCCGGCACTTCGCAGGATAACGAAATCTCGACCCCAACCGGATTGGCTCCAGACACTCCCACATTGATTCTGGATAGCCCGGCTCCGTTCATTCTAGGCAACGCTCCGTTCTCCGTGGGAAGGGTTTTTGAGCGCCAGTATTCTCTATCGGACCGGGTCGACTACGTAATCGGCAGACACACACTGCAATTTGGTTTCGATATGAGTCGCGCCCGCGATTCAGATAACAACGATGGTGGTGCGGACCCGAACGAGGCCGTCGATCGAGGGTCGTTCCTTGGCAGTTATGCATTTTCGAATCTTGAGGCCTTTGCGCTGGGCGAATACAACGTGTTCAGTCAGTCTTCGGGGAAGCCGACTTTTTCTTTTTCCGTACCTTACTACGGATTCTACGTGCAGGACACCTTCCGCGCCTTGCCAAAGTTGACGCTCGAGCTGGGCTTGCGCGAGGACTTCCAGGTTTATCCGCAGCCAGCGGAAAATCCGGCGTTTCCACTCACGCGGACAGTATCCGAACCAGTTTTTGCGCTTGGCCCCGCGCTTCGGATTCGCCTGGCAGCCGGGATCCAAAACTGTCGTGCGGGGAGGATTCGGGCAGTTCTATACCAACATGAACGGGCTGAACTATCGCAATGCTGTGGTCTCGAACGGCTTGGCGTCACAACAGTCTTCTGTGAGTGCCAGCTACGACGCAGGTGCGCCGAATCAGCAGTTGCCGACTTTCCCGAATATTCTTCCCGCCAATTCTCCATTATTCGCGGCTTCTCCGGATATTTCGCTGGTTTCTCCCCAGTTTCGGGTGCCTTATATATTGCAGGCCAGTCTGCAGATCGAGCGCGAGATTTTTGAAAACACAACCGTCAGTATTGGCACCATGTGGAATCACGGCGTGCATTTGCTTTCCGGCAGCGCCTATGACTTGAACTTGAATCCGTTGCAAGGCACGACGACGTACATCGTTTGTCCTCCCGGGGCAACCACCGCGCCTTGCAGTGGACCGGCTAACGCCCTTCCGAACATGGACAATGGTCTGCTGACCGAAGGCCGCATCAATCCCAATCTCGGACAGATTAACGAACTGATCAGCCCCGGGCAAAACTACTACGACTCTCTGTTCGTGCAGCTGCAGCGCCGCATGTCACGCGGCCTCTCGCTGCAATTCTCTTATACTTTCTCCAAGAGCATTCAACTGGACGGAATGGACTTCAACAATCAGTTCAATTTCAATAACACCCATGCTCCTTCTCTTTTAGACCAGCGGCATCGAATTAGTTTTGCCGCAGTTTACCGACCCCGTCTGGAAACGCTGACGGGCTCGGACACGGGCCGCGCATTGTTCTCGGGCTGGACGTTGAGCAGCGTCATGGAGTTTTCTTCCGGCCGGCCGTACGCTGCTTTGTTGAGTCCCGCGTGCACCAGTTCGACTTTTTCTTTCGGCAATTGCGATGGCGCCAACGGAAACCTGAACGATAGCGCCTTTAATCAGGACACGGCGAACACCGCAGGCGGCATCAATGGCGCTGGTCCCACGCCGGGGATCGGTCTGAATTCGTTCTACGGCCCCTGGCTGGAGAGAATCGATGTTGGACTGGCGCGTAGTTTTTCCCTAAGAGAAGGGAAGGAATTGCAATTTCAAGTGCAAGCGTTCAATCTATTCAACCATGCCAATTACTACGTACAGAATGGTAACGGGATCAACCAACTGCAATACAATCCGATCGGGACTAACTGTGGTGATGGCGTGACGTTGAAACAGACCTGTTATCTGGTACCGAACTCAGGTCCGGGTAATTTTGGAACCCTGCAGGAAATCAGTCCGGACGGGCTTCCTCGCGTGTTGCAGTTTTCGGTACGATTCACTTTCTAGCGCAGGGATGTGGCAGCTCGACGCTATTGGGTGCGGAGAATCATCTGCATTCCATTCTCGATTTTCACATTGTGTTTCTTCGAGGTCAGCAGTGATTCCTGCGCGCTGCCCGTACCCAATTCGACTCCAGACATTCCGACGGCTCCCTGGGCCGTGAACGGGAGCTTGGCGTCACTATTCGTGGGCATGCCTCCCGGCATTCGCTGCCCGCCATACCCACTGGGCTGGCCTCCGCCGGAGCCGATGGGCCCAACGGGCTGGGTGCCAACGTTTCCTCCCATTTTGTTGATGGTTTGATCGTCGTTCACTTCGACGGTCGAATCCGGAAACCCGATGGCCTGGATTTTCGCCGGAAGAGCCATCTCAAAGCCGTCTTTCAGCACCAGTTTGTCGAATACGATTCCGAGCGTGGATGCGGAAGAGCCTTGATGGGGCGTGACCTCAGCAATGTGGCCGATGATTTGGCAGCCTTTCGTAGCCAGGTTAGGCGGATTGGTTTTGAGATCGTCGGTGGTTTTGGCTGAAACCGGGTCGCCGACTTTTGCTTTCTTGGCATCGACGGTCTTATCGATCTCAGCGCGAATCACTGTGCCCGAGGTAAAGGACATCGGTGCATGCTGCGACGGCGGGGCTTGGCTAGCGTCCTGGGCAAGGGAAACTGCGATTGCGGAAGCGGCTAGCAGAAGAGAATATGACGGTATTTTCATCTTGGGCCACCTTTAGCAAAACTGTTTTAGTGAGATCAAAAACAGTATAACTCCGGTTTGCCTAGGGTTCAGCGTAGTAGCCAGTGCGGGTGCGGGCGGTCGTCCCTGCTTTGTCGATCTTGACTTGAACCGCGTGATACTCGTCAGCGCGGTCAGGCTTGGCGGACGCAAACGAGAGAGTGTAAAAAGCGTTGGCATCACTTACGCTATTAGCGATTGCACCAGTGAGATCATTCGTCGAGTTGAATACGCGTCCTCCGCTCTGAACTGCAAGTACCTGTAAGCCCAGGTCGCCAGGCAACGCCCGCGAAGCGGTGGTGATGCCTTTTAAGAATTCCTCGTAATATGAAACCCTGATTCCGCCCGCCTCTTCCGGGCCGTGCGGGTCGACGCTATAAAGAGTGATGCGGGCCTGTCGGAGCCCGGTCGAGGCCGCCACGATCGAGTTGAAGATCTCGCGCTCATCCTTGCTGGAAAGTTGGATGTTCGGTCCCGAAAGCATGGGCCATCCCGGACTGAACCAGATCATTAGTTTGCGTCCGGGCCGCTTTTCCTCATACGAGACCAGGGACATCAAAGTTTTGATCGACATGTCAAACCGCTCTGCCGCGCCGTAAACTCCCTGAGATCGATTGAGGTAGCGCAGCCCGGTTTCGTATTGGTCGTAGAGAGACGCTAAAGCGTTTCCATCGCGAGAGGAACCTTCCTGCATCTTGGTTCCATTGTCAGAAAACACGACGAGCGATACTGGTTGCGCCAGCTTTCCGCCGTTCTGCAGGAGGAACTTCTTGAGCTCAGTCCGTTCGTATGTTACGGCGTCGAACGAAGCGTTAACGGCGTCGATCACCAGAACGATTTCCACGGGCGCATCTGAAGTCGCGTTATCGGCAGCAACGAACGATTGGATGGCCTTCGACTGCTTGTCGTCCAAAACAGTGAAGTCTTTTTTTTGCAATCCGCGCACAGGTGCGCCAGACTTGTCTGTGACCTGTACATCAAGGGTGATTTGCCGGTCAGTGCCTGGCGTTGGGGACGGCGGAGTCGGCCGCGGTTGAAGCTGAGGCGGGGGATTGTTCTGCCCCGATAGGGCAGAGAGCGTCAGAAATAAAACCAGAAACAAGCGAAAGAAAAAGCAACTCATCCCGCTTACCTCGCTTGAGCGTTCTTCACGGAAATGCTCTTACCCCGCCCGAGCTTTCGCCGTTAGTCTTGGTGGGTTCGGCCTTCACTGGTTCCGGTCTCTTTTTGTCGAGGGCTGACCTGTCGATGACTGGCTTTGCCATGTGGAGACCGAGAGCCTGCTCCAATTGCGCCATGAGAGTTCGCAGGTTCTCGTCACCAGCGTCCAGGACCGTGCGCAGTTCCGCACTTGCGGTCATCGCTTGCTGATAGGCATCGCGAGCCTGGGACAACAGATCCACGTGCTGCATAAACGTCGTGGCCGATTTACGAAAATTTTCAACCGCGCCTACATAGGTTGACATAATGCCATCGCCTTTTTCTAACATTGCTTGCACTCCTTTGGGCTGGTCTCAGTTATTCGGCAGCGCTGGGGCGGGCCTGACCAGCATTATGAACTCGGCTCGGTGGTTGGGTCAAACCCCGCGATAGTTGGCCAAACCCGGTCAATCGCCATTTTCAACGATCGCGGTCACAGCCATAAGCTCCGGCGGACTGCTGTTCCTATGCGTGTTTTAAGCCGGGTTGTTTCTTGCGCTCTGCCCTCCTGGCCGATATCTTTGGTGGCAGACTCGGTTTTCATGGCCGGTTGATCTGTCGCGGCCACAGCCGGCTGCTGGGGGGCAGCGACGGTTTGATCGGCCAAAAGCCGCTTGGCAATTTCATTCCATGTAGCGGGTAAACCATTGCCCGTTATGACTTTGCGGATATCTTTAAGATCCTCGTCGCGCACTCGAATCCCCTCTTACAGTCGATAGTTGGGTCCACGCTCGCATCTTCGGGTCCAACAAAGCTGAACAGTACAACTCCGCAGCGGTTACAGAACTGGCTGCCCCGGGGATTCGGATGCCTGCACGAAAGACACGCTAGTTTGGCCTGGTCCACGGTCGCTAGAGTCTAGAATCACTTTCCAAGGGCTTCACATCAGGAATTGTGGAAGGGATGTGAGATGCCTGAATCATAATTGGACAACGTCTCGACCAACCGCCCTAATAATTGCAATCCTATTGCGTGTCTATCGGTGAAATTTTGCGGCGTATTGGAAAGCACTTCAAGAACGCCGGTCACGTCTGCGCCATTGAAAATGGGTACTGCCAGAATCGAACCTATACCTAACTCAATGCAACTGGAGCCATCGACCCTAGGGTCAGTCTTGGTGTGGTCGCATCGCACGACCTCGGCGGTACGCACGCAGGTCGCGGTGAATCCGGTTTCGGTATTCAAGGTCGTGCCGACAGGCGGCGCGAGGTGGCCGGAGCAGGCACGGCATGACATGATTTTTCCATCCGAAAGGATCAGCGCGGCGCCGCTCGCGCCGGTCGCATATTGTGCGCTGCGAGTTATCTCATCGAGAATTTTTAGATCTGGTATTGAGGGTTGAGGACGAGTGCAGTCCTTCTCCGAAAAACTTTGTTTGCTTGCCGCCATAATTCCACCGCCAAAACTGTTTGGAAGCGGAATTGTACACCCCTCCGGCTACCGTTGGGTGGTATTAGAAGGGCAATTTTCTTGATTTATTTTCGAGCTAAAGCTTGCTCAGGAAATCAACGATTTCCGGCTGGCTCCACTCCACGGCGCCGATAAATTTGCGGCGCACTATGCCGTTGCGATCGATGATGTAGGTCTCCGGCCACTTAAAACTGCCGTAAAGATTGCTGGTTTTTTGGTCAGGATCGCGGACCGTGGGGAAATCGATCTTATAGTCTTTGAGGAACTTGTGATAAGCATCGCCATCCACGTCTACGCTTATTCCAACTACAGTTACGCCCTTATTCTTAAAGCGTTCCTGTAACTGGACCAGCGAAGGCATCTCTTCCACGCAGGGAGCACACCAGGTAGCCCAAAAATTCAAGACTACAACCTTACCGTGAAGGTCGCTGAGGACGACCTTGCGGTCAGCATCCTGGGCAGTAAATTCAGGTGCGGCAGTGCCAATACGAGGTGGCCGGGAGCCGCGATAGCAGCCGCCCAGCAGAATTGTGGTGATGGCAAGGAGAACGCAGGCGCGTCGCACAAAGCTATAATACCTAATTCGGCTATGACGGCGCGAGATTCCGTATCGGAGAAGCCTGCAGGTGTCGGTGATCGTGCCGGCGCGGAACGAAGAGGCTTGCCTCGGATCGTGCCTGCAATCGCTGGTCGGGCAGACTGGGATTCGCTTTGAAATTATCGTTGTGGATGACGGATCAACCGACCGCACGCGTGAGATTGCGGAGTCATTTCCCGGCGTTCGGGTGATCAGTCCGGGAGCGTTACCGCGCGGCTGGAGCGGGAAAAATAATGCCCTGGTAGCGGGCGCCAAAGAGGCGCGAGGCGAATGGTTTTTATTTACAGACGCGGACACTGTTCATCGTCCCGGCTCTTTGGCCGCGAGCGTCGCGGAAGCGCATCAGCAGAAAGCGGCTTTGCTTTCCTATTCTCCCGAACAGGACGTTCACGGCTTCTGGGAGAAAGCCGTCATGCCGGTGATCTTCGCGGAACTGGCCTCGAGTTATCGTCCGTCGGACGTGAATAATCCGGCGTCTGCCGCGGCGGCAGCCAATGGACAGTACATCCTGATTTCGCGAGAGGCGTACGAAGCAGTCGGCGGCCACGCAGCGGTGGGCTCGAGCTTGCTTGAGGACGTAGCGCTGGCCCGAGCGGTGAAGGCTTCAGGCCGCAGAATATTTTTTCGCTATGGTGGCGATGCCGTGAGAACGCGGATGTATCGCAGCTTTGCTCAGTTGAAGGAAGGTTGGACGAAGAATCTGGTTCTGCTGTTCCATTCGCCAGTTCGACTGGCGATATTACGGCTGACTGAGTTCGTGCTGATCATCGCCAGTCTCAGCTATTGCGATTGCGTCGAGCTTACACGGCAAATGGCGTCCCGCTGTAATTGCGTTGAGCGTAATGATGGCTTTATATGGTTTTTTTTCAAGCGAATCCGCCAGGGGCATTTTTCCTGGGACGCAAACTTGTTGGCGGTATTTGGATTGCCATTGTTTTCCTATTTGTTGCTGCGTTCAAGAATGGCATATCAGAAGGGAACTGTGTCGTGGAAAGGACGTCGCTACGAGCGAGAGTCTGAGCTCCGCTTCGATCACGAGGAACCAACAGGCGAAAGAGACGCAATTGTAAGCGGCCGCCAGAGGTCGCTGCCCGCGGAACATGCTACTTCAAACTAAGGTTACAGAATGGTCTATCTAACTCGTAAAGCTGAGTTTTCCGCTTCGCATTATTATGACAACCCGGAATTCACTGCGGAGGAAAATCGGCGCATTTTCGGAAAGTGCAATAACCCGAACGGCCATGGACACAATTACACACTCGAAGTTACGGTAAAAGGAGAGGTGGATCCGCGCTCCGGTTTTGTACGTCGATCTCAGGCAGTTGAAGGAAACAATGAGCCGCGAGGTGCTGGAGGCTCTTGACCATCGATTCTTAAATAAAGAAGTTCCCGAGTTCTTCGCCAAAATTCCGACTACGGAGAATCTTGCAATCGCCATCTGGCAACGCCTCGCGCCGAAATTGCAGGCTGCGCAATTGCATCGCGTGCGAGTGTACGAGACATCCGAACTGTTCGTCGATTACTACGGGGAAGCATGAAGGCATATCTGACCCGCCGGTACATGTTTTCGGCCTCGCATCGCCTGCATAACGAGCGACATGTCGGAGAGTGAAAATGCTGCGACCTATGGCAAGTGCAACAATCCCTATGGCCATGGCCATAATTACTATTTTCGAAGTCACTGTCAGTGGTCCGGTCGATCAGAGTACGGGCATGGTTTGTAATCTGACAGATCTGGATGGCTTTGTGCAGAGCGAGATATTGGAGCGGTTCGATCTGCAGAACCTGAACACGTTGCCAGAGTTCGCAGAAAACGTGCCCACAACGGAAAACTTATGCATCGCGATCTACGATATTTTGCAGCGTGGCTTCAGACAAGCTCATCTGCAAAAGGTACGATTTGAAGAGACCATGATGAACTCGTTCGAATACTGGGGAGAGAATCGGGCGATTGAGTAATTGGAGTAATTATGTAATTTGAGCAATTTGATCTCGAAGACGAAAGATTCCTTCAAATTGCACAATTACGAAATCACAAAATTCACTCAATCCTGAAATCAGGAGACCATGACGCCATCGGTGGAAACTGCGACGTTGACCGGAGCCAGCTTTGAAGACCTGGTGCGCGAGATGATCGTGCGCCTTGGGGAAGATCCGACGCGAGAAGGTTTGGTGCGTACGCCCAACCGGGTACATCGCGCCTACGAGCACCTGACCAAAGGTTACAAAGAAGACGCCGAAGCGATGCTCAAGAAAGCATTGTTCACCGTGACCTACGACGAGATGGTGATCGTCAAAGACGTGGAGATGTTCAGCTTGTGCGAACATCACATTCTGCCTTTTTTCGGCAAGGTGCATGTCGCGTATATTCCGAATGGCAAAGTGATTGGCCTGAGCAAGATTCCCCGGCTGATCGAGATTTTCTCGCGCCGATTGCAAATCCAGGAACGGCTCACAACCCAGATTGCTGAGACCATTCAGAAAGCGATCGAGCCGCAGGGCGTGGGTGTGGTAATCGAGGCACGCCATCTCTGCATGATGATGCGCGGCGTGGAGAAACAGCATTCGGCGGCGGTAACGTCGTCCATGCTGGGCTGCTTCCGCAACGAGCAGGAGACCAGAACAGAATTTCTATCGCTGATTCGCGACCGAGGGAATGGAGTTTAGCGCGGGAGCCTTTCTCAGGGAACCTCAACATCTCTAGTCAACTTTCGCACCGGCCAGAGGCGGTGAGGAGTAGAAGGCGGGCTTTCGAGTGATGAGAAAATAAACCTGGATAATCATGATTGCCAATATCATCACTTCAATCGGCCAATAAGGAATCGACGTTATGGAAGGCGTTGGTTGATCGAAGTGAGTCGGGATCGCCTTCATCATGGCACCGAGTCTTGCCTCGCGGCCTGGAAGCGCATAGAGCAGGATCCCGTTCAACGCGCCCCAGACAGAGTAGTAGATTGCCAACACCCGGGAGCGAGGGTTCAGCCGCAATAGCCCCATCCCTACATAGAACTGAAATACGGTCAAGAGCGCAAACATGAAAGCAGCGGTCCGTCCCGTGAGCAATAACCCCAGGAAAACCATAGGCCATCGCATCACAAGACTCAGCGGTAAGAACAGGCAGCCAACGATGAATAGCCAGGCAATAATTGAAATACTCACGGGGCGGGCATCTTCTACCAAATGATCACTCGCGAACTGAGTCTTAACGGATCGCGAGTTAAATAAAAGCACCCACCAAAGACCGATCGCGCCTATCAATAGATAGAACGCTGCGATGGCCGCTTTGATAGCCATGAACGCATCGACGGCGTTTGGGCCTGAAGAATGCAGCGGCATCATCAAAATCGTGACCCCGCCGAAAAATCCAACAAAAATAACGAATACTCCAAACACGATGATGGAGATTCGGGCCCATCCCTTTAGAAAGAAAACTCCAATCCCGGTGGCTATACCCCAGATCGAGAGTAACAAGAGAAATGCCAACCCGATCAGGCCTCCTGCTTTAGCACCGGGCACGCTCATGTCAGGGTTAAAGGCGCTAGAAAACGTGAATACAGCCGCCGCGAATATGCCCAATAGAGTAAAGAGAGAGCCCATGAGCGCAACTATTCCCACCAAGGTGACAGAAATCGATCGCTTCATTGATTTATCTCCGCAAAACCCGGGGGAACGGGCTAGGTTGGCAAATTAGACCTAAAACTAACCGAGATAACAAGTGCTATTAGCGGATAGATTTGTGCGCAGTCGGCCATCTTGGTCTCAAGTTTCTTGCGCGTCGAAGTGGTGGTAACCTGCAGCTCGCTAAAACGCGTCAATCCCAGTCACGCTCTGCCCAATGATCAGCGTGTGGATATCGTGCGTTCCCTCATACGTCTTCACTGATTCGAGATTCATCATGTGGCGCATCAAAGGGTACTCGTCGGCTACGCCATTGGCGCCGAGGATGTCGCGTCCCATTCGCGCGCACTCAAGGGCCATCCAAACATTGTTTCGCTTGGCCATGGAGATGTGCTGGGATCCGGCTTTGTCTTGATCTTTGAGGCGTCCCACTTGCAACACGAGCAACTGGCCCTTAGTGATTTCGTTGATCATCCACGTCAATTTTTCCTGCACCAGTTGATGTGACGCGATGGGCTTGTCGTGAAATTGTTTGCGCAACTGCGCGTACTGCAGGGCGCAGTCGTAACAGGCCATGGCTGCGCCAATCCCTCCCCATGCGATTCCGTAGCGGGCCTGATTGAGGCACATGAGCGGCGACTTCAAGCCGCCGCTTTCCGGCAGAAGATTTGACTCGGGAATATGTACGTCCTGCATGGACAAGCCCGAAGTAACGGACGCACGCAGCGACCACTTGCCGTGAATGTCTTCGGCGTGAAAGCCGGGGCGGTCGGTCTCGACCAGAAATCCGCGGACTTTGTTATCTTCGTTCTCGACTTTGGCCCAGATGACCGCGATATCGGCGATGGAGCCAGAAGTGATCCACATTTTTTCGCCGTTGAGGACATATTCTTTTCCGACTTTGCGGGCGCGGGTGCGCATGCCGCCGGGGTTGGAGCCGAAGTCGGGCTCGGTAAGTCCGAAGCAGCCAAGTTTGTCGCCTTTCTGCAGAGGCGGCAGCCAGGTTTGTTTTTGCTCTTCGCTGCCAAACGCATAAATCGGATACATGACCAGGGCGGATTGCACGCTGACAAACGAACGGATTCCCGAATCGCCGCGTTCCAACTCCTGCATCACCAGACCGTATTCGACATTCGACATTCCCGCGCAACCATAGCCTTTCAGGCTCGCACCGTAAAAGCCGAGGTCGGCCATTGGCTTCACAAGTTCGCGAGGGAAGCGGCCGGCGCGGTTGCATTCTTCGATGATGGGAATAAGATTGTCTTCGATGAATTGGCGGGAGGTATCGCGGACCAGCCGCTCGTCGTCGCTGAGCAGCGCGTCGAACCCGATAAAATCTACTCCTCGGAATTTCAGTGCCATGAGAATTCTCTTTCTATTTCGGGCGGTTGAAAGGTGCAATATAGAAGGACGAGGAAACCCTCCAAGCTAACAAAGCGGTGAGGGTGCGTCAAACGGGGGCGCGCTGCGGGTTTTACAATCTTTTTGCAAATCTTACGATTGTGCAGAGCTGGCTGGCATCTAACCGCTGAAGAAGGCACGAGAAATATGGGTTTTGGATTTAGAAACCGGGTATGTCGAGCGACGCTACTTGGGATCGTGGCAATACTTTTCGTATGCCGGACGGCAGCGGCAGTCGATACTGTCGGGAGTGCAGTTTCCTTGGATCAAGGATTCAGCCTGCTTTATAACCTGGAATTCACCCCGGCCCATCAGCTATTTGTCTCCTGGCAGCAACAACATCCTGATGACCCGATGGGTCCCGCTTGCGACGCTGCCGGGTATCTTTTTTCGGAGTTCAGTCGACTCGGTGTGCTCGCGGCTCAGTTCTACGCGGATGACAAGGCGTTCGCAGGCCGCAAACAACTTACGCCTGATCCTGCCGTGCGCGACCGCTTCTATGCGGCTTTGGATCAGGCGGACAAACTTGCCCATTCACGGCTGACGAGGTTTCCGAAAGATCGAGACGCCTTGTTCGCTCTGACGATTTCATCCGGCCTGAAGGCGGACTACGCGGCCTTGGTCGAGAAGCGCAATCTTGCCTCACTGCGCTACACGAAAGATGCGACTGCGTGGGCCCAACAATTATTGGTGGTGGACCCCGATTGTTTCGACGCCCATCTTGCCACGGGCGTGAGCCAATACATTATTGGCAGCATGGCAGCTCCGATACGCTGGCTGGTGCGGCTAGGCGGCGTTGCCGGCGACAAACAAAAGGGAATCGTCGATTTGCAATTGACCGCCGAGCGCGGACACTATCTCGCACCCTTTGCCCGCATCCTGCTGGCGATTGCTTACGTCCGTGAAAAGGACAAACCGCGGGCCCGCCAGCTTTTGGTTTCATTGCGCGATGAGTTTCCTCAAAATCCTCTCTTCGGGGAGGAAATCGCGCGTCTCGATACCCGACCGGGGAACTGATCGTAAGTCCAAGCTTTTCTTTGCGATTTACCGGAAATTTACATTCCTGTAACCACCCTGTAACAATCAACGCGCAGCCTGAAATGGACTAAATCTCTGAGGAGGAATCACGCGTGATTCGTCGCATCGCGCTTTTGTGTCTTGCCCTGTGTATACCTGCCTTTGCGCAAACCACATTGAATGGAGCTGGCGCAACGTTTCCCTATCCCATGTATTCGAAGTGGTTCAGTAAGTACCACGATGCTCATCCCGACATTCAATTCAACTACCAGTCGATCGGAAGCGGAGGCGGTATTCGTCAGGTCTTAGCCGGGACAGTCGATTTTGGCGCCAGCGATGGCCCGATGACTGACGAACAGTTGGCTCAAGCCAAGACGAAAATTCTCCACGTGCCCACAGTGTTGGGCGCGGTGGTTCCTGCGTATAACGTTTCCGGCATCAGTGGGGAAATCAAATTTACACCAGAGGTGCTGGCAGGCATCTTCATGGGCCGCATTACAAACTGGAATGACAAGGCAATCGCCAGCGCAAATCCTGGGATCACTTTTCCCAAGGACGAGTCGATCGTCGTAATTCATCGCTCGGACGGTAGCGGCACCACATACATTTTCACGGACTATCTTTCCAAGGTCAGTTCGGAATGGCAGGGCCAGGTGGGTAAAGGGACTTCGGTCAAATGGCCGGTTGGTCTCGGTGGCAAAGGCAATGAGGGCGTAGCTGGCATGATCCGCCAGATGCAAGGTTCCATCGGATACATCGAACTGATTTATGCGGTTGCAGAATAAGATTCCGTACGGCACCGTGAAAAATGCGGCCGGGAATTTCGTGAAGGCGAGTTTGGAAAGCGTTACTGCGGCGGCCGCATCAGTCAAAAATATGCCTCCTGATTTCCGCGTCTCAATAACCAATGCTCCAGGAAAAGACGCTTACCCTATTTCGAGCTTTACCTGGTTGTTGATCCCAGCCCAATCCAAAGACGCTGCGAAGGGCAAGATTATTGCCGACTTTCTGAATTGGATGGTGGATGACGGGCAAAAAATGACAGCGGATCTGACCTACGCTCCGCTGCCAGAAAGCGTGGTCAGCAAAGTTAAGGCCGAGATCAAACAGGTTCGATAACGCAGCAAGGAGTCTACGAAAACTGGGGACGCCGGCCAAGCGCAGGCGTCTTTTTTTGCAAAACAACCTTGCCGTCACCATGCCTTATACTGTTACCTAGTATGAAATATTATTTGCTCCTGGTTTTAGCAGCGGTCGCGATTCCCGCTCTGCAAGCGGCTGAGAAACTTTATCAGTCGGGCAAAATCCTTGACATTCAGCAAAAAACGAGGACTCGCGTTCTTTATTATCAGGTCGATACGCCAGTCACCAAAGCAGAGCCCTATTTCGAAGTTTCGGTGCAGGTGGGAGATACCATTTACGTTGGAGACTACAACCCACGTCACGCTGACGAAACATTGCCCGACGAGTGGAATGTGCCCCAAGCTGAAGTTCGGTTACGGCTGGACAAACACTATATATTTCTGCGGCGGCCAGCGGGCACAGAGTTACAATTCGTGATCACGAAACGGATCGCGGCAGTGGCTGCGCAGAAGGTTCCAGCGTCCCCCTCTCAGAAGTAAACCGCAGGCGTGATTTAAGCATCCGATGGTTTCGTCATAAGTTATGGTTCGCGGGTCGCTCGATAATCCGGCTTATTACATCAACCGCGAGGCTTCCTGGCTGGCGTTCAATCGCCGCGTGCTGGAAGAAGCGCAGGACGAGAAAAATCCGATTTTGGAGCGGGTTAAGTTTCTTTCCATCTCTGCCAGCAACCTGGATGAATTCTTCGAAGTTCGAGTCGCCGGCCTTGTGCAGCAAATTGAAGATGGTTACACCGAGGCGGGGCCCGACGGGCTCACGCTTCTGCAAGAGCGCGATCTGGTTTCTCAGGAAACGCATGAATTCGTAGATGATCAATACCGTTGCTGGAATGAAAAGCTGCGTCCCATGCTCGCAGACAATGGCATCCGCGTGCTCGGTTTGCATGAACTGGACACCAAGGCACGGGCATTCGTCGACGAGTTCTGCGAGCGGGAACTCGATCTACTGCTGACGCCAGTCACGGTGGATCCGGCGCATCCTTTTCCGCGAGTGATCAATAAGGCTCTCTGTGTTGCATTTCTGCTACGCCGTCGGCGGCGTTCGTCGATGACTTATATCGGAGTAGTGACGGTGCCGCGCGCGTTGCCACGCCTGATCCGTCTGCCTTCCGAGGGAACCGATGATTTCATCTTCCTCGCCGATCTGGTGGCCTACCATGCTGCCCAGATGTATCACGGGTATGACATCGTTTCTTCCGCGGCGTTTCGCGTCACCCGCAACAGCAATCTCTATTTGGCCGAGGAAGAGTCGCGCAATTTGCTCGAGTCGGTGCGTACGGAACTGCATAACCGGCGCAAAGGCGATGCGGTCCGGCTGGAGATCGAGTCTGAAGCTGATCCCGAGATAATCGAGCGCTTGCGCACCAACTTCGAACTGGAACCGTGGCAGGTCTTTTCCGTCAATGGCCCGGCAAATCTTTCTCGCTTGTTCAATATTTACGAACAAACTGAGCACCCCGAACTCAAGTTCAAGCCTTTTCTACCGCGCGAACTTCGGCTGACTGCTAAATCGCAGGATCTCTTCGAAGAACTTCGCCGGCATGACGTGCTGCTGCACCATCCGTTCGATTCCTTTGACGCGGTAGTTTCTTTTATTGAAGCGGCTGCGGAGGATCCGCGCGTCCTCTCCATGAAGCAGACGCTGTATCGCACCAGCGAGCATTCGTTGATTGTTCCCGCGCTGATGTCGGCGGCTTCCAAAAAAGAAGTTACGGCCGTGGTAGAACTCAAAGCACGTTTTGACGAAGCCTCGAACATCCGATGGGCGCGGGATCTGGAGGATGCGGGAGTTCAGGTGTTTCACGGTCTGGTGGGGCTGAAAACCCATTGCAAGCTTTCGTTGCTGGTCCGGCAGGACCCCGATGGGGTTATGCGGCGCTATGCACATCTGGGCACTGGCAACTACAACACGACCACGGCCCGCGTTTATACCGACGTTAGTTTGCTGACAGCCGACCCAGAAATTACCGGTGCAGTTCACGATGTATTCAGTTTCCTTACTGCTTATGCAGAACACCCAAGCTACGAGCCGCTGATGGTCGCTCCACTCGATCTGGCAGAACATTGTCTTGCGCTCATTGCCCGCGAAGCGGAGCACGCCCGTCATGGCCGTCCGGCGCACATCATTGCCAAGATGAATGCTCTGCTGGATAAGAACGTTATTATGGCTTTGTACCGGGCTTCGCAGGCAGGCGTGAAAATTGATCTCATTGTCCGCGGCATGTGCGCTTTGCGCCCCGGAGTACGCGGCGTGAGCGACCATATCCGGGTGCGAAGCGTCGTCGGCCGCTTCCTCGAGCACAGCCGCATTTTTTATTTTGCTAATGGCGGGGAAGAAGAAGTTTATCTGGGAAGCGCGGATTGGATGCCACGCAACCTCTACGAACGCGTAGAAGTGATTTTCCCGGTCAAGGATGCTTTATTGCGAGAGCGCGTTCGCCATGAGATTCTGGAGTCCTACTTGGCAGATAATATCAAGGCGCGCATTTTGCAAAAGGATGGCAGCTACGTCCGCGCCTGGCGGGCGCAGGGCAAGCGCAAACCGCCGGCGGCAGGCTTTAGTGCCCAAGACTTCCTCATCAGCCTGGCCGAAGGCAAGCAAGTTTTGGAAGCGATTCCAGAGCCACCAGAGTCCGAGAGCGAGAAGAACAGCGATTAAGAAGGAGCGATAACGCCGCATGATCATCTACTTTCTGCGTCACGCCAACGCCGGTAAGCCACTGGCTAACCCGAAGAAGGATGAAAAACGCGCTCTCGACAAGGAGGGCATCGAGCAGTGTGGCATCGTAGGGCGAGCGCTGGCTGCATTGGATGTTCAGGTGGACGTGATTATTTCGAGTCCGCTGAAGCGGGCCGCGCAGACCGCGTCTTTGGTGGGCAATGAGCTCAGTTACGAGGGCAAGTTGCAATTTGAAGATGCGCTGCGGCCGGGTGCTTCCTTCGCGGACTTCCGCAAGTTGCTGGAAAAATACGCCAAGCAAGAGGCAATCATGGTTGTCGGCCACAATCCTAATCTCAGCGAATTTCTGGGACGTACCATCAGCGAAAACGGATGCGAAGCTGGAACCGAGTTGAAAAAGGGAGCTGTGGCGAAGGTGGAAATGGGCCGTAACGCTGCGCTTCTAAATTGGAGTTTCACCCCCAAGGTTCTGCGCTCGCTTTACTCCGCCGCTGCTGAAAGCTCACGGCCAAAGACCTCGCGAAAATAATTCTTCTCTTTCTCGACCGCCCACAGCTCCAGGTCGACGCTGCTTCGTTGCTTGGTAACCAGCGTCAATTTAATTTCGCCTTCATGTACGCGGACGCGAACAGTGCGTACTGCAGCGGTACGGCTAAGGTTCAATGCGCGCGCCAAACGCAGTAGCAGCGAAGCTTTGAGCACGCACTCCTGATCCGCGCTAGATAGTGCTTTGATTGGCGCATCCCCTGGCGTGGGTCTGATTTTCCCAGATAGCGCGCGATAGCTGCAATAATCCGCCTCTGTTCCGGGGTGTAGCCCAGAATCTCCGAGTGCGAAATGATGTAGTAAGTGTGCCGATGCCGTCCGTTACGGTTTACATAATCTCCCACCTCGTACAGCATGGCAGCGGCGGAGAGCCATTCCTGATACTCCAACGGTAAACTGTGTACCGATTTTAAAGCGGTAAAAAGATGCATAGCTGAGGCACGCACATTCATAGCGTGCCGTATATCCACCCGATAGTGCGACACCGCGGCCCGAATCGAATCCCACCGTTCAGATTCGATCTGTTTTCCGGATCGTGTGGTGCGATCGTACTCCGCCGCCATTTGCGCCAACAGCCCATCGCGTAATCCCAGTGGGGAGTAGCGAAAGCCCTGCAATTGGCAACGCTCGAGAAGCGCGAGGTACACGGCGGCGCCAGGAACGATGATTTCGGCGCGTCGTGGACCCACGCCGTATAGTTTCTTGCGGCCTTCGAGAGGCAGACGCGCCAGTAATTTGGCAATGCGCCGCAACTGTGTCTTGGATACAGTGGCAGCGCGAGACCCTTTGGTTTTGTAGAGGCCGTGGCAGACTGCAGCCAGCGACTCTGCGGTTCCGGAAGTTGCAATCACAACCTTCGGACGGGCGCGTTTAATCCGGTCGGCCGTGCGCTCTATCTCGCGCGATATGAATCCGCGTAGCTGACGCATCTCCGATTTGCGAGGCGGGTCATGACGCAGAAAGTCATTGGTCAGACGAACTGCGCCCAATGGAAGGCTGACCGTATTTCGGATATGACCTTCGCTCGAAATAGTCAGCTCACAGCTGCCACCGCCCAAGTCGGCCATCAGCACCGGCGAGGAATTCACCCGCAGAGTTGAAACCAGGCCCAAGTGGATCAGTCGGGCTTCTTCCAATCCCGAAATGATGTTGACGTCCCAGCCGGTGGTCGAGCGCACCCACTCCAGGAATGCGCGGGCATTGCGCGCGTCGCGCAGCGCGCTGGTGGCGACCACGCGCACGGAATCCGCGCCCGCATTCTGCACTGCGCGATGAAACCGGCGCAGAACCTTAACCGTGACGGCTATTGCTTCGGGAGAAAGAAAACTGCTGCGGAATACAGACTCGCCCAAGCGGGTAACTTCGCGGTCTTCATGAATCTCGATAAGGCGGTGTTTCGTGAGGCGCGCAATTTTCAGCCGAACGGAGTTCGATCCAATATCAACGGCGGCAAAGGTCGGCATGGCAGAAGGGAAACAGTGTACCGCCGAAAAGTCAGGAGCTGGAAGAAATGTGAAACAGTTTACGCGGCTCGGGCTAAGGAATGGTTTTGAATACGACCGTAATTCTGAGGTGAAGCAAGCAGTGATTTACCGGAATTCGACGATTGGTCGTCGACGAATGCTGCGGCGCTTAGGAACTAAATTCTCAAATCTCGGCCCGGGCCCAACGAGCAACTCTTTAAGGCTAGGGACGAGAAGAATCTTGTAGACGCCGCCACTCGTTGAATGGGAACAAGAACCGCAGTCTCAATACCGCGGCGGGTGACTACCTGAGGACCGTTCTTGATCGTGGCATCCAGCAATTCGCTGAATCGGGCTTTCGCGTCTTGGACTTGCCAGGATGACATAAATTCTTTTGTTTGTCTGAATGCTCAGGCCGCTGCCGCGCTTACAGCTGGCAGATTCTGTGGAAGGTTTGCGCGCTGGGGCTGCAGCGGCGTCAATCGCTTGAGATTTCTTACCAAACAGCGAGGCGCGAGTTTCAGCGACCGCATCCACGCTTTGCCGGAACTTTGCCTGGGTCACATTTCGCAGCATCGCCACAAGCGCCGAGTCGCGAACTCCGCCGAATAATTGTTCCGCTCTCTGCGTCAGTTTTAGCCAGTCATGCCAATCGCCAATGACGTCCTGCATGTGCTTGAGTTGATCCACAACCCGTTTGGCCTCGGAGTTTTCGTCCACCAATTCAGCGATGTATCGAGCCCGCTTGCCGATGATCGCGGTATTGGTGGAGAGTTTTCTCCGTGAGCGGCATATGATCCGGGCTGAGCTTCGCCAGTTTGCTGAGAGTCAGAGTCAGCGGTTCGGTATTCTTCGGGATATCAATATCGTCGATCGCGCGCTTCAAGCGTTTTCGTACTTTGGCTGCGGTTTGACTATCGAACGCCTTAGCCAGTTTCTGTTCGCGTTTAGCGCGCTCCTGCACCAGAGCGTCTACAAACTGCGATTTGTGTCCGTTGCCCCCGGGAATCTTCAAGCTGCGCAGCGAGGCGATTTCTACATCCAGATCCCTTACGCGTCCCGCCTTTTTGCGCAATCGAGACAACAACTTCAGTAACTTCCTGTCGTTACGGTTTAGTTCGGGGACTACTTCGCTGAGCACAGCCTCGACGCGACGGCTGTTGGTGCGAAACTTATGCACGCTTTCGGGTGCAGGTTTCCTGGCTAGCTTGGTCACCTCGCGGCCCAATTTTTGAAAAGCCAAGCGGCTACGTTTTAGATCAATTGGCATATCCGGCTGAGACTCTAAGGGAACGAAAAATTACACGGGAATCCGGCAAAATGCAATCCAGAAATAGCTGAAAAGTTATTTCCCAGGAACCGAGACCAGCAAACACCCTCAGGACAACAAGGGGGTATTTTAACACTGCTGTAACAACATTCTGCTAGCCTGCCAATTGAATGGCCAACCGAGCCCTAGGAGCTCCACGCTTGACTGGACCGCAACCTATTGCAAAACCACAGGTTGTGGCCAATTCCGAGATAACTGCCGAGCCTTTACTTCAAGCCGGCAGCAGCCGAGTAGCTGACGGAATCTTCCATTTCGCGATGCTGTCCTGCGGGCTCTGCGTGCTCGCACTGGTCGGGTTGATTGTCTACGAATTGATCAGCGGATCAAGACTATCTTGGCACGCCTTCGGGTTAAAGTTCTTTTTCCGCAGCGAGTGGGATCCTGTCAACGAACAGTTTGGGGCGTTGCCATTTGTCTATGGCACGCTTGTGTCGTCTTTCCTCGCCCTATTGCTTGCAGTGCCTCTCGCAATTGGTGTGGCTGTATTCATCACTGAAATGTGTCCGCGCTGGCTGAAAGGACCGCTGGCCTTCACTACGGAACTTCTAGCGGCGATTCCCAGCGTCATTTATGGACTGTGGGCGATCTTCGTGTTGGTGCCTCTTCTGCGCCAGTATGGCGAGCCTTTTTGCGCGCGGTATTTTGGCTGGACATCAGGGATTGCGCACCGTTTCGGTTTTCAAGGTCCTTTCGAAGGTCCGCCATATGGCATTGGCATGCTCGCGGCCGGAATCATTCTGGCCATTATGGTCGTGCCCATCGTCTCTTCAATTACGCGAGAAGTGATGACGGCTGTTCCCCAACAGCAGAGAGAGGCTGTGCTGGCGCTGGGTGCGACCCGTTGGGAAATGATTCGCACAGGAGTGTTGCGAAATGCGCGTGCAGGAATTCTCGGGGGCGTCATCCTCGGGACTTGGCCGGGCTCTGGGCGAGACCATGGCGGTAACCATGGTTATTGGAAACCGTCCAGAAATTGCAGTCATCGCTGTTCGCTCCGGGTTACACCATGGCCAGCGTGATCGCGAACGAATTCAGTGAGGCCACTGGCAATACTTACCTGAGCGCTCTCATTGAGATTGGTTTGGCTCTGTTCATCGTCACGATTATCGTTAATATTTTGGCGCAGTTTCTGGTTTGGACAGTGACCCGCGGCACGGTGGCCAGAAGCCATGCCTGAAACCGCTTCTGCCAACTCCGACTTTGCTAGTGCCCCAATCAGCTTGTGGCGGAGAAGTTCGGATTTGCTTGCCACAGCTGCGGCCGCTGCAGCTGTAGTTCTGGTCTTGCTTCCGCTCGGCGGCGTCTTCGGATACCTCGTCTATAAAGGCATTGGTTCGATCAACTGGGCCTTCCTCACGCAAACACCCAAGCCGGTCGGCGAAGCTGGCGGCGGCATGGCGAATGCCATTGCCGGTTCCGCTTTTATTTTGCTCATTGCCAGCGTCATTGGTGTTCCCATCGGAATTGGCGCGGGAATTTATCTCGCCGAATACGGCCGCAATCAATTCGGAAATGTAATTCGCTTCACCGCGGATGTTTTGAACGGTGTGCCTTCGATTGTAGTCGGCATAGTTGCCTATGCGATTGTGGTGCTCACGCAGGGACATTTTTCCGCATTGGCCGGTGGAGTCGCGCTGGCAATCATGATGATCCCAACCATTACTCGCACCACCGAAGAGATGCTCTTGTTGGTGCCCAATGCGGTGCGGGAAGCGGCTTACGGCCTCGGCGTTTCTCGCTGGCGTACTACCCTGTCGATTACTTTGCGTACGGCCACGTCGGGCGTGATCACTGGTGTTATGTTGGCTTTCGCGCGCGTGGCCGGGGAGACCGCTCCGCTTCTGTTCACCGCATTTGGTAATCAGTATTGGAACTGGAAGATCAATCAGCCGACAGCCGCGCTGTCATTACAGATTTTTACCTATGCGATTTCTCCGTTCGACGAATGGCATCGTCAGGCTTGGGCGGGAGCGCTAATCTTGATCGTGCTGATCGTATTGGCGGTGAGTGCCATGCGCGTCGTCGCCGGCCGTGGAATGCTCAAGGGAGCGAACTGAACCATGGGAGTCGGGATCAAAGTCGAAAAGCTGAACGCATGGTTCGGCAAGACCCAGGCTCTCTACGACATCACCATGGAGGCGCCGGCCAACCACGCGACCGCGATCATCGGGCCTTCCGGGTGCGGCAAATCTACCTTCGTGCGTTGCCTCAATCGCATGCACGAAACCGTCCCGGACGCTCGCGCTGTGGGCAAAGTCAGGATCGGTGAGCTTGACGTTTACAACGGCACGTCCGCCGTACAAATTCGCAGGCGGATCGGCATGGTGTTTCAGAAACCCAATCCTTTTCCGACTATGTCGATCTACGACAACGTGGCTGCGGGATTAAAGCTCAACGGCTTCCACGATCATGCTCGCCTTGATGAGATTGTAGAGCGCTCGCTGAAACTTTCGGCGCTTTGGGATGAGGTGAAAGATACTCTGCGCAAGAAGTCGGGCGCGAGTTTATCTGGCGGACAGCAGCAGCGGCTTTGCATTGCCCGCGCTTTGGCAGTCGAGCCGCAGGTGCTTCTCATGGACGAGCCTTGCTCGGCTCTCGATCCGATTTCTACCGGTAAGATCGAAGAACTGATATTCCAGCTCAAGGAAAAGTTTACAATTGTGATTGTCACGCACAATATGCAGCAGGCGTCTCGTGTGGCTGAGTTCACTGGCTTTTTTCTGTTGGGCAAGTTGATTGAACTCGACAAGACCGAAAAGATTTTCACTACTCCGTCCGACAAGCGTACGGAGGATTACATTACAGGCAGGTTTGGATAATGCGCACCCGCTTTCAGCAAGGACTGGACGATCTTCGCGCCCGTTTGCTTCGCATGGGCGGACTGGCCGAGCAGGCCGTGGATCGCGCCTGCCAGGCGTACATTGACCGCGATCTGGCTCGCTGCCATATGGTGCTCGAGGGCGAATTCCAGATCAACGTGGCCGAGCGGGAAATCGACGAACTGGCTTTCGATCTATTGGCTCTGCAGCAGCCGATCGCGGTAGATTTGCGCTTCATTCTCGCCGTCACCAAGATCAACTCGGATCTGGAACGGGTCGGCGACCAAGCGGTCAATATCGCTGAGCGAGCGATGGATCTGGTGGAACTTCCTAAAGCAGATCTGCCCGTCGACATTCCGCGGATGGCCGCGGCGGTATCGGCCATGGTGCGCCGTTCGCTCGAATCGTTTATCGAAGGCAAAGCTGAGCTTGCTCAGGCCGTCCTCGAGATGGATAACGTCGTCGACCGCATGAAAGACGAAGCTTTCATTACTCTGGTTAAAACCATGAACGAACGTCCCGAGGTTACGCGACAGGCACTTGATGCGCTGCTAGTCGCCCGTAATTTGGAGCGAGTCGCCGATCATGCCACTAACATTGCAGAGGACGTGATCTTCTGGGTACGAGGCGCCGACGTCCGTCACAATGTTGCCGCAGAGCCTCCGGTTCATCAGGCCAGCACGGACACGCATTAAAGTTACGAAATTCAGAACCCGAAACCGGTCAGCCAGTCTGGCCGGCTTTCTTTTTGCAGTGGTACCCTGAATATCTCCCGAGGAGAAGAGGTTTGCGCAAAACCATTCAGCTGCTCGCCTTCTTGTTTGTCGTCGCAGTAATCAATCCGCTTGTGGCGCAAAACCCGACAGAGGCGCGGCAAATTCCTCTTCCCACAAGCAAGACCTTAACCGTTCCTTCGCCGGGTGTTCTGGGATCACTGAACGGCTTCGCCGCAGCGATTGCGATTAGCCCAGATCGTCGCTACGCGGCGGTTCTGAACGACGGTTATGGCACGCAGCAAAATCAGGCGCACCAGTCGATCGCAATACTTGATCTGAAAACAAATCAACTCACCGACTTCCCAGAAGAGCGAATCCCCGAACAGGCGCATCAGAGTTATTTTCTCGGGCTTGCGTTCGGCTCCGATGGCAAACATCTTTATGCCTCGATCGGTTCCATCACCGACCCTACCGGTGAGAAGCCGAATGACACAGGAAACGGAATTGCGGTTTATCGTTTTCACAAAGGCAAGTTGTCCTGGGATGGTTTTATAAAGATTCCGCCGCAGGCTGCCGCACCGGGCAGGAAAATCGCCCAAGGAGCGCGTAAGGTCAACAATGGTACCGCGATTCCGTATCCTGCCGGCCTGGCTGTGATCTCCGGGCGCGGCGCGCCCGACAAGCTGCTTATCGCCAACAATCTTTCCGACAACGTGATTCTCGTCGACTCTAAAAGCGGGCGCGTGCTCGAGCAGTTCGACGTGAGCACTCACGAAATGATTCCGTCTTCATTTCCGTACAGCATAGTTGCTTCGCGCGATGGCCGCCGCGCCTGGTGCAGTCTGTGGAATGCTTCCCGGGTAGCAGAACTCGATTTGGAAAAAGGTACTGTCGCCCGCTGGATTTCCCTAAGTGAGCCGAAGGATCCGATCGCACCGGGTTCGCATCCCACGGCCATGTTGCTGAGTCCGGATGAGAACTTTCTATACGTAGCACTCTCAAACGTGGACAAGGTAGCGGTAGTTTCCACCGGCACAGGCACACCTCAATGGCTGCTCGACACAACTATTTCCGGAGAAAAATATGCTGGAACGTATCCCATTGCGCTGGCCCTTTCTAGGTCCGGGGACCGCCTGTTCGTCGCCAATGCTTCGGTAAACGCGATTGCGACTTTTTACACTCACGCTACGTTCCATAACCGAGCGGCGGGACCTTCCGAGATTCCACTTCAACCCGCCTCTGGCTTCATCCCCACAGACTGGTATCCGAGTGCATTGGCGACCGTCGGCGACGATCTGCTCATCGCTACTTCTAAAGGGCAGGGAACCGGTCCCAACGGCGGTCCAAACAATCTCAAGAATGAGAAGAGGCCTCGCGAACATCCATACATTCCAACTTTGCTCTACGGTTCGATTGCGCGCCTTAAAATCCAGGACATCGAAAAACAACTGCCGGAACTCACGCGCACAGTCGAGGAAAGCAATCTTCTACATTCCAGCCCTGGAGAAATCCAATTCGCGCAAAATTCGAATCCGATTCATCACGTGATCTACATCATCAAAGAGAATCGCACCTACGATCAGGTATTCGGCGATTTGAAAGCAGGCAACGGCGATCCTTCGCTCACCATGTACGGCGCCGATATAACCCCTAACCAACACAAGCTGGCGCTTCAATTCGGCTTGCTCGACAATTTCTACGATAGCGGCGAAGTCTCTGGTAATGGACATGACTGGTCGATGGCCGCGATTACCAGCGACTACAACGAGCAGACCTGGCAGATCAATTACCGCGGCAATGAACGCAGCTATGATTTTCAAGGCAGCGTAGCCGATGAGATCCCGCTCGACGAGAATGAGCCCGACGTGAACGAGCCGGGCACAGGCTACATTTGGGATAACGTGGCCAGCCACGGGCTCAGCTATCGCGATTACGGTGAGTTTATTTATGACGAGTGGTGCAAGCCGACGGAAAACAAGATGACGGTGCACGAAGGCGCCCCAGCGCCCGGTTCGAGTTGCGCAAAGGATTCGGTAAACAAAGGAGAGCCATTGCCGCCGAATGTCGGCCAGCCTCACGGTTCGTCGAGTCCGTGGCCGTGGCCTGTTCCAATGGTGAAGACGGCAAAAGCCACCAAGGCGATGTTGCGCGATCACTTCGATCCGCTCTTTCCCGACTTCAACACCGAATATCCCGATCAACTGAGGGCCGATGAATTTCTCAATGAGTTCGATGGTTTTGTGCGAGCACGCAAGGAAGGAAGAGGAGCAGCCGAGCTACCCGCTTTCACTCTTCTGTATTTGCCCGATGACCATACCCATGGCACCACTCCGGGAAAGCCGCGCCCAGCGGCAAGTGTAGCGGATAATGACCTCGCGGTTGGTCGCGTGGTGGAAGCGCTGTCGCACAGCCCCTACTGGGACGACACAGCCATTTTCATCCTCGAAGACGATGCCCAGAACGGCGCCGATCACGTCGATGCTCACCGTTCCATCGCTTTGGTAATCAGCAAGTATTCGCCAGGCTCCGCTGAGCATCCATTCGTGGATCACCACTTCTACACTACGGTGAGCATGATTCACACGATAGAAAGTTTGCTGGGCTTGCCGCCGATGAATCAGAATGACGCCTATGCGCCGACCATGGTTCCTCTGTTTTCGGGCGCAGGCAACCAGGCTGCGTTCACAGCCGACTGGAGCAATCGCGAGAATGGGTTGATTTATCAGATCAATCCGTCTCAAGGTCAGGGTGCAGGGCGCATCCGCTGAAATGGATTTTTCCCGCCCGGATGCGGCGAACCCGGAAGTGCTAAATGCAATTCTCTGGCGTGATCGCAAAGGAGATCAGCCCATGCCACCACCGCAACACACAATGTCGGGCGGCAAACAGAATCCAGACGGCGATTGATCTCCCAGCCGGCGACCAGGTAGGCCCGGACGCCTCGTCCGGGCAGCGAGCGCAAGCGAGCCAATCAGTGTCACAACGCGGCGCTTCGCACCGCTGGGCGGCCGAGGGTGTCCGCCGCTACGTGGACATCAGCGAATGGACGCGACCCCTTTGTCCACGTCCTCAAAAGAGAACGCCGTTGAAACATTGGGATACTCTTTCCCGGCGACCTCAACATACGGATACACGAGATAATTCAGCGGCTTCCCATCCTGCTTCGGACTTAATTCCAGGTCGCGTCCCATGGTGAATTCGACGCGATTGGCATCGTGAGCGCCGAAGAAATAATCCTTTTTCTCCGGATGTTTCCATGCTTCGGAAATATCTACAGGAATCCATCCGTGTTGCGGTTCGAAGAAATCAGCCCAGCAATGGTAGCCAGCAATTTCCGCTGAATGCTTGTCAGGCGGCAGGGGAAATCCGATTTCAAATCGCGCCGGAATTCCCTGCGAACGCGCCATGGCGATGAACAGCGAATGAAAGTCGGTGCAGTTGCCTTTCTTGGCGTCGCAGGCGTAGAGCACATCACCGCGTCCCCAACCGGTGCCAGTCTTGTCATAACGCATGGTCGTGAAAACGTAATCGTAGATAGCACGCGCCTTGTCGACCGGTGTTGTCTTGCCTTCTGTAACCTTAACCGCCAACTCTGCGGGCAGACCCGTCGTCGGCACAAGCGCATCCGGAGCTAGATATTCCTTTCTCTCGCGGTCGCTAAGTTTTACAGCTTCAAGGTGAGGGGAATAGATGCCCAGCGTAAGCCGCTCGTGGCGGACGACGTCATAAGCAACCTCGAAATGCAACTCCGATTTCTTAGCTTTAGAAGTCTCGGCGTAATACATTTCGTTTCCGTACTTCGACTCGTGAGTCTTCTTAAGAGAGAGATCGCCCGTCGCAGAGACGACTTTCACCGTCTGAAATGCGTCGGAATGTGCTTGTGGAAACCAGATTCTTATCTTTTCACCGGCGGAAACGTCCCTCACAGTAAAGCCATAGTGAAAAGTGAAATGGCGCGTCTCCTGCGCCGAGGCGATTCCAGCGCACAGTAGCAGGCGACAAAGGTGCAATTAACCAGACCTTCCTAAACATAGGCAGATTTCCTTTCAGATTATGGAGCTGACAAGTCGCAAACGACGCACGGGCGTTTAGGAAGGGTACCGTCAAGTGAAGCCGCGACGTGGCACTCGCATAGGAAATCCTATTTCGGCAAGCAGACCAGCATTCTAAACGACCAAGGCCCTTTAATTGTCAAAAGCAAAATTAACAACAGGTCAACAGCGTTACGTTAGAATCGTCGCGTGCCTGCAGCCATCCGGTGCCGAGATCTACGCAAGACTTATGACGGCAAGGTCGAAGCTGTGCGCGGTCTGAATCTCGAGATCCAAGCCGGGGAATGCTTCGGCCTTTTAGGACCCAACGGGGCAGGGAAGACGACCACTATCGAAATCCTTGAAGGCCTGCTCGATCCAACATCCGGCGAGGTCACGATTCTCGGGCACGCCTGGCAGAAGAATTCACGCGAAATGCGCGAGTGGCTGGGCATTTCGTTGCAGGAAACCCGGCTATCCGAGAAGTTGACCGTCCGCGAAACCATCGAACTGTTTGCCAGCTTTTACCGTGAGCCTCGTTCTTCGGAAGAAGTATTGGACGATCTGCAACTCGGGGAGAAGGCCGACGCATTCGTGGGCAAACTTTCCGGCGGACAACGCCAGCGCTTGGCAGTCGCAACCGCGCTCGTAGGAAATCCCAAAATTCTTTTTCTCGATGAGCCGACCACTGGACTCGATCCGCAAAGCCGCCGCCAGCTCTGGGAGATCATTCGCAACTTTCAACGGGGCGGAGGGACAGTTCTGCTGACCACGCATTACATGGACGAGGCTGAACGCCTGTGCGACCGCCTGGTGATCGTGGATCATGGCGAGGTCATTGCCGAAGGTACGCCTCCCGATCTGATTGAACGACTGGGCGGCCATCACGTCGTGGAGTTCGAGGCCAGTGGCAGTTCCGGCGGAGCGGCAAATCTGGATGCTTGGCGTGGGCTGCCAGGCGTAGAGTCGGTTCGTCATGACGACGGGCTAGTTAACCTGACGGTGCGCGAGCCGCACCTGACTATTCCTGCGTTGCTGGATACGGTACAGAAACAGGGCGCGCAACTTTTGCACCTCACCACACGGCAAGCGAGCCTGGAAGACGTATTTGTTAACCTTACAGGCCGGCACTTGCGAGAAGACTGATGACGAAGTTTGCAATTGCGAGAACGGTGAAATTCAGGAGAAATGGGCTAGGATGACCATCGCTCAACAAACTCCGGAAGCGCCGACTGGAGCCTCTTCCAAGCCTTTGCGCAACGGACGCTGGGCGGGTTTCAACCACTTGCTGATGGCGCGCATGAAAGAAATGTTGCGTGAGCCCGAGGTGCTCTTCTGGGTATTTGGATTCCCCCTGCTGCTTGCCTTAGGGCTCGGGATTGCCTTCCGCAATAAGCCGGCAGATGTTACTTCGATTGCCATTGTCGCGGGACCGGAAGCGGAGAACACCCTGGCACTTCTGCAGCACTCGCCGCAAAAATCCTCGATTCGCGCTGAAATGCTAGATGCGGCGCAAGCGCACCGTGGATTCCGCATCGGTAAATACGATCTCGTAGTCGAGAGCGACGGCAAGGGAGGCTTACAGTATTTGTACGATCCGGCGCGGCCCGAAAGTGTGCTCTCGCGGGCCGAGGTGGATGACGCTTTGCAGGCCGCGTCCGGCCGCAAGAACCCGCTGTCCACGTCCGCTGTTATTTCGAGCGAGCCGGGATCGCGTTACATCGACTTTCTAATTCCCGGACTAATCGGGATGAACGTGATGAATGCCGCCATGTGGGGAGTGGGATTCGCGCTGGTCGACATGCGCCAGCGCAAACTGCTCAAGCGCTTCGTGGCCACACCCATGCGGCGCAGCGACTTCCTGCTGGCTTTGGCCAGCAGCCGCTTGTTGTTTATGGTGATTGAGACCGGAGTTCTTCTCGGCTTTGGTGTGCTGGTGTTCCACATGCGGGTGCTGGGCTCGGTTCTCGCCATTCTTTTCATTGGAGCGCTCGGTGCCTTAGGATTCTCCGGGTTAGGCTTGCTCACAGCCAGTCGCGCCAGAAAGATTGAAAGCATTAGCGGACTCATCAACCTGATCATGATGCCGATGTGGATCTTCTCGGGCGTCTTTTTCTCGTATGAGCGTTTTCCCGCAGCCATCCATCCATTCATCCATGCGCTACCTCTCACCGCGCTCAATGACGCGCTGCGCGCTACCATCTTCGAGGGCGCCCCACTGAGCAGTCAGGCCAGCCGCTTGTTGATTCTTCTGCTTTGGGGAGGAATTTCTTTCGTCCTCGCTTTGCGCTGGTTTCGCTGGACTTAGATGGGCGCCGTCTTGACCTGCTAACTTTCAGTCCACTTGTGCATCCAACCAAACAGTGGGAAGTAATCGACCACGATGAAAATTGCTCTTATTGCCGCTTCTTCGCTCCTCCTTTCCGCCGTGGCCCTACTGCAAGCGTCTGACTTGCCATCTGGTTCCAATGGGCGCACTCCGGTGCTTGTAGAATTGTTCACTTCGGAAGGCTGCTCGAGTTGTCCTCCAGCAGACGCGCTCCTGCAGAAATTGGATGAGCAACCCATAGCAGGAGAAGAGATGATCGTTCTCAGTGAGCACGTCGACTACTGGAACCACGAGGGCTGGAAAGATCCGTATTCTTCGCGCTTTTACAGCGATCGCCAGGGTGCGTATGCCAGGCGTCTTGGTCTGAACGATGTTTACACTCCTCAAATGATCGTCGACGGAAGCAGCCAGTTTGTAGGCAGCGACACAGCTCTAGCTCAGAAAGCATTAGCCAAAGCTTTAGCGGGTCCGAAGGTAGCAGTGCGCTTGTCGTCCGTGTCACTGGGCTCGCCCAACGTTTTGCAAGCCCATCTGGAAACTGACGCCCTACCGCCATCTTTCGGAATGCGCGAGGCTGATATTTACGTTGTTGTCGCCCTTAACCATGCCGAATCGCAAGTAGCTCGAGGTGAGAATGCCGGACGCAAGTTGGCACACACGGCCGTAGTAAAAAGTATCGTGAAGATCGGCACGCTACGAAAGGGAAAAACCTTTGCGCAAGATTTGCAGATGAAACTCGATCCCGGCATAGATGCGGGCAATCTGCGACTAATTGCATTCCTGCAGGAGCCGGGCCAGGGTCGTGTTATCGGTGCGGCGGAGCAAATGGTTCCCGCAGTCCGGCTCGGCCAGCAGTAAGCATGGCTCCGGGCTAAAGCTTCGCATCTTTGTGGATCTCGACTGTGCTCCAGGTTTTGTCTCCGGCGTGACAGATATTCTCCAGTAAACAATCCACACATTTAGGCCGCCGCGCCGTACACAACTTGCGTCCATGCCAGATGATCTGGTGCGAGAACGAAATCCACTTTTCACGCGGGATGACTTTCATCAAATCCTGTTCAATCTTTACGGGATCGGTGTTCTTCGTCAGCTCGAGTCTGCGCGCGATGCGGGTCACATGCGTGTCGACCACTATGCCTTCGGCTTTGCGAAACCACGTGCCCAGCACGACGTTGGCTGTCTTGCGCGCGACGCCCGGCAGAGTGAGAAGCTTGGCGACGTCGTCCGGAACCTGTCCGCCGAATTCGTTGACCAGTAGCTTCGCAGCGCCCACAACGGCCTTTGACTTGTTGCGAAAAAACCCGGTCGAACGTATATCGGGCTCCAACTGCTCCGGCGTGAGCGCGGCAAAGTCCGCGACCGTCGGGTATTTGCGGAACAACTCCGGAGTCACGCGGTTGACGTTCACATCGGTCGACTGAGCCGACAAGATAGTCGCCACCAACAATTCCCAGGCGTCCTTATGCGTTAAGGCGCAAGTCACATCGGGATAGAGCTGGTCAAGCCGCTTCAAAATTTCAGCCACCCGCTCCGGCGCAAGTGGATCGTACTTCTTCGCGTTTTTCGCTCTCGGCAGCTGTTTAGAGACTTGTCTGCTGCCGGAACGCGCTGGGCGAAGCGAGGCCTTTTTCTGCAGCGGGCGCTGCGCGCCCTCCTGACGTCCGGTCTTGGCAGTTTGGCGAGGAACTAAACCGCGTACCATGTACGTTTCCTTCGAGGTCAAAAGTAGATGTTAGCAGAATGAAACGGAATGGAGGACGAGCGTCCTCCTCAGTCAAGGTGTCTACGCGATTTTTCTTAGTACCAGCGCCGAGTTCTTCGATCCGAATCCTACACAATTGCAGATGGCGTGCTCGATGTCAGCTTCACGGCCGATGTCGGGCACGTAGTCCAAATCACACTCGGGATCGGACACGTCAAGGTTAATGGTCGGCGGAATCTTTCCGTGTTCCATGGCGATCAGAGTTGCTGCCAGGCTGGCTGAGCCGCAGGCGCCTTGCGCGTGTCCGATCTGCGATTTGAGTCCGGACATTGGAATCCGGTTCGCGTGCGCGCCCAGAGCGAGTTTCAGAGCGCGAGTTTCCACGCGATCATTCATTTCCGTAGAGGTGCCATGAAGATTCACGTATTGCACGCCTTCCGCCGCGACGCCTGCCTCCTCGAGAGCCAAAGTAATCGCGCGGGCCGGCTCTTCTGGTGAATCGCTCATTCGTACGCGATGGAAGGCCTCGCAAGTGGAAGCGTATCCGGCAATCTCAGCATAGATGCGTGCGCCCCGGGCACGAGCATGCACGTAGTCTTCGAGGATGAACATCCACGAGCCTTCGGCGATCACAAACCCGTCGCGGTCAGCGGAAAACGGGCGCGAGGCGCGTTCAGGGGCGCGGTTCCATGATTGAGTGAGCGCGCGCAGAAGTGTGTAGCCTTTGATGATGCCAGCCGTGATTGGCGAATCGACGCCGCCGACCAAAAACATTGGCTGCACGCCCGCCTGAATATGTTGATAGGCATAACCGAGGGCGTCGGTGGATGAAGTACATCCTGCGGTGACCACGTGACTGTAACCGCGGAAGCCAAAACGCATGCTGATTTCGCTGGGAATCGTGCCCATGGTGCCGCTCGGAATGCAGAACAGGCTGACGTGTTTCACTTGTCCGGAGTGCCACAGTCGGTATTGTTCTTCAGAGAATTCCTGAGCGCCGCCGCCGGTGCCGAGAATAACGCCGATTTCGCGTTTTTCGTCCATCGACATGCTCGTGGCATCCAGTCCCGCGTCATGGATAGCCTCACTTGAGGCGGCTACGGCCAAGGGCACGACGCGGGAAACGTGTTTTCGCTCGCGAGCGTCCACCCATGCTAGTTCGTCGAATTCGGGGATTTCGCCCGCAATATGTACGGGCAAGTCGGAGGGATCAAAGCGGGAAATGCGTTTCACTCCGGATTTGCCGGCAAGAATGGCGCGGCAGAATGCTTCCTTGCCGATGCCGTTCGGGCTAACCACGCCCATTCCAGTAATAACCACGCGCGGAAGCATTGTAAGTTTGTAATTCCCTATTTCGAAGTCCTTACGGTAGAAACCCGGCGGTTACGAGTAAGTTCCGAGAGTTTAGGCGAGAGCGTTAGTTCGATGCGAGCCTGGCACCGCGCCGTGCGGGGAAAATGGGATAATCATTACAGATGTCCCTTGGCCTCTATGTGTCGGTGCCGTTCTGTCGCACCAAGTGCAGCTACTGCAACTTTGCCTCCGATGTTTTCTCGCGCTCGGTGTTCCAGCGCTACGTGGATCGCGTGTGCGCTGACATCGAACGTGCCACAGAGACTGTAGCACAGATGGACGGACGCAATGAGCGTATTGTCGACTCAATTTACCTGGGCGGTGGAACTCCGACTGTACTCGATATGGCGCAATTGCAACGGCTGTTTGTCACGATTAAGCAGAATTTTGAGGTTGAGCCGGAGGCGGAGATTACCGTCGAATGCGCTCCGGGAACGCTGAATGCCGCTGTGATCGAAGCCCTCCAACAATGCGGTGTGAATCGCGTGAGCCTGGGAGTGCAATCGTTTGTCGATCAAGAAGCGTCGTCGGTTGGGCGTTTGCATGATCGGGAAACGGTCCTCAATGACATAGCCCGCCTGCGCGCAGCGGGGATTTCGAACATCAATATTGATCTGATTGCAGGCCTGCCGCATCAGACTGTCGATAGCTGGATGTCTTCCGTGGAGCAATTGATGGCCAGCGAAGCGACGCATGCCAGCGTTTACATGCTCGAAGTTGATGAGGATTCGCGTCTGGGCCGCGAACTGATCGCTGGCGGTGCAAAATATCACGCTCACTTTGTGCCGGATGAAGATCTCACCGCCGATTTATATCTGATGGCCTGCGAGCGGTTGGAAGCGGCGGGAGTGCGGCAATATGAGATCTCGAACTTTGCGCGCCCAGGATACGAGTCACGGCACAATTTGAAGTATTGGACACGGCAGCCGTATCTGGGATTTGGCGTAGATGCGCACTCGATGGTACCGGGATTGAACGGCGAGGCGGTGCGATTTTCTACTCCGGATTCGCTGGAGGCATATATTTCTGGGGGCTCGCTGCATCGCGATCCGGATTTCGGCTCGCGGCGGCGCTAGAAGAGACATTTTTCTTAGGTCTGCGGCTGAACTGTGGCGTTGACTTGCGGCAGGTGGCAGCGGAGTTCGGGGAAGACGCTATCGCAGGGTTTTCCGAGAACATTGCGGACTTCGTGCAGACGGGATTGATGGAAAGACAGGGAGATGTGATTCGCCTGACCCCGCGGGGCCGGCTTCTTTCCAACGAAGTGTTTGAGCGGTTCATTTCGTCTACGAACCGGCCCAGTTCCTGCTTGATGAGAAACCGATCGTAACTTTCACTGCCGCTATCGCTATGTTCTAATCAAATGTTTTGCACATGCCGCGTGAGGATGCGAATCTTGAATGCGGCTGCCTCGTAGTCGACCGGAGGGGTCTTGGATTTTCTACTGAACGAAGAGCAGCTGCAACTGAAGAAAAGCGTGCGCGAGTTTGCCGAGCGCGAGATCGCCCCTAACGTCATGAAGTGGGACGAGGCGGGAGAATTCCCGCTGGCCACGATCAAGGAACTCGGCAAGCTGGGCCTGCTGGGCACAGTTTTTCCCACGGAATACGGCGGCGCCGGTATGGGATACATCGAATACGTCACCGCGATCGAGGAACTTTCGCGCGTTGACGGTTCGGTGGGCATTATCGTAGCGGCGCACACTTCGCTGTGCTCGAACCACATTTTTCTCGCTGGCACCGATGAGCAGAAAAAGAAATACGTCAGCAAGTTGGCAACTGGCGAGCACATCGGCGCGTGGGGGCTGACCGAACCATCCGCTGGTTCGGACGCGGGTAGCGCGCGAATGACGGCGGTGCGCAAGGGAAACAACTGGGTGCTGAATGGCACCAAGACTTTTTGCACTAATGGGCACTACGCTGATGTTCTGGTCGTGATTGCGGTGACCGATCGCGCGGCTCACACGCATGGGTTGTCGGCGTTTATTGTGGAAAAGGGCGCTAAGGGATTTCGTCCGGGGAAGAAAGAAAACAAGCTGGGATTGCGGGCGAGCGATACGGCTGAGTTGATCTTTGAAGACTGCGTCATTCCGGCCGAAAATCTTCTGGGCAAAGAGGGCGGCGGATTCATCGACGCCATGCGTGTACTGGATGGCGGACGCATTTCGATCGCCGCGCTTTCGCTGGGCATGGCGGAGGGCGCATACGAGGCGGCGTTGAAATATTCCAAACAGCGCAAACAATTCGGCAAAGCGATCAGCGAATTCCAGGCGATCCAGTGGAAGCTGGCAGACATGGCGACTGAGATCGAAGCGGCGAAGCTCCTGACATTTCGTGCAGCTTCCATGAAAGATGCAGGGTCCAAGAGCACCCTGGAGTCATCCATGGCGAAGCTCTATGCCAGCGAGGTGGCCGTCCGTTGCGCCAACGAGGGCGTACAGATTCACGGCGGATACGGTTTCATCAAGGATTATCCAGCGGAGAAGTTCTATCGTGACGTGAAGCTGTGCACCATTGGCGAAGGGACGAGCGAGGTGCAGCGACTGGTGATCGCGCGGCAGTTGTTGAAGGATTGAAGCTCGAGTCGCCATGGAGCAGAGCGGATTTTGGAGCACGGGCGTGATCGACCGTCCCCTACAGTAACGAGACGGGCGAGACGCCCGTCCTCCACAAGCTCGGAAAAATGTCTTGTCTTCGCGACCTCTGCTTTACACTGATAGTTTGAGCCTACGATTTCCAACCATTGATTCAAGCAATTGCGTTCTGGCGATCCGCGGACTTTGGCGCGGACCATCAGCATGGTCGAGAACCGCTCGCCCGGCTGGGCCGAGCTGCTGAAAGCGTTGTTCCCGCAAACTGGGCACGCGCGGATTCTTGGGCTCACCGGGGCGCCCGGTGCGGGCAAGAGTACGCTGGTCGACCAGGTAGCCAAGCACTACCGCAAGCAGGACCGTACTGTGGGGATTATCGCGGTCGACCCCACCAGTCCTTACACCGGCGGGGCAATTCTCGGCGATCGCATTCGCATGCAGGATCATTTTTCTGATCCCGGTATTTACATTCGCAGCATGGCCACCCGCGGCTCGCTCGGCGGGCTGGCGCGCACCACGGCCGATGTGACGACGGTGATGGATGCTTCCGGCCGCGACTTGATTATGATCGAAACTGTCGGGGTCGGACAGGATGAAGTTGATGTCGTGAGGCTGGCCGATGTCACTGTCGTAATTCTTGTTCCGGGCATGGGCGACGATGTGCAAAGTATCAAGGCCGGCATTATGGAGATTGCCGACATTTTCGTGATCAACAAGAGCGACCGCGAAGGCGCTGAGCGGGTGGAGCGGGAGATTCGCGCCCTGCAATCGCTGGCGACCCGCAGCGATCACTGGACTCCGCCGATTGTGAAGACCGTAGCCAGCGACGGGAGCGGAATCGGCGAACTGGTTGCGGCCATTGCGGAATACGAAGCGTATCTGACAAAAGAAAATCTCGTGCTGCAGCACAACATTGAAAATTGGCGGGAGCGGTTGATTGACATGCTGCGGGACGCACTGCTGGAAAAAGCTCGCGAACACATGGAAGATGGCAATGTGGCGCGCTACGCCGCGGAAGTCGCCGAGCATAAGCGCGATCCTTATACACTGGTAGAAGAGATTGTCGGCAAGATAGGGAAGCCATAGCGTAGTTGCTGAAATGCCCGACAATTGGTGCATAGGAATGCAGAGATCCTCGCTTTGTTCAGGATGACATTGATGTTTGAATTCGAGGCCGCGCTCGGGACGCGTGTTGGGATGGATGGCAAATACAGTAAAAATCGCGATGGTTGCTGCTCTCGAACGCGAAGTGCATCCGCTGATTAAGCATTGGCGCCGGGTCGAGCGCGAATACGAAGGCCGACGGTTCAAGTTCTTCGAGAACGGTGACGCCGTGCTAATTTGCGGAGGGGTGGGAGCGGAAGCTGCGCGTCGCGCTACCGAAGCGGTGATCGCGCTATACCAACCCGGGCTGGTGCAGTCGGTCGGATTCGCGGGCGGGCTTGATCCGGCATTGAAGGTGGCCGAGATTTTCTCGCCGAGCCGAGTGATGGATTCCACAGATGGCAGCAGCGTGGAAACGATGACTGGTTCTGGCGCGCTGGTCAGCGCTGTCGCGACTGCGGGCACGGAGCAAAAGCGTAAGCTGGCTGAATCGTACCGCGCTCACGCCGTCGATATGGAAGCAGCCGCCGTCGCTCGCGGCGCGCAAGCGCGAAATGTACCCTTCATGGCGGTGAAAGCGATCTCCGATGAAAGCAACTTCGCTATGCCTCCGATGGATCGCTTCGTCGACCGGGATGGTCAATTTCGGAGTGGCAGGTTTGTGGTGTTTGCGTTATTTCGCCCGTGGCTTTGGCGGAGGGTGATTCAGCTTGCCGCGAATAGCGCGAAAGCATCCAAGACTCTCTGCGCCGAGTTGGACAGATACATCAACAACGCAAAGAAACCAGACATTTCAGCGAGCGAATTGCATCCAATAAGTAAAGCACTCAACTGACTCATGGCGATCGCAGGACAATTTACCATTGATGAAACTAAACGGGCGATCCCGGCCACCATGCGGGCGGCGGTTTACCGTGGCGTGAACGATGTTCGCGTGGAAACCGTCGCGGTGCCAAAGATCGGTCCGGGAGAGTTACTGCTGCGGGTGCACACTTGCGGCATCTGCGGAACAGATCTCAAGAAAATCGCCAGCGGATCGCATTCCGCGCCACGCATTTTCGGGCATGAAACTTCAGGAGTCGTGGCAGCGGTGGGCGCGGAAGTCAGCCAGTTCAAGCCAGGAGACCGGGTCGTCGTCTTCCACCACATCCCCTGTGGCGAGTGTTTTTACTGCCGCCATAAAACTTTTGCCCAGTGCGAGACTTATAAGAAAGTTGGCTGCACAGCAGGCTTTGAGCCTGCGGGCGGCGGGTTTGCCGAATACGTTCGGGTGATGGATTGGATCGTTCGTCAGGGCACAGTCCGCATCCCCGACGGAGTCTCATTCGAGCAAGCATGCTTTGTCGAGCCGGTGAACACCTGCATGAAGGGGATCGAAACGCTGCAACTTGTGCGCGGCGAAAGTGTTGTAGTAATTGGACAGGGACCTATCGGTATCATATTGAGTACATTGGCCAAGAGGGCAGGGGCCCGGGTAATGACTTCCGATTTGTATCCCCAGAGGCTTACAATATCTAAAACGTACGGTTTAACCAATGTGATCGATGCTTCACGCGCCGACACAGTAAAAACGGTGCGGGAGCAGACAGAAGGCCGGGGCGCCGATGCTGCGATTTTAGCGGTTGGGGGCAACGCCCTGATTCGGACTGCCATGGATGCAGTGCGTCCGGGGGGACGAGTTTTACTATTTGCGCAAACGGTTCGGGGCGAGGCTACGATTGATCCAGCCTCGGTTTGCGTGGACGAAAAGAAATTATTGGGATCCTATAGCGCGTCGGTCGAATTGCAAGCAGCCTCAGTACGCTTTGTGATGGGCCAAGAGATGGACCTGGAAGGTTTGATCAGCCACCGCTTCTCTTTGTCGGACAGTGTTAAGGCGCTGCAGCTGGCAGCTCGACCGCAACCGGATTCGATGAAGATTGTGATTCAAGCGGGCAGTTCGTGGGAAGGAAATAAGTGAACGGAAAGATGACAGCAGCCGTCCTCTATGGCAAGGAGGACGTAAAAATCGAGCGAGTTCCCATCCCCCGCGTGGGCGATGGTGAAGTGTTGGTCAAGGTGCAGGTCGCTCTGACTTGCGGCACCGATCTGAAGGTGTATCAGCGCGGTTACCATGCACGCATGATTGTTCCTCCGGCGCTGTTCGGACATGAACTGGCGGGAGTGATTGAAGAAGTCGGCCCGGGCGTGCGCGCGTTCAAGAAGGGCATGCGCGTGGTGGCATTGAATTCCGCTCCGTGCCAGATGTGTTTTTATTGCTCCAAGCATCAGGCCAACCTTTGCGAAGACTTGCTGTTCAACAATGGAGCTTACGCCGAGTACATTCGCATTCCGCGGCGCATTGTGGAAATCAATATGCTCGCGATTCCGCCGGATGTGAGTTATGAAGAAGCGGCAATGGTTGAGCCGTTGGCGTGTGTTCTGCGCGGACTGCACGAAACCGGAGTGGAAATTGGCGACACCGTTACCGTGGTCGGAGGCGGTCCCATCGGCCTGATGTTCATTCAGGTCGCCAAAGCGGTTGGGTGCAACGTGATTTCCGTGGTGAAACGCGATGCGCAAGTGCAGGCGGCGAAGCACATGGGTGCGCACGATGTGGTGCAGATCACGAGAGTGAAAGACGCGGTCGAAGCGGTACGCAGGCTTTCCCCGGAAAACCGCGGCAGCGATGTAGTGATCGAGGCGGTCGGGCGTCCCGAGGCCTGGGAATTAGCAATCGACATGGTACGTAAAGGCGGCACGGTGAACTTTTTCGGTGGCTGCGCCAGCGGCACCAAAGTGCAGCTTGATACCAACCGGCTGCACTACTCTGAGGTCACACTTAAAGCCACATTCCATCACACGCCCGAGACCGTGCGCAGGGCATTTGCTCTGATTGCGGAGAAGAAAATTCGTTCCACCGATTACATTACCGGCGAGGCGCCGCTTTCGCGGCTGCAGCAGGTTTTCCATCACATGCTGAATCGCAATGGCGATATCAAGACCGCCATCATTCCCGGGCACTGAGGAGTTTCCGCTGCACGGGCGTGGACGCCCGCGCCTACATTGACGATTATGCCATCCCTTGCCAGCGATTCCCGGACGGCGTCAACTACCTCAACTTCGGCGGGATGGAGCGCGCTTCCAACTGAATACGCGATTCCTGCGCAAGCCCCGGCGTTGGTCGAGGCGCAAGCGTACTGCCGTCGACTGGCGCGCTCGCATTACGAAAATTTTTCGGTGGCAAGCTGGTTTCTTCCGGAGCGCCTGCGGCAGGATTTCTTCAATGTTTATGCCTATTGCCGCATCTCGGATGATCTAGGCGACGAAGTCGGAGATGCGAATGCCTCGCTGCAATTACTCGATCAGTGGGAGGCAGAACTCGATGCCTGCTATGCCGGAAGCCCGCGGCATCCGGTGTTTGTGGCGTTGGCAGAGACGGTGCGTAAGTGCGAAATTCCCAAGCAGACTTTTGTTGATCTGCTGACTGCGTTTCGCCAGGATCAAAGAGTTTCGCGTTATACCACCTTCAATGACGTTCTCAATTACTGCCATTACTCCGCGAATCCCGTGGGACATCTGGTGCTTTACGTTTGTGGCTACTGCGATGCGGAGCGTCAGGCGCTTTCCGATTTCACTTGCACTGCCCTGCAGCTGGCGAATTTCTGGCAGGACGTGAGTGTCGATTATTCAAACGGCCGCATCTATCTTCCGCTGGAAGACTTGCGCCGCTTTGGTGTCACCGAAGATGACATTGCGGCGCAACGCAATACGCGCGGCTTTCTGCGACATGATGCGCTTCGAGGTAAATCGGGCGCGCGATTGGTTTCGCCGTGGTTTGCCATTGGTTGAGCAGGTGGATCGCGACTTGTCGATTGACATCGAGTTATTCAGCCGCGGCGGGCAGGAAATCCTGAACGCCATCGAGGCGCAGGGGTTCAACGTGCTCGGCAGGCGTCCGTCAATTTCAAAATCGCGCAAGCTGGCGCTGGTAGCGCGCGTGGCATGGAGAAAGATGCTGCGGGGCAAACGGAAATGAGCTCCGCCGTGCAGTCCGCTCCCACACCTTTCGCGCCCACGGAATCGCAGCTTGCGGTTGCGTATTCGGTTTGCCGCAGCATAACGCGCGTCAGCCGCTAAGAATTTCTACTATGCGTTCCTGGTGCTGCCGAGGGCGAAGCGGCAGGCGCTGTGCGCGGTTTATGCGTTTATGCGGCGGTGCGACGACATTGCCGACGATGAATCTCTTTCGCAATATGACCGGCGGCAGAAACTTACCGCATGGCTGGATGCATTTCACCGCGCGCAATCGGGCCAGCCGACCGATGAGCCCGTGCTGCTGGCTCTGACCGACGCACAGCGCCGCTACAACATTCGTCTGGGATTGCTCGATCAGTTGGCGTACGGTACGGCGATGGATGTCGAGGAAATCCGTCTACCGATGAGACTCTGCAGGCGGGGGCGCCCGCGCCACGCGAAGGGCTCAGCGTTCACTACCGGACGTTTGACGATCTCTATCAGTATTGTTATCGCGTGGCTTCAGTCGTGGGATTGGTTTGCATTCATGTATTCGGGTATCGCGATCCGGCTGCTGAAGCGTTGGCGGAACGTCTGGGACTGGCCTTTCAACTCACGAATATCATTCGCGACGTGAAAGAAGACGCCGCCATGGGCCGCGTTTATCTGCCGCAAGAGGATATGGAGAAGTTCGGGATTTCACTTTCCGCATTACGCTCTGCTACTGACTCTGCTTTATTTAGCTCCCTGCTGGCGATGGAAGCCGACCGTGCCCGCGAGTACTATCGCGCCGGAGATGAACTCATTCCGCTCGTCGAAGAGGACAGCCAGCCCGCGCTTTGGGTGCTGATGACCATCTATCAGCGGCTGCTGGAAAAAATTGCGCTGCGCCAGTACGACGTCTTCAGCGTTAAGGTCAGCCTCACCGTCCGTGAAAAGCTCGGGATTCTGGCTAAAGGCTTCCTGAAACGCCTCTCCTGATGAACCAGAGCTCGGCACAAAATTCCCGAGTAGCAGTGGTGGGAGGTGGATTGGCAGGGCTCGCTGCTGGCTGCGCCCTTGCTGGCAGCGGATTTCGCGTGACCCTCTTCGAACGCCGTCCTTATCTCGGCGGACGCGCTTCCTCATATCAGCATCCCGGTACTGGCGAAGTGGTGGACAACTGCCAGCATGTGTTGCTCGGATGCTGCACTAACCTGATCAAGTTTTACGAACGGCTTGGCGTGGAAAATAAGATCCGCTGGTACGATCGTCTGACTTTCCTTGAACCAGGCGGACGCGCGCTCGGTGATCGCGCCGTCCCGGCTGCCCGCGCCTTTTCATAATGCGTCTGCGTTCCTGCGTGCCCCTGTCTCAATTATCGCTGACAAACTTTCTGTTGCCGCAGCCATGGCATTTCTCGCGCCTGCTAAAGCGCGAGACACTGGTGAATCTTTTCTCGCATGGTTAAACCGTCACGGACAGACGAAGCAAGCGATCGAGCGGTTCTGGAAGCCGATTTTGGTGAGCGCGTTGAATGAGGACTTGGATCGCATGTCGGTGCCTTATGCCGCGCAGGTGGTGCGTGAATCGTTTCTGAAATCGGCTGCTGCTGGCCGGATGGGCGTGCCCAGCGTTCCTTTGACCGATTTATATGGCGTGGCTGGACGACTACATCAGCGCACGCGGCGGCGAAATCCGATTCCGCTGCAGTGTAGAATCTTTTACGCCTGAGTCCGACAAAGTGAGCCTGCTGGTGTCGGGCGATGAGCTGAGCTTCGACTTCGTGGTATTCGCGGTCCCATTCGATATTTTGTCCCGCATACTGCCACAGACCCCAAACACAGAGCCATTGCGGCAAGTGCTCGCGCGATTCGAAACCTCGCCGATCACCGGAATTCATCTCTGGTTTGATCGCCAGATCACCGATCTTGATCATGCCGTCTTATTGGACCGAACTATTCAGTGGATGTTCCACAAGTCGAAACTGCTGGCCGCAACGCCTAAAGGCGCAATTGATGGTGCGCCAGTTACGGCATCGCTGAAGCGATGCCCTGATACGAATCCGGCCTCGTCCGGCAACTTTTCCGGCGATGCCCCGTACGTATCGGCTCCAGAACCGACTTCAGCCTCTGAGGCAAACGGCAGCTATGTGGAATTGGTTGTGAGCTCATCGAAAACTCTGGTCGAGAAGTCACGAGCGGAAATTATCGAACTGTCGCGCTGGTCAGAATTGCGCGAATTTTTCCCCGGCGCACGTGACGCGAATCTCGTGAAGTCAACGGTGATCAAGGAAGTCCACGCAACCTATTCGCCGCAGCCCGGCGTGGATAGCCTTCCGTCCGCATGCGGAAACGGTTTGGCCAAGAGTTTTTCTAGCCGGAGACTGGACTGCGACCGGATGGCCTGCCACCATGGAAGGCGCAGTCCGCAGCGGATACATCGCGGCGGAATCCGTGGCCCAAAGTGCTGGAATAACGAGACGCGACCTTCCTTGTACCAAATCTTCCCGCGGCCGGATTTATGCGGTTCTTCGGGTAGTCTTCGGCGGTAACTTCTGGTTGCTCGCACCAAGCGCCCGCCCAATTGCGAAAAACCGGAGGAGCGCGGCGCCGCTCGTTGCCAATAGAATCGACTGCACCTAGGAACACAACTTCCATTTCGTGCGTGTGTAAGCGATCCGGAATCCGTTACGTTCGGCATTGCGCTGGGAGTCGCTGCCCGGGACAGCCACCATGATTGCCAGATCGCATCCATGATCGAAGGCTCTTTATTCAATCGCACCTGAAAACGTTCCCGCATACCGGAGGGCGTTGGCGAGCTTGCGGCTTCGGCCAGAGCGCCCACTGCGGCACTGGCGCTTTCGACTTCAGAGTTGCAGACTGCGCAACCCTCCCCCAGGTGGCGCTCGGCAGTTGACATCAGGCCTGCCCAGACATAACATTCCGACACAACGCCGCTTCAGCTTTGCATGATTGGTAAAGTACTGGGTCACTATCGGGTTTTTGAAAAGATAGGCTTTGGGGGTATGGGGGAAGTCTATCGCGCCAGCGATGAGCGGCTGGGGCGGGACGTCGCCCTCAAGATACTCAAACCCTCTCTCGCCCAAGATCAGGACCGCCTGCGCCGTTTCGAGCAGGAGGCGCGGGCTGCCGCCGTCCTGAATCATCCCAACATCGTCGCGATTTACGACATCGGCATGCACGAGGGCGCGCCGTACATTGTCTCTGAGTTGCTGGTGGGGCAAACTCTGCGCGAGCGTCTGCTCGATGGCCCTTTGTCACGGAACCAAGCGATTGACTACGCGAGACAAATTGCCCAGGGATTGATGGCGGCGCACGAAAAGCGTATCGTGCATCGCGACCTCAAGCCGGAAAATCTTTTCATCACCAAAGATGATCGCGTCAAGATTCTGGATTTTGGCATAGCCAAGCTGATGACGTCCGACTTTGGTTCCGATCCCGCAAACGCCGGACCTATCGAGGCTTTAACCACGCAGACCAAAATCGGTTCCGTGCTCGGAACTATCAGCTACATGTCGCCCGAGCAGTTGCGGGGTAAGGCCGTGGATCATCGCAGCGACATCTTTAGCTTGGGCGCGATTCTCTACGAAATGTTAACTGGGCGGCGCTCGTTCGCAGGCGACAGCCAAGTCGATACCATTACGGCGATCCTGAAAGAGGATCCCGCGGAGATGGTTCGTGAAGGGCAGGGAATTCCGCACGCGATCGAACAAGTGGTCCGGCACTGTCTGGAGAAAGACCCCGATAACCGTTTCCAGTCAGCGCGCGACTTGGCTTTCGCACTCAGCACGCTGTCAACTTCCACGACTGGCAAACAACTCTCATTTTCCCGTCCGCGGGCAAAGCCGTTTCGCACGTGGTTAGTTCCTGTCGCGGCAGTGGTGCTGTTCACAGCTGCCGCGATCTTTCTGGCACCCATGCTTCGTCCGGTTCATGAGCCAGACTTTCACCGAGTAACTTTTGAGCGCGGCACTGTGTACAGCGCCCGCTTCACTCCCGACGGCCGGACTGTGGTGTATGGAGCATCGTGGAATGGGCGTCCGCTGCAAGTTTATTCGACGATTCCCGATTCTTTGCTGGCTCGCCCGCTGGGTTTACCATCGGCTTATCTTCTAGGTGTTTCGCGCAATAGTGATTTAGCGCTGATAATCGATGGCAGTCCCGGATCGCGCCTCGATTTCGAAGGCGGAGTGCTTGCCCGATCCCCCATGGTCGGTGGTACGCCGCGCGAAATTCTTCGGAATGTGAGTTGGGCGGATTGGGGCCCTGACGGGGAGCCTGCCGTGGTGCACCATGCGAATGGGCACGACAATCTGGAGTATCCGGTCGGAACAATTCTTTATCAGACTAATGGCTGGATCAGCAACATTCGTTTTTCTCCGCGGGAAAAACGCATTGCTTTCTTGGATCATCCTCAGCGTTGGGATAACAGCGGTTCGGTTTGCGTAGTCGACCTCGCTGGACGTAAGACCACGCTTTCTTCGGGTTGGGATTGGGAGAGCGGCTTGGCATGGTCTCCACAGGGGAAGGAAGTGTGGTTCACAGCTTTGGAAAGTGGCGCGAGCAATCGCATCATGTGGGCAGTGAATCTGGCAGGCAAGCAGCGGAGGGTGCTCACCGTTCCCGGAGGCTTTACCCTGCACGACATTGCTTCCGACGGGCGCATCCTGGCGTCGCTCGATAATGAGCGTCTGGCAATGGAGTGGAGCGGGAAAGACCAGCAAGTGCGGGATCTTTCCTGGTACGACTGGAGCATCGTGAAGGATATTTCGCCGGATGGCCAGTCGGTGTTGTTCGAGGAGGGTTCTATTGGTTCGGAGCCCGCCGGGCCCGACGGGGCGGTTGCGATTCGCAGGGTCGATGGATCGCCGCCTATCCGTTTGGCGGACGGCTCGGTCGATGCGCTTTCACCCGACGGCAACTGGGCTGCCTCGGTCTCGGGATCCGGTGCGCCGCACATTACTTTGCTGCCAGTTGGCGCCGGTCAATCACGTCAGATCCCTTTGGCCGGACTCGAAAGCCTGCAAAGGGTGGCGCACTTTCTGCCAGACGGCAAGCGAATCGCAGTCAACGGGAATGCGTCAGGCCGTCCGGGTCGCACCTACCTGGTAGATCTCGCGAGTGGCAAAACTGAGCCTGTCACTCCCGAGGGCGTATATGCGACGATGCCTTCGCCCGACGGTAAATTCCTGGCGGGCGAAACGGCAGATTACAAGCCAGCGCTGTTTCCGCTCGACGGAGAACCTCCGCGGTCGATCCCCAACGTAGCGCCTGGATACGCTCTGGCACGGTGGTCGTCAGACAGCAAAGCGTTATACGTTTACCGCAGCGGCGAGGTGCCGCTCAAAATTCAACGGCTGGACATTGCCACGGGAAAAATGCAACTGGTTCGCGAACTTTTTCCCGCCGATCTTGGAGGAGTCGTCTCTATCGGCCCCGTGATCACCAACCTGAATGCCTCCGAGTTCGCGTACAGTTACTTCCAGGCGCTTTCCGTGCTGTACATAATTTCAGGCGTGAAATAAGAAATGTAGACGCGAGAAATATAGATGCGTGAAATATAGATGCGCGATGTAGACGCGAGCGTCCTCGCTCGTGTAATGCAGATCTGACCATCCGGGTGCCGTGCCGTTTTGCGACCGGGTGGGGCTTTTGTCGACAGCTGAACTGCCAGATGGAGGGAAGGGTAAGGCAAAGACGTAAAGCTGGGCCAGCCGCCAATCATGCAAAGGCCAAGCGACGTTGTCATCTGTGGGCTGGCATGATGTCAACTGTGTGGGAGTGCTCCAGTCCGAGGGGCGGCAGCAACCGGACAACCTCGACCGTCTCCAGGCTGACCGTGATGACCTGCCCAATCAACCGCACGATGTATTGCGGATCGTCGCCGCGATTTGGATCGTTAGTGATCCCGCTGCGCTTATCTGTTGAAACCTGATACTGATCGATCACCCATTCGAGAGCGGAGCGATTTCCGAGCCGGTATTCATAAGTCTCAGGCGGAATGTCGCTGAGGGTGAGGAACTGGTTGTAGACGAGCGAAGTCTTGTCCTTGCTCAAGCGCATTTTGGAGACACGCCAGTCCAACTTTTCTCCGGCCTTTTCTGTTTTCGTAAGCGGATATTCGGCCTGCTTCTCGTAGTGAACATGAATATCCGCCAACCGCTGGCCCGCCTTCACGAAAGCACGGAAGATGCCCGCGTCGGCGTTGATGCCAGCACCCTCTCCAACTCTGTCATCCTGAGGCCCACGTCCACCACCAACCCTGTCATCCTGAGGCCCACGTCCACCACCAACCCTGTCATCCTGAGGCCCACGTCCTTTGTGGGCCGAAGGATCTATGCAATCTTCGGCCCTCGCGATACTGCCAGCCGAGTGCACAGATCCTTCGTCGGGAGTCCTCGGCTCCGCCAAGGACTCCGCTGCCTCAGGATGACAAGCGGAGACGAACGGAATGCGCGGCAGCTCGCGACGCAGGTTGGCGGCGTAGCGGTCGCGGTACTCCGGGTGGTGCAGGACGGCGTAGATGTAGTGGAAGATGTCCCACTTGCTGATGGAGGGATCGTGGTAGCGGGTGCGGAATTGTTCGAGCGCCCAGTCGGTGATGTTCTCGCGGCGGTTGCTGCCGTCTTCCGCGTAGGTGTAGAACGGGAAACACTGAAAGCCGTCGGACGATGCGCACAAGTGGAGGTCAACGGGGGTCGAGGTTGCAAGGACACTGAACGGCGACCGTCCCGCAAGATCCGTTATGACGAGCATTCGGTTAGCACTTTGCTGTTGAGGCTTTGGAAAGTACTCAGCCGTGCGACTCGGCTCATCGACAACGATGTCGGAAAGATACAAGGACTCGACGGTGAATGGCCGATATGTCACGTATCGGAGATTTGCGCTATCGAACTCGATCATGTCCCCGCCCCTGAAGTGGCGTTTAAGGTTACGGCTCCACTTCAACGGGCTATGCTCGAGGAACTTGTCAAGGTCCGTTGGTTCGCCCTTGCGCTGGAACCGGCTTAGTTCCGCGGCATAAGCCTCGAGAAACTCCCGAACGCGAGCGCCCAAACCCTCCGACTGAAATCCATACACAACGGAGTCGCGGTTCGTCGAGATGCCCAGCGAGTGCTCATTGAAAATGCGATCCTTCCGACCAGCTATCGGTGCGAATGCTGCGAAGTCTGGCCGTAGCCCCTGCGTAAGCCACGTGTGGTGTTCGTCAGGGGTGACCCGCTGCCAATCGATCAAACCAACGGAATCGTGCGTATTGAGAAAATTGTACTTCAGTTGCTTGCGCCAGTTACCGTCGACAGCGGCGTAGTCAATAGGGCAGCACACATCTTTCGATCCACCAGTTTTCCGGACTAGGACGTTGATGCTGACCCCGACCTGAATTCCAAAAACATTGTGTGTTGTGCCGGATAGCTTGGGGTTCTTTCGAACATTGCCTCCGAGATCAAGGACGTAGACATGATCGAACTCCCATTCCAGCGAAGCCCGGACACCATCTAGCGAGTGATCATCAATGAAACTGTTATTCGTGACAAAACAAACGAAGCCCTCGATTCCGATCCTATCGGTTGCCCACCTAATCGCCTTCAGATACGGATCCTGGAGTTTTCTCAAGAGCGTAGCCTGTGAACCCTTTCCATAGGTTTCAGAAATACGACTATCGATCACCGTATACCTGCGGTTCTTATTGTTGTCGCTCTCATTAACCTGGCCAGCGTTGTAAGGTGGATTCCCGATGATTACGAAAATTGGAGCGCTCTTTTGCCTCTCGACACGTTGAGTATTCTCTTCGGTAAATAGCTGCGGTTGCCTTGGCTCCGCTAGCTCGAACGTATCCACCAGACAAATTCCTGGGAATGCCTTGTACTCGTCCGTGCGGTCGAAATAGGAGTGCTCGATGTTCATGCTGGCGATGTAGTAGGGCAGCAGCATGACCTCGTTGCAGTGCAGTTCGTTCTCGTATTTGTATTGCAGATCGGTGGCCTTGATCTCCTGCATGATGCGCACGATGAAGTTGCCGGTGCCGACGAAAGGATCGAGGATGTGAACGCCTTTGTCGCCGAGCGAGCGCCCGAACTCTTTTTGCAGAATCTCCTCGACGCTGCGCACCATGAAGTTGACGATGGGTTGCGGAGTGTAGACGATACCGTGCGTGTCAGCCTCTTTCGGCGAATAGCCTTGGAAGAAACGCTCGTAGACCTTGTTGAGAAAGGCCTGCTTTTCGGAGAAGCTGGTGGCTTCCTCGGCGCTCCGCTCAATAGCGCGGTAGAAGCGTTCGAGGTTGCGCAGGAAGTCGTCCCGGTTCAAGGAGCGTTTGGTCAGCTCGGTAATGACTTTCTCGATTTCTACGGCGACGACATTCCGGCGGGTGAAGTCGGGATTGTTGAAAATCTTGCGGAAGATGCGCTCGGTAAGCAGGTGCTGGACCAGCATCCGCTCAACCGCTTCTTCCGAGAGGTTGGGATTGATCGCTTGGCGACAGAGTGCATAGAAGTCGTCGAAGCTGCGAACGAACGAAGGGTTGCGTTTTCTCTCTTCGTCGATGATTTTCTTGACGGCGCTGGCAAGTTCGGGAATGCGCTCGGAGAATTCACTGACCGCTTGCTCCCACTCCTGAATGTGGGGAGCTTTGTAGTCGAAAAACTGATTGACGATCTGGACGAGGGACTCGGGGCTGGTGATGTTCTCGTCGAGAATGCGTGCGCCTCCCTGATAGAGAATGGCACGCTCGGGGGCCTGGAAAATGATGTTGTCACGCGGGTACCCCTTGTCGAGCTTGAGTTGGACCTCCTTGGCGAGGTCGTCCTTTTCGTCTTTAGCCTCCCAATAGCCGTGAGGCAGGTGGTAGAGGTCGACGAGTGCCCCGTCCACAATGACGGAAGACCCGCGGGCGCGCTCGATGCGGTATTCCGGGACAAGCGTGAGCGGCGGCTTGGCTTTGCGCCCAGATTTTGCCAGCAGATCATGAAACGCGCTGCGGACCGCTCCCTCGTGATCGATGTGGAGTTGGCCGTACTGGTGAAGCGTCTCGTAGTACGCCTTCACTGTGGCGTGCGTCGGCTTGAGCGCAAGGGACATGCGTTTGCGGGGGAAGGGACGGTGTACAACGGGGGCCGCTGGACGAAGATGCCAGGTCGGGTACCTATGCGAAGCTCTGTGGCGACCGAAACTCCGAAAATCATCCGGCTGCCGAAATCTTGTCAAGCCCCCTAAACCGTCCATTTTCTTTCAAGCTGCTGATTCGGATGGAAATATAAATTTCAAAATTTGGCGGGTTTACCCCCTTGGATTTGCTAGTCTGGAAGTAGAAGTAAATCAAACACGGCGCGGCTGGAAATCGGGCTTGCGGTTCAAATCGCTGACAAAATCCTAGTTATCGTCATCCCGAACCGGGCGAGGATCGAGTGTCTTCGCATGGTCTGGGAAAATTCAGATTCCTCGTCTCGTTCGCTCCTCGGAATGACAATTGATGAGGAGGCCGGAATGAGAGTCGTTGACGCGCCTGAATGACAGGGGATGGGTTGTCGGCAATCTGAGGCGCGAGCGGAAATCCGGATCGCGTCTTTTTTATTGGAGTGCAAATTGAAAAAAGAGTCTAAGAAGAAACGCAAATCACCGCCGAACGTCGCACCCATGGTACGCGGAGCGATGAACACGAAAGCCAGGGGCGACCTGGCGGAACTCGCCTTTGTACTCAAGGCTGCGAGTCTGGGATTTGGTGTGTCCCAGCCCCATGGCGACAACGAACGGTACGATTTTGTCGTGGACTCGGGCCAGCGCTTGTGGAGGGTACAGGTCAAGTCGACTTGCTGCGCCTTCGGCAGCGGCGGCTATCAAGCCCAAAGCTGCGGTGGTAATAATTTGTACAAGGCGAAAGAAATAGACTTCCTGGCTGCCTACATCGTTCCTCGAGACATTTGGTACGTGATTCCCGTGAACCGCATACGATCCCTCCACAGCCTGACTCTGTATCCGTCGGGATGTAGGAAACGCGCCGGTCGCTTCGAGTGCTATCGCGAAGCCTGGCATCTGCTGGCGGTCCACGACCCAGCGGGTTGCAGCTCCAAGCGTCCCGTCAGAGGCTGATCTAAGGGCTATCCTGATGTGTCCTACAGGAATTCAGATAAGCCAAAAGTGCAACTCCCGCCATGGGCCTGGGTTTCTAAGCACAGGGAGAAAGCCATGAAGCCATTACAATTTATTTTGCCCGTATGCGCTGCGTTAATTTTGATTGGTTGCGGCGCCGGCCATCCAAACTTGACCAGCATCACAGTAAGCCCATCAACCGCCACGGCGAGCAGCGCCACTCACGCACAGGTTGGATACACAGCCCAAGGCCATTTCAGTGACGGTTCGAGCCGCGAGCTTTCTCAAGCCGACGGGCTTTCTTGGAAGACTTCCACCACCGCCGCCAGCATTGGCTCGACGGGCGAGGCGACGTGTCTTTCGCCCGGCACGGTCACCGTTACTGCGACTGCACCGGAGAATTTGCAGCTGACGATTAACAATGGCGTGTCCAACACGTCGGCTAACGTCTCCGGCACGGCTCAACTAGTTTGCCAGTAATCAGTAAGCTGTCGTAGCGATCGGCGCTTAACAGCTTGCGGAAAAACCGTTAAGGCGCTGTAGTCTCGAAGGGGCGCGGCTTTCCAGCCGCGCCGTAAGTTGTCAGAGGTGGTGTCAGGCGCGGCTGGAAAGCCGCGCCCTGCAAACCTAATCGCCCATTTTTTTCCTTAGGCGCTCGCCTTGTCAGTTAGTGGCAGCCTGGGTTCGTCGTGCTTGGCGGCGGCTGCGTCCAGGTCGAGTTGTTCCTGGCCGCTGAGGACGGTGACGCGGCCGCGATACGTCTTCAGATGTTTTTGCGCGGTCTCGAAGGCTTCCTGAGCTTTGCTTAGATTTTTGCCGACATTTTCAAACTGGCTTTGGAAATAATCGAAAGACTTTTGCGCCTTGGACAATTCGAGGCGGCTCTTCTCGAAGCGGCTGGCGACTTCATACCATTTGTGTACCAGCGCAATGGTCTGCAGGGTCATCAGCAAACTGTTGGGCGAGACCGGAAAGACGTGCTGCTGATTGAGCCAGTCGGCGAGTTCGCGATTGCGGATGACTTCCATATATAGCGTTTCGCTGGGCAGGTACATTAAGGCGATATCGGTGGTGCCGTTTTCTGGCTGGATGTAGGTTTTAATTCTTTTTGCTTCGGCTTTCATCACGCGGATCAGCGCGTGGCGGGCTTCCTCTATTTCGGATTCGACATTGCTTTCGAATAGCGCGATCACTTGCTCGCGAGGAAATTTCGCGTCGATGGGCAAGCGGCGATCGGGGAATTGAATGATGGCGTCGGCGCGTCCGCCGCCTTCGGGCAGTTGCGCTTGCATTTCAAACATGTGTGCGGGAAGAAAGTCGGCGAGCAATCGTTCCAGGCTGGCTTCGCCAAACTGCCCGCGCAGGTGAGGCAGCTTGAGCAAATTGTTCAAGTCGTTGATGGAATGTCCGAGCGCGCCGACTTCGCGCAATTGTTCTTCTGCGGCTTTTAAGTGTTGCTGAACTTTTTCAAACTGGGCGAAACCCTCTTTGATGTTCTGATCGAGTTTTTGCTGGACTTGATCGGTGATGGCCATCAGGCGGGCATCAACCCGGTCGCGAATCGCGTCGAGGCTTTGGGCGGTTTTCTGGTTCAGGTTATCGAACTCAGATTTTAGTTGCGACGTGGTGAGCGCGAGCGAACTGGTCAACTCGGTGCGGGCTTGGGTGAGGCGCTCGGATTGCTCCTGGCGCCCAGCCTTCATCTGTTCCTCGACGGCGGAACGAATGGCCGAGAAGCCGTCGCCTAACCGGTCAGTGACCTGCAGGCCAATCGCACCTTTGGTTTGCTCCAAGCGCATGGCGGTGTCGGCGGTAGCCGAGGCAAATTGCGCCGACAGCGTTTGATGCAGCGCAGCGGAGCGCTCAGCAAGGGCTTTTAATGCATCGAGTTGCGGGAAATGCCCAAACCTTCGCTGGAACCCGAAGGTGACCAGTACCAAAAGTACTAGCTGCAAAACAAGAATTAGACCAAGTAAGGACGCGAAGTAAGTCAATTTGAGGCCATCTCCGTTGTAATCGTGTCTGGCCTGATTTTAGAGCGTATGGTCAAAGAAACAAAGCGGCAAAGTTGGTCCGCACGCGTCCCCCGGCGTCGGTGAGGAAAAATATGTTACGCGTGGCGGCAGCGTGGATCGCGATGGTAGTAATTGGTGGGACCGCTCTGGCCCAGAGCCCGCCGCAGTCGCCTGCGAGAGTCTTACCGGCGCATCAACAGCCCTCGCTTGATGGTTCCCCTTACGACGTCGAGGCCGAAGCACAACTTTTCAAGCTTGCAAACCAGGCTCGGGCCCAAGCAGGACTCGCTGCGCTGCAAATGGACGAGGGATTGACCCGCGCCGCACGCACGCATGCCGTGGAGATGGCCGAGCGGCAACAGCTTTCGCATCAGTTTATCGGGGAGCCCTCGCTGGCACAGCGACTGGCCGCCAACTGCATGCTGCATCTCGATCAAGCAGGAGAGAATGTTGCCTACGCTGGAAGCGCCGGGCAGGCGCACGAAAGCTTGATGCATTCGCCTCCGCATCGCGAGAACCTGTTGAATCCCGCATACAACATGGCGGGATTCGGAGTGGTTCGCGCGGGATTTTCGTTGTACGTGGCGCAGGATTTCGGACACAGTTTGCCTAACTACTCGCCCCGGCAAGCCGGCGGCCTGGTAAGCGGCAGCATTGCCCGGCTGCGGCGTAACGACAATCTGCCTCCGCTGGTGTGGAAAGATAGCGATGCCGCGCAAGACGCCGCCTGCTCCATGGCGCGCGCCGATTCGCTAAAACCTGTAGCCGTTCGCGGATCCTACATTCTTCGCTACACTACCGAACAGCCGGAGATGTTGCCCGCACAAGCCGCGAGAGCCATCGAGGATCGCGCGGTGCGCACTTTTTCAGTTGGAACCTGCTACGGCCGCACCAATAGCTATCCCAATGGCGTGTATTGGGTGACGTTAGTCCTGCAGTAAGCTCGAAATCAGAGGTGCGGTCCTCCGCGTCGTGAAAGTGTCTGAGGTTGAGTAGCACCAGCGTGGACGCTCGCGGCTACACTTCGCTGTGCTAACCTGCAAGCTTGGAATTCCTCTGACGTCTCATGGAAGCATCTCGCGAGATTCGCATCGGCACGGCCGGATGGGCTTACAAAGATTGGGAAGGGGTTTTCTATCCACCGGGCATGGCGCGGCGCAAGCAGCATGGTCTGGAATTTCTGGCGCAGTGCTTTGATGTGGTCGAAATCAACACTTCGTTTTATGGACACATCAAGCCGGAGCTGGTGAAGCTTTGGGTGCGCAAGGTTGCGGTCAATCCAAAGTTTGTGTTCACGGCCAAGCTGCATCGCTCGTTCACGCATTCTCCGATTGCGGTGATGGAGCCGACTTCGGCTGCGACCATCAAGCCAAACGACGAAGATGAGCGGCTGGCGCGCGAGGGCTTGGACGCGTTAGCATCGACGGGGAAGCTGGGCGCCCTGCTGATTCAGTTTCCGGTTTCGTTCAAAAACACACTATTGAACCGCGAATACCTGGAGTCGCTGATGCGCCAGTTCATCGAGTTTCCGCGCGTGGTCGAAGTGCGGCATGACACCTGGAATCGTCCGGACACCATTGCATACTTCACCGAGAGAAATGTCGCGTTCTGCAATATCGACCAACCGCAGATTGGACGCTCGCTCGAAGCCACGGAACATGTGACCTCGCCCGTTGGGATACGTCCGCCTGCACGGCCGCAATTACGACCAGTGGTTTGAAGCAGGCAAGGCCGCGGATCGTTACAACTATCTGTACAGCGAGGCGGAATTAGCGGGATGGAAAGAGAAGATCGAGCGCATCGCGAGCAAAACTGAAGTTACCTACGTGATCGCAAATAATCATTTCGAAGCGAAGGCTGGAGTGAACGCGCTGCAGCTCAAGCACATGCTTACGGGGCAGCGGGTAAAGGCGACGGAGCCGCTACTGAAGCACTATCCAGAGCTGAAAAATATTGCGGATGCGATTATGGATGATGACGACGGTTTGCCTCTCCTATCCATGTCGTCTTGAAGGATCGCGAACTGCCTTGTGTAGGGCGGACGGCCTCGTCCGCCAAGCCTGCTGCCGTTCCCAATTTGGATTTTCCCCGCTCTTCCCATTTCGGGACAAAAATATTGTCAAGGGGTCCAAACCATCCATTTCTTTCCAAACCATTCATTCGGAAGACAAAATAAATTTTATTTTTTGGCGGGTTTGCCCATGTCAGTTTGCTATGCTTGAAATATAGGCAACTGAAGGGCGCGGGTCTAAACTCCTGCGCCTTTTTTATTTGAACATCTAAATCGCCCGCCCGGGCTATTCTCTCGAACCAATATCAACAACTTGAAGGAAGGATCAAGCGCCAGCAAAACTGGCGCCTTTTTATGGCGAAAACCAATGCCGCACGGCGGCGAGCCTTTCAGAAAAGACAAGAGCGGGAGCGCGCCAGCCGCGGATGCAAGAAACGAGGGGAATTGGCGGAGATGGCCTTCATCCTAAAGGCCGAGAGCCTGGGCTTTGAAGTAGCCAAGCCCTACGGAGAGAGCAACCGTTACGATTTCGTCCTGCGCTCGGGGCAACAGTTCTGGAAGGTGCAGGTAAAGTCGTCCAGTAACTGCGGCTGGGGCGGCTATATGGTGCACGCAGAGAGAACCCTGCACGGGAAACAAATTTCCTACACCACAGACGAGATTGACTTTCTAGCCGTCTATGTCGTGCCCGAGAACACGTGATTCGTCATTCCGGTCAGAGCTTTCGTGCCGCTCAAGAGCGTCCACGTCTATCCCGCGGGAACCGCCGACGGAGGCCGCTACGAAAAGTATCGAGAAGCCTGGTGGTTGATGGAGTGAGCTAGGTGCAACGTTCCCTTCGTTACCTTAAGCAACTCTGACAGCTTGGTCACGAAGGTATATTCGGGCTTGACATCAAATCGCACGCGAGCGAGAGTTAAGTTGCAAGGTGCGAACCTAAGCGCTCTACTTAGGAAAGTTTCAACGGCGACCGCAAGGTCGCCTTTGTTAATTGGGGACGCGCCAAGGCCGTTTCCGTGTGACGCCCCACGGACTCTCTCACAAATTCAAGTGTCATCCTGAGCGCAGTAGCCGTTTCGCGAAGCGGAGGGGGGCTAGCGCAGGGGCAGTGCCAATTGCGGCATCCGGTAAGGGCGGATCATGCCATCTTCCATTGGCCGGGGTGACACTTTTTCCTTCCCCACATTTCCTTGACCGGGCGGGATTTCGTCGCCCCACTGTATCCAGCCTCTGCGCGTCGTACGGGCAAACAATTCGAGGAAAGGTTCTGGGCTGCAATGCTCGATCATATCGTAGAGCTCGTTTGGCTTTTGGGAATGGCGCTCCTTCATGGTCGCAATAATATTCACCATCCTGCGGCCTGTTTGTGCGGTTCGTAGGTGACCCCGTGTGCCAAAGAGAACAAGCTCGGTGACGTTGCGATAGTAGAAGCCCACGCCGCGGCCATCCGGGCCTCCGTCCTTCCTCACTTTCAGCCAGACGATATTCGTTTTGTATTCAAAGCCCCACGCCTTCATTTTTTGCAGGCCCCACGCGAGAAGAGCATTAGGACACCAGAGGTAGACGTGGGATTTGTCGGCGGCAATTCTTGCGACCGGAAGAGCACAGATTCACATTTGCGGCCCGCCATAAGTACGCGCACCTAAGGGGGACACGAGAAAGCCTAGAAGCCATCTCGGCGTGATATGCTTCCGCAGTCCGCATCGGTATTAGGGGGATTTCCGGATGAAAAAGATATTCGTGACGGTAACTGGCGGGTGTGCGTACGTCATCGACGACACCGTGCCCCAAGGGTTCGAGGTGGAAATCATCGATTTCGACAACATCGATGCAGGTGACAGCTTTCCTTCAAAGGAAGCGCGCGACTACTGCGCCGAGCACGACCTGTATGAGCCTCCGCGAGCGTTGCGCTGATGAATCTGCAATGCAGGGTTGAGCTCGGCCTCGCCTACAAAGCCGGCTCCCAGATCGCGCGCGTGCTCAGCGAGGACTGGTGCGGCCGAGAGCTGTATTGCGCAGCCTGCGATTCCGACCGATTGTCCTGTTCAAGGGTGAATACTCCTGCAGTTGATTTTGTCTGTCCCCAATGCGATCAGTGCTTCCAGTTGAAGAGTCTCAGGACCTGGAACGCAAAGAAAATTGTCGACGCTGGCTACGAATCTATGGTTCGCGCGATCCGGTCAGACAGAGTCCCCAATCTGATCGTCTTGCAATATTCCACCGACTGGCTGGTTAGCAATCTCTTACTGATCCCTAGCGTCTTCTTTTCGGAAACAGTTATCGAAAAGCGCGCCCCGCTAAGCTCCAAGGCGCGACGAGCCGGATGGGTAGGGTGCAACATTCTCTTGGACCGAATCCCTCAGGACGGGAAGATCGCGATGGTGTCTGATGGCTCAACCGTGGAAGAGGAAGCGGTTCGGAAGGAATTCTCCCGCATCCGGAAACTAGCCGAGGTACCGCCAACGCTGAGAGGGTGGGCGCTCGACGTTCTCAGCACCATACGCAAATTAGGAAGGGCTCGCTTCTCGCTTCAAGAGCTCTATCAACTTGAACCGCAGCTGCAGCGCCTCCACCCGCGGAATCAAAATGTGCGACCGAAAATACGTCAGCAGCTCCAAGTGCTTCGAAACTTGGGTCTGATCGAATTCACGAGTCCTGGAAATTACGCAGTGCGGACCTAGCGTTTAAGCCGAGCTTCGCTCGACCGGACAGCCGGAAGCGGCTGTCCCCACACAAGCAGAAGCTACCGGGCGGCTACTTCTTCCTTCGCGGCGTAGTGAGACTCCACGTACTCATCCATAATTTTGATGAATTCGGCTACGATGTGGTCGCCCTTTAGGGTGGTGAACAGGCGCCCATCTACGTAGACCGGAGCTTTGGGTTCTTCGAAGGTGCCGGGTAGGGAGATGCCAAGGCTGGCGTGTTTCGATTCGCCGGGGCCGTTGACCACGCAGCCCATCACTGCGACTTTCATCTCTTCGACGCCGGTGTAGCGGTCTTTCCAGGTAGGCATTTGCTCGCGCAGGTAGGATTGAATCTGTTCGGCCATTTCCTGGAAGAAGGTGCTGGTGGTGCGGCCGCATCCTGGGCAGGCTGTGACTTGCGGGGTGAAGCTGCGGATTCCCAGCGATTGCAGAATCTGCTGGGCTACGCGGACTTCTTCGGTGCGATCGCCGCCGGGCGCGGGGGTGAGCGACACGCGAATGGTATCGCCGATGCCTTCCTGCAGCAGAACTCCTAGTGCGGCGCTGGAAGCGACTACGCCTTTTGCTCCCATGCCCGCTTCGGTCAGGCCGAGGTGCAGCGGATAGTTGCAACGGGCTGCAAGCGAGCGATAAACGTCGATCAAATCCTGCACGCCGCTGACTTTTGCGCTGAGGATGATTTGGTCGGCGCGCAATCCATATTTCTCGGCGAGTGCAGCGGAGTTCAGCGCGCTCACCACCATCGCTTCCATTGTGACTTCGCGCGCGTCTTTTGGCTCGGAGAGGCGCGAGTTCTCATCCATCATTCGCGTCAGCAAGGCTTGATCGAGCGAGCCCCAATTCACTCCGATGCGAACTGGTTTCTGATTTTCGGCTGCGACTTCGATCATAGTGCGGAAGTTGTTATCGTCCTTGCGGCCGATGCCGACGTTGCCGGGATTAATGCGGTATTTGGCCAGGGCGCGGGCGCACTCGGGATATTTCTTGAGCAGCAGGTGTCCGTTGTAATGGAAATCGCCGACGATGGGAACGCGCACGCCCTTGCTTGTCGAGTTGCTCGACGATGGGCGCGACGGCGGCGGCGGCCTGTTCGTTGTTAACCGTGACGCGAACCAGTTCGGAGCCAGCGCGGGCCAGGGCTGCGACTTGCTGGACAGTTGAGGGGATATCAGCTGTATCGGTATTCGTCATCGACTGCACCACTACCGGTGCATCGCTGCCCACGCGCACGCCATTGATCGAACACGTAACGGTTTTCCTGCGTTGAATGTTAGCCATTGGGGAAGTTTTATTTTAACACGTGAGGAATGGGAGGAGCGGGCGTCTGGCCCGTCCAGCCGGGTGGGAACGCCCGGCCTCCATTTACTCCCGCACGGGCGAGGGCGCCCGCGCCACATTCGAGACGGTTTGCCTGCATTTTTACGGCAGTCTTTGCATCATTCCCGGTAAGGTTTTGGCCAGGTCGTTGTAGATGACCATTACCGCGAACAGAACCAGGAATACGAAAGCTGCCTGGTAGATTCGTTCTTTGATCTGCAGGCTGATATCGCGGCGCATGAGGCTTTCGACGAACAGCAGCAAGATTACGCCGCCGTCGAGGATGGGAATTGGTAACAGGTTGAAGATGCCGAGATTCAGGCTGATGGCGGCGGTCAGAGCCATCAGCGGAGTCCAGCCTTTTTCCGTGGCTGCTTCGCCTGCGGCGCGGCCGATTCCGATTGGACCTTCGATGGTGCGGATCGAGATCTTGCGCTGAATCATTTTCTGCACGAGTTCGAGGATGAGCAGCGAGCCTTCTTTGTTTTGCTCAATCGACTTGTGGAAGGCAGCGGCCAAGGGCAGGGCACTTACTTTCATCGGCAGGCTGCCCAGGCCCACACGGTAGCGCTTCTCCTGCTGGCCGGGGACATCGGCAAGCACTGGCCGCAAGGTGAAGGTCTTCTGCTGGCCATCGCGCAGAACGGTTATCTCAATCGGCTTGTCCTTGGTGCGCTTTAAAGTTTCAATCATTGCCTCAAGGGCTGGAATGGATTCGCCGTCGACGCTCAGAATTTGATCGCCGACTTTAATTCCAGCCTTCTCCGCCGGCATGCCTTTTTCGAGCTCGGTAACAGTAACGCTGGACTCTTTGGGAACCCATCCCGCGTATCCCATCTGATTTACGCCGTAAGCTTCAGGCACGATGGTCTTTTCAAGAGACTTTCCGCTGCGCTCGATGGTGACATCGAGTGGCTGATTGGGGCTAAGAGCTTCTTTCGGGTCGACTTGCTTCCAGGTCGGATTTTCAATGCCGTCAAGACGTGCGATGCGATCGCCAATCTGAATACCGGCTTTCGCCGCCGGTGTGTCCGGCAATACCCAGCCGATGACTGCGGGTTCATCCAATACAGCCGGATACTCGTAGTGGAACATATAAACCACGGTGAGCAGACCGATGGCCAGCAGGATATTCATGGACGGCCCGGCAATCGCGATCAGGAAACGATGCCAGCGCGGGTGCGAAAGGAACTCCCCAGGATCGCCGGTGCGTTCATCCATGGGATTCTCGCCGCTCATTTTCACGTAGCCGCCGAGAGGGATGGCGCTGATGCGGTAATCGGTGTCGCCACGGCGGAAACCCAGCAGCCGTTTGCCAAATCCGATAGAGAAAACTTCGACGCGTACACCCAGCAACTTCGCGACCGCGTAGTGGCCAAACTCATGGATCAGAATCATGAATCCCAAGACCACCGCAACCGCGAGCACTGCTATAAAAAATCCCGACATAAATTTTGCTTATTCCCCTCGAAAAATAGAAGAAGCCGATGGCGACGGCGCGGCATAGCCCAATTGCTCTACTTTTTCCCGGGCTAGCCGGCGCGCTTCGGCGTCTGCAAGAAGCACCTTACTAATAGATTCCAACTTGCCGGCTTTCGTTTCAGCAAGAACCATTTTAATTATCGCAGGAATCTCAGTGAACCGGATTGAGCCGCCCAGAAATGCTGCCACGGCTACCTCGTCCGCGGCATTAAGTGCAACAGTTTTCGCACCTCCTGCCGCTGCTGCTTCATAGGCGAGACCCAGGCAGGGAAATTTTCCCATGTCTGGCGGCTCGAAATCGAGATGTCGTAAGTTCATGACCGGGAAGCGCATATCCGATTCAATGCGTTCCGGATAGGTGAGCGCATAGAGGATGGGCAGGCGCATATCGGTCACGGAGAACTGAGCAAGTATGCTGCCATCCACAAATTCGACCATCGAGTGGATTGTCGACTGTGGATGCACGATTACCTGCACGCGATCCGGCGGCAGGTTGAATAACCTGCATGCTTCGATCACTTCGAAGCCTTTGTTCATTAGCGTCGCCGAATCGATGGTGATGCGCCGCCCCATCTTCCAGGTCGGATGATTCAAGGCCTGCTCGACGGTGATTGAAGAGAATTGCGATTTGGGCGTGTGAAGAAATGGCCCGCCGGACGCGGTCAGCCAGATCTGCCGCACTTCGTTTACGCGCCCGCCACGCAGGCACTGGTGGATGGCATTATGCTCGCTGTCAATCGGAAGCAGGGGCTTGCCCTGACGGCGCGCCTCGGCGGTGATCAGTTCTCCGGCGGCGACCAGACACTCTTTGTTCGCGAGGCCGACGGTTTTTCCGGCGCGCACGGCCTCGTAAGTGGCTTCCAGTCCAGCTACGCCCACGATCGCGCTGACCACAAAATCGGTTTCCGGATGGGTAGCGACTTGTACCGTTCCCGCCGGGCCGTGAGCGACTTCGACTCCGCTTACTCCAGCAGCGTTTAGACGAGCGCGAAGGTCTTGAGCGTCCGCTTCAGCGGCGACCGAGACCAGCCGCGGCTTCCATCGCTGCGCCTGCTCAAATGCGGCGTCAACATTGCGGCCAGCAGCCAGAGCAGTAATCTGGAAACGTTCGGGATAGGATTCCACTACGCTGAGCGTGCTGCGTCCGATGGAGCCAGTCGAACCCAGGATGGAAATACGTTTCATCAGAGATCGGTCGTTGGCTGTTCGTCCTTGGTCGTTAGCTGTTGGTATTTTGCGTCGCGTCATCGCCAACGACGCACGACCAGCGGCCGACGACGCTTTTCTTCTACTGCATGACGCGCCAAGCCGCATAGTACCACAGCACTGGAGCCGCAAAGAGCAGGGCGTCGATGCGATCGAGCATGCCTCCGTGGCCCGGCAGAATCGTTCCGGAATCTTTCACACCGGCTCCGCGTTTGATCAACGACTCCACCAGATCGCCCAACTGCGCTGCAATATTGATGGCCGCCGAAAGCCAAATCGTGGGACCAAGTGGCGGCTTCTGCAGTGCGAAAAATCCGTCGCGCCGCTCGATGAGATGCGCGTGCAGCAGCGCTGTGCTTATGGGCGTGGCGTAGTTGTAGAGCAGCATTCCCACCACCAGGCTCGCCAGCAGCGATGCCAGCGCGCCTTCCCAGGTCTTCTTGGGGCTGATGCGCGGCGACATCAGATGGCGTCCTAAGCGAGCGTCCCACGAAGTAAGCGAAGATGTCTCCTGCCCAAACCAGCAGCAGCAAATACAAAAGTAAAAACGCGCCTGACCACTGCTCGCGCAACTGCACCAGAAAGCCGAGCGGCAATGCCACATAGCAGAACGCGAAGCTAGAAACCATGGCTGCGGGAAATGAGGTGCTGAGGTTAACCCTCCGCATGGCAATGGTCAGAAAAACAAATGGAGCGAGGGCTGCGGCGAATCCTGCGCTGTAAATGAAAATCGCGGTTGAAAGAAGAGGCTTCGAGTTTCCGGGATTGATGGCGAGCAGCAGAAAAAACAGGCCGACGAAAATATAAGTCGGCCAACGCAGCGGCCGGATGCCATAAGCCTCGGCCAGCTTGAGCAATTCCTGCACGGCGAGCAGCGCCACCAAAGCCGCGACCAGCGCCACCACGGGGACGGGAGCGCGCAGCACCAGCGACAGAACAATAGGAATCAGAATTACCGCGGTGAGGATTCTTTTGAGCAGATGCAAGAGCCTCAGCTCCTGCCCGATCTTGTAGTGTGTGGCGCGGGCGCCCCCGCCCGCGAGACCTTCGCGAGTTCGCTGCGGTGTCCTTGGAGGCCAGCGGCATCGACCGCCAAGCCGCCATACCGTCGTTCGCGTTTCTGGTATTCGGCAATGCCTTCGAGCAAATGCACGCCGCGAAACTCCGGCCACAACGTGGGCGTTACGTAAATTTCCGCGTATGCCAGTTGCCACAATAGAAAATTGCTGAGCCGCATCTCGCCGCTGGTGCGAACAACTAAATCAGGATCAGGTAAATGCCGCGTGTATAAATGGCGAGACACGGCGTCCTCGTCGATTTCAAGATGATCAAGGCCGCCGTTGCGCGCAGCCGCATCGACGATGGACCGGAACGCGTCCACCAATTCTGTGCGCGCGCTGTAATTCAGCGCGAGAGTGAGCACCATGCCAGTATTGTGCGACGTGGCCTGGCGCGCCCACTCCATCTTGTCCTGTACCGACGGCGGTAGTTCGTGCTGGCGTCCTATGTACTCCAGGCGAATATTATTTTTGTTCAGCGTGGGCACTTCCGCTTTCAGGTAGCGGCAGAGCAGGCCCATGAGGAAATTGACTTCGCTCGCCGGACGCTTCTTCCAATTCTCCTCAGAAAAGGCATAAAGGGTCAGCGCGGGAATACCGATGCGAGCCGCGGTTTCAACCGTGGAGCGCACGGACGAAACTCCGGCGCGGTGTCCGGCGATGCGGGGCAGGTGCCGCCGCCGCGCCCAGCGGCCGTTGCCGTCCATAATAATGGCGATGTGTTTTGGGAGCCGCTTCGGATCGAGCCGCAGATAAGCTTCCGCTTCCTTGCGGTCCAGCCCGGCGGGCACTGTTGCTTGCAAGCTAACCTCTGCTGTTTGTTGAAGCTAACACAGCAGGGAAGCCGGTGGCAATGACTCGGAAGTGTATCCCTGAATTGATGTTGAGGACGGGCGTCTCCGCCCGTCCTTCATTATCGCGAGCGAACCTGCCTACAGCGCAGCACAAACCGCTTTGACCTCCGTGTACTGCTCCAGTACTTCGTGGCCCATCTCGCGGCCCCATCCCGATTGCTTGTATCCGCCGAAGGGCAAAGCGGCGTCGAAAATGTTGTAGCAGTTAATCCACACCGTACCCGCGCGCAGTTGCGAAGCCAGACGATGCGCTTTTTGAATATCGCGCGTCCAAATGCCCGCCGCCAATCCATAAACCGAATTGTTGGCTTGCGTGACCAGCTCCGCGGGATCACTGAAAGGAATTGCCGTCACCACCGGGCCAAAAATTTCCTCCCGCACGACTTTCATTTTGTCATTCGTATTCACCAAAACCGTAGGTTTGACGAAGTAACCTTTGTCGCCGTGGCGGCTTCCTCCAGTCACGGCCTTCGCACCTTCGGATATCCCCGACTCGAGATAACCGCAAACCCGATTCAGTTGTTCGGCGGAAACCAGCGGACCCATATCAGTGGACTCGTCTTGCCCCGATCCCACTTTGATCTTCTTTGCGTGCTCGGCCACACCGTCGACGACTTTGTCGAAAATGCTGTCCTCGACATACAGACGCGAGCCCGCGCAGCAGCATTGTCCGTGATTAAAGAAGATCGCGCTGGCGGCCCCGGCAATCGCGTTGTCGAGATCAACGTCGGCGAAAACAACATTCGGAGACTTGCCGCCCAGTTCGAGCGATACCTTTTTCAGATTGCCCGCGGCCGCCTGCAAAATAAGTTTGCCCACTTCGGTCGATCCGGTGAATGCAATCTTGTCTACATCCGGATGAGCTGCCAAAGCCGCGCCCGCGGTTTCGCCGTAACCCGGGACGATGTTCACCACGCCATCGGGAAATCCGGCCTCCTGAAATAATTCACCCAAGCGCAGCGCGGTGAGCGGGGTCTGCTCTGCCGGTTTCAGAACCACCGTGTTTCCTGTAGCCAACGCCGGTCCCAGCTTCCACGCCGCCATCAGTAAAGGAAAATTCCACGGGATGATCTGTCCCACAACTCCGACCGGCTCGCGCAACGTGTAAGCCAAAAATTTGGCTCCCGCTGCGTAAGGCACGGAAATTGGAATCGTGTTGCCCTCAATTTTGGTAGCCCATCCACTCATATAGCGAAAGAGATCGACGGCCAGCGGAACGTCGGCCGCCCGAGCCACTTTCAGCGGTTTGCCGTTGTCGAGCGATTCCAGTTCGGCAAACTCTTCCAGATTTTCTTCGAGCAGGTCGGCCAGCTTATAAATCAGGCGCGCGCGTTCGGATGGGGTTAATCGCGACCATGGTCCGGTTTCGAAAGCAGTGCGAGCCGCTTTGACGGCGCGGTTTATGTCTTCGCGATCGCCTTCGGCGATGTGCGCGAGAACTTCGCCGGTCGCGGGATTATAGGTGGGAAAGGTTTTGCCGGATGCCGCATCTACCCACTTTCCGTTAATCAGTATCTTGTGGGTTTTCGAAACGAAGCTGGAAGCTTTATCTTGGGGTGGAGCGATTTTCAAAGCTGTTGCCATATTTTTCTCCTGGCGTGCGGACGTTAACTCACGGAGTCGCGAGCTGCTTCGATCAGCATTACCATCGATTAGCAGTTGCGGCGGCAGTACGAAATTGTAGCGCATTTTTGATGTTCGATATGCAACACAATGTGGGAAAAGTACAATTATGGGACCGAGGACCGACGCATGGTTGCAGAATCGCGCAACGATTCAATTAACTGTGACATCCTATTTATGTTAGGGCTTGTGAGGTTGTAGTCTTGGTTGTGAGTTGGCTAATGGTTTTGCAGAGGAGGTTTAAGATTATGAACGTTTTTGGACGCGCAGCAGAGTCCTCAGTGGCCCGATGGGGCAAGCCGGGATTGATCACCTTGTTGTCGTTCACTCTGTTATCCGCGACGCTGTCTCAGAACCTGTTCGCCGCGCAAGACCAGCAGGCGCCTCCTCAAGACCAGCAGGCTGCGCCGCAGGACCAGCAAGCTCCGCCGCAAAGTGGGCAGGCTCCAGCACCGGCTTACGCACCACAGACCCCGCAGCAGCTGCAGCAACTGGTAGCGCCAATCGCGCTGTATCCGGATTCGCTGGTAGCACAGATCCTCGCCGCTTCTACTTTTCCCGAGCAAGTGGTCGAGGCTGACCGCTGGGTGCAAGCGAATCCTGATCTCAAGGGCGACGCTCTGGGCAAAGCTGTCGACCAGCAACCTTGGGATCCTAGCGTGAAGGCGCTTGCTGCATTTCCCTCGGTGCTGGGAAATATGGACAAGAATCTTTCCTGGACTTCATCGCTCGGTGACGCCTACTACAACCAGCAGCAGGATGTGATGGACGCCATACAGACGATGCGCAAGCGCGCGGAAGAAGCCGGCAACCTGAAGTCCACACCGCAGCAAGTCGTCAACAACCAAGGTTCCACGGTCGAAATTCAACCCGCCAATCCCGATGTGGTTTACGTCCCGGCATATGATCCGTGGCTGGTTTACGGAGGTCCCATCGGTCCTTGGCCGGGATGGTATGCATATCCCGGAATCTGGTTTGGGGGACCTTATCTGTCATGGGGACCCGGCTTTGGAATCGGCTGGTTCGGAGGTTTTGGCTGGGGCTGGCCTCATTGGGGATTCAATTGGCACGGAGGCTACCCGATTTATGGGGGCCACAGGTATTTCTCCCGCAGCCCCACGTTTTACAACCGGGGCAATTTCTACCGGGGTGGTGGAGGCGTTCGTGGCGGAGTTTATGGCGGCCGCGCCGGAGTTCAAGCCCGCGGGGGTATGGCCGCGCGAGGCGGTGTGTACAACCGTCCTGGCGCGGTTCCCCGGCCTTTCAACGGAAATCGGCAGGCTGCTCGGGGATACGCGGAACCCCGCGGCCAGAGCGGCGTCCGCTCCGGCGCCTTTAGCGGTATTGATCATGGAGGGCAAGCCAGAAGCTTCTCATCGCGCGGCCAGGCCAGCTTTGGAGGCGGCGGAATGCGCGGCGGCGGCGGATTCCACGGCGGTGGCGGAGGTCACGGCGGCGGCGGACGGCGTTAGTCCTCGTTTTCCTGGGTAATTGAGAATTTCGATTTGGAGAAAGCCGATATGCGACGAACGAAGTTGATGTGCGAACGATTTCATCGGGCGGAGCTCTCTACATTGGCCACGATTGCTATCTTCTTTTTTATGGGATGTCTCGCGACACTTGCCGTAGCTCAGCAACAAGGCCAGAAAACCTTTTCATCGCCAGGCGAGGCCAGCGACGCGTTGTTCACCGCAACCCAGAACAACGACGAAAAAGCCATGCTCGATATCCTCGGTCCCGACGGCAAGCAATTGGTCTCGTCCGGCGATGAAGCCGAGGATGCCAACAGCCGCGCTAAATTCGTTAAGAAATATCAGGAAATGCACCGGCTGGTGAAAGAGCCGGATGGTACCGTCACCTTATATATCGGAGCGCAAAATTGGCCCTATCCGATACCGATCGTGAACAAAGGAAGTATCTGGTATTTCGACACCGATGCCGGCAAGAACGAAATACTGTACCGGCGAATTGGCCGGAACGAGATGTCGACCATTCGCGTCTGTCAGGAATTGGTGGCGGCGCAAAAAGAGTACTACGCAAGCCATAGCGAGTATGCGCAGAAAATACACAGCGACGAGGGCCAACACAACGGGCTTTACTGGCAGGGCGAGCCGCAGAGCCCAGTAGGACCGCTGGTCGCCCAGGCTGTAGACGAGGGAAATTCGAAAACGCAGAACCAGCCAACGCCCTATCGCGGCTACTTCTATCACATATTGATCCGCCAGGGAAAGAACGCCTCAGGCGGCGCCAAGAAATACATCGCCAACGGCAAAATGACCGGAGGCTTCGCTTTCGTCGCCTATCCAGCCGAATACAGGTCGTCCGGAGTGATGACCTTTATGGTTAACCAGGACGGCGTCGTATATGAAAAAGATCTTGGCGGCAAAACCGAAGACGCAGCCAAATCCATGAAGGAATTCAATCCCAATTCCGGCTGGCAAAAGACTGAGGATCTGCAAGAGGACACTGCCGCTGATCAGAAAACGGAGTAGGATTCGCGAGCGCGCTCACTTTTGCAGGTTGGTGGCTTGTAATCAGGGTCGCGGTTATTCGCGAAGCACCATGCGACGAAGCCGGGATCAAATCGTTTCTGCACCGTTTCCGGCACTTGTTCCGGACGCAGCTCGACGAATTTAAAGTCGATAGTTCCGTCGGCGGTACCGCCATGATGCGCCGTAGCCAGCAAATAGCCGTAAACATTTGTTTGCGCGTCTGGACCTGGCTGTAGTGAAGGCGGCAGTTGGTAACGGTGAGCGCCGGCCGTGCCCACGATCCAGCCTGACAGCGCCCCTCCATGCGACCGCCAATAACCTGTGTCGAAAATGTTGTCGGCGTAGTAATGCGAATGGCTGGCCAGTACGTAGACTTGTTTTCCGCCTTTGTTCTGCGCATCCAGCAGCGTGTGGTAAACGCTTTCCCCGCTTTCCGTGCCTCGATCAGATTCGTTCATACTATGTGAGGCCGAGATGCTGTTGGGAAGAGCCTTATGCATGCCGACCACCAGGGTCTTAACGCTTGGGTCCGACAGATCTCTGGCGACGACGCCTCGAAACCATTTCACCTGAGCTTCGCTGAATTCGTTTTCGGAAGCATTATCGAGACTGATGAAATCTATTCCGCGATCAATCCAGTGGTAATAGGTGTGAAGCCCGCGATCTTCGGAGTCGTCTTTCAGCCTTTGCGCGTGCAGCACCGGAGAATCCAACCACTCGGCGAAGTCGTGCAGGTAATCCTCGCGGTCGCGATGAAAAATCATTTCATGATTGCCGATGCCTAAGAAAACCGGAGTCGGGCCGAAGCTCGCAATCTGGTTCTCGCGGAAGTCTCGCCACGCGGAAAGGCCATACTGTATATGGCCGGCAAGGCCATCTAGATGATTGGGCCCGCACCGCATGTCTTCGTCGATGGCGCCAATCCAGCGGAAATCTCCCAAATGCCAGTAGAAAGCAACGTTCTGTTTTTTGACGTCGTCGGCAATAGTAGGCATCACAACGTCGCCGCAATTTCGTGAGTCTCCGGAGACCGCAAAATGCCAGGTGGCTTCGGGCTGAAGCGGATTGGCAGACCGTTGATTTTGCGCCACCAGGTTGGCAGTGGCCAGCGCAACCGTCAAGAGCAAAGTCTTGATTGCCAGAACAGGCAAGCGGGGAGAGTTAAAAGGATGCACGTGATCTCGAAGGATGACGAGGCGAATCCTCACACGAGCCCGCAGTCTTGTCAAATTAACCGGCACTATTTCACGTGACCTGAGGCACTCGTCATCAGAGTGAGGACGACAGTCGCCAACGTAAGAGCGACAACCGCAAGCCAGAGACGAAAACCATTGAATGTCATATTACACCTGCCGCAGAATATCGGTACTGTATCGAACACTTCATCCCATCGGCATACAGTGAACCCCGTAGGCGCAAGTTAGTAACGGTCGAGTGGCTGATGATCAGCTTCGCTAAAAGAGATTGATTGTGAGGGTAAGGCTAGACGGGCCGCAATCAGTTGCGTCCACCTCGTTGGTTTATCAGTGCAATCGCCAATTAACGTCACCCAAGAATCGCATCGTTGACTCTCGATCCGAGGAGACGGATAATGGACCACCTCAGAGTAGGACTCATGACGCGCTCTTCCCGGCCCCACTAGGACAGCCTCTAAAACGAGGAGGAATTTCATGAAGAATCAGCGGCTCGGCATCGTGCTCGCCATGTTCTTTGCATGCTGCGCGTTCGTTCAAAGCCAGTCCGCTCTGGCCACGCGAAGCGTAATCTTCGCGTGGTCAAATGGTTTATAGGTTATCTGGCCACTTGCTGTCCGCCGAGGAACTCCCAATTTGTGGTGGGTTCGAGATTGGTGTTAAGGCTGGTCTTTTGCTGCCAATCGGCGGTCCCGATGCGGGTTGGTGCGCGGTTGGCCAGTGCTAAGTTCACACTTCTCCCCCGGAGCAGCTCCACAGGTCGGACAGCGAACAGCGAGTAACTGCTCCGGGCTGAGTTCTTTGGTCATACAAACCCCCACGTACAAAAGGTTAGTTCCGGGAACCCCATCTGGACGTTCTACGCCCTCCTGATAACGGACATGGGCCGATTTTGCAGAAAGGCGCTGATAAGCTCGCTATTTATTTGCAAGCCACCGTTGTAGCTGACGAAGCCTTTCTTCTTGAAAAAATTCATAAATTTACTTACTCTTGCGCGGGTGGTACCAACCATCTCCGCGAGGGTTGCTTGGCTCACCTTCAGTGGGTGCTCCGGCTTTGACTCCTTGATTATTTGCCCAAACAGCAATAGGACCCGTGCCAGTCGCTTTTCGCTGAAATTGAAAAATTGGTCTACCAAGTCTTCCTCGACCCGAATGACGCGGGAAATCAGATATGCATTAAACAGCGCTGCAAACTGCGGGTCTCGATTGAGCGCGCGAACCGTTCTCTCCTTCTCCAGACGAGTGACATTGGACGGCCCAATTGAACGGGCCGTGTAAATCCGCAGAGATTGCCCCCCTAGACAGCCTTCGCCAAAGAAGCTACCCCGCAGCAGGACGGCGATTATAGCTTTCTTGCGACGCGTAGCGGCCACCGTAAGCTTCACCGTGCCGCTCTGGATGTAGAAAACTGCATCGGCTCCACCCCCTTGCGCAAAAATGACCTCGTTGTCTCGGTAGTTCCGCACCGTCATACCAGAACGGAACTTCTTGCGGAAAACTGTGGGACTGAAACCGGGAGTACGTTTGTTCTCCATTTGTGTTCTTGGCCCAGCTTCAATTCACCGTGAGAATGCCGTTCTCCTTCCCTCCCTGGAAAAAGAGCCTAAATCATACAGCTCAGGAATATGGCTCGGCTGGTCAATATAGGTCATACACAATTGCACATAGTACCTAAGTGGTTACTTCGGGCAATTGCTCTAAGGCCGAGCAATTCAGTCGCGTCTAGAAGCGCGCTCACCCGGACGGCGATATTGGGAGGGGCACGTCTTAAAAGTGAAAGCCAGTTTTATTTGGAAGCCTTCTTCGCCTCATCTTTGGGTTGGCCTTTGGGAAAGGGCGTACACCGTGAACGTTCGCCCGCCTGCAATGCAGGGTTCCCCGGCCTTGTCACGTTTCGTGCATCTTGCCCTACGGGTGTAATATTCCCGATGTCTGTCTGTGAGGGCGATATGCCGCACAAGTCACGGCACGAAACTCCCATCGAACGCATCTACCGCGAAGTCACCGGCAACAAAATGCCCGCTGTAGTGAAATGCATTCTTCTCCCCGACCAGAGGACCGAGCGGCAACAGATGGAGTCGCCTCTGGGGGAACTGATAATGCTAGGCGACGAGTGGATTAAAACACTTGCAGATGGCAGAAGAGTGAAATTCACCAACCAAGAACTGCAGGACGAGTGGGTATTTATCACCGCTCAGGTTGAGCGCAACCAAGTCGTGTATTCGATCGTGTTGACCGACGCAAAAGACTCGCTCAGTCGTGCAGAAGTTGAAAGTCAGTTCGAGGGCGAGCTTTCAAAGAAATCGATGAAACCTAATTGATCGGGTCGAACGGATCAAAGTTTGCCCAACACCAGGTTGTCCGCTGCCTGTTTCCAGCGTGTCCTAACAGCCTTGACAGCGCCAGCGTACAGGCCTAGCATTGTGATTGAGCAAGCTACCTCTTCTTACTCTTTCAGGTCCCCTTTGGTCAATTCTGCTCAGAATAAATTCGTCGTCAGGAGTACCGTGTAAGAATGTTCAGCTTTATCTGCTACATCTCTCGCACACAATGATCGAACACGATACGATGCCGCGATGGATCGGGGTAAGTCCACCGTTGGACCTCGTGAAGCTCGCTTTTCTCCTCATTCTGTGTTCCCCCCCATCACGTGGTCCCAGACACCAGTTACGGACCAATCCGATCCTCTTGAGTATGCTCAGCAAAGCCCGACGTCAGAAAGCAACTCGCCTCCCGCACCAACCACGGACAGCGGCACCGTTTCGTTGCCGGACCAGACTCCGGCTCCGCAAAACAAAGGCGATGCCCAAGCCCAGCAGAGCAAGCGTATGTTCTGGCTCGTTCCTAATTTCGCAGCCGTGAACGCCAATACGCAGCTTCCACCGCTTTCCACTCGCGAGAAATTCGTACTCGCCGCCCACGATAGCGTGTTGGATTACTCCTCGTTTACGTGGGCTGGAATCCTTGCCGCACAAGCCATGGCCTTGAATTCCGATCCGGAGCTGGGCCACGGAATCACCGGTTATGGACGCTATTATTGGCGCACCTTCACGGACGGTGTATCGGGGACTTTTTTTACCGAAGCCATTGTCCCCGCAGTCACGCACGAGGACCCACGTTATTACACCATGGGCCAGGGAGGCTTTTTCCGCCGGACAGGCTACGCGATATCCCGGGGCTTCGTCACTAAGACAGATTCCGGAGGCACGAGTTTCAACTTCTCTGAAGTGGTGGGCAATGGACTGGAAGCTGGTTTGGCCAACGCTTATTATCCGCCTCAGGAGCGGGGCCTCAGTCAAACGGCTTTGAACTTTGGAACGCAGATGGAATCCGCTGTGCTGAATCACATTTTCCAGGAGTTCTGGCCTGACATCCGCAAGAAAATCCTTCGACAGAAATAGGTCCCGCGACGCTTTCGGTTGCGGCAGGTTTTATGAGACGCTCTAACGTAAGACTGTGGAAATCAAACTGACTGACCCCACCGCCTTGACAGGGGTAGCGTTGAAGCCTAGCATTGTAACTGAGCAAGCTACCTCTTCTTACTCTTTCAGGTCCCCTGAACTAAGTCAGCCCATCTGAAACTTTTCCTCTTAGCTTCCCTCTGAAGGAGGAATTGCGTCATGACAATATTGACCCGTTGGGAGCCTCTCCGTGAGTTTTCTGCCATGCAAGAGCGCATGAACCGCATGAATCGTCTTTTCCGCGAGTCGTACAGCCCCGAAGGCCCGGAGGAGGCATTGACGACCACTGGCTTTGCACCGCTGGCGGACATCTACGAAGACGAGCACACGATTACTCTGAAGCTTGAAGTCCCGGGCATTGAAGAAAAAGACATTGATGTCCGCATCGAGAACAATACCCTCACCGTCCACGGCGAGCGCAAGATCGAGAAAGAAGAGAAAGAGGAGAACTTCCGTCGCGTCGAGCGGCAATACGGAAGCTTTACCCGCTCGTTCACCCTGCCCAGCTCGGTAGATCTGGGGCAAGTGAGCGCCGACTACGACAAAGGCGTGCTGAAGATCAAGCTCGCCAAGAAAGCCGAAGCCAAGCCCAAGCAGATCAAGGTTAATGTTGGCGGCGAGAAGATCCTCGAAGCCAAGGCTGTCGCCAAGGCCGCGTAAATCAGCGGTGATGACAGGGATGGGAGCCGTCGGGCTTACGTCGCCTCCCCCTCATAGTTTGGACTGCACTTGTCCGGGAGTGGTCATGAACGCTGGCACATTAGGATCGCCGCACAAGAGAGCTTGGGCGCAATTTTACAAGGCTGCGCTCTTTGAGTTGGACGCCAACAAAGTTTCCGACCGAATTGCTGAAGCGGAAACCGCACTTGTGACGCGTGCGCGCGAGCTATTTCACTCAGCAGCAGACAATATCGAAGAAGAGCACGCTGTAGATGACGCGATGTACGCGTTGCACGCCCTTCGGAGCGCGTTGAAGTGTAGGCCAAACGCGAAAAGCGCCTCCCGAGAACTAGCCGCTTGAAATCGACTGGAGGTCAGGCTGATGATGGATGCGAATTACATTTCGGAACGTCTCGGCAGTATGAGACAAGAAATAAGCGATCTAAGAGTCACGACCGCTCGCTATTGGAGCAAGGACCAGCACACCGTGCTGGAGAAATCCGCTTTCGCCTTAGGAAAGGGACGTTTGTTGGAGATCAAACGGGAAGTGTCGGACATGATGAAACGCTGTGCTTGAATTCCCGGTTAGTTTCCGCAGTTATGTCGTCAGAAATCGCGCGGGCATAGAAGGTCTCAGCGTTGAAGCCGCTGTAATGCCCTGAAAGAAGCAGCCACTATGGTCCGTGACCCCCGGAAAACATGGCAGTACTTCGCTCAAGCCGTCATTCAGGAAGACGACCCAGAAAAGCTCACCTACCTGATGCAACAACTTCACCGCGTCCTGAAAGATGATGGGGACGCGCCAACTCGAACTATCTGAGGGTCAGGAATGCGTCAGGGACGAGGGCTTTAGCTCATCCTTATCTCCAATTGGCGAAACATCATTAGACTGAAGAGGATTTTAAGTGCTATCGCTGATCTCAACAATTACGAAGTTACGGATGCCTTCTTCCGCCCAGAGCGAAATGATTCCGGCAAATGCACCGCTACCGCGCTCACAGCCACTTCGGGCAGGAACATCGTTTGTGGAAGCGGTCGCCTCGATGTCTGCAGTCGGCTGAGTCGCGGGTGACTAACCGGGGAAAATGCTGAATAAGGCGATTTTGAAGGTATGGTGGAGGCGGCGGGAGTCGAACCCGCGTCCGAAAATGTTACTGGTCAAGAGACTACATGCTTATTCACGTTCATGCCCCAGGCATTACCCTGGAACGTTCGCGGCTGCCGCTCAGAACGGACAAGAAACGCCAGCCGCTAGCCTGAGATCTTAGCCTCTCCGCCCAGACATAGCGGAGAAGAGCAGCCCTCTGTGTGACGCTCGCTCACCGCCCGAAGGCAAAGCGGTGGAAAGCGGCAGCCTAATTAATTAGGCTGCGTATGCCATTTGTTGATTGGCAATTATCATTTTGCCCACGATTACGGGTGTGTGCACCCCGGCATGCCTCTTGGCCGCAAGCATCTCCGTCGAAGCCGTGACGCCCCCACTGGTGGGATTGGCCAATGCCAAAGACCTACTTTTAATCTAGGTGCTAAATGACTGGAAGTCAAACCGCAAGAGACACAGCGCCACCGGGTGAGGGAATCAGAAGTCTAAGAGATCTCGGTAACTCTTGAAAACGATAGGATATATTGTCCATCTAGATACTAGACTTTATTACTTTCTTTGGATTACAATTCCCCCTGCGGTTAGCTGCATGAGGCCCGGATCCGCGGACGTCCTCCTGAGCCGGGCCTCTCTTTTTGTTCTCCTTCTTTTTTCTTCCGGTCACTCATGGCCCTGCTCCCTTTGCCGCTTTCCCACATTCCGCAACCAGTTGGGTTAGTTCTTGCGGCCGATGCCGCGACATTCCGATTACTTGCCTCTTACGACGCTTGGTTGCGCTTCTCGTTCTTGGTTCGCCGCTCCGAGTTCAACAAATGCGAGATCTTAGCTTGCAGGTCCGATCGGCGACCAATTTCGTCAGCAGTCGCGCCTGTGTGAGGTCCAGAGACGAAATTTGTTTCTGGTCGGGATGGGCTTTCCGAGTCGCCATCGCCAGAGTGAGTTACCAGACACAGTGGAGACGACGGAAGGGATTCGTCGGCGCTCCTTAATCCACCCTGGTTCTCTGATTCCGATATCGCTCGCTGTTGCAGGTTCTATACGTTTTCTATTGGTGTACGGAGTATAATTTTCGGCCTAGCGGGCGGCCCGGCTGAGTCCGCATTTCGACACCGCTGTCAAAGTTTGTCGACAGCATGACACATGGAAGACATACTGCCACCGTATCTCGCTGACTGCACCGCATGAGGCGACATTCTCCATAGCTTCTGGTGGCACGCGAAGTGCTGATTACAGCGGAGTCGATCCGCGCGACTGGGATCCATCGGTGGCAACGATATGGCAAATGCGATTCAGTTCAAGGTGAATGGCGTAGCACACTCCTTCGACGGCGATCCGAATACACCTCTGTTGTGGTACCTCCGCGATACTCTCAGCCTGACCGGCACTAAGTTCGGCTGCGGTGTCGGGCTTTGTGGAGCATGCACCATACACAAGAATGGCGACGCTATACGGGCTTGTATTACGCCCATGAGTTCCTTAGCGGGAGCCGAAATCCGGACGATTGAGGATATCGGCGCCAATGGGCTTCATCCCGTGCAAAAGATGTGGATGCAATTCAACGTTCCGCAATGCGGCTACTGCCAGTCGGGGCAGATCATGCAGGCGATTGCGTTATTGAAGAGCAAGCCCAAGCCGACCGACGACGACATCGACGAAGGCATGGCCGCGAATATCTGCCGTTGCGGCACTTATCAACGGATTCGAGCAGCCATCAAGGCTGCCGCGCAGGAGCCGGTATGAGCGCGATTGAAAATGTAAGTCGCCGTTGGTTTCTGAAGGGACTGGCTGGCGCGGGAGCGCTCGTCCTCGGTGCATATTACGCGCCCGAAATATTGTGGGGACAAGAGCCCGGCGATGCCCTTACTGACGCAGACAAGGCCGCATTTCATCCCAATGTATTTGTGGGTATCGAGACGGACGGAACTGTCTGGATTGTTGCTCATCGCTCGGAAATGGGCACCGTAATTCGCACCACTCTGCCTCTGGTCGTGGCCGATGAACTGGATGCAGACTGGAAGCGCGTGAAGATCGATCAGGCGATTGGCGATCGCCGGTATGGCGATCAGAATACGGACGGTTCGCATTCCGTCCGAAGCTTTTTTGACGTGATGCGGATTTCCGGCGCTACGGCCCGGGTCATGCTGATTCAGGCCGCAGCTCAGCAGTGGAGCGTGCCTGTCAGTGAGTGCAAGACGGACCTTCACGCGGTTGTTCATTCTTCATCCGGCCGCCGCCTCGGATACGGCGAACTCGCAACGGCAGCCTCCAAGCTGCCTGTGCCGAAGAAAGATGAAGTTCAACTGAAATCGAAGAGTGCCTGGCGCTACATCGGCAAGGGAATGACCAGCTACGATCTGACCGATCTAGTTACGGGAAAGGCAGTCTACGGGATGGACGCTCATCTCGACGGCATGCTGTTCGCATCGATCGAGCATCCGCCAGTACTCGGGGGCAAAATCAAGACTGTCGACAATACCGATGCGCTGAAAGTCGCAGGCGTATCTCAAACCGTGGTCATCGACCCATTCAAGCCGCCTCCGGCTTTCCAGCCTTTGGGTGGCGTTGCGGTTTTGGCCAACAGCACTTGGGCCGCGTTTCAGGGCCGTAAGAAGCTGAAGATCGACTGGGACAACGGCCCCAACGAAACGTACGATTCGGATCAATATAAAAAAGAACTGCAGGACACCGCGCGCCAGCCTGCAAAACTCATTCGTGGCCAGGGAGATGTGGATAAGGCATTCACTCCGACAGCCCCTACCTTTGAAGCCGATTACTACGTTCCTCTTCTCGCTCACGCCCCAATGGAGCCGATGGTGGCGCTGGCCGAGTTCAAGGACGGGAAAGTTCACGCCTGGGCGCCTACACAGAACCCGCAAGCCGTGCAAGCTATCGTCTCGAGCGAGCTCGGGATTAGCAAAGAGGACGTCATCTGCCATGTCACACTTCTCGGCGGTGGGTTTGGAAGGAAGTCTAAGCCGGACTACGTTGCTGAAGCTGCTGTCCTGTCTCACAAAGTTGGACGTCCGGTGAAAGTTGTCTGGACGCGCGAGGACGACATCCAGTTCGATTACTACAACGCGGTTGCGGCGATGTACATGAAGGCTGCGCTCGATCCCAACGGAAAGCCGACGGCCTGGCTGCAACGTTCGGTGTTTCCTCCGATCACGTCCACCTTCGACGTCAACGCGGTGTACGGAGATCCGGGTCATCTGGCGCAAGGCTGGACAGATATGCCCTACGACATTCCGAACCTTCGCATCGAGAACGGTCCGGCGAAGGCACACGTTCGCATCGGATGGCTGCGATCGGTGGCGAATATATATCACGGCTTCGCAGTACAAACTTTTAGCGACGAGCTCGCTCATCGCGCCAAACGCGATCCCGCCGACTACCTGCTCGACCTGATCGGCCAACCCCGCACCTTGAATTTCACTGGAGTTGATTATCCGAATTACGGAGCGTCTTACGACACATACCCGTGGGAGACAGGCCGGCTGCGGCGGGTGACCGAGATGGTCATTGAGAAGTCCGGGTGGGGAAAACGCAAGCTGGGCAAGGGAGCCGGCTTGGGCATTGCGGCCCATCGCAGCTTTCTCACTTATGTTGCGACCGTGGTTGAAGTGGAGGTGAACGATCAGGGAAACATTCGAATTCCACGTGTGGACTGTGTGGTGGACGCGGGGCTGGTAGTTAATCCGGAGGTCACGAAAGCACAGTTCGAAGGCGCGGCCGTATTCGGAACCAGTGTGGCCCGAAGCGGAGAAATCACAGCCAAGAAAGGCGTGATTGAGCAATCGAATTTCGACACCTATCCCGTTGCTCGCATAAACGAGGCGCCATATCAGACCAATGTCTACCTGGTTGATAGTGACGCGCCGCCTGCGGGCGTGGGTGAACCCGGCGTTCCGCCATTTATTCCGGCGCTCTGCAATGCCATTTACGTTGCGACCGGCAAGCGAATTCGCGAGCTGCCGCTTTCGCGAACCCACTTGGGGAAGGAATCCTGAGTAGCCGCGGGTGAATCCAAAAAGATGACAAATAAATAATTCTGGAGGTTGTCGTGAATAAGCAAGAAGTGTCTGCAAGGTTGGCTGGAACGGTTTCATTAGGCAAGGAGCTTTCGGTTAATCGTTTGGGTTTCGGAGCGATGCGTCTCACCGGGGACGGCATCTGGGGTCCTCCGAAGGATCGGAAAGCCGCAATCGCAGTTCTGCGTCGGGCGGTCGAACTGGACGTCAACTTCATCGATACAGCGGATTCTTACGGTCCTTACGTGAGTGAAGAGTTGATTGCCGAAGCCTTGTTTCCTTATCCAAAGGGATTGGTCATCGCAACCAAGGGCGGCTGGAATCGGCCCGGACCAAATCAATGGACGCACGATGCAACTCCCGCTCACCTGCGTGAGGCAGTGGAAGGCAGCCTCAAGCGGCTGAGACTGGATCGCATCGATGTGTATCAGTTGCACACTCCGGATCCGGTCGTCCCATTTGAGGCCTCCGTTGAAACTCTGGCGGAACTGCGAAACGAAGGGAAGATTCGGCTGATCGGTTTGTCGAACGTTACGCGGGAACATATCGAGCGTGCACGCAAAATTGTTCCCATCGTCTCCGTCCAGAACCGTTACAGCTTTGCCGATCGTGAATGGGATTACCTGGTGGACTATTGTGAAAGCCACGGAATCGCCTTCATTCCCTGGTTTCCTCTGGGAGCGGGAAAAGTTGCCGGGGAGGTGCTCAACGACATCGCACAAGCGCGTCACGCAACCCCGAAGCAGATTGCCCTAGCCTGGCTATTGCGGCGGTCTCCCATCATGCTGCCTATTCCTGGTACCAGTTCGGTCGAACATCTTGAGGAGAATGTTGCAGCAGCCTCAGTGCATCTCGCCGCCGAAGAGTACGAAAGACTCGCAGAGGTGCCGGAGTTAGTCGCATCGAGATGAGGTGCGGGAATTGCGGCGGTCAAGGCACCCACCCTATTCGCAAAGAATGCGAATAAGGGTGGGGCACCCTCATAGGAAAAATTAACAGCGACGCAGTTTTCTATCCTAGCCACTGCGGGTTCTGATAGGTACCGTCGAAGTGGTGGCTGCTCTTGTACATTTCAAACTCACCCGATTGGGCAGCCTTCCCGGTTTTTGCTAACAGTGCGGCCACCTCTTGTTTCCCCATGGGCTGAAAACTGCGCGCGGCGTCCAGAGCTTGCTGCAGGATCTTCAACGAATCGCATCCCGTGATGACCACGCTCGTCGGCAAGTTCATCGAGTAATGCAGGCACTCGACTGCAGTCACGGTTTTGCTCTGAAGAATAAAGGGGTCGCCCATCGGCTTCATGCCCAGCACGCCGATGTTTTGCTTCTGCAAAACCGGAAGCACCTTGGCCTCGAAGCTGTTGAAATGGTGGTCCATTACGTTGAGGGGCATCTGCACTGTGTCAAATGTGAATTGATGAGCGGATGCAGTAGACAGCATCTTCAAATGGATATCGGGGCTCTTGTGTCCGGTGAATCCGATGTAGCGAAGTTTCCCGGCTTTCTTCGCTTCCAACACCGCTTCAAGCGCGCCTCCGGCAGCGAAGATGCGGTCCGGGTCGGTATCGCGAATGACCTCGTGAAACTGCAACAGGTCGACGTGGTCGGTCTGCAGGCGCTTCAATGAGTCATTGATCTGACTTGCGGCAGTCGCCTTGTTACGGCCGTCGATCTTCGTCATCAAGAATGCTTTTTGCCGGTAGCCGTCGCGCAGCGCTTTACCCATGCGGACTTCGCTCTCTCCGTTGTTGTAGTCCCAGCAGTTGTCGAGGAAGTTGATGCCCTGGTCGAGGCCAGTCCTGACGATGCGAATGCTTTCGTCTTCTTCCACTCCCGGCCTGGCCAGATGATAACCGCCAATGCCAACCATCGAAACTTTCTCGCCGGTATGCCCGAGCGTGCGCATGGGAACGCCGGTCTTTGTGTCAGCCGCCCACGCTCGCTTGGAGATTCGGGCGCTTATCATGGTTGCCGCTGCAACACCGATGAATCTTCGTCTTGTAGCCATCGCTCTCACCTCGTGGATACTTTCTCTGTAGATATTAGACCCGACTTGCATCCATGAGAACCGTCCGGCGTAGAGAACTTTCAGCTTTGCCGATCGCTCCAGCGAGGTTTTCATTTGTGCTGCCCATAGATAGAATGTGCGGATGTACGCTACGAACGAATAGATCTCTGCCTCTGACAACTTGCTTTTGAAGGGAGTTTTCGAAAAGAAAAAGGCTCCGATCCGTCGGAACCTTCAATCTTTCGCATTATGGCGGATATTATTCTGCTTCTTTATCGCGCTTTTTGCCGTAGCGCAACGCTAAGCCGACTCCGATGGTCATGAATCCGATCGGAGGAATCAGCAATACTACCACCCCGCGGGTGATCGCATTTTGACCTTCTTTGTTGAGAGCGCGGGCGGTGCTATAGCACATGGCGCAACTCTGAGCTACGGCCGGGGCAGCCCAGAGTGCCAACGTCAAAGCCAGTGCGGCTATTCGCAGCTTCATCGTACCCCCAGGTGCACGATTCGAAAAGCGTCGGGGAAGAAAATGCACATCAGGCACAGACATGCGGTCACGGCGGTCATCATAACCCACTTCATGGCAGGGTTCTCATATTTCAAATGCATGAAGTAGCCAATAATCAGCGCGGACTTGATGATCGAGAGAATCATAAGAGCTTCCAGCATCCGCAACGGCTGGAAGACCTGTTTGTATGCGAGAACCACTTCGACCGCGGTGAGCAGCAGCAGTACTCCCCAGACCCAGAAGTATTGGCTTTTGCTTTCATCGTGCGTTGTGGCAACGGTGTGCATTTAAAGTCTTCTCCGTTTCAAGATTCCTGATGCTGCTTGCCAGCTGTGCCGCCTCTAAGTCACCCGCGTGGACATCAGATACACCAGCGGGAAAATAAACATCCAGACTAAGTCCACGAAGTGCCAGTACAGTCCCGCGATTTCGACGTCATGCGCGTCGTAATCTTTGGGTTTAAGAAACAAGATCACGGTGGCAACGATAAACCCAGCCAGCAGCGCGTGCACTCCGTAATGAAACACGCTGCTTGATGGAATTACCCACCATGCAAGCGCCCAGATTGCCAGCAATATGGGCAAAAATGTTTTGCGCAATGCAACCACGCCGAGATAAATCACGCCAATGGTCACGTGCAGCATGTGCATGCCGGTCAAGGTAAAGAACGTTCCCCCGAATTGCGGCACATTTGGCCGACCACGGATTCTTGAACGGCGTCATGCCTTCGTCAATCAGATGAGTCCATTCCAAACCGTGAAGCACGATGAACGCGGTGCCGAAAAGCATGGTGAAGAGAATCCAGTTGCGGGTCCAGGCACGATCGCCGCGCCGGGCCGCCAGCACTGCCAGCACCATTGTCAACGAACTGGAGAGCAGGCAACCAGTCATGATGGTGGCGTTGGTGATGCTGTCCTTACCAAACGGAGTAGGCCAATCCGGGTTCGAAATGCGTCCGTAGCTGTAAGCGAACAGCAGCGCTCCGAACGTCAAAGTGTCCGACAGCAGGAACAGCCACATTCCGATCTTCTTGGAGTAGGTGCCGAACAGAGATGGCTCGTAAACTCCAGCCATTTCGTGCTGCACCGCGACTTCAGACATGTTTCGGTCTCCTTAAATATTTGTGTGGCAAAATGCTTGTGGTGCGAATGTTCGTGTGGCGCGGGCGCCCTCGCCCCGAGTCTTCCCGCTACCGGATAAACCAAACCAGCCCGAAAATGTACAACCACAACAAAAACATGAAATGCCAGTACCATGCGGTGACATCCACCACAATGCGGCGCTCCTCAACCGGCTTGTGCAGCAGAGAAACGGCAACCGCATAGAGCAGCACCAGAATTCCTCCCGCCAGGTGCACCGCATGCGTTGCGGTGAGTAGATAGACAAACGAACTGCTGGCGCTGGTGGCGATATAAAAACCGCGATCCGCCAGCTCGCGCCACGCCATCCACTGACCCACCAGAAATCCCCCGCCAAGAACGACAGTGACAGTCAGCCAGGGAAAGCCATTGTCCTCACCCAGCGAAACCCCGGGTATGGAGCGAACTGGAGCCAGCGCCGCCTGTCGCGTAATCTGACGTCGAGCCAATTCCGCTGTGATGCTGCTTACCAGCAACAACGCCGTGTTTACGAGCAGCAGGCTCGTCGGCAGGTCGACCGGAATCCAATCGCGCACATACTTATTTGTTCGTTCATCGAGCGTGGGCAAGCCCCGACGCACGACGTAAGCGCTCGTTAGCGAAACAAATATCATGGTGACCGAAGTCAGCCCGATGGCCAATCCCAGCCGCACCCGGCGCAAACGCTGGCCATAATCCGGAGACCCATCGCCCGGCCCATCCCCGCCGCCACTGTACGCAGGCGGACGCGTGCCGCCGCCACCCTGGCCGGTCTTCGGTACGTCAATCGAAACTGGAGAACTGAAAGTTACCATGACTGATAGATGCGCTGAGCATGTGGCGCGGGCGCCCTCGCCCGCGAAACTTTTCTAATGCGATGCCACCGTCGCCGGATCAGTTTGCATTACGTAATCCCGTGGCGCGCCGGGCACGTTATATTCGTACGGCCCATGATTCACCACTGGCGTATGCCCGCCAAAATTGTCATGCGGAGGTGGCGTAGTCGTAGTCCATTCCAGCGTCGTCGCTTCCCATGGATTGTCGCTCGCCTTCGGACCTTTAAACATGCTCCAGAACAAATTGAGCACGAAGATGAACTGCGCAGCCACGGTAATGAAGGCTGCGTATGTCATGAACTCATTGAGCGGGATAAGATTATGCAGATACGCAAGCTCGGTGAATTGTGAGTACCGCCGCGGCTGTCCGGCCATGCCCAGATAATGCATCGGCATAAAAATGCAATATGTCCCGATCAACGTAATCACGAAGTGAACCCGGCCCCAGGTCTCGTTCATCATGCGGCCAAACATTTTCGGGAACCAGTAATAGGTTCCGGCGAACATGCCAAAGATCGCCGCGACTCCCATGATGAGATGAAAATGGCCGACTACGAAAGCTGTGTCGTGCAAGGGAATATCCAGCACCGGCTGCGCCAAGAATGGCCCACTCAATCCGCCGGAAACAAACAGGGAAACGAAGCCGATGGCAAAAAGCATCGGAGTCTGGAAGCGCACGCGTCCGCCATGAATCGTCCCCAGCCAATTGAAAGTTTTAATGGCTGAGGGAACGCCGATCGCCATGGTCATCAGCGAAAACGCAAACGCCGTATACGGGCTCATGCCGCTCATAAACATGTGATGGCCCCAGACCATGAATCCGAGGAAGCCGATGGCCATAATCGCGTAGACCATGGCTTTATAACCGAAGATGGGTTTGCGCGAGAAGGTCGAGAGCAACTGCGAAGCCACGCCCATGCCCGGTAGAATCGCGATGTACACCTCGGGATGTCCAAAGAACCAGAACAGATGTTGCCAGAGCAGCGGCGAACCGCCCTTGTGGCCCATCACCTGGCCATTAACCACGACCAAGGGAACGTAAAAGCTGGTCCCTAAATTTCGATCAAGCAAAAGCAAAATTCCAGCCGAGAGCAACACTCCAAAAGCCAGGAGCCCCAGGATTGCAGTGACGAACCATGCCCAAACTGTCAGCGGCATGCGCATCATGGTCATGCCCTTGGCTCGCAGATCGAGAGTGGTCGTGATGAAATTCAGCGCGCCCATCAGGGATGCGATACAGAAAATTGCGATGCTGGTGATCCACAAATCCGCGCCCAGTTGCTCGCCTGGGCCAGAATTGGTCAGCGCGCTCAGCGGAGCATAACCGGTCCAGCCGTGCAGCGGCGCCCCGCCAGTCACAAAGAACGCGGCGAGTATTACGACGAATGCCACGAACGTAGTCCAGAAGGAAAGCATGTTCAGAACAGGGAACGCCATATCCGGCGCGCCAATCTGAATCGGCAGAAAATAATTTCCAAAGCCGCCCTGCGGCGCCGTGGTCAGCACGAAGAAAACCATAATCGTGCCATGCATGGTCAGCAGGCTCAAATAGGTTTCTGGCTTGATCTCGCCAATAATTGGCAGCACCGCCGTCGGCCAGATCATGTGAAACCGCATCAGCACTGACAAGAACATTCCGACAAATACCGCCACCAGCGCGAGAAAATAGTATTGAAGCCCGATAACCTTGTGATCCAGGCTGAAAATATATTTGCGGATAAATCCCTGAGGAGCCGCGTGCGAGTGAATTGTTGCGCTAGTCGCCATTACTGTTTCTCCGCCTCCCGAGTCGCCAGCCATTTATCGAAGTCTTCCTGACTCACCACGTGCAACATGCCGTGCATTTTGTAATGCCCGAGTCCGCATAGCTCGGCGCAGGCAATTTCGTATTCGCCAATTTCCGTTGGGGTGAAATGCATATGGATGATCAGCCCAGGAACGGCGTCCTGTTTGAAGCGCATTTGGGGAACGAAGAAGCTGTGGATCACGTCCACCGCGCGCTCGGTAAGATCGATCTCCCGGTTCACCGGAACATACATCGTGCCCGTAACCAGGTCATCTTTTGAAGCGAGATCGGACGTATCCAAACCGATTGCAGCCTCGTTTCCCGCCGATGGATCCATCAGTTTGGGATCAGTGCGGCCAAATTTTCCATCCGCTCCGGGATAGCGAAAATACCAGGCAAACTGCATTCCAGTTACTTCCACTGGAACCGAACCCGCCTGCGCCGGAGCAAAACGTTCCGCCGCCCAGATCGGACTGCCCATCAGGTTCAACCCAATAAAAAGGATTGCCGTCAGAGCCGTCCACACCGCTTCCATTGTGGTATTGCCGTGAGTGTAGGTCACCTTGGAGGCAGCGCCACGATCGCGGTACTGCCACACAAAAAGTCCCAGCGCGCCCTGTGCCGCCACAAAGACAACTCCCATCAGCAGGTAAGTCACGGCAAACTGGTGATCGATGCCGGCCGCCGCCAACGATGCGCCGTGCGGAAGCCACCAGGTTTTTGCCACGAAGAAGTAAGTGCTAACCAGAGTGATCAGCCAGATAATTCCAAGCAGAGCGAGGCCCATCTACGAGATCTCCAAGCAACGTGGTTTGTGCGGCGTCATAGCTCGTTCAAAAAATCCCGAAGCTGCGGTTGGCCCCGAAGTTTATCACAGCGATGTGTGATGCGCGCAACACCTTGTTGTGACGTACCGAATCGGGAACTGCAGGTGTGTTGAAATGCTCAGCAGGTTTTACTTTGTGTACGATAATACGGAGCCTGCCCTGAGCGTAGTCGAAGGGTGGTCTAATGTCTTTGAACGTTATGCTGAAAAAATCATCGGGCCATGGCCACGACACGCCTTATCTTCGCCTGCAGAAGAACAACTGCTTTGCTTGTGGCAAGGAAAATCCGCAAGGCATGCACCTCAAATTCACTTATGACGAAGAGCGCGACAGCTTCGTCTGCCGCTTCCGTCTGGGCAAACGCTACACCGGTCCGCCGGGCCATGCCCACGGCGGCATCATTGCAACGATTCTGGACGAAGCCATGGGCAAGGTGAACAAGTTGCGTCACGTAATCGCGCTGACTTCACAGATCACCGTCGACTACCTGAAGCCAGTGCCGCTGAACAAGACGCTGCGCGTGCAGTCCCGCGAGGTGCGCGTCCGCGGCCGCCAGCACGTCAATATGGCGGAGATTCTGAATTCCAAAGACGAAGTCCTGGCGCGCAGTCGCGGCTTGTTCATAGCTATCGACCCGCAAAAAATGTTCGCCAAATTCGTAGAAAGATAGTCAAATCAAATAAATGGAGGACGGGCGTCTCGCCCGTCCCATATACTTAGAGTGTGGGCGCGGGCGTCCACGCCCATGCGGATGATCAGTGGGGCCTGAGCCGGACGAAAAGAGGAAACTATGTCGCAAAACAACGGAAGATCGACCAGCCTGCGTCTGAAAACCGGCCTGGCAGAAATGCTAAAAGGCGGCGTCATCATGGACGTGACCAACGCCGAGCAAGCCACCATCGCCGAAAAGGCCGGCGCGGTTGCGGTCATGGCGCTCGAGCGCGTGCCCGCGCAAATCCGCGCCGAGGGCGGCGTAGCCCGAATGGCTTCGCCGAAGAAAATTCGCGAGATTATGGCCGCTGTTTCGATCCCCGTAATGGCCAAGTGCCGCATCGGCCACTTCGCCGAAGCGCAAATTCTGCAGGAACTCGGCGTCGACTACATCGACGAATCCGAAGTGCTTACGCCCGCCGACGAAGCCCACCACGTCGACAAACACGCGTTCACCGTCCCGTTCGTCTGCGGCGCGCGCAACCTGGGAGAAGCTTTGCGCCGCATCGCCGAAGGTGCCGCCATGATTCGCACCAAAGGCGAAGCCGGCACCGGCGACGTCGTGCATGCCGTAAAACACATGCGCCAGATCGTGCAAGAGATAAAGATTCTGACTGTGCTCAGCGAAGAAGAACTCTACGCCAAAGCTAAAGAGCATCAGGCCCCGTATGAACTGGTAAGAATCGTCGCCAAAGAAGGGAAGTTGCCCGTCCCCAATTTCTCCGCCGGAGGCATCGCCACGCCCGCCGACGCTTCGCTGGTGATGCAACTAGGCGCCGAATCCGTATTCGTCGGCTCCGGAATCTTTATGCAAGACTCGACGACATTCACCAATCCCGAAGAAGCGGCGAAGCGCGCCAGGGCAATCGTGCAAGCCGCGACGCACTACAACGACCCTAAAGTATTACTTGAAGTCAGCGAAGACCTGGTCGGAGCCATGAAAGGACTCGCAATAGGGGCGTTGGACGAGGCCCACATGCTGCAAACCCGAGGTTGGTGACGTGTGCTAATCAGCGACTCGCTGAGACGGGCGCCGGTTCCGGCTAAAACCACTCCCAGGTCTCGCAAATACGGCGAGACCTGGGGCACCCGCTTTTATCGGTATGTCCCCACTCCTAGGTCCAAAGAAGTACACCTGCTTACGAATCTCGTCGAATTGATCTTTTCCCTCTTTCGTCCCACGCTTGATGGAGAAAGGGAGGTCCTCATGGATCATTACGGTAGTCTTGAAACTCTGCCGGTGTCTGGCGATGTTCACGATGTCCGCGGTACCACTGTCCGCGGATCTGACGGCGAAAAATTAGGCAATGTAGATGACGCAATCGTCGATCACGACACCATGGAGATTCGCTACCTGGTAGTAGATAGCGGCGGCTGGTTGGAAGCTGGAACGTTTCTGCTCCCCGCCGACGTTGTCTCCGCGGACCAGACCGACGACCACGCTCTCGTTACCGATGCCACCCGACAAGACATCAAAGATTCCCCGCAATTTGACGAGAAGTCGTTGCAGTCGAAAGAGGAATGGAAAAAATACGAGCAGGAGTTCAAACAGTACTGGGAGGAGGATCCTGTCATGCACATGAAGGACTCCGATCGCATAATTACGCCGCTTGATGAACCCGTTGCCGCTACTGCCGGTTCGAAACAGCCAAGATCGACCCGCCAGGAAAGCAAAGCCGCAGGTGAGCTGAACGTCGCCGAGCTCTATCCCAAGCGGATCAGCGAGGTATTTTCTGATCCTGCTCCCAGCAGCGGCAAGGTCACCTTGCGTCCTGAGTCCGTCGCCCGCGCAGAGGACGCCGCGTCTGGAGTCACTTTGCTCAAGCCCCGCTGGTGGGAGTCGTTCGAAAACTATTTGCGCATCAACAAGGACGACATTCAGTCCAAGTGCTCACAATGTGGATCAAAAGCCGCTTGATGCTAGCTAGTCTCTTTTGCAATGTAGAACATGAGAGGCCGCCCCCGGAAGGGTGTGCGCGGAGTTCAGGCGGCCTTCTGCTCCAGTGCATCGATCATGCCATGCAAATGCGCGGCTGCACGTTCAATATCAAAGTGCTTGTATTGTCCTGCCCGACTCTCAGCGGAAAGAACTGCGCAGCGATGGACCTTCTCGAAATCTCCATAAGGAAATTTGTAGCGTTGTTTGGTGTCTTCACCCGCCTCGTCGTCGATTCCTAAATGCCACTTCCCGTACTCCTCGAACCCATGCGCATGGATGAATTCATTTTCGTGTTGGGTGGATGGCTGGTGTTCGCTCCATGCATCCCTTTCGTCCTTCACCGCTTTTCCTGCGGCGACCAGTTCTTTGGCGTACTCAAATCCCGTCCGGTTCAATTTCACAGCCATATTTACCTGCTTTCCTCGGTTGAGATCCTGCCCATCGAGTCACAACAGCTTAGGCGGCTCGTCTCAGCCCTTCCGCATCCTTTTTTTCGATCACACCCAAGGCGAGCGGAATCGTCATAAGGCCTCCAAACAAGGCGAGAGCTAAACCGGCAGCTTTGCGTTGAGCACGGTTTAGCCGGTTGGAAAGCAATAGGCCGATTCCAACGCCCAGTGCGAAGCGGGTGCCGGCGATAAGCATGATCTCGTTGATGGTGAGCTTCCGTTCTATCATTATTGAACCCTACTTCTATTCCCACGATGCGCTTGTCGAGTAGTCAGTCTGTTTCGGAAAGATAGATTCACTCCCCGGCCGAATGCTAGCGAAAAACACAGATGGCAAACAATCCGCCAGAAGGTGTAACAGAATTAGGCGTAGAGTGAGATCCCGCGCTAGGTCTTATAGTCGCTGTCGCGGTAAATCGAAAGCATTACACCGTTGCTCTGATTGATTCAGTGTCACACTGAGGTCTGCTGCTCTGATACTGAGATAGAAGAGTGCTCACACTACGAGATTTTTCATGGCTCCGGCTCGCCGGAGCCATTGCCTTTTGCGGGGTGCCGCGTCCGAGCTTTACGTGCGCGGGAACGATGACCTTTTCTGTTCGGGTAAAATTAATCCACCATGAAGATCGGGGTTCTAGCGCTCCAAGGCGATTTCGACGCGCACCGCAAACGGCTCGAAGAGCTGGGCGCTGAAGTTGTCTTGATAAAGAAGCCCGAGCAACTGGACGAGATCGACGGCCTGGTAATTCCCGGCGGAGAATCAGGCACGTTTCTGAAACTGCTCGGCGAAGCGGGATTCGAAAAGCTGAAGCAGTTCGTGCGTCTGAAGCCGACCTTCGGAACCTGCGCCGGCGCCATTCTCTTAGCTGACGAAGTCGAGAACCCGAAGCAATCCGGACTCGGCGCCCTCGACATTCGCATCCGCCGTAATGCCTACGGCCGCCAGATCGACAGCTCCATCCGCGAAGGTCGATTGGGTAATGATCCGATCGAAATGGTCTTCATCCGCGCACCCAAGATCGAGCGCGTCGGGCCGAACGTAATAGTCATCGCCACTGAAGGCAACGATCCGGTCGCCGTGCGCCAGGGAAAAGTTATGGCCGCAACTTTCCATCCAGAACTCAGCGAAGACACACGCGTGCATCAAGCGTTCCTCGATTTGATCACCAAGCCTAACGTGTAGGGCGGACACTTCTGTCCGCCGCCGTTGATCTTTTACTTTAGAGGTAGAAACTCGATTGCCACATCGCGACTTCGCCCGTTTGAAATCGAAGTCTGCCGTCATGAAAACATGGTCCCTTGAATCTGCTGCCAGTTCTACTCCGAAGGCGTTGACGTACGGGATCTTTCTCTTAAGTTTAACCAGCGACGCTCGGACGGCCCGATCGGCATCAGCCGGAACGATCTGCAGACCAAAAGCATGTAGACGTGACAGGGCAAGCTCCATATCTTGACTTCCATGAATCTTGCAGGTAATTCCGGCAACCTCGCCCCAATGCAGCGCTGATACCATGATTTCACATCGGCCGGCCAGATGAGCCTTAATGATCTCGGAGACGCGCTCAGCGCCTGGCTCATCATCGAGATAGCGGAAAATCGCGCTTGAGTCGAGAACGTACGTTACCATTTGTCCTTGCGTCGCCGCTCTCGCTTGAGCTCTTCAGAAAGAGAAGGTTTGCCGGAAAAAAGTCCGCGCGTCTTGTCCACGAGTTCCTCCGAGACCGGCTCGAGAAAGATTTTCGATCCCTCCTGGGTAACGGCAATGCGGCTTCCCGGCCTGATTCCTAAAGACGTTCTCATTTCCGATGGAATGACAAACTGCCCTTTTGTGCTTACTGTAGTTATTCGACGGATCATGGCTTACATAATAACATAAGTAAGATATAAAAATTAGCTTGACATCCTGAGTGCGTAACCATACAGTTACACATTATGCGAAACCGATCGGTTACATATCAGGAAGCATTCAGCGCTCTTGCCGATCCGACCCGCCGGGCGATGCTCGATCTTCTGCGACAAGGAAGCCTTCCTGCTGGACAAATTGCCCGAGCTTTCCCGGTTTCGCGGCCTGCCATTTCAAAGCATCTTCGTCTGTTGCGCAGGGCTCATCTGGTTGAGGAGAGACGCGAAGGCCGTCATCGCGTTTACCAGCTCAATCCGGTTCCATTGCAGGCCGTAGACTCGTGGCTGGAACAGTATCGCGTGTTCTGGCAAACCAGTTTGACGAATTTGAAAACCTTTGTAGAAGCCGAGTACGAAAAAGAAAACGCCCGCCATAGGGCAAAACACAAATAACTTTTCCGGAGGAAAGACATGAAACTATTCGCCATCTGCATGCTGCTAACGCTCTCCACCACTGCCGTTTTTGCGCAGACCGACGCGCAGAAATCGTTTGACCAACTGAAATCGCTCGCCGGCGCTTGGGAAGGAAAGAACTCGCAGGGCGAGCCGGTGCGAGTTTCCTACCGCATGACCGCTGGCGGGTCTGCGTTGATGAGCGAAATCAATGGTCACGGCGAGGAGATGATTTCCATGATTCATTTGGACGGCTCCAACCGCCTGCTGCTGACCCACTACTGTACGGCGGGCAATCAGCCACGCATGCAGGCCAGCGGGTCACCTGACGGCAAAACGATCACGTTTAATTTTCTCGACGCCACTAATCTTGACAACCCGCAAACCGGCCACATGGATCATGTCGTAATCGCCATGCTCGACGCCAATCACCACACCGAGGAATGGAACTTTACCGACCACGGCAAGCAGATGAAGGAAGTGTTTGAACTAACACGCAAATAAATATTCGTCGCCTTAACTGTAGAGACGTAGCTGGCTACGTCTCTACAGCAGAACAGAAATGATCACGCCAAGGAGATGCCGTGGCTACAACTCGAATCACGCCGGATCAGGATGCCATTGTCAGCGAAATCGACATCGCCGCCCCGCCCGAACGCGTTTTTCAAGCGCTCATTACTCGCGATCAGGCAATGAAGTGGGGCTCCGGCGGCAATTTCGAAATGACCGTCTGGGAAATGGATGCGCGTCCCGGGGGCAAGTGGCAATTCATCTCCCACGAAAAAAGCGTCACCAATGCAGACGGCAGCGAGCGCAAATACGAGCATCACGGAAAGGTACTTGAAGTCGATCCCCCGCGGACCCTCGCTTATACCTGGTTCGCGAACTGGCACGAAAATCCCTCGATCGAAACTGTGGTCCGTTGGGAACTGACACCAACTTCTGCCGGCACGCGAGTCAAAGTCACCCATAGCGGATTGGCGCAAATGCCTTCTACGCGCGCCGGATACAGTCAGGGCTGGCCGGGTCTGGTCGCTGCTTTCAAAAACTTTTTGGAGAAAGGGTAAGGAGCAAACACGATGGCTACTTCTACAGGAAATTTCATGGCTACAAGCGAAATCACGCCAGATCAAAACGCGGTAGTTGCGGAAATTTTTATTGCCGCGCCGCCGGAGCGTGTTTTTCAGGCGATGACCGATCCCGCCCAGATGTCTCAGTGGTGGGGGCAGAAGGGCATGTATCGCATCACGGAGCGAAAGGCTGATTTCCGCGTGGGTGGCAAATATTCGAGCATCGGCGAAGGCGCCGACGGCAAGTCGTTTCGAGTGGATGGCGAGTATCTGGAAATCGACCCGCCACGCCTGCTAGTCCATACTTGGTTCGCCACCTGGTGCGGCGAGTTGAAAACAGTTGTGCGCTGGGAACTGGAACCTCGCAACGTTCATGGTTTACGTCACGACGGCCCGCACAAGGTCGGCACGGGAACGCTGGTCAGAGTTCGTCACGAAGGATTTGCCGGAGATACAAAGGCAGCGACCGATCACGCCCAAGGATGGACGCGTGTTCTCGGTTGGATGCAGGCGTTTGTCGAAAATGGAGAGACTGTGGACACGCGCAAAACTTAACTAGACGATTGGAAACCCAGGTCTCGCAAAAACGGCGAGACCTGGGGCACCCGATGTAAATCAACACCAGAGGATTCCCGGAATGGGAAGCGGTTTGCTTTTTGTTGTTTCGGGTGGCTCGCGACAGGTTAGGCTATTGATGGTAGATCAGACGCGACCGTGGTCTCGCGATTTTTGAGCGAGGCTTGGGTCGCGTTTTCGTTTGCCACACATTTATGAAAGGGAACTCAGGCGCAGCTTAAATCGGCTGCGCCTTTGTCGTCATGCAAATTGAAAATCAGCAATACGATAATGAGCGGGAACAAGGTTTCGATATTCAGGGAATTGGCCTCGATACCCAGAAAAGCCACGGAGAACTGGCCGAGGCGCGGTTTCTAGTGAAAGCTTCGAGCATGGGCTTTGGTGTGGCCAAGCCGTGGGGAGAAGAGCGTTATGACTTCATTCTTGATTCCGGACATTGCTTTTGGCGGGTGCAGGTGAAGTCGACGCGAGGACGCTCAGCGCGCGGATACGCCGTAGCAATTACCGGCACCACGCTGGCGCCTTACGACGAGACTCAGATTGACTTTCTGGTGGCGTACCTGGTGCCGGAAGATGCGTGGTATGTCATTCCGGTAGAGAAGCTAAAGAAACGGACGCACCTGTCCTTCAGGCCGCGTGCATCGGGGAGGTCGATGTGGGAGAAGTATCGCGAGGGATGGTGCCAGATGGCTTGTCCTTACGATGAATACGGGCCGAGCAAAATTGTGACGCCACGCTGCCGGGACAATGGGCCGGTGCAGATGGCAATTTGTCCGCTGAAGGTGTTGCGGTGAGGTGACCCGAAAGCATCAGCCCCAAGCCGCGAAGCGGCGTAAGAATGCAGTCCATGGCGCAAGCCGTGGGAGAAAGCGGGAAGCGGACCAGCCCCGGCCCGGGTCGAAGGAAACTTCCCGTCCCCGAGTTTCAAAAGCCCCGCCCTCTTGCAAAGAGCGCGAGAAGGGCAGGGCACCCGCTTTTGTGTGCGATGAAGGCGTGGGCCAGCCCCCTTCCTGCTCTGCCTTGAGCTCTTGGAGACTCACCACGTCCGGTTCAGCTTTCGCTAACCAAGCCACGAGGTTGTCGAGCCGCTTATTGATGTTGTTAATGTTGAAGGTCGCGACTTTCAGCGGGTCCCCTTCTGTGCTATCGGCGGCATCGTACCCGACCTTGCACAAAACGCAAGGACGGGGCACCGCTGTGTTGGTGATGCCGGCGTGATCAAAAGTCCGGGCCACCCGCCAGGCAGATCCGCAAGTCTAGTGAACGTCAAGTTCAGGAGGACTCGGTTTTCCAAACGGCAGGTCCAGCGGGTGCGCCGGGCTTAACCGTCCTTCGACTGCACCCAATCGTGCGGCCTTCAAGTTTTCCTCTGTGGCCGGAACCGCTCTACACGCGCCATTGTCGAACATCAGAAACTGTTCGCCTAGGTGAACGACGCCCAAGCCTATAAGGTCCGCAGGGAGGTCGAACTCCTGCCACTGATCAGGACGTTGAAGCGCACTTCCTGGTAGTCGACGAACTGTCATCAGCGGCAAATTGGGGTCAGGTTTTAGTTTGATGACTTTCAGAAGTTCTAAGCGGTGGGTCTGGCGGCTGAGGCTTCGAATGATCGCAGGTGTGCAGGGATTTGGATCATCCTCCGCGCCTTCCGCTATTTCTGCCCGTAGTTCTTTCCAAGCCGTGGGAAGAATGTCCGCTTGTTCTGTGCAATGCCGCCAGCGGGTGATGCAGGTGAAGTTGAGGTCGGTGAGGCGCAAAACATCTCGCGGGTCGGCAAAGGGAGTAAATTTGACCCATCCGTCCACGCAACTCGTGCACGCGTTCGGCCTGCCGATTTGATATTCGGGATGTCGGGCCCGTACCCACGGGGGAGAATCAGTCCCGACGCTGCCCAGCAGCTCATATTCGACGCGCCTACCGTCCGGTTCCGTATCCAAGGTCTCGATGCCCAGGCCTATGCCTTTCCCCCACAGGATATTGTCTCGAACTTGAATGAACGCATATGCGCCCGCGACGCGCCCGCCGAGACTGTGATAGATGGCACGAACTGCAAGGTGATTCAAGAGAAACTCAAGGTGCCGCGCGCTTGTGTTGTTCAGGGATATGTCCAGATCGCACCAAGACGGCCGGCAGACCTTTTCTTTCGTCTTATCGAACCAGCGATCTTCCAATCGCCGGGCGTCGGCGAATGTGCTTTTTCGCAATTCGAGTGAGCGAATATCAGACTGCAGGCGCTCGGCGCGGTAACGGAGCACATATTGGTCAACGCGAATTGCTGCGGCGAGCAAGAGAATCGATGCCAACACTGCCGCCAAGAACCATGCCAGGATGCGCACGATCTTCTCGCACATGCCTAGAGTAGACACCATTCGTGCACGGAATGGTCAATCCGTCGGAATCACTAAAGTAACATCGAAGGAAAACACGGGACGGACGGGACGTTCCCGCTGTGCCGCCGCTTTGCCTCCAGCTTCGTTTTAGTGTGGCCTGGGATTCAGCAGGCGCTCGACGCGCTCGGGTTCGCGGGCAATGACCTTTAGATAGGCTTGGGTTGGTTGGGCTCCGCGCGGCCTTGCTCCCAATCCCGGAGAGTGCCTAGAGGGATGTGGTAGTGGGCGGCAAATTCCTCTTGGGTCAAGCCCAGGGCGCGGCGAATGATTTTCGCCTGCGGCGTCCGCTTCATCCGCTTAAGATCGCGGGAGGTCAGGGGTTGCGCGTCGCTGTCGGCGCGAGCAGCCGCCTCGATGGCGTTGATGTAAGTGCAGCAGGGACGATCCATCAACTCACCCTACTGGTCATCCTGAGCGGAGGCGTCGTTCGCAAAGCGAACGAGGCCGCAGTCGAAGGACCCCGATGCTGCTGGTCCAACCGAGAGACGTCAAGGAATTCTCACAGTGAATTCGGTGAGAATGCCTTTCCACATCATCGTGGCGCAATCAGTGTTGGGTCCTTCGACTCCGCAGATTCCCCGCTTCGCGGAGAATCTGCTCCGCTCAGGATGACAGTTTTCTGCGGGTGGCCCGTCCAAGCTTCGCGGCCCCTGCGTTATACTGGCTTTACGTATGCCGGGTGAGCCCCAGAAGACTTTTTACCTCGAAACTTTCGGTTGCCAGATGAATGCGCACGACTCGGAAAAGGTCGTGGGTACGCTGGTGTCGGAGGGTTACCGGCAGGTTCAAACTGTCGCCGAGGCGGAACTGGTTCTCTACAATACTTGCTCCATCCGCGACAAGGCCGAGCAGAAGGTGTTCAACCGGCTTGCCGATTACAAGAAATTCTATAAGCAGGGCAAGCGCTTTGGCGTGCTGGGTTGCGTGGCGCAGCAGGAAGGCGAAAAGATTTTCGAGCGCGCGCCTTATGTTTCGCTGGTCTGCGGGTCGGCGTCGTATCGCAATCTGCCGCAGATGCTGATCCAAATTGAAGCAGGGAAGCAGCGCGTCACCGGATTGGACGATCGCGAAACTGACGAATGCTTTGAGACTGAATTCACGGCGCGCACTAATCCGCATCGCGGTTACATCACCATCATTGAAGGTTGCGACAAGTTCTGCGCCTACTGCGTAGTTCCGTTTACGCGCGGTAAGGAGCGCAGCCGGACGTCGGAGTCGGTATTAACGGAAGCTCGGCAGATGGCCGATCTTGGATATACCGAAATTCAATTGCTGGGACAGAACGTGAATTCGTACAAAGATCCGGCAGGGAAGCGGACCTTCGCCGAATTGCTGGCTGCGGTGGGCGAAATTTCAGGAATCAGGCGAGTGCGGTTTACGACTTCTCATCCCAGAGATTTTGGGCGTGACATTATCGAGGCGATCGATGCCGTCCCCACCTTGTGCGATCACGTGCATCTGCCGGTGCAAAGCGGTTCTGAGCGCGTGTTGGCGGCGATGCAGCGGCTTTATACGCGCGACGAGTACATGGAACGCATCTCATGGATGAAGGCAGCGCGGCGGGAAATTAGTATCACGAGCGACATCATTGTCGGGTTTCCAGGCGAGACCGAGGTTGAGTTTGAAGAGACGTTGTCGCTGCTGGATGAGGTCGAATACGACAGCATTTTTGGATTCAAGTATTCGCCTCGGCCCAACACTCCGGCGCTGAGTTTGCAGGACGCGATTCCCGACGAGGAAAAGGCGCGCCGTTTGGCGGTGCTGAACGAGAAACAGCGATCCATCCAGAAGCGGCGGAATGAGAGATGCCTAGGGTCAACCCTTGAAGTGATGGTTGAAAGTCGAAATGAGGCGCGAGGACAGTGGGCCGGCCGCACGTCGCAGAATAAGGTCTTCAATTTTACGGCGCCCTCGGACACAAAACTCAGTCCGGGCGAATATGTAACAGTAGTAACGACAGGCAGTTTTCCCAACAGCCTTTTGGGCGAATTGGTGATATAAGAGCTTTTCGGAGATCACGATGGAAGTCGAGATGAAAATTCGGGGCTTGCTAATGGATCCGGTGACGAATATGCCAATTGTGATCCTTAAGGATGCGGGGACGGATACTGTGCTGCCGATCTGGGTGGGGATCTACGAGGCGAATGCAATTGCGTTGGAGATTGAAAAGGTGAGCACCCCTCGTCCCATGACCCACGATTTGATCAAGAACGTGCTGGTCGGCCTGGACACGATGGTCCATAAAGTTGTGGTTACGGAGTTGCGGGAAGACACGTTTTATGCGGTGATTTGGCTGGAGCGCGATGGGCGGATTGTGAGCATTGATTCGCGGCCGTCGGATGCGCTGGCGTTGGCGCTGCGAGTGGATTGTCCGATCTTTGTGGAAGATGAGGTTCTGAAGAATTCCAAGTTAGCGACCAGCGCCTCAGACCGCGTGACCAGCGAGGAGCTGAGGAAGTGGTTGGAAGGCCTGAATGACGAGGATTTGGGCCGGTATAAGATGTAGGAATTGAATCATTGAGTGATTGAGTCATTGAATGATTCAATGACTCAATGAATATTAATTCCTCAATCCTTGCATGCCTGATCCGGCGGAACAACTTCAGAAAATCTACGTGGCGGGATTCGAGTTGAAGGTCTTCGACCGCTTTCCTAAGTGTGTGGGAGTGGTTCGCGATGAATGCATCGCGCTGCTCGTGCCCGGGACCGATGGCATGCAAATGCTGGGGACGCCGGGATGGCAGATGGGAGAGGCGATAGGGGTTTTGGTGGAAGCCGGCGGGCGTCTTGTGTTTCAGGCCAAGCAGGAAGTGGTCGAAGCCACGCCTGAACGATTAGAGGCGCTGAGGCGATTTCGCGAGGATTTGAGCAGATTGCTACGGAAAGGGGAGAGTGATTGAAGGTAATCGCATCGCTGTAATAATGTGATGCGTAAATCGCAGTATTGACATCAACTTTGTAATATAGCATCATATGGCAATGCGTACAACTCTTAGTCTCGATGATGATGTCTTTCAAGCGGTCCGGAGCTATGCCGACAGCCGCTCTGTGGCCTTGGGCAAGGCAGTGTCCGAACTCGTGCGACGGGGGCTGAACGCGCCGATGACCACAAAGGTGGTCAATGGAATCCATGTTGTGGTTCTTCCGCCAGATTCTCCGCAAGTCACCACTGAACGGGTCAAGGAACTGGAGAACGAGTTGTAGTGACTGCTTTTTTGTTGGACGCAAATGTTCTGATTGCTCTGGCATGGCCGACCCATAGCGCCCATGAAAGAGTGCAGCACTGGTTTGCTAGAAATGCCGGGCAGGGATGGGCGACCTGTCCGTTTACCGAATGCGCGTTCGTCAGAATCGTGTCCAATCCAGCTTTCTCGCCAAATTTCTTGACGTTGCCGGAGGCAACTCGCCTACTAGCTCTTGGCGTTAAACATCCAACACATCGTTTTTGGGCTGACGATCTGCCAGCCGAGGGAGCCGTCCGGCACTTCCAAGGCCGGCTCGTAGGACACAATCAAGTAACGGATGCCTATCTGCTCGGGCTGGCCATGCACAAAAAAGGGAGGCTGGCTACGCTAGACGAGAGCCTAGCGACGCTGCTTGATCCCAAGGGTGGGGAACGGGATAGGATTGTGGTGATCGCGAAGAATCCATGAGGCAGACTGGGCGTTAGGGACCGCGCCAATCGTATTTTACATAATACCTATTATCGGACATTGCGTAAATGCGAACAGCGATCCGTTCAACTACATCGCCTCCCGCCGCGCCAATTGCTTCTCGGGCGATAAGACGATTTTGGCGTGGAACAATGTGCCGGCGACGCGGGTTGCGATTGCGAGCAGTTCCCTTTGCCCGACAAAGACCTTGACTAGCCTCGATTGGGAGAGTTCGGGCATATTTACTGGGCGTCCTGCGCGGATGCGGGCTGCCATTTCCTCATTCGCAGTGATGCTGGGCAGTTGCGGTAGAAGTTTGCGAGGATGAATGAAGAGATCTTCCGTCTGACCGGTCTTCACCACTGCGGCCAGTTCCTCTAGCGTATGAGCGTCGGCTAGTTCGAATTCGCCGACTGCGGTTCGGCGTAATGATTCCAAATGGGCTCCGCAGCCTATTTGTTGACCCATGTCGTGGGCTACGGAGCGCATGTAGGTTCCGGAGGCTACTCGGGCGCGAAAACTGGCTACGAGTCCAGCCGAGCTTTGCTCGGCCGCCCGGACGGGGGCGTCCGGGCCTACGTGAGCGTTGGCAGAACTGCGGTCGTCGTCGACTCGCGTAATGTCGAATTCTTTAATCTCAACTTGAACCGGCTTTAGCGTGACTTGGGCGTGCTTGCGAGCCAACTTGTAGGCGGGTACACCTTGGATTTTCTTGGCCGAGAACGGCGGCGGTGTCTGTTGGATCATGCCTTGAAATCGGCTGGCAAGTTGACGCGCCTGGTCCAACGTCAGGGTCACCGCTTGGGCCGGGCTGGTGGGTTCGCCTTCGGCGTCGTATGTATCGGTGGCAAAGCCGAAGCGAATTGTGCCTTCGTAGGTTTTCTCGGATGAAGTGTAGAACTGTGCCAACCGGGTCAGGTTACCGATCACTAGAGGCAGAACTCCGGTGGCCAGCGGGTCGAGCGTGCCCAAATGTCCTACAGAGCGCTCGTGCAGAATCCGGCGTACGTGGTTCACGACATCGTGAGAGGTCAGCCCGGCGGGCTTGTCGATGATGAGGACAGCGTTCATGGAGTACTTTAGTTATTGAGTAATAGGGGTAATTTGGTATTAGCCTTGGACGCAGCGTTCTCGTGAAACCGAGGCTGCTATGCTTGTGAGCATAAAGCGAAGCGCTCAAATTGCGACGCAGTTAAGAAACCAGCTTCGTCGTTATCCTCAGCAAAGAGCAAGACCCAGATTCCTCGTCGCTCGCGCTCCTCGGAATGACAAACGTTGTTTGGAGTCGTGTTGTTCAATTATCCAATTACCAAATTATCAAATTACGCAATCTAATCCTTCATGATTCCTATCCGCGATGATACGCCCCGGTTCAGCACTCCATTTGTTACGTATTTCATTATTGCTCTGAACACGCTGGTCTTCCTGTTTGAACTGTCGGTAAACGAACAGGGTCGAGGGGCTTTGAATGGCTTGATTTATCACTTTGGCGTGGTGCCGTTGCGTTTCGATCACATATTGGCGGCCTGGCCTGCATCTTCGCTCACCGGACTATTTCTTCCAATTCTTACCTCAATGTTTTTGCACGCGTCGTGGCTGCACCTGATCGGTAACATGTGGTTTCTCTGGATATTCGGCGACAATATCGAAGATTATCTTGGCCACTTCAGCTATTTGCTTTTTTACGTGGTCTGCGGATTTGCGGCGGCGATTACTCACATTTTGCTGAATGCGGGATCGAGGCTGCCCAGCGTGGGGGCGAGCGGCGCGATTGCCGGCGTGATGGGCGCTTATTTCGTCCTATATCCGAAAGCCCGTGTCATGATGTGGTTTCCGCCGATATTTTTCTTTCACCTGCCGGCTTGGCTGGTACTGGGATACTGGTTCTTCATGCAATTTCTTAGCGGAGCTGCGACCTCGATTGCGGAGACGAGTCAGACTAATGGCGGAATCGCGTTCTGGGCGCACGTGGGCGGATTCGTGGCTGGGGTTGTGCTGATTAAGGTTTTGCCGGAGCGGCCGCGACGGTATCGTTATGCGGCTTGGTAGAGGCCAACGAGCATCTGTCGACCTTCGCTCGACTACACGGGCGAGACGCCCGCGCCTACACGATTGCCCGATATAATCTTGTGGTGAATACATTTTCAGTTCGGCAGGTTGCGTCGGCGGACTTCCCTACCCGCTGGGGGACGTTCCGTATCTTCGGTTTCGAAGGCGCGAGCGGCGAAGGCACGGCTTCTCCAAAAGATGCCACACGCAAAGAAGAGGCTGTGGCCCTGGTGATGGGTGATGTGCATTCGGCGCCGCCGCTAGTGCGCATCCACTCGCAGTGCCTCACCGGAGATGTTTTTGGCTCACTGCGCTGCGACTGCCGTCAGCAGTTGGAGATGGCGCTTTCTATGATCGCTGAGCAAGGCGCCGGTGTGGTGATTTACGAACAGCAGGAGGGCCGCGGCATTGGCCTAATGGCTAAGTTGCAGGCGTACCAGTTGCAGGACGCGGGACTCGACACCGTGGAGGCGAACGAACGATTAGGATTCGAAGCGGACCTGCGCGGGTTCGCTCTGCCGGTTGGGATTCTAAAAGCGCTGGGCCTGTCGAAGGTGCGATTGCTGTCGAATAATCCGGACAAGGTGGCGGCGCTCGGGCGGGGTGGCATTGAAGTGGTGGAACGAGTTCCCTGCGAGGTCAAGCCCAGCAGTCATGCCGAGGATTACCTGAAGACCAAGAAAGAAAAGATGGGGCATTTGTTCAGTTCGCGTTGAGTCGAGGGGCAGCGGTTCATCGCTAGAATGCTTGCACCGTTTGAGTGGAATCGAATTAGAGAGATCCTTCGACTTCGTAGCCGATTCGCTTCGCGAACCAGCTACTCCGCTCAGGATGACATTGTAATTAGTCATTTGCTTCGCGAACCATCGTGCCCTTCCGAGACCACATAAGAGGTGGCGTTAGGCTGGCCAAATTGTTAACGCCGTCTGGCTTGTAATTTGTTGTTTTGTTTCTTGCGGCAATGGCAGCGCGAGAAATTCTTCCAGGTTCTGTTTGATATCGGGGACACCGGGTCCTGGCCAGTCTGTGCCAAATAATGTCTTGCTCGCAATTTCTTGCAAGCGTGGGAAATATTTCAACAGCGTTTTCGGCGGAATTCCGCTGATGTCGAGGTAGACGTTTGGATGGCGGCGCAGCAAGAAAAATGCGGTGTGCATCCAAAGCGGGCGGCCGCCGTGAGCGAGCAGGATTTTCAGCTTGGGAAAGTCGACGGCGACGTCGTCGATGTAAATGGGATCGCCGTACTTGTTGCGGGCGCCGGGAAAGATAGACGTTCCGGTGTGAAACATCACGGGAATACCGTTGGCTTCAGCGGCGCGATAAATAATTTCCAACTCCTTCATCCCGGTCAGGTAGTCGTTGGGAAAAAGCAACTGGTGCGGAGGATGAATCTTGATCATCTGGATCTTGAGCCGAAGCAGTTGTTCCACGTCGGCCATCACATTGGACGTATGCCGCGGGTGCAGGCTGCCGCAAGAAAGTAGCCGCTTGGGATTCTCTTTGACGTAGTCGGCGACGAACTGGTTCACGCCGGATGTGAAGCCGATGACCTCAGGGGCGACGTAGTTGATCAGCATTGCGCGATCGATTCCAGCTTTGTCGAGATGCTTTAGAAAAGCTTTCGGCGAACGGCAGTATTCGGCGATTTCGTCGTAGTTCGCGCGCTTCTTCTTCATCAGTTCAAGGGCTTGTGGCTTGAACATTTCCAGCGGCTGAATGTGGATGTGGCAGTCAGTAATCAAGTTGGTCGTTGGTCTTTCGTCGTTGGTCGTTGGCTTAATTCTTTTCGTGGGCGGCCTGAAGAATGGCTCTTTTCGTAAAGACCCGGATCATCTCGCGGCGATACTCGGGTGTCAGAGCCGATGTGGTCAGCGGCTTTGCCGTCTTCGCTGCCAAGTTCCCCACGGCTTCTGCCAGCGCTTCATCCAGTATCTTTCCGGCGAGCAACTCGCTTGCCCCCTTAACCAGCAATGGTGCAGGATTCACCGCTGTGATCGCCAACCGTGCGTCGGCGATGTGTCCGTTCGAACGCTTCATGACGACAGCGACTCCGGCTAGCGGGTAGTCAATCGATCCTCGCACCCGCAACTTGCGATAAACGCCACGATAGTCGGCCGAGGAATCCTGCAGGAACACTCGAGTAACAAGTTCGTTCGGCTGTAGATTGCGATAGACTACGCCGTCGTTGGTGTAAAAATCGCGCAAAGGCAAGCGGCGCAATCCGGATGCACTGGCAATTTCAATCTCGGCATTCAAACACAGCAGAGCGGGCGGCGTGTCGCCGGAGAAGGCGGCCCAGCATTTGCTTCCGCCGGGCGCCACATGACACAGGTCTCCGTCCTTCTTGATGCAGAAGCCGCAACCTTTTCGCCAGGTGAGCGATTGGTTGTACCAGAGGCAGCGCGTGTCGAGGCAGATGTTTCCGCCGATCGTGCCCATGTTGCGCAGCAGCGGCGAGGCGACGGTCGCGGCAGCTTCGGTCAGCACTGGGTAACGTCGGCGCAGCAGATCGGAGTGCTCGATGGTGGTGAGCGAAGTTAAAGCTCCGATTTCGACGCCGCTTCCCTGCTGCTCGCGAATGCCTTTGAGTTCCGCGATGTGACGAATATCGAGCACGTACTGAGGCTCGAACAATTTTTGCCGCATGGATGGAATAAGGTCGGTGCCTCCGGCAACGATTCGGATCGCCGATGGGCCTTCCCCGGCGGCCTGCGCGGGCGAGACGCCCGCGGCCTACAGGTCTATGTTTCGCTAGATAGCCGAAACGCTTCTTCCATGGTCCGCGGGCGCAGCAGCTTGAATTGCGGGAGACTCAATCGTCACCTCCCGCTGGAACTGCGGTTTCTCGGCGCGAGGGGTCGAGCGGATGGCGCTTTGGTCCTTTGCCGCGATGCCAGAGCGATCCGCCATGTTCGCGGAACCGCACAGGTGAAGTGGGATCGACGCCTTCAGTCAGATTAATAGCCTTCGCCTTCTTTTTTGCCCGTAGCGCCGACAGCACGCGCTCGGGCGTAAATGGACATTCGTGTAGCCGGATTCCGACGGCGTCGTAGATTGCGTTTGCAATTGCTGGGATGGTTGCCGCAAGTGAGCCTTCGCTGCACTCTTTGGCGCCGAACGGTCCCTCGGGATCGATGCTCTCTACGATGATCGGCTCAACCTCGGGCGATTCTACCGACGAAGGGCTGCGGTATTCGAGCAGGCCGGGGTTCATCAGCATGCCATCTTTCCAGATCATTTCTTCGGTGAGCGCCTGGCCCATGCCCATCCAAACCGAGCCGATGATCTGGCCCTCGACTGAAACTGGATTCAATGCGCGGCCGCAGTCATGCGCGGCCCACACTTTGTGCACGGTCACTTCGCCGGTATCTTCGTCCACGGCGACTTCAGCGACCTGGGCGGAGTAAGAATAGGCCGGCGATGGGCCGACGCCAGCGCCTTTATGTTTACCGCCACGGGCATCAGGCGGAGGCGCGTAGGAGCCGGTTCCAGTCAGAGCGCCGTGGAAATCTATGGCGGCGACTACCGCTTCTTCGAACGTCATCCAGTCTTTAGGGCCTTCGTCTTTGCGCTTTTGCTGCAAGGAGCCGCGGAGGATTTGTCCTTCGACGCGGCCGGAGACAGAGGCTCCGGATTGAGTCATTTCTTCATCTGCAGCTTTCGCAATGACCGGCGGGGGGCTTCCCTGCTTGTAGACGATGTCGTTGCGAAAAATCAGATCCTCGGAAACACAATTCATTTTTCGTGCGGCGGCAAGAGCGATTTGCTTTTTTACTTCTGCTGCGGCGCGCAGCGTGGCGTTGCCCGCCATGAAGGTTACGCGACTGGAATAGGAGCCGATGTCGATGGGAGTGAGGTCAGTGTCGGCGGCAACAATTTTGATTCGTCCAAGAGAGCAGCCCAGTACTTCGGCAGCAATCTGGGCGGTCATGGTGTCGGAACCCTGGCCGATTTCCGAAGCGCCGGTGTAGACGACGACTCCGCCGTCGCGATCGATTTTGATATTGACCGTGGAGTGCGGCATGTCGGAACGGATGATGGAATTTGCTGCGCCACTCACGTAGTGGCTGCAGGCAATGCCCAGGCCGCGGCCCTTGGGCAGCTTGCCTTTGCGCTGTTTCCAACCGGAGCGTGTGACGGTCTTTTCGATACATTCGGGCAATCCGTAACTCTGTACGCGCAGGCCGTTCACCGTGATGCAGGGCGGCTGAAGAAGATTGCGTTGGCGAATCTCGGCGGGATCGATTCCCGCCTTGGCTGCAAGTTCGTCCAGTTGCGATTCGAAGGCGAAACGAACGTTAACGGTGCCGTGACCGCGCATCGCGCCACAGACTGGCTTGTTGGTTAGAACGCGATATCCGTCGTATTGAATGTTGGGAATGTCGTAGAGCGCCCCCAGCAACGCGCCCGAGTAAAGAATGGTTACGACGCCGTAGGAGCAATAGGCTCCGCCATCCTGGACTACGCGGGCTTTGACGGCGGTGATGCGGCCATCGTTCTTGATTCCGGTCTTGAGATCGATTATGGTGCGGGGGCGTCCGCGATGTGCCCAGAAAACTTCTTCGCGCATGTAAGTGATCTTCACCGGTGCCAATGCTTTTCGTGCCGCAATGGCGGCAATGATTTCGAGGGGGATGACTTCACTCTTTCCCCCGAACCCTCCGCCCACCAGCGGCTTGATGACACGAATTTGCGCCATCGGCATTTCGAGCACCAGCGAAAGCTTGTGTTGCAAGTAATATGGAACCTGTGTTGATGACTGCACGGTGAGGCGCCCGCGATTGCCGGTGTGGGGATCGATTTCGAATGCAGCCAGCGTCGAGTGCGGTTCCATTGCGGCATGCGTGACTTCGTTGGCGATGAAGCGAGCTTCAGCGACGTGGTCGGCTTCCGCAAAACCCTTCTCAGGGTCTCCGAATACGTGGTGATAATCTTTTTCGAGGTTGTGTGGCTTGTTGTCGTGAATTAAATCCATCTCCGCCTTCATCGAGTCTTCGGGATCGAAATAGGCGGGCAGCAGTTCGTATTCGACATCAATTAATTCCAGCGCTTGATCTGCCGTGGCCTCATCGACTGCGGCAATACAGGCAACGTTATCGCCCACGTAACGGACCTTATCGAGGGCCAGTGCGTACTCGTCGTGGCCGACCGGCAGAATGCCGTAGGGGTTGGGTGCGTCTTTTCCCGTAACGACGGCGACGACGCCTTCTAACTTTTCGGCGCGGCTGGTGTCGATGTGCTTGATGCGGGCGTGCGGGTACGGCGAATGCAGGATTCGGCCGACCAGCATGCCGGGCAGGCTGAGGTCGTCGGTATACTTGCCGGCGCCAGTGGTCTTGCCGGCGGCGTCGACCATGGCGGTGGGTTTGCCGATTATAGAAAAGTCGTTGGTCGTCAGTCTTTGGTCGTCGGTCACTACAGATTCCTCGCTTCGCTCGGAATGACAATGCGTTTAAAGTTACTTCGCCGCTGCCATTCCTTTCTGCTCGGCGTCAATCGCGGCTTTGATGGCTTGATACATCTGGCTGTAGCCGGTGCAGCGGCAGAGATTTCCGCTGAGGGCGCTGCGGATTTCTTGCTCTGTTGGTTCCGGAGTTTCGGCGAGTAGATGCTTGACGGTCATGATGAATCCCGGAGTGCAATAGCCGCACTGCGCTCCGCCCCAGTCGCCGTAAGCTTTTTGAATGGCGGCGAGGCTCCCGTGTTCGCTTACGCCCTCGACCGTCGTAATCTCCTGACCCTCGCAACTGGCGGCCAACATGGTGCATGACATCATCGGTATACCGTCAACGAGTACAGTGCATGCGCCGCAGGAAGAGTCGTCACATCCACGCTTGGATCCGGTCAGATCGAGGTCCTGGCGCAACACATCGAGCAAGAGCTTGCTGGGCTCGAAAGCCAGCTCGCGAGAGCGGCCGTTAACGCGAAGTTCTATGAGTTCTTTTTTCATTAAGCTCAGCTTCTAGCTTCTAGCTTCTGGCTAGAAGCCAGTAGCTTGAATATTTTTATTCGCCCTTCCACGCTGGCGGGCGTTTCCCAAGGAACGCGTTGATTCCTTCCTGCGCGTCTTGCGTCTTCATCAACTCATCGAAATAAATCTTCTCGGCTCGGGCTAGGCCTTTATCGAAATGAATTGAATCCCAAGCGTAGATCGCCTTCTTGGTGATGGCCAGGGCAGCGGGACTGAGCTGACTCAGGTTATGAACAGCTTCCTGCAGGGCGCGTTCCATGTCGACTTCAGGCACCACCGTGTTGGCCAGCCCTATGTTGGCCGCTTCCCTGCCCGTGATGGAGCGCCCCGTAAGTACAAGATCGGCGGCGTGCTTCTGTCCGACGAGCGCGGCTAATGCGGTAACTGCGACTGGTGGAAAACATCCCAATTTGATTTCCGGAAATCCCCATGTGGCGAGCTCGGAGGTATATACCATGTCGCATACCATGGCGACTTCGGCGCCTCCGCCCAGGCACATGCCATGCACAGCAGCAATGCTCACCTTGCGTAAACCAATTAGCGTCCGGATGACGCTGTGAAACTTGGTGAGCATCTGCTCAACCTTGTCGGGAGTGTGAGCCGCGATATCGACTCCGACGGAAAATGCTTTTTGCGAACCGCTAACAATCAAGACAGATATGTCAGAGCGCGCATTGATTTCAGTTAACGCTTCGAAGAGTTCTTCCATCATCGAAATATCAATGATGTTTAAGGGCGGATTGCTCAGAGTAAGGCGCGCTATGGGAGCGTTGAGCTCGAGAGCGATACGCGAATATTTAGTAGCCGGTTGCGTCGCCATTGTCATTCTTTGCGGGCGAGGGCGCCCTCACCACACAATCTCTTCTTCTGCGGGGCTTGTCCGACGTGGTCATCGTTGAGCAAGATATTGTCCGCCGGTCCTACAGATTGATTGCCGATTTGCGGACTTCCCCGATGGACGAGAGCGGATCGCGCGCACCTTCTTTTGGCGCGATCCATTTTTTCTCGTTGGCGATTATGTCCAGCAAGAGCTTCTTATCTTCGGCTGAGGGCATGAATTCTCTTAAGTGCTGCTCGTAGGCCTTTTCGTCTAACGGTTCGCCAGTCTGGGCATGAAACCTTTGTCCTGCCCAGCGGCCGATGTTGCGATTGAACTTAATGTCGGGTGCGTACAGCTTAGGCTCACCCGGCCGGAGCACGCTGTTAAAGCGCTGGATCAATCCGGCTACTTCGTCGCGATACAGATGGCGGTTGTAGTCATTCAGTTCGTCGACCTTCGCTTCCTGCGTATTTTTGGGCTCGTCATAACGGCCTTTGACTCCCCAAACGTAGGCCCAATGCGCCGATGAAGAGTTGTCGGTTCCGAATAGGTCGTACGAACTTGAAATCCATTTATTGAGATATTTTTGAATCAGCCACACGGGGATCACGCCGGCTTCGACGATGCGGCGGAGTCCGTCATTGCCGGTGCCCATGTGGAATGCCTCTTCCCGCAACATATAGGACATCGAGCGTCCGAGCGGGGCGAAGGCCGAGTACTTCAGCATCTGTAACTGGAATTTTCCGTCGCGGTCGACGAAGTCGGTGTAGGTAAAGAAATCCATCCAATTATCCACATCGACGTTGAACGCGCCCAACAGGCGCTTATTGTCGAAGGCGCGGCGCTCGAGCATCTTTTGCGCCTCGACTTTGCCGGAGTAGCCGAAGTGATCGATCAGCAACGCGCACATTTGCCAGCCGTGGCGCATTTCTTCGATCATCACGCGAGTAATGGCTCTGCGATCCCAGTCAGTGGGCGCACTCTCAAACAGATTTCGTTGCTGTTCCACGCTGGCAAACTCGGTGTCGCCCTGATAGACAATCAAGTTGATCAGAGCGTCGCGCATCTGCTGTGTTGGCACCTGGCGCAGGTTTTCCCACTTGCGGCGGCCTTTGAAGGCGCCGAATTGGATTTCATCCGTTTCGATTGCGCCATAAAGCGTGTCGAATTTGAAGTCGGCAATCTCGTCGTGGTTGACGCCGATGTCTTTCCGCCAATCGTCAAACAACCCGACCCAGTCACTGAAAGTTCCGATTTTTGCAACTTTACCTGGCATAAGACCTCTGCGAATATTATTTGCGATTTTCAATCGTAGAGACGTTGTTAGCAACGTCTCTACGCCATGTTGAGCCAGACTGTTTTCAGTTCGGTATAGTGCTCAATGGCATGCACGCCAAGCTCGCGGCCGAACCCAGAACTTTTATAACCGCCGAAGGGTAACGACGCGTCCATCAAGCCATAAGTGTTAATCCAAACCGTGCCGGCACGAAGCTGGCGCGAGACGGAATGGGCCTTTTTCACATCGCGAGTCCACACTGCTGCGGCCAGACCGTAGGGATTGCTATTCGCCTGTTTGATCACTTCATCCACATCATGGAAGCTAAGCGTGGCTAGCACAGGGCCAAAAATTTCTTCCTGGGCGATTTTCATCTCGTTTTTCACGCCGCCGAAGATCGTGGGTTCAATAAAGAAGCCTTTGCCGCCGTCGACTGAAACACGGTTTCCGCCTGCGATGAGCTTTGCGCCTTCTTTCTTGCCGGATTCGATGTAGCCGAGAACGGTCTGCATTTGTTCCTGGCTGACGATCGCGCCCATGCGGGTTTTCGGATCGAGCGGATCGGCCGGCTGCATCTTCTTAGCTCGTGCGACAAGTTTTTCCAGGAATTCGTCCTGTACTTTACTCTCGACGAACAGGCGCGAGCCTGCGTTGCAGACTTCACCTTTGCCGTAGAAGATTCCAGTAATCGCGCCTTTAACAGCGTTGTCGATATCTGAATCGGCGAAAACGATGTTGGGGGACTTGCCGCCCAGTTCAAGCGTCAAGCGCTTCATACTGTCGGCTGCGCTGCGCATGATTTCCTTGCCCACGTCGGTCGATCCAGTGAAAGCAATCTTATCGATTCCGGGATGGCGGACAATTGTTCTTCCGACTTCCGAGCGACCTGTAACTATGTTCAAAACGCCTGCAGGTACGCCTGCCTCAACTGCCAGTTCGCCGAAGCGTAGCGCGGTCAGCGAAGTCAGGCTGGCGGGCTTCCAGACAATGGTATTGCCGCAAGCTAGCGCTGGACCGAGTTTCCACGATGCGAGAAGAAGCGGAAAATTCCACGGCACGATCAGTCCAACAACGCCTACCGGTTCGCGCAAGGTATACGTGAACGCGGTCTCGACCGTGTTGACAGTCTCGCCGTGAATCTTGGTTGCCCAGCCCGCGTAATACCGGAGAACGTCGATAACCATTGGCATATCGACGTAACGAGACTCGAAAATCGGCTTGCCGTTGTCGAGGGTTTCGAGTTCGGCGAATTCGTCGATGTTCTTTTCGAGCAAGTCTGCAAGGCGCCAGATGAGGCGTCCGCGCTCACTGGCTGACATCTTGCGCCACGGGCCGCTGCGGTCTTCAAAGGCGCGGCGGGCAGCTTCAACGGCACGATCGACATCGGCAGCGGACGCTTCGGCGATTTGGGTGAGAACCTCGCCGGTTGCGGGATTGGTGGTGTCGAAGTTGTTCGAGGCTTCGCTCCACTGGCCGTTGATGAGAAGGCGTCCAGGGGAGAGTTTGGTTTTGGTGGCTGTGATCATCTTTCTTCCAATCGAATAGGAACAAATGGAGGCCGGGCGTCACCGCCCGGCCGAACGGGCGAGACGCCCGTCCTCCATCGTGTTGCTGTTATTTTGCTTTGAACACTGCCGGCCGCTTTTCGACGTATGCGGCCAGGCCTTCCTTCGCGTCTTCACTCTGGAATAGCAGCTGTTGATTTTCACGTTCGACCGCCAATGCGGACTCCATAGGAATTTCCCACCCTGTCTGCACCGCGCGCTTGATGCGTCCGACAGCTTTAGCTGCCTTGTTTGGCGGACAGAACTGGCGAGCGTATTCCATGATGTTTTCCATGAAGCCGTCGCGTTCGAAAATATCATTGATAATTCCGAACTCTTTCGCTTCTTCAAAAGAGAACGTGTTGCCCGTGACCATCAGTTCAATTGCCTTGCTTTTTCCGACCATACGCGAAAGCCGTTGCGTGCCACCGGTTCCGGGAAGTACTCCCAGGTTTACTTCCGGCAAACCGATCTTGCCAGCGTCCTGACGCGCGATGCGAATGTCCGCCGCCATGGCGATTTCGAGGCCGCCGCCGACGCAGTGTCCGTTGATTGCAGCTATGACCAGCTTCGGCGTGTGCTCCAGCCGCAGCAGCATCTCGTTGGCGTGCAGGCAAAAATAATATTTAAAAGTGGGATCGACGCTGGCCAGCATCTTGATATTAGCGCCGGCGGAGAAAAATTTGTCGCCGGAGCCAGTTAGCACGATGACGTGAACGCCGTTGTCCATGCGCGCCTTCAGAATGGCGTCATCGAGCTGGCGATTCATTTCGTAGGTGTAGGTGTTGGCGGGAGGGTCGAACATCTCGATCACTGCGACCCCGCCATCGGTGCGGTAGTTCACCAGTTGTTTCGTATCGGTAGCTGCAGGCTGCAACGTTGTAGCCATATTCCATGCTCCTTTTCGTAATGCTTAAATCTGAATTAGTTCGATGTCGCCTTTTTCTTCTGCGATTTCTTGCTTGCCGCGGCGCTCTGAGTTGCGCCGCCAATCCCTCGCAAGAAAATATCACTCATCTCACGCGCCAAGTGTTCCGCGTCGGCGTCCACCCGCGGGTTGTACCAGGTATAAATCCAATTCATCATGCCGAACAAACTCAGCACCGCCATGCGCGTAGAAAATTCCAGTTCCTTTGCGGCCTTGAAGTCGTCCAACAATCCCACACACATCCGGTAGTAGGTGCGTTTCAGAGAAGCGATATCGGTACCGAAGCCGTTTTTCAAAACTTCGGCCTCGTGCGAAAGAACCTTCATTGCCTTCTGATTCGCCAGAAAATATTCCAAATGGTTGAGGATGAAAACGCGAATACGTTGTTCAGGATCGGACACTTCGTCGAGGCGCTCGCGGAGACGTTCAACAATCGTGCTGAAGGTGTGCTTCTGGATCAGGTAGAGCAGTTTCTCTTTGGACTCGAAGTAATAATAAAGGCCGGACAGCGACATTCCGCTGGAGCGAGCGAGGTCGCGCATGGATGCGCCTTCGTATCCTTTGTCGTAAAAGACTTCGGTGGCGTGCGCCAATATCTTGCCTGAGCGGCGGTCAAAGCGGCTTTCAACGGCGGGTGCCGGAACATTGGCGCGGCGGCGAACTGAAACGGCCGACGTCAGTGAGGAAGACAATGCCATGCAAAGTTCGAACGTTCGTTCAAATTATAGCGCATCTGTGAGGTGAATCACAAGGGCTGGTGATGATCGGGGGATCGACAAAAGAGCTGTCTTCCTCACTCAGCTGTTCGGTCAGTTGCGAATGTCGGCCATTAACTGCTCGACTTCGAGTTTCAGATCAAGCGTCAGCGGCAGCAGCGGCAAACGGGACGGGCCGCCGAAGTAACCGTTGAGATCCATCGCGTGCTTCATGCCAGCAATACCGAAATCGCCGACCACGCGCTGTGCAGCATGCGCGATCCGCGCCTGTTTCAGTCGCGCAAGTTCAGCGTCGCCTTCTTTCCACGAAGCAAAGATTTCATAGCAGGCAGTGGGAGCTGCGTCGGCGAAAGCGAGAATCGCGCCCACTGCACCCACTTGCAGGGATGGTTCGAGCGTCTGGGCAGCGCCGACCAGCAACTGAAATCCGACTTCCTTCTGCCGTGTCTTTAAACCTGAAATCACAGTCACCGCGGCGGAAGAAGGACCACGGTTCCGCGATTGGTTGGGCGAGCCCGATCCCTCCGAATGTTCCTCTGTTGAGCCTGCGAGAGCGCCTACCGGAACCAGTTCCCTCTTCTGTTCATTGCCGGCGCTGGCGGCCTTCAGCATGCGTGGCGTAACTGCGTCAAACGTCTCGGTAACCGTGGCACTGCGCTTCACGTGTCTGGTGCCCTCAACCATGCGCCGAACTTTTTCGACATCGCCGCCCGATTCCTTCATGCCAATAATATTAGGATGGTCCGCTAACTCAATGACGAGCTCAACGGGTATGTCGTAGCCGGTGAATGGCGGGACGCTGTAAATCATCACCGGCAAGGGAGATCGGTCCGCTACCGTGCGATAAAACGCCAGGATATTCGCGGGTTGCATTTGCTTCTTGTAATAGAACGGCGTGCGCACGAGTGCCACGTCGTATCCCAGCTCGGCCGCGTATTCCGTGAGTTTCAAAGTGTCAATTGCGGACTCACTTCCCGTTCCAGCGATCAGCACTTTATGCGGCGCGGCTGCCTCACGAGTGCCCTTCAGCACATCGCGGCGCTCCTGATCGGACAGCATCACCGTTTCTCCGGTCGAGCCGAGCGCAACTATGCCAGCGATTGGCGTCTTCGAATAACGCTCGACATTGGCTTCGAGCTTTTTGAAGTAAACATTTCCGTCAGGATAAAACGGGGTAGTGATGGGTGGAAAGATGCCTTGAAGTAGCATGTTTAAGTTCCTGGGTTGCGCAACCTGTAGGATACAGCAGAACTGGGATCTAGGAGTGATTTGTTAGGGTCGAACTGCGTGCCGCTCCGCGTGCAGCTTTTGCAGCGCTTGCACTCTGATTGTTCCCTTCTGCAATGCGGAGATACCTTCGGCGGCTGCGCGCGCGGCGGATAGTGTCGTGATCGTGGGAATGCGTGCGCTGACCGCGGCGCGGCGGATTGCCTTTTCATCAAAGAACGGGTCTACACCGTGCGGAGTGTTGATGATGAGCTGAATACGCTCGCCCTTGATCAGGTCGACCACGTTGGGACGGCCTTCCTTGACCTTATAGACGCGCTCAACCGTCATGCCGGCGTTCTCCAGAACGTCGGCAGTGCCGGCTGTCGCCACGAGCTTGAAACCCATGTCTACAAATTTGCGGGCGACTTCCGCCACTTGCTGTTTGTCATGATCCGTGACACTAATGAAGACCGTGCCTTGGGTGGGCAACTTTTGTCCGGCTGCGGTTTGGGCTTTGGCAAAGGCTTCGCCGAAGTTATCGGCTACTCCCATGACTTCGCCGGTAGATTTCATCTCCGGGCCGAGCACCGTATCGACGCCGGGGAATTTGTTCCAGGGGAAAACCGGAGACTTTACGTAGTAGCAGTGTCCGGTGTCGAGGTCGGCGCGGCGCTCGATGAATTCCGGCAGGAATTCGCGCAGCTTGCGACCGGTCATCAGGCGAGCTGCAATCTTCGCCATGGGCACGCCAGTTGCCTTCGATACAAACGGGACCGTCCGCGAAGCTCGCGGATTCACTTCCAGCACGTAAACTTTGTCCGCTTTCGCCATGACCTTGAGTGACCATTACCGCGGGGAATGGCAAACTGAATGTTCATCAGCCCAACTACTTGCAGCGCTCGGGCCAATTTGAAGGTATAGTCGCGCATGCGGTCCATCAGAGGCTGGGGAATGTCGACCGCTGGCAGCACGCAGGAGGAATCGCCAGAGTGGATGCCCGCTTCCTCGATATGTTGCATGATGCCGCCGATGACCACGTCTTCGCCATCCGAGAGTGCGTCCACGTCTACTTCAATTGCGTCTTCGAGGAAATGATCAATCAGCACCGGGCGGTCCTGCGAATATTGGACTGCCTCTTTCATGTAGCGGACGACGGTTTCTTCATCGTAGGCGATGACCATGGCGCGTCCGCCGAGAACGTACGAGGGCCGCACCAGCACGGGATAACCAACACGATTTGCTCCTGCGACGGCTTCCTCGATTGAGGCCGCCATCGCGCCCGGGGCTTGCGGAATATCGAGTTCGTCGAGTAATTTGCCGAAGCGTTTGCGGTCTTCAGCCAGATCGATATGCTCTGGCGCTGTGCCGATAATGCTGACGCCCGCTGCCTTCAAAGGCAAAGACAGATTCAACGGCGTCTGTCCGCCAAACTGCACGATAACCCCGACCGGCGCGCCTGACGAAGACTCATGTTCGCAAATGGCAAGCACATCTTCGAGCGTCAGCGGCTCGAAGTAAAGGCGGTCGCTGGTGTCGTAGTCGGTGGAGACGGTCTCTGGGTTGCAGTTGATCATGATCGTCTCATAGCCGTCGTCGCGCAGAGCGAATGCCGCGTGACAGCAGCAGTAATCAAATTCAATTCCCTGTCCGATGCGGTTGGGTCCGCTGCCCAGGATGATGACTTTCTTTTTCGCGGTTGGCGCAGCCTCATCCTCTTCTTCATATGTGGAATAGAGGTAAGGTGTGTAGCTTTCAAACTCAGCGGCGCAGGTGTCCACGCGCTTGTACACCGGCTTAATGCCATGCTTCTTTCGTTGATGGCGGACTTTGTCCTGGTCGCCCTTGCCGCTAAGGCGCCAAGTGGCAGCGAGACGTCCGTCGGAAAATCCCATGCGCTTGGCCTCGCGCAGCACGTCAGTCGGGATCGACTCCATAGGATGTTTTTCCAGCTCCAGCTGCATGTCATTAATTTCTTTGAGCTGGTAAAGGAACCAGGGATCAATCGATGTCATCTTCGCCAATTGCTTGACGGTGTGCCCCTGGCGCAATGCGTAGCGAACATAGGAGAGCCGCTCGGGATGTGGCGTTACCAGGCGCTGGGTGAGGATCTTGGGCTCGATTTTCTCTCCGCCGATGCGCTTTCCCGTGTCAAGCGCGCGCACGGCTTTCATCAATGCCTCTTTGAAGGTGCGGCCAATGGCCATGACTTCGCCCATGGATTTCATCTGCGGACCCAGGTTTTCATCTGCGCCGGGAAATTTCTCGAATTGCCACTTGGGAATTTTCACCACGACGTAATCGAGTGTGGGTTCGAAGCAAGCTGGAGTTTTGCGCGTAATGTCATTGGGAATTTCATCCAGGGTGTAGCCCACCGCCAGCTTCGCGGCAATCTTGGCGATCGGGAAACCAGTAGCCTTCGAGGCCAACGCTGACGACCGCGAGACCCGGGGATTCATCTCGATTACGACCATTCGGCCGGTGCCGGGATGAACGCCGAACTGAATGTTCGATCCACCAGTCTCCACGCCGATCTCGCGAATCACCGCGATGGCCGCATCCCGCATTGCCTGATACTCGCGATCCGTGAGGGTTTGAATCGGAGCAACCGTAATCGAGTCCCCGGTGTGCACGCCCATGGGGTCGAAGTTTTCGATCGAGCAAATAATGATGACGTTGTCCTTGAGGTCGCGCATCACCTCGAGCTCGTACTCTTTCCAGCCCAGCACGGATTCTTCGATCAGGGCTTCATGTACCGGAGAGAAATCGAGACCGCGAGCAAGGACTTCCATCAGTTCTTCGCGGTTGTAGCCGATGCCGCCTCCGCTTCCACCGAGTGTGAAAGATGGGCGCACGATGACCGGGAAGCCAATTTTGCCGGCGAATTCCAAGCCATCTTTCAGATTGTTCACCAGGGCAGATTTGGGAACATCGAGGCCGATCTTCTGCATCGCATCTTTGAAGAACAGCCGGTCTTCGGCTTTCTTGATGGCGCTGATCTGCGCGCCGATGAGCTGGACGTTGTATTTCTCTAAAATACCGCTGTCGGAGAGCTCGATTGCGAGATTGAGAGCGGTTTGTCCGCCAACTGTGGGCAGAACCGCGAAACCCGCGCTGGGCGAGAGTTCGCGCTCGACCCGAATAATTTCCTCTAAATATTCGCGGGTCAGAGGCTCGATGTACGTGCGGTCGGCGACCTCTGGGTCGGTCATGATGGTGGCCGGATTCGAGTTGGCCAGCACCACTTCAAAACCCTCCGACTTGAGCGCCTTGCAAGCCTGGGTGCCGGAGTAATCAAACTCCGCCGACTGGCCGATGATGATGGGGCCAGAGCCGAGAATCAGGATTTTCGAGATGTCAGTGCGTTTGGGCATTTATGCAGTTTTGCTCTTGTTGTAAACAGCCGCGGCATCGGCTGCATTCATGGTCTCTTTGCCTTCGGCGCTGGAAGACTTGCCCTCATCCAACGAGTTGTCATCCCGAGCGAAGCGAGGGATCTGCAGTTCCGTTTTGCCTCCCCACTCTTCGGCCGAGTCTTGCCATGTCGGATTGATCGATTTGATTAAAGCCAGCCGCTTCGCCCGCGTCCAAGCCTTCACTTGTTTTTCTCGAGCGATGGCATTCCCAATGTGCTCGAACATTTCGTAGTACACCAACCGATTGATGTTGTACTTCTTCGTAAATCCGTCGATTTCGCCGCTCTTGTGCTGAAGCGCACGCTGATAAATACTGTTCGTTACACCGGTATATAGATTTAGCGATCGACTGGCCATGATATAGACGTAATAGGACTTCTCGCCGCTCAACTGCAGATCCCTCGCTTTGCTCGGGATGACAACGTTATAAGGAAAATAAACAAAAACATCTTAGCCTTTCCATTCCTCCATCATCTTGACGAAATCCTTGAACAGATAATGCGAGTCGTGCGGGCCGGGCGATGCCTCGGGGTGGTACTGCACGGTGAACAGCGGCAGATTCCGGTGGCGCATGCCTTCGAGCGTGTTGTCGTTGAGATCCATGTGGGTAAGTTCGACTTCGCTTTGCGGCAGCGAATCCGGGTCGACGGCGAAGTTGTGGTTGTGGGCTGTGATCTCGATTTTGCCTGTGTTCAGTTGCTTCACGGGGTGATTGCCGCCGTGGTGGCCGAATTTCAGTTTGAAAGTTTTCCCGCCCAATGCGATGCCGGTTACCTGGTGTCCGAGACAGATGCCAAAGATTGGTTGCCGCCCCATGAGGCGCCTGATGTTGTCGACCGCATAGGTGCATGGCTCGGGGTCGCCGGGTCCGTTGGACAGGAAAACTCCGTCGGGCTTTAGCGCGAGCACGTCTTCTGCCCTGGTTTCGGCGGGAACTACCGTGACCTTGCAGCCTTCGCCGCGCAGCTTGCGCAGAATGTTTTGCTTGATACCGTAATCGTACGCGACCACGTGGAAACGCTCGGGCTGGTCTTTGACTCCGACCACTTCTTCGGGAAGGTGAGACCGCTCGCCCATTTCCCAAACGTAGGTGTTCTTGGTGCTGACGACTTTCGCCAGGTCGGTGCCATCCATTTTCGGAAGCGCCCGCGCCTTGGCGATTAGTTTTTCGGGGTCAGGCTCAAGCGTTGATATCACGCCGCGCATTACGCCATGGTCTCGCAGATGGCGCACCAGCGCGCGGGTATCGATATCGGCGAGTACCGGAACCCTGAACTGTTCGAGATATTCTTCCGCGACCTGCTGCGAGCGCCAGTTGGAGCTTACGCGGGAGAACTCGCGTACGATCAGGCCTTCGATATACGGCCGCGTGGCCTCGTTGTCTTCCGGGTTGGTTCCGTAATTACCGATTTCAGGATTGGTGAGAACGACGATTTGGCCAGCGTAGGAAGGGTCGGTGAAAATTTCCTGATAGCCGGTGATGGAAGTATTGAAAACTACTTCCCCGTAACATTCGCCTTTGGCTCCGTAGCCTTTGCCGTGGAAGACTCGTCTGTCTTCCAGCGCAAGGATCGCCTGCATTCGTACTCCAGGGAGTGGATTTTATCGATTCTAGCAGGGATGAAGGAATGCACAAAAGAAAATGTCTGTGAAAATCCTGGCTGATTCATGAAAGTCGGCCTGGAGCTAGGCCGAACGCCAAAATCCGTCGGAAGGCTTGCGCGGGCTGCGGCGGCGTTCGCAGGCGTCAGAAGTGCACTCGACCACATCGAAGAAAAGATCGTCGTCGCTGCGGGAGGAGTTGGCGTTCTGGGCAGCGTTGAACGCCTCATATTTCACGCGAAACCAGCTCTCGGGGTTGATCTCGACCGTGCCAGCCTTGGCGTGCCGCCGAAGATGAAAGTGCAAACGCATGGTTTGAATCCGCTTTATCGCACTCGCCCCATCTTGTCCATGGGCCAGTAGCCGAAGACTGCCTTTCCGTAGATGTAGCTTTGACCTACAGGACCGAAATCGCGGCTGTCATTTGACAAGCTGCGGTGATCGCCCAAAACAAAATAGCTGTCCGGCGGAACGATTATTTCGGGATACGATCGTTCGTCCTCATACGAGCGCGGCACGTAATCCTCATTGATGGCTCTGCCGTTTACATAAACTCTGCCGGCATCAATTTGAATACGGTCTCCAGCGAGGCCAATCACGCGTTTGATAAAGCTCTTCGATGGGTCTCGCGGATAACGAAAGACGATGATGTCGCCGCGCTGAATAGGCTCGATTCGGTAGACGAACTTGTTTACGAAGATGCGCTCCTGGTCTTCGAGCGAGGGCATCATGCTCGTACCTTCGACTTTCACCGGCTGATATAGGAAGATGATGATGAAACAGGAAATGGCGAGCGAGATGATCAGATCGCGCAACCAGACTGACAAAACCATGGCGCGCGAAGGAGTGGGAATAATGGGGTTTCCATGGTGCAGCGCGTGCGATTCTGTAACGTCCGCCTGTTCGGGCATGATATTTCCAATTCTATACGGATTGAGCCGTAAGTGTAGAGATGATTCGCCGAGCGCCAGGCAGCGGTCCCCGACTACTACGGCTGCGGGATTCAGGTTACAATATTGTTCGTATGCTGAAGCACGGGCTGGCATTAACTTTTCTATTTCTGATTTCTCTGACGGTATCGGCTCCGTGGGCTTCTTCCCAGCAGGAAGGAGTGGTTCCCGCCTATAATGCGGGGCCGCCGCCGAAAGGCGTGAAACTCCCCGCGATCCTCGATAAGGATCAGTTGTGGGGCGACAACGCCCAAAATCGCTATCAGACGCACGCCTACGATTTGGCTGCGAAGATACCTACCGTCCTGCATCAGCAGCCGTGTTACTGCTATTGCGATCGCATGGGGCATAACAGTCTGCACAGCTGTTTTGAAAGCACCCATGGGGCGCGTTGCGACATTTGCTTAAAGGAGCTGTACTACTCTTATTCTGAACATCAGAAGGGCAAGACAGCCGCGCAGATCCGCAAGGGGATCATTCAGGGGGAGTGGCGGCAGGTGAAATTGGAAGCTGCTGCGGCAGCCAATTAGCTGCGACTTTTCCACAGGCCCAAAGTCGCAGTTGTGAACTCAGGGTCATAGACGCCCTGGCGAATGCGATACGAACCGTCAGGGAAGGTTTTTAGATGATCAGGTAAGTCAAACATTAGAGGTGCACTTACGAAGAGCACAGGAAGAATTTTGCAGATGGCCCAGAAGACCACCCCTAAGAAATCGGTAGGCGATGATCCTCGTTTTGCACAGGCTGTGCAAAATTACGAAGCCGGTTTGCGCGCCATGCAAGAGCACAAATTCGACAAGGCGAAAACCTACCTGCAAAAGGTGCTTTCGGGTGCGAGCAAGGAGCTCGCGGATCGAGCCACCGTTCACCTCAATGCGTGCAACCAGCAGACCGAGCGCGCGGTTACCCAGTTCAAGAATCCCGAAGAACACTACGACTACGCCGTTTCGCTGATGAATGTGGGCGACTACGTCGGAGCTCGCGAACATTTGGATAAACTTTCCAAGCAATCGCCGAAATCCGACTACGTCGCGTACGGCTTGGCAGCCCTGGATTGCCTGACCGGCCACATTGAAGATTCATTGCGCCATCTCGACGAAGCCATCCGCCTGAATCCCGGGCTGCGCTTTCAGGCACGAAATGATTCCGACTTCCAGAATCTGGCCGAAGACCCCCGCTTTACAGAATTGTTGTATCCCGACCCTGGGGCTGAATTGACTTCTACGGCTGATGTTGATGTTGATGAGGAGCAGTAGGAAGCCCTGATGGGCTACTCCAAGGAACAGCCCGACCCTTTGCAGAGCTCTCTGTCTAATAGTGGAAGCCGCGGTTTGCGTGTAGTTGCAATTGGCGGCGGCACCGGCCTTTCTACCCTTCTGAAGGGACTGAAGTGGTACGTCGGTCCAGATCGCCCTTCATCCAATGCGGGCAAACCGGAGATCTCCGACCTCTCTGCCGTGGTCACGGTCAGTGACGATGGCGGCTCGAGCGGTCGCTTGCGCAAAGAATTTAATATGTTGCCGCCCGGGGATGTGCGCAACTGTATCGTCGCTTTGTCAGAAGATGAAGCATTACTTTCCAAGCTGTTTCAGCACCGGTTCGTTAAGGGTTCGGGACTTGAGGGCCATAGCTTTGGAAACCTCTTTCTTGCGGCTCTTACCTCTATCACAAGGGATTTCAGTGAGGCGGTGCGCTTGTCTTCTGAAATTCTGGTCACACGCGGGCACATCTTTCCGGCTACGACTTCTAACGTCGAGTTGGAAGCCCTTATGGACGACGGCACGCGAGTACGCGGGGAAACTAAAATTACCGCCAGTAAGGGCCGCATCAAAGAATTGTTTCTGCTCCCGCCTGACGTAGAACCTCTTCCTCAGACATTGGAGGCAATCGCTCGCGCCGATCTGATTACAATTGGCCCCGGTTCACTGTTTACCAGCCTGATTCCCAATTTGCTGGTGCGCGGGATTGCCAAAGCCATTGCGTCCTCCGGAGCAACCAAGGTTTACATCTGCAACCTGATGACCCAGGCCAACGAGAGTCTGGGACGCAGTGCAGCCGATCACATTCGAGCGCTCAATAAACACGCCCAGGCACAAATCTTTGACTACGCTCTGCTGAATTCTGCATCGATCTCCGATCAGTTGAAAGCCAAGTACGCACTCGAAGGTGCTGCGCAGGTTGTGGTCGACGAAGATGCCATTAGAGCATTGGGAGTGAGTCCGGTTCTAGGCGATTATCTTGACGAGCGTGAGGTTGCCCGGCATGACACCACTCGAATCGCGCATGACCTGATGGAAGTGGCGCTCAAGAAACAATCCAATCAAAGCCAGCCAACGAGCATTTAGTGTAGGCGCGGGCGTCCTCGCCCGTGCGGGTTTCGCGAAGACAATTCCATAATGAAAGAACCCTGTTTGAAATAGAAGTCCTGACTGGGCCCGCACGGGCGAGACGCCCGCGCCTACATTGGCCCGCGCGCGCGCCTAGATGGCCGCCCCGCGCCTGCATTGACTCGGGTATCATTGGATCGAATGCCAAAAGCGAAAACTAAGAGCACCGTCCCGCGCGTCGCTATCGCCATTATGGCTGCGGGCAAGGGGACGCGCCTCAAATCCAAGCATCCGAAAGTTCTGCATGAGGTCGGCGGGAAAACGCTTCTTGCCCACGTGATTGCTGCGGCAACAAAAGTTGTTTCTCCGCAGGACGTATACGCCATCGTGGGTCACGAAGCGGAGCGCGTTCGTCAAGCGGTCGCCGATACGGGCATCAATTTCATCGTGCAGAAAGAACAGCGAGGCACGGGCCACGCTTTGATGGTTGCGCGTGACGCGTTGGCACCATATGACCAAGTCATCGTGCTATCGGGAGACGCTCCTTTAATTACTGCTCAAACCATCCAGAAACTTCGCGATTTTCATAGTTCCAACCACCCGGCGATGACGATTCTGACAGCGCAACTCTACGACCCCACCGGGTATGGAAGAGTGATTCGCAGCAGCCAGAAGAGTGCGGATGTGAAGGCCATCGTCGAGGAGAAATCGGCGACTGCAGCGCAGCGAAAAATTACTGAAGTCAATGCAGGCTTTTATGCATTCGATGCGAAGCTGCTCTTCTCAAACATCGATAAATTGAGCAGCCACAATCCTCACCGCGAGTTTTATCTCACCGACATGGCCGCGATCTTCCGCAAAGCGAAGGAACGCGTGATGGCAGTAGCGGCAAGCGACCCCCACGAAATTCTGGGCAGCAACACGCGCGCCGAAATGGTGGACATCGACCAGCGGATGCGTTTGACAAAGTGCCGGCTGTTAATGACCGAAGGAGTCACGATTTTTTTCCCGCAAACCTGCATCATCGATTGCGATGTCGAGATCGGTCCCGATACAACCATTGAACCGTTCGTGCAGATTCTTGGCAAGACGCGCATTGGCAGTGATTGTCGCATTCGCTCTTACAGCGTGATTAACAACTCCGTAATTGGAGATAGCGTACTCATCCGCCCGGGCTGCGTGCTCGACGAGGCGCAAGTCATGAAGGGTGCCGAGCTCGGGCCTTACTCGCGTCTTCGTCCCGGGAGCGAGATCGGCGAGGGCGCGCACGTCGGGAATTTTGTCGAGACCAAGAAAACCCGCCTGGGCAAAGGATCCAAAGCCAATCACCTGAGCTACCTTGGTGACGCCGAAATTGGTGCAGGCGTAAACATTGGAGCCGGCACCATCACCTGCAACTACGATGGAGAGCGAAAACACGCCACCATAATCGAAGACGGCGTATTCATCGGCAGTGATTCGACTCTGGTTGCTCCGGTGAAAGTCGCAAAAGGCGCTTACGTGGGCGCCGCGTCGTGCATCACCGATGATGTCCCGCCGGATTCTCTCGCCATAGGCCGGGCGCGGCAGATCGTGAAGGAAGGCTGGAGGACAGCACGGCGGGCGAGCCGGACGAAATCAGAAAAAATGACTTAGGAATAACTGTTTCATGCGCTGAATCTTGACATTCGCTGCCTGGTCGATAACCGCTATTTTGGCGTCTCATAATTCGCAATTACTGCAGCTGTGTGTAAGGAGCGGTCAAGCAAGTTGCGGTTGCCGTCGCTGGTGCGGAATTCCACGAACCGGCAACCCGGATGACTCCATCTTCATTTGAGCAGAACCCGCGCACGCCGGTCTGGTTAAACTTAGCGGGCGCGCCGCCAATTGTGTAGGCCAGGTTTGGAGGGCCGCCAGCAGGCACGCCCATGCCAAAGTAGTAGCCGGTTTTCGCCGTCGCTGGGGAGGTCGCGCTCGCCAGCCCGAAGTCGATCAGACAGGCATTGGTCGCAACCGGGCCGCTGGCTGGGCAACCGGTAACAGCAGGGGGCCCTAGGGACGCCATCGAATTCGCGTATCCCGCGCTCGGATAAGTCGATTGATAGGACACTTGCGCCGTGTTCACGGTCCGCACTGAGCTGGCTGCTGATGATTCATTGGCCGAAATCCTTGCCCGCAGCAGATTTGGAATGGCGATGGCCGCGATGATCAGGATAATCGCTACTACTATCAGCAATTCGATGAGGGAAAAACCTTTTTGTTTCCGCATTTTCTTCTCCGTTTATTAGATGGTTCCGTAGACATTCCCAAGTGTCGGAACGTAGCAAGCTGGAGAAATTGCGGATTTTCTGCGACTAATTTGTACCTTAGTCATTCCGAGCAACGCGAGGAATCTAGGTTCTCGCCGGTGCCAACCGAAACCCAGATTCCTCGCTTCGCTCGGAATGACAATGGAGAAGAGAAGAAGTGGCAAGACAAGCTGGGACCAAGAACGGAAGGACAAATGCAGAAAACTAAAGCAGGCTACTTTTTGCGCTGGCGAATGCGCAATTCGAAGCTGACCACGCCGTTATAGTCGCGCAGCCCGAGAATGGAAATATTGCGCGTCAGGTTATATTCCGCCTGAATAATCTGCTGTGAGGTCTGAGAAACGTTGCTGGTATAGGTCAAAGTAAGATTGTCCTTGACCTGCTGCTCGATGGTCACGGCGGGCGAAGTTGTTGTCGGAGAAGTCTCGGTGTTAATGCCTTGCGGATCGACTCGGATGTGGCTAATTCCAAACAGGCTTCTGGAGCGGTTACTGATCGCGGAGTTCAAAGCGTCAGCTAGGATGGCGCTGGAGGCTTGCTGGGCAAATGGCGACTGTCCGCTCTGTTGCAATTGCGCCGATTGCTGCTGGGTTTGACCAAGCGCCAGCAGGCTGATGATATCCGCAACGGGCAGAGGCGGCTCCGAGTGATAAGTCAGATTCATTTTGTCCATCCCTCCATTCAGATTGACCGTGATGTCGTAATCGCGAACGTGAGTGGAAGCCTGGAGATCGAGCACTGGCATGGTCGTTACCGGGTTGGAAAACGTTACCGCGCCTCGTTCCAACCGGTACTTGGTTCCGCTGAAATATACTTCGCCTTCGGTGACGTCGACGCGGCCTAGCACCACAGGCTTCGCGGCCGTTCCCCGCAGATGCAAATCCGCAGCTCCTGAAAGGCGAACCACAGCGGTCTGCATCTGCAGCTCGGGCGTAGTGGTGATGTGCACATCCATGCGAATGCGGTTCAGCAGAGGATTAGTTTGCGGCAGCGCCGAGCTTTGGGCGGCGCGCGCTAAGCTGGCGCCGAAATCGAATCCTGGAGTCACGGCGAGTTTGTTAACGGTCACATCTCCGGACAGCACGGAAGCGGCGGCAGAACCTGCCCATCGCAGGTCCGCGTTGGCCGTGGAGCTGACGCCGGGCGGATAGCGCAAACGCACATCCTGGGCTTGCATCGTCAGATTGAAATTGAGCTGACGGTTATACGCGGTGGCGTAGCCGCCAAAGGTGACATTGCCGCCACCCACACGTGCGGTAAGACTTTCGATCTGCAAGCGGTCTTGATTGAACACTGCGGATCCGTTCAGCGCGCTCAGCGCACTGGGCAGATCGCTGTAAGCGATGGAACCATTCGTAACTTCCAACCGTCCTTGGGTCGTAGGCTTGTGTATCGTGCCTCCAACCGTTAAATCAATCGCTACTTCGCCCGACGTGTTGAAGTCGGAATCGAAATTTTCAATCAGCGAGAGATTGGCGTGGCCCAGGGCGCGCAGGTCGAGGTCATGTTCGCCGTTCAGCCGAACTGTCCCGCCCACTGTAAGATCGGTGCCTTCGCCTATCAGACGGAACTGTTGAAGCCTCAGGAACTGATTCGAAATGGCAAAACTGATCACACCGTTATTGCGAACCTTGATGTGCTCAACGTCAGCAAACAAATCGCTGAGGTTGCCGACGACTTCGAGCTGGCGAGGCTGCCGCAGCGGCCCTCGTAACAGCAGGTCTCCTGCGACCGCGGATTGGCCGGTAACACGCCGCTTTAAATAACTATTGAGGACAGAATCCACATTGAGATGATTGAAATGGAGGTTTATTGTGGTCGGCCAATCTGCGCGCAACTGAACCTTGCCATCAATGTTCAGTTCCGCATCTTTGAATTGAGAATGCCCACTCACCTGTAGCTCGGAGCCCTGCGTTACGGCCTCGAACATATAGTCGCCCGCCGGTTCGTGATCAAAGGCCAGATCACGCAAATGGATGTTTGCATTGATCGCCGGCTGCTCTAACATGCCCGAAGCCTGGGCAGTGAAATCCATGCGACCGTCGACCTTCACGCGGCTGGCCTGAAGTTCTGGGATGCCGGCGAGATCAAAGTTGCTTCCGTCGAGGTTGAAGCGGAAGGCATGGGTATAAATGTTGTAGGAACCCGCTCCCGCGACATGCGCGTCGTAGTACGCGAGGCGAAAATCATCGAAAGAAATTTCATCGCCGTTGAGCTGAAACTTAGAATCCAGATGTTGAACAGGCTTTCCGCCGATAACGGCGTCCAAAAGTTCAATGTGTCCATTTCCCTCTGGATTTGCCTTGGTTCCTTCCACTCGAGCGAAAAGGTTTACGTTGCCGCTGACCGGCAGGTCATATCCGGCAAAACCAAGGATTTCGTCCGCATCGGCGTCGCGTATATCCACCCGAGCGGCAATGGGGCTTGAGTCAATGAATTCCCGGTCTTGCAGGCCGGCACTGACGTCGAAGGCGACAGTAGTCTGACCATGATGCAACCTGCCGTTATGAGCCGCAAAAGCATGCGGAGAAAGTTGCACATCAGCAACCAGCGAATCGCAGTGCACATTTTTTTGTGCCGTGCGAGATGTGGCTGGGATGACGAAATCGAAATCCTCGGACTGCAGCCTTCCAGCAAACGCGATGGCAGTAATTCTGCCAGTGGCCGTGCCATTGAATGATGCGTGCCCTTGCAGCACGACCGGAACCCGCTCCTGGTAGCCCACAGCGGTGAGAATGGGTTGCCATTCACTGAGGTCGGATGTCGTCACCGACAGATTCATTGCGGCGGTGGAAGAAAGAGTGCCAGCAGCGCGAACCTGAGTGGCGCGAGTGGAGGCATTGAATTCAAGAACCTGTAATTCGCCGGGAGTGGCACGGTATTTCGCGTTCGCGTGGGCATTCAGCGGCAGTTCTCCTGCCTTCAATTGGTCAGGGGCAGCGACGTCCATGGTGATATCACTTTGCGTGTTACGTATGGAGCTGCGCCACTGTGAGTCAATTGTTCCGATGGCTGATCCGACCACTCTCAGGTGCTGGAGTGGGCGCGCCGGTGTGGATAAGGCAGCTGCGATTTCGGAAACGGAAATATTTCTCAAGCGCAGCCGAATAGTTCCCTTTTGTTCTTCGGCAGCGTTAACCTTTGTGAGCTTTGCAGCCGGCGTTGGATTGAGCCAGTTAACGATTTCAGCGTCGCCAACTACTTCTCCTCCCAACAATGCCGCTTGCAGCTTGGAAAATGTAAACCGCTGCGGGTTGAGGGTGTAGTCGCTGCTCAAACTCGCGCCGTGTACGCTAACCGATTTGTCGCGCCAGTCAAAGCTCTTGACGGACAGTTGGCCGGTAGAGGAAAAAATAGCCGCTGACCAAGCGCCTTCCCCGGTCGCATGGAAAACGCCTTGCCGTATCTCACTGCGGCGAGCAATTGCGCTTGCCTCGGCAAGATCGAGATTCAGATCGTACTTCGCAACTACATTCGGTTTGCGGAAATTGACCAGGCGGCCGCTGCCCTGCAACCGCGAGCGACCAGAGGTGGCCTTGAACGACCTCACGTCGATGCCATCCTCGTTCAAAATGAAGTGGGCTTCCGCCATCCAGGCGATCGGGCGGAAGTTCTCGAATCGTGTATCGATTTTTCCCAGTAGAAGATTGCCGTTGTACTGGCGGTGCAGAAAGGAATAGGTCATATCCGCGGAGACATCATTGGCGGTGAAGTCAAGCGGAGTCCGCTGATCATTCCAAAGCAACTCGCCGCGTCGAACTTCGAGTTGACTGATCGAAAGCGAGAACAATTGCTCGACGGATGTAGTGTTCGAAGTGTGCTTGGAATTACGCGCAGGTTGATTGGTAGTGCCGTCGGGATAAGAAATAATGTGAACTACAGGACGGTCAAGAACAACGGACGAGAATCCAAATTCGGCGCCAAAGGTTGAGATAACCTTAATTCGCGCGACGATGTGATCGACGTGGGCGTAAGGAACCTGGCTAGCCGGTTCGCGCCCATGAATCGTGAGGTCGCGCATTTCCACTTGGAAGCGGAACGGTATGGTATGAATCCCTCCGAGACTTACACGCCCGCCAGTGACGCGCTCCAACTCAGCCACGACACGGCGCCGCACAAGCGCCTGGAAAGAATCAGTAGTTACGTACCAAATGACAGCGCCGAACCCGATCAAAGCCGTGAGTCCTACGAGCAGAAGATATTTGCGGAAGGTGCGCCAGCGCGACTTGGCGCGGGGCTCGCTCATTGCAACTGGCCTTCAGACCCTTGCGGCTCCGTCTCCGTGCGGATTCGACTTCCCGAACGGAGATCGTGCAGCCAGGCTAGCAATAGCTGATTCATTTTCTGCTGGGTGAGTAATTCTTTGATCTTATGCGTGACTTCGGCTAGCGGAACCTGTTGCGCCCCGGATTGCCGAAGTTGGGGAAGAAGTTCCTGATTGTAGTAACTTTCAATGCTCTTGGAATCGATGATCACGTTGGGGCGCAGCCGGGCATCCACTAAGCCCAGCAAATCCTGCTGCAAAGCCACGCGGCGTTTCAGTTCGTCTTCGGTCAAGCCGTAGCGCACAAGCGCGGATTTCCAGACAGATTCATTTTCACTGTCGCCATATTCCTTACGAATCTCCTGCATGCGCTTATCCACTGCTTCGCTGCTCGCGTGGGGAAAGTCAGAAGAACGCATTTGCTCGCGCAACAATTCCTGGTCAATAAGCCGGTCCAAAGCCGCTTTGCGATCCCCTGCGTTCACTTGATCAAGGGGGCGGCCGGAGAGGAATGCCTCGTAGCGTATCGCGTCCTGCCATTCGCTTTGCAGAATGATGTGGTTGTTTACCGTAGCCACAATGCGATCCAGAATGTCGCCAGCTCGGGCAGGCAAAGTAATTGCCAGCGCGATAATGCAAATCAGAATTGACCACCTTATGTTCATCAGAAACTTTGTCCGATACTAAAGTAAACGTTGAAATGTGAAGCGTGCTGGGGCACGAAATATGGCAGCGTGGACGTCCCCGTGGTATTTGCAGTGTTATTCACGCAATAGGACGATGTCGCCTGACCTTTGAAGCTGGGTGACGCTTGGCAACTTGGAAACGCTGGCGGATTTAAATTGTAACCGAAATCGAAACGCACTGGACCGATTGGCGTCTTATACCGGACGCCGACCCCTACCGCATGCGAGACATAGCTGTAATCGCATTGGCTGGCAGTATTTGGCTGCAAGCAGAGTTGGGGATCTTTCTGCCGCCAGCGGAGCAGGTTGTCCAGCATGGTCCTGCCATCGGTAAAGACGTTGCCGGCGTCCTCGAAAATGGCGAAGCTCAAGTTATCCTGGAAGTAAGGCAGCGTCGTTGGCGGGAAGCGCATTTCCACGTTATTCAGGAATAGTCCGCTCCCGCCGACTGGGAATCCGGTAACCGGGTCGCGCGGACCTGCTTGATTTAACCCGAACCCGCGATGAGAGTTGCCGCCGCCGGAGAAAAATCGCTCGGCCAAGGGAATGACGGTTGTCGAGGGACAGCTGGTTAGGATTACATCCGGACAGGCCTGCCCCGGTGGAAGAATAGCGGTATTGCCGAAGGCGGTTTCTACACCGATTCGCAACGAACGCGCGAAGACGAATTTCTTCTCCGTAGGGCGATTCTTGCCGAACGAGTGATAGGTGGAATTCTCCGCAAGAATACGGCTGAAATCAGCTTCCGAGCCAAAATAACTGGAGGCGACCCCGGCATCGATTGTGGTATAGCTCCCTTTGGTACTCTCCAGATTATTGTCACGTTTGTTGCGAATGTAACTGAATCCAGGTTCACCCACCCGCACCGGAAGCGACAGCAGCGGGATTTCAGCGGGACTGATGTTTATATTAGTGGCCTTGACCCGACGATAAGTAAAACGATAATCCATGGTCGTCGCTTTGCTCACCGTCTGCTCCGCCTGTACGGATCCCTCCAGCCGCTGCGAAGTAAATGTCGTAACGTCGAGAGTGTTGTCGTAGAACGCCGTAAAAGATAACTTCCAGTTCTGCGAGTTAAACCAACGCGGGGCGGTGTAGCTGATCAGGCCGCGCTGCTGCAGGCTGCCCACATCGGCTTTAAAGGTAATAGTATGGTCGCGTCCGCGAAAATTCAGCCGGCTCACATCCAACGAAACTCGCGGACTCACTCCGGTTTGGCCTTTGGCTTGATTGGTGCCCACGGCAGAAGGTTGACCGGTTTGAAATTCCAATCCCACGCCGTAATTGAAGGTGTAGCGTTTAGCTTCCTCCACATCAACTAGAACATTCTTATCTGGCTCGTTGCCCTCGGGATTTTGCACGCCTGTCCCCACCTGGTTGAAGATACCGAGATCGTAAAGGCGCTGCTGAGTCTGCAGCATGTCGATCTGGCTCAGTGGATCACCGGCTTTGACTCGCAATTCGCGTTGCACAACAAATGGTCTGGTAAAGTGCAGTCCGGAGACGTATACATGGTCCACGAAAACCTGCTCTCCTTCGTGGATCTTGAAAGTCACATTCATGCGATTGGGTTCGGCAGGAATAGGCTTTGCTGAAGCCTCGAAACTGGCCCGGGGAAATCCGTGATTGAAGTAGTAGTTGAGAAGATTGTCGCGGTCCTGGGCGATATTGAACTCGGAAAAGGGCTCACCCTCCGCCGTGTTGACATGAGCTCTAAGCTGGGCTTCAGAGAACGCCTTATTACCCTCAATATGGAACGCTCCGACCAACGTTTGCGGACCCTCGTCAACTGAGATTATGAGCGCCAGATCATTTTCGTGCCCTTCGTAGTCATCGACAACTTTGCTGGTTATCTTGACCTGCTCGAAGCCATTGGCGCGGTAAAGGTCTTCGAGCCCGCGAATATCGCCGTTCAGCAATGCCTGGCTGAAGCGGCCGCGCGACTCGAAGCGCGCAGCCGGACGCACTTGCATGCGCGATCGCAGCCGCTCCGTCAGGAAATATTTGTTCCCAGTAAATTCCAGTTTTACCAACCGATGCCGCGCCCCGGCATCGATAACATAGACAATTTGCAGCTGGTCTCCAGTCGTATCTGAATTCTGCTTCAACCCTACCTTCGCCTCGAAGTAACCGCGGCTCTGAAGATAGTTCAAAAGATTTCGACGCCCTTCGCTCAGCAAGTCCTCGTCAACTGCATTCTCTTCAAAGATCGGCACGCTCTGTTTAAGCACGCTCCGCCTGATCTTGAAGCCTTCGGCAGTGACTTGAACCTTAGGACCAGGGACAATGTCGAATGTGTAATCGACCGCATTCGCCGCTTCACGGTAGGATTTGTTGGATATTGAAACCTGGGCCAGCAAACGGTTCTGCTTCTGATATTTCTTGCGCAGCCGATCCAACGCATTACTCACCCGCTGCGCTGAAACCTGGACGCCAGAACGCATTTTTGCGATGTCCTGAATCTGCGACTGCGAATACCCCGGGTTGCCGGTCACAGTCACATTTCCCACCCGCGCCCGAGGTCCAGGAGCAATTTCGAAAATTATGTCGATCTGTTGCCGATCGGGAGATTTTTGCTCCTGATCGCTGATCGAAAAGAGGTAGTAACCGTTGTCATGCATCAGATCGCGAATGTTTGACCGGGCGCGTTCGAGCTGATCGGGAGTAAACAATTCTCCCAACTGAAATTTCGACGCATTCGCGATTTGTCCGGCGGATGGACGGGTGGGCGCACCGTGAACAATCACGCTGCCCACAAAATAATTGGCCGTAGTAAAGAACGACAAAATAACTTTGCCCCCGGGCGCCGGTTCGGCTTCAACCCGGATATCCGAGAAACGACCGGTCTGGTGAAGTTTGTGAATGCTTTCCTGGATTAGCTGGCGGTCCAGCGGCTGACCCGCCTGTTGCGGTATGAGTTCGCGCCAGCGCTTCCGATCGACGGCGGCGGGAATATCGGGCCAGCGTATCTCGGCGACGATTAGTCCCTGGTAGCGGGCTATGGCATCTTCCCCCGGAATTACCGGCGGCTGCGGTTCAGCTGTCTGCTCTTCGGATTGTGTTTGTTGAAAGGAGTCGGCAGCCGCATTCACGGCGCACATCGCCGTGAGCGCCAGCGCAATCAGGGCTTTGAACAAAGTCCCCCTCAGTGGCAAACTGACTCCCTAATCTGCATGTATCCGATATCTAGTTCGATGAAACCGTAAAGAACAATGTTGTACCCCGCGCTCGACTGCGGCTTTATCACGTTCCTGCGTAACCCGACGTTTGTAACCGGCTCTGCAAGCGCTCCGGTTTTGCAAAGAACGTGGCACCCATCATAATAGTTTGTAAGCATAGAACTAATGACCTCTTTGGGACTGGACGAGAGATATTCCCCGCAGGTGCTTTTTCGCGGGATCGGGGCCGAGGGCCAGCGCAAGCTGACCGCATCGCGCATTGTTATTGTCGGCTGCGGAGCGACCGGCTCGGCCCTGGCTTCCCTGCTGGCTCGCGCGGGCGTGGGCGTGATTCGCATCATTGATCGCGATTATGTCGAGCCCAGCAATTTGCAGCGGCAATCGCTCTTTGATGAAGCTGACGCCGCCGAATCCCTGCCGAAAGCAATCGCCGCCGCCAGAAAAATTGCGGCGTTCAATTCCGGCATTGTGATCGAACCCCACGTCGCCGACCTGACCCCAGGCAACATCGCAGCTCTGCTCGACGGCGCGCAGCTTATCCTCGATGGCACCGATAACTTCGAAACCCGTTATCTGATCAACGATTTCGCTGTGAAAAATCTTATACCGTGGATCTACACCGCAGCCGTGGGCAGCTACGGCGTGACCATGAATGTGCTTCCTGGCAAGACCGCCTGCCTGGCTTGCGTTTTCGCTGACCCTCCGCAGGGCACGTTCGAAACCTGCGAAGCCGCCGGAATCTTGAACTCCGCAGTCAACCTCGCGGCCTCGATCGCGGCTTCCGAGGCGGTAAAACTCCTGGTCGGCGCTGACGAATGGGTCCGGCGTACACTGCTTTCCTTCGACGTATGGAGGAATGAGCGCGCCGAAGTGGCTGCGGACCAGCCTCGCGCCGGTTGCCGAACCTGCGTCGAGCACGAGTTCCCTCATCTTGCCGGGGAAGGCCGCCCGCACATTACGTTATGCGGACGCAACTCCGTGCAGATTCACGAACGCCACCGCCCCGTCGATCTGGCGCAAATGAGCGAACGACTCAAGCCCCTGGGCACCGTTCGCCACAACGACTTCGTCCTCAAGTTCTGGCGCGAGCCTTACGAGATGACGCTATTCCCAGACGGCAGAGCCATCATCAAAGGCACCACCGATAAGACTGTAGCCAGAAGTCTCTATGCCCGCTACGTCGGATCCTAATAAAACCCGCGCCCAGAGCCAGTTTTCGGGTTATGATGCTCTCGTCTGATGCCGTCACGCCTGCGAGAAACTCTACACGATGAAAAATCACACGCGCAAGAGTGCTTTCTCAAACGGTCGAATCAGACAGTCAAATCTGTGGAGGATCGTATGCGTTCCGTGAACACTTTCTGCTTGATCGTATTGTTGTGTGGATTCGCCGCCGCGCAAGCAACTGTAGTTGGTGGCACAGCCAGCAACTGGGTTCCTGCTTACGGCGTCTATGCCGCACCGTTCGTCCCTTTGGTCACGACTCCCACTGTGACTTTTGCAACCGTCTCACCTTCCGCGGTAGGAGCCAGCAATGCAACCTTTGGGAACATAGCTGGAGCTACAGACGCCACTCTTTCGACAGTGTCACAACCGCCGGCCGGTGCGTACACCCAGGCCATCTGGACTCCTTCATATACACAACCAACGTGGTTCGGTCCTTCGGCTGAAACTGAGGCGCCGCGCGAGACTGCACGTGAGGAGCGGCATGGACAGAGAGCTCGCGCATTTGACGTGGGATTGGCTTCACGGCCGAGCAATGAGAGCGTAGTCAGCCTGATGGCGAATTCGACCGGTGCAAGAAAAGCCGCGCGCACTCTTACCAACCAGGATGTTGATCAGGAGAATCAGAAAAACGGTACGGTTAAGTTCGGCGGAAAGACTGAACATATCTGAAGAGCGCGGATACTGTTCTGAGAATTGCGTTAAGAGCCTTTGCCTGGGACCCAACGCATTCTTGCCGATCCGAGAGTTTACCTTTGCGATAGGCTCTCGAGCGCACCAAAGAATCCCGGAAGCGAGATTACAGCCGCATTGGCGTTGTGAATCGTAGTCTCGCCTTCCGCGCGTAAAGCGGCAACTGCGAACGCCATCGCGATCCTGTGATCGCCGAATGAATCGATTTCGGCTCCGTGCAATCTCTGCCCCCCTGGAATTTTCAGGCCGTCCTCAAGTTCATCAACCTCGGCTCCCATGGCTCGCAGATTGGTCACGATCGAGGCAATCCGGTCAGATTCTTTCACGCGCAATTCCTTGGCATCGCGCACTTCGAATCCATTCGCAGTGTATGGGGCAATCGCAGCTAACACCGGAATCTCGTCAATCAGCGCCGCCGTATCCGCGCCGGCGATCATTCCTCCACGCAAATCCCGTCCATCAACTTCAACGCTTCCTACCAACTCTCCATGTTGATCCTCCAACTCGGCGACGGTGATGCCAACTCCCATCGTTATGAGGATGTCGAGCAAGCGAGCTCGCGTAGGATTCATCAGCAAACCGCTGATCAGCAGTCGCGATCCCGGAAACAAAGCCGCTGCGCAAAGAAAGAATGCCGCGCTTGACAGATCGCCGGGAATTTCCGCGTCGATCGCATGCAGCTTTTGTCCTCCTGCAATCCTCGCCTGATTTCGGTCTTGTCTCACTTCAGCGCCGAACGCTCGCAGCGCCAACTCTCCGTGATCCCTCGTGCGAACCGACTCCTCGACGCGAGTTTCCCCCTCGGCGAACAGCCCCGCGAACAGCAGAGCAGATTTCACCTGGGCGCTGGCCACCGGCATCTTGTAGTCAATCGCATTCAGATGCGCGCCGGTAATGTGCAGGGGCGGGCGGCCCCCATCCTGGGCAAAGATCGTCGCCCCCATTTTTTCCAGCGGCCCAATGATTCTCGCCATGGGGCGCCGCGACAATGATTCGTCGCCCACTAACTCGGTGGCGAATTTCTGCGCCGCCAAAATGCCGCTCAACATCCGCATGGTCGATCCCGAGTTGCCGCAATCCAGCGGTGCGCTTGGCGACCGCAGCCTGGGGCCGAGCCCCTGAATCAAAACGGCATTTTCTTTGCGCTGCACATCCACTCCCAGCGCGGCCAAGCATCCCAACGTGCTTGCGCAGTCTGCGCCAGTAGAAAAATTCTCCAGCCGGCTCGTTCCCTCGGAGATGGCCGCCAACATCGCGTACCGGTGGGAAATGGACTTATCCCCCGGCAGGCGCAGCGCTCCCGCAATGTTTCCCGCTGGGCGAATCACAGCGATGGAATCTTTGATGTCCGACCACATGTTGTCACTCAATATAGCGGAAAGCCCGGAGAACACCGAGAGTAGAGAGGGTCAAAACGTGGATAAGCGGAAGTGTTGACAATCGGAAATCGCCAACCCCTAAACCCTAAACCATTGCCTTGGCTTCAGCGGTAGCTTCTTGCAGAATGTCGCTAGGCACTTCCTTGATGGTTACATTAAATTCGAACATTGGCGTCTCGCTTCCGCGGCCCCAGCGGCTGACTTCCCAGTGCGCGCGCAGAAACTTGACTTCCGCATGCCCAGTCAAATCCAAAAGCAGCGGATGCTGCGCCGGATAGAACTTCTGGGGAAAGTTGGTGACGGGTTTCGCACTCCATGCCGCTCCGTCCGCAGATGAGTGGATGCTCACGTCCAACGACTCCTGTTCAACGATCCCAGTAATGTTCAAAGTGAGGAGAAAAACACGGTTCGACGCACTGCTCACGTCTACTGAACGACCGTCGCCCTTGGCGTTTACTACGGTTTTATCTGGAACCAGGAAGGTATCAATCATGCCGCGAGAATTGTAACAAATCGCGGAGGCGACCAGTCTGCCCCTTTGTGTACTTAATGATTCGTATCAGGGCTCGCCTTCAGGCGAGCCGTAAGTGAAGCTTTTTGCAATGGCGCCTTCAGGCGCTGAGGCCGAGACGATAGTTTTTCAGCAACCGCTTTCAGCTTTCGCGTACATAATCCAGAAACTCCCGCACCAGCTTCCCCACTTCCTCCGGTTGCTCCCACGGAGAATAATGCCCTGCCTTCGGTATCACATTCATTTGGCTTCCGCGCACGTTTCTCCGCATTAACTCGGCCTCTGCCATGCCGGTCAAAATGTCTTCATCTCCCGTCAAGATCAAGGTCGGAACATTAATCGTCTTGAGCGTCTCTACGGAATCCGGACGCTCTGCCATGCCGCGCTGCACCGACGCCACAGCTTGGGGAGACATTTTGCGCATCATGCGCAACGCGCCCTCGACCAGGTCCGGACGCATTCGGTGAGTGGTTTTGCCAATCAACTTGGGCAACATGCTTTCGAAGAAAGGTTCGGTTCCGCGTTCCATCACTTCGGCGGCTGCCTGCAGGCGCGCCGCACGCGCTTCGGGAGCGTCTGCCTGCGCTTTGGTATTGCACAATACCAGCGACTGCACCCGCGAACCGAACCTGCGCCAGAATTCAAACAGCACATACCCGCCAATCGAAACTCCTACAAAGGGCACGCGTCCGACCTCCGCATGATCCAGCACGCGAACCAAGTCCTCAGTATGTTTTTCCATTACAGCCGGACCCTGGCCAACGCTGGAGTCGCCGTGGCCGCGCAAATCAGGAAGAATTACCCGGTAGTGGGAGATCAAAGCTTGAGCGGCTGGCTTCCACAGTTCATGATTGGCAGGAAAAGGATGTAGCAATACGACGGGCGGACCACTTCCTAAAACTTCATAGAAAATGTCTGCATCGTCGCTGGTAATTTGGGGCATCGCCAGATTTAAACATGAATCTACAAACTTTTTCTCGTTGACAGCAACGGCTCGGGTGGGAGCCTTTCAGTCTTGAGGTTGGAATGACGGTTTGGCTATACATCTTCGGAAAATAGAGTGCAGGGGAACCAGCTTGGCTGCCCGCGCATCGAGCTATGGGTTGGTCACTTGCGCCGCTCCCGCCGGAGCCGGTAGCCTCAATGGCTCATCTGGCATGACAATCCACGCAATCGGATACGCCAGCAATCCCACGCCGGTCATCAGGGAAACGAACAACCAAACCAGGCGCACCACAGTAACATCCACGTCAAAGTACTCGGCGAAACCGGCGCAGACGCCGGCAATCTTCCGGTCCCCCCGCGGACGCACCAGGCGTTTTCGCGCCGTGACCGCGCCCACTCGTGTGCCGCAATAGGCGCAGACATTCGCGTCGTCCTGAATCACCTTTCCGCAATAGTTGCAATACATGGCTTGTCTCTCCCCTTCGTCTAATACTGAATACGTTACTGCGCTCGATCTGGTTCCGATTTTACGCCGGTCATGTGCTCGAATACTGTGAGCAAACGTGGGAAAAGGCTTGGTGGCGGCAAACTCGACTGATTAAACTTTGCCCGGTACGAGTAATTCTTGCCTAGCCAGTCACAGACAAAGCGCACATGGAGAACTCAAAAAGGGTGATGGCGCAACCACTTAGCCAATTCCCGCTTTGGTAACTGGCTTGCGATAATGCTGTCACCGCCTTTGGTCTATTCGTCTGGGGAGTTTACATGTCAGAAGTCATCAACAACGCACCGCAGGAATTCTGGCGTCCCCCGATCGTCCAGACCGAAACCGCTATCCCGACTATGGTCGACGTCTGCAACCGCTGCCAGTCCGAGTTCATGGTGGGCGCGAAGTTCTGTCACGATTGCGGAGCGCCCCGTCAGCGAACTATCGAATCCTACTCAGAACACGTTTGGGAACGCTCCCTGGATTGGTTGAAAGTCCTCGAATTCCAGAATGTAAAAACATGGCTCGGGCTTTCGATGGCCTCGCTGATAGCGTTTTTCGCGGGTGTAGGCTGCCTGTTAGCCGCCATCGCGGTTGGCATGATTTACTCCGTGCAGAACCTGGCCGATTTCCAAGCCATTCAGTCCTGGCGGACGCAATGGCTCCTGGCAGCACTGGCATCGTTTGTCGCCGGAATATTGCTGAAGCAGGCTGGCACCGCTAAGAAGTAGGACAACGACGAGACGAGATCCCTCCCCGTCCCCCGTCCCAATGACTCCGGAAGGCTGAAGCCTGCATTCAACTCTCCGGATCGGCCGCCAAAACCCGGCGCTGCTGCTGCATCCGATAAAGATGATGCACCGGCCCAATGCCATGTCCCAAAGGATGGGCATGACTGATCGCCGCCGCAACATAGGCTTTGGCCAGCAAAACTGCCTCCGGCAACCCCCTTCCCAGCGCCAGATGGCAAGCCACCGATGTGGCAAAAGCGCATCCCGTCCCGTGGGTGGAATTCGACTTGATCCGTGCCGACTTGAACACTTCCTGCTCAATCCCGCGCTTGCCGGTAAAGCTTAAAAGATCGATGGCTTTTTCCAGATGCCCGCCGGTAATCACCACGGCTGGCGCGCCCATCTGGTGTAGTTTCCTGGCCGCCGCCCGCATCTGGTCCGTGTCGGTAACGGCCAATCCCGTCAAAGTCGACGCTTCGTCGATGTTAGGAGTCACCACCGCAGCCAGCGGCAGCAGCCTCTCGGTCATCAAGCGCACACCCGCCGCATCTACCAGATCAGCTCCAGAAGAGCTCTTCAATATGGGGTCCAGAACCACATTCTGCATTTTCCGCGACATCAGGAAATCCACCACCGCCTGTGCCACTTTTCCGCATCCCAGCATCCCAACGTGTACCGCTGCAATTTCAATGTCGGATGCCAGTTCAGCAAGCGTGTCCGCGATCAGCCCGGCATCCACCGCCTCTACTCGTCGAACTCCAACCGTCGACTGCACCGTTAGCCCAGTGATGCAAGCCACCCCATAGCAGCCAAGCGCCGCAATAGTCTTTATATCGGCTGTGACCCCAGCACCAGAACCAGGGTCGAATCCCGCAATTGTTAAGACAACCGGCGGTGTCTGCGCCATACTTGAAATGTACAGAAAACCTTCCACCTTGCAAATTGTTTACAGCTTCACTTGACTCGACGACGTCGAGTCGACACGCTCCGCAGCTATATTAGATTAAAAGTTTCCCATAACCGACTGAAAATAAACAGAGTGCAAATACTTCACTCGCTGTCTGACGCTGGTTATTTACTATATTATAAACATCTAACTTACTGCAGCACATAGACATCATCACCTTTGCTCAAGTCGCTACAGCAAGTTACGTAAGTTATCCATAACTATCCCGTAACATTCGTACAGTCAAATCGGGATTGACACCACCCGTCTCCGCCTATAGCATCGTCAGATCACATTACGGACTGGGTCGCTGGAGGACGACTTTAGGATGGCAAGACTTTACTGACGGAGGTGACACCGAATGCGAAATCAATTAGCTCATGGACTGGCGAGTATTTTGTTAGTCGTCAGCCTCGGGGCAGCTCAGGGGCCAACCAACTCAGGGTCGAAAGACACCCAAAGTACATCGCCCAGAAAACCAGTGACCGCATCGAAGCCGGCGCAAAGTCAAACATCGCCCTTACCAGGTAGGAACCGCATCCTGGTACGGAGAGTATTTCGAAGGCCGCGCCACCGCCAGCGGTGAACCCTACAACATGCACGACCTTACCGCGGCTCATCCCACGCTACCGCTCGGAAGCTGGGTGCGAGTTACCAACCTTAACAACGGACGAATAGTCTACGTTCGCATTAATGATCGCGGACCAATTGTCCCGGGCCGGATTATCGACCTCTCTTACGGTGCCGCCCAAGTGCTCCATTTCCAGGATAAGGGACTCCAGCGCGTACGACTGGACCTCGCCTCGCCACGCGAAGCCGCGCCCGAGCAATTAGCCCAGCTTCAGTCACTAGCCTATTAGCCCCATTCGATTTAAACTCCCCAAGGGATGCATGATCCGCGCCAGCGTCTGATCGTCGCATTGGATGTATCGTCCGCGGCCGCCGCCCAAAAGATAGTGGCGGCCGTGGGCGACTCCGCTTCCTGCTACAAAGTCGGCATGCAGCTCTACACGGCCGAAGGCCCGCAAGTAGTGCGCGATCTGGTAGGCTCCGGCCGCCGCGTATTCCTGGACCTGAAATATCACGACATTCCCAACACCGTCGCGGCAGCCGTCCGCGAAGCTGCAGCTCTAGGCGTGAGCATGCTTACTATCCATGCCTCCGGCGGCGGCAAAATGATGCGCGCCGCAACTGAGGCCGCGCGTAGCGCCAACCCTCTCCTCAAGGTTCTGGCGGTCACGGTCCTAACCAGTTTCGATGACAACGATCTCGACAAAATAGGAGTAAAGGGACGCGTACAGGATCAGGTGTTGCGCCTGGCAGCGCTCGCCCTTGCCAACGAATGCCACGGCGTAGTCGCGTCCGCGCAAGAAGCCTACGCACTGCGCAGCGAACTCGACGGCGACTTCACCATCGTGACTCCGGCGGTCCGCCCCGCCGGCACCGAGCGCGGAGATCAAGCCCGGGTAACAACTCCAGCCGAGGCCATAGCCGCCGGCGCAACCTACATCGTAGTCGGCCGTCCCATAACAGCGGCCTCCGATCCCGCCAGCGAAGCCCGCGCCATCCTAAGCCAAATTAGCGTCTAAACAAAAAGAAAAGGCCGCAACAGGCAATCAAATCTTCGCCCATTCGACCTTCTCTGGCTGAAAGCTGATAGCTGACAGCTGATGGCTTTCCTACAACTTTTCAAAAAATTCACAAGCCGAGCACGAAATAAATACCCCGCCCGGAACCCCGCGCTCGCGGTCCTTCACCCGCTTCACGATTCGCGTCGGCTTGCCGCACTTCGGACAATCCGTGCTCTTCGAAGTATCCATCACTTTCTTACGATCTGCTGTCTTGGCAATCTTGGCCATTCTTTATCTCCTGACAAATTTTTCCCGCAGGCTATAAGCTGACATCCTGAATAAGTTGGGGATCAGCGTCTAAGGCTGGATTTCGCTGTCATCCTGAGCGTAGCGAAGGATCTCGGTATTTCTGCAGCGTGCGAGTACAGAGATCCTTCGCTACGCTCAGGATGACACCGCAATAGATTTTACATGAAACCCGGCTGGAGCTACTTCGAAACCGCTGCAAACAAATCCGAGTGCATCAGCCCCTGAAACTGCTTGTCATCAGCCTTGAAATGCATCTGCAAATTTGAACTGTCCGAGTTGACCGAAACGTTTTCCAGCGCCACTTTTTCAACCGGAGACGCCGTCATCTTCCGATACAAAACTCCAGCCTTCACCAGCGACGAAAGTGTAGCCGCAGTTACTGAATCCGAAGTAACGATATCCAAATCGAAGTTCACCCCGCTGGTGAAGTTCATTTGGTAGCGCGAACCCTCGACATGCTTCTTTATCGTATCGAAGTCCGCCAGCTTCCCCGCATCGCCCAGAGCCGAGAGCAGCATGTTCTGCGTACCCTTCTGGTCAAGCACGCTCCAAACCGTACCCGATTCCACGGAGCCGATCATATCCGCAACCTGCGGATTCGAATCCAGCGCCGGCGTGTACCCATCGCGCGCGTCCAACGCACCCTTCACCGCCCCGCCATCGCCGAACAGCAGCGAGTTGTCATCGAGAAAAGTCATGTCCATGCCGCCCGACATGGCATAAAGATCGCTGTCCCTATACTTGATCGGCTTCACCTTGTTAGCCTTCGCCTTCTTCAAGAACACCTTACTCGAAAACGAACCTTGCGCGATCCCGACCACTTTCACACCTTCCTTGCCCTTGCGGTAAGAAGCGAAAGTAAGCAGGTCGACGTCCTTCTCCGGATCGATCCCCACGCCTTTAAGCGATGCTTCAAATTCCTTCAAGCTGGGAGGAAGCACCTGGTCTTTCAGCGCCATGGCAGTGCTCGAGTTCTTAAGCGTCCGGTAATCCACCGTGATGACCTGTTGCACATCCGATGGAATAACCCCGCGCGCGGAGCTGCCCATAGCCGCCGCCCACGCTGCCGCCGTCGAAAATAACAACACCCACAAAACACCCTGCAATCGCCTCATAGTAAAGCACCTCTTTTATAAGCTAAGACCAGATATGCTGTTTAGATGCAGAACGAGCCGTCCCTGTAAACTTGCATCGCTAGGATATTGTAAGCCACCAGAACCAATAAGATACAAAACGAAAGTACGTCAAGAGGTGTAACCCCGGCGCAGCAAATTTGTAGCGCCGGCATCTTGCCGGCTGTCCCGAGGGCCCTGGGCGCGGTGCAGCTGGAACAAACACTAACCCGCCGCCAACGCCGCAACCTTCTTCCGAACTTCCGCCGCAAAAGCCGCGTCCTTCAGCGACTCCAGGTTAATCTCCACATTGGCCAGCGCCCCCTGAATCGCCGCCCGCGCCAAAGCTACCGCCGTAGTCAGATCGGACTTCATATTCGGATTGGTAATCGGCTTCAACCTTTCCGCAAACCCCGCCACTTCCCTCGCCCGCTCGGCCACGCCCAAAGGCACGCTGGTAGCCTGTTTTAGCGCGGCATCAATCATGCCATCCGCATTCGCCGACGCCTTAGCTTCCTTGTAAGCCTTCATTACCGTGTTGAAAGATTCCGCGTCGGCGTCGATCGCCGCCTTCAACTCCTCGCGTAATTCCGACAGTCGCGCAATGGCCTCACTCAATTCGCGCTCATACTGCATATAAGCCTTCTTACCCCGCGACATCGAAGCCACCATCGAAGCCAATCCCGCTGCCATCGCCGCGCTAGCCGCCGCCGCGCTCCCGCCACCGGGCGTAGCCGTAGGCGCCGCAAGCTGTTCCACGAAAGGTTCGACCCCGGCTCGCAAACCACCAACCGCGGCTTTGCCGCCCATCACCGCGCTCAATCGATTTTCGAGAATCAAAGACGAATCAAAATTCTCCACCTGCAAAAACCATTCAGCCGCCGACTCCAGAGCCTTCTTCGGAATCAATCCCACAATCTCGCTGCTCACCGGCGCAACCCCGTAACGCGCCGCCTCGCGCCTTACTAGCTCGAACACCCTATGGATCGGCGTCTGCTCAAAATCGGTCAGATTCATGGAAACCTGCGCCAGCCCGCGCACCAGAAATCCCGCACCTTTCACGAAGCGCAACCCGCCGTTTGAAAATCGCACCGCCTTGGCAATCTTTTTGGCAATCTCAACATCGGGCGTGTTGAGAAAAACGTTGTAAGCGATCAAAAACTTCCGCGCGCCCACCACAGTCGCTCCGGCGGTCGCATGCAAACTGGAATCACCGAAATCCGGCTTGCGCGCCGGATTAGTCGCAATCTCCGCCCGAATGCCCTCGAATTGCCCACGTCGAATGTTTTCCAAATTCTGCCGCTCCGGAGTAGCCGCCGCCGCCTCGTACAAATAAACCGGTATCCGGTATCGCTTCCAGATTTCCGCTCCGACGTGCCGCGCCATGGCCACGCAATCCTCAATGGTCACGCCATCAATGGGAATGAACGGCACCACATCCGCCGCCCCCATTCGCGGATGCGCTCCCTGATGCTGATTCAGATCAATCAACTCAGCAGCCTTTCCGACGCCGCGAATCGCCGCTTCCTGAATCGCCTCGCGTTCGCCAACCAGCGTGATCACGCAACGATTGTGATCCGCATCCATCTCGCGATCGAGCAGGTACACGCCATCCATCTTCATGGCCGCGACAATGGCATCGACCTTAGCCTTATCACGCCCCTCAGAAAAGTTGGGAACACATTCCACAAGAGTTGACATAAGCCAGAAGAATATCCGCGGCAGTCACAACTTAGCAACAATGGAGGACGGGCGTCCACGCCCGTCTAGAGTGTAGGCGAGAGCGTCCGCGCTCGTGCAGGGCCAGAAGAGGCGACGCATTTCCTTTGTGAACCTTCGTGCCCTTTGTGGTTAATGCATTTACTTCCCAAAAAACTTCCCCACTCCCACCCGCACTTCCACCGTATTAATCCCCGGATTCGGATCACTCAATCCCGCATTCGAAATATGCAAATACCGCAGCTCCAAACTAAGAGTATGTTTATCGCCGAGCACATGCATCCCCAGCGCGGCCGAAGGAGTAAAGTTCACAGCGGAAGTTCCCGTCGGAACCTGATGGTTGGTAAACAGCACCCCGCCCCCTAATTCAAAGTAAGGCTCAAACCGCCCGCGAGCTGCGAAGTCCCACTTCAATCCCAGCGGACTGAATCCCCCACCGTAAGCCGTGTTGTAGCGCTGGAACACCATAAAAACCGGTATCACATCGACTGCGTATTCGAATCTTCCGTTGAGAAATCCGGGACCATGAGGCCGGGTCAATATCCATCCATAGCGCAAGCCCACATTCCAAACCCTGGTATCGGATGTCCCACCAGGAACCGAGGGCCCGCCGCCCGTCCACACTTCAATTTCGTGGCCGCCATCTTCGGGACGAGCCTGCGCCCAAGCAACTGAACTAAAACAAATCAGCGCCAACGCCATCAGAAGTTTTTTCATTTAAATCGAAACTAAATGTGAAACGGATCCAGAAGCGCCCCTGCTTGATTAGAGCACACAGATCGGACAAACTGATGCCGCGATCCGATGTTCCCGTTCGGTAAACAGGAGCAGGTCATTGATCCCAGAGCCGCGAATAACGGACCACGCAGCCCGGGACGCCTCGTCCGGGGAGCCAATAATTAGAGATCTAACCCGCCGTCCACCACCATAATTTGTCCAGTAATAAAATGAGGCGCGGTGGCAAAGAATAACACCGCCGCCGCGACGTCTTCCGCGGTGCCATTTCTCGCCATGGGAGTCTGCTTCGCCATTCGCTTCATAAATCCACTCGCCGATTTCTCACCTAGATCGATCATCCCCGGAGCTACGCAGTTTACCGCAATCGCGGGAGCCAACGCCTTCGCCATCACCCTGGTTAGCATATGCAAGGCGGCCTTCGACGAACAATAATGCGCGTGGCTCGTCCAAGGCTGCAGCCCGCCCAGCGAACCCATGTTGATAATTTTCCCCCGCCGCTCGCGCAGCAATTTCAAGGCTTCGCGCGAAACCAGAAATGGACCGCGCACATTCGAAGCAAACATCGCGTCCCATTGCTTCAAACTCAATTTGTCGAATTCAGCCGTCTCGTAATTCGCCGCGTTGTTAATCAGAATGTCGAGCCCCCAAGCTCTCGACGCGTTTCTTTAATCGCAGACTTAACACTCTTCTCATCGGTAACGTCGCAGCGTAGCGCGATCGCCCGAACGCCAAAGCTGCTCAGATCGATCACAGTGTGCTGCGCGTCGCGCGCCGAATGCAGAAAAGTGATAGCCACATCGGCACCCGCTTCAGCTAAAGCCAAAGCCGACGCCCGTCCCAAACGGCGCGCCCCGCCCGTAATCAAAACCGTCTTCCCCGTAAGCGGTTTGGCAGATGCTTTATGCATAGGTGGGAATTGTATCGTGATCGCAAGCCTGATGGGGTCGGCCTCTCCGAGTGGTCCGACCACTGGAACAAACTCACCCGAATTGCTACACTCACCGCGTGTCCGGCCTCCGCCACGTCGTCGTTTACTCGCGCAAAGGATGTCACCTCTGCGAGATCGTCAAAGAGACACTCACCAAACTGCAGCGCCGCGGCGGCTTCGCCTGGCAAGAGATCGACGTCGACGGCGATGATCAACTCCGCCGCCAGTTCACCGACGAAGTCCCAGTCGTCTTCATCGATGGCCGCAAAGCTTTCAAGTACCACATGGACGAATCCGACTTCCTGCGCAAGCTAGCCGGATAAATACTTCCCGAGTGTGTGCCGTTACATAGCCGCCGGAGTGTTCCACGTGGAACACTTCCCTGCTTCCAGCTAGAATCACATCCGCATGCTGCGCACTGGTCTGTACGCCGACCCTCACGGACGCTTTGTTCACGATGTCATCCTCGAATCGTGCTCGCGCGTCCCGCACAAAACCGCGATCATTGACAGCTCATGCGACCGCCGCATTACTTATTCCGAGTACGGAGAGTTGGTCGAGAACATTGCGCTGGGATTAGTCGCGGCAGGCGTGAAACCTGGTGAGGTGCTTGCGATTTTCCTGCCTAACTGCTGGGAGTTCTGCGCTGTTTATCATGCGGCCACAATGGCGGGCGCGATTCCCACATTGCTGAACCCGAGCTATCGCCAGCGCGAAGTGCGCTACCAGTTGGAGAACTCAGGCGCGGCGGTCCTCGTCACCGATGGCGCTCTGCTTCATGGCATCAATCTTAGCGGCCTTACCAAACTTCGCCGCGTGTATACCACTCGACAATCTTCATCTGGTGCTGAGCCATTTGCCGACTTGCTGCGTGCGGTCACCGTGGAATTGCCCGCCCTTGATAAGTCGTCGGATCAGATGCTCGCAGCGCTTCCGTACTCCAGCGGAACGACCGGACTTCCCAAGGGCGTGATGCTCTCGCACTTCAACCTGGTGGCGAATGTTTTTCAATTCATCGGGCCGCACGCCAGCGAGATGTCCGGCAACGACGTAGCGCTCTGCTTCCTGCCGCTCTATCACATCTACGGCCTGAACGTGGTTCTGAATCCGGTGCTCACGCTGGGGGGAACGCTGCTGCTCATGCCCCGCTTCAACGTTCCTCAGTTGCTCTCGTTGATCGTGGATGAATACGTGACCATGATGCCCGCTGTGCCTCCGGCTCTGAACGCCATGTGCCAGGCGGCCGAGGCGGGACAGTTTCCCACCAACCATCGCCTGCGCTGGGTGAAGTCCGGAGCGGCGCCGCTCGCGCCTGAACTCGCCCGTCGCTTCACGGAACTCACCGGAGTTCTGGTGTGCCAGGGCTACGGCATGACCGAGGCTTCTCCGGTCACGCACGTGGGATATCTCGAGCCCGAACTCTACCGGCCTGAATCCATCGGGCAGCCTCTAGCGCAAACCGATTGCCGCGTGGTGACCGCCACGGACGCGGACGAAACCGAAGCTGCTCCCGGCCAGGCTGGCGAGTTGGTCATGCGCGGCCCGCAATTCATGCTGGGTTACTGGAACGATCCGCAAGCTACCGCGGCCGTGCTTCGCGATGGATGGTACTGGTCGGGCGACATCGTCACCCGTGACGCAGACGATTTTTATTTCGTGGTCGATCGCCGCAAGGAGATGATCAAGTACAAAGGCTTTCCGGTCGCGCCGGCTGAGGTCGAAGCTTTGTTGCTTGGAGCATCCCGCGGTCCGCGATTGCGGCGTGGTCGGCTGCGCCGACGCTTGCGCCGGTGAAATTCCGGTAGCCTTTATCGTGCTGCGCGAAGGCTCGGTCGCCTCCAGCAAACTTAAAGAAGACCTCTGCGGATTCGTCGCCGAACGCCTCACCCCGTACAAGCAACCGCGCCAGATCCATTTCGTGAATGCATTGCCCAGAACGCCCTCAGGCAAAATCCTGCGCCGAGAGCTGCGCAAAATCCTGACGCTCTAGCATGTGGAGGACGGGCGTCCACGCCCGTCGGGAACGATGCCAGTCAATAACGGAACTTTTCCTAAATTCCTTCCGTACCTAAAAATGGCAGCGGGCTTCACCCGCGAGCGAGCGCATAGCGCCGCACAAAGGAGCACACCATGGACGGAAATTTGGTAGGTCTGGCAGCCGTGATTATGATCTTCGGCATTCCAATGGCCGCGATGTATACCTTCTATCACGTGCGCAAGCTGCGCACCGAAGAACGACTGGCTGCGCTTGCCCGCGGAGTGAACGTACCCATGCAACCCGAACTTTCCGAATCAGCCCGTTCGCGCCGCTCCGGAATACTGCTGGTGATGGGCGCGCTGGGCTACATGCTGACTTTCGGACTGATCGCGCGAGCCGAGTCGGATGCCTGGATTGCCGCCGCGTTCGGAATCATTCCATTAAGCGTCGGCATCGGCTTCTTCGTCGACTCCATGCTGATCCGCCGCGACTTGCACGCGTGAGTCGTTTGTCACCATAAGATTTCTGTCATCCCGAGCGAAGCGATGGATCTGGGTTCTTCGCGTCGGCAGGCGGCAACCCAGATTCCTCGTCGCGTTCGCTCCCGGAATGACATATCGGAATGACATAGAGGGATAGGCTCCTCCACCGACGACTCACTCGCCGGTCAGAAACTTGTACTGCTCTTTGCTCAACGGAACCACGCTGAGCCGGCCCTGCCGCACCAGCGGCGAATCCGCGAATCAGCTTGTTAGCTTTGACTTCCGCCAGCGTCACCGGCTTAGCCAGCCGCTTGCCTACTTTAATTTTCACTTGAGGATTCTTGGGATCACTCGCATCGACTGATACGACGGTCGCCGTTCCCACTGCGCTCTTGTGATCGCCAGTTTCGTAAATCACCAGCCGCTCTCCGGGTTTCATCTCGCGCAGATGTTTCACCGCCACGGGATTCGTGACCCCGTCCCAAATCGTGACCTTCTCACGTTCGAGGTCGGCGAAAGAATATACAGTCGGTTCGGTCTTCAATAAGTAGTCCATGAATTTTTTTCCGAATACTTGATGGCCCGCAGGTTCGCGTTGTTTCTTGGGCGCTAACCGTAAGTTTAACTGTACCCCTATGGAAGGACATTGTGGAGTTTGTCGGCTCGGAGACTCCGCCGAGATGAGCGTCCAAGAACGGACTCGAATCCGGAGCATGAGGCGAGCGCCTGAATTTAGATCATCCGTTGCTTCTTATACAAGGTAGCCAACTGGAATAGGAAAGACTTTGCACATATCCGTAGAGAGTGCGCCTAATTCCCTTGCGCCCGTTGGATTGGCAGGTTACATTTTCTTGCTAGCTGGTTGCTGTTCCTCTAAAACCCGTTGGAGAAGGCTTGATGCTGTCCCGTTTCGTTCCTTCAGTCCTGTTGCTTCTGTCCGTTCTGCCAACTCCCTTGCGATCGAGTGCACAGGTAAAGGCTCCGCAAAATGGTCGTAGGCGCTCGGGAGCGCAAGTCATCCAGCACGTCATTATTATCTTCCAGGAAAACCGCTCGACCGACAACCTGTTTCACGGCCTGCCGAACGCCGATACGGTGAACAGCGGGACGAATTCGAGCGGCAAAGTCATTCCGCTGACACCCATATCGCTGGTCGATAACTATGACCTAGGCCACGGACATGACGCGTTCCGCGCCCAGTATGACGGCGGCAAGATGGATGGAGCAGATCGGGTTTGGGTGTCCTGCAACCAAGGAAGCAAGGGATGTATCAATCCTCAGTTCAAGTACGTTCAACGTTCTGATGTGCAGCCCTATTTCGATATGGCCGAGCACTACGCTTTTGCGGACCGCATGTTTCAGAGCAATCAAGGTGCGAGTTACCCGGCGCATCAGTTCATCATCTCCGCCACTTCAGCTCCCTCTGCAACCAGCAAACTGTTCGCTGCCGAGAATCCGTTAGGGGTTCCGGGTGCCCCAACCAACACCGGATGTACCGCCCCTGCCGGGGAATTTGTTCCTCTGATTGATCCACTCGGCCAGGAGAAACTGGTGATGTACCCGTGCTTTGAGCATGTCACGCTGATGGATCTACTCGACCAGCAGGGGCTGAGCTGGCTCTACTACACGCCGACGCCCAATCAAATCTGGACCGGACCCAATTCCATCCAGCATCTCCGGATGGGCCAGGATTGGACTAACATTATCGCCAATCCGGCGCAGGTACTGAAAGACATCGCCAACGGGCAACTCGCGAACGTGAGCTGGGTAATTCCGAACGCGCCAGCGTCCGATCATCCTCACGAGAACAATGGCTCGGGACCCTCCTGGGTAGCTTCGATTGTCAACGCGGTGGGCAGCAGCTCCTATTGGGAGAGTACTGCTATTTTCGTGACCTGGGACGATTGGGGAGGGTGGTACGATCACGTCGCTCCGCCGGTCATCAACTCGTACGAGTACGGCCTTCGCGTACCTCTAATCGTGATCTCGCCCTATGCGATTCCCGGTTACGTGTCGCACGTGACCCATGATTTCAGCAGCATCTTGAAGTTTGTCGAAACCGTTTTCAACCTGCCTACTCTTGGGTTTGGCGATCAATATTCCGACGACCTCACGGATTGTTTCAACTTCGGTCAGAAGCCGTCGGTTTTTCGCAAGATTTCCGCGCCTTTGGACGGGAATTATTTCCTGAACGACAAGACCCCGCTGAGGGCTCCCGACGACGATTAGAGGAAGAGTGTCGAATCGGGGCGAGTGTGGTTCGACCGCAGCCATTTGTGCAGTCAAGAAGGGGATTCTGAAATCAAAGGGTGATGATGACGTACCGATTCGCGATCGTGCTGCTGGGGTTCGCATTCTGGTTTGGCAATGCCCAAGTGTCGGGGATGGACGATGCTGGCGCTGCCAAGAGTGAAGTTCGGTCCCAGTCCGCTCGATCGGCTACCCATGACTTCCCGGCCGAAGCTCAATCGAGCATCTCGGACGCCATGGGTCGTGAGGATCGTGGCTATGAAATCAGTATGCACGCGCGCTACGCAAAAGCTGAGAACGCTCCAAACCATCTCAGTGCGGTTTTCCGGACCGACGGCGTGCACATCCGCGCGGGAGCAGCCAAGCTTGGAATCTCATTCTCTGGCTACGGATACGGAGATGCTGTTTCCGGCCCACGGATGATCGCTCCGCACGCCAGTTTCAACCGAGTGGAGTACAGGCGCGGATCGCTAACCGAATGGTATATGAATGGTCCACTCGGCTTGGAACAAGGATTTACTCTGGCCGCGCCGCCTGGCCGGAAGCACAGCGGGCCTCTGACGGTGGCGCTCGCGCTTTCGGGAGACCTGACGGCGGTAGCGGAGAACGCCACGGACCTCGCTCTGCAGGATCACGACCGGCGGGAAACGTTGCGCTACGCTGGCCTGACCAGCTACGACGCCAAGGGCAAGCACCTGCGGACGTGGATAGAAGTGCGAGGCCGGAAGGTCCGCTTGAGAGTGGAAGACGCTGGAGCTACGTATCCCGTGGTGGTTGATCCCTGGCTGCAGAAAGGAAAGCTCTCGGCTGCGGATGGGAAGTGGAACAGTCTTTTTGGAGACTCCCTGTACGTAAGCCGCGATGGCACCCTGATCGTGATCGGTGCCTCCCAAACCGAGATCGGTAAAAATCTCGCCCAGGGCGCTGTCTATGTATTTACCAAGCCGACGAAGGGATGGCTCGGCAATTCAAAATTCACCGCCAAGCTGACCACATCCGACGGAAAAGCAGGCGATCTTTTTGGCGAGTCGGTGGCCATCGCCGCCGACGGGAAGACTATTGTGATTGGGGCTCCTTACGCGACGATAAACAAGCAAGCACAGCAAGGAGCAGTATACGTGTACACGGTACCGACTTCCGGCATCTGGGCGACGAGCAAAACTTACACCGCCAAGCTGACAGTTTCGGATGGCGCGAACTACGCCTGGTTGGGAAGTTCAGTGGCCTTTGATGGCTTTCGCAGTGGCTGGAGCCTATGGCGCTGCAATCGGTTCCAATTTCTTCCAGGCGCCGCCTACGTGTTCACCGAGCCGCCCGGCGGATGGACGCAAAACATGACGGAGACTGCGAAGCTGACCGCCTCAGACGGGCAGGCGTGGGATCTTTTTGGTTATTCCGTAAGCGCCAATAACGGAGTGGCCGCAGTGGGTGCAGTCCAGGCGGCCGTCGCGGGCCAAGCGGCGCAGGGCGCAGCCTATGTATTCGTCGAGCCCTCAGGCGGTTGGGTGAGCGAGACTGAAGCCGCGAAACTGACTGCTTCGGATGGCCAGCCCGAAGATCAACTTGGTGCCTCGATTGCGGTCAGCGCCGACGCGACGCTCGTAGTGTCGGGTGCGCAAGCCGCCAATGTTCAGGGCAACGTTGGCCAAGGTGCGGCTTATGTATTTCTTGAACCCACCGGCGGCCGGAGCAGCGCGATCAATGAGACCGCCAAACTGACTGCGTCAGATGGCAACGAAGACGATTATTTCGGCGCCTCCGTCGCCATGAACTTCAATGCAAACACCATCCTCGCTGGCGCTCCCCTCGCGCCTAATCCAACACCGAACAATACTCGGGGCCCGGGCCAGGCAAGTCCTACACTTACCTAAAGCCAAGCGCTGGTTGGGTTTCCACTTCAGCTGACGCGAAAGAGGTGACCGTGAGAGCGGGCGAAAACGGCGACGAGTACGGAATATCGGTGGGGCTAAACACGAATACGTTAGCCATCGGTGCCTGCTACGCTACGGTCGATAAGAACAACCTCCAGGGCATTACCTACGTCGACGCCCTGAGATGACAGGTGCGAGAAGGTCGCGAGTGCTTTTGTGTCTCGGCTTTATTTCCAGGCGCGGCAGCCAGACAAGAGAGGGTACCGAGATCGAGATACGGTCAAGATCAAAGGGTGACGCAGGCGGCAAAATTCCAACGGTACACCAGGCATCGCAGAATGCGCGGTTACTTATGGGTTCAGGTGTAGATTTATCTGCAAACTGATTGCTTTGTCTTGGTGTTTGCAATTCAGTTCTTCTCGACCGGTTTCTAAGGTTGCGGCTTCGCGTTCGGGTCGGGCGGAGGCGCGGGCTGCTTGTTGTCTTTGGGATCGTTTTGCTGATTCTCCGAAAATCGAGTATTGGCCTTCGGGGCGCTTTAGCTTGATCGTGATTTCCATGGTGGGTTAGTTTATTTCGTAGTCTTCGCCGAAGGTTTGGAATCCCGGCGCCAGCACCTGCACCCGCAACTTGCCGTAAGGGACGCCCTCAAACTGGCCTTGCCTTCCGCGTCGGTTTTGAGTTCGAGGCCGCCGCGATCCTGCTTGTCATGCTTGCCCACCGATGCATCACAACTCCGGCGTTGCGCACCGGCTTTCCGTTGTCGTCCTTCACCACCACAAAGCTCAGTGCGCCACCGGAACATCGTATTGCGACTTCTTATCGCTCGCGCTGAGCCTCAAGGCGGATATCCCGGCAAACCAGACGTCACCCCAACGTTAGCGACCAAAGAAAGTCATTCTTCATGGCCAGCACCTCAATTCAATGGCCTCTAGTGCTTTAAGCAAGCGATCGTAAGTAACTGTAAACAATAATTATATGATATAGCCACTCAGCTTGACAACGCAGTCACTCGCTGTCCTATACTTAGCACTCGCCAATCATGAGTGCTAACAAACATCCGCAAACGGTTGGCGACTGGTATCTCTTAAGCAATTTAACCCTAAATCCTAACTGAATACGAACGAAAGGAGCTGTAAGCATGGCTACAAAATTTACCCCACTGCACGACCGCGTCCTGGTCCGCCGCGTAGAAGAAGTAGGCACCACCCGAGGCGGCATCATTATCCCGGACTCGGCTAAGGATAAGCCTTCGGAGGGCGAAGTGATCTCCGTGGGACGTGGCAAGAGCAACGATGAGGGGAAGGTGTTCCCTCTGGCCGTAAAAGAAGGCGACCACATTCTGTTTGGCAAGTACTCCGGCACGGAGATCAAGCTGGATGGTGAAGATTTCATCATCATGCGCGAGGAAGAGGTTCTCGGCGTGGTGACGGGCGCGGCTAAGAAGGAAATGGCTGGTCGCGCAAGTAAAGCGATCAGGATGTTCGTCTCGCGCTTTATTGCAATCGCTAGACGCGATTGCGCGCGGTGACGAACTCAGATCCTTCGCGGCGTAAATACAGCTCGCTGAGGATGACAACAAAATTCTAAAATTTAAGGAGAAAAGAAATTATGGCAAAGCAGATCGTACATGGCGAAGAGTCGCGACAGGCGATTCTCCGCGGCGTGAATAATCTCGCCGATGCGGTGAAAGTCACTCTGGGTCCCAAGGGCCGCAACGTGTAATTGAAAAGAAATTCGGTTCGCCGACCATCACCAAAGACGGCGTCACCGTCGCAAAAGAAATCGAACTGAAGGATCCGCAGGAAAACATGGGCGCGCAGATGGTGCGTGAAGTGGCGTCCAAGACCTCGGACATCGCGGGCGACGGCACCACACGGCGACCGTGCTGGCCCAGGCCATCTATCGCGAAGGCGTAAAGACGGTCGCTGCCGGCGCCAATCCGATGGCCATGAAGCGCGGCATCGAGAAGGCCGTTACGCAATTTGCGGCAGCCTCGACAAGGAAGGCAACCGCATCAAGGGCGAGCTCGATAAGTTCTCCAAGCCCGTGACCGGCGACATGATTGGGCAGGTCGGCACCATCAGCGCCAACAACGACGAGACCATCGGCAAGATCATCGCCGAGGCCATGAAGAAAGTCGGCAAGGATGGCGTCATCACCGTGGAAGAGGCCAAGACGCTCGAGACGCAACTCGAAGTGGTCGAAGGCATGCAGTTCGACCGCGGCTATCTCTCCCCTTACTTCGTCACCGATCCCGAGCGCATGGAAGCCGCGCTCGAGAACGCCTACATCCTGATTCACGAAAAGAAGATCAGCTCGATGAAGGATCTTCTTCCGTTGCTCGAGCAGATCGCGAAGAGCAGCCGTCCGTTGCTGATCATCGCCGAGGATGTCGAAGGCGAAGCGCTCGCAACGCTGGTCGTGAACAAGCTGCGTGGCACGCTGCAAGTCGCTGCCGTCAAGGCGCCCGGCTTCGGCGATCGCCGCAAGGCCATGCTCGATGACATCGCGAAACTCACGGGTGGCAAGGCCATCACTGAGGATCTCGGCATTAAGCTGGAGAACGTGCAGATCAGCGATCTCGGCCAGGCCAAGAAGATCACCATCGACAAGGACAACACGACCATCGTCGAAGGCAAAGGCAAGCCCGGAGACATTCAGGGCCGGGTGAAGGAAATTCGTGGCCAGATCGAAAAGACCACCAGCGACTACGACCGCGAGAAGTTGCAGGAGCGGTTGGCGAAGCTGGTTGGCGGCGTGGCTGTGATCAAGGTTGGCGCTGCGACCGAGACCGAAATGAAGGAGAAGAAGGCTCGCGTCGAAGACGCCATGCACGCAACCCGCGCGGCAGTCGAGGAAGGCATTGTCCCCGGCGGCGGAGTGGCGCTGGCTCGCTGCGTCCCCGCACTCGACAAGCTGAAGCTCGAGGGCGATGAGCAGATCGGCGTGAACATCGTGAAGCGCGCCATCCAGGAACCGCTGCGCCAGATCGCCGAGAATGCCGGCGAAGAAGGCGCCATCGTCCTGGGCAAAGTCAACGACTCGAAGGACAACAACTACGGCTACAACGCCCTGACCGGCGAGTACGAAGATCTGGTCAAGGCGGGCGTGCTCGATCCGACAAAGGTCGTGCGCACCGCGCTGCAGAATGCCGGATCGATTGCATCGTTGATGCTGACCACCGAAGCCCTGATCGCCGAAATTCCCGAGGAGAAGAAGGGTGCTCCGATGGGCGGCGGACACGGCGGCGGGATGGAAGGGATGTACTAAGAGCAGCTGTTAGCTTTTAGCTGCTTAGCTCTTAGCTAGATCAAAGGCCCCGCTCGTTAGAGCGGGGCTTTTTTTTTGTGCCGCAATTCAAACCAACTTACTTCTACGACGTCGGCGAACTCCCACTAGCTTCCGCCAATTTTCAATTGAGCTTCGTATTGCGTAACCAACGGAACGCGAAGCTCTACGCACAGAGCTTCGCATCTATTCGGATGGCTCGGAGACAGCAGTCGGGCAGTCGGAGCAGCGTGGAATCCCAGTGTGACCGCACCTACAGGGGTATGGTAAGATCGCTTGGTCTCCAAGTGGCGATGGCCGCAGTATCCACCTCCGGCTGATTCTGCTCCGATTCCAGCACGCCACAAGAAAGTGTGGAACCGCATGGGGAATACCCCTGGCGATGTAAGAATGAACGGGTCGAGCGGACCCTTCTGTGCCGGAACAGCCCCATAGAGATGACGGACGATAGGCCGCCTCTGGAAAATTCATCCCGGAGACTCCGCCTTGATCACCACACGTTCCCAGAAGAACTTTTTCCGGCAGACCGAAGATAGGTTAGAAGTGAGCTTGGCATCCGCTAGGCGGATCGTTCTATTGATTGCTGACTTCGTGATCTATCTGTATGGCATCTACGCGCTCACCATCCGGCTACTCAAGTGACGCGCTGGGAAGCAGGTCGGGGTGAGGCTTAGGGAGTATCCAAAGCGGGTAACGCCTATGGTGCGGGTTTCGCGGCGTACACTGAACGTGGGTGCATCATGCGTGACGCTTTTGCCCGCTACGTGGCGGCGTTGATTAATCGAATCTGTGAATTGTCGATTGAGAATGCATTGCTCAAAAAGATGCTCCGCAGCGCGCACATTCTCGAAGTTCGGAAAAATTGGGAGAGGCATCTCGAAATTGCGTTAGCTTCGCCAGAGGCAAACCAGAAGCGAGCAGACTTCGCTCGAAGGAGCGATGAAGTCATTCGTAGCCTAGATCGGGATGAGAAGATCGAGGAACTCTTGAAGTCGCCAACAAAGGGACTGCCGAATTAGCCTCGATGCGGAAAGGATACCGCGGAAGATGGAATCACAATTCAAGTATCTCGCTGCCTTATTATTGTTGGCACCGTCACTTGCGTTTGGCCAACCCGCTAAAACAAACGTCGCCGTGACTTCAAGCTGTGACAAGCCAGATGATCGAGTCGGCCCCACTTTTGTGTACTCATTAAAAGAGGCAATAAGACGATCGACATCCTTCGAGTTGGCACCGAATGGTGTAACCATCTCGATTGCTTGCGTCAATCCACTCCAAGGAGAAGGATTGGCCGTCGCCGCTTCATTGGTCGTGACTGGGGCCGACAGTTGTGGCGGGGTCGTTGTTCTGCAACACGAGGTGTTGTACATCCCCATTCATCACGTAGATGAAATGGCAATAAATGTGTTAGCTGAGATAGACAAGCTCTTGGACCACTAGTCTGCACTAGGAAGCCCTAAGACCAACGCGGGAAAGTTTGTGGCCCTTTTCCTCGCCGGTGTGTCTACATTGAGCGCTCAGATGATCGCAGCTATGCGTAACGGGGAGACGAATCACTTCAGAAAGTGTCCGAACAGATAGCCAATCATTCCACCGATCAGACCGCTGATTACGGCGGTCACAGCCTGCTTGCCAAACTCTTCCTTATATTTCTGAAAGAATGACGGCGACTCCAGTCTAGTATCCAAGGTTAGATAATGGGCGCGATTTGACCAAAGCATAATGAATATCAGGTCTATCCCACCCGCCACGAGAAAGAAGAACGTCAGAGCTTGATTGCGCCTCGGAATTCCTTCAAAGCCTAGCGACAACAGGCCGACAGCGAGAATTATGCAAAACACAAAGACGGCTGGTGTTACTACGGTTTGTTGGTGCGCTGCGATCAACTCTTTAGCCGCGTAAAACAAACTGTCCGCAGCGTCTGTGGACCTCCTCGGTCTTAGTTCCGGGAACAACTGGGTCATAAACTGACCGGGAGTAGGTAAGTCTGAGGGATGGCCGTGTCATCGCTGTGCCACTGGTGTGGTATCCGTCGGCTGCTGAATGCTAACTCGGCTCAGCGCCACAATTGGAAGATTGCCGGTGGGGGCTATGCAATTCACTGGCCCGACCTGGATGAGGACCTGAGTACGAAAGGATTGTTGCGCGGCGCACCTGCGCCGAGAATTTGCTGTCCGGTTCATTCCAAGACACGAATGGTCTGTCCGCGGTGCATTGCCCGGAAGGGTGGCAAAACCATAGCCGAAGGCACACCCATGAGCAACTGTCCGCATGGGGACGCAGCGGCGGCCGCCCTAAAAAGAAGAGCGTCGGTTAACGATGTCCCCCCTTAGTGCTTTTTCGAGTGCTGGCACTTCACTCTCGGGAAGCGCCCGGCTCATCCAATTTTAGAAGTGAATGCCTCCTCGTCGAGATTCTCGTCTCCACCTTTCCGCAAAGGACGCGGAAAGATGGGGCACCCGTCGGCTTGGCGAAGGTGAGATTGAGTGGGCTAGCCTCCTGGCGTGAGACGAGTCTCCCTCAGGGGCTGAAGCCCCTTTTTTTTGCGAATCTTTTTGGCGCGACTGAAGTCGCGCCCTTTCAAATCTCTCCTACATTAATCGCTGAATTTGATAGCCTCAGCGTACCTGACGTGATATTATTGTTTCATATCATATATCTTAATGATAATCACGCGAGCGTAGCTTTCGGGCTGCGCTTTTTTTGTTCGTCCGAGCAAAATGTGTCGGGATCATAAAAGGATTGAGGTACTAAATGAGTATGGGGACGGCTGAGGTGGGGATTTCTGTATTTGCGGCTGGGGAGTTGGTGGGGGAGATCTTTGCTTCTACTTTTACGCGGAAGCGGGATGGGGAGCAGGCTGAGGCGGCGTTTTTGAATAAGGCTACTGGGCTGGGGTTGAGCGTGGCCAAGCCTTGGGGGGACAGCGAGCGGTATGACTTAATCGTGGATTCGGGGCGGCGATTGTGGCGGGTGCAGGTGAAGTCTACGCGATATGTGGGAGAGCGGCGGTTTTCGATTACGGCGCGGGGTTGTACGGCGGCTTATACGGAAGATGAGATTGATTTTCTGGCGGCTTACATTGTGCCTTCTGGATTTGTGGTATGTGGTTCCGGTGAAGGCGTTTGCGCCGCGCAAGTGTTTACGGTTTTATCCGCAGGGGGAAGATTCGTTGGGGCCGTTATGAGAAATATCGGGAGGCTTGGTGGTTGATGGGGATTGGGGACGAGAGAATTGATGTGCGGTAAGGTTTCTCGTTTGCTTTTTCTGTCGATGCTTGTGCCTGAGCGGCTTGAGGTTGCCGTCAAAGGCTAGAGCCCTGCACGAGCGGGGACGCTCACGCCTACACTCTTCCCTTCCAATTTTCGAGCCCGCGACATGTCGGTGGTATTGAGGGCAACTGATCTGCGCGGGCGTTCATCTCAAAAATCCAGCAAGTTTCTGATACAAGGAAGGAATTTTTGTGAGATTGGAAGATGATCCAAGGCCACCGTTGTCGATGGCGGAGATTACGCGCCGTGAGTTCGTGACTACGGCGGGTGTGATTACTGGAGGATTGGCTTGCGGGATTCCGATTGCGCAGGGTCGTTCGAATCTTGTGAGCGCAGATAGCCTCGCCACTGAAGTTACGGAGCAGGCGGCGACTGGCTCCGTTCCTTTAGGACTTACTGTCAATGGGCTAGACCATCGCGTAAATATTGATCCGAGGGTCACGCTGCTCGATTTGTTGCGTGAACATTTGAACCTTACTGGGACTAAGAAAGGCTGCGATCACGGGCAATGCGGGGCTTGCACGGTGTTGGCGAACGGACGGCGCATAAACAGTTGTCTCTCACTGGCTCTTGTGCATGACGGAGAGCAGATCATAACTATTGAAGGTCTGGCGCATGGAGAGGAATTGCATCCGCTGCAAGCTGCGTTTATCGAATACGACGGCTTTCAGTGCGGCTATTGCACTCCGGGGCAAATCTGTTCGGCAGCGGCTTTGATAGAAGAGGCTCGGCGTGGAGATGCGAGCGTGGTTACGGCGGATCTATCGAAGAGTGGGCCGGCTGAACTTAACGTGGAAGAGGTACGCGAGCGCATGAGCGGCAACATCTGCCGCTGCGGAGCGTATCCGGGAATTGTTCAGGCGGTGCAATTCGTGAGCCAAAAGAGTTCGGCGCGGAGCCGCGGAAACGGAGCGGGCGATGCAGCCGTTTAAGTATCAGAGGGAAGAAAACAGCGCGGCTGCCGTCGCTGCCATTGGGCAGTTGGAGCATTCTAAATTTCTGGCGGGTGGAACAAATCTTATTGATCTGATGAAAAACGGCGTCGAGCGGCCCGCCGCTCTGGTCGACATCAACCGTTTGCCGCTGGCGAAAATTGAGGCTCTGCCTGACGGCGGAGTGCGCCTGGGAGCGCTGGCTCGCAACAGCGATACGGCGAATCATCCGCTGGTGCGGGAGCGGTATCCGTTGCTGGCTTACGCGATTCTTTCCGGAGCGTCACCGCAACTGCGCAATCTGGCGACAAATGGGGGAAACCTTTTGCAGCGCACGCGCTGTCCTTATTTCATGGATACGGGGTTCGCGCAGTGCAACAAGCGGGATCCAGGCAGTGGCTGCGGCGCTCTTGAGGGATTCAATCGCATGCATGCGATCTTCGGGACCAGCGAACAATGTATCGCGACGCATCCTTCCGATATGTGCGTGGCGTTGGCAGCACTGGAAGCTAGGATCGTGGTCACGGGCCCGCAGGGTGAACGGATCATACCGATAGCGGAATTTCATCGGCTGCCTGGCGATACTCCGCAGAGCGATACTACGCTGCGGCCGGGCGAGCTGATCACGTCGATTGATTTGCCGAAGTCGCCTTACGCGCGGCATTCGCACTACCTGAAGATACGCGATCGGTCCAGCTACGAATTTGCGCTTGTCTCGGTAGCTGCGGCGCTGGAGTTGGATGGCGACACTATTACCAGTGCGCGCCTGGTGCTGGGTGGAGTCGCTCACAAGCCGTGGCGGCTCGAACAAGCGGAAAAGATTCTGACGGGGAACAAAATGGAGCGGCATTTGTTTGCGGCGGCGGCTCACGAAGGCATGGAAGGCGCGAAAACGTTTCGCTATAACCGCTTCAAGGTAGAGATGGCGACACGCGGTATAAGGCAAGCGCTGGGCGTGGCTGGAGGCGTGGCATGAGCACGCTGGGAGAGCCGCTGAGCCGAGTGGATGGCAAGCTTAAGGTTACGGGCTCGGCAAAATATTCGGCTGAGTTTGAGATTCCGCAACTGGCCTATGCGGTCATGGTGCAAAGCACGATTCCAAGTGGACGAATCGCGCGCATGGATACAAGTGCGAGCGAGAGAATTCCTGGCGTGGTCGCTGTACTGAAGCCGGGTAACGCATTAAAACTGCCGGGTGCGGAGCGGCGCGTTTCGGTTCTCCAGGACGATCTGGTTCACTACGATAGGCAGCCAGTCGCGGTGGTGGTTGCGGAGACGCTCGAGCAGGCGCACCACGCGGCGTCTATGGTTCGGGTGGAGTATGCGAAGGCTGATGCCAAGCTAAATTTCGAGGCCGGATTCCCTACTTCTTATCCCGGCAGTCACACTGGAATTCCGGGCGATCTCAGCTTCGGCGACGTGGATGCGGGATTGCGCCAGGCCGAAATCACCATTGATCAGGTCTACACTACGCCGATTCAGCACCACAATCCCATGGAGCCTCACGCCACCATTGCCAAATGGGATGGCGATCATTTATCGATCCACGATGCCACGCAACACATCAGCGGAGTGCAGGAAACGCTGGCGAAGATGTTTGCCATTCCTAAAGAGAACGTTCATGTGACTTGTCTCTTTGTCGGTGGAGGATTCGGCTGCAAGGGGCAGGTGTGGTCGCATGTGATTCTGGCGGCACTCGCGGCGAAGCAAACCAACCGGCCGGTTAAGCTGGTGCTTGAGCGTCCGCAGATGTTTGGGCCGGTGGGGGCGCGTCCGAGGACGCACCAGAAGCTGACTCTGGGCGCTACGCGTGATGGCAAGCTGACCGCGATCCGGCATGAAGTGCATGCGAACACTTCGGAGATTGAAGACTATCTTGAATCGTCAGCCTTCCCTACTCGAGTTATGTACTCGTGCCCGAACGTGGCGACCATTCATCGGCTGGTACCGCTCAATCTTGGCACTCCGACTTATATGCGTGCGCCTGGCGTGGCCACCGGCACATATGCAGTTGAAGTGGCAATGGATGAACTGGCGTACGAGCTGGAGATAGATCCGCTGCAACTGCGGCTGATCAATTACACCGACGTGGATCCGCACACCAAGGTTCCCTTTAGCGAGAAGAATCTTCGAGAGTGCTATTCACGAGCTGCTGATCGGTTCGGCTGGTCAAAGCGGAGCCATGGGCCACAGACGATGCGCGAAGGCAAATTGGCAATCGGGTGGGGCATGGCGACTGAAACTTATCCGGGGAAGAACCTGCCGGCGGCTGCGCTGGTGCGGCTGCAGCCGGATGGAACCGCGGTCGTGGCCTCGGGAACACAGGAGATCGGAAACGGAATTTATACGGTGATGACGGAGGTAGCTGCCGATACTCTCAAGATGTCTCCGCGCTTGTTTACCGCGGTTCTCGGCGATACGAATTTGCCGCCGGCGCCAATTTCAGCAGGCTCGATGACGACAGCGAGCATAGGGCCAGCGGTGCGGGAAGCGGCTCTGCGGTTACGGTCACAGTTGATTGCGATGGCTACGCGAGACGATCAGTCGCCGTTGCACGGTGCCGACGAGAGCGATGTCGAATTGCAAGACGGAAAAATGTTTTTGAGGTCTGCACCCGGCCGTTCCGACAATTTTAAATCGCTGCTTGCACGCCATGGCAACCAGCCTGTCGAAGCCAGCGCGCAAGTGAAACCTGAGGTGAATAAGGATCAATATTCTGTTCACTCTTTCGGTGCTGTGTTTGCCGAAGTCGCGGTCGATCCCGACGTACGCATGGTTCGGGTCCGGCGCGTGGTTGCCGTGTTCGACGTAGGCAAAGTATTGAATGAGAAACTGGGCCGCAGCCAGTTCATTGGCGGGATTGTTTGGGGAATCAGCCTGGCATTATTTGAGGACACGCATGTCGATTGGCGCAACGGCCGCATTATAAATGCAAATCTGGCAGATTATCTGGTGCCGGTCAATCGCGATATTGGGGAGATTGATGTTTCGGCGTTGGATATTCCGGATACAAAGTTGGACTCGCTGGGCGCGCGCGGAATCGGCGAGATTGGCATTACTGGAACTGGCGCGGCGGTGGCGAATGCGATATTTCACGCGACTGGAAAACGAGTTCGCGATTTGCCGATCACGCCCGATAAATTGCTTTAGCTGGCTGGATTCATTCTCCCGGGAGGCCTAGCTGCTCGATATGCATGAGCATATCGCTGGGATCGGAGTAGACGCGAAAGGCGCCGGCGCGTTCTAAATCTTCCTCCCCATAACCTCCTGACAAAAGGCCCACCCCCAGGGCGCTTTTGCGTCCAGCGGCAAGCAGGTCCCAGACGCTGTCGCCAACCACGATGCAATCCGATATATTCGCGTTCAGACTCTCGGCAGCAGCTACGAAGATGTCAGGGGACGGCTTGGCTTTTTCAACGTCATCTCCGGTGAGAATCGGCATGCCCGCAGGAATTTTCAGCCGCTTCAGGATTGCCTCTGTGTGTTTGCGATTGCCTGTGGTCGCAATTGCGATTCTAATTTTGCGGCGGGAAAGATGGGCCAGCAGTTCATTGGCTCCGGGCAAGGGCTGCAGCCGCGGAATAACCCGGAAAAACCTGGTGTCATGCTGTTGTTCAAGCTGTTCGATATTCACCCGAGGTTTCTTCGGCATTTCACGCAACAGCTCCCGGACAAAAGACTTCCCGCTCATGCCGACCCGGCGATGAATCTTCCATTTTGCAAAGACGATGCCTGCGCTTTCGAGCGCCTCAGACCAGGTGATCACGTGATGGTAGACGCTATCGATGAGAGTTCCGTCGAGGTCAAAGAGCACGGCAGGGAGATCGAGACTTGCGTTGTCGGACGCATTTTGCTGCGCTGTTGCGCGTCCAGATTGCGCACCTTTTAGTTTCCGCTTTCGCTGAACCATAGAGCCAATAGGATGTAGATTCCTGCTCGGGGTTGGCAGCGGTCAGGCCGATTTTTTGTCCATCGCCGGGTATATGAATTCGACGTACACAGCGCGAGCGGCCATCCCGGCATCCTAGATCCATGCAATTTGACTTGCGCCAACTACCCGAACCTTCCCCACCTCCTATAAAGGAACCGCCCGAGGGGCCGGAAAATCCCGATGTACCGGTGCGCGAACCTGATCCCGACGAACCTTTTCAAATGTGAACAGGAAAAGTTCTGCCAGGTTGCCGCCATCTGCGAGGCTTGTCGAGTTTCGCTCGACCCCTGCACGGGCGAGACGCCCGCGCCTACACGGATATCTTCTAATTGCTATCGGGGACAGGCATCGCGCCCTGGTCCGCTAAAGGCTACAATGTGGGTGGAGATTTTTTCTATGGCATCTCTCGCCAGCAAAGCTTGCGTGCCCTGCCGCGGCGGCGTACCCGCGCTTAAAGGTCAAGAACTCGAAACTCTTCACCGGCAAGTACCGCACTGGAAGGTGGTCGACGAGCATCACCTCACTCGCGCTTTCACTTTCCCTGATTTCAAACGGGCTCTGGATTTTGTGAACCGCGTAGGAGCCCTGGCCGAGGAGCAAGGGCATCATCCTGACATAATGCTTGCATGGGGCAAAGTTGAAATCACGCTGTGGACGCACAAAATCAATGGTCTTACCGAGAGTGACTTTATTATGGCGGCAAAGATCGATGCGCTGGGTTGAGCTCTGCGCGGAACACTCCGCGGAAAAATGAAAAATGGGTGGTTAGGTCTTGAAGGAGTACAGCTTTCAGCCCCGCCGCCATTTATTCTGACGACTTACGGCACGGCGAAAAGCCGTGCCCCTTCAAAACACAGCGCCTTGCTAGGATGCTCTATTTTCCAGTTCATTGATCGTGTTGTTGCACGCGCTCCGAGCGCGTGGGAGGGATACAAATGAAATCATGGTTGCGCTTGCTCGCGTTGCTTTTGCTCACCGCTGCGTCTTTTGCCCAGAGCGATGTAGTTGTTCCTAACGAGAATCTGGTGGTCGAAGGCGTTCCGAAGATTGCCGCTTCGTTGGCGGAAACTGTGGACCGTTATACCAACTTTCGTGCGGCGAACTTGCAGAGTTGGGACCCGGTTGCGCGATGGATGCTGATCACTACACGCTTCGCCGATACGGCTCAGGTGCACCTGGTAAAGATGCCGGGCGGCGCGCGGACGCAATTGACTTTCTATCCCGACCGCATTTCAGGAGCGTGGTATTCGCCAACCAGTGACGAATCTTTTGTGTTCTCTAAAGACATTGGCGGCGGCGAGTTTTTTCAACTTTACCGTTATGACCTCGCCACTGGAGACACGACATTGCTAACGGATGGCAAGTCTCGCAATACCGAACCGGTGTGGTCGTATGCAGGCAACAAGCTAGCTTATGGTTCCACGCGGCGCACTGGAAATGACGTCGATTTATATGTTGTCGATCCGGCGAACCCGAAGAGCAATCATCTGCTGGCCCAGCTTAATGGTGGGGGCTGGACCGCGCTGGACTGGTCTCCGGATGGGCGAAGCATTCTGGTGTCAGAGCTGATCTCCGCTCAAGAAAGCTACCTGTGGACAGTGGATGCGAGTAGCGGAACCAAGACCTTGATTACGCCCAAGGGCGGCGCGGTTAAGATCGCATACGGTTCCGGGCGCTTCAGCAAAGATGGAAAAGGCATTTACGTTACGACTGATAAAGACTCCGAATTTCAGCGGCTCACCTATGTCGATTTGAGCACCAAGCAGCATACTTATCTCAGCAGCGGCATCCCATGGGATGTGGAGGAATTTGATCTTTCGTGGGATGGCAAGACCATCGCTTTTGTGACCAACGAAGATGGCTTCGGCGTGCTCCACCTGTTCGATACTGGCAATCGTAAGGAGAAACCGGTCACGGGCGTGCCTAAGGGTGTTATCTCTGGCGTGCACTGGCAGGCAAATAATCGCGATGTGGGATTCAGCCTGTCGTCGGCGCGTTCCAGTTCGGACGCTTATTCGCTCGACGTGAAAAGCGGAAAAGTGGAACGCTGGACTTTCAGCGAAACCGGCGGGCTAAATACTGCGGACTTTCCTGAGCCTGAACTCATTCACTGGAAATCGTGGGATGGGCGCGCGATCAGCGGATTTCTCTACAAGCCGCCCGCGAAGTTTAGTGGCAAGCGGCCTGTCATTATCAATATTCATGGGGGGCCGGAGGCGCAATTCCGGCCGAGTTTTCCTGGTCGTTGGGATTACTACATGAACGAACTCGGGATTGCGATGATCGCTCCCAATGTGCGCGGCTCGACGGGCTACGGCAAAACTTTTCTCGGTCTCGACAATGGAATGTTACGCGAGGGTTCTTATCGCGACATTAATACTCTGCTGGACTGGATTCAGACTCAGCCTGATCTGGATTCTGGGCGGGTGCTGATTACGGGCGGGAGCTACGGAGGTTTTATGACCCTTGCGGTCGCGACCAATTACAACGATCGCATCTGCTGCTCGGTGGATGTCGTCGGCCCCTCGAACCTGGTGACTTTTCTCGAGCACACATCAGGCTACCGGCAGGACTTGCGGCGGGTGGAATACGGAGACGAACGCGATCAGAAGATGCACGAGTTTTTGGAAGGCATTGCGCCGGCGAACAAGGCGAAAAGCATTACTAAGCCAATCTTTATTATTGCGGGCAAGAATGATCCTCGGGTTCCGGTTACTGAATCTGAGCAGATGGTGTCCGTTGTGCGGCAGAATGGCACGCCGGTGTGGTGGCTGATGGCGAAGGATGAAGGCCACGGCTTCGGCAAGAAGAAAAATCAGGATTATCAGTTTTATGCGACGGTGATGTTTGTGAAGGAGTATTTGCTGAAATAGCTTCTAGCTGCTAGCTTCTGGCTTCTGGCCAGTCTGAGGTCGTCCCAGACGGCTGAGAGCAGAAAGGCGAAAGCTCTATAATCTCTTCATGCTTGATGAGAATGATTTTCGCAAACGGGCCGACGCTGCTCTGGAGTCTCTGAAACAGAGTTTGATTGCGGCGGAGGAGTCAGCCGACCTTGAGGTGGAAGACCAGTCGGGAGCGTTGCACATCTCATTCGACGATGGCTCGCGGTTCGTTATCTCACCAAACGCGCCGGTGAGGCAAATCTGGATTTCGGCGCTGGCCACGAGTTTCAAGCTGGATTGGGCGGACTCGAATCAGGCGTTTGTGCTGCAGAAGACGGGGGAAGAACTGAAGCCCTTGGTGTCACGTTTGATCAATCAGCAGTTGGGTGAGGAAGCAGTGACACTCGCTTAGTGCTGGTCAGGCGCCGCGCTCAATTTGTACTTCAGGTGCTTGGCGATCAACTGGCCGTGGAAGCGTCCATTCTCGATGAAGATTTCGTTGGTTCGAGATCCCGCCACAATCACTCCGGCCACGTAGATGCCTGGGACATTACTTTCGAGCGTTTCGGGATCGCATACGGGACGGCATTGGTCGGCCGAAAGCTCGATGCCCATCGAGCGCAAGAAATCGTAATCGGGATGGTATCCCGTGAGGGCGAAGACGAAATCGTTCTTCACGTGCACCACGCCATCGGTCGTGTAAACAACCACGTGATCCGGCGCGATTTCTCCCACTGAGCTGTTGAAATACGCCTTGATCTCGCCATGCTTGATGCGGTTCTCGATGTCGGGCAAGATCCAATATTTGACGTGGTGATGCAACTTCGGTCCGCGATAGACGAGCGTCACACGGGCCCCATGGCGCCACAAATCCAGAGCGGCAATCGCCGCCGAATTCTTGCCGCCAATTACCATCACGTCGTTGTCAAAATAGGGATGGGGCTCGCGGTAGTAGTGAAATACTTTCGGCAAGTCCTCGCCCGGAATATTGAGCATATTGGCGAGGTCGTAATATCCGGTGGCAACTATCAGTTTGCGCGTGCGGTAATCGTAAATTCTGCCGAGCCGGTCGATGGTCGCGACCTGGAAATCTCCGTCCTGCCCATTCACCGTCTTCACCCACTGATACTGCGCGATTGGCAGATGATAGTGCTCGGCCACCTTGCGGTAATATTCGAGGGCCTCCTGGCGTGTAGGTTTTTGATTGGCGGTGCTGAACGGGATGTCTCCGATCTCCAGCAACTCCGGGGTGGTAAAGAAAGTCATGTTGGCCGGATAGTTGAAGATGGAATTGACCACGCAGCCTTTGTCAATTGCGATGACTTTAAACCCGGACCTTTGCGCCTCGATCGCGCAGGCAAGGCCAGTAGGCCCTGCTCCGATGACCAGTACGTCAACTTGGGTATTGGTGCGTGACTCCAGCTGTGCGCGCGGCAGCGTGTCAGGAATCTGGAGGGCAACATCGGAGGTTAGTTTGGTGACCAAGTGATCGTTCCTGGATAACGCAGAGCATGTGCACAAAAAACGCCGTGGCTCTTTGGAGATAAGGATTCTAGCATGATGCCACGTTCGGGTTCCGTCCTCATCGTGCCGTGTCACACAAACCAGTGCTTACAATCACATCCCTCCAAGGTATCCGCGATATAATTTTGCGGTATCTTCGTCCACTTGGCGGTAATCAAAAGACCTATGGCAACCTACGTGGAGCCAGCAACTCGCATGCGCATTGAATCTGACAGCATGGGGCAAATCGAAGTCCCGGCCAACGTTTATTGGGGGGCGCAGACGCAGCGCTCGCTGTTGCACTTCAACATTGGGCGCGACGTGATGCCGCCGGAGTTGATCCACGCGTTTGGCATCCTCAAGAAAGCTTGTGCGCTGGTGAATCAGGATCTGGGCAAACTTCCCGCCGACAAAGCCAAGCTTATCGTGCAGGCTGCGGACGAGATCATTGCTGGCAAACTCGACGACCAGTTTCCTCTGCGGGTCTGGCAGACGGGCAGCGGCACGCAGACCAACATGAACGTCAACGAGGTCATCTCCAACCGCGCCATTGAGCTTGCGGGCGGCGAGATGGGATCGAAGAAGCCAATCCACCCTAATGACGATGTGAATATGTCGCAGTCGTCGAACGATACGTTCCCGGCGGCGATGCATATTGCGGCGGCGCAGCGCGTGAAGAACACGCTGATTCCTGCGATCCAGAAGCGTTCACGACGCGATTGCGGCAAAGGCAAAAGAATTCAATGACGTGGTAAAGATCGGCCGCACGCATTTGCAGGATGCCGTACCTCTTACCTTTGGGCAAGAGTTTGGCGGTTGGGCCAGTTTGCTGGAGCGGGACATCAAGCGACTGGAGCAAGTGCTGGGCGGCCTTTACGATCTTGCCATCGGTGGAACTGCGGTGGGTACAGGGTTGAATGCTCATCCTGAATTTGCCGAACGAGCCGCAAAGAAGATTGCCGAACTTACAGGACTTCCCTTCCGCTCGCATCCCAATAAGTTCGCGGCGCTTTCGGCGCACGATGAGATCGTGTTCGCGCAGGGCGCATTGCAAACGTTGGCCGCTTCGCTGATGAAGATTTCGAACGATATCCGCTGGCTGGCTTCGGGTCCGCGTTGCGGCCTGGGCGAATTGTCCATTCCGGAGAATGAGCCTGGGTCTTCGATTATGCCTGGCAAAGTGAATCCGACGCAGTGCGAGGCCATGACCATGGTCTGCGTGCAGGTGCAAGGCGCCAGCGCTGCCGTGGGATTCGCCGGCTCCCAAGGCAACTTCGAACTCAATGTATTCAAGCCGGTGATCATTTACAACTTTTTGCATTCGGTCACGCTGATCGCGGACGCCTGCCACGGATATGTGGAGTACATGATTAATGGCATCGAGGTCGATCGCGCCAAAGTAGATTGGTACGTGAAGAATTCGCTGATGCTGGTAACGGCGCTGGCTCCGAAGGTGGGATACGACAAAGCCGCGAAGATCGCGCACACGGCACATGTGGAGCAGAGCAGCTTGCGCGAGGCGGCGCTGAAGCTTGGTTATCTGACAGGCGAGGAGTTTGATAAGTTGATGAAGCCGGAGAGAATGACGCGGCCGTAGGGGGTAGTCCTCGCGAGATCCTCACTCGGCTGAAGTATGCCGAGTTTCGGGATTGCGCAGTGCTAGGTTTAGGGCGGCGCCAGTTTTCTTGTTTTTCTTGGTATTTGATCGTCTCATTGCTCCATCCTCCATAGAGTGGTCATCCCGAAGCCCCGCGCCTTTCAGCGGGGCGAGGGATCTGGCGTGGGGCTTCGTTAGTCGTGTTCAGTTGTCACAGACATGCTGCTTGTACAAACACTCCAGCAAAGTTCTAGAGCGGGGCAATACGCGCGAGATCCCTCGCCCGGCTGAAGTACGCCGGGTCTTCGGGATGACCATCTGTACCGGGAGTGAGCCATGCGAGAGGCGAAGCGATTCTACATTTACATTATGACGAATCGGCCGCGCTCCCACGTTTTGTATACCGGTATGACGGGAAATCTTTTGCGTCGAGTGTTTGAACATAAGAACAAGCTTGTGCCGGGATTTACTAGCCGATACAACCTCACGCGGCTGGCATACTATGAGTCGTTTGCTTATCCGGATGCGGCGATTGATCGAGAAAAGGAGATCAAGGGCTGGCGTCGCAGCAAGAAGATACGCTTGATCGAGGCTGCGAATCCGCAATGGGAGGACTTAGCGGAACAGTGGAGCGACGTGTACAAGCCGGATGCAGGCGTGACTACTCGCGGGATCCCTCACTCGGCTGAAGTACGCCGAGTTTCGGGATGACCATTTTCTTTAGGGGATGGGGTGCACTTGAAAGACAGCGGACGAGCACTTAATCGGGGTCGTAGACTGAGTTGCCGTATCCTTTGCGCCGGATGTTTTCCTGCATTTGCTCAAGGCGCGCTTTTTCCTGGGCTAATTGAGCCTGCGAGGCGTCGTATTGGGCTTTCACGTTCCGGCCCGTGTCGCACCAGGATTTGTAATACGGGGTGTAGTAAGTCGATGTCCAACAAGCTGGCGCGTCACTGTCTTGGGAGAACGATGTACTCCACGCGGCAAACTGGTTCTTGAGACTTGTGATGTGGTTCTGAATGCCGATGATTTTGCCTTTTTGCACCTTGATCTGATTCTGGAAGATTTTGCCTTGGCTCTCAAACTGCCGCGCTTTTTGTTCGTCTTCTTGAGTTTCTTTTGCCTGCGCTATGCTTGCCTCTCCGTCGCTTGCCTTTAGTTGGGACTTAGCAGCATCGGGCGGGTTGCTGCCATCGTTTAAGTCGTGGTTCCTTATTACTTTGATTGGCGGAGCCGAGTCGCGCGCCTGCTTCGAGGCGCTGGCCGCCGCTGCTACCGCTGATGGTTTAACTGCGTTGGGCTTGGTCGGTTGTGAGCTGGGTATTTGCGACGCAGTTGATTGCGAGTCTGCTGGTGGCTGGGTCGTTTGGGCACGGGCCAGCGCGGTCATCAGCAACCATACAGCAATCGAAAGCCAATAACGAAGCCGCATGGGGCAATGATATCGCTGCGCCGCATGTGTGGCGAAGCTTTGCGAGTAACGGAGGCTGTTGTACGTATGGGGTAAAAAAGTCCGTAGGCTGGAGACTCTATTCGGCCTCCGCGGTTGATAGTGCCGATTGCTTATTAGCCTGTCTGGCTCTTTTGGGCGATGTGACTATTGTGATTACGCTGACTAAAATCAGCAGGGCGCCTAACAGCGTGCGACGGCCGATGGCTTCTCCTCCGATGAAATATCCAACCGCGACTGCAACCATGGGGTTCACGTAAGCGTAGGTTCCCACTTTGGTGGGTGATTCGTAATGCAGCAGCCAGACGTAGGCAGTGAAACCTGCGATTGAGCCAAAGACAATGAGATAAATCAGCGCGAGCCAGGCGTTCCGGGAAACTATCTGCCAGCGAAATCCGGCGAACTCACCCGAAAGAGCTGCGAGGACGAGTAACTGAATTCCGCCAGTTATCATCTGGGCTGCTGCGCTCATGGGCTTCGAATCCGGGAGCGGGAGCCGGCGTGTAAGGATCGTTGCCACCGACCAGGTGAAGGACGCAACTAGCAGGGCGATAGCGCCGGCACGATTGATCGGAACCTCTCCAAAAGAGAAAGACTGGCCGGTCAGAACGGCGACGCCGCAAAGACCCAACAGCAGAGCGAATCCGAGCCGAACAGTAAGCCGCTGAGTGCGCAGAAAAATGATTTCCAGCAGCGTGATAAACACAGGGATCGTCGCCAGCACAACAGCCGCGATTCCTGACGGCACGCGCTGCTCGGCCCAGAAGACGCAGCCGTAGTCCAGGAGAAAGATTAACGTTCCCAGCAGGGTCGCCCCAGCCCACTGCCGCCGCGTCGGGGGTGGGGCACCCTTTAACCGCATCCAGCCATACAGCACGACGCCCGACACTAAGAAGCGCATGCCCGCCAGCAAGAACGGCGGCACTTCGCTGACACCAATTCGTATTGCCAGGAAGGTCGATCCCCAGACAAAGTAAATAATGCCGAAAGCTAGAAGGATCTTCCACGAAGCCGGACGCTCGGCGGTTTCCACTTCCCTCTCCTTTCATTCGCGGTCTATTACGCTATAGATGTTCCCGCGCCTCTGCCAGAACCATAGCTGAGGCATAAAAAGTTCTTGTTGATTTTAGGATTCGTTTTTATGCGGGGCTTTGCCGAACATCAAGCCGCTGAGTTCGGCCACTTTTTCCGGATCGACATCTTTCGACGCAATCATTACGTGGAAAGTTTCCCCCATGCCAGCGGGGGTGACTAAATGTTTGAGCTGAAGGGCGACCTTGGCGCGTTCCTGCGGCAGCTTGCAGTCTTCCAAGACGTCGGCAAACTGGTTGTGCTCGCCGATTCCCATTAGAAACTGCGACTGGGTCAACAGCGGCTGCACCTGCATCTCTTGCGCTTCGGCTGCAGCTGCGAGTGCGGTGAAGTTCACGTGAGCGGTAATATCCTGCTCTCCCGGAGCTTCGTACGGATTAGCGCTGACTGAGTGCTGCCGGTAGGCAGCGATGGTGCCGCGATGCCGCCCGGCTAGTTGCTCTTGCCGCGTGTATCCGTAGTCTATGGCAATGATAATGCCGCGCTCGATCGCGGCGGCGATCTGAGACATGTAGCGTTGCGCGATGAGTGACATCTCGACGCGCTCTCCGGCTTCCGGATGCACGCTGTAACGGTCGAGGAATTCTAGCGCCTCGGGAGATGGCGGATACCAGGTTTCAAACAATTGGCCATCTTTTTCCGAAACTCGTAACTGGCCCGCGGGGCAGATGACATCTACCGGCAAGGCATCGAAAAACTCATTGGCGAAAACGATGACCGGATTCTTGATTCTGTCGAATGCCAATCCTTCTGCTGCCAGCGATACCTTTCTACTTTCGAAATATCTTTCCAGAGTTGCTTGCAATCGCTGGCGTAAAGCCGGAGACTTTTCCACTAGCGAATAGTGCAGCGCGGCAAAGAATTCAGGAAATTTCTTCTCTGCCCAATCCAGCACGTCCTGGGCAAACAATCCGCGTCCTGGACCGAGTTCGAGAATGTCGATTCGTTGTGGCGATTCCAGCACGCGCCATATTTCTTCGAACTGACGGGCTAGCAGCCTTCCGAACACAGCGTGCACATCACTCGAGGTGTAGAAATCGCCGGCTTTGCCAAACTGTTCCCCGTTGCGAGAATAGTAACCGAGCTCTGGATGGTAAAGGCAAAGCTCTATGTAGCGAGAAAAAGGGATAGGCCCGTGTTCGCGGATTTCTTGCTCAATTGTCTGGCGCAGATTCACAGGTCTTCCCGCTGACGTTCGAGGCGGTCTTGTGGCGTGCGGATAAACATTTCGACCAGGTAGTCGTGCAAGCAATCGTAGAGCTGGCGCTGCAGGCTCCACTCGAACTGGGGATTGTCTAGATCACGCGGATGTAGGTCGAAATAGTAAGTGTGCACGGGGACGGGCGGACTTTTGAATTGAATGATGAGCTCTACGCTGTCGCCCTTGGCGCGAGCTGAGAATTCGAGCAGCGGATGCTCGTAAAGACGCAGTTGAGCGAGAACGCGGTCCAGGCGTGAATGGTTACCTTCGGTCACCAATGCATTGTAAAGGCAACCGCCAAGATGCGGGCTTTGCCCAATTGTCACCGACTTCGGCCTAGGGCTGCGGGGATCGTTTCTTGGCAGACTACTCGTAACGCAAGGCCTCGATTGGATCCAATTTCGCAGCCTTGATCGCAGGGAGCATTCCGCTGACAATTCCCACAAAGCTTAGAATCGCCGTCGACCACGCCAGGGTCGCAGTATCGATTACCAAGTGGATATCTCCGTCGCTGGCGTCATCGAGGAAAGCACTCCACAAAGTGAGCGAACCGACTGACCACGAAACCAGGTATGCCAGGGCCACGCCGAGCAGACCGCCCAACAATGTAATGACCAGAGCCTCAGCGAGAAACTGAAACAGAATATGCCATCGGTGCGCCCCCAAGGCTTTCTCGACGCCAATCTCGCGGGTCCTCTGGGTAACTGAGACCAACATGATATTCATCAGTCCAACTCCGCCGATGCCCAGCGTCAGCAGACCGATGAAGCCCAAGAGAATCTTGATACCGACGGTAATGATGGTGAGGTCCGCCAGATCTTTGTTAGCATCAAACACGAAAACCGCGCGCTCATCTTTTGGATCGAAGTTGTGGTGAAACGCCATGGAACCGCGGACGGCGCGAGCCACTTTGTCGTGATCGCCTTCATAGTCCATGAAGATGCCATCAAGATAATAGTTATTCTTGAGGTCGCTCATGGCGCTATAAGGAATGTAAACCAGCGAGTTCATGTCCTCATCGCCGTTGGAAATGGTGTGCTTGAGCACGCCAATCACCTTATAAGAGACGCCGTCGATGCGGACGCTTTCGCCTAGCGCGTTCTGTCCTGAGAATAATTTCTTTTTTACCGTCGAACCGACCACTGCCACGCGGCTGTGGGTGAAGTCTTCCTGTTCTCCCCAAAAAGCGCCGTCGCCAATTTCCAGGGCGCGGATTTTCTGGTAACTGGAAAATATTCCATGGACACCGTAACTGGCACTGCGCGTGCCGAACGAGAGCTGGCTTTGTTTGTCCACCTCGGGCGAAATTCGGGTGAGCATGGGAATTTCCGCGCGCAGATAGTCGAGGTCATCACGCGTCAATCGAATTTGGGTGCCGGCCTTACTGCCGCCAGCCTGCAGTGATGTGCGTCCGGGAAAAATACCGATGAGGTTGCCTCCGAAAGTACGGAAGGCGATCATCAGTGCGTTTTCAAAACCGGAGCCGTAGGCGAGCAACAGCACCACGGTGGCAATGCCCCACGTCATGCCCAGCATGGTGAGCAAAGAGCGCCGACGATTGTGCTTTAATGCGTTATAGGCTTGGGTTCCCAGATCGCCAAACATGTCTACTCCTGCCGCAGCGCTTCCACCGGAGGAAGCAATGCGGCTTTTCGAGCCGGATAAAGTCCGGCGATGATTCCCGCTAAAGAAAGCGACAATATTGCAATCACGGCCGAGGCGGGCACGATACGAGGCGTGTCGAATCCCTCCGGTGAAGGAAGTTGCGCCAGCAATCCTACGAAGCCTCCGGAAATGGCTAAGCCGATTCCGCCACTCAATGCAGTCAGAAACGCCCCTTCGACAAAGAATTGAGTGAGTATATTGCGATGGGTCGCGCCTAGCGCTTTGCGCAATCCAATCTCTCGGGTTCGCTCCGTCACTGAAACCAGCATGATGTTAATAATGCCGATGGCGCCCAATCCCAGGGTTACCAATCCGACCACGCCGAGGAACCAATCCATGGCGTCAAAGATCTTGCCCACGCGCATGGCGCCATCAATTGTGTCCCAGTCCATGAAAGCGTCGTCGATCTTGGGATCGAATCCATGGCGGCGGGCAATAATTCCGTGCACTTCTTTTTGCGCTTCCAGGTGCATTTCTTTTTTCAGCGGCCGGTAGTTGATGAACGAAATCGCATTCTCTGAATTCTGCGTCGTGATGGGAAACAGCGTGCGCATGGTTTCAAGAGGCACGAAGATGCGCGCGTTGGTTCCATTCTCGCCTTCCTTACCAATCTTGGGGATGACGCCTACGATTTTGAAATCCATGCTGTTCAACAGAATCGTGCTGCCGACAGCAGGCTGGCCGGGAAACATGTTCTTTAACATCTCCCAGCCGACCACGGCTACGCGGCGATGCTGGGTGTTATCGTCATCGTTGAACCAACGGCCCGGATCGATGGGAAGAGTGCGAATATCTTTATATTCGGGCGAGACTCCAAAAACTTGGCCGTTAGTCGAACCGAAATCGCTGACCGCACGAATGTCGTCGCGTTCAAGCACCGGCGAAATCGCACGCAGCAGTTTAGCCTCACCGCGAATAGTGAGATAGTCCTCGTAAGTAAAGTGGTACGGCTGCCCGGACTGGTAGCTGCCTACGACGGCCGGGATGCGCCCGGGGAAGACGAACATGATGTCTTGCCCGAGGTTAGCCAGTTGTTTGGCTTGACCGCTGCGAAAACCTTCTCCCAGGCCGACCAGTAGAAGCAACGAACCCACTCCCCACGCAATGCCAAACATAGTGAGGAAGGAGCGCAGCTTATGCGCCCACAGAGTCGCCACGGACTGGCGAACGATGTCAAGAAGGGTTCGCATAAGTTTGTAATGTGGGCGCGAGCGGCTGCGCTCGTGCTTTGGGCCTACGCTAAAGCTGCGCGGGCGACGACTTCCGCGCCTACACTTGATACGCAGGCCGGGGCAAACTGGTTCCCTATGTCTTGGACGGATGTCTTCCATTGACACAGTCTTTCTTACAAATTGTTACAAACTGCTATCCGGCCGTTCCCCACTCCGTCTAAACGGTCGTTTCCTCAGTCGGGTTAGGTAAACAGAAACAAATTGGAGGGTCATGCCATGCTCAAGAAATTGATCGTCGCTTTAGCTGCAGTTGCTGGGCTGTCGGTCGGAAGTTCTTTAGGCCACGCGCAGTCCGCGCTCCTGGACTTGCCGCGTGATAGCCAGCATTCTGTGGTGATTCAGCGCATCGGAATCACCGACATCACCATTAACTATCACCGGCCGCTGGTTAAGGGCCGAACCATCTGGGGCAAGGTCGTGCCTTACGACGAGGTGTGGCGGGCCGGAGCGAATGAGAATACAACCATCACCTTTACCGATGCGGTTTCGATCGAAGGAAAACCGCTGGCAAAAGGCACCTACGGTCTGCACATGATTCCGGGCCACGACCAGTGGACCGTCATTTTCTCGAAGGAGCACGTGGCGTGGGGCAGTTTTACCTACAAGCAAGCTGATGACGCGCTGAGAGTGAGCGTGAAGCCGCGGACGTCGGATCCTCATGAAGCGCTGACCTATGATTTCGATGACGTTAAGGCAGACTCCACCGTGGCCACGCTGCGCTGGGAGAAGATCGCGGTTCCTTTCAAGATTGACGTGAGCGTGCACGAAATCGTGCAGGCAAGCCTGCATAACCAGCTTCAAGGTCTGCCGCAATACACGTGGGAAGGGTGGGACGACGCGGCGACCTATCTGCTTACGAATAAATACGATCTCGACGAAGCCCTGCAATACGAAGAGACATCGATTCGGACGGAGCCGCGGTTTGATAATTATCTGACCAAGTCGCAGATATTCGAAGCCATGGGTCGCAAGGACGAAGCGGAGGCGGCGAAAAATGCAGGCCTGCAAAGGGCCTCGGCCGCTCAACTTTATTATTACGGCCGGCTGCTGCAAACCCAGGGCAAACAAGATCAGGCCTTCGACTTGTTCCGACAGGCAGCGAAGAAGGATCCCAACGATTGGGTCGTGCATGACGGTACGGCAAGGCTGTATTCGGCTCAGGGTGATTACGACAACGCGCTAAAAGAGATCAAGATTACGCTGGCGGGTGCGCCTGACAATCAGAAGATTTTCTTTGAGCCATTAGTGAAAAAGTTGGAAGCTAAGCAGGACATTAACAAGAATTAGCGGCCAGAATTCGCGGGCGAAGCGCCCGCGCCACACGCCCGCGAATGCTGGCTTCCCACACGTGATTGTCATCCCGAGCAAAGCGAGGGATCTAGGTTCTTGGTCGTGGCCGAAGAAACCCAGATTCCTCGTCGCTACGCTCCTCGGAATGACAAGGTGTTTGGCTAGTCAGAATGACAGAATGATGGGCTGTCGCGGGCTAATCCCCGGCCTTTGCAACCGGGGTCTTTTCCTGCGGCTGTTTCTGTTCCGGATACTCGTACACGCCGCGGCCAGCTTTGCGTCCCAAGCGTCCCGCCTTGACGTACTGGACCAGCAAAGGCGCAGGCCTGTACTTTTCCCCCAGGCTTTTGTGCATGTATTCGAGAATGTGCAGGCGAGTATCCAAGCCAACCAGATCCACCAGTTCGAATGGACCCATGGGATGATTGAGGCCGAGCTTCAAAGCTTTGTCGATGTCCTGCGCAGAGGCAATTCCTTCCTGCAACATGTAGAAGGCTTCATTCCCGATCATCGCGTTAATGCGGCTGGTGATGAAGCCGGGCGATTCTCTAATTGCGACGACGTCTTTGCCCATGCGCCGTCCCACTTCGGCTACGGTCGCGAGCGTGTCCTCATCAGTTTCAAGTCCGCGCACGACTTCGAGTAATTTCATTTTGTGCACTGGATTGAAGAAATGCATTCCCACACATTTCTTGGCGCGGTAGGTCACACTGGAAATTTCGGTAATGCTGAGCGAAGAAGTATTGGAAGCGAGGATGGTTCCCGGGCGGCAGATTTTGTCGAGCAAAGTAAAGATCTCGATCTTTGACTCCATCTCCTCGGGCACGGCTTCAATCACGAGATCGGCTTCGCGCGCGGCTTCCTCGACGCTTCCCGCATATCGCAACCGGCCGAGTGCCGCCTTGGCGTCGTCGGCTGAGATCTTACCGAGTTCGATGGCCTTGTCGAGATTGCCGCGGATCTCATTCTCTGCCCGCCGCAAGGCGTTGGGTAGCAGGTCTTCCAGGATGGCCTGATAGCCACCGAGCGCCGCGACGTGGGCAATGCCGCGTCCCATAGTGCCGGCCCCGATCACGGCAATGGTGTTGACCTGAGCCACTACTGCCCACCCTTTTCCAGGCGGACCACGAGGGCATCAAGGTTAGTGCCCGCGACCTTCAGGCTTTCAGCCAGACGCTTGCGCTCGTCGGCTTCCATAGCCGCGACGAAGGCGTTAATGCGGCGCAAGGTGGTTGTAATATCGTCGACGTAGTTGATGAGGCGAATCAGCTCTCCGGAAGTTCCCATAATGATTTCTGCTCCAATGGCCCGCATGCGGGCGATGATGCTTGTATTATGCGCTCCGCACTCAGGAGAAAGCGGCACTTGAGGGCGAATCACTATTTTCAATGGTGGGGGGAAATTAGTAAAGGCGGGTTTAGAGCGAAGGTGTTGACTGTTTTTACCTAGCGTGAACAAGAGAAAGCCGGACCCCAATGACCTATGGCGCTGGCTTCTGTCTGACTAAGGCGTGATCTGGATAATCGTTGCGCAGCTGCAATACCAAGCGCCCCGCCTAAAGTGGTGCCGTAGAGATTTATCCTCGCTATCTCTTTTAATTATAGCTGCGTGAGGTCACTTTAACTGCAGAGAATACCAACCGGAACCTAAGTTCTACATACGATTGAAGGGCATCGCTATTATTAAAATGGGATTAAAATCTCAAAGCTTATAGCTACCATCGATGTTTTTAATTGGTCTTTCCAGGTCCTATCGAATCTAATAGCCATATGAATGAAAAGCCTGTGAAACGTTACATCTTTGCCAGTGATTTTGACCAGACGTTGACTTTCAACGACTCCGGTTACGTGCTCAGCGAATTAGTGGGCATTCCGACTGAGGAGTTTGAGCGCAAAGCCCAAGGGATGGCGAAGCTTAATTTGGTGCAGCAGGGCGCGGAGCTTGCATACCTGCTGCTGCATGATCCCGAGTTCAAGACGCGAGTGCGCCGGGAACACTTGATTGAGGCTGGTAAAAGCGTGCGCCTGAAGGAAAATATTGCGCTGCTTTATGAAATTCTGAAGAGCGGCATTGATGGTTACCTTTTCGATTTTTATGTTCTCTCGGCCGCGCCGGTTGAGGTCATTCAGTCTGCTCTAGAGGGAATCGTTCCCCCCTCTCATATCTACGGAACCGAGTTTCTCTACAACGATAGCGGCCAGATTGAATCCATCGCTCGCGCCACCGCCGGCTACGGCAAAGTGGCGAGGCTCGATCAGCTGCAGACCGAGCAACAAGTTGGGCCGGACCATATTATCTACGTAGGAGACGGCAGCTCGGATGTCCACGTCATGCTGCACGTCAACGTTCGTGACGGTTTTACTATCGCGGTCTCCGAGGCCAAGCACGTTTCGCAGGTAGCGAAAAGAACCATCCTTAGCAGCAATGCGCTGGCTGTGCTGGCGCCCATCCTCGAAGACGTAGTTGGCTGGGAGAGGCCCCGTATCCGGCAATTTTTCGAGTCCTACGGAATGCTGATTCAGGAGTGGGACCGGGTGCGCACTGATTGGCTGACCCTGCGTTCGGACCGGAGCCAGTGGTCGGCAGCAGGCGCAAGTTAGTGTCGGCGCAGGCGTGTAGGCGCGAGCGTCCACGCTCGTGCGGCGATAGCGTGAGATTTTCCAACGCTTTTTGTTTATCATCATCCGCATGCTGCGTGATAAAAACTTGATCCCGCTTTCGCGTCAGCACCATCACGCGCTGGCGCTGTGCGTACGCCTCGATCGTTCCATTCAGGCGGGCGACGTCGATCTTGAAGCCTGGCAGGCTGAGATCCAACAACGGTTTGAAAGTGAAATCGCAGTGCATTTCGCGGCGGAAGAGGCAGTACTGTTTCCGGCCGCCGCGAACTTCGCTGACGTGCAAACCCTGGTGCAAGAACTTTTGGCGGAACATGCCGTCCTGAGAAATTATTTTGCTCGCGCGTCCGCCCGCGAGCTCGATGCGCAACATCTGGCATACTTCGGAGACAAATTAGCCCAGCACATCCGCAAAGAAGAGCGCCAGCTTTTCGAAGGGATGCAGCGGGTAATGACCTCGAAACAGATGGACGCACTAGGCGTGGCCTTGGATAAATCGTTGAAAGATGTTTCGCAGGCTTGCGCGCTGCCGAGCGAAGCGACCAAGCTGCGGCCGCGAACGATAAGTCATTCCTGAATCCAGAAGTCGTAGACCTGTTATTGCACTGTCACTTTTCCCGTTAATTCGACGTCGGCAGCTGAGCGGGCGACGAAGACGTCGAAATCTCCCTGCGCAACTGCCCACTGATGATTCTTTACGTCGTAATAAGAAAACGCTCGTCGATCAAGCTTGACGGTAATGTTCTTTGTCTCACCCGGATTTAAATTTACTTTGGCAAACCCCTTCAGTTCCTTGACTGGGCGAGGAACCGGCGCATGCTGGTCGCCGACGAACACCTCGGCAACGTCCGCTCCCGCGCGGGGACCGGTGTTGGTGACGTCGAATGTAACACTGACTTCCTGATTCGTTGACACGGCAGAAATCGTCAGATTCTTGTACGCGAACGATGTGTAGGAAAGCCCATAGCCAAACGGAAACAGCGGCTTCACCGTTGACTTGTCGTAGTGACGATAGCCGACAAAAACTCCTTCGGCATATTCAACTTTCTTGGTGCCATTTTTTGGGTAGTAACTGTCGTGCGTGGCATTGTCCTCCCAGCGACGCTCGATTGAGATCGGCACGCGTCCCGAGGGATTGAATTCCCCAAAAAGCAGTTGCGCTACCGCCGTGCCGCCCTCCTGGCCGGGATACCAGGCTTCGAGTAGTGCCGGAACATGATCCACCCAACCACTCATGTCGACTCCGCCGCCGGAAGTCATGACTACGATGGTTTTCTTATTTGCGGCGGCAATTTGGTTGATAAGCTCGTCCTGGCCCGGAAGCAATTTAAAGGTTCGATCGCTGCTCTCGCCTTCGCTGGCAGCGTCGAATCCCGGAGCAACGATTACCGCATCTACGCGCGCGGCCAGTGATTTGGCCTCCGGCGTGACCAGGGTTTGAGGACGGACGATTCCCAAGTTAGCCGTGACCTTGCCCCATCCACTTTTCGCATAGTAATCCAGTTCGATTTGGTGCGGGGCCTGTGTGAGCGTGATCGGGACCTCTCCCACAAAGGCATACCATTGCGTCCAATTGTCGAGCACAAGTTTCTTGTCGATATAAAGCCGATAGCCGCCGTTTTCTCCTGGACCTTGCACGAATGCGAGGTATGATCCGGCGGCGCGTGGGGTAAAAAAACCGGTCCAGCGAATCGAAATATCGCTAGCCGCACGGTCGGCTTCGCGGGCGGGTGTGTAGCTCGCATGTTCGTCGTATCGCACAAGCGCAGGTTGGCCGCTCAAGTCGAGGTTATTGAAAATCTCTTCCTTCAAACCTTTCTGGCCACCGCTCGCTTCAGAAGTAAATTCCATGTGCTTTGAGATTTCATCGAGCGTCGGAATGCCGGGCGAATAGTAAACCTTCGCGCCATCGCCCAGATAGTTCGCTATGGCTTCGAGATAGCTGACTTTGGTGAACGGTTCGGCTTCGGCGCTGCCTCCTCCGCCGGGACGCGCGGGATAAGCATCAGGACCGATAACTGCAATCGACTTAATGCTTCCCTTCTGCAAAGGCAGAATGTTCCCGTCGTTTTTAAGCAGAACCATTCCTGAGCGGGCCGCTTCCAATGCGGCCTGCTTGCCTGCGGGATTCAGCAGCGGTATCGAACTGTCCGTTTGTTCGTGGTCAAGCCAACCGAATTGAATCGCGGTTCGGAGGATGCGTCGAACCTTGTCGTCGATGGTTGTTTCAGTGACCTTGCCGGCTTTCACGGCTGGCAACAAATTCGCGCGATTCATGAACTTTCCCGACGGCATTTCCAGATCAAGGCCGCCATTGGCGGCTCCGACGCCGTCGTAGGTAGCGTCCCAGTCTGACATGATGATCCCCGGAAAGCCCCAATCTTTCTTTGCGACGTCAATATTCAGGTAACCGTTCTGCGTCATGTGCAGGCCGTTGGTTAGGTTATACGAATCCATAATCGCACCAACGTGCGCTTCTTTGACCGCAGCCTCGAACACCGGCAGATAGATTTCGCGCATGGTGCGCTCGTCGATGATTGAGTCGGTATTGTGACGATCGAATTCGGAATTGTTTCCCATGAAGTGCTTGATGGTGGCGCTGACGCCCTGGCTTTGCATACCCGTGATGTAGCCGACCGCGATGCGCGATGCGAGGAACGGGTCTTCGCCAAAGTATTCGAAGTTGCGGCCGTTCAACGGAGCACGATAGATGTTTACCCCTGGCCCCAGCATGAAATGCACTCCACGGGCGCGGGCATCCTGACCGATGGTAGCTCCGATTCGCGATGCCATCGCGGGATCCCAGGTAGCTGCCAGCCCAATGCCTCCGAACACGGTCGAAGGACCGTAATTGCGCACGCCGACTGGGCCGTCGGCCATCTTCAATCGCGGCAAGCCAATCTTGTCGTTGGCGCGAATATAGAAGTCGTCCACGCCACCAATGAGATCAATTTTCTCTTCTAGGGTTAGCTTCTTGATGAGTGCGTCAATGTGGGCGTCGGCATCCGATGAAGTGGTTTGTGGCTGAGACCAACCGAGCAAAAGAGGAAATAACAACAAGGCGAGAAGCGACTGGAACTTGCGCGTCATTAGTACCTGCCTATGAAATCAAATTGAAACAACATCCTTGGGCCGCTGTTACGAGACTTTCTGCCCCATCACCTGTTCAAGCGCGAGCGTGGCCAACTCAACATCCTCACGTGAAGACAAACCACTGACACCCACTGCGCCAGCCACTATGCCATCTTTCCAAATGGGAACGCCGCCGCCCCAGCCTACGAATCTTGGATCACCGTAGTAAGCGATGTCATGCCCTTTTTCTGGATGCCGCACTTTCTCTCCGATTTCTTTTGTGGTCTTGCGTTCCCGGGCAGCGGTCCATGCTTTATTTGCAGCAATGCGGATGGAGGAGATGGGCGCACCGTCCATACGGGCGAATGCAATCAATTCGCCGTGCGAGTCGGCGACCGCGACTACGACGGATTTTTGCATGTGGGTGGCCTTCTCGACGATCATGTCGATGATTTTTTTGGCATCGGCGTAGTCGATGACGGGAACATTCCTCATGGGGTCGCGGGAAATCTAAACTGAACGGAGGCACAAGCACGACAAGCGAAAAAAACGGGCTGGGCAGAAATGCCCAGCCCGCTCAGCTTCGCGCAACTTAGAAAACAAGCTTCAGTGCAAACTGAATCAGACGCGGGGTGTTGCCCGTGTTCGTGGACGTCACCGTTCCAAATCCATTAGCGCTGTTGTTCCCTGCCGCGGGATTAAAGTTCGTGCCCGGGAAGCCGAACTGCGGATGATTGAACAGATCAAAGAATTCGGTTCGGAATTCAAGACCGATCCTTTCCGTGATGGTCGTCCGCTTGAATATAGCAAAGTCAAAGTTGTTGATGCCCTGCGCGCGGAGCGAGGAATCTACGCGCGACTCGGTACCAAAGCCCCACTGCGGCGGGGGGGCAAAGCAATTCGTGTTAAACCAGCTTGTCAGCGTACGGCTGCCTCCTTTGGAGCATCCAGCCACAACGTCAGGACGGACGTTGCTCACGCCGAGGCTGGCATTTTCCAAGGCGGTTGCGGGGCCGGACCATGCAATCTTGAGCGGAAAACCGCGCTGGAAGGTGGTTACGCCGTCAATTCCCCAACCGGACACGAGCTTGTCCCCAGCTCCAGACATCCCCGAAAGGAATTTCTTGCCATGCCCGAAAGGAAGGTCAAGCACATAACTGATGACCAAGCGCTGGGACACATCCTGAGAAGAAAGCGACCTTTCGCCGGCCAGATTATTCCAGTCTTGCACCTGCCCGACGCCGCCCGTATTGCCATTCTCAAGCCAACTGGTCTGGGTGTCGGTATTGCTCAGCAGTTTGGCGTTCGTGTAAGCCACGAGCATGGTGCCACCGCCCTGGAATCGGCGAGTTACCGTGGCCTGGAGCGAATTATAGGTGCTGCCGCAGCACCCAAATTGGGCGAGACTCACGTTGTTGTACTGAGGGTACGGGCGATCAAGCTGTCCAAGATTGACTGTGTTGCCGGTCAGCGCGGGATTGGGGCTCACGAGGGGATTGTTAAGACCGGCCGCCGCAAATGACGTTCCAATCGTCGGGGTTTGACCAGCCGCGGCTTGCGCAGCGGCTTGCGCAACGAAAGAGTCGGGGATTTGATTGATAATGACATTAGGGTTGTCGTTCGAAAGATGAACGCCGTGCGAACCCGCGTAGGCGACATCAACGAAAAACCCGGCTGGCAACTGGCGTTGAATGTCGAGATTCCACTGCTGCACATACCCCTCTTTCGGGTTGGTCCAGGGCGCCAACGTGGGCGAACCGTTTGTGGCAATAAACTTTGAAGTGTTTCCCTGCCTGCCTGGCGGCGGCAAAACTCCAGCGGCACCAAAGGGACCCGCAGTCGTGCAAGTGAAACTAGCAAACGTCTGACCAGCCAAGGTGCAATTGCTATTGTCAAGAGTAGCAGCCGGCGATAGGCCATGATTGATCGATCCAAAGAAAGGAGTGGTGGCCAGGTTGATCGGATCGTTGTCTGGATTGATGTTGAAATCGGTGTAGTTCGGAATCCAGAACACACCGTAGCCGCCGCGAACCACAGTCTTCTGATCCCAGCTGTAAGCAAATCCGAGGCGCGGAGAAAACTCTTTCGTGTCCAATGGCAAGTTATTCCGGCTCGTGTTTGGACCGTTTCCGACCAGCAACGCGTCACCGAGACAAGGCGATCCGGGAGTACCGTTGCAGCCTGTAACCGTTGCATTGGTCACCGTCGGGTCCCAGTAACTCAAGCGGTTGTAACGGTCTGACCATGTCCCCTGAAGTTCGTACCGCAGGCCCCAGTTTAAGGTCAATTTGTTGCTGACGTGCCACGTGTCACCCCCATAAAACGCTCGGTAGGTCTGACGGCCGGCGGTTTGCGCCGGAACCTCAGCTGCACCCTCCGTCTGGTTCACGAAGGTAGCAGGCCCGTTTTGGGCTAAACCCAACAGGAAATCAGCAAAACCGAACCCGCCGGTAGCGGGGTTAGCAACAGTAGGTAGGCCCGTGCTACTTGTCCAAGCTCCCGAGAAACCAAATGCGCCGCTGGCAATGTTGGTTTGAAAATAATTATCCAAACCCAGCTCATACTGGGCCCCGAACTGGAAGGTGTGTTTGCCATGAATGACGGTTACAGAAGGCGAGATGTTGTATTGGGTATTATGGTCGCCGATCGCGCTGTTGCCCTGGCTCTTACCTATGTCGCCGGGAAAGTTGAACGCCGGCGTCGGGGGGGTCCGCATGATCTCGGGAACTTCACTGTTGTAGCTCGCCGGCCATCCCAGTTGAGTGAGATCGTAACCAGCAAGGAGTGGCGCGCGGAGGTAAATAAAGCGGCTCCCTGAAATATTCAAATCGCCGATGACATTCGGACTAAAGACGTGGTTGAAATCAATCGCGAGAGCTTTCGTGTGGTAATCCTCGGCGCAGCGGTCCAGGCACAAACCCGTGCCCAAAGGATTGGTCGGAAGGTCAAGCAGGCCAAAATAAGTAAAGCGCGCGAACATGCGCGTCTTGTCGGTGATGTTGTAGTCGCCGCGCGCCACGAACTGCGTGTGATTTCCGCCGCTGCTGCTTGCTGAGGTAAAGTTATCGGGACTGTTGTTGTTGAAACTCGCAGCAGCCACGGGACTGTAGTACTTATCCCATAATGCGGTCGCGGCCTTGCTGAACTCGCTGGTCGGAATTATGTTACCCGCATAGGCAGTGCGCGTTCCCGTAGCGGGATTTACAGTGTAGGGATCGTAGAGCTGAACCCCCTGCGCCAGCAGGGAAGAAAAATCACCTTGCCGGAAGGCGGCCGTCGGTACCGCAGTCGTAACGACAGAACCGGTGCGCAGCCGGAACTGCTCCCAACTCGTGAAAAAGAATACCTTGTCCTTAATTACCGGACCGCCAACGTTGAATCCGTATTGATTCTGAACGTACGGTGGGGGTGTGTTGCTTAGTCCGCTTGCCAGTTCGCTCTGCTTGAAGAAATACTCGTTCGAGTTCAAAACCTTATTGCGGAGAAACTCGTAAACCTCGCCGTGGAAGGCGTTGCTGCCCGACTTCGTACTGAAGTTCATGATGCCACCCGAGAACTTCCCGAACTCGGGACCCAGGTTGTTGTACTGGACCTTGAATTCACCGATCGAATCCTGGGTCGGAATCACGATGGGAAGATTGATGTATCCGATATTGAGCGGTTGGCCATCAAGGTACTCCGCGCTTTCATTCGCGAACGAACCTCCTACCTGATAATTGCCCCAGCTAAACGGATTCTGGCCCACGGGAGTGCCACCTGATCCGCCTTGAGCAACCGCAGCGGGAGAAATCGTGATCAAGTTGAAGATGTTGCGGCCATTCAAAGGAAGTTCGTTTGCCTTGCGCTCCTCGACGACTTGGCCTAGAGACGAAGTCTCGGCCTGCAACAGCGGAGTCTCGGCAGTTACTTCGACGGTCTCTGTAACTTGGCCAACCGGCAGTGTGGCATTGATGTGCGTATCCTGCTGAACCTGGACCGTGACGTCGTTCCGCGTGAAATGCTTGAAACCCGCTTTCTCAACATCCAAACGATATTGCCCGGGGATCACGTTGACAAACTGGTAAAGTCCTTCGTTGCCTGTATTCTGCACGCGCTTTTCCTGCGTGCCAGTATTGGTGAGGGTGACTTGAGCTCCGGCGACCGAGGCTCCCGACGAGTCAACAACAGAGCCATCGACCGTACCGAAGGTGCTCTGGCCGTGAACGGAGAGAGAAGTCGTGACGACTAAAGCTATAGAAAGACACAGCGTCCACAAATTGCGAGACGGCATACACAACCCCCCACACCATATTTTTTGATCGGCGGAAGTGTGAGGCACACGAGTATTCGTTGTCAAGTAAAAAGTAATGTTTTTGGATTAGAGAATCGATTTTTTGGATACAAAGAATAATTCCATTTTACATATGGGTAATCGCTAACCGTGGGTAAACGATTACTTTTGACTTGCGCGCAGTGTTATGCTGGCTGCCCATGGCTGTCACCATGCAGGACATTGCGAGAGATCTGAAGGTCTCGGTGGTGACGGTTTCGAAGGTGCTCCGAAACCAGGGACGAATCAGCGCAGCTACCCGCAAGCGCGTGCAGCGGCGCGCCAAAGAACTTCATTACCAGATGAACTGGGTGGCTCGCAGTCTCGTAACACGGCGCACCTACACCATTGGGCTTCTGCTGCCAGACTTCACTCATCCCTTTTTCGCGGAGATTGCCCGGGCGGTAGCACAGACTGCGAGGCCTCATGGCTATCACGTGATCATTTCCTATTCCGACGAAGATCCCGAGTTAGAAATGAGCGAAGTTGATTCCCTTCTGGCCAGGCAAGTGGATGGGCTAATCATTGCGTCCACGCAGCCAGTGCGACGTCTGGCTCTCTTCAAGCAGATCCAGGCCCGAAAAGTACCCTATGTTTTGATCGACCGGCCCATCCCCGGGCTGCAAGCGCCCTTCGTCGGGGTCGATAACCGCGCTATTGGCAGATTGGCTACGGAGCATCTCATCGCCCGCGGATGCACCCACATCGGACACTTGCGCGGTCCAGAAATTGGAATCGCAGCGGAGCGCCTGCAGGGCTACCGCGAGGCGCTGGCGAATAACGGTTTGCGCATGCCTGCGGGCTACGTCGTAGCTGGCGGGCACGGGGATCAGACCGGTTATGAGGGCATGCGGCGGCTGCTGCGCGTGCGTCCGACGCCAGACGGGGTTTTCTGTTACAACGACCCCGTTGCAATCGGCGCCATAAAGGCGATTCTCGAGGCTAACCTCAGAGTCCCACATGATATTTGCGTGGTTGGAGCGGGAAATGTTCGTTACTCGGATTTGTTAGCCGTTCCGCTTACCACCGTCGATCAGGGCACTTGTCAAATTGGCGCGCAGGCTGCGGAACTGCTAATGGAAAGAATTCTGATAAAGCGGGAGGCGCGGTTGACGCGTCCGAGGAAAATTCTGATTTTGCCTAAGCTGGTAGAACGCGAATCGACCCGGCGGTAGACGTGCAATAAGCATGCCGGGCGCGATATTCTAACCAACAAAAGGATTATCAGGTTGCTGAAAGTTCTACGCGCATCATTCGTCATGACGGTTGTGCTGTCGTCCGCAGCCCTTGTGGGGCCTGTATTCGACGTCAATCTGCCGCGCGGGCTGGATTTCATACTGCAGAATTCGCCCACGCCTCAGAAGTATCTGATTGAAACCATGCCCGGCGGCGTTGCCCTGCTGGATTACAACAACGACGGCTTGTTGGACATTTTTCTGGTGAATGGCGGACACATAAGCACTCCCATGCAAATGCCGGAGAACTTCGACCGTCATGATCCCCGCTACTGGAATCGCCTTTATCGGCAGAACAAAGACGGCAGCTTTTCCGATGTGACCGAGCAGGCAGGATTAGCGAATGCTGGAGATGGAAATTATGGCATGGGCGTAGCGGTCGGCGACTACGATAACGACGGCTACCCGGATCTGTTTGTCACCAGTTACGGAAAGAATGTTCTTTATCACAACAACGGCGACGGCACTTTCACCGACGTAACCGCAAAGGCCGGAGTAGCCGGAGGCGGATGGTCAGTGTCAGCCGGGTTTTTCGACTATGACAATGATGGAAAATTAGATTTGTTCGTTACCCGCTACATGGAGTGGGATACGAAGCACAACAAAGATTGCGGCGGCAATTACCACACCTATTGTCCGCCGGAAGAATTTCCCGCCACGACAAACATTCTTTATCACAATAATGGCGATGGCACCTTCACCGATGTAAGCCAACGCTCCGGTATCGCGGCGAAGAAGGGACGGGCGTTGGGTGTGGCTTTTGCGGATTACGATGAAGATGGCTTCACGGATATTTTTGTAGCGAATGACGGAATGCAGCAGTTTCTGTTTCACAACAATGGCAACGGAACCTTCACGGAACTCGCACTTGAAGCTGGCGCTGCGCTTTCTGAAGATGGCAGGCGGTTGTCTGGCATGGGCGTGGTCTTTCAGGATTACGATAATGATGGCCGGCCCGATGTTATTGTGACTGAATTGCCGAGAGAAATTTACGGTGTGTATCACAATGACGGCGGCGGTTCTTTCAGCTATCGCAGTCTCGAAACTGGTCTGGGCACTCTCTCGAGTGGCAGTTCTGGCTGGGGCGTCGGTTTGGAGGACTTCGATAACGATGGCTGGAAAGATTTGTTCGTTGCGCAAGGCCACGTGCTGGACAATGTGGAGCGCATTGATCCGTCTCTCCACTATCTCGAATTGCCGCTCGTGGCAATGAATCACAATAACCGCTTCGAGCGCGTTGATTCAGGAAGTAGCACTCCCGTAGCCGGGCGAGGAGCGGCTTTCGGCGACTTAAACAACGATGGCTGGCAGGATGTGGTGATGACTTACCTCGGCGGCCATTCTCAAGTGTTCATGAACCGCGGCGGCAAGCAGCATTGGCTGGTGATTTCTCTGCGCGGTACGCACAGCAACCGTGATGGGTTCGGCGCTCGCGTCAAGGTGAATGGGCAAACGCGGGTTGCAACTTCCGCCGGAAGCTATGCGTCCTCCAGCGATAAGCGTCTTCATTTTGGACTAGGTACGACCGAAAAAGCGAACGTGGAAATTTTTTGGCCTTCGGGAATTCATCAGACTTTGAGTGAGGTTCACGCTGATCAGTTTCTAGAAGTCCGTGAGCCGGAGAAACCGTGATTCACGCCCTATTGCTTTTGTGGTTTGCATGGCAGACATTATCGCCCGAGGTCGCGCAGCACATGCAAGCCGGTATCGCGGCCGACAAGCAAAGACAATTCGATGTTGCTATCGCCGAGTTCAAAAAGGTCACTGAGCTTGAACCACACTTTGCGGATGGTTTTATCAGCCTCGGACAGGCCTATATGGAGAAGCACGAGATCGGGTCAGCCATCGCACCTTTAAAACATGCTTTGGAACTTGAGCCCGACCTGGCCCCCGCACATCAGTTGCTTGGCTATGCGCTGCTGGCGCAAGGCTACGCGGCCGAAGCGATTCCACATCTCCAAAAAGTGGACGACAAAACGGGTTTGGGAATCGCGCAAATTCAGACCGGGCAACTGCCGGAAGCAGTCGCCAATCTTCAGACGGCGCTGGCCGCGAGGCCCAACGATCAGGATCTGCTCTATTACCTCGGACGCGCCAGCGGTCTGCTGTCGAAACAATCTATTGATACTTTGCTGGCTGCGTATCCAGATTCGGCGAGAGCGCATCAGGCGCTGGCGGAAAATTATTTCGTGTTACGGCAAATGCCCGATGCAGAAAAAGAGTACCGCGAAGCGCTGTGGTTACGACCAGATACTCCGGAACTTCATCTGGAACTGGGAGAAGTTTATGCCGGAGCTTTTCAGTGGGGTAAAGCCGAAGAAGAGTTTCGCACCCAAACCAAGCTGCAGCCCGGGAATGCCGAGGCTGCATATCGCCTGGGAACGGCGCTGTTGGAACAAGGCAAGACCCATGAGGCTCGGGCAGAACTTTCGCGCGCCAATAAGTTGCTGCCAGACATGCCTGAGACCTTGTATTCGCTCGGAAAGGCCGCATCACTCGAGGGCGACGCAGCGACTGCCGAGAAAGAATGGACGAAACTTCTTTCTATAGAAAAAGAAAGTGCGCTCGCGGCGCAGGCGCATTTCGGGCTGGCAAACCTTTACCGAAAACAGGGTAAGACGGCCGCGGCGCAACATGAAATGCAGGAATTCCAAAGGTTGCAGCCCACGTCTGGCCAGTCGCAAGCACCAGGCAAACAAGAATCGCCGCATTAGCGCATCTTCAGATATGCGTCAATGACACCTGCTTGTCATCCCCAGCGAGGCGAGGGATCCAGGTTCTTGCCTGCACAATTGCATCACCGCCGCAAAGCAAGCATCCCTTGTGTTGGTCGGGATGACAATTTGTAATCGGACAATTGTGATTGGGATGCGACCTCGGTGAAGCTGGACTAGTTCAAGCCTTGACCCGGTCGATCATCTGGACCGCGCGAAATCGCCGAGGATGATTCCGCAACGGCGGGCAGTATCGGGAATCCGAACTTTTCTAAATCACGTCTTAGCTGCTCAGTCGATTGGAACTGAATCGCATGCATTCCCAGCGCCCGCGCAGCTTGTATGTTGTTTTCGCGATCGTCGACAAACAGCGCTTCCGCTGCCGCAACGCCAAGGCCTTCGAGAGTCCTGCTCATAGATGGCCGGATCAGGCTTGATCAATCGCACTTCAGCAGAGAATGTTCTGAATGTGAATTGCTGCATCCATGCGAAGTTAGCCAGAACGTGTGTCATCAGGTCCGTAGGCATGTTGGAGAGTAAGGCAGTTTTAATTCCAGCCGCATCAAGTTGGGCCAACCAATCGAGCATTACGGGGTCAGCATTAGCCCAAATTTCCACCTCTAACTTACGAAGGACGTCTACTTGTTTTTCGTTAATGGAAATATTGCATTGCCCGGCAAGTTTGAACCAATATTCCTTCGCGGTAAGGTCGCTGCGATCGTATGAACCGCGGCTGGCCTCCCAAAGCTCATAAAACAATTCGAAATCAACATTAAGGACTCTAGCCATGCGCCCGAATTCTTCCGGCGTGGGAGAGCGGACCAAGACCTTACCGTAATCAAGAATTACCGCGGTGACGGACGGCGAGCCGTTGCGATGCTCGGCGAAGGATGGATTTTTCTGCATTCACTTATATTCTCCTCTCCCAAGTTTCTCGTCCACTGATTTATCGTTTACTCATTAGCCCAGTTGCCCACGCGGGAATTCCATAATTTTCCCGAAAGTGCGTATACTGTGCGGGCTCGTAGAACATTGCACTGTATTGCGGGGCGGACCAAGACATAGTACAAATCCGACTGGAGAAATTCGGATCGGATCGAAACCTCGCGAGAAGAATTCGCCGAGGCAGCCGGCGATGGCAGAGACTAACAATACTCTCGTGGTGGGCGTGGATATTGGCGGTACCAAGGTTGCAGCCGGCCTGGTGGACCGCAATGGCGAAATAAAACGTCAGATCCGTACTCCAATGGCAGCTAACGGAGAGGCTGCCGAAGGACTCGCTGCGGTCGTATCCGCAATCGATCTGCTGCTTGATCACGATCCAGACACACGAAATCTAATTCATGGAATTGGGATCTGCGCACCCGGACCGCTGGACCCCGCTACAGGAATCGTGATCAATCCTCCCAACGTTCCCTGCTGGCGCAATTTCCCACTGGCCGCGGCGGTGGAGAAAGTCTATCGTGTGCCCGTGAAAGTTGAAAACGACGCGAACGCGGCGGCATTGGCTGAGGCGTACTGGGGTGCCGGTCGAGGCTATCGACACCTTTTTTATGTGGGCATCGGTACGGGAATCGGCACCGGGATTGTGTTTGCGGGACGCATCTACAACGGCCGGACAGGCGCCGCAGCTGAGGGCGGACACATGAGTATTGATTATCATGGACCGCTTTGCGGATGCGGCAAGCCGGGCTGTATCGAGGTATTGGCGGCCGGCCCCGCCATTGCGCGCAGAGCGCGCGCTAAGTTGGCCTCCGAAAAAGGGTCGCAGTCCAGCCTTCTCGATCTTGCCAAGGGAAACATCGATGCTGTAACCAGTGAAATGGTGGGCCACGCTTACGTTGCAGGCGATGAACTCGCCAAACAGACTTTGCAGGAGACGATACAACTGCTATCGCTGTGGTTGAGCAACATCGTGGATTTATTGGAACCGGACGCGATCATCATCGGCGGCGGCGTGGCGGCGATGCTCAATCCGTTCTTCGGTGAAATCTCCAAGTGGCTTTCAGAATATTGTATTAATTCGCGTTGCCAGGAGATTTCCTTGCTTAAAGCACATTACGGTGCGGATGCAGGTATCGCCGGAGGAGCTGCGCTTTGTTCAGAAAGCCGAAGCTCCCGATAGTGACGGAATTTTATTTTTTGCCGAAAACGCGCTGATGACTCTATGTCAACTAAAACAGGAGCCCTGAAATGCTGACTCGCCCGCATTTTTTTTTCTTTCTCTATGCAAGTATATTTTTGCTGCTGGTTTCTTTGTTGTGTGCCGCCGCAACCGCCGAAACTTCTTCTCAAGCTCTGAACGCGGGTTGGCAGTTTCGCGCCGTTGGAACCACGAATTCGCCCGAGATCCAGCAATGGCATCCCGCTCAGGTTCCTGGCGTAGTTCATACCGATTTGTTGCGCAATAATCTCATCCCCGACCCGTTCGATCGAGACAACGAATTCCGTCTGCAGTGGATTGGCCTTACTGACTGGGAATATCAGACGACGTTTCAAGTTGATTCTGCATCTCTGGGCCACGAACACGCCGACTTAGTGTTTGATGGCCTCGATACTTTTGCTGACGTCTATCTCAATGATCAGGCGATTCTGCACGCAGACAATATGTTTCGCCGCTGGCGAATTCCAGCAAAGCCACTACTGAAGCCTGGTGCGAACACGCTTCGTATCGTTTTCCATTCCGCGATCACCAAGATGATTCCTTACGTCAAGTCGCTGCCTTACATCTTGCCTTCGATATCGACCTATAACTTTGGCAACGAGGAGAACATCGCGACCGCGCCGTACACTCGCAAGGCGCCGTATCAATACGGTTGGGATTGGGGACCGCGTTTCATGACCGAAGGCATCTGGCAGCCAGCGCGCCTCGAGACCTGGGATGGGTTGCGCATTGATAATGTTCACATTCACCAACTGAAAGTCGGTGCCGACGTAGCCAGTCTCATAGCCGAGTTGGATATTGAAGCCGGCAAGCCTATGACGGCAAGCCTTGCGTTGGCTCACGATGAAATGTCGGGCGCGCAGACGGCGGACGGAACTCAGACTTTGCAGCTCGATGCTGGCATGAATCACATGTCGTTTCCAATTCGCATTGCAGCGCCGAAGTTGTGGTATCCCGTGGGATACGGTCCACAAAACCGCTATCGCTTTTCTGCTGTGATCCGTACCGGTCGCGACGTTGCGGCCCGAGCGGAATCGAAAACCGGATTGCGGTCGGTCGAGTTACGGCGCGTCCCGGATCAGTGGGGAAAGAGTTTCGAGTTCGTAGTAAACGGCATCGAAGTTTATTCCAAAGGCGCGGATGTCATTCCGTTCGACAGTTTTCCCAACCGCGTCACTCCGCAAATCCATCGCAAAATCCTTCAAGACGCTCGCGACGCTCACATGAACATGGTTCGCGAATGGGGCGGCGGTTATTACGAGTCCGACGATTTTTACGATATCTGCGATGAACTGGGCATTATGGTCTGGCAAGAATTTGCCTTCGGCGGCGACATGGTTCCCGGGGACGTTGCGTTTCAAGAAAATGTGCGGCAGGAGGCGATCGACCAGATCAGGCGTCTGCGCGATCATCCCAGCATCGTCTTCTGGTGCGGAAACAACGAGGTTGAAACCGGCTGGTATCACTGGGGCAACCGCCAGGAATTCAAAGAATCCATTTCACCGGAAGCCCGCGATCGGGTGTGGCAGGACTACATCATTATGTTCGCGGACATCCTCAAAAGCACGGTCGCACAATATACCGGCCCGGTGCCTTATTGGCCGAGTTCTCCGAGCGCCAATTTTGAAGAGGTTCCAGACAATCAGCACAATGGCGATATGCACTACTGGCAGGTGTGGCACGCTCAGGCGCCGGCATCGGACTACACCCTGCAATTTCCCCGCTTCATGACAGAATACGGATTCCAATCTTTTCCCGAGATGCGAACCATTCGCACCTTTGCCGATAAGCCGGAAGATTTCGACATTCATTCCACGGTCATGCAGGCGCACCAAAAAAATAAGGGAGGCAATGAACGTATTCTGACTTACATGCTGCGCGAATACCGGCAGCCGAAGGATTTTGAATCGTTTGTATATTTGAGCCAGGTGCAGCAGGCGGAGATTATCAAGATTGGCGCCGAGCATTTCCGCAGAGATCGTCCGCGCACCATGGGTGGCCTGTATTGGCAATTAAATGATTGCTGGCCGGTGGCTTCGTGGGCGAGCATCGATTACTACGGCCGTTGGAAAGCGCTTCACTACTACGCCCGCCGCTTCTATGACGATGTGCTGATTTCGCCCTTTTTGCACGAGGATAAGATCGACCTATACGTAGTATCGGACAACCTGCAGCCACTTGCAGGCACAATTCGCACCCGGCTCCTGGATTTTTCTGGAAAAGCTGTGCTCGACCAAACGAAAGAAATTCAGATTCCCGCACAGTCGAGCGCGATCTACTTCACTCTCAACAAAGCAGACTTGGCGGCGAAGGCCGATCCTGATCAGAGCTTTCTAGTATTCGATTTGGAAGTAGGCGGAAAGAGAATATCGCGAAACCTCATATTTTTCGATGTGACTCACAACTTGGATCTGCCGGTCGCGCCCAAGATTGAAACTACTCTCAGCAAAACGGGCACAGACTATACCTTGACCTTGCGATCGTCACAACTCGCTCGCGGCGTTTATGTCTCTTTTGGAGATCTCGATGTCGAGAGCTTGGACAACTATTTTGATCTGCTTCCTGGAGAGTCAACCACGATCACTCTGAAGTCGTCCGCCACGCTTGATCAGGTCAAGAACGCGATGAAAGTTATGTCGCTCACCGAGGCTTACGCGGCAAAGTAATCCGCTGGTGATCCGTTCAAAAATCCGTCCGCTTCACCTTGAGTGTGCGGTACCGTCGTCTTCTACTTCTGACGTGAGTGTATACTGTGCCAGAATTTTCAAGCTGCCGCGAACAAGCCAGACCTGGGTCCGAGGATTACAAGTGAACGTCATCAGCATCGGTGAGGTGCTTTGGGACATTGTCGGAGAAGAAGAACATTTAGGCGGCGCCACATTTAATTTTTCAGCCCACCTTAGCAGACTAGGGCACCGCGTCTCATTTATCAGCGCGGTTGGCGCCGACCAACGGGGACAGAAGGTTGTCGATCGCATGTCGCAGCTTGGACTGTCGACCGAATACCTGCACACTGAAAAAGATCACCCCACGGGTACCGCTTCGGTTGCGCTTGCGGCTGACGGACAACCGAAATTCGTGCTTCACCGTCCGGCGGCCTATGACTTTCCGCAGCTTACGGCGACGCAGTGTGAGCAATTGTTTTCGCGTCCGGTAGATTGGATTTATTTCGGAACGCTGCATCAGATTCATTCCCAAGCCCGGCAGTTGACGACCGATCTGCTTAATCGCGCATCTGCAGCGCGCAACTTTTACGATATAAATCTCCGCGCCGATGGCTACACGCCGGCCTTGATCAAACAGCTCATGTCGCGGGCCACCATCGTGAAACTGAATCACGAAGAGGTCGAAGCAATCGCCCACATCTTCGACACGCGGCACCGGTCGTTGGAAGAGTTCTGCCGAAATTATTCTGACTTGCACAAGTGGGCGGGCGTGTGTGTGACTCGCGGTTCGCTTGGGTGCGCGGTTCTCATGGATGGACAATACATGGAAGCGCCCGGATATCCTGTTCAGGTTCTGGACACCGTCGGTGCAGGTGACGCGTTTGCGGCGGCTTTCCTGCACGGTTTAGGCAGAGGGTGGCCCACCCCAGCAATTGCTGATTTTGCGAATCGTGTAGGGGCGTTGGTGGCCAGCCGCCGGGGAGCGATTCCGGACTGGACAATTGCTGAAGCCGACGCGCTTGGAACAAAACTCGGACGTCTGGAGACGGCATGAAGTTGAACGCAGTTTTGTTGAAAAGCACAGTGGTGGCCGCTTTGGGCGGTCTCCTATTTGGATTCGATACTGCCGTCATCTCGGGCACTACCAGCCAACTCTCGCAGGTCTTCCACCTGTCATCGAAGAGCTTGGGAATCACGGTTTCTATCGCCATTTGGGGTACGGTTGTCGGTGCCATGCTCGCGGGGTTCCCGGGGGAACGTTTTGGGCGACGCGATAGCTTGCGAATAATGGCGCTCTTTTATCTGGTCTCTGCACTCGGCTGCGCCCTGGCCTGGAACTGGTCGTCTCTCGTGTTTTTTCGCTTCGTCGGCGGCCTTGGCATCGGTGGCTCATCGGTGTTGGCCCCGATGTACATCGCGGAGGTCGCTCCCGCGAAATGGCGCGGAAGATTGGTGGGACTGTTTCAATTCAATGTCGTGTTTGGAATTCTGCTCGCGTATTTCTCCAACTACCTTATCGCGTTAGCGCACCCGGGCTCGGCGGAATGGCGCTGGGATCTGGGTGTGGCTGCGTTTCCCGCAGCTTTGTTTTTCACAATGCTGTTTACCATTCCTCGAAGCCCGCGATGGCTGGTGAAAAAAGGGCGTGTAGCGGAAGCAAGATCAGTCCTTCAGATGACGGGTGATGAGAACTACGAGCGAGATCTGCAGGAGATCGTCGAATCCATTGATGTTGAACAGAAACAGGCGGCAGAGAAATTATTTTCCAGAAGGTATGCCGTCCCGATTTTTCTGGCCGTCAGCATTGGCATGTTCAATCAGTTATCGGGCATCAACGCCATTCTTTATTATCTGAACGACATTTTTGCTCACGCGGGATTCAGTCGAATGTCGGGTAATCTTCAGGCGGTCGCCATCGGAGCTACCAATCTCGCTTTTACCATGATCGCGATGTCGGTGATCGATCGCATCGGCCGCAAAACATTGTTGCTGGTCGGTTCGGTTGGGACTGCGATTTGCTTGGCGGGAGTTTCCGCGATTTTCTTTTCCCATAGCCACGAGAATCTTCTGGTGTGGCTCTTGGTCGGGTACATCGCATTCTTTGCATTTTCGCAAGGCGCCGTGATCTGGGTTTATCTCTCTGAGGTTTTTCCAAACACGGTTCGGGCAAAGGGACAAAGCCTGGGTAGTTTCTCGCACTGGTTGATGAATGCGTTGATCTCTGGCATATTTCCTCTTATGGCTGCCTCTTCAGGCGCGTACCCGTTCTTCTTCTTCTCAGTCATGATGGTCCTGCAGTTCTTCGTGGTTTTGTTTGTATACCCGGAAACCAAAGGCTTTACGCTGGAGGAAATGCAGAAGGAAATGGCGAGCGCTTAACAGCTTTGCGGAAAAACTTCGAAATCGGCGGCTGGAGCCTAGAAGGGGCGCGGCTTTAAGCCGCGCCTCACATCGCTTTCAAACTTACGGCACGGCTGGGAAGCCGTGCCCTTTCAAAACTCCGACGCCGAGAGTTTTTTCGCAAGCTGTCAGGCCGTCGAATTCTGTCTTAGATGGAAAAATTCGGTCCGCCGGACGGTCCGGGGTTTGATACTGGCGGCGGGCCCTGCAGCACCGGAGGCTGCTTGCCTCCGGTCGGCACAGGGCGATCCGGCGCTTCTTCTCCCGGTCGGCGAAGCGTGGGGGTGTTCGCCGGACGTTGGTCTGAAGCTTTGGCAACGCTCGGCGGTGGTTCGAGATTGACTTCTTTCGCAGTGCGAAGAGTCTTCGTGCCATCCACTTTCATGGTTTCAACTCGTACCACTTCATCGCCAACCATGCGCACGAAATCCACGTCCTGCGGCGGCTCGCCGTAGATCCATTCTTCGTAATCAATCTCTCCATCTTTTTCGCGAATCTTTTTCGGCGGACGGCCTTTGGAATAAATCAGCATTTCGCGATTCATCCCGACTAAGACCTGATGGTTCTGGATGGCTTCTTTGACTTTCGGCGGGACAGTATCGAGATAAGCCTCCAGCGCCGACTTGGCGTCGAAATCAAGAACTGGACGGAGCAGGTCTTTGAACTTCTGCGGAGTCAGATCGGGGACGTAGTGATTGAATACCAGATCGACGTAGGTGCCGCGCGGATTCGCATTCTGATCACTGGGGGCGATCGGCGCGGTGCCTCCCATGGTTCCGCCAACTTCAATGTGCTGATACCACTTCTGCTTCTTGATCGGACCACCGTTGAGCTCAAAGTGGATTCTGTCGGATTTGATCACCACACTCGTAATTCGTGCTTCGTCGCCCGGTTTCACCGCCGGACCCCATATAGCCATCAACCGCTGCAAATCCTCGCCGTTGGGAAAAACTACGCCATCCTTTACCGTAAGGCCGACTTTTCCCATCGGGAACGGAGTGCGAATGTATACCAGTTCCGCATTGAATCCGCGAATCAAATCCATTCGTGTTTGCTTGGAAAGATGAGGCTGCTCAGGAGAAGGCTTTTCGTCGGACGCAGACGCAGTTAGGCAACTGCAAAACAGAACCAGCAGAACCGGCACACACCAAGGCTTCACGGGGCACCCACGGCACCAATACCCGAATTATAGCTCTATTGAGCCGGATTGTTACCTAGGTTTTGCAGGCGGAAGTCCAAGTGTCGGGGCGGCGGATTCGCGGGGTATTATTTCGCCGTGGATTGGATATTCAGCGCGCGCTTAATGGTTCCGCGCTCGTTCTGAATTTTGTCCTGCAGCAGAGTGATGGCATAAATTAATTGCTCGGGCCGCGGGGGGCAGCCGGGGACGTAAACGTCTACGGGAATCACTTGATTCACACTTTGCACTAGCGCGTAGTTGTTGAACACTCCGCCAGAGGTCGCGCACGCTCCCATCGAGATTACCCACTTGGGTTCGGGCATCTGCTCCCACAGTTGGCGGATCACGGGAGCCATTTTATTGGAGACACGGCCGGCAATAATAATGAGGTCGGATTGCCGTGGAGACGGACGAAACACTTCAGCGCCGAAACGGGCAATATCGAAGCGCGATGCGCCCATGGACATCATTTCGATCGCGCAGCACGCCAAGCCGAACGTCATGGGCCAGATAGAATTCTTGCGCATCCAGTTGACTGCGTTGTCCATCGTAGTCAGCACCACTCCTTCGGGCGTAGGATTCCCGTAAGTCAGGTCTTTGACCACTCGTTTACCGTTTTCAAGCGTGACGTACGGACCGAAGTTGAGATCACTACTCATGTTTCCATTTTACTTGCCAGCGCAACTCCCGTCCAAATGCGGACCATCACTTTCAATTTGATTTTGGACAGCAAGTGAATTTTGAAACACTTCTCCGGCCGGAATCACTGTCCACCATTGGACACTCTGTTTACTGGTAAGCGTGATTGCGGCCCGTTGAAACACACGAAAGGAAGACATCCGTATGCCAAGAAAAGCTAACTTCACATTGCCCCAACCATCTTCAATGAGCCGGTTTTCAGCGAAGGGGTTCCAACTCCCGACCCTACTCAATTCAAGGTACCCGAGCCGTCTGATACCGCGCTATATAATCAAATTCAAAACCTGCTTACGAAAGACACCGTCAGCTTTGACCCCTCGCGCGGCAATGCCAGCGATCTCTATGCTCTGCAAACTGCCTGGGGTCCGCACGGCGCGGAGATCATCCAAGGGATTCAGAATGCGAAGCAGATTGTCTTTCACGTGGTGGGAGATACCGGGGCCTCGAACGCTCACAAATACCCCAACGAAATTAGAGTCTCCGACCAGGTAACGAGCGACTTGCATGCCGCCAGCGCAGCCAACCGGCCGGCTTTTCTTTATCACCTCGGGGACCTGGTCTACGACTTTGGAGAAGCGAACTATTATTACGATCAGTTTTACGAACCCTACCGGAACTATCCGGCACCGATCTGTGCGATTCCCGGAAACCACGACTCATTCATCGTTCCGAAGACGCCAGTAGCGCAATATCCGCTAACAACTTTTATGCGTAATTTCTGCGCGACCACGCCCACCGTGACGCCTGAAGCCGGATCGCTCCACCGTACGGCCATGACGCAGCCGGGTGTTTATTTCACCCTGGATGCGCCTTTTGTACGCATCATCGGATTGTTCAGTAACTCGCTGGAAGATCCGGGACTGATTTCCAGCGAAGGGAAAAAGTGGCCTAACATCCCCAACGTACAACTGGATTTTCTAACCGCTCAATTGAAACGCATCAAAACAGAAAATTATCAGGGTGCAGTGCTGCTGGCAACTCACCATCCTGCTTTCAGCTATAAGCCTCCGGCCGGCGGCAAAGGCGCTGGCGGCAATCACAGCGGGAACCCGTCGATGTTGGGCGACATCGACACCATCTGCAAAGCACAAGGCATTTACCCTCATGCGTTCCTTTCCGGGCACGCTCATAATTACCAGCGCTACACTCGCACGGTCAATTTCGCCGGAAAAAGTTTCGATGTGCCATTTGTGGTATGCGGGGATGGCGGCCACAACGCGAATCCTCTGGTGCAAGGAAAGAACGGACAACCCGCACAAGAGCCAGCCAAAGGCGCGAAAGTCAGCTATCTCGATCCCAATCCGGTGGTACAAGCGAGCGCATTGGTACTGGAAAATTACGACGACAAGGATTATGGATATCTGCTGATCACTGTTAACGCAAAACAACTCAGCATCGTTTTTCATCCCGTGAACCCGGCTGGCGCAGCGCACTCCGGCGTCGATACCGTGACCATTGACTTGGCGAGCCATACGAAAGTTTAGGATTGAGGCGCCTGCGCCTTTAGGGATCTTTGTGTCCTTTGAGGTTTATGCCTTTCAATGCATTGACCCCAAAGGACACGAAAGTACACAAAGGGAAAGCTGTTACGGGTTCAGCACGACTTTACCGAACATTTGGCTGGCTTCCAAATATTCGTGGGCTGCACGAGCGTCTTTCAGGGGAAATGTGCGGTCGACAATTGGTTTCAGGCGTCCAGCAAATACGTGGCTCAGGACATCGTGCAGCTCTCCCATCGTGCCCATGTAAGAGCCAAGCATGCTCAGTTGGCGCGAAAATAGAAAGCGCAAATCAAAAGCCACATTCGGACCGGTAGTTGCGCCGCACGTAACAATCGCGCCTCCTGGCTTCAGAGATTTCATGCTCTCTTCCCAGGTCGCGACGCCGACGTGTTCAACCACAATGTCGACGCCTTCTTTGTTGGTAATCTTTCGCACTTCTTGCGAAATTTTCTGCTGGTAATGGTTAATGCCGTAATCTGCTCCAAGCGCCCGCGCTTTTTCCAGCTTCTTTTCATCGCCAGCAGAGGTGATGACGCGGGCATGGAACATCTTCGCAATCTGAATGGCGGCGATGCCGACGCCTGAGCCTGCCCCCAGCACCAGCACGGTCTGACCCAGACGAATCCCCGCGCGGCCGACCAGCATGTGCCAGGCAGTTAGAAACACTAAAGGTAAGCTTGCAGCATGGTCGAAATCCAAACTGTCTGGGATAGGAATCACGTTCACGGCGGGGACCGCAATCAATTCGCAATAGCCTCCGTCGACGCCGTTGCCAAGAACGGTGAACTCGCGGCACTGATTCTGAAGTCCGGCAACGCATTTAGCGCAGCGATTGCAAAAATGCATCGGCGCCAAAAGCACGCGCTGCCCCGGGGTGAAGCCGGTTACGTAATCACCGACAGCCGCGATCTCGCCCGCAATGTCGCTACCCAAAATGTGCGGCAGTTTCACCCCGGGTAAACCCTTGCGCACCCAGATATCGAGATGATTCAACGCGCAAGCTTTCACCCGGATCAAAACCTGATCTTTGCGTGGCTGCGGGTCGGGGACATCTTCGTAGCGGAGGACTTCCGGACCTCCAAATTCATGCAGACGAACCGCTTTCATGACTACCCTCCTGGGGACTTTCGAACCTATCACAAAATTCGCATGGAGACGCGACGTCTTGGCCGAGTTTAGAACTGGTCGCCGCTTGATTTAGTTCCCTAAAGTCCGATTGGGACCTGCCGATATATCCAACAACGATGGCAACAAAAGGTGAAAAAACAGTCATTTTCCAGTGGAGAGTGAGTGCCACGTCATGCCGATGAGTGCTTTGATCGTTGACGATTCCTCGGTTATGCGAAAGATCGTGGAACGCTCGCTGCGCTAGGCGGGGATCGACCTGACCATAGTACTGGAAGCCGGCAATGGAGCTGAAGCCTGCGAGCTCACGCTGCTCTTGTAAAAGGATGGCCCACGCGGGATCTGCCATTAAATCGACCATGTGCCGCTCATAGTATCCATAACCCAAGCCGCGCATACGGCAAAGCAGATCGCTCAGGTTTCGCCAATGGTGATTTCGTTCAGCAGATGCCGGAGTTATAAATCGCGGCTGGGTTGCGCGGTAAGCTGATCGCTCGCAGATTCGAAACGCTGCCAGTGCCGCTACCTGGACGGCGCCCGGGTGTTACGGTTGAACCTGACTGACGAATTTCTTGCCCTCTAAGACAGCTTGCACCGCCGGGATGAGGTCGGTTGCCGCACTCACCTTGGTTACAAACGCGTGGGCGCCGGTCGCCAAAGCGGCCTTCGCTACTCCTTCTGAATTGTGTTGACTCAAAAAAATTATTCTTGATTTTGGAGCAACTTTACGGAGGCGAACCGCAGCCTCAATCCCTCCGAGAGTGGGCATGCTGACGTCCAATATGATCACGTCGGGCTGAAGCTCCTCTGCGTGACGTATGCCCTCCAAGCCATCCCCTGCTTCGCATATGACTTCAAAGCCAGCTTGAGTTTCAAGGAACGCGCACACCTGCTCACGAAAAACTGCGTGATCGTCAACGACGAGAATTCTCAGAGACTTTGGATTGTGTGGTTCGGACACGGCATTACCTAGATTGATAACCACATCCGTCGCTAATCAGTGGCGCAAACAGGCTCCTCCGCTAACAGCAACTTATAGATATCCGCAAACGTAGGCACGAGCGTCCCGCTCGTGCTGGTGTGGCAGCGGTTCTACCCATGGCAAGCATTCGGCATTGAGCCTACCAGACAACGTTTGTAAGTTCGATACAGTACCTTCCGTATATCAATTTTCACACGACCAAATGCACCGAAGGTCAAAAGCGTGGTTGATTAAGTAGGTGCCACCAAAGGAAAGTCTTAATGGCTTGCTATAAAGTCAATAAAATGGCAATCTCGCAATCTAAGCCGCAAAGGCGGGGATCGCCAAAAGCCGCGGCCAGTAAGGTATTCCGTGTATTGAGTACAGATTACGTCATCTTTACTATTTATGATTATGGCGTTCCCCGGACAGCGTGACACGCGCCGAATGGACGCGCTGGGCCGGTACTTTTCATACTGATTCGTCTCGAAAATCTTGGACAAGGGCGCAACCATGCGGGTCCTCGTAGTTGACGACCACGAATTTATCCGTCGTGGCGTGCGATCCATTATTCTCGCTCACTCAAATTATGACGTCTGCGGCGAAGCCGTCGACGGTCAGGATGCGGTAGAAAGAGCCCGCGACTTGAAGCCCGATGTCGTGGTCATGGACATCAGCATGCCTAAGCTTAACGGCTTCGAGGCTACTCGACTGATCCGCACCATGCTTCCCGATACGGAAGTACTGATTCTCAGCCAGCACGAATCTGAGCAGATGGTTCAGCAGGCATTCAAAGCCGGGGCACGCGGGTACGTAACCAAGTCATCAGTCCCCAAGCACTTATTGAGTGCACTGGATCAACTCAGCCGCCACCAGCCCTTTTTCGATCCGGAAATTGCTCAGATCGGCAAACTATCCGCCCACATTGACGCCCAGGAAATCTCGCAACGAAGTGCGGCGCTGGAGCAGGCCCTCCGCGAAAGCGAAGAACTTTATCGTTCTACCTTCGATCTGGCTGCGGTCGGAGTTGCGCATGTGAGCCCGGATGGCCGATGGCTGCGGGTCAACAATAAGTTCTGCGAGATCGTGGGTTACAGCGAAGACGAACTGCTGAAGATGACTTTTAAGCAGATCACTCATCCGCAGGACGTGGAAGAGGACCTGGCTCAAGCCGAACGCATGAGAGCGGGAACGTCTGAAACCTACTCCACCGAAAAACGCTACATTCGCAGAGACGGTTCACCAGTGTGGGTGAATTTGACGGTTTCACCCGTGCGCGGACAAGTTCACGAGCTCAGGCATTTCATTACGGTGATTGAAGACATCACGGAGCGCAAACGAATCGAGGAGGCAAGATTTAGACTTGCCGCGATTGTCGAATCCTCCGATGACGCCATCGTCTCGAAAGACCTGAATGGCGTAATCACCAGTTGGAACGAGGCAGCTGTGCGTATTTTTGGATTCGCGCCGGAGGAGGCGATTGGACGCCCGATCACCATAATTATCCCGCCTGAGCTTCACGACGAAGAAAAGCAAATCCTGAAACGGCTGCGAAACGATGAACGTATCCAGCATTATGAAACTATCCGCGTTTCGAAATCTGGAAAGAAGCTGAATGTTTCACTGACGATTTCTCCGGTCAAAGACTCGAAAAACAGGATTGTCGGCGCTTCCAAAATCGCTCGCGACATTACAGAGAGCAAGCGCATCGAGAATGCGCTAACCGAAAGTGAAACCCGTTTGCGAGCCGCATTAAGTCAAACCTATTCTTTCTTGATATTGCTAAAGCCCGATGGAACAATCATCGACGCTAATCACGCAGCGGTCCAAGCTGCGGGCTGCAAACGCGAAGAGGTGCTTGGGCAAAAGTTCTGGGAGCCATGGTGGTCGCGACTGCCAGAAGAGGTCGCGATACTGATGAATAGTGTCGCCAAAGCTGCGCGTGGGGAACCCGTTCAAGAACTTTGCTATTTCTGCTTGCCCGACGGAACCCGCCGTTTCGCCCATAGAACCCTGAAGCCGGTGCCCGGCGATGACGGAAACATTTCCATGATCGTGGCAACCGCGCTAGACATGACGGAACAGAAGGAACTACGCGACAAACTGGATGCGCGATTTAAACGAAGTGCTGAGGATCGGTCGAAAAGGAATATGCTGGAACGAGTCGACGCCTTAAAGGACGATGAATGAAGTGATTTGACTTGGTTCTCAAACTAATCGCAGTTGGGTAAAATCTGAAGCTTGCTGGAGCTAACTTGCAAGGTGACAATCAAGAGCAATTAATCAAATTGGCGGCGCAGATTGCCGTCGAGAAAGACGCCAAGAAATTTCACGCTTTAGTGGCCGAACTCAACGAACTGTTGGAAGAAAAAGAAAGTAGTCTTAATAAACAGATCGATTGCTCCCGGGACCAGCACCCGCATAAAAGCTAACTGATGCGCCAGGCAGCTTCTGCGTTCTGAGCCGCAGGGATGGAGTGTTCCAGCGGCAGCGTAGCCATAACGACCATCCCCGTGCTGGATGACTGAATGTCCAGTTGCCCCTCAGATACCTTATTCGCTCCACCAAACCGCGAAAGCCCACTCCAGTTCGACCAGGATAAGTAAGAGGCGATTTCTCCGGACGGATGCCCTTACCCAATCCTCGGCCTTGACTACGACCCGCTTGGCATTCCGGAAACAACCGTGTGGAAACGGTCTCGCTTTCAGAATGCCGGCGAATGTTTGTCAAACATTCTTGCGAGATGCGGAAGGTTGTGGTTTAAATCTCAGCCGAGCTTTTTTGTGAATGTCTGTGCCCGAACCGGAATAAGCCGCTCAATACACGATTAGGCTAAGCCCTCAAGTACTCTGGTTCTGATCTTGTTAAGCGACACCTCGCGCATTGACAGGTTCAGCTGCCGCGGCGGGAGTCGAAATTGCGCGCTCCGATTCTTTGACCACGCGATGCGCAAGCGGCTTCAGCCACAGCAAAGCCATGAAGGCTGCAATCAGATCGCAGGCAATCATCGCCCAGAAGACCTTGGTCCACGAGCCGGTCTTTTCAAACAGCCAAGCCGCGCCAAATCCGGCGAACAAAGCGCCCATGCCCTTCGCCGTGTAGACGACGCCGTAATTAGTCGTGGCCCACGTCTTCCCGAACAAGTCTCCGGTAATCGACGGGAACAGTGAGAAGATTTCTCCCCAGGCAAAGAAGCACAAGCCGGAGAGCGCGATGAACCACACCGGGCGGCTGATCAACTGCAGCAGCGCGAATACCGCGATGGCTTCCAGGGTGAACGCGATGAACATCGTGTTCTCGCGGCCGATGTGATCGGACACCCATCCCCAGAATGGCCGCGTCAGTCCGTTCAGATAACGGTCGACCGTAATCGCCATGACAAGCGCAGTCATGCCGAACGCCACGATGACTTTATCCACGTGATAAGACACCGCCATCGGGTTGAGTTGCGCCGTCACCACCAGGCCGCCGAACGACAGCATGGTCATCATCAAATAAATAATGTAGAACGATGGTTGCCGCAGCATCTGCCACGGAGTCAAATCCACGTTCGAGCTGCGCACGTGCTGCTTGATCTTGGCTTCCTTCTCGGTCCAGTTCGGTGGCGTCCATCCCGCAGGAGGTTTCGCCAGGAACAAGGCCGCGCACAGCACGACAAAGCCCTGAATCGTTCCCCAGAAGATCAGCGCGTGCTGGTAGCCGGAGGTCTTAATCATGTTGGCAATCGGAGCAACAGTGAGCGCCGTTCCGATGCCGTAAGCGCCCGCCGTGAGACCGACGCAGAGCCCGCGGTAATCGGGAAACCATTTCAGTGCATTGCCGATGGTTCCGCCATACACGATGCCCGCGCCCACGCCGCCCAGGCAATACCAGAAATATAGGCTGCGCAAAGTTTCGGCTTGGCCGGAGAAGACCCATCCCAGTCCGACCAGAATGCCGCCCACGCCCAGCATCAGGCGCGGACCGATGCGGTCGACCAGGTAGCCTTCAAACGGCACCAGCCAAGTCTCGAGAATGATGAAGAGGCTGAAAATTCCCTGGATGGCGGCGAGCGAGACATGCAAGTGAGACTGCATGGGTTTGGTGAAAAGAGTCCAGGCGTATTGCAAATTCGCAATCGCCATCATGGCTACGATGCCGGCCATGAGCTGGACCCAGCGGTTGGGAATACGGGACGGATGAATTAGCGGACTGGGATTTGTGGTCATCGATGCCTCATTGTGAGTTCACCAGAACACCGCGCCACCACCGTCTGTAGCGCATAGTGTTATATACTGGTCCGATCACTGAACCACTTGCGGGAGGGACTTTACCACCGTCGTCCCCAAGTGTCAAGACTTCATATCTTCGTACGCTTGCATATTTGCGGCGGCGATAAAAGGTTGCGGCATCACAGACATGGATCAAAGCCTCGAATCTCAGATCCAGACTTATCTGTCCAATCTCGAGGGCCTGATTCGCCGTGGGCAGGAGCTTCGGGACACATTGATGCGCGCCCCCTCGGACAGGGCGACTGTCGCAGCTATGCGACGCTGGCAGGAAGACTGTGGCGTAACCATCAATCAATTGTCTGGAGGCAGCAAGTCCCACTGGCTGGCCCGATCGTTTAGCCAAGCTTTCTTGATGCGCGCCGCGGATGGCCGTGCCGTCGCAGGCGCAACTCCGGCCGAACTCGCTCAACAGTTGCTCGGCGTTTTGGGACAGGCTGTCGCTTCGCTTACAGGGGCGGACGATAAGGCGATTACGGCCGCTTCGTCCACCGCGCCGCCACCGCGCCGGTTCGAATTCGTTCACAATGCCGAACTTCGGCCTGTACTTGAGCAAGCCTATTCCGGTAGCCGGACTGCCTTGGCTGAAGGCGACTATCAGACTGCGCTGATGACTGCTTCCGGAATTCTGGAAGCCATCGTGACCGACGCGCTCGAACACATGGGCTCGAACGCTTTGAGTGATTATGGAGCGCCTGCGGGGAAGCTTGCCGACTGGTCTTTCGACACTCGCCTTGCCGTCGCCGAGAAGGCCGGACTGATTCGCAGCGGATGTGCCCGTCTGCCCGAAGTAGCGCGGCAGTACCGAGAACCGATGAACTCGGAGGGCGAGACTGCGGAGAATGCAACCGTTACCGAGCGTGATGCGCGAACCACGGGTCAGGTGCTCCATGTCATCATGCGGGACCTCGACCCCGGCCGATAGCGCCAGCGAGTGTCCCTCCCCATCTTCTGTCAATCTTCCAAATCCTGCCGAAAGATTGGCTGCGACGGATCGAGGCTGCCGTCAATGACGCTCACCAGAAGGTTTGAATACGCATTAGCCGCTTCTGGTAGCGCCGTATAGCCGCGCTCCCTCTGCAGTGCGCCGCTATCTGAGTAGATAAGAGTAAAGTAGCGGCCTGATGAGTACTGGAGTTCGAGCAAGCTGTTCGGCATGTCAGGATCGCCTTGCTGCCCCAGAACGTCCATGAGCGCAACCGTCCATTGCCTTCCTTTCGGGTCGGTGACGACGTCTCGTTCCAGGTATTGCCACTCGTCCATGCTCCATAGCGCCATATTTAGTCGAGTAGCTGCTTTAGCGCTGCTCCAACTTGCGTACCTGTAAAGGGTTTTGGGACGAGTAGAACTCTTCGAGCCTTGCGTGAGCGCAGGCTTGCCTCGGCCTGTTCCGGAGTGTCACTGATAATGACAACCGGAAAACCTGCGTGACCGGGGTGGGAGCGCACTGAGTCGAAGAGCGCTTCACTCATATCGTAGCTTGTACAGTCGAGCACCAGGGCGTTGGCGCAGTGCTCAACAATCAAGTCATTGACGGCGCTACTATAACCGGATGCGACCACCTCGTAGCCTAGGTCACGCAGCGAAAACGTCAGCAACTCGGCAATCTCCGGCGTGTCATCAATCAGCAGGACGCGTGACAAGTGTCCGCTACTTCTTACTGGCGCCGGTACCAGGCAGCCGCTTCTTCTTACCTTCCGAGGGCTCCAGATCCATCATCCAGATTCGCCCGCCCGCAGTGTAATAAGCACGGTGATCGTTCTCGATCATCGCACCCCAGGCCTCTAACGTGCGCATGGCGAATGTGACGCCTTCAAAATTGTTACGCGCATGGTCGAGGACCTGGTTGGTGTGCCAGTTGTCGGTGAGAATCGCATCGCCCGGATGCACGCGCAGAACCGTGTAGTAACGGTCGTAGGCCGCTTCCTGACGCACGTCGCGCGTCGAGCCGCGCTTCTTGCCCTCAGTGACAATATAACTTTCCTGTCCTTCAGGCTCGGCCTCGGGCTCGACAGGGTGTGTGGGGGTGTTGGGTTTTGTGCTCATACAGTTTGTGCCACCGTCTCGGCTTCAGCTGCAGCTGCCATGTTGGTTAGGTTTTTGGCATCGGCTGCCTGGATCAAAGCCTCGGGCAACTCGACACCCATCATCCGCCATTGCTCATTGGCAAACTTCTGCAGATTCGCGATGTGCTCAGCGTGGAGGTGGCCAAAGCGTCCTTGCAACTTCAGATACTCCGATACCGGGCGCATGCTTGCCGGACGGAAGCTGTAATTGAATGCGCGCTTCTCCGGATTCCACTCCCACATCGGATAGAGACCGCATTCGACGACCAGCCGTCCCAAATCGATCGAGCGCGGCGTCTCGTAAACGAAGCCCTTCTGGCAGGGGGTGTAGACCATCAGATATGCAGCGCCTTTGTGATTAAGGCCTTTGCGTACCTTGTTCATCAAGTCGATGGGATAGCCTACACTGGCAGTCGCGACATAGCAGTGCGGATGCCCAGCGGCCATCATGCGGGCAAGGTCTTTGGGATACAGCTTTTTTCCCTCCGGAACTTCGGGACCGGGAGGCGAGAAGGTCGTCATCCCGCCGTAAGGCGTGCGCGACGAGGCCTGAATACCGGTGTTGGCGTACTGCTCGTTGTCGTAACAGATAATGAGGCAGTCATGATTGCGATAAAGGGCGCCGGAAATCGAGGCGAGGCCGATGTCGGAGGCGCTGCCGTCGCCCGCTTCGCAAATGATATTCGGAAACTTTCCCTTCCATTTGCCCTTGCGGATCATGGCTTCATAAGCCGCGGCCACGCCTGCAGTGAAGCTGCCCGCGCTGCCAATCTGCGTGTGCGCCCACGGCACGTTGTAGGGCGTACACAGATAAGAACTGTTCGCAACATACATGCAGCCGGTCGGACCGACCAGGATGGTGTTATCGCCAGCCGCTTTGCTCGTCATTCGATATTGAATGGACGGGCCGCAACCGGCACAGGTGCGGTGTCCGGGGACGAATGGTTCGGACGACGGCAGCTCGGGATTATAAAAACGTGCGCCCTGGTTCGGGCTTTCGAGAATCGGCAGCAACTGCCGTTCTACTTCAATGGTTGCCATATCAGTTCTCCAATCGCAGGGTCGACGCCCTGTTTATCAAATCTGTGATCGCAATAAAACTAATTTTTACTCTTCAAACCCGACCCAATGGGTGCGCTTTTCGATTTTGCCGCGCCTTTGCGCGTCCAGCATTTTCTCTGTCATCCAGTAGAACTCTTTCAGCACGATTGCCTCGCCGCCCATGCCAGCCATAAATGAGAGGACCAGCGGGCGCTTGTCGCTTTCGTACAAGGCCGCAGTAGCCTCGGCATACAGCACGCCTCCGCTGCTTACGCCGCCAAGCCCCATATTGGTTTCAATCACACCGACCACTTTAAATTTGCTAAGCATTTCCCTAACCCGCTCGGTTGGATACGGGCGAATGGTTCTCAACCGCACCATGCCAACTTTCAATCCGCGCTCGCGCATGTGCTGGATTGCAAAGCGCGCCGTAACCGCATGGGCTCCTTGCAGGAAAAAGACCACCTCGGCGTCATCGGTCATGAACTCTTCGACCCACGCGTCGTATCGCCGGCCGAAGATCTTGGCAAATTCGTCGTGGGCCTGCTCGATGACTGCCATCGACTCTTCCATGGCGCGTGCACGCTCTAACTGCAGCGGCGGACCCTGTTCAGGCATGATTTGCGGGCCGTGCGAAACCGGATGCCGCGGATCGAGCGGATACGGATGTTTGTATGGAGGCAGGAATTCCTTCACCTGGCCCGAGTCCGGCAACTCCACGTCGCCGGTGATGTGAGAGACGAAGAAACCATCCTGGCAGACCATTTGTGGCAACAGCACGCGCCGATCTTCGCCGATGCGATAGGCAATCAGGTGATTGTCGAATGCCTCCTGCGCATCGCAGGACCAGCCCATAATCCAACCCATATCGCGAGTCGATAATGCGTCGGTATGCTCGGAACCGAAATCGCCCGGAGGATCAAGCGTGCGGTCGGCGATCATCATCTGCACCGGCATGCGGCTGCCCGAAATTGGTGAATAAAGTTCGTATGCGAACTGTACCCCCACTCCCGAACTGCCAGTGAAAACGCGAGCTCCGCTCGACGCGGCGCCGTGCGCGATACTCAACTGCGAGTGCTCGCTGTCAGCCACGATGTACTCGGCATCGAGTTCGCCATTGGCCACCATTTGCGCCAGCGCCATCATTGTGGCCGTGTACGGACGAATTGGGTAAGCCGCAATTACATCAACATCGGCGTATTTAGCCGCTTGCGCCGATGCGACGCAGCCGTTGATTCTTACTGTTCTCTTTTTCTGCTCTGCAAGCATTGGCATAATTCACTCCGCAACTTTCGTCGTTCGTCGATTATTTTTTGTACGCAGGTGCGTCACTGCGTTGTCCGCGATCTCACTAAATATTCTTAGCCGGTCGATCTTCGAGATGCCTCAATTCTTGCGCCTGCCGTCCGTGCAATCCGGGCGAGATGGCGAAAGCCGTATCCATTCGCACCACGCCGGTATCGAAGTCGAGTTCGGGGACGCCCTCGAGACATCCCGTGGGACACTCCTCAATGCACACGCGGCAGCCTTTGCAATAGTCGACCAGGATCTTGTACATGCCGTTCGACCGCTCTGGACGCGCAATGCATGGCTCAGGACAGACCAGATAACAGTTGTCGCAGGCATTACACGTGCCGCAACTGAAACAGCGATTCGCTTCTTCGAGCGCCTGCTCTTCGGAGAAAGCCTGAATTACTTCGTCCTGCGTCTTTTTCCTGGTGTTCGGCGGCAGCAGTTCTTGCTTCACTCGGGGGAAATGAGGGAAGTACGTCATGTTCATGCGATTCAAATCGAAGATGACGTCGACCGCAATTGTGCGAGGCTGCAATTTCTCTCCGCGCATAACTTTGTCGAGATTGAAGGCGACGCGTTTTCCGTCGCCGACCGCATTTACCACCATCAACGGCTGACCTGAGCCAAGTTGCACGATGTCGCCCGCGGCGAAAAAATTGGTGTCACCGAGGCGGCCGAACTTGTCGATCTTGATGCTGCCGCGCTCGCTCTTGAACTCTGCCGGCAACCAGTTGAGAGACGAATGTTGTCCCACGGCGATAATCACATTGTCGACCGGGAAACGTTCGGCGGCAGCTTCGCGATTCACGGTGATCGGCGAAGCATTGACTGCGCCTGAAAAGCGCGCCGGATGCAGTTGCAACGCTTCCACTTTGCCGTTGCCCAGCACTGCGGTCACCGCCCGCCCGTGCAGAAGTTCCACTCCTTCTTCGACCATGTCGTGCAGATCTTCGGGCACCGCCGGCATTTCATTGGGGTTGGCCTCGACCGTGATCATGGTCACTTCCACAGCGCCTTGCCGCAAGGCTTCGCGAGCGCAGTCGATGGCCGTGTTGCCGCCACCGATCACAGCCACGCGTGCGCCTAGCTTCACTTTCGACGTGCCCATGCCGATGTCGCGCAGGAACGGAAGGCCGTACAGCACACCATCCTTATTTTCACCCTCAGCTCGTACGCTGTTGGGTTCAGTCAGACCTACAGCCAGCACGCAGGCGTCATAGTCCTTTTTGAGAGCATCCCAGGTGACGTCTTTTCCAACCTCGACATTCGTCTTGACGGTCACGCCCAGCTGCTCGAGGCGTTCGATCTCGCGATCAAGTATGTTCGCTGGAAGAACCCAATCGGGAATACCGCCGCGATTCAATCCACCTGCTTTGGGTGATTTTTCAAGAATCGTAACTTTGTAGCCGAGGCGAGCAAGTTGGTAGGCGGCACTGTGGCCAGCGGGACCCGATCCGACGACGGCTACTTTCTTACCGTTCGGCTTTCCCGCTTTGACCACGTCGTGCGTGAGTGCCTGTCCGAGATCTCCGAGGAAGCGCTCGACGGCGCGGATGGAGATAGCCTCATCATACTTTCCGCGATTGCAGGCTTGCTCGCAGGGATGGTAGCAAACACGTCCCGTGACCGACGGAAACGGCATGTCTTCTTTAATCAGCGCGTAGGCGTCCAGATACTTCCCACGTTTCACCAGATCCAAATAGCCCTGGATTTTTTCGTTAGTTCCGCACGCGTTATTGCAAGGTGGCAACTTGTCGCGGTAAACCGGCCGGATCGAACGCCAGTTGCCAGTTGGAAACAAGTCTTGCCCTTTTTCCTGTGAGGGCGCGGGGGTAATACCGGCGAACGGAATCTGCAGCCGCTCGGGAATGTGTGTGCCTTTAGTCGACATGAATTTAATCCTCTCCTACGCAGCCACTGGATTTAGCGGCATGATGTGCAAATGTTCGAGGGCCATATGGAATGCGGTCTTGTTCGCGATCATGGGCTCAATAGTTTCCATCTTGACTATGCCCGTGCTCTTTACCACCGCCGCAATTAACGGAGCGGCAATATCAGGTGCGATCGATTTATTGCGCTCGGCCGCGCCCTCGGTCGAAAGCCGGTCAAGTCCCAGTTCACCAAGCCGGTAATACAGCCATTTGTGATCGGCGAGATGAGCGGCATCAACGCAAACTAGCTGTGCAAGCCGCTCGGGGCCAGGCACAAATCGAATCATGTAGTCGGGCGTGTAGTGGGTATTGATCACCAGCGTTCCACCGGGAGGCATCCCGCGCATGTAATCCCATCCCTTGACCATGGTGCCTTCGACCAGCACGACAATGTTAGGGTTCTCATTCTCGTAGGTGAGTTCATTCTCGAGCACGTCATCGCTCACGCGGCAGTATTTGCGGGTCGGGCAATTGGTGCGATCGGGATTGTCGACGTAATTCTCCATCGCCTGGGCGTATTTTCCCTCTATGCGGGCGGACGCGGAGATGGAGTTAACAATGTCGCGGCCCTCTTTGTCCATGATGATGCCGCGCGTCCAAACAGTTAATTCTGTATAGCTCATAAATCAATCCTCGCTGGTATTACTTACTGTGCGTTTTCCAATTGCTCCGGATTCTTACGGCCAGATTCCAACACCGTCATGAAATCGTTTCGCAAAACCACAAAGGGTTTAACACGAATACCGTTTTGAAATTCCACAATCGCGTTTAACGTAGCCTTCTTGCACAAACTTTCTATATCGGCGCCGGTAAATCCTTCCGTCCGCACCGCGAAGTCGTCGAAGTCGATGTCGGACGCCAATGGTACACGCTTACAACAAAGCCGCATAATGGCCGCCCGATCAGGGGCGTACGGCTTCGCGAAGGCGAGGATATAGTCGAAGCGCCCGCTGCGCAGCAGAGCAGGCTCGATGCGGCCGGGACGATTGGTCGCCGCCAACAGGATCACGCCCTTAACGTCTCGCAGATTGTCGATCTCGCGCAAGAGCTGGCTGAGAATTCTTTGATAGATGTCGGTACCGAATTGATCGGCTCCGAACCGGGGCGCTATGGCATCGATGGTGTCAAAGAACAGAATACAAGGAGCCGCCCGCCGCGCCTTTTTGAAAACCTCGCGCAAAGCCCGTTCGGATTCTCCCAACCATTTCGAATAGAGTTGTGGGCCATCGATGGCAATGAGCGGAATTTGTTTTTCACCCGAGAGGGCGCGCGCCATTGCAGTCTTGCCGGTCCCTGACGGTCCGGTCAGCAGGATACCTCGAGGGGGTGCCAAACCCACCTGCTCATAAATTTCATCACGCATGTGAGAATGTTCGATCACGCCATCAAGCAAGCGTTTCGCCTCGTCAAGGCCTCCGAGAGATGCAAACGTCGATGTGCTTTTCTCGATAAAGAACTCGCGAGTAGCGCTAGGCTCTACTTCTTTCAACCCGGCGAGAAAATCGTCGCGAGTAACTTGCAACTCGCCGAGTTCGGCCGATGCCGCCCGATCCGCTTCAACAGGCACGCTTGAAAGAAAGCGACGCAACGCGATCATTCCGACTTCCTGTCCGAGAGCTTCCAGATCGGCGCCCACAAAACCGTGAGAATGCTCAGCAATCTCTCGCAGGTCGACGTCAGCTGCAAGCGGCATGGCCCTCGTGTGGATTCTCAGAATTTGAAGACGCGCCTGGGTATTTGGAACGCCAATCTCAATTTCGCGATCGAAGCGGCCGGGACGTCGCAGCGCCGGATCAAGCACCTCAGGAATATTGGTGGCGCCAATGACAATGACCTGACCGCGAGCAACAAATCCATCCATCAAACTGAGCAACTGCGCGACTACTCGCTTTTCCACCTCACCCACGACTTCTGTGCGTTTGGGTGCTACGGCATCAATCTCGTCGATGAAGAGAATTGCCGGGGCGTGGCGCGCCGCTTCTTCAAAGACCTCTCGCAGCTTGGCCTCGCTCTCGCCATAAAACTTGCGCATGATCTCCGGGCCATTCAGGTGAATGAAGTGCACGCGACTCTCGGCCGCCACGGCGCGAGCTAGCAGAGTTTTTCCTGTGCCTGGTGGACCGTACAAAAGCACGCCCTTCGGCGCGAGAATTCCCAACCGCTCGAAGATACGCGAATATTTCAGCGGCAGTTCGACCATTTCGCGGACTCGCGCAACTTCACGCTCGAGGCCTCCAATGTCTTCGTAAGACACGGCAGGAGCGCGCGCCGCGGTTTGATCACCCTCGACGACTCGGATGTCAGTGCGCTTTCCAATCACGACCGGGCCCGATGGAATGGTACGCACAACCTGAAAGTTCACCGCCTTAGCGAAAGTCGGCACACGCACCACACCGCCTGCGATGACCGGAACGCCCTCCAGATCCTGGAGCATTCGATCGGGCGCAATAGTCGCCGGAGCAGCCCCAATCCACAATGGCGTAAGTCGCACCGCTACCGCCTGCTCGCTGTCGATTCGAGCTACAATCACCTGCTCCTGCAACCCAGCGCCACAGTTACTGCGGCAGGTTCCGTCGATCTGGAGCATGCCGTCGTAGGCTTCCGCGGAAAGCTCCGCGCGTCCGACTGCGGTGGCGCTGCCGGTAATCTTCAGTACATCGCCTGCCTTCGCGCCCATGCGCTGCAAGTCTCCGGGCGACAATCGGGCAATCGCGCGGCCAACGTCCTCGACGCGAGCCTCAGTGACCCGCAGCGTGAGAGTCGAGGATAACGATGATTGGGAGCTTTCTTTCATTGGGTTGCTTGAAAGATGTGCCTGACCTGCGAATCCTTTGGATAGTGCGCTCGCATGCTCAGCTACACGCCTCTGATCGCGTGGCGCGACGACCGCATCGGTCTTGCCGTCCAAGTTAGTCAATTAATGATCCCCAGATCACCTTCGGCGGCCCATACCGCGAAGCATGAAAATGATTGTGTACAACCAAGACGCGATCGTTTTCCCCACACAATTGCAATCGCGGATAACCAATTTCTAAAACTTGTTCAATACGATTTCTTCCACATCTTCCAGATGCCTGCGCATGGCCGATTTGGCCGCCTCGCCGTCATGGCGCTTGATAGCCGCCAAGATACGCCTATGTCCTGAAAGCGATTTCTGCGGCCGTCCCTCGACCTGCAAAGATCGCGCCCGCGTGTCCCGCAAAAGGTCCATGAGAACATCGATCACTTTCAGCACGACGCTATTGTCGGAGGCAAGCGCAATGCTGTAGTGAAATTCCGTATCCTCGGCGACAGCGGCGTCGCCGTGGCTTTGCTTCTCTTCTTGCTGGCGAAGAATCTCTTCCATCTCGGCAATTTCATCGGCAGAAACACGCTTGGCGGCGCGCGCTGCAAGCGGCGGCTCGAGCATCTTGCGAAAATCCAAAAGCTCGCTCACTAGGTCTTTACGTTTTTGCAGAACATTGGCAAAAGGATTGACCAACGATTCGACGGAGATTTCGCGGACTAACGTGCCCGCTCCCTGGCGCGTCTCGACTACACCCAAAAGTTCTAGAGTTCGAATCGCGTCGCGAATGGAACCGCGGCTGACGCGAAGCATTTCTGCCAGATCGCGTTCGGAAGGAAGTTTGTCGCCGGGCTGAAGTTTTTTTAAAATTAAACGTTCGATCTGCTTCGCGACCTCTTCATACACTCGGCTGCGCCGAACCGTTTCGAAGTCGGGTTTGAAAGTCATTGACACGGGAGTGGTACGATAAGTGGACCAGTCGATTTCGGAAGTATACCCCCACTGTCAAGCGCATAACAAGTCTCAATCCTTGTTTTCAAGGGAAGGACGCCAACCTTGGCCGGGAAGTCGCGAAATGTTGATACAAGTAGTTGGAATTTCGGCTTTAGCGCAACGGCGGAGCTTGCGCTGAATGCCGAGCTTCGTAGGCGAAGATTTCGGCGTCGTGCTGCAACGTTAGTCCGATATGATCGAGCCCGTGGAGCAGGCAGTGGCGGCTGAACTCGTCGATTGAGAACGGCGCAGAAAAACCGTGCTCATCGTGAACTTGGCAATCCTCAAGGCTTACGGTAAGCGCATAACCTGAAAATGAGGCGGCTCTGCGAGCAATCTCGGCCGACTGGTCTTCGCTGAGGGTTACGGTGAGCACGCCGTTGTTTACGCAGTTGTTGGCAAAGATGTCTGCGAATGACGGGGCAATGATGACGCGAAAACCGAAATCCTGCAAAGCCCAGACCGCGTGTTCGCGGGACGATCCACAACCAAAATTTTTCCCAGCAAGCAGAATGCTCGCGTCCGCGTAGCGAGAATCGTTCAGAACGAACGCTGGCTCAGCCTGGCCATCAGCGCCACGACGCCAGTCGAAGAAGAGGAACTTACCGAAACCAGTGCGCTCAATCCGCTTAAGAAACTGCTTCGGAATGATTTGATCGGTATCGATGTTGGCGCGGTAAAGCGGTGTGACCCGGCCTTTGTGCACTCGAAACGGTTCCATAGTTTTCTCGCTGAAGCTACGGCGTCAGTTAAAATGCCAATTGCGAATGTCGGTAAAATGCCCGGCGATAGCTGCTGCAGCCGCCATTGCCGGACTAACAAGATGCGTGCGTCCGCCGCGCCCCTGGCGTCCTTCAAAGTTTCGATTGCTGGTCGAAGCGCAGCGTTCACCGGGCTGCAGAATGTCCGGGTTCATTCCCAGGCACATCGAGCAGCCGGATTCGCGCCACTCGAATCCCGCCGCCTGAAAGATTTGGTCCAAGCCCTCCTGCTCGGCGGCGCGCTTTACCGCCTGAGAGCCGGGAACAATCATGGCTCGAACGCTTGCAGAAACACGATACCCTTTAGCCACCCGAGCGGCGGCACGCAAGTCTTCAAGGCGGGAGTTGGTACACGATCCGATAAAAACGCGGTCCACTGAAATATTTTCGATCTGCGTCCCCGGTTTCAGGCCCATGTATTCTAACATCTGTTCCATGAGGCCGCGATCGCCGTTTTTTGAATTGTTCAGTTCAGGTATCGATCCGTCAACCGGCGCCACCATTCCCGGATTCGTTCCCCAAGTCACAAAGGGCGCCAATTTAGCGGCGTCGACGTGCACTACTGAATCGTATTTCGCGCCCGGGTCCGAAGCCAAAGCTTTCCAAGTCGCGGCAGCCTGTTGCCAATTATCAGATGGAGCAAAGCGGCGGCCCTTGAGATAGGCGAAAGTCGTTTCGTCGGGCGCGATGAGAGCGGCGCGGGCTCCAGCTTCGATGCTCATGTTACAGAGAGTCATGCGGCCTTCCATGGAAAGCGAAAGCACAGCTGGGCCACTGTACTCGATCACATGGCCAGATGCGCCGTCCGTGCCGATTTGCCCAATAACTCCGAGCGCGAGATCCTTGGCGCTGACCCCTTCTGCAAGGTAGCCGCTAACTTCAATCAGCATAGTTTTTGGTTTGCGCTGCGGCAGACACTGAGCGGCGAGCACGTGCTCGACTTCCGAAGTTCCAATGCCAAATGCGAGCGCTCCAAATGCCCCGTGGGTGCTGGTGTGACTGTCGCCGCAAACAATCGTCATACCGGGTTGCGTCAGCCCCAGTTCCGGGCCGATTACGTGCACGATGCCCTGATCGGGAGAATCCATGTCGAACAGAGGGATTCCGAACTCGCGACAATTTTGCTGCAGCGCCTCAATCTGCCGCGCCGCAATATGATCGATGATCGGAGTGCCTCGGGGTTCAGTCGGAATGTTGTGATCGACGGTGGCGACTGTGCGATTCGGTTGACGCACTCGGCGTTTCGCAGCGCGCAAACCGTCAAAAGCCTGCGGCGACGTCACCTCGTGGACGAGATGCAGATCGATGTACAGCAGCGGAAGCTGTCCGGGAGGAACGCAGACAACATGCGCATCCCAGATTTTGTCCAATAATGTGCGCTTTTCACTCATGGTTTAATGTGCAGCGATAGGCTCGCGTACCGCCGCCTCTTGCTCCACTCGCGACCCCACTTTCGCGCCCATCTCTGCCGTACTCAAAGCCGAGCCCGATGCGCCGGCAATGTCAGCAGAACGATATCCAGCAGCGAGCACTGATCGAACGCTGCGCTCGATGCAATCCGCTTCAAGTGACAATTTAAATGAATAACGCAGCATCATTGCGGCAGAAAGAATGGCACCCAAAGGATTGGCAATTCCCTTCCCCGCAATATCGGGAGCTGAGCCGTGCACCGGCTCATATAGTCCTACGCGGCCTCCCAAGCTCGCCGATCCCAGCATTCCAATGGAACCTACAATCGCGCCCGCCTGATCGGAAAGGATATCGCCGAACATGTTTTCTGTAAGCAGCACATCGAATGCGGTGGGGTGCGCAACCAGGGCCATTGCAGCCGAATCCACGTACATGTGTCGGAGTTCCACGTCTGGATATTGTCCCGCCACGCGCGTCACCACGTCCCGCCAGAGCCGAGAGCAATCCAACACGTTGGCTTTGTCAACGGAAGTGAGCTGGCGGCGGCGAGAGCGGGCGAGGTCAAAAGCAACGTGCGCGATGCGCTCGATTTCCGATTCGCGGTAGCACATGGTGTCGACCGCGGAGCGATCGCCTTTCGCGCCTTCAATCGACCTGGGCTTGCCGAAGTAAATGCCTCCCAAAAGTTCACGCACAATTAGGATATCGGTGCCTCGCACGACTTCCGCACGAAGCGGCGAACAACCTTCCAATCCTCCAACGCAGACGGCCGGTCGCAGATTCGCAAAAGCTCCCAGTTCGCTGCGCAATCTCAGCAATCCTGATTCAGGCCGCAGACTCGCGGGCAGACCGTCAAATGCGGGACCTCCCACTGCTCCCAGCAAAACCGCGTCCGAGTTGACGCAAGCTTGCAAAGTGTCTGCGGGCAACGGATCGTTGCTGCTCTGCACGCCGGCACCGCCGACAGGTTTGTTTTTTAGATTTAGTTCGTGCCCGAAAACTTTAACAACGTTTTCCAGCACGCGCACTGCCTCGGCGGTCACTTCCGGGCCAATGCCGTCTCCAGGAAGAACAGTGATGTTCAGCAGCATGAAGGTTATTTTATTCCGCCTTACACTCCCCAGAAATAATCTTCCTGCTCACCATGAGATTCTGCAGCGTTCAGCTTTAACGTGGGGACGTTGAAGCCCTCGGGAATAGTAATCGGAACCGGAAAAGTTGCGCGTGATGGTTCGAATTTCTTGCTTGATCCTGCCGCGGCAGCGATTGCGATTTCCGTGGGCATCGGCGCTGCATCATGCCTTCTGTTTATCAATTCCAATAAATGATGATCTTCAACTTGCTTGATCTGATCGGCCAGAACGATGAAGGCTCGGTAGATCTTATCGAGCTGCTGGCGATCGAAGTGAAAACCTAATTGTTCGCAGCGCAGGCCGAGCGCATGTCGCCCGGAATGCTTGCCCAGAACCAGTGTGGAATCCGGCACCCCCACCGATTGCGGTGTCATGATTTCGTAAGTGAGAGGATTCTTCAACATCCCGTCCTGATGAATGCCGGCTTCGTGGGCGAATGCATTGCGTCCGATAATTGCTTTATTGGGCTGCACTGCGACTCCCGTGATCTCGCTCAACATCTGGCTGGTAGCGTAAAGATGCTCGGTCACAACTCCCGTTTGATAAGCGAGCCGGTCGGGACGAACCCGCATGGCCATAACAATTTCTTCGAGTGAGGCATTCCCCGCCCGCTCCCCAATTCCATTGATGGTGCACTCGACCTGCCTAGCTCCGGCGGCAACAGCAGCAAGCGAATTAGCAACGGCAAGTCCGAGGTCATTGTGGCAATGCGCTGAAATGGTGACGTCAGCCGTTGTGCATACTTTTTCTCGAATGGTTTGGATCAGCTCCCCAAACTCTGTCGGTGTGGTGTAACCGACTGTGTCCGGTATGTTGAGCGTCGTGGCACCAGCTTCGACGACCGCGGCTAGCACGTCACACAAAAACTCACGATCACTTCGAGTAGCGTCCTCGGGAGAGAATTCCACATCTTCACAAAAAGTCTTTGCCAGGCGCACTGCCTCGGCGGCTTGATCCAGACAGTGCTGGCGCGAGATTCGCAATTTGTATTTGAGATGGATATCTGAAGTCGCCAGAAAAATATGAATGCGCGGGTGCTTAGCCTCATGTAAAGCTTGCCAGGCGCGTTCGATGTCCGCTGAGCAGGCACGGGCCAGGCCTGCGATGATAGGGCGACGAACCGCCCCAGCGATGGCTTGTACGGCAGCGAAGTCTCCCTCTGATGCGATCGGGAAACCGGCCTCGATGACATCAACACCCAGACGATCAAGCTGATGAGCCAGGCGCAGCTTCTCCCGCACATTCATGCTGCATCCAGGGGACTGTTCCCCATCCCGCAACGTGGTATCGAAAATGCGTATGCGCTTCAGCTCCATGCCTAGCCCTCCTCGTCGATCCCGAACATTTATGTTAGGTGCGAGCGGTAGATAAGCAAAGTTTATAATGTTTACACTATCATTAGTTATACTTACAATAGTAGCCAAGCTAATCATTCGTACAATTTCAATTAAGAAGGCATACACGATGGACTTAGCCCAATTGGAGGTTTTTCTTGCGGTGGCGCGCGAAAAGAAATTCTCGCGAGCGGCGGAGAAGCTTCACCGAACGCAGTCAGCGGTCAGTCAATCTATTCACAAACTGGAAGAGGAAATTGGCGAGCCGCTTTTTGACCGTTCTTCGCGAGATGGCCTGCTGACCGATGCGGGCCACGTGCTGCAGGAGTACTCGGAACGGCTGCTGAATCTTCGCGGGGATGCCCATGCAGCGCTGGTCGAACTGAAAGAACTGCACACCGGAAAGCTCTCAATCGCAGCCAACGAATTTACCGCACTCTATCTGTTGCCAGTCCTGGCTGAATACCGCCGCTTGCATTCGATGATAAGAATCACCGTGAACCGCTCTCTCGGCGGGCAGATTCCTGGTGAAGTGCTGCGCCATAACTCTGAACTGGGAGTGCTGACTTACGACCCGCAGGAGCCTTTGTTACGCTCCATAATCGTTTATCTCGACGAGTTAATCTTCGTGGTTCCCCCGAACCATCCGCTCGCGACTGCGCACGAAGTTAGCATCCGCCAACTTGGTGCGGAATCTTTTGTTGCGCACAACGTAGCCTCCCCGTACCGCGAAAAGGTAATTCGGGCGTTTCAGCAACACAAGACGCCATTGCATATGGATATCGAACTTCCCACGCTTCAGGCGATCAAGCGTTTTGTCGCGATGGGCAACGGCGTGGCACTGGTACCCGAGATCAGCGTGGAGAGTGAAATTGCGCGCCGAGAACTCATCCGCATTCCGGTTCGCGAACTGCGCCTGCATCGCAAGCTGCGATTGATCTATCGCAAGTCTGCAAGCCTTTCTCATGCAGCGAGAGCGTTTCTTAAGGTTGCGGAAAGCATCGCCCGCGAGCGCCGCGGCCGCTACCGCTTTCAGCGCGAACGATAAATTACACTTAACAGCAACCCATCTTCACTTCGCCTTCGACGGTGAGCGGAGGCCCGAAAGCTTCCAGCGGCGCGGGAGCGCCTTTGGCCACCAGGATCCAGCGTCGTACCGCATCTGCTACGACGAGCACTACGCCCGCGATAAATATGCTCATGAGGATCGTATCCAGGTAGCCGGTAAACACTTGGCCCGGTTTGGAGGTCAATGGCCAGAAAATGTTCTTGATCCCCAGAACTCCCGCCGTAAGCGTAGTGACCCCCACGAAGCACATCGGTACCGCCGTGATCCATGCATATTTTTGCTTGCGCATGTTGATCAGGAAGGTGGTTGTCACCGCCAGCGCGATGGTCGCCAGCAACTGGTTTCCGGTCCCGAACAAAGGCCATAGCGTGGAAATATTTCCGGTGTAAATCAGGTATCCCCAGCCCAGGACCACCACGGAGCTGGTGATCAGATTTCCCGGCAGCCACGCATTATTGCCAAAAGGCTTGTGCACTTTGCCCAAAAGTTCCTGCAGAACGTAGCGGGCGACACGGGTTCCCGTATCCACAGTAGTCAAAATGAAAAGCGCTTCAAACATGATGGCGTAGTGATACCAGTAACCCATCAGACGAGCCATCCCCGGCAAGCCGCGGAAGATTGTTGCCATGCCAACCGCCAGCGAGACTGCGCCGCCGGTCCGCCCCGCCAATTTCTCGCCCACCTCGCGAGAGAACATATCGAGATTGACTGCGGTCAAACCCAGATGGCTGAAAACCTGCGGCGTAGTGTTGATGGCAAAATAATCGCCCGGATTTAGAGAGCAGGCCGCAATCAGAGCCAGGAGACCCACGATGGATTCGCAGACCATGGCGCCGTATCCGATGAAACGGGCGTCACTTTCCTTATCCAGCATTTTGGGCGTGGTGCCCGATGAAACCAATGAGTGAAACCCGGAAATTGCTCCGCACGCGATCGTCACGAAAAGGAATGGAAACAGCGGTCCTTTGATGATGGGGCCGCCACCGTGAGTAAACTGCGTGAAATTCGGAAATTGAATGTTGGGATGAACTACAAAAACGCCGACCACCAGCACAATAATCGTGCCCAGCTTCACGTAGGTCGAAAGATAGTCGCGCGGCTCCAGCACCAGCCAAACGGGAAGAATCGAAGCCACCAAGCCGTAGATGGCCATGAGAATCGTAATCTGATGAGGCGTGAAAGTAAGCGCCGCGGCCGCTCCACTCTGCGCGACCCAGTGCCCTGCAACAACGCTTCCAATCAAAAGCGCGACGCCAAAGATGCTAGGCCCGGTAACGGTGATCTGTTCGGCATGGCTCTTAAACATCCACAGCCCCATGATGACTGCGATAGGAATCGTCATCCCGATGGTGAAGACGCCCCACGGGCTATTGGAAAGCGCATTGACTACGACGATGCCGAGGCCTGCCAGCGTAACCAGAAGAATAAAGAGCACCGCGACCATCGTCACCAGGCCGGCAAAAGGACTGATTTCGGTACGGGCAATATTCGCCAGCGATCGGCCGCGGTGCCGCACGGAAGCGACCAGCACAGTGAAGTCTTGCACGCAACCCGCGAGCACGCCGCCAATCAGAATCCAGAGAAATCCAGGCGCAAAGCCAAACTGCGCCGCCAGAGTCGGCCCAACCAGCGGCCCCGCTCCCGCGATGGCTGCGAAGTGATGTCCAAAGAGCACCCATCGCGGCGACGCAACATAGTTATGCCCGTCAGCGTACATGTGCGCCGGCGTAGTCCGGCGATCATCGAGCGCCAGAGCTTTCGCCGCGATGAACGCGCTGTAATAGCGATAAGCAATCGCGTACACGCACAGCGCACCCAACAAAACCGGGAAAGTATTCATGCCTCGCTCCAGAACAACAAAGTGGCGGCCAATGCTGCCGGCCATTCGACCGCATCCTACACCTATTGCGGAATCCAGCACAACGACTTCCGGGATACGACACAAGGGCGATCGCAGTAGCGGCACGCCCGCAAGCTTCACCGACTGAGGATTGTTGGTGGAAATGCCGATGTCACGGCAACAACGAAGTCAACTCGATCATCGCCACAGGACAATGAAATGCCCATTGCGTGGTTTCAAATGGTCGAGGTGCCCGCTTCGTTGAGATCTTTCAGCGCTTTTTGTCCTTGGAACCACTTGAACACGAAGAATGCATGGACTCCGAATGCCCACAATGAGAATGTGAGTATGAGAGCGATCATGTCTGCGGTATAAATAGCGATTCCGGCTACGAACGCCCAACGATGACCGCTGCGCCCCGCAAATCCCAGTCCTAACATGACAAGCAGCCACATAGCCGCCATGCTGTACACCGCTAAAGGAAAAAAGGTCCCAATGGCCGGCCATAGAGCGTCAGGAGGTCAACCGTGCCAATGCTGACAAGAAGGTTTAGCCGCACCGGAAGAAGGCCGGTGCCGAGCGCAGATAGACCCGCGGCCCAAAAGAAGTAGTTCGCATCGCTTCGGCTGTCGGAACGTAGATCGGCACGTCGCTGCTCTTCCGTTGCCTTGTACTCCTCGTCAGTCCGACCTGCGCCAACATTCAATGTTTGCATAATGCGACCACACTGCCGATTGCGAAGAAAGTATAAGCGCAGAAGGCAGCGAGTCAAGTGGCGAAAACAGCCCTCTCCACCAAGAAGAATCGTATACACCACACAATCACCTTCTTTGCCCGCAACACGCGCTACAATGTCGGGCATATTCCGGTAAGAGACCGGCAAACACAGTTGCTGCCGAACCGAAAGGATCGAGTATGCACATGGCACGAGAGAAGCCCGCGGTAAGTCAGGAACAATCCCTTGTCCGCTTTGGCCTGAGACTCGCCAACTGGAGCGAGCGCTGGTTTCCCGATCCGCTGATTTTCGCGCTCATCGGAATCGTGGTGGTCTTTGTGGTCGGACTCTTGCTTCATCAACCCGCCAGCAAACTGGCCATCCAGGGCGGAAAGAACTTCTGGGCTCTGGTGCCGTTCACCATGCAAATGGTGATGATCATCATCGGCGGCTATGTGGTTGCTTCAACGCCGATTGTGTATCGCGCCATTCAGGCCTTAGCTGGAATTCCAAAGACGCCGCGGGGCGCGGTTGCGTTGATCGCACTTTTTTCCATGTTGACATCGCTGATCTCGTGGGGCCTAAGTCTGATCTTCAGCGGACTCTTCGTTCGCGAACTGGCCCATCGCGTCAAGGGAATGGACTATCGCGCAGCCGGCGCCGCTGCGTATCTCGGACTGGGAGCAGTCTGGGCGATGGGACTATCTTCGTCTGCCGCCATGCTGATGGCAACAAAATCCGCCATGCCGCCGACCTTATTTAACATCAGCGGCCTCATCCCACTCACGCAAACTCTTTTCTTGTGGCAAAGCATCGCGGTGACGGTCATTCTCATTGTGCTGTCAGTGCTTATCGCGTACGCGTCCACGCCATCGCCAGAGAACGCGCGAACCGCGGAATCCTACGGCATCAAATACGAGCCAATTCGCTCCAGCCTCGAAGCCAAAACTAAACCCGGCGAATGGTTGGAATACAGTCCGCTTCTGACAGTGCTGGTCGCGGCGCTCTTGTGTTGGTATCTGGTGGATGTGTTCCGCACTTCGCCGCAAGGCGCGCTGGCCGCGCTTGACCTTAACACTTACAACCTCATGTTCATCACCGTTGGACTTTTATTGCACTGGCGCCCGAAGCGGTTCGTGCGCGCTGTATCGGAGTGCGTTCCCGCCACTGGCGGCGTACTAATCCAGTTTCCGTTTTATGCCGTGATCTTCGGGATGATCGTGGGAACCGGAATCGCAGATGCGCTGGCCAAGCTCTTTGCCTCGGTCAGCACGCACAATACGTATCCGCTGCTGGTGGCAATCTACTCCGCGGTGCTGGGGATTTTCATCCCCTCGGGTGGCAGCAAGTGGGTGATCGAAGCGCCTTATGTTTTGCAGGCGGCGAATCTGCATCAAGTGCATCTGGGATGGGTGGTGCAAATCTACAACGCCTCGGAAGCTCTCCCCAATCTTATCAATCCTTTCTGGATGCTGCCGCTGTTGGGCATTTTGAAACTGAAGGCGAGAGACATCGTTGGATATGGCGTGCTGCAGTTGATGGTTCACATTCCGGTCGTGTTTTTCCTGTGCTGGTTTTTCGCCCGCTATATTCCGTATGTACCACCGATCAAATAGCGGGCGTGCCCATCGTGAGCAGTAGAGGAGTCCCAGGTCTCGCAAAAACGGCGAGACCTGGGGCACCCGGTTTTCCCAAGTGTCCGAGGCCGACCTATAGGCCTAAATACGCGGCTCGAATCTGCTCGTTGCCGAGCAGTTCTTTTGGAGTTCCCTGCAATGTAATTTCACCGTTTTCGACTACGTAGCCGCGATCCGAAATGCTGAGGCCGTCGACGACGTTCTGCTCGACGATCAGCACGGTGACTCCCGATTTGCCGATCTGCTGCACCTTGGCAAAAACTTCTTCTACGATTTTGGGAGCGAGGCCGAGCGAAGGCTCATCGAGCAGAAGCAGCTTGGGAGCGGCCATGAGCCCGCGCGCGATGGCGACCATTTGTTGCTCGCCGCCGGAGAGCGTGCCTGCCAGTTGCCTGCGACGTTCTTTCAAACGCGGGAAAGAATTCGAATTGTTCCTCCATGGATGCTTTCAGCTTGGGGCGCACGCGTCCGATATAAGCCCCGAGCGCGAGGTTCTCTTCGACGCTCATGTGGGGAAAAAGTTGGCGGCCTTCGGGAACGTGGCTCACCCCGCGCATCACGATTTCGTGCGGCGGAAGTTTGGAAATGTCCTGGCCATCAAATCGCAACTGCCCGTGCTGGCTGCGCAGCAATCCGGAGATCACGCGGAGGGTCGTAGTCTTTCCCGCTCCGTTAGCGCCAATAAGAGTTACGATTTCGCCGGCATGGATTTCGAGAGTGATGTTGAACAGCGCCTGAAAATCGCCGTAGCTGGCGCGCACATCGTCCATGGAAAGGAGAGCGGCGCTCATAACGCAATCTCCTTGTACTTGCTGCCGAGGTAAGCTTCGATCACCTCGGGACGATGCACCACATCTTTGGGCGCGCCTTCAGCGATCAGCGTGCCGTGATCGAGCACGATGACACGATCGGCAATGCGCATGACCACTTGCATGACATGCTCGATGCCACCGATAGTCGAGATTCCCCACTCTGGCAGTCGCTTGAGCAGCATGGCGAGCTTAATGGCTTCCGGAGTTGGCAGGCCGGCGACAACTTCATCGAGCAAGATTAATTTCGGCTGCGTAGCCAGGGCACGCGCAATTTCCAAACGCTTCAACACGGGCAACCCCATGCCCCGTGCGGGCAGATGCAGCATCTTGTCCATTTCGAGAAAATGCAGAACCTTCGTCGCTGCTTCTTCCGCTTTGGATCGGCTAGAGGTGCGAAGGAATGCGCCGAGCATTACGTTTTCTAGCACGGTGAGATTGCGCAGTGGCTTAACAATTTGAAAAGTTCGTCCAATACCCATGCGCGCGGCTTGGTTGGGAGTGGAATGGGAAATGTCGCGTCCATCGAAATGGATGCTGCCGCTATCACAATGAAAGACACCCGTGATCAGGTTGAACAGGGTAGTTTTGCCTGCGCCGTTGGGGCCGACAATAAACGTGATTTCCGCCGGTTTCACCGCAAACGAGACGTCGTTGATAGCCTTCAGGCCACCAAATCGTTTGCTGATGTGCTTGACTTCAAGCAGTGACATTTGTCGACCGTTCCTATTCGTTGAGCGCTCGGCTCGACTCTTCTGGCGCAGCCACCGGCACAGGCGCGGCGAAGGGCGCCGGCGGAACTTTCTTGAAGCGCGCCAATTTGTTGCTCACGGTCCCCACTACGCCTTCGGGCATGAACAGCACGACAATAACGATCAACACGCCATAAATAAGAAGATGCGCTTCTTTGAACACCGTTTTGAAAATTTCGGCGGAGCTCTCCAAAATGACAGAGCCAAGCAACGGACCGAGCAGCGTACCCGCGCCGCCCAGCATGGCGACAATTGCGATTTCGGTTGATATATCCATCGCCAAGCACCTGGTCGGGAACGATGAACAGAAAGATGCTGGCATAAAGCGCGCCGCCGAAGCCGGTAATCGCGGCACTGATCAGCAGCGACCAGAGCTTGCAGCGGGCTGCGTTCACACCGACGGAAAGCGCTGTGTCCTGGTCTTCGCGGATGGCCATAAGGTAATAGCCAAATCGCGAGCGCTCAATCCATGCGGTGAGAGCGAAAGCAAACGCGGTCAACAAGACGGCTGCCCAGTAGAAAGATCTGATTGCTGAGTTCGTAAATAAAGCTGGAACCTGCGCTCCTACATCGCCGCCAGTTACGTTTGGAAGATTCTTGGCGACGAGCCTCAAAACTTCAGCGAACGCAATCGTACATAGGGCGAAATACGGACCACGCAAGCGAAATGAAATTGTGCCGATCATTCCCGCGCAAATCACCGCCAGCGCGACGCCCAGAAATACCGATACCCACGGCGAAATTCCCAGCTTCGAGAAGAGAGCCAATCCATAGGCCCCCACTCCGAAATAAGCGGCGTGGCCCAGGGAGAGTTGCCCGGCGTATCCGCCAACCAGGTTCCAGGCCAAGCCCAAGGCGGCAAAAAGAAAGACGCGAAAAAGAATTTGCAGAATATAGTCGGTTGGGACGAGCAGGGGAACGAACATCGCGGCAAATAAAAACACAGACGCGACGAGCACCTGCCAGTTCCTCATGCGCGCTGGCTCCCAAAGATTCCGCTTGGTTTCAGAGATAGCACGAGAATGAAAAGCACGAAGTCCACCGCCAGCGCCCACTCATTGCCCCAATAAAGGCTGGTAAGACTCTCTACGACGCCCAGCACAAGCCCGGCAATGGCCGCGCCTTGAATGGACCCCATGCCGCCCAGCACCACCATCACAAACGACTTCAGCTTGAATTGGTTGCCGACTTCGGGGAAAAGATAAAAGACCGGCAGCAGCAGGCTGCCTGCAATGCCCGCGGCGGCCGAGCCAATTCCGAAGGAGACGGCCTGCACCCGGTTCACATTGATTCCCATCAGCGGCGCCGCATAAGGGTTTTGCGCGATGGCGCGCGCGGCGCGTCCGAACATGGTGTGCGTTACTATCCAATAGAGCGCGGCCGCGAGCACGGCTGCAATCGCGAAAGATACAAGCCATGGCGCGTTGATCGAGATCTGCGAACCGAGGTGAATGTTCTTTGACAGCAACGGAATGTTGATCTGGTGATAGTCGGCGCCGAAAACCAGCTGCGCTCCATCGACCAGAATCAGCGCTAAGCCCATGGTCAACAGGATCACCATAAAATCCACTTGTCCGCGGATGGGCCGCAGCAGTCCCATGTACGTGGCGTATCCAACCATGAACAACAAAATCCCTGCCAAGGGAAATTGATAGTAAGGACTGACGCCGGTGGCCTGAAACACGACGTACGTCGCGTACATTCCCATCATCAGGAATGCACCGTGAGCGAAGTTCACGATGCGCATGACTCCGAAAATTAAAGCCATGCCCATTCCGATGATCGCGTACAGCGCGCCGGTGAGGAGGCCGTTAATGATGGCTTGGAGCGCGATGTAGAGCCAGTTAGTCATGTACTCCCCGAATCACTCGGTGTGCGCTTGGGAAGCAATCGAACTAAGCGCGACGGGCCAATGTTACTCTCGTGCCGCGCAAATCATTTGCGCTTCGACCACTCGGGCGCGGGAATGATCGGTTTACTCTCCGCGGCGTCTGCAGGCCAAACCACTTTATACTGTCCGCCCTGCACCTGGGTGATGAGCACGGGATGCTGGTTCTGGCCGTGAGCATCGAACTTCACCGGACCGAACGGCGTGTCCGGCAGATCCACTTGTTTGACGGCGTCGCGAATCGCTTGCGGTTGGTCGGACTTGGCATTGTTGATCGCCGCCGCAGCCACGAGCAGGACCGCATAGGCCTCCATGGCGTGATAAGCAGGATGCGAACCGGCCAGCTTGAAGTATTTCTGATCGAATTCCTGAGAGCCGCTCCACTTGGCTGAAGGCAGCCATTGCGAAACGGAGAAAGTGTACTCGGCATATTTACCCGCGCCTTTATCGGTCGTGGGAAATTCCGCAGCGGCGAATCCTGTGCCCGCCGATGTGTAATATTTCGGATTCAGATTCAATTGCTCTGACTGTCGCATCAGCGTGCTGGCATCGAGCAGGTATGAAGCAAAGTAAATCACTTCGGGATTGGTACCTTTCACCCGCTGCAACAGTGATTTGTAATCTGGCGAACTGGCCTGATAAGACTCGCTGTCGACTACCTCAAGCCCGGCGGCCTTGGCGGCTTCAGTCATCGACTTGTTATTCGCCTGGCCGAAATTTGTGTTCTCGGAAACGATCGCCAGCTTTCTTGGATTGCCGTTGTTCTTGAGGAAATCAAGGGTCGCAGTTGCGAATGATCCCGAACCGGCGCAGATTCGCACGATCCACGGCGAATTGCTCTCCATGACGTTGTCAGCTACGGCGGTAGGAATAATCAGAGGAACCTGTTTCTGCGTTACCACGGGCACGATGGCACGCGTGCTCTCCGATGAGTATGCGCCCAGAACAATGGGCACACGATCCTGGTCTACCAGTTTCGAAACACCTTGCACTGCCTGATCGGGACGGCTTTGATCATCGTAGTAATCGAGTTCGACTTGTTTCCCCAACACTCCGCCCTTGGCATTGATTTCTTCCAGAGCAACGGTGTAACCGTTTTTGTGCGCCTGACCAAAGGCGGCATTGCTGCCGGTAAGAGATGTAATGACGCCGATTTTAAGAGTCTTTCCTTCCGGGCCTTTGGACTTCTGGCACGCCGCCCAGAAGACAATCATGGATATCGCCAACGAGAACAGAAAGAGAGAACGCTTCATATCAGCTCCTTGTAATCGGCTGCGATACTGGATAGCCGACAATTTTTGATAGAAGACGCACGTCAGCATTCGACGATCGCAGTCGAATGACTACACCGCCTGCACTGCTGCGTGATTGTAATCCCATCGGCAGCTTAGCTGACAACCAGATCGATTGCGTGAACTGTGAGCAGTGATGCAGATCACAGCATCTGGTATCGAACTCACTCACATAAGCTCCGCCGAATCGAATGGCGACAATTGTCGCCCTTTTCGGCCCGGCGCGCCACCCGCATTGCGTGCTGGACAGAAACGACAGATGGCGTTAACCTGCCAGTGTTCCGAGGGGCTAATGAGTCTAAGGGCACTACGTACAATCCGAACAGTCCGACATTCCGGTTGGAAAATAGGGCATCAGGTTAACCATCCCTGAGCCTCTCAGGAGGAGACTATGGCGATTGCTGCGCAAGTGGCGGGCACTAGAAACGCCGAATACAGTATTTGGCGGGTCATTATGGCGTCGTCTGTCGGCACCATGATTGAATGGTACGACTTCTATATCTTCGGCAGTCTCGCGGCCGTGCTGGCGGTGAAGTTTTATCCTCCTGGCAATGACACCTTTGCCTACGTTGCCTATCTTGCTACCTTTGCAGTCGGATTTTTGGTACGGCCTTTCGGCGCGCTCTTCTTCGGACGCATCGGCGATCTGGTGGGGCGCAAGTACGCGTTTCTCGTGACTTTGTCGATCATGGGTTTTTCTACCTTCGCCATTGGCCTGATGCCGTCGTACAAGACGGCGGGTTGGTTCGCCCCGATCATTCTGATTTTAATTCGCGTCTTGCAGGGACTAGCGCTAGGCGGCGAATACGGCGGGGCTGCGGTGTATGTGGGCGAGCATGTTCCCGACAACAAGCGCGGCTTCTACACCAGCTTCATTCAGATCACGGCTACGCTGGGTCTGTTCGTCTCCCTCATCGTAATTTTGGTCACGCAAAACTCAATGTCCAAGGAAGACTTCGCCGCCTATGGCTGGCGCATCCCGTTCCTGGTCTCCATCATTCTCGTGCTCATCTCGCTGTACATTCGCCTGAAGATGAAAGAGTCGCCGATCTTCGCCCAGCTCAAGAGCACAGGAATGACCTCCACTCAACCGCTTAAGGATGCATTCACTAAGTGGCCGAATCTGAAGAACGTTTTGATTTCGCTTTTCGGAGCCACGGCGGGGCAAGGCGTGATCTGGTATACCGGGCAGTTCTACGCCCTGTTCTACATGCAGACGATTCTGAAAATCAATGTGAAGACCGCGAACATCATAGTCGCGATCGCTCTGCTGCTGGGGATGCCGTTCTTTACCGTGGTGGGCGCGCTGTCGGATCGGATTGGACGCAAGAAACTGATGATGGCCGGATGCCTGCTTGGCGTACTGACATATATTCCGATCTACAAGGCCATGGAACAAGCTGCGGGCAACAATGTTGTCACCGTAAAATCCACCCGTAACAAGGTAACGGGTGCTATCGCTCTCACGGCCATGACCAAAGATGCGAGTGGCGCGTTGGTGCCAGCCAAGGAAGCTCCGGATCCAAATGTCACCATGTTAGTTCTACTGGTATTCGTACAGGTTTTATACGTATGCCTGGTTTACGGGCCCATCGCGGCTTATCTGATTGAGGCCTTCCCGGCGAGAATCCGGTATACCTCGCTTTCCTTGCCTTATCACATAGGCAACGGCGTGTTCGGCGGATTGCTGCCGTTGATTGGATTATCGTCAGTCGCGGCAACCGGCAATATTTATGCTGGGCTTTATTACCCAATGATTGTGGCCAGCATGACGTTTATCGTCGGAAGCTTGCTGCTGCGCGAGACTCGAGGGGTGCGCATTTGGGATGAGGCCGAGGGAAAAGCGTCCGCTGGCAGAACTTAGAATCAGGGAGTAATTGATATGCCTGCAATTGAGGAGAAACACAGAGCTGTAGCAGAAACGAATGAGTCGCAGATCGCCGTTCACTGGCGCGAGGAAGAATATTATTATCCTTCCCCGAAGTTTATTGGCCAGGCGAATCTCACTGACCCCTCAATTATGGAGCGGTTCTCCGAGAAGAATTTCCCGGAATGCTTTCGCGAATATGCGGACATGCTGAGTTGGGATCAGTACTGGCACACCACGCTTGATACCAATGATCCGCCATTCTGGAAGTGGTTTGTCGGCGGCAAACTCAACGCCTGCTACAACTGCGTCGATCGCCATCTGGAAAAGTACAAAAACAAGGCCGCTTTAATTTTTGTGCCTGAGCCCGAAGACGTCGCACCTGTCGTCATTACCTATCGGGAATTGTACGTGCGGGTAAATGAGATGGCCGCGCTGCTCCGTGATTTTGCTGGTCTGAAAACCGGCGACCGCGTAACCATCCACATGCCGATGATTCCTGAACTGCCAGTCACCATGCTGGCGTGCGCCCGGCTGGGAATCATTCACTCGGTTGTGTTCGGCGGCTTCAGCGGAGAGGCCTGCGGACGCCGCGTGGCCGATTCCGGCAGCCGCGTTCTGATCACGACAGATGGCTACTACCGCAACGGCAAAATGATCGACCACAAAGCTGGTGCAGATATCGCGCTCGATGTCGCCAGTCAGGAAGACCAAAAGGTCGACAAGGTTCTGGTTTGGAGACGACATCCCGGCCAGTATGCCTCCGCTTCACCCATGGTGAAAGGCCGCGACTACTTTGTGGATGAGGTTCTGCAAAACTTTGCCGGAGAATTGGTGGAGCCCGTATCCATGGATGCAGAAGCTCCGCTGTTCCTGATGTACACCAGCGGCACCACCGGCAAACCTAAAGGATGCCAACACCGCACCGGCGGCTATCTCGCCTATGTGACTGCCACCTCTAAATATATTCAGGACATTCATCCCACCGATCTGTATTGGTGCATGGCAGACATCGGCTGGATCACGGGACACTCTTATATTGTGTACGGACCTTTGGCTCTGGCCGCCACCAGCGTGATTTACGAAGGTGTGCCGAACTATCCTGATGCTGGCCGCCCGTGGCGAATTGCGGAGCGTCTCGACGTCAATATTTTCCACACATCGCCTACCGCGATTCGCATGCTGCGCAAAGCCGGACCCGATGAGCCGAAGAAATATCACTATCACTTCAAGCACATGACAACGGTTGGAGAACCTATCGAGCCCGAGGTGTGGCGCTGGTACTACGAGACGGTCGGCAAGGCTGAGGCAGTCATCGTCGACACCTGGTGGCAGACCGAAAATGGCGGATTCCTCTGCAGCACCAAGCCGGCTCTTGACCCCATGAAACCGGGCAGCGCAGGGCCCGGTATGCCAGGAATTTATCCGTACATTCTCGACGAGGAAGGTCACGAGGTCAGCGCTGGATCAGGGAAGGCCGGGAATATCTGCATTCGCAATCCCTGGCCGGGAATCATTCAGACCGTCTGGGGCGATCGCGAACGCTTCGTCAACCAGTACTACAAGAAATACTGCAAAAATCCCGACAGTAAAGACTGGCGTGACTGGCCTTACTTCGCAGCCGACGGAGCCGTTTTAGCCGTCGACGGTTATTTCAGAATTCTTGGCCGCGTAGATGACGTAATCAATGTGGCCGGGCATCGTTTGGGCACGAAGGAAATCGAATCCGCATGCCTGACCGTCCCTGAAGTTGCCGAAGCTGCAGTGGTGCCAGTAGTGGACGAGATCAAAGGCCGCGTGCCCGAGGTCTATATTGCGCTGCAGCCGGGAATCCAGCCCGGTCAGGAAATTGTCGACAAAGTCACCAAAGCCATTGAAACTATCATTGGTAAAATCGCACGGCCGAAGCGGGTCCACATCGTCCCTGACATGCCCAAGACTCGCTCTGGCAAACTAATGCGCCGCGTGCTGGCAGCAATCTCTAACAATCTTAATACCGGAGACATCACCACTCTGGCTAATCCGGATGTGGTGGAAAAAGTTCGCGAGATGGTGCAAGGGAAAGAGTCGGTTGCTCTGAAAGAAGGCCCCGAAGATTTAAAGCGCTTCGGCAGTGTGGACTAAGAATTCGGGCATAGTCCGTAGTGAAAAAAGATTCGATCGGGAACTCACTGTATTTCTCCTACAGTTCGCCAGCCACGGCATACAGTCTGATGTTGCCGTAAAGTTGTCACTAAACGTGACAATGCCCGGGGGAAAATACTGCGCATTTCAATTCCTGCCAACCGCTTGTGGGTTGCTCTCATCTCAAGTGAGCTGCTTCATTTAAAGAGGCATAGTCATGGCATGTTATAAAATGAAAGGGATTCGAAACGAACTCGTCCAGTTAATCGAAAAACAAATGGAAACCATTGCAAAGGAAACCTGCGAGCGCCTGACGGGAGAAGAATTAACCGAATACGATTGCCGCAATAAGCGCATCGCCGAGCTGTACGAAGCGCTTAACAGCCTAGATACTGCCGCCTAGGGGAGAAATTCCGCAGCGATGACTTTTGACGAGTACACTGTGTCACTTACGACTAGAGAGCGTTCCCTTAGGGTGCGGACTGTATCGAAGGAATTGCAATCGATGTGGCATTCTAGGTTCTAGATTCGCCGCGAAAATTGTGGAATTGCGCCGCCTGGAGGATCGAATTCGCGAGTTTTGCGGCAAAGTTGTATCTAAAGCCGAGTTTAATCAAACTATGAGAGAGCTTAGAAAAGCTCTTCACGAACGACTCGATCGCCTGCGCCAGTAAGGATTTCACTTGCCCTTCTTTTCGTTTAAACGCTGATCGTCAAGAGGTACGCGTTTGAGACGCTGATCGTCAAACTCAAGAAGTCGATTTAGCTCATCCACAAGCTTGAGAAAGTTTTGCTTATCCTGTTCGACGGCGATCAGGCAGCAGAGCTCGTGAATACGGGCGTTGTCGCTCTTCTCCGTCATCAGAACAAATAGGGCAGGTATATTGCCAATAGTTTTTACAGGGTGTAGGAAAAGTCTGTTCGTAGGTTGCGAATTCTGAAGCACTTGCGGGATTCATGTAGAAGAGGCAGTGATTTAATTGTATGGCGAAATTACACGATACGCGAGCCGGTCTTGCGACGCCTTTCAATAATTGAAATTAAGTCGCACCGTAGGCAACCAATCTGAAATCCCAATTCTTTTTGCATTGACACGCACAAACGTGGAGCAGCAAAATGAGAGTCGTTTTACGGCTTGGTATGCGCGAATCCCTTGCTCCCTCTGCTACGTCGTTTTGTTTTGGAAAAGCGAAACCATCAAATCGAAATTGTGAGACGCCGCAACAGAGTGTAGTTGGTTTGCGTACGCCAGTCGCGTTGGTACTCTTCCTCATACTTGCTAACGTGACGCCGGGTGTATCCCAAACTTTTGCCGGCGTCTTGACCGAGCATAACGACAACGCCCGAACTGGCCAGAACCTCAATGAGATCCTGCTCACGACGGCGAACGTGAACTCCAGCAACTTTGGAAAACTGTTTTCGTATTCGGTTGATGGTCAAATCTATGCCCAGCCACTCTATGTCCCCAGCGTAAATATCCCAGGCCAAGGCGCACATAACGTAATCTATGTGGCCACGCAAAACGACAGCCTCTATGCCTTCGACGCGGACGGCCTCAGCAGCACTCCACTATGGCAGGACAGTTTTATTAGTCCGGCAAATGGCATTACCCCGGTTTCCTGCGAGCCGAATGGTGTAGCCGACATTTCGTGCGCTGTCTATCCCATATACGGGATCACGGGAACCCCGGTGATCGATCCCAGTACGAACACCCTTTATCTCATTGCCCGTACTTTTGAGAATGGCAAGAACTTTCAGCGCCTTCACGCCATCGACATCACAAGTGGAGAAGAAAAGTTTTCCGGTCCGGTCGCAATTGCGGCAGCGGTTCCCGGCGGCGGCCTGGGAAGTAAAAAAGGCATGATCGCATTCAACACACTGCATGACATCCAACGCGCCGGATTGCTGTTGCTGAACGGCACCATTTACGTAGGATGGGCTGGCGCTGAGCACGGATGGATTATGGCGTTTGATGCGGCGACGCTCGAGCAAGTGGGGGCCTTTAGTCCCACGCCAAACGCCGAGCGTGGCGGGGTGTGGCAGAGTGGAAATGGTTTGGCTGCGGACACACTCGGAAATATTTACGTCGCCATCGGCGACGGCCTGTTCGATGCCAATACTGGCGGAGTAGATTATGGCGATAGTCTCCTGCGACTAGGTAGCACTCTAAGCGCAGGCCCGCTCGACTATTTCACACCCATGGATCAAGTTTGCCGCCTGAACTACGATTTGGATCTGGGCTCAGGCGGCCCCATTCTTTTGCCGCCGCAGCAAGGTTCTGTCACCAACGAATTGGTGGTAGCCGGCAAAGGGGGGAATCCCTGCGATGCCTCCGGTCAATCTCCTATTTACTTGTTGAATCAAGCCGACCTGGGCGAATACAACGCGACCCAGGACCAAATAGTACAAACCGTGGATGGAGCACTCCATGGCTATTGGAGTTCTCCCGCGTATTGGCAAGGGCCGCAGGCTGCCTACCTCTACATCGGCGGCATAGTCAGCGAAGATGGAGTAGGTGATTACCTGAAGATGTACAGCGTCTCGAATGGCCTCATTTCATCCGCTCCGGTGGCCGAGACTGCGAACCTCTTCCCCATCGGGGCTACCCCATCCATTTCGGCCAATGGCGCCTCTGATGGTATCGTCTGGGCAATCGAGCGCCCATATGGCTTAGATACTCTGCTCGGACAAAAACCCGCGATTCTCTACGCCTACGATGCTACCAACCTTTCGACCATGCTCTACAGCAGTGCCCAGGTTCCCGAGCGGGACCAGGGAGGTTGTGGTGAAAAATTCCAGGTGCCCACCATCGCCAATGGAAAAGTCTACGTTAGCACCCAGAACGAGTTGGATGTTTTTGGTCTCCTCGGTTCGACGCAGGCTCCCAATGTCTTTCTCTCACTTCCTTGTCGCGACTTCGCGCCCCAGGCGGTGAACACAACCAGTGCTCCCTCGATTCTGCGTCTGAAGAATAGCGGAAGCGCGCCGCTGAAAATCACCGGCATTACCATCACAGGTACGAATGCCAGCGAGTTCGCCCAGACCAATAATTGCAAATCCACGCTCGCCGTCGGCAAGCATTGTACAATCACGGTCACGTTTTCTCCTGCCGCCCTTGGACCGCGCACTGCCTATGTCACGATTGCGGACAGCGCCGCCGGCAGTCCGCATAATATCTACCTGGTCGGGGCAGGCCATTGAAGATCTTGTGCCTCCCGCAAAAAAGAACGGTTCGGTTAATCCGGCCAACCTCAATCGCGGTCGCCGCTCCCCTCAGGTCCGAAGTATGTCTGATTGACCTCCGTCGTATAAGGCTGCTGCAGGCTCTCTATCATCTTCTTTACCCGCCGCGCCCGCAAAGTTTTGCTGATCTCCGGCCTGGCAACCTCCAATGAATCAACCGCCTTCCAGTCAAGCTTGTAAATGTAGTGTCCGGTCGCATCGCTGATCACTTGCGACACCTCGCCGGGTTGCAGATCGAATACCGAGGCATGTGCGGGCGGCAAGCCCTGGCGTCGCAGTTTGCCGGTCTTCGGATCAGGCGAACTGTTGCCACTTACCCCTGCGGCATCATATGCCTCTTTCTGAAGCTTGCTGAAATCCTCGCCGGCAGCGGCACGGGTGCGCAAAAGCTCAGCCTCTTTAGTCATCGCATTCTCGCTCCGCTCTCCCCCGTCGTTCCCTTGCGCTTTCACTTGCGAGCGGTTGGGGATCACAACACGCTCCAGGCTTGCCGACTCGAACTCGCTGCTGTTTTTCCGATAATAATCTTCGATATCGCTTTCCGGCACCTTCGCCGCTTCTTCTTGAATTTGCGCCAACAGCTCTTGGGAGAGGATCTGCAGTCTGGCAAAATTCAGCCGTTGCTGGAACCGTTCTTGCTTCTCCACGCCGCGTTGTTCAGCCTCATGAGCCATCACCAGATACTGTGGATACGCCTTGGCCAGATCCTGCAAATTCTGGCGATCCTTGCCGACCCGCAAGGCATTGATCAGTTCCTCGAATTGAGCCCGCGTAACCACCGTTTGGCACGCGGATTTCGCGGGCACCGCTCTCTCACGCGGCATGGACGAAGAGCACAAGCCTTTGATGGTGAGCACCGCGGCGTCCTCAGCCACGCCACTTGCTGTCCGCGATTTCCGCATACCATCATCAGGAGGGTGCTGATTGGTGACGGTTGGGCTGTTCGCAGGAACGGCCGATGCGGGCGGGTTTGCCTGCGCCCACATCAGACACCCAAGCAACAACCAACCCACCCACAGTGCGCGCATCATGAGAACTCCTCCGGTCTGACCGACCGCGCAATATCCTAACATGGAGAATTCAGCAGGGAGGCATTAGACGGCGAATCCGCTTCAGCCTTCGTAAGCAATTTAGCGCGGGTTCACGCCCATAGGCGCGCTAGTCTCAGGGGGAGTCATTGACGGTCAAATACAACTCGCTTCGTTTCGACCAGAAATTCGAGATTATGTGGTGAGCGCGGATGGACTCGAACCATCGACCCATGCCTTAAAAGGGCATTGCTCTGCCAACTGAGCTACGCGCCCACATCAGTGCCCGGGACGCCGCGAAAGATTTGTGAATCGGGCGCTTGTTTACTTGCGCCTGTCCGCTTTTCGCCCCGACGCGGTCAAGAATGGAAAGAACACTGGACGCTTTGCGCATTCGTCGCCTCCTCTAGGAGTTTACCATTGCGCGCTGAAGGATTGAATATTGGACCGGTGAAATCTGCGGCTGGAAACAGTCAAATCGGCATTACACCGACTTCCTTTTCTACTTCGACGGTATCGACCATCACAATCGCATCCCAGGGACAGCCGTCGAGGAAGCATCCGTCCGGGCCTTTACTGAGGCATTTCTTGCAGCCAATACAGAGAATGGGGTCGACCTGAATTCTGCCGAACGGTGGATGATCTTCGTCCGGAACCCAGAACATGCAATCCTCTACCGGACAATACTCCACGCAAGCCGGAGACCCGGCGCAACCGGTACAGCATTCAGTAATGACGGCCAGCTCTTTCGGTTTCTTTTTTCGAGGCGTCAGAAGCCCCTTGGATTTGGGTTCAAATTTGAACTCGTCGGGCACCATTCCCGCGGGTTTCAAGGAGTCCGCTTCAGCAGGCATAGCCGGATTATACCGTAGCGCCCGAGTTGTCATCCGAGCCAAAGACAAGAACCGGCCCGCGGTGCAAGCGAGACTCGTATCAGGGAATGCCTCAGGCTGCGGAAAAACTCTCGGACGTCTGGAGTTTTGAAGGGGCACGGCTTCCAGCCGCGCCGTAAGCCATTAAAACGAAGTAACGGCGCGGCTGGAAGCTGCACCTTTCAACGTAGTTCTTTTTATTAATCTCTTCGCGCGGGACAGTCCCGTCGAGGCCTGACCCGTCTCCCAAAAACTGGAAGAGGGCTTTGTCGTCAATGCGAATTCAGCACAATTGCCAGGACGCGGAGCATGTAGAGACGATGTGACCGGCTCAGTGGTATGTGGAACATTTCTGCTCCCCATTTGGCTTAAATCGACTGTTGTGTATAACCTTCGTAAGTATTCCATCCAAAGTGGTCGGGATACGGGCGTGGCGTTTGCCTTCCTCGACAAAGACAAGAATGACCCCTTCCGCTGGGTCCTCGTCTGACGCGCCGACGCCCACTGCGGTTACAGCCGGGTCAAGGAACAAGTCAGGTTCATACTTCTCTTTGACTAATCGAACCCGTTCCGCCTCTTCAACGGGTAATAGTGGCTGTTCGTGCCCGCTGGGGCAACCGTTGACGGCGTGCATTGGTCCTCCGACGAACGTGACTCCTAGTTGACTCGCAACCGCTGAGATGGGATTAGCTAGGGTTGCCTCCTGATGTGTCTTGGTATCCACCCCACCGGCGAAGAGCAAGGCCACTGGCTGTGCTGTCGTCTGACTGACAATCAGCGAACCTGAATCGCCAGCGAGATCAAATGGGTGATTACGATCCCCGGATTCGACAACCACTTGATTCTGGAATGGAACAGTAAATGGTTTCCCCTTGCATAGGTCATAAGGAATCGGAGGAGTATTTACAGCAACAGCTGTTATCTTTCCACACGTTAAACCGGAACTTCGGCCGTACTTGGCTACCAGCATGCCGATCTGGGGTTGAAGGATCGTGCTGTTGGGAATCCCGATACTATAGATTTGCCCCGTGGTATTTATCTCTCCGTCGTTGAGCGTGGCTACCGCTGCGTCTACACCGGCGCTTAAGGTCGGAGCGGACGAGAACATCCCCACTGCGTGTGGTATTTGGCAAGCGTAATCAGCAGGGCCGGGTGCAGAAACCGGATCACCCACCTTTGCCCCGTTCTTCGTCCGTGACAGCGGAATGCCCAAGACATGGTCGTTGCTCAAGATCAGGTTTGCCCCTGACGCAGTAACGAGCGCTCCCAACGTGCCAGCGCCCTTGCCCACAACGCCACAACAATCAGCCGCATTCCAACCGGAAGTGCCATATTGCGGGATATAAGAACTTCGTAGAATCATTTGTCCTGAGTTGGTTGTGGAAACCCAAAATCCAAGAGCGTGATCGCCGTTCGCCTGCTGAGGAGCTGCGTTGGCTAGGTGGTCATATACAGACAAACCCGTCACTAACAAGCCGGTGGAACCTAAGGAATCTCCCAGCTGAATCACCGGGACGGGACGAAAAACATGGCCGAAAAAGCCGTACTTAGAGGTCGCAAACAGGTCAGCCCGGACTGTCCAGATTCCCTGGTTTGCGGAGAAAAGGCTCCAGCCTGTGTGATCGTCCATATTAGGAGTTGCGATGAAAGAGACAACAATAGTGGTTCCATTTCCGAAATCCGCACGGGATACGGCTATTCTGTTTTCCCACTCAGTAGACTTTTGAAATCCGGGTACAGTGAACGTATTGAAATACACCGGTATTGATTTGCTGAACGGAGGCAAATCTTCGAGTTCTCCTGCGGCCAGACACTTCGAATCTGCAGGATCGCACCATGGCGACCCTTCTTCCCGGAAGTATTTTCCTCTCCTGCAAGCCCGTCCGATTCCGCCCACACAGCTTGCTGCGATGCTTTTCATGCCGTCTTTATTGCCAAAATGGAAGCCCGCGACTCTCATCCTGTACTTAACCGCGCCGTTGTTCACAATGGCCACAAAGAGTCCCGGACCGGCGAACTTATCCCAATTCCCACCTGAGATCAGATTGCCAGCGAACGCAATTACGGTCCCATCCCTGCTAATCCCTGGGCTTTGCCCCAATGCACTAAACTCGCTGCTCTCGGCAATTGTGAGTGGCGCTTGCAAGTGTTTTGAGTAAAGAACAATGGGGGATGTATCTGCATTCCCCGCACGAACCACCACGGAATCGTCATCTGCGACCAAAGGGCGGAGTGGCGTCTTCATCGAGACTTGATTTAACTGAGAATAGGGAGGATCCGCAGCTACGAGAAGACCGTTGTAATTGGAGTCCAATGCACTGAATGCGACATCATTCGAAAAGTTGATGGCAGGGTCGGTCAATACTGCTTTATACCTCGATCCAGACTTTGCAACGAGCGTAAAGAAATTCTGCTGATTTCCGTCCCAAACGCGCATGAAGAACGTTGGTGGTGCTCCAGCGAAGCGATCTTCTGCGACGATTTGGTTGCTGTCGTTGATCTGAACCGCGTCATCGAAGGTCCTATCGACATTGAGAAAGTTTGGGGCAACATCGGTTAACGTGCTCGATCCCGGGTTTCCGAAAAACAACGTGTCCCCGGCCGGCACATTGTTCTGGCTGACTTGGCCGACGAACGCAACTGTGCCAAATTCGTTTATTGAGGGTGAATTGCCGAACCCCGTGAGTGTACCTACATCCACCGTTTCGTTCGTTTGCGCGACAATTTCGTATTGATAGAAATTGCCAGTCCAGCACGTCGGAGGCATACAAGATTGAGCCGTGGAACGTGAGGCTAAGCAGGCAAGAGCGATTAGCCACACAGCGAAGACGGGTGGGCGGCTAGAAACACGGTTTGGGGTTCGCAAATCGATCATCACCACCTCCTGCGCAGGGACGAGAGAACAGAGACGGGGAAAGCAGGAGCGAATTTACGCTTGGCAACTCCGCGCTGTCAACCTTGATTACTTTTCGGCAGTGGCTCAATTTGATTGTAGTGTAGCGATTCGGGCCGATCTGTGGCAGGAAACGGGAATTGACGCGACAATACAGCAAGGCCGCGAATCGGCCTAGGTTGTTGATGACATTCATGTGGCCTCCTTGATTCAAAACCTAAACGGCTCCACCATGCGCGCAGAAAGCAGTAGTTTCATTTCGGCCACGCCTTTCCGACTACTTTCGGCTTTGCGATCCAAAGCCGCGTTCATTTCTGATAAGATTGGCCTTCCAGCCCCTAAATTTTCGTGTACATTCGCGTCTCTCCGCGGGGCGGAAGGAGCAGCACTTATGGCAGGAAAAAGCGTCAACAAAGTCATTCTTATCGGCAATCTGGGCAAAGATCCCGAGGTGAAATATACCCCGGCCGGCATGCCGGTCGCCAAGTTTACGCTGGCCACCAACGAGCGCTTCAAGGACAAAGACGGCCAGTGGCAGGACCGCACCGAGTGGCACAACATCGTTGCCTTTCAACGTCTGGCAGAGATCGTCGGTGAGTATCTGAAAAAGGGTGGCAAATGTTATGTGGAAGGCAGGTTGAGCACCAGTTCCTGGGACGACAAAGAAACTGGCCAAAAGAAGTACAAAACCGAAATCATAGCCAATGACCTGGTGTTGCTAAGCGGACGCGGCGAAGGCGCTGGAGATGATTCCGGCGGACGTTCACGCGGCGCCGCTGCCGGCGGAAACAATTTCGATCAGCGCGCTCCAGAGCCAGAGCATGCCGCAGCCGCAACGCCAATCAGCGACGAAGATATTCCGTTCTAGTATCTGGCTTAAACCGTAGAGACGTTGCTGGCAACGTCTCTACGGTATCGGCGATATGTTCCGCCACCCATCCCTAACGCATTTTTCCCCGGCCTAATTTAATATTGGATTGTCTTGCATCGCGACCATACTCCAAAGCGCATCGTCTCTCTCCAGCCAAGCGCGACCGTAATTCTTGAGGCCATCGGAAAACTCGATCACGTCGTCGCTTGCACCAAATATTGCGCGGATGTTTGTCCAGAAATTAATGATCGCGAGGTAACGATCGTCGCCGACTCCTGGACCGCGAGCACTAGCCAGATCGTCGCCGCACGTCCGGACTTGGTGATCGCCGCAGTCCCTTACCAGGAAAAAGCAGTAGCGGAAATTCTGAAGTCAGGTGCGCGTTTCCTGGGATTAGCTCCGAAGACGCTTGCCGACATCTACACCGACATTGCCACCATCGCTGGAATCATGGGTGCTTCTGATCGTGCAGAGCCGCTTATTGAGGCGATGCAACGAGAGATTGAAGCCGTTCGCCAGCACACCAAGAGCTCGAGGCGTCCTCGCGTTTTTTGTGAGGAATGGGGCAAGCCTTTGATCTGTTCCCAGCCGTGGGTAGCAGAGTTAGTCGCGGCAGCGGGGGGAGATTTTGTTGGCTCTGCCGGAAAACAGATATCGGCTGAAGCCGTTCTTTCGGAGAATCCCGATGTAGTCGTGGCCGCCTGGTGCGGCGCGGGCGACCGGGTTCCTTTGGAAAAGATTATTCGCGATCGCGGCTGGACTCAGATGCGCGCAGCCAGAGAAAACCGAGTCTACTGCATTCGAGACGAATTTCTGAATACTCCCGCGCCCACTCTCATTCAAGGTCTGCGGGCACTCGCCGCAGCCATCCATCCTGAAGATTTTCCACAACCTCCGGGACTAAGATGCATTAGCGAGAGACTAATAAGTCAGTGAGCACTGCAGCTCGCTCCACGATTGTCAGAACGTTGGCCTGCCCATGAAGCGAGTCGTCGCAGCTTTAATTTTCCAGGGTGACAAAATTTTGGTATGCCAGCGCACGCGTCATCAGACGATGCCTTTGAAGTGGGAGTTTCCGGGCGGCAAGATTGAGGAAGGCGAACAACCGAGGGATGCGCTTCGCCGCGAACTCGAAGAAGAGCTTGGAATCGATGCAAAGATCGGCCAGGAGGTATCGCGAATTGTCCATGAATATCCCGGCGGAGGCTCGGTTGAGTTGCGTTTCTTCGTGGTGAACGAATACAAGGGGATAATTGAAAACAAAATTTTTCGCGATCTGCGCTGGGCACGGCGCTCCGAACTGTCGCAATACGACTTTCTCGAAGCGGATCTGACTCTGGTGCGGAGTTTAGCGGAGGGTAAAATTGTCTAGCGCACTTTCATGGTGTGATCCCGCAGCCATGTTTGTCATCCCGCAGGAATATTTGTCATCCCGAGCGGCGCGAGGGATCTCGGTTCCTGTGTACTCCCGATAATCAGATTCTTCCTGGCAGCAGACTTAGCCGTAATTACTGCGACGTATTATCCCGGCGCTTGAGGGTGGGCCGCTCATCGGCATCGCCGGAATTGCCAGTGTCGCCCGGATCGGTATGCGTCGCGCGTCGCAGTGTAGGACCATCTCCCCCGTGGTTCCTATCAACCTTGTGGCGATTTTCCAGTTGCGCGAGCCGATCTCTCACATCCTGGAACTCGGAAGTGTCGACCTTGTATTCCTGCGCTGGCGGCAGCAGAGTGTTGATCTCGTCTTGCGTCTTTGCAATGCGATCCGGAGTTTGCGGATGAGTGTCGAAGGTCTTTGCCAGTGTCCCCGGCTTGTGCTTTTCCAGACCTTTCACTTTTTCGAAAAATGACGTCAACGCTTGCGGATCGTATCCCGCCTTGTACAAATACTCGACGCCCAGGAAGTCAGCCTCTGACTCAAAGCTGCGCGTGAACCTCAGAAACCCCATGGGTATGGCAAATCCAGCCAGGCTCTGTGCGGCGTAACCAATTCCGCCGCCCACGAAGATTAGCGGGATGGAAGCCAGTTGCAACAACTGTCCGCGCGTGTTCTCGCGCGCCAGATGACACGCGGCGACGTGTGCAATTTCGTGCGACATTACGCCGGCAAGTTCAGCCTCGTTGTCGGCTGCCAATATCAGCCCGGAGTCCACGTAGAAGAAGCCACCGGGCAACGCAAATGCATTCACATCGTCGGTATCGATTACTTTGATTGTGAACGGTACCTGGGCATCGGAGTTCCTCACCAGGTTTTGCCCAATGCGATTGATGTATTCCTCAATGACTGGATCGGCAATCAGTTTGGTGGTCGACTCCACTTGCGCTGCATAGCTGCGGCCCATCTCGATCTGCTTTTCCAGGCTGTACCAGTTGCCCAAGCCGCGATCGCATCCTACTTTGCGGTTACCAATGGCGTCGATATCGCGAAGACTTCCGTCGTGATAAGTTTTGGTCGCCTTGGGCGGACGCGCAGCGGTTGATGGAGGCGTGATCGGTGAAGGATTGGAATCCGCGGAAGATGTGTCCTGCGCAACTCCCAAAGCCGCGGCTATAAACAGAAAACCCACGAGCATCGGGAGAACCGGACGACACATAGCCCCACCACCCTGCGGATTGTTGCACACTTAGAAGCCTAAAAATAGGCCAAAGTTGCCGGTGGCCGAAGTTTTATTTCGTCTTCCAAAAGGCTACCATCGGGCTCACTGGCCGCCTCTCAAAGTCCAGAACCAGGCGATGCTGAGCACGGTCATGATCACGGTTGTCGCCCAAGCGGTAATGTTGTACACGGGCGAGTTGACGTAGTCGCCCATCAACTCCTTCTTATTCACCAACAACAACATGAAAACCAAGACGGGCGGTACAGCCACGCCGTTAACCACCTGGGAAAGAATTGAAATCTTCACCAGCGGCAGGTTCGGCACAAGAATGACGCCCGCGCCCGCGATGATCAAGATAGTGTAGAGCCAATAGAAAACCGGCGCTTCCGCAAATTTCTTTCCCACGCCAGATTCAAATCCCAACCCTTCGCAAACCGTATACGCAGTCGAGAGCGGCAGGATCGAAGCCGCAAACAGCGAAGCATTAAACAGCCCCACGGCAAAGAGGATGTAGGCATAATCTCCGGCCAGGGGACGCAGGGCTTGGGCGGCGTCTTTTGCGTCGGAAATGTTGCGATAGCCGTGCACGTAGAGAGTTGCGGCGCAGGCCACGATAATGAACCACGCTACGACGTCGGTAAAAATGCAGCCGGAAATGACGTCAATGCGCGAGGCTTTGTATTGCCGTTTGGTTACGCCTTTTTCCACAATCGAGGACTGCAGGTAGAACTGCATCCACGGCGCAATTGTGGTTCCGATGACGCCGATCGTCATATACAGATAGCCAGGGAGCCTGAACGCTGCTCTGGGCGGGGGTTTTACGGTGGCTACCAGAGCGTCAATCCAGGCTGGCTTGGCGAAGAATCCCGCCAGGATATAGGTCACGTAAAAAAAAGAGGCGGCCAGAAAAATCTTTTCCACGCTCTTGTACTGGCCTTTGACCACGATGAGCCAGACAATCACGGCGCAAACCGGAACAGTGATGTACTTAGACAATCCGAAAAGTTCGAGGCTGCCGGCAATTCCAGCGAACTCACCAACCACGTTGCCGAAGTTGATGATCAGGATTCCGAGCATCATGAAAAACGTGATGCGAAAGCCAAACTCCTCGCGTATCAGGTCGCTGAGGCCTTTGCCGGTGACAGCGCCCATGCGCGCGGAGATTTCCTGAACCACGATCAGCGCCAACGTAATTGGAATTAGTGTCCAGAGGAGCAGATGCCCGAACTGCGCGCCGGCAGCCGAGTAGGTGTAGATGCCGTTAGCATCGTTGTCGACGTTCGCCGTGATAAAACCCGGGCCAACTACAGCGAAAAACAATATCAGCCGGGTCTTCGAGCGTTTCAGGAATCTCATGAGTGCAATTCGCAGACATACGAAGAGACATTGTCAAACGATCAGACAGAATAAATGGAGAAGTGAAATCTGAACAGGTTAAAAGTCACCAGGGTGTTCACCACTGGGACCCAGAGTCACAGAGAAAGGAAATCAGAGGTTAAGCGCTACACCGGTGCGCTGAACAATGAAACGTCAACTGGCGGCGGCCGCGTGCGCCTTTTGCATCAGGCGGCGGGCGTGGGCTATGAGGTCGGCGACTTCGAACGGTTTCACCAGGCAGGGCACATTTTTTTCCTGGAGGAAGCTGCGCACTTCGGGCTCGGCGACAGTGGAGAATGTAAACAGTAAATGACTTTCCATGCCGGGACAATTCTCTACCAGCCAGCCGTACACTTCGCGCGCGCTGCCTACTCCCTGAGTCTTGCCATCGATGATGACGGCATCAAATGATTGCTGTCGTAACAGGTTTTGCATCTCCTCTGCATTCATGGACGTGACCACTTCGGCCCCGGCGCCGGTCAGCACATCGCGCTCGAATTCAAGTACGGCTGCTTCGTTTTCGATCAGCAGGACACGTCCTGCGAGCGCTGCCTGGCGACGCGCTGCTGGTGCCGGCGCTTGCGTGCTCGCGCTCTCGCCGGCCGAGGGCAGCACAATTTCGATGATGCCGCCACCGTTCGGTCCGTTCTGCGCGCTGATTTGTCCGCCATGCTCCTGAATAATTCCGTAACAGATGCTCAGGCCGAGGCCGGTGCCTTTGCCCACGCCCTTGGTGGTGTAGAAGGGTTCGAAAATACGGTGCGGTTCCTTGATGCCGGGGCCAGAATCGTGAAATTCGGCGTGCACGTTTCCAGCCCTGGTGTAGACCCGCACTTTCAGAGTGCCGCCCTGCCCGGCTTCCAGCATGGCATCTACGGCGTTATTAATGATGTTAAGGAATACCTGCTCCAGTTGATGAGGGTCGGCTGTGACCGCTGGTCCCGGCGCTTCGAATTCACGCTCCAGTTTAAGATTATTTACACGCAAATCGTAATCGCGCAGTCCAAGAGTTTCGTCGAGCACCTTGCAAATATCCACGTGCTCCTTCTGCGGCTTGCGCTGGCGGGCAAATGACAACAGGCTTTGCACCACACGATGAGTTCTCTGCGCCTGTTTGAACAACTTGTTGACAAAATCGGTGGCGCGCTCGTTTAGTCCCTCGCTTTCGAGAAGCTGTGCGTAGCCAAGAATCGCGGTCAGCGGATTATTCAGTTCGTGCGCCACGCCTGCAATCAACTGTCCCACTGCCGACATCTTTTCGCTTTGCAGCAACTGTTCCTGGGTCTTGCGCAAATCTTCGTACGCACGGCAGGTCTCTTCGTAGAGGCGGACTTTCTCGATGGTCGTAGCCAATTGGCGGCCAATCGCCACCAGCAGGTTTTCATCGTTGCTGCTGTAGACGCGGCTCTCGCGGCTGCTGATTCCCATCATGCCTATGGGCACGTCCTTGCTCCACAGCAACACCCAGATCCAGGAACTGAAGCCGTCGGCGCGGATAAAGTCGGCGACAGGCGGAGGCAGGTGCGGCAGGTATTCCACGGTAATCACTTCGGTACGGGAGCGAGTCACCAGTTCGCCAAAGCCGCCATGGAATTGAACTTCGGCCAGGCGGGCCCGGTCGGCGCTGCGCTGTCCCCAACCGGCGCGGCGGCGGAAGGTGGTCTGGTCCGCGTCGCCAAGATAAATCGATCCGGTCTGGGCGCCGAGCAGTGAAATGACCTGGCGCAAAGTCAGGTTCAGGATTTCGTCCAGATCGAATGTCTGGGTCGCGATCACGGCCATCGCGTTCAATGCATTCAACTCGCGATTACGTTTGCGGATTTCATCTTCGGCGCGCTTCTTCTCGGTGATATCAAGCAGAAATCCCTGGTAGCGTTCGATCTTGCCAGCGTCGTCGCGGGTCGCGAAGCTGCTCTGCAGTACAGTGACAAGCGTCCCATCCTTACGCCGTAATGTGACTTCGAAGTTGCGCACGTAATTGTGGGCTTCAATCTCGCGGTGAAACGCGTCCGTCTGTTCCGCAGAGGCGGAGAGTTCAGTGTCGAGATCCATCGCCATCAGTTCGGCGCGGCTGCTGTAGCCGAGCATGCGCACGAAGGCATCGTTGCAGTCGAGCAGCCTGCCTCCGGGCGTGGCCACAAAAACTCCTTCCTGGGCCTGCTCGAAGATCAGCCGGTACTTTTCTTCCGCCGCGTACCGTTCGGTAGTGTCGTGCACCACGTGGATGGTGCCCTTCTGCTGGCTTCCGTGCTCGCTATAGGACGAGGTGGAAATCATGCAATTGCCGCCGAAACACGGGTCCTGCGCCTCCTGAATCCCTTCCTCTGCGATGACGCAGTAGGGGCATCCCAGCCATTGTCCCTGGCGCGGGAGCACGGCTTCACAGGGCTGACCGATAACGTCCGCTGGAGCCTGCCCCAGACGTTGCAGCAGAGCCATGTTCGCTTTCATGACAACGAATTCTGCGTCGTGGACCAGGACAAAGTCTTGAATCGAGTCAAACGTGTTTGCCCATTGGCGATGGGAGCGCAAAATCTGTTCGACCAACCGGAGATTCTCGACCGCCAGCCCCAGTTGGTGGGCGCTGGTTACCAGGAACGCCATTTCATCCGGCGTGTAAGCAAGCCGGTGACGACTGCCCAGGGATAACGTCCCGATCACCGATTTCTTCCCCAGCACCGGCAGGATGACTATGTGGTGAAACCGTTCGCGCTTTAGGTACGGCCGAACGCTGTCGGAAGCTTTCGAAGTTTCGATAACCACGGGCACGGTATCAGATAGCATGCCCTTCATAGTTTCATCCAAGGGCATTGAAGCACGGTCGCGCACATAGTCCGCAGAAAGACCGATGTGGCTGGTGAGCACAAGTTTGTCGCCTTCGAGCAGACGGAACCAGGCGGCCTGCACTCCCATTAATGTTTTCAATTCCCCGAGGGCCGTCTCGGTCATGGGACCATGCTGCTGCGAGCGTGTGATGGTGGTGGTCAGCGCATTGAGCACGCCCAGACGCCGGGTGCGCATTCTGGAGTCGTCGAAAACAATCAGCAGCATGCTCAAGCCGAGCAGCAGATCCACTCCGAGGCTGGATCCCGGCGGCAGATGCACATCCAGAAGTGGCCATTCGAGGTGCAGGAGCAGCAAGCTGACGCTCAAGAACCACGGGCCTATTTCCCAGCGAGCCCAGCGAAAACGGATCAATTGCAGGACTGCCCCAAAGGTAATAAGCCGGTATGAAACTTCGAGCACCACGCGTAGCGCAAACAAGTTAGGCCAGTACAGGGCCCGTACCACGGCGAAAGCAATTACCGCGATGGAAAATAACAGGACCGGAACCAGCAACTTACGCGCATGGCAATAAACGAAGACGGCAGCGGAAAATAAACAGAAAGCGAGCACAAACTGCGATTGCGAGACTGCGACCGTATAGCGCGCGGCTGACTCCACGCCCGCGTGATGGTTGGTCCAAGTGGCCACGAAGTATGCCAGCCAGCCCACAATCCAGACCAACAGGTATCGTTCGCGAAAGGTGCGAAATACCAGCAGTCCCGCGGCCAGGATAACCAGCGCGGCGGATTCCACGGCTACGAACCTCGGGACCGGCAGGTCGACAAGGGCGTAGCAAGCGAATAAGGCAGAGCTATTCATCGCGATAACGGGTTAGCGCTCCCTTGTTCTTAACATGCCGAAACCTTGCGGCGATGAGCTTTCCCGTTGCGGGTCGTTACTTTCGGAACCTTCTAAGTTAGGGATTCATAATCTGGGGACTCCGAATACCGGCATCATTCGCGGTACACTGGAACCCTTATGGCCGCCGAGCGCATTCTGGTTGTCGATGACGAAGACGCCATCCGGGAAATCGTTTGCTCCATGCTAGCTGCCGCCAACTACAAGACAAAGCAGGCTTCATCCGGCCTCAAAGCATTGGCGATGCTCGATGCCGGGGAAGAATTCGAGCTCATGCTTTCCGACCTGATGATGGCTGACCTCGATGGCATCGGGCTGCTCGAACGCACCAAGGAACAGTATCCGGATATGCCCGTGGTCATGGTCACTGCCGTACACGATATTTCAGTTGCCTTGGCTGCAATCCGCAACGGCGCTTATGACTACCTGTTGAAGCCTTTCGAGCGCGAACAACTGCTGGCGACGGTACGCCGCGCTTTGGAGAATCGCCACCTGAAGATGCAGAACCGGGATTATCAGACCGGACTCGAACGAATGGTCGAGGCTCGCACCGAGCAGTTACAGAAGGCAATGGCCGACCTCGAACGCTCCTATGGCATGACGCTGGAAGCTTTGGGTGGCGCGCTAGATCTTAAGGACGCAGAGACTGAAGGCCACTCGCGACGAGTAACCGTATTCACCATCGCGATCGCCCGAGCTATGGGATTATCGAAAGATCAAATTGATGTGATCGCCCGGGGCGCGTTTCTGCACGACATCGGCAAGATGGCGATTCCCGATGCCATTCTGCGCAAGCCGGGCAAGTTGGATCCAGATGAAGTTGCAATCATGCGGGAGCACTGCTATCACGGATACCAGATACTCAAGAAAATTCCGTTCCTCAAAGAAGCGTCCGAGATTGTTTATGCCCACCAGGAGCATTACGACGGAAGCGGCTATCCGCGGCAACTGAAAGGTGACGAAATTCCGTTGGGCGCTCGTATATTTTCTGTGGCCGATACTCTCGATGCCATTACTTCCGACCGCCCTTATCGCGCAGCGCAATCGATTGCCGCAGCACGGGAAGAAATTAAGGTCTGGTCCGGACGCCAGTTTGATCCTGAGGTCGTGGACGTATTCATCTCCATGCCAGAACAAATCTGGAGCGGCCTGCGCAAAGACGTCGATTCGCAGGTGAACCGCTTCGCCTACTCCACGGCCAAAGGCTCTTCCTGAGAGCTTGTCTATTTGGCTCACTCTTGAAGTCACATGACGCTTTCCTCTGCAATTTGCGCGGAGTCACGCGTTCCTCTATCAGATCGCGCGCAGGCGTATAACTTTTAGTGCTGGCGTGCCGGAGGCGGAATATGAAATCTGTTGTTACTTTTCTTGCGGTGTTACTTTTTGCCGGTGCGCTTGCCAGGGCGCAGGATCGTCCCACAGTCAGCGCCCAGCCAAATACAATTCTCGTCGGCGCGGACGGAAAATTTGAAGCCAACCCGGACACCGCTTTGATACAGTTCGACATTTCCGCTCAGGAAGAAAATTCACGTGCGGCTTACGATCGAGCCTCCAAGCAGGCCGAGCAAGTACGCCAGATTCTGCGCTCTAATGGCATCGAGCCCGCAGCCGCGCAACTAGGGTACTTCTCAATCGAGCCAATCTACGATTACAAACAGTCCAAACGTAAACTGGTGGCGTATCGCGTTGATGTGAAAGTGTCTCTGAAGCTAAAGGATTTCACGAAGATTGCGCCGATCGTGCAGCAATTATCCGACGCCGACATCACCGACCAGCAGTCGATCAGTTATACGCTTGACGACATCGATGCCGCTAAAACGAAAGCCGTGGAGGACGCTTACCGACGCGCCCGCGCATCCGCCGAAGCGGTAGCCCGCGCCGGGGGACGCGCTTTGGGAGAACTCTCTTACGCCTCGGTCGACACGTTCGAGAATGTCCGTCCCATTCCCATGCAACCCATGGCAAGAATGAGCGCAATGGCGCAAACCGCGCCCGCTCCAACCGAGGAATTCAGTCCTCAAACCACCTCAGTAACAGCCCACGTAAACGCAATGTTCACGTTGAAGTAGTCCGGCGCGGGCGTCGTCATCGCCCATGCAGCAGCGGCAAGAACTATTGCGTTTCAAAAATGCGCCTGCGTAAACCGTTGAGAACGGAGATCTTTCAATTACCAAAGACTTCGCGGCATCAGTATCTAGGCTCTGTACCATGTGCATCTGGAGCTAGCCGGTGCCATCTTTTAGACTCTCGCTGATCCGAGCCTCGATGCGCAGTTCATCGCGGGCAGTAATCGATAGTAACCACGATTGCGGTTGCACGACGAGGACCAACCGGTTCTATGCACATGCAGTCGATCAACTCACACAGCGTCCCATTCTTCAATCTGGTCAACTACATCCCGCTTGCCGCGACGGTAGTGACTTGCGTTCTCAGCGTGATTCTCGCCCGTGCCACTCTGCGTTATGCGGAGGCTACCGACAAAAGTCTGGCCCTGGCCCGCGAGGAGTTCGAGCGCGAATGGTCACCCGAGCTGCACATTAAGCTCGATCGGCTATCTGCGTCCGAGACCCGAGTCGTAGTCACCAACCTGGCGAAAATCTCCGTCTTACTTCAACTCCTGCAGTTACGCAAACTTTCCCAGGCCGTGCCCTTCGAACGCTGTTTCCTCAATGACCCGCTGGTCGGCGGTATGACCTGGACACAGGACATCGGCAAGCGTCTGCTGGTTTGCACCGGACCGGAGTTCGAAGGCCTCATCGCCGCTTCGGTGACGTTTTATTCCTCAGGACGCATGTTCCGCACCGACTGGTTCCGCTTTTATATCCAAGTCAACAACGGACAGATCGTTCGCCTCAATCCCACTAACGTACCCGCCCGCCGGGTACGCGTCCTCGAGAATCGCAAAGGGCCGGAACGGCGCCACGAATTTGCGCAGGATGTGACCGCAGGAGTTGGCGTGAGCAAACATGCATCAACCTGATGATTTTGCAATTGACTCGAAACCAGTCAGCTGTGCGTGACGCTCGGCGAAGGCTTCACGTACCTCCCACTTTGACGCTCTAGCTGTTGCTACAGTCCACTACACTCGTCGAGGTCGCTATCCCGATATTACGAGACGTTCAGCGTTGAGTATTGCTGTTGCGGAGTTGCTTTTGGCGACTCGCTAATCGAGTCGGCGGCTCCAGTCAAAGCTAGGTTGATCGCATCGGGGCAATGCCAGTAATCTTCACTGCGCCGAGGAGTAAGCCCGCGTGGTAGTAGGTATGCGACTGCTATCTAGAGGAACCTCGCGCTGGATCACAATTTCCAACGTCGTACCCGCATCCAGTTTCACATCATTCCCTCGGGTCAACATAGCGATCGCGGTTCCGATTGCGCCGCCGACTCCTGCGCCGACCAATGCGCCCTTGCCGCCATTGCTGAGTCCGCCGACCACTGCCCCAGTTCCGGCCGAACTTGCCACCGTCCCAATCTTTTCGCCTTTCTGGCTGTCGGAACGAATCGTGCCTTCCTCATCCTTCACCGAGGTCTTATCTACGCCCGGGAGCATTTTCGACAGCCCCCGGCAGAAGCACGGTATAGCCGCTCGGATAAATAAGCGTAGTGAAATGCATCAGAACTTCGGCGCGCCCTTTGATCCGGCCGCCGCGCTGGATGTGGCTGATCCGTCCCTGCACAAAGGTTCCCGCCGGAATGAGAACCCGGCCGTTGGCGACTACCGGGAATGTTGTCTCCGCGTAAACGCCGTCGCCCTCGCGCGTGCCCTTGCTCGATACCGCATGTTTCAGCGCGACCGGGACTTTAGTGCCCGCGGGAATTGTCAGTTCACTGGCAGCGTTGGCAGACGGACTGGCTGCATCAGGCTTGGCCGGCGGAGTTGATTGAGCCGAGGCCAATGCTGCCAGAAACAACACGAATAGGACGCGCATAGAACACCTCTGCCAAAGTAGCTTAATTTCAGACGCCAGTATAAGCCGTCTTAGAGGAAACTCTCGATGAAAGTACGATGCGTGAAAGTGTAGGAAAGTTAGTCAAGCCTGATGAATTCGAAGTGTGATCTTACCGTGGCGAGCGCTTGAGCTGGTTTTCCAGTATGTTTCCCATGTACTGGGATTGCAGTTTCTGAGCGCATAACTCTCCGCACACATATAACGTCCCCTCGCGGGCGGCAACTTCTTCATCCCACGGACAGAGATATAAAACCGGCCGGTCGTACTCACCGAAGGAAGTCCACATCAACCACCAGCGGTCGGCCGATCCCTTGAGCAGGCCGCAGTTAGGACCAGCACATCGGTAAAGCGGATTAGGTATCGGAACTTTCGAAATGGCGGCTTCCATCGCGGGGCGCTCCCGGTGAGTAGTACGAATTAAGCGCAACCATTCTAGTCAATATGAAGGCCGAACGCACGGCTCCAAACTCCAACAACAAAACACGTAGCCCGGGACGCCTCGTCCGGGGAGCCGAGCAAAGGTCGGCAGAGTTGATATCGCGTCATTTGTAAATCAGATACTTCTGCCGGAGTTCTTGGAATTTCTGCAGCGGCTCACGCCAGCCTTCGGCAATGCGCCGCGGATCTTCACCAGCGACGATCGCATCATAAACCGATTGGTTCACCAGCAGATCGGTTATCTTCTCCAGATGGAACTGCGCCGCATAAAGCTTGTGCAGCGCCGAGGCCAGCTCAATCCCCAGTTCCGGCGCATCGAAAGCATTGCGCTCGACCACAATAATGTTAACGCCCTGACACTTCTGACCGGCGTAATTGCTGGCGCTTGGAGTAAAACTCACCGGCACAAAGCGCACTCCGGAAATGTCCCTCGCATTCAAATACTGCGCCAGTTCTGCCGCATTGATCCAGGGCGCGCCCAGCAGTTCAAATGGCGTATCGGTTCCGCGTCCTACCGAAACATTTGTTCCCTCGATCATTCCTACGCCCGGATACAGAGTCGCCTCTGTCTGGCTGCGAAGATTCGGGGACGGATTGATCCACTCCAGTCCGGTCGAGTCGTACCAGTCGCCGCGCATCCATCCCTCTAACGGCACAACCTGCAAGCGAGCATTGATATTGCGTTCGCCATTGAAGAGCCTCGCCAATTCGCCCATGGTCATGCCGTGGCGGATGGGAACGAGTCCGTAATTTGTGAAATTCTCGTGCCCGGGATCGGAAATCGGACCTTGCACAAACGACCCAGTAATCGGATCAGGCCGGTCGAGCACTATGATTTCAATTCCCGCCTTGGCCGCGGCTTCGAGAAAATATCCCAGCGTAGTTTCGTAAGTGTAGAAACGCGTTCCTGCATCCTGAATATCGATCACGACTGCATCCAGTGTCTTCAATATTTCAAGCGACGGCCGCCGAGCCGCATCCGTTCCCCCGTACACGCTGTAAACCGGAACGCCCGTGGCCGCATCCCGCGAATTGCTAACATCGGTCGTATCCAGAGTGCCGGTCACTCCGTGTTCGGGGCTGAAAATCGCGTCCACCGAAACTCCCGGCGCCTGCGATAACACATCAATCGTCCGTCGACCTTGCGAATCGACTCCAGTCTGGTTGGTCAACAGTCCGATCTTTTTCTTCGCAGACGTTCCTCGAATCAGGTCAAAACCATGGGCTTCGAGTACGTCGATTCCTGCCTGCACAGTTCCGTTGCGAGACGCGATTCGGCGCGCCGCAGTTTGCGCCTCGTTATATCCGGTGATGCTCTCCCAACGCAGTTTCTCTTTCTCAGTCACCGTAAGCGGCAAAGCGGCTGCCACGGCAGTAGCAATTTTCGAACGCAAAGCTACCGCACTTCCCTTCCCGCGAGGATGGACCGCATTCGTCAGCACGATGATGTACGTCTGCGTTGTGGGATCGATCCATAGCGATGTTCCCGTGAACCCGGTGTGCCCAAACGATCCTACTGGCAATAAATCTCCGCGATTGCTGGCGAATGGCGAATCGATGTCCCAGCCAAAGCCGCGCAGAACCGTCGAAGTCGGCGGCTGTTGCGGCGTAGTCATTTTTTCAACCATAAGCGGAGACAGGATCGTACTACCAGCCAGCAGCGCCTGCGCGAACTTGGAGAGATCGTCTGCGGTTGAGAAAACACCAGCGTGTCCCGCTACTCCTCCCATTCGTCGCGCGGTGGGATCGTGAACAACTCCGCGCAGCATCTTGTCATGCTCGTCAAATTGCGTGGGCGCAATTTTCGGCAACCACGCCGCCGGCGGCAGAAAACGCGTGTGCGTCATCATCAGAGGAAGAAAAATATTCTTCCGGCAGTATTGATCGAGCGAGGTTCCGGATACGCGCTCCACCAGGGCACCCAGCACGATGAAATTGACGTCGCTGTACAGGAATTGCGATCCCGGCGCATAAATCGGCTTCTCCGCATACGCCATGTGCAATGCGGTGTCGCGTCCTTCCCATGCTTGAGATAGATCGAGATCTTTCGGCAGCCCGGAGTGATGCGTAAGCAACTCGCGAACCGTAATCTCCTCTTTACTGTTTTCTGCAAACTCCGGAATGTATTTCACAACCGGCTCGTTCACACGAACTTGCCCCTTCTGCACCAGTTGGGTCACAGCGATAGAAGTCGCGACCACCTTCGTGAGCGAAGCCACATCGAAAATCGTATCGACGGACATTAGCTCGCGGCGCGGTTCAAGCGCCCGCTCACCGAACGCCTTCCGGTAAATCACTTGCCCATCGTGTCCAATCAGCACCACTGCGCCCGGAATCTGCCCGTCACTAATGGCGTCTTGCACAATACTGTCAACCACGCCCAGACGGCTGACCGAGGGAGTCGTCGGTGCAGCCAGCGCAGACGGCAGCAGTGCGCCCAAAAGAAGCGCGGCCATCAACCGCGAATTTAGTTTGATCATGCGGATACTCTGACTCTACACAACCCCGGCGGCTGGCTCAACAAACTGAAGTAAGTGGCACGGTAGTGGGGGGCGGACACTCCTGTCCGCCCATTTAGAGTTTGCTCACAAGCTCGAGTCTGTTATCTGAACGGCTAAAACCCTCGCTAAATTGGAAGATGCTTATTGCAGCGCTGAACAAGTTGCGGAAAAACGTCCGGCGTTGGAGTTTTGAAGGGGCACGGCTTCCCAGCCGTGCCGGTAAATCTTTGAAAACGATGTAAGGCGCGGCTGGAAAGCCGCGCCCCTTCAAAACTCCAATCGCCGAAGCGAAGGTTTTCCGCAAATTGTGAAGCGCTGCTCCACCCAAAACCAGGATTTTTCGCAGTTTGTCTGGCAAATAACGCGGTTTATGGGGAAGTTGAGGTTTTGCGCAGCCTTACAAATTCTGCTTCGTCCACTGGTCAATTCGCTTCAGCGCTTCGTTCAGATTCTCCAGCGAATTGGCCACGCTGAAGCGCAGATAGCCTTCCCCATAATCTCCAAAAGCGGTTCCTGAAAGGCAAGCCACGCCAGCTTCGTCAAGCAACGCATCTGCCAGCTTTTTCGATTTCCAGCCTGTCTTGGTGATATTAGGAAAGACATAAAACGCACCTTTGGGGACCTTGCAGGAGAAGCCCTTGATCCGGTTCAGGCCGGCCACAAACACATCGCGCCGCTTTTGAAATTCCGTGCGCATGCGGTCGACCGGCTGCTGGTGCCCGCGAATAGCCTCGATACCGGCAATCTGGGTAAAGCTGGCGGTGCACGAAGTCGAATTCGTCATTAAGCGCGCCATGTGGGTCGCGAGATCTGGCCGCATAACCCCGTAGCCCATGCGCCATCCGGTCATGGCATAAGTTTTCGAAAACCCGTCGAGCAGGATGGTGCGCTCTTTGAAACCGGGCTCCGACATAATCGAATAGTGGCGCGCGCCATCGAACATCAGGCGGCTGTAAATTTCATCCGAGAGCACCATGATATTTCGATCGCCGATAGCTTTTGTGATGTTGACGATATCCCGTTTGGTAAGCACGCCCCCGGTAGGATTGTGGGGTGAATTTAGGATGATGAGCTTGGTGCGATCCGTAATCAGATCAGTCAGTTCTTCCACATCGAGGCTGAAATCTTTTTCCTCCCAAAGACGGATGGGCACCGCTTTGGCGCCTACGTAATTGATCATCGACTCATAAATCGGGAAGCCCGGGTTGGGATAAATAACTTCATCCCCAACATCAGCTAATGCCAGAAGGGTAAAGAAAATAATTGGCTTTCCGCCTGGAACAACCACCACCCAATGGCTTGTAACCGCAATCCGCGGCTGCGAGCAACATCTTCCGCAATTGCATCCCGTAACTCCGGCAACCCGGCCGCCGGTCCGTAGTGCGTCCAGCCATTTTTCATGGCTTCTGCGCCGGCTTCGATGATGTCCTTGGGAGTGTCGAAGTCAGGCTCACCAATTTCCAGATGAATGACATTCTTGCCCTGACGCTCGAGGGCTCGCGCCTTATTCAACACTTCAAAGGCAGTCTCAGTTCCCAGCCGCGACATGCGCTCAGCCAGTCGGAGTTCGTATTGCGTTGCTTTTCCCATAGGCGCAAAAGTTGTCATTATATGCCTCCAGCCAACTGCATCTGTCCGCGCAATGCAACTCCCGAACAATAGTATGCCATTTTTGGTTATGATCGCGCCGGAGACGATGGCGATTGACGCCCATAGGTCGCACACGTGCTGCATCCGCTAAACCATTCAACTGTCGTTCCGAGCAAAGCGAGGAATCTGGGTTCTTTTCGGCACCGGCAGAAACCCAGATTCCTCGCTTCGCTCGGAATGACACTGGAAAATTAGAACTGGCCCGGCTAATCCTACGAACCAGGTTGAACCGGCGCGTTCTGTTTTTCATGCCACGATTTGTAGGCATACACGACCGCGAGTAGCGGCGGCGCCAGCAACACACCCCAGAAAGGGATCAAAATGCCCAACAAAATTGGAGTTAACAAAGAAGCCCAGATTGGCACCCGCGCGTTGCGCTTCATAATGTAAGGCTGCAATACAAAGCCATCGACCACAGCAATTGCGGCGTAAAGCATCAGAACGTAAAGCGGATGCTCCCAGTCTTGCCAGCGCAAAGTGGCAGCCAGCACGGGACCAATTAATCCCAGCACCGGCCCGAGGTGCGGTACAATCTGCAAGACCGCGGCCAGCAGCGCCCATAGCGGGGCCAACGGCACTCTAAGCGCGTATAAACCGATCAGCCATAACACACCGACTGCGATCGAATCTTGAGCCTGGGCGACGAGCCAATTCTTAAGCGCGCCGCCAGTTACCCGAAAATGCTCACCCAATTTCATCAGTATCTTTGATGCTTCCTGCTATCTGAGCCGCTGCAGGCCCATGTTAAACTCAAAATATAGTCCCTTTGGTGAGGAAGCCCGGATGAAATTCGGCGTCATCATTTTCCCCGGATCGAACTGCGATCACGATGCCTATTGGACCATCCAGACTGTAGCCAAGCAGCCGGCCACATTCTTGTGGCACGAATCGCATGATCTCGAAAACTGCGATGCGGTAATCGTTCCCGGCGGTTTTGCCTACGGAGATTACTTGCGTACCGGCGCCATCGCCAAGTTTTCTCCAGTAATGGGGTCGGTAAAGAAGTTTGCCGATGGCGGTGGACTGGTGCTGGGCATTTGCAATGGCTTCCAGATTTTATGCGAGTCCGGGCTGCTTCCCGGCGCCCTGATGCGCAATGTTGGCTTGAAGTACATCTGTAAGCCAGTTCACGTTAGAGTTGAAACTGCTGATACCCCGTTCACTCATTCCTGCCGCCAAGGCGAAGTGCTCACCATTCCCATCGGACACATGGAGGGCAACTACTTCTGCGACGCCACCACGCTCGAGGAATTGCAACGGGAACGGCGGATTGTTTTCCGTTATTCGAATTCCGAAGGCCAGATTGCGACGGATGCTAATCCAAACGGTTCGTTGGACAATATCGCGGCCATCTGCAATCCCGGCCGGAACGTGCTGGGGATGATGCCGCACCCAGAGCGCGCGAGCGAAGCCGAGCTCGGCGGAACCGATGGTTTCAAAATCTTTGAATCTCTAGTTGGGGCCATGGCAGAAAAGTAGCGGCAAATCCGGTATTCATTCCTGTCCCTTATCCATTAATTAGCACTTCTAATTAGCACTTCTAATTAGCACTTCCCTTTCGCAATTGTTTTTGCTACGCTGCAATCCCCTTCGCTTCACCGGACTGCCCGGTTCCCTATTCGTGTCTCCGGGAGGGTCCAATCAATGACAGCACGAGAGATGATCGACAGCCTTTCGGGCACTCTATTGCGCGATGAGCGCATTCTCAGCGTGCCCGAGAAAGAACTTCTTGCCAATTTACTGCAACGTACACGAACCCAATCGAGTGCTCCGGAAAATGCCGTCGCCGAAGCAATCGCTCGCAACGTAGGAGAACTGATCGCAGAACGGGCGCTAGGAGTTTTGGGCGCAAGCATGACCCAGCAACTGCTTGATCAGCAGTTAACCTCGTCCTCAAAACCTTCAAACGGAAGTCTGCCGGTTGTCCACGCTGGATCGCCGCCTACCAATCCACCCCCTCCACCTGGCAGTTCTCCGCGTCCGCCCGGGACGAGTCCACCGCCAATCAGCCTCGGGTCACCGCCCACTAACCCTCCAGTTCCACCGGGCAGTTCTCCTCGGCCGCCGGGCACCAGCCCGCCCCCGATCAGCCTCGGGTCACCACCCACCAACCCTCCAGTTCCACCGGGCAGTTCTCCTCGGCCGCCGGGCATCAGCCCGCCCCCGATCTCACTTCCAACCACGACCTCGCAACCCGCAACGGCCGCAGTCGCCGTTCTCGAGGCCTCTGATTACGTTTCCGCCGAATGCGTAATATTCGACGAGTTTCTCACCCCGGCCAAACTAAACGCGTTGCGGCAATACGTTCTCGAACAGGAAACACGATTCCAAATCAGCGAGGTTCTTTCGCCCGGTGTCACCGGATCCGCCATTGACTATGAACACCGCCGGTCGCGTGTGCTCATGGATCTGGGCGGACACGAACGAATGATCGTCGACCGTCTGCTGACCTGCTTGCCGAGAGTCCTGCAGAAATGGGGTCGCGATCCATTTCGCGTCTCCCGCGTAGAAAGCCAAACCACGGCCAGCAACCACGGCGATTTCTTCCGCTGCCACAGCGACAATGCAGCCGACGAAGTCGCCAGCAGAGAAATTACATTCGTCTACTTCTTTCATCGTGAGCCCAAACAGTTCACTGGCGGCGAACTGCGTATTTATGACTCGCGACGGGAAAACGAGAGCTACGTCCCCACCGCTAACTACCGCACTATCGTGCCGGAGCAGAACCAACTGGTTTTATTCGCCAGTGGGCTCTCCCACGAAATCACCCCGGTCGACTGCCCTTCGGGACAGTTTGCCGACAGCCGTTTCACCGTCAACGGATGGATTCACAAATGAAAGACGCAGCTTGGCTGGCGTGGATTGAGCAGCTCGCAGTAGCACCTGCGCGCCTTGATCAAGGAAACGAACTTCCGCGATCGCTTTTCCATTGCTGCCTGGACGATCAGCCGGACCATCTGGTTCCAGTCCATCTCCTCCGACAAGAGTACTGGAAGGATCTGGCTGATCGTCCGTTTTTCCTGAATCCCGAATGCATTTTCACTGCCGACGGACAATCGCCAGATGCTTCTATGTCCGGCCTCGAAGGCCAAAGTGAAATTGCGCGGGGTAATATAGCTTGGATCAGAGATCCAGGAAGCGCAGCTCTACAACCGTTCTGGCTGAGCCCGGAACTTTGGAGCATACTTGCCGGCATGCAACCCGGCGATCCGGCACTTTCCGTGCTTTCGCCACCAAGTCGCCGTACTCTAACGATGGCAAATATTCTGGTGCCTGAAGACTTCATTCCTCGTCGGCGCCAGGAGTGGGACGACATTGTTTCTTTTATCGGGCCGCAGTTTCAGTCGCAGGGCTACGCTCCTGTCGGCAGGTTGATTCATCCATTCCACATCGCAGCTCTTCGCCGCTACTATCGTCACCGGCTTCGCACCGGAAAGCTCCGCCTCGGGGACGGCCAAAGCCCGCTTCGCTACATCTCTTACAACGACCCGGTAGCCCAATTTTTTCATCAGCAATTGACCCCAGCCATGAGTGCGTTCGCCGCCGAGCCGCTGAGGCCCTCCTACGTTTATCTGGCTTCCTATCAGGCGGGCGCGGTTCTCGAAAAACATACCGACCGCGAGCAGTGCGATTTTAGCGTGACCCTTTGCCTCGATTACGCCCCCGAACCGCGCAACGCAACCCCGTGGCCACTTCAGCTTCATAAGAAATCTGGCGCAGTCAAAGTTTTCCAGGCAATTGGCGATGCCCTGCTGTACCGCGGCTGCCAACTACCGCACTCCCGCGACAAGTTACCCGAAGGACACAGCTCCACGTCGATCTTTTTTCATTACGTGCGACAAGATTTCTCCGGCAGCCTGAATTAGCGGGGCACCGGGTCCTGACGCTGAAATTTAAGAACTGTCATCCTGAGCGCAGCAGCCACACCCAAAGCGAGTGGCTGCGGAGTCGAAGGACCCTGGGTAAAGTCGGCACAATGCAGCCACGTCAAGGCATTCCGAACAGCGTTTGCAGCTAGGTCCAAATGAGAAGAGCACTCAGCGCGAGAGACGCCTCCACAGCAAGGCAATCATTAGCAGGACAACCCCAATCACCATTCCGATCTTTCGCGCCCCATTAACTCTCTCGGCCATTGCTAAGAAGTCCACTCAAAGCCCGACTTCAATACGCGAACGCGGATCGAGAAAATCCCGCAGAGCATCTCCGATGAAGTTAAATGACAATACGGCCAGCATAACTGCCATCGCGGGAAAGATGACAAGATGCGGCGCGTCGAAAAGATGGGCACGGCCATCGTTGAGCATGGTTCCCCAACTCGCGGTTGGCGGCGGTACGCCGAGACCGAGAAAACTCATGGTGGCCTCCGCAAGAATAGCGCCAGCCATGCCAATGGCCGCTTGCACGATAATCGGCTGAATAATATTGGGTAAGATGTGGCGGACGATCACGCGCAGATCGCTGGCTCCCAGGGCGCGAGCGGCTTCCACGAACTCTCGCTCGCGAGCCGCAAGCACCTGTGCGCGAACCAAACGTGCATAGCCAACCCAGCCTCCAAGCGAGAGTGCCAAAATGAGGTTAAAAATACCCGGTCCGCGGAACGCCACGAACGCAATCGCCAGAAGAATTCCAGGAAAAGAAAGAAACGCGTTCATCACCACCACGTTGACAAAGCGGTCGATGCGCCCACCGTAGTAGCCGGCGATTGATCCCACGACGAGGCCTAAGGCTAGCGAGCCAGCCACTACGCAACTCCCCACCAGCATGGAAATGCGTGACCCGTAAATCAACCGGGAAAGAATGTCGCGCCCGAGTTCGTCCGTGCCGCACCAGTGGCTGAACGATGGCCCTGCCAGACGCATTGGCAAATCAATGTGGGCGGGATCCTGCGGCGCGATCCAGGGAGCAAAGATGGCGCAGGCAACGAACACCGCAACCAGCGCAACTCCGATGGACGCCAGCACATTATGGCGCGCAGCGCGCTGCAACGAAATCGCAGTGGTGGACACTAGGCAATCTTAACTCGCACGGGTACCAGATTTCGAGCTGGACTTTTCGATAATTGTTGATAATTTCAAAATCGGCTCGGTTCGAAGTGATCAGTCGGGCACCGTGTGAACGCGCCGTGAGACCGATTAGAACATCGAAGTGCAAATCACGCAGCTTGTCCGGCGTAAGCCTTCGGTCTGCACGAATCTTCCCCACTATCTGGCCTGATTCCAGCCAATTCTTTTCTGTGGGACTGAGGATAGGGTGGTTGCGCTCCAGTGCCGACAAAAAATCCCGTTCCGCACGCCTTGTGGCACCACGCCACAACTCCGCTAACACAACGGAAGATGTGCGGATGAGACCGGTCAGACCTTGGATTCTTTGCTGATGACGTCCGGTGCGCAGGTCATCGATAAAAATCGATGTGTCAAGAATGACCAGATCATTCACTGTGGCCAACGAACGAGAGTTTTCCTGCGTTTTTCTTCATCAAATCCTTGAAACGCTTCAGCGCAACAATTTCCCGGAGAGCGAGATGAATAGCGGCTGTGCGCGATTTCACGCGGAGAACCTTCTAGGCCTCGTCAGCTAAATGGGTGTCTAGACGAATTGAAGTAAGAGTTATGGCCATCGACTTTAATGTATATACATACCACTTAATTTGTATGTATATGTCAATTTGCAATGCTGTCGGCAATTTATATCACGCGATTTAGAGTTCTCCTTCCTTTGGCCCTCTGATGCTGTCTGCTAAGCTGGAACTCAACTTGAGAATTCAGTCTTCTACCTCCTGGGTGCGGAGATAAAACTATTGCGACCTGTAGCCAGCAAAGCCAACGAGAATCTAAGCCGGCTCCCAACGGAACGACCTAATAGCACTGCCGAGAATCTCGACCTGAAGTCGTCGCTTGAAATCGTTCGCATCATCAATTCGCAAGACGCCGAAGTTGCTGCCGCGGTTGAGGCGGCTTCGCATCAGATAGCTCGAGGGATTGATGTAATTGCTGAAGCTCTGAAAAAAGGGGGCCGGCTGTTTTACGTCGGCGCAGGAACCAGCGGGCGTATCGCCGCGCTCGATGCCTCTGAATGTCCGCCCACCTTCAACACGCATCGACGGATGGTGCAGTTCGTTATCGCCGGCGGCACAAAGGCGCTGCATACTGCCACCGAAGCCAGCGAGGATTCCGGTGTGCTTGGCCGCCGAGAAATAGCAAAAAAGAAGCCTGGCAAAAAAGACGTTGTAGTCGGAGTCGCCGCCAGCGGGCGCACGCCATTCACCGTCGCTGCCATCGAATATGCCCGTCACCACGGAGCCAAAACCATTGCCGTCACCTGCAACCCAAACTCACCTTTGGGAAAAGCCGCGGACTTCGCCATCGTCGCCCAGGTGGGACCCGAAGTCATCGCCGGTTCCAGCCGGATGAAAGCCGGTACCGCCGAAAAAATGATTTTGAATATGCTCTCCACCGGCGCCATGACTCGCTTGGGCTACGTCTACGGCAACCTGATGATCAATCTCCACGTGAAAAACTACAAGCTCCGCGAACGAGCCTTCACCATTCTTGAACAGCTCGCCGTAATCAGTCGTAAGGCCGCGAAAGAAGCCTTGCGCGCGTCAGGAGACGACGTTCCCGTAGCGCTAGTTATGCTGCAAGCCAATGTGAGCCGCGCCCAAGCTACGCGCGCATTAAAATCCACCAAGGGAAACGTCCGCCAAGCCATCGCCGCCGCCCGATCTCTGTAGCGCCGATTTCGTAGCGCCGGCGTCTTGCCGGCCCGAAGGTCGAGCAAAGCTCGACTTTTTTTCGCTCTAGAAGATCACGTAGCCGCCAGCAGGCCGTGCCCTTCCGATTAACCAATTCCCCTCCAGCGGAAACGCATTTCACCTTTACAATACTCAACGTCACACCTTCACCGCGTACGATGTCGATATGGATAAATTCGTAATTCGCGGCGGCAATCCACTGCTGGGAACGGTTCGCGTCAGCGGCGCTAAAAACGCGGCCCTGCCCGCCATGGCCGCCGCTTTGCTCACCGAAGAAACGGTCATCCTCGAAAATGTCCCGCAAGTGCGCGACATCGAGACCACGCGCAGGCTCCTGTCCGCCATGGGTGCGGAAGTTGAGCTAGGATACGGGCGCGCCCAGCATCGCACGACCATCTGCTGCAAGAACCTCACTTCCCCCGAGGCCTCGTACGAGTTGGTGAAGACGATGCGGGCCTCTACCCTCGTGCTTGGCCCGCTGGTTGCCCGTTGCGGCCGCGCCCGCGTCTCTCTTCCCGGAGGCTGCGCCATCGGAGGCCGGCCCATCGACCTGCATATCAAGGGCCTCGAACTGCTGGGCGCAACCATTACCCAGGATCACGGCTACGTGGAAGCAAGTGCGAAACGCTTGCGTGGCGCCGAGATTATTTTTGAAAAGATAACCGTAACTGGAACCGAAGACTTGCTGATGGCGGCGACCCTGGCCGATGGGGAAACCGTGATGCAGAACTGCGCTCGCGAGCCCGAAGTTGCCGACCTCGCGAATTTGCTGACTAGCATGGGCGCACGCATCGAAGGCGCAGGAACTTCAACCATCCGCGTCCAAGGCGTGAACAAATTGCACGGCGCCCGTCACCGTATCATTCCCGACCGCATCGAGGCGGCCACGTTCATCATCGCGGGCGCGCTTACGGGCGGAGACATTAACGTCGCCAGTTGTGATCCCGGTCATCTCGGCGCGCTGCTTGAGAAGCTGCACGAAGCAGGCGTGAATACCAGGCATACAGCAGACTCAGTCCGAGTGATGGGCGACAATCCGCCAAAAGCCGCCGACATGGTCACCCAAGAATATCCGGGCTTCCCCACCGACGTGCAGGCGCAATACATGGTCTTGGCGACGCAGGCGGAGGGAGCCTCGATTATTACCGAGAACATTTTCGAGAACCGTTTCATGCACGCGCAGGAGTTGGTGCGCATGGGTGCGAATATCAAAATTGAAGGACGCCGGGCCGTGGTTCGCGGCAAAACGCCGCTGAGCGCGGCCGCCGTTTTGGCCTCCGATTTGCGGGCCTCCGCATCGCTGGTCCTAGCAGCCCTGGTCGCCGATGGAGAAACCATTATTGATCGCGTCTACCACATCGACCGCGGCTATGAACACATCGAGGAAAAGCTGCGGGGAGTGGGGGCACAGATCCGCCGCATTGGGGAAATTCTGCCCAAAAAGGCGGCTGCGCCTGCGGCCAGAGGATAACCCCGGCACAGGCGCAGCATAAGGCAGAGACTGGGAGCAAACAGGGAGGGATAGAACCGCAAACTGAAGCGGCGGTCGTAAGGGTCCGAATGTCAGCTCCGCTGACGCTAACCCATGACCGCCTTAGCTTAATACGCTCCCGAACTGCCAACCAAACTACCCCAAGCACGAAGCTTCGCCAATACAGTGAATACTGTATGCGCCAGTGCAAAAATGTGTATTTTGACGGACCGATTTAGCTACTCGTTAGGTCGCCTGCCTGGTTGCCAACTCCCGCGCATAGTGCCGGGCTTCCGATGGAGTTCCAATGACCTTCATTTCTCGCCAGTCATAAGGTAGTTCTCTGCCGCAATCGAGGCAGACGACGTACATCCCAGTTAGCGATGCGGCCGTGGAAGGACGAGACTTATTCCGAGAATTTGGGCGGATCGTAACAGGAAAACTATAATGATTGTGCCAGCAACCGAAAAAAGCGTCGACCAATTTGGCGATCATACCTGACCTCCACAGCCAACAACCTAACCTGATCTCACCTGGAATACGACATGCCCTTAGGGCCGTCAACATTCACTTTCTTAGATTCAATCCTGTAGGAAAAGGTTTCGCTAACCATTGATAGTGACGAGCGCGGCGAGGCCGTTTCGGTGTTATCAGAAAATTCTTGTACGAATGGAGATGAGGCGTGGCGCGGATCTGACTTAAACGCGTTCCGGCCCGGACTTCTTGTGGGCATGACACTTGGAGACAATGGCGGAACGCAGCCGTGTTCGCAGGTCTTCGGGAAGTTCGTACAACTGGGAATCACGGTAAATCTCAATGGTCTTCTTAGTGGTATCGCATACCACGTAGCAGTTGTGACACCAAGCGAGATGATCTTCCAATTCCACCTTGGTGCGCTCGTCGATCACGCCGTCCAGGTAGTTAGTCAGCTCGCTCAGAAAATCTTTACACTTCACTGGGTGTCTCCGCTTTCAGGTTTTTCTTGTTCTTTGCCATTCGTGGTCTCGCGTCGTTGAAAGAATCGGCCAAGGCGTTCACGCAGTTGCAGGCGCGCACGCAGCAGCCGTGATTTCACCGCCGGGATGCTGAGGTCCAGCGCCTCGGCCGTTTCTTCGGTTGACAATCCTTCTACGTCACGCAAGACGAATACCGTCCTAAAACTTGCGGGCAAGCCTTGAATGGTGCGGGTCAAAATTTCCCGCAACTCTGCCTGGCTGTACTGCTGCTCGGGGTTCGGACTCCAATCCGCGACTTCCCGCGGCAGCGAGTCTTCCTCGGTCTTTACATCTTCATCGAGCGAAACCATGCGCTCGGGGCGACGGCGCCGCAACCGCATGAGCGCTTCGTTCACCGCAATGCGCACCAGCCAGGTATAAAACTTCGACTGCCCCTGAAACTGGTGCAGATTGCTGTAAGCTTTCAGGAACGCATCTTGCACCACATCTTCCGCGTCTTCGCGGTTCTGCGTGATGTGTTGAGCAATTCGAAATACGTTCCGGTCGTAGCGTCGAACCAATTCTTCGAAAGCGCTGACATCGCCGCCCTTGGCGGCTTGTACGAGTGCCAGCTCGTCAGAAACTGGCTCATCTACTTTTGGTTGGATGGTACTCATCATTCGTCCGATGCAACAATTTTCAGCCCTACACGCATTAGCAACTGTTATTTTACTTGCTATCCCGCTATTGCGCGTAACTCTTTTGACGTATTGCGAATTGAACGGTTTAGGGCAGTTTTGATCAACCGGCGGTGCCGCCATAAAGTAGTTACTTCCGTCATCAGTGAAGGTCGACCGGGTGGCCGTATAATCAGAAATTTGCTGGGGAAATTGCGCGAATTCGCATTCCGCGGGAGACGTGGTCACGGCAACAATGGCAGATAAAACCGCGATTGATCAAATCGTCGACAAGGCAGTCTCTGAGGTCCTTGAGGGCCACCTTCCGCAGCTGCGGAAGGAGCTGGTTCGCCGGGTACTAGAGCAAGTGCAACCGCATGTTTCCGGCTCATCCGGTGCTTCAGGAAGCTCGGCTGCCGAGCTCTTGCAGGCAGTGTCAACCATTCATGCGGGCTCGACGCAAAAGGAAATTTTGCGGGCGCTGCTCGAAAGCACCGCAGCATACAGCGGACGCGCTGCTCTCTTCGTAATCAAGTCAGGAACGGCCACAGGATGGCAGGGCCGCGGCTTCGATAATAACGATGAGGTCAAAGATTTTTCGTTGGATGTAAACAGTTCGGCTCCGAGCCAGGTACTGCAATCGCGAGTAGCAGTGAGCGCGGGGGCATCACAAATGGATCCGGCTTTCACGTCGAGATTTGGCGCTGCTGCTAAAGATAAGGCACTGCTGCTGCCGCTGCGTTTAAAAGACAAAGTGGCCGCGTTGGTCTACGCCGACGCTGGAACCCGGTCCGGCGGAAACATGGATGCTGCCGCCGTCGAACTGCTGGTCGCTGCGACCAGCGCATGGCTTGAAGTCGCCTCGCTGAGAAAGCAAGCGCTGAAAGAAGGTGTGAGCGAACCTGCGGCAACCGAAAAATTTGAAGCGCCGCCAGTGCAAACGGTTTCGTCGTTCTCGGATCCATTCGCCGCTCATGCGCCGCAACACGTGGTCGCAGTTCCAGTGGCAGAACCTGCGATGGCAGAGGCCACAGCGGAAGTAGTGACTGCTGCTTCGATGACGGCAGCCGCAGCCGCCCCCGCGACCGATGCTTTCGCGCACCTATCGCCCGAAGATGCCGAGGTTCATCGCAAAGCGCAGCGTTTTGCGCGCCTGTTGATGGATGAGATCAAGTTATACAACCAGGCAAAAGTTTCGGAAGGCCGCAAGCATAAAGATTTATACGATCGGCTCAAGGAAGATATCGATAAAAGCCGCTCCACCTACCACAAGCGCTACGACAGCACTGCAGCGGCGAGTGTCGATTACTTCACCAGCGAAGTCATTCGCAGTCTGGCCGAGGATGACATTGGGCTTCTCGGACCAAACTTTCACCGCTAGTTCGTGTAGGCGCGGGCGTCCGCGCCAGGCATACGGATTATCCAGCTTCCCTCCGTGCTATACTTTTAAGTCGCCTGCGATTTTTCGAGGCAATCCAGAGGGCAATTCAGTGATGTTCTCTACGGGCGTATCCTTTACGGTTAGAATCAGCATTATCAAGATCAGCACAATTCAAGTTTATAAACACGAGGTATTTCCATGTCCGGCCACTCAAAATGGGCCACAATTAAGCATAAGAAGGGCGCGCTGGACGCCAAGCGCGGCAAGATTTTCACCCGTCTAATCAAGGAGATTTCGATCGCCGCTAAAAACGGCGGCGGCGACCCTGACAGCAATCCGCGCTTGCGCGGCGCAATTCTGGCTGCCAAAGCCGAGAACATGCCCCAGGACAACATCAAGCGGGCGATTCAGCGAGGCACCGGCGAGTTGCCGGGTGCGACCTACGAGGAATTTTCGCTCGAAGGCTACGGGCCGGGCGGCGTCGCGATCCTGCTCGATATCAACACCGACAATCGCAATCGCACCGTCAGCGAGATTCGCCATGTGTTTGGAAAAAACGGCGGCAATATGGCTGAAGCCGGCGCGGTTTCCTGGATGTTTCATAAGAAGGGCGACATCGTGATTCCGAAGTCGGCAGCTAAGGAAGACGATCTGATGAGCATCGTGCTTGACGCTGGAGCTGAGGATTTAGTTGACGATGGCGACAACTGGGAGGTGCTCTCCGACACTTCGGCCTATGAGGCTGTTCTGGAGGCAGTGAAAAAGGCCGGCATTGAACCCGCATCCTCCAGCGTGACCATGATTCCGCAGAATTACATCAAGCTCGAAGGGCCGGCTGCAAGCACTATGATCCGCCTGATGGAAGCTCTCGAAGAGCATGATGATGTGCAGAACGTACACGCGAACTTCGATATCGATCAAAAATTGCTGGAAGAAGTTGCTGGCTAAGGCTTCGATCCCAAAAAATGACCCGCTTGTCTCGGCGGCACAGACGCCTGATATCCCTCCTGATTGTCATTCCGAGGAGCCTCCTGATTGTCATTCCGAGGAGCGAAGCGACGAGGAATCTGGGTTTCTGCTAGCTGCGGGAAGAACCCAGATCCCCCGCTTCGCTCGGGATGACAAGCACTAGGGATCGGAGGAAACGGGAACACCGCTTTGTACTTTACCGCCGAGGCGTTGGACACTAGGATTTTATAAGTGCACATGCAACCTATCCTCGTAACCGGAGGAGCCGGTTTCATCGGCTCCAATTTCATCCTGCAATGGCTCGCGGCAGAAGGCACTCCGGTAGTGAATCTGGACAAGCTAACTTATGCCGGGAACCTCGGTAATCTGGAAAAGATTTCAGCGGATCCGCGCTACAGCTTTGTTCATGGAGATATTGGCGACCGAAAATTAATCAGCGATCTTTTAGCACGCAGCCATCCCCGCGCCATTGTGCACTTTGCGGCGGAGAGCCACGTGGACCGCTCCATCCATGGTCCAGATGACTTCGTGCGCACCAATGTGAATGGCACATTCAGCCTGCTCGAGGAAGCGCGAGCCTATTGGACGGAATTGGCTCAGGAAGAAAAAGCAAAGTTTCGCTTCTTGCATGTTTCTACCGACGAGGTCTACGGCTCGCTCGGTCCCAAAGACGCGGCTTTTTCTGAGACCACACCATACTCGCCCAACAGCCCCTATTCGGCGACCAAGGCGGCTTCCGATCACTTGGTCCGCGCCTACCATCACACCTACGGCATGCCGGTCCTGACTACCAACTGTTCAAACAATTACGGGCCGTATCAATTTCCCGAAAAACTGATTCCGCTGACCATCTTGAATGCCATGAACGGCAAGCCAATCCCAGTTTACGGTGACGGCCAGAATGTTCGCGATTGGTTGTTTGTTGCGGATCACTGCGATGCCATCCGCACCGTGCTTGCACGCGGAAAAGTCGGCCAGACCTACAACGTCGGCGGACGAAACGAAAAGCCAAATCTGGAGATCGTGCACGCCATCTGCTCGATTCTCGATGAATTGCGTCCTGCGGATGCCGTTGTGCCACACAGCAAGCTGATTACCTATGTCCAGGATCGGCCTGGCCACGACCGCCGTTATGCCATGGATACACGTAAGATTGAGCGAGAACTAAATTGGCAACCGAAGGAGACTTTCGAAACTGGAATCCGTAAAACGGTTGAGTGGTATCTCGCGAATGATGGATGGATTCGGGAGGTAACATCCGGACATTATCGCGAGTGGATCGCGACCCAATATTCTGTGTAATCGTCAAAGCGCGTATAACAAAATATTAATGCCAACCGAAAATTCCACGAGAACTTGCAAATATAAAGGCATCATTCTGGCGGGCGGATCGGGCACTCGTCTTTATCCCGTAACCCATGCAGTTTGCAAAAGCCTGCTGCCGATTTACGACAAGCCAATGATCTACTACCCGCTCTCCACTCTGATGTTGGCGGGTATACGGGACATTCTGCTGATCTCCACGCCTGAAGACGTTCCGCGGTTCCAACATTTTTTGGGAGATGGATCGCGCTTCGGTGTGAACTTTCAATACGTAGTTCAGCCACGGCCGGAAGGCATCGCGCAGGCTTTTATTGTTGGCAAAGATTTTATCGCTTCTGCCTGCTGTGCTCTGGTTCTCGGCGACAACATCTTTTACGGACATGATCTGATGAAATGCGTGCAGGAAGCTGGCGCAAAGACTGCGGGCGCACGCGTGTTCGCATATCCAGTGCAGGATCCCGAACGGTATGGCGTGGTTGAATTTGATTCCCAGGGCAGAGCCCTCAGCCTGGAAGAGAAGCCGAAGACACCGAAGTCGCGCTACGCGGTTACCGGACTTTATTTTTACGATAACCAGGTCGTCGAGATCGCGAAATTGCTAAAGCCTTCGGCGCGCGGAGAACTCGAGATCACCGACGTCAACAAGCAATACATGAAACAGAAGCAATTGGATGTCGTAGTGATGGGCCGAGGCATGGCCTGGCTGGATACGGGCACCCATGAGTCCATGCTGGAAGCGTCTTTATTTATCCAGACTATCGAAACCCGGCAGGGCTTGATGGTTTCGTGTCCGGAGGAAATTGCTTATCGCCTGGGATACATTGGCGCCGATCAACTTGAGGCCACGGCAATTTCCATGAAGAACAATCGCTATGGCGCGTACTTGCTGCAGTTGCTGAAAGAGCAAGTGTTTTAACCATCGCCACACTCTCACCGTTTTTGCAGCGCCGCCGTCCCGCCCTCCGGACAGCCGGCAAGATGCCGGCGCTACGACAAACACAAGCTACGGAATCGACGCGGTCGCCTGGTTCGAGTATGCGCTCTCCACGTTGCTCGCATCCACCGCCGTGGTCACATAATCGTAGGTTTGTCCGCTTTGGACTGCCGTATCTGTGTAGCTTGTTATCGTGTTTATCGATGAGTTGAGCTTAGTGTACGACCCGCTCGATCCGATGCGGCGATATATATTGTAGCCGATTACTTGCGAGGTGCTCCCGCTCCAGGAAAGCGCCACGCTGTGTTGCGACCCCTGCGTACCGCCGCCGGTAAGAGTTTCGGCGGCTGGCGAGTCGGTCGCGTCGCTATCGAACGTGATATTGCCAGGCGCGGTTCCAGCCGCCTGCGGAGTGAAGGTTACTGTAAAGGGGGTGCTCTGTCCGGCCGGCACCGTGACCGGGAAGGTAATTCCGCTCAACGAATAGCCCTGTCCATTCCAAGCCGCGGACGTCACTTTAATATCGGCACCGATCGCTGTTAACATTCCCTGCTTCGCCGAGTTAGCTCCTACGGCCACGTTTCCAAAATTCATTGTGGCAGGCGAAACTGAAAGCTGACCGGCGGTCGCATTGCTGCTGGAAGTTTGACTCGCAGAGGAAACACCTTGACAGCCGATGAGTGCGGCTAGCATCGGCAATGCCAGCAGCCAGCTGAGATCGCGCAATCGGGATGCACGGAGTCCGTTCTCCATACAACGATTATCTGAACGGAACATCCACCCGTCTAGAGGACCCACAGCCCTGACCCACGGCAGCTTGGCCCCAATACCTTTGTAAGCGTCTGCGGGGCCTTAGCTAGCTCCGTGTCGCTGGTAACCATTTTGGAAGTTACTGCCAGAATTACTAAAGTTGATTCCACTGTCACTTTTAGGCCATGTGCTGTCGGATCCGAACCGGCTAATCTTTCCTTACTGGCTACGCTGCCTGGGTCTGAGTTGCTTTCAGCGCAGGTTTTTCGATTCTCTCGGAGGCGCATGAAATCCACAATTCTGTTTTTCCTGCTGTTGATTGGTACAGCTCAGGCACAACAGAGCTTCGTCGCGACTAGCCCCATACCGCAGGCTCCAACCCCCCAGAAATTCTGGAGCACGGAAAACAAGATCGATTTCTCAGTCTTCGCGGGACAGATTGCCGCCGACGCGATAACCACCCAGCGCGGCTTGGCAAACGGCCTTAGAGAGTCCAACCCGGTGGTGCGTCCATTGGTTACCAGAGGCATTGCCGGTGAGGCCGCGGCTTCTGGTCTGGGATTTGGGTTCGGCGTGGGCACGGCATATTTGTTGCATAGAACCCATCACTACAAAGCCGAACGCATTGCGGTTCGAAGCATGCTTGCGATCGAGGGCGGGTTCGTGGCCAACAACCTCATGCGATTGTATTGATAACGGCGGTTCTTTCATCCATTTTTAGCCGCCGAACTATATTTCGACCACTTCCCCGTCGGCCCACTTCTGAGCGCTTATCCCTTGACGAGCATCCGCAAATATTCCTTTATTATCAGCCAAACACAAAATGTACTCAGTGAATCCAAGAAAAGAACTTGGATTAAGTCGAAGGATGATTTAATGTGACCGACACGAATGTAAGGAGCCGGGTCGGTCAGCCGAACTCCTCAGGTTAGGCAACACCGCTCCGGTCCGGGTATTGTCACGATTTAGTTTCAAGATGTTTGGAAGGTCGGAGAGGACCCAGCCATGAAATCTCTTCGTCGCCTGCGCACCCTTGGTGTAGCGTTTTTCCTCTCCATTTCCTGCTTCGCCCCAAACGCGCTCGTCACCGCTCTTGCCTTGGCTGATGAGCCTGGTCCGCAGCGCGCTGAGGCCAGCATCGTTATCCCGGGCCCTTTGCGTTCTTTCTTGCGCATGGCGGGCATCAGCCAAAAGATCTCGCCGGAAGAAGTCGTGCCCTTGCTGGCCCACAACGTATTCACACAAGGTTACGAAGGCGCCCGCGATGGAGGCCGGCCAACGGAATTTCTTATCCTGCTGAACCGTTACGTCCATCAGGCGCAAGAACTCGCGGTTCTCACCGGCCCCGACGGCACGATCCGCATTGCGAACTGCGATGAAGCCAAGCCGTTGTTGCGCATCCTCGGTTACCGCGTCCGCCAGGAATGTGGACGAAGCAACACGTCACTGATGACCGCTGATCCGGAACGCGCTTTCCTCACCATCGACTCAGGTTTCCCTTTGCCCGCTCTTGAAGAGACTCTCCAGGGCGGCAAGGCATTCAGCTATCCATTTCCCGCCTCGCGGGTTCCCGTCATTTTCACAGAAAGAGACTGGACAACGCTCAGCAACAAGAACAGCGGCGACCTGATCGACACGCTTTTGCGCGATCCGCTCTTATGCCGCCTTTATTGGGCATTTGCGCGGACTGACGCCGAATCCAGAGACGCTTTGCGGCAGTCGGTTGGACTAAGCAAACTGCTTCCGCTGGCTGCGACCCTGGATTTTTACGGAAGTCATATCTCGATCCGCGCTGGTCGCGTTATCGTTCCGGGTGGTACGGACGCCGAATCCGCCTGGACAGAACTGGTAGCCGCAAGCCCGAAGTCACCACAGGAGTTCGTTCCGCAGTTGCTGGCGAAGGACAACGGTTGGCTGGCGGCCTATTTCGACGCGCTGGCGCGAGTCAGTCAGACTCAGCAGGCGCGCTTCAGCCAAGCCCGGTTGCGCCGATACTATGCGGCTTTTCGCGGACATGCGATTTCTCCCGACGCCGCCAGGCCAACTTTTCGGCCGGCACCCGCTTTATTGCTTCTGTTGACACGAATGCAATGGGCCGCTGACGGCGAACCTTACGTTCCCGGAAATCTGGAGATATGGAAAGAAATCCTTCGCGAAAAAAGCGATTCCAAAATTGTCCGTGACTGGGGTAAGCGCGCCAGCCACTTCAGTCGTCCCGACCAACTGGCGGATGCAATGTTCGCGCTTTGCCGCGTGGAGACGGAGACCGGGCCGTTGCAAATCTATCTAAGCTTGAGTGAACTGGACGGCAGACGACCGCCGGACCAGCGTTTGAGCCCGCAAACCGCGCTGTTGCTGGGTAGCAGGTTCGCACAGTTCAGCAATCAATACTTGATCTTCTCCGAGTTCCCGCAGTTGAGCGACGAATCCATCACGCACTTTCTGAACACGGCCGAACGCCTGGGCAAAATTCCCAACCACACGTTGCGAGGCAACGCCATGGGAGTCTTCCAGGCCAACATTGGGATCTGGCAGATCCTCGCCCGCCAGGGACAAATCAAGAGCGCTGAATTAAACGATTCCTGGCAGAAGGTGATCAAGCCTTTCGGGGGCGTTCTCACATCTTCCCAACTTTTCGATGCCGGCCGCGATTCTCTCGGCGAAATTCTGCTGGCTGCGACTGGGCGTCGCAGCGGCTCCCAGGATGAAATCATCGATTTGCTGGCCGGTCCTCAACAGACCACTGCTGAAGGTCAACGGACTCACGAAGAAGTAGCCAACCGTATCCGGAAGGTTTTAGACGGCCAGCGCCTGGTTTCCTTAGACACGATCCTGGGTTTGGGCGACGGTTTGAGCGCACTGGCACGAGGCGAGGCCGTGGCTGACCAATTAATTCCGCTCGCGGGAGAGCTTCGTGAATTTGAGATGCCGCGTCCGATTTTCAGCAGTGGCGAGCGCACGCAATGGGCGACCGGAGTTTATAACAATCGCCACACCGAATTGCAGATGCGCACCGATCTGTTAAAGGTGATCAAGTCTCCTGCTTCTCGCGAACAAGTGGCCGAGGCTCGCGGCCAGGTCGCTCCCTTCCTCAGAGACACTCTCGTTGGTTTGAACTATGCATACTACGAACCGCCGGGAGCTCAGATGCTCCACAACAATCCTCTCTTCGTGCGCTCCCATGACTTCTCGGGAGACACCGTCGAGGGCGTCGAACAAGTCTGGCAAGCTTCGCAATTGTATGGCGAGGGATCTCCTGCTGGCGGCGGAGCCCATCTCGTCGGCTCGCTGGCCGATCTGCCCTATGTGCTGGCGGAGGTGGAACAGGATTTCATCGCTCCGGAAAACGTCCAGGCCTTGATCTGGCGCGAACTGGTGCCGGGCCTAATGATCAATGCCACTTTGCCGCGCTGGTGGAGCGTAAGCCAGACCGAACTCCACGCCGTGACTCTTTATCAGCGTTCCGGCGAAGAGTTGTTAACGGCATCTGCCGGGGACCCTCAACTGCGCAGCAAGGTGATAATGATTCTGGCGGAACGCATGGATCCGCAGATTTCGCAGCGAGTGGATCGCGGGTTATTGCCGGAAATCTGGCTGATGTCAACACGCATGTTACGCCCGCCGATACGTTCTATTTGGCTGCGGAGTTTCGCCGACGGTTTCCTGACGAAACCAGTTCGTTCGGGCCGGCCGGTCAGGAATTGCAAAGCTTGTGCCGCCAATATCCTGCAGAACTCAGCTGGGAGCGTCTGTCACAGGATTTCGGCGTGCCTCATCCGATCCTCGCGCAAAGCTATGCGCGCGAGCTGCTGAACCTGAAACCGTTTCCTGCTTTCGAGGGCTATTCCAGCCGCTTGCTGGCGGAAAGCTGGGATTCCAGCAATTTGTACTGGGCGCGTCTAGCGGATGAAAAAGGTTACCCGCCGGTCATGTTAAACCGCCTGATTCCCGAGTTAACCCATCGCATGGTGGAAAAGATTTTCGCCACTGATTTCGAAGACTGGCCAGCCATGCTCCGGGCAATGCGAGAAACAGGCGAAGAATTTCGCCAAGGGAAAATTGCTTCATCGACAATCGTTGGCGCAAAGACTCAGTTCTGAACTGGACGCGGTCGGGACGTAGCTGGCTACGTCTCGACCGATCAAAAGAAGGCAGTAGGAATATATGACCAAGAACTACTTTTCACTTCTTACGTTGGTTCCAATTCTATTTTCCGCACCCGGAACTCGGATGCTCGCCCAGGAAAACGCCCCCAACATTCGCGTTAGTCGTCGACATGGTGCAATTGAATGTAGCAGTGACCGACAACAAGGGAAATTACGTGACCGGTCTTCGCCCGTCGGACTTCTCCATCGTCGAGGATGGCATTCAGCAAAAGCTTGCCACATTCGGTGAAGGCAACGAGCCTGTCTACAGAGTGGCGGACGCTGCTCCACGCCGATGGAAAAACCGCAGCCCGTCGCAGCGGACACAAAAGTTTCGGCGGCAGGAGGCCAGGATCAAACGCTCGGTTCGATGATTGCTGGTGCAAACGTGTTTCTGCTGTTCGACACCAGCAACTACATGTATCGCGGCTTTGTCTTCGCGCAGGATGCGATTGCCGATTTCGTCCGTTCACTCGAGAGCGCCGACAAAGTGGCGTTCTATTCTTACAGCCGCGATCTTTCGCGCTCCGCGCCTTTAACCCCCGACCGGGCGCAGGTTTTGCGCGGCGTCCGTGCGACCGTCGCCGGCGACGATGCCGCCCTTTATAACTGCCTTCTGCTGACCATAAAAGATGCCGCGCACTATACCGGAAGAAAAGTGATCGTCGTTTTCTCGAATGGCCCCGACAATTCCAGCATGGTTCCTCCGGAGGATGTAGCCGAACTGGCGCAGTCGACCGGGCACCGCCATTTACATGATCAGCACGCAGTTGGCGAAACTCGAGCCAGTTTCTACTGCGGTGTTTGAACGCATGACGGCCGCGACCGGAGGCAAAGCGTATTTTGCCAAGGATTGGAAGGACGAACAGCGCGCCTTTGCTTCCATACGTGATGACCTGGCGCATCTGTATTCGCTCAGCTACTACCCGCAGGCAAATCCTAATCTGGGCTGGCGAGCAATTACCGTGAAACTCGTGGGCGAGCGCCTGAAGAAGTATCACATTCGCACCCGCAACGGATATCGTCCGCAGCCAAGTCGATTTTCTGTGGGGAGCGCGACGGCTTCCGCGTCGGAAGCAACTCCGGCGCAGCCGTAGCTGATATTCTCGCTGGTTTACTTGATCTCAGCCTGCCGCAGCCGCTCTGCCGCATATTCTGGCGTGATATCGCGTTGCGGCGATCCCAGCATTTCGAATCCAACCATAAACTTGCGGACGCTGAGCGATCGCAGAAGAGGCGGATAAAAGTGTGCATGAAAATGCCACTCGTTGTGCGCTTCTTCGTCTGTCGGTTGCTGATGGAATCCCATGGAATAAGGGCAAGGAGTCTGAAATAAAGTATCGTATCGATCAGTCACGCATTTCAAAATGTCGCCCAGCGCCGCTCGCGCTTCCTCGGTCAGCGCACTCATGCTTCCCACATGGCGCTTGGAGACTACCAAAATTTCATAAGGCCAGATCGCCCAGAAAGGTACAACAGCTATAAAGTGGTCGTTCGCGCAAACTACGCGCTCGCCAGAAGCTTCTTCCAGTTTTATGTAATCGCACAACAGACAAGACCCATGCTGCGTCTGGTATGCGGCAAATGATTCCTGCTCTTTCCGAGGTTCATTGGGCACGGTCGAAGTCGCCCAGATTTGGCCATGCGGATGAGGATTGCTGCATCCCATCATCAATCCGCGATTCTCAAAAATCTGCACATAGTTGATCCCGGGTTGCTGTCCCAAACTTTGAGATTCCTCTACCCAAACATCGATCAAGCCGCGGATTTCGGCCAGCGTCATTTGCGAAAGCGTCAGATCATGCCGCGGCGAAAAACAAACAACCCGGCAAATGCCGCTCTCACTCTGCGCTACAACAATGCCTTTCTCGTCGACGTCTACCTGCGCCTGCTGGCGTTTCGGGTTGCAGCGCCGCGAAATCATTGTTGAAAACGAATGTGTCGCTATACGGCGGATTGCGCTGCCCGCCGCGCGAACGTTTCCGGGACACAGATAACAATTCGGATCATAGGCCTGGCTTGGCTCGGCCTGCTGCTGCTCGGTCTGGCCCTGCCAGGGACGCTCCGTGCGGTGCGGCGAAACCAGCACCCACTCTCGCGTCAGCGGATTAAATCGGCGGTGCGTAGAAGTTTGCGGTAGTTCAGGGATTGGTCCGGATCTGGGCGGGGACTTCATTCGCCGAAGCCTTTCGAGCAGCAAACTGCGACATTTATCGCTCTCAAGCCAGAGCCCTACTTTCCGCGACTTGGTTGGTCGTCGATTCCAAACCAACGTACGGCAATGAACCGAACACCGATATTACCCGATATTTTTTCCCAGACTTCGAAGCCGCTGCATTGCGCTGGTCGGTGCCTTGCTCGTCAGCTCACCGCAACAGCTGCGGCGCCATCCGAAGCCTCGCAGATCAGGATGACAGGCTTAATTCCAGTTTTTTCCTGATAATCTTTTTCCAGTTTTTGCCGCACTTCCTCGGCATGACGCGGCATCGACAAGATTTATCGTACATCCCCCAAAACCACCGCCCGTCATGCGAGCGCCGTACACGCCGGCTTGCCCCTGCGCCAATTCAACCATCAGGTCAAGTTCCGCAATACTAACCTCGTAGTCGTCGCGCAAGCTGCGATGCGAATCAGCCATCAGCCGGCCAAGCGCGGCTATGTCGCCAGTCACGAGCACGCGGGCAGCTTGTTTCACCCGCTCATTTTCGGTCACGACGTGGCGCACACGTTTATAGATGACAGGACTCAAGCGGTCTCGATGCTTTTCCAATTCATCCAAAGTCACATCGCGAAGCGCATGGATTACCGGTAGAACCTCAGCCAGCGCGCGAAGACCATCTTCGCATTCTCGCCGCCGAGTATTGTATCCGCCACTCGCGTGCTCATGCTTCACCATCGTATTGCAAACCATAAGCCGCGTCTGGGGCGGAATTGGTAGCAGCTCGAATTCCAGCGAGCGGCAATCCAACATAATCGCGTGGCCGGCGCGGCCATGGCACGAAATGAACTGATCCATAATTCCGCATCGCGTCTCCGCGTAAACATGTTCAGCCTTCTGGCACATTTGCGCGATCTCAGTGGGACTGGCACTGAGGTGCGAATTGCTTAGAAGGGCCAAAGCAGTGGAAACTTCAAGAGCAGCCGACGAACTCAACCCCGATCCCAGTGGCACGTCGCTCGCAATGGCCAAATCAGCCCCGCGCAGCTCATATCCCGCCGACTGAAGCACTCCAGCCACGCCACGAACATAGTCGCTCCAGTGGCCCGACCGCCCGGGATGGATCGAATCCAGATCAAGATCGCATTTTTCTTTAAGATTCGCCGAGTAAACATGGAGTCTTCGATCCTGCCGCGGACTCACCGCCACATACGTGTACAAATCCAGAGCGGCGGGCATGACAAAGCCATCGTTATAGTCGGTGTGCTCGCCAATCAGGTTAACTCTTCCCGGCGCCCGGTAAATTGCTGGCACTGCACCGTACAATTCGGCGAACAAAGTCTTCAGCTTGGGCAACAGTGTAGAGTCTGCGGACTTGTTGGGAGCAAAAGTTTCACCCATCGGTCTATCGATTCGCGTCACAAAAGTATGGTAAAGGAAGACGGTAATGGAGGCCGGGCGTCTCGTCCGGCTGGCCGGGCGAGATGCCCGTCCTCCATCGCGACCTGCTAGGGCTTGATCGTGACCATCACCACGCCATGAGACACAACCGAAGCAGAAAAGCTTCCCGTAAACCGGCCCAGCTCTTTCTTCTGCCACAAATCGCGGACCGCAGCCTGCAAATGATTGGGATAACCAATATCTTCCCAATTCACACTGACCTGATGCTCCGCGCTTCCACGATTAAACAAAATCACCGCGCGGCTGCCATCTTTCATTTGCTTCGCCCACACTTCCAGGTCGCCGTTCCTCTTCACCCGCTTGCCTTCGCTTCCGAGCGGGTCCTGATCGACGGCGATCACTTCTTTATTCGTAAGAATGTCGCGAATTTCCGGACGCATGTTGCGCACATCATTGCCCGCTATCAGCGGCGCCGCGAGAATCGCCCACAGGCTGAAGTGGGAGCGGTATTCAGTGTCGGTCATGCCGCCATTGCCGACTTCGAGCATGTCGGGATCATTCCAATGGCCGGGCCCGGCGAAGCTGTCGAGTCCGACTTGCAAATCGACAATATCCACTACGCCGTTCGAACAACAATCTCCCGCAGGCCATTTGACGCGGCCTTGCCATCGGTCTTTGATGTCGCCAGTAGTGCGCCAAAGATTGCCCCCAGCATCTTTACCCCAGAGCCACGGCGTATGCGTGCCCCACTCGCAGATGCTCAGCACAATTGGCCGACCCGACGCATCCAGAGCCTGCCGCATCAGCGAATAAACTGCGTGGCCATCTTGCGTGATGGTGTTGCACCAATCGTATTTCAAATAATCCACGGTCCACGCAGCGTACTGCCGCGCATCCTGATACTCGTGTCCCAGACTGCCCGGTCGGCCGGCACAAGTCTTCGTTCCCACGTCGGAGTAAATACCAAACTTCAAGCCCACGGAATGAACGTAGTCGGCCAGCGCCTTAATCCCGGAAGGAAAACGCTGCGGATCGGCGATGATGTTCCCGTCTTTATCGCGAGCCACCTGCCAGCAATCATCGATTATGACGTACTGGTATCCAGCATCTTTCATGCCGGATTTCACCATCGCGTCGGCTATCTGCTTGATGAGGTCTTCGCTGACGTTGCACTCGAACTTGTTCCAGCTATTCCATCCCATCGGAGGCGTGGGGGCCAGTGCAGAATCCTGCGCGAACATTTGCGAAGCTGAAGTCAGCTAGGACAATGGCAAAAAGAATTAAGGTGATCGTTCTCACGTGGTATCGTTCAAGCCGTCACTATGGGACGCGATCCTCTAAAGGCGTAATACACAATATACAAATAACAAATAACCGGAAGAATGAATGCGTGATGGATCCCCACTCGATCAGCCAGAGCGCCCTGAATCACCGGAATAATTGCCCCTCCAACGATCGCCATAATTAGCAAGCCAGAGCCATCTCCCGTGAGGGGGCCAAGCTCCGCAATCCCGAGAGTGAAAATGCTGGGGAACATGATCGAATTGAAAAAGCCCACCAGAAGAATGCTCCACATCGCGACATGGCCCAGAGTCAACATGGAAATACAAACCAGCAGACACGCCGTAGCCGCAGCAATGCCCAACACGGTGCCGGTGCGAACCTTTTGCAGGATCGCCGAGCCGACAAATCTGCCGACCATGGCGCCTCCCCAATAATAAGAAACGTAGCGAGCCGCAACCAGGACGGAAACGTTGCCGATGTTCGGCTGGCTGAGATAGTTGATCAGAAAACTTCCAATCGCGACTTCGGCGCCCACATAAACGAAAATCCCAACCGTTCCCAGCACGAGATTGCGATGCTTCCATACACTGGTTCTGCGGACCCGCCGCTCCGTGACGTTCCGCCTGCGGCATTGCCGGCAGTTTGAACAGCGCAATGGCGATGCCGAGCACGAAGAGAGTAAGCCCAATAACAACGTAAGGCAATTTGATCGACGAGGCCTCGTGGATCCGGTATGCCTGCAGCGCCTCGGGCGACAACTGGCGCACGCTCTCCATGCTCAGCGGAACCGCAGTCAGAATGAGCGCCCCTCCAAGGTAAGGGCCGATAGTTGTTCCCAGCGAATTGAAAGCTTGTGCGAGATTCAACCGGCTCGAAGCTGTCTCTGCCGGGCCCAAGACAGCTACGTAGGGATTCGCCGCAACCTGCAACGCGGTAATTCCCGCCGCCAGAATCATGAGCGCCGTCAAAAACAGCGGATACGATGCTGCGCTCGCCGCAGGTATGAAAAGGAATGCGCCCAGACCCATGGTGAAGAGGCCCACGACCATTGTTTTGTGGTAGCCAATCCAATCGATGAGCTTTGCGGAAGGAATAGAGAAAATAAAGTATGCCGAAAAGAAAGAAAACTGAATCAGCATTACCCGGGCATAAGTCAGGTCGAAAATGGATTTGAGATGCGGCACCAGCACGTCATTCAGCACGGTGACGAATCCCCACATGAAGAAGAGGGTAGTCATCACTGCCAAAGCGCCCTTGTAAGTAGAGGACGGTGCTACCGCCGTGGTTGGAGTTTTAAGGTTCGCAATTGCCATTGAATCGCTGCTCGCTCCGACGCCGTCACCTGCGGACTCTGGGTCAACGTTTCAGCATCATAACATCGAGACTTGGACCCGCACGCGGTTTTGTGCCGGAAAAGTAATCGTTCTTAATACCGCTGCGCGAGGCAATCACTTGGACTGCCGCTCCTATCGCGAGTATGCTATGTCGGAAATCATCTTGCTTCGGCCACGCGCGCTCATGAATTTTAATTCAGCTGCGGCTAATATTCTCGCTCTTGCACTAGCCATTTCGATTCTGCATCCCCACGCTCTGTCGCAAACAGCCGCGCCGGAAAAAAGTGCGAACCAGAATCCCAGCAACGTCCGCAGCGCAATCTCAATTTACGATTTGGAGAGTAAAAGCGTTCGCGTCGTTTACACGGCGGATAAACTCTGGGAAGCGCCGAACTGGTCGCCCGACGGAAAGTATCTGCTCGCCAACTCCGAGGGCAAGCTTTACCGTTTCAGCCTTGATGCCAACGAGAAAGCGCAACCGGAGAAACTGGGCCTAGACGCCGCCTACGAGTGCAACAACGACCACGGCCTCTCGGCCGACGGCAAACTGCTGGCGTTTTCCGCGAAATATGGCTCTTCGCAAGAATCGCGGGTATTCGTGGCTTTTTCCGATGGCACGAAACCCCTGCTGATTACTCAGAACCATCCGAGTTATTTCCACGGCTGGTCTCCCGATGGAAGATGGCTGGCTTTTGTCGGCAAGCGTGGCGACCACTTCAATATCTTTCGTATTCAAGGCGGTGGAACTGAACAGCAGCTTACTTCCAGCGCGGTCGATGATGACGGCCCGGACTACTCGCCGGATGGTAAGTGGATTTATATCAATTCCAACCGTTCTGGCGGCTGGGACATCTGGCGATTTCCCGCCGACGGCGCTGGGCCAGGCGACGGGAAGGCCGAGCGCATTACCAGCGATGAACTGGAAGATTGGTTCCCGCATCCTTCACCCGATGGCAAATGGATGGTCTTTTTATCCTTTCCAAAGGGCACGCCAGGACACGGCGTCAAAACTAATGTTCAACTTCGCATGATGCCCATGCCGCAAAGCGCCGCGCAGCAAGCCGCAGCTGGCTCTATTCAAGTGCTGACCCATTTCTTTGGCGGACAGGGAACGATCAACGTCAACTCGTGGTCGCCCGATTCCAAAAGGTTCGCGTTTGTCAGCTACGAAGTGTTGCCGTAGTTTCGCTTCTTAACCACAGAGCCACAGAGAAAATCTCTGGATTTTATTCTCTGTGACTCTGTGTCTCTGTGGTCAAGGCACCTTTCCCTACACGTACGGGATCACGCGTTTCTCGTCACTGCTTTGGCGCGCCAGTTCCAGCACTCGCATCACGCTCAACGCGCCTTGCGGGGTGACGGCGAGCGCCGCCTTCCCGAGAATCGCGTCGCGAACATTCGCATAATATTCGCGATAATCACCGGGCTCCGTCGGAACGGCGCGCTCCGTGACTTTGTCTCCTTCAACCTGCGAAAGGGTGCCCCATGCTTCTTCAGGTTCTTTGCCCCAGTCTGGTCCCTCCGGAAGTTCGCCGCGCTTTAGCGCGTTCTCCTGGGGATCGAGCCCGTACTTAACGTAAGAGCCCTTGGTTCCATGAATCAGGAAGTGGGGCGACGGCTTACTAGCCAGCATGGTCCCGCGCAGCAAAACTCGCAGCCGCGGATACCGCAAAGTAAGATCAAACGCGTCGTCGACTACGGCTCCATCGCGCTCCACGCGTATATCCGCGCTAATCGCTTCGGGCGTTCCGAACAGTGTGAGCGCCTGATCAATCAAGTGCGGTCCAAGATCGAAGAACACGCCGCTTCCCGGGCCTGCTTGTTCGCGCCACGCCCCAGGCCGGAGCTGCAAACGGTAGCGATCATAATGCGACTCGAACAGCACGACGCGGCCGAGAGCGTCCGATGCGAGCAGATTGCGAACAGTCTTGAAGTCGCCATCGAAGCGGCGACTCTGATAAACCGAAAGCAGGCGTCCGCATTTTTCCGCCAGCGGAACCAGTTCCGCAGCCTCGTGCGTAGGTGGTAGCAAATGGCTTGTCGATGACGACGTGGCGTCCGGCGAGCAAGCATTGCCGCGCCAAATCGAAGTGCGAAACGTTGGGGGTCGCGATCACGACGAGCTGAATAGAATCGGACGCAAGCAGTTCCTCAACGCTGCGCGCGATGCGAACGTCCGGATAGGCGCTAGCAGCCTCAGTTCCCTTCCGCTGCAGGATGGCGGCAAGCCTCAGACCCTTAACCGCGCGGATCACCGGAGCATGGAAGGTGCGTCCGGCAAATCCGAAGCCGATCAGGCCGACGTTGATGGGTTGCGGTTCCGGGGTCACACGGTTTCCTCAATCATGGCGAGGAAGAATACCACAGTGAGAGATGATGGGGTTTGCAGCTTCAACACCAGGTCCCTCGACTCCACATTGCGATTGATAAGGCCAATCGCAATGTTGCGCTCGGGATGACAGCAGATTTGTGCCATGAAGTTTCGGGATATCGCGTTGGATTGTCTTGTCTTCTGACCGAACGTGTCAGAGCTTTAGCGTTGGCATGAATCGCGGCGGCCTTCGGGCTTGGATTGTCTGCTCGAAGCCGTATGCGATTTTCAGCAGCGTGGGTTCGCTCCAGGCGCGGCCGAAGAATGAGATTCCTACTGGCAGGCCGAAGACGAATCCTGCGGGGACTGTGATATCCGGATATCCGGCCACTGCGGCGGCGTTTGAGCTGCCGCCTAAGTCGTGATCGCCATCGGCCCAATCGGTTAGCCATGCCGGGCCGGCCGTGGGCGCCATGATTGCGTCGAGATGAAATTGATCCATGACTGCGTCGATGCCTTCCTGGCGCGAGAGGCGATGGTTCGCCTCCAGAGCGTCGGTGTATTCCTTTTCGCTGAGCGGGCCCTTGGCTTCGGCCTTGATGAAAAGATCCTGGCCGAAATATGGCATCTCTTTGTCGCGGTTGGATTCGTTGAACTCGATGATGTCTTTCAACGACGCGGGCGCTCCTGGACGATTCGCGAGGTACGCATTGAGGTCAGCCTTTAATTCATACAGCAGCACCACAAGTTCGGTCTTATCGAATTTTCCGTGAGTGGGCAGGTCGGCGGGATCGATGATTTCCGCGCCTTGGCGCTTCATGGTGTCGATCAGATTATTCATCAGCTGATCCTGAGCGTCATTGGCGCCGAAATATTTGCGGGCTACGCCGATGCGGGCGCCGCGTAGTCCGTGAGGATCGAGAAACTTTGTGTAGTCGGTCGCTGCTTTGCCTTTGCTCGTCGAGGTCACGCTGTCGTGCGGATCGACTCCGGCTAGCGCGCCCAATAAAATCGCGGCGTCGCGCACGGTGCGGGCCATGGGGCCAGCCGTGTCCTGACTGTGGGCGATGGGAATGATTCCGGCGCGGCTGATCAAGCCGAGCGTGGGCTTAATGCCGACAAGTCCGTTGACCGAAGCTGGACACACGACAGAGCCGTCGGTTTCGCTGCCTACCGCGACCGCGCAGAGATTGGCTGCGGTTGCGGCGCCTGAACCGGAACTTGATCCGCAGGGATTGCGGTCGAGCACATAAGGGTTCAGAGTTTGTCCGCCGCGCGCGCTCCATCCGCTGCTGGAGTGGCTGGAGCGAATGTTCGCCCACTCGCTGAGATTTGTCTTGCCCAGGATCACCGCGCCGGACTCGCGCAGTTTCTGCGCGACGAAAGAGTCGCGCGCCGGCTTCGATCCCAGCAGAGCTAAAGAGCCAGCGGTCGTCTGCATGCGGTCGGCGGTATCGATGTTGTCTTTGATCAGGACGGGGATACCGTGCATGGGCCCGCGCAGGTGTTGGTCTTTTCGTTCTTTGTCGAGAGCTTCAGCGATGGCAAGCGCGTCGGGATTGATCTCAATCACGCTGTTGATTGTCGGACCGTGCTTGTCGATTTCCTCGATCCTGGCGAGATATTTCTCGGCGATGGAACGGGCAGCTGAATTTTCCCGAAGCCATTCCTGATTGCAGATCGGCGATGGTGAGCTCATCCAATTCGAATGGTTTGATCTGCGGCGTGGGAGAATCGGTGAGTTCGCGGGCTCTCGCTAAAGCTGGCAACATAGCCGCGCTAACTCCGGCCAAGGCGCTTCTCTGCAAGAAGGTCCGGCGCTGCGGCGAACTACAATTGAAGGACGCATCTTCTTCGTTTGGCAAACCACCATCTCCTGTGAAGCGATATTGGCATCAATGAAAACGGAATTATAGGCCAGCGGTCGGTTACGCTTGTCAAATGAGATTACGAGGGCAATTCAGGACGCTACTTCGATGCAAACGTGATTACAGACGAAATCGAAAGTAACGGCGACAAGGCAGGATGGCGACGCATGATCTTGCGCCCGGGGCAACGTCTTTAATTTGTTCCCTACTTACACTTTTTGCTTGGCTTGAATCGTCTTGCGTATGCGCCGAAGTTCCATGAAACAGAGTCCGGTAGTGGTGCAAAGAACACAGCCCATCATTATGATCACTTTAATATCCATTCGCGCGGGCTCCTGTCCCGTCTGTGTGACCTGTGTAGCTGCTGCAGATTTGAACACCCGGTTCAGACTACGCCATCCAAAAGATACAGTAAAAACAGGGATGTCGCTGTTACCATTCTAGTTTCGCAGCCGGCCCACCCGGCTGGTAGTAAAAAAGTTCAAATTCGCGCGGCGCACGCTATAATAAACTTTCATGCCCAGATATTCCATCGTTGTGCCCCTGCACAATGAGCAGGAGAACGTCACCGATCTTTACGACCGGCTCAAAGCGGTCATGGAAATTCATGGCGAAAGCTTTGAGATTGTGCTGGTGGACGATGGTTCACGCGATCGGACGTTCCCTCTTCTGCGCGAGATTGCTGCCATCGACAGCCGGGTCACAGTGGTGAAATTGCGCCGGAACTTTGGGCAGACTTCCGCGCTGGCCGCTGGTTTCGACCACTCACGCGGCGATTATATTATCGCCATGGATGGCGACCTGCAGCACGATCCCGCCGACATTCCCATGTTCCTCGAGAAGATTGCCGAGGGCTATGACATCGTCAGTGGATGGCGCAAGCACCGCATCGACAATCTGTGGCTGCGCCGCATTCCTTCACGCTGCGCCAACTGGCTGATGGCGAAGCTGAGCGGCGTGAGTATTCACGATTTTGGAACAACTTTCAAAGCGTATCGACGCGAGGTTCTCGAGCAGGTACCGTTGTATGGCGAGTTGCACCGCTTCATTCCTGCGCTGGCCTCGTGGTATGGGGCTTCGATCATTGAGGTTCCCATTCGCAACGTTAACCGGGAGCGCGGAGCGTCGCATTATGGCATCTCGCGCACCTTCCGCGTGTTCTTCGATCTGATTACGATTCGATTTTTGCTGCGATATCTGGCGCGTCCGCTGCACTTTTTCGGTACCCTCGGAATGCTGAGCATGTTGGGTGGAAGCGGAATCGCAAGCTGGCTGCTGGTGGATAAATTTCTGAATCATTCCGACACCATGACTCAGCATGGTCCGCTTATGATTTTCGCCGCAGTCTTGCTGCTGGCGGGATTGAACCTGCTGGCGGTCGGCCTACTCGGCGAAATGCAGGTGCGGCACTATCACGAACCCACCCGCCGCGCTCCTTATTCTGTCGATCGCGTTCTTCGCGCCCAAAGCAGCGAGGAACATACCATCTCGGAATAAATTTAGATTGATTGATGGAGCACGGGCGTCTCGCCCGTTTATACGGAAAGCTATCTTTCGCCGGACGGGCGAGACGCCCGTGCTCCATGAACTAGCTACGTGCGAAATGCTTCTTTATTTACTACGTACGGCATTTTCGTGATGTCGCCGCCGTAGTTTTTCTCCAACACATCGATGAGCCCTTGCGCGCAGCGTCCCGCCATGCCTTTATTCGGATCAGTCGACAAGCGAGTGATCTGTGCGGCGCTGGCGAAATGCGGATATAGGCGGCAGCGGTCGGCAATTGCGGGGTCTCGCAACTCTGAATCTGCGGGCAATGGTTCTTTTTCGTAAACATCCAGCGCCGCGCCCGCAATCCATTTTTCGCGAAGCGCTTTCACTAATGCTTTTTCTTCAACCACTGGCCCTCGCGAATTATTTACCAGATAGGCGGTAGGCTTCATCATGCGCAGTGTGCGTTCGTTAAAAAGATGGTAGGTGGGCGTTGAACTCTCGCCCTCGCGCAACAGCGGCACATGCACGCTGACGAAGTCGGCATCGCGCAGCGCCTCCTCGAATTCGACATATTTGATCCAGTTTTTGTCGTGAGATATTCCGCGCGCGTGGCGCAAGTCCATGGTTTCCTGAATGGCTTTGACGTATTCGTGGTTCTGGTAGGCCGTGTCGTAGCACAGAATATTCATATCGAAACCGGCGCACTTCTTGATGAGCGCCAGCCCAATGCGTCCGGTACCAATGACGGCAATCGTTTTGCCGGTAACTTCGTCGCCCAGAAACGGCAGGTAGGGATGCCAGTATCCCCATTGGTTTTCCCGAGTGAGGTGCTCGGCTGGCCACATCTTTCGCGCCAGCACGCCCAGCATGAAGAACGCGAATTCAGCGGTGGCTTCGGTGAGCACGTCGGCGGTGTGGGTGAAAGGAATTTTGTAACGGTTGGCGTCGGCTCGATTGATGTTGTCGAAGCCCACCGCGATTTGTGCGACTACCTTTAGACTTCCCTTCCCTGCCTCGAATATTTCCACATCAATGGGGTCGCGCAATGTCGTGATTAACCCGTCGATCCCGGATTTCACCTTCTCGATAATCAGACTCTTCGGCGGCGCTTCGGGCTTGGGGTAGACCTCGATGTCGTATCCTCGCTTGCGTAGCAGGTCGATGGATTCACCAATGTCGCAGGTGGCAAACACGCGGAATTTTGCAGTCATTTGTCGGTTAGCTCTCTGATTGGAAGTCGTGCGGATACACCGTCTTCGCGCGCGCGAATTCAGCGGAAATCATCTTACTCTATTGAATGAGTTCGTGGCGATCAGGCAGCCGCAGCCGTGATGATCTCACAAAAAGGTACAATGGGTAGCTTCACATTGACGGTGAAACCCATGGAGGAAAAGTGATAAAGGCGAGGCTGGTGGCTGTAATCGCGGCATTGCTGTTGGTAATCGGGATAGCTTCGGCGATTGACAAGCCGGAAATGAAGGAAGGATTGTGGTCGATGCACAGACAGACAATTGACAATCCCGGCAATAAGAAGACCGAATCCGATTCGACCATCTGCCGCAATCACGCCTACGACAAACATGTAGAGTCGCAGGAGATGCCGAAGGGTTGCACCACCATCAACGAGAGTTTGCAAAGTGGCAAGTATGTCCTTGAGACACGTTGCACAATTGCGGGCACGGTTATTGAGAGCAAGGGCACGACGACCTTTAATAGCGATACGGCGGCCCACTCCGAAAGCCACGCCACGTATACCCCGGCAATGCGCAGCGTGAGCGAGACCACGATGATTATGGACTCGAAATATGTGGGAAGTTGCCCAGCCGGAGTTCAGCCCGGCGACATGACAGACGCCAACGGCGAAGTTGTCCATTTGTGGCAACATTGAATACGCGATGGTCATCTTTACCCGCCTTCGAAACTTTGCTATAAAACAGGCATCTGGCTGAGAACCCTTTTGCCTGCCATCAAAACACCCGCCTGCTTCCCCGTTCCTGCCTATGGGCAGCAGGATACTGTGTTTGCGCCCACTTATGAGTTAATACGACGGGCAATTGCGGATCATACTTTTCCCGCAGCATCGATCGCCATCACGCATCAAGGCAATCTGGTCGGACTGAAAGCTTTTGGTCATTTAACGTACGAAACCGATACTCCCGAAACGACGATCGCTACCGCTTTCGACCTTGCTTCGCTTGCAAAAGTCGTCGCTACAACCAGCATGGCGATGATCCTTTACGAACGCGGCCTGCTTGACCTGGACCTGCCTGTAAATGCAGTTGTGGGGGAGTTCGGCGGAGAAGATCCGCGACGAGATGCAGTCACGCTGCGCATGTTGGCAGCTCATTCGTCAGGATTGCCTGCGTACGAAAAACTTTTTCTGCGAGCTCGCACTCGAGACGAACTTCTCGCCGCGGCGTTTGCAACTCCGCTGACCGCCGACCCCTGCACCAGAGCCGAGTACAGCGATATCGGTTTCATCATCCTGGGAATCGCGCTCGAGCGCATCGCCGAAGAATCGCTTAACCGGTTCTGTCAGCGTGAAGTCTTTGGGCCCTTAGCCATGAAACACACTGCCTTCAATCCTCCGGCGTCGTGGCGAGCGTCGATTGCGCCGACCGCCAATGATCAGTCTTTCCGGCGCCGCGTCATTCAAGGAGAGGTGCAAGACGAAAATGCCAGCGTGCTGGGCGGAGTTGCGGGTCACGCGGGACTCTTCGCCAGCGCTGAAGACCTGGCCATTTTTGCCCACACTATGCTGGCCGGAGGACGCCCGATATTACGTCCTGAAACAGTGGCGCTTTTCACCCGGCGCGAATCGTCCCCTGTGAACACATCTCGCGCGCTGGGTTGGGACACGCCTTCCTCCCCATCGCAATCGGGAAAATATTTCTCGCCTAATTCATTCGGTCATCTAGGTTACACGGGAACTTCGCTGTGGATCGATCCCGAACGCCAGCTCTCCGTGACGTTGCTCACTAACCGCACCTGGCCTGATTGCAGCAATCAGGCCATCAAGCAATTGCGCCCCAGGTTTCATGACGCTGTTGTTGAATCAATTGCGGCTTCGTGACCAGGGCGCCCTTATTCGAAGCTGATTTTCAGGATCTTGCCGCCATTACCCACGAACCATCCGGCGTGCGGATCGGCAAAAGCCACTGCCCAGTAGCCGCTCACTTCCTTGGGGAGTTTGAACCAGGTGTCCCCTTCATCGGGCGTCCACGCTCCTGCTCCTAAGGTAAAGTTCGGTGCCGTCTCAGCGGTGATTACGACCGTGCGATCCCCATGGTGGCCGCGGTTTTCGTCATCGCCATTCGTATAACTCAGGCAGAAGATGGCCCCTTTCACCGGAGGCTTCTTGGTCAACTTCCAGGTTTTCCCGCCATCGTGCGAGGTTGCGGTCTCCGCATGGTTGGGATCGTTCGTGGCCAAGTCACCTCCGCCGACGATGCCATTCATGGGATCGCGGAAGGCTACGCTGAATCCGCCCGCGGTAGGCGAGCTGATGAGGGGAGTGTCATATGCGTTCCACGAGTCGCCGCCATCGGTCGTGGCCAGGATCCTCGCGATTTTCGAGCCGCCGGTGGCAATCCAAGCGTTGTTTTCACCCTCGGTTGTGACGCAGGTGCCACTGGAGGAGAACGACGCTTCTCCCTTCAGCGCTGGTGGCATGTTTTTGGCGATGCTCTTCCAAGTCGTTCCATTTGTCGTACGAATATCTGGGAATACTCCGTTCACCGAGTCGCTGTGCGCGATACCGCGATCCGGCGTCCAGAAGGCAAAACAATCGTAGAACGCCTTCTTGGTTTGGTTTTTAAACTCGATGGTCCATGTGGCGCCGCCGTCGGTAGTTTTGTAGATGCGAAAATCCCCAGTGTTATTTCCGATGGACAATAGATACGCGACCTTATCGCTCACGCCCTGCACATCGCGGAATTGCAGCGATTCGGCTCCCGGAACCACCGCAGCTTTCCAGGTTTCTCCCCCATCGGTCGTGACCACATAAGTACCGCCGGTTCCGGCCGCCCAAACTATTTGCGAGTTCACCGGACTACACCGAGATGAGCAATTGCGTAGTATTGCTATTTTGCGAAGTGAGCTTGGGTTGTTTCCAATGATCTTGCGCAAAGCCCAAGGTTGCGGACGCGGCAATGAGGAAAACAGCGAGGGAGTGTTTCAACATGGGGAGCCTCTCAAGACGGGATTCGCGGCGCGGAGCAAGTATAGGAGCTGCCGCAAAAGGGTGTCAAACCGGGATAGCGGGTACTTGTAAGGGCCGGGAAAATCCCAAAAGCGAGTTTTGCTGGCGCAACCTCTTTTCATGATTGCGCGTTGTGCTCTCGCGCCTGTACTCGGATAGCGCCTGATTACCTGCGTCACATGATTCAGTTTGCTGGTTCTAGTCTCACCGAGCGCCTGAGCATAGTCTAGGACCGTGCCATCTCCTTTCTTTCCGTCGAAAGATAAGCTGACGCTCACGCTTCGGACGTTGCGAGATGTCCCGCCAGTCGTCCCACTGCTGTTCGCGTTGGCGGCATTCTCGGTTGGCTATCAGTGCAGCGCTTATGCCGCGTGGGTGTCGGGGCTTTTCGCAAACCGGGGAGAAGGCATTTACTGTATTCACAATTGCCAAGGCGCATACGAGTCGTGGTATCGAAACAACCTTCACGCGGCACACTATGCCAGCATCACGCCCCGACTGCTGGTACTCAGTTTTCCGGTCGCCATGACGGTGGCCATCATTCTTGCCATGATTCTGGGGTGGCTGCCTAACGTCAAAATTCGTAACTTGCTTCCCGGTCTTTTTCTTCTGTATTGCGGCAGCTTCGCGACCGCAGTGCTGGCAGTGCTTTCGTTTCCCCTCGTTATGTTTGGAGGCGTATTCCTCGCGCCGATTGGGCTTGCCCTTGCTCTACTCGCCGTTGCCGTCTATGTTTACTCCCCTGTCTTCGCTCGCTCGGTTATAGCCGAACGGGATCCGAGCATCCGTGGCGAGAGTGGCCTTGTCTTCTTTGGCTTGTTGTTGTCGAGTCCTCTTGGCGTAATCATTGGAATGGTGCTGCATTGGCTTTTCCCTACGTTCATCCTGACTTATGGAATTGAAATAGCCTTGGGAGCGAGTTTTGGAGCTTCATTAGCGATACCTCGGGTTTCACGTCAGCGACCACCCGACCCTGTGGTTCTCCGCCCGCGCGTCTTCCCAGTCGACCGCCTGACGATCGAGCGCCTCGTTCTCGCCCTGGGAGCGCAGGTCGCGGTTAGCTTTATCACGATGTTCCAGCGTGCTTCTCGCCCGCTCCTGGCGGGCGACGCGAGGCCGTACTTAATTGCTCCATTCATTCTTACCGAGCTGCCATTCATAATTCTGATTTACCTCCTGTTAAGAGAGCCCGGTCGTCGCGCCTTCACCTTCTTGACTGCGATGCTGGCGTTCGGCATCATTGAGACGTTATTCAACCCTACAGTCGTGCTTTCCTACCGGCAGATCTATCTGGATCATCCGATCGGGCTTATGTGGCCAGCTTTTTCCGGGCTGATCTATATCATTACGGGCGTACTGGCGTACATGGTCATTCAGAAAACTGGAATGAGGCCCAAGCTCTGGTCCGCCATATTGGGCACAGTCGGAATGTTTTGTTACTTCATCTTCATCGAGCAAATCACGCCGTATCTTAATAACCTTTGGAATTAAAGCATCCGCCCCGCGCCAGAGGTGGAACCATTCCCTAAGTTCGGATTTTTGTGGCGTCCGATCCGAGTTTTGCTGTCTTATACTCTCGCGACGTGGCATCCATCTGATACGCGGTGGTCAGCTTCTGGCGTGCACGAACAAGCGCGCTAATCATCGACCAAAGGCTTCGCACCGTACCCAATGTCGCAAACGCAACGCTCGAACGCGGGGAGCCAGCAATTCGATTTGACGAAAGCGAGGTCTCTGGACGATCGGCACCATTGATGGATTGCGCATCCGCGGGTTGAGCGTATTTCCGCCTTAGAGGATTGGACAGTGTCGCGTTGTTTTTCATGGCAGTCGACTCCACAAATCTTCATTCGTTGTGGTGACTCTATTTAGCTGTCCTGAGCAGCGTGATTCCTACCAGAACCAATCCAATTCCAGCAAATTTCATCAGCGAGGTGCTCTCTTGCAGAAAGAAGGCGCCAAGACAAAAGGCAGTGATCGCTTCAAATCCGAGAACCACTATGTAGGTGACTGCCATCTGTTGACCTTGCATGGCGACGGTTTGGAGGCACACCCCGACGGCGAAGAACATGAACACTAGCACGGTAGGCTGAAACTGGGTCAAGCCCGCGGACAGTTTCATGTAATACCCCCCGATGCTGAAGGACAAAGCCGCCAAGCATGTCAAAACTGTGAACATTTTTTTCTTCCTCCCACGATCTGGGACCGCGACAGGCTCACATCACAGACAAAAAGTTCGGAGTGGCGGAAATCCATTGAAGCCTACCGACGCGTAGCTGCTGGTGTAGGCGCCCGTGTTCAAAATCTCGACGCGATCTCCAGGTTCAAGATCGAGTGGCAAGGCGTATCCGCTTTTTTCGTAAAGGATGTCGGCGCTGTCACAGGTTGGTCCGGCGAGCACAACCGGACCGGGTGCTCCGGTACGAGTCGTGCGCAGCCGGTATTTAATGCTCTCATCGAGAGTCTCGGCCAAGCCCCCGAACTTCCCGACATCGAGATAGACCTATCTGGTTGTGTCGCGGCGCGATTTGCGGGAAACAAGTACCACTTCGCTTTGAATGACACCGGCCTCCGCCACTAATGATCGACCAGGCTCAAGCATCAATTTTGGCCGCGAGGCGCCGAACGCGTCGTCCAAAGGTTCGTTGATCGCCCCGGTAAACTGGCGAAGCGCTGGAATATCGCTCTCATAACGAACGGGGAAACCGCCACCAATGTTCACGGTGTTCAATACCACGCCACGACGTGCAAGCCGTCGAAACAGCGCGGACGTTTCCCGCAGCGGCTTTTCCATTGCGTGGGATCCGTTTGTTGCGAGCCTACGTGAAATGCAACGCCGATGGCGTTCACACCCAACCTGCTGCTCATGAGCAGGAGTGCTTCCGCCATTTCCAAGTCGCAGCCAAATTTTCTCGAGAGCGGCCATCCGGCATTTTCTCCGGTAGTTTGCAGGCGGCACATAACAGCTGCTCCACGAGCGTACTGTCCTAGTTTGCGCAGTTCGGCTTCACTGTCGAATGCGAACCGGCGTACGCCACGCAGGAAGGCGTATTCAATATCGACCGCTTTTTTTGTCGTGTTGCCATAGGAAATGCGGCCGGGATGAACCCCAGCTTCAAGGCACAGATCCAATTCGGATGGGCTGGCGATATCAAAACTTGAGCCCATAGCCGCTAACACGTGCACCACCTCCGCCGCTGGGTTGGCTTTTACCGCGTAATAAATGGAGGCGGACGGAAAGTGCTGGGAGAGTTCCCGATACTTGGAACCGATAATATCCAAATCCACAGCCAGGAATGGAGATGCCGGCCGGGTCAGCAATAAATTTTCCAGCTTCTCGCTCAGCCGGCATTGATCATGCCGCGAAAACTCCATTGTTTCGTTCGCCAGCGCCTGTGCGTCAAATCGTCGAGCCGCGCCGACGGGTGTCCAGAAGCCAACCGTTGCCGATCGATTTGCCTGGCTGATTGTCACCGTACTCATAGCACCCTCTTTTTTCCTACTTAGTTAAGCGGAAAACACAGCGAGATTGGCTCACGATCCCGCGATTTTTGTGAGTCCAGAAATCGGACATTACCGCCCAGCTCTCTGGCCGGCTGTTCAATAGTGAGAATCCTGCAGCTTTCGTTTCGGCGTTTATGGCATGGCTATTATGTGGGCGGTTGGTCTCAGGTTTCTAGCTGGCTCAGAAGGCAGGTCCCTCCGCTCTGCATTGCGATTGATCAAGCTAATCGCAATGCTCCGGTCGGGATGACACGGTTTTCGTTAGATCGAGTGCTCTGTTTTCTTGAAAGGAGAAGTGCGCGTCATTGCTGCCAGCTTATTTATGCGGGCAAAGAAAAGCTGTGACATCTGAACTTCCCTTGCCACTCTTTCAGAACGCAGGGTCCAGCGCATTTCACAGGGGCTTCATAAGCAGATCCCTCCGCTCCGCATTGCGATTGATGCAGCCAATCGCAAAGCTCCGGTCGGGATGACAGATTGTTTTAGAGGTCTTTCATTTTTCACTGTCTGATCCTTGGGTTCGCTACCGAGTACAGCAAATCAGTCAGGAAATTTACTGCGATGTAAGTCAGGCCAATTGCTAAGATGCATCCCTGCACTAGATAGTAATCGCGGTTGCCGATGGCTTGGATGGTCAGGCGTCCGATGCCGGGCCAGGAGAAGATGGTTTCGCTTACGATGGCGCCGGCCAGCAGGGCGCCGAATTGTAATCCCAGAACTGTGATTACCGGAATCATAGCGTTGCGCAGGGCGTGGCGATAGACTACCGTGCGCTCCGGCAAGCCCTTGGCGCGGGCGGTGCGGATGTAGTCCTGGCTTAGTTCTTCGAGCATCGAGGTGCGCACCATGCGGGTTAGGATGGCGGCGAGCGCTCCGCCCATGGTGATGGCTGGCAGCACCAGGTGCGCCAGCGTGCCCGAGCCCGAAACCGGCAGCAGTCCCAGCTTGATGGCGAAAAACAAAATCAGGATGGGTCCGAGAGCGAAGTTGGGAAATGATAATCCGAAGAGGCTGACTACGCTGAGCAGGCGGTCGTCCCAGCGATTACGCCTTTGGGCGGAGCGAACTCCGGCGGGGATCGAGAGCAGCACAGCCACCAGCAAAGCTGCGAGAGTTAGCTGCAGAGTGTACGGATATCGCTGGGCGATGAGCGTACCCACGTTTTGATTGAAACGCAGCGACGGACCGAGGTCGCCGCGCAACACACCTTTCCAGTAACGCACATACTGCTGGCTCAGCGGGACATCGAGGCCATAGGCATGCCGAGTGGCTTGGACGTCGGTCGCGGGCGCGCCTTCTCCCAGCATCTGCAGAACGGGATCGCCGGGGACCAGGTGAATGAGAAGGAATACCAGCGACACTACCAGCCAGACTACCGGTAGCGTGTACAGCACGCGGTGGGCGAGGTATCGAAGCATTAGTAAGGTACGAAGTCGATACGCTACCTGAGTCGGATAACCGAATCAAGGGAATCAGTTAGGCGGGTTTCATCCTTTGCCCGAAGGGTCGCTTTCAGATGAGGGGCCGGCGTGGCGGACCCGGTCATCACAAGGAAAGTAACTCACAATGAGATTGTTCCCGCGCAAATTGCGCCACAAGTGCCGACAAACACCCGCAATACCCTGCTGCCCAAATTACCGACAAAAGATAAATCGCTGAAAACAAATCTGCCGGCAGACGTCTTTGGCCGACGAGTTTTGGCACTCCCGGTGCAAACGGGAACAGTCAGGCCTTAGTAGAACTTGGCCCTTTAGCAAAAGGACTTAAAGCCGACAACGCTCACGTGCCCTGCACCTTTAGCGCTGGACAAAAGGGTTAGAAAGTCTACAATCCCATGCCAATGAAAATATTCGCGGTCCTGCTGCTCACTGGCACTTGCTGTGCGCAGTCCTTCCATCTCGATCGGTGGACAGTATCGCAACTCGCCGCGTCGGCGACCGACGCCTTCGCGACTTATCGCAACATGGAGCGCTCTCGTTTTCGTGAGAACGATCCCATCGCTCGGCCATTCATGGGCTCGACCGCGGGACTCGCCACCTTCTTCACGTTGGATGCCGGAGTTAAATTGGGATCCGCGGCATTGCTGCGGCATTATGGGCATGCACGTTGGGCGCGCGCGGTTCAGGTCTTTGGAGTGGCTGACAACGCAGAAGGCGGTTTCTTTAGTCTGATCAATTATCACCAGAAGCGATGAGCCACATCGCCAATTGCCTCGCATCATCGACCGCTGCCAGTAAACCTGTGAGAGATTTCGGCCTTCCTTGCCGCGGCTTGCGTAACTTAGCAAGCGTAACGAGGCGGAGTGGATTATCAACGGGTCTGACGACGAGGTTAGGCCCAAGGAATCAGAATCCGATCCAGCCCTGTTCGTACTGGGGAAACATCACTCGAAAACCGGAATCTTCCAAAACCCTAAATAATGTCATCCCGAGCGTAGCGAGGAATCTCGGCTTCAGCGGTGAGTACCAGATTCCTCGCTTCGCTCGGAATGACAAACCAATTGCGGCCGTTCGCATGACCACTCCATTGGTGATTGAGATCACACAGCAGTGTGTGAAAGCACGCACTGCCCAGCATAATGAAAAGGAGATTTACTTAGCCCAAGGTGCCACCATTCCGTTTGTTTTATTCGACTTACCATTCTTCAGTGAACGGTTACCTCGATCAAGGGAGTGGCCAGGCAGTTGCCATAGTACCTGTGAGCGGAGGCACAAAATGGCCACACACATCGTGAACAATGTCCAGAAAAACGAAATAGACAAGGCCTTTTGCGATCTTCCGGCAGCTGTCGCTAGTGCCGTAGAGCAAGAAGCTCTGACTGCGACTTATCCTACGGGAGCGGTTTTGTTCGCCGAAGGCCAGGCTCCGCGCGGGGTCTTCATCGTCCGTCGAGGCCGCGTGAAGCTTTCAATCTGTGGCAGTGATGGTCGGACGCTGATTCTCCGGATCGTCGACTCCGGTTGCCCCATGGGAGTTGCCGCCGCAGTTTCAGGGCGCCAATATGAAGCGACCGCCGAAACCCAGGAACCCTCCGAGATTAGTTTCCTGCGGCAAAGCGATTTGCTCCGCCTCATGCGCCAGCACGGCGAACTGGCCCTGTGGGTGACCCAGCACATCAGTCAGGATTTTGCATGCACTTGCCGCGAAATTCGCGACCTCATCCTGTCCGACTCCGCCAGCGAAAAACTTGCCCGGCTCATGGTTGGTTGGCTCGACCAGAACGCGACGGCGACAAATCCCACGCAGGTGAAGCTAGCTTTGACCCACGAAGAAATCGGACAAATGATCGGCACCTAACGCGAAACCGTCAGCCGGCTTTTCGCAGGCTTCAAGAAGCAGCGTCTCATCCAGCAAAACGGTTGCACTCTAGTGATCCCCAACCGTGTTGCCTTGGAGTCGCTTATCACCGCGTAACGAACGGTGATTGGACACATTTTAGGTTCGTTGTGATCTAAAGAGGACGCGAGCCTCTCCCCTGAATGCTGGCTTCTGCAAATGCGGTGGAAACGTCGCTAACTACGTTTCTACGGATTGACTTTAGCGAATCGGACTTGCTAGCGGCGCCCGCATTTATGGCATTCGCTTCCCGGGAAAGTTTCCGTGCTATACATAGGATTTGCACTTACGCCAAGCCATCTTTCTGTTCTTCGCAGCAGTCATCAGCGGAACTCTCAATGCCGTCGCGGGCGGCGGCAGTTTCATTTCTTTCCCTGCACTTCTATCTACCGGAATGCCGGCGGTGCAGGCGAATGCAACCAATACTGTCGCGCTGTGGCCGGGGTTGGGCGCCAGCGCAGCGGCCTATCTGAAACGGTTGAATGTGTCGCGGCGTTTGTTGGTTCCACTATTGTTGACGAGCGTCGCCGGGGGCTGGGTGGGCGCGCTGCTGCTGCTCGAGACGCCGCAACGCACTTTCCTTCACCTCATCCCCTGGCTGCTGCTCGGCGGTACCGTGCTGTTTGCTTTTGGCAATAAAATCCGCACCATCGCGGGCAAGGCCGCGGTGGTCAATGATTTGAGCAGCGCGTCATGGCGAGCCATTACGCTGATGTCAACCGGTGAGTTGCTGGTTGCGGCCTATGGCGGGTATTTCGGCGCGGGCATCGGATTCATAATTCTGGGAATGCTAACCGCGCTCGGTATGCGTGACATTCACGCCATGGGCGCGATCAGAACATTACTTGCAGCCGTGATTAATGCCGCTGCGGTGGTGACATTCATTCTGGCAGGGGCGGTGTTTTGGCCGCATTGCCTGGTGATGATTCTGGGATCTCTCGCGGGCGGTTGGTTTGGCGCGCACTACACCCAAAAAGCGGATCCCGGAAAAGTGCGGTGCGTCGTAATCGCCATTGGTGTCGCGATGAGCACGTACTACTTTGTAACGGTGCGCTGATGCGAACTCGGTCGCGTAGAACGGCTGAGTTCTTCCGGCAGTGGAGCTATCTCGTCATTCGCGCGCAGCAGCCATGCTTCGACATGCCGGAATCGGGTAAACTGGATAGTCCCCTCGGCTACCTTCGAAGCTGGCTGAATCTCTGCCGGGCGTTGCTGCAAGGTTCTGAAGAGGAAGCTTCATCCGGCTACGCATCTCAGTTTCTAAAAAAGGACAAATCCGTGAGCACTATTACACTTCCTGAAACGCACGAAGAGCAAGCCAGACCGAACCGCGTCAAGTACGTGTATTTTTTCGGCGGCGGCAAGGCCGACGGCAATGGCAAGATGAAGGACGAACTCGGCGGCAAAGGCGCCGGTCTGGCCGAGATGACAAACGCGGGTCTGCCGGTGCCGCCGGGCTTCACGATTCAGACCGACGCCTGCCGCGAATACATGCGGCAGGGAGGCGTCTCGCAAGAGGTTGACCGCGAGATGGAAGAGGCGCTAGCGCGTCTCGAACAACTGCAAGGTCAGAAGCTCGGCAAAGGCGACAATCCACTGCTGGTGAGTGTGCGCTCGGGCGCGAAGTTTTCCATGCCGGGCATGATGGATACGATTCTGAACCTCGGCTTGAATGACAAGAGCGTGGAGTCGCTGGCCAAGCGCAGCAACAATCCCCGGTTCGCGGCCGATTCCTATCGTCGGCTCATCCAGATGTTTGGTAACGTTGTGCTGGAAATTCCGAAGCATGCGTTTGATGAAGTGTTCGACGCCAAGAAGAAGCAGAAAAAAGCCAAGCTCGATACCGATCTCGACGCCAAGGCGTTGAAGGAAGTCATTGAAGAGTACAAGAAGGTAGTCAGGAAACATGCCAAGCGGGATTTTCCCCAGGATCCGCACGAACAACTGGTGATGGCGCGCGATGCGGTTTTCCGCTCGTGGCAGAACGACCGGGCGAAGACCTACCGCCGCATAAACAATATCGATGACATGCTTGGCACAGCGGTGAACGTGCAAGCCATGGTGTACGGCAACCTGGGAGACACCAGTGGAACCGGCGTGGGCTTCACGCGCAATCCGGCCACCGGCGCCAAGGAATTCTACGGCGAATATCTGATGAACGCGCAGGGCGAAGATGTCGTCTCCGGAGTTCGCACGCCGGTGCCGATCCTCGAACTGCAGCGCATCATGCCGAATGTATACCAGCAACTGCGCGACATCACTACGCGGCTGGAGAATCATTACCACGACATGCAGGATTTCGAGTTCACCATCCAGGATGGCAAGCTCTACATGCTGCAGACGCGCAACGGCAAGCGCACCGGACTTGCAGCCGTCCGGGTCGCAATCGAAATGGTTGACGAAGGGCTGATCAACAAAGAAGAAGCCATCTTCCGTCTAGATCCCAACCAGGTCGTGGACTTCTTTGTATCGCGATTGGACGAGAAAGACGTCCGCCCCGAAGATGTGCTGACCTCAACTGGTTTGGCCGCGTCGCCGGGAGCCGTCGTCGGGCAAATCGTATTCACCGCCGACGAGGCTGTCGCAAAGGCCGGACACGGTGCGGAGAAGAATCCCGTAATCCTGGTTCGCGCCGAAACCACTCCCGAGGATATTCACGGGATGGAAGTCGCTATTGGCATTCTAACCTCACAAGGGGGAATCACCAGTCACGCAGCGGTGGTCACTCGCGGCATGGGCAAGAGCTGCGTTGCCGGAGCCGGTGAGATCGCGGTCAATGAGCGGGCGCGCGAAATGAGGGCGCGAGGTCAAGTGTTCAAGGAAGGCGACTGGATTACGATCGACGGCACCACCGGCCGCGTATTGCGAGGCAAAAGAAAGTTGCTTCCGCCCGACCCGCAAAATATGGCGAAGCTCGAAAAGTTCATGAGCTGGGCTGAGCCTTTCAGAAAGATCGGAGTGCGCGCTAACGCTGACATCCCACGCGACGCCAAAAAGGCGCGCGAGTTTGGTGCCGAGGGTATTGGCCTGTGCCGTACCGAGCACATGTTCTTCGCTGCGGATCGCATCGGCCACATGCGTGCCATGATCCTTGCCAATAATGAGAAAGACCGGCGGCTCGCTTTAAAGAAGCTGCTGCCTATGCAGCGCTCCGATTTTATCGGCCTGTTCGAGGCTATGGACGGTTTGCCAGTGACCATTCGCCTGCTGGATCCGCCACTGCACGAGTTCCTGCCAAAACGCGAGAAACTCATGGTCGACATCGCCAGCTTAAGCAGTGCCAGCGCGAAGCAGAACAAAAATCTGGTAGAAGATTACCGTGACTACGGCGCAAAAAGCGCAGGAGATCTGAAGAAACTCCTCCCCCAGTTGCTGGCGCGTGTGGAAGAGTTGCACGAGTTCAATCCCATGCTCGGACATCGCGGATGCCGTTTGGGAATCACGTATCCGGAAATAACTGAGATGCAGGCGCGAGCCATTTTTGAAGCGGCGGTAGCGGTCGAGAAGGATGGCGGAAAGACTCATGCGGAAGTCATGATTCCGCTCATCGCAACTGTGAAGGAAATGGAGAACCAGGGCGCAATCGTGCGACGAGTGGCCGAAGAAGTTTTCCGAGAAAAGGGAAAGAAGGTTAAATATCACGTCGGGACCATGATCGAACTTCCGCGGGCCTGCCTGGTCGCGGACGAAATCGCCAAAGAGGCGGAATTCTTCTCCTTCGGCACCAACGATCTTACCCAGACCACATTCGGATTCTCACGCGACGATATTAACAAAGTGTTGCCGACTTATCTCAAGGAAGGCATCCTCAAACAGGATCCGTTTGCGTCGATCGACCGTGACGGCGTGGGCGAACTGGTTAGCATCGGAATGGAACGCGGGCGCAAGACGCGTCCTGGACTGGAGGTAGGAATTTGCGGCGAACACGGCGGCGATCCGTCGTCAGTCGAGTTCTGTCACAAGGTGGGCATGGATTACGTTTCGTGCTCTCCCTTCCGTGTAAAGACTGCGCTCCTGGCCGCCGCCCAAGCAGGCGCGACGGACAAGCTAAAAGTCGAAGGCGGACGAACCAAATAATGTTGTCATTCCGAGGAGCGAAGCGACGATGGAGGACGGGTGTGTCGCCCGTCTCCAGCCGGGCGAGGACGCCCGGCCTCCATTAGAAAGAACTACTGCACTTTCTGCAGTCGGGCAATCAGTTTCTGCGCAAAGTTTTCCTCCGACTCTGACCACAGCAAACGTCCACTTGCGCCTGAGCCCTTCTCCGCCTTGTTGGTGAAATCCACTAACTTCTGCACGTTGGCTCGAACTCGGGTTTCGGCCTCGCTATCGAGTTGGACTTCATCCTGAAGGAAGGGCGAGTCGATGCCGAAATCGACTTCGACGTGACCCTCATGCCGATAAACTCCGTCGTCAAAATCCACGCCGTGCACCAGAAACTTTACTTTTGAGGGCTGCAGCGTCCACTGTTGCTGATTAGCGTCAAAAACCCAAAGGTCCCAGAACCCTTCGAACATATAAGCATAGTCTTCATGGAGCAGGTCAGACGCGAGCAGCGCCGCTTCTTCGGGAGCGATGCCAGGCCTGAAGCGCTGCTCGAAAATCGTAGGCTCATTCCACGACACCGGATGTATAGCAACATAGCTTATGCCGGGCTGCACCGCGGAAAAGGGAAACTGCCGCATCACCGCCAAAGCGCGCGGCAACATCTCATCGAGTTCAAAACTCGGAAACCACAAACTAAGAAAAAGTGCATCAGCCACAGATCATTCTCCCACGCCGCAATGGCACACGGATAATTCTAGAACATGGGGCGGCCTGCCAACCAATCGGGCAGATAAGCAGAGTCTGCGATTCTGATTCCATGACTCGCGGACGGCGGCGCGATCCGAAGAAAGAAATTATTTTTGACACTGTTGTAGACGCACTGATACCATCGATGGGTTCAAACGATTCCCACCTCCGTGGTCCCCGTCGTCTAGCCTGGCCTAGGACATCGCCCTTTCACGGCGGTAACACGGGTTCAAATCCCGTCGGGGACGCCAACGAGACTTTCGTCCTGTAGGTAGTTCGCAAACAGTTGAAGGATTTTGGAGTTACGCGGTTTAAAGTAGGTCATTTGTTGCGAATACCAGATACCCGCTGGAAAGAACGCTCTCACCACTCGGAAAACTATCGCGACCGCATGTTGCCTTATGGAATTCGTTCCGTTTGGTCGCGCCCGCTGTTCACGAGCGAAGGCAAAGCCCCCAGTCAACCAAGAAGAAGCCGACGAAAAAATACGTTCTTGTTTCTGAGTGGCGGCACATGATCAACCTCCACGTGGACTTTCTGGAGCGGACGCATCTAATTTCAAATGGTCGAGCCATCATTCATGACCGACGAATTGGTGGAAGTCTCAGGAAAACCAGGTCCTCATGTTGTATGGAGACCCGGAACAAATGGGGAACTGGTCGTCGCGGCCCCGTCCGGAGGCCTTCCGTTCGAGGTCCCTTATCAAGATGTCAAGAGGTGGAATCCCGCAGCGATAAGTTCCGAGAGCTCTGGCGCAAGGCGTTTCGCGGGGTCACGGAATGACGATAGACAAGCTACCCGGAACTGATGTGCCCATCAGGGGTTTCATAGATACTGTACTAAGGAGGCCTGATATCCGAAGCAGGATGTAAGCAACAAATCCCTATGCGTACAGCGCCAGGCTGCTGCTGTTGGCATGTTCCTGCGCTTCTTCCGACTCAGCATCCTTGCCTTTGAGGTAGGCTAGCGTGACATCGAGCGACTCGTGCCCAGTAGGTGCAAGGCATTATCCTCGACGAATGATGATCGACTTTGAAACCGCCCTACGTCCATGTGCGTCTAAGTAGGGAGAGTTTCGTTCGGGAGCTGCGGATGACAAGTAACACTTCCACCGCCCTCATCACTGGAGGAACGAGCGGAATCGGTCGCGCAACAGCCAAGAAATTGGCGCAGCTCGGTATCCATGTTTTGGTTGTGGGACGTAATGCGGAGCGCGGTAAGGATACAGTCGACGAAATTCGCGCAGCAGCAGGCAAAGCGGATTTTATTTCTTCGGATCTTCGAGATGCAGCCAGCGCACGCGACGCGGCGAAAAGGGCGATCGAACTGGGAAATGGCCACGTCGATATTCTGATTAACAATGCCGGGATCTATCCGTTCGGGCCCACGCATGAAATGACCGAAGAACAGTTTGACCGCGTTTTTTCTATCAATGTGAAGGTGCCGTATTTCCTGGTCGCGGAACTTGCTCCACTGATGGCGAAGAGAGGCAAAGGTGCAATCGTGAATCTGTCGACTATGGCTGCAGATTACGGAGCCCCGGGGATGAGCCTCTACGGTTCGAGCAAGGCCGCTATCAATCTGTTGACGAAAACTTGGGCGGCTGAATATGGACCGAGCGGCGTCCGCGTGAATGCGGTGAGCCCTGGGCCCACGCGCACAGAAGGTACGGATGCGATGGGCGAGGGTCTGGAGCAGCTAGCTGCACAGGGACCGGCGGGACGTCCGGCCACAGCGGACGAAATCGCAGAAGCCATCGTCTTCTTGGCAACAGACCGCGCCAGTTTTATTTACGGTGCAAAGCTCGCCGTAGATGGAGGCCGCACCGCGATCTGAAGTAAAATTGCGAAATCCACTTCTCTAAAGTTTTCAATCTTCAGTTCCGCCGCAGGAGGGGAAACGCACATGGCAAGTTTTCAGGAACGACTGGATGAATTTAAGAAATCATTTGAATCCGGAGCTCCGCCATACAACGCGCCGCACGAAGTGATCGAAACCATGCATCGCGCCACGGCCGAGCTCAAGGCTACGGGGATTGAAGGGCGAGCGTTGAAGGTTGGGGACCGTGCTCCCAATTTCACCTTATTCAATCAGGATCACGTACAGGTAGACTCGACCGATCTCCTCCGCCAGGGGCCGCTGGTCGTCAGCTTCTTCCGAGGGCACTGGTGACCCTACTGCAATATGGAGCTGGAGGCTCTACAGCAGATCCATTCCGAGGTGCGAGCGCTGGGTGCACGGATTGTTGTAATCACTCCTGAGCTCGAACGGTATGCGCGGGCTCTGCACAACAAGCTGAACCTGTCGTTCGATATTCTGACAGATCTTCACCTGAAGGTCGCGGAGCAGTTTCGGCTCGTTTTCAAATTGCCCGATTATTTGCGCGACCTTTACAAGTCCTTTGGAAGCACTCTAGACAGATTCAATGATGAACCGAAATATCGGCTGCCGATGCCTGCACGCTACATCATCGATAAAGCTGGCACGATCCGCGCAGCCAATGTAAACGCGGATTACACGACTCGTCCAGAGCCTTCGGAAACGCTAAGGCAATTGCGGACGCTGAGTGCGGCCGCGACAGACTAGCAAGAACGATTCACGGCCAGGGCACAAAACAGAGAGGAGAATACGATGCAACTTCAAGCTGACTATTTCACCGCTTATCACAACCTCAAGCTGACACGAGATGACAAAGGTGTGCTCGTTGCTGAGTTCCACAGCAACGGCGGGCCGTTCATTATGTCCGCGCAAGCTCACACGGAACTTATCGATGCCTTCTACCGGATTTCGCAAGATCGAGCGAACAAGATCGTAATCCTCACCGGTGCAGGTGGGGAGTTCATTACTGATGTCGATTGGTCCTCTTTCGGCGATGTCGCCGATCCTGGGGTTTGGAGCCAGGTTCACGACGAAGGCGTTCAGGCTTTGGAAAACATAGCCAACATACGCGTGCCGGTCATCGCGGCCATCGAAGGACGTGCCCATGTGCACTCAGACTACGCGCTGCTTGCCAGTGTAATTGTGGCGGCAGATGGCGCGACTTTCGAGGATGTGGCCCACTTCTCCCAGGGCGTTGCGCCCGGCGACGGAATCTTTACCACCTGGAGTTATCGCGCGGGAGCGGGACGAGCGGAGGCGTTCCTGCTGAATCCGCAGCCGCTGCCGGCGCATACTGCACACGAATGGGGAGTGGTAGCCGAAGTTGTGCCGAACGGTAAGGCGCTCACCCGGGCGCGGGAATTGGCCGAGCTGTACCTGAAGGCCCCGGAAGTGACACGCCGCAACACCCGTATCCACTTCATTCAACCGTTGAAGGAGCGCATCGTGCGAGAAGTTGGCTACGGATTGTCGCTTGAAGGAGCGTCGTCGGCCGACCTCGTCAAATCAATGCGAGCCAAGGGTGAATCTGTCGCTCGGAGAGAAAAAGTCGCATGACGACCACGGGGAGTACCTCAACTGGCCGGGGGGCGATCAGCAATGGTCGTCCCTACCGCGACAAGTATCGAGCGAGGAGAACGGGGGATCTCGGCTTGTTCAGCCCGAAATCTCCCGCGGTGACGTTATTAGCTTTTATGCATACAGCGCCAAACTACTGCTGTTCGCATGTTCCTGCGCTTCTTCCGATTCAGCATCCTTGCCTTTGAGGTAGGCGAGCGTTACGTCCAGCGACTCGTGCCCGAGGCGAATTCGGATGGTGTTCACCGAAACGCCTTCTTCGTGGAGCGTGTCGGCGTAGGTCTTGCGGAAGCGGTGAAGCTCGGCGCCCTCGACGCCGGCTTTCTTCGCAATCGTTTCTGCAATGTCTTCAAGTCTCGAGATGTCCGAATATCGAGCCAGAAGCGGATCGGCCGCAAAGCGTTTTGCGCCCGCCCACGACTGACCAGACATTCTACCTTGTGAAGTGCCTTCAACGACGAGATAGTCGGCTGAAGGAATCAGTGTGAACCGGCCGTAGTCGTGTTGAATGTATTCCAAGGCTCCTTCGAATCCTTTAACCATTTCAAGGAACGAATTCCGTCCGAATCCAAATCCGAACTTAGGGAAATAAACTTCGGCATCTTCTTGGAACAGCTCAAGGATGTCTGGACGTCCCTGATCCGCTCTCGTGAAATATTCGCGAGCGATGTTTATCTTCTCTTGATCATTTGACTCCATTCGTCCTTCCTTCCTCAGCCAATGCGATATTGACCATCGTCAACGACAACTGCAAGCCCACCTCCACGCGTAGCGGAGTCCAGCTCAGGCGGCTTGTCGAAAAAGAGGTAGAGAGCGGCGATGCGGCCGTCGCGGGCGATGAGGAAATCAGTTCCGGCGTAAGACGGCGGCGCGCCGGGGCGGCCCGCCACCCATTTGACGCGACCACCATTGCCCAATTCCTCGGGCTTGGAAATGGGCTGATATTGAAAGTCGGGGTGAGGCGCTTTGATCGCGCCGGCGATGCGGTCGATTTCGTCGCGGCCTCGAAAGGCGCCTTTACTCGGATCGTAGAACACGCCATCCTCGTTCCAGAGCTCGTCGAGGGCGACGCGGCGGCGCGTTGCGTCATTTTCCCCGAAGACATCGGAAAGATTGCGGATGAGCAAGGTCGAAATACTGTTGGACATGATTTGTCTCCTCAGCTCTGCGGAATGAGTACGAGTTTCCCAGAGGTCTTGTGTACTTCAAAGGGCCGCTGAACATTGGCCGCTTGGTTCAGCGGAGATCTCGCGATTTCGAGCTTGAGCGTATGCTCACGCGCTTCACCAGCACAGATGAAAATAAAGCGGCGCTCGTGTCGACCGTACCGGTCAGGCGTATGGCAACGTCGGAGGAGATCGCTCACGTGATCGCCTTTGTTGCTTCCGAAAATGCGTCGTATATGACAGGTTCTTCGATCCCAGTCGATGGAGGCATGATCGCTGGCTAATCTTCCTTGACCGCGGCACCTCGCTGCTCAAGACAAGTCGTTTTCTGAACGGCGAGTCATGAAAAGGCTGGGATGACGCCAGCAAACGTGTTCGTTTTTCGATTGTGAGGGTATACGAAATGACTACACTTCAAGGCAAAATCGCGCTGGTGACAGGCGCATCACGCGGGATTGGTCGGGCCACTGCATCCGTGCTCGCTAACGCCGGTGCGCATGTCCTTGTGCACTACGGTCGTTCCGCGCAGGATGCGGAATCTCTCGTGGCAGGCATCCTTTCAAAAGGCGGACGCGCGAACGCAATCAGGGCGGACTTAGGAACTCCGGATGGGGCAACGCTGCTGGCGAAGGAAGTTCGCACGATCGTCGGAGAGCGATTGGATGTGCTCGTGTCGAACGCTGGCATTTCCAAGGCTGCAACCATCAAGGATCATACGGTCGAGGACTTTGACAATTTGTTTGCCACGAATGTGCGCGGTCCGTTTTTTCTGGTGCAGCAACTCGTGCCCGTCCTCGGTGAAGGCTCGAACCTCATTGTGATCTCTTTGATTGGGGCCCACGCCGTAGTCGGCAAGCCCGGCGTGGACAACCCCTCGCTGCTTGCCTACTCCTCGACCAAAGGAGCATTAGAGACTTTGGTCAAGAACTGGGCGGCCATTCTTGGGCCGCAAGGTATTCGCGTAAATGCAGTCGCGCCCGGTGTGATCGATACGGATATGTCGAATTTTACGAAGACCGAAGCAGGCCGCGAGGCCGCTCTTGGGATGCAAGCACTAAAGCGAATCGGCAAGCCGGAGGACGTGGCAGATGTAGTCGCGTTCTTGGCTTGGGACGATGCCCGCTGGATCACGGGAGCCAGCATCCCCGCCGATGGCGGGTCGAAGCTTTAAGGACCTGACGCCTTGCTGGCGTCAGCTGCAATCGAACGGACGAATGAGGAGGGTCGGCAGATGGCAAAAACAAAAATGGCGAGTGAGACGATCGAATCCAAAAATAAAGCGTTCGTTCTAGAAGCCTTCGACACACTGTTCAACAAGCGTGACTACGCGACGGCGGAGCGCTTCGGGTCACCGAACTACATTCAGCACAGCGCACACATAGCACCAGGTCGCGAAGGGCTGTTCAATCTCGTCCGCTCACTGCCGGAAACGATGCACTATGAGAACCAGCTCATCGTTGCAGAAGGTGATTACGTCATAGCGCATGGCCGCTTCACGGGGATGGGAAGGCCCGCCGCCTGGATCGCAGCCGACGTCATCCGGTTTGAAGACGGTGTTCTTAAAGAGCATTGGGACGTTCTGCAGGACGAGGCGACCAAGGCCGAATCTCATACCTTTCATATCCTCCAGTGTTTGCTCGAGGCAAAGAACGTTTCCGTAATCGAAGACAACTGCCCGAACCGAACGCTTTTGCGACAGACCTTGTATGGCGCTACGTTTGGCAGTACCATGCATAAATCGGATAATATAAGTATATACGTGCATAACCAAGTGTATTCGTGCACAATGGGCAGAATGAAACCAGAAGCGGAAGCAGGCCAAATCGCCCTAAAGGAAGAGCGCCACCAGTACATCCTGGAGCTGCTTGGCAGTGAGGGCCGAGTCCTCGCCGCGGACCTCAGCAGTCGATACAGGGTCTCTGAAGACACGATTCGTCGAGATCTGCGCGAATTGGCGAGTTCGGGAAGGATCCAACGGGTACACGGCGGCGCCCTGCCTCGCCGTGTCGAGGTCGTTCCTTTCGTGTCTCGCCAACAAATCGACATGGAGAGCAAGATCGGAATTGCTCGAGCGGCGGCTGACATGATCCGCGACGGTCAGGTGGTGCTGATTGATGGAGGTACCACTAATCTAAGAATTGCTTCCTACCTTTCAAGAGAGCGTTCGGCAACGATTGTTACCAACAGCCCACCGCTTGCGCTGGCGTTGGCGGATCATCCGAAGTTGAGCGTGCTGATGCTCGGAGGAAATTTTCTTAAAGAGGAGCGGGTTACGACAGGCATCGAGACCATTCGTCGAGTCGAATCCATTCGCGCTGATCTATGTTTTCTCGGAATGTGCAGTTTGCACCCGGAGGTCGGAATAACCGTCGGCGACCAAGAAGAAGCGTACGTGAAGCAAGCGATGATAGGGGCTTCAACGGAAGTGGTTGGCCTGATTTCTCTTGGGAAAATGGGGACATCTCTGCCTTACCTGGTCGGTCCCGCTTCCCGACTGACACGCTTGATCACCGATGCATCAGACGAAGATGTCCTGAATCCCTACCGCTCCCAAGGCATAGAAGTCACGAGTACGTAAACCGAAGCGGTTGGGCGCTCGATCGTTCCGCTTGTTCCTGGCATCTTCGGACAATGCGCGCCCTAGCAGGAAGCCTTCTCTTCGTTGAAGTCCTTCGTACACGCGATTGCATTCCGTCTTCACCCGGGGAAATTTGTCATGTATGAATTCCGCTACGCAAAGGAACACGTAATAGCTCGAACCTTTCATGAGGCCTTCCGACTGATAGAGAAGTATTTGCTGTTCGGACTGATGGTGGCGATCGCGCTCAAAGCACAACAAAGTTCGCCGTCTGCGCCGGCCTGGGCTGGTGCCGTACGCACGGCTGCCGGCGAACCTGTGGCCGGAGCGAGGATAACGGTATACACACCCGGCGCCAAAAAGAATCTAACCGCAGTTACAGGAACCGACGGAAGGTTCGCGATTGCGGACCTTCGACTCGGGCCAAATCGCGTGAGCGTGCAACTGCCCGGGCGAGGTCCGACAGGCCAAGTGGCAGTGAATATTACTGGCGTAACAATTGTGCTGACGGTGTCCGATCAAAACGTGCTGTCGATTGCAGCCAATCCGCAAACTTCTGCGGGAGTCTCGAATGGAAACCCGAGCACAACTTCGAACGCAGCCAGCGGAACAAGCGGGGAGAAACTCTCCAGCCAAAAGGTAAATGAGTTGCCGTTGAATGGACGCGACTTCAGCACGCTGTTGTTGTTAGCAGCGGGCACTATGACCGACGTGAACGGGCAGACGAATTTCACCCAGCAGTTCGCCATCAACGGACAGCGCGGCGTCGAGGCTGTGTTCGCGATGGATGATGCGGATGTCAGCGATCCAGAGATGGGCGGGAGCACGTTCACGAATTTCGACGTGGACGCGATTCAGGAATTACAGTCAAGCTCGGGCTGGATGCCGGCGGACATCGGGCGCGGTGCGGCGGGCTTTACCAATATCGTGACACGATCCGGGAAAAACGGTTTTCACGGATCATTCTTCGAGTTCTTAAGGAACTCCGCTCTCGATGCGCGGAATTATTTCGATCACCCATCGATTGCGGAGCCGGGCAGAATTCCTCCATTCCGTAGAAATGAGTTCGGATTTACGAATGGCGGGCCGGTCGTGTTGCCGCATCTGTATGACGGCCGAGACCGCACGTTCTATTTTGTGCAGTATCAGGGATTCAGGCAGGTGCTGGGAACGACCCAGGTTTTGGCTGTACCAACCTCAGGCGAGCGAGCGGGTCAGGACATCGTGAAGTACCCGGACGGCAGCACGGACACGCTGCAGGTACCGGTGAGTCCGGCAATTGCTGCGGCGCTGGCGCGCTATCCACTCCCCAACAACCCAACCGGCGCGTATGGTGCGCGAACCTATGCTGCGCCTTCAAACGTGAACACGGACACGGATCAGTTTTCTATCCGCATCGATCAGAAAGTTGGCGCAAAAGGACAATTGTTTGGTCGATTCAATTACGACAATCTGACGGGACCGACAACAAATCCGGATCAGACACTGATTGATCCGAGCTTCGGTGTGCAGTATGTGGATCGGCAGCGGAACGGGGTCATCACTTACACGCGCACCGTGTCTCCGCACTTTCTCTGGTCGACATCGGTGAGTTTCACGCGAACGACGCCTTCGTTTGTGACGCCGAACCACACCGATCCGGCTTTGAAGTTCATCGATGGCCTTTACGAGGCGTACAACAGCGCGGCGGGTTCGGTGATGTCGGCGTTCGGGAATTTGTTCCAGGGGCAATTGAATGCTTCCTGGACGACAGCGCGACACCTCGTGAAGTGGGGCGCGGAGGCACGCCTCAACCGGGACACGACATACTTCGGTACAAGTCCCAACGGCGAGTACGATTTTGGTGGTGGAACAGTTTATTCGCCCGTGTTCATTCCTTCTGCAAGTGGACAGCATGATGTGCAGCCGGGTCAACCTCTACCAGACACGCTAAGCAGTCTGTTACTCGGGTATCCGTACGCATACACGATCGCGGTGGCACCGCCCTACGCATCCAATGGTGCGCACATTGGGCCGGCGGCAATCAACCGGAATGATGTGAACGCCTACGTCGCGGACACATGGAAAATCAATCCACAATGGACACTCGACTATGGGCTGCGATATGAGCTCTACACGCCGATTGCGGAGCGGGCGCACCGCACGTCGAGCTTTCTGAATTCGTTCCCACCCGCGGGCGTTGGGCAGGAATACTTGATCAATCCGCAGCCTACTTATCAAACCAATTGGAACGGTTGGGGGCCGCGTGTTCAGGTGGACTGGAACGCGCCCCACGCGGTGCATGTGCACATGGGCGGGGCGATCACGGTGATTCCGCCCAATATCTGGCAGGACAATCTTCTGACAGGGTCAACACCTTACGTTGTTTATCCACGTGTCAACGCGGCGCAAAACGGAGAGATTTCGTACGGGTTCCAAATCACACCGGACGAATTGCCGCAGGTTTATAACACTGCTGGCGTGAACGTGTTGGCCAGCGGCGATCCGAAAAAAGTCCCGGCGAACACGGTGATGGACGTAAATCGATACCAGCAAGATTTGGCAGTGCTGGCGCCGAGTCATCAGCTCTCGCTGCTGAGTCTGGCCGGGATCGACCGGCGCTTCGGCAATGGCTACCTGCAAACTTGGACGCTGGGGTTGGAACGGGCTTTCGGCGGCCTCACGGCGGATGTTGGGTATGTTGGAACATCGGCATTTCGACTTCCCAGAATGTCATATCCAAACGCGTATCCCGGAGCGGATCCGGAATTTGCGCGATTTACAAACTTCGACAGTAGCGGAGCGGTGACGGGTGGTTTCGGATTCGAGTCTGTGATGACAGCGACGTCGCACTCGTCGTACAACGCCTTGCAGACCTCATTGTCGGGAAATGTTGGGCACGGCGGTCCGTCATTGCAGGCGGGCTATACCTGGGGCAAATCGCTGGATGATGTCAGCGGCATCCTGGGAGGAACAGGATCCACCGGCGCTGCGACATTGTTTAGTCCGCAAGACCCGTTCGATACACAAGCGGAAAGAGGGCCGTCGAGCTTTGACGTGACCCACGCTTTCACATTGAGCGCGGCCCAGGGTTTGCATTTCGAGCATTTGGGACTTCAGTCGGATCGAACCCAGTTGTTGACGAAAGGCTGGGAGTTGCTGAGCATCTCGACGATCACCAGTGGTTCTCCGTTTACGGTGTACTCGGGGATCCAGCAGACGGGTGCGGGAACGATTGGCGCGGACCGGCCAGACCAGATTGAGACACCGGACCTCTCGAGCGCCGGCAGTTCAACGCGACCGCGCGACGATTATTTCGGGCGGGGCGCGAACAACGCAAGTTTCTTTGCCATTCCCGTCGGGATCGCGGGTGGGACCGGACCAAACTCCGGGCGCTTTGGAACGCTCGGCCGTAATACATTTCGCGGACCGGCATATTATGATTTCGATTTTGCGATCATCAAGACGACTCCGATTGGCCACCGAGAAAGCGGTTTGGAGCGAGCGGACCTGCAATTCCGCGGAGAGTTATTTAATCTGTTTAACATCGTCAACATGGGGCTACCCGCGAACATCATCGCGGGTACAGGGTTTGGCATGATCAGCAAGACCGCTGGAACTTCGCGGCAAATTCAGTTTTCGCTAAAGCTCATCTATTGAGGCGCGTCCTGCAGCGACACAGGTTGGGGGAGAACAGAAACATGCGTTTCAAGAAGATTCTGCATTCGCCAACGTCGACGAATCACAGCTTGAACGCACGATCTCCTCTTGGAAACGACGAGCGCAGTTTTGCAGTCCGCGGCAGAAGCAGTGAGTGAGTCGTGTAACGTCGGAGTGTGACGTTTGGCCGGAGAGGATTCAACAGCTGATCTCCACCTAGAGTTTCCGGTCACACAGTAACAATGAAGCACTCCTTTGACACGGTTTCTTAACAGCCAAAGCCTGTATCTTCTGTGCATCTGGGTCGTGGTAACCCGACCGTGAAAATTGCGACGCGGACTTGACTTGGAAGCTTCCGCCCGACAACTCCGAGATCACGGGCAACCCGGAAGTCATTGCGGGCCAGAAGTCGGCTTCGAGGAGATCGCCAGTGATCTCCTCGAAGCTCGTTTGTGGACGGCGAGACGGAGCCCGAAGAGTTCCCAATTATTTTCCGCCGACCTCTCGCCAAGTGACTAGCCGATTCTGAACTTGTCATAATGTGACGATTTACTTAAAAAAACCCAACGAGTAGTTCGCTTCCGGCGATGCTATTGCCGAACTTTCTTGGCCTCGATCAATCCCACAGCAGGGCCTCTTCAGGCCGTCATTACCGGTCGTGAAGCCCGATAAAGCTGACCGGCAAACGCTCCCAAACCCAGGCAAACCACACCCAAGCGGACCAGCCCGCCAAGATACGGGATGAACCCAACAATGGTGAGGATCAGCAGGCCCACCAGGAGTCCCAGCAACCAATCGCCCTTCGTGGCTCCAGACGGCTTCAGAAGTATTCGCCCCAGGAAGGCTCCAACCCAAATTTTCGCCAAGTAGATCGCAGACAAATACAGCGCGATCAACATTAGCGAGAGCGGGAAGCCAACCAGCGTTATGGCTATGACGACGATGGCCACCGGCACGCCCGCCAGGACTCCAACTCCCAGTCCCAAACTGAGCCAGCCTGAGCCCACCAACTGAGTCGTGGCCTGGAAGAAGCCGGGAAACAGAAGCATGCCGAGCCATCCCACCAGTATGGCGCCAGCCAACCAGACAGCTTGGTGAAAGTAGAATCTCGGGCGCGTGAAGCTGCTCTCCCTGACCCTCACCTGGATGTCACGTTTGCCCCCAATGATCGCGCCGTCGGCGATGTGCACCTCCTTCAGCTGGCGCACGCGAGCGCTCAGGTTGCCACCGACCCGGGCCGTGTTCGTCAGCGTTAGGCTGCGACCGACCATCGTCAGATCTCGACCGATACTGCCGCTCACATCGGCACTGCCACTAGTCACGATGTCCACACCGCGCTTCACCTCGCCCTCGAGGCTGGCGTCGCCGACGGCAACCACGATACCGTCACCCACGCGGCCACGGTCATCAATATGCAAGGATTGCACCAGGCCGTAGATGCTGTGGCCCAATTGCCCTTCCAAGTCGAGCGTGTGGGAAACGGTGTAGATGTGGCCTTCCACGGTTCCACTGACCTCGGTCCTCTGGGCAAAACTGATTAGGTCGCCCTTCACCGTGCCACGCACCTCCACGGTCCGGCCAAAAGTGAGCAAGTCTCCATTGACCACGCCATCCACGCGCACCATGTTAGCGGCGGCCACAAGACTGTCATCCACAGTCTCGTTCGCCGCCACGGTGACGAACTCACCGTGACGCCGTTCCAGGGCAAAGCTGGGCAACGACAACGCAAGCAACACGATCAGCAGGCGCAGGCCAGGGTAGTGTGGCCGCCCACGGCGTCCAAGTAACAGTGCGCTGCCGCCCAACAGCAACAGCAAACAAATCCAGCCCACGACAGCAGCATAATCACTTAGCATGGCAGTACCTCCGTGTGCAAAGTAGTCAAAAAAGTGGAAGATCAGGTTCGTGCGGCCGCTTACGCTGAAGGGATTGAACCAGTCCAGCGCTGCCGGAATATCCAGCTCATTGAACCAGCCGGAAATGATCGAACCTAGCACCAGCACCACGGCGAGGATCGCCAGGTCGCTCCAACCCCAGGACCAGCGCTGAGCGGTGAAGCCCGCCGGGCTGGCTGCTTCGTCCGGAAGCTCGTTGAGACTTTCGCTCAGTACGCGGTTCTCAGCGCGCAATGCGTCCACTAGTGCCCGGCAGCGCTGACACGTGGTCAGGTGGTCTCGTAGGCGCTGGACCTCGTCGGCCGCCAGTTCGCCGTCCACGGCGAGGGCGCACGTCTGTTCCGAATAACACTCCATGGTCACTTGCTCCTGTCGGGCAGTCTCCTGCGCAGCTCCTGCTTTGCCCGAAATATCAGCGCCGCCACGTAGTTCCTCTCCATGTCCAACTGCTGCGCGATTTCGTCATAGCTCAGTTCGCTGTAATAGCGCAGGACTAGCGGCACGCGATAATTGTCTGGCAGGCGTGCGATGGTGTCCCGCACCTTCGCCCTCTCTTCCTTGCTGATGACAGCACCCAGCGGCGAGGGCTCCGAACTGACTGGCTCGATGACCGCGGTTCCGTCTTCAACTTCCACAATCGCCCGCCGCCCACGCTGCCGGCGCCGTAAAGCGTCAACGCATTGGTTGCCAGCCACCCGCAGCAGCCACCTGGGGAACGGTATCGAACCGTCGTAGCTTTCGATGGAGCGCTGCAGCTTGAGGAAGACTTCGCTGGTGGCATCTTCTGCGCTCTCCCGTGAGTCCAACATGTAACGGCACAATCCGAATACGCGCCGGACATAACGGCGATAGATCTCCCCGAGGGCCTCCCCATCGTGACCCCGTGCGCACTCGATTAAGCTCTCCAAATCCTTCCGCTCCATCTGCCCGGTTCCGCCCTCACGGAGCTGCGGTTCTTTCGCCATGTTTCTCTTGGCATCCATAAAGCAGTACGCTGCAGATCGCAGGATGTTACACACATTTTAGGGGACGAGGGGAACCCAAAGCCGGACGCCTGGCCCTGGCTCTTGCAAAGTTCGTGTCCCCCGGGGATTAGGTGTCGTAGGCTGCGATGGCACTCACGACGGGGAGTGGCTGGTCCGGATTCTGGTCGTGCCACAGGCAATTCGGAAGTTATTCTGGCCAGAAGTCGGCTTCGAGGAGATCTCCCCCAAGCCCGTTTCTGGTTAGGCGACAACACATTTACAATAGTGCGATCCGGCACACGCGAAGAACAGCGGAATCCGGTCTCTCATGTCTGAGATTGGTTGGGGGAGATCCAGCTATTCAGCTGGCTTGATGCCAACAGCGCTATAAAGATCGGCGCTCTTGTAGAGCACTCCGTTCTTCATCACCAGCCGGCAGCGGCGAATGTCGCTGATGTGTTCGCTAGGATTCCCGTCCACCAGAACGAGGTCAGCGCGCTTTCCCGGCGCAATCGAGCCCAGATCTTTGTCCTGCTTCAAAAGCCGGGCGGCATTGAACGTAGCAATCTGCAATGCTTTAGCCACCGGGATCCCCGCTTCCACCTCCAACTCCAATTCACGATGCAACATGATTCCGGCGGTCGCGTCCGTCCCCGCGAGAATCGGAACGCCCGCATCGTACATGCGCTTGGTCATCCGCAACATTGCTTGATAAGAGTCTTTGTAGAGTTGGTCGTTTTCTTCTGTCACCGGGAGGCCCCCGCTATAGGCTGCGCGTTGAACCTGTGCCGGCAGTCGATTCAGCACGGGGGCGAAATCCGGAGAAATTTTTCCCGGACGCCCCATGAACATGCCTTCAAAAGTAGCCAGGGTCACGTCCACGGTGGTGTGATGCTGGAGAAGTAGTGCGATGAAATCGTTAACCTCTTTCGACTGCAGATCGAGCTTCGCTGCATTGGCACCCACAGCGGTAAAGCGTTCCGGTGTGCGAGTATCCTTTACCTTATCGGCGAGGAAGTTGAGGAAAATGAAATTAATGTGTTGTATCTCGTCGGCTCCATCTTCCACAAACTGACTTGCGATCATGCCGTTCGGAACGTGTCCGCTAACGCGCAGTCCGCGGGCGTGAGCAGTCTTCACGATTCCAGGTACGAACTCGGGATTAAGCGAGCTATAAAGCTTGATCTGGATGTAACCCAGGTCGGCGTAGCGATTGACGGCAGCCTGTGCCTCGTCGGCGGTATCGGCGTATAGACCTGTTGGCGCCTGAAATGGACCGTGACCGTCAATGAAGCCAGCCTTCCAGACTCTAGGGCCGATCGCGGTACCGTTTTCCCACCGGTCTTGCAGGTGCTTCAGTTCGTCTATGTCGTTGCCCATGTCGCGAACGGTAGTGACGCCGCTGGCGATGTTCATAATTCCGTCTCCAGCCTGGGCATGAGCATGCATGTCGAACAGTCCCGGCACGAGCGTTTTGCCGGCTCCGTCGACGATCTCGGCATCCTTTGGAACATTGACAGCGGCAGATGGACCGACCATCGTGACGCGTTCACCCTGGATGACAACCGTCTGGTCTTCCCGAACAGTGGCCTGCTCGGAATCAAACAGGCGCACATGCTCCACGGCCACTGGATGATCTGGATGCCGTGCCAATTCATGGGCCAGGCGAGCGTAGCGTTCGTCCCGAGCTGTGCGGTCGAGAGCATAGAGTTGATCGTTCGTATCCTCCCAGCCTTCTCTGAGGAATGCGAACCACTTGCCCGGAAACCCGAAAAAATGCTGATCATCATCGAGCCACATGGTTTGCGGTTCGAAGGAGAGTCCGGTGATCGCAAACTCGGTCAGGTGCAGTTTTTGCCCGTGGCTCTCGACGGTCACTTCCGTCATTCGTTCTAGTCTGGCCTCGCCCGCGGGGAACAGTTTGACGCGAGTATCCTTCGCTTTTAGCAGTGCGCCAACCAGCAGAGCCGACTCGGCTGCAGGTCCATTGTTGCTTACGTAAAACCCGGGCGCGGGAGCCTCTCCCTTCTCGGAGGTGCTCTTCCAATGGCCAACGCCGGCTTCGATGGAGAAGTGTTCGTCAACCGGAGCCTTCAGGTAGTCATTACCGGTTATGTCCGTGCGCAGAGGCGACCCATCCGAGGCAACTGTGTAGTGCGCCTCGATCTTGGGTCCGCGGCCGCGATCGTTGAACTCGAATCTGGAATCGATGCGGCCATCCGCACTGTACGAGTCAACCTCGCTTCCTGCCGTCTTGCCGTTGCTCACGATCGTGTAACGAAGCGTTTGCAAGGCGACGGCGTCGGTTGTCGACAACAGGGAGACCGCAAAAACGAAAACGGAGAGAGATGTGAGACAAAGCATGCAACGAGATTATGCCATTGATCGGGAGCGGATACTAGGCTGCCAAACTGGAGCTGTGGTTGTTCTGGACCTTGGCAATAGCGTCTGGTCAACGGCAAAGCGGAAATTACTCTGGGCCAGAAGTCGGCTTCGGGGAAGTGTGGAACGCGGGAACGCACTCGCCTCCCTAGCTGGTAAGGCGGCGGCGATTAACGCAAGCGAGTGGCTGCCGCAGCTTCTTTCCCTCGCCGTCGATTTTAGGGAATGATAACGTCCTTTATCATTCGCTATTTGAGTCGGCAAGACCACAATGGGGTTTTCAGTGCTTTGTTTGGTCCGATAGGGGCGCACCCACGTGAGGCGGTCGGTTTAGTAAACACTTGCCGACTTCTCATTACTTATTTTGTTGGAGCCGTCCGAAATTCGTACAATCAATAAAACTGAAATTTTTCTCCCAGTACGCTTACCCCAGACCCCCGGTTGTGGATCGCATCGCACCACGAAGCCATACATGACGCGGGTCGGAGTTGAGCCTCGGATGCCAGGCCATGAGGAAATGAAACGCATGCAATTCTTTCGGTGCTTTCACGAGGCGCAACCTGCGATCGTTTTTGACAACTGACGACATGCCGCCAGTTAGCGTAAGAACCAGTTCCGTGCCGGGGAGGCATTGCAGCGCCACTCCGAAGTAAGGCACCCGAATACAAGAGCTGCGTTTTGCACCGAGAGCGGCCAGTTGCTTGTCTGGAATTGTTTGCACGCCTTCATAGGGGGAAACCACGATGTGGCTCGCGGCCAGGTATTGCTTAAGTATCAGCCGGTCGCCAAAGTGGCTCTCGCGCGCCACGGCGCAAATCCAATCTTCTTTGTAGAGCCTTTCCAACTGGAAGTGTGATGGCAGGGGCCCCTCATCAAAGTATGATAGGCATCCATACCTGTTCCCTGACCGAACCAGCCGATACGCGAGTCCATCGCAAATTCATGTTTTCTTTTACGCAAAGCACCTCAAGGTTGTCACGTCGTCACCGAAGAGGTCGTGAGAGGAGCGGGAGGGTCCTTCTTGCGGAACTCTACTGCTCCCGCTCGGCCTGCTGAATGAATGAAAAGGCCCCTATCCAGTGGTTCAAAATCTTTCCATCTGCTACGCCAACCTTAATCAATGAGTTACCGGGATTTCCCCAGAAACTCGCGGTACACAACGACGGTACAACTTGGTTTCGAGCGGATCATGCCGACTACCTGCTTGGCGCCGCTCGCTTCTGCGGAACTCAGGGCCGGTGTCTGAGTGTCCAACCTCATCTTTGCAGTGCCGCAACAGCTCCTGTACAACCTTTACATCCTCCCCGTTGCCCTTGAGCAACGTAGAAAACGTGCGGCGAAATGTGTGCCACGGCATCTTCTTGTTGATCCCCAGTTTTCGAGCTGAGGGTGAATGTAGTCGCGCATTACCCCGCTGAGCCAGTAGCTGAGGCACAGTTTTTTTCGGCCAGCCGCCTTCCTCGAGGTCAAAGAAAGATTTCGGTTGACACTGGTCCCGGTCGTTTTATAATGATTCTCATCCGATAATCATGCGCTTCACCCATGAACAGTTCCGTGAGCTGGCCGCGAAGCACGGTTTGGCAGTCACGCACCAGCGTCAGGTGGTCTATGAGGCCGTCGTCGCTTCCCACGGACACTATTCCCCGGAAGACATTTACGCCGCGGTCCGGCGCCGCATTCCATCAATTTCTCTCGCCACGGTCTACAACAATCTGCGGCTTTTCATCGAGTGTGGGATGCTGCGAGAGGTCAGTCCTCATGCGGCCACATTGCTCGTGGACGGCAATCTCAAACCTCATCACCACCTGGTCTGCTCCCGCTGCAAATCGGTGCAGGACATCGAAGGAGAGTTCATCGATTTCAAACGGCTGTCCCGGCAACTGCCGGACGGCTTTGATCTGACGCAGCCGTTGGTCGAGGTCTTTGGCCTCTGCCGCCGCTGCCGCACTAAAAAGTAGTTTTTTTTTCAGCAGTATTCATTCAAGATTGGAAGGACGGAAACATTATGGAAAATACACTCGCAACTTCATCGGGGAGCGTTGTTCCCGAGACTAAAGACAAGAGCACCTTAACCGAATCGAAGTGCCCCGTAGCGCACGGCGCTCGGCAACCCCGCACCAATGTTGATTGGTGGCCGAATCAGGTGAACGTGAACGTCCTGCACCAGCATTCCCCAGAGTCCGATCCGATGGGCAAGGAGTTCAATTACGCGCAGGAATTCAAGACGCTCGACCTGAATGCCGTAGTCAAGGACCTGCATGCCTTGATGACGGACTCGCAGCCGTGGTGGCCGGCCGACTTTGGCCACTATGGGCCGCTGTTCATTCGTATGGCGTGGCACAGCGCGGGCACGTACCGCATCGGCGACGGCCGCGGCGGGGCCGGATCCGGTCAGCAGCGCTTCGCGCCACTCAATAGCTGGCCGGACAACGTGAACCTGGACAAGGCTCGTCGGCTGCTCTGGCCGATCAAGCAGAAGTATGGGCGGAAAATCTCATGGGCCGACCTCATGATTCTCGCCGGCAACGTCGCACTCGAATCGATGGGCTTCAAGACATTCGGTTTTGGCGGCGGGCGTGCGGACGTGTGGGAACCCGAAGAGGAAATTTATTGGGGACCAGAGGGCACGTGGCTGGCGGACGAGCGTTACTCCGGAGATCGTGACCTTGAGAATCCTCTCGGCGCGGTGCAAATGGGTTTGATTTACGTGAATCCGGAAGGGCCGAATGGAAAGCCCGATCCCATCGCTGCGGCGCGGGATATCCGGGAGACGTTCGCCCGCATGGCGATGAATGACGAAGAAACGGTCGCACTTATTGCCGGTGGTCACACTTTCGGCAAAACTCACGGCGCTGCCGTTCCCGCTCAATATGTAGGCGCCGAACCAGAAGGCGCCGACATCGAGGATCAAGGTTTAGGGTGGAAGAATAAATTTGGCAAAGGTTTTGGTGCTGACACCATCGGCAGCGGCCTGGAAGTCATTTGGACCACGACGCCGACGAAGTGGAGCAACAATTTCTTCACCAACCTGTTCAGCCATGAATGGGAACTGACAAAGAGTCCGGCCGGTGCGCATCAGTGGACACCGAAAAATGGCGCTGGCAACGGTACGGTGCCGGATGCGCACGATCCGTGCAAAGCGTCACGCGCCATCGATGTTGACCACGGACCTCGCCTTGCGCTTCGACCCTGCTTACGAAAAGGTTTCCCGGCGCTTCTATGAGCATCCGGATCAATTTGCAGACGCATTTGCGCGGGCATGGTTCAAGCTGACGCACCGCGATATGGGGCCGATCGGACGTTATCTCGGCCCGCTCGTTCCAAAAGAGACTCTGTCGTGGCAAGACCCCATCCCCGCAGTGGATCATCCGCTGATCGGGGAGCAGGACATTACTGCTTTGAAGGCGAAGATCCTTGCATCTGGTCTGTCTGTTTCGCAGCTGGTCTCGACGGCTTGGGCGTCGGCGTCGACGTTCCGCGGCTCGGACAAGCGCGGCGGAGCGAACGGCGCGCGCATTCGCCTCGCTCCGCAAAAGGACTGGGAAATCAACCAGTCGGCTGAATTGGCGAAGGTGCTGCAGAAGCTCGAAGCGGTTCAAAAAGAGTTCAACAGCGCCCAGACGAACGGCAGTAAGGGAAAGAAGGTCTCCCTGGCTGACTTGATCGTTCTCGGCGGCGATGCGGCGATCGAGAAAGCCGCGAAGGCTGCCGGGCACGACGTGAAAATCCCATTCACGCCGGGGCGCATGGACGCGTCGCAAGAGCAAACAGACGTCGAGTCCTTCGCGCCGCTCGAACCGAAAGCCGATGGATTCCGCAACTATCGCCACGCCAAGCAGCGCCTCTCGGCTGAGGAGATGCTGGTGGATCGGGCGCAATTGTTGAAGCTGACTGCTCCTGAGATGACGGTTCTCGTTGGCGGCCTGCGTGTGTTGGGTGCAAATGCCGGGAAGTCGACACACGGCGTCTTCACCAAGCGGCCTGAGACGCTGACGAACGATTTCTTCGTCAACCTGCTTGACATGCATACGCAATGGCAGCCCTCCACTACAGTCCAAGGCGTTTCCGAAGGCCTGTACGAAGGACGCGACCGGAAGACGAACGAGATCAAGTGGACCGCTACCCGCGTCGACTTGATCTTCGGTTCGCAGTCGCAACTGCGGGCTGTCGCGGAAGTCTATGCGTGCGCGGACTCCAAGGAGAAGTTTGTGAAAGACTTCGTGGCGGCGTGGACCAAGGTAATGAACCTTGATCGCTACGACCTTACCTGAGATCGGCGAAAAAGAAAGAAAGCTGTCAATTTCCAGCTGTTTGCTGTTGTTTGGATCGGCTAAACTGAAGTCGTTGCTTTCCTGGGCCGCGGGGCGCGCCGTGCGCCCCAAGCCGCAACAATTTTATATGGAGTCGAGTTTGTCGCCGGGAATGAGCATTTTGCTGCTTGGTCGTGGTTGCGAAACGACTTCAACAATCAGATCCATTTGCTCTCAGTTTTCGCTTTCGGCCGAGGCGAGTATACCTTCATCACCAGGGAGCGCGAGGCATGAAGGTGTGCTCCTACGCACTCACTCTGAACCAGTGCTGCTGGCCAGCTTACCGCAGCATTCGGGTCGCTCTGGCAAACTTGATCGGTCCCATCCTCCGCCGAGGGCTTGAATCAGCAGCACCGTATTCGCCATACGGCGTCCCAAAATATTGACTGCTGTCACTTCATCCGCGAGCGCGGCACTTTGCGCGGTGATCACCTCAAGATAACTGGTAACTCCCCCTTTGTAACGTGTGGTGGAAAGGTCTAACGATCGCTGAGCTGCCGCCACTGCTTCATCCTGGACTTTTGCCTCGTTTTCCAAAATTCTAACCGCGGCCAGATTGTCTTCGACCTGTTGGAATCCAGTCAGCACATTCTCGCGATAAGCAGCGACTTGATAATCATAGGCGGCACGCGCCTGATCGTTTAGGGCACGCCGCCTTCCGACATCGAAAACTGTACCCACCGCCGATAGTCCAATAGACCACAAGCCGCTCGGACCATTAATCAGCGTCGTGATAGCAGAGCTTTCAAATCCTCCCGTGGCGCCCAGGTTGATCAGCGGGTAATAAGCCGATTTGGCAACTCCAATCTGCGCGTTCGCAGATGCCACACGCCTTTCGGAAGCTGCGATGTCCGGGCGTCTTTCGAGAAGATCGGAGGGCAGGCCGATCGGAATGTGTGGAGGTGGTGCGGTTAAAGGCAGCGGGGGAAGGCTGAACTCTGCCGGAGGTTTCCCAATAAGAATTGCTACCGCGTGTTCATACTGCGCTCGCAGAACACCTACATCAATCGCTTCTGCCCGGACTGTTTGCAGTTGAGTCATCGCCTGCTCGACTTCAACTTCCGAAGCAATCCCTCCCTGGAAGCGACTTTCAGTCAAGTCCAGGGCTTGCTGGTACTCCGTTACCGTAGAGTTCAGGAGCTGTTCCTCAGCGTCCAGGCTGCGCGCCTGAAAATAATCGACGGCCAGATCTGCGTGCATGCTGAGGTTCACCGTCGCGAGATCTGCCGCACTCGCCTGGGCTTGCTCTCGATAGGACTCCACGTTTTTTCGAACTCGCCCCCAGACGTCGGCTTGATAGGACACGTCGAACGGCAGCACAAAGTCGTTGTAAGTAGTACCACGCAAGATTGAGTTGGTAGGAGCGTTGGCAGAGACACGCGTTCGGGTCGCGGATGGCCCAGCCGTCACCGTCGGATAATAATCAGCGCGATAGTAGCGCAGGGTTGCTCGTGATTGCTGGAATTGCGCCTCCGCGGCCTTTAAGTTCTGATTCGATACGTTGACTTGGAGTTCCAGCGCATCAAGCTGAGGGTCTTGAAATATGGTCCACCACGAGCCGCCAAGATTCTGGTCATTCGGCTGTGCCGGCTTCCAGTCTCCTATCTCTTTATAAGCGGGCGGGGCTTGGACCGCGGGAGGGTGGTACTTCGGGCCAACCGCGCATCCAGTCAACTGCAACGCTGCGATCGCCATCAGAATGGCCGCATTCCGTGAGCTCCCGAAAATCAGTTTTCGAGCTAGCTTCACTTGGTATCTCCCGGCAATGTTGCCTGAACGATTTGGACTTCCTGTCCGGAAACAATTGAGTCCGGCGGATTGACGATGACCTGATCATTTGCCGTGAGGCCAGCCACGATTTCTATCTCATTCCCGAAGTCGTGCCCGGGAGTCACGGAAGTGAGCACAACCTTGCCATTCTTCACAACCCCGACGCGTAAACCTTCGGTGCGGAACAGAAGAGTATTGACCGGAAGCAGAAAGGTTGAAGCCTGCGTTGGAACCGCCAGGTGAACCTCTGCATAGGAGCCGGTGAGCAGCGTATTCGTAGGATTGTCCACATCGATTTCGATCAGCAACGTCCGAGTGGTGACATTGATGTCATCGGCAGTGCGCACCAGTTTTCCCTGAAATTTGCGCCCCGGAAATTCAGCGAGACTGAGATCTGCGGTCATGCCGACTTTGACCCCCTGCGAGTATTCCTCCGGGACGTTTACGTACACGCGCAACTTTCCGGGTTGGGAGATGTGAAAGAGATCGGTTTTCACATTGCTACTGCTGCCGGAATTAATCAGATCGCCAATATCGGTGTTGCGCGCCGTAATCACGCCATCGAATGGCGCATATACCTTTTCAAAAGAGACCAATGCCGAGTACTGCTGTACGGCTGCCTGGTCTGCTTCGACGATTGACTTGTTCGCGTTGTAGTTACCGACTGCGTTGTCGACGTCCTGTTGGGATACGGCGTTGCTCTTGAGAAGTCCCTGATACCGAGTCTTGGTGATGGAAGCAAGCTCGAGATTTGCCTGCGCGGTTAGCAGGTTGCTGCGGGCTTGCTGGAGTTGCTGATCGACTTCCGGCGTTTCGATAACAGCGAGCAGTTGTCCCTGCTTGACGTGCGCTCCAATATCGAAATACCATTTCTTCAGGTAGCCATTGGTGCGCGCGTAGATAGGCGAAGTGATGAAGGGTTGCACATTGCCGGGAAGAATAATTTGGTCTGCGGGTGCGGTTGCTTTGGGCGAAACCACCGAGACTGCTGTGATCGCCGATTGATCAGTGACCTTGTTAAGGGCGGTTCGCGCCTTGATACGGGACCAGATACCCGATACCAGGAGCGCAACTACAGCGATCAGCGCAATCGATAAGGCCAGCCAATGTTTGTGCGAACGCTTACCGTTCGCCACATCGGTCGATGGAAGTCCTTGCCCTCCGATATTTCTTGCATCTTCAGTTTGAGGCATCATGAGTGGCTCCATATCGTCTCTATCGCTCCTGTGATGCATGCTGGCGCGAACCTTGCAGAACGCTAAAGAATGCCGGGACAAAAAGCAGCGTGGAAACCGTCGCGAAAATCAGTCCCCCAATGACCGCCCGTCCAAGAGGAGCATTTTGTTCACCGCCATCGCCGAGTCCCAGGGCCATTGGCACCATGCCGATAATCATTGCCAGAGCAGTCATTAGTACGGGACGAAAACGCGTGAACCCGGCCTCGAGTGCGGCGGCAACCGAATCCATTCCTTCCGTCATTTTTTCTGTGGCAAAGCTCACCACCAGGATGCTGTTCGAGGTTGCGACACCCATGCACATGATGGCTCCCATGAGCGCAGGCACGCTGAGGGTCGTGTGCGTGATGAACAAGAACCAGGCGATTCCGGCCAGCGCGGCGGGTAGCGCGGAAATCATGATGAAAGGATCCAGCCAGGATTGAAAGTTGACTACGATCAGCAGATATACAAGTACGATCGAGAACAATAATCCGCTCAGCAGGCCGATGTATGAAGCCTGCATGGTTTGAACCTGCCCACGGACAACGACGCGAGAACCGCGCGGTAATTCGTTGCGAGTGGCGGCAATGATCTTGTTGATGTCGCCCGCCACGCCGCCCAGGTCCCGTCCTGTGGCAGCGCCAAAGATGTCAATCACTGGCGCCACGTTGTAATGCGAAACCACTGCCATTCCCGTTCCTCTTTGCACGGCGACCAGACTGGCCATGAGCGACGGAGGGGCGTTCGGATCGGTGCCCGTGATCGGAATGTTCTCTAAATCCTGCAATGTGTCTTCACGGTACTGCGGGGTCTGGGTCGCGATGAAATAACTGACATGGTTTTTTGGGTCAACCCAGAATGTGGGTGAAGTTTGAAAGCTGCCGCTCAATGACACCAGCAGATTTTGCGCGATGTCGTGCGCAGTGAAACCGACTTGTTCTGCTTTGGTGCGTTCGACCCGGAGGCGCAGATAGGGCTCATCGAAGGGCTGCTGGATTCGCAGGTCCGACGTTCCCGCGACGTATCTCATTTTCTCCAGCAGTTTGTCCGCGTAGAGACGGCTCCCCTCCATGTCGTTTCCTACAATCTGCACATCGATGGGAGCCGGCAAACCGAAATTCAGGATTTGGCTGACCATGTCGGCGGGCAAAAAGGCGAACGTGACACCCGGGAACTGTCTGGGCAAGGTCAGGCGAAGCTGCTGAATGTAGTCGTCCGTAGGATGGTGATTGGCGGAAAGCGTTACCAGAATGTCAGCGTCCGAAGTGCCGACCGGCGCGGAATTACTATAAGAAAGATTAATACCGCTGTACGGGAGACCTATGTTGTCAATGACATTGTGAACTTCGTCTGCCGGAATCTGCTTTCGAATCGACTGCTCCACCAGATCGCAAAGGTTGGCGGTTTCTTCAATACGCATTCCGGTGGGAGCGCGCAAATGGAGCTTAAACGAGCCGCTGTCAACGCTGGGGAAAAAATCCCGGCCCAGCCAGGGAACCAGAATTGCCACAGAGCCGAGACTCGCCGCGAAGAAGGTGATCAGAAAAGCACGCCGGTGATGGAGAGAAAACTCAAGCACGCCACGATAGCTTCTGCGAAACTTCTCGAAGCCTTCCTCAAAGCTCTTCTGAAATCGCACCAGCCGATTGCGGCTGGGGGCATCTCCGGCCTCGTGTTTCTCTCCACGCAACAAGTATTTCGCCATGGTCGGGACTATCGTCCGCGATAGAAAATACGAAGCCAACATGGCAAACACCACCGCTTCAGCCAGTGGTACGAACAAATACCGCGCGACGCCGGACAGTAAGAACATCGGAGCGAACACGATGCAGATGGAAAGCGTCGACACGAACGCAGGGGTCGCGATTTGCGATGCACTGTCGAGGACAACTTCGTCCATGTCCTTGTCTGGTTCAGCTTCCCGATTGCGATTGATGTTCTCGACCTCGACCGTGGCATCGTCCACCAGGATGCCGACCGCCAGAGCGAGCCCGCCGAGCGTCATGATGTTGATCGTCTGCCCGATCGCACTGAGCGTGATAATTGAGGTCAGGATCGCCAACGGAATTGAAGTCGCAATAATTACTGTGCTTCGCCAACTGCCCAGAAAGGTGAGAATCATAAAGGCGGTCAGACAGGCAGCAATCAACGTTTCCCTAACCACTCCGCTAATCGCGCCGCGAACAAAAATCGATTGATCCGCCAGCGGGGTCATCTTCAGCTGGAGAGGAACCGTCGTGGCGATTTGCGGCAGAAGGGCCTTGATGCCGGAGATGACGTTCAAGGTTGACGCATCTCCCGCCTTTTGGATCGTGAGGAGTACCGAGCGCTGCCCATTGACCCGCACGATATTGGTCTGTGGCGGAAAGCCATCGCGTACCCACGCAACATCTTTTACGTAAATGGTAGTGCTGCCGATCGTCTTGATTGGAATTCGGTTGAGGTCTGTAATCGTCTGCGGCGCCGCGTTGGGAATCGAAACATCGTATTCCTTGGGACCGATCTTCGCCGTTCCTGTAGGAAGAATCAGGTTTTGCAGGCTGATCGCGTTGACCACATCCAGCGCCGACAGGCCCTTTGACTGTAGCGCGGTCGTATTCAGATCGACCTGCACCTGACGTTGTTTACCGCCGTAGGGATAGGGCACCGACGCCCCGGGCACAGTGATGAGCTGCGTCCGAATGAAATTCAGGCCATAGTCGTTGAGTTGCTGCTCCGACAGGTTCTGTCCCGACAGAGCCAACTGGAGGACTGGTACGCTCGACGCGCTATAGGCAAGAATGAGGGGCGGGGTTGATCCTGGAGGCAATTGCTTAAGCTGCGTCTGAGAAACCGCTGTAATCTGTGCAATACCCTGTTGAATGTTTGCCGTCGGTTGCAGGAACACCTTAACCACTGCAATTCCATTGAGCGACTGCGACTCGACATGTTCGATGTTGTCGACCGTGGTGGTAAGCGCTCGCTCGGTGACGCTAACGATCCTGTCGGCCATGTCTTCAGGGACGAGACCGTTATAGGTCCAGATGATGCTGACGACGGGAATGTTTATATTTGGAAAAATATCGGTCGGCGTGCGAACGATCGCAATCCCTCCCATGATCAGGATGAGTATCGACATCACCACGAATGTGTAGGGTCGCCGTAATGCTAGTCGAACAATCCACATAAAGTTCTCTTCGCTCAACAGGGAAAAATGCACGCCGCATACCAACTAGCAGTGCGATGATCTAGGTCTGTATTTTCAGCAACCTCGGGTCAGACGCCTAGGGTCGCCATCCCTAGTGGGGGTTTGATAAGTAGTCCCGCGATTGACACAGCGTCAGCATTTCGACAGGGCTCCTTCAGTCCGTCGTCCTAAGCTTGGCAAGTGGGCGGCTAAGTCACGCTGGATGAGTGCGGGCTTGAATGGCTACTGAAATGCACCCCGCTTGGCATGGAGGTGCACAATGTTTAAGTATTTAGCGGAAGCAATTCTGCTGGCAATCATTTGCTCGATCCCATATCTGGTTTCGCGTCTGCGGCTGCACAGTAACCGCTCGAGGCAGGCCATGTACGAGTTCGCAAGGTACATCACCGGAATGCCTGAAGATCGAGTTTGAATCGCTCTGGCACAGGTACAAGGTTTACGGGCAGGTAAGCTCGGATGCATTCATCACTACTTGAACAGAATCTTCGCCATCATTCCTTTGTCCTCGTGGTTCAGCAGATGACAATGAAATACCGACATTCCCTTGATGACGGGGTCAGTAAAGTCCAGGATGACGTCGACAGTGCCGGCAACTGGAACATTCACCGTATCCAGCCACGCGGGATTGGAGATCGGCGCGCCATTTTGTGCGTAAGCCAGGAAGTGAACCTGGTGAATGTGGAAAGGATGCAGTTCGGCAGTTTCGTTGACAATGCGCCAATGTTGATACGTACCGACGGGAGCGGTTGTCATCGGAGTCGCATCCGTGGCAAATTTGCGGCCGTTGATGTAGAAGCCGTTCTTGTCTTCTGTAAAGTTGACAACGAAGTCCGGAGCGGTTTTCTTCAACGGCTCAACGTCAACTGGCTTATAAACTGGCGGACGGTCGTCGATAGTGTGAGCTTGGTCTCGCGTGAGATCTGAACTGGGCTTAGCTCTACCTGAGCTGGGGGGAACTAGATCTGCCAGCACCATCTCCGGGTTGGGATCTCCAACCGGGCCCGTATCTACGCAAAGCGTACGCAGGGCTGCATGTGTGCCAGGAGGTGGACCGGTGACAATTGCTTCTAGCCGGCCCGCAGGCGCAACCAACAAGTGATCGGTGACCCTCGTCGGATGTTTGGGATCACGGTAGGCAAGCGGCATTCCGTCAAGCGCCACGATTTCGAATGTCTGTCGATCTAACTGAACATCCAAGTACCGATCCGCCGAAGCGTTCACGATACGCCAGAACTGCCGCTCGTTAGGCGCGATCTCGATTCGCGGTCGAAGCAACTCCGTTCACGGTAAAGATTTCCTCGACTGTCTCGGCTTCTCCTCCGCATCCCTTAGCTGGGATTTCAACTTCGCGCATGAGAGCGGCGGCATTCGGATCATGTTCGATGGAGCGGCCGCGCACCACCATCACCCGCTCACGCAGTCGCGCCACTTCAGGGGCATAACGTTCCATTCCCTCGACGACAATGGCTCCTGACATTCCGTCCAACGCTTGCCGGTGACTCTCGCCGTGAGGATGCGTGTGGTACCAAAATAGGCCCGGCGGATGATCGCTCGGAATCTCAACCGAGTAGTGCAACACCTCGCCAGGCTTGGCCAGCATTGTTAGCACGTCGTCTTGCGGGGTATCCGGAGAGACGCTGAGTCCATGAAAGTGCAGGTTCGTCATGTCCATGCAGGGATTGATCGCACACGTCTCCGGAGACTTCGCAGGAAGATCGTTGATGTAAGTGATTTTGAGAACGTCACCCGGCAAAACGCGGATGATTGGGGCGACTGTCTCCCCGTCGAAAGCAAAAGCATCCCGCCCGTTCTCATTTACCGCATGCAGCGTCAGGGAGACAACATGATTTTTCGCTTGCACCTGCGGAGGCTCCGGCAACGAAACAGTCTGGGCGCAGCCGAGAGCTGGCAGAAGCATCACACTGAGAAAGAACGCTAGCTTTGTCATCATCGTGATTGTCCTTTCTTCTCTCCGCCTCGACGCTGCATGGGAGGCAAAGCTTAAGTCCACCAGCCTGATAGCGTCGCGGTCGCGTAGTTAGCTTGATGCCGCCGGTAGCCAGCTCGAATCGGTGCGGGCCTTTATTTGAGGTGCGACCGTCGTTGTGTCGGGCCCGAGGTCCTTTTCGAAGACGGTCCCACGCCAGGTGACTACAAAGGTCTTGACCCCTGATGCCTGGTACTCTGCGGGATACGCTACCAAAATCAATCCTCTGTTGTGCCTTTTGCTGGGGCCGCTCTCTTGCGATGCCGAGTTGTTCGCCACAATTCGAAAGTAATATCCGTGGAAAGGAGTGGACTCTTTGTTATCGGCATTCGCCGTGCCGGCAGAAGCCAGGCTTTCGGCAAATTGGGTGATGGGGTCGTAGCTGGCAGCCTTTGCAGCACGGGCATTGTTTGCCATTGCGAACTCCTCACACACTTCAATTGCGGTGGTCTCGTTTTCTCCGATTCTGCGGAACAGGATCTCCTGTTTGCCCTGATCGGAATCGAAATACCATTCGCCGTTCTTCGATGCCAACGGGATTGGGAAGGGCCAGTTTTCTGCGCCGACGTACAAGACGGTGCTACCGTCAGGTTCTTGAACCAGACGGTGCATCTCCTGATATTTCTTGGTGAACTGCTCGCGTTCGAGCTTGTCTTCCTCTTCGTCGCTTGACGATGTGACTTCCTTCCCGGCTCCGAGGATAGCCTCCAAAGCCGGCTCATCGGCCTTTTGCGCAGCCTGAAAGAGAGCTTCACCAGCTTCGCCAGGGGACGAAAACCTTCTTGGCTGTGATACTTGAGCAAAACTCGATGTACCCGCGACAAGCAGCAGGAACAGCAGAATAACGGCTGCGGATGTGAAGCCGCAGGTAATTCTCACGATAAATGTTTCAGTTGTTTCAAGCGTCATATTGTTTGCGCGCATGTTCTCTCTCCCTATATCAGTCTCGTTTGTGTTAATTGAACCGAATTACCGGTGGCCGCCCCCGCCGCCGTGGAACCCTCCGCCTCCATGGAAACCTCCGCCGAAGCTCGACTGGCCGCGAGCGGAAAAGCCTCTCGACACTCCTCCATGATTGAAGCCGCTGAACGCTCCGGAATGGGTACCGGCTTGGGCATGTGAGGTCGCGAAGCTGTGCTGTCCTCCAGCAAATCCTCTCTCTCCTCCGCCATGAAATCCGCTAGCTCCATGAAATCCACTGGCGCGATTGAAGTTGTTGCGATTGGCAAAAACTCTGCTGTGGGATACATAGCAGTGGCGATCAAAACGAATGTCGTGGTGATGCCAATCGTATCCCCAGTGTCCCCAGCCCCAGCCAAACCCGCCAAAGAAGCCAATTCCAAAGCCAAGGCCAAACTCGATTCCGGGAACCCCAAGATAAAGTCCGGGATACGAATACCAACCCGGCCAGATGCCGATGGGGGCTCCGTACACGAGCCATGGGTCGTACTCTGGAACATAAACAACCTGAGGCTCAGAAGGTTCGATCACGATGGTCTTCCCTTTATTGCTTACCTTTTCCTGCGATGTCGTCTTCAGGTTGCCGGCTTTCTCCGCGCGATCGCGCATTACCTGTACAGCATTCATCACGTCCTGCCGTTGATTGACGTAGGCATCGCCAAGCGAAGACGTCCAGGAAAGATTTTTGTCCATGTTGGCGAGCACCGAAGGAAATTCAGTAAGGGCTTTCACACTGGGATCCCAAGGCTGCTTATCGACTTCTTTACCAAGTTGCTCGCCCTTGAGATTGGGATTTTGCTGCAGCCAGCGGTCAGCTTCTACAACTTGGTCGGGATACGTGGCGGCCGCAAGAATCTGTGCTACCAAGCGCATCTGGATACAATGCGATCGGCGCTACCAGTTGCTGCAACTGTTCCGGCGTCTGTTCTGCGGCCTGAACCGGCGCTGGTTGTGCGGCAGATTGGTTCGCCTGCGCGGCGAACCCTGCCGGTGCAGTGGCTAATACAAGGCAACATGAGAGAAAAAGCGACAAACTCTGTTTTATGAATTTCATAATCGGTTCTCCTTTGACCGGTCGCATGGGCGATCACCAGCGGATCCTTTCCAGCGAGGTAACGGGCGCCGCCGCAAACTATCGCTTTTAGTTGGCGAGGTTAGCGGTACTTTCCGGCGCCAACTGCCTAAACGTAAGCGGACATACCAGATGATCGCATTGACACGCGATTTCTACGTCTTCGCTTCCCGCGTCACGACAGGTTTTCCGCAGTATTCTTCTCCATCCCGAACATCGCACCGGCACGGTATGTGTGCGCACTTCTTGCTTTTTTGATTTGCCATTTCGGTTTCTTCCTTTCTGAGTCACATCTCGATTCTTGACGTAGTCGCTGTGCCAACCAAAATGAATCGAGGGAAGCATTCCAGTTGTTCCAGTCTTCGCGACTACGTTCATTTCGACTGATTGCATGCAGATCTCCAAACCAAGTCTCGGGCCAGCACGAGACTTTACAAGGGTTTGTGCTCAGCAGTGAAGGTCAACGAAGTCTCGAGTGTCGGCAGGTTGATAGCGCGTCGATATATTGACGAGGCGCCATCTTTTCTAATTGAAATGACTATCCGAAGCTGGCAACTGAACATGAGCCTGGCATTCGCGCGTTAGGGCCCGGCATCGAGGACTCCGGGTCCGCTCGCAGGTTCAAAGTTCCCTGTGTGTGATTTGATGTGCTGTACTACAAGCCAAATCTCCTTTTCGCCGAAATCATCATCTTTCAGTCAGTTGATGAGCGTAAAATCTCTTCGAATTACTCACCGCCGCAGAGGCGCATGAATGACGCCCACAGCCGCCGTCCCCACAGTATTCGTTATTGATGACGATGACTTGGTACGTGCGGCCATCCAAGGCATGTTGAAGTCGGTTGGCTTACGTTCCGAGACTTTCGCAACACCGCAAGGGTTCTTGCGCAGCAAACGCCCGGACGGGCCAAGTTGCCTTGTCCTGGACGTGAGACTTCCTGGCGTCAGCGGTCTGGACTTTCAGAGCGAGTTGTCGAACGCGGGCATTCGGACTCCCATCATCTTCATTACAGGTCATGGAGATATTCCGATGACGGTGAAGGCCATGAAATCCGGCGCGGTGGAATTCCTTACGAAGCCTTTCCGCGACCAGGACCTGCTGGATGCGATTTACCAGGCTTTGGACCGCGACCGGGTAACTCGCCAACAAGAGAATGAGCTTGCCGACTTGAGGAAGCGCTACCAGTCGCTGACCACTCGCGAACGCGATGTCATGGGTCTGGTGGTTTCAGGCATGCTCAATAAACAAGTAGCTTTTGAGCTTGGAACCAGTGAAATCACGGTAAAAATCCAACGAGGACATGTGATGCGCAAGATGCAGGCTGAATCGCTGGCTGAATTAGTCAGAATGGCGGCGAAGCTTGAACCTCCGCCCGCCAAGAAATAGCGTATGAGGTATTGGGGATCCGAAGTTGAATTGATTTGGGTATAAGGCCCACCTGGGTTGGCGCCGCGAAACACGTTGTATCCGACGACATGCTGTGAGTTGCTGGCATCCCGCGACAATTGGATCGTGTGTGCGGCGGCCAAGGTGGACAAGGCTGAAAAGATGAAAGTAAGTATGAGGCCTTCGAGTGTTGCCTGCGGCGTGAGATGTCTCAGAGATCGCCTCTCTTGCCCCGTGCTCGCGCACGGGCGGGGGATTGAAGAGCGTCTGTACCGCGATCCTGACCGCGCCTGTCCGGCGATCAAAACTGCGTGGGGTGCAGCTGATCCCATTATCTGGGTTGACGCCGCATTCCTGTAGGTCACGGAAGGACATGTGCGTTTTGGTAATTCGCCCAAGTTGGGAGGTGTCAAAGAACAGCCACTGATTGCATTTGTAGGCCGGCATTCGCAAGGTATTGGAACGGGAAAGTTTGTTCGGAGTATGCGGCGGCGTTTTGTTCGAAAGCGATGTTGAAAACGTTGCGCTTGATGGGCCGTCGGGTTGTCAGCGTCGCTAAACTTCCCTGCTCAGGATCTCGATGAGTTGCGCCGCCTTATCGAGGCGGGCAATTTCCTCGCGTGATAAGCGTTGAATTGCGGCGGCTAGTGCCGCGACGCGGCGTCTGCGTCCCTCCTGCATGATTCGCTCGCCTTTTTCTGTCGGCTCAATGACGATTGCGCGGCGATCTTGCTTATCGGTTTTCCTGTGTACGAGTTTTGCTCGCAACAAGCCGCTCACTATCCGGCTCATGGTCGAAGGTTTTACTTGTTCAGCCTGGGCCAAGCTGGCCAGTGATTGTGGACCCGCGAAGACGAGAACCGACAAGGCTGATAATTGCGCCGGTCCGATGCCTAGCTCGTAATCCCGAATGCGCAAGCGGCGCAGCAGATGGATGGCCGCGGAGTGCAAATGGTCGGCGGCCTCGAAGGTGTCGGGTGCAACGGGTTTGGTTCCCTTTTTGCTCTTAAGCGCTTGCATTTTATTAGTTAGCTATGCTAATTAAATAATACTTCGATATTGGAGGTGCGAGTATGACAAACAACACAGCCTCAGCCGCGACCGGCATCACTGCGATCGGACAGATTGCTATTAATGTGCACGATACCCACCGCGCAATTGAATTCTATCGCGACACCCTGGGACTTAAGCTGCTGTTCACGGCCGGAACTCTGGCTTTCTTCGATTGCAACGGGGTTCGACTTATGCTGACGCTTCCGGAACGCCCGGAATTCGATCACCCGGCATCGATCTTGTATTTTAGGGTCCCCGATATTCAGGCTGCTCACGCGCGCCTGGTCGACCGCAACACAAAGGTAGAGGCCGAGCCGCACATTGTTGCCCGGATGCCGGATCACGACCTTTGGCTGGCGGAGTTTCGCGACTCCGAGGGTAATATTATGGCCTTGATGAGCGAAGTGAGGCGTTAGCATAGTTGCGTCTTAAGGGCGGGCGTCCAACCGAAATCAACAGGTTGCCATCCAACTTCGGTATATCCTTATGTCAGTTGTCATGCTTGTAAAATGCGAAAAATGCGGTTATGAAAACTTTCCGCAACATCGCTATTGCGGAATGTGCGCCGCTCCCTTGCGCATACTAGGCGTGTCCGCGGTTCCGCCACCCGCCGCCTCCGGCACAGCCTTCCCTACCGCCCGTGCAGCATGCCGCGCCTAAATACCAGGAGCGGCCAGCGCCGCCCCCAAAAGAAGCTCCTTCGCGGCAAGTCAGCGGGCCCTCTTTTCTCGGCTTGGGCCAGGAACCGGCTGAGGACAAGAGCTTCAGCTACCTGTTTGAAGATGAAACGCCGAGTCATCGCGGCCGGAATCTGGTTGTGATTCTGTTGATTGCCGCTGCGGCGGCTGCCATCTGGTATTGGCGAAAAGACTTGCGGGTCGTGGCCGACCGGCTGCTGAATACCCTGCCGCCTGCGACCAAGCCTGCTGCCACAGATAAGACGGAGTCGAATTCTCCTGCGCCAGCCACGGCGGACTCCGCTGCGGGAGGCCCTTCGTCCACTAGTTCAACTGCTCCATCCCAGCCGAGTGGTACTGCTCCTGCTGCTCAAACTCCAGCAGCACAAACGCCGCCTCCAGCTGCTCCGGATGCCGCTGCGGCTGCCGCCTGCAGCATCGGGGAAGACGGATTCAACCCAGGCTGGTTCGGAAGCGCAAACGTCCAATCAATCTCCGCCGGAGAGTGGGTCAAGTAAGACCGCTCCTGCCCATGAGGAATCCGAAAAATCGGATTCCGATGAAACTCCGAGCCCGCCTCCGAATGCGCGCAAACCTGCGGTCACTAAAGCAGCACGGGCTACGGCAACGGCCTCGCGAGCGGACGATCTCGAGGCACAAGGCGAGAAATATCTCTACGGAAACGGCGTTCCAGAGAATTGCGCTCGCGCAAGGACAAATTTACTGGCCGCGGCCGAGCACTCGAATGCCCAGGCTGAAAGCGTGCTGGGAACTATGTACGCGACGGGTCACTGTGCCACACGCGATTTGCCGACCGCCTATCGCTGGTTCGGGCGATCGCTGCGGCAAGACCCCAAGAATACCCGCCTCGAACAGGATTTGAAGGTTCTGTGGAATCAGATGACGCCAGGAGAACGGCAACTGGCGATGCGCAGCGAACACTGATTAGAGTGCCGCGTCGGGCCTTAGAAGCTACGGCCCGAAAACCAATAGCAATTCGACTGCGGAGCGTCTCGATCTGTGGGTTCACTCCCCAATAATGAACGTGCTTCGGCGCGACACCCAAGGTCTCGACCTGGCAATTCCCATGTCTCGCCAACGCGGCGAGACATGGGGCGCCCATGGATCCCCGATCCGAAATCAGAACGGCCTTATTTGTGCTTGTCTTTATAGATGCTCTTGCTGATGCGATTCTGCTGCCGGTTAATCCCGTTTTGTTCCGCCTTGGTAAGATGGCCGTTGTGCGCTGCCATATCTTTTTGCTCGCGCTTTTGCACGCTGGCTTCGCGCTTCTCTAGATTGCTGGTTTGTTTCGCATTCAGGGAGCCATTGTTAATCCCGTTTGCAATGCGTTTCTGCTGATTGGCCTCGCGGCCATTTACCTGGTTCACGCGAGGATGGCCGGGATCGACGACGCCCGGTCCGGCGCCCGAGGTGGAGGTTTGGGCAAGAGCAGAGCCTGCACAGACAAGGCCCGCTGCCGCCAAGGTTATGAGCGACTTCGACAGTTTGTTAATCATATGGTTGTAAATCCTCACAAACAGAGTAGTTGCGCTTTCTCCAATTAGGCCAATTACCAAGGTGGTAGTCCGGTTGCGACACCGACGAACTACAGAAGCCAGGACGCTGGTCGCCACAGGCTAGCAGCTAAATCCTGTACTGCTGGCCTCCAGAATCCCTGATGCGATTGTCAGGTAATTTTCACAATAACTTTACATGCGCGTGGCAAAGTTCCAGCTTCTATAGATAAGACTGAACTGGAGATAAGACTGAACTGGGCGGTGGGGGACGGAGACCTAATGGACATCAACGATTTGGTGTTATACGGCATGGTTTGGGCGCAATTCGGTCAGGAGACTGCGGGACGTGAACTGATCCGGGCGCTGGCGTCGCCGGACGAGATCACGCGCGTGGTAGCTCGCGTTATGCTGGGGCAGGGTGGTGGATGCGCCAAGGAACTTATCGGCCAGGCCCTTGCCGAGGATGAGATTTCTGAGAGTATGGCGACGGTTTGCGGCTTTGACCAATGCAAGCCGTCAAAACTCAAGAAGTGGGACGGAACAGGATGGTGTCCGGCGGCTTCGGCTTAGCGAATCCGCAACGGCGCGAGTCAATCAGTGAGGTAAATAGCCGTCTTCCATGGGCAATTTGCCGTCGACTCTCACGACGTTAACTTGATCATTAATTGAGCGCACATCGACCAGCCCTATTGCACCTTCCGTAGACTCCACGTGCTTGAGCACCTCTTCATCGGAATCAACCGTCGTAATCGATCCCTGGTGAGTTGTAATAAATGACTTCAACTCGCTAGCCGACATTTTGTTGAGTCGTTCCAACGTCATCATTTCGCCGCTCGAATTCTTGTGCAGGACAAGGATGACGTCCTTGCCATCGTGCCATTTCTTAACTTCGAGCCGAAGTATTTTGGCCAGATGCGCGGAAGCGACCTCGCCAACATTGTTGTCCTTGTTGACCACCACAGCCATGTGGTGTGCGAAGCAAGGCAGCATCGAGCCCATCAAGAACACCGACAGATAGAACATGCGGGAAAGCTTCATAGTCCACACTCCGCCCCGGAGAAACGTCTGTTCAAAGCATCCGGCTTCTATTGGAGAAAACCTAGTGGAAAACCTCGGCCTATGGTTACGTTGGTGATGTCTAGTGCATCACGCTTCATTCCATGGGCTCGACCAGAGGAATTTCCTGCTGTGTTTTTCGATCGGGCAATTGGACTATGACAATTGCGACAAGCACGAGCACGATTCCCAGGGTTTGGAGGGGACGCAGCAACTCACCCAAAGCGACAGCCGCAATAACGATGGAGAATACCGGCTCCAGGCAGCTCACCACGATGGCGCGCGTTGGTTCCAGATGCTGCAATCCGCGCGAAGTAAAGAGAGAACGGGGCGAGCACGGATATCAGGGAAAATGCCAGCAAGAATAGCCATTGGGCATTGGAATAGTGTGCGGCCGCGATTTTCCACGGCGGATTGACGACAAGCCAAAATAACGACGCGCTCAAAATTACATAAAGAAGCACCGTCCAGCGATCATAGCGGGCGAGGATGCTGTGTCCGCCGATATTGTAGAAGGCGAATGAGAATGCCGCTGCGAGTGATGCCAGTACTCCAATTGCATCGAGACGAAATCCTCCTGAACTGAAAATTCCGATGACCAGGGCGATTCCGCTTACCGCCAGTGCAACCGCGGCAATCCGCTGCAGAGTCGGCTTTTGCAGTCCCCGAAGCAAAGGTATACAGAAGAACCCATACCGGCGCTGTGTATTGCAGGATGATGGCGGTAGCAACGTTTGTTCTCTGAATGGCGAGGTAGTAGAGGTAATTCGAAGCGGCCACGCCGAGAATTCCCAGCACGAACATTCGTACGAGATCGGCTGCGGGAAGGCGCAATGATTTTCGGCCGCGAAACAGCAGCAATACTAGAAGCAGAATAACGAAAGAAAATGTCGTGCGGCTTTGCGACAGAATGAGCGGATCGATGGGCCGAAGGGTTTGTCCTTGAGGTAGGAGTCGTCCGGTAAATGCGGCTCGGCCGAGGTTGGCGGCTACGCCCCATAAGAACGCGGCGCTGGCGATGTACAAGTATCCTCGGAGTGGTTGGCGACGGTTTGTTTGCAATTGGGGATTGCCGATCTAATTATGTGAAACCCTGGGACCTGCCGAGCTTTGCTCGGCCGGACAGCCGAGGGCGGCTGTGCCCATGTGGTTTTTAGACATACTCGATTGCGTAGGTAATCTTCGCCGACTTATTGAGCATGGCTGCGACCGAACAGTATTTCTCTTCGGAGAGGCGCACCGCATCTTCTACCGCCTTGTGCGAAACGTTTCCTCCTACTCGATAAACCAGTCGGATTTCTGTATATACGGTCGGAGGGGTGGTGGCACGCTCCCCTTCAGCTCTTACTTCGAGGCTGGTGAATGGTTCGCGTTTCTTGCCCAGGATACTGGCGACATCGTACCCGGTGCATCCGCACAAGCCGATCAGAACCAGTTCCATGGGGCTGTTGCCGGTTTTACTGGCACCATCGACTACGATCCCATGGCTACTGCTGGACTGCCCCAGGAATCGTAGGTTATCGGTCCAGATTGCTTTCGCTTCAACCATTGCGAACTCTCTTTCAGTTTCGATTCTCGATTTCCAATTTTCGATTGTTGCTCTTCGCCAATTGGAAATCGGCAATTGCAATTCCACAGTGATGCCCGTCACGCTATCGGCGATTATCGGTTTGCGGTTCGGGATGAATCAGTACGCGAAATAACTCTGGTGCTTCCTGTTTGAAATGGATCTCGAGCTCGGTCGAAATATCGTGCACCCGCGAGAGCGGAAGGTCGTCAGAAAATGTGCAGTGGCAGGAGACGTACAGGCGCCCGCGCACATGCTTAACTTCGACGTCGTGCACGTCCAACACTTCAGGAAAATGCGCTGCTACTGCTTTCAATTTCTTTTCCAGTAAAGCGTCGCGTCCAACTTCGTCGCCCGTCTCTATGGTCGCCGGTTCGCTTTCGATATGCGTCAGGATGGTAGAAATCTCCGGCACATCTTGACGGATATCCGCTTCGAGCCGGGTTACCTGATCATGGGCCGCCTTCAAACTCAGTTGCTCATCCAGTTCAAGGTGCTGTTCGACGTGCAGACGTCCAGTCAGATCCTGGACACTTATGTCATGGACATTGAAATTATTGCGAGTGGCCACGGCGCGAACACGATCGAAAATATTTTCCCGGCGCGCGGGACGCGCCACCGAACGCACGACCACATCGGCGTCCGGCAAAACTCCCTGCACAGCCGAAGTCACCGCATCGGCAACTTGCTCCGAACGCTGGAAAGTCACGTTGCGCGCCAACCCGATGGAGAGATCGGCGAAGTACCGGTTGCCGGCGCGGCGGATACGCACCCGATCAACTTCGAGCAAACCATCGACTTTGTTGACCGCGGCTACGATTTTGCCGCGCACACCGGCGGGAGCGGCATCGAGCAGAGCGTCGACGGTTCTGCGGGCCAGCCTCGAACTTACGTAGACCACGACGCCGGCGACAAAGAGCGCGGCCACAGGGTCGGCGACGCGCAGCTTATCGATGCCGAAGATGCGGCCGAGCAGCACCAGCGCTAAGCCCACCACCACCACGCCGCTTGACCAGATATCGGTGGAGAAATGGAGAGCGTCGGCTTCAAGCGCCTGGCTGTCATACTTTGCGGCAATTCTTCCCAATGCCCGCGACCGCCAAAAATCGACAGCCATAGAGATGAACATCACCGCGAAAGCGGCGATGCTCGGTTCGATTTCGACGTGCCGGAAGAACATCCGCCTGGCCGCTTCGTAAATGATCCAGACACAAGTCAGAAGCAAAAGGGCGGTTTCGATGAAGGCGGAAAAATTCTCTACCTTGCCATGGCCGTACTGGTGGTCGGCATCGGCTGGTTTATCGGAAACGCGAACAGAAAGGAAAGTGACAATGGCGGCAATAAGATCTAGGCCGGAATGGGCGGCCTCCGACAGGATGCCCAGACTTCCCGTGGTAAACCCAACCACAACTTTTAAAGTGGTAACGGCGATGGCTGCCAGCACGGAATTTCCCGCCACCGCGCGTTTTTCCGCGCGCATGGACGCTGGGCTGTGGATCGCTGGCAAAGTCGCCATGGAAGCATTATCGCCGCTTCCCCGTAGCTCCGCCAATTATCGTTTTTGTAACATCCCTGCCTCATCTCCGGTAGCGGGAACATGTGCTAGGATTTTGCTTGACCCTTATTTGATTACTTGGAGGAATCACTAAAAATGATGCAGATATGCATTCGTCTGTCTGCTGCTGGCAGCCATGGCCTGGGGCCAAGCCGCCAGTCCACCACCGCCTCCCGCCCAACAGCCAGGTTCTCAGCCGGGAGCCCCACCGAGCGCTCCTGGTAATCCCCCCGCGGGTAAAGAAGACCAGGCTGCGAAAGTCGCTCCTGACGCAGCGGTGATCACAATAGCTGGATTGTGCGACCATCCACCCGCCGACAAAGCAACAGCCGACCCCAATTGCAAGACCGTGATTACCCGGGCCGAATTCGAAAGGATAATGGACGCGGTGCAGCCGAACATGCCGCCTCCGCGCCGCCGGCAGTTCGCTATGCGATATAGCATGGCCCTGGTGATGACGGAAAAGGCACATGAAATGGGCCTGGATCAGGGACCGAAGTTCGAAGACCGCATGAAGCTGATGCGTATCCAGGTGTTGTCGCAGGAATACAACCAGGCGCAACAGGAAAAGGCTGCGCAGGTTTCTGACCAAGATATTGCGGACTATTACAAGAGCCACGCTGCGGACTTCGAAGAGGCCAATCTGCAGCGGATTTTTGTTCCGCGTGCCCAGCAACCGCCTGTCTCCAAGGTGAAACTCAGCGCCGCGGCGGAGGAAAAGCGTCGAAAAGACTCGGAACAAATCATGCAGAAAGAGGCGGATAAACTTCATGCCCGCGCCGTAGCGGGAGAAGACTTCAGCAAGCTGCAGGGTGAAGCCTTCCAGACTGCTGGAATGAAGACCAAGCCTCCCAGCACCAAGATGGGCGAGATACGCCGCAGCGGACTGCCTCCGGCGCAGGCTACGGTGATGGATCTGAAGACGGGTGAGATTTCGGCTGTGATCTCCGATGCAAGCGGCTTTTACATTTTCAAGGTGGGCGCAAAAGAAGAGACGCCTTTGGATAAGGTAAAGGAAGAAATCCGCGGAGCCTTACGCAGCCAGCACATGCAGGAACAGATGCAAGCCGTGCAACAATCCGCTACTCCGACCTTGGATGAAAGCTATTTCGGACCTGAAATGCCTCCCACGCATGGGATGCCCTTACCACCACCGACCGGCGGACCATCCCCGAAGCCGCCCGCTCCTGGCCCGCAATAATGGGTGATGAGAAACCAAGGGTCGTCGTAACAGGAATTGCCGGAAACCTGGGAGTGCGGCTGTTGCCACTATTGGCGCATTCCCAGGTTATCGGTATAGATCTGAATCCGCCCCACAGCGACCATCGGCACAGCTTCGTGCGAATGGATCTTGGTCTCGAAGAATCCTGCCGCGAGTTGTTTCTTCTGCTGCGGGAAACCCGCCCGGTCGCCGTAATCCACCTGGCTTTTGTGTTGGATCCCGTCCGCACGGGTGTGCTCGATCTCGACCGGATGTGGCAGATCAATGTGGCCGGTACGGCCCGAGTGATGGAGGCTGTCACCGAAGCTAATCGTGATGAAGGCATCGTAGGAAGGTTTATTTTTCCCAGCAGTGTTTCCGCCTACGGTCCAAACCTGCCGGAAGCGGTGAGCGAAGACTTTCCCCTGGGCGCGCACACGTTGCCGTATGCAATCCACAAAATGGAAGCTGACAAAGTCGTGCAGCAGCGCGCCCCGGCTCTGCGAGGTTGCAGTGTGTACATGCTGCGTCCCCATATTTTTGCGGGTGCCAGCGTGCAGAATTACATGCTCGGCGCTTTCCGCGGCACACCCAACGGCCGAGCCAGTCGCGCTGCCAGAATGCGTGAACGGGGTAGGCGGCTGCCTTGCATGTTGCCTTTCGGCAAGCAGTATCTGGAAAATCGTCTGCAGTTCGTTCATGTGGACGACATGGCGAGGCTGGTGACGCACATTGTTCACCGCACCGAACCCGAAGCCCAGCGCCTTACGGTAATGAACGTCGCCGGTCGCGGGGATACTCTGACTTTCGCGCAGTGTATTGAGATGGCGCACGCCAAACTTAGACGCGTTCCCGGGAAGTTGTCGTTTCGTCTGGTTTTGCAACTGCTATGGAAGCTGGGGATATCGGCAATCCCGCCGGAAGCTATGCCTTACATGACTGGCGAATATCTCATGAAGACCGATCGGCTGCGAAAGTTCCTGGGCGAGGATTACGAGAACGTGATCCGCTATACGATTGCTGACGCCTTTGCCGATTCGTTTGCGGAAAGCGAGCCGGCGCCAATCGAACCGTCTGCGGCGGCACAGCAGGCTTAGCTGCTACTTCTTGCCTCTATATAATCCCGCAATGCCAAACGTATACGGCGTCCATGAGGCGTCGCGAAATCCAGCTTGACGCATGCGGCCAAGCATTTCTTCAGGAGATGGAAAACGCTCCACAGACGCGGGCAAGTAGGCGTAAGGTCCGCGAACTCCAGAGATGAGAGCGCCAATGGCGGGAAGCACGCGCTTGAAATAAATCCGATAAATCTTGCCGATCATTCCGCGAGGCTCCCCAAAATCGAGGATGCCGCATTCGCCGTCGGGGCGCAGTAGCCGTAGTATTTCGCGCAGGCCGGCATCATAGTTTGCCAGATTACGGAAACCGAACGCTGCCGTAATGAGATCGAATTGCTGGTTCGAAAACGGCAGACAGAGCGCATCGGCTTCCACCAACGGCAGCGACGTGCCTTGCGATTTGTAGTTTGCCCGCTGCAGCATCGCGTGGGAAAAATCCACGCCCAGGATTCTTGCTCCGGAGTTCCCTGCCCTGCGATGCAACGCGAAAGCCATGTCGCCGGTGCCGCAGCAGAGATCGACCACCCGCGCGTCTGGCCGCTTCAGAATGGAAGAAAAGCTCCGCGCCGTCTTCCACCACCACCAACGGTCCACGTTGAAGGAAAGCACATGGTTGAGCAGATCGTACCGCGGCGCGATCGAAGTGAACATTTCACGCACCGCCCGCGCGGCCGAAACTGGATCGCTTGCTCCTTCGGGAGCCGCGCCCAGGACAGCCGGTTTGGTGGAATCGCTGATGGTTGGCTGCGGGATTCTCATGACTTCGACAGGCGACGTAGTTCGTCAAGTGCTACCATGACAACTTTTTCCGGCACATCATTCACGATTTCGACCGTGCCGATTTCATCCGGGAGCACGAAGTGAATTTTTCCGTTGCGCGTCTTTTTATCACCCTGTAGCAGGCGGACCAGGTCGCGGCTGCGCGCCTGGATTTTCGGCAAACTGCCGAGATTTAGCACGGCATTGGAAATTCGCAGCGCGGTATTGCTGTCGGTCCGGCCAGTCATAACTGCAATATGCGTGGCTGCGATCATTCCCCACGCCACAGCTTCGCCGTGAAGGAAATGATGATAACCAGATTCAGCCTCAAGCGCGTGTCCGATGGTATGGCCAAAGTTCAGTACTCGCCGCAGCCCATTGTCGCGCTCATCGGAGGAAACTATGTCAGCCTTGAGCCGTACTGATTCCGCAATGACCCATTCCAAGGCAGAAACGTCGCGACGCAGGGCTGTCGCATCAACTCTTTCTAGTCGGCCAAATAGTTCAGGCTTGCCGATGACTCCGCTTTTCAGCGCCTCATAAAGTCCCGCACGAAACTGGCGCTCCGGCAACGTAGACAAGACTGACGGATCGATCAGCACCGTGCGTGGCTGATGAAAAGTTCCCAGCAGGTTTTTGCCGGTACGCAGATTTACTCCAGTCTTACCGCCAATTGCCGCGTCTAGTTGGGCCTGCACAGTAGTGGGAATTTGCACCAGATCGACGCCTCGCATGTAAAGCGATGCCAACAGACCTGCAGTATCGCCCACCACCCCGCCGCCGAAGGCGACTACGACGGCGTCGCGGTCGGCGCCCATGCGGGTTAAGTTCTCAGCCAGGGCTTCAATCGTCGCCAGCTTCTTCGCCGGCTCGCCGTCGCGCATCTCGATCACGCGTGGTGTAAATCCCGTTGTCGATAGAGATGCGAGCAACTTTTTTCCCCACTGACGACGTACTGGCGGGACGGTCACAATGAACACCTTTTGGCGATTTCCCATGGCACGACGCAAATGTTCTCCCGCTCGCTCCAGCGAACCGCTTTCTATGATTGCGTCGTAGGGACGTGGCTGCACCGCGATTGTCACCCGGGTCATGGATTCTCATCATAGCGTAATCGTCGGCGCCGATACTCGGTTCCCAACTTCAAACCCACTAACCACAGAGGGCACAAAGGTACACAAAGGAAACCAATTGCTCTTTTGTGGACCTTTGTGCCCTCTGTGGTTAGTGTTCCTGACTTCGCGGATGGAGCAAAGAAGCCGCAACTGAAACCAGCAGAACTCCCGCAACCGCTGCAAGTGTGAGGCCGGTTGGAATCTGGTAGTACTCGGAGGCCAACATCTTGGCGCCCACGAAAATCAAAACCAAAGCTAGCCCGTGATGGAGGTATCGGAAGACATCCATCATTCCAGCCAGTACAAAGTACATAGACCGCAAACCCAGAACCGCAAATACGTTGGAGGTATAAACAATGAACGGTCTCAGTGTGATGGCCAGCACCGCAGGAATAGAATCCGTGGCGAAAAGCAGATCCGTAGTTTCGATCATCACCAGCACCGCCAACAGCGGAGTCGCGTACAAGCCCGTGCGCCGCACTATGAATCTGTCTCCCTCATAATCCGGAGTTACTCGAACCCAGCGGCGAAATAGTCGCAGCACGGGATTCTTTTCCGGTTCAATGCCAGCTTCACTCTGGCGAAAAAGCTTAATACCGCTGTAGATCAGCAAGGCTCCAAAAACATAAGTGATCCAGTGAAATCTTCGGATCATGCCGATGCCCACCACAATAAAACTGGCGCGCATGGCTATAGCGCCCACAATTCCCCAGGACAACACTTTATGCTGAGAAGTGGGAGCGACCCGGAAGTAGCGGAAAATCAAAAGGAAGACAAAAAGATTATCCAGGCTGAGCGAAAGTTCAATAGTGTAGCCAGTGACAAATTCCACCGCGGTCGCGCGGCCCCAATAAACAAGAACCAGCAGAGCGAATGCGCAGGCTAACGCGATCCAGCAGCCGCTCCAGACCAGCGCTTCACGAAATTTCACCACATGGCTCGGGCGCTGCAAGAATCCCAGGTCCAGGATCAGCATGCCCAGTACGAAAAGATTGAAGAGTATCCAGAGTGATAGCTGGCTCAATAGATTTCCAACTCAATTTTCAATTGCCAAATTCCCATTGAAAATTGGCAATCAGCAATCGCAAATCGGCGCTAATCCGCCCGTCCCCATTTGCCTTCTTGCCAGGGCTGCCACATGCCGAAAGTCTTCATCAGTTCATCGAGATGAGTCTCGACCATGGTCTGTTCGATTTGCGCATGATGCAGGCGGGGACCAATCCGCTCCGGTGCGTAGGCGATAGCAAATGTCAACGCGGCCGCCTCGGCCACATGCTTTTTCAGTTGCGCCATATCAACCTTATCGAACGTGTCGGACATAGCGTGATAGTTGATCAGATAATTCGCTTCCTCTTGTTCGGCCACAAGCGTGGGCACGCCTTCGAGCATGAAATCGAAATGGTCTGTGCCCCACTCGGCGGTGGTGAGCAGCGTAGCCGCGTCGAACTGCTTCAGCGGAGCGACCAACTTGTTCGCCGCATCGACCACATCTTTGCGCCCACCCAGAGAAAAACCCGTAACCCGGCCTGTGCCGGAATCGAAGATGACGACTCCAGCAGCCTTGTCTAGTTCCTTGCGATGAGCGATGGCGTAGGCGTGCGATCCGACCAGGCCCTCCTCTTCGCCAGAAAAAAGAATAAAGCGGATGCTGCGTCTCGGCCGCAGGCCTGCGGTCTTGATGGCGCGAAGCGCATCGATCACCAAAGCCGCATTGCATCCGTTATCGAGCGCCCCTGTACCCAGTTCCCACGAATCGAGATGTGCGCCAAGAATTACGAATTCATTCGGCTTTTCGCTGCCGCGTATCTCTGCAACCACGTTGCTCGCCGTAATCGGTCCGCCCACGCGATTGGGAATTGCTAGGTCAGCGCGAAGCTTTTGTCCCGATGCCAACAGGCGCGCCATGCGATCCGCATCCTCTCGCGCTACCAGCACCGCAGGAATCGAACCGATTTCACCTTGCAAAGAATCCGTGTGGCGATACAGCAAGTCATGCGGACGCGTGGACTGAAAAGCGATCGCCAAAGCCTTGGCTTGCCGGGCGCGAAGAATAATGCCGGGAGCCCGCAGATATTCGGCGAACAGGTCATCCCACTTCGCCATTTCGTTGGAGTGTACGAGCAGCAACGCACCGGAAACGTTGCCCGCTTTATTAAAATCTTCGACTTTGCCCTCGCCGACATCGATGACCGGAACGTCCTGACGAGCAGGCATCGCCGGAGCCCATGCCATCGAAACCACGCGCACGTCGAAGCGTTCCGGCGCGGAAACGCTCATTCGGGTAAAGCCCTCGGCCCACGCGGCCGGAATGGTGAAGTTTTCCGTATGGACATTCTCGGCGCCAGCGGCTTTAAACGCCGCGACTCCCCAGTCCACCGCCTGCCGCATGGCCAGCGTTCCCGGCACTCTGCCGCCGATTTCGTCCGTGAGCCGGCGCAGGTTGGTTTCGAGAGGCGAAGGTTTCAAGGCTTCGGCGATAACCTGGTCAACAGGATTTTGGGCTGACGCGACCGCCAGCAAAAACATGGGTAGGAAAAGAAACGTTCTCACGAATCGCATAAGGTTGGAATTAGAAATCAAATCGCGAAAAAGCGAAAGCGCGAAACAATCCTATTACCGCGACCTGCTAACATTGGCTCGACAGCCTGAAGGGAGCAACCATTGCGCTGGTATCACTATGTGGCGTACTTCTTTGGGGGAGCATTCCTCGCGAATTGCCTGCCGCATCTCGGCAACGGAATCTCGGGGCATCCCTTCCAGAGCCCCTTCGCATCACCACCCGGAGAGGGCTTGTCATCTTCGACCGTGAATGTCCTATGGGGCCTCTTCAACCTTGCCGTCGGCTATCTGCTCGTTTGTCGCGTGGGCATCTTCAGTCTACGCAAGACTCAGCACGTACTCGTCCTCGGGGCCGGCATCCTGATCATGTCGCTAATGCTTGCCCACGCCTTCGGACGGTTCCACGGAGGGTTGTGAGCCGAACTGCTCAAAAGCAGCTACTGCCTGTTCCTGCGAACCGCGGCAATCCACGCTGACGAGTTCGGAGACTTCTACTTCTTATCCAGCATCTGCACCGTTTCGAGCGTGACCATTCCCACAATTTCGAGGCTCTTGGGGCTGAGCTTATCGACTGTGTCTTGCGTGGTATGCCAGAAAACATTGTTGTAGCCGTAGTCGAAATCGATCAGGTCGGAGCTGGGAACGCCGCGCTCCACAAACGGTTTGTGATCGTCGTCCATGGGGATGGCTCTGGTGAAGAAGTGAGATTGATAGCCAAGTCGGGTCGCAGCCTGATAAACCGTATCTTCGAGCCAGGGAGTTGAATTCTGATCACGGTCGACGTTGAGGTCGGCGTCACCGATCATGTCCTCCAGAATGAAGGCTTTGATCTTTTTGATGGTTCCGTCATCCTGCCATTTCTGGGCGATGTGGCGCACGCCATAAAGCGCCTCGGGATCGTACCATGGCAGGCGCATCGATTCTTCGGCGTCATCCCACAGCAGCCACACGCTGTAGCCGTCGAGTTTCTTGCCGCGCAACTGATTCGCGATTTCGAGCAGCAGCGCACTCGTCGACGCGCCGTCGTTTGCGCCAACATAAGAAGTGTCTTTCAGCGGCCAATTTGTATCGTAGTGGCTGGCGATCACGATGATGCCATCTCGCGTGCCCGGAAACTTGGCAACGATATTGTGGACGGGAAACTTCCCTTCGGTCGCGGTGATCGTGAAAACGTCGTCTTCGACCTCGTCGCCTTTCAAGTGGGCGTGAATGTAGTCTTCAACTTTCTTGTGGTTCGCGCTGCCAATGGGGCGCGGTCCTAAAGCCACGATTTCTTTCACATACTGCATGGCGCGGGCGGAATTAAAAGCTGGGGGCGAACCTGTATCGGTGGGCTTCTGCGAAGCATCGATTGATGCCGTAGAAGGCGAAGCTTCATTCGGCGCGATCGCAGCTTCTTTCTCGCGAGCGCACGCAGCCAACGTCATACCCAAAATCAAACAGAAGATTCCTGCAAGCCGAAAATTGCTCGCCAAGGTCATCGCGCCTTCCGCTCCGCCCGCGCTTTCCGCTGCGTCGGATGCACCACGTACGCGATGCCAATGCTCGCCATGTAAAGCGCGACCATGGGCGCGGCAAAGATGCACATATTGAGAATGTCGGCCGTCGGAGTGATGATGGCCGCGATGACGAAGATCACGAGAATCGAATAACGCACGTTGCGCCACATCCATCCCGCGCTCACCACGCCCATCAGCGCGAGAAAGAAAACCAGAATCGGCAACTCGAAAACCACGCCTAATCCCAGAATCACGGTGAGAAATAAATCCGTGTATTCGTGAATCGTGATCATGGGCTGAAACTGCCTGCCGTAGCCGATCAGAAACTCCAGCGCTGCGGGATAAACCACCTTGTAACCGAAAGCGCCGCCTGCAAGAAACAGCCCAACGGTCGAAATCATGAAGGGCGTGACGTACCGCTTTTCGTTGCGATAAAGCCCCGGCGAAATGAACATCCAAACCTGATACAGAACCACCGGGCAGGCCACGAACAACCCGGCCAGCATCGCAACCTTCAAGTAAAGGTTGAAGGGGTCGGTGGGGTTCAGATAGACCAGCGTCTGCGGCATGCCGTTGCGCTTCAGCGCTTCCATAATCGGCTTCTGCATCCAGCCAACGATCTTTTCCGCATAACCCCAGCAGGCAAAAAAGCCGACCGCAACCGCAATAATCGAGTAGACGAGCCGCCGCCGCAATTCCTCGAGGTGATCGAGGAAACTCATCGCCGGCATCGCTTCCTTCGACGGCGCAGCGGACAGTTCAGCGATCTCAGGCATCGGGAGCCTTCATCATTGATTGGTGCTCGGACTCGTGCTCGGACTCCTGCTCGGAGGCGGGCTGCACGACGCCGGGGTCGAAGCCAGGTTCGAGGCAGGGATTGGGACTGGCGACCGGTTCGAGCTTGAAACCCGAGGCCGCGACCGCGCCTTTCGGCGGGTCCGATGGAGGCAGGATCTTGCGGTGATCCTCCACTTCCAACTGCGATATTTCCGACTCAATCTGGGATTTAAATTCGTTCGAGGCGCGGCGAAACTCATTCAGCGCCTTGCCAATCTGACGAGCGATTTCCGGCAACTTCTTGGGCCCAAAAATGACCAAGGCCAAAAGAAATAGGAAAATCGTCTCGGAAAAGCCCATGCGTTTCATCATACTGCCGCGCTGTCATGACGGCAACGGCGTAGCCGCGATTTGACGAGGCTTTGACATAATCGGGATGGGCGGGGCGCCCGGCGAAATTGCTAGTCTGCACCCCCACCCCCCGATCTTTTAGAATCAGAGGATTGGCGGCAGACTGGGATCAAAATCTTTGCGTTCAAAGGAGTTGCAGGCAAAATCTTGGAAACAAGCAGCTTGTGGATGGGGAGGGCCATTTCGCGTAACGAGCTATATAGTTATTGTCGTGTATATCTATCAGTGAAGTCAAGAGAGTTGTGGAGAAAAGCGAAATGCAGTGCCGAAATGGGAAGCGCCGGCAGATGTTGTTCCGGCGCATCTCGGAGGGCCGCCTTACCGAAAACTAGAGGTGCTGAAATGAAGAAATGGCTCCGAATATTCGGAGCCATTTGTCAAAATCGTAGTGTAAGCACTCTGTCACTATCAGTATTGGTGAAGCGCTCAGCGGTGTCAAGTTACTTGAGGAGATTATCTCTGCGTTTTCTCCTCAAACGAAATCTCCTCCGCATAAGAAGGGAGAATGGACCCGGCGGGATTCGAACCCGCATCTGCGACTGTGACAGAGTGCTGTGTTCCCCTTACACTACGGGCCCTGCGTGCAGTGTTCCCCGGCTGGCACAAGATCACAAGGCCATGCGTCACAGTTCTCGTATACGAGTTTCAAACTGGAAAATAGGGGGCTCTTCGCGAAGACTAGGGACAGACGGCGCGTCCTAGTCTCTCGCTCGAAACGGCCTGCCGAGTCTCAGCAAATTGGGGAACGTCCCGTCTGTCCCCAGATTTCCCCCCAGATTTCCCTGGATAAACGCCGAACTGCTCGCGGCGACGGGGTCCAGTGAGATTCAATCTCCACTCGCATTCAGTTTCGGTGGCATAGCGTCGGGCACTGCTCCACGTCCAATCCTCGGGGCGTGTGATCAATACGCGCTGGACTGGGTTCTGATGCGGGTAATCCAGCTTTTCTGTTCGTTTTTGTTTGCGATAAACGTTGAAGTCATAGTAGCGAGGCTGCCAGAAGGGACCGTGGCGTCCAAAAGCCCCGCCCTCTCGCACAGAACGCGAGAAGGACGGGGCACCCGGAACTGGTTTTGAACAATCCCATCGATGCTTGTGAGCTGTATGAGACATAAATCAATCGGTTGTAGGTGTACGGTTGTGGCTACCGCGCTTCCGAAGGCGGGCATTCTGAATTGGAGGACTACAACATGCATCAGGGGTATCGTTACCTTACTTCCTTTTTCCTAGCCGCCGCCCTAGCTTCACCAGTAGCCATTGCCCAGCAAGACGACCAACGTCGGGGAGACGACCAGCGTCAACAGCAGGACCAAAACCATCGAAACACGGAAAATCAAAATCGAGTCTACGATAGGGACCACAAGGATTATCACAACTGGGATGACAACGAAAATCGCGCCTGGGGGCAGTACCAGACGGAACACCACAGGACCTCCCAGGAATTCTCGAAGGCGAACAACAAGGAGCAGTCGCAATACTGGAATTGGCGCCATGCTCATCCGGATAACAACTAGCTAGGTCACCACACCGGACGACGAAGAATATAACGCAAGAGATATTTCCCGTCCGTAACGTTATGGACGGGACGTGGGAGTGGGGGGCTGGCCCAAGTGCGGCTTGAATGGGCCACCTGTCCCACACAGTCCTATTCAGAAGTTTCAGAAAGTTCCGAACCTTCGGCCTTCGGCTCGCATCTTACAAAAATATGAGCGGGTAGGCTCTCCCTTACCTGGGTGGTTACCGAAGGTCTCCGTAAACCTGGTTTCGACCATTTAAGGTCGTGCTATACTTCGCTCAGATGCGGGGCCGGGCCTTGTCTACGCCCGAACCAAAGGAAACTAAAAGATGGCCCGTAGTTCTCGTCGCCCACTTTTTCTTGCAGTCTTTGTTCTCGTTACCTGCGGATTCCTCGGCATGGTCTTCGGTCAGAAGATCAACCCGGCGGCAGCTCCGGGCGGCGACTCCGATGTGCGTGACAGCCTGCGCCAGTTCACCGACGTCTACAGCCTGGTTGAGCAGAACTATGCCGAGCCGGTGAATGCCGACAAGGCGATTTACAACGGCGCCATTCCGGGCATGCTGCACGTGCTCGATCCGCACTCGAATTTCTTTGATCCGAAGTCGTACGCGCTGCTGCGCGAAGACCAGCGCGGCAAATATTACGGCGTGGGCATGACGGTTGGCCCGCGCAACAATAAAGTCATCGTCATCGCGCCATTCGCTGGGACGCCCGCCTATCGCGCCGGAATTCGTCCCGGAGACATCATCGTCGCAGTCGACGGCAAGCCCACGGACAATATGAGCACCAGCGACGTGGCCGACCTGCTCAAGGGGCCCAAGGGAACCACGGTGCACATCACAATCGTGCGCGAGGGCACGGAAAAGCCGATTGAGTTCGCGGTGGTGCGCGACGAAATTCCGCGTTACAGCGTCGACCTGCATTTCTTGATCAAGCCGGGCATCGGATATCTGCACATCACTGGATTTAACGAGACCACGGAAAAAGAAGTCTCCGAAGCGCTCGATCAGATGGGCGATTTAAAGGGATTGATTCTTGACCTCCGCCAGAATCCCGGAGGCTTGCTCAGTGAAGGCGTAGGCGTAGCCGACAAGTTCCTGCGCAAGGGTCAGTTGATTGTTTCGCATCACGGCCGCAATTCGCCGGAGAAGCGCTATAGCGCCAGTCACGGCGACGGCGGCAAAGAGTATCCGTTAGTGGTTCTGGTTAACCGGGGTACGGCTTCAGCTGCGGAAATCGTGGCCGGAGCCATTCAGGACCACGACCGCGGACTGATTGTCGGCGAAACGACTTTCGGCAAGGGACTGGTGCAGACCGTCTATCCACTCTCCGAGAATACCGGACTGGCTCTGACCACCGCTCACTACTACACGCCCAGCGGACGCTTAATTCAGCGCGACTATTCGAACGTCTCGCTCTATGACTATTATTTCGACCGCCCCGACGATGACGCCAAGGCCAACGCCAACCGCGAGGTCAAGCTCACCGACAGCGGCCGCCCCGTCTACGGCGGCGGAGGCATTAATCCTGACGTACCGATTGCTCCCATCAAGAGCACTCCGTTTCAGGATTCGCTGCTGCAGCATTACGCTTTCTTCAACTACGCGAAACACTACATGGTCAATCATCATCCGACCAAGAGTTTTGAGGTTGATGATGCGATCATGCAGGATTTCCGCAAGTTCCTGGATTCAGAGAAAATTCCTTTCACCGAAGCTGAACTGCTGCAGAACAACGATTGGGTTCGCTCCAGCATCAAGAGCGAAATTTTCGTGAATGCGTACGGCCAGGAGGAAGGCCTGAAAGTTAAAGCGGAAGCCGACCCCGAAGTGCTCAAGGCGCTCGACCTGTTACCGCAAGCCAAGCAATTGGCCGAGAAGGCCAGGGAGCTCGTGGCCCAACGCACCGCTCCGGCCCGCTAAGTCGCTAATCCATTGACCACGTAGACCCGGACGCCCTCGTCCGGGTTCGCTCCCCAAGCTCTAAAAAGCCCGAAGCTCCAGTAACATTGACTTGCCCTCATCCCTGTGTGACAATCCGCCCATAAACGTTGTTCCCGGCTGCTTGCGCAGGGCCGCCCATTCGGACTTTTTAATGAATAATCCAGCGCTGCGGCCCCAGCGATCACGGCCATAATGTATGGCCATAGCCAGAGAAGGAGCATTAATTTTGCCGACCCTGCTAGCCATCGCCGGAGGATGGACAGACTGGCGCACCCGCCGCATTCCCAACTGGTTAACCATCCCCGGCCTGCTATTAGGAATTGCGATGAACTCGTGGCTGCAAGGCTGGCCCGGAGCCAAAGCTTCCCTGCTCGGCGCGGGCTTGGGCTTAGCGCTGCTTCTGCCGTTCGTCCTGATACGCAGCCTGGGTGCCGGCGACTGGAAATTTGTGGGCGCACTGGGAGCTTTTCTCGGCCCGGAAAATCTGCTCACCGTGCTGGTGCTTGGAATTCTGGTAAATGGTCTGATGGCTGTAGTGATGATTATCTGGAAAAAGCGCCTGCGCGAAACGCTGCGCAATCTGGGACGCATGCTGGCCGCTTTCCTGACCATGCACTTGCCCGGCCCCGACCTGACGCTGGATAATCCAGACTTGGTGAAAGTTCCGTTTGGCGTGGCAGTAGCCATCGCGGTGATTCTGTACAGCAGCCGGCAGGTGTGGGGGGGAGCGTGAGCATGTGTGGCGCGCGCCCTCGCGCGTGCAGAAGCAAGTAAAAAGTTGATCCGATGAGAATGTCGCGACTAAGAAAAAACGTAACCGAAACCCTAGGCTCAGAGATCGCCGAAGCAGCCCTGGTAATTCCAATTTTCTTCATGATCCTTCTGGGAATCTATTGGTTCGGTCGAGCGTTTAATAGCTACGCGACTATCAATCACGCGGCACGAGAGGGTGCGCTCGCCGCGAGCATGTCGAGTTGCGCAAGTTGTGGGAACGGTTCAACGTCGCAAAGCACTGTTGCTACCGTCGTGACCGCAGCCTTGCAGGCTTCCGGACTGGACCCCGGGCAAATCCAGCCCTATGCTCCTTCGACGACATCGTCGTGCGGAGGCATTGCCACCAGCTGCAGTTCAACCATCGACAATGTGAGTCTCTGCACGAACGCGCAGCTTACTCCGGCGAAAGCGCCTGGTTTACCAGTCTGTGGGGTGATCGTCAGTTTTCAGTACCCGTATAGCTTTTCGCTCCCCTTTGGACTTCCGCCCTACGGCGCGAATGCTTTCAATTTGCAACTGAAGGCCGATGTACAGATGAAAGGGGAATACTGACACCCGTGGCCGGTCGGAACCAACTCGGGGATGTTTTTCGGTCGCGAATACGCAACACCGAGGCCGCCGCGCTGATTGAGTTTGCTGTTGCTCTACCACTGCTGGTGGTTCTAGTTGTTGGGATTTTTGATTTTGGTGGTGCCTTCAATTTGAAGCAGGAATTGAACAACGCCGCGCGGGAGGGCGCCAACTTCGGAGCCAGCGAACCCACGAACGATCTGTATAACAGCGGCACGCCACCCACTATTGACGCGGTGCGTTATTTGGTAGATTCCTACCTTCTGGCCTCAAGGCTCAATGACTGCGGTCTCGGAACCATGCCGGCGCCGGGCAATCAAAGCGGCCCCATGACTTGGACTTATTCCGCGACAGGGTGCACCCCGAATCTAAAGTTGACAATAGTCCGTCCCTGTAGCACGTCGAGCTGTCCACTTATCACGGGACCGCCGAATGTTTATGTACCCGACACTTACGTACAGATTTCATATCCATACCAATGGCATTTCAATAATGTAATTCAATTGCTTGTTCCCGGTGCTCAATACTCGCTGTCAAGTATAACGACTGACGCTACTGCTGCGAACTTGAATTAACAATGAAGTCTCGAATTATTTCGCGTCGACGTGAGCGGGGCCAGACAATGGTGCTGGTCGCGATTTCGCTAGTGAGTCTGCTTGCCATGGCAGCACTGGCGATTGACGTCGTCACTCTTTACGTAGCTCGTAGCGAGATCCAACGCGCCGCTGATGCCGCTGCCCTTGCCGGCGCCAAAGCGGTCGCGGACTCTGGCGTCACCACGTTGCCGCCCGGCGACCCCAACTTGCCAGCCGCGACGACATTAGCTCAGACCATGGCTGCGTCGGCGGTTAGCGCGATGCTCAATGCTAATCCTCCGATCAATCAGGTCGCTGGACAGACGATTACGCCGACAACGTCCGTCACTTTTCCTGGCACCGCGAATCCTACAAACAGCAATCCCTATGTTACCGTCACGTTGAAAGTCACCACACTTCCAACATTCTTCTCTAGAATCTGGGGAAACAAAGCTGCCACGGTGAGCGCCACTGCCGCCGCGGAGGCCTATAATCCGGCAAATGTGCAGAATTTCATCCCAATTGCCCCACGCGGCGTCAAGCCCTGGTTGGTCGCCAACGTCGATCCCAATCAGCCCCCTCTGCCGCCCACTCCCTTTGTCAACCCGGCCACTGGGGTTGTAGAAACTAGTACGACGCCTAACGTGATCGGGGAGACATTAAACCTAACCGCTGACTGCGGAGCTGGGCTCGGCTGCTCATTCCTGGGCAAGCCGGGCATTGGCCCATGGAACACGGGAGGTTATCCGCAGGTCCAATACCTACCCGCACAGGTAACTCCGGACAACGGATCGAACGTCTGCCCGTCAGTCTGCAAGGGAGCGACGGCATATGAGCAGAGCATCGAGTGTGCCGACATGACGACCTCGTATCAGGTGCTTTCGTGCGGAGGCGGTACTGTCAATGTGCAATGGGACAACACCGTCAACCCGGGTGGAGCGGGTGGACTTAGCGACCTCGGAACCGAATGTCTCATTCACGCCACCGGGCCGGGGAATGGCAAAGGGCAGGACCTGCTCGACAATCCGGGTCCGTGGCCCGCTAGTCCAATGCAGATTACCGCACAAAGCGGCCCCCAGAACGGCAGTCTGGTGACCACCAGCAACTCGATTGTGACCATTCCGATCCTTGACACAACCTCGATCCCCAGCGCCGGCGGAGCCGTCACCATCGACGGATATATACAAGCATTCATAGATGAGGTTCACGGCCCCGGAAATCCGCATCACGCGGGCGACATTAAGGTTACCGTCCTCAATATCGTTGGCTGCGGCTCCGCCTCAACTAACTTAGCGGCACCTCCCATTATCGGTGCTGCGGGCACTTCTCCTGTCCCGGTGCGCCTCATTACTCATCCATAAAGGTGCACTCACTTCGTTAGCGGCGTTAGAATTTCACCCAGCACATCTGCGCCTCCGCTACGCTGCAAGTGCGGATTCCTGATTCCGTCGTGGTAGTCGATCGAGTAGGTCTTGAAGAATTTCGCATTCTCCACCAGCAGGTCGATCGGATGCTTGCTGTCTGTGGACGCTCGCAGTGCATCCTGCAAAACGTCTTTTGACCAGGCTCGGCCGTTGATCGCGACCAGCTTCATCCCCGGACCGATACCGGCCGCGTAGGCAGGCGATCCGTACATCACGTCCGAGAACTCGCCGTCTTCCTTGACCACGAAACCCAGCGAGTAAGCAGCATTCGCCGACTTGCGCACTTTCTCGGCCGTATGGATGAATAGATTGGGCTGATCGTTGTAAACCACGCGCCATCCGCCGCGTTCAATGCCGCCTAGCGGCGCGTGCGCGGCAGTTGCATCCACTCGCTCCCGCAGCAGCCCGGCCCAGTCGTAGGGCGCCGCCTGATTCAGCGCGTGTACCACATCGTCAAATGTGTAAGGCACAACTTTCGGAGGGCCACTTTCGCCACCATGAAAAAGACGGCAAAAATCATTCAGCGACTTCTGTCCATGACTCTGCTGCCGGATAATCGTGTCAACCTCCAGCCAGATCAGTTCTCCCTCGGGATAGTAATCGAGACTGCGCCGCCAGCTCTGCCACTCCGGCCCCAGCAGGCGCAGAATCTGTACCGAACGCGCGGTATCTTCGAGCGGACGCCAGGTGCGGCCGGGGCGATGGTCGAGCATGGCCGCAGTATCCGCCAACGCTTCACGATATTGTTCCGGAGTCCACAGCCCCGACCGTGCCGTCAGAACATTCCCCAGATACTCGGTCAGTCCCTCGTATATCCAGAGCAGATCACCGCGCATTGGATCCTGATAATTACGCGTGGCCAGGCCTGCCGGACGCCGATATTTTCCGTTCCACGAATGTGTGAACTCGTGCGGGAGCAGGCCCGCTTCCATCAGACGCAGATCGGGATCAATGAGCGTGCGCTCGCCCACGCTGTTATCACTGGACTGATGATGCTCCACGCCGTGATGACCAGCCTCGTCGCTGAGCGTAAGCAGAAAATGATATTCGAGATAATGACGCGCCCCGAACAACGCTCCCGTCTCCGCCACCAGCTTGCGATACGCAGCCTGGTCCGCGGGCGTCATCGCCAGCGCAGGGTCACTCTCGCTGACCATATCGATCACGTGCACTGGTGTTTCTCCCCGCTTGGTCAATTCGATCTTGCGGTGGTGATCGCCCGCGATGAGTGGAGAATCGACAAGTGTGGTCAGTGACGCCGGGCTGAATTGAACAACGTCGTTAGCGCCGCTCGTGCTGGCGGCCGGCAACGCTGTTCCGTATTTCCACCCTTGAGGTAGTTTGACGGCTGCTTGCACCTGCACTTCATCCGAACTCGCGCCCTGCGGATAGAGCACAACTTGATTCCAGTTCAGGTCGAGGACATTGGTGGTCGCAGCGGGACCGCCCGCACCAGCGCTGCCGTCGTTGGTAATGGTGTCGAACGAAACCTGCAACTCGTTCGTCCCCGCGGGCACGTCGACGTGAAAGGCGTACATATCGATGGGGTCGCGTTGCCACACCAGCGTCTGGCCACCGGCTTCCATCTTGATGCCAGTGACATTGGCAATGGGTCCGGACGGACGATGATTGCCGGGAATCCACTCCGGATAAACCAGTGTCAGCGGGCCGGGCTTGACCGCGATGGTCAACTGCGAGTGAAAAATGTTACGGGGCGCGTCCGTCAGATCAACCGATAGTCGAACGGATTGAGCGGCAACGGTCATGGTCAGAAGGGAAAAAACAAACGCTACGCAGCATGCGACAAAGCGAAAGCGACTCAAGTCTGGGTCCTCCAGAAGGCGCAGGTGAGCTTACCGGAGCCGATAGGGCAGACGCAAATATTACAAGAAGAGCTACAGTCATAATCGTTCGGCGATCGTCGCCCCGGCACCGAACGCCCCAACTTACTTGTCAACATTCGCGGGTGCAGGTTGAGCGCTGGCGGAGGACCGCTCGATTTCAGCCATACCCTTTTTGCCAAGCTCGATGTCGTCCCGCTCTCTGGCCAGACTTAGAAATTGTTGCATGTGTTCGGCGGCGCCCTGGTAGTTCTGCTTCCGCAACAGGATCATGGCCAACAGGTATTGCAGCTTCGGAATCTGATGAGCGTCGTCGACGCGAACGCCCAGCAGCGCGCTTTTTTCCGCTTCATCGAAATTCTTGAGGTTGTAATTGGCGATGGCGTTGTCGTAGTAGGCATCGGGAAAATTTACCGGATTCAAGCTGACCAGTTTGTTTGTGATCTCAATTACGTTAGGCCACTCGTGTGCCGCCATGGCAAGCTGCGCCAGCCCTTCGTAAGGATCGACGTATTTCGGATCCGCAGCTATGGATTGTTCGAATGAATGCTTGGCTGATTGCGCGGATGGGGTTGGCGGTTGGCTGGGCGATGGGCTCGATAACTGGTTACGCAACTGCAGCCGTCCAAGCTGATACCAGGCAGTAGCGTATCGAGGATAAATCTGAACCGCTTTCGCAAACGAGTTTTCGGCGTCCTTCCACTTATTCTTCTTCCCCTGTTCGAGCCCTTTTTCGAAAGCCTTCTTGGCCGCAGGCGGCGCGAGCGCGCTGGTTACGCTAATGCTGGTGCCCTCGACGTGAGCCAACCGGTGTAGCGGAACCCGGCCCACATCAATGTTGTTCATCAGGCCAATCCGGGTGTTGAGTTCCACGGCTTGAGAAGAAAAGCCTGCCAGCTCAGCCTGAATCTGACAATCCTGCAAATCGGGCCTGGATTGCGTGCCATTGCTGTTCACATTGGAACTGCTGGCATCGCTGATGGCGGCTGCCGAGCCTTGCGTCGGATCCCCCAAGCGAAAGTTGAAGCTGCCATGGGCATCGCTGTAGGTTTCGTTGTGCCGGCGCCCCCGGCAGATGGTTTGAATCACGGCAGGCTCAGTCAGTTCAGTCCCATCATCCAGAACAACCGTGCCGGAAATGAAAATCGCTGATTGCGCGGAAGGAGACGCGTTGGTCCCGGTCGAAAAGGGTGGCACCGCCGACCCCGGCGTACCAGATGCAGGTCGGCCCCGTTGGGCCACAACCATCCCGCTCAACGTGAAGAGTAAAAGGACATAACTGAAACGCGGGGTCCTCATGACCCACCCCCTCGGACACTTTATGCGAGTATATAGCTTTTATCGCACGTTCTAGAGGCATCGCCAAATGGTGACCAAGATTTTACAAATGGGGGCGTGGTGCTCACGCGCGCAGCGGTACTAAAGTTTCTGGCTTGACAGACGATATTGCTAACAGATGGCGAAGTTAGTCGGGGAACGCCGTGATTTCTCCGACCCATCAGGAAGGCGCTTGTGAAAATTTTAATTGCTGAAGACGAACCGCTTTTCCGCAAGCTTTTGACGCAATTGCTTTCAACCGAGTTTGATCTCACCGTAACCGAAGACGGCACTACTGCCCTAGCGCGGCTGCGGGAAGAAAACGGACCAGTACTGGCCATCCTCGATTGGGTGATGCCCGGAATCAGCGGTCTCGAGGTCTGCCGGGAATTACGAGCCAGCCGCCGCACTGCGGGGATTTATGTGATCCTGCTTACGGCAAGAAACGACTCTGCGGATATTGTCGCGGGTCTTCGAGCTGGCGCGGATGATTACGTTACCAAGCCGGTACAAGCGGAAGAGCTTCGCGCCCGGGTGCAACTCGGCTGCCGGATCATTGAACTGCGGAGCGCGCTCAAAACAGAAGTGGGAGCCCTCGCGGTAGCCCTTGCCCGCGAAAAATTGCTGTTAAACCGGCTGGCGTTGATTCCCGAGCGTCCGTCGCGCCGGGCATCCCGAAAAGAGATTGCGTCGGTGGTTTGAGGCCAAAGTTCGCCCGCATTCCAATTTTCCTAGTGAAGCAGCCCGAACACAGTCACATTATTCGAGGTGCCCACGTATACTTTTCCGTTAACGATGAGCGGTGTTCCAAAGTGGCTGGCCGTGCCTATGTGGTCGCGCTGGTTTGATGCCTGGTTCGAGTTATAAAGTTCGTTCGCCAGATTATTCGCATCGTAGGCGTGCAGCACGTCGTTCGGGTCGCTATGTTCGATTGCCCACACAATACCGTTTTTTGAGCCATTAGCCGACACGCTCGGCGTGGTGCCCCGAGGGAACGAGGCCACGCTCTTTGAAACCGGCGTTGTAGAAAGTTTGGCGTTCGAAAATCGAAATTGTAGTAAGTTGTTTTGTGCCGGTCCGAAGTACATATTCTGATTGAAATACACCGAGATGGCCCATATGCCGCTTCCGAGGCCCCCGTCAATTTCCTGGTAAATGGCATTATCGTTGTCGGGATTGAACTTTCCCATGTTGTCGCGATTCACGATGTAGATGTTGGTGTCCTTCCCCGCTCCGATGGCTAGGTGCCAGGTTTTCCCTTTGGCGTCTTTCATGGCTGGCAATACCACCGCGCCTCCGGAACCCAAATCCCGATCGGCATCCGATTCCTGAACCGTGTTGAACATGTTGAAGTAGTCGGCCACGCGCAGCTTGTTGTTCGTGGCTGACACTCTGAGGAAACCGTTTCCGTAGTCTCCTTTGCTGGGGAAACCCTTCTTGGTAAGGGTCGTATCGAAAGTGCCGTTGGCGTCCAGAAAAAATAGGTCTCGCCCGTCGGAGGCAATCCCGGCTCCGCTTTGCCAGATCGACCCCTCATCGCCGTTGGGCGTCAGGTTCAGCACACTGGTTCGCGCCAGCGTGCTCTCGCTATAACCGATCAGCCATCCCGTGTAAGGCCGCTGATCACAGTGGGAGGTCCATCCGGTATAGACGATGTGGTTTAAGAGCAGCAATCCCTGACGCTCGGCGTACTGTCCGGGATCAAAGATGACATAGCCGTTGTGACTGTTATCGCCTTGGCCGGGATACTTCGCCTGAACGGTAACCGGTCCTCCGAACTCTTCCGCTCCCGTGGTGATATTCAGGGCGTGAATACGCTGAAAATATTCGGTTGAATTCTTTGTGCTCATGGAGACCACATAGATAGTCCCGTTCGGGCCGCTGGCACGGTCGATGACCGGTGTGGAAGTAATACCGATCTGCGGACTGATTTGCCCGCAGCCGTGATTATCCGAAGGCGTTTCTCCGGATCGCAACAGCGACACATGCCACAATTGATTGCCCTTGTCAGCGTCAAAGGCATACACGCTATCGTTTTCCGTGACCGCATACACCACATTGTGCGTGCCCTGGCTCGGAATTGAAACTTCAGAAAGATACAAGGGCTGTGCGTCAATAATCCCATCTACCGAAAAGGTGAACAGCTTTCCAAAAGTAGTGGAGTTCACATTTTTCGTAGTCAAGATAGTTTCTTGCAGATTTTGCCCGGTGCGTGCGATGTCATTGTGATAGGTGACAACGTCAGTCGCAGAACTCATCAGCGCCGTGCACAAACAGAAGATTACGCACAACCACGCTGGAAATTCCCCTCGAAGTCCACGAGAGTTGACGATTCCGAAAATATCGGAGTGGTGCAGGCTGGAGTCGTGATCAACAGAAACGAGGTAACAAGTATCTTTGGCTGACATTAATACCCCCAACGGTAGCTTCTTAATCAGTCGGAGCGCTGGAGGCACGAATTGCGCAACTTGCTTCAGTGCACCGGAAAAATGAGGAAACTCAATTTAGATTGTGAGAATCCAGAACCCAGTAATTACTCTTTTTGCAGGCAGTGCGAGCACACGCAAAGTGCCGGTCGGAGGGGGGCGGAACGGCTTTCCAACGCCGGAACTCAGCCGCACTGCAACAGTTTCTCCTGTATGGCAGCCGCCGTCAATGTGAAAGGTTTTGCACAGATTTCGCTGGGCCGTTGCATTACGAAAAGCGATTTGCCGCCGATTGCCGGTGGAGCAGCGCTTCCAGGGCTGCAGTGAGTGTCCTCGAATCAGTGAAGGCTTGAGCTGCTGAGGTAACGGAAAAGAGCTTTCAGGAACCTGGTTAAGTGAGATCCCCGCTTGACCCAAGTCTGCATGCGGACCTAACATCGACAGGAATCATGCGGTGCAGCCTCGGTCGTCATTCGACGTTCTTCCCTAAACTTTTCGGGTTGATGGTCTTATTCACCTGTATCGCAACTCCTGCGCAATCTTCGCATCCGGCCCCGGCGGTCGCCCAACCAGCGGTCAATTTCGTTGATGTCGCCGAAAAATCAGGATTGACGTTCACTAACGTCTTCGGCGGGATCACAACGAAAAAATACATTATCGAAACCACCGGAACGGGAGTGGCCATTTTTGATTACGACAACGACGGATGGCCCGACATATTCTTCGTGAATGGAACCACCCTCGAAGGCTCTGCCGCGAGCCAAATTCCCACCAACCATCTCTACCGCAACAACCACGATGGAACCTTCACCGACGTAACGGCGCAAGCGGGTCTGACAGCCACAGGCTGGGGCCAGGGCGTCTGCGTGGGCGATTATGACAACGACGGTTGGGAAGACCTCTACGTCACCGCTTACGGGAAGAACCGCCTGTATCACAATCAGCACGGAGTGTTCACCGAGGTCGCAGAAAACGCCGGGGTTGCAGGATCAGGCAAAGCCTGGGGCTCAGGCTGCGCTTTCGTAGATTACGACCGCGACGGGCTTCTCGATCTGATCGTAGCCAACTACGTCGATTTTGATCTCTCCACCGCCCCCGCGCCCGGAGAGCGAACCTCCTGCATCTGGAAAGGGACGCCGGTGATGTGCGGTCCGCGCGGCCTGCCCGGCGCGAAAAATATTCTCTACCACAACCGCGGCAATGGCATGTTCGAGGACGTCACCACCAAAGCTCACATCGACCAGACCAATGGACATTATGCATTGAGCGTCTCTACTCTCGACTACGACGATGACGGATGGCCCGACATTTATGTGGCCTGCGACAGCACGCCGAGCATCCTGTACCACAACAATCGCGACGGCACCTTCACCGACGTAGCAGTCACCGCCGGCGCCGCCTTTAACGAAGACGGCCGCGAGCAAGCCGGCATGGGCACAACCATCGCCGACTACGACGGCGACGGCCGCCTGGACATCTTCAAGACCAACTTCTCCGACGACACCTCAACTCTCTACCGCAACAACGGCGACGGCACCTTTACCGACGCGACCTTCGCCGCCGGCCTGGGCCTACACACCAAGTATCTGGGCTGGGGCACGATGTTCTTCGACTTCGACAACGACGGCTGGCCCGACCTGATTCTGGCCAACGGACACGTCTATCCCGAGGTGGACAAATATCACCTGGGCAGCAGCTACCAGGAGCCTCGAATCCTCTATCACAACAATGGCAACGGCACCTTCACCGATATCTCAGACTCGGCGGGCGCAGGCATTACAACCGCCTCGTCCTCCCGAGGCCTCGCCATCGGCGATCTCTGGAATGATGGCCGCGTTTCCGTAATCGTAAGCAACATGAACGCCGAGCCCAGCCTGCTGGTGAATCAGGTCCGCTATCCAAACCACTGGATCGCCTTCAAGACGGTAGGAACCGCCTCCAACCGCGACGGAATTGGCTGCGCGCATCACCGTCCGCGCCGGCAAGCGAATCCTGGTCGACGAAGTCCGCAGCGGATCGAGTTACATCTCCAACAACGACATGCGCGTGCACTTCGGGCTAGGCGCTGCGACTAAGATTGACTCGGTCACAGTCCGCTGGCCGAGCGGGCGGCTGGAATCTTTCGAGGGTACGTCAGCGGATGCAATCCATATTCTGAAAGAGGGTGTTGGTAGCGCTGTAGCGTCGGATCAGAAAAAATAGTCGCGGTGCGTGCCATGTCCGGCCTTCATTGGGAGGTCAGGAAATACCGGTTGTTGCGCTCGTCTGCATGGGGCGTATACTTGGAACGCCCCAAAAATGGGCTGCCTTGCTCTAGCTATTAGAGCATCCCGCCACTGGATATTCGTACGCATTCCCAGGAGGCACCTATGTCTGGCCCCGGACCACGGAACCCGTTAGCAGTAGTTCTCGTCGTCGCTTTCGGATTTCTATCAATGGCCGTGCCCATTTTTGCGTCTAGTTCGGAGCAAGTCTTGTTCAGCTTCTGCTACGGCTCGACTTGTGGTCCCGGAGGGAATACCCCGTACGCGGGCGTGATTTTCGACGCTGCCGGCAATCTATACGGCACCACTTCTATAGGAGACGGTTGCGCCTGCGGTGTCGTTTACGAGTTGATGCCTGGCAATGGACAATGGACGCGCAAAACACTTCACGTCCTCAGCGGCAATGTCGGCTCTGACTCCATGTCCAGCCTGATTTTTGACCCAGCCGGAAACCTTTACGGCACCGCCTCTGATGGCGGCGCCTACCATTCCGGTACCGTTTACGAGTTGACGCCTAACAATGGTAAGTGGAATGCGAAAGTTCTCCACAGCTTCGGCCCGAACACTAACGATGGAGCCGCTCCCTACGGCAGCCTCGCTATGGATGGGAGCGGAAACCTGTACGGGACAACTTACTCTGGCGGAACAGACGGCGTCGGCACGGTCTTCGAGTTAATGAATAACAATGGCAAGTGGACCCATAAGGTGCTGCACGAGTTCAGCGGGAAGAACGGTGCTAATCCTCAAGCTGGCGTCACCTTTGACGCGGCTGGGAACTTGTACGGCACTACTTACACCGGTGGCACCCACAACTTGGGCACAGCGTTCGAGTTAATGCCCAGCAACGGCAACTGGACGTACAGGTTACTCTACAACTTCGACGGCAAAAACGGAGCTAATCCCGAGGCCAACGTGATCCTTGACCCCGCCGGCAAACTATATGGCACGACCTATAACGGTGGCAGTTACAATTCCGGCACCGTGTTCGAGATGATTTTCGACCACGGCCAGTGGAAAGAGAAGGTTCTGCGCAGCTTCACGGACACGGGGGACGGAGGCTTTCCCGTCGCCAGCCTGGTTTTCGGCAAGAACAAGAACCTGTACGGAACTACCTACCAAAGGTGGCGCGAGCGATACCGGCACTGTTTTCGAGTTGACTCTTGACCACGGCCAGTGGAAGGAGAAGGTGCTGCACAGCTTCGGCGCTATTGGCAGCTCCGATGCCGCATTTCCTGGAGCGGGCGTGATCTTTGACAGCGCCGGGAACCTATACGGTACGACCGAAAATGGCGGATATTGGGGCGGAGGCGCCGTTTTCGAGATCACGCCGTAGCCCGCGGGTCGGCTGGCTGCGATTTGCCAGGGTAGTAAAAGCGCGCTAGGGTTAGGGCTTGCCCAAGTTGTTGTTACGAACGCTCGGTGTTAACTTCCAGATAACGAATTCTTGAAACAGATTGCCAACCGCAGTTGCTCCGATCCCGATTGCCGCGTTTTCGAAAGTTAATTCGGCGCCATTGCGATCGTTCGCCGGATAGTACAGATTGGAGATACCGCCCGCCGCCAGGCTTCCCAGGATACTCGAATAATTTGGCTGCCAGCGTCGATTGTCGCCCTTGCAGATCACTGCATTGGCGATCGCATAAAAAGCGCGTGCTCCCGTGCTGCCGTTTCCCTTATAGAAATAACGCGGGTCCTGTTTCAGAAGCGATGGCAGGATGGCCGTTCCGATGAAGGTGCTTGTAACCGTATCGGCATAGCCAGCGCCGAAACGCTTTCCATAACCTTGCGCCCCTTGCCCATATTCTTTGAAGTGATCTTGCGCCTGCTCAACTCCCGCAACGCCCCCCACAAATACTAAGGTGAATGGGTCGATCACTGTCTTCCAGGCGAGCTTGAATTTTTGTTTCGAGTCGAGGGGCGCTGCATTGGGAAGGTAGCTGACTTAAAAATTCGGCAGTACGCCCAACACACGCTGCTTCAACCTTGATCTGCTCTTCTGCCACTTCCGTTGGTGAAACTCCTACTTCGACTTCAGTAATGTTGGTAGCCACCGCCAGCGGGTTCGGCGGGACAATGAAGTTCTCCCCAGAGTGCAAGGTTCCCGAGAATGTTTGGCTGGCAAAGCCCGCCGACGTTATTGTGAGGTGGAAAGGTCCGGGAGGGATGTCAGCAAAGGAGAATTGCCCATTGACGCCTGATAACAGCTCTTGGTTCAGGGAACGACCTTCACCGATAAGCCTCACCCGGGCTCCGGCGATGACGGCTCCACTTTGATCGACGACTGTTCCGCTGATGCTTCAAGGCAATAGCTGGCCGGGCAGTTGGCCGAAGGCAATCCCAGGTTGTTCCGGCGGGTGGCCCACTCAAGCCGCACTTTGGCTTGAGTGGGGATGTTCGCAGGCCGGGTGGACCAGTTACGTTCCCTGACTTGCACGCAACCAACTCACGCCCGCGCCGACTTCACATCCGTCCGCGAGAAGTCTTGCCCTTTAAACAAAAGCGGCTCTCCTTTGGATTTCGCCAGTGCGTAGGAGAAGCAGTCTCCAAAATTCAATTTGGCGGAGTGGCCGCTGGTCTTTCCGAAGTCGCGATAGGCCTGGCGCGCTATGCGAGCTTGCGCTTCGGTGACCGGCTCAATCGCGATTTGCGCCGCCTCGATCAATTCATCAAAACGGCGGCTGGCCACCGCATCTTTGCTGCCATCGATCACCGCCCCGGCTTCCACATAACTCACGGCCGAAATACGAAGCTGCGCGGCGCTTTCCGCGGCACGCTCAATGATTCTGGCGAATTCGGGCGCTTCTGCTTCAAAGCGGAGAATGGCGATCAGGACGGAAGTGTCCAGAATCATTTCGGCAGCCCTTTCTCGTCATAGAGAAGGTCGCCGTGTTCGGCCGAGCGAAACGGTTCCTTCAGACGCGGCGCGCAGTCCCGGCCGATTTCGAGCAGCCGGTCAGAAAGCTTGCCAGCATGTTTGTCCCGCACCCTTTTAAGGCGTTCGCGGACCGCTTCGGTAACGGCTTCGGTTAAGCTCTCTCCGGTCAGGCGGGCAAGCTGTTGGGCGAGCTTGTGGGCGTCTTTGTTCTTGATGTTCAGGCTCATATTGATAGGGTAATTCTACCGCATAGGTCTACCATTCTACCACAATGAACACAACTAACAATGGACACAACTAACAAAGACATCGCCAGATTGCGTCAGGAGAATGGACTTTGGGTCTGACCCTCGGGATACCAATTCCCCAGCCTTCATTGACTTGCTGGTTTCCCGGACGTAAGATTCGCCACGAATGATTGGCGAAATTGTTTCGCACTACCGTATCGTCGAGAAACTCGGACGCGGCGGTATGGGCGAGGTCTACCTGGCTGAGGATAAGCACCTCGGCCGCAAGGTGGCTATTAAGTTTCTGCCAGCGGAAGTCGCTAACAATGAGATTGCCAGGCAACGTCAGCTGAGAGAGGCGCAGACCGCAGCTACTCTCGATCACCCGAATATATGCGCTATCTATGAGGTCGGCCAGGAGGGCGGCTATAGCTTTATCGTCCTTCAGTACATCGAAGGCGAAACCCTGGCTGCGAGGCTCAAGCGCCAGTTGCCAGATTTGCGCGAAGCGCTCGCGATTGCGGCCCAAGTTGCCGATGCCCTGAACGAAGCGCACGCACGCGGCATCATTCATCGCGATATCAAACCGGAAAACATCATGCTCACAATGCGCGGACAGGTTAAGGTGCTCGATTTTGGCCTGGCTAAGATATTGCGCGATCCCGGCATGGTTGAACCAGACGCTGAAACCGGAACCCTATTGAGCATACCGGGAATGCTGATTGGCACAGTGCCCTATATGTCTCCCGAGCAGGTGCGCGGCGAGGACTTGGATCGTCGCAGCGATATTTTCAGCTTCGGTATCGTGCTTTATGAATTGCTGAGCGGGCGGCGGCCCTTCGAGGCCAAGAGCACGGCAGATGTCATCTCAGCGATTCTGACCCGGGAGCCTCCGCCGATCAACCGTTCCAGCCTCAGCCATAGCGGCAGCGGCGAAGAGCGGCTGATGAGAAAATGCCTTGAAAAAGACGCAGCGCGGCGCTACCAAACGATGGGCGATTTAATTTCTGACTTGGCGCAAATTCGCCGCGAATATGAGAGCGGCCAGGTTAGTCCGGTGTTAGACGCGTCGCCTGTAAAACAGAAGGAAGTAATCGCCGCGCCTGGGGGCAGATGGCGCAGGCTTCACGTTTCAAGGCTCGGGCTGGTTCTTACGGCCGTCGCGCTAGTCGTGGCCTCCGCCTTTTACATGTCATCATTTCGGACCCCAAAACCCACATCTGCATCGGGAATCAAGTCCGCCAACCCTGCGGCCTACGACGCCTACATGCGCGGCATGGTTAATGTCAAAAGCGAGAATCCAGCCAATAATGAAGCTGCCATTAAATTGTTCCAGCAGGCAGTAGCTGCCGATCCAAACTTCGCCGCCGCCTATGCCGAGCTAGCCCGCGCTTACAGCATCAAAGTGCGCTTTTTTGCGCCGGTGGCCGAGAAGAAAGAGTTAAACGAGGAAGCCGAAGTGGATGTGGACAAAGCGCTCGCGCTGGACCCAAATCTGGCGGAGGGTTATTTTGCCCGCGGTCTCATGTTGTGGACGCCCTACAAGCGCTTCCCTCACGAGCAGGCGGTTCAATCCTACAAACGCGCCCTGGAATTAAATCCCAATCTGGATGAAGCCCATCATCAACTGGGATTTGTCTACCTTCACATCGGCTTGCTCGACCAGGGATGGCAGGAGATTCAAAAGGCATTGGCGATTAATCCGGGGAACACTCTAGCGCGATACCGCCTGGGCGTCATCGATATGTGCCGCGGTAAATACGAAGAAGCCTTTCAGATCTTCAATACCACTCCGCTCGAACAGAGCCCGTCGCTTTTGGCATCGTATACATCCACGGCTTTATTCCGGCTGGGGCGGAACCAGGAAGCCTCCGTGATCATCGAGCAATTCTTCAAAGACTATCCGAAGGACGAGGGCGGGCTGGTTACAAGCGTGAAAGCCATGATGCTGGCCAAGGCCGGAAAGCAACGCGAGGCAGAAGACACGATGCAGCGCGCCGTCGAGATCGGCCGGGGTTACGCTCACTTCCATCACACCTCCTACAACATGGCTTCTGCTTACGCGCTTATGAATCAGCCAGAGCCAGCCATGAAATGGTTGCAGGTAACCGCGGATGAGGGTTTCCCGTGCTATCCGCTTTTCGAAGGTGACGCTAACCTGGACAACCTGAGAAAAGATCCGCGCTTTATTTCATTCATGACGAAGATCAAGCAACAGTGGGAACATTACAACGCCACGTTGTGATCCTCGTACCCGCTGGGCAGGTCAACCTCCAACAAATCCGGCGCGGTCATGCTAGAATTCGCCGTAACTGCCGTGGGAAAATAGCGCGATTTGCCAGCCGACCTACCTCGACGCCTGACAGCAACGGAGCTTCGCGAGGCTCATTCCATCGTTCGCGGCATCCGCTGTTCTCTCTTGCTGCTGGCCATTCTTTCGGCTTCAGCATTTTCCCAGGAGACCGCTCTATCTCTTTCGCGCCCGGTGCGTCCATGGGAATTTCTGTCGGCCGTTGGGACGCGAGCCGGAATGTTCGGCAACGAGGCCGGAACCTTCGAAGCCTGGGTCTACCCGCTGAAAATCCTGCGCGACTTCCACCTCGTATTTCACATTGAGGGTCGCGCGATTCCGGCGGAGTCACTGGCGCGCACGGTTTCTGTCCAGCCGGAAGCGTGCTCTATCCTTTATGCAGGCGATGCGTTCCAGGTGCGCGAAACTTTTTTCGTGCCCGTCCATGAATCCGGCGCGGTCATCTTGATCGAAATCGAAACCGCACATCCGCTCGAGGTTGAGGCTGTCTTTCAGCGGGATTTCCAATTGGAGTGGCCTGCGGGTTTGGGCGGAACGTATCTCAACTGGGATCCGAACCTTCGCGCATTTGCGCTGGGAGAAGAACAGAAGAAGTTCGCTGCGATCGTGGGATCGCCGACGGCTGCGCTTTCAAGCGAAGAGTACTCCAATAATTACTCATCGTCGTCGCAGAACTCGTTTTTGCTGGGCCCAACTGCCAAAGGCAAAGACACGAAAGTTGTGGTGATTGCCGGTTCAGTCAATGGAGCGAAGGAAGCAGAAGACACATATCATCGGCTCAGCACAACGTACCCCGACCTGCGGCGTGGTTCGTCCGATTATTACAAACAGTATCTGAATGAAACCGTAAACGTGGTGCTGCCCGATCCGCAACTGCAACAAGCCTACGACTGGGCCCGCGTCAGCATGATTCAAGGCATGGTCAACAATCCGTATTTGGGCACGGGGTTGATTGCGGGATATCGAACTTCGGGCGAGAGCGCGCGTCCGGGCTTTGCCTGGTTTTTTGGCCGCGACGCGGAATGGACATCATTCGCCCTGGACGCTGAGGGCGACTTTGCCGATACCCGCACCGCGCTCGATTTTCTCAGTCACTACCAGCGCGCCGACGGCAAAATCCCGCACGAGATAGCGCAATCCGCGACGTTGGTTCCGTGGTTCACTGATTATCCGTATGCCTACGCGTCAGTCGATGCCACACCGCTGTACATCGTGGCCACCGACGACTACGTCCGCAAGAGTGGAGACCTCGGCTTCGCTCGCGAAAAATGGGACAGCTTGTGGAAAGCGTACCAATTCCTTAAATCCACATACAGTGCGCAAGGCCTGCCGCAGAACTTCGGCTTTGGTCACGGCTGGGTCGAGGGTGGCCCACTCTTACCAGTACAAACCGAGTTATATCAAAGCGCGCTCGGCACCGAAGCCCTGCAGTCTCTTTCGAATCTGGCTCATCTTACGGGCAAGGACGATGTGAGCCAGAAATTGGCCGAAGAATTTGCCGACCAGAACCAGTTGGTTGAGCAGGCATTCTGGTCTCCCGCAAAAAACTCTTATGCCTACGCCCTCGACCCGAACGGGCAACGCATCGAAACAACCAGTGTGCTGGCCACTGTCCCGCCCTGGTTCGGTCTACTGGACGAAGATAAGGCCGGCCAAACCCTCGATCAGCTTGCCGACGCAGATCATCAAACCGACTGGGGGATGCGAATCATCTCGTCGCAGAATCCTTTGTACAATCCCGACGGTTATCATTACGGTTCGGTGTGGCCGCTGTTCACGGGATGGGCCGCGGTCGGCGAATATCGCTACCACCATGCGCAGTCCGCTTATGCGAACCTGCGTTCAAACGCGCTGCTGGCGCTCGACGGAGCCCTCGGCCACGTCACCGAAGTTCTCTCCGGCGATTCTTATCAGCCTCTGTCCACCAGTTCGCCGCACCAAATATGGTCAGCCGCGATGGTAGTGAGCCCCTTGTTGCGCGGGCTGCTTGGCCTCGAAGCCGACGCGACGACGCGTCAACTGCGCTTTGCTCCACATGTCCCGGCCGGATGGAACTCTTTCGAACTGCATAACCTTCGAGTCGCTGACGACACGATCGATCTTATATACAAAAGAACCGAGGACGGAATTACTCTCGAAATGCAGCGAACAGGCTCCGGCGACTGCGCGATGGAATTCTCACCCGCCGTCAGCCTGCGCGCCGACGTCGCCGGCGCAGAAATCAACGGGCATCGCGTCGCTGTGCGCATGGAGCGCAACCGCGAAGATCAGCACGTCTCTCTGCACTTCCCAGTTAAAGCCGGATCGAGCACGCTGCACATTCGCTTACGCAACGATTTTGGCTACAGCGTTTCCTCGAATCTCCCTCCACTCGGCGAACGCAGTCAGGGATTGCGCATCGTTTCGGAGTCATGGGGTCCCACAAATGAAAGCTTAACCGTGGAGGTGGCAGGCGTGCCAGGCAAGCCATACGACTTCATTCTGCGAGATTCGAATCAAGTCGCAACTGTCGAAGGCGCCAAGCTGATCACAGAAGACAACGGCCAAAAGCGGATGCGTGTGCAGCTGTCGGGAACCGATTCTTCCTATGTTCACGGAAAGATTCTCATTCACTTCACGCCGAACCATAGAGGTCGCAAGACCACGCAGAAGAATCATTGAGCCAGAAAAACCCCTTTCCATGACGCTAGCTGAGCTAAACTTCTACCGGTGTTCGCAGCCGATCCTCAGGAGGAAGTTCCATGTTCCATAAATTCGCGGCTTTATTGTTATTAGTTATCGGCTTGTCCTTTTCTCTTCACTCCCAAACTCAGCCAGTCGACTCCGAAGGCCACCAGTGGTGGCAGCACGCCGTGTTTTACGAGATCTATCCCCGCAGTTTTATGGACAGCAACGGTGACGGCATTGGCGATCTGCCGGGCATCGATTCGAAAATGGATTATCTGAAAAGTCTGGGCGTTGATGCCATCTGGCTCTCGCCCTGTTATCCCTCTCCACAAGTCGATTTCGGCTACGACGTAGCCGACTACGAAAATATCGACCCAATGTACGGGACGCTGGCCGATTTCGATCGCCTGGAAAAAGATGGGAGGCAACGCGGCATTCGCATCATCATGGATTTCGTAATGAATCACACTTCCAGCGAGCATCCATGGTTTATCGACTCCCGCTCGTCGCGCACCGCTACCAAGCGCGACTGGTATATGTGGCACGATGGCAAGGGTCCAGGACTGCCGCCGAACAATTGGACGTCAGAATTCGGCGGATCGGCGTGGACGTTTGATGCGAAAACCGGGCAATTTTATTATCACTATTTCTATCCCCAACAGCCTGATCTGAACTGGCACAATCCCGCGGTGAAGGACGCCATGTTCGACGTTACTCGCTGGTGGTACAAACGCGGAGTTGCCGGCTTCCGCCTTGATGCCGTCGACACACTCTTCGAAGACCCGCAAAACCGCGACAACCCGGTTCTTCCAGACCTGAACAAATACGGCGATCCGAACCAAGAGAGAGTTAATAACACCAAGCTACCCGAAGTGCACGTCATTCTCCGCGACCTGCGAAAGGTCGCCGACGAGAACAATGCTGTCCTAATTGGTGAAACCTGGACTAAAGACGTGAGTGAGCTCAAACAGTATTACGGCGATCACAGCGATGAACTGCAAATGCCGATGGACTTCATGTTCACCAAAGTGGATAAACTTTCGCCGCCGGAATTTCGCAGGCAAATCGCGGCCGTAGACTCGGCCGGAGGCTGGCCGGTCTTTGTATTAAGCAATCACGACATCGTGCGATCCTACGTGCGTTACGGCGACCGGCAGCACGATCAGGCTATCGCCAAGCTGATGGCGTCGCTTTATCTGACTCTTCGCGGCACGCCAATCATGTATTACGGCGAAGAAATTGGAATGGAGAACAACGATCCCACACGCAAGGAAGATGTGAAAGATCCGATTGGCCGCGTAGGCTGGCCGCAAGAAAAAGGACGCGACGGCGAGCGCACCCCCATGCAGTGGGACGACAGCCCCAACGCCGGTTTCACGCGCGGCGTACCGTGGCTACCCGTTCCACCCAGCTACAAAACGGTCAACGTCGCCACCGAACTAAAAGACCCGTCTTCCATCCTGAACACGTACAAGACCCTGCTCGCCTTGAGGCATCAGAATCGAGCACTGCTCGACGGAGACTACGTCGCGCTCAATGAGAACGATGCCAACGTGCTCTCCTATTTGCGGCGTTATAAAAACGAAGCCGTGCTGGTGGTGCTAAACATGTCCGCGCAGCCGCAAGATGTCAGCTTCGATCTTGCGCCGCAAGGCTTTCCCGCAAAGAGCGCGCATCTGTTATTGACGACGATGGCCGCTGGATCGAAAGAAGGCTCACTGTCGCATTTGTCGTTGGAACCATTCGCCGTCTATATCGGCGCGGTTTCGAAGTGATGGATTTCGGGAAGTGTTGGTACCGTGAGTACGTGAAACTTGGTGGAGCTAGTCGGGCTCGAACCGACGACCTCATCGTTGCGAACGATGCGCTCTCCCAACTGAGCTATAGCCCCTCGCCTTACGCTATCACTAGCTTGCCGACTTTTGCAGCCTTTTTTCATCGCCAACCACTCAGTTGATTTGGAACGTTTTGGAACGTGAATTGGAACGTGATATTTTGCCCGCTTCCACGCCCTCTTCCGCCACCGAGAAATCCAGGCCCAGGGCAGCAGTCTCGAGTGCCGCTGCCCCTGGACGCCCGGCAAATGCGGAGAGCTGTTGCAACGCCCGCCGCTGCGCTACCGGCACAATCTGCGCGTAAATATCCATCGTGGTCGAAATGCGCGAGTGGCGCATTTGTCCCTGTACCGATTTCGGGTCGGCTCCCGCCTGCACCAGCCAGGTCGAGTGTGAGGTTCTAAGGCACTGCCAGTTGACGAACGGCAACCCAAGTTTGCGGGCCGCCGGCTGCAGGTGACGCTTGAGTACGTTCTGGTCATTCATCGGCGCGCCGGTTTGCACGCTCTGAAAAACCAGATCGTCCGGACCTCCGCATTTGACCAGTTTGTGTTTTCTGATGGCCCGTCCCGCCCGAACCTCTACGGTGAGAGTATGCAGGCGAAGCAGGCGTGTGATCACTTCCGGCGCCACTCCAATGGTGGCGGCGCTGGCCTCGGTCTTCGGATCCGACCAGTCGCCCCGGCAGTAGCGCTCTTCAATGGTAATGGCGTCCGCTTTCATGCAGCGCCATTTCAGCCCAATCAGTTCGCTGACTCTCAGGCCCGTCCATACCGCGGTAAAAATCATCGTCGCGTAGGGTTCGGAAACTGAGTTCCATCAGGTTCGGCGAACTGTTCGGGCGTCATGGTAGGCTTGGCTGTTTTGGCTCGTTTGTCGAGCGGCAAGCGCAACCCTTCCATCGGATTTTTGTTGAGATACTCCACATCGACTGCCGTGCGGAGAATCGAAGACAGCACGTCGCGGATTTTCGAAATCATCGGATACGACACTTTGCCCGCCATGCCCGAGAAGTACTGTTGCAGCGTTGAGCCGCGTCAGATCCCGCAAGCACCTGGCGCCAAATGCGGGACGCAGGTACTTCGAAATCATGCCGCGGTAAGAATTCTGCGTGCTGCTCGAAAGCAGCGGCAGGTAGGTCGGAATGTAGGTGTCTGATCCATGAAATCACTGAAGCTCATTGCCGACCCGGTGAGAGCCAACCCTTGATTCATGGGCCGGAGTTTCTCGTCGGCGATTTTTTGAACTTCGCGGACCGCCATGTCCGCCTTGGCTAATTTGATGCGTTGACGTTTTCGGATGCCCGCCGGATTGGTATCCCATACGAACAGCCACCAGTAATTACCTTCCTTGAACGGTGTCGGACTCTGAAACCGCCGTCTCGCCATCGCTTCAAACCTCCGATGGCTCGCCGGGCGAGTTGCCTCAGCCCTAAGCGTACGGCGGGCGATCCCACTTTCCGGCAACGAACTTTGCGCGGGATGCAGCATAGCTATTAACCAGCGATGTGCAGCGAAACAATGTGCAGCGAAACTATTCTTCCCGGGAAAGCACGTCAATAGGGAAAGCTCCGCTTTTGCAGAATTAGTTGTGACTTTCCTGTGATAAAGCCAGCCGGTGGGTTCGAAGAAGCAGCTGTCAGCTCTCAGCTATCAGCCATAAAAAAGCGCTGTCGTCCCGAGCAACGCGAGGGATCTGCATTTCGGCCGCGGCTTTCATGTCAAGACAATTCGCCGCTTCGGCGGGTCTTTTTTACGAAAGCCGAACACAGTCACCGGCTGGATACGCTAACTCATTGCATTGTTGGATCATTCCGCGAGTAGCTTTCACGGAGTGTACGTTAGCCAGCTGGCGGCTTGTGTTCTGTTTTCAGGACACTTAAGCCAGCTGGAGGCTATTTCCGGTGATCCTTCTGCTATAAGTGAACCTGCGCGCATGCGAACGATCCCAGGGAGATTTCCTACTACGGGGATCTCAAAGAAGGGGGATCTGAAGTGGCGAAGCGTGTTCCAGAAGAAGTTACCTGTCCGATCCATCCACTCACAGTCATGGTCTGCCCGCGCTGTATTGCGGCTAAGGGCGGCCGCGCCACCGGCCGCAAGCATACTCACGCCCAACTCGCCGCCTGGGGGCGCATGGGCGGCCGGCCGAAAAAGAAGAAGCGGAAGAAAGCTGTTAGCCGTTAGCTCTTAGCTGTCAGCTCAAAACCCCAACCATTATTGTCATTCCGAGCGAAGCGAGGAATCTGCAGTTTGGGCCGCTTATTTCGCCGGCGAATCTTCCCAACATCGCAGGATGGTTGGCACGCGCAAGTATGAGTTATCGCCCGTGCCCTGCTGCGGCGTGAGATCGTGGTAAAAGATGTCTATCTCACAATGTTCCCGGAGGTATTGATTGAGCGCCCTTTGCACTTCGGGCCGCTTCAGATCGTCTTGCCATAGGAAGCCGTTACCATGCACTCTGACCACTGCAAACCCGCCGATGCCGATGAGCAGAATTACGCTGAACAGAAAATTTCTCATGCGATCCTCCCTTTTCTATGGGGAAGTTTACACCCGAAGCTGAGAGCTGACAGCTGATAGCTGAAAGCTGCCCTCGAAAGCCAGCCGCCGCCATTCCCTCCGCGTTTTCCTAAGCACGCACAGTTTATCTCGCCGTTCTCCACAGAATTCTTTTCACTCTCACCGCTTTTGCGGTTGCCACACTTCACGCCCGCTGCTATTACTTGCGCTCGTTGTTCTGAAACCAATGTCTGAAAAAGCCACCCGCTTGGATTGGATTCCGATGGGCTCATCGCAGCTACGGCCGCCGGCGCATCTGAAGCACTTTCAGCGGGGGTACTGGTGGAATCTCTTCTGGGCTATGTTCGATGCGGAACCGCAAGGATACTTGGCTGTAACTTCTGATCTCTGGTTAGTCGCTGGATCTCGTGATCGCCAACGTTGGGCATCCCACGGTGAAGCAGTCACGGCTACCTTTGACACCACAGAGATCGCTGGCCAGCACGTTATCTTTTTCCCGCCATTGATCGCAGTCCTGCGGAGACAAAGGAAAAAATTAAAGAAACCAAAGCGAGCGAGTGACTCTCTCTCTCTCTCTCTGGATTTTGATTCAAAACAAAACAAGGAGAAGAAAAACCTTGGAACAGATAACCGAGCCCCGAAAAAGCCTGCGGAGAGCGAGCTCCAACGCGCGCTCCGCACCGCCCGGAGCAAAGTCAAACGCTGGTAGGCTCGAGGCGCTCATCGATTCACTGCTCTTGCGCTGGCCGAACCATCGCAAGGACGCGGCGCAACTGGTCGCCTACCACGATGATCTGCACGATCTCGTGGCAGAATGCGGCTTCGAGCGCGTCACCAGCGCGGTGCGGGCATCGTTTACGCGCAACAGTTTTCTCCCGGAGCCGTCAGAATTGCGCGAGTTGATGCCCAGCCAGGACCGCTACGACCAGCCGCAGTGGCATGACGAACAGTGCGAAGACTGCCATGGCAGCGGCTGGAAACTGGTTCAAGTTGCCAGCCCGTTTTATGCTGGGAAGACGGAAACCCGGGCCGTGCGCTGCCCGTGTAAACCGCAGAAGAAGCCAGTGGCCGGTAGTCGTCCGTCGTTTGCCAACGACCAACGGCCAAAGACCAAATGCCGCCTCGAGGAAAGTAGCGCATGAGCACAAACGTAATCGCGATGGCGAACGTGCGCACCAGCTTCACGCTATGGCGCACGGTGCTATTCCACAACTCGGACGTACCCGCGCGCCGCAAGCTGGACGCGCTGTCGGAAGAGATTCTGCATCGCCTCTGGGAGCAAGGCGCGCACCCCAGCCTGAGCGGGATCCTGCGCCACTGCACCTACGATTGGGAACGGGACGGAGACATATGAGCTCTCAGCCTTTCGTACTTCGCGTCCGTATGGCTTATCCGTTTCCTAATCATGGGGGCGACGGTTTCGCGCGCCACGCCGGCAGCCTTAATCCGGCTCACGTTAAGGCTGGCGAGGTTTGGTTGCTGTTGGGGGCACCCATAGCTCCTAGTTGGAATTGGAGCTGTGGGACCGATGTCGTCTGGCCGGTGCTCGGCCTTGAAGGCACCGATTACAAGCCGCTGGAATTCTGCGGTGTCTGCCGACACCAGATCGAGGCAGGCGATTAAAGGGTTTGGCGGAAAGCTGAGAGCTGAAAGCTGAAAGCTGCTTATGTCCAAGATCATCATCGGCAAAGAGATTCCGGGCGGCAAAAACGTTGGCATCGATATTCCCGAGCTGCTGACTACGCGGCTGCTCGTCCAGGCCAACTCCGGCGGCGGCAAGTCGTGGCTGCTGCGCCGCATGGCGGAGCAGCTTTACGGCAAAGTGCAGACCATCATCATCGATCCCGAAGGCGAATTCTTTACCTTGCGAGAAAAGTTTGGCTACGTGCTGGTGGGTGAAGGTGGGGAGACGCCGGCCGACGTCCGCTCCGCGGCTCTGCTGGCGCAGAAATTCATGGAGCTGAAGATTTCCGCCGTGTGCGATCTCTTTGAAGCGTTCCGCAGCCGGCCGACGGAACGCCGCCGCTGGGTGCGCGACTTCCTGAATGCGCTGCTCGAGGTGCCGCGCTCGCTGTGGAATCCGCTGATTGTCATCATCGATGAGGCGCACAAGTTCTGTCCCCAGGAGACGCCGAAAGCCGGCTCGATGACCGAACGCGAAATCATCTCTGGCTGCAAAGACGCCATGATTGCGCTCTCGACCACCGGGCGCAAACGCGGCTTCTGTCCGGTGTGGGCTACGCAGCGCCTGGCCAAGCTGGATAAAGATGCCAGCGCCGAACTTTTCAACCGCCTGGTGGGGATGACGATTGAAGACGTCGACGTCGACCGCGCCGCCGACCTGATGAGCGTTTCGAAAGAAGATAAGCACGACTTTCGCACGTCGTTGCGCACGCTCGATCCGGGCCAGTTCTACGCCTTCGGCCGAGCCATTTCAAAAGTACGAATCCTGCTGAAGTCGGGCGACATTCAGACGCGGCATCCGGAAAGCGGCGCCGCCGCGAAGTACAGCGCCCCGCCGCCCATGCCGGAAGCGGTAGCCAAACTGCTGCCCAAACTCGCCGACCTGCCCAAAGAGGCGGAAGACAAAGCCCGCACCGAGGCCGGAATTAAAGCGCGAGATCCGCGAGCTGAAGCAGAAGCTGTCAGCCGTCAGCCGTCAGCCCGCAGCCAAACCCGCGGCTGCGCCGAAAGCGGACCCGCAACAGGCCCGGACGATTCAGCAACTACGCGCAGGGATGGAGCAAATCATGCGAGTGATGGCGAAAGTCACGGCGTTTGGTTTTGAGGCGACGAAGGTCAATCCCAAGCAGCTCGAGGCGGCGGTGCAGAAAGCTGTGGAAGAGATTGGCCGCTCGATCGCCAGCGCCTCCGAGATTCGCCGCAAGGAGTTTGAGCAAATCAAGCGCGAGCTCGCCGAACTGGCCAAGCGTCTGGAAAAAGTAATCGATAAGAAGGTCGACATTTCCGTCGACGTAGTCCGGGCCCAGCCACCGTTTGTGCTCGGACCGGCCTCGAAGCCAGCGCGGGAACCCCGGGTGCCCCATGCTTCGCCGAATTTGCGAAGCGTGGGAAGCAACGCAGATGGCGCAGGCCTCGGCGCCGCGCACATCAAAATCCTCAGCGGGCTGGACGAGATTCTCGCGGCCACCGGAAAAGCCAGCGTGCGCAAAGAACAGTTGGCGGCCTGGACGGAGTACTCGCCAACCAGCGGCGGCTATGCCAACAATCTGGGCACGCTGCGCTCGGCCGGCGCCATCGATTATCCGCAGCCCGGCTACGTGGCCATCACCGAAGAAGGCCGCAAGCACTCGCAGCCCGCGGACACGCCCGCCTCCACCGACGCCATGCTGGCACACGCCAAACGAGTACTGAGCGGCTCCGAGGCCAGACTGCTGGACGAGTTACATGCGCGCTATCCCGAAGCCATGAGCAAAACCGAATTGGCCGAGCGCACCGGCTTCAGCCCAACCAGCGGAGGCTATGCCAACAATCTAGGCCACATGCGCACGCTCGGTTTCATCGACTATCCGGAAAAGGGCAGCGTGCGTGCGTCGGCGTGGCTATTCATCGAGCGGAAGAATGGAGAGGCGGCGTGATTCAAGTCCTCTACACCTGCGACAAATGCGGGATCAAGGATGCGCCGGTGACCGTGGCCCATCGCAAAGAAGGCGAGAACATTTTGGTCTGGATGAAGCATGTACAGCAACGCCTCGCCGATGATCACTTGCGACGCAGCCCCAATTGCAGGATCACTGAATTCACTAATGCCAAAATTCCTCTGCAAGACGACAAAGGAATCGGAATGCCATGAATAAGACTTCGATCGAGTGGACGCATCGGCCGGGAACGGTAGGGATGACGTGGAACCCGATCCGCGCGCGACTCAAAAGCGGCCCAAAGGAAATTTCGCATCGGCTGACCGGCACCTTCTGCACGAAGATTTCTCCGGGCTGCACTAACTGCTACGCCTCGGCCATCAATAAGCGCTTCGGCAACAGACTGGAATACACCGTGCCGAATTTAGAGAACGTCGAGTTCTTTCTGTCGGAGAAGATTTTGCAGGAGCCGTTGAAAACCAACAAGCCATGCACCATCTTCGTCGGAGATATGTTCGACTTGTTCCATGAGGCGATCCCACCATCAATGATTCGTCGAGTGTTCGGAGTGATGGCGTGCGCACATTGGCACACCTTTCAGGCTCTGACGAAGCGCGCGGACAAGATGCAGTATTTGATTGCCGATCAGAGCGAGGCTGGGTTCGCCTGTGATGTGAATGAATTATGGTATCGCTACTGGATGGCAACAGGCTTTGATGGACCGCAATCGCGATGGGATTGGCCGTTGCCGAATCTCTGGCTTGGCGTCTCCGTCGAATCCCAGAAGTACGCCGACGAACGGGCGGAAGTGCTGGAGTTGGCGCGATACCCTTCGCGTCCGGCTGTATGTAAACCAGTGGCGGCAGCGGACGCCAGTTTGAAGCTGTGTCCACCATGCGAGCGCCATGCAGGCCGCCGCAACCATGGCCCGCTCCCATCACCACAGTCAGCAGGCCCAACGGAACCAATGAGATGAACCAAACGCGGCGAAGCCACTGCGGAACTTTATTCCACAACCGAAAGCCCAGCGCAAAACCCATCGCCCAATATCCGCCGGTGCTGAAAGCTGAAAGCTGAAAGCTGAGAGCTGATGTCACGCTCATGGGTCGCCTCCAAACCAGTTCTTCAGCCAGAGCACGGTGAACGATAGCCCCATGTCCAAAAGCAGCGCATAGGCCAGATACGTGAAAATGTCATCGTAGAGCACGCCAGCGACATAGCAGGAAGTCAGCAGGATGGTTCGCGATTCGAGCTTGGTCAGCGGAGTCATGCGCGGCGACGCTCAATCCAGTGCGGCTGAGGTTTGGGTTCGGCGGAATGCGTCCGCGCGCCCAGATCGTATTTGCCAATCAGGATAAGCGATGCCGGCCGCAGCAGCAGGAAGTCTTTGGGCTGGGCTGCATGCAGCGCCTTGCCATACTGCTCGAGGAAGAGGCAGCGCGCGCAGCCATCCCCAACAAAGCAGCGAAATATTTCCCTGATCTCGTCATCGCTCAATCGTGCAAGTTCCATAAAAGCAGCCTAAGGACCAAAATTCAGTTCAGACATACTTCAATTCCGATGACTGCGAGCTCGCGACGCGTGAGCATTCGCGTCGGCCCCGCTGGCAGCAGCTTGGCATAACCAATCACCCGCTGCCCACAGCAGGAACAAACCAGCAGCTTGGTCCAACAGAATGACGAATGTCCCGCTGCCGCCTGGTGGATATTGTCTTCGCTCATCATCTTTCTTTCGGCGGACGAACGCCTCGCCCATCCAGCCGCGCCAGCAGCTCGCGGTTGTGCATCGCAATCCTCGGATCCGGCTCGCTCATCACCGGGACGCTGGGGAATGCCGGCGTGCCCGGGTCCGCCTCGCGCACGTAATCGGGCCGCGGTATGTTACAGCGAGCGTTGGCATCTTGCAGGTCGCGCCCCATAGCATGCTCCTCGTCACGCTACCCGCGACTGATCCAGCCGATTGTCCGCATAGAGCAGCAGCGCTGGTTTGCGGGGGCCGCTTTTGTGCGTCCGTTCGGGACGGCATGAGCGAGCGAATTCCCGCAACTTCAATTGCTCGATAATTCGGCTGACGGTGTTGCGATGATGGCCAATCATGCGCGCCACCCGGCAAACATTTCCCTGATGTTCCCGCAGCGCCTGCATCAGAAGGTGCGTCTTAAATGCGAGCACCGCTTCATTGAGACCCATGCCAGCAGTCAGGCATAAGCGCGCAACCTGCTCGATCGGCGATGGCCCTTTCGGTGTCAAACTTTCCATGGCGAACTATTCTCCTTTCTGGTTTTGAAAGCTGTTAGCTGTTAGCTCTTGGCTCCCCCAAAAACTCGGGCTTTGTTTGGGAGCATCAGGCCCAAGTCCCGCGAGAGATCGACTGCGGTCGGGTGAGCGCAGCCGGAGGGCCCCACGGGACTCAGGACAATGGCTCTGGCGATTCTCCGCGACCTCCTTTCCTCACCGCAAAGTCGTTGGCCTTTGGCCTTTGGTCTTTGGCCAAAGACCAACGACGAAGGACCGACCGACGACTACCGAACTTCATGATTGAGCCACCAGCGACCGCAAATACTCTTCGCCCGTCATGCCAAACGTGGATGCGATCGCGTTGAGCGGCGTAGGCTTTTGTGCTTCGCCCACTCCATCTTTCAGCAGCAGTCGCATCTCAGGATGTACGCGAAGGAAATAGGGCTTTCGGCTGCCATCAGATTCAGGGGTTGAGTTGAGCACCTTCACCATGACCAATGGCTCGTCGCCGGGGATCTCGGTGCGATAAAGCTCTCCAAACTCGTCCTCCGCAACCTTCGCCGCACCGCTGTCGACCAGGTAACGACTCAATCCATAGCGCTCGATCAGCACGCGGCGGACTTCCGCATTGTCCTCGTCGGCAATGTGCTTAAGCGTGATCCAGTCAGGCCTGGTGACGGCGAACGCTGGAACCATCACGCCATGCCAGAAGTAAATATTTTCGACATCTGATTCGAGAGCGGGGCCAGAATCATTGTGCAAGCGGCGGGCGCCCTGCGCAGTGACTTCTTTGTGGACACGCGGCTTTGCAGCCCAATAAAGGGTGTCGTCGGTAAAGTGGAGCAGCCACCCACCGGCTAAAAACGCTTCAAATAAGGGCTTGCTCCAGGCCTGCACCGAGCTCGAACCGAGCTGCAGCGCCCCAAGGTAGGTCGTCGAAAGCCACGAAAGTTCGAATCCCCACCACCATCGAAGCCACACCTGAAGGCACCACGCCGCGAAGCGCTGAAGCGAAGCGGAGTGCGTCGAGTGCGTCGAGTGCGTCGAGTGCGTCGAGTGCGGCGCGTGCGGGTCGCGTGCGTCGCGTGCGGCGCGTGCGGCGAGTGCGGCGCGTGCGTCGCGTGCGTCGCGTGCGGCGAGTGCGGCGCGTGCGTCGAGTGCGGCGCGTGCGTCGAGTGCGGCGAGTGCGTCGAGTGCCGCGCTCCTGATCACGCGGCTCCTGATTATCTCGGCGATCGCTTCCGCGGGCGTTACTGGATCCGGGCCGTCGTAAATTGTGAATGTTTCCAATCCACAAACCACGCAGACGTGAGTCTTGCTTTCGTGGTATGTGCTGTGCTCCCACACCACGCCACAGCTTGGGTTGGCGCACTTGTGCTTGTGCAAGAGCTCCTCCTACGTCAAACAAAACATCCCACGGCGCGGAGCGCGAGCGCGTCCGCTGGCGTGGGATGCAGGCCGGAAAAACTGTTGAGGCAACTCTCCCGGCAAACCTGAATTGGAACGTTTTGGAACGTGATTGGCTGCTAAGTGGCGGAATGCAAAGCGATTCTTTTTGGAGAACTCATCTTTGCGAACGATGCGCTCTCCCAACTGAGCTATAGCCCCGCTCATGCGGAAAATCCAAAGGTGACCAAGCAATTTTAGCAGCGTTCGCCTCCCCGCGCGACATGTGGCCATGCTCGATGTTCGCACCCACGTGTCTTCCCTTCCCGGCCCGCTTCGCGCTATAGTCTCTGTCCGGTGCTTTTGGAGGCTTGTTATGGCTACTGACACACGACCTGAGGGCAAAGTCAGAAGTTTCGGTCAAAACATCGAGAGCGATCTGGCTTCGAGATTCCTGCGGGTTGTCGAAACCGCGGCCATTGCTTCCGCGCGCACCATGGGTCAGGGCGAACGCAAACTTTCCGACCAGGTTGCCACTGAGGCCATGCGCCAGACCATGGACAGCATCCCGATGCGCGGCACCATCGTTATAGGCGAGGGCGAACGCGATGAAGCTCCCATGCTCTACATCGGAGAGAAGGTCGGCGCGGAATTTCCAGACGGACGCGAGGTGCCCGAGGTCGATATCGCCGTCGATCCGCTCGAAGGAACCAATCTTTGCGCCACAGGGGCGCCCGGCTCGATTACCGTTCTGGCCGCTTCCGAACGCGGCGGATTGCTGAATGCTCCTGACTGCTACATGGAGAAAATCGTCGTCGGGCCTTCCTGCAAGGACGCCGTTGACCTCGACGCTCCCGTTGCTGATAACCTCAGAAACATTGCCAAGCGAATGGCTCGCGACGTAGAAGACCTCGTCGTAATCGTGCTTGATCGACCACGCCACGAGAAGCTGATCGCCGACATTCGCGCTGCTGGTGCGCGCATCCGCCTCATTGGAGATGGCGATCTTTCCGCAGGCATCGCCGCCGCAGTTATCGGCACCGGTGTACACGCGGTCATGGGCTCGGGTGGAGCTCCGGAAGGAGTGATCACCGCGGCTGCGATTCGCTGTTTGAATGGGTATATGCTGGGCCGGCTGGTCATCGATAAACCAGAACTCGAAGAGCGCATCGCCCGCATGGGCATCAAAGACAAAAACAGAATTTACGAAGCCGAAGACCTCGCGCCCGGCAAGCAGTTGATCTTCGCCGCCACTGGTGTAACCGAAGGCGCGTTGCTGAAAGGCGTGCGCTTCTTCGGCGAAGGCACCCGAACCTCATCGGTCATCCTGACCTACCGCACCGGCAAAGTGCGCTTCATCGACAGCATTCACCTGGAAAAAGGTCCGGATGTGAAAGTGCGCTTTATGTAGGGCATGCGGTTACGTAACCATCTCGCCGTTGATCAGGTTTACTGAGAAGAATTTACCGGTGTTCTCACCTTGTGTACCTTCGTATCCATTGTGGTTGATGAACTGCAGATGCTAGAACTACAAAGCATACAAAGGTACACAAAGGCTCTACTCAAATTGTTTCCTCACGTCCGGTGGAACTTTCGGTTTCGAAGGAAAGTCCTGCGAGATTCCTTTGAATAGTGCAGCTGTCTTCTCGGACCGCTTGGTTCCGTCGTGGACTGCGATCTTGTGCGTCTTGTCCGGAGAGTAGGCTTCCCACAGCGAAACGCCGGCATAAGCCCCATCTTTGCGAAGGATGTAGTAGGTCATGTCGACGAAGCGCAGCTTGTTCATGTCGCCGTTGTAATTGCGGACGATGCGTTTGAGCGCGTCCATGCCAGCATCGAGCGGCGGCATTCCGTGGCGCATGTTTTCGACGATTGTATGTGCGCCCGCCACCTTGATATTTTCTTCGCCGCTGCCCGTCGCGCCCGCGGAGCCCACATCCTGATCGGTATAACAGCCGGCTCCAATAATCGGAGAATCGCCGACGCGCCCCGGCAGTTTGTAAGCCAGGCCGCTGGTGGTAGTGCAACCCGAAATGTCGCCCTTTTCATTTAGTGCCGAGCAATGAATCGTGCCGGTCGGGGGAAACAGGACTTTGTGTACCGCCTCGGCCCGCAGCTCAGGCGCAATGCCAAGATCCGCTGCTCGCTCTTGCAGCCTGCGAAAACGTTCCTGCATCATTTCAGATTGTGGTTTGATGTCCGGCGGCTGCCAGTGCGGATCATCCAAACCCGGTCCCCACCAGTCTTCCGACGAGTGATATTCCTTCCACAGCAGCCAGATTTTGCGCGAGTGATCAGTCAGTAGATTCTCACGCGGAAACCCCAAAGCCACGGCAAAACGTTCGGCGCCTTCGCCTACGAGCATCACGTGGCCGGTGTGATCCATCACCGCTTTCGAAACCAACGACACATTCTTAATATTGCGCACCCCGCCAACCGACCCCGCCCGCCGCGTCGGCCCATGCATGCAACAGGCATCAAGCTCGACTACACCTTCCTCGTTAGGCAAGCCGCCGAGGCCGACGCTGGTGTCGTTAGGATCGTCCTCCGGTCCCTTGACCACTCGTAACGCCGCGTCCAAGGTATCTCCACCGCCGGTCAGAAATGCGTAAGCATCATCCAGATAATTGAATCCGTTATTCGCGCAAACAATAATCGGACGCTTGCCGGACGGCGCATTTGGCCTGGCGGCCGCGGAGTCCTGCGCCACACAGGCAATGTCCGGCACCCCCGCAGCAAGTGAACCCACTACAGCGGTAGCCAGAAAATCGCGGCGCGAAACGGCCATTAATCCCTCCCGAAAGATAAGCGCGAGTCAGCGTCGGCCAGAATAACATGCGGGAGCCATAGAAACTCGGGCCGCGCGAAAGTGTGGCGCGGGCGCCCTCGCCAGCGTGTTTATAGCAAGTAAAAAGACGCCGACCGTGGTTCCGATCAGCGTCCTTCTGGTGCGGATCCAGATAAGCTCGGCGCCGGTTCGCGACGAGCATTATTTGGCCTACAAGCCCGCAAAACTCACGCGGCAGATCTATTTCGCCAAATAGATTCGGTCCGTGACAGTCGACTCGGATGTCTGTCAGTGTCGATAACTGACAGGGAAGAACTTATTCCAGTTTGTTTCGCTGCCGATTAATTGCGTCCGATGTCCGCTTGTGGCCGTAAGAAGAAGGTATCGTCGTGAGAGTCGGAGGTTGTCCGCTAGATGTAACGGCTTTGTAGTTTTTAAGTGACATCTGACGAGTCATCTATTACATCCCGCAAAACGCAGCTCCACGCTTGCGCAATCTGTGTGGGGACGGTGCCTGACCCGTCCAGTCCAGCGAAGCTCGACTAGGAACCTGTCGCACGGACACTCCTGTCCACGGGCCTGGCTCAAGGAAGACACAGGTGAGGGGGGAGCACAATCACTTCGTCGCGTCGGGCTGCGGAACCTTAAAGACGTTGTTGCTCACATCGCTTTCGGGCACGCTGCCATCATTTACGACGACTTCCAGCGGAACTGATGCGGTCTGGACGCGAATTGCGGCCTTGGATTTCGCATGCACCTCGAGCCGCTTTATAATTTCCCCGCTTTCGGTTCGCAGAATTATCGGCACTTCCGCTCCGGCGTTTCCAAGATCTTCGATCGTTATAGTTACCATGTAGCCGCCATCGACGATAGGACGCGGGTAAACCGAATTGACGCGGAAATCCGGCAGCCCTCGGTCACGATAAACCCAATCATCGAAGAACCACTGCAGGTCGCGGTGAGTTTGTTTCTCGATAACCCGCTGCATGTAGGCGGCGTCGTGATCATCGAACGCGTGGTAATCAAGCAGAAATCCCAGCGGATGATCGCCCAGCATGTCGCGCAACATCCACCAAACATCCATCGCCTTGGTTTGCAGGTATAAGTCATCGGGTGCGTTAATTAATGAGTGGCTTGCTTCCTCACCGGGTTTAATTGCTTTCTCGGCTTCGACGAGCGGCGCTCGATGAGCATTGAGGTAGTCGAGCGCGGCCTGCCGTCCAGCGTCGTCCGCGATGAACACTGCCTGCGCGTAGTGCGCCAGACCATCCTGTATCCAGGCGCGTGGAGACAACACTAGATGACGCGCCTTGGCGTAGACAATGTCCAGCACTGCATCATTGGTCACCGGTGATTTAAGAGGACACAGCAACATTCCTTCGCTGACAAATGACGCAGCATCAGAATCGGGCAGACCTAAGATCTGCAGGCCGCCGGTGCCGCGCCCATAGCGGAGGAAAAGGATCTATGTTTGCCGCGACCTCGGCGTACTCTTTCGCCGCAGCGTCCTGGCCCGGCAAATAATGAATGTTGAGGAGATCGTTGGCCGCGAGCTTCTGGTAATCGCCGATCACAAACGTGGGCACGCTGATTCCCGCCTTGGGCATGCGAAAAGCCGCGACCGTCGCGACGCCCGGCGGTTTGTCCAACGTAGGCGGGCTTGACGTACCCGTGAAGAAAATCGGCGCGTCCATGGTTGATTCGAAACGCAACGACATGGTGCTGTCAGCAAAGCGGGCATTCCATCGCGCTTCCGTTTCGGCGACGCTGTTCCCTTCCGATAAGTTCGCCGCGTCCGTCGCCACCGGATACCACACCACGTATCCAATTCCGCGCACCGCAGTGAACGATTTGCTGATCTGGTCCCAATCGATGTGCCGTGGCTTTGTCCTCGGGCACGCCAATGCGGGTGAGGCGCGTGACGTCGAGGGGAATGACGCCTTCATATCCGATACCGAGTTCGATTGTTCCCTTCGGCGGAACTTCACGCGGCAAGATCACGATTGCTTCAGACAGCTCGCCGGTGTGATCGATGTCGGAGATGTATTCGTGGGTGACAAACCGAACTGCTTTGCCGGCCGCCGCAATCGATTTCCAATCCAGCGTAGAGGAAATTTGCAGAGCAATGTCTTTCTGCGGGGAGGGTGAATCGTTGCGCAACGTAATCTTGCCGCGCACGCCCAAACGCTGCTGCTCTGGCTCGACGCGAACAGTCAGATCGTAATTGGTAAAAGTGAATGCTTCGCGATCGAGGGCGAGGGTTGGAACAGCCAGTGCGCAGAGCACACAAACCATACGGAGAAACTTCATGCCGGCTTCTTTCTCCGTTGCCGCACGATTTCGTACAGCATCACGCCCGCCGCAACCGAGACATTCAGGGATGGCACCTTACCCAGCATGGGAATCGAAACCAGGAAATCGCACTTACGCGCCACCAAGTCATGCAAACCTTTGCCTTCGGCTCCCAGCACGATGGCGCAGTCCATGTTGTAGTCGAGCGAGTCGTAGGATTGTTCGCCGCGTTCATCGAGTCCAACTGTCCACAGGTTCTGGGCTTTCAACTCTTCCAGCGTGCGCGCGATGTTGGTTACTTTCGCGATGGGCAAGTGTTCAGTGGCTCCTGCCGAAGTTTTGGTCACGATCGCGGTCACGCCTGCAGCCCGTCGTTCGGGAATCACCACTCCATCGGCGCCGGCCGCATCGGCGGTGCGAAGGATTGCGCCAAGGTTGTGCGGGTCTTCGACGCCATCGAGCACGACGATGAGCGAATGCTCTCCGCGCTTGGCGGCGACCACATCTTCAAGATCGTTATATTGTTTCGCGGAGGTGACGGCGACGACGCCCTGATGAGCATTGTTGCCAGCCATGTGATCGAGTTCGTCGCGCGGCACGAAACGCACCGCAACTCCCTGCCGCCGGCACTCATCGACTACTTGCTTCAGGCGAAGGTCATGGCGTTCCTTTGCCACGCCGACCCACGCGAAGGTGCGGCCGCGAGCCTTCAGCGCCTCGGCAACCGCATTGATCCCGTAGATGTAATTCATGTTCTGGTAGTTTAATTCAGTAAGCTGAGTTGAGTATTGTGGACGGCATGTTTAGAACCCGATTCAAGAAGGAAATAATCGTGGAATTCTTGCCTCCGGCCCGCGCACGCAAACAAGATAACGTAATTATCTTGTGCGATGGCATGCCTTCGATTCCGCGAAAGCAGGCTCTGGTCGAGTATCTTGCGGATAAAGGATATTGGGTCTTTTACCCCCGGTGGCGTGGTGCATGGGAAAGTGGCGGGCAATTTCTCGAGCGCGCTCCGCACGAAGACATTCTTGATGTCGTCGATGAGTTGCCGAAACCAATAAAAGAGCTCGCTTTTGGCCAGACATTTCATTGTTCGCCGCACAAGATCTTCGTTATCGGCGGAAGTTTTGGCGGCGCCGCTTCCATTCTTTGTTCGTTGGACGAACGAATAACCAAAGTGATCGCCAATTGTCCTGTTGTCGATTGGGCCATCCTACGGACGGAGCAGAAGAAAGAAACGTCGAACCCCAGCTATCCCGCGTATATCCACGCAGCTTTCGGCAATGCATACCGGCTATCCGCCAAGAACTGGAACAAACTGCATGGCGGCGTATTTTTCAATCCCGCGCATCACGTGAAGGAGCTCACCGGCTCCAAAATATTAATGTTCCATGCCAAAGACGATCCTTACATTCCGTGGAAGGTTGTAGATAGTTTCGCTCGTCGAGCCGGCATAACACTCAAGCTACTGCGCCGCGGCGGCCATCTCAGCACGGAATACGTGGTGCGAAAACATTGGGCGCAGATTAAGAAGTTTTTTGATTCGTAAGTGACCTCCGCGGATCTTCATCCGCGTCTGACACTTGAAGCTTGAATGCTAGACTAAGTTGATGCAGGGTTCGTTCTCCGACGTTTACATTCTCTCGGCTGCGCGTACGCCTATCGGGAAATTCGGAGGCTCGCTGGCAGCGAAGACCGCGGCTGACATGGGGGTCGTTGCTGCGCGAGCCGCGATCGAACGCGCTGGCATCCGGCCGGATCAGGTTGAAGAAAGTATTTTCGGAAACGCGCGTCAGGCCGGCGGAGGTCCGAATCCAGCCCGCCAAATCTCGATTCGGAGCGGCGTTCCGCAGGAAGTGCCTGCCTACACCGTGAATAAGGCTTGTGCTTCAGGACTTAAATCGATTGCGCTTGCCTACCAGGAAATCGCAACCGGTAATCTCGATTGCGCGCTGGCAGGCGGTACTGAGTCGATGTCTCGCTTGCCTTACTACCTTGACGGCGCGCGCTGGGGCTATCGCCTGGGCAATCAGGAACTGGTTGACGGAATGTACCGCGACGGATTTTTCTGTCCGCTGGCGAAAATGCTGATGGGTGAAACTGCGGAAGTGCTTGCCGAGCAGTACAAGATCACTCGCGAAGAGCAAGATGCCTACGCTCTCTGCTCGCAAACTCGCGCAGCGGCGGCAGTCGAAAGCGGACGCTTTGATAATGAGCTTACTCCGGTCACACTAGAGAGCAAAAAAGGTACGCAGAATTTCTCCCGCGACGAGCATTTGTTTCTCGGAGCCACAATGGAGAAATTAGCGAAGCTTTTTCCGGTTTTCTCAAAAGACGGAACCATCACGGCGGGAAACTCTTCGGGAATCACGGATGGCGCCGCGGCGGTTGTGCTGGCGAGCGAAGAGTTCGCCAAGAAAAATAACCATAAGCCGCTGGCGCGGATTCTGGCGGTGACTTCGGCCGGCGTGGATCCACGCATTATGGGAATTGGCCCAGTGCCAGCGCTGCGCAAAATGCAGCAGAAGCATCAGCTTCGCGTAGACGATTTTGACTTGATTGAGCTCAATGAAGCGTTCGCCGCGCAGGTCATCGCCTGCGACCGTGAACTGCATTTCGATCGCGGGAAACTCAACGTGAATGGGGGCGCAATTGCGCTCGGCCATCCCATCGGCTGCACGGGAACGCGAATCACGGTCACTTTGCTGCACGAAATGCTAAAGCGGAAGGCTAAGCGCGGTGTCGCGACTCTGTGCGTCAGTGGTGGTATGGGGATGGCACTGGCGATTGAAAACGTGGCGTGAGCGGCGTCGATAGATACATCTGGCACAAACAGCTGCAACTAAGCAGATTACATCGTTTATAATTAAATTGCGCATGAAGCCTGCATCTTTTTCCTCCCCTCGACCGTATATCCGGTAGCATGAACGCCGCGGCTTGTTATTTCGTGAATGGCATGGAGTCCGAGACGAGCGTGATCGCCCGTGGTCTTCGCCGCGCGATCCCGACCTGCTCGATCGTTTAATCGAGCAGTATCAGCACCGTCTGCTGCGTTACCTGATTTATCTGCACCAGCAATCGCGAACTCGCCGAGGATATGTTCCAGGAAACCTGGATTCGGGTGTTGGAACGCGGTCACCAGTACGATCCCAAGTACGAATTCAGCACGTGGCTGTTTTCCATCGCGCGTAATCTCACACGTGGATTACCTGCGCAGGAAGAAGCCAGCGAGCCTGGATGGATTGCTGGATGAGGAAGAAGGAGTTTCGCTCGGATCCGCCCGACCTTCGGCCTTCGGCTTTGGAGCTGCTCGCTCAACAAGAGCAGGCGGAGCGGATCAGCGCCGCATTGATCGGCATCGCAGCCGAATACCGCGAAGCCATCGTTTTGCGTTTTCAGGAAGGCCTGGCGCTGGAGGAGATCGCAGCCGTCACCGGCGCGCCGCTGGGCACGGTCAAATCGCGGCTCTATCGTGGTTGAATGCGCTGTTGCCGCGACTGAAAGGAGCGCAAGCGTGAACCGCGACCCACACCAACAAGCGCACGAATGAATTGCTTGACGGTACACCGACCGTCTCGGAATGACAACAACATGGTTGCGTACGCACTTGGACGAATGCGCATCGTGCGGCGACTACGCCCAGGCTGCCGAGCAGTTTGTCCGCTCGTTGCGCTCAGTGCCGGTGGTTGCTGATCTGTCTCTGGTGCGGACGACGCAAATGCGAGTGCGTTTACATGCCCGTGAACTGCAGCAAAGGCAAGAACGTCATGTGGCTGGTGTGGATGTCTTGTATTGTGGTCGGTCTGTCAGTCGCTATCACTACGCCTTCTTGTGGCGGGGTTGGGAGTGGCTTGCGGAGAGCGGGCGCACGTCTCAGGTCCAGTTTGGCAAGTGGGCTTCATGATTTTTTGGTTTTCGCCAGCGCTCGCCGCCAGCCTGCTTTTTCTGGCTCGCGGGATTCACCTGACCGACACAGAAGGGAGCGTCGCGGGGATGAGGATTAAAGGGAGAATCCATATGCAGGTGAGAAGCGAAATACGAACTCAATTTACGGAGGAGATGCGTTTCATTCCCAAATGGGCCTAGGGTGCTGGCTGCCTCGGCTTTGTGGCTGCGCAAATTTTCTTCGCGACCTTTGTGGCGCGTCAGACTGATACGCCACCGCCGGCTGTCCGAACTCTTCTTGGTGTTTTGGCCGGAACCATATTCGCCTGCTATCTGTTGCTGATCGGCTACGTCAATCGCGACGCCTGCGCGCCGCGGAATGAACCGGGTGCTGTGGACGGTGATTGCGATTGTGATCACTCACGGCTCGGTATCATTCTGTATCTCGTATTGCGGCAACCACTGCAAAGCGTGTCCGCAATCCGATGCGGAGGTGCAAGCGGATTCAATTTCTGTCCCAAATGCAATCATCAATTGCATCCCACCTGCCCACACTGCCAGCATCCAGTTCTGGGAAATGATGTGTATTGTGCATATTGTGGAGGTACGCTGGCGCCGCCGAATGTTCAGGCGTCAACACCGTCAATGCCCGCACAACAATAGATCACGCAAGCCTTTCCGCCGGATGCCGCTTCTGGTATGCTGCTTGCGCTCCGCCAACCGCTGAGCGCGTCTGTGTCCATCGTCCGCTTCGGAGGAACTTGTGAACAAGCGATGCACTTGCAGCTTTATTTTATTGATGATCTGTTTTGCGACCACTGCCGTTTTTGCCCAGGAAGATTTCTCTGCGAAGGCAGTGAACTTACAAGCGGGAAAAGATCCAACCAACCAGGCAAAAGTCTATGTCACCAAGGACAAGATGCGCATTGAATCCACTCAGCCAAATGGGCGTGGCGGCGCGGCGATCGTAAACTTCTCTACCCAAACCACCGATGTCTTGATGCCAGATCGCAAGATGTACATGGAATTTCCCCAGGGCCAGGGGCCAGGCGCAAGCAGCATGAAAGGAATGTTCCATATAGGAAACGCGGACGACGCATGCGGAGATTGGCGCAGGATAACAACAGCTAAGCCGAACTCAACCTGCCGCAGGATTGGAAGCGACACAGTGAACGGCCGTAGCACTGTGAAGTACGAAGCTACCTCGGAAAATGGCAAGAGCGGAAATTTCTGGATCGATCCTAAACTGCATTTTCCAATAAAGTGGCAGGACAGCGAGCACGGCGGCGAGTTGCAAGATATCAAAGAAGGCTCGCAACCGGCTAGCCTGTTTGAGATTCCATCTGACTATCAAAAATTTCAGATGCCTCCGGGTATGGGGAACATGCCACATCCGCAGCGATAGACAGCCCTAGTACCGATCATTGCGATCGTCGAGGTTTGACGCTGGCAAAACCGCAACCATATACTTTCCTTAGCTCCCAAGGAGAGGTATGTCGCTTTCCGCTGTGATTGTGGACGACGAGCAATTAGCTCGTGACGAGCTTGCCTTTCTACTCAAGAATGTTGACGATGTCGATGTGGTTGCCCAAGGCAAAAATGGAGTCGAGGGCGTCGGCCTTATTCGAGAGCACAATCCTGATCTGGTTTTCCTCGACGTGCAAATGCCCGGCCTCGACGGCTTTGGCGTAATCAAGAAACTGCTGGATCGAAAAGTCGCGTTGCCAAAGATCGTCTTTTGCACTGCTTTCGACCAGTATGCGGTCAAGGCATTTGAAGTCAATGCCGTCGATTACCTGCTGAAACCTTTCGACAAAAAGCGAGTGGCGCAGTCGGTAGCACGTGCGCGAGCCAAAATCGCGGACAGCGGTGGATCGTCCGAAAAATTGGACACGCTGATGCGCATGCTGGAATCGCAGAAGCCGCAAACTTCCAAAATTCTGTTGAAAGCCGCCGGCCGGTTATTCCTGGTCAACCAGAAAGACATCTGCTTTGCTTCCATAGAAGACGGCATTATCACGGTTGTAACCAGCGGCGCGAACGGCATGGAAGGTCAATCCAACTGCCGCACGCTTGAGGAGTTGCTGGACAGCCTCGATCCCAATCTTTTCTGGCGGGCGCACCGTTCGTTCCTGGTAAATATTAATCGGATCAAAGAAGTTGTTCCCTGGTTCAAGAGTTCGTATCAGTTGCGGCTTGATGACAAAAAACAGACCGAGATCCCGGTCAGCCGCGCGCAAACCAAGCGCCTGCGGGAACTCTTTGGGCTCTGATGAATGATTGATTGTGGGTGAAAAATTAGTGATTCGTATCAGGGCTCGCCTTTAGGCGTGCCATCGGGCAACATCTTTTCAATGGCGCCTTCAGGCGCTGACGTCGCGAGTGGAGTTTTTCAGCGAACTTTGCAGCCGCGCGTTACTTCAGATAAGACCTCACCATCTCAATCACTTCTTCCGCAGCCGACGTTTGTCCAGCAGTAGATTTCTTCTCACCAAGCACGTGGTTGCGGATGTGGCCCTCCAAAAGTTCGGCCATCAGACTATTCATTGCTCCTCTAGCCGCGCTCATAAGCTGCAGAACATCTGAGCAGTCGCGCTCGTCATCGAGAGCCCGTGCCAGCGCTTCCACTTGACCTTGAATGCGCTTAGCCCGAAGCACCAGCTTCTCTTTGTTCTTGATGGTATGGCTCATTCGCTATACTATACCCCGTATGGTATAAATATTACTCCGAAATCGTAATACGACTGGAGAATTTTTATGAGTATTCCACAATCCCTCCCAAAACTCGAACCCAAAGCCCGTATGCATGACGACGAGAAACTCGCTCATCGGGCCAGTTCCCATCAAGACGGAGACGGCACATGAGCATGATCTGGAATGGGTTGAAATCCTCCGGATTGCCTTTGTGGCGTTGGCGGCCGCGGCAGTCTGGTTTCGCGTTTGGGAGCCCTTCCCTCACGTAAGCATCATCGGCATTGTAGCCACCCTGATTGGCGGATATCCGATATTCAAGGAAGCCTTCGAGAACATCGTTGAACGGAAAATGACGATGGAACTCTCGATGACCATCGCCCTGCTTGCGGCTTTGGCCATCGGCGAATTTTTCACCGCTCTGGTCATCACCGCCTTCGTGCTCGCGGCCGAGGTCTTGGAGGGGCTCACGGTCGGAAGAGGACGACGCGCCATCCAGGACCTGCTTGATTTCCTGCCCCGCACCGTCTGGGTCCGGCGCAATAACGAGGTGGTTGAGATACCTGCTGAAAGTCTTCAATTGGGAGATTTCGTAATCGTAAAGCCCGGCGGACGCATCCCGGTCGATGGCCTTGTGCTGCGCGGGCGATCTTTTGTGGAGCAGGCAGCCATCACGGGCGAGGCCATGCCGGTTGAGAAATCGTCGGGAAGCACGGTTTACGCAGGAACCATCAATCAGTCGGGAGCTTTGGAAGTAAGCGCGGACAAATTAGGACGCGACACGACGTTCGGGCGCATTATCGAGGCTGTCGAACGTGCCGAGAAATCGCGCGCTCCCATTCAGAAAACAGCCGATCGACTCGCTGGATACCTTGTGTATTTCGCTTTGGGCGCTGCAGTTCTGACTTTCATAATCACTCACAATGTGCGCTCAACAATTTCGGTTGTGATCGTCGCCGGGGCTTGCGGTATCGCAGCAGGAACGCCTCTCGCCATTCTGGGAGCAATCGGCCGCGCGGCCCGCCAGGGTGCGATCGTTAAAGGTGGTCTCTACCTCGAAGCACTGGCTGAGGTAGATACCGTGCTGCTGGACAAAACCGGTACCCTGACTTTCGGGACGCCTCAGATCCGAGACGTATTCTCAACCGATGGTTTCAGCGAGCGAGAGATTCTCTCGGCTGCCGCCATCGCGGAATGCAAATCTGAACACCCTCTCGCCAAGGCAATTCTCGCGCGCGCAAACGACCTCGCCATAGCCGTCGCCGAACCCGACCACTTTGCTTACACGCCCGGCAAAGGAATTACCGCGAATTACCAGGGGGAGGAAATCGTCATTGGCAGCCGGACCCTCCTCATGGAACGGGGCTTGAAAATGATTCTGCCGAGCAACGGCCACGGCAACAACGGAGTGTCCGAAGTTTATGTCGCCAGAGGTGGGCGAGTTCTCGGCACGATTCACGTTGCCGATGTCTTACGTCCCGAAGCAAAGAGTGCAGTTGCTGCAATGCGAGAGATGGGCCTGAAGACAATTTTGCTCAGCGGAGATACGCAAGAAGTAACCGCCTTAATCGGACGCGACCTTGGCGTCGACCAAGCTGTGGGCGGGCTCTTGCCAGATCAGAAGGCAGAGTGGGTCAAGAACCTTCGCGGAAAGAATCGTAAGGTTGCAATGGTTGGGGACGGCATCAACGACGCTCCAGCGCTGGTGGAAGCAAACGTAGGTGTCGCCATGGGATCAGGAACTGACGTCGCTCGGGAGAGCGCCGACGTCATTCTGATTGGGAGCGATCTCTCGAAGTTCGTCGAAGCGTTGCGCATTGCGCGGCGCTGTCGCGGCGTGATTATGCAAAACTTCACCGGCACGCTGGTAGTCGACAGCATAGGCGTAGGCATGGCGGCCTGTGGACTTCTGAATCCATTGCTGGCGGCGTTTATTCACGTTACGTCGGAGCTGGCTTTCATTCTCAATTCCACGAGGTTGTTGCCACGGAGTTCTGAAATCGGGTCATGAGCCTGAACGAACTGGCCAAAAGCTGTGAACGCAAATCGAGAGTACCCTCTAAAAACGAAGCGTCTTGTGATCGGGCAGATTGCGATCTGCCGCGGTTGTTGTTGCGGAAACACAGAGAACGGGCGGCCGGAAGTTCCGGTTGAATGGCTCAAGACGGAATGGCGGAAGCGCGGGCTGTTGAAGCGAGTCCAACTGACCATCAGCGGTTGCGTCGGGCCATGCGACGTCCCAAATGTAGTTGTCATTACTACCTCGTCGGGTACGGAATGGTTAGGGAATATCGACAAGATAGAGCAATATCGTAGCCTGCTGGAATGGGCTGTCCGGTGTAAGGATGCAGGTGAAATGTTAGCGCTCCCGTCAGAGTTTCACCGATGTAGAATCAGTCCCTTTTGCGGCTGAACAAAAGGGCTCGGTGCTCGTGCCTTTTTGGGCAGAGAGATCTCATCCACGGTCGTTGTTCTATCCATCTGCATTGCGCTGCTTTCCGGTTTCGGTGTAGATTCTATTAACGCCTTGATAGTTTGGACGTTATGCGATCGATCTCAAAATCGATAGCTTGGCTGTGTTTACTGCTGACGTTAGGGTCAGCAATAGCATTCGCTGCGCATCACCATTCGAGCGCGGCTGAAGCGACCAAGTGTACCGTTTGTATCGCTGCCCATTCAGCTTCCCCCAAGGCTACTTCCACTCTTGCACGTGCGCGTTTCGTTCTGGTAAGCACCTTTCAGCCGAAACCAGTTTCGGCCAAGCAACAACTGCTGACCTTCGCCCTGTCCGTCCGCCCGCCTCCTGCCGTCTAAGAATCAACATTAATTTGCATACAGGCGGTTCTTCTTTAAAGAGCCGTGCCCTTGATCTCTTGGACCAATTTTTTCGGAGGAAATTCATGCTGGCTTCTTACAAAAAGTCGCTCTATGCGGCTTTCGTGGTGGTTCTCTATTTGGCGCTCGGCCTTCATGCCCACGCGCAGTCTAACTCCGCATCCATCAGTGGCACTGTCCTGGATTCTTCCGGCGCCGTCGTTCCCAATGCAACGGTTGAAATTCATAACCCGGTGAGCCACTTTGACCGATCAACTACCACGGATGGTTCCGGGCGGTTCAGCTTCGCCAACGTCCCATTCAACCCCTACCATTTAAGCGTAACCGGAACCGGCTTTGCTCCCTACGCGCAAGATGTCGAAGTCCGCTCCGCCGTGCCGTTGGACATCAAGATCAACCTGCAGGTCGCCGGATCTTCCGAGACGCGTTACGGTCAGAGTGAAGCTGGCGAAGATCTGCTGGAGAACGATCCGACAGTTCACACTGATATCGATCGTGGATTGTTCGACAAGATTCCTCTGGAAAGCGCCGTCATCGTCGATGAGTTCACTGGTCACGCTCGCGTCCCCGGGAATCGCCGCCGACTCGAACGGCCTCTTTCATGGGCTGGGGGACCACGCGGAAAATTCGTTTTCGGTCGATGGTCAGCCGATCACGGATCAGCAGAGCAAAGTCTTCTCAAACCAGATTCCCGTCGATTCGGTCGAGTCATTGGAGGTCATTCCGGCGCGCCGCCCGCCGAATACGGCGGCAAGACCAGCTTAGTGATTGTGGCCACGACTCGCTCGGGCCAGGGCGTGACCACGCCTCACGGCAGCGTCACCGCCTCTTATGGCTCCTTTGGTTCGTCCAATCTTGGTTTCGATCTCGCTTACGGCGGGCAAAAACTGGGGAAACTTTATTTCCGCCAACGGACTGAACAGTGGACGTTTCCTCGATCCCCCAGAATTTGCCGTCATGCATGACAAAGGAAACGAAGAGAAACTTGTTCGACCGCGTGGATTTTCAAGTGTCCACCTGCGGATTCTCTTCACCTGAATTTCGGCTATTCCCGTTCCTGGTTTCAGAGCCCGAATTCGTTCGACTCAGGAAGTATCACTTTGGTGTGGCCAATCCCGTAACTGGCAATGCTCTGGAAGCCACGGATCAGCGCTCAGAAAATAGGAACCTTCAACATCGCTCCCACCTGGACGCATGTGATCAGCCCCTCCGCAGTGTTTACATTCGGGGCCTACGTCCGCCGCGACGAATACAACTACTACCCAAGCGCCGATCCTTTTGCCGATTTTTCTCCGGATCTGCAGAGCGAAACCGTCGGCCAAACCGGAGCCTGACCAACGCAGGCCTTCGATCCGATGTGACCTACGTGAAAGGCATTCACAACGTCAAAGCGGGAGTCACCTATCAGCAGACATTCCTGACCGAGAATGAACACATCGGCATCGTCGATCCCGCGTTCTATCCGGCAGCCGCCGCCTTTTACAACTGCCTGGATGCGAACGGCAATCCCATTCCTAATACTCCGTGCGCAGCCCTGCTGCCCTACGACTTGACCCGAGGCGGTGTCTATTCCCGTTTCACGGCCACACCGACGTCAAGGAGACTGCTCTGTACATCCAGGACACGATCACCAAGGGCAGTTGGACCTTCAATCTGGGCATACGGGGAGATCTGTATAACGGCCTGACCATGCCCATCAGGCCGAGCCACGCCTGGGTATCGCGTACAACATCAAACCGAGCAACACGGTTCTTCGAGTTTCCTATGCGCGAACGCTGGAATCTCCCTTCAACGAAAATCTGGTGATCGCCAGCACCGGATGCGCTATTCCTTTTCTCGCCGCCTTGGTGCCGCCGTTCGGTGTGCCCTGTAACTCGGGACCGATTACTCCGGGCTATCGCAACGAATTCCACGCCGGGCTGCAGCAAGCATTCGGGACAATACCTGGTGTTCGCCGGCGAGTACATCTGGAAGTACACCCACAACGGCTACGATTTCAGCGTCGTTGGGCAACACCCCGATCACCTTCCCGATCGAGTGGCACAACTCCAAGATCCCCGGATTATACCGGCCGCGTGAGCGTGCCGAATTACCATGGGATTCACCGCATATGTGGCGATGTCCAGCGTCGCCGCCCGCTTCTTCCTGCCGCAAGTCGGCGGGCCTGCCGGTATCGTTCCCGCCGGCGACCGGCGTTTTCCGCATCGACCACGACGAAAAGTTTAATCCAGACCACCCACTTGCAATATCAGCCGTGGAAAACCGGGCCATGGGCTCGGATTCAATTGGAGATATGACAGCGGGCTCGTAGCCGGAGCACACCCTGCTTACAACCCGCTGACTGCAACTTGCGCCGGGGCATCGACCACGCTGAACGGCCAACCCGCTATAAGCCTGATCGACACCATCTCGGGCGCGCCTTTAACCGCCGATCAGGAGTTTCAGGCCGGGTTCACTTGCAATGGCGTGCAGCGCAACCATCACTCAGCCTCTGCCGAGTCCCTGCCTGGCATCACAGTTCGGATCAACGCTGATAAACGTTCCGGCGCCTGGGACGGAAAATGATGATCACAATCCGCCAGCGCATCAAGCCGCGGAGTTTGTTCGACCTCTCCGTGGGCCATGACAACCTTTTCCACGGCGACAGGTACAAGTGGAGTGCTCAATTCACCGTCATCAATCTGACCAACAAATATGCTCTGTACAACTTCCTCTCCACGTTCAGCGGCACCCACTATGTCACGCCCGCGCGCCCTGACCGCCGAGATTGGGTTCCATTTTTAGGGAGTATCATCAAAAGGGAGGCGGCCGGGGAGGATAACCGGCCGTCTCCGCGGCAGACTGCATCCGTCACTATGCAGCCAACGCTTCCAACGCAGTGCGGTTGCGGATAATCAACGTAGTTCCATCCAGGCGAATGAATTCTTTTTTCTTCAGTTCACTGAGCAAGCGGGTCACAGTTTCGCGCGATGAACCAATCATTTGCGCCATCTCTTCATGGGTCAGGCTTGACCGGACGCGGATTTCAGGCGGCTCGAACTGTTCGCGAATGGGTGTCCACGAAAGCAGTAGCCGGGCCAGCTTGCCCGCCGATGAACGGGCCAGTACCAGATCATGTATATCCCGATAGGCCGATTGGAACTCCCGGCTCAGAGCTTGCGAGGCATGCAAACCGAACTCCCAGTTCTTCTCCATCAGACGCATCAGGGCGTCACGTTCCACGAAATTGACCTGGCACGGTCCGGCCGTCTCCGCGGTAAGTTCAAACGGTTCGCCGGAAATCACGGCGCTCAATCCGAGTACCTCGCCAGCCTCGGCGATTTTCAGGATCAGCACCTTGCCGTCGCGCGAGGTGGTGGAGAGCTTCGCCTTTCCCGAACACAGAATAAAGGCTCCGCGCGGCATCTGACCTTCTACAAAGAGAACCGCATTCCCCGGATACGTGCTCAAATGGCTGACTGCGCTGAGCAGTTTCAGAACCTCGGGTGAAAGGCCACAAAACCAGTTGCCCTTCCGCAATTTGCAGGACAGACAGTTTTCCACTATTTCCAGGCCGTATGGTGTATTCATTTCAGCCACCTTAATGGGCTGTTGCCCAGTGGGCGTTGCCACAGTTCGCGCGGCGGACCTAGTGACTCGGGCCCGAGCTCGTCGCATGTCTCGAACCAGAAGGCGCCCATGCTCAGTTTTGGCAAGCAAAGCGGCTGCCGTGACCCGTACGTCCCGGTCTGGCGATTGCAAGAATCGGATCAGATCCCACCCCGCGCCTGCATCCCCCTCTTGATGCCATAACACTCCACGAAAGAACACATATAAAGGATCGACTGATAGCCCAGACACCTGCTGGGTCTTTCTCATTGCCGCCAATACCGAAGCCTTTACTGAATCGGCTTGAACCAGCAGAGGGAGCGACAATCTACCAACACTTTCGTCCGGTCCGTCTCGTCGCGATATGACTGGTTCGACGCTGCCCGCTCGAATGGGAGTGCCTAATTGGATGAGCAAGAAAATTCTCCTCTCGTCCTTAGAGCTTCCCGTAAGCGTCCTCGGGGATCGGCGCTACACGGCCGTGCTATCCAACATTTCTCGATCACATTGGCTATGTACGTGAAATTAAGCGGCCCGCCTGATCACGGGTTCATGAGTGTCTGCTCACTGGTCCCTTCGCAGGCCGCATGCCAAACCTGACGCGACAGTCAAGTGGCCGCAAAGGTTAAGGAACAATGGGAAAGTTCACAGAGGATTGCACATTTCTTAGAGCAGCGTTGCCGAGGCTGCGGCAGATTGCCGACATATCGGCTGCTTAATACCGAAGGACACTCGAGGGGGTTGGAATTACCTTAGTTCTCGTAGTCTGAGCGGGTGATTCCCATCTTCTGCATTCTGGACTGCAACGTGGTGCGCTTCATGCCCAATCGCGCAGCGGCACCGCGCAAACCCGAGATCACGCCGCCGGTTTCGCGTAGAACACGAAGGATGTGTTCGCGTTCCAGACTTTCTAATGTCGCATCGTGCCGATCCCCCTGCAACGTGGGTCTCAACTCTGACAAAGGAACGTTCAGGGTCGCGTTTTCGGAGAGAATCACCGATCGCTCGATAAAGTTTTCCAGCTCCCTCACGTTCCCCGGCCACTCCCAGTGGGTCAGGGCATTCATGGTTTCCGTGGGAATGGTCTCGATCTGTTTGTTCATGCGGCGGGAAAATTTCTGAACAAAATAACGCACCAGCAACTCAATGTCTTTCCCTCGCTCGCGTAAAGGAGGCATGTGGACAGGAAAAACATGCAGCCGATAATAGAGGTCGCTGCGGAACTCCCGCGCCGCGACGCTCTTCGCCAGATCGCGATTGGTAGCCGCAATCAGGCGTATATTCACGCGGATGGTCCGAACTCCACCCAGCCTTTCAAATTCCTGGTCCTGCAGAACTCTTAGCAGCTTAGGCTGTAATTCCAGCGGAATGTCGCCTACCTCGTCCAGAAACAACGTCCCTTTGTCAGCCAGTTCGAGGCGGCCGATTTTTGAGTTGATAGCGCCAGTAAATGCGCCTTTCTCGTGCCCGAAAAGCTCGCTCTCGAGCAACCCGGTGGGAATCGCGGCGCAGTTGAGTTTTATAAAACTGGCGTCTTTTCGCGAACTCATACGGTGAATGGCGCGCGCAATCAGTTCTTTGCCGGTTCCTGTCTCGCCCAGTATAAGCACCGTCGCGTCCAGCGGCGCGACCGTGTTGACCTGTGCGAGGACGTGCTTCAGAGCCGAACTTTCGCCCACAATTTCTTCGAAGTTGAGTACGGAGCGGATTTCATCTTGCAGGTAGAGCTTTTCCTTTTTTAGCTTGTCCGTGAGCTCCGCAATTTCGCGGTATGCCCGGGCATTATCCAGGGCCATGGCCACCTGGGCCGCTACTTGTTTCAAAAAGCTTATGTCGTGAGGCACAAAAGCACGGGCATTCATGCTGCCCAGGTTCAGCGTTCCCAGCTTGCCCTTTCGCGTCATCAGTGGAATAGAGCAGAACGATTGCATCCCCAATTCCACCATTCGCCTAAAAACTGGAGAACCGTCAGCACGCAACTCTTCGCCGTGGCAGACTGCGGCTTCGCCGCTCACAAAAGCGGATCCGGCCACTGACTCTCCAATAGGCACGATTGCATCGGGAGTAATGCTCTCATCTTTGAATGCGGAATCCAGGGCATAAAGGCGGAGGTAGTCGTGGGTACCTTCATAAAGCGTCACGCTGGCAAAATCCTGGTGGACCACTCTTCGAATTAGAGCTGAGATGTTGGGAAATAATTGCTGCACATCAAGGTTCGACATCAAGGTCGTACCGACTTCGAGCAGCACCTCTAGCCGTTCCTTCTCCTCGCGAAAAGCGGTCCTGGTATTTGCGTTTTCGAAACCTAGCGCGACCAGTTCCGCAATTTGCCGCAGAAGCTGTACATCTTCTTCGCCATAGGCGTTGGGCCGGTGACTTCCCAACCCCAGGGCGCCAAACTTTTTCTGCCCGCTGGTCAAGGGCAGTCCGCAATACGACCGCACTCCTTTTTCTATGAGAAGATTCACCGCTGCCTGGAATCGGGTTTCCTGCCGCAGGTCGGGCAGGACCATGGGCCGCTGTTTTTCCCAAACGAAGCCACAAGCCGATTCTGCCACTGGCAGTTCAGTAAGGTCGGAAAGCCGTTCCTTTCCTTCCCAGAAGTGCATTCGCATTACTTTTTTTTCGGGGTCGTAGAGAGCAAAACTGGCAACTTCAAAAGAGGCTACTTTTCGCAGCCGCTGCGCTAACTCCGGCAACATCTCGGGCACACCACGATGGTGAACTACGAGGTCTGCCATCTGCAGCAGCGCCTCGTAACGGCTTACATCTTGCGCATCGAAGTGGCGATCAGGGTCCATTTGCGCAAACTACGCATAAGGAAGCCCCCCTCGAGCAAACCTTCCTTTACTACTCCAAACAAGCTTGTAATGGATGATAGACCCGATTTATCGGCCCCGCCACAAATTTATTCTGCATCCTGGCATGTTTTGTGCCAGCTTGGCACTTTTCGTGCCATTTTGTACTCATTTGCGAGGATTACTGTTTCGGGGCGGGTAAACCAGCCTGTCCAAGGGTTAGACAAAACGGCATTCTCCCCTCAACTTGGGCACGTATAATTTCTAAGTGGCCCGCGGATGGGAGAGCAAATCGGTCGAGGAGCAACAGTCACAAGCAGCTTCTACCGCGAGCCCGGCCGGACCTCCAATGAGTCCCGCCGAAATCGCCAGCGCGCGCCGCAGACAAGGTTTAATGCTGTCCCGCCAGCATGTGGTGCAGCAACTTGAAGCCGCCAAAAGTCCCCGTCACCGGGAAATCCTGGAGAAGGCGCTCGCGGAACTCGATCGTCAACTTGCTCAATTGGGGTCTAAGTCAGTAGCGGGTTAGTTTGCCTCCTGTTTCGAAGGTCGTAGTCCCGAAACCGCGCGCCTTCACCAGTTGCTGAAAACCCCGGTTTTGGGTGGAGCAGCGCTTCCAGTGTGTGCGTGAGAACTGGATTTTCTAAGACACGTGCCTGAATATTTTCAATGTGACCATCGTGCACGCCACGGCTGACGCGTGTCGTATAATGAGAAATCCCCCATGAAAGCTTACGTGTATGTTTCGCTGAAGAAGAGCGTTTTGGATCCTCAGGGCAAGACTATCCAGGGTGCTCTTAAGAAAATGGGTTACAAAGGCTTGGAGGATGTGCGCCAGGGAAAGTATTTCGAACTAACCCTGGACGGCGGCCTCACCCGGGCCGAGGCGGAGACGGAAGTCGGACGCATGGCGCGAGAAGTCCTAACCAATCCGGTCATTGAAGAATTCCGTTTCTCCTTCGAAGAGTAAGCCCACGCGAAAAGCTGTCATCGCGAAAAGCTGTCATCGCGGAAAGCTGTCATCCTGAGCGCAGCAGTTCTTCCGCATAGCGGAAGAATGCGGAGTCGAAGGACCCCGCGTTATCTCATTTCCCGATAAGGTGCCAGGGAGTTCTGCACCAAATGCGCGGCTATGAGTTGAGTCCGTCAAGAGTCAATTAGCATCGGAGTTGAATATGTGCGGCATCGTGGGATATGTAGGTAAGAAGAGTGTGGTGCCCGTCATTATTGATGGGCTGCGTCGGCTGGAATATCGCGGCTACGACTCCGCCGGAATCGCTGTGTGCGGCAATGGCGAAGGCCTGCAAATCCGCCGCGCCGAGGGCAAGCTGCGTAATCTCGAAGAAGTCATCCGCCTCAAGCCGCTGCATGGTACTTATGGCATCGGCCACACCCGCTGGGCCACCCACGGCCGCCCGACGGAAGAGAACGCGCACCCGCATCGCGACTGCACCGGAACCATCGTCGTGGTACACAACGGCATCATCGAAAACTACGTCACGCTGAAACGGAAGCTCATCGAAGAAGGCCACAAGTTCACCACTGAAACCGATACCGAAGTCATCGCCCACATGGTCGAAAAGTATTACCTCAAGACCGGCAACGGGCATCGCCCTTCGCTCGAAGAAGCCGTACGCAAAACTGTAAAAGAGCTAACCGGCGTCTTCGCGCTGGGAGTGATTGCAGTTGATGCCCCGAACACAATCGTCGCTGCCCGAAACGGCCCCCCAGCCGTAATCGGTCTGGGCAAAGATGAATTCTTTGTAGCCTCCGACGTGCCCGCGATTCTCTATCACACCCGCGACTTATTTTTTCTCGCCGACGGCGACCTCGCAGTAATCACCCCCGAAGGAGTAAAGATCACCGACTTCGACGGAAAGCCCCTGGAACGCAAAATCCAGCACGTGACATGGGATCCAATTCAGGCCGAGAAGGGTGGGTTCAAGCATTTCATGCTCAAGGAGATTTACGAGCAGCCCCGGGCCGTGCGCGATACTACGCTGGGACGCATTTCGCAGGAGACCGGCCACATCTTCCTTGATGAGATGGAAATCTCTGAGGCTGAATTCAAAGCTGCCAAAAAAATCAACATCGAGGCTTGCGGCACCAGTTGGCATGCGGGACAGGCGGGCAAGTTCATGATTGAGAGCCTGGCGCGCATCCCGGTCGAAGTCGATTACGCCAGCGAGTGGCGCTACCGCAATCCTATCGTCGCGCCCGATACGATCACGCTGGTAATCTCGCAATCCGGGGAAACCGCCGACACCATTGCCGCGCAACGCGAAGCCAAGGCACGAGGTTCGAAGACGCTGGCGATCTGTAACGTCGTAGGCTCGATGATCACACGCGAAGCGGCGGGGACGATTTATACCCACGCGGGTCCTGAAATTGGAGTGGCTTCTACCAAGGCGTTCACCGCCCAACTTACCGCGCTTTATTTGTTCGCGCTTTATCTGGCACAAGTGCGCGGCACCATGAATAAAGAGCAAGCCGCGAAGGCTGTTCATGAACTCACTCTGCTTCCCGGCAAACTCGAGCACCTGCTGACGCGCGACGAAGATTGTGAACATCTGGCAAAACAGTATGTTCGCGCGCAGGATTTCCTGTTCCTGGGCCGCGGCATTCACTATCCGATCGCCCTCGAAGGCGCGTTGAAGCTGAAGGAAATCTCCTACATTCACGCAGAAGGTTATCCCGCCGGCGAGATGAAACACGGTCCCAATGCGCTGATCGACGAGAACCTGCCAGTCGTGATTATCGCAACGCGCGACCCCAACAATGAGCTCTCGATGATTCGCTACGAAAAAACGATTTCAAACTTGAAAGAAGTGAAAGCCCGCTCCGGCATCGTCATCGCGCTGGCCACCGAGGGCGACGAAGAGATCAAGGAAGCCGCCGACCACGTGCTGTACATTCCGCCGGCACCGGAAGAGCTGTCTCCGATTCTTGAAATTGTTCCCCTGCAACTGCTGGCTTACCACATAGCGGTGCGTCGTGGTTGCGATGTGGATCAGCCGAGGAATCTGGCGAAGTCAGTGACGGTGGAATAGGAAGGCTTCTAGCGATCAGCGGGATAGAAACTCCCTGAAACCGTGCTGGTACTGCAATCGCTCGCGGGGTCCTTCGACTGCGTTGTCGTCCGCTTCGCGAACGACAACTCCGCTCAGGATGACAGGGTGTTGGCAGATGCAGGCTCGTCGCGTCTTCGGCATGCTTTCCCTCATCTACATAACCAATGCCGTTCCAAACCTTCACCGCGAAACTCATCCGCTCGGTCCCTCTCTCCGAACTCACCAAGCATCTTGAATTCGAAATGCAGGGCGTCCCGCGATTCGGGTTCGTTGCCGGGCAATGGCTTTCGTTCAAAACCAACAAGCCAGACGGCGAAGAGATCATCCGCGCTTACTCCATCGCTTCTCCGCCAGAAGACAGCAACAAGTTTGCGTTGTGTCTGAACCGCGTGCAGGATGGCTTCATGTCCAACTTTCTTTGCGACATGAAGGAAGGCGAGGAGATCAGCTCCCAAGGACCATTCGGCGATTTCATTTTGCGCCCGCCCATGCGCGATACGATTTTCATCGCCACTGGCACAGGTATCGCGCCGTTTCGTTCCATGCTGCATTGGTTGCTCGCTCCCATGGAGGACGGGCGTCCTCGCCCGTCTTCTCCTGATGCCAATAAGGCGCGCCACCAAGGCAAGCAACTTTACCTCCTCTTCGGCAATCGAACAGAAAAAGATATCTATTACCACAACGAATTCCAGCATCTGGCCGAGCAGCACCCAAACTTCCATTACCTACCCACACTCAGCCGCGGCGGTCCGGAGTGGAAAGGCCTGCGAGGCTATGTGCAAGAGCACCTCCCGGGAATAGTCGCAGGCCGCACCGACATGCATGCCTACATCTGCGGCCTGGACAAGATGGTCAAAGCCAATCGCGATCTACTGAAGTCGTTGGGCTGGGACCGGAAGTCGATCCTGTATGAGAAGTACGACTGAAAGCTGAAGTGCCCGCACCCATCACACGACCTCGATAGTTGCGGCATGGCCGGCAGCGGACGCTAATCTGGCGTCGCGCGTAAGCAAGGTAGCGCCGAGTTTTTCGGCGAGCACGACGTATGCCGCATCATACGCCGACAGATTATGACGGAGCTGCCAGATTCGCGGCATCAGCACTAAGTGCGGATAGCGTGTGATCCGCAGGTCCAGCAAATCCTCAATGGCGGCTTCCGCCCGCGATACGGAGAGCGCGCCCTCCCGCACCAGGCGGCGCAGCACCTGAGCAATCTCCAAATCGAGTAGCTCAGGAGCATGGAGGGACTGATGGCGCGAAAACATTCGGCTCTCAATATGCGGGGCAGCGGAGGTCTGAATCAGCCAATCAACGGCCGCCGAGGCATCCAGAACGATCACCGCGCCTCACGTTCTTCTCGTACCATGCGGGCGGTATCGATCTCGACGGCAACTGGTTTCCTTCGATGCAAACGTTCGCGCAGCTCCGCCAGCGTGGGCCGTTTCGCAACTTCTTTGATCTCCGCCAGCAGGTAGTCCGAAAGCGATTGGCCGGCCATTGCCGCGCGGGCTTTCAAGCTGCGGTGCAGAGCGTCAGGAACGTTGCGGAGCTGAATCATTTTTGACATGTGCATAGCATACTTTCATGTGGAGCACATGTCAAAGGAAGCATAACGGCGTTGGTCCACAGTCCCGAAGAACGGACACGAACCTGGGGTGGCAGCAGATCCGCCAGAAGACGGTTCCACCAACCTACTACCGACGAGCCCACGACTTTAACGCCCGTCGATAGCCATGTCGATCGTTCGCTGCTTCCAGCGGCATGAAGAACTTCTGCCATCGGCCGCGACGGTCACGACTCAGCTTTGGGCGATTCTCTTTCGGAGCACATTTCATGTTACACAGGTTACAAGTGTCGAAGGGATAGTCCCGCTGGCGTTTAGTGAGGAGCCGGGTTGGGGAGATTTCGTCGCGTGGGCAGGCCATCTGGCACCAAGCTTCGCGGTATTTTTCATGCCTGAAATGACGGGTGCCACCGGGGGAGACGTACATCTGGCCTCGTCTAGCGGCGACACAGATGGGAATCACGTACCAGAGATCTTCGGGCACGATATACGCGACGATGAAATCGATCTCTTTGGCAGTGTATGCCGCCGCGCCCTTGAGTTTTACGATGTAACGAGAGCCGTCAGAGTGGCGTGACGACTTGACTTGGACGCGCCAGAGTTTTTGGCCCGAGTCGAGGATGAAATCGTAGCGTTCGCTGTCTCCCCAGGTTTTGGCAACGCCAAAACCGAGGCTGGTAGCTTTGGCAAGAAAGGCGGCTTCGGCGGCTTCGCCAATCGCCTTGGTGGTAGTGAGGCCGACTGCGCTTACTTCAGGAATGTATCCGGTCATAGGACCTTTCAGATTTGCGGAAATAAAAAAGGCGCGAGCCGGATTTTCCGGTCGCGCCCGTTTGTTTTTGTCTTCTATTTCCAGACTACCAAATCGGAGGGGGTAAACCCGCCAAATTTTGAACTTTATATTTCCATCTTAATCAGGAGTTTGAGAGAAAATGGACGCTCCAGGGGGCTTGACAAGATTTTTCCCGAATCGGGAAAGCGCGTCGGGTGGTCATTCAAGCCGACGCCGCAGGTGGATGCACTGTCATTACCAGAATGTCCGTATCATTAATCTGCACCGGGCCTGGCTCTCCGCACAAATACCATCGAAAACTGCTCCAGGGCCACTGTTCAGGCGAGGCCACCAACCCGCGCTCCACCGGATTGCGATGAATGTAACGAAGCTTTTCAATCCGCTTACGCTCTGTCCAAACATTGAAATCATAAAACCGCGCCTGCCAGAATCGTTCAGGGTGCATTGGTGTGCCCGAGGTCAGGGTGCCCGATGTCAGGGTGCCCCAGGTCTCGCCGTTTTTGCGAGACCTGGGAGCCGCCGCCACGACGCTCCCACCAGAACACTGCAAACTGCGAACCAACCCAAGCTTGACTGCCTGTACCGCGGTCGACAACGTCTCCCGCTGCGGCTCGCTCACCAATAAATGAACGTGTTCTGGCATGACGACATACCCCAACACCACCAGCCGATAACGTCGGCGAACCCGTTCCAGAATCTTCAGAAACAAATCACAGTAAACCTCGTTCCTGAACAGAGGTCGGCGTCGGTAACAACTGAACGTCAGAAAGTGTAAGTCCCTACCGCCATAAAATCGGTGTAGGCCCTCGGTCATGAATAGAGCGTAGAAAAATCAGAGAAGGCCTGTCTGTGACAAGTGAACTGCGAGTCCGGAACCGTTCATGGTGAGTTGGTGTGCCCGATGTCAGGGTGCCCCAAGGTTAGGGTGCCCCAGGTCTCGCTGCTTTTGCGAGACCTGGGAGCCGTCACCACAACGCTTCCACCAGAACCCTGCAAACTGCGAACCAACCCCAACCTGAATGCCCGTACCGGGGTCGACAAAATCGAAGCAGGCCCTCGGTCATGAATAGAGCGGAAGAAAATCAGAGAAGGCCTGCCTGTGACAAGTGAACTTCGGCGCCAGAATCGTTCAGGATGAGCTGGTGTGCCCGAGGTCAGGGTGCCCCAGGTCTCGCCGTCTTTGCGAGACCTGGGAGCCGTCGCCACAACGCTTCCACCAGAACCCTGCAAACTGCGAACCAACCCCAACCTGAACGCCCGTACCGGGGTCGACAAAATCCACGCAGGCTCTCAGTCATGACTAGAGAGTAGAAATTCAGAGAAGGCCTGTCTGTGACAAGTGAACTTCGACGCGGCCCTCCCAGGTCTCGCAAAACCAGCGAGACCTGGGGCACCCGGCATAAAGAGTAGAAAAATCAGAGAAGGCCTGTCTGTGACAAGTGAACTTCGAGGCGGCCATCCCAGGTTTCGCAAAACCAGCGAGACCTGGGGCACCCGGCATAAAAAAAATCTATACCCGTTTTCCTTTGAGGTACAGTGAACCCAGGCTCAATTAGGGGCGTAAGGCAAGCATGCGCTCATCTTCTGATAATTTTTGAGCGCTGTTGGCGCTTGGTCAAGCGGAGCGAGGAAGCCGTGGATAGCCGTCGAATGTCGCGGCGGAGGCAACTGGCCTGTCGCAATATTTAAGGGGACGGTGGACACATATGTGCCGGAGGAATCTATCACGTTCGTTTTAGATGACGGCAGCATTCGGCCGGTTAATCTACACGGCTGTACATTGTTCTTTGAGTCGGTTTCTTCTGCTTCTGCGGAAACAACAGTGGCGGCTATGTTCCGCCTGAGGTGCGACGAAGAAAGCGGGAGCAGACTCCGTTTTTGTGTTTACAGAGCTACGGAGTTTTGGGAAATCTGACTGATGTCAATCCGAAGCCTTTTCGGTTTGCGATTAAATCACACCCCACGGAGGCAACAAAATGAAATCCCTTAAGGTGGCGCTGGCGGCTGTATTTGGATTCGTGCTCGGAGCCGCGCTATTCCGCACTCCTGTAGCGAAGGCTCAGAGCGAGGGCGTCGCGATTCGTATTTATGGTGGGAAAATGACCACCTTTACTGAAGGATCGACGACCTGGACGGGAGGCTATGTTCAGACCAAAGGCACTCAGGTCATAGGCTTCTCTTGTTTGGATGACAGCGATGGAAAGCCGGAATGTTTTGCTGCCGTTACGAAGTGAGGAACGCCATCAGCAACCGCTCCAACGACCAAGGCGGACGTATATCCAGACCAAGACCGTGCTGCACAGCAGGTGAAGCACCGCCTAGGCGGGTAGTTTAGTTCAGTTCCCTCGACGGTACTTCTTCGCTTGTTCTTCGGTAAGGTCTATCGGGTCCTTGGCGATAGACCCCTCAGAACTACCGTGTAGCTCCAGCAGCCATTGGCGGGCTCGATCCTCTCGGCTTTCTGTCATCATGGTTGGATCTTGCAGCGCGATGAAATACTCACGAAGCTCGTCCTTTCCAGTGAACCGCAAGGGAGCCTGTGCTCCATGTTCTCCTCCACGCTCGTCAAAGTTGCATCGGTATAGCGGAGTCTCATCTGGGTTGAGCTTATTCTCCCAATGGGCACTTAGTCTTCCGTTTGGCATCCTGTTTCACCTCTCGCGATTATACGCGGCGCGCTGGCCGCCGAGACCTCAAGATCACCCAGCATCGCCAGCGCCTTCCCTACGTTTTGCCGAAGGGTTTCGGTGATCTTCTCAGCCAGTTCAGCGCTCCCGGCCTTCAGATGCCAGCGGCCTCCCTGATTGTCGAATTCGCCCGCGAATGTGATGAGGCAATTGTTTTCCGGGTAGACGGAGTAAAGCAGCCCGTTCCCGAACTTCGGAATGTCGCGTCCAGATTGCTGCGCTCCTCCATATTGCGGAGGCCAGCTAGTGGCTTCTCTGATCAGCATGTTTCCTCCTACCGCCCTCATTATAGCGGCTCGTTGGCCGCATCCCCGCGCTGCTTTTCCGCATCTAAAACCTTGACAACGATTCACTCAAGTCTTAGGATAATGTCGTTCGCAATCATGAATCCATTGATTAGAAAGCACTTATCCTAAAGGAGAAACAAGTTATGGCCAAGATTATAGGCATTGACCTCGGAACCACCAACTCTTGCGTGGCGGTTATGGAGGGTGGCGAACCCAAGGTTATCCCCAATGAAGAAGGTGGGCGCACTACCCCGTCGGTCGTCGGATTTACCAAGACCGGCGAACGGTTGGTGGGGCAGGTGGCCAAGCGCCAGGCCATCACCAATCCAGAGAATACGGTTTATTCGATCAAGCGGTTTATGGGGCGCCGCTACGACGAAGTTGGCGAAGAGATAAAGATGGTGCCCTACAAGGTCGTGAAGCAGGGCGACGGCGTCGCGGTGCTGGCGCAGGGCAAGGAATATACGCCTCCGCAGATTTCCGCCATGATTCTGCAGAAGCTGAAGAAGGCGGCGGAAGACTATTTGGGCGAGAAGGTAAATGACGCGGTGATCACCGTTCCTGCGTACTTCAACGACGCCCAGCGGCAGGCCACGAAAGATGCGGGCAAGATTGCCGGGCTGGATGTGAAGCGAATTATCAATGAGCCGACGGCGGCGGCGCTGGCGTACGGTCTCGACAAGAAGAAGGATGAAACCATCGCGGTCTACGACTTCGGCGGCGGGACGTTTGATATTTCGATTCTCGAAGTCGGCGAAGGCGTGATCGAAGTGAAGGCCACCAACGGTGATACTCACCTGGGCGGCGACAATCTTGATCAGCGCATCGTCGATTGGTTGATTGACGAATTCAAGAAAGACGAAGGTCTCGATCTGCGCGGCAAAGGCAACGAGATGGCGTTGCAGCGTCTGCGTGACGCGGCGGAGCGGGCGAAGATCGAGCTCTCTACGACGATGGAGACGGAGATCAATCTGCCGTTCATCACCGCCGATGCCAGCGGTCCGAAGCATCTGGTGAAGAAGTTGACCCGGGCGAAGCTGGAATCGATGGTCGAAGACATCATTCAGCGTTCCGTTGGTCCGTGCAAACAGTGCATGAAAGATGCCGGCATTGACGCCAGCAAGATCAACGAAGTCGTGCTGGTCGGCGGACAGACTCGTATGCCGCGCATTCAGGCGCTGGTAAAAGAGCTGTTCGGCAAAGAGCCGCACAAGGGCGTGAATCCCGATGAAGTCGTCGCAATCGGCGCCGCGATTCAGGGCGGCGTGCTCGGCGGCGAAGTCAAGGATCTGCTGTTGCTCGACGTGACTCCGTTGACGCTGGCGATTGAAACCTTGGGCGGCGTGGCGACTCCGATGATTCCGCGCAACACGACGATTCCGACGCGCAAGACGGAAACGTTCTCGACTGCGGCGGACAGCCAGACTTCCGTCGAAGTTCACGTGCTGCAAGGGGAACGTCCGATGGCGGCGCAGAACCGTACTCTGGGCAAGTTCCACCTGACCGGATTGCCGCCGGCTCCGCGTGGAGTGCCGCAGATCGAGGTGACGTTCGACATCGACGCCAACGGCATCCTCAACGTGACCGCGAAAGACATGGCCACAGGCAAGGACCAGAAGATCACGATTACGTCGTCTTCGGGTCTGAGCAAGGACGAAGTCGACCGCATGGCCAAGGAAGCCGACGCGCACGCGGCCGAGGACAAGGCTCAGCGCGAAGCGATCGACGCCAAGAACCAGCTCGACTCCATGGTCTACGGCGTCGAGAAGATGCTGCGCGAGCAGGGCGACAAGATCTCCGGCTCAGAACGAGGCGACGTCGAGAACGCAATCGCCGACGCGAAGAAGGCGCTAGAGAGCGGCGACAAAGCCACGATGGAGAAGGCCCGCGAGACGCTGACGCAGGCCTCGCACAAACTGGCGGAGCAGATGTACAAAGCAACCCAAGCTCCGCAAGGGGCCGGATCAGGAGCAGGGCCAAGCGCGGGAGCGGGCGCCTCGTCCAACGGCAACGCCAAAAAAGACGAAGGCGTAATCGACGCGGAATATGTGGACGTCGAAGACAAGAAATAACAACCGGCGAAGAGCTTGGCCACGGATTGGCACGGATCATCGCGGATGTAAAAACGAATCCGTGAGATCCGTGGCTGCTTTTTCTAGGTTTCTTAACTCAGGGGAGATTGAAATTGCAATTTGAAGCGAATGGGCAAGTATATTTTTTGAATTATGCGGAGGACGAAGGCCGTTGGTACGTCTTCGCGCAATCCCTGACCGGGTTCAATCGGATTCCGGTTTATGTGGATGCGCCGAAGTATGAGCGTATCGGCGTGCTCGAAGCCGGCAGACATAAAGTCCAGAACTAAGAGTTTGTAAGAGCACTTTCGAAAAAATGTCATCCTGAGCGGAGTCGATTCCTTCGCGAAGCGACGACATCGGCGGAGTCGAAGGACCTCGCAAAAGGAAGAGATGGCTACCACTACCAAGAAGGACTACTACGAAATCCTCGGGGTCAAGAAATCTGCCTCCGCGGAGGACATTCGCAAAGCCTTCCGCAAGCTTGCGCGTAAATACCATCCTGACGTCAATCCTGGAGACAAGGGTGCTGAGGAAAAGTTCAAGGCGCTGTCCGAAGCCAACGACGTCTTGAGCGATCCCAAGAAGCGCAAGATTTACGACCAGCTCGGTTTTTACTCTGACAACATTGATCCGGCAACCGCCGACGCCTATGCGCGCGCGGGTGGAGGAACTGGAGGCGGAGATTCTTCTGGTTTCCCAGGCGGCGGATTCTCGGGCGGGCCGCCCCGCGGCAGCGGTGGCGGAAATTCGGGTGCAAATTTTGATTTTGGCGGCTTCGACTTCTCCGATTTGTTCGAAGGAGGCGGCCGCGGACGCACGTCCAGCAGCAGCCGTGGCGCGTGGAGGTTTCAGGGATGTCTTCTCGGGCATGTTCCGGCGGCGGGCGCGGCGGTGCGGTTAGTGACGAGCCGGAGCCGGGGTCGGATCTCGAATACCAGGTCAACGTTCCCTTCTGGACGGCTATTCGCGGCGGCGTCATTCGGCTGAACATCACTCGGCGCGACGTCTGCGGAACCTGCCATGGCAAGGGATACACCGAATTGCCGGGCACCTGCCCGGAGTGCGGGGGTACCGGTCAAATCACCCAGACCGGCGGACGCATGAAGTTCAATGTCACGTGCCCGCGCTGCCACGGCACTGGCAAAAACATAACAACCTGCTCCACCTGTCACGGCGAAGGCACCGTGGAAAAGACCGAGCCACTGGAGGTCCGGATCAAGCCAGGTACGCGCGATGGCCAGCGCATTCGCATTCCCGGCAAAGGCAATGCCGGCGAACATGGAGGACCGGCCGGCGACCTCTATGTGATTATCCGCACTGCAGACCATCCCATCTTCCATCGCGAAGGCGACGATATTCATCTTACGGTTCCCGTCACCGTCACTGAAGCTGCGCTGGGCGCCAAAGTTGAGGTTCCGACCATTGATGGCCGTGCCATGCTGAAGATTCCCCCCGGAACCCAATCCGGTCAGAAGCTTCGACTGCGCGAGAAGGGCGTCCCGTCGGCCACAAAAGACGGCGCACGAGGGGATGAGATCGTCGAAATCAAGACTGCTGTCCCCATGCCCCGCGACGAGCGCTCCAAGGAAATCCTGCGCGAACTGGCGAAGCTGAATCCTGAAGATCCACAGCTGCTCGAAGAACGTCTGAGCCAAGAGTCTAAAGGGACTTCTCGGCTTGCTTCATTACTCCAGTACCTCCCCGCAAAATTTTTTCAGAAAAATGTTGCATCCCTGTGAATTTGCCGTAATCTCTACACTGCGAACTAACTTCAGCGCAGCTTCCGGAATCTTAGTTACCGGGAGGCCCAGAGCGGCTTTCAAGCGACGGGGTGGCTGAGAGTGATTCGCCCCAAGGGAGGAACACATAGAAATTGGCAACAGCTAGCGCGCCCGTCAACATTCGCGCCGCCCGCCGTGAGTTCCCCTCACCGGAAAAAATCGGTTCGCCTCACCCTATGGCCACTCGTCGCCGCCACATTTTTTATGGTGTCGGGCGGCACTTATGGCACTGAAGACATCGTGCACGGCGCCGGCTACGGCAAAGCCATTCTGATTCTTCTTTTGACTCCGATTCTCTGGAGCCTTCCCACCGCCTTCATGATTGGCGAACTGTCGAGCGCCCTGCCCTTCGAAGGCGGGTACTACGCCTGGGTGCGCCGCGCCATGGGCAACTTCTGGGGATTTCAGGAAGCCTGGCTCTCGCTGGTGGCGTCGATTTTCGACATGGCGATTTATCCGACGTTATTCGTGCTCTATCTCACGCGCCTGTTTCCCTGGTTCTCTGTCGGATATCGCGGCTGGGCGGTCGGGTTCGCAGTGGTCGTGGTTTGCGCGCTGTTGAATATTGCCGGCGTGCGCGTGGTTTCGACAACCTCGCTCTGGCTTTTCTTCGTGCTCTCCGCGCCCTTTCTTTTGATCGTGGCTATCGCGCCTTTCAAATTCGGAGCGCTCGCCCACGCCGTGACCAAACCGACCACGTCCTCCGTGGACATTCTTACCGGCTTGCTCATCTGCATGTGGAATTACATGGGCTGGGACAACGCCTCGACCATCGCTACCGAAGTCGAGCGCCCGCAGCGGACTTATCCTCGCGCCATGCTGGCTGCGGTCGTGATCGTGGCTTTGAGCTACATCGTCCCTGTAGCCGCGATGTGGATGACTGGGCTTTCATCGAGCGCATGGGAGACTGGATTCTGGGCGGACATCGCCGGACTGCTCGGTGGTCCGCTGCTGCGCGTCGGCCTCGCCCTCGGCGGCATGATCAGCGGCTTCGGAATGTTCAATGCGTTGGTGATGAGTTATTCGCGCCTGCCTTTGGCCATGGCGCAGGATGGAATGTTGCCTCGCGTCTTTGGCAAACTGCATCCTCGTTCGCGCGCGCCTTGGGTTGCGATTGTGGTTTGCGCCATTGGCTGGGCTCTTTGCCTGGGCTTAGGTTTCGAGCGCCTGGTGACTATCGACATTCTTCTCTATGGCGTCAGCTTATCGCTAGAGTTCATCGCGCTGATTGTTCTGCGCGTCCGCGAACCCGAATTGCATCGTCCGTTCCGCGTTCCCGGAGGAATGTTTGGAGCGGTAGCTGTCGGGATCGCTCCCATGCTGCTGCTTGGATTCTCGGTAGTGCGCAGCGAGACCGAGCAGGTGCTAGGGATGAGTTCCTTCGCCTTCGGAATGCTGCTTATCGCCGCGGGCGTTGTGGCCTACCTTCTCAATCACGCGCTGAAGCCCGAAGGCTGGGCTCCCGCGCCTCAAGAAAAGCCGGAAGCGATCGCCTAAGGAACAAGGCCACGGATTGCGCGGATTAACACAGATCATGGAAAATCTGTGATATCTGTAGGATCCGTGGCCTCTTTCTTTTGTTGTAGACTTTGAGCGATGACCAAGCGCAAATCCAAGGGCGCGTACATGATTTCGTCGGTGGCGGAGATGTATGGCATCCATCCGCAGACTTTGCGGCTGTACGAACGCGAGGGTTTGCTGAAACCGTCGCGCACCGAGGGCAACACCCGGCTCTACACCGACGAGGATTTGCAGCGGCTGGAATTTATTCTGTCACTGGCGCGCGACTTGGGAGTGAACATCAGCGGGATGGCGATCATTCTGCAAATGCGCGAGCGCATGGAGGAAATGCAGCGCCAGATTCAGGACTTCGTGAAGTACATCCAGGAAGAAGTGCTGGCGCGGGCCAATGCCGCCACTGATCCAGCGCGCGGCGCGATCGTTCCGGTGCGGCGGGCAATGGTCGCGCAGCCCCAACCGCCCGCCCGCAAGAAGTAGGCCCTCGCCGTGCTTTGCCGGAATTTCCGTTAACCTAGTGAGTTTTGCGGAATATAGTGACCACGTTCCTTTCATTTGGAGCGCAGTTCAGGAACCTGGTGTTTGGCGGGCGAAAAAGCAGGATTCTCGACTTCGAGATGACAATGCAAAATTGCATGTCACTATATTATGCAACAGTCGATAATCGGGACGATGAACAGTAGACCTCAGGGATCGACCGTCTCGGCCATACTGCGCCAGATCTGCCCCAAATGCCGTGCCGCGAAAATCTTTCGCAAATCGATTTTCACCGGATTTCCCCGCATGCACGAAAGCTGTCCGAATTGTGGTTTGAAGTTCGAGCGCGAGCAGGGCTATTTTCTCGGAGCCATGTACATCAGCTACGGCCTGGCTTTGATCACCATCGTTGCGCTCTGCCTTTTGCTTTGGGCTTTAACTTCGTGGTCCTTGCAGAAAGTAGCTCTCTGGGGAATTGTGCTGTTCTTGCCGTTCGCTCCCAGCTTGGCATTACTATCGCGTGTGCTTTGGATCTATCTGGATCGGGCGATCGACCCGGAATAATCTCCGCTAGAGTCCGTCATCCAGGGCGGAGCAGACTAGGGCTCGTAAACTGAGCTACCCAAACCGGCTTTGCGCGCCGACTCCTGCATGTCCTCAAGCTGTTTCTTCTGCTCGTCCAATTGTTTTTGCATTCGTTGCACTTCGTCCTGCTTTTGAACCTGCCGTTCGTTCCACTGCACGCAGTTGGCGACGCAATTCCCGGAAGCAAAATGGATGGAGGAATTCAGATGGTCCATCTGGCTCTGCAAAGATGCAATTGAGCTCTTTTGCGCTTGGATCTTTGCCTTCCACTGTTCTCCTGAATGGGTGTCGTTGGACGCAGGCGACCGGGGAGCCGTGTTGTGCTGGTCGGTAGTGACAGACGTAGTCGGGGCCGGTTCCGGGCTCGCAGGGAGGTCTTCATTGGTCAGCACTTTGCGTGTGGCGTGCGCGTCCTTTGCATCCTTCGCGTTTTTAGCCTGCTGCTGACGCTGTTCGCGGGCCACATCCCCCAGAGATTGTCCATAGCTACTGGCGGCTACGAACAGGATTGCCCCAGTGAGGGCGACGATCTTGTGTGCTTGCATACAAAGCTCCCATCCCAGGCTCTGTGGAAAACACGCGCAGGAATGTAGGCGCGGGCGTCCTCGCCCGTGCGTCCCTCGCATGCGTCAATGTTTCCCGAGCATCGACCTCATGCTACCGCCGCAGACCTGCTATGACGAAGTTACTGTCGTCCCGGCACCAGCGAACTTGCGGCAGGGCCGTATGGAGCGGAAGAACGCAACCCACGCGCAAAATCTGCAGCCACCCAATCGACCCAAGTGATACCATCCTTCCGAAACCATGAAAACCTCCTATCTCGTCCCTGTCCTCATCACCCTTGTTCTGGTGTGTACTCTTAGCTCCGCCACTCAGTCCCAGGCAGAATCAGCGCACCCGATCGTGCTTCATGCGGCGCGTCTGCTGGAGATTGAGAGTGGACGCATGTTGACTCCGGGCGAAGTGCTGGTTCAAGGTGAGCGGATAGCCGAAGTAGGAACAAGGGTGGCCCACCCTGCGGGCGCGGAACTCATCGATCTGGGCGACACTACTTTATTGCCGGGTTTGATTGATGCGCATGTGCACCTTTTTCTGCATCCCGGCGCGGAAGACTTGCAGACGGTAGAAGAGTCGGTACCGCAGCGGACGATCACTGCAGTTCTGGCGGCCCGCGCCGATCTCATGGCTGGGTTCACTGCGGAGCGGGACATGGGCACCGAAGGCGCGGGCTCGGCCGACACCGCGGTGCGCAACGCGATCGATCACGGATTGGTTCCGGGACCTCGCCTGCGCATCAGCGGGAACGCCATCGACATTCTCGGCGGACACGAAGACGCCAATCACTTCAACCCCGCGCAACACGTGCTGTCGAATGCAACCTACGCGAACAATTCCGCCGAACTTGTGACCGCGATTCGCGAGCAACTTAAAGAGGGCGCTGATTTCATCAAAATTTATGAGACTGGCCCGGACGTCGTTCGCGATGGCCGCTTCTCCACGATTTATCAATACACAGCAGCCGAACTCAAGGCTGCTATCGACGAAGCCGCCCGCTCCGGCAAGCGGGTTGCGGTTCACGCTACCGGCGAACCGGGCACGCTCTATGCGGCGCAGGCCGGCGTGGCCTCCATCGATCATGCCAACCAACTTGGCGACGAGACCATGCGGCTTATGCGTGAAAAGCAAATCTTCGCCGTGCCGACTTTTACTATCTTCGAATACTTTTCCGAACACGCCGATTCGCCCGAGCAGAGAGCGCACGATCGTCAGATGCTCGATCTGCATGCAATCGAATTTCGCAAGCAACTCGCTGCGGGTGTGCCCATGGCAGTGGGATCGGACGTTGGCCCGTTTCCCCACGGCACCCAAGCCCGCGAGTTTGAACTGATGGTGAAATACGGCATGACCCCGCTGGCCGCGCTGCAAGCCGATCTGATAAACGGAGCCAAATTGCTGGGCTGGCGAGGGCAGATTGGCGAACTGAAACCTGGCTATTTCGCCGACGTGATCGCCGTCCCCGGAGACCCGTCGCAGGACATCAGCGTGTTGCGAAAAGTAAGTTTTGTGATGAAGGGCGGCGTAGTTTATCGGAAATGACAGTCACCAAATAAAACTAGAGCGTGATTTCGAACACCGTACCATAGCCGATGCCGCCGTTGGCCGCCGTACCGTAGAGATTGCCGGCGGCATCGATTATCACGGGGGCTCTGGGATCTCAGTCAGATCAACACCAGCTAATAAAGGACCGCTGATGGAGGTGTTTTGGGGCGCCTTGGTGCGCAGGAACGATGAAAAAGAGGAAATGGTATTAGCGCGAGCGGGCAAGCACCTGACGCAGAATCATCAACTCAATCTTTCTGCGGGATTCTCTGATCTCCTGGATCTCGTCGTGTAATCTTTTGATCTCCATCTCTCTTTGACGAAGGTAAGTTTCATGCCTTTCCAGAAACAGCGCCAGTATCTCGTTCTCTCCGCCCATGGCTCGGACTGAGGTGGCATCGCGCCTGGGCGCGCTGCAGCTGCCAGTGAGTTCCCGTCCGCTGGCTCCGCAATTTCGAGCAAATCGTGCTTCGGCGTCTTCATTGTCACTTGGCAGGAGCCCAAGAAATTCCAAGCCGAAACAATAGCCGTTGCGATCGCGGATTGATGCGGCCACGCGAACCCGCTCGGATGTTTCAAATTCCACTTGCATCAGATCGCCCGGCTGCAGCGGCACTCCGCCATAGAGCGCCATGCCTCCGCGGCTGATCTCGGTCGTCAAACCGGGCACAGCTATTTCGGAAATATCGTTAGCGGTAATGATGCGGACGGGTAGTTTTACCGGATGTCGCTGCCAACGGCGAGTGTTTTCGGGGGCCATCTCTATTTAAGTGGATGCACCTGCAGAAAATAGAAAACGCCGCCCAAACAGAGCATTCCGAGCGCGACTGCTCCTGCGAGCAAATCGCAAATACCGCCTGCGCGGCCGATTCTCGCAACTCGATGCTTCCCTCAACTTCTCCATCCACTTTTGTTCGGCAGCTTCCTGATTCGCAGTGTCCTTGTTTAGGGATGACTGAATCGCCGCGCCCAATCTGCGGCGATCGTCCACCGGAAGCGCCACGAAGCGAAACGGTTGCTGCGTGCTGGTGACCGGACTCAGCATTTCCGCCGCGCCCAGTACGGCGCCGGTGCGGGTCAGGAACATCAACTTCACCTGCGAGCCTTGATCAATCGGTCCGGGCACGGAAAGCAATCCGCCATTGACGCGAAAGCACTTGCAGATGCGCGGAAGCGCGTTGACCATCCTGGAATCGAAGCACCGCTGGGGTTAAGTCTGCGAGATGCACTCGCGGTGCGCGGAGTTGAGCGTGCACTTGGGAGAGGCCGTCCATAATCCATGACAGTATGTTACGCAGCCGCTTGCAGCGGGAGATTACGAAAGATGGTGTACGAATTCCATTCGCGGAATTCGGCCCCCGGTCTCTGCTTTCGTAATATGTTCCGGCAGCGGCACACGTGACATAGTTAACTCAATGGCCAACTTCCCCCAGCCGAACCGAAAAATCCGCGCTCCCCGCGTCAACCTTGTGGGGAACGGCTTCTGCCACAATCCAACTGGAAAATGGAAGGCAATTCTGGGCCAGGGCGCTTCGGATTTCAACCACCGGAGGATTGCTCGAAGTAGCAAACTGCCTTGACGAGGGTCTCAGCGTCAAGCCTGACCGTACATCTTGGCGCGCGCACGGTACGGGGCAAGGCAGGAATGCTCTTTCCGATGTCGGGCGGAGCAGGGTTATCTGCAGCCTTTCCAGTTCACCGATCTGCGGAACGACCAACTTCTCGCACTGCAAGCCGAAATCGCAGAACTGCTGAAGCAGGCGAAGACCGTTTGCAGCGGGCCGGCACCGTTACGGTTTCAGGCCACGCCATTCTGTGAAGCCATCCTAAGTCTGAATGGCAATTCAACCGAGCTGGATTCCGCTGCACAAGCCCATCAATGTTGTGACTCTTCCAGCAACTCCTTCAGATACTGCTGCCAGACAGCTGCCCAGGTGTGAGTGCCGTGCCCACGAGTTTGATCGGAGATTGGAATCAGCACGAAACGACCATTCTTCACGCGTTTGATTTCACGTTCCGCAATTCCAAGCTCCGGAGGATTGATGAAATCGTCGGCTGAATTCACGAACATCACCGGCGCGATGATTTTCTCGAGCTGCGGCGAGGGATCATAGTTCCGCGAGGCATTCACCGCGTACAGCAGGTCGTTGGCATCATGGCTCGCAGTGAATCGCTTCACGTAGTCTTCATCCGCCGCGTCGGTCGCCTCGCGGGTGGGATAGTTCTTCTGCATCTGCAGAGCTGAGCCAGCCGCGATATAAAACATATCTGCCGCCGTCACCATCGCGGCGCGAGGCTGGGCGGTGTAGTCGCCGTTCTTCCAATCGGGATCGTTGCGAATGCCGTCCATCACCATCTTGCGCCAGATTCGATTCCGTCCCGCAATCGGCACCGGCTGACAGGCCAACGCCATGAGTGCGTCCATAAAATCGGGGTAGGTTTCGCCCCAAACCCAGGAATGCATGCAGCCCATAGAAGTGCCGAGGATCAGGCGCAGATGGTTCACGCCCAATCCTTTTTCCAGCAACTCATGCTGCAGCCCAACCATGTCGTCGTAGTCGTATTGCGGAAAATGAGCGTGCAGGCCGTCGCTAGGCTTGCTGGATTTTCCGTGACCGATGTTATCCGGCAGAATGATGTAATAGCGCGTAACATCAAGCAACTGCCCCGGCCCGAATAGCACACCTGCAAATTGTGGCGCCAGGAATTGTTCTCCGGTGCCACTGGTGCCGTGTAAAAGCAGCACCGCATTCGTCACCTTGCCCTTCGCGTCTCGCGCAGGAGTCCCGAAGGTAGCGTAGTGCATTCGCAGCCCACGTAGCGTCTTCGCCTGACGAGAAATGAAAATCAGCGACAACGTAATCGCCTTGTGCCGGCGCAGGCAGTTGGCCGGCCTGTTGCGCCAGTAGAGACGCTCCGCAAGAAAATATGACGACTAAAAATGCAACCCTAACCGCGCGAATATATGCCCGCATGGTGACCTCGTTTCCGCGGCAGAGTATCACAACCGGGCGAAGAAATGCTTGCGGCGTAAACCAAACAAGCAGGCTAAAATTAGGACAATTTTCTGCCTCCACCTTCGTTTCGAATTGGCACGTGTGTGCGCTTCTTCCTTCTTCTCCAACTTTTTGAAAACACAACTAGATAAAAATCTTCTTTTCCTCCGGTCGCTCATGTCATAATCAGTGACATCCTTCCGAACTTCATTCGTCTTACATTCATTCTTAGGCCGTATTCTCGTGCCGACCTTTTTCTACTGTGACAGTGAGTCCAGTCATGAGCGTCAAGAAGAAACGCGATTTCGACCCCCATGCATTCCTCGCCACCATCGGCGAGGGCAGGAAGATTGTGCCTGTTGAAAAGAAGCAAACTATCTTCGCACAAGGGGATGCGGCTGACGCACTGTTTTATATCCAAAGCGGCAAGGTGAGGTTGACGGTCGTGTCGAACAATGGGAAGGAAGCAACCATAGGCATCTTGGGTGAGGGTGACTTTTTTGGTGAAGGTTGCCTCGCAGGTCAGCCGCTCCGCATGGCTGCCGCCACTTCAATGACCGATTGCGAGCTTCTGCGCATTGAGAAGAAGGCAATGATGCAGGCTCTCCACCGGGAACACGCTTTGTCCGACATGTTCGTCGCCTATTTGCTGACGCGGAACATCCGCTACGAAGAGGATTTGGTTGACCAGCTTTTCAATTCCAGCGAAAAGCGGCTGGCCAGAATTCTTCTTCTGCTTGCCCATTTTGGCAAGGAAGGCGTACCCACGACTGTAATCCCCGCGATTAGTCAGGAGACCCTCGCCGAGATGGTAGGCACAACCCGGTCGCGGGTCAGCCATTTCATGAACAACTTCAGGAAATTGGGCTTCGTTGACTATGACGGAAGCGGGCTCGAAGTCCACAGTTCGCTGTTGAGTGTGGTCCTCCACGACTAGAATGTCGCGACAAATGGGCCGGGCCAATCCCGCCGAACTTACTTTCCGAACACCTTTTTGATCTGCCCAACCTTTTTCTCTATCACGCCTTGGTTGTGTTCGGCTTTGCCTCTAGCCTCCAGATCAGGATTATTCGTGACCTGGCCTACTTTCTTTTTGATGGTGCCTTTCACTTCATGAAGATTGCCTGTGACCTCATCCTTGGTGCTTGGGTTCATCCGTTTTCTCCTTTATCGTTGAACTGCCCTTTGTAACTTCTTCACTACGCCCCATGATAGAAGTGACGAGGATGAGTGTCTGATCACATTGGAACACTTTGAACAATCCACATCCCGGCAGTTCCCAGAGCGAACTTCGTGGTTAGAAGTGAGCAGTTTGGGTCAGCCAAGCGCTCTTTTCAGGGCTATGCTGTTTCTATTGAGGATGGAAAATCGCAGCGAAGGGTGCTGCTCTCGCCGCCTTGGAAAGAGACAACGAAAATGACACTTATAACCGCTAAGCTGACACCAAAACTGCGTAAAGCTCCCCAACCGCCGCTGTCATACCCCGGCGCAACGCCTGATGCAGACCGTGCCAGGAAGCCGCCGCTCGCCGAACCCGCCGCCACCAACGAGGAACTGAGTCCCGGAGATCGCGTCGAGGGTTTGGGCGACTTCGGAAAGCCGACTGGGGAACTCGGCACGGTTGAGCAAGCGAACGAAGACGACGCGGTAGTCAAATGGGACGATGACGGTCGTGTGAGACTGCACCAACCGTGGCTCAAGAAGGTTTAGCCAGCAACAAGGCTTGGTGTTCGGTTTGATATCCAGAATTTCAATGTGGGGGCACAATCGGCAACTCATTGAAAAGTGGCGGAAGCGAGTGGGAGTCGAACCCACCATCGCCGCCGAAAGACGACGATCAACGGTTTTGAAGACCGCAATGGTCACCGGACCACCTGCGCTTCCGTGATGTGATTCTAAAGGAAGCGACGGATTGGTGGTGGTCGCCCGTAGAGTAAGTGATCTGCCCATGCGCTGCAGTCCTCTGTTACGGTTTGCCTCTTCCCACTTGGGGATCGTGTTATGCTTGCGGGCCGTCCAGGAGACTACTCACCATGCAAGCGCCAGATGAGATACAAGCTATGTTCGGCACCCCGGGCGAGCCGGTTCCAAGCGTCGCGGCCAAGGACATCAGAGCTTACTGGAAGCTTGGCCAGGACGTCGCCGCAAGGAGTGGGCATAAACCTGGGCAGGTTGCTATCGGAACTGAAGTGGTGCAGCACGTTTGCAGCCCAGGAGCCGATGTGTGCGCGGTTTGGTTTCGTCTCATGAAATTCCAGATCATCAATATGTTGCTTGGGAACTCGCTGAACTGGTGGGTTGGACGCCCGCTGCGAGAGATTGCCTTCCTGATCGTGACGAAAGTACCAATGAAATGGTGGGGGGTCGGAGTTCCTCAACGCCGTTTGTTTTAGGTAGGAGCAACAGAGTAAGCTCGAGCCCACCGTGCGGTCTGTCGCTTAAGGATTGGCGACTCCATTGCCGGCTTCAAGAACAGCTTTCCATCGCAAGAAAAAAGGCGCGAACCGGATTTCCGGTCGCGCCTATTGTTGCGAGGCGGAACGGTTACACCGTGAAAGGCAAAATTAAGGGGAGTATGAAAATCAAGAAGACGGCGATTTCAAGAAAAACACGAGCGCAAAAAAGCAGTGGCAATGTTTTTGCTGACCTCGGGCTACCTCATTCCGAGCAGGAATTATTGAAGGCCAAACTCACCCTGCAAATCTACCGCCTGATCAAGCAACGCGGCCTCATGCAGGCGGAAGCGGGGAAGATTCTCGGCATCAGGCAGCCTCACGTTTCCGCACTGATGCGCAACCGTGCCGGAGCCTTTTCCGTCGAACGCCTCATGGACTTCCTCACCGCGCTCGGACAGGATGTGGAGATTATCGTCAGGCCCACGCGGAAGCAGCACGGCGAAGTTTCCGTGGTGGCGTGAATCAAATCTAAGAACGCGGGCAGCTTATGCACCCGCCTCTCGCAAAAAGCGCAAGAAGCGGGGCACCGAAACTTTTTTCATCCGACTCGCACACTGAGTCTACAGCTTGGCTCGCAACAGGCTAATCACATCGTCCGATGTGATCACGCCGGTCAACTTCTTGTGCTCATCGACTACCGGCAGCGTTATCAGGTTGTATTTATCGAACAGTTCGGCGAACTCCATCTCTTTGGCGTTCTCGCGGCACGAGATTAGCGGCTCCTGGGTCAGCGAAAGTAATGCGGTTTCTGGCGAGGCCAGTACTAATTTTGCTAACGGCACGGCGCCAGCCAGCGTGCCCTTAGAGTCGATCAGATAAATCGTGCTTGCCGTTTCGATGCCGCCTTCAAACTTGCGCAGAGCTTCGATTGCGTCGACCACACGGGCGTCGAGAGGGAGAGCCATGTAGTCGGGGTTCATTCGTCCGGCGGCGGTGTTCTCCCGGTGCTCGAGGAGTTCTTGCATTTCCTGCCGCTCCTGCGGAGCCATTTCTTGCAGGATGTCCGCAGAAGTCTCCTCGGGCAGGTCGGCTAAGAGATCGGCAGCTGCGTCCGGATCCATTTCTTCGACGATGTCAGCGGCACGGTCGGAATCGAGCGACTCGACAATCGCCTTCTGTACCTTGGGATGAACTTCCTCTAATGCCTCGGCGGCAACTTCCTCGTCCAGGGTCTCAAATACCGCTTCGCGCTCGTCCGGCGCCAGGTCCTCGACGATGTCGGCAATGTCAGCCGGATGCAAGCGGGCAAGCCGCTCGTGGGAAATCTTGAGTTTCACCCGTCGGGCGGGATCAGTTTCGATCAGATCAACGAAGTCCCAGGGGATGGCACGCTCCGGAATCTGACGCAGCAAAGCCCGCAATGCGTTGACCGGAACCACGCCTTTCAGCAAACGGCGGACTGCGCCTCGCGCGCCGACATCCACCGAACCGACTCTCAGCATGGGATGTTTGCTACCGGGATCTCTTTGCAATTCGACGTCATTGACGCGAACTACCTTACGGCCATGGACATCGATAATTTGCTGATCGAGCAGATCGCGCGCCAAAAAAAACAGGCCTTCCGAGCCATTCGCAATGGGCCAGGTCGAAGAGGCACTGGCAATGCGCAGGCCGCCGTCGATTGAGTCCACGGCACTGAACGGGAGCACCCGGTCGCCGGTTTTGGTGCGGACGATCAGCACCGCGACCCGAGCCCGATCCTCCTGCGGCGCGAGCGCCAGTTCGCGCACACGTCCGCATTGCCCGCCAGCCGGATCGAATACCGGCTGTCCCAACAATTCGGTGAGCGCCACGGTGGACATCGCTCAGAGAGAATACCCAACTACGAGACAGGAAGCCAGAACGCCTTTTACCTGTTTTTGGGGTCCCGGTGTCTAAAGTCAGGTTGAAATGGCTCACGCCAGATTCCTCGCCCCGCTGGTGAAAGCGCGGGTCTTCGGAATGACGCCCGGCGAAGGAATATTGTGGACAAACCGGGGACATTTCTATTGTGGTATGACACACGTATGAACCCTACGTTGACATTTCCACAGCAGCAAGGCAAACTACCCAATCCGCTGACCGGAGGCTTTTTAGCACTCGCTAAGCGAAAAGCGCGGCGCCAAAACTGGGTCAGCGGAGGTTGCGGGTCTGCGAACTGGTTCGCGAACATTTTGCCATGACCGAACTCCGGGTCTCCTATACGCTCGATTCGACGCTGGAGACCGTCGACAATGCGGAGCAAACAGCCAGCCGAATCGCGGCTGAAACCGGGTTCGATGAAGATCAAGTCATGCAGATTTCCATGGCCGTGCGCGAGGCCGCAGTCAATGCCGTGCTGCACGGCAACGCTTATGATCCGGAAAAGAAAGTCAAACTCGATTTCGAACGGACCAGCAAAGAGCTGGTGATCACCATTCGTGATCAGGGCAAAGGGTTAGACATGGATAAGATTCCCGATCCCCTGGCTCCCGAAAATCTGTTGAAGACTTCAGGACGCGGAATTTTTCTGATTCGCTCGTTCATGGACGAAGTGCAGATTCATCCGTCCCAGACGGGCACCGAAATTAAACTCGTGAAACACGTCCACGGTCCAGCCGAGGACGTTAAGGAGGCTTCTCAGTGACCATGAAGAGCAGTACTCGTCAGGTGGATGGAGTGAGCATCGTCGATTGCAGTGGCCGAATCACGCTCGGCGAAGGCAGCGTGATCCTGCGTGACACAGTGCGTGAGCTGCTGTCAAAGGGCCAAAAAAAGATTCTGCTTGAATTTGGGCGAAGTGACCTATATAGATAGCTCGGGGATTGGTGAGTTGGTCAGCGCCTTCACCACGGTTCGCAACCAGGGTGGAGAACTCAAATTGCTCAACCTGACCAAGAAAGTTCATGACCTGCTGCAGATCACCAAGCTGTACACCGTCTTCGACGTCAGAGATGACGAGGCCGGCGCGGTGAAGGCGTTCAGCTAGGAAAGTACAGCCTGATTTGCCAGTGTAGGCGCGGGCGTCCACGCCCGTGCCTTTTTCTGTTTCGGGAAAACTCAGTCTTTATTCCTGCCTGCGGCGTGGTCAATTGCATTGCGCGCCATACAATGGTTTTGTATCCAGACAACTTTCATTCACTCAGGTTTGTGTGCCCATTTTGCCAAACCAGTTCCGTCGCGGATGTTTAAGGCCATTTCAACATGGGATATTTCCGCTGTTTCTAACAGTGTTCTTCCCTGCTTCTTTATTGGCCGGCGATTGTATTCCGATTACCGAAGCTCGCCAGCACATTGGTGAAGATCAGTGCGTCACTGGCAAGGTATTGCGCGTAAAGCATATCGGCAGGGGCGTCACGTTGTTCGATTTCTGCCAGGATTCCATGGTGTGTCCATTTACGGTGGTGGTTTTTCCTCACGATCTGAAGCGCATTGGAAACGTCAGCCAATTGCAAAACCAGGTGATCGAGGTTCACGGCCCGGTGAAGGAGTATGACGGTCGGGCTGAGATTGTGCTCAACCAATTGCGGCAGCTCGGCGGGTCCGGGCTGCGCATTCCACCTTTACCGAAAAATTTCGACGTGGAGAATAAGGGCAAATACAGCGCGGGGAAGTTCAGTCTGCCCAAGCCTGCTTATAAAACATATCCCAAGAAACAGACGGCGACGATTCCGATTAACGTGCCGTCCGACGCGGAGTCGGTTGAGAGCTCGGGGCCTCCGTAAAAATGCAGATCCATCGCGTTGCTCGAGCATGACAATGGGTTGGCAGCACGGGGATGTACCTAAACCATCCCTTTTCTCAACTCTTCCAGCGAATAAAATGTGCCGCGCCAGACTACTCCGCCTCGCGCCAGAGTCAGAATCATCGAACGCAGCATGGTGTAAACGAACAGAGTCGCGCCAATGGGATGCAAAACAAAGTAATATGCGGGAACATCAGATTCCCACGACATTCCCACGTAAATTGCGAATATCGACGCGAGGGCGACGGCGTAAGGCAGGCGCGCCCATCCGTGGGCAACGTAGATTCCCACAAACGGCATGAGGTTCAGGAACGCCAGCGCAAACGCTGACAGCAGCGCACGCCACCACTGAAACGACATGATGGCAAAGAAATTCTTGGTGAGATTGTTTACCATGCCCATGGCGCCGTGCGCCCATCGTAGAGAGATCAGGTCGGCCCCATAAACGTTGCGCTGCGCGTAGCCGGAGTTCTTGACGACTTTTCCTAGTTTCATGTCATCGAGCACTTCGAAGCGTAACGCCTGATAGCTGCCCACGGCGTCGTACACGGGGCGGCGAATCAGATTGAACGCGCCCACGCCCATGTGATCTTTCGTCTTGGGGTCGGCGACCTTCCATGGCCGATGCCCAAAGACGAAAAGCGTCTGGAAGAAAGCAATCATCATTCGTTCGCCCGCGCTCTTCATAATCATGCGCGGAAACAAAACCAGATGATCTGCCGATTCGGCCTCTGCATAGGCTAAGGCTCGCCTCAAGACATCAGAACGAAAAAGCACATCGGCATCGGTAAACAGAAGCCAGTCGCCATTCGCCTGATTGGCCGCAGTCCACATGGCGTGTGCCTTTCCCAACCAGCCAGAAGGCAATTCAGCGATGTGAATAACTTTGAGGCGTCCTTTGGCCTCCGCCGTGACAGCAATTCGATTCATGACTTCGCCGGTGCGGTCCGTAGAACGATCGTTTACCGCGATGACTTCGTAATTGTCGTAATCAAGTTTCAGGAGCGTCGTGAGCGCAGGAGCGATGTGCGCTTCTTCATTACGGGCGGGAACAATTATGCTGACGCGAGGATTGCCCGCAGTCGCGGCCGGTTTCCGATTCCACTCGGGTCGCGAGATGTCTGCGACCTTGGGCATGCCCAGAGCGGCGTCCAGCAGGCGCGAAAACCAAACCAGCGCCAGAATGCTGCCAGCGATCCAATGGAAGATGGCCCAATGAAAATAAGTCATTCCGGCTGGCCGCGGAGTGCCGCAAGCTGGTTATCTATTCGTACCGCAGGAGCGAATCGCATGCCATAAAACAGTATGGCAGAAGAGACGGCCATGGCGATGACCGGCAAAATGAAAGCGGCCTGCAGCGAGCGCTTGTCGGCTACGTATCCCATGAGGGTTGGCGAAGGAACGTCGCCCAAGAGATGGAAGATGAAAATATTGACCGCGATCGCAGTTGCGCGGATGTGGGCTCCTACGGAGTTGACCAGTGCGGTATTCAGAGGTGAAGTGTTCAACAGCAACAGAAATGCGGCCAGGGCGATGGCCGGGATCATCAACCGTCCTTTATTAAATAAGCCGACGATCATGACTGGGACGCCCAGTCCCATGCTTACGGCAGACACAAAATAGTATGAACCTTTCATGCGAGGCAGCAAGCGGTCTCCGAGCCAGCCTCCAGCTAAAGACGCCAGAATGCCGTCGACCACCACAATTTTGCCGAACATCAAATTTGCGGATTCCAGGCTGTAGCCGCGTACTCGCGACAGAAATGTGGGCATCCACACCTGTATCCCTCCTAGCGAAAATGTCCCCGCAGCCATGCCCAGCGTGACCATCCAGAATGCAGGATTATGAACCAAACCACGAATGCTTCCACGCTCCGGAGTTTCCTGCAACGAGTCGAACTGTCCACGCGGCGGCTCCGGGATGAACAGCAGAGAAAGCGCCAGCAGAAAGCCGGGAACCGCCGCAACATAGAATGGTGAGCGCCATCCGAAATGCGGGCCGAGCTTGCCTCCAAGCAGATAACCCGCAGCGGTGCCGACCGGGATCGCTAAATAAAACACGCCGAAGATGCGGCCGCGCTGGCGCTCGGGAAAAAGATCGGCAACAAAAGTCGGCGCGATGGTAACGAACGTTGCCTCCCCCACTCCAACCAGGGTATGGCGAACCAGCAGCTCCCAATACGTGTGCGTGACCGCGGTGAGCAGGGTTAGTCCGCTCCAGAAAATCGCGCCCAGAATGATGATCATCTTGCGGGAATAACGGTCGGCTAGCGGTCCGGTGAAGGGCGCAGCGATCATGTAAAAGCCAAGAAACGCGCTAGTGAGATAGCCCACCTGCGTGTTGGTGAGATGGAATTCGCTTTGCACCAGCGGCTGCACAGCGAACAAAACCGAACGGTCGATGTAGTTGAGGAGGTTCAGCGCTGTGAGCAGCACTAGCGCGGTCCAGGGATAAAGTTTCGTCGGGGTCACTTGGCGAAGGAATATATCACGGCAGGGTGACAGGCTCGTGGATTCTTCTTGCGGCTCAATAATAACGCTAGACGTTAATAACGACATCCGTTATCATTTAACCAACGATCGTGATCAGAAGCTTCGCAGACCGCTCGACTGCGGACATTTGGCGAACCGGCAAAACCCGGGGATCACCGCCGGCAGATATGACGAAACGAAAATTGGGAATGCTCGATGTAGCCGTGGAATTAAAGGATTTGAAATGTCCACCCGGAAATCGGCTTAAGAAATTGCGCGGCGACCGCAACGGACAATACAGCATTCGCATCAACGATCAATACCGCATTTGTTTCGTTTGGCGCGATCACGATGCTTACGATGTAGAAGTAACTGACTATCACTAATCCGGAGAACCGATGAGTATCGTTAGAAAAGGAACGCCGAATTGGAGAATTCATCCCGGCGAAGTTTTGCGGGAGGAGTTCTTGAAACCCATGGCGATGTCTGCGTATGCATTGGCAAAACGCCTTCGTGTCCCTCCACCGCGCATCAATGACATCGTTCTGGAACGACGCGGCATCACGGCGGATACCGCGCTTCGGCTGTCTCGTTTCTTTGGAACCACTGAACAGTATTGGCTAAATCTGCAGGATGCCTATGACATCGGTCGGGTGAAAGTCGAACTGGCAGACGAGTTGGAACGGATCGAACCTCTCAAAGCCGCCGAAGCAGCCCCTTAGTCCGCCGAATAATGAGCAAGTCGAAAGCTTATCGCAGAGCTCGCTGAGAAAAGCCGCGGAGGTCGCTGAGAAGATAACTTCGAAGAACCCGCTTCACTTCCGCGTCTTCCCTTTCGGCCGAGGCCACCGGGCTACGATTACCGTCGATATCCCGCCACGCGGACGAAAATCTCCTTTAACCTCAGCCCACACTGGACGCGCCCATCGCACCACGTCATCCAAAACCCGGTTCACGATGTTCTCCTGAAAGATTCCCAGATTGCGGTAAGTCTGCAAGTATTCCTTCAACGATTTCAGCTCCAGGCAATGTTTGTCGGGCATATACCGGATGGTGAGCACGCCAAAGTCAGGCAGGCCGGTTTTCGGGCAAACTGACGTGAACTCCGGGTCATCTACGACGATTTCATATCCCGCAAACTGATTCGGCCAGGTCTCGATCTCGGGGAACTTGGCATCCAGACCCGCCTGGGCATGTACGGACGTGTAGCGAGGTGTTTTGGGCATCCTGATATTGTAAACAGTACCTGTACCAAAGCTCCAAATGGGGCAACGATTTACGCGTCAATTTGCCGCCTGGCGCATCTAAGTTGATAGGCTCCGTTTAAAGATTCCAGAGATAGCAAGTGATACATTAATTGGTCAGCTATTCTGCCAATTAACAGGGACGATGACGAGCAATAATGCCAGTTTTTTATCCCGGCACCGTTGGATCGCTGCGACCGTCGCAATCGTCGCCGCAGTGATCTTGTTCGCGTCTTTGTCGCGGGATCCGGCGGTTCCGGTGCGGGCGGTGGCCGCGCAGCGCGGCATCATTCGTAGCCTGGTGTCGACCAACGGGAAAGTTGAGCCGCTGGAGAACTTTGAGGCCCATGCCCCGATTGGAACTACGGTGAAAAAGCTTTTGGTACGTGAAGGCGACCACGTCAAAAAGGGGCAACTCTTGGTGCAATTGAATGACGCAAAAGCTCATAGCCAGGCGGCGGAGGCCAAGGCTCAAGTTTTGGCTGCCGATGCCGATCTTAGCGGTATCCAGAGCGGTGGAAATCGCGAGGAAGTCTTGACGCTCGAATCGCAGATCGTGAAAGCGCGCACCGACAGCGATACGGCGCAGCGCAATCTGGACGGATTGCGTCGACTGCAGCGGGAAAATGCCGCGTCCCCGGGCGAGATAAAAAACGCTGAGGACCAGTCTCAACGTGCCAATGCCGACCTGAATCTTCTTTTGCAAAAGCAGAAAGGCCGTTATTCGCAGCCAGAAATCAGCCGCGTAGAAGCGCAGAAATCGCAAGCCCAAGCCGCGTATACGGCTGCGGAAGACGTGCTGAATGAATTAAATATCCGCGCTCCGTTCGATGGCGTGGTTTATTCGTTGCCGGTGCTGCAGGGCGCGTACGTGAATCCCGGTGATTTGGTATTGCAAGAAGCGGACCTCGCCAAAGTCCGAGTTCGAGCCTTCGTCGACGAACCTGACATTGGACGCCTCGCACCCGGAGATAAAATAGACGTAACCTGGGATGCCATGCCGGAACGGACCTGGCAAGGCGCCGTGACCGTGATCCCGGCAGTTATCAAACTTCACGGCACCCGGAACGTCGGCGAGACGACCTGCGTGGTCGATAACCACGATTTCAAGCTGCTGCCTAACGTAAATGTTGGGGTAACGATTATTACTGCGGAGCATCGCGACGTCCTTACCGTGCCGCGCGAGGCCGTGCGTCAGGAGGACAGCAAAACTTACGTCTACCAGATCGTGAACAACGAATTACGACAACGGTACATACAAACTTCTATTTCTAATTTGACTGAAGTCGAAGTTACCGGAGGGCTGACGGAGAATGCTTTGGTCGCGCTCGGTCCTACAAATTCCAAACCGATGCACAACGGTCTAGCCGTAAAGGTGGTTCATTAAAAAGATGTCTTTAATTAAAAAACTTTCGATCATTTTTGTGCTGACGCTTCTTCCTTCCATTGCCGCCGCTGACGCTGCGGATAGCAAACTGCTGGCCGAAGGCCATGTGGATGATGCCATCGCGTCGCTGCAGCACAAAATCAGTGCCTCGCCCAATGACGCCGAATCGTTCAATCTGCTCTGCCGCGCATACTATTCGCTGAGCGATTGGGACAAAAGCGTTTCCGGATGCGAGAAAGCGGTAACCTTGGATCCAGGGAATGCTCAATATCATCTTTGGCTCGGGCGCACTTACGGGGAAAAAGCGGAGCACTCCGGATTATTGGCTGCGACCAGGCTGGCGAAGAAAGTTCGCAACGAATTCGAAACCGCGGTACGGCTGGATCCGACTGATGTAGAAGCGCGCGCTGATCTGGCGGAGTTCTATATGGAGGCTCCTGCAATCATGGGTGGCGGACGCGATAAGGCCGAAGCTCAGGCCCAGCAACTCGCCAATACCGACCCGGTCAAAGCTGGTTGGCTCAAAGGGCGGCTCGCCGAAAAGTACAAAGACCGAGCCTCGGCAGAGAACGAATATCGCGCGGCCATCCAGGCCAGCCATGGCGCGGCGGGCGCGTGGTTGAATTTGGCCTCTTTCTATCGCCGCGTTTCGCGTCTGGATGCAATGGAAGATGCTATCGGGCATGCCAGTTCAGCTCCCCTGAATCAGCCCCAAGTTCTCATCGAGTGCGCCCAGATGCTGCTTCGTTCCAATCGCAATCTTCCAGAAGCGACCGAATTGCTGCGCCGCTACTTGACGTCGAGTCCCAACGTGGAAGCCGCTCCGGCATTCCAGGCGCATTATCTTCTGGGCACGGCACTCGAGCAGCAAGGCAACAAACCGGCGGCGGCTCTGGAGTATCGCGCATCGCTCTCCCTGGCGCGAAGCTTTACGCTCGCTCAGAGCGCGCTGGACCGCCTGAATAGCCAAGTGGCTGACGTCGTCAACGCAAATTAAGCCCGTCGACATGCCCAAAAATTGGAAGACTAAACTGATTCATCCTGACGCGCACGCGCCGGAAGGGTTCCGTTCTTTATCCACGCCAGTGTATCGCGGCTCGACCGTGCTATTCCCGAACTCCTCGGCAGTGCAGGATACGTGGGATCAGTACGAAGTTGGCTACACCTACGGCCTTTACGGAACGCCGACTACCCTGGAATTGGCAGCCCGCATTTGCGAACTGGAAAAAGGTTTTCGCACTTTTATCACCCCTGGGGGACAAGGCGCGATTGCCTTGATTAACTTGGCCTTTCTCAAGGCGGGTGACCACGTTCTCGTGCCGGAAAGCATTTACACTCCAAACCGCAAGTTTGCCGTGGAAGTTCTGCGCCGCTTTGGGGTTGAGGTTAATTTTTATCCGCCGACGATCGGCGCGGGAATTGAATCGCTCTTTCGCAATAACACGCGTCTGATCTGGTGCGAAAGCCCGGGATCCATCACCATGGAAGTGCAAGACGTGCCCGCGATTGCCGACGCCACGCATCGCATCGGAGCCATGGTGGCGCTCGACAACACCTGGTCCGCCGGGATTTATTTCGATGCCTTCGCCCACGGGGTCGACGTCACCATGCAAGCCCTAACGAAATACATTGGCGGACACAGCGACTTGTTGCTCGGTTCGATTACGGTACGTGACGAAGCCTCTTATAAGCGCCTGGGCTCAACTCATCAACTCGTGGGCTGCGCAGCCTCGCCCGACGATTGCAGCTTGGCGCTGCGCGGGATGAAGACTCTTTCCGTTCGCCTGAAAGCGCTTGAGCAATCCGCTCTGGATTTGGCGCAATGGCTGGCGAAGCGTCCCGAGATCGAATTGGTGCTGCATCCTGCGCTTCCATCGTGCCCCGGCCATGAATTCTGGAAGCGCGACTTCACCGGGTCGGCTGGTCTCTTTTCCATCGTCTTCCAGCGCGAATTTAGCCAAGCAGCAGATTCTGCATTTTGTGGATGCCCTCGAGTTGTTCGAGATCGGATATAGCTGGGCGGGCGTAACCAGCCTGGCAGTCGCTTACGATTTCCACTCCGCGAAAAACCGCCCTGACTACGGCCATCGCATCGTGCGCCTCAACATCGGCCTGGAAGATGTAGAAGATCTCCGCGCAGACCTGACGCAAGCGCTGCAGTCGATGCGATGAAATGCTTAGGTGGTGTGTCGGTCCAGCGGGGTGCCCGAGTCTCGACTCCCTTCGAGACGTGGGAGCTAACAACCCATGAGATTCCTCACTTCCCTCGCACAGCCTTGATAGGCCAAGTTTCCCTAGGGTCTTACCGCGCCTTGGCGATAAACTCGAGATAAATCAACACACACGCAACCCACGCCACAACGATAATTGCGACCTTTTTTAATAGCGACATGAGACAAAGTTTACTCCGCCTGCTCGCTCCGCCGCCTCCTTGCAAAATCCCCAGCGCGATAGCTGATTAGGTTCGCAGTGCGGCCGAGCCCATGCACTCAGTTACAATCGCGGTTCAGTCCCGACTTTTTTCGGAGGATGATCCATGAAGGCTCCCCGTTGCACATCGCGTCTTTTAGCGCTGTCCTGTGCGCTTGTATTTTTATGCGGAGTTCTTTCCGCTGAACAACTGCCGCTCAAGCGAGCGGTTGAGTTGGCGCTGGCGCACAGCACCACCATGCAGGCGTCGCTCATCGACGAGCAGCGCGCCTTTGCCTCGTACCATGAAGCCCGTTATCAATATTTGCCGCAGCTAACGGTTGGATCGGGATTAGGCAAGTCCTACGGTTATCCGCTTAGCCTGGAGGGATCCGCGCCATCGATCGTCAACACCACGGCGCAGTCGGCGTTAATCAATCCCGCGCTCAAAGATTTTGTTCGCGCCGCCAGAACTGAATATGAAGCCAGCGGAGTTCAGACCAAAGACCAGCGCAGTCAGGTCATTCAAGACACGGTGTTGAAGTATGCGGAGTTGAGCAAATGGGAAACGCTCATGACTCACTTGAGTCGCGATTACGAGGACGCGCTCAAGATGGAACAGGCGGTCAATGAGCGGATTTCAGCAGGCGTTGACAATCCGTTGCTGCGCAATCAGGCGCGCCTCAACGCTGCTCGGGTGTATTTGCACATCTCGCAGGCCCAGGGCGCAATCGATGTGCTGCGCAACCAGCTTGCGCAATTGACCGGGCTTCCCGCCGCTGCAATCGAAACCGTGCCTGAGTCAATTCCGCCATTGCCTGAAGTGAAGCAGGAAGATAATCTTGCCGCTAGGTCCGCCCAACAAAGTCCTTTGATTCAACTCGCTGATCTGCGCGCCACCAGTGCTGCTTTCCGCGCCCGCGGCGAACATCGGGCAATGTGGCCGAGCATTGATTTCGCCGCTCAGTACGCGCTGCTGGCGACCTTCAACAATTATCAGAATTTCTTTCGGCCAGGAAGCTTCCAATCAAACAATGCCACGGTGGGGGTGGAGATTCGGTTTCCGTTCTTGAATCCGTCGCAACATGCCCGCGCTCAGGCCGCCGACGCCACCGCCCTGCATGCCAGAAAAGACGTTGAGGCAACCAAGAATCAGGTGTCAGAACAGACTTTAAAGTTGCAACGTTCGGTCGCGCAACTGGCAGCCGCCCAGCAGGTCGTCGAACTCGAATACCAGATCGCCAAGTCCAATCTCGATGCGGTACAGATTCGCGTCGATTCCGGCAGCGCGACATTGCACGATTTGGACGACGCCCGCAACCAGGTCAACGAACGCTACGACGCTCTGCAGGACACGAACTTCGAGTTGGAACGCGCGCGTATCAGCCTGCTGCGTGCAACGGGCGATCTGGAGGCTTGGGTCGGCGTGGGGAAATAGCCTTCGAGCTCGAAAAGCGGCTGCCTGTTTGACGCCCAGTTTCCCTGTTGGGGGCATCCTACTATCCATTCGCCGTAACTGCTTTGCTAAATCAGGGATTGGCTTATTACACTGTATTTGCAAATATTTGCAGGCATTTACTAGGACAAAGTCACAGGTACTCGGAATGTACCTGCCGAACCTGCCGGGATCGACGAGATGTTAGTATAGGTGTATACAAATATGCCATTAAAAACACTGTTTCTGAATCCGCCGTCATTCGAGAATTTCGACGGAGGGGCCGGCTCGCGATGGCCCGCTACCCGTGAAATTGAGAGTTATTGGTATCCGGTTTGGCTGGCCTATCCTGCCGGCATGCTCGAGGGTGCGCGCCTGCTGGATGCTCCTTCGCATCACGTTTCAGCCGAAGAAACGATCAATATAGCCCGCGACTACGAGTTCCTCGTACTGTTCACCAGCACTCCCGGCTTTCCTGGCGATATCCGCCTGGTACAGAAGATAAAGGAAACCAATCCCAAGATTAAGATCGCGTTTCGTGGGACCGCACGTCACTGTGCTGCCGGAACGGTCGCTGAAGGATTGTCCGGCAATTGATTTTGTGGTGCGTAAGGAATTCGATTATGCCGTTTGCGAGTTCGCCAATGGCAAGCCGCTGGATGAAATTCTGGGTATCTCTTTCCTGAAGAATGGCTCGGTCGTGCATACGCCGGACCGTCCAGAGATTCAGGACCTTGATTCACTGCCCCACGTCACCGAAATTTATCGCCGGGACTTGGACGTTACTAAATACAACGTGCCATTCCTGCTCTATCCGTACGTTTCTCTTTACACCACTCGCGGCTGCCCGGCGCAGTGCACGTTCTGTCTGTGGCCGCAAACTTTAAGCGGACACCCGTGGCGCAAACGCTCCACCGACGACGTGGCCCGCGAAATGGCCAAAGCGAAAGATTTCTGGCCCGATGTCCGGGAGTTTTTCTTTGACGACGACACTTTTAATATTCAGAAAGTCCGCACCATCGAGCTGTGCGAAAAATTAAAACCTCTGAAGCTGACTTGGTCCTGCACCTCGAGAGTCACCACCGACTATGAAACTTTGAAGGCGATGAAGGAAGCAGGCTGCCGTCTTCTGATTGTGGGATACGAATCCGGCGACCAGCAGATTCTGAAGAACATAAAGAAGGGTGCGACCATCGAACGCGCCCGGCAGTTTACCAAGGATTGTCACAAACTCGGCCTGGTGGTTCATGGCGACTTCATCCTCGGCCTGCCTGGAGAAACCCCCGACACCATTCGTAACACCATCGCTTTCGCCAAGGAATTGGATGTGGAAACGATTCAAGTTTCCGTGGCTCATGCTTACCCGGGAACCGAACTGTACGATTATGCGGTGAAAAACGGCTTCATGGTCGGCGACAACAAGATGGTCGATGAGGGCGGCCATCAACTGGCCCATATTCAGTATCCGGGTTTGCCCGCGGAAGAGATTCTCGAATCAGTGCATCGTTTTTACGATGAATATTATTTCCGGCCAAAGGCAATATTCCGCATCCTGCGAAAAGCGGCTTTCAACAGCGTGGATCGCAAGCGCCTCTATAAAGAAGCGAAGGCTTTTCTCAAGGTTCGCGCCATGCGTCATAACTGGGTGAAGGACAAACGCGAGAAGGACGACTCCGACGCGGCAGTGGCCGCAGCGAAGGCCTAGCGGGCTGCGCTTTTGCTGAGATTTCATAATAGGGTTGAGATTCGTATCAGGGCATGCCTTTCAGGCATGCCGTAAGATCGCTTTATCGACCCTCCTTCAGGCGCTGGAATTTGCAGATCGGCTGGAGACTCTCATTAGGGAATGCAGATCGTCTGGACGCCGCACGGGCCTGGACGCCCGCGCCCACATTAGCCACTTAATCAGAGCGCGCTAGGAAAGACAGTGTGACCTTCCGCAAGTATCTGGTGCTCGCCAGCGTGACGCTGTGCGCGTCCGTTGGCGATTCGCTGCTCTCCCGAGGCATGAAGCAGATGGGCAGCATTTCCTTGCATCACCCTTCTGATTTGATCCTGGCCGTGCTGAATCCTTCCGTCGCTGTTGGGATTTTGCTTCTGCTGGGATTTTTCGCTTCCTACATGACCGCCCTGTCCTGGGCTGACCTGACTTATGTCGTTCCCGCGACGTCGCTCGGCTACGTGCTGCTCACGCTGATTGCGAAATTTTATCTGCATGAAGCGGTGACCACCTCACGCTGGATTGGAGTTCTTTTGATCTCCGCAGGCGTGGGATTCGTTACGCGAGGCCCTGCGCTCACCCGCCAACCAAACGCTCAGCCCGATCGTGCGAAATACGGAACCGCTTCCGCGGGGAACAGACCATGAAGCAAGCCTACGCATGGGGCGCGATCGCTGCGATTGTATTGTCGTCGACCACCGGCGATGTTCTGCTCTCCCGCGCCATGAAGCAGGTAGGAGATGTTGGGGCGCTGTGGCGGCAGAGCGGCCTGTGGACGGTACTGGCACGCGTCATGCGCAACCCCAATTTTCTGCTCGGCGGTCTCGCCATGACTACTGCCTTCTACAGCCTGCTGTTCGGACTCTCCTGGGGCGACGTCAGCCTGATCGCACCCGCCTCCGCGTCTCTCACCTTTGTGACCAATGCAGTCGCCGCGAAAATCTTTCTGCATGAACGCGTAGATCGCCGTCGTTGGATGGCCGCGCTATTGGTCGCAGGCGGCGTGGTGCTGCTGGCCGCATGATTGTCCGGAACAAAATTAAGCACGGTGCTCCAGGTTCGCGTCCATTCTTGAGTCAATTGAAATCCCAAGGCTGCCCCACTCTTCCGCGTTCTCTGCGGAAGGGTGGGTCCTTTGAAACCAGAATAGAAAGAGGCCGCGACGCAGGTCGCGACCTCTCCGCATTAAAACATCCGTGTGAATCCGTGAAAATCCGTGGCCGATTTTCTAGTGTCTAGAACCACTGTGCCCACCACGTCCGCCACCGCCTCCAGGACCGCGTCCGCGTCCACGACCTCGGCCACCACCACCCGGCCTGCCGCCGCGTCCACGATCCCCGCCCCGATCCGGACGATCTCCCACAGGACGTTCCCCTCCAGCCACCCCAGCGACCGCATCGCGATTGAAGTTAGGCTCATCGTCAGGGAAATCCCCGCCGCCTTCAATGGTTAAAGCCGGAGCTCCAGAAGGTTCGCCGTGACTTTCCTCGCCACCGTTTGTTCCGGGCTCACCACCACCCATCTTCGCCCGTTGTTCTTTCAGGATGGCCTTGCGCGAAAGCCGAATGCGATTACCCTCAACCGCAAGGACTTTCACCAGCACCTGATCGCCTTCCTTCAACTCGTCGCGCACATCCTTAATGCGATGCTCAGCCACTTCGCTGATGTGCAACAACCCATCAGTCCCAGGAATGATCTCGACGAACGCCCCAAAATCCGCCAGCCGAGTAACGGTCCCGAGATAAGTCTTCCCTACCTCGGCCGTAGCCGTCAGATCGCGAATGATCTGCAGAGCCTTATTCGCCGACGCCTCGTCATTCGAAGCCACGTTAACCTTGCCCGTATCTTCAACGTCGATCTTCACCCCGGTCTGCTCGATAATCGATCGAATCATCTTGCCACCAGGCCCAATCACGTCGCGAATCTTGTCCACCGGAATCTGCAAGGTATAAATTCGCGGAGCATAAGCCGAAACCTTCTCGCGATGCTCGGTAATCCCCTCGCTCATCTTTTCGAGGATATGCAAGCGTCCACGCTGCGCCTGCGCCAGAGCCTCCCGCATAATCTGAGCGGTAATGCCGCCGACCTTAATATCCATCTGCAGCGCAGTGATTCCGTCTTTCGTCCCCGCGACTTTGAAATCCATGTCGCCGTAATGATCCTCAGCCCCGGCAATGTCAGTTAGGATGGCGTAATCGTTGCCCTCCTTAACCAACCCCATAGCCACACCAGCAACGGGCGACTTAAGCGGAACGCCCGCATCCATCAAAGAAAGCGAAGCCCCACAAACCGTTGCCATGGACGAAGACCCATTCGACTCCAAAATGTCCGACACCACGCGCATGGTGTAAGGCCAATTCTCCTCAGTAGGAAGCATCGCCGAAATAGCCCGCTCCGCCAACGCTCCATGCCCAATCTCACGCCGCCCAGCCCCCCGCAAAAACGAAACCTCCCCAACCGAAAAAGGAGGAAAGTTGTAATGCAGCAGGAAGCGCTTTTTGGCTTCGCCTTCGAAGGTTTCGAGGCGTTGTTGGTCGTCGCTGGTGCCTAGGGTGGTTGTTACCAGGGCTTGGGTTTCGCCTCTGGTGAAGATGGCGCTTCCGTGGGTTCTTGGTAAAACTCCTACTTCTACCCAGATGTCTCTTACTTTGTCGAAGGGACGGCCGTCTGGTCTTCTCTTATTATTTATTACTAGTTCGCGGAAGATTCTTTCGCGGAGAATTTCGAAGTAGTGTTTCAGTTTGGCTTGGGCTTCTTTGTCGTCTTCGGGGATTTCCGCTTGCAACTTTTTCTTCAGATCGCGGACCATGTTGTAGCTTTCCGCTTTCGGGATGCTTCTCCGTGTCCAGGCTTTCTGCCAGCGCGTCGCCTATCTTCGCCCTCAGACTGGCCGTAGTAAACTTCATCGAACTCCGGTGGCGTTACTTCACGCTTGGGCTTGCCGGCTTTTGCTTTCAGGTCGTTGATGGCGGCGACAAATCTTTTTTATTTCGGTGTGGGCGAATTCGATCGCGTCTACTACCGTTTCTTCTTTCACTTCTTTGGCGCCGGATTCGATCATCACAATTCCATCGGCGGTGCCGACGACCATGATGTTCAGAATGCTGTCGCGCATTTCGTCGTAGGTCGGATTAATAATGAACTGTCCGCTGACCAAGCCTACGCGAACGGCTCCGAGGGGACCGTTGAACGGAATGTCCGAGATCGTCAGCGCGGCCGAGGCACCATTAATGCCAGCTACGTCAGGATCGTTTTCCGTATCCGCCGAGAGCACGAAGGCAATCACCTGCGTCTCGCACTTGAATCCTTCGGGAAACAGCGGCCGGATGGGGCGGTCGATCTGCCGGCTGGTCAAAATCTCGCGTTCGCTGGGACGGCCTTCGCGCTTGATAAAGCCGCCGGGAATGCGTCCGCCGGCGTAGGTGTACTCGCGATAATCGACAGTGAGGGGGAAGAAATCGATGCCTTCGCGCGGGTCGGGATTGGATACCGCGGTGGCGAGAACTACGCTGTCTCCGATGCGCACCACGACCGAGCCGTGGGCCTGTTTGGCTAATTTTCCTGTTTCAAATGAGAGGCTTTTACCACCGGTGAGTTGAACCGATACGTCATGCTTCATGTTTTATTTCCTTCTGGGCAGGAGGGCACGCCGGTGCCGCGTCGGGTAGGTTGCACAAAGGATTAGCAGGCGCCAGTCGTGATTTGGAATTTGCTTGGAGACGCACCTTCTCCGCTTTTCTCATTCGACCGCTGCGGTCCCTGAGATCATTCGGAGGACGGCAGAACAATTCCGGTGGTGTGGCCGTAAAATACACGAAATTCCAGAAATGGGACGCCGCAATTACTTGCGGAGGCCGAGTTTCTGAACCACAGTTTTATAGCGATCGGAATTGTAAGTTTTGAGATAGTCGAGCAGGCGACGCCGCTTGCTGACCAGCATGAGAAGACCGCGGCGCGAGCCATGGTCCTTCTGGTGCATCTTGAAGTGTTCCGTCAATGAACCAATGCGTTCGCTGAGCAACGCGATCTGGACTTCCGGACTGCCGGTGTCGGTAGCATGCGTGCCGTACTGGTCGATGAGGGATTTCTTTTGCTCTCTGGCTAGCACTAACCTGGTGCACTCCTGTCTAATTTTTCAATTGTTTTGTAACGTTATTGAGGTTAACACGTTGGCGGGCAGGGTGTAAAGAAGGCCTCGTCGGAGAAAACTAGCCACGGATTTGCGCCGATCTTCACGGATTGGCGCAAGTCATTTGAACTTCGCGGGTGCCCCACGTCTCGGTGCTTTTCCGAGACGTGGGAAGCAGGCGCAATGTTAGGCTAAGCGAGAGCCAACCATGACCGGAAAGCAAAAAGTTGAGTCGCTCCTGCATAAGTTGCCTGACAACTGTTCGCTGGAGGACATCCAGTATCATCTTTTTTATGTGCTGGAGAAGGTACAGCGCGGGCTGGACGAAGCCCGAATCAGTGGCACTCTTTCGCAAGAAGAAGCGGAAAAGCGGCTCGGGAAATGGCTCATGTAAATCCCGATTGTCACGGTGGCGCGGACGCTATGCCAGGTCGAGAGCCATCTTCAGAGCATGGTCCAGTTCGGCGAGTCTGGCTCTTGCTAACGAGCCCAGGAACTGGGTGAGGTCGGTTTTGCGCAGGCTTACCAGATTGTCACACATGATCCAACTGGGATGCTTCAATCCTTCGTCAGCTCCGACCGGCACCTGGGTCGACAGGCCTTCTCCGTGGGTGAACACGGGCGCGCAGACCACAGTGGAGAAACGGGAGTCGATAAGCACCTGGCGGCTCACAATCACAAATGTGCGGTACTGTTTGGGATCGCCTCTAGACTTGAATACCCCAGGCTTGAATACACGATAGAGTTCTCCGCGCTTCACACCGGCTCCAAAAGAGGGTTCATTCGGATTCGCCCGACGCCTGGTATTCCATCACGTCGGCGGCCTCGGCGTTGAGCTGCTGGGCGGCGGCGTTTATACGTTCAAGATCGCGCGCCTGTAGCGCGGCCCGAGCGCGCTGCCGCAAGTACTCCCGCAGTACCCGCTCGATGAAAGCGGAGCGCGATTGCTTGGATCCCGCCAAGCGGTCAATGGCGGTCAGGACGTCGCCAGAAAGTGTGATAGAGGTCTTCTCCTTCATACTACGATTATACTACCTTAGGTAGGATTATTTCCGGAACGGCACTACGGTGTTCTTGGGCGTATCGGCTTTCTCGGCTCCCACCCTTCCGCAGAGAACGCGGAAGAATGGGCCACCCTCTCTTTGTGTGTGATTCCGACTTAAGTTTTTACGCATGGGTGGGCCATCCGCCAATCACGATAAGGCGGTTTTATACTGATCCCCTGCCATGCACGGCGGATATGGAAATCTGACGAAGATTGGCTGCGGAAACTTGGCGAATTTCGCGAGCAAACTGCCTTGCGGCAGCATCATCAGCTTCGTCTTGATTTCATCGCTGAGTGCGGCGTAGTTTGCGGTCCGGAGTTCGTTTGCTTCGGTCCGTCCAAAAAGGTACGTGGAGCAGTTTTCAACGATTTCCTTTTCTACAGAGGATGCAAACTGTTCGGCCCCAACTAGCACTAGTCCCATGCTTCGGCCACGGGCTGTAATGTCAACAATGCGTGATTTTAGCGGCGTTCGAACGTTGCCGCTTGGCGCGAACTTGTTGAGTTCGTCCACGAACACGACGACGGCATCTAGCGTTTTGTCCTCACTTTCCATCAAGTCGCTCAATTCTCGCACGGCGCGACCGAAAACGAGCTTCTTGGCTCGATCTGCGAGCATCTGGATATCAACGACATAAACGCTGCCACGTTTAAGTTGCTTCCACGGGATGTCGGCACCCTGTCCACCAAGGGCGATTAATCCCTTGTACGACCGCGGGAAGGAACGGAGCCTTCCCGCCATCTTGTTCCACGTTGCGATGTGTTGACCATAAATCCACTGTTTGTTGCCGCTGGAGGCATTCTCGATGACCTTGTCGATCCATTGCATCATATTTGAGTAGGTGATCAGCCCGGTATCAATCTGCTCCCGAATGCGGTACCAGACCCCTTCTGCTTTGTCGTCCCAATCGTCGGCGTCGAACAGCGTCGGGATATCGTTCTTAATCAATTGCAGATCCCATGAGAATCGTTCAGTTGGTAGACTTCGCAAACTTTGAGTTCGCTTCGGATCGCTCGGATCAGCGGGAGCAAAAAAACGTGTACCGCCGAATGGTTCCAGGGGAATCGAAAGCTTATCGTAGGCCGTAGCTGACCAATCATCATCCAGAGCGCGGGGGTTTGGTTGATCGATGTACAACAAGTCGCGGCTCTTGACATTGAACATGACAACGGCGACAGACTTTCGAGTGTGCGTTTGCAGCGACTTAAGGATGAATTGCACCGCCGACGTCTTCGATGCGAGGCCCGAAATACCGGATACGTTTAGATGCGCTCCCTACGGACCCAGTACAAAGTCCTCGTCCACAGCAACGCTTGCAACCGTCCCGTCTCCATTTTCGAAGACGCCGATTGGGATCTCCGCGCCAGTAAAAATCGGCAATCCCGTGGCGTCGACAATGCCATATGCGTACCGAATACCGACCTCGCTGGGAAAGAAAACCTGCGACCGACCGATCGGCTTAGTCTTGAGAGATAGATTCCTCATCACATTGCAGGTCACGACGACGACCTCGGACACGTCAGTTGGGACCTGGATCGTAGCATCGCCGAAGTCATGACTTAGATAGTCCGCGATAAAGCTCTCAACATCCGAATAGGATCGCATCTCCACAATCGTCCCGAAAGCTACATCTTCTCTGTCATCCGAACGAGCCGCTACAATGTTGCCGATTTCGAGCGAGGTGTCAGAGCCGGTCCCATCCGGCTTTTTACCAAGCCAAAACAGGAATTTGCTAGAGGTGTTGGCCTCGGATTTCGTCGATACCGTCCGTCCGATCGTTCTGGCGCTCAGGTTTAGGAATGTGTCTATATGTAGCGGTTGGTTCGATACTGAATTCGGTGGCTGTTCGAGTTTCGCATTTTGCTTGGTTTCGGTCGCCATAGTGTATTCACCCCTGCATTGCCGCCGTGATCGTGGGAATCGACGGCATAACACTCCTCAGATACGTTTCACAGCCTCGAATCGGATACAAATGCTTATCCCAACGGGGTGCTGGATACGCTGTAGGAAGTCGCTCTGACAGTAATGACCTGGAAAACCGGGCAGCGCGTTCAGGCGCTTCGTTGATGTATTTTTTCGAGATTTCAACACGAATGAGGCCGAATTCCGGATCGGCACGACGTCGATCTCTCAGTCTAAGGTACCAACTCGCTCTCTCGCGGACGCCTTTCCGCAAGTCCCCCTCAGGCTCATGGAATCGGAACGTCCAAGAGCGCTGACATGCCTTCATCTGCATGATTTCGTTGTGCTTGGAAATCTCGAAGTAGCGACTACCGAACGATTTGCTGACCCCGATGCAACGGTCCACGTTGCGTTCATCGCGCATGTTCATGAGGGTTCCGTCGACAACGAGGAAGTTGTCAACAGCAGCGGAATCCTCCCGCCACTGGCCGATGAGTTCTTGCTCAACAGCCAATCTGAGATCCTTGGCTCGGCGCAGCGCACGCCTGCGCATGTCGTAGTAGTCTGCTGGCGTGCCGCCCTCACTCGACTCAGTGTCGATCACCGAAAGGCCAGATTTTTCGAATTCCTCTAGAACGGACTGATTTGGCACCAGCGACTTCGCTACGAAGATTCCCTGCCTGATCAATGGGCCTCTCCAGAGCGCTAACTTGCGATCCTCTCGTATCAAGACAACAGCAGCGACGATGAAAAAATGAACGGGAATCAGCACAAGGTTGTCGGGATACGTTGCGCGAATGTAACCGATCTGGATTGTGCGTTGTCGTCCGTCTTCGAAAAAACGGAACTCGCTGCAATTCGAATCCTTCGCGCAATCGTACGGCACATCGTACACCGAGTTCATGGACTCGAGCGGTTCTGCTTGTAGCGTCAGGTCATCCTGCGCATCGGGATTCAGTTCCTCCTCAGAGATCGATAGCGGCGCCACTTCACCCCCTTGAGCGGCAATGAAGTCCTTCGCTTTTCGAAGAGCGATCTGGCCAGTCGATTTCAATGTGTCACCCCTGCTCGGCTTTGGGCGGGAATGATTTCGGTCAGCTTGCGCCGGCACGCACGCGTCAACCCATAAACGAATATTATCTTAGGCTGTTGGCTGTTGTGATGCGACGCCCCAATCTTCCCGTACCCGTTCGTCATACCGATTTCTTTCCAATTGGCCGCACGGTAGCAGGTACCCTCAAAGCGTTTGGGTTCAACGAAGGTTTCAGCAAGAAGAGGTTCGATCGAATAAAACTGGAACCAGTCGATCGCAACCTGCCTTGTTGCGCATGCAAGTATTCTCGATGCGAGGTGCGGGACACGCACTTGAGGCAAGATACAAAATCGACTGTTGTTGATTACAAGATCTCGGGCGGTCGAACCCTCGACACCCATCCGCTCCAGCAGGCGGTCGCGAAATCCCAGGCTCCACGCCGGCGATGAAAAGCTGATTGCGCCAAGCAGGTTTCCATCCCCGAGAACCAGGTACTTTAAGCAACGACCCACCTGTACGCGATGGCCTAGATAGTGATAAGTTTCAATCAAGGCATTCCAGGTCTGTTCGGCTGCATTGCCTTTCGCAAACTCCAACTCAATGGTCTCGGGCATGGCGACGATAGGCACCACATTCTCGGGGGGGAGTTTCGCGCGGTCCGAACTATCTAGACACATCTTCTTTCTTGTTGGCTTTGTAAGTGGTTGCGGGAGCTTCACGAGGTGCAATTTGTCTAATCTGCGAAGAATATCGCCGCACGCCCGGTCTTTCAGCCATCCATTAGGTTGACGCCACGAAAGGCGCTGACACACCACCTGAGATATCCGGGTTCTGCCTTCGGCGTAGTGTTCGGCCACGCATCGCATGACGGTTCTCAAGCCGCGATACGTGAAACGCCGTCCGCGAAGGACTAATGGGAGAAGGTCGTTCCGACGTAACGCATTTAGACGCTTGATCCATGGGCGCATTGACGGCCGCTTTCGTCGCCGCCCCACGAACTTTGCGCGCCGTGCGCTCTTTAGCCTTTGTATCGTCAAGTCGTTATAATTCTGCATGATCGTCGCACGAGAATTACAAACGTGCGAACGCGGAACGATTTCCTTGGGGAACCTTCGGGGCCCTACATCTGGGGAAAGGAGAAACATACTCCGGGGATTTTGGGGAGTCAAGGGTGAGGTCATTGGTTCCCTGCGGGGCCTGAGTCGAATTTGTGCTTTTCGGCACGGCTGAAGCCGTGCCCTTTCACGAACCGATCCCGAGGGTCCGGTATAGTCTGCGTCGTCGGGAAGTGCAGAGATCCTTCGTTGGGAGTCGCTCGCTTCGCGGGCGACTCCGCTGCCTCAGGATGACGCGGGTTTGGATTGGCTGAGGGCGGCGGGGGCGATCTTATTTAGAACTCCTTGCGACAATTCTGGGGGTGCGGGCGAACGCGGGGTCCTTCGACTTCGCTCAGGATGACAGTGCCACGCCGGTCAGGAATACAGTGCCACATCGGTCACGATGACAGTTTCCGGCCGGTCAGGATGAGGGTTCCCAGCGTCCCGCCCTTCCGCACAGAATGCGGAAAGGGTGGGCCACGTGTCAGGGATTCTCGTACGGTCGAAAAACTGCAGGTCCCTCGGCTACGCTCGGGATGACAATTTTTTGGTTTGGCAGGCGTCGGCGCTACGCGGGCTTGACGGGCTTGACGTGGGTCGTCCATTACCTTGGTTGGAGTAGGTGCCAGGCTTCACGGTAGGCTTCGTAGATTCCTTTTTTGCGGGACGTTTTGGGGCGGAATGAGGGGCTGGTGACTGTGGCCAGGACTTCGATGGGGAAGATGAACCAGGAGTCTTCGGGGATGATGTGGGCTACGAGGAAATCGACCTCGGAGGGTTTGTAGGCGGTTACGCGGCCCAGGGTGCGGCGGTGGGCGTTGATGTGGTAGAAGCCTTCGCTTAGCGTGGCGGTAGATTTTACCTGGACGCGCCAGAGCTGGTCGCCTTGGGGCCAGTCGCGGCTTACCAGGATGAAGTCGAAACGTTCGCTGTCGCCGTAGGGCTTGGCGACTCCGAAGCCGAGGCTGGCGGCTTTGTGGACGAAGGCTAGTTCGGAGAGCTCTCCGCGGCGCTTGGTGTTGAGTTCGCGCTGGCGGGCAGTCTTCGGGCCGGACGCTGGGGAGCGTCGGGGCGGAGAGCTGCGTTTTGGCATGGTTATGAAATAGAAAAGGCGCTAGCTGGGCGCTTGCGCCTGTTTTCTCAAAGATTATTGGTATATTTTCAGAATATCATATTGGAAGGGGTAAACCCGCCATTTTTGGAGATTTATTGTTCCCATGTAATCAGGGGTTTGCGGGGAAAAGAGCGCGTTAGGGGGCTTGACAAGATTTTGGCTGGTTGGACCGCGAGTCGGCCCGTTCCCACACGAGGGGTACCTCTTTTCTCGGGTGCTTGCTTTAGGGCTAACGTCGTACTCTCGCTTTGCTCTTACGAAGAATTGTTTTGCTGGGGGTGCATGGATAGGCTCGTGGAACCAGGGATTCAATCCGCTCAATACGAGCGTAACGGAGGAATGGTTTATGAAAAAGCTAATGTTGGGGTTTTTGGCTCTCATGCTGGCTCTATGGGTGGTGGCCGGGACTCAAGCATCTGCGCAACAAAGTGGCAGCCAACAGGGTCAAACCGACCAGAGCCAGAGCCAGGCCAACTCAAATACTGGCCAAATGTCGGGGAACGTCAGCTCCAATGGCAAAACTTTCACGAGTGACAAGAATAACAAGGACTACAAAGTCGACAACCCCGATGCGCTCAAAGGTCACGAGGGACAACACGTGGCGGTGATCGTACATGTCGACCCAGATACCGGAGTGATCCACATCATGCAGGTTGAAGCCCCGCCGCAGCCTTGATGTTGCCCCCCCGCTGAGTGGGTCAGGTTCCGGAAAGACAAGCGATGAAACTGACCCACATTAGCGGCCGGTCGGCGTTCGGCTTAGACTTCCCTGCTCAGGTTCTCCATCACTTTCGCGGCATTCCTCAGGCGTGCAATTTCTTTGCGCGGTAGGCCTCGAACTGTCGCGGCCAGCGCTTCCACGCGATGCCGGCGGCCTTCCTGCATGATACGAACACCTTTCACTGTCGCCCTCGATGACAGCGCGACGATCCTGCTGATCGCTTCTTATGTGCACCAGCTTTGCCCGCCGCAAGCCGGCCACGATGCGGTTCATGGTCGGGTGTCTGACTTGCTCGGCTTCGGCCAAACCGGCTAATGATTTTGGCCCTCCAAGACGAGGACCGACGACTAACTTGAAACTGAGACACTACCAAAATTAACTGCCGCACAGAATTGAATACTTTTTGCTACTTTAAAGATGTGAAACTGAGTTAAACAAGAACTAGAGGTTCTCTCTGACACCTTCCATGTTCCGGCCCATCGCTTTGTTATAATCACCATCGGCTCATCTGGCGCTATCGTCTAGGGGTTAGGACGGAAGATTCTCAATCTTCAAACCCGGGTTCGATTCCCGGTAGCGCTACCAATATTCATGCACCTTTCACGCATACCACATCTTTCAAGCATCTCAGGAACATGAAAAACGACGTTGAGCCCAATCCGAATCGGGTCACGGAATTAAGAAACGCGCTATTCGTACTGCTGATCACTCTGCCGTTGGCTGTACCCTTGTCGGCACAGTCTTTTAAGACGCTGTACAGGTTTACAGGCAAAGCCGATGGCGGCTTCCCCACGGCCGATTTAGTTTTGGACGGGGCCGGTAACTTGTACGGCACAACATATGAGGGAGGCGACCTCAAGTGCCTCTATGACCAGTTTGGTTGCGGAACGGTTTTCCAGCTGAGTCCGAGCAATAGGGAGAAGGCATTGTACAGGTTCACTGGCGGCTCGGATGGCTCGGGCACTTACGCAGCCGTAGTCCGGGACGGCAACGGCAACCTCTATGGAACTGCCTACCAAGGTGGCGACTATGGGTGTGGCATCTCGAATGGTTGTGGAACGGTTTTTCAGGTAAATCCTGCTGGGAACGAAACTACACTTTACACCTTTACGGGCGGGGCGGACGGCGCAATTCCCTTTGCAGGATTGGTGCGGGATAGCGCGGGCAACCTATATGGCGTCACCACTTACGGGGGCGACAACTCCGGCTTCTATGGTCACGGAGTGGTTTTTGAATTAGACGTTAATGGCAACGAGACTGTGTTGCACACCTTTTCGAACTCGCCAGACGGAGCTCTGCCCAATGGACGTTTACTTTTCGACAACAACGGTAATCTTTTCGGCACTACCTATCTCGGTGGCAACGTAAATAGCAACTGCCCATACGGGTGCGGAACTGTCTTCGAGTTATCACCCAACAGTAACGGCACCTGGACTGAGATTGTGCGGGTTAGATTCAGCGGCACACCTGATGGATCGGGTCCCGAAGCCGGTTTAGTGCAGGACGTGGCGGGTAATCTCTACGGCACTACGCTGACTGGTGGAAAGAATAGCCCTTATTGCTTTGGTTTCGGCGTTGGCTGTGGCACCGTTTTCAAACTGAGCCCCAGCGGTAAGGAGACTGTTCTCCACCGGTTCAAGAGCTTGCGGGACGGAGCCACCCCTTGGGCGGGGCTGCTTCTGGATCCAGCGAAGCACGTACTCTATGGCACCACCAGATACGGTGGCATGAGCAAATGCGGTGATCAATTTGGCGATGGTTGCGGAACGGTTTTCTCCGTGAACTTAACTAACGGCAAGGAAACCATACTGCACACGTTCCTGGGTAACGATGGCGCATTTCCTTTCGCAGGTTTAATTCGCGACAAGATGGGCCATCTCTATGGCACCACCTCCCAGGGATCTCCCGACGGAACTGTGTTCGAGTTGTTGCCTAAATGACACAAGATCAGGTCACGGCACACGATTGTGGCAAGCCGTTGAGCCCAAGCATCACAAACTCTGCGAGGTATTTGCAAATTTCGTGCGCGGACAATTTTGGGGAACTCTCTGAACTCAGCGGTCGATAAGTGAAATGGGGATTTAGCAACAACTGAGCGAAGCGGGTGCTACAATGGCTGTCATTTCGTGCTGTGCAGAGGAGGTCCCATATGAAAGTCACCCTTCTTGCAGCGGCGCTGATGGCATCGCTGATTTCAATCGCCGTAGCGCAGGAGTACAGCCACACTCCTCAGGCCAGCCTCGACCGTGAATTGGATTGGCAAGCGCCTGACCGGGAGGCGGTTTCCGGTGACCCGCCCCGCCAATCCCCAACTCCACCCAGCTATTGCAAGCCCTGCTTGTTCTATGCTGGCGATTTTGATTCAAACGCCAGCGACGCCAACGGTCTTGCTAATGAGGTCGATATCATCGTCAGTACCGGCGCAGCTGTGTACACCCCGTTCATCGTTCCCAAGGGGAAGACTTGGACGGTTACGGGCCTGTTCACCAACAACGGAATCGTATATGGTACGCAAAGTCTTGATCCTAAGGTCATACCGTATGAGGTTCGCAAAGACATTCCAAAGAATGGTGGCCACGGCGGGAAGCTCGTATGTCATGGCCGAAAGCCGGGCACTCTAACTTCCACTCAGGAGGACGGCGAACTTTACGTTTATGCGACTCAGGTAAGAAACATCAAAGGGTGCCGCTTGCCTGCCGGAAAGTACTGGCTGTCGGTTGTTCCTTACTGCACCAACAAGAATGACAACAACTGTAGGAACTGGCGCATGTTCCTCGTGAACGATGATGGCGCGATGGCCCACAGGTATGGTCTCCTCGAACCGGCGAACAACTCGTTCTTCAACTCGGTTTACTTCGGAGCGGTCTGGGAGCCGAGTTCGGAGCAACAGTCCAGTGCCCGCTTCAGCGTTGGTGTCGAAGGAACATCGAAGGACGCGAAATAATCGCAGTAGCAGCGTCGGCGGCCTGCCGAGTAGTTCTTAGCCCGTAGTAGATGAACTGTTGAAAGCAGGCGATTACACTCAAAACCCCGCCAGAACCCTCGAAGTACGGTCTGCTGATACACAATCTTCAAACCCGGGTTCGATTCCCGGTAGCGCTACCAATGCTTTTACATCCATTTGATTCGTAACGTCTTCCTGTTTCGCTCTCGCCTTCGAACTACATTGGGTAGCTCTAATACGCATATACCTTGAGAAAGACAAAAACCAGTACGCCGGTGATCGAAACGTAGAGCCAAATTGGAAAGGTCCAGCGCGCGATTCGGCGGTGCATGGCGAACCGGCCAGTCAGCGAGAAGAAGAACGTGGTGAGCACCATCGGCAGCGCGACCACGGAAAGCATTACGTGGCTGGCTAAAATGGAAAGATACAGAGTGCGTACCGGACCGTGGCCAGGAAAAATCGTGTCGCCGTGCAGTGCGTGGTTCACGATGTAGCTGATGAGAAAAACGGAAGAAAACGCGAAGGCCAGCAGCATGCTTATGCGGTGGGCTTCCCGGTTGTGATGTTTGATGAAATACAATCCCACGCAGAGCGCAATCGCGCACAATCCGTTCAGCAGCGCGTTAAGGGCCGGCAAAAACATCCAGCGGCCTGCGAAATCAGCCGACGCATGATGCACGTACAGCAGCCACAACAAGAATGCGACGGCGAGGCCGCTGACCACGACGATTGCTCCAACTACCGGGCGCGGACTAATTCCAGCCTGTTCCATGCTGCCAATTAAATCACAAATATCCATCTTGGGTCATATGGGTCGCAGTGGAGAGAAGAGTCTACAAACTGACCCGCTTTCTCATTGCAACCGCCTTCGCCATTTCCACATCACACATGAGCGCCCTCGTGTAACAGGAAGTTCGGAGGAAGAACTTTTCCGGCGATCTGCAGACAATAAACGAGCTCGTCATTCCGAGCGAAGCCAGGGACCTGGGTTCTTGCTTACGCTGTCGATATCGTCGCCGCCAGCAAACACCTAGCTCCCTCGCGTTGCTCGGGATGACAAATCGTGATGTTTTCGCGTTCTCTTATTCAAGAAGCACGTTGTTGCCGGCCCATCATCCGCAAATCAATCTGGAGGAAATAGACGTGAAAGCTCCTTTTTTAATTGGTCGTTTGCTATTCGCAGGATTTTTTATCTCGAGCGGGATTAACCACCTGCAAAAACGCAAAGAGATGGCGGAATACGCGCGCGCGAAGGGCGTTCCCCAACCGGAGTTGGCGGTAACCCTGTCCGCCGTCCCCTTACTGATAGGGGGCACGAGCCTGGCGCTCGGTGTCAAACCTAAGCTGGGAGCCATGGCCATCGTTGGTTTCCTGGCCGGAGTTTCTCCCGTAATGCACGATTTCTGGCGTAACGAGAATCCCCAGGAACGCCAAACTAACATGATCATGTTCCTGAAGAACCTGGCGCTGGCAGGGGCGGCATTGGCGCTCGCGGGCGTGGAAGAGCCGTGGGAAGCGAGTGTTCCGGTCGCCAAACCGAGTCTTGCCGAAAAAGTTCGATCGGTCCGTCGCAAGCTTGCCTAGCTTTTGAGCGCAGTAAGAATTCGCTGGAACTACAGCGTGTGCAGATATGCCAGCAGGTCGTTAATCTGCTGCTGGTTTAGGACTTGGGCGTAGCCCGGCATTTTGTTGCGGCCAAGACGGACTACGTCAGTAACGCGATCGTCATTCGCGGGCATGCCGCTCATCGGCAGATATTGTCTGCGGAACACGCCTTTCATGCTGGGACCTTGCCGGCCGCGCGAAGAGTATGGCGCGTGGCAGCGGTCGCATAAATTGTCATATATCTTGCGCCCGGCGATCTGTTGCTGATTCAATCCTAGTTCGGCGTCGCTCTTGCGGCGTTGCACGTCACAGCCCGCCAACAGAGTCACCACAGAGACACAGAGACACAGGACAAACCGTTTTAGATTTCTAATTCTGCGCTTCTGACTGATAAGAATGCGAGATTGCTCCATTCATCCTTTAACAACCGTTACAATAATAAAGCAAAGCCATGCCCGGCGCGGAAAGCCAGTGACGGCAAAAAGAATTCTTCTAAAACGAATATACGAACCGCCTGCGCCCTCGGACGGAACTCGGGTGCTGGTTGACCGCCTGTGGCCACGCGGCCTCGACAAAGACAGTGCGGCGGTCGATCAGTGGCTCCGCGACTTAGCGCCTTCCGACGCTCTGCGAAAGTGGTTTCATGCACACACCGAAGCATGGCCGCTTTTCCGCAAGCGTTATCTGAAAGAGTTGGCGCTACCGGAATCCGCCAATGCACTCAATGAACTTTACGGTCTGGCCAACCGCGGGAAGAGGCTGACTTTACTTTTCGCCTCGAAGAATGAAGAACAAAACAATGCGGTCGTTTTAAAAGATCTGTTGGAGGGAATGCGCAAACCCCCGACAGGCAGCGGCCCAGGTGGAGTCCGTGCAGTTCGTGATCGTCAGGCGAAAAGAATGCCGAAGTGAAGGTTATTTCCTGGAATCGTTCACGATGGCTTCGACGACGCTATCGATGGCGTCGAGAACTCGTTTGTTGGGCAGATTGAAATTGTTGGTGAGGATGGAAAACGCGACCTGCTGGCCGCGAGCAGTTGTCGCATATCCCGAGAGCGCTTTCACCCCGCCGAGCGACCCAGTCTTCGCGTAGACGTGTGTCCGCGGATCCAGATGCGGGAAGCGATCTGCCAGTGAGCCATCGATGCCGGCAACCGGTAGAGTTTCCCGGAAGCTTGCTCCCCACGCCTGGTTCGACGCGTAGCGCAGCAACTGCACAACCGCGTGCGGCGTGACCAAATTCTGGCGGGACAGACCGGAACCGTCGTAGAAAAGATACTGGTCGGCAGGCACGTCGGCCTGATTCAAGAAGCCGCGCAAAACCTCGAGTCCGCCTTCAACGGTGCCTGCCGCACCCTTCTCCCGTCCCAAAAGGCGGAGCAGGATTTCCGCGTGCAGATTCTGGCTGACCTTATTGATCACACGAACATCTTCAAGCAGCGGCTTGGATTGATAGCTGGCTAGTACCAGAGGCTGATTCGGCAACGTGCGGGAAGGTTCATCGCCGCCGCGGGCCGGAGCGGTCGCAGTAACCGTAAGAGTTGAAAGACTCGCCAATTCGGTGTGCCGCGTGCGCTGGCTGCCGTACACAACGATGCCCCGATTCTCAAGCAATTGATGAAAAAGCGCAGCAGCGAATTCGGCGGGATCGTCAATGGCGAGCGCCTCATTTGCTCCGGCATCATCAAGCGGCACATTGCCCCACAAGGTCAGGGACGTTGATCCCGGTTCTCGGTTGATGAAAATCTTCCGGCCCGTCCCCGCGGGCGTGGTGATGATGCGATTGTCGATGCGATAGTAATCGGCGAAAGGTGTGATGCTGACGAAGGCGCGCTCCCCGGCGCGATCCGCAGGAAGAATATTCACGAAAACTACGTTGTCGTTAATGGTTAGCGCGGAAACCGGCGCGCCGTCGGCGAGAACGAGATCGTCCTGGCTCCAACCTTCCCCGTAGCGCTCGAAGGCGAAGTACGAGTCGTCGGCGATGATGTTGCCGTCGACGTATTTCACGCCCTTTTTTACAAGCGCATCGGCGAGTTGCTCGAGCACCTGGATCGGGTGATCATTGCGCGCGGTGCGTAAGTTGTAGGGCAATTCACGCCCGGAAAGATTGGGATCGCCGCGACCGACTAATACCAGATCGCCGCTGAGGCGTCCGTATTTGTCGAGTATGCCAGTGGTTTCGACCGTCGTTCGCGAACTGTAGGTCGGTCCGATCAGAGCCAGAGCAGCGGCCGTGGTAAATAGCTTGGTGTTGGAAGCGGGAGTAAACAGCTTGTCAGCATTCTGACTGTAAATGATTTTTCCGCTGTCGAGTGAAACCACCTCGATGCCCCAAAATCCGCGAACAAGGTCTGGCGCGGAAAGAATCGCGTTGATGTTTTTGGCAACTGGATTGTGCGGGGCTGCATGGAGCTCCGTCGCCAACAGCACGCAAAAAACAATCGCGAAATGCGCGCGTCTTAGATACATGCGAGTAAACCGATTGTAGCACTGGAGTATGGCGGGTTCTCACGCTGCCATCACCCGATTCGCCCTTTTTCCTTTCACACCAGAGGGCAATAACCTAAACCATCGGCCCGACGAAACTCGCGCATTTGGGAGGACGATCGTAGCGCGGGACTCAGGAGCCGCCCAATTTGTTGCCCACAGTCCCGAGGGCATTCAACGCATCCTTGGCTTCCCTGAGGTTGGGATCCAGGTTGAGCGCCCGAGCGTACGCGTCGCGAGCGTCGGGCACATTGCCTGCCTGCTGCAAAAGAAATCCCAGAGAATAGAATCCTTCTGGGGTCGGTCGAGCCGTCGTGTCTTCAATCAGAGCCCTGATCATCTCTGGACGATGCTGCGGGTCGGCCAGCCACGCCTGTTTATAGCTTTCGCGCACCGCGTCGTAGTCTCCGAGCGCGGCGCTCAGGGCAGCGATGCTTTCGTACACGCGTGCCAGCGTTCGCGGTTGGTCCGTCAACTCGGCGGCGATCCGATATTCCGATATGGCATCCTGCAAGCGTCCCGACTCGGCCAGATCGGCAGCCAGGTTGATGTGCCGGGCGGGTTGTCCAGGGTTCAGCTTTTCCGCAGCCTGGTAGTGGGGCAATGCCTCCGCGGCTCGCCCGACCTTGCGAAGCGCACTGGCCAAATTCGTTTCCGCGAGATAATTCACCTTTGTGAGTTCCAGAGTGTGCGACCAGACGTCGATGTCACTTCGCCAGTAACCAATCTGACGCCAAGTCAGGAATGAAAAAGCAGCAAGTATGGCCACGGAGACGGCCCAGCGCAATCCAGGCGCCACGTCGCGAGAGTCGGCCCAATCCGCAATCCCCCAAACAACCATCACGAAGATTCCGATCAACGGAACATAAGCATAGCGGTCGGCCATCGCTTGGTCGCCGACCTGGACGATTCCAATCACGGGCACCAGGGTCCCCAAATACCACAGCCAGCCAGTTACGAGATAGGGCCGGGCAGAGCGTTGTTTATACACAAGGACGCTCACGCCCAATAGGAACAATGACGCCAATCCAAGTTGCCAAACGCTCAGGGTGTCGGTGGGATGAGGATAATAAAGCACAAGCCGCGTGGGCCATACTGCCTTCCAGATATACAGGGCATAGGAATAGAGAGCGTTTTCCAGCCGGTCGTCCAGAGGAATCTGGGTAAGCGAGCGGATAGCGGAGGTGCGCTGCGCGATTACGGTAATGACCGCACTGCCCGCGGCGAAAGCCAGCAGGGGTAATTTCTCGAGTAAGAGTCGTGACGCCGGCAGAGCCGGGAACGTTAACGGAGGTGCGAAGCTGTCGCGGTTGGTTTGTTGCTTTCTGCTCTTGCCTCCGAGCGGAAGTGACGACCGTCCCCAGTTTTGGACTCTTTGTAATGGCCAGAAGTCCAGCAGCAAAAGTACAAAAGGCAAAGTGATGACCATGGGCTTCGCGGCTAGACCCAAGGCGAACAATGTGGCGACAACCAAGTATCGCTTGATACTCGGTTTCAGCGCATACCAGCCATAAGCGCCAAGCGCGGAGAAAAAAAGGAATGTGCTAAGCACATTCTTGCGCTCCGCGATCCACGCAACCGATTCCACGTTCAAAGGATGCAGAGCGAATAATCCCGCCACCAGCAAGCTTCGCCATCGAGAGCCGGTAACCTTTTGCAGCAGCAGAAATAGCAATAGTACGTTCAGAGCGTGGATGAAGAGGCTGGTGAAATGATGCCCAGCGGCATTCAACCCGTAAAGTTGGCAATCGAGAGCGTGGGACAACCAGGTCAGCGGATGCCAATTGGATTGCTGGGTGGAGGTTAGAGACCAGGCAACTGTCTTCCAACTTACCCCCGATTGCACGTGCATGTTTCGGGTGACGTAGGTTTCGTCGTCGAACGCAATGAAGGGATTGCGTACGACCCGGCTGTAGATCGCCAAGGTGGCAAGCGCCAGTAACACACAGCAAATAACCGTAACCTTCGTTTTCTTTTGATCCATGCGATAGGTCAATTGCTGAATCATCAATAAGCATGGGCCGGGGGTTGGTATGTTGCGCGAACGCCGACTGCCGACCGCATCCCAAGCTTATTTCAGCGGGTCCGTAACATCATGCGCCCCTGCGGAGACGAAATACTGGTTATTGAGCTCGCCGTTAACTGCTTTCCTGATCGCGTTCGCTTGATCCGCCACTATCAGTTGAAGCGTCATATCCCGAGCCTCGCTCCAGGGAACGGTGTGTCGAGAAACTAATTTGATAATGTGCCAGCCGCTTGCATTGTGAATCGGTTCTGAAATCTGCCCCGGCTTCAAGCGGAACACGGCGGCTTGATATTCAGCTGGGAAGGTATCGCGAGTCCATTTGTCACCCAAGTCGGTATCGGGGGGGTCCTCGGTGACTCCCGCCACTTTGTAAGCGGTCGCTTGCAATTTTTCGAAGTTTCCACCCGCGACTGCTTGGGCGCGAATTCTCATGGCCAGCCTCTTCATCACGGCTTCATCGGCTGCAGTATCAATTTTGGGCGGATCCGACGATCCTGGCACCGGCGTGTGTTCCTTGGTGTCCGGCACATGAATCCGCAACAGGGCAAACTGTTCATATCTCGAGCGATGCTCGTTGTAAAACTTTTCGAGTTCCGCATCGGATAACGCGTTAGCGTTCTCTTTTACATGGGACTTGAAAACCGAATAGAGCGCTTGCTGGTATTTGAACTGCAACACTGTCTGATAGGCTGGGTCTTTGTCGAGACCAGCTTCGACAGCCTTCCGCGCAAACATCAGAGTCTCAGGATATTGCGCAGCAAACGAGCGGGCCAACTTGGGGTCGATCCTCGGATTGATCCCTTTCACTAGACTTTCAAATTCCTGGCGCGTGATGACTGTTTCGCAGTTGGGGTTCGGAGTGGTGAGCGGCGCTGAGGCATCTGGAGCGCCTGCGCTGCTCTGCGAACCGCTCGCGTCCTGCTTGCTGCCGGGAAAAAAGACATTTCCGCAGAGCCCGTGAATCGTAATGACTGCCGCATCCAGCGGGACCTCGGACTGCTTGGCTGGCGGAGTTGTGCTGCCCGCAGTGGCGGGAGCATTCTGCTGGATTTGGGCCACTGCACCAAGGTGCATGAGTATAAAAATCAGTGAAACAAATAAAACGACTGGCGAGAAACGGCAATGCATTCGACAAGCCTCCAAAATATGTCAGGGGATAATTGGTTATCGTAGCACACGAACTCCAAGGCGGTTTGTTGCGGATATCGGCGCCAGCTGATTACGGTGTGAAGTTGGCCGAAGGGGTATCGGCAAACAAGTTCGCACTTCACATCGCAAAAAATTAGGAGAAACTTGAGAGCTTAAGCACCCTGAAGCTTCTCCCGAGAAATCCGGACCCGGCTGTTAAGCGAATAAGCTGCTGCAACCGGAGCCGGCAAAAATGTTCACTCTCTTAATGCGTTCCGATCACGCCGGCAGAGAAACGCCCGGGCTGCCCTTGGTCCGAGGTCGGCTGCCAGACAGCGCCGAAGAAAACCGAGTTGAAGAACGCGTCGTTCGCCGGCTCTAGTGGGCCGAACCGGTGAGCCATTGCGCCTTCATCGTTGGCTTCGAAGGCGCGATAGCTGGAGCACTCACTGCCCGTGCAGTAGGGAACAACCGACTCAAAGTACTTGTGACTACCCTTCAAAGTGCAGTTCGTTACTTTTACTTTGGTTGCATAGACTTCGTAGCCGAAATCGCTCAAACCAGTGTCAGTATTAGTCGACGCTGCCACTCCGTGGCAAACCAGCTTGCCACCGCTGCCGCCAGCGGCAGGAATGAATTGGCGGATTTCGTACGGGCTGGTGGCCGGATCAAGAGTAGCCAGAGAAGCGAAATTGTCCGTGAACAGTCCCGTTACCGTCCATGGTCTGGTCTCGTTGATGATGAAAGGAGTGTAGACAGCCGCGCCACTGCTAACGATGACGTCGACTTCGTTGGCAAGACCGTTGGCATTGCTGGCGTTCGAATCAAAATCGCCTGCGTAGAACAAGCACGGCTTGCAATAGCTGGGCGGCGCCGGGGTCACGTGCCGCGGATTGCCGAGAACCGCCGGGCTGCCTGGGGTGGCCGGAACGCGGACATCAACTTCGCGATCCAGACTGGCTTGGGGTAAACGGTTGTTATCCTGCGCCACAGCAAATGGAATCAGCGCTGCGACCAGCGCTGCGACACAAATCATCTTTTTCACTTGTATTCCTCCTGAGGGTTTAGCTAATTGGGTGATGTGGGCCACATTGCCCTCCACACAAAGGCGCTTAACCCACGGGTGAGAATCGTAACGCGGTTCGGGGGAAAGTCAAGCGAAATGGTGCGCTGACATGAGGAATTATGTTTCCGCTGTCACTAACATGCAAGAAGTTGCGACAATTGCGCAACCACCCGTGCAAAGCCTTGACTGAAAGGCCTTCCCGGGGCTCGACCTGATCGGTCATGTTGATGACAACTACACGAAGTAAGCATTTGCGACACATGCTTTAGAATCGCCGCATGCGTCCGGTGTTTGAATGGAGCCTAGGATCTCGCTCATTGCAACTAGGCAAACGCATGCTGGTGATGGGCGTGATCAACGTGACTCCAGATTCTCCCAAGAAACTCGGTCCCGGCTGTTAAGCGAATAAGTTGCTGCAACCGGGACCGTCAAAATATTCAGTCTCTTACTTCGTTCCAATCACGCCGTCAGAGTAACGCGAGCTGGACTCTTGCTGTGTGCTCTGCTGCCAAGTAGCGCCGAAGAAAACAGAGTTGAAGAACGAGTTGTTTGCCGGCTCGGCAGGTCCGAACTTGTGAGCCATTGCGCCGTCATCGTTGGTTTCGAAGGCGCGATAGCTGGAGCACTCACTGCCCGTGCAATAGGGAACAACCGACTCCCAGTATTTACCGGCCGTCAGGGTGCAGTTCTTTACTTTTACTTTGGTTGCATAGACTTCGTAGCCGAAACCGTTCAAACCGGTGTCAACATTGGTCGACTTTGCCTTGCCATGGCAAACCAGCTTGCCACCGCTGCCGCCAGTGGCAGGAATCTTCTTGCGGACTTCGTATGGGCTGGTGGCCGGATCAAGAGTGTTCAGGGAAGCGAAATTGTCTGTGAACAGACCTGATACCTTCCAAGTACCCTTGACGATGAAAGGAGCGTAGACAGCCGCGCCACTGCTAACGATGACGTCGACTTCGTTGGCAAGACCGTTGGCATCGCTGGCGTTTGAATCAAAATCGCCTGCGTAGAACAAGCACGGCTTGCAATAGGTGGGTGGCGCCGGGGTCACGTGTCGCGGATTGCCGAGAACCGCCGGGGTGCCTGGGATGGCCGGAACGCGGACATCAACTTCGCGATCCAGAGCGGCCTGCGGTAAACGGCTGTTATCCTGCGCCACAGCAAATGGAATCAGCGCTGCGACGAGCGCTGCGACACAAATCATCTTTTTCACTTGTATTCCTCCTGAGAGTTTAGCTATTTGGGTGATGTGGGCCACATTGCCCTCCACTGCGAGACAAAAGGCGCTTAACCCACGGGTGAGAATCCTAACGTGATCGCGGGGAATGTCAAGCAAAATGCGGCGCGGCCAAAACAAATTATGTTCCGCTCTAAGCAACGTCGCAAGAAATTGCGACAATTGCGCAATTGCCTATACAACTTTGAGCAAAAAGCTTTCCCTGTCTCGATTTTGGCCGGTCATGTTCAATGACAATTCGGTAAAAAAATCTCGGGGAAGCATGCTTTAGAATCGAATCCTCATGCGTTCCGTATTCGAATGGAGCCTCGGTTCTCGCTCGTTGCAATTAGGCAAGCGCACCCTTGTTATGGGGGTTGTCAATGTCACGCCGGACTCGTTTTCTGACGGCGGCGAGCACTTCGATCGCGAACGCGCCGTCGAACACGGCTTGCAAATGCTCCAGGATGGCGCCGACATCATCGATGTGGGAGGAGAATCAACACGGCCCGGCGCTAAAGTTCTCGCTTCCGAGATAAAGTCCGAAAAGAAAACGGCGTCCGGTCAAGAAGAGTCCAACAGGCATCCAGTCAGTGAGAAGGAAGAATTGGACCGGGTAATTCCGGTAATCGCAGGCATCAAACAAAAGCAGCCGCAAGCGGTGATCTCCGTGGACACCTACAAAGCCAACGTCGCGCACGCGGCGGTGGAAGCTGGCGCTGAAATCGTAAACGACGTAAGTGGATTTCGCTGGGATGCACGCATGCCGAAGACTCTCGCTGAATTGAAATGCGGCGCGGTTCTAATGCATATGCGGGGACGCCCGGAGGAATGGCGAACTCTGCCGCCCGTGACCGATATCGTCGTGCTGGTAAAACGGGAACTGCGGGCGTGGGCCGATGCCGCGCAGATAGCGGGCTTGAAGCGGGAGCGCATCGTGCTCGATCCGGGGTTTGGATTTGGCAAGAGCTTTGAGGAAAATTATCCGCTGCTCAAGCGCTTCCACGAGTTGCATGAACTGCGGTATCCATTGCTGGCGGGTGTGTCGCGCAAATCGTTTATCGGACGAGCACTGGCACGGAATGGAAAAGATGCGCCTGTGGCCGAGCGCATCTATGGCACCATCGCCGCAGAAACAGCACTTATCATGAATGGCGCACATATCATTCGCACTCACGACGTGCGAGCTTGCGCGGACGCCGCCCGCATCGCGGACGTGGTGGTAAGCTAGCCACATGGCGGGCCGCTCATATCAAACTACGGACGCTGCTATAATCGACAATTGCCCTCATGAGCAGGAAGCGTCTAGTACGTTCAACTACGGTTCTTTGCGTCCGGCGGAACGGCCATGTGGTAATGGCCGGCGACGGGCAAGTCACTCTCGGCGAAGGCGTGATCAAGCACTCGGCCAAGAAAATCCGCCGCTTGTACCAGGACAAGATTCTCGCCGGATTCGCAGGATCGACCGCAGATGCCTTCTCGCTTTTTAGCCGGTTCGAGGCCAAACTGGAGCAGTATCATGGCAATATCGGACGCGGCGCAGTAGAACTGGCGAAGGATTGGCGGACAGATAAGTTCTTGCGGCATTTGGAAGCACTGCTTTTGGTCTCGGATAAGGAGCAAACTTTCCTGCTCAGCGGTCAGGGCGATGTAATCGAGCCGGATGGCGGGATTGCCGCCATCGGCAGCGGAGGACCGTACGCGCAAGCCGCCGCGCAGGCGCTGGCGGCGCACACTCAACTTTCCGCTCACCAGATCGCGGAAGAGGCGATGAAGATTGCCGGTACCATGTGTATTTATACGAACGATAAAGTGACGATTGAAGAACTGTAGTCGTTCGCCGTCGGTCGCTGGTCGTTTGCCAGACCAGTACGGACCCGACGACCAACGACGAATGACCAACGACTGAATTATGGCTATTTACTTACCCGCTACTTTAGACGAAGAACAGATCACTCTCGACGACCTCACACCGCGTGAGATCGTCGCCGAACTGGACAAACATGTCATCGGCCAGAAAGATGCGAAGCGCGCAGTGGCGATTGCGCTGCGCAACCGCATGCGCCGGCAAAAACTCACTCCTGAGCTAGCCGAAGAAGTTATTCCGAAAAACATAATCATGATCGGGCCTACGGGCGTAGGTAAAACTGAAATTGCCCGCCGTCTCGCCAAGCTCGCCAATTCGCCATTTTTGAAAGTGGAAGCGTCGAAATTCACCGAAGTCGGATACGTCGGTCGCGACGTCGAGTCCATGATTCGTGATCTGGTTGAGATTGCAATTGAAATGGTGCGCGAAGAAAAGCTTGAAGACGTGGCTGACAAAGCCGAACTGAACGCCGAGGAACGGCTGCTCGATATTCTTTTGCCGCCCACGGCTCCGCCCTCTCGTCCGCCAGAGTCTGTGCCAGCTGGCTTCGTACTCGAAGGAACCATTTCATCTTCCTCAGGCGACTCCCAGAGCCGCACCCGGGAAAAACTTCGCCAGCAATTGCGCGAAGGCAAGCTCGATGAACGCACGGTTGAAATCGATGTGCGCGAGCGCGCGTTTCCATCGTTTGAAATCATTTCCAATCAGGGCGTCGAGGAGATGGACGTCAACATTAAAGACATGTTGCCCAATATCTTCGGCCAGCGTACGAAAAAGCGGAAGATGAAAGTCAACGAGGCATTTGAATATCTGATTCAGGAAGAAGAACAACGGCTGATTGATATGGATCAGGTAACGCGCACCGCCATCGATCGCGTGGAAGATTCAGGCATCATCTTCCTCGATGAAATAGACAAGATTGCGGGTCGCGAAAGCGGTCATGGCCCGGACGTTTCGCGCGAAGGCGTGCAACGTGACATCCTGCCCATTGTAGAAGGCACTACGGTGAATACCCGTTACGGCATGGTTCGCACCGACCACATTTTGTTCGTCGCCGCCGGGGCGTTCCACGTATCCAAACCCAGTGATCTCATTCCAGAATTGCAAGGCCGGTTCCCTATTCGCGTGGAATTGCAGTCGCTGACCATGGAAGACTTCATCCGCATCCTGACCGAGCCCAAGTCTTCGCTGGTAAAGCAATACACCGCGCTGCTTGAAACCGAAAATGTGAAACTGGAATTCACCAAGGACGCGCTGGAAGAAATTGCCCGCTTCGCCTTCCGGGTGAACGAAGGCACGGAAAATATCGGCGCGCGCCGCTTGCACACGATCATGGAACGCGTGCTGGATGAGATCAGTTTCGACGCGCCCGACAAAAAAGGCGAACACTTTAAAGTGGACGCAGACTACGTCCGCCACATGCTGGCCGACATCGTGAAGGACCAGGATCTGTCGCGCTACATTCTCTAAGACCTCGGAAAGACCAATGGAGGGCGTCCCGCCCGTTCTTTAGCAGTCCGAGCGCGAACTGATCGACCTTCTTGCGAGTAATTTCCTTCTGATGCAAGCGATCGGACGGGCGATCGGCGCGGCGCTCAGCCGCCCGCCTACCGCATTCTCAATAACTTTCACCCGTTGGAACTCTTTCTGACTCATTGTCACCATCCTTCTAGGGTGACAAAGTCTGGTTGCAGTTAGGGGGTGACATTATTCTTGGAGCATCTACAC
>CAWDNO010000003.1:0-83828 GCA_963803665.1 uncultured Acidobacteriota bacterium
ATTACACGCGCCAGGCTGGCGAGCGTTATACTGACTCCTCCGCGATGCACTACATATGACCTGTTAATCCCGTCATTGCTACTTGAGTTATTCATTTCATACCGCAGAGTGGTTGTTCCCTTAGAGTCGAAATGTTTCAATCAGGTTACAATCGGGGCAATATTGCGGCCTCCCGGCTACAATACCCGTGTGAAACCAAGCATCTTTGTGGTTGAGGACGATCCTGATATTTCCCGGCTGGTGCGGCATCACCTGGAAGGGGCAGGATTCGCGGTCAAACTTTTTCCCACCGGAAATACCGTGGTCATGGAGGCCGAGCGGCAGCGGCCGACGCTTTTTGTTCTGGACATCATGGTCCCGGGACGAGATGGCCTTGAACTCTGCCGTCAGATTCGGCAGATGCCGTTGCTGGCGTCGACGCCTGTGATTTTTCTTACTGCGAAGAGCGGAGAAGCCGACCGCATTCTTGGTTTGGAGTTGGGCGCGGACGATTATATTCCCAAGCCCTTCAGCCCGCGCGAACTGGTGGCGAGAGTTAAAGCGGTGTTGCGGCGGTTCGAGCGTCCGATGTCGCAGTCGCCTTTGAAAGTTGGAGAGATCGAAATTGATCCCAGCGCGATGACGCTGACAGTAAGCGGTCAGCTCGTAGCTACGACGGCTACGGAGTTTCGCCTGCTTGATTATTTCGCGCGGCACAGTGGACGCGTTTTCAGTCGTGATCAGCTTTTGGACTCGGTGTGGCGGGATACCGCTTATGTAACGCCGCGGTCGGTCGATGTTTACGTCCGGCGCATTCGCGAGAAGATTGAACCCGATCCAGAAAACCCTCGTTATTTGAAGACGGTGCGCGGCGCGGGCTATCGCTTTGAGGCTCCCAAGTGAGGAGCCGGCTTTTCTTGCGGTTGGTGGCCGCGTTTGCCGTCGTCATCGTGGTCGCCACTCTGACGCTTGACTTCTCTATTCGGCGCGCCTGGGAAAATTCACTTCGCCAGGAAATCGATCGCAGTTTAAAACAAAAGACGATTATGTTCGCGAATCGTGTAAACACCGACCGCGGACATAATCTTCAGGACATTGTTTCGCAGGAAGGGCAGGCCGCCGGAGCGCGCGCCACGGTCATCGATGCTACCGGCAAGGTGCTGGCTGACTCCGAGGCGGTGGCGTCGACGATGGAAAATCACGCGCAGCGCCCGGAGTTTGTCGCAGCATTAAAGGGCGAAATGGGGACTGATACCCGGGTAAGCCATACGTTGGGAATTGACTTTCTTTACGAAGCCGCGCCGGTTGCCGGAGGTGCGGTTCGCTTGGCTTATCCTCTGTCCGACCTCGGAGCCACTACCTCGCACTTTCGCAATACTCTGCTGGTTTGTTCAGCACTTGCATTCCTGGTGGCATTGATCCTTGCCGCAGTTCTGGCTCAGTTCACAGCGCGGCGGCTGCAACGGATTGTGGAATTTGCCAACAAGGTCGCTGGCGGCGAACTCACCGCGCGAATTGCTGAAACTTCAAGCGACGAAATAGGACAACTCGCCGCCGCGTTGGATAAGACGGCGCGTCATGTAGAAGACAACTTCGCCGCCCTGCAGAACAGCCAGCGCCAGCTCGAAACTTTGCTCAACAGCATGGAGGACGCGGTCATCGCCGTCGGCCCCGACGATCACGTGCAGTGGGCTAATCAAAGAATGGACAGTCTGGTTCCGCAACGCACACGGCTGAATGTTCCGATCGTCGAGACCGTGCGCGATCCGGATTTTCTACGTGCAGTGCGGGGCGCAAGTGCGACTGGGAGGGTATTTACGGCGCGGGCAACTTCGATTGTGCCGGCGCGAACTTTCGACGTAACCGCCGCTCCCATGCCGGGAGGCGGCGCGGTCGCAGTTCTGCGCGATTTGACTGAGACCGAGCGCATTGAGAAAACTCGCCGCGACTTCATTGCCAATGTTTCCCACGAACTGCGCACACCGCTGACGTCGATTCAGGGCTACGCGGAAACATTGCTGGACGGCGCGGCGGAAAATAATCATTCGCGTGAGTTTCTGGAAATTATTCGCAAGAATGCACATCGCATGTCTCGCCTGACTGAAGATCTGCTGACACTGGCGAGAGTGGAGTCGCGCGAGCAGCGCTTTGATATCCAGCCTGTAGCTGCGGCGGAATTGCTGCAGGAAGCGGTACAGAACTTCCGCGAACTGGCGCGGACGCATGGCATTGACTTGCAGGTAGAGGATTCAGCGCCTGAACTGGTTAGCGCCGATCGCGAGGCAGTCCACCAGGTTTTTTCCAACCTCATCGATAATGCCCTCAAATATGCCGCGTCGGGTGGGCGGTTGGTGCTCGGAGCGCGACGTGTAGAACGCAGAGTTGAATTTTATGTGCGCGATTTCGGTCCGGGGATTCCGTTTGAACATTTGCCGCGCCTGTTCGAGCGCTTCTACCGCGTGGACCGGGCTCGCTCCCGCGAATCTGGCGGGACCGGCCTAGGCTTGGCCATTGCGAAGCACATCGTGCTCGCGCACGATGGCACGATCCGCGCCGAGAGCGAACTTAACCATGGTTCGGTGTTCTTGTTTACTCTACCGCTTGCCAGCGATTCTTCGCGGCCGTCACCTGGATAGGCTTGACATACAGGCGGTACGAGACGTAGCAGAGCTACGTCTCTACAGTGCCGGTGACACAACCCGCGTGACCCCCTCCGGCTCATTGATCCCAGAATTTACAACTTTTTAACAAATACGCGATACAAAGAACCTATGCTTGCACTGTGACCATCACACCAAACCGGCAGCGAAGGGGACCGAATGCATTGCGTCCGCTATTTCGTGAAGTGCGGGAGGTTTCGATGAGTACCGCGTCCGTCCCACGTCCTGAACCGCCGTACTCGCACCTGGTAAAGAGGACGATTGAAGCGTGTGCGGTAGCGAGGGATGCCGCCGCGGCGGCGGCTGAAGGTATCGCGACTGGCTCTTCGCCACTGCTCAATACCATTCGGGAACGGGAGAAAGAACTCGACACGCTGGATCGCGAAATCGACGATGGAGTCACGCTCGCCATTACGCAAGTGAGTGGAACCGAAGCTCGCGAATTGCTCGCCTGCATGAAATTCATGATCAGCCTGGAGCGCATCGGAGATCTGCTGCTCAGTTTTGCCAGCAGCGCACAGTCGGCGGGATCGCGGATCGATCCCGAGGACACACGCGACCTGACGCACATGGCCACCGTGCTCGAAAAAATGCTAGCCGACGCTGGCGGCGCATTTGCCACTCGCGATGTGAAAAAAGCTGTGGACGTGTTGCGCGCCGATGCGGAGATGGACCGCCTGCGCAATCTGATTTTCCTGCGGCACATCGAAAATCCTGAAGGCGCACATCGGCAGGCCAGCCTGCAAGTCATATTCATGACGCAATCCCTGGAGCGTGCCGGGGATCATGCCAAGAATCTGGCGGAAGAAGTTTGCCATTTCGTCAGCGGCCACACTATCCGCCACGTAATGATGACCTACGACAAACCGATCGAGCAGATGTTTCTGGATTGGCTGCGCCATCGCGAAGATTCGCGCTAGCAGACTGCCTACCGGATCAGAGCTGTGGTTGGGTTTGCGTTGGCTGAGCCGGCGGCTGCGAAGTTGTACTCGATCCTGATTTCTGCGTCGTCGAAGGCGTGCTCGGCTTGGTGGACTTTGTCGCCGATTTTTTCTTGATCGGCTTTTTCTCTGGCTGTGTGTCATCTACCACAACTTTCTTGGTAGCCGGCGGAGGAGCCGCTGCGGCCTGCAATTCCCGCACTTGGCCTCGAAGTTGCGTCAGTTCCCCTTCTTTTGCGCCGGCCAGGCTCTCCATCCGCTCAGCCAGGTCTCGCCGCGATCGCTCAAGCGCGTTGAAATCGTTTTGCATCGATTGGAATTCGTCCTTGGGCCCAAACGCTCCGGCAGACTCGACTACTGGTCCGAACACATCGTAAAGCGCGTCAAGATTATGGTAGAGCTTGAAAGTTATTGCAATGTTTTCCGGCGAAGCGCGCAATTGGCCGATGATTTCGGGCAGCGCCATTTGCAGATTGCGCTGAATCGATTCCACGTCCGACTCGGTGCCTCGCTTGGTATTCGAATCAGTCTTCCATTTCTCGATTCGTAATTTGGCCAAATCCGCTTGTGTAGCCTGAGAGACTTGCTCCACTTGCGACAGCATCAGATTCAGTTGGCTGACCGAGGCGTAAGGAACCGGCGGCGCCTTGGCAGCCGAATCCTGAGGAGAAGCCACCTGGGCCGTCGCCGCAGTCACCAGAAAAGGCAGAACCCACAACCTCAGAACGCAAATTGGATAAAGTTTCATGAATTAATCACTTGAATTCAGCATATCCATTTTCTCAGTTTTCGTAAAATCGCAGAAACGGGGACGAGATCGCTTCGGCGCAGCACCGTGGCGTTTGACTAACCTCATCTGGTAAGCGAGAATTGATTTATCTTATCCGGTGTCTCTGCACCGGATCGTTTATCTGTTCTTCAGTGGGCCTGTGGCGCAGTTGGGAGCGCGCTTCCATGGCATGGAAGAGGTCGTCGGTTCGAACCCGACCAGGTCCACCATAGATTCCCATAAATAAAGCTGCATGCGGGACGTGCCGCAGGAATCCCCTATTTAAGCGCTGCGCTGAGAGTGACCGCAGGATCAAGAGACGGAGCCATTCTGATATTGCGGCGATTTTTTGCGGGCGATGCTAACTTTTCCTTCAAACCCAAGAACCATTCTTCGAAATATTTCCGGGACAACGCCGCAATCGTCGTAGCCAGTGTTGCGGCCACGGCGAAACGCAAACACATCAGCGGAAAATTGTTTGGAACTATATGCTCTGCATTTCGCGCAAACAATCCCAGTAGATGGTCGGCAAAATCAAAAGCCAGCATATGGAAAAGATACAGGCCATAACTGATTCGTCCGAAGAATTGCAAAATAGGTCGTTGCACGATCCATTTCAAATTGCTGGTGCCAATCACCAGCAAAGATCCCAGAGTTCCTGCGAAAAATAGATTCAACGCCGTGGGCCGCAAAACGCCACCCACCAGAGTGCGGTTAAGCAATATTCCGAAAGGCGCTCCGATAATCAGTAATGCGGCAGCACTGCTCATACTCAATACCGAGACGCACTTCATGCGCTTGCGGTCAGACAAGCAACCACGGCTGAGCAGTCCCAGTAATGAACCGACGGCCAATCCATCGGCCACAAGCCATGTGTAGCCTGCTCCATATTGATCTCCTCGCATGAAGGCAATTGCGCGAAGCACCGGACAAATAAAAACGACCGCCAATGCAGATAGAGCAAGTGTCTTTCGTGAGGTTGCACGTACGACAAACGGCCAACCCAGATAAAAGTGCTCTTCAACCGCTAAAGACCACAACGCGCCGTATTGCATTGGCACTGCGAACAGATTTGTGACATTCGACAGGTAAAGGAAACTCAAGCCGACGAATTGCCATGAGACTTGGCGATGATCTAACCAGCCCGTTCTTGGCGCGACCGCCAAAAGCAAAAGAAATGCATAGTAGGCAGGCAGTATGCGGAGCGCGCGGCGGACGTAAAACCTTCGGTAGTAGTGAGGATGGTTCTTGCTGTCGAGCAAAATTCCGGTAATTAAGAAGCCTGACAGGACGAAGAATAAATTAACTCCGACCCATCCGGGCATCGTCGCGACTACGAATAGATGGGCTAGACGCGGTAGCGGCGCCGAAGCGAATTGAAAACCAAAGCCATGGAAAAAGAGAACGAGCAGGATAGCCAGTCCTCGCACCGTATCCAGTTCGGGCATGACCGGTCGAATAAGGTTCTCTTGATTTCGCTTCATCATTCGCGAACGCTGGACAATTATTCCGTCAGGGTTTTGGTCCCGCAAGTGTCAAGGCTTGAACTTGGCCTTATTTCGGCGATGTCGCGGCGTCCGTCTAAGTCCGAAATGAATTACCTCCGATTACTTTGGTGCAACGCCTCGAAGCTGCCACTAGAGTCTCCCCTGCAAACGGTGTAGTCTCGAATGGCGGCGATTATCCGCTGCGAGACAACGCTGATCCTCTCTGAAACATCAGATACCAGTGATTCATTCCGACAGCGAATTTGAATTAGCCCACGATCTGGAGAAGCGTCTCGCCCCGCGCCGGGCCATTGAAGCGGCCATGAGTTCCGGCGAATTAAGGCATGTCCACAAAGATACGCTGGTAATGCGCGAGCGCATTGCGCGCCCGATTCTGCGCACTATTTTGCAACTGGCGGGAATTTACTCACGCGGAATTCGTAACGCTCTGCAGCCGGTCGTGCGAAATGTGCGTTTGGAATTTCAGGACCTTCCTGCGAGCTTCGATGGTTTTCGCATACTGCAACTGGCGGACCTGCACATCGATGGCATGGACGGACTGGCCGAGATCGTGGCCGAGCGTATTGCGGACTTGCATGCCGACCTCTGCGTGATGACCGGGGACTACCGCTTCGAGCTCGTGGGGCCGTGTCCGGAAGTTTATCCGCGCCTGCGCACAATACTGTCCAGCGTGCACGCGGACCACGGCGTGGTTGCGGTGATGGGAAATCACGACGAATCCGATATGGCTGGAGAAATCGAAAAATTGGGCGTGCGGATGCTGATCAATGAATCCATCGAGATCAGGCGAGCAGGAACCAGCCTCTGGGTGGTCGGCGTGGACGATCCGCACTGTTACGGCTTTGACGATTTGGATGGCGCTCTCGAAGGTGTGCCGGACAAGGCGTTTAAGGTGCTACTTGCCCACTCGCCCGAGATCTTCGAAGAGGCGGCCGGAGCGGGCATCGATCTTTGTCTTTGCGGTCATATTCACGCCGGGCAGATTCGTATGCCATTGATCGGCAGCATTCTCAGCAACGCCGATTGCCCGAAGAGTTATACCGAAGGAGTGTGGCAACATGCCGGCATGGTTGGCTATACGTGCGCCGGGGTTGGTTGCTCGCTCTTGCCGGTCCGCTACAACTGTCCTCCGGAAATTGCGATGATAGAGTTAGTGAGGAAGTGATCCGTTCGATCGCGGTTCTTAATGCTTCGAACCGGGCACATTCCCAAGAACTCATAGGACGCGGAGTATAGTCGTTTGGCGCCGATCATCAACGCACAGGGCATCTCAAAAGCTTTCGGGTCGACCCAGCTCTTTCAAGAGATTTCCTTTACTGTTTCTGAAGGCGACCGCATCGGCCTCATCGGTCCAAACGGTTCAGGGAAGTCTACCCTTCTTCGAATTCTGGCAGGCGACGAAAGTCCTGACGGCGGCAATATTGCGATTCGCAAACGCGTGCGCCTCGCCTGCGTGCTCCAGGAATCGAGATTTGCATCGGGCGATACGGTTCGCTCAGTGGTCGAAAAAGCTCTGGATCGCGCCGCTGTATCCGGGACTGAGCGCGGCACCCGCTTTGCCGAAACACTCGGGCGTGCGGGCTTCGACGACCTGGAACAACCCGCAGCCGCGTTGTCGGGAGGCTGGCAAAAGCGATTGGCAATCGTCGAAGCGCTGGTGCAGAATCCCGATATTCTTTTGCTCGATGAACCGACCAATCATCTCGATCTGGCCGGGATCGAGTGGCTCGAGGCACTTCTTCAAAATGCAGCGTTCGCCTGCGTAGTGGTCAGTCACGACCGTTATTTTCTTGAGAACGTTGCAACCGAGATGGCCGAGCTAAATCGTGCTTATCCGGATGGACTGCTTCGTGTGCGCGGAAACTACAGTACGTTTTCTCGAAAAGAAGGAAGAATTTCTCCATTCGCAGGCAAAGCGCCAGGAAGCGCTGGAAAATCTGGTACACAATGAAATCGCATGGCTGCGTCGCGGAGCCAAAGCGCGTACGCGCAAGTCTAAAGCGCGGATCGACAAAGCCAGCGACTTGATGAATGAGCTGGCGGATCTGAACGTCAGAACCCGCGCTGCAACTGCGAACATCGATTTCTCCGCGACCGACCGCAAAACCAAGCGACTGATTGAACTCGAAGAAGTCGGTTATGAAATTGGCGGACGTAGTCTTTTTGAAGGACTCAACTTCGTGATCACGGCTGGGATGCGGGTCGGCCTGGTCGGCCCAAATGGCAGCGGCAAGACCACGCTGCTTCGTTTGTTGCGCGGAGAATTATCCGCGACTGCCGGAGAAATTCGCCGCGCCGACTGGTTGCGAATCGTATACTTCGATCAAACTCGCCAACTCGATCCCGACATCACTCTGCGCCGCGCGCTGGCGCCAGACGGCGATTCGGTCATCTATCAGGACCGCGTGATTCACGTGGCATCGTGGGCAGCGCGGTTTTTGTTCACCGGCGAGCAACTCAATCAGCCGATTGGACGGCTCTCGGGAGGCGAACGGGCGCGCGTGTTGATTGCGCAATTGATGCTTCAGCCCGCCGATGTGCTCCTTCTCGACGAACCCACCAACGATCTCGATATTCCAACCCTCGATATCCTGGAAGAGAACCTGCTCGAATATCGCGGCGCGTTGGTGCTGGTCACGCATGATCGCTACATGCTCGATCGCGTCTCGACCATCGTGCTTGGACTCGATGGCCACGGCGGAGCAGCGAGTTTTGCGGATTACTCGCAATGGGAAGCTTGGCAGGCGGAACAAGAGCAACCGGCAAAGCCGGTTTCTTCAGGCGCTCATCAACCGAGGCGCGCTGCGACTCCTGCTGAGCCTGCAGCCGCCAAGAAAAAGCTCTCATATCTCGAAGCGCGCGAATATGCAACCATCGAGCAACGCGTTGCCGAAGCCGAGCAGGTGCTGCAGGAGAAGACGCACGCAGCTCGAAGATCCGGCGATCGCGAGTGATGGCCCACGTCTCCTTATAGCGCATGCCGAGATGGACGAAGCGCAGAAAATCGCGGATGAACTTTATTCGCGCTGGGCTGAGCTCGAACAGAAAAAGGGATGAGTTTCCAACCATAGGCAGAACGGGCGTCTGGATTTTGAAGGGGGCGCGGCTTCAGCTGCGCCGAACCGTGCCTTCCGCGATGAGGCGTCAGCCTTCGCTTACGCCCGCGCAAAATCGATGTAACCACGCTGAACGTCAGTGCGAATTAGCTTCACCCGCAACCTGTCTCCGACGTCCACGCCTTGTTGTCCTTGGGCCAACAATCCCTCGACACGCGGTTGCAGCACGCGCACAAAAGTTCCTTTTGGAGTTGCGCCGGTCACGAGCTGCGTCAAATATCTGGCCTATCCGTTGGCTCATCGCAACCGCTGCCAAACGTTTCGACATCTCGCGCTCAACTTTTCGCGCAGCGTCTTCCTTCGTGGTGCAATTGCTGGCAATGGCTTCTAACTCGTCATCGGAATAAGGAGCGGGTTGGTGGGCAAGCATGGCCTTGATCAGTCTCTGGGTAACGACATCCGGAAACCGGCGGTTCGGCGCTGTTGAGTGCGTGTAATCCTGCACGGCAAGGCCGAAGTGCCCTTGCACTGGATCTCCGGCGCGTTCGAGAACATATTCGCCCGGACCAATCAGTTTGATTACCGCCAACGAAAGATCAGCAAAGTGATCTGGATCAGCCGCTTTGCGCTCGACAGAAAATCATTGAGGGCTTTGGAATCGGGATCGGGCGGAAGGTTTCCGCCGTGTTGCGCGGCCAGCTGCACAATCCGATCCCAGCGTTCGGGCGTTTTCACAATACGCCGTAAAGACGATACTTTCTCCAGCATGCGCGCAACCACTCCGTTAGCGGCGATCATGAAATCTTCGATCAAGTCCGTCGCCGGATTTTTTTCTTCGCTTACAACATCCACGACCTGCTGATCCAGTAGGACTGGGTGAATCTCGCTGGTTTCAATGTTGAGGGCGCCATTCCGGTAGCGCTGATTCTTCAGGGCCTGTGCCGCTTCATTTTGCAACTTGAGCTGCGCTTGCAACTCAGCCGAAGCGGATATTTTCGCAGGAGCAGCCGCCGTTCCCTCAAGCCAGGCTCCAACAGCGTTGTACGCCAACTGCGCCTTGTTGCGAACGATTGCCCGATAAACATTGCTAGACGTGACGCAGCCTTCGGCATCGACGGCGTACTCAATGACAATACTTAGTTTGTCCGCGTTTTCAAGCAGTGACGTTGCGCCCGTGGAAAGTTCCTCTGGCAACATGGGGAAGATGCGAACGCCGGCGTAAACCGAAGTCGTCTCTTTGGCCGCGTGATCATCAATCGCAGAATGCTTGGGCACGAAGGCATCGACGTCTGCGATTCCCACCAGCACTTTGATGTCTCCGTTTGGCAGCCGTTCAGCCACTTCGATTTGATCGAGGTCGCGAGACGTATCGTTATCGATAGAAGACCACAGCAAATTTCGCAGATCACGAATCTCGGCCGCGGGCGCAACTTGTGGCGCATGCGCTTTCAGTTGGGCCAATTGCTGCGCAACCTGCGGAGGAAAATCGGGCTCGAACCCGTGGTCCAACATGATTTGCTTGGCGATTGCCTGAAGGTCAAGGTGAGCAGATTGAACGTCTTTCATGAATTCCTCAAAGTATAAGTAGCCGGGAACAAAAGGCTAACATGTGACCTTCGATTGCGGCGGATTTGCAGCGAATCAAAGATCTGAGGGTGCACCGTGATATCCTAATTACAGCAGCTGCGTCCCCGCCTTTTGGGCAAATTTTCCGCAGTTCCCTTGAGAAATCATGATTTCAGTTAGCAACGTTTCCATGCGCTACGGCGCCAAAGTTCTGTTCGAAGATGTCTCGACCGCCTTCACGCCGGGCAAACGCTATGGTCTGACCGGTCCGAATGGCGCGGGCAAAACCACTTTTATGCGGCTTCTTACTGGCGATCTCGATCCCCAGAAAGGAACGGTGGTGCGCCCGAAAAAATTCGGCGTGTTGAGTCAGGACCAATTTGCTTTCGACGCCTATCGCGTAATCGATACGGTGATGATGGGCAACAAGCGCCTGTGGGCGGCAATGGAAGAACGTGACCGAATCCATTCGAAGGCCGAACTTACTGATGAAGATGGAATGAAGCTGGGTGAGTTGGAAGGTATCGTCGGTGAAGAAGACGGATATACTGCGGAGACTGACGCCGCGATTCTCCTGCAAGGCCTCGATATTCCCGACGAATTGCACGAGCGAAAAATGGGCGAGCTTCAGGGCGGGCAAAAAGTTCGCGTCCTGCTGGCCCAAGCATTGTTCGGTCATCCGCTCGCGCTGTTGCTCGACGAGCCAACGAACCATCTCGATCTCGATTCGATCCACTGGCTGCAGGGATTTCTGAATAATTATGATGGCGTACTGATCGTGATCTCGCACGATCGCCATTTTCTCAACAGCATTTGCACCCACATCGCCGACATCGATTATCAAACCATCATTACTTACACCGGCACCTACGACGATATGGTCGTCGCGAAGACGCAGATTCGGTCGCAAATCGAAGGACAAAATGCGCAGCGTGAAAAGAAGATCGCGCAACTCAATGAATTCATCGCGCGCTTCTCAGCCGGAACCCGTTCCAGCCAGGTGCAGTCGCGGCGCAAAGAAGTCGAGCGCCTGCAGGTCACCGAACTCGCCAAGTCGAACATCCAGCGTCCGTTTTTGAAATTCGAGCAGAAGCGTCCTTCCGGAAAACACATTCTTGAATTGGAAGGGGTTACGAAATCTTACGGCGATGCTGAAGTCATTCGAAATTTTACCGCGAGCGTAATGCGAGGCGAGAAAATTGCTTTAATGGGCCGGAACGGCGCGGGCAAAACAACTTTGCTGAATGCGCTGCTGGCAAATTCTCCAACGACTCCCGACGCCGAACTGCGCAAGACCAGCGGCTACGATGGAGCGTTCCTCACCAGCGGGAAAGTAATCTGGGGACACGAGGCTAATGTCGGATATTTCGCCCAGGATCACCGCGCTCTGATCGAAGGCGGAATGACGGTATTCGAATGGCTGCATCAATGGGATCCATCCGCTGCGCATGAAGAGATCCGCGGCCTGCTCGGTCAGATGCTGTTCCCGCGCGAAGACGCCTTGAAGCGCACTGACGTTTTGTCTGGTGGCGAGGCGGCGCGATTGCTTTTTTGCAAGCTCATGTTGCAAAAGCCGAACGTGCTGGTATTCGATGAACCGACCAACCACCTGGATCTGGAGTCGATCAATGCGCTGAACATTGCACTGCAGCGTTATCAGGGTACGGTGCTATTAGTGACGCACGATCACGATCTGATCGACGAAGTGGCTACCAGGATTTGGCATTTCGAAACGGACCACAAACTCACGGATTTCAAGGGTGCGTACGAGGAGTATCAGGCGGTTCTGGCATGATGATTTCTTGTGACACCGCACGGGCGATGACGCCCGCGCCTACATTGCGCGGCCGGCGCTGGCGCCTGACGCCCATGCCCATTGAAAATTGAAGCCTCCCAGATGGCCGGTCACTTCAACTACTTCGCCGATAAAAAATAAGCCGGGCACTTTCCAGCTCTCCATAGTCTTGGCGGACAATTCGTCAGTGTCGACTCCGCCCGCGGTGACTTCCGCCTTAGCAAAACCTTCAGTGCCGGCCGGGATCACCGTCCAGTTGTGTACGGCATGCTCCAATTCCGCGAGCGCCGAGTTTGTCCACCCGGCGGGTGGATGCAAGTCCAGCCACCGATTGGCAAAACGATTTGGCATAAAGTTTTGCAGCGCCGCTCTCATGGTCGTGATATTTCTCTGCGCCCCGGGCACTCCAAGTGCTGCTGTCACAACTCCGCCCGGAGCCAGATCAATAACAACCGGTTGACCCGGTTTCCAATAAGACGAAATCTGCAGAATAGCTGGCCCGCTTAATCCTCGATGCGTGATCAGCATCTTTTCCCGGAACTGCTGCCGGCCAGAAGAAACTCCGACGTCGGCCGAGACTCCGGCTAGATCGCAATATCTACTGCGATCTTCTTCGTTGAACACGAACGGTACCAAGGCAGGCCGAGGTTCGCGAATAGCTAACCCGAATTGCCGCGCCACGTCGTACCCAAAGCTCGTCGCACCCATCTTCGGAATCGAAAGACCTCCAGTGGCGATTACCAGAATCGGAGCGCGGAATTCACTTTCTCCGACACGTAGGACGAAATCGCCCGGCCTCATAATTTCTTGAATTGAGGTGTTCACAAAAATACGAACTCCGGCATCGTGGCATTCACGCTCAAGCATCGCTACAATGTCGCGTGCAGAGCCATCGCAAAAAAGCTGGCCGAGCGTTTTCTCGTGATATGGAATGTTGTGCTTCTCTACCAGCGCGATAAAGTCCGAAGGTGTGTAACGGGCGAGGGCTGACTTTGCGAAGTGTGGATTCGCGGAGATAAAATTTTCCGGACGGCAGTGAATGTTGGTGAAGTTGCAACGTCCGCCACCGGAGATAAGGATTTTCTTCCCTGCGCGTTCGGATCGTTCGATTACCGCGACGCGCCGTCCGCGCTTGCCGGCTTCCAGGGCGCACATCAAGCCCGCGGCGCCGCCGCCCAGCACCAACGCGTCAAATTCCAAGTTCATCAAATTGCCGGATTGTCATGTCGAGCGGAGCGAGGAATCTGAGTTTGTGCAAGTGCCGACAAGAACGTAGATCCCTCGCTTTGCTCGGGACGACGAAATAAATCGGATCGGACTAAGAATCAAGATGTTAAACAGAACGCTACAATCGTCTTACCTTGGGCACTGGAAGCTTTTTCGATTTCCTGAACCAAAGTGGATTCCAAATCGTCCGGGTCTGGACCGATTTCGCAAGCCGCAATTTCCTTGTCGGTCGCACCGTGAAAGCAAAGTTCGCAAACACCCAGACCTTCTTCTGAGCGCAGCGGCGGACCGAAAACCCGACAAGTCATGGGACGAGATTCATAGAGGTCACAAAGTCCAGTAGCAGGATCGAGTGCCGGACAAGGTTCCTCATTAGCAAAGTCAGCAAAGCGGCGCGCCGACTCGTCGCTTTCGTGTAACAAGCCGGTGGCAGGATCGCCAGGAAAATCTTTCGATAGCCGAGAAACCGCGTCCCGGGCGCGTTCTCGCACGCGGGCTGCCCGCTCTGGCGCAAGTCTTGCCAGATTTTCGAGTCCTTTCTTCAGCCGTACCGCGTCAAGCGCGTTTATAGCGAAGACTCCGATACAACATTGCGTGCAGCCGGGACGACACAGCAGCCACTTACCACTTCGACGCGCGGCATCCGCGAAAGCAGAATCGACAATCTGAATTAGTTCGCGATCCCTACGCGGGGAATAAGAACACATGTACAAAGAATATAGCAGTCGGTGACTTTCTTCTCATGGCCTGAAGACTCCCCCAGGTGCGAGAACGAATAAAGTTTCTGCCGAATGCGAGTTCAACTATTGCTTGAAGCCTTGCTCGCAACTTTTTCCAAATTCGAAATGCACAAACCGATGTATGATCGGTCGTGGTGACGGATTCAAGAAAATCCCGCACCCGTTGTTAATCCCCCATTGTAAGAGGTCCGTCCGCCCATGGCAGCGGAAGAGAGCTCTAGTACAAATCAGCAACTCACCCTTGATCATCTTTCCTTCGAAAAGTTATTGGCGGCCGCATGGGTCCTGCAATGCGTCCATGATCAGATGCAAGCTCCCATCGGTAGACGATCGAACAGTTTCGAACCGGTAAGTAAAGTTAATCAATGTGCGGAGGTTGAAAGTTCTGCTCTGCAATCCGGATTTCAATTTTCGGCAGGCGCGACTCAGGCCGATAGCCAGAACGAGGCGACAACCGGTACGCCTGTGAACCATGGAGTCGTTACTAACCCCGCTGAGATCGAGCAATCAGCCAGCAATGACCAGGCACGCGAAGCCGCAGTCGATATTCAAAATTCAGTCCACAGCGTCCGCAGCTCTGTCAGTGGTGATCCGCGCAAAGTTCGTATTACACTTCGTGGGCGGCGTGCTTTAGGCATTGCAATTCCGGTTTGGCTGCTGTCGCTGCTTGCTGCATTGCTGTTTGTGGAAGCGTGGCATTATGAGTCGACGCGCAATGCACAAGCCTCACGCTCAACCCCTCCCGTCCTTGTAGCGGCGATTGCCAACATTCCGCCGACGGCTGTTCCACTAGCTCCGACAAAAGCAGCTTTGACAACCAAGAAGCCGGCCGTAATTAAAAAAGTAGAAAAGACCGACAAAGCACCACCGTTCTCCAAGCGTTTTTCTCCACTTGAAGTCAGTCACAAGCAGATAACCGACCCGGCAGCCTTTTTCGCGGTTCAGCAGTTGAGCCGCTTTGAGATTGAAACCTTGCGCCGGCAGGCCAAGTACGGAGACGACTCCGCAGCTTTTGCTCTAGGCATGGCCTACGAGGTCGGACACTTTGTTCCTCAGAATTGCAGGGAAGCCGCACGCTGGGTCACAACTGCGGCCAAAGAAGGGAATGCCGCAGCCCAGTACAATCTCGGGCTGCGATATCGAGATGGCGACGGAGTGCCGGCCAATCTATCATTATCGGATAACTGGCTGCGCAAGGCTGCTGCGCACAGAAAGAAGCGCGCCAGTTTGGCTTCGAAACTATTCGCGTCGCGTTGAATTCCTGGCGCGCCATTCAGTTTAGTTCGGCATCTGCACTTGCAATACCTCGCCCGGCATGCGAACCCTCCTGGGTTTCGGGGTGGATTCAATATCAATGCGATTGCGCGTCGCAGCTGGACTCTGAGATGAATCCTTTTCCCTGCGCCCGGTGGAGATCATTCTCTCCATCCGAATTCCAAGCGTCCGTTCCAGTTGGTGCAACTCGGACCGCTGATCCCGTCCGAATAACGTGGAAGCAACTCCGCGCTCTCCTGCGCGACCCGTCCGCCCCACCCGGTGGATGAAGTTTTCGGCCACTTCAGGCAAATCGTAGTTAATGACATGGGCAATGTCCTGCACATGAATGCCCCGCGAAGCCAAATCGGTTGCGACCAGAATGCGATAGCGTCCCTGCTGAAATCCGGCGAGTGCGGCAGTCCGCTGGGATTGCGAGCGGTCGCCATGAATCATGGCAGCGGCGAAGCCTTCGCGATTCAGATTTTTGGCCAGTCTTTCGGTTCCGCGTTTGGTACGAGCGAACACCAGACAGCGCCCCGTTTCTTTCGCCAACAAGCGATGCAATACTTCCTGCTTGCTATGCGCGTCGACCTCGAAGGCCTGCACGCGAACGTTTTCCGATGGTTTCAGCGTAGATCCAAATGCGACTCGCACTGGGTTTTTCATGTAGTCGTTTACGAGGTGAACGACCGAGGCTTCGAGAGTCGCGGAGAAACACATCGTCTGACGATCTTTCGGGAGAACAGCCGCAATCCTTCGGATTGCAGGCAGAAATCCCATGTCCAGCATGCGGTCGGCCTCATCCAGCACCAGCACCTGCAGACTGCGAAAATTAACCAGCTTGCGATCGAGGAAATCTTCTAACCGGCCCGGAGTGGCGACAATCAATCGTGCTCCGTTGCGAATGTCGCGTAGTTGCTGGCCTTCTGATAAGCCGCCCACAACCAGAGCCGCGCGCGAAAGCTGCTTGCCGCGCAACGCGTCAAATTGTTCTGCGACCTGCATTGCCAGTTCACGAGTTGGAACCAACACCAGCGCAGCGATACCTGCAGCATTCCGCTGCAGCAGTTGTTCCATGATTGGAATCAGGAAGGCGAGGGTTTTGCCGGTACCTGTTTGGGCGGTAGCCAGCACATCCTTGCCCGCAAGCGCCTGCGGAATGGCAGCGGCTTGCACCGGAGTTGGTATGGAAAATCCGGCGAACTGATAAACGACCTTGGACGTACGGAGAAATCGGTAATTCTGAAAAGTTCTGCATTTTGCTTTCTTTGGCAAGCCAGATCGAATGCTCACACGAATTCCGGGCGGGCATAACAACCTGCGTTGCCAGTCTTTAAGTTTTGATTACGCTGAAGACGTACGGAGGGGAAACTGAAGGCGGGAGTTCTCAGATCAAATACTGCACCAGAGCAATCGCACCATACAACCGCGGTATTAAGCGTGACTACAGTATAGCATAAGCCAATAAAGGTCGGTGATTGTAAGTCTGAAAGCTAAGGTTACGTTAGTTCCGCAGCGAAATCGTCTATGACACAGATGGCAAAATTTATGGGTAAAATAAAGTCTCTTCTACGATGCCGGCGCGTACGCGCACCGGACGCACCGGCATCGTCATCGCAGCCATTTTTCCGGCTCGCGAACTGTTAGCAACCTCATTTGAAAACGCCACCTCGTGCCGTTCACCACATTGCTTCGCACGAGAGGCCAAGGTTGCTGATCCTAAAACTGTAAGTCTCCAACTACGAAAAAGCTCTGGCCAGCGCGGGATGCGCTTCGCTGGCCCTCGAATCCTCGCGCACTTGCTGTAAATGAGCCCGCATTGCCGCACGAGCCTTTTCCGAATTGTGCTGCTCCACTGACTGCAGAATGCGCTTGTGATGGAACTGGCCGCGGCTCGGCCCCCCTTCGACCTGAAAAATCCGGATACGCTGTTCCCGCAGCAACGCCACAATGGAATCAAGCAGCGACAGAATCAAAGGATTGTCCGCCGCCTCGGCTAAGGCTAAGTGGAAGTCCAGGTCAGCTTCAATGTAAGCCTCCGGATCCTCTTGCGCGCGGTCCATAAGCGCGACCGCTTCTCGCATCAGGGTCAAGTGTGGTTCCTGAATCCTCGTCGCCGCCAGCGCTGCAATCTCCGGCTCAAGAATTCCGCGCATTTCCGCCAGATGATTGGACCCGCTGGGTTGACCAATCTTGACCATCAATCCGAGCGATTGTCGAATTGCCCGCGAGGTTCCGTCGGTTATAAAAGTTCCGCGGCCGGAATAGGCTTCGACCAGTCCTTTTTCACGCAGAGCCTTTACCGCTTCACGCACGGCAGTGCGGCTTACTCCGAAGCGTAGCGCGAGATCGCGTTCAGCGGGCAACTGATCCCCGGCCTTGAGCACGCCCTTCAGCACCGATTCCTCGATCTGCTGAACGATCTGCTCGTACAGTCGTGATGTGCGAATTGTCTTATGCACAGCGATTCAATGCGGAAATCGTGCCACGTCCCAACGGAAACGATTTCAGTTGTTAGGTTCTTGAATCCACACAGTCTTGATATTCGTAAACTCGCGAATCCCGTAAGGTCCGAGTTCACGGCCGTGTCCCGAGTGCTTTACGCCGCCAAAGGGCAGGCGGGTATCGGACGCAACCATCCGGTTGATGAACACCATCCCTGCTTCAATTTCGTTGATGAAGCGTTCGCGCTCGTGCGTGTCATTCGTCCAGGCGCTGGCTCCCAACCCGAAGCGGCTGTCGTTCGCGATGGAAATTGCCTCGTCCACATTCTTGGCGTGAAATACAGAAGCCACCGGTCCAAATAATTCGTCGCGATACGCCGGTGAGTCTTTGGGAATGTTGGTGAGGACTGTAGGAGCGTAATAGTTCCCCGCACCATCCACCGGCTTGCCTCCGGTGAGAACTCGAGCGCCGGCGGCGATGGTCTTTTGCACGTCCGCATGCAAACTTGTCACTCCCTCCGGCGTCGCCAACGGTCCCAACTCTGTGTTTTCGTCGAACGGATCGCCGACTTTCAGCGCCTCCATCTTGCTGACAAACTTCCGTTCAAATTCTCCAGCGATGGATTCGGCAACAATAAATCGTTTAGCCGCGATGCAGGACTGGCCATTATTGACGATGCGCGCCTTGACCGCGGTCGCGATAGCCTCATCGATATTGGCACTGGGCATGACGATAAAAGGATCGCTACCACCCAGTTCCAAAACCACCTTCTTGATTCTCTTGGCCGCCCCGGTTCCAACCTGCACTCCGGCTTCCTCGCTGCCGGTCAAGCGTGGCGGCCACCACCCGGGGATCGTTGAGGATTCCGTCCACTTTCTGCGAGCCGATCAGCAGCGTCTGAAATGCCCCTTCAGGAAAACCGGCGCGGTGAAACAGATCCTCAATTTCGAGCGCGCATTGCGGCACATTCGAGGCGTGCTTCAGCAGGCCAACATTTCCCGCCATCAAAGCCGGCGCCGCGAAGCGTAGGACTTGCCAAAAAGGAAAATTCCACGGCATTACCGCCAGAATCGGCCCCAGCGGCTGGTAATGGATGTAACTGCGGCTTGCCGCCGTTTCGATTACCTCGTCAGCCAGAAAGCGCTCGGCATTTTCGGCATAATAGCGGCAGGCTGAGATACATTTGACGGCCTCATCTACCGCCGCCCGAAACGGCTTGCCCATTTCGCTGGTCATGGTACGCGCGAACTTTTCTTTATCTTTTTCCAGAATTTCGGCGGCTCTTACCATCATTCGCGCCCGGTCGGCGAAGCTGGTTCGCCGGTATTTGCAAAAGGCCTCGGCAGCCCGCTTTAACTTGCCTTCGATCTGCGCATCGGTCAGCGGTTCGAATGACTTAATCAGTTGCCCTGTAGCCGGGTTGATGCTTGCAATCGCCATTGAAGTCTCTTAAGTAAGCCCAATTAACCGTTTTGGTCCGACCACTATACCATATACCAGTTCTCTTAATTTTAGGATCGAGGAGACTAAGAGGCGAATACTGCTGTGACCGCGAGGACTGAACGCTGAATGAGCGACTGCCCGCCGCGACAGCACCTGGCCTCGCGGGTAACGGAGACGGCGCCAGGAGACTAAGTCAGCGGCGCGCTGCCGATTCGCCGAAGCCATTGGCCGGAACCGGCTGATTGATCACCAGCCAGTACAATCCGATGGTCTTGACGGTCTCGCGGAACTGGTCGAAGTCGACCGGTTTCTGGATATAGCTGTTGGCCCCGAGGTTGTAGCCACTGACCATGTCTCGTTCTTCTTTTGACGAAGTCATAATAACAATTGGGATGGTCTTGGTTCGCGAATCACTCTTGATTTGTTTGAGCACCTCCAAGCCATCCACTTTGGGCAGTTTCAAGTCTAAGAGCACCAATTTCGGCGGACGATCAAACGATCGTTGTGCGAACGCTCCGCGACAGAAGAGGAAGTCCAAGGCTTCCTCGCCGTCGCGGGCGACGAAAATGTTGTTCGCCAACTTCTCCCGCCGCAGCGCGTGCAGGGCAAGATCCATGTCATCCTGATTGTCTTCCACCAACAGTATGTCGAGTTCGTCTAGTTCATAAGCGGCCTCCAGCCTTAGCTCCGTGGCTTTTTGATTCAGCTTGTCTTCCGACGCTGAGGGTGAAATAGAAGGCTGCACCCTTGTCCAGTTCGCCCTCGGCCCATACTCGGCCGCCGTGTTTTTGAACAATACGTTGCACGGTGGCCAAGCCGATGCCGGTACCCTCGAAGTCCTCCGCGCGATGCAGGCGCTGGAAGACTCCGAACAATTTATCGACATACTTCATGTTGAAGCCGATGCCGTTGTCCCGCACCATGAACACCGGTTGTCCATCCTCCTCCTTGTAACTGACTTCAATCACAGCCCGCGTAGCCGCGGGCGTCCCGGGTGTAGGCGCGGGCGTCTCCGCCCGTGCACTCCCACCAACGGCGCCCCGGGGACGAGTAAACTTCAGCGCATTCGCCAGCAAATTTTGAAACACCTGCTTAACTAAAACCGGATCGCACGTCAACGACGGGAAGATCGGCGACAACCCATTCGACCTGCCGGCCTTCGCTCTCCGGCTGCAGAATCGCTATTACTTCCGCGACAACCGAGTTCAACTTGGTGGGTTGCCGATTCAGGCCTTGGCGCCCAACCCGTGCCAGATTTAACAATTCGTCCACTAACAGGCCCATTTTTTGTGTCCCTGATCTGGATGCGATCAAGATAGTGCTGCGCGGTAGGATCAAGGGTTGGGCCGAATTCCTCGACCAGCATCTTGGAAAAGCCGCCGATGTGCCGCAACGGCGCCCGCAGATCGTGCGACACCGAGTAACTGAAGGCCTCCAGTTCTTTGTTGGCGGCTTCCAACTGCGCCGTGCGTTCCACCACTCTCCGTTCGAGTTCGTCATTGAGCTTCCTAATTTTCTGTTCATCTTTTTTTCTCTGCGTGATGTCACGGAACGCGATTACCGCCCCGCGCGCCACGTCATCTTTGTTCTTGAGTGGACTGGCGCTGGAATCGATCCAAACCCCCTCGGCGAGTTCTGCATTACGCAAAAACATCTCGGCGGAGCACACCTCGCCGTGCATAGCGCGTAAGAGCGGATTTTGTTCTGGCGGGAAAGGGGTCACCGTGTCGGGCAAGAAAACTCCGTAATGTTTATTCCATTCCCCGCTGGGCACGTCCGCTGCACCCAAACCAACAATTTTGTCCGCCGCCGGGTTCCAGATGATGAACTTTCCGTTCTCATCGGCGACCACCAACCCCTCCGACATGCTGTCCAGCACTGACTGAAGCATGAGCGTCTGGGTTTCAGCGCCTGCCGCGAAGGGCTAATTCTTCGGCTTGCCGGGCCAACTCCAGGGCTTGACGGACAAGAATACCCTCGGCCTGTTTGCGCTCCGTGATGTCTGCTCGGATGGCCACGTACTGCCGCGGTTTTCCATCCGCTCCTACGAACGGGACGATGGTCGTATCCACCCAGTAAACCGACCCATCCTTGGCCCGGTTCTTAATCTCGCCGTGCCACACCTTCCCATTGGCGATGTCGTGGTACATCGTCCTGGAAAAACTCTTTGGGGTGGTGGCCGGAATTAAGAATGCGATGATTCTGGCCGATCAGTTCCTCCTCGGAGTATTGACTGATGGTGCAGAACTTTTCGTTTACATAGGTGATTATGCCTTGGACGTCAGTTATGGCTACGATGGCGTGCTGATCCAAAGCGAACTTTTGATCGGCCAACTCCTGGAGGGCAGCCTCGGTGGTGGCCAGGCTTTTCTTTAGAGCCTCCTCAGCCCGCTTGCGCCCAGTGTTGTCACGGGCGATTTTTGAGGCGCCGACAATGGCGCCGCTGCTATCCTTGATCGGCGAGATGGTGGCCGAAATGTTAATCCTCTTACCATCCTTGCGAACCCGAACGGTTTCGAAATGCTCGACCCGCTCCCCCCGCCCAATGCGCGCCAGAATGTTGGCTTCCTCACTCGCCCGCTCCGGCGGCAAGAGCATGCGCATCGATTTGCCGATCGCCTCGGATGACGAGTAGCCAAATAATTTCTTGGCGCCCGGATTCCAGGAAGTGATGGTGCCGTCCAGGGTCTTGCTGATGATGGCATCGTCGGACGATTCGACGACGGCAGCCAGGTGTCCGCGCACCTCCTCTAACCACTTGCCGTCCGCAACTTCGTCCGCCAATTTGCGATTCTCTTCCTGCAAATGCATTCGCCCCGGCAATGACATCACTCTCGGGGCCAAAGAAATGAGCACCACCGCAGTGACCAGGGATGCGCCGGCGGTAATTCCCTTGACCACCCCGGCCAGTAGATAGCTGGCATGCCAGACATTCCAAATCTCCATGAGGTGGGTGGTGCCACAGGCCAGAATGAAAGTCGCAAACATCCAGAAAATGCGGTTGAAGGGGATATCGCGATTCTTGCGGATGAAGTAGATCAGGACAACCGGAATGCAGTAATACGACAGCGTGATCAGCCCGTCCGAGATGACGTGCAGCCACACCATCCGCGGATCCCACAGGTAGCAATACCCGTGGGGCATGAAATCAGGAGAATTTAATGCTGCGAACAAGTCCACGTTCCGCCTGCCCTCACTGAATTCGTATCGGCCAGCCGGGTACCACCACTACCAACCACGATGGTACGCAGGGTCCGGGCAGGCGATAACTTCGTCCGTCAATACGGACCCCGAGCATTTCGATCCGGCCTGAAGCCCCAGCGTGGAAACACACTTCTGCGAACGTCTACGCCTGCCCTGGTTCGGCGCCGCCGCCGTCGCGTTAGTGCTTACGACGGCAATGCCGTGCCCGGCCAGGCATTAGGCAGGGTGGCGCGAATCACATCCAGCAACTCGTTGTTGTCAGCCGGCTTTTGAAAGAAAGCTGTCGCCCCCGCTTGCAGCGTTTTCTGTTCGCTGGATTGCGGATCCCGCGCCGTCAAAACAATTACCGGAATACTCGACAAGGAATCGCTGTTCTGCAGCCGGTCCAAAACCACGAAGCCGTCGCCGGCCGGCAAGCCGAGATCAAGGATAATCAGATTCGGTTGCTCCTTTTGCGCCACGGCAATCGCGGAATAACCATCCGCAGCCTGTACGGTGTCATAGTGGTTGGCCCGCAGACGTATTTTCAGCGCCCGTCTGAGGTCCGGGTCATCATCGACGATCAGGATTTTCGGTTTGTCCATTTGTGTCCTCCATTAGTTTGGTCTAATGTCCTAGGCTGTAATCTCTCGCTCTAAATTCTGGACTGCATTTATCTCACCATCAGCGCCCTGGCTGGCCGGTTTCGCGGCTAGCGCTGCCATGGCCATTTCCGCTACCCGGTCAGCAAGGGTCTGTACTTGCGCTTCCAGGGATTTCGCCTCATCGGGGGCGGGCATGGCCACTGCGGTCGCGGATACTTTCACCCAGCCGGCAGCCTTGAAACCTTCGGCGCCCTCGAGTTGCTCGCGAATGCGTTTCATCATGATCTCCGCTCCCTCCAAACCAGTGGATGCGGCCACGAAAAAGTTCTCGCTCGGTCCAACCTTTCCACTGACCGGCAGCACCAGGTCTTTGTCGAGATAAACGCAACGCCGCAGCCGCTCCAGACTCTGCTGGCAGATTTCCTTCCAGTTTCCCCGCGAGGTACCAGGAAGCGGACTGAGTTCAACCTTGACCAGAGCAACCGCATCGCGCAGCCGGCCCTGGTCGGTGACCACCGGAAAAAGCAGTTTTGCCAGCGAATACAACGGCAAGGTAAAGGAAAATGTACTGCCATTTCCTACCTCGCTTGCCACCCAGATTCGTCCGCCGTGAAGCTCGACCAGTTCCTTCGCAATGAAGAGGCCCAGGCCCAATCCAGCGCGGTTGTTGTCCACGGAATTGGGGTCTTGATACAGGCGTTCAAAGATCAGGCTCCTGGCTTCCGGGCTGATACCGCGGCCGGTGTCGGCGACAGAAACGTAAACCATGCTGGGATCGGCCTCCACCAGGCAAGCTTTCACCAGAACCGATCCATCGGCGGGGGTGAATTTGATGCCATTGTCGATGAGATTGATCAGCACCTGGAGCACGCGATCGGCATCGGCGTATACAAACGGGATGCGAGTATCCAACCCAACTTCCAGGCCCACCCGTTTTTCTTTTGCGGTGGCCGACATCATCGAAACTGCCTGCTGAATAAGGTCGACGATGGTGATGCAGCATGGCGCGATGCGGATTTTCCCCGACTCGGCCCGGGTTGCCTCCAGCAGATCCCGTATCATGGCGCGCAACTGATGAACGCTATTCAGAACCGTCGTGAGATGGTAGCGTTGCTCGGTATTTATTTCGCCCGCCAGGCCATCCAGCAGGATGGTGACGAACTGATGAATGCAGGTCAGAGGCGTCCGCAATTCGTGCGAAACGTGCGACAGAAATTGATTCTTGAACTCCAGTTGCTGTTGGCGGCTCATCTCCAGAGACCGAATCAGGGCCTGCCGTTCAATGGCATAGCCGCATGACGCGGTCCAGATGATGACTGGTGATATCGCCTTTCACCAGATAATCCTGCACGCCCTGATGCAGCGCCTTCATGGCCAGCGCTTCGTCATCCTGGCCGGAGAGGATCACGATCGGCACGCCGGGTGCTTTCTCGAGTATTTTGCGGAACGTATCCGAGCCGCGACTGTCGGGAAGATTCAGATCCAGCAGCACCACCGAAGGCGGATGCTTCGCAATGGACGCAAGCCCATCCTCAAGGCGGTTGACACAGCTTACGTTGACCGCGGCGTCACTTTCGATCAGACGCAAGCGAACCAGGTCAGCGTCACCGGGGTTATCTTCAATCAACAAAATATTTGTATGCCCGTTATTCATCGTTCCTCCTCGCGCGGAAGATGCGCCAGCCCAAACCAGAATTCGCCAATTGAAGTCACGGCGGAGATAAAGTCCCGCAGGTTGCCGGGCTTGCTGACATAACAGTTCGCTCCCAGCTCATAGCTGCGGATAATGTCTTGCGGCGCCTCCGACGTGCTGAAGATCGCAATCGGAATCTTGCGCAATACCGGATCGGCTTTGACCTCGGCCAGCACCGCGCGCCCATCCTTTGCCGGGAAGACTCAAGTCAAGAATCATGAAGTCGGGCAGAGGCACGTTGGCATACTTTCCCTTTCGCCGCAGAAATGCGATTGCATCGACGCCGTTAAATACCGAGTGGATGTGGCTGGGACAGCCGTTGCGTGAAAGCACTTCGCTGGTCAGATCCGTATCCGCGGGATTGTCATCCACCAGCAGAACCTCGGTGGTTTTCATGCGTGCGCTTCCTGGCCGGTCTTGGAGAGTGGTTCGATGGGAAGAGTGAATTTGAAGCAACAGCCGGGTTTCGCCTGAGCTTCGATCCAGATCTTTCCGCCGTGTCGCTCAATGATTTTCTTGCAGATCGACAAACCGATCCCGTTGCCCGGATATTCCGTTGCGCGTGTGCAGTCTCCGGAAAATGACAAAGATATCTTCCTGGCTCTCGACCGGGATGCCGATGCCGTTGTCAGAAACTGTCAGCACCCAATCCGGGTCTTTCTTTTCCGCGTCGATTTGGATCACGGGAGTTTCCGCCCCGTGAAACTTGATGGCGTTGGCGATCAGGTTTTGAAATACCTGCGTGAGCTGTGCGGGATCAGCCATGACCATGGGCAAACCATTCCAGTTCACCATCGCGCCACTTTCCTGAATGGCGGCTCGCAGGTTCTTCACTGCTTGTTCCACTACCGCGCGGCATTCGGTGGTTCGGGGTTCAACTTGCGCTTTGCCAACCCGGGAAAATTTCAGCAAATCGTGAATCAGAGCCTGCATGCGCATCGCACCGTCCACCGAGTAGCTGATATATTTGTCGGCCTGTTCGTCCAGTTTGCCGCGATATCGTTCCGCCAGCAGCTGGGTGTAGTTGGCAATCATGCGCAATGGTTCCTGCAAATCATGCGAAGCCACATAGGCAAACTGCTCCAGTTCCTCGTTCGACCGAGCCAATTCCGCAATCTTCTGGGCCAACTCTTCTTCAGACTGGCGGCGCTGATCTCGAAGCCGCTTTTCCTCCAAGGCCCTGCGTACCGAGGCCGGCAGCCGCGCCAGCCGGTCCTTCAAGACACAATCAGTGGCCCCTTGCTTGATGTAATCCACCGCTTTCTCCTCGCCTAGATAGCCAGTGACCACAATCAGCGGGACGTCCAGATTTTCGCGGCATAGAATGTCGAGCGCCTCCGTGCCTCTCCATTCCGGCAGGTTGTAATCGGCAAGGATCAGGTCATAATTGGTCGACTGTATTCGCGAGGTGAACTCCTCGGGGGTTTGAGCAACATCGCCACAGACTTCGAACCCGTCCTTCCGTAAGGTGGCCAACACCAGCTCAACATCTGCCGGATTATCTTCCACAAGCAATACGCGCAATTTAGTGCTGGCCTTGCCCGAATCGTCGTTGCCAGGCCCAGTCCGAGGACACTCTGGCCGATTGCACAACGAACTTTGGGAACACTCGCGGTCTGCCGTTTCCGTCTCGCGGGAGTCCGAAGCACAGCGAGGAAAATCGCAAGCCGTGGATAGTAGTTCAGCCGTGCAGGACCTCCTTCCCTTTCTAACTTGGCAGTTTTAACTGGCAAACCCACCGCGCCCTCAGGGGCAACGGCTGGCAACGGCACTACGACCTGTTAATCACTGATAGGTTGCAAATCGGCGGAGTGGACAGAAGCTTGAGTCCGAAATTCTCAACTTTTGCCCGAATGACTCTCGCCCGACTGGCCAGAAAGAAGAACCCGGCGGGCGGTTGGCCCTGCACTTTGGGGCATAGAAGCCCGGACGCCAAACAAGGCATCCCAATTCAGAACCCAGAATGCTGGCTTGCTTAGCGCTTCCCTGCCGCCATACAATTCGCCGATGGCAGTGGAGACATTGACAATTGAGCGGTTGAGTGCACAGGAAGGGCCTCGCGTGATCTCGCTGCGAGGGCCGCTTACGCTCGAGAATGTCCCTCTGTTTCAGAACGCCATTCGGCGTGAGGAGAATTTTCCCGTGGTCATCGTCGATCTGACCGACGTGCCCTATATCGATTCATCGGGATTGGGCTCGTTGGTAAGCGCTTATGTTACCCGCCACAAGGCAACGCGACGCATCGCGTTAAGTGGGGTGAACGAGCGGGTACTGAAACTGTTTGAAACCACCAGAGTGGAAGCGCTATTTCTGATTTTTCCGACTCTGGATGACGCCATAGCCGGCCTCACGACGGCTGCGGAAGCCTAGGCTGGGCGAGGCGTCAGACACGCACAACTTCTGCCTGCTTATGCGAGAGGTCGTCGACCGTTGTTCGAGCCAAATCGTCTTCCCCAACCTTAGCTGCCGATGGAACTGGATACGCTAGAAAAGACATTATTCGCGTTACCGCCGATCAGCCGAACCGTGCCTACGACGATTACGAGAATCACGGCAAGCATAACCGCGTACTCGGCAATGTCCTGGCCCTCTTCCTCTGACCAGAGTCTGCGAAATAATCTGCTCATGTGCTTTCACCTTCCCTGCCCTTTCGGGATTTATCTGTGACTGCCACCAGCTTGAGGCTTGAAACGTCGTCGGACAATGGCCCGTTCGGCTGTGCCGGGGTCACGCCTGTAACTTGGAACCGGTTACCGCAGTTACCAGGCCCAGAGCGCTGTAGCGCGCCGACGTAACACCTGCGAGGGATACTCCAGCACCCTTGTGCCATGGCGCAAATCCCAAGAATGAGTGAGTATGCATTTAGTGACCTACGAGTTAACTCCCCTCTAGGTTTGCTCATCTGAGATTCAGATAAAGGAAGTGGCTTTGAACTCCGCGAATAAAGCTTTGGAAGCTCTGGCGGCGCACGCAGGTTCTTCGTTCGACAATCAACGACAGGTTGACCGGACCAGGGCAGTATTGCCCGTCAGAATTTCCGGGAATGACATTTCTGGCGAAGCCTATTCCGAACTGGTCCATACTCTCGACGTCAGCCGCAATGGTGTGCGCTTGGGGGCGATCCGCCGCCAACTGGAAGTTGGCAGCTCCGTCGTACTTCAGTACCGCCAGCACAAGGCGGAGTTTCGCGTGGTTTGGACCAGGCCCGTGGGTTCAGGCGCCGAACAACAGATTGGCCTCGAAGCTGACGCACAAAGAGATTTATGGGGACTGGAAACCAACGCTCCCAAGGGATCCCAGGCCACGGCACCTCTGTTAAGTAACCATGCTTCAGCCGGCTCCTCACACTAATTGCGTTCTGACCCGAGTTAACAAATTAAACCCGCTTAATTATTCGACCGCCGCTACCTGATACTGCTCCAGTTTTCCGTCCGGCATTTCATACGTCCAGGCTTGTAGAGTCTTCTGCTGAAACCTCACTCGATAGACGCGAAGCAACATGCCGCCGCGGGCCTGTTGCCGGGTTTCGGTGAATTCCAGCGGCGTACCAAGAGGCGCGAGTCCACTGGCGAAATCTTTCAAGGCTTGCTGATTGAAATAGCTGTTCGCGTTATCGGTGAACAGAGACCGATCGACAGTACCTTGCTGCAGGCCGGCAAAAATTTTCTTCGCCTCTTCCAACTTCCGGGTGGTTTCAGGATCGGTAACCGCAAATAGCAAAGGGGCGATCTCCTGAGCGATTTGCGCGGGTGCTCCGACTGCATCTTGATTGGTTAGCACGACTATGGCAACGCGATCATCGGGAAACACCGTATTCTGCGAGGTGTAGTCCGGACACTTCTCCGCCGTGCCGAAGCACTCGGCGTCCCGATTCCATAGTGACTTCAACTCCCAGACCGTATTCTGTACCCGCGCCGTTGTTGAGCCGCACTTCAGTTTCAAATTCTTTGTAGGAAGATGGCTTCAGCACTTTCTGGTTGATGATCGACAAGTCCCACTTGGCCAGATCGGAAGCTGTCATGGCCAACTCGCCCGCGGCAAACAGCCATCCTCGGCCTTCTTTCGGCGACAAGCGCAGCGGGCCGAGCGCATAACGCATGTAGCCGGTCGCGTCAGAGTCGCCTAGTTTTTCCTGGTCGGTGTTGGTGACGCTAGACATTCCCAGCGGGTCGAATATGTTTCGATGAAGAAAGTCGAGCAGTGGCATTCCACTGGCTTTCTCAGCAATCACTCCGGCAATCACGAAGTTGGTATTGCTGTATTGCCACCTGGTGCCGGGATCGAAATCCAGCGGCTTGCGCGCCCACAGATCTAAAATCCGGTCTGCCGTGATTGGTTGCAGCATGAACGGCGGGACGTAATCCTGAGGCCAGTAATCCTGATATCCGGAAGTGTGCGAAAGCAACTGCCGGATGCTGACTTCGTTGGCGCGGGTGAGGTTGGGAATAAATTTCGCGACTTTATCGTCGAGCGATAGCTTGCCTTGTTCCTGGAGCAGCAGAATCGCAGTTGCGGTGAACTGTTTGCTGATGGAGCCGATGCTGTATCGCATCTCCGGCCGCGCCGGAGTGGCCGGATCGAGCCGCCCATTACCGTAAGCTTGCAGATAAGTAATCTGGCCATCCTTCACGATCGCGATCGATGCACTCGGGCACTCCGGTCGCGGTCAATACGTCGTTAGCAGCGTGGTCAATCTTTTGCCGCAGGTCAGGCGATAAGCTCGACTCAACTTGCGCAACCGAGGACAAGAAAAGAATTGCAACGAAGACTGCTGGAAGAACGGATCTGTAAACTTTTCGCACAAGAACTCCTTGAGGAAAACGGCGACAGTGTAGCACGCGGGCAAGACGAGGCGGATCGCCCAGCCTCTTGTAGATAAATCGCTTCGACAGACTCAACCTGCGTGTCATTTATCATGTCTGAACCCGTTGGCGGGTTTGTCTTTTGCCTGCGAGCGGCGTATATTGGTCATTGGAAACTGTTGTGTAGTACCAGATTTTGGCGAAGCACACCAGTGGGCGCAAGCCCACTTTTTAGTTTCCGGTGTTTTCACAGCTTCCCCACAGGCCCGATAACTCATTGGCTTCATGGGATTTGAACTCGATCGGGTGCGCGAGATCGTAGAACGGGTGGCCGCCTCCAGTGGTTTGGAGGCGGTTGAAGTGGAGTTGCGTGGATCGGGCAAGGCACGCATGCTCCGCATCGTCATCGACAAGCTTCCAGGGCCGGTTGAGAGCAGCGGTGACAAACCGGTGGGCGTGACTCACGAGGATTGCGCGAACTTAAGCCGCGAGGTTGGCACTATCCTCGATGTCGAGGATGTGGTTCCTGGCAACTCGTATTTGCTGGAGGTGTCGTCTCCAGGGTTGGATCGAAAGCTGTTGCGTCCAGCCGACTACGAGCGCTTCATGGGCAACAAGGTGAAGCTCAAAACGCGAACCCCGGTAAACGGAAATCAGTACTTTGAAGGACGGCTGCAAGGTTTTAATCAAGGCCGCGTGACTTTGGAAGTAAGCGCGTCGCGGAAGAAAGCGCGCTCGGGAGACGCTCCGCCGCAGACGTTGGAAATTGATTTGGCTAACGTCGAGAAGGCGAATCTGGTTCCAGAGATTTAAGTGTAGCGCCGCCGTCTTGGCGGCTGTCTTGGGGGCGTACCGCCCGCACCAGCGAGGGCAAGATGCCCTCGCGACAGCCGGCAAGATGCCGGCGCTACCAAAGGTTTTTATTATGGCTAGTGAGCTTTACAACACGATTGATGCCTTGAGCAGGGAAAAGGGTATTGATCCGCAGATTGTGGTCAGCGCGGTGGAAGACGCCATCGTTGTCGCTACGCGCAAATATTATAAAACGCAGGAGAATCTGCGCGCCGAACTCGACAAGGACACGGGTAAGATCCGCGCCTTTGCCATCAAGACCGTAGTCGAAGCGCCCGAGCAGGTGGAAGATCCGCTTCTGCAGGTTACGCTTGACGATGCGCGCAAAGTTGACCCCAGCGTCGAAATCGGCGGCGAACTGCATATCCCAAAAGTGACTGAAGGCATTCTCGGACGCATCGCCGCACAACTGGCGAAGCAGGTGATTTTCCAGAAAGTGCGCGAGGCCGAGCGCGATACCGTCTACAACGAATACATCGGACGCGTGGGCGAGATCGTCAATGCCACGGTAAAACGCATTGAAGGTCCCGACGTGATCTTCGATCTGGGCAAAGCAGAATCGCGCATGCCGCGCAAAGAGCAGTCGCGGCTGGAGTCGTTTGCCATCGGAGAGCGCGTGCGGGTTGTCATCGCGAGAGTCGAGCGAGCTTCGAAGGGTCCGGCGGTAGTGGTTTCCCGCGCCGCGCCGGAACTGGTCCAGCATCTGTTTCAGACAGAAGTCCCTGAAATTTATGACGGAACTGTGGTCATCCGCGCAATTGCCCGCGAAGCCGGCGAGCGCACCAAAATTGCCGTCATGTCGAAAGATAAAGACGTCGATGCAGTAGGCGCATGCGTGGGCATGAAAGGCATGCGAGTGCAGTCGATCATTCGCGAACTGCGCGGCGAGAAAATCGACATCATCGAATATCACGAGGATGCGGTAACTTTCGCCGAGAAGGCGTTGCAGCCTGCGAAGGTGAGCCGCGTAAGCGTGCTCGAGGGAACTGAGAAGCATCTTGAAGTAGTGGTGGACGACAGCCAGCTCTCGCTCGCCATCGGCAAGAAAGGGCCAAAACGTTCGCCTGGCCGCGAAGTTGCTTGGCTGGAAGATCGACATCAAGAGCGAAGAAGAAAAACGGCAGGAAGTGGAACAGCAGATGTCGCAGCTGGTGGCGCCGTCATCGACGCCATTGGCAGATGTGCCCGGCCTCGGTGAAGGATTGGTCGAGAAATTGAGCGCTGCCGGAGTGACCACTGTAGAAGCGCTGGCTGACATGACGCCTGAGCAATTGGAAGCGATCGAGGGCATCGGCCCGAAAACGGTGGAGAAAATCAGCTTGGCGGTTAATAATTACTTCTCCAGTCTGGAAGGCGGCGAAATCGCTGCTGAGGGAGAATTGACTGCCGAGTCTGCTGAAGGTCAGGAGACTTCGCCTGAGGGATCAGTCGAAGAAGTGGCCGCGGAAGAAGAAGTCCGGCTGCTGGACGAGACCGCTGAAATCGAAGCCGTGAGCGAAACAGCAGAGCCAGAAGAATCAACGCGAAGAACCGGCGGAGGAGCCTGCTCCTTCCGAAGGTAAAAAGTAATGATATCGTTATGCGCTGCCCACGAAGCGTGGAAGCGTGCAACTCAAAAAAACCGACACCGTGAGGTTATATGAAGACTTAGCGGACAGTCCGGAGGAAAGAATAGGCGGATGAGCAAGATTCGAATTAACGATCTGGCCAGGGAGCTGGAAGTCAAAAGTAAAGCGATTCTCGACGCACTTCCGGAAGTAGGCGTTACTGAGAAGAAAACGCACTCCAGTTCCGTGGAAGAGCATGAAGCGGTGAAGGTGCGCGCCTATTTGCGCGCCGCCAACGAAGCCCAGGCTGCGCCGAAGCAGACTCGTTCGAGCCGCGCCGAAAGCGACGGAATTAAGACCAAGATCGATCTATCCAATATTTCCCGGCCAGGCGATGTTCTGAATGCGATTCGCAAGCAACAGGCTCCCGTAGCAGCATCCGCTCCCGCTGCCCGTCCTCCGGTTAGTGCTACGCCTGCGGCCCCGTCAGCTTCGCCCGTGAAGACGCCGCCTCCGCCACCGGCTGCGGCCATTCCGCCGCCGAGGATTGTCGTTCCTACAACTACGCCGAGGCCGACATTTACTGTTCCTGTGCCGCCATCAGCCCAGCCACCTGCGAGTACCGCCACAACTCCGCCAGCTGCGCCGGCTGCACCACCAGCACATCCGCTGGTTGCGCCGCCTCCTGCATCGCAGGCTGCAACTCCAACTACTGCGATGCCGCCGACGCCAGCGCCGCCACAGAGCGCAACTCCGGTGGCAACGAAACCAGCGACTCCCATAGCGCCACCGCGACCGCAAGCGCCATCGCCGCGCATGATCGTACCGCACACCGGACCGCGCCCCGTGTACAAGGCGCCGCCGGGGCAAGCTGCGCCGACCGCGCAGGCGGGAGCAACCTCACGTCCGGCTCCGGGACGTCCGGTACCAGGTCAGCCAATTTTCCAGCGTCCTCGCCCAGGCGGGACAACGGCTCCAGGCGCACGTCCGCCGTTGCGCCCGGGAGAACGTCGCCCGATGCATCCCACTCGCCAGTCGCCTACGGGCTCGCGACCGCTTGGCGTGGGACCAGGATTGCCTCCGCCGGGATCCACCCGGCCTGGCAGCCGTCCGGGAGCGCCCGCGCGCCGCCCCGGCCAGCGCTATGTTCCGCGAGGCGTCAAAGAAGGCCCGATGAAGGGCTTCGTTCCGCCGCCACGGCTATCGCTTTCGAATGAGCCGCAGCCGATCACGCGCAGCATCACGATTACAGAAGGAATCAGCGTCAAGGACCTGGCTGAAAAGCTGGGGATCCGCGCCAAGGATCTGATCGCCCGCTTGCTGGCACGCGGTGTTTTTGCCACCATCAACCAGACGCTCGACGCCGAACTAGCCAGCGAGATGGCGCGTTTCTTCGGAGCGGATACCAATGTGATCACCTTCGAAGAGCAAGCCGCCAAAGAAGTTTCCGATGCCGCTGCAGGCGAGGAAGGCGCGGCCAGTGAAGGTGTGTCGCGTCCGCCCGTGGTCACAATTATGGGCCACGTCGATCACGGCAAAACCACGCTGCTGGATTCGATTCGCTCCACCGACGTTGCCGGGGGCGAAGCGGGCGGCATCACGCAGCACATCGGCGCCTATAAAGTTACGGTTCAAGACACGCAATCGCCGGCGTATGGCCGCCAGATCGTATTTCTTGATACTCCGGGTCACGAAGCGTTTACCCGAATGCGTTCGCGCGGAGCCAAGGCCACGGATATCGTCGTGCTGGTCGTCGCCGCTGACGATGGCGTGATGCCGCAAACGCTTGAGGCTATCGATCACGCGCACGCCGCGGAAGTGCCGATTATCGTTGCCGTAAATAAGATCGACAAACCCGGTGCGCTGCCCGATAGAGTGAAAAAGCAGTTAGGCGATCGCGGCCTGATGCCAGAAGAGTGGGGCGGTACCACCGTCTTCGTAGACGTTTCGGCAAAGCAGAAAACAAACTTGAATCTGCTGATGGAAATGATCGTCCTGGTGGCCGATCTGCAGGAACTTAAGGCTACACCAGACCATCCGGCTCAGGGTGTTGTGCTCGAAGCCAAACTCGATCGTGGCCGTGGACCTGTAGCGACCGTGCTGGTACAGAATGGCACGCTGCATAACAGCGACAATTTCGTGGTCGGCAATGTGTACGGGAAAGTTCGCGCCATGTTCGATGATCGCGGTAATGCGCTGGAAGAGGCGCCGCCATCGACGCCGGTCGAAATCCTCGGCATGGAGGGTTTGCCTCAGGCCGGAGATCAGTTTGTGGTGGTCGCCGATCGCGACAAAGCGCGCGGCATTTCCGAATACCGCGAACAGAAGACCCGCGAAGCGACGCTGGCCAAGAGTTCGCGAGTATCGCTCGAAGGTTTGGCGGAACAGCTCAAGACGGCTGGCACTAAGGAACTCAACATTATTCTGAAGGCCGACGTGGGCGGTTCGGTCGAAGTGCTCAGCGACCTGCTTTCAAAACTTTCGAACGACAAGGTTCGTCTGAAAGTCTTGCATTCTGGCGTGGGCGCGATCACCGAAACCGACGTGCTGCTGGCCTCGGCTTCGAACGCCATCATTATCGGATTCAGCGTGCGTCCCGAACGCAAGGCGCAGGAACTGGCCGACCAGGAAAAAGTCGACATCCGGCTGCACTCGATCATTTACGAGTTGCAGGACGAGATCAAGCGCGCCATGACGGGCCTGCTCGAACCAACCATCAAAGAAACTTATCAGGGACGCGCAGAAGTGCGCGAAACCTTCCGCATCCCGAAAGTTGGCACGGTGGCGGGTTGCACGGTTATCGATGGTCTGGTCAAACGCGACTCCGAAGTCCGCCTGCTACGCGACAACGTGGTCGTCTTCAAGGGCAAAGTCGGATCGCTCCGCCGCTTCAAGGACGATGCCAGCCAGGTCACTAACGGCATGGAATGTGGCATCTCGATCGCCAACTACGGAGACATCAAAGTCGGCGATGTGATCGAAGCCTTCGCCACGGAGAAGGTCGCCGCCGAAGCGATGGCGTAAGAAACCGTCGTTGGTCGTAGCCGTTGGTCGTTGGCCAGTCGCGTTCTTGCCAACGACCAACGACGATGGCCACCGACGCCCTCCAATGATTGCCTTTCTCACCCTCGAACTCAGCATCGAAGCTGCACAATCCCTCAAAGACAAGCGGCAAGTGGTGCGTAGTTTAAAAGACCGACTGCGCGCTCACTTTAATGTCGCTGTCGCCGAACTGGATGCCAGTGGATTATGGAACCGCGCGACCGTAGGCGTGGTTAGCATCTCCGATTCCCGCGATTACCTCGATGGGCTGATGAAAAACGTCGAACGGCAGGCGACCCGCATCGCAAACAACGGCGGAGCCGACATCGCAGATTCTTTTCTGGAATATCTCTAGGCGTCAGCGAGCGGTGACAGGGGTGCCGTGGGTTCACGGAGTGGCTAAGATTTATTTTCAGCCGATCTTACTTCTGCTGATCTTACTTTTGTTGATCCATGGTGATGCCCTGCGCTCCAGGCTGTTTTTCAGCTTTAGCTTTCTTGGTCGCCATGGTCTTATCTACCCACTCGTCGGCAGTTTTCAGATCAGCCGCGCGAGCCGCCGGATCGTCGCATTCGACATCCGCCTTTTCACGATACATCAGATTCATATACGCCATAGCGTCATCGTAATCAGGCCGCAATTGCAGAGCTTTATTGAGCGCGTCGATGCCATCCTGAATGTTGGCCGCATTCTTTTGCTTAAGTTCCTCACAGGCTTTTTTCTGGTTCTTGTCCTTGGCACTCAATTGCTCATCCGGCTTCATGCCCAGCTTGGCGCGGGCTTCCATGCGCGGCTGATAAGTCTGCGTCCAATCAATCACGCCCACTGAGTAATACGGTTCCGGATCATTCGGGTCAATCTCTAGAGCCTTGCGATAGTACTGCTTCGCCTCTTCGAATTTCTTCATCTGTAGATAGATGTACGCAATTCCCTTCACGCTATTAATGCTTTTCGGATCACGTTCGAGCACGGCTTTGTACTGGTCGATCGCTTCCTGGCCCAGGCGGTTGTTGTCCTCGGCGTCGACGCCGGGAATGTATTGCTGCGCGTAAGCAGTAGCCAGATAGAGACGGGCGTTTAACAGGCTGGGATCAAGCGTGACCGCTTGCTGAAAGTGGTCGATAGCTTCTTCGTACCGCGCATTTTTGTAGGAAGCTACTCCCTTATTTAACTGATCGCGCGCCCTCAACTTATTGCAGCCCGCGGCTGACAACATTAATACGCCGACAGCTATCAGTGCCAGCACCCGAACGCTTTTCTTCATTTCCTTATAAATCTCCTCGCTAGGATTTCCCGGGACCCGAAACCTTCTGTAGCGCCGGCATCTTGCCGGCTGTCGCGAGGGCATCTTGCCCTCGCCGGTGCGGGCGGGACGCCCCCACCACAGCCGCCGAGACGGCGGCGCTAGGTAGCTCTGTCAATGAAAACTACGCCCGGATGCCTAACCGCCGGCTTCGATTTTGGCGGTAATCAGACCAACCTTGTCTACGCCTGACGCATGCGCAATGTCAATTACATTCGCCACGTCGGCAAAAGGAACGTTGTCGTCGCCTTTGACGAACATCACTTTCTCAGCGCGGGTTTTGAAAATATCGGTCAGTCGTCCCTGCAGTCCGTCCCATGTGGTGTCTTCGTTGTTAATCTTTACCCCGGGTTCCTGGCCCGCGCCGCGATCGATCAACTGCACCACGATAGTGCGGTCGGGCGTATTGTTCTTAGGAGCATTCGGCGGAGGCGGCTGAGGCACCAGCGCGTCCAGTCCCTTTGGGGTCAAAGGCGTAATCACCATGAAGATGATAAGTAAAACCAACAGCACGTCGATGAGCGGCGTGACGTTAATAACCGCGCTTTGTCCCCCGCTCGCTCCAGCTGTCATTCCCATAGTAAGCTCCTCTTATTGCCCGCCAGTTGCCGGCGGTGGCGGAGTTCCGGTTGTCTGTTTTTTCTGATCAGTGAGCAGGCCCAACTGGTCCACGCCGGCGGCGCGGACATTGTCCACGACCTCGACTACCGAACCAAATTTCGCCCGCGCATCGGCGCGAACGAACACGCGCTTATCGACGCGATTGGCCAATCGGTCCTTAACCTTTTGGGTCAACTGATCAGGCGGGGTTTTGTCGTTGCCAAAAAATACCTGCCCATCTCGCATGACGGCTACGATCAGCGCGTCTTCTTTATCCGCATCGGGCATTGCGGTGGGGCTGTTGACTTTCGCCAAGTCCACGCTGACGCCCTTCTGCAACATGGGCGTGATCACCATGAAGATGATCAGCAACACCAGCATCACGTCGACCATGGGCGTGACGTTAATGTCGGAGTTAACCTTCGCTCCTTCGTTGCGCTTGCTAAGTGCCATTTTCTACTCTCCTATGCGCTGTAATCCTTGATAACGGTTGATCGGCTCTCGTCTCGTGCGGAGGTTTGCGCGGCACCAAGAACTTTGGTGCCGCGCAAGCAACTCGAAGGCGAAAACCAATCCACGTTTAGGAGCGGCGCATTCCCCGGCGCTTGAGGAAGTAATCGATCAGTTCGCTCGAGGAGTTATCCATCTCCACGTCAAAAGCTTCCACGCGTCCAGTGAGATAGTTGAACATCATCACGGCCGGGATGGCGACGAACAGGCCGACAGCGGTGGTTACCAGGGCTTCCGCGATACCGCCCGCGACTGCTCCCAGACCTGTAGCCTTCTGTTCAGAAATACCTTTGAAGGCGTTCAGAATGCCCATCACCGTGCCAAACAAGCCGACGAATGGAGCCGTCGAACCAATTGTGGCCAGACCACCCAAGCCGCGCTTAAGCTCGGCGTGAACGATGGCTTCGGTCCGCTCCAGGGCGCGCTTCGAGGCTTCGATGGTCTCGCCCGGAATCTCACCGCTTTCCTGGTGGGCCCGGAACTCCATCAATCCTGCGGTGACGACCTTCGCCAGATGGCTCTTCTTGTTGCGCTCGGCAACTTTGATAGCCTCGTCAATCTTTCCATCACGCAGAGCACCAGCTACTGCGGGAGCAAAGGCCCGCGATTGCTTGCGTGCCGCGCTGAAGGCCATGGCACGGTCGATCATTACGCCGATCGACCAACCGGACATGACGAATAAAATAACGACCACGGCTCTCGCAATGAATCCCATCTGTTTCCAAAGCGAGATCGGGTCCCAAGCCACCGGTTGTTCCTGGAACAGCCAGACCGCCATGGTGGACATATGACTTAAGGTATGGGTTGCTACATGAGCTACGAACATGAGTTGCTTTCCCTCCTCAGAACTTTTGGATGCAATTAGTCGCGCTTGCCGATCGGTAGTACGAGAGCTGTCGCATTCGGCGGCCGAAGCTAAAGGCTTGAACGCTTCGGACCGCCCCGCCCCCGAGGCAGCTAAAGAAAGGATTGGGGGAGGGACAGCTCTTGTCAAACTCCTTACTTACATCATCTGGCATCCGGTCTGGCTTCTTAACGTCCAGCTTCCGACGTCTAGCCTCCGGATAAAGTAAAATTCACCGTAATCTGCGTCTCCACCTCGACCGGTTCGCCATTCAGAATATACGGCTTATACTTCCACTGCTTCACTGCTTCTATGGCTGCCGGGGCCAACATCGGATGCCCACTTATTAGATGCAGATTTTGGATGGTGCCGTCTTTACTGATCTCCGCCTGTAACAGCACGCTCCCTTGGATGCGTGCTTGACGAGCCAGGGGTGGATAATTTGGCTGCACCTTGCGAATTAGCAAACCTTGGGTTACGCCCTGAGAGACGCGGACCCGCTGCGGGGTTGCGACTTTCGGTACAGCTACAGGGGTGGAACTGATAATGCCACCGATGACGCCGCCCATCTGGCCACCCGGAATACCGCCCGGGACGCCGCCAACAACGCCAGCTGACATCGCTGGCGGTGGCGCTTCATCTTCCTTGATCATTTGAACTTTCTCAGGAATCTTGGTCGGCGTACGCAACTGGTTGTTGATGATATTGGTCTGCACCTGCTTTACGATCTTGACGGGGGCGGCGGCAGGTGGCGGAGGTGGCGGGGGTGGCGGGGGCGCGACCAGGAAAGTCATTAACTGGGTTTTGGGGAGAGCTTCGGTAAACAGCAAAGGAATCAGTACCAGAACACCGACCAGAATGGCCTCAAAAACAAACGAGAGGATAGTCCAGATACCGCGCTTGGTCTTGAGCCTACCGCCCGACTCGATCAGGCTGTCTTCAAACATGAGGGTCCTCCTACACTAGCCCCAACTATCCATTAGACACCGACTGCGGCGGTTTTGCTCCCGGCCAAGACTGCGTACCGCAGCGGACAAATCGAAAACCGGACGATAGTACCTCAAATGCCAGCTAATCACAAACTTGTGAGATGCAGCCCGCGAGATGACGGATATCAGGCCTTGGCTTTCATCTTTTCCCGCCGGCCTGCTTCCCTACCGGCGGAGACCACGACAGTGGGCTTTCCGCGGCCAGACTTCCAATCCTGATAGGCCACCAGAATCGGCGCCGCAATGGCAATCGACGAATAAGTTCCGATCAGAATGCCGATTACCAGGGCAAGCGAGAAACCCTTGAGCACCTCGCCCCCGAACAGGTATAGGGCAAGCACAGTCAGAAATGTTAAACCCGCTGTCAAGATGGTTCGGCTCAGGGTTTGGTTAATGCTGCGGTTGACGATGTCAGACAGCTTTTCCCGCCGCATCAGTTTCAGGTTTTCACGGATGCGATCAAAGACAACGATGGTGTCGTTGTTCGAATAACCGATTAGGGTCAGAATGGCGGCAATTACCGTCAGCGAAATTTCTTTGTTCATCAGAGAAAATGCGCCCACCGTGATCAGCGTGTCGTGGAACACCGTAATGACAGCGGCCACACCGTAAATCCATTCAAAGCGGAAGGCTAGATAAATCAACATCCCGGCCAGCGAATAAACGGTAGCCAGCAATGCTTGTTTGCGCAGTTGCGCTCCGACCTGCGGTCCAACAATGCTCACGTTGCGCACGCCGAAGTCGGAGAGAAAAAAACCATCCGATAAAGACGCCACTACGGCGGGATCGACGACACTCTTCAGTTCGTCAATCGAGGCGAGCACTCCGCCTTTGACTTTATCCCGATAGTTGACGATGGCCTGGGCCACGGCAGAGTAACGCTGGTCGGCCTCAGTGCCGGCACGCAGCGGGTCTTTTTCCATCAGATAATTCTTTAAAGTCAGAAAACTGGAGTTGTTCAAATCCTGCTTGTCCGCCGGGGGATTCTTTTCCAGGGCATTGATAATCGCGAGTTTGCCCTGATCCAGAGCCTGCTCGCTGGTTTCCTGCAAAGGCAAATCGATCAGCACCTCGTTGGCATTGCCTTCCAAAAGGCTCTGGATGCGGACGTGGTGAAGGCCAGCGCGATCCATGGATGCACGAATGGCGTTGTCATCCGGCGTGTGGGAAAACTTGACTTCGATCAAGGTTCCTCCCCGGAAGTCAATTCCGAGCGGGATCCCGTGCCAGAACAGCATGGAAAAAATACCGGCTACGCTGAACACCAGCGAAAACGCCAGGAAATACCATTTCTTGCCAAGAAAGTCTATGTTGGGATTGCGAAAAAATTCCACGCCGCTTAGAACTCCTTTTCTTTAGCAATGCTTACGTAGCCCCGGACGCCTCGTCCGGGCTCACCATTGCCACTATCCAATGCTCAAAGCCTCGCCGCGCTGTTTGCGGCTCAGCAACCAATCAAAAATCACCCGCGACACAAACACCGCGGTGAACAAATTCGCTAACAGACCGAAGCTCAGAGTAACCGCAAAGCCCTTCACCGGCCCCGTACCGAAGATAAACAGAATGACCGCCGAAACAATCGTCGTTACGTGTGTATCCACGATCGTGATCCATGCGTGGCCGAAGCCCTGCTCCACCGCCGAGGGCGGCGTTTTCCCATTGCGCAATTCCTCGCGGATGCGCTCAAAAATCAGCACATTAGAATCCACGCCCATACCAACGGTCAATATCACGCCCGCAATGCCCGGCAGTGTAAGCGTCGCTCCACTGTAACCGAGAAATCCCAGCAGAATGATCAAGTTCAGAATCAAAGCAATGTCCGCATTGATGCCAGCAGCATGGTAGTAGACCAGCATAAAAATCAGCACGGCTAACATGCCAATTACCGCAGCGGTTACGCCGGCGCGAATTGAATCGCTGCCCAGCGAGGGACCGACGGTACGCTCTTCCAGATACTTTATGCCGGCCGGCAAAGCACCCGAACGCAGGATCATGGCCAGGTCCTTCGCCTGCTGCTCGGTGAAGCGTCCATTTATCACGCCCTGATCGTGAATCTGATCTTTGATGACGGCAACTTCCTGCACTTTATTGTCGAGCACGACGGCGAGATTATCGCCGACGTGAGCGCCGGTAAAGCTGGCAAACCGACGGCCACCCTCTCCGGTCAGCGTGAAACTAACGGAGGGCTGCCCATTTTCATCCCGCGACTGATCCGCGGCGCGCAAGTCACGGCCAGTGACCGCCGACGCGCGCGAAACCAGGTACCAGGTCTGCCCGTTGTCCCCAGCGCTCGTGCCCACACTCCGGCCCGGCATAAGCACCTGATCCGGCGGCAGAACTCCGCCTTTATCCTGCAAGGCTGACTGTTCGCTCGGATAAGGCCCGCCGAAAGATTGCCGGATTTCGAGCATGGCGGTGGACTGCATAATCTCTTTCACGCGCGCGGGATCGTCCACACCCGGCAACTGCACTAGGATCTGATATTGCCCCAGCCCGTGTTCTTCAATGATAGGTTCACTGACGCCCAACTGATCGATGCGGTTGCGGATGGTTTCAATCGCCTGAGTGACGGCGCGATTCTTCAGATCGGCCAACGCCTGCGGCTTCATCGAGACGGTCCATGTGTTGTCCGGACCCGAAGTCAGGTTGTATTCCGGAAGCCGGTCCTGCACGATGGAAAGCAAGTCGGACCGGTTTTCAGGAGGCACTCCTTTTATCACAATCTTGTCGGGATTGTTCGCCGGATCGGGCTTGCTGATCTCTACATAGTTGATCTTGCGCGCCCGAAGATCGGCCTTCAGGCGTTCGGCTGCATTGTCGGAGTCGACATTGACAGCGTCATTTACCTGCACCTGCAGAATAAGGTGGGTGCCTCCTTTAAGGTCGAGGCCGAGGTGAATGCGGTTCTGCAGTGCCGCCATCAACCCGCTGCCCGACCATTTATCCGGCAAGCCGAAGATGCCAAAAAGGAAAAACAGCAGCGTCGCAACGATAACAATAACTTTCCAACCCAAATTCTTATTCATGAATGATTCCTGATGTAGACGCGAGCGTCCCCGCTCATGTAGGCGCGAGCGTCCCCGCTCGTGCATGGTCTCACTTTGCTGTCTCCTCCGGGGTAGTCACGGACGCCACCGAACCCCTGCTGACTTCGATCCGCAAATTGTCCGGAGGAACACGCAGATGAAGGTAGTCATCCTTTATGGCAACTATCGTGCCCCGCAGGCCTCCGGTGGTCACGATTTTGTCGCCCGTCTTCAACTCGTTAAGCATGGCCTGCCATTTCTTCTGGCGGCGCTGCTGCGGCATGATCAGCAAAAAATAGAAAATGCCAAAAATAAAAATGAGCGGAGCAAACCCCAACCATCCTGCCGAACCCCCGCCTAGTTGTACTGCCAAAAAGTGCTGAACGTTCATATCGAAGTTAACAAGTTACTGCCGCCAAAAATCTCGCAGCTACGCACTGGCTTCTGCAATTTACCGCTGGAGTTCTCGCGCTATGAGGCCGGAGATTTCTTCAGCTTCGGACGCAAACCGGGGATGCCGAGCTATGGTTTCGGTTGAGACCGGACACACGAAGAACCAGTCTCTTTCCCAAGTAAAATAGAATGACGCACCGCTCGCATAGTGTCAAGGTAGAAGCTGAGATTGTGAACCGTATTTAAGACCTGCGCCAACACCTCGCTCGCGGCATAGAGATGCCGTAAATAAGCTCGAGAGTAGCGCTGGCATACCCTGCACCCACAATTTGGATCGAGCGCGGAGTCGTCCCCTGCATAGCGCGCCTGTTTGATCGAGATCTTTCCCTCGGAGGTAAACAGCAATCCGTGCCGCGCCGCTCGCGTGGGCAAGACGCAATCCATCATATCGATGCCAAGCCTGGCGTATTCAACGATCTCCTCAGGCGTGCCCACTCCCATGAGGTAACGAGGCTTTTCGGCGGGGAGATGTTCAATCGTGGATTCGACAACTTCGCGAGTGAGCGACCGCGGTTCGCCCACGCTGAGCCCGCCGATAGCATAACCAGGAAAGCCGATGCCGATCGTCCGTTCGGCGGATTCTTTTCGCAGTTGGCGGTCCATCCCACCCTGCACAATGCCAAACAAAGCTTGCGTGACCTCCTCTAGTGTGGAGACAGCCGCCTGTGTGGCGCGGGCGCCCTCGCCCGCGTAGCTCGTAAATTGCCCTGCGGCATCCTTCGCTGCCCCCCCGGACGAGGCGTCCGGGGCTACGTGGTTTTTCGCCCAAGGCACGTCGCCCTTATGTTCCTCAAAATACCTCTTGCTCCGCTCCGCCCAGCGCAACGTCAGTTCCATGGACTTCCGCATCCGCGCCTGATCCGCTGGGTGTTCGGTGCACTCGTCGAAAGCCATAATAATGTCAGCACCCAAGCCGATCTGCGCCGCCATCGCGCCCTCCGGGCTAAGGAAATGCGAAGACCCATCCAGATGCGAACGGAACGTCACGCCATCCTCTGTGACTTTTCGCAGCTCATTAAGACTGAATACCTGGAATCCCCCCGAGTCAGTTAGGATCGCGCGCGGCCAAGCCATGAAGCGATGCAATCCGCCCAGCTTTCGCACTTGTTCGATTCCCGGCCTGAGGTAGAGGTGATAAGTGTTCCCAAGAAGAATCTGAACCCCGAGTTCTTCAAGAATGTCCTGCGGAACGCCCTTGACCGAGGCCAGTGTGCCCACAGGCATGAACACCGGGGTTTCGATTTCACCATGAGGCGTGATCAAACGGCCGGCACGGGCTGGACCACTTCGAGCTTCGATCTGGAATTGGACGGACACTTCGGAGATTGTAGCGGACCGCGGCAGCCCTGTAAGCTTTGCTCACCGCCCGGACCAGGCGTCCGGTCCTACGTAATTTTTTCGAGCAAGAGGATCTTTGCTTTAATCTTGCCGCCCTCGATCGTTAGCCGGCCGACGCTCACCGGCAGCTTGAACCGCCTTGGCCCCGCGCTTCCAGGATTAAAGTAGAGCACCCCATTCTTTACTTCCTGCGTGGGAACATGGCTGTGTCCGTAAATGACCGCTGCGAATTTCGCTGCCTCCGGCTTTATGTCGAGTTCCTGAAGATTGTGCAGAATGTAGATGGAGACTTCACCGATCTCAAGCAAATTCGTAGCCGGAATCTTCTGCGCCCACGCCCCGTGATCAACGTTCCCGCGCACGGCTGTCACCGGCGCGATCTCGCCCAGCTTGTCTAGAATTGCAGGATCTCCAACATCGCCAGCATGAATGATGTAGTCGGATCCTCGCAGAGCGGAACGAGCCTCAGGGCGCAGCAAGCCATGCGTATCGGAAATGACGCCGACGATCACTAAGCGATTCTAATGGAGGACGGGCGTCTCGCCCGTCCGGTCGGGCGGGGACGCCCGGCCTCCATTTAGCCATTCGCCAGCTCTTTAGCGCGCTGCGCGGCTTTCACAACGGCTTTGATCAGCGTAACCCGCAACTTGCCCTCTTCGAGTTCCAGAAGGCCGTCGACGGTACAGCCGGCCGGCGTGGTGACCGCGTCTTTCAGCAGCGCAGGATGGTCGCCGGTTTCAAGCACCACAGTCGCCGCGCCCATGGTAGTTTGCGCAGCCAAAAGCGTAGCAACATCGCGAGGCAAGCCCACTTTCACTCCAGCTTCGGCGAGCGACTCCAGGATGATGTAAATGTAAGCCGGCCCGCTCGCCGACAATCCTGTCACAGCGTCCATTAGCTTTTCGTCGACAACAACGGTTCTGCCCACAACGCCAAACAGAGCGCTCGCGACTTCCAGATGTTCTGCAGTTGCGAATTTTCCCTTGCACAAGGCAGTCATTCCACAACCGACGACGCAAGGAGTATTGGGCATCGCCCGGACAACCGGGACCGCGCGCTTCAAAACCCGTTCGATGCGGCTGGTCGGAACCGATGCGGCGACAGAAATAATGATTTGGTTCTTGGTAACGCTAGGGCGAATCTGCTCGACGACTTGATCGACTATCTGAGGCTTCACGCACACCAGAATAATGTCCGCATTGCGTGCCGCGGCTCGGTTATCGGTACCCACGGGAATTCCCAGCTTTTTGCTGAGGTTGCGAGCCTTCTCTTCGTGCTGAACGGTGGCAACGGTGGTCTTCGTGGACAACAACCGCTTTTCCAGCAGCGCTTTGAGCAGGATTCCGCCCATCTTCCCCGCACCCAAAACGGCAACGCGCTTCTTTGAAAAGTCAGTTGGCATGATGTGACCTCAATGGATAACGCAAACCCTTGTCATTCCGGAGCAAGTACACTCGCCTGTCATTCCGAGGAGCAAATCAACACTAACCCCTGTCATTCCAAGGAGCAAATCGACACTAACCCCTGTCATTCCGAGGAGCGAAGCGACGAGGAATCTAGGTTTCTGCTGGCGCCGGGAAGAACCCAGATCCCTCGCGTTGATCGGGATGACAAAACTGCGGGTCTCCGCCCGTTCGTAACCAGCTAGAGGACGGCGCTCTTTTCGGCGATCAGCTTTTTTATCTTTTCTACGAACTCCGACGCCGGCATGTCTTCAGTCTTTTCCTTGCCGCGAGTGCGGACATTGACTTTTCCTGCCTCAGACTCTTTATCGCCGACGACTAACAAGAATGGAACTTTCTGCATCGCGTGCTCGCGAATTTTGGCATTCATCTTTTCATTGCGGGCATCGACCTCGACGCGCACGCCAGCAGCTTTAAGTTGATCAGCCACTTTATTCGCGTAGTCGACATGGCGCTCGGCAATAGGAATCATTACCGCCTGAACGGGCGACAGCCACACCGGGAACGCGCCCGCGTAGTGCTCGATCAGCACGCCGAAAAAGCGCTCGATCGATCCAAACAGTGCCCGATGCACCATCACCGGCTGTTTGCGCGTGCCATCTTCGGCGACGTATTCGAGGTTAAAGCGCTGCGGCAGATTGAAGTCGCACTGAACGGTCGAAAGCTGCCATAGCCGCCCGATTGCGTCCACCAGCTTGATATCGATCTTCGGTCCATAAAACGCCGCTTCGCCGGGGATTACCTTGTATTCGATATTCCGCTGCTTGAGCGCATTTTCCAGCGAGCGGTTGGCCATGTTCCACTGCTCTTCCGATCCCAGAAAATTTTTGCGGTCATTCGGATCCCAGGTGGAAAGCTCGGTCTGGAACTGGTCGAAGCCGAAGACTTTCAGCACTTCGAGCGCAAAATCCAGGCAGCCCCCAATTTCGCCTTCGATCTGTTCCGGGGTGCAGAAAATGTGAGAGTCATCCTGAGTGAAGCCGCGCACCCGTAACAGCCCGTGCATCACTCCCGAACGCTCATAGCGGTAGACGGTCCCTAGTTCACCAAGGCGGACGGGCAGATCGCGATACGATTTCAGCGAGTCCCGGTAAATCAAAATGTGACCGGGACAATTCATGGGCTTCAAACGATATTCCGCATCGTCAAGCTCCATGAAATCGAACATGTTCTGCGAGTAATAACCCTCGTGACCGGAAACATTAAACAACTGCCGCCGCACCACATGCGGCGTATATACCAGCGAATACCCGCGCTTGATGTACTCGGAACGCATCCAGTCTTCCATCTCTTTGCGGATGATTCCGCCCTTCGGATGCCAGAAAATCAGCCCCGGCCCAGCCAACTCCTGAATGGAAAATAAATCAAGCTGTTGTCCCAGCAGCCGGTGGTCGCGCTTTTTCGCTTCCTCCTGTTTGTTCAGAAAGTCGTCGAGATCTTTCTTCGAGAAAAACGAAGTCCCGTAAATGCGCTGCAGTTGCGGATTCTTCTCATCTCCAAGCCAATAAGCGCCGGCGATGCTGAGCAGCTTGAACGCCTTGATCTTCCCAGTAGAAGGAAGGTGCGGTCCGCGGCAAAAATCGGTGAATTTGCCAGTGCGATAAATGGAAATCTTTTCATCGGGCTTGGTGAATTGCTCAATGAAATGGCACTTCATGAAGTCGCCTTCTTTTTTGAACTCCTGCAGTCCCTGCTCGCGGGGCAGAAACTCGCGCGCGTAAGGAATATTCTGCTGCACCAGTTCCTGCATCTTCTTTTCGATTTTCTGCAAATCCTCCGGAGTAAAAGCAGTCGGGCGATAGAAATCGTAGAAGAACCCGGTTTCAGTCGCAGGGCCGTGGCCGAGCTTGGTCTCCGGGAAAAGTTCCAGCACCGCCGCTGCCAGCAGATGCGCGGAGGAATGGCGATACACTTCGAGCGCCTCGGGATCGCGCTCGGTCAAGATACGCAGATCAGTATCTTTTTCCAGCGGCCGGGTTAAATCGATGAGGTCGCCATTAGTCTTGGCCGCCAGCGCGGCGTCGGCGAGACGCTGGCCAACGGACTTGGCCACGTCGAGCGCAGTGCTGCCCTTGGGAACGTCCTTCACGCTCCCGTCAGGGAGTTTAATGTGAATGCTGTCTGCCATAGAATTCCCATCCAGTATAAAACACGTAGGGGCGGACGCCCTCGTCCGCCCAGCGTCGCTGAAACGCAGCCGCAACCGAGCCATGCGATTTGAACTGAAGCAGCCAGCCTCGTATACTTGCAGCCCGCCATGAAGGTGATCGTAATTATTCCGGCTGCCGGAATGGGGACGCGCATGACCTCGGCCCCTGTGCTCAAGGGCAAGAAGCCGGTGGCGACCAAACAGTTCACCGAACTTGGCGGTGTGCCGATCCTGATTCGCACTTTGCGCCAATTCGCGTCCAGCCCAGAGGTCGCCGAGATTTACGTTGCTTTGCGCGGCAATGAAATCGCAGGATTCCGCGCCCGGCTGGAAAAAGAAGCCAAAGACACTTTGCAGAAAAGCATTCATCTAGTCGAAGGTGGGGATCACCGGCAACACTCGGTAGCTAACGCCATGGGTTCGGTCTCCGCTGCCGATGACGACATCATTTTGGTTCACGATGCGGTTCGTCCCTTTATTACTGAGGAAATAATTCATGAAGTAATCCGCGCCGCGCAAAAATATGGCGCCGCAATCGCCGGACTGCCAGCGGTCGATACAGTCAAGCAAGTTGAACGCACGGCCGACGGCGCTCTGATCACAGCTACTCTGCCGCGGGAACGGGTGGTGCTGGCGCAAACTCCACAAGGCTTCCGCTACGATGTTCTCAAGAAGGCATTCGATGAGGCCGCCGCTGACGGCTTTACCGGAACCGACGAAGCCTCGCTGGTCGAGCGCTCTGGCCACGCCGTAGCGGTAGTCATGGGATCTCCGAGAAACATAAAGATTACTGCCCCGGGGGATTTGGATCTGGCGGAATTCTTCCTGAAACGGTAAAGGCGGCCACGGATTGCACGGATTCTCACTGATCAAGTTGGATAACTGCAGTACGATTCACGGTATGAGCGCCGCACCACTGCTAAAACATGCGGACGTTACCGAGAAAATCATCGGTATTTTCTACGATGTTTACAACGAACTCGGTTACGGGTTTCTAGAATGCGTCTATGAAGAATCACTGGCGATTGCACTCCACCAGGCAGGACTTACTGCGAATCGTCAGATACCTTTGCCGGTCTGGTTTCGTGGCCACAAGGTAGGTGAATTCCGGGCAGACCTGTTAGTCGAGAATTGCGTGCTGCTGGAACTGAAGGCTGCGCGATCGTTGGATCCCGCCCACGAGGCTCAATTGTTGCATTATCTAAAATCCACCGAAGTCGAAATTGGCATGTTGCTCAATTTTGGAACGCGACCCCAATTCTGCAGACTCATCTTCGACAATGACAGAAAAAAGATCCGTGAAAATCCGTGCAAATCCGTGGCCGGGGTTTCCGCATGAGAATTGGCTTTGGCTGGGACTCTCACGAATTCAAAGCTGGAATTCCCCTCAAAATTGGGGGAATCACTTTGGCTCATCCGAAGGGCCTGGGCGGCCACTCCGACGGCGACGTGCTTCTGCACGCGCTCACCGATGCGCTGCTCGGCGCCGTGGCTGCGCCTGATATCGGTTCGTTATTCGCGCCATCCGATGCAAAGTGGAAGGGCGCTGACTCCGCCGTTTTTTTACGAGAGGCTTTGAAGCGGGTGCGAGCGGCAGGTTATGCCGTCGTTAATGTGGACTGCACGCTTATTCTTGCTGCTCCGAAAATTGGCCCACACGCCGCTGCCATCCGCGAACATGTGGCGGCATTGTTAAGCGTACTTGTGGATTGCGTCGGCCTCAAAGCCAAAACACCCGAAGGCCTGGGCACCGACAATGCCGCAATCGCAAATGTTGTCGTACTCCTGAAAAAAGCTAACCACTGACTTGCACAGATTTATATCAATAGACTTTTTTGGTTTTTGATCCGCGTTAATCCGTGGAGACCTGTGGCTGCAGTTCTCGCTTTTCCGCCCTGGCTCGCGCCGCGTCAACCAGCGCCCGGAAAATCGCAAGCGACGCTTCATCCTCCTCAACGCTTCGTTCCGGATGCCACTGTACCGCGAGCACAAAGTGATCGTCGGATGTTCCCTCGAGCCCTTCGATGATTCGGTCTTGCAAAGACCGGGCGACCACGCGCAACCCCTGGCCAACTGTATCGGCCGACTGGTGATGGCTGGAATTCACCGGAACCTCGACCCGGTCAATAATTTCTGCCAGCTTCGATCCCGGCTCGACCTCGACGGTGTGCGCGACTGCGACGGTCCCTGCTGCCGTATGTTTGATCGGAGACTCGATGTGCTGGATCAGCGTGCCGCTGCGATAAACGTTCAGACTCTGCAATCCATAGCAAATGCCAAGAATCGGCTTACGCGTATTGTATGCATCGTCGAGGAGTATCCAGTCGACAGCGTCGCGGCCGGAATCCGCTTCCGCCGTTTGCGGAGCGCGCGGCGCATTATATTTCGCTGGGTCAACATCGGCTTTGCTCCCAGGAAGCAACACCGCGTCGCACCGCTCGATCAACTTCATTATTTCGGTGGGTGATTGATCGAGAGGTATGCGAACCGGCACGCCTCCGGCGATTTCGACGGCCCGCTCGTATTGCGGAAGCGAGCGCCCAGCATAATCTGGATCACCAGAATGCGGAACCGGGATGGCAATTCGCGGCGCCATAACGATCGGTTGTAACTATTTGTTTTTCGGCGGCTTTCTTTTTTCGCGCTTCGGTGCGTTCTTGTTTCCCATAAACACAGTTTCACATATACGCGTCCGCTTGGCTAGTTCATGGATAAGTCAGCTTCGGTTTGACGCTTCTCCGCAGAGCACGTTAGAATAGTTGAGTTTGCCTGTACTCGCGGTTCCGTTCTGGAGCCGTCCGCAATCGTTGCCAAGAGGCCGACGCGGAAAGCAGCAAGCATAGAAATCATCAGTTCAGCAGCTCGCGCCAGTGTGCGATGAATGGTTTACATCGCGCTAAATCGGCGGGGCTGGAACTGTAGGAGATAAGCATGTACGCGGTCATCCGCGCCGGTGGGAAGCAGTACCGGGTGGCGCCCGGCGACGTAATTCGGGTGGAAAGCCAGGGCACCGGCACCCACGGTCAAATGGAGTTTAGCGATGTGCTCGCGGTTTCGGCGGGCGATGGCCAGATCGGCAAACCGCAACCCGGAGCCCTTGTAACCGGCGATGTGGTCGAACAAGGCCGCGAGAAGAAGATCCTTGTCTTCCACTACAAACGCAAAAAGCAGTACAAGAAGCTGCGCGGACATCGTCAAAACTACACCGCCGTGCGCATAACCGAAATTGCGTTCGACGGGCAGAAATTTACCGCCCCCGAACTTCCCAAGAAGGTCGCCAAGCCGAAAAAGGCAGCAGTGGAAGATACCGAAGAAGTAAAAGTAGTGGCGAAAGCTCATAAGGCGCCAGCTAAGAAGAAAGCCCCGGCCAAGAAATCGGCGGCGAAAAAAGCCCCGCCGAAGAAGAAGAAGAAGAAATAACTGAAAGCTGAAAGCTAAATCCCGAACCTGGAATCTAAGTTATGGCACATAAAAAAGGACAAGGCACTTCTCGAAACGGTCGCGACTCAAACGCGCAACGATTAGGCTTCAAGGCGTTCGGAGGACAACTGGTCCCCGGCGGCACAATCATCGTCCGGCAGCGCGGAACAAAGGTGAAGCCGGGCCTGAACGTAGGCCGCGGCAAGGACGACACGCTATTTGCCAAAATCACTGGTCGGATTAAATTCATGGACCGGGGGCAGTCCGGCAAATATGTGATGGTTGAGCCCCTCGCTGCAGAGTAATTAAGACCTCGCGGGCGGGGCGCCCGCGCCACACAGCCTCGCCTGCGGGCCGAGGCTTTTCTTATTTGTCGACCAACGACCAACGACGCACGACCAACGACGCATGTTCATCGATGAAGCCACAATACGAGTAAAAGCTGGCGATGGCGGCAACGGCTGCCTCGCTTTCCGCCGGGAAAAGTACGTTCCACGGGGAGGACCATCCGGCGGCGACGGTGGCGACGGCGGTGACGTCATCATGGAATCCAGCGAGCGCCACAATACGCTGGTGCACTTCCGCTTCAATCCCGAATACAAAGCGCAACGCGGACGCCACGGCGAAGGCTCGAACTGCAAAGGCCGCGAGGGCGAAGACGTTCTGTTAAAAGTGCCAGTGGGCACAATCGTGTTCGACGCCGACACCGGCGAGAAAGTCCACGATTTTTCGAGCGCCGACGAACGCGTAGTGATCGCCCATGGCGGCCGCGGAGGCCGAGGCAACGCTCGCTTCGCGACATCAACCCATCAGGCCCCTCGCGAGCACGAAGAGGGACGACCCGGGGAAGAACGCGTCTTTCGGCTGGAGCTCAAGCTGCTCGCTGATGTCGGATTGGTCGGTTATCCGAATGTCGGAAAGTCCACACTGATTTCCCGTATCTCCGCTGCTCGCCCGAAGATTGCCGACTATCCCTTCACGACTCTGCAACCGAACCTCGGCGTCGTCGCAGTCGGCGAAGCAAAAGAAGAACGCAGCTTCGTGGTCGCGGACATCCCCGGACTAATCGAAGGCGCCCATACCGGCTCAGGCTTAGGCACGCAATTCTTGCGGCACATTGAGCGTACGCGCCTGTTGGTACACCTGGTAGATGTGTCCGACGGAAGCGGCCGCCCTAATCCTGTGAAAGATTTTGAAGTCATCAGCGAAGAACTTAAAAGCTTCGGCGCGGGGTTGGAGAATAAGCCCGTAATCGTAGTGGCCTCGAAAATCGATGTCGCCAATAAAGACAAGCTGGCAAAACTGAAACGCTACTGCAAGAAACACAATCTCGAACTGTTCCCGATCTCCGCAGTCACCGGCAAAGGCATTGAGGAATTGAAGTACGCCATGGCCGACAAAGTTGAGCAGATCGGGCGGCAGCCTTCCAGCGACAGGGTTAAGGAAAATCCCTCGCCTACAGAGATAGAAGAGCTCACACCGCGAAAGCGGTAAAGCTCTTAGCAATCCGCAACGCTCGGTGCCCCGGGTTCGCGTCCGTTCTCTGGACGCTAACCTGGGTTATCGGGTACCTCCCCGAACAAAGCAAAGAAGAAGGAGAGCTGACCCGCTATTTCTCTGTTCCCTCCACGCCGACGGAGAAGCGATGGCTGGACTGTTGTTCCGAACTCGGCTCCCAAACCGCGCCGAAGTAAACCGAGTTGAAGAACGAGTCATTCGCCGGTTCGAGTGGACCATATCTGTGGTTCATGGCGCCGTCGTCATTGGTTACAAACGCGCGCCAGTTGCTGCAGGTACTCTCGATCGTGCAATAGGGAACGACGGACATCCAGTACTTCCCTGACGGCAGACGGCAACCCTTAATATTGTTTGCTATGACCGCCCAGCACTGATAACCGAAACCATTGTCGCAATTTCCTGATTCGATCACTGTGGCAGTTCTTTTCCCATGGCAGACCAAGTGCCCGCCATTCCCACCCGACTTGGGTATGTCCTTCCTGACCTCGTACGGGACAGTGTCGGGATAGAGACTCGTGGCCGTCATAAAGTTAACCGTGAACAGGCCGGTGACGTTCCAAGTCTTTCCCTTGGGCACGATAAAAGGCGTGTAGGTGGCCGCGCCGGTGCTGACAATAACGTCAACTTCGTTGGCCAGGCCGTTGGCGTCGCTGGCGGTTTCATCAAAATCACCAGCATAAAACAGGCAAGGCTTGCAAAAAGTCGGTGGGGTTTGGGTTTGCGCCGGCTGATCGCTTGCCGCTGTACCGGCAGCCCGTGGAATGTTGATTTCGCGATCCAGGCTGGCCTGAGGGAGACGATTGTCCTGCGCTGCGGAAAAGGACATCAGTACTGCGACCAGCGCGGATACAAAAAGGGTGGCTTTCATGCGGACCTCCTCAGCCCAGCACGAAATAACGTCGCCTATATTACCACTTCACTCAGTGTTGTAGCATCGCCATTACACTCATTCACCGGGATCGGCGGTGCTCAATGAACGCTATCGCCTGGTTACAACCAGTTGGCTTACCGTTTTTCCCGCAATGCGGCTTGCTCAGCCACTGCGTCGAGCTTGAAACGGAAGTTAGGCGCGTGTATCGTGACAGCGGCCGCTGAGCGGAACAGATCGTGGTGATGGAGACAGAAGAACCATGGCGACTTCAATCCGAAGCAGCAGATGGCTGGCTGGAGGGATCGTTCTCCTCATTATTTCGGCGGTGTGGGCTCAGAGTCGTGGCACGTCCGCAGACGAGTCTGCGGTTAGGGCGCTAATTCAAGGTGCGGATGGCGACGATAAGAATGCCACCAAAGCAAGGCAGTACGCGGTCGACGCAGATTGGACGAATTCGTTCGGGGAGCGCCTGCACGGCCGGGAGGCTCTTCTGCAGAAGTTCGATCAGTTGGCCCACTCCACCTTTTACCAGGCGGGCAGGGATGCGCCGGGCTCGGATAAGGTGAATGTCCGCTTCGTGCGGCCGGATGTGGCGGTGGTTTACGAATACGAGGAAGTCATTGGCCAGATCGATCCGACGATCGGGAAGCCAATGCCGCCGCGCAAAATTCATCATCAGTACGTCGTCTCCAAAGAAGACGGCAAGTGGCTCATTCAGTCGGAGCTAATCATGGATGAGGAGCACTTCGCAAAATAGAAACAGCAATAATGGACGACTCTTGCTTGTTGACGTAACATCGCATTTACACTCAAAAACCTGTCATTTCCGCCTGCATACTTGACCGCAAATTCTTGCATCTTGACTCTTGCCGCTCCCCGGTCGTAGAGTTTCGCCTATTGCCAACGGTAGTTGTCATATCTTCTTGCTCCAACTCCCTAATGCAAGTTGATCCGAATTGTTACTCAGGAGATTAGACCAGTGAAAAAGCAAATTGTGATCTGCCGCATCTTCGCTGTGGGATTATCGTGTGTCAGTACATTCGTGACCTGCGCGAGCGCGCAAGCGACCCAGCCCGGAGTTTTCAATACCGTTCCGGTGATAAGCTCGCAAGCGGGCTCCTTCAGTCAGGGTTTCAGCGGGCCGATCAAGGTGGGAAAAAACGTCGATGTCAACAAGGAAAACGGACCACAGAGCGAGACCAGTGTGTCTGTGGACCCCACCAATTCAAACCATCTCCTGTTCAGCGTGAACGACCTAAGCGTCTCAACAGGAGCAGGCGCAGTGGTGTGGGAGTCCACAAACGGCGGGAAAACTTTCAGCAGTTTCAATCAAAACACGAACAGCTTCTGTTACGACACCTGGCTCGCATTTAACACAGCCGGCGACGCCTTTATGTCTTACCAGTGTTTCAATCAAAACATCGCCTACAAGAAAAAAGGCCAAAATAGCTGGACCAGCACGACGCTGACGAATGCCGGTAACGCTCCAGATCGGGACATGGTTACAGTCGATAAGTCGTCCACAAGCAAATTCAAGGGCAGCGTTTACATCGGTTATGACGACAACGGGAGCAACAACGCCCCTTACGTCCTGTATTCGCGCAACGGCTTCAACAACTGGCAGCGCAGCCCTCAAATCTCGACCCAGGGCACGCCGACTATCGGCGTGAACGTGGCAACGGGGCCGACTGGCACGGTGTACGCCACCTGGGAAGACTATTCTGGCAAGAGGCTCTGGTCCGCCAAATCGACCAATGGGGGCGCGACCTGGAAAACAGCCCATGTGGTTACGAACTTTCGCATCAACACCACCACATTCTTCATTTCCATTCCACCCCAGAACAGCCGAGGCGTGCTGCCCATGCCCTTTACCGCAGTAGCCCCCGCGGGCAGTCCCAATGCCGGCCGGGTCTATGTGAGCTATTTCGATCAGGACCCGAACGGCAGCAACACCAACATCTATGTCCGATCTTCGGATAATGGCGGCAAGACATGGTCCGCTGAATCTAAGGTCAACGACGACACCAATCATGCGTACCATTTCCACAATGCCATCTCCGTGGCAGCCGACGGTACGGTCGCGGTTTCGTTTTACGATACGCGTCGCGATCCGAACAACAAAAAGACCGACCGGTTCGTGAGCCTGTCAACGGACGGAGGCAAGACCTGGCAAGCCAACAAGCGGGTCACCACCGCGCAGTCCGATGAAACTAGGTCGGGAACCGATCAGGGCAACCAGTACGGAGATTACCAGGGAAGCGCAGTTGATTCCTCGGGCCAGTTCCGTTTGGTTTGGACTGATTCCCGCTCCAACGTCACATTTGAAGACATCGAAGAGGATAGCGCAAAATAAAAGATTCCCACAGCCAGTACTGATTCTCCGGCGGGGTTACATCATCGTCTGCAACTCCGCCGTACGCCTTCCTTGTCTGGGTTATCTGGCAGCGGGTCATTTCATGTAGCTTCGCGTTTGCAATTTCACCAAAGCGGATCGGAGATTTCGCGGCTCGTTTGTGGCCCCCACATCACTCTTCTTCTCCAATCCAACACCTGCTCGTTGTCGGCGTAAAATCGCCATTACACTCAAACCCCTTCAAAATCGCGAAGGGGCGAAAAGACGGCGCAAGCTTGTGCTAACGCCTGATTACGTAAATTGACTCTCCGAATCGGGGGATCTTGGGTGTATGGCCTTGTCTTCGGAGCGGGCCAAGCAACTCCTCAGCCACGAATCGTACGGAACTGGCAGCGCGTGCACTGCGGCTTCTGCCCACATCCTCGACAACGCTTAACCGTTGAGTAGTACCGGTGCGCACGGTTCCGTTTGTTAATACCCACGTAGTTCAGGGGCTTGCCTGCGGGGCAGAGATAGCAGTTTTCTTCCGGCACGTAAGTGAACTTCAAGCCGATCTCCTGAGAAAATCGGCTGGCTTCATGGCAGGCAAACCTTTCTACGGCGTGATTTCGAAGGCAACGCCCATGTTGTATTTGCCGCCGTCCTCGGTGGTTCCGAAGATGTTGCCCTTATTGTCGAGAATTACCCCGTAGGGATTGGCGCCTTCGGGGCCATGGAAGGTATGTAATACGCTGTATTTCCACTTGCCGCTTTTTTGCGGCGCCAGTTTGAAGATCACCCCGCAGGGGCCGCACTTCTTGTCGCCCCCTTGCGCCATCCCGTACAGTGCGCCGCCGGCATGATCCAGCGCCAGCGTGTAGAGGGGCCCGCATCCGGCTTCGCCGAGAAATTCGTGGACACGGTCTCCTTCCAAAGCGCGCTGGCCGAGGGCTCAAGCTTGAATGCTATGCCGCAATTGTACTTGCCCCCTGCCCAAGTGACGCCATAGGCATTTCCAGCGGCATCGAGGGCCAGGCCAGCGACCGGGAGGATGCCGTCGTTCTTGAAGCTGCCGAAGCGGTGAATCACATGGTAGGTCCATGTGCCATCGCCATTCGGGGCCATTCGAAAGGCCACACCGCAACCTCCGCCGCAATGGTCGTTACCACCCGCAAGTGTAGTGCCGTAAAGATTGCCTTTGGAGTCCCGGCTTAGGGGCGACTCGGGCTGGATCCCGTCGTAACACGACGGCGGCGGGCAGAAGTCGTAGAGGTCGGTATAGGTCCAGCCGTTGGACCGGGCGAGAGCTCTCCGATCGCTCCGTGGTCGTACGCGCCGGGGTCGAAGCAGCCGTAAAGGTTGCCCTTCTGGTCGAGAACCAGGCAGCCACCACTCAGGGCGTAGATCGGGTTGAACTCCCAGCCGCCATTTGCCGGCGTCAGTTCGAACACGAACGCGGGGCTGCCGGGTTCGACGGCGTCAGTAGCACCAAACAGGTTTCCGGCGTTGTCGAGAAGCAGCGGTTGCGGGGAGGCACCGCCGGTGTCCTTTACCCAGTTGAACAGCACGTTATCCCTCCAATGGCCGTTCTTTTGTGGCGACAGCTCAAACACCACACCGCAGCCACCTTGATAGGGACAATCCGTGCCCGTCCCCCCGGAGCCCGTGATGCCATAGAGGTTGCCGAGACCATCGAGGACGGGACTCGCTGTAGGCGTTCCGCCGTCGCTGCCGCCGGTGAAGGTGTGCAGGATCTTGTACTTGTATTTGCTCACTGCCGCACCGGGCAGCGCAACAGCTAGAACCATTACTGCTGCCAGGAGGGAACTACTTCGCTTCATGGCACGCCACCTTTCCCGGCCAGCTCGCAGGGGGGAGGCACAGCAGGAAGGCCAGTCCTGCCGCCCTTACAATACCACCGTTTTCAGCAATCGCTGCGGCTGGCCGTCTGAATTTCGACGGCGAACCGCAGCTCATAGCATTACCTTCTTCTTCCATCAGTCTGAGTCGGGGTCAGTGGCGACCCAGCCGCTCGCCAGGGGGCAGTTCGTGCCTGTGTGCTCCGTGAAGCACGTGTAGGAGTATGGCGTGCTGATTGTCGTGAACGACCGGCCCTGCCCGATAGGCAGCGGAAAGAAGTCCGAGAGGGGCGGGGTATGGTAGTCGTTTTGCCAGTCGGGCGCGTTTACATCCGCATACTCCCAACTGTCGTAATCCGAATCAATGGGCGGCAGCCCGAAGTTCCACTCGACATATCCCACAGCATTCCCTCGACTGCCAAAACCAGCCTCCAGCGCGGCTTCTTGTCACCAGACCTTGTGAGGTCCGTCACAGTTTTTGCTTGACACGGTCGCCGTCGAGGCGTAATAGCAGGTGCCGTAAGTGTTTTCTAGCGCGTTTGTCGGCGCACCGTTTTACCTCGCTTCCCGAAGAGCTACCGCCATGCCGGGACGCACACCGTCAGGCGAGTGTCGGAAATCGCATAAATCAAACAGGAGGACACCACATGATCAACAGACTGCATGTCATGACGTTCACCGTCGTGCTTGTGTTGGCGGCTCTGGTACAGGCGCAGACTTTCACCACACTTTACAATTTCACCGGGGGGTCGGACGGCGGATATCCCTACGCCCCTGTGCTCCGCGACAAGGCGGGTAACCTCTACAGTACAACCTATCAAGGCGGTGCTTCCGGCTACGGCACCGTATTTAAGCTCGACACGGCCGACAAGGAGACAGTGCTGTACAGTTTCAAGGGAGGGAGCGACGGGGCGAACCCTGTGGCGGGCCTGATCGCTGACCTATCTGGCAACCTGTATGGCACTACAGAGGGCGGCGGGTCTTCGGGTGTGGGAACCGTGTTCCGGCTAAGCAAAAGTGGCAAGGAGAAGGTGTTGTACAGTTTTACGGGAGGCACGGACGGATGCTATCCCACCGGAGGGTTGCTCCGTGATACAGCGGGTGATTTCTACGGTACCGCTTCGGAGTGCGGCGGCCAAGGCAAGTTCGGAACGGTGTTCAAATTGAGTAAGAACGGCCAGTTCACTGTACTGCACAGCTTCGCGGGCGGGGCGAAGGACGGTGCGTATCCAATGTTTACAACTGTGCTCACCGACAAGGTGGGCAAGATCTATGGCGTAACCGAGGAGGGCGGCAGCGCGAACTCAGGAGTGGTGTATAAGCTCAGTAAGACCGGCAAAATAACCGTCCTATATGCCTTCGCTGGGGGTACGGACGGCTGTGATTTATTCGGAATTCCGGTCATGGATAAGCAAGGCAATCTCTATGGTACCGCGAATGCGTGCGGTCCCGACCACGTTGGAATGGTGTGGAAGGTGAGCCAGAAGGGCAAGGAGACGGTGCTTCACAACTTCGCGGGCGGGTCGTCAGATGGGGCGGAGCCCGTCGCTGGCGTGATTATGGACGCAAAAGGCAACTTGTATGGTGATACTTACCAGGGCGGATCGGACAACCTCGGAACAGTATATAAACTGGACAAGCAAGGCACGCTGACCCTGCTGCACACCTTTAATGGGGCGGACGGGTCTTATCTCTACGCAGGTTTGCTCCGGGATGCCGCGGGGAATCTGTACAGCACAACGCTGTACGGTGGCAGCGGTCATGGATGCAATAACGGCTGCGGAACGGTGTGGCAAATCACGAAGTAGTCAAGATGGCAAAAGCGCAGCAGCGTAACTGCCAGCATGGCCGAACTAGTTCAGAGGTTGGCCTCTGGCAAACCAGGGCGCCGATCATGCAGCATCAATATAGGAGGGCAGGCAACCATGCCGGCCCTTTGTCTCTCCATAGCGCAGGACGGCTGTTTCCTTTGTCAATTGGCGATAAATCTCGATAGCGCTCAACGACCAGCAGTCAAAACGTGTAATCGCTGTTAGCGGAAGTTAATGCTGTAAACTGCCAACGCCCGCCCAGACTGTCGGTTCCAAACCGCAAGGACGGAGCGTCTGGGAAACATCCCGGTTTCTCCGAATCACGTTACTTCAGACCCTTCAAGCCGAAGGCGTACACGTTACCGTCTCCCGAGCCAACATAGACGATCCCATTCACTACGGCGGGCGAGGAGTCAACATGGTAGCCGGTGGCATAACTCCACAGCTTGTGGCCAGTCTTGGCATTCAACGCGTATGTGTTGTAATCGGCAGCACCGAAATATACCACGCCGTTTGCTACAGCGGGTGAGGAATCCACGGAGCGGTCGGTGAGATAGCTCCAAAGTTTCGCCCCTGTTCTGGCATTTCGCGCGTACAGGTTGCCGTCGGCTGAACCAATGTAAACGACACCATTCGCCACCGCGGGGGAGGAATTTACAAGGTCGCTGGTACGATAGCTCCACAGCTTGCGGCCAGTACTGGCGTTCAGCGCGTACACGTGGCGGCCCGAGCCGAAGTAAAGCATCCCTTTCGCCACTGCGGGCGAGGAATCGACTGCGAAGCCGGACGCGAAGCTCCACAGCAGGGTGCCGTTGCTGGCGTTCAGCGCGTACACGTTGCGGTCCCACGAGCCGACATAAACCACACCATTCGCCACGGCGGGCGAGGAGTACACAATGCCGCCAGTGGTGTAGCTCCACAGCTTGGCCCCGGTGCTGGCGTTCAGCGCGTATACGTTGTTGTCAGTCGAGCCTATGTAAACCACCCCATCCGCTATGGCCGGCGAGGACTCCGGATAGTCGGGGTACCCGCCGCCGGCGGGGTAGCTCCACAGCGCGACGCCGCTCGTGGCGTTCAGAGCGTACACGTTACCGTCGTAGGAACCGACATAAACCACCCCGCCCACCACAGCGGGGGAGGAAGCCACTGGGCCACCAGTGGGGTAGCTCCACAGCAGGGTACCAGTGCCGCTATCCAGCGCGTAGACGTTGTCATCATCCGAGCCGATATAGACCACGTCGTTAACCACAGCGGGCGAGGAAAAATCCACTGGGGCGCCGGTGGTGTAGCTCCATTTCAGCTGAAGCTGCCTAACGTTGTGGATGCCCAGCACGTGCTCATACGGGTTCCAGCGCATCATGTTGGTCCGGTGGAACTCGGTCCAATCGGAGTTGCCCGTACCCGCTGGCTGCTGACTCCATGCCGCGGACACGAAGCACGTACAGAGAATCAAAACCAAGATACAAATGTGTTTCATGACGAGCCTCCACGAGATCAATTTGTCTGACGGAAATATGTTTCCCAGGGAATTCTGGTCATTCGTCTCAGTGGGTGCTGCGTCCGTAGTGCGGATGGCTCTTCGGGGAGGCGAACGCGATAACAATGCACCTTCGAGCACAGTCTTTTCAGTGAGGTGCGTCACATCTTGATGTGAGGTGAGGGCCGAAAGCCACAAAGCGACGTTCCTGTTGAAACATCGCCGTTACACTCATTGACTGGGAAGTGACTGTCGCCATTCGACGCAGCCTCTTCGTTCACACCCGCGTCAAGCACGGCGGGTGTAGGAATTTTCCCGGTCTCTATAACCATCCCCCTTTTCCCTTGACCCAGCCCACCCACAAAGCTAATATAATACTGGACGCATTAGCTGTTTGATAACAGCAGAGGCTTCTTGGCTCTTTGACAATTTAGAATTTTCACGCGAGGGAATCGGCTGCTCAGGAGACGTCATAAGACATCTCCCGTAAGTCCTTTAAAAGAGATAATTTAGAGGTGTCATCGACTGACCTTCTGTTTTCATGGACTTATGAAGGCAAAAGAGGCTGGGATATCCACAGCCGTAAGTCCTTTAAAGGGGATATTTTACGATGGTATCTCAAAAACCGAACCTTTAGTTTCATAGATCTGGCAAGAAAACGCGTTTTTTAGGTATATACCCCTGTACTCACGCCTCGGGCATATGCGCCCCGTGTTGAAAGTGATACTGCAGAATCTTCGCGGCAAGGGCTGGGTTCGTCGATGGCGCTTCAGCTTCCATGGTGCGTACCACTTCACCGCGACATACGACTTCCGCCGCTGAGAGGCCTGCAATTTCCGGGGGCAGCACCAGATTGATTTCCACTTGAATGTTAGCTGGAAGCATTTCTTCCGCGCGGAATAATAAGCCCGAGCGGCTGATATTTTCCGTAGTGCCGGCACGCCAATCATCTTCTCCAATCGGCCGATACTTCAACGGCAATTGAAGTTTGAAACGTTGCGCGCGGTACGGCGACAATTTTTGCGTCGGCCGGCCAGCTTCGACTTGCATCGCTAAACGAGCAGACATTGAAACCTCCTTGGGGCGTGGAGAGTCGAGCACTTCGCGTACTTTTGCTTTGAGCGTGAGTAGGGTGAACGGCTTCTGCAGCAGAGTAATTCCCTCGTCCAGCGTGCCGTTTTGTCCAATCGCGTTTTCCGTGTAGCCCGACATATAAAGCACCCGCATTTCGGGCCGGCGCGGACCAAGATGGTTGGCCAGTTCGCGTCCCGTCATTCCCGGCATGACGACATCGGTCAGCAGCAGGTGAATGGGACCAGCATGCGCGTTCGAAATCAGGATTGCGGTCGCGGGATCTCCGGCATCGATCACGGTGTATCCCTGAAGTTCCAGGTACTCGCGCGCCAGACGCAGCACGGTAACCTCGTCTTCGACTAACAAAACAGTTTCGCGGCCTTGCTGAACTTCTTTGGCTGCGAGGATGGGTTTCGCCACAGTCGGCTCACCGGTCTCGCTCACGCGAGGCAAGTAGACTTTGAAGCATGTTCCCTTGCCCGGTTCGCTCTGCGCCCAGATATAGCCGCCGCTTTGCTTGATAATGCCGTACACCATGGAAAGGCCAAGCCCGGTGCCCTTCGGTCCTTTGGTGCTGAAGAATGGTTCGAAAATGCGGCTCTGAGTCTCCGCATCCATTCCGACTCCAGTGTCACTGATCGAGAGCATCACGTATTCGCCCGGTTCAGCAGGCGGATGCAGACGAGCATAGGTTTCATCGAGCGCGACGTTGGCGGTTTCAATGGTGAGCTTGCCACCGCGCGGCATGGCGTCGCGAGCATTCACCGCCAGGTTCATGATTACTTGCTCAATCTGTCCGGGATCAGCTTTTGCCGGACCCAAGTCGCGCCAGGGCACCATTACCAGCTCAATATCTTCGCCAATCAGCCGCGTCAGCATTTTGAAATTTTCCGTGACCACCGCATTCAGATCGAGAACCTTCGGAGTCAGCATCTGTTTGCGGCTGAAGGCAAGGAGTTGGCGAGTGAGCGCAGTTGCGCGATTTGCGGCGTTAGCAATTTCCTGTGCAGGCCCGCGCACCGCCGGATCGGAACCGATACGCTCCAACAGAAACTCGCAATATCCTGAGATCACCATCAACAAATTATTGAAGTCGTGCGCGATTCCGCCTGCGAGACGTCCAACCGCTTCCATCTTCTGAGCCTGACGAAGCTGTTGTTCAAGCGCTCGATGCTCGGTCACATCCTCGGCAAAAAGTTCGAAGAATGTTGAATTACGTTCGTCGCGGATGGTCCGTCCCGAAAGCCGCACGGTGATGGGAATACCGTCTTTGCGCACCCAATCAGCGATCAAGCCGTTGAAGCGATGGGAGGCGCGAAAGTGGTCGGCGACCACGAACCACTGTTGCGTGTCCGCGTACAGATTCGCCAAGTTGCGGTCCACAAGTTCAGTGGGCGATGCATATCCCAAGATGCCTACCAGCGCCGGATTCGCGCTAAGCAGAATTCCGTCCGAGTCGCACCGGCAAATTCCATAGGGAGCATTAGTGACCAGCGAGCGAAAGTTGATTTCCGAGCGTCGCAAGCCTTCCTGCGCAGAACGCAGCGCTGCATTGAACGAGCAAATTAACAACGCCACAAAAACAAACAATGTGAGATGTATTATTGCTTTGCGATATTCGGCGGGCGAGTGTTCTCCGGCAAGAGAAAAATAAGCGCTGACGGTGAGCGCGAAAGAGGTCGCAACCAGGCCCGGTTTCCAGCCGCCATACCAGGCGCTAACCATAATCGCGACGGCGAATACCACCAGCCGGCTTTCGACTACATCGGCCAGCATTAATGCCGGGATCAGAGCTAACGTGATACTGAGAACGGCGACGCCATACCGGAGGATAGGAGCCCGAGCCGGGGGAATGTAGCGTGCGCGAAGAAGGGGGAGCTTCAGTCGCATGCAATCCAACTTTAGTTGCAAAATAAGAACTCCGCGAGTTACGGGAGTTCATGTGGTTGTTGATAGGTGGGCGCTGGCCTTGAGGACAACCACTGCCTCAACTGTTAGCCTGAATGTACAACGAGGGCGGCCTGTGAATTTCATAAGCGGTTGAAATTTCGGATTTTGAGAATCAAGAGTGACACGGGCAAAACACTCAACAGGTTGCCTGATTGTAGGACAAGATGAATATAGGACTCTTCGGCGGAACCTTCGATCCCATACATCACGGACACACGGCCTTGGCCCGTGGAGCGCAGGAACGCTTCAATTTAGGCTGCATTCATTTTGTGCCGGCACACATTCCGCCGCACAAGCAACGCCACCCGGTTACTTCTTATTTCCACCGCTACGCCATGGTCGCGCTCGCGACCGCGAACCATAAGGCATTCCGGCCTTCCCTGCTGGAGGCACCCGCAGAGCACTCAGTAAATGAAATCAAGGGCAAGAAGGAAAAACAGGACCGTGGAGCCGGGGTGAATTACAGCATCGACTCAGTTCGACGTGTGAAACAAACTCTAAAAAAGAATGATCGGCTTTTCTTTCTCATCGGAATTGACGCATTCAAGGAAATCGCTGGCTGGCGCGAAGCAGAGGCGCTTTTTCGCGAATGTGAATTCATCGTGGCCAGCCGCCCGGGATATTCGCTGGCTGATGTCGCCAATGCGCTGCCGGAAAAGCTTCGCCCGAAATCCGAAGTGACCAAACCATTCGCCAAGCAAGCAGCAAAGGGCGATCTTGTTCTAACCGGAGCGACCGTGCATCTGCTCGAAAACGTACATCAAAATATCTCGGCTACGGCGATTCGAGACGCGGTTGTTGCCAAACGACCGCTGACCAAATTTGTCGACTCTGCAGTTGCCGACTACATCAAGAAAATGGGGCTGTATCAGAACAAATAGTCGTCGGCCGTTCGTCGTTCGCAGTTTCTCTTACGTTCCGGCCAAATGCAGAGATGGCCATCCAACATACAAAGTGCGCCCGTCAGTTAGAATGAAGAGACCAACGAGCCAGCGACTAAACGACCGAAAAAACTGCATGAAAAAAAGCGATTTGAAGCGACAGGTATCCGAGGCCATTACCGCTTGCCAGGAAAAGCAGGCGGAACAAATTACAATTTTAGAACTGGAACAGGGATCCGGGGCGTTTACTGATTATTTCGTGGTATGCAGCGGCACCAACCCGCGGCAGATCCAGGCGATTTGTGATGAGGTCGAGGAGCGATTGGAGAAGGCCGGACAGCGTCCCGCGCACATTGAAGGGTACAAGCAAGCGGAATGGGTTCTCCTCGACTACGTCGATTTCGTAGTGCACGTGTTCTCTGAGAAGGCCCGCAAGTTTTACGATTTAGAACGGCTGTGGAAATCGGCTAAGCGATTGGCGCCCTCGGAACTGGCTAAGCCCAAACGAACCGTAACCCGAGGCGTCGCAAAAAAGCGCGCTTAAAAAACCAGCCGCGGATTTCACCGATGTCACGGATATGAGAAAACCAGTCCGCGTTAATCCGCAGAATCCGTGGCCAAGTTTTTGGACATGAACGCCAATTCAACTCCGCAGTGGGGAAGCTCGTATCGCCTGATTGCTTCCGAAAAATGGAAGGCGAAATCAGCGGCGATGGGGCGCGACGTCACCCAGGCGCTCGTCGAGTATTCACGTCCAAAACCTGGAATGAAGGTTTTAGATCTGGCCAGCGGCACCGGTGAACCGGCCATCAGCTTAGCCTCGCGCGTCGGACCTGCGGGCCATGTTACCGCCCTCGATCTCAGCAACGAGCTTTTGCGGATCGCTACAGAGCGGGCTCAGCAACGACGGTTAACGAATTTCTCGATCCAGCAAGCGGATGCGCACCAGTTGCCATATCCCGATCAAAGTTTCGATCTGGTCACGAGCCGTTTCGGCGTGATGTTTTTTCAGAATTGTGAAAAAGCGCTTCGTGAAGTGCATCGCGTGCTTAAGCCAGGAGCGAGAACTTGTTTTCTGGCCTGGGGACCGTTTGAGCAGCCGTATTGGTCGAGCACGATGGGCATGGTCGCAAAGCATGTAGGAGGTCCCGCCCTTGTTCCAGACGGCCCGGATCCGTTCAAATTTTCGAGTCCCGGAAGTTTGTCTGCGGAGTTGCGCAAGGCAGGCTTCGCGGATGTCGAAGAGGAGACCACGTCTCTGCCATGGACCTGGCCAGGGACGCCAGAAGAAGTTTGGGAGCAGGCACAGGCCGTGGCGACACCATTTCTTCCGTTATTGCGGCGGGTTCCGACAGAGCGACGGAATGAAATAGACCGCGAGGTATTATCGGCGGTCCGGCGATATGCGGATGGCGACAACCTTAAATTTGGCGCCGTGGTAGTTTTGGCTTCGGGCGTGCGATAACTAACTGGAAGGTCGCCATGGCCCGGAAGCTGGCGGTTCGCATGTATTGGATGTGGCGCAAGGGATGGGATTACGAGCAGTTGAAAAAGTTCGGTTCGCACGCGGGACAACCCGGAAATCGCCATGGTGTGAAGTCGATCACCGAGTAATTGATTGGGCGTCCTGCTCCCCTTCAAGGGGAGTTCGAAGTAGTAATCATGATCGCGGGTGTGACCGAAGAGATGCATGGGTCGGACTGAGTCCTGACCTGAAAAACGATTACCAGCGAGCCTACGGTTGGAAAGCCAACACCATCCATGAGAGCGAAATGGCGCTCTTCTTTGAGTGCATGCAGTAGTGTGCTCGAAAAGTGCTTGACACGGGCCGACATTGTCAGAGAGGTGATTTTGCGCCAACGAACAAGCGAACAATCAGAGTCGGGGCTTGAGCACCGTGAGTAGACGCGCGACATGCGGGTGAGCCTTAGCCTGTTGAGCGATTCGTAGGATGATGGAGCCTGCCCATGGGATGCGGTGTCCAAATTGAACCAGGTTCTCGACGCCATAGGTCGTCTCATGAGGTGCGTTGCCGTAGGAGGGAGCAAACGTCAGCCACTTGCTCGGAGCGCTGCCGGCGATGTACTTCCCTTTGCCCCACGTTTCGGCCGTTCGTGTGGCTGGGTACAGCGCAGCATCGGTATTGATAGGCAGACGATAGTCGTCTGGATAATGAGGAAAGAATCTCATCCGCGACTCGGTCTGACGCTGATTTTGCTCGAAGGTCAGCGGCAATCTTCTGTAAGTGAGGGGCAGCCGTGTTTGGGCTTCTGCAACCCTCGCAAACGGAGCGGGGGTGTCAAGAAGTTGGATCGGAATCTTCTCGAGAGGCGATGTTCTCTGCGTCCACGACAAGTGCGTGGAAAGCACCAGTAGTCCGACCAACAGAATCGGAGACCGCTGCGGGAATGAGAGAAATAAACCTCGCATCGAATTTCCTTTTGTAAGCGTCTGGGATCGGGTCAGCGCTTTTCTTTCAATCACAACGGCTCAAGGTTGGCGAAAGTACAGCGCGGTGGGTCTTTGCGTTACAGCAATTCTAGACAGTTACTGGATGTGTGTCTGGTCAAGATTGCACACTGCCCAAACGGCCAAGGCAGGGCTCGTCCGGAATCACGGACAATTCGGGGAATAACCGCTGTTGATGCAAAAATCAGGCCGTAGCACTCACACATGGCTCATCGGTCAGCCTTCAGATGAGGCCCTTGCGGACTCGCTGCAGGAAATCCTCGCCATCAGCACGCGCCTTCTCCATGATCTTCGGATTGTTGCCGTGTTCGATTTCCATCTCTTGAAGTGCAAGTTCCACAGCGACCTTCGGTCTGAATCCTCGCTTTATGAGGGCCCGGGCACGCTCGGTGAAAGCGCTGTCACCATCCCGCTTTGCTGCCGGCATCACCGCAGAAAACCTGGTTGCGGCTTCGCAGGTGTGCTGGCGAAACTTGGCAGCGGCCAGACGGTCGTAAGCACCCTTTGCTTCTTCTCCGCTAAGCAGCGTAGGCACAGGGAATCTCCACTGACAGTTCGAGCACGCCCAGCCATTCACGTCGCTCTCCATCCAGATCAACGAGCGTTCCATATCGGCAACCCAGCACACTACCGTAATGAACAGTGACATCATAAGCGCAGTTACCGTCGAGAACCAATTGGCGCGGTTGGGGAGGCTCCTGAATCGCAGCCGTGCGGTTGGCGTGATTCGCGGGTTCGTCTGAGATGGAGGCTGACTGCGAAATAACTGTGTGAACCGGACTATTGCACTCACGACCGCTCAAGCAGTGTATGGGCGATGTTGGAGAGAGTTAACCAGCGGCGGGACTTGAGGCAGAGCTGTGCGGTCTCACGAAAACACGATATGCGCAACGGGCACCGGGCAGCAAGGGCACCCACAATCTGAGGTGCAACCCCAGGGCCCACGGGTGCTTCTACGGAGTAAGCTTAAATATCGTTCCCTCGCCGTAAGCGCCGCCTTGCATAGTGGTGCCGAAGAGATTGCCCGCAGAGTCCAGGACCAAACCTGCATAGGGAATGGTGCCATCTCCGCTAAAGGCGCCAAAGTGATGCAGCACGGTTAGCGTGCCGGTGGTGTCCAGCTTAAATACCGTTCCGTCTTTATAAGTGCTGCCGCTGACTGTAGTGCCATAGAGATTGCCTGCGGAATCCCGGACTAGGCCGCCGTAAGGGTATTCTCCTTCCGGCCCGCGTCCACCGGGACCGGGGAAGCTGTATAGCACGGCTGCAGTTGAGTTGCGCCTATCGAACTTGAAAATGGTCCCGTTGTTGTTGTCCCCACCAATGTAGGTAGCGCCATAAAGATTGTCCGCCGAGTCTCGAATTAAGCCCGCAGTCGGGCTCGCCCCACCGGGGGGTCCAGGGAAGCTATACAACGTGGCGTACTTACCGGTCGCCAAATTCAGCTTGTAAATCGTTCCTTGCCCGGACGTGCCCCCGTAGTAGGTTGTAGCATAGGCGTTGCCGGATCCGTCCTGCACTAGACCTGCGTAGGGACGTTTCCCGTCCTTTCCCGCGCCAAAGCTGTGAAGTAGAGTGAAGGTGCCAGTCGTGTCCAGCTTGAACAGCGTTCCGTGATTGAACGCGCCGCCCTCGAATGTCGTGCCATAGAGGTTGCCTGCGGAGTCCCGAAGTAGACTTGAGCTCGGAAATATACCGTCCGGCCCAGAGAAAGTGTGCAGCACGGTCAATGTGCCCTTGGAGAGCTTGAATACGGTTCCGCAGTCGCAGCCTCCGCCTTCCAGCTTCGCAGTACCGTAAAAGTTGCCTGCTGAATCCCGGATCAAGCCCGCGACGGGGTATGCTCCCTCTGGCACGCCATTAAGGCTGTGCACTACTGTTAGGATGTTTGAGGTGTCTAGCCTGAACACGGCTCCGAAGTCATCGGCGCCGCCTGCGATCGTTGTTCCGAAAAGATTGCCCGTCGGGCTCAAAAGCAGGCCCGCCATAGGGGCTGCGCCGTCGCCCCCTGCCCCGCTGAAGGAGTGGATAACAGTATAGGTTTGGCCCTGATAGGTTTGGCCCTGCGCCAATGGGGCAGCAAAGATGGCTGGCATGGCTACCATTGCTAACGTCAGCGCCGCGACTCGCGCATGGCGCCTAGGAGCTGAACCGTTAGTTTGCGTCGTGTTCGTCATCACCAAGCTCCTTACTTCTCGCCAAGTTTCAATCGTAGCCCTCAGCCCGCTCGCAAGTCCAGTTTTATCGTCAGTTCATGCTCTGTCGTTTTTCTATGTGGAGTCGCGTCCTTAGCCAATTTGCGTGGCGATTAGCAACACCAGGTTCGGCGGATGGCGCGCTCAGTTTTTACGAGAACAATGCCGAGACAACGTGCAGCCAAGCTGATTCGCGTTCGGAGGAACCATGACATCCCTTCGCGTACCCAATTTGGCACTAGCGAACCGGCCCAGGTCTTTGACTGTTAATTACTGGATTACCTATTCGGGGACGGCATCATTTACGATTAACCTCGCCAGCGCAGTGACCGGCACCGTGACCTACCACTGCTTCGGGCGCAACTGACAGTTGCACCAACGATGCAAGTCCTTTTGCCGTCCTGCGCACCTACCCACTAACCGATTGACGGCATCCCTGATTCCCCCTAAGATGTCTCGACCGTTGTTGCCGCATCGCACGCCATGATCGGCCAAACCATTTCTCACTACCGGATTTTGGAGAAGCTCGGCGGCGGGGGAATGGGTGTCGTCTATAAGGCCGAAGACCTCGCGCTGGGCCGTTTTGTCGCGCTTAAGTTTTTGCCCGATGAACTGGCGCAGGATCCGCAAACTATCGAACGTTTTCGCCGCGAAGCTCGCGCCGCATCAGCTCTGAATCATCCCAACATTTGCACCATCCACGAAATTGGTCAGCACGATGGACTGCTGTTCATCGTGATGGAGTGCTTGACCGGCAAGACGCTGAAGCACCTCATTCAAGGCGCTCCGCTTGAATTGGAAAGGCTGTTGGGGCTCGGGATAGAAGTTGCGGACGCGCTCGAAGCCGCCCACAGCAAAGGCATTGTCCACCGTGATATCAAGCCGGCAAATATTTTCGTTACCGACCGCGGGCCCGCAAAAATTCTCGACTTCGGACTGGCCAAAATAGCCCACGCCAAGGCTGCGAGCGGCGATTCTCAAACCGTAGCAGACGCAGCCGCTCTCGACCTCACCAGCCCGGGAACCGCTGTTGGTACGGTCGCGTACATGTCGCCCGAACAATTGCGGGGCAAGGAACTGGACGGTCGCACCGATCTTTTTTCTTTCGGCGTGGTGCTGTACGAAATGGCGACCGGCATTCTGCCATTCCGGGGAGAAACCTCTGCGGTCATTACCGAGTCCATCCTCAACCGAGCTCCCGCACCGCCCATCCGTTTGAATCCCGATCTGCCGTTGAAGCTGGAAGAGATCATCAGCAAATCGCTGGAAAAGGATCGCGACCTGCGCTGCCAGACCGCTGCGGAGATGCGGGCTGACTTGAAGCGTCTGAAGCGCTCACTCGATTCATCGCGTACCGCCGTGGTGATGGAGAAAGCGGAGCCAGTCGCAGACGTATCAGCAAAACAATCTGCGGCGCGCAAGCGGTCTCCGGTTGCATTGGTCGCGGGCCTTTGTTCGCTGGTGGCGCTGGCCGCCGGTTTGCTCGCCGGCAAATTGCTTTTTACCAGCGCTCCCCTGCAGCCGCCGCTTTACCGTCAGCTTACATTCCGGCGCGGCAGCATACGGTCGGCCCGCTTCGCGCCTGATGGACAGACCATTCTTTACAGTGCAGCCTGGCAAGGCGGTCCGCTGGATGTATTTACCGCTCGTCCCGAAGCGCCCGACGCACGCTCCATGGGATTGAATCATACGCAACTCGTTTCCGTTTCGTCCGCCTCGGAGATGGCTGTCCTTCTGAACAGCAAGGCGTTAGGCACATGGGTGAGCATGGGGACGCTGGCTCGCGCTCCGCTTGTAGGAGGCGCCCCGCGTGAACTATTGGAGCAGGTGCAGTGGGCCGACTGGTCGGCGGACGGAAACAATCTGGCCGTGGTGCGTGATTTCGGCGGACGCAATCGCTTGGAATTTCCTATCGGAAAACCACTCTACGAAACCGGAGGCTGGATCGGGCATCCCCGTTTCTCGCCTGCGGGAGACATGATCGCATTTATCGATCATCCAGTTCAGGGCGATGACCGAGGCACGGTTTCTGTCATCGATCTCGCCGGACACAAGAAGAACCTCTCCGAGGAGTGGTACACGATTCAGGGTTTGGCTTGGTCGCCCAACGGCAAAGAGGTATGGTTTACTGCCAGCAAATCCGGGGTTGACCGTACGCTTTACGCTGCCACGCTCGATGGCAAGGAACGCATGGTGCTGCGGCTACCCGGCGCGTTGATGCTGTTCGACATCTGGAAAGACGGACGCGTTTTGCTGATGCGCGCCAGTTGGCGGCGCGAATTGGTCGGAGTGATTGCCGGCGAAGCCAAACAGCGCGATCTTTCCTGGCTCGATTATTCCTATCCGGCTGGACTTTCCGGCGATGGCAAGACCCTGCTATTCGACGAGGAAGGTGGCGGCGGCTCTCTCGCTTACTCGAAATCCGGCGGGCTCTCCTATGCGGTTTATGTTCGCAAGACTGACGGCTCTCCTGCAGTTCTTTTAGGAGAAGGCGGAGCGCTGGCTTTGTCTCCCGACGGCAAGTCAGTCCTGTCACAAACGCAAGACACGCCTGCACAGTTGCGATTGCTGACTACGGGCGCGGGCGAAGCCAGGGATCTGACCAAAGACAATATGAACCACACCTGGGCGCGCTGGTTTCCCGACGGTAAACGCATTCTGTTTTCAGGAAACGAACCGGGCCAGGGAGTTCGGCTCTACGCCTACGACCTCGCAACAGGGAAGAGCCAGCCGGTCACGCCTGAAGGTGTGGATGGCAACGCGTTTTTCGTTTCTCCCGATTCACAGTCGATCGCGGGAATTGGTCCCGACCGTAAAGGATATCTTTATCCGGTGGCGGGCGGCGAGCCTCGCGTGATCCCAGGTCTCAACCCCGGAGAACAGCCGATCACTTGGACTTCTGACAGTCACTCGCTCTACATTTATCAACCGGGCGAGCTGCCAGCCAGCGTCTATCGTCTCGACATTCAAACCGGGAAGCGGACATTGTGGAAGCAGCTCCTACCGTCCGACCCCGCGGGAGTCGAAACCATCGGTCCCATCCTCATGACGCCCGATGCCCAAACCTGCATATTCGGCTACCACCGCATGCTCGCTGATCTTTATCTGGTGGAAGGACTGAAGTAGCGTGTGGGCGCGAGCGTCGCGCTCGTGCAGGCGTGACGAAAGACCGTCCCAAGGAAATATTAACTTTGACCGCAAGATCCGGATGGTCCGCCGGACAACGCCGTCTTATGCTTCCAGCATTATGACAAGCAATGCGATACTTAATCTTCCGGAAGCCAAGGAAATGGCCGAAATCCAGCAAAGTCGCGGCGAGAAAAATCAGGCCGAATACTGGCAGGCCGTCCTGGCTCGCGACGCCCGTCATGATGGGAATTTCGTGTTTGCCGTGTCTTCAACCGGAGTGTATTGCCGGCCTTCTTGCCCGGCTCGCCGTCCGCGGCGCCAGAACGTAACGTTTTTTCGCAAGCCTGACGAAGCGGAAAAGGCGGGCTATCGCGCCTGCCTGCGGTGCCGGCCTAAAGCGATTGTCGACGGAACGCTGGAAAACGTGAAGGCGATGTGCCGCTACATTGAGAGCCACCTGGACGAGCCTCTCACTCTGGCCCGGCTCGGAGCGCAATTTCACCAGAGCCCGTTCCATTTACAGCGCACCTTCAAGAGCGTTCTGGGCGTCACGCCGCGGGCTTATGCCGATTCCTGCCGCATGAACCAACTCAAGGACAATCTGCGCGCCGGCCATTCGGTTACGCGATCGCTGTACGATGCGGGTTACAGTTCGAGCAGCCGTTTATATGAGCGGACGGCGTCGCAACTCGGCATGACGCCGGATAAATACCGGCGAGGCGCGATTGCAGCGTCCATTCGTTACACGTGCGCTGATTCTCCCTTGGGACGCATGTTAGTCGCCGCCACGGACAAGGGAATTTGCTCCATCCAGTTCGCAAACTCTGATGATGAGCTTGAACAAGGACTCAGACATGAGTTTCCTTTTGCCATCAGACGCCGCGACGACGCTGCCATGCAGAGCTGGAAAGAAGACTTGCTTCGTCAGATGCGTGGCCAGCGTTTGCATACCGCGCTTCCATTGGACATTCAGGCGACTGCGTTTCAACGCCGGGTGTGGTCGCATTTGCAATCCATTCCCTTCGGGAAAACGAATTCCTACGCGGAAGTGGCACGCGCAATTGGCCAGCCTACGGCCATTCGAGCGGTAGCGCGAGCATGCGCGGCCAACCCGGTGGCAGTCGCTATTCCATGCCATAGAGTGGTCAGCAAGAGCGGAGACACGGGCGGTTACCGCTGGGGAATCGCTAGAAAAAAAACGCTTCTTGGTCTGGAATCGGGCCAACCCGTGTAGGGCGGACACTCTTGTCCGCTGCCGATTGATCTGAAGCTCGTGTGCGGCGGACAGGAGTGTCCGCCCTACACAAATTCGTCATTAGCGCAGTCGGAGTATGAGCAGTACCACCGTGAGTACAACAATGAGCACTGTTCCAATGGTGTAAAAGTTAGCGGCAAGCCATCCCTGTTCTTTGCGATTTTCGAATCGTGCAAGGAATGCTGGAGCATAGCTGCTGGCTAGAGGTGCAGGGCTATCGCCCGAGAGTCGGGCCGCCTCGCAATCCACGCAGAGCGTGCGGCCTGGGGAAACCGGGAATCCGCAGGCTTCACAGTGTCTGATCTTGTCGATCTCTTTCGGCCGTGGGAGTTCTTGCTCAGGTTTGACCGCGGCCGTTTCGTCCGCTTCAGCTGGCGGCACAACGGTCTCCGAACTGCCGTTTTTTGGCTCCGCGACGACCGATGATGTTTCTGTCTTGTGTTCTTCCTGTTGCGCCTTAGCCTGCTCGTTCTTCGCCGCAATCTCCTGCAGTGCGCGCTTGGCCGCTTCTGCGTGCTCCAAGCTGGTTTGCACCATCCCCGCCAGGCGCTCTAACGCCGTCACATCGCGATCCTCGAAAGCGTTGGTTCGATCCGCCAGAAGTTCGAAGACGCCGATCACTTCCAGCTCGCGAAGCAGCGGCACCACCATTACCGACTTGATGTTGAGGGCAATGCAAGTCTCGCGGTTAACCCGGGGATCGGTTTCCGTGTTATCGCAGCGCAAAACTTGCCGGGTGCGGACGCTTTCACCGGTCAGGCTCGACTTCACCTGGACTTCCGCCCCGAGAACTGGCGCCGAAGGACCGGCGCTGGCGCGGCAAATCATTTCGCTGTCCTCGATCAACGCAATCGCTGCCCCGGATGCTCCAGTGATATATTGCGCACGCTCCGCCAGCAGTTGGAGCGCGGCTTCGAGGTCGCGCTGCGCCATTTCGGTCAGTGAATTGTTGCCGTTGTTTGCAGGAACACGCGGCGGGAGAGATTCTTCCTTCGCAGGTTCGCCCGGCGGCATGGGCTCCCCCGAGCCACTCGAGGACGTTTGAACGATGATGGAATTGAGGTCCACGCGGTTTAGCTATTATCGCCGGAGTACGGCTTCCCGCAAATAGACTTTTGAAAGAGTGCTGACGAACCAAGGCCGATCCCAAAAGTGCGGAGCTACTTCTTCTTCGGCGGCAAAAACTTCTTTTCTATCGATGCCACGACCACATAATTCGGATCGACCATTTCGTTCAAATGGATCTTCGCGACCTGGGACAAAAGCTCATAAGCATCGAGTTCTGACAAACCGTAATCCTGATGGATCCACGCCACCAGTTCGGTGAAGGCAATGCGCACGCAGTCGTCTAACGGACGATAAGCGCCCACCGCCATAATTGCATTGTCGTTTTCAAAGCGTGGCCAATTGATCCTGTGGCCCTTGATGAGATTAAGCTGCACCCGCGCCCGCAGCGGGACTTCGATCGCCGTTCCCGCCACTTCGCCGTCGCCCATAACCGCGTGCCCGTCACCCATATATAGCAAGCCTCCGGGCACATTCACCGGGAAATAAACTGTGTTGCCGACGCTGGCTTCGGGAGAATCCATGTTGCCGCCAAACTCGGCGGGGACAATCGAGCTGCGAGCCTCGCCCGCGGATGGCGCAACTCCGATGCATCCGAAGAAAGGATGTAGCGGAATCTTCACTGAGAACTTCGAATCCAGCGCTTGGAACGTCGCTGTGTTGGAAGCGTGGTCGACCGGATAAAACCAGATCTTCTCCGGCAACGGCGAATGCAGCATGGGCGTGTAGTTGGTCTCATTCAGCGCTCCGAAGCCTGGCGCAAACGCCCCCACGCCCTGATCGCTGTCGACTTCAAGATCAAGAATTTTTACCGCTAAAGTGTCGCCCGGCTCCGCGCCCTCAATATAAAAAGGACCGGTAAGCGGATTGTCGCCCTTGACCATGCTAAGCGTGTCGCCCGGCTTCTTGATGACATTGCCGAAACAGTCGAGCGTGTTGGTGTCGAGAATGTCGCCGGGCTTCAGCCGAGCAACGGGCGGGACGGAGGCGTAAACATATTTCACGTCGTTGATAGTGGCGTGATACTTCACAACGTTGCTGGGCGCGGCCTGAGCAAAAGAGTTCGCCGCGCCAAGAATCACCAACATGGACATTGGAATGTGCGTCTTCAAGTACGCCCCCGAATGGATGAATCTCGAGTTAACTTAACCGAGAAGTATGGATTTGTTTTGAAACGACGATTTTTTGACAGTTGACAATACTCTTGAATCCCGACGACAGTGCGCGGGCCCATAGCCGTATGAGACGCAGATTCATTCTTTGAGAGGTTCGAGCTGCACATCCAACGTCACCCGAGTTCCCGAAGCTAGATGAATAGGTTTTCCCGTGCCGACGCTCTCCTCCCACTCGCCAAACCCATCAGAAGACACATGCAGCAGTAAGTCTTGTTCAGGGGGAATAAGAATGACACGGTTCGAATAGCCGCTCATTCTGAAAACCAGCGACCTCCCCGCGTCCGCACGGGTGAGCTCGATTCGCATTGCCGAAATGCCAGTCCCGTTTTTTCGATCTGTCAGGTGGATCTCTAAAAAGCCAGCTCGGGGAGGAAGGTACACTCGAAACTCCGCTTCTGGATGTTCGACTGTAAGCTCAACGTCCCTAGAATGACTATCGTCGCCGGTGGAACCAGTGCTGACGACTGAGTATCCCGCTTCTTCATCATTGGCACAGACGGTGTATCTACGTAATTCAAGGTTCTCGAAGCGATATTCGCCAGCCTGGTCTGTTCTTGTGTAAGGAAGTGTTCCACCAACCGCAAAACTCGTTTCACCAACAGCAGGTCCCGGATACGCGGTCAGCCCCAGTCCCTTTGCTGGCTGACCATCCTGACCAATGGCTACTCCATAAATCACTCCCTTGCGGCGACCGTTGTCCCGTGGTTGGGCGATCGCCAAGACCGGGAGCAAGAAGACAACGAGAACGAGAGGAACCTTCATTCGCGCCATTGATGCTACCACGATTTTTTGACGGTCGGCAGCCCTGTAACCAAACCCCTGCGCCACCTACCTGTGGGTACGTACCTTACGAGATCGCCCTAGCGAATCCATGCCAGCCACGCCCATCCTACAAGAAGAGTCGCCAGCGTGATGGGCAAACCAATTCGGAAATAATCCCAGAAACCAATCTCCATCTCCGGCTTGGCGCTTTCAACCACGATTAAGATTAGCCACGCTTCCAGTGATCGTCAGATTGCCCGCTAGGGTTGAAGCCATGGCCAGAGCCAGCCAAGCCGTGTGCGGGTTGTTGAAGCCCGGGATCAACGACTTCAGCAGCATTACCGCGGGCACATTGCTCACGATATTGCTGAGCAACGCCACCACCACCGTGAACGTGCCTAGCCTTTGCAGATTCCAATGTTCCGCCGCCTCGAGCAATCTTTGGACGATCCCGGCATTCTCCGCTCCGCCCACGATCAGGAACAGTCCGACGAAAAACACCAACAGCCCCCAGGTCTACTTCTTGATAGAGCTGTCGCGGTTCAAGGGTTCTCGTAATCAGGAGCGCGGCCGCACCCAGCGCCGCCATCATCGCAGGGGGAACGCCGAGAAAGAATCCTATGACAACCGCCGTCACAACAATGACGGGTTTGGTGAGGTGCGAGAGATCCAGCGCAGGCAACGGAATTTTTTCTGTTGTCTCTGGTTGCAGCTTGATGTTGCGCGCATGAATCCAGTGCAGCACTGCCCAATTGATGAAGAGTCCGACAATCGCGACCGGCCCCAGATGAAGAAGAAAATCGTAATATCGGATGCCGGAGAAAGATCCAATCAGCACGTTCTGCGGGTTGCCGGTGATGGTAGCCACACTGCCGGTGTTGGACGCGGTAGCCACCGCCAGGAGGTAGGGCAGCGGTCGCAATCGCATGCGCCGCGTGATGCCGAGCACGAAAGGCACCATCACCAGGCAAACGATATCGTTCACTAGAAACGCGGAAAGAAACTGCAAGTGAAAATCACCGCGGGCAAGAGATGGGCAGGCTTCAAGCGCTGCAGGACCGCTTCCGCGTTCCACTCGAAAAAGCCCACCAGCCGCAGATTGCCCACGATCAGCATCATCGAGAACAGAAGCACCAGGGTGGGAAAATCGATGAAACGCAGCGCATCCGATGGCTGCACAACGCGGAAGGCGACCATGGCCACAGCCCCGATAATTGCCGCCCCAGGGCGGTCAATCTTCAGCCCGGGAAACTTTCCGATGGCGAAGACCAGATAGCTCGCCAGAAAAATCACGTACGCCGCTGCCACCCGAGCGTCCGGCAGTACCGTGGAAGGAGTCAGAAGCATGGAATCGGCAGGATAACAGGCCACCAGCAAAGGACGGAATCACACGCGAAAGATCCCGCCATGAACGCGTAGTCCCGGACGCCTCGTCCGGGCAGCAGGCGAGACCCTGTCGAATCGCATTCGCTCCTCCGGCCGAGGCCAAACCAGAGCCTACTTTTCAGACAATCCGCTTTTCCATGCGGACGACCTTAATCGACTCGCCATTTTGCAGAGGAACATCCAGACTTTCCAGCGCGACGTAACCTCGTGCGCGGTAGAGCGGCACTCCGGTCAGGGTCGCGCCCATTTCCAGGCGAGTGAAACCCGCCGCAGTCGCCGCTTTTTCACATGCCTCAAGGATGACGCTGCCAATTCCACGCCGCACCCAATCGGGATGCACAAAGAAGGCGCGAATCTTTGCCGGGTCATGTCGAGGATCCAACAACGAGTCCTCGCGAGCCATCCAGCGGTCGCCACCAAAAAGTGTTTTGTGTTTGCTCCAGCCGCCACAGCCGGCGATGACCTCTGCAGCTTCCACCACGAAATACGTTCCATCGGCGATCAATTGGCTGTCGACGCCGTAGACGGTTTCCAAGGCGCCTTCAATCTGAGCGGGCGTGTAATCGGTCGTCTGCAATCCGCGCACCGACGCGTCAATCAGCAAGCGCAGCGCTGGAACATCCGTGGGCACGGCTTGTCGAAGTGTGAGATTCATGCGACGTGGCGCCGGAACAATCGCGCCAGTTAAGATTCGTTTCGTGAATCGGAATCTGATTTCGCCGCCTGGGAGCGACGGCGCTTGATTTCCTCCATCCGCTCGCGAATTCTTTTTTCTACGCCTTCATTCGTAGGATGGTAATAAGTTCGATCACGCAAATTATCCGGCAGACATTGCATATCGGCGATTTTGCCTTCAACATCGTGAGCATACTGATAGCCCTGACCATAGCCCAAACCCTTCATCAATCCAGTGGGCGCGTTGCGCAGGTGCAGCGGAACCGATTCAGCGGCAGTCGCCTCGACATCCTGCTGCACTTCGCTGTAGGCGGTATACAGAGCGTTCGACTTGGGCGCGAGCGCCAGATAGACAACGGCTTGTGCAAGCGCCAGATTGCCTTCCGGCATGCCGATAAAATCTACCGCATCGCGCGCTGCCATACAGAGAGCCAGCGCGTTGGGCTCCGCAAGACCAATGTCTTCCACAGCCATGCGTACCACGCGGCGAGCAATATAAAGCGGATCTTCGCCCGCTTCTAGCATGCGGCCCAGCCAATAAAGCGAGGCATCGGGGTCGCTGTTGCGCACCGACTTGTGCAGGGCGGAAATCAGGTTGTAATGTTCTTCGCCAGTCTTGTCGTAGAACAGCACGCGTTTTTGCAAGGCGTCGCGGATGATGTCATCCGTTATTTCCGCTCCGGTCTCTGTACCGGCGCGCCCGCTAGCCAGCGAAGCCGCGACTTCCAGCACGTTGTAAGCGCTGCGGGCATCGCCGCTGGAGTATGACGCGATCTTAGCCAACACCGCGTCGGATGCTCGCAACTTCATCGCTCCCAAGCCGCGTTCTTCATCCGCCAGCGCCCGCCGGAGCAGTACGACGACTTGCTCCTCGGTAAGCGGCTTCAGCACATACACGCGGCTGCGCGACAACAGAGCCGAGATAATCTCGAAAGAAGGATTCTCCGTAGTCGCGCCAATCAGTCGGATGTTGCCCTTCTCGACGTGCGGCAGGAAGGCGTCCTGTTGTGCCTTATTGAAGCGGTGAATTTCATCGATGAAAACAATAGTTCGCGTACCGTACTGGCGGGCGCGTTCGGCGTCAGCCATGACCTGCTTGATCTCCTTGATCCCGGTCAGCACCGCCGAGAACTCAATAAACTCCGCCTTCGTCATGCGAGCGATAATCTTGGCCAGCGTAGTCTTGCCCGTTCCCGGAGGCCCCCAGAAGATGAGCGAGCCAATATCGTCGCGCTCAAGTTGCGTGCGCAAAGGCTTTCCGTGCGCCACCAAATGTTCCTGGCCGACAAACTCATCCAGCGTCCGCGGTCGCATGCGATCAGCAAGTGGACGGGTGCGATCGCTGCGATTGTCGTCGCTCGGAATGGTTTGGAATAAGCTCACCAATCTATTTCACCACAGAGTCACAGAGACACAGAGAAAAATGGGGGTTGCTGGGGATTTGCCAATAAATTTGTCTGGCGTCTAGGTTTTTGCGTTCTCTGTGACCCTGTGGCTCTGAGGTCAAACAATACCAGCTTTGATCTTTCTGAAGCTTCGCTGTTCGCTCTGGCGTCTAAAGCCTAAGGAGAACTGCATATATGAACCCCACGTCTTCAGCGATTGCTATTCCAGAAGAAACGAAATCAGGAACTCCTGCAACTTATCCCGCAAAGGCTTATGCAGCCCCCAACGCGACTTCAGGGCTCGGACCGCACACCATCAAGCGACGCGAGCCTCGTCCGCAGGACGTGCAAATTGAAATTCTCTACTGTGGAGTTTGCCATTCCGATCTTCATCAAGTCCGCGATGAATGGCATGATTTCTTGCCTACGGTTTACCCGTGCGTGCCGGGTCACGAAATTGTGGGAAGAGTGGTTCGCGCCGGCAAGAACGTAAAGAAATTCAAAGAGGGCGATCTCGCTGCGGTCGGCTGCCTGGTGGATTCGGATCGCGTATGCGAAAACTGCCGCGCAGGGCTGGAACAATACTGCGAAAAGATTCCCACGTTCACCTATAACAGCGAAGATAAGGTGCTCGGCGGGGTCACTTATGGCGGCTATTCCGAGAGCATCGTCGTGGACGAAGCGTTTGTGCTTAAAGTTTCTCCGAAGGTAGACCTTGCCGGCACGGCTCCGCTGCTCTGCGCAGGAATTACTACGTATTCGCCGCTGCGTCACTGGAAGGTGGGCAAGGGACAGAAGGTCGGCATCGTCGGATTGGGCGGCCTCGGCCACATGGGCGTGAAAATCGCTCATGCTTTGGGCGCGCACGTGGTGCTTTTCACTACGTCCCCCAACAAAACCGCCGACGGGCTTCGGTTGGGCGCCGACGAAGTCGTCGTTTCGAAAAATGCCGACGAAATGCTTAAGCATGCCGGAAGCTTCCACTTCATCCTGGACGCAGTCTCGGCGCAGCACGATCTGAATCAATATCTGGCGTTGCTGAAGCGCGATGGCACACTGGTTTTGGTGGGAGCGCCGCCCCAGCCACTGCCAATCGCGGCGTTTAACCTGCTCATGGGCCGTCACAGCTTGGCGGGCTCAGGCATCGGCGGAATTCAGGAAACGCAGGAGATGCTCGATTTCTGCGCCGACCACGGCATCACCGCCGACATCGAGCTGATCAAAATTCAGCAGATTAACGAAGCTTACGAGCGCCTGGCCAAGGGCGACGTGAAGTACCGTTTCGTAATCGATATAGCATCTCTGAAGTAGAGCACCACAGAGTCACAGAGACACAGAGGAAAATGGGGATTTTCGCGATTAACTCAGAAAGTGACTTGGCTTAAAGATTTTGCGCTTCCCTGTGACTCTGTGTCTCTGTGGTAAAGCAGTTCACAAGACTCGTCGAATGATGCCTTGGGTCAGTAGCGGTACATTGAAGTTAATCAGCAGCCCTACTCTTTTTTGAGCCAGTTTTAGGTAAGTCAGAACCTGGGCCTGATGAATAGGTAGCAGTTTCTCGACGGCTTTCAATTCCAAAATAACTTCGTCTTGCACCAGCAGATCGATCTTATAACCGCAGTTCAGCTTCAGCCCTTTGTAATCGACGGGCAGATCCACTTGTCGTTGAAAATCTCAATTCCCGAAGGCAAAGCTCGTGGCAAAGGCACTCCTCGTAAGCCGATTCCAAAAGCCCAGGCCCAAGGTGACGATGGACCTCGATGGCTGCCCCGAGGATAGGACTCGTCCGCGGGTCTCGTGTCTCCTCTCTCTGTTTGGGAGTGCCGATGTGAATCGGTTGAATTCCACTGCTCACCTGACCATCTCATCACACAATTGCTGAGCGGCGTAGGGAAACGAGGAAATCAGAAGACCCGCGTCCCGTAACGGTACGGGTTAAAGCGCTTCTAAAAAGATCAATTGTTTGATTTCTCTGTGACTCTGTGTCTCTGTGGTGACTGTTTCTGCCGGGCTGCTTCGTATAACACGATACTGGCCGCTACGCCTGCGTTCAGGGATTCCACATTTGGCGAGTGCGGGATGGCGACTGATTCATCCATTTCGGCCATCAGATCACGCGGCACTCCTGCGCCTTCGCTGCCGATAAAGATGGCCAACGGGCCACTCAGATCAGCTTGATCGAGTGGCGTGCCTTTGTGCGATGAAGTCGCGATGAGATGAAGGCCACGCTCATGCAGCGCGTCTAAGGTGTCCGCCAGCTTTACCTGAGCGATTGGAAGCCGGAATACCGATCCAGCCGAAGCTCGTATGACTTTCGAGTTGAACGGGCTGACTGTGCCTTCTCCCAGCAACACGCCGCTAGCCTCAAAGGCCTCGGCCGACCGCAGTATGGTTCCCAAGTTTCCCGGATCTTGCACGCCCGCAATTGCCAACAGTGGTCCACTCTGCGATTTCGCCAGCACGTCTTCGAGTTTGAATTGTTTGCATCGCACCAGCGCAGCCACGCCTTGCGGGTTCTCGCTGGGAACGGCGCTGGCAAAGAGTTTGTCGGGAAGCAATAGAGTCTCAACGTGCGCAGCGATCTGCGGCAATAGGCGGTCTGCGCGATTTTCAGCCGAAGCGCGAAAGAAGAGTGCCTTGAACTTCAGGCCGCTGCGGATGGCCTCTTCCAGAATGCGCATGCCTTCAATGGCGCAGTGGCCATCGGACGTGAGTTCCCCGTGCGCGAAAGCTGCCCGCAGTTCTTTGACGAGGGGGTTGTGGCGTCCCTCGACGCGGCGCAGGCGCCCATGGATAGCCTTCTCGTGACTCGGCGTAGTTCGGTTCACCGTTCTCTTGCGAATCATACCTGTTTATCTCGGCTTGCAGAGCGGAGCCGTGTTATGTTAGTTTTCGCGGATTCAGAACATTTCAGGAAGGAACGTGTCGCGCGGAAATCGTCAAGATAAACAGCGAGAAGCCGGAGGAATCGCTCATCCGATATGCAGCCACCAGATTCGAGCCGGCCTGGTGCTGGGCATGCCCACCGATACGTTTTACGGACTGGCCGCCGATCCCTTCAATCTGCGCGCCGTCGATCGCGTGTACGAAATAAAATCGCGGTCTCGCCACAAACCGTTGTCACTTCTGATTGAGAGTGAAGAGCAAGCGGAAGAGTTGACCAGCCGCTGCCTGATGAGTTCTACAATTGGCGCGTCGTTATTGGCCCAAACTCGCTGCTGTCGTCTGAGAGCGGCGTCGCGGCCTCCCTTGAAGGTGACCGCCGACACCGGTGACGTCGCTTTGGCATACCGAGCGCCAAATTCCGCTGGCTGGGTGCAGGCCACGCAGATTCCAATTACTCCAACTTCCGC
>CAWDNO010000004.1:0-32206 GCA_963803665.1 uncultured Acidobacteriota bacterium
GACCTTAATCGACTCGCCATTTTGCAGAGGAACATCCAGACTTTCCAGCGCGACGTAACCTCGTGCGCGGTAGAGCGGCACTCCGGTCAGGGTCGCGCCCATTTCCAGGCGAGTGAAACCCGCCGCAGTCGCCGCTTTTTCACATGCCTCAAGGATGACGCTGCCAATTCCACGCCGCACCCAATCGGGATGCACAAAGAAGGCGCGAATCTTTGCCGGGTCATGTCGAGGATCCAACAACGAGTCCTCGCGAGCCATCCAGCGGTCGCCACCAAAAAGTGTTTTGTGTTTGCTCCAGCCGCCACAGCCGGCGATGACCTCTGCAGCTTCCACCACGAAATACGTTCCATCGGCGATCAATTGGCTGTCGACGCCGTAGACGGTTTCCAAGGCGCCTTCAATCTGAGCGGGCGTGTAATCGGTCGTCTGCAATCCGCGCACCGACGCGTCAATCAGCAAGCGCAGCGCTGGAACATCCGTGGGCACGGCTTGTCGAAGTGTGAGATTCATGCGACGTGGCGCCGGAACAATCGCGCCAGTTAAGATTCGTTTCGTGAATCGGAATCTGATTTCGCCGCCTGGGAGCGACGGCGCTTGATTTCCTCCATCCGCTCGCGAATTCTTTTTTCTACGCCTTCATTCGTAGGATGGTAATAAGTTCGATCACGCAAATTATCCGGCAGACATTGCATATCGGCGATTTTGCCTTCAACATCGTGAGCATACTGATAGCCCTGACCATAGCCCAAACCCTTCATCAATCCAGTGGGCGCGTTGCGCAGGTGCAGCGGAACCGATTCAGCGGCAGTCGCCTCGACATCCTGCTGCACTTCGCTGTAGGCGGTATACAGAGCGTTCGACTTGGGCGCGAGCGCCAGATAGACAACGGCTTGTGCAAGCGCCAGATTGCCTTCCGGCATGCCGATAAAATCTACCGCATCGCGCGCTGCCATACAGAGAGCCAGCGCGTTGGGCTCCGCAAGACCAATGTCTTCCACAGCCATGCGTACCACGCGGCGAGCAATATAAAGCGGATCTTCGCCCGCTTCTAGCATGCGGCCCAGCCAATAAAGCGAGGCATCGGGGTCGCTGTTGCGCACCGACTTGTGCAGGGCGGAAATCAGGTTGTAATGTTCTTCGCCAGTCTTGTCGTAGAACAGCACGCGTTTTTGCAAGGCGTCGCGGATGATGTCATCCGTTATTTCCGCTCCGGTCTCTGTACCGGCGCGCCCGCTAGCCAGCGAAGCCGCGACTTCCAGCACGTTGTAAGCGCTGCGGGCATCGCCGCTGGAGTATGACGCGATCTTAGCCAACACCGCGTCGGATGCTCGCAACTTCATCGCTCCCAAGCCGCGTTCTTCATCCGCCAGCGCCCGCCGGAGCAGTACGACGACTTGCTCCTCGGTAAGCGGCTTCAGCACATACACGCGGCTGCGCGACAACAGAGCCGAGATAATCTCGAAAGAAGGATTCTCCGTAGTCGCGCCAATCAGTCGGATGTTGCCCTTCTCGACGTGCGGCAGGAAGGCGTCCTGTTGTGCCTTATTGAAGCGGTGAATTTCATCGATGAAAACAATAGTTCGCGTACCGTACTGGCGGGCGCGTTCGGCGTCAGCCATGACCTGCTTGATCTCCTTGATCCCGGTCAGCACCGCCGAGAACTCAATAAACTCCGCCTTCGTCATGCGAGCGATAATCTTGGCCAGCGTAGTCTTGCCCGTTCCCGGAGGCCCCCAGAAGATGAGCGAGCCAATATCGTCGCGCTCAAGTTGCGTGCGCAAAGGCTTTCCGTGCGCCACCAAATGTTCCTGGCCGACAAACTCATCCAGCGTCCGCGGTCGCATGCGATCAGCAAGTGGACGGGTGCGATCGCTGCGATTGTCGTCGCTCGGAATGGTTTGGAATAAGCTCACCAATCTATTTCACCACAGAGTCACAGAGACACAGAGAAAAATGGGGGTTGCTGGGGATTTGCCAATAAATTTGTCTGGCGTCTAGGTTTTTGCGTTCTCTGTGACCCTGTGGCTCTGAGGTCAAACAATACCAGCTTTGATCTTTCTGAAGCTTCGCTGTTCGCTCTGGCGTCTAAAGCCTAAGGAGAACTGCATATATGAACCCCACGTCTTCAGCGATTGCTATTCCAGAAGAAACGAAATCAGGAACTCCTGCAACTTATCCCGCAAAGGCTTATGCAGCCCCCAACGCGACTTCAGGGCTCGGACCGCACACCATCAAGCGACGCGAGCCTCGTCCGCAGGACGTGCAAATTGAAATTCTCTACTGTGGAGTTTGCCATTCCGATCTTCATCAAGTCCGCGATGAATGGCATGATTTCTTGCCTACGGTTTACCCGTGCGTGCCGGGTCACGAAATTGTGGGAAGAGTGGTTCGCGCCGGCAAGAACGTAAAGAAATTCAAAGAGGGCGATCTCGCTGCGGTCGGCTGCCTGGTGGATTCGGATCGCGTATGCGAAAACTGCCGCGCAGGGCTGGAACAATACTGCGAAAAGATTCCCACGTTCACCTATAACAGCGAAGATAAGGTGCTCGGCGGGGTCACTTATGGCGGCTATTCCGAGAGCATCGTCGTGGACGAAGCGTTTGTGCTTAAAGTTTCTCCGAAGGTAGACCTTGCCGGCACGGCTCCGCTGCTCTGCGCAGGAATTACTACGTATTCGCCGCTGCGTCACTGGAAGGTGGGCAAGGGACAGAAGGTCGGCATCGTCGGATTGGGCGGCCTCGGCCACATGGGCGTGAAAATCGCTCATGCTTTGGGCGCGCACGTGGTGCTTTTCACTACGTCCCCCAACAAAACCGCCGACGGGCTTCGGTTGGGCGCCGACGAAGTCGTCGTTTCGAAAAATGCCGACGAAATGCTTAAGCATGCCGGAAGCTTCCACTTCATCCTGGACGCAGTCTCGGCGCAGCACGATCTGAATCAATATCTGGCGTTGCTGAAGCGCGATGGCACACTGGTTTTGGTGGGAGCGCCGCCCCAGCCACTGCCAATCGCGGCGTTTAACCTGCTCATGGGCCGTCACAGCTTGGCGGGCTCAGGCATCGGCGGAATTCAGGAAACGCAGGAGATGCTCGATTTCTGCGCCGACCACGGCATCACCGCCGACATCGAGCTGATCAAAATTCAGCAGATTAACGAAGCTTACGAGCGCCTGGCCAAGGGCGACGTGAAGTACCGTTTCGTAATCGATATAGCATCTCTGAAGTAGAGCACCACAGAGTCACAGAGACACAGAGGAAAATGGGGATTTTCGCGATTAACTCAGAAAGTGACTTGGCTTAAAGATTTTGCGCTTCCCTGTGACTCTGTGTCTCTGTGGTAAAGCAGTTCACAAGACTCGTCGAATGATGCCTTGGGTCAGTAGCGGTACATTGAAGTTAATCAGCAGCCCTACTCTTTTTTGAGCCAGTTTTAGGTAAGTCAGAACCTGGGCCTGATGAATAGGTAGCAGTTTCTCGACGGCTTTCAATTCCAAAATAACTTCGTCTTGCACCAGCAGATCGATCTTATAACCGCAGTTCAGCTTCAGCCCTTTGTAATCGACGGGCAGATCCACTTGTCGTTGAAAATCTCAATTCCCGAAGGCAAAGCTCGTGGCAAAGGCACTCCTCGTAAGCCGATTCCAAAAGCCCAGGCCCAAGGTGACGATGGACCTCGATGGCTGCCCCGAGGATAGGACTCGTCCGCGGGTCTCGTGTCTCCTCTCTCTGTTTGGGAGTGCCGATGTGAATCGGTTGAATTCCACTGCTCACCTGACCATCTCATCACACAATTGCTGAGCGGCGTAGGGAAACGAGGAAATCAGAAGACCCGCGTCCCGTAACGGTACGGGTTAAAGCGCTTCTAAAAAGATCAATTGTTTGATTTCTCTGTGACTCTGTGTCTCTGTGGTGACTGTTTCTGCCGGGCTGCTTCGTATAACACGATACTGGCCGCTACGCCTGCGTTCAGGGATTCCACATTTGGCGAGTGCGGGATGGCGACTGATTCATCCATTTCGGCCATCAGATCACGCGGCACTCCTGCGCCTTCGCTGCCGATAAAGATGGCCAACGGGCCACTCAGATCAGCTTGATCGAGTGGCGTGCCTTTGTGCGATGAAGTCGCGATGAGATGAAGGCCACGCTCATGCAGCGCGTCTAAGGTGTCCGCCAGCTTTACCTGAGCGATTGGAAGCCGGAATACCGATCCAGCCGAAGCTCGTATGACTTTCGAGTTGAACGGGCTGACTGTGCCTTCTCCCAGCAACACGCCGCTAGCCTCAAAGGCCTCGGCCGACCGCAGTATGGTTCCCAAGTTTCCCGGATCTTGCACGCCCGCAATTGCCAACAGTGGTCCACTCTGCGATTTCGCCAGCACGTCTTCGAGTTTGAATTGTTTGCATCGCACCAGCGCAGCCACGCCTTGCGGGTTCTCGCTGGGAACGGCGCTGGCAAAGAGTTTGTCGGGAAGCAATAGAGTCTCAACGTGCGCAGCGATCTGCGGCAATAGGCGGTCTGCGCGATTTTCAGCCGAAGCGCGAAAGAAGAGTGCCTTGAACTTCAGGCCGCTGCGGATGGCCTCTTCCAGAATGCGCATGCCTTCAATGGCGCAGTGGCCATCGGACGTGAGTTCCCCGTGCGCGAAAGCTGCCCGCAGTTCTTTGACGAGGGGGTTGTGGCGTCCCTCGACGCGGCGCAGGCGCCCATGGATAGCCTTCTCGTGACTCGGCGTAGTTCGGTTCACCGTTCTCTTGCGAATCATACCTGTTTATCTCGGCTTGCAGAGCGGAGCCGTGTTATGTTAGTTTTCGCGGATTCAGAACATTTCAGGAAGGAAACGTGTGCGCGCGGAAATCGTCAAGATAAACAGCGAGAAGCCGGAGGCATCGCTCATCCGATATGCAGCCGACCAGATTCGAGCCGGCCTGGTGCTGGGCATGCCCACCGATACGTTTTACGGACTGGCCGCCGATCCCTTCAATCTGCGCGCCGTCGATCGCGTGTACGAAATAAAATCGCGGTCGCGCCACAAACCGTTGTCACTTCTGATTGAGAGTGAAGAGCAAGCGGAAGAGTTGACCAAGCCGCTGCCTGATGAGTTCTACAAATTGGCGCGTCGTTATTGGCCGGGACCGCTGACTATTATCGTCAGAGCGGCGTCGCGGCTTCCCTTGAAGGTGACCGCCAACACCGGCAACGTCGCCTTGCGCATACCGAGCGCCAAAATCCCGCTGGCTGTGGTGCAGGCCGCGCAGATTCCAATTACTGCAACTTCCGCTAATCTTAGCGGGGAGGCGGAATGCACAACCGCTGACGCCGTGCGCGATCAACTGCAGGATCGCATTTCCATCATCGTCGACGGTGGCACTTCGCCCCGTGAGATGGCATCGACAATCGTCGACCTCACCGACGAGGAAGCCCGCTGGCGCATCATGCGGGAAGGCGCAATTTCTGCCCAGGATATTTCGGAATTCTTCGCACAAGGATGAGCGAAGCCGTAAGGTCTTTGCAACGCCGCCGGACGCTATTAGTGGGAGCGCTCGCTGCCGCCGCTCTCCTGTGGCTGGCTGTGACTTGTGCGAGAATCGCAGCCGAGGCCTCGCGGCAGGAAATTCATCCTGCGGACGCCATCGTCGTATTCGGTGCCGCCGAGTATTCTGGACGCCCCTCCCCGGTGTATCGCGCCCGTCTTGACCATGCTTTTGACTTATTTCAGCAAGGGGTTGCGCCGGTGGTCATCACCACGGGCGGTGCCGCGGCAGATCCCAGTTACAGCGAAGGCGGCGTGGGCCACGATTATCTGATGCACCGCGGAATTCCTGACTCGAATCTGATCGCCGAAACCCAGGGTTCAGACACAGCTCAATCCGCCCAGCGGATTGGCGTGATTATGCACGCCAATCACATGCACAGTTGTATCGCGGTCAGCGATGCGTATCATGTTTTCCGCATCCGCAAACTGCTGGAGCACGAAGGCCTGCTGGTGTACGTTTCGCCGCGGCCTGACTCGCGTCCGCACTCACAGTGGCAGCGCACCGAGGCGGTGCTACGCGAAGCGGCGAGCTACCTGGTGTGGCGTCTGCATCTGCCGGCGTAGAAGCTTTGGAGCATGATGCGGAAGCGGTGACAGGAGAGTGAGGTATTTGAGATGAGTGGCCGAGGTGGAAAACAATGCGAACAACTGTGGACATTAAGCCAGAACATCGTGATGCCTTTTTGGCAGTAGCTGCGCGACGTGGCGAGAAGAGCTTCTCCCGCGTTCTAGTGGAAGCGATAGAAGAGTACCTCAACAAGGAAAGGACGCGGGTGCGGCGGCGGAAGGAATTGTTATCTCTTGCTGGCTCCGTTTCCGCTGAGGAAGCCAGGAGCCACCGCAGAACGGCCGATTCTTTGCGGGGGAACTGACATTGATTGTCGCTCACAATTCGCTAAGTGACTGGGTGCAAAGGCGAGGCTGCGAGGCCAGGTCCTCCCTTGAATGTCATCGATCCTGCTACGTGTACATCACTTTCCGATCGCCCTTCACAACCCGGCCAACCGTGAATGCCTTTTCACCAGCACGCTCCAGCAGAGTTTGAGCCTTCTTGAATTTGCCGGACGGCACCACCAGCAACATTCCCAATCCCATGTTGAACGTGCGCAGCATTTCCTCTCGCGGAACATGGCCCAGTTGCTGCAAATGTTCGAAGATGGGCGGCACCGGCCAGGAGTTGATCTCAATTACGGCAGCCACGCCTCGAGGCAGCACGCGGGGAAGATTCTCAGTAATGCCGCCGCCAGTGATGTGCGCCATCGCTGAAACGCATTCCGCATCTGACAGTAAACGCTTTATCGCCGGCCAATAGCTCTTGTGCGTTTTCATGAGCTCGTTGCCGACCTTGCCTTTGAGCTCATTGACATACGACTCGGGCGTGTAGTGGCCGACATCGAACAGCAATTTGCGAGCCAGCGAATAGCCGTTGGTGTGCAGCCCGTTCGAAGCCAAACCTAGGATCACATCGCCTACCTGGACCGTCTTTCCGGTGACGAGTCGCTCACGCTCGACTACGCCCACAATGAAGCCGGCAAGATCGTATTCGCCTTCGGGATAGAAGCCGGGCATCTCGGCAGTTTCGCCGCCGATCAGCGCACAACCATTGTGCTTGCAGGCCTCTGCCAAGCCCTCAATGACTTTCTCCGCAACTTCCGGCTCGAGCTTTCCCGTAGCGAGATAGTCCATAAAGAAGAGTGGTGTCGCGCCCTGGACCGCGATGTCGTTGACGCAATGGTTTACCAGATCCGCGCCAATGGTGTGATGCACCTTCATCTCAAAAGCGACTTTCAGCTTGGTGCCAACCCCATCCACACTGGAAACCAGCACTGGGTCGACATACTTCGTCTTATCGACCGCAAACAATCCGCCGAAGCCGCCGATCTCGCTGAGTACGCCTCGGGTGAAGGTTTTGTGGGCGAGGTATTTAATCCGCTTCTTGGTGCGGTTGGCGCGATCGATATCGACACCGGCGTCGGCGTAAGTTATTGGCGTACTGTTCAGAGAATCGTCGGGCACGCGTGTAGTTCCGTCTCTAAAGACTGGGGAAGACGCTGGGTGTTTGCTGCTCAAGAGAAGTGTTCCAGAGCGGCTCATTGTAGCATGTTCGAGAGTGAGGATGCCTGGTGGGATGGACCTTGGCGCACGAGGCCCAGCGAAGTGCTGTGGATACACTAACCCACGCGTATGCGAGGAAGTTATGGGACGAGCTGATACTTCAGCAAGCCGCAAATAACTACTAAACTCGAAATCCCTAGTGCGTCACGTAAGTCGAGAAGTAATAAACCAGTACTCCAAATAACGCGAGTCCAGAAATGCCATATGCCGTAAGGACCCAGACTCCGCGGCCTTCGCGATGAATTGTGGTTCGAGGACGGGCTGCGGCAGTCGAAGAGTCTCCAACCGAGCGATTTTCCATGCCTACCTCCGAAGTCGGAACGCGGCGCCTGAAGCGCAACGTTAACCCCACCGCCCGCTGGGCAGGTGTTGATGCCGCAGATGTTACTACAAATTGGCGGTCTGTAAAGCACGGAAATGACTGTAATTTGTAAAATTCAATACTCGGATTGGTTTCAAAGGTCGGACGCCTGGCCGTCCTGCCGGAGCGAATTTTCGTCGAATTTGCGGCTGACATTCCGCAGGTAAGTGTCGATGGTTCGGGTGTATCCCAGAATAAAGCGAGAGACAAAGCGGAACACCGGATTGTAAATCTCTCCCTGCTCGGTACGCTGCACCAGATCAACCTCTGAGGCGTTCATGACGACGAATTATGGCGGTAAGGAAATAGTTCGTCAAAACGAAGTATCCAATTCGGGACATTTCCACCGATTCTCATCGAATTCGCTTTTTATTCGCTTAAGTCAGCGTGTATAATTCGGCCTGAATCATCCTGCCATCACAAAAGGAGCAGCTTCTCATGGCCGACGAACGTAGTAAAGCAATTGATCTGGCCTTTGCACAGATCGAAAAGCAGTTTGGCAAGGGCTCGATCATGCGACTGGGATCGAAGGAAGCCATCGTCCCGATTGCTGTCATTCCCACGGGAGCGATTTCCTTCGACGCAGCTTTGGGCGTCGGCGGCTTTCCCCGCGGGCGCGTAGTCGAAGTCTTCGGCCCCGAATCATCGGGCAAAACCACAATTACGCTGCAAGTTATCGCCGAGGCGCAAAAAATGGGAGGCATGGCCGCGTTCGTCGACGCCGAGCACGCACTGGATCCCGGATACGCCAAGAAACTCGGTGTCGACGTCGACAACTTGCTGGTCTCGCAGCCGGACTACGGTGAGCAAGCGCTCGAAATCACCGAGGCGCTGGTGCGCTCGGGAGCGATTGATGTGCTGGTCGTCGACTCCGTTGCCGCGCTCGTACCGAAAGCTGAACTCGATGGCGAGATGGGCGACAGTCACATGGGATTGCAGGCACGGCTGATGTCACAGGCCCTGCGTAAACTCACCGGGACGGTTTCGAAGTCGCGCACTTGTTTGATCTTCATTAACCAGATCCGCGAAAAAATCGGCGTGATGTTCGGCAATCCCGAAACCACGACCGGCGGGCGCGCATTGAAGTTTTACTCGTCGGTGCGCATCGATATTCGCCGCATCGCCGCCATTAAAGAAGGGGACGTCGTCACCGGATCGCGCACCAAAATCAAGGTCGTGAAAAATAAAGTGGCCGCACCTTTCCGCGAAGCCGAATTCGACATCATGTACGGCGAAGGCATTTCGCGCGAGGGCGATCTGCTCGACATCGCCGCGGTTCATAACATCGTGGAGAAATCCGGCGCCTGGTACAGCTACAAAGGCGAGCGCATCGGCCAAGGCCGCGAAAATGCCCGCGCCTTCCTCAAGGAAAATAAAGACACAATGATCAAGCTCGAAGCTGAGGTGCGGAAGCAACTGGGATTGACGCCAACAGCAGCTCCAGTTGCTGCAGCCGCAGCCGCCCAGAGCGCCTCGCAAGGAGCCAGGGTCACGACCATGCCCAGCGCGTCTCCGGAGCCGGCAAAAGTCCCAGCTGCGCGACGGTAAGTTTGTTTTTACTTGGCTGTCATCCCGAGCGAAGCGAGGGATCTGGGTGTTTGCTCGCACGATGGTGATACTCGTAGTGGAAGCAAAGACCTAGATCCTTCGCTGCGCTCGGGATGACAACATGATGAGGGTATGAATGTGAAGTGAATCATGGGCAGAGAAAAGCATTATTACGTGTACATAATCACGAATCCCTCGCGCATGCTTTACACTGGCATCACCAACAATCTTCGGCGTCGGCTCGAAGAACACAAGAAGAAGCTGGTTCCCGGGTTTACCGCCAAATACAACATTAATCGCTTGGTGTATTCTGACGTGTTTGAAGACGTGCGCAATGCTATCGATTGCGAGAAGACAATAAAATCCTGGACTAGGGCGAAGCGTCGTTGGTCGAATCCAGAAATCCGAAGTGGGACGATTTGAGCCGCGACTGGGATCAGCCTGAGAGATTTCGCTTCGTTTCGTAGGAGACGCAGGGCTCACCGGCAGAAACCCAGATCCCTCGCTTCGCTCGGGATGACAACGCGTGTATGAGTGCAGTGCGACTGCACACCTTGAAGTCTTCCTCAGCGCACCAGCCACTCAGTCACGGCGTGCATCTGAGTGAGTACCGAGCCATACGTCGTCACTGCAGCGACGAGAATCGCAGCTGCCGCGGGCAGAACGTAAAACCATCTTCCACGGCTTTGTGGCTTTTGCGCCTGATCCCACGCGACCAGCCGATGCACCCGCGCACTCAATGCAGTCGAGCTGTGCAGCAACGCCATAGTCAGTTCACCGGAAGATTCCACCGGGCCTAATCTCGATACTTTAATCAATGCGGCAGCCAGATCGAGCGCGTCATGAAAGCTCGATACCGCGGCATCGTCGGCGGCCATCTCGGTTTCTTCCGACCATGCATGTTCCAATTCGGCCATCGCCGGAAACACTGAAAGGCGGAAAAGAAGTTTTCGCAGATTATCGTAGCGAATCGCGTGTGCGATCTCATGCCGCAACGCGGTTCGGAGTTCCCGCGAATTTAGTGCCGCGATAGCAGCTTCGGACACCAATACTTTGGGAGCGCACAGCCCGGCGACTGTGAGAGGTAGGGCCTCGTTTCCGATACGAAAGATCGGAACGGCTGTCGCCAGATTCTTTAATTTGAGACTCCATGAGGGAAGAACCGTTCAGCCAGGCAACCAGCGCTCGCGATGCCCGGAACTGAGCCAGCGCTGCGCGTACAACTCCCGCACCGAGCAGAACCAAACAGCAAACCCGAGCGCCAATGGAGCGGTGCCAATCGCCTCTCCAGTCGAGCGCGGCTCAAGCAACAAGAAAGACGGAAGAGTAAACGCCAAGGTGACAAACACAGATACGCCTGGTGGGAGGACACGCAGAATAAACAGCAAATCGGCAGCGCTGCGAGCCGAGGTCGGCTGCAGCGTGCGTCGCATCAATTTCCATCCCCGCGAAACTAACAGCGACAGAAAAACATAAACCAGGACGAACACTGCGAGCGAGACACCAATGCAGCGAGCGGCAAACATTATTGTGTCTCCTTGCTTCGGTGATCACACTTCGAGATTTCGCTGCGAAGCTCCCGGCGCTTTTGATCCAGCAGTCGCTGCAGATCGTCCAGCAAACCAGCGTCGTGTTCGCTGACTGCTTCAACTAAATAGGACAATGGAAGCGAGGCTGCCGCAGCGCTCGATCCCAACAGTTGCCGGATGGTTTCGCCAACCGCCGCTTTTTCCAGTTCTGCCTGCGAGTATCGCGGAGAATAGCGGAAGGCTCTACCTTCGGCCACGCGGTTGAGTATTTCCTTCTTGAAAAGCCGGTCCAGCGTGGTCATCACTGTCGTGTAAGCAAGCTTGATCTCGCCATCGTCCACTATCTCGCGAACCGTGGCACTTCCTCGCATCCACAAAGTGGAAAGCAGTTGCTCCTCAAGCGGCCCGAGATGCACGTTCGGATATCGTCGAAAAAGGTTTAAGATTCGTTTCATTGCGGCACTCACTGCACAGTTCCAACTCAGTCTCGAGAGCGACGACAAAATACGAGTTAAGGCGGCGCCTGCGCAGCCTGGATCAGCCTACCCCGGAACGAAGCGAATCGCAACCAGGAAGGCTGTGAGAGCGCATCTTCCCGATCGCGCTAAGCGACAATACTCGATCCGGCCAAGTGCTTCAGAATCGATTTCCCCAACTTCTGTGTCTCGCCGAAAAACTTCTGGTATTCCACAAATAGCCGGTTCATCTCCAGCGATTTATCCGCAGACAGCCGTTTGCGCAGAATCATGTCGCGCACGTGGACCGGGTTCGGAAGAATCGCATCTTCCGTCAGTTCATCCAGCGCCGTATTGGGATCGTAGTGATACATAGGATTGACTCATTGAGAGATTAAACCATTTCCGTCCCCCATAGATCATGCAGATGCACGATGCCCTCCAGTTTGCCATTTCCGTCCACCACCGCCAACGACGTGATCTTCTTCTCTTCCATCAGCGCCAGCGCGGTAGCCGCGAATTCGTTGCCCTTGATCGTCCTCGGATTTCTCGTCATACATTCACCCGGCCGCCAGATCGAGCGCATCTTTACCGCGCAGTTCGAGCAGCCGCCGCAAATCACCGTCGCTGATGACGCCGACCAGCTTTTCGCCATCGACCACGGCAGTTACCCCGAGCTTCTTACGAGACATCTCATAGATCACATCCGGCATGGTAGTGCGGGGAGTGACGCGTGGCACCGCGTCGCCAGTGTGCATCAGAGACTCAACTCGTGCCAGGCGCTTGCCCAGTTTGCCTCCGGGATGCAGGTTGGCGAAATCTTCTTCCTTAAAACCACGTTTCTCCGCCAGCGTCATGGCGAGCGCATCGCCCAGCGCGAGCATGCTAGTCGTAGAAGCGGTCGGAGCCAATCCCAGCGAACAGGCCTCCGCCGCCACAGAACAATCAAGCGCAACCTCGGCCGCCTCGGCCAGTGTGGAACGCGCTGGTCGTGTGGCGCGGACATTCTTGTCCGCGAGGTTTGGCATAGATTTCATCGCAAGTCATCGCGATCAAGGGCACGCGCAAACGCTTGAGCGTAGCCAGCAGGCGAAGAATTTCCTCAGTCTCGCCGCTGGCCGAAAGAGCCACCACCGCGTCGCCTCGCACTACCATCCCCAAATCTCCGTGCACCGCTTCGACCGGATGCATGAACAGCGCCGGAGTTCCCGTCGAATTCAGCGTAGCCGCAATCTTACGTGCAATAATGCCGCTCTTTCCCATGCCGGTGACCACAACTCGGCCACTACAGCCGTAAAGCAATTCCACCGCGCGGTTGAACGCAGCAGCCATCGGTCCGGCAATGCGATCGGCCAGAACCTGCAAGGCCGCAGCCTCAATGCGAACCACGTTTTCGCCCACGTGTTTCATAAAAGAAAGAGGATGTTAGCACGGAGCCCGACTGCAGAGACGTTGCTAGCAACGTCTCGCGCGTGCGCAACGCGTCTTCGGCAGGCCGAGACGTAGCAAGCTACGTCTCTACAGATTCAGCTCAGAAGTGATCGTCTATCGCCCGTAATCGCTCGGCATGTCCCAGGCCCGCGAGGCTCTTGGCTTGAATCGCGCGATCCCACGGTCCCGCTTCCCAATTGTCCTTTTTCTTCTCAGGATGAATCCACGGAGGCAGAGTGATGAACAAAGTACGCGCCATGGCAAGAGCATACGGTTCGTAGAGCGAGCGCAAATGCGTGAGTTTGTCCTCAGATTTCGCCGGGTCACGAGGGCGCAAACTATGATCGAGAAGCGTCTGCCGCAATTTTGCCAGTTGTTCAGCGTCAAGCCGGTCTGTAGCCAAAGGATCGTATTGTGCATTTATCAGCTGCGCTAAGTCCACCATCGCGTGTCGCGCGACGGCAAATGTCAGCTTGGCCTGTTCCTCATGAATGCCCTCAATGCCCGCGACCACAAGCGAGCTCGCGTCGAGCATCATGGTGAGTGCGCCCAGCCACGATTGATTGGGATGCTGGGAACGAAAGAAACTCAGTGGCGGATAGGAAATGTGACTCTCCAGCAGTTCAGCCGCCCAGTGTTCCCACTCGCGAAAAATCTTATCCAGCACATCTTGCTGCGGGCAGTTCCCGAATCGCACCAGCAACTCCGCGGCGGTAGGCGGCGAACCCGCGCGCGCGTCCAGCAATGAGATTTCAATTTCCCGTCTGGAAAACGAAGAATAAATTGTCGGCAGATATCCAATCACAGTGCCCAGGAAACCAAAGCCCATACCGGCTTCGAGCACCGCCAGGGCGCGAGCAAACGGCGACGTCGGAATAACGTCGCCATAGCCCAGGGTGAAAAAAGTCGACCCACTCAAGTAAATTACTCTTCCAAAAGTAATCGGCTCGTTGCTGAGTTGGACGTGTTCTCCCGCACCGTATTGCAGCAACCCAAAACCGAAAATCAAACCGCAGGCCCAAAGCGCGAGCAGGAAAAGCAGCGACAGCGGCCCGAAGTAGCCGAGAAAATTCTCGCGGCGTCCCGGCGCCTTGATCAGACCTGTAATCTTCCGCCAGGGAATCCAGGTGTAGCGATAGAACCATACCGTAATGCGAAATTTGCGCCGCACCCGGCGCGGCAGCACGACGGTTTCAAACGCGTCCAACAGGACGGCGAGAATGATAGCGGTACCGGCGATGGTGGCAAAGATACGCATGCGAAAACTTGGTCGTGGCGGAAATGGTAGCAGATTTCAAGAATTCCACCTTCAGCGTTCGTGCGATTATGGAGGCTACCAGGAGATTAACGATGACTGCTTCATCCATCGGAAAACATGCGGCCGGCGGTACCAGCCACGGACCAGCCTCCAGTCCCCGAGCCTGCGTTCGCCGAGCGTGCGCGTACGCTGCTGTACCTGGGCCGCATCGGCAGCCTTTCGACGTTGTCGAGAAAACAGCCCGGCTTCCCCTTCGGATCGGTAATGCCCTACGGGCTGGACGATCGCGGCCGGCCGATCTTTCTCATCAGCACCATGGCCATGCATACGCAGAACCTGCAGGCCGACCCTCGTGCCAGCCTGCTCGTGACCCAGGCCGATACCGGCGGCGATCCGCTCGGAGCGTCCAGGGTCACATTGGTGGGGAACGTACTGCCGCTGCAACCGTCGGAGGTGCCCGCCGCGAGGAAGCTCTACTTGCAACGTTACGACAACAGCAAGTATTGGGTAGATTTCGAAGATTTTTCTTTCTACCGCATGGACGTGGTTGACATTTATTACGTCGGGCGGCTTTGGCGTGATGGGCTGGGTCTCTGCGTCGGAATATGACCACGCGCAACCCGATCCCCTCGCAGACTCGACCGCCGAAATCATCCAGCACATGAATGCCGACCACAAGGATGCGCTGATCCTCATTGCCCGAGCCTTCGCTGGCATAGACTCACAGCAGGCTGCGATGACCTCCGTCGATCGCCTCGGCTTTCATGTGCGCTTGAAAACCAATGACGGAATGCGCGGCGCTCGCATCGCATTCTTGCGAGAAGTGGGCAATCCGAAAGAAGCTAGAGACGTCCTGATAGAGATGGTGCGGCAGGCACGTCAGTCATGAGTGAGCGTTTATGGGTTGCGCGCTTGCGGCCAGACTTGCCGGTCAACAAGTTTAAGGACTCGAACGCGCGGCCTGCAGTGACGCATGCACCGCCTGCAATTCTTTGAGCACGCCACGCAGTTGAGTAGACTCCAGCGCGTTGGCGCCGTCGGACTTGGCTTCTTTGGGATTGTCGTGGACTTCCAGGAATATTCCATCCACGCCCGCTCCCACGGCTGCGCGCGCCAGCACCGGAATAAATTCCGGTTGCCCGCCGCTGGTTGCCGCACCATCTTCGTCTCCATGCGAGGCTGAGGGCAATTGCACCGAATGCGTCGCGTCAAAAACTACCGGCGCGAACTTCCGCATGATGGCTAGCGACCGCATGTCCACGATCAGATTGTTGTAGCCGAAACTCGATCCCCGTTCAGTGAGAAATATCCGATCGTTTCCCGCAGTGCGGCATTTTTCCACCGCGTGTTTCATGTCCCACGGCGAAACGAACTGGCCTTTCTTGATATTCACTGCGCGCTCGCTCATGGCTGCGGCAACAATAAGATCAGTCTGGCGGCACAGGAAAGCCGGAATCTGCAGCACATCCGCGACTTCCGCGACCTTGGGGACGTCCGCAGTTTCGTGCACGTCAGTGAGCACCGGCACGTGTACTTCATCTTTCACTTTCTTGAGAATGCGCAGGCCCTCAGTCAGCCCCGGCCCGCGAAAGCTGCGCATCGAAGTGCGGTTGGCCTTGTCGTAAGAAGCTTTAAAAATAAATGGAATATTCAGCGCCCGCGTCACGCCCTTGATAACTTCCGCCATGAACAAGGCGTGCTTCTCGCTCTCGATCACGCACGGCCCCGCGATGAGAAACAAATTGCCAGAGCCGATGCGCACGCCTTCGACTTGGAAAGAGACTGTCAGGCAGAAATCCTCAACCGCCGAGATCGCAGAGAACGCCGAGAAAGAATGATCCTAATCTCATGAGATTTCTCCGCGATCTCGGCGCGCTCGGCGGTGAATCCTTCGAACTGGCCAGTTCTACCGTTGGCCGACCTTCTCAGGCCGATGAAACATTTCCACCTCGGCCGCCGCCTTCTCCGCGCGCCGCTTCAACCCATGCTCATAAGCCGCTCCCACAAAAGTCTTGAACAAAGGATGCGGCTCCAGCGGCTTCGACTTGAACTCGGGATGAAACTGGCACCCAATAAAATGCGGATGGTCGGGAAGCTCAACCATCTCCACATAAGTTCCATCGGGAGTAGAGCCAGAAATCCGCAACCCGCCAGCCGTCAAAGTCTCCTCATACTCACGATTGAATTCATAACGATGCCGATGCCGCTCGCTGATCTCAAGCTGTCCATAAATTCTATGCGCCAAAGTTCCCGGCTCGATTTTGCAAGTCCACGCCCCCAGCCGCATGGTCCCGCCAAGTTCCTCCACGCCACGCAATTCGCGCAACTTATAAATCACGCGATGCGGAGTCGCCGGATCGAACTCGCTGGAATTCGCATCCGCCAATCCGCAAACATTGCGAGCGAACTCGATGCAAGCCGTCTGCATCCCCAAACAAATTCCAAAGTAAGGAACCTTGTTCTCCCGCGCATAACGAATCGCAATCAACATGCCCTCAATGCCGCGCTTGCCAAAGCCGCCGGGCACCAGAATCCCATCGTAATCCGCAAGCTGCTCTTCATTGGTTTGATCCCCAGCTTCAAGCCCCTCAGCCTCAATCCAATTCAAATTCAATTTCAGATTGTGAGCCAGAGCCCCATGCACCAACGCCTCTTTCAGCGACTTATAGCTGTCTTCGTACTCGACATATTTGCCTACAATGCCGATTGTGACCTCAGCCTTCGGGTTATAGACGCGGTGCACAAGCTCTTCCCAATTTTTCAAATCGCGGTCTTTGGCTTCGATGTGCAAATAGCGCAGCACTAGCGTGTCCACGCCTTCATGCGAAAACACCACCGGCACTTCGTAGATGGAGGCCACATCCTTGGCCGTGATTACCGCTTCTTCCTCCACGTTGCAGAACAGCGCGATCTTCGATTTGATTTCTTTGGAAAGAAAGCGGTCGGTGCGGCAGAGCAGGATGTCAGGTTGAATTCCGATGCTCAACAGTTCTTTCACCGAGTGCTGCGTGGGCTTGGTCTTAAGCTCCTGCGCCGCCGCGATGAATGGCACCAGCGTGACGTGCATAAACAAAGTCCGCTCGCGCCCCAGTTCCTGACGCATCTGCCGGATGGCTTCCATAAACGGCAGCGACTCGATGTCGCCCACCGTGCCGCCAATTTCGACGATCGCGACATCCACATCCTGCGCGACCTTCTTCATCGCCGCTTTGATTTCGTTGGTCACGTGCGGAATGACCTGCACGGTTTTGCCGAGATAATCGCCGCGCCGTTCCTTGGCAATGATCTGCTCGTAAATGCGCCCGGTGGTCCAATTGTTATCGCGAGAAAGTTTGGCGTGGGTAAAGCGTTCGTAGTGGCCGAGGTCGAGGTCGGTCTCGGCGCCGTCGTCGGTAACGAAAACCTCGCCGTGCTGGAAGGGCGACATGGTGCCCGGGTCCACGTTGAGGTAAGGATCGAACTTCATCAGGTTGACTTTCAGCCCACGGCTCTCCAGCAGGCAGCCAATCGAGGCCGCCGCCAGCCCTTTACCGAGCGAAGACACAACTCCGCCAGTCACAAAGATGTACTTTGCCGACATCGCTTCCTCACCTTAAATTGTGTTTGAAATTTTGTGCAGGATGGGTGCACGAGTAATTATGCCAGAAATGGACGAGCGTGGCTAGGTGGTTTTCTTGAGACCTGGCCGCGTGGTCAATTCAAGTTAGGACGATACGAGCTGAGCAGCAGATATCGACCCCGTCTGGCGTGTCGCGCCAAGAACTACAATGATATGGATGGATTGAGCGAGTGAACCATGATTCGAATCGCGGCTGAGCACATCTACGTCTTGCGGAACTCGACTGGGAAACCATTCACCGATCTACTTGATCGTCTGATCCGCAACTCTGCGGGGACGCTCGGTATTCCACCCTCGGCTGTACTCGATAATCCCCGCACGAATCATCCCGACGGCGGCGTGGATACGCAGGTGACCATTGGCGCGCAGCTTGATCCGTGGGGCTACTTCAACAGCCCATCGACATGGCAGTACAAGGCCGTTGAGCTGAAGGACTTTACCGATAGCAAGGTGAAGGCGGAAATCAGCGGAGACAGTAAAATTACGTTCGCAGTCTGCTGCAGGAAGGCTATGCCTACCGACTGTGCATCGCAGATGATGGACCCGCTGAAAAGAAAACAGAGATCAAGGCCTTGCTCGACGCGGAGATCAAGAAAGTCAATCCTGCGGCACCGGAGTCCATCGTTCTCTTCGCCTCCGAAGTCGTTGCTTGGGTGAACACGTTTCCTGCTATCGCTGCGGAGATGCTGGGTTCTTCCATGAAGGACTTTTTTCACTTCGCAACCTGGCAAAACCGAGAACGCGCTGTGACGAAGACATTCGTTGCGACGCCTGAGTCGGCTGTCATTTTCAAGAACGTCAAAGCCATCTCAACTGGAAGAACAAGCCGACCACGGCACGGCTCACGGTCTCCGGCGATGCGGGCGTTGGCAAGAGCCGCACGGTATTTGAAGCGATTGCGGCGCTTCCTGAGGTCGCTCCGCTGGTCCTCTACACGGATGATGAAGATAAGGCGCTCAATGTTGCGCGAGCGATGGCGAATTATCAAAACCTGTACGCCGTGATCGTCGCCGATGAATGCCTCGATGACACTGCGTTCCAGCTTGCGAGGATTCTCCAGGGCGTGGAGCATCGAGTGCGTCTGATCACCATAGACAACGCTCTGGAACGTGCGGACAGGTCCCAGTTGCGACTCAACAGGATGTCGACTTCAACGGTCGAAAAGATAGTGGAGGCGAACTTCCCTAATATCGACCAGAGCCGCCGATTCCGATACTGTCAAGTGGCCGAAGGTTATCTGCGCTTCGCAATTTTCTTGTGCGACAACGACGATCTCATAGTGCAACAGGGGCATCTTGGAGAACTCTTGAGTGATACCAAGAGCTATCTGGGCACGCTCTTCGGCCGAGATGGCCCTTTTGAAGACGCCGACTTCGAGTCCCTGATGGTGGTCTCTCTGGTAGAACGTTGCGGCGTCATAGGGAACGTATTCCCGGAGCTCGAACAATTGTGCGCGTTGGTGAAGCTCGACCCCAAGGACGTGCGGGAACGTCTCCATCGCATGCAGAAGACAAACGGTTTGGTAGGCCGCGCCGGACGCTATTTTTATGTCACGCCGACACCCATCGCAATGGTGTGCTTTCAAGCGGCCTGGTCCAAGTGGGCAGAACTTGACCCGAAGCCTTTTTTGGAGGGTTTCCCTCCAGCCCTTGTACCTTCATTTCTCGCGCGCATGGCGCGCGCGCCCGAGGAGGTCGGCAAGGTCGTCAATTCCTACTTTCGAAACTGGGCGCTTTCCAGAGGGGGAGAGGTATTTACCGATGCCAATGAAACTGAACAGCTCCTTCTTCTAGTACGGTCGGCGCCGGATGAGATGGTGCCCGGCTTCGCAATCTCGTGCTGACCGCCACACCCGAGGATCTTAGTAAGCGATACAGGAACGGGCGGCGCAACCTCGTCGTCGAGGCGAACGAGATTGCAGGCTTTCCGCAGTGGTTTGTTTTCGCGGAGGAGATTCTCTTTACGCTGGCGCGTCACGAAACGGAGCCCGGTCTGGGAAACAATGCCACGAAAGTCTGGTTGGGTCTGTTTCCCATCATGTCGTTCGTTGCTACGCCCTTTGATGAGCGGTTGCGGATCATCCAAGAGCGAATTCGCAAGGGTGATGCGGCAACGAAGATTCTGTGCGTCGAGTCATTGCAGAGTGCTCTTGATGACCGAACGATTCACCTGATGAGCGGCCAAACCTATGGCCAAAGGATTGCCCCGACGCCTTGGCGTCCCAAGACGTACGGAGAATTGTACGTGCACATGAAGGCGTGCCTCGCCGAGTTGAATACTTTGAGCAGTGATGCGGACGAAGGGGTACGAGACAAGGCCACCGGGGCTCTGATTCGATCCATCCGGAGCTTGGTGTTTCGCGGGTTCACAGAACAGGCAAAGGAAGGCGCGGGAAAGCTTCCTCCTCATGTTCGACCCGTTCTCCGGGCGGAGTTGCGAGAGTTTGTCCTTCTAAACAATTCTGAACATAGCCCGCACTCCGAAGAGGAGAAAGAGCAGCGTGCCCAGTTGGTCGATGAGTGGGTCATGGAGTTGGCGTCCACGGACCTTCATGATCGTCTCGTCGAAGAAGTCGGGCCGGATTCATGGGATCATCATCTGGAACAGACGGACTGGGAAGGTCGCATCCGTGAGCTTGCTTCCCAGCTCTTGCAGCACGAGGATGACTTTGACCGGGAGCTTCTGTGGTTAAACAGCGACAAAGCACGTTCCTCGGTCGAGTTCGGTGTCCAACTTGGCCAGCTTGATGAAGGCCTCAAGTTTCTGGATCGCATCGTCGTGGTTTGTTCTGCAAGCCGGAATCCGAATCTGGCACGGGGCTACTTTGCTGGCGTCAGTGATACCGCAAGGCCAAAACTTCCATCGGACACGGCCGAAGTGATCCGCAAGAAATTGAACGCGTCACTGGATGAGCTTTGGGAAAAAGATCCGATTCTCGGGTTCCATGTGATGACGCCGTCTGGAGGCTTCGTGCAGTCTTTTGCTCGTGCAATCGCCGGCGTCCTTGGGAAAAAGATCCGTGCCGGTTTCCTGCGTACGTTTGCTGCCTGGAACGGGCCGCGACACACGTCGCCTGTGGAAGCACGGATTGCTGCCCAAACTCTGCTTGATGCAGCCCGTGAGGGCGATGAGGACGCCGCAGACACAGGAATCGAATTCTTGGTCTTCCTCTTGATGCGAATGAACGATTCGGAAGGCAAGCTGGCCTGGCTGCAGACCGTGTTCAACGACGAATCGCTGGATGTGATTTTCGGATTGTTGGAGCAGGCCACGCTGAAAACCAGTAGACTCTCTCATTGGTTTTCGCAGATCTTTGCTCGCGTATTGCCAGCAAATCCGGATCGTGCTACGTCGATTCTGATCCGAATGATGCAGAGCGAATCTTACGAGACCTCGGAGGCAGCTGCGGGTCTTTTCGCAAGTGTTGCGGCTGTGCGTCCTAAGCAGTTGATGGATGGAATCGGCGAGGCCATGCTGTCGAAGGAACGGAGCCTCGGGTTTCTTTTTCGCAAGTTTCCTATCGTGGCGCTGCCAGAAGAAATCGTCATTCAGTGGCTTGAAAAACACGGATTGGAGGGTGCCCGGTTGCTCGCTCGCCACGTTCCTGGGCCGTTCATGGGAAGCCACGGGCCTGATCTCAACCCTATTACTCGGTTCATTCTGGAGAAGTACGGAAACGACGATAATGTCTTTTCCGCTTGGTATGCCGGTATACACAGCGGCGGGGCTTTCGCTGGGTCGATCGCAGACCATGTGGGGCAACGAGCTTCAATGGCGGAGCCATTTCTCAATTTTCCGATTGAGGCCGTGCGGCGGTGGGCGCGAAACGAAATCAAGTTCGCGGACGAAAACGTCGAAAACTTTAGGCTCACCGAAGAAGAGCTATTCTGAGCTGTTCACATTGGGAGCTGGTGGCCGAAGGTTCGCATTGTTCTTTGACGCTCACCTGGGTCAACACACACCGACGCGACTCCCAGGTTACCGCCCAAAAAACGGGCGGGAACCTGGGGCACCCGAGCAGGAAGCGCAGTTATCCCAAATCGCCAGTCATGCCGGTACGGATGCCGAGCGGTTGGTGAAGGATGCCGCCTTGCGCCTGCTTGAACAGGACGCTCGTTTTCGCGCCGCTGCGAACACACAGGGTCCCTCCACTCCGCTTCGCTCCGGTCGGGATGACAGAAGTATCGCTTCGCTCCGGTCGGGATGACAGAGTTTATTGCGGGAAGGCATCGCGCAGGCCGACCGGGAGGAATTCATCGAAGAGGAAGAGATGGATGCGCGCATCGAGCGGATGCTTAACTCCTGATGGACGGTTAGCCGCTCCAGTTGTTTTTTTGGCTTGAGTGGGGCATTCCTATAGCTGGACAACGTCTACCCGCCGCTCTTTCGTGGTTTCGCGTCTTCTATTCCGACTCGATCCTTATGCGTCCCTCAAAGCCGGGTGACGCGACAACACCAGGTCCCTCCACTCCACAGATCACCGCTCTTGCGGTGATCTGCTCCGGTCGGGATGACAGAATTGAGGAGATATGAACTGGTGCCCAAGGTTCGGTGGTGGATCAATTCAATAGGGAAGCGAGCCAGGCGCGCGATTATTGCGTCGCAAAGTACGCGACCCTTCGGCTGCGCTCAGGGCCGGCTCCTCGCGCGGCTCGCCCAGATCCCTCGCTGCGCAAAGAACGCTTGCTCGGGATGACAATCAAATTGAGCCACTGCCCACCGTCATTGAAATCCGCCCCGGATTCGATCCAGAAAACAAAACCCCGCCCTAGGTAGTGGCTCAATTCGACAGGGAAGCGAGCCAGGCGCGCGATTATTGCGTCGCAAAGTATACGCGACCCTTCGGCTGCTTCAGGGCAGGCTCCTCGCGCGGCTCGCCCGGATCCCCGCTGCGCAGAGAAGGCTTGCTCGGGAGCCACTACCCCGCCCAAGCGAAGCTTGAACGGGGCACCCTGAAGAGTTAGCTTCGAGGATTAGGTTGGCCTTTCCCGAAATTATTCGAAATATAAATCTATCGTAGCTTATAGAAATACACTATTAACTATGATATTCTATAAGTGAATATGAGGGAAGGCGTAACCCAACGGCCGCGCCTTTTTATTTAGGACACATATTTAGCAACACAGGGGACATCGTGAAAACTTCCGGCATGGATATCCGTGACCACAAAAAGCGGGGGCAATGGGCCGAGCTTCGTTTCATGGCCAAAGCCACCGAATTCGGCTACCAACTGGCCAAGCCCATCGGCGACTCTACCCAATACGACGTCGTGGTTGATCTTGGCGGCCGCTTCATTAGCGTGCAGGTGAAATCCACTTTGTTTCAGGCGAGCAACCTGAAGCCCGGCAACTTCGTCGCCAGCCTGGTCCACGCCTGCGGCGCCAACCACCGCTACCGGCAAACCGACTTCGATTACCTCGCCGTTTACTGCATTCCTAACGATATCTGGTACATCATCCCGTGGGCTGTGGCCTCTTGCAAACAGTCCATCTGCGTCTGCCCGGGAGACAAACAAAACCAGTGGGAGCGCTACCGAGAAGCCTGGTATCTGCTCCATGACCGTGCCCCTGCGCCACATCTGAGGCGAGGGCGCGTCGACCTCTACGGCATCATCGAAGACTACGTTCCCCCACCCAGAGTAAGAAAGCAAAAATCATGCGATCACCGTCGCTCCAGAAAATAGAACCCCGCCCAAGCGAAGCTTGAGCGGGGCACCCTGAAGAGAGTATTTCAGAGGTTTAGGTTGAGCCGGTCCCTCATGGCTGGTTTGCTTTAAACACATGGTTGGCCAGCTTGAGCGTCACGTACGCTGAAGCCTTCGATGCCAGTCCAAAGACAAACGGATCGTTATTCGAAAGATTGTCACACCAACGGTTAGGATAGTCGACGCATCCACCGTCGTTACCTGGTACTGTGCCCTCGTAGTTTCCGAGGAACCCTCCCCATATGTCGACTTCCGATTGTGCCTTGCAGCAATCCTGCCGGGTCAGAATGCCGCTGTCCGGGATGCCGATCAGGGCGAACGAGTTCGAGTCTGTTCCGCTATTCCCGAACGTGGAAGATTGCGACACAACTCCGATGGAGGTGAAAAAGTCCCTGAAAAACTGATTGCCGATTTTTGACTGGGGGACCACATTTTTAGGGAACTGGCCGACATTCAATGCAAACGCGGGATCGGCAATCCACATATCGAAGTTCGGGGTGGCGGTGACGTCCATATCAATGTCGAAGGCGATTCGCTTTCGCTCCGCGCTGCTCAAGTTCGTGGTGTAATAGGCGGAGCCGAGCAACCCGAGTTCCTCGCCACCGAACCAGATGTAGCGGAGTTGATTGTGAGTAGGCGTCTTAGCCATGTTCAAGGCAATCTCGAGAATGGTTGTCGATCCCGACGCGTTATCCAGCATGCCCGCGCCGAAGATGGAGTCAAGATGCGCATCCACCACGACGACGTGGTTGGTATCTCCGAAAGGTGACTCGGCGATCAGGTTGTAGTCCGCGCCCGACCCGGGCCGCATGCGAATGTCGAGATGCACTGCCGGGTTCGCGTCGGTATATCGGCGAAGAAGTTCCGCGCCCAGCGTGTACGAAACACTAACGACCGGGATCGTGGCTGGACGCGTGAGCCGCACTGGGAACGGACTAGCGTTGCCAGACCCAAAGAGAATGACTGCTGCTGCCCCGGCCTTTTCAGCGTTCGCCACCTGCGCATCGTAGGCGCATGTACCTCGCTCAAGCAGAGCAATATGGCCAGCCACGAATTCTGCAAAATCACCGGCGAAACACCCCTCGCCTGAGCCGCTGGCCGGCTGTATCGAGGCTGTGAGTGTGCCTCCGCCCGAAAGCTGAGCGACAAGCCAGTCGCGTGTCAGAGCATAACTCTGCTCCGGCGTGCCGAACAGCGGCACTCCAGTGACCTTGGAAGCGTTGTATTGATATTGTTGGATGGTTACGTGATAGCCTGCTTGCCGCACCAGCCCGGCAACATAATCGACCGACGCCTTGTAACCAGCCGTGCCGGTATCGCGGTTGCCGTGACCATCCGATCCCTTATGCTGGTCGGAGATCCTCTGAAAGTGGGCGAGGTGATTCCAGAGCGATGACGGCTGAATGCACTCCAGAAGTTTTTCTGGCGTGTCATTGGCTCGTGTCTGGCAAGCCTTTTCGGAGGGCGCCGTCCCGGTCATGCCGGAGCTAGATGATTCTTGCGCGCTAGTGATTGATCCTGGATGTGGTTGAGCGAAAACAGACGGCCGCAGAACACATACGGCGACAGTTATGCAAGCGATCGACAAACCAACGCATTTCAGCCTGGTGGATAGTAGCTCGAACATCGGAACACCCCTCTCTAGCCCTGCCAGCTTACACCACCCCAGGCTAGTTCGGTATGGTTGAAAGCTGGGTGCAAGGTGAGTGCGTCACGCCGACGCGGCTCCCAGGTTACCACCGGCGACAACTTATGCTTTCCTGGAAAACTCGCTGTGATGGCGGCTATAGAGGGTGTAGACAGTCAAGCCGATTGCCAGCCAGGCGAAAAATCGCAGCCAGGTCAAAATCGGCAAACCGGACATAAGCAGGACGCAAAAGAACACGCTTAGCACCGGGGCAGCAATGCCGCCTGGGGCGCGGAACCCGCGGTGACGGCCCGGATCGCGGTAGCGCAGGATGATGACTCCGATGGATACGAGCACGAAGGCAAACAGTGTACCGATGTTCGAAAGATCAGAGAGCGTGCCGATATCCAGAAAGCCCGCCGGAATGCCAACCAGGAAACCAGCGATCCATGTGGCAGTCGCGGGCGTGCGGAAACGAGGGTGAACGCGCCCGAAAAGCCGAGGCAGCAGGCCATCGCGGGACATCGAGAACCAGACGCGCGCTTGCCCGAGCTGGAAAACCAGCAGCGACGAAATCATTCCCATCATTGCCCCGAACAGCACTCCCAGATGGATCCAACTCAAGGTGGGCGAACCGGTGCGCACGGTCAATAATTTCATGGCGTTGACGACCGGAGCGGCGTCATCGCGCACCGCCTGCCACGGAACCACTCCAGTGAGGACAATCGCTACCCCGATGTAAAGGATGGTGCACACGACCAGCGTGGCGATGATGCCAATGGGCAAATCGCGCTGCGGATTGCGGGCCTCCTCGGCGGCGGTAGAGACCGAATCAAAGCCAATATAGGTAAAGAAAATGATCGAGCCACCGGTAAGGATGCCGGACCATCCGTTGGGCGCGAAAGGCTGCCAGTTGCTGGGATGCACGTAGTGCGCACCTACAATGACGAATGCGAGGATGGCGGCAATCTTCAGCAGGACCATTACATTATTCGCCTCTGCCGACTCGCGAATGCCGCGGACCAGGATCACGGTCAAAATCATGACCACGAAAAATGCGGGGAAGTTGAAACCGAAGTGCAGGCCAGGGGGATACAGCACGTCTCCCTTCAGATCCGTAAGGCCTCCCGGCAAGTAAGCCGGCGAAATCCAACGCAGGGCGGGATGAAATCCGAACCAGTCAAACATGCCGACCAGGTGGGCGGAGAAGCCCACGCTCACCGCCATATTGCTGACGGCATATTCCAGAATCAGGTCCCAGCCAATGATCCAGGCGATGAGTTCGCCCATGGTCGCATAGGTGTACGTATAGGCGCTGCCCGCAATTGGAATCATGGAGGCGAGTTCGGCATAGCAGAGCCCGGTAAAAGCGCAGACGGTAGCCACCAGGACAAGCGAGAGCGCGAGCGCCGGACCCGCACCGGGTCGCCCCAGCGAGGCATGGTGGGTGACCAGAAAATCGAGCAGGGGCGCGTTGAGAATCGACGAAGTATCGAACTTCTGGCCCCCAATGGCGGTGCCGATCACGGTGAAAATGCCCGATCCGATCACCGCGCCAATGCCGAGAGCGGTGAGCGAGACCGGGCCCAGGGTCTTCTTCAGTTTTCGCTCGGGCTCCTCTGAGTCCGAAATCAGCTTATCGATAGACTTGCAGCAGAAAAGCTGATTGTCCGAGGTGCGAAGAGTGCCCTCTGCCGTACGATTGTCAGTGGTCGGAATTTGAGTCAAAGGGCGTTGTCTCCAGAGCCGAAGTCATGGGTTAGCACCTGGCCAGCGAACCCGGTCGCTGGCCAAGCGCTGCCGTTTATCGCTTCGCCGCGCCGCGCACCATCTTCTTCACTTTGCGCTTCTTCGAGCCACGGGCGTATTCCCGCGGTTTCAGAGGCTTTTCGGCTTTCACTTTCTTGCGCGACGTTCGTTTTGCTTTCTTGCGTTCTTCTTTGCTCAGCGTCTTTGTATTTGCCATGAGTGCTGTTCATTTCTCCTTGGATGTTTGGCGATTAACTGCCGAGCTTTGCTCGGCTGGACAGCCGAGGCGGCCGTCCCCACATATTTCTTTATGCCTTCTCCAACTGGGCATACTTCTCCACCAACTTCTTCAAACCGAAGCGAGGGAATTGTACCGTAATCTTGGCCTCTTCACCGTCTCCTTCGCGATGGTAGACCGTGCCCTCGCCATATTTCGGATGCCTTACCTTCTGTCCCGGCCGAAAACCTTTCTTGCCTTTGGGTTCTTCGACGGGCAACTTCGGCAGGGAAAATTTCTTTCCCCGCGAAGCGAAAAACTCAGCAATGTTGTCAATGGAATTGTAACTATGTCCGGAATGAGCTTTTGCCGCGCTCCGCGCCTGATTGGGAGTGCTCCAGTTCGCGCTGCTCTGGTCCTCGTCCTCGTACGCGTAGTGAACCCGCTCCTGTGGCTGATCGTGCGGCACGGGCACTTTCGTCCGCGAAGACTCACGCTTCCGGCGCGAGCCTCCCAGTTCCTCAACTAACTCCGCCGGCACTTCTTCGAGAAATCGTGAAGGGATGCTGGCCTCAGGCAAATCAGTCCCATAACGACGGCGGTATACAGCGCGGGTCAAGATAAGCGTGTCCATCGCCCGAGTCATGCCGACATAACATAACCGCCGCTCTTCTTCGATATCATCCGGCTGCAGAAAAGTTCGCGAATGAGGAAACAATCCCTCTTCCAGCCCGGCAAGAAACACCAGCGAAAACTCCAGGCCTTTGGCGGCGTGAAGAGTCATCAGCGTGATTTGTGCCCGTTCGTCATAGGCGTCAGCATCGCTCACCAACGCGGCATGATCGAGAAACTGATCCAGCGTTTCGCCTCGGTCACGCGAATCCATGGCCGCATTCACCAGTTCGCGCAGGTTCTCAATTCGCGAGTAAGCCTCGGGCGTGTCTTCCTCCTCGAGTTGTTTGATGTAACCAGTACGATCGATCAGGAACTTCAGAATCTCGGCAGTACTAGCGGGGGCACCGGGAGTGCGGAAGCCAGAGTCAGCTTCAGCTTGCGTGGAGCGGGCGCCCTCGCCCGCTTCGGATTGGTCAACACTTTCCGCCAGAACCTCAGTTCCAAAATCAAAAGAGATGTTTTCGTCTTGGCTGAGATCAAAGGAAACGTCTGCGTCATCCGTCGATTCGTCGGGCGAGACTGCATCCTCTTCCACGCGCGCAGTCTCTTCCAATCTTTCCACATAAGTTCCCGCCAGCATCGCCCGGCCATCTTCAATAAGACTTTGGAAACTCCTCAGCGCCGCTAATGCCCGCTGCGGCAGGAGTTGGCGCTTAATCGCTGCAGCTATCGCGCCCCACAGTGAAACTCCGGTCTCCAGTGCAACCCGCTCCAAAGTTTCGAGTGTCGTCTTGCCAATCCCGCGTACCGGCGTGTTGATCACCCGGAGGAGTGAAATCGTATCGTCCACATTGTGGATGACTTTCAAATACGAAATCATGTCTTTAATTTCGGCTCGTTCGTAGAAGGAAAATCCGCCGACTACGTGATACTTCAACTGATAGCGGCGCATTGCTTCTTCAAACAACCGCGATTGCGAGTTGGTGCGGTAAAGCACGGCCGCCCGCGCATTCTCGCCCTGATCCACGGCCTCCCGCAGATATTTCGCAATATAATCAGCCGCAAACAATGCCTCGTTTTCGCCATCAGGAGCTTCGTAATAGCCCAGCTTGGCGCCACCCTGCCGCGACGTCCATAAATTCTTGCCTTTGCGCTTCAGATTGTTTGCGACAACCATCGAGGCCGCCTGCAGAATGTTTTGCGTCGACCGATAATTCTGTTCCAGTCGGATAATCTTCGCCTCGGGGAAATCTTTTTCAAACTCCAGAATGTTGCGGATGTCCGCGCCGCGCCATGAGTAAATCGACTGATCCTCGTCGCCGACTGCGCATACGTTGTGCCGTGTCCCAGCCAACAGCCGCATCAACTCATATTGGGGGCGATTCGTGTCCTGATATTCATCGACCAGAATGTACTGAAACCGGCGGTTGTAGTATTCGCGCACCTCAGGCACAGCTTTCAGCAGGCGCACAGTTTCAAGCAGCAGATCGTCGAAATCGAGGGCATTAGCCTTCGCCAGTTCTTTTTTGTACTCGGCGTAAATTTGAGCCACGCGCTCGGTCTTCGGATCGGCCGATTGCAGATACACTTCCTGCGGGTCGAGCATGTGATTCTTCGCCCACGAAATATGGGCCAGCACCGAGCGGGGCGTAGTCTGTTTGTCGTCAATCCCCAGCCGCCGCATGACGGACCTCACGAGCTGCGCCTGATCGCTCTCGTCATAAATCACAAAACTCTTGGTGTGGCCGATGGGCGGCGTGCCAGGAACGGACGACGGAATGCGCAGCGCCTCGATATCCCGCCGCAACACCCGCACGCAAAAAGAATGAAACGTAGAGATGACCGGCTTCGCAATGGATAACCCACCCACCAGTTTGTCCACCCGCTCAACCATCTCGGACGCCGCTTTATTGGTGAATGTCATCGCGAGGATTGACTCCGGCATCACGCCGACGTTCTCGATCAAATTAGCGATCCGGTAGGTGATGACGCGAGTCTTCCCACTACCGGCGCCGGCCAGGATCAGCACCGGACCGTCGACAGTTTCAACAGCCTCGCGTTGCTGCGGATTGAGTTGGTCGAGAAAAGACAAAATCGGAAGAAGCTCCAAAATCGGCTACTTTGATTTTACAGGGATTCGTCGTAATAGTTCCGCTTTGAAACACACTTCAGCTAACTTGTGACATCCGACCGTGATCATTTCTCTCGAACGTGAATAAATTCTCTGCGGGCCCGTGGTGTAACGGGAACACAGCACCCTGCGACGGTGGCAGATGCGGGTTCGAATCCCGTCGGGTCCACGCCCGATCTCAGGGCGCGGGTTCTGTGGGAAGCGAAAGCAGGGATAGCTTTCCTACAAAAAGTAACTTGACTGAGAATCGTGGCGGCCTATAATCAAAGGGTCGCAGGGTGCTGTAAGTACCCATTCTTGGCCCCGAGAAATCGGGGCCATCGTATTTGTGCGAGGCTAGAGAAAAGCTTTCGTGATCCACAGCGCCTGAAGGCGAACTGATTCCGCGCAGATACGGCATCGCTGAAGCAATGCCCTGATACGAATCGTCATTTTCAGGAGCCTGTTGTTCGGGAGACTGCTAGTGATGTGCGCCGGCATGGCTGGCCCGCGCTGCCTTGCACTCTTCGCATGGGCACCATTCCCGCAAGAACTGCCACGAATAGATCCCCAACTCGTGCCCGTCATTGAATTGAAATTTGATCGCGTACTTGCCAACGGCTTCGGCTGAAGTCGCTTTGACCGTGGGTTTAAACATAGGCAGCGTCCCCGGCGCCGGCTTGGCAGGCTCTCCGGGCTGCTGGTGCGTCTTGCCTCGCGTCTCGTCGCACAGTGCGCACGGACAAGCATCTCGCAGAAATGGAAACGAGTAGTGCGACTGGTGGCCGTCCTTCCACTCGATATCGAGCCCTGTACCAGTGCTCAAGTTCACTTTCACCGACTTAGGGTCGCTCACGACAGCCATGAATTCAGTATCGCACAGCCGAACTTTGGTTTTTCGGAAACGCCCGTCGGCTCCAGGTGCTGCGAGGAGTACCGAAAGTAACCGGATATGAATGACCCAAGCAGGTTCGGCGTGCTATCAATAGTAGGGACACGGACGCTAGGATTTGCCTCCGCTAATCTTTTTCGATGCTCGATTCCGCTCAGATTGAAGGGCCCATGCCGCCGGAGGTCAGCTCGGCCGAGGATGTATCTCTGCTCTCGGGCACGATTGCCGACCGCCACGGATTTCTTACCTCGGTTGACCAGACTCGCCTGTTCTATCGCCACTGGCCGGCCACGACGTCCTGGAACGGTCGAGTCGTCATAGTGCTGCATGGCATTGGCTATCACAGCGCTCCCTACAAAATTGTCGCCGAGGCGCTGAATTCGAGCGGTACCGAAGTCTACGGATTGGACGCGAGAGGGCACGGTCTCTCGCAGGGCCGGCGAGGATACGTTGGCACTTCTATTGAAGTGGGAGCCGACGTCGAATGCATGATTGGTTTAGTGAAAAAGCAGCGGCCGACGGCCAAGGTTTTCTTGCTGGGCGACAGTATGGGCGCCGACCTCGCTCTTAACTATGCGAAGCGCAATAGCCGCGAACTCGCGGGCCTTATTCTTCTAGCACTGGCTCTGAATCTGGATCTCGGCCAGTTTGCGAGTCTTGAGAGTTTGAGCCTGATGCCTTACTTCGCCCTCGCTCATCGCGAGCCAGTGATCAGTCTTGTAGGCAAACGTCTGGAGGAAAGTTCGCGCGATCCGGAATTCGTGGCGCGCCGGCGCGTGGATCCGCTGTCATACAAACACATCAGTTTTGGCTACCTGCTTGATGTGCAGCGTATTGTCTTTGGGTGGCGTTGGAAAATCGCGCCCCGCGTGCATGCGCCTACGCTGATGATCAAAGGCGGCAACGACCGAGTCGTGAGCCATCGGGAATGCATTGCGTTTGATCGTCTCTCGGCTTCACCAGACAAGTCTCTGAGGATTTATCCGGACGTGCCTCATACTACGCTGTGGGACCCGCAGACCCCCGAAATTCTGGGACTGATCAGAGATTGGGTTCTAGAACACTGATTGTGGGGCGACTCTGGTCCGCCGCTTTTGAATGGTTTTAAAGGCCTACATTTGCCGAAATCAGCTTCACTCCGGTAAAATCTATAGTTCTACTAGTTCTGAACCTTTCTGGAGTCGTCATGGCACAAGTTTGTGATATCTGCGGCAAAGGGCCGCAATTTGGAAATACCATCAGCCACGCTCATAACGTGTCCCGCCGGCGCTGGAACGTCAATCTACGCCCGGTTCGCGCTAAAGTGAAAGGCGGCGCCAAGCGCATGCGCGTCTGCACCTCCTGCCTGCGCAGCGGCAAAGTCGTCAAAGCCTGAAAAACAAATAACCACAAAGGACACGAACATCCACAAAGGTTTTTCTTAGCTGTCTTTCCTTTGTGAACC
>CAWDNO010000005.1:0-460934 GCA_963803665.1 uncultured Acidobacteriota bacterium
AAACGGCAACTCGTAAACCAGATTGTTCACCCAGACGTGATTGCGAACCTCGTCGTCGGGACCGTACGCCAGTCCCGGAGAGTCCGCGTAATAGTTGTTGTCGTACTTGTAGGCGTGGGCAAAGGTGTAGTGCGAGAGGAACTGAAAGCCGTGAGAAAAGCGCTTCGTCACTTCGATCTGCGCAGCGTTGTAATTGCTGCTGGCGTCGTTGCCGAGGTAGTTATTCTGATCGGTGGAGCAGCACATCAGGGTTGTGCCCGTCGTGGGATCAATGAAGCCGGGATAACTGAACCTGTTATACAGCGGCCGGCGCTGAACTAAGTGGAGTGACCGGCACGAAGGCGCCGTTAACAGTCGTCCCTGGTCCGATGGCGGCACTATTTATGTTGTAGGTCGGTCCATCTCCAGCGAACACGTGTGTGCCTTTGTTGCCGATGTAGGCTATTTCGATGCTTGTAGTGCTGGTGAGCTGATGCTGCACAGTTAAATTCCAGGCATCAAGTTCAGGCAAACGTTGATAAGTGGGGCGTATATGAGGTTGCACGCAGAGCTGGGTGTTCGCGCCGTTCACGAAATACGCGCTCTGATAGCAATTGGGGCCTGCCACGGGCAGGGCTCCGCTAGCGGGTATTGGTGGGAAATTGAATACGGGCGGGCCTTGCGCCAGGGTAAACGCAGTCAAGTTCGGTGACGAGTTCTGCGCCAACTGGGCGGCCAGTACGGGCAGAGTTTGGGTTACGGTGTGCCCGAAATTGGAGCCGAACACGCCCATGTCGTCACTCCATTCTTAGTATCCGAGACGCAATACCGTCTTTTGTGATATTTCATATGCAATTCCGACTCGCGGAGCAAAATAATGCCAATCGTTGGAGATGTTTCCGTTCAAGCCGAAAGGACCATATCCGGCTACGCGGTCGAGTCCTTGAACTAGATTTGCGAATCCGCCGTTTCCTTTGCCATTTACGTATTCTGGAAAATAGACCTCCCAGCGCAGACCGAGATTCAGAGTAAGTTTGGGCGACGCTCGCCAGGTGTCTTGGCCGTGGTCGAACATACGGTGCTGACGCTCCGCGGCGTCAACAGTGGGGCTGACATATCGGCTCATCTGGGTTACATCGCCGAGTAGGAACGTTTGCCCAGTCAAGTCCGCCACCACCGCCGTTTGAAGTGGTTCGATAGTCGAAGGTGTAATCACCGGCGCGATTCGCATCGCTGGGCACGCGCAGATTCTCGGCCCAGCGGATGTCGGCGCCAAACTTGAATTGATGGTTGCCGTGAATCTTTGTCCAGTTGGTGACCCACTGGAACTGCTGTTCACTCTCCAAAAGCGGACAATTGCAGCGTCCTACTCCAAGACCGTCTCCCCAACTTACCGTCGGATTGCTGAACGCGCCGGTGTTCGCCGACGAACTGGACACGGTTTGATTCAGCAAAAATCCGGCAAGACCAGAGGTAAAGGCGGCTTCCGGGCCCGTCGGGTTGGCGTTGGGGATGCCGAAACTCGTCATGGGCGTGGTGCCGGCGTCGGGCTTAGAAGTGTTGGGGTTATATTTGAAATATCCAAATCGGAAGTCTGCCAAGAGGCTGGAACTGAACGTCTTGGTGACGCCGCCGGCGACGCTGTAGTTGTGCGTCTTGGATCCGCCCGCCAGTCCGCCAGGACCGAAGCCGACGGGCCCGGTGCTTCAGGTCGGAGCCCGTACCCGCGACGTTGAAATAGTCCAAGCTGAAGCGCCCGAAGATCTGAACCGTAGGAGCGGCGTTGAAATCGATGCGCGTGTCGAAGCTGTTCTGACTATATGAACCAGAACCTGAGGCAATAAAGTTATTCGTGATGCCGGCGCTGGTCGGGGCGGGGAAGAGCGCCAAAATTGCTGCCGACTGCGCAGAAATGTTTGCGATCGGAATATGATTCTGCGGGAACGGGTTGCGATTACCCCCGCTCGACGTTTGATTCGGACTCCCCGTCAAGCTCGGGTCGTAAGCTTGCCCGCCTCCCTGCTCCGCTGGTGTGAGGTACTGGCTCAAATCACAAAAGCCGGTGGTATTGGTTTTTGGGTTGCAGGATTGAGTCACTAACGCGGTCGGAACGGTTAGCAAATTCGTTGTGCCATTGGTTTCGCGAGTGGCCTGATAGTCTCCGAAGAAGAATAACTTATTCTTAATGATCGGACCGCCAATCGTGCCGCCGAACTGTTGCCACTTGTCGGATGGTATGAATTTACCGGTGATGGGATTCGGCGCAAATTGAGTAAACGGATTGCGGGCCGCTGTCGCGTCGGTTCGCCGAAACCAGAAGCCACCACCGTGAATGTCGTTGCTGCCAGACTTGGTCTGGACCGTGACTACGCCCCCGAGCGCCTTGCCAAACTCGGCGTCGTAGTTTTGCAGTGTGATTTTAGTTTCCTGAATCGCATCCAGATTGGGGTTTACGACGATAATCCCCAAAATCGGATCCTGATTGTCTGTTCCGTCCAGCTCAAAGGCCGTGCCGCTGAAGTGTTGCCCATTCACAAAAATCTGCTGGCTGCCTTGCGGGTTTTCGGTTACCGCGTGGCTCCATCCCACCATTTTCTGCGTGCCCGGAGACAGCAACTCGAAGGAAGTGAAGTTGCGATTCATGATGGGCATGTCTTCGACGTACTTCTGATTGAACTCGATAGAAACGTCCGCCCGGTCGGTCTTCAACTGCGGAGCTTCGCTGGTGACTTCTACGGATTCCGTGGCGGAGCCAACCTGGAACTGCGCATCGACGCGGGCTGCGGCATCCGCGGAAACTGTGACATTGTCCTGCTCAATTGTCTTGAAACCGGGGCCTTCGATGCGAACTTTATACGTATCCGGAATCAGGTGCGTGACTGAGTAGTTGCCGCTTTCGTTTGTGGTCGCTTCATCGGTGGTTCCTTTGTTGACGTCCGTGACTGTGACCTTCGCGTTGGCAACGGCAGCGCCGCTCGGATCTGTGACGGTACCAAATATGCTTCCGAAGACAGCTTGTGCCGGGGCGGATGGAACCCATAGGACAAACAAAATTGAGAGCACCGCAAGACCGGAAACGAATGACTTTCGCATTAGATTCCTCCCGCGCGCTAGCAATTGTGAGTCGATGCAGACTGGCGCACGAACAGTTTGGAAACGGCACAGAACTGCTTGTTTAATCCCGGTGAGTGAAGTGAACTGCATTTGAAAGACGGACGCACCCGTGCGCTCAACTTGGCGCAGTAGTACAAAAACACTACCGGGAGCGAAGAAATAAGTTTCAAGAGGTTTGATACGGTGACAGGACGATAAATTCTAGGCTTGCAGCGAGATACACATCTTGTTACTGTAATGTTACATGGCTGTAAATCGGGCTCATCTGCCGGTTCCGGACGAATACCTGGAGCAGATCGACAGGTTAGCGGGGAGCCATACCCTTCACGGCTCCGAATCCTTGTGTAAGCTCCTGCGCTATTTGGCCACGCATGCTTTGACTCGTCCCGGCGTGCCGCTTAAGGAATACGAAATAGCCACTGAAGTTTTCCATCGCCCTGCCGATTTCGATCCGCAATTGGATTCGACCATCCGGGTTCAAGCCGGACGCCTTCGCCTGAAGTTAGCAGAGTATTACGGCGCAGAAGGTGCGGCGGATCCGATTCTCGTGGACCTTCCTAAGGGCGGATACCTGCTTACCTTCCAGCATCGAACTCCGGCGTCCCATACGGGACTTTCAGTCGCGCCCCTGAACAGGGAAAGGCGGCAGACAGCGAGCCGGAAGTGGATTACCACAGTTCTTGTGCTCGTCGTTCTGTTGGCGGCGGCGATCGGGGTCATTTTTACCATGGTCGCGAATCGAACTTCCGCCGAAGCGATCGCAGCCAATCATGCGGATGCAGCGCCTGCCGCGTTTCGAATTTTCTGGGGAAATTTTCTCTCTGTACCGCTACGACCGTGGGTCATATTCAGCAACGGCGCTTTCGTTGGAAGGCCAGAGACGGGAATGCGCTACTTCGACCCCAAGCGTGATTCACGCAGTGTGATTCTCGACCACTACACCGGCGTCGGTGAAGTGTTGGCCGTCCATGAGCTTGATAATGTCTTCGCCCAATTGGGCCGGCCGATCCTGGTGAAGCGAGGGAGTTTGCTTTCGCTCGACGATGCCAAGAACAACAACTTGATCTTCCTCGGTTCGCCTGCGGAAAATCTGCCGCTACGCGATATCCCCAACACCCAGGAATTCGTTTTCCGGCAGCTCACATCCGGCCCGCGAAAGGGAGACTTGGCGATTCTTAACATGCATCCCCAGGCAGGCGAGCCGAATGCATTTCTGGCCAGCCCTTCCAACCAACCTCTCACCGAAGAGTATTCAGTTATCGCACGGGTGCGCGAGGGGAATCCGTCGCAGTCGGTAATGATCCTGGCGGGAACGACCACCATCGGCACCCAAGCCGCAGTCGAATACATTTGTACGCCGCCATCGCTACAGGATTTGCTGCAAAGGCTCGGCGTTTCGAAGCCCGAGGATTTAAAGCCGTTCGAAGCGGTGTTGCGTGTGAAAGTCACGCGCGGCGTGCCGGTAGCGATGGAACTCGTAAGCTTGCGCAAGACTGGATGGTAGAGCGTCACTCAGGTGGCGATTTGAAATGCAAATCCAACTCCGCCGCCTTTTGCAACTCTGCCGCGGCTCCAGCCTTGTCACCTTTTCTCTTCAGCGCCAAAGCGAGTTGGTAGTGCGCGGGCGCGTAGTTGGGCTGGGAATTGATCGCAGAACGGAACTGGGATAACGCACCTTCGAGGTCTCCGGCCTCAAGAAGACGCCGTCCCGAGTTGGTGGTAAACGTAGCCGCTTGAAGGCTGGTTTTCTGTTGACTGATCTCCGCGCCAAGTTTGCTCTCAGCGGCCGCTCCCTGACTGTCGCCGAGTTGGCGGAGCACAGCGGCGAGCGTGGTATGCGCCCCGGCAAAGTCGGGCTGCAAGCGGACGGCTTCGCGAAGCGCGCTGGCGGCCTCCGGCAGTTTGCCCATTTGTTTGAAAACCGTGCCCAGCGTGTAGTAAGCCTCGGCGTAGTCGGGTTTTGTGCGGATGGCGTCCTGCAGCCGCTCCACCGAGGCCCCGAAATCGCCGCTTTGCCAGAGCGTGACTCCGTAAGTGTAATAAGCATCGGCTAAGCCAGGATCGAGACGGATTGCTTCCTTCAACTCCGCAATCGCGCCCGCCAAATCATCTTTGAGTTTTAACGCTACCGCCAAGTCATAGTGGAGATGAGCCTGGTTGGGCGAGATGCTTAATGCCTCTCGCAATTCTCGTGAGGCTGCGTCGAAATCGGACTTCTGTAGATAGGCAAGCCCAAGATTCCCGCGGATTCCCGTGTCCTCGGGATCCAGTTTTAGTGCGGTCTGAAATTGCTTGATTGCAGCATCGCCTTGACCGTATTGCATCAACGCGAGACCCAGGTTGTTGTGCGCCTCGGGATCATTCGGAGTGAGTTCAGCGACTTTCGCGAATGCGGTTGCAGCTTTCTCCGGCTCGCCGGAACGCTGCAGCAGCAGACCATAGCGGGTTTGCACGACAGCCACATTCGGAGTCAGCTGCACGGCCTGTTCGTACGTCCGCAGGGCTGCGTCAGTGTCCCCTTTTGCCTCGAGTGCGGTGCCCAGATAATACTTCGCGGTTCCGTCTTCGGGGTCCAGTTGAGTTGCTTGCTGAAGTGCAGCAATGGCCTGATCTCGCTCGCCTCCATTCAGAAGCGCGACGCCAAGGTGCAGCTGAGCCGGCTCATATTTTTGATCTAGCTTGAGAGCAGTACGGAACTCTTTCTCGGCATCCTGCAGTTGCAACTGTTGAGCCAGCAGCACGCCGAGATCATCGTGCAAGTCCGGACGCGCAGGCTGCAAAGCCGCGGCTTTTTTCATTTCGGCAATGGCATCGTCTGTTTTTTGCTGCTGGCTGAGCACACGCGCCAGAGCAAGGTGTGCATCAGCTTGCTGCGGCGCCAGATGCACTGCCAGTCTCAGTTCGTGAGCGGCTTCCTCGAGGGCGCCTTTTGTCGACAGTGCTTGCGCGAGATAAGCGTGCGCTATTGCCAACCCTGGCCGAAGCCGTATGACGATGCGAAAGAGTTCTATCGCACCGTCCACATCGCCCTGTTGAAGCATTAATTGTCCCAGCGCGTTCTGCGCGTCCGCGTTGCGGGGGTCGAGCTTGATCGCCTGTTGAAAAGCGGATCGTGCTCCAGCGGCATCACCTTTTTGTATGGCCGCCTGGCCGCGCTGATAAGCGGCGACGGCGACCGACGCTGTTGTCTGTGCCTGCGACAACCACACGGATGTGCTGACCTGCACGATGAGGACCACAAGCGAAAATCGAGCGCTAGTGCGCCTTCCGGCGAGCGGGAATACCACAGTGAAGATAGGTTACGTGTTATGCTGCTGTCCTTCAATACCGTGAGGGGCAGTTGGCTACCTCACTTTGCCGCTTTGTGAAATGATGCGGGATTTTCATGGAGGTCGCAGTTGTTAGCGCTGGTCCGGATTGCAATGCTTCTGGTGACAATTTTGTGGATCAGCGTGTACGGGATTCTTGCCCAGTCGCACAGCGCACCGCAGTCGCAGCATCCATCTCAAGAAACGCAATCTGCCTCGCCCCAGGCGTCCGCTTCCAACTTCGAAGCCGCTCGCAAACTCCTGGAAGAAGGTAAATATGACGAAGCGCTTTCCCAACTGCAGGCACTTGCCGCGCAGGATCCAAAGCTGCCGGGGCTTTCTCACCAACTCGGTGCGGCATACTACAAGAAAGGTGACTTCCTGAAGGCCACGGGGTATTTGAAGCAGGCGACCGAGGAAAATCCGAAAGACAGCGAAGCGGTGCAGCTCCTGGGGCTTTCTTATTATCTTGCCGGACGACCGAATGAAGCCATTCCGCTTCTGGAAAAAGTTCAGACCTGGTTTCCATTGGCGAATGTGGACGCGGCTTACATTTTAGGAGTCTCCTATATTCAGGTGAAAAATTATCCGCAGGCTCGCAATGCCTTCGCGCGGATGTTTGACGTGCCCGCAGATTCCGCAGCCAGCTATTTGTTTACCGCGCGAATGTTGCTGCGGCAGGAATTCGATCCGATTGCGGAAGAGTACGCGCAGAAGGCGGTCGCGCTCGATCCTAAACTTCCGCTCGCTCACTTCTTACTGGGCGAGCTTTATTTATACAAGTCGCGAGTCGACGAAGCCATTGCCGAATTCGAGAAGGAAAAAGCGATCAATCCCGCGTACGCTCCCACGTATTACAAGTTGGCGGATGCGTATTCGCGCATGCAGAAGTACGATGATGCCGAACGTTTATTACAGCGCTCCATCTGGCTAGACGCGACTTCCACCGGCCCGTACATTCTGATGGGGAAAATTCTGGAGAAGAAAGGTGAGTTCGATCTAGCGGTACGCGCCCTGCAGCGCGCGGTGGCGATGGATCCGAATAATTCGATCACTCATCATTTGTTGGGCCAAGCCTATCGCGACCTGGGAAGAAATGACGAGGCAGAAAAAGAATTGAAATCGGCCGAGCAGTTACAAGAACGCGAGAACAGCAAGCAATAAGATCGTTACACAACAAAATTGTCATCCCGAGCAACGCGAGGGATCTGGGTACTTGCCTGCGGTGGAGATACCGATCGTGCGGGCAAGAACCCAGATCCCTCGCGTTGCTCGGGATGACAAGAGTATTGTCGTCACTCAATTCACTGATGCGCAGACGCGGCGTCCTGTTCCCTCGCCAGTCTTTCGACCATTTCCTTAGGCAGTTGCTGCAATAATTCGAGGAAGACTCCGTTGGTCCAGCCAAAACCGACCACATTGGCTTGATAGCCAGCGCTTACGTGAGCCTCCGAAGAGCGTGTCACTACATCATATTTTTCGCGGATGGTTCCTTCGCGCCGGAAGTTCTCGGCCACAGTGGAAAGGAAGTTATACGAAATTCTATCTGCGTCAGCCGTGTAGCCGTAGCGCCGCAGCCCATCGACGCCAAGCGATTCGAGAGGAGCCCACCCATACGGATAGTCCCACTGCGCGCCGGAATCGGTCGTGCTGGTGACCAGCCCGCCTGGCTCGTCGAAGAGTTTCACATTTCGCGCCACCGCTTGCGCCTGCTGCGGGCTCGCGAGTCCCGCCCACAGCGGATAAAACGTAGTCACATATCGGTAGGTCGATTTTGTTCCCGTGCGGAGATCGTAGTCGAAGAACATTCCCCGCTGCTCGTCCCAAAGATACTTGTTGATTTTTTGTTTGCGGTCGTCAGCCCGCTGTTTCCACTGCGCAGCGTCCGCGTTCTTACCGAGTAATTGACTGATATCCGCCAGGTCCTTCTCCGTCTTGTAAAGGAGACTGTTCAGACAGACGGGAGCGAAATGATGAGTGGCCGCCCCATAGGGTTCGAAGCGAAACGAAATGTCGAACCCGGACTCGCGCAGGCTGCGATCCCCCTTGTAATAGTCGGCGGTTAACTGGACCGTGCTGGAAGTTTCGCATCCCGGACGTGCCATCGTCCTCGCCACATCGCAAACTTCCACCGTGTAATCAGGTCCGGTGGCTTCCTGCGTGGTCTTGCTTCCCTTGGCAACCACGTAAGTTCGATCGAGTTGAGGATGAAGTAGGAAATATCCGATAACTTTACGGCGGAGTCCGGATTCATCCTGCAAACTTTCGGGAGCTGGACCGTTGCCGAAATCGTAGTAGCGGGAAAGACCCGTAGCGCCTGCCAAGTGAGGATCGCGCATCCACGTCTCGTAATCCCGCGACGCGAAATCGTAGGCGCGAGCCAACCACTGCTTGTCTTCGTGTCCGGCCGCCTTCTCCGCGTGATAAACCTCCATGATCATCGAAGTGAGAAATGGCGGCTGGGAGCGAGTCAGGTAATAAGTGCGATTGGCGTTCAACACGGTTCCGTAGTGTTCGATTTCAAAGAAAAAATTCTCTACCATTCCGCGCGCCAGATCGACACGCCCGTCGCGCACCAGCCCGAGAATAATGAAGTAGCTGTCCCATCCATACATTTCGTTGAAACGGCCTCCAGGTACGACGTAGCTGTCAGGCAGGAAGAGCAACCCCTGCGGCGAGATCGTTTCCACCCCGGGCTCGCCCGGATGCTCAATGACTATGGGCAAGTGCTCAACTCGTACCTTGCACGCGTGTTCGAGTTGCTTCACAGAATCTGGTTCAGGGAAATTTGCCGGCAGATAAAGCAGCGCAGCCTCCGGCAACTTTGGATCGACGATGCTGTCGCAACGTGTCATGGAACGTGTCAGCACGTCCCAATCCGAGTGAATATATTGCAGCACGCGATGCAGGCCGTCAGGTTGAGCAGAAGGTACTGTGCCTGAGAAGCATTCGAACGCAGACAGCGAAATCGCGAGGATAACGGAGAAAATTAAGTTCGCCCGCCGCATTCGAATCATGATTGCCAAATCCCCTTGCCCGTTAGCCTACATCGCCCGGGTACTGCTGTGAAGCAGGAATGGAATCAAAAATATTTCTAATCTTTGCATTTCCGGTAACCGTCATTGAGCTGCTGCAGTAAATTCTTGGCTTCCGGAAGGTCAGGATTGAATTCGAGGACGCGCAGAACATAATCGCGCGCATTATTCGATTGTGCAGTGTCGCAAAAGAGCCGAGCAATATTCATCCCAATACGGCTTTGGCCAGGAGCGCGCTGGAACGCATCCTGCCAGAGCTTGAGGGCTTCGCGCAAATGCCCGCGATTCGCCTCGATCGCGCCCAGATTCGTGGCCGCATCGATCAACGCGGGATCAGTGGCCAACGCTCGTCGATACAACTCCCGAGCACGATCCAGATCACCCTTCTTCTGCGCGGAGTATCCCAACGCCGAGAGCAGGACTGGATCGTTGGGCGATTTCTCTAGCGCCGAACGAAGCAGCCGTTCAGCTTCCGAAGCTGCCACCGTCATGCCGCTGTTGACCAACGATTCCCATGCCAGTGCGAGGTCGCGCACGTCGTCATCACTTTTCAACGCCGGAAACGGCACCAATCGGGGCAAGTTCCCCTGTGTGTTTTTATCTTGCAACAGCTGAGGCGCGACCTGTGGTCGCCGCCGAATGCGATGGTCGGTCACCTCGGTGTGAGCCACGTCCGTACTCAATGACGACGGCATGTGGCATGAGATACAGTCGGGCTGCTCCGCGTGATGCGTCGTTCCAAGTTTCGCGCCATGGCAAGCCAGACACTTCTGCCGGTAGTAAGACGCCCGGTCACTGGCAGATGGCTCGCGATGTGGATCATGACAACTGGTGCACGACATTGCGTCGCCAGATTTTTTCTTACACGCACTTTGCGCCAGCGCCTCGAACTGGCTAACCGCTCCCAGTCCGCCACCTTGCTGGTCGGCAAACACAAAATAGCGAATGAAGTCGGATAGCTGCTGCCCCGGCTGAAAGTCATAAATGTGCCGCCCGGGCCGCTCGATCGCAGCCTTCCCTTCCAGGTGGCATTGCATGCAGACAGCGTCACGCCGCATAGCGTCGAGCTTAGCTGGATTAACGATGGCTCCGCCTTTCACGTGCGCCGCTCCCGCTCCGTGGCATCGTTCGCAAGTGACTCCAGAATCGGAGAACGGAGGAGATGGGTAGTGGTTTTCTGTTCCTGGAAGTGGAGGCCGCATCCCGCTAACGTGGCAATGCAAACAACTGGCAAAAGCCGGCAGATTCATTGGCATTTCTCCGGCGTTGCCAAACGCAGGCGCCATGTCCCAGCGCTGCCGGTCGGTGTACCAATTCACTGGCGACTCGAAAAGAAATCCATCCACAGCAAACAAATAACTTCTCCCGCGCCGCCCGGAGCCGATGTAATAGAGCAACTCGCGCTTGCCACGCACAGTTGGGTCGTTCGGACGCTCGAAACTGAGCCACACTTTTCCCTGATCGGAGTAAATGCGATAGTGCACTCCGGATTTCTGGTGTACAAAATCAGCCGGAAAAAAATTGTTGATCGCGGGCCCGCTGGCCTGCGCCATGGAAGTTTTTTCGTAGGAATTGTAGATGGACGAATGACAGGTCGCGCAGGCTTGATCTCCCACGTATCCGTTGGAGTTGGAATTCGCCCCGCCGGCCTGTGTCTGAGGCAGCGAAGCGACCGCTCCCCACAAAAGCGCACCCAGCCAGAATCGAAAGAGATGGCCCATTTAATACCAGTGCATCACATTAGTGGTTGGCCATCGCACTTTGCAATTGCAGGAGATTTTCCCGTGCTAGAGCATGTGCCGGATTGATCTCAAGCGCGCGCTCGAACTGTGCTTTCGCGTCCGCGAATTTCCCTAATTCCGCCAATGCGCTGCCCAGGTTCGCGTGCGCGTCAGCATCGTCTGGCCTGATGCGAACTGCCGCGGCGAACTCCCTCGCCGCTGCGCGAAAGTCGTCGGCGGACGCCAGTGCATTTCCTAAATTGTAGTGTGCATCGAAATAATCCGGCGAAGTCTGTGTTGCGGTTTGAAGATACAGCATCGCGCGGTGAGCCTGCCCAGAGGCCAGCAGCACCGCCCCGAGCGCGTTATTCGCCGTGGCATCTTCAGGACGAATCCGCAACGCCGCCTCGTACTCCGTCTGAGCATCGGCAGTCTCACCCCGCGATTGCAGCATGGACGCAAGATTGTAGTGCGCTGCAAAGTCCTCGGGATTATTGCGGATGTTGTGTCGTGCCAGCGCCTCCTGCAACAACATACGCGGATCGCCCGCTTGCGAATCAAAATTGCGCGGCAGCACTTGCAGCCACAGATGTGCCATCTCATCCTTTGACCGATTCCCGCCGCACACCCGCTCGGGAGGATGATTCGGATTCAGCGCATTGTCCTCTGAGTTATCGTAGACATAGCGCATGCGGATGGTAGTTCCCTTCGGCAACGCCACCCGCTCCGCATAGCGGTACACAGCCTGCCAATTCAAATTCCATTGCGGAATGTGAATTAAAGTTTTCGTGCTGCCGTCGGGCAAAATTGCGGTGGCCTGCAAGTCCTGGCCCAGATAATGCGCATGCGGATAAATGGCAAGAAGATCCACGTCGATCGGAAGGGTGAGTTCATCACTCACTATAAAATTCTTCGCTCCCGCCGGAAGGTCGAGTTTGGAGTCGTTCTGCAATTGCAGCAGCATGGGGAACTTCGTAGCGGGCTCATCAGTAAAGTACAGGCCGATAGTCGGCTGAATCGTCTCCGGTTTGCCCGATGGTTGCAAGTGAACATTCAGTACCAGGTCGGTTCCTTTGTCCAAACGCAGCGCCATCCCGGCCGGTTCAACGTAAGGCACCGACCCGGGCTTCCAAAACAAAAAGTGGCTGTCGGGATCAAACGCTTCCGATTCGATTTTGATCTCCATGCCCTCGAATCCGTCGCCGGGCGTTTTCTCACGCTGGCGAGAACTTTGCTGGCGGTCGACGAGAATATTCGCGTGATGGACGAAGCGTTTATCTCCCGGCCGAATTTCGACGGCCTTGACCCAGCGGGTGCGGTCAATGGGCACGGGAAGAATGAAATTCCAGTACGTGTCAGAGCCGCCGGGCGGCATCTGGTAAGGCTTCTCGGCGGTAAGCACCAGATCGGGCTGACCGAGTTGCCAGCCTTCCACCCATTTCGGCTGCGGCGGCAAATCCGCCGGATTTCCTTCCGGCGTTCCCTCGTCTGTCCATTTTTTTATAGTTGCAATCTCATCGTCTGAAAGGCGCATTTCATCAGCGAATTTCAGGCTCTGGGGCTCTGGCAGCCACGGTGGCATGAATTGGTCTCGCGTGACGACTGCAATCTGTCGCGCATGTTTTTTCACGTCATCATAAGTGAGCAAAGAAAATGGCCCTGATTCTCCTGGACGATGGCACCGTGCGCACGACTGATAAATGATGGGAGCAATATCACGGTTAAACGTGACTTGTTGCTCGCGGTCCGAATGTTCGTCAGGTCCGCCGGCGCGAAGAGCAACCGCAATCGCCAACACAAACCCGATTTCAGCCAGTGAATACAGCCGCGTCATTGCAGGTCCGAAATATAACATCCCACGGCTGGGACTTCTTTACTTTGCGGCGCGTGGCCGGCCAAGACGGCTTGAACAGCATCGTCCAGTTCGTGCGTGGTCGGAGCGGGACGGGAGCGTCCGAAAGATTCGTAGAGATTGTCAATGCGGCCGTGATACACGAGAGCGCCTTTGGCATCGAACACCGCGGCCTCGGGCGTCACCTTCGCATCCGCCTCTTTCACCAGCGCGTGATCGGGATCTCGCAGGCCAGGGATCGAGTAGCGGAATTCATGCAGATACTTCCGAACATTGGCGGGCGATTCAGCTTTGTCGGGAAAGACCAGGTAAAATCGCGCGTCCTTCTGATGCTCGTCGCTGATTCGCTGAATTACGGGAGCATATCGTGCTGAGATGGGACAGTCTTCGCGCACGAAGATCAGCACCACGGGCTGGCCCGCGTTGGACTTTAATGGGTTCACGCTCTTTCCGCCGAGATCGAGCGCGTTTTGCTGAGCCACAGAAATCAGCGAGGGGAATGCAAGCAACAGTAGCGCCGGAGCGACACGGCCGGCAAAATTACGAGAACGCCAGTCAAGCTTTAGAGGAAGATGCCGAACCATGGCTGCAACAACTCCGGTGCGCTCACAATTGTAAGGCAAAAGGCATTCCGTGGCGACTCAGGAATTTGCCGTCATCCCCGAATAAGCTGTCGTCACTCCGATCCATAAGGCATGTAAGCTTGCAAATCAGGCAGTCGTCCTACAGAATTAAGGCGAAACTCTAAGCCAAACTAAAAGCAAACAGGTATTTCCTTTTGCAGTGCTCACGCCGCAAGTTTCTACGATCCCTAAGCAGGTCCGCGCTGGTGCTTTCTTTGGAGAACGTGCTTTCTCTGGCGCGTCCGCTTCACCTGCGTGCGCTCTCCACCACTGACGAAAAGGATCAAAAGCCGCCGACGGATTTAGGCGTCAACTTTGTAGATGTCGGCAACGAAGCGGGTCTGAATGTCGAAACCATTTTTGGCGGAGAACATAAGAACAAATATCTGCTGGAAACCACCGGCTGTGGAGTCGCGTTCTACGATTACGATAACGACGGCTGGCTCGACATTTTTCTAGTGAACGGCTGGCGTCTGGAAGGTTTTCCCGCAGGGCACGAGCCCGCATCGCATCTGTTCAAGAACAATCGCGACGGCACATTTACCGACGTGACCGCCAAAGCTGGATTGAGCCATAGCGGCTGGGGCCAGGGCGTTTGCATCGGAGACTACGACAATGATGGCTTCGAAGATTTGTTCGTAACTTACTACGGCAAGAACGTTCTCTACCACAACAACGGCGACGGAACTTTTGCCGACGTGAGCGAGAAGGCCGGAGTCGCCGGAAAAAAGACTCGCTGGAGCACCGGCTGCGCATTCGTCGACTATGACCGCGACGGCCATCTCGACCTCTTCGTTGCCAACTACATCGACTTAGATCTGGCCACAGCGCCCGTGCCGGAGTCCGGACCGTGCCTTTATAAAAGTGTGATGGTGGCTTGCGGTCCGCCCGGCTTGACTGGTGGCAAAAACATTCTCTATCACAACAACGGAGACGGAACTTTCACCGATGTTACCGAAGCCGCCGGAATCACGCGAGCCAATGGCACCACCTATGGTCTTGGCGTGCTGGTGGCCGATTTCGACAATGATGGATGGCCCGACATTTACGTAGCCAACGACTCGACTGCCAGCGCCCTCTACCAGAATAAGAAGAACGGAAAGTTCGAAGACATTGCCGTCGAGGCGGGTTGCGCCTTGAGCGCCGACGGCAAGCCCCAGGCTGGCATGGGTGTCTCCGCGGGCGATTACGACCTGGACGGCAATCTTGACATCGTGAAGACTAACTTCGCCGGAGACACGCCCTCGCTTTACCACAATCGCGGCGGAGCCGATTTTGACGACGCAACTTTCACCGGTGGATTGGGCATGCACACGCAATATCTTGGGTGGGGCTGCGGATTTTTCGACTTCGATAATGACGGCTGGCCCGATATTCTAATTTGCAACGGTCACGTCTATCCCGAGGTCGAACAACTGCGGACCGAGGCCGGTTACGCCCAGCGGAAGTTGCTGTATCGTAACCAGCGCAATGGGCATTTTGAGGATGTTTCGCTAAATTCCGGCTCTGGCATTTCCACGCCGAGCGCGTCGCGTGGCTGCGCCTTTGGCGACTTCGATAACGACGGCGACATCGATGTCGTCGTGAACACCATCAACGGCCGCCCGCAGCTTTTGCGCTGCGACTCTCATTTAAAGCACAACTGGATCAAGGTCCGGACCATCGGAACCAAGTCGAACCGCAGCGGCATCGGCGCGCGTCTGAAGTGCGTAACCCACCCGCCCGATGAAAGCAAACCGCATCAGCAGATCGACGAAGTCCGCAGCGGCGGGAGCTACATTTCGCAAAGCGATCTGCGAATTCATTTTGGCCTCGGCCAGGCTGAAAAAGTGGATCTGCTGGAAATCCACTGGCCGAGCGGCCAAGTGGATACGATGAAAGACGTCAAGCCCAATCAACTGATCTACGTGAAAGAAGGAGAGGGCATTGTGCGCACGGTCGACTTCGATCGGGAAAGAGGGAAATCTAGATTGGTGGCGGCGGTTGGACTCGAACCAACGACCTATGGATTATGAGTCGCCCAACCGACTCAGATTCTAAAGAACTTCAACAACTTCCCTCGGCAGATCGCGGCAAAGTCCTGCAAAATCCGCACCCTATACGCACCAAGAAGAAGGGCTCTGAATGAACTTCTGTGATCCGCTAAATGCTCCCAGGTCGCAGTGAACGCTTGCATCGCTTTTTTCGCTTCGAGCCGGCGGATCGGCGTCTGCCGATTTGCCTCGCTAGGCGAATCTTCCGCAAGTCATGATAAGCGCAGCGATTCTGGGGTCTAAAATGCTCGGGCACGAGCACTGAAAGTCAGGTATGCGGGAAAGGTTCCTTCTTCGTTAAGCCGTCCTCTTCCCATCTCTCTCTTTTCCATCTGCTCCTTCTTGGATCAATTCTGCGCCGGTCAGGTCAACCTCAAGAGACAGCCCGTTGAGGTCTGCACTGTTCGCGACTCGGTGCAGGGCTCCCGAAATACGCTCCAAGGCCTCGCTCCTGATGCGTTGCTGCTTATTTGGATCAGCGAGATATGAAGCCATGGTCATCTGGGTGATTGCATTCCGAATGTGATGGTTCAAAAAGGTGAATTCCTGCGTTTGTCGGATCGATCTTTTGCGACGTTGTTCAAGGACGATCAGTAGCAAGACGCTGACTATGACCACTTGCCCAATGCCCCCAGTAGCGGCTGCTATGTGCCACGGAGTTTACAGATAGCGCGACAAGGCAAACAGTGCGATACCCACAGAGGCGACCAGCACACCCACCACGGTTGCCATAATCAGGGAGTGGAAGAAAGAAGCCGAACGAAACCGAGACCGCCATCGATCGTAGGCGTGTGTCAGTTCATGCTGATAGGCCTTCATGCGAACGCTCCTCCCAACGGAACGTGCCTAGATGAGCCTATACCAAGCCACTCTAGCAGCCGGAGCAACGAATCCGCTGCTCCGGCCCACGTACTCCCGTATTCAGCCTTCGCTCAGGCCGAAGGGGCATTCACAAAGTGCTCACATATGGTAGTTTCGACACTGTAGAGCTTCCAGGTGATCGGGGTGGTCAGATAGGGCTTCAGGATTTCATCGACCTTGGGGAACACTTCGCGCTCATAGCGCTCCGCGTCCTTCTTCTCCATCCACAGAGTGATGTTGACGCACTTCTCATTCTTGGTTTCCGGGAAAAGGGCATGATTTCTAGGAAGCCAGTCTGCTTCTTCAGAATGGGTAGAACCTCGTTCCTGAGGGTCTTGATAAACTCCTCTTTCTTTTCCCACTTCGGAACGAACTCAACAATACGAGCAAACATGGGCGTTCTCCTTTCATTCGTTTTATGGGCAAGCCCGGAAGCATCCGCGTCGGAAACGGGATGATCTGTGAGCAACACGTTCGAGAGCGCAAATTTAGCACTCCGAGTTGCTGCAAGTCAGTGACGTGCGACTCTTACCAAGGTGAGCCGAATCACCTTAATGTCGTACACCGGTTCACGGGTAAGACGGAACCTTTCCGTATGCAGCCCCATACCAGGCCCTTTATCTTTGGTCGTAAAGAATGCCTTGAAGCTTCCCCCTGCTCCCGGGGCAATCCTACACCGGTAAGGTACGACTGCGGCATGCATGAATGAATTGTCATTTGGCGGCAATTCGCAGGTTATCGCACCGGCGTATGGTTGAGGAAGGTCGCCTGCTTGCAGGTGCCATCTTTGCCGGAGGGGCTTTAATTAAGAATGAGAATTTGCGGAGTCGCAAGCGCATTTCCAAAGAACTATTACAGCCAAGACATCATTCGCGAAGCTCTGAAGAGCCGCTGGTCTGACAAACTGGAACGACCTCAGATTCTGGATCGCCTCCACTCGAACGTCGGCGTTCAAGGAAGGCACCTCGCACTTCCCATCGCAGCCTACGAAGGCCTCTCGACCTGGGGAAAAGCCAACGATGCCTGGATCCACGCCGCTGAGGAACTCGGCGAGCAAGCTCTCTGCCGTGCCCTCACCCACGCTGGACTCGGAACACCCGACCTGGGAGCGATTTTTTTTGTTTCGGTGACCGGCGTCGCCAGCCCTTCCATCGAAGGGCGGCTGATCAACCGCATGGGACTTTCTCCTAATATCAAACGCATTCCCATCTTCGGACTGGGATGCGTGGCGGGAGCAGCAGGCATTGCACGTGCGGCGGATTATGTGCGCGCCTTTCCTGACCAGGCCGCAGCCCTGGTCTCGGTTGAGCTGTGCTCTCTCACGTGGCGAGCAGACGATCTTTCAATTGCGAATCTGATTTCCACCGGGCTTTTCGGCGATGGCGCCGCTGCCGTAATCCTGGGAGGACGCGGAAAAGTTGACCACGGTCCCCGCGTTATTGACACGCGATCGGTGTTCTATCCAGACACCGAGGATGTTATGGGCTGGGAAATTTCCGAGAAGGGCTTTCGCATCGTTCTCTCGCGCAGCGTACCCGATATGGTCCATCAGCATCTGGCTGGCGATATTGATCAATTCCTTAGCGACCATAACTTGGAACGCAAAGACATCGGCGCTTGGGTGATGCACACGGGTGGTCCCAAAGTTCTTGAAGCGTGTGAGCAGGCGCTTGCATTGCCGCCGAATGCGCTCGACGCTTCCTGGGAAAGTTTGGCAAAGGTTGGCAACCTTTCTTCTGCTTCTGTGCTTCTAGTATTGCAAGACTTCATGAATCAGCGCCGCCCCGAAACTGGCACCTTCAGCATTCTTGCCGCCATGGGCCCCGGATTCTGTTCCGAACTTGTTCTTCTCGAGTGGTAAACGAGCAACATGACAAGAATTGCAGTTGAAACAGACGTATTTGTCGTCGGCGGAGGTCCCTCCGGTCTCGCGGTCGCAATCGCGGCACGCAACCGCGGGTTTTCTGTCACGGTTGCTGACATTGCTTTACCTCCGATCGACAAAGCTTGCGGTGAAGGGATCATGCCCGATGGGTTGGCAGCGCTAAGGAAGTTGGGTGTAGACATTCCCCTGGATGCGGCCGCGCCGTTTCAAGGCATTCGTTTCTTGGACGATGAATCTGCGGTGCAAGCCAGGTTCGCACAAGGTCCAGGACTCGGCATACGCCGCACGAAACTGCATGAGATTCTCATCGACAAGACTGCCGAAGCTGGCGTCGACATGCGTTGGGGAGCTCATGTCACCGGCTTAACGCCCGATGGCGTCACTATAAACGGGACCACTGTTCGTTGCCGCTGGGTGGTCGGCGCCGACGGTCAGAATTCCCGAGTCCGCTGCTGGTCGGGACTGGACTCCGTTCGCTCTGCGCCATCTATGCGCTTCGGCTTTCGCCGTCATTATCGCGTTGTGCCATGGTCGGAGTTCGTGGAAGTTTACTGGACCAGGCATGGACAACTCTATGTCACGCCGGTCGGTCCCGAGGAAATTTGCGTCGCCTTCATCAGCAGGGAATCGAAATTAAGATTGGAAGACGCATTCGCCGTATTTCCCCAGATATATGCTCGGCTGAAGGGCGCTGATCTGATCACTCGCGAGCAAGGGGCAGTCTCGATGATGCGCGCATTGCGATCGGTTTACCGCGGATCGAGCGTTTTGGTCGGAGAAGCGTCGGGCTCAGTCGATGCTATTACTGGAGATGGTCTTTCGATGGCTTTCCAGCAAGCCCACGCCTTAGCTGAGGCTTTTGTGAACGATGACCTCGCTCAATACCAGCACGCACATCGCCGGATCGAACGTCTTCCGCGCATGATGGCGAATCTGATGTTGCTCATGGACGGCAGGCACTGGTTTCGCGCTCGCAGTTTGCGCGCTTTGGAAGCAAGTCCAAATTTGTTTACGCGTATGCTCGCCGTTCACACCGGTGAACTGCCTCTACTTGGTATCGGCATGGAGGAAACCCTGTCGTTTGGGTGGCGTCTTCTTCGCGCATGAAATTTTGTCGTGGTTTTGCACGAAGGGAACAAACGATCGACCTCTGTCATTCCGAGCGAAGTCGAGGAACCTGGTGTTTGCCGGTGCGAGAGAAAAGAGGTGTCTCGACTCCGCCGGATCATCCGCGTTCGCGGACGATCTTGCTCCGCTCGAAATGACAGATTGAAAATATAATATGGAGATCTTGCTCCGCACGAAATGACAGGTTAAAAAGTGAATGTCATTATATTTTGCAATGCTGGATAGGCAATAAGTGATGAGCATTAGACTTCGAATCTTTTTATTTATTTCACTGGCAGTTCTCTGCGTCGCGAGTTGTTCTCCTGCCCTGCGGGCGCAAGAAATGACGCTCGAACTGGATCCGGCGAACACAAAGGTCGAATTTACGCTTTCCGACGTGCTCCACACCGTGCATGGAACCTTTGCGTTGAAGAGCGGGCTGATTCACTTCAATCCTTCCAGCGGATCGGCCTCGGGTTTGGTCGTAGTTGACGTTAAGAGCGGGCAGAGCGGCAACAACTCGCGCGACCGGAAGATGCACAAGGAGATCCTGCAGAGCGAGCAATACCCGGATGCCATGTTCACGCCAACGAAAATGTCCGGGACGTTCTCGCCGCAGGGAATTCGGAGATTCAAGTCGACGGGACCTTTCGCATTCACGGCAGCGATCATCCCATTACGCTGGTCATACCGTTGCAAATAGGCGGGAGCACCGCTAACTTTAAAACTCAGCTTGTGCTTCCCTATGTGAAGTGGGGCATGAAGAATCCCAGCACTTTTGTTCTGCGGGTAAGTGACAAAGTGAACTGGAGATTGCGGCGAGTGGGCGTCTAGTGCAGGATGCCCAATCTGCGAACAGCAGTCTTCGCTGAACTCGGCTACTGGACCCGTGCGAGTTCTTTCTTGTAGAGGGTGTTCTGCGGGAATTCCTGCGCCAGACCTGCCAAGAGATTTCTCGCCCTGTTTTTGTCTTTGTCCCTTAGGGCAGCTACGGCCAGCAACATGCGCGCGAATGGCGCCAGGTAGCGTCCTTTCGTGGCCGTGATGCGCAGATTGTTGAGACCGGCGTCCTTGTCGGTTTCGGCGCCGCCCAGTCGCAGAAACCATCGAACCGGCGCAGGATTCACGCCCAGAAGGTAGTTCTCAACGCCAATCGCTAAGTATGCGTCGTAATACGTTCGGTCCTGCGAAACCAGCTTCTCCGCGCGGCTGCGGCCAGCTTTCATAAAACTCAGCCCCGCAAAGTTCCGTTTTTCAATCAGAGCGATGTAGTCTCCGCGAAGGCCGTCAGCCAGGATGTTGGCAAACTGGGCATTCTCGTCCTGAGGCGAACGCGAGAGAATGTGGTCAGCAAGATTCCGCGTCTTCACAATCTCGGCCTCAAATGCGCTCTTTGCAGCCGGATCAGGGACGGATTTCTCGCGATTAAGAAATCTTGAGTTGTCGGTGAATAGTTCGGTTTCGAGTATGTGCAAGCGTTCGAACTCCGAAAAGAGAAAGGCTGCAGCGTTTGAAACCGGTCCCAAAGGATCGTCGGGATGCGCCTGTTTCCAGCTGTCGAACGTTATGTGCGCCCCAGTAAAATCGAGGTTGTACATCTGCCGGTAACCAACATCGAGCGGCGAGGGATTCCCTTCCGCCAGCGACGCACTGCCCGCAAGAAACAGCAAGCAAACCGACATCGCCGCCGTCGTACGAAGTCGCTTAGGCATGTTTCAGGAAGTACCCTACTCCGCGAATGGTATGAATCAAGGGCCTTGCGGCTGCATGATCCACTTTGCTTCGCAGGCGGTAAATGTGAACATCCACTACTGTCGTCGCCGCATCGATTCTCATTCGCCACACATGGTCAAGGATCATGGCCCGGGTTACGACGCGTCCCACATTCCGGCACAGATACTCCAGCAAGGAAAACTCTTGAGGAGTTAATTGCAGTAACCGGTCGCCGCGCTTTGCCTCTCGCCGGACCAGGTCCAGTTGTAAATCGGCTGCCTGTAGACATGTAGATTCGGTTTGAAGAGCGGAGCGCCGCAGCAGATTTCTCAGCCGCGCCAACAGTTCGGGAAGGGCAAATGGCTTGGTCAGATAATCATCGCCGCCATGTTCCAGCCCGCGCACGCGCTCATCAACGGAGCGTCGCGCCGACAGAATGAGGACCGGCGCGGAACTGCCCTGTGCCCGGCAGCGCGCAATCAGATCCAGACCATCCATGTCCGGAAGACCAAGATCAATGATCAACGCGTCATGGACCCCCTCGAGCGCCAGGCCCTCGGCGGCCTTTGCGTTAATCGCTGCATCCACCTGGTATCCAGCCTCGACCAATGCGCGCTCAAGAAATTGTTGGATGTGAAGGTCATCCTCCACCAATAGCAACCGCATAACTTCGGACCTCCAAAAAACTGTACTCTCCGAAGTAGGATGCAAGGAATCCGTCAAATGTTGAGTGCGCGGCGGGCCAGGGCCAGCGCGTCAGACCAAAATGCTGAAGATGAATGGATTAGCTCGACTACCCGCCCCATGGCTCGGACAAACTGCTCGATCTGGCTTTCGTCCACAATCAGCGGCGGAGCGGCTTTCAAGACCATGAAGTTATTGCCACAAATCTGGGTCAGTATTCTCTCGTCTCTAAACAGGCGCATGACTACCATCTGGCCGAACAATCCTGGGTGTATTCGCTGAAATGCCTCGAACGGTACACGGAGGGCGAGTTTCGAAGGTGCCTGGAATTCGATGCCCGATAGCAGTCCGATTCCACGGATATCTTTTACCATCTCGTATCCAGAAAGAGTTTCGCGCAACCGGCGACGAAGTTCATTTCCCATTAGGGTTGCACGGGTGCCCAAACATTCTGTTTCCAAAATCTCAAGCGTCGTCAATCCTGCTCGCATGGCAAGTCCGTTTTCGCTATAAGTCGAGGTGTGGACGATGGCCCTCTTCAGCGAGCTGTAAACCGATTTGTACACCTCGTCGGACATCAGCACAGCACCAATAGGAATGAGGCCACCACTCAAAGCTTTCGCTAGCACTACAATATCGGGATCAAGCTCGTAATGATGTGCCGCAAGGAATGCTCCCGTGCGGAACATCCCAGTCTGCACTTCATCGAGCACGAACAGAGTTCCGTATTTTTTGCAGAGTTGCTGCGCGGTTTGCAGATATTCGCGCTGCGGTATCCGGATTCCACCCTCCGCCTGTACCGGTTCCACGATGAACGCCGCGAATTGCCGGGTGCTGAGTTTCGCTTCCAGCGACTGAGCATTCTCGAACGGGATCTGTTCCGCTCCGGGCAACATCGGTCCGAAGCCTTCGCGCCAGAACGGATTTCCCATGAGGGAGAGAGCTCCGCAGGTCAATCCGTGGAATGCACCCTCTGTGTATAGCAAACCGGTTCGTCCCGTATGGGCACGCGCAAACTTGATGGCGCTCTCCACGCCTTCACTTCCGGAACTCGCAAAGAAAACCTTGGATAGGCGCCCTCCCGCCAATTTGCAGAGCCGGGCCGCTAATTCCCCCGCAGAGTCGGGAACGTGGCTCTGCAGCATTGCCGGTCCGGAGCGATCCAGTTCTTCTTTCAAAGCCGCGACAACAGAAGCGTGGTTGTGCCCGACGTTGTGTACGCAATATCCCGAAAGGAAATCCGTTACGCAATTTCCGTCTTCCATGAAAAGTTCGGTACCGGAGCATCGTGTGTACCGAACATTCATCCCCAACACATCGAGCAGCTTCACCCATTGTGGATTTACGTGGTCACTGTACAGGGCGCTGGCGGACGCTACTTCAATTGGCATTGGTTGACCTTTGGAACTTAACTCCAACAGACTATGGGCAGAACATTACCACTGCGTCTCCGATGAATGACAATTCGTTCATTCCCGGATGTTCTGATTCCGGCACATTCATATCATCGGTGAAGAAAACTAAGACGCAAACCACTTGTTTTGCCAGTCGCTTACGGCTTGGTCTGGGCCATGAAAGAGCCCGGATCAAATTAGGCTCAGGTCGAGTCAGCCCAGTTGGCCGCAGTCGCTCTAGTACGCTGGGCAGCCCCCGAACAAGCAAGCGTCAGTAAAGTAAACAGCAGATCATGCAGCGATGTACCTGGGCCAAAATGAGCATCAACATAAAGCAACTCCCTCTCCGGAGGCACCGTGCACCCGGAAAGCATGACCACAGGAACGTCAGGGTAAAGAGTCTTCATTTTCACCGCCAAGTCCGGGCCTGGCGTGACGCCCATTCGGTACTCAATTAGTGCAGCATGAAAGCGCAGCCTGCCGAACTTTTGAATTGCCTCCACCGGATCGGCAGTCGTGAACACCTCAAATCCACAGTCTCTGAGGACGCTTCCTGGCAGCCTCCTGGATTTCAGATTGTCCTCTACATAGAGAATCGTTGGTCCGCTCGCCACCATATTGTGCAACCTCCTACTTGTAAACGAACGAACTGAATGGCTGCCCTTGCGCGTGACATCGTTAAACTTTGTGTAAGTTTTGTAAACCTCTGTGAAGTCTCGTGCGAACTCCTGCCCCTGCAAGAAGCTTTTCAAACTTTTACATGATCCTTACAGTCTCTTTTCGTTCTAGTTCGGTCGACACGCATCTATCCAAATGGGGCGAGACATAACTGGGAACAGGAAATATGGAGGTTGCATTGTGCGGAAACTATTTTTTACAGGTATCTTTTTGATGGCGCTACTCCCTGCGGCCGCTTTCGCCAGAGGTGGAGTGGTGGTTGTTGGACCGGTTGGGCCGTATGGTTGGTATGGTCCTTATTACGGCCCGTATGGGTATGGACCTTACCCTGTTGCGAATGCTGGGGAGATAAAGCTTGATACTGATGTCAAGGACGCTGAGGTACTTATCAACGGCAGCTATGCTGGAACGGTTCGGAAATTGAAGACCATGACGATGCGTCCAGGAAACTATGATATTTCGGTTCGTGCACCAGGACGCGAAACCTTTGAGCAAAAGGTATACGTCGTGGCGGGCAAAACTCTAAAGTTGCGCCCCGACTTGCGTCTGCAGAGCGCCCCCTCGCCGACTACGCATTAGCGCTGTCGCGAGACACCATGGCTCGCCGGGCAGGCGTGACGTTCGCTTCTTGCTAATATAATCGCTCGCCGTGTGAGTCGAAATTCGCTGGTCTATCTTTGTGTCTAATTTCGGCCCGACCTTTCTGCTAAAACGGAGTTAATGGTTGAACAAGTGAATAAGGGAGATACGGAGGAATGAACTACTCTGACTTCGCCCTTTTTCCTGGAGCATGATCTAGAGAAACAACTCCAACAACTTTCACGGCCGAGCCTGTCACTCTCCAAAAATGCATTCGAAAAGTGCGCACTGATGTCGCATCCTTCACCAGCAAACTCTCGAAAGCCCTTCACGATCTGCGGCACACATTCGGCTCGCTGCTGATTCAAAGTGGAGCGTCTATTGTTACGTGAAAGAGCAGATGGGGCACAGCTCTATCCAGCTAACGGTCGACACTACGCCCACCTGATTCCGGGCGCAAACGTATCTTTCGTGGACAAGTTGGACGAACTGCCAAAGCAGGAAGAAAAAAAACTCTGCACCAATCCGCACCTGCGACGCACCAAGCGCAAAACGAGGGAGAGCCGGGAACCGCAGAAGTTGCTGATTTAATTGGTGGCGGCGCGTGGACTCGAACCACGGACCTACGGATTATGAGACCGTCGCTCTAGCCACCTGAGCTACGCCGCCACTGTACGATCGACGACTACAAAAATCGCCGAAAATTGTCGCTCCGCCTAGAGCCAGGCGGCTCCTACATAGAGATAACAGAGCTTTTCCAGTATCGCATAAATTGGGTTTGAGTTATCCCTTGGTTCTCTCTCCGAAGATCGCCGTCCCCACGCGCACGCAGGTTGATCCTTCTTCGATCGCGACTTCGAAGTCGTGCGACATCCCCATGGAAAGCGTTGTCACATCGATAGCTGGCAATTTTCGCGCGGCAATTTGATCACGCAATTCGCGCAGTTGGCGAAAATATGGGCGCGCTGCCTGCGGATTGTCGCTGAACGGAGGAACGGTCATCAGTCCGCGGAACTCGAGATGCGGCAATGCCTGTGCACCAGAAAGAAGTTCTTCGAGTTCGCGAGAGCCTGGAGCTACGCCGCTTCTTGGCTATCTCGCCGCCGACATTAATCTCGATCAATACCGGGATCTTTTTTCCAGACTGCTGTGCTGAAGCATTCAGTTTTCGCGACAGGCGTAACGAGTCGACTGAATCCACGGCAGCGAACAGTTCAACAGCTTTGGCAGCTTTGTTGCTTTGCAGATGTCCGATCAGGTGGAATTCGGCATCGCGCAGATCGCGCAGCGAATCGATCTTGCCCGCAAATTCCTGCACGCGATTCTCGCCGAACAACCTCGCTCCAGCGTTATAGGCTTCCCAGTATCCGCTCTGCAGGGAAAGTTTTACTAACCGCCATCAACGCGATGTCCTCGGGCCGACGTCCGGCGCGGTGGGCGGCCGCATCGATCCGCTCGCGCACCCGGGCGAGATTATCAGCAATCGACATTAGAGCTTGAACCACAAAGGACACGAAGGTTCACAAAGGAAGAAAACCCTGCCCACTCCCGGTTTCCTTTGTGTATCTTCGTGTCCTTTGTGGTTAAAAGAATCTACATGATCGCGGTCGGCGGCGCCGGCTCATCCGGGCTGCCAGCATTCGCGAGCGGCACTCTCATCATGACAAATATCAGCACCGCCATGCCGATCAATCCGGAGAAGGCAAAATCTCCGACATCGATATGCCAAAGCTGATGATTACTGCCAACGACGCCGGCGATGACCAACCCGCACAGCGCTTCTCCGGCAATCAATCCCGAAGCAGTCAGCACGCCCGCATTGTCGACGCGCGCCTTCTGCGCATCGTTGTAGCCACGCCGGTCACGAAGCTTATCTGTAAGCCAGCGAATCACACCGCCCACGAAGATGGCCGAGGTGGTTTCCAGCGGCAGGTACATACCTACTGAAAACAGCATGGGACTTTTGACTTCCACCAGAATCATGGCGAAACCCATCAGTATGCCGACCACGACCAGCGGCCAAGCCATGTTGCCGCCAACAATGCCCTGGGCGAGCATCGCCATAAGGCCAGCCTGGGGCGCGGGCAGAGCCGCGCTGCCGAAGTGGTAGGCCTTATCCAGAATCATCAGCGGGAAAAACAAAACCAGCGAGGCCACGATGGTGCCCAGGATATCGCCGATCTGCATCTTCGCCGGCGTGCCACCGAGAATGTGGCCGGCTTTCAAATCCTGCAGCATCTCGCCCGCCACCGCAGACGATACGCACACGACCGCTGCCACTCCTAACACCGCGGCCACGCCGCCAACGCCCGAAACACCCATCGCGACCATAAGCAGCGCCGCAACCACCAACGTACAGAGTGTGAGGCCTGAAACCGGATTATTCGACGAGCCAATCATGCCCACCAAATTTCCAGAAACGGCGGCAAAAAAGAATCCCAGAACAATCATCACTCCTGCAGCCACAACCGCGCCGGCGACAATCTTGCCTCCACTTAAGTTGTGCGCGCCCGCAATGAAGTGGTAGTAGAGCCCGATCATCGCGATGAACACCAGTCCCACACCCAGAAAAACAACTTTCGCGTTGAGGTCGCGATCGACCCGGCTGGTCGCTTTGTGCGCTTCAGCCGATTTTTTCAAATCAGAAACCGCGCGCTTCATGCCCGCCATCAATTGCTTGCGCATGCGAAAAAGCGTGAATCCTGCGCCGACCAACATGCCGCCAACCGCAATCGGACGCACGATCGAATACCACACGCTGAAAGCAATGCCTCCCCAATACGTCGCGGGGTTTGCGCCCGCGGCCATCGGCGGCAGGGTCGGCCCAAGAAAATAAATAAGGAGCGGAACCAGCAATCCCCAAGCGACCACGCCGCCGGCAAAATTCAGCGAAGCCAAGCGAGGCCCGATAATGTAACCCACGCCCAGATAAGCCGGACTTACCGCGGGCGAAGTGAACTGCGTCATTCCACCGGTAGCCAACATCGGTGCGGCCGTGCCCCGTCCGAGGCGCAAGCCAGTCGCCATTTTCGGAATGTTGATCAGTACATTTCTCGTGTACCAAAACAGATTGACCTGCGACAGAAAGTACATCAGCCCGCCGAAGCCCATGTTGGCAAAAAGAATTTTCGCCGCCTTCGATCCCTGCTGCCCGGCCTTGTGAATTTCCGCCGCCGCCACCGACTCGGGATAAGGCAACTCCGGATCTTCCACCATCACCCGCCGCAGCAGCGTGACGAACAATACGCCCAGCAACCCGCCAATCACCATCAGCGCCACGGATTGCCAATATCTTTCCATGCTGAGGCTCGGCCACAATCCCGCCAGAACAAATGCTGGGATAGTGAACACCGCGCCCGCAGCCACCGACTCGCCAATCGCGCCCACAGTTCGCGCAATGTTCTCTTCAAGCAGCGACCCTTTCATCAGCCGCAGCAGCGACATGCCAATAACAGCGGCAGGATAAGTAGCCGCAATCGTCATCCCCGCTTTCAGTCCAAGGTAGGCATTGGCGGCGCCCAGAACGCCTGTCATTACCAGCCCGAGCATCACGGCGCGGAAAGTAAACTCCCGCATCTCCATGTTCTCGGGAACGTACGGCTTGAATTTTTTAGGCGCTTCGGTTGGATTGATTGTGCTTTGCGGGCTCATAGTAAGAATCCTCGAAAATGGTTAGAGATCAATATAGTAGGACGGCGCACCTTAGCACGCGCAGCGCTTATTTTACAAGCAGAGTTCCGGAGAAGCACTCGCGTGCGATTACCTTAGCAGCTGTCACCATAGGCGTGACCATTCGATTGACCGCGCTCATTGCGTCCAGCCGTACGCATGGCTATACTACAAAAGATTCGTCCTGTCGCAGCCCCGTAGCGCGATCGGGCGAGGGAGGAACGTCTTCAGCAGTAAGGGGACCCCAATTCGGGCCAGCGGGACCGGGACTGCTGGGCAAGATACTCACCTCGTCTCCTGGGCCGGCGGCATCGCCGCAGGCTTGTTTGCCACTTTATTTCCCTCCGATTGCCGCTTGTGTGGTGAGCCCCTCGTAAATATTTCCCGTCTGCCAGTTTGTGAGGATTGTCTTGCGGCGATGCGGCCGATTGCAGGTGGACTCTGTGCCATCTGCGGCGAACGACTGGTAAGCCCCTTCGCATTTGCCGCGGAACCAGTTCAATCCTCGGCCGAATCCGGCGAGACTCGGTGCGGATTATGCCGCCGGTTGGAACCTCCATACCTCAAGGCCACAGCCTACGGCAGCTACGACGGCGGCTTGCGCGAACTGATTCACCTGCTCAAGTACAACGGAGTACGGCCCGCTGCGAATGTTCTGGGACGGATGCTCGCAGAGGCAGTCGAGGATTTGCAGCCTCATTTTTCTGGAACTGAAGTTCTGATTGCGCCTGTTCCGTTGCACGCCAGAAAGCAGCGTCAGCGCGGATTCAATCAGTCTGAACTGATTGCTCGTTCAGCCTTAAAGCTGACGACCACTGGCAGCCGCTTTCACCTGAGCGCAAGTGTGCTGGAACGCTGCCGCGAAACGACGTCGCAGATCGGACTGTCCCGCCACCAGCGCCGGGAAAATATTCGCGGCGCGTTCAGGGTAACGAAGCCCGATGACGTGAATGGACGCGAAGTCCTGGTCGTGGACGACGTCTTCACGACCGGGACCACAGTGTCAGAATGCGCGCGTATTCTGCGGCGAGCCGGCGCATCGAGAGTATATGTAGCCACGGTAGCGCGCACGCTGAAAACAGAAGCCCAGTCCGCCATGAGGGACTCGGAAACCGAAGCTCGCGTAGCCATGGCAGCCGCTGGGTAGAGGAAACTCACGTAGGGACGGACGCCTCGTCCGTCCAGAGAGCAAAGCGAGGCGGGTTCAGACGATATGTCAGGGAAGTGGAACAATTCGATGGGCGGCATGGGACGCGCTCACGTGACTCCCATCGTCGCCGGCATGCGTTCCGAGAACGATGGCCCCCACGTCCTGCACGCTCCGGTCCTGGTGCTGAACGCCTCGTATGAGCCGATCAACGTTTGCGCGGCGCGCCGCGCCATCGTGCTGGTGCTCAAGGGAATCGCAATGACCGAAGAAGAGAACGGACACTTCCTGCATGCCGCCCGTGTCGCCATTCGCTTGCCTTCGGTGATCCGCCTGCTCGAGTACCGGCGAATTCCGCATCAGACTCGCGCCCTGTCACGCAAAAATATTCTGCTGCGCGATCGCAATACCTGCCAGTTTTGCGGAGAAGTGCTGGCCTCAGGCGAACTGACCCTCGACCACGTGGTGCCCCGTTCCCGCGGAGGCGCTTCAACCTGGGAGAATCTAGTCGCCTGCTGCCACCCGTGCAACCGCCGCAAAGGCAACCAACTCCCCAGCGAAGCCGCAATGAAACTAATGCGCGAGCCCCGCGCCTTCAATCTCCACACCAGCCGCCACATCATGCGCCTGATGGGCCGTTCAGACGACAAATGGCGCAAGTATCTTTTCTACTAATCTATTAACTGTCATCCCGAGCAAAGCGAGGGATCTAGGTTTCAGCCTGCGCAGACGAATGTATGCTGCAGGCAAGAACCCAGATCCCTCGCTTCGCTCGGGATGACAGTGCATTTCTGAGCTATTTCTGCGGTTGCGGCTGCGGCGGATTCTTAGCCTGATCACCCTTCTGCACGTCTTTCCCCTCATAGGTGATCTTAACGTTCGCACCGAATTTCTTGTAATTCGTGTACTTCACGATCTCGCGAATTTTCACGTCGCCAGTAGAAAAATGCAGAGTGTCGTCCGCGCGCGTGTAGACGGGAAACCAGTAGGGACCATCCACAACCTGCTCCCGGTAGGTGGTGAACTTGGGAAACAGATTCTCGTTGTCTTTCTTCTTGCGAATGTCCGGTACCGTCTTGCCGTAGGTTTTTACGATTTGAAAGTCCTTGTCGTCGACCCAGATGCGTCCCTGAAAATACCGTTTCTTGCCTTCGATTTGTTTAGGTGCAATGTCGAACACATAGCAGTGCAGATCGTCTTCCTGCTGCTGCCCGGCGTACAGGATGCTGTACTCATTGATCTCATCGCTGGTGAGAACGAACGGCAACCGGTTCTCGATGTCGTCGATGTCTTGCTCGGTCATCATGATGCGCTGAAGTGACGATTGCGGCGCGAACACGACGTTCTTAACTTTTTTCCCCTGATCGTCAAACGAAACGTCGAACACTTGCTGATACTCGCCATCCGGCGTGTCTCCATCGACGGTTTGCACTTTCACGGTCTGCCGGTATCCATACTGGTCGAGCGCAATCTTGAATTCTTTTTCTTTCGCCGCAAAGCGCTGAATGATCTCCTCCGAGGTAACGCCCTTGGGCTGCGCCGGATCGAGCGGACCTTCATCAGCGAACGCCTGCAGCGAGACCGGTCCGCAGCAAGCGATGGCCATGACGATGACAAACGCAAATCGACTGAACTTCATAATGAATAGTGTAGCGAAATCGGGCTGGGAAAACCTACCAAGTTAGATTGTAGGCCAAAACCGAAAGTCGCCGCAGTACGGACCGCGCGGTATTGCGACCATACGTTGTAAGATGTCCTACAAGTTATGCCACCCACTCCGCGCGCCGAGGTTCCGCCAGTCTCCTCCACGGTCCAGCAAGAGATCGCGAGCCTGGCCGCGCTTCCCGCGGCCCGCGCCGCCTTTGCCTGGCTGCGCGCCGAGGAGCCAAAGTTTGCCTCATGGCAGCTCGAAATGGCGCGCATTTCTGCCCCTCCATTCGGAGAGGCAGCCCGCAGCGCCTGGCTTCAGGAACGCTTTCGCGCACTCGGACTGAACGAAGTTCACACCGACGAGGTGGGCAACGTGTTCGGGGTTCATCCTGCCAGGCAACTGAGCAAATCGTCGGCCAAGCAATACACCGCACTCAGCGCGCATATCGATACGGTTTTTCCCGCCGGAACTCCGCTAAACCTGCGCCAGCACGGCAGCCGCCTGTACGGGCCGGGAGTTTCGGATAATGGCGCCGGAGCCGCGGCATTACTGGCAGTCGCAGCCGCGCTGCACGCCGCCAAAATTGCGCTAGCTACACCATTACTTTTCATCGGCAATGTGGGCGAAGAGGGAGAAGGCGACCTGCGGGGCATGCGCCACATTTTTTCCCAGCCTAAGTGGAAAGATTCAATCCGCCACAGTTTGATTCTCGATGGCGCTGGTTCCGACACGATCGTCGCCGAAGCTCTGGGCAGCCGCCGCTTCGAAATTATTGTTCGCGGTCCCGGTGGACATTCCTGGAGCGACTTTGGCATGCCCAACCCCATACTGGTTCTGGCACATGCCATTCATGCGTTCTCTCAGACGGTTCTGCCAACTTCTCCGAAAACCACTTTCAATGTCGGCGTAATTCGCGGTGGCACCTCAGTAAACTCCATTCCCGAGTCAGCCAGCATGCGGGTCGATATTCGATCTACTTCCATGGCCGAGATGGAGCGCCTGGAAGCTTCGTTGCGATTCGCGGTGGAGCAGGCGGTCGAAGCGGAATCGCGCAGCAGCGAACGGCGAAGTCCATCGCAAAAGCGTTCGTCCGGCCTGACCTATGAAGTTGTTCCTATTGGCAACCGTCCCGCGGGCGAATTAGACAGCAATGCTCGAATCCTCAAAGTGATTCGCGCCGTGGACGCGCATCTGGGAAACGCGGCCCAAATTCAACGAGCCTCGACCGATGCGAATATCCCGCTCTCGCTCGGCCGCGAAGCCATCGCCATCGGCGGTGGCGGCGTAGGCGGCGGCGCGCACACCCTGCAAGAGTGGTTCGACTGCACCGGCCGCGACCTTGGCCTAAAGCGAATATTGCTGACGTTGCTAGCCCTGACAGGCGTAGCCGAATAAATTCTGCACCCAAAACCTCGCCACGGATCTGCACGGATCAAACGGATTAGATGTTGATCCGCGGAAACCCGTGGCGAAGCTTTTAGAACGCCGCCTTCCGCATCGGCTGAAATGGAATCATGACCACAGTCTGCAGCGCTACGGGATCGCCATTCTTGGTCGCCGGACGAAATCGCCACCGCGACAGCGCTGCGCTGGCATACTGATCCAGACGATCATCGACTCCGCGCAGAATTTTCACGTCACTCACCGATCCGTTGCTGTGAATCACGGCAGACAGAATTACCGTTCCCTGAATTCTCTGCCGCATCAACTCCAGCGGATATCCCGGGTCAACTTCCTGCGTGGCCACGGGCGCGACCAAGTCACCCTGCTTCTCGGCGTCTTTTAATTCGGCAAAGTGCATCACCCAACTTCCGCCAGCCGAATTCAGGTTGGGGACATTCAGAGTCATGGCATAAGATTTTCGTCCGCCGAAGAGCTTGCGCTCCACTTCACTCTCAGCATTGGCCGGCATCTCATTAGATCGCGGAACGCCGGTAACTCGCGGCGGCTTTGCATTCGCCAGCAGCGTTGAGTTGTCAGAAGACTCGCGACGTTAGTTCCGCCCGCAACCGTGGCACTGCTCTCCGCTTTCGGGCTCGCGCCAACGTAAAGGCCAGGCGGTACGCCGTTTGGCTTGCTGCTTAGCCCAGTCGAATTTCCGCCTGCCACCGAGTGATGATTCTGAGCGGGAACATCCGGTGTTCCGGCTGCGCCGGCTTTGCCCTCGGGAGTCGCCGCAAAAGCTCCGCGACGATTGCCTGCGGGAGCTTCGGCTGGCCGGCCAGGAGCACTGGGACGAAGATTCAGCGCAATGAGGCGTCCATCGCGCGAAGTTCCAGATCCCTGAAGCGACGGCGGAGGCGGCACCACGGCAGTGTGGGCTTTTCCTCCCAGCAGCATGCTCGCAGCGCGTTGTTCGCCAACCGGCAACTGCGGCGCAGGCGCGACCACTTGGGCGCGACCTATATTGATGTCCGTCAATCTACGCGAATGCGAATTCTCAACCTCCCGCGGCGGTTCGACAATCGAAGGCTGTGGCCCAGAAACGTCTCGCCTGGAAATCGTTCCATTCACTTCGGGCGCGGGCGCTACCACGGCCTGCTGCAAGGCCGGACTTTGCTTCATCGTGCTGTTTACATCCGGAGCCGGCGCGATGACACTCGTGGGCAGCAGCGGAAGCTTCAAAGCCGACGGCGAATCGGCCACCGCCGCGGCCGGAATTGTGGGCTGCGGACGCGCCCAGGCCACGATGTTGGGCAACGCAACGTCGTGCTCTAACTTCAGGTTCGGAGGAGTAACAATGGTCTGCGCGCGATTATCCGCTTCGGGCGGTACCGAGATGATTGGCTGCGTCGCGTGCTCCGGCTCGCCCTTCTGCGGCGAAGGCGATTGTGTTCCTCCAGTATTCAGTGGCGGCAGATACTCGGCTGCGTCGTAGTAGATGACGTCGGAGTTATGAAATATGTTTCGCTGCACGATCTGCGTGGGTTGTGGCCAAAGTTGTGGCGCAAAACGCGTCCATCCAAACATGACAGCGATCAGCGCGAGGTGAGCCGCCGCCGACTGCAGGAAGCGGCTCCAAGGCAATGGCGAGGCGACAAAGACGTCTGGCCAAAAAGATGCTGGCCGCGAAACCAATACCAGCGGGGCTTTTGGACGCCACAACAGGTCCTTCAGGTTGCGAAAAAATACTCGGCGGCGCGGCTCCAGCGTCATCAGCAGAGTGGGCGCGGACAGCGGGTTTGGCTTGCGCTTGCGCGAGGTGTCGATCAGCAGAGGGCCCTGTATCATGCTTCCACTTCTTGTGGCGGGGGTGATTCATTATAGCGGGGACAATGCCCTTCGAGTCACACCGCACATGCTCACGGAAAGATTTTCCATGATTTAATACCGATATGAAACTGGCAGTGCTCTTCCCTCTTATATTGCTCGCCTGCAGTTCGCTGCTCGCGGCACAGAATCCCGCGCAAGGTTCAACCGCGGCCAATGCGGCCGGAAATTATTCCGGCATGTACAGCTTTCTGCAAGATGGCGAGTTCGTGCAGATCACAGTTGAAGACGAAGGCCGGGTCACGGGATTCATTTCGCGCTATGGCGATTCCGAAAGCGATCGCGGCGCCTTCCTCGATCAGTTTTTTAAACAAGGGAAGCTCAGCGGAACCAATCTGTCTTTCACGACCGAGACTGTGCACGGCGTGTGGTACGACTTCAAAGGCACAGTCGAACGCGGAGACGGAAAGACTTTAGAAGACCAGGGGTATTACATATTGAAAGGCACGCTGACTGAGAACCGCACTGATGCCGGCAAGAAAGTTAGTTCTAAATCCCACCAAGTGCAATTCAAGTCTTTTCCTCGAGAAGCGTAGGCCGGGCTTGCATGACGTATTAACTACAACATTAACAGGGCGAATACGTGTTTACTGATTGTTAACCGATATATACCCAAAAAAAATGCATTTCCCGCCAGATCTATGAAAACAAAGGGGCTGTTTTCGAGATACCCACCTAAAATATCCCTTCTAAAGGACTTACGAGAGGGAACATTTTGACGCTTCTTGGGTTCGTAAGTGTATAAAAACAAGCATCCTAGAAGGAAGTCATTCTAAGATATCCCTTCTAAAGGACTTAGCTTAACATGCGATAGCTAGATTCGCATAGCTCGCCAGCGTTGCCGAAATTGTCAAAGAGCCCGGATGGTTGCTGTTATCAAACAGCTAACTTCATTACCAATATGTTAGCCGGTGGGAAAGTTTCAGGTCAAGGAAAAAATGGATCACCCAACTCCCGGAAAGCGAAGGCGCGAGCGCGGGAACTTTGTCCAGCTCACTGCCCCACTCCCAAAAAACGGCCTGAATTGGCTACCCGGTCCTGGGGCAACGCATGCTGAGGGAGGCTCAGTGAGTTCCAACCACGTTCCGGTCTGGGTTTCGGTCCGGCGTTGGCGGCTTGTGCTCGCAGTTAGGGGTGTTGATACATGAATCCTTCATCATCAGACGCTCTACGGGTTTGCCTCCCACAATGTGGCAATCGATAATTTCGTCAACGTCAGCAAGAGTTACCCCGCCGTACCAAACCGCGTCCGGATAAACGACCAGGTTCGGGCCATGTTCGCACTGATCCAGACAGCCAGACTGGTTCGCCCGTACGGTAGTTCTTAATCCGCGCTCGGCCAGCTTCTGCTTAAACAATTTCTGCAGTTCCGCCCTACCCGCTGGATCGCAGCAGCCCCGCGGATGACCCGGCGGCCTCTGGTTCCCGCATATGAAAATGTGCTTCTCAAACTTTGCCATTAAAAGAATGTAACAGGACGCGGCAATTGAGAGGAGCGCAAGTGGGGGTGCGTCCCTTTCAAGCTGGAACACTCGTGCCTCGCGACTCTGCTTGACCAGGGCCGGGTTTGCTGATAATGTCGGTTCCGCAGTTCGGGCCCCTGACTTAAGTTTCCTCGCGACTCTGGAGGCCTCCATGGTTCTTCCCCTTTGTTACCTGCGGATAGACGTGTCTTGCATACTCATCCGAATGCTTTCGGACAGGGCAAGCAGTTGGGCTGTCTGCAAGTGGCAGCTGGAGATGTCGATGAGAACCGGGGCACGAATCCTACTGATTGTTCTCATCTGCTCCGGCGGAATTCTTCTGACTGGCAGTGCGCACGCTCAATCGGCCCGCGCTACAACATCTGACGGTGGCCGCTTTTACTGCTCCCCGGCTCCGTGCGTGCTTCCGCCGACCCAGGCGTCCGAAGGTGGGAACCCGGTAACCGATACACCGATTGTAAGCAACCCGCTGAACCCGAAGCAGCTGTTACTGGGCAGCGTTGATGGTAACTGTCCAATGTCGTCGGTTTTGGGCTTTCACTTCTCCAGCGACGGTGGCTCGACATGGCGGCGCGTCCTCTGCATGCCTGCTATCACATTAGACGAAATGATATGGGACCCGGTCGACGAGCCCTCGGTGGGGTACGACCGCAAAGGAAATGCCTATGCCGCTGGCCTGTACTTTTGCTACGGCTATTGTAATAACTACACCGCTGGGGTCCTTGCCGTGCAAAAATCCTCCGATGAAAACCACTGGAGTAAGCCAGTCGTCGCCCTGCATGATCCAGGCCAGACGTTTCCGTTCGAGACCTCGCTAGCTGTGGATACCAGTCCGGCTAGCTCGAGGGTGAATAGCCTATATGCGTCCGGGGTGATGTGGCTTGATCAGGGCAGGAAGAACCAAGTTCACGTCTCCCATTCCACCGATGGCGGCACCAATTGGAAACAAGTGGCAGTCGACGCGGTACAAACACACCTAGAGGAAGACGACTTTACGCGCATGGCGATTGGTAAGGACGGTACCGTGTACCTAGCCTGGACTCACTGCCGGGGAAAAGACCGTTCAGGAGGGGGCCTTTGCCCTACGGTGCACATAATGTTTTCGAAGTCTACCGATGGCGGAGACACCTGGTCTGCACCTCACGTAATGGCGACGGTGCAGATGCCCCACTACTGGGCGCTGCCCAATACCAACCAGGTCCGCGTCTACAACTACCCGGTAATTGCAGTAGATAATAGCGATGGTGCATACGCTGGAAGTCTCTACGTCGCCATGTATACCTGGACGGGCAAATATCTACGGGTGCAGGTCACCCGCTCTGCGGACGGCGGCAATACCTGGTCTCAGCCGGTGCCGGTAGCTCCGCCGAGCGACACGCACGACCAATTCTTCCCGTCGATATCCGTGAACAGCGCGGGATTGGTCGGGGTGAGTTGGCTGGACCGTCGCAACGACCCTGCGAACATCGACTACCAGGCCTTCGCCGCTATCTCTACTGATGGCGGGCAGACCTTTCCCAACACCCAGCTCACCACGGCCTTCTCCAACCCAAACACCAACGGGGGCAACACTTGGATGGGCGATTACACCGGCAACACCTGGGCCGGACAAGACTTCATCGCCGCATGGATGGACAGCAGCAACGGGGTCGACATGCAAGAGGTAATCGGAGGCATCCGGCTGAAGTGACCGCCAGGAGGCTGGCCCGCTTGGGGGATTAGAAACTTTCCGGTGCTTAAAGCAGGTGTGGGGAAGCAAAGTCAAAGTCCCCACCCTAACGTCGAAAAGCGCGACGTTAGGATGAGGCACCCTCCCTCAGGGAAATGTCTGCCGTAGCGGAAGGAGACAGCGATGAAACATGTGATTCGCGTTCCAATGCTCGCTCTCATTTTCTCAGCCGGACTTCTTCTGGCTGAGGGCGGCCACGCCCAATCGTCCGAGGCGCTGGCGTTGGCGGGTCCCGGTGGGTTTCAGTGCTCACCGGCTCCGTGCCTGCTTCCTCCGACTCAGGCGTCAGAGGGTGGTAGCCCGGTCACGGATACCCCAATCGTAAGCAATCCGCTGAACCCGAAAGAGCTGTTGCTGGGCAGCGTGGATTACAACTGTCCACAGCAATCCTCCGTGGGTTTTCATCTTTCACGCGATGGTGGCTCGACCTGGCAGCGCGTCCTCTGCATGCCCACTATCACAATAAAAGGACGGATATGGGACCCGGGTGACGAGCCCTCGGTGGGCTATGACCGAAAAGGAAACGCCTATGCTGCTGGTTTATACTTTTGCACCGGCTATTGTTATGAGTACACCGCCGGCCTCATCGCTGTACAAAAATCAACCGATGGATCCCACTGGAGTGCGCCCGTTATCGCCTTGCAAAACCCAAGCCAGTCTTTTCCCTTCGAGACTTCCATGGCTGTGGACACTAGCCTAGTTAGCTCGAGGGTGAACAGCCTATATGTATCCGGGGTTATGTGGCTTGATCAAGGCCGAAAGAACCAGGTTGTGGTTTCGCATTCCACCGATGGCGGCACCACTTGGAAGCAAGCCGCAGTCGATGCAGTGCAAACCTATCCAGCATCCGACAACTTTACACGCATGGCGGTAGGCAAAGACGGCACGATAGACCTAACTTGGATGCGCTGCCCGCGTAAAGGCAGCGACGCCGCCTGCAACGGCGGCACGGCCTATATGATGTTTTCGAACTCAAGTGATGGGGGCAACACTTGGTCCTCACCGCGGCAAATGGCAGCCGTAGAGGTGCCTCACAACAGGCTACTGCCTAACACGAATGAGCGGGTGTTTAACTACCCGGTGATTGGAGTGGATACCAGCGACGGGCCCTACAGCGGGAACTTGTATGTGGCGATGTACGCCTGGACCGGCACATATCTGCAAGCGCAGGTCATCCGCTCGACCGACGGCGGCAATACCTGGTCCCAACCTGTGCCTGTAGCTCCGCCGAGCGCCACTCACGACCAATTCTTCCCCGCGCTCTCAGTGAACAGCGAAGGCTCGGTCGGAGTAAGCTGGCTGGACCGCCGGAATGACCCAGGCAATATCAATTACCAGGCCTTCGCCGCTATCTCCACGAATGGCGGGCAGAGCTTCCACCCCAACTGGCAGCTGACGACAGCGTTCTCCGACCCAAAGACAAATGGGACGGGGAACAACTGGATGGGCGATTACACCGGCAGCACCTGGGCCGGCCAAGACTTCATCGCTGCGTGGATGGATAGCAGCAACGGGGTCGACATGCAAGAGGTAATCGGAGGCATCCGCCTGAAGTGAGCGCCTGTGAGACTGGCCGGTTCGGGTGGGTTTTACACCAGACCGAGGCGGGCCTGGAGCACGGGAGGAAAATGGTAAACATGGAGGAATCAAATGGCGCGGCTTGTTAAGTGGGGCTGGCTTTACGTGGTCTGCGCCGTCACCGCGATTGCCTCGCCCGGACAGACCTTCACCAGACTAGCGAGCTTCGACTCCGCCAATGGCGCCAATCCCCAACTTATGTCCTTGGTCCAAGGCAGCGACGGGAACTTCTACGGGACAACGCCCTATGGCGGCGGTCTGGGGGTCGGCGAAGTGTTTAAAGTCACTTCAGGGGGCGACCTGACGGAACTGAGCGACTACGGAGACACGAACGACGGCTACCCGCTCGCCGGTGTAATCCAGGCCACTGACGGAAACCTTTACGGGACAACATGGCAAGGCGGAACAAGCAACACCGGTACAGTGTATGAACTCACCACCGCAGGTGCGCTGACCGTGCTGTACAACTTTTGCTCCCTAACGAATTGCGCCGATGGGGACGAGCCTTACGCGCCGCTCATTCAAGCCGCCAACAAGAACTTTTACGGGACAACGCTCAACGGCGGGACCAAAGGCTATGGCACGGTTTTTGAAATCACCTCGGCGGGGACGCTGACCACGCTGCACAGCTTTCGCTTTAGCGACGGCGCCAGTCCTACCGCAGGCCTGATTCAAGCCAAGAACGGCAACTTCTATGGGACCACGTTGTACGGCGGGACCAAAGGTGCGGGTACGGTGTTTGAGATCAGCGCCGCGGGCAAGCTGAAAACGCTGCACAGCTTCGGCTCGGCGGGGGACGGCGCCCATCCGTACCTAGGGCTGGTGCAAGCAACCAATGGGAGCTTCTACGGAACTACCCACGACGGAGGGGCGCACGGACAAGGCACGGTTTTCCAAATCACCGCCGCAGGCAAGTTGACCACCCTGCATAGCTTCTGTTCGCAAAAGAAGTGCGCGGACGGGGCCAACCCTTACGCATCGGTAATCCAAGCCAGCGACGGAAAATTCTACGGCACCACGTCGGCAGGCGGGAGCCATCAACAGGGCACAATCTTTGAAATCACCGCCGCCGGCAAGCTGACCACCCTGCACAGCTTTTGCGTCAAGACGAACTGCACCGACGGAGCCAATCCCTGGGGCGGATTAATTCAAGCCACCAGCGGAATCTTCTACGGGACAACGGCGGAAGGCGGCTACTACGGGGACGGCACCGTCTTCAGCCTGGCGGTGGGGCTAGGTCCGCTGGGAAACTGAGTGCGGACGAGTGTTGGTTGACCCAGGTTAGCGTCCCCAGAACGGACGCTAACCTGGGGTACCGATCAAAGTCAAGCTCCCCACCTTAACGTCGAAAAGCGCGACGTTATCCAAGTCACCCGGACCAATCGCGGTTCATCTCATCGGTCTGATTCACAGTGAAAAGGTATAATTAACGCAGCACTTATCCTGATGAGTTTTGTTCCTAGTGGAGGAAGTTCTATGGACCCGCTTGCCAGCGGTTTCTGGGCGCGGCTTAAGGCCAATCGCCCAGCTTACACGCTCACGATTTTGGTCACATTAGCTGTCGGCATTCTCATTGGAACCGTCATCTCCAAGGGAGTGAAAGGCCAGGAGAGGAAGAGTTCGGATGCGACTCCGCTGACCATTCCCTCGCCGCAGAAGCTCTCGAACGAGTTCTCGCAAATCTCCAAGCAACTGGAACCGACGGTGGTCAACATCAATACCGAATCGACCATTAAGAACCCGCATCGCCGGCGCGGAGGAGGCAATCCGGACCAGCAGCCGGATGATCAGAATCCGTTTGACGATTTCTTTGATAAGTTTTTCGGCGGTCAGGGACAGGGCAACGGCCCTATTCGCGAGCATTCGCTGGGCTCGGGCGTGATTGTCGACGGCAAAGGCTACATCGTTACCAATCGCCACGTAATTGAGAAAGCCGACCGCATTCGGGTGAAGCTGATGGATGATCCGCCGGGCGTTTTGCACGATGCCAAGGTGATTGGCTCCGATCAGGAAACCGATTTGGCGGTGATCAAAATTGAGTCCGAAAAGCCGCTGCCCTTCGCCAAAATGGGCAATTCGGACAGCATGGAAGTTGGCGACTGGGTGCTGGCCGTGGGCAGTCCGTTTGGACTCTCCGAGACGGTGACTGCGGGAATCGTTTCCGCGAAAGGCCGCAATATCGTGCCGAACCGGCAATTCCAATCGTTTATTCAGACTGACGCCGCGATCAATCCCGGCAACTCGGGAGGTCCGCTGGTCGATATGGCTGGCGAGGTAATTGGCATCAATACGGCCATTCTCACCGACACCAATGCTTATGCTGGCGTCGGTTTCGCCATGCCTTCAAATACCGTGGTGAATGTTTATAACCAGCTCATCGCGCCTGAGCATCGCGTGGCGCGCGGTTCGATCGGCATTATGTTCAATGCCCAGGAAAATCCGGCAATCTCGCGTGTCTACGGCGCGGGTGCGGGCGGGGTAACCGTTTCTGATGTGACGGCGGGAAGTCCGGCGGAGCGCGCCGGAATTAAAGTCGGCGACACTATTATTACCGTGGATGGCAAAGCGGTGAAGAATGGAGACGACCTCGTTTCTGATATCGCCAGCCGAAAGCCAAACACCAAGGTGACCATCGGCTTCGTTCGCAATGGCAAGAAACAGGAAGCCAACGTCACGGTCGCTGACCGGGCAAAGTTGTTCGCAGCTCGCCTGGGTGACGAAGAAGAAAATGGCGGGGAAACTGGACCCAAAGAAAGCAAGCTGGGATTGACGGTTCGCGCGGTGACTCCTGAAATGGCTGATCGTCTGGACATTCCCGCCGGCAAAGGCGTGATCGTGCAGGACATCAAGCCATCTTCGTTCGCCGACGATGTTGGCCTTACCCGCGGTGATGTGGTCCTCGAGATCAACAAGCAACCGGTGAATTCCGAGGACGACTTCAATCGCATTTCTTCCTCCCTGAAGAGCGGACAGGACGTTGTGTTCCTGGTCCGGCAACGGGGAGCCGGCCGTCAGGACGGAACCATATTCCTGGCCGGTACACTTCCGTAACTCGGTAGGCACCATCGAGACTGGCGCTGAGCGTTCCAATCGGGGATCATTACTCAGCGCCGGTTTTGGTTTGCGAGATTAATTTTCGCCTGGCTTCTGCATGACAAGGTTTTCGTTAAAGCTTTTTGCGGTCGGCTGTGCAGCGCTGCTTGCGGGCACGATCGCTGCTGCCACCGACACTAAGACGGACAGCACAACGTTACCTGAGCCGCAAGCTAAGGCGACGTCTCACGCGCATGCTCCGGCGACTTCAGCAAAAAAATCTTCCACATCCGGTAACACGTCGGCTCACTCCAGCACTCACAGGGGAAAGAAGACGCGAAGAACCGCGAGCCGTCGCCCCCGTGGACAACAAAAGATAGACTCGCAGCGTGCTCTAGAAATCCAGGAAGCTCTGATTCGCGAGCATTATCTGACGGGGAAGCCTACCGGCGTGTGGAATGACGAAACACAACAGGCGATGCAGCGTTATCAGGCCGACAACAACTGGCAATCTAAGACCACTCCCGATGCGCGTGCCTTGATCAAGCTGGGATTGGGCCCGGATCATCAGCATCTGCTGAACCCGGAAAGCGCCATGACTAGCCAACCGGTGCCCAGCCAACCGCAGTCGGCGCAGCGATCCTCGTCTCCCGTCAGCGCAGCCGATCCAGAAAAATAGAACCTCAAAACCGCCACGGATTTGCGCGGATTTAAAAACAACAAAGAACAGGAAAAAAAGAGGCATCGGGTTTGAGCCATGAATCCCTGGCTAAGCTCTTAACTCTTCGTCACGGGACTTGGAAAATATGGGAGCGGCTTTCCGTGAATGATTGCGCGGGGATTTTCATCGACCAGGGCGCGGGCTACGTGTTCTCCGCAAATTTCTGCAGCAGCGTCGCGCGCTGTGGAGAGCACCGGCGGACGACGCTTGGTGTCGTGAGCGTCAGTCGCGAGCACGTGTACGGCGTCGCGTTTGAGCAGCCATTCAGCGGTTCGCCACGCAGCTTCGCCCCATTGTCCCGTTAGCGCCGAGCCTGTTACCTGGATCACGCAGCCCAGTTCCACCCATTGCAAAATCCGCTGTGGAGTGCGCTGCATAATCGGATTGCGTTCCGGATGCGTGATCACGGGGGTGAGTCCCTTTTCCAGCAGTTTGCTGAAGTGCTCTTCCATGTGAACCGGAACGCTGTAATTGCTTAGTTCGGCCAGCAAGTAACGGCTGCCTTCAATGGCATAACGTTCGGGAAACAGCATCGCATCTTGCAAATTCTCGTAGGAAAGATGGAAGTCGCAGCCCAGGCTAAGCGATGGCGATGGGCCGACGCGTTGCCGCAGAAAATTGAGTGTCCGCGTCAGGAATTCACGATCGTAATAGTAACGGTCGTTGGCGTGGGGGGTGGCGACGATGTGTTCGATGCCATCCGCAGCCGCCATACGGCACATTTCTTCGGCAACGTCCCAGGACTTGGGTCCGTCGTCTACTTCGGCGAGGATGTGGCAGTGAATGTCGATCACGCTGGATTTCTCAAAATCTTAACAGATTGCTAGGTCTCACGATCCGGATCAAACTCGCGCGAATCTACTGGAACGTCTGAAAAATCGGAATGCCACCAAGACCTGTGTCGGAATCAGCTTTGCGGCGAAAACGGAATCTCCACGAAAGCGGTCTGTAGCGACGGTGAAGCCGAGAATTGGGAGCCACCTCTCCACGGCTCACTTGCAAGCTGCGTTTTACCATCTCATTCAGTGCTTGCCGAACCGTAATGTTGCGGTAAACGGGCCCTGGAGCCGCTGAAGCAATACAATCTCCGGGGATGTCGCCCACGATGCCCGGCATCTTGCGCGTATGACTGCGATACCAGTGCTCTTTGCGCTCGCCCAGAAATCTGCTGAGCTCCGGAGCATATTTGCGTTCGTCAATATTTCCGATCGCTTGTTCGAGGCATGAATCCTGCGGCATGGAAAATTCTTTCAGCCGAATGTCGAGCAGGCCGGGGGGATCGGCGGTTTGCTGTGCCGGATACACGTGAACCAGGGCCCCTTGCAATAGTTCGATCCGGTATCTGGAGTCAAGCTTGCGAACGCGGTTAAGAGCCTCTTCTAGCGACGAGTCCTTGGGGCCAAGGTCGATTTGTGGTTCGCTTTCAGGACGCTGATCGTATAGTTCTTCAAATCCGACCACAATACGATTTGGAAAACGCGCGAGGAGTTCGTCTAGTGCTTTCTCGATGGGCGTGGAGGGGACGATTGACTCACCCGATTCGGATTTAAATGGCTCGGTGTTGCCAGTTGCGGATTGTTGGTCATAACTTATTGTGAGTGCCGGTTGCAAAGTTATCGTGACCGACAGAAGGGCAGAACCCAGCAACCTCCGACCCGTCACCGATGCGCTCATACTCAGTTGGACACCGTCGAAAAGGGTACGGTTCCTGAGCGATTGGAGAGCTAGACTGAATTGACTTGCGAGTGGTGCGCAAGCCTGCCTCACGTTCTCTGCTTGAATCGATCCAGCAAGGCGAACAGAATGACGGCCAAAAATGCGTTTGCCACTGCCGATCCCAGTTCGCGAGACCAGCTCCATTGCAGAGTAAGTCCAACTAATCCACGGGCAACCGTGAAGTACACGATTTCATGCACTACGTAGAAAAACAGCGTGACTAGAAACCGTGAGCCGGCATTTTCCACGTCCAATTTGACGCCGAGTGATGATGCGCCATAACCCACGACTGTCTTAGCGATCCCATACAGGCCGAGCGGGTGGCCGGTGAGGGAATCCTGCAACAGCCCGATGGCGGCTCCGGTCAGCAATCCCGCGGCGGGGCTGCGGCGCGCTACCGCGAAGAAAATCAGCACCAGCAACGGTAGATCGAATATCGAGAAAAAGTGAAATCGTAATGGTACGAAGGCCTGCAGAAATACTGCGATCAAAGGAATCAGAATGGCTGCCGGGAGACTGAACCGGTAAACCTCAATCTGCTCATTCGATGTGTAAGTGATAGGCACGCTATTGAGGAGGTTCCTGAGTCGGCGCCGTCGTGTTTGAGGGCGGTTTTGGTTGCAAAGCAGTCTTCGAAGAGGCTGGCTGGGATTGGCTGTAGGCTGTATTCGTCGCGTTGTCTGAAGTTTTCGCTGCAGGTGTGTGGGGCTTTTGCGGTGCGATCGGCTTCGCGGATGATCCGTCCGGCGTGGTTGCGGAGGCTGCACTGCCGGGCGTGCCAGCCGCATCAGCATGCGGTTTTGGATTCGCCGCGGTTGGTGTCGAGCCATTCGGCTTCGCGCCAGCTGTGGCACTCGGAGTTGCTGGACCACCGTAAATTTTCAGTCCACTGGTTGGAGGCGGAGGCGCATTGGGATCGTCTGGTGGCCGGTCCGGAACCGAAGGTAGACGCTGCGCCAGGATTTCTGCAGCCCGCATCGGCAACGCGCCGTCTGAAAGCGCAGGTTCCTTTTCCAGTTGCTGCGTGATCACCAGGACTTCCTCGAGACGGCTCAAGTCGGCGGCGGGCTTCACCCGGATATTAAGAAAAAGCTCTGAGCCCGGCGAAACTTTGGTGACCGTCCCCACTGCCAAGCCTTTAGGGAAAATCTGATCGCCTCCGCTGGTTACGATTTTTTCTCCCGGCTGAACGGCTTCGTCGGACATCACCTTTTCGAGAACCACTTCGCCCAGCGGCGTCCCACGCAGCACTCCTTGCAATCGCGATTTTTCCAGGATTGCTCCCACGCCGCTCGTCTGATCATTCACCAGTAGCACCTGCGAAGTAGTTCTGAAAACTCGCAGCACTTTGCCGACAATGCCATCGGCGGTGATAACCGCCATATCCGGCCTGACCCCGTCGTGCGAGCCTTTGTCGATATAAATCGACCGCGACTGCTCGCTGCCGCTCGAACCGATAACCTGTGCGGCCAGCGTCTTAGAGATGAATTGTTCCTTGAAGCCGAGCAGCGCTTGCAGCCGCCGAGCTTGCTCCGCGTCCTCGTTGAGGCGAACCTGTTCGATGCGCAGGCGTTCGATCTGTAGCTTGAGCTCGCGATTCTGCTGTCTCACGCCGCGCAGGTAAAAATAGTTATGCCACAAGCCGGAAATACCGCTTTGAAACCAAACAATAGCCTTTTCGAAAGGAGTTACCGCGTCGACCGCCCAGACCCGGATCAGGCGGGTCGACTCATCCTGAGTAGAGCGCTTGACTTGCATCGCCAGCCCCAGCACCTGAGCAAATAAAACGACCATCAGGATGGTGACGTTACGGTAGCGGGTGACGAGGTTTTCCATGGCGGGCTTAACCTTAGTGTACTTCGTGTGCCTGGTGGATTTCTGCTTTTCCACCACCAAGGAATACGAAGATGCACGAAGGACACAACTACTCGATAGAAATTTTGCGCAACAGTTTGAAGTCGCTCAGCATTTTGCCGGTGCCAAGCACCACGCTGCATAGCGGGTCATCGGCGATTGAAACCGGCAGGCCGGTTTCTTCGCGAATGCGCTTGTCGAGATTTTTCAGCAGCGCGCCGCCGCCGGTGAGCACGATGCCGCGGTCGCTGATGTCGGCGGAAAGCTCGGGAGGCGTGCGTTCGAGGGCCACGCGAATGGCGTTCATGATGGTCGAAACACATTCGCTCAGGGCTTCGCGAATTTCGCTGTCGTCTACGGTGATGGTTTTGGGAACGCCTTCGATCAGGTTGCGGCCCTTGATCTCCATGGTCAGGGGCTTGTCCAGCGGATATGCCGAACCAATCTCGATCTTGATCTGCTCGCCGGTGCGCTCGCCGATCAGCAGATTATATTTACGCTTCAGATAATTCATGATGGCTTCATCCATCTGGTTGCCAGCCATGCGCACGGACCGCGAATAAACGATGCCGCTGAGAGAAATGACAGCAATGTCAGTCGTTCCGCCGCCGATATCGACAACCATGTTGCCGCTGGGTTCGGTGATGGGAAGCCCGGCGCCGATCGCCGCCACCATGGCCTGCTCTACCAGATACACTTCGCTGGCCTTGGCGCGATAAGCCGAGTCCATAACCGCGCGCTTTTCCACCTGGGTAATTTCCGAAGGCACTCCAATGACGATGCGGGGATGCACCAGCATCTTCCGGTTGTGCGCCTTTTGGATAAAGTAATTCAGCATCTTCTCGGTGACTTTGAAGTCGGCGATGACGCCATCCTTCATGGGCTTGATGGCCACGATGTTGCCGGGGGTGCGGCCCAGCATCTCTTTGGCTTCTTTGCCCACGGCTTCCACTTCACCGGTGTTTTTGTTGATGGCCACGATGGAAGGCTCGTTCACCACGATGCCTTTGCCGCGCGCATACACCAGCGTGTTGGCCGTGCCCAGGTCGATAGCGAGGTCGCTCGAGAAAACGCTAAACAGCGACCGCAGATTGTGCCAGCGTGATGCGCTTGAATGAAAACCGTTGTTCGATGACATGCGAAAGTTTCTCTTCTGATGGAGTCGGTTTTTTTCGGCCTTTTGTCCGGTTATTCTGGAATCGCTCTATCTTTAATTCTATGAGGTATCGTCGTCGGTTTCAGCAAACCAAAGTGCTGGACCTTCGGCGTCCTCATGCCATTTCGCTTTCAGTTACTGAATCACTACTTTCTTCTGCAACGTATTCACTCCGCCTCGGGCATTCTGCGCGGTAATGGTGATCGTGCTTTCGCCAGTGGCCAGCGGAGGCGTGAAATAATGGAAAGCACCATCGGCCCCCACCACTGGCACCTCGCGTCCATTTACCATCACCCGGGCGCCCACTTCTGTCTTGCCGGTTAACTCGATTACGTGACCGTGCTGGATGAGCGGATCGAGGTCCAGATTGATTGCCGCGGTGTCGCTTCCTTTGGGGATAATGGTGAAGCGATTTTTTTCGCTCTCCACTGATTCCTTGCCGGCGGCGTCCTGGGATTGCACCAACCAGTAGTACGCGCCTTGTTCAAGGCCTGAGACCAGAACATCCGCGGTATTCACCTTGCGGTCCACAAGGGTCGAGGAAAAATATGGATTGCGGGAAATACGCAGCCGATAGCCTTTAGCATTCGCCATCGGAGTCCAGGAAAATTCGATCGGTTTCGGATCGCTCGACACAAACATCGGCATCATGTTCGCGGGAGAAATCGGTGTCGGGGGACCAATCTCTTTCAACTTGTCCATGTGCGGGCCTTCAGCCTGGAAACTCACTTTTTCCCAGTCGGCCAAGCGCACGGTTTCGCCATTGCGAGTGATGTCGCCAGATCCCTTCTTGACCAGAATTTCATGCTGGTCGCTATTAGGGTCATTGTGGACCATGGCTGCGCTATCTGGCGCCAAAGACGCCGTGGCGCCAGCAACAATTACCTGCGATCTCGAACCTTGCACATACGTCGCTGTCGTCAGATCTACCGTGCCAGTGCTCACCGCTACGGCGACATTGGTCTGCTGCTGATCGTTGGTCGAGTTCTCCTCGATCACAATCAGCGAATCCTGTTTCACCGTGTAATTGGTTCCATCATTGAAGACGATTTTGGCCATGCCTTCAGAACTGGTCTGCACCACATCGCCCTTTTCCAACGGGACGCTATAGTCCGCGGCTCCCCAACTGTTGCCGTTAGCTTTTTTCACTCGCACCGTGCCATCAAGCGCGGTGAAGTGCGCCTGCTGAGAACCGCTTCCGGGCTTGACGGGGCTTGACGCGGCCCCGGCTACGGCCTCCAATAATTTGCCGCCAAAGCTGTCTGCTGCCTTAATCGTGCTCTGCGTGAACTGCGGAAAGGCGAAACGCAAGCTCACAAAAAATATCCCCAAGCCCGCCAGCACCAGCAGCGCGACGCTGCGGTAGGTGACCGTCTTCCACGCGATGTGGACTCCCGGTTTGCTGTTTGAAGACACCAAGGGCACAAAGAAACCTAGTTAAAGTCCAGAGAATATGAGGTAGTTGGAGACTACCACAAGGGAAATGCGGGTCAAAACGGGTAATCGATTTGGGACATTACCTTGGTGCGTCCGCGTGAAGAGGGCATGTGTGGATGCACTTCTGAGTATAAAAATGTGCAGTTTTGCTTGCGATAGCGAGTGTGGCTACTTAGAATTCAATCAATCCAATACAGACCTGCGCTTCGTCTGACACATTCAATCCAGGAGTTTGTTTTCATGCGGTTCTCCCCACGCATTTGTGCGGTTGTTCTTCTATTTGTCATCTTAATTGTATCCATTGGATGCGGCGGCGGATCCATGAACCCGCAAACTTCCAGCGCCCAGCCTGCGATTACACTTCAAGCTCAGCCAAGCACCGTGACCAGTGGCACCCCAGCTGTACTCAGTTGGAAGGCGAGCAATGCGACGTCGGTGAACATCGGCGGCCTGGGCACATTCCCCGCGACCGGTTCCACCAAGGTTACCCCGACTGCCAGCACAACTTACACCGCGACTGCCACCGGACCTGGCGGCACAAACACATCGTCTACGGTGGTAAGCGTCAGCGGTTCCGGGTCTGCGCCAGCAATTTCCTTGACCGCACAGCCAACTAATATAGCCAGTGGCGCAACCTCGACTCTGACTTGGACGTCGACTAACTCGACCTCGGTAAGCATCTCGGGACTAGGCACCTACCCGCCGAGCGGATCGGTACAAGTCACCCCCACTTCAACCGCGAATTACACCGCCACTGCGAGCGGGGCTGGCGGAACGGCTGCATCGTCGGCAACCGTGACTGTATCTCAAAGTGCGGCGCCGACAATTACGTTCAGCGCTCAACCTACTAGTGTCCCTATAGGCACTAAGGCTGTTTTGAGCTGGACCACGACCAATGCAACGTCGGTGAACATTCCCGGCATCGGTTCTTTCCCAGCGAGTGGATCAACCAATGTGACGCCAAGCACCACCACCACCTATACCGCGGCGGCACAGGGGGCAGCCGGCACGACCCAGGCTTCGACTACCGTAAGCGTGCAATCGAACGGAACCGCTCTATCGCATCTGCAGGCGAGCGGCGGATGGCAAAGTTGGGGCGAATATCCCCCGGGCTACGGCATTTGTTCGTATCCGTGCCCGGGGATTTCGTGGTCGATGAAACAAGGGATCAAGTCACCCTCGGTCAGCGGAGACGCGACCCAGTTCAACATTGGCGGCACAACCGCTTATGCAGACGTCTTATGGAGCAACCCTTTGATCGGCGCGCGCTCAACGCAGGGTCTGCCGGATTCGGGTCACACGCTTCTTCCGACCATCCATAACTTCACCTATGACGCTTATTTTTATCCCACCAACCTCGGAGTCACCCAGGTCCTCGAGTTCGATATCAGCATGTATTTCAATGGGCTGAGTTTGATCTGGGGCCAGCAGTGCAACATTCTGGGCGGACACCAATGGGATATTTGGGATAACGTCAATCAAAAATGGGTGTCGAGCGGCGCTGCCTGCAATCCCATAAACAACGCCTGGAATCATTTGACGATTCACGCGCAGCGAGAATCTGACAACTCGCTGCTGTTCCAATCGATAACTCTGAACGGAGCGACCAGCAACATTAACCGGCGCTATTCGCCGGGTTCTGCTCCCGGTAGCTGGTGGGGCGTCACGGTTAACTTCCAGATGGACGGAAACGTCAATCAATCGGCGTATACTACGTTCCTGGACAATTTCACTTTAAGTTACTGGTGAGTTCGCGGTCGAAGTGCGTGCCAGGGTCATAGAATCTTTATGCTCTGTGACCTCGTGTACCTCACGCGGCCATCCCGGGCAACGCGAGGGATGACAGTTTGTTAGTGCACATGGCGAGATAATGCCTTAACGCGGTAGTGCACTCGCCAACGATGCACTTTCGAGTAATTGCTGATTCGTTTTTGCTTGCGAGCGATATTTAACCCTGCTTAGAATTCGAGTCAATCTAAGTATTAACCCTGGTCGCTTCGCCTGACATATTCAATAAGGAGTTTTCTATGCGGTCCTTTCTACCCATTTCCGCATTTGCTCGATTATACTTTCTATTTTGATGGCAGCGATCGGCTGTGGCGGCGGATCCATGTCCGCGCAACAAAACGCGCAGCCTGCAATTACTATGGCGGCGCAACCGAGCACGGTGCTGAGCGGCACATCGACTACCCTTACCTGGAAGGCGAGCAATGCGACCTCAGTGACCATCAGCGGCCTGGGTAGTTTTCCCGCCACTGGCTCAGTGAAAGCCAGACCCACAGCTACCACTACGTATACGGCGACCGCGGCTGGGCCGGGAGGCACAAGCGCAACCTCGACAGTGGTAAATGTAACCACTTCTGGTCCCAAGCCAACGATCACCTTGAGTGCCCAGCCCAACGCTGTTCTACCGGGCACACCGACAGTTCTGAACTGGACGTCGAGCAATACGACGCTGGTTACCATCAACGGGCTGGGGACGTTTCCACCAACTGGATCGGCTCAAGTTGCCCCAGCTTATACAGCAACCTATACGGCAAATGCGACCGGGCCAGGAGGAACAACTCCGGCATCGACCACAGTAACCGTCTCTCAAAACGCTCCTCCCGCGATTTCACTTAACGCTCAACCAAACGATATCGCGATCGGTGCAACTGCAGTTCTAAGTTGGACCACCAGCAACGTAACTTCAGTTAATATTCCGGGATTAGGCGCTTTCCCGCCTAATGGATCAACCAACGTCAAGCCAACCTCTACCGCCATTTACACGGCGACAGCTAGCCGGGCCCGGAGGCACAGCTCAATCATCAACTACAGTAACTGTAAGTGGTGCGCCGACGATCTCGTTCAATGCGCAGCCTAATACCATCACCATGGGAGGGCACGGCAGTACTTAGTTGGACGACAACCAATGCAACCTCAGTAAACATTCCCGGAGTAGGCAGCTTCCCGGCAAATGGTTCCACCAACGTTACGCCAAGCACGACAACTACCTACACCGCAACCGCAACCGGAATAGGCGGAACTGCAAATGCCCAGACCACGGTAACGGTGCAGGGAGGAATTCCAGCATTCGGACACGTGACCCTGGTGATGGAAGAAAATCATAGTTATTCCAGCGTGATTGGAAACTCATCCATGCCCTACCTGAACAGCCTGGCGCAGAAGTATGGGCTGGGGACTCAGTATTTCGCGAATACTCACCCATCCATTGGCAATTACTTTGAACTGACGACAGGTCAGATCATCACTAATGACGACGGATACACCGGTACCGTGAGTGCCGACAACATAGTTCGTCATTTATTATCTGCTGGTAAAACCTGGAAGTCATACGTTGAAAGTCTGCCCAGCGTCGGTTACATTGGCGGAGACGTTTATCCTTACGCGAAACATCACAATCCATTCAGTTACATTACGGACGTGTTGAATAGCCAGAATCAACGGCAGAACCTGGTTCCATTCTCCGAGTTTGCCGGCGATCTCAATAACAACCGGCTTCCGGAGTACTCCTTCGTTGTTCCGAACATGCTCGACGACGCTCATGACGGAACTCTGTCCCAGGCTGATGCCTGGCTACAAGCAAACATCGCGCCCTTGATTGCCAGCTCCACGTTCCAAAAGGACGGCCTGCTGGTAATCTTGTTCGACGAATCATTTGCTAGTGACACGTCGCACGGAGGAGGGCAGGTTGCGATGCTGGTGATCAGTCCGTGGGCTAAAAAGGGTTACAAGTCGACAACTTTTTACCAGCACCAAAATACTTGCCGGTTATTGATGGAGGGTCTGGGGCTGACAAGCTTCCCCGGAGCATGTGAAAGTGCGGCTCAGATGAGCGACTTCTTCTGAGTTACTTTCCATTTGGTCTCGAGAGACGTGGCGAGCCACGTCTCTACGGGCGCAGACTAAGCCATCGCGCCGAAACGCCGTCCGTTGATTTGCAGAGATGAGGTCAGCCACGTCTCTGCCGCGTTTTTTCCCGCCTAGGCTACGCGGCGGCCGCTTACCAGGTTAATGACCAACACTATCAATGCCACTACCAGCAGCAAATGAATCAGGCTGCCAGCTACGTGAAGGCTGAAACCTAGAAGCCACAGAATCAGAAGGACCACAAAAATCGTCCAGAGCATGTTTATCTCCTCGGGTCGTTTATCGAATTGCTCATCATTGCATATCCTCTTTCCATGCACGCGCATGGCAAGAGTTGCGCAGTGAGTCCGCGACAAATACCGCAAAAGCACAAGCCGAGATAAGATGCACAGAAGCCGTTAGACGGCTGTACAAGATTTTCAGGAAGCCCCTTAATAGAACCGATGCTCGTATCTGTTTGGCCTCACGCCAGTTCGAAGCGAACTACGGGTTCACCAACGGTCCATCGCCGGCTGTAGCGGCGGCCGCTTTTTGCTGTACTTCTTCTTCGGCGGGAACACGGGAGGCTCGACCGGGTGGGCACGCTCTAACGCCCGCAGGTAGACTGCTACTTCATTCCCAGGTCCGTCAAGACTTTGGGATTTTCTTCGCCCGCTGCCAGAATCTGATGACATGAGGAACAGTCGTTGGTAATGGTCTGTCCATCGGCGCTGGTGTGACTGCCGTCGTGGCAGCGGAAGCAGCCCGGCGAATCATTGTGTCCAAGATTATTGGGGTGCACCCCCCAGGAAACTCGCATGTCCGGAAAAATGTTGCGCTGGTATATGGCTGAAACTTCTTCGCCCGCTTGTTGGACCAGAGTGCGCCGCGCCTGATAAATCTGCGCGTAGTTAGTCCGATAAAAGTTGTTGATTTCATCCCGAATGCTCTGCTTCGCGATCTCCCGGCTGGGATAATTGACCTTGAGAACTTCGACCGCCTTTTTTCTGATGTAGGGCAGATCAGGACTGATGCGGCCGACTGACATTTGCTTGTCCACAGCATTCTCCGGCAAATCGAAGGCGTGCGTGGGACGGTTGTGGCAATCCACGCAATCCATCACGCGATGTTCTCCCTTGTCCAATTGCTGTTGGGTTGGCTTGGCATCAGTGGAAACGAATTGGGTGGTCTTTCCCTGGTCGTCGGTGTAATAAACCACCGGGATGGTTTGGCGCTCGAAGTCGGTGGAAATGTAGCGAATGCGCGCCCTATCGGCGAGATGATGTCCGTGGATGCCTACGGAACCCTGCGAGCCTCGACCGCCAACTTTCACTAGAAGGACGTCGGTCTGAGGAGTATTTTTTTCATCGTCCTTGTAAGTGGTGTTCACCAGGACCTTGTCGCCGGAGAAGCGCTGCGGCCAATGGCACTGCTCACAGGTTTCACGCGCCGGGCGCAGGTACTTTACTGGCGAAGGAATAGGACGCGAATAAGTATGAAAGGTGACCGCGAAGACTTGCCGCATGCCAGAGACCTTGGAGCGCACAAACCATCCTGCTCCAGGGCCAATATGGCATTCGACACAAGCCACGTGCGAATGTGGAGAATCTTGATACGCGGTGTATTCGGGAGTTATTACTCGGTGGCAGGTCGTCCCGCAGAAGGCGGTGGAATCCATGTATTCAACGCCACGATACGATGCGGTCCCGATAATCAGCAGGTTTAGCACAGTCGCCAGCGCCACCCACTCGAGCGTACGGCGCACCACGGGCAATCTCAGATCGATGGCGGGAAAGATTGTGGGCAGCTTGCCGGTTTGCTTTAGACTTCGCCGCCTGAGCCAGATGCCCAGCGGAATCAGAAGCAGCCCGAACACAAAAATGCCGGGGAGAATCAGATAGACCAGAATGCCGATGTAGGGATGCGGCGGCCCCGGCAAGAAAACGTCATAAAACCAGAAAGCGATGGTGGTGAGTGCTGTGCTTGTGGTCAGCACCGCACCGGTCAGGGTGACGGGATTTTGCCCCAGGAAGTAGGTCGGTTGTAACCGCTCTCGGATGCGTTCTGTGAAGTCATTTGGGGAGGCTGGTTCCTGAAGGCTCAAAATCACAACAAATGGTGCTGCATTTGCCAACACTTTGACGATCTTACTCGCGCTCCATCGAATTCTCAGTTCGCTCACCATCGGACAGAGTGCCTCCTAGTGTTGCGATCTTGAACTGTTTAGCGGGAGCGGTTCTGTGACCCGGGTCACAGCTACTTGTTCGTGAATAATTTGTGGAGAGAGCCGGACTGCGATTTCCAGCCATTTGGTCCACGCCAAGACCACTAACTTACTCAAATTTCAAGTTAACGCAGACACTTACGCCCAAATCTGCCAGGTCACTGTCACGGCGCTGTGTGACATCGGTCACGGCATCGCCGCCCGGCGTGATGCAAACTATATTCTGAAGGTGAGCCTATGGCAAAGGATGGTCGCTACCTGCAGATGTGCTGATGTTCGAGTTGGAATTCGAGCAAGGCGGTTACGGGCGGTTACCGCGCGAATCGTGGCGTCCGCGTTTTATTTTTGAGGATTCTCCCACCTGCATGAACTTTAATTCCAAAGATCGCGAACCTTGCGAAGAACCCTCCTAACGCAATTCGTCCCCGAGGAGGCGCGTACAGAACAAGTCCCATGCACCCATATTCCTTTGTCGTTAAACGGAGAGACGCTTAACTCTTTGTATCGCACGGGCACACAACAGGAGATTGAGGAAGCGCTCGGACCTGGCTGCGGGCGACGATCCATCGGCTCGAAGCGGAAAAAGCGAAGAAAATGGCGCCCGCTGATTTACCTCGCTGAACGATATTGAATCTGAAAATACAACTCATAGCCGCATTCGATTGGGATTCCCCAGAATTCAGACACTCTTCAGGGTAAGCAAAGCCAGATGAACTCCGGTTTCGTCCGCCGGCTCAAGGTGAAAACCCAGTTTCTCGACTAAGCCGCGCATCTCGACATTGTCCCGGAGCAGGTAAGCCTGCATCGAATCCAGATGTTCGTCGCGCGCCACCTGGATCAAACGCCGCAGCAACTCGATGCCCAAGCCAAGGCGCTGGCACTGGTCACGGACCAGCAGCGCCATTTCTGCGGTGCTTCTGCCATGCAGTTTGCTTAGGCGGCCTACGGCAAGGATTTCGTGCTCACCGGTTTCCGGCGAAGTATGATCGGCTACCAATGCCATGTCGCGATCATAGTCGATAAAACAGATTCGTCTCAGCCGGTCATGTGCGACTCGCTGGCTTAGTTTGGACCACTGGAAATACCGGAGAAAAACGCTGCGCTCAGAAAGCGCTGCGTGAAACTTCACCATAAGCGGCTCATCTTCAGGGCGGATCGGCCGCAGGGTTACGGCGGTACCATCCTTCATTGTCCACGGAACAGCGTACTGCGCTGGGTAAGGTCGAATCGCAGGCTGGGGAAGTTCGCGGGCACCTACACTTTTGTCGTGCAGAACGAACCGAGCGTCCAGCGCGATTATCTGGTCAGCCGAGGCGACCAGCGGATTAATGTCCGCCTCTTTGATGGCTGGGTTTTCCACGATGAGGCGGCTGAAACGCACCAACAAGTTTTTTCTAGAGCCGCGATGTTCACAGGCTTGCGGCCGCGATGCCGGATAGGGCTTTGAAAACCAGAGTTTGCTCGAGCAGACGATGCGCCAACGTGGTGTTGAGTGGAGGCAACGCTAATGCCGGATCACGATACACTTCTACCAGTTCGCCCCCGGAGCCAAAAGCAATGACCGGACCGAATTGCGCGTCGGTGGCGCTGCCCACGATCAACTCATATCCACCCGTTTTCCACATCGGTTGTACCGTTAGACCTTGAAAGCTCTCGCGACCCGCTCGCTCGGTAACGGAGGATTGAATGGCGCGGTAGGCCTGGCGCACGGCATCTGGATCGGGAAGGTTCAGCTTCACGCCTCCGACGTCGCTCTTGTGCGAGATGGTTTCCGCATGAATTTCACTACCACGGGAAAGCCAATTGCCGTTGCTGCGGTAACGGCTCTTCTTGTCGCTTTGCTATTCGGGTTTCCACTGCTGGAATTCCGCACAGGGTAAGAATCTCGCGCCGCGGTATCGGGATACGCGAATGTCGGAATCCCTGCGGCATTTAGGATCGCCTCGCCCTCCGCGACGGTTTGCCCTCCCATCCAACTTGCCAGCACTGGTTTGCCCTGCCCTTGCGCGTAAGGCGCTAGGCGCCGGGCCACCTCTGCGGGATTCGTCATTCCTTGGGGAGCGAGGACCACCAGAAGCCCGTCGCTTGCAGGATCAGCGATGGCGATTTGGACGGCTTTTTCGTAGCGCTCCGGGTCGGCGTCTCCCAGGATGTCGATGGGGTTCGCGTGGCTCCAGTGAGCAGGGAGGAACCGGCTTAAGGAGCTCAAGGAGTCCTGCGACAGAGGTGTCAGTTCTCCACCATTCGGGATCAACGCGTCAGTAGCCAAGACACCGGGACCACCGGCATTGGTCACGATGGTGAGTCGAGGGCCTCGCGGTCGAGGCTGTTTGCTCAAGACTTCCGCCATGTAGAAAAGATCCGAGATACTCTGAACACGGAGCACGCCGCACCGGCGAAGTGCGGCATCAAACACGTCATCACTGCCGGTCATGGCGCCTGTGTGCGACGAGGCGGCCTTCGAGGCGGCTTCAGTCCGGCCAGCCTTGATTACGATGATTGGTTTGCTCAATGCGACTTCACGCGCGGCAGAGAGAAAGGAGCGGGCGTCGGCGACCGATTCGATGTACAGGAGAATGCTTTTCGTTTGCGGATCCTCACCGTAGAAGGAGATTAGATCGCCCCAATTCACATCGAGCATGGAGCCCGTGGACACGATGGCGCTGAAGCCCACCTGTTCGCGCAGGCTCCAATCCAGAACAGCCGTCAAAAGCGCGCCACTCTGACTCAGAAAAGCGACATTTCCAGGACGCGCAAGATCGGTGCGCAAATGTCGCATTCAGAAAAAAAAAAAAAAAAAAAAAAAAAAAAAGGGGGGGGGGGGGGCGCTGCCTTGGCGTTCGGTCGCACCAATGAGGGCGACGCTGCCGGGCTCGAACAACGCATCGAGCGGCCGTGTTTCGGAACGCAGAACGTCGTGTGACTTATCTTGTACCGTCGGCGGCTGCGCAGCCACATTCTCCGTCACAAGATTTCTCCCAACTGGCAGGCTCGCAAGCTACTCCATTTGATTGTACGAGTGTTTCTGTGCAGTCTACGTTAAAAGAGTCGCTGACGGCGGGCATCACCGCTGTCAGACGTTGCTCGGCCTATTCTGTCTTGCGCGTATTTAACACATAAAGAAGTGCTCGCAACGATTCGGACATACGTCCAGTCGCGCCGCAGGTGTCGAGCCCTTCAGGCGGCTGACGCGATGTCATACGCACATTATTTCCGATACCGATCAGTCAAGTGCTGGAAGCGCGGATCTGTGCGCAGCGAGGCGAAGTACGGGCTGGCATCGAGCGCGGCGAAATCGTGGAATCCCGCGTCGAACGCTTTTTGCAGCGTGGCAAGAGCTTTCTCTTTATCGCCGTGAGCTGCATATCCGGCGCTGATCCAGAAATAATTAATCGCAGCCGGTCGAGCGCCTCTTCAAAAGAGCAGCCAGCGCTTTGTCGTAGTCTCCCTGCGCCGGATAGACTTGCCCCAGCCCCATGTCCGGGGAAAGGAGTCCCCCGGGTCTGGTACCCGCGAGTGCTCGAAGGCGGCGATTGCCTCCGCGTAGCGCTGCTGGAACATAAGGGCACGACCCAAATGATAGTAGGTCTTAGGGTAGAGCGGCGGGCTCCAAACGCAGGGATTCCCGCGCCGCTTTCTCGGCGGCCGGCAGCGTCCGGCGGCTGTTCGTACCCCAGCGCCCATGAAAGCGGAGCCCAAGCATAGCTATTTCCCGGATCCAACTCGGTAGCGGTGCGGAACTCCTTGGGCTGCAGCCCGGATAGTCATACCTATCGGCACTGACCGTTCCCCGTGCCATATGGGTTTCGCCCAATTGCGGGTCGATGGCCAGGGCGCGCTGGGCGAACTGCTCGGCACGTTGCAGATGAGAAGGATTCGCGTCGAGATTCCGATAGATCTGCCCTTCGACAAATGACAGCCCGGCGAGGGCAAGAGGGTAATCCGCGTCCGACTGGAGAGCTTCCTCAAAGTGCCCGGCGTGCCGCTTCACCTTCTCGCGCCGGTCGGGATACTGGACCAACGCGTGACCTCGCAGGTAGGCGTCGTAGGCTTGGGGGATCTGCCGTGTAACGATGCTGAATGGCCTGGTGTTCCTGCGGGCTGAGCTTGAGGTTCAGCGACCCCGCAATCTTCAGGGCAGTTTGTTCCTGCAGAGAAAATACGTCTTTCATTTCTCCCACGAAGTCGTCGGCCCACACCTGGAATCCGGTGGTTGGAGTCGATCAAATGAACGTTAATCCTGACCTGATCGCCCGCTTTCCGTACACTTCCCTCGAGCAGGTAGCGGACCCCGAGGGCTTTGCCGATCTCCGGGCACTCTTGTCGGTTGCTTTCAACGGAACAGCCGAAGAATGCGATGCCACGTCGATGGCCTGAATTTTCGAGAGCTTGGTCGTGATTTCATCCGTCATTCCGTCGCTGAAGTAAGCGCTGTCGGACTCGGCACTCAGGTTTTGCAGACGGAAGGACAGCCACCGACGGCTTGGCTAACAACGGTAGCGGAATGCGCCGGAAAATGTTTCTCATACCACGCGATGCCTCCAATCGCGACCAGTAAGACCAGGACAGCGAGGCCGGCGAACAACATTCCACGCTTCGATCTTGGATGCGCCGGGGACTGTGGGTCACGGAGAGACGTCCGTTCGGACTCCGAGGACCGCTGGAGCCGCTTCAAGTCCGCCCGTAGCTCAGCCGCGGACTGGTAGCGCATCTCCCGATCTTTCTCCCGCGACTTTTCGAGGATATGCTCGAACGCAACCGACAGCGCCGGATTCAATCGCAGCGCGCGAACTCGGTGCCCGGTTCATGATCCCGTCGAAGATCACCCCGGGGCTCTCACCGCGAAAAGGCAATGCGCCCGTCGCCATTTCGTACAGCACAACTCCGAAGGAGAACAAGTCCGTCCGCGCGTCCAGTTCTCTGGCTCTCACTTGCTCCGGCGACATATACGCGACCGTCCCAAGCGTAGAGCCGGGACTGGTGAGATGCTGTTCGTCGACACCGCTCATCGTGTTCGCCGAGGCAATCTGGCTCGAAGAACGGCGGGTTTGCTCAACCTTAGCTAAGCCAAAATCGAGAATCTTGGCATGTTCGCGCTCGGTGACAAAGATGTTCGCAGGCTTTATGTCTCGGTGGACAATGCCAGCAGCGTGAGCGGCATCCAGCGCATCGGCGATCTCGACAGCGAGTGATAGAATCACTTCGATTTCCAGGGGACGCCCGGCGATGCGGTGCTTCAGAGTCAGTCCGTCCAGAAACTCCATGACGATGAACGAACGACCATCGTGCTTGCCGATTTCGTGGATCGTGCAGATATTCGGATGGTTTAAAGCAGAAGCGGCACGTGCTTCGCGCCGGAACCGTTCGAGCGCCTGCGGGTCCTCGGCAACATCATCGGGCAGGAATTTCAGGGCGACGAAGCGGCCTAGCTCCGCGTCCTCAGCCTTGTACACCACGCCCATGCCGCCGCCTCCGAGTCTCTCGATGATGCGGTAGTGCGAAGTGGTTTGGCCGATCATTTTAGGTGCCCTGATTTTAGGTCGATTCATCTTACGGGCGGTGGTCTTGCGCGTCAACGAATGACGGGCTCCTTTCCGTATTTGTGGGGCAGAGGTTATGATTGCCCGAACCCGAACAGGGCATTGCTTCACAAGCTCCTCCACTTTGGACGTGCCGGCTTATGGATCGACGAACGTTGCTCAAGCGCTTAGCCGCAGTGCCGCTGCTGCCTGCTCTTTGGCCTTACTTGTCCCGTGCTGCGCAGACTCCGCTGTCGGCGAAGTCCGCATTCCGCCGGGTTCGCCCCGGCGATCCCTCCTGGCCGAGTGCCGCAACCTGGGAGAAGCTGAAACAACAGGTCGGCGGGAACCTGATCCAAGTACAGTTTCCTCTGACTGCGTGTCAAGGCGCATCCGAGAGTGCTTCTTGTCAGGATGTTTTGAAGAACTTAGATAATCCCTACTACATCGGTGACCAGCCTGGACTGACTCAGACTTTAGGCTGGGCGAATGCGTGGACTACCAAGCCGAGTGTCTATGCGGTCGCGGCAAGAAATGCAGACGACATCGCAGCCGCCGTGAACTTTGCCCGGGAAAACCGTTTGCGCTTAGTCGTCAAAGGCGGCGGGCACAGCTATCTTGGCACTTCGAACGCGCCCGATTCGCTGCTGATTTGGACCCGACACATGAATGACATCACCATGCACGATGCGTTCATCCTGCAGAGCTGCGAGGGCAAACAAGTGCCGCAGCGCGCGGTGACGCTGGGAGCCGGAGCGATCTGGGTCCACGCATACGACGCGGTCACGACCAAGGGCGGTCATTACGTTCAAGGGGGCGGCTGCACGACGGTTGGAGTCGCCGGCCTGATTCAAAGCGGCGGCTTCGGAAGTTTCTCCAAGCATTATGGCCTCGCGGCAGCGGGCTTACTGGAGGCCGAAGTTGTAACTGCCGATGGCAAGATTCGGATTGCAAATGCATGTACGAATCCGGATCTGTTCTGGGCACTGAAAGGCGGAGGCGGAGGCAGTTTTGGCGTCGTGAGTAAAGTTACTCTGCGCGTACGCGAGCTTCCCGAGTTCTTTGGCGCCGCTATCTTCACCATCAGGGCTGCGTCCGACGATGCCTTTCGCCGCCTTCTACATCAGTTCTTCAGCCTGTACCGCGCGAGCCTGTTCAATGATCATTGGGGCGAGCAGGCCCACATAAACACTGACAATTCTCTTACGATTTCAATGGTCTCTTACGGACTGGATGGCGAGCAGGCCGAGAAGGTCTGGCAGCCGTTCCTGGACTGGGTGACGAGTTCTCCGAGTGTTTATACGCTAAAAGCCTCGCCGATTATCGCGAGCATACCGGCGCGAAGCTGGTGGGATGCCGCGTGGATGCAACAGCATCATTACCCAGCGTTCGTTGCCGACTTGCGACCTGGTGCGGGCCCGAACGATGTTTGGTGGACGGGCGACGCCGGTCAAGTAGGCCAGTTTCTTTATGCCTACGAGTCGCTGTGGCTGTCCGCGTCCCTGCTTGAGGACGAGTCGCAAGATCGTCTGGTCAATGCATTGTTCGCCAGTTCCCGCCACTGGGAAGTCGAACTGCACTTCAACAAAGGTCTCGCTGGTACTCCGGCTGACGCCCTAGCCGCGGCCCGCGACACGGCAACGAATCCAATGGTGCTCGATGCTTTCGCTCTCGCCATTATTGCCTCAGGCGAGGGGCATGCGTACCCGGGCATTCGCGGGCATGAGCCCGATCTTATAGCAGCCGGCAAAGAGGCTGCTGCCGTCGCCAAATCGATGGGCGAACTGCGGAAGCTGGCGCCGAACGGCGGATCCTACGTGTCGGAAAGCAACTTCTTCGAACCCTCATGGCAGCAATCCTACTGGGGCTCCAATTACCCGAAACTGCGTGCGGTAAAAGCAAAGTATGATCCGGACGGTCTGTTCTTCGTCCACAACGGAGTGGGAAGTGAGGACTGGAGTGCCGATGGCTTCACACGGCTGTCTGAACCAGGCCACTGAGGAACTCATTCTTGATTCGGAGTAACTCACTCCTGAACTTCAATGCTGGGGACGTTGCAGCAAATCAGTAGTGAACGAACGCTTTCTAAGGAGATAGCAATCGTTATGCGCGTTGGAGTCTTTACGCCCTTGCTGTCGCAGCTTCCGCTGGCCGCGGTTCTCAAGAAACTGAAGGCGCTCAATATCGACACCGTCGAACTCGGCACCGGCAACTACCCCGGCGATGCGCACTGCAAACTCTCGATGCTTGAAGATAAGTCGGCACTCGCCGAGTTCAAGAGAGTTTTGGCAGATCACGGCGCCAGCATCAGCGCTTTGAGTTGTCACGGCAATGCGCTGCATCCAGATAAAGCTCGGGCGCAGCACGACCGCGAAGTGAGCCGCAAAACCATCCTGCTCGCCGAGAGGCTGGACATCTCTGTAGTCGTTGACTTCTCGGGATGCCCCGGCGATTCGCTCCACGCCACCGCTCCCAACTGGGTCACGTGCCCCTGGCCTCCCGATTACCTGAAGGTCCTCGACTGGCAGTGGAGTGAAGTGGTCGCGCCTTATTGGATCGAGCACGCGAAGTTCGCCGCTGATCACGGGGTGAAGATCGCCATCGAAATGCATCCGGGGTTCGTCGTCTACAGCCCGGAGACGATGCTTAAGCTGCGCTCCATCGCTGGGCCCAGCGTGGGCTGCAATTTCGATCCGAGTCACCTGTTCTGGCAAAGCATCGATCCCATTACTGCCATTCGCGTACTCGAAAGCGCAATTTTCCACGTCCATGCGAAAGATACACAGATCTACACCCCTAACTTGCCGCGCACCGGGGTGCTCGATACCAAGCGGTACACTGAAGAGCGCACACGCAGTTGGATCTTCCGCACTTGCGGCTACGGTCACGGCGCTGGATGGTGGAAGGAGTTCGTTTCCACTTTGCGGATGTTTGGCTACGATTCGGTGCTATCGATCGAGCATGAAGATAGCTTGCTCTCGCCGGAAGAGGGCTTGACCAAGGCCGCGAACTTTCTGAACAGTATCGTAATCCGCGAGCAGCCTGCCGCGGCGTGGTGGGTCTAAAGAGAGTGGATGGGGAACGCTAAGAAACTGATCAGAACCGCGATCTTTGGTACCGGCTTTATGGGCCGTGTACATCTTGAAGCGGCGCGGCGTGTGGAGTTCGTCGAGGTCGCTGCAATCGCAGGAAGAAACGCGGACGCGACGCAGCGTCTGGGCGCGGGCTTCTCCGTCAATACCATTGCGACTGACTACCGCGACGTTCTGAGCGATCCAGCCATTGATGCAGTCCATATCTGCACGCCTAACGCACAGCACTTCGCTATGACGAAAGATGCGCTCCAGGCGGGCAAACATGTGCTCTGCGAAAAGCCACTGGCCACGAGCGTCGAGGAAGGCGAAGAACTAGTTGCTCTCGCCGCGAAGCATGGAGTGAGAAACTGCGTCTGTCACAATTTGCGCTTTTACCCGATGGTGCAGCAGATGCGCCGCATGCGCGAAGCGGGGGACTTGGGCGAAATTCTCGTAGTGCAGGGCACATATTTCCAGGACTGGCTGCTATATGAAACGGACTGGAACTGGCGCGTTGACGCAAAAGCTGGCGGCCCTTCGCGCTGCATGGCCGACATCGGCTCGCACTGGTTCGATATGGCCGAGCATGTCACTGGATTGCGCGTTAGCGCTCTCTGTGCCGATCTCCACATCTTCCACGCCACGCGCAAGCGTGCAAAACATTCGGTCGAGACTTTCGCGAACAAGCTACTTGGTCCAGAAGACGTTATTGAAACTGCCGTCGATACGGAAGATTTCGGAGCCGTCCTGTTTCGCATGGGCGCGGGCACGCGTGGCAGCGTCACCGCCAGTCAGGTTTCTGCCGGACGCAAGAACCGGCTCAGCATTGAGATCTGCGGCACAAAATCTTCCGTCGCGTGGAACCAGGAGCGTCCCGACGAACTTTGGGTGGGCCATCGCGACGCAGGAAATGAGATCTTGATCAAAGATCCATCTTTGCTAAAGCCCGAGGCGCGCAGCTACGCCGATCTTCCCGGGGGACACAGCGAAGGCTATGACGACACATTCAAGCAACTCTTCCGCCGTTTCTACGCCTCGATCGGCTCACCGGGCACGCCCGAGTATCCGCAGTTTGCCGATGGGGTGCGGCAACTGATCATCCTCGACGCCGCACTTCAGAGTCATCGAACGCGAAGCTGGGTCGATGTTCCCGCAACTGGTTCCGACACATGACATCGGCGATTGAAAGGAATGCTGCCGCGTGTTGATCCTCGCTGCCATTGTCGCCATCTTTATTTACGGGATGATTGCAGCTATGTTGGGCACCATCCTGCCAGACTTATCTGATCGTTTTCACCTTTCGCCCAGCCAGAACGGGACGATCGCGTTTGCGCAGGCGCTGGGGCTAATCATCGCCTCGCTCGGTGTCGGCCCATTGCTCGACAATGAGGGCAAAAAGCTCGGCCTGGTCCTCGGCCTCGCGCTTATCGCGATCGCACTTTTCGCTCTGCCGCGCTCGCCAGGCTTTCGCAGCATCTTGCTTCTGCTGTTTCTGCTCGGAGTGGGCGGCGGTATCGTGGTGACCGCCGCAAATTCTTTGGTCAGCGATGTAAGCGAGGCCCATCGTGCTACCGCGCTAAATCTCGTCAATCTTTTCTTCGGGCTCGGCGCGCTCGCCACGCCGTTTATCTCCGCCAATTTTTTCGGCCGGAACTGGGTCCGCCTCTGTTACACCATCGCGGCACTGACCGTCGTCACGCTGGCTGATAGAAACTTTCACCAAAATGCCCGGGCCGACTGGCGCGGGCTTCATTCTCGCGGATGCGGCTCCTGTGCTCGGACGTCCGCTGCTCTTTCTGATCGGACTCTTCCTCTTTCTCTACATCAGCTGTGAGGTAGGAATCTGGAACTGGTTGCCCCGCCACCTCATTGCGCAGGGATTCCCGAATCGCGGGCGCTCAATATTCTTTCGCTGGGATTCGCGCTCGGTCTGCTGATCGGCCGCGCCGGCGTCTTGCCAATTCTCATCCGCGTGCCCGCCATCACCGTCACGCTGGTCGGATCCGTCGCGATGGCGGTTACAACTTTTCTGATGCTGCGGAACAGCCGGCCTGCAATTGCATTCGCGCTGGTTTTTCTAGCCGGATTTCGATGGCGCCGGTCTTCCCAACCACGATCGCCATCGTCGGTGATGCGTTCCCTCGCATGACCGGTACTGCTATCGGCTTCGTGATTACCTGTGGATGGACTGGCCTGGCTGTCAGTTCGCGCATTATCGGGGCCATCGCCGGCGGCGACCCGCGGCGGTTAAAGAGGGCTTTGCTGGTGATTCCCGCGTCTGCCGTACTGATGGTGGGCTTGGATCTGGCGATCCGGAGCGCTCTGCGCTAGGGCGCCGAATTGTCGTGGCCCGTCACACTTTCAGTGCGTGCATGTATTCCGCGTCAATCTTCAGTGCTTCCATCGGTGGCATGTCGAATTCTTCCTGCTCGACAAAGGCATGCTCAATGTGGGCCTTCTTGGCCGCTTCGAAAATGGGACGATAGTCGATCGTTGCCGCGTCCCAACTCCGTTGAAGGCGGAGGGTCGATCCGGCGTGAGCTGTCATCTTGAAATCCTTCACGTGCAGCATGGAAAAACGCGTCGGATAGCGTGTCAGAAATTCGCGGGATTTTTGCCGCCACGATCACCCAGCCGCAATCCAGTTCCATCGTTACTTTCGCCGGATCGGTCAGACGCAGCAGTTCGTCGTAGAACAACACGCCGTTTTCCGAGCGGAACTCGGGCGTGTGATTGTGGTAGGCAAATTGATGCCCGCTGCATTCACGCGTTCCCCGATATGGTTGAATTGTTCGGCATTCCAGCGCCAGTCGTCGAGCGTCATTGCTTCTCTGCGCCGCTCGTGATCCGGGGTCTTTCACGCGCGACGGATCTTTCAGCCACTGGCGAAGCGCAGACGATGTACTTAAGCCCCAGATCTTTGCCGAACTGAATGATTTCGTCCAGCTTCGGCTGAAGATCCTCCATGGAATAGTGGGCGCTCACACAGCGCAGACCCGCGTGATCCATCGCCTGCTTTACCTGGCTGGGGCTGTGATCGAAAAATCCCGCAGCCTCCACTTCGCGATAGCCAATCGCAGCCAACTGGCGCAGCGTTCCTTCGTAGTCTTTGGGCAACAAGTCCCGCACCGAATACAGTTGCAATCCGAGCGGCAGGCCCAGAGGATCGGCCATCAGCGGGAGGTACATCATTCCATAGTGCCGCGCATGCGGCCGAGGCTGAGGCGGTCTTCAAAAAAGTTCTTCTCGAAATCCCATGCATAATTAGTCCCTCAATTTCCGTTACTGATAAACTCGCGAGTGCGGTTATCCCCGGATCGTCTTCGCCTCCGCATCCCAGGTCGCAATCGTCTTTTTGAAATAGGCGTAGTTCGCCAGATGGCAGCCGATCGCCGCATGGTTGCCAAACACCTCGTTCTCCACGGTGGGCTTGCGGGTTCGAACCGCATTGAAGAAGTTTGCCTGATGCGCCGATACATCGCTGTAGCCTGCGGGCGCGGTAAAAGTCTCGGCTTCGTCCGCCTGGTAGTCGAGCGGCGCCAGGCTGCGGATGTTCCGCTGCCCACTGCGCCAGATACTCCTTGCGCAGCCGTTCCGGCCAGCCCTTTCGTCGAATATGTTTCCGGCTTGGGAGTTATATCTTGCGGCGTGAAGGTCAGGGTTTGCCCAATGATTTCCATGGTGCCTTTGGTGCCGTGGAATTTGATCGGCTCACCGCCGGCATTGTTCAGATTGCAGCGCAGCACACGCGGAATTTCGGATAGTCGTAAAGCGTCTCGATCACATCCGGGAAGTCGCGTCCGTCTTTCCAGCGAAACAGTCCGCCACTCGACTGCGCCCGCTTCGGCGCCTCATTCGTTCCCGAGATGAAGTAAATTCCCGAGAGCAGATGCACGAAAAGGTCGCCTGCCAACCCCTCGCCGTAGTCCGAGAAGCAGCGCCAGCGGAAGAATCTCGCCGCATCAAACGGCCGCTTGGGGGCGCCCACCAGAAACGCATTCCAGTCGATGGTCTGCTCGCTCGCGTCTGGCGGAATCGGATATACCCAGGCGCCGCTGGGCGAGTTGCGGTCGGATGAGCCTTCGATGAAGAACACATCGCCGAGCGCGCCCGATGCGTAGAGTTCGCGCGCCTTCTCATAGACGATGGAACTCACGCGCTGGCTGCCAACCTGCAGAATGCGATTTCCTTTGCGCACGGCATCTACCATGGCGAAGCCGTCTTCCAGTGTGTGCGACATCGGCTTTTCGAATAGACGTCTTTGCCCGCTGCGCAGGCATCCACCACGATCCGGCGGTGTTGGTGGTCGGGGACGGCGACGATCACGGCATCGACATCTTTCCGGTCGAGAATTTGTTTGTAATTGCGCGTCGCCGGAACCTGCTTCTGTACCGCCTCCTGAGCCGCCTCGTGCCGGCTGTCATACAGATCGCACACGGCGACACATTCAACACCCGGCACTGCAAGCGACGCTGCCAGCAATTCGCATCCACGCGTGCCGGTGCCGATCGATGCAAATCGGATCCGATCGCTCGGTGCAACAGTTTGATCTTCGCCCCACAGCGCGGCTGGTTCGAGCAGAGTAAGCTTTGCCGCGGCTCCGGCAGCCATCGAGCCTGCGCCAATCCGCATGAAGTTGCGACGTGTTAGAGAGTGCATATACCGTTGTTTCTCCTGAGTATTTCTTACTTCCGCATGACACGCGACGGGGCCATAGCGTCGAACTTCGAAGGATACGCCAAGCTCTGCAGGGTTTGGTAACCTCACATCCGAAAATTTGTTTGTCATTCCGAGCGAAGCGAGGAATCTGGTTTCGGCCAGCAAGCACCGAGATTCCTCGCTTCGCTCGGAATGACAGGAATCTTACACGCCCGTCATTGCTTTCTAGACATGCGCGCATTTACGCTGCAGTGATGTCGCCTGCTTCTTTACTGCCTTACTAAGAAGGAAAACATGAAACTGATTCTGTTGATGCTCACTTTCCTTGCTATTCACGCGAACGCGGCTGTTGACGCCACCCCTGGTTCCCCAATGAGAGTTGGCATTGTCGGCCTGGTTCACGGACATGTCGAGGGCTTTCTGAAGGGCGGCGGGCTTACGCCAGCCGGCGGAATACTGAATCGCCCTGATGTTCAACTGGTCGGGATAGTTGAACCCGACCAGAAGCTCTTCGATTCATATGCACAGCGCTATCGTCTTTCCGCAAGCTTACACTTTCGCAGCATTCAAGAAATGGTTTCGCAAGCGCATCCCCGTGCAGTGCTCGTTTTTACTGCTCCGAGCGAGCACCGGCGAGTGATTGAGGAGTGCGCCGCATTGGGCGTTCACGTAATGGTCGAGAAGCCGCTGACCATCAGCTATAAGGATGCGCAGGCTATTCAGGACGCTGCGCAACGCGGCAAAATCCATGTGCTCGTCAACTTGGAGACGTCCTGGTATGCGACCAATACCGCAGCGTTCCGTCTACTGAAGCAGGGCGCTTTGGGGTCGATGGTAAAGACAGTTTTTCGCGACGGCCATCCGGGCCCCAAGTTGATCGGAGTGTCACCGGAGTTCTTATCGTTTTTGATCGACCCCAAGCAGAACGGTGCCGGAGCGCTGTTCGACTTTGGCTGCTACGGACCGAACCTTATGACCTGGCTGATGGATGGCGAGACTCCGCTCTCCGTGACCGCGGTGACCAAACAGCTGCAGCCGAATCTATATCCGGAGGTCGACGACGAGGCGGAAATCATTCTCAACTATAAGAGTGCCGTCGCAATCGTTCAGGCGTCCTGGAACTGGCCCTTCGCACTGAAGCAGATGGATGTTTATGGGCGTACCGGCTATGCCAAGGCAGTCGACTCGGAGCGGATCGAGGTACGCAAGGCGAACGAGTCCGAAGGCCAGATGCTGAATGGAGAAAGCCTCATCGCACCATACGACGATCCGCTGCACTACATGACTGCGGTCCTGAGCGGAGAAATTCAGGAAGGGAACAGTCTGTCTTCTCTAAAGACAAACATAGCCGTGTCCGAAATTCTGGATGCAGCGCGACAGTCCGCTCAGACCGGCAAGACAGTCGGTCTGCCACTCCCGAAATGAAGCTGTTTCCAACTCCACTAGCAGGGGCGTGATCGCAATCGGTCTGCCTTGGGGAAGACGAAAGAAGACGCTGTGGAACCGGCGATGCCATCTCTACTTCATCAAAACAATGCCGCGCTCTTCGAGATAGGATGCGACTGTCGCGGCGTTAGCTTCCGGATCCGCCAGGGCAATATAGCCCAGCCGCGTCAGCCACAAAGCTAATACCAGCCCGGTTGGGCCGGCGCCGACGATTAAGACATCCGTATCGTTCAGTGACGGTGGATTTGCCATTCCGATCTCAGCGCGCAATTTCGTTGTTTGTTGTAATAGGCTATTTTGTGGCGTTGTCGGCTTTCCAAAGTCCCAGACGCGAATTTCTTATCGATTCTCGAACTTGGCAATCCAATCTTTGCATGGATAGGATTATTGCGCTCATCGAAAGGTAAATTGGATCATGTTCGATTCATTGAAGTTTGCGTTTCTCCCTGGAGGCAATGCGCATCACGAAAACAAGAGCGGGAGAAAGTGGTAGATGATTTCGCCCGCGCTTGCGCATCCTCTTATAGCCATCATCGTCGGTATCAGCATCGTGCTGATGCTGATCCGCCCGCGCAACATTCCTGAAGTTTACTGGATTGGCGCCGGTGTCTTTCTGTTACTCATTCTCCGATTAATGCCGTTGCCGCTAGCCGGTCGAGCTGTCACGAAAGCGTTGGATGTGTGTCTTTTTCTGATCGGCATGATGTTGCTTTCTGAACTCGCGCGTGAACATGGGGTCTTCGATTGGCTTTCGTCGGTTGCGGTGCGGAGTGCCAATGGCTCCAGCTCAAGGCTGTTTGCGTTGGTCTACTGCAGTCGGAACGATCGTGACGATGCTCATGTCTAATGACGCGACGGCGGTGGTCTTAACGCCTGCAATTTTGACGGCTGTACGCAAGTCTAAAGTCGAGCCCTTGCCTTATCTCTTTGTCTGCGCATTCATTGCCAATGCTGCATCGTTTCTTCTGCCCATTTCTAACCCAGCGAATCTAGTTGTCTTCGACGATCAAATGCCTCCGCTGGGTAGATGGCTCCTGTCCTTCGGCGTCCCATCACTGCTCTCCATTGCCGCGACATTCATCGTGCTGCGCTGGCTCTTTCGAAAAGATCTCCGCGCGTCCATCGAGTGTGATATGGAACCTCAGTCCTTAAGGAGTGATGGGAAGTTGGTGCTCGCGGGATTAGCTGGAATGATAGTCGTGCTGTTAACGGCATCATCGCTGGGTAAGGAGCTTGGCTTGCCAACATGTCTGGCGGCTCTCGTCATCACAGCCCTTGTCTCCATCAAAGCACGATGCAATCCACTGAGTCTGGCTCGTGAGATAAGTTGGGGAACTCTAGCTCTTGTTGCCGGGCTTTTTGTGATGGTGGATGCCATGGAAAGTATCGGCGCGATGCAATACACACGGGAATGGCTGGCCTGGGCAGAGACGCTTGGACCAATCAGAGGCACATTCGTTACAGGATTTGCGGTTGGCGTGGCGAACAACCTGGTCAATAATCTTCCGCTCGGATTGATAGCAGGGAGTACCGTGCAGGCGGCGCACGCGAAAGGTCTCATCATCGATGCTGTTCTGATCGGCGTCGACTTGGGGCCGAACCTTTCTATTACGGGATCGCTGGCAACTATTTTGTGGCTGATTGCCTTGCGCAAAGAAAAGCTCGATGTGAGTTTTTGGGATTTCCTCAAAGTAGGTGTGGTGGCAATGCCCATCGCACTACTGGCGTCACTAGGCGGGGCCATTTTGATGCATCTGTGTTTTCGAATTTCGTAATTAGAGCAGAACGAATTTGCAGTGAGACAAACGATATGAATACTAGCTGGATAGTCCCATTCATCATTCTCGGTGGAGCTCTGCAGTCGTGCGGAGCGGCAATGAACGGTCAACTGAACCAAGTCTCTCGCGGCGAGACACTCATCGCGAAAATTTGAGTCCGCTCGTTTTCGAGTGCGGCAAAGGACAAACGAACTTCCCGGTCCTTAATCCAGAGCGGCAGACCATCTGCCCACTTCGCTCAGTAGTTTCTCCGCCGCTTCTCCCGGATCCTGGGTGGCAAAGTTTTCGTCCAGGATCAGCAGAGAGACCGCGGGATCAATTTCCTCCAGTGCCTTGCGTGTCGGTTTTCCATGTACGGATTGCAGGCGCGCAGAAAGCACTACCAGTTTCGCCTTGGTTGCTTTGAGCAGAACTCGGGCGTCGTCGACGTTCGCAGTGGTCAAGGCGTTGTATCCGGCATTGCATAGCACTTCTCGCAGGAAGGTACATACGTCCGTCGAGTCGTAAACGCAGAGCATGCGCGGTCTTGCGTCCCCTACTTTTCCCCGCGAATATCGTGAGCCTAAATAGGCCGCAGTAATTGCTTCTTCGACCGAATCGTAGGTTTCAAATTGCGAGAGCAGGTGAGTCATCTCAAGAGTTTTGCGGATGTTCGGCGGCACTGCGCTGAGTTTGAGGTCGCCTCCCTTCGCTCGTGCAGCCTGCATGAGACGCACCATCGCTCCCAGCCCGCTGCTGTCAACGAACTCCACTCGCTCGAGTTGCAGCACTACGTCGCCGTACTTGATGAAGGAGTCTCCCACGTAGGAGTGCAAAGTGAAAACTTCTTTCCCCCGACGATTCGTCCCTGGCACTGAATGACCAGGACATCGCCGACCGGGCGACTCTCCAGATGCAACTGCATCACGCCCTCCTCATATTTACAGCTGTGACTGATCACCGCTCGGCCCCGGGCCGAGGTTGCCTTGGTCCAGACCGAGGGTGGCCGAATTGTACTATCAGGAAGCTTGATTTGCAGAGGGACGGAGCACATCCACCATGATGAAGGCCAAACTCCAGAAAAATATGCAGAGATAATAGCCCACCGCGAAAAGCCAATCTTCGAAAGCAGCATGGACCAATCCAGCCGCTAACACCCCTGCCAGCGGAAGCGCGGGCGAGAAGACGTTGCCGGTATGTCTTGCCTGCGCCAACGCGCGGCCGACATTCACGGCGATCAAAATCACCAGCGCGAAAAACGGAATGTCTCCCATCACTCCGACCCACTCCGTAATTGCTAAATAGCTGTTGCCATGTTCTCGCGTGGCCTCACGCAGCGATTCGACGCTTCCGGGTTGCTGTACCAGGTCGCTGCTTGTCGGACTAGTTCCAAAACCGCTGCCCAACCATGGGTGGTTCTTGATGGCGGAAACTGTATCGTCCCAAATCGATCTGCGGGAGGCGAGAAGGCCATCTTCTCGATGGCCTTTGTACAAGAACACGTATGTAAGTGAATCTGATGGTTGCTGATGCAAGGGGGCGGTAGCGGCTACGAGTGCCGCCAGCAGTAAAGCAATGCATGTTCCACCGAGTAAGAGCCCATATCGTCGCAGAGAAAGACAAAGCAAAATACACGAGACTGCCGCCCCAGCGATGCCGGCGCGCGCGTAACTGCTGAAGAGCAATATAAGCGCGAGCGCGAACGCAAACGTACGGCGCCAGCGGGTGGTAGGCCGTTTGCTTACGAGGATTCCCCACAGCAGCAACGGAAGGGCCGCAACGCCCATCACAGCGCCCATAGAGTTTGGGTTGCCGAAAATTTCGTAGCGAAAGATGAAATATGAAATTGCTGAAACATACACCAGCAACTCACAACCGACTAATAACGATGAGAAAAAAACGGCCGTCCTTTCCATGACCGCGAGTCGCGCTCCAGTTGAACCATATAGAAAAAGAAGCAGCAAGCTCATTCCCTTAAGAAACGCCAGGGTCGGATACGCCGATACGGCGGCGGATACCATGGCCGCGATCACGCAAAACAATGCCGCCAGATGAAAGGTCCCGAATGAGTAGCGCTGATCGCGCGCATAAACAATCAGCCCAGCCAGCGCGCCCACGGCCAGAACGATCCATCGCCCGGTGGTCCATTCCTCACTCAACGGCAGAGCCATGCCAGCCCATAAGAACGCTGCCAGCAGCAGCGGGAAAAATCGGGCGCGGTAATTCCAAATCCCAGCCACCAGCACTTCTATAAACAACAGGGTGGCGAGCCCATCGGAATTGCTGAAGTACGCCGGACGGAGAACCACGGCGTAAAAGGCGCACACGCAGGAAACAAGGACTACGAGCGGAAGTAAGAATGCAGAAAGACGCTCGCTCACGCTGCCTCTTTCCGCTGCAGCATCACCGCATTGGCCATGCCGGCCGCCCACGCCTCGGGGGAATATTGCTCGATGTGTTCCTGGCTGTGCCGGCCCATGAGCGCCCGCCGTTCCGCATCAGTAGCGAGTTCCTCCATAGCGCAAGCCAATTGTTGGATGTTTCCAACCGAGACAACGCGGCCGTTCCATCCGTCATGCACTAAGTTGGCCACACAGCCTGCGGCGCGTGATGCAATAACTGGTAAACCGCACGCCATCGCTTCATTGACAACCAGTCCCCACGGGTCAGTGTGCGTGGGAAATACAAAGACATCTGCGAGCGCATAGTAAGCCGCTAATTCTTCCCGTTGGGCAAAACCGACGACGTGAATGGACCCCGAATTCGTCGCCGCTGCGTACCGAACAAGCGCGGATTTTTCAGGACCGTCTCCCACAAACACCAAACCCACATTTTTTCTAAGTTCGGGCTGTAATGCGCGATAGGCATGCAGAAGATCGAAGATACCTTTTTCCCGGACCAAACGTCCGGCATAGAGGAAGAAGCGCGGAGGCAAGCCCAATGCCTCGCGATGTATCGCAGCGTCCTCGCGAACGACTTTAGCTCGGTTTGCGAAGAAGTGCGTGTCAACCGCATTGGGTGCGGTAAATATCATCTCCGCACGAACGCCGCAATCTCTCAAATACTCAAACGATGATTTTCCTGGAACGATAAATGCATCGCAATGCCGCAAAAACTGTTTTTTGCAAAACTCTATGACTGGATAGGATCTGCGAAGGTCTTTACTCGTACTCTCGCACCATAAGCTGAAAGCGACACCATTTCGGCGCGCCCATGACATGGACTGCCATGAGGCAAGATAGTTATAGCCGCCGCAAACGATGAAATCGGGACACGCTCGCCGCAGTGCGCTTTCCGCGCCCCAATTCAGCAAAACACTTTGCCTACCCAGGCTTCGGCGCCACGAAGAAAGAACCTCGTGGGAAAATCGGATTTCCTCTTTGTAAACCCGCCACTGACGCTGGCTGTAATCGTTTTCCGAAAGAAAGATTACGTGCAGATCGATGCCGTTGCGCCGAGCGAGCGCGTTGAACACCGGAACCCGGTAGGGCGCGATCAGTTCGGTGACAATCACAACTCGACGGCTCATGCTACGCACTCCCGATAGATCGCGGCAAGTTGGCTAGCTTGATGGATCGAGGTAAAGCGCTCAAGAACGGTTCGCCGCGCAGCCTCACCGATTTGATGGCGAAGCTGGACGTCACCCAACAGGGTGGTTAGAGCTGCGATCAGTTCTGGCAGGTTATCCGGATCGATCAGCCACCCAGTGCGCCCGTGCCGGATAATTTCATCAATCCCTTGTCCGCGGCAAGCGATTGCAGGTTTTCCCGTCGACATTGCCTCGAGATAAACACAACCCAAACCTTCGTAGCGGCTGGGCAGCGCGAAAAGTGCGCAGCGGCGCATCGCTTCCGCAACCTGCTTTCGACTTTGCCGTCCAAGGAAATGGACCTTGCCGGCGATGTTGCAGTCGCCAGCCAACTTGCTAAGGCGCTCACTTTCAGACCCGTCGCCAATAATCTCGCATGCAAGATGCGGATAAAGGGGAAGGACATGTGCCAGCGCGCGCAATAGAAGTTCGTGGCCTTTGATGGGAATCAGATTGCCCACACTAAGAATAGTGTTCGGCAAACAGTCGACCCGACTCGGTGAAAACATGCCCGCATCAACACTGTTGTAAATGAGCCTCGTATTCGATGGAGCCGCGGCATTATTGGCCACTTTGTTGGCAACCTTGTCACTGATGCAAATGACACGCGATGCAGCTCGGTAAACAGATTGAGCAACGTTCCTGCAGCGGGCGCCGAAATATCCGCGAACCTGATTGTCAAAGAACGTATCGAGGCCATGGACTGTGACGACAAAAGGAATTTTCAGTTCCCGGCTCAATAGCATGGCGGCATGCCCGCACGGCAGCGCGGCATGAGCATGGACTAGGTCGATCGGTTGGGACCGGTGCAACTTGCGGACCCTCGAAATCAGACTCACATAAAGGAATTTCCCGGCGGAAGCAAGACCAATCCCACCCGGGATAGAGGCATAACGGATCCAGGTTGCGGCGGGAGTCGCGGCATTCAATCGCGCGCTACTGCGATGCAATGGCTGCACGGCCACGACGCAGGAGCTGACGTCGAACCGCTCCAGTTCCCGCAGCGGCTCGGCGATAAAGCACCCTTCAGCATCGTCGGAGGCGGTGGGGTAAAAAGGAGTGAGCGTCAGGACACGCGTTGCGGACCGATGCGCTTTCTCTCCGAGGCTGCACTCTATCATCCATTCCAAGGAAGCACATCGTCAACGGTTCCGCAATTGCGAATTAGGTTCCGAGTTGGGGCAGGCGATTCGTCGGGCGAACTACGTCCTCGAGCAACGCTGCCCAATTCTCGGCAATCAGTTGCCAGTCAAACATCCTTCGACACCGTTCGTAGCCGGCCGCTCCAAGTTCCGCACACTTGGCGGGTTGCGCCAGCAAGGCTGAAAGCGTGTCGGCAAAATTCTTTATGTCCTCAGGATCGACAAGTCGGCCTGTATCCCCTAACACTTCTGGTATACCGCCTCTATCGCTGCCAACCACGGGGGTCGCGCAAGCCATGGCCTCGGCATTTACCAGCCCGAAGGGTTCCTGAAATAGAGAAGGGCTGGTGAAGATGGTCGCTTTCTGAAACCAGGAAGGTAAATCGCGGTCGTGATGAATGTAGCCCGTAAATAGAACCTTCGCCTTGGAAGTTTGTGCGACCGAATTCGCCAGCTCGCGCACCCGGCGGATGTAGGCTGTTTCCTGATGGATCCCGAAACCGCTCGTACCTCCGATCACGAGCGTAGCGTCAGGATGAGCTTGCAGAATTCGCGCATAGGCTTGTATGAGCTGCAGCACGCCCTTCTCGGCATCGAGACGTCCCACAAAAAATATCGTCTTGGGCTCGCGAAGTTCTTCTTTGGGAAAGAACAATTCGCGGTTGACTCCATTAAATACGACTCGGGTCTTAACCGCCAAAGCTGGAGATCGCGGCGCAAAACAATCACGAAGATAGTTGCTGCACGCAACTACCCGGTCAACGCGCAATGCCAAGTCATCCAGCATGGGCGAGGTCCAATGGCCAAGGTGATCGTTCTGCAGATGAAGCACGAGCGCTCCCCCGTAACCCATACTGCGCAGAACGGCGACCCATTGAGGCCGATTGTGAATGTGAAGCAGATCGAATTCTCGAAGCCGCGGCATCAGCGCCCGCAGCCACAGTTGCTGTTCGTAACGCCGCGCTATCGGAATGCGACTTACGAAGTTGAAAGCGCGCCAGATCCGGCTGCTTTGATGCGGAAGTGCATAAAGGTCTTCGTCATGGGTGGGAACACCGAAAATCGTGACATCAACTACATTGGTGAGCCGGCTGTAGACTTGATAAGTCCAACGCGCCAGAGCGCCGCCGTAGTATGCGCTGAACTTTTCCCCACCCGAAAGCAAAACTGCCACCGTTGGCTTGTGGCGCTCTTCGAGATGCGAAGAATGTATCCGCAAGCTAGGTCGGTTCTGGGGTACAGAACATTGCATAGAAAGCTCAGCGCCGCTCAAGATAGACCAATCCGGGCGCTTGGCGCGCTGATTCGATTTAAGAAAACGAGACTTAGAGAGTAAGCCCCAACGTATGCCAAGGCCCCTAGCGTGACTAGTACAAAGACATGAACCGAAAAAAACACTTGCAGGAGCACAAGACTGACGGCCATAACACAAGTGGCGGGAATTGATATCGCCACTGCGGTTAGCAAAGACGGCTTGGTCAAATCCCGAACGAAATAGTAGTTCATTAGTGCGACAACGCCCTGACTGATCGCCGTTGTGAACGCAGCCGCGAGTGCTCCGTACTTGGGAATGAAGAGCAGGTTCAGCACAACATTCGAGAACGCTCCAGCGAGGACGGCCACGAAATACTTCTTTTCCCGGCCATTCGGTATGAGCTGCGCTCCGCAATAGCTCGCTGCTGTCGCGGTAACAATGGTCAGCGTCAGCCAGCGGAATAGAGTTCCCGACCCTGAATACTGGCTGCCGAAGACGAACTGGGTGAACGGAGCGGCCAAAATGAAGCCACCCACCGCGATCGGTAGAGCCAGGCCAATCGTCGCGTTACCCAGCCAGCGAAGATATTTATTCTGCGTATCCCCTCTGCTGCCTGCAGTTTCGGAAAGCAGCGGCAGAAACACCCGGCTCAGGATCGGGAGGAAAGACATTGCCATCGTCATCAAGCCATAGCTCGCCACATACGTTCCCAGTTCTGCGTCGGCTCGAAAATACTTGAGCATGACGACGTCGATCTGGTCATAGATCATTGACATGAGGCTGGAGAATCCCATGACAAGGCAGATCGGCAGGAACATTCCCCAGGCTTGCGGTGAGATCTCCGGTAGGGGAATGTGATATTCACGCCGGGCAGGGAGCCAAATAAACAGAGTGCTCAGACCAAGAGAGACCAACGTCGCCGCCGGGATAATCCACGCGTCGCCGGAACCGCGAACCAGCACGAGGATCAGGCCAGCATAGGCAAGTTGTGCTAATGCGCCCTGCACCGGGATCATGGACATACGCGAGCGAGCTGCGAAAATCCATTGGGTGTCAAGACTGCCTGCCACGAAAGCCAAACCGGATAACAAGATCAAAAGACGCGTCTGGCCATCGTGGGGCGCGAGGAACAAAGTAAAGAGCGCGAGCAGCGCCATAAGAGACAGCGGCAAACACGACCCGGGCCCCGAGAACATGTTTAACCAGGAATGAAACACGCTCGCTGTTCTTGGCTGCCTCTCGCAGCGCATACGTGGAAAATCCCGGGGAAGCCAGCAGGCCGAAAAAGCCAGCGACTGCGCCAGCGAAGCCTAATTGTCCGTAGACCGCAGGTCCAAGCATGCGAACGACCCGCGGGAACACGATCAGGGGAATCGCCTTGTTCAGCAAGTCAAGCAGGACTAAGGCAACGGAGTTGTTGATGACGCGAGGCAGACCCACTGCTTGTGGGTAAGCCTGGTCCCGCGCAACTTGAGTGGTCGCATTCATATTGCAGTGGCAAAGATTTCCTACGAGCACAATCGAACAAGCATGGCAAATGTTCTGCGCATACTAGGTGCTCTGCCGTTGCGCGACTACATCTTGAAAAACCCCGATCCATTGCTGCGCAATCTGATCCCAATCAAATTTCCGTGAGTGGCAGGCGGCGGCCGACGCCATCGATTGCCGCAATGCAGAATCGCGTAATAGCACGTCCAACTTCTCGGTTAACTCAGCATCCGACTCTGCCAGGAAGCCAGTCTCTCCATGCAGTACATAATCTGGCCGGTAAACATTCATGGCAACCACCGGTAAGCCGCAAGCAGCGGCTTGTCCGAGGACCTGAGGATGGCCCTCAAGAAGACTCGGGAAAAAGAAAACATCCGCTTTGCGCATTTCTTCTCCTAGTTGCGAAGACGACAAGTGACCCAGGAAAGAAACGTTGTGGCAATTGTGCTCCCGGCACAAAACGCGGCAGCGTTCCTCGGTTTCGCCGCGACCTGCTATACGAAACTGCACGCCTGGCCAGCGTACGGATTCTTGGATCACCAATTCGACCCGCTTTCGCGGTTGCAGAGAGCCGGCGTAGAGGACCACTAGCGAATTGGAACTACGAATCTCCCGATCCACGGGAGACGGAAAGAAAAATCGGCGGTCAACTCCATCGTAGATTGTGGTCGACTCAAGGCCGAACTTCTCCCGAACCGTATCGCCTACGTACTTCGAGTTGACGCAAACTCTGTCCGCCTCGACGATGGAGCGGCCAATCAAGCCTCCGCCCGTAAGATCATTCATCATCATGACAACGTAGCTCACCAGTGCAGTTCTTTTTCCCAGGTACTTTCTCAAGTCGAAGAATGCGCGGTCAAGGGGGCCGTATCGCGGAAAGAAATAGATGTCAGGCGCTGCGGAAAAGGCAGCGCTTGAAGAGCCGGACAGTATTCCAATGTTCGGTCCAAAGGATCAACTCCGTATTCTTGCGCGCGGCGATGCGGGGATCGGGTTTGCCTTCGGAAATCATGATTACTTGAAATTGCTCCGAAGGCAGGCGGGCAACGATCTCTTTCACGGTGAGATTTTGAGCGTTGGTGTTATCTTCGTCGGCCGACGATGGTGTGAAAATCGTGATGGGTCGAGTTCGCGATTTGATTTTCATCGCTACGTTTTTCTCTGAATCAAAGTTCTTGCGTGCAGCTTTTGTAATTCTTCTTACGCGTTGCTTGCCAGCGGCAAACAACAAGCCCCTGACAGCAGTTGCGCAAAGTCCTGGGAATCGATGGCCGCACTGTTTGCTCGCTGGTGCGAAGATTTTTCGCGCTTCTCAAGCACTTGCGGAATATCCGCAATTTGCTCTGGGGATTCCAGCACGTGACCCGCCCCGAATCGCGCGTATTGCTGAACGTAGCCCGAATAAGAATCGCGTAGCCACGCGCACAAAAAGACAGGGATCCCCAAGGCAGTGCATTCCAGAGCGGTGGAGGATTGCACGGTCAAGGCCAGTCGCGTGTTGTTCCACAACTGCTCCGTTGGCGGACCTGCAAGCACGTCTATCTGGTTCGCATTTTTCGGGATGAGGCGGCGTAATATCTCGCGGTGTCGTTTGAGGCTTTCAAAAGGATGCAGCTTAAAAACAAGCCTCAATCCGCAGTTCTGAGCGAGAGAAAACAAACGAGGCAAAAGATCACGGTAGACTTCGTCGGTGCGCCATCCGTAGCCATGATACGGCTCGGTAAAAAAAACGAGCCACCGAGTGGAGCGCGAAATCGTGCGTCGTAAAGTCGACAACGGTGGCGCCGCGACGGCTATCTTCTGCGCAGGAAAATGGCAGAAGCGCTTCAGGTAATCCAGTTCCATTTCACTCTTGGCCAGGTAAGCGTCCGCATGATTTACCTTGATAGCCATGCGAAAGTCGAGAGCGCCGTGGTGGCAGGCTAAGGTTGGAATTCCGCGGTTCTTCGCTAAGATTAACGGGATTCGTGTGTTGGGATTGCTGTCGTCCGCGCTCAGACACGCGGTCACGCGCTGGGATGCAAATACACGCAACCAAGCATCGCGAAGTGCGAGACCCCACTGAAAAGGGGCGCAGCTTGTTCCAAAACAGCCTACCAATTCCGCTGTCTTAAGCTCCGTGGCCCGTCCGATCAGCCAGGTCTTCAATCTTTCCCACGACTCTCGTAAAGACGTGAGTTCATGCTTATCTATGGCGCCGAAATATGGAGTCAACGACGCTGCCGTAACGTTGGGTGGCGCGAACCTCGGGTACCCATTCCTCCGAGCAACCACTAACATGAATTGCTGACGTGGAAGCAACTCCGCGTATGCGAGCGCGGTCCGGGTCACATTCACGTACGCTGACGGCAATAGCACTACGGGTTGCCCGGACTTCGGTCTGCGACCGCCGAAGCGACGGCGAATCGCGTGGTCAGCATCAAATTTGTCTTCGCAGAGTTGCAGCAGTTCGGCCCTGCCGAGTTGGAAGAATGTTTCGTACTGGCGGCGGAGCCAGCGACCCACTGACTGCATCCGACTGCCTAAGCAAGTTACTTTCCCTCCGAGCAGCCGCTGCAGTGCGGTGGCAACAGGATCCGCACGGGTGGAATACAAATCGCAATTCAGAGGAAGGTGTTTTGACAACCGTTCAATCAGGACAGCGCGCTGAATGCGAGAGGCAATTTCCAGCGAGAATATATCCCACCAGTCGATCCCACATTGATCGACCACGCGGCCGATTCCTAGTTGAAGCAACTGCCTAAGATAATAAAGATCGTCAATCTCCGCGGCATAATCGTAGATACTAATTACTGGACATGCGGCTTGCTCACGCCAGTCCTCGTACGTCCCGCGAGGAGCGCGGCCGAGATCGACCACCAGGTCCCATTGGTGATTCGAATACTCGTGCGCGAATGTGTCTCCTGGATGGAGCAGCAATATCTTCATGCTTGAATGTTTCTCGGGGAATCACGCCCCAAGACTCGACGAACATAATGTTCCAGGCGAGGCGAAGTCTTAATGGCGGCGGCTGCGTGGTAGCGTGCTGCGACCTTCCAGTAGGTCAGTGCGGACCTTGCGAGCGTGAAATGCAGGGTTTCGCGTTTATTTGTGGCTAATCGTTTTTTGTAGTCTTCACTGCCCAGACCGAGGTCGATAAAATCGATCTCGTCAGAATCACAAGCCTCCTCAATAAGCTTGATAAGCAGGCAGAAGCCAGGAGAATACTCGCGAAAACTATCATCAAAAGTTGTCTGGTAAAAACAGCAGTGGCGAGCGAATCGAAAAGCATATTGCCACGCCATCGGACGTTCGCCCGCGCGAAGTTGGCTTAACGTAATCCAGCCGTGCGGCGCAAGCAACCTCGCCAATTCAGAAATAAAAATAAGCCGCTGCCGGTTGTCGAGATTACTGATCCGGCCGATGGCCGAGAACCTGGTGACGTGTGCCTTGGTGAATAATGGCAATGCGGAAGCAATCTCGTCCCATGACTTCAGGTGATCGAGCACGACCGGGACTTTTGCGGCTAACGACTTGAGGTAACGGCGTTCCCGTTTGTGCCGGAGAGAATGCGCGACCAATGCTCGCTGCTCCGCGGTTCGCAGCGAAATCTGGGCACATTGAAACGCCGGCTGAGAAAACAAGTTATACGCTTCAACGTCGGCTGAGAGCGCAAGCACGCGTGCAGTAGCAGAATCGGCTGGCACGTTCGGCAGCACCAGCATTGACGTTCCCAGCAGGCGAAGTTCGGAAAGAACGCATTCCACGAATTCCTGACGCAATTCCGGCGAAGAAACAAAATCACAGTAGTCTGCGGTTGCGCCTGCCAGAAAAAATGTTTTGGATTGTGTTTTATCGGTTGCGAGGGCGGCCATACCCACTAATGAATCTTCATCGTAAGCCAGCATCAACAAAGGTGTAATCGAATCGCGGTAGGCGCGGCTCACAGCTAATGACCATTCGTAGGTATAGAAAACTTCGGGACACTCCATTTGCCGTACCAGGTCGTTCCACTGGCCAGCCAAAATATTGTCCTGGGGGATCTCTCGATGCAGAACTAGGCGCATGATTTCCTGCCCATGTTCGAATTTTCAGATTTAGAGAACACGTAGTAATACCAATCCGTAAAAAAGCCGCGACTGGTTCGGGGGTAGTCATCTCCTACGAACGTGACTAATTGGAAATTGAATTCTGTTAACTCAGCGATGACTTTTTCTGGTGTTGCACAATGAATCGTCAGGCCGCCGTGGCTCGAGTCATAAAGATTGCCTTCGCCACGCCAAAAGGCGCTGCTTGGAACGCGCCGAATGGTCTTCACCATTGATCTTATTGCCGCGGCGAAAAAGGCATGAGTCGCTTTGAGTGCCGTGCACACGACCAGGAGAAGTGGGAAGTACACGTTTCTCTGCGATATGAATGTTCGCGCAAAAGCTTTTAATCTGCCGTGGTCCCAGTCAGCGCGAACCAGAAGAGAGCGCGGATTGTGCGAAGAGAAAATGAATACTCCGCCTGGACGAAGCACCCGCCCGCATTCGCGCAGACATCGAGATCTTTTTTTATTTGGAATAACGGAATCGAGTCCGTTGAAGGAGAATACGATGGCATCAAACGATTCGTCTTCGAACGGAGATAAGTCAGACGCATCGGCCAGGCGGAAATCCAGCTGCAGATATTTGTTCTTGCACGCCTGCACCATCGCTTCCGAATAATCGACTCCCACATAGCGTGACGCAATCCTGGAAAGATAGGCTGTCGTTCTTCCTCCGCCTACCCCCAGGTCGAGGACGTGCACTCCAGCTTTGATATAGCTTCGAAAAAGCACTTTTTCGCAGGGTGTCAGGTAACTGAGCGCGGCATAATAAGAGGCAACCTGTGGAATGCCGTAGGTGCGAAGATTAACCGCCTCTTCCTGCGCAGCTAATGGTTCCGTGATCACGCGGTTGACCTCACAACGCTCGGGATTGCTGATTTAAACAACCGTCGCAATGAACGATGAAAGCCTGAAATGCGCGCTTCTAAGTCGGTGATAGTCATCTCGGCAGTGACATGCACGCGGGCAAGAGAGAACCTTGAAGCGCTTGTCCCACCTGCGTCAGCGTTCAGAAATGCAGCTTTGAATCCGGCGTGTTCCGCCATCTCCACTTCGCGAGAGTTGACCGAACTGGAATCGCCGAAGGGATAAGCGAAGGCCCACGTTTCTTGTCCCAAAACCTGGTCGAAGTTGTGTTTGCTCTCCGAGATCTCCTTCCAGGCCACCTCGGTCGATGATTGCGACAACATGGGATGAGAGAGAGTATGGGCTCCGACGCACGCTCCCGAAGCAGCAAGCTGTTTCAGTTCGGACTGGTTTAACAGCAAAAATCGACGGCTCAATACGGGATCCTCGCGGTATTTCGCGTCCCAATTTTCCTCAAGCCCTAACTGCATTCTTATTGTTTCCAGAAGTCGTTTTCGCCCCTCGAGATCGTGCTGCGAAAGTTTTTTTACTAACTCCCACCACGCAGAATGTTTTGTCGACAGGCTTGCATATAAGCGCTCTCCGGTCTCAGGCAACTCCACGGTGAAATCGTTGTGAGGCGCGAGGAACATTAAATAAAGTTCCTCGTACCAGAGCATTGTGGGCGCTTGGCTGAGACAAGCGCCAGTGACAAAGAATAGGCACTGGATGTCGAATTCCTGGAGCAAGGGCAGCATGTCGTAAAAGCAGTTCCGCAAGCCGTCATCGCAGGTTAGTAGCAGAGAACGTGACGGCAATTCATGCGAGCCTTCACACCAGCACAGAAACTCTCCGGGAGAAATTATGTTGTATCGATCTTTGAGAAATTGGAGCTGACGTCGGAAAGATTCGGGCGACATCAGATTGCCATCCAGTCGCGAGTCAATGATTTTGTATTCTGCGGGCAGTACACCGTGGTAAGTCAGGACCGTGGGTGCGGTCAGCGTAGCGCGGCGAAGATATCCTGCCTTGGACAAGCCGGGATAGACAACGTGCTTCAACAAAGGACTGACCAATTTCATGCTTTGGCCACCAAGTCCCAACTCAGCGGGGTACCAGGCTCGATGTCACGGGATGCTCGTTTGCCGACGATTTGCGGGAGATGCCGGGTGTGCAATCCGTGACCGGGTCGAATCGAACGGATATTATCGGCGCAGAAAATTTCTCCCTGCCTGACGGCTTCGACCACGAACAGCGACCGGCGAAAAACCCGGCTGCTCCGCTCACTGTCAGTGAGGCCGAAGTGAATTTCTCCTAAAGATGCCTCGGCAACTCGAACTGCTTCCACCATGGCCTTGAACTCCGCTGGCTCCAGGGAAAAAGTGCTGTCGGGTCCCTTCAGCGATCGGGATAAGGTGAAGTGTTTTTCGATGATGCATGCTCCTAAAGCTACTGCCACCACGGGAACTGCAATGTCCATGGTGTGATCCGACAATCCCACTGGAACTTCAAACCTTCGCGCCAGCTCGGGAATGGTCCGCAGGTTCATCTCGCGCGGGGAAGCGGGGTAAGCGCTGGTGCACCTCAGCAATGCAATTTGCCCAGCGCTCGCTCGCCGAACAGTCTCAACGGCCTCGTCAATCTCCTCAATCGTAGCCATGCCGGTCGAGAGGATCAGCGGCTTGCCGGTGCGCGATATTCTCTCGAGAAGCGGAAGGTCAACCAGTTCGGAGGATGCGATCTTGTAAGCCGGCACTCCCATGTTCTCCAGAAAGTCCACGGCGGTTGAGTCGAAGGCAGAAGAAAAGAAACCGAGGCCAACATCGTCGGCGACTCGTTTCAGCTTGGGCTGCCAGTCCCACGGCGTGTAGGCTTCGCCATAAAGGTCATGGAGGGTGCGGCCATCCCAGATCGTGCCACCACGAATTTGGAAGTACTCGCGATCGCTGCGGATCGTAATCGTGTCGGGCGTGTAGGTCTGCAGTTTTACGGCGTCGGCTCCAGATTCTTTGGCAGCCTGGATAAGGCGAACCGCTTGGCCAAGGTCGTGGTTGTGATTGGCGGAAAGCTCGGCGACGACGTACACGGGTTGACCCGTCCCGATCTTGCGATCTCCAATTGTGAACCCAGTGATCTCCGTCATTCACTCTTATCCACGGAACAAAGGCTGCTCAAATCCATGTCCTCTTGATGCCCGTCCCATAGTGCTTTTTTCAAAACGAAGTGAACAGCTTGATGACCACCAATCATCTCGATTCTTTGCCTGGTATATCCCGCTCGCGTGAAGAGCCGGAGGGAAGCCACATTATTCGGTTTCACGTAAGCATCAATTTGCTTCACAGCAGTTGTGCGGAAGAGATCCTCGGCTGCCATCGCCAGGACTACTGTGGCGTAACCCTTGCCTCGGAATGGAGGGGCCATGCTAATAGACACCGCTGCTTTCGTGTCGTCGATCTGATACCTCACCTGACCGGCTGAAATGCCCTCACCGTCTACCACCAGGTACAGTACTGCGTTGGAATCGCGCAGCTTGGAGTTGAACCATTCCAAATGCCGTTCCCATGGAATCGGTTCGGTCGCAAAAGATACTGGTCGAACTTTGGGATCATTCGCCCACTCCCACAGCTGCCGGCAGTCTTTTTCCTCGACGCGTCGCAAGCGCAGGTCGCCACCATGAATAGCCGCCGCGACCCTTTCGGCGCCTTGACTATCCACCAATTCGCGGGAGCGCTGTGACAGGGAAACCCGAAGTTCTGTCGACAGAAGAAGTGACTGCACTTTCTCAGCGATCTCTGCAACAGTCACCTCTTTGCTTGAGCCGAGCTGGATCGCGGCCTGCCGTCGCCCGAGTTCCTGCGCAACCGGCGTCTGGTTCTCGGCCAAGTCAATCAAAATTGCCGGAAGTCCGAGCAAGCACATCTCTGCGCAAGTCGAGCCTGCGGCTGACACGGCGATATCAGCCCAAGCCATAAGTTCCGGCATGTCGGCCGCATCCCTCAGGAACCGAATTGGAGTGGACTGATTCGCAAACCGCTGCAGAAAATCCATGTGCGGATTACTTCCCCCGAGGACGGCAACCACCTCGAGTCCGTCGATCTTCACTTTACGGAGTGCCTGCAACACAACTGCTGTGACGTTATCGGGGTCACTGCCGCCCATGGTGACCAGTACCTTGCGTCCGTTGGGTGCAATTTCGCGGCGCCATTTACTCCAACGCCTGAAATCCCGGCGCAGCATTGCGAAACGCGGACCGAGAAGCAAGCGCGTATAAGCCTCGCGGCTCGCGTACATAGACTCGCTGGCGTGCACATTTTGATTGAGCAGCAGATCAGCGAAGTAGTGTTCGCATTGGCCCAGGTCGTCCACAAACAACAGCTTCAATCCGGCATTCTTCAGGTTGCGCTGATACTGAGAATCGAAGCGATAGCCATCCACGACTACCCAGGCCGCTTGACGATCAGATACCAGTGCTGAGACGGCTCGAACGTCCTGCAGGCTGTTGGGGGAGACATCCAGGTGGACAATTTCCATCCCTTCAGAGCGCAGGCGCGCATCGATTGCGGGAGTCGATTCCGCCATAGCAAATACGAGCTTTCTGCCGGCGTCCTGCCATGCCTGAGCTAATGCCAGGCAGCGCATCACGTGGCCTGTAGCTATTGCGATGCTGGCGTCGGCTCGGATAATGAGGCTGTTGGCCAGATCAGGCTCCTTGCAATGATTTTTGCACTACCCGTGAGTTCAGTTCAGCAAGTTCCGGCTCACGCTCGACCAGTCGAATTACTTGGCCCCACCTGAAATCGTCCTGGTTGGAGAAGCGCGCATAGATGGCGCGGAGGAGTTCAAGGTCTTCGGCAGTATCCAGCGTCCAGCGATATTGACTGTAGTCGACCTGTCCACGCAGCGAAGCCAGCCGGAATAATTCCGGGTGCTCGTAAAAATATGGCGTCACGTGTTCTCGCTGGTAGGGTTTGTGAGCATCGTGCCATGCCTGTTCCAGAGCGGCTACGGTGAAGACTTCTGTATCCAAGCCTCGCGGATAAGTCCGCGGGAATACATTGCTGGCATAGTCTCCGCGGTGCTGCTGAAAAACGCCAATAGTTTCGTCCACCAGTTGAGGGTCAATCACAGGACAGTCAGAGGTGATGCGTACAACCACTTGGGCCGCACACGCCCGCGCTGCCCGGTGGTAGCGGTCCAAAACATCGTTTTCGGAACCGCGAAAAGTAGCGACTTCAAGTCGATGACATTCCTTGCTGATGGCGTCGTCAGCAAACGAATCGGTCGTGGCGACTACAATTTCGTTGATTCGAGCTGCTTGGCGTAAACGGTCGACTACCCGGGCCAGAACGGTTTTGCCTCCCATATCCATCAACACCTTGCCAGGCAAGCGAGTGCTCCCCATTCGAGCTTGGATAATAGCGGCGATCTTCACTGCTCTTCTCTCATCCGCATCTCGCCGGAGACTACCTCTCGAAGTGCGCCAGAACTTTGCGCACTGCGCGAACTACATCTTCAATATCACCATCGGTCATGCCGTGAAACATTGGCAGGCTGATCAAGCGTTCATATGCAGCTTCAGCTACGGGATACTCCCCGCCTTTGTAACCAAAGCGATCACGATAGTACGGATGGCGATGAACCGGGATGTAGTGAACGTTCACACCAATGTTTTCCGCGCGTAGTGCCCGGAACACTTCGCCGCGACCAGCCGAGAGTCTCGGCAAATCCAGACGTATGGGATAGAGATGCCATGCAGGATTAACATCCGGGCGAGTCTGCGGCGGCCGCACACCCGATATGTTGCGGAACTCAACGGCATATCGGGCTGCGATCTGCCTGCGCCGTTCAAGATTCGCTTCCAGCCTTTTCATTTGCTGAAGGCCAAGAGCGCAAGCCATGTCGGTGAGGCGATAGTTGAAACCGAGCAGCACCATTTCGTAATGCCATTGACCGGCACCCTGCCGTTCCCGCGCATCGCTGCTGATCCCGTGATTTCGAAAGCGGCGGAGAATCTCGGCGAAAACCGGATTGTCGGTCGTCACCATGCCGCCTTCGCCGGTGGTCAGATGCTTCACCGGATGAAAACTGAAGACGGTCATGTGTGCAACGCTGCCCACGCGACGTCCGCGATACTCCGCGCCCAGGGCATGGCAGGCGTCCTCAATCACGATTAGCCCGTGAAGCTCTGCCAACTGCAGAATGGAATCCAAATCCGCAGGATGGCCGGCGTAATCGACCGGAAGAATTGCTTTCGTGCGCGAAGTGGTCCGCGAAGCGGCTAGCTCGGGATCGAGGTTCAGCGTGTCGTCGACAACATCGGCGAAAACTGGCGTCGCGCCCTGATAGAGCACACAGTTCGCAGTGGCCGCGAATGTCAACGGAGAAGTAATCGCCTCATCCCCGGGCTGCAAACCCGCGGCGAAAGCGGCGGCGTGCAAGGCGGCGGTGCCAGAACTGAAAGTGACCGCATACTTCGCGCCCACCCAGGCAGCCATGGCTTCTTCGAACTCGGCGACCTTGGGACCGGTGGTCAACCAATCGGAGCGCAGCGTCTCGATGACGGCTTGAATGTCACTCTCGTCGATGGACTGTCGCCCATATGGCAGCAAAGTCTTCCGGACGGGCGGTCCGCCCTGGGCTGCGAGCACTTCACTACCTGCTGGGGCTACGGTCATACGTTTCCTTTAGGCCGGGGCGCGTAGCTTTTCTTCCTGCGGCCAGGCGACAACCAGCGGAGGATTTTCGCCGACGAGTTCGTACAATTCTTCCGCGCTCATCCATTGAGGATTGTTGTCGCTGCTGTAGCGGAATCCCTCGGGAAGAGGACGAGCGTGATTCCAGTTTTCTTTGCGCCACCAAGGGTGCGCTGGCTGGATCACGTACATATCTTCAGTCTCAATCGCTTGGCGAGCTTCATCTTCCGAAATCAGCACCTCGTGCAACTTCTCGCCCGGGCGAATTCCAATCGCTTCCACATCGCACCCCGGAGCGATCACCCCGGCTATTTCCATCAGGTTCATACTCGGAATTTTGGGAACGAAAATCTCGCCGCCATGCATTTGCTCGATACCGCGAATAACCAGTCTGACGCCTTGCTCAAGCGTGATCCAGAAACGAGTCATGCGAGGGTCGGTGATAGTGATTTTGCCGCGCTTGCTCTGCTCTCGAAACACTGGAATTACGCTGCCGCGGCTTCCCAGCACGTTCCCATATCGAGCGCAACTGAAGCGCGTATCCTGCGCTCCCGAGTAAGTATTGGCTTGAATAAACATTTTTTCCGCGCACAATTTGGTCGCGCCGTACAAATTGATAGGGTTTACGGCTTTGTCGGTGCTCAACGCCAGAATACGGTGAACACCGCGATTGATCGCCGCATCGATGACATTCCGTCCGCCCATGATATTGGTCTGAATCGCCTCGAACGGGTTGTATTCGCAGGCGGGAACTTGCTTTAGCGCGGCCGCGTGAATTACGACCGTGACTCCGGAAAAGGCGCGTTCCAGGCGCTGCGCATCCCGCACATCGCCGATGAAATAACGCAGGCTGGGGTGGTCGAACCCGGACACGCGCATATCGTGCTGTTTGAGTTCGTCGCGGCTGAAGATGATCAGCTTTTGCGGGTGGTATTCGCGCAGCATCACTTCGACGAACTTCCTGCCGAAAGAACCCGTCCCGCCGGTGACCAGTACGACCTGCTCAGACCAGTTCATCGATGTAATCCCCGAAATGAAAAGCACATCCGAAAACGAAGCCGCGCGGGCGAGCGCGCTGTCGAATTAATATTTTCCTGCGCAAGTATAGCGGAGATAACCGGCGATCCAACCAGCAGGAACCCCCGTTAACACTAAGGAACCCGTCTGATTAGGGTACGTTGGTCTTGACGTTGCAGTGCTAGACTGTGCCCAATTGCGGATTAGCGAGAACCACGGAACTGAGGTCGAGCTGCGGTTTAAAGTGTGGAGAATACCGCTAATTTTTTCTCGTGAGCATCGATGCACTCGGGACCACTAGTACCGTTGAACGGCAAAACCCTGCGCGAACTCCAGCCGTCGTTTGCGGTGGAGTTCAATCGAAATGCTGTCAGCGGTTATGGCATTCCCTCGCAAGATTCCCTTCTTCGAGACTACCTACGAGTTCTTATTAAGAGCAAATGGGTTGTGATTACGACTGTGTTGGTATTCGTAAGCGTGGTCACAATTTCTACTTTACGCACGACACCGATCTATGAAGCTGTTGGCAGCATCGCCATCAATAAGATGGATCCCGTTACTTTCAATTTGAAGGATTCATCCAGCAGCGTCGATTACTACGATCCTGCCGATATGGACACGGAGGTGCGGATTTTGAAGAGTGACCTGCTGGCTCTCCAGGTGATCCGGCAATTGAATCTTGACAAACAACCGGAAGGGGCCAAGAGCAAGTTTCATCTTCATCTTTGGAATTGACGGCGGATGGCATGCAGCCCGATTCCGCAAAGACTTCCGCCGTTCTCAGCGACTTCAAGAACAGCCTGCAAGTTTCGCTGGTTCCAAATACCAGAATCATAGAAATCCGTTACCGCAGTCCCGACAAGAATCTCGCACCCCAGGTGGTAAACACGCTCGCCAATACTTATGTGGAACAGAATTTCAAAACGCGGTTCGAGTCCACTATGCAGGCGTCTGACTGGCTTTCCAAGCAGTTAGTCGATCTGCAGATAAAAGTAGAGACCTCACAGGAAAAACTGGTCAAGTACCAGAAAGAACACGAAATTCTAGGCATTGACGAAAAACAAAATATAACTACCGCCAAGCTGGATGAGTTGAACCGCGAGTTGACCACCGCCGAATCCGTCCGCATGGAAAAGGAATCGATTTACCACCTGGTGCAATTCGGCGATTCTGATTCGATAGTAGCCGCCGCTAACGCCGACGGCGCTGCCAGAGGTTCGAGCGCCAATTCCGCACTGCTGGAAAAACTACGAGAGCAGCAAGCCGATCTGAAGATCCAAGTTGCGCAATTGAGCACGCAGTTTGGGCCTTCCTATCCGAAATTGGCGCAGCTCAATAGCCAACTCAAGGAAATAGACGCGCAGATTCAAAGTGAAATGCGCAAGGTAGCAGCTCGCCTGCGCGGCGATTACCTGGCCGCCGTGCAGCGCGAAAGCATGCTGCGCAGCGCACTGGAGCAGCAGAAGCAGCAAGCCAACAAGTTGAACGAAAGCGCCATCGAGTACAGCCTGCTCAAGCGCGACGTTGACGCGAACCGTACGCTCTCTGAAGGATTGCTGGAAAAACTAAAAGAAGCCGGAGTGACGGCAGGCCTGCGATCGAATAACTTCCGCATCGTCGATGCCGCGCGTGTTCCCACATCACCTTCTGGACCTAACGTTCTGCGAAACCTCGCTTTCGCACTGGCACTCGGTCTCTCAACAGGTATCGGGCTCGCATTCCTAACAGAGAGCATGGACAATACCGTGCGAACTCCGGAGCAGGCAGAAACTATTTCCTCGTTACCGTCGTTAGGAATGATTCCGCTCGGCTCCCGAAGCACAAGAGAGATGCGCGGAGGTGCGAAGCTGGCGCTGGCTTCGTCCAAAGAGGCCGTCGAACTGGTAACAAAATCGCGTCCCCGGTCGCAGATGGCGGAATCGTATCGCGCGTTGCGTACCTCGCTGCTTCTGACATTTCCGGGTGGACCTCCAAAAGTTATTCTCATTACCAGCGCGCTTCCTGAAGAAGGCAAGACTACTACCAGCGTCAACTCAGCGATTGTGCTCGCCCAGAAGGGTACTCGTGTTCTGCTGATTGATGCGGACCTGCGCCGCCCTAGCATTCACAAGACACTGGGAATGGGACCGAACCTTGGGCTCAGCAATGTCTTGACTGGAACTGCAAGCCTTCAACAGGCGATTATTCCATCGACGATTTTGCCCGATTTATTTCTTCTTCCGGCCGGCACGCCGCCGCCGAATCCAGCCGAACTTCTTGCCTCAACTAAAATGAAGAGTGTTCTTGAGGAGCTGCGGAAACATTATGACCACATCGTCGTTGATTCCCCGCCGACGTTGTCGGTGACCGACGCGGTCGTCATGTCTACCGCAGCCGATGCAGTCGTTCTCGTCATTCGCTCAGGACACACAACGAAACCGGCTTTACGGCGCGCCCGCGACATTCTCCTGCAAGTGAACGCACGCGTGTGCGGAGTGTTGGTGAATGCTGTCAATCTCAACTCGCCTGACTATTATTACCACTACGAATATCAGGGGAAATACGGCCACGGATACTACCAAGAAGATGCTCCGAGCCATGTAGAGGCCGTAATGCCTGAAGCCACTTCCAGCGGAGCATAGAGTGTGGAGCATTCGCGAAAAACGTGTGTGTTCGAAGACCATCGCATGACCATTGCGATTCGAAGCCCAGCCCGGAAAACCATCTTCTTAGCCACGTGCCTGACGCTCACCGCGCTTTACATCGGATTCGTCGCTCGTGGGTTTGTTGCCGATCACTTTTCTAAGAAGCTTGATCTCGCAAGACTGCAGACGGCCGCGACCCTGGAACCGGAGAATGCGCATTACCAATACCGCCTGGGCAATTATTTCTTACAGAGCCAACAGGCTCCCAAGACTGCAATCCCATTCTTCAAATCTGCCACCGCGCTGAACCCCTATGACGCCAGCTATTGGCTTGAGCTCTCCAGAACTTACCGCAGGCTGAACGATCGGGATCACCAGAAAGATGCTTTGCGACATGCCACAGCGACTGATCCATCCAATCCGGCTGTGGCTTGGGACGCGGCGAATTTTTATTGGTCCCTGGGCGAAACAGACCAGGCATTGCGCGAATTTCGCGTAGTTCTGGAGAAAGATCCCTACCTGCCGCCTGCGGCTTTGGGGGCTTGCTGGCGAATTAAACCTGATGTCAAAGCTTTGCTGCGGGATATCGTGCCGCGCAATCCCGAAACCTATTCGACATTCTTGGATTTCTTAATTTCAAGAAACGAACCGGAGGCCGCGGCGACGGTTTGGAACGAAATGGTGGAACTGCATCGTCCTGTGGATAGGCGTTATGTTTTCGAGTATGTACGATATTTGATCAGCGGCAGGCAGGCCGGGCAGGCCCAGCAGGTTTGGGAGCAATCGGCAAGTCTGTGCGATCTATCTGAATACCAGCCTTCCGCGGAAAATCGCGTGGTCAACGGCGATTTCAGCTTGCCCGTGTTGAACGGGGGATTTGATTGGGTATACGAAAAATCATCCGATGTTTCACTCGCCTTGGACCCGACAGAATCGCACGCCGGGCACCGTTCGCTGTCCATCGTTTTTGATAGTCACGGAATCGAAGACGTTGGCATTCGTCAACTCATCCCCGTCGCGCCAAATACGAAGTATGAGTTCTCCGCATATTTCAAATCTCAAGCTTTGGAAGGCGCAGGTGGGCCGCGCTTGGTGCTCGAAGACAACTTCAGCGGCACGAACTACTTCGCCAGCGATGAGCTTCGAAACGCGGATGTTTGGAAACAGGTTGAGGGAACGTTCAGCACCGGAGTTGATACGGACCTGCTGGTGCTTCGAGTTCAGCGAGTGCCTGTCGGAAACGCGATCCGTGGAAAACTTTGGATTAGCGACCTTCGCTTGACCGCGCGTCCTACAGCTCAGCAACAGACTATCGCGGGTGCCCAGTGAGTTCTTGGCTGTGCATTCCGCTAAGGACCGAATCAAGCCTAACGGGGCCAGCTTCCAATTCACCCCTCGATCCGGTGTGCTTATACGGCGTAGTTGCACTTGTGCTGTTTGGCCCGGTGGCATTTGGCGCGGTCGAGTCATGGTCGATTTCGATCATAGAAACCGCGGCAGCTTTGCTTTTTGTACTGTGGGGTATGCGGCAAGTTGCTTCCGGCAAATTGGAAATTCGAAGCAATCCTTTATTTGGACCTGTGTTGCTTTTTGCCGGCCTGATTCTTTGGCAGCTCGTAACCGGGGGCACCGCTTATCGCTTCGCAACGTTTTCCGCTGCCCTGCTTTACTGCGCCTACGGACTTTTGTCCTTCCTGGCAATTCAATGCTTGCGCCGAACATCACAGCTCAAGAATTTGGCCTGGGTTTTTTCCGGATATGGTTTTGCGACAGCAATGTTTTCTTTACTAGAAGGCATCGCGGGTAACGGCAAACTCTACTGGCTCAGAGTTCCTCAATCAGACGGCTGGATCTATGGCCCATACGTAAACCACAACCATTACGCCGGCCTGATGGAAATGCTGACTCCGATTCCCCTGGTTATTTCTCTGATCGGCGGGGTGCGCGGCCGGACCAGGGCCCTGGCTCTGTTGGCAGCCGCCGTAATGGCCAGCACAATTTTTCTTTCGGGGTCCCGGGGAGGCATGGCGGCCTTCGCAGCGCAAATGATCTTGCTGGCGGCTTTCCTGCTCAAGCAACGAAAAAACTGGACAGCTCCTTTCGCTTTGGCAGGATTCCTAGCTCTTTCAATGATTTTGCTCCTATGGCTTGGCGGTGTCGATTTGGCGGAGCGCCTGGCGAGTGTGCATAACGGTACACGTGCGGATTTGTCTGGCGCCACGCGGCTCACCATCGATCACGATGCGCTAAGAATCTTCGCACAAAAACCGCTGATGGGTTGGGGACTCGGAGTATTTGGCGTAATTTATCCCAGCTTCAGCAGTCTCTCGACCAATTTGAAAGTCGGCATGGCCCACAACGACTATCTCCAACTGCTGGTTGAGATGGGAGCGGTGGGGTTCGTTATCCTGCTATGGTTTCTGGTGGCGCTGTTTCGTTCGGCCCTGCGGAAATTAAATCATGCTTCATCTACCACAAATGCCGCGGTGACTTTGGCTGCTCTGCTTGGCGTCAGCGGGATTCTGGTGCACAGTCTGGTGGATTTCAACCTGCAGATTCCAGCGAATGCCACATTATTTTACGTGCTCTGCGTAATAGCTGCCATGGAGCCGTGTTCAAGCCGGGATCACCGTCCTCACCAAGTTGGCGTCGCGCGGAAGAGTACACGCGTATTGCCAGCGCACGATTTTGAAGTGATTTAACGCTTTATTCTGTCGACATCCATCGACGACGAAATACGAGCCTTGCGGCTCGCTGCACCCTCTTCTATCATCAAAGTTAGACGGGGTATTCATGGCTAACGAAAAACCTTCCAAGCCGCAAGTGGCGGATAGTCCAATTGCAGACGTTTTCGAGGCACGCCATCCTTCGGAGGAAGAAAAACGATGGGCGGAAACGACGCTCGCGCCAACACTGGAAAAGGCGCCTGAGCGGCCTATCGGTGCGCCTACGGGTACAAACCGCGACGAAAGCGGCCACGCACGCTTCTCGACCATCTCCGACGTTCCCATTCGCAGGCTGTACACCCAAGCTGATTTGCCGGAAGACTGGAATCACGACCAATACCTCGGTTATCCGGGTCAACCGCCTTATACGCGCGGCATACACGCGACCGGATATCGCGGCAAACTTTTTACCATGCGCCAGTTTTCCGGTTTCGCCTCGCCCGAGGAAACCAACCAGCGCTACAAATATTTGCTCGAACATGGCGGTGGAGGTCTATCCGTTGCCTTCGACCTGCCGACGCTCATGGGTTACGACTCCGATCATCCCGCCAGCGAAGGCGAGGTCGGCAAGTGCGGCGTGGCCATCGATTCGCTCGAGGATATGGAGATTCTCTTCGGGGGGATTGATCTGGAAAAGACCACAGTTTCGATGACGATCAACTCCCCTGCGTCAGTTCTCTGGGCCATGTATTTGGTAGTTGCAGAAAAGCAGGGAGCCGACTGGAAGAAAATTTCCGGAACGATTCAGAACGATATTCTCAAGGAATACATTGCGCAGAAGGAATACATTTATCCTCCGGCTCCGTCAATGCGGCTGGTAGTTGATACTTTTGAATTCGGCGCGAAGTTCACGCCACGCTTCAATACTATCTCGATCAGCGGATATCACATCCGCGAGGCGGGTTCGACTGCGCTGCAGGAACTGGCGTTCACGCTTTACGACGGCGTGGAATACGTGGAATGGGCGCGGCGGCGCGGGTTGGAGGTGGACGATTTCGGCCCACGGCTCAGCTTTTTCTTCAACGCTCACAACGATTTCTTCGAGGAGATTGCCAAATATCGTGCTGCGCGCAAGATCTGGTATCAGATGATGAAAGACCGGTTCAAGTCAAAGAACCAGCGCACCTGGCTGCTGCGGTTCCATACACAGACAGCCGGAGTTTCGCTAACGGCACAGCAACCGATGAACAACATCGCGCGCGCCGCCATACAGGCACTGGCCGCGGTGCTGGGCGGAACGCAGTCATTGCACGTCGATGGTTATGATGAAGCGCTGGCCTTGCCCACCGAAGAAGCTGCGCGTATCGCATTGCGGACCCAGCAAATTATTGCCTACGAGTCTGGCGTTGTGCAGACTGTCGATCCTCTGGGCGGGTCTTACTTCCTTGAGAATTTGACGCTGGATATGGAAAAGGGCGCCTTCGACTACTTTGGCAAGCTGGACGCAATGGGCGGCATGGTCAAGGCCATCGAGCGCGGATATCCGCAGAAAGAAGTTGCGGAAGCTTCCTACCAATTTCAGCGGGCAGCCGAGGCAAAAGAAAAGGTTATCGTCGGAGCCAATGATTTTGTAATTGAAGAAGAATCGCCTCACATCCTTTATATCAATGAGAGCGTAGCCCACCACCAGAGCACGAAGTTGCGAGCTCTTCGGGCGCGAAGATCGAACGAGGAAGTACAGCGGCGTCTGGAAGCACTGAAAAAAGCCGCCGTTGAAGAACCTAAGGGCGGCGTAAACGGGAATGTTTCATCCGCCAACACTATGCCTTACATTGTGGACGCGGTTCGCGCCTACGCGACGGTTGGCGAGATCTGCGATGCGCTCCGCGAGGTATATGGGACTTACACGGAAGCCAGCTTTACGTAGCATGGTTGTAGTTTTTTCCAGGCGGCATACTCCAACGCAGCGTCCTTGTACCGTCGATTTGCTATCCTCCTTAATGTAACTTTCGTCAAACGTTCGTATGCGAAAAGCCATCAACCACCTGAAAAAATCTGATCCTGTGCTGCGGGCCATCATTGAACGGGTCGGCCCCTACCGTATGGAATTTGGCGAACCTGGGTTTCATAGTCTGGCTGAGGCTATCGTGTATCAGCAGTTGAACGGCAAAGCTGCGGCAACCATCTTCAACCGATTTACGGCGCTTACCGGAGAACCTGTAACTCCCGAAGGCATCAACAAACTCACCAACGAGCAACTGCGAGCGGTCGGTCTTTCAAAACAGAAATCTTCTTATCTGCGCGACATGGCGGAGCGCGCGATTCGTGGCGAGTTGGACTTCACTCGCTTGGCGGATATGACCGACGAGGAAGTTATTAAACACCTGACGCAGGTAAAAGGCGTCGGAGTTTGGACCGCGCACATGTTTCTGATTTTCACCCTAAGGCGGCCAAACATATTGCCGACCGGCGATTTCGCTGTCCAGATGGCAATTAAGAAGCACTACAAAAAGCGCAAGATGCCAAAACCGTTGCAGATGGAAAAAATCGCAAAATGCTGGGAGCCGTATCGCAGCATCGCCTGCTGGTATTTGTGGCGAAGTCTGGATGTAAAGACGATTTAGCGCCGCTGACCCTGCGCGCGTCTCATTCCTGTTGTATCCTAGAGCGTTCGCTTTACGGGCAGCGGCGTTGATCTGCACTGGAAAATGCCAACCGAAGAAAAAATCCGCGTGCTGGTCGCCAAACCAGGTCTGGACGGCCATGACCGAGGCGCGAAAGTAATCGCGCGAGCCTTGCGCGACGCCGGAATGGAAGTTATCTACACCGGCCTGCGCCAGACCCCGGAGATGATCGTTAGCGCTGCCGTACAGGAAGACGTGAACGTTATCGGACTTTCCATTCTTTCCGGTGCACACAACGCAATCGTGCCGCGCGTGATGGACTTGCTGAAACAAAATAAGATGGACGATGTAATTGTGGTCGTCGGCGGAATTATTCCCGATCAGGATGTGGCCCACCTTAAAGAAATTGGCGTCGCCGCAATTTTTCAGCCGGGCACTGCCATGGACACCATCGTTCAATTCATTCGCAGCAACATCAAGCCGCGTTCAGTTCCCACGGCCGGCTGATGAACGAGATCAGCGCCTCGCGTCTACTCAACCTTCTCTCCCGCAGCATCGGCCCCGCTCCCTGGTATTGGAAAACCTTCCCACGCGTCGATTCCGTCTCCGCTCGACGTTTCGCGTGGACTCATCACGGAAGCGAAGGCCCATTGGGTTACGTAGTCTCGCTCGGTCTGATCGAGGAACCGAACGAAGCGTGTCTAGCCCTGAATACCTATTGCCGACCGTTTTTCATCCCGCCTTCACATCTGGGGATCTGGTGCCCCGAGGGACGGAGCATTCGGCTGACGTGTTTTGATCCCGCGCAACTGAAGAGTTTCGATCTCTCGGAAATTGCGGGATGGTTCAAGCAGTCTGCGGAACGCATATATGCCGCGACCGCGCCGCTTGCAGATTTCGAAGTCCCGCTTGGACTCTCGCCCGGTATGCACAAAGTCGAAGTACCGCTGGAGTTGCAATCTGTCGATGAGTTGATTGTGCCCACCAGTTATCCGGCCAAAGAAAAAGATGATTCGGCGTTTGCGTTGTACGTTTTTTATCCGCAGGCGGGTTTGGTGGAGGTGCTTCCGCAGAAATGGTTTACCGCCAGCACATACCAGGTTGGGAGGCAATGGATCACGCGCGCGGCGCGCGATCCCGAGTCGCATCGCATCTTCGGTGAGTGCTTCGGCGTGGGAAATTTCCTGCTTGAGGAAGATGGCTGCGGTCTCGATCGGTGGATTTCTGAAGGTGCTGCCAGCGAATCCAGCAACTTTGCATTTTAAGCAGCAGACTTCTTTTAGAACTCGAAGTAACCGTCGCCTGAAGCTCGACGAACACCTTCGGTGCCGGTGGCCGAGAGCAACCCGGCAACGCCGCGCAAATTTTCCCAAGCTGCCTGATTCAATGCCGGGTCCGAGCTGACCAAGTCGCGTATCATATTCCACGCTGCAATGTTGAGGGCGCCTTCGGGCGGTGGGCCCATGGCGAGCGAAACTGAGCACTGAGGGCAAAAACAGATGCGCTGCGCCGTTGATTTTTGCCGCGGCCTAATCCCCACAGTTTGCGCAAACATATATACGGCGACAGATTTGTGTCCTGCTTCGAGCTCTCGATTACAACGAAGACAATAGAGGTTTTCCAAGTGCGCCTCCCGCGGGCATTCAGCGCCAAGAAGAAATACTGTCGCGGCCCGGTCGACACCGCAAGTATGCAAAGGGATTCGTTTTGAGACGGGGCCCCCTTCTGTACGCCGCATAGAAAAATCACCCCGAACCAAGATGTGCTCTAGTCAGAATTGGACGGCATCATGCACTCTGCTGCTATGACTGCCGGAGCAGGCAACGGAATATCAGCCGTATTGCGCGCGAATCTGCCTGCAGTCAAGAGTTTCCGGCTGTCGCAACTGCGACGGCTGCGTGAATGCGAACAGGTGGCAGCTGTCTGCTATCGCATTCGCAACGCGGAAATTGAATTCCTGCTGGTTCGAACCAACAGCGGTCACTGGACTTTTCCCAAAGGAAACGCCGAGCCGGGATTGACCCACGCGCAGGCCGCAGCACTCGAAGCTTTCGAGGAGGCAGGAGTTCACGGCCGGATGGAAGAAGCGTCTTTCACCATGTACGTTCGCCGAAAACGTGGCCGCATGCGGGACGCGGCCCGATCAGATAGATCCGTCGAAGATAGATCAGTCGAAAAAGAGATCGCAATTCAAGCTCATCTTTGTGAGGTTTCGCGACTTGAGGCTCCCCAAGAGCAGGGCAGAAATCCTACCTGGTTTTCTGGCAAAAAGGCGAAGCGGCGGTTGTGCGAGGATCGCGCCGCTGACTTTGCGTTTGAATTGGCTCGGGTGGTGGATCGGGCCGTCAGCCGCATCTCTCGACTGCACGATAGAGCTTTGGCCGTCAGCCGCTAAACCCTTGTTCGTTCTGTATCTAACCTGGCGAGCCCCGATCCAAAATCGAAATGCCCAGGCGCTGAATCTAATGGATCATGCGAGCAAGAAAACGGCTGATCGGTTTCATCGCAGTTCTGCAGTCTGTTCTTTTCATGACTCATTTTCTGCTGTATAAAACGTGGACCTACCCGTCCGGAAGCGAAACTCCTCTCGCGATCTGGCTCAAGCCTGTTCTGGCCTTGTTGTCGGTCAGCTTTGTGGCCGCTTCCCTGCTCGCCTTTCGCTACACCAATGCTCTGGTGCGAGCGTTTTATCGGATCGCAGCCATTTGGGCAGGACTTCTAACTTTCCTCTTTCTTGCAATGCTTTCCTCGTGGTCCATTCTCGCAGTGGCCCGCGTTGCCGGACTGGACATGAACTTCCATGGGCTTGTCGAAGTGCTTTCCGGTATTGCGATAGCGACCGGGCTCTACGGGGTATTCAACGCAAACTGGACGCGAATTACACGAACGACTGTGACCCTGGCCAATTTGCCAGAGGCATGGCACGGGCGAACAGCAGCCTTGATCAGCGACGTACACCTCGGGCACGTACGTAATGGCGGTTTTCTGCGGCGCATGGTCGCGAAAATTCTCAAAGAAGAACCAGACGCAATTTTTATTGCGGGCGATTTGTATGATGGGACGGCAATTGATGCCGGTCGAGCCGCGGAGCCATTAAACGAGCTGACGGCTCCGCAGGGTGTATATTTCGTGGCCGGAAATCACGAGCAGTTCGGCGACGACAGTAAATACCTGAACGCCATCAGTGCCGCGGGAGTGCGCGTGCTCAGCAACGAGAAAGTGGAAGTCGACGGTTTGCAGATTGTAGGTGTGCCATACCGCAACGCAGCCCAGGGGCGACTCGCATCCGTGTTAAAGGGCGTTCGCCTGGATCGCGATCGCGCCAGTATTTTGCTGACACATGCTCCCGATCATCCGGAAATCGCCGAGGCCGCGGGCGTTTCACTGCAGCTTTCTGGACACACCCACCTCGGACAATTCATTCCCTGGAGTTGGATGGCACGGCGAATTTACCGCCAGTTTGTATACGGTTTGAGCCGCATCGGGAAGATGCAAGTGTTCACTTCGAGCGGAGCGGGAACCTGGGGGCCTCCGCTGCGCTTGGGATCGAATCCAGAAATTGTGATGCTTGAGTTTGAATGAGCTCTGCTAACCATCCACGTGGGCAGCGCCTCGCGATCTCGCTTTGCTACTGTAGCGCGCCAAGTCATCTTCGAGCAGTTGCTCAATCAGTTCTTCAACGCCTTGTCCCTGCTTTCCCTGCGTGACCACGTCGGCTCGCTCTTTCAGGGTGCTCAATGCGTTGGCCACAGCGACCCCGCACTCGCACTCAGCCAGAAAGGCATGATCGTTCTCCGCATCACCAACTCCAACGACATTGTGCGCCGACAGGCCCAGGTCCTTCAGAGCGGCTAGCAGCCCGGTCGCTTTGTTCACCCCTGAAGGTAAAACCATTACCGAGCCTTTGTTAAAGATGACGTGAAGTTCGAGTCCCAGATCGCGAATGCATTCGAGGACCGCTTGTTCGTGCGGTTCCCACGTGGCCACGATACCTCGGCCTACAGAGACTGGCACTCCTGTTTGCTCGAGCAACTGGATAAAGCGAGAATCCGGAGGATCGCAAAGCAGCTTTTGGTCGTGGGTCGCAGGCCAATAAAGCAGCGCCCCGTTCTCGGCCACAACCAGATCAAAAAGATCCAACCGGTCAAATACCGACTTGAGGTCAGGAAGATGACGCCCGGTCACCATCAACAGCTTTCGTCCGGAAAGGCGCACCCGTCGCAGCGCTTCCAACGTGCTTTCGGTGACTTTTCCATCGGCGGCCAGGGTTCCATCGTAATCAGTGGCCAAAGCTATGTAGCGCATTCAAGGGTTGGATGCCCGGGTTTGACGCTTCGCTTCAATTACGCCAGTGTCTTTTGATTGAATTGGGCAGTTATTTCGGGATTGCATACGTCAATCTGGCGCCAGGAGCCGCGATGTAGCTACCTCATTCGCAGAAGATGCATCAAAGTTCCTCAGTTGCGGAGGGTAGCAAATGCCGATAAAAGACAGTGGCGATTCAAAGGGCGAATCGAAGGCAGCCGAGCCGGGTGTCTTAACCGAAGTGGCACAAAAGCTTGGAACGGCCGTGGGTACAGTCGTATCCGTTCTCTCCGGGACGAGCAAATCCGAGATAAACCAGTCCAACACGAGTACGAAGGGTCCACAAAGAACAAATTCGCAACCAACAGATTCAAGAAAAACATCGAAGATGACCGCGAGCAACAACAACCGTTCCGCGGCGAAAACTTCCAAGCGGCGTTCTAAGAAGCGCCCAGGCAGCACGGGTACAGAACATTCGCCCCTCAAGCGGCACAGAATAAAAACCAAGTAAGAAGTACCCCGACGATCAAACTGCTCTGTACTGGCTTATGCCAATGCGCCCCACAGCGCGCAAGTATCAGCGCGATGAAGGCCCGCCGCCTAGGAAGGTAACTACTGCGTTTCGAAACTGATCAGGCTTCTGGATATGGGGAATGTGGCCGCAGCCAGGAATCTCTACCAAAGTTGAGCCGCTAATGGCAGCATGGGCTTTGCGACCCAGTTCGGGATACTGTCCCGCGACAGACTGTAAATTTGGCGGCAAGTGACTCTTGCCAACGACGGTGCGATCGTCCTGACCGATAATCAGCAGCGCAGGCCGGCTGATCTCGCTTAACTCGTAGACGACGGGTTGCTCGTAAATTATCTCGTAAGTTAGGGCCGCGGACCACGCATCGCGCGGATATTCACCGGTATCGAGCACACGAGCCTGATCCTGCACATTGACCTCGTACTCCGGCTTCCATGCCCCCGGATAATAACTTTTCTGGTAATCAAGCATCTTCTCGTAAGTCTGGCTTAACTCCGCCGCATACTGCTGTTGCAGGGGAATGTAAGGCACGAGTTTACGATAGTCCTCAAGTCCAATTGGATTCTCCAGCACTAGCTTTTCGACGGTCGCAGGAAAAAGCAGTGTGAAACGCACGCCTAACATTCCGCCCATCGAATGCGCAATCAAGCAAACCTGCTGGATGCCCAGGTGGTCGAGCAGGGCCTTCGTATTCTCAGCCATCTGGTGAAAGCTGTAATGGATGTCCGGCCGCGACGAGTCGCCGAAACCCAACTGGTCAGGTGCGATGACGCGATAGCCTTGTTGTGCCAGAAACTCAATGGTGGGCTCCCAGTAGAATCCCGAGAAATTCTTTCCGTGGAGCAGAAGTACGGATTTTCCTTTGGAAGCAGCGGTCGGCTGTACATCACGGTAAGCCATGCGTAGATCCTGGTTTTCTATGTGCAACTGGAAAAACTGCACGGCATACTTAGGATGGAGGCTCTGGCTTTGCTGCGCAGATAGAGATGGTGCCAGGATTGCCCCGAGCAAAAAGACCAGAATGAGGTAGTGTAGGCGCGGGCGTCCTCGCCCGTGCGGACTCATAAATACAGATTCAAGCCGTTCGCCGCCCGTGCGGGCTGGATCGGTACATCCAGCACGGGCGATGACGCCCGCGCCTACACTACCAGATCGATCGGAGTTGAACATGAATTCTGTACTCCGGTCTAAGGTTTCACTTGAACGAATTTCAGTCGCATCTTTGTTTCTAACAGGACTCGGCCGCGTTTGCGTACAGGTTTTACCCGATCATCCAACCTACAAGAATAACCCGCAGAGGCGCGGCTAGCTGCCTTCCACTTCTTCGCAACATGAAGCTACTCCTTCCGCCATAGAAGCATCTCATACGTTGGAAAAAACTTTTTTTGGAGGAAGAAATGCCGGAAGGATTAAGAGAACTTTACATTGAGGAGTTGAAAGACCTTTATAACGCAGAGAACCAACTGGTCAAGGCGCTGCCCAAGATGGCCAAGGCTGCCTCGTCGGACGAGCTACGGCAGGGATTTGAAGATCATCTGGAACAGACCAAAGGCCACGTACAACGCCTGGAGCAGATTTTCCAGGCCTTGGGAGAAAGTCCTAAAGGAAAGAAATGCAAGGGTATGGAAGGTTTGGTGGAGGAAGGCTCGGAAGTAATGCAAGAAGATTTCGAAGGCGCCCTGATGGACGCGGCTATTATTGGCGCAGCTCAACGGGTGGAGCACTACGAAATTGCGGCATACGGAACAGTTTGCGCCTTCGCCGAGGAACTCGGAGAGACGGAACAGAACTCGTTGCTGAACGAAACTCTCCAAGAAGAGAAAGAAACGGATGAGAAACTCACCCAACTCGCTCAGCAGATCAATGCGCAAGCGAATGAGGGAGAAGAACAAGAGGAACCAGAGGAAGAGGCGACGGCCAGCAAGAAAAGGGGCAGGCGCGCAGCCTAACCGTGAACTGAACCGGCAAACCGGACGGACCGTGAGTCCGCCCGGAATGCCGGAAAACATCTTCGAGTCTGTTCTGACCTCAGTCGCTGCCAATCCTCTCTTGGCGCCTGCTCACCCTGTTCGCGTGGGATGTGCAGGATGGAATATTCCGCGGCAGGCAATCGCCGAATTCGCGCCCGCAAGAAATCATCTTGAGCGGTATTCACGAGTCTTCGACTGTTGCGAAATCAATTCGTCATTCTATAGGCCGCATAAGAAGGAAACATGGGAGAGATGGGCGCACTCCGTCCCTCCTGGATTCCAATTCTCGGTGAAAGCTCCGCGAACCATAACCCACGAAGCAAAGCTGAATTGCAATCCCGGGATGCTGTCAGCATTTCTGGAGTAGATTAAGCTTCTGCGCGACAAATTGGGCCCAATACTCTTCCAGCTGCCACCGAGCTTCGGATTTGACCAGGCCCGCGCGAGAGAGTTTCTGTCGCTGCTTCGCACGAATTATTCCGGAGACGTTGTATGGGAAGCGCGCCACGCCAGCTGGTTCGATGCGCAAGCCGATGACTTGCTCGCCGAATTTCAAATCGCGCGAGTAGCCGCAGATCCCGCCTGCGTACCCGCCGCCCGTCAGCCCGGTGGTCTTGCGAACTTGGCTTATTTTCGTCTTCACGGCTCTCCCCGCCGATATTTCTCTTCCTATTCAGAGGATTTTCTGAATACGCTAGCTGCACAGTTGGCAATCTTGGGTGAACGAGCTCGGGTGTGGTGCGTTTTCGACAACACCGGTTCTGGCGCTGCGATCCAAAATGCCCTCCAATTGGCCACAAAGCTCGGCCGAGCTGCCGGCAATACGCTGGTTGAGACGCACTGAAGCGCGCGAAGGGCCCCCCGGGCACAGTAGTACGTGGTACCAACGTCATCTCGCCCATACTTCCTCGCGGTTGCACAATCCTTCAATGGGATTGAATCTTCTCTTCGTCGATTTCCTCCAGCGCATTGCCGTAGGAGCAGTAATGGTATTTGTCTTGCTGTTGGTAGTCTGGCTCAGGACGCCCCGCCGTACGGCGACGGTCGCCAACCGTCGAACCTCTCAGTAAGGCTATAGCCGCCGCCGGGCACATCGGCTTGCGAACGCCCGTGCCCCATCGGAAAAGACAACCTTACCATCCCTTACGGCTCCCATTTGACTGAATTTGCCGCCACATGAGATAGTGACCTGCTCTAATCACCGCAACGACTGTGTACGTATAGATTCAGAATATCTTGCTTCCAAAATGATCCGCCTCATTCCCAGGGATGACAGTTTCTTCGCAATGTTTTCGGCTATGTCCGACAATCTGATTGCCGGGGCCGGCACTCTGGTTGATCTTTTTTCGAACTATCACAATGTCGAAAAGAAGATCGATGAGATTCGCCGTATCGAACGGAAGGGCGATGAACTCACTCATGCCATCCTGACCAAGCTCAACCAGACATTTATCACGCCGTTCGACCGGGAGGACATTCACCAGCTGACGTCCAAGCTTGATGATGTCCTCGATTTCATTAATGCTTCCGGCGCCCGCATAGTGATGTATCGCATCACGGCCCCTCCGCCGGCAGCTGGAGAGCTGGCCGCGATTATCATGCAACAATGCCAGGAACTGCAGAAGGCGGTATCGCTCATGCAGAAGAATGGCAATATCTTAGCCCATTGCGTGGAGATTAACCGCCTGGAAAATGAAGCCGATCAAGTATGCCAGCAGGCTATCGCCGCGCTATTTGAACGCGAAAAAGATCCCATCAATCTCATAAAAATTAAAGAATTGCTAGAATTCCTCGAGCGAGCTACCGATAAAGCGGAAGACGCGGCCGATGTTCTGGAAACAGTCGTATTGAAGAACACATGAAGTCCTAATCCTCTACCGCGAAATAGGAAAACTGGTGAAGCCTGATCTGCTTCTGCTAATCATCACAATAGTGGTCGCCCTGATCTTCGATTTCCTCAATGGATTTCACGACGCCGCTAACAGCATTGCTACGGTAGTGTCGACGCGGGTGTTGTCGCCAAAGCTGGCGGTATTGTGGGCAGCATTCTTCAATTTCGTGGCCGCGTTCCTTCTCGGGACGGCAGTCGCTAAAACCATCGGCGGAGGCATGATCCGAATCGAAACTGTGACCCAGTATGTTGTGATCACCGGCTTATTCGGCGCGATTGTCTGGGACGTGCTCACGTGGTGGTGGGGATTGCCGACCTCTTCCTCGCATGCTTTGATCGGCGGCTACGCGGGCGCGGCAATCATGCGATCAGGATGGCATGTGATTATTCCCGAGGGCTGGTATAAAACCCTGATCTTCATTGTTGTGGCACCGGTCATGGGACTCGTCCTTGGCTTTACATTCATGGTTGCAGTATTTTGGCTTCTCCGCGATAAGCCTCCGCGAAAAATCGATGCCTGGTTTCGCAAGCTGCAACTCTTGTCGGCGGCAGCGTACAGTCTCGGCCACGGCGGCAACGACGCGCAAAAAACCATGGGAATTGTAGCCAGCGCGTTATATGGGGCACATTATTTAAGTTCGAAAGAACTGGCAGGCAACTGGGGGAAATTCCACTGGCCGATAATCCTGGCGGCCCATTTGTCGATTGCTTTGGGGACATATTTCGGCGGTTGGCGGATTGTGCACACCATGGGATCGCGCATCACGAAGCTCAGGCCGGTCGGAGGTTTTTGCGCTGAGGCCGCCGGAGCAATCACTCTTTTTTCTACCGCATTGGCCGGAATCCCCGTCAGCACCACGCATACCATCACCGGAGCGATCGTCGGTGTGGGCGCCGTGAACCGCCTATCCGCCGTGCGCTGGGGAGTGGCGGCACGCATTGTGTGGGCCTGGGTTGTCACAATCCCGGCAGCGGCCCTGGTGGCCGCGGTAGCGTTCTGGCTGGTGCGCTTGATCTACCCCGGAGCATAGTCGGTTTCTCGGTAATGTATTCTTAACTCGAATCACAAATCAGGCCGCAACACACTTTGGAACCCCTTACTCACTTCTTGTTCGGCGCCTGCTTGGGGCGCGCCGGACTCAACCGCAAAACAGCGCTGGCCACCGCTACAGTTACTCTCGCCGCCGAAGCGCCTGACTTGGACGTGCTGAGCGAGTTCAAAGGCCGGGTTTTCGCCTTCGCACATCATCGCGGCTTTACACATTCTTTTCTAGGTATCGCGATCGTCTCGGCGGTGGTAGTCAGCTTCGTGTATGCAATCTGGCGTATTCGCGGACGAAAGATTAAGAATCCAAATCTGCCGCCGCGCTGGGGATTGCTATTCGCTTTCGCATATCTCGCCGGCCTCACCCACATTCTGCTCGATTACACCAATAACTACGGCGTGCGGCCCTTCTGGCCGTTCTCGGAGAAATGGCATTCGTGGGATATTGTCTTCATCTTCGACCCCGTCATTCTGATTTTGCTCGTTTCCGGATTAGTGCTGCCGACGCTATTCTCCTTCATCGATCGCGAAATCGGAGTTCGCCGCAAAGTGCCCCCAGGCCGCTGGGGCGCAACCCTCGCATTGCTGGGAGTGGTTACGTTGTGGGGCGTTCGCAATTACGAGCACCAGCGTGCCGTGAACGCGCTCGAAGCCCGTACCTACGAAACCTCCGATCCCCTCCGCGCATCGGCCTTCCCTTTGTGGTGGACTCCTTTTCGCTGGGTGGGGGTGGTCGAAACCCGGAATTTCTACACCACGATGATGGTCGATTCAATTACTCCAGAGGTCGACCCCGGCGGCGAAATGCAGATTACCTACAAGCCTGAGGAAACTCCGGTCACCCTCGCGGCCAAACGTTCGTATCTCGGACGCGTCTATCTCGACTGGGCGAAGTATCCCATCACCGAAACCGAGCCGCTCGCATCGGGTGAACAGGGCTACATCGTGCGCTTTAAGGACCTGCGATTTCAGCAGCCCGGACGTCCCAGTCCAAGCGTCCTCTCGGCTTACGTCAAACTCGACCGCAACCTGAAAGTCGTGGAAGAAAACATGGGCACAGCCAAAACCGCGCCCTTGGATTAGCAATGGAGGCCGGGCGTCTCGCCCGACCGACGGGCCAGAGGCGCCTCCATTAAGAAGCAACATCCTTCGACTTGACGCAGCCGTCCACACAGGCCACAATCTTCTTGAGAGTTTCGCATCGAGGTGCTCCACATGCTGGCCTACTTATTCGTCGTACTCGCGGTCGCCGTTCGATTCATGCCCCATCCCTGGACGCTCACCCCAGTAGTCGGATCGCTGTTATTCTTCGGAGCTCGCGGACCACGCCGCCAGATCTGGATTCCGTTCATGCTGCTGGCTGCGTCCGACGTAGCGCTGACGAAACTGGTCTACAGCTATCCATTCACCTGGGACCACTACGTGACCTTCGCCTGGTACGCCGCAGTTCTGTGGCTGGGCACAAGGCTGGGCGCGAAGACGAAGTTCGTTCCGGTAATCGGCGCTGCGATCGCCAGTTCGGTCTCGTTTTATCTGATAACTAATCTCGCGGCCTGGGCCTGGCTGGATATGTATCCGAAAAACCTCAACGGGGTAATGATGTCGTACGTCGCCGCCCTGCCATTCTTCCGGAACGCGCTCGCCGGCGATCTGATTTTCACGCTTGCGATGTTTGCCACGCCGATAGCCTTGCGCGCACTTTCTGGCGTACGCAATGCAAGCGACAACGCGGCAGCGGCGTAGAGCGAATCCGGATAAAGGAATCTGGCTCTTAACTGGATTCGTTTGCGATTCCTCTTTTCCGCTTTCGTCTTCGCATCACGAACCATACGACTAGCCCCACAATGATCGCTTCCAGTATCAAATAATAGTGCTGCCGGAAAACTGTCCCCAATAGATGGACAACGTCCGGGCCGAACCGGATGGTCAGCAGTCCCAGCACCAGGAAGCGCACCATGCGTCCGGAGAAAATCGCCAGCAGGAAACGGGCGAAGCCCATCTCCGAAACGGCCGCAGCCAATACGAATAATTTGAAAGGTGTTGGCGGAGGCAGCATCGCCGGCAGCATCAGGCTCCAGAAGGGATGCTTGTCGAATGCCTCGTGAATTTTCTCAAAGCGCGCTGGGGGAATGCGTTTGCGCAGCAGTTCTTCGCCGCCCTTGTAACCAATGACGTAAATTACGATGCTGCCCAACGCCGATCCCGCCGAAGCCATCAGCGCGTAAAGCACGAACCGTCCGTGATTCTGGTAGACGTAACCGGCCACGACCGCGTCAACCGGCAGGCCGAGAAAGGCGCCGTCCACTGCCCCAACCACCAGCACGCCCCACATTCCCAGAGGCTTAAGCAGAGCCCACAGGAATGCGGTATATCGAGAAAGGATGTGTTTGATGGTTTTCAAGAGCTGCGACTAGCAGTCTACGCGAAAGGGAACATCCGAGGAGACGCGAAGTGGGTTTCCCGGCTAGGGATATTAGGCTCTATTCGACAGCAGTCAAGATCACATATAGTTTCGTACGCCGCATCTGGACGAATCCTTTTTGGGGGGACAATTTTGTGAGGCATGGCACCGTAGGTCAGATTCGCGTCGTATTGTTCTTGGCGCTGTTCTCCGCCGTGGCAACTTCGGCAGACGCGCCGCCGCTCACCTTCAAATTCAAAACCATCAAAGTTCCGGGGGCGCAAAGCACTGCCATCTATGGCATCAACAACCTGGGTGCGATGGTTGGATCGTACGTCGACAGTGGGGGTGTGCGCCACGGGTTCACGCTGCTCAAAGGAAAAGTAGTTAAGATCGATGATCCAAACGGCACGGATACTTATTGTTTTGCGATCAACAGAGCGGGAGCGATAGTAGGTTATTACGCAACTTCAAACCACAACGCACAGGGCTTCCTGTACGCGAAAGGGAAGTTTGCCGACATTAGTCCAACGGGCTCGACTGGATCACAGGCTACCGGGATCAACGACCACGGCGATATTACCGGGAATTTCGCCGATTCAAAAGGTTCGCATGGCTTCTTGTTAAAGGGCGGAACTTATACCACGCTGGACGTGCCTGGCGCTCAGGACACGCTCGGCGGCGGGATTAATAACGCAGGCCTCATGACCGAAGTGTGGCTGGACTCGAGCTTCAATTCGCAATCGTCGCTCTACAACGGCAAGACCTATAAGACGATAGATGTCCCCGGCGAACCGGACTCAGATGCCGGAGGCATCAACAATCTGGGCGATATTGTCTATTCCTGGGAAGGTTCGGGCGACACCTATGGCGGGGCGCTACGGCACAGTGGCAAGTTTTACAAGTTTCACGTCCCTAAAGGCGACAGAACTTTCGGCTATGGGATCAATGATCATAAAGTTATCGTCGGGGCGTACACCGACAACAATGGGATTCTGGGCGGTTTCACGGCGACTTATTGAATTAGGTGTAGCGCCGCCGTCTCGGCGGCAGTCGTGGGGGGCGTCTCGCCCGCACTGGCGAGGGCAAGATGCCCTCGCGACAGCCGGCAAGATGCCGGCTACTAAAAGGGACGCTGTCGCTGACAACTGCGACCAAAAAGAGCTGAACGGAAAAATTTATTCCCCGGGACGTGCCACTTCACTCGCGTCGCCAAACATTTCCGCGGTGAACGCCTCCAATGTCGCGCCGCTCTTCCAGGCATCTCGCGGCAGCCCCGCCTTCTGGCAAGTCTGCTCAATGAAAGTCAGGCGATCCCATCCATGTTCAACAGGCACCTGCGGCAAAAGCAATCCGCGGCGTCCGCCATACGAGACCACCAGCCCGTGGAGTCCAATCTCGACTTCCTCCGGCTTGATGACCCTGAGCGGCGACAGGATGCTGAGTGAAACCTCGAGTGACCGGCGCTTCCGCTAAAGTTACCGGGGCAAAACGCGTGTCCTCGAAGGCTGCCGCGCGAGCTGTTTCAGCCACCGCGCGATACAGCGAAATAACCGGAAGCACGTAACCCACGCAACCGCGCAGCTGACCCTGCAAATAGATGGTGGTGAATGCGCCCCGTGGTTCAGAAAAACGCGGCGAAGGCGGATCCAGAGAAATTTCGCGGTGCTCCAGAGCCGACAGAATCGACTCGTGGGCAAGGTTCAACAGAGTTACGCGCTCTTCGCGCGTGAATTCATCATGCGTGGCTGGAGAGCTTGCGGCGTGTTCTTCAGGTTGCGGCAACATCGCGCTTCCTCCGACGGCTGAGGACAAACGCGCGGCGGCGGCTCTTCACCACCTGCCGGTCAATCTTCGACCAGAAAGCAATGAAATAATCGCCCGCCGATACCAGCGACAGCAAAACCATGAACCAGATGGCTAGCCGTGCGATCCAATGCACCGGAAAGAAATACACACCATAGATGGGCCACTCTTTCCAGCGATGATCGAGAATGACCGCGACCACGGAAACAATCTGCACCAGCATTTTGAACTTGCCTAAATCGCTGGCCTCGATGGCGAATCCCTCGGACGCCGCAATCGACCTCAAGCCGCTCACCAGGAATTCGCGGCCAATAATAATCACTGCGATCCATGCCGGAACCATGCTGGGATTGAACTGCACCAGGGTGATGAACGCGGCGGCGATCAAAAGTTTGTCAGCCAGCGGATCGAGCAGCACGCCCATGGTCGTGATCTGCCCGCGCTTACGCGCCAGGTATCCGTCAATGCCGTCGGTAATCGAGGCCGCGATAAACAAAGCCGAAGCCAGCAGCTCTTTTTCGCCGCCCGTACTCTGAAAATGGTTGGTAGACAGAATCCAGATCAGCAGCGGGATGCTGCAAATTCGCGTCAGCGTGATGGAATTTGGAAGATTCACCGGTGAAAACGGCCGATACTGAATTATCCTCCACCGCGCGGAGCGACGCAATAAAGTCCGTCCGGCCTGGCTATCCTCTACTTCTGCTTGGCGATAATCAGTTCTTTGATCTTGTCGTACGTTGCCTGAGGAATAATTTTCTTGCGTACCAGGTCACTTTTCATCTTATAAGGACGCCCATCTACGATCTTCTTCGCATAGGCGCCGCCGATTCCCGGCAACGCATCGAGTTGCTCAGGCGTGGCCGAGTTGATATCCAGCAACTTCGCCTTGCTGCCTGCGGCCTGCATAGCACTCCCGGCCATCGATCCCATCGACTGACTCGAATTCTGAGCCGCCCCGATGCCGCTCAGCAGCGCGAGCGCAAACAGCGCAACCATTATTCGGATAATCAGACTTTTTCTCATGATTCGTCTCCTGGGAATTTTCAATCTCGTTTCGCCGCCTTGTAGCCAGCCTTATTCGCCTCGTCCACGCTCATGAATTTGCCATTCTTGGTTTTGCCGTACCAGCGACCGCCTTTGTGATAAATCCCGGTGTCAAGGTTCACCCACACTTTGCCGCTGGCTTTAGCGGCCGCGATATCCGAGGCCGAAGGAGTGCCCGGTTGTGATTTGGCGTGACTTGTAGAAGCGGCTTGCGAATCCGAAGAAGTAGTTTGAGCGACCGCCGTTCCGGCGAACAAAGCGGCCAATAGGACAACTGCGACGTACAGGCTAAGCGCTTTTCCCCGACTCAAATTCCTCCGCTTACGCATAAATTCCACGCTGCCGGATGGTGTACGCCACACGATCAATGGCCAGCATATAAGCGGCAATCCGGTTGTTGACGCCGTGAGTTTCGGCATACCGCACCACATCATCGAACGCAGCCACCATTATGGTTTCAAGCTGTTCGTTCACGAATGATTCTTTCCAGAAATATCCTTGGCGATCCTGCACCCACTCGAAGTAAGAAGTGGTCACGCCGCCCGCATTGCAGAGAATATCGGGAATCACAAACACTCCCTTTTCCGCCAGAATCTCGTCCGCGGACGCGGTCGTCGGACCATTCGCCCCCTCGGCCAGGATTTTGCATTTGATCCGATCCGCATTGCGGCTGGTGATCTGATTTTCAGTAGCCGCGGGAATGAGGATGTCGCAGTCGGTGACCAACAGTTCCGCAGGATCTGCAGATTCCGCTCCGGGAAAACCTGCCAGCGTTCCATGCTTCTGCCGGTACGCCGAGAGTGCGACAACATCAATTCCGTTCTTGTTATAAAGGCTGCCGGTCACCTCGATGATACCGATAATCTTGTAGCCGGCTTGCGCCATGAGCAGAGCCGCGTTCGACCCTACGTTGCCAAATCCCTGCACGATCACGCGAGTGGACTCGGGCCGCATCCCCAGCTTCCTGACAGCTTCATCGCAAACAATCATGATGCCGCGTCCCGTAGCCTCGCGACGCCCGCGCGATCCTCCAATATTGATCGGCTTCCCGGTAACCACAGCGGTCACGGTCTGCCGCATGTGCATGGAGTAAGTGTCCATAATCCACGCCATGGTTTGTTCGTTGGTATTCACGTCGGGGGCGGGCACGTCTTTCTCCGGCCCGATAAATTCAAACAGTTCCGCGGTGTAGCGCCGCGTCATGCGCTCCAGTTCGCCGATCGACATCTTATGCGGATCGCAAATAACTCCACCCTTCGCCCCACCGAAAGGAATGTTCACTACTGCGCACTTCCACGTCATCCACGCCGCCAGCGCCCGCACTTCGTCGAGCGTAACGTCCGGCGCATAGCGGATGCCGCCCTTCGAGGGACCGCGCGCAATCGAGTGCTGCACCCGGAAGCCGGTAAAAACCTCGAGCGTCCCATTGTCCATGGCCACCGGAATGTGCACGATCAACTCGCGCGTGGGATAGCGCAACACCTTCCATATTCCCTCATCCAGATTAAGTTTCTGCGCGGCCAGATCAAATCGCGCGGTCTGCGCCTCCGTAGGATTAAGTTCCTGCTCGAGCGAAACCGATTTAGTGGCGGTGGTCATAAGGGTCTCCAATAAGGACACTTTGATGATGGCACATTTAAGAAAGCAATTCGATGGCAGCCATCAAAAAATTCGATAGCTCGATGATTGTAATCCGAGAGCCGGCAGTCGTGCCGGTTCCCAAACAGGTTCTCCAGAATTGGCGGCAAACCCAAGAAGTATAAGCACCCAGCAGCACCGAGGCAAGCAACGCCCGCGATGGTGGTGTGGGAACGGGCGCCTCGCCCGTTCAGGCCGAGCAAAGCTCGGCATATCTTTCGCGATAGGAAGAAAACACAGCAAAAGCAAAAGCCCCGCCTAAACGGGGCTTTTATCGAACTCTCGTGCCGGAATCAAATGGGCACGCTTGCCAAGCAATTACAGCCTATGACACGCCCAACCAAGTGTCAAGACACAAAAGGCATGGCCTTCATTCCGAGTAAGCGTCCACGATTGGCAAACCGGCAGACCCACCCGGGATCCTCCGAAGCGTCGCTGCCACGGGATGGATTGTATTCATGTCCCCCAAGGCTGTCCGGTCGAGCAAAGCTCAACAGAGGTTTCCGCGAAGGTCAGAAGGGGGCAAGAACAGTCACGAGCGGATCTTCTTCACCATTGCATCCAGCGTTCCCTTCGCCAGCCGCGCTGAAATGTCATCCCTGGGCTTCACCCTCCCTGCATCCTTCAATAAATTTCCCGAAGCATCGAAAACCAGCGCGTACCCGCGCTCCAGAATAGCCAGCGGAGAAAGCGCTCGCAGAGCCGTATCCATTCGCTCCACACGAACCTTGCGTTCGAGCAACAGGTTGCGGATTGCCGACGTAATCGCCGTAGTCCGCGCGTCCAAATCTTTTTTCATGCCGCCGAGCACGCGCCGCAGGTCATAATGCCGGACCGCTCCCGACAAAGTTTCGAAGCGCCGCCGCTGCCTCTCAATCACATCGCGCTGGGCATGAGCCAGCCGATTCAGGAGATCATCCAGCCGCTGCTCTCGCCGATGAATCAGGTCCATCATGCGGGCAAATGCGCCATGCCGTGCAAGCTCCGACAGATTCTGGCGAGCGATCAGCAACTGATAACGCATCGCCTTTCCCAGCCGCCGTTGCAGCCCACCAAGTTGTTCATCCACCTCTTGCCGCGAACGTATAACCAACTCCGCCGCAGCCGATGGCGTGGGCGCTCGCAGGTCCGCGACAAAATCTAGAATGGTGAAATCAGTTTCGTGGCCGACAGCGGAGATCACTGGAATTTCGCAGGCCGCGACCGCTCGCGCCAGCCCTTCATGATTAAACGCAGCCAGATCTTCCGCCGACCCTCCGCCGCGCGCCACAATAATCACGTCCACATTGCGCGCTTTATTGAAGTAGCGAATCCCCGCCGTGACTTCAAGCGCAGCCGCTTCGCCCTGCACCTGCGCGGGGAAAATCAGGACGCTCGCGGTGTCGTGCCGTCGCCGCAAAATGTTCAGTATGTCGCGCAGCGCCGCCGCCTGGGGCGAAGTCACAATACCGATTCTCGCCGGCAAGGTAGGAATGGGCTGCTTGCGCGCCGAATCAAAAAGACCTTCCGCCTCGAGCTTGGCCTTAAGCTGCTCAAACGCGATCTGCAACGCGCCGGCACCCTTGGGCTCGACATACTCCGCCGAGATTTGAAGCTCGCCGCGATCTTCATAGATCGTAACCCGACCGCGCACCACGACCTGCAAACCGTCCTCAGGACGAAAGCGCAATAACCGCGCTGACGATCGGAACATCACCACTCGAATCTGCGCGTTGCGATCTTTGAGCGTGAAATAAAGATGTCCGGAGTCATGCGCCCGGAAATTCGAGATCTCACCCTCCACCCAGACGTCGCCATACTCCCGCTCCAGGTGCGTGCGTACCGCCGCCACCAGATCGCGCACCGTCCAGGTACGGCGCTCCGCCGGCCTGAAACTGAAACCGAGCTGATCCGCAGAAGCCATGCAAAAGAAGTTTACCGCAGGAGGGCTTGCGCCGATTGGGAGAACGGGTTACCTCTATTTCCGAAACTGTCCAATGAGGTACAACAAAAGCGAAAGCACAACGCTGATCAAGATCGAAGTGGCCAGCGGAAAATAAAAGGTCATGTTCTTCCCGCGATAAATAATGTCGCCGGGAAGTCTCCCCAGCGGAAGATTGGTGCGTCCCAGAAGAATCATTGCCAGCCCGACGATGACGATTGTTCCGCCGAGCAACACCAGCAGTTTGCCCAAGTCTCCCACTACTACATTCTAAACCCCATGATCCATCATTCGCTTGGTGCTAGAATCTGCTTTCATGAAACGCTGTCTCACATTCGCCGCGCTCGTTCTTTGCGCCATCGCCCTGGTTGGGCAAAGCACTTCCGAAGTCGAAATCACCGCCGAGCCGCGCCATCACCTGGTGCTCGAAAATCAATACGTGCGCGTGTTCCAAGTAGAGGTCGCGCCTCACGATGCCACTCTGATGCACATCCATCATCACGATTACGTCTACGTCACTCTGGTCGCCTCACAAATTTCAAACGAGGTCAAAGGCGAGGCGCCGGTCGCCGTGAAACTGCAAGCCGGCGAAGCGCGCTTCAGGGCGGGCAACTTCGCCCACATCGCCCGCAATCTGTCCGACACACCATTCCGCAACGTCACCATCGAGCTTCTGCAGGACGAAGCCGCCCACAAAACTCCTCCGGCAAAATGGGACGAAGAACGCGGCCTGCACATCCTCGCAGGCGGCACGCAGGACATCATGTTCGTGCAGGATGGCGTGCGCGTCTCCGAGGTCGACCTGCAGCCGGGTGCGACTTTGCCGAGCCATCACCACTCCGGTCCGCACCTGATGGTAGCCGTCACCGACCTTGACGTACGCAGCGACGTGGAAGGCCAAGGGCCCATGCCCGGACACTTCAAGTCCGGTGACGTGAAATGGCTTCTCGGCGGATACACTCATACCCTCACCAACACGGGCAAACAGGAAGCCAAGTTCGTCACCTTGGAATTTCATTAATTAGAGGCGCGAAACCGATTCCGACTCCAAAAGTTCTAATACCGTATTCGACTGCGTTAGCTGACGCGCAGAATTCTGTGTTCTACGACGATAGCGGGGCACAACACTACAATGGTTTGCATCTATAAGGAAGCGGCCTGAATCAACATAACGTTATTGCTGGGCTGTGGTATGCGCCTCTTAATCATCTATGAACCACCTGATCTCGAGGAAGAAGTTGTGGCATAGAGGGATACTTTTCGCTTGCCTGGTGGTCCCATGCATTCTTAATCTTGTTTGTTTTTGTGCATCCGCAGCGGGTCAGGCTTTGCTGCCGGGGCCAGTTTCGCCGTCCAACCAGTCTTTCTATAGCAGCAGTGGAAGCCGCAACAACAGCGCCTCTAGCGGCTCCCTTCAATCGAGCAATCCTGGCGCAGCGCTGAGTCAGAGTCCATTTTCCGGCAGCGTTGCGGAAGGCAAAGCGACTGCCGAAATATTGCCGCTTTCATTCAAAGATGCGATTGATCGCGGCCTTAGAAACAACCTTGGAATTCTTCTGCAAAGCGACAGCACTCTAACCGCTCGTGGGGAGCGCTGGAACGAGCTTAGCGCGCTGCTTCCACATCTCAATGCCGCGGTTTCCGAAACGGCGGAGCAAATCGACCTGGCGGCTGAGGGATTTCGCTTTAACGTTCCCGGGATACCCAACGTGATCGGCCCGATTGGCGTCTTCCAGGCGGGTGCATATTTGACGCAATCCTTATTCGATTATCATGCCATCGAGCGCAAACGCGGCGCGTCTTACAACGAGAAGTCAGTGCACTACTCCTTGAAAAATGCTCGCGAGTTGGTGGTACTGGCGGTTGGAAACGCGTATTTGCTTTCACTGTCCGGTGCAGCGAGGGTAGCCACGGCACAAGCCGATCTGCAAACGGCGCAGGCCTTGTTTGACAAAGCGAGCGACCAGCAGAAGGCGGGAGTGAATCCCGCCATCGATACGCTTCGCGCTCACGTTGAACTGCAGAGCCGCCAGCAGCAATTGATTGTTGCCCGCAATGATTACGCGAAACAGAAACTGATGCTGGCCCGCGTAATTGGTCTACCACCGGGACAGGAATTCACTCTGACCACCGAAGCTCCCTATGCGCCACTGGCGACGGAGCCCCTGGAAGAGGATTTGCAGCGCGCCTACGCTTCGCGGCCTGACTATCTGGCTGCGGCGCAGCAGGTGCGCTCTGCGGAGGAATTCCGCCGGGCGGCCACCGCCGAACACTACCCCACGCTCGATATGGCGGGGAATTATGGAGTGGCGGGAATCCGTCCGGGAGACTCCCACGGCGTATTTGAAGTGGCCGCAACGTTGAATATCCCCATCTTTGCCGGTGGAAAAACCCATGCGGATGTATTAGAGGCGGAAGCTTCGCTACGCCAAAACCGTCAGCAACTGGAGAACCTGCGCGGCCAGATCGATTACGAGGTTCGCACCGCCCGTCTTGACCTTACTGCCGCGGCGGACCAGGTCGAGGTAGCGCGCAGTTCGGTGGAGCTTGCCACTCAAACGCTCGGTCAAGCGCGCGACCGCTTCGCCGCTGGTGTTGCTGACAACTTAGAGGTAGTTCAGGCGCAAGAGGCTCTGGCGTCGGCTAATGAAAATTATATTTCCAGTCTCTACTCGCATAACGTAGCCAAGATATCCTTGGCGAAAGCTATCGGCTTTGCCGAAGAGGGTGTGAGGCAATACCTGCAAGGTAAGTAAATCATGGCAGAAAATACAGACACTATGGTGCGCGACGATCAAACTCACACCCAGCAAGGTGCGAACCAGCCAGCGTCATTGCCCGCCTTGGAAAGAGATCATCGCTGGAAGAGTATTCGCGCAGCCAATCCGCGGTTTCGCGTGTTTCTGATTCTGGGAATCGTTGTGTTGCTGGTGGTCGGTTTCTTTCTATGGCGCTACTTTAACAGCTACGAAGATACCGACGACGCACAGATCGACGGTCACCTGAACTCAGTCAGCGCGCGGGTTTCCGGTCATGTTTTGAAACTGCTGGTCGACGATAACCAGTACGTCGCAGCCGGAACTCCGCTGGTCGAGATTGATCCCAAGGATTATCAGGTAGCGCTGGATAAAGCGAAAGCGGACTACGCCGACGCAGTATCCATGGCCGAAGCGGCCCGGGTAAATGTGCCTATCACTTCCGTCAACACCACCAGCCAAACCTCTACCGCGCAAGCGGACATAGAGAACGCAACCGCCGGAATCGCCGCTGCCCGCCAGCAATATGCGGCCGCCAATGCGCAATTGGCTGAGGCTCAAGCTAATAACGTGAAGGCGCAGAACGACCTGGCGCGCTACAAACAATTGGTCGCTAAAGAGGAAATTTCGCAACAGCAATACGACCAGGCTGTGGCTGCCGCCAACGCCAGCGCGGCTGCAGTGGACGCGGCTCGGGCCTCAGCGTCAGCCGCGGAGCATCAGGTACGCCAGGCACAAAGCAGACTGTCGCAGGCGCAGGCCAACCTTCGCGCCGCCGCCACCGGTCCTCAACAAATCGCCAGCATTAAATCTCGCGCACAATCCGCGCAAGCGCAGGCTGATCAGAAGAAAGCTGCGCTGGAGCAGGCGCAACTGAATCTGCAATACACAATTATCGCCTCTCCCGTAAACGGAGTTGTGACCAGCCGCACGGTCGAAGTCGGACAAAATGTTTCCATCGGTCAGGAGTTGATGAGAGTCATCAATCTCGACGATATCTGGGTGACGGCGAACTTCAAGGAGACTCAGTTGAGGCACATGCAAGTCGGCCAAAAGGCCACGATTCACGTCGACACCAATGGCAAGGACTACAACGGACACGTGCAAAGTATTGCCGGAGCAAGCGGCGCCATCACCAGCTTGCTGCCTCCGGAAAATGCAACCGGCAACTACGTCAAAGTGGTACAACGAATCCCGGTGAAGATCACGTTCGATCCGGGTGAAACCAGAGAGCACGTGCTGCGTCCCGGAATGTCGGTCGAACCCAAGGTCTGGATAAAGTGAAGTGCCAATGAACAAAGCACTACAAGGCAAGATCGCACTGGTCACAGGGGCTGACGGCGGCCTCGGAACTCACGTGGCCCGAGCACTCCTGGATAGCGGTGCAACAGTAATCGGCGTTTCCAGAAACGCTCAGCCGTCGAGCCCTGATACGCCTTCGTTCGTCGCGATTGGCGCAGATCTTTCCAGCCCCGAAACCGTGAAGAGTGTGGTCGATGAAATAGCGACTCGATTCGGCAGGCTCGATATTCTGGCTCATCTGGTAGGCGGGTTCGCCGGCGGCAAGACAATCGCCGAAACCGAGGCGGCCACTTTTCAGCGCATGTTCGACCTGAATCTCAACAGTGCTTTCTACGTCTTACGCGCCGTGATCCCGCACATGCGGAGCGCCGGAGGCGGCCGCATCATTGCGATTGGCAGTCGTGCCGCCGAAGATCCTGGGCCGGGAGTCGGAGCCTACAGTGCCTCTAAAGCCGCTCTGGTCTCGCTTATCAGAACCGTAGCGCTCGAGAATAAGGATCTCGCGATCACCGCGAACGTACTGCTCCCGGGAACCATGGATACTCCTGCTAATCGGAAAACCATTCCGGGCGCGGACACCTCGAAGTGGGTGCAGCCCGCCTCGGTGGCGTCGCTGATCGCATGGTTAACCAGCGATGCGGGCAAAGACGTGAATGGAGCGGTTATCCCAGTTTACGGCCGCGGGCTGTGAAGTCCGCGATTTTCCTCTCTCGGTACCATCGTAACCCTCTGCGCTGCACCTTTTCTGCTGCAATTTAACATTCCTGCAATATTCTCTAAATATCATGGGAAAGTCAGCATCTTCTATCGAGGATGGGCAAATGGCATCGCCCCGGCTTTCACGATTCGCTCTTCCGCTGCAGGTAGCCGCCGTGTGCTATCGGCGCAGCGGGACATCTATTGAGTTCCTGCTGGTGAATACCAACGGCGGTGGCAAGTGGACATTTCCGAAAGGTGATCCGGAGCCGTCGATGTCGCACAGCCAGGCGGCGGAGCGCGAAGCCTGGGAAGAAGCTGGAGTGCGCGGCCACATCGAGCCGCGGCATTTTCATCTTTATTTACATTCCAAGGGCGTCTTCTGGAAACCCCCGGGAGTACGCGAATTTGTAATCAAGGCTTTTTTGATGGAAGTGGAAACGATCGACGGATCGCACGAAGCCGAGCGTAATCCAACGTGGTTCACGCCAGACGAAGCAAAAAAAACGCTAGGCAAAGGCCGCGAAGTAAAGTACGCACGTGAAATGCAGACGGTTGTTGACCGTGCCGTCGAGCACCTCGTCGCCAAGGAACTGACGACTCGATAGGCTTCCCTGCTGAAGAACTCAGACCGTCCCGTTAATCCATATCAGGTAATGAGCACGCGCCGGGACCGCGTGGATCGCCACAAGTTCCACATGCTCCAATCGACGGAGACGAACTGGCGGAGCCTTTGGCCGACATCGCGAAAACCGAAAGCTGTTGCGCCAGTTTCTTGCTCTGGCATTTAGGGCATTCGGCCTTCTTGCTACCGTATACCAAAGCTTCAAATTGATGATCGCATTCCCTGCAAACATACTCAAAGATGGGCATGACGACTCCTGCTTGCTCATCTCCATTTAAAATCAGAATGTGGACTTTACGCAAACATTAGGACGAAAATTTATGGGGCGACGCGGTATGCGTGGTGGCCACCTTCAAACCCTGGCGAGCTTTTTTCTGCCGCGGCGAATTGCGCTGCCTCCAGCCGAAAGGCGTTTGATCGAAGTCGAACCCGGCGTGCAGGTGCTGTGTCATTGCCACTGGCAGCCGGAGCGGGGAAAAGCGCTCACTGCGATTATTGTGCACGGCCTCGAGGGCTCCAGCGAATCGCAATACATGCTGGGCATCGCCGCCAAGGGCGTGGCGGCGGGTATGAACGTAGTACGCATGAATCAGCGCAATTGCGGCGGAACCGACGCACTGTCCGCCACGCTTTATCATTCGGGACGCTCTCAAGACATCGCCGCCGTTGCTCGACATCTTTTGCAGAAAGACCGGATTTCACGGTTTGCCCTTGCCGGATTCTCCATGGGCGGCAATCTCGTGCTCAAGCTGGCCGGGGAATGGGGAAGCGAAGCCCCGCCGCAGGTTCGCGCCGTTGTGGCTGTTTGCCCATCGATGAACCTCGCTGCCTCTGCCGACGCTCTCCATCTCGCGCACAATCGTGTCTATGAGTATTACTTTATGTGGCAACTTCGCCGGCGCCTCAGGATGAAGGCGCGCTTGTTTCCGGAGGTTTTCGACCTTTCGCGCTTGCGCGGGGTGAAAACGCTTCGCGAGTTTGACGACAAGATTACAGCTTATTATTGCGGCTTTGACGGCGCGTCCGATTACTACGAACGCTCGGCCGCCGCAAACGTCGTTGATCGCATTGCCGTACCCACGTTAATCCTGCACGCAGCCAACGATCCCTTCATCCGCATTCTGCCTGAAACACGGCAGAAAGTTCTGTCCAATCCCCAAATCACCTTCGTCGAAACCGAGGACGGCGGCCACTGCTCGTTCTTGGCCAAGCCCGATGGCGACGATGGCCGCTGGGCTGAGCGCCGAGTGGTGGAATTCCTGCGCGAGTTTTAACCGCGTGGGGACAGCCGCCCTCGGCTGTCCGTCGAGCGCAAGCTCGAGTTCTCTCCTATACAATCAGCTCGAATGAAGTCGGGGGCTAAAGTCGCGTTAGCTGCGGTCCTGGTCCTCTCGCTGGCGTTTGCTCTTCATGCCGAGCCCGTATCGCAACTGAAACCCACGGACTACGTCAATGACTTCGCTCACGTCCTGAACCAGAACACCATCGCGCAACTCGACAATATTTGTCAGCAAATCGACCAGAAGGCGCATGAGCAGATTGCCGTCGTTACCATTAAGTCGCTCGACGGATCCGACATTGAAAGTTATGCGGTGGATCTATTCAAGAAATGGGGCATCGGCGCCAAAGCTACAGATCGCGGTGTGCTGATCCTGCTGGCGACGCAAGACCACCGTTACCGCATTGAAGTCGGCTACGGGCTGGAACCGATTCTGCCTGACGGGAAAGTCGGGGCAATCGGACGCGAAGCAGTTCCGCTGCTCAGGCAGAATGACTTCAACGGCGCTGTCATGCTGATGACCACCCGTGTTGCAGAGGTCATCGCGCAGGATGCGGGTATCCAATTAAGCGGTGCATCCGAACCTGCAGCCCCAGAGCAACAACCGCATGCCGGGCTTTCGGTTGGGGGGATCATCGCCATCATCATTATTGCTCTAATTGTGCTATTCACGCCGCTAGGAAGGCTGCTGTTCTGGGGCTTGCTATTGGGGGGAGGCCGTGGCGGAGGATTCGGTGGCGGCGGTTTCGGCGGGGGTGGTGGCGGAGGTTTCGGCGGTTTCGGTGGGGGCAGTTCGGGGGGCGGCGGCGCCAGTGGAAGCTGGTAGCTCGAAACGAGGCATTATGGTTGCGGAAAAAGAAATTAACGAATTCGTCAGTCGGCTGCGTGTGGCGGCGGGGGCAAATCTCCAAAGCGTGATCCTCTACGGCTCTGCCGCTGACGGAGAATTTCATCCCGACTTCTCCAATGTCAACCTGCTTTGCATTTTGCGGGAAAGCTCTTTTGCGGCGCTTACTGCGATCGCGCCCGCAGTAGAGTGGTGGACGCGGCAGAAACATCATGCGCCCCTGGTTCTCACTGGCGAAGAATTGCAGCGTTCTACGGATGTTTTCTCCATCGAGCTTTTGGATATGCAACAACGCCATCGCCTTCTTTTCGGCGACGACCTCCTCAGCGGCCTTAACATTCCCATGCACCTGCACCGCGCGCAGTTAGAGTATGAACTGCGCGAGAAACTGATTCTGCTGCGCGGACGCCTGCTGGCCGCGCCCAATAACAAGAAACATCTGTGGGAGTTGATGCTGGGTTCGTTATCGACCTTTACCACTCTGTTCCGCCACGCATTGATTGCGTTAGGCGAGACTCCTCCCAAGCCCAAGCGGGAAGTGGTGCAGGCGCTCGCCAAGCGCATTCCATTCGATCCGTCCGCGTTCCTGCAACTGCTCGACATTCGCGAGCGTAAAGCCGAAACTAAACAATTCGAGGTCAACGATGTTTTTGCGCGCTATCTGGCCGCGGTGCAGCAGGTAACTACCGCGGTGGATAAAATGCTAGACTCGCCGGAACCACGCAGTGCATAAGTTCAACGCTTCGACAGGAGAATGACGATGAAGGCAGCTTTGATTGTGATTGTTGTCGTGGTGCTGATCGCGCTGGTCGTGTTCGGACAATACGTAAGCGTTCGCAACACTCTGGTGGCGAAGAATGAAGCGGTCAAAACCGCGTGGTCGCAAGTCGATATAGTGCTGCAGCGCCGCGCAGATCTGATTCCGAACCTGGTCGAAACCGTAAAAGGAATCGCTGGGCAGGAACAAAAGGTATTTGGCGACATAGCGGCAGCCCGCTCCCGGCTACTATCGGCAAACACCCCCGCGGACAAGATCGCCGCCAACCAACAACTGGACGGCGCCATCGGCCGCCTGCTCGCGGTAGTGGAAAACTATCCGCAGTTGAAGTCGAATGAGAATTTTCTGCGTCTGCAGGATGAATTAGCGGGAACTGAAAATCGCATCGCTGTCGAACGGAAGCGCTACAACGATACGCTGCAGGACTACAATACCTACGTCCAGACATTCCCCAATAACATTTATGCCCGCTGGGCTGGCTTCAAACCAAACGAAGCGTATTTTGCCGCTACCGAGGAGTCGCGCCAGGTTCCCAAGGTGAACTTCTCAACGCCCAGTGCGCAACCGCAGGCGGTCCCACAGCCTGCACCCGCGAAGTAGTGTGCAAGCCGACTTCGCGGTCGAACTCGGCGCTGACGACGAGACCCTCGAAATGCCTTGGGCCGCGGAAGCCGGAGGCCCACGCTATTACGATGTGAAGCGCCATCCCGAGCTGCTGCTCAACGTTGTGGAAGCTCAGGGTGCGCGCGAGATGCGTCAGTTCCTTAGCGCCGTGAATGCTCCGGCCGGCACGCTCGAAACCGCCAAGTGTGATTTCTGGTCGAGTACGGAAATCAATCCCGAGGAAGAGATTTTCGGAGCGACGCACAAGTTTGGCTCGTACGTTGATCTGCTTTTTTCTGACGCTAGTTCCCGCTTTTCATTTGCTCAGTACGAGCAACTGGCAAAATTGCTGACCGGACTTTTGAAGCAGGTTCCTGACATCCCAGCCGCCGCTGAGTTTCTCGTCCGACGGTGTTATTACCATGATGAAAAGGGAATTCGTGACGGCTTCTACATCACGTTTTACCTGTTCGGGTACGGAGACGATAAACTGCAAGCACGCCAACGTTGGGCCATCGGACTCAAGCTGGTAGAGAATGCGATTCGATCGCGATGTTCTCCAGACGTGCCCAAAAAGGGCATATGGTGACCCGGTTCGTGGCAAACCCTTTGCGCTCTAACTATTCGGGCGAAAAAATAAGGAAGAGCCGAAACTCTCCCTTAATAAGCGACAGAGGCGATACTCTTATATAGAAGCTTGCGGCCGATAAAAAGTTGTCTCGCCCGAACAAGAAAGTAGCCATGAGCAGCACATTAAACGCGGGCATGAGTGCGCAGGGCGAATTTTCCATTGAAGAAGACCGAATCGCTCTAGACAGTATCAAGGACGCCCGCATCCGCTACCTGAAAGCCGGTGCAGGGCCGGCTTTGCTGCTGGTCCACGGCTTGCTGGGGTATTCATTTTCCTGGCGCTTCTGTATTCCGGTCTTGGCGCAGCACGCGACCGTTTATGCCATCGACCTATTGGGAACTGGCTTTTCCGATCGACCGGCGAAGCTTGACTGCTCCTTTAAAGCAAGCGCCCAGCGCCTGTTGCAATTCATGGATAAGACCGGCCTCGCCTCGTGCGATCTGCTGGGTACGTCGCATGGCGGGGCGGTGGCAATGCTGGCGGCCTCACTGGCGCCGGATCGGATACGGAAGTTGATTTTGGTGGATCCTGTTAATCCCTGGTCTGCGCACGGAAAGCGATTGACCGCTTTTCTCAGCAACCCGCTGATCGCCCCGCTGTTTTCGACTTTAACTCCGCAGGTGCCAAGCCTGCACGAGTTTTACCATCGGCGGATGTTCGGCGACCTGCGGCGCATTCCACCCGACAGCCTTGAAGGGTACCGCAAGCCCCTGAGCATTCTGGGTTCTTACGAATATGCATTGTCGGTGGCCCGCTCGTGGAATCGCGACCTGGAAGAATTGGAATCGGTGTTACCGCGCATTGCGAATATTCCGACTCTGCTGACCTGGGGCACAAAGGACACGGCCGTAGACCCCGCGTCAGCCGAGCCGCTTAAGAGATGTTTCCGCGATTGCCGGCTGGCGATATTCGAGGGAGTTGGACATCTTCCCTACGAAGAAGTACCGGAAGAATTCAATCGCGTGGTGACCGAATTCCTGGTACCAAAGTCTCGTTGATGCGCAGTCTGGCCGGTGCTAACCTCGAAGCCAGAACCTGGCAGATGAAGCCCACCAACATCGCGCAGCATTCCGCTATTCAGAAAATTTCTCGTTTCTTGCACCTCGATATTCCGGAAGTGTGGGTACGTTTCCTGCTGGCGATTGTGGGGTTATTCCTGGCTTTCGGGGCTGCGCTTTTTTCTACTGTTTCGAGAGAGTCAGGGAATTTGTGGGCGACTGTTTTGTTAGCGTCCACGGCGTTGGTGCTGGCAGTTGTCGTCGGATTGACTACGGTACCGTATCTTGCCCGCCGGGTAGCGGGAGCCGGAATCCGCGATGCTTTCGATTTCGACGTTACGAAAGTTGGAATCGTGTACGTGGCTATCGTGATGCTAATCGGCATTGCTGCCCTCAACACCGGCAATAATCTGCTTTACATCGTGGTGGCGGCAATGTTGGCCGCGATCCTGGTTTCTGGAATTGCTTCGGCCTTGGTGTTGCGCAATCTGGAACTGGATGTCCGCCTGCCCGAGCACGTGTTCGCTGGGCGGCCGATGCTGGGTAGAATCGCATTGCGAAATCAGGGGCGCTTGCTGCCGTCATTTTCCGTGAACGTAGTTGCGGTCGAGACAAATAATTCTGGCAAACATTGGCAATGGGTGCCGGCAAAGTTTGCGGTTCCGCCGGCGCATCCGCCTGAAAAACAGTGGTTGCAATTTCGCGATTACAAACTGCAGCGAGTTTCAGAGACCGCATTGTTGCCTCCCATCTTTGAGGGAGCAACGTATTTTCCTTACATACCCGCAGGCACTGAACTGACCGCCGACATCGAACTTTGCTTCGAGCGCCGGGGATGTTACCAGCAAAAAAGCTTTGGCTTGGCGACCCGCTTTCCATTTGCATTTCTTACCAAGACCAGGCGAGTGCCGCTTGCCCGCGAAATCATTGTTTATCCTCGCGTAGAACCTGCGGATGAATTTTTTGAGGTTCTGCCCATGATCACGGGCGAGTTCGAAACCTTTGTCCGCGGACGAGGCGACGATTTGTATCTGATTCGCGAATATATGCCCGAAGATTCCGCCCGGCACGTGGACTGGAAAGCGACGGCAAAATCTGGTTCGCTTAAAGTGCGCGAGTTTAGCCGCGAGGACGAGCGCAAACTGCGCATCGTCTTCGACAATCCTGCAAAAGGTGCGGTGTCGGAGGGCGCCTACGAGAATGCGATTGTGCTGGCGGCTTCGCTGAGCTGGCACTTCGCACAGGAGAACACGGACATCTCATTCGTCTCTCAGGGCTACGAAGGTGGATCCGATCTCTACGGGTTTCTGGCCCACCTGGCGGTTGCCCACCCGCAGCCATTGCCATCTGTGGTCGAAAGTCTCCATCCTTCTGACGACTACAACATCATTCTTACGACCCGGCCCCGAGGCGGCATCCCCACGGCGCTGTGGGCATGTTCGTACTTTGTTTTCATTGGCCCAAAGTGAGACAAAGTGCCGTTAACTCAATTTAGTGGAGTGAATACAGGATTCTGGGACTGTTAATCCGCCGCATTTCGGCATATACTCGCGCCGTTTGCTTTGGAATGCGGTTCCCAGGAGGGTGAGCCTATGCATGTTTACGATTTGATTACCAATCAGGATACCTATCGGGCCGATGCTGAGCAGTTCGCGTTCGATGTGGCGCAGGCGATGGTCGATCGGAATATCGGCGCGGTGCCGGTGCTTCGTGACGGACTTCTGGTCGGAATATTTTCCGAGCGCGATTTGATGAGACGTGTGGTAGTCGAAGGTCGCGACTCGCGAACAACGCGTGTAGAAGAGGTTATGACGGAAGATCCACTTACGGTGAGTCCTGAGGAGAGCTTGGAAAACTGCATGTTGCTGATGAGCCGCCATGGATTCCGCCATTTACCGGTTTGCGAAGGCAAGCAGTTGCGCGGCATCGTGTCGCTGCGAGACATCTTGCTCCACGATCTAAACGAAAAGGATCATGAAGTTCGAATGATGCGCGCCTACATTCAGGCGTCCCCGGAAGTCTAGGCGAATGAAGTGAAGGCGGGCTGCTCCACCTTCTCATCTGTCAGCGAGGCGTCCATTGAGAATGGACGCTGAACAGGCCGTTGCCAATGCCTATCTGATATGCAAGGATGACTCCGAAGGCCAGGCTCACCAGGCCCGACGCCAGCCCAAGGCGTTGCGAAAATCGCGGATGCCTTTTCCCGAAAAAGTTGAATGTCGACGCGATGCTCATCGTGATCAGCATCATTCCGCCGACCGTCCCTACTCCGAAAACCAGCAGATAAGCCATTGCCCAGTGAGGATTTCGAATGGTAGTCAGAATCAACAAAGCCACAGCGGCGGAACCAGCGAGCCCGTGAACTATCCCCACGACTAATGGACGAAGTTGCTGATACAAACCAATCCTGCCAAACAATCGATCGAGCCAGGTCAACGGCGTCTGGTTGTGGGAATGCAGTTCAGGCACGTGTCCATGGGCATGGCTATGCACGTAGTCCCCGTGGCTGTGTGGATGCTGATGAAGCATGCCAGTAACTTCGGGAGAGATCGAACGCGTCGATCGAACGAAGGCGACGATATTCATCACCCCGAGGACAATCAACATCAGACCAACGGAAAACTCCATGGAGAGGCCGATACGGGCGGGGATTACCACATCAAAAAGAATGATGATGGTGCCGACGACAAAAATCGTTAGCGTATGACCGATGCCCCAGAAGATGCCAGTCATGGCGGCTTTGAAGAGGTTGCGCTGGCGGCTGACAATCGTCGTAACCGCAATCACATGGTCGGGGTCGGTCGCATGCCGCATCCCGAGAAAAAAGCCCACCGCGACGATAGAGAAAAAAGTCAGCACCCAGTGTTTTTCCTGACTTAGCTTGCGACTGCGCCAGGCCGCTCGTCAAGGCCCGCCATCAGCCATTCGTTCGCGGTGTCATTCGACCGCATTACGCGAAATTACTTCCCTGTACCACTCCGCACTAAGTTTCGGCGTGCGTTTCTGCGTTTTGAAGTCGACGTAGTGGATGCCGAATCGCTTGCTGTAACCATCGGCCCACTCGTAGTTATCGAGCAGGCTCCACAGGAAGTAGCCTTTAATTGGGTAGCCTTCGGAAGCCGCACGATGCAGATGAGTAAGATGATTGCGCAGATACATCACGCGATCCGTATCTTCGACGCGTCCATCGGCAGTGATCACATCGTCCGCCGAGCAACCATTCTCCGTGATGTAAAGCGCCCGCGGTTTCCAAATGTCGCTCACGTTGCGAACAGCCCAATAAATCACTTCCGGGCCAATGTATAGCCAGTCCGAAGCCATCCGCGGATAGGAAGACTGGCGAGTCTCTATGGCGTATCCAGTTGTTGATGAGTCTGCGCGTACATACTCCGGCGTGTATACGTTGAGGCCGACGAAATCGAGTGGACTGCCGATGATTTTCAGATCGCCCGCCTCTACCTTGGGCGCGTTTGCGCCCTCGCGCTGAAGATATCCGTCGGTGTATTTACCTTCCATCACTACCGTAAGGAATGGCGCATTTTCCTCGCGAGTTGCGCGTCGCGCAGCTTCGATTTGCTCGCGGTCCTCGATTACCGGAACATAGACAGTGGCATTTTCGGCGAGACCGACCTGCGTTCCACTTTTCCCATTCGCCCGGATTGCCTGCACCCCCATTCCGTGCGCGAGTACAGCATTGTGCCGGATCTGGTTTACCTGTCGGTCCGGCAACTTCATGCCCGGGGCAAATTTGCCGGTCTTATAGCTTAAGTCGGTGAAGCACCTGAACTCGTTTATGGTGAAAAAATGGCTGACGCGATCTGAAAGTTGCCGGGAAACGTAGCCCGCATAATCCGCGAATGCCTTTGCAGTATCACGCGACTGCCAGCCTCCGGGCAAAGCCTGTGGCAGGTCCCAGTGAAAGAGGGTAATGTACGGAGTGATATTGTTTTTGAGAAGTTCGTCCACCACGCGCTGGTAGTAGGCGAGGCCTTTTTCGTTCACCGGGCCGGTACCATCAGGAAAGATGCGCGGCCACGAAATGGAGAAACGGTACACGCTCACGCCCAGATTCTTGAGCAGTTGTATGTCTTCTTTGTACCGGTGGTACGAGTCGTCGGCGACATCGCCGGTTTCTCCCTGAAAAGTTTTTCCCGGCGTGTGCGAGAAAGTGTCCCAGACGGATGGTTTCCGTCCGTCTTCACTGACAGCGCCCTCAATCTGATAGGCAGCGGTAGCGCAGCCCCAGAGGAAGTTGGACGGAAATCGCTGTAAACTCGCTGTGGCCATTTGCGCCAATGCGATTCGCGGCAAAGATGCGCTGGCGAAACCCGCAATGGCCGTACCAGCCAAAGTCGTACCGAACCGGCGACGGGTTAAGGTTTTCATGGCGCAAGAAGATTATCACTAATTCAGACTGAAAAGGTGCGTGGTTGCGGGCGCTATGCAGCAAAGGAGTCAGCGTGAAGAAAAATGTCTGGAGAGCCGTGATCGAGGTTGGATTTATCGTCTTCCTTTTTTATTCGAATCTGTTGATGGGAGAATTCGAGCGCTCCGCTATGGGGCATAAGCGAGGAATAGCGTGGGCAATTATAGATGTTTTTACCACTACCAATTTTGCCATTGCGGTTGCTGCCGCTCTCATCGGCTATATGCTGTTTGAATTCCTGCGAAAGAAGTTCTAGGGCGTATTTGTTTCGAAGCCGATGCAACCGCAGTGTCGTCTAGCCGAATCAATTAGACTTAAGGTTTCTGTCAAATCATCAGAGGCATGCAATCCATTCATCCCAGGAAAACAGCGCGGCGGGGAATCTTTATAAACAAACATGCAATGCTCCCGCGCCTCGCGATCACCGTCTTAATACTGATTTTCTGTGTTGGATTTACTGTCTCCCAGAACAACGCACCAGTTTCTGACCGCTCACAGATCCTGCAGTTTCTCGATCAGACTATTAATTGGTACCGGCAGATTGATGTCGAACGACAGATCGCAACCGAGCCCGAGGATATTATTGCGGTAAACGACGACCGCGCGTTGGCCGACCAGATTGTACGTCATGCCTTCGAATTTGCCAGAGCTGAAGCGGATTTCTCTGCGCAGGCGTCACCCGGCTCGAGTCAGGCGCAGAACCCAGAAGGCGGACGCTACCAGTCGCTTCTGCAACTAGCAAACAAGCTTGATCAGCAGGTCAAAGATACGCAGGCGGAATTGCAGTCCGATCGCCAGAAATTGGAACATCTGACTGGGAAGAAACGCCAGGATATGGAGGCGACCATTGCCGAATTGCAAAGCGAAATCGATCTGGCCAATGCCCGCCGCGACATCATCGTCAAAATGGCGGATTTTGTCGGAAGTTCGAGTACCAACGGATTGGGAACGAGCAGCCTGCGGGGACAAATCGACGCGCTGGCCCGCACCCTGCCTCCGGAGGTCTCAGGCTACGCAAATGGCGCATCGTCCACTCCGTCGACTACTGCGCCGTCTCACACCGTTCCCGCCGCGGTTGCCAGCAAACCAGAACCAAGCGGCCTATGGGGCCTGACCGCAGATCTTTTTTCTCTCTCCGGCAAGCTTCATACCATCGGCGATCGCATGAAAGCGACAGACGCCCTCGCCGCCATCAACAAACAATTGCTTGATCCGCTGGTTTCCCGGCTGAAGGATTTGACTAAGCAGAGCGACGCCATCGCCCAGCAGGCCGACAGCGCCAATGCCCAAACGCTGGACCAGCAGAAAAAACAATTGGATTCACTCACCGCGCAATTCAAGCAGCTCTCCGCCGCAGTGCTTCCGTTGAGCAAGCAATCCATTTTGCTGGATCTCTACAAAAGAAATCTGCAGAACTGGCAGGCCAGCGTGAAGTCTCGCTATCGCTCGGACCTTCGGGGCCTCTTGGCCCGGCTGCTGGTGCTCGCGTTTGCTTTGGGTATAGTGTTCGCTGCTTCAGAGCTTTGGCGCCGGGCGATTTTCCGTTACGTGCACGAAGGCCGCCGCCGTTATCAATTTCTTTTAATCCGCAGAATCGTAATGTGGTTCGCTGTCGTCCTGGTGGTGGCCTTTGCCTTTGCCAGCCAGTTGGGTTCAGTTGCCACTTTCGCTGGCCTGATCACCGCTGGAGTCGCGGTCGCGTTGCAAAACGTGATTCTCTCCGTTGCTGGATACTTCTTTTTGATTGGGAAATTCGGCATCCGGGTCGGGGACCGCGTGCAGATTGCCGGAGTCACCGGGGAAGTCGTCGAGGTCGGCCTGGTTCGGCTGCAACTGATGGAATTAACCAGCACCGGATCGGAAATTCCTACCGGCCGGGTGGTTGCATTTTCCAACTCGATCGTCTTCCAGCCAACCTCCGGCCTCTTCAAGCAGATTCCAGGAACCAACTTCATGTGGCACGAGATCACGTTGACCTTGCCCGGTGACAGCGACTATCACCAGGTTCAGAAAAATCTCGCGGACGTTGTGAACCAGATTTTTGCCGACTACAAAGACGACATCGAACGCCAGCGCCGCCAATTGGAGAATATGCTGGGGTCGACATCGACTGCAGAATTTCGGCCCAGAATTCGGCTCGCCTTTACCGGTAATGGCCTCGAAGCGGTCATCCGCTATCCCGTAACATTGCAGAATGCATCCGAGATCGATGACCGCATCACGCACGAATTGCTCGACGCGCTCGAGAAGGTTCAACACAAATCAGTGGGACAGGGCACGCCAACGCTCAAGCTCCGCACCGACGTCGCGCCACCAACTACCTGAGTGGCCCCCGTGAACATCCGCGGCGTATCGTCGAGAAAGAGATGGCAATCCCATGATCTTTGGAGCACATGTCATCGTGTACAGCAAAGACGCCGAGGGTGATCGTGCCTTTTTTCGCGACGTTCTCGGATTCGCCTCTGTTGATGCCGGCCACGGATGGTTGATTTTTGCGTTACCTCCGGCCGAAGCCGCATTCCATCCCGCCGAAGCAAATGATAGACACGAACTTTATTTCATGTGCGAGGATCTCAAGGCCGAGATGTCTGCGCTCAAGAAGAAAGGGGTGGCGTGCTCCGATATTCAAAAAGAGCGTTGGGGATCGATCACCAAGATCAGCCTGCCCGGCGGCGGTAAAATCGGCCTCTACCAACCGAAGCATCCCACCGCGTTGCCCTCAAAGTGATCGGCAGTTCGACCCGAACTTGACGGAAGTGGTTCGCGGCGTTATTATCGCAATCAAGTTTGCTCTTCGGAGCAGACCTTGGATTTCATGAAGAGTGGCTGAGGGACGAGCCCTGAGAAGCCACGACAACCGGATCGGGAGTCATCTCCCGGTCGCCCGGTGTCAACTCTCACCCGGAAACGGGGGACATGAGATTCGGGGTGCCCGCAGTTCAGCATCTCGTTCTTCTTCCTCAGTTTTTTCCGGTCAAGAGATTCTCGATTCGGTGGTTTGCGGCTCGTCCCTCGGCAACAGAAAGCGAGTACGTGATGAGCGCTGCCGCCCGAGTTCTAACTATTACGCCGGACCTTTCAAAATACGAATTGCGCTGCCGGGAGTGCCACAAGAGTTGGGGAAACCAGCCTAAGTCGATTTGCGACGATTGTTTCTCTCCGCTGGAAATTTTCTACGATTACGACACTTTGCGCGGCAAGTTCACGCACGAGCGAATCGCAGGCCGCGCTCCCGATATGTGGCGCTACGCGGAATTGCTGCCGCTGCCACAGAACTTTCAGGCGAGTCTGCCGGTTGGCTTTACCCCTCTGCTTCGTGCGCCGAAGCTGGCTGCGCGTCTGGGCGCCAAACATCTCTTCATCAAGAATGATGCCGTCTGTTTGCCCACGCTGAGCTTCAAAGACCGCGTGGTCGCCGTAGCTTTAGCGCAGGCGCGTAACTTCGGCTTCGATACGGTAGCGTGTTCTTCGACAGGGAATCTTGCCAATTCGGTTGCGGCGCAGGCTGCGCGCAATGGATTCAAAGCGTGGATTTTCGTTCCCGCAGATCTCGAGTCCGCAAAAATTCTGGGCACGCAAATTTATGGCGCGAAGCTGGTTCGCATTGCGGGCAGCTATGACCAGGTAAATCGTCTGTGCTCGCAGATCGCGGACGAACATCGATGGGGATTCGTCAATGTGAATCTGCGTCCCTATTACGCGGAAGGCTCGAAGACCGTGGGATTTGAAATCGCCGAGCAACTGGGCTGGCGATTGCCTGACAACGTGGTTGTGCCCATGGCTGGCGGGTCGTTAATCACCAAAATTAGAAAGGCATTCGAGGAGTTGATTCAACTGGGACTGGTCGAAGCGAAAGCGGTGAAATTTTTCGGGGCGCAGGCGACTGGATGTTCTCCGATTTCGACTGCTGTAAAGGCAGGAAACGCCGATATAGAGCCTCAGAAGCCCGCACGTTGGCTCGCTCGCTGGCGATCGGCAATCCAGCTGACGGGCACTATGCCATTAAGGCCATCACAAAAAGCGGAGGCTGGGCCGAGGATGTTTCGGACGCTGAGATGATCGAGTCCATTCAGCTTCTGGCAGAGACAGAAGGCGTTTTCACCGAAACCGCGGGCGGCGTGACCACCGGATGCGCGCGCAAACTCTACCACGAAGGCCGCATCTCGCCGGAGGAAACAACGGTGCTATGCATGACCGGTAACGGTCTGAAGACCACTGATGTGCTCGCCGGCAAATACGAGGCCGAAGAGCCAATTCGCCCGAAGATCGCGGAGTTCGAAACATATTTGAAGAGAACGCTGGAAACAGCAGAGAAGAACATTCCAGAGACAGTGGAGGCATGAAATGACAGTTACCGTACAGATTCCAACAGCGCTGCGCCGCCTGACATCAGGAACCGGACAGGTCAAATGCTCGGCTGGAAACCTGGGAGAGCTTTTTTCCGCGCTCGACCAGCAGTTTCCGGATCTGAAATCGCATTTGCGCGATGAGGCTGGCGAGATTCGCCGGTTCCTCAACGTTTATGTCAACGAGGAAGACATCCGTTTTCTAGGCGGGAACACCTACGCATTTCAGGATGGAGATGAGGTTTTACTGGTGCCGTCGATTGCGGGCGGCGCTGCGTAAATGATGAGTGCGCGAGGACGCTCAGACCTCAATAAGTTCGAATAATGTCATGGCTCGTAAATTGAAAATCGGGTTGCTCGGCTGCGGGACGGTTGGCCGCGGCCTGGTCGAACTGGTGGGAAAGAATGAGGCGCTTATCCGCCAGCGCTCCGGCGTCGAGTTGCGCATCACTAAGATTCTGGTTCGCGACCTCGATAAAGAGCGTCACGGCGTCGATCATGCCCTTCTGACCACGCAACCCGACAAAGTTCTGAACAACGGTTGCGACCTCGTGGTCGAACTCGTCGGCGGAATCGAGCCGGCGCGAAGTTTTATCGAGCGCTCGCTGGCGCGCGGAAAACACGTCGTGACCGCTAATAAGGCGCTGCTTGCGCTGGATGGTTTCAGTCTGATGAAGACGGCGGAGGCGAAGAAAGTCCGCCTGGGATTCGAAGCCAGCGTTTGCGGCGGCATTCCGATTATTCGGGCTCTGCGGAATGGACTAGTCGGAAATAATATTCAAAAACTCAGCGGGATTCTGAACGGCACCTGCAATTACATTCTGACGCGCATGACCGAGGATCGGGTCGAGTTCGAGGATGCGCTTCGCGAGGCGCAGGCAAAGGGTTTCGCGGAAGCTGACCCCACGCTCGATATCGATGGCCACGACGCCGCGCAGAAACTCAAAATCCTGACTGAACTGGCATTCAGCGCGCAGGTGAACGCCAACGCGGTTCAAGTCGAGGGCATTCGCGACATTGCCGCGGACGACGTGCAAGCGGCGAGGGAGCTGGGTTTCGTGATCAAGCACGTGGCGACTGCGGAATTGAGCAAGGATGCGGTGTCGCTGAGCTGCTCTCCGGTATTGCTACCTAGATCGCATCAACTGGCCGGAATTCGCGATGAGAATAATGCCGTGTTGATCCGTGGCGATGCGGTCGGCGAAATGCTTTTTTCGGGCAAGGGCGCCGGCTCTCTGCCCAGCGCCAGTGCTGTGCTTTCTGACGTGGTCGACATCGCTTGTCATAAAGGCGGATTTTCCATGAGCCCCGGCGGCCGGGTCAGCGCTTCCAGCCGTGATGGCGAAAGCCGCCATTATCTTCGTTTCTCGGTGAGCAATCCCGCGGCTATCGGTCCGATCACAACGATTTTGGAGCGAAACCTCGTGGGAGTGGCCAGGGCTGCCGCGGTCTGGGCACGGAATGATTCTGCGAAGCATCAAGTTCGAGTGCTTACCCATTCTGTCTCCCGCAAGACCGTCGAGGCCTCCCTGCTCGATATTGCCGGTTCGGGTCTTGAAAACGGCAAGCGCATGATTCTGCGAGTGGCAGATTAGATAAACCCGCCCGCGCAGCGAACTTCCCAAGCTACACCGCGCTCCTTCGCCTGGACGGGTGAGTCGCCATCTCTACATACAGCTATCCCCACTTGCTTGCCGGCCCTGTTCGCATACTTGTGTATCTTTTCTGTCGTGGTATAATCTAACTAACCGGTTAATTAATCTTAATGGAAAGCGCCACCACCAAATCGCGGTTGGGATCTCGCGGGCGTCCCGAGCAAAGCCGCGCAGCGATCTTGCAGGCTGCGGTACGGGAGTTTGCGCGCGAGGGAGTTGCCGGAGCCAGAACCGATGCCATTGCCCGCGCCGCCAAGGTCAACAAAGCCCTTCTGTATTACTACTTCAAAGACAAAGAAGCATTGTACGGTGCGGTTCTCGATCAGGTCTTTGAAGGCTTGGTTGCGCACCTGGGAGAGGTTTTTTCGCGCGACCTTCCGCCCCGGGAAAAAATTCTCGCCTACGCGGGCGCGCACTTCGATTATGTCGCGAGCCATCCCCTCTACCCGCGGATTGTACAGGGCGAAATGATGGGAGCTGGGCGTGGCCGGGCGAACCATCTCGAACGGATCGTTAAAAAGTATTTTCGTCCGCTCTTTGGCCGGATCGCGGAGGTGATGAAAAAAGGACAATCAAGCGGCGAATTCCGCCTTGTCGATCCGCTGCATTTTATTCCATCCATGATCGCCGTCATTGTTTTCTATTTCACCAGCGCCCCAGTGATGCGGCTTATGATCCGCACCGATCCCATGTCCGCAGAGCGGGTAGCGGCGCGCCGGGCAGCAGTCTTGGACTTGATTTCGGCCTCCTTGTTCCAGAAGTCAGACGAAAAACCCCGAGGAGCACGACAATGAGCGTACGCAATAAGTTTCTCATCATTCTGGGCGTGATCTTCGCCATCTCGTTGACGTACTACCTCGTTTCCACGCCCAGCAACAAGGACCTTATTCTGATCGGTACGGTTGATTCAAACCAGGTAATTGTCAGCCCGCAAATCGGAGGACGACTGGCCAGGCTGCTGGTTGATGAAGGTACCCAGGTAAAACAGGGCGACCTGATCGCCGTTCTTGATCCCTCGGAATTAGAAGCGGAAGAACGGGCCGCGGCCGCTACTATCGACAGCTTGAAATCAAAGGTCGCCGAGACCCAGTCCACTTTGCAAGCAACCAAGGGATCAACCTCGAGCAGCGTGCTGAATGCGCAGGCGCGGCTGCAGTCCACGCGGGCGCAACTACTGCAAGCAGAAGCTACATTCGAGAGAACAGAGAGCGACAGCCGCCGCATGATTGAATTGGCGAAAGAAGGAGTCGCTTCCGATCAGGATCGCGTGCAGGCGGAGACGAATCTGGCGGCGCAGAAAGCGCTGGTGCAATCGCTGCAAGAACAGGTGAGCGCTGCTCAGGCTGATTTGAAAACAGCAATCGCGAACACGCACCAGGCCACTGCCGCGCAGAATACCGTCCAATCCACGCGCGCCCAGGTTGCCAATGCGGAAAGCATGCTGAAGGAAGCTGAAGTTCGCTTGGGCTACACCAAGATCTACGCTCCGGTGACTGGCACTGTTTCCGTACGTGCCGCCCGCGAAGGCGAAGTTCTGAATGCGGGACAAGCGATTGTGACGATTGTCGACCTCGGCGACACGTGGGTGCGAGCCGCCATCCCCGAGACCGATGCGGATCACATTGGATTGGGGGACATGCTGCGTGTTCGGCTCCCTGGCGGAACGATTACTTCCGGCAAGGTGTTTTTCAAATCAGCGGAAGCCGACTTTGCCACTCAAAGAGACGTCGGACGCCGCAAGCGCGATATCAGAACCATCGTGCTGAAAGTTCGGCTTGACAATCCCAAGGGCGCATACGTTCCGGGGATGACAGCGGAAGTTTTGGTCTCGCCGGATCAACTCAAAGGGGTGGCAAAAGAGAATGTCTCAGCGGAACAGCGTCCATGATCACCGACCTCAGCAACGGACAAGGTGCGGGCGCTCCCAGCAACGGGCATGGCCCGGCTGGTGATGCTGCCATATCGAACGCCATTGAGGTGGACCATATCGTCAAGAAATATGGCGATTTCACCGCAGTCGACGATGTTTCTTTCAACGTGAAAGAAGAAGAGATTTTCGGGTTGCTGGGGCCGAATGGTGCGGGCAAGTCTACGCTCATTCGAATGATGACCACGCTAATTCCGATTACCGCGGGGACAGCCCGCATTGCTGGTCACGATGTGCAGAAGGATCCAGATGCGGTTCGACGGGCCATTGGCGTCATTCCGCAGGCGCTTACCAGCGATCTTGATCTCACCATCGAGGAAAATCTGAACATCTATGCCAAGCTCTACGACGTTCCCGCAAAAAAGCGCAAAGCCGCGATCGATGAGTTGCTGGAACTGGTAGATCTGACGAAGTGGCGTTCGGCGCAGACCAAGACGCTGTCGGGCGGCATGCGACGCCGGCTGGAGATTGCGCGTGGCCTGGTCCATAGTCCGCGGATTTTCTTTCTGGATGAGCCCACGACTGGCCTCGATCCTGTGTCACGCGTCGCGGTCTGGGAGATGCTGACCAATATCAAAAGTCATCGGAAGCTCACGATTCTGATCACCACTCACTACATGGATGAAGCTGACCGGCTGTGCGACCGCATCGCAATCGTCGATCACGGCAAACTCGTGGCGCTCGATACACCACCAGCGCTGAAAGCCAGCGTGCCGGGATCGAATGTGATCGAGGCGCAGTTCGACAACGCTCCGCCGGATTGGGAAGAACGTTTGAAGAAGCTTAGTGGCGTGACTTCCGTCCAGCACGAGGGCGCTGGCATGTATCGCATCCTGACCGGAGACGGATCGCGGACCACAACCGAACTGGTGGAAGCGGCGGTCCATGGCGGCATCAAAATCCGATCGCTCTCCGTGCAGAACACCACACTGGACGACGTCTTCGTACACTACACCGGGCGGCAGTTGCGCGATGAACTGGTAAAGGCGCACGCCTTCGTGATGCCACCGAGACCTGGGTTGCAGCCATGAATCATATCCTCGCCATTGTCGAACGCGAAATGCGGAAGTTCTTCCGCTCGCCCGCCCTGATGATGGCCTCGATGATTTTCCCGCTGGTGCAACTCATCGTCCTGGGCAACGCTTTTGGCGGAAAGATTCGCGATGCCAAGCTAGGGCTGGTCGATCAGGACGGCGGCACGCAGGCGCTCAAGATTCGCGAGGCTTTCGATTCGGTTCGTTCCAATATGCGAACCTTCGAGCCCGTTTATTATCACGATCCAAAGACAGCGATGGAAGATGTGCGCAACGGCAAGATTCAGGGCGCGGTAATAATTCCGCCGCAATATTCGCGGCGAGTATATGAGCAGGATCAGCCCCGTATCGCGCTGGTGGTCGACAACAGCGACAACTTCATGAGTTCGACGCTTGAGGACGAACTCAGCAGCATAACGAACGCGCTCAATCAGCCTACGGTCGAACCTCGCATTTTGCAGCAGACGGTTCTGCAGATTGTGGAGCTTTATCCTTACATCGAGTATATGAAGTATCTTCTGCCGGGATCAATTACGCTGGCGATGTTTGTTTCGGTGATGATTGGCGGCGGCATGCTCTATATCGATGACAAAGCCAGAGGTGTACACGAGGGATATTTGGTTACGCCCATCACCAAGACCGAACTGGTTTTCGGACTCAATGCCGCTGGCGCCATCAAGGCGGTAATGACCGGAGTCGTAATCACCGTGATCGGTTCGCTTCTGGCTGGCGTGGGAACAGTGTTCAATCCGGCCACGGTGCTGGAGTTGATGGCCATGATTTTGTTGACCTCGATTGCGTTCAACACCATGATGTTTTTGCTCATGGTTCGAGTGGAAGATCCGCTGGTTCCGCGCGCGATCTTCGGAATTCTCAATACCCTGTTATTTTTTCCTAGTGGCGCGATCTATCCAATTCAAGCTTTTCCATGGTGGTTGCGCGACATCGCTAAAGTGGATCCATTTACATTTGCGGTGCACGGTTTCAAGTCGGTGTTGTTGAAGGAAACCGGAATGGCCGCCATTTGGCCGGATATGGTTTATCTCTCCATCTTCGCGTTCGTGACGCTGGCGGTGGCCACGCCGCTTTTCAAGAGAACTCTGTAGCGGCATCGGGTAATTTTGTAATTGTGGCATTTAGAAACTTCTCGCACCCGCCTTTAAGTTACACAATTACCCGAATTTCTCAATTGCCCGATTTGCCTTGGGAACTTTTTGTTCTCACCTGGTTTCCGTTATGCTTATGGAAGCATGACACTGATGGATGCTGAAAAGTATGACCCGTCGCGCGACCGTCGGCGGCGCACGCGCATGGTCATTGGGATTATCGTTATTTTGCTCACTGCTTGGGTCGCCTACCACTATCGCGATTACCCCGAACGCAATGCAGTGAACAAGTTCTTCGCGGCATTACGGAAACAGGACTACGAAGCCGCTTATGCGGTATGGTTCCGAGACCCTGATTGGAAGCAGCATCCCAACCGATATTCGAAGTACGCATTCAATGACTTCTATCGTGACTGGGGTCCCGGAGGAGAATGGGGTCTGGTGAAATCTTATTCGGTTGATTGTTCCCTGAGCCCTCCGGGTGGAAGCGGAGTCATCGTTCAAATCACGGTGAACTCCCGCATGGAACACGCCTACGTCTGGGTAGAAAAATCTAACCGGACCTTATCTTTTTCCCCTAACGAAATACAGTGCGGCAACTGGTGGACCTGGGTTACGGAGTAATCCAACTACACGCGGACCGCAAGCTGTTCAAGAGTTTTGTTTAGCGATGCTTCGTCAGCTACGTTGACGCAGGTTTTCGAGCGATGTATCTGCCGCATCAGACCGGAGAGCACCTTGCCCGGTCCCACTTCCACGAACGTCTGCACGTCCTGCGCAATTAGCACTCGCATGGATTGCTCCCACTTCACGGCGCCTGTGACTTGACGAATCAGCGCATCGCGGCCGGGGTCAGCCTCATTCAGCAAAGCCGCATCGACGTTGCAGACAACCCCAGCGGCTGGCCTGCTGAAAGTGATGGAAGACAAATCTGCGGTCAGACGATCCTGCGCCGGCTTCATCAGCGAGCAATGAAATGGAGCGCTGACCGGCAACACTTTGGCCCGTTTCGCACCGCGTTCATCAGCGAGTTTCGTAGCTCGTTCGACGGCTGCGGTGTGACCGGAGATGACGATTTGCTCTGGCGAGTTGATATTCGCCGGTTCGCAAATTTCGGTTTGTGCGGCATCCGTGCAAACTGCGGTGACTTTCTCGAGTTCCATGCCGAGAATCGCCGCCATAGCGCCCACGCCGACGGCTACAGCTTCCTGCATGTATTTGCCGCGATGCCGCACGGTGCGCACAGCGTCAGCAAAGCTGAAGGTGCCAGCCGCAACGTGAGCCGAGTATTCGCCCAGGCTGTGTCCGGCGACGAAATTGGGCTTGAGACCTTTTTGGTCCAAGATGCGCCAGGCCGCCACGGACACGGTCAGAATTGCCGGCTGGGTAATCTCGGTGAGGCGAAGTCGATCCTCAGGACCTTCGAAGCAAAGTTGCGAGAGCTTGTAGCCAAGGGTTTCGTCGGCTTCTTCAAATGTCTGCCACGCTATGGGATATTTCTCGGCGAGTTCCTTTCCCATGCCGATGACCTGCGATCCCTGGCCGGGGAAAAGAAACGCGATAGGACCATTTGTGTTTGAAAGAGTTGTCATAGTTGATGCGCCACGCCAGAGGCCTGAAACGTAGCGGACCTACGTTTCTACAGAGGAACCAACTGTAGAGACGTTGCTTGCAGCGTCTTCAATCCCGCTGCGCGCTGATCTCGCCGCGCGAATCCCCGTTAACGTTCTTTCTATCTCGGAATTAATCGGATGCTCGGCGAACTCCGCTGCGACACGGATTGCGTTCTTGATAGCATTCGCGTTCGATGAGCCATGCGTGATAAAGCAAACACCTTTCACTCCGAGCAGGGGCGCGCCGCCATATTCCGTATGGTCGAGACGTTTCTTGAAATCAGCAAACGCGCTGCGTGAAAGCAGGGCTCCCACTTGCCGTGTTATGGTCGCCTTAAGCGATTCTTTCAGCGTTGAGCGAACCAGGTTTGCTACGCCTTCAGAAATTTTCAGCGCCACATTGCCCACGAATCCATCGGCCACGATGACGTCCACTTTACCGTTATAGAGATCGCGGCCTTCGACGTTCCCGACGAAATTCAGCGGCAGCTTTTGCAGACAGCCGAAAAGCGTCCCGCGTCAGTTCGTTGCCTTTGGTTTCCTCCTCGCCGATAGAAAGCAAGCCGACCCGCGGACGATTGGTTCCAAACATCGTACGAAAATAAATCTCGCCCATGACGGCAAATTGCTCAAGATTATGCGGCTTGCTGTCCACATTCGCGCCCACATCGAGCAGACTGGCGACAGTACCGATCGCGGTGGGAAATATAGCCGCAAGTGCTGGCCGGTCCACGCCAGGAATGGCGCCCAGCACCATTTTCGCCGTAGCCATCGCGGCGCCCGTGTTGCCTGCGGTGATGAAACCTGAGGCTTGGCCGTCACGAACCAGCCGCAGCCCCACCCGCATCGACGAATCGCGCTTGGCGCGCACAGCCTTCACCGCTTTGTCTTCCATGCCAATCACTTCGCTTGCATGCACGACATTAATTGGAAGTCCGAGCTGCGGCGGGATAACGCGCCAACTCGGCCCGGAGAGCCGGCTCCGGCCCCACTAAAAGAACATGGACATCGTAGTGCCGGGCCGCCTGAATTGCGCCTTCGATTTCAGGCTTTGGCCTTCGGTCAGAACCCATCGCGTCCAAGGCTATGACGCTTGGCATGGGAGTGGCGGGCTAGCTGGCTTCCTCAACGTCCAATACTTCGCGGCCTTTGTAGTAGCCGCACTTGGGGCAAGCCCGATGCGGCATCTTGCGTTCGTGGCAGTTTGGACATTCAGACAGTGCATGACTTTTCAGCGAATCATGGGCGCGCCGGCTTCCGGTGCGTGCTTTGGAGTGTCGCCGTTTTGGATTTGGCATTATAGATTCCTTTATGTAGGCGCGAGCGTCCCGCTCGTGCGCCTTTACTAGTTCCCCAACTTGCTGCGCAGATCTTTCAGCGGCGTCCAACGTGGATCTTCGACTGGCTCAGCGCAAGAGCAACGCTCCACATTCTGATTTGCCCCGCAGTGCGGACAAAGTCCTTTGCAGTTCTCGCGGCAGATCACTTTCAACGGGACGGCCAACAGAACCTGCTCGCGGATCGCATCTTCAAGCAGCAAACCTTCCCCTTGATAATAGCTGATCTCGGCTTCCGCACCTGTTACCGAGAGCTCTTCCCGGCCAGCATCCGCGCCCAGCGGCCGATATAACAAGTCAAACTTTGCGGCTTACATCCTGGGTCACAGGTTCGAGGCAACGGGCGCAAAGCAGTTCCAGCGACGTGGAGAGTTCGCCGCTAACTCGTATATCTTTGATCCGCTCATGCTTCCCATGATGCTCTTCAATCAGTTGAGCGCGTCCGGCAGCGTGCAGCGTAGTCTTCTGCTGAAGGTCGGGCCCTAGATCAAGCTCACCTGGACGATACTCCTCCTGAAAGTCAATAGGATGGAGTTCCAACTCTTTGATTTCGATAAGCATCGAGATCTCCGCGCCCCAAAAATTCATACCGCGAAGGTACGCGGAAGCACGCTCAGAGGCGTAAGTTCTCCAAGGAGCGAAATTTAAGGATAAAGGCCGCAAGAGCGGGGTGTCAAGGCGACTTGTCCTCGCTTGCGCCCGCATAGGTTGCTGAAAAGGATTCCATCAGCTACAAATGAAACGTCCCGTTGATTGATGGCTTAAACCCCTGTGGATGCCACGACAACTACGCCAAGCCCGGCAGACTTGAGCGTCCAGCGACGCTGGTGGGCAAAGGCGCGCACATCTTTTTTCTGGATGGTAATCGTAGCTTTCGGAGTACGCTTTGGCTACATCGTTATCGGGCACACCTACAACTTCACTTCTCATAATCATGTACTCGCCCTCCCGGCTAACGAAAAGAATTTCGACTTTGGCTTCGAGATGGGACGCATTGGTCGCTCACTCGCTGAAGGTCAAGGATTCAGCAATCCTTTTAACGACACTACCGGGCCAACGGCTTGGGAACCTTCGCTCTATCCTTTTCTGATCGCGGGTGTTTTCAAACTGTTCGGAGTTTACAGCCGCGCTTCGGCTCTGGTCCTGCTAAGTCTTAACAGTTTTTTTTCCGCGCTCACCTGCATCCCCATTTTTCTGATAGCGAAAAAATGTTTCACCGAAAGAGTTGCGGTGTGGACAGCCTGGACGTGGGCGCTCCTGCCGTCCGTGATTTTCTGGTGTACGCGCTGGGTATGGGAGACGAGCCTCGCCGCACTGCTTCTGGCAGTAATTTTTTGGCTGACGCTCGCTATGGCCGATAGAGACGGGACAATGCCCTGGCTTGGGTTTGGCTTGCTCTGGGGCATAGCCGCTTTGACCAATACCGCGTTGCTGTCGTTTCTGCCGGTATCCGGATTATGGATCTGGTACTACCGCGCTAAAGCTGGCAAACGTTTTCTCGGCGGAGTTGTTCTCGCATCAGTTATTTTCGCTGCCTGTATCGTGCCCTGGCTGGTCCGCAACTATCGCACGTTCGGGCAATTTGTTTTCATTCGCTCAAATTTTGGCGCCGAACTTCGATTAGGCAATGGTCCCGGAGCAGACGGCACCTGGATGGACTATCTTCACCCCACCAAAAATGTTTTCGAGATGCGCCGTTATCAGGAATTGGGTGAACTCGCTTATGTGGCCGAGCGTAAACGCGAAGCACTGGATTTCATTCGCGCCGACTACACGCGGTTTGCCGAACTCTGCTTGAAGCGTTTTATTTATTACTGGGCTGGGCTGCCGAGACCGTCGGAAAATCCGATGATGGGATTTTTGCGGAATTCTCTCTTCCTTGCTTCTTCAGTGCTCGCGTTCTGGGGACTAGGTCGTGCTCTGCGCAGGCACAAGCCCTGCGCATGGCTGTTTTTTTGGCTCGTTCTCAGCTATCCGCTGGTGTATTACTTTGTCTTTCCACATCCGCGGTACCGGCATCCCATCGAACCAGAGTTAGGCATCTTGATACTGTATGTGATTTCCGAAGTGCAAGGCAGCCGCTCTCACAATGAGCTTGGGCCGGAACGGCTTTCCCACATTGGTTGATCTTCGTCCTCCGATGAATTACGAACAGCATGTGCAAGATGAATTCGAATCTGAGCCGGTGCTGGGATTACGCTCCGACCGCTGGTTCGAAGCTCATTTCAATTTGATTGCAATTCTGGTATTGATAACCGCCTTCTTGATTCGCCTGAGAACCGCGTGGGGTACATTCCTCAATCCCGATGAAGCGCTCCATTACCTGCTTGCTAACCAATCCACATGGCTGTTGGCTTATAAAGCGAGTCTGACGAATGCGCACCCTCCGCTTTTAACCTTTGTGCTTTACTTCTGGCGAAGATTGGGTTCGTCGGAGTTTGTGCTTCGCCTGCCTTCGGTGATTGCTGGCACAGCGTTCTGTTGGATATTTTTCAAATGGCTGAGCCGGATTTTAGGACGGGTAACGGGATTAATCGGTTTGATCCTGGTGAGTTTTCTGCCGCCCTTGATCGCGCTTGCCGCCGAAGTGCGGCAGTATGCGTTACTGCTATTTTTTCTGGCTGCCGCGGCTTACTTGCTGGAGCGCGCCTTAGCCGAAAACTCCGCCGGCATGATGTTGCTGTCGGCCATATTTCTCTATCTCGCCTTACTCACTCATTACTCGGCGATTCTTTTTGCGGCGGCAATGGGAGTTTATTCCCTGCTTCGCGTCATAGCTCGCCCATCAGACAAGGTCACCTCAGCCTGGATCATGGGGCAAGCGGGTGCTGTAGGACTGATCGCCGCTCTATACGTTTCGCACATTTCAAAGCTGAAGGGAGACTACGCAGCCGGCACTATCCAGGGATGGCTGGCCAATTCTTTTTTTCGCCCAGGTCATGACAACCCGTTTCTTTTCGCCATCGCTCGTACCGGCGGCGTCTTTCAGTACGTCTTCGGCCATCTCGCAGTCGGAGACTTCGCCTACTTGGCGTTTATTGGCGGAGTAGTTTTGCTTTGGAGGAGAAAGGGACCTGCCACTGGACCTGAAGCGACTTCACACCAATTAGGAATTCTTCTGGTTCTGCCATTCGTCGTGGGAGCGGGAGCCGCAATTGCCAGAATTTATCCTTATGGTGGAACACGCCACTCCGCATTTCTCATCATGTTTGCCGTGGCTGGGGTCAGTATGGCGATGGCTTGGTCGGTTAAGGAAAATATTCGTCGGGGAATTGCTCTTGCCATTCTTGTCGTCGCCATCTGCAATGCATTCGGCAAACCACATCGTCCCTACATCCTTCGTGAAGATCAGAGCCGCATGCAAATGACGCGCGCGACCGAGTTCATTCGCTCGCAGATTCCGCAGTCAGACCTGATCTTCGTCGATTATCAGACCCGTCTCCTGCTGGGATACTACGTATGCCCAGAGCAACCGGTGCCTTTTGCTGCACCCCTCGGAAGCTTTGAGCAGTTCCAATGCGGCAACCACCGGGTTGTTGCAGCCGGTCCCGACCTTTATATCTTCACTGCAGATAATTTTCTTCCCAGGTGGAATGAACTGACGCGCTCTCTATCGCTCAACGCCGGAAAGAAGGTTTGGGTAATTCAAGCTGGATGGGATGTAAATTCATCGAATGAACTGCAACACAGTCTGCCGGAATTCCAAATCGTCGGCTCAAAGTGTTTTGGAAAAAATATTTCGATACTCCCACTAACGGTTGGGCCGCGAGATTCCTCGCCCCGCTGATGAAGGCGCGAGGGCTCGGAATAACCGCCTTCGAAGCAAGAGCCAAACTAACCCACTACTGAAAACTCTTGCGCATTTCACTTTCACTTTGGTAACTCCGAAGCCCTTCCGCGATTCGCCCGCAAGCCTTATTCTGTTTAGGACATTTACAAGTTGCCCGCGCGGCTCTTCCGCAAGTCATGATTCCATTCCGTCTCTATACAGCGATCTGTGGTGGCTCAGGCGTGTTGCTGGCCGCGTACCTGCTGTTACGTCGCAAGCCAAAGGGACCCGATGAAATCGAGCGGGAGCGCCGGGCATGGCTCGACCGGGTTGGCCGGATTACCGACGGGACTGTCATCGACGTTCAGCAAATGAATCCCGAGGGACGAAAGCCCGCGACCTTCCTGATTTTCCAGTACGACGTTGCCGGAGTATCTTACGAGGCCTCGCAGGACGTCACTTACCTGAGACAGTTCATCAACCTTCATTCCTGCCGCCTCGGCCTGCCTACTTCGGTACGTTACGATCCGCACAATCCAGGAAATTCCATTGTGGTTTCTGAGCGCTGGATGGGGCTGCGGCAATAGTCAGCCAGCCTCATGCACACCAGGCATCCGACTACGAGTTACAGAGTCCTTCGAATTACGGCAAAGTCAGTAGCTGCGGCATCGCCATTCTTGTAGACGGCAACCTTCAATGAAAAGAGCACCATCTGTGTAGTCGATTCGTAGGCTGCGTACGAAGTTCGAGGCCGCCGAAGGTGACGATCCAGGGGTGGAAATGTGGCGAACACTCGTTTTGCTCTGCTTACCCTGGCCCTTGCTTCTACTTTTTGTGTTGTACAAGCAACTGGCCAAACGTTACGAGATCCGCAGCCTAGTCCGGCAACTACGTTTGCGGGGAGCCCTCTGACATGTTCCGAGTCGCAAAAACTGCTCATTCCCCATCCGTTCGCGGAGCGGGCAAAACTCAAAGCCAAATTGTCCAACCTTTTGCGGGAAAGCCTTTACGACGATGCCAAAGGTATCGTGAATATCGCGCGGGAAAAAGAGATAAGGGAGCTTGCAAGTAAGCTGAAGAAGGAACGCTAGGATGGCGCACCGAGCCGCATGCGTTCAAGGTGCTAACTTGCCTGTTTCTCCTCTTTTTTCTATTCAGCCCTAAAACTGCGCGTCCCGCGGCCAGTCCACGTACAGTTCTGTCCGCCGGCATTTCTGGCCCCCGTCAGGTCCGGGCGTACGTCCGGGAGCAAGCCGCCTTATTGGGAGTGGATCCAAGGCCGGGCAGATTGGATCGTAGGGCACGAGTCTCGCTACGGTAAGAAAATGCGAGGGGACGACGGCCAAAGCCGCGGCTACTGGATGATCTCAAGCGTCTCGCATCCCGAGGCTTCCGATACGTGTGCAGACGACCTCATTTGCTCGACCAATTGGAGCCTCAGGCGCATCCGCGCCGGCCTTATCAGAGAGTGGTCGACTCTCCGGTTCTGTCAGAAATGGTGGCCACAGAGCTGTCCATTTTAGGGTTGTTATGTTTTGTTCTGCGTGGACCACCTGCTGCGCACGCGGTCCGCGAAAACCGATTACTTAATCCTTGCCGAAATCGCGTTTTTCTTGAGCGATATTCTCCACAGGATTTACTCCCATCGCTTTGCACGGTTCTTAAACTGATGTTAGCCAGTTAGTTACGACAATTAATATCCTCAGTTTTCACTCCTGCAATCGGCAATTGACTTGCGTGGCTTTTGAAGAACCGAAAAGAGCGAGGAAATCGGCCTGATTCCAGCGTTTGATCAACAAAGATGCATACAGTATTTACTGTATTGTGCGCCCGGGAATCCTGCAGTATTTTCTCAATACTCTACATAGTTCCCACTAGGTGAGTAACGGAGAGATCAATATGGCGGCATCTGCAAATCCCCCTTCAGTCTGGGCGTGGAGAGATTTATACCTCACGGCTCTGATGGAAGTGGACAGGGATAAAACCGCAGCACGCATTGCCGAGGCGGAACACGCAATCTTGAACCGGGCGAGAGAACTGTTTAAAGCTCCGGGCGATCACATTCAGGAAGAGGAAGCATTGGACGACGCGCTGTATGCACTCCACGCCTTAAAGAATTGCCTGCACGCCGGACTCTCGCTCGCAGCCTGAACTTCCACACCGTCAACTACGTTAGCTCGCAGCCAGCGCGCAGGGTCGTTCTATCCCTTCGTGACTTCGTTCAGAGTAGCGAGGAATGACTGTGCCGGTCCCGGAGGCTGTACTTCGCCGTTCAGAACCGCCTGCAGGCTGGCGTTCGGTCCATAGAGCTTCCGCATATTGTCGTTGTCCACGCTGATCTTGGAACCTTCAAGACTCGCGCCCGCATAGGCGCCCGTAAATGTCGTATAAACCAGCACCGGAGTTTTCCAGCCGTTGGCTTCCGGACCGCCAGTAGTCGAATTGATCGGCCCCACAGCGCTTGCGTCCGCCCCGAGATTCCACTCTCCGCGACTCAGTTCCTGCTCTCCCTGTTTGTTCATGAGTAAGACCAGATCCTGGTGCTCGAAACCAGCTTGAAGTCCTACGCTCCCGCCGCTAATGGCCACGAAAGCGGGCGCACTCCATCCTTTGCCGGTGCGGCAACTTAGCACGCCGTCGCCGTGTTTGCCGCCCACGATCATGGCCGCTTGTTTCACCGCAGGAAGCACCAGTACGCACTGCGCTTGCGCGAGTACAGAAGATGGAATCTGGTGAGACGCGGTCATATTGCGGATTACCACCGCCGCATTGTCTAACTCCTTGCTGGGATCACTCGCGAAAGCCGTTACTGCAAAAAGCGCCAGTGTCAGAGCGGCAAGAAAACGTGACATATAATCCTCCCTAGGTAAACCGGACTTTACGATGAGGAAGAAATTGCCGCGGTTGCTTGCTCCGGAAGAACATCGCCATGTTCTGCCTTTCTATAACTTGTCGATGATTCAAAATACTGTCCCATTAGGGAACAGTCCAACGCGTAATTTCCATTACTGGAATCCAAAACTCTGCTTTAAGCAACTAATAGGCCGCACTTCGCCGTAAATACTGCAGAATGCATCCAATGAGGCTTATGCAAATGCGTGGTTCTCTCTCAAAACTCACGGCCAGCTTGTTGTTCATCTTCCTCTGTTCAGGAGTTGGAAACGGATATTCGGTACTCACCCACGAAGAAATCGTCGATTTGGTCTGGAAGGATCAGATTCGCCCCATGCTGGTGGCTCGGTTCCCCCAATCCAGCGATGACGAACTGAAACAAGCGCATGCATACGCCTACGGCGGCAGCGTGGTTCAGGACATGGGTTACTATCCGTTCGGCAATAAATATTTCAGCGATCTGGTTCACTACGTTCGCACCGGTGATTTTGTCGTGGCCCTCATTCGAGACTCTTCCAACGTAAACGAATACGCATTCGCATTGGGGGCTCTGGCGCACTACGCCTCGGATAATACCGGCCATCCCACCATCAACCAAGTCGTGGCGATTACTTTTCCGAAGTTGCGCAGGAAATATGGACAGGAAGTAACTTACGTTGACGATCCGAAAGCGCACATACGCACGGAATTCGGATTCGACATGGAACAGGTTGCGAAAAACCGTTACACTTCAGACAATTTCCATGATTTCATCGGCTTCAATATTTCCAAGCCCGTGCTCGAACGCGCATTTGCGGAAACCTATGGCCTGCAACTTCAGGATGTCATGCACAACGAAGATCTTGCGATTGGGACTTTCCGGCGCGCCATCAGTCAAATTGTTCCCGAGATGACTCGTGTAGCTCTGGTGTCGCGGCGCGACGAGATCGTCCGCGACACGCCGAATTTCAACGAAAAGAAATTTCTCTACCATCTTTCTCGCGCCAGCTACCAGAAGGAATGGGGAAACGGCTATCGTAAGCCTGGCTTCGGTACTCGGGTGCTGGCATTTTTCCTCAGGATCGTTCCTAAGGTCGGACCGTTTAAAGCGCTCGCCTTCAAAGTTCCAACTACCCAGACTGAGGACATGTATGTCAAAAGCATAAACAAAACCGTAGATGACTACAGCGCCCGGCTGCGCGAAGAAAAAGCTGGCGAGCTGAAACTCGGGGATATGGACTTTGATACTGGACGTCCAACGCGCGCGGGTGAATATTCATTGGCGGATAAAACCTATGCTCACCTGCTCGACGATCTGGCTAAGCATAACTTCGATCAGGCATCTCCGGAGTTGCGCCAGAACATTCTGAGCTTCTATGGAGACCCGAACGCGCAAGTGGCCACCAAGAAAAACGCCAAAGCATGGAAGAACGACACAAGAGGAATTGGACAAGCTGAAAGCAAGCGACACCGACCATCCCGATAACACTGCATCAAACCTGGAACCAGGAAAGTAGGTTCGTACGCAGTAGATAAACTTCGGCAACCGCGGAAGTTACGTTACAGCCTCTGACCAATATCTCGCGCGCAATCGTGTCGACAAACATTTTCCGGCCATCCCGAATCTTGTGCCCGCCATCCTAGAATCTGCAAAAGAACGCATATTAAAAAACGATCACTCTAAAAGGAGCTTGATAATGGCTGGAAAAAACACAGCAGTGTTCGGAATTTATCGCACTCAAGGCGACGTGGAATACGCAGTCGACCTCCTGCGGGCGGAGGGTTTCCGCAATACCGACATCTCCGTTCTGTTCCCCGAAAATCAAGGCACGAAAGACTTCGCGATTAAGAAAGACACGAAGGCGCCCGAGGGAACCGCAGCCGGTGCCACAACTGGCGCCGTAGTCGGCGGTACGCTTGGTTGGTTGGCCGGTATTGGCGCGCTGGCCATTCCTGGCGTCGGCCCGCTCATTGCGGCAGGACCGATCGTGGCCGCTCTCACTGGAGTCGGCGTAGGCGGCGCGATTGGGGGCATCGCGGGAGCTCTCATCGGCATGGGCATTCCCGAATACGAAGCCAAGCGCTACGAAGGCCGGATCAAGGAAGGCGGAATCCTGCTCTCCGTGCATGCCGACGATTCGAACTGGACCAAGAAGGCAAAAGATATTCTTGAGCGCACCGGCGCCACGGATGTTGCGTCCACAGGCGAAGCTAGTGCGGACTGGCAAAAGACCGACAAGCCGTTGCCGCGCGCCAGTTAATAACTGTTCCGATAAAGCGAGGCCGGGCACTCCGGCCTCACTTTTATTCGGCATTATTCGTGTCAGCCTTCTGCATTACTAATTTTTAAAACCTAGGGTGAACCCCTTATTGGGATAAACGACGTATTCGTTCATTCTGATTTGGGCACCTGCCCCTGCTTTTCTTTCGCTTTGGAGGCGTGTATGACTAAATTCGGAAAGTATTCGGCGCTCGCAGTTTCTCTGGCACTGACTTCCGTGTCCCCCGCATTCTGTCAGCAGGGACCCGCCATAACTGGAGATCAGAATTCCGGATACCACATGAGAGTAGTCTCACGCAGCACTGAAGCGGTCGATTATCGCCACAAAGGTTCGACCAAAGTAAATCTGCGAGGTACTGATCTTGCTCCGGAGGTAAAGGGAGAAGCGAAAGTAGAAGGGACCGCCGGGGGCGTTAAGATCGACGCTAACGTTGAGCATTTGCGTCCAGCGAACAGTTTTGGACTGGCTTATTTGACCTATGTCCTTTGGGCGATCACACCCCAAGGCGCGCCAAAGAATCTTGGCGAAATGATCGTAAAAGATGGCAAAAGCTCCGTTCGCACCACTACAGATTTTCAGGCGTTCGCGCTCATAGTCACCGCGGAACCCGATTTCGCAGTCGCCCAACCCAGCGATTTAATCGTTGCGCAGAATGAAATTCGGCGCGACACCAAAGGCGGAGTTGAACCAGTAAATGTCACCTTCCAACTTATTTCTCGTGAGACCTATAACGCTCAGGTACAGCCCATCGATTCGTCTGTCTACGAAGTAAGCAACAAGACACCGCTCGATCTGCTCGAAGCTAGAAATGCGGTGCGAATCGCCAAGGATGCCGGGGCCGATAAATATGCACCATCGGAATTACAAAAGGCGCAGGATCTGTTGAATCGCGCCGAAGACTACTATCGCCGAAAGCAAGGCAGCGGCCCCATCGGAACCGTCGCTCGCGAGGCAGCTCAGACCGCGGAAGAAGCCCGGGTCATGACCATCAAGCGCGAGGAAGAAGAACGAGCTGAGCTGGAACGCAAGGCTGCGGCGGACCGGGAAGCGCAGGCGCAAGCTCAAGCGCAAGCACAACAGGCTGCGGCTGCTCAGGCGCAAGCTCAAGCAGCGCAGTCTGCAGCTCAGGCCGCTCAAGCGCAACAGGCCCAGCAACAAGCGGAACAAGCCAGACAACAGGCCGAGGTAGCCCAGCAGCAAGCTGCACAACAGGCACAGCAAGCGGAACTAGCGCGGCAGCAGGCAGACCAGCAACGCCAGCAAGCAGAACAGGCGCGTCAGCAAGCGGAAAACGATAAAGCGCAAATGCGGGCTCGAATGCTGCAACAGTTAAATCAGGTACTGCAGACGAGAGACACGGCGCGAGGCTTGATTGTGAACATGCCCGACGTTTTGTTTGATACCGGGAAAGGCCGATCTCAAAACATCAGCGCGAGAGCGGCTTGCGAAAGTCGCCGGCATTCTTGATCGCATATCCGGATATACATGTCGAGATCGACGGTTACACTGACAGCACCGGCAGCCTGGAATTTAACGAGCGTCTTTCGCAGCAGAGAGCTGAGTCCGTGCGGAGTTACCTCGGCAGCCAGGGCGTAAACTCGTCGACAATAACCACGCAAGGGTTTGGCCCGAGCAACCCCATTGCTTCGAATGAAACAGCGTCAGGCCGACAACAGAATCGGCGAGTCGAGCTGGTCGTTTCGGGTTCGTCAATTGGCCAGGCAGCCGGCCAAAACGGTTCGGTAAATGTTAATTCGCAAGGTGATTCCATGGCGCCTGCGAACGCTCCGAATCAGGCTCAGCCTGCGCAGCCTGGGTCAAATCAGACGACCGTGCCGGCAGGGCAGCCTACTACCGTACCGCAACAGTAGAGCGATCGCGATCTAATGGCGCCGACCTGGCGTGTCCGGATCTTTCAGATTCGGATCGTTGGCCGGAAGCCCGGCTTCGCGCCTTAGCACGCGCAAGTTGGATAGCGCATCTGACACGGCTTCGTAATTTACGTCTGAGTTATTTCTAGAAGCCTCATCCCTGTACGCTTGGATAGCCGCGTAAGCGTGCACGATCCGGTCACGCAATTTCGCCGGATCCACTTCAAGCAGCGCCGCTTGATAGGCCCGCTGCCATTCCGCTGGGCGATCTGCACTCACGGCGTCACCTGCCTGCCAATATCTAGATCAGTCAGTCGGCTTTGACTTGGCATTTTCATGATGTCAGGTCACGAAACACGATTTTCTTTGAAAACCCCCGCCAGCTACTGCCCATTGGATACTGCGCCAAAACGCTGCATGGCGAAGTAGCACTCACATGACGCAGCTTCCAATCCCGGTCGATCGAGAATCGTCACCGCGCCGCGTACGTTTTCGATCAGTCCGGCACGCTGCAGAATTCCTGCCGCCAGGCTTACACTGGGGCGCCCTGTACCCAGCATCTGAGCAAGGAATTCATGGGTTACGAGCAGTGTTTCTGTCTCCACACGGTCCTGGCACATCAGCAGCCAGCGGGCCAGCCGTTGTTCAATCTCATGCAGACGGTTACACGCGGCGATCTGCGCGATCTGCAATCCCTGAATGAGAACGTAGCGGTTCCAGATGAGGCGCAGGTCAGCCGCTGACTGCAATGTCTCGCGCAAGACCGCTGATTTGACCCGTACGGCACTTCCGGCAATCTGCATGACAATGCGGTGTGGTCCCCTGCTCAATCCAACCGCCAACGGCGTACCCACGATACCTTCTCTCCCGATAATCGCTACTTCCACGCTCCTGCCATCACTGGTGAGTACGACTACCGATGCCATCCCGTCATTCAGGAAGTATGCAAACTCGAGCTTGGCGCCGGCTTCGTGCAGAATGTGCCGCTGCGGCAAGTCTACCGGCTCAAGATGTTTTCGAAGGAGGTTGTATTCGTTGTCAGGGATCGACTGCAGAATTGAATTTTGGACTGGTCTGCCCGTGGAATCCGTTCGTATACTGCTTCGTTCTTTCCCTCTAGATTTACGTTCCACACCGCTCCCTTGCAAGCTTTCGCAAGCCTCAGACATGTTGGGCAGTGCACGTAGGCTATTGTGAAATATTGGGTTTGTCTGTTCGACACCTTACGCAATGAGGCAGATAGGTTATTTTAGGCCGAGCCCGCCATTGAAGTGCTGAATGACTCCATAGCATTCGCAAGCAGCCTGCTCCAGATTCTTGCGATTCAGAACCTTCACCGTGCCACGCATGTTCTCAATCAAGCCACTGCTTTCAAGAGCGGCTGCGGCTAAACTTACGCTGGGACGTCCGGTACCGAGCATCTGCGCCAGGAATTCATGGGTCAGAGGGAGCAGTACAGAATCTACCCGGTCCTGGCACATCAGCAGCCAGCGCGCCAGCCGCTGATCGATGTCATGAAGACGGTTGCAGGCTGCAAGCTGGGCAACCTGCATTCCCTGCATAAGAGCGAAACGGCTGAGTTGCGATCGCAATGTCGAGGAGCAAGGTAGTAAGGCTTGAAAAATCTCTGCCGGTATCCTCGTTCCGCTTCCTGACATTTGCATAATTGCCCGAAAGGTTCCTCGCAGCAAGCCTACCGTCAGGGACATTCCTACCATTCCCTCCCTGCCGGTTATGCCCACCTCGACGCTTCTACCATCAACGCTCGTGGCAACCAGCGAAGTCATACCCTCATTCAGGAAGTAGGCGAAATCAATTTTCTCCGCAGGCTCGTGAAGTATCTTGTGCTGCGGTAATTCCACCGGTTCCAGGTGAGGGCGAAGCAAGTTATACTCCTCGTCCGGAAGCGATAACAGGATTACATTGTGAACCGCTTTTCCCGCCGCATCGGTACGGGCGCCGGGCAGTAATGGAACTAAACGGCCAAGCCGCGCTGACCCTTCAACAGTAACGTTTCCGTTTACCAAAGAATCCCTCCCACCAACGCATTGGATGCGACAGCAAACCGTACTTAGGAAGGGAAAAACTGTAGTTCGAGCTATAACTTCATTGAGATTTTTCGTAGTACCTGGAGACACCAAGGTAGGAAAAGCGAAGCTTCGTACCAATTCGAAACCCGACCCCCAAAAAACACAGTAAAAGTCCCGTTCTGGGCGCTAAGTCAAGATATTTCTTCACTTTCGGGCGCTCTGCCGCAATTACCAAAGTTTCGAATATAAGCTCAATTTTAGGTACTTACATAGGTATTTTCCTGTATTGCTAATTCAAAAGGTGGCAAAAACTCATGATTAATCCCTCACAAAATTGTTCGAGAAAGCAGCGGCATTGGGCGTCGTCGTTCGCCCCCGTCCCCCGTGACGGGCGCTCAAACGCCATCCCCCTCAACTTCGTTTTTATATTCGCTGTTTGCATCTGCCTCAGCATGGCGGCCCACGCGACCGTAAGAAGTGTGTCCTTGCAGTCTCCAAAACTATCGACAACCGGCAGCACCAACGTTACTACCCCCACACACTTCGCAGCTACGGCGGAGAGCGACCTGGAAGTAACGGGTTATGTAGTCTACGTTGACCACGTCAACGTCTTTCGCAACTTCAGTCCGTCCATGGACGCTTGGGTAGTTCTTCCCCCCACCGGCACTCACTCGGTGTACATCACCGCCTGGGATTCCAGCGGAAGTCATTTAAGCACGACAACCTACACCATCAACATGACTGGGGCCGCTCCACCTACCCCGCCCAACATCGCGACTCGTATCGCGGAGATTGACAAGCCGGCAACCTCAAACTGGACCGTGGATAACAACAATGGAGTCGGCGGCCAATGCAACCACGGAAGCATTGCGACGTTCGATTCGGCCTCGGACCCGAACACGATGAATTCTCCGGATTTTGATCAAAACGGCCAACACTTCATGGTGAAGAGCCAATGCACCTATGACGACAGCCTGTTTTACTGGAAAGATCCCGCAAATCCACAAAGCAGTTCGACCAATTTCCTGTGGGACTTCTGGTTCTACATTCCAACCACAACACGCAACAGCACCGTCCAAGCTCTGGAATTCGACTTCTTCCAGGCTGTGCCTCTGAGTGACGGCGTGCACGAATTCATGTTCGGATCGCAGTGCAACTATGCCAGCAATCAGTGGCAAATCTGGCTTCCGGACAATGGCGGCCTGCGCTGGGTGAATGCAGGATTGTCTCCCTGCCAATTCTCCACCGGGACCTGGCACCACGCCACGTACTTCCTGCAGCGTGTTACCACGGCTGGATATCAGGAGATCCCCCGGCAATTCGACTCGTCCAGTGACAATAACGTCAACTTGCGATTCGGGACTCTGACCATCGACGGAGTCACTGCGTATCTGGGAGGATTCTCCTACTCAACCATTCCGCATCCCGAGTGGGGTGCCACCATTGGCTTGCAACATCAATTGGATAGTTCAGCTTCTGGTGTAACCATCGAAGAATATGTCGACGAAGAGTCACTAACCACATGGTAGGTTAACGCAGAATTAGCTGGGATGTGGCAGCCGCCTGAAGTTAGTGGCTGCCACGTTCTTTTTGGGCATTTTTCAGTAGAGCGTACGGGGGCTGGTAAACAACTGGCGTTGGCATTAGAGCTAGCAATTCACGTCAGGGCTAGCAATTCACGTCAGGGCTAGCGATTCGTCAGTGCTAGCCTTTTAGGGCCTCGCAAGCCGAGTGTTCTTAACTCCGCCTTCATGCGCTGCGGGCGCAAACATCACTTTTTCAGCAGGCTGTTTAGCCAGGTTTGCGACGTCTGGCATCAGGAATCGATGTCGCAAAGCGTTGCAACCGGTTGCAATAATTCTCAGTCTTGACAACACTTCGAATAGGTATAGACTCACGCGAGTAGTTGCTCGGCAAGGACTGAGACTTGTGTATGGAACGTTATTCTAAGTTCGCGGCCATCTGCTCTGTGTTCGTGTTTGCCCTATCGATTTGTGCTTCAGCTGGTTCAACCGATAATTTTTCTGGACCGCTCGCTGGAACCTCCGGCACGGTCTCCGGGCTCGTTTACATTCAATTCCTCCACCGACAGCTTCTCCAATATTAACCTCTCGTTTGGCGGCAATACGTTCGGGGGTGTTAACGCGTCAGACCCCAACGGAGGAAAAGGAAGCTGCTGGAACGATATGTGTGGATTCTACTGGCAGACAAAAGTCGGCTCTGACACCATCTGGGACGCTATCGTCGTTAACCTTGCTACGGGCCAGTATCAGGACTTTGGAGGCATCTACAACTGGCGGAATCGCGGGGACTTTAACTATCTGTCGGTTCCCGAAGGCGGTTCCGGGCTAGCCTACCTGTTTGTGTCAGCACTGGCAGTTTTTGGCGGGATCTTCATGTCTGGAAAAAACCGACGCAGCGCCCGTACCGCCCAATCCAGTTAGAATCTGACCCGTCAAAAAATTCGAGAAATTTTTCTGCGAATCCGCGTTTCGCTCCAATCCACTTCAGCCGGACCACTAAAATGTCGTATCGGACCTTGAGTGTGCTTCAGTTAGTACTCCGGTGAAACACTTGGCCTCTGTAGTTCGAGTAATATACTTTCGCAGCATTCAAGAAAATTCTGGCTGGTGACTGGAGCCACATGCGACGTGTTCTGTTTATTCTCATCCTGTTATTTTGCGTCATTGCCGTTGCGTCGCACTTGCAGGACCAGAAGCCGGCACCAGGTCACTATCTGTTTGTGTGGTGCGGCGATGCGGCGCGCAAGGGTAATGACTTTCTCGCTGTAGTCGATGCCGACCCTTCATCACCATCGTACGGACATCTGCTTACTAGTCTCGCCACTGATCAGCAAACCATGCGCGTGCATCACACGGAATACACAATGCCCGCCAGCGGTATGCTGTTTGCGAACGACCACGATGCTGGCCGCACTTTCATCTTCGATTTGCGCGATCCGCTGCATCCGAAGGTCGTGACCTCGTTCATAGACTTGGCAGGCTACATGCATCCGCACTCTTATCTGCGGCTGCCGAACGGCCATGTGCTCGCCACCTTTCAGCACGCTCATCACGGGGCCACCGAGGAGCCTGTGGGCATGACCGGCGGTCTGGTGGAAATTGACGACCACGGGACAGTGATTCGCTCCGCCAGCAATGCCGATCCCGCATTTGCAGGCACTCTGCTGACCCCCTACAGCCTGGTCGTTCTTCCAGAACTGGACCGCGTCGTATCTACAAACTCTTCCATGCACTTAGACGAAATTTTTTCTGGCGTGACCTACCAGGTGTGGCGCCTCTCGGATTTAAAGCTGCTTAAGACAGCCTATTTCGATGTCGGAGAAAATCGCTATGCGCAAATCGGTCCGGAGGAGCCGCGTCTTGCTCTCGATGGATCGATCTTTGTACAAACCCTCGGCTGCGGCCTCGAACGCATTACCGGAGTAAACACCGACGAACCGAAATCAAAGCTGGCGTACACATTTCCCGGCAACTGGTGCGGCGTGCCCACGATCGTGGGCCACTATCTGGTGCAGAGTGCGGCAGCGACGCACGGTCTAATCGTGCTCGACATTGCCAATGCGGCCAAGCCGGTGGAAGTTTCGCGGTTGAAGCTGAGCGATACCTACCAGCCTCATTGGACCGCATGGGACGCAAAGACGCAGCGCATCGTCGTAACTTCCAGCATGACTCCGGGAGTGCCGATCGAACGGCTTTACCTCCTGAAACTTGACCCCGTAACCGGCGCTCTCACGCTTGATAACACTTTTCGTGACAGCGATGGCAAAATCGGCTTCGGCTTCGCCGATCGCCAGTGGCCGCACGGATGGACCGGATCAGGTCTGCCCCACGGAGCCGTCTTCTCGCATTAAGCGACTCTTCTGCTATCGTATTCTCTCTGCACACAGCTACACAGAACGATCAGCAACTGCCAGTATGCTTCCGCGGTAGAGACGCGTAATAAGAAACATCACTCTTATCAGGACAAGGACGGTGTATGCGAAAGTTAAGCACGATTTTGGGTTCGAGATGTAGCTTGCTGCTCGGCATGCTGGGCTGTCTGTTCGTTTTGGGCGGTGCTGTCTGGTCCGCAGCTCAGGATGCCGCGCCCTCACAATATCCCGGCCTCCCAAGCGAGATGCCCGCCAAAATCCAGCCCGCTACAGATGGCTTCGATTACAGCAGGCGCGAAATAATGATTCCCATGCGCGATCGTGTGAAATTGCATACCGTCATTCTCGTGCCGAAGGGCGCAAAAGGCGATCCGATTCTGCTGACGCGCACGCCATATGACGCCACCAAACTCACCACCCACATCGAGAGTTCTCATCTTGGTCCCAGCTTGTATGGCTATGACAATGCAACTGACGTGATCGTCGATGGCGGCTACATTCGCGTAGTCCAGGACGTACGCGGCAAGTACGGCTCCGAGGGCGACTACATCATGAATCGCCCGCTGCACGGCCCGCAGAACCCGACTCCAGTTGATCACTCCACCGACACCTACGACACCATCGATTGGCTGGTTAAAAACATTCCTGAAAGCAACGGCAAGGTTGGAATCATCGGCATCTCGTACGACGGTTTTTTGCCGCTGATGGCGCTGGTCAATCCGCACCCCGCGCTCAAAGTATCCGTGCCCATGAATCCCATGGTCGACGGATGGATCGGCGACGATTGGTTTCATAACGGCGCGTTCCGCGAACAGGGAATGTCGTACATCTATGAGCAAGAGGCGACGCGCAAGAACGACGCTAAGTGGTGGACCGGATACTACGACGACTACGACATGTTCATGCAGGCCGGCTCGGCTGGCGAACTCGGTCGAGAACACGGACTGGAGCAAGTCGGATTCTGGAGAAAGATTCTCGCGCATCCCAGCTACGATTCGTTTTGGCGTGATCAGGCAGTCGACAAAATTCTGGCAACCCAGCCGCTGCAAGTGCCAGTAATGCTGGTCGACAGTCTGTGGGATCAGGAGGACATCTACGGCGCCATTGCGGTTTACAAGGCAATCAAGCCCAAAGACACTAATAATGACAAAGTGTTTCTGGTCATGGGTCCCTGGCATCACGGCCAGGAGATCGGCGATGGCAGCACGCTTGGCCCAGTCAAATTCAACAGCGACACCGCGCTGTATTTTCGCCAGGAGATTCTGCTGCCTTTCCTCAATCAATATCTCAGGGACGGCGCGCCCAAAGCCGACGTTCCGCCCGTCTCCGCATTCGAAACTGGAACCAACACGTGGCGTCGCCTGCCTGCATGGCCTGAAGGATGCGCCAGCGGTTGCACGACTCGACCGACACCGCTTTACCTAACCGCCGGATTAAAACTAGGTTTCGCCGCGCCGAATTCTGGTGATGCTGCTTACGACGAATATATATCTGATCCGGCGAAGCCCGTGCCCTTCCGTTCACGTCCCATCGATGAAGCCTCGTGGTCGCGGTGGCTGGTGGACGATCAGCGCGAGATGTCGGGACGCACGGATGTCGCCGTATTCACCTCCGAAGTTTTGGGAGCGCCGGTGAAGATCAGTGGAGAACCAATCGCAAATCTGCTTAGCTTCTACCAGCGGCACGGACTCCGACTGGGTGGTCAAGTTGATCGACGTCTATCCCGACCAAGTCGCTGGTCAAGCGCCCATGGGCGGCTACCAGTTGATGGTCGCCGCAGATATTTTCCGTGGTCGTTATCGCGAGAACCTGGAAACGGCCAAAGCCATCACCGCCGACAAGCCTCTGCTCTACCGCTTTGCCCTGCCTACGGCGAACCACGTTTTCCTGCCCGGTCACCGCATCATGGTGCAGATCCAGTCAAGTTGGTTTCCGCTGTACGACCGCAATCCGCAGACTTTCGTTCCCAACATTTTCTGGGCAAAACCCACGGACTATCGCAAAACGGTGCAGCGTGTATATCACGTGCCCGGGCAGGCAAGCTTCATCGAGCTGCCGCTGGTTACGACTCCTTGAACGGTTAAGAGAAAACAGAACGCTACGGGATACTGATTCTTTGCTGGAGGTCTTCCGCTGCCTGAGCCACATTTCCTGGCGTTCCCAAATCGCGCCAGTAATACTGGTCGGCGCGAAAGCCAAGAATCTTCTGCCCAAGAGCCGCGAGGCGGAGGTAAGAAGTGATGATCGAAAACGGCCCTTCCTCAGTGAGCATGGAAAGGAAACGAGGAGAAATTATATGGATTCCGCAAAAAGCCAGCGCTTGCACATTTTGTGAAGGGCGCACCAATTCAATCGTGGAATCCGGGCCGGATCGTCTTCCGCATAATTTGGAATCCTGCTGGAAGAGCAGGTAGCGCGAAGTTTTCCGTTCTTGCACAGCAAGCGTTGCCAGAGGGTGATGGTCAGTATGAAATTGCAACATTCGCCCAAGGTCAATCGCGCTGATGACATCGACGTTGTGTAAAAGAAATGGTTCTTCTGAATTTCCCGACTTTTCGAGAAAAAAATAAGCGGCCTTTTTTAGGCCGCCGCCGGTATCAAGCAAGATCTCCTCATGCGAGATCGCAACATTCATTCCGAAATTCTTATTGCGCTCGAGATACTCCGGCACCAGGCTCGCGAAATGATGGGTGTTAACAATTACGTCTGTTATTCCAAAGCTGCGCAGGCGGGCGAGTGTGATCTCGAGCAACGTGCGGCCACCGACCTCAACCAGGGCCTTTGGCCGATTGTCAGTGAGTGGGCGTAGGCGCGTACCCAAACCCGCGGCCAGAATCATTGCCCTCACTTGCCAATCTTCTCCAACTCGAGGTGCCGCACGATAACCTGGACGTCCTTCCTGTCGGACAAATGCTTAGCCATCTGCTCGGCAAAATAAACCGAACGGTGTCTCCCGCCGGTGCAGCCGTAGGAAATCATGAGGTTGGCAAATCCGCGTTTCTGATAATTGTTGATGCTGGCATCCACCAGTGACGTGGTGTGCGCCAGAAATTCGTGCACGCCTTCTTGCTGATTCAGGTACTCAATCACCGGCGCGTCTTTCCCAGTGAGCGGCTTGAATCGGTCTTCGCGGCCTGGGTTTGGAACCGATCGACTATCAAATACAAATCCGCCGCCATTTCCGCTTTCATCTTTAGGCATGCCGTCACGGTGAAAAGAAAAGCTGAAAATTCGCACGACCAGTTGATTTGTCTCGGCGGTACCGCTTGGCGATTTCGGCGCGTCCGAATCTACCGCAAGGTTCTGCAACTTCTCGGAACCTAGCATGTCCGTAAAGGCTTCCATCAGTGTGGGAAGCTCGACAGGCAATTCGACATTATGCAGCAACCAGCGAACATTCTTTAGCGCGTAGGGCACGCTTTGTAGAAAGTGGGGCTTGCGCTCGAAGAATCCGCGAAAACCATAGGCGCCCAGTGCCTGCATAATCCGCACATAAACGTAGGCGTAGTAATGGCGCATGAACACTGCGCGATCGAGCGGAATTACTTCTTGAAGCTGATCGAGATAATAATCCAGCAATTCCTGGCGCACTTGCGGCGGCAGATCAGCCTTGGCATCGTACAAAAGCGACGCGACATCGTATTGCAGGGCGCCTTGCCGGCCACCTTGATAATCCAGGAAAAATGTTTGCCGGTTGCATAGCATGATGTTGCGGGATTGAAAGTCACGGTAAAGAAAATATTTGTGATCGGCGGCGAGCAAGAACTTCGAGAGGCGGGCGAAATCCCGCTCCAGCGCCGGTTCGCTGAAAGGAATTTCGGCCAGTCGCAGGAAATAATATTTGAAGTAGTTCATGTCCCACGCGATGGACTGGCGATCGAAGCTCGCCCGCGGATAACAGACCCTATAATTCAGGTCGCGTCCAGCCTGTACTTGGAACCGCGGCAAAATAGCTAAAGCTTGCTGGTACGCAGCAATGACGGCAGGAGCAATCTTTTCGCCCTCACGATTCTGCGAAAGAAACTCAAACAGAGTGGTGTCGCCAAAATCTTGCTCAAGGTAGGCGCCATGGTTTAAATCTTCCGCATAGATTTCGGGCACAGGAAGTCCATGGCGGCGAAAGTGCCGTGAAAATTCCAGGAACGCGACGTTCTCCTCGCGCAAGTCATACAAAATGCCGATTGTGCTCACGTCCTTTCCGGCCACGCGAATGATGCGCCGGCCAGATCCTCCGAGCTGACCTTGCAGCGGCTGCACTCGCATAACCGGCGTGAGGAAGTGCTCCTCAAAAAGCTTTTTCAGAACGTCCATAAAGAGAAATCTCGGCTAACTTCGTTTCACAAAGATATCATCGGGCGACGGCTCCAATGGCTTTCGAAGTTGCCAACGCCCTCATCCGAGTGCGACCGATTTTTCTTGCGTCCAGAATTTCGTGATCTCTTCGAGCGATCGGCCCTTGGTTTCGGGAACCAGCCAACCAACCAGAACAATTGTTAACAGTGCCCCCACGCTGAAAAGCCAAAAAGTACCGTCCGACCCCAGATGCTTCTGCAAAATCGGAAACATTTGATTTCCGAGAAAGCCAACCAGCCAGAGCGCTGTGGTAGCGATCGACATGCCGCGCCCGCGAACTTTAGTGGGATAAATTTCAGAGATGATAACCCAGCATGCTACGCCGTTGCCAAAGGCATGTCCCGCGACGAAGCTCATCACGAAAATTAAAACCGCCAGGCCGCTGCCGTGAATGTGATAGAGCCAGCCAACCATTGCGAGAGAGACGAATTGCACCGCTGTACCTGTGAGAATCAAAGTTCTGCGGCCCGCGCGGTCAACCAGCCATAAGGCGAAGAGCGTAAACAAAAGATTAATGAGGCTGACTAATACCGACTGGAAAAATGCGTCGCTGGTTGCCGTTCCGGCGGCGCGAAAAATCTCCGGCAAGAAAGAAAATAATGGAGTGATTCCACTGATTTGTTGCAAACCCGCGAGCATAATGCCGAGCAGCAGGGGCCGGCGAAACGTGGTGAAGAGTTCCGAGATATGGCCCTCTCCTGTGATCAGCGAGTTCTCGATCTCAGCCGCATCCTGCCTCGCTATCTCAGGGCCATTGATCTTGCTTAGAACCTCGATGGCCTGATCGCGGCGACCCATTTTCATCAGCCAACGCGGACTTTCGACTGCAGGCAAAATCATCAACCCAAACAAACTTGCCGGCACAACGCCGGCAAAAAACATCCAGCGCCATCCACTGGATATGTTCCATGCTTCATCGCCCACTCGTTGAATGAGCATGTTGACAAATACAGCCGCAAGAATTCCAACCACAATACCAAGCTGATAAAGGGTCACGCAGCGGCCGCGAACCCGAGTGGGAGCTATTTCCGCAATGTAGTTGGGACAAATCACGGACGCAGCCCCAATGCCTACTCCGCCAATCAGCCGCCAAAGAACGAACTGATGCAGATTCGCGGCGAATAGCATGCCGACAGAAGAGAGCGCGAAACAGAGAGCGCAAAGGGCGAGACCTTTTTTCTTCCCCAGATAATCAGCGACAGTTCCCGCGACCGCGCACCCGGCAATACAACCCACCAGCGCGCATCCTGCAGCCCAGCCCACGCCCGGCGCATCCAGAAGAAACAACCGGCTCAAATAACCGATCGCGCCACTGATCACAATATTGTCGTAGCCAAACAGAAAGCCGCCGAGAGTTGAAACGCTGGCGGCAATCACCAGAGGAGTGCGCGAATACGCTGAGCGAGATAATGAGTTCAGCTTATTTGTCTCCATGGCTTGGGACACCCGCACCGCGCCCCTGTGGTTGGGAAGATTCCAGAACCGCTTTTGCCGCCAGCATAAATCCGATCGTGTGCGCCATTCCCGCGTGCCAGGGCGCTGCGCAGGTCATTTGCGGAGTGTGGTCGGGAACGATCACGCCGTCGAAATGGTTTCGCTGAAGGATCGCGAGAATGCGAATCATGTCCACATCACCCTCATCGATGAAAGTCTCGCGATAATGCGGCACCTTGCCCGCGACATTGCGAAGATGAATATATGCAATCTTGCCTTGTCTGCTGTATTGATCGACCGCGTCGTAAATATTGCCCTCTGTCATTTCCGCCATAGTTCCCACGCAAAGCTCAAGCGCGTTGCTGCGGCTGGGAGCAAGTTCGATCAACCGTTGATACATGTGAGGTTGATAAACCAGACGCGGTTGCTGCCGCATCGTAGGCATGGGAGGATCATCAGGATGCGCAGCCAGTTGCACGCCCGACTGCTCGGCCACGGGAGTGACTTCTTCCAGAAATCTTTGCAAACGGTTCCATAGTTCTTCGTGCGAAATCGGAGGGAGAGTGCCGACCGGCGCGTTGCGCTCGTAGACCATGTTCCAAATCATTCCATTCGGGATGGGCACATCCTCGGCGGGACCGTCCATGCCCAATGTAATAGCATGGCCGCGCCCAAGCGGCGCAGTCACACGCCCACATACGCCTGCGAGACTGAAGTTGTATCCGAGCACCGGAATGCCGGCTTCGCCAAGCCGCCGAATAATGGTCTTTACTTTCTCCATCTGCTGCGGGCGTTGCGGGCCGTCAAGCAGAACATCGTGCCAGTGTGCGGGATCAAGATTCTCGATTGCGGCTAAGATTAACCCGGCGTCTTCAATTTCTCTGCGAAGACTTTTCAGTTCCTCCGCGGTCCAAAGCTGATCGGGATCGCCGGCGTATCCCCAAGGCTCATACTTCGCGCCGCTGGGTTGATTGTGCCGAGGATTCGAAGATCCCTGATTGAAATAATCAACCAGGTGAGCCACGATATGCGTGCAGCCGGCCTGGCGCGCGAAGTCATAATAATCCGGCGTTAACATATGCCGATAGAGCCCCAGGCCAATCTTCATAATCGATTCCCGATGCCTGCGCCATAATCAGGACTGAGAATTTGTCCATTGATTTCGCGGGCCAACGGCGAACAAAGAAAAACAAATGCATCCGCGATCGACTCCGCACTGTTTCTTCTGCCCAGCGAAACTCGCAATACAAATTCCCGATAGGCTGGATCTTCGTCGAAAACTTTTAGCGAGCTGCCCGCCGCAACGTTTCCCGGCGAAACCACATTTACACGAATACCAGTGAGCGCATATTCGAGTGCCAGGCTTCGGGCAAAGTTTTCCAGCGCCGCTTTAGCCGAAGCGTAGGAGGAGATTTGCGTGTGCGGCATCCGCGCTACGTACGAAGATGTGAAGATGAGATGACCGGCAATGTTGCGCGCCATCCATTGTGCAAGGACCGAGCGCGCCAGATAAGTCTGCGCAAAATAATTAAAGCGAAAGATCTGTTCGTAGTCCGCTTCAGAAGTACTGGCGAACGGATGCAGCCCGCAGCCACCCGCGTGACCGATAACCGTATCCATTCCTCGGAACTTTTCAAACGCTGCTTTGACTACGGCGTTTACCTGGCTCGAGTCGGTAATATCAGCCGCGAAATATACGTATGACGAAGCCGGAATTCCCCAATCAGCAAGCGTCCGCCGGGCTCGCTCCTCAGGTTTGATGTCGGTCAGCACCAGGGTTGCACCGCTTGCGGCCAGCCTGCGCACCATGTGCTCCGCAATCGCACCCAAGGCGCCGGTGATCATAATCGCTTTGCCCGAGAGATCAATCGTGATCACAATTGATCGCCTCCGGTGCCAACCATTCTCGAAAGCACTTCGTGGCCTGAGTCGGTCACCAGCACGTTATCTTCGATTCGCGCGCCCGCGCCACGTTCGCGGACATAAACCCCGGGCTCGATCGTGATCACCATGCCGGGTTCAAGCACAGCCGATTCTCCCGGTTGAATCAGAAATCCTGGGTCATGATAACGAAAGCCAACGTGGTGACCGGTGTGATGGGTAAAGAAAGATGAAAATCCTTGCGCTGCGATTTTGTCCCTCGCCATCGCATCAATTTGGGCGGCGGAAATTCCCGGACGTATAGCATCTATCGCAGCCTGCTGCGCATCTCTGGCAAGGTCGAGAATCTCCGCGGCTTCGGACTGCGGACGGCCAACTGCGACGGTGCGGGTCAGGTCGCTCCAATATCCGTTGACGCAAGTTGCCAGTTCAATCACCACCAAGTCCCCATTCGTTAGTCGACGCCCGGTCGAGCGATTGAACCGCCCGGCATCGGCGCTGTTGGGGCCGGATTGCACCATAGCCCAGCCTCGCGAATGAAATATTCCGTCGCAGCCAATTTGCCGGTAAATAATCGACTCGACCGCTGCAGCAACCTCCGCCTCCGTTGCCCCCGATTGCGAATTGTCGAAGAAAGCTTGCAGCCCAATATTCGCAACCCGGTTAGCGACGCGGATTGCATCGATCTCCTGCGGCGTTTTTCGTAAATAAAGATTCGCAAAAGCCGGGTTTCGCTTCGCAGCAAGCGTGGACAGATGTCCCGCGAAATCCTCGGGGATGGGGATTTGCTCAGCCGCCTGAATCGGCAGAGACGATCTGAAGGCACCCGGATTCATTCCCGCCTGTTCAGCATTGACTCCGTTCTTCGCCAGTTGATCGCCGATCGCCGATACCAGCACAGAATATGGATCACCACATTTCAAATCGCCCCACGGATATTCCAGAACTCGCAGATCGCCGGGAATATGGTCCCGCGGTTCAATTTGCGGAACGAAGAGAATCGGCTCCGCATCCGCAAAGTAAATCAGCAACGAAGCGCCCCAGAAGGGAAAATAGCCAGACAGCATAAGCAGTTCATCAGGCCGCCACGCAATCCAAGCGCGGAGATTATGTAGCCGCAGAAAACTCTTTGTTTGTTCCTGGCGCGATGGCGGCCACCCAGTCACAGCACTTGTACTCACGCTAAATTCCTCTTTACATAATTCCGTATTTCGCAAAGGCATCAACCGCACTGCTTCCCCGTTCGATCGCCTTCTTCACCAACTTTTCACCGCGAGCCTTTTCCAACGCACGCGTAAATACTTCGGTCTCGGCCTCGGCGGGAATCACCAGCACGCCATCAATATCGCCAAACAAAATATCTCCGGGCCGGACTCGCACCGATCCAATCTCAACCGGAATGCGGAAGTCGACAACTTTGTAACGCGGCGCGGCGTCTTGCCCATAAGATCCGAAACCGAATGTAGGAAAGCCCATATTCAAAATCGCCTTGGTATCTCTTACGTAACCATTCAACACTGCGCCCCGGCTGCCGAGTTTGCGGGCGCGCGTGCTCATTAGCTCTCCCCAAAGCGCGTTGCGAGGTGAGGATCCAGTGTTGACGTAGACTTCGTTCGTGCGCAAATCGTCCAGCGCCTCCAGCATCAGACCAAACGGTTTTTCCATCAACTTGTTCGCGCTGCCGGCGATTTGTTCAGCAAACACATCCACCGAGAGAACCGGCATGGCGCGGCCAATCACAACCATATCCTTGTGAAGAGGCTGGATCTGTGGCGGCAGAAACTGATGTTGCAGACCTAACTTGTCCATCACATCCCCGACTACACAAGTGAATAGCTCACGCTGGGCGATGGCGAAAAGTTCGTATTCCCCTTTCCACAGTTTTCGCGCCCGGATACTCGTTTTTCTCTTCATCGCGCCCGCGCCTCTTTAATTTTGTCGACGAATTGGCGCGCAATTCGCGTGATGGATGTGAAGTCCCCATTCTTCGCCTCAGCCATGAGATTGCCTCCCACTCCTATCGCAACCGCCCCAGCGGCGATCCATTCGCCGACGTTCTCCAGGTTGACTCCACCAGTAGGCATCAGGTGCGCTTGCGGAAGCGGCCCCTTCACAGCCTTGACAAACGCCGGACCCAGAATTTCTCCAGGAAAAATTTTCACAATGTCAGCCCCACATTCCATTGCCTTGATGACTTCGCCGACCGTTCCCGCCCCGGGTATATACGGCACCTGATAGCGATTACAAAGACGCGCAGTCTCAGGGTTGAGCGCAGGGCTGACCACAAATTGCGCTCCGGCGAGAATCGCAATGCGGGCGGTTTCTGGATCAAGCACTGTACCCGCGCCCAACAAAATCTCGCCCTGAGAGTTTTTTGCAAGATGCTCGATCACTGCGCTTGCGCCCGGGACCGTAAAGGTGATTTCCAGAGCAGCCACGCCGCCATTAGCACAAGCTTCAGCGATTCGCGAAGCCTGGTCAGAACTTTCGCCACGAATCACGGCCACCAAACCTGCAGCGGTAATTTTCCCCAGCACTTCTATCTTGGCAATCGACATAAATGTCAGCAGCTCTAATTTCGCTGGGCGCCGGGCGCGAACAACTTCGCCATATTATTCTGTCATCCCGAGAGAAGCGAGGGATCTAGGTTCTTGCTTTCACTACGAGTTTCTCACTCAAAAAATGGCTCTCCCCGGCGGGCATAACGCCGCGCTACTTCTTCGTTCAGTGTCACTCCAAGTCCGGGTTTTTCCGGAAGTTCGATAAAACCGCGATCGACAAGCGGCTTTGGCACACCTTCTACCAGATCATTCCAGAAAGGAACGTCGGAGGCGTGAAACTCTAGAGCAAGAAAGTTCGGGATCGCCGCGCAGAAGTGAGCCGAAGCTAAAGTCCCGACCGGACTGCTGATGTTGTGCGGAGCAATCGGCATAGTGTGCACATCGGCAAACTGCGCAATGCTTTGGGCTACGGCCAACCCTCCGACTTTCTGCAAATCGGGAGTGACAATGCTGAGCGCGTGTTGCGCGATGATCTCCTGGAAGCCTTCGAACAAAAAAAGATTCTCCCCGGTTGCAATCGGCACTCGTACCTTCGAATTCACTTCCTTCAGCGCGGCGGTGTTGTTGGGCGGAACCGGATCCTCCAGCCACAGCAGCCGGAACGGCTCAAGTTCCCGCGCCACTTTCACCACGTCGCCGGCGTTGTAGCGCCAATGGCAATCGACTGCGATGTCGGTATCTTTCCCTACCGCATCGTAAACGGCAGCGACCAAACTCACCATGTGATCGATCGCCCGATTGCTCAACACTCGATTGTAGGGGTCTGGCCCTTCCGTGCCGGGCACATCTAAATCAAACTTCAGAGCAGTGAATCCCTCTGCTCTTTTTGCCAGCGCCCGGCGGCGATAGTCTTCCGGCGAAGAAGGTAAATCGTCGCCAGCCTGGCCAAAATAATCTTTGGCCGTGTGTGCAGTCCTGTTTGATTCCCACGACGCGGGCCGCGAGCGCAAAACCTCATCCAAACTCTCCAGCGCCTCGCCGCCATGACAATCCGCGTAAACGCGAACCCGGTCGCGGAACTTTCCTCCCAGCAATCGATAGATCGGCACATCAAGCCATTGTCCAAGCATATCCCAGAGCGCGGCTTCGATGCCGCTAATTGCGTTGTAGACGATGCCCGCAACCGAGCCGGCGCCTGAAGTCGCCATTTGCATTTTGCGAAACAGCCTGTGAATGTCGAGCGGGTCTTCACCAATCAGCAACGGCTCCAGAGAACGCAAAATCGACGTAAGTCCAGGAGCGAAGAAACATTCACCAAGGCCGCGAATTCCCTCATCGGTTTCAATGCGAACGAACGTCCAATCAAAATTACCTTCGACTACCGCGGTTTTTAATCTGACGATCTTCAAGTTATGAGCGACGCTTGACGGGCGATTATACGCTGATAGTTTCACGGGTGCTGAACGGCTGCACGGGTAAGGCTGCGTCTTCCCGCAGAGAACCAGCTAGAATGCTGCATGGACTCGATCGTTTTGAAGTCGGCGGAAAGCTGCAGGTGGGACTGCGTCAGCCTCGGCGAAGTTATGCTGCGGCTCGACCCCGGCGAGGAGCGCATTCATACCGCCCGAAACTTTCGCGCCTGGGAGGGCGGCGGAGAATACAACGTGGCGCGCGGGCTGCGGCGCTGCTTTGGCATGCGCACCGCTGTCATTACTGCATTCGCGAAAAATCCTATCGGACAACTTCTGGAAGACCTGATTCTGCAGGGCGGAGTCGACACCTCGCTAATCCGATGGGTGCCCTACGATGGCATTGGTCGAACCGTACGCAATGGCCTCAACTTTACCGAACGCGGTTTCGGCGTGCGCGCTCCGGTTGGCTGCTCAGACCGGGGAAATACGGCAATCGCCAATAGCCTGCCGAACCATTTCGATTGGCAACACATCTTTGCAAACAGCGGCTCACGCTGGTTGCACACGGGGGGCATTTTTGCAGCGCTGTCTCCTTCATCCGCCTCCGTCGCAAAGGCCGCAATTCAAGCGGCGCGTTCCACAGGCACCGTCGTTTCCTATGATCTGAACTATCGGGAATCGCTATGGAAAGGAATCGGTGGCAAACCCAAGGCGCAAGATGTGAACCGTGAATTGGTATCAGCTGTGGACGTGCTTTTCGGCAATGAGGAGGATTTCTCCGCAACCCTTGGGGTAGAAATTGAAGGCGTGAGTAAAGATTTCAGCCACCTGCCGATGGCCAGCTACGAGACGATGTTGCGGCGCGTCGCGGAGCAGTACACCAACCTCAAGCTCATTGCGACAACGTTGCGTACGGCGCACACAGCAACGAAGAATGATTGGGGAGCGGTCGCACTGTATCAGGACAATACGGTTCAGGTACCGCAGCGGCCGCTGGAAATTCTGGATCGGGTTGGCGGCGGCGATTCATTTGCCTCGGGCTTGATCTACGGATTACTGGCAGGCAAAGATATTCAATGGGCCCTGGAGTGCGGCGTTGCACACGGCGCTCTCGCCATGACAACCCCAGGGGACACGAGCATGGCGACCCTTTCCGAAGTTGAAGCGCTGATGCGCGGCGGCTCGGGCCGCATCGCGCGTTAACGAAGCGGAAATTCCAGCTTCGATAAATTGTATTCTGACTTAGAATGTCAGTTCTCTCGGAGGATCTTTTGACAATTTCTCCCGCACTCAAAAAACGCGCCGTGCAAATCAAAGTGCTGCTCATGGACGTCGACGGCACCATGACGGACGGTAGCGTCACTCTGCTCTCACAACCCGACGGCAGCGCGCTTGAGATCAAAAGCTTTGATGCGCACGACGGTCAAGGCCTCACCCTGGCACAGACCGCCGGACTGCGCACCGGCTGTATTACCGGCCGCGAAAGTTCTTCACTCCTCCGCCGAGCTCGCGAAATGAAAATGGAATTTATCTACATGAAACAACCGGTAAAGATGCCGGCCTTCGAAGAAATACTTAGGAAAACGGGCGTCTCCGATTCCGCGGTCGCCTTCATTGGCGATGATCTTCCGGACATTCCCTTGCTGCGCCGCGCGGGACTTGCCATTGCCGTCGGCGACGCCGTACCCGAGGTCATAGATGTCGCGCACTACACCACAAAAGCTCTCGCCGGCCACGGAGCGGTCCGCGAAGCGGTTGAACTTATTCTCAAATCCAAAGGCATCTGGAAAGAAATGATCGACAAAGCAAGAGCGTAGTTTCTACCGCCAAGGAACGAATTTCAAACACGTGGGCGATGGCACTTTGACCGTTTCTCCGGTCGAGTTCAGACGCCCGGTCTTACGATAGATCCTAAACACAACGACATTGTCGGAATCCTGATTCGCGACAAGAAGCCACGAGCCAGTGGGGTCGATGGCGAAGTTGCGAGGCGTCTTCCCACCCGAAGGAACAATGTGAACGAGCGTCAGCGCACCGGTCGAAGAATTGATCGCAAACACCGCGACGCTGTCATCACCGCGGTTCGAAGCAAAAAGAAAATTTCCTGACGGATGGATTTCTATTTCTGCAGCTGTGCTATTCCCCCTGAAGACTTGAGGAAGTGTCGAGATGGTTTGTAATTCGCGCAGTCCGCCCGTCTCGACATTATACGAATACGTCACAACCGTCGACTGCAGCTCGTTAATGACATAAAGAAAGCGTGCGTCTGAGCTGAACGCTAAATGCCGCGGACCCGCACCAGCCTTGGTGTTCACGATTACAGGTTTTTCTCCCAGAGTTCCCCTGCCCGAATCGAAGCGATAAATCAGCAACTGATCAAGGCCGAGATCTGCGACAACCACAAAGCGATTGTCCGCCGAGAGCGCAATGGCGTGAGCGTGCGGCCCTTTTTGCCGCTCGGGATTTATGCTCGAACCTTGGTGCTGAACAAACGCCGAAGCCTCGCCTACCCGGCCGTTTGCCATCACAGGCAGCACCGCCACGCTACCCAGAGTGTAATTAGAGACCAGCGCGTACTTGCCAGTTCGATCAAGAGTAATGTGAGCCGGACCTTCGTCGCGCGAGGAGACCTGGTTTAGCAGCGACAGTGAGCCGGTTTCCGGGTGGATGGCGAATGCGCTTATTGCTCCCGTAGGTTGGCCGTTATATTTAAGCGTCTCATTGACTGCATAGAGAAATCGCCCACTGGAATCGACAGCGAGAAACGACGGTTCGGGAGTCTCCGCCGCGAGTCCAAGCGAGCTAAGTTTGCCGGTAGAGGAATCGAACCGGTAAGCGTAGATTCCTTTACCGCTATGGTCGGTGTAGGTTCCGACATAAAGAAGATGTTCTTGCGGCACTGGGCCCGCCGCCGGCGCAAGCACCACTGAGGCGAACGCGATAAGCAGCAGAACAGTCAGACGGAAAATGTGTCGCAAAGTTGAGAATGCGCGGGTCACACTTTTCTGTTGTTTCACTTTGTGTATCTTCGTTCCTTTGTAATTGACGAAGTTCAAATGCGGAACCCCATGTACACAAGGCTCCATAACGTTTTCACTGTGCTTCCGGAATAGCTTCAATGCGTCCCAGCAAGAAAATATAGCCCACAATTCCCAGAAGCAGGATGATGGTAGCGGTCACGAATGCGGTCGCGAAAGAATGCGTTCCCGCAACGATATAGCCGGTAACAATCGGCGCACAGATGGCAGCGACCTGTCCACAAAAGTTTACCGCGCTGGCAAGTGTCCCCACACTTTCCCGCGGCGCGATCAGAGATGGCACTGTCCACGCCACCGGCGCCGCTGCCGCCAGCCCGCCCAGCGCGAAGCTGATCCACACCATCGCAACCGTAGGACTATTCGCGCTCGCGGCGCCAAAGATGCAAAGGCCGAACATCATTCCCACCACCAGCACAGTTTGACGAACCCGGTTCGCATCCCAGCCACGCTGGATCAAATCGTCGACCAACCATCCCCCAATCAGCAAGTCGGTTATTGCCGCGAACAACCAAGGCGCACTGGTGTAGAAAACAGAATGCAGCAAATCCACATGAAGCGTAATGGAAAGATAGCTGGGCAACCAAGCCAGCAGTAAAAAGAAAGTGTAATTGTAGGCGCCCCATCCCAGCGCAAGCCCGTAAACTTTTCGCTGCCGCAACAGATATCCCAGCGAAGCGCTGCTGGGCGCCTTTGCCTGATCTTCTAATTGCGCGCCGCCGCGCAAAATGAATTCGCGCTCTTCGCACGACAGTTCGGGATCTTCGCCAGGGTTGCGATAGACCAAATAAAACAGCAGAAAGTATAGAAAGCTGATGAATCCCGTGACTGCAAAACTCCAGCGCCAGCCAAAATAAAATAACAACACGCCAATGAACGGAACCCCAATGGCAGTTGCCAACTTCGCCGCCGCATCCGTAATCGCCGTCGCCAAGCCTCTTTCGTCACGCGTAAACCAATATCCCAGCGCTTTCGCGTTCGCAGGAAACGTAGGAGATTCGCTCACTCCGAGTAACAGCCGCGCGACGAAGAACCAATTTATTCCAGGCGCAATCGCCGCCGCGAAAGACGCCACGCTCCACAGAAACGCGCTGACCCGCCCCACCCGCCGCACTCCCCACCGGTCCAGCAAAACGCCCGCGGGCATTTGCATTAAGGCGTAAGTCCAACTGAAAGCGCTGGAGAGATAGCCGAATGCCACGAGCGACAAGCCAAACGAAACATGCAACGCGTCGCGCGATACCGATAAATTAATGCGGTCGAAAAAATTGACCAGGACCCCAAAGGCAAGTAGGAAGGCGATTCGCCATCGCCGGCATGGCACGCGAGATTTGTTCCGAATGATTTTTGGCAACAGCGCTCCAGATTGCTGCACGCGAGATTACTGGACGCCAATGCCCGCAAGCAAACCGCCGTCCACCAGGTAATCGCCCCCGGTGCAGAATCCTGCTTTGTCTGATGCCAGAAACGCAGCCAACTCGGCAACCTCTTCCGGTGTGCCAATACGCCCCAGCGGATGCGCCGCCCCAAAACGCGCGAACGCCTCTTCGGCCGGCACATCAGGGGCGAAGTGCGCCGCAGACCGCGCCAGCATGGGTGTGCGCACCGATCCCGGACTGATCGAATTCACCCGAATATTATCGGCTGCATGGTCGAGCGCAAGCGCCCGCGTCAGGCTATGAATCGCGCCCTTCGAAGCTGCGTAAGCAACCACCCCGCGCTGGCACGCATGTCCCTGCACCGATGCCAGATTAATAATCGATCCGCCTCCGCGTTTTTTCATCTCCGGAATGCCCAGATGCGCCAGCACATAAATGCTTCCCACATTCACCATCATGCAGCGATTCCAAGTCGCAAGGTCGGTGTCAACAACCGTGCCAAAAGGATGAATCGCAGCCGAGTTCACAATGATGTCGAGTCCTCCAAATCTTGTGATCGTCTTCCCAACAATCGAGCGCATCGCCTCAAGGTCAGTCGCATCGCCGCTTTCGACTAGCAGAGTCAACCCAAGTTTTTCGGCATCACCAGCCAGCGCTTTGTTTCCGGCCGGTTCAATGCCGCACGCCACAACCTGCGCGCCGCCCGCAGCGAAGCGCAGCGCGATCGCCCGGCCGATTCCTGTCGTGCCCGTAACCACAGCCACTTTTCCTGAAAACTCTCTCATAGGAATTGCTCAAGCCAAGCTGACAAATAGCTGCTCACTCCGTTAATTCGGGGATTGCGTGCTTCATGCCCTGCATCACACCGCGCAATTCGGCAAGCCCTTTCAATCTGCCTACCAACGAATAGCCAGGATTTATGTTTTTTTCGATCTCGTCCGCCAACAAATGTCCATGGTCGGGACGCATGGGAATTTCATGATCCGCGCGCCCCGCATGTCTGCGATGCGCCTCTTCCGCCAGCAAAGCCCGAATCACGCCCAATATATCGGAACTGCCGGCGAGATGCTCTGCTTCATGAAAAGATCCGTCCGGCTCTCTCGTCACCTGGCGAAGATGCACGAAGTGAATACGAGAACTGAACTCTCGAACCATGGCCAGCAGATCATTATCCGCTCTGGCTCCGAACGAGCCTACACAAAATGTCAAACCATTCGCCGCCATGTCGCACGCAGTGAAAATTGCGTTCACATCGGCTGCAGTCGAGACGACTCGCGGCAGTCCGAACAACGACCACGGCGGATCGTCAGGATGTATCGCCAGCCGAACCCCGATTTCCTGCGCCACCGGCACAACTTCCCGCAAGAATGCAATCAGGTTACTTCGCAGCTCGGCCGGCGATATGCTCTCGTACTCAGCGATTAACCTCCGAATCGTTTCGCGAGTATAAGAGGCCTCCGCTCCGGGAAGGCCCGCAATGATCGTCCGTTCGAGTTCGTCCTTGCGCCTTTCGGGCATCAACCCGTAGCGTGCCCGTGCCGCACGAATCCGTTCCTCGGAATAATCGCTTGCAGCTCCTTTGCGTTCCAGAATGCACACATCGTAGGCTGCAAAATCGACAGCATCAAAACGCAGCGCGTACCCTGTAGTCGGAAGCCGCCAGGCTAAGTCCGTCCTCGTCCAATCCACCACCGGCATGAAGTTATAGCAAACGACTTTCACGCCTGCCTTCGCGACCGCAGCCAGCGTATCCTTCCACGCATCAATATAAGGCTGAAAGGGTCCGGACCGAAGCTTGATCGAATTGTGAATGGGTATACTCTCGACCACGGACCACACGAAACCCGCGCCTAGAATCTCATCGCGTCGTTTCAATATGTCGTCCAAAGGCCAGGCTTCGCCGCGGTAAATATGGTGCAGTGCAGAGACGATCCCCGTAGCACCGGCCTGCTTGATGTGATCGAGAGTAACTGGATCAGCCGGGCCGAACCACCGCCAAGTCTCCTTCATGCTGTGATGTTACCCATTACCGCGCAACTCCGGTAGGGATGCGGCTAACTACGCCTCCACGCTGCGTAACTCATGACCCGGTTTTGCAAGGGCGCGGCTTCGAGCCACGCTGTAGTTGTTCGGCCATCGGGAGAATTTTTTCCGCAACCTCTCTCTAGCGTGTCGCACATCAATCAGCCCCTGAATTTGCGGTAGCGAGCATTGATGTAGAAGCCGTCGGCGGCTGGCCCTGTGCCCACAAGCATGGCGCTGCAATAAGCAGAAACAAGATGGCAAACCGGAATCTGTTCATGCGCTGGTTACTCCGTGCACTCGCAAGTCTGCCTTTCACCAAGGTAAGCCGTCAAACGCGACGTTACACAGAACGGGAGCAGTGTAGAATTCGAACGGCTACGGAGTGAGAACATGGTGGAGTTATCCATAACTGAAGGGAATCTGGTGTTGCATGTGAAGGGCGCTGATAAGTTGTGGGCGTTCAAGAGTTCGCTTGAAATCCCATTGGCCCATGTTGTGGAGATCAGAGCAGAGCCGGCCATAGCACGAGGCTGGTGGCACGGTTTGAGAATGCCTGGCACCAGTGTTCCCGGAGTCATCACTGCGGGAACGTTTTATCAGGACGGCAAGCGCGTGTTCTGGGATGTCCACAATCCCGAGAACACGGTCGTGATTGAATTGAAAGACGAACGCTACAACCAACTGATTGTCGAGGTATCCGACCCGGCGGCAGCAGTGGCATTGGTTAAGAGCGTAGTTCACGGTCAGGCTTAACCCACGCCCACTTAATTTGTAGTCTGCGGACTCCCGGAAACTTCGGTCGCCGCATGATTCCGAGACGCCCGTGACGCATGTATACTCGGAACGCAGTTTCCACTGAGCGCGCCCATCCTAATTCAGGAGATTTATTATGCAGAGCCGCATTACCGGTACCACCATGCCCGTGCTGGAGTTCGCTCTCGAACCCAATGAGACGATTATTTCCGAGGCGGGAGAACTGTCTTGGATGGGCAGCTCGATTCAAATGACCACGCACACTCAGTTCGGCGGGGGCGGAGGTTTATTCGGCGTGCTTAAACGCGTGGCTGGCGGCGGATCCATGTTTATGACTGAATATCGTAGCGTGGGTCCCGCGGGCGAGCTAGCCTTCGCCACCAAACTGCCGGGACATATCGTGCCGGTTGAAGTGTCACCCGGACAGGAATACATGATTCACCGGCACGGCTTTCTCTGTGCTACCCCGAAGATACAAATCAGCGTCGGCTTCCAGCAATCGTTGGGTGCTGGCGTATTTGGAGGCGACGGCTTCCTGCTGCAAAAACTCAGCGGAGAAGGCACTGCCTGGCTCGAACTCTCGGGAGAACTTGTCGCGCGCGACCTGCAGCCCGGTGAAAATCTGCGCGTTCATCCTGGACACGTCGGCGCCTTTCAATCCAGCGTCTCGTTCCAAATCACGACTGTACCTGGCATTAAGAACATGATCTTCGGCGGCGATGGAATTTTCCTTGCCTCACTGACTGGCCCGGGGAAAATCTGGCTGCAAACGCTGCCGATTGCGAAGCTGGCGCACGTCATCGAGAGATATCTGCCGCACAATGCTCAGAGACAGACTGTAGAGGGCGGCGTAGTCGGAGGAATCGTGGGGTCGATTTTGGACGGCATGAAATGATCCCTGCCCGTCCGCCTGTCGGGTCCGTCCGTCTGGGATTATGCTTCGCCAGCCATGCTGACCTCGTGATGCGGCCAACGGCGTGGACTTGCCCACCGGATCAGTGTCCGAGGAAGTGTTCTAGCGCCTCGACATCGCTCTGTGCTGAATCCATGTACTTCCTGGCCCTCTGTAGGTCTCCGCTCTGAACCGCGCTTTGCGCTTTTGCCAGATTGTTTTTCATACTCGCCTGACGCGCAGCTATGTCGCCGCGGAGACCGTAGCCGGCAGCGCTTTGTTGCTGCTGCAGCCGGTCCAGGCTGCTGTTGATCGCAACCGCCCGGTTGGAAAGCTGATCGGCCTCACGCTCTGCCGCATCCAGACTCGCCGCATCGTTTGCCGCCGGAGCCGCGTTGGCGCTGGTGTCGACGCTTTGCACAGGCGTGGCTGCATCCTGGCTGCCGCCACTGCTGCTGCCCGGAATTTTGTGTGTATGAACAACGGGCAACTTTTCTACCGATGCAGCGTTTCGCACCGGATTCGCGTTTTCAAGACCAGGTGCTGGCGGGTTCGAAGTTTGTGGTTGCGCTGCCAGTTGGCCAACCGGGTTAGGCGCAGCTGCCGCCGGAGTCGCTGGTTGCGACGGATTTGCCGGCAACGGGTTGGACACCGGCGCAGCTGAACTGGCGTTCGCACCGTTCGCATCAGAGGACGCTGGCTTGGGTCCCGCTTCCGTCTTACTGCGCCGCGGTATGTAAATTCCGGCAACCACCAGAACAGCCAGCACGATCAACGCTCCCAGCGTCATGTACAAGCCGCGATGACCGCCGGGTTGTGGCGGCAGAATGGGGATGGACGGTGTGCCTGCAATCGCGGGCACTGCCGGAGTTTTAGCGGGTGCTGCGACTTGGTTTTGCGGAGTGGCCGCAGCCGCGGGTTGCGATGCTGGGGGGAGAATCGTATCTACGGTGACGGCATCAGGCGCGCCTTGAAGAATGGGTTTCGATTCCGCAGGCGCGAAGCGCACGGTGCTCAGAGCATTGCGGAAAGCGTCCGCGGTCTGGAAGCGCTGCGCCGGATCCTTAGCAATCGACATAATAATGATTTCATTCATCGCTGCCGGCAGCCCTGGATGTAGCTCAACGGGCGGCTTGGGCGTTTCTTTGACGTGAGCCGCCATAATCGAGTAGTCGCTGCTGGCCTGAAATGGCCGTTGCCCGGTCACCATTTCATACAGTGACACGCCTACGGAATAGAGGTCGGATCGGGCATCGGTCGGATCGCCTTTCACTTGCTCGGGCGACATGTAACCTAACGATCCCAGCGTGGTACCGGTCATGGTGATACTGCGTTCTTCGCCGGCCCGTGCAATGCCAAAGTCCATCAGCTTCACCACGCCCTGCGGAGTCAGCATCATGTTGGAGGGCTTGATGTCACGGTGAATCACATGCTGCTGGTGCGCGTAACTTAGAGCGCTCAGCACCTGGTCGATATAACTCACCGCCTCGGGCGGCGGTATCGGCCCATGTTCGAGGCGCTCCGCCAGATCGGTGCCTTCGACGTACTCCATAATCATTACCAACTGGTTGTCGGCGGTGAAAGCGGTTCGAAGCGCGGCGATATTCGGATGGTTGAGGTTCGCCATGAGCTTGATCTCGCGCAGAAAACGAGCGGCGATGTCTTCCCGTCCCGCGAGATTGGGAAGCAGAATCTTCATGGCTTCGATGCGATCGGAAAGAACGTTTCGCACCCGGTAAACCTTGCCCATGCCGCCGCTGCCCAACTCGTTGAGAATCTGGTAGTCGCCAATCCGCTTGCCGATTTCTTCTGGCATATAGGCTCCTCGTCTGCTTGCCGGAAATCAAAACTCAGGCTTGTGTAAAAGTAAAGCGGGCGCAATTATGCGTCGGAAAGGGCTTGAGGTCAAGGTTTTCGATGAATTTTATGGAAACGCTGACGGCTGGTTACCCGGTCATGGATTCCCAGCGCGTTCTGGCCACGCTTAGCTTGTATTTCGCGATACTCAGATTCTTTTTGGCTTTCTCCTGCATCTCTTTCCAGCTCCGAGGCTCAGCCGGGTTCCCACTACGCAGTATTCTGATATTGTTTTCGGCCTCTCCGGCGTACAGCGAAGCAGCTCCCATGTGCTCGGCCACAATTTGATCGATAGCATTAGCCCGTTGGGTTGCGAGGCCGAAATCTTCGGGAAGAATCCCGATTTCATCAGGCAGTTGCGGATAAGCATCCGAAGCGATGCGCTTGAGCCAGTCTTCGAGCGTGTGCATCGCAACCTTGAGCTGCAGGTTTACAGTCGCCAGGTCGGCGGTTCGTTGCTGGTCAAGCTGCTTGCGCAGAATCGATAGAGTCTCCGCGGCGATTTCCGCCTGCCGGGTTGCGGCTGCGACCTGCTCCAGACTGGCATCGGCTTGCCGCTTGGCATGCCATGCGTAGTTAATGTTGATGGCGGCAAGAATCAAGACGAGGAGCACGTTGGCCACGGCCGCATAGGCCATTACTTGATTCGCGCTCAGTCCAAATGCCTGATCCGACATTGGTGCCCTCAACGAGACGTAAAGTATAGACGAAGGGAGTCTATGTATGTGCGGGATCATGCGAGCTAGGGTTGACCCGGCTTTGACCCGGCTAGAAACTGGTCGCGCAAATCACATTTCAGAAGGCTGAAACTCTCTGGAAATATTTTTCCCTACAAAGTGGTAGCTCAAAATGAGTTCAAAAGCAACACGGAGAACCGTCTTTATCTCATATTCAATCAAGTCAGGCAATCCTAGGGTGGCAGGCGGGGGAAATTGTCGGTGACAAATGCGGCTGCATTTTTGGCAGTAATTTATCTTGCTTTCTCTCTATGCGAAGGATGCACCGCAAGCTCCGTCTGCTGAACCGACGTCGGCGCCGGCAAGTTCCGTATCGGCTCCACAGGACCGTCCGTTCGCACCACGCGGGAAAAGTGGAATCATTTTTTGCGTGAAACTGCCAGCCCCCTGACTTTAGGCGGAGGGGTATTAATGCCGCATTTTCGCAGGTAACCAACACCGACCCAAAATACGGCACCAACGGCGCAGCATTTGCCGAGCGCTTCGCCGCTCCATGCCGACATCGCTACCAAAACTTCTCGGAGATTTTGTTGTGGCGTCGGCCCTCATGAAGATCCGCGTATCCGCAAAGGAGAAGGACATAGTTTGTGGTCGCGGACTGGCTACGCCATAAGCCGCGCGCTGGTGATCCGCCAGGACAGCGGTGGCAACACCTTCAATTACGACAATGTGGTTGGGAGTGCCCTGGGCAGTGGTTTCTCCAATCTTTACTACCCTGCGGCGAGCCGCGGAGGTAAGGCCACCTTAGCATTCGAGAGGGGCACCAAACTCGTCGCGCAAATTCACAACTCAAGGGGCTGTGAGGTTAATGGTTTGGTCTCCAAAAGCTCCTGTGCTATCCCATGCGCGCACCAACACATCGTGCCATCCAAAGCCCATAGGCAGGTTCACGTTTATGGAATTGCCATTGTTTTGTTGGAAAGCATTTATCGAATCTATGTAAATAACCCATCCGGTTATCGTGTTGGCTGATGATGCTGCAGCTTGAATGTTCACGGGTGAACTCACGGAAGCGTCGTTCAATGGGGTACTGATGTTGACGGCAACTGGATAAACTTTCGGAGTGGCCACCTGATCACCGTATGCTCCTGAAGTATCCCAAGCACGAGCGATGACAGAGTGGTTGCCCACGCCTGCCTTTATATTCGTGTGGATTGTGTCTACTGCACCCGCTTGATAGACGAGTGTTTCATCAAGATAGACGTGCCACCCGCTGATTGTGTAGCCAGCAGTCGGCGTAGCAGATGCTTGGATATTTATTGGAGAAATCACATTGGAAACTGCTGGCGGCGTTGAGATGGCCACGGCTGGCTTGTTCACAATCGTCAGATTTACGTTTTGATCGCCGTATGCGCCCGACGTATCCCATGCGCGCACCAGCAGTGAGTGCACCCCGAGACTCATCGCGATCTTAGCGGTGATTGCAGTTACAGCGCCAGCATTGAAAACTCGATTCCCATCAACGTAAATTGCCCATCCGCTGATGCTATGACCAGCAGTCGGCGAAGCTGCCGCCTGAATATTGACTGGCGAGCCTACCTTTGCAACATTGCTCGGAGTGAAAACCCTTACGAACGGAAGCAGCGTCCCCACGGTTACTGAAAGGGTCTGATCGCCAAAGGCTCCAGAAGTGTCCCATGCACGTACAAGCACGGTGTGGGTGCCGTTAGTCATGCCCAGGCTTGGATCAATCTGGGTGACCGCCCCCGCCTGGTACACCGGCACATTGTCGACGTAGACGTACCATCCGGATATTGTGTGCCCCGCAGTCGGCAGAGCAGAGGAGCGAATTGTAACCGGAGACGTGACAAATGCGCCGTCCGCCGGTGCACTAATCGTGACTACAGGCTTGCTTGACGTGGTAAAAAAATCGGACATGTCGGAAGCCGTGGCCGCGGCTCCCGGATAGGTTGTAACTTGAAGAGCGTCCAGGATCGTGCGTAAGGTGTTCTCGTGCTTATACGGAATGTTTGAAACCGTATGAGGAATTACTTTTGGACCGATAACCCCGGTATAGACTGCGGCTCCGCAACCCTGGTCAGTGCCGCCTGCGCATTCGTCGAAAGTTACAAAAATCAAACCGTCTCCGCCGGGCTGAAAGTCGGGAGTACTAAGAATCGGAGACAGCGTGGTTCTCAGGAATTCGTCGGTTGCTCCTAACTGCTGACCCTCGGTGCACGTTTTATAGCCAACTGGGCAATCGTGCGCATCGTGATTCCCGTCGGGAGCAATGATCATGAATCGAGGCAGTGTCCCATTTGCCTCGTCGACCGCGAGCTGAGAAAAGTCAACGACGTTGCTTGCAGATCCGTCTACATCATTCAAAACCTCGGCATACCACGTCGCTCCGTTATGACGTCGGTAATAAGAAGTGCCGTTAGCATTGTCCGGAGTAGTGAGTGTTCCGCCGGCTGCGGCGTAGGATTGTGCGTAAACTCGCCACGAAATTCCGGCAAGATTCATTTCGCGAAAAATGCTGTCATCGGTAATTGGATCCGTGGTAGTCGTGCCGGGGTAGTAGCAGTCATTCCCATTGCAGTTGAAGTCATGGGTTCCTGGAGGCAAGGAGCAATTTGCCGCCGATTCGCAACTTCCACTGGCAAGCCATAAGTAATCGAGCAACGAGCCGCCATTGTCTGATTTGAAATTGGCGGCGTAGCCGTTCGCGTTGCCTTGTGAGACGAGCCATGGCATGTTAACCATCACCTCGTCGTAGCTGTGATTCTCCTCGATTATGAGGATCACATGCTGCGACACAGGCACTTGCGCAAACCCTGCGAGGCTAGGGAGCACCAGCATGGTAGCGATATAAATAAACCATTGCAGTTTTTTGAAAACCATAAACCTCCTCGAAGCGCAATATTCCCTCCCTGCGCACGCACGAATGCATGCACAAGTTCAAAGGAAATATGAGTTTTCTTACGTTAGCTCAGAGTTTAGTGCATGCTCATGCACTCTTAATGACAAACGGATTAACAAACGATGAAATCTTGAAAGCATGTCCCGAAAAGGAACATCATCGGTTAACAGGAGGGTGCCTCGACCTCAGCAGCGGTAGGGCGGTCTTGACGCAGCCTGATTCTATCGAGATCGGCGCACCGGCAGTGGCGAGCGCCGCCGGTTTGCGTTGATTGTCGTATCAACGTCAGGGATCATGAATGTCGGGCGTGTCCGGAATAGTTCAGTGGGCAGGTTGAGATCTCTGAGCAAGAAAATCGTCGCGGCACTGTTTCGCGGCGGAGAGTAACTCTGCGAACTCGGGAGTGCCTCGCAGCTTTGTCCACAGCCGAATCGTTCTGCAAACCCGTGTAGGCGCAAAAGTGTCCGGCGATCGCACTCTTAAGCAGTTGCACGGCCGCATCTTTCTGCCCGCAGAAGAGAAGGTCGCCGCGCAACAACGTAACGAGGTTCGGGGTCGGGATCGGCGAGTCTTGCGGCCACCACGTCACGTGCCAAGCGCGCCACATCAGGGGACGACGGATTGTCGATGCACGCCAACATCAACAGGTGGGCGTATTGATTTGTATCTTTGACTTTCTCGCCGATTTCCTTCGCCTGTGCTAACTTTCCATCACGAATGTAGTGTCGCATGATGTTGTTCGATGCCCACACTGATCCGGCATCGAGCTGAAGAAAATCCATCGCCCGCGTGTAGTTACCAAGTTGGTCGAAGGTGGCCCCGCAAGACCGCAGCATAAAGTTTCCGGAATCCAAGGATGAAGCGACTTCACACTCGTGCGCAGATTCCTCGATGGCTCCTCCATAGCGAAGAACATACGACAGGGCGAAGTGGGCCTGTGCATTCTCTGGATGCCGCGCCACCAGCGCCTTTCGCGTCCTGGTAGGCCTTGGCCAACTCACTCTGTTCGACTCGATTCGTGATCAGCCAGGCAATCGCAAAAATATAGTTGGGATCAAGCGAGACAGCCCGTTCCAAAGCCAGGTTCGAACGCTTGCGCATGGCCTCACCGCCGTTCGAATAGGCGCCATCATAATTGTAGCGAACCCCGAGATACCCCCAGGCGGGCGCGTAGCTGGGATCCAGTCCGACAGAACGCTCCAGCATGGCGATGGCATCCTTGTTAGGAAGAGGATCATGCGGCAGCGCGATACTGCGGAGGTAGAGATCGTATGCCTCTTCATTCTTGGGATGGGTGCCGCGCTTCCGCTGAATCCGTTCCGACGCCGAGAGCTGGGACCAATCCCTGGCGAACTTTCGCGGTGATCTGGCTCCGCATGGCAATCATGTCGGGAGCGGCGACGGTCATGGTGTCGCGCCAAAGCGTGCGGTTGTCGGCGACGTCCACAGCTTCCAGAGTGATCTGAATCTGGTCGCCTTGTTTCATATAGTGCCCGGTGACGACGTCGGTCACATGCATGGCCTTGCCGGCTTCCTGCAAGTCGACGGTGGGAGAGTCGTACTTGCTGGTGGTGGCGAATGGGCGGATCGACAGCGAGCGAACATAACTCAGCGCGGTTGCGATTTCGTCGGCCAGCGCGAGGCGGAGAAAATCTACATCTTTGTCGGCGCCCAGGTTCTGCAGCGGAAGAACGGCGACGGTTCTTTGACTGGCATTCACCACGGCTGGCGTGGCGCGCTGTTTGACCAACCAATAAACGCCAGTGAGCAATATCACCGCTGTGGCAATTGCTGCCGCGATCTTTCCGTAGGAACGTCTCTGTATCGAAGTCGCAGGGTTATCCGCTGACACAGCGCTCGAAGACGAAGATGTAGCGGGCGCGAGGGAGAAGGCCGAACCCGACCCTGGCGACGGCGGTTGGGTGGCGAACGGGCCGCTTTCGTGCGCTGCGGATATGGCTGAAGTCGCGGCTGACGCCGGGCCGAGAATCCGTTTCGCGCTTCAGTCGCTTCAAGTCGGTCCGCATGTCTGCGGCGTGCTGGTAGCGCAGTTCGCGATCTTTTTCCAGAGCCTTGTTGATGATGTCTTCCAGTTTTGGCGGAAGGTCGGGGTTCAGCCGGATCGCGGGAACTGGATCACTGCCAGAATTTCATGACAGATCACTCCCGAGCTTTCCCCGCGAAAGGGCAAGGCTCCCGCCGCCATCTCGTAGAGCACCGCACCGAAAGAAAACAAATCGCTGCGGGCGTCGAGTTCTTTCGCTCGCACTTGCTCCGGGCGACATATAGGCGACGGTGCCGAGCGTAGAGCCGGGGCTGGTCAGGTGCTCGTCGCTTGCGGCGGTCGCTTGAGGTTGTCTCCGCTGTTCCGACAGCTCTGGCTGACGCGCGGCGCCACCTTCGCCAGCCCGAAGTCGAGAATCTTAGCGTGACCGCGCTTGGTCACAAAAATGTTGGCGGGCTTGATGTCGCGGTGCACGATGCCTTCGGCGTGGGCAGCATCCAGCGCGTCGGCGATCTCGATCGCAACGCTAAGCAGCACATCGTTCTCCATAGGCTTGCCGGCGATGCGATGCTTCAGGGTCACGCCATCGAGGAATTCCATGACGATGAAGGCCGGCCATCCTGCTGCCCGATGTCATGAATAGTGCAGATATTGGGATGGTTCAGCGCCGAGGCCGCCTGCGCTTCCCGCTGAAAGCGAGCCAAGGCTTGAGGGTTCTTGGCGAAATCATCGGGGAGAAACTTCAAAGCCACAAAGCGATGCAGGCTTAGATCTTCAGCCTTGTAGACAACGCCCATACCACCACCGCCGAATTTCTCGACGATGCGGTAGTGCGAGATGGTCTGGCCGATCAATAGAGATGCCTGCCTTTTGCGGTCGCCTCATCTTACGGAGCGTCACCCGGGGGAGTCAACGAAGGCTTGGGGTTAACGGAAGACGCCGGGAAAAGTGTCCCAAGGGCGCCTCGTAAGGCGCGCGGGCGACCATTCGGGAAACGGAGGCGGGAGCGGGGTCGCAAGGCCACGTTAGTCGTGTCTCTCGCAGGCGTGCGGGATTTAGTCGCCCCGTTTCCGCGAGTAGCGACGTGCGTGCCGGCATCGCTGCGAGATTTGTTGAGAGGACGCGGCCGTACTGCAAACTGTTGCACATTGACAGTGGTTGCCTTTGGAGGGAAACTTTTCCGGTGAAATTTGGCCGAGTCCGACGGATAAGGAGAAAACTATGAAAAACCTGTTCACGTCGTTTGTTGCTGCCGCGCTAGTTGCAGCGGCGGCTACGATTTGGTCGGCCAGTCTGCAAGCGGCTGGCAAGCACCCCGAAGTTGTGACGAATAATGACCTGAAGGGGTCGAATACTGTCACATTTTTCAAGTTTACGGGAACAACTCTGCAGAATAACGGCTCGGCCCCAACCGGCGGTAAAGGTATCGGTGGCGGTTTCGCGGGCCTCAACCGAATCGTGCTAGGTGCGAGCGGAACCACAGTCTGCGGTTTTGTCGGCGACGCGGGCAGCGACGATATCGCTGTCTTCAAGGAGGTCAACAAGGTCATAACCAAAGTGGGGAACTTCAAAGACGCGCACGGTTCAGGAAAAGCCCACGGGATCGGACTGGCAGTGACCAAGAATTTCTTGTTTGCAGCCTACAGTTCTACCAAGAACATCGGTGTTTGGCAGGTGCTTTCCGGTTGCAAACTCAAGCTCTCCGGTACGTACAAGTCGGCGGACGTGGTCGCGGGCATGAGGGCGGCGCCCAACTTCAAGACGCTGGTTGTCAGTTATGGCTCCGGCGTGAATAAAGTTGACTCCTTTTCTATCGCAGCCAACGGGAAGTTGACGGAGCACGGGCCGTATTCCGCGACTGGCAGTGCGGCTGGCGTAGACATTAGTGCAGACAGCGCCCACGCCATTTTCGGCGACACCACCAAGTCCACGACGCAGGTCGAGATTTATCCAATTAACTCTGACGGGTCGTTGGGCAAAGACAATAATTTCGGCGGCGATGGCAGCTTAGGTTCTGGCATTGGCTCCAGCAATGTGTGGCTTAGCGCGGATGAGAAGTTCCTATTCGTAAGCAATAACTCGTCGAAGCAGATCACTTCGCTCGCGTTCGTAGAGAATCCGCTCAGCCTCTCCTACATTAACATCCCAGCTTGAACAATCCTGGCAACGAGGATCATCTCGAGCGCCGGGATCAACACGATAGTTACCGGCTATATCGTGGTGGCGGAGGATAGATACCCGATTCCTCCGTTGGGCTTCTGCAGATTAATTCAGACGGCTCAACTACGGAAGTAAGCGGATCCCCTTTCAAGATCAGCCCGGGCGGACCGGGTTTGCAGTCCGTGATGGTCGGTCCTCCGCGACCCTTCTAAACTAAGCGGGTGTTGCAAAACGAGAGAGCGATTTAGTGTGAGTGGGACCTTTGTGGGTTGGAATGGAGTTTCGGTATTCCTTGCGCGCCTTACGAGACGCCCTTGGGACACTTTTTCCGGCGTCTTCCGTTAACGCCGTCAACGAAACCTTGATAGAGGCTCGTGATATTCTCGTTCGGCGGTAAGCAGAAAACTGAACCTCACCGATGCCTCCAGCGTTTGCCGCTGCTGTGGAAACTTTATCGAGACGCTTCAGTGTCAGTGCGTTCGTGGCGAATTCGATAAATGAGGTATCCCACTACGGCAATATTAACGACTAGCACCAAACACTTGATCGTGCCGGGATGGCGGTGGATCTCGTAAATTTCGAAGGGGATCAGCGACGTAGTGATGATTACGCTGAACCACTCGGCCCAACGTTTCACCATCCACAGGCCGATCCCCTCGGTTAGAAATAGTGCTGCGTAGATAAAGCTGACAATTCCCAAACTCTTTATCTTCTGCGGAGTGAGATCGGCGACCTTCTGCAGCGCCCGATCGACGTACCGGTTGCCCGGATCCAAGCCAAGCACCCTAACCCAATGTTCCGCTATGCTGGCCACGTCTTTGTGGAGCAGATGGAGAGCGCTCATGCCAACCGCTATTAACATGGCGGCCTTCAGCAGCTTGAACAACGCAATCAGCCGGACCAGCCGGTTATCAGCGGATTTCATGGGGGAAGCGAAACGTTCTGTAACAGTCTCTCACTCTTGGCAAGGAAAGAGCGTCCATCAATCGTAGTTATACGACCAGAAACAGACTGGGCAAATCGCGCGTTAAGAAATCTCCGGTTCTGAGCCAAAATGGGTTACGGAGTAAGAACAGCTGCGCCGTCTATCGAATCACTCTTCAGTGCAGCCAGGGCCTCGTTTGCCTGATCCAAGGGAAAGACCGTAATCTTCGGCCGAAGTTTTATTTCGGCAGCAATCTGTAGGAAGTCCCGAGCATCGGAACGAGTCATATTCGCAACACTGCGAAGCTGGCGTTCGCCCCAGAGCAGTCGGTCATAGTTAAACTCTGGGATCCGATCCAAGTGAATCGCGTTTATGGCGACAACGCCGCCTTTGCGCAGGCTGGCCAGCGCGGCAACAACTACATCTCCGCTCGGGGCAAAGGTAATCGCATGGTCGAGTTCGACAGGGGGTTTGTCTAACTCGCTGCCGACCCAGGTAGCTCCAAGCGATTCTGCCAGGTGCCGGTGAGAAGCTCCACGGGTGGAAACGTACACTTCGCATTTCCACGCGCGCAAAACTGCGATTGCCAGATGCGCCGAGGCTCCGAAACCGAATAATCCCACTCGATCTCCCTTTTCTACTCCGGCAACGCGGATGCTTCGAAAGCCGATAATGCCGGCGCAAAGAAGCGGCGCGGCTTGGAGATCATCGAGGGCGGCGGGAAGAGTGAATACGAAATCAGCGCGAGCCAGTGCATATTCGGCGTATCCTCCATCGACTGAGTATCCGGTGAAGATGGGAGAGTCGCAAAGATTTTCGAGATTCTTTCTGCAATACCAGCATGTTCCATCGACGCCGCCGATCCAGGACACGCCGACGCGAGTCCCCAAGGGAAACTCCGATGTGGCCCCATCGATAATCTCGCCCACTATTTGATGGCCTGGGATGAGCGTCTGGCGAAGCGGCGTTAATTCGCCCTCTACAATGTGTAAGTCAGTGCGGCAAACGCCACATGCACGCACGCGCAGCAGAAGGTATCCGGGCGCAAGTTGAGGGCGCGGGACATCAATGATCCTCAACGGGCGTTTCAAAACATCTTGTGGCGTATTTAGAACAGCGGCTTTCATCTGAATATTCTGGTCAAATTATTACAGTTCACAGCCCTGACCGGGAACATCTCTTTTCAGGTTGCCGGGAGTTCCAATCTCAGAGTGGCGAGGTCATTTGTGTGGAATAAAAAAAGCCGCCTCCACTAACGTGGGGCGGCGGCATTGTCGGTCGCTGGATTATTGGCCCATTGAGCTTTCGCTTTTCGTGGGTACATCTTTCGAGGTCATATCAAAAGTCAGCATGAACCCGTTGGTACCTTTGAACTCAAAAGCCTTGTCGCCTTCGCGATAAGTTTCGATCTCATTCGGCATCATTACGAAACCATCGTTGCGCGGTGTACCCCAGTAGCGAACATTTTTCAACACCGCAGGTTCGTCAGTTATTCCCTGAAACCGTTTCAGCTTTACCTCCGCGGTGGTGCCCCCGTTCAGGGTGGCATGCGCCGTGTTCTTGTCAAACGTCCAGGTATCAATGTTGCCCTCGGCAGTCTGAAACGACTTCCACTTGACGGGAAAAACGTGGCCCAGAATCTCGCCTAAGGCCTTGCGTTGTTCAGGAGTGGTCGCCTTATCGAACGTGACCAGCGCCCAGTTCATCTGGCCTTGCGAGAAGTCACTGCCTAGATCACCCGTGATCCAAAACTTTGCGCCCTCAAGGCTGACATCGCCGTAATGGCCATGGTTGACTTTATACGCATTGTTGAACTTGCAGTAGTGCTCGGCCTGCCCATGATCGTGGTGCGCTGCCGGATGAGTGTTGAAGTAGCACATGCAGAAGTGGGGACAGCTACAGGCTTCGATAGCTGTAGCGTTAATCGCCCATTCCGAAGCAGGTACGGAGCTGTGACCCGTGATGACACCCGCAAGCGCGAGCATCGCTACAAATGCAAATCGTCGCATACCTTCACCTCCTTCGGGGAGGAATTATGCGCCTATGGGTTGCTGGTTGCAATAGGAATGTCTGCGGCTTTGATCCTACGTGGATTGGTTGTTCAGACGTGGGCAGTTCCCAGCAAAGCTAGCGTCTTCTTGAACGGGGACAGCCCAAGGTTACTCTTTATCCAGATACTCCTCCGGAACGTCGTCTTCCGGCACTTCGTGCGTCCGAACTTCCTTTTCATCTTCAGCACTTTCTACGCCCATCACTGCATCAGCTTCGAATGCGTTGCCTTCCTCGATCAATTCATCCACACTCTCCGAATCCGCCCGTTCGACGTCCGATAGTCCTTGCAGATCTCCTGATTGCCCCGCGGACTGTGATCTCATCTCCTGGGATGCAAATGGGTCCGTATTCAAGGACAAACTTTTTCGTGGAGCCCGTTTCTGAGACAAGCGTACAGTTTTCGTGCCCGCTGCCTTCTTCGCAAGGCTGCCGCCTCGCGAAGCCGATTTTTTCAAATTGACTTTCTTAGCTGTACTCGTCTTGGAGGTTGTCTTCTTTGCAGCCCGTTTCTTCCCGACGACCTTCCGGACTGGACTCGCCTTTTTCTTGGCAACTCTCTTCAGCTTGGTGGTCTTCTTAGATGTCTTCTTAGCGGCCATAAGCGCAGTTTACCACCGCCACGACCAAGCGCTCAAAACGCAGAGATCTTCATAGAGCCAATAGAGGTCATTCCGCGCCATTGTGAAGCGGGCGTACACTGATGAAATTATCGGAGATACCAATGACGAGGCAGCCGATCAAACGTTGCTTACGAAATATTCATCTGTGAATGACAAAGGGCACGAGCGAGGACGCTCGCGCCTACACGTGCAAAAGAAGGTCTCATGAGCAAACAGGAAACGCGTCCTCCCCTGCCACCACTCACCCGCAAGGGCATCCATAGCCTGAAATGAGAACGCCTTGCGACGAAGCCGTAATGGAATCAGCCTCTCCCAGAGCTGCTTGCCGAGCAGAACCGGGAACCTGGATACTCGCCGGAACCATCCTGGGTTCCAGCATGGCTTTCATCGACAGCACCGTCGTCAATGTTGCTCTGCCTGCGCTACAAGCTAGTTTCCACGCAACTGTGGTGGATGTGCAATGGGTGGTTGAGTCTTACGGACTTTTTCTGGGCGCCTTGATATTAGTCGGCGGATCTTTTGGCGACTTGTTTGGCCGCCGTTTGATCTTCGTGCTCGGTGTATCGATTTTCGCTCTGGCGTCCGCGGGTTGCGGCTTTGCGTCGAGCATCCATCAATTGATCTTCGCCAGGAGCATTCAAGGTGTGGGAGCTGCGCTGCTCGTGCCCGGAAGCCTGACAATCATCAGCACATCATTTGACGAGCAGAGCCGCGGCCAGGCCATCGGCACGTGGTCAGGCTTTACCGCAATCACGACCGCCATCGGCCCGGTTCTCGGAGGATGGCTGGTCGGACACGCTTCCTGGCGGTGGGTCTTCTTTATTAATCTCCCTCTCGCGGTGGCCGTGATCGTCATTTCGCTTCGGTTTATTCCAGAGAGCCGCAGCAGCACTGCAAGGCGCGTGGATTGGTTGGGAGCGATTCTTGCCACCGTCGGATTAGGCGGCTTGGTCTACGGGTTCCTTGAATCAGTCAACCTCGGGTGGAAAAATCCACTGGTTCTTGGAAGTTTGTTGGGTGGCTTCGCATGCCTTATTGCGTTCGTGTTAGTCGAGGCTAATGTCAGTGAGCCGATGCTACCAATTTCGCTGTTCAAATCCCGCAGCTTCAGTGGCGCGAACCTGCTAACGCTGTTCCTGTATGCCGCGATCGGCATTTTCTTTTTCTTGTTCCCATTAAACCTGATCCAGGTTCAGGAATACTCCACCACAGCGACCGGAGCTGCCGTCCTTCCTTTGATTCTGCTCATGTTTTTTCTGTCTCGCTGGTCTGGCGGGCTGGTCGCTCGTTTTGGCGCGAAAGGTCCGCTGATCATTGGCCCTATCATTGCCGCTTCAGGCTTTGCGTTGTTCGCCCTGCCGTCGGTAGGAGGTAGCTATTGGAAGGCATTCTTTCCGGCGATCATTGTTCTCGGATTCGGGATGGCGGTCACGGTAGCTCCCCTGACCACCGTCGTCATGAATTCAGTCGATCAAGATCGAGTCGGCGCGGCTTCCGGAATCAACAATGCTGTGGCGCGCGTAGCGGGCGTTCTAGCGATCGCGGTGTTTGGGGTTGTGATGGTGAAAGCGTTCAGTTTCCGATTGAACCACAGCTTGGCTCGCCTCTCACTCTCGCCCGACATTCTGCACGAGCTTCAGAGAGATGAGATCAAACTCGCCGGCTTGCAGGTACCGAGTGATCTCAATCCCGCCATGAGAACTATCGTCATGGAGTCCATTAAAGAAGCGTTTGTATTCGGATTCCGAATCGTAATGTTCATTTGCGCCGGCCTGTCGCTGGCAAGCGCTGTCGTTGCCTGGCTTATGATCTCTCAACGTCGCGACGGCCGAGAACCTGTCGTTATAGCACAACAAAACAGACGGTGACCTGAACGTTGCAGGTCCGACAGCAGACCGACAATCAGGTCTGCACCGATACTATATGGATGAAATTGGAACGTGAAGATTGACGCTGATTTTAGAGCCGGGCGGCTCGGCGTCGTTAGCGTGTGGGCGTGAGTTGATACATCTTGGCCAGCTCACCCTTGATTACTTTTCCGGTGGGAGTGAGTGGCATTGAAGGGACGAGCAAAATCTGCGACGGCCGCTTGTAAGGCGCGAGGTGTTGCGCCGCGTGTTGCGCTAATTCAGTCTCTGAAGTTATTGACGAAGGCGCGAGTTGAACGAAGGCAACTACTTCCTCGCCACCTTCGGCGCCGGCAACCGGGCGTCCAATCACCGCTGATCGGACGACGGCGGGATGCGCGTTGAGCACTGCCTCAACCTCGGCAGGGTAAACATTCTCTCCAAAACGAATAATCAATTCCTTGCTTCGGCCCACGATGAAAAGATAACCGCCTTCCAGCCGGGCAAGGTCACAAGTGTTGAACCATCCTTCGGGATTGATGGCCGCTGCGGTTTCCTCGGGTGCATGGTAGTAACCTTTCATCACGTTCGGGCCGCGCACCCATAATTCGCCGACTTCTCCGTCAGCCACGGGCAGCTGATTTGATCCGATTAATTGAACTTCGACTCCAGTAAGTACCAGGCCCACGGAAGTGTCCATACGGCGTTCTCCCACCTTCGCCTGCGCAATGTTGGGAGAACATTCGGTAACGCCGTATCCGTTGTGCAACACCATACCGAATAAGCTCTCCACTTGCGATTTGAGGGCGGGCACAAGCGGCGCGCCGGAAGACGAAATGATGCGTAGAGCGGGAAATTTGAGCGAGTTCAATCCTTTCAATTTCGCGTACTCCGCCAGTAAAGAGAACATCCCCGGAGCGCCTAAAACCACCGTCAACCGTTCTTTCTCCAGCGTAGACAGAGCAGCCGCGGGATCAAAACGCCACGCAAGATACAATGTGGCTCCGCTCAGCAGAGAACCTAAGAGGACCACGGAAAGTCCGACTGCGTGCGACATCGGCAAAACACCATAAAGGCGATCATCCGCACTCAAAGATCGGATCTTGGCTGAAGCCGCTGCGACAAACAGGAGGTTGCGGTGCGTCAGCATGACGCCCTTGGGAAGGCCCGTTGTACCGGATGTGTAAATCAGTGAGGCGACGCGATGCTCGAATGAAGTATCTATTGGTTCGGGATTGACTGCTTCGTTGAGTGGTCCAATCGCGATCGCACCCACTCCTGGCGCGTCTAGAGTGACCGCGCTGTGACGCTTGGCATGCTCTCTGGCGTGCGGCGATACGCTGGTTGTGTAAAGCAGGCGCCGTGCCCCGCAGTGATCCCGGATCTCATCAACCTCTCGCGCCGAGAGACGGGCGTTCACCAACACGGGCCACGCGTCAAGACCGGCCACGGCAAGCAGAGCTGCAACAAATGCCCGGCAGTTCTCCGACACGAGCATGACGCGGTCACCCGGCCGCACGCCCGAATCGATCAACCAAACCTGGGCTTCATAGATTGCGGATGCCAGTTGCCGGTAAGTCCAAGTTCCGGAAGCTTCTACCAGAGCGGGCCGATCAGGAGATCGTTCCGCCCATGGTTTCACCACATCGCTGATGCGTTCAGGAAGGTTCTCCAGCAAATTGTGGTCATTTGAATCATGCATAAAAGGGGTCAGGAGTGAGTCTGTACTTGCGACGGTTGTGAGCTCATGGCGTTGATCCTTCCCTACGCATCAATTGTGTCTAACGCAGTACTGATCGTTTTCGCAAAGATTGATGATAGACAGCCGCCATAACCGGTATCGCGACGGCATCCACTTTTCTGGACGTCAAATACTGCAGCCAATTGCAATAAACTGCTGTCGCCGATGCACGCCAGGTATTTTGCAATGTGTTGACCAGGGCAGCCTCAGGAAAGGCTTCCATAATTTCTTCGCGGCGATCGGACATGACAGTCTCTCGAAAGTCGGTCAGCAGTATCTTGGCTTGGGCATCAAAATAACCCTTTGGCATGGAAGGATACGTTTCGCGTTCTTTCCTTAGATACCTCTTGATATCTCTTCGGTATTCTTTTAAGAGGGTCTGCTCACCGTATTCGGGATGGCCTTGGAAATACACGAACAGGCCGGTTTTCTTTTTCTTCACAAAAAGGTCGACACCGTTTTCTGCAGACTTAGTCAGGACCGTAAAGCCGCATGCCGTCAGCTCACTTTCGCGTACTTCGTTCCAGCGCGAATGAGGAAACCGCACCACGTCCGTACAGCGACGCGTCAACGCGTGCTCGCCGCTTTTCCTGAACTCAAAAACGCCAAACTGTTTGTCGCTCAAAGTCTGGCGGGCGATGCCATCGCTGTGCAAAACGCCGGCGTGAGCAGCGAGGCACGATAGTACAGTCGATGCGCTACTCTGTTCGGCCCAGTCGAGAACTTCCGTGAGCAGAGCCCAGTAAGGCTCATCGCGCAGATCGGGTCGGCGGGGTTCAGTGCCGGTCATAATGACTCCATCAACCGGGCTGCTCCAAAGTTCATCGATGCTGAAATAAAAACTGTTCAGATGCCGCCGTCCGCGATCGCTGCGAGGAATTCCGGCCAAAGAATAAAGCTTTAGAAACACCGGAACGTCGCCGGAGGCGATGTCCAGAAGCTCGAAAAACTGCAATTCCGTGTCTTCCAGCGCGGCGTCGGGCATGTTGTTGATTAGCGCGAGGCTGAGTGATCCCGCATTTTTGTCGTTCGAAATTTGCGGGCGCAAGTTTCCTTTTTCCACCCACCGAGTCGGAACTCGCCCACCGTCGATGATCAGTGGCATATGAAACCTCCCACGCTGGTGCGCATTTCCGTTTCGATAAACATCAATGCGCTGCCTTGTCCAATGCCTGTGAAAGATCCTCAAGTATGTCGTCGATGTGCTCTATGCCCACGCTGAGCCGAATCATTTCGGGCGTCACACCTACCTTCGCCTGCTCCGCGGGCGTGAGCTGCCGGTGCGTCGTCGACGCAGGATGACACGACAAGGACTTGGCATCTCCCATATTCACCATGCGCTTGAACAAGCGGAACGCATTGAAGCACTTTCGCCCGCCCTCATAACCGCCCCTCACGCCGAAGGTCAGCAGCGAGCAGAAGTTCGAGCCGAGGTATCGATGAGCCATCGGATAAAGCGGATTGTCAGGGAAGCCAACGTAGTTGACCCAGTCAACCGCGGGATGCGCGCGCAAAAATTCTGCTACTTTGCGCGCGTTTTCGACATGGCGCTCCACGCGTAAGGCCAGAGTCTGAATTCCCTGCAAAAACAGAAACCCATTAAACGGAGACAGCGTGGCTCCGGTATTTCGCTGGCAGACCGTGCGGCAGCGAGCGACAAACGCCGCGTCTCCGAAATGATCCACATACACCACGCCGTGATAAGCAATCTCCGGCTTATTGAACATGTAAAACTTTTCCGGATACTGTCGCCAGGGGAACTTTCCGCTATCCACAATCATGCCGCCAATGCTGGTGCCCCCGCCTCCGATGAATTTCGTCATTGAGTGCACCACCACATCGGCTCCGTACTCAATGGGACGCAGCAAAATCGGCGTGGCCACGGTGTTGTCGACTATCAGCGGAACGCCATGTTTGTGCGCCACTCGCGCCAATCCCTCAATGTCGGCCACATTTCCTGCTGGATTACCAACACTTTCGCAGTACACGGCGCGGGTATTCTCGTCGATCAACTTCTCGACATCTTCGGGGTGATCGCTGGCGGCAAAGCGTGAACAGATTCCGCGCTTCGGGAAGATGTGCGCCAGAAGCGTATAAGTCGCGCCGTACAACTGCGGAGTGGAAACGACGTTATTGCCCGCTTCCGCAATATTTATTAGCGCATACTCGATGGCTGCCATCCCTGAGCTGACGCTTAGCCCGTCGACCCCGCCTTCGAGCGCTGCCATACGCTTTTCCAGCACTGTGTTCGTCGGATTTCCAATCCGCGTATAGATGTTTCCCGGAACTTCCAGATTAAACAGGGCGGCACCATGCTCAGCGCTGTCGAACTCGAAAGCGACCGTCTGGTAAATTGGCACGGCCACGGCCTTCGTCGTGGGATCACCGTCGTAGCCTGCGTGAATCGCGAGCGTCTCTCGCTTCATTCGGTCTGATCAGCCTTTCAAAAGGATCGATTTCTTATTCTGCCGTGCTGGCAACTTTGGCCACGAGAGCAGCCGCAGGTTTCTGGACCAGCGCTTTAGTCATGGTTTGAGAAATGCGGCGAGCGGCAAAACCAGCTCCGAAGGCAAACCGCATAACCGGTCCGAAGCTGACAGCGGCGGCGACTCCTACAAAATAAATTCCCGGTACCGATGACTCGAAACTCGACGAGAGATCAGGGCTGCCGTCGACCGTTTTAACCTGCGAACGGATTTCAGGACTGAGGAATTTCAATCGTTCCAAATTCACTCTGTAGCCGGTGGCAGCGATGATATGTTCGGTGGCAATCTCGCGCTCACTGCCGTCATCTGCCCGGAGGGTTAAATGGACTCGACCGTTCTTCACCTCGGCTCCGGTCGGTGTGCATCCCAGATACAGTGGCACTTTGCCAATCACTTTGCTGCGAATGAACCATCCGCCCGACGGCCCCAGCGTTTTGCGGACAGCCTCCACGCGAAAACGTTCTGGCAAATAGTGAAACACTGAAGGCGAATCGGCAAAGAAACGCGATCGCAAGCCGGGACCAAGTCCGGACTGCGGATGCCGAATTTGCTGCCAGCGGGAGCGCGGTTTGCCAGTCGGCTGGCTATGAAACTTTAACTCTTGCCTGCGGCTGACAAGTTCGACATAGGCGCCAGCTTGGTGAAGCAATCCAGCCAAATCCATGGCGGAAGAGCCGCCACCGATGACAACCACATCACGGCCACGAAACGGTTCGACCTCGTGATGACGAGAGCTGTGCGATAGAAATTCCGCCGGCAGATGCGCCAGACTCTCGGGCACATAATCGAAGTGGGTAATGCCAACAGCCAGCACCACGGTGCGAACTTGAACTGTTTCACCGTCCGCCAACTGCAACTCGAATCCATCTCGCAAACGCTGGACGTTCGCCACTAGCTTATCTTCCAGTTCCGGCACCATGCGATCCTTGAAGGCGAGTCCATAAGCAGCGAAGGTTTCCAGGCGAACAGGCGTACCCGCATGGGCGTACTCAATCCCTCGTTCAGCACAGAACTTTTCTAAAGTGAATGCGCTTTCCGGATCATAGATGTTGGAAGCGAAGCCGTCCGACTTAAGCATCATGCCCTTCGGCATGTGCGCCACCCAGCTATCCATCGGCCGGCCAAAAATGCGAAAGGGAACCCCACTACGCCGCAAGTGCGCGGCAACGGAAAGACCATAAGGACCTGCGCCAATAATTGCAGTAGGCAGCATTAGTGAACAAACACTCCTTTGCGGGTTATTTGTTAATTACTGAAGAAACGGAACGCGTTTGGGGGATCCGAGGGAGGAAAAATCTGAGGGGAGTAAGTGGATTCTACCACAAGAAGTTGAGGAAACCACAACCAGTAACAAGCTTGTTATCAATGATATAGAGAGCCTAGCAGCTCCATCACTCAAAAGAAAAGACGACGTCCGACACCTGCCGGTTAGCGCTTGTTGAGCACGCAGACGCCGGTCCAGGGATAATTCCCGAAATTACCTTTAGGTTCAGGCAACAAAGACAGCAACTCAACCGGCGCCCGTTTGAAGTGCGCCGCAGTCTTGAGCAATCCCTGAACATCCTTCGGCTCCCAACCGTGTGATGTGAAAAACTTAGCCCCCTCGAGAGGACCAAACTTGAAGGCCGCCCCCGCTTCGCTGAGTTGCTTCCCGGAAGTGCGCTGCATCAATCGCAGTTGCCCCGGAGAAGCGAGATCGATAATCCAATTCTGAAAATGCTCCTGAGCTGCGAGGTCTTTGGCTAGCGACGCAACCTCGTCGGCCGCGAAATAAATAAGCAGGCCCTCACTCGCGACGACGACTTTTGTCGCGCGAGCATTAAAGTCGTTGAAAAGTTTACGCCGACCCACGACGTCCGACAGATCCAACGCGACTCGCTCCAACTGGCATCGCGGGTTCTCATTCCCGAGGATTTCCTCTTTATAGGAAACGATGTCGGGAAGATCAACTTCTACCCACTGCAATGTGGGCGGCAAGTTCATGCGGTAAGGCCGCGCATCAAGTCCCGCCGCAAGATTGACAACTAAGTCCGCGCCGTCGTGAATTGCGCGCGAAAGAAACTGATCGAACAGATACGTGCGCGCCACCCAAGCCCATTCGTGCTTGTTGCCGTCGGGCAGAGTACTTGCGATCTGGAATCCGTGCGCGCCGGCCAGACGCTCGGCGTATGGATCACGAAACAATGCGTCAGGACGCCGCGTTTCCAGCGCACGAAAATACGCCACCCAGCGAGCAGTGTCAGAGATGCTGCGGACCGTGGAAGTCGAATCGATCATTATTTGCTTGCTGGCAGGTCGGCTGGCGCTGAATCGACAGCAGAATGAGTTTCAAGTTTCGCTGCTGATTTCACAAAGTATTTCTTGGTGACCAAGTATGGAAGCATCATCAACTCCGCCACGGACGGTAGCGGGTCTTTCAGGCAAAAGACGGATTCGGAGCGAGTGTGTCTAAGAGAACTCCAGTAAGAGCGCAAATTTAATTCGCCATCCCACAAGTCAGCCGCAGCAGTAGGCAAATCTGTAAGCATTCTAAGCCAGCCCACGCCTGGTCTGGCTCTTCTTCGTTCAACCTGAATACCAAGTTGATCGGCATACAGCAGATAAGGAAAGTCCACGCCCGCCGGCCCGCTGATGCTGTGAAATCCCCACGTCCGCGCGTTCACGTCTAATAGCTTGAATCGACCATCCCTGGGATCCTGTTTGAACTCTATTTCCACCAGCCCATAATAGTTAATGGCTCCCAGAAAGCGTTCCGAAAGTTCTTCGATTTCAGGATGTTCGATTGTCTCAACGTAGGTAGCTGCCCGGCCAAATTCTCGAGGATGCTGGCGCAGTCGCTTTGCAACTAGTGTGCTATGCGCTACACCATCACGGAAGAAGGCACAATATGAATATTGCCGCTGGCCGTCACCAGGAATAATCTCCTGAATGAGAATCTCCTCAGGCCTAATTTGCTGATTCGCCTTTCGAAAAACTTCGTCAAGCTGATCAGGCGTCTGCGCGCGCCACGCTTTCGCGCCTGTGGCATAGAAGAAATTCTCTTTTACCGATGGTTTGAGTGCCAATGGAAGGTGAGCGTACAAATCCTCGAGGTCTCGTTGGCTTCTGGGGTTGAAGGTGCGAGGAACCGGAATTCCCAGCTCTGCGGCAAGGTGATAAGTGTTTTTCTTGTCCCAAGCCCAGCGCACTGATTCCCAGCATCCCGTGGTGACTCGAAAGAACCTCGCAAGCCGGTCCCGATGACGCGAGAATGCAGCGACCGTTTCATCTCTGGTTGGGAATAGAATCCAGCCTTTCAGGCCGTAGCGCTCGCCGGCTTCCATCACACTATCAACGGTACGATTCTCATCTCGCAAATCCTTTACCCGTACGACCTGCTTTACATATTTGGAGAACTGAGAAATCGAGTGCTGATCATCGATAACGCAGACTGGAACGCCTCTTCGCCCCAGGCTTCGAGCTACTCCCAATCCGGGGTGCTCGCCTCCAATGACGACTGCTCCCACTTGCCCTCCACTCTTAATGTTTTCCTGATCGAGGATATTCACGGTCAGCGCGTTTTGGGAAGGTGAGAGACTAGCTCTCGCGAGGCGAACTCAGTACCGGCCACGAAGTAGAGCAAAGGCCCGAAACTCCTTGCTGCTGTCGCACCAATGAAGTACAGGCCCGGTATGGAGGTGCGGAAACCGCTGGCTAGCTTGGGATAGCCATCAAACTGCTTGATATCTCGAGTAAGTTCCTGCGGAAGAAAATCGTATCGCGATATATCTACCCGGTAGCCGGTTCCAAGCACAATATGATCCACGCGACGCTCGCTGCCGTCATCGAGTTTAAGGACAACCTCGTCGCCAGATGCTGTGGCTTGCGATACCGTATGTCCGGCCGTGATCTTCACCGCTGATAATCTGACAGGCAGCCACCGAGCTCCCGCAGGCCGCACCGCCCGTTTCCGAATCTTGTCGCGTAGCTTGAGTGGAACATAGGATACGAGCTTGGGATAGGCAACCAGACGGCTGATGCCGACCGGGCCCACATCATGCGACGAATAAAGCATCGACGAAATCGGACCCATGTGATGTAACCACGAGTGCTGGCCAATCCAGCGCAGATGGGATTCGCGCACTATTACTTCAACCTGAGCATTCGCCTCGTGAAGAAGAGCTGCCGATTCCAGCGCGCTCTGTCCGCCGCCAATAACCGCGACTCTCTTCGCGGCATACTTCCGGACGTTCCGGCCCTCATAGCAATGAATCGCTTGTTGCGGAGAAAGGTTTTGAAATACTTCAGGCTTTTTCTTGAAGGGACCGATTCCCGCCGCAACCACCACATAGGTTGCGCGAACCTCTTCACCATCTTGCAGAGTAAGCCTAAATCCAGGTTGGTCCCGGTCAACGTGCAGAACTGTCCTCTGATCCAGGTCTGAACCTAATTGGTGGCGGAACCACTTGCCGTATTCCACAAAGGTGTCGAGAGGAAGCGGTGCACACGGCTCCTTCTTCGATGCGGCCTCATAGGCTTCGAGAGTGAATGCTCGGTCTGGATCAGACAGACTGGATGCCACGCGCGGCGACCGTAGAAGCATGCCCTCCGGCATCTTGTGCGCCCAAAACTCCATCGGTTCACCAAACACACGCACCGCGATGCCTTTCGCCTTGAGGTGAACGCCCGCAGAAAGCCCATAGGGGCCGGCTCCGATTACTGCAACATCACAGTGGGCTAAACCAGGAACGATGCGGGTTTTAACGGGCATAGCGACAACGCCATTTGCTCTCACCACTGGCCTCCTTCTGATTGTTTGCGATTAGCTAAATTTCGGGACTGCTCCTCGAAGCAATAGGTCCGTCGATATCTCAAATGGCTGGGACGCTTCGCGCATCGCTATGATTCGAGCTGACTCCAAGCTGGCAGAGAATTTCGGCGATTCTGTCTCCGGCACGGCCGTCCCAAAGCGGCGGTATAGAACCTGACTTGGCTTTCCCTTCAATGATCTTGGCGAGTTCGAAATGCAGTTTTCTGTTATCCGAACCAATCAGCGTATTTGTCCCTGCTGTCACCGTGATGGGCCGCTCTGTGTTCTCGCGCAACGTTAAGCAAGGTACGCCCAAATAGGTGGTCTCTTCCTGAATTCCGCCAGAATCAGTGATGACTACAGTGGCGCGCAGTTGCAAAGCGAGAAACTCAATATATGGCAACGGACTCAAAAGGTGGAGTTTCGCACCACCGATGCCAAACGCCGCAATGCGCTGCCGCGTCCGGGGATGGACAGGAAAAACAATGTCCAGCTGCTCGCTTACCTGAAGCAGAGAGTCGAGAATGGTTTTCAGGGTTGCGGGATCGTCTACGTTCGATGGTCGATGCAATGTTACGAGAGCATATCGATCAGGCAAGTCATTTCTGGAACATTGCCTGGCAGAGGGCAAAAGTCGTATCAAAGAATCGATCATCACGTTCCCGACGCGGTGAATCTTTTCTGGATCGACGCCCTCGCGTCGCAGATTTTCGTCTCCATCTTCTGAAGGCGTGAAAAGAAAGTCGGCGAGCCGGTCGGTCACGATACGATTAATTTCCTCCGGCATGGTTAGATCGAAAGAGCGCAGGCCGGCTTCCACGTGACCGACCTTGATCAATAACTTCGCACAGACCAACGCAGCAGCGACTGTGGAATTAACGTCTCCATAAACCAGAACAATATCGGGCTTTCGCTCCAACAAAACCGGTTCGAAGCGGGTCATGATCTCCGCCGTTTGCCGTGCATGGCTTCCGGAACCAACCTCCAGGTTCACATCCGGCGCCGGCATATCAAGTTGCGTGAAGAAGACATCCGACATGTTGGCGTCGTAATGCTGGCCAGTATGGACTAAGCTCTGACGAACCTCGCGTCGACGGGCGAGTGCGCGCATCACTGGCGCAGCCTTCATAAAATTCGGTCTCGCCCCAACTACGTGAAGGAGATGCATCGATTGCTTTGTGCTCCGATCCGAAGAAGTCATGTGGCGGCCAAGCACCTGCCTAACGGGCTTACCTAGTGTAATTTCTCTAGCCAATATGCCGATACAAAAGTTTTCCTGCAGTACTTAGAAAAGCATCTGGGGACACGGAAACAACCTGGCGGAGAATTGCTTTATCCCAGCTACTGAGGGTCATGTGCGAACTGTATGGGTACCCCCAGTAACTAAGTGACTTGCCGACAGCTCCCCAATGTTCTTTAAACGATATTAGGCCGGGGTTATTATTCTCGGAACGTCCCATTTCCAATTCTTCGATACATTTTTCTTTGGCTTCCTGGATGGTATTCCAGAACAGAAGCGCCATTCCGCCAAGTCTGTGAAAGCGCGCATCGCTGCAACCGTACTTGTAGATCATCGATTTCTGGTGGGTGAGTGTGAGAATACTCGCAATCGGCAAATCATTCTTCGAGGCTACTCGGATTCTGAGGTCATCGCCGAACGCATGAATAAGGGCCCGAAACCAAGACAAAGGTTGGGGCGGCAGGCATTGGCGCCGGCGGGTTGCCAGCAGCAGCGTGTAAAACTTCTTGAGCAGATTTTCTGAGCTTCCTTCTTCGTATTGCAGTTTCTCCCGTTCTGCCCTGCGAATTTTTCTCTGCACACAGCTTTTGTGAAAATTCGCAAATAACTGCGATGTGCTTACCCGCAGGTCTAACCTATGAAGAGAGTATTCGACGCTCCGGTGAAGCCCTGTTTGCTCGCCTGGCTGAAAGGCAGTCGGCCTGATCTCTGCATATTTCCATTTGCCTGAGTCAACGCGACGTCTCATCTCGAAGAGCAGATCATCGATTTCCGCTGAGTTGCTTGCTAAAGGCTCGCAGTGGTCGGAGAAGGGCAGCGAGACGAGGCGGCGTCCGGTCAACCAGCTCTTGATTCGGCAAAAAACAAGGCCATTCGTCAATGCGGTGTCAGGTGAACAGGTCGTTATTACTATAGGTTCGTAGCCGTATGTCGTGTGCAATGCACTGAGCCAGTTCGTGGCATGAAAGACTGAAGCGCGAGGGTGATCCCTGACGAAAACCTTCCACCTGGGATCTGATAACGGATCGGTCTCATAGACATTCACCGCGGACGATTCAACTTTGGATGAAATGGAAATTGCCACACGGACACTCGATCGGATTTCTGTTGCTCCGACACATTCGGTCATTTAGATAGGTTTCCGGTAATCGTCAGCGTGAAATTCTAATCGGTCGTTTCAGCACAGAATACTGGAACTTACATTGCTTTCGTTTAATTCGCCGCGCACTAGACCTCACTTCTACCTGCTAGCCACAGGTGAATGCACCCACTTTAATGGCGCCAGTGCTGAACTTCAGGATCAGCCGGCCGTCTTGTTCAATGGCATAGGCAATCCGTGCGCGTTCGCTTCCGGCCCCCTCGATTCGCCACTCTTCACCATTTTCAACAAGTTTCATCTCCGCTCGCTGCCGCCACCAGCGGTTTACTTCACCAGGGGTAGTTATCCAAACGTCTTTCTTCTTCCTCAACTCATCCAAGTGAGCTAACAACTCCTTGTATATTGCCTGTTCCCGGCCATCCATTACGTAATCTGGATGCACAATGAAGCTAATCAGTCCGTGCTTCTCCATGATGAGCTCGATCTGCTGTTTCCATAGGCGGGTCGAATAGTCATTGAGAATGTGAAACAGCATGTAGTCTTGGGTGGTGGTTACGGGTAACTCCAAAATGTTACCAATGAAATACGGCATGACTGTACAGCAGCCGCCATGCTGCGGATCTAAGTGCGCTACATTCGGCACCGACATGTCGTAGGAAAATTGTAATGCGTCATACCAGAGCTGCTTCCGATACAATACCGCCGCGCGAAATCCCTCGATCCCGTACTCTTTTCTGTAAGCGTTAATCTTAGCCGCGCGCCGAAGAAACTGTTCGCGGTCTTTGTATAAATGACCATCGTGGTTCAGATCGTGGACGACAACCTCGAACCCGCGTTCACGGATGGAAGCGAGGAACTGAGTGCTGACGCGATAGCGCTCTTCCGGAACTATCTGAAAAGATGCCTTGATTCCGAAGGAGTCATCGATGTCCATTAGTTTCGGACAGAATTCCCGTCCTACCTCTGTCTCCACATCGTGAGTCATGATTGCGCAACTGGACGCCCCTTCCGGCCAGAACCAGACAAATGGAATCTCACGAGCTCCACTTGATTTGAGCGCTAGCTGTAGCACCCGGGCCATTAAATTGTCGACAGAACAATCGACAGGCCAATGCGGAAATGATTGCTCTTCCCAACCTTGTAAATGGATTTTCTTTAGGTAGTTTCTGGCAACGAATGGCAAGGCAGGTCGAACGAGATAATACAGCCTGGACAGAGCTGACCTAAAGTAGCCGCCACGCCGGTCTTGCGCATATTGTTCGCAACGAAGATTTTCGACTACGTCGGTCAGATCAAATGGCAGGACAGTTGTTCCATCCGAACTGGACGTATCCAGCAAAGCATCGTGCAGGCTACCCTCTGGGGATTCTGAGACACGCCGTCCACAATACCTGCCGTAACAGACAGCCCCATCCCCGAACCCAAAGTATCCTTTAGTCTGTGAGAGCGGGCCCCTTTGAGCTAGCCGGACGTCCCTTTCCGGACATCGATAGTAATCAAGGATAATTTTGTTCACTATGCTCTGGGCCCCAGTTGGTGATATGTGGGCACGTTCTCCTCTTTTGCAACCGCTGGCTTCAAGGTCGGTGGGAACGATAGCGAAGATGAACCCATGATGCCAATGCGGTTGTCTTGATCACTAGTTGCCGATTTGATTTGTCGAATAAAGTTCCGCCACAACATCCGCGACCCTCATTATCTTTGCGCCGCGCTCCGCCGCGAAGGAAACAACTGCTTCCAGCAATGCGGGAGTACACCCGAAGCGAGAGGGTTTGTCCGTTACGTCATGAGAGTAAAAAATAAGCCAGGTTTTGCGGCTCTCGTTTTCGAGGATCAACTCCTTTGCCGTATCGGCCGCATCCATGCCGCCATACAGACTGTTGGCATGGAGCAGGTTGAGATCCACTTGCGGCCCGTTAAATCCACTACACGTGCCGCGACAGCTCAGCATTTGCGGACCCAGATGCTTCTTCGCGCTGAGAGTAACTTCGCCGTATGGGTAAGCAAAATTGTTGGACGGACCGATCGCAATACTCTCACGAAGCGCTTGTTCACCATGGTCCACATCTCGCTTGAACATCTGAAATGGAGCCTTCTGCGCCGAAAGATGACTAAAAGTATGGTTCGCCACCTCGTGTCCCCGCTCAATCAGGGAACGCAAGTCTGCGGTGCGAAACTGTTCCCCAAGGTTGTTGTTTTTGTCTATCAATCCCATCGCCACATAATAAGTGGCGCGTCCACCATAGCGCTCGATAATAGGCCCACCGTTGGTGAGCGCGTTGCGGGGAAAATCGTCAAAACTGAAGGTAACAATTGGGCCGCGGTTTCCGAGCGGTATCACACGGCTGTAGCAGGAACACCACAGATAGCGCCGTACCGCTCCAATCCGTGAACGCAAGTTCAGCATTATGCAATGCAGGCGGGCTCGTGCACGGTTATTTTCACGACCCCATCGTCAGGGACTATTCGAACTTTGGGAAACATCAGTCGTGAAACTCCATCCTTGTTTTCTGACTCCTGCATTCCCAAATCCGTGAAAACCCGTCCCGACGGAGCGTTTCTCGGAGTCCTGCGGTAATTCGCCCAGAAGTCTCTGTCCATCTCCGAAATGTATTTCCGAATTATATGGCTCAAGAACGCATGCTCCACACGTTTGGACTGGATTCGGCAGCTAAACATAAGGTCAGTCATAAGTGGAACACGCCTATCAACAATGCAAAAACCAACAACCCCATAGGTGCCAAATCGATCTTCCACGTCCAGAACGTAGGTGTCGAGATATGGCGTGGAAAGAATCTGCTTCAGCACACTGCGATCATACCGGTTGCCGGAAAAATTCATCTGATTTGTGCGTTGCGTCAGCTCATGAACACGCTCGAGGTTTTCGTCGATCATCGGCCGAATGTTTAATTTGATTTCGCAGTGCCGCAAGAACGCGAGGTAATCGTCCGCGAAACTCTCTGCCGCGTCCCGCCGTTGGGTTTCCACCCGATACAGCTTGCGCCGGTTACGACTCTCGTCAGTGACGGGGACTTGGCATTCCTCGAGATTTGCGATCTCCAAATACTTGTTGGCGTTCAAGGTGCGAACATCTGGATGAACCCCGCTGACTTCTTGAAGCTCAAATTCGGAATCGTCGACGAACAGCAGCGTGTCCAAACCAATGTTCAACTGATGAGCAATCGTTTGAACAGCTTGGCTTTTTGGTCGCCAGGAAATCTGCGGACTCAAGAAATACTCGTCGATCCCAAACTTCTTGAGCACTGACATGGCTTCGTCGTGATTGTTCTTACTTGCAACTGACTGGAGAATTCCGCGGCGATCGATCTCCTCAATGACTTCTTTAATGCTTGACTTCAATGTTAGTTTGTCAACGCCATCCTCGACTAGAATCCCGTCCCACAGCGTATTGTCGAGATCCCACACAACACATTTGACCTTCTTTGGTTCGGTACTGGATTCAGGAATCGCAGCGATCGGGTCAGGAATTTCACGAACGAAATCCATGAGCCCGAAGAACAGAGTAACTTCATTGTTGTCGTCGTTGGGAATAAGTTCGACATTAAAGGGCATAGCCAGGTCCACGACCTGTTCGATTTCCTGGAGTGGAATACGAATGCGCTGAAAACCAGGGCCAAGTTGAATCAGCTTCTGAAAGGGAATTTGCGTTTCCGTATCTATCGAGCGCACAGTCAGTGAAAGCGGAACCCGCTGGGCACCGGGATTGTAGCATTCCAGCAAGAACGAAGTCGGAAGCAGTTCGCTCGAGTTAGTTCGGTACGCAAGTCTTTTCTTGAGGCTGTATCTCTTGCCGGTAACCATTCCCTTGACAGATGCTGGCACCGGCAACTGATACAGGAATGTCCCGATGCGATAATCCCGACGTTCAATCGCAAGCGACTTTTCAATTGAACGAAGGTTGATATTTCCCGGGGCCCACAGTTTACCCCAGCGTTTAAAACTAATTCGCAAAACATACGAATTCAGAGCCTCGGGGCAATCAATTCTAACCATCCCGTCTACGAATCTGCGACACTTTCCATCCTCGCGGGCGCTGTAAAGATCGCAGGTCGAGTAGCAAGTGGGCCAGACGCACTCAGTGCAATGTTCGCTCCACGGCAGTACAGTACGGTCAACAACGGTTCGTTTCAGCTCAGCGAACTGAGCAAGTACCTTCGCAGGGATTTGCTTCGAGGATTCGGTATAGTCGATTGGCTTCGGTTTCGTACATAGTATTGGTCGATTGAAGACTTCGGCTTAGTTGCCGACAGTGATGGGAACGTGATCCGTAACTGCCGAAGACGCGGTGGATCGGTCAAGAAACGCCCGATGCCAGAGTTCAAGCGAGACTAAGGAAAGGATTTCTTTGGGATAACTCTGGAATCGAAGATCTTGATCGATAAGGTGTTCCAGGCAGCCCCTATTAAAGTAGCCTCGAGATACGCTCTCGGAATCGAGCAGAACACTGCGGACCCAATCTTTAAGTTCCGTCCTCATCCAAGATTCGTAAGGAACCGGGAACCCCACCTTTTTGCGGTGCAAGATTTCTTGAGGCACTCGATCTCGCAGTGCTTCTTTTGCAATGTATTTCGTGGTGAAACCTCGCACTTTGAAATTTTCAGGCAACGACGCTGCGAACTCCAAAAACTTATGGTCAAGAAACGGGACCCGAAGCTCGATGGAATTGGCCATCGTCATTTTGTCAGCCTTCAACAGCAGGTCGTCGGGCAATGACGTTTTAGTATCGACATAGAGCATGCGGTTCACTCTTCCCTTAATCGAACCATTGGTCAAGTATCTGGTCACGGCGCTCGTCGAGAAGTCTCGATCCACTGAATGCAAGAAGTCCGCGGAATACAATTCCCTGGTATTGCTGTTGAAGAAACGGCCGGGACTCGACGTTCGGCTGTAGTAATAGGATTCAAATTTCAGATTCAATAACGGCGCGTATTTAGCCACGCGATGTGTGGGCCAGCGGCGATTCAACCTAGAAAGACTAGACGAGAGCTATTCCCTTAAAAGGGCCTAAAAGGCTCTTGAGTCGTTCCATCCACAGAACATTTCTATAGATTGGATACCCGGCAAAGGCTTCGTCTCCACCCTCTCCGGATATGAGGACTTTTACAAAATCCTTCGCAAGTCTGGTTACGTAATACAAAGCCACGGCCTGAGGTTCGCAAACTGGTTCTTCCATATACCAGGCAAACTTGGGCAGGAAATCAGCGAATTCTTGCGCGCTGATGGTCATCTCATGGTGTTCAGATCCGTAGCGGTTGGCTGCAAGTCGTGCGTAAGGTCTCTCATCTGCTAGCCCAGGAGCAGTCAAATCCCAGCGTAAAACTACTGAGATGATGGTTGGTTTTGCCGACAGCCATACCCAGCATGGCCGTAGAGTCAACGCCACCACTTAACAGGAATCCCACCGGCACATCGCTGATCATGTGCATGCGAACGCACTCGTCGAGCAAAGTAAGCAGTTTCGTCTCGGCATCCTGCACACTGAAGTCAGTCGGAGCAAACTGCAGATCCCAGTACTGCTTGATCCGAGCCTTTCCGTTCCTCACAACCATATGCGACCCGGGCGCAAGCTTGTAAATATTTCGCAGTAGAGTCTCCTCACCGGGAACGAAATAGAAGGAGAGGAATCTGTCGATCATGCCGGGAACGACTTCTGGCTGCACCTCAGGGTCCGCCAGGATTGCCTTAATCTCGGAAGCGAAAATCAAGGACTTGTCTGATAACCAGTAGTAGAGCGGCTTGATGCCTACTCGGTCCCGAGCGAGAAATAGAGTCTTCTGCCGCTCATCCCATATTGCAAACGCAAACATTCCTCGTAACTTCTCAACACAATCCTCACCGAATTCCTCATACAGATGCACGATAACTTCAGTATCAGTCTGTGTCTTGAACATGTGACCTTTGCCCTGCAGAAAAGTCCGTAATTCCTGGTAGTTATATATTTCTCCGTTAAAGACGATCCAAACTGTTCCGTCTTCATTCGAAAGTGGCTGATGGCCCGTGGCCAGATCGATGATAGAGAGACGGCGGAACCCTAACCCGACCGGTCCCGACACGTAGTACCCTTCGTCATCTGGCCCGCGATGCGCGATGGTATCCGCCATGGCGCGCAAAAGCGAAGGTGAGACATTTCGATTCCCGATCAAAATTCAGCTTTCCGCAGATACCACACACAGATCAAGACCCTCCGACGAAACCAGCTATTGGCTGACGCCCATTTGTCCAATACCAAGTGCCCACTTCAGCACCGTGCTCCACTTTGCCACTGCAACCCGAATTCCTTGCCTGTCGCCAAAGGGAAACATCATTGCGAGAAGAATCAACCGGGCTATGGCCGCGAATCCCATGGCCGCGCGGTAAAGTGCTGCATACATGCGGTCCCCGGCTCATTCGATAAAACCGCATCATCGCGTTGTAGGTCATTACCGTTGACCATTGGCTGACCTTCTGGCGTGAACTGCTGCGGCCGCCGTGATGAACAATCTGCGCCTGTCCTACGTAGTAGCTTGACAACCCAAGCTGTCGAAGTTTGTAGTTCAGGTCAATATCTTCAGCGTACATAAAGTAGTCTTCAGTCAGCAACCCCGCTCGTTCGAAGACATCCCGTCTTCAGCATCATGCACGCACCGGGAATAACGTCCACTTTGACCGGATACTGATTCTCCTCAAAGAGCGAAGCAATATTCCAAAGAAAACAACTTGGAAAGGTCAGTCTTAGATACTCCACATTGAGAAGTTGATTCACAATGGTGGGAAATGTCTGAATGGAGCTAGTCGAGATAGAGAGATCAGTGTTTAGCAGTTTGCAGCCCACGACGCCCGCATCTGGCAGAGACTTAAGTGCTCCAGCATAATGTTGATGGCCGGCTCCATGAGCTTTGTGTCGGGATTCAACAGTAGAATATGTTGCCCCCTGGAATGCCTAAACCCTAGATTATTGGCGCCGGCGAATCCCACATTCTTTTCGCTTCGCACAATTGTAACTTCGGGAAACTGGTCGTTGAGTAGTTCGATTCGTCCTTCAGGTGAAGCATTGTCAACAACAATAAGTTCAAAGGAGATCCCGTGCGTATGTTCATAAACACTAGCGACACACTCGAGCAGATAATCCAGCGAGTTCCAGTTCACGCAGATAATCGAGAGATCTACCACGCGTGAGCTTATGTCTGTAGATTCACTCGGAACGGAGTGAGCCTCGACCATGTCCAGCGATGAGGTGGATTGACCCATTATCTGATTGATGTTTACTTCCAAATGGTTTCGCCACCAAAAAGCCGCGCCAGCTGTTGCTGCCGCAAATACCGGATTAATTCAGGGTCATCGACTCTCGGCGTGTGCTGTACATGAGCGCTGACATAGCCGTACACGAGGGCAAACGAGCCCAGAAGATACGGCGATCGAAAAAGACGCACTAGTGACTTGGCGGCCAGAAATAAGGGATGGTATCCCGAGACGTAATCAATTTTTCCGTCCTTAACGAGCCCGCCCCATCGGCCCCAGGACTCACCCGTGAACCGATGATGCTGCAGGTGTAACTCGGTAAAGCTGGTCGTGCTCCATCCCAGCATATTGGCTTTAACTTCATCCACAGTGTCTGATCCCGGACCGACCCAAAGCCCGTCGATAGCTTCCCAGCATTCTCGCCGGTAAATTTTCACTCCTCCGCGAACATGAAACACAGGATGCTTTTCAAAAACTACCTTCCATCTTCATAGTGATAGAGAATTCCACCCCCAATGCCGACGTGTGAGTTCTCCGCAAATCGCTTGAATGACTTTTCGAAATAGTCGGGCTCGAAGGAAAGATCGCCATCGAGTTTGCACATGAAATCCCAATCCTGGTATGCCAACTGGTTGAAGCCATCATAGAATGCCTCAATAATTCCCGCGCCCCATTTTCTGAAGCCGCGATCTTTGCGGTGCACGGCCTGTATCCACGAATGTTGTCGCGCAGCTTGATCAATAATGGCTCCTGTGCTGTCTTTCGAACCGTCGTTCACAATAATCCACTGCTGCGGCCGGATAGTCTGCTTCACCATGCTGTCAATGGTGAGCGGCAAGTATGACTCTTCGTCACGAACCGGAGTAACTACGACATATTGTGTGTTCATTGCTGAATGAGTCTCAGTCGAAAAGATGGCGGCTGATCGGTCCAGGCTTGAACTTCTGTTTCGGGACCGGTTCCGCATTAGGCGGTATCGAAACCGCTTGCGACTCCAAAAGCTTTCTGCGGATTTCAAAGTAAGTTCTGGGTGCACAATCGGTGCCGTGCAGGCGCAAATCATCGCGACCAGCGCGAACCACGCCATTCTCGATTGATCAAAATAATTTACGCCAAAGAAGGCTACGACGTTTGCGAACAAGGCCGCACGAAGAAACCACAGAAACCATTCCTGCTTTTCATCTTTTGCTCGCTTTCTTGCAGCTTCCAGTCTTCCGAAGCATCGCGAGATCACCAGGATATAAAAGACTAAAGCTGCCAGGCCACCCGCTTCTCCCACTGAGACGTACATGTTCTGTGCATCCCACATACCCCAACCCCAGGTGGCAGCGTCTTTGGTGCCGATCAGCCACCAACTGGTGAAGTGGTTTACAAATTGATCGATTAGTTCAGCGCGATGATAACTGGATGACGAACCGGTCAAGTCAATGCGAGCTATCAGAAACCACACCGGTGCTTTCATCGCCAGGTCCAGACCAATGAGAATGGCGGCTAGACCCAAGCGCACCCTTTTCATCTTCTTGCGAATGGACCACAAGAGCACAGCCAAAATACCGGCAGCGTATGTCAAAAGCGAGGTGCTGGTTTCCGTGGCAACCGTCATCACGGTCGCGGCCACAATTCCCACGATGCTGAGCGTCTTAGCCTTACCGTTTTTCCATAAGTAGAAAAAAGAGCGGGATCGCGGTCGCGGCAAAAGTTCCGGCCGTCAAAGCATGCTGGAACACCGCCTGCGAACGAATCTTGCCGTCCCGGAGCTCCGGGAACTGGGGTTACTCCTCCCAGCAAGCCGAACACGTTTACCATTTTGATTTGCTCAATAACCATGGCGATGGCGAGTACAACCATTAAACCCGCAAAGCATTTGATTGCCAGGAAAGTATCTTTGTCATCACGGATCAAACTTCTAAGCAATAGATAACCGATCAGGTGATCCCAAAGGTAACCAATCTGATTCGCCAACGCTCCCGCGTCCGGGTACAGCATCATCGTCGCAGCAGTCGTGATTCCGACATAGCAGGTAAAGGCCGTATCGATTGAGTTCCAGCCTTCGCCCCAGTTGGATTGTTGTTTTGGGACCTTCGAACTAAGTGCGCGAACGAACGCCGCCAGAATCAAAATGCGGCACACAAACAAGTGAACTGTTCCAATAACGATTTGCTGGCCAAAAGGAATCAGAAACATGCTAGCTAGAACCGGCACAATAACGTATTTGCGCGGTAACACAAAGAACAGCGCGATTGCCAGCAATATCAGCCACCAGCACTGCCGGATGCAGGATGGTTCCGGTAGCGCCTCCGCCGAATTTAGGTGTGTGCTCTTCCATTACCTGCTCCGGTCTGCTTTTTTAAACACAGCATGGATACTCTCGCCGTCACCTGCGAGCGCAATCATGCGGGTAAGGAGTGGCTGAAGTGTCAAGCGATACATCTTCCGTACTACTTTTCGCGGAAAGCTCGCGTCGGTGTTCTTGGAGAGAGGCAAACGAACGATCCCAGCTTTCTTCAAAAGATCAGTTAGGATGTAGTGGGCGCTGTACTCGATGAAGACTTCTCGACCGGTGGTCGAGCGAGACCTTTTCGAGCCCTACCGAACCCGCCAACCGGCTCAGGGATTCCGGCGAGAAATGATAAAGGTGCCGGGGAAGTTCCAGCGGATACCAATAAGACCCAAAGACCCGCATGCCCGCCGAATCGATATTCGGCATCAGGGCATAAAAGATTCCTCCCGGCTTTAGCCATTCAGAAACTTTCGTGAGCACTTCTTTCGGGTGATGAAGATGTTCGAAAACGTGAAAACAAGTAATCGCGTCAAAGCTGGCGGGCTTGAATGGCGCATCCAGGATGTCGCCGACGAACACTTTGGCGCCGCAACGCGCTAGAGCGCGATTAGCTGATTCGGTGGACATCTCGACACCGTGAAGATCCCAATTGCCGCCTTTCAGCGTTTCCAGAAACGATCCTGAACTGCATCCCAAATCCAGAATCGTTCCGCCCTGTTTATGTAGGCTCAGAGTTTCTCTGCGATCGCGCCAGCGGCCCGGAGAACTCTCTCCCGCAGCCGCAATCTTACGATCGTAATCTTGCCCGTAGTGCTGCCACATATCTTCTGGCCGCGGAGCATTCTCCAGCCACACCAGCGAGCAGGAAGAACAGCGCACCAGCCGGTAAATCTCCGTGGCTCCGTGAAAACGATCGGGTGCCTGCAGTAGGGCTTCTGTAGCATCGTGTCCACAGACGAGGCAGCGGCTCACCGCGGACGGTTCGTCTGCCACCATTGAATTCAGTTCAGCGATCTTCATGTGCATGAAATCCCTTACCGGCTTTGACTCACAGCCGTTCCATTGACCCGAACCCACCGCCGCAATGTTGGATCATAGGTCTTAATCAACTTCGCGGGGTTCCCTGCGATTACACTAAAATCAGGGAAACTTCTTGTAACTACACTATTTGCTCCCACGACGCTGTTCCGGCCCAAAGTCAGCTCGCCTTTTCCGCAGAATATTACACATCCATATCCCAGCCAGCTATTGCGGCCGATCATGATCCGTCCCCCCTCGGTTACTCCTTGCGCATAAATAGGCATTTTGGGATCGGAATACTCATGGTTATGATCCATGATTAACACGTGCGGCGCGAGGAGTACGTCGGCCTCCAACTCAATATAATTTTTCGCCGAAATCGTCGATCTCCTGCCAATCTTGCAACCATTGCCCAGTCGCAACTTCGTTTTCACCACCCCTGAGTCTTCTACAATGTTGAGCCAAACGCCCGCCGTGAGAAGAACATTGTCGCCAAGCGACATGCACTGTGCGCTACTCCGCGAGAGATCACACGAAGGGGCGATGGACGGCCGATGCCCAATGGATGCGAAAGGGTATGTCGCCCTCACCCACTGTGTGTTGAGTTTGCGGGCCACTCGATCAAAGAATCTGAGCGGATCATCTAACAGCTCTCGATGAGGTTGCATTTTTCCGGTCAATATTCCTGCTGGGACCTAGCAGTTCGAACGGCTGAACTTCAAGGAGGTATACAAAGCCTGCTTCTCGGCCGCGGTCACTGAACCCGTGCGCACCATTAAAGGCCAGGCTACAATCAGGGAAGCTAAGCCTGCCTCTGCCAGTTTCAAAGTGGCAAAGAGCCTGCCGGGGTGGTAACCGGGTAGCGGAATATAAGAAGCGATCACTCCAGCGGAAAAGATCAACAGTGCAGCAGCGGATAAGCGAACCGCGCCCGGCAGCACCACTTTCGGCCCGGAAGACATCAAAGGTCTTGCTCAAGGCAAACAGCATGAAAAGCATTCCTGCGAACTCGCAAGCAGCGAGTCCACTCAACACACCTACAAAACCCAATTTGGGGGCGAACCCGACCACAACCATAATGATTACGATCCGCAAAACCTGGCGGATATTATCCAGCAATGCCTTTCCCGAAACCCTATAAAGGACCAACGCGAGCAGCGAAAAGGCAGCAAATAGGGCCCGCAACGACACAAGCCAGAATGCGGAACGGAAACTGGGATCGGTTTGTCCTGTCCAGGCATACGCCATCGTCGGACCGAACACAGCGATAAAGCCGAGCGGAAACAGGCTCAGTCCAAGCGTAACTTTGAATGCCTTGCTCGAGAAGCGCCTGCATTCTCTCGGCAGAGCCGGACGCGAAGACCATGGTTCCTCCCGACAAAATTGGGGGCAGGAATGAGTCCTGAATGGCCGTTGCTGAAGTTATCACGCGGGTCACGACCGCATATACGCCTGCGGAATTTGCCCCAAAGCTTCTGAGCATTGCCACCGGGATCAGCGAGTTGTACACCACTTCCAACAGGTTGACCATTTGATAGCTGCCCGCAAAGCGAAACAGTTCATAAAGAACATCCTTGCTCAGCCATCGGACCCCGAGATGAATCTGCGGAACAATCCGGTAAGAGGCGAAGTAGCAACAACTGAGATACAACAGTTCTGACGTCCCCATTACCGCCGCCATGGCGGTCAAACCATAGCCAAAATGCAGAACCGCGACAATCGCGCCAGCTTCAGCCACTGAAAAGAAAGTATTGAATTTCCGGACGAGGTCAATGCGATGTCCGCCCATCACAATCGCCTCAAAGGCGGCGCCCACATTCGCCATCAGCATGATCACAGCCAGTAGAGCGATCGCTCCCGCAGCTGACTGGAGAAACTCCGCAGGAACGCCCGCCATGTGCGCAATTCGCTGGGAAAAGAGAGCGACCGGAATCAGCCCGGCGATAGAAAGCACCATCATGATCGCGGAGCCGGTACTCAGCAGCTTACTGGCTCTGTCGTAATCTCCGTTTCCCGTAGCCTCAGCTACATACTTCTGAAATGCAGTCTTGATTCCGACGCTGCCAAAACGCATATAGGTGGCGGTCATCATAATTACGTTCCAGATGCCGTAGCCGCCCAGCCCAAGATGATGAATCACGATCGGCACCGTCACCAGGCGGGTCAGCACCTGGACGCCATTGGCTACCACCCCGAAGATGGTATTCCTACCAATCGTGCCGGCCAGCTTATGGTTTTGTGAAATATGCGAGTTTACGTCAGTCAAGGGATTCAAAGCTGCAGCACCGTTGGGCGGTTGTCAACGCGCAGCCATCAACTTTCGGTTGGAAGATCTCAATCGCGAAGAAGCGAAAACTTTCGAAGCTCTAAAGATTGGGCCAAGACAAATCATGCCCAAGTTAGTTGACAACCGCTGTCAAGTCCGTTGGCGGTTGCGGCGCCTGATTGCCACTATTGTATTGGTATACACCCGCGTCCCATGGACCCGTGGTAGGCCGTGGGTTGGGAGTTCGGGCCGGATAGCTGACCGCGTGCGTGGTTGGGTTGTAACTGACGCCAAGGGTCGAGTCACTGCACAAGCCAGGCAAGGTAGAGCAAAGAGCGGTGAGGTTTGCGCCTTGTCCCACGGTTCCGCTGGTCCCTGAAGTAGGGGAAAACGGATAGGTCTCACCGGAGCAATAGCCCTGCTGGGTGCAGGCAATGGCGTAGGACATCGGGATATCATTCGATTCCGTCACTGGTGTGCTGCCACTTTCGGACCAGATTCCCCTATTCGGCGAAGTTGCGTTCGTAATTAAGTGATTGCCTTTTAGTGTGGCTGCTGTAACCGAGGAAGCGATGCCTGCTACGCAAATGTAAGCCGGATTAGGGTCCGGGCCGCACTCCACTGTGTTGTTATAAAGGACGTCGCTTCCTGTAGGGTTAACCAGCGCCGCCGCAAGGTCACTTATATTGGTGATAGGTATGTCATAGATCAAATTGTTGTAGAAATAATGAATGTACCCTTGCTCGGGTGCAAGCCACACAGTCAATCCCTGTTTAACGTGGGCAAAAATATTGTTATATATGTACGATGTGCCAGAATAATTAATCTCCAGGCCGTTTTCGTGCATGGTCGGATTGTACGAGGCGTTGATGTTCAGTACGACGTTGTCGTGAACAACCGTATACTCGCCCACAAAGCCGTTAGACATATTGTGTATGTAGTTGTTGTAAATGACTTCTGGACCGCCATGCAGTGCCGCCATGCTGTCGCCACTGGTGTCCCAACCATCGAAAACATTGTCATGAATTGAACTGGTGGAATTTCCGCTCGGCCAGCTCGTGTCGCCGCTGATGCACTGGCCGCCGTCATTCGAATTACTGCCGTTGTAGGCGGTGTGAGTCCAGCCGTGAAAATAATTGTTCTTGATCTCCAGATTGTTTGAGCTGTAGTGAAGACAGATATAGTTGTCCTGGCAGTAGGCGTTCGTATTGTCCTCGAAAAACCCTGTCCATTCGATGTTGTCCATGACGACATAATTGGCTGAGAGGCCAAAAAATTCGTTCACCCGCGCGGTATTGTTGCCGTCATACCAAGTCGGGATCGCTTGACCACCCCCATTAAAAATTGGCCTTGCCCAAGAACTCCCTGCATACCAGGTCTGATCGACCCCGATGTAGATGGGGTGGCCCGCGCTTCCGTTCCAGGTCCACTCAAAGCCGAGCGACGAATTCGGCCAGGTAACGCCGCCCTTAAAAATGAACTGATCTCCGGGCTGGGGAGTGGAAGCGGCACACTGCGCATGACATCCCGGCATACCCGGCAGGTGCTGCCAGGGACTGGTTTTCGGGGTGCCATTGTTGGAGTCGTTGCCGCTGGCATAATCAATATAATAGGTCGCGGCAAAAGCTTCGGCGGCAATCAGGAAACAGGATATCAACGTGATAGCCCGTATTAGCTTCGCCATGGGGGAAGGTCTCCGATAGTCGGGATTAGGACTCTCTTCGAGACTACCGAGCTCAATTCCGCTCAGAAAGTCACAGAAGGACACGGTCGAACGCACAAGCTCGCCGACGGAGGACTACGGTCTCGCGTAACACCTTGAATTACTTAGTGTTCCCGCCTTACCGAACGTCTGAGCAGGGGAATTGGGTTCTGGGCGCTCACCCATAGCCCTCTCATAAGCGCGTGCCAGAACGCGTCCTGCCTCTGTCCACGTCCATTGGCCGCGGCTTTGTAAGGCTCCGGCGCGAAGGCTTTCCAACAGTTCGGGACGATCGTGTAGGTCGGTGATGTGCTGGCGCAGGGCGGCGATGTCTCCGACGTTATGAACCAGGGCGTTTTCCATGTGGCGGCACATTTCCGTGCAGGCATTTGAGGCCATAGGCACGCATCCGGCACCAATGGCCTCGGCGCAAACTAAAGCAAAGCCTTCTTCAATCGACGGCATCAGGAGAACGTCAGCACTTTGCATGAGCCGCGGGACATCGCGACGGTGGCCAAGCTGGACGATGCTGGGATGCGACAGATCCCTGGCAAAGCGTTCCTTATATTCTTGCGTGAGTTCGCCGGCGATAAAAAACGTGCCGTCTTTGGCGGCTGGCGAGCCTAACCAAGCCTCAGTTGCAAGATGAAGACCCTTTCGGACAGCGTCCACCCCGACAAAGAGCGCGGTGAATTTCTTTCCGGGCGCGCGCAATTTCGCAGTGGGGAAATATTCGGTCTCGTCAAAGCCGTATTGATGCCTCAGAATCTTCGCTTCCGGAAATCCGCGGTCACGAAAACTTTGGGCTGCAAATTCAGAGGCGCAAAGCAGAAAATCGCAAGCGGCAAACTCCGCTTCTTCGCGAGCGAGCACGGCCTCACTTGCCTGGTAATCTCCATGCGGTGTCTGGATGCCAACGCGCTTGCACTCGGCTGCGACCACCGCATAACAGAATCTGGTGTGCGCGTTCGGCCGCTCGAGTACTGTCGGAATGCCGAGGCGCTTGGCGGTCTTGATGGTTTCGAGGGCGGCGCAGGGCCAGACGTGAACGACGTCAACCTGTCCGGCAAGTTTCTCCAGACGGCGAGCGACAATCTTGTCGTGTAGCGCTAGCGCTCTCAGTTTTCCCAGCAGCTTATAAGGAAGACGCAGGCTTCCTCGAGCCAGCGTGGGATGGACTTCGACGGAATCGGGCACCGGACGCGCCAACACGCCGGGAAACAGCAGCACGTCAGCTCCAGCAGACGCGAGCCCGCGCACCTGTTGCCACGCCGTGTAACAGATGCGGTCGGCGCCTAATTTGTGGGGAAAGCTATAGAGAACACGCATGGAGTCAAAATCGCTGTAGTGGGTTACCGCCCGGCAAAGGCATAGAGCAGCCATCCCAGTTCGTAGGGACGGCATTCGTAGCGGACTTTCAGGCGGCTCGCATCGGCCGTGCCTTTGCGCAACTGCGGGAACCGTAGGGCAGCGTCGGCGTAGGCGTCAGTCGAATCGAGATAAATCGAGCGCCATACGAGATTAAGACTGGGTTCAACAAAATCGCGATGGATCTCGTTATTGCCGCTGATCCATGCCAATCCTTTATAGATCGCCTCGGTGAAGTCACAGCCGGTGGCCTCGCTGGCCGCAAACAGCATCATCGGCGCCATGGCGTGCTGGTGCACGGAATATACGGGATAGCGGCTCACCACTCTGCCAGTTCCGGAGTCGTAGTGCCAGCACCATTCTCCGAGTGGCGCCTGTCGTTCACACATTTTTTCCGCCGTGCGGAGCGCCATCTGCCGCGCTTTGTCGTCCTCAATCGCCTGCGACAATCGTGCGAAAGCGATGGTCGGGTAAACCTGATCGGCGAAGGTCCCGATTCTGCCGCGAACAAAACCGGTCCACGACCTACTCCGGCTTAGGTGGCCATAGACTCCGGAAACTCCGCAGTTTGCTTCAAGAATTCTTCGGGCCGTCGTCGCTTGCTTGGAGAGTCCAGGCAAATCGCTGTGGCCGGCGAGGTAGCAGTTCGCAATGCCGGTTAAGTACCAGGCGACTTCCATGGTGTGACCGCGTTGGCCGTCGCCAAAACGCGCCAACGCTCCCTCCGCGCCGATTTTCCGATATATCTCGGGCAGGCGTTCGGGAACCAGTTCCGCGCACGTCCAGAGAAGCAAGCCCAGATCACCGGCAGTGCCAATCCAACTCGTGTCGCGTAGAAGCGCATCGAGGACAGGGGTCATCGCGACCGGTGAACGGCGGCCAGAGCGTTCGTAGCTATGCAGCCCCAACAGAGTCATCATCGTGTAACGCGGTGGACAGTCTTTCCCGGCGCATGCCATTTTCGCTGCGGATGTAGGTGTCGCAGAAAATGTGTTTCTCCGGGTCGAGCATCTGCGACCAGTCCGGCGGCTGCCAGGTCGCATAATTCACGGATGCCTGGTGCGCCCGACTTTTTCTGTTCCTGCTCGATCAATGTGCCCGCTGGCATCCTCAGCCTTTCTTCTCCATAACTGCGCTGATATGGTTCACGACTGTTTCGAGCGTCTCCTGTTGTTTTGACGGCGAACCCAATATCTTGCTGCGGTGTACGAGTTTGAGCTTCTCACGCACGTCCTGTTCACTTTCCAGAAGCACTAACCTGCCAGTCTCAGCCAGATGTTTGTCGACCGCTCCCATGGTGCCGCGGAACAAACTGTAAACCGGAATTCCCAGGGCTGCGGCTTCGCGGTTCATCGTTCCCCCGCCGCTGATTACCAAATCCGAGTACCAGATCAGGTCAAGGCCGTCGACCGCATGCTTGGGCACCACAATTCTTTCCGTCGCAAACAGATCCGGGTTGGCATGACGGAGTTCTGCTTCCTGGCGCGTGGGTTCGGGGCAACAAAATCGTCTTGACCTCAGGACGGGCGCCCAACAATTCGAACACCGCCGCCAATAATTTTTCGCTCTCGGGATTATGATAGTGGGCTTCGGTGGCCGGCGGGCGGATGGTGACTACAATATCGGAAGGCTGGAGCCCGAACGTAGTCCTTCAGCGAGGGATCAGGGTTAAAGAATGGAGTGTAGACATCCTCTTTGATTCCCGGGATAGTGCAGCACATGATCCTTGGGTAAGCCATGCTTTTCGAAAATGTAGGAGGGAATGACGTCGGGCGTCATCACCCACTTATTTCGCATGGAACCTAACCAGGTCGTGAGCCGGTGATCGGCGTATTCGTAATCTGCAATCGTAATACTCGGAATCCCAAACATAGCGGAAACTACTAAGGAGGACCGGGAACCGTGCGAAACGCTGATGGCTGGCCTTTCTCGCAGGATAAGCGGCAGCATCTGCGACACCCGGATACCCAGACCCATCACTTTGGCCACACGATTTTTTCCGTAATGATGACCGATAGTCCGATATTCCAACCCGGCCATGTCTGCCAGCTCGCAGACCTGGAAGCAGTCGCTGGCGGTGAGCACCACTTCGCATCCGCGTTTTTCCAGTTCCTTAATGATGGGATCAAAAAACGGTACATGCGGGGAATTTTCCAGGTCGATCCAGACTTTCCGGTCGGAGCGCCGTGGTTGTCCAGCACGCTGTCCGCCCTGGACTTGCATTTCAGGCGCGCTCTGCTGCGGTTCAGTATTTCTTGCTAATTGAGTTGGGGACATTTTACCTTCCTGCGACAGTAACCAGACGCGAAACGCACTGTGCTGTCTGCTCGGCTATGCGTACTTGCATTGCTTCCGTGAGTTCAGGAAACATGGGCAGCGAAAGAATCTCGGCAGCGACGCTCTCGGTAACCGGGAAGTCTCCCCTGTGATACCCTAACGCCGCGTAGGCTTTCTGCAGGTGCAGCGGAATAGGATAGTGAATGCCAGTGCCGATACCGGCCGCCTCCAGATAATCCTTTAATTGTTCCCGGTCCGCCACTCGGATCACAAACAAGTGGTAGACAGGCTCTGGAACCGTGGGTTCGTATGGAAGCGTGACACCTTCGCATTTGCCGAGCAACTGGCGATAGCGTTCTGCATGTTTCCGCCGCGCGTTATTCCAGTCAGGCAAGGTTTAGTTTCGCGTGCAGCAGCCCGGCTTGAAGTGCGTCCAGTCTGCCGTTGTAGCCTTCGATGTCGTGGTAGTACTTCTTGGCTTGGCCGTGGTCGCGGAGCATGCTGATCTTTTTTGCGAGAGCTGGCATCGTTGGTGGTCACCGCGCCGGCTTCGCCGCAGGCTCCCAGGTTCTTGCCGGGATAGAAGCTGAAGGCTGCTGCGCGGCCCATTGATCCGGCCTTCATCCAGCGATTTTGCTTGCGGGAAAAATATTCGGCTCCGTGAGCCTGGCAGGCGTCTTCGATCACGATGAGACCGAACCGATCCGCCAATTCCTGAATCGCATCCATGTCGACCATCTGTCCGTAGAGGTGGACCGGAACAACGGCAGTTACTGGCCGGCCGCTGCGACGGCTGATCAGTTTGCCGGATTTGTCTTTTTCGCACTTCTGCTCTAAATACTCTCGAAGTTTTTCCGGGTCCATGTTGTAGGTGCGCTCGTCGATGTCGACGAATTCGGGAAGTGCTCCGGCTTGCGAAATCGCTTCGGTTGTCGCGATGAACGTATGCGGTACGGTCACGACCACATCGCCTGGCTGAACGCCGCACGCCATGATGGCAAAGCGCAGGGCGTCGGTGCCGCTGCTGATGGCGACCGAATGGCTGGTGCCGCAGAAGGCGGCAAATGCCTTTTCGAATTCTTCCACCATGGGACCGCCGATGAATCCGGCGGTGTGCAGAACCTGGTGGAAGATGGCAGTGAGTTCCTGCTCCATTTCTACGTGAGGGGTAACCAGATCAAGAAAAGGAATGCTGTTCGAATTATTAGAAATGCTCACTTTGTGACCTCCGCAATTTGTTCGATATAACGCAAAACTCTGGCCGGATTTCCGGCTACGATGCTGTTCGCGGGTACGTCCTTGGTGACTACGCTGCCGGCTCCGACAATGGCGTTTTCGCCGATTGTGGTGCTCGAGAGAATCGTTGCGCCCGAACCGATCGACGCGCCTTTCTTGATCACGGTTCGTTCGACTTTCCAGTCGGCTTCGGTCTGCAGGTTGCCTTCGCCGGTCGTGGCGCGGGGGTATGAATCGTTGATGAACGTGACGCCGTGGCCGATGAAGACGTTGTCCTCGATGATTACGCCTTCACAGATAAATGTGTGACTGGAGATTTTGCAGCGCTTGCCGACGGTGGCATTCTTCTGGATTTCGACGAAGGCGCCGATCTTCGATTCATCGCCGATTTCGCATCCGTAGAGGTTGATGAACTTGGAGAGCTTGACGTCTCGTCCGAGCTTTACGTCTGGCGCGATGCATACGTGCGGATTCATAGTCATGTTTGCTAAGAAGATCTGGTGAGTTTGTTGCGAGAGAAGTTGTTCAATCCGCTTCGGCAGCGGCTCGCTCGGAGTCGTAATACCAGGTTGCGACGGGTGATGTCAGCGCGCCGAGCTGGAATTCCTGGTGAGCGGCAACGAGCGCGGCATCCATATCTTCTCTGGCAACCACAAAGGAGATGTTGCACTCGGATGCGCCGTGAGCGCTGGCGATAATATCTACGTTCTCGCGTCCCAGAGCGGCGAAAGCGCGGCCGATCATTCCTGACATGCCGCGCAACTTCTGGCCAACCACGGTGACGATTGCAACCGTTGCATCGAGCGCGATGTGTTCCGCCTTTTCGTGGACGAGGTCGTGGGCAAATTCGTGACGCAAGGCTTCGACAGCCCGTTTAGCCACGCCGGCAGAGACTACCAGGCATACTTCATTCTGCGAAGACGACTGTGAAATCAGAAGCACGTCAGCGCGGACAGCAGCAGTCGTTGCGAATGTGCGCCCTAGAACATCCTGCACTTCGGCGAGGCCCGGACCTCCGACCGTGATCAATGCGGCATCACCGATCGCCGTGATTGCAGTTACTCCATTGGCGCTTGCCGGGCCGGTGTGCGTTATCTTCGTTCCCGGATTTTCCGGCTCAAACGTGTTGCGAATGCGAAGCGGGATACCGCGTTGCATTACCGGGCGAAGGGTTTTGGGATGAAGAACCTTGGCGCCGAAATATGCCAGCTCCGATGCCTCGCGATAGGAAATTTCAGAGATCGTACTGGCGCTTGGCACCAGCCGTGGATCGCACGTCAACAAGCCGTCCACGTCAGTCCAGATAATAACTTCGTCCGCGTCGAGTGCTGCGCCCAGGATGGTTGCGGAATAATCCGAGCCGCCGCGGCCTAATGTGGTGAGCACGCCTTCTTCACTGGCGCCGATGAATCCAGTTACCACCGGGACCATGACTTGCTGCAAAAGTGGATGCAGATGTGCATGGCAGGCTTCTCGGGTCAGATCCATCCACGGCTCAGCGCCACCGTAGTAGGAGTCGGTGACAATCAGTTTCGTCGCTTCGACGGATTCACTTGTTACTCCGATTTCCACGAGGACAGCTGCTAGCAGCGGAGCCGAGAGCCGCTCGCCCAGGCTGGATATGGCATCACGCGTCCGGGGGGTCAGTTCGCCGAGGAGCATCGGTTCCTTTACAAAGGCGCTCGCCTTCTTCGAAATGCTTCTGCATTCGCTCGCTGATGCGTTCTCGCTCCGCATCGGAATGAATCAAGGCCTCGATTGCAATTTCGTGGCGATACCGCAGCTCGCCAAAAATCGTGTCGACTGCGTTGCAATTTCCGGCCTCGGACTCCAAGGCTGCTTCGATCAATTTATTGGTGACGCCACTCATGGCTGAGACCACGACCACGATGTCGGTTTCTATGGATGCGGCGCGGATAATGTCGGCCACTTTCCGGATGCAAGACGCGTCACCTACCGAGGTCCCGCCAAATTTCATGATTCGCAGTGGCCGGTTTAGATTTCTACGGACGTTTCCTTGGAGCTCCGAAGCCGTTAGCTGCGTTGAGCAAAAACCGGAAGTCCTTGCAGAATTCGAATGCAAATTGCGATGACCGCGCAGCGGGCGAGCGAGACTGGCTGATTCGGAATTTATTTTGCTTCGCAATCGGCCTCCACTGCGGCATGTTCTGGCGGAACGGTTAGTGGTAAAGCGGAGGGTCGAACCGCTGCCAAGTTTTGTTTCGCGTACCACGCCCTTTGCACCTGGCTTCTGCGGATGCAGTCACTCACCAAGGCCGGCTCGTCCCAGGGAACGTCGTGGTAGGCAGATCGCAAAAACTCGCTCCGGGGATCTCTTATCCATTCCTGGGGAAAGAGTGCGATCGTTTCTGCCTCGGTAATTTTTTGACTTGCGGGAACGCCGTCTCCGGAGATAGCTGCGTAGAGCGCTGCCGGAAGGTCGCGTCCTGCGCCAAGCGCCAGATGTCCAACCTGAGTGGTGCGTGGGTTTATTTCGATAAGATAGGCATCGTCGGTGTGCGCTTCCAGGATGAAATCAAAACCATAGAGTCCTGAAAGATTGAGCCGCCGGGCCATCTTCTCCACTGCGATTGACATTTCCCAATGGTCGATCAGGCGCAGAACGGCAGCGTGTCCGGCCACATGCATCTTTTCCAGCACTTCGAAATGCAAGCCGGCGAGAACAGAACCTTCCCAGCAGAATATGGTGCTGGTGGCTTCGCGTCCCTGAACAAACGCCTGCGCGTTTATGACAAATCGATGGCGCAGCAACGACGGCCACAGCAAGGTTGTATCGTGATCGACGATCGCCCGCTTAGCCGCCCTTGCAAACAGTGGTGGAGCTTGCAGAATTCGCAGCACTTGTTCTGCTTCTTCCAGGGTTTGCGCGATTCTTACTCCGTTTCCACCCGAAGTACCGTCCGCTTTCAACACTAACGGAAAACCAAAAGCTAGTTTCTTGAGATCCCCGACATTCTCGACAACGGTGGTTTTCGGAACTCGAATGCCTTCCTGATGAGCCGCGTGCATGAAAGCATTTCGCGCAAACACCACGGGGAAACTTTCGGGTGCGCCCAGTGAATGCTCTATCAGATTGCAAATTTGCTTCCCTGCATTGCTTTCCTGTTGCTCTCGGCGGTGCAGGTCATGCAGGTGGCGAGTTGCGAGGTCATCCCCAGGAACGATGAGATCCGGATCTGCGGCCATGATCGCCTTTTTGAATGACATCAATGGCGCGAGGCCGCGGTAAGTATGAATCTGACGCAAGGCGTTAGTCTTGCGGACCGGATGGCCTGCGGGGCAGACAGCCTCCACGGTGCATCCGGCGTTGGCTAACGCCATCGCCAGCCGAGCCGTAGGCACCCAGCTGGAAGTCGTGGCCAGCAGGACTTTCGGCTGTACTTTTGTCCAAGTGTGGGTACGCGCCAATTTTGCTTTCACTAACAGGAGAAGGAGGAAGGAAAATTAGAGGCGAACGAATGCCCCTCTTTGTTTGACCGATTGGTTGGCGGCTTCGAGAAGTTTGACCACGCGAAGGCCGGCGGCGCCGTCGTTAAAAGGTGTCTTATTTTTTGCAATGCAATCGACAAAGTAGGCAAGTTCTTGCTTGAGCGCCTCGATCTGCTCCACTTGCGGAGACCACATGTCCCCGGAACGATAATTCACCAGCAGGTTATAGAGCCCTTCGCGGCTGGTGATGTGTACTCCTTTGTCATAAACCTTGATCTTTTCGTCAGCCTCGAGATCGTTCCAGACCAACATCTTCTTCTCGCAACCGATCAGCGTGGTGCGTACTTTCACTGGCGACAGCCAGTTGACGTTGATGTGGGCAATAATTTTGTTGGGAAAATAAACCGTGATGAATGCGACGTCTTCGTGGCCGTTCAGATGGGTCTGGCCGGTCGCGGAGACAGCTTCGGGAGTCTCCTTGATCAGATGATCGATTATCGACAAATCGTGAGGAGCGAGGTCCCAGATGACATTCACGTCGTGCTGAAACAAGCCCGAGGTTGACGCGCGTGGAATCGTAGTAATAAATGTTGCCCAGCGTCACCTTCATCGAGCAGTTGGCCAATCTTTTTCACCGCTCCGGTAAACAGGAAAGTGTGATCGACCATGATTTTCAGATTCTTTTTTCCGCCAAGTTCTATAAGCTCTTCTGCCTGGGCCGAGTCGCTGGTGAAGGGCTTCTCGACGAACACATGCTTTCCATTTTCCAGGGCAGCCTTGGTCAATTCGTAGTGAGTCCACACCGGAGTCACGATGGCAACCGCGTCGATCTCAGTTGATGACACCAGGTCAGCCGTTTCCGAGACGACTCCGATGTGCGGGATAGGTTTTGTGAATCGCGTTTGCGCGCTGCCGGGCTCTTGTCGCAAACCGTCACCACTTCTGAGCCATCGAACTGGTCAAGGTTTCTGACCACGTTGGGGCCCCAATATCCGTATCCGACCACGCCAAATTTGACCACTCCGTCTCCGCGCTCTTTACGCGCGGGATCGGTCAGGAGCGGCTGCGGAAGCTGGCTAGCGGGTTGTAGTACGGTTGACATTCAGAGTCTCCTTCAGTACGCGCCGTCTCCAAACACAACTGCGACGGGAGTGCGCATAAGAATTTTCAGATCCATCCAAGGGGACCAGGTTTTGGCGTACCGCAAATCAAGACGAACCATATCGTCGAACTTAATGCGACTGCGTCCGTTCACCTGCCACAGTCCGGTAATGCCGGGCTTGGCTTCGAGCACCCGGCGCCGGTGCCAGATGTCGTAAGCCTCTACTTCATAAGCGATGGCAGGACGCGGACCAACCAGGGACATCTCGCCTTTGAGCACATTGATAAACTGCGGCAACTCATCAAGGCTGGTTTTCCGGAGGAAGCTGCCGATGCGGGTGATTCTGGAATCTTTGGTCAGTTTGTAAACGCCGTTGCCAGTTGCCGTTTGATGGCTGGCTCTGGGCGCTGCCGGCAATCAGTTGTCTTGACGTACGCTTTATGCTCGCTGGCATCGTTGTTGACATACATCGACCGGAACTTCAGGAAGACAAATTGTTCGCCGTATTGTCCGACCCGCTTCTGGCGAAAGAACACGGGGCCCTTCGAGGTCAGCTTGATGGCAATGGCAATCACGAGAATCAGAGGTGACAAAAACAGCAGGGCTAGAGCACTGCCGACTGGTGTCCATGATTCGCTTGATGCTGGAGAAGAGTTTTCTGCCATCATCCCGACGAGTCAGGTCGGGATAGAGTTTCGGATTGCTCGGCCGTTCGAAAACGTCGTGATTCCATTCTTCCGGGAATAAGTGGAAGGAGATGCTGATCTGATTGAATTGGTGCGAGCTCAGGTTTGTGCGCAAAGTCTCGCTCACCCTGGTCATGACAGTGGTCAGGATGGTGTTGCGATCGTCCACCCCAAACTCCGTGAACATGACCCCAACAACAATATTGTTCTTGTACCAGCCGGTAACGTCGGTCTCCCGGGTGGACAGAGAAAGTGCCGACAGAACCTTGTCCAGCGCCTTCTCGTTGCTATCCGAGTAGAGACCGTCTCCCATATCCAGCAGCATCAGCAGGAATGGTTTTCGCGAGCGCTCAGTGCGCTTACGCTCGAGCGAAATCATCCTGTGAAACGCTGCCTCATTCAGTACACTGCGTTCTTCAACCGGTTGAACGTCGTGCTGAAAAAGTATCCAGAGGTGCTATACCGCCTGACCGCCGTACGTTCACGACTGCCCTCTCCTCGTCCTGCTTTTTGGCGTGCAGGAACAACGGCCTACCCTGTTGAATGTTGTTTTGTGTTTGCCTGTCTGCGGGGGAGTAACAGACCTGGGAAGTAACAATGACTCGGGGGATCAAAATTGTAAGCTGGGGGTTTATTTTTCCGAAGTTGCATCTTCTTGTCGCGCAACTCCTGGACCGTAGCGCTGGTAATAATTGGTATGATCGGTATTCGCGGATGATTCACCACCGCGCCCAACAACTTGGACTGTTCAAGCGCCTGTAGACCTTGTTGCAACATGCGCTTCTTGGTGGTTCCTTCGCGAGTGACTAGAAGAATTCCGTCTGCCAATCGCGCCCAGACACTGGTATCGGCGAGAGGCAGTATCGGAGGGGAATCGATAATGATCCAGTCAAACCAGGTTGACAGTTGTTTCAAAAGCTCTGAAAGTCTGCCTGACTGCATCAATTCAAGCGGATTCTCTGGTGGCCGGCCCGCCGGCAGAAGCCACAAGTTTGGGCCTTCCAGTCGGTAGATATGCTGAATCGGGCGCGATTCACCTTGTAACCACTCGCTTAGCCCCGGGAAGATTCCCAGACCGAACTGGTCGACAGCGAGGGACGCCGCAAATCGCCTTCGAGAAGCAGAATCTTCGGCTGCTGCCTTCGCGCCCAGAATTGCCGCCAGATTTGCCGCCACGGTGGTTTTGCCTTCTTCAGGAATCGTGCTAGTGATCAAGAGTTTTTTGAGCGGACGGGTTTGCTGCAGCTGTCTTAAGCGAACGCCGAGAAAACGGAATTTTTCCGCGCCAAAGCTTTCCTGGGCGGTAAGGCATATAACTTGTTGTCCGGCGGCAACGAGACTGGCAAAGAAAGGAACTGACGCAAATCATCTTTCGCGAAATTGGTAAATTCGACGAATTGAGGAGCGTCAAATTCGCTCGCAGGGTGAATCCGGTCGGAGCGTGACCGATAGCTTCGCGCTCCACCACTTGCAAAAGTTCGGTCGCAAGTGCCGGGGGTGTTAACGGCGTGCCTGACCGTTCCGACTCGGACTTCTGTAAAGCCTCAAATATACGGCTCATGTTTAGTGGCTCCGTTGGCTGCGGCTGCCCGCGGTTCTCCGTGGCTGGATTGCAATTTTTGCAAGTAGTCATGCAGCAGAAGCAAAGTCTTCGCTGCCCGCCGTGCGTCCCCGTCTTCGTTGGCGTTCGTGATGCAGCCGGGTTGGTGGACGACTCCGAGACGGAAGTCTGCGGCGATGTCTTCGATAATGTCCGGCGTCACGCTCTGCGCGATGTCTGCGCGTAGCCTGTAATCAGTGCGTTTTCGCAAACTGTGTTAATCAGCCGCGGAAAGCCACGCGAATGGCAATGAATTCTTGCAATCGTTTCGGCCGGAAAAAGATCAGCGACGAATTAGAAGTTTGCTCCGGCGAGCTGCCAGTCGGCGCTGAATGTAGCCTATGGTTTCGTCCAGATTCAATGGCTGAAGCTGTGAGCGCAGCGCAATCCTCTGCTTCAATTGCCGAAGTTCGATCGAGTCGAGCTTTTCGTCCAATTCGGGCTGTCCTACCAGCAAGATCTGAAGTAACTTTTCGTTGGTAGTTTCTAAGGTTGGTCAGCAAACGGATTTCTTCGAGCACCTCTGCCGACAAATGGTGGGCCTCGTCGACTACCAGCACCGTAGTCAGGTTTTTCTGATGCCGGGAGATAACATAGTTACTCAGCACTAAGAGAAGCTCGCTTTTGTTCTTGCCGCTCACATTGAGCCCGAAATCTCCGGCAACATACTGCAGGAACTCAACTGGAGAGAGCCGGCTATTGAAAACGTAGGCGTAGGCGACGTCGCTCTGATTCAGCAATTGCAGCAGGCAGCGGACAAGCAGAGTTTTGCCGGTGCCGACTTCTCCGGTCATCACTACGAATCCCTTATGGCGTCGCACTCCATAATATAGAGCCGCCAACGCCTCATTGTGTCTGCGAGTGGGAAACAGAAAAAACGGGTCCGGCGTAATCTCGAACGGATTACGCTTCAGGTTGTAGAACGCTTTATACATGGACTGCGATTAGCCTCGGAAGTAGCTTACTGCTGATCCGGCAAGAATAGCAGTAAAAACCAGCGCTGCGGCGGCCCAGCCTAACCCAGACTTCCTGGCTTGCTTCCTTTCTTCTTCCGCGCTGGTGATGGCCGGAATGTCTGAAATCACGTTGATCGGCAGCATAGTCCTTAAGAGCTTTCTCGTCATACAGACGATCATCAAGAAATTCTGTCCCACCCGCCAGGGCAGCACCCAAGGCAATCCCAATACCCAAACCGATGCCGCAAAACTTGAGCCGATTTGGAAAATCAGGTTTTAACGGCAGGCTGGGAGGATCGATCATCTGAAAGTGTTCGCCCTGCTGCAGTAATTCCATGCTGGTAGCCATCTGCGAAGAGTTCTTCTTTTTCAAAAGCTCGTCGTAATTTGCCTTGGACTGTTCATAGCCACGGGTAAGATCGGCAAACTGCTGTTCCCGCACTGGCTCCTGATTCAAACGTGCCTGGTAATCATTAATTTTGGTTTTCAGGGCGGAGATCTCTTGTTCTTTGTTCGCAATGTCGATTTGATTGGCTTTAATTGGCCCTGGAGTTGAATCGTCGTCGAGCCGTTTCCGCTATCCATTTCGTCTGAGAGCTGGAGCAACCGGTTTGCCATTTGACGAAGCCTTGGCCGCGGCGGTCTTTAGATCGGCGAGAGACTTGGTCGCGCATTTTTTCCGTCTTGGCAATCTGATCTCTCAAGTTTCGAACATCGGGATGACGATCGGTGTAGTGCGAGCTGAGATCGGCGAGTTGCGCCTTAAGTTTTTCCAGTTCTTGATCTAAGGCGGGGATACCCATGGGCGTGCCGTCTCCAGTCTTAGCGTTCTCTGCAGAACACCGGGATTGCTCCAGCATGGACTGTAAATAAGCGTTCTGCTGCCGGTCAGCATTGAGGCCATCTTCTTCGCTCTGCAGTTGGGATTGCAGTCCGGTGAGGATTTGAAGATTGCTGGACAACTGACTCGGCAATTCGCCGAGGTGCTGATCTTTGTAAACTCGGACCTTTTCTTCCTGCTCGGCCAAAGTCTGTCTGGCCGTTTCCAGCTGTTGTTCGAGAAACTTCGTCGTGTCTTCCGATTTCTGTTGACGCAATTCCAGATTCTCGCTGATGAAGAGATTTGTTAGCTCCCCAGTCACCTGCTGAGCGACGTGAGGATCGTGAGAAGAATAATAGATGTTGAATGAGGTAATCTGATTTCGTGTGTCGCGTACCAGCTCAATCTCGATATCTTTGCGCATACGCTCGACCAGCTCATCCGGATTAAGCCGGCCGCGTTTATCTGCATACAGATTGAGCTCATCGATAATGTGCAAAAGGTGCGTACGACTCAGATATCTGCTGGGTAATGCTTTGCAAGCGTGCCTGCAAATCATCCGTCACGTTGGGAGTAACGTAATCTCTTGGCATGCTCGGTTGTTCGACCAGAATCAGCGTGCCCGACTTATATACGCGGGGCAGAACCCAACTTGCACTCCAGACCACCAGCCAGCCAAGGAAAAAAGGTATCAGGAAATACATATGTCGACGGCGAATCACGTCGGCATACTGCTGGAGGTTGACGCCTTCTTCCGGTTTCTCTTCTAACTCATCTAGCATAAAATTTCTCGTGCTATTCGCCGAGCGGACGCGAGAACTGATACGAAATATTGACTGCCACGCGATCTCGGTTAGGAGCTGCGGACAACACAGCTACGTCGCTATAGCTCTGGTGCAAGTGCATATATTGCAATTGCAAGTTCAAATGCTCTCCGACCTGGCGCTGCACGGACGCGCTGCCCGAAACTGTATGCCCGCTGGTGTTGAATATAGCCAGTGGATCCAGCATGTTGTTGTCCGCGTAACTTCCGCCCAGTGATGTGCTCAAGTTGCGAATGATTTGCCGGCGGACTGAGGCGTTCGCGCTTATCGCCTGAACCGCTCCGGATAAACCGCCGCCATCATTAATGGCTCGCGAGGCGCTGACGGCGAAACTGGTCAATCTTCCTTGCCAGCCCATGCTGGCCCCGCCGGCTGGAGACCATCCCGTCGTCGTCGGCAAGCCAAACTGCCGAGTGTTGGCCTATTGCGGACCGCCAAACAGGGAAATGGAAACGGTCGGTTTCAGATAGAGAGTATAGAAAAGGAAGACGCTATGAGCTGTCGTCTGACTTTGTCCGAGCGTCGGATATGCCAGGAAATTCTGGTATTGATAGGTTGCGCCGAGGTAGTGCATTTTCGACAGGCGGCGATTGTAAAAAGCCGAGCCTGCTCTTGAACTTGAATCGCCAAGTCCAGGGACTTGCGATTGATTCGGATAGTGCAGGTTCGCAAAAGTTCCGCTGGCTCCGACCATGCCATTGGGGCTGAACTGGTAAGTGAGCGAAGCGTTCGCAGTGTTCGAAAGCACGTCAGCGAGTGGCGCGATTACAGATGAGTTAGGAACAAACACCGAGCCCGAAACCGGCTGAGCAAAATCCTGATTCGGCTGATTGAGCACATTCGATGTTTTAAGGAAAGAATCCCGCAAACCGAGCGTCACATGCGGACTGAGGCGATAGCTCAGATTTATCCCCAGATTCTGGTCGGCTTGATTCAACCCGCTGGTCTTCTGGTAGAGAGTAAATCCCGGACTATAGTTGAACACCCAGTGAAAGCGCGAACGCGTCTGATCGAGTGAAATTGTCGGCCAAACCGAATAACTGACGTCGCTCACCGGCTGTCCGATTGGCGCCGATCGTCGCGTCGGTATCGTATGCGCTGCTGAACACTAATCCTCCGCGCAGATAATTCGCACGCGTCTCGGAGGTAAAGCCCATTGAGTAGCCTTCACCACTTATCGGGGCCGGCATCAACATTCCGGTGCCGCTACCTCCGGTGCCAGTTGCGGCGACTGCGGCACTCGAGGTGTCGACCTGCGCCCAAACGGACGCGCAGAGCAAGATGATTGCGATCAAGATTTGAGTTAGCATGTGTAATCTCACGGGACCACAACGGTGTCGCGCGGCTGGAGCTTTATGTTCTGGGCCGAGTTCTTGCCTTTGATGACATCTTTATAGTTAAAGGGCAAGCGCGACTCCCGCCGTCCGGATTCTGGCGGAGGATGTAGATGGATTTTTGCTTGGCAAAGTCGCGGAATCCGCCGGCTGTCGCAATAGCGTCCAACACGGTGGAAGAGTTTGTCAGCGGGTACGATCCGGGCTTCGTGACCATCCCGAGAATATTGAATTTCTGGCTTTTGACTTCCGTGACGATGACGGTGACTTCAGGTTCGGAGATAAAACTTTGCAGCTTGGTGGCTAGCTCCTTCTCCAGTTGACGCGGCGTCTCTCCGCTGGCTTGCACTTCTCCGGCTAAAGGTACGGATATTTTCCCATCCGAACGAACCGGAACCGTACGCGATACTTCGGGCTCTTTCCAAACGTTGATGGCCAGAACGTCATCGGCACCAATAATGTAAGTGTCATCGTGGGGAGGACCTGCGGTTGCGCCAGTATTTGCATCAGCAGCGGTTGTCTGAGCTTCTGACTTGGTGTTGTCGGCATTTTTGCTGTATCAGTTTGCGCCGCCAGCCAACCAGAGATCAGTATGCACATGCCGAACATTCCGATCCTGCGGCAAGTACTTTTTTTGCTGTCGTTTTTCATGATTTGCTCCAAACTGAGCAATGGTGTCTCCTGGCGAATGCTAAACTCGCTTTCCATTTCCTCGAGTTCCATTAGCTGAAAATGAGGAAGGATGGGTTTCCGACGAACTCATGTGATATTGCTCGATCTTATACAGTAACGTCCGATAGCTGACCTTCAGCAATCGCGCCGCGGCTTTCCGGTTCCAGCCCGTCTTCTCCAGAGCCGTAGCGATGGCATTTCTCTCCGCTTCGTACCGGACGCTTTGTACCAGAGACTTCAGCGAGTTGAGACTAGCCGGCCGCTCCTCATCTTGTTCGGCAAAATCTTGCCTCGCAAAATCTTGGTCGGCAAAACCTTGGTCTGCAAAATGAGTCTCCCTGATAGGGTCCAACTTCGCAGTGAGCCTTGCCGTTCTTGAGGGGGGTGCTCTGACCTCGGTGTGGCGAAGATTAACTCTTTGTCTCCCATCATCAAATAGCGCTTCACAAACTCCTCAATCTCATGAAGATTTCCTGGCCACGAATACGCATGGCAGGCATCGAGCACGGAAGGTGAGAAAGTGCGCGCAGGCAGGCCGTAATGCTTTGCCAGATGATGCATGAAATGACGAAGCAGCAGTGGAAGCTCATCTTTGCGCTGTCGCAACGGTGGAGTCTGCATCGTGAAGGCGCTCAACCGATAATAAAGGTCTTCACGCAGCTTCTTTTCAGACAGCGCCCGATCGATATTGGCGCTGGTAGCCGCCAGAATTCTCACGTCTACGCTGACCGTGGCGCCACTGCCAGGACGGAAGAACTGTTTGTTCTGCAATACTTGTAATAACTTGCTCTGGACGCTGGTGGGCATCTCTGTAATTTCGTCCAGCAGAATCGTCCCTTTTTCACACAATTCCAGCTTGGCTGCTTTGGATCGGACTGAGCCGGTGGAATCGCTTCGCTCGTAACCGAATAGTTCAGTTTCCAGCAGATCGCCAGGCAGCGCCGCACAATTTACCTTAAGAAATTTGAATCCGGATCGGACGGACAGCTTGTGAATGAGCCGGGCAGTAGTGTCTTTTCCGCTGCCAACTTCTCCCAGGATCAGCACCGGAACACTGGCTTGAGCCAGCAATTCTGCCTGGGCGCGAAGTTTGCGCATGATTGGACTGGCGCTCACAAAAAACGCCTCTTCGCTGACCTGTTCGATGTCGTCGCTGGCGATCTCTACGGCAATGGATTGGCCTGCGCGAATTCAGCTGGCCGGAAATCGTGGTTTCAAGCTTCTTGTCTTCGATCGGCCGGACCAGATAATCCTGGGCGCCCAGCCGAATTGCTTCATTTTTTCGCCCGGCATCGTCGGGATGACAAACCAAAATAATCGGCAAGTTGGGACGAAGCCTTCGCAACCAACGCAAGATGTGCAGGCTGTCTGCATCTCCCCGGGGCAGATCCAGCAAAAGCAGATCGGGAGTCGTACCCCCTTGGACCGATTCCAGCGCTTCCCAGCCACTACCCACGGTTTCCAGTTGCCAGGAATTCGCTTCAGCAATCGACCAGAGCGAACGGGCCACGCCGGGATCTTTACTGACAGCCAGCACGCGTGCGGCTTCGATTGAATTTTCCATCATGGAGTTGGAAATTTTTTGAATTAGCGGAAGGGGTTGCAACTCTTAAACAGGTTCGACGTCGTAGCCCTGAATACGAACTGCTAAAGATCTTTGAATTGCGTCGACGGACACCACCAATGTGTTGTCATCATTTCGCGTAACCAGAATGCCTTCAACACCCTCCAGTGCGCCCCCGCGTACTCGCACCCGCTGTCCGATCTGAAGAAATGGATGAGTGCTCCAAGGAATCTGCTGTCCGATTAGAGTGCGAACCGCGTCGATTTGCGATTCCGCAATCGGCGTACCCAGACCGGAAGCGCCCACGAACCTGAACACACCGTCGATTTTCAGTACTTGCAATCGATGCTCTCCGGTCGAGGTAATTTCACGAAAACGTAGCAGCCAAAAAGCGGCACTTCTACGGATTTTCGCCGATCGCTCCAGCGATGCACTTCAGTGACTAACGGCAGGAAGGTATTGATGCCTTGTTCGCGCAACCGCTGCGCGATCACTCGTTCGTGGCGAGCGCGAGTGTGCACCGCGTACCAAGTTTCCGTGTTCACTTCAGTCATTGGCGGGGTGTTCGGGAGCTCCCACGACTGGGCCGGCACTCATAGCTTCGCCCTCTCAGTCACAAATGTGACTTCTAGGCCTTGGGACTAAATCCAAACGAGGGGAGGATCGACTTCAGGGTCGTGGGGGTCGCACTTCACAACTTCGCGTCAAACAGCGTTAAAAGATCCTTGTGGCCGGGCAAAGGGGGGATGGGAACTAAGTTCTGTACCCGAAGTGAACGTAGGCTATAGCCCTATGCAGGTGGCTGCAAGAGGTACCCGCGCTCCGTGGCGAAAGTCTCCTGGGAAATGGGGTAGCGGTTCCCGGTGGAAACAGACGATGCGCTTAGAGAAGGTTTTCTCATGAATCGGAGAGGTTCGGCCCGATTCGTCAAGCATTGCGTTCGGCGCTTCCCATCTCGGTCCGAAACTGCTAGCGACATTCGTATGATTTCAAAGGAAATAGCGGGTTTATTTAAATCGACCACGGCGGGAACGGCGGGATACAACCCTCGCAAAACCCGATGTAGCGTCATTGGCAACCCATTGCAAAACTTTGCGATATTTTGCTTGCTCCCGCGTGAGTCATAGGGTAACCTATCATTGCGTTTTGCTGGCGTTCATCGGGTTTCTGGCGTCCTCTAGCAATGCGCTCGCCTTGTTCATACCTTCCCCAGATAGAACAAGTTCGCTTCCCCCGTGGGCGGTTTCCCGCGCCTGGCACGCTGGTCGCATTCGGTCGAACTTATGGAGACGGAACCTTTGGGGCAAAAGAGCATTCGAGTTCTGATTGCAGACAGTTCTCAGATTCACACTCAGTTGCTCGCGGACGCGCTCAAACGAGAGCCGGGACTGGATGTCTTTTGCGCGGACTGCGATTCTAAGGCTCTGGTAGCAACCGCTGCAGAACAAAGAGCCGACGTTGTCGTGATCAATTCCCATCTTGACGAGGAACCGCTTCGCGGGTTTGAGGTTTTGCGTGAACTGCGAGCGTTACACCCTCACATCCGCGGCGTAATGCTGTTGGATTCGTCAAAGCCTGAGATTGTCCTACACGCCTTTCGCGTTGGCGCGAGAGGGATTTTCAGCAGACATGACGCCATCGAATCGCTTTGCAAGTGCCTTCGGAGTGTCTACGCCGGCCAGATTTGGGCCAGTAGCCAGGAGATGTCGATGGCTGTGGAAGCCCTGGCATCATCGCCATTGGTCCGCGCAGTCGATGCTAATGGCTTGGAGTTACTCTCCAAGCGGGAGATGGAGGTAGTTCGCTGTCTGGCCGAGGGACTCACCAACCGTGAAATCGCACAGCGCCTTGGGCTCAGTCAGCACACTATCAAGAATTACCTGTTTCGCGTGTTCGATAAGTTGGGAGTCGCCAATCGGGTCGAGTTATTATTTATGACTCTGACTCAGGCCAACCCTGCACAATCCCTGACCTCATGTCTGTTGACGAACCCCGCTCATGACAATGGAGCGACCTTGGCCGTCTGTCAAAAAGCCGCAGAGCAGGGACTGGCGCCCGCACAACTGGTATTAGCTGAGACCTATTCCGCTCGATATTCTGGATCGAGCGATCGGGTGGAAGCCTACATGTGGTACTTAATCGTCGGCGAACAGATAACCCGAGCCAAACACCAGGTCAGCGAGAGCATGTCGATGGAGCAATTGCTCGAGGCCGAACACCGAGCAGCCGAGTGGATGAAAAACAGAAAAAAGCCAACATCTTCAGCCGAACGTCTGCAGGAGTACCGTCCCAAAAGGGAGAAGGACGCATCCAGCCGCCTGATGTTGAAGTTGTGACACCACAGATTGCGCCATAAGTAGCTCAGCCCCGCTACTAACCACGCCCCATTGGAAACCAGCCGGTCCGGCTTGTCGTCAGTGATGCACCGGTAGGCCCATGGTGCTTCGGCCGGCTCCATGTCAGAATCAATTCCCTTATGAGAACTGTAAATATTAGCGATCTGAAGGCGCAGCTCAGCGCCCATATTCAGCTTGTCCGGGACGGCGAGGAGGTGCTGGTGTGCGACCGCAACAAGCCCGTGGCGCGAATCGTTCCCTGGCGTCTTGACGGCCACTCCGAGCAGGAGCAGCGGTTGGTCGCCCGGGGCGTTCTCACGCCTCCGCTGAAGAAACGGGCTGCAAATCGGCAGGACGACGCCCATGTGACAATTACGACTATGGTATAATGACTATGGTTTCATGAGGTCGGAATGAGGAAAATGGCGGCAGGTTCGTTTAAAATACATTGCCTGGCTGTGATGGACGAGGTTCAGGCGAAGCGGGAAGCCGTAGTGATCACGAAACACGGCAAGCCGGTGGCGAAACTCGTCCCGGCCGATAAAAACACAGACGACATCTACAATTTCTTGCGGGGAAAGGGCACTATTTTGGGTGATATCGTTTCCCCCGCAATTTCGGACAAGGAGTGGGGAGAACTCAGGTGATTCTCCTCGACACCCATGTTGTCGTCTGGCTGGCGCTTGACCAAACTCACCTTTCCAAAAACGCAAGAGCGGCCATCAACGACGCGAGAGAGAACGGCGACGGATTGGCCATTTCCGACATCACTCTCCTGGAATTGGCGACGCTTTCAAATAAAGGGCGCATCCGCCTCGAGATCAGTCTCGAATCGTTTTTGGAGGAAATCGAGGCACGGTTCATTATCCTACCGATCAGCGGCCGCGCGTGTGCGCGTGCCCTCGCTCTTCCTGCGACTTACCCTAAGGATCCAGCAGATCGCATTATTGGAGCCACCGCCCTAGTCGAGGGAATGTCTCTACTTACTGCGGACCGAGAAATCCGACGGTCGCGGGCGCTCCACACGATCTGGTGAGAGTCTCCGATGAGGTCAGAAGAACGGGAAAGCCTGTAACCCGGCTTTCGGCTTTTTGAGGTACGAGCGCATTGATTCCTCTCTGGTCCGTCAAGGCATTACACCGCGGGCCATCGCACAGTATGAGATCTACGATGTAATCGTTTGGTGGGTAACCCCCCTCGAGATTGCAAGGGCGCTCGCTCGACTTGTAAGAATGAAACAACTAAGCTCCGGTGATTGGGCGAACGCCCGCAAGCTCGCGAAAATCCTTGCTGATTCCTGGTCCTTGATCGAGCCGTCGAATGTGTTGCGCTCCAGGGCGGTACAATTGGTCGAGCGCTGCGACTTGCGAGCCGCCGACTCCCTTCAATTAGCAGCGGCTCTGGCTTGGTGCGAAGACGCCCTGCAAGGATGTGTCTTTCTGAGCGTCGATCAGAAGCTGAGGGAAGCGGCTCTGCTAAGCGGCTTGGATGCCACCCAGATATGATTTGTGCAGCTGCCTGCATACACGTCTGGTAAGCGCAGATCTTTGCGCGCTACCAGTCCGGCGTTGCGTAAAATTCGGTCCCTAATCTCTCATTTATTCACGAACGCAAGAGAATAAGGCTGCGGTGGGCACACCTTGAAACTCCACGGATCCGAAAGTTAGCTGTTCCGAATCTCGGATCCAGAGACTCTTCTCAACTATCACGGAACACGAAGAACCCGACCCCGAATCCAATGATTGCGAGCACCCAGAAAGCAGGCGAATGCAGCACGTAAGACTGGCTGCTTGCTATTGGAACCAAGCCAGTTGTGCCTTGTTCTTCCGCGAGGGACGTGGCCTTCGAGTGCACCCAAGCCAGGAAGCAAAGATAGGTGAGTGCGGAAGCGCAAAGTCCAGCCAAAATGGGTTTCAGGTAGAGCATGCACGGATTGTACGCCGAGGTCTGCGCGTCAGACTCAGCGCTTCCGTTCTGTTATACCCACATTTCCGGTAGGGGAACCAGTTCTCCCCTTGCGGCGACGCGGCAGGCGCTCGAGATCCTGGTATTCTTGCGGATCTTCCACGAGCGCCTCGAAATCTGTGATCTGTCGAATGAATAAGCCGTGTTTGAGGGCGTTCTTCCGAATGTAGGCCTTGCCGCGGGATGTCCTGACAGGGTCGTACGCCTGAAAGACCGATTCTTGAACTTCGTCAAAGGTGAATCTGATCAACGACTGCCCAAGAGCGGTTTGCAAATACACGCCAAAGAATGTGCGTCATTTCCGGCGATATCCGACGTCGCGTCGTAGCCGGACCTTGTTCCGTTATAGCCGGCGGTCGATGAGGATTGAATTTCGTTGGCTAAAGACTTACGGTAGTGGGTCAGTCTGCTCAGACTGACCCACTACCGACTTGACTTAGAGCTGGAGTAATAGGATGCTTTGTCATTAATTTGGACCGTCCCAGATCGGGAGATCAATGGACCCAACCCACAATACAGAAGCCAACAAGAAAACTATTAGTGTCTTGGTAGCTGACAGCACGCCTTTGAGCGGCCATTTGATCGCTGAGGCGCTGCGACGTGATCGGGGGTTGACCGTCAACGACGCAAGCGGGAGGTCCATTCTTGCCGAAGCTCTCAAGCTACTACCTGACATCGCGATATTAAGTGAAAATTTGGAGGGTGGTGCTGGTCGGGGCTTGGTTTTGCTGAAGGAATTGCGGGTTGCTACTCCCGAGACTCGCACGATCATGCTGCTTGATGGTAATGAGCGTAATTCGGTGGTGGAAAGCTTCCGCCGCGGAGCCCGGGGAGTTTTCAGCCGTAACGATTCGCTCAAAATGCTTGGCAAGTGCGTTCGGCGAGTGTCTGAGGGTCAACTTTGGGTCAGCAGTTCCCAGTTTCAGTTCCTGCTGGAAGCATTGTCGGATGCTCCGGTCACACGACTGGTGGACACGAAGGGGGATAACCTACTCTCCAAGCGGGAAGAAGATGTGGTTCGCTGGCTCGCCGAGGGGCTTACTAATAGCGAAATCGCGCGTGAACTAGACATTAGCGAGAATACGGTGAAGAATTACGTATTCCGTATCTTCAATAAGCTCGGAGTATCCAGTCGCGTCGAGGTGGTGATCTACGCTTCGAGTCAAAGACCGCAAACGTAAATGGATGGTCGCGTCAACGGTGTGAACAACGTGCAGCTTAACGCTGTTAGGTGATGGTGCGCCATTATTCTTTCACGCCTTGGATGACTCATACCGTCCAACTAGATTTTCAATCGATTGTCACACAAGGAACGGAACTCAAATTGCTATACATCTCCTATTAACCTTCCACAAATGAAATTGTGAATTCTGTCTTGTGGCCCATGGAGAATAGAGCAGCTGTTCGTTTTCAGTTACAAGCTCCCGTGATTATTAGATGGACCGACCGGGTTGGGGTGCGGCGCGAAGACATTGGTCGCACTCGTAATATCAGTGTTTCAGGGGCCTTCCTCACCAGCCGGGCCAAAATTTCTGTTGGAACAAAAGTCAACCTCGAGATACATCTTCCGACGTTAGAAAGAAACGCGGTTCAGCGAGTGCAGTTAAAATCTACCGGGAAAGTAATTCGCGTAGCAGAGATGGCTCTAGAATCCGGGTTTGCCGTGGGTGGGCACTTCACTCTGCATGACAAACCGAACGAAGCGCTTCGCGTCGTACCTAACGCACAGCCTCCGATTGCGAAACGCAGAATGAGGCGGAATCAAAAGAACACGCCACGAGTTTTCTAAGACCTCAGCTCGCTTTCGCTTGCTAAGCTCCCAGCTCCTCTTCCTCTAATCGAACAACGCAATCCTGCACGGCTACCGGGCGTTTGGCCTGACTCAACATGTATAGCACCAGTTCAATACGCGAGGAGAAACCAAGTTTCTCGAATATGCGAAATAAGTAGTTCTTAACCGTGTTCGGGCTTAAGCCAAGCTTCACCGATATCTCCCGGTTGGATAAACCAGAAGCTACTAGACGGGCGACTTGCTCTTCACGTTTGCTCAAGACCGTGGCTACGCCGGGTCTGGTCATATTCGGTGCGGGCGCCTGCATCAACGCTTGAACGACGTATTCCGCATGAGAGTTAGTTACCCAGACCTGGCCCTCATGAACGCGCTGCGTACACTTGCGCAGCTCCAGAAAAGATCCGGTGCGACAGAAAACGCCGCGCGCGCCGTTGCGAAATGCTTCGACAACTAGTTCGGCATTATTGTTGTCGAGCATCATGACCACACGGCAGTGCGATTGCAAGACACGTAACCTACGCAGTGCTATTAAGCCGGCCAGAGGGCCGTCTTTCAGTCGCATATTGATAATGGCTATATCCGGCTGGCGGTCGCAGATGGCTGAGGCGGCTTCGGACGCGCTGGTCACGCAATCGAGTACCTGAAACCGGCTGTGGCGCTGCATCGCCTGTGCCAGCAGCTGGCAATCCATCTTGCTTTCGTCTGCGAGAAGAACTGTCAATTCTGCGCGCATGCGGACACAACACTCCACAACAAAAAATTTGGCGTCGAGGGAATACTTCGGGGGAGGTGCTAAAGGCAGCGATTCTAGACCCTCAACCAATGCTTGTCAAATATTTGATTTATTTACCGATAGCTCCTTTTGGCGGGTCCATACTCACTAGGTAAGAAAGGGCTGCAGCGTGCCCCGTAGTTACTCTTTAGGACTACGGTACTGTAGGTATTGCATTCTTAGGAGTTTATGAATCTTGAAGAGATTTGCGATGTTGCCTAGTCTTTGGCACATTGCATGATCGTTCAGGGTTCTGTTCCCATACGGAAACCTTGCTTCCCCCGCAAGGATGGACCTGACGACGATTTAAACTCCAGTGAATGCATAGGGTACAGGAGTCCAATGTGACTCGGAGGCAGGACGTGTGAGCTGTATCAACCAGTTAATAGAATCGCAAGCCGGACAGGGATGGATTGCGGCGAACGCTGACGCTCGACCACAGTGGTATGCCATTCACACCAGGTCGCAGCATGAGAAGGCGGTTGTATCTCATCTGAAAAGAGAGGGAATCGAAACTTTTCTCCCTTTGGTTGCAGAAATTCATCGCTGGAGCGATCGGTGCAAGGTTGTCGAAGTTCCCTTGTTTTCTTGCTACGCTTTTGTCAATTTGTGCCTAGTGCCTGAGATGTGGGCCAAGGTAACACGCGTCAACGGTGTACTTCGCTTCGTCGGCGTTCGCGGCGAAGGCATTCCTATTCCTGACAGTCAAGTTGAAAGCGTCCGAAAACTGCTGTCGAACAAACTGCCGTACACAACCTATCCATTCCTGAAAGTGGGTCAACGGGTACGGGTGCGGGGTGGCGCTCTCGATGGAGTGGAGGGCATTCTCCTGGCTCGCAACGGCAATCGAACGCTTGTGATTTCAGTGGAACCGATTCAACGCTCCGTCGCAGTCAGTATTGACGGTTATCAAATCCAACCCATCTAGACAGTTTGTCCTCTCCCATTCTTTCGGCAAGGCCTGCTTTGCTCCAATCGAAACGGATTTCCCCGAGGTTAGAGTCATGATCTCGCCACACGTTCTCGTCGTAGGTAACGACCCCACTATTATGCGTACCGTCACCGCAATGCTGGCGGAAACTTCTTTCCGCGCAGAACAGGCCGGCTTCGGTGCACACGCAGTTGCCAAGGTGAATGGCAATCCTGCCCCAGATCTCGTTCTACTGGAGTTCGGCAACGGACACCGAGCGGCTGGCTTGCAAGTGTTGCAGGAAATCCGCGCGACCCGGCCGGAATTAGCTGTCGTAGTGCTGTTGGCGTCAAGCGATACCAGGGATGCGGTCGAAGCGATTCGTCTGGGGGCGCGGGATTACTTAACTGTTCCTTTGCAGGAGATCGAGCTGCAGCAAGTGCTTTTACGTTGCCTTGGTCCAAAGTTGAGCAGCAACGGAAATGGAACAGGAGACCATCGCGAAATCGTCGAGCATTTGGGAGAAGACGTTTTCTTTGTGGCGGCCAGCCCGGCCATGCGCAAGGTTCGAGTCCAGGCAGAACTTCTGGCAAAGATTAATGTTCCAGTACTTATTCTCGGTGAAAGCGGAACTGGGAAAGAAGTCACTGCCCACCTTATCCATAAGCTTTCTTCGCGCTCGCAGCAGAAGTTCTTGAAAGTCAACTGTGCCGCCTTGCCGGGCGAACTGTTGGAAAGCGAACTCTTCGGTTATGAGCGGGGCGCCTTTACCGGAGCGATGCGAACCAAGTCCGGTAAGTTCGAACTTTCCCACGGCGGGACCATCCTGCTGGACGAAGTTGCGGAAATCCCACCCAATCTCCAAGCCAAATTACTGCACGTACTCCAGGACAAGCAATTTTTCCGGCTGGGCGGCGAAACTATGATCGATGTCGACGTGCGCGTTCTGGCCGCCACTAACATCGACGTTCACGAGGCCATTGTAGACCGCAGGTTCAGAGAAGATCTTTATTATCGCCTCAGCGCTTTCACAATTGTTCTGCCGCCGCTGCGAGAGCGACCAGAAGAGATCCCTGTACTGCTTCGCCACTTCATGGCTCGCCTGGCGGCCCAATATACCCTCCCCCCAGTGCCTTTTTCGCCGGCTTTGCTTGAGGCATGTCTGCGTTACCCTTGGCCGGGCAACTTGCGAGAATTAGAGAATTTTGTGAAACGTTATCTGGTGATGTCAGATGAGGCCGCGGCGATGGCCGAATTGCGGGCCAATTGGCATAGGAATCAGGTGGTCAAAGAGTTGCCTCTGCTTCCAATTGCACGTCGTAGCGAGGTCATAGTTGCGAATGGTGAAACTCATGGTTCACCGCTGCAATCAGTCCTGCGTACTCTGAAAAATGAAACCGAGCAACACGCAATCAGTCGAGCTTTGCAAGAAACCCACTGGAATCGAAAACGTGCAGCCCGCTTGCTGAATATCAGCTACCGCGGCCTGCTCTACAAAATACGCCAGCACGGCATCACGCAAGCCACCGAAACCGTGCTACCTCCACCCCTGCGGGACCGCGAAATTGGTCAGTAGGAAAAGCTAACCGTCATTCCATTGCCGAGGAGCAAATTATGTGCATTGCAAAAAGCAAAACCTTAGAATTTTCTTTAATCGTCATGTTCTGCGTCGCACCGGGCTGGGCTCAGGATGCCAATAAGAACAACACGCTCACCCAACAAATAGCAGCGGCTTCTGCACCTGCACCGGCACCAACAAATTCGTCGGGAAGCACCGCTGTAATGTCAAAAGATTTGAACGATTACGTCATTGGCAGTGAGGATGTTCTAGCTGTCGATGTGTGGAAGGAGCCCGAGGTTTCTCACGCGGTTGTCGTCCGTTCGGATGGCAAGATCTCACTTCCTCTGCTCGGGGACATTCAGGCATCGGGAAAGACTCCGAAACAGCTACAGACCGAGATAGCGCAGGGTCTTGCATCCTATATTTCCGAACCCGAAGTCGCGGTGTTGGTGCAGAGTATTAACAGCAAGAAGTACAGCATCCTCGGACAAGTTTCGCACGCTGGTTCGTCTTCACTGACCGGGCCCATGACGGTCCTCGACGCTGTTGCGGCCGCCGGAGGATTCCAGACTTTCGCCAAACGCAAGAAAATTTACATATTGCGCACTGGCCCCGACGGCCGCGAAAAACGGATTCCGTTCAACTACACCGAGGTCATCAAAGGCAAGCACCCGGAACAAAACGTACAGCTCCAAGCCCGCGACATCATTATCGTTCCGTGAGGCATGTTATGAAGAGATTCTTCCTTTTCATCCTTTTGAGCGCGTTCCCTGTATCGCGCGCCTTGTGTCAGAATCCGAATACTCCCTGGTTGCCGGTGGGGCTCAATGGCGAGACCGGTCCGCTCGGCACTGCCGGAGAGTCTGAGGAGAACGAGCTTTCACTGGGAGTGAGCGTGGGCGGTAATTATTATGGCACCGCCTCGTCGAACAACAGCGGGAGCCAGGAAAACGGGAGTTATACGGTCGCGCCCAACATAGCCATCACCGAGCACAGACCGAGGATCTCCTTCACGCTGCAGTACGCACCCGGATATACCTATTCGCCGCAGACCGGGAACGAACTTACACAGACTTCGCTCGACCAGTTGCAATATCGAATCACGGAAAAGCTTACCCTGCAGCTCGGCGAACGATACCTGCGCATGAATAGTTGGTTTACGGGCCTGGACGTCAATCCCATGGCCGCGACCGGGAATGTAATTCAACAGCCAAATGAATCGATCCTAACTACGCAAACTGTGGTGACGACCAGCCTCTCCACACTCAACCTGGTCTATCAAGCGAGCGATAGCACGGTAATCGGAATGGGCGGTTCCTTTAGCACCGGAAATTTCTCGAATGTACAGGTCACGCTCAATCAGCCACTGTTTAACTCCAACTCCGGCACTGGCAGTGCTTACGTTCAGCACCGGGTGCATGGCAACAACTGGCTGGGAGTTACGGGCACGTTTCAACGAATCGTTACCAGCGGCCAAGCAAAGGAAGGCGCGGACAACCCGTCAGTTCAGATTTTCTATACCTTTGCCCCCAGTGCGAACACCAGCATGTCATTATTCGCAGGTCCGAGTTATTTTTCATCGCAGGCTGAGACCGACATTCTTCTGTTCGGGGTTCCAATTCCCGTTACCATTCCAACCAAAGGTTGGGGGGCACAGGGCGGGGCGACGGCGGGATGGCGGGGGCAGCGCACGGGCGTGAGTGCGAAGTATCTACACCGCGTCAGTGACGGAGGCGGGCTCAGTGGGGCCGTGCGCTCCGATAGTGCGTCCGCCAATTTTCGCCGCCAATTGAGCCAGCGCTGGACCGCCAACGCGGCCTTCCTGTATGGCAAAAATACCTCCCAAAGCATTCTCTTCGGGGGTTCGTTCAAAATGATTTCGGGGACCGCCAGTCTCAACTGGCTATTGTCAGACCGCTTTTCCATGGTACTCAGTTACGCACGGGATCATCTCAATAGTTCGTACGATAACTCCGTCGGCAGCATCGCTGCGCCGGCTAATGGTACCGCCCAGACCATCGATGACAATCGCGCTTGGGTCAGTATCTCCTATCACTTCACTCGGCCATTAGGATGGTGAATATGTTTGATGAACTGGAACAAAAACCATCGCAAGGACAAAACTTCGAACGCTATTTTGATGCCTTGCGGCGACGACGCTGGTGGCTGATCCTGCCGACCTTTGTCATCTGGGCTGGGGTGTGGGGATTCAGTTGGTTTGTACCAGCGTATTACAAGTCGGAGACCCTGATCCTGGTTGAGCAGCAGAAGGTGCCGGCGCAATATGTCGTCCCCAACGTGACCAGTGATTTGCAGGATCGTCTGCAGAGCATGACGCAGCAGATTCTGAGCCGCACCCGGCTCATGCGAATTATCGACCAGTTCCAATTGTATGGGGATCTCAAGTCACACCTCACGCTGGATGAAATGGTCGACAAAATGAGGAAAGACATCAAGATCGATCTCGTGCAGGCACCCGGGCCGCCGGGCCGGATGGCTGACTTAACCGCTTTTAAGATCACATATAGTTCCACTGACCCTCGTCTCGCCCAGCAGGTTACGGGTCAGCTTACGTCTCTTTTCATTGACGAGAACTTGAAGGAACGGGCGCAGCAATCCGAGAGCACGACGGACTTTCTCGGAGCCCAGTTGGAAGAGGCACGCAAGAGCCTTGGCGGGCAGGAACAGCGTGTGCGGGAGTTCAAGAGCAAGTATATCGGCGCTCTTCCAGACCAGTTGGGCAGCAACCTGAACATTCTCGGGGGTCTGCAAACGCGGTTGCAGCAAGAAATGCAAGCCGTCAACCAGTCTCAACAGCAGGCCTCATACCTCCAAACTTTGCTCGAGCAATACCGTTCTATTCGCGTGGGCGTTAACGAGGGTTCGACGGACCCCGAATTGCCTCCGGCATTGGATGGAGAGTTGATGAAACTGAAAACACAACTAGCTGACATCCGTTCCCGGTACACCGAACGTTTTCCCGATTATCGCAGGCTCAAAGAGCAGATCGCCCAACTCGAGAGCATGAAGCAGCACATGACAGAAGATCTGCAGGCCGCCGCGAAAAGCAAGAAGGATAGTGCTCCGACCGACACGCCCAAAGATAGTACTGAAGCTCATCCAACAAGCTTTGCCGAGATGAAGGAAATGTCGCCGATGCTGCAGCTGCAAGGTCAGCTCAAGCAAAACCAGATGGAACTGGAAAACCGGCAGAAGCTTGTGTCGCAGTTGGAAGCTCAGATTCAACAGTATCAAACTCGCCTGAATGAGACCCCTGTCAGGGAACAGCAACTGGCGGATTTGACCCGTGATTATGAGCAGTCGCTGGCGAATTACAACTCTTTATTGTCGAAGAGGAATCAATCTGAATTAGCCACGAGCCTGGAGAAACGGCAGCAGGGAGAACAGTTCCGCATCATCGATCCTCCCGGCTTCCCGCTGAAGCCTTACAAGCCAGACCGCATCTTATTTGCGCTAGGCGGCCTGTTCGCTGGAATATTCTTTGGAGTAACTGCAACCGCCACGGTGGAACTCATCGATGGCCGAGTCTTTCATGAATCGGACTTCAAGGAGCTAGTCGATGCCCCGGTACTGACGGAAATTCCACCATTGCCCACCGCGTTCGAAACCGTTCGCCGGCATCGACAACTGCGCCTTGAGTGGTTGGGAGTTATCGCCATGTTCCTGGTGATGGCTACCGGTTTCGCATTCACCGTTTATCACGGATAAAACATGTACAAGAAATTTTTTGGTCTAAGTCGGAATCCGTTCGAGATTTCGCCCGACCCATATTTTCTTTTCCCCACCGAACGGCACAAGGACGCGCTGGCCACTATTTACTACGGAATCCGCCGTCGCAAGGGTTTCGCGGTAATGACTGGCGAGGTGGGCACCGGTAAGACACTGCTGGTGCGCTGTCTGTTGGAACTACTGACGCGGCAGCAAGTCAGTTTCGCCAATGTGTTCAACCCGCTACTGTCCGGTCCGGAGTTTTTGCGATACGTGGTCCGCGACTTGGGACTCAAATCTGAGGACAACTCCAAGAGCAGCCTCTTGCCCACGCTCAATGAATATCTCATCGCGCGCTATCGACAGGGCCTCTGCACCGTTCTGATTGTCGATGAAGCGCAGTATCTCCGTCCCGAGGTTCTGGAAGAAATTCGTTTGCTTACTAATCTCGAGACTTCCCAGCAGAAGCTGCTGCAGATTCTGCTTGTTGGTCAGCCCGAAATAGAGGAACGACTCGATTCTTCTGAACTGCGGCAATTGAAACAGCGTATCGCTTTGCGCTGCCGGCTCGAGCCCTTGGACGAGCAGGAGACGGGAGAATACATTGCGCAAAGACTTCGCCGTGCCGGCATGACGATGGGCTCTGAATCGGTTTTTCCAGCGGAAGCGATTAGCTGTGTTTATCAGTGCTCGCACGGGATACCGCGTTTAATCAATACGCTATGTGAGAACGCCTTGGTGGCGGGTTTTGCTCATCAGACAAAAATCGTGACCCCTGAAATGGTGCGAGAAGTTTCTGTTGAGTTCCGCCTGGATGTCGAGCCGATCAAAGCCTCAGCACCTACGAACGGAAATGGACACGATCAGCAAGCCGCAGCCAGAACTCTGCTCGAATTGTTGGACTCATTGCAAAAATACCGAGCACGCAGCCCTAACCCTGTCCCTTTCCTCTAATCCCCAGAACAGTTCGCGATGCGATGAAGTTCAGCCTGCAATACTTTGGAAGAGTTTGAGCTGACACCAACTGCAATGACAATGACAAGGAGCAAAACTGTATGAGTATCGTATACAAGGCTCTGCAACAGGCCGAAATGGAGAACCCCGGCATCGAAGCAATCCGCGCGGACGAACCATTTGCCCCCGAGCTGATTCAAGCCAACACGAATCACAACGAGTGGCTTGAGCACGCGAAGGTCATTAAGCCCGTGGGAAGCGACGAAAAGCGCATGGTGACCATCAGTGACCCGGAGAGTCTTGCCACGGAAAAATTCAGCCTTTTGCGGACACGCCTCTGCCATCTCCAGAACGGCAGCAGTCTTAAGAAAGTCGTCGTTACCAGCGGATCCCCCGGCGAAGGCAAGACTACGGTGGCTGCCAACCTGGCAATCAGCCTAGCTCGGCACTCATCGCAGAAGGTCCTGCTGCTCGAAGGTGATCTCCGTCACCCCGCATTGACCTCTAAATTGGGCGTAGGAAACCTCCAGGGCTTGCGTGAGTGGTTTGAGAGTCAGCAGCCTCTGACTGAGTTCATCTTTCAGGTCGAGGGCCATCAACTCTGGCTTCTTCCTGCGGGCGGAGCGGCAGAAGACGCTTTAAGGATTCTGCAATCTGAACGCTTCGCAGACGCCATCAACCGCCTGACCGGTTGTTTCGACTGGATCATAATCGATGCTCCACCGCTCGCTCCTTTAGCCGACATTCACTTCTGGGTTCAAAAAGCCGATGGCGTCCTTCTTGTCATTCGGGATGGCGTGGCCCAGAAAGACACTCTGGTCAGAGGCCTGGTGGGTTTAGACACTGCGAAGCTTTTGGGTGTCGTGCACAATGACACGGTAAGGGCCGGCAGCAACTACCAAACATACGAGCGCGCTCGCCAGGAAGAGCACGCCTAGTCCAAATGAGGCGACGGTCCCTTTGATTCGCGTATTCAATGTTTACTTTCCGGCGCGCACCCTGTTTCTGGGAGCTTCGGAGTGGATCGTGGTTTTTACAGCCTTCACTCTGGCTTTGATTGCCAGAGCCGGCCGCGATGCGGACCTTGTGCTTGAGGATGAGCACGGCATCTACAAGATCGCTCTGGTCGCTGCAGTTTATCTGCTTTGCATGTACTATCTGGATCTCTACGACACCAAGGTTCTAACCAACCGCCACCAGGTTCTCACCCGCATCATGCAGGTTTTGGGCCTGGGCACAATCGTTCTGGCTGTCGTCTATTATTCGTTTCCTGGAATGCAACTGGGAAGATGCACATTCCTGCTAGGACTCCTGCTTGCGCTGCCCTGTCTGGTTTTGTGGAGGGAAGCGTTTCCACGGCTAGTGCGTTCCCTGCACATGGCAGAAAAGTCTGTCCTCATCGGAAATGGCTCTTTGGCGCAAATGCTTTGGTCGGAAGTCACGGCGAGACCAGAGTTCGGTCTCGATCTTGCTGGTTGCGTGAATGTGCCCGGCCAGGAATCATTCAGCGGAGTGCCGTGCCTGGGCAGCATGGAAGACTTGCCCGATCTCGTCGACCGCAATGCAATCACTCGCGTGATTGTCGCCATGACCGATCGTAGAGGCCGGCTTCCCTTCGAGGAACTGCTCGCCCTCAAAGCCAGAGGCGTGATCGTCCAGGACGGATCGGATTTGTATGAAAGCATGACGGGGAAAATTCAGCTGGAAACGTTGCGCCCCGGCTGGCTGCTGTTTTCCTCAGGCTTTCGCGTCTCCGGGCTACTCCTATTCTATAAACGGGCGACCGCATTCATGCTCTCATTGGCGGCGCTAACCGTCACTGTGCCATTGTTTATCGTCATAGCCATCGCCATTCGGCTGGAGTCAAAGGGGCCGGCTATTTTTCGCCAGAAACGTGTTGGAAAAGATGGAAAGCTCTTCAACCTTTACAAATTCCGCACCATGGTCGTTGGGGCGGACTCGAGCGGGAAATCCCGGCCCGCCGAAGATGACGATGCACGCTGCACCCGATTGGGCCGATGGCTGCGACGGACCCGCCTCGATGAATTGCCGCAGCTTTGCAACATTCTTTTCGGCGACATGGATTTTGTTGGCCCGCGTCCTTTTGTGCCGGACCAGGAAGAAGAATATGCCCGGCAGATTCCCTTTTACGAGCAGCGCTGGATGATCAAACCTGGCGCCACAGGATGGGCGCAGATCAATTACGGCTATTGCGCCACGCTCGAAGATAATATCCAGAAAACAGCTTACGACCTGTATTACCTTAAGCACATATCGATTGGATTGGATCTGCTGATCATCTTCCAGACGGTAAAGACCTTGCTTCTCAAACGCGGCGGCCGCTAGCGTGTTCACATTAATTTCAAAATTGGTGTTCTGGCTTTGTACGTTCCTCATTGCGTACACCTATTTTGTGTACCCGATGTTCCTATTTCTGGCGTACGCCTGGTCGCAAATTTGGCGTGACTGGCAATATCTGAAATGGCGCGGCGACCGGCGTTGTCCATATTTGGTTGCGCAGGAATTACCGCTGATCACCATGGTTGTTCCTGCTTATAACGAAGAGAAGCATCTCCCAGACAAGCTGGCGAATCTTCAGCAACTTGATTATCCGCAGGAAAAACTGGAAGTGATTTTCGTCTCGGATGGCTCGACGGACGGGACCAACCGCATTCTTGAAGATGTTAACGCCCCCAATGTGCGGACCATCTTCCTTCGTGAACGGCACGGGAAGCCGCTGGCGCTGAATCAAGCCGTGAAGGCTGCGCGGCATGAGATTCTGGTGTTTTCTGATGCAGCGACCCTATTTGCCCCCGACGCGCTGCAGAAGCTAATCCGACATTTCAGCCAACCCGGTGTGGGCGCAGCGTGCGGCGCTCTCAAGTTCCGAGGCAGCGCGGAATCCAAGCAAACCGAGGGCGTGTATTGGGGATACGAAAGCATGCTCCGGCTTATGGAATCACGCCTGGGCGCAACCTTGACGGCGAGTGGCGCTATTTACGCATTACGCCGCGAATGCTACCGCCCACTTCCGGCAGATTCCGTGATTGAAGATTTTGTAATCCCCATGAACGCGCGCAGGCTCGGCTACCAAGTGCTTTATGACCCGGAGGCGATTGGCATGGAGTTCGCGGCCGAGTCGATCAAAGGTGAATTCCGTCGCCGCGTTCGTTTGGCAATTGGAAGTTTCCGTAACCTGCCGGGATTTTTGCGCGTGCCTTTGCCGCGTTTCACACGAATTGCCTTCTTCTCCCACAAAGTTCTCCGTTGGATGGTGCCCTTTTTGTTGATAGGCGTGCTGCTTAGTAACGCTTTTCTCTTGCGGGAGCTGCCTTATCGAATTACCGCCGTGTCTCAGCTTCTGTTCTATCTCTGGGCGGCTCTGGGATGGATTCTGCATCAACAAATGCAGAAGTTGCGTTTTGGTTTGGTTGGGTATTTTCTTCTGGCTATGAATGTGGCGTTTCTCGTAGGGTTCATTCGATTTTTGTCAGATAAGACGGAAGCCACGTGGGAAAGAGTCGGCTAACTTCCGCATCCGGGGCACGGCCACCGTTTTCTTTGACCGGCATTGCTGTACTCAACTACCACGGTCTGACAGCTGATGAGGACCTGCTGCGCACTAAGGACGCTCGTTTCTGGGTCTACGACAAGTCATTTGCAGAGCAATTGCGCCTCATCATCGTTTGCGGTTGCAAGGCGCTGCTCGTGGAAGAGTTACTGCAGTTCTCTCCCGAGCAAACAAATTTTTCGGCAACGGCTGTGACCTTTGACGATGGCCGTTCTTCCGACTATGAAATAGCGTTTCCCATGTTGGTTGCCGCCCGTCTCTCTGCAACTTTCTTTGTTAATACATCGACAGTGGATAGTGCTGGCCACGTCACGTGGTCGCAGCTGAGAGAAATGAAGCGCGCTGGAATGTCCGTGCAGTCGCACAGTCACGATCACACAGATTTGGCCAGACTCACCGCGACCCAATTGGATTATCAACTGCGGCGATCGAAGTCCGAGATCGAAGACCACTTGGGCAGTGAGGTGAAGCTGCTCGCGCTTCCTTATGGCTCCATGGGAGCGAGTACGCTGACTGCGGCCACGCGCGCAGGATACCGTGCATTGTGCTCTTCCGGAGGAAGATTGGCGCGATCCAGTTCTACCGTCATCGACCGCGTTTGCATTTATTCCGACACTACTTCGGGGCAATTCTCCGAAATTTTGAGAAAGAGCCCGGCATTCTTTGGCAAGAAAGCCTGCCGCGCCGCATTACTCGGGTTGCCCAAGCAGGTGGCTTTCAGCCTGTTCCCCGGGTGGGTCGACAGTTGGCGCAACCGTCATGAATGATCGCAAGCGAGTGCACGTGTTTGTGCTGATTGACGCGCTTGGCTGGTTGATCCTCGAAGGCCAGGACTTTCTTCAGGATCTGTTGCCTTTTCGGCGGCCTTTGCGGACCGTTCTTGGGTTCAGTTCTGGGGCGATCCCGACCATACTTACAGGCGTGCCCCCAGCGCAAAATGGGCATTGGAATCTTTTCTACTACGATCCCGAAGGCTCGCCGTTTAGCTGGATGAAATATTTGAGGTTCTTGCCCGAGCGCGCCCTGGATCATCGCGTCACGCGAAAATTGCTTAAGGAATTGGGGCGCCGCGTGCTCGGACTGGGGTCGCAGTTTGAGTGCGCCGTCAGCCCGCGGCTTATGCCGTGGTTCAACTGGCTGGAGAAGAAGAGCATCTACGAGCGTGGCGGCGTTTCCGGTGCGCCTTCCATCTTCGACGAACTGGCGGAACAGAACATCGCTTACCGGGTTTACTCCTATCATCACGCCAGCGACGAACAAATTTTCAATACAGCGCAGCGCGACATTCGCCAGGGCGTTGCCAGCTTCTATTTTGTTTACCTCAGCGAGATGGACCGGTTCCTGCATGATCATTGCGGGACAGAAGACAGCAAACTGAAGGAACGTCTGAGCTGGTACGCGTCGAATTTGCGGCAACTCTTTGCCGCGGCACGAGAAGCGGATCCGCACGCCGATCTGACTGTGTTCTCCGACCACGGAATGACTCCCGTAACCAATCACTTCGACTTAGCAAAGCAAATTACCCAATGCGGTTTCGCGATGCCGGATGATTACCTATCGGTTTACGATTCGACCATGGCACGCTTCTGGTTCTTCAATGCAAAGGCCAAAAGCGGAATCTCGGACAAGCTGAAATCTTTACCCTGCGGACGACTGTTGTCGGATCTGGAATTGGAAACGCTGGGAGTATTTTTTCCCGACCGCCGCTACGGAGAATTGGTCTTTTTGCTGCACCCCGGATGGCTAATCTCGAACAGCGACTTCAACGGGAAAGGGTGGATGCCGGTTGGCATGCACGGCTACCATCCCGAGGATGCGTATTCCGACGGAATTTTCCTCAGCGATCGCAAGCCGCCTCTGCCAGTCGAGAGTGTCGCCGACGTTTATTACTGCATGCGCCGAACTGCGGAACCGCGAAGAAATTTGGTGAGAGCGTAGCCAGATGAACACGAAGCGCATATCAGTTTTACATTTTTGCAACGAGTTTGTTCGAGGCGGCGCCGAACAACATATCCTTACGCTCCTCTGCGGACTGAGTCGGGAATACTTTGATCTTCATCTGGCATGCACTGCACAACTGGCAAAATTGCTGAAGCCTGACTTGCCTTCCGATGTGGAAGTGTTTCCCATTGAACTGCGCAAGCCCTGGCAGATCAATGCCGCTCTGCAGTTGGCTGAAATTCTTCGCAGCCGCAAAGTGGATATTCTTCACTCCCACATTTTTTACGCCAGTTTGTTTGCATCCCCGGTAGCATGGAGCTGCAGTGTACCCATAGTTATCGAAACGCCCCACGTCCGCGAGTATTGGCGGCGCGAAGGGCTCAAGGCAAGATTCGTAATCGATCGCTTGGTCGGGCGTTGCGTGAATCGCTATGTCGCAGTATCCGAAGCCAACGGAAGATACCTGGCTGAACAGAAGGGATTGCCAACGCAAAAAATTTCTGTGATTCACAATGGCTCCGATCTGAACCGTTTTCGCCATTTGCGCAGCAAGTCAGCCGGGTTAAGGCAGAAGCTAGGTTTCGGGAGTGAGGAACTTGTCCTTTTGGTCGCAGGCCGTCTCGAACCACAGAAAGGGCATTCAGTATTGTTGACCGCATTGCCGCAGGTGCGGCGCGTGTTTCCGAACGTGCTCACGGTGTTTGCCGGGGAAGGCGAATTACTCCCGCAATTGCAGCGGCAAGTGGCAGAGCTGGGTTTACAAGGCGCCGTCGATTTCGTGGGTTATCAAAACAATATGGAGGAATGGTTCTCGGTTGCGGACATCACCGTGCTGCCATCATTTTATGAGGGCCTTCCGCTAGTGGCAATCGAGTCCCTCGCAGCCGGGACACCCCTGGTAGCAACTGCCGTCGACGGCACGCCGGAAATCGTGATCCACGAGAGAACTGGATTGACTGTCCCACCCGGCGCACCTGAAGAACTCGCAGCGGCCATTTGCAGGTTGCTAGCTGATCCAAACATGCGCGCGCAATTCGGCAGCGCGGGACGAACCTGGGTAGAAGAGGAATTCAGCCAGGAAAAACAAATAAAAAGAACTGAAGAGCTTTATCTCAGTTCACTGGAGCAGGTCCGCAGTGAGCGCTTCCATGAAATGTTCGACTCGCAGGCTGTAGGAAGTCGAGACGTGCAGTTGGTCGAAAGGGTCCGCTAGTCTGCTCATCTCAGCGGCCAGTACTACGATGTCTGCAAAAGCGATCATCGACGGAATTGCGTCCTTCCGCGGATCTACGCCGGCGCAAACCTCTGCGACTCTTGTCGAGACGGTCTGCGAAGAGGCCGTTCGGGTTTGTGAACGGCAATTTGGCCGGAACTTGCGTGCGCTCATCCTTACCGGCAGCTTTGCCCGAGGCGAAGGCTCTTTCATTCGGCACAACGAAATCTGGCAAGCTCTCAGTGATGCGGAATTTATCTTGGTTCTTGCGGATTCCGCTAAGCTGCCAACGGCGACAGAGCCACGGGAAATGCAGGACAAAATCAGCCATGCAGTGCGAGCCCACGGCCTAAACTGCTCGTTGTCATTTGGGTTGGTGCACGATGATTTTCTCCGCAAACTTCAACCGTCCATTTTTGCGTTCGAGTTGCGCGCCTGTGGGCGGGTGCTTTCGGGCGATGCTTCCGTTTTGTCTCTTGCTCCTAAATTTGAGACTTCCGAAATTCCGCTGGAAGATGCCTGGCGTTTACTGTGCAATCGCCTGGTTGAGTGCCTGGAGGTTCTTAGCCACCTGGAAAACCAAGGTGAAGCGGTGTCACCTCAGGACACGTACCGGATTGTCAAACTCTATCTCGACATGTGCACGTCACTGCTGGTATTTTGCGGGGTCTACGAACCGCGCTATGGTCAACGCGCGGATGCATTGAGCAAGCTGTCGCAGTCCGAGCTTGCTGACATGCCGTTTCCTTTGAAGGATTTCTCCAGGCAAGTCTTGCCGGCGACAGATTTCAAGCTATCTGGTAAGAGCAGCGCAACTTTCCGTATATCGAACCGGGAAGAGCTGGCCTCGATTACCGCAGAAGCAATGGCGTATGCGCAACACTTATGGCGCTGGGAGCTGAAGAAGCTGACAAATTCCAACGACGAACCTGAGGACCAGCAACTCTTGAAGCGGTGGATGAGTCGGCAAGGGATGGCGCGCAGACTTCGCGGGTGGGCGTATGTTTGTCGCAAACAAGGCTGGCATCGCAGCTGGCGCGAATGGGGTCGCTGGTTGCGTCTGCTTTGCCAGGCTTCGCCCCGGTATTGTGTTTACGCCGTGGCAAGTGAGATGTGTTTTGCGCATTCGTCGTTGCTGGTTGACGCTTGCGGCCTCACGGATTCTAACTGCCGGCGCTGGCGCGATTTTCTGCCGATGCGCAAAAAGATTTCTGGTCCAGCACCGTCGCCCTGGTCGCAACTCACGGCCGAAACCCTTTGGAATTATCGCGAATTCCTTTTGGAGACACGCGCGTGAGGGCGGCACCCAGACGCAAAAATCCACGTCAGCCATCCCCGAAACTCCCGCCGACCAGCGAAGTGGCCTAGACCACATGCGAATACTTTTCGTCGCCTTGCAATTTCCGATGCCTGCGAACAACGGGCTTAAGATGCGCTCGTGGTCGTTATTGCAAGCGCTGGCGGACGAAGGCCATCAGCTGTCGCTAATATATTTCCAGCAGGCGAGCGAGGCCCAGGCTGAGTCGTTACCGCTGGGTTCGGTTTGTCCGGATGTTACGGCTGTTTTTCTTCGCTTCACGAGTCTGTCGTCGAGTCGGGACTATTGGAGACGTGCCCTCGCAGTATTCTCCAGTCAGCCTTATGCTTCGGGCCGTTTCCTTTCGCCGGTAATGCGCAAACAAATAGGGGAAATCCTCTCGCGGCACCAGTTCGATCTGATTATTGCCGACACGGCATTCAGTATGCTGAATCTTCCAACCACTGACGTGCCGGTAGCGCTGAATGCTCACAACTTGGAATATCTGATCTTGAAGCGCTATCTGTCATGTGAGTCCAATCCTCTAAAACTGGCTTATGGCTGGCTTGAGACCCGGAAAGTGCGGCGCTGGGAAAGCGAGGCCTGTTTCCACGCCAATTATGTTTTGTGCTGTTCGCAACGTGATCGCGAATTGATCCAAGAGCTTTGCCCGGGCGTTCCAACTATGGTCGTACCCAACATCGTAGACGTTAGTAGTTACAGTCAAACGGAAGACGTAAACGAACCGGTTCTGATCTACCAAGGCGGAATGGACTGGTATCCGAACCGAGACGCAGTGGAATACCTTGTTTTCGAAATTCTGCCGATGCTGCGCCGCTTGGTTCCACACTGCAAAGTACTTGTGGCGGGACGGAATCCATCTGCCGAGTTTCGCCGGCGATTTGAGGGCAATGCGGAAGTAAGTTTTACTGGTACGGTCGCCGATATGCGCCTTGAGATTGCCAAAGCGGCCGTCAGCGTGGTTCCTTTGCGAATCGGTAGCGGAACTCGTTTGAAGATCCTCGAAGCAGCGGCCATGGGCATGCCAATAGTGTCAACCACGCTGGGAGCGGAAGGACTCGAATTCATCGATGGCTCGGAGATTCTGATCGCTGACCACCCCCAGGCATTTGCCGAGGCCGTGGCTGGCCTTCTTAATGATGCCGCGCGCCGTCATTCAATTGGATGTGCTGCACGACGACGAGTGGAACAACAGTACAGCATGCCAGTTCTTCGCGAATCCCTTCGAGAATTGACTACGCTGGTGGAAGGCCAGCACGCAAGGGAAGTGACTTCTGTCGCATGAAGTCGGGAACGGAACCCCCTCTGAGGCACAGATTTCTTTCGTTATTCGATTTTGCATAGGCTCATATGGGCGAGATAAACATAACCATGCAAACTCCTGAAGTCGCTGACGCGCTACCCAGTCCTCCGGGCACTCGTCGCAACCAGCGGCCACCGTTTCGCTGGTCTGACATTTTCAGGGCGCCGCTGCACGACCTCCCCATGCGGGACGAGATAATTTTCCAGTACCTTCCACTGACGGCCGATATGTCGGTCCTCGAAGTGGGGCCCGGCGTGGGATTCACAGCTTTTCGTTTGGCACGACAAGTACGCCATATCACGTTGCTGGACATAGCTTCTGAGAGCATCCTGCAACTCCGCAAAAATCTGGCCTCTGTGCCGAACCTCACGGCGGTTTGTGCGGATGCTTGCGCGCCAGGCTTGGCCTCGATGCTGAGAGGACCTTTTGATGTCGTGATTAGCCTCGACATGTTCCAGTTTGTGGGCAATCCGCAAGCGTGTTTAAAGAATTTCGCGTCCGTGCTACCTGCGGGCGGCCGCTTGCTCTTGCAATGGCCCAATTATCCCCTACACAAGACCAAAGCAGCGACCTACATCCGCGGCCGGCAAGAACTCGATGAGATGGTCCACAATGCTGGTTTCAAGCAGTGGAGTGTGCATGCTCTTCGTCTTCGGCCATATGCGAGCGTGGTGTATCGCGAATTTCATGAACGACCGCTGGCACTGTACCGGCGATTGCGGAGCCATAGCGGAGTCGATGCTCCGCAGAACTTCGACCAGACCTGGACATTTCGGTGTGGACAAACGCTGGAACGCTGCAAGTGGCTCCTTCACTTGGCATGGGCCGGGCTGATATCTGGAATGCGCCTCGGCGGGGACTGCTTTCAGTGTCACCCCCTTAACGGGGGACTGGACGGCAATTTGTTGCTGCTAGCGCAGCGGTAAGAGAAATCACCCGTGATCTTCTACTACTTTTTGATTCTCGGGATGCCCCTTAGCAAGCATCATTTTTGGGGGCACTTCACCGGCGATTTTACTGGCATCAAATACGTCGGGATGGCTTGCATGCCCTACGCAATGGTGCACCTGAATATGCGGCGATCTGCGCTGCAGCTTTTTGCGACATGGCAAGCGCGTTTCTTCGTTGGCTCGTTTTTTGTTTTTACTTTGTCCTATTTCACCACGCCACAGGCGGGAACTTGGAACAACAGTCATTGGCTGACCTATGTCTCATTCCTGATGCTTTACTTCATCACCATTGCAATCGTCGACTCGCTCGACCGGTTGCGCTGGGTATTGATCGCCGCCAGCAGTTCCCTGGCACTCGCGTCTCTTTACGTCCTACGCGACTGGCAGGTCTACCACAACATGTACCGGGATTATCGACCGGGATGGGTGGTTGGCGATCCCAATTACTTTACCGTGAATATCCTGCTGTTTATTCCGACGACTTTCCTTCTGGCAGTGCAGCCGCGGCCTCGATGGCAACGCTGGTACTGTGGGGGTTGTTTTATCGTGACCTTATTTGCCGTCTGGGTTTCAGCCTCGAGGGGAGGCTTTTTAGGAATAGTCGTCTGCTGCATGTGCCTGATCCTTAGATCCAAACGAGCGGTCGGCCATCTGGTGCTTATCGCCGGCGCCTTCGCTGCCGTAACGGCTTTTTCTCCCGTGTCGCCGATGCACCGTCTTCTGAACCCCAGCCGTGGAGATCAACAATCGGCCGACACCCACGTGGCACTTATGCACGGTGGGATACGGATGATGTTCGCGCATCCTCTGCTCGGCGTTGGCCTGGACAATTTCAGATATAACATTCCCGATTTTGTGACGTCCGATGAGGCGGTCGGGATGGACCGACTGAGACGCATTGCTCATAACAGTTATGTCGAGGTCGGAGCCGAGGCAGGAATTCCGGGCTTGTTACTCTTCATCGGGATGCTGGTGGCTAGTCTCCTGTCGTTGGAGCAGGTAGCGCGGAGGGCTAAGCGTCTTGGCAATCCAACTCTTATGCAGATCTCTCTCGGCCTGCAGGCCGGCTTGCTTGGAAGCAGCGTGTCAATCTTCTTCATTTCCGGAGAGTATCAGAAAATGTTTTGGTTGGCGGTGTTCCTTACTATGTGCCTGCCGCAGCTGGCTGACGAAATCGAGGCCAAACAAAGAGCAGTACGTCGGCGAACTGCAGGAAAGACTTTGCCATCCAGCATCTACTCGGTAGTGCCGGCTCCGTCTCGGGTATCAGTGAGCTGAGCCGAGTGAATCCTGTCGGAACCTGACTGTCCTGAAATAAATTCAAGTCGGACCTGCAAATGCTTCGCCATCCAAGCTCATTTTTGAAACGGCTCTTGCTCTCGCTATCCATCATGATGGGGTGCGTTCTGGCAGCCGGTGTATGCAATATTCTTGCGGCGAGCCTGTTTGCATCCCACCTCGCGGAACAGAACGCTGCCAATTCTGGCCAGGTCGCTAATCCATCCTCGGCCGGACCTGACCTCGATGCATATGGAGGCTTGGCTTCCTTGGCTTCGCCGAATGGCGGAAGTGGGTTTTTCCGCGTGGAGAAGTTCGGTAAACGTTGGACCCTGGTGACCCCCGCCGGCCACGCATTCTGGATGTTTTCGGTGCAAAACGCAGGCGACTACTGTTTTCCACTGGCAGGAAAATATCCGGGCAAAGGCCAGTGGGCGTTGCAGGTGCGGCGGAGGCTGAAAAGTTGGGGGTTCAACACCATTGGCGGCTATGGAGCGGCTGACGTCGCCTTCGGGAAGAACGAGGAAATGCCCTTCCTCTTTGTTTTCCGGCCCATCAGCAATGCTATCCGGAATACCGGCGGCTATGAGCGTGAGGCCGTGAAAGAGATCTATGAGAATATCCCAGCTTCGATTTACGACGGATATCGCGGGATTCTGATCGATGCTTTCGATCCCAAGTATGCGGCCTATGCCAAGTCATTTTTCGATAGTCAATACAACCTGGGATGGATTCCCAGCGGTGCGAAAAACCCGTGGATGATTGGATATTCAACTGAAGATGGCGACGAGTGGTTTGGCCTGTCCGTCGCTTCTGCACCGGATATGGACATCGTTAAGCCACATCCCGCCTGGGCTGTTCTGGTCTCCATGGACCCGATGAGAAGCCCGGCAGCGCCCAGTACGTACCCGATGCAGAAATATAGTGATCTGACGAATTACTCCAAACAAGCCCTGCGGGACTTTCTCATGACGCGGTACAACAAAGACCTGGCGGCGCTCAACACGAGTTGGCGAAGTTCTTACACTTCTTGGGACCATGACGGTGGCTATGGCATAGGGAACGGGTTTCTCGATGAAGGCGGACAGCATACATGGGTGGCGTCGCGCCGTCCCGCTCCAACTGGGGATTGGAATACGCTGGATGCCATGACCCCCGCGGCGAAGAAAGATATGGACGACTTTCTGGAGGCGTTCACCGACAAGCTCGCTTCCGTTTCCGTCAACGCGATCAGGGCGAAGGATTCTCACCACCTGGTTTTCAGCCCCGATACGATGAACCAATGGGGATTTGTGAGCCGCGCGCCTGTTTTGCGCGCCGCGGCCAAATGGTTTGACGTCCTCCACGTCGGTTATCAAGAGGGACCGGTTTTTCCGGACGAACGGCTGGCCGCGCCTTCTGCCACCTATGACATCACCGGCAAGCCCATGATGTATTGGATTGGATTTACGGCCAATAAGGACTCGTCAATGTCGGCCTCGGGCGATCCTTATGGCGTGGATCACGCGCCCAATCAAGTAGGGCGTGGCGAAAAATACGCGACTTATATAAATCACTTGTTCAACGCTCACGGCGCGAATGGGGATTATTTCTCGCTGGGAGTTGATTTTTGGGGTTGGGAAGATCAAGGCAACGAAAAGGCGAATTGGGGATTGGTCTCGCCGAAGGACAATGCGTACGACGGAATCGAGGCGCGCATCGCTGCGGGCAAAGACCGCTGGGGCTACGTGACTGGAGGAGAGTCCGCCGACTACGGCGACTTCCTTACCGCCGTGCGAGCTGCCAACCTGGGTGTGTACGAAACACTGTTGCCCCCGGCCCGATGAGTCTGCTGTCCGCCGAGAGATTGATCTAGTTTTCCGCGCTCCTCATCACCACTAATACTCGGAGGTTCTAGACGCGATGGCCTCAACTATTCAATCAAGCCGTGATTTCTGGAACGAAAAAGCGCGGGAAAACGCCTTGTGGTACGTCTCCTCGTATGGCCCTTATGAGGGCCGGGATGAAGCTGATTTCTGGCGCTCGGGATTCGCTATTTGGAATGATTTGAAGATGCGCATTGGCTACACCTCGCAACCGAGTCATGTGGTAGTCGAAGTCGGATGCGGTGTCGGCAGACTCTCCCAAGCTATCTCGCCGGAGGTTGGAACTCTCGTGGCGACTGATATTTCTTCGGAGATGGTGAACCGCGCCAGCAAACTTGGCCTTGGTAATGCTCGTTTTTCCGTGGGCGATGGTTTCAGTCTCCGCCAATTCGGCGATGGCTCCGCCGATCTGGTTCTGGCTTATTGTGTGTTCCAGCATCTCCCCACTAAGAACATCCTCGCTGGTTATGTGAGCGAGATGTGCCGGGTCGCGGTTCCGCAAGGAATGCTGGCTTTTACAATTGTTCCACGTGACTGGCGTGTGGTTTTAGAGCCGGTGGCAGCGATTAAGAACCGATTCCGCCGTCAGGGTCCCAAGGGCATTCACAAGAAAGAATGGCGCGGCATTCGTCCCACGAAAAATGAAGTACAGGATCTCTGTCCGATTCCCCTAAAATTTGATGATATGGGCGGCGAGCGCTGGTTGTTTTATGGAACAAAGAATACCGATCGTGTATAGAGCTATCTAGTTGAGTTTTAAAATCGTCGCCACATTTTCCCCCTTTGTTTGCAAATCCCGTGCGGTCAAGCGCTAGGCCATCACTCGCTAACGTCGAAATTAAAACTATGAACATCGGTTTCATATCAGAAGCTCTTCCCTATGTGCCTTCTCCCGGGGGGTATCGCTTATTCGGTGCGAACTTGATTCGCTGTCTGTCGCGACGGCACAGAATCGATCTGATTTCCTTCCTGCGCGATGACGACGAACAGCACCTCGATTGGCCGAAGCCATACTGCGCCTCCGTGCGCACTATTCCAGGCAATGGCGCCAGCGTCCCCCGCAGGCTGGCCAATGTAGCGTCTGCCCATCTCTGGGGGAAGCCGCGGGTCGGACGGCAACAACTCGGCGCTCTGATTCGGGAAGGATTTGCCGTCGGTAAGTGGGACGTTCTGCACGTAGAAGGCGAGTATGCAGGTGGATTGCTGCCGCATGAACTGCCAGTCGCTAAAGTACTATCACTGCATGATTCTTGGACGTTGCGCTCGGAGGAGATGCTTAAGTGCGCCCGGAACTGGCGCGAGAAACTTTACTACACCTTTCTCAAACACCACGAACCGCGTTACGAACAATTGGTTTTTCCGCGATTCGAGCGGTGCACAGTCGTGGCCGGACCGGACCTGGCAGAAGTAAGCAAGACAGTGCCAAGCGCCAAAGTCGATTTGATCTCCTACGGCACCGATACTGAATACTTCCACCCGTTGGATGTGCCAAAACAACCGCGCACTCTGGTGTTTCACAGTCATCTCGGATATGCACCGAACATCGAGGCTGCGCTCGAATTTGCTAATGACATCCTCCCCCTGATTCGCCGTGAAGCGCCCGAGGTCACGTTCCACCTGGTCGGCGCGAATCCCGATCCCAAGATTCGTGAATTGGCCTCGCGCCCGGGCATCAAGATTTCCGCCAATCTGCCCGATTTGCGCGCCGCAGTCTGCGCCGCTGAAATCTATGTTTGCGCTATTCGGCACGGCACGGGCCTCAAGAGCAAGATGCTTGAGGCCATGGCAATGCAGATGCCGATTGTTGGCTACCATCCTGGCTCGACTGTAGGTATCGAGTGCGTTTATGGAGAGCACTTGTTGGCTGCGACTACGCCCCAGGAATTTGCCGCGCATGTTCTCGAGCTCATGAAGAATCCGGCAAAAGCGCAGGCAATGGCTCAGGCGGCCCGCGAACTGGTTTGCGAGAAATACAGTTGGGATTCTCGAGCGCGTGCCTACGAAGACCTTTACGAGCAAGTGCGAGAAGAGCGGCGCAGCCGGCCGATTTAAATGAGTGGTTTGAGTTTGTCTTCCCAAGTTGCACCGCCGCGGACGTTGGGCGCGAGTCTTGAAGAAGTTGTCAGCTGAAAAAATTCTGGGCGGAGGAGAAACTACGTGGACTGGAAAAATCGAAAAGTGCTAGTGACTGGAGGAGCCTCCTTTATTGGCTCCAACTTGGTGGATGCGTTGTTGAAGCGTGGGGCCAGAGTCCGGGTGGTCGACGATCTTAGCAGCGGAAAGCTCGACAACATCAGCAGCCATATCGACGCAGGCCGAATTGAGTTCACCAAGGCCGATCTAAGGGAATCCGGTGTCGCCGAGGCGGCAGTAGAAGACATGAGCGTTGTTTTCCACCTCTCCGCCGACCACGGCGGCCGTGGTTATGTGGAGCTCCACCAAGCTGCTTGCGCCGTTAACTTGCTGTTGGATGGCTTGGTCTTCCGCGCTTGCCATCGCGCGCAAGTGGAAAAGGTCGTCTACGCCTCGTCCGGTTGTGTCTATCCGAACGGTTTACAAACCGATCCTTCCCAAACCGTGTATCTCACCGAGGAGATGGTGGGTCCACCTTACGACGCCGATAATACGTATGGCTGGGCCAAGTTGATGGGTGAAATGGTGCTACGCGCTTATCACAAGGATTGGGGCATGAAGTCAGCGTGCTGTCGCTACTTTACGGCGTATGGTCCGCGCGGAGTTGAAAATCACGCCGTCATCGCCATGATTGCTCGGGCTCACACCCGGCAGGATCCTTTTGTAGTGTGGGGAAATGGCGAACAGATTCGGAATTGGACCTATATCGATGACATCGTTGAGGGCACTATTCTGGCGGCTGAAAAAGTAGACGATGGCTCCGGCATTAATCTCGGTACGATGGAGCGTATTCGGGTCATCGATGCGGTTCATCAGATCGTGCGCGCATTCAACTATGAGCCGACTACAGAGCTGCATCCGGAAATGCCTACCGGTCCTCTCAATCGGGTGGCGGATAACGCGCTGGCCAAAGAGCGGCTGGGTTGGGAGCCCAAAGTGAATTTCGCAGAGGGCTTGCGCCGCACCATTGATTGGTACGTATCCTCTTGTAATCAGGACGAGGCGGCTACGGCGCTGGACAAGTTGCTCATCGAACGATAGCGCATTACGCCTTCCCCATTCGCCACTCGTTGTAGTCATGTACTCGCTTTATGTTGCGAAACATATTCTCGAACTGGGTCGCGATCGTCATCATCGGCGCGGTCGCGTTCTTGATGACTCCTTTCCTGATTCATCATTTGGGGAATTTGGAGTTTGGCATTTGGATGCTGGTGTCCTCGATTTGCGGCTACTCCGGGCTGCTGGAGTTCGGACTTCGCACCACGCTACAGCGTTATGTGGCGCGCTTTCGAGGGCTCAATGACCGCGAATCTCTCGATCAGGTTTTCATGACAGCTCTGGTCCTGACCGCCGGCGGCGGATTGCTCATTTTTCTGGTCATGGTTGTGCTCGCCTGGGTTCTGCCCGGTTTCTTCGGATTGCACGGAGAACGGCGTCACGATTTCAGCGTGCTGCTTATCGTCATGGGGCTGACCATGGCGGTTACGCTGGTCTCGCTTTTGTTGAAAGCGTATTTGTGCGGATGGGCTCGTTTCGAGCTCTACAACCTGAACGTTGTTGCATTTACGGTAGCGCAGGCGATTGCGATGGTTGTGGCGCTGCGCCTGGGTCATGGAGTGGTAGCGCTGGGAGTGGTCACACTCGTTCTCACTGTGTGCTTCATTCCGTGGGATTGGCAGATGGTGCGCCGGGTTGATCCCGAACTTCGCCTGGATTGGAAAAGTCCCACTACGGCGCGGGGACGAGAACTCCTGGGATTCGGGCTGTGGATGTTCCTCAACAGCATGGGAATCCGCCTCAGGACCTACACCGACTCGCTGGTGATTGGAAGAGTGTTGACGGTAGCCCTCATCACACCGTTCAGCGTTGCCGGGCGACTCATGCAATATTTCGAACCGGCTGTCAACAGCATCGCCAGCCCCATGCTGCCGGTAATGAGCGAACTCGATGGTTTGCGGAGTCACCGAGAACTTCAGCAATTTTTTTTGCAGGCTACGAAACTGACGAGCATCTTCACGCTGCTAATCGCATCTATTCTTGCCTTGGACGCACGAGTTTTGTTGCGCATTTGGGTGGGAGAAGAATTCGTCTCAGCGTATCCCTTGGTGCTCATTCTGCTCGTGGGATACGTGCTGGAACTTTCACAAAGGCCTTCGGCCGTCGCCCTGGTGGCTTTGGGACGTCATCGAGCATTGGGCGGGTGGACGTTGGGTGAAGGTTTCGCCAACTTGGTTTTGAGCATCTATCTGGGCCATAAGTACGGGTTAATAGGAGTTGCATTAGGAACGACGATCCCGCTGGTCGTGGTGAAACTCACGCTTCAGCCCTGGTACACGCTCAAGGTGCTGGGGCTGTCCGCTGGTGCTTATATTCAGGAATCCTTTGCTCGAGTCGTGCTGGTTAGTGGGATATTTTTGGTTTGCGCTTACGGGATTATGAACGCGTTTCCGTCCCTCGGTATTGTGGGGCTGGTTGGCATGTTCACGTTGCAGGTGGTGTTGTTTGGCGTAATCACGTGGACGATCGGCTTAACGGGTTACGAAAGGAATAGACTGTGGCAGCGCAGCCAGCGCTTCATTTCAGACCGCAGGTTCGCGACTGTAGGGATTAAGCCGTGAGGCTGGGTACGCATGCTGTCCCCAACCGCCACTGGGGTTGGGACAACGCTGTGCCCATGCGGGCCGGGCGAGACCCATTGAGAGAAGAAGGAGCACTTCAACTGATCTCACAATTGAGCGGGATGCTATGCATATGCGATACGAACTGAAGCGGCTCGACCAGGCCCTAGTCCGGTTTCCGAACCATCCCCACCACAACATCCGGCACGTAGCCATCAAGGACGAAGTGCTCCGCGCCGGGGGAAGATCGGTTCTCGTGCTGGGATGTGGCAAGGGCATAGTGGAATACTCGTTGCCGCACGGCTTGTCATGTGTCTCCGTGGACATTGATCCCAAAGAGATTGAAGCAGCCAGAGAACTGAATCGGTTTTTGCGGGACCGCTGCTTCATGGTAGGAGACATTTACAATCTACCGTTTGAACGCAAATTCTCGACCGTCATCATCTCGGAAGTGATCGAACACTTGGACGACGATGGCGGGGCACTGCGCACGGCTAAAGAATGTCTGGAACCCGACGGCACTTTCATCCTTACCGTTCCCAATAGATTGCGCTTCCACAACTGGCTTTTGGAACTGTTCGGAAAGAAAGCATTTCTGATGACGCCAGAACACGTCCGGGAATACACCACACCCAAAGCGAAAGCGCTGCTTTCGGAGATGGGATTCGATGTTCTGAAGCATCGCGGCGTCTGGTTCGACTTTCCGCGGCCGTTTACGGTTGAGAGAATCATTTCACCCTATAGCTTTATTCGTTCTTTATTAGCCGCCCTGTTCCCTCGGTGGGCGACTTACTTACTCTTTGTCTGCCGAGCGCGGGGACAAGAAAGCGCTCACGCTTCTGGTTAAACGTATGAAATCACTGCTGGTGCGTTTTCTGAAAAGCTTTAGTGCTAGCCCGTTTTCGCGTCTTTACGTAGGATACGCTCCTATCCGCAAGGGTGTCCTTCCGTTATCTACTGCGGCGGACGGTGAGTCGCTAAGGTCGAAATAGTAAATCTTGACTTGGAGCGAAGCATGAACCCTCAGTTCGGCCAAGCTCGCGCTCGACTAGCCGTACTAGGTTTCACAATACTCATTCTTGTATTTGCCAGCGGCTGCGGCGGACTCTCTTCAAGCTCAAGCTCGAAAACCAACAACACCGTGGTGGTTATCAGCACGGCGATCTTGCCCAACGGTGCGGTAGGGACTGCGTATTCTTCCACATTGACGGCCACGGGTGGCACGACTCCGTACTCATGGACAGTCACGTCGGGAACATTGCCTGCCGGTCTGAGCTTGAGCAAGGGCGGGACGATTAGCGGCACCCCGACCAGCGCGGGGCAGTCTAACTTCACGCTGCAGGTGACGGATTCCTCTGTACCTGCGCAGCAGATTTCAAAAGCGTTTAAGCCGAGTATTATTAGCAAGCTTGCAATCACAGGAACGATCAAGGCGAATGCGACGGACGGTGGTTCTTACTCATCCACGGATCAGGCGAGCGGCGGCGTTCCTGCTTATAACTGGAGCGTTGTGGCAGGAAAGTTACCTCCAGGATTGACCCTCGGAGCCATTACCGGAACGATTTCAGGGACGCCCAACCAAGATGGAACGTACAATTTTACGCTCCAAGTTGCGGACTCCGGTTCGCCGGTGCAGCAAGCAACCCAGACTGACCAGATCACCGTGATTACGCCGGTAAACACAGGGTGGACATTGCAGACGACGGCGGTGGGGTGGCAGTTCGTGGCGCCGGATGGGGCGCCCACCTGCAAATATAATGGGATTTCCAAGGTGGATGACACCGACCTGCAGAGTGCGGGCACGGATGCTGAGGTGCTCAGCAAGTACGGCAGTTGGAGTGCTTGGGCGCAACAGCAGTCCAATCGGCTGAGTTCGTTGGGATTCACGGCGGCGGGCATGTACTCCTATCGCTATGCGTCCAATTTTCCGACCGACGGATTGCCCTTTGCCCCGACTTACGGCACCAGCGGATACTCGATGCAGGATACGGCGCACGATAATCTCGGTCCATATCACGCCAAAGATCTGGGTTACATTCCGCAGAAGAATGGCATGAAGTGTGGCGCCAGTTTTTATCAAGGCTCGGAAATCGATCCTTACGATCCGAACACGCCGACCGCCTTCAGCGACTTGCTTGCCAATGACTTCATGAAAGGTTGGAACTTCGCCCAAGGCATTATCGTGCTTCCCGACGAAGCCGACTTTCTGTTTGGCCTGGACCAATCGAACAATCCGAATAACGCGCATCCGGATATCGGTCTGATGATTGCGGCTAATAGTCCGATGGTGATCAAAAGCCGCCCGGGAAGCCCGTACTATCAGAGCGGGAACTATACGTATCCGGACAAGGAACTGTATGCCAAGCAGGCTTTGCGCGATTATCTGGAGGCGGAGTACGGCAGTTCGTTGGCCGCGCTCAACACGGCCTGGGGAACGAACTACACGACGTGGGATACGTCAGACCCCGCGGGGCTGGCGGGAATTACGGAGGGGACGTATCAGAGCTGGGGAGGAAACGCGGCGTGTTCGGCCAGCGGCAATCCTTACGCCTGTTGTACTGGCAACGGCACCGGGTCATGCACCCAGGGCACGGGCTTGCTGGATGAGAATGGCAGCAACCTCATCAAGGCGGGACAGTCCTGCGGTGGCAAGACCGGCAACGGACCACAGGAGACCGATAGCTGGTCCAGCCCGGCACAGATTCAGACGGACATCGATACTTTCGTAGCTGCCCTTGCGGGCAAGTATGCGCAGGAGTTGAAAAGCGCGTGGGTCGCGGCTTGTGGCTCGACGTGTCCACCGCTGGCGCTCCCGGTTTACGACGGACCATGGAACGGGACTTCGAGTGTGTATGCGGCTATGGCGCCATCGGTGGATCTGTTCTGGATTGCGCCTTCCTGGTACAACTCGCTGGGCGCGTACACGCAGGAAGTGCAGAACATCATCAACAACAATGGTGGGAAGCCGGTGATTGTAGCCAACTACTTCCGGGCCAATCCCAATTCCTGGGTGACGGTAGGATGCGACGGGGGGTCGGGGCTGGATTGTCAGGCCAATCAGGCCCTGCGCGGATCCTTTACACTGGGGTTCGATCAGAGTTCACTGGCACTCAAGAATCCGAATGGCAAGTATGCGGTAGTGGGACTGGAACACTGGGCGCTTTACGACAGCCACAGCGAAGGCCGGGACTTTGGGCTGTTCACGCCCAACGACAACGGCTACGACGGCTCGGCGGCTTCGACGGCAGTCAGCAGCGGCAGTTGCGCTACCAACACCAACTATACGCAACCCGCGATCTGCCAGGACACCAACGGCAACTACCAGGGGCTGGCGGTGGCGTCGTGTATCAGCGGCGGAACGTCGCCGACGTGGAACACGAACTTCAACGGATTAACCCAGAATGACGGCAGCTGTACCTGGTTCAACGAAGGCTCCTACACCCCCAAGGCCGAATCCATAAATTGGGGCAACACCCTGCTGCCCATGGCGAACCTCTTCATGGCCGGTATTTGTGATCCGTAACTGCATTCCACGGTGCAAAGCGTCTTTAGCATGACCACCAAAAGCAGCAGATAGTGTGCTTTTAGTCGTTCCACCTGATGAGATCTTAGTTCAGGTTCAATGCTCAGCAAAACCCAAAAAGTAAAGTCGACAGTTTGGTAAAGCCCCAATCGGAACGCTGCTGTGAAGCACCGTGTTGCTCCTATCGGCTTGCTAGCGACCTATCAACTATGAGCGCACCTAATCGAGTTGCCCTGCCGCCGCTGCCGGAGGGCATTCAGTCAGATTCGGTGCCAGTACGTCGCCAACCAACTGGGAGTGGCCTCAGTTCTGCAACATCTTGGCAAGCCGTACGACCATATTTGCAATGCCTGCTCGTGGCAATGGCGGTGCTCGCGCTCTATGCGCAGGTAATTCAAGGGCTGCTCATAAATTGGTACCAGGATCCCGACTACTCTCACGGATTCTTTGTCCCCGCGTTATCGGCTTACCTGATCTGGCGCAAGCGAGCTGAACTATTTAACCTGTCCGTGAGGCCGAGTTGGTACGGTTTGTGGATTGTGCTGGCCGCTCTGGGACTACTTTTCTTAGGCAGTCTGGGAGCTGAACTTTTTCTGACGCGTATTGCATTTGTAAGTACGATTGCGGGACTGGTTGTCTACTTTCGTGGTTGGCCGATGCTGCGCGCCATTGCGTTCCCGATCGGTTTACTGTTCCTGATGGTTCCTTTACCTGCTTTGGTGTACAACGAGATCGTTTTCCCCTTGCAGTTTGTCGCTTCCTCGTTTGCTACCAAGGTTTTGGAAACGGTGAATCTGTTTCCAGTTCTAAAAGAGGGCAACATTCTGGTACTGCCGCAGAACCGAATCGAGGTCGTCGAGGCCTGCAGCGGCATCCGATCGCTGATGTCGCTCCTCACGCTCGCGGTGTGCTACGGATATTTTGCGGAGCCGAACCGCTACCTCCGAATTCTGCTTGTGTTCCTGGTAGTGCCGCTAGCCGTTGCCAGCAACGGGTTGCGGGTGGTGGGCACGGCGATGCTGACGTATTACTGGGGCCCGGCGGCTGCAGAGGGCTTTCTGCACTCATTTTCCGGATGGGTTATTTTCATTGTTGCCACAAGCCTTCTTCTGCTGCTTCACAAAGTGATAAATGTGCTCCATCGAACTGACTGCAGCAAGTTGGCGGTAACGACAGCACAATCATGAATTCACGCGGGCGCGGTTGGTTGATGATTGCAGTCTTGACCCTGGCAACGGCCGGTCTTCACCATCTCTCACATGGTGAAGCTGTTCCTTTGTCGAGTCCGCTCAATACGTTTCCTTTGCAACTGCAAAATTGGAAAGGAATTGATCTCCCACTGGAGCCGCGAATCGTTCAAGCATTGGGTGTAAGCGACTATCTGGATCGCGCTTACCAATCAGCCGACAATCAACCGGTATTTCTTTATGTGGGCTATTACAAGAGCCAGCGCACCGGACTCTCGATTCACTCACCGAAGAACTGCCTGCCCGGAGCTGGATGGGAACCGGTAACTGCTGGACGCGTAGCGCTCAGACTTCCAAATGGGGAGCAAGTGCTGGTGAATCAGTATGTCGTGGAGAACGGTTTACAGCGTCGACTTGTCCTCTACTGGTATCAATCTCATGGGCGGGTCATTGCCAGCGAGTATCGGGGCAAGATCTACATGGTGCTTGACTCACTCCGACTTAATCGGACGGATGCAACGTTGGTTCGGATTTCCAGTCCGATTGCCAAGCAAGACGAACAAGGCTCCTACAATCAAGTTTTCGCGTTCGCTCAGGAGTTTCTACGGCGTTCCGCAAGGATCATTCCTGACTAAAGGCTAGTGACAATCGATAGCGTGCGGCCCAACAGAGGTTGAACGATCTTGCAACTTTGGCTTAGGTCTTGCTAGCAGCGGAACTCAAACAACGCAGACTGCTGACGTTCGGTGGGCTGCTTCGACGGCTCTGTAGCAACTGCAAACCTTTGTAACTGAGTACGATACTTCAATTTTCCCAAGCGACAATTTTCCACAGAGTTTTGGAGCTGAGCTTGCTCAGTCTTCGATGGCCAGAACCATAAGTCAATCCCATTCCTAGTGGGGAAGACCGCAAACTAAAAGGGGAAGGAAGGTGCCAGCGATGAGAAGTCTGATGCTCGCGTTGTTTGCGACAACGATAGTGGCTTTTACCGCGCCCAGTGCTTTGGCTCAAAGCGACATTGATCTGGGCGGAGAACTAAGTGGAACCTTGGCGTTTGTAGCTCAGGGTGGAGGCAGTTTCACCGTTGGCCTTTGCGACGTTCTCAATGGCAACAGAAAGTGCGTTGGCGGAGACACTGTGATAGGTACGGCTACAGGCGATGGGCAGTTTAACAACGACAACGGGTTCTACACTTTGACAGGTAACGCGCTCACGACGGGGACCCTTGTTAGTGGCTCCTGTGGCACGGGAACATGCGCTTGGACACTTTCCGGCGGTCCGCTGGCCTTCAAAATGACCTCAGGTAAATTCGGCGGAACTCTCTACTTGCAAGGTACGCTGACGTTGCTCGGGTTGACCGAAGTGCCGAACGGGAAACTCTTTTCTGAGACGATCACCGTGGACCTACACGTTACGGGTGGTTCACTGGCTCAATATTTTACTGACAACCACGGCAACATTGTCTTCAATGTTCAGACCCAGACGACCAAGAGTCTTGCAATCTCTCCGGCCGGAAGAGGCATTCAAGGGATTCTCGAAAGTGGAGATATGAACCAGGCACCAGAACCAGGAAGCCTGGCATTGCTCGGCTCTGGATTCCTTCTCGTAGGCGGTTTCTTGCGAAGGAAATTTCTTCCTTAATCGGTAATTGAGAGCCAGATATTTAACCTGCGGTCCTGTTCCCCTTCCCGACAGTGATCGCGAGAGCGCGCCAGACGGTGTGGTGTAACCGCAACGTCTGGCCAATTTTCAAGCCCTTTCCAGCTGATTTCTGCAGTCTGTTAGATTCTTAAACGGGACAATCTCTAGTTGCACAACTCTCCTCAGACCTCATTTTGCCATCCTTGAGCCGCGGTCGAACGGGGTATGTATTGTTCCTCTCGAGATAATAAAGGGGACCCCCCGATGCGGTTTCTAAGCGGTTTGCTTTTGAATTAGGAGGATTTCGTGAAGACTTGGAATGCGATTTTCGCGTTGATCTTGCTGGGACTGTTGACCGGATGCAATCGCAGCCCAGAAGTGTCGAAGAAACGCTACCTGGAGAGCGGGAAGCAATATGCAAAAAGGGGGAAGTATGCCGAGGCTCGCATTCAATACAGCAAGGCCCTTCAACTCGATCCTCGTCTTGGCGATGCTTATTACGAACTAGGATTGGCGGACTCTGCCCTGCAAAGCTGGGGAGATGCCTTAGCCGCATTCCAGCAGGCGTACGAACTTGAGCCGCAACGACTTGACGTTGGTCTTCAATTGGCGCATCTGTATGTCGCGGCGTCTCAATTCGGCCCGGCCAAAGAAATCGCGGATTCCCTACTGCAAAGAAACCCGACCAGCGCGGACGCCCACTTATTACTTGGCGACATTTTTGTCCGGCAGCAGAATCCCGAGGAGGCGCTGCGTGCCTTCACCAAAGTGGCAGAGCTAGCGCCAAAGGATCCGTCCTCTTGTGAGAGAGTCGCGTTAGTCGAAGCCAGCATGCACCGCTACTCAGATGCGGAAGCAGATCTTCGGAAGGCAATCGCGGTGGATCCGAGTTTTGTGGAAGCCTATGTCAACCTGTCGATTTTGTATCGGTTCCAGCAGCAGCCCGAGCAAGCGGAGCAAGCGCTGCAACAGGCGCGGGATCGGAACCCAGATGCTGTGCCTTTGTATATAGCCGAGGCAGATCTGGAGTATTCCCGCGACAAGAAAGATGCGGGTGAATCCACACTGCAATTACTGCGGAACCATATGAAAACTTCCGCGGAGGCATCTCTGGCGATCGGCGATTTCTATGCCCAACACGGTTCCATGGAGCGTGCACTAGCAGAGTTCCAATCCGGGCTCGCTGTCGACGCCAAGAACATCGATCTGGAGAACCATTCGGTCGAAGCCTACCTCGCAAGCAAACGCTTGTCCGAGGCCTCGGCGTTGAATCAAGCTGTGCTGAAACAGAAACCTAAGGACACGCTAGCGCGCGTTCAGAGTGCGCGAATAATGTTGGCTGGTGGCCGTCTCAACGAAGCGGTCGCGGCTCTACGGCATCAGGTAAGGGATTCTCCCGATTTACCGCAGGCTCATTATTTTCTCGGCCTGGCTTATCTGCAACAAGGCAACATGGAAGAGGCCAAGAGTGAATTCCAGGAGACTCTCAGGGTTTCTCCTCAGACGATTGCCGCGATCGAAGAACTGACTAAATTGCAACTTGCGGAGAACAACTTTCGAGAAGCGAAGGATAGTGCCTTGCGCGGGGTGCAGGTGTCGCCGGGCGACCCGGCGATCCGGATATTACTTGGTATTGCGCTCCTGAGGAGCGGGGATAGCAATGCGGCGCGGGAGCAGTTCGGGTTGTCGGAACAACTCGTGCCGAACGATCCAACCCCGCATCTGAGGCTGGCAGGCGTCTATCACGTTCAGAAAAACTGGTCGGCAGAAAATCACGAGTTGGAAACAGCGCTGAGCCTTAGTCCCCAATCTACCGAAGCGCTATCAGCATTGGCTGATTTCCTAGTCTCCAGAAACCAGCGTCCAATAGCTATTGCGCGCGTTGAGAAAACCTTGGCGAGTTATCCCACGGATGCAAACCTTCACGTAATCCTTGGGGCTTTACTAGCAGGTTCAGAGCGTTCCGAACAGGCAAAAGCGGAATTCGAACGAGCCATTGAGCTGGATCCTAAATTGATAACGGCGTATCTGCGATTGGCAAAGCTGGAGCAGGAACGAGGCAACGTCGATGTAGCGCTCGCCGGCTACGAAAAGGCTTTGTCCCTGCAACCTAACCTCGCACCTTTATTGACGCTGGTCGGCAATCTTTACCTGGAAGACAAAGTGCAGTTGGATAGGGCTCGCAAATATTATGAGCGAGCGGTGGCCCTCGATGCGAATTTTGCGCCTGCAGTGGCGAATCTCGCTTATGTCCAGGCGAAACAGGGCGCCGATTTAAACGTAGCCCTTAGTCTCGCGCAGAAAGCAAAGCAACTCTCCCCCGACACCGATGCCATCACCGACATTCTGGGGTGGGTTGAGTACCTCAGAGGCAACCGCGGAGGTACCCTTCCCATGTTTAAGCAATGCGTGCAGAAAGATCCCGAGCGGGCCGTCTACCGTTATCACCTCGCTATGGCTCTGCTGGCGACCGGAGAGAAGCGGGAAGCCAAGTCAGAACTCGAGGCTGCATTGCGACTGAAACTGAGCTCCGACGACGCTCAACAAGCTCGCGCCACTCTGGCGCAAATCCAAGTGAATTAAATGCCGATTAAGGCCGGAACTTTTCGGCTTTAGAACAGCGCTGCTTATATGCTGATATTGGGACTTTCATCTTCGAAACACGATACCGCCGCCGCCCTGTTTGAGGACGGGATCATCAAGGCTGCTATTGAGAACGATAAGTTAGTACGTTCGCATAGCGCCGGCCTGCCGAATGCCGCGATTCGCTTCTGCTTGGAACAAGCAAAGGCAAACTGGGACGACCTGGATGCCATCGCGGTGGAAAAGCATGTGTTGCATGGCTCGGAACTTGGTTCCGTGTTCAATTCTCGTGCCAAAGTTTCACCCGCGGTCGCTGGCTACCACGACTTCAACGAACGGCAAAACTTTTCTGCAGAATTGCGCAAACTTCGCAGAACGGAATCGAATAATGGCACTCCCGCCAAAATTTTTCCCTTTGAGCACCATTCTTGCCATGCGGCCAGTGCTTTCTTCCTTTCGCCATTTGACATCGCGTTGATAGTAACCATGGATGAGGAAGGCGACGGCACCTCAGGCATGATCGCAGTCGGCGAAGGCACGCAAATCCGCGTGCTACGCAAGATTCGATTTCCGCATTCTTTGGCGTGGGTCTATTCGCAGATTACCCGCCTGCTCGGATTCGTTCCTCATAAGGAGGAGCACAAGACGCAATGGCTGAGCTTGGGGGGAGAGCCGGTTTTCAAGAAAGTATTTCTTGAGATGTTTCGAAACGAACGAAACCATTTGCCCAGGCTGAACGCCGATCTGTTGAATCCCTACGGAGACCCGATCTTTTGCAGCAGGTTTTATCGCGAAGTTGGAATTTCTGAAGGGGCGCGGCTTGAAGATGATCAGCGTAGCGCACTTGCCAGTAGCTTGCAGCACGCCTGCGCGGAAGTCGTGAACTCGCTCATAGAGTACTTTTGCGAGCGTACGGGCGTCAGGAATGTATGTCTTGCCGGCGGTATCTTCCAGAATACGCTGCTGATTGCAATGCTGGAAAAACAGTTAGGGATTGACCAAGTCTTTGTTCCCCCGGCGCCAGGCAACGCTGGTTGCGCCCTGGGTGCGGGCTTGTTGGTTTGGAACGGTGAGCTACAAAAGCCCCGCCTGCCCGCGGTTACGCAGTTGTATGGCGGCCCATCGAGCAGCCCGTCGGAAATTAAGGACGTTTTGGACAATTGCAAGACCCGCTACTCGATGCAACTCACGATTGAACGGAAACTTGATGCGACCCTACGGTTGCTGGAAGCCGGGAAAATCGTAGGCTGGTTTCAAGGACCAACTGAGTTTGGACCTCGAGCATTGGGAAATCGTAGTTTGCTGGCTTCGCCATGGGCATCGTATGTTCGTGAGAATTTAAACGATTACATAAAGCATCGTGAATGGTTCCGTCCTTTTGCCCTGGCGGTTTGCGAGGAAGACAGTGATCGTTATTTTGAGTGCTCCCAGCTATGCCAGTCGATGAATTCGCTCGCTTGGGTCCGTCCTGAAGCCCTTAAGCTCCTAGACGGCTTTGTTCTCCCCGGAAATCTGGTGCGATTACACGTGGTTCGGCAAAAAAGCAACCCGCACTTCTGGCAGCTCATAAAGCGTTTCGGCGAACGCGCTCCCGCACCTTTCTTGATCAACACCTCCTTCAATCTTTTTGGCGAACCACTCGTAGTTAAGCCCAGGGATGCTGTGCGCAGCTATTTCTGCTCTGGAGTGGATGCCCTGATGATCGACATGTTCTTGCTGTCCAAGTCGGCTGTAAATCGCATTGCGGTCTCAGCGAGAGCGCCGGATGTTATCCACGGCGCCGATTCGACTGCCAGTCCGGCGGTCGGCCAATCCAACTAGATAATGCCCATGAGTCAAAATAGCCCAGAATATTCAGCCGGCTACCTCGGTCTCGCGCAGCCTGTAGGCGTACAATTCCCGACTGTTCCCGCACGATCTTTGGTCGAGCATCTCATCGAGGCGCTATGTCGGCCATCCGTCCTGCTTATTCTCCTGACCGCGGCGGTCGCTTCGCAAGGCATAAGCCGAGGGATATGCCCAGTAGCAATCAGCATCTTTCCTAACCGTCTCATCTTGTTTCCATCACTGAGGTCATGAACGTGGAGCAACTGGTCACCGAATCCAAGAGCCATCCGCGCCATCAGCAAAGCAGCGCAACCGCGAAAGTTCCCCTTTTGCACGACGTTGGATCCCGCACGTTTCCGTGGCCCATTTTTCTCGGAGTAACGGCGTTGGGCGGGTTCGCGCTGCGCATGTTTCGCCTCGATTCCCAGAGCGCCTGGTACGACGAGATATTCGCGCTGAGTGTCAGCCGGATGTCGTTTGCGCCGATGCACAAAGCGCTCATCCAGGACCTGGTGCATCCCCCGCTGCATTATTACGCGCTGCATGAGTGGTTTCGAGTGTTTGGTTTTGGAGTGTTCCAGGGACGCTTGTTGTCGGCGCTGTTTGGGACGCTCGCGATTCTAATGATTTATGTACTGGCAGATTACTTGTTCGACCGCCGAGCTGCACTATTGTCAGCTGTGTTGCTGGCATTCTCGCAATTGGCGATCATGTACTCGCAAGAGGCCCGGCCATACGCCCAATTCTCATTGCTGTATCTAGGTTGCACATACCTGTTCCTTCGAGCAGTTCGAGAAAAACGCTTAGGGATTTGGCTCGGGTTCTTGTGCGTTTCCTGTCTGCTGATCTACACACACTATTACGGCTTCCTGGCGATTGCTTCTCTGTTTGTATTCGGGTTTGTGAGGCGAAAGGAATATTCCCTGTCACCGGCATGGCTTTGGGGCGGAATCTGCGGGGTAGCGCTTGGCTATGCGCCGTGGCTCTTGACCCTCATCGCCAGCCAGGCATTGCGTGGCGAGATGCAGCGCCTCAATACCATGGCACACTCGGTTGCGGGACCCATGCACTGGTTTACATTGGCCACTGCGATCAATGTTTTCAATAATGGCCGACCTAGCGGGCTGATGTCGAGCTGCCCGGTATGGACTTTCGTTGTGGGCGGCCTGCTGTTCTGTTTGCCGGCAGCCCTCTCACTTTTGCCGTTATTGGAGGCGCGCAGCGGCCTCCGCAGGGAGGAGGCGAGGGAGCGCGAGAGCGTTTTGTACTTGCTGTTATTGTTCACGGTACCGATCGGGCTGGCGCTTCTAGCAGGTCTGCTAAATGGGACGTACGACGTCAAATATGTGGCGTTTTGCGCTGCTCCTTATTATGTCCTAGTCGCGCGTGGACTCTCACTGGGAGATTCTTCGGCATCGCGCCGGGTTATGGTTACGTTAATACTGGCCTACAGCGTGCTCTCTTTGCGGGCGAATTACTTTATTCCTTACAAAGAAGACTACAAACATGCCCTCGCTTCCGTCGCTCACGAGTATCAGCCGAGCGACTGTGCGGTAGTCGCTCCGCCGTGGGAAGAGCGGCAAGCGCGATGGGCCTGGTCCATTTACGAGGGCACCACGCCGGGTCCCCAGATCATCCCTCTCAGCTCGACAACCCGCAACGCGGGAGCATGTCAGAGAGTTTGGCTGATCTCGGTTTTGGATCGAAGCAACCCTCAGGCGGTCCAAGCAGCCGAATCAGCTCGGCAGCAACTCACACGCACTTACCTCGAACACCAACGAAAGAGCTTCTTCTGGATCGATGTGGATCTTTATGCCGCGACTGCAAGAGAGTCTCAGGCTCAGGTGAGGGTCTTTCAAGAATTCTCCGATCGTCCGACACAGCTGCCTCAGCCCCGTTAGCGATGCTCGCCGACACGCACATATCAAGGAGCAACCGGTGAACCGAAGCCTTCGAGCGGGCGCGATCTGTGGACTTCAAGCCTGGTTGGTCTACGGCATCGTAAAGCTTGTGCTGGCCTGCGCGATACCTACGCTGTTGCAACCAGGCGTGGAAATTCTTGGTTGGCAATGGCGGCTGATCGCCATGCTGTTCGGCTTCTATGCGTTGACTGGATTGATGCTCGGCGGAGTAAGTGGCATGTTGCTAGGTCTGTTCCGCCAGAGTGCGGAGTACCGCTCCGGCAGACAACACCGCTTGGTTGCTGGACTGACGATAAGCCTGGCGTTTACTGCAAATCTGTTTGGTGTTAAAAGCATGGCCCCGAGGGAGTACGTTTGGTCGACCGTTGCGTTCACATTGGTGGCACTGACGGGATGGGCTTTTTTCTCGAACCGGCTGTGGGGCTTGGTCTTGGGTAATCCATTGGTCGTCAGCTTACTTCTCTTAACTTTCCCTTGGGTAAGTAGCGCCGCCTTGGGCGGACATTCGTTTGCAGCGAAAATGCTCGGTTCCACAGTGGTCTTCGGTATCATTTTTGTGCTAGCAGGTTGGTGGGGTGGCCGTCCGTCGGCCTCGGCACAACCAATGCGACGACGAGCCATAGCTGCCACATCGATTGCGATTTTGCTACTGACGGCTGTGCTCATTCGAGAAGGTCGCAATGCCGTTCACGCAAACCAGTCTTTTGAGGCTTCTGCCGCAGGTCGATGCAACGTTGTATTGATTACTGTGAACTCAGAAAAACGATTCGCATGATTCCGTATTTTCTGGCATTCGGTTGGGGTATTTTGATCCTCCTGTCCTTCATCGGTTGGGGCAGCGTTCTGAATCGAATTTTGTTCCCCAAAAAATCGACAGATTGGGGGCAGAAAGGTGCCTGGGGTCTGGGCCTGAGCGTCGTGGTGGGGGGAGTATTGAACCTTCTATCCCACGTTTCACGTACGACGGTGCTGGCATACCTTGGCGTAGGCTTCGCGGCTTGGGTCATCGATTTGCTGGCTGAGCAAACTCGACGACGCAGTCCCGAGCGAACGTGGACTCTTCACCACTCCAAGCCGGTAATCGTTCTGGAGGGGCTTGTTGTCTTACTGGCGCTAATTCAGTACTCGGGCTCCGTCTCGGTGTCTCGGTACGACTATCCTTCCAGCGCCGCTGGTCCGGTGCGATTTAACCAAGCCGATGATTTCCAGGCGTACTTTGTTTTTCCAGCTAAGATGCTACAGGTAGGCTCGATCAGCCCCGATCCTTTCTGCGCGAGGCAAATAGAATCATCTTTGGGAGGGCAATCGTTTCTTGACGCCCTCATCCTCAGCGTTCTGTCAGTGCAAAATCTGCATATCCTGGATCCAGGCTTGGGGCTGCTTTTGATCATCGGCCTCCTCTGCGGAAACTTCAAAGAGACTGGCACCTCGCTGGCCTGGTCTCTCGCGCTCCTACTTATGTTTGTCTGGATGGCTCCTCCCACCGTCAACATTGCGAGCCTCTACACTGGAATGGCCTTGTTCTTGAGCCTTTACCGCACGCTAAACTGGAAAGCTTTTTCCGCTGGCCACTTCCTTTCGAGGACCGTTGTTATTGCTCTAACCGCAGCTGCCATTTGTTCGCTCAAGTCCACATTCATACCGGCGTGTGGGGTGCTACTAGGGTGTAGTTTCGTGTGTTATGTCATAGCGGAAAGATTCAAGCGGTATGCATTCGCCGAGCTTGCGAGCACGGCCATCCTGGTTTTCGCCTTCACCTTGCCGTGGATGATTTCGATGTACCAGTCGTCGGGCACGTTCTTGTATCCACTGCTTGGCAAGGGATACCATCAGCCGTTTCACTGGCTCACTATTTCCAGAGGCGTACTACTGCTGTTCAAGCATCTTACGGACCCGTTGTGGGTGGCTTTCGCTACGCTGGGCCTCTTCTATCTGATGTCGAGAAGGTGGAAAATCAGCGGTCGCGCAGCGGTCCTGTCCCTGTTGGTCGGCGCTACGGTCGGACACGTGGTCATCACCTTGGCCACCGGAGAACCTAACAATTCACGCTATTCCTTTCCTTTCGTTTTCGCCGCAGTTCTCGTGCTGATTACTGGAGCCGCGAGTTGGTTGCCGGCGGCGGGGCAGAGCAAGTGGGAAGCTTCGGGGCCGTTGATTGCGCTTGGTGTCACGCTCTTCTTGGTGGGATCGACCTGGTTTCCTTCCAGGATCCTCTACGCCGAGTGCCTTCAGGGAGTCAGACGAGCGATCGAGCAAGCGCCCTTGGTTCCCAGTTCTGAGTTAGCGGCCTATCAGAGTCTTCAGCAATCGGTTCCGCAGGGAGAAGTGATCCTCGCCCGGCTGGAGAAACCTTTCCTGCTTGACTTCAAGCGCAATACCGTCTTTCTAGTTGACTATGCGGTGGCGAGTCCGCCGCCTGGTATGCCTCTCAGGGAAGGGGGAGAAGCATTAGCCCGCTACCTGACCTCGCTGTCGACTCGATATGTGGCTTATTCCTATACGGGTGAGGCAGAGCGTCGAGCGGTTGTGGGACACGACCAGTATTCCCCTTTTACGCTAAACCAAATCGAGCGCACGTTCGACTTTGAGGACGAGTTAGAGCAACTCTCCAAGACAAGACGGCACATTTACGATGATGGCCACAGTTTTGTTCTTGATCTTTCTCAATCGGACAGCGGTTCGGAAGTAATCAGTGCTGCCGTCCAGGCTGCGAAATGAACGAAGCTATGCCTGTCAAGGTCGAAACTTCTGAGTCGGTGAGCACCCCACGATTCAATAAGGGTCGGTCCGTGGTTCTGACGACCGGGCCGCTTGGAAAAAGAACAGCAAGACGCCCCTGGATTGGTAAGCTTCTGATTCTAGTTTTCTCTTTGCTTGTTTGCGTCGAAGGCGGATCAAGATTATTGCTATCGATCAATCCGCTGCGGCGGCGGGTGACTGGATTTGACGATGCTTCCTACCGCCTGCAATGGATCAAGCTACACAGTGAACATAACGATTGGACTGGGCCATTTGCTATCTTTCACCCAACGCGCGGATGGACTTTAAAGCCTGGCATTCAGGATATGAAAGTTTTTGATGGCACAATTCTGAATACCAATTCCAAAGGGCTGCGTGGAACGTCCGAATACAAATACGAGCGGACTCCAGGCAAGCAACGAATTGTTGCCTTAGGGGACTCCTTCACATTTGGCGCGGAGGTACCCGACAACGCGACCTACGCTCACTATCTCGAAACCCAAGTCTCGAATTGCGAAGTATTGAACTTCGGAGTCCAAGGCTATGGTCACGATCAGATACTGCTGTACTTGAAAGAAGAAGGCATCAAGTACCATCCCGATATCGTTATGTTGGGATTTACCTACATCGACATTTACCGCAATATCGAAAACTTTTTCGCCTATGCAAAGCCAAAGTTCACGTTGACGCCGGCCGGCCTGCAACTCACCAATGTTCCCGTACCAACTCCTGAGCAGGTCCTCGCAGAGGAACCTTATCGCCCGAAGTCTTTCGACATATTGTTTATCTTGAAAGAGAAAGTGCGTTGGGCGCTGGGAAAGAATGAAGCGGAGGCGCGTGAAGTTACTGGGCGGTTGCTCGATGAAATTGCAGGCACTACTCGGCGCATTGGAGCGGTGCCCGTATTTGTGTATTTGCCGGTTAACGAAGAGATCGCACCTCTACCGCAGTTTGGCATTACCACCAACAGTCCCGCTGTTGCCAGCCGTGAGCAGTATCTTCGTGGCATTTGCGAAAAGGAAAAACTGTCGTGTCTGTTCCTTGGGCCGCGGTTTCGTGATGAAGTTAAAAAAGGTGTCGACTTGCACCCTCGAGGGCACTGGAATGCTACGGCGCATTCGATAGCCGGCGAGGAGATCAAGAACTTTCTCTCCAGGAATGGTCTTTCACACAATTCCAGCTCGCCGAACTAACAGAACCGGCATGGCCACAAAAACAATCTATGGTCTGGCTGTCGTGCTGATCATCGGCCTCGGCGTGGCACGAATTGTTTCTACGTACCACGAATTCACTCAAACCGTGGACGAGAATTCTGACATTGCCAGTGGAATGCAATTATTGCAGGACCGAGTCTACTTCATGGATGTGAAGCACCCGCCAGTTGGCCGGATTGCGGTCGCGCTTGGCCCGTACATGGAAGGCTTGAGGTTGCCGAAGCACCGCGGGGACATGTTTGCGCTGGGAAACGTGATCCTGAACAGCAACAATGAGTACTGGCACAATCTTGCGCTCGCGCGGTTCGGGACGCTGCCTTTCTTCGTATTGGCTTGCGTAGTGGTTTGGGCCTGGAGTGGCCACCTTTTCGGCAACTGGGCTGCGGTGTTCTCCCTTTTGTTGTTCACCATGATTCCGGCGGTATTGGCTCACGGCAGTCTGGCCACGAATGATATGGCAGGCGCCGCGACGCTGCTCCTCGCCCTGTACTGGTTCACGCTGTGGATGGAGAATCCCACTTGGTTGACGGCTGCAAGGCTGGGGCTGGGCGCTGGACTGGCGGCGGCATCTAAGTTTTCGGCACTATTATTTTTTCCCGCCTGCGCGACGACTCTGATTCTGCTCCGCGTGGTTGCGGAGAGAGACTATCTTCGCAAGCTTTCATTCCGGCGGTTGGCGGGCTATTTACTCCTGACTCTGGTCATTGCTTATTTCACACTTTGGGCAGGGTACTTGTTCACCATGACACCGCTTCAGGCGTCGCGTCCTCACGCTGCCGTGGACCGAGTGTTAGGAAGCCATCCTGTGCTTCACCAAGCGGTGCTTGCAATTCTCGAAACTCCATACCCGGCTGGAAATGTAGCGGCGGGTTTGAAGGCATTGGCAGGACAAAATAAAGCAGGGCAAGTATCTTTTTTCTTCGGTGAGTGGAGACGACATGGATGGTGGTACTTTTTCCCAGTCATCTTTCTGCTCAAGAGTCCCATGCCCTTCTTATTGCTGGCCTGTGTCGGAAGTGTATTTGTGATGCGCTCGTTCGCGCAGAAGCATGACTGGCGCTTCGTCGCTCCGACATTGTTCGCTCTGGCTATCCTCGCGGTCTCCATGACCAGCGGCATTAACATCGGGTTACGCCACATCCTCGCGATCTATCCTTTGCTTTCGATCGTGGCCGGCCATGCCGTCGTCGGGTCTCGGAATATAGTCCAGCACCCATTGTTTGCCCGCGGGGTTGTGACCGGTGCGTGCCTCTGGTTGGTCCTCTCTTCGTTCCGCGCGCATCCCGACTATCTCGCCTACTTCAATTTTGTTGCTTCGGATCGGCCGGAACGAATTGAAGTAGATTCCGATCTCGACTGGGGACAGGATCTGGCTCGACTCTCGAAGTGGTTGCATGCGCGGGGAGTGAACGAAGTGGCGCTCTCCTACTTCGGAACCGCGGACTTGACGCACGCCGACCTCCCGAACTTTCACGAACTGGTGCCTTATCAGAAAGTCGATGGCTGGATCGCAATCAGCGCTCGTTATCGCGTGATTCCGAGTCCATTTGTTGTTCAAGCCGCGCCTCCGGGCATGCCCCTTTATTACTCTGTTCCCGGGAACTTTAATAAAGTTCGACCCGGAACAGGGCCTTTCGCCTGGTTAAGTGCCTATCAGCCGGTGGAAAGAATTGGACATTCCATCTTCGTGTACCACATTCCTCCGGTCGCAGCTGAACCCTCGGGATCCGAGGCGAAAGCAGATCACCATGCCAATCACAGTTAGCTGGCGAAGAATCGTCGGGGGAATAGTTTTCTGCCTGCTGGCCGGGATCGGTATGGTTCGAATCATTTCAACGTACAAAGTATTCAGTCAAACGACGGACGAGCCTGCTCACCTCATCACCGGGATGGAATGGCTGCAACGGGGAACTTACACCTTCGAACCACTTCATCCGCCGCTGGCGCGAGTTGCAAGCGCGTTGGGACCGTATCTGTCCGGCCTTCGCCTCACTGACCAACATGGCATGTGGGAAGAAGGGAATCGAATGCTGTTCGATGGCAGCTACCTGCATAACCTGACACTAGCGCGTTTCGGGGTGCTGCCCTTCTTTCTGCTATCGACCCTTTTGGTTTGGTTCTGGACAAGAAGTCGATATGGAGAAAATGCAGCTCTACTCGCGACCTTGCTTATCGGCGGAGTCGGTGCCTGCCAGCTCTGGCAGATTGCGAATAAGCATCATGCGGGAGCCGCGCTCGTTCTGTTCCTCATCACTTGGCAGCTTGCCGCATCGATTCACATCCACCCTGACTACTTGGCATACTTCAACGAGTTCGCCGGGCAGCATCCGGAGCGGATTCTCGTCGACAGCGATTTGGATTTGGGGCAAGATCTGCTTCGCTTGTCTTCTGCCTTGCAGCAAAGACATGTCGACGAGGTATCGATCGCCTATGCTGGCAGCGCTGCCTTGGACCTTACGCAGTTCAGCCTTCCTCGGTTCAAGCAACTCGCCCCTCATCAGCCGACAACCGGTTGGGTCGCTATCAGTCTTTTGCGGCTTAAGGCAGGAGGTTTTGGCTTCCCGAGCGACAGCTTCACCTGGCTGAATGCGTACCAGCCGGTGTGTGTCGTGGGCCGATCCATCCGGCTCTACTACGTGGCGGACGAGTCTTTTCCGCAGATTGGGCGGCGCGTCTCCCAGCCGCAAACCGGAGATGCGCAATGAGCAGGACCCTCGAGATCAATAAGACGATCCTAGCGCCGGCCGTTACGGGAATTCCTGCGCGGTCAAGTTGGATCTCCAAGATTCTGCTGTGTGTTGTTACGCTCGCGGTGTTCATGGAAGGCGGAAGCCGTTTGGTTTTGTCCATTAACAGGCTTCGGCAGCGTGTAACCGGTTTTGACGACTCCTCCTACCGGTTGCAATGGATTCGGTTACACCGCATCCATCAGGAATGGACCGGACAATATGCAATTTACCATCCGACACGGGGTTGGACTCTTAAGCCGGACATCAAGGAGTTGCCCGTTTTTAGCAACAAAATTCTGAATTCAAATTCCAAAGGGCTTCGCGGCAAAGCAGAGTATCAATACGAACGCTCCGCTGGAAAGCAGCGAATGGTTGTGTTGGGAGACTCCTTTACGTTTGGAGAGGAAGTCTCCGATGATGAGACCTACTCCCACGATCTACAGGCTAGTCTTCCTGGCACCGAGGTTTTGAACCTTGGAGTGCAAGGCTACGGGCACGATCAAATGTTGACGTATCTGAAAGAGGAAGGCGTCAGATACCACCCTGACTTGGTCGTCCTCGGATTTGCCTACCTTGATATCTATCGCAACATCGAGAGTTTTTTTGCTTATGCGAAGCCGAGATTTGAATTGGCAAAGGATGGCTTACAACTGACGAATGTGCCGGTCCCCACGCCCGAACGTATTTTGGCCGAGGAATGGTATCGCCCAAAATCACTAGACCTGATGGTGATCCTTCGAGAAAAATTGCGCTGGAATCTCGGAAAAAATGAAGTGGAAGCAAGAGAAGTGAGCAGAAGGCTTCTCGACCAGATTGTAGCAATGACGCGCAGTATCAGAGCCACGCCCGTATTCGTTTATTTGCCAGTTTATGAGGAGATCCAACCCCTTCCGAAAAGCGCTTATTTGCTGACCGCTTCCAGTCCTCCGGTGGAAGACCGCGAAAAGTATCTCAACGACTTTTGTGAGGAGCGGGGTGTCCCGTGTCTGTTTCTTCGGTCGCGGTTCCACGAAGAAGTGCAAAAGGGCGCGAAATTCAATGCTGCGGGGCACTGGAATGCGCAAGCTCACAACGTGGCTGCACAAGAGATCAAAGATTTCCTTCTTCGCCGTAAGCTGATTCAAAGCGGTTCCACAGCAACTACCACTCACGCATCGTTGTAAGGAATCTACAAAAAATGCTTGCTGCTCAAACAACGGACATGAACGGAATCGAAAGCCGGGAGGTACCTACTGCCTTCATGTTTCCCCGGCCATGGATTTTTACTACCAAGAGCATCGCGCTGCGTTTGTTCGTGACCTGTTGGATCGTCTACGCGGTGCACGTTGCTACGAACACAGTACGTGAGATCTATCTGGGCCTGGCGATTGGCGATCACTTTTCGTTCCGAGTAGACGACTACGCGAATATGCATCCCGACCTTTTCGAGAAGCCGGGTTACGGATGGCACATTGGCGCGAACCCGGGGGCGTCGATGTTGGGGGCGGTGCCTTATTTTCTGAGCCGGCCGGCGATCGATCCGATCGTGGCCGCTATCAATCGATCACGAGCCGCAGGCGGACGGAGCGAGCCTCCGCCGTACAACTCGCCATGGCCGATGCGGAGGGCATTCTACGCCGAATCCTGGCGTCGCGGTTATGACATTAAATTCGGCTTGGCGGCGTTGGTGATGCAGTGGTTCTGTATGGCGCCCATTTCGGCTTTGGGCGTGGTGGCGATGTTCTTTCTTCTGCGCCGAGTATTCGGTTCTGACCGAATTGGTTTGTGGCTGGCGTTGCTGTACGCATTCGGTACGCCCGTGTTTTTCCGTACCGGCTTTCTGAACCACAATATGATCCTCGGCCATTTTGCGTTCATAGGGTTTCTCGTGTTGTGGAACCCGGGTCGGGACTTCCGATCGCCGGAGAGCCGCCGCTATTTTCTCTGTGGGCTCATGGGAGGAGCGGCAGTACTGCTCGACTACTCCGGCATAGTGATGCTGGCTGGGCTTTTTTGCTACGCAGTGTTGAAAGCTTGGAAGTCGGAATCACATCGCCGCATGATCCGTTCCGCTTCGTATTACGTTCTAGGCTCTACCGGTCCCATACTTCTTTTATGGTTCTATCAGTGGCGCAGTTTTGGTAACCCGTTCCTCCCAGGGCAGCACTGGATGCCGCCGGTGGAGTGGATCGACATCGGTTATCAAGGCTTCACGTGGCCGCAGCCCACGCTTCTGTGGCACTTGCTGTTCGACTATCGCTACGGACTGTTCACGACATGTCCGCTGCTATTAGTTGCGCTTTTGTCCTTGTGGTGGCTGCGAACCACAAAACGCTTCATACCAGGACACGAGTTTGCTCTATTGATGCTGCTCCCGTTAGCCCTGCTGGTGTTCTGCAGCGGCATCAGTTACACGCGCCTTCAATTCAATAATGGGATGCGCTATCTGGCTCCGACATTGCCGTTTCTGTTCGTGCCCGCAGCAGTGGTTCTGGTAAAGATGATTCCCCGGCGACTGGCATACGCGATCTCGATTATCGCGATGGCGCAGGCTTGGTCGATGGCGATGTCGCGCGATGTCCAGCGCGGATTCGGTGTTCTCGATCCCGTGCTGCACGTTTTCGTTGGAGGATTTCAGATTCCTCTATTGACGGTGCTGTCGCGAATGAGCAGCGGTCAGTACGGCGACTACGCTTCCTCGAGCGTTTCGCCGTTGCCTATCTTTGCGGTTGTGGCTGCCCTGATATTCGTTGTGTGGTCTCGGGGCCGACGCCGCGAACCTGGATCCGGCGTTGAAGTCACGGAACGTTTCGTTGAGGGCATGAGCAGGTAGGACGTGTTGGTTGTCAGGGAAAGCTTCCAACATCGTGGCGTCCTCGCGCCTAAACTTCCCTCGTCACCCTTAATCGAAAAAATTCAGTGGTTCGCTCTGATCATTCTCACAAAACCAGTAACCAGGAGGCTGCAAGATGATTGACGCTTCCGCGAACGACAACGCCCAACTCAGTGTCGATGTGGTCATTCCTGTCCTCAATGAGGCGCACGTACTTAAGCAGAGTGTGGGATCGTTATTGAGCTTCCTACGATCTTCATTGTGCTATCGCTGGCGAATCGTGATTGTTGACAACGGTTCAACCGACGGTACGCAAAACGTTGCCAAGGAGTTGGTTGCCGCACACGCAGAAGTGAAACTTCTTCGCCTCCTGCAGAAGGGAAGAGGACGCGCTCTGCGCCATGCTTGGCTGCGCAGCAATGCTGACATCGTTTGTTACATGGACGTCGATCTCTCCACCAAACTCCATCACGTTCCCGAGTTGCTAGATGCAATTTTGCAGGACGGCTATGACGTCGCAACCGGATCGAGACTAATGCGGGAATCGCGAACTAAACGATCACTCAAACGGGAGATAATTTCTCGAATCTACAATGTTCTCATCAAGGCAGTTCTGTTTACCCGTTTTAGCGATGCCCAGTGCGGCTTCAAAGCTTTGAGCCGCAAGGCGGTCGAGGAGATCGTCCCGCAAATTAAAGACCAAGCCTGGTTTTTCGATACCGAGATGCTCGTCCTGGCGGAAAAACAAGGCTATCGGATTAAGGATGTTCCAGTGGAATGGATAGAAGACGACGATAGCCGCGTCAAAATAATTCAGACCGGATGGGAAGACATTAAGGGCATATTTCGTCTGCGACGGCAGTTATGGAGTAAGGCGCGTTCTGCGGCAGCGGTTCGAAAACCAGCCCACGCGAATGGCGGGAACGCCGGAACCAGCAGGCGGACACCGGAAAATGCCGAGCAGGAATTCTCGGTGGACGACGGAAAGCTCCATCGTAGCGCTTGATGCCAGGGACTAGGCGCATCGTGAAACAAAGGTGAGCGCGCTCAAGTCTTCGGGCCGAAAACATCCGTGATACACGACTGCGGAGTCTTGAGGAATTCGAAAGGCGTCGCCAAATGGCAGGTTCGATCTTCCTCACGGGCGCTAACGGTTTTCTCGGCCGCCGGTTGCTTCCCCTGCTCGCAGCATGTTCGGAGCAGAAAATTGTTTGCCTGGTTCGTAAGAAACCCAATGAGAGCCAACAAAAGAATGTTGAATTCGTTTTGGGGGATCTACTCAGCGGGAATACCTATGCGCATGCTCTGGACGGTTGCGTGGCCGTTGTCCACCTTGCGGCGGCAACTGGGAAGCATGCTCCCAAGGAATACTTTCGAATTAACCTTGACGGCAGCAAGTCTCTCCTGGCTGCAGCCCAGCAAGCGGGCGTGCGTCGGTTTGTTCACGCCAGCACCATCGCTGTGAAGTTCTGCGAGAAATCTCACTACCCCTATGCGCAGTCGAAAGAGCAAGCTGAAATGGCGGTCAAACAAAGCGGTCTGCATTGGACCATTGCGAGGCCAACGATGATTTTCGGCAAAGGCGCCCCAGTACTCGACGGTCTTTCACGTCTCGCCGCGTTACCTATGGTTCCAGTTTTTGGCGACGGCCTAACTCCAGTGCAACCGATTCTTGCAGACGACTTGGCGGCTTCACTGGTTGCGATGCTAGAGGATGAATCATTGATTGGTCGAACGGTGGAGGTCGGTGGTCCCGAGGTGGTCAGCATCGAGAATCTTTTGCTCCGTATCCGCACTTCTATGGGCAAAGGAGGTGCGCGGGTAGTGCATATACCGGGCCGCCCGATTGCTGCATGCCTTGGCCTAGTCGAACCATGGTTCCGGCCGCTATTGCCGGTCACAGCAGGGCAGTTGGCATCATTCACGAACCCTGGAACCATTTCTCGAGACTCTTGGGTGGAAGCACGGCAGGTTGGAATGAAGCGCATTGACACAATGCTCAGGTATAAACAATGAACACCTCTCAGCTTGAACGCGAGTGCCTCATCTACACGCAGTACTTGATCGGCCGAATGCCGTCGCCGTACGTGGTGAATCGCTATCTGGACTTTCACCACAAGTCAGATGCGATGACCAGCTTGGAATTCGACGCGTTTGACCAGTTCCTGGTAAGCGTTTCCGCACGCGGACCTTTCTGGGCGAGCATGGCTGACAGCTATGCCAGCGTGTTCCGAAAAGACTCGGTGATACGAAAGAAGTTAGTGCTTACGCTGGCGTTGCTCGAATGCGTGGCGCCCAGCTTTGAAGCACTCGACGATGTGGACAGCCGTAGCGCCATGGCAATGCCGGTCGCTCTGGCTTGGCGAGCGGCCAAGTATGCATTTCTACTGGGTAGTTCTGTGGTCGTGTTCACCCCTGTCCGGGCGGTCATGGTTTTTTCCTGGAAGCCCAGGGCGGAACCGGTGCTTGAGCCTTGATGGAAACCATAGTTGTAGTCGGGTCCGGTGCAAGCGGCGTGCACTTCGCGCTAACTGCGCTGCGTAAAGGAAGACGGGTGCTGATGCTCGATGTCGGCCACACCGGGCAAGAAGCGGTGCGTCCAGATGATTCCTTGAACGATCTGAAAAAGAATCTGCCTGACCCCGTAGATTACTTCCTGGGGCCGAGGTACGAATCGCTCATTTTGCCCGGCAGAACCGGCGAATACTATGCGTTTCCTCCAACCAAGCAGCACGTATTCAAACATCGCCCCGAATTTCAGCATCGGGCCAGCGGCTTCGCTCCGATCTATTCATTTGCGGCCGGCGGTCTGGCTGAGGCTTGGACGGGTGGTTGCTATCCGTTTACCGAACGCGAGCTGAAAAAGTTTCCGTTTAGCTATCAAGAACTTGCGCCGTACTACGACAAGGTTGCGGCGAACATTGGAATCAATGGTGCAGACGACGACTTAACCTCCGTCTTTGGATGGCATGGCGAGTTAATGAAACCGCTTGATCTCGATGACCACTCCGCGGTTCTGCTTGATACCTATAAACGGCATCGCGATTATCTGAAGGAAAAATTTGGATGTTCGATGGGCAGAACCCGCGTCGCAGCACTCAGCAAGGGGCTAGCAAACCGCAAACCGTGTAGTTACTGCGGACGGTGTTTGTGGGGATGTCCGAGTGGTGCATTCTATACCCCATCCTTGACCTTGGATGAGTGCCGGACCCATCCGAACTTCCACTATGTTTCCGGATTGTGTGTGGATCATTTCCGCATGGACAGCAGTAGCAAAGTGAAGACTGTGGTAGCGTATTCGGCCAACGGTCAGTCTCATGAATTTGCTGCGAACTCGCTGGTGTTGGCGGCCGGGACGCTTTGTTCTGCCAGGATTTTCCTCGAGTCAATCTATCGCAGTAGCGGAGAGACGCCGCAACTCCGAGGCGTGATGGACAATCGTCAGATTCTCACGCCCTTTGTTAATCTGCGGATGCTTGGCCGGAAATGGAATCCGAACAGCTATCAGTATCATCAGGTTGCTATAGCCGTGCAAAGCGGCGACGAGTACCTGCACGGACTCGTGACCACGCTCAAGACTGCTCTGATTCATCCTTTAGTGCAGACGCTGCCCTTTGATCTAGGTACAGGCGTTTCTGTCTTTCGCAACATTCATGGGGCGCTTGGAATGGTAAACATAAACCTGTCCGACGAGCGGCGCGAGGAGAATTACGTGAAGCTGGACGTCACCACCACGCCGCACCGACTTTCTATTCAGTACCGGTCTAAGCCCGACGAACCCCAGAGACTGAAGCGCGCAATCTCGACATTTCGCAAGATTCTGTGGAAACTCGAATGCTTCGCTCCCTCACGAACTGTGCACGTCCGTCCGATGGGCGCCAGCGTCCACTATGCTGGAACGGTTCCCATGAGCACCACGCCTGCACCGCTTACCTGTTCGAAATACGGTCGCAGTCACGATGTGGAGAATCTGTACTTCGCTGATGGGTCGACTTTCCCGGAACTGCCGGCCAAGAACATCACGCTAACCCTGATGGCGAATGCCACGCGGATTGCTGAAGAGGCATTTTGAAACTCTAAAGAAGATGAATCCGCTCCAAAATCTCGCTCAGTTCGCTGGCAGCTCGGCGCTGCCTGAGCACGATCCGTTTTCGACTGGGCCCACGGAAGAGCAGGCACGGGTCATCGACAAAATGCTCGAGCATCTTCAGTCCGTCGAAAAACAGAAGAACAGTGCTCTGGTACTAGTCTGCTTGCCCACCACCCTGCATGACTACGAACAGCGAGGTCCGACTCCAGCCTGGCGTGCCTGGATTCGGGGACGAATCCGCAAGGCGGGGCATTGCGTTTATAGACCTAGTGGAGGAGTTTCATAAATTGCCAGTAACCATGAAGGACGGCATGTTCATCTGGCCCGGCTCCGTGCACTACTTTGCCGAAGCCCCTGGGCATTTACAACGATGAAGGAAATGAGTGGGTGGCAAAAAAGTTGTTATGAACAACTGATTGCAATACCCGAGGTCATTGCAAAGCTTGGCAGCCGACCGGGGAGCCTGGTCACTGCGGGCAGACTTTCTCACTGATCCCCGGAGACCTAGCGGGAATAGTTCCTTGGGCGACTCCTAGTGCTTATAACCGCGTTCGAGAGCCAAAGCTCAATCTGAAGATTTTCAAACGTACGGCAATTCCAAAAACACAATAAGGAGGCTGTTTATGGGTGTGTTGCAAACTACAGGTCAACGTTTCGGAATAGTGGGAGAACTGTTTTCGTTCTTCTGGTCAAACAAGCGCTGGTGGATGGTGCCAATTCTGGTCACGCTGTTTTTGTTCGGCGTGCTTCTGGTATTGGCGCAGAGCTCCGCCATTGCTCCATTTATCTACACACTGTTTTAGAGGCGGTTGGCCCGGTTGAGGTTGTTCGTTAACCGAGTCGATCAAGGAGGGGTACGATGTGGCAACAACTGAAAAAAGCCTGGGCAGCCTGGAAACGCATCGCGCATGTGATTGGCGACTTCCAGGCACGGGTGTTACTGACGGCAATCTACGCAGTGCTGATCTTACCGTTTGGTGTAGTGATGCATCTGTTCTCTGACCCATTGAACATTAAGAAACGGCCGGAACACTGGTTTGAACATCCCGAGGATGCGAACAATCTCGATAGGGCCCGGCAACAAGGCTAACCCATGAATATCCTAGGTATTTCCTGCTATTACCACGATGCTGCCGCCGCGCTTTTGCGCGACGGTCAACTGATTGCTGCCGCCGAAGAGGAGCGCTTCAGCCGCAAGAAGCACGACTACGACTATCCCCAGACCGCCATTAACTTTTGTCTAGAGTCCGGTGGGATTCAGGGCGGGGACTTGGACTACGTCGCGTTCTTCGAGAAGCCCTTTCGAAAATTCGATCGGATCCTGATGACCGCTCTGCAGACCTACCCAAAGTCCTACAAGGTGTTCCGCGAGTCGATGATCACCTGGATGATCGACAAGCTCTGGGTGGCAACAAAAATCTCCTCTCAGCTTGGAATTCCGAAAGACCGGATTCTGTTCTGCGAACACCATATGTCACACGCGGCCAGCGCTTTTCTATGCTCGCCATTCGAGGAATCCGCAATTCTGACGGTGGACGGCGTCGGCGAGTGGGTGACGGGAACCTGGGGAGTGGGTAAGGGCAATCAGATCGACTTGCGCAAGCAAATGTTGTTTCCTCATTCGTTGGGATTGCTGTACAGCGCGTTCACCGCGTTTCTCGGCTTCGAAGTCAACGAAGGCGAATACAAAGTGATGGGAATGGCGCCCTATGGCAAGCCCCGGTATGTAGACAAAGTATGGAAGCTGATCCGGCAGGACGGCGATGGCTCATTCTCACTCGACATGGATTATTTTTGCTTCCATCGCTCGACTGACAAGACCTTCAATGGACGCTTCACGCAATTATTCGGAGAGCCACGGCCGCCGAAGATGCTGTTCTTTACCCATGAGTCGGGGTTCCCGACATATTTCGGTAATCCTCCGGCGAACTATAACGAACTTTGCGCGCTAAACCAGCATTACGCAGACATCGCTGCCAGCATCCAGCGGGTAACGGAAGAAGTGCTGCTGGGTATGGCACGGAGCATCAAGAAAGAAACCGGAATGAAGCGGCTATGCATTGCCGGCGGCGTTGGTCTCAACAGTGTGGCCAACAGCCGGATTCTCCGCGAGACCGGCTTCGAAGAATTATTTGTGCAGCCGTCGGCCGGTGACGGTGGAGGAGCGCTGGGAGCAGCCCTGTGGGCGGACAACATGGTGCTGGGCAATCCGCGCCGCTTCCGCATGGATCACGCGTATTGGGGCAAAGGCTACACCGACGGTGAGGTAAGCGACTTTCTGGAAACGAATCACATTCCCTATCGGCACATCGAGGATGACAATCAGCTTTTCGATGTCGTCGTCGATCGCTTGCAGAACGGCAAAGTCATTGGCTGGTTTCAGGATCGATTCGAGTGGGGGCCGCGGGCATTGGGCAATCGCAGTATTATTGCCGATCCACGCAATCCCCACATGAAGGATATCGTGAACACGAAGATCAAATTCCGCGAGCCATATCGACCCTTCGCGCCATCGGTACTGGCGGAATGCGCGGAAAAATACTTTGATCTGCCTCGTGCCGCGCAGCACTATCCGGCGCGCTACATGCTCTATGTGGTACCGGTGCGTGAGTGCAAACAAAGTTCGCTGCCGGCAATCACACATGTAGATGGAACCGGCCGATTGCAGACAGTGTTTCGTCAGACTAATCCTCGCTACTACGGGTTGATCGAGCGTTTCGCCCAGGCAACCGGTATGCCGGCGGTGCTGAACACCTCATTCAATTTGAAGGGTGAGCCCGTCGTGAACACGCCGGCTAACGCCTTCAACACGTACTCGAAGAGCGAGATGGACATGCTGGTTTTGGGCAATTTCATTGTCGAGAAGCAGCAGTAAATTCTTCCGCTCACTCATTCGATAATCTGCTGAGTGCAAAGTACATTCGTGGGAACGATCACTAGCGTAGCGGAATCACCTCGTTCGGTTGGCACCGAACTGCGGGTCTCGGTTCGACCTGCGCATCCGCGCTGGATCACGTTGGTTTGCCTCAGCCTCATCGTAATCGTGGGCGCGGAGTTGCGTCTCTCCAATCTGGCCGATAAGAGTGTTACTCACGTGGAAATGTATGTTCCCGGAATCCGGATGCCGCAAGGCATCTCGGTGCCCGGCCAGCATATGACGCTGCCGAGTGTACTGACTGGCACATTTTCATCTGACACACCCCCCGGGATATTACGTGCTCATGTCCATCCATCCTGGTATTCCACGCCAACGTTTTATTACTTGAATTCCGGTTGGGACCGCTATGTTGGCGAGAATTATCAAGCGGCAAGCCAACGAACTCGACACGTGCGAATTTGGGCTTTGTTGTTCAAAGACGAGCCGACGCCCAAACAGATGGCAGAAGCTCTATCCAACTATCAGCCTGTGGCGACGGTTGAAGTGCCACGTGCACGTGCCGTCCTCTATTTACCGAAAAACTGACACATCTACTTTTGGAAAACTCTTTGGTAGAGAAGCCGGATGTTTAGATTTCCAACCACAACCTGCGCCAAGAGATAAACAATCAAACTCAGTCCAGCGCGCAGCGGCCAATTTATAAAACGTGTGAACCACAACACGGCAGCCATTGCGAGACCGCCAATGAACGGACCACGTAGAGAAGGAAAGGACTCGCGTGGCAACACAGCACGCCGGAAATAGTAATAAGACATGACAAACCAGACAACATCCGCAATCGCCGTAGCAGAAGCGGCACCGGTCATGCTAAAGCGAGGGATCAGCAGGATGTTCAAGCACACATTTACACAGGCGGAGGCAACTGCGCCGCGCACATCGAGGGCCTGGTGACCGGTGGCTCGCAGCGAATCCATGTACACCCAGCGAAGAATAACCAGTGCAGCCGACCAGACTAAAATTCTGAATGGCGCTGCCGAGTTCGCATACGCTGCTCCGTAAAGAAAGCGAATCACGGGATCGGCGAGAAAAGTGCCTCCGACCACGAGCGGCACAACGAAGGCCAGCCAAAACTCGATGGTCCGACGGACAAGCACTCGGAATTCTTCGAGGTTCTCAACATACAGACGCGAAAGTGCAGGAAAGAGACCGGTGAAATAGGTAATCGCGACACTGAGGCCTACAAGGATGAGTTTGTAAGCGGCGTTGTACCAGCCGACAAAGGTCGCGCCGCGAAGGAAGCCCAGCAGGATCGCGTCGAAATTGTAGTTGAGCAGTCCCATGGCGAGCGAAAGTCCAATGGTTAGTGGCGGTTTGAGAACGGTCAGCATCCCGGTCCAAGTCATGCGCAAGGAGAACCGTCCGTGAACTTGGCGAAACCATCGCGCGAAATAAAGCGCAGTAACCACATCGCTAGCCAGTCGCAACACCGGCACCCACACGAGTCCGGCAGAACTATGAACCAGTGCTACAACACTCGCGGCGAAGATCGCTTGCCCAATCACCAATCCGCGCGCCACGACCGACATGCTTTGCTGTCCCATGAACACCCATTTCAGGCTGGCTGCCTGTGCGAATACAGTGAGTCCATAGAGCACAAGCACAGTACGGAGACTGGGATAATGAGGAAACAGCGGAAGCACTACCAGCAGCAGCACAAAGCTGATCGTGGCCAGCAACAAACGCAGCGGCACGATGCGCGCGGCGAGAGCCGGCAGGTCGGTTGCATTAGCCGCTTCGCGAGTGCCCCACATTTCCAAACCACCATCAGCGATCAGGAGCAGATACGTGAGAACAGATCCGGCAAACTCCAGCACTCCGAAGTTGCTCACTCCGAGGATTCTCGCCAGATAAACGAAAGCGAAGAAACTCATCGCTTTGGCAATGAGGTCGCCGGTGGCGAGGCGCAGAATATTCTGGAGTGGGTTCGACAGTGTGTTCTCCGCGCGAATGAGAATCTATCACGGCTGTGTGCATTGCCCATGGAGCATTCGGCGTACTTCCTAGATTCCTCGGGCACAAGCTTGCCGAGTAAGAATCCGCCCTGCTGGAGGCGGATCAACAATTCATCTGTAGAGGAAAAAGTCTGGTTCAACTATAGCGAGAGGCTGATTAAAGCTATGTCGTTTCAATCAGTTACAGGGCACAGAGTGGCAATTCAAATGCTGTGTGGCTCGGAGGGAGATGGTGTGCCCGGAGCCATGGGTCTGCGGAGCATAAAACCATGAGAACCCTCGATCGTGTAACCCGGCATGCCCGGCTGACATTGCAAAACCTGGCATTTCCGCATCCCTCAACGCCGCCATTCCTGATCCTGTTCATTAACTCGATCTGTAACCTGACGTGCGAGCATTGCTTTTACTGGAAGAATCTCAACCGGCGCGATGATCTTAAGGTTGAGGAAATTCTTGCGTTGTCGGAGGAGTTGGGCCGAATCGAGAATTTGAATCTGTCGGGTGGGGAACCCTTTCTCCGGCCCGAGTTCGCCGAGATCTGTCGCTTCTTCATCCAAAATAACGGCGTGGAGCAGATCTATGTGCCAACGAACGGATACTTCACCGACCGCACCATCACTGCGCTGAAGAGCATCTTCGAAGAAAAAAGCCTGAAGCTGTTTGTATGCGAGCTCTCCATCGACGGCATGCCGGAATATCACAACCGTTTCCGAGGCAATCCAAAGTCATTCCAGAAGCTGATCGAGACCTATGAAGCGCTTGCGGACCTGCAGGCCAGCGAACCGCGGATGCGAATCCATTCGATTTCTACGGTGACCAACGAGAATCTCGATGAGGTGAAACAGTTGACCACTTACCTCTACGAGCGGTGCCCGGCAATGGACCACCACAACTTGGCGCTGATTCGCGGCGATCGCAAGAATCCCTCGCTGCAAGGTCCGAATCTCGCTGCGTATCAGGAGTTGGTTCAGTACGCCCGCCGGCTATGGGCTCCGCGGGAGGAGAACCGCTATGGCTCGTTGGTCGAGCCAATGCTGCAATGGGCCAAGGTGCAAACGGCGAAGAAACAGACTCAAGTCGTCCCCTGCAGGGCCGGGATCATGAGCGGCGTGGTTTATGCCAATGGCGACGTGAGTTTCTGCGAGACGCATGCGCCCCTCGGGAACTTGAGGCAAAAGAGTTTTCGCGAACTCTGGTTTTCACCGGAGGCAGATGCGCTGCGCAAGAGTGTTCACAAGAAAGAATGCTGGTGCACGAATGAAGTGTTCTTGTGGCCCAGCATCACCTACCAGCCGGTACAGCTGGCTAAAGCGCTGCTCAACTCTAGCGCCTGGGCAAAGGCAGAAGCCCTCGACGTTGCCGAGAAACAGCAAGTGCTGGCCAGAATGTCTCCACAATCCGCGCCGGGTTTGAAAATCCTGCAATAGCGCTTCCCGACGACTTGATCTAGTAAATAAGACTCCAGATGAGCAGTTCACCCGCAGTTTCGGTTGTCATCGCGTCGATTGTTGGTGCGCCGTTCATCGACGAGTGCTTGGCGTCGGTGTTCGCGCAGAGAAACGCACCGGACTTCGAAGTCATCGTCGTGGATTGTCGCGGACCCGAGAACGTCGCCCGATTGGCAAAGCGCTTTCCCGAAGCGCGGTTCATCCAGTTGCAGAAACGTGAGACCGTTCCTCAGCTTCGCCGCATCGGCGCCGAGCAAGCGCGCGGTGAGATCGTTGCCATAATCGAAGAGCATTGCCTGGCAGCTGAGAACTGGGTGGAAGCGTTGAGCGAGTCGTTCTCTGCCGGTTACGTTGCGGTCGGCGGTCCCGTCGACTTCCACAAGGACAGCCGTCTGCGCGACTGGATCACCTACTTCGTCGAATACAACTCATATCTGCCTCCATGGCCGGATGGTGACACCTTCAATGTTGGGAGCGCCAATGCAGCGTACAAACGCGAGACGTTGCTTTCCCACCTGGCAGTTTTGAACGATGGCTACTGGGAGGCGGCATTGCATCCCAAACTGCTCGCGGAAGGCAGAAAGTTTCGCAGCGTGCCCAGCATGATCGTCTATCACCGTGGTCCGTTCGATTATTTTTACTACCTGCGGCAAAGGTATTTGTTTAGTCGCGCGTTTTCAGGCGCTCGCCGCGGTACCATTTCCGCGGGACAGCGCGCTTTTTACTTGCTGGCGGCACCGGCGATTCCCCTACTCCTGCTATCTCGCATCGCGTCGCGCGTATTCGCGAAAAAATGTCATCCCAACAAATTCCTGCTCAGTCTGCCGCTGCTTATCCCAGCCATGACCAGCTACGTGGCGGGCGAGTGGATGGGCTACGCATTTGGCCCGGGCCGCGCCTTGATGGAAGTGGAATAGGTGCGCATGGGAGCGCCCCCGAGTCTTGCAGTTGTGATTACCGTGGTCAGCGATACCTCCGAAGCAGCCGATACCAGCCATCTCGAGGGCTGCTTGGAAGCTTTGCAACGTCAGGCCGATACGCCGCCTATGGAAGTGCTCGTTACGTGCGATGCGCGGCTGCGCGGAGTTAGCAAACTTCGGCAGCGTTTCCCGCAGGTCAATTTCATTACAGTTGAAAAACTTCATAGTGCGCGATCAGGGCCCAGTCGAGAACATCACGATGAACTCAGGGGGATCGGTATTCGGAACTCGCAGGCGCCGCTGGTCGCGCTTATTGAGGACGTCGGCCGCCCCGACCCACACTGGTGCGCGCAACTGGTGAAGGAACACGCTCAGCCGTACGCAGCCGTCGGCGGCGCGATGGAAAATGGAATGGATCGCGCGCTGAACTGGGCAGTTTATTTTGGCGACTTCGGACGATACCAAAATCCCATTCCGCCGGGACCGAGCACGTACGTCAGTGACGCGAATGTTTGCTACAAGCGGGAAGCCTTGCAGCGTGTGGCCGATGCCTGGGCCGGCTCATACAACGAAGCCCGCGTGCATTCCGCTCTCGCGGAAAGAGGTGAAGCTGTTGCCCTTTCGCCGAACGTCATCGTTTACCAGCACCGGCTGAATCTTCGTCTAGGTCCGGCTTTGCTGGAGCGATATGTTTGGGGCCGGTCGTTTGCCGCGGTTCGAGTCGCCAGCGTTCCATCCTCGCGGCGCGTTGTTTTGGCTTTGCTGTGTCCGTTGCTGCCGTTCGTTCTCTTGCTGCGCCAGTTCCGGAACGTGGTACGTACCAAGCGCAATCAAGCTGCATTTTTTCGGGCCTTCCCGCTGACTCTGCTGCTCGACTTCGTTTGGTCCTACGGCGAATTTGTTGGATACATCACGGGACATCCATAAACAAGCACTCCCAGCACCTGAGATGAAAATTCCACTTATAGAGCGAACGATGAATGAACCACAATCGCAACCTGGCGGAGAAACCCGGATCTCTGTCATCGTTCCGGTGCGCAATGGTAAGACGCATCTCCCGCGCTGTCTCGAAGCGCTCAGCCGCTCTGAGCACGCCAACTTTGAAGTGATCGTCGTAGATGATTGTTCGATTGACACCACACCGCAGATCGCTGAACATTACGGTGCGCGTTGCCTTCGAACGCCTCGAACCATGGGACCAGGCGGAGCGCGCAACCTGGGAGCGCAATCAGCTGACGGCGAGATTCTAGTTTTCGTGGATGCAGATGTCGTCCTGCCGCCGAGTGGGTTGCGTCTGATTGCCGAGGATTTTGCACGTGACTCCGAACTCGCCGCAGTGTTCGGCTCCTACGATGACCGGCCTGCCTGGCAGACTTTTGTCTCGCAGTACAAAAACTTGATGCACCACTACGTGCACCAAAGTTCCAATGAATCTGCCGCGACGTTCTGGGCCGGATGCGGCGCGATACGGAAATCAGTGTTCGAAGAGTTTAGCGGCTTCGACGGCGCGAAATATACGGCGCCCTCGATCGAAGATATTGCACTAGGGCTGGAACTGGCTCGCTGCGGCCGCCGCATCTTACTGGACAAGCGTTTGCAAGTGAAGCATCTGAAGCGCTGGACGGTACGCAATCTTTTGCGCGCCGATATTTTCTATCGCGCGGTCCCGTGGAGCCAGTTGATCTTGAATTCACGCCGGCTGCCCCGAGATCTCAATCTGACTTACTCCTCACGAGCGAGTTCGCTGCTGACTGGTTTGTTGACTGTGGTTCTTATGTTGTTGGCACTGTCGGTGACTAGACTGATGCATCTTTCGACAATCTTTCTGCTCGCAACGACCGCGTTTTTGTGCCTCATGCTGCTGCTTTTGAATCGGGACGTTTACCGGTTCTTTCTGCGCAAGCGAGGATGGTGGTTTGCGACACGGTCTGTGTTGGCCCATTGGTGCTACTACCTGTACAGCGGCATCACCTTCTTCGTGTGCGTGGCCGATCATTTCCTGCGTTTGCCGTTTTCATCCGCGCACCGAGCCAGACTGCAGGGTAGTTGAATGCGCATCGGAGCGGACGCAACCTCCTGGTCTAACCGCCGGGGCTACGGGCGCTTCACCCGCGCTCTGCTGGGCGAAGTAGTGAAGCTCGACCGCCAGAATCAATACACGCTCTTTGTCGACCAGGAAAGCGAGGAGTTCCCACTTCCGCCAGGCGTAGAGATTTGTCGCGTTGCCACGAAAGTGCCGACCGTTCAGGCGGCATCTGCGGACGGCAGCCGGTCTTTATCGGATTTATGGCAAGTGGCCCTTGCATTTCGCCGCGCGCCGATAGACTTGCTTTACTTTCCGACGGACTACACTTACGTCCCGGGATTCATGGGCGTTCCCCGGATCGTAACGATTCATGACGCGATCGCGGAATTATTTCCGGAGCTGATCTTTCCCACTTTTCGCTCCAAGATGCTATATCGCGCCAAGGTCAGGTCGGGAATGCGCCAGGCTCGATTGCTGGTCACTGTGTCCGATTATTCGCGCCGCCGATTGGTGGAGAAATTGAATATTCCGCAGACTCGTTTTCGCGTGGTCAGCGAAGCTGCCGACCCAATTTTCCGGCCGTTGGAAGAAGCTTTTGCTGACGAAGTTTCGAAACGGTGGAACATCCCGGCTGATGCACAGTGTTTAATCTACGTGGGCGGATTCAGCCCGCATAAGAATTTGTTGATGCTCCTCGATGTTTTTCATGAACTCGCTGGTCGAGAAGCCTTCCCCGATCTGCGGTTGGTGCTGGTGGGCGATTATGTCGGCGACCCCTTCTATTCTTGTTACGGCGAGCTTGTGGAACGCGTGAAACAACGCCGCATGGAAAGGCGTGTGCTATTCACCGGGCGTCTCGAAGATAAGGATTTGGTCGTCCTGCTGAACCGTGCGGATGCGTTGGTGCTGCCGTCCGTCTGCGAAGGTTTTGGGTTACCAGGCGTGGAAGCAGCGGCGTGCGGCACGCCGATTGTGGCGACCACGGAGAGTCCGCTGCCGGAATTGCTCGGCGAAGGCGTGCTTGCCGTCGATCCCAACGATCGCACCGGCTGGCTCAATGCGCTCGAGCGGGTGCTTACTGACAGAGTTCTGCACCGTCGCATGCGGGACGCAGCGCTGATTGCGGCTGGCCGGCTATCCTGGCAAAACTCAGCACGGCAGCTGCTCTCGGTTTTTGATGAGGTTGGGCGAAATGGCGCGTCCGCTTAGATTCTGTTTTCTTTCGAGTTTTTATCCTCCGTACAGTTTTGGTGGAGACGCCATCTATCTCTACCGTCTTTCCAATGCGCTGGCCAGCGTCGGGCACGAAGTCGACGTCATCCATTGTCTCGACAGCTACCGCGTGATGGGAGGACGTGAGCCGAGGCAGCAGTTCCCCAATCATCCGAATGTTACTGTGCACAGCCTGCAGAGTCGTTTGGGATTTCTTTCGCCTCTGTTAGCGCAGCAACTTGGAACCACGTGGCCAAAGACCGATCGCATCCTTGAGGTTCTGTACAGCAAGAAGTTCGATGTCATTCATTATCACAATGTCTCTTTGCTGGGGCCGCAGGTTTTGAAACTGGAGCCCGACTATCCCGACTTCATCAAGCTTTACACCACCCACGAGCACTGGTTGGTCTGTCCCATGCACGTGCTCTGGAAGAATAACGAGCGCCTCTGTGAAAAGCCGGATTGTCTTCGCTGCACGCTCAAATTTAAACGGCCTCCGCAGTGGTGGAGATACACGCATTTGCTGGAGGAATGCGTTCGCTCGGTTGATACCTTTATCGCGCCGACTCGTTTCACCCAACAGATGCATCACCGGCGCGGATTCGAGCCGCTGATGACTGTGGTTCCACACTTCGTGCCCGAAGAGGAGAAGCGTTCGACTGGAAACTCGCCTCATCCGCGGCCATATTTTCTCTTCGTAGGCAGGCTGGAGAAAATAAAGGGCATCGACACGTTGCTTCCAATATTTGCCCAGTATCCGCATGCTGACCTACTCATCGCGGGTACAGGCACCTACGAGGCCGAGCTAAAACGTCAGGTGAAAGGCATGGCGAACGTGCGTCTGCTTGGTTCACTCCCACAAGAAGAGCTTCGCAACTTCTACCGCCATGCCATCGCGTTGCTGGTGCCGTCGGTCTGCTACGAAACGCTGGGCATGATTGTCGTAGAGAGCTATGTGCAACGGACGCCAGTGATCGCTCGCAACCAGGGGGGTCTCACGGAAATTGTCGAACAAAGCCGCGGCGGCTTCCTCTACCAAGGTCCAGCCGAACTGCTGGTCGCGATGGAACGACTGCGCACTGATCCAGTGCTTCGAGACGAAATGGGTGATCGCGGTTATCAGGCTTTCCAACAGAAGTGGAGTGAGAGCGCTCATCTGGACGCATATTTCAAAGTCCTGGAAGACACCGCGCTGCGGAAATTAGGACTCGTCCCTTGGCACGAGCCCTCGCGGCGCTCTTTGCAACTCTCAATGCAGACAGCCTCCTAGCACCGGTGTTGAAACTCCGTGCCGAAAGAGTAAAATTGCGCGTACAAGCCGAAATCGACATATCATCTCTAGGAGCCAGGTTGGCAGTGCACGACGATAACACTGTCGATGGCCCGTTGTTGCGGGCCTTCGCCCCATTGCATCGCAGCGCATTGGGGATTGCGTGCGGCGTGGTTGTAGGTGGCGTGATTTGCCTCGCAACTGTGGTCTTGGTTGTTCAAGGTGGGTATCGCGACGAAAAATTCTACCTGTTGGCTCAATTTTTCTGGGGCTATTCCGTCTCGTGGCCTGGCACGCTCATTGGCTTTGTTTGGGGATGGATAGTCGGTTTCGTGCTCGGGTACGGATTTGCTCTGGTACGCAACGCCGCAATATGGATGTGGCTTACCGTGATCCGGTCCCGGGCGGAGATGGAACAATACTGTGACTTCCTTGATCATCTGTAAGAGAAACTCGATCTGTGGAACCTGAAGAAGAACAAATCGAAAAAGCAGTCATACTCCTGAACTCAAAACTCCTGGGTATTGTCCTCGGCTTCTTGTCAGGAGTGGGACTGTTCCTGATTACCAACTTCCTTGTGCTCAAAGGTGGTCGGCATGTGGGCGCGCATCTGGTTCTGTTGTCGAACTTCTTCCCCGGCTACCGCGTCACTTTTCTTGGAAGCATTATCGGCTTCGTCTATGCGTTTTTTGTTGGTTTTGTTATTGGCGTAGTTCTCGGGGCGGTCTACAACAAAGTTGCGATGGCCTAAGATCTCGAGATTGACCTGCCTGTCGTTTCGCAATTCTCCCGTGTTTCTGCAAAAGATACTAGCGCTTAGTAGCTCCTTCTTCCGCGCACCTGTGGCTATTGCGCGTGAAGTCCCGTCCGAAATTATGGATGCTGGCCAATATCCTGTAATTCTCACTTACCACTCCATCTCCGAGGGGGTTTCTCCCTTGAAAGTCTCCCCCAGCCTGTTTACCGAGCAGATGGAGTGGCTCAAGGCCAATGTTCGCGTGGTGCCGCTGGGCGAGGTCGTGGCCGCACTGGCCGGACGCACGCCTCTGCCCGAGCGAGCGGTGGTTTTGACTTTTGATGACGGCTTCCGCGATTTCTATGCCTCCGCCGCACCGGTGCTGCGGCGGTTGCGGCTTCCCGCCACAGTTTTCTTGCCGACCGGCTACTGTGGCAAGTCGAATTGCTGGCCGAGCCAGCCCTCCTGGGTCGACAAGGAAGCCCTGCTCGATTGGAAGCAAGTCAATGAGCTGGTGCAGGACGGATTTAAAATCGGAGCCCATGGAGTCCACCATTCTGACCTTACAAGTTTGTCCGTGGAAGAAGCAGAGCTAGAAATCTCGGGCAGCAAGCTTGACATCGAAGAGCGTACCGCGTGCCAGGTGGAGTTCTTTGCCTATCCCTACGGCCGCTGGAGTCCTATTCTGCGAGCTATGGTGCTGGGGAACTTTCGCGGAGCATGCGCCACAGCTGCGGGCATCGTCGAACCCGACGCCGACCCATTCGCCCTTCCCCGGGCCGATGCCCACTATGTCCGCCATCCCGCCAGCCTGCGAATGCTGTTCACCACGAAATTCGCAGCTTACATCGCGGCGCGGCGCTTTATTCGAAAAATGCGGCATCAGCCTGAAGGCTTCTACGCAAGGGTTTGAATTTTTGTTTGAGCAATCGTAATCGTAACTTCCCTCCCCCATCAAGATTGGCCAACGAGGATAATTTCATGGCGCTTGCTACATCAGAGCAACGCAGTGTTGCCATTATTGGCGCAGGACCCGCCGGATTGACGGCGGCCTACGAGCTCTCTAAGCACAATGTCCCCGCAGTCGTGCTGGAAGCTGACAAAACCGTGGGCGGCATCTCTCGCACTGTCAACTACAAGGGCTATCTCTTTGACATCGGTGGTCACCGCTTTTTCACCAAATGGGATGAGGTGAATCAGATCTGGCAGGAAGTCTTGGGCGACAAGTTCCTTCAGCGGCCGCGGCTCTCCCGCATCTACTATCGAAAAAAATTCTTCTACTATCCGCTCAAGGCCAAGAATGCATTCTTCGGTCTTGGACTGATTGATACGGTGCGAATTGTTTTCAGTTATCTTCGCTCGCGTCTGTTCTATTACCACAATGAACAGAACCTGGAGCAATGGGTTTCCAACCGCTTCGGCAAGCGTCTCTACGAGATCTTCTTTAAGACCTACACCGAGAAAGTGTGGGGCGTTCCCTGCACGGAAATTCGAGCAGAATGGGCAGCGCAACGGATTCAGGGACTATCGCTCACCACTGCAGTGCGCAACGCCCTGTTTAAGCAGAAGAAAACGAAAGTCAAAACTCTGATCAACAGCTTTCAGTACCCCGAACGCGGTCCGGGTCAGATGTGGGAGACGATGACCGATCTTCTTCGCAAGCGAGGTTACCCGGTGGTGATGGAACGCCCGGTTCAGCGGATTGTTCACGACGGGAAGAAAGTCCTAGCGCTCGAATCCAGCGGCCCCAGTGGCGCGGAACGTTTCAATGCGACACACTTCATCAGTTCCATGCCCATTCGCGAGCTAATTAAAGCGTTGGATCCGCCTGCCCCTAGGGAAGTACGCCAGGCGGCCGATCGTCTGCGCTATCGCGATTTCCTGATTGTGAGCTTGGTGGTAAATCGCAAAGATGTTATGCCCGACAACTGGATTTACATCCACGAGCCCAACGTTCGGGTAGGACGAATTCAGAATTTCAAGAATTGGTCGCCGAAGATGGTGCCTGACCCAAACAAGACTTGCTTGGGAATGGAATATTTCGTCTTCGAGAACGACGATCTGTGGTCGAGTCCTGATGAGAAATTGATCGAACTGGCCAAGCGCGAAATTGGAGAACTCAGACTGGCACGACCTGAAGAGATCGAGGACGGCGCCGTCGTGCGCATGCCCAAGGCCTACCCAATGTACGACAACGGATGGACCAAGCAGGTAGAAACCATCCGCCGCTACCTCGAGACCACGCTGCCCAATCTTCAAGTAGTTGGCCGTAACGGAATGCACAAATACAACAACCAGGACCACTCGATGATGACGGCGTCCTGCGCCGTGCAAAACATCCTGGGAGCCAAGCATGACCTGTGGGCCATCAACACCGAGCCCGAATATCACGAAGAGAAGCGGGAAGAGACCGCAGCAGAGAAGGAACTTCGGCGTCCGGCTTATGCGGAACCCCCACGGATCCAGCCGGTGCCGGTGCGCGGTGAACGAGGCTTAACTCGCATTCCGGCGAGTCCGGTGCTTTCGGTTGATTACTCTTCAGCAGACATGGATTAACTCATACCAGTAAAGCAGTCCGCCGGCTAGCTCTCGTGCTTACACATTCAAATCTCCGACAAGCTCACTCAGTGACCCTCTTATCCCCATCTTTAAGGGTTTCAGAGCAAAACCCAAGGCTTTTCTTGATGGGAGCGCTTTTCTTTTTTTCAGGATTTTCCTCGCTGCTCTATGAAGTTGTCTGGATGCGTCGCCTCTCGTTGTTTTTTGGCAGCGATATCTATTCGGCGGCTTTGACTGTCGGCACCTTCATGGGCGGATTGACGTTCGGAAGTATTCTTGCCGCACGGTTGTAAAGACAGATCTGGCATCGATCAACATTCACAGCCCGGCCGAACTGCTCAGCTACATGGCAATGGGTCCAGACGAGATTCGTGCCTATTTAGCAGCCAACCAGTCGGATGTACTGAATACGGACGACAACGCCTATCTTGAGTACCATACGCCGTTCGAGTTCCTGGAAGCGAACGGCATGAATAGCAAGGACGTTGACAAAATTATCGTCGGCCTTATTCCTGACACAGGTCTTGACCTGAAGATTCTTAGGAATTTCAGCCCCGAAGACGAAAGGCAAATCGTTGCGCTATGGTCGCAACGTAAGAGTGAACTTGTTCCCGAGTTGAGCGCGAAGCTCAACTGATCCTCAAAGCTCGGTTGGGACAACGGGATGGAAGTGTCCGAAGCATGAAAAGACATGGTCCAGAGAGCACGTTGTGGGTCACGCCTTTTGATGATCACCCGAATGGAAAAGCCAACACTCTGGTTGCAGCACAGATCCATGATTGGATCCTCAGTCAAGTGGGTCAGGACACGAGTCCAGCCCACCGACCATCTTCGGTATCGAACAATTAAGACGTAGTTGTAGTTCTATAGCGTCGCAGCGACCATGTCCGTTGCGATAACAGGAGGCCTTACTTGAAAGTTTCAATTTTGGGATGCGGTTATGTGGGCCTTGTGACCGGAGCCTGTCTCGCCGAGATTGGCCATGAGGTGACTTGCACCGACAACGATCTGAGTAAGATTCAGACCTTGCAGCAAGGGGCCTTGCCCATCTATGAGCCGCACCTTGACGAAATCGTTGCGCGAAACACGCAAAGCGGCCGGCTAAAGTTTACCGGTGATTTGGGAGAGGCTATCCGGTTCGGTGAAGCCGTTTTCATCTGTGTTGGCACGCCGCCCCTCGAAGATGGCGACGCGGACCTCAGCGCTATTGATAACTGTGCCCGGCTGATTGCCGCCGAGTCTCGCCAGACCAAGCTGGTGATCGAGAAGAGCACCGTTCCGATGCAGACCGGCCAAAAGCTGAAACGTGCGCTGGCCATTTATTCTCGCGACTCGGGTTATCGTTTCACCGTTGCCTCCAATCCCGAATTCCTCCGGGAAGGAACTGCGGTTTCTGACTTCTTGCACCCCGACCGCATTGTTATTGGTGTGGACGACGAAGGCGCGGAGGCGCAGCTTCGAGAAATTTATCGGCCAATCATCGAGCGTAGCCTAACTTTCCCCGCTCACGATGGCAATTGCCCGGCCGAGCGGACCCCAGCGCTAGTCGTGACCAGCATCAACAGTGCCGAGTTGATCAAGCACTCTTGCAACTCGTTTCTTGCGCTCAAAATCTCCTACACGAATCTGATCGCGGACATCTGTGAAACCATGGGTGCGAACGTGCAGGAGGTGGTGCACGCTATGGGATTAGACCCCCGAATCGGGCACGACTTCCTTAATCCAGGCCTCGGGTTTGGGGGATTCTGTCTACCGAAAGACATTCAAGCCTTCATCCGGCTCGGCGAAAAGGCGGGCGTCGACGTTGGTTTACTGAAAGATGCCGAATCGATTAATAAGCGACGCATCGACTCTTTTCTGGCTAAGGTTCGCCAAGCGTTGTGGATACTGAAAGGCAAGCGCATCGGCATCCTGGGACTGGCTTTTAAACCCAACACGGACGACATTCGCTTTGCGCCCGCAATAGAAATTATTCGCAAGCTGCAACAAGAGCGTGCGCAGATCCAGGTTTATGATCCGCAGGCGATGAAGAAGACGAAACCATTGTTCCCCTCGATCCGTTTTTGCGCAGATGCCTACGAGGTTGCGAACCGCGCCGATGCGCTCCTGATCGTCACCGAGTGGACGGAATTCAAGGCGCTGGATTGGCAACGCGTCCGAGAGTTAATGCTGCAGCCTCTAGTCGTGGATGGCCGCAACCTTCTGGATGGCGCCAAGATGACAGAGTTGGGATTCGAGTATCAGGGCGTAGGCAAACCGAATGCTGACGGGTTGCTTGCTTCTCTTCCCGAGAATCAAGTCAAGCGTCTCGCCGCGGTCGACCGATACCAAGCCACGAACCGGGTCAAGCCCTACTCTAGACCCGTCGCAGGGCTATAGCTGAGAGCCTTAGAGGCCTTTGTAGTATCCGCCCACGTGAGCGGCACGTCGCCAGGCTGAAGTGGCTTCTGCTCGCGAATCGCTTTGCGACCGGTTACGCGCTCAAGCAGTGCCACGAGCTCGGCCAGCTTCACCGGGTAGTTCCCTAGGTTGAAAATTTCAAAAGGCGTCGTCCTGGCACGAATTTACGTTCAGTGCAGACGTGCTTTGCGACCCTTCGGAGTATTGCGCTCCGGAGTTATACCGATTCCAAGTTCGAACCCGCGCACAATTTATTTCCTTTATTCTTCTGGTCCACTCTCACGCGAGAGCAAAACCCAAAGCTTCTTATCGACTCTGGCCGCCAACACCCCGCTTGCCGATCTGGTGCGCTTGGCCAAGCAGCGCTGGATCATCGAGCGTGACTACGAAGAACTGAAGCAAGAACTTGAACTGGGCCACTATGAAGGACGAGGCTGGCGCGGGTTTCACCATCAGCGACTCTCTGTATTGCGGCGTATGGGTTCCTGGTGGCCGAACGGAGCTGTTTTTCCCCTCCGCTCGCGCCGGTAAAGTGGACTTACCCGTCCCCGAAGTGCCTTCCCGATTCCATCCTCGGGGTTCGCCCGGTGCGCGCGGAGCGGCATAACCCCTGGTCCATTGCTGCGCTTCGACAAACCATCGCACGGGTGCCACTCCGACAACTCTACGGTTGTCCTTTTTGTGGAGCTCCTCCTTCTTTCTAACACAGTAGTATTAGATCGTAAGACTTCAAACCAAGACGTTTGCCCCGCAAAAATGGCTGGTCATTCGAACAGTTGCCGTGAAACCGAAGAAGAATATCCGCCAATACGTATGAAAAACCAAGATTTGACACGCCGCTCCAGGCGTAGTTTTCGCCGCCTTGCTCCGACGTTGATCATGCTCTGCCTAAGCCTCTTTTCAATTCAGGGATACGCTCAAACATCTAGTCAGGCGCGCCAGTCGTATGTTGCTTTGCCGCAAAGTTTCGAACCAAATCGCGGCCAGGCACGTCGCGGAATTGACTTCATCTCCCACGGCCCCGGTTACGCTTTTTCACTCGCTCCGAACGAGGCTGACCTCCAGTTCATCGCCACAGAACCAGGCACACCGAGCCTAAAACAAGAGCGTACTCTTCGAATCAAGTTGCAGGGCGCGAATTCACATGCCCGTGCCCAAGGGCGTGAGGCGCAGTCGGGAAGGAGTAACTACTTTATCGGGAACAATCGCGAAGCGTGGCAGACCGACATTCCCCAGTACGGGCGAGTCGAATACGCCAAAGTTTATCCAGGGATTGATGTGGCCTATTACGGCAATCACCAGCAATTGGAATACGATTTCGTAATCGCCCCCCATGCCGATCCTCGACGCATCCGCCTAGCCATCGAAGGTGCGGATCGGATACAGATCGATGAAACTGGAGACCTGCTTTTGAGAGTCGGTTCTGCTGAGATCCGGCAAGAAAAGCCTGTGCTTTACCAGGACTCGCCTGAGGGTAGGAGACGCCTAAAGGGGAGATACGTGATTCGCGGTAAGAACCACGTAGGATTTGAAGTCGGCGACTATGACAAGCATAAACCTTTGACGGTCGATCCGGTGCTCGTGTTTTCTACGTACTTCGGCGGTAATGGCGACGATATCGGCACCGGAATCAGGGTAGATGCTACCGGAAATATCTACATCAGCGGCACAACAGGATCGACAAACTTTAACGGCAATCCTATTCCGGGCACGCCTCCGGGTCAGCCTCTCAGCGGTACAGGAAAGGCTGCATTCGTCGCCAAGATCAACTCTTCGGGCGCGCTGGTTTACTCCTCTTACATCGGCGGCACAAACGACCAAGCGTTCGGTTCTGGCTTAGCGGTTGACAGCAGCGGAAACTTATACCTAGTTGGCAATACGAGTGCTGCGGATTTTCCGACTGTGAGTCCCATTCAGGCAACGTACGGAGGTGATACTGACGTCTTTGTCCTGGAACTGAATAGCACAGGCAACGGATTGATCTATTCCACTTACCTCGGCGGCAGCGCGCTGGACTATGCGGAGAACGTTGAAGTCGACGCCAGTACAAACGTATACCTTACCGGGAGCACGAGCTCCTCAAACTTTCCAACCATAAATGCCGAGCAGCCAACCTACGGAGGCGGCAGCATCGACGCCTTTGCGGCCAAGATCTCACCGGGAGGAGCCAGTTTGGTTTACTCGACTTACATTGGGGGCAACAGCGGCGACTTCAGTAACGGTCTTACCATCGACAGCAGTGGAAATCTCTACGCCTTTGGCGACACTGGTTCCACCAATTTTCCGGTGGAGAATGCCTTCCAACCCGTCTTTGGAGGCGGTTCGTCCGATGGCTGGCTAGTTAAGCTGAGCGCGACTGGGAGCGTGATTTATGCGACCTACATCGGCGGTTCGGCTGGAGACACCGTGCGGGGCGCCAAGGTGGACCTGAATGGAAATCTACATCTCACTGGTACCACGGTTTCTGAGAATTTTCCGACCCTGAATGCCATCCAGCCGCAGTACGGCGGGGGAACCAGCGATGGATGGGTGGCCAGTCTCAATTCATCTGGATCTGCTCTGATCTACTCCACTTATCTTGGCGGGAGCTCCGATGACGCGGCTTCGGATCTCGCGCTCGATGCGAATGATAACGTTTATGTTGCAGGGGCGACCTCGTCGGTTGATTTCCCTACGGTAAACGCCATTCAGAATAACAACGCAGGTGGCTACGATGCATTCTTGACGAAGATCAACGCCAGCGGCACAGCCCTAGTTTTCTCTACTTACTTGGGCGGCAGCGGAAACGATTGGGCAAGGCAGTTAGCAGTCGACTCGGCCGGCAGAGCGTACCTCACAGGGACAACTTCATCCCCGAACTTTCCTACAGTCTCTCCTCTGCAGGCAGCATTCGGGGGCGGGCCGGAAGATGCCTTTATCGCAATATTAGGAACATGCAATTTTGCCTTTAATCCTCCGGACGCACAATTCGCTTCAACCGGTGGGCCAGGAAGCGTTGGTATCACCACAACAGCGGAATGCGGCTGGACGGCCACAACCAACAATTCCTGGATCACTCTCACGCCTCCGACGTCTGGTCAGGGTTCGGGATCCCTTTCGTACACGGTCGCGGCGAATAACACAGGAAGCCAGCTAAATGGAAACATCACGATAGGTGAACTCCCATTCTCTGTCGTGGAATACGGCAATTCAGTGACCCTGACCTCGATCAGTCCGCCGAGCGGGGCTCAGGGCACGAATGTGCCGGTGGCTTTGACCGGGACGAACTTTGCGGCAAACTCGACGGTGAATGTGAGCGGCAGCGGGGTGACGGTCAGCAATGTACAAGTGGTAAGTGCGACTCAGATCACGGCTGCGTTCCAGATTGCGGCTAATGCACCCCTGGGTGGTTATACAGTGAGTGTGACTTCCGGGGGGGTAAACAGCAATGGAGTGACCTTTACGGTGGTCACCATGGTCCCGATCCTGAACTCGCTGACTCCGTCGAGCGGAGGAGCAGGGAACACCGTGCCGGTGACGCTGACCGGGGCGAATTTTGTCGCCGGGGCCACCCTGTCCAGCATGAACAGCGGGCTCAGCTTCAGTAATGTGAACGTGGTCAGCGGCACGCAAATTACCGCCACGTTCACAATTGCGAGCAACGCCACGCCGGGGAGCGCGCCGGTGATGGTGACGACTTCTTACGGCACCAGCAACGCGGTGACATACACGATTCAACCCTTATTCACACCCATCCGGGTGGATGCGGGATCCAAACAACCGTATACGGACGCACTGGGCCAGGTGTGGAGCGCGGACACTGGGTTCACGGGCGGAGCTTTGTATGGGATCAATCACGCCATCTCTGGGACGCCGGCGCCAACGCTGTATCAGACCTTGCATTACTCGTTCTCGACCATGAGCTACCAGGCGACAGTGCCGAACGGGCAATACACGGTGAACCTGAAGTTCGAAGAGAACCAGTTTAACCAAGCGGGCAAGCGGTTATTCAATGTATTGCTGAACGGGCAGAAGGTGTTGACGAACTTCGACGAGTATGCGGCGGCGGGAGCACAGTATCAGGCGGTGGACGTGCCGCTGCCGGTGACCGTGACGAATGGGGCGATCAATCTACAGTTTGTGCCGGTGGTGAACGCGACCGGGGTGTACGCGATTGAGATTGCAGCGGGGACGCCACCGGCGCCCACCATCAGTTCGATCACGCCGAGCACTGGATCGATCGGCACAGCGGTGCCAGTAACCATTGTGGGGACGAACCTAGCGAGCGACGTGGTGATCAATGCAGGGCCGAATATCACGGTGAGCAATCTGGTGGTAGTGAGTGCGACGCAGGTGACGGCGACATTCAACATCGGGGCCACGGCGGCGCCCGGGCAAGCGAACGTGACGGTGACAACCACAGGAGGAACCACTCCTTCCTCCCCATTCACGATCAGCAGTGGTCCGACGCTGACTTCGATTAGTCCAACGAACGGGGTGCAAGGTACGAATGTGCCGGTGACTTTGACGGGGGCGAACTTCGGGGCAAACTCGACGGTGAATGTGAGCGGGAGCGGGGTGACGGTCAGCAATGTACAAGTGGTAAGTGCCTCTCAGATCACGGCGACGTTAGGAATTGCAGCCAATGCGACAACCGGCGGAGACACAGTGACGGTGACTTCGGGCGGACAGAACAGCAACGGAGTCACGTTCACGGTGACCGCACCGGCTCCTACACTGACGTCGATCAGCCCGACGAGTGGGGTGCAGGGCACGAACGTGCCAGTGACGTTGACCGGCACGAACTTCGCGGCGAACTCCACAGTGAATGTGAGTGGCGGCGGGATCACGGTGAGTAACGTGGTCGTCGTAAGTGCCACTCAGATCACGGCGACACTGGGGATTGCAGCGAATGCCACAACCGGCGGAGACACGGTGACGGTGACTTCGGGCGGACAGAACAGCAATGGAGTCACGTTCACGGTGACCGCACCGGCTCCTACACTGACGTCGATCAGCCCGACGAGTGGGGTGCAGGGCACGAATGTGCCGGTGATCTTGGCGGGGGCGAACTTCGCGGCGAACTCCACGGTGAACGTGAGCGGCAGCGGAATCACGGTGAGCAACGTGGTGGTGGTAAGTGCGACGAAGATCACGGCGACGTTCGGGATTGCGGCGAATGCGGCCACTGGCGGGGACAGTGTGACGGTGACCTCGGCAGGACAAAACAGCAACGGAGTGACCTTCACGGTGAACGCGCCGGCTCCCACGCTGACCTCGATCAGTCCGCCGAGCGGGGCTCAGGGCACGAATGTGCCGGTGGCTTTGACCGGGACGAACTTTGCGGCAAACTCCACGGTGAATGTGAGCGGCAGCGGGGTGACGGTCAGCAATGTACAAGTGGTAAGTGCGACTCAGATCACGGCTGCGTTCCAGATTGCGGCTAATGCACCCCTGGGTGGTTATACAGTGAGTGTGACTTCCGGGGGGGTAAACAGCAATGGAGTGACCTTTACGGTGGTCACCATGGTCCCGATCCTGAACTCGCTGACTCCGTCGAGCGGAGGAGCAGGGAACACCGTGCCGGTGACGCTGACCGGGGCGAATTTTGTCGCCGGGGCCACCCTGTCCAGCACGAACAGCGGGCTCAGCTTCAGTAATGTGAACGTGGTCAGCGGCACGCAAATTACCGCCACGTTCACGATTGCGAGCAACGCCAGTCCGGGCAGCGCGGCGGTGATGGTGACTACTTCCTACGGCACCAGCAATGCGGTGGGATACACGATTCAACCCTTGTTCACACCCATCCGGGTGGACGCGGGATCCCAACAGCCCTATACCGACGCGCTGGGCCAAGTGTGGAGCGCGGACAGTGGGTTCACGGGCGGAAGTCTGTATACGGTCAATCATGCCATCTTTGGGACACCTGCGCCAGTGCTGTATCAGACTTTGCACTACTCGTTCTCGACCATGAGCTATCAGGCGACGGTGCCGAACGGACAATACACGGTGAACCTGAAGTTTGAGGAGAACCAGTTTAACCAAGCGGGCAAGCGGTTATTCAATGTATTACTGAACGGGCAGAAGGTGTTGACGAACTTCGACGAGTATGCGGCGGCGGGAGCACAGTATCAGGCGGTGGACGTGCCGCTGCCGGTGACCGTGACGAATGGGGCGATCAATCTACAGTTTGTGCCGGTGGTGAACGCGACCGGGGTGTACGCGATTGAGATTGTAGCGGGGACACCACCGGCGCCCACCATCAGTTCGATCACGCCGAGCACTGGTGTGATTGGGAACGCAGTTCCGGTTACGATCACGGGAACGAACCTGGCGAGTGATGTGGTGATCAATGCGGGCCCGAACATTACGGTTAACAACATCACGGTGGTGAATGCGACGCAGGTGACGGCGACGTTCAATATCGCGGCGACGGCCGCGCCGGGACAGGCGAACGTGACCCTGACGACCCCCGGGGGAACTACTCCATCCTCGCCCTTCACGATTACTCAATGACGCTGAGACTAGGATTGTCCTTCAGTGCGTGAAGCGCCGGCTGAGACCCGATGGCGTCGTGTGCCAATGGATGCCCACTTATGCGATTTCAAAAAAGTCCTTTGACGTCGCGTTTCGCACTTTCGTGTCGGTTTTCCCGAATGCCTCCTTTTGGTATGTACGGTTCCATGGACTCTTCGTTGCCACGCGAGGCAAATTCATCATCGATTTCAAAGACCTCTCGAAGCGACTGGAAGACCCAGCCGTGAAGGTTGACTTGGCGTCCATCAACATCCACGCTCCCGCGGACTTTCTCAGCTACATGGTCATGGGACCGGATGAAGTCCCCGCTTACCTGGCGGCGAACCCGTCGAATGTACTCAACACAGACGACAATGCCTACCTTGAGTACCACACCCCGTTTGAGTTCCTTGAGGCCAACAAGAAAAACGTCGATGACATTGAGGCGGGGCTTCTTCCATACGCAGGATTCGACCTCAGCGTAATCGGCAATCTCTCGGACGAAGACCGCAAGGAGCTGACGAGGTTGTGGACGCGGCGAAAAAATGAGGTCGTTTCAGAGATGAGGGGCGAGATGGAGTGAACCCAACGCGTGCCTGACCACACAAGTCGATTTCGGCGTTACCTTCTCTGCGTGGAGACGAGATAGTTGTCAATCGCATCCGCGGCGATCTTGCCCCCCTCGGGCGACCAATGATCGTCATCAATATGAAACGGGAGCACACCACTTTTAACGCCATCGATTAGTTTGGGAGTAAGGTCCAGGTATTCGATTTCAGGCGAGATCGATTTCATTGCTTTCTCGAGACGCTCTGGCATGTCGTTCACGCTCCAGTTGCGGCACTCGGACTGCGGAGGGAACTGGCAAAATTCATGGAACACTCTGAACTTCGTCGGTATGAATACGAAAAGAAGCCGGGCCCTTTGAGCCGCGCTGAGACTGCGTGCCGCCGCCAGCGTGTGAGCCGTTTCATCGAGAGCGCCGAGATCGGCTTTGCTCAAGGGCGCGGATGGATAGACAAAATAGACTGTGAGTTTGCCGCCGCTCCGCGTTTGCATGACGCCGGAGCGCTTTACACCTGAAGGTTTGGAAATGCGCTTGAACTGCACGTAAAGCTGCGCGAGTGCGTTGAAAGTGAATGAATGATGCCAAAAGGTCCGCCAGAAACTTGGCGGCTTACGCAGCTCTGCGGTCACTTTATGATAGTGGACCACATCCCCCAAGTCGTTGCCCTCATAAAACATCCAAACGACGGTGCGCGGCTGCAATGGCAATGCATAACGTCTTAAAACGGCCTCTTCCTCAAGTGGGCCGTAACCGTACTGTCCGAGATTCGCGACCACCTTCCCTTGCAGATTCGCCAGTAGAGACGTCATCAACCGCGGAGTAGGGGTAGTCATGTCCTCGACGAAGGAATCACCGATGACGACGATGTCCGCACTCTTCAGATCCGTATCATTGCGAAAGCCGTTTTGATCGTAATTCACGTCCCATCGGTAAAGAGTCATATCGGAGGGTGGGACGCGATATCCGGTCGTAATGTTCCCACCGCGAAATTCACCGCTGAAATGAGAATGCGGAGGATGAACGTGTAACAACTCCGGATCACCCTTATTTGTTTTGGCAAACACATCATAGGAAGAAGGCCCGATGACGTGCTCGTAATTTACGACCTTGACCAATGCAAGAAATTCAAGCAGGAACAGAGCGAAAATAAAGGAGAGGGCAACAAGCAAGGCCCGGCGGGCATTTCCTGAATTCAAGAATGGGATGATACCACTCCTTACAAGAATCCGGCTTCAAGCGAGATTATACGAGTCATTCGATGAAACCGCTATTTCTCGACGATGAAATTGCCGAGAACCAGCGTTCCGATCTTGAGAGCGTGCTAGCTCCGAGTCAATCTCAAGATGAAGCTCCGTCTCTAGAATCAAAGAAGTTGCAAGTCCAAGACCAAACCCTAAGCCCTCGGCCAGCAACGAGAACTCGGCTCCGAACATCGGAAGAAACTCAACCCGCAATTGTCCTTCGGTTGGTTTTTCTTCAGATTTACAATCGCGACAGGGCACGAAATTCTAGAAGGAATCGTCTCGCTCGATTGCCCCTCAGCTAAATGCGAGCGGCTGTCGGCGTTATCCGGGCTTGGGTTAAGTTCTTGCGGAGAGGCTGAATGATTCGAAAGTGGTTGGGACCGTTCGCACTAATCGTTTTCTCCTTGCTCTTCATGGCACTGCTCTTAGAAGGCGCCCTTCGTGTGGCTTTTTACCATAGCAAGGACTTTTCCATGGAAATGTGGAAATACGCTACGCAGCTGAAACGCCCGGTCGACAACCCGAATTTGAGCTTCGCGCACAAGGCGAATGGTCATGCATTCCTGATGGGGTCGGAAGTGCAGATCAATTCACGAGGGCTTCGCGACCACGAATACCCGCTGGCAAAGCCCTCCGGCGTGTATCGGATCCTGCTGCTTGGCGATTCGACAACATTCGGATGGGGCGATCCTCTGCAAGATACGGCCGCGAAGATTTTGGAACGAAAATTGAACGCAGAGCACGTGCCCGGCATCGAGCGGTTTGAAGCCCTCAACGCCGGCGTCGGAAATTACGATACGGTCCAGGAAGTGACTTATTACGAGACGCGGGGACGGGACTTTCATCCGGACCTGGTGATTCTCGTTTACTTCATCAATGACCCCGAGCCGGTACCGGTGGAGAAGAAAGGCTTTCTGATCGACCGATCCTATCTCATCGCCTTTTTGACGAATCGCTTCGACGGAGTGCTGAGGCGGCTTGGAACTCGGCCGGCTTGGAAAACATATTATTCGTCACTGTACAACGACGACCTTCCCGGTTTTCAGGCATGCAAAGCCGCGCTCAAGGATTTGGCAACAGCAACCCGGAATGACAATACGAAGCTCGTCGTGGCAATCCTCCCGGAACTGCATCAAATCAACAACGATTATCCGTTCACTGCCGCTCATCAGAAAATCAAGGATGTGCTGGCACCCGAACACGTGCCGGTCCTGGATTTGATTGATGGTCTGCGAAATCACGGCCCGGAAATCACGCTGTGGGTAACGCCGCTCGACGATCATCCAAACGGAAAAGCCAACACGTTGATCGCCGACCAAATGCGGGAGTGGATTTTGAAAGACCTCAGCGCAACAGGCGGCACTACTTCAAAATAACGAACTGCCCCTAATGACGAGCCTCGGGTGGAATCGACAAAAAGGGATTCTCTGCTCCACCGGTTGACCCATTGATGCGTCCGGTGCTAGTCCCGAAACTTGAAACGGTTTCAGTTCGGTGAGGTCTGCTTCTCTGTGGATATGCCGTAATCGTGAATCGTTGAGGGCACCCGCGGCGATCTTGTGCCCGTCGGGCGAACAATGATCGTCAATACGCGCGAATCCCGGAGAGCAGGCTGGAGCTATCTGCGGCCGCAACGCTTGGCCGGCGCCGATAGATGCCGACCTCGTCAACCTTGTCCACCAACGAATAGTTAGCATCCAACGCGGCTCCAAATGCTTGCAGCTCCTCCGGCGACATTGTGCTGTCCAAGTAAAACGGATAAGGGGTAGATACAAACAGGGTCACGGCCCGGGTAGTCACCGCCTTCATAATCTCGTCCTTGGAGACAAGATGATATCGAGCCCTCGCCTGGGGAGTCAGCAGGATTGCGACCTGATACGCAAACTCGTTTTCCGCGCCGGGGAAGTTTCGCCGGCCGGATTCGAAGACGTATCCGGGCCAGATGGAGAGCACCATATCGTCAGCCTGGCTATTGGTTTCGATCACTTGCGCAACCTTGCGGTAGGATGAGAGCTGCAAATGGGGGACTCGCGCGTACCCCGATACTTCCTGGCGAACATCGCGGAAACAAAGAGCCGCGGCCACCAGGGCCAACACGGCTAACCTCTTTCTCCCGCCCTGAAGAATGATGCGCGAGCCTTCGGCGACGAAAAAGACAATGAATGGGACCAGGGGGCTATCGAAGTACTGACCAAAGGTCGGAATGGGAATGAAAGCCGTCGCAGAGTAGATGAGGAGCAACAGAAAAGCCAGGCTGAAGTATGAATAATCCTGGCTGGTATATATAGATTCTTGCTTCTTACGAAGCTTGAGCAGGCTCAGTACGCCAACCAAGGCCAGCAACATTTCGGCGGTGAAGTAGGGGTTGAGCAACAAAAAATAAATGCCTTTCAAATGGATATAGATGGATTCACGAAAGCCCGCGGGACCCTGCAGGAGATGGCGGTAACGGGCATTATTGAAGATGAATGCGGACGGATCACTGGCAAAACTGAATATTATGGGGAGCAATCCGGCGATCGCTCCCGCAAGGAATGTAAGAGTCTTAGGGAAGGGCGGCTTGGACATGCGCCATTCCCGGAGGAGCAGCCATGCCAAGGCACAAGGCACTAATGGTGCGTAGAGCATGCGCACGGACGCGCATGCGCCCATGGCCATGCCTCCGATGAAGTACCACCTGGCTCGCTCCGATTGCAGGGCGGCGTAGAGGCTGATCATCGCGATGGACATCAAGAGGTTCGCCAGGGCAAAGGTCTTCATCACGACATCCCACGACACCCAGTAAGGATTCAGAAGCAGAACACCGAAAGTCGCCAGCGCGGTCTTCGGAGAGAGAGGTTTGGCAAAGATCAGGCATACGCCCCACAAGAAGATGGCAATCCCGCCGCACGCCGCGGACAGGAATCGCATCGCCACCAGCGACCGTGGATGGACGGCCCAAACCCAACTGTAGACGTAGGGGAGTAGGGGGCCCTGAGGATAGGAGAAGTCCCGATAGGGAGTTTGGCCTTCCCAAACCAGCCTTGCCGCCGTCGGGTAGTAGCCCTCATCCGGATCAATCGGGCGCACCTGCGCGTAATACAGGAGCCCCGCGAGGTACACCAAGGATGAGAGGGTTATGGCCGCGAGGAGCAGCCGTTTGGTCTTCATCTTCCCTTTCTCCCGTAGGTCCAGAACTTTCGGATGAAACATTATGATAGCAGTGCTTCCCCAAGAAAGTCTGAACGGTTCGCGGGAGAGGTTTGTTTATACAAAAGGGGTCTCACCGAGTGTTTTCGATTTCAACGTTTTGCCCGTCTCTTGGCGCGATCCTACTGCTTTCCAGCTTGCTCCGGAGGCAGTAGATGAATATTGGCCGAACGGATTTCTCACAGCTTGTGGATTTCCTCCCAACGTACCGGATTCAGTTCGGTGAGGACTTCTTCTGCGTGGAAATGAGGTAATCGTTGATCGTTTCCGCAGCGACCTTGTGTCCTTCCGGCAACCAATGCTCGTCATCCGGATAATAGGGAAGTGTTCCTCCTTTCACAGCGTCCATGAGGGCTGGAGTCAAGTCCAGATATCCGATTTCAGAAGAAATTGATCCCACCGCTTTCTGGAGGCGCTCTGGCAGGTCGCTAACGGTCCAATCTCGGCACTTGGATTCCTGGGGAAACCGGCAGAACGAATGAAATACTGAACTTCGTAGGAACATACACGAAAATCAATCGAGCCCCTTGAGCTGCGCAGAGTTTATGCGTGGTTTCAATGGTCGCTGCCGTCTCGTCGAGGGCGCTAAGGTTTTCTTGGGTAAGCGGCGGGGTGTTGAAAAAATATTGAGACTCTTTGGTGAACAGATGGAGTGGCTCCGGGCCAATGTTCGGGTGGCACCGTTGGCTGAAGTCGTCGTCGCATTGGCAGAATGGAAGCCCCTGCCGGAACGAACCGTTGCCCTGACATCACGAAGAAAAACAGGAAGTACAAAAAGGTTCGGCCGACGAGGAACTCCGGCGTCCGGCCTACGCGGAACCGCCGCTGGTCCCGCGACCCCGGCGCGCGGTACACGCCGCAGAGGAATCAACTTCTCCGCTGATGCCATCGCTCCTCTCCGTCAAGTCTCCTCCGGCGGAAATGGACTAGCGGCCTTCCGGCCACAGGGAGCGGGGCGAAACAGACTTAATCTGAAATCAAAGAAATCCGCAGAGGCCGTCACGATCCGGTGATGACCTCTACACCGAGACCGTTCAAACCGATGGGTGATCAACTAACTTCTCCCCAACCACTACTCGACAATACCAGGGAACGCTCATCACAATCAGCGCGCCAAGTGCAGACTCCTTCTTCCCTTTGGCGATCTCTGCGGCTCGATCGCCTGATTGAATTCGCGCTTCGGCCACCTGTCATTCTTCTTACCCTGGTAACGGTGATGCTCTCGCGCGGCATCACTCATGGAGAGTTCTTTTTCTACGGCGACGAGATGCGCCATGCGATGAATGGCGTATTCTTCCGAGATTTCATATTCGACCATCCTCTACGGCATCCCTTGCAATATGTTTATGAATACTATGCGAAATACCCCGCGCTTGCCTTCCCTCATTGGCCACCGCTCTTCTCCTTCGTTGAAGGCGTGTTTTTTTTGCTCTTTGGTTTATCCCCTTGGGTCAGCCGTCTGGCCATTCTAGGCTTCGCCCTGCTGGCTGTTTATTTCTGGTATCGAATTGCGGAACGGCTCGGGCCGCGTTACCGGGCTTTTTTGTCTGCTGTGATTCTGGCGAGTATGCCGTTTGTTCTGCTCTACGAGCGGGTGACGATGCTCGAAATACCGGCGGTGGCGGCGTGCCTGGGCGTTATCCATTTCTGGTTGAAGTTCATCGAGAGCGAAAGGCGGCGTGATCTTTGGGTTCTCGCTGGTTTTGTGGTAGGCGCGTTTCTGATCAGTCAGAAAGCGATTTTCCTGGTATTTTTCGTTGGATTCGATTTGGTGATGGAACGCCGCTTCCGATTGTTAAAGCGCGTCGACGTCTGGTTGGCCCTGCTGGCTTCCGCTCTAGCAATATTGCCCTGGTACTTGCTGGCATCTCGCACCATGAGTAGCTGGTCGAGCCGCTTGTTTGGACATGGTGGATATGGGCACCTTGTTCTCACTAAGTATGGATATACTTTTTACCTGACGAAGCTTTACGGCCAATTGGGTCCGGTGCTACTTCTTCTCGCATGTGCCGGCTTAGTTCTTGCGCTTGTGAAACGAACTCGAGCCGATCGCATTCTGCTCGTCTGGGTGATCTCCGGTTACATCTGCTTCACCCTGATCATCGAAAAGGATCCTCGGCACACAATGTTGTGGGTTCCACCTCTCCTCTATTTCGCACTGACGGGTTTAGAAACTCTGATGCGACGCCGCGCGTTGGCTCTTATCGCCACTACGATCCTCGCACTCGTGTTCCTGGTGAATGCGGTTCGATCCGAGCGTCCGAAGTTGAGTGGCGTCGAGGAAGTCGCCCGGTATATCGTTTCGTTATCGGAGTCCGAAATCACTTACTATCAGGGAGATCTCGACGGCGATTTCATTTTTTTCGTCAGGAAATTTGATCCTGAAAAAGAACACATGGTGGCCCGAGAAAAACAAATCGTTGTAAGCCGGCTTGGTTGGAGCCCAAAAGAGGTTCTCCACACGCCGGAGGAAGTCCTGAATTTTTTCCAAACTTGGGGCATCCGTTACGCTGTCGTTGAGGACCAGGATGCATTATCGGGATTAAGTTCCGTTCGTGAGTTGTTAAACTCCGGTCAATTTGAATTACTACGCAGCTTTCCGGTCAGCACAAACCAACCGAATTATACGGTACATCAGATTCAAGTCTTCCGATACCGGGGCGAACTTCACCGTACACAGCAGGCCGTCGCGATCCCCATGATGACCATCCGGAACAGTATCCCCGCCGATTTGTCTCGCCTCGCGGGACGTCCGTGGCCGGATTAGTTTTTTGATCGCGCATCTTTTTGGCTCTTACCTCTGAACGTCCCGGAAGGATCGTCCGCGATTCCCGTTGTCGTTGTCCCATACCACTGTTACTCGCACTTGGAAGTGCCCTGGGATCGATATAACTCTCGTACACACTCATTCCCTCGCCTCCATAGACCAGCTTCGGTTCGGAATACGTTTGAAGCGGCAGGCACATGATGGAAAGCACCGTTCCCACCTTTTGAGAGCGGTCAAGAACAACCGCGAGAACTCTCGTCTCGCCAGTTGCCGGGACTCCCGTGAAGGGCCGACTGAAGCTATACACAAGAGAAATGCCGTTGCAACGAGCGGCGCGGGGCACAAAGATTTCAACGTTTTCGTCCCTCTTTTGGCGCGATCCTACTGCGTTCAGTTCGGTGAGGACTTCTTCTGCGTGGAAATGAGGTAATCGTTGATGGTTTCCGCGGCGACCTTGTGTCCTTCCGGCGACCAATGCTCGTCATCCGGGTAATAGGGAAGTGTTCCTGTTTTCACAGCGTCCATGAGGGCTGGAGTCAAGTCCAGATATCCGACTTCAGGAGAAATTGATCCCAACGCTTTCTGGAGGCGCTCTGGCAGGTCGCTAACGGTCCAATCTCGGCACTTGGACTCCTGGGGAAACCGGCAGAAGGAATGAAATACCCTGAACTTCATAGGAACATACACGAAAATCAATCGAGCCCCTTGAGCTGCGCAGAGTTTATGCGTGGTTTCAATGGTCGCTGCCGTCTCGTCGAGGGCGCTAAGGTTTTCTTGGGTAAGCGGCGGGGTGTTGAAAAAATAGAGAGTGACATTGTTGCCCGTCGAAGTCTGCAAAACCCCAGAGTGACTTACTCCTGGGGGTTTTTCAGCATGAGCCGCGAAAAGGCGTCTGACTTCGTTGACTGCGCTTTTCGTAAAGGACCGCGCCCAATAGGATCGCCAAAAGCTGGGTGGGTTCTGCATGGCACGATGATAGTGAGTCACATCAGTCAGGTCGCTGCCTTCAGAAAACATCCAAACCACGGTGCGCGGCTGCAACGGCAACCCGTAGCGTTTTAGTACGACCAGCTCCTCCAGCGGGCCGTAGGTGGATTGTCCCAAGTTGGCGACCACCTTGCCTTGCGACTGCGCCAGGCGAGAGGTCGCCAATTCTGCGTCGGTGACAGTCAGCCCCTCGACAAAGGAATCGCCGATAACCACAATGTCAGCGCTCTTGAGATCGGTTTCATTGCGAAAGCCATTGTGATCGTACGTCACATCCCAATGGAATTGCGTCAAATCAGATGGCGTGATCTGAAATGCGGTCGAGATGTCTCCTCCCCAGGCCGTACCGCTCTGATGCGCGTGCGGACGATGAATATGCAACAGCTCCGGATCGGTGATATTTGGAGCCCACCAAGCATGCGTGGGGCCGATGATGGTCCGATAATCTACGACTTGGATCAAAGCTGGAATTTCAAATAGCAGCAGAACGAAAAGGAAAGAGGCGACAATAAGTAAGACGCGGCGGACGAATTCAGATTTCAAGGCGATGATGTGCCGCTCCTTGAGAAAGTCCGGCCCGAGGCGGCTTGATCAGAATGTTTCTTCCCGACGCCCCAAACTCGTAGTATATAGCAGAAAGGAATTCTCTGAACGCCTATCTCAACTGACAGGTAGTGTCCTATTAGTGCGTTGATGGCGCAAATCCCACGAAAATCTCCACAGCTCCACCAAGGAAACCGTTTGGGGTTATAGTTATTTTCGGCTGAACAGGATTTGGAACGAACTCAACATCCGGGAAACCATCCTGCTTCATTGCATTGGCCAGATTTTGAGCATAATTATAAAGCCTTAGTTCCGAACCGTTGTATGGTGCGCGTATCTGTATGCCCCTAGATGTATCCTCCTCCGTGACATTGGCCATAAACGTAGATACCTTAGTGCCAAGAGCCTTCTTGAAGTCATCCGAAAACTCCTTGGCTTCAGGGTCGCCAACATGGGACACAACGATCAATCCGTCAGGCCACAAAGCCGTTGCGGATTTCAACGTAGCCTTCTGCTGATCCGTGAGACGCCGATGTTGTGGGATGCCTTTCAGGCACTCATCTAACTTGGCCATGAAGGCAGCGAAATCGAGTTGGTTAGCAGTGAGTTTACGCAGAAGTGGCGGAATACTGTCAATCATTTCCTGCTGTTTTGGCGTCAAGCTTGAACAATTGATGCTCACATCTCTAGTTAGAGCCACGATGTTGCTGCATGTTGTATTTTTCGCGTCCTGTTTGATGCTTGGAGGTGCTTGACCACCCTGAAGACCGCTCAGCACGAGCACACAAGCGGCACTAATGCTTCTGAGGGGCAGATGGTGCGGCATTTTTGTTCTCCGTAGATGGAGGACAATTTACCGTAGCGTCCTTGCCGGCAGTCACGTTTGAGCAGTCGCTGTCGGTTGCTTCTTGGTTAATCACGATGGGCGGATTAGCCTGCGTCGATGCTGCCCCGTGATTTTTCTCAACCTGCTTACCAAGAGAAATCCATACTGCCGCAAATGCCCCCGCGCTCAAGATCATCCCGATTATTAAGGACAGGCGTGGATATGGAGTTCCAAACGCTTCGTAAATGGCCCTCAATGTTTCCATTGGATTCAGAAAGCGCCAGCGAGAAGATTTGCGTTCCATTTCAGCCTCCTAAGGGTTACACTAATGCGGAAGGCTGCAACCAGACCCTTGAAGTGTTCCTGCACTCCAAGAGCCCAACGGTTGGGAACTTTTCAGGAATCTCGCTCGCTTCATACTACGCCAGAAGCTCACCCAAACTCCAGATATGATCTGCAATGCCCGCTTGCATGGCGGGAGTCACTCTCAGCGAACTGTGAACGCGGCACAGGTTGTAATACGCGAAATGCAGGCTGATCGCGGCTTTCAGATGCGATAGCTTTTTGCTGAAAGCATTGGTCAATCTCGTAAATCTCCGGCTCATCATCCGAATCGTTAAATTCTGCCGTTCGATGTAGGACGTTGACACGAACTGCGGATCAGGATTCCCTGTGACAACCTTGGATACGCTCTCCACGTACCGCGATGGAGCATAACCCTCGCGCACTGCTGGAAGGTTGCCATAAATCTTGACCAGTTGCGCGTAATCCACGGAATCCTTGAACGTCGCATTGATGGCCGGGACATACGGTCCCCATCCATCCGTGGTGATTTGCGGGCAAAGTCCCCAAGCGGTGCGGGCATAAACGTCGCGCATGAATGTGTAGGTATTTGCTGTGCTGCGTTTTCCGGTGAGCCAAGAGAAAACCAGTTTTGTGTCGGCATCAATCGCAATGAACGTGTATTGCTCTCCAACTTCCGGCCCTTCTTCAATACCAGTGCGCCGTTCACGCTTTGCCACGTAGCAGTGAAGTTCGTCGCATTGGATGCGATTAGCGGTGAGGTTTTGCAGCTTGCGGCGCATGAGAGCATCGCACTTTTCGCCAGCCTCAAGCAACAGGCGCATTATGGTGTCCCGGTGAACGCCAGTAAAACGTTCGATACTTCGGATACTCATTCCTTCCACCATCAACTTCAGGATGGACTCTGCTTTCAAACGCCTAAGTTCAAGACTTCGGTATTCGGCAGGGCGGATTCCAGGTCGTGGGGATAGGTTTCGTCATCGGACACCTCTTCACCAAAGGTAAATGAGTCACCGAGAACGATGTTCCGTTGTTTCCCGGAAGTGCGCTGGTGCTCGTATTCTGTTTTCCGCGGATTCCTCTAGAATTCGAATTCACAATCTTACCGTCAAACACACGCAAGTCGATGTCTGGCTTAAGTGTCCAGCCGCGCGTCGGATGGTAGGTGGCGTACTGGCCAGTCCACTCTTGATGTATTTGATGCAGCTTGATCCATTGCAACCGGTGGGATGAATCATCAAAGCCCGTGATGCGCCGGCGAAGTGGACCGACCGAGAGGGCCAATCGTGCCCCGCCGCCCTCCATAAAGATGAAAAGCGAGAGCACGAAAATAAGGACCTTGGGGATCCAGCCCAACGGATTCGGCTTCTTCGTGACAGATTCAGATGCGTGCATCATCTCCCTTATCTTTGTGAGAGGTTATTGGTTCGAAAGAAGATGAGATTCCCATCCTGGATCGCTGGCAGACCGGCAGCTTAGACCCGATGAAGCGGTTCATACGCATGCTTATTGGCCGCCTCTTGGCTGAGATTTCGAGACCTGCTGTTCTGTAGTTTTACGGGGCAACTCCGGCACATAGTATAGCCGGATAGACCGACCAACCAGACATACGGGTTTGTAAGCCTCAAGCCACCAGAAGCCGTCATCTGGAAAGCCAAGCCCGCCTATTTTGAGTCGCAGCAAACTAATGGCAATCCAACCGGAAGTTGGCTCATGCGGGGCGAGCACACGGAAGGGCGGAAGACCAAACTGGTGGAGGTCCAGTTCCGGGCTACCCGCATACGCGATGGATATTTCTTCGACGTGTCTCTGCTGCAGGGCGGGGGATAAACGTAGCAAGTCCTGGCCCCAATCCAAATCACTATCAATCAAAATTCTTTCAGGATGCTGACCTGCGATCTCATTGAAATACGCCAGATAATCCGGATGGGCGCGAATCGACGACGTCACCTGCCAGGCTAAGAGGATTAGAACGACTGCGAGTCCTATGTGTTTCGGCGTGGCGTTGTTCCAGAGGCGGCAAGCGGCGACTCCGCCGATGAGGGCAAGCAGGGGATAAATCGGAAGAATATGGCGAAGTCCGATGTTGATGTGGCTGGGCATGCTGACCAAGAGAAGCGCCAGCGCGGCGACGACGGGGGCTCCCGTAATCCAGTTCCTTTCGAGCCAAGCAGATTTCCCCAGATAGAAGATTCCAGCAGCAATGAGAATCAAGAACGGAAGCGTGGTCTTCACGACCAATGCCACAGGGAAGAAGTACCACCAGCCTGTGAGCCGGATTTGACCGAGCAAATAACCTTTGTGACCGTTCGCCTCCTTTCCGCGCAGGGCAGCAAGTCCACGGAAAAGAGCTGGTGCCGGGATCAGGGGAGACTCCGCAGCCGAATAAGCCCAATTGTGGAGAGTGCCACTTGGGCCAAAAAGACGATCGATTGTGGGATGCGGCCTAGCACCTGCATCAGTTACGGAGCTGATCGAGAACCGGTATCCGGCCCAAATAACAACTAAAATTGCCAGCGCGGCCACGGCAACGCCTGTACCCGGTCGAAACGAATCGGTTGCCACAGTCGATTTTTTTTTGCCGCGTTCAAGAAGCCATCGCCAAGCGAGTAGAGCGATTGCACAGGCCGGCAAGAAGACCAAGGCGCTGAATTTCGAGAGAGTAGCAAGCCCCACAGCACCACCGAGTGCGGCGGATCGGAGGTAGCTCGACCTTTCCAGCCAATTAATGAAGGCCATGAGAGCCGCCGTGAAGGTAGCCGTGAGGGCCATATCTGTAGTCGCGAGGCCTGCGTGAGCCAGAACTACCGGAGAAGTAGTAAAGAGCAAAGTTGCCACGAGAGCGGGACCATCGCCATATCGCGTTCGGCCCCAGGACCAGACCAAGAAGGTGGCGAGAAGAAAAAACGGAAGTACGCCCAATCTCGCGAGTGAAAGGTTGTGCACATACCGGTTGTGGGCAAAAAGGATTGCATCCCCTTGTTCCCACATGTGGTTTTCTCCGGTCAACCTGAGACCGGAGAGGTAAGGTCCAAGTGCAACAGCAACGCGTGCCAGTGGCGGGTGTAGCGGCTCGAATGTGTAGGTCCCTCGGTCGAGCCATTCCATGCCGGTTGCTAGATGGGCTGGTTCATCAGTCGTTTGACTGAAGACTGCGTATGTTGAAACGATTCGGGCAGCGCCAATTCCCGCAAGCAGGAGGACGGCAATTCTTACGAACCAACTTCTCCAATTTGCCGAAACTGGCAGGTTCAACTGTTTTGCCTCTCGTGCATGGAAGACTTACCCATACTCCAGTTCGCGACTCCGCCATTTCCAAGCACTGCACTGAATGAAACGAATGAGTGTAATCACGCTCTCGTCCATCCAGCACATCCCCCTTCGCAACAAAAGCTGGCGCATCGGCTTCTGCAGATTCTACTGCGGAGGCCGGTGACAGACAGCAGAATGAAAATACCCCAGCCGAAGGCGAAAAAAAAAGAACCCATTGTGCTACTGGCTCTCCATCGATAAGAGGTAGCTGTTGATTGCGTCCGCGGCGGCTTTGTGCCCCACTGGCGACCAATGCTCGTCGTCAGAATAGTAAGGCAGTACTCCGGTCCTTGCGGTGTCCACAAGCTTGGAGGTCAGGTCCAGATACCCGATGTCGGGTGAGATCGATCGCACCGCTTTCTCCACACGCACTGGCATATCGTTCATGGGCCAGTAGCGGCATTCGGACTCTTGAGAAAACTTGCAGAATTCATGCAATACCCTGAACTTATCCGGCACGAATACGAAAATGAGACGAGCCCCCTGAGCTGCGGAAAGTCTGTGCGCCTCCGCAATGATTTGAGCGGTTTCATCGATGGCGCCGAGGTTTTGTTTGGTAAGAGGCAGAGAACGGGTGATGAAATACGCTGTGACTGGCTTGTTGTCCGATGTCTCGAAAACTCCGGCACGAAGTGCGCCGGATTTCTTGGAACCATGGAAGAGCTTGACCCAAGCGATTTTCGTAAAGGAACGCGCCCAAAAGGCATGCAAAAAGTCCGGTGGATCATTCATCACGCGATCGTAGTACACCACGTCATTCAGGTCGGTGCTTTCGGAAAACATCCAGATGATGTTGCGCGGGTGCAATGGCAACCCATAGCTCTTTAACACGACCAACTCCTGTTGTGGGCCATAAGCGGATTGTCCGAGGTTCGCAACCACCTTGCCCTGAAGCTGCGCTAAAAGAGAGGTCGTCAGTTCCGGTGTAGGAACAGTCAGCCCCTCGACCATGGAATCTCCAATGACGATTATGTCGGCGCTCTTCAGATCGACGTCATTTCGGAATCCGTTGTGATCGCATTTCACATCCCATCGGTAGAACGTCCCGTCGGACTGCGGAATTCGATAGCCGGCCGTAATACCACCTCCGCGCGTCTCCCCGCTGAAATGCACATACGGACGGCGAATATGGATCAACTCCGGATCGTTCCTATTGTTTGCGGGCCACCAGGCGAAGTTTTCCCCCAAGATGACGCGATAATCCAGAACGTTGATCAAAGCGGGAAATTCGATGAGTGACAGAGTGAAAACGAACGATGCGACGACAAGCAGAACCCGTCGGGTAGTTGCAGAGTTGAGGATTCGGGCGGGCCAAGCGAGGGGTTCTGGTGGGCCGGCTTTAGGCGTCACGACTGATGATACCTCCATTTTGTCTCGAGATTTCAGCGGGTATCCACCGAATTGCTGCACCTACCATGCCAACAGTCTCGCAATCAGATTTACCACGCCCGAACAGCGTAGTCCTAATAGAATTGAGCGAAAAGGTGCTTACTCAATAGCCCAGACTTGTAGACCGCACTTGAGAAAATGGGGGAACAAAGCGGTAACCGCTTTCCCGTTTCCAATCGATTCATCGTGCGGCACCCGGGGCGACTGCTTAAGCTTCTTATTTTCAATGTGATTTGACCATTTTGATTGGACTATAGTTTGCAATTTATGAGGATGTCGATTCACAATTGACTTCCCGTGACCTTTGTTACACCGGAGCAGCGCAGCATCATTCCCGCGGAGCACCGCAAAACGGGTGATTACATCCGGGATGGTTGCGGAAGTTTGAAAGCTCTGATCTTCGACGTCGACGGAACACTCTATGAGCAGGGCCCAGTCAGAAGGGCAATACTCTACCGTATCCTGCGCGCTCACCGGACGAGTCCGGTGCAGGGCCTCCGGACATTGCGGACGCTCTATGCCTACCGAAAAGCACAGGAAGTGTTGCGTGAGAATCCTTCTGACTCCAACGACATCGCCAGTGCGCAACTTCTGATTGCCGGCAGGCGGATGGGAGTGAGTGCGGAAACTATCGCGCCCTGCATTGCTCGCTGGATGGAGCAAGAACCCCTTCCTCTTCTGGCAAGATCACTACGGAAGGGGATCGTAGAACTGCTCCAAGAAGCGAAGAAATGTGGCTTGCGGTTGGCCGTACTCTCCGATTATTCGGCGGACCGGAAACTGGCGGCAATGGGCCTGACAGATTTTTTCGACGTGATCGTGACTGCCCAAGACCCAGAAGTGCAGCGCTTCAAGCCAGACCCAGCAGGTCTCGAGCTAGTTCTTCAACGGCTTGCCGTCCGAATGAGTGAAGCGGTTTACATTGGGGATCGGGAGGATGTTGACGCCGTTGCGGCTTCTCGCGCCGGAATCCAGTATTTCATCCTGAGCGGCAGGCAAGGCGTCGGTGAGCTCTCGAAGTTGCTGATTCCGCCTGGCGGAGCCGACAATCGTGCGAATGCCGACCGAGAATTGTGAAGCGTGGAAGAATTTCAGGCAATGGAACTCATGAACGCAGAAAAGAGGTCTGGAGCGGCTGCCATGCAAGCCACGCGCGCGAATTCCGCTTCGGCGATTGAACGTCCCTCGATCGTGGGCCACCTCCAGATAGTCCGTATCGATCATTGGGTCAAGAACGTGTTCGTCCTGCCTGGAATCGTCGTGGCTCTTTCCGTTGATCGGGCCCGACTGGCTTCCTGGTCGTGGTCCAACTTTGCGCTCGGCATGTTGGCAATCAGCCTCATTGTTTCAAGCAACTATGTAATTAATGAAATCCTGGATGCACCCTTCGACCGGATTCATCCCTCCAAGAGCAGCCGTCCGGTGCCGGCAGGGCGAGTGAATATTGCCTGGGGCTACGTGCAATGGATTGCGTTCATGGCAGCGGGACTAGGTCTTGGCCTGTTCATTTCCAAGCTTTTCACTCTCACAGTGCTGGCGCTCTGGGTGATGGGTTGCATTTACAATATTCCTCCGATTCGAAGCAAAGATTTGCCCTACGTCGATGTTCTTTCGGAAGCAATCAATAATCCCCTGCGGATGCTGGCAGGCTGGTATCTTACAGGCACGACGCTGATCGCACCTGCTTCGCTCCTACTGAGTTATTGGATGGTGGGATGCTACTTCATGGCGATCAAGCGATTCGCAGAGTTCCGTGATATCGGCGACCACCGCCGAAGCGCAGCCTACCGGAAATCGTTCGGTTTCTATAACGAACAGCGGCTCCTGGTTTCGATCGTGTTTTACGGTTCACACGCCATGTTGTTTTTCGGTGCTTTCATTATGCGATACCGCATCGAGCTGATCCTTTCCTTCCCGCTTGTCGCCCTCGTGATGGCTCTTTACTTGTCGCTCGCATTTAAGCCGGACAGCGCCGTCCAGCGCCCGGAAGGTCTGTACCGGGAACCGGCTCTGATGGCCGCGACAATTGCCTGTGCCGTGGTTATGGTCATCCTGCTGTTCGTTAATCTACCGGTGTTGCACAAGATATTCAGTCCGACGGTCTCTTGGAATGGTGATTAGATCCTCCCGGCTGGTCTACAAGGATCCTGAGCCCAGGAAGCGATTGCTCGAGACCAGTTTATGACAAGGGAAAACTCACGTTGCTGGGTTTGCGGATCAAACAGCCTACAGCTCGCGAAACCCTCCAACATTCCAGACGCATTGACAAGTAATTCGTTTTCGATCACCGACAGTCATTACGGCATCACGGCAGAAATCCATCGGTGTACAAGTTGCGGGTTCCTCCAGTGTTCAGACTTAGCGGAAGTTCTGCCATTCTATGAAAATCTTGTGGACGCTGGTTATGAAGCAGGGCGCCAGGAACGAAGCTTACAGGCGCGGAAGGTTTTGGAAGTGGTCCAGAAGATTCAGCCTCATGGCCGCTTGCTTGATATTGGTGCGGGGAGCGGCATTCTTGTGGAGCAGGCTATTGAAATGGGCTATCGGGCTGAGGGAATCGAACCCTCCGGCTGGCTTCACGAGATGGCAGTGCAGCGCCATCTGCCTGTCCATCTCGGCATATTCCCCAATCTACCAACCAGCGGCCTGTTCGACGTCATCACGCTCATCGATGTCATCGAGCATGTTCCCAATCCTGTGGAACTTCTGCGAAATATTGCCGAAAGTCTCTCCCCGGGCGGGACCGCAATCGTAGTGACTCCTGATGTCGGCTCGGTTGCAGCCCACATTCTGGGCTGGAAGTGGTGGCACTTTCGAGTCGCCCACATCGGTTACTTCAACGAGCGCACGCTACTCTCCGCATTAGACCGGGCCGGACTCCAGCCTGTTTCAATGAGCCGTCCGGGCTGGTTTTTCACTGTGGACTATCTTTGGGTCCGAATACATCGTTATCTGCCAACGTTTCTCCGAATGTCGCCGCCTCGCTTCCTGAAGAAGCTTGTAGTACCTGTTAATCTTCGAGACTCTTGGTTAATCGGTTGCCATCGAAAACTTGGGCAATACTAACCTAAAGAACTAATTGCGTAGAATTTCTCGAGGCTCATTTGGACTCAGAAAAAGCGCAGTTCCATTACAGCTAAAATGAGTCCTGAGGCAAGGGTTCGATACCATGCTATTTCCAAAATCGATTTGGGAGCCCGTTGAATTGTTAGCCGATGGAGAAGCTAGCGCGGATGTTGCTGAACCATCTGGAAGGAATCCTGAACTATTTGCAAAATCAAGGTACCGATGGGCGTAGTGGAAGCCGTCAATGGAAACATCAAAGCGCTGTTGCGCCGTGGTCGGGGTTACCGCGATCTCGATTACCTGCTGCTGAAGGCCCAGCGCTTGGCAGCCACCAAGACCGAATTCGTCGCTTTCCAGAAAGCCGCGTAGAATGGACACTTATCCAGATTCTCGTGCAGAGCCCTATATCATCGATATTTGAAACTGATGCCACCCACAACCCGGCCAGCAGAAGCACTCGAGCAAGCCATTACTGAGAATCAGCGCAAGTATATCTTGGCGGCCGCCGTTGGATTGTGCGCCGTCGTATATTTTTTTGTGTTATCGGGGTGGATGGACGTTAAGCCTGGCTCGGTGATGGTGGCACGGAACAATGTACTTTTTAACTCCGACACCAATCTATGGGTCAACAGGATAATCGACAACGCACGATCGCCTCAGCAGTTGGTCCATCCTTTAGAGCTTTATCTCTGGCGCGGGCCATGCCGGGCACTTTATCATCTGCTGGAAATTGGGGTGCCTCCCGAGAAGGCGCGACTCCTTGCGACACGATTTTTCGCCGCTCTCTTCGCTGGAATCGGAGTTGCATTCCTTGCTTTCCTTGCCCTTGGAAACGGAATCAGGGGCACCCAATTCGTTCTGTTATTCATCCTTTATCTGCTGTTTACCTCGAGCGCGACGATATGCCTCCCGGAACATTTCGCAATTTCGTGCGGGTTGCTAACCATCGCCTTTGTGATTCCCTTCGTAGTGGCAAACTCTAAGACGAGAACCGCGATTTTGGCGGCGCTGGTTGTGCTCTGCGGAGGAACAACGATAACGAATGCCGCTTTTCCAGCGGCGTCATTGGTGCATTTTTCCATCAAGTCGATGCGCGCGAAAATAATTGCGGTTCTGGTGGTGCTTCCGGTGGCGGCGGGGATGTTTCTTTTTGTCTTTTTCAGGAGCGACAGCGTACATTGGTTTGTCACGAACTACTTAAATCTTCATGGGCTCATCGAACCGGTAAGAGTTTTCAGTTACGGGTTTTATGCCTTCGTTGCTCCGGCGGTCGGGCCCGCGCCCCATGTTGTGCGAGTTCCTGGATGGGACATGGTTACCTATGAGCCCGGTCTTGAGGGAGTCCACATAAGTTACTATTTCGGAATTCAGGCATTCGGCGCCGCCGCCTGGATCGCGCTTCTTTCCATGTGTATTTACAAAGGATTTCAGAACGAGCGGACTCGGCCCTACATGTGGTTGCCGCTCGGGTGGGTGATGTTTAATGCTCTCTTCCATAATATCTGGGGTGGCGAGATCATTCTTTATGCGCCTCATTGGTCATGGGCTTTAATGGGAATGGTGATATTGGGGGCTCGTGACCTTTCTCGAACGCTGATTGGAACGATTTTCGTTCCCATTGTGATAAGCCAGATCTGGACCCTAATTGCGATCAAGAATGCATTAGCAACGATTGTTCGGTGAAAGAGAGAGCTCCCCATTTCCAGCGAAACGGCCGACAAAAATGGTGTTATTTCCAAACTGATGAAACGGCTTCACGCGCCGGTATACACCGCACGCCTTGAGGAGTTGGTCCGCCAGATCACGCCGCATTTGAAAGAAAATGACCGCGTTCTTGATGTCGGCTGTGGCTTCGGCGCGCTCGGAAAAGCCATTCTCGAGGCACCCGCCTCGCCGCCAGGCGTCAAGCTTTTTGGTCTGGAAAGGGTGAAGAGAGGGAATGAGCTCATTCCTGTTGAAGGGTACGACGGAGTAATAATCCCCTACGCGGCCGACTCGTTCGATGTAGTCATTCTCGCGGACGTCCTCCATCACGAGCATGACCCGCACTGCTTATTGAGGGAATGCATCCGGGTAGCCCGGCGTCTATTGGTCATCAAGGACCACAAGGTCGAAGGACTGCTCGCCCAGCAGCGTATCGCCCTACTGGACTGGGCCGCGAACGCTCCCTATGGCGTCCCTTGCCTTTATCGCTATAACACTTCAGGAGAGTGGCACGATTGGTTTTCTAAACATGACCTGACGATCGTGCGGGAAGCAAGGTCATTGCATCTCTATCCGCCGATATATAACACGATTTTTGGGGGCAAGTTGCAATACCTCGCAATCCTGGGCCCTCAAAAGGAAAAATGAGCGCTAGGATGGCGGGGAGGAATAAGCGTTTCTTTTTCTGTTAGAACAGCCTGGTGTAGTACCTCAAGAAGAGAATGCTTGCGATCCAGAGCAGAATGTCCATCTGCAGGGAGACATCCCGATAAACAAGGGTCGTGGGATTGCCCCCTCCCGATTTTTCGTACATCAGATAAAGGTAGCGAAAGATTCCATAGAGAACGAAGACGCTGGTGTACACAAGCCGGTCGGTCCCTTTCAGAGGGTGAGCGAGGTCCGTTTGCCGGTCATGGTAGTCATTGAAGACGTAGGTGGCGCTGGAGGCGAAAGCAGGCCGGAAAAACAAATTGCCGGAAAAGATAACGGCTGCAAACACGAGCGTGTTCTTCAACCATTCGGGCGGGCGCATGGTGACGAAGATGCCCCACGCAATCCGTCGCCAGTTGCTCTCGCCGGGGTGGTTCACCTCATGAATCGTCTCTGGTGAATGCTTCATAACCGTGTTGCGCCTCACGCTCTTACGCTCCTGACTTCTCCCAGAGCAAAAAAGTGGTGGTTGCGCAATAATCCCGCAATTGAGTCTTCACGCATTCCGGATTTCGTCCGAGGGTACCGCAAAGGTAACCAGAAAGACGGCAGTAGCGGGTCAGCATGAGCCCCAAGCTTTCTGATTCGGTTGGGGATCGGCTCTCTTATCCTTCGATGCTTTGCCAGAAATGAAGAAACACTTTCACAGTACGAGCGAAAAATCCGCTGATCCGTCGTTTGTACGTTTCCCGGCATGCGGACAGGGAATCACGCTTCCCCGCGCGCGGAACCTAGGGGGTCAACTCCGAAGCACGAACACGATCAATCCTCTACAACGTGGGTTTCAAAAATCTGCCGGTACTGAGCCCAACGAGTCTTGTCGAACGTTCCGTCCGCCTCGAAACAATCCACCGCCGCGTACGCCATGTATATGGCGTGGTGAGTGTTGTCATGCGCAAACAACGCCTGCCGGCCGTAGTGCAGGAGCCCATCGAGTCCTTGGAGCCATCGATCCATTCGCCCCAGATGTTCTTCGTACCCGCTTCGATAGACCGGGTAGGCCTGGCGCACTCGCCGCGTGTAGACGCGCCGTATGGGCGCGCGCACCGGCAATCCGGCGTCTTCCAGCCACTCGCATAATTTCTTGGCTAGCTCCGCGTCCGTCAACTCCCAGTAAAGCCCGTCCGGGTCACACGGCAACTCGGCGCACAACACCGTCGTCCCGTGCGGCTCCTCTGAGCCAAAAAAGTTCTTCGGTTCGGACATCCGCGACACCGGCATGGACTTTTCGGGGAAATAGTACGCGTCGAACCCGCTGAACCGGTCCTGCTCGAGCACCAGGTAGACGAGCACCATTCCCCGGTAGGACAGGCTATTCGCCGCCTCGAGGACATCCGGCGGCGCTTCGGACCGCATCAGCCGCACCAGCAGCGTCACGGGCAGCGTGGACCAAACATGCTGCGTCTGCAGCACGTATTCCTTTCCTTCCTTCTGGTAGCGCACGGCCGTGATGCGGTTGCCTTCGCGTTCGATCGACGTCACGCGTGCGCCGAATACAATTTCAGTTCCGGCCTTCTGCGCCGCTTCCGCAAGGCATTCCGAAAGTTGGCCGTACCCCCGCCGCGGATAGAAAAACTTTCCCGCGCGTGGCGGCTTCAGCCCTGGAACTTGCGATAGGATTTTTCGAAACATTTTGCCGAGCGAACTGCCCGAAACGCGCCGCTTCGCCGTGGTCGGAGCGAGTTCTTCCGGCGCGACTCCCCACAGCTTCCGCGCGTAGGGAAAGTAGAACTCCCGGCAGATCGTGCGTCCCAGCCCGCTCTCGAGGACCGATGCGAACGTCTCCGGTTGCTGCGTCCCATGCGGAAGAATCTTTCGCACGAGATCCGCGCACACGCCGAACGCAAACCGCTTGGGCAGCCGCAGCAGCAAATCCACCGGCTTCAGGGGAAAGTGAATCCACCGGCCTTGCAAACGGATGCGCCCGTGCCGCACGCGCAACCGCAGGTCTTCACCCAGAAGCGATTCCAAATCTCGCAGGATCGCCGGGTCCACTGCTGGGTGCAGCCGGTGACTTCCGTGGTCGCAATACACGCCGTCGAGCGGAAAGCTGCCCGCAATTCCGCCCACAGTGTTGGCTTGCTCGAGAACCGTTGCTTGTGCGACACCCATCCGTTGGAGTTGAAACGCCGCGCCCACTGCTGCGGGTCCTGCTCCCAGGATCACCACATGCTGCCGCTCGGTCTGACTTCCGTCCTTGTCTCGATGCGGGCGACGCATGGCGTCCAGCGTGTGCGCGCTCGGATCAGGATTTCCAGGAATGGGTTTGTCGGTTGTCATCTGCCCAATTCTTTCTTTTCTGCTCCTTCTTCTTCGCTTCTCGCTGTTGCGCCCGCGAAATCAAGCGACAGTTCTTGCTCACGTGGGACCTGTCCGTTGTTGGCAGGGGGAAACAGGGAGCCCCCGCCCAGCACCATGGCCAGCAATCCTCCCAGCAATCCTCCGCTAATGATGATCGTCTGAAACACCAGTCCAGCTGCGAACGCGAGCGACGACGTCGCGCCGAAAGGAGCCAGCAGCGCCACCAGCGTGGCCTCGCGCACACCGATTCCGCCCTGGCTGATGGGCATCATCGCTGCGATCTTCGAGAGTGGCCATGCGAACAGCCACACCCTCCAAGCGATGTGTAGCCCACACGTGTCCGCCAAGAAAGCATTCAGCAGCGTCAACCCGATCTGCAACGTGATGCCGAGCGAGAGCGAGAGCAACATGATCTGCGGACGTCGCAATCCGGCCCGGATGCCCTGGCGCACCCGCGCGATTCGCCGCCGCATCCGGAACGAGAACTGTCTCACCGGCATCAAGGCTCCCACCGCAGCCAGCCCAAGGAATCCCGCCAGAAAAGCCGCCGCCACAAACCAGAAGATCAAACGACTCCGCGCATCCAACTCCTGGGGCAACAGAAGCGCTCCGATGGCCGCCACGATAGTCAGTGCCGCCAGGTCTTGAATCCGATCCACCAGACTGCCCAACAACAGCCCGATCTTCGACCGCACGATGCGCAGTCCTAGCCCCGCGCGCACGACGTCCCCGCCGACGATCGACGGCAGATAGATGCTCCCGAATAGCCCCGCATAATAGCAACGCACCGCTCCCACGTAGCTGAGCCCGCCTCCGGCCAGGTTTACCATCATCCTCCACTTCGAGATTCCTAGAAGGTGCAGCAACATGTATGCAGTCAGCGTCATCAGCCATACGCCCGGCGTTAGTCGCTTGATCGCCGCCCACAGGCTTTCCCGCGGCAGCAACAGGAACAGCATCGTTAGCACGGCCGCACTGACCATCAAGCGCAACACTGCGATTAGCCATTTCTTTTTCGGCATCACTTTGGGGTTTTTGCCGTCTGGCATGCGGGATCTCCATTCGAACTGGCGCGAGCAGCTTCGGGATTGCTTGTCTCCAGCCTTCGCACCCGGTAGAGCAGCTCTTCTAGGATCTTGCGGTTGAAACCGATCAGGTCCGCCGCTAACCCGATCAGCAACACCTGGAAACCAACTGTCAACAGTAGAGCGCCCAGGATCAGCGATTGGACGTGCCCGATGCCGTGCCCGTTGAATTTCAAGTAGAGAAACCGGAATCCCGGCAGTGTACCGATCACGATCAGCAGTATCCCTAGAATCGTGAACACCCGCAGCGGCCGGTACATCGTGTAAGCGCGCAGGATCGTGCCGCTCGACCTCCTGATGTAGTGCGGAATGCCCCGCATCAACCGCGACGGCCGCGTCTTCGGATTCGTGTGCACTGGAACAGATTCGATCGCCATTCGGCGCGCACCTGCCTGGATCAGCGTTTCCAGCGTGTAGGAGTAATCGCTCAACACGAGCGTGCGCAGCGCGGCCTCGCGCGTGATCGCGCGGAAGCCGCTCGTTGCGTCCGGGGTCCGCACCCCTGCGGCCTGCGAGATCACCCAGCTTCCCAGCCGTTGCAGCCGCCGTTTCAACGGCGAAAATTCGGGCAACTCCGCCACGCCTCGGTCGCCGACTACCAGCTCGGCGCGTCCCGCGAGGATCGGCTCCAGCAGCCGCGGGATATCCAGCGACTCGTACTGGTTGTCGGCGTCCGTATTCACAATCACGTCTGCGCCCAGCCGGACGCTCGCTTCGAGGCCGGCCACGAACGCCGCTGCCAATCCCATGTGGTGCGGAAGGCAGACGACGTGATGCACCCCGCAGGTCCGCGCAACTTCAGGTGTCCGGTCGCTGCTGCCGTCGTCCACCACGAGGTATTCGATCTGATCCACGCCGCCGATTTTCCGCGGCAGCGTCGCCACTGTCGCCGGCAGAGTTTGCGCCTCATTGAAGCACGGAATTTGAATGATCAGTTTCATGGGATATCTGTCGGATTCTCAGCTTCTAGTCGCCGGGCTCGCTCGATGGCCGAATCTATTTCATTCACCGATTCTAACTTGTCGGCTCTCGATTCGGCTCAATCACACAAACGACAATGTCGCCTCCGCCCACCGTCCCCGGAAACACCTGCTGCGGTATGCTCTCGCGCCGGATCGCATCCATAAGCCCCGGCATCTTGCGCTCGACATACATGGGAAACGTGTACAGCACCCAAACGCGCCGCCTTTCACCCCGGATCGTATCGAGCTGCGTGGCATTTTCCACGCGTGTCCATGGCTTCCCGTAGTATTCCTTGTAAACATAACCGATTTCACCCGCCGTCACCACCGCTTCGCCCGTTCCCCGTCGCGTTTCTACAAACTGCATTGCTCCTCCATAGTCCTGCTTGGGATAGCGGTAATTCCGCAATAGCGAAACAGCCGAAACCACGATCATCATCGCCACAAGCACGGTGCCCCATGTCAGCCCGTTCGTGCGCTTTTCGGCTTCGCGGCTCATTTTCCCGGCCAGTGTCGCGCCCACCACCATCGCCCCTCGCACTAGAATGACCACTCCGAAGCCCAGCAGGTAAAAATAGAATCGCGGATACATCGTCCCGCGCGCCATCACTGCCCCCGCCGCTGTCACCAGTCCGGGCAACACGAACACCGCGGCCGCTACTCGTGTCTGCCGCCAGTAGCTCACCAGCCCCGTCAGAAACAGCACTCCCGCCACTACCACTCCCGATTCTGCGCCTAGCCCGATTCGCAGTCCGCGCAGCGTTTCCCAAAACGCCCATGCCGGCGTGGAGATTCCTTCCAGCTTCGACGGCCGGCTGAAGAATTGTTGCACCTGCAACACCACCGGCGAGTACAGCAGCAGTGTAAACACCGCAGCCAGAGTCATCCCCATCGCCGGCAATTTCCAATCCGCGACCCGGTAGTTTTCATTTTTCGGAGGAAAGAGCAGCAGCCACGCACATATTGCAGCGTGGCTCGCCACCACAAACACCATCGTCAGGTGCGTGTATGTCCCGAGCGCTGCCACCACGGCGTAAGCAATCCAATTCGACCGCTTCGTGTTGCGCAATCCGCGCAGGAGATACGTCGTGCATAGCAGCGTCCAAAAGAGCAATCCGGTGTAGCCGCGCGCATCTTGCGAAAACCACACGTGATGGTAGGAAACAGTCAGCAGCGTTGCCGCGAGCAGCGCCTCACGCCACGTGGTCAATTCTCGCGCCAGGAAGTAAAGCGCTGGCACGGCGCCCACACCAAAAATCACCGAGGGCAGCCGGACCGTCCACGGGTGCTCGCCAAAAAAAACTACTGATATCCGCGCCAGCACCGAGTAAAACATGTGCTGGTTATCGCCCGGGAAGAGAGTCAGGATTTCCCAGAGCGGGCGCCGCACCGTCAGTATCAGCGTGTATACTTCGTCGAGCCACAGGTCGCGGTTGAGTCCGATCACGCGGAGGATTGTCGCCACCAGCATCAACGCAGTGAGCGCTGCCCACGGCGTCCGATTTTCATTTTCTTCGAGCCACCACCATGTCATCAATGACCTCGCTCGCGTCGGAATTTCATCCGAGCGCGCGAACCCTGTCAGACTACCAGCAAATTGGCAGCCTCGCCGATCCACTGAAACAGATTGGTCCGTATCTGCCGCCGGTCCGCATGCCGGGAAACGTACAAACGACGGATCAGCGGATTTTTCGCTCGTACTGTGAAAGTGTTTCTTCATTTCTGGCAAAGCATCGAAGGATAAGAGAGCCGATCCCAACCGAATCAGAAAGCTTGGGGCTCATGCTGACCCGCTACTGCCGTCTTTCTGGTTACCTTTGCGGTACCCTCGGACGAAATCCGGAATGCGTGAAGACTCAATTGCGGGATTATTGCGCAACCACCACTTTTTTGCTCTGGGAGAAGTCAGGAGCGTAAGAGCGTGAGGCGCAACACGGTTATGAAGCATTCACCAGAGACGATTCATGAGGTGAACCACCCCGGCGAGAGCAACTGGCGACGGATTGCGTGGGGCATCTTCGTCACCATGCGCCCGCCCGAATGGTTGAAGAACACGCTCGTGTTTGCAGCCGTTATCTTTTCCGGCAATTTGTTTTTCCGGCCTGCTTTCGTGAGTTCGGTGATCGCGTTCGTGGCTTTCTGTCTCGCCTCCAGCGCCACCTACGTCTTCAATGACTACCATGACCGGCAAACGGACCTCGCTCACCCTCTGAAATGCCGCCGGCCGATCGTCACCGGGCTCGTGAAACCCGGAGTGGCCTTGGCTACCGCGGTTGTACTGGCGGCGGCGGCAATTGCCCTCGGGTTGAAGGTGAATTGGCATACAGGGTGGATCGTGTCGGCCTATTTGATTCTGACGTCGATTTACACCTTGTGGCTGAAGCACGTCGTCATTCTGGATGTGTTCGTCTTGGCGATCGGGTTCGTGCTCCGCGTGATCGCGGGAGCAGAGGCAATTGGCGGTGAATTCTCGTCCTGGCTCGTCTTGTGCACCTTGATGCTGGCGTTATTCCTTGGGTTTGGCAAAAGGCGCAATGAGCTTCTCCTGTTGGAAAAAAACGCAGTCGATCATCGTCGTGTGCTACACGAATATTCTTCGCACTTCCTGGATATGATGATGGTGGTCGTAACCTCGGCAACCGTCGTATGTTATGCGCTCTATACTCTTGACGCCGCCACGATCGCACGCTTTGGGACCGACCGGCTTGTGTACACCAGCGTCTTCGTTCTCTATGGAATCTTTCGCTACCTTTATCTGATGTACGAAAAATCGGGAGGGGGCAATCCCACGACCCTTGTTTATCGGGATGTCTCCCTGCAGATGGACATTCTGCTCTGGATCGCAAGCATTCTCTTCTTGAGGTACTACACCAGGCTGTTCTAACAGAAAAAGAAACGCTTATTCCTCCCCGCCATCCTAGCGCTCATTTTTCCTTTTGAGGGCCTAGGATTGCGAGGTATTGCAACTTGCCCCCAAAAATCGTGTTATATATCGGCGGATAGAGATGCAATGACCTTGCTTCCCGCACGATCGTCAGGTCATGTTTAGAAAACCAATCGTGCCACTCTCCTGAAGTGTTATAGCGATAAAGGCAAGGGACGAAGACGAGCCTCGTTGCCAATTTCTGGAATTCAGATGCCACTAAAGCGAACAAAATTTCTCACCGACGTGACAGGATTTGTGGTCAATCGCGTATCCGAGCTGGGTATTTTATTAAGTCCTGTAGTGACAATCGATTAGGGAAGAATCAAGTTTTCGAATGGAAGCCAATCTTGGAATTTCAATTGCTCCGCCTCAATTGACCGGGACGGGTGTATTATGATTGTCCCTTGATCTTGCGACCGATTCAGCCGAGACCCTCGGCCAGGGAGACGAAATGTTCCTTTATGGCAGCCCCGACCAAATCATTCCTCTAGCCACGCTACTTAGCACTCTCTCGGGATTTGTCCTTATTTTCTGGGGAAAGATCATGCGCGCGGCACACAAAATAGCCCGCTGGCTTTCTCCAGGGATCGCGGACGATAAAAAGCCTCAGGCCTAAGTTTATTTCTCTCGTCCGGAGCACACTGTCTATGCCCTAAATCGCAGGGGAGAATTCAGGGTGCGGCAGCGCAGTTCCCATGCAATCGCATACCGCATTTGCTCGGAATCCGCTGGCACTTGGCTTCCGTCGAATAGGCGTTCCTACAATTCACCGGCCGAGGGCAAAGATCAAGCGCACCTCTTCATCGGGGAGTCGAATTTGCCTCACAAGATTTCCAATGGGCCAGCATCCAACTTGACAGGCTAGTCCACTCTAAATTATTTAATTCTTTGGTCTTTAGCTTGGTAGCAGACGAAATTCACTGTAGCTCCGGGGCACCCTCAGTACCATACTTCTGAAGACGGATAGGGCGAACTCCGCTTTCGATTGGAGAATGATGGGTTTGACGAATTCGACAGAAAGCGGTGTTGAGAAACCGGCAAGTACGTCGCGCGCCAGGGACATAATCGTTCTCGCGCTTTGGTTTGGACTCGTGGCCGGCTTGGTGGAAGGCGTCGTGTTGCGAGTGTCCCGAGCACCAGGCTGGGTAACGTGGTCGCCGAATGAAATCTTATGGATTTCGCCTCTTGTTGAAGCGCTGCTATTCGGTGTAGCCGGGTTGGCCCTCGTGGGTGTCGCGCGAGTATTTCCCAGTCTGTCCCAACTTCGAATTGCGGTTTTTGTATTTGGGTTGTTGATGTTTTTCGATTGGGCAACCCTGAAGGGTCATATTCGACAGTCCGCCGGTCTGATTCTTGCGACAGGTCTGGCGGTGACGCTCGCGCGCTTGTTTAAGCGGCACCAGGAGCAAATGCTTGCGGGCTGTCGCAAGACGCTGCCCTGGATCCTCGGCGGCGTCTTGTTGTTGTTGGTTGGGTTGGAGGCTGTAGCCCGGCTTCACGAGTACATTCTCACTGCCAGACTGTCCACGCCGCCTGGATCGCCGAACATATTAGTGATCGTGGTTGACACGCTGCGCGCTGACCACCTGTCGACCTACGGCTATGCCCGAGCGACCAGCACGAATTTCGATCGTATCGCGAAACAGGGCGTGCTTTTCGAGAACGCTTATTCCGCTTCGTCCTGGACACTTCCCTCGCACGCCTCCTTATTGACCGGCCGCTACCCGCATGAGCACGGAGCGAACCAAATTTATTACGACGGGCGATATCCCACCGTCGCCCAGGCTCTCCTCGATGAGGGCTATCGTACGGGAGCTTTTTCCGCCAGCGTTTATTATTTCTCTCGCATGCGTGGGTTTGGCCCCGGCTTTCTCCACTTCGAGGATTATTTCGGTTCTTGGGCAGATATGGCCTCTAATGCCTTTTACGGACGTAAGATCAACCAGTATGTTACTTTCCCACTGGGCTACCGGGATGTTCCCGGGCGCAAAAGAGCTTCCGACGTGAATCGGGAGTTCCTACGATGGGTAGATCGCGACCCGGGGAAAAAGTTTTTCGCCTTTTTGAATTACTTTGACGTTCACGATCCCTATCTGCCCCCGGAACCATATCGCAGCCGGTTTGCCAGCGCGAAAAATCCGGGAGGCCTCGTCGACGAATTCGCACCTCGCAGCCTGCCCCTTCTAACACCGGAGCAGATTCAAGGCGAAAAAGATGCCTACGATGGTGCGATCGACTATGTGGACGAGCGGATTGCAGAATTGTTTTCCGGTCTCAAAGCTCGAGGATTGGATGAAAACACTCTTGTGGTGATCACCTCGGACCACGGTGAAGAACTTGGCGATCACGGACTACTGTTGCACTGTGAGTCCCTTTACCGCCAGGAGATCCACGTACCGCTCGTCTTCTGGTGGCCAGGAAAGATCCCCGCCGGCATTCGGCTGGGAACTCCCGTTACCAATGCAGCGATTCCCACTACAATCTTGGACCTGCGAGCCCATGGCGCGCAGAGTGGATTCCCTGGCCCTTCGCTCGCGCAACTCTGGAAAACTTCAATCGCCGCGTCGGCCTGGCCCGACCCGTTGTCGGAAATGGATCAATTTCCGTGGCAGCCTTGGGACAAATACCGGGCCCCGGCTAATGACGGTGCACTGAAGTCCCTTATCGATTCTCGCTGGCAATACATCACCAACGAAAAGTTGGGCGAAGAGCTTTACGATTGGAGAGAGGATCCGCAGGAGCTTCACAACCTGGCCGCCACAGAGGAAGGGCAACAGATTAATCGGGACTTGCTTGCGCGCCTGCGGGCGATTGTAGGCGAACCTTTTTGGAAGCGCGAGGATGACAAGCAACATCAAACGAAAAATCCCGACCCGGTCGGCCCAAATCTGACTCCCGCGTCGCCGCGGCTGCATTGAGAAGGTCTCGAAAGTAAGTGCAGTGCCGGATCGAAAGAGAACTCTTACAAACCATGAAAAAGAGAGTCATCGTTCTCGGGCTGGATGGAATGGAACCCTCCATTATTGAGGCAATGCTCGAGCGCGGCGAGTTGCCGCACTTTGCGCAATTGCATGATGCCGGGACGCACGCGCGCATGAAGACCACCTATCCAGCGCAAACGCCGGTCGCATGGTCATCTTTTGCCATCGGAACGGACCCTGGCGCTCATGGTATTTTCGATTTCGTGAGCCGCGACCCGAGTACCTACCTTCGCTCGCAAGGAGAAAGATGGGGCTGACGAATACGACAGAAGGAGCGGTTAGGAAGCTGACAAACACGCCACGCGCCAAGGACATAATGGTTCTCGCGCTTTGGTTTGGACTCGTGGCCGGTTTGTTAGAAGGCGCTGTGCTGCGTGTTTCTCGATCACCCGGATGGAGTACTTGGGTGCCGAGTGATATTTTATGGGTTTCGCCTCTCTTCGACGCCCTGCTATTCGGCGTGGTTGGCTTAGTTCTTACGGGTGTCGCGCGATTATCTACCCGTTTGTCCGTCCTTCGATTTGCAGTTTTCCTGTTTGGCTGGATGACGTTCTTCGACTGGGTAATGTTGAAAGTTCATATCCGACACTCCGCCGGTCTGATTCTCTCGGCAGGTCTGGCGGTAACACTCATGCGGTGGTTTCAGCGGCACCAGGAGCAAATGCTTGCGGGCTGCCGCAAAACGCTGCCCTGGATTCTGGCCGGGTTCTTGCTGTTGCTCGCTGGGTTGGAGGGAGGTGCTTGGCTTCACGAGTATATTCTCACTGCCGAGCTATCGACACCTCCGCAGGGATCGCCGAATATCCTCGTGATTGTGGTTGACACGCTGCGTGCTGACCACCTGTCGGGCTATGGCTATTTCAGGGCGACGAGCCCGAACCTCGATCACATCGCGAAGCAAGGTGTGCTTTTCGACAGTGCCTTCTCCTCCTCTTCCTGGACACTGCCTTCGCACGCCTCCCTGCTCACGGGGCGTTATCCTCACGAACACGGAGCTGAACTAAATTACTACGACGGGCGATATCCAACCATCGCACAGGCGCTTCGCAGCGAGGGCTATCGCACGGGCGCCTTTTCCGCCAGCGTTTATTATTTTTGCCGTATGCGCGGGTTTGGTCCTGGGTTCCTACACTTCGAGGATTTTTTTAGTTCTTGGGTAGACATGGCCTCTCATACTTTTTACGGTCGCAAGTTCAACCTGTTCGTCACTTTTCCACTCGGCTATAAAGACATTCCCGGGCGCAAAAGGGCCCCAGACGTGAACCGGGAATTCTTACGATGGGTGGACCGCGCCCCCGGGAAGAGGTTTTTTGCATTCTTGAACTATTTCGACGTTCACGATCCCCGTCTACCTCCGGAACCATATCGCAGCCGGTTTGGCAGCTTGAAGAACCCTGGCGGCCTCATCAACCAATTCGCACCGGTCGCCATGCCACACTTAACACCCGAGCAGGTTCAAGGCGAAATGGATGTCTACGACGGTACGATCGACTATGTGGACCAACGGATTGGGGAATTGTTTTCCGACCTCAAGGCGCGGGGGTTGGCTGAAAACACTCTGGTGGTGATAACTTCGGATCACGGTGAAGAACTTGGCGATCACGGGCTGCTGTTGCACCAGGAATCACTTTACCGCCAGGAGATCCACGTGCCGCTCATCTTCTGGTGGCCCGGAAAGATACCCGCTGGGGTACGCCTAGAAACGCCTGTTACCAACGCAGCCCTTCCCGCGACAATTATGGGCCTGCTCGCCCACAGTGAGCAGAGCACATTCCCTGGCCCTTCGCTTGCGCAACTCTGGGAAACTCCAGCGGCCGTGTCGTCTTGGCCCGAGCCGTTGGCGGAACTCGCACAATTTCCACTCGAGCCGGTGAAAAAATACTGGAGCCCTGCCAATTATGGCGCAATGAAATCGCTCCTCACTTCCCAATGGCAATACATTACCAACGAAAAGCTGGGCGAGGAGCTTTATGACTGGAGGGAGGATCCCCAGGAATTGCATAACCTGGCCTCCACAGCGGAGGGACAGCAGCTTGATCGACAGTTGCTTGTGCGCCTGCGGGCGCGGGTCGGCGAATTTCTTAGGGAACACGAGGTTACAAAGCAATATAAAACGGAGGAACCCGAACCCACTGGCCCGAGTCCGACTCCGGCATCATCGCGGCTGCGTTGAGAAGTCTGGAACGTAGGAGCGGTGCCGGATCGAAAGAGAACTATCGCAAAAAATGAAGAAAAAGGTCATCGTGCTCGGGCTGGATGGAATGGAGCCATCGATCATCGAGGCTATGCTTGAGCGCGGCGAGCTGCCTCACTTTGCGCAATTGCGTGATGCCGGGATGTACACGCGTATGAAGACCACCTATCCTGCGCAGACGCCCGTCGCATGGTCATCTTTTGCCACCGGGACGAACCCTGGCGCTCATGGTATTTTCGATTTCGTGAGTCGCGACCCGAGCACCTACCTTCCCGATTTTGCGCTAAGCCGGTTCGAAAGGCCCAAGAATGCATTCTCGCAACCGCGGGTAGTTAACCAGCGGCGAGGGGTGCCCTTCTGGCAGTTGCTCTCTGAGTCGGAAATTCCCAGTGTAGTTCTTCGCTGCCCTTGCACGTTTCCCCCAGACGCAGTCCGCGGCCGAATGATTTCCGGAGTCGGAGTTCCAGATCTGCGCGGCAGCCAGGGCACGGGCACCTTCTACACGCAGGACAAAGCTGCTCCGGTGAAGGAGAATGAACAGATCGTCCATCTCGAGGCCGGCGACGACGTGGTTACCCACGTGATCGGTCCCCGGAATGCGCGCTCGACTCCGCCAGCCGACGCTCGGTGCGAAATCAGGGTGCAGGTGGATCGAGCTGCGTGTGAGCTGACGATTCACACGGGAGGCACCCCCACCAAAATTAAGGTCGCGCAAGGCGCCTGGAGCGACTGGGTCCGAGTGAAATTCAAACTTTCCATTTTGCAGACAGTGCACGGAATTGTGCACTTCTATGTGCGCCAACTATCGCCTCATCTGGAGTTCTATGTTTCACCGGCGAACTTCGACCCAGCTGCGCCACTTTTTCCGATTTCGTCTCCCGGCAACTATGCCAAAGAGCTCAGCGACACAGTGGGTCTATTTTCAACTCTCGGAATGGCGGAAGATCACAACGGGTTGAACAACGAACGCTTTGACGAATCAGCCTTTTTGGCGCAGTGCGACTTGGTTTTGGCCGAGCGCGAGAAAATGGCCTTTCTGGAATTGAATCGCTTTTCCGAAGGCTTATTCTTCGTCGTTTTTGACACTCCCGACCGCGTGCAGCACATGCTGTGGCGCTTCCGCGATCCCCAACATCCCTTTTACGATCGGGAGCGCGGGCCGGAACTCGCGAGGCGACTGGAAGACCACTATCGCCGCTACGACGCTCTGATTGCTCGCGTGCTCGAGCATGTAGATGATCACACGCTGCTCGTCGTGCTGTCCGACCATGGGTTCAATACGTTTCGCCGGGCGTTTCACGTCAACACCTGGTTCTGGCAAAACGGTTTGCTCACGCTTAAGGACAACAAGAAGCCAGACCAGGAACTCGGTGAGGGATTGAGCGCGGTTGATTGGTCGAAAACCTATGCCTATGCACTGGGGCTCTCCGGCGTCTATTTAAATTTCAAAGGTCGCGAACGCGACGGCATTCTCGAGGAGGGCACCGATGCGGAGCGGGTGCGGCGCGCCATCCAGCAAGGGCTCACGGGGATCATTGATCCGGCCGCAGGCCGTGCAGCCATCGACAGCGTTTCAAGAAAAGAGGAGATATATTCCGGTGCTTTCGTCGGTGATGCGCCCGATCTACTGGTAAACTACGCGCCCGGTTGGCGCGTTTCCTGGCAGACCGTGCTCGGCGGAATGCCGCACGAATTGTTCGAAGACAACACACGGCGGTGGAGCGGCGATCACATCATCGATCCCGCGGCGGTCCCCGGCATTCTGTTTCTAAACGCGCGAGCGATCGCGGGTGAGCGCAGCCAGCCCGACATCCGCGATCTTGCTCCGACCATTTTGGAATATCTGGGAGTGTCTCGGCACGATTCAATGGAAGGCAAATCTCTATTGGGAGCTGCTTGAAACGATGAAGATCTGCGTGCTCGGATTGGATTGTGCCGCGCCGGAAATCGTTTTGGGAGACGATCGGCTGCAGAATATTCGCCGGTTGATGGACATCGGCGTCTACGGTCGACTGGAAAGTGTCATTCCGCCGATCACGGTCCCTGCTTGGATGTGCATGACCACGAGCCAGGACCCCGGTTCGCTGGGCGTCTACGGCTTTCGCAATCGCACCGACTACTCTTACAGCGGTCTTGGGATCGCAAACTCCGCCTCGATCAAGGAGCTTGCCATTTGGGACCAACTCGCGCGGGAAGGGAAAAAGTCGATCATCGTGGGCCTGCCGCCCAACTACCCGCCGCGACGAATCAACGGCATCAGCGTCGGCTGTTTCCTTACCCCCGACACCGTCAAGGACGAATTCACCCACCCGGCAGGGATCAAGACTGAGATTACGAAGCTCGTGGGTGAATACCCGGTGGACGTGAAGGGTTTCCGCACCGATGACAAGGAATGGTTACAACACGAGATCTTTGAGATGAGCCGTAAACAATGGAAAGTCGTCCGCTGGTTAATCAAGGAACATGAATGGGACTACTTCCACTTCGTGGATATCGGGCTCGATCGGATGCACCACGGCTTCTGGAATTACTTCGACAAGAAACACGTGCAGTATGTCCCCGGGAACCCGTATGAAGACCTAATCCCGAAATACTACCGCTGGCTGGACGATCAGATCGGCAGCGTTCTCGACCTGCTTGGCGGCGATACGATCGTGCTCGTGGTTTCCGATCACGGTGCGCAGCGGCTGGATGGCGGGATTGCGGTAAATGAATGGTTGATCCGCGAGGGACTGCTGGTGGTCGAAGAGTATCCAAAAGAAGTGACGCCGTTTGCCAAGCTCAAGATCAACTGGTCGAAGACGAAAGTCTGGAGCGAGGGAGGATACTACGCTCGCGTCTTCTTCAACGTGCAGGGACGTGAGCCGCAGGGCGTGATCCCAGCCGCGCAATATGAAGCTTTTCAAAGAGAGATACAGGCCAAATTCGAAGCGCTCACCGACGATAAGGGCCAGCCGCTGAATTCGATGGTTTTCAAGCCGAAGGAGATCTATCGCAGTGTGCGGAACGTGGCTCCCGACCTGATCGTGCATTTCGGTGGCCTCTATTGGCGTTCGATTGGGAGCGTCGGTCACGGGCGTGTTCATGTGCAGGAGAACGACACGGGCCCGGACACCTGCAATCACGCGCAATACGGAGTATTCGTCCTAGCTGCCCCGAACTGTCCTCTGCAAGGTGAGTATCAGGGTGCACGGCTGCTCGACATCGCACCCACTCTTCTAGATCTGGCTGGCTATGAAATTCCTTCCTCCATGCAGGGCCGATCTCTTGTTGCCGGAATGGAAAAAAAACCACCGGAGGGGGGAGAAGGCAACGAAGAGAAGGAAAAAATTATCCGCGATCGGCTTTCAGGTCTTGGCTATATCTGATTTTTTCCAAGCCGCCGGCTGGTCTTCCCGCGCGCAGGAAAGCCAAGGAAATGGCAAAATTAGGCAAACTGTTGCTCATGCTTCTTTAGGGGATTGCTGTTTGCTTCGTGATGCCCTTAGGTCCGTAGAGATCCAGATCGACCCAGAAATAGTGCCTCTCTTCGACTCGGGCACGGCCCTGCTCAAGCATTTCTCGCGCCTCCTGGGCCTCTTTCACGGCGGGCGGGGTCGATCGATACATCACCGAAACCAGCCAAACTCGCTGGCAATTTGCCTGGCCTGACGTGACTCCTTCCAGAGGTGTCAAAGGCAAGACCGGCTGGCTCCCCTGATAGATCGCCCAGGCCCATTCAGCCTGACGAATTTCGTATGTAGGCGCTACCACATAGCAATCGCCGGCTTGGCGCGATTGCGCTAGATGAGCGTACGCATCGCGATAGTCCTCTTTGTAGGGAACGAAATAATTAGCTCGCAGCGAACAGATACTGTACGCCGCGCAAGCCGCTAGAAAAGTTGCCCTCAGCGCAGGACGATCGAGCAGAGAGATGCCCCGAGCGACGAGAAGATAGTACGGTACGGTGAGGAATGTTACGTAACGAATGTTGTATGCTCCGGATTTAAAGCCCAGAGCCAGCGCTGCCGAAAAAGGAATGAGAAAGAGAATAATCAGGAAGAACAAATTTTCACGGACGATTTGATCAGCGGAGTCGGCCGGAAACTTTTTGACAAGTGGCTTCAGGGCAATGAGGGCCGGAACGCTAAAAAGCAGCCCGCCGATCACGAAAGTCCACCAGGGAGAGGCTTCCAGAAGACCGGCAGGCCTGCCGTTATTGAATGTATTCACGGAAGTCAAAACCGTCCACCAAGGCAAATCGGGCCGTGACGGACCGTGGGCCAAGCCCCTTGAGCTATGCAGCCACTCGCTGATGATTCCGCTGCTCAGCCAAGGTAGATAGAGCGCCAGAGTTAGAGCAACTCCTCCGATCCAACGAGAAACAGGAAGGTGGTAGCGCTGTCGGTAAAGAACCGCGAAAAACAAAAAAGAGGCAACCACGAAAAAGCCGTAGTAATGCGTGTAAATCGTGAGGATGGCTGCCCCGACAAAACTCCACCACGGTCCCGCGCGACGGGTCCGAAGGGCAACCAAGAAAAGATAGCTGCAACACGGCACGAGGAAAAGGATTTGGGCGTAAGGGCGTGCCTCCTGAGAGTACATGACTGCGAGCTGAGATAGAGCAAGCAACAAAGCCGCTATGAAGGCGGTTCGACGACCGAACAGATAATCGCCCAGGCAGTAGGTCGCAGCAATCGCCAGCGTTCCAAAGACCACCGATAGAAGACGACCTTGGTACGGGCCGAATCCAGCCACAATGAACCAGATATGAAGCAGGAAGTAGTGCAATGGAGGATGCACGACGTCCTTAACCAGATACTGAATCATTTGGCCGAGGGACATGTGACTCAAGGTGAGAGAAAAAATTTCGTCGTACCAGACGGATTGGTAGTTCAGGCGATATAGCCGCAGTTCCCAGCCGAGAACGATGATCGCCGATAGAAGCAACCAGTGGAAGCGCGCCTCGATTGGTCCCGGCTCCCTGGAATTAGACATGCCCAGAAAGTCTACTGCAAGGTGCGGGGGCGTGCAGCGAAGCGAAGTCTGGAGTGTCGAACCATGAAGCTGGCTCGTGTTCCCATGAATAGGGAAAGAACTCGTTGCCTTTGGTGCAGGGCCTTGGAGCCTGAACTGGATGACGGCATCAGAACGACATGCATGTATATTAAACGCTCATACGATTGACCTCTCGGATGACCTCAGTCAAGGCAAATCTCCGAGCCCTTACGAGCATCACAAATCTAGAACGCGCACAGGTACCTACTTTCCCCATCAGCACATCAACAACTGGACTGATTTTTCGCGAGCCGATGTCTGAATCTCTGCCACTCCCAACCAAGCCCATGTTCGCTGACGGTTCGACTTCCCCGGATCTCTCCGCCAAGAATCTCACGTTACGCTCATGGCCAACGCGACGCGGATCGCCGAAGAGGCTTTCTAAATTGGCGTTTGCGACGAAGGCATTTCGGCACAACAGTGGATCATTCGGACGGGTACTGAATGCCCGCGGCGGGGAAGTCGAAGTCGAGGTGAAGTTTTGATTCCAGCAGTTTCTTGTGGAAACGGGCGGGGCAACCGCCCATGGGCGTGGCGGGTTTTCCTCACGTGCTGGCTCGTGTACACAGTTTTCTGGGCCCCTTACATTGTCCGCGAACATTTCCCGGCGGTGACGCTCGCCGAGCGCGGCAGCCTGAATGTGGACCGTTACCTCGGGTGGACGGAGGATATCTTCCGGGGCCCCGGGGGAGGCGCGTACATCAACAACAATCCCGGAGCGTCGCTGACGGGAGCCCTTCCGCTGGTTTTGCTGCGCCCTGTGTTGACTCGAGTGGACGAGTGGAATCAAAAGTTGCCCCGGAGAGATCGCAAGAGCGATGATGGGGATCTTTTCTGGCGCACACTGGCCGAGGGTCGCGCACTCTATTTTCTCCTTGTGGGATTCGTGACGGTTGCGTTGGTGATGGCTCCGGCGACTGCTGGGACGGCCGCCTATCTTTGCTCCCGCTTGACCGAAGCGGGCGTGCCGGCGGCTCAAGCGGCTGGAGCAGGCATTCTCTATGGGCTCGGCACGCCGGTTCTTTTCCGCGCGGGATACTTGAATCACAATCTGCTGGTTGGTGATGCCGGTATCACTGCTTTGCTCCTGCTCTGGGATCCGAAGGACCGCCCAGTTCACGCGTTACGTGCGGCCTTGGCGGGCTTGCTCGCCGGATATGCTGTTCTATGCGATTACAGCGGCGTGGTCGTGGTTGCCGTAGCTGCACTTTATGTGTGGCTGCGTTCGGCCGGGCAGCCAGGAGCGCAAAGGTGGCGCGTTATGACTGCGTATGCGGCAGGAATTGTTCCGGCGGTGGCAGCCCTGGCGGTCTATCAAGCATGGGCTTTCGGTTCGTTTTACCGGCCTTCACAGCATTTCATGCCTCCCACGGCTCCGACTTCACAGGGGTACCGCGGGTTCGACTGGCCGTCGCCCGCACTCATGTGGGCCAATTTCTTTGATCCGCGGTTCGGACTTTTCGCCTACTGCCCTGCGTTGATCCTGGCGTTTGCGGCACCGTTCATAACTCGTGTCCAGTATCGGGTTCCCGCGCGGGAAACGAGGATTCTCTTTACCTATTTCGCGCTGTTTGTGCTGTTCTGCGCGGCGAACCAGTATTCGTGGCTCCAACCATCGACGGGGTTTCGTTATCTTGTGCCGATAGTCCCTGCGCTGGCGCTACTCGCCCTCCAGGCCGCTCAGGCCCTGCCGCGGATTGTGCAATGGATGATGGCAACTTTGTCGTGCGTGCAAAGCCTAATCATTGCCGCCGCGCACCGAAACGACGTCCGGCTGGCCCTGAGCACACTCTGGCGAAGGAAATTTCGGTTGCCCTGGATGATCCGTCTGGGCGACGCGGGCGTACCAGTGAATTGGGAATGGCCATTGGTCACATTCGTCTTGCTTGCCCTGGCGTTGGCAATCATCTGGCTCTCGCCGGAGTTAAGAAACGACCGCGGTGGGCGTATGAAAGCCGAGGATTCGTATCCTCACGGTGTGGGCTAAGGATATTCATTTCGATAGGCCATGAACGTTAGCGCTTCGACCGCTCGGGCCCACGCGCGCCTTGGCAACTTGACCGTCAGAATGCAGAGCTAGCTTCTCCGAGACTTGAGGGATCGCAATCAATCTCTCATACAGTTCCTTTGCGACCCACTCGTGCCCTTGATCGTCGTAGTGGCCGGGAGCTTCCGCAAAATATTGCAGCGAACCGGGCCAGATAAACATCCCGTCCCTCGTTGTCACGGGCAGACTCTGAAACTCGTCGATCAGGTCAATGTACAGCATGCCCCGCTTCGCGGACTCCGCTCGAAGCCAATTACGCCAAACCGGCGTGGGTCCGTCCTCCTCGTAGTGATGCAACTTGCTCGGTAGGCAAAACAGGACGAGGACACTATTCTTTTCCCTCTCGATCGTCTGGAGATCTTCGAACATCGTGTCGAGGATTTGACTTTGCTCCTCCGTAGGGCCATCCGAAAAGGCGTCTTTGGCCGAAACTGCGCGTCCGACCAGCGGCCCAACCAGCTTCACAGACCTCAGCTCTCTGAGCTGGACGCGCTTGGTGCCTAACCACGTCAGAACGCGAGGTTCCTTCGGCACGGGGACGTTCTCTGTCACGAGTTTTCCATTCTGCAGTTTCAACACCGGCTTCCCATGCCCAACATAAACGGTAAGGGGCATGCTTCTGAAGTTTTCGGTGGTAAAAGCAAACACATGAATGTCGTGATCCAACACTGAGCCGTCAAGCTTGTACCGCAAATACATCTGGTCGACTCCGTATCCGCTTTCGCTCATGTTAGCTGTCTGGAATCGATCATCGATCGTTTCCAGATCCTGGCACCAGGTGCGATCGTTGCTCACGCCTTCCCCGAATGTGAACGAGCCCCCGGAGCAGATGATTCGGAGCTTGCCCGGAGGAACTCGCTCCGTGAATTCCTCGTTGGCTCGAAATCCGCGTGAGTTTGTTCGCAAATAGATGTTCGGGGCAAAATAATTCTGATCGTAATAATTTGGAACGCTGACCCAGCCGAGATCCGGATGGTATTGCATCGACGGCCCGGTCATGGTCCGGCGTTGCTGCGGGGACCACATTTCGTAGACAACAAGCAAACTGCTGAAGAAGCCCTCGAGAAGTAAAAAGAAGAGCACGCACGATCCAACGGCTAGACAGAATTTCTTAAGCATTTTTTCTCTGACCGCACTCGGATTGAGCTCCGCTACGATAATCCCAAGCGCGGTGGGATTTGATCCTTTTGAATTCGTCTCCTTTGCAGATTTGACAATCAACACCCACAACCTGGGGGCTCATTTCCTCGCTCCAGGCGCGTTACCGCTTCGAGAGTCCGAGTGCATGCCTAGCTTCTCGGCGACCTGAGGTATCGCAATCAGTCTGGCATAGAGTTCTTTCGCAACCCACTCATGCCCCTGATCGTCGAAGTGGCCTGGAGCTTCGGCAAAATATTGCGTGGAACCCGGCCAGATGAACATTCCGTCCTTCTCCGTCACGGGCAACTTCTTGAAGTCGTCGATGAGGTCGACAACGACGAAGCCGCTCTTTATGGATTCCGCTTGAATCCAGTTTCGCCAGGCGGGCGAGGATCCGCCTGGTTCGTAGTCAGACACCCTGCTGGGTATGTAGAGCAAAACGAGAACGCTGTTTTTTTGCTTTTCGATCGTTTGAAGATTTTCGAAGATTTTGTCGAGGATCTGACTCTGCTCTTCCGTGGGGCCATTCGCGAACGCAGTGTCTCGAACAGGCATCACTCGGTCCGCAAGCCATGCGAGCGCGGCGAGGGATCTGAACTCTCTTAATGGGTTGGGCTTGAGCGCCAATAGGTGCAGGATATGTGATCTTCTCGGCACAGGAACATTCTCTACGGTGAGTTTTCCTTTCTGCAACTTCAACACCGGCTTCCCGTACCCGCCAACAACACTAAATGCCATGCGCCGGAAGTCGTCGGTTACGACGGCAAAAACATGAACGTCATTGTCCAATCCGGCGCCTTCCCGCTTGTACCACAAGTACATTTGGTCGGCCCCGTACCCGGTCTCGCTTATGTTGACCGACTGGATTCGATGATCGATCGACTCCAGGTTCTGGCACCAGGTACGATCGTTCGCGACGCCGTCACCGTAGGTTTGAGAATCTCCGGAACAGATCACTCGGAGCTTGCCGGAAGGAACCTGCCGCGTGAACTCTTTGTCCGCTCGAAATCCCCGCGAGTTGGTTCGCAAATCGGTGTTCGGGGCGTAATAATTCTTCTCGTAATAGTTGGGAACGCTGACCCACCCGAGCTCCTGGTCGTACTGCACCGACGGTCCGGATAGAGTTCTGTGTTGCTCGGGGGCCCACAATTCGTGGGCGACAAAGAGAGTGCTGCAGAGACCTTCCAACAGCAGAAAGAAGAGAACGCATGTCCCGGCGGCTAGACAGATTTTCTTTAGCATCTTTCGATTGACCGCACTCGAGTTGATCTCCGCGACGACTGACGCAAGCGCGGCCTGTTATGCCCCTCGCAACCCCAAGCATGCGCCAATCTATTCTGCCTTCAGAAAAATCGGAACGCAATTGCACATCAGGAACCCCCGGTAGTGGGCTATCTCGTGTCTAGCTCGATCTCATGTAGTGGGAAGAGCGGCAATCGTATTCAGCAGAATCAGGCTTGGGGAGCGGTGCCGCAGATTCAGACTGACATCGACCATTTTCTTGGCTACGACGGGAATATGCCGGTTGTGGTAGCGAACTACTTCGTGGCGCAACCGAATTCTTATGCAGTTGGAAGTCCCAATTACGCGCCTTGTAATGCATGGGACATAGCCTGCCAGAAGACACAAGCGTTGCGCGGATCGGTTTGGGCAACGGTGAACAACGGTGTGTTACGGATGCAGAATCCCGCGGGCAAGTATGCGGTGGTCGGCTTCGAACACTAGTCCATGTGGGACAGCTGGTCGCAGGGTGGCGATTTCGGCCTCTTCACCGACAACGATAATGCTTACGACGGCTCCGCAGCCTCGACCTCAACCAGCAGCGGCAGCTGTTTGACCAACACAAATTATACGCAACCAGCAATCTGCCAGGACTCGAACGGGAATTACCAGGGGTTGGCGGTCAACTCCTGCACTAGCGGCGGATCGTCGCCGACCTGGAACACAAACTTCAATGGACTAACCACGAATGACGGCAGTTGCACCTGGTTCAACGAGGGACCTTATACACCGACCGCCGAGTCCACGAATTGGGGCAACACGCTGTTGCCGATGGCGCAGTTCTTTACCGCAGGTATCTGTGATCCGTAACTCGCACTATAGTCGGGTGGGGGCCAAGGGCAACGAGCGCGTAGAAGGACCGTCGGGAAACTTGATCCAACGAGATTGTTGCCAACATAACGGGGTAAACAGGGACAGAAAAAGCCACTTTTAGCAAAGCGTTCTCCAGTCCGCTGGCTACGGACCGGACAATCGCGCTTGCCGCAGAAACATATAGAGCTGCACAGGATTGCGACTTCGCTAGGATCTTGCAGCCCGAGAGTGACCTCCATGAGAGCGAAGCCTTTGTCGAGAGCACAGTTCAACCGCGAATGGGCAAGATTGCCGCAGCGGCTATATCAAATCCTCAACAGCGATGTTGAGTGGCATGGCATGCAGAACAAAGCGTAATCAAGTTCCGCTCACAATCCTCACCTGAATGGCTGCGAAACTCTTTGTGGTGAACCTCGAGGTTAGACATTGTGCCGCACGCCTGGCATCGCCAGCCATCGCGACGTAGTACCGCGTTGCGAAGCTGTTCGTACGATTCGGGATTGAGCCGCAGGCAGGCCCGTTTCGGTCGAACCCGGGTCACGGCCCCTACTCGGTAGCGTGTTGTAGAAATGTCTGCCTCTCTTTACAGGAAAGAAACTTGAAGAAGCGCAAGGCCGACTGCAAGAGAACGCCTGGATTGTCATTCTCCAGGTTCGCTCCCGCTAAAAAGTCTGCACATATCATCTCCAAGCAATAGCCTCGGGATTTATCCGTCCCCAGCATTAACGCGGCGGTTTCAATTGCCTGCTCGATGACCGGGATCTGGCTCTTATAAATTTTGAAGTAGATAATTTCCCACGGCTCGGTTTCCTTTCCGGTCAGTTCCCGCTCGACCTCCTGCTTAAACTGCTCCTTCGGCATCTCGCGGGCTTTGTGCAACCAGGTTGCACAATCGAAGTGCTGCCCGTCCCTCCTCGCCACCTTAGCCAATTCCAGCCCTTTGGTCCATCCGACTTCCTTCAGGTCTCTCCTTGCCTGCACAGGTAGGTGCTCATGAATGGACATCAGGTAGTAAGCTTTCCGTCTCGATTCCGGAAAGCGCCTCTCCAGGAATTCATCGAAGGACTTCACATTCTCCACCCGCCAGTACTGTCCCGCCCTCACTTCGCACAATTAACGCCCGAGTTCAACGAACCGGGTGCCCACTCCGCTCCTTTCTCTTTCTGCTTTTGCCAGGCCAGAATCTCGTCGATCTTCTTGCGCCTGAAGACATGATTGAGTTTCGGCAGGAAAGGCGGAATCCTAGCACGTAAGCCCGTCAAGCCAACTAACGCTCGGCCTCCGCACTAGAGTAGCTTCGACCATTTTTTTTCCCCGGAGATCCCAAAATGGGATCGGTCCTGCAGGATTTTGCGGGGAATCGAATTCCACTGTGCCGCAGGAACTGGCCGGACTCGGCCAAGTAATCGTCTCTGCGACCAATTGGCCGAACTCATGATCTGCTCCTCGCTGATTGTAGTGCGCAGGTCGATTAAACGCTTGCGCACAAAGACAATCGGGCAACGCTAGGAATCTCAGTCATCCAGGAATAGCAGAGCGGTTGTGGGATCGAGCAGGTGGCCTGCGCGACTTACTCAAAATTGGCTACGTTGTCGTGAACGGCATTTCTTCGCTCAACCTGGATGGTTTCGCGCTCGTGGAAAATGGGCAGCGGCATTTGTGCACTTAGGTAATCTGGTCGAATTCAGCGGAGACAATCAAGATAAGCCAACTGCGCTTTACATGGTTTGGCCGAGACAATACGTTTCGGTCAGGATCGCGTGCAGTGGCTTACAAATCCCCCGCCGTGCCTAAGTCACGGAGTAAGTGAGACGATCCCGTGAGACCTGTCAGCCCGCAGTTGATAGTATTATGCGCCTTTATCCTCCTGAATTTTTTCCTAGTCCCCACCCTGGCAGCTGGACAATATGATGGCTCGGAAGTCGGAGCGTACAGCTTCAACAGCAGCGGTGGCGGCCCCAGTTTGCCTCACGCAGGACTGATCAGAGACAGCGCCGGCCATCTTTACGGCACGACCGAGTTTGGCGGGACCTATAACCAGGGCACGGTCTTCGAAGTCAAGCCGAACGCCAATGGAAATTGGACAGAAAGCCCGCTTTACAGTTTTAAGGGAGGCCTGGACGGTGGTCAGCCCTCGGGCGGCTTAGTCTTCGGCGCTGCGGGCAACCTCTATGGCACAACTAAGTCCGGCGGCAGCCAGAATTGCAGCCTTGGTTGCGGCACAATCTTCATGCTGACGCCCACATCTGGTTACTGGGCTGAGAGCGTGGTCTACACTTTCACCGCCGGCAATGACGGACGTGAGCCCAACGCCGGACTGGTGTCCGACGCGCAGGGCAATTTCTACGGCACGACGCTGCTAGGTGGAAATACTGACGCGGTGTGCAGTTCGGGCTGTGGCACGGTTTTCAAACTGTCACACAGTAACGGCGCGTGGAAAGAGAACGTGTTGTACGCCTTCGCGGGCGGGAACGATGGAGCCTCGCCCTTCGCAGCCCTGACTCTCGATGCTGCGGGCAATCTCTACGGCACGACCAATAATGGCGGAACGTATGGCGGTGGCACTGTGTTCAGACTGACAGCCAACTCGGGCGGCAGTTGGACGGAGAGTGTGCTGCATGCTTTCACGGGTGGCCAGGACGGGCAATATACTTCCGCCAGCCTCATCTTGGACGCCGCGGGCAATCTCTACGGTACGACATTCAAAGGGGGAGCGAAAGGATACGGCGTGGTGTTCAAGTTGGCGCCTATGTCCGGGGGTACTTGGCAAGAGTCGGTACTCCACAGCTTCGCGAATGCTCCCGCCGCCAATCCCGTCGCCGGGTTGGTCATGGATGCAGCGGGTAATCTCTACGGCACGACCCTGTTGGGGGCTAACCTCGTTTCCTGCGGAGGCGGATGCGGTACAGTCTTCAAACTGTCGCCTGCCTCCGGCGGCCGCTGGACATTCCGTGCACTTTACGTCTTCGGACGCGCCACCGACGGGTACCATCCAAGTGGCCAGCTGATTCGGGATTCGGCGGGGAACCTGTACGGTACGACACAGGCGGGTGGCGCTTACGGAGCCGGTCTCGTGTTTGAAATCAGTCTGAATTCGCACAATTCACTGAAGATTGCTACTTCTGTGTTGCCAAACGGCACAGTTGGAACTGCGTATTCGACCACGCTGTCGGCTACGGGTGGCAAGACTCCATACGCATGGACCGTCATAGCCGGAGCATTGCCAGGAGGCCTGAGCTTAAGCGCAGGCGGGACAATTAGCGGTACCCCGACGACCGCTGGCCAGTCGAACTTTACGGTTCAGGTGACGGACTCTTCTACGCCAGTTCAGAAAGCAACCAAGCCATTTTCAATTACCATAACCACCAGTGCGCCACCGTTGACGGTCACTACTGCTTCGTTGCCCAACGGCGGAGTCGGAACCGCGTATTCGTCCACGCTGTCGGCTACTGGTGGCACGACTCCTTACTCATGGACAGTGATATCGGGAGCATTGCCTGGAGGTCTGAGCTTAAGCGCGGGCGGGACAATTAGCGGTACCCCGACGACTGCTGGCCAGTCGAACTTTACGGTTCAGGTGACGGACTCTTCTACGCCAGTTCAGAAAGCAACCAAGCCATTTTCAATTACCATAAGCGCCGGTGCGCCGCTGACGATCACTACTGCTTCGCTGCCCAACGGCGTAGTCGGAAGCGCGTATTCGTCCACTCTTTCGGCTACAGGTGGCACGACTCCGTATTCGTGGACAGTGATAACAGGAGCATTGCCCGGAGGTCTGAACTTAAGCGCGGGCGGGACGATTAGCGGTACCCCGACGACTGCTGGCCAGTCCAACTTTACGGTGCAGGTAACGGACTCTTCTGCGCCGATGCAGAAAGCAACTAAGCCGTTTTCCATCACCGTAACTACGCCATCGAATACAGGGTGGACATTGCAGACGACGGCGGTGGGGTGGCAGTTCGTGGCGCCGGATGGGGCGCCCACCTGCAAATATAATGGGATTTCCAAGGTGGATGACACCGACCTGCAGAGTGCGGGCACGGATGCTGAGGTGCTCAGCAAGTACGGCAGTTGGAGTGCTTGGGCGCAACAGCAGTCCAATCGGCTGAGTTCGTTGGGATTCACGGCGGCGGGCATGTACTCCTATCGCTATGCGTCCAATTTTCCGACCGACGGATTGCCCTTTGCCCCGACTTACGGCACCAGCGGATACTCGATGCAGGATACGGCGCACGATAATCTCGGTCCATATCACGCCAAAGATCTGGGTTACATTCCGCAGAAGAATGGCATGAAGTGTGGCGCCAGTTTTTATCAAGGCTCGGAAATCGATCCTTACGATCCGAACACGCCGACCGCCTTCAGCGACTTGCTTGCCAATGACTTCATGAAAGGTTGGAACTTCGCCCAAGGCATTATCGTGCTTCCCGACGAAGCCGACTTTCTGTTTGGCCTGGACCAATCGAACAATCCGAATAACGCGCATCCGGATATCGGTCTGATGATTGCGGCTAATAGTCCGATGGTGATCAAAAGCCGCCCGGGAAGCCCGTACTATCAGAGCGGGAACTATACGTATCCGGACAAGGAACTGTATGCCAAGCAGGCTTTGCGCGATTATCTGGAGGCGGAGTACGGCAGTTCGTTGGCCGCGCTCAACACGGCCTGGGGAACGAACTACACGACGTGGGATACGTCAGACCCCGCGGGGCTGGCGGGAATTACGGAGGGGACGTATCAGAGCTGGGGAGGAAACGCGGCGTGTTCGGCCAGCGGCAATCCTTACGCCTGTTGTACTGGCAACGGCACCGGGTCATGCACCCAGGGCACGGGCTTGCTGGATGAGAATGGCAGCAACCTCATCAAGGCGGGACAGTCCTGCGGTGGCAAGACCGGCAACGGACCACAGGAGACCGATAGCTGGTCCAGCCCGGCACAGATTCAGACGGACATCGATACTTTCGTAGCTGCCCTTGCGGGCAAGTATGCGCAGGAGTTGAAAAGCGCGTGGGTCGCGGCTTGTGGCTCGACGTGTCCACCGCTGGCGCTCCCGGTTTACGACGGACCATGGAACGGGACTTCGAGTGTGTATGCGGCTATGGCGCCATCGGTGGATCTGTTCTGGATTGCGCCTTCCTGGTACAACTCGCTGGGCGCGTACATGCAGGAAGTGCAGAACATCATCAACAACAATGGTGGGAAGCCGGTGATTGTAGCCAACTACTTCCGGGCCAATCCCAATTCCTGGGTGACGGTAGGATGCGACGGGGGGTCGGGGCTGGATTGTCAGGCCAATCAGGCCCTGCGCGGATCCTTTACGCTGGGGTTCGATCAGAGTTCACTGGCACTCAAGAATCCGAATGGCAAGTATGCGGTAGTGGGACTGGAACACTGGGCGCTTTACGACAGCCACAGCGAAGGCCGGGACTTTGGGCTGTTCACGCCCAACGACAACGGCTACGACGGCTCGGCGGCTTCGACGGCAGTCAGCAGCGGCAGTTGCGCTACCAACACCAACTATACGCAACCCGCGATCTGCCAGGACACCAACGGCAACTACCAGGGGCTGGCAGTCGCGTCGTGTACCAGCGGCGGCTCGTCGCCGACGTGGAACACGAACTTCAATGGATTAACCAAGAATGACGGCAGCTGTACCTGGTTCAACGAGGGCTCCTACACACGCAAGGCCGAATCCATAAATTGGGACGACACCCTGCTGCCCATGGCGAACCTGTTCACGGCGGGTATATGTGATCCATAATTCAAAAGTTAAGCCGCCAAGTGGCTGTTCAGTCAAATCTTGTCAGCCTCGTGCGAAAGAAGCAAAGGAACAGCTGGCCCGGATGAAAATGTATCTCAACGGCTAGCCATCACAATGCTCGGTAGTGGCCCGAGCCACTACAACGCCCTTTAATCCATAGGCGCTCCAAGACATTTGTCACATTCGAGAGATAAATAAATCGCTGGATCAGCGTTCGTCAAAGTTCGGGAAGGCGCGACGGCGCCAGCTGATTTGAGCATCCCCGAATCTGCCGCTCCGACGATTTGCCCTCGCGGTACAAACCAGCTTTTCAGCGGCGATGCAGGTTGGTATGGCATGCATTGCAAAGTGTGATCAGATTTTCTTCCGAATCATTCCCGGATTGGCTGCGGAATTCTTTGTGGTGAATCTCAAGGTTCGACATGGTGCCGCATGTTTGGCATCTCCAACCGTCTCGCCGAAGTATTTCGTTGCGGAGCTGTTCGTACAACTCTGTATCAAGCTGCAGGCGAGGCTGCTTCGGTCGGATACCATTCATGACGCCTTCTCGGCTACGCAGTTCAAAAATGACTTTCTTTCGTCGTCTGGAAGGAACTTGAAGAAATGTAATGCTGACTGCAAAAGAACCCCGGAACTTTCATTCTCCAGATTTGCCCCTGCCAGAAAATCCGCGCATATCATTTCGAGGCAATAGCCTCGAGATTTATCGGTTCCAAGCATCCGCGCCGCGGTTTCAATGGCTTGCTCAATAATCGGAATCTGGCTCTTGTAAAGTTTGAAGTAGACGATCTCCCAAGGCTCCGTTTCCTGCCCGGTCAGTTCTTTCTCCACCTCCCGCTTAAACTCCTCCTTTGGCATTTCCCGGGCTTTGTGCAACCAGGTTGCACAATCGAAGTGCTGTCGGTCCCTCCGAGCCACCTTGGCCAACTCCAAGCCCTTCGTCCATCCCACCTCCTTTAGCTCCCGCCGCGCTTGCGGAGGAAGATGCTCATGGATGGACATCAGGTAGTACGCCTTCCTTCGTGACTCCGGGAACCGTCGTTCCAGAAATTCATCGAACGACTTCAAGTTCTCCAGCCTCCAGTACTGTCCCGCCCTCACTTCGCACAAGTAGCGCCCGAGTTCAACGAACCGGGTGTCTCGCTCCGCTTCCTTCTGCTTTTCCCATGCCAGAATCTCGTCGATTTTCGTAAGCACAAACATCGCTCGCCGACGATTGAGTTTGGGCAACATGGGCGGATTTCTAGTACGTAAGTTCGTCAAGCCAACCAAGATTCTCGGCTCCTGGTCGCCGCACTAAACGAGCTTCGACCAATTCCTTTTTCCCCAGACAGAGCCCAAGATAAGGACACGTGCTGCAGGGATTTTGTGGGAATCGAACGCCACTGTGCGGCAGAAACTGTGCTGACTCAATCCGGCCAACGGTCTCTGCGACTAACTGGCCAAAGTCGTGACGTTGCTGTTCGCTGATCGTAGTTCGCAGGTACTGAATCTCGACCCGCCGCTTGCGTACAAAGACGATCTGAGCAATTTCAGAAATTCCCGTCATCCAGGAATAACAAACGAGTTGTGGATCGAGAGACAACAGTCCGTCCGGCTGGTCCGGGTAGCGGCTGGAGGTGGTTTTCCATTCGATCAGGCAGCGCGTGTCGTCGACTTTCCCAATGGCGTCGATGTAAGCGACGAAGTCATTCTTCTTGGCAAGTGGTCGGTTGAATTTAATCTGCAGGTTGCGACCCGGCTGGCGAACGCGGACGCGATCATCCTGGCAGAACCGATCCAGGAGCTGAATGCCCTGCTGCAACATGCGATCCCAAGTATCGCCGGTTGAATAATGTAAGCCTTGATTCTGACATGTGCTCCATTCACGAAACAGGACTGCAGCCGCGTCTTCGCGAAGGAAGTAAGCCGCGAGGGCTCGTTCGAATGCCCGTCCGAAGAGCATGGCTGCGCGAGTATCTTTTTCCTGCCACCCGTCGAGATAGCGGTGGCGATAGCGCCGGGGGCAGGTCAGATACTGGCTAATTTGTGTATAGGAGTAAGTCATGTCGCGCTCTCGGGATGGGCCACGTTTGCGGGCGAAGCGCTTCCCAACACTTCCCATTGGCTGGCGGGTGCAAAACCATCGAGGTTGAGTAATGAAGTGCCATTCATGACGACGTGGCTGATCTTGATTACCCCGTGCAGCCCGACCAAGCTTTTCTCGTCGATCTCGTCTCGTCCGAGCAGGTCGGCATCGTAACCGAAATCGCGCAAGAACCAAGTCAGTTTCCAAAGCGTTCTCTGTGTGCAGTACAGCCGGCTCGAAACAAAATGCCCGCTGAGTTCTTTGGGCTCGAGGATCGAAAAGCCAAGCAGATAAAACGGCTTTCTTGCCTCCCATCGATGGTAGGCTCGTTCCACCTGGACCAGCAGCAAACCATCCCGCACCTGGCCGGTACTAGACTGGTCAGCCTCGTGTAACCCTTGAATGTGGCGTTTCATGCGGCACCTTCCTTCGCGCCAAGGTAGCTGTTCAGTTGGCAAAGCAAGGCATTGCGATCTTTGTCGGCCCAGTCCGCAAGGTGTGTGACAAAACTCTCGACTTGCCCGCGCGTGGCTTCGCGCAGGGTTTTCACGCCGCAGAAATCGGTCGCATAGGATTTGACCAAGGTGGCGTCGAGCTGATGCTGGCGAATCAATTGGCAGAGATGATCTCGAACCGTGCGCCCGCCGTAATTCCCATTGCCATTTGTAGGCTGGGGCAGCTTCTTGGATTCTGGGCTCGAAGCGGACCGACCATCGGAAGAACCGATCTCCTCGACCGAGCAGATACCGATTCCGTAAGCCTTCCGCAGGGCACGGTTGACAGCTCGAGTCTCTGCCACGCGCATTTCTGCACCATGAACTAGGGCAGAAACATTGGACGGATCGGCGTCGCCATATCCCACAAACTCCTCAGATCTTCCGGCGCGGAAAACCGTGGCTTTGAATGTCCAACGGTTATTGGAGGGGTCGCAGAAATTAGAAACGAGCTCAACGTGAATGCCAGAGCAGCCCCGCCGAGAGGATAACCGCAGCAGCCCTGCGTGCGTAACATACCAGCGTCCATCCAAGCAGATAACGTCACCTCTGCCAACAGAAAGACCATACGTAGATGTGAGGTTTTGCAGTGAGGCCAAGAGTGGCGGAAGAAGCTTCCCCCAAAGCTGTTCCGCTAGTCGTTTGTTGAGCCGGAATGCCTGTGACATTCGCTTCATATATCCTCCACAACTCGATTCATGCCTACACGAGCAAGCATATACTTGCTCGTGTAGGCATGTCAAGCATCAAGTTAAATCTTGTTTTTCCCGGTTGAATGATGCATATATGGGTTACACCATGGGCGAAAAGAAAAAGAACCCTCACGCCGTCGCTTTATCAAAGCTGGGTGCAAAAAAAGGGGGCGAAGCTAGAGCCGCAGTACTTTCCCCCGAGAAACGGCGCGAGATCGCCCAACGGGCGGCGCGGGCCAGATGGGCGAAAACCAAGAAGACGACCAATCCGCCGCAGTGACGTCGGAACGAACTTCAATGGATTAACCATAAATGACGGCAGCTGTACCTGGTTCAACGAGGGTCCATACGCGCTCAAGGCCGAGCCCACGAATTGGGGCAACACGCTGCTGCCAATGGCAAACTTCTTTACCGCTGGCATATGTGATCCATAACCTGAAAACTAAAGTCGCCAGGTGGGTCAAGTTCAGGGAAGAGGCCCAGCAGAAGAATGGACTGCACGACAAGACCTGACCCAGTCAGATTCCTGTCCTTTGGACCGCCACGGTCTCGGTTTTGTTTGCCGAGATAGCGGCCAACCGTCACGGGCGGAGTTGGAAGCGAAGGGCGACACGATCGGAAACAACGATCTTTGGATCGCTGCGCATGCCGTGGCCGCGGGGCTGACGTTGGTAACAAACAATGAAAGAGAATTCCGCCGAGTGCGGGGGCTGAGTTTCAGCAACTGGGCCGTCTAGAACTGTGTCCTGATTTGCCCTCACTTGCCACCTTTGATGGCATTCAACTTGTCCTCAATCCGCCCCAGTTTCTCCCAAACATCATTGAGTTCAAACTTAATCAACTGGGTCGTTCCACCGATCCAAGCGATGAGGAACCAGACGATCCCGCTCTCCACTACAGATGGACGCCAAAACCGAACGACCGCATAGCCACCTGCGATCGTCAGAATTGTTAACAAAAATGCTACACGCAAGCCTACTTTCCCTTTCATGCACCCCTCCTGCTTGACCGCTATGATTTAATCACAAAACACGAATAGAAAAACCCCGGTTTTGCTGCCTTAAGCTTTCCCGCGCCCGAATGTGCGTCCAAGTAATGCGGCTTCCACATCCGTTTAAAATATTTGTACGCGAAATCAGCATTTGCCGCTATACTGAGAGAAAGCCCCGCCGACATGTAGGTATATTTTCGAAGGCAGTTTGTTTCCATAGCGCTTCCAATCCAAACATAAATTGACCGCGGTTCTTGGCCGTCTCTACGCATAAGGGCAGACCGTTCTTCCTTGTGCTGACGTGCTACGGCTGTTGCGGGCAACTACGGAGGGCACTTTGGGAACCTCAGTGGAAACCAAACTCATAGCGAATCCGCGAGTTCGAATGAGCTGCGGTGAAATCCTGCCGGGTGCGATCATCGATTTAGTCGCTGCTGCAGATCGCGACGCATTAGATTTTCTGTTATCGAAGGAGAAGGAAAAACCGCTCATCGCACCGATGGTAGAGTTCGGTGGCGTTTATTATCGTCCGCCTTCCCTCCATCCAAGTATCTTGGCCGCCGTACCGTTCCCGCGCGGAGTTGCCGAATACGGCGACGTCTCCCAGTTGTTCGGTGCGATGTGCAAGCTCCATCAGCAGCATCTTCGAATGCCGGAAGATTCGGCAGCATCTATGGTGGCCTATGACCTGGCCACTTGGCTTCCTGAATCGATGCCAGCCCCGCCTACGATCTGCATCCGCGGCGCAAGCGCGCATCAGATCTTCAATTTATTTAAGATTTCCCGTTGCCTCGGCCGCCGTGCGCTCCGAGTAGGTAAGCTAACGACTAAGCTTCCGCTCTACCTACGGCCCACCTTATTGATCACAGACCCAGGGTTAACGCCCAAAATCTGCGAGTTTTGGGCTGCTGCGAACTTTAATGGGGTGCTAGTTCCGGGTGCAGGTGGTGAACTCACGGAACTCAGTTGTGCGAAGGCAATCCTGCTCAGACCGGAGGAGTCGCCGGAAGCGTGGGGTACGGAGGCGATGAGTATCACACTTCCCCCCGTGGACGCGCCAGACCTGGAAGATAATCTGCTCACAAGTATCATGGCTGAATTCCAACCCCAACTCCAGGCCTACCGCTTGGATTGGCTGCACCACCGATCCGAGCACATTGCGAAATCGTACGGGTCGTCTGATTCCGCCTTAGCGCGTAGGTTGTATGCCTGCGTCCAGGGAGAGCCTGGCATTGTGCAAATGTTGAAGCCCATGCTCGAATCGCACGAAGAGCAACTTATGGCGCAACGCAGCCGTGATCCCAGAGTTGCAGTTCTGGAAGCAATCTGGTCCCCATCGCATGTGCAGGGTGAATTCACCGTGAATGAAATTACGACGCGTGTAAATGCACTCTTGCGCTCTCGCGGCTCCAATCAGGACTACAACGTCAGGGAAATCGGCTGGAAACTGCGCAACCTTAGCCTGTCTACGAGCAGTAACGGCAAATGTAAGTTATTGCGCTTCTCCGAAGAAGCTCGATGGGCCATACACAAGCAGGTTCAACAGTTCCAGCTAAAATTGCCGTTTTACCAGGAATGTGCCTATTGCCGAGCTAGCCAAACGACTGAGAAAGAGCCGATTGAGTAGTTTTTGCCGTTTTTGCCTTTTTCCTGAGGAGGAGAACATGTCCGTTAGAGATCCGCGGTTGAGCCGGACGCAACAAGCAAAGTATTTGCCTTGCCTGCAACAAATGCAGTCCGAAGGCATTGACGTTGAAATTCCCGAGGACTGGGAAGAGGCATCGCGCGCGCTCGACATCGAATTGGCTCCGCCTTCAGAGAGCATCGTCTTCGAAAGTCCTACTGGCGGAACCTATTATGCCGTTTGTGTACGTTTAGTCGCACTACGATCGGGCCTGACTTTGGTGGGGTGGGATATCGCGACATCTTGGGATGATGAGATCGAGCCTGAGTCTTTCAACTCCGCAGGGCCAATTTATACTTTGGGTCGGCAAGAGTATCGTCCCTGCGAAGTCCTCAATCAGAAAATTGAAAGCAATCTTTTCTTGCGCCGCGGGCAGATCGCCGAAGGTTGGATTTTGGCAAACGGTCTTCGCCCGATCCCACCGCAATTTGATGATCATTCCATCGCGCCATTTGAAGTCAGATTCTTCGATCAGTTTCACTGCGCACATCCCGCGCAGGGTACGCTCTCTGTATCTCGAAGAGCGCCACGGGAGAGCGTGAATGTGCCACGAGGCACGGGATTGTACGACCTCGACCATACCAACATGCTGCCGAAGTCGTCGGCGAGCGAACAATCCGCGCTCCGCTATCGCGAAGCCGTGCTCCGGGAAAAAGCTCGCAGCACAAACGCAGGCACTGACGGTCATCCGGAAAGAGGGTCTGTAATAGACGGAGTTAACAGCACGGAAGCGGCTTTCGGGGCATTGGGACCTGACCGATCATGACCTCAACCATTAACTGCGTTACGAAAACTTTTAGCTCTATGTCCCCTTCGGTGTTTGTTCCGAATGTATTAGCCGGGGCGAAGGTTCTTGCGACTCTTGCTTGGGTCTTGCACACCGCTGTGTGCAGGAACGTGCCGATTAGATCTGCGCCATACAGCGTTCGGGCGCAGCTTAATGATGTAACTTTTTATTAATCAATTTGATACATATAGTGAAAAATGTTTAACTTTAATAGAGGATTGGAAGTCAGTGTGCTTCAATTATTTCGGGTCACTAATTGTCCCGTTAGCTTCTAGAAACCTCCCCCAGGTTGACGCAGAAGGGAAATTCTTGTGAGAAAAATACTGCAGCTTGCGCTTATGGCCGCAAGTGTTCTTCTAATCGCGCCACTGGCGGTGGCACAAGTTGAGATCGTGAACCTGGGAGCATCTGCCCAAAATTCCTTCATATTTGCTGGGTCGCCGGGAGGGAACGATTGGTCGCTTGTTTTAGTTAACCCTTGCCGCGGTGCGGGACACTGTACGGCGGTGGGAGTGGGGCCAGGGCCGTTAGCCGGATCCAAGGGATTTTATTCTTTTGATGTGGTGGGAGTTACGATCCACGGAAATGAAACGCGCGCAGATTCCTGGTCGATCACTGAAAACAAACCGATCGGTTTTGATATCGGAACGTCCAAGGGGGGCGACCAGCTCTTACAGGGCAGCTTAACTTTGGTCAGCATGCAACAGAACGGAGCCGGGCGTAAATTCAATGATGTCCTGACTGCCAAATTGACAGTCACGGGGGGCGCGCTGGCGCAATATTTTTCCGATGGCGGAGCGTTACTGACATTCGACATCGCAACCACGCAAAATCTTATGAACCTTCCGGTTGATACTACATTCAGCACCACCATGCGTAATGGAGCGATTTCCCCAGCTCCCGAGCCCGGGACTTTCGTCTTGCTTGGGTCAGGATTGCTGGCTTTTGGAGGCTATTTGCGTAAGAAGATGGCCAGCGTTTAATCCGCTACTCCAGAAAAACATGGGGATAACTTCAATGTGAGTCTTTCCCGCGCCCGAATGTGCGTCCAAATAATGCGGCTTCCACATCCGTTTGAAATATTTGTACGCAAAATCAGCATTTGCCGCTACACTTATAGAAAGCACTTCTCGAATAAGGTACCTACACCTTCGAAGGCTGTTCGTTTCCATAGCAATTCCAATCCAAACGTAAATTGACCACGGTTGTTAGCCGTTCTAACACAGGTGCTTTACCGTTCTCCACTGCGCTGGCGTGCCCTGGCGTGCTATGGCCGCGGTCAACTACGGAGGAAACTATGGGAACCTCACTGGAAACCACACCCACAGCAATGCTGCGAGTTCGGGGGACTTGTGGCGACGGACGGCCTGATCATCGATTTGGTGGCTGTCGCCGACCGCGATGGCCTAGCTCTTCTCGTTTCGGACGGCAAGAAAAAACCGCCTGTCCCAAATGCAGCCACAAGCTTCCGCAACCCCCTAGCGCCGCCCTCGGCGCCAACGTTCTCGGCGCAGTAGCCGGCTGACTGTTGGAAAATCTGTCGTTATTGATCGGATTACACTCGCTACTACTATTCGCAGTGGGTCTTTATGCCATTGCCGGAATCGGTGAAGATGCCGCCCAGCCAGAACAGCACGATCGGCGAAATATCGAGAGTGAGGGAATCGATCCAGGTCAGCACACTGAAACCTAACGCTCCAATATCGATGCCACAATTGAAGCTGACCGGGCTGACTGCGACTCCTGCTGAGGTCGCGTCATACCCCATCCAAGTTCTATTGTGCCGATTGTGTGGAAAAAACCAAGCTACTTATTTGACAAGAATAATCTTAATGGGTGGTATGGGTGTAAAATGCGCGCACCGATTTCATTGGAGGTCCGAAGATGGGTTCCATACTTCGCAAGCTGTGGTCACAGGAACAGGGCCAAGACATCGCCGAGTATGCTGTAATTCTAGCGGTGGTTCTGGTGATAGTGGTTGGCACCATCCAACTAATTGGCGGAAGTTCGAACAACGTATTTTCAACCGTAGCTAGCTCGATTGGTCAATAAGCGGCAATCACTAACCGGAGCGCAAGGGCTGGATGGATTTCCGTTCCGGTGACGAGCGAGCCAGCCGGTGACCGCAGCGTTGCTAATTTGAAATCGGTTGCTCGCCTTGCAATGGGCGAGGCCGAAGCTATCGCAATCTCTGAAGCCCTAACCCGCACCAATTGGAACCGTAAGCGAGCTCTTCGGCTTTTAGCCATAAGCTACAAGGCGCTGCTCTATAAGAATTAAACAGTATGAACTCGAAAGTAGATTTACTAAAGCCGCCGGTTGACAGAGTGCGCAGGCAAGATATAGTTTCCCTGGATTTCGCGTCAGCGCCCGGGGAACGCCTGGTGGGTGCGTTCAAGATCCCGAAACGTGGAAGTCACAAGTCTGACGCGGATGCCGATATGCAAAATTGCGAAGTAACTTCTCAGACGCACCAGATCGGCTCTTCGGCGAAGCCGCTGGGTCCGGAACAGTCAGCCCATCTAGAAAAGATTCGTACGATACTTGGAATCTGGACGGAGCCAGTCTTGGTGGCCTATGGGAACTATACTCGCCATCCGGAGCTGGGACCCGGCCTGGTGAGCGGTCCCCACCGGTAACGCCGGGACACAAGCGTAAGTCCCCGGTCTTGGGCCGGTTGCTGGCATATGTCTGAATGTTCAGGGTAGATGCAGCGCCTTAACCGAAAACATGAGCGGCCAAACCCTTTGGAGAAAGACGAATCAAAGCATGTACTGCAATGGTTGCCAGTCTTGCAAACGCCGGGTACTGCCGATCCCTTACCCTTCCCGAACTATCCAATGTCGTCCAGTGCAAACGCAAGTTTCTACGGTTTTTCCCGCAGGGGTTCCGCGATGAGACCTACATGGACTGGGAACGGGGGTACAAATGGAGGGCACATCAGGAGTGGCAAGCGGTACTAAATCGCAAGGCCTATCAGGCGAAACTATCACAAGGAAAGTTTCTGGAGATTGGCAGTGAGGCCATCAGAATTGAGTCACGCACGAATCTTCTCTTCTCATTTGAAAAGATGGCGATTCGCGACGCTCTGAAGTCCAAACGCGGCGCGCGAGCTTTCGCCGAAGGTCTCTATGCTCTTCTGTACGGCTCTGGAAACCTCCAAGCTAAATTCAGTCGCTGGTGCGAAGTGGTCGCCGGACTGCCACGCAAACAGAGCCGCGTACTTACTTGGCCCGTGGCTACCGTATTCGGATTCATTGCTCAACCGGACGCTCATATCTTCCTAAAGCCCACGGTAACCCGCTTGGCCGCTAGAGAATACGGTTTCGACTTTCGCTACCGCTCCGGACCGTCGTGGGAAACGTACTCCAGTCTTCTCGCGTTTGCCCGTCAGATCGGAAACGACCTCCGTGACCTTCGCCCTCGAGATTTCATCGACATTCAGTCGTTCATTTGGGTCCTGGGATCAGATGAGTACGAAGAGTAGAAGTTTTGATCGTGGCCCGCTGGTCGCCGCACTCCGAGTGGTATGCTCATTGACTGAAGTGAAGGAGCACACATGGTAAAGGTAAGCGTAATGTATCCGAACCGCGAGGGCACAAAGTTCGACATGGGATATTACCTCAATCACCACATCCCCATGGTGCGCCGACTGCTGGGATCGGTCTTGAAGGGCGTAACAGTCGAGCAAGGCATTTCGGGCGAGGAGCCGGGGTCACCCGCCCCATATGTCACAACGTGTGCTCTTCTGTTTGACTCAGCTCAATCTTTTCAAACAAGCTTCAGCCCGCACGCCCAGGAGATCATGGAAGACATCCCGAAGTACACGAACTCCGAGCCTCTCATTCAGATCGGCGAAGTCCAACTCTAGCGTTCAGGACTGTGAACCTTCCCAGACTCATCTGGCGATACTCGATCTTCTTGGTGCCCGCGATGATCTGAGCCAGCCACTCGCGCTCGATTGTCGTTGTGATCCGTCCGCGGGTTGTTCGCATAGAGTTTCGGTAATCGTATGCGGAAATAGTACTCCCCCAGTCTAATTTGCCCTCCGGCTTGCAAAACAAAGCGCCCAGGACTATTTGAGCCAAGGACGCTTTTTGCAGTTCTCCCCAGGAACTATTACGCCGAAAATAGAATCTCGCAGTCAAAGTTGCAATGGCACCGCAGAGCTAAAGTTCTGGAACAAATTGGGTAAGGGGGCGAACTTGGCTTCGATTCAAGTGTTATCGTGCTACGTTCCAAAACGGGAAGCCGCTGAGCAGGTTCTTTGATTGGGCTTGACACAACTTCCAGGCGGCGTATTGTGGGAAGGGCGACAACCTCCCCCAAGTAAGAATTTGCTCTGAACAGGCCGTGACCTAGTAGGGCGTCCGGGCCCCGAAGAGTGAAGGCTTGTCGCCATCCTTCCATAAATCATTTAATGCAAGTGCACTGCCGGGAATGATAGGGAATAACCTACGGGCTGCCGCGTTCGGGCCTGTAGCTGAAATACATCGCTCCTCCGAGAATCAGCGCACCTCCTGCGAGGGCCATAATCCCCAAATCCTCGTGCAGCAGCGAAACGCCGAGAATCGCGCCGACCAGCGGTTCTAGATTTACGAAAATTACCGCCTGAGATGCCGGAACCCGCTTGAGTCCCCAATTCCACAAAACTGTTGCGCTCGCAGTAGCGAAGAATCCCTGCTCCGCTACAGCAACCCATGCGCGGATCGAGTAATGCAGCGACGGGCAATTCTCACCAGACTGCCGCTGGGTGGCATATTCCTCTAACGAATCTGGCCGTTGGGAAGTGTATGTCGCGCGCTTTCCAAGGAAAGAAGGCAAATACCAGATCTCGACCAACGGGGGCAACAACCACGATGGCGACAGGACGGGAAAGAGCCGTGGTGATGCTGTGGTGTGAAGTTGATTTGTTGATTTGGAGCCGGGCGCTGTTGCTCCGTGACGTGGCTGAGTGAGTGAGGTTGTGCTGATGCTGAGTTGAGTTAATGGTAGAGCGAGGCTCCAGGAAAGTGATCTTACAGATACGCGCAGAATTGACAATGATCGAACATCGCATTACGCTTTCCGGCAATAGGAAGGACGCGCCACGCGATCCCACTGGCGTAATGTTCTCAAATCGCGGTTTAAGATCTTCTGAGACACGATTCGTTGGCTACGATTAATCCGAGTTCAGTGCTGATTGGGCGCAACTCGCAATGCCGGACCTTCTGTCAGAAGCACCGACCGCTCGATCAGGTTCTCCAGTTGTCTGACGTTGCCTGGCCAGGCAGAATTCATGAGTAAACTCATGGTTTCGGCTGGGATACTCTCGATATGTTTATTGATGCGGCGAGCGAACTTCTGCACGAAATAGCGCGCTAACGATGGAATGTCGTCGCGTCGTTCCCGCAGCGGCGGAACCCCGATGGGGAAAGCATTTAATTGATCGTACAAATCGCCGAGAAACGTCTCCTCTACGACCCGCTCTGCCAGGTCGTATTTGGTGCTTGCTATCAAGCGCACATTCACCCGAATGCTGTGCGCGCCACCCACTCGTTCAAATTCCCGGTGTTCCAGCAATCGAATCAACTTGGCTTGGAGCACGAGCGGAATGTGTGAGATCTCGTCCAAGTATAGTATCCCCTTGTTTGCCATTTCGAGCCGGCCGATCTCCTGGCTCTTGTCTTCGCTTTCCTCGGCATGTCCGAAGATCTTGCTCTCCAGCATATTCTCGCTAGCCGTGGCGCAGTTAACCGTCACGAAACTGTCGTTCCTTCTGGGGCTTGTCCGGTGGACAGCTCGGGCAATCAACTCTTTCCCCGATCCAGCTTCTCCGATAATTAACAGCGGACAATCGCTTCGCGCCGCCTTCATCGCCAAACGCAGCATGCGTTTCAATCCTGGGCTGTCACCCACAATCTCTTGAAGGCTTCTTTCTGGCTGTTCGTCTTTCATGAATACCTTTGTTCTGACCCGCCGCGAGGGGAGCGGCGGGTCTCCGGGAGTACCGTTGGAGTTTTAGGGCTCCGGCTTTCGAGCCTATTCATCAGCTAGAACCCCGAATTCCCCGGTTGGAGTTAGGGTACCCAATAGGCAGTGGTGAGTTCTATTGAGCGTTGGTACGTCTAGGTAACAGAAGGAGGCACGCGAATTGTGCTTTGGTTTACTGGGCTCATGAAGGCATTAGTTTCTCAACCATCTTCACCAGGTCCGCCAGGGATTGTGCTTGCATCTTTTCCATGGCACGGCTGCGATGTACCTTTACAGTGTTTTCGGTGGTCCCAATCTCAGCCGCAATCTGTTTGTTGAGCATGCCGGAGACGACCATGGTGACGACTTCGCGCTCTCGGGGCGACAGCGATTCGAAGCGCTCCCGCAGCGCTGCAATTTCAGCTTTCTCTCTGGCGTCTCGCGCGATCCCTCTCCAGTGCGAGCTGAACCGCATCCAACAGATCCTGGTCGTGGAAGGGCTTGGTGAGAAACTCCACGGCCCCCGCCTTCATGGCCCGTACCGTCATCGGGACGTCGCCGATGCGCAGTGATGAAAATGATCGGAATCTGAACATTGGCTTCGGCGAGCTGGCGCTGCAAAGCGAGTCCGCTGATTCCCGGCAACCTGATATCGAGGACGAGGCAACTGGGCACGTTCGGAAGCTTGCTTGCGAGGAACTCCTGCGCGGATCCGAACAGCTGCACTTGCAAGCCTACCGTTCCGATGAGGCGCTCGATCGCACTACGAACCGAGGGATCGTCATCGACAACGAAAACGATGGACTCGGGTTCGCTCATGAAACACCAGCGTCAATCGGTGGGCAGAGTGAATTCGAACAGCGCCCCGTGTAGAACTGGGCACGATTCCTAGGTCGGCCCCCATGGGACTCTATTATGGAATGGCTGATCGAGAGCCCCATTCCGATGCCTTTCGCTTTCGTGGTAAAGAATGGCTCGAAGATGCGGTCGGCCAGCTCCGGCGCGATTCCTGGTCCAGAATCTTGAACCTGAACCAAAACACCATCTCGGTTCTTTGCCGACCGGATCAGAATTTCGCGCCTCCCGCCTGCGGACGAATCGTTGCTTCAATCGCGTTCATGATCAGGTTAATCAGTACCTGTTGCAATTGCACCGGGTCGCCGGGCACGCTGTGGCAGGTCAGACGCCAAATCGGCGCGTAAAGACACACGGTTTCGCGTGAACTCTTTGCGCATGAGACTGGTTACGTCTTGAATAATCCGGTTGATATCTAGTTCCGTCCTCTCGGGAGACCCCTTCATCAGCAACCCACGAATTCGCGAAATGACGCCGCTTGCTCGAGTGCCGTCGTTCACAATTGCCGTAATCGCCGCCCGTAATTCATCGGAGTTCAGGTTGGCGCTTTCGAGTCGGCGCAAGCAGAAGTTACCGTTGGTGACGATTGCAGTAAGCGGTTGGTTTACCTCGTGAGCAATTGCCGCAGCCAGCTCTCCCATCGAAACCACGCGGGTCACGCGGGAGAGATCCTCCTGTGCCTGACGCAGTTGCTCCTCGGCTCCCCTCTGCTCGGTCACGTCAATACACGAGCCAATATAACCGGCAAAAGACCCGTCCGGATTGAATCGTGGCGCCCCGATGTCGAGAACCCATCGAAATTCGCCGTCGTGGCGTCGGAGGCGATACTCCATCCTGAATGCCTCCCGGCGATCAAAGGCCTGTATATATGTATCCAGGCATCTCTGCAAATCCTCAGGATCGACCCCTTCCGCCCAGCCGTTGCCGAGTTCCTGGTCAATGGATCGGCCGGTGAAGTCCAGCCAGTGCTTGTTGAAGTAGGTACAGAGCTTGTCAGTCCCCGACATCCAGATCATCACTGGAGCACTATCGGCCACCAGCCGGAAACGCGCCTCACTCTCGCGCAGTTCCGCTTCCGCCCGCTTTCGCTCGGTGACGTCTCGCCCGATGAAAAGGGTCGAACCGTCGGAGAGATGTACGAAAGTGCTCGCCAGATCTATGACCCGCCCGTCCCTTGCCCTTAGTTGGATGTCGTTCCACTGACCAGTGGACGCCGCAATCAGATCCCGGATTACTTGGCGATAATGCGGATCAGGGAAAAATTCGGCTAATATGTCCGGATTTTGTCCACGTATCTCTTCCAGCTTCCAACCCGTCGTGCGCTCCCATTTTGGATTGACTAGCTGCAGTTCGCGGTCCTTCCCTCTAAAGGCTATTAACACAGGAATATTCTCGAATATCTTTTGGAACACCTCCTTCTGTTTTCGCAATTCGTCTTCGGCATGCCGTCGATCTTCGATATCGGTAGCCGAGCCGTACCACGTAACTACGCTGCCCATCTCGTCGCGTAGCGGCACTTTCCGGAGAAGCATGAGACGGTATTCTCCATCAGCCCGCCGAAGCCGCGCTTCAGCTTCGAAGGGTCTGCCGGTCGCCACCGACGAGCGCCACTTGCCCACCACAGCCTCAACGTCCTCGGGGTGAATTACCTTGGTCCATCGCCATCCCCCAATATCTTCCAAAGAAGCACCCACAAATTCCAGCCAGCGCTTGTTCAAGAAATCAACATAGCCGTCAGGACGAGCGCTATGCAGCATGGCAGGAGCTGTATCAATCACGAGTCGGAGCCGCTCTCTGGCCTGCTGTCGATCCACAGACGATGTCGTGACGGCCGCCAAAAGCACGATCAAGGCGGCAAAGACAACTCCAGAGTTGCCAAGGGGAGGAATGCTCACCGCATGGGAAAGGTCCCGGGGCGAAGCGGGGATGAAACTTGCGGCGGCCATGCCGGTATAATGCATCGCGGAGACAGCGACTCCCATCACCACGGCGCTGCCGAGCCTCCGCGGAACACTCCATCTGGTCTCCGCTCGTAGATCGAACGCCATGAGCAGCGCGATCAAAGAAAACAAGATTGCGAGCAGAATGGAAATGATCACCAGAATGGAGGAATACTGGGTGATCGCAGCTAATCTTATCGCGGCCATGCCGATGTAGTGCATGCCGGCGATGCCCGCGCCCATAAATATGCTGCCGGTCAAGACCTCAACGTGGCCCATCTTCTGGCGGCTCGCCACGTACAGCGCGACCGCAGACGCGAGAACGGCCACCAGGAGCGAGGCCAGAACTGTCGGCCAGTGATACTGAACGGGTACGGGCAGGTGGAAGGCCAGCATCCCCTTGAAGTGCATCGCCCAGATGCCGAGTCCCATCGCAATCGCGCCACCGCTCAACCAAGCCAGGCGAATCCGGCCTCGTGCGGCGGTTACGCGTCCCGCAAGGTCGAGCGCGGCATAGGACGCTGCGATGGCGATCAACACTGAGCGCGCCACTTCGCTGAAGTCGTAGGAACCGGTCATCGGCGCGATCGCGGAGACTGTCACGTAGAATCTCCCCGGGGGCCCGTTTGGAGGGGACTCCAAACTCAAAACGTGAAGCTGCAGATCTACGCGCCGGTACTCATGACCTGGCTGAGCGCTTTGACAATGCGAATCTTCGGGTCACGTCAGGCCTTTAGCAGCCAATCAACCAACAAACGGTGACTCTTCGCGTATAGCTTAATTTGTCCGCAGTCTTCACATATTCCCGCCGAGACTGTCCCTGAATATACAGGGCCATCATCATCGTCCGGGCGGACAAGTCCATCTTTACCACACTGCTTACGACTTTGGGATGCTGACATTTATCCGGAGCCATATTCCCCCCCGGCAACCGGTCTGATACCGCATGCTCGTTTCTATGGCGCCAGTTGAAGCCGAGCAATCGAATCAACTGATGGGAAAGTAGCAAATAATAGTCCGGCTAATCTACACCTAATAACTGGCTTGTCAAGGTTTTCTTGCGATTTAACTTACTCTTCGCATTATGTTAGCAGCTTGCCGACAGGGTTGGATTTTCCGTTAGCGACTTGCATTGGGACAATGGTGGAGAAACCGAAACGGTGAGTCCTCGATGTATAGCCTGATCAATCAATTTGCCGAGGTGGTCGTGGGTGCGATCCCACATAACCACGTGACGTACTACGAATGGCTCATTCAAAACGTTGCTCAGGTCGGCACGCAGGACTACCAGAGAAGATATCGCCTTTACTGGGCAATGAATGTTGCACAGTTGAGCCCGCCCTTTTAAAGCGCCTACTTTGGTGCTTTGGGCGACGCCCTGAAACAAACGGCAACACTTAGCGATGTAACCCACGTTTTGTATAACGCTTCCGCTCGGCGCGACGGTCGGCAAAGCCTTCAGTTCTCGTTCGCAACTAAACTCCTTCATATGACGAATCCCGTCCTTCCGGTTTTCGATTCGCAGATTGCTGGGTTCTACTTTTTTCAGGAGGCAACGACGGGGTTGAATCTGCAAGAGCGAATCAACGGATTCGTGGCGTTCCACGACTTCCTCGTTCAAGAGTATCCGCGAGTCCTAAAATCTGGACTCCTGGCGAAGGCGATTCTGGAATATCGTCGTAAACTCAACCCACAGCATGTCAGCGATGAAAAAATTGTCGATTCACTGATCTGGGCATTTGTGGGTTTGCTGAGGAAAGGGGCGATACGGAAGGGACAGGTTGCTTACCGCTGACAATGGATGAGCTTTGGTCCAGTGGCAGCACTTCAGTTCTCGAAGACCTCAACCCAGAGAGTATCGTCCGTCTTGAGCACGCCGAATTCTAGCCAGCACTGGAGCCATCAGCGTAAACAGCAGCAGCCCGTAGGTTATTCCCTATCATTCCCGGCTTGCGTTAATGGATTGGAAGGATCGGCGACAAGCCTCACTCTTCGGGGCCCGGACGCCCTACTGGGTCACGGCCTGTTCAGAGCGGATTCTTACTTGGGGGAGGTTGTCGCCTTTCCCACAATACGCCGCTGCCTGAAAGTTGTGTCAAGCCCAATCAAAGTACCTCCTCAGCGGCTTCCCGTTTTGGAACGTAGCACGATAACATTTGAATCGAAGCCAACTTCGCCCCCTTACCCAATTTGTTCCAGAACTTTAGCTCTGCGGCGCCATTGCAACTTTGACTGCGAGATTCTATTTTCGGCGTAATAGTTCTTGGGGAGAACTGCAAAAAGCGTCCTTGGCTCAAATGAGTCCTGGGCGCTTTGTTTTGCAAGCCGGAGGGCAAATTAGACTGGGGGAGTACTATTTCCGCATACGATTACCGTGCTAAATGAAGATCGAATTCAGGAAAGCAATTGTCCCACAGGAGATTGAAGCTCTCTGCAAGTTCGACCAGATCGCCTTCCAGTCGTTTCCGGCAGACCTTTTCGACGCAGAAGAATGGGCTCAATACGAGTCGTATTGGATGATTGTTGATGGAAGGACAGTTGGTTGCTCAGCGTTCCTGCACGATGTCGATTACGACGAACGACCGAGACCAAAATGTTTGTGGATAGTGAGCACCGGAATACTGCCGAAGGCCCGGGGACGAGGACTGGGCTCGAAGCTGAAAGAATGGCAGCTTGAATATGCGAGACAGCGTGGGTTCGAGGTGATTGTTACCAACATGCGGCAGACGAATACACCGATCATCAGGCTCAACCAAAAGTTTGGTTTCACGACCCGCGAGTTAGTTCCCGGATACTATTCTGACCCCGAAGAAGCTGCCGTAGTTATGGAACTGAACCTGTGATGTCGTGGGAGCAGCCAGTGCAGAATTTTTGTGGTTCTACACTTCGTCCAGGGGCATATGCCGCTGGGACGTGACAATGGAGCGGCAGCTCATCGCAAATGAATGTGTCCCCCGAGAAGGCGATAACGGGATTAAAAAGGAGGTCTTGCAAGGCTAAACTTCCCCTATGGACAAAAAGGAAATCAATTCTCCCAAGTTGACCGCAAACTTTCTCTTCTGGGTTTGTGGCGTGGGCGGGGTATTGCTACTCGCCATTTTGGCGCACTACGTGTGGCGGATTTATTGATCAGTGTGTTGGAAAATCCTGTGAAGGTACCCTTAAAGGACCTTCTTCCAGTCAAGAGCTCTCGCCAACTCGCTCAGTTGAAGGGAATTTGCCCGCCGCTAACCAAAGTTGTGCGCCCAGCGTCTACCAGAGTGTGGGCTTCTCGAAACGCTTATGATTTGTGATGTTATGCGAACGGCGGCCAGGCTCGAGGAAGGGAGACCGTGACAATGATGCGGCATACCATGCGCGTTCTGTGCGCCTCCATCGTGCTTACGATCTCAATCTCCGCGCAAAAGCAGCCGAACTTCGCTCCAGAAGCCTATAAGAAGCTAGCGAGTCTTGAGGGTGATTGGGTGGGGAAAGACGAGAAGGGTGAGGAAGTGAAGAGTAATTTCAGGTCAGCCATCTCGAACACGGTCGTGATGGAAACGCTCAATGCCTCTGGCATGGAGGAGATGCTGACGCTTTACAGCGTCGACGGTAACGGGATTTCTTTGCTGCACTATTGCCCCACCAATAATCAACCCCATATGCGCGCAGTGCCATCCTCCGGGGAGGTAAAGCAGTTGACCTTCTCTTTCCTGAGCGCCGGCAATCTCCCCAGCATCGCGGTTGGGCATGAGCACAAGATGGTGCTGGACTTTGAAGACAAGGATCACATCACGGAACGCTGGACGTGGCGGAAGAATGGCAAGGGCACGGACATGGTGTATCATCTCGCGCGCAAGCAGTAATGTGGGGAGCGTTCGGTACCGGCTCCCGCCATCACAATTGAAACCATAGCTCAACCTCGCTGTCGCTTCTTCATTCGCTGTCATGGCCCGTGACACGAAGATACTAGCACTATTTTCTTCTTCGGAGTGTTCGCTAGGAAAAAGAACCGAACGTGGCAAACCTAATTGATCGGGTCGAACGGATCAAAGTTTGCCCAACATTAGATTGTCCGCTTCGCTTGTTTCCAGCGTGCCTTTGCAGCCTTGGCAGCAATCTTGGAACGCTGCGCCTTGGTCATCTTCGGCAGGGGTCGAGGCACGTCAGGAGGCTCGATATCCGAATAACTTTCGGCACTCCGGTCTCAAGAAATGGTCGAAAACGGGAATGTGAAGGTCGCCCTTTTCAAGGACAAACTTGCATGAAATGAGACAGGCACGCCATTTGAATTCCTCGGTGCCGTGTTTCTTGCCGTAGGCGGTGATATCTTCTTGGGAAACGCCAAAAACCACCGCTCCTATTTTGGACCAGACGCAGGCACCCGCGCACATGGCACAAGGTTCGTGTGTGGAATACAACACGAAATCCGGTAGGTACCGACCGTAGCCGGAGGAAACATATTTCAAGGTTTCAAGCTCCACATGCTTGATGGATGATCCCGAGGTCTTTACCCGGTTGCCAGCAGACGCGATAACCACTTCCCGTTTCCCAATAAGACGAGTGATGACCGCGCCGATGGGGTAGTCGCCTCGGTCACGGGCGCGTTTTGCCTCCGCGATTGCAAGCTGCATAAACTTTTTCTTCGGTTTGTAGGTGGGAGGAATCATTTTGTCTTGCCCCCTCACGTCTCCTCAACCGGCCAATCGTTCCCAGCCGACTCTCGCAACTTCGCCGCCAGCTTAGCACGAATCCGCAGAGGGATTGCCAGATCACGCCCCATGGTGAAGGTCACGTACTCGAACACCCAACCCTTGCTCCTTTACACCTTGATCTCGCTCCATGGAACGAGCAGCGGAGGGTGCATGAACCGAAAAAGGAACATGCTGGCTAAATACAAACCCTGCTGGCTGGCTCCAAGCGTCAGCACGTTGTTGTAGGCTTACGGGCCGCTCTGTAGGAAATTCCGACGCCTGGGCGACTAATCCCTGCCCTAGCTGTTTCCTGAAAATATCTTTACCGACGTCTTCGCAATTTGTCCCATCCGGCCGCAGCAAAGCTCACAAGAAGGATCAAGGGAAAACACAGCCATTGAAAAATGCTCCGTTTCTAGATTCTTATCGCAGCTTTGCGTACTCCGCTCTGGCTTGCTTCAGAATGGGAATGTCGGGGTCGGCGTCTTTCCAGAGGGTGAGGAAGTCTTTGTAGGCGGCGAGCGCACGGACGCGGGCAGCATCGGCATCGGCTCCCTGCGAGATTCTCGACTGCAACGCATTCGCACGAGCCACGCCAAGATGCGCCAATGCACCCGTCCAGCAGTTCCACACGATTCCGCTGTGATCGATAATCTTTTTAAACTCAGCGGCGGCGGCGTTGCCTTGCCCGGCTGCCAGGTACGCCTCTCCGCGCACATAAACCGGATAGAGGCAGGAAATATTGTTAACAAACTGAATCAGCCCCAATTCGATTGGTGAAGAAGCTGGCAGCGCATTCAAAGCGCTCTCCGGATTTTTCCTGTCGAGAGCCAACTGCGCACGAATCGCATGCAGCCAAAGCGACTGCATCTGCGTATCCCAGGGGAATCGTTTCTCCAAGTCTTGTGCCATGGACTCGGCTCGTGCTGCGTTCCCCGCCATGGCAAAGGCAAGCGCGGCTTCGGCCTGCACGGCCTGGCTGGCGGGAGCTAGCTTTAACGCCTCCGTGGCGGAACGTTGGGATTCCGCGGAGCCGCCGTAGGCGGCCTGTTGCACGGCGGCATTCGCCTCGAATATCGCTCCACCTTCCTTGCTGTCAGCTTGCACAGCGGACTCTGTGGCGCGTTTGTTCAACTCCCGCGCTTTGACAAGGTGACCCGCGTACGCCTCGGTATCGGACATGAGGGCGAGCCCAAAGTTTTCGTATTCCGGCTTGCTGGCAAACCACTGTCGCTGTGCTGCCATCGCCGCGGAATCTGTCGTGAGGAAGGCGAGGCCGTAGAGAGCATTGTGCAAGGCGAGATCGTCATCTTTTCGCGCTTGCGCCTCCTGACTCATCTGTCGTGTTTCGTCGAAGCGTTGCAGGGCGAGGCTGTAGTTGACCAGATTCACATATCGATACAATGCCTGTGGCGCCAGGCGCAAGGCCTGCTTCGTGACCTCCGTGGCCTTCTCAAACTGGCCCTGCTCCGCGAAGACGGTTCCCAGATTGCCGTACCCTCCGGCATCTCGCGGGTAACTTTCTATCTCCTCTTGATATGTTTGCGCGGCTTTATCCAGTTCTCCGGTGACATCTTTATAGTAGTCGGCTGTGATGTCCAACTTTTCGCGTTCGCTGGCATGTTCGCGCAGTTGGAATGCTTTCGTGTAATACTCGCTGGCCCGTCCCACTTCGCCGAGACTCCAGTAGTCCGCGCCCACTGCTCTGTAGCCCATGGCAAAATTCGGATCGAGCTCGATCGCCCGTTGATGGTAGGGCAGCGCCGCGGCCGTATTTTTCTCGTGAAAGGCTTTTCCACCAAGGCTGTACGCTTTCAGAGCATCGAGCGAAGACGTAGTGGCCTGTTGCAACGGCACATCGAATCGCTGCAGCGTAGCCAGCGATTCTCCAAGCTTGCCACGCAGCCGGGACGCTGCCTGTCCGAGCGCATCCAGCACCTTTTCCCTCGACGTCGCGGTTACCTGCTCCTGCGCTAGTGTGCCGCCGTCCCGGCAATTCACCGCTTTCAACCCCAACACATATTCGCTGCCCAAAGTGCCGATAGCTGCGGCGATGTACGACTTACTGTGGGCACGCTGGCACAGTTCGCGAGTCAGCTCAGGAGTCAGTTTTGTGGCGGCCGGATGAGTCATCAATTGCAATGTCTTCGCCACTTCGCTATCCGATAGCACATTCAGGAAAGGCGACTGTCGCAGCGAAACGGTGAGTGCCGTCTTCAACGTGTCGTCGAATACTGCGTCCCCGGTGCTGTTGGCAAAGTCGGCGAGAACGATGGTGTCTTTTTCGGTCAGGCTTCGGTTTCGATGCGAACGATAGGACAAAGCGCCAGCCAGAAGCAATGCGCACAGCAGAATCGGAATCGCAACCTTCCAGAACCCGCCCAGCAGTTTTGTACGAATTTTGGGCAATGCTACTGTGGCGGAGCTTAGCGCAGCAAAGGCCCCACTTTCGGAGTCCCGCTTCACGCGTTGCAAATCGGTTCGCATGTCAGCCGCGTTCTGATATCGCAGCTCCCGCTTCTTCTGCAATGCCTTCGCAATGATTTGTTCCAATGCAGGCGGCAAATTATGATTCCAGTGACTTGGGGGAAGAGCTTCCTCGTGCAGGATGGCACCGAAAGTTGCTCCCAGCGTCGGTCTTTCGAAAGCAAGATGGCCGGTCGCCATCTCGTAAAGCACCCCGCCGAACGAGAACAGATCGGAGCGAGCATCCAAGGCCTTTCCCGCAACTTGCTCCGGAGACATGTAAGTCACGGTGCCCATGGTGCTGCCGCCGGTAGTAAGTTCTTTGTCTTCGAGGGTGGGGTCGTCGGGGTTGGACCCGCTCTCGATGCGTCTGCGCGTGAAGTCAATTTTCGCCAGGCCGAAGTCGAGAATCTTGGCGTGTCCGCGCTTGGTGACAAAGATGTTCGCAGGTTTGATGTCGCGGTGGACTATGCCTTCTGAGTGAGCAGCATCTAGCGCGTCCGCAATCTCGATGGCCAGCGACAGCATTGTGTCGGTCTCCAGAGGTCTGCCTGCAATACGGTGCTTCAGAGTCATCCCGTCCAGAAACTCCATGGCTATGAACGAATGATCATCGTGCTTGCCGATTTCGTAGATCGTGCAGATGTTGGGGTGGTTCAGGGCAGAAGCCGCACGTGCTTCGCGGCGGAAACGTTCCAACGCCTGCGGGTCTTGCGCGACATCTTCGGGAAGAAACTTCAGGGCGACGAAGCGCCCAAGCTCGGTGTCCTCGGCCTTATACACCACACCCATACCGCCGCCGCCCAGCTTCTCAACGATGCGATAGTGCGAGATGGTTTGGCCGATCATTTCGTGGCGAATGAACTCAGGGCAATGTTAGGGATGTGAGGACGCAGAGTCAACAAATTGCGGAATGCCATATCTGCGTTGAAAGCTGGAGTTAGCGCACTCAGAATCTACTAGAGACTTGCCCAGCTTAAATGCAGATATCAGCAATCAGTGCATAGAAGTCGCGCTCGAAGCACCTGATGTATTCTCAATCTGTGCTGGCCGTCGAAGAATACAGGCAGCGTCTAATAGATCGTGAATCTCGTGTCGCTCATTGCGAGCAGGTACATATTCGTCTTGGAAACTTGTGTTTAGTGCTGGCCGTGGTAGCCGCAGGGACGGCTTGGGAATCTCTCAGGAGACACGCACTCTCGCCGTGGTAGATCATCCTGCCACTAATCGTCTTCGTGTTCATCGCTGCATATCATTCGCGCATTTTACGAGCCCGAGACCTAGCCCAACGGGAGTGGCGTTTCTAGCGGCGCAAGAGCAAACTTCACAAACCCGCCGCATCCCCCACACCCACAATTCAAACTGCAACTCTCCCAGCAGCCGTTCGAACCAGCGTGCGTGTCCGCTGGCCTCCATTCCCACTCGCACCTTCTGACCCGCCAGCGCGCGGTAGAACGTCTCCGCCTCCTCGCGATGGGCTAGTCGCTTTTCTTGTAACTCTCCAGTGTCACAATCCACCGAAGCAATTTGCTGAAACTCGGGATGAAAATCTACTCCTATAATGATCATTGTTCGGCTCCTTTCTCCCGAGCCTGTTGGTTGGATTCAGCACCACCAACTTTACTCGGGCCCGGGAGCCGACATTGTCATGGAATCAATTACGCATAACATTTGGGGAGTGAACTTGCCTCCCGATGACTGGGATGAGGCAGCAGAAGTCGGGGAATAAGGAAGCAGAAGGTGGCGCTCATAATTCCTCACTTTTCAGTTCTCAGGCGTCACTATCCGTTCCGTGGTGCCCGATAATCTCATTGAAGGGCCATAGACAATCTGGCGGCCCACTGGAACACAGCCTTGGTCTTGCTGGGAAGAAGTATCGGCCTGCCGGGCTTGTACTCTGGCCTTTGGTCGTTGCGTCGGTGGTCGCGGTGCCTTAGCGGGGTCAGGTGTCCGAGGAGTGAATGGTCTGCTAGTTATCATGTGCAAGTACCCTTTAAAGAGAAGATAGCGCAGCGGTGGCGCTGCGCCATCAGAGGAACAAACGACCGTGGGCCGCATAGTTCCTCCTCGCCCTTATCGGAACAAATCTACGACAGCCGATGTTGGGCGAGTGTTCAAAATTGCTCAGTGTTTGAGATAAATGCGCTATTTTCCCATTTTGGATTCGACCGCAATTAAATAGCGGGCCTGTCCAGAATTGAACAGTGTGTGAGAATAAATCAGAAATAGAGTTGCGGTATTCGCGACGAGGGAGAAGCTAACTTTAAAGATTGAAAAATGTCAGCATAACCAAGTCTGCGCGGTCAGCCCTGCTTGCGCTGGCCAACCTCTGAGAAGGTGCAGGGTTTCGTAGCCGCGTGCGTGCCCGCCCTCAGCGTCGCCGACCAACTAGGGGTTGACACTTCATACGTGAGCCGCGTTGCCACTGCAAGCGAGAAGAGGCGAAGATTCTACGCGTACTCCTAGAAGAGCTTCGCAAGATACAACGCCTGTTGAAGTGAAGGATTTGCTAGCGGATGGTCGGGTCGCCCCTCGTGGGGTTGTACGGCGGGAGGCTCGCACTCGAACAATTCCATCTCAGCTTCGGCATCCTCGCGGACAACGTGGTCGGAAGTGCGGCCACACCGAACGCAAAACCATTCCTGAAGCTCGGGATTCCATCGGATTTCCGGATGTTTCATTGCGATGCTATGGCCGTTGAAAGCATCGCAGAAAACTCAATGAAGTTCCCTACAGAGAATTATTTAGCCCAAGAGTGCCACACGGGCTCCCGGAACGTTGCACTGACAGCGTTCTGAGTTGTTGGCCGCGTGACTGACTTGGCAACAGGGAAACTCGCGGCCTATTTCTTTTGCCCATCAGCATTCGCAACAAACCGTCTACGCAGCCTTCTTCAGCTGAGCCTTCACCTTTGCCCACCGCGCACGTTGAAACGCTGCAATCTTCCTTCGGGCTGATGCGGACATGGTGTGCTTCACCGGAGCCGGGGATGTCTTCGCTAGCACTATTGGCTGCGATCCGTTCCGAACCTTTGCCCATCTCGCTTTTTGCGCCCGCGCCATCTTGCGGCGTGAAGCTGCCGAGATTACTCGGGTCGATTGGTTTGCCTCCTGGAGTATTCTCGGACTGTTCAACGACTCGATCACAGAGATTGCGTGATCTAGTTTCTCCAATTGCAATTGCGCCTGCTTGCGCTCAGCACGAAGCTCCTGGAGCGCGGTGTTTAGGTTTCCCATTGGTTCCCCCCTCGGTATTGGACAGCGGAGGCTATTGTATCGGACTTGGGCGTGATTTATCAGCCGTCACTATCTGCCTATTTTGACTTTCCGCAAGTTTGACGTACCCTTTTCACGGTCAGGATACGGGGGACTGCTAAAGACGGAGGCGTTGTCCGCATGATGGCGGTAGTGGCGAAGTTTACTCCGCGTGGTCCTCTTTTGTAACCATGGAAGAAAGAGAAGAGTGAATAATGAAACGAGTGAGGAAGCTGATGACATGTGAATGCGGTTTTCCGGCTGCGGACCGCAACCGCCGTCACCATCGGCTTTCCGTCTATCACCGCCAGCACCGGAGAATTAGGGGCCTGCTGTCCAACAACTCGCTCTCGTTTGCCGATATTGGGGATAGGTTTGGAATCACGCGGGAAAGAGTACGCCAGATCGCTCGGCAGCTTGGGATGGAATCAGGACGCCAGAGACAGGAACAACGGGTGCTCCATCAACGGATGCCCGCTTGGCACAACCGAAAAGGCTATCGTGAACTGATCGCCAAATGCAAAGAGTTTGGATACACAGTGACGCCCAGCAGGGTGGACACCTCGTGGGGATGGCGGGTCCAAGCCAGAATTGTCGTCATCAACGGACGGCGGGCGCACATTGTTTATATGAGGACTAAGGGCCACTATCTTGCCTTCGGGCGTTCTGATGTTCCCGCCGACTTTTATGTGGGTATCTCCCCTATTGGTTTCTTCATCTTTCCATCAAAGATATGGAAGACATTTCCGGAGCGGACGATGTTCTCTCCGATCCCTTGCCCGATTGGTAAACCCGGATTCACTCGCTCGCATCGTCACGACTACTTGAAATATCTCGAAGCATGGAAGTTGCTGGGAAGGCGGAGTGGAATCCGGGACGGTCTACTGTAGCGACTGCTGGGAACACGAATGGTCGCAAGGGTAGGCGCGTCCAGACCGTAGCGTCTGACAGGCCATTCCTGATAGCCTAACAAATCAATGTTCCCCGGTTTTCATTCCCGACCCGTCCAGCATAGCCGTGAGGCTTTCGATGGTCACGACTGGCTATTTGAATTGAAGTATGACGGCTTTCGCGCGCTGGCCCATCTCCGCGATGGACGATGTCAGTTGGTTTCTCGGAATCAGCATCCCTTCAAATCCTTCACCGATTTAGCAGGCGAAATCGCCGAAACGCTGAGGGTTGAGTCTGCGGTTCTGGATGGGGAAATCGTCTGTATTGATGCGGACGGTAGAGCACAGTTCCGCGACCGTGTTTTGCAGCAGTAACGAAACCAACTCGCTCCTATCTGAATAGCAAAGTTCGCAAGTTCTAGTTCGAAGTGGGCTCTGTACCCAAAGGGCCTTCTTCGTGAATTGGCTCACAGCCCTTGTGGTAGTTCTTGTCCCCGACCCTCAGCAGGTCCTTTTCGTCACAGATTACTACGTCCCCGCGCTTGCAGAGGTCAGCTTGGCAATTTCCATCGCGGGGAAAGACGGAAGATGAGTTTGTCATAACTATCACTAAGAATACTTCACTCCCGAACTGTCATACTGAGCAAGAGTGCACACCCCAAACCCTCTGCGTATCCGCAACGGCATAAAGCGCAGTATTAATTAAAAATCGCCTCTCTGACAATGTCGGCCCGTGCTACGTGGGATTGCAGCCGGGACGGCGGAACTCCGGCAAGAGCGAGCCGCAGTTGCACATCAGCAAGGAAGGCGATCCGTATTTAAGAACGTTGCTGGTGCAGGGAGCGCATCACATTCTGGGGCCGTTTGGAGCGGACAGTGATCTGCGGCGCTGGGGCTTGAAGCTGGCGGAGCGAGGTGGGAAGAACGGAAAGAAACGAGCTGTGATTGCGACGGCGCGAAAGCTCGCGGTGTTGCTGCATCGTTTGTGGGTAAGTGGAGAGACTTACGAACCGCTACGCAACAGCCATCAGAGCGCGATGCCGGCCACCGCATAAGTCAAAAGCAATCTTAGAACGAAAGAGCAAAAGCAGAACGAAAGAGCAAAAGCCCAAACGCCGAGTTCCGGTGACTGCGTTAATCGCCTGGCCCAGCTTCCATCTTAGATGGAAACAGAGGTCGAAAATCAGGTGGCAGCACCGGCTGAAACGAGAACACCCAACTGGCACCGAGCGAAAATACGCTCAACAAGAGTGCGGAGGGAAGGGTAGCGACAGTGGGCCACTCGGCAGGAGAAAAACCTTGTCCAACGAAAAAACAAAGAACACTTGACTCCGACCGGCCTTCTCATGGAAGGCCATTACACGTTTTGACTTCTGATCGATGAGCGCTATGGCGATATTTCAACAGTCGACCTAAACAGTGCCCATTCTCACTTCGGAACCGCGGGTGACGGAAAGTTGATTCCCCAGAAATTCTTTTCAACAGCGTCTGCTTCGAGAAACTCGACCCCATATGTATAGACACCCTGACGTTGTGCTCTGATCAGGGTGACTACTCGCGCCGAAAGTTTAGTCTGGCGAGTGTTTTGTAACACGATGGTTGAACCGACCAACAGCTCACGATTCAGTTGAATGGCAGCCCCATGTCGGTTCAGCTTGGTTGCTTTGGCGGGCAGAGTGAAGGCGCACTTCGTACAGTCGTCGCCTGACATCGTTATACGAGCCTTGAGCGCCATGCGACTACTTCGGCGCTTTAGTACCTGCATCCCATCAACAGATCCAGTTTTCACGGTCCCTCCTTCGCTTAAGTCTTACGAGCGGTGGAACGTTCGTCCAGAGGTGGGTTCTTTGAGATACTAGGCCAAAGCCTTGCCCGGGCGGTATGTACCGAGGTCAACTATTCCAAGGTGACCTTGTGAAATGCCATAAACAGAAAGAGATCATGGACCTCAGTGATCTTGCGACTAGCCCTAGCCGAAGGCAGCCTAGGCGGCGATCTTCTTAACTGATCTAACCAGGCGATAGCGCTTAAAACCCCTTCAAAGGTCAATGAGCGTTATGGCGATTTGGCAACAGTTACATGGCGGAGAGCCCACGTTGGAGTCCCACCCGTCAGTGCGGTGCCGCTCTGGGCACATGCGACACCTTAAGGCCCAGGTCCGGTCGCAATGCAGTTAGGGTGGGACGATTGGATGGAGGCTTCATCGTGGCCGTACCTCAAGCTGAAGGCGTGAACCTTGGAGTCACCTGAGCCAACGTAAACGACACCATTCGCCACCACAGGGTCATTAAACCAGCTGTCCGAGAAATAACTCCACAGCACCGAGCCGTCGCGGGTGTCCAGGGCACCCATGCTGTAAGGACCCAGCGGCGCGTATATCAGTCCATTTGCTAATGCCGGCGAGGAGAAGGAAGTGCCGGTATGGTACTGCCACAAGTCCTTCCTGGTGTCGGCATTTAACGCGTACAAGACACCACTGTCGCAGTAGGCGTAAACCACGCCGTCGAACACTGCGGGCGATGCCTGCAAATCTTCACTGCAATCGGCATTGTCCCACAAAATCGTACCGTCACTAGCGTTCACTGCGTATACGTTTTCTGTGATGTCGTCTGCACCAAAATAGACCAACCCGTTTGCTACCGCTGGAGGTGAAAGCACTCCCCCGATTATAGGGCTGCTCCACAGTGCTGCGCCTGTCTTGGCGTTGAACGCATACAGATAACCGCTGTAGGACCCGACGTATGCCACGCCGTTTGCCACTGCCACTTGGGGCGCGTAGGACCCGGGATAGTTAGCGGGGTAGCTCCACAACATAGTTCCAGTGCTTGAATTCAGAGCGTAGATATAGCCATCGGTCGATCCGAAATAAACGACCCCTCCGGCGACCACGAGCTCGGACCACACCTCGCCACCAGTGTAGCTCCACAGTTTTGCCCTCGTCCGGGCGTTCAGCGCGTACAGCTTGTTGTCAAATGAGCCGAAGTACACCACGCCGTCTGCGACGGGCCGACGAGCTCACATAGCCGCCCGTAGCAAAGCTCCACAGCTTTGTGCCAGTGTGGGCATTTAGCGCGTAGAGGTTGTCATCATCCGAGCCGATATAAACCACGTCGTCCACTACCGCGGGCGACAACACAACGGGGCCTCCCGTCGTGTAGGTCCACTGCAAATCAACGCTCCCAACGAACGTTTTCATAGGGGTTGAGGCGCGTGCCGTCGGAGTCGAAGTGAAACTGACTCCAATTGGTCTGTACCAGAAATGCTTCTTGAGCACCCTTGTCGTTATTCCTCTCCAACGCTGTGACCCAATGCTTGCCGGGACGTGCACTGCGGGGCGCATACGCTTTCGCGTTGTCGAACTCTCCCTTGCCGTTGGTAATGACCAGAGCCTGGTCTTTCGTCTCGAAGTAAATGTCTACTCCCACGTTCGGCTCGAAGCCTCGGCCAGAAACTAGAATCTGGCTCGTGGGCGGTCCACTTTTCTTGGAGAGCGTGATGCGGGGCGCGGCACTCGAAATACCAGAGAGGAGTAAACACGCCACAAGCAAAACAGTGGAGAACACAAAAAGGCTGGAAGGCGTTTTACGCGGACGTGAAGACGGTTTCATACGACCCTCCCGTCGTGCGGCAGCCATTATACGCCGCCGTGGTCAAGGGGTTTCGGTGATAAGCAGCACACGTCTGGACGACGTAAGCCAGTCAATTGTCGCTATCAGGCCTTAGCACTCAAAACCCCCGGCCCAAGGGTCAATGAGCGCTATCGGGAGTAACGTCAGTCAAGCCGAAGTTGTGCGCGAATGTTGCTCGACAGCCAGTCTTTACGCCGTCCGTTGGCTGAACCCCATCTGCACATCTGTAGGTGAAACTAGTTCCCGTCCCACCGCCAGGTATCGCGGAATTCGTGGCCGCTACCAACAAACTGACCACCGAACATCACCGCTTCATGAGTCGCCGGATCGTAAGCCATCCCCAACCCCTCACGCGCCGGCGGAGATTTCTTCGTAGTTAATTGAACCCAATTCGATCCGTCCCAAGACCAGGTTTGGTTTATGTCCTGCCCGAGTTCCTCATCCCATCCGCCGAACACTACCACAGCTTTCAACGTTGGGTCGAACACAATCCCGGCAAACACCAGCGCGTCCACTTGGGTGGTGGGGAACTGCTGCGTCCAGTCCTTGCCGTCCCAGGTATAAGTGTTGTCCGTTCGGATGGTGTCGCCGCTTCCTCCAGTCATGACGACGTTCTTTCTGATGGGATCAAGTACGGCCACTGCCCAACCGCGTCCGATGGAGACAGTCTTAGGATGAAGCTTCTGCCATTCCTGTCCCGTCCAGCGGTATGTCTCGTGAAGGTTCGGCACTCTCTGAGTGGCATTCCAGCCTCCGAACATCATCACGCCTCCGGTCAGGGGATCATGAAATAGCACAGCTCCGGTTGCGTGTGCCGGCATCGTGTTCATCTTTACCTCTGTCCAGGTCGAAGTTGCGCCGTCCCACAGCCATGTGTCTCGAAGAAATGAAGCGTTGGTGTGCCCGCCGTTATAGCCGCCAAACATAACGACCTTCTTCGTCTTCCTGTCGAATAGCATGGCCGCTCCGGTGCGGACCGGCGGTGCCACCGGCGGATGCTCCTTGGTCCACGCAGTTCCGTCGAAGGTCCAGGTATCGTTGCGGTAGGTGTTGCCAATGCCGCCAAAAACGACGATCTTTTCGCTGACTGGGTCATACGCCATGGCGTGGCCAAACCGCGCGGTTGGCGAGGTTGCGGGCGAAAGCTTGGTCCAATTGGCCGAAGTTGGATCTGACGCATACGACAGAACGGGCAACAGCGCCGCAAGCGCGATGGTGACGGCTAGTTTCAGTAGGTTTTTGCTGACATAATCGCGAGCGTACATGAATTCTATTTCCTTCCTGGGAGATTTCAAAACCGCCAGCGCACAGTAGCTAGCGTCTTTGACGCACCGCGTAGACATAAGAAAGCAAGGCAGTCCCAACATAGCGCTTGCCTGAAGAGCGGTTCATTGTCCGGCCCCTAGGACCAAAATGTCAAATTCTCAACTGACGAAATCAGGCGATTACATTCAAAACCGCAATTGGCGGTGAAAGCACTGTCCGTGTAGTGTGCGCGTCTCTAGCTGGTGCGGCCTCCGAGTTGCTGCTCTTTTTTAGCACGTGCAAGGCTCAGCTGCTCGATTGCTGATGCCATGCTGTTACGAGCATCCTTCGCATAGTCTTTCAAAAGATCATCCGTCTGAAGCGGTAGAACCTCACCGAGACACTCTTCCAATCGTCCCACCAACCAGTCAATCAGTTGTATTGAACGGTCACCCGGCTGGACCGTGGGATCATCATTAGGAAATGCCATTCTCTGTCCTCCCCTGCAACGATAGCACCCAAGGTCTATCTTTTGCCCAAAGACAGCGCTAAAGAGTCGCAGGGGCGAGGATCAGTAGGGAGGTAGCCGTCTGGATGGCGCACCACTGATACAGGCGCTCAACTGATGTTGTAAACAGATGGGATGAGAAGGCCGGTCTCCGGCGGGATGCTGTAGGCTCCCAAGTTATCGACGTGCTTTAAGCACAAGAGATAAAGGAGACCGGCAATGAAAAAGATTAGCACCGTGGCAGTGAAGCAGAGCAAGAATATTTCTGGGAAGAAGCTGACGATCGGTCTGGACCTGGGTGATCGGTCGAGTTGGTATTGCGTGCTGGACGAAGCGGGAGAAGTGCTGCTGGAACAGAACCTGGCGACGACTCCGAAGGCAATGCGGGAAGTGTTCGGCACGATGCCGCGATGCCGGATGGCGCTGGAGACCGGAATGCATTCGCCGTGGGTGAGCCGGTTGTTGAGCGATGTGGGGCACGAAGTGATCGTAGCGCATGCCCGCAACGTGCGCTTGATCGGAGAGAGCCTGGTTCTGCGCGGTCCGACTGAAGGGCCCTCGCGTAGTTTACGAAATCGCTTGGGAAACTATTTTCACGCGCGCCGCGCAGATGTTCGCGGACACAAGCGTGCGAGGCCGGACGTGCTGATTCTCGCCGGGATTAACACGCACGCTTGCGTACGTGTGACGGCGATTGATGCGTATCAGCGAGACTGGAGAATCATCGTGGCGGCAGATTGTGTCGATTCCTACGACCGAGAGCACCATGATATTTCGATGAAATACATGAAGGACAAAATCGCCACGGTCATGACCAATCAGGAAGTTCGCTCAGCGCTTGCCGCAAATTCGAGCTAATTGTTGAAGTGCAGTCATTGACCCCGGCTCGGCCATTCTCAATGAGCGCTATGGCCTGTTTGCGACAGTTATCAACTTGGGCGAGCGTTACTAGGTTGTTACTTCAAGAACCTGAAAGAGCGGTTGGGCATGAGCACAAGATGGTGCTGGACTTTGAAGACAAGGATCACATCACGGAACGCTGGACGTGGCGGAAGAATGGCAAGGGCACGGACATGGTGTATCATCTCGCGCGCAAGCAGTAATTTGGGGAGCGTTCGGTACCGGCTCCCGCCATCACAATTGAAACCATACCTCAACCTCGCTGTAGTAAAACTGTAGTAGTTCTATGTTCAGAACCGGGCAAAGCAATCGCGAGTTCAAGGTTCCCTTGTGGTGTGATGAAGAGGGTGACCGATGCTCAAGAAATTTTGCTGAGCTTTCACGATGCCAAAGTAGATTGCGCGTCGGCCAAAGGACGAATGTTGTCCCACGTCACGCTTGCCAAGATATAGGTTGAGCGTTGTGAAAGAGGAAGAGACTCTAAGTCCGCAGTTTTAGTCGCCACGTCAACCCTGATAACTATGAACCCACCGTTGTGCCCGGATAATGTGGTCGTCACAGCATCGCTTACGGCGGGAATCCAATTTTCCATGCCCCCAGTCTTAAGGGTGACACGCGAAGAAGGCAATGGCACTGATGGGCGAAAATGTTGAATGCCTTGGCTCTGGTGGGCGTCGGTTCTGGTGGGGTTTTACTTCCGACGACTGCCGCCTTCATGGTCAGAGTCTACAGCGCAGGCACGCTGGTGCATCCCCACTAGAGTGGACATGCCGAATTTCAGGCCTTTCGCAGCCAATCGGCAGCCATTTCGTCCATCCTTGGCTCGCAGTCAGCGTTTGAGCATGGGCGGGAAATCACAGTTGCCGACCTGATCGAAGCCATCGAACTTCAAGCTGCAGGAGCCTACGATTTGAAAACATCGGTTGCCGCTCCGGGGTTTGTGCGCCAGCCTAAGCGTACGGCCCGCTGACGAGAAGTGCCACGGATAGAGCGGTCTGTCCGCCACGGAAACCCCGACTAATAACCATGAAAGCCAAGGTATGCATGGAGGCGCATGACAAAAGCAGAGATTATTGCCAAGACGATGGATGAAGGACATGACACCTATCGGACTGCAAACCGAGCCGCCATTTAGCGACGAGCAGGATGAAGAAGAATTTATTATTTCGGTGCCTCAGGATGTGCTGCCCAGATGGCATGGACATGAAAGTCTGCGATGACTTCACATAATGTTGCGTCTCTGTTCCGGCTCATTTGTCAGCATCGCACAAGTGCCTAAACTTTGAAACTCGACTTCCGAAGCGGCGTATCCTGTCGCAAGAGGCATGACATGACTGAACATCCAAGGCACGCTGAGGCGCACATCGATTCGATTGTGAAGCAAGAGGAAGAAGCACTGGAACGAAGGTCTCGTTCAGAACGTCTCGCCGACAGCATCGGAGCGTTTGCGGGAAGCCTGCCGTTCGTTGTGCTCCACCTAGTGCTCGTGACCGCATGGGTGCTAGTGAACGGCGGCCGAATCTCCGAAGTGAGTCCGTTCGACTCATGGCCGTTTTCGTTGCTCGGAGTGATCGTTGCGGTAGAGGCGGTCATTTTGTCCAGGTTCATACTAATGCGCCAGAACCGCATCATGCGCCGGGGGGAACGCCGCGACCACCTCAACTTGCAAGTTGACTTGCTGGCAGAGAAAGAAATCACAACGGTGTTGCAGATGGTTCGTGCGATTTGTGGGCACATGGGACTTCACAGCATCATGGCAGACAAGGACGTTCGCGAACTTAGCAAGAACACTTCGATTGAGTCACTGAGTCAGACATTGGACGAGAGGCTGCCCGGCGAATAACTGGCATTACGGTTAGGCTCTCGGCGTGTATGGGGGCTCGTTCTGAAAAGGGAATAAAAAGATGAGATTGCGAGACCTACCGAACTGGCCTCCAAATCCGGTTGGCCCAAACCCTAGTAGCAAATATAAGGTTCCAACGCCAGATCAAGCTTCCCTGAAAAGCGTGGAACCTCGGCGTCCGAGCAATCGCGTCGTTTTTACGGGCGAGTTCGAAGGAAAGCAACATACATATGATTTATGAAGCGAAGCATGCAAAACTTGCGGAGCACATCGAAACACACCTACACCAGCACATCGCGAAGAGCGTCACGCACTTGGGCGATATTGAAATCGACGAGGATGCGTTTACTTGAATGAGCCACTGCCAAACAGCATCGCGGTGATTGGCGTGTCCTCGCGACGCGGCTACTGGCTATGGCTTACATCTACATCGTCGTGATCGGCCCGACACCTTTGGTGTCCGCCCGGATGGTCATTGTGAGCTTTATAGCTCAGACGCTCAATATCCAAACAGGTAGCGTAGAACCTACCATCCACGATCTGTCATGACGAGCCCCAGTGTCGCCTTTTCCCCAGTTTCGAGAATCTTGCGCACAGGTCAAGCATCTTGGATATGCGGCTGCTAGGCGCATTCGGCTCTATGGGGAGGAGTTTGAGGTGGTTTCCGATCCGTTTCCTGAAGCCGATGGGGTTGCAGTTCATGTGACAACGAAAAAAGACCCAAGCATTCGCTTGGCTTCAGAGTGCGAAAAGGGCGGCGGCGACTGCACTGGCGGCCATCCGTGTTGAGAGTGCGGTGGTGGAGCGAGGAGAGCAATCATCCATGAACAAATCAAGCGATCAAGATCGAGGCAAGGGCGCAACGGAGCAGAACCCGCAGAACCAAGGCGAAGGCGGCAATACCAGCATGAGGGGTCAACTGGGCCACCGTGATGAGAATGCAGAGTTGAAGAACGCTGATTCCGGACTTGGCGGGGTGAGACCTACAAGTGCTGCGCCATCTCGAAAACGATCTACGCAACTTGAAAGGATCAAAATGAAGAAATTACTCAAGACGTTACTCGGTACCAGCCTCTATTTACTTGAGCAGTCGGATGGCGCACAAAAAGGGCGCAACCGTGCGGCTAGCAGCATTGATGATTTCCGCGATGCTGTCCAGCAGAAGTACGAAAATGCGGCTGACCGAGTGGCGAAAGCATCAAGAGCCATTCGTGGAGAGGACAACCCAGACCTCGGCAACGCTGTGCGGCTTGCTGCGGGAATAGGAGTCGGCATCGGCCTTGGCCTGCTATTTGCGCCCGCCAGCGGCCAAGACACTCGAAGAGCCATAGCGGGAAGCGTTCAGCAATTTCGCAGTAACGTCCGAAAACGGGTCTTCTCCGAGCGTGCTCGCGCAGCTGCCAACGCAGGTTAACTTAATCGCAAGCCGGCGCATTCGGAAGCCAGTGCGGAGTTGCCGTTGTCTGACGCTGAAAGACGGTCGAGGTTCATTTTTAGAGCCGTCAAGTATTGCCCCAAACTGTCGTGCAGACCTCTCGCAATCCTACAATGTTCATCATCCTGCAAGGTCAGGATTCGACCGCTGAGACTCCGCGCGGCTTGTTGGGCTCGCTTGCGAGCAGTTATATCAGTATTGATTTCCAGCCAGCCTTATGGCGTTGCCGTTCTCGTCTCTCAGTGTCGTCCAGCGGCTCGAAACTGTGACTTGCGATCCGTCCCGCCGCCGTTGCCGAAGTTCACCTTCCCAGCGATCCTGTCCGAACATGGAAGAAACGTCCCTTGGGAATTCCGTGTGAATCAATTCCAGAGTAGATTTGCCCAAGGCTTCTTTCTTCGTCCAGCCGTAGAGACGTTCCGCTCCATCGTTCCAGTAGGTAATTCTATCTTCAGCACTGCGGACGAAAATGGCATCATTTGCCAAGTCCAGCAACTTGGCTTGGTACGTTAGTTGTGCGGTATTCCGCTCAAGCTCCAAAGTGCGCTCTCTGACTAGCTCCCCTAATCTCTCCTTTGTCGCTTCGCTTTCGTTCAGCAGTTTTTTCTCAGTCTCAAATGCTTCACCGATGTGTTCTCGCTCGTTAATAACCGCCGCCAGAATTAGCCCGGTTTAGGGAGGTCACAGCAACGAAAATCTGAAGCAGCCCTGCATTGTGGAGCGGAGAATGGTTCACAAAGGGACCGTATCCATGTGCCGTTCCCCAAATGGCGACACTGGCAGACAGAAGACCTGCGACCGCCGCCCCAGCCACACGGAATCGAAGAGCAGCCCAGATGACGAACGGAAACACAACGAATGCCAACACATCATCGCGCACTGCTGCACCACCGAAAATCGCAGCCGAAGTGACGAGTATGGCGACTAACAGAAAGCAAGCTTCTAGTAGACGCCAGCCCCGGTAAACGGAAATCAAATCCCGACCAGTGAGTAATAATGGCGCGACGACCAGCACACCCATCGCATCGCCCAGCCACCAGATTCGCCATGCTGAACCGTAAGACCATGCTTTTGTGTGTGTAAGGGTCAAAGCGGTGACTCCTACGAAAGCCGCGAGTGTCGTCGTCAACACCGCTGCCGCCGTGACCAGTTTCAGCACGTCTCGTAGCCGAGGAAGCGAAGTCTGGAAATCAGAAGAACGCCTTAACAAGTAACCCGCAACGACGGCGCTGGATGCATTCCCCAGTCCAACAGCGACGGATGCCGAAGTAGGGATCGGGGTTAGGAAGTTGACGAGGAAAGCAGCGAACGCGATAGCCGGGGCGACCTGGATGCCCCAGATCAGGCACTGCTGCTACCGCTATTCCCGCTGCGGGCTTTAGCCGGTATTGATGATGCAAAACTCAACGCGATCATCAGTATGAAAGCAGGATTTCGTTTCATAATCCCTTTGGAACAAGAATATCCTACCAGCGATCTTACACGGAAGCTGCGTCTGGGCTTGGCGCCGAATCCATTACGGAACATTACACCAGCCCATGAACTGGCTTACTTATCGTATATTCTTCGACCTTACGGCAAGTTGGACAGGCGACCTTGGCTTGCAGTTCCATCTGTCCTTTGTTGTGGGCGGCCATCCCTTCTAGGAAGGCTGTAAACGTCGGACCGCAGTCTTTGTTGAGGTCGTCAGTGTTCTCGTAGGCCATATTGGTTCAGTACGCGGAGCGATGGTGACAGGCTGATTCATTGTCGCGAACGGAACCAGTTCTGGTCATTAGTTCTCCATCGCTCGGCCGCGCTTGCACAAGGTCAAGGGTAGACCACGGAGACCCCCCAAACCACATTACTTTAGGGTGTAGATGCGTATTCGTTTGAGCCGCCTTCTTCGGCCGCCGCTTTGCGATCTGCCATAGATGATCGTCCTCGATTTACTTTTGCGATTTCTTGGAGCCGGAGTAGATTATTTTCCCGGTGCGAATTGTGTATGACATTGGAATAGTTCCGCACATCCGTGGCGGGATCGGCATCGAGCACTACGAATATCGGCTTCCATTCCCTCTACGCTTAGGATTTCGCCTGCATGAGCGCGTTGAATTGGCTGGAGGACAAATTGGTAATGGCCTTGCTTGGGGAGATTTGAATTAAATTCCGGTGTTGAGTGCTTCCTTGTCCTACCGCGCAGCGACAGAACTCCAAGAGAGCATCCCAAAATTTCGAGCGCAAGTAGCACAAAGACACTCGCTCCAAACCACGTTGGTCCAATCACCGGGCGCGACCATGAACACATTGTTCCTGACCTGCAAGTGGGAGTGGCCCCTATGTGCGACGGCCGGATTCATTTCCGCCTACAATTTGCCTTGCGCAGCCCATCTCCTAACTTCTTCCGCGACAGCGAAGTGTCCAGCGGGATTCTGCTCAAACCGACCTCCGAGCGTGTACGGATTGACTTCCAGCGGGATGGCCTCGTAGCTTCCTCCATTCAGAAAGCCGCGCACGTAAAGTTCAGAAAACCGTGGAATGCCAAGCTGCCGATACTGTTCCACGTGCACAAGTTCGTGAAACAGCAACCCGCTTGAGAACGGCCCGTGCGAGACCACAACGCAGAGAACGTGATCGCTCCCATTCCGGACTGGTCGGGCCGAACGGACAACGAATAGCAAAACTCGCAGCGGAACCAGAGTTGCTCAGTTTACTCGCAATTCCTCAAATCTCGGATAAATCAACAACACCTGCCCCATTGTCAGTTCCAGGCGACGGATTTTCTCATTTTGCAGTTTTATGATTTGAGCTTGACCACGAACAGTTATCAATACTGCCGCCAGATCGTCGCGGGTAGGCTGCTTTTTATTTGGTTTCATCACGCCCTCGGTTTAGGCTTGGATATGCGGGCGCTGGATGACGTTGCCCTCGATGAACAAAAATGTCACGAAACGTGACAGCCCCCAATAGGGGAGAGCGTCTTTGCCCTTTCCCCGGTCAAAGACGCCCTCCGAACAGTCCTTCGGGAGGACTGCTTCGCCACAAAATACACCACTACCAAGAGTTGTAAATGGCACCAGCGTGGTGAAGTCTGGCACGATGCGGGTAAGGCCGTCTAATGTTCGACATCGAACCGAGTTGCCTTCACGAACACGGTAAGCTCTTGGGCACCGATGCTGAACCCCGAAATTCTAAGAAGACGTATAGCGCCAGTCACTAGATGAGTTCGATGAAAATCTTTGTTGCATTGCACGCCTGTGATCTGGCTCGTGCGAAGATTGACGGATGAGCGACGAGTAAAATCGCCGTAAGCATCCACGATTCAAGACGCGAGTCCAAGTTGAGTTTAATCCCGAGGGTAGGAGAGCGCTTACGAGTGCGACGGCGGACCTGAGCATCGGGGGCTGCTATCTTAGGATAATGTTCACGTTTCCTATAGGGACAGTGCTCGATGTAAATCTGCAGGTGGGCCGCCAGATTCGAACAAAGGCGGTTGTGGTCGCCCAGAACATTAAGATCGGGAATGGACTCAAGTTCATCGAGATGTCGCCCGAGGATAAGGAAGCACTGCGAAATTATTTGGATTCTGACCGACATGCAACGAGAACACATCGAAATTGGGATGATTCAATTAAATTCCCCGCGCAGTCTGCATTTTTATGCGCTAAATAATGACCTCTCGGTGCCGTCTGCTGTAGGAACAGCGATTTTCACTCCCGATCTAGGGTCGGCCTCGAATCCCGTGCTCAGCACGGGGGGCTCCCCGACATATTCAGTTAGGAGCAAAAAATAATCTGGTAAACCTGCTCAAAACGTGAAGTGTGCGAGAAAGATTCCCACAACCAAGTGGGCTCAAATGTCGGACAAGCGTAGGACGATGAATACCTCTTTAATTTGCCATTAGGGTCCGAAACCGCCAACTCTGGGCTGCCCTCGTCATAACAAATGCCTCCCAGGGTGGCCTAAAACCTACTGGTGGCTTGTGAGACACCTGAGCCAGATAGAGACGCCTTGATCGATGCTAGCCTCGAGCAACGCGGTCACAGCACTAAGCCCTGATTGATATGCTGAGATTTGAGACGCAATCGCCCGTCGCTCAGGCATCTCTCTCACGATTCCTCAGATTGAATGGGGTTCAAAGAATGGATGGCTTCCCATCTCACACTGGCTAGAATATAGGTTGAACCTTCTGAAGACGGATGAGACTCCAAGTCCGCAGTCTCGCTTTCCCTGTCAATCCTGGTAACAACGAACCTACCACTAAACCCTGGTATCGTCGTCACGACGGTATCGTCGATCTTAAAGTGACAAATGCCGTGGTTCCGAACTGAATGAACACCAGTGTCAAGAGATGGCACCAATCTAATTCTCATTCGCAGAATCCCAATTACCCGCTTGAGCGACGGACCCACGAGCAACCGACAGCCCGAAACGGAGACCGCGCTCAGTCCCGTCCCGCAAGGGGTCAGGAATAATCTCCTCCGTGCCCTCCTCGCACAATTTCAGCAACAGTTCAAACAGCGGGGAGGAAACCAAGAAATCCAAGAAATCAATGATTACGTCGTCGGTAATGCTTCCGAGCAGATTTCGATCAACATCCGAGATACGCACTTGAGCCACGCCAATCTTGCTATACAGATCGGGGAGATCGGTCTGGGTAGTGTCTCCGACTACTATGCAGCCATCGGGAACGGTGCGCATCATGGATTGACCCTTTACCTGGAAACAAGTAGTCCGTGTTGGATTTGGGCACACGTCTTCGGCGTCGCAAACACCGCATTGGGAACAATTCCGATCCAATCAGGTATGTCTGCACCTCCGTGAGTTCCAAGCACCAGGCACCAGCGGCAATACAGGAATAGCCACAAGATAAGATGCTTTAATTCTCGAACGAGTCCCTGATGGACCACCCGCAAAACCGTTTCGTCCTTTTGCGTTCGCAGGTGAAAGTCGGGAAGAATCCGCAGCACATCACTGCTCCTTGGCCTAGCACGTTCCCAGAAAAACCAACATGCGGGTCGCCAGCGATGTTTCCCAATTGAATGCATGGGTTTGCTGTAAGCTTATACCCTCGTTCCATTCGCGAGACTTCCATCGCTGAGCATTTCAAGACCTTTTCGAAGCTTGCTTGGGATAACCCGAGGCATTTGCGTAGAGCGATGACTGCGTCAGCATAAACCCGTGATCGACCGCTATCTGTATATGTGTCGATATTGCTCAGAGGGTCCATGTTCACTTCCTTTTCAAGAAAAAGCGTTACGTTCGGGAGCGAATTCTGATTCGATCGATCTTTTCAGTGTTGAGTGGTGACTGAATTCTAAGTCTAGACAAGAAGAGCTGACTTGTCGGTGACAGCGATCATGTTCATCTCTGTGGAAAAGTGTGTGGGAGCCGCGGGCGGGGAGTTTGCCGGTCTCCGTCTGCGCTCTGAAACACACGGAAGGGCAAATACGGCGGATGGCTAAAGAGGTTGCGGAAAAACTCATTCCGGGGTAATAAACTGCGACCTCGGCGGCTAAAGCCGGATTCAAAATCATGCACTTACCGCAGCGCTGAAGCGCTGCGCCACCCAAAAACAAATGCAACATCGAGTTTTTCCGCAAACTGTAAAGGAATATTAGAACTTGCTATTGTTAGCGGATCAGACCGTCACGACTGCTTTCCTCTCTGTACGTAGACCAACAGATTATTTAGTCGGGGGGCCCGGGAAGTTCTGCATTTTCGCTTGAAAGTACGGCAGCGATTCTGTATTGATGACTCGCACAACGTTATAGAGGGGACTTCCCAAAACTTCCGGAGGTCTAAAAGGCTGAGGCGATTCAGTCCCACGAGAGTTGTTTCGTTATTCCCGAACTAGGCTTGCATGACGCTACATGTGACGCACATCACAACCATACAAGAACCTCGCATGGGATGATTCTGAAGCGAGTAGATGACCGACCCATCTATGACTACAGTCCAGCGCGGAACAGACTTCATAAGAACGGTAGTTGGCGGCGCACTTTACCGACTGGAACGCGAGAAGCTCATCGAACGCTCGCGGCGCTCCCAGGGAGCGCATCTATGCCGCATCCCCGCTTGGACAGATGCTGAGCCCTGGCGCTGCCTTCAAGAACTGCTCAGCCTGTCGCAAACTCGCGCGGGCCGGCTGCTGCTGGCAAGACTACTGAGGCCCGTTAGAACGAGAGTAGGGCGAGAAGAACAATCAACTGAGTACAGAAAGTGACGAGAGGTGTTATGTCTGAAGAGGGTTTGATTAAGACGGGCATTAAGGGCCTCGATTCCATCCTGCTAGGCGGGATTCCGAGGACCAATGTGATCCTGGTGCAGGGCGTGACCGGAAGCGGAAAGACTCTGCTGGGCATGGAGTTCATCTACCGTGGGATTACCCAATATGGCGAGCCTGGGATGGTCGTGGTATTTGAGACCAGCCCGGACAAACTCATACGGGACGCGGCCGGACTTGGCTGGGATTTAGATACGCTGCAGCAGCAGAAGAAGCTGCAAATCATCTTTACCACTCCGCAGGTATTCGACCAGGAAATGCGCGCGCCGGACAGCCTGCTGCTCGAAACCGCGAGGGAGTTGGGCGCCCAGCGGATTTTCGTCGACGGCATTGGGTTGTTGAGCTCTGGCTCGGGTGACTCCGCTGGCTTCGGGTACCGCGAATTATTACAGCAATTGATCGAGTCGTTGAACCGGGAGAGCCTGACTGCCATGCTTTCGCTCGAATGTGGCAGCGCACCCGCTTCGGTTGCGGCCCTGGAAATAAGCGATTTCCTCGCCGATACAGTCATCCAGTTGGGCCGCGAACGGCATGGCCGGCGCACCCGGCGCAGCGTCGAGGTCTTGAAGAGCCGCGGCCAGGATTTTGAGTCCGGAGAGCACACCCTGCAGATCACGGCGGCCCGAGGCTTGGAGATTTTCCGTCGCGTTCAATCGCCTCTCCGCGGTGACTCAAAGCAGCCCACCTCCAGCACCATGCGATCCATCATCGGGGTTGAGGCTGTCGACACTCTCATAGGCGGCGGCATTTTTGATGGGTCCACCACCATGGTAGTCGGGGTTTCCGGGGTGGGAAAGACCGTGCTGGCTACGCAGATTCTGCGGGAAGGCGCGATGAAACAGAAAACCAGGGGTTTGCTCATCTCTTTGGATGAGCACCCAGCGCAAATCATCCGCAATGCTCAGACTCTGGGGCTGAACCTGGAAGAGCAGGTCGCTGACGGAACCATCAAAATCCTGTTCGAGAGCCCCCAAGAGTTGGACATCGATTCACACTATGCTCGCATTGTCGAACTTATCGAGGAGCATGACATACAACGAATGGTGATTGATGGGATGACAAGTTATAGCACTGCCATCGGAGAAGTCGGCGTGTACCGCGATTTTTTTCACGCCATGGTGGCCTACAGCAAGCAGCGTTTGATGACGACTTTCTTCAACTATGAGAATCCAGAGTTCCTCGGGATCTCATCGTATATGCCGGATTTTCCCGTCAGCTCCATCGTGGATAACCTCATTCTGTTGAGCCTGGTGGAAATCAACAACTCGCTTCACCGCTGCATTTCGGTAGTCAAATCGCGAGGCAGTAAACATTCATTCGATACTCGCGAGTTTGTGATCGGCCAAGGGGGAATCTCTCTGGTGCCTCTGGAACAGAATCGGTTCCCGCATCGCCGCTGCAGGGATACTCCAGTCTGTTGAGCCGCGCCCCCACCAGATTATCTTTCCCAAAACGAATAAACGGCGCGGTCGCAGTCCAGGGGCAAGAATGACCTCAGAAGCGGTTAGACAATCGACGCCAGCGAGTATCTGTCCCCGGCGGTTCCGCTACCAGCTCATGGAGACGGCCTGAGCGATGAAAGTGGCAGCATCGAACTGTCGCCCAGCGTGCGGGCCGAATTGCTTAATCTCGACGCTTGGGGGGAGATTCTGACGACCTATGGCCGCACCATGAGAGTGGCGGTCGCATTGACCGACCCCCAAGGCCAGATATTGGGAAAATGTCACAATGCGCAGCCGGTCTGGAGGCTGATTCATGACGCTGCACCTGATTGGGGTTCCGGATGTCCCTTCTGCATAACGATGGGTCACGCCTTGTACTGCGGTTGCGGAGGCATTGCGAACAGGCGAAGGCGGTGATGGTGCGTGACCAAGCTGGCCTGACTCATGTCGCTGTCCCGCTCATATTGGGCAAGCAGCGTTTAGGGGCCATTATCGCGGGGCAAGTGTTCGATCGATATCCCGAAGCGCTATCGTTGCGCCGCGTGGCCAAGGACGTTTGGGGTTTCGGCGCAGCAACTTTGGGAGTTGGCGAGGAAACAGCGTCCTGTAAGCGGCGCTGTCCTCCAGGCATCGGGCGATTTGCTTTGCGCGCTGGGTCATGCATTTCTCCGGCAACGCTATGGCGCGATCCTCGAGGCAAAGCTGGCGGAGACAAACGGACGTTTTCGGTTGCTGGTCGAGGGAGTCAGGGACTACGCGCTTTTCACAATGGATCCAACTGGGCGCGTGACCAGTTGGAATAGCGGAGCGGAGCGCATGTTGGGTTACGTTGAGGCCGAGATCGTGGGCCAGAATTTCTCTTGCATGTTCACCCCAGAAGATATTCAGAATCGCGTGCCCGAGAAACAGTTACACAAGGCTCTGCAAGCAGGCCGCGCCGAAAGATGAGGGATGGCGCGTCCGCGGCGAACCGGAAGCAGTTCTGGGCCAATGTCAACATCACACCATTGTCGGAAGATGCGGGTACCGGTTCGCGGCTTTGCCATCATCATGCAAGACGCGACCGAGCGGAGGAAAATTGCGATCGTACTGGAAGAGGCCCGGCAGGAGCGCGCGCGCCTTCAGGAAAAGCTTCTTTCTCACGTCTCGCACGAACTCCGCACTCCGCTGACGGCGATCTACTTTTTCACAACCAATGTATTGGATGGATTGCATGGTGATCTGACTCCGGACCAGCACGAGCACTTGACGTTCGCGCTAGACAATGTCAAACAACTGAAGAATATGGTCAGCGATCTCCTCGACATAACCCGTGTCGAAACGCATAAACTCACGGTAGAGCCCCAGCACGTAAGTCCCGGACAAGCTGATTGCCGAGGCTCTCAGCACATGCCATACGAATGCGGTAGTGAAGAATATCACCTTGCGTTCCGACGTTGCGCCGGGTCTTCCTTTTGTTTGGGCCGACCCCGCCCGTGTGCGGCAAATTCTCATCAACCTGATCGATAACGGAATCAAGTTCACGCCCGAAGGTGGAACCGTTACCGTCGAGTGCCGGCCCTTCGTAGAAGACGAAGGTTTTCTGTGTCTATCGGTGTCCGATACGGGATGCGGAATCAGCCCGGAAAACCGCGAGATCATTTTCGACCGTCTGGCGCAGGTAAAAAGCAGTACCGAAGCAAGTCGCAGCGGTCTGGGTCTGGGGCTGTTCATTGCAAGAGAGCTGGTGTCACGGCACGGTGGTCGAATCTGGGTGGAAAGCCAAGCTGGGACAGGGCAGCACTTTTTACTTTACCCTGCCGGTGTTCTCACTGGCCAAACTGTGTGCCCCCGTCTTCACCGCGCCAAACCTGGAGGCGGGTTCCGTGACCCTCATTGCGGTGGACGTGGTCGCGGTCGAGGGAGCCGTTCAGGCGGATATCCTGCCGGAGATACGGAGGGTTCTGGAGCGCTGCATTCATCCTGGTCAGGATGTGCTCTTGCCCTCGATGAGTGACGCAGAGCCGGTAGAGACTTTTTTCATTGTCGCCTGCACCGACCCCAGCGGATTTGAGGTCATCGCAAGCCGCATTGCCAGGGAGTTGCAGAATTTCGACAATGCTTCAAAACTCAAGCCGGTAATTTCCTCAACGACACTGCTCGTGGCGCCCGGCCAGTCCGGCGAAGAACAGATAGGCGAAGTCACGGCACGAATCGAACGATTGGTTCAAGCGCACTTCTTGGGCAAGGAGAGACTCAAATGAGTAGAAAGAAAATTCTGATCATCGACGACGATCAAGCATCTTCTGCTGGGCTTGACTGCCAGATTGAAAGCCAACGGCTATAGGGTGATCTGCGCAGCGGATGCCATTTCCGCCATAGCCGTGGCGCGCAAAGAGGCGCCAGACCTGGTCATCCTCGATCTCGGACTGCCTGCAGGTGACGGCTTCCTGGTCCTTGAACGAATGAGAGGCTTGGCAGATCTTGTGGCAACTCCAGTCATCGTGCTCAGCGCCCGAGATCCGGCTGACAATAAGAAACGTGCTCTGGACGCCGGGGCGGTGGCCTTCTTCCAGAAGCCTCCCGATAATCATGAATTCTTGGCCGCAATTCGGCAAGCTTTGGGAGAGACCATTGCACTGTCGACATTTCTTAAGACCTGAGACGGCCTGATTTATCGGAATAGTTAAGGTAGGTTTCTGGACCGCACTACACCACCGGAACAGCAGGCCCATGCCGAATCGGATCCCGCCAACGGTCTTGTACCATGTCGACTGGGGTTCTGATCTCAAGAAGCGTTGGCCCTGCAAGGCTGTTCGAGATGGCGACATAATAGCGCATTCTGCCACCCTGGCGATCTCTCAGGCTCATAGCAGGATCAGAAGCGAACTGCAGAGAGTGGTACCGCGGTTGTCTGCCTCGATTTCCAACCGGCATCCCCGCTCGGTATGATCGCTCTCGCCTGTTGACCGAGATTCCACGCTTGTTCGGTATGAGGAATAGGAGGGTGAACACGAATGGACTAGGTGCACGGATCATCTCCGAGAACTTCAGGGAAACTCTGGAAGAAACTTGTCTAGTCATCACCTAGAGGCAGTGAGCGGGCGGCGTGAGTTGACTTTCCGCGGACAGAGATGAAGAGTGCTCTCTTTGACCACCAACTGAAAACGAAACCGAAGGGCACGTACAGCAACGGCAACCTCGCAAATCATCAGAACTGCTTCATCAACACGCAAAACCCACAAGGATAAATATGGAGCTATGGCCCACGATTACAAGTACTGCGATGCTAGTGTCTCGATCTCATCAGCCGGGTTCTCTGTCAAACATTCCTTCGCGGACGAAAGCCGTATAGCATTCGACCACGAGTCTTCCATTGTAAGCAATATCGTTTCTCGCTCGCCTGCGACTCGCAGTTTATCCCGTATCTCAAACGTAACCGCTTCCAGAAGCTCAATATCTGCGTCAGGATCCAGTGCTATCACGCGCCCCCAATCGCGCGCAAACTGTACGCCAGTGAATCCATCGCCAGTTAGTATTACAGCAATGTTGACTGACTCATTCCTTAGCATGTGCGGCGCGTAACTCACAAGTAATAACTTCAGTGAGTGCTTCGCTGTCGCAACGCATGGAAGTCTCGGCCCGACAATATCCGCGGTTCTTTTGCCAGTATTCATGTCGTTCTTTGCTGACATTGAGGTCACCCGAAATTCGCTGACTGGGGGTGCACTTTCTCACCCCAATTCGGAAATGGATTTCTCGAACACAAGCGAAAGGTCATCAGCAAACTTCGTATTTTGCTGCGCCGCTCCAGCAGCGCCTGCACCAGACGGTCAAGCGCGCACGAATCGCCTTTGTACCACGCCGGCGGGATTTCCTCTGCAGCGGCCAAAATCACTTCCCGACCCATATCTTCGATGCGCGACAGCCACGGTTCAAACGAGTTCCACCCAAGCACACTCGCATATACTTCATTTTGCGCATGCACGCCTCTCAGTGGAGAATCTGGGAAATTCCACTCGCCCCCATTAAAACAATATCCCTGATCGATGAACGCAGCAGCATAGTTGCGTTGCCGCATCATCCGCCAGAATGCCACTTGGCGGTCATCAGAATTGCAGGTCCATTTATCCATTGCGAGAATTCCCGCGAACGCCTCCAGGTTTCGCACTCGCCCAAGGACAGCCACGGGCAGATCGTCGAAAACTTGGCCCTCGAGAGGACTCACAGCATACCGCGATCCAAATTGCAACCCGAACTGACAAGGAACCGTGCCGTTGAGTAATTGGATATTCAATTCGGGCGTATGCTGCACCAAGAATTCACTAACTTCCACGAGTACCGGCTCTGGCACTGGGAGCCCGGCCAGCCGCGCCAATAAGGCGGCCAGCATCTCATTCGCTAGGACGCGTAGATGCTGGCGATTGTTCTGAAATTTTACGACGTAAAAGTTTTTGTCAGAGCAGCGCATTAAGTGAGCCTGCGAGCCGCCCCGCATGCGCCGCACTTGTTGCACCGCTACTACTGTCGTGACAGCTGATGTGCTGTCGTTTGACGCCGCAACTAGTAACGAATTGAGTATTTTCAAGGTTGACCTCCATATTTTGTTGGTCAGCCCTTTGACGGGAATCAAGCAACACAATACGCCACTGACGCACGGTCGTCTGTGACTCCAATCACCCGATTGGGTTAACTTTCTTGTTGAAAAGTTTAATTTCATCGCCCACTGGTTTGTTGTCGTGCTCTCTGACTGTTTGGTTGAGTTGTTCAGCTAAGTGCTGCTTGGCTGTAAACGTTCCGACCCGGCACAACTACACTGGAGAACCCGGCTCCTAATGGGCAAGCTTCAAATCGGCTTGTAAAATGATTTAAGACTGGTTCTCAGACTTGCACGTGGTGCAGGAAGACCTAGCGCAAGAGCATCCGCTTTTCTGGCGGGCTCATGGTGTCAGTGGTAGTCTTGCCTTTTCGGAACGAATCTCCTCGGGGGCTTGTGCTGGAAGTTCAGATTTCGCCCATTATGTTGTGGGAATGTGCACGATTCAATCTCCACCTCAACGGCTACGATCACATCGCCGAACCGTAGCGAAGCCGATTCGAACTCTCGGCCAAAAGCCCGCCTAAGGATGAGGGCGTTCGTCCATTTCAGGCTGGGTCTTAAAGCCTAGTAAGCCGGATGTTGGGCGCGGACGCTTTCGTCCCTCCGCCCGCTTTAAAGCGCAAGATCGGTGCCAAGTGCACGTGGACAATTCCGTTTCTAACGGCATAGAGCACCAGGTCGGCCGTGCAATGCAGCCGCAGCTTGCGCAGGATATTGCTCCTATGCGTCTCTGCCGTTGCCAGTGACACTTTCAGAATTACAGCGATTTCCTTGGAAGCTTTGCCCTCAGTGATGAGCTGCAGAACTTCGCGCTCGCGAAGTGTCAATCTGCTCACGGTGGCCTCAGTTGGACCGGCACGATTCCGCTTGTAACCGTCGATAATCAGTTCCGATACACGCAAACTGAAGATGGTCTTTTGCCGTTGTAGTGCTTCCACTGCCGTCATCACGTCGTCGGTTGCGTCGGACTTAGAAACCCATCCGCGAATACGCGCTTCCAAACAATCGCCAATTATTTGCTCTGAGTCCACAGCGGTGAGGACTAATATTACCTGGTCCGGGTTGTGTTTCACAATTTGCCGCGCCGCGTCCAAGCCGTTTAGTTTTGGCATACAAATGTCCAAAATAAGCAGATCTGGTTTCAACTGCCTGCACTTCTCTACCGTATCCCGTCCGTCACTGGCCTCTCCGCAAACCTCCCATCCTTCGTGCGAGCAAAGTAACGAGCACAGACCGAAACGAAATATCGGATGATCGTCAGCTACTAGAATCCGATAACTACTCATAGAACCTCTTCCGTGGAGAACTTATCAGGGCGGTAAGAAGCATTCTGCGCGCAATTGTCCACACGTTCTCGTTCATCCAGAGACACCGCCTTTCCCAACCGGCCGTACCACTGCGCATTACCATCTTTCAAAAGCGCCCCGACAATCCGCGGCAAACGGTGACACTGCGTCGCTTTGACTTGGTCGAGTTGGGTTCGTAGCCCGGGGACGTTGTTCTAAAGTGCCGAGAAGCGGAGTATTCACCATCCCATTGAGTCCCAGCACGGAAACAAATCCGTGGCGCGCGCACATGGCCTCGATACGTCTTTGTTCTCGCGTAGACAACACCTTCAATGGCAAGGTTTTGAAATTGCGGAAAACCCACAGCAGGTAGAGCCGCTCCGCGACCGAAGGGTTAAGATACCGTGCTCCGAGGGGCGTAAGCACGCGGAGCACACCGATAGACAGCTTTTCTATCCACATAGCTGGATCACCTGGCACTTTCACGCTTCTTCCCGATATCTTGGACCGAAACCATTGTGATACTAAGAAACGCCAAGTGCGAAGGGATGTGACATCCGTCACTCGAACACATATTTTTAATTGATCCATTCCGAATCAGGAATCGGCCACACTGCGATATTCGCGAGCTCTTTTGTGTCGGAATGACTTTCACGCAATCGAGCGGCTTTGAAGAAGGCATCACCATAACGAGTGCAGACAAGAAAGGAGAGCTCGTGCTTTTGAACGACACTTCAAACTGCCGAGAAAGGCTATGTTCTCAAGATTCTCCGGGTCTGGCGACCCACTCGACTCCTGAAGGTCAGATAGGGACCATTGGTTCTGCTGTAGTTACGCACTAAAGAATTCACTCATGGAGTGCGCGGAAAAGATTTGCCCGGAGCTCCCATGGACCGGAGGAGCCTACGATGAAACAGGGCGATAATTCATTCTGAAGATACTAGCGGCTTTATCGTGATGACCTCGCCATTGAAAATAATCTATGGATGACGAATTCAAGGGCGCGACGGAGCCGAACCTGTAGAGCAAAGGCGAAAGTGGCAATACCAGCATGCAAGCTCAATTGGATCACGGGGATGAGGATGCAGAGCTATCGGCAGTAGTCGAAAAAGGTTTGCTTACCTACGATACGAAGGAATCTTGGAAAAAAGAGATAAATTTAAAGCCCACCGCGAGGGGTGCGGTGGGCTTAAAGGGGGAGGAAATCAATAACGTATTCCAGTAAAAACAGGCTCCTAACCCCCAATGTGTTCTCGATTCATCAGGAATCGGAGCCCATGCGTTAGTCATCCTGCATCAGTTTTTATCGCATTTCCATTGCGACGGGTCAGTGACGAATGAACCTAGATAACTTGTGAAAAAACCTGTGTGCCAGTATTTGCAAATTTAAGGAGGTGGTGGACGTTATACCACAATGTCCCCTATGATCCAGTCGTCGTAATGAAGGTTCCATTCAGGGAGCAAGGCAATGCGGTGACTTTAAACGCGCACCTGCGGAATCTCGCCCTCTCTTTTATGTCAAAGGAGATCAGCAACTGCGATCCGTATCCCGGTCGTACTCTGTGGCGCGCCAGGCGTTAGAACCAAACCCTCTCCACGAAGAAGAAGGGCCTGGATACAAGCACCGATTAAGGAGAAAAAGTCGTCATCTGGGTGACAGTGTTCGACAACCTTTATGCAATCTCCATTCTAGTTATTTTGGCTGCTGCCATTGTGTTCGTTTTCGCCAGGCGAACCCGATGAACTGACACGTTCGCCACAGTTTGGTTGAGCAGGAACGGAATCGGTTCTTGGAAAACGGTAAGCTGGTCACCGGCTGTGCGACCAATGCCGAACCTGGATATTTTAAAGAGACGTATCCACCGGGCCAGCCATTCGTTTTCTACATCCGTCGCGATTTACAGATTCCGAACAAGCGTTGTGTGCCTCAGGTTCCACCTCGGGCATTTGGAAACCGAGCACTGTGGCGTGACCGAATGTTGATGGATATCTTCTCCGTGGTATGCAGGGTCGCTCCTCGTTGCTGTCTAACTCTGATCCGAATATCCCTCATAGTGCTACTGAACCCGAATCGTTCTGAGCACAAATTGAACAGGTGCAGCGCAAGCCTGCTAATCAGCTCATGGTTTTGAGTTTGTTTCCCATCGGCAGGACGTACCCGATTGGAAGAGCTCAGGAATTGAAATCACAACGGCTTTGCGATGCGCTCACCGAGGGTCCATTCTGCCAGCATCTCTTCACAGACCCGCTGACGGTTGACTGGAACTCTCGGAAGGGCTGCGAACAATACCATAACGTTGCGTGTTCTGAATCTGTAAAGCCAGCGGGATGTTGAAAACGAAATGACTGGGCCGCTGGTAGTATGCGGTGATACCCCTCACGTAATGCCTTCCCCCAGGGCTGCTTCGTGAAGCTCGCGCTGCTTAACGGTTGCCGCCGCCATGGCGCGGTCGGATAGGCGGACTGAATATGCCGTCAGAGCTGGATTCCATCCGTTGCCCACCCCATCCGGACTTCGTGGTTACCGCTGACCCTCCTGCCGTCTTGAGTTTGGCTGCCAGTATTGTTAGGACCTCTCGATTCTATCGGCTGGCCGAGAGCCGCAAGACATCGGAATTGTAGTCCACGGAGGTGGACTTGACGACCAGAATGGCTAGTTTGTTGGGTCCAGTTAAAGTTTCATTCAGCTTTAGGGAATGCCGTCGTAGTTCCTTCCATCCATGACGGACGAATGACCAGGATAAACCTGTGGAAAAAGTCATCAACAGGCTGCCCCTCCTGTTAAGGCAAATTTGCAAATACTGGCACACAGGTTTTTTAACAAGTTATCTAGGTTCATTCGTCACTGACCCATCGCAATGGAAATGCGATAAAAACTGATGCAAGATGACTAACGCATGGGCTCCGATTCCTGATGAATTGAGATGACATTAGGGTTGGATCCCGTTTATCCGCTTGAATGCATTCCCGCTTGCCGTCCTCGTTTTAAGCCCGCTGTGTGCCACCTCCCGGCGGGCTTAACTTTTCCTCTCTTCGACCAAGAGTGCTTCGCCATAAATTAACCAACCTTTTTCGATTAGGGCCCGACAGTTAACCTCAAATGGTCAGGGCGGCCTTCATGTTGGTCCGATGCGCTTACCCCGGTCACCCGTTTGTCGGAAATATTTCCGCCAAACTGAGGCCGATTACGGCCGGATTTCCGAACTAACACGACAAGCCTGCGAATTGCTTGCTCAAGTGGTAAGATGGCGGCCTAATCTTCGCTTTATCACATTCTGACGGGATACCAAGATTTCAATTGGCTTCCTTGGGGGTAATAAGTTGTAAGGCGACTTCATCCGCCAGGCATCGCTGCCGAGTTAAGAGTTACTCGGCGGCTCCGGCCAGCAGTTTGGCAGTCGGTAGACGACACTCGAAGAACTCCAATTCAGTTTCGGCGTTCTCCTTCCTGATGTGATCTGAGGTCAAGCCACACCGTACACAAAACCATTCTTGAAGTTCAGGATTCCATCGGATTTGAGGATGTTTCACTGATCTTTCCCGTTTGGGTTTGTTGATTCTGTGCGTCTCAGCGGGCGTGCCACACTGGCAGATAAGGCGGTAACGTGGCTCTGCTGCAGTTGTGTACAGTCTTGGCATGTTCATTCATTGCCCTGGCCGCTTGGGTACGTCGACTGCCGTTCTGGATGCTGAACTCGACGGTGGTGACAGAATGTTTACAATGCGGACATCTGAACCTGGTCAAGCCGTGCTCCATCTTGATGATGTAATGTCTCACAGGTTCCACTGTAGTCGCTTATCTGATTTTGACTCAGTTACTAAGCTTGGAATTTGCGTCAACCAGTGTGGCTGGCGAATTAGTAGGTCGAATGTCTCTCCTAAAAAGTGAGAGATCGGTTGTTTCCAAATAACTTAATCTGCGTTTGCGGCTGCGCGAGCATTCTCCGAGAAAACCCGTTTTCGGCCTTTGTTGCGGAATTGCTGCAGGCTTCCCGCTAGGGCGCTGCGAGTTTCTTGGCCGCTGGTAGGCGCAAATAGCAGGCCGACACCAATGCCGACCCCTACTCCTGCCGCAATGCGCAGAGCGTTGCCGAGGGTTTGGTTGTCCTCCCCACGAATAGCTCTTGACGCTTTCGCTACTCGGCCAGCCGCATCTTCGTACTTCTGCTGGACAACACCGCGGAGGTCATCAATGCTGCTCCCCGCACGGTCGCGCGCTTTTTTTGCGCCATCCGACTGCTCTAGCAAAAAAAGGCTGGTGCCCAGTAACACCTTGATTAATCTCTTCATTTATTATCCTTTCAATTTGCAACGTTCGTTATAGCCCCAGGTAAGCGCGCCGGGGCCGCGGTAGGATTCACCCTGGCAAATCAGAATCAAGCATTCTTCAACTCTGCATCCTCATCGCGGTGCCTAATTAACCCTGCACTGGTATTGCCCCCGGTTCTGCGGGTTCTCCTCCGTCACCCCCTCGCCTCGATCCTGATCTTTCGCTTTGTCCATAGATGCTTTATCCCATCGCTCACCCCTGGCACGCAGAAGACGGATGGGCCTTAATCGACCCACAGCCTTTCTTGCGCACTGGAGCACTGTTACCGAAAATCCACAGCACGCGAATGCGTGAGTCTTTCCTTGTGGTAGCGAGAACTGTGCAACCCCATTGGCTTCAGGAGACGGGTCTGAAACTACTTCAAACTCCTCGCCATAAAGCCGAATGCGCTTAGAAGTCTCATAGCCAAGACGCTTGACCTGTGCACAGATTGTCGAAACTGCGGAAAAGTGAACACTGTGACTGATCATGACGGACTGTGGCTGGTACGTGTAATCTACTCGGCCAGGTGGTGAGTGTCTGAGCTATAAAGCTCACATCAGCTTTCTGAGTGGGCACCAAAGTATCGGGCCGTTCACGGACCGGAATTCAAGCGAATTATATGGGCAACTGAATTGTTCCCAATAATCAGGTGACTCGGTAGAACCCGGCCGAGAGCATCGCTGAAAATACAATCACGAGAACCTGGTCTTTGGTTACCGGGCTACCTCCCAAGTTGGTCAATTTTGAACAGGTTTCTTTAAGCTGCAAGACTTAGGATCGGGATCAACGAAGAGATGAGGATCGCGTAAGGTTTGTTGGAAGGCTGGACTTCTAGACGATGCGCTGCACTGAAACCGGCACACCGTCAACTTCCGCTGACCAGTTCCGTGCAATTCGACATACCTTCCGACTGAACAAAGAAAAAGGGGGAAACAATTAGTCGTTGTTCGCCGCCCTGAAAGCAGACTAGACCGCAACAACACCCCTGACCTAACTATGGAGGGTTCAAATGGACAAACCGAAAATCCTGATCGTCGATGATGACGCCGACCTGAGGCGAGCACTGACAATGCGCCTACGGGCAAACCACTACCAGACAGTGCAGGCCTCAGATGGCTATTCTGCGATTGCGGTAGCGCAGAGGGAGCGGCCCAACCTGATTCTTCTCGATCTCGGTCTGCCAGCAGTGGACGGTTTCGGAGTTCTTGAACTGCTACAAGATATTGATACTGTGTCGAACATCCCCGTGATTGTCTTGACCGGCCGTGATCCGCAACTCAACGAACAGAAAGCCTTCCTCGCGGGCGCAAGGGCTTACTTGCAGAAGCCTGCGGACAATGACGAGCTACTGGCTGTAATTCGGGCAACCTGCCCTTTGCTTGACAGGGGCGCACGGCAATCGTCGGCGTGGGGTGAGTTGACGTAAACACCAATTTCTCCCAGCGCTGGGCGGCTCATGAAGGGAGGGGTCACGCAGCGGAACCCGACGACTTCCAACGTAACTTGTCGCACCAGTCCCATTCCGCCAGAATCATGAGCAGCAGGAGGTTAAAGTTTGCGATGACTCCACACGAAAACAACAAGTACTAACGAAAGAGGAATTTTGTGACTATTTGCACGAAGCGGTTTACCGCTGGGACACCTGATAGGGAGTTGGTATTCGGCATTTACATCGCTAATGCCGACTTCGGACAAGGAAATCTTGGAGGTAACCTTTGCTGCGTGAGCCACATTGAGCACATTTGAAGATGCAATTGAGGGAAGTTCAACAGACATCATGAAATCGCTCCTGTAACTTACCAATAATGATGAAGTTGCTGAGACGCGACTGCCAGAATTGCGTGGAAACGAAAGTACGATGAGAACAAAGTTGTTGCTCACGTATTACGTTAGTAGCTGCGGGATCATTCCCGACTGTCATTGGCAGGAAGCCAATCTCTTAACCTGTCGATCCAACCGCACAGGCTCCCTCTACGCTTGCCCAACGCCTTCAGTAGCAGTCCCTCTTGAATTGAATCATGAAATAGGGACAAGTTTTGTGGGAACGATAGTGAAAAAGCGAGATCCCAAATGTCGTAAGCCTTGAACCAATCCATCCGTACGTCAACTCTTGTACTTCTTCCCAAATGGTTGGCATATTCGCTCCAAATTACCTGGATGTGGTCTGGTTCACAAGACACGACAGACGATTATTCGGAGCGACGAAGGAGCATACTCCACTTGTTTCGCCGTATCGAGTACGAAGTAGCGAAGACTGGGGCAGTGAGTTTGCGGAAAGTTCGATGGTAGTTGGTTTGCATCGGGCGTGCGTCTCCACAGTGCTTCCGACTCGTGGGCCACAAACCAACCGCCCTGCCCTTCTGGCTATCGATGACTAAGGAAGTCCGAATGCTTGTTGGTACGCCGCATGGTATTGCTGATAGTTTGGGTCCTCTGGGTTATACGCTATGAGCAAATCCCTTGCAAAAATTTCTAGAGCGTTAATACCAAATGACTCAGCGAATGGCACATAGATGACGGGATCACCAAGCTGTTCGGCGATACTGGGCTGGAGGTAACGATAATCGCTGGAGTACTCCGTGGCCCACGCGCACCAATCGGCATGGCAAGGCTTGCCGCTCTCATAGTTCGTCTTATCTGATACCGCCAGAGCTTGCATTCCTATGCCTACGCCCCGGGCATGCAGAATACCCGCTTCGGTGTCTGCCATTGGGAGTCCCATAAAACCGTTTGCATTGTTCACAAATCGAGTGGTGCTGTGCAAAGCGGCGACAAAATCGGTCATTTCCGTGAAATAGTCGAGAAACACTTGCTCCGAAAAGCCTGGCCACTTCCAATAGCAGAAAGGTGTATTCTCTCCGCCTTCGGCATATCCGGCACGCACGTAGAGGATGTTGGGATTTCCATCGAGGTGATTCAGTACTGCGGCAAGAAATGGCTCAGCTGCGGCCCTAAACGGTTCTTCGTAAACCATCGGAAACGGAGACCATGAGGGGTGACATTGGACAACGTCGAGTGGTGGCGCGTTACAGCACTGCTGCGCCCAGGCGGCGGTGTAAACGTATTCAGGTACAGCCGTATCGGGTGCGCCACCGAGGACATCGTCATTATTGAGTTGGACGATGATGGCCACGTTCTTGTCTTGCCCTGTCCAATCGCTAATCATGGCATCTAATGTCGTAAAATTATAAATCCCCTGTGTGCTATCACTCTCAATTTGACTCCACTTAATTCGTACCATTACAGCCGAGATATGAGGCAGTACGTAGTTGGTGAAAGCGTCCAACTGCGTCTGGTTAGACGGCAGAAAACTCGCCACTATCGGATTCGGCTGAACTGCATGTATTCCGGTTCCCGTCAAAGGTTCGACTGTCGGTGAGGTGGAAGCGTTGCTAGCGAACGAAATATTTCCTGTGGCTATCCCATCCACTTGAGGTGTAAACGTAACTGAGAATTGCACCTGCTGCCCGGTGGGGATCGTGACTGGGTACGACAACCCACCTAGCGCGAAAGACAGACCGTTCACGGTTCCTGACGTAACAACTACAGTTGCACCACTAGCGCTAAGCGTTGCATTCTGCTCTGAATTTGCTCCTACAACTACATTTCCGAGGTTCATGTTTGTCGGAGTTACCGTCAACTGTCCGAGAATTGGGGCTGTGCCGATGCCGCTCAGTGGTATGGATAGATTCGAATTCGATGCATCTGAGAGGATCGAAACACTTCCGGTGGCATTTCCGGAAAAAGGCGGAGTGAAGATGATCTTGAACGTGTATTGCTGTCCAGGGGCGAGGAGCAGAGGAGGGTTTAACCCGCTAATACTGAACCCGGCTCCCGCAACCATAGCCTGCGAGATATGAATGGTCGTTCCACCGGAGTTGGTAAGAGTTTCGGGCACGAATTGTTTGCTGCCGACGGTGACACTCCCGAAGTTGAGGCTCGCGGGATTGGCGGAAAGCGCGCCTGCCGTCACGCCATTTCCGGAGAGGGGAACATTGAACAGCCGACTGGAACTGGAGTTTGCGATGGCTAGGCTGCCATTGCTCTTGCCGGCAGCGAGCGGTGAAAAGATCACATTGAACCCTTTACCCTGGCCTGCGGTGAGGGTCAAGGGCAGAGTGATCCCGCTGACGCTATAACCAGCTTTGCTCGGTGTCACTTGCGTTACCGTGAGAGTAGTCCCACCGATGTTGGTCATAAACGCAGGCTGACTTTCACTGTCACCGGCCTTCACGATGCCGAAATTAATGGTGAGCGGTGCGACCGTTACCTCGCCCGACTTCGTGTTGTTATTGTTAGGTTTGTTTGTTCCGGACGGAAGGACGCTCTGGCATCCTAGCGTTGCAATCGCCAGCATCATTATTGCACTTTTATAACAACGCAGTCTTAATGGACAATTTGTACTCGGGATTGATAAGGAGGTGTGAAACACATTCACAGGGTTCACTCGCGTAATACGGGAGTAAGTACATCCGCCTGCTTTCAATCGCTGAACCGAGGCGGACGGCAGTCACCTTGCAATCTGGGTGCATTTGCGCTGCGTCCTGCGTCCTTTCGTGTGGACACGTGGGGCTGGTCGAGTGGAATTTTGACATCTAGGCGAATATTTTGTTTTCGGTTTGTTGTGAACGCTGGGACCAATCCGATTGAGTCACTGAAAACGAAGTCTTTTCAACTATAGGTTAACTGTATGGCCGTTAATTCTTGAGTGTCACACCGATACTTTTTGCGGCATTCGTTCCCCAATGAGAGATCAAAAATTGCATACTTCGGAGTCAGAAAACGCAGTTCGGAAGTGTTCATGTGGCGTATTTTCAAATCCGAGAACCAGAACAGGAAAATTGTGCCCGAAATGAGAATGGTTAAAATGGCCGGCTCTGTGGTCCTTCTGGTTGCTGGTTGGCGTAGCCTCGGTATTAAACTCATTGACCGCTGTGCGCAATTGACTCGGCAGTTTCGTTCGCTAGGCTGCAGTCTGGAGGTTCACAAGTCGAATTAGAGGGTTGGCTTTCGGTGTCGGAGCAATAGGACCGTCGAAGACACAAAGCCCACCGGCTCAGAGCCAGTATGCCATTAAGAGTTACCTCTCAGACTCGCATCGACAAACCGTGATGATTCGATTTGGTTCGGGAAGTAATCTTGGACAAAGCGCAGACTAACCTTCGGGTGGCTGACACACCTCAATTCCTGTTTTTGGCAGTCTTCTTGAAATGGAACGCTACCCAGCAACAATATCAAGATCTAATCCGTTTCTAGTCACATTCTAACCTCGCCAGAATGAAATAAGTTACATGACAACTCTAACAACGTTTGAGCGACCTCATCCAAGCGCCTTGGTTACAAGCGGATCATTGCCTGAGCCCCCATCACACATATCAAATCAAAGCAACTGCTACCGGAGGTCACAGTTCCCACCTACCTACACCCCAACGGCTAAGAACGGCACAGTTCCGGATCTACCCGAATACCTACACCCCTCTGGAAGGGATGAGTTGCTTATGGAGCAACTTCCATTAGTGCACACCATAGCGAGTCGTATCCGACATGGCTTACCAAACCATGTCCCCTTTGAGGACTTGTTGCAGGCAGGCGTGGTCGGATTGCTCAACGCCATAGCAAAGTACGACCCTTGCAGGCCGACTCGATTTCAGGTTTACGCCAGCTTCCGCATCCGTGGTGCTATCCTCGACAACTTACGGGAACTTGATTGGGCGCCGCGTAGCTTGCGAGCCAAGGCGCGCGAGCTAGAAGAAGCGCGCAGTGTCTTGCGCTGCCCTTTGGGTCGGGATGCCAGTGAGCCGGAACTGGCGACGCATCTAGGGATCACATTGTCACGTCTCCAGTTGCTGATTGGGGAAATCGCTAGATTGAAAATAGAGAGTTCGAGGTTTGGTGCAGATGGCCAAGAAGAGGACCTTTGCGAGTCCACTCAGGGTAGTCCCGAGGAGATGCCGCTAGTGCTATGCCTTCGGTCAGAAATGACTAGGCTTTTGATACGTGCCGTCGCCGAGTTGCCGCCACTGCAGCGGAAGGTTCTCGTTCTTTATTACGGGAAGCAATTAACCATGAAGAAGGTTGGATCGGCGCTGGGGATCGGGAAATCGCGAGTTTCGCAGCTACACTCAATGGCGGTTGTAACTCTTCGCATCTGGTTTTCTGAACGAACTAGCCGACAGGCAACTTCCGGAGGGACCACCACAGCCAGGCAGAAAGGGGACGACGCGAATACGCCGATTCCTTAGGTGACCCGTTATGACCGTGGTTCCGGCTCTTGAACCTTCCGTCTCGGTCGCTAGTACTCTTCTTTTATCCAACCATGGGGCCACGAACAAACCACTCCGCAAATCCATGCAGCGACATGCCATCTTCACGGAGGTTTGTGCTGATGTTGCGAGTGCTGCTGGGCTGCTCAACCGCTCAACTGACGAAAGTTCGCAACCATAGTTGCCGATCTCCAACTCGGCGAATCGAGCCCGAACGCTTCTACAAGAGGTGCGTCACTCTCGTTCAAACCGAACTAGCGTGATATTTTCGATCAGCGACACTGATAAAGAGACAGCAGTTGCCTTCGCAAATGGCTTTAACTTTATCCTAAGAAGACCTCTTTCGGGAGAGCTAGGATCAGTCAGAACGTAAGAGCTGCATATGGTCTAATCCTGCGGGAACAGTGTCGCTATTTCCGTTCCCCCCTTTGAGACTTCTGTATCGCTTCGCCGGCCCTGGGATGAAGCAAGTTCTCTGGTAATGTCACGAATATCAGCGATATAGGAATCGTCACTCCTCTTTCACTGAAACCCGGCATCGAGCTGCAGGTACAATTACACTACCCGGTTTCGAGCTCCTTTTCACTATCAGGTCGGCTGTCCACTGGTGCCGGGAGGGATACATGGGACTGCGGTAGTTTCTCTTTCTGCGTAGTTAAGGAGACAATTACAAGACTGGGTTTTCTCGCCATTTGGAACAGAGTCTTCCAGAGTCCGTTGCCAGTAAATTTCGAACGCTAAGACTCCGATGATCGTAGAAACTTTGCGATGCCCGTAGGTCGTTCTTGAATCGCCGTAGATTCGCTTTGACTGTGGAACCGTCAGCGTAAACGTTTGAATTTGAACCACGTCGCTTTTGGCAAACTAGTAAGCGCCCTACAATTCCAGTGAATCATTGTTGACAGTTAAAACCGACGTTGGCTGATATCCGCTATTACGTAAACTCCACGACGGATTCAGCGAAAGCCCGATTAGGAAAGTATGCTCAGAAACGCTAAGCGCGAGATGCGGTAGCACCGGTATGAATGTACCGCCCAGGGGTCGCATCGGGATCTTCTAGTAATTGAATGACCGTGTGCAATGCATCAATCTCTGCCCGCGTTTGCGCAATATCCATTTCTTTTTGTTCGACAACCTTCCTGATCGCCGTTGACTCCTTCGTACTGTTCGTCACATAGCCATAGTCCGGTTTCTCAACTCTGCTTTTGGCATAGAGGGCAGTTTCAAGTTGTTCGGTCATTTGTTTGCGAATATTTCTCGCAACGGCTATCCGCCTGATATATGCTAGCCCCCCCCGGAGGCGGCTCCGAGAATAAAGATTCCGAACACGAGTAGCATGCTGAGAGTCACTTAAGCCTCGTCTGTGTATAGCAACTCTTCGAGGCAATATACTGTGACGGGTGTCACACCAACGCGCTGTTTTCGCTGTGGAAAACGTCGACGCGTTCATAACCTTTCTTTGTGCGAGACCACCGCTCGGTAATCCATAGGTTTCCGAACCTTCTTTTCCTGCAGGTGACTGCATGGTCACAACTCATTCATTTCCCACCCGTGGCTCAAGCGGTCAAGTGAACCGGCTGAAAGACATCGCTGGGATTGGCGGTGCTGCGGTCCGAAGTGGGAGTGCTGTCGGGAAAGTCTGATGTGAGCAGGTGCGAACCGGCTTCGCCGTGATGAAGCGGTAACGGTGTGCCGCCAGGGGATTTGAGCTGTGTAGAATCTGTTGCGCCGATGAATACGCCTGCCGCGCGAGATTCTCGGCGGTACGCTCTGGCTATTCGTTGGGATAAAACACAGGCCGCTATCGTATATCTATTATGTGCGAAGCCCTGTATTTTCTGTAGTTCGTCCACGTCACGCTAGCGTACCGCAAATATTTGCTCCCTTTGCCTTTGAAGACAATCTCTTCGCTAGTCGGAAGCAAAACCGGCGACGCCACCCCTTCTAGCACAACGCTGTCAAAGTAAATGGCAGACTGACCATACTGAATTAAGCATTCTACAGGCGGACGCCAATCAGTGAATACGCACAACACATTGAAGTCTTTGTCTGTGACAATTTGCCTAAAGCATGCTACCTGACCCTTCCAGGGTACACGTCTTCTGACAAAAAGCGGAATCGTCACTTCTGGCCACTCTTCGAGGTAGCAGCGATCATCCTCAGATGATGCCATAAAACTGAATAAGTACTGGTCTTTGACCAACCCCTGAAATACCCAAGAATTCTCCGCTATTTCGTCGAGAGTGTATGCCCATTCGTACTGCATCCAGATGTGCTTCCTAAGCTTTTTGATCGTTGGAATGGCTTCACCTAGTTTGCCGTCTTTCCCTATCTCACGATAAATCTGCTGATTTTCGATAATAGCTACTTCATGGCATGTAGGGTCGGCGTTCCGCTCTGTAAAGCATTGCTTCGCAATTAAGTTTTTCAGTAGGTCGGCAGAAGCCGCTGCTTTAGCACGCAATCTACCAACTGGGTCTGGTACGTCGCTCATATCTGCGGTTAGTACGGGAAAGACCGTGGATGTTTCTTCGGGCGAGTCGTTGTCATCTCCATCAATCTGGAAAGTCGTTCGCATCGGCGTCCACTTTTCTTCAGGTATCTTATCGAAGAGCGACGTCCCGAGCGAGGGATCCAACTTCATCAAAGCATCGGCAATAGTTTTGACGGAAAGAGCGACGCTCGCCGTAATGTCGCCGCCGTTGGCCTTGAGTACCCCTACAAGTATGATCATTCCGATTAGCTGACCTTGCTGGTCAATAACCGCGCTGCCACTCTGTCCTTTCTTAAGACGGATATCCAGTATTATGTTGTCTTGCAAACGATCTGAACCCACTTGTAGAAGTACGTCGGCTCCTACTATGTGCGCTTCTTCGGTTGTAAACTTTCCATGATAGTAGCCAGCAACCTCAACCGTATCTCCGACTTGGTAGCGATATGAATAAGACAATCCCGACTTGTGACGAATCGGCCTTTTCGTATAGATAAACGCCACATCATTCACCATGCTACAAGGAAGGGTTCCATCTTTCCCGTTCGCTCCCACTCTGTGGCTGTCGCTTTCGTTCGAGCCGGACAAAACTTTGCTGGTTTTACCGCCAGCAACTTGTAGGTTTTCCCCTCCCGCCTCCGTCTGAATGTGGTTGGCCGTGACGACAACAGAACACTTCGGGTCGATACAAATGCCGCTACCGGAAACTCTTTCAAGCCTTAACGGTACTGAGTAGTGAACTGAGAAGCGAGCCATGGTGTGCTCTACGCCAACAAGATTGTCTTGGGCGCTAGAGGCGACACAGACGCTATTAAGCAAAAGAACAAGTGGCAATAGTCTTTTCATTCATCAAGAGATATCCATAGTCTGAATGGCGGGCGAGATCATGTCTGTGACAGTCAACCTTTTCTGGCTTGTGCAAAAGCCTATGGCATGGCACGCGAGAAACAGCACTGCACCAATAAACGCAAGACTCGAACCATCAGCATCATCAATAGTGGTGTCGTTAGGAATGATAGTGTGGGGTTAGTGGTTAGTCCCAAAAGTACAGATCGTCGTAGCGCTCTGGATCGGGCTTCGGTCAGCGTGAGATGACGTATTTCTTCCGCGCCGCCACGAGTCCACTAATGCAATTCTGAATCCATACTCGAACACGCTTGCCTGCTCCGTGCATGGCCCTGTCTTAGAAGACTTTCATATACTAAATAGTTTCATTCCGGATTGGAGGATGGTCAGGACGGTAAATGGTGTAACTTCTTTAGGTCGCTGTAGTTGGACGTAAGCAAAGAGGCAAATCGCCTCAAGCAGTTTCGTGTCGTCTTCGTTTGATTTCTGCCGATTCGTCAAGGAACTAGAACCCGCCAGCGTCAAGAAGTACAGACTGTCAATCCGAGACTAATTCCCCTTACGGTTCCCAATCTGGGCAGACTGCTTCACTTGATCTTCCATAAATGCGAGGGATGCGACATTGGTGCAACCGACTCGCAGATTTCAGCTTACGCCGACAACATTGGCGAACAAGTTCTTGCGACGAGATCTCATCCGTAACAAGGTTTCTTTTCGCAACTCAGCATTGACGGACCTAGTTAGTCACCGACTTGCGTTTACGCAGTTATTCCTCGCGATCCCAAAACTGATAGGATCGCTGATGATGGCAACTCCGCACGAAAGGACGCAGGGAGAAAAAGAAATGCGCTCGAACCGCAATTATCAACAGTTCACGCTTAAAACCCAAAAGAATGATCGGTTGCTCGTACAAGAAATCACCAGCGATTCCGGTTGGGACAAACTGCTGCTAGAGGATTCCGCTTTTCAAAAGCTGCCGTCCTCTGCACGCGGCTAAACTGTGACTTCCCCCGTTCCCACTTTCATGGCTTTGCCCTCGGCATTTCCCCGATTTGGGTGTAAAAACCTATTGCTAAAATGCATCCAGGGAAATCAGGAAAGGCGGCGCACTCTTCGTGTCCCCGTGTGGAACAGCACGGAACGGTGCCCGTCTTTCCTCCCCCGATTGTGGAATTTCCCTATCACGGCTGCTCGACATTACATTTTCTCTTAAATTTGCAAATACTGGCACATTTTCACAAGTTATCTAGGTTCATTCGTCACTGACCCATCGCAATGGAAATGCGATAAAAGATGCTGCACGACCAGTCTGGGCTCCGATGTCCTGATGACTTGAGCAGGCATTAGGGAATTGGAGCCTATCTGTACCGCCTCCGTTTAAGCCCACCGTGAGCCACCTCGCGGCGGGCTTAAATTTTCTCTCTTCTACCAAGAGTGCTCGCCTAGAAGTAACCCAAACCTTTTTCGACTACTGCCGATGGTTAACTTCAGATGGTTAGGTGTAACGATTAACCCGTCATGGGACACGAGTGGGTCACCGTCTGGAGGTGGATCGTTTTCGCCCGACAATTTCGCTGCAAGACTTCGGAGGAGACAACATGAATATCGTGCATAAAATTCTCGCGGGACTTTATCTCGGCGTTTTCTTTTCGGCACTGTCTGTAGCCCAGACGCCATTCGACGCTAAGAAGGTTTCCGCAATTAACGTCGACGATTCGATGCAGGGGTGGAAACCAGTCTGCATTTTACCGTCCTGCAATCCGGGAGGAAGCGGAATCCCCACGGCCACATCTCACACGGTCCACCATGCGAAACCGTCGAAAGACGGCAGCTCGATGGAAGTGTCAATCACCGGGCCGCAGCATAGCAATGCCCTGTGGACCTACAGGGCTGGTGCTGACGACAACGCAACATCGTTCAGCATGAGCCTCTGGGTCTACCTAATGGCTAAGGCCTCGGTCGCCGGGTCGTTCGAGTACGACCTGTTCGACTTCTCGAAATCCACGGGGACCGAATTTATGTGGGGGTCGCAGTGCAATCAGGTCAACGGCCTCTGGCAAATATTCGATCAACTTCACGGACGGTGGATGAACACCCCCGCGTCGTGTCTGCTCGCGCCGAATGCATGGCACTACGTCCGCTGGGATGTTCACCGCGTGTCTGGAGACACCGACAGATGTAGCGGAAAGCCCTGCATGTACTACGACACCCTCACGGTGGATGCAATTCCATTCCCCATTAATAAAATGTACCCTGCGGGGCCTTTGCCAAATGGATGGTCGAGCGCAGTCGGCTTTCAAGTTCAAATCGATATCGGCTCAACCGTGCTGCCCGTGACAATAAACGAATATCTCGATCTTGCGGACTTTTCGGCGCTGTAAATGTTAGTTTCGGACGAATTGGGAACGCCCATATATATATGCCCTAGTTACCGGGAGTACACAGGTTTGCCCGAAAGCCCCGAAACGCCAAAAGTATAGCCGCAGTAAATCGAGGCAGGGCTGGCTCCTAACCAGCAAATAAGACCAGAAAAAAGGTTGCTGGAAAGGCTGTAAAAGCTAAGGCTACTGAGATGAAAACGAACGGCCAGGCTCAATTACCGTGTTCTCGTGGATGCGGCAAGCCGCCCCATCGGGGAGGGTGCAAGGCCGCTGACAAGCTGAGGATTTCTGCACTTACCAAGAGCCAACCGGAAGCAGAACCGGACTCTGGAAAAGAGGCCGAGGAATAAGGAGGGATTCAGACTGCGGTGATGCCACAAAATCTGGGAGGCGGACGGTGGCTGGCCGAGTTGGCGAAAGCGTCAAGAGCCATTCGAGGTTAGGACGACCAAGCCCTCAGCAACGCCCTGCGCATTGCGGCAGGAGTAGGGGACGGCATCGGTGTCAGCCTGCTATTTGCGCCTGCCAGCGGCCAACAAACTCGGAACGCCCTAGTGGGAAGCGTTCAGCAATTCCGCAACAAAGTCCGAAAACGGGCTTTTCCCGACCGTGCTCGCGCTGCCGGTAATGCTGATTAACCTGATCGCAACAACCGCTTTTTCACTTTTGATAGGAGAAACATTATGTCTAAGGATCAATCGAAATGCGCTCACTTGCCTTGTGTCTGCGTTCCACCTGCGGGCGAGAAATATTGTACCCAGTTCTGCAAAAATGCAGGGTCGGAGGAGACCGAAATCGCATGCGATTGCCATCACCCTGCCTGCACAAAATGAAGCATTGTCTGGGCGAATCGACTCGCTCGCGAGCACACGGGCTGACGCCGATCACAGGCTTAGTAACTTTGGTTCGGCGGAGAAGGGAGAACACTGGAAGCTGTGAGACATTACATCATTCAAGTAATTAATGGCACGACCACGTTCTCATGTCGGCGTTGCACCCACTCCGTTACCACATTGGAGTTCAGCGTTCAGAACGGCAACCGACGTACCCAAGCGGCCAGGGCAATGCACGAGCACGCTGCGGCTGCTCATAGCGAACGCAGACCTACGTTACAGCTTAATGTGCCGGTGTGGTACGCCCGCTGAGACGCACAGAATCAACAACCCCAAACGGGAATCACCTATTCAGAAAATCACATAGTCGATGCGGCAGACCAGACCGGGACAGTGAGGAAAGATGACAATACTTCTAGAGGACAGCAAGTTTCAGGGATCGCAAATGAACGCGCACTCGTCAAGGCTGGTTACGCTATTTTCATGCGGTTCCCGGAGTGCGTAGCGAGGGTTCTCGATTTAGTCTGCAAGACCTTGTTGCATAGCATGGTTACAAGCTCGATTTTTGGGAATCGACACGTATGAGTAGGGGTGTACTGGTATCTTCCGACGGCTCTCAGAAGATCTTAAAACAGGGCTTGAGAAACATCAGGTCTGCCCGATTCGTTGGCGACGATTAATCCGAGCTCAGTGCTAGTTGGGGTGGAAGCAATGCCGGACCTTCTCTCAGAACCTCGATCAGGTTCTCCAGTTGTTTGACATCACCTGCCAAATCGCTGCTTTCCAATTTGGCGTCTGCTGCCCTTTCAGTGCTTGACAGTACATTTTCTCCTTAAAATTTGCGAGTTTTTCACAGGTTATCTAGATTCATTGGTCACGTCGGAGGTATGCAAACGAATCCAGAACGAAAATACGGTTTGCGATGTCACTGCGGTTGGTACTTGGACAAACGCAGCTCAGTACGTTGCTGTGTTCCAAGCGAGGGCGTGTAACAATTCAAAAACAACGTGCGCCTAAACGCAGGCAGCCGGAGCCTATGGTGAGGCGAAGCGGAGATCACAGAAGGCTAAAGCGCAGGCGCAGCTCTCAAGCGGGTTCGCTATCTGACCCCACACGCGAAACCAGTGTACGTTGCGCTTCGTGAATGGTCGTTACAACTGAGTAAAACTCTGATAAAGATTCTAGGCGAACACCTGTACGTAACCACGGATCGTTGTCGAGAAATCGACGAGTTCTAAAATTCATCGCCGCAAAGACGTAGAATCGCAGGACTCTATCGCGATTAGGACTCACCGTGCAAAGAAGAGTAATGAATCCGCGTTCAATCGCGGCAGGCTCCGCGATCCAATCGAGGCCTCCTGCGGCTCGCGGCCTCGTCCGGCAAAGCACTATAGACACGTTGAAATCATTATCGAACCTTAATACTGACCGGGTTCTGTTGGGGAAATGGAAAACAGTCATATTCTTCGCGAATAGAGTCTTGATTCGACCCACAAGTTCTCGACGCAAAACCAACGAACGCTCCGTTTGCGCAGTTCTGAAAATGTCTTCGGCAGGAGGATGGTAGCCGATTCGTGCATACATCTCTTTATAGGAACCAAAATGACGATGGAGCGTGCCGATTGCGGGCATGCCACGCGCCTTCTGAATAATCGATTCTGAGAGCCGTCCTTTGGCCGCCAGTAACCGTTTTAGTTTCTTGAGAAGTTCTCTATCTGTCCATTGACGATCCGCATTTCTCCACAGCATGATCTGAGCTCGGTCAAACGTGGTTTTGTCCACAATTGGGGGAAACGCTCCGGGCACCAGTATCCAATGCTCGGGACCAAGGTGGGTAACTTTGCTACAGAGTTTCTGCGTGGTTCGAGCCCAGACATTGTTCCCAGCATACTTCGGGTGCGTAAGTACATTGTAAACATCGCGTCCGGTCCATTGCTTTCCATGAAATGGGATTCGGTCACGATTCAACTGCCGTGCTATTTCAGTACACGAATGACGATGCTGTAAAACCATCGCAAACATCCGTCGCACACACTCAATCTCCTTCCGAGGCCCTAGCACGAGTGTAACGCGGTCCGTAGTAAGACTCTTACGGTCGCCTTCTTCCAACTTTAGCTTCCGTCTCCCGTCGGCTGACAGCATCATGCGGCGAAAGCCATATCCCGGCTTCGCGCCGACCCAGAATCCCAATTTGACTAACCGACACTTTCCTTCGAAAACCTTGATTCCAAGTTCGCGACTAAACTCCGCAGCCATGCTCCTCTTCAATGACTTCAGAATTGCACTAGAGGGTGTGTCATCGTTTGCGAATTGCTCTGCACAATAGTGCAGGCGTCTACCAGACCTTGTACATAGGAATTCATAGTGTGCAGCTTCGTCAGAATTCTGGAAGCGACCCCAGCGGCTAACATCGTAAACCAGAATGGCCTTGTAGCCGGGGTTGCCGCGCTCAACATCATCGAGCAATTTTCGCAGCGCCTCTCGGCGGTTCAGAACAACTCCACTCTTTCCCTCATCTGCATAAGTCTGGACTATTAGAAAGCCGTGATTTTCCGCATATTTTTGAATTGCGGCTTTCTGATTGTCAATCGAGTATTGTTGACCATCATCAGACATGCGTACATATTGTGCAGCGGGGATAGGGTCGCGCACGCTCGTCGGGATATTCTTTCGCATATGTCTCCGCAGATTTTCTCAGACTTGGAGAATCATACGCTTTAAGGTATCTGCGGACTGGCGTGTTTAACGTATAGGAAAAACAAAAATCCATTTCAGGGCTCGCGATGGGATTCATATGCGCTGGCGGGGTGGTCTCCCTGTTAGTAGGAATGGCCGTTAGGCCAAACTGACGGGAAATTGCTTGGGGTGTGAGGAGAACTGAATTGGCTCAAATCCAGAGCGGTTTTGCAATGATCTGAGCGCCCGGTCCTGGGTCTTCTTTCTGGCAAAACAGCTACTAGAGAGCCTGGCGGGACAGTACAGTGGCCAGTCATCTTAAAGGCGCGAGGCTTCAGCCGACCAACCCACCGCATCGGTTGGCCGCGGCGGTCAATGAGGGGATCTACTCCAAAATGCCTTCGCCGTGAAAATGCCCAACTCAGTTGTCGTGGACGAGATCGCTTCTGTTGTCCCAACAGCGCAAATACAGCGGTCGAGGACCGGTCTTTTGCGCTGCGGCGCCAGCAGCATCGCGGTTGGGCATGAGCACAAGATGGTGCTGGACTTTGAAGACAAGGATCACATCACGGAACGCTGGACGTGGCGGAAGAATGGCAAGGGCACGGACATGGTGTATCATCTCGCGCGCAAGCAGTAATGTGGGGAGCGTTCGGTACCGGCTCCCGCCATCACAATTGAAACCATACCTCAACCTCGCTGTCGCTTCTTCATTCGCTGTCATGGACCGTGACACGAAGATACTAGCACTATTTTTCTTGCCTCGCGGGAGTGGGAATTCGATTTCGACGGGTTGCTCTTTGGAGCGTTTTACTGACGAACAATACATTGAACCCTGTACGGCAAAATTGCCAGATTACCGATGGAAACTACACGCAAGGTGTTGGGAACCGAGGCAACCAAACTACTTAGCGTCGTGGTACCAAACATGCTTTATACCTGCCGTTGCATTCGCAGGCATCCACCGGAACATCGGAGGCGAATATGGCTGACGGCATGCAGAAAGACTGGCGCGAACTTTGTGTTGCGGTGACCAATGAAGGGGACTCCACCAAACTCACTTCGCTGGTTCAAGAATTGATTGAGGCGTTGGATAGGGCGAACGAAGCTCGCGACACCCCAATCCCACCCCTGACACAATCGCAGCGAATCAGCACGCCGCTTAAACGCTCTCTATGGCTGACGCTCCCCGAATCGTGACCGAAGAACTGACGCGGGAGAAAGACTTCACGGTGTTGACGTGCGCAATCCAATTGCTTGGGCGCAAACGGACTCACCTAGTTTCTCAAGCGAAGTCCCTTCTGAAAATCCCGCTCGACACTGATTTAGGATGAGCGACGTAGGCTCAGGATCGTAAAGCCCCGCTCCCGCCGATTGGTATTTGCGAGCTGTAACTCCCAGTTCCGCTCCAACAGCGTCTCGCAGTCCGAGGCGGAGACTGAAATCAAGGCGGCGTTTGACAGTCATGAATGCCAGCTAACCTCGCGAACCGTGCCGGTACGAACGCAGGACGAATAGCGAAAGTCACGGCTGGGAACCGGAACGCTCAGTTTACTCGCAATTCCTCCATCCTCAGATACGTTAGCAAGACGTGCCCCATTGTTTGTTCGAGGCGACGGATTTTCTCGGCCTGCAATTTTATTATTTGAGCTTGACCACGAATAGTTATCAATGCTGCCGCCAGATCGTTGCGGGTCCGCTGCTTCTTTATGGATTTTATCACGCCCTCGGTTTAGGCTTGGATACCCGGTCGAAGGGCCGCATTTGCCTTCAAATTAAATAAATGTCACGAAACATGACTTTATAAGAAGAGAGAGCCCTCGCCCAACCCCGCCAAATCGCCTTCCGAACAGTCCTCTGGGACGAACTGCTTCGCCACAAAACACGTCTGCCCTAGAAATTGCAAGGCACCACCGGTGATGATGTCTGGCGCAACGAGGTAAGGCGGGATCGAAAAAACTCGTTAGGTTTAATTTAATCTGGTATTGACGCTTGGGTCTAGGAGAAGCGACGTGAAAGCGGTAGCGATAAAGAAGGGTCAGAATCTAGAGAAGGCGGCGGAATTCCAAGAGATGGGGACGCTTTGCTGTCACCGTTGTGGCGAGGAATTCGCCATTAGCCAGCATCCCGCCTTCATTGATAAAAAGCTGGCGGATGAACAAGCACACTGGCTAGAAAGAGTCCTTGCGGAGGAACACGAGCGCGACAAAAAACATGCCGATCGGATCGAACTCCCCAGCTGATTCCCTAAAAAAGGGAGAGCATCCTTTATTTTGGAGGCGGCGGAGTGCTCGCATCCGACTTCTTGCCGACAGCTTTTTGCTCAGCTCCGGTCACGCTGGATTTTGTACCCTCGCCAACGGCTTTGCCCGCGCGACCAACACCTGTGCCGAAAGCCTTGCCTGCCGCGACTGGATGCCCTTCCTTGATGTTATGACCCGCCGCCTTGGCCCCGCGTCCTATGTCACCCGGTGCTGTGGCCATGACCTTTCCTCCACCGACGTTCAAGTGCGTGAGCGTACTCTCGTCCAGTGTGCCCGTCTCTTTGAGGCCCTTATCCTGTTGGTATTTGCGGATCGCCCCACGGGTCACCGGCCCCATTTTTCCATCAGGTGCTCCAGATTTGTAGCCCTTAGCGTTCAGGCTTTGCTGAGCAGCGCGGACTACCTCGGGCGTCAACCGAATCTTCTCGGGAGCGGGCTGTACCTCATTACTATCGCCATGCTGTTTATCGACCACCGTCCCGGAAGGTGCTTGATCCGTCTGCGCGGTTGCCGTCGCGCATAAGGCCATTACCATCAAAGAAGCAATAACAAAATATTTCACCGTAGTTCTCCTTATCGAACAGCAAATTTGATGCTACGGGACGCACAGGATTTGCCCGCTTCCTAGCTAGTTACGCTCCATACGATCCGGACTCTTTCGCTATGTATGCCCAACTCCTACGAAATAATTCAACTGAGACTTCCTGGCCCGATGGCGTTCATCCCCGCCCCACAGCGCTCTCAGGCGGCGAACACAAGTGCCATCCAACCAGGATGTACCAGATGACCAGGCCCACCATAATAACGGTCATGCCGTGGACATCAAGCCGCAAGTGACCAATGCCAAGAATGATGAGCGGAGCAACTACGCAACCATAAATGGCGACACCGCGCCCAAGTCCGCCATTCCGCAGCGCGGACACGCACCACAGTATGATCGCAATGGACGCACCGACAGAAAAGATACTTGAACAGGCTTGATTGATCTGAAAAATCCCGACGATCACGATCTGCCACTCATGCATGGCAGCAGGAACGTCGCGAATCATGTGCTTCATAATGCCCGGCACGACAAAACCGCTGACCGCACCAGCGATCATCACGGCCACGCAAGCGAAGCCATAAACCACGATAGCAGCAAACGAAATCCGGTCAGCGGCAGCCAATCGTCGTGTTAGCCCGCAAGCGCCCAGAAACAGCAACAGCACGCTAAATAGAGCCAAGCTGTGTGCGACACCGGAGACCAGCGACATGTGCGCGATCTGATCTGCCGTGGTCAGCGAGAGCGCTCCGGTGGGGTGAATCGCCATCGTGAAAATGCCTCCCAGCGAACCGGCAATGAGAGCAATTCCAGCTTTACGATCGTCTGTCATAATGGACACTCTAGACATAAATCGCATCGCTGTAAAAGTGTATTTGCGCGGAGTGCCGCGATACCGAACAAAGGCGATAGGTATGTCCAGAAATAGGGGTCAATGAAGGGCGCGAAAACCAAAACTCCAGGCACTCATCGCAAAACCGAACGCCGTGTTTTACGAACCCTGGCACACGGCTTGGGCGATGCTCTCTTCGCGCTAATGCGGGAGAACACTTTCCCATTCACATGACAACGAACCGTAGGCTCGCACTGACGATGGGGAGATTCACGGCGGAAGATGCTATCAAATCTTTCCAAAGCTCGCGGTGCGTCCCGGAGCTAGTTGCGGTGCAGGTAGAGCACATCCAGATCGCCGTTTGAGTTCAGGTCGGCGTCCGCTCACGACTCGCATCATCGGAGGACTTCATGGAATATTTTCGGGTTGACCATCCACTGGATCGACTGATCCTTTGTAATCGTTCGAACTGCGAAGAGATCGCCGACTATCTCGAACTCAACGAACGGGGTCGCGAAAACTTCGCCTGCGCCGCCCGCACCAGCAGTGAAAGGCATGCTTCAGTTCTGCCGAAGGGCGTACACCACGCTGAATTGCAAGCGAGCCGAACTGCTGCTGCCTGAGCTTGCTCTGCATCATTGCCCGCCCCTCAGCGGGTAACGTCTTGAGTTGTGAATCTAGTTTCGGCCACCAAACCTCAAACGCTTCTTCAATATGACCATCTGAAAGAGCGTCTTGGTCAAGTCCACTATTCAATGTCTTGATCAGTTTGAGAACGTCTCCCTTTACCACACGCGTGGCCTGAAACTCCCCAGTGGTCCTTTAACGTCCGAGAATCCAATCAGAGTACAGGTTGCCGGGCGTGAGGCAGATGATGCCAGCTTTCGCTGATTCTAGCCTGACTGCAATATCGGAACTCCATCGCGCACCTTTATCAATGTCGGCGGAAGATAGCCAAGGCTTAATAGCGTTGATGATCTTCGGCAGCCAAGTCCGCAACCCTTCTGCTGCAGCCCCGCTCCTGGGTCCCGACCAACTGATGAATACGTCCATGGTATCGCTGATTATGGCACAAACCGCTTGGGACACTTTTTCCGGCGCCTTCCGTTAACCCCCATCATCCGTTGACTCACTGATGCCGCGTCCGTAATATAAAGCGACTCGCAAGCAGGCATCTCACCGGATGATCGGGCAAACCATTTCGCATTATCGTGTCATCGAGAAGCTCGGTGGCGGCGGCATGGGCGTGGTTTATAAGGCGGAGGACACTCGTCTGCACCGCTTCATTGCCCTCAAATTTCTTCCCGATGAAGTGGCGAAGGATTTTCAGGCTCTCGGTCGCTTCCAGCGCGAAGCGCAGGCCGCTTCTGCGTTGAATCACCCGAACATCTGCACCATTCATGACATTGGCGAATACGAGGGACATCCGTTCATCGCCATGGAGTTCCTTGACGGCCTGACTTTGAAGCATCGAATCGCAGGGCGGCCGCTCGAACTCGAAGTGCTGCTTCCCCTGGCTATTGAAATCGCCGATGCACTCGACGCTGCGCACGCCGAAGGTATTGTTCATCGAGACATCAAGCCGGCCAACATTTTTGTCACCAAGCGCGGGCACGCAAAAATTCTTGACTTCGGACTGGCCAAGCTGACAACTGCGGGCCGCACCCCCGAAGGAGCGGAGCTCGCATCCGAAGCGACGGCTGGAGCCAGCATCGAACATCTCACCAGTCCGGGAACCGCGCTGGGCACAGTGGCCTATATGTCGCCAGAGCAGGTCTTGGGCAAGGAACTCGATGCCCGCACCGATCTCTTTTCTTTTGGAGTTGTGCTTTATGAAATGGCCACCGGTGGCTTGCCTTTCCACGGTGGGACCTCCGGTGCTATTTTTGACGGCATTCTGCACAAGGCTCCAGTCGCCCCCGTACGGCTGAATCGCGACATACCAGCAGACCTCGAACGGACCATCAACAAAGCGTTGGAGAAGGACCGAACCCTGCGCTACCAGCACGCCGCCGACCTCCGAGCCGACCTGCAGCGTTTAAAGCGCGACACCGATTCCGGGCGCGCCGCAGTGGTAAGCCAGGTTTCAGAAGGATCGGCTTCCAGTTCAGCGGTTGAGCCGTCCCCTCCGTCGGCTCAGATCGAATTTCCTCAGAGGACAGGTTCCGCGGCGGTGCCAGCCGCGCAGCCAAGCGGGACGGCCGGTGTGCCAGCTTCCAAATCGCTGCCATGGAAGCTCATCATCTCCGCGGGAGTGGCGCTGGCCGCGCTCATCGCCGGCGGCATCTTTCTGCGTTCGTACAAAGCCCACGCCATCACCGAAAAAGACTCGATCTTTATCGCCGACTTCGTCAACACCACCAATGACCCTGTATTCGACGGCACCCTCAAGAAAGCGCTGGCAGTGGACCTCGAGCAATCGCCTTACCTGAATGTATTTTCAGATGCCAGGGCCCGGCGCACACTAACCCTGATGGGGAAGTCTTCGGATGAGCGCGTCACAGTCGAAACCGCTCGGGAAATCTGCCAGCGTAACGGCGTGAAAGCTCTGCTGGCGGGATCGATAGCCAACCTCGGCAACCAATACGTTGTCACGCTTGATGCCATCAACGCGGCCACCGGCGACACCCTGTCCGAAGTGCAGGGCCAAGCGGATAGCAAAGAGCAAGTGTTGAAGGCTCTGGATACAGCCACCACGCAGTTGCGCGGGAAACTGGGCGAGTCGCTGGCTTCCATTCAGAAATTCGACAAGCCCCTCGAAGAGGCCACGACTTCATCGCTGGAGGCGTTAAAGAGTTATAGCTTGGGAGATGCCAAGCATTCAACCTCCGACGAGTACGGCGCAATCACTTTTTACAAGCGCGCCATTGAACTTGATCCAAATTTCGCCATGGCCTATGCCCGCTTGGGCGTCATCTATGGCAATTTCGGGCAGATGGATCTCTCCGAACAGTATCGCACAAAGGCGTTTGAGCTGAAGGATCGGGCCAGCGAGCAGGAGAAACTCTACATCACTTCCCACTATTACGCCGACAACGGCGAACTGGAAAAAGGAATTGCCGCTTACGAACTCTACAAGCAAACCTATCCTCGCGAAGTGACGCCGTATGCGAACTTAGCGGTGACCTACATTCTATTTCTGGGCGAGTTCGAAAAGGGATTGGCCAACGCGAAGGAGGCGATCCGCGTCGCCCCGGACGAAATTCGCGGCTATTATTTGGCGGCGCCAGCCTTCATGGGCTTGAACCGCGTGGACGAGGCCAAGGCTATTCTGAATGCCGGGCTGCAGCGGAATCCCGGCTTTATTCCCATACACGATCGCCTTGCGGACATCGCCTACGCACAGGGCGATCTGTCCACCATGGAAAAAGAAGAGGCCTTACTGCATGATCAGCCTGACCGGGAAATGAATATAGATACCCGTCACGGTGACATCGCGGCTTCCCACGGGCAAATTCAGCGGGCACGCGACTTCTATCAGAAAACGGGACTAGTAGCTCATCGCCTGCAGCTAAAGGACCCAGAAGCGCAATCTCTGGCCGCGCAGGGATGGATGCTCGCGCTCTTTGGTTATCCCAAACAATCCATCGAAGCTGCCAACGAAGCTCTGGCGATTTCGCAGGGCTATGTCGTGAAACTTTTCGCCGCGAGCGAAATGGCGCTTAGCGGCGAGAACAAAAGGGCGCTTGCGCTAGCCTCCGAAGCCGCGAAAGATCGTTCGAAAGATACTCTGGTCCAGTCCGTTTCCGTTCCATTTGTTCAGGCCGCAGTTGCTCTGAACGGTGGCAACGCCAAGAATGCTATCGAACTTCTGCAGCCAGGTTTGCCTTATGACAAAGCAACCACGTCCAACCTTTACCTTCGCGGGATGGCTTACTTGAAAGCGGGACAAGGAAATGATGCCGCGCAGGAATTTCAGAAAATATTGGCGTTGCGAAACTTCGCTCCCGCCGATCCTCTCATGTCGATGGCGCATCTCGGTCTCGGCCGCGCCTACGCCGTCTCCGGCGACACTGCCAAGAGCCGAGCCGCCTATCAGGATTTCTTCGCCCTCTGGAAAGATGCCGACCCCGATGTTCCGATCACGAAGCAAGCCAAAGACGAGTACGCGAAGCTGCAATAGACGAGAGAGTGGTGCCTCGCCGCTTGCCTTTGCCGACGGTTTACGCTAACAGGCGATTACGCGTTTTGACCTCAATGAGTGAAATGGCGATGTTACGCCAACTATCGGTACCCGAATACACCGCCGGTAGCGTGTACGCAGTTTCCGTGGCCGAGTCGAGTCGTCCTTTCTTGCGTTCTTGCGGCCTAAAAATAGGCATAAGGAGTGACCATAATGAAGAGGCATGCCCTGTGGTTGTTCTCTGTGATGATGGTGCTGTTACTCGTGGCCCCAACGCTAGTTGCGCAGAATCCCAATTACAATAACGGTCCCGTTTGGCGCGTCATTTACGTCGACGTAAAAGCGGGCATGGGCGACGCTTTCTGGACCGACATCCGGCAGAATTTCAAACCAATCTACGACGAGTTCAAAAAACAGGGTTGGGTTGTGGACTATAAGTTTTACACAAACCCTGTCGCGCAGCATCCCGATGACTGGAGCGTTGCCATAGCAATCGAATACAAGAGTTGGGCAACTCTGGACGAAATGGCAGAAAAAGCCGCTGGGATTTCGGAAAAGCACTATGGGAGCCGACAGGCCATGATGGATGCTGCGAAGAAACGTAACGAAATCGCGCCTACTCTCAGCACTTCACTCGCCCGCGAAGTAACCTTGAAATAACTTATAGGAAGAGAAGAAAATAGCCGCCCTCTGGGGCGGCTTTTGTCGGTTCGTATCAGGTAACTATCGAGAACAGATGGGATGAGAAGGCCGGTCTCCGACGGGATGCTGTAGGCTCCCAAGTTATCGACGTGCTTTAAGCACAAGAGATAAAGGAGACCGGCAATGAAAAAGATTAGCACCGTGGCAGTGAAGCAGAGCAAGAATATTTCTGGGAAGAAACTGACGATCGGTCTGGACCTGGGTGATCGGTCGAGTTGGTATTGCGTGCTGGACGAAGCGGGAGAAGTGCTGCTGGAACAGAAGCTGAGTACGACTCCGAAAGCCATGAAAGATGTGTTTGGAGCCATGCCGCGCTGTCGGATCGCGCTGGAGACGGGAATGCACTCGCTGTGGGTGAGCCGGCTGTTGAGCGATCTGGGGCACGAAGTGATCGTGGCGCATGCGCGCAACGTGCGCTTAATCGGGGAGAGCCGGAAGAAGGATGATCGTCTGGATGCGCGCACGCTGGCGCGGTTAGCGCGAATCGATCCGCAGTTGCTGAGTCCGGTGAAGCATCGCAGCGCGAAAGCGCAGGCCGATCTGACGGTGATCCGGGCGCGAGCCGGGCTGGTGCGATCACGGACGGCGCTGATCAATACGGCGCGCGGGCTGACTAAGTCTTATGGGGAGCGGCTGCGGGGCTGCAATCCACGCAACATGAATCCCGAGAAAGCCCAGCAGCTGAGCCCGGAATTGCAAGCGGCACTGGAACCACTGCTGGCAGCCATCGAATCGCTCAGCGAACGGATTCACGAATACAACCAGCAGATCGAGAAGATCGCCAGGGAAAGTTATCCGCAGATGGCGCGGCTGGAACAGGTGAAGGGAGTGGGGACGCTGATCGCGCTCACCTACTTGCTGACGCTCGAAGATCCACATCGTTTTCGTAAGAGCCGGGATGTGGGTTGCTACGTGGGATTGCAGCCGGGACGGCGGAACTCCGGCAAGAGCGAGCCGCAGTTGCACATCAGCAAGGAAGGCGATCCGTATTTAAGAACGTTGCTGGTGCAGGGAGCGCATCACATTCTGGGGCCGTTTGGAGCGGACAGTGATCTGCGGCGCTGGGGCTTGAAGCTGGCGGAGCGAGGTGGGAAGAACGGAAAGAAACGAGCTGTGGTTGCGACGGCGCGAAAGCTCGCGGTGTTGCTGCATCGTTTGTGGGTAAGTGGAGAGACTTACGAACCGCTACGCAACAGCCATCAGAGCGCGATGCCGGCCGCCGCATAAGTCAAAAGCAATCTTAGAAAGGAAGAGCAAAAGCAGAACGAAAGAGCAAAAGCCCAAACGCCGAGTTCCGGTGACTGCGTTAATCGCCTGGCCCAGCTTCCATCTTAGATGGAAACAGAGGTCGAAAATCAGGTGGCAGCACCGGCTGAAACGAGAACACCCAACTGGCACCGAGCGAAAATACGCTCAACAAGAGTGCGGAGGGAAGGGTAGCGACAGTGGGCCACTCGGCAGGAGAAAAACCTTGTCCAACGAAAAAACAAAGAACACTTGACTCCGACCGGCCTTCTCATGGAAGGCGATAGCGCTCAAAATGCCGGTCAGGCTGCGTCCTCGGATAAGACCTTGGCGCAAGATCGGATCGCTTTAACTTTGTCCTCGCATAAGCCGCGTAGATCGTCCTCACTGACTCGACGTTCGTACGAGAGTCTCCCAAAGACCCGCGTGAGTCGTGAAGGACGGAAGTCGTATTTGCTGTCGATGTCCTTACGCCGTTGGGTCAGGTAACGTTCCAAATCCCACAGGTCCGCAGGTTTGTTGATCTGATTGGCCATCCGCCTTGTTTCCTGCATTACTTCTTGGAGTTCCCGCTTCAGAGCAGCGTCGAAGACTGTGCGGGCGATGGCCTTTTCCGACCTCGACCAAGTCGGTTCGTTGGGGTAAGGGTAGGTGCCTTGAGTCGCAGGCGTGGTCATATTCCGATCCTCCGTGGCAGAATTCTATGCCTTGTTGAGATAACTTTTCTACCGGTGCGGCGACCTGAACTGCAGCAGGTTCCACAGGGTCTTCTTGTGGCTGCGCGTTCTTTCTGAGGTGGAAAAGATCATTCACAGGATGGCCAAGATTCTGTTTGCAGCCGAGATAGCGTTCCGTCGTCTGCACGGATGCATGCCCCAGCAAGAATTGAATCTGCTCCAACTCGCCACCGTACTGTGGCACAGCTTCGCACACGTCCTTCGCAGGTCGTGCGGCGCAATATGCTCCAAGCCCGCTCTCTCGCAGCAACTCTTGACTATGTACCACACGACATTCTGCGAGATGCCGCTGCCCCACACGATTGGCCAACTGCAATTCGAGTTCGAACCGTCGGATGGCTCGCATCTCCTGAAACCCGGAACAATATGGAGCGCAAGATGGGGCGATTCTGGCCGTGCCGGTGCGGATGGCAGACCGGCGGGAGTGCTCCGATAGAGAACGCGTTTCGCAATGTCGAGATCAGGCGAGATGGGTGTATGATGGTGCCGTTTTCGAGGTCAAAAGGGAGATTCCGGATGGATTGCCTCTTTTGTTCTATACAAGAGATATCTGACCCCTCTAATCCAGAGGACGAAATCATCGATGAATCCGAAAATTTCTACGCCAAGGCGGCTTTGGGCCACTTTGTCTTTGGGTACACGCTGATTATCTCCAAAGAACACTTTCTCAGCTATGCGTATGTGCCCGAGCACCTATTCCTCGAACTTGAAGCCTTCCGAGACAATGTCCTCGACAAACTGCACAACATTTGCCAGCACACGATAACCATACTGGAACATGGCGCCATCAATCGGTGCCAGCGAGGAGGCTCATGCATCGATCATGCTCACCTGCACCTGATGCCTCTTGCCGCGGACTTATACCCTATCTTAAGCGAGAGATTCTCATTCGGTGAATTGGGGTCCATCGGCGAGCTGCGACGCTACAAAGACGAAGAGACTTCCTATCTGTACTGCCAAAGGGAAGGGCTCCGAGGTCGCGGCGTCAAACTAACGCAAGATGTGCCCAGCCAACTGCTGAGGCGAGTTGCCTGTCAAGCGTTGGGTCAGCCTGAGTTGTGGGATTGGCGCGCCAGACCACTGCGGGACGTTCTTCAACGGTTCACGAGTGAATATAAGCGCCTCGCAGTCGCTGCACCGACCAATAAGAAGAAGGTGGCGCGTACTAGTTTGCAGCAACTTTTGCGGGGCGCTTGAAACTTGCAATGGATTGCTACTCTTCGAACTGACCGGTAGGAGTCGGTGATAATTCCAATGGTAAATTGCCAATTTTGTCGAGAACTCCAGAGTGGCAGGCTGCCCGACTTTGTTGATGCGGATATCGATTCCCGCATTTTGCATGAAACCAACCGATTTGTCGTCATGGCTGATATCAGCCCCCTCGTGCCTGGCCATGTGATGATTGTGCCAAAAGCCCACATTCTCTGCTATGGCGCTGTTGAAGATAACGCACAGGACGAGTTTTCAGGCCTGGTGAATGCCGTACGCACGGTCTTAAGAGAGCACTATGGCCCGTCCGTCATTCTTGAGCATGGCACCAGTTCGCTCGAACCTGTCGCTGATCATGTTACACACGCGCACTTGCACATCGTGCCCGCCGCTATCGACATTCGTGACTCCCTCGTGAACTTCAACACAACCACGATTGCGAGTCTCTCTGACCTATCACGCTGGGCCGCTCGCGATGAAGCGTACATCTACTTCGAGAGTTGCGCTGGCGAACGCATGGTTGCCGATCGAATTGTCGATATTAAAAGGCTATTCATCAGGTCTGAGATAGCGCAGGCGCATCGGACTTCCTGATCCGCTTTGGGATTGGCGTCGTCATATACTGAGCGACAATCTTCGTTCAACCGTAGGGACGCTACGACATGCGAGTTGGAACACCTATGCTATCGGCCGAAGTTGACGCCGTCCATCAACGCGTCTGGCAAGCAGTCTGCCATTATTGGGAGCCCAATAAAATCCATGGCCATGGTCCCGATCACGCCTTGCGCGTATATTCGATGGGGCTCCAGCTGGCTGCGGCAGAAGGGGCTGACCCTCTCGTTGTGGGCGCCGGCTGTTACATCCATGACGCAGGAATGCGCCCCGACGTCGGTAGAGAAGGACACATCGAGCGATCTCTGCAGATCGCCTCGGCATTATGCGAGGAGATGCCCGAACTGGCTAGTGTCCGGGATCTTCTCTTGACGGCGATTCGCTACCACGAGGCAGAGCTTGCGTTCCCGGCTCCGCTGCCGATGGAGGCAGTGTGCGTCCGTGATAGTGATACTCTCGACCGGCTCGGTTTCACCGGAATACGAATGACACTCCAGTATGGGGTTTGGATCGGAAGAGCACTTTGTCATCCCAACCGACCCTCTATGCTGCGAACGCACACCCGACCTTAACGGCTTCACTATGGATTACGTGCGCTATTTAGAATCGCTTCCTCAACGTCTGATGACTCCTCTTGCCCGCAGTAATTCCGAGGAGAAACAAAAGCAGCGTGAGTTCTACTGCAGCGAATTCCTGTCATCTTTTCGACAGGGGCGCATGCGCGATCACGAGGACGCGTTGCAGTTAGTTATGGCCCACATGCGTGAGGAATCTCCCGTCGGATGAACATCGGCGTGCCGGCAGTACCACTGAAATGGAGGAAATATCTTGCTCTGGTCGATTTTGGTTTCCAGTCCGCCGACGAGCTAGCCGCGGATATTCGGCGTTATCCAATAAGCAAAGTACGTCGTTTGGTCAGTGACCTCAGGTCCGATATTCGGGCACGATTCTCGGCGAGCTCGCCATAGCTTTTACGTGGTGAAGTTAGTGCCTGCTGATCTTCCCGGTCAGCTTCCTAACTTTAACGTAGAACGAGTTTCTCAGTTGAAACAGCTGGTTGCGTTTCTAACCGCTCACAGCCGTGAGACCTACCTCGAAGCGTGGTATTGCCGTACTCGTATTGATTCTGAAGTCTTCAGTGTGGCTGGCCGCATCGTCTTCACCGCGGCTAACACTGGAAGGACCCAACTAGTTGAACAACTGTGGCGAGGCAGTCCTCGACTGCTGGAAACCTATTCTGATGATTTTGCGCTTCCATATGTAAGGGCATCACGATATTCCTGGGGTTGGCCATACTCCATTGAGCATGTTCATCTTCCGCGGAAATCGGCACTCAGCAATTTGCAGCTGCAATCTGAATTTGGCTATTCCATGCGCTGTATCGAGCAAGAGAGGGAAAAGATCGCGGCGTTTTGCGCATTTCTTGACTCGTTTTCGTTCAAGGCCTATAGCCTCGAATACAAGATAGTTGCATCTCAGCTCAAAATCATCGACTGGGATACACCAAACGACAGGCGAGTACTAGGATCACAGGATGTGCATCTTTTGGATGGAATGCATTGAGCCGATCAGAAGTACGAGTACATCAGTCTTTGGCCGGAGCCTCACGTTTGTTTCGCGCGGTAGTGTGGACGACGTTCCTAGCCTTACGTGCGCGCTGTTAAAGAGATCCGAAGCCCAGATGACGGTTCTGTGGGTTGATTTTGGCTTTCGCTACGAAATGCTTAATCTCTTCCGAATCGATCCGGCTCGATTCCCTTACTCCTGATATATGAGCAAACTGCTTCCACCGCACGGCAGTTCTGAACTGAAACCGCTCTTGCTGGAAGGCCAAGCCAACCGCGAAGAGACCAGGAAAGCTCAGGGGTTGAAGAAGGTTCCACTGACCAGCCGCGAAACCAGCGATCTGATCATGATGGGCATCGGCGCTTTCACTCCGCTCGATGGCTTCATGGGCAAGGACGACTGGAAAAGCTGCTGCGACGACTATCAAGCTGCCCAGCAAGAACGGTCTGTTCTGGCCCATCCCGATCACGCTCTCGGCGGACGAGGCCCTGGCGAAATCCATCCGCCAAGGCGAAGAAGTGGCCCTGTGGGACGCCGAGACCGACGCGCTTGTGGGCACCATGAAAGTGAACGAGAAGTACACGATCGATAAGGAGCATGAGTGCAAGCAGGTGTTCCGCACCAACGACCCGAAGCATCCGGGCGTGCAGAAGGTCATGAAACAAGGGCCGGTGAATCTGGCCGGGCCGGTGAAAGTGCTGTCCGAGTCAGTCTTTCCTGAGGAGTTCAAAGGGATTTATCAGCGTCCTGCGGAAGCCCGCAAGCTTTTTGCCGATCGCGGCTGGAGCACGGTAGCGGTTCTGCAGCTCCGTAACCCGATGCACAACTCGCACGCTTATTTGGCGTGGATTGCGATCGAAGTTTGCGACGGAGTTTACGTGCATCAGACGCTGGGCAAACTCAAGCCCGGCGACATTCCGGCCGATGTCCGCGTGAAAGCAATCGACGCGCTGGTGAACAAGTACTTCCGCAAGGAACGCGTAATCCAAGGCGGCCACCCGATGGAGATGCGCTACGCGGGTCCGCGCGAAGCCTTGCTGCACGCCACTTTCCGCGAGAACTACGGTTGTTCGCACCTGATCGTAGGACGCGACCACGCCGGCGTGGGCGATTATTACGGACCGTTTGACTCGCAGAAGATCTTCAAGGAAATCCCGCCGGGGGCGCTGGCCATCCAGCCGCTTTGCATGGACTGGACCTTCTACTGCTATGAGTGCGGGCGCATGGCTTCGATGAAGACCTGCCCTCACGAGAGCAAAGCGGTGATTGACGACAATGGCAACTACAAGGGCGGCGCCAGACTCCTGCTGTCCGGTTCACTGCTTCGCAAGCTGATGAGCGAAGGCAAGCCGGTTCCCGCGGAGTTCTCCAAACCCGAAGTGATCGCGATTCTGAAGCAGTACTATGACACGCTGGAAGAGGAAGAGAAGGTAGAAGTGAAGTTGCACGGCGCAGCCACGGGCGTAGTGAAGCCGCGCTGAGAAGTTGATTGCTCCGAGATGCGTCCAGCTACCGCACGGCGGGACGCGGGCCGTTGCCACTCTTGAGCCGGCCAATTCGGGGAATGCCAATTTACCGACAGAAGCACCACGGCCCACGGTGCTTGAGTGGCGAGCTCTTGTTACTGCGTGATCTTGAAGACGGTTCCGCAGTTCCCGGTGCAAACTGAGCCACCGGCAACGGTCGTCCCATACAGGTTTCCGTCCGGACCGAAAATCACTCCCGTGGCCGGAAAATTGCCGTCGTTGGCAGTATTGTCAAACCGGTGCAAAACCTCCTCTGTCCAGTTGCCGTGTGCATTGGGTTTCAACACGAAGGCCGTGCCGCAGCCGGAAGTGTTACAACCATATCTGGCATCGCCGCCCTCCGAGGTCGTGCCATATAGATTCCCAGCTGCATCGAGGGTCAGGCCGCCCTCCGGGTAGAGACCGTCACTGCCGTTTTGGAAGCTGTGCAACACCCTCTCCATCCAGATGCCCTTCTTGCCTGGTATTAACTCGAAGACTGTTCCGTCGTTATGCAAGCCACCACTCGAGGTTGTGCCATAAAGGTGGCCGGCCGCATCGAAGATCATCCCAGCTGAGGGGCTGTACCCGTCCTTGCCATTGCCCTCGAAGTTGTGGAGTGTTTTCTCCTTCCACGAGCCGTTCGCACGAGGGATCAGTTCAAAAACTGTGCCACAGCCGTAGGGGCCGCAACCTGAGCCGGGTCCGTTCTCCGAGGTCGTGCCGTATAAGTTTCCGACCGCGTCGAAGATTAAAGTCGAGGTGGGGAGAGCTCCGTCGGTGGAATACGTGAAGCTGTGTAATACCTTCTCCGTCCACTTGCCATTTGTAGTGGGCATTAGCTCGAACACAGTCCCGGAGCTGAGATAGCCGCCGCTGGCGGTTGTGCCGTATAGGTTTCCGGCAGCATCGAAGATCAGGCCAGCGGCAGGTTCGCCGCCGTCGTCGCCTCCCGTGAAGCTATAGAGCACCTTATATGTCCAGTGATCGTTCTTGCCGGGCACTAACTCGAACACGGTGCCGTTGTCACAATCATTGCCGGAGGCTGTTCCATAAAGGTTCCCAGCCGCGTCGAGGATCAACGCAGCGGCAGGTTCGCATCCCTGAGAGCCAAAGCTGTACAGTACCTTCTCCGTCCATGTGCCGTTTGCGCTCGGCGTCAATCGGAAGATGGTCCCGCATCCGTTATCGTAGCCGCATAAGTAGCTACCGCCCCAGTAGGTCGTGCCGTACATGGTTCCAGCCGCGTCGAAGGTCAAGCCGGCTTCGGGAAGGGCCCCGTCCTTGCCTTTTCCGAAATTGTGCAACACCTTCTCTTTGTCGGGGGCCCACGTCACCTGGGCAGACACGCCGATTTTCGCGACAAACGACACGACTGCCAGCGCCGCGATCAGCGTCGGCGAAAGAAGTTTCATCAGCATAAGGTTCTCTCCTTGGCATGGGGCAAGCTCAGCACGGAGATCCGACCAAAACCAGATGGGCGCAAATGCGGTAACGAGCGATAATTATGTGCCGCTATCCGACATAGGTCAAGCGGGAAAAAACCTGTGTATAGCTTAACTGTCGCAAACAGGCCATAGCGTAAATTGACCCGTCAATGAGTGACATCGCCATTTTTCATTAGTCGACGTACCGCGGCAGGGGAGAGGTCCTTGAGTCTCAAACTTGTCGGTAGAGACTCCATTTAAATTGACTTGCCTCGCCACCGGACCTACGATTTCGCTAAGGCGTGAAAGGAGTGCTCCTGTGGCAAACCGAACCGCGAGCCACGACGTGCTGATCGATGGGGGTCGCCTCATGAACCCAACAGCGCACGAGACTTCGAAACCTGGTGCGGGTGCGAGTCTGGCTCCGGGGCCACTGTTCATCGTGGCCATGTGGCGTGGTGGCTCCTCACTTCTTTACGCCCTCCTGAACAAGCATCCCCAGGTCGCACTGACTTTTGAGGCCGATCTTTGGCTGTTGCGCTCGGTGTTTCGCAAACCCGCCGCTTATTGCGATTGGGCAGCGCGTTGGGAACTTCGGTATGGCACATTAACCCGGCATGGAATAGCCGCAAACGATCTGCCCCGCGGAGTGGCAGACTTTCCCACGGCGTTTACCGCCTTTCACCAGGCCTACGCCGCGCGCAAAGGTGCGGTGATCTGGGGAGACAAGTCTCCCGTCTACTATGATTCCCTGCCTGCACTCGCCAGACTGTTTCCTCAAGCGCGGTTCATCATTCAATGGCGAGATCCCGCGGCGACAGCGAATGCCATTGCGCGCGCTGCCCAAGCCGGCGCCCCTTCATACCAAAAGCGGGGAGTCTATCTGCGAGGGTTGATTGGGTACGAGGTTCTCAAAAGCGGGGTTGATTTTCTTGTCTCCCGCGGACATCCCGTGTGTCAGGTGACTTATGAAGAGTTGACCAGCGATCCTGCGAAAGTCATGCGGGAGGTCTGCCGCTTTCTGGAGATTACCTACCGCGACGAATTGGCTGACCTCCGGGGTGCCGATCGATCTGCCGTCTTCGAGGAAGCATATTTTGCTCTGCTGCGCGGAGATGAAATAGTCAGTAAGCCGCGCGGGGTTATCCTCGACCCGGCCACTCGGCAGAAAATAGACGGCTACGTAAAGCTGTGGAAGCGCCGATATGACAACCAATGGCCGCCAACGGTTTTGACTGATGCTGACCACGTTGCACTGCCCCGCTTACCACAAAGGGTCGGCGACCAGGTAGCCTATCGCGCGCTACGCGCCTTCGAACAATTTCGAGAAGTTTGTTTCGCTTATGCGCCCCTGGCCTTGCTCCAAAGCTACAGTAGCCGAAGACCCGGCCTGCGATTCCCTGACAAGCAAACAGGGAACGCTCAGGACTAGATCCTTTCTCCCGAGCCTTTTGGTTGGTTTTGGCACCTGGCGCGCCACAGAGTACGACCGGGATACGGATCGTTGCTGGTCTCCTTTGAGTGGTTTCATGCAGCGGTTCCGACACCATTCGTGGCGAAGCTGCGCAAGCCAAGCGTTGGCTTAAGTGCCAACCATCATCATTGGGCGATGTGCGTGACCCGAAACGCCCGTTCCTCCAACCTCTCACGTCTGGCAGCACTCAACGTGTAGAATGATGCCGATTGGAGGAGGCGTGTATGGTTTCGAGATGTTTTGCAGCGGTTGTTTTTCTCTGCACTCTCAGCCTGTGCAGTTCGCGCGCGGCGTATGCTGTGCCAGCGAGCGATCCTTGCGCTCTTCTTACGCAGCAGCAGGTCAGCGCCGTACTCGGCACAAACGTCGACGCCCCGCACCGCATCGCGCCCAAGTTGTGCGAATGGTCCGCGCCCAACCAACCGAACTCAATCAATGCGAAAAAAGTTGCGCTCACCATTTCAGACGAGCGAGCATTTGGCTATGCGAAGACGCCGGTAGTCAGCAGCGTCAAGACTATGCCTGCGAGCGGCATTTGTGATGATGCTGTCTATGCGGTAACTCCCGGCGTCACCGCCGGCCTGGGCACTTCTTTGTATGTGAAGAAAGGCAGTTCGTATTTTGTTGTTCATGTTTACGGCTTCCCGGAGCAGACCAAAGCCATGGCAATGGAAAAGACGCTTGCCATCCAGGCCTGCTCCAAGCTATGAATGCGCACGGAATCGTTTCATGACTGAGCAGCGAAGCTTCGGAGAGCACGACCCCACAAATGTTGCTAACAGGCGATAGCGCTCAAAACCCCTTCGAGGGTCGATGAGTGAAATGGCGATGTTACGCCAACTTGGCCGAACGTCAGGGAGATGTCGCACCTTACTTAATCAACACAAGGGCGTTCATCACTACGAATCTCCAAAAAGGCCAACTTCCGTAGTGCCCGTCATTCCACCCGCAAGTCGATTGCGGCGCCCACCGTCACGCGGTTGGATGGCAGCGAGGGAGTTTCGAAGCCACATTCCCGTCCACGACAACCGGGCTGTGTTCTACATACATACGTGCTCCAGTAGTCCGCTAATCTACACCCAAAGCTGGCATTGTCAAACGCTCTTTTGCCGAAGTGAACAACAGTGGTTGAAGCTGAGGGAAACTCATTAACAATCCTATGGTCACAGGAAGCGTCATCACACTAAGC
>CAWDNO010000006.1:0-947894 GCA_963803665.1 uncultured Acidobacteriota bacterium
ACTAATTCTGCGTAAAGGTCATACGCAATCTTGTGTGGGAATTAGCTCCTTTGGGAAAGCCGCCGCCGTGACGTCAACTAAAAGCTCCGCCCTCTCGCAAAGAACGCGAGAAGGGCAGGGCACCCGCCGTTGTGTGGAGAGAAAACATGGGCCAGCCTCCGAGCCACCCAACCGACGAAGGTAAACGCAAATCATTGGCGCAAATCACCATTGCACAAATCGGGCGTGAGGGTAAATGGCCCGATTGCGTCCACCATAAATGACGGAAAGCTGGCTAACCGGTTGCGTCGCGCATTTCAGTGTGACCCCGGTAACCTTGCTTAGAGCTCATGTCTTCACCAGAATGGCTGGAAGGAGTCGCCGTGCTCTGTGGAAAGTGTGGTATCGATTTGCCCAATGACTCATGCTTCTGCGGCAGCTGCGGACGAGCGCGGGGCGTTGTTTCCGTTGGCGCAGTGGCTTGTTGCATGCTGTCAGTGATGCTGCTTTTATCCCCAGTGCTTGCTGACACGCCACCAGACGGCGCCGTTGATCAGAAGGTTGTCGGCCTGGTGCAGCGCGCGGAGGATCTGTGCCAAACCGAACGCGCCAAAGAAGCTGAACCCTTGCTGAGCGAAGCAGCGGAGATGAGACCAGACTTTCCGGACACATACCGCGTTTGGGGATGCGCATACGAAAACGAGGATCAATTTTCCAAGGCCGAGGAAAAATATAAGAAATGGTCTGAACTCAAACCAGACTCCTATAAGCCATTTGAGGCGCTGGGTCAGATTGCTTATAAACAAGGCCACTATTCTGGGTCCAATGACTACCTGGCAGTAGCCAAACGCCTCAATCCCTTCCGCACCTATATCGTCAATTATCGCTGCCATAACTTCGTACTGATGGAAAAGTGGCATGAAGCCAATGCGGAGTGTACCGAAGCTCTTGCGCTGAATCCCAAGGACGAGTACGCCTACGGCGAGCGCAGTAAAGCGGAGCGGGCCCTGGGCGAAAATGAAAAGGCGAGCAATGATGCCAGCGCCGCAGGCAGATACCAAAGAGGCTTGGGCGGGACGAGGTTCACGACCCGCAAGATTTTTCCCGCCCTCTTCGGCATCATCGCGCTGACGTTTCTCTTCATTGGCCTCGCGGTTCTACTGCGAAAGAAGCCGTTGCTGTTTTCATCGAGGTGGATGTTTGCCCTCATGATAGTGTGTTTTGTCCCGCAGTTCATCCTGCCGTTTCAGATGCTTGACCTTCCTGGCGATCAGTTGGGATGGTTCAAGATAATAACTTGGCTTGTGCCCTTAATGTTTGTGGTTCTGCTGGTATTTCTCTGGATACAGATGCAGGGCTACGTGGTCATGGGGATAGTCGATAAATCGTTCAGGAAAGCGCTTCTTTCAGTGCTGGATGGGTTGCACCTGGAACGCCAGGAGGAGCTTTCTATCATACGCATACCTCAAGCGGACCTCGATATTGCAGTCGCCATTCAGTCATGGATGGGCGTGGGACAGGTGAAGAACAAGGGCAACAGCGGTCAACAGGTATTTCAGCAGATCATCGCGGGATTGAAGCGACGGTTCGCCGAAGGAGAGCTGGAAGTAAACAATACTACATCTGTATTCTATGTCATCCTCGGTATTCTTATGCTCATCGTCTGCGGCTTTTTTGTTGTCGGCTCTTTTGTTGTCGGCTTTTAGCGATGAATTGTTACCACAAGGAAATCCTGCCGTCGGAACCCACGGAGAATGCCTCGTAAACCTGGACGACAGTTTTCCAGCCCAGCCGCAGCCCGAATGAGTCAGGAGACAGTGGCCAGAGTGCCCCAGGTTCGCGTCGTTTTTTGACGCTAACCTGGTTCAACCCGCACGGATGCGACTCCCAGGTTACCGCCCAAAAAAACGGGCGGGAACCTGGGGCACCAGGCAAGTTGCGTCAAGTATAAAATTAAGGCCCTATGCGGGTAATAAATTGGCTGTTGTATCCCCGCCTTACTTCTACGCCATCATAGAGCGTGTCGTAGCTGAAGATAATGTCTATTTTGTGCTTCTCCATAAGCAGGATGTTTGTGGCGTCCACAAAACTAAAGCGTCGATCATTTCGCTCTCGCACCATCTGCATCGCCTGTGTAGAGGCGTCCTTATCTACAAGTAACAACGTCATCCAATTGTTGATTTGTAGGAAATCGTGAATCAGACGCTGCAAACATTCTTGGTCGATATGGTGGCTGCGTTGGATGTGGGCGAGCGTCTCAGCGACAACGGCTGACGAGGTGTATAAGCGGGAAAAACGCAGGGTCCTCTCCTGCACGCAATCCGCGCCACACGAAAACGCGCAGGCTCGTCGCCTGCGCCTGTTAATCACCTATATTTTTAGAGTATCAGGTTGATGGGGGTAAACCCGCCATTTTTCAAACTTTATATTCGGCTTGCAATGAGGGGGTTGAAGGGAATCGGAGGCAAAAGGGGGCTTGACAAGCTTGTTCCCAAATTGGGAACAGGAACGCCTGATAGCTACAACTGACTTCAACGAGGGAGTAAGATGGTTGCGCCGGGCTTTTCCACTGAGAAGATTACGACGATGAGTGAATCTTTTCGCACTATGGTCCGAAGGCCGAGTGCCTTTCTTCCGATTGCAATGTCTCTGATAGCACTGGCGCTTCTTGGCGGGGCTTACATTTATGGCCGAGCCACAGGACAGGGTGGTCTCGTGCGTGAGCCTGACGAGGGTTCAATCGCTCATTTATGGCAGCTTCTCATGGCGGGACAGCTGCCCGTGCTGGCATACTTCGCCATCAAGTGGCTACCGCGAGCGCCAAAGCAGACGTTGCGCGTGCTTGCGCTACAGGCCGGAGCTGTGCTGGCTGCAATGGCACCCGTCTACTTCCTGAACCTGTAAATTCACCTGTCTCTAAATCGCGATTTCACTCATTGACAGGTCGGGAGAGCGAGTGGCGAGTGCCCGTCCTAACGTCGCGCTTTTCGACGTTAGGGTGGGGACCTTGACTTTGTTTTCCATGCACACCGCAACTTTGAAATCCCCGCCCAAGCGAAGCCTTGACGGGCCGCCCTCGCGAGTCGAGTAGACGACGCTTCCGCATATACTGGCGTGATGAAATCCAGAGCAAAGCTTTTCCTGGCCGTGGGGATTTTGTGCGCTGCGGTTTCGCAGGCTCAGGAGTTGGCGAGATGGCAGATCGGGCCTTTCGCGCGGCCTGCAAGCGGCAATCCCGTCATCGCTCCGCGGGCGGAGTCGACGTTTCTTGATCCCATATTAAAGAAGCCGGTGCACTGGGAAGTGCTGCACACTTTCAATCCTGCGGCCATCGTGCGCGACGGCAAGGTGTATGTCCTTTATCGTGCCGAAGACGACTCCGGCGCTATGGAGATTGGGGGACACACGTCGCGACTCGGGCTCGCCGAGAGCGCGGATGGATTCACGTTTACGCGGCGCGCTGAGCCTGTGCTTTATCCGGCCGACGATACGCAGCAGGCTCGGGAGTGGCCGGGCGGGGTTGAGGATCCGCGCATTGTGGAGGCGGAAGACGGGAGCTACGTTCTTACTTATACGCAGTGGAATCGCAAGAGCTTTTCGGTAGGCATTGCGACTTCGACCGATCTGACGCATTGGCAAAAACAGGGCCCAGCCTTTGCCGCTGCCGCAGGAGGCAAGTATGCGGACCTCAGATACAAGTCCGCCGGAATTGTGACGCGGTTTGAAAAAGATAAAGACAAAAATAAAGACAAAGAAAAGGGACGTCTGATCGCAGCGAAAATCAATGGCCGCTACTGGATGTACTGGGGTGAAGGCGCAATTCATCTCGCGACTTCGAACGACTTGATTCACTGGGATCCGGTCGAGGATGCGAAGGGCGTTCCGATTGAAGTATTGCGCCCGCGCTCCGGCCATTTCGACAGCACGTTTCCAGAAACCGGGCCGCCGCCAGTTCTGACTGCGTCCGGAATCGTGGTGCTTTACAACGGGAAAAATGCGGTCACTGATGGTGACCGGGATTTAGGCCCCAACGCGTACGCGGCTGGCGAGGCACTGTTCGATAAAGACGATCCGGGACGTCTCCTCGAGCAAACTGAGCGGCCCGTCTTGCAACCGGTAATGCCGTACGAGAAGACCGGCCAGTACGCTGCCGGAACCACGTTTGCCGAGGGACTGGTTTATTTCCACGACCAGTGGTTCCTCTACTATGGCTGCGCCGACTCACTGGTCGGCGTGGTCACTTCCGTCGCCAAGTAACGGGTGCCCCATCCTAACGTCGTGCTTTTCGACGTTAGGGTGGGGACTTTGACTTTTCCCCAGGATGCCGGCTTGACACCCAGACGGCCTTTGCGGATTCGAGCCTTACCCGTGTCTCGAAAATCGAGGCAGTTACGAAACTCGATGGAACACTCTGACGGAGGACGAACTCTGCTCCAGCCGCGTAGCGGCGGTATCTGAATAGCCCGGCACGGCAGTGCCGGGAAAGCGAAAGGAAAAAACCGAGTCCGCTTTTAGCGGACGGCACGAGTTTCGCAACGCCTTCCAATCGCGAGACGTGGACACCGGCAGGATCCTTCACGAATTGCGCGACAATCCTTTGACAATCACTTAACATCCCCGCCGCATCTCGCAAGGCTGTCTATAAATCCAATGGTTAGCTGGAGAAACAATGCTTGAAAGACCTTCAGCGAAAACTAAGAAGGCCCTGTGGACGCGCTCCCAACTATGCGATCAAGCGCGGTCGGGGGAATGGTAACTGCAATGGCAAAAGTGATTAAGTATTACGTACCGGACAGATTCAAAAAGCCGGCAAAATGGATTCCGTCGAATCAACGCGGGAAGCTCATTGAGTTTCCCCTGCCAGAGAAAAAGTCGGCGTAAGATGGCGGGTGCGGCGCAGCGGGACAACGATCCAAAATCGAGACACGGAGAGCAAGACGTAACTCCCACCACTAGCCATGCGAGTGTGACCCCGAGCCAACTTTCGCGAAGTCCCCTACGAAAGTAAAGCGCTTCTATACCAATGGACACTTGATTTGGCGTCTCCACTGCAGGCAAACTGCTTGAACGTGAGAGGGCAATTGCAGGAACGAGCGGAATCAATCGTTTGTGGGCTATCGAGGCTCATGCGGTGACCCGTCAGCCATCGCAAAAGAAACATGAAATCCGATGGAATCCAGAGTTGCAGGAATGGTTTTGCTCGCGCTGTGGCCGGGTTTCTGACCACGTCGCCCGTGAAGATGCACAAACTGAATTAGAATTGTTCGAGTGCGAGCCTCCCTCTGCACACCTACGCACCCACCACGAACCGGCGTAATCCCCATCGCTTAGTTCGGCCCGAGCATCCTAAGATCCTGTCGCCCGCGTATAGCCCGCCCGGATAACCTTCTGTCCTATTCCTGCGTCGAACTTCATAGGGGAATTTGCGCAACGCGTAGGGTGTCCGGGGGTATAATCGAACCAAGGCCCGCTCGGGCGGAAAACGGAGTCTGGTATGAAGTTCCGGCTATTGCTATTAACGGCTGCCTTGTTCACCTTCGGAAGCCTGACCTCAACGACATTCGCGCAGACTGGCACCCCCGGCAGTCAACCAACTCCGACACCAGGAACTGTTCCCTCCGGAGACCCCGGAGTCTCAGGCAGCGCGCCGCCGCAAAACAGCTCCGCCAGCCAGGGAACTCAAAGCTCTCCCATTCAGCCCGCCGATCCGGACAAAGTAAAACACGACGGCGGCAAAGATGACGTCGACGCCATCGGCAACCGCAAAGTAGGCGGACGCGGCCTGGGAAACTGGTATTCCATCGAAAGCGACATAAAGATGGGAAAACAATACAGTCAAATGGTGGACTCGACTTCGAAGTTTGTTACTGATCCCGTGATTACGGAATATGTGAACCGGTTGGGGCAGAACCTGGTGCGCAACTCGGATGCGCAGGTGCCTTTTACCTTCAAGATTATCGATTCGGATGTGGTTAACGCTATGTCGCTTCCTGGCGGATTCGTTTATGTCGACTCTGCGACGATTCTCGCGGCTGATGGTGAAGCAGAACTGGCTGGCGTGATGGCGCACGAAATCGCTCACGTTTGCATGCGGCATGCAACTCGTCAATTGACTCGCGCGCAGTATGCAAACTTTGCTACCATCCCGCTGATTTTCGTTGGCGGCGGCATTGGATACGCCGCTTACCAGGCTGCTGGCCTGGCTTTGCCTCTCACTTTCCTTAGCTTCCAGCGCGGCTTTGAGGCCGAAGCTGATTACTTCGGGTTGCAGTACATGTACAAGGCGGGATACGATCCGCAGTCGTTTGTGGCTTTCTTTGAGAAACTGCAAGCGATGGAGAAGAAGAAGCCGGGCACGCTGGCGAAGACTTTTGCCTCGCATCCGCAGACGCCCGATCGTATTGCGCAGTCGCAGCAGGAGATTGAGAAAATCCTTCCTGCCAAGGCGGAATATACGGTTTCCACTTCCGAATTCGACGATGTTAAATCGCGACTGGCTTCGCTCGAAAATCGTCGCAAGCCGAACGATCTCAAAGATAGTAGTAAGCCGAGCCTGCGACGAGCTTCGTCTACCAGTAATACGGGCAAAGATGGAAGCTCCGGTGACGATGACAAGCCGACGCTGAAGCGGCGGGATGACAGCAGCAGCAACTAATCTTGAACTGAGCGAAGTTACTGCAGGGCTTCGGCCCTGCAGTGCCAGCCTGGTTATCTTCAGCTTCCCTTTTAACTAACCGTCGATTACCCTGCAGATTCTCTTTTTTCTTCTGCGCGGCCGCGGCGCCTTTTTTCCCCAGCGCTGTTCGCACCGATTTCGGCAGATGCGTAATCGTTCTTTTCTTCTTAGCAGCGTTCACCGCCTTCGAGACGTTTTTCTTGGCAGCTTTCTTTTGCTGTGAACTAGCCATTTCGATCGCTTCCGTTATCTCCAACGGTCTAACTTTGATGCAAGGTGCGCGGAATCGACAGCTTTGTTCGTGTAGGCGCGAGCGTCCGCGATCGTGCTTTGGCTAACGACGGCGCTTGGCGGGCAGTATACTTTGGGTACTGGCTCCCGCCCTTTCGCACAGGACGCGAAAGAGTGGGGCACCTCAATCGGATTTTCCGTCATCGTCATGGATTCGCTTTACGCAGCACGAGCGCGGACGCTCGCGCCTGCACTTTAATGGGGACACTGTTATTCCCGTGATTCCTCACCCGAGATCGGATTTACCCGCTGTTCATCGAGCATTTCCGTGATCAAGCACGAGCGGAACGCTCAGACGTTTTTCACTGCACGAAAATTTCGCTTCTTCTGGCACTCCGGTGACATATATTTATTGGGAACACCTGACCTATAGTGTTCTGCAGGAGCACGCGATCGTGGCATCGTTCGGCGCGCAATTGAAACAGGAGCGGGAGAAGCAGGGGCTAACGCTCGACCAGATCTCCCTGTCCACGAAAATCGGTACCCGCATGTTGCGCGCGCTCGAGGAAGAACATTTCGACCAACTCCCTGGCGGCATCTTTAACAAGGGCTTCATTCGCGCCTACGCACGCTGCCTGCACATGGATGAAGAGCAGGCCATCGCCGAATACATGGCTGCCACTGGAACCAGCCCGTTGTCTAATAACTCCGAGGAACAAGACCAGCCGCCCGTGCTCGAACTTCCAGGAGAAAAAGAACGTGCAGCTTCGGACCTTCCCTGGGGCATATTTGCCGTGGTGCTGCTGCTCGCAGCCATTGGCTTTGCCGCGTGGGGCTTCTACTCGCGCGAGTCGCAGAGGAGCTCTGATGCCGCCTCGCCTGCTGCTAACCTTCACGGCGTTTCTATGGCGGCAAATACAGAACCTTCGCCTGCGCAGAAACCCAGTGAGCCTGTTGATTCTTCCGCAAAGCCGGTCGAAGCGATGAAGGCCGCGCCGGCAGGCGGATCGCCATCATCCCAGCAAGTAATCGCCTCGTCTTCACCTGTCCCACCGCCCGCGGTCCCCGCCCGTGGAAATCTGCTGGTGGTAATCAAGGCGCGCGAAGATTCATGGTTATCCATTTCTGTGGACGGCGAAATCGTCACCCGGTCTCTGTTGGCTGCGCCGGCGCAAAAGTCGATTCGCGCGGATAAGGAAATCGTCATCAAGGCAGGCAATATTGGCGCGCTGGATTTCGAATTCAACGGCCAAAAACTTCCCACTCAAGGGGACTACGGGGAAGTAAAAACCTTGACATTCGACGCGCACGGCCTGCAAGCATCGGCTGCCCGACCGGAATCGCCTGCGCAGCCGCCAAAAGCCGACGAAACCCCTACGAAACCACAATAAAACCATCACCAAACAAGACGTGCGGCAATACCGGCGCAAGCATCTGCAGTCCCATTGGAACCCGTGTTAGCGACCCTCTACCCATTGCGGGCCCCCGCTCGCTGCCAGGACCTGCAACCCAGCCCAAAAAGATTGCGCCTCCGCGGGTTCTCTGGTAGCCTTTTCGAGACTGCAGAACGTCGCATTTCGTATGGCCGTTGTGTGCTGATTTCACCCCCCGCCAGACGTGACGCCCAGATCGCTTAAGGAGAAAAATTTTGTCGAAGAATCGCCATTTATTCACCTCTGAATCCGTAACCGAAGGCCATCCTGATAAGATCGCCGACCAGGTTTCTGACGCCATTCTCGACGCCTGCCTCACCGACGACCCCTCCAGCCGTGTAGCCTGCGAAACGCTGACCGCAACCGGCCTGGTAGTCATCGCGGGTGAAATCACCACTAAGGCTTACGTCGATTTCCAGAACCTCGTCCGCGGCACGATTTCCTCTATCGGCTACAACAATGCACTTTACGGATTCGATTCCAATACCTGCGCTGTGATCTCCAGCATCAACAAGCAATCCGGCGACATCGCGATGGGCGTCGACACTGGCGGCGCGGGCGATCAGGGGCTGATGTTTGGCTTTGCCTGCAATGAGACGCCTGAGCTGATGCCGGCGCCGATTTCATTTGCGCACAAGCTCTGCATGCGGCTCTCTGAAGTTCGTAAGCATGGCAAGCTTCCCTACCTGCGGCCTGATGGAAAATCCCAAGTGACAGTTGAATACGATCAGCATCACAAACCCATTCGCGTGGATGCGGTTGTGATCTCATCGCAGCACTCTGAAACCGTCGGCAATGATGAACTTCGCAGCGACATTCTCAAGCACGTGATTCAAGCTACCATCCCCGCGCATCTGCTCGACGAGGACACCAAGTACCACATCAATCCCACGGGACGTTTCGTGATCGGCGGACCCATGGGCGATACCGGGTTGACCGGGCGCAAGATTATCGTCGACACCTACGGTGGCATGGGGCGGCACGGCGGCGGAGCATTCAGCGGCAAGGATCCGACGAAGGTCGACCGTTCGGCCGCGTACATGGCGCGCCACATTGCCAAGAACATAGTGGCCGCTGGTTTGGCTGACCGTTGCGAAGTGCAACTGGCGTACGCCATCGGCGTGGCCGATCCGGTAAGCGTTCGCGTGGACACGCTCGGGACCAGCAAAGTCGATCCTACGATTATTTCTGAGCTGGTGCGAGCCCATTTCAAGCTGACGCCCAAGGGCATTATTGAGTCGCTCAATCTGCGGCGGCCGATTTATTGCAAGACGGCGGCTTATGGACACTTTGGGCGCAGTGATCCTGACTTCACGTGGGAACTGACGGACAAGGCGGCGAAACTCGCCAGTGATGCGGGGTTGCGCGAGCCGGTCGCGGCGCACAAGTAGATTTTGCTGATTCCCATTTCTCGCAAAAAAACGAGAAAAGTGCCCCCGGCGCATAAGGTTTTCCCAAGCAGACCGTGCTCGGATGTAGCGTGGACTAAGGACATCTGTCATCCCGAGCGAAGCGAGGGATCTGGGTTCTTGCCTGTAACACCGATGTGCGGCCCGGACAAAACCCAGATCCCTCGCTTCGCTCGGGATGACAGGTGGAAATGCGATATAGCAATGGTGAAAAAGTTTAGAATCAAGATTATTTCAGCGCCACAGGAGAAGTATGTCGACTACGCCAACGCAAGTGCAATCTGATATCAAAGGTATTGAGTTCGCTGATCTGGGAAAGAAACGCATTGATTGGGCCAACCAGTCGATGAAAGTTTTGCAGATCATTCGCAAGGAATTCATCAAGAACCAGCCACTGCAGGGCATCCGCATTTCCGCCTGTCTGCACGTCACCGCGGAGACGGCTAATCTGGCCATCACTCTTCGCGACGGCGGAGCCGACGTCGTGCTATGCGCCTCGAACCCGCTTTCCACGCAGGACGATGTAGCGGCTAGCCTGGTGCGCGATCACAACATTCCGGTTTTCGCGATTAAGGGCGAAGACAACGACACTTACTATAACCATATTCTTGCGGCGATCGATCACCGGCCGCATATCACCATGGACGACGGCGCCGACCTGGTTACGATTTTGCATACCAAGCGTCAGGACGCGCTCACCGGCGTGATTGGCGGCACGGAAGAGACCACGACCGGCGTGATTCGGTTGCGGGCCATGGCGAAGGAAGGCGTGCTGCGCTTCCCTATCGTCGCGGTCAACGATGCCGATACCAAGCATCTGTTCGACAATCGCTACGGAACCGGGCAGTCGACGATTGATGGCATCATTCGTGCCACCAACTTCCTGCTGGCAGGATCGAAGTTCGTGGTCGCCGGCTACGGCTGGTGCGGACGCGGGCTGGCCAGCCGCGCTCGCGGCAACGGCGCCGAGGTGATCATCACTGAAGTTGATCCGACAAAGGCTCTGGAAGCGGTGATGGACGGCTTCCGCGTGATGTCGATGACCGAGGCGGCCAAGATCGGCGACGTGTTCTGCACCGTGACTGGTAACAAGAGCGTGCTCACCAAAGATCACTTTGAGCTGATGAAAGACGGGGCGATCATTTCGAACTCCGGACACTTCAACGTGGAGATCGATATTCCGGCGCTGGAGAAGCTGTCTTCTTCGAAGCGCACCACGCGCACTTCGGTCGAAGAATATTCGCTGAAAGATGGACGCAAGATTAATCTGCTGGGCGAAGGCCGGCTGATCAACCTGGCTGCGGCCGAAGGCCATCCCGCGTCGGTAATGGATATGAGCTTTGCCGACCAGGCGCTCTCCGTCGATTACATGGTGAAGAACCACAAGTCGCTCGAGAAGAAAGTCTATCGAGTGCCTGATGATCTGGATAAGCGCGTTGCCAAATTGAAGCTCGAGTCGATGGGAATTAAAATCGACAAGCTCACGCCGGAGCAGGAAGAGTATCTGGCGGGGTGGAGTGAGGGAACGTAGCGGAGTCGCTGGTGGCTTCGGGCTTTAGGCTTCATGATACGGGGCGGCGCTTGCCGCCCCGTGCTTTTTATACAGCCAGTCGTTTTTCAAATTGGTCCAATTTAGGCGCGAGCGTCCTCGCTCGTGCTTCGTCACCAGACAAACGTCCTTGACCTGCGTTACGTAACGCATTACGCTTAAGAATGATCCGGTCGATCCGTCACAAAGGGCTGAAGCGCCTTTATGAGGATGACGATCCCCGCGGAGTAATGAGGGCGCACACAGAAAAACTGCGGGACACTCTTGCGCGTCTTGACGCCGCGGCAACCGCGCAGATATGGATTGCCGGGCTTCCGGTTGCATCCGCTCAAAGGTGAGTTGAAAGGATTTTGGGCGGTTACGGTAAGGGCTAACTGGCGGGTGATTTTCCGCATGGCGGAGGGCGACGCGCTGGATCTGGATTATGTCGATTACCACTGAGGAGGCTGAACCATGGCGATGAAGAATCCACCACACCCCGGCGGCTTTGTTTTGCGACAGTGTATCGAGCCTTTGGGCTTGACCATCACGCAAGCGGCGGCGGCTCTTGGGGTCACGCGTACGACACTGTCAGAACTGGTTAACGAGAAGCGCGGGATTTCTCCCGAGATGGCAGTGCGCCTGTCCAAGGTCTTCGGCGGGAGCGCGGAAACCTGGCTTACGCAGCAGGCGCATTACGATTTGCGAACCGACCGGATTCAGGCTCAAGCGGTTGCAATTCACTTAGGCGGTCTGGGAGTTGTGTCTGTGAACTTGGATGGACACATCTCGGTTCGAAGTTCAGTCTCAATTGAACTGCTTTCGAACGTCTAATGCTTGCCCGAATTTTGCCGGCGATCTCTGCAGGAGATGCGTCAACATCGACCACCACGGCGTGATCTGGTTCTTCCAGTGCTGCCAATTGGCTGGCGAGCATTTGTTCGGTCATGAAGTGTCCGAGGCGGGCGTGAAGGCGCTGTTGTAGCAGAGATGGAGTTCCTTTCAGGTAGACGAGCTGCACTTCTGGGGAGAGTTGCAGGCTTTCTCGGTATGCGTGCTTCAACGCCGAACATGCCAGTAGCTGCATTCTTCCGAGCGGCAATCCATTCAGCGATCAGGGCACGCAGAGTCTGCAGCCAGGGGGCGCGGTCGGCGTCCGTTAGCGGAATGCCGGTGCGCATTTTTTCTATGTTCGCTGCGGAATGGTAATCGTCTGCGTCCGCGAATTCCCATCCCAGCTGCGATGCGAGTAACTGTCCGACAGTGGTCTTTCCTGCTCCCGAGACTCCCATCAGTATGATGATCATGCTTCTCCAGATCCTGCGGGCGGGCGCTGCAGTGTTATTTTGGGGTACGCGGTGGGTATAGGCAAGCACGAGCGGGGACGCTCCCGCCTACACTAGGAGATTGTTTCTGGGGTGGGTGGGTTCGCCGGCGGGGTTGCTGCTCCCTTGCCGTTCTGGGATGTTTCGGACATGGCTGATGGCTTGTGTGGAGTGTCTTTGATTGTTGAATTATCTTTGATTGAACTGTCGAGGATGCGGCTGTTCAGGCAGTACAGAGCCAGCTCCAGGCGATCGGCGACGCCCAGCTTGTCGTAGACTTTGCGGAGATAGTTTTTGACTACCTGTTCGGTGGTTCCGACGCGTATGGCAATTTCTTTATTCTTCATGCCCTGAGTCACACAGGAAACGATCAGAGTTTCTTTGGGCGTGAGTTGTACTTTGGGCCGCGGGGCTCCGGCGCGAGAGCCTTGCGTGCGATAGGCTTCCAGCACCCACTGCGTGGCACGGCCATCGAGCCATGGCTCACCTTTTGAGACTTTGCGCAGGCAGTCTACTAACAACTCGGGTTCGACCTCACGCGACACGATGGCATGGACGCCGCGGCGAAACAGTTCGAGGGTTAAATCCTGATCAGGTTCGGTTGTAACCACTACAAGCTTTATACCTGGATTCTGGCGCAAGAGGTCGGCAACAGCCTCTATGGGATTGGGTGCAATTGCGGCTTCGAAAAGCAGAACGTCGGCGGAAAACTTTTTGGCAGCGGTTAAAGTCTGGGGCAGAGTTTCGGCCTGTCCGACTACACGGACGTCGTCTTCGAGAGCGAAGATTTTACGCAATCCGGCGCGAAAGATGGCCTGCGAGTCCGCGACGATTACGCGAATGAACTGGCCGTTGGCCTCACTCGCGGGCGGTTGCTCGATCTCGATTTTCGCGGTTACCGGAGTGCTTGCCATCAGTCTCCTCGCCGTTCAGCGCGGTCAAAACGATATTCGTCGATGACCACGCCTACGCCGCGCCTGCCACTATCTTCAAAACTACGCACCACGCGGCCGCGACAATCCAGCCGCACATCGGATTCTGCTCCAACAACATCGGCCGGTAGTGAAATGGTGAAGTCTACCATGGAGCCGATTGGCATTTCGGAATCGACCATCTGAAACAGAACGCCGTTGGCCGAAATGTTTTGCGTTTCAGTATGACGCTCGCCGGTGGTGGATTTTACAGAAATCGGCAGCTTAATCGGAAAGCGAGTTGCGCTTTGGACTTCGGGATAGCGTTTACGGCCGGACTTGGGAGCACCCGTTTCTGCATTCGCTGATTCGGTGGCGCTTGGCGAACTTTCTTTTTTGTCCGGAAAGAGTTCCGGATTCGCCTTTTTTACGAATGGGCCAATGTTGGACATTACGAGCGAAGATTACACCCTGGAACCAGAGGTGCAAAGTTACCGAAGTCATGCGACTCTCATCCGTAAATTATTGTGGGTCATGGACTTGCGGGTAGTTAACTTTTATTGGAAATGACCGATGAGGGCGGAGTGGCGGCGCTTAACCTTCGCACGTGACGGCGGTTAGGCGAACAAGAATTCTTTTGTCCGCAGCTCTTTGATTGTGTCTCGCAACTTTGCGGCCTTCTCGAATTCGAATCGCTTGGCCGCTTCACGCATATCGCTCTCGAGTTTACCAATGTAAACATCGAGTTCTTCTTGCGACTTGAATTCGGGAATGCCCTCGGCCTCGCCGCCCGTGAGGTCGGCGTAATCGGCCTCAATGATGCGGGCAAGCGACATATCCAGTGGACGAATAATCGACTCAGGCGTGATTCCATTGGCTTCGTTGTAGGCTTGCTGGATGGCGCGGCGGCGGTCGGTTTCGCCAATGGCCTTCTTCATGGAGTCAGTCATGCGGTCGGCATAGAGTATGGCGCGGCCGTTCAGATTGCGGGCACAGCGTCCCATGGTTTGGATGAGCGCGCCCGCCGAACGCAGAAAACCTTCTTTGTCGGCGTCGAGAATTGCGACCAGGGAAACCTCGGGAAGATCGAGACCTTCGCGCAGCAGGTTGATCCCGATCAGCACGTCAAATTCACCTTTGCGCAGGTCGCGCAGGATCTTCACTCGTTCCAGAGTCTCGATTTCGGAGTGCATATAGCGGCACTTCACGCCGACTTCGCTGTAATATTCGGCGAGATCTTCCGCCATGCGTTTGGTTAACGTGGTCACGAGTACGCGCTCGCCGCGGCTGGTTCGTTCGCGGATTTCATGCAACAGATCATCAATCTGGCCTTTCACCGGACGTACTTCGACGGGAGGATCGACCAGTCCCGTGGGCCGGATGATTTGCTCGACTACGACGCCAGCAGATTTTGTGAGCTCGTATGGACCGGGAGTTGCCGAGACATAAATCATCTGCCCCATGCGATGCTCGAACTCCGGAAAAGTGAGCGGCCGGTTATCCAACGCTGAAGGCAGCCGGAATCCATATTCGACGAGGGTTTCCTTGCGCGAGCGATCGCCGTGGTACATGCCGTGCAACTGCGGTACGGTCTGATGCGACTCGTCGATGAACATCAGATAATCGCGTGGGAAGTAGTCGAGCAGAGTTGGCGGCGGCTCTCCGGGAAGACGTCCGGTGAAATGGCGCGAGTAGTTCTCGATGCCGTGACAGTAGCCCATTGATTTGATCATTTCCAGATCGAACATGGTGCGCTGATGAACACGCTGGGCTTCGACCACGTGGCCTTGCTTCTCTAGTTCCGCTTCCCACCAGGCCAGTTCTTCTCTGATGGAATCGACCGCGCGAGTGCGGGTCTCGGGCTTCATCACATAATGCGTCTTCGGATAAATCGGCAGCCGCATGTATTTCTGTTTGACCGTGCCGAACAGGGGATCGATCTGCGAGAGCGCTTCGACTTCGTCCCCCCACAATTCGACGCGATAAGCCATATCGTCATAGGTGGGAAAAATCTCGATGACGTCGCCGCGAACGCGGAATGTGCCTCGGCGAAAATCTCCGTCGGTGCGTTCGTAAAGAATCTCGACCAGCTTGCGCGTAATATCTTCGCGCTTGATCTTCTGTCCTTTTTCCAGGAAAAGCATCATGCCGTAATAAGCTTCCGGCGAGCCTAGTCCATAAATGCAGCTTACGGAAGCCACAATCAGACAATCACGTCGCTCAAAAAGCGAGCGCGTAGCCGAAAGCCGCAGCTTGTCCAATTCATCATTGATGGTGGCTTCTTTCTCGATGTAAAGATCGGCCGCCGGCACGTAGGCCTCCGGCTGGTAGAAGTCGTAATAAGAGACGAAGTATTCGACCGCATTGTGCGGGAAAAAGTTTTTGAACTCGTGATAAAGCTGCGCGGCCAGAGTCTTGTTGTGGGCCATGACGAGCGTGGTGCGGTTGAGTTGCTCGATCACTTTGGCAGCGGTGTAGGTCTTGCCTGAGCCGGTTACGCCCAAAAGAACCTGGTGCTGTTCGCGATCCAACAGACCTCGGGTTAGGGCCTGAATGGCTGCTGCCTGATCGCCCTTCGGTTTGTAATCGCTGACTAGTTTGAAGTCCATACGAAAGCTTCTAGCTGCTGGCTTTTAGCTATTAGCTCTCAGCCCTCACCCATCAGCAGGTCCGCACTGCAGGAAGGAATTCCGGCGAGTGGTTATCTATCGATTATAACGTGATGAGCAGGGGTCGCGGTGCAGTTGGCGACCGACGAGACCACAACTGAAACGGCGCGAGGATGGAAGTCCCGGCGCCGCGCTTAGGATTTTCGTGAGTCAAATTTATGGAAGTTTGAATTTTACGGTGATCTGGGTTTGGATGGCGACTGGTTGATCGCCCAGATAGTAAGGTTTGTATTTCCATTGCTTAACTGCATTGATGGCGGCTTGTGACAGAACCGAATCGCCGCTGAGCAATTTCACCGAGGTGATGCTGCCATCTGTCCCAATGTTAGCCACTAGCTCAACCGATCCTTGGATACGCATTTGCCTGGCTAGCGCAGGGTAGACGGGGTCAACACTCTTGATCAAAAGTCCCTGCGAAACGCCTTGCGACACTTTCAACTTTTGTGGCGCAGGTTGCGGAGTGCTAACCGCGACTGTGCTCATAATCCCAGAGATGGCGGAGTCATTGGTACTGGAAGAAGCGCTAAGTGATCCGGCAGCAGGTGGTTGCGCCGCATCTGCCTGAAACGGATTTGGTGGGAGTGGGCTGGAAGCTTCATTCTTTACGACCATAGGTGCGGATTTCACAGGCGCGGGCGCATGAGGCGTCGTGTTCGATGCGACCGCCGAACTAGATTTCTTGGATGGTGAAGGGCGATCCGCTGAAGGACGCTCTGCCGAAGGACGCTCTGCTTTGGTAGAGAGCGTGATGTCAGGACCCTGTTCGACAGGCTGCGCACTGTCCGGCTCAGACAATTTTGCTGCGCTCGCACTGTCGCGTGCAGAACTCGCAGGCTGTGCAACTTCTTCAGAAACCGGAGGCTGAACCGGCGCCTGAGCAGTATGAGCGGGCGCGGTGACATTTTGCGCGGCTGGAGCTGCGCTTGACTCCATTTTCGTCCAGCCAATATAGCCGATCGTAGCGACTGCAAGCACGGCGGCGGCTGCAATGATCATGGTCTTGTTACCGCCACCGGAGGCTTTCTCCCTGGCGTCGCCGAGCGACCTAAACGCAGGCGCGTCCAACTGGACATTCTCTGCTTCTTCGTGAACCTTGGGCGCAACTTTGGCTGGCGCAGCGGCCGCCGCTTGACCGGAAGCCATGCTCGTCGTGTGGGACCGACTGGTTGGAGCGTGAGGCACGACTGCCGGAGCGGCGAAATTTTTATTAGGCGCTGGAGCATCAGCCTCCGACCTTCCGGTGGCCTCGGCGGCGCGGCGAAGAGCCGTAGCCATGGGTTCGGCTGCTGGCTTCGAAATCGGCTTCCACGGATAATCTTTCGCAGGCGCAGATGGCGGCACCGGGGCTGGCATCGATTCCAACAAGGCCGCTTCCGCTGCTTCCGGCTCAGGAGTGGGATCTGCTTCAACTTCGAAAATGGATGCGTTGACCGCTGGAATCGGAGATGGGGCAGCTTGTGCCGGTAGAAAGGGCGCGGGAATCTGCGGCGTGGACGCACTCTTCGGCGCTGCGGATTGCACCGATGTGGTTGCGGAACTCGCTGGTTTCCCGGCTTCGGTTTTCCGCAACAGGCCGCGGGCAACCCGCAACGTCCCCTTGGATTGTTCGACATTAATTGGCTTGGTCAGAACTAAATTGGCGCCAATGCGGAATGCCTTGGCAACTCCGGCTTGGCCCTCGACAACGGCAACCGCGAGCGAGGACTGGTTGGATCCAGAGTTATGCGCGCTCTTGAAAAGCAAGGCCGCATTCTGTTCGCTGTCGCAGTCGACGACGATGGCATCAAAGTGCTCCGCCATCAGCTTCTTAACCGCTGCAAAGGGCTCGTTGCAGGGCTCGACCCGGAACTCTAAGTCGGTGAGGACTTGTGTAACTACGCGCGCGGTTTTTTCATCAGGGCAGAATAGAAGGGCGTTGTACTTCATACTGGGATCGTAGGTACTGCTGTTGGCACCATCAAGTTACGTAGGTAATGGGCAGCGAAAAAAGTGTATTCGAGGCACAAAAGGCCGGTCGCGCGCCGGCCGTGGCTTCGATTCAAGTGTTGGGATCAGAGAGCGGACGAGATCCCTCGCGTGGGATATTGCAGGCATCCCAGCAAGACTACAAGGCGAGTCATCTGCTCGTAGCTCTCGGCGATGCGAACTGGTGAAATGTGAGCCCCCGGCAGAATCATACCCAGATAAAGCCTGGGAATGGCAAGGGAGGCATAGAGGCGAAGGCGAATCGCATTGTCAATTAGCTTTTCTGCGGCTTCGGCGGTTGCCGGATCGGAACTGCGGCGGCCAGCATCGGCCACGCGCAACAGGATCGCGGCATTCTGAGCAGCGCAGGAAACATATTCCACTGCTGCGCGCAGCCGTTCGCGCTGAATTCTGCGAAATTCCGCCGGAGCAAGATTGGTTCGCAGAAACTCCTCCTCGTCCGGATCAACCAGGTTGCGGAAGGCTTCGACATCCACTGCCCGCATGTGCTCAGTTGGGTTTTGCAAAACGTTGGCGCTGACGGTGCGGCCCTTGGCTAACCAAAGCAAGCATACTAATGCCAGCAGGGACACTAGAACGAGAATGATTGTCATAGTCATCTTTGTACGAGACGCTGCAATTCGTTGTTCCAGATTTCCAAATCATGTTTGGGAACTGGATTCAAAACATGCGACGTGGCCCGCTCTGGACGCAAGAGATAGAACATCCAGATCAGGACACACAGATGGTAGGTTGACATCGTCAAAACGTCCACAGAGTGGTCGCTGAAAACGCCGAGATGAAGGCGAATACTCGAGGCGGCGAGGGACACACTAGCGAACGTCCCCAAGCCCAAGGCAATGCCTACGGCAGGGCTGCGCCACGAAAGCGAGAAATACCGTGAGAATAGGAGAAGCGAGATCAGCAAGCCACATTGCAAGATGCTCACGGTTCGATCCAGAACGTTCGTCCCTTTTACGAGCAAATTGACACCATGGCCTGGCGCTAAGACGGCCAATCCTAATGCCGCGAAAAGGAGAACTATTGTCCCGCTACGAAGTAAGATTCTTCCCGGTCCAACGAGCAATGGATAGGAGCGAAAGAAATCCTTGAACAGCTCGTAAATCACTGCGAATCTTAAAGCAGCGCTCGTCGCTACAGTCATCGCGTAGGTTTGGGAATATTCCGGGCTCGAAAAGCCAAAATGCGATTTTATGAAAAAAAGAATGGCGGATTGAACAACCTGCAAAGCGGCATAGAGGCAAAACATGGGAAACTGCCGGTGCAGTCCCCGCCGGATCATCACGCAGAGCAGAACTATCAGCAGGACCTTCGGAGCGATCCAGAGGTAGTAACCGAGTATTTGGGAAAAGGGCATGGGCCGACGCGCAAAATATAACATCCTTTTGCGGCGGCCCACAACGAATCTTTAGATTTTTGGGTTTCGCGAACTATCGAACCTTGCCTCCTGGAGGCCCAGTCGGATCACCATCGGGAGGCAGTGGCGAACCGTGGATAATAAGTGGTGGCCCGGTGGGGTCGCCGTCTGGAGTGCTGCGATTAGCGGCGAATAAATTCGCCGGCAGGCAAGTCGTTAATACTAGAACTGCTAGAGGGAGCAATCGGAGACTTGATTTCACGGTTAAATTCCTTTCCAGTGTGGGATTACCCCGTGATAATGTATTCGCCAGCGCAATTTTGAACAGGTTACCGAAGTAATTTCCTCGTTCCAAAAACGTAACATGAGCCTCTATTCAGCACTTGAAGACCTGCACGAAACCACGCTAAGGGCCTTCGCCGGCTGCCTGAACAAGCTGGAATACCTCGCTGGCTTGCGTAAGGGAGGGGGGTACGAGCATTGGGGACTAAGTCGAGTTTATGGCGATTTTGCGGCCAGGAAAGCGCTGGCGCGGGCGCACCGTTCTTTGCTGTCCAAGGTTCTGGCGATGCCAATCCGGAAGCTGGCGGAAGATGCGAAACAATCCAGTAAAGTTGCCGGCATTCCCACGGATGCCTATGTGGAGCGGTTGGCGAGCGCGAGCCCGGATCTACTACCGCAAGGCCCTGGGGCTGGATCGGCCCGCCACCTTAATTCAGTGCTTCACGCGCTTTCGAGCTTGTTGAAGAATCGAGCAGGGGACGCCAATCTCCCAAGCGGATCGCGACCCCGACGACCTGGCCAATGATCTCCGCCTCTTGGGGGTATCGCAAAGCCCGGGCCGCAACCGGCGACAATGGATGCGGCTGCAGAATAATTTCGTCCCGGGTCATGGTGCACCAGCAACAGGTGTGGCCGTTGCGGGTTTCGACGAAATAAATTGGGCGTTCGTATTCCGACCTCCATCCCCCCTCGACGGCTTTGTTTTTCGATTCATCGACTTGCACAAAGCTGCCCGGCGGCAGGATCGGATACATGGTCAGATCCTCGCTGCCAACATATCCATAGGTGTACTGGCAAGTAGCAAACTGCGCGAGATAAGCGAGCGGCACTTGTCCCCACTGTTCCACCATGCGTCCGAAATTGACGGTGCGCCGCGGATCGAAGCTGGGATCAAGACGGATGGGCATCTGAATGCTGGAAAGGTTTGCGAGAGCGTTAGAAACGTGCGATTTTGGCGGGAAAACGAAATCCAGATCCGTCGCCATGCCATTCAAGTCGACCCCGTACCATGAAAGGAGTTCTCTTATGTCCCGGCGATAGATCACAGCGAGCGAATACAAGCGGTAGATGCTGGGCACGACGCCTTTTGTCTCGACATCGGAAAGCCGGCTCGGAGCTATAGCAAATTCATCGTTAGCACGTTTTTGCGCGATTTGTGCACTGGCGTTCTCCACATCGCGCATGGTCAATCCCAACTGCTCGCGCAAGACACGCAGATTTTGTCCGCCTGGAAACATTCGCCCCCCTCTACAGCTTTACAAGTAAAGCCATAATAGCAACTTGGAGCAGCCCGTGGGGCGAAGATTTAATTTTATTATTGCGGTCGAATAGGATACGCCCTGGGCAGGGCACCTGGCCGCGGCTCACCGATTTTGTTCTGAATTCGTAACAAAATCGCTTCCAGGCTGCTAGCCAGGCCGGGTCTTTTTGAAAGTGCTCCCCGCCTTGCTCATCAATATTGCGAGGTCGTGGAACGATCCAGCACAGAAAAGGCACAAAATAAGGGCCGGCACCAGGCCGGCCTTATCGACAACCAGGTTCGCTAAAGAGATTAATCAGCCGCGGCGGAGCTGTCGTCGGCAGCCTCCACCAACGGCATATTCACCAGATGCTCACTGAGGAACCACACCTGTAGTTCGTTGGTGCGCAATACATCGCTGACCACGACGTCGTTAGTACCTTGATCTCCCAGCCTATCGGCCCGTTCCGCCAGATCACGGCAGTCTCTGATGATAATCTGGTGCGCGTCCACCAAGCGCGAGATTTGCACCGGAACCTCTTCCCTGCCCCGGGGTGGCCTTTCGATTCGGGTCGTCTCGGCTACGTCGGGCGCCATGGCGATGCTGAGGCCGCCCAGCAATTGAATGCGCTCGGCTATGGTATCGACCAGTTCAGATTGCTCACCGAAATGCTTATCGTAAAGTAGATGAAGCTGATAGAACGTGGGTCCGGCAACCTGCCAATGCGACTTCTTATACAGGTCGCGGAGAGTCATGGTGTCGGCCAGCAGTAGGTTTAGGCGTTCCGTCATCTCCAGACGCACCGGCTCGTCCAATTCCAAAGGAAGAGCATGAGTTACGGTGCCATACTGCTGAATTTCATGCGCTCTTTGATGGATGCGCGGTTGGGCAGTAATCTTGGAAGCAGGTTTTTTCGCCATGCAGAGTCTCCTGTTCTAATCTCAAGTTTTGTCCATCTTTAATTCTGGCTGACTTGGATGCAATCCGTCCGTTGACCAGTGCCGCTTGCGATTGGTAAACAGAGCCACGCAGCGGCATTCACTGGTTGGTATGGATGACTTCAACGAAGGGAAGGATTCCCGTTGGACACAGAATCCAGCCTCGCCATCGACTTCCCGAACAAAGCTCCAGCAAAATTCTGCGCGATTGTCTATCATGGAATATTCCTGCTCAAAAAACGGAGAAATCAGACGTGGCTGAGACCAAGACCAACGGATTGGAAGTGCTGGAGACGCGGGAATGGCTTGATTCCCTGGACTACGTGCTAGCTGAAGGCGGTCCGGAACGCGCTGGGCGCTTGCTGCAGCAGTTGTCACTGCACGCCAAGCGCGCGGCGGGGGTAAACCTGCCTTTTACGGCGACCACGCCTTATCAGAACACTATTCCTTGGGTTCAGCAGCCGCCCTTTCCCGGAAGCCAGGAGATGGAGCGCCGTATCAAGAGCCTGGTGCGCTGGAACGCTCTTGCCATGGTCGTGCGCGCCAACAAGCTTCAGGAAGGCATTGGCGGACATATTTCGACCTTTGCCTCAGCAGCCACTTTGTATGAAGTAGCGTTTAACCATTTTCTCCGCGCTCAGACCGAAACGGGCGATCGCGACCTGGTCTATTTTCAAGGGCACGCTGCACCGGGCATGTATGCTCGGGCGTACCTGGAAGGCCGAATTCCCAGGCAGAAACTGGAGAACTTTCGCCGGGAACTGAAGCCTGATGGCGGTCTTTCGTCCTATCCTCATCCGTGGCTGATGCCAGACTTCTGGGAGTTCCCCACGGTGTCGATGGGGCTCGGACCGATCCAGGCAATCTACCAAGCGCGGTTTATCCGTTATTTGGAAAATCGCGGGCTTAAGTTATCGACTGACGGAAAAGTGTGGGCGTTCCTGGGCGATGGCGAAATGGACGAGCCTGAGTCCCTCGGCTCCATCACCCTGGCTTCGCGCGAGCGTCTCGACAATCTGATCTTCGTGGTGAACTGCAACCTGCAACGCCTGGATGGCCCGGTCCGCGGCAATGGCAAAATAATTCAGGAACTGGAAGCGATTTTCCGCGGCGCCGGCTGGAATGTAATCAAGGTGATCTGGGGCGGCGATTGGGATAGCCTCATCGCTAACGATCGCGACGGTCTTTTAGTAAAGCGCATGGGCGAGATCAGCGATGGCCAGTATCAGAAATACTTCGTCGAGAGCGGCGCATACTTCAGGCAGAACTTCTTCGGCACTGATCCACGATTGCTCAAAATGGTTGAGCATCTTTCCGATGAGCAACTGGCGCGCATGCGGCTCGGCGGCCACGATCCCATCAAAGTCCATGCGGCTTTCAAGGCAGCCGTGGAACACCAGGGCTCACCTACCATCATTCTGGCTAAAACGATCAAGGGCTACGGATTGGGCGAAGCGGGCGAAGGCAAGAACATCACTCATCAACAGAAGAAGCTGAACGACGACGAGTTGGAAATGTTCCGTTCGCGCTTTGGAATTCCTATACCCGATGATGAGCTTCACAACGCGCCCTTTTATCGTCCCGCCGATGATAGCCCGGAAATTAAATATATGAAGGACCGGCGCAAGCAGTTGGGAGGCTATCTTCCAGAACGTAAGGTTCGCGCCAAACCGATTGCTCAGGTTTCGGAATCGCACTTCGAGGAGTTCTATAAAGGCACTGAAGGCCGCGACGTCGCGACGACCATGGTCTTCGTTCGCCTCTTGGGAAAGTTGCTGCGCGATCCCGAGATCGGCAAGCTAATCGTACCTATTATTCCGGACGAAGCTCGCACCTTCGGCATGGAAGCGTTGTTCCGCCAAGTCGGAATTTACTCGAGCGTCGGCCAGCTTTACGAGCCGGTTGATATGGACACGCTGCTGTACTACAAAGAAGCCAAGAACGGACAGATCCTCGAAGAAGGCATTACCGAAGCCGGATCGATGTGCTCGTTCATCGCGGCGGGCACAGCGTATGCGAACCACGGAATCAACACTATTCCGTTTTTTATTTATTACTCGATGTTCGGATTCCAGCGCATCGGCGATCTGATCTGGGCCGCCGCCGATATGCGCACACGCGGGTTCCTGATTGGAGGCACCGCCGGCCGCACCACATTGGCCGGTGAAGGTCTGCAGCACCAGGACGGACACAGCCACGTGCTGGCATTACCCGTGCCGAATCTTCTGGCCTACGATCCCGCCTTTGCCTACGAGATTGCGGTTATCATTCAGGACGGCATCAAGCGTATGTACGTGGATCAGGAATCCATCTTCTATTATTTGACCGTCACCAACGAGCCGGTGCCGATGCCCGAGATGCCGCAAGGCCCGGAAGTGCGGGATGGAATTTTGAAAGGCCTATACCGCTTCAAGGCTTCCGCCAAAAAGGATGCGAAGCTGCGCGCCCAGCTCTTCGGCAGTGGAACCATTATGTTTGAAGTGCTCAAGGCGCAAGAAATTCTGGAGAAAAACTACGGAGTCGCAGCCGACGTCTGGAGTGTAACCAGCTACAAGAGGCTGTATCGCGATGGCAACGATTGCGAACGCTGGAACATGCTACATCCCAGCGAGACTCCGCGCGTGCCTTTTGTCACGCAATGTTTAAAAGAGGCACCTGGAGTCTTTGTGGCAGCATCGGACTATATGAAGGTGCTGCCAGAATCGATTGCGCAATGGGTGCCACGTCCGCTGGTGGCGTTAGGCACAGACGGTTTCGGCCGCAGTGAAGGCCGCGCAGCGCTACGTGACTTCTTTGAAGTGGACGCAAAGCACATTGTGCTAGCCACGCTGACCGCGCTGGCCCGCGATAAACAAATAGACGCTGGCACATTGCGAAAGGCAATCAAAGATCTCGGCATCAATCCGGAAAAAGCCAACCCGGCAATCGCTTAGTAGCTCCGGCATCTTGCCGGCTGTCCCAAGGGCATCTTGCCCTCTGGAGTGCGGGCGAGAGGCCGCACGACAGCCGCCGGGGACGGCGGCGCTACCAGTAAGGGAGAAAAAGTTACAGTGACAGAATTCAAACTACCGGAACTCGGCGAAAACATCGATCAAGGGGACCTGGTCCGGCTGATGATTTCGCCCGGAGCCGCCATCACCGAGGGCCAACCCGTGATGGAACTCGAAACCGACAAGGCTGTCGTCGAAGTGCCCTCCACGGTGAGCGGAGTGGTGAAAGAGGTCCGCGTTAAAGAGGGCGACAAAATTAAAGTTGGCCAAGTGATCTTCACTTTTGAAAACGGCGCAGGCGGTGTGGCGCGGCCGCCCTCGCCCGCGAAGGAAGCAAAAGCGCGGCAAGCCGCCGCGTCAGCCTCACCCGCACCCGTCAGGAAGGAGCAGCCCAAGCAAGAAGCTCAACCATCTCCTGCACCCAGTTCCGCCGGGCCTCCGACCCAACCCACAACTTCGATGAAGCCCGGTTCCACTGAATTCAGGCTCCCCGAACTCGGAGAGAACATCGCGCAAGGCGATCTTGTGCGCCTCATGATTTCTCCCGGCAGCAAAGTCTCTGAAGGGCAGCCGGTGATGGAATTGGAGACCGACAAAGCCGTGATCGAAGTTCCATCTTCGATCAGCGGAATCGTAAAAGAAGTTCGCGTCAAGCAAGGCAACAAAATCAAAGTCGGCCAGGTTATTTTCACGCTCGAAGGTGCTGCCGCAACTCAGACCGAGCGACCGAAGCATGCTCCCGTCGAACACGTTTCAGGACAGCAAGGAGCGCGCCTGGCTTTCCAGGCCGCCATCCATGCTGAAGGCAAAACTGAAGAACAAGCGCTTCCGCCCGATCAACCGCAGCCGATTCTCCCGAGTTTCGCCATGCCGGCGCAACTCGAAAAGGTCGCCGGCAGCGAGCATCGCGATCCCGTGCCCGCGGCCCCGCATGTCCGCCGATTGGCGCGGGAACTCGGCATCGAAATTCATGAAGTAAAGGGAACCGGGCCCGGCGGACGTATCAGTGAAAACGACGTTAAGGCTCATTCTAAGTCGTTGCTCGCTTCCATCGCGGAAGCAGCACAGGCGCCGCGCGGAGCTCAATTCGCCCAGCCGGAATTGCCTGACTTCACCAAATGGGGCAAGGTCGAGCGTGTTTCCATTCGTGGCGTACGGCGCAAAACCGCCGAACATTTGTGGCAGGCGTGGACCACGGTTCCCCATGTAACGCAGCACGATAAAGCTGACATTACCGAACTCGAGCACTTGCGCGCGCGCTTCGCTCCGAAAGCCGAGGAAGCCGGCGGCAAGATGACGGTCACAGCCATCGCACTGAAGGTCTGCTCGTCAGCGCTGAAAATATTTCCCCAATTCAATGCCAGCATCGATCTGGCAAAAGATGAAATCGTCTACAAGCAGTACATCAATATTGGCGTCGCCGTCGATACCGACCGCGGTCTGTTGGTCCCGGTGATTCGAGATGTCGACAAGAAAAACATCGTCGAACTCGCCGCCGAACTTACGCAGCTTTCCCGGAAGGCGAAGGACAAGAAGCTCAGCCTGGCGGAGATGGAAGGCGGCACATTTACCATCACCAACCTCGGCGGAATCGGCGGCACGGGATTTTCTCCCATCGTGAATTATCCGGAGGTTGCCATCCTCGGCCTATCGCGTTCCAGCACGGAGCCGGTATGGCTCAATGGCAAATTCGAACCGCGGCTGGTGCTGCCAGTGTCCTTGTCATACGACCATAGGCTGATCGATGGCGCCGATGCCGCGCGCTTCTTACGTTGGATCGCGGAAGCTTTTGAGCAACCGTTCCTGCTGTCGGTTCAGGGGTGAAACGCACAGCATAACTTGTCATCCTGAGCGGAGAGGCTGCGGCGCGAAGCGCGGCAGCCTCGGAGTCGAAGGACCGCTGAACTGTTTGCGCCGCGATGATCGCCGCAAGGCATTCTTATTGGTAAGAACTCCTGGACGCGCTTTGCTAGAACCGGCTCCCCGGGACCCTTCGACTGCGTTGCCCACGTTTCGCGAGAGCAACTTCGCTCATGATGACAGCGGCTTGTTGGGTTAGCGATTTTCTATGACAGAGACATCGAATTTACACATCGCAGTAATCGGCGGAGGGCCGGGCGGGTATGCCGCTGCCTTTCTCGCGGCTGACCTCGGCATGAAGGTCACGCTCATCGATCCCGAACTGAATCCTGGCGGCGTCTGCCTGTATCGCGGCTGCATTCCTTCGAAGGCTCTGCTGCACGTAGCCAAGTTGATTGACGAATCGCGCCACGCGAAAAACTGGGGCATCGAGTACAGCGATCCAAAGATCGACGTGCCACGCCTGCGTACGTGGAAAGACGGCGTCATCAAAAAACTGACCGGCGGGCTCGGCCAGCTCTCGAAACAAAGAAAGATTGAATACATTCAGGGCCGCGCCGTATTCGAGAATTCCAACACTTTAAAAATCAATCGAACCAATGGAAATGAAGACTCGCTGACGTTCGACCGCATCGTCATCGCGACCGGCTCGCGACCCGCCATCATTCCCAGCCTTAAACTTGAAACCCCGCGCATGATGGATTCGACTTCCGCCTTGGATTTGAGCGACGTCCCAGGCTCTTTGTTGGTGATTGGTGGCGGTTACATCGGCCTCGAATTGGGCACCGTGTATGCCGCACTCGGGTGCAAAGTATCGGTGGTCGAGATGCTTCCCGGACTCTTGCCCGGAGCGGATCGCGACCTGGTACTGCCTATGCATAAGCGAATGGAAAAGATTTTCGATTCCATTCTGCTCAACACTACTGTCTCCGCTGTGAAAGAAGAATCCAGCGGAATCCGAGTGACTTTCGATGGTCCAGATGTAAAAGAACGCGAGCGGCTGTTCGACAAAGTTCTGGTTTCGGTGGGACGCAAGCCAAATTCGGAAATCCCAGGACTAGAAAAGACTCAAGTGAAGGTTGGCCCGCGCGGATTCATTCAAGTGAACAAGCAGCTTCAAACCGAAGACCCGGCGATTTACGCCATCGGCGACGTGGTTGGCGAGCCCATGCTCGCGCACAAAGCTTCTCACGAAGGACGCACCGCGGTTGAAGCCATCGCCGGACACAAAGTCGCCTTCGAGCCCAATGCCATCCCGGCCGTGGTTTTCACCGATCCCGAGATCGCATGGTGCGGCCTCACCGAAACCGAAGCGCAAAAAGAAAATCGCGAAATCAAGGTGGCCAAGATTTCCCTGGGGAGCCTCTGGGCGCGCCATGACTCTCGATCGAACCGAAGGCACGACCAAACTGATTGTCGATCCGCAAACCGAGCGCGTGTTGGGCGTCGGGATCGTAGGCGTCGGCGCGGGAGAACTGATTGCCGAGGGAGTGCTCGTCATCGAAATGGGCGCGCTTGCTCATGACATTGCGCTCACCATACATCCGCATCCCACGCTTTCGGAAACGATTATGGAATCCGCCGAAGTGTTCTTCGGCACCAGCACGCACGTTTACCGGCCCAAGCGCCAGTGATTCCGCCGTTCCACGACGTAACGACACCTTTCGGTACAATGAATTTTCTCGATAAGAGCATTAGTCGCGGGCGCAGTGTTTGCAGTCGCCCACCGTCTGGAGAAGGAATCATGTCTTTTCTTCTTAAACGAGCGCACTGGCTTCTCTTGGCTCTGGCACTTTCTGCGGGCGCCGCCGGGCAACTCGTGCCCGCACAACTGACCACGCCAGCGTCCGGAACCGCGAATACAGCGCACGATCCGCTGGGTCGCGAAACTCCCAGTGGAACCGTTTACGGATTTTTGCAGGCTGCCCAGGCGGGAAACTATTCAACCGCCGCGCAGTACTTGCAAATGTCCAATGCCCGCCGACTCACTCAAGGAGAAGATCTCGCCAGCAAACTTAAATTGGTAATGGATCGCGCTTTCACCGGCGATTTGAGAGCAATCAGCAATCAGCGCGACGGCACTCCGCAGGACGGAGTTCCGCTCGACCGGCAGCGCATCGGCGTTCTCTCGGCCGGAGATATTGATGACGATCTGACGCTGGTTCACATTCCCGACGCGAACGGCGCGCGAATATGGCTCATCTCGTCGGACACCTTGGCCAAGATTCCCGAACTCTACGAGCAAGTACAAGTGCGCCAGGTTGAAACCAGGCTTCCGGGATTTTTTGTCCACAATGAGTTCGCAGGCATGCCGGTATGGCAATGGTTCGCTATTCTCGTCGCCATTCCGTTCGCTGCAGGCTTGGGGTGGCTCGCCGTTCAACTGCTTAAATTTCCTCGATACATTTGGCTTCGACGACACAAACAATCCCTGAGCCCGGCGTGGGCTGCGGTTTCCAGTCCGCTCTGGCTCGTGCTCACTGCAATCATCCACGCGCTCTGCGTGAGGTATCTTCGTCTGCCGCTGCTACCTCGCCACTACTACCAAATGGCCATTGGGGTCGTGCTGATTATTGGCTTCAACTGGCTGTTGTGGAGAATTTTGCAGCGGCTGGCGCGAGGAGTTCGCGAACGCGCCATTTACGCCGGACGCGCAGGCACCGGATCGGTAATGCTTTTGGGCGAGCGCATCCTGAAAGCGCTGATTCTGATCCTCGCTGTATTTTTCATCCTCAGCACGCTTGGCTTCAACATGACCACCGCGCTCGCAGGGTTGGGCATCGGTGGAATTGCGGTTGCGTTCGCCGCGCAGAAAACGCTGGAGAACCTTTTCGGCGGCATTTCGCTTCTGGGAGACGAAGTCATTCACGTCGGCGACGTTTGCCGCTTTGGCGACCGGACTGGCACGGTCGAAGACATCAGCCTACGCTCCACTCGCATTCGCACTCCGGAACGGACACAGCTTTCCATTCCCAACGGCTCGCTGGCTACCATGAACATCGAGAACCTCAGCCGGCGCGATAAACTTCTTTTCAACAGCAAGCTGGGGCTGCGCTACGAAACTTCGTCGGACCAACTGCGCTACATTCTCGCCCAGATTCGTCGCCTGCTTTATGAACATCCCAAAGTTGAAACCGACGGCGCGCGCATTCGATTTATTGGATTCGACAACAGCGCACTGACTCTGGAAATCTTTTGCTACATTCTGACTCGCGATGGTGCGGAATTTCTTGCCATTCAGGAAGACTTGCTGCTCAGAATCACCGATATTATCGAAGCCTCGGGAACCAGTTTGGCCTTCCCATCCCGCACGGTTTATCTGGGACGCGATCCTGGCGTCGATCAAGAAAAAGCCGCCAGCGTCTCGCGCGAAGTTGAACAATGGCGGGAGAACCGCAAGCTGCCTTTTCCCGACTTCGCAACTTCCGACATTTCCGAGTTCAGCAATTCTTTGCCTTATCCGCAGCCCGACTCGGCATTAAGGAGCAGAAAATGAAAGCAAGCTTCTGTCTGACGTTATTAGCAAGCGCATTTATATGGTTAACAGTTCCACTTTGTTCCGAGGAGATTTTGATGCAGAACACTTCCACCACCGCCGCAACTCTTTCACCGTCGTGGATGAACGACTCAACCGCCAAACTGCAAAAGGAATTAACCGGCAAATACGGCAGCCAACAGGCACCCAGGATTGAACAGGGGCTGCATCAGGTAGCCGAGTTCTGGCGGACGGATGACGGCGATGCTGCCACTTTCGAGGAATTCATTCGCACAAATTTTGCCGGCGACCAAGCCAGTCTCGACACCATGTTCAACCGCTTCCAAAGCTTGCTCGAACAACTCGACGGCCACATGCACGAGATCACTCGCGAGTTTAACCAGCAATCCGATCTCGATCTCGGCCCGGTTCTTCCCTTCGATGAAATGTTCGCCGGTTACGATCCTTCCGCCCATGTGCTCGACGATTTTTTCAATAACAAAATCGCTTTCATCGTCCTGCTGAACTTTCCGTTAACCACGCTTGACGAACGTCTCAAGAATGGCCCGAACTGGAGCCGCCGCCAATGGGCCGAAGTTCGCCTCGCAGAACGTTTTGACAAACGCATTCCAGCCGACGTCAACCTGGCCATCGCCCAGGCCGGAGCCGAATCAGCACAGTACGTCGCGCAATACAACATCTGGATGTATCACTTGCTTGATCCTCAAGGCCAGCGTCTTTTCCCAGCGAAAATGCGCCTGCTGAGCCATTGGAACCTGCGCGATGAAATAAAAGCCGACTATTCGGACAAGCAAAGCGGCCTAGCCAAGCAGCGCATGATTCAGCAGGTGATGGACCGCATCGTCACCCAAACCATTCCGCAAGTAGTGATCAACAATCCTACGGTGGACTGGAATCCTTACAGCAACGAAGTCAAACCCGCGGCGGTGAAAGATTCGGACACACCAGCCGAGAGTCGTCCGCTCACGAATTCTCCCGAACCAGACACGCGTTACGCCAAGCTGCTCAAGACTTTCATCGCGTCGAGAAAAGCCGACCCCTATTCCCCGACCGCGCCCACGCTGATCGACCGACGCTTCCAGGAAGATCGCGAGATTCCCGAAGTCCGCGTTAAAGCCATGCTGGAGCAAGTCCTGAGTTCGCCGCTGGTCGGGCAAACCGCGCAGCTGATTCAGGCTCGGCTTGGCCGTCCGCTCGAGCCATTCGACATCTGGTACAACGGATTTCGTCCGGGAAGCCAGTACACCGAAGCGCAGCTCGACGAGATAGTCGCGAAAAAATACCCAACCGCTGAGGCCTACCAGAAAGACATTCCTAATTTGCTCGTCAAGCTTGGCTTCTTGCCCGACCGTGCCCAGCATGTCGCCGACAACATCATCGTTGATCCGGCGCGCGGTTCAGGTCACGCCATGGGCTCGTCCATGCGCGCCGAAAAAGCCCACCTGCGTACCCGCGTGGAAAAAACCGGAATGAATTACAAAGGCTTCAACATTGCCGTCCACGAGATGGGACATAACGTGGAGCAAACCTTCTCGCTTAACGACAACGATTTCACCCTGCTGCAGGGCGTGCCCAACACGGCTTTCACCGAAGCGCTCGCATTCGTCTTTCAGGGTCACGATCTTGAACTGCTCGGCCTGCCTGCGCCCGATGCCAAAAGCCAAGCCGAAAAAACCTTGAACGATTTCTGGAGCACGTACGAAATTGCCGGAGTCGCGTTGGTGGACATGAGCGTCTGGCACTGGATGTATAACCATCCGCAAGCCACGCCCAAGCAACTCGATCAGGCCACGGTGCAAATTGCGAAAGACATTTGGAACCGTTACTACGCACCAGTCTTCCACAAGAGCGATGTCGTTCTGCTCGGAGTTTATTCGCACATGATCGATTCGTTCCTCTATCTTCCCGATTATCCCATCGGCCACATGATCGCGTTCCAGATCGAGGAGCAAATGAAAAAAGCCGGAAGCATCGGCCCAGAGTTCGAGCGCATGGCCAGGATGGGCCGCATTACTCCGGACCTCTGGATGGAGCGCGCGACCGGACGTCCAGTAGGCCCGGAAGCGCTGCTGGAAGCGACGCAGCAAGCGCTAGCGTCCGCGCACTGATGGAGGACGGGCGTCTCGCCCGCCCGCTCGTGCTACATGTCGCCCCGAAAAACGCGTGCGCGAAGTGTCCTCGCGAGATCCCTCAGCCGGCTGGAGTACGCCGGCTTTCGGGATGACCTAGTGTTGCGTGTGAAGCGAGGCGTCGCGCCCACCACTGCAATATCAAATGCGTCGGCCAATACACCAGCAATGGCACGGCGATCAGATAAAACGACAGATAAACAATCCCTGGCACGACATGCTGCTCGCGGAAAAACGGTCCGCGCACCCAATTGACATCGTATTGCGGACGCCAGAAATAATTGATGGGAACCACAATCCACGCTGTGAGCGTCTGGTATTTCCAGCCTCGCGGGTCGTAGCCCAACCGCCAGATAGCCCAAAGCAATAGCGGAGGCATCACGATATGAAACAGACTCAGCAACCGCATCGGCAGCGGCACATGAGGATCGAACATGTACTCCGTGCCGCCAATAATATGTTTGCCACTTAATACCGCTCCGATCAGATCAATGCTGTAGAGGGTTTGAAAAAGCAGCAAGCCGCACGCCTGCATTGAGAACAGCAGCGGGCTCTCCAACCACAGCGCCGCCGCAATAAAAAAGTTTCCCAGATCGCAAAAGTACAGAAAGTTTTGCACTCCATACTGATGCCAGTAAAACGGAATCCACACGAGCAGCCACACACTCCAACCGATTTTCAGCCAAAGTGGAACGCGCATGCCCGCCATTGTACGCGGCATGCGAAAAGACGGAATGCAGTGGACTGAAACTCAGCCTTTGTGAGTGACCATTATCAGAAGAACAACGGGAAGATAAATAACGGAGGCATGAACCACGCGGCTGGCTAAGGCTTTCGACGTCGACTGCGCCAACTTAGCAACGTGATAGAGCATGAAAATTCCCGCCAGCAACATGCCAGCAACATAGGTTGGACCGCCGCGTCCCACCAGCGGCAGCATGGTCGTAACGATTAAGACGAGAGTGAAGCCCACAATCTCCGCGCGCGTGAAACGTGAGTCGAGATCGAAGCCGGGCAGCATACGATAGCCCGCACGCGCGTAGTCCTCGCGGTACATCAACGCAATGGCGAGGAAGTGCGGGAACTGCCACAGAAACAAAATCGAAAACAGATACCACGCATGGCGGTCAATGCCATTGGACGCGCCCGCCCATCCTATTAAAGTAGGCATCGCCCCGGGGAATGCCCCGAGCAGCGTGCACAGGGGGGTTTTCCGCTTCAACGGCGTATAGATCAACAGGTACGACAGCAGCGTCGAGACTGCGAGAAGTGCCGACAACAGGTTTACCGTGATCGCCAAATAAACTCCGCCGGCAACGCTTAACAAAATGCCAAACAGAAGCGCCTCGAGCGTGCTGAGACGTCCCGATGGCAGAGGACGGTTCGCGGTGCGGCGCATCTGGCCGTCGAATACCCGTTCCATCCATTGATTAAGAGTTGCAGTTCCGCTGGCAACCAGGAGCGTGCCCACCAACGTGTTCACCAAGCCTGCAATCTTGAACGGTCCTCGAGAGGCGAGATAATAGCCCGCCGAGGTGGTCATCAGAATAAGCAGGTTCACTTCCGGCTTAGTGAGAGTGTAGTAATCCCGAAGCTTGGACGTGAGAGTCTGCGGAGCGAGAGAGGTTGCCATTAGATTAGTGGTCGCCATTTTACCAGTCTTGACCAGATTCGTCTGTTTCTTCGCTTCGCTTAAACTGATTGCGCTTGTGATGAAGAATGAAAATCATGCCCACGGACATGAACGTGGGAGGAATGATAAGGATCAAAATCCCACTGCGCAAGGCCTGAATCATTCGAGCGCCCGCGGAAGCAGCCTGGGTATAGCAGAGCGCGCAGCTCTGGCCGAACGCTGGCAGAGGGATTGTTAGCATGATCAGTCCCATCAGCGCAATGAAAAGCAGGTGCGTTCTCTTGATCTTCATCCTTCCTCTTCGTTACTACACTACTTGGAATAACTGGAAAACGGTGCGCCGACTCGCATCCGAAAACTATCGGTCCATCCATATTGCATCCCCAGCAGGACAGAAATCGTAAAGATGGCTACAAACCACAGAAAGCCCCGCTTTTCCCCCCACAGGTGCATAAACACCAGGACTGCCAGCACCGCCTCGACAATGGCGACCATCATCATGCGCGTGAACATTTGCGATGCATCGATATCCTGATACGCGATGACGAATTGCAATCCCGCGAGAGCCAACAGGCAAACATAAACTCCTACGTACTTACCGGTTCCACCACTCTTGTGTTGTTCCGCGATTGCCATAATATTCAGCTCCGTGTATTCCGTCGACCTAGTGGGACAGATTCAATAGATAGACCAGCGGTACTACAAACATCCAAACCAGATCCACGAAGTGCCAGTACAGGCCCACAATTTCGAGATCATCGGCTTGGTAACGGCCGCCTTTGTAGCGCATGCCCACTGCGATTAGAGCGATCACGCCACAGGTAACGTGGGTAAGATGCAAACCGGTGATACTGAAAAATGAGGCGCCAAACAATCCAGTGCCCCACGGATTCTTAAACAGGGTCATGCCTTCGTCGATGAGCGCCAGCCATTCACGAACGTGGAGCAGGGCGAAAAGAATGCCGGCTGCCGCAGTGATCATCGTCCATCGAAAAGCTCCGGCCTTGTCCCCTGCCTTCGCCGCCTGCACTCCGAGCAGCATGGTCAAGCTGCTGGTGAGAAGAATGAAGGTCATCACCGCGACGTTGGTGATGCTGTGGAAAGGTCTTGGCCAGTTGGCAGTGCCATTGCGCAGGAATCCGTAGGCCACCAGGCACGCGGCGAACGTCATGGTGTCGGCGATGATGAACAGCCACATCGCCAGCTTTTTCGTGGGCATGGAAAACGGGGTTCCTGCTGTCAGTCCTGCCGAGTGCCCTTGCATCGTCAAATCGGCTTGGCTCACGGCGCCTCCTAGATTTTTAGTGCGTTAAAGCTTCATCCAAAGCAGCAACAGCAGATATACCCAGAGAACATCCATAAAATGCCAGTAGCGTGCGGTCGCATCCAGTGTGCTGCGCCGCAGAACTGACTTGTTAAGCTTACGTATTACAAAGACGATTCCGCCCAAGCCTCCCAGTATATGCAGCGCATGGGCCGCAGTCAGCACATAGAAAAACGAACTGCTGGGATTCGTGGCCAGGAAAAGGCCTTGGGCGCTCAGTTGCCGCCACGCGATGTACTGACCAGCGACAAAAAGCAGGCCGAGAGTTAATGTGACGTACAGCCAGCGTGCCGGGCGCTCAGCCTGACTTCTCAAACCTCCCATGAAAGCGGCTACGCGGCGACGCGAGACTTCGAGAGTCACACTGCTGACCAGCAGAAGAACAGTGTTGAAATAGAGGATCGATGGCAGGGTGAAGTGCCGCCAGTCCAGCGACGCGCCTTTGCGAACGACTAGAGCGCTGGTGAAGGCGGCAAACATCATGGTGATGGCAAAAAGCACTACCCAGATGGCAGTCGAAGACGCCGGCGGCGAATAGTGCTGCGCCAAACGCAGGTCGCCATCCGCCGGCACCAGGTTCCGCCAGCCGCCGTTCCCGGAATGACTTGTCTCCGGCAAACGGTGCGAATCGATTTGCGGCGGTTCATGAACGGTTGTTGCCATAACGCACCAAACTTCCTTACTGCAGATTCGGTATTGCTCTGGTTACTTCTCTTCGTTCACGGTCGGAACTTGCTCGGGCGACGCCTGCATAACGTAGTCGCCAGTCGAACTCTTCACCCCATATTGGTAGGGATCGTGGTAAACCACGGGCAGATGATCGCCGAAATTGTTGTGCGGCGGAGGGGTGGTAGGAGTGCTCCACTCCAGCGAAGTGCCTTGCCACGGATTGTCTGACGCTGGCTCGCCCCGGAACCGGCTGTGAATCAGGTTGTAAACGAAAATCAACTGGGCAGCGCCCGTGATGAGGGCGGCAACAGTAATGAAGCGATGCACCGGAATCAGCGGCTGCATGTATTCAACCACAAATGCCGAGTAGCGGCGCACATTTCCCGCCATGCCCAGGTAATGAAATGGCATGAAGATGCAGTACGTGCCCGATGAAGCTGAGCATAAAATGGATCTTCCCCAGAGTCTCGTTCATCATTCGTCCGGTCATCTTTGGGAACCAGAAGTAAGTTCCGGCGAAGATGCCGAACATCGCCGCCACACCCATTACCATGTGGAAGTGGCCCACCACGAAATAGGTAGCGTGCAGCATGATGTCGATCGAGGGTTGCGCCAGAAAGAATCCGCTGACTCCGCCGGCGACGAACATGGAAACGAAGCCCAGTGCAAACAGGGAAGCCGAATTTATCCTCAACTTGGAACCATACAGACTGAATGTCCAAATCAGCACAATGATGGTGGACGGGATAGTGATGGCCAGAGTGGGGAAAGAGAATGCCAGCGAGGAGAACGGATTCATCCCGCTGACAAACATGTGATGTCCATAGACCATATAGCTAAGGACGGCGAGCGCTCCCATGGAATAAATAAGCACTCTGTGGCTCAGCATTGGTCTGCGCATGTTGGTGATCAGGACATGGGAAACGATGCCCATGCCGGGCACGATTGCGATGTAGACCTCGGGATGTCCGAAGAACCAGAACAGATGCTGCCAAAGAAGAGTGGATCCGCCAGAGTGCGGCTGCAGTTGGTCGTTGAGTACCAGATTGGATGGGACAAAGAAACTGGTGCCGGCTACGTGATCCAGAATGAGCAGGATGCATGCGGGCATTAAAACGGCAAATGCTGTGAGGCCCATGCAGGAGGTAATGAACCATGCCCAGGCGCTCAGCGGCAGGCGCATCATGCTCATGCCTTTGACGCGAAGGTCGAGCGTGGTGGTGATGAAGTTCAGTGCGCCCAGCAACTGGCCGACACAGAAGATAGCAATCGAAGTTGCCCACAAAATCACGCCCATGCCTTCGCCGGGACCGGCAACCGGGCCTATCGCACTGAGCGGCGCATATTGGGTCCATCCACCGAGAGATGGCCCGTCGCTCACGAAGAAGGCCGCGATCAGAACCCAGAAACCTACGAAGGTAACCCAGAACGACATCATGTTGAAATGGGGGAACGGCATGTCCTCGGCCCCCACCTGGATGGGCAGGAAGTAGTTGCCGAAGGCGGCGAAGGGCGCCGTGGTGAGCACGAAAAAGACCATGATCGTGCCATGCATGGTCATTAATTGCAGATAGTACTCGGGCGTCATCACGCCACCTGGCGCGCCGTTCTTCGAGAGCAGTTGTAGACCAGGGATGGCAGCGTTGGTCCAGCCCAAGTGAATACGCATCAGCCAGGAAAGCACCATTCCAATCAATGCAGCAAGCAAGGCCAGCGCGTAATATTGTTTGCCGATGACTTTGTGGTCCAGGCTGAAAACGTGCTTCCGGATGAAAGTTGTCGGCGCGTGGTGTTGTACCGCATGTGCTGACATGTCGTGCATGGCCTCACCTCAAAAGAGTCTCGTCCACTTGAACGTAAGTGGACGGGAGCTACTGCATTGCCGCTTCTTTCTTTAGCCAATTATCGTAGTCTTCCTGGGACATCACCTCAAGATACGCCTTCATGTTGTAGTGCCCCAGTCCACACAGCTGGGTGCAGACAATTTCGTACTTTCCGACCTTGGTTGCGGTGAAATGGAGAGAGACATCCAGTCCGGGGACAAAGTCCTGTTGAACCCGCAACTCCCGCACATAAAAGGAATGTCCAAGATCTTTTGAGTGCATGAGCAGATGGATTTCCTTGTTGATAGGGATCGCCATTTCGGCGGTAACGATGTCGTCCTTGGAATCCGCATCATGGTCGGTATCGAGGCCATAGAAATTCTGCGTGCCCTCGTTGATCAACTCCGGATGAATGGGACCGAAGGTGCCGTCGGGGCCAGGATAGCGGAAATAAAACGCGAACTGTCCGGCCTGGACTTGAACTGGCATGGCGGAGGCCGACGGCGGGGTGAAATATACATCCGCCCAAGCCTTCACTCCGAAGATTCCGAGGGCGACAACTTCCCCGCCCACCAAAAGCATGGCCGCAATCACCAATCCCTTGGCGCCGCCGGGAAAGGACTTAATCTTCGCGTCCGGACGAGGGTTGGAGAACTGCCAGATGAAAAGAGCCAAAACGAACTGGGCAGCGAGAAAAGAGATTCCAGCCTCGGCCATGGTCTCCGACATCTGCTCGTCAATCAAAGCGCCATGAGTCGAGATGTCCTCGGGCGCCACCCAAGTGTGCCGGAGGATGGGAATCGCGGACGCTATTGCGATTACGATGATGATGACGGCAAAGAATTTCGCCATGATGCTTCGCCTCCGGCCGGCTATCCCCCCGGCTGCAACGCCTGGTTAAAGCAGCCGCCACCACATCGTTGGCGGCTGTCCTTGGTTTGATGCGGCACGCTATGGTAGCCCAGGAAAATGAACGCTGCCTGAACCCTTCATGAATAATTGTTCATTTCGCCTTGAAAGTGAAATCCGCAGTCGCCGGTTTGCCGGCGGCTACGGTAACTTTCTGGGTCTGATTTCCCAGTTCCTCTTGCCAGGCTGTGACCGTGTAACTGCCCGGCGGAACGCCATGGATTGTGTACGCGCCGCTTTTGTCGGTGGTCGCGTAGGGGCCCTTGACCACAGCGTGGTAGCCGTGCATCCAGGGATGAATGTTGCATTTCACCGGAATCATTTCCGGCGCTTTCCAACTGGTTACGATGGGCGGCGCTCCCGGCGGCTGCGACTTGTTCCATGGGATATTGCCAGTCATAGCGTTTGGCAGGGGATGGATGTTGTGGGTAGTCTGGTCGCTGGTAGTGACTTGAAATTCCTGACCCGCGTCCAAGGCCAGGACGTGCGGAATGTACTGGCAACCCTTCTGGTCAAAGGTGGGCTTGGTTGACGGCACAGCAGTAGCCTCATTGCCAGTCAATCCTTCGGAAATGTAGAGAACGACATTTTGCAAACCATCGCCTGGCCCAACCACGACATTCTCCATCGTAATGGGGCTGTTCTCGTGCTGCTTCACGCAGTACGGGTCTTTCGACATGTCAATGCCTCTCATGTGAGGCGGTGTGCCGCTGAGCTTCACGGTGCCGGCGATCGAGCCTTCCGCGGCAGCGCTGACGTGTTGGTTAAGGCTGACCGCCGCAAAGCCAATCAGTACTACACCCAATAGTACTGCCACGTACTTCGAACACCTCTGGTTCTTCATCGAATCCCTCCTGAGAACGAATTGCCTCGCTGAGTGTGAGACTACTGTGGATTCACCGGCTTTAATCCCAGTTGCTTGGCAATCTGCTTTTCCTTGGCATTAAACGCGTTGTGTGGTTGCAGGCTGCGCAGATAAAAGACCAAGTCCCACGCCTCGTCGGGCTTGATGTTATCGGCAAAGGACGGCATCGGGGTACCATCCAACCCGGTCATGAAGATTTTGTAGATGTCGCGATCGGTATCACCACACTTCGGTCGCGATCCGTCAGTAAAGTTGAAGGGCAAAATCGGCCGACCAAGATCATCGGTGAGGGTTGAGGCGGACGGACCGTTAGCCTTTCCCTCGACGCCATGACACTTCCAACATTGGACTCTGCCAAAAACTTCCTGGCCCGCTTTAACTCGCTCCGGGGTGACTTCCGGCTCGGTAGGAATTTGAATTGGAGCGCCAGCCTTCTCGTTCTGCCAACGGGGAGAGAAGTGCTTGATCCACGCCACGAGATCAGCGCGCTCATCTTTGGTGAACGTGTTCCAGATCGGCATGTTTGAGCGGTCCAAGCCACGGGCAATGGTATTGAAGAGATCTTCGTCCGTAGGCAGAGTGCCCGTCGGTGTGGAGCGGCATTTGAAGATGGCCAACTGAAAATCGCGCGGCTTGGGATCAAGCCATGGAGTATTTTCACCATTGCCATCACCCATTTCACCGTGGCAGCCCACACAGTATCTGCGATAGTCACCGGCTGCAGCCTTGGCGTTCCCAGTGATATTGCCAATGTGGCTGGTCGCGGCCGGTGAATTTAGCCAGGTCTCAAGCTGATAGGTTGAAAGCTGCGCCTGGGCAGGCAAGGCTAGCGCGAGAACAGCAACCGCGCTTATCAATAACGAACTGTGCAGAAGTAATTTTGTCCGCATCGCTGTTCCTCTCTAGAAGTCGAAGTCGAAGCCGATTAACAATTCGCTGGAGTTTACGTTGTTGCCGTAGAACGAAGTCAGATCCTGGTGTAGGAAAGCGTATTCGTTGTGCCAGGCAAAACCCGCTCTGCTGGTCATGAATGGGTTATAGCGGTAGCCGATGGTATAGCTAGTGAGATTGCCCAGGTTTGAGGGGAAAGGGGTAGCCGAGGCGGACCCGTTTGCCTGCTGCGACACTCGCTCCATCTCAAACCTTCCAATGAAGATAAGCTGCGGGCTGTACACATAGTGAGCTTCGAACAAGGTGCCGTTCCAGCTCGGAGCCTGCGCTCCAGGCGGAAGTACGGTGCCCGGAACATTGTTCGGATTACCCGGGCCGCCGACTGCATTGCCGTAGCCCTGTCCAAACCAGGCACTATCTGAGCCGTGCTGGGTGACAACCTGAAGATCGAAGTGCGGACCAAAATAGAACTGTCCGACGAAGCCTACGCGACTGTAACCCTTGTTACCGATGCCCGATCCGGGGATTGGTACCCCGCCTGCAGTGCGATAGAACGTTGGCGCTTCTCCTACCATGGCGTAGAAACCAAGCCGGTCCACACCTAGCTTGCCGACATCAAAAGCCTGGCTGGCAGTGAAGAATCCACTATAGGCATTGGAGCCATATGGCAGCCCGACTTGTCCGTCGACGGTACTTAGCAAGGCTGCGGAGTAACGCGTGCGGTCATTCGCCGAGTGGCCCATGACTTCGACGCCCAGCTGGTTATCACCGATCTGCCCGAAAATGTTGCCGTCACCGACTGGCAAGAAGTGATACGTCTGGTAAATACCGCCGATGCCGGTCAAGGTCAAAATGCGCTTTTCAGAAAGCAAATTGTCGAGTTCGAATTTGCCGAACTTCACATTGAGCCAGGGGCTGCCGAACACATTGTCCAAACGGCCCATGACGGTTTCGAAGTGAAAGGATGCAGTGTTGTCGGAAGAAGGCAGCACGTAAAATGAGATATTTTTCTCTAACGTCCCGCCGGTATGGAAGTCGAGACCGCTCAAGTCGAAGCCAGAGGCCTCAAGCCTTCGTTCGACCGTGCCGGAAGTGCCATTACCAGGCACCGCATCCTCGGGGTCTCTGCCATTGCTCACCCGGTGCCAGATCGGCGTAATGCGGAACGTCACTGGCCAGTACGACGGATTCTGCCAGATCGGTGCGTCCCGGTCGTTCATCAGTTGATAGCCGTTGTCTTTAAACTTTTGTCCAAAGTAATTCAGCATCGGCCACGATTCGTGGCAGGCCGAACAACGCAGGCCATACTTGCGGGCGAAGGCGGGCAACGCATGAGCATTTTGGAAACAGCCAAGCACCAGCACCAGCAGCAACAAGCTACCCGCAAAATTTCTCCGGGACGAGATCATCACTCCTCCTGAATGCGAAATCTCAACCGCAAAGGTAACGCCAAATCACATAGACGCTACAACGAACGGACGAAGCATGGTTACTGAATCTAATTATGTTGTTGTCGGTATAGAGTTCGCTGAACACGGTCGCATTCGACCGGATGACGGGAAAAACAGCAAGTCCGCCCTCCCCGGGCTGAGGACACGCACCTCAGGATCGGTCATCTGGTTTCCCCTAAAGCCAAATGCAACTTATACCCATCCATTCGCTGAAAAGTGCGCGTGGAGGGAGTAATTATCATGTTAGTTAGAGCAGTGTCAAGAAAAAACCAGAAAAGCGATTCTTGCTATGCAACAAGTTGATCAGAAGTCAACAACCACTGCTGGGGTTGCCCGCGCCAGAATTTTTGTGAGAGCAACAGATTATTTTTTATTTGCCGGCGATGAGTGTTATTTGAAAAGTTTCGGGCCTATGATACGGGCTCGTTTTGCATGCAATTGCTGCCCGCACAGCAAACTTGAAATCAATTTGAGAAAACACAGCGAGGAAGTTGACAGCCCGCCCCGGTCGATAGAGTATGAAACCTTAGATCTGAGGACTTTTAAGATAGACCCGTCCAACTTCTGGACACCCAGCAATTGAAGTTCATGCGGAACATCGGTAGAGGGGCAGAGATTCTCGACATCATCAGGGACACTGTACGCTTGTTCGCCGGAAAGCAGCGCGCCCGATCCAACCGCACGTTGGCCGTCGCGATGCTATCGGTTTTCTGGCTAGCCATCGCAGTCCTTCCGCTCCACGGCCGCGAACACAAGAAAGAACAGTTCGGTCAGAGTTTCTCGACGGAAATCGAGGCTCCGGAGAGCGAGGTTCTGCAGGCAGTGCAGGCTGTAGCTGACGACGGCATCATCAAGGGCAGCTTCGAATACAACAAAGACAAATACATCGAAAAAGCCAATTCGGTGTCCTCATCGCCGTTATTTGCCGAATGGAAAGATCCGGGCACTGTGTTTTTCAAAGTCCGCACCAAGGTTTTGGCCCCGGCAAATTTCAAGGAAACCGGAGACGAAGGCACACTCGCTATTCGCTATGTGGTGCAAAGCCGGGATGCAAACCGAACGATTTTGCGCATAGATGCCGTATTCGCCGAAGATTTCCGGCGCACCGTGCATGAATCCAATGGCAGCGTTGAAGGCGCAGAGTATAAAGACATTCAGGACCAGGTTGATGCGCTCGAACTGCAGAAAAGTCAGGCTAAGCAGGGCGAAAAACAGCGGCAGGAAGAGTTAGCCAGGCGTGCCCTCGAGCGCAAGAGTGAAGAGGACGAGGCCCTGGCTCTGGCCTCGGCGCAAACTTCCGTGCAAGGTTTAGAGCAGCATGTCCAGGAACTTCGGCGGCAGGCGGAACGTGTGATTAAAGCTCCTGGGGCACAGCTTAAATCCGCACCTTTTCATACAGCCTCGAATTTGAAGTCGTTGGATACCGGAGCTGAGGTTGTGATTATCGTTGCAACCCCCTACTGGTTCGGCGTTGAAACCGAAGATGGACAGCACGGCTGGATTCGTCATGATCAACTGGAGCCGCTGCCATGAGGGTGATCAAAGCTTCGCAGCGACTCTGGCTTCTTATTTTCTGCGTGGCCGCGCCCATTCTATTGGCTGGTGCCAGCGCCGCCCAAAGCGCTCCCTACGAGCGTACGTTTTCGCAATCGAAGGCGGCGGTAGAAAAGACTTTGAAGCAGTTGCAAGCTTCAGCTTCCGGACGCCTGCCGACGCTGGATGGTTTCACTCGTCCTGGCGATCGCCCTTTAGATCGCTTCCAGCGTGGTTATTATCAGTGCGCGGTGCAGGTGACTTCCACTCCATCCGGCGGTGCCAGAGTACGAGTCAGCGCGAAAATAACTGCATGGTACGCTGATCCGGCTTCAGCGAAATCCGGCTACCAGGAAGTTCCCTCCAACGGCCGCCTGGAAACTGACTTCCTCGATCGCCTCGAGGATGCGCTCGGCAGTACTGCGGCGTCGCCCGCTGCGCATGCCCCCGTGAGTTCGCCACCGGCGCAGTCCAGGAACAAGTCCGTGGCGTCTGCGCCAAACATTTCGGCCCCAGAACCAAACGACGCGCCGCCCGCGTCCTCCAAATCAAAGCCTGAGAATTCTCCTTTCAAGGTGGGTAATCCGGTTAACTCCGATCTCGCGGCGTCGTTAGCCACGCAGAAAGCAGTCGCCGATAAGCACATGGAGGACTTGACCAAAGAGGCGAAAGGGTTGGAGGAAATTCTGCGCAATCAAGCGCATCCCAAGAACCTGGTCGCAGTCCGAAAGTCGGGCACGCCGGTGCTGGGAAATCCGATTGAAGGCGCTAAAGTTTTATTTCTCGCAACCGCGGAAGATGAATTCGAGATTCTGGACATGAACGCGAACTGGGTGCACGTGCGCATCTCGGGCCTGTCTCGCGGATGGATCCGGCGCTCCGGCGTCGAAATGCCCAGTAATTCCGCATTCGAATCGAAAAGTGAAAATTCTCCGGCGCCAGCCAACGCAGAAAATTTTCAGGTAAAGAATGAAGAAATCGCTTCTTTTCCCGGCACCTGGGAACCGCTTCGCGGAAAGACGGTCAAAATCCTAACGATTCAAAACGCCGGCGCGGGTACAGCCGGCACCGGTTCGCGGGCCAAGCTGGAATTTGCCAAATCGCTTTTCGACAAAGAATACGCCGAACTCACTCAAGCCCCAACCGCCGCCACCGGCGTAGTGCTGATCTTTGATTCAGAAGACGGAGGAATGGCGGCCGCGACCTTGCCCACCTTGCAGCAATGGAAAGCCGGCTCGCTTTCCGATCAAGCTTTCTGGCGTCGCTGTTTCTTAGATCCTCCCGAAACATTTAGTTCCCAGACCGCTCAATAGACTCTTTCGGTAAAGACAATATTCCCGCTGTGCTCAAACCACAAGGATTATCGCGATCTAAGACTCCCATTTTCGTTTCGATCGACTCTGGGATTTCCTGAACAATTATTGCGATTTCCATTGCCTTGACGCCCTATTTCTGCTAACGTGCGCCCGTCCTTTGATTTTCAAAACCATTGCTTTCGGGGGTTAGTTATGGCGTTCTGCACGGTGTGTGGCGCTCAAACAGCGGATGGTTCCACCCTTTGTCCGGCATGTAGCCGCTCAGCGGCTCCCGTGGCACATCCAGTTACGTCTACGACTGGAGGAATGACTGACAACGTAGCTGGCATGCTGGCTTACGTGACGATAATTCCGGCAATCCTGTTTCTGGTTATCGAGCCCTACAACAAAAACCGGTTCGTACGCTTCCATGCCTTTCAGAACATTTTTCTGCATGTAGCCGCGGTAGTAGCCTGGATCGCTTTCATCATTCTCTCTGCTGTACTGGCGTTCATCCCGATTCTGGGACATCTGGTGGCCTTGCTGCTCTGGTTAGTACTTTCTGTCGGACTTTTGATTGTCTGGGTTATGCTGCTGGTCAAAGCCAATCAGGGCCAAATGTGGAAGCTGCCGGTGATCGGCGATATGGCCGAGAAACAAGCTAACGCCGTTTAATCTTCACCGTAAGACCTCCCGCTGCCCGCCAGTGGGAGGTTTCACTGTTCGTTATCGAACCCCTCCCTTCTTGCACGCCGCCCCGCAAAATGGGGTCCTATTTACTTTTGATTCCGCTCACTTTGGGGTAGTCTGTCTGATTCTAACCCGGGAGGGGGAAACAGGCTTGAAAGTTCGGGTGTTCTATCACGACAAATGTTTTGACGGCGCGTCATCCGCTGCGCTTTTCTCGCGCTTCTACCGTGAACGGATTCGCAGCGATGTTGAATTCGTTTTCTCCGGCCTGCTCCACCGCGCCGGTTCGTTGTTTGACGAGAAGAATTTTGACGGCGACGAAAACGCCATCGTGGATTTTAAATATTCCAGCTCGCCCAAAATCACCTGGTGGTTCGACCATCACGAAAGCGCGTTTTCTGTCGCCGGCAGACGCAGCCCACTTTGAACAGGATCAAAGCAATCGCAAATTCTACGATCCGGACTTCAAATCCTGCACCAGCTTCATCGCCACCATTGCCGAGCAACGCTTCGGCTTCGATCCCAAGCCTGTAGCCGACCTGGTTCATTGGACCGACATCATCGATGGCGCCATGTACGCCGACGCCCGCACCGCGGTTGAAATGCAAGCCCCAGCCATGAAACTGACCATGATCATCGAATCGAATCAGACCCACGGGTTCGTTCCTAAACTCATTCCACTGCTCGCGACCAAGTCTCTGGCGGAAATCATCGAAGAACCTTTTGTCGCATCGCTCTTGCCGCCGCTTCTCGAACGGCATCAACGATCCATGGCTATCCTCGGCGATCGCATCGAATCAAAAGACGGCACGATTTTCTTCGACGTCACCGACCACGAACTCGAGGGCTACAACAAATTCGTTCCCTACTATCTGCATCCTGAATCCATTTACAGCGTGGGCCTGAGCAAAAGCACTTTCCGGGTGAAAGTTTCCGTGGGATCGAATCCGTGGGCGCCGTCCGAGCCGGTTGTGAACCTGGCGAAGATTTGCGAGCGCTACGGCGGCGGCGGCCACGCTCGCGTCGGCGCCATTTCATTCGAAGTTACGCAGCAGAATGAAGCCCGCAAGGCCGCCCACGAAATCGTAGAAGAGTTGCGCTCCGCCGTGCGCGCTCAAGGCCAATGAATGCCTCTCGCACTGTCATTCTGAGCGGAGTGAGCCGCAAAGCGGCTCACGGAGTCGAGCATCCCGTAGTTGAGAAAAGTAAAAAGGCATTTTTACGATATGCCGTAGGCAGGAACGTACCTGACAACATTCCCGTGACCTGCTCGCCCACCCCCGATCCCATTCTGCGAAGCGAACATCTGGGCCGCGTGGTCAATGAGAAAATTCTGGTCGAAGACGCTAATTTCGAAGTGCGTACCGGAGAGGTCCTCGCCATCGTCGGCCCCAGCGGATCGGGAAAGAGTTCTCTGCTCAGGCTGCTGAACCGCCTCGATGAGCCTACCAGCGGCACCGTCTACCTCGAAGGCATCGACTACCGGCAGATTGCGCCCCGTGAGTTGCGTCGCAAGCTAGGCATGGTCAACCAGCGTCCCTATCTTTTCCCTGGCACGGTCGGGCAAAATCTCCAATTCGGCCCTCTGCAGCGCGGAGAATCTTTATCCAAAGATTCCGTCGAAGAACTGCTGGGCCGAGTGGGCCTGAAGGGCTATGCCAGCCGCAACGTCGCCAACCTCTCGGGAGGCGAAGCCCAGCGCGTTTCTGTCGCTCGCACTCTGGCGAACTCACCGCGAGTCTTATTGCTTGACGAGCCTACCTCGGCGCTTGACGAAACATCTAAACGTGAGGTCGAATCTTCCGTCCAAACGATTGTCCGCGACCAGGGATTAACCTGCATCCTGGTCACCCACGACACCGCTCAAGCCGCGCGTCTTGCCGGGCGCGCCATAGTGCTGGCATCTGGACGCGTGGCTCGCCATGGTCCCATAAATGAGGTGTTGCATGCTTAAGCTGCTGTTCAGCAACCAGTTGTATTTAGTTTTAGCCCAAGCCTTGGTCGCGGCAATTGCCGCCATCGTCGTGGTTCTGCTAGCTCACAAGCGGGGCATTCATTTAGAGAGCGAAACGCTAGTCGCGATGCTTCGTGGCATCATCCAAATTACTGCTGTGGGATCGATTCTTCTACTGTTGCTGCGTGCGCCCCGTTGGACCAGCATCTTCTTGCTGGCCGCAATGATTATTGCCGCCGGAGCAACCTCCGCCCGCCGCGCTAAAGGCATGCCGGGCGCATTTCGCGTCTCCGCCTGGTCAATCGCTTTCGGTTCAGGATCAGTCATCGCGATTATGACCTGGCTTGGCGTCATCGACACCGCCATCACTTCGTTGGTCCCCGTAGGGAGCATGTTGATCACCAACGCTATGAACACCAACGGATTGGCTCTCAACCGTTTTCGCGCCGATGTTCTCGCCCACGCGGGCGAAATCGAAACCGCGCTGGCCTTGGGAGCTGACGCCAAACACAGCGTCGCGCCATATGTGCAAGCTGCATTCGAATCCAGCCTGATCCCGGCAATCGATTCGCTGCGCTCTCTCGGCATCGTATGGATTCCCGGCTTGATGGCTGGGATGTTACTCTCAGGGGCCCGGCCCGTGTATGCGGCGATCTATCAGTTCGTGGTATTAGCCATGATTTTCGCGGCCTCAGGCCTGACCTCGTTAGTGAGTACATTGCTGATTCGGGACGGAATTTTTACCGCAGCCCAACAATTGAGCCTGCAGCCCGGGAGATAATGTTTTAATGAGCTCTATCGTGCACACCAAAATCGTAAGCGCGTGTGACAAGCATGACGCGAACCTGCCGGTGCTTCGCGGGATTGCCACGCTGGAGGTCACGAAAGGAATGATTGTACTGCTGGCCGCAGTTGGCATTCTTCTGATGGTGGGACGCGAAGATCCCTGGGATATCGCCGACGGTTTGTTGAGACTTCTTCACATCAGCCCCGATCATCACTTTGCGCAGGTGTTCCTCGATTGGGCCGATTCGCTCACCACCGCAAAAATATGGACAGTCGCCGCCGCCGCTCTCTCTTATTCCGTTCTGCGTTTCATAGAAGCCTACGGACTCTGGTACGCCCGAGCCTGGGCCGAGTGGATCGCCCTGGTTTCCGGCACTCTGTATCTTCCCTTTGAAATCTACAAACTGATTCACAAACAAAATCTGTTCCACGTATCCGTCCTGCTGATTAATCTCGCCGTGGTCTTCTATATGGCCTATGCCCTGAAAACAGGCCAAAACACCCACCACATCCACCACCAGACAAGCTGACGCACCCACAGTGTGACTGTGTGGTGACGGGCGTCTCGCCCGTCAAGCGGAGCAAAGCTCCGCAAGATTGGTGGAAGGGACGGAATCCCGAAATCAACAAAAAAGGCACTCGATAAGTTCGAATGCCTTGTACGAAGTCTAAAACCGATCTACTGTTGAGCCTTCAAAGTTGGACGGTCCGCGTTGGGTCCTTGCGTGGTCGGAATGACCGTCAACGGCGCTTGCAGAGTGAAGGTCAAAACCGTCTCCGAGGCTAATTTGATTTGCTGGCTATGGCTGATGCCCTGCGCTCCGGCTCCTAAGCCGCCGCCGGCAACGGCTCCAATGGCAGCGCCTTTGCCGCCGCCCGCCAGCGCGCCGATGATGGCTCCGAGGCCCGCTCCGCCGCCCACCTTCTCAGCGGTGTTTTTGCCGCGCGAGCTTCCCTGCTTCTTGTACTGATCGGTTTGGATGTTGTAAAAATTTCCAGCCGCGGAGATGCGATCCAGTTGCAGCACCAGCAAGGATTGTCCAGAAAACTTGCCCGCACTCTGCACGCTCACGACATGGCCCTCGACGTTGTATCCAGTAGGAATGGCCAGGGCGCCATCGACCGCAAGCGGAGAATTCAATGTGGCGTGAAAAGTCTGGCCCTGGGCCGCGGTTTCTGAATCGATCGCGTCCACCAGTCTCACCGACAAACTTGTCCCCGAAGGAATAGTCACCTTCTGCGGCGGCGGAGGAGGCGGTGCTACGGGTGCCGCGGGAGCAGGCGTCAGCGCCGCCGGCGCGGCAGGTATTTGCGCTATTTCCGCAGGAGCCGGAACAGAATTATGTTCTCTCGCCCTAGATTCCTTGCGGCGATGCTTTTCCGTCGCAGCAGGTACGGGCTGCTGAGGCGGCGGAATCTGAGCCTGCATCGGCAGTGGCGGCGCCACTTCCAAATTGTTTACGATTTGCTTCACACCCGGCTCACTGGAGGCATAGCGGGCAGCCGCATCGCGCTGGGCATTGTTATCTACTTCGCCGGAAAGCGTGACGCTTCCCTTATCCGCCTGCACGATCAGTTGCTTGCCCTGAAGTCCGGAATCGGTGTTCAGTTTGTTCTGGATGTCGGCAGCAATCTGCGTGTCCGTCGGAGCCTTGGAGCAGCCGAGCGTTACCGCCAGGATGGTGAGCAAAATAAACGCGCTGAGGTAGAGAGATAGCCTCGCCTTCATAAATCACTCCTGATTGTAGGTCGGATCTAGAACAGTTAGATGCATAGTAAATGTAAATTTCTGAAAAATATTGTGAGAATCCTGTTGGTTACCGCACGCCACTGAAGTCTGCGGAGACTGGGCCAAAACTAACTCTGGTGCAGGAATTTGTAATCGAGGATGCTGGCTGCGATCCTCGCCATTTCGACTTTGTCTGCCGTAGGTTTTTCCGCCGAATCTTCTTTGGTCCGGGTAATACGACCCTGGCAGAGTACGGTGCTGTTTTTCTGGCCGGAAATCTCTTCCGGCATCTCAAAAACCATTTCCACCAGCGTGTTATCGGGAAAACGTTGCGGGCCAAGGAGAAGCACGCCGGATTGGCTGAGGTTGGCGATGGTGCCTTCGTACCAACTGCCGAGATTCTTAACGCGATAACGCACCGGAGTGTCAATCTTCAGGCGTCGCGCGCGTGGCACCCACGTAGGTTTGCGGGTACGGCCACGGCTGCGGCGCGTGGTACTGCCTTCCGCCTCGGCCGCGGCAGAGGTGCGGTCGACGCGCTGGGTACGCCGCATGGTCGTCCAGTCATAGCTGTACTCGACGGCGCAAAGCAGGCAAACCTGGTAAAACTGGCCGTCAGCACCTCGCCGGGGCCAGGAAAATTCGTGGGAGCAGCGGCCTAACATAAGGACATCCAATAACTTCTGGGGCATGATGGTCTTCCGGCATACAATCGCCGGAAGACACATCATCTAACGGCGGCGCGATTTTGTGTAGGTTACTTTCGTGTAATTGCGTACTGCCGTGATTCCAAGAATCTTGCCATCACAAGTCGTAGAAAACCTACTGAATCATACCTAGTTTTGGACCCAAGTTGGACCTAACTGAGCGGGATGCGGTGTTTGCCTCACACACACCTGTACCCAGGCATTTTGTGCACTGCCGTGGACGACGGCAGCTCCGCCAGATATCGCCGGACGGATGCAACATTCGTTGCAGCCATGACTAGGATTTCGTGTAGCGTGAAACCGCGAGTCGTGATCTTTCACATAACCGCCTCCCGACCTTGCACCTGTTGTCGTGATGACGCAGCCATTGTTACCCGAGTTCTTTTTTCAAACAGCCCCACATCGGGGTAAATCGCAGACTCTTGGGGGGACGAATGTCACCCTCTTCTGAGGCAAGAATTTGTGATAAATGGGGAGGTTTAGCGAGAGTCAGAGCTTTTTTTGCGGGGCGGAGCTTCGATGCGCTTCCACCCGAACAGGCGAGCATCGATGGACCAGAAACCCGGTCCCAACATTGCGAGAGCGGCAGCGGCAGTTCCTAACAGCAGCCACACCCATTTGTCGCCCGGTACGGTAAGTATCTTCCAGATCTCAATCAATGCTATGGAAGATCCCACGATGGGAGTCCATAAACCTGCGATTAGCAGCAATCCCGCCCCGATCAAGAGCACAGCAGGAATGATCACATTCATCGGCGGTAGATCGCTCCACAGCCTCAAGCCCGCGCGCACAATCAGCACGGAACCAACGACCACGCGCATGAGAAGCAACCCTGCGCCCGGCCAACCGCCAGCAAATGTGGAATACAGCCGTCGCAATTACGCACCTTTCAGTACATAACTAGAGTCCTCCGGTGTCGGGGCCGATCGAAACCCCACAAAGAGGTTTAATCGTCACTCTTTAAAGTCCTGAATTTTCTGAGGCGGGCAGGCAAGGGGGCGGCAACTACAAGTCGATGATTCCTCTCTTCAGGCCAATCATTGCGGCGTGCGTTCGATCGTTGGCGCCCAACTTAGAAAGGATGTTCTTGACTCGGCTTTTAACGGTTTCCTCCGTGATCGAGAGCTGATCCGCAATCTGCTTGTTTGCATTTCCAGCGGCAATCATTTTCAATACAAGGATCTCTGCGGGCGTCAGTGCATCATCCGTCGCATGCTCGGCCACTTGGAACGACGCTTCTGGCGAGAGGGTCTTCTTTCCCGCATGGACTGCTCGAATTGTATCGAGTAGTTCCTTGTGCAATGTATTCTTGAGCAGGTATGCCTGCGCACCGGCCTTGAGAGCACGTAGAATTTGCGTATCGCCTACGTAGGTCGTCAGCACAATCACTTTTGCGTCTGGAAATTCGTTGCGAATCGCGATGAGCGCATCGATGCCGTTCATCTCCGGCATCTGCAAGTCCATGAGCGTGACGTCGGGATGGTGTGTCCGGAATTGCTGAATGGCATCGCGTCCGTTGGGTGCCTCGCCTACCAAAACCATATCGGTCTGAATGCCAATCAGACCGGCGATCCCTTGGCGCACGATTGGATGGTCGTCAACCGCCAGAATTCGAATTTGCGAACTGCCGGCGTTCATGAGCTCCTGCTTCATGCCCTCGCCTTGCGTGAAAACCACGAACTTCTCTGTGCTGCCGCGTAGGCGGTGCTGGCAGGAACGCGCAGTTCTATTTCGGTGCCTGCATCGACTTCGCTCCACACTGCTAGCTTACCTCCAATAACAGTGGCGCGTTCCCGCATGCCGCGCAAGCCGTAGTGTCCCTCACTACCTTGGCTGGAGAGAGTCGCTGGATCAACGCCTTTTCCATCATCCCTCACCCGTAGCCGGAATTGCTCAGTGTCGTAACGGATTTCAGCCTCAATCTGGCGTGCCCGAGAGTGCCGGAACGCATTTCGAAGCGCTTCAGCAGCAATTTTGTAAACCTCATCCCGGAAGATGGGATGTAGATTGCGCGCTTCGCCCTGAACCGCGACATGGAACGCGGGTTGATTAGTTGAATCCGTTGTGAGTTCCTCTCCCAACGTGCTGATGGCCAGCGCCAGATCGTCGCCTTGCACTGTGGAATCGCGCAATCCCTGCACTGCATCCCGGCCTTCAGTAATCGCGTCGGCCGTCTGCTCGATGGCGCTTCCTAGCTTCTCTTTCGCCTCCATTGGGCGCTCTGGCAGCAACTGGAACACGGTTTGGAAGCGGAGCAGCAAACCGTGGAAACTTTGCAGCAGTGAGTCATGAAGCTCTCGCGCAATCCGTGTGCGCTCGCTGACTCGCGCCTCCAACGTCATCTCGAACTCATGATGCAAATGCCGAACACGCCACTGGTAGGCCGCCAACAGCAGGGCCATAAATACTATTGCAGGAGGCCCGTTTTGTAGAGAATGACTTTGTGGCGCGGGTCAGGGCTGTAGGGGTCGTAATACTGGGGCGCCTTGACATCGATAACTGCTTGCCTTTAACAGTGGAATTATTCAGGCGGCTTGCCTTTTTCATTCTAAGCTGCAAGCCCATATCGTATTGCCGCTTCAAGCGTGTCGATGTTTATATCCTTTAGAGCTTTAAACCGAATGCAATATCCGGTCACGCTCGCCTTGCCTAGTTTTTTTCCATGCGTTTTGGCTAAGTACTTCTTATCTTTGAGACCAAGAATATAGATAGAGATTCCGGTTTTGTTTCCGCTCACACCAATTTGAAAAAACTCTCTACTTTTTCCATTGGCATATTTTATTGTGTGAAATCCATATCCAATCGTAGGGTTGGAAACAGTATGATTTTTGCTGTCTTTACCATCGAAGAACCATAATTTGCATTCTGGTGACACCTGAAGTGTGAGCCGATGCAACTCTCGCATTCTGACATGGTCGAGGACAGATTACGCCGCCGCTTTGACTACTATCTGGGCAAGACCGAGATAGTCATCTACTCCGTTCTTGCACTGTTGCTGGCTGTCACGGCCTTTGTGACCATCGCAACCGCGGGCCAAATACTGTGGATCGGTCTCAGTCATTGGACGGTTGCAGCCCAGACTCTGAGGGTATTGAACCAACTCCTCATTGTGCTGATGCTGGTGGAGATTCTGCATACAGTACGTATCTCCATTCGCTCTCATGTTCTGGTTACAGAACCCTTTCTGATCGTCGGACTGATTGCCTCAATTCGCCGCGTTTTGGTGATTACCCTGGAAGCAGCCACGCTCACGAAAGAGGGTGCATGGGCGACCGAAGGCTCAAGCGCCATTTTCCACTCTTCGATGATTGAACTTGGTTTGTTGGGTCTGCTGATCCTTGTACTGGTAGTTTCCATTACACTTCTGCGTCGCTACGCTCCCGCATCGAGAGACTTGTCGGAACTCTGAAGTCCGCTCTTCTTCCCCCAAGGATGCGTAAGGATGCCTCAATACACAGCCAAGTGCAACGAGTCTGTCCGGATCGTCGGCAATGCGGAAGTAATCCGTAGCCCCTCAACTCTTCGTCCCGCGGTCCAGAAACGGGTTCGGTGCACCTGGATCACTTCTGGATCGGCGATTAACCAAGAGCTAGCTGTTTGGCACGAAGATGGCCTACGATGTTTCTCTCAGAATCGTGGACACATGAAGTCGAGGTGAGAAGGGGAATTCCAACGCCATGACAAAGCAAGTGGGAGCTTGTTGTAGCTCGCCAGCAGCGATCTGCTACTGGTTCATCGTTTCGCTGATGGCGTGGGGAGTGCTGAGCCTCATAGGAATCTATTGGCGGCCTCTTAATGCGTCGTCAGCGGCTGCGTGCCTTTTCGCCATGGCGATCGGCTGCCTCGCCAACTGGTTTAGAAATCGCTCTTTTCATTGTGCAATCACCGGCCCACTATTCCTGATCGGTGGCGTCGTGTTTCTTCTCTCAGGCGTGCGCATGATCCACCTCAACACGCGTTGGGTCTGGCCAGTCCTTCTCGTCGGCATCGGCATCGCGTTCTTGCTGGAATGGCGGTATGGGAAAGCCTGCGTCCTAACCGTTGAAAAATCCCCATGTTCGTTGTTGCTGCTAGTATTCCCCGAGAGGAACGAGCTGCGGTGCCCCCAGCCGAGGGGCTCTGCCAAGGGGTTGATATTCACTATGAAGAAAAATGCCTGGAGAGCCGTGATCGAGGTAGGGTTTATCGTGTTCCTGTTTTATTCCAATCTCTTGATGGGGGAATTTGAGCGCTCAGGCATGGGGCAGAAGAGGGGCGTAGCTTGGGAAGTCGGAGATGTTTTTACCACTGCCAATTTTGCAATTGCAATGGTCGCCGCGCTCATCGGTTATAGCCTTTTTGAATTTCTTCGAAAGAAATTCTAGGCGAATGCCGCTCTGATTCTTGGCTGCAACAGAAACAGCAATAGTGCGCCAGCGATGATGAGGCCAGTTCCGCCGTGCAGCCAGTCGCCTCTAGCGCAGTTAACGACGTCCCCTAGAACCTGCGTGGAGATGATTACGACCGCTAGTCTCCATCCCCAAAGGCGGCGTCGAAACCACCCGATTCCTGCCGTGATGAGGGCCGCGCCGAGCAACAAGAAGAAAATCCCAACGATACGGCCCAGAGGCGCGAGCTGCTTGTACGCCGTCGGATTGAGCGTCCAGAGACGATCAAGAGCCGTGCCTCGCCACAGCAAGGTAGCCGCGGCGAGACTTGCCATGGACGCACCAAAGAACAAGAAAATGCCCATCGCAGTGAATCCGGGTGTCTTAGGCCGGACAGCGAGTCGAGGCTGGTGCGATTCGTTGCTCTGCATCTGCTGAATATAAGCCAACAGTCCAACTCATGATCGGATTGTTAGTGAAAGATCGCCATGCAGCACAACCCAGAATCTGCACTCCCTCGCAATCAGCGTCCATGTCAATTTGGTACTTATCTCGTTGTCAGCTTGTCTATTGTGATTAACTATGGTTAACTATGTAAGATAATCACTAGTTAATCAATCTGAGGCTTCACCTCGGGATCTCCGTGGAATGTGGGGGGAAAACGAAATGAGTCTAAAGACATGACGCACCTCCTGCGACAGGCGCTCATTCTAGCGGTTGTGGCATCGCTCTCGCTGCCTCAAGCGCTGGCACAAGGCGAAACCACCAGTGCCATTGTTGGCCAGGTTCGGGACACAACTAACGCCGTCGTACCCGGCGCCACTGTGACGATCACAAGCCCTGAGACCGGACTGAGACGCAGTGCCAAGACCGATGACTCGGGCCGATTCAACTTCCCCCAACTAAAGCTGGGGATCTATTCAGTTAAGGTTGAAGCCTCGGACTTCGAGCCACGACAATACAACAATGTCGTTTCGGGCTTGGGCCAAAAGCAAACCGTCGATTTCGTCCTTGGTGTGGCCCGATCCCGTGAGACGGTGGAGGTCAGCAGTGAGGCTCCTATACTCAATCCGGAGAATGCCAACACATCGACCACCTTAAATGCCCCGACCTTGGAGGATCTGCCCAATCCAGGCGGCGATCTCACCTACCCGCTGCAGTTTGCCGCAGGCGCACTCATCAACACGGCAGGCAGGGGTAATGATTTTGTTGGCGGTACAAACGGCTACGGCAATGTGGAATTCAATGGCCTGCCCGCCCTCTCCAACGGTTACATCGTTGACGGGCTAGAAAGGAACGACCCGCTGACCAACCTCAATAGTGGCCTCTCCACCAATCTCGTGCTGGGGCTGAATTCTATCTCAGAGGTGACGGTCAATACTCTTTCCTATGCTGTGGATCAAGGACGGTACGGAGCATCCCAGGTCAACTGCGTCACCAAGTCGGGCTCAAATAAGTTTCACGGGAATCTCTACGAACTGTGGAATGGGGCGCGGTTGAATGCAGCCGACTACTTCACCAATGCAACACCGGGGAATCACAAGCCCGGAGCGACCGTGAATCATTTTGGCGGTAGTCTGGGCGGGCCGATTGCCCGCGACAAGCTCTTCTTTTTCTTCGACAGCGAATGGGTGCGGATCGCGCTGCCGATCGTCACGCCCACGACAGTTCCCAGCGCGGCATTCCAGCAGTATGTCCTGCAGCAACTCCCACTGGGTGGAACAGATTCCGTAACCGGATCAACCTATTTGCCGTCGCCGCAATCAGTCTCGTTCTACCAAAAGATGTTTGCCTTGTACGGAAACACCAATGGTACGCCTCTGGCGGTGCTCGGGTGTCCTTTGAACTCGGACGGTACGACGCCTTCGGGCAGTCCACCGAATGGAACCGGCTGCGCGAACCGGCAGAGCGTGTCGCATTCCAGCGATGATCACGAACAGGTGCAGACGGTCCGGGTCGACTACAACATCAACGAGAGAGATACAACGTGGTTTCGCTTTCAGGCGGACACGGGTGTACAAGCCGCCTACACAGATCCCATCAACTCTTCGTTTGACGCGGTCTCCCCTCAGCCTCTCTACTCATTCGCGGCGGGTTACACCCACGTCTTTTCACAAAACCTGGTGAACTATTTCAATCCGGCGTTTTCGTGGTACGAAAGCTTGTTTGGGCCTGCCAACTTCCAGAAGACCCTCGCGGCATTTCCGATCGTGTTGCAGGGCAGTGGTGCCAATGCGCCGTTCACGACAATTGGAGGGCTCGACAATACGTGGGTACAAGGCAGGCGAGCTTCTCGCTTTTTCATCGATGACAACCTTGCTTGGAGCCATGGCGCTCACGAACTCCGGTTTGGCACGAACACCCGAATCTTTCGCTTGAATGACTATGACTTCGGGCAGGGGACAGTTCCAACCGTGGCCTACACGACGTTGCCGCAATTCATCTATGGAGTGGCGTCTACTGCAACCCAGACTTTTCCCCTGTAGGCGAACAACCTCGCTCCTCAGCGTCCACGCTCTTGCGGGATCAGCAGTGTCTCAAAGGGATGAAGAGTTTGCATGGTCCGCACGGGGCGAGGGCGCCCGCGCCTACACGGTGAAATTGGGCAGCAGAACTGTGCGGGTTAACGACGAACGAAAGCCATGTCATCGAGAGTACGGATCATCAATCTCGAAGAGGGATTTCCTACCCGCGATCAGGCTTACCAGATGCTGGATGCAGCGTTGACGCGGGCGCGAAAAGACGGGATCGCTGCGCTGAAAGTGATTCATGGCTATGGCTCGTCTGGCGCAGGCGGCGTATTGCGCTTTGCCATTCGGAGCTACTTGCGACAGCGAAAAGAAAAGGGCGAGATTGCGGCATTCGTCAATGGAGAAAGCTGGTCGAGTTTCGATGAACGCAGCAAGCTGATCTTCGCCAAACTTCCGGAGTTGGTGCTCGACAGCGATGTCGGTCGCGGCAATAAGGGAATCACCCTGGTGCTGCTCTAATTCTTCGGATGTCCGATTACAGGTATGATCAGCGCGTGAACAATGCGATCGGCGTTACGGCTTTCATTCTGGCAGGCGGCAAAAGCTCTCGCATGGCGACCGATAAAGCCTTTCTGCAGTTAGGAGGCGAAACGCTGCTCGCACACGCATTGAAGCTGGCCGGTGCGGTCACTGGTGACGTCAGGATTGTCGGGGATGCCAGGAAGTTCTCGGCCTTTGGGCGAGTGGTTGAAGATGTCTATCGCGATCAGGGACCATTGGGTGGCATCCATGCCGCCCTGTCAACTTCGCCCACAGAGCTGAATCTGATGCTGGCGGTTGATCTGCCTTTCGTAGTCTCAAACTTTCTCCAGTATCAGCTATCCCGTGCGCAGGAATGTCAGGCAATGGTTACATTGCCGCGTGCAGCTGGAGGCTTACAGCCGCTTTGCGCCGTCTATCGGCGTGCGTTTGCTACACCAGCTGAAGATTCATTGCGCAGCGGAAGAAACAAGATCGATTCACTATTCGCGAAAGTAGAAACTTGCGTGATTGACGAAGAAGAATTGGTGCGCGGCGGTTTCTCGTTGGAAATGTTCCGCAATCTGAACACCCCAGATGATCTGGAGAAGGCGCGAAGTTCGCACCGCGAACGCAGCACTCAGTGAGAACGGGAAAACTTGCATAGCTTCGTTTACTATCGCAAGTAGGCGATGGAATGGTTACGATCAGCGCAGAAATCATAGTCGAGAACCGGCAAGAAGGACCTTATATCGAATTCAAAGAGGTCTCGAAGGCCTTTGGCGAGAACCGCGTGCTCGACCACGTCAGCTTCGATGTGCAGGCTGGAGAAACCGTGTGCATTCTGGGAAGAAGCGGTGTGGGCAAATCGGTCACGCTGCAACACATTATGGGCTTCCTCAAACCGGATGCGGGACGGGTCATCGTGGCGCGCGAAGACATCACTGATTATGATGAGCCGGACCTGCAGCGCATTCGCAAGAAAGTCACCATGGTGTTCCAGAATGGCGCCCTATTTGACTCGCTAACCGTGCGTGAGAATGTGGCCTTCCCGCTACGTGAGCGCGGCGATCTTCAAGAGGACCAAATCTTCCAAATCGTCGACGGACTCCTGGAGATGGTCGGAGTGAAGGAAATGCGCGACCAGCTTCCCTCGGATTTATCCACAGGAATGAAGCGCTCGGTTGCCATTGCGCGAGCCCTCGCCGCGCAACCGGAATGTGTTCTCTACGACGAACCCACCACTATGGTCGATCCGCTAATGGCGCAACTGCTGGGCGATTTGATCAAGCGGCTTAAAACTCAATTGCACTTGACCAGCGTGGTTGTTACTCACGACATGCGATTGGCTCAGAAACTGGCGGACCGGATCGTATTTTTGCACGAGGCCAAGGTGCTCTTCTTTGGCACCTACCCTGAGATGGAGAAATGCGACGAACCCATCATCCAGGAGTTCTTGAAACTGGATGAGCTGGTCTTGGAAGTGCAGTAGGATTCAGTTTCTTTCTAAAATCCTTGCTCCACCAGTTGTTCGATCGTAATCGAACTCTTGGACGGGTCACCTCGCATCATTTTCTCGACGTATTTGGCGATCACGTCTACTTCGAGATTTACCGGGTCTCCGGGCTGGAGAGACTTCAGATTGGTCATCTCGGTGGTGTGCGGGATAATAGCCGCCGTTACCTCTGTTCCTTCGATCTTCGCGACGGTTAGGCTGATGCCTTCAATCGAAAGCGATCCTTTGAAGATAACGTAGCGAAGCAAGTCGCGCGGAATTTCGACGCGCAGCCAATAATTGTCGACGCCAGGAATTTCATCGAGTGCGATAAATTTGCCGGTTCCGTCGACATGGCCCTGCACGATGTGTCCGCCGAAACGTCCGTCGGCGCGCATCGGGAGTTCGAGATTAACCAGCGCTCCCGGTTTAATGCGGGAGAACGAAGTGCGATTCCACGTCTCTTCAGCCAGATCGGCACCAAACGAAGCGGGAGTGATTTCTACCGCGGTGAGGCAAACGCCGCTGACCGCAATGCTGTCGCCCTTTTTTAATTCCTTGACCAGATGCGAAGCAGCGACGGTAAGCCGGCGATTTCCATTTTCGTTCTGATACCGGTGACGCGTCCAACTTCTTCAATGATGCCAGTAAACATCGGAACCTCCTTCATTCACCACAGGGACACAGGGAAAATCGAGGATCTTATTTTTTCTTTCTCTGGTTTTTCTTTCTTTCTTGCTCTCTCTGTGCCTCTGTGCCTCTGTGTTGAAACGGCCTTCAACTTGCATAAGGATCTTTCAAATATCCCTCGACGGCGAAATCTTCGCCGAAGCGATGCAGGCGTATGGACTTCACGCATGCGGCATCGCCGATACTCGCGAATCCAGCGCCTCCGGCTAGCGGAATCGATCCTGTGCCTCCGAGAATTCTGGGTGAGTAATAGAAAAAAACTTTGTCCACGATAGCCGCGGAAAATGCAGCCCAGTTTACCAACGCGCCGCCTTCAATCATCAACCCGGTTATTTCCATTTGGCCGAGAAAACGAACAATGGCGGGCATGTCAGGATGCCCCTCCGCGTTCGCCCTGGGCAGCTGCTCCACACGAACACCGCGTTTCAGCAATTGCTTTTTCTTTTTCTCCTCCGCGAAGGAGCACAGGATTAGAACATCGTCCTGGGCGCTGCTGACTACGCGCGACTCCAGAGGCAGGCGTAGCCGCGAATCGAGGATCACGCGCAGCAGCGGACGGCGGCGAGAACGGCCACTGCGGTCAGTGAGCAGCGGATTATCAACAATCACAGTCCCGACTCCGACGAGAATTGCGTCACTCTGATGACGAAGTTCCTGCACGTGGGCTCGCGCGGCTTCGCCCGTAATCCATCCCCCACGATTTGACTTATCAGCCGCATGATTGGAAGAAGGGATTGGAGGCGGCGCAATTTTTCCATCCAGCGTCATCGCGGCCTTTAACGTGACCAGGGGTGTATGGTGGCGAATATATTTGGCGAAAGACTCATTCAGCGCTTTTGCTTGCTCTTCCAGAATGCCGAAGGAGACATCGATTCCCGCGTTGCGCAGCTTGGCAAATCCCTGACCGCTGACCAGCGGATTCGGATCCTCCATGCACGCGACGACGCGGGAGATTCCGGCAGCGATTAACGTATCAGCGCAAGGCGCAGTGCGGCCTTGATGAGAGCATGGTTCGAGGTTGATATACAGAGTTGCTCCGCGAGCTTTTTCTCCAGCTCGATCGAGAGCAAGAATTTCGGCATGTTTCACGCCGTCGTAGGTGTGGCTGCCGGCGCCGATGACGATGCCCTTTGCGTCCACAATTACGGCGCCCACGCACGGATTGGGCGACGTCAAACCGACGCCTTGCCGAGCCATATCGAGTGCTCGACTCGCAAACCGTTCGTCAATGTCGTGATCGGGCATTTTTTCACCACAGAGTCACAGAGTCACAGATAAAAGCAAGGCTAGTTTCCGGCCGCGCTGAAATCAGGTGCATTCTTCTCTGTGCCTCTGTGTCTCTGTGGTGCAAACCTAGGCGAATAATGAATCCACAAAGTCTTTTGCGCTGAAGGGCAGCAGATCCCCGGCCTTTTCGCCGACACCGACGTAGCGCACCGGCAGACCCAGCTCTCGGGAAATCGCTATGACCACTCCACCCTTGGCAGTGCCATCGAGCTTGGTGAGCACGATTCCCGTTACACCCGCTGCATCGGTGAACTGACGCGCCTGTTGCAAACCGTTCTGGCCAGTAGTGGCGTCCATTACCAGCAAGGTTTCGTGCGGTGCGCCGGGAATGATGCGCTGCGCCGTGCGCCGCATTTTTTCCAGTTCAGCCATAAGGTTGGTTTTGGTGTGGAGGCGCCCGGCGGTGTCGACGATCACGTAATCGCTGTGCCGAGCGGAAGCGGCCTGCAAGGCGTCGTACAGCACGGCTGCGGGATCGCCGCCGGCTTTTGTTCGGATGACTTCGGTTCCGGTGCGTTGTCCCCAGATTTCGAGTTGCTCGATGGCAGCGGCACGAAATGTATCGGCTGCGCACAGCAATACGGTCTTGCCTTGCGAACGAAAAACCTGCGATAGCTTGCCGATCGTGGTGGTCTTGCCCGTGCCATTGACGCCAACCACTAAGATGACTTCCGGTGTGCCATCAACCTTCTCCACGGGACGGGTGTTCGCGGCATTCAAAATTGCGAGCAATTCGTCTTTCAACAGGCGCTTGAGTTCCTCGACGTTCTTAATTTGTTTGCGGTCAGCTTTTTCTCGGAGCTTGCCCAGAACTTCCTGAGTCGTGACGTTGCCGAGGTCCGCTCCGATGAGAGTCGCTTCCAGATCGTCAAGCGTCGCCCGATCAATTTCCTTGCCGAACGAAACGACTTCCTCGATGCGCTGGCTGAGGTTTTCGCGGGTACGCGTCACCGCCTCTTTCATGCGGTCGAAGAGGCCCGGTTTCTGCTCTTCGTCGAGGCTGCCAAATAGGGTCTGAATCATAATTGTGCGGAATACCGCTAGGCATTAATTATAGCGGCAGGTGGTGGTTTCGACGTGAAACGGCCTCTTGGTGGGTGCCCGGTTTGAAGATGTTCATGCGAGATTCCTCGCCCCGCTGGTGAAGGCGTGGGGCTTCGGATTGCACGACATGTAAACGCCGAATCAATTACTACGCGAGAGTTTCGGACACGGCTGGTGTCGCAATCGGCGCAATCGGCACAGGAGTCGAAACTGGAGACGGCGGCGCGGTCGCCGTTGGGCACGCGATCTGGATTTCGCCACGGTAGTAAATCGCGGTGATGGCACTCGCCGCAGTCGGATCAAGACGCTTTCCGGAGAGATTGTGAATAATCTTCAACGCGTCTATGGGGTTGTACGCTTGCTGATAAGGGCGGTTGGTGGTCAGCGCATCAAAGGTGTCGGCGACCGCGATGATGCGAGGCAGAAGCGGAATTTGATCTCCCTTTAGGCCGTGCGGGTAACCGCGTCCATCAAGCGATTCATGGTGCAGTTCGATTCCGGGAATCATGTCTTTCAATTGCGCCACGGAACGCAGAATATTGGCTCCCTTGGTGGTATGCGTCTTCATAATGTCGAATTCTTCTGGAGTGAGTGCACCCGGTTTTTTGAGAATGCGGTCTTCGATTCCAATTTTTCCCACGTCATGCAGTTGGGCGGAAATGCGAACAGTTTCGATAAAGTCTTCCGAGACGTCCATTTCTTTGGCGATCAGCAGCGAATAACGGGTGACGCGATCGGAGTGGCCGCGAGTATAGGGATCCTTTTCGTCGACGGCTCCGGCGAGCATTTGGATGGAGCCCATGAATAGCTCGCGATTTTCCGTGGCAGCGCGTTTCAGGTCGAGCACGAAATGCTCGAGCTCTTCAGACATGACGTTAAAAGTATCAGCCAATTCGCCAATTTCCGTGCGGCTCTTGACGTGAACCCGCTGAGAAAAATCGCCTGCGGCAATAGCCCGGCTGAAATGAGTGAGTACTTCGAGCGGATTCGTGATGCGTCGGGCGGCGAAAACACTGATGCCAACGCTGAGAGCGATGGCCATCATAGCGAGTATGCGGGCATTGCTCTGCATCTCATATACGCCGCGGTAAGCCTCGGCGCGCGGCTTTTGCACGACTACCGCCCAATCCAGATTATTTACGGGACTGTAGGTGCCGAGCATTCGGATGTTGGTATTGCCGTTGCGCAGGTTGAATTCCCGAGTCGCGGCCACCATCTGCACCTTGGTGCCTGCCTCGACAAAGTTGCGCACAATCTCCAGGTTCGACATGTCCTGCCCGGTAACGTAACCGGGAGCAGCGCCCACAACCAACCGCCCCTGGCTATCCACCACGTACGGGGTCAGGCCGCCGCGGTTGACTTCCTGCAGGCGGCGTATGAGGAATTGCAAGTCGACGACGGAGCCAATCATGCCCAGAAAACTGCCTGCGTACGTCACGGGCGTGCTGACCAGCATGACGGTTCGGGCGGATTTACCTGTGCCCACGACGAGCGCTTCGCCGTTGTAGACTCGACCTTCGCGGGCAGCCGCATAAGCGCGCTCAAGTTCGCGCTGCAGAAAGGCGTCAGGTGCAATTCGCCCCGCGGAAATTCCTTTTGCCTCGGAGTTCAACAGAGTGGCATAGGCCAGGTCGTCTGAAGATGAAACAAAGTTTTCCAGCAAAGCTCGCAACTCGGGCGCTTCCACGTGTTCGGAAGTAATGTCGCCTCCGCTGGCCACCTGCAGCGCAGACGCGAGATTCGCCTGCATCATGCGGAGGGATTGTTGGTGCTGTGAAATATCGTCGGCAAGAGAGCGCGTAACCGTGTTCTGCAGAATCCTTTCATTGGTGATCAGCCGGTCCCGGTTAATCGATTCCACCTGGGCAGAATAAAAATACATGGGCACCACGCTTACCAAAACGAGCACACTTAGGATGACGTAAAGAATGGGCAGTCGAGATGGCGACGGCAATTTCATTGACACGTGGGCTTTCGCTCCGCGTTTATGCGCGACTAAGAATTTATTGGTACTGCTAAAAGTGTAGCGCGCCATCCCAGTCAGCAAGTGTTACGAAAGTACCCCGAAAAGCCGCACCGTTGGGGCGGTTTGGGCGATTCATGAAACAACCTTTGCGTCGAGTTTTGAAGGACTTCCCCAAACGTGAGCAATCTCCCAAGTTTAAGGCTACCAGCCGACGTTCCCAGCGCAGCCGCGCAAAATGGGGATTTTTGGTCATTTGGCAGTTTCAAGTCGCGAAGGAATGGAGAAACGCTTCGAGAAAGTGTATGGGGCTCAGGGAGACTGGGTGCAACTCTTCGCGCAGCATGACGCGTATATCACAACGGAATTGGTGCATCAGTCGAATACTGCGTGTTATCTGACGCTGGATTTTTGGACGTCACAGGCAGCTTATGATGCGTTCCGGAAGCAGCATCGTGCGGAGTATAAGGCAATCGATCTGAGGTGCGAGGGAATGACTGAGGACGAACGGGAAATTGGGAAGTTTGTCAGGGTTTAAACGACTACTTTGGTTGAGAGGAGAGCCAATACACTTTCGCGTGACTGCCATGGGGATCGCTGCACGGGCGTAGACGCCCGCGCCTGCACGAGCCTTGATGTGTCTACGCTGGTCTGGTTTCGCTTTTTGCGGTCCGAGTCATCAGGTTATGGATCGCGTCGCGGGGCGATTTGCCGTGGTTCAGGATGGCGTCCATCTCGGCGGTAATGGGCATTTCAACTCCGTGTGCGCGCGCTAGTTCGACCGCGGCGTGCGTGCAGAAAACGCCTTCTGCGACCATGCCGTGCATGGCAGCAACAATGTCAGCAAGCTTGCGTCCGCGGCCGAGTTCGACTCCCACGCTGCGGTTACGCGAAAGCCCGCCGGTGCAAGTGAGGACGAGATCCCCTATTCCAGCAAGTCCCGCCATAGTTTCCTGGCGGCCACCGCAGGCCACGACCAGTCGAGTAATCTCAGCCAGGCCGCGAGTGATCAGAGCAGCGATGGAGTTATGTCCGAGGCCCAAGCCGTCGCACACCCCCGCCGCGATGGCAATAATGTTTTTCAGGGCGCCACCGAGTTCCACACCGGCTACATCGCTGTTCGTGTACAAGCGGAAACATGGATCACCGAATTCTCGCTGAACGGTTTCCGCGAGCTCGCCGTCGCGAGACGCGATGGTGATTGCCGTGGGATCGCCGCGGGCGACTTCTTTGGCAAAAGTTGGTCCGCTCAGGGCCCCGATGCGAGGCTGAAAACCGCTCTGTGAATCGAGAACAACGGAGATCACTTCCGTCATGCGCAGGAGAGTTCCCTCTTCGAGGCCTTTGGTGGCGCTCACGAACAGCATGCTGGGTTTTAGAAAAGTACGCATGCTCTGGAAAAGCGCACGGCAGTGCTGCGACGGCATCACGCTCACAACAATTTCAGCGCCGTGAAGAGCTTCTCCAAAACTGCCCGTAACGGAGACGCAGTCGGGAATTATTTGTCCCGGAAGAAAGAGTTCATTGATCCGGCGCGTTGAAATCGATTCGCGCACTTCTGGTTCGTTCGCCCACAAACGTACTCGATGCGTGCCCTTTCTTCCTAACACAATAGAAAGGCTCGTGCCCCAAGCGCCGGCGCCAATCACAGCAACATCGCTCATCTGCGGCTCCATTGGAAGCGGGACTCAGTGTGGTTCAGAAGACGGCGAATATTCTCGTGGTGCCGGGCAATGATGATGAGCGAAGCAGCAGTCATGACTCCGACCATCCGCGAATCGATCCCGGGCTCGAGAATCCACGCCAGGAGCGGGAACAGCGCCACGCTGAGGATCGAGGCAAGCGAAACGTAACGAAACACGAGGAAAATAAAAATGAAGACGGCAATCACGACTAGAATGGTTTTCGGCGTAAGGATCGCGAAAGAGCCTAATCCCGTAGCCACACCTTTGCCGCCACGCAAACGCAGCCACACTGGGAAAACATGACCTACGACGGCGAACAGGGCTGCCGCGAACATTAGACCCCTGTGAGTCGGAAACAGCTCGCGGGTCAATAACACAGCGCTCAGTCCTTTCAACGCGTCGAGGACCAGGGTGAGCGCGCCCAGTCGCGGAGAGGTGCGAGAGACGTTGGTTGCGCCAATGTTGCCGCTGCCGGTTTGGCGCACGTCTTGTCCCCGAAAAGTGCGAACCAGAATGTACCCGAAGGGGATCGATCCCAGAAGGTAACTGTACGCGGCAGTGAGAAGGAAGAGGGTCATCGCGGTTTCAATGTACAAGCTTCGCCTCGCTGAACCGCGGCGAGGGCAAGATGCCTTCGCGACAGCCGGCAGAGCCTGCCCTGAGCGAAGCGAAGTGATACCGGCGCTACATCAAGGCGAAGCTTGCGATCTTTGTGTAGCGCGAACCTCCTTGCGAGAGCTGGCTCTGATACAGAAAAAACTCGTGGGCCGCCATGGTACCAAAGTCAGGAGTCGGTAAAGCGGCCAATTTTTCCTGCAAACGGTGGAAGTTCTTGTTTGGAGCGTCGCCTTTTTTGCGATGGGGCGCGCCGGAACGTCCACCACCACGGGCCAGCGTGAGGTGAGGAGTGAAAGGATGTTCTTCTTGCGGAATTCCCAGAGCCTTCAGAGACGGGTCAATAGCTTTTGCCAGCGCCGAGAGTTGCGGTCCGGATTCCATTCCGATCCAGAAGACGCGAGCCGCTTTTGCGGTGGGAAAGAATCCGTAGCCGCGGAAGCTCATTTCGACTGGCCCAGTTCGGATACCCGACAGAGCTCGCTTGATTCCTTCCACGGCCTCCTGCGGCTTTTCGCCAATGAATTTCAAGGTGACATGCAGCGAGTCGGGGCGGACCCACCGCGCATCCGGCGCGAAGCCGCTTACTCCTTCCATGAAGCGCTGGATGCGCTGTCGGATTGCGGCATCAATGTCGAGAGCAACGAAAATGCGCATTGCGGTCGTTGGTCGTTGGTCGTTGGTCGTTCGAGGTTGGCCAAACTATTCGGCCAACGACCAACGACCGACGACTGATCTACATCAGTTTTCTTCGCACCATATCGAGCGCCTGCTGGCTGGCGAAGCGGCGGATGCGTTTGCGATCTCCGGGGAATTTGCGCTCCACTACTTCTGTTCCAGCGTCCGAGGCGAGCGCGTGAAAAACCAGTCCCACGGGTTTCTGGTCGCTTCCCCCAGTCGGTCCTGCGACTCCAGTAACGCTTAAGCCGAAAGTCGCGCCGCTTCGCCGGCGTATCCCCTCCGCCATAGCCTTGGCGACTTCGGAGCTTACCGCGCCGTGCTTTTCGATCAGTTCGGCGGGAACGTCGGCGAACGCAGTCTTCAATTGATTCGAATAAACCACCGCGCCCCCGACAAAATACCGCGAGCTTCCGCCCACGGAAGTGATGCGTTCCGCCAACAGGCCGCCAGTGCAGGATTCCGCAACGGCCAGCGTCGCATTGCGCATTTGCAGGTAATAGCCGACGATCTGCTCCATGGAATCGCCGTTGTCGGAAAAGACGGAATCACCCAGTTCCTCTTCTATCTTCTCTGCCAATTCGTCGACCCGCGACTGCGCGGCTTCAAGCGATGACGCTCGCGATTTCAGGTGCAGCTGGATTTCGTCGGCTCCCGCCAGGATGGTCGTTTCCACATCCGTGTAAAGCTTGTAAATGGGCGCGATGCGGGAGTCGCACGCCGACTCGCCGAGCCCGGTTATTTTCAATTCGCGCGACCCAATAAATTGCGGAGGCAGTTTGGCGCGCAGGCGAGCCAGGCATTGCTCCTCGAACAGCGCCTTTAGTTCATGCGGCGGGCCGGGAAGCAGTATGATGATTCGTTCGCGGCCATCGTATTTTCCGCTCATCCACTGTCCGGGCGCGCTGCCATTGGCGTTAGGAAGCACAGTAGCGCCGGAGATGACGTCCGCCTGCTTCAAATTATTCGTTGCCATCTTCCAACCGCGGGCAGCGAAGCGCTGTTCGAGACTGGTGACGATCGCCGGATCGCGGCGAAGCCCAAGTCCAAGCGCGTCCGCGACTGCTTCCCGCGTGAGGTCATCCTCGGTCGGTCCAAGTCCGCCCATGAAGATGACAACCTCAGCTCGAGATACGGCAAGACTCGCGGCTCCAGTCAGACGTTCGCGACTGTCTCCAACAATCGTCTTGAAAATTACTTCCACGCCCAATTGGTTGAGCTTTTCGGTTAGATAAAGCGAATTCGTATCCTGGCGAAAAGGAGTCAGCAACTCGGAGCCAATGGCAATGATCTCGGCATTCACCAATCAAAGTGTAAATGATCAGGCAAAGCAAGATCAGCCACGAATTTTCGCGGATTTACGCGGATAATCTTAAGGCGCCCATTCAAGCGGGCACGTCGGTCAGCGGCGAACCTTGGATGTTCCAGGCCAGATGATGAACCGCGCTGTTGGTGGCTAGGACGGCGGAGCGGCCGGGTGCGAAAGCAAGTCCGACCAGGCCCGCGCCCGCAACTGCCAGCGATGCTTCGCCGTTTGCTGTGATCTTGACGATACCGCGTTTGCCCGAGAGCGAAGCCGCGACGTAGAGATTGCCTTCCGCATCGAAAGCGATGCCCTGCGGACGCCCCAATCCACGGAAAAAAGTCGACACATTGCCTTGAGGCGTGACCTTGTAAATGCAGTCAAAGCTGGACGTAGTTGGCCCGGTTACGAACAGGTCTCCATGCGGGGCGAATGCCAGGTGGTAAGCGGAGATGCTTGGTTCGAGGGTGGCAAAAACGAAGATCTCTCGGTCGGCGCCGATTTTAAAAATGGTGCCGCTGCGGTCGCCGACATAAAGATTTTGTGCGCGGTCAAAGGCAATCCCGGTTGCGATGCCCATGCCTTCAGCATAGGAAGACATCGTGCCACTGGAGGCAACGCGGTAAACGGTTCCATCAAAGCGCGAAGAAACGTACATCTGGCCGCTGCGGTCGAACGCGATGGAAGTAGCGTTCATCAAGTCGGCCAGGAAAGGCTTGACGTTGTAGTTGGTGTCGATCTTATAAATGGAGACAGGAACTTTCTGCCCGCGGCTGCCCGAGAAACTGACGTAAATGTTGCCTTCAGCGTCCAGCGCAGGATTGGTCACAGGATGCAGATTCTCAGCAATGGGAACTGCGACTTTGATCTGATGGGGATTGCTGGAGTGTCCATTTGTAGAAACGACAATAGGCCCCGACGACGCTCCGGCGGGCACACGTGCCACCAGGAATTCGTCTGAACTGATTACGACCGCACCCTCAATTTCGCCAAAGCGTACACGCGGACGCCGCAAATCCTGGGGACGCAGGCCGTGTCCGCTGATTCGTACTTCGCCGCCGGGCAGAGCAGCAGCCGGCACCACCGCTTCAATGTGCGGCTTTCCATTTACGTTCGTCTTACCCAGCAGGCGATCTGAAATTCCCATGGACTTCAACTTCCTCGCGTGGTGCTAACCGGATTACCGTGGCAAAAGACCAAAATGCAAAGCCAGTTGCATGATAGCCAAAGCGTAGAAGCCAGCGGCAACATCATCTAATACGATGCCGATTCCTTCACGAAGGTGCTCAAGTTGACGCACCGGCGGAGGTTTGACGATATCGAACCCTCGGAAAAGTATAAAGCCGAGCACTATAGATTTCCATGAAACCGGCACGGCAATCAGCGCGATCAGTTGCCCGGCAACTTCGTCGATCACTACAAACTGCGGATCTTTTAAGCCGGTAGCGCGGCAAATCCGAGTGGCTGCGGGGATGCCCACAAGTATGGCGACGGCAGCCAGCAAGGTCGCGGCTGCAGGCTGCCAATGGGGATTAATCCCCGAACTCACTAACCACCAAACTAAAACAGTAGCCGCCGAAGCCCAACTTCCCGGCCCAGGACGAAGCAGTCCTATACCAAAAAAGGTAGCCACCAGCTTGGCCCAGAGCGGAGCACGAGAGGTAGATGAGATAACCGGCGTGACGTTTGCAGCGTCAATCTTTCCGCGCATGTTTTTGCGCCGCCGTCTCGGCGGCTGTCGTGTGGGCATCCTGCCCACACCGCTAAAATTTCTCGTCCGAATCGAACGGCGGGGCGTCTTCAATACCCTCGCTCGTGTCCTGCACCGGAGACGAGATTACGTAGGCACCGCTCGCCCATTTCCCGAGATCAATCGTGCGGCAGCGCTCGCTGCAGAATGGAAACTCCGCATCGCGGTTTTTCACCGGCTTTTTGCAGATTGGGCAACGCAGCTTCAACGTGCGCTTGTGAGGCATAGATCTTTAGATGATTTTAGCGACTAGATCGTAGTCGTGGGATTCGGTAATCCGGCATCGATAGAATTCGCCCGGCACTGGCTGGAGGCCGTCCGGAACGTCGTTCACAAAAACTTTGCCGTCAATCTCGGGAGCGTGCATCGAGGTACGTCCCTCGAGCAGCAACTCGCTTTCTTCCGATACTCCTTCGAGCAGGAGGTCGAATTCCTGGCCGACGAGCGCTTTCTTTCTCTTCTTGCTGATGCGCCGCTGAATCTGCATAAGATGTTTGCGGCGCTGCTCGATCTCGCGCGCCGGAAGCTTCGCGTCCAATCTGAAAGCGTGCGCCCCTTCTTCGTCGGAATATCCAAATGTTCCCATCCAATCAAATTCAGCCTGGCGCACGAATTCGCAAAGCTGCCCGAACTCGCCTTCGGTTTCGCCAGGAAAGCCGACGATGAAGGATGTTCGCAAGGTGACGCCGGGAATCGTGCGCCGCATCTTCTCAATCGAATGGAGAAATACGTCAGCGCCTCCCCCGCGCTTCATGCGCTTCAGAGCCGTTGCGGATGCGTGCTGCAAAGGCACATCGACGTAGGAGCAAATCTTCTCGTGCTCGGCGATGGTTTCGAGCAGGCGGCCGGTAATCTTGTTGGGATAGGCATAGAGGAAACGAATCCAGCGCAGGTCGTTGATGCCCGCGAGTTTTTCGAGCAGGAGGGCAAGCCCGTCCTTGAGGCCAAAATCTTCGCCGTAGCAGGTCGTGTCTTGTCCGATGAGCGTGATTTCACGAACGCCGGAGCGGGCCAGGCGTTCGGCCTCGGCGATTACGGATTCGAAGCGGCGTGAGCGGAACTTACCGCGCAACTGCGGAATAATGCAGAAGCTGCAAGGATGATCGCAGCCTTCGGCAATTTTTATATATGCCGTGTATCCGGGCGTGGCCAGGACGCGAGGTGTAGCTTCGTCATAAAGGTAATTCGGCAGATCGGCGAGCGCGCCGTCCCATGACTCGCGCGAGAAGCGTCCTTGTGCTTCGCGAGCATCGCCCTCAGGACGCGATGTCAAAATATTGAATGGAGACGATTTGGTTGGCGCCGGTGCAACTCCCGCGGCGGCTAGAATCTTCTCCAATTCTCCGGTGCCAACGACGGCGTCTACTTCAGGAATGTTCTTGCGAATGTCGTCGCGGAAGCGCTCGACCAGGCATCCGGCAACCACCAATTTTCGGGCACGGCCGTCGGTTTTGTGACGCGCCATCTCCAGAATCGTGTCCACGGATTCCTGCTGTGCGCTTGCGATAAAAGAACAGGTGTTGACCACGATGACGTCCGCGTCTTCGGCGCCCGGGACTAACTCGGCTCCCCCGTCCGCCAGCATGCCCATCATGACTTCACTGTCGACCAGATTCTTAGGACACCCCAGGCTGACAAACCCAACCTTGGGCCGAGAATGGGGCGTAGGGCCGGCGTTTTCCGGGGCATTTTCGATGGCTACACTGGGATTCTGCTGAGGCATGGAATGCTTCTATTTTAGCATCGATGGAGGGATTCAAACTTGCCAAGCCTCTAGGGTAGTGTCCTGATTTGCCTTGATTTGCCTTGATTCGCCTCGACGGTTTACTGATAATCACCTTGTGACACCTGGCAAACAAGCAGGCAGGCTGCGGTATGGGTTCTGGCTCCTGATCGTCGCCATTGCCGCATGGTTTTGGCCCGGTTTCAGCCACATACATCTACTAGGCCCGCCTGCGCCGTTTTCATTTCAAAAATCCGACCCGCCTGCAAAGTGACTAATTTCACAGTTGAATTACCCCACGCACTGTCATCACGAGCGAAGCGAGGGATCTGGGTTCTTGCCTGCGCCACGGTTATCCCCGCTGCGAGCAAATACCCAGATCCCTCGCTTCGCTCGTGATGACAATGCTTTTTGGGAGAAACGGGGAGCGCCATTTGACTCGACTGACGTGGTTCGGATTGTTCGCAGTCACAGCAATGCTGGTGTGCTATGCCTTTGAGAATCGAAGCCGATGGTTCATTTTGGCGTTCGCCGTTGCCTGTCTGTTGGGTTCGGCCTATGGATTCCTCCAAGGCGCCTGGCCATTTGGAATTGTTGAAGCGATTTGGTCAGTGGTTGCGTTCCGCCGCTGGTGGCTGGCGGCAAAGTCATAATCTTTGAGGCACTATAGTTTTGAAGGGGCACGGCTTTACAGCTTGCGGAAAAACGCCGAAATCAGCGACTGGCAGCCTTGAAGGGGCGCGGGCTGCCGCGCCCTTTCAAAGCCGCGCTCATTTTTCCCGCGCCGTGGTTAAGATTTCTTCGTACAGTTCCGGCAAACGCTGCGCGTCCTCAGCCGAACCTCCGAAGCGCGCTGACTCGTAATGCTCCGTGAACTTTGATACTGGTTTTCGTACCATGTCATCTTGAATAGAGACTAAGAATTCCGCAGGCGTCTGCGCGGGTGACTTCGTCCAGCCGCGTCTACCTAGGATTCGCGTCATGCGCTCGTACCAGATGGTTGCGGCCAGGCTGGGAGATTTTTCCGGACGAGCCGCCAAGCGGCGATTACGCAGCCCGCGCCACAAGCGTTTCGCATTCGCACCGAGAATCAGCAGAAACGCAATCACCGCCCCGGCGAGACTCCATTTTCCAGGTGACTCAGAAACGGTGCGCGTCGCCCGACGGGCCGCGGTCAGCAACGCTTCATGACGCTGTCGCGCCCAGTTGCGCGTCCGCTGAAACCACTCCAGGCTGTTGCGCGTGGCCTCGCGTCCCAGATTGTATTGATGTCCGGCGTCGTAATTAACCACCCACTCCCGCCAGAACGAGGCCATCGCGTCCAGATACAACATGCTCCGGCTCCAGCCGGTACGCAGCTGCGCGGGCGCAGCCGGCGTGGGATCAAAACTGATCCAGCCATAGCCGGGAAAATATGCTTCCACCCAGGAGTGCGCATTGCTGGCGCGAACCAGATACTGCGAGGTGAGGTCGTTAAATTCCCCGGTGCGAAAGCCGTTCACCACCCGCGAGGGAATGGCCAGCGTACGCAGCATGATTGCCATTGCAGAAGCGAAATATTCGCAGTGCCCCTGCTTGCGTTCGAAAAGGAAATTGGCCACGGGATCGCGCGGAACCGTGCGTGGAAGTTGCAGCGTGTATCCGAATTTGCTGCGCAAATACAATTCGATCGCAGCCGCCTTATCGTAATTGTTGCTCGCGGAAGCGGTGATCTCTTTGGCCAGCGATACTACGCGACGATCCACCGTAGGCAGTTGCAGGTAGGTTATAAGGATCTCGGGCGGATAATCGGAACCGGCGGCACGCAATTCGCTGGCCCCAGGTTGGGCGATATCGGATGTCGCCTCATAGCGGCCAATAGGATGCTCGGGGTCGAGATCAAAAACAGAATCTCCGTTGTCCATGGCCACCAGACGGTAATTGCCCTGCAGCAGCCGCGCGGTTGGCGCAAGGAAGAACACATTGCTGATCAAGGGCTCCATCAGCACGCGATAGTGGATGGGCTGCGCCGGCCCAGCGCGTTGAGACCTTTTCAAGCGTGCGGTGTTCTGCCACAAAATAAAGCGCCCCGCGCCTACGCTCACGACCGCATGCTGGGCATGCAGATTGGACCACGTGTTTCCATTTAAGGCGTTCAGAGTTACGCCGCGCCACTTCAGATCGTAGGACCCATGCGGATCACCATCGATTTGAATGTGCATCACCAGCGAGTTGGATTGTTGAATCTCGCCAATCTGTCCCAGTTGCACCCGATCGCTGAAGCCAGTACTCAACACGCGGCCACGCGCGAAGGCGGCGAAATACCCATTTGATATGCGCGGGAGCACAAAGAAGATTGCGGCCGCGCCCAGCAATATCAATAGTGCAAGCACCGGTGAGGCGCTGACCAACGAGATCGCCATCTTCCGCTGAGCCAAATCATCATTCGACGACTTCGCTCGCACCGTGGCATTGGCCGCAGCGCTGCGCATCTCCATCAGGATGCAGGCAGCGACAGCCATCAGCATGAAGGCGGCGAATGCCAGCAAAAAACTGCTGTCGACAGTGAGCACCGCAGCAGCCAGCACCATGAGAAAAGAGATGACCGCGAGAAAATAATAATCGCGGTCGCGCCTGGTGGAGAAAAGTCGCACCACCATGACGAAAAGTACGAGGTGAACCGTGGCGCTAACGAACAGACCGGAGAATACAAAGTAGTCTGCCAGATAAAACGCTACATAGCCGAGCGTAAGCGTCGTGGTCCAAGATTCGGGGATAAGCCAGGTTCGACGCGTGGCGAGCAGGTATCCGCGAAATAAAAGCGCCGCCATCACCAGCAGAATCGTGGGCAGATCGAGACCGCCGGTCGAAGCCAGCGTTCCGAAGCCACACACCACGAGCAAATAGAGCGCGACTTCAAAGTAGCGCTGCACCGCCGTGGGCAGGGGAGCGATCTCGGGTTGCAGGATACGGGCCGAAGTCATGGATACGGTCTATTGAGCGTTGCATAATACAGGGACATTCAATTTCCCATTGTCATTTCGAGCGCAGCAGGATCAGCCGCAAATGCGGATGATCCCGCGGAGTCGAGAAACCTGCTTTCCGCCAGCGCGGGCCAAACAGCAGGTTCCTCGACTTCGCTCGGAATGACAGGAAAGCGTTTTTGTCACTTATTCTGCAAATCCCAATAGAGGGACTTCGTACATTGTTGGCGATTTCGCCGGGAAAAGGAAGAGTACGATTGTGATGCTAAAATCGAACAGGTCAGGCATCGGTCCCGCGCGACGCACTCCCGCCAACCCCGCCAGGTCCGGAAGGAAGCAACGGTAACGGGCTCTTGCGTGTGCAGTGGGTCCCCGGTGTCTGACTTTTTCGTTTTCGCTGAAACCGGCGCGCCCGATGAGAACGGAAGGCACAGCTCTACCCACTGAGTCCGCATCGCGGGATAGTTTGACCGTTGCTCTCTACAAGCGCTTCTCCAATGGCGCAAACAATTTCACACTCGATGTTGCATTCACGATCGCTCCGGGCATCACCATAATTTTCGGCCCATCCGGAGCAGGAAAGACCACGCTGCTCGACTGCATCGCTGGTCTGACAACTCCCGGCTCCGGCAGAATTGCGGTCGGGAACCGTATTCTCTTCGACCAAGCTTCTGCAACCAATGTTCCTGTTCAGAGCCGAAACACCGGTTATGTTTTTCAGGATCTCGCACTTTTTCCTCATCTCACGGTGGGAAGGAATGTCGAGTACGGCCTAAACGGTCCGAAAGAAGCACGCAGAAAAAAGAGCGACGCCGCCCTCCAATCTTTTCGCATTGCTAATCTGCGTGATCGCAAGCCCAAAGATATTTCCGGCGGCGAGCGTCAAAGGGTTGCTCTGGCCCGAGCCCTGGTTACCGACCCCTGCGTCTTGCTGCTCGATGAACCGCTGGCCGCGCTCGATGCGGCCACCAAATCAAAGATCATCGAGGACCTCCGTGCATGGAACGCGCTCCACAATATTCCCATCCTCTACATAACTCATACCCGCGAAGAGGTTTTTGCGCTGGGAGAGCGAGTGCTCGTCCTGGAAAATGGCCGCATCGTTGCCGACGGTACTCCGCACGGAGTAATGAGCGCGCCACGCCAGGAATCGATAGCGCAACTGGTCGGCTTCGAAAACATTTTTCACGCTGTAGTCGGCGCCGCTCACGAAGAGCGTGGCACCATGATATGCCGGATCGACAACAGCACCGTGGAGTTGGAAACGCCGCTGCTGCGCGCAGAATCGGGATCTAGACTGTTTATCGGAATTCGCGCTGGCGACATTCTATTAGCTACGGTCCACCCCGTCGGATTGAGTGCGCGCAATGTAATTCCCGGACGCGTACTTTCGTTGGAGCAACGGGACGTCATCGTAGTCGTGCGAGTGAATTGCGGCGTCGAGATGGAAGTACACCTGACTCTAGCCGCGCGTGACTCGCTCGAGCTTCAGCCAGGACGTGAAATCTGGCTGATCGTCAAGACCCACTCCTGCCACCTGATGGCGGCGACGTAAGCTGCCCGGAAAAAGCTTGGGCACCGAGAGTTGAGTCTGGTGCCCGCAACTTCGTTCGTTGGATGGGACTAATCCGCCAACTATTTCTTTTTTGGCCGGCGCCGGCGGCCCGGGATGCATCGGCAGCCTCGGCCGCAGCCTTCAACTCCTGGTTTGCCTGGACCAATAGGTCTCTTGCCTTCTCGGCGTGGCCTTTCATATCGTACCGATTATCTTTCTGCGCGGCGGCGACGTTTCTGTTGGCTTCAACCACATGATGCTGAGCCGCCGCCAGAACGGGGTTTACGCTCTTGTTAATGTCCTCTACCGGGTCCTGTGCGAGCGCCACACAGCAGAACAACGCCGCGCTGAGAATTGTAGTGATCACCAGGCCTGTCTTCGTCATGAAACTCCTCCTTGTCGTATAGCCGAATTTGGTCTTGCCAGTCATACCGACGCTTAGATGCAGAATGTGGATTAGCGTTCACCTTCGATATTCTGATCTTAACATTGTCATCCCGAGCGAAGCGAGGGATCTGGGTTCTTGCGAGAATGGCGGAAAGGAAGTAGCTATAAAAGCCGCGCAAAACTACCGCAGTGTGCGAGGCCAGGGTTACACCATAAGAAGAACCATCGATTGTCTGATTGCCACTTTCTGTTTAGAGGCCGGCCACACCTTGCTGCACCGCGGCCGCTATTTCGATGTCTTCGAGAAGGCGTTGGGGATGAAAGTAGTTCACGCGTGATGGGGTGGCCCACTCGCTCGGCCGGAAAGCCGGGGGCGGCTGTCCCCACGTGATTTCGCCAACGACCAACGACGAACAGCCAACGACCGCTCCTTACTCCCACTCAATCGTTCCCGGCGGCTTCGACGTTATGTCGTAGACCACGCGGTTCACGCCTTTCACTTCGTTCACGATGCGGCTGGAAATTGTTTTCAACACCTCATGCGGCAGCGGAACCCAGTCGGCGGTCATGCCGTCTTCGGAGTGGACGGCGCGGATGGCGCAGGTGTTGGCGTAGGTCCGCTGGTCGCCCATCACTCCAACCGACATCACCGGCAGCAACACGGCGAACGATTGCCAGATTTTCGGATACAAGCCGGCTTGTTTGATTTCGCTTACTACGATGTCATCGCATTCGCGCAGAATGGCCAGACGTTCGGGCGTAACTTCGCCGAGGATGCGCACCGCTAAACCAGGTCCGGGGAACGGCTGACGTTGCAGAATTTCTTCCGGCATGCCGAGGTCGCGGCCAATCTTGCGAACTTCGTCTTTGAATAATTCCTTCAGCGGCTCGATCAGCTTGAGTTTCATTTTTTCCGGCAGGCCGCCGACGTTGTGGTGCGATTTAATGATTTGCGATGGTCCGCGTACCGAGCGCGATTCGATCACATCCGGATAAAGCGTCCCCTGCACCAGCCATTCGACCTCGCCCTCTTCTTTCTCGATTCGGTGAGCTTGCTCATCGAAGACGGCGATGAATTCGTTGCCGATAATTTTGCGTTTGGTCTCGGGATCGGTCACGCCAGCCAGCTTGCTCAGGAAGCGATCGGTAGCATCAACCGCGACCACGTGCAGTCCGAGCTTGTCGCGCAGGTTCTGCTGAACTTTTTCGAATTCGTTTTTGCGCAGCACACCATTGTTTACGAAGACCGAGGTCAGGCGCGATGGCTAATTGCCATTTCGCAGCGCGCGATCAACCAGCGTAGCTGCTACGGCAGAATCCACGCCGCCAGAGAGCGCGCAAATGGCGCGTCCATTGCCCACAGTCTGGCGGACGCTGGCGATAGTCGAATCGATGAAGTGCTGCGGAGTCCAGGTGGGCTTGGCGCCGCAAATTGCTAAAGCAAAGTTGCGCAAGATGTCGGCGCCGGATTGCGTGTGGCGTACTTCCGGATGAAACTGAACAGCCCACATCTTTTTGTCGGCGTTCTCGATAGCGGCGACAGCATTTGTCGAACTGGCCACTAACCGGAAGCCCGGCGGCAAGTCGACGGCTTCGTCGCCGTGCGACATCCACACAGAAAGTTTTGGCGGCACATCGTGAAAAAGCCGCGAACTTTCTTTGACCTCGACATTGGCATGACCGTACTCGCGTTTGTCGGCGGCCCGTACCTTGCCGCCGAGGGAATGAACCATCAACTGCAATCCGTAACAGATGCCGAGCACGGGCAGGCCCAACTCAAAAACTCGCCGGTCCATGTTGGGCGCGTCTTTATCGTAAACCGACGAAGGGCCGCCCGACAGAACGATGCCTAGCGGCGAGTAGCTTCGGATTTCATCAAGGCTCGCGGTGCAAGGCAGCACTACCGAAAAGACGTTTTGTTCGCGGATGCGGCGCGCAATCAGTTGCGAATATTGCGCTCCAAAATCGAGGACAACAATAGATTGGGTTTCCACGGACGAGTGTCTCAAATCGACGGAGGAGTGTAAAGAGGCAACGGCGACCCGGACCGGCGTCATTACGGTGTTACAGGATCAATACCGGTTTTCCTATCGCATCAAAGGATAAATAACATAATCCACAGTTTTTCCTCTACAAAGCCGGCTGCTATATTTGCTTCTGCGCCGCTTTGCCTCACAATTCCTACGGAAACTAGTGTCCTCCTCTATGACCGACTCCCTCGAGTTCAAAGATATCGTCAAGCAGCAGGCGGACATCGTTCGCATCGTCGGCGAGTACGTCAAGTTAAGAAAGTCTGGAGCGCAAAACTATTCCGGGCTTTGTCCATTCCACAACGAGAACACTCCTTCGTTTTCGGTTCATGCCACGCTGCAGTTTTTTCATTGCTTTGGTTGCGGCGTCTCGGGAGACGTATTCACTTTTATCCAAAAGATTGAAAATGTCACCTTTCCCGAAGCCGTCCGGGCTGTAGCGCAAAAGCTGGGAATCCCGCTTCCAAAGCTCAGTTACAACAGTCCCGCGGAAGCCGAGGAAGCCAAACTACGCACGGTGCTGCTCGACGTCCACGAACGCGCCGTCGCATTTCTTTCAGGAGTGTTTGCGCCGTCCCGAAGGCGCCCACGCGCGAGAATACCTAGCCGGACGGGGCCTCAGCCAGGAAGTGATCAAAGCTTTTCGTATTGGCTACGCGCCCGATTCGGGGTTTTTCTTGAAAGACCGGCTCAAGGCAGAGTTCGACGAGGAAACCTTGCGGGCTAGTGGATTGTTCTCATGGAAGCAGGACGCGCCCGGCAGGTGCAGGATCCAGGTTTCAAGGCGGCAGCGGCGATACGAAGAGCGGAGGCCGTCGCCGAGAAGCTCGTCGATGACGCCCAAAGCCCGAAGCCTGACTTCAAGTCGATCTACTCCAAGTTCCGCAACCGGGTCGTGTTCCCTATCACCAACGAAACCGGACGAGTAATCGCTTTCACCGGACGCACGCTTTCAACCGACGAAAAAGCCGGACCGAAATATCTCAACTCGCCGGAAACGGCGATCTATTCCAAGTCGCGGGTCCTGTTCAATCTCGACCAGGCAAAAGAAGCCATACGCAAACTGGATTACGCAATCCTCGTTGAAGGCCAGATGGATTGCATTTCAGTTTTCGCTGCCGGATTTCATAATGTGATTGCCAGCTCCGGAACCGCCTTCACCGAAATTCAAGCCAGATTGCTCGGCCGCTTCAGTAAAAACGTGGTCGTAAATTTCGATCCCGGATACAGCAGGCGCCAAAGCCACCGAGCGGACTTTGGGCCTTCTGGTCGAAGAAGATTTTCAGATCAAAGTATTAACCTTGGATGCTGGCTTCGATCCTGATCTGTTCATCCGCCAAAAAGGAAAAGCCGCATACGGCGAAGCGCTCAAGCATTCACAACGGTATTTTGATTATCTGATCGAACGCGCCCAGAGCCAGTTCCCCATTCGCAGCGCCGAGGGCAAAGTAAAGGCGCTGAATTATCTGCTGCCGCACATCCAACGCGTTCCCAGCCGAATCGTGCGTGACGAACTGGCCCACGAGATTGCGCAGAAACTCGGTATCGACTCCGCCGTTTTGCGCCAGGAATTGAAGCACGCTGCGACCAATCGATCGGTGGCCAGCGTAAAGGCAACAGTCGAAGCTCAAGTCACCGATGCGGAAAAACTTCTCATCCGAGCCTTAACTTCCGCCGGCGAAATGCAGACTTCGGAAGAACATGTCTCGTCCCGGGACGGAGTCGAAGAAGAATTCGATCCAGCACGCCAAGCCCTTTTTGCTCTCAAGAATGAGCGGCTGCATGTGGGCTTAGCCACTGAATCCTTGGTCGAAAGCATTCTCAACTCAGAGTCGCAAGTTATCGATGTCGTCGGATTGGCGTTGTCCGACATGGACCGCAGTCTTCTGGCCGCCATTCTGATGAAGGAAAATGAGGAACTTTCCCCGGAAAAATTGGAGGGCGCTGTCCGAGCCCTTCGGCGCATCCAATTCAAGCGCCAAATGGACGAAGTGCAGCGGGAGCTACAGGCGGCGAAGACACACGAACCAGACAGGTTACGCTTCCTTCTGGGTGAAAAAGATCGGCTAAAAAGAGCCCTGATGGATCCGGCCTTATCGGCATCAGAGAGTCATGCTGCGGCACACTGAAAATACGCTAGGGCCTTGAAACTAAATGGTCTCATTTGCCATCTAACTTATTAACGGGCAGGCACTACAGGCAGGCGGAGTCTCTTGCGAAGTTTTACGACCAGAAGAAGCGGCAATTCGTGCTATACTTTTAGGGTTTTGCCGGCGCTAATCCGCCACCTCGCGTTCCCACCGCTATAAACGACGTTTCGAAGTCCTTTTCAAGGACGACTGAGGATAATCCGTCTTGGCTCTTGACGACAAGTACGACGACATTAAAAAGCTGATCGATACAGGCAAGGAAAAGGGATATCTGACCTATGATCAGGTCAACGATTTAATCCCGCACGATGTGCACTCTCCTGAAGACCTGGACGATCTGCTGACTACTATTGGTACGCAAGGAATCGATGTGCTGGAGGGACCAAAGCTTCCCTCCTCTGCGCTCGATAAAAAGTTCGACGAAGATGAAGTTGGCGAAGACGTCGAACTCGATCTCACCCCAGGCGCCCTGGAAAAAACTAACGACCCCGTCCGCATGTATTTGCGCGAGATGGGAACTGTACCTTTGCTTACGCGTGAAGGCGAAGTTGAAATCGCCAAGCGCATTGAGCGCGGACAACTGCGTGTTCTGAAAGCGCTTTCGCGTTCGCCAATCGTCATCAACGAATTGTTGGCGATGGGCGAAGACCTCAAAAAAGGCGTCCGCTCCATCAAGGAAGTGGTCACTTTCGATGAGGAGGAAATCACCGACGAAATTCTGCAGAACCGGCTGAAAGAATTTACCGGAAAGATTGACGACTTGGCCAAGGCGTACAAGAAGTCCAATCAACTTCTGGAGAAGTTCGCCGCGGTTTCGCAGAAGAAGCGTCCTAAGGACTATCGCCGCTATCGCATCGCGTTGGCCCGCGCCATCGTTGATGTCTCGCTGTGTGTCCGCAAACTGGGCTTCACCAACAACGAGCGCAAGCGCCTCATCGACCGCGCCAACAAGACGGTCGACATGATGCGGTCGCTCGACCGTCAGTCGTCGAATCTGGAAAAAAAAGCCGACGCCACCCGTAGTGAAGATCAGCGCAAGGAATACCGCCGGCAGTCGCGTGCCATTCGTACCGAACTGGAAAAGCTTGAAGTCGAAGCCGGAGTGTCCTTCCAGGAGCTCAAGCGCACGCAGCGCGAGATCATCCAGGGAGACATGGATGCGGAGCAGGCCAAGCGAGAGCTGATTGAGGCCAACCTCCGGCTGGTAGTTTCGATTGCGAAAAAGTACACCAACCGCGGCTTGCAGTTTCTCGATCTGATTCAGGAAGGCAACATCGGCCTGATGAAGGCCGTGGATAAATTCGAATACCGCCGCGGATACAAATTCTCGACTTACGCCACGTGGTGGATTCGGCAGGCGATTACTCGTGCAATTGCTGATCAAGCGCGTACGATTCGCATCCCCGTGCACATGATCGAAACCATCAACAAGTTGATCCGCACCTCGCGGCAACTGGTGCAGGAACTGGGACGCGAGCCTACGTCGGAAGAAATCGCCAAGCGCATGGACATTCCGGTGGCCAAAGTGCGCAAGGTGCTGAAGATCGCGCAGGAGCCGATCTCCCTCGAAACGCCAATTGGCGAAGAGGAAGATTCGCATCTGGGCGACTTCATCGAAGACCGCGCGGTGGTCTCGCCAGCCGAGGCCGTGATCAACGTCAACTTGAAAGACCAAACTTCGCAGGTGCTGCGTACGCTGACGCCGCGCGAAGAAAAAGTCATCAAGATGCGCTTCGGACTCGAAGACGGCAGCGAGCACACTTTGGAAGAAGTCGGCCAGTCGTTTGCCGTAACTCGCGAACGCATCCGCCAAATCGAAGCCAAAGCACTACGCAAGCTGCGTCATCCGTCGCGCTCGCGGAAGTTGCGGGCGTTTATGGATGGGGTTCGGGACTAAAGGCTTTTCACCACAGAGACACAGAGTCACAGAGAGAATCAGAAATGAAGGCACGGCTTCGGTCGTGCCTTTTGATTTGTGAGCAATCTCTTCATTCCCGAATCGGCTCTTCAGCCACTAGGGTTCGATTCCCTCACCCTCTGAAGTCGCTTCGAATAAATCCGCTTGACATAGCGACCTGGACCGCTATGATTGAAGAGACAGGCATCGTCCGGCATCACCGCAGGCCCCGAGTGAATCTTCGGGGCTTTTGCTTTATGCAGTGAGATTCTTGCTATCGAGATGCGTCGGCGTTATTCTTAAATTGCTTCGCAGGCTGCGCTTTCAGTGCCAATTCACGGCCCCGGATGATTCCGGGGCTTTTGCTTTGTGCGTTCGAGATTCGAACCGTAGCGGTGGGTCTGCCGGTGGCGTAAGGATAACCTGGTAGAGCATCTGCGATCTTCAGGCTTCCGTTCCAGTTCGTCCAGCACTTCGCCGACCGGGCGCCCCTCACGCCTTTTCGCGTGGGCTAGACCTCGACGTATGCCGGGCGATGGCATCCAGGTGATCGGCGACGGGCAGATCGGGATGGGAACCTGATATGGGGAGAGGGAAGCCAGGTCATTTACCCTCCGGGGACTGATGCCTCACGTTTCACACCACAACTACTGCCGCCCGAGACTCCACGATAAAGTTTGACGCCAGATGAAAAGCGCCCGGTGCCTCCCGAGTGTGGCGGCCTGGACTCACCTTTTCGCGTCTTGCAAAGCTGGGAACGTGGCCGCATGTCACCAGATTCCATCCTCCAGATAGGATGCGGCATTCGGTACGTAGAAACTTTATCAAGGCTGCTCCGCTGCCTTTCCTGCTCGCTTCTTGAAGAAATCAGTTGCCGTTTCGACTACTCCCACCTTTTGCGCGCGCCGCAGCAATCCACTGATTCAGGGAGGCGCCGTGTTCTTTCGCCAGGCGCTGGGCGGCCTTCTTGATCGATACAGGAAGCTTTAATGGATAAGTTGCCTTACTCATAATTTCGCCTTGTTTATAGATTGTTTCACGAGCCTGTCCGAGGGGACGTTCCCTCAGGGGCTAAAGCCCGGGTTTATATGCTCGTGGCGGCCCTGCTGAAGCCGGGCCCTTTCAAAGAATCATTTAAGGAACTACTCATGAAACGCATTCCAGCAATTCCGCTGGGTGCATTATGAAATTGCAAATCGTTCGCCCGCCTCGGCGAAGTGAGGTAAACACGAAGGAGCTTCTCATCCCCTTCGGGTATGAGAAGCTGCGGTCGGGATGACAGTTCGTTTCTCGTCCCATTCGGTCCGGTCGGGATGAGAGCGGGGCACCCGAGGTTTCTTTGAATCGATGAACAATCCTTAAAAACTGAAGGCTATTTCTTGCGTGGGCACGTCTAAGGGCACCAGCGGCTTCTCTCAGGAGGAAGACATGAACAAAATGTTTCTCGCAGTATTGTTTCTTGTGCTGGAGATGAATGTTTGGTTGCCGGCTTCGGCGCAGAATTCGGATGCGGCGGCCGGCGCTGACCACACCGCTCCTAGTTACGACATGAAGGCACAGTCGCTGGAAGATCTGGGACGCCTCCAGCAGAAGTTTGTCGATCTGGCGAACGCCGTGCCGGCTGACAAAATGACATGGCGGCCGTCACCTGACTCACGCTCTTTCGCCGAGGTGTTTCTCCATGTGGCTGGTGAGCGATACGGGATTCTCGCTCTCATGGGAGCTACGCCCCCGGCCAGCTTCGATGGTAAGACTTTTGAAAAGTCGACGACGGATCGTACCCAGATCATCGATGACTTGAACAAATCATGGGGGATTAGCAAGAAGACCATCAATGGCATGAACAATGCGGATTTCGCCAAATTGTTGCCGAAACTTGGTCCGCAAGCGAACGCCGGTGATGTGGTCTACATTCTGGTCGCTGATGCACACGAGCATCTCGGGCAATTGGTGGCATACGCGCGCGAAAACGGCATTGTCCCTCCGTGGACCGTGGAGGCGCAGAAGAAGGCCGCGGAAAAGAAGACGGAGCAGAAATAACGATGTAGGTTGTATAAGGGTTGATACGGGATCACCCCCATCGCCCTTAGGGATGCCATCGTATTGCCGTCTTCTGAGGTTCGCGCTACGTTGCGTCAGAAGAGGACTGTCGGGGTTGGTGTTTCCGTTCGATCCTTCCGCCTCCTCGCGCTACTTGCCGTACGGGGCACTCGCTCGTCTGCGTGGTTCAAAATACGCCAAGTGACGGAGGAGCATCATGCGGAGTCAAGCAAGCGGCTATCCTGCAGTTTTTCCCACCACTTTCAGATTTATTGTGCCATGTCTGTTGACGGCCGTAGTGGCATTTGTGCTGTTGGCGCCCGCCAGCGCCGCCTCCAAACCTCTTTTTGGTCGCGAGGTCATCGTCGACAATCAACGCATTACCGGCGAGCCCAGCATTTCGATTGACGGGCAGGACCGGATTTATGTGTCCACACCGTACGGATTCCTGACCACTGCAAGTTTCGTTTGGCGGTCTACGGATCACGGGATGAGCTTTCATTTGGTGCCGGGCAATGCTCCGCCGGTCGGGAAGCCGCTTGTCACCTGTGCTGGTGGCGGAGACTCGGGGCTGGCCGTGGACACGAAGAACCGGCTTTATTTTGTCGATCTGCAGGGATTGACGGACGTGAGCAACAGCGTGAGTTCGGACCAGGGCGCAAACTGGTTGACGAGCTGCAATGCGGCCAACGATACCGGCGTCGACCGGCCATGGATCGCGGCGTTTGGCGATCCGCAATCGGGTGGCGCGCTTTACCAGACGGTGGATGAAGTCGGGCAGTGCATCGGCTCCTGCATACCGAACCTGGGCGAAGTCGGGAGCAATATTGTCGAGCTCACGCGATCGCAGGATGGAGTAACATTCACGCCGCTACCGGCGCAGCAGATCGAGCCGGATGGGATCGTTTCTGCGATCAAGACTGATGCCCACGGTGGAGTCTACATTTCGCACACCGCGCTGGTGGGTACGAATGGCAACATCATTAATGGCTCGGATGCGAATGGAAACAGCAACGCGGTTGTCGTGGTGCGTTTCCCCAACGGATATAACGAAACGACAGCCATTCCACTGAACGGCCAAACATTGTGTCAGGCGCAACCCACGCTTTGCACCACAGAGGTTGTTTACGCCGGGGCGCTCGATGGTTCGGGGAACAGCACAATAACCGTTGGCCAGGATTTTGCGCCGATGACGATCGATGACGCTGGAAACTTGTATGTCACCTGGGCACAGGCCCCAGTAAATATTTCAACCGGCCAGGTAAGCGGTTCCAGCCAGATTTATATGGCGGTTTCAACAAATCATGGCGCGACTTGGGGACCTCCTGTACGCGTGACGGCGGCGACGCCGAATCTCCAGACCAGCCTCTTCCCGTGGATCGTTGCGGGTGATCCCGGACGCGTAGACATCGTGTGGTATGGAACTCCGACGCTCGGCTCCTGCCCCAACCAGCCCTGCGGATCGAGCGCCATTACGGCGCACTGGTCGGTCGTGATGGCGCAGAGCTTGAATGCCATTGTGAATGGCAAGCCGAACAGCAATCCGAGCTTTACGACCACCGAGGTTTCGGAAGTTTCGAACCACTACGGGTCGATTTGTACTTTTGGAATTTCCTGCACCACCGGTGGGGACCGGGGATTGCTGGATTTCATCAGCGTCACCATCGGCCTTAAGGGAGAAGCCAACGTGGTTTGGGCGGACGCGGTGAATCAAGATGGTGGCGGAACTTCCGCAGCGATCATTGGCTTTAACCGCCAATACTCGGGCCCGAGTCTCTACGCCAAGGTCGGCCAGGTAAACGGCACCCCGCCGGCCACTGGGCACGCACCGGGATCGCCCGATGCCATCTACTCCGCGAACGGCGAGGCAGTACAGGCATCAGCGAACCTCATGCTCAAACAAGCTTCAGTCACCATGCCGGATTCGCAGCATTATAACTTCACTATCAATGTGCAGAGCCTCAGTACGCTCGCGGTCTCACCTACGCTCGGAGGAACGGATGCTGTGTGGCTGACGCGCTGGGAGGTCCCTGACCCCAACGGAGCCGGCCATACTTACTACGCAGCCATGGAGTCAGACAACGGCCAGGCGCCGACCTTCTTTGACGGAGAGACCACAACGCTGGCGAGCGGTGAGGGATTTTTCTTGACTTATCCGCCCACTCACGCGATTCAGGGCAGCTATACGAGCGCAGGTGCTATAACGTTCACGGTTCCGGTAGCCGACGTGGGAGGGAATCCCAACGCTGTTCTGTATTCGCTTACGGGACTAACCGTCACGCAGCCACAGTCGTCGTCATCCAACACGATCTTCAATCAGATTGACGCAACGGCTCCTTTTGACTTTAGTCCGAAGTAGGCTGAGCGGCCTTTGGGTGCTCCGCTCCTTGCGGTTTTTCGCAAGGGGCGGGTGCTTACGTTTATGTGGCTCTAAGATCGCTCCTCTGGATGTCTCAATCGTCCATCGCGTCACCCGCCCCTTGCCACAAATCGGCAAGGAGCGGGGCACCCACTACCGTCCCCGTCATCACGTACACAAACGTACAAGGTCTTGAGTTTAATTGACTTGTATTCGATAGTCTGCAAAACTTATATCAGTGAAAACGCTCGTGCGCAGTTATTCGCGAGCGCTTTCGTCTAAGCTATTTCGTCGAATAATGGAATTACTTCTCAATCTTTTGTGGCTCACCCTGGCCCTCCCAGCTGTCTGGATGTGGCGCCACAAATCGGTGTGCGCCCGAGAACGCCGCTGTTTTGATCGGATTCGTCCCGTTGTGCTTTTCGGCTGCGTTCTCATGCTGCTCTTCCCCGTGGTTTCTGCGACGGATGATCTGCATGCGATGGGGCAAGAGATTGAAGAATCCAACCCGTCGAAGCGGGTGGTTAAGCAAGTCGCAGTCGACAAATCCCTGACCCGGCTTATGACAGCTGGCGCCTTGCCGGCTTTGATTTTCCCCGCATCGATTGGGCTCGATGACAAAGACAACGGACAAGTCCTCATTGTTCCGGTCCGTCTGCCTGAACAAACGCGATTCGGTAAGTCCTCCCCTCGTGCTCCGCCTCGTTCTGCCTGAATGTGTACGTTCGATTCTCCGCTTTGTCTGCGGCTAAATTTTTCCGGTTTGAAGTGAGCGTGGCGTTAATGCAGTTGGCGATGCGCATCGGTTGCGTGTATTGCGACGCCCCATGTTTGTGGAGTGCAGATGAACCAGACGCTTTGGCGTTATTCCGTGCTTGTACTGCTGTTCGGCTGTGGCCTTCAGGCCGGAGCTCAGCAGGCACTGACATGGGATCAGGTGCGCGCGCGGTTTGAGCAGAGTAATCCGACGTTGTTAGCTGACAAGTTGAATATTGATGAATCGAAAGCACAGGAAATCACGGCATTCCTCCGCCCCAATCCTCAATTCAGTTTGTCGGCAGACGGCACCCAGATCGCGCCCAATCAAGGCGTCTGGAAACCGTTTGCTGGGACCTTTGAGACACCAAGCCTCAGCTATTTGCACGAGCGGCAGCGCAAGCGGGAGCTACGACGGGACAGCGCGCAAAAGGCAACTCTAATTGCCGAATCAAATCACGCGGACCTGGAGCGCACTCTGCTGTTCAATTTGCGCAGTGCGTTTGTTTCCATCTTGCAGTCAAAAGCGGTGCTGCAGTTAGCCACCGCCGATCTCGAATATTACGATCACCTGCTCGAAATCAGCCGGGTTCGATTTCAAGCTGGCGACATTGCGCAAATCGATCTTGATCGGTTGGAACTGCAACGGGTGCAGTACGAATCGGATGTGCAAACTGCGGAAGTCAATCTGCGCACGGCAAAGATCCAATTACTCACGCTGTTGAACGATCGCACTCCGATTGATCAATTCGATGTGGCCGGAGTATTCGATTTTAGCGATCAGCTCATTCCACTGGATGAAGTTCGAAAGATTGCGCTGGATACGCGGCCCGATCTAAAAGCGGCAATCGAGGCCATCGATAAAGCGCAGACCGATCACAAACTGGCGGTTGCGAATGGCTCAACTGACCCCACGTTCAGCGTGTGGTATACGCACAATTCGTCCACCAACAATCCGTTTGCCATAAATACTGTTGGAGCGAGTATCAGCATTCCTTTGCGAATTTTTGATCGCAATCAGGGAGAGAAACTGCGCACCCAGATCGATATCACACGCAACGAAAGATTGCGCGACGCTACCCAGGCTGGAGTGTTGAACGACGTAGACTCTGGATACGCCACGGTCTCCAGCAATCTGACTTTGCTTCGTCCCTACAAGGCCAAGTACCTGCAACAGTCGGTGCGGGTGCGCGACACAATTATGTTTTCTTATCAGCACGGCGGGGCTTCGTTGCTGGATTTTCTAAGCGCCCAGTCGGAATACCGCAGCGTGCAGCTGAACTACGTGAATTTGGTCGGCTCTTACTTGACGGCTGCAGCTCAGTTGAATCAAGCCGTGGGCCGAGAGGTGATCCCATGAGAATCCGATTTTCTGGTCTCCGATTTTCTGGTGCGATGCTGAGCGCCATTCTTTGCTTGCCGCTGGGCTTATGGCTGCTCGGCTGCGGCGAAAAAAAACCAGATCCGAAAGCCGAGGCTCCGCCATCAGCCAAGGTCGAGCCCGATCTTGATGCCAACAACTTTAAGGTGGAGCACCCTGAGCAATTTCCGATCGTAGCCGCTATCGAATACAAAGCTGCGCCGGCGCTCAACGTAACCGGCGTAGTGCAGCCTGACATTGCTCGCGCTGTGCCCGTAGTTTCCTTGGCTGCTGGACGCGTTGTAGAAGTTAAGGCCCGGCTTGGCGATCAGGTACAGAAAGGTCAATTGTTGTTGAGAGTACAGAGCAACGATGTCTCCGGAGCTTTCCAAGCGTATCGCAAAGCTGTGAACGATGAACTTTTGGCACGAATTCAGCTCGAACGGGCGCAACTCCTCTACGAGAAAGGTGCGATTGCCAAAAGCGCCCTCGAACAGGCTGAAGAGGTCGCGCAAAACGCCAAAGCCGATCTCGAAGCCGCGACCGAGCAGTTGCGGCTTCTTGGTATTGATAAAGACCATCCATCGGGAATCGTCGACGTCAGAGCGCCAATATCTGGAGTGATTACGGATCAGAACATTACCAACGCCGCCGGTGTTCAGGGTTTGTCCGGCCCCAATCCATTCACTATTTCTGATCTGTCTTACGTCTGGATTATTTGCGACGTTTACGAAAATGATCTTGATGCCGCGCACGTTGGCGAAACTGCCGACATCCGCCTGAATGCTTATCCCAACAAAGTTTTGAAGGGTCGCATCGATAACATTTTGCCTGTTCTCGATCCCAACATCCGCACCGCAAAAGTACGAATTGAAGTGCCAAACCCTGGAATTATGCGGGTGGGAATGTTCGTGACTGCGACCTTCTACGGGAAGCAACCCCAAACTTACGCTTCAGTTCCAGCTACCGCAATTCTGCATTTGCACGATCGCGAATGGGTTTACTTGCCACTGGGAGGAGGACATTTCAAGCGTCAGGAAGTAGTTACGGGAAGCACGCTTCCCGGCGGCATGCAGGCAGTTGTTTTAGGACTCAAACCGGGAGATCAAGTGGTTTCGAATGCTCTGGTTCTGCAAAATACCGTGGAGCAATAAATGATTCGCCGCGTCGTTGACTTTGCTCTCAGCAACCGTCTGCTCGTGCTGGCCTTCGCCCTGATTCTTTTTGCGGGGGGTATCGTCGCTTTCCGTCATCTTCCGATTGAGGCCTATCCCGACGTAGCCGACAACTACGTCGAAGTTATTACGCAATGGCCGGGAATCTCGGCGGAACAAATTGAGCAGCAGGTCACAATACCGCTTGAGATTGCGCTGAACGGCATCCCGCATATCGTGCATCTGCGTTCCTTTTCGCTTTTCGGACTGTCCGACCTGAAGCTGATCTTCGATGACGAATCTAACAATGACTGGAACCGCGAGCGCGTTCTCGAGCGCCTAAGTCAAGTTACTATGCCGCCTGGCGTCACACCGCAGATGGGCTCCGACTGGAGCCCGGTCGGCCAGATTTATTTCTTCACCCTGCACAGCACTAATCCGGCTTATGACCCGATGGAATTGAAATCAATCGAAGATTGGGTCATCGAAAAGAGTTTTAAACAGGTACCGGACATCGTCGACGTAGCCAGCTTTGGCGGCCCGACGCGCGAGTACCAGGTTCGCGTCGATCCCAACAAGCTGATTGCCTACGGCCTGAGCCTGGCGCAGATCGAGCAGCAGCTTACCAACAACAACGCCAATGCCGGCGGGAGCTTCATACAAGAGGGTCTGCAGCAGATCAACGTGAATGCCAGGGGATTAGTCGACCGTTCACAAGACATCGCTGAGACCGTCATTATGACTAAGGGCGGGACGCCGCTGAGGGTGAAAGATGTTGCGGTGGTTTCGCAAGGTCCAAAAATTCGGCTCGGACAATTTGCCAAAGCCATTCACCGCGAGGACGGAAAGATCATCGATAACGATGACGTGGTCTCAGGCATCGTGTTGCTGCGAAAAGGCGCGGCTGCAGACACCGCACTGCAAGGCGTTCACGAAAAAGTCGACGAACTCAACAACCACATTCTGCCGCCCGGCGTGAAAGTGGTGCCATTCATCGATCGCAGCGATCTGGTTCACTTCACCAGTCACACCGTGCTTCACAACCTCACCGAAGGAATGATTCTGGTATCGATCATTCTGTTTCTTTTCCTCGGCAATATCAGAGGAGCGCTGATCGTTGCCGCGACAATTCCCTTTTCGTTGTTGTTCGCGTCGATTTGCCTCGACCTGAGACACATTCCCGCCAACCTGCTATCGCTGGGTGCGTTGGATTTCGGCATGGTAGTCGATGGCGCGGTAGTCATGGTGGAAAACATCGTCCGCCATCTGGGCCGGCACAACGACACTAAAACGCCAGCAGAACAAATCAGCGAAGCCTCGCACGAAGTGCAACGTCCAGTGTTTTATGCGATTGCCATCATCATTACTGCCTATCTGCCCATCTTCACGCTGCAGCGCGTGGAAGGCCGACTGTTCCATCCCATGGCGTGGACCGTGGCCTTTGCGCTTCTCGGAGCCTTGCTGTTCTCCATCGTGATCGCTCCCGTGCTGGCAAGTTTCGCCTTTGCGAAGGGCGCAAAGGAATGGCACAACCCGATCATGGATTTCATCATTGACCGCTACCGTGTGGCGTTGCGGTGGGCCATTCGGCATCGTCTGATTACGGTTGGCGTGGTTGGGGTCCTGATGTGCTTTGCAGGTTATCTCGCGTTCGGCGGGGCTATCGGTTCTGAATTTCTGCCGCATCTCGATGAAGGCGCGCTTTGGGTGCGCGGTACGCTTGCACCCAGCACCGGACCAGATGAGGGCATTCGGGTGGCAAACCAGGCGCGCATCATGCTCTGCGCCTTTCCCGAAGTTCCGCAATGTACCAGCCAGGTGGGTCGGCCGGATGATGGAACGGATACGACCGGTTTTTTTAACACGGAATTTTACGTCGACCTTAAGCCCAAGGAAGATTGGCGGCCAGTCTTTCATGAAAACAAAGACGAGTTGATCGCTGCTATGCAGCGCGAGCTCGACAAAATTCCGGGTGTCGTCTGGGGTTTCTCGCAGCCGATCGAAGACAACATGGAAGAGGCTGTGAGCGGGGTGAAAGGCGCGCTGGCAACTAAGATATTCGGCGACGACTTGAGGCTTTTGGAAGAAAAAGCCGATGAGATTGTGGCCATCATGCGCGGGATTAAGGGCGTCGAGGATCTGGGCGTTTTCCGCGTACTCGGGCAGCCGAATCTTAATATAGCTGTTGACCGAGCGCAGGCGGCTCGCTACCAGATCAATGTTTCCGATGTACAGGATGCGATTCAAACCGCGGTTGGAGGGAACGCGCTGACGCAGGTCCTAAAAGGTGAGGCACGATACGACCTTACGCTGCGCTATCTGCCGCAATACCGCAACACCGAGGATGCGATCGAGCGGATTCGTTTGCTGTCGCCCACGGGTGAACGCGTCTCGCTGGCCCAGCTTTGCAAAATCAGCGTGAGCGATGGCGCGTCGGAAGTCTATCGCGAAGGCAACCGCCGTTACGTTGCCATTAAATACAGTGTCCGCGGACGTGACCTCGGGAGCACTGTAGAAGAGGCGATCGCGAAAGTGAACGCGCAGGTCAAATTGCCGACTGGATATACGCTCGACTGGGAGGGCGAATACGCCAGCCAGAAACGAGCTAACGAGCGGCTGCTGATCGTGCTTCCGATCACCGTTTTCATCATCTTCATCATTCTTTACACCATGTTTAAGTCTTTCAAATGGGCGCTTTTGATTATGGCAACTGTCGCCATCGCACCCATTGGCGGGCTGCTTGCTCTTCTGATCACCGGCACCAACTTCAGTGTTTCTTCCGGCGTAGGTTTTTTGGCTCTGTTCGGCGTATCCGTGCAAACCGGCGTCATCATGCTCGAATACATCAATCAGCTTCGTGCTCGGCGGTTCTCAGTAGAAGATGCCGCAGTTGAAGGCGCGGTGATGAGGCTGCGTCCGATCATGATGACGATGCTGGTGGCAACTCTTGGACTATTGCCTGCGGCTCTATCGCACGCCATTGGGTCTGATTCTCAGCGCCCGTTCGCGATTGTTATTGTGGGAGGTCTGATAGCGGCTCTCATCATGAGCATTTTTCTGTTGCCGACGCTTTACGTGTGGGTGGCTGGCGAACGTGACGTCCTGCCCATGGCAGAAGAAGGATTCGATGTCGGCGAGCACGTGGATTAAGTGCGCCGCGGGGGCGAAAATCGTCAGCGCCGAGTTTTGAAACGTAGCGTTAGCCGCTGGTGAAAACGGGCGATTCGTATCAGGGCATCGCTTCAGCGGTGCCGCAAATGCATCAAAATTAGTCGCGCCTTCAGGCGCTGCGGGAAACGCTGTTCACACGAGGAACATGAACCCAGCGGCTAAAGCCGAGCCTATTTTCAGACTTACGGTATGCCTGAAGGCATACCCTGATACGAATCGATAGTTTTTCTGCAGCGTCTTCAGGTGTTAGGTCGAAACATTGCATTTTCGGCGGCCCTTTCAAAACAAAACGCCGCGGTTTTCCTTCGGTTTCCACAAAGAAATTCTGTCCTCCACAGTTTGTTCACAACCGGGCATCGACTTTCTGTTGCGACGATTCAACTCTTCAAGCAGAGTATCGCCAGTGCAAACGTGAGATGTCTTGAACGCTACGGATTGCAACTGAGCTGGCGCTTCCGGCGGTTCTCGAGGGTGGATTGACGGAAGCAGTTTCTAAAAATGCGTGGTGCGCGTTGGGGATACCTTGGGGTTGCGGCTTCCTCGTAGAGTCCCACGCATCGGAAGGACTGAACCGCTAGCTTGAGCAATCGCAGGTCACGGAAATGCGGGCTCAGGTCCGCAGGTCATGACTTGAAAAAGCGCGCCGGGAAATGCGTTCTCGCGAACGCGCTTCAAAGGGCGCCTCGCCGCACCGTGCGGCGAGACAGCGAGCTGGACATACACAAAGCAATGCGGTCGGGTGGCTGGCCCGGCCGCATTTTATTTTTGAACGGAAAAACCTTGGCCACGGATTACACGGATTAACGCTTGAAGTTGAACCTTTCGAAGGTTATTTATTTGGCGCATTCCTGGCAATTGATCTTCGCTTTTGTTTCACCTATACTTCCCCGCATGACGGTGCGCAACTTGACAGCCAAAATTATTTTGGTTTCTTCTCCGTTTTCCGAAGAGGCCACCGCGAATTCACAACTCCGTCGTGAGAGCATCGCTCTCGCCTTCCGAACGGAATTTGGTTAATGGAGAATGGGCGCCTCGTCCGTCCAGCCGGGCGAGACGCCCGGCCTCCATAGAATCTCTGGTCATATAGAAAAACCTTGGCAACTACTGACTACACGCTCGCGCACAGCCTGCCGGCAAATGTTGAAGCCGAGCGCTCCATCCTGGGCGCAATCATGCTCGACAATCTCGCCTACAACGAAGCGGCCGAGCATCTGAAGCCGGAGGACTTCTCGCTCGATTCTCACCGCCGCATTTTCACCCGCATGGTCGATCTGGCCGAATCGTCGCGCCCGATCGACATGATTACGCTGGTCGAAGAGCTCGATCGGCGCAAGGAGCTTGAGGCGATTGGCGACGTCGGCTATGTTTCCGGGTTGGTCGACGGCGTTCCCGACCGGCCGAGCATCGAGCATTACATCAAGATCGTTCGCGACAAGGCGCTGCTGCGGGGACTGATTCATGCCGCCAATGCTGCCATCAGCCGCGCCTCCGACCAGAGCGACCCCGCCGAAGAGATTTTGAATGACGCCGAAGCTGCGATCTTCCAGCTTTCCGAGAAGCGCATTGGCCGTGGCTTCATGGGTGTGCAGGACATTGTTAAAGAATCCTTCAGTTCGGTCGATGCCCTGCTGCAGCGCGGCCAGCGGATCACGGGCCTGGCCACGCACTATACCGACCTCGACGAAATGACCAGTGGCTTCCAGCGCGCGGACTTGATCATCATTGCGGCTCGCCCTTCGATGGGAAAAACCGCGTTTGCCATGAACATCGCCGAGAACGCGTCGATTGAGGATCAAAAAGTTGTTGGGATGTTTTCGCTCGAAATGTCACGCGAAGCTTTGCTGTTGAGGTTGTTATGTTCGCGGGCGCGCGTGGATTCGCACAAAATGCGGACCGGTTCGCTGTGGCGCGACGACATGACCAAAGTTGTTCACGCCATGGAGCAACTCGCGCACGCACCCATTTTCATCGACGACACGCCCGGTATTGCACTCAGCGAAATGCGGGCCAAGGCGCGGCGCCTGCAACAATCACAAGGCAAGCTTGATTTGTTGATCGTGGACTATCTGCAACTCATGTCCGGCGGCGGCCGGCGCTATGAAAATCGCACCCAGGAAGTTTCCGCGATTTCCCGCGGCCTGAAGGCATTGGCCAAGGAATTGAGCGTTCCGGTGGTTGCGCTCTCGCAGTTAAGCCGCGCCCCCGAAAGCCGGGGCGGCGATCACCGTCCGCAGCTTTCCGACCTGCGCGAATCGGGATCGATCGAGCAGGACGCCGACGTGGTTGCCTTCATCTTCCGCGAAGAAGTTTACAAACAGGACGATCCAGACCTGCAGGGTAAAGCCGAACTGATCATCGCCAAGCAGCGCAACGGCCCAACTGGCCGAGTGAACCTGGCATTCCTCAAGAATTCGACTCGCTTCGAATCGATGATAGGGGACGGGATGGCGCCGCCTGAATAACGCTGCCTGTCACGTCGCGTGACTATGGCTGTGGAAAGGCTGTGGAACTGTGCGCGATGACGCCTATCACAGCAGAGTGCGACTTCGATACAGGGCCAAGGCCGGACATAGGCATTCCCCCAAAGCCTTATGTTTTAGTGCCTTACAGCGTTTTTGCGCTCTGTCCTCAGAGCAATTAACAGCCAATCAAACTTTTCATGCAACCTTTGAGATTTGCACACGAAAGGTAATGTGCGCTGCCCAACTCACCTTTCCCACGGGCGACTAGAAGGGCTTATTTCTTGGGGGAAGCTGGCGTTACCCCCTGCGTAACTTCTGGGTTTGTCGCACTTTCAATCCATGCCGTGTACCACAAATTCAGGAGCATTTGCGATCCGGCCGCAAGTCTGTGGGTGGTGAAGTCGAAGGCTTCTGGCGAACCCTTGCCGTTAAATCCACCGGCTTTGTCGATGGCATAGACCTTCTCTAGGTGCCGATTCGATTCTCGAAGATAGGCCACATAATCCGAAAAAGGGTTGGCTAGACGTTCGGGAGGCTTAACGAACCTTGCGAAGTCTTTGGGCGTGATGTTCTGCGCGACGTAGGTGCTTTCGAACTTGGCGTGAATGCCATGCTCCGTGGTATAGCCATTCGGGTTTGGCCCAACCCATCCGTTGTATTGAATTGTGGTGTGCAGCGGCTGGGAGCCATCGGCAACATAGTGTCCGAGCCAGCCCGCGTAGAAAATTATCGCCTGCTCAACCGGAGCGGTCGGCTTATGCGTTTCGCGCAGATGGCGGTATTCGCGGAACGCGGCTTTCAGTCGTCCGTAGACTTCCATGGTGATGTACGGCTGAAGGCCCACGCGCTCGGGAAGGTAATCGTCCGGATGGTCCGCCGTTGCCGCCCGCTTTTCGTAGAGTTTGCGGTAAAACTCGTAGCGTCCTGGCGGAAACGGATCGAGCCAGGAGATGCGCTCCAGGTCGATAAAGTGGTCCGGCTCCTGCGCATTCTTGAGCGCGTACTCAGAGGGACTTCGCCAGCGGTCAGGTTCAGGGCCAAGGTAAGTGATTTCGGCAACCGCATGCCGTAGGAACCGGGGCATCTCAGCCGGAATGCGCTCGGCCGCGACTCGATTAACGTATTCGTGCCCTTCGTTGCCCCAGCCGAATGCTCCCGGCGTCTGCAAGATCCACAGCGCCAGGAGCACTACGGTGATCAGCTTTTTGCCAGGTTTAATTTCCTTCATCTTCGGTGTGATGGTGTTTGATGACAGCGCGGGCTGGAAGCCGCGCCCTTTCAAAACCTAAACCGCTTTTCCTCAGCCCTCTAGAACGTTAGATGCATTGCCAATTGCAAAAATCGGTTGCTCCCAACCGTCTGCTGAATCACCCCAAAGTTCTTGGGGTTGGGCGACGAAGTTGTCAGGGGCTGCGGATTGAAACAGGGGAACGGATTGAAGCACGCGTTTAGCTCGAAGTTGGTATTTGGCGTATCGAAACTGGGATGGTTGAAGATGTTGAATGCGTCGGCCTGGAACTTGAGCGCCACGCGTTCCGTGACCTTGAAATTCTTGAACACCGAAAAATCGAAACGCGTCTGGAACGGAGCACGAAAGATGTTGCGCCCGTTTCCACCGTAGCCGGTTTCCTGGGTATCGCAAGCGGTCGTTCCCGCTGTGGTTAGACCACAGGGTGGAACTCCGCTTTGGCCCGGGCTCAGGAATGGGATTGAAAAATCATTCGGGTTGACATAGGGAACCCTGACGCCGGCAAAAGGCCCGGACTTAAAGGCACCGTCTGTCCCACCCTGGGTAGCTTGCTTCGGGGTGATTCCCGGAGCCAGCGGGAGAATCGGGTTGGTAATAAAGTCATCGGCGCTGAAGTAAATGCTGGCAGCCGTGCCGGAAAAATCGATAACGCTGAAGGGCTCGCCGCTCTGGGCCACGGTCACGCCCTGCACGCCCCAGCCATTGACGATCGCCTTGACCGCTCCGGAAGCATTCTTAATGGTTGGAACCTGATAAACGTAACTGATGGTAAATACGTGTGTGCGATCGAAATCAGAAGAAGCGTAAGCGGTGCTGGGCTGCAGCGGATTGTTTCCATTGAAGAACAAGCCTGATCCCAAACCGCTGCCTTCATCAAGAGAATGTGAAAAAGTGTACGAAGCGTTAATCATGAAGTTGTGGGACATCCGCTTGGTCGCCTGGAACTGCAACGCGTTATACGTAGAGACGCCTTCGGCCCTCCAGAAATCAGCGTTGGGATTGAAACCGATGTAGGGAGTACGCAGAGCCGTGTTTCCGTCGGAGCCTGAAAATTCCCCGATCGTAGTCTGCACTTGCTCGGTCAGCAGCGTATTAAAATTCGCATCCTGCGCCTGGAAGCCGTAACTGTAAATCTGCCCATTGATCGGGTTGGACGGAGTCGCAACACCGGGCTGGTTGAAAGGAATCGGAATCGGTTGATGAACGCCGCGATTGCCGATGTAGCCCAGCGTGAGCACCAAGTCATTCTTCGGTTGCCATTGCAGGTCCAGGCTCCAGTTCTCCGAGTAAGGCAGCTTGTTCGCAGGGTCGTAGCCGCCGAACAGGAAGTCGAAATTCGGGTTGCCGGTCGGAGTACACGTAGGCGTGACCGGCTCGGGACAGCCGCTCAATTGCGACTGATTGTGAATCAACGCTGCTACGCCGGACAAGTTGTTGGGCGGCGGCGCAAGCGGGCCGGTACCAAAGGGCGACGAGGAAAGGCATCCGATGGCTGTGTTACATTTCGCGTCGACCGGAACGGTAAAGGGCTCCTGCGTAGTAACGCTAAACGGCCCGCTGATACCTAAACCAGCGCTGGCTGATAGCTCCGTGAAGTATTCACCGCGGTCGGCGTATATTCCGAAGCCGCCACGGAGCACAAGGTTTTTGGCCGAAGAGGGGCTCCAGGCAAATCCGATTCGCGGGACGAACATCCATTGCCGGCCTGTCAGGGTGGAATCGCCCACATTTTTGAAACCGAACGACTTGTTGTTCCCCGCTACGACCAGGCCAATCCCGGGCTCGCCATTGGCCAGGGTTCCGAATGAATCCGTGGCCAGATCGTACTTGTAATCCGAGGGGTAGAAGTTGGTAAGCAAGCCGTTCTGTTCGTAGAGAGGTCCATCCCAATCCCAGCGGACGCCAACGTTTATCATCAAATTCGGCCGCACCTTGATGTTGTCCTGAACAAAAAATCCAGCTGATTTTGAGCGGAAGTGACGGTTGGTTTCGCCATTGAGGAATTGACCGTCGCTGTGATCGCTTCCCAACGTCCCCGTAAGGAAATCGGCGAAAGTGTTGAAGGTGAATGTGGCCACCTGATTCTCGCGATTCTCAACGTTGAGTTGCATGTAATCGAAGATGCCACCGAAAGCTATCGTGTGCGGACCGTGAACCCAGTGGTAGGTCGATGATCCCTCGTGCTCGTTTTGAAAGATTCCCGCGTTGGCGAAATTGGTGGAAGGCCCGAGGCTCAAGATGTTACCGGAGAACGGCCCCACCGTCGCGCCGCCAACCAGGGCCGCACCCGCGTCCGCGTTATTGATAGTGATGCCGGGAAAGAAGCTGCTCCCGAGAAGATTTAGGCCAACATCCGATGGCGTCAAAGACTGACTGGTCGTGGCATTCGCCACCTCGCGAACAAAACCATAGCGGTTTTCCCAGGTCGTATTCGGATTGAAAATCGTGGTGTTATCGAGAGAAAAGAGCTGGCTTCCCGCATGCATGGTTTGCGGGAATCCGAGCACTTTGCTGACCGCAAACGGAATAGTTGTAGGATCGCTTTGATAATAGTACTTGGCGGCGAGGCGATCCTTCGGACCGAAAATGTAATCGATGTTCCCATTGACTTGGGTAGCGTTGAATTGACTCGATGGGCCTTTCACGAAAGAGTTGAAGGCCTGGTTTCCGGTTTCTGGAGACGTCGCATTGGATGAAGGAATGATGAATTGTCCACCTGCCTTGGCCTGCATGATTGCCAGCGCCACAGGATCCACTTGTCCAGCGGTTATGCATGACGGACCACTGGGTCCGCAACCTTCATCAGCGTTAACCAGGCTGGCAAGGCTCGCCGCATTTCGATTGGTATCAGTTAAGCCTTGGAGTGTGGGCACTCCGTTGAAGGCGCCGCTGAGAGCGTCGCTGATGCGCTGTCCCTGATACGAAGCGAAGAAAAATAATTTGTCTTTCTTGATGGGACCGCCGAGCGTTCCGCCAAACACATTGCGATGCAGCGGCGGAGCACCGGTGAAGAACGGATTCACGGCCAGAAATGTGGGCGCGGCGTCGAAAATATTGCTTTGGAAGTATTCGTAAACTTGGCCGTGAAAGAGATTGGTTCCGGACTTGGTTGTGGTTTCGATATGAGCTCCACTGGCCGAGCCCATCGACGCATCATACATGGAAGTCGTGACGTGAACCTCTTCTATCGTTTCCACCGGAGGCGTGGGCAAAGCTTGGCCGATTGCGTCGAACACTGAGCTGTTGGTTTGAACCTGGCCGCCGACTCCGAAAATTTCGCCAGTATTTAGGGTGAAGCGGCTGTCGGAAATATTGCTGGTTGAATTTCCGTTGAATAAGTTATTCGCGTTCACGCCATTGAAAGTGAAAAGATTGCTGGTATCGCGTTGGCCGTTGGCCACGATTCCTTGATTGCCCAGACCTTCGTTCGAGCCCGACCCTGAAAGGAAGTCTGCGCTAACGCCAGGCGCCTGAATGGCGAGTTGCGTGAAACTTCCCGTGCCCAGCGGGACGGACTCAATCTGGTTTGCGCCCATGGTATAGCCGTTGGCGGTGTCCGTCTCGTTCAGCAAGGGTGTGGCGTTCACCGTAATCGATTCGGACGTGTGGCCGGGGCTGAGTTGCGCATTGAGGCTGGTTGTTCGGCTGCCCTGAACCAGAATTTGCGGAAAGATAGCGGTTTGAAATCCTGACTTGCTGACGGTGACTTCATAAGTGCCGATAGGAAGGTCGGCGAAGCTGAACGAACCGTCGTTCTTCGATTCTCCCGTAACTTCGAGGTTGGTTCCTACATTGCGGATCTTGACCGTGGCTTTCTGCATCACGGCGCCGCTGATATCGGTAACCGTACCGTTCAGCGAACCAAGGGTCTGCTGTCCGGTTGCCAGTTGCGACAAACCGAAAGCCAGCACTGCGATTAGGACAAAAGCGAAGCGCTTAATAGAACAAAAACCGATGGACACGCAAGTAACGTTCATGAACCAGCCTCCAGCGGAACTGGCCCTTATAGCACACCAAAAAGTTAATGCCCAATGAAAATTTTGCATTCGGCTCTGTGGAAAACCTGGATCTGGCTTTTCCGTTGCGCTATCCGAGCCCGAAGCAGTCGATACAACCGACCCGTCCGGCGCAAAGCGTCGTGGTCTATCCCTTCTTGCCGCTAAACTCGTCAATCTCTTGACAAAAAGATGACGATGATTTGACCCGGCGATGACCCGCCAATGACAACGTAGTTCCGTGCCGATCTTAGTCTCGTTCTACGACGCTCAACATTTCGTCAATCTGACCTGGTTCAGAGAAAGATCGAGGAAAACAATGAAAACATTTCTTACTTTCGCTTTGTTGGCCGCCTTGGGCACGGGGACGGCATTCATGATGGGAAACGAACATCGTTCCGACGGATCGGCTCAGCTCACCGACGGAGCTTATCGAGATGGCCTGTATCTGGGAAGACTAGCAGCTCAAAACGGCGGCGAACACCACGTCGCTGTAGGCCGGTGGGCAACCCTCCAGGACCGCTCTTCTTTCAGCGCAGGCTATCAGCAGGGGTACAGCGAATTTCTCGCCGGCCGCGTAGCCGTTACTCCCGGAGCACAGAACTAAGTGCGCCACAGCGTTCCCAACAAGTTCTGGAGGCATTTGTCCTCCACGAGGTGCGTTATGACTATGAAGAAGTTTTTCGTTTTGATTGCTTTGATAATTTGTGTCTTCCCCCGCCAGGTGATGCGAGCTGAACCGCCATCAACAGGCAGCACGAGTGCATCGGGCATAAGAGGTGTAGTCAAGTTCGAAGGCACGGTGCCCAAGGCTAAGCCTATCAGCATGGCGGCCGACCCAAGCTGCGCTAAGCAACATTCTGGCCTCGTGCCCACGTTTGAGGTTGTCACCGATTCCAAGGGCGGACTGCAAAACGTTCTCATTTTCATCGCGGATGGATTAGGCGACCGAACCTTCGATCCGCCTAAAGAATCCGTGGTCATTACTCAAAAAGGCTGCCTCTATCAGCCGCGTGTGCAGGCCGTGCAGGCCAACCAGCCGATTGAAGTGGTGAATGACGACCCGACCTCGCACAACATTCATCCCATCCCCGCGAATAACCGGGAATGGAATAAGGCTGAGCTTCCGGGAGCCAAGGTGGAAGAGGCGTTTGCGCGCGAAGAAATCGCCATTCCCGTCAAGTGCAACATCCATCCCTGGATGCGGGGATATATTGCCGTCCTGAAGAACCCTTACTTTGCGGTGACCAAGGCAGACGGCACCTTCGATCTGCCGCAGTTGCCGCCGGGAACATACACGATCAAGGCCTGGCACGAGAAGTTGGGCACATCAACCCAGACCATCACGGTGGGGCCGAACCAAACAAAGGAAATTAATTTCGTTTTCAAGAGTTTGTAGTGCCGGCCGCTCGAAAACTATAGCGGGATGTTTCCGTGCTTCTTTGGCGGATTCTTATCCCGCTTGGTTTCGAGCATTGCCAGCGCTTGGATTAATTTTTTGCGGGTTTCGCGGGGTTGGATGACCGCATCGACATAGCCGCGGTCGGCGGCTACGTAAGGGTTAGCGAAGCGCTCGCTGAATTCTTCAATTTTCTGTTTGCGTACTTCTTCTCGATTCGCGGCGTGTTCGAGTTCGCGTTTGTAGACGATATCCACCGCGCCTTCCGGCCCCATCACCGCAATCTCCGCTGTGGGCCAGGCATAGTTCACATCAGTGCGGATGTGCTTCGAGGCCATAACGCAATAGGCTCCGCCATAAGCCTTGCGCGTGATGACGGTTACCTTGGGTACTGTCGCCTCGGCAAAAGCGAAGAGCAGCTTGGCGCCATGTTTAATGATGCCGCCGTATTCCTGGTTAGTTCCCGGCAGAAAGCCGGGAACATCTTCAAAAGTTACGAGCGGGATGTTGAAGCAATCGCAGAAGCGTACGAAGCGCGCGCCTTTGATCGACGCGTTGATATCCAGCGTGCCGGCTAAGAATGCGGGTTGATTGGCGACCATTCCCACGGGCTGTCCGTTTAGCCTGGCAAATCCCACGACAATGTTTTTCGCGTAGTGTTCCTGGACTTCAAAAAAATAGCCGTCATCGCCCACCGCGTGAATCACGTCTTTGATGTCGTAAGGCATGTTCGATTGATCCGGGACGATCTTGTCCAAGGCTGCATCGGCCCGATCAATGGGATCGGTGCAAGGCTTGCGCGGCGGATCGTCGAGATTGTTGGAGGGCATGAAGCTGAGCAGCTCTCGCACCATGGATAAACACTCGGCGTCGTCATGGGCTTTGAAATGGGCGACGCCGGAAGTTTCATTGTGGGTCTCGGCGCCGCCCAGTTGATCTTTGGTGACTTCCTCATGCGTGACGGTTTTAATCACGTCCGGTCCGGTAATGAACATGTACGAGGTCTTGTCGACCATGAGAATGAAATCGGTAATCGCGGGAGAGTAAACCGCGCCGCCGGCACACGGGCCCATGATTGCAGAGATTTGCGGAACTACGCCGCTGTAAAGAGTATTTCGAAGAAAGATGTCGGCGTAACCCGCCAGCGACATAACACCTTCCTGAATGCGGGCGCCGCCGGAATCGTTGAGGCCGATCATTGGCGCTCCCATCTTGGCGGCAAGGTCCATGACTTTGACAATCTTGGCAGCATTGGCCTCGGAGAGGGAGCCGCCGAAGACCGTGAAATCCTGAGCAAAGACGAATACCAGGCGCCCTTCGATGCGGCCGTATCCGGTGATGAAGCCATCGCCGTAGACCTTCTGCTCCGCCATACCGAAATCGTTGCAGCGATGCGTTACCAGTTTGTCGGTCTCTTCAAATGTGCCCTCGTCGAGCAGAAACTCAATGCGCTCGCGAGCCGACATTTTCCCTTCTTTGTGCTGTCTTTCACGGCGTTTCTCGCCGCCGCCGTCCTCGGCAAGGCGGTCGCGCTTTTTCAGTTCAGCAAGTTTCTCTTCAATTCTCATGGCGGGAGAATTATAGCGGGTTGGAAGGTTAGGAATGGCGTTGCGGGTGGGACGAACAGTTGGACGGGCGTGGACGCCCGTCCTCCATAGAACTTCATTCCATGCTGGAGCCGAGCGGTTGGTATTTATATCTCTTGCCATCCCAGAAGATCACAGACGTCATTTGATCGCCGCTGTTCTCTTCGGTGAAAATTCCCATGACTTTCTTGTTCTTCTTTACGGCCAGCTTCTTCACCACGACTTGCTTGAAGGGCAGATTCACAATGATGAATTTTGCCTTCGGAGAAGCAGCACGCCATGCTTCGGGCCCGGCTCCGTGAATTACCAGCAGCGAGTAGCCACGTCGATCGGGATCTTCGGTGGAAAATTGGGTAGTGATTTTGGGATTGCCGTAGCCAAAGAAGCTGTCATAGGGATCGATGACGACGAAACTGTTCTCGGTCTGGTCCATCATCGGGTTGGTGCAGCGTGCCGGGATAACGATGTCTTCAACGCCATCGCCGTCCAAGTCAGCCTTCAGCGGCTCGATTCCGATTAGTGCGCAGGTCGACCCGAATTGCTTTTGGACAAAGTCATTGTCAATCGTCAATTTGGGCGCCACGGGCACGGACGGTGGTTGTGCGCTGAGCGTAAAACTCAGCCACAAACAAAATGCGATGAGAAGGAGAAAATTTGGGGAACGACATAATGCTACTTTAATCCGCCAGGCGGGTGGGAGATACATAAAGAAGAGGTGTAGATAGCACGAAAGTCACATGGGCTGCTGGCTTCTAAATGCGGGAAAACGGTGAGCGGTCGAGTTTTGCAGGGCTACGGCTTCCAGCCATGCCGTAAGTCGTTAAAGGTGATGTCGGCGCGGCTGGAAACGCGCCCCCTTCAAAACCTGACCGCGATTTCATATCTTTTCCCCAGCTATTCCCGCGAATCCGACTCCGGCTAAATTCTCAGGAGCGAGAACGTTTCGCTGTCTTGAAGTGTTCCCATCCTTGAGCAGGCAGTTTGGAAACCACGCCGTTATGATTCACCAGCAGGACACGCTTATCCCGGGTAATCTCACCGATTTGCGTAATGGGAACGCCCGCAATTCTGGAAGGAACGCGATTACCCGGGTGCGCCGTGAAAAGCAGTTCGTAGTCGTCGCCGCCGTTGAGTGCGAACTCCAATTCCACCGCGTGGGCTGGCTTCCCAATCCGGGCGCGGGGAACGGCTGAGGCTTGTATCTTCGCACCTACACCACTCTCGTCGCCGATGTGGCCTAAGTCAGTCGACAACCCATCGCTGAGATCGATCATCGCGGAGGCAAGCCCTTTCTCTCGAAGGAAGCGGCCAACCTCAAGCCTGGGCATGGGGTGGAAATGCTGGGGGAAATCGGCCGGCCGGAGTTTCTGGCCGGAGAACAGTAATTTCAAGGCGGCTGCGGCCCCACCCAGGGCACCAGTCACATAGACCCGGTCGCCTGCGCGGGCGCCTGCGCGGCGGATTGCCTTTCCTTTCGGAACCGCCCCCACAACTACAATGTCGGCAAGAATCCCGCCCGGGAGACTGGGCTGTGTCGCCTCCGGCGAGGGTTACTTGGAACCGCTCCGCCAACTTGAGGAAGCTTTTCAGGAACTGGTCGACCCATGACTGGGCCAGATTTTGCGGCAGCGCCAGCGACAAGAAGGCGGCTATGGGACTGCCTCCCATGGCAGCAATGTCGCTGAGGCCGCGGGTCAAGCAACGATGACCGACGACTTCGGCGGAGTGCCACTCCCGCCGGAAATGAACTCCTTCAAGGCTAAAATCGGTGGTCACCAGTGCCTGATGGCCAGAAGGGATCCGAAGAATAGCGCAGTCGTCCCCGATTCCCGTCGCGATCGCACGCCTTCCGGAAGCGCTCCGGCGGCGAATGCCAGCGATCAGCAGTTTTTCGGCATCAGGCAATCTGCCCCCATGAACCCGGAATAAGGACTACTATACAAGCCAGGCACACCGGAGCAGGAACCGGGCATGCTAATACGCCACTCAAGATTGTCAGACAACTCGGCCGCGTGGAAATCATCCAACAAGAGCCCGTCGGGCAACTGCCGCCCAAAATGGGAAAGCGGTTGCCAAATGGGACGATCTTTACACTGTGGGACTTAGCGGCGGTAACCCTCCGAGGTACCGCTTCCTCGGCTGTCTTACGTAACCCCGGAACGTGCGTCGACGCGTTGACAGGAGGAAGCGTAGTTTGTTACCGTTGCGAAGCTGCCCCGAAAATGTTAGTCGAGCTAAGTGCTGCATCTGGTTGGGATTGCAGGCGAATGGGTTAGACTGGCCTGGTCCCGGCCGAGGTTGAAACGTAGCTTAACGACGAAAGGAATATATTGCGTAAGCGTTTCTACATACTTTTCGTGGCCAGGGGCGACGATGGGCAGCTCCGCAAGATTTCCATTCCAGTCCATTATCTCTACGTGTTGGTGGCCGGGGCGGCCATCGGTGCCTTAAGCCTTACCGGAATCGCCGGTTCTTATATGCGGATGCTCTTGAAAGTTTCGCACTATAACGAACTGCGCACCCAGAAAGATGAGCTAAAAAACCGTTATTCGAAGCTTGAGCAGGTAGCCCAGGAAAGAGACATTCAAGTAGCCTCTTTGGGATCCTTGGCCAGTGAAGTGTCGTCGCTATATGGTCTGAAATCTGATCCCGCGCTGGAAACGGTATCTTCTGATCATGTTCAGGACGCCTTAGTTAGTTCTTCCCTCGACCGTCTTTATGCCCTAAAGGATACGGCGTTGAGTGGTGCAGCCGCGACCGGCATCTCACTGGGCCTCACCCGGAATGCGACTACGGGAGACTGGCTGCGAGCCAATTCAGCGCCCAATCTTTGGCCTGTCGAAGGTCCCGTGACTGGTTCCTTTGGTGAGCGAACTGATCCCTTTAACGGCGAAGGTGCGTTCCACCGAGGGATCGACATATCAGCTTCATACGGGCAGCCGGTGATAGCTCCGGCCGATGGCGTGGTAATGTTCGCGGATTTCCTGGGCGGATACGGGAGAGCGATCGCCCTTGACCACGGCCATGGAATAACCACCCGCTATGGACACCTTGCCAGCTATGCGGTTGTCCCCGGACAGTACGTCCGCCGCGGTGACACTATCGGGTATGTTGGACTGAGCGGCCGCAGCACCGGTCCACATCTGCATTACGAAGTCCGCATCAATGACACTCCGGTCAATCCCCACAAGTTCTTGCGGCTTACCATGGCGCACGCCGGGGGATTCGCAGCCGGCAGCTAGGTCCGATCAGTTCTACTTCCCGCCGCGACTCTGGTTCCCGACTGCTACGCGTCCGTCAGGTTTTCGATACCAGGTCCGATTTTCGGGTGTGTTTGAACCAGTCGCCGCAGCTCAAGCAGTGAATTCATGGCGTTGATCATTGACTGGCGCTCCGCTGGGCTGGCGCTTTCAAACGAATCTTCAATGTAATCCATGATTGCGTCTTGCGCGTCCTCAATACGTCGGAACAAATCGCTGGGGTTTCTTTCGAAGATGGCAGCTTCAACCAGACATCTCAAATCGTTTGCGGCATCGTACGGCCGGCCTGCCAGCTTTTGCATGACCCCTCCCTAAAGCGCGCGCTCACTCGCATCATGACAGGGATCGATCAGCGCGCAATACGGCGGATAGGGTAGTAACCGACTAGCTAAATCCGAACTGCCCGCTGTAAGACTTATGCATTACGACCGAAAAAGCCGTTTCAACTTTTATGTGCCTTGAGCATCCTTTTGCTGCTTGATCTTTTTGGCAAGCAGCGATTTCGCCTTTTCCAGTTGGGTGCGGCGCGACTTGCTGAGGCCGCGTCCTGCCCGGTTTATGAAGTATGTCAGCATTCGCATACCCGAGCCCGGGCCTTTCGGCGAGACTTTCTTCGAAGCCAGCGTTCTGGCAATGGTGCTGGCATCCTTGGTAAACAATCCTGCGGGGGGATGGGTTGAGTCCGTCTTCACCTTTGCGACCCATTTGTTTTTCGCGGTAGGCATCGTTCCTCCTTGCAGAAGTTGGGATGCGTTCCCGCCGCCAAGAGTGCGCATCTTATGCACGGTCGGAACTCGCCTATGAGGAATGTTCCCAGCAAGGAGCCGAAACAGTCGCCACGTGAAGTGACCAGCAGCAATATTTTCGTGATTGCATCTACTGCACGCACCATTTCCGAACTGCGGCAGGCTGCCGCCAACTGTAAAGCATGTGATCTTTGGAAGAACGCGACACAGACTGTGTTCGGTGAAGGATCTCCGAAGGCGAAAATCATGTTCGTTGGCGAGCAACCCGGCGATCAAGAAGACCGCGCTGGCCATCCTTTTGTCGGTCCTGCAGGAAAGCTCCTGAATGAGGCGCTGGATCAGGCTGGAATCAACCGCGCCGAAGTGTACGTCACGAACGTAGTAAAGCATTTCAAGTGGACGCCCGCCGAACGCGGCAAGCGGCGCATTCACCAGAAGCCTAGATACTCGGAAATTCAGGCATGCCGGCCTTGGCTTGACGCCGAATTGCGACTGATAAAGCCAGAAATTCTGGTCTGCCTGGGGGCGACCGCGGCGCAATCACTATTGGGAAGAACGTTCAGCGTGAACCGCCAGCGTGGACAGCGCGTCGAGTCCTCGCTCGCTCCTTACGTCACCGCAACCGTGCACCCATCGTCGATACTTCGTGCGCCCGATTCCAAATCTCGAGAGCTGAAGATGCGCGCTTTCATAAAAGATTTGGCAAAGATTGCAAAGTTAACCACCCACAAGCGAGCCGCCTAGCGTTCGCTGATGAGCCACATCCCTCAAGGCAAAATCCCGTGCCTCTACAGAGATCACCTTATCGCGGTCATCCATACGCTTTGCTACATGTGAATTAGTGGTGCTTGAAATATTGCACGGCACGCTCATGAGCTTCGGCGGCTTTCTTCGTGCCGAACGTGCCCAGATTGCGGCGACGCCCGGTTTTCGGATTCTTTTTGCGGGAGTACAGACGGTATTGGCCTGATTTTAGTTTTCGAATCATTGGCACCTCGTCACGTTTTGATGCCGAGCGACAAAAAATGGAAGGCTTTCTCACGAAAGCGAAAAAATTAGCGGCAGGAAGGATGACACCATGAAAGCAGTGAGCGGAGTTTTTCGGTCCCGAGCGGATGCGCAACACGCCCTAAGCCAACTGCGGTCGATCGGACTGCGAGACGATCAGGTTACGGTATTGACGCCGGAAAACACGGACAAAGGAATTCAATCGGTGCCTACTGAGGCTGCGGAGCAACCGGGCATGGGCAAAGCGATTGGGGCCGTGCTCGGAGGGTCCGCCGGATTCTCGGGAGCTGCCCTGGTCATGGCCGCCATTCCCGGCGTAGGACCGATCACCGCGATCGGCTTGTTAGGCTCTGCTGTCCTCGGCGCTGCTGGGGCGGGTATCGGCGCCGTTGCCGGAGGAAAATTTGAAAATTCAATGACTAAGGGACTTCCCGAAGATGAATTATTTGTTTACGAAGATGCTTTACGCCAGGGCCGCAGCGTCGTGATTGCAATGGCGGACGATGAAGCTGAAGCGGCAAAGTTTCGCGAACTGCTGAACGCAGAGGGAGCTGAAACAGTCGACGCAGCCCGTGAACAGTGGTGGACCGGTATGCGCGATGCGGAGAGCGAACACTATGTGACTCGGGGCGAGAAACCGGGCGACAACGAGAAGTATTATCGGCTCGGTTTCGAATCTGCACTGCACGCAAGGACCCGCTGTAAAGAATATGACCAGGTAATGGGAGAAATGAACGCCGCGATCCGGGAGCTCGAGCGTCGAAATCCCGGAGTGGACGTGGCTACACCCTTTACGCGTGGATATGAACGCGGCCGCGATTATTACCAGCAACTGTGCGGCAAATCCAAAGCTGCGTAACTCGCTACCAACGGAGGGGGACTACGGCAATCGCGACAGAGGAACTACAGAATACATTCGATTCATTCCGCGAGAGCTGGTGGTTAGAGTTGGGTAAAGGAGATTGTTTATGCCCGACAAAGAAACACTCGAACGTGCTCGCGAAGACGCTCGTGAAGGAAAATCGCCCAGCACGCAGGCTGGTGAATTTGTCCGTGAGGAGATGGAATCGCGAAGGCAAACACGGCGCCGCGTCGACCAAACAGGCGATTGCCATTGGCTTATCGAAAGCGCGCCGCGCAGGGGTAAAGCTGCCGCCACCTGGCAAAGGAAAAGTGTCCGCCAAAACGAGTGCACAAGCCCAGCGTGATTCCCGCAAGGGACGAAGCCATAGCCGTCGCAAACCATCCGCTAAGCGTTCCCGTGCTACCACGGCCGCATTGAAAAAAGAAGGCCACCGGGCCGCTTCGCGCAGCTCTTTATCCAAGCAAGCGCGATCTGCTGCAAGGCAACGCGGTTCAGCCGCCCGCCGCAGTTCAGCCCTGAAAGCGGTTCGCACCAAGGGAGCGAGAAGCCGAAGCCAGTCTGCGCGCAAAGCTGCCCGCACACGCCGCGCCAGAGCGTAATTCGAAGTTTATGTTGTGTTGACGGGATCGTGGCGGTTGTCGGACGGTCCCTGACATCCCCGATTAACCGCCTGCCGCCGCTTATCGCTCAGATTGAAGCTACTCCAATCCAGCCCGCTTAGGGCTAATCAATTCCCAACTTACAGCCTAAACCTGATTTCTAGCGCCCTCATTGTCAGTCATATTTTTAGCAGTTCTGTTATTGGTACCGCCGGCGGCTGCGTGATCGACGCAGAGTATCAGGCCGGAGAACATGATGAATATCCCGTCACAAGTTGGCCAAAGCGCGATGCGAGAAATGTCTGAAGCTGCATGAAAGAAATCATTCTGAGATTCGTTGTCGGTGGGGTTGTCGTTTCTGTCTTCGCCTTGTTGGGTGATCTCCTGAAACCTAAAAATTTCGCGGGCCTGTTCGGAGCAGCACCGTCCGTGGCCCTGGCGACATTGGCCTTAACTGCCTCCAAACAAGGCAAGGAATACGCCAGCGTGGAGGCAAAGTCGATGCTGATTGGCGCGATAGCTTTCTTCTTCTACGCCCTGGTCGTTAGCCGATTGCTGATTCGACGCAAGCTGCCTGTTCTCCCGGTTACCGGGATGTGCATGGCGTTGTGGTTCGCCTGCGCTTTCGGATGTTGGTATGCGGTGGTGAGGTAGACGAAGTGAAAGTCAAGTTCGATACCAGCAGTCTCGGATTATCGAAGTGGTATGAATACGCAATTCGTTTTGTTTTCGGCGGAACGATTACCGCTTTGACTGGAATTGTGGCCCGACGCTACGGCCCCGAAATTGGCGGGCTTTTCCTGGCCTTTCCGGCCATACTTCCCGCGGCGGCTAGCTTGATCGAAAAACACGAGAAAGAAAAGAAAGAACGTGCCGGGCTACATGGCACCATACGCGGTCGAGTAGCTGCCGGTATTGATGCCGCAGGCGCCGCGATGGGAAGCATCGGACTCATGGTTTTTGCGTTGATTGTTTGGCAAAAACTCCCGAATTCCTCGTTGGGCCTTGTGCTGGATGGGGCCACGCTGGCGTGGCTCACAGCATCTGTAATGGTGTGGGAACTTCGGGAAACATTGTGCAGGCGTATTCGGGCAAGACTTGGCGTGGCTTCAGGCCACAGATTTCATCCTGCCGCACAACGTGGCCCGTCAACTCCTAGGAGGTTGGATGAGTAAGAATGGAAATTCCAGAAGCGCACTAGCTGATCCCTCCCGGCTTCAGTCTTTGGATGGTGACGACAAGAACATCATTCAGGTGGTGATCGAAACTCCTAAGGGCAGCCGCAATAAATACGCGTTTGATGTGGAGCAGAAGGTGTTTGAACTGAAGAAAGTTCTCCCCGCTGGCATGACATTTCCCTACGACTTCGGATTCATCCCGCGAACCAAGGGCGGAGATGGCGATCCCGTCGATGTTTTAGTGCTGATGGATGAGCCTGCTTTCCCGGGCGTCGTGGTGAAGTGCCGCCTGGTGGGAATCATTGAAGGCGAACAGTATGACAAGAAGGACAAAGAACGCAATGACAGGGTTGTCGCTGTAGCGAGCCCCAATCATAGCTTTGCCGACATCAAGCACATCGACGATCTGGGAAAGCTGTTTCTACGCGAGCTCGAAGAATTCTTTGTGAATTATCACGAGTTGAGCGAAGAACAATATCGGGTAATCGATGTGCGAGGCCCGGGGCATGCGCGCAAGCGGATCGAGGAAGGCATGCGAGCGGCTCGTCGGGGCTGAACATTTTGCTGAAAATCTGTTTACCTCAGCGGCTAGAGCCTTAGTTGATTTGGGGCAACTTACTGAGGCGCTGGAACCAGGCGTTTAGGGTTTGAAGGGGCGCGGCTTCCAGCCGCGCCGGTAAGGACTGTAATGACCTTCCGGCGCGGCTGGACGCCGCGCCCCTTCAAAACTCGTGCGCCTCGAAAAACTTTTTCAGAAACTGAAAGACTTTTTCAGAAACTGAGGAAGCGCTGCTCCGCTCAAAACGTTGGTTTCGAACAACCTGTTAGATCGCGTAAGACTCTAAAGCAGGCGGGAGAACTCTATGGCAACAAAAAAGAAATCATCCGGCCGTAAATATGGCAAGGCTGCAGGTAAGAGCGTCGAAAGCGCGATGCATCGCAAAAAGAAAGGTACGCTTCGTTCAGGCAAGGGTGGCAAGGGCGGCGCGGTGAAAAGCCGCAAGCAAGCCATCGCTATTGGGCTTTCCGAAGCGCGAAAAAAAGGCGCGAAAGTGCCCAAGAAGAAAGCCGCCTAGGGACACAGTTCGCTCAGGCGGCTGCGGTTCCGTCTGTTTTCGAAGGAACCTGCAGCAAAGAAAACTTGCCGTGCCCTCTGCGTCGCGCGATTGACTCGGCTTGCTCGCGGCTTGCTCCTGTCGCAACCACTTCGCCAGAATCAATAGAGACGGCTGCCCAACTGCCGGGAGTCATTCCCTCAGGCAGCTTATCCGCGGCGTTTTCCTGAGGAACATCACTCTCCCCGGGATTTGGAATGGTCGAAGGTGGATCGCTGGTGGGAAATGAATCAGCGAGAGTTTTGTCCAACATCTTTTCCGTCGATGGTTGACGGTCTTGCTTCGACTCTGCCGCTTCGAAATTGTCTCCCATAAATTCTCCAGACGACAGCTTCTCCGGCAAAGTGTGCTTTCGCTATACGGTGATCAACCGATACGGGCAAGTGAATCCACCTAGAGCGCCGTGCCTAGGCTTGCGCCTATTTCACCAGAACTTTCATCTCGCCCTGCTTCTCCAGGACCTCCACCCGCACCGTACCGGCGTGGCGATCAAGAAACAGGTCGGCTCGGCCGTGGTCAAATCGCAAATTCTTAATCCACAATTGCGGAATGCCTTCGGGCAAGTATGGGCGATCGAAGATCAACCGTTTTTCGCTGCCATCCATCGAAAGACCCAGGCAGGCCTGGAGCAGCATAAAGACTGCCCCGGCAGCCCACGCCTGCGGCGAACAAGCCACGGGATAAAGAGTAGGGCCTTCCCCCTCGCGACGGTTAAGCCCGCAGAACAATTCTGGAAGCCGGTGCAAGTCCACTGCGCTGCTTGCATCCAAAAGACCCATCAGTATCTTGCCGGCGAGCTCGCGCAGGTCGTATTTAGCCATGCCGCTGGCAATAATCGCGTTGTCGTGCGGCCACACTGAACCGTTGTGATAAGAGAGCGGATTGTAGCGAGCTTCTTCCGAGCCTACCGTTCGCACACCCCAGCCGGTGAAAAAATCGTCGCTCAGCAGAGTATGAGCGACAAGCTGAGCTTTGTCGGGACTGGCGATTTCTGTAAAAAGACAATGGCCTGCATTCGAGGCTCTTACCCGGCAAGCTTTCTTTTTACCGTCCAATGCCAGAGCGTAGGTGGAAAGATCGTCGCACCAGAAAGCTTCCTCGAATTTAATCTGGAGGTCGGCGGCTTCATTCTCAAGCGTATTCGCTCTCTCGACATCACCGAGAATCCGGCTGATTCTTGCACCCGCGCGCTTGGCGGCGTACACGTAGCCTTGAACTTCACACAATGCGATAGGCGCTTCCGCTAATTCTCCGTTGGCATAAAAAATGGAATCGTGCGAGTCCTTCCAGCCTTGCTGAATTAAACCTTTACTGCCGTGACGCGCATATTCCACAAAGCCATCGCCGTCCACATCGCCGTAGCGATCGATCCACTGCAGCGCGAAATCGATGTGGGGCCACAGCGTCCGGATAAAACCATGATCGCCCGTGTATTCGCAATAGGCGCCGGCCAGCATTATGAATAGAGGAGTCGCATCTACAGTGCCGTAGTAACGCGCAAACGGGACCTCGCCCAGCGCCGCCATTTCACCTCCGCGCATTTCGTGCAAAATCTTTCCTGGCTCCGCTTCAATCTCCGGATTCAATTCCGTAGCCTGCGTCGCCGCGAGATATTCCAGAACACCCTTCGCGATCCGCGGATTGACCCATAACATTTCCAATGCGGTGATGATTCCATCGCGGCCAAACACCGTACTGAACCAAGGCACTCCGGCATAGGGATAATTGTGTTCGGGATTCCCCATGGTCATCATTTCTACATCCGCGATGGAGCGCTTCACCCATCGATTAAACCGGTCATTGGAGCTGGAAATGTTGCAAAGCCGCGCCGAAGCCGCATTAAGTTCACTTTCAGCAGCTACCATCGCGCGCGAGTAGCCGATCAAAGGCACGGATGGCTCCGGATTACAGGAGATCTCCAGTCGCAACAGAACAGATTGCTTAGGGGCCACCGAGATTTCAAAGTTCATTCCGGAAGATGACACATTCAATGGTTGGGGGTGAGCGTGGACGTGAGTCTGACGTACAACTTTGTCCAAGCCTTCGTAAGACAATAAAATTGAGTCTCGTCCAATTTGGTCTTCAAGGCGCCGGCCTCTTTTTTCACGCCGGGTACCTCGCACCTCAAAAATATCCGCGAAATCGGCGAAGATCGCCAAATATAGCGGGATATCGACCGCTCCGCGTCCGTAGTTGACGATCTGAAACTCTTCATAGCAGACGCCGCGCCAAAGAAATTTAGCGCGACAAATGTGGATCGTCCCGCGTTCGACGATCACGTCCTCACCTTCGGATACGTCAACGTTTGCGAGGTCAGCAGTGAAAACGAAATTGTCAGATTTGACTGTGGAACTGAGAAGCAAAGGCCGAGATTGCCACAACGACAAACCCAGTTCCGACAAGAAACGGGTGCCTTCAAAAAAAATTCCCTGCTCGCCCATTCCCAGCGGTTCAATGTCACCGTAACGGTCAAATACGGCAAACATTTTGCCGTATTTCAAAACCCGCGCTCGGTCGTCGGTAGGAGACGACCGTGTCGCTATGTAGTACTGCTGGCTGACGCTAGCTTCGTCCAACCTAGATCTCCCTCGGTGGGTAGTACCGGATGGCTTCCGCTTCTTAGTATGCGGTCATAGATAGCGAGATATTGCTGCGTCATCCGATGCAAACTGAACTGCTCCTCAAAACGCTGCCGGCATTGTGCACGGTCAATGGTATCAAGTTTTTCTACCGCCTTGGCCCCATCTTTCACATCGCGAGGTAAAAAGCCGTTGACTCCATCCTCGATGACTTCCGGTACCGAGCCAAAAGGAAAAGCGATAACCGGAGTTCCACACGCCATCGCTTCGATCATCACTATGCCAAACGGCTCGGGCCAGTTAATCGGGAACAGCAACGCGGCAGCGTTACCGAGAAACTCATTTTTTTCAGAGTAACCAATTTCTCCGATGAACTCAATCAGCGGATCATTGAGCAAGGGCTTTATCACGGCATTGAAATGCTGCTCATCGACGCGATCGACCTTGGCCGCAATCTTCAGCGGCACGCCTACCCGCTTGGCAATATGGATGGCCTGCTCCAATCCTTTCTCCGGCGAAGTACGGCCAAGAAATGCCAGGTATTTTCCCGGCTCGCCGTAGAACGAGAGACTATTCTCAGGCAATCCATGATGCACGGTTCCCTGCCAGTTCACCCATGGCAAGGGTTTACGCTGAGCGTCAGAAATCGAAACCACCGGCATATCGGAGTACGTGCGATACAGAGGCGCCAAGTCGGGAATATCAAGACGTCCGTGCAAAGTTGTAACGTTTGCTATCCCAGCGCGCCGGCTTAAGGGAAAATGCAAGTAATCAATATGGAAATGGATGAGATCAAAGTTATCTTTTTCGCTAAAAACTTTTTCCACCATGTTGACATGGTGCGCCAACTGATCAACACAGCCGGGGTTCAGCCGCAGAGCTTCCGGGCAGCCTGAAACCAGGCGGGCGGCAGTCATGGAGTCGCCGCTGGCAAACAAAGTCACCTCATGGCCCAGCCGCACTAAATCTTCCGTGAGCCAGGATACGATTCTTTCCGTGCCGCCATAGAACTTGGGTGGAACGCTCTCGAACAATGGCGCGACCTGTGCAATTCTCATGAATACCTTCATCCTTCCTTTCGGTAGAAAATACATGCACGTTCCGGGTGGCCCTGGTGCGTGGGAATCTAAAAATCAGAACTATCGAAGGCTCGACACTCAGCCTCGCAGGTTCGCCCTCAAGCTAATCCACCAACAATCTAATTTTATTGCCCTTCTACGGTTTGTTCTCTCGGGCGCATCCTGTACCTCAAGCCATTCCACTACCTACAACGCCGGATCGAAGTGTTCGAGAACGAACGCACCGCATTTGAACACTGGGGGAAAAACAGCAGCGTGCATGGGAGGCTTTATCCAAGCATGCAAACCGCTACGGGAAAATCAGCCAGCAGCACAGAAACTGAAATTTTTTCGCCGCCGTCGATTTTCTGCGTCTCCAACAATTCTCCCGTAAAAATGTTCCGATACTTGTCAGAACATGTGCAGAACGGAAGGACAATCTCAGTATCCTTCCAGACGCGCTCACCAATTGGCGGGAGATCGGCATCGTCAAGCAATCCGGCCACCAGGCGAGGAACCACAACCAGGACATTCGACTTCGCAGACATCCGCGCGAAAGCGACCACGTGGTCGGCATTCGCTCCTTCAACGGTTAAGGGCAAATATTCGCCGTCTTGAAAAAGTTCCCGCTGCTCCTGCCGCAAACACAGAGTTCTCCAAGCCAGATACAACTTGATTCGACCATCCTCGGGAGTCTCAAGCAAACTCTTGATGCCATTGTCTCCGTCTTCACGAAGACTGCGAAACAGTTGTTGACGATGGCTGTAATCCACTGGCCGCCGGTTGTCAGGATCGACCAAACTGAAATCCCAGATTTCAGTGCCCTGGTAAATGTCGGGCACGCCGGGGCATGTCAGCTTCAGAACGGTTTGTGCCAGACTATTCCATAGACCGAGACGCGCAATACGATTTTCAAAGCGCTCAAAGTCATTGAGAAAACGATTCTGCTGGCCTGGCTTCAACAATCTCTTCACGAATGATGAAACTGCATTTTCGTATTCGCAGTTCCGGTTGATCCAACTGGTGTTCTCTTTCGCTTCGCGGATGGCTTTCAACATGTAGTTCTCGATCCGTTCGATGAACTTTTCCCAGGCATCTGGATTACTCAAGGCGTCCGGCGGCCATGCTCCCACCAGCGTCTGGTAAAGCAAATATTCGTCATTTGCCGAAGGCGCGGGTTTGTCGTTGACCATGGTCTTATGGTTGCGATTGAAGCGCCTCCACTCGCGCACCCGAAGCCTCCATAATGCCGGTATTTCCGAAAGGATGTTAATCCGTGCGCGTACGTCCTCCGACCGCTTGGAGTCGTGCGTGCTGGTCGCCAGCATGGTATGCGGCCAAAAGCGTAGACGCTCCTGATTCGCAAAATGAAATTCCTGGATCGTGGTTCCAAAACGATGAAGATCACTTCCAACATCGTTTTGCGAGACCAGCCGGTTGTATCGGTAAAATGCCGTGTCCTCCAGACCCTTAGCCATTACCGGACTGCTGAACTGTTGAAACTTCATGGCAAAGTTGATCACGGCATTCTTGTAGACGGAATTCTGGCCCTCGGCGATGCTGGTCAGCAGCACCTCGCCGAGAAAATCAAAAATGCTGGTATCGGCGGCAGGGCTTCTGGACTTCGCCAATGCGATCGCGCTCCTGATATAACGCACATCTGTATCGGAAACACTGGAGGGACTCACATAGGTGCGATATACGGGGAAGCTGGCAACAACTTCCGTTATCGCATCCCGTAGGCTGTTCAGAGTGAAGTCGCAAGTGCGACGCCTGGAAAGCGCGATGCGGGTGAGCTTGGTAGCAAGCACATTTAGTTCGCTGGCCAATGCAACCCGAATGATCAATTTCCGGCAATGGTAGGCCAGGTCGTCAACATTAATTTCGTCATCGACGAAATTTCGATAAATTCGATCCATGCTCACGGCCGACGCCGGGTTTATAAACAGTCCGTTCAAGAGGCTCGCGAAGTCGTAGCCGGTGGTTCCGGAGACCGGCCAGTCCGTAGGCAGGCGTTCCGCGCCGGTTAGAATTTTTTCGATGACCACATAGTGCGACCTGCTCCCGGTGGCATCCACAATGCCCCGATTCAAGCGCTCGAAATATTGCCGCGGGTCATACAACCCGTCAGGATGGTCAATGCGCAGACCATCAACTTTACCTTCCGCCATCAGGCTTAAAACCAGGCGATGGGTTGCTTCAAAGACGGCCTCGTTCTCGACGCAGATACCCGCGAGATCATTCGTATCGAAAAAGCGCCGGTAATTAATGTCGTCGGACGCGACTCTCCAATTCGCCAGCCGAAAGGCTTGCGCCTTGATGAGTTCGTGGAGTTCTTCAAAGCTAGCGGGATCGGAAGGATTACCATTCATGGCGTCCACTGCTTGTGAAACGCAGTCGGCGATCTCCGGCGACCGCGAGCATAGCTCGGCCAGCCGGCGCTTGTGGATTTCCTTGTCCCGATTGCGTTCGGCGATGCGCTCGCCGTTGGTGTCATATCGCGCTGGCAGATGGCTGAACGAAGTGATCAGGCTCTGAAACTCCAGCCAGTCCGGATTCTGTTGATCGAGTTTGGCCGCGGCGCAGTGCTGCAGAATTCGCGGATACTCCCGCGGATCAATGGGAAAACGATGGTTGTAGTAAATAACGTCGAACTCGCCGCGCTCGCGGTGAAACACAAGCTTCAATTCGCCGCTCTCCAGCACCACTCCGTAATGATCGTGCAGCACCGGAATCAAGATTTTTCCGTGAAGTTCAGCTTTTATCGGTTGCCAGTCAATATCGAAGAAACTGGCGTAGACGGAGGATTCGCCATTTTCGAGAACATCCAGCCACCATGCGTTATCGTTACCCATCACGCCCATGTGGTTGGGCACGACGTCGAGAATCAACCCCATGCCATGTTCGTGCAGAGTCGTCACGAAGCGGTCAAACTCTTCAGGAGTTCCAATTTCAGGATTTAACGAGTTGTGGTCCACAATGTCGTACCCGTGCATACTGCCGGCACGAGCTTTTAACAGGGGAGAAACATAGCAGTGACTGATGCCGAGCGCGGAAAGATAGGGAACAATCGCCGTGGCCTGCATAAAAGTGAAATCGCGATTAAGTTGCAGCCGATAAGTCGCGAGCGGAATGTGCGAGCGTGGCTTCATGATTCCAAAAACCAAACGACTGACCACGGCGGCAGAGTTCCTTGCTTTAGACGATTGGCGTCCAGTTCTTCGCTGGCATAGATAACTTGTGAACTCGGCGCGGTGAGGCCAGAGAGCGGACCGTTTCCCAGATTCGCTATCAGAGAAACTTTCGAGTTGTCCGGAAATTTCCAGTGAGCAGTGAGGCCGCGCTGGCCGTGGATTTCGTAAGCAGAACTCACCACGCATCCCGCCGATAGACGCGGGACGATGTGCTGACTGCGCAGCTTCAATAGATTCTGATAAAAGCGCAGCCAGTCGCGATGGCTTGATTGATCTAGCTCGCCCCAATCGAGCCGCGAGGCCTCAAAAGTTTCAGCCGCACTTGGATCAGGAATTCGTTCGCGCTCCGCCGGATCGCTGAACCTGGCGAATCGGGCAAACTCGTTTCGCCGGCCAGCGGTGACAGCTGCGGCCAGATCCTTTTCGAAGTCGCAGAAAAATAGAAATGGCGTTTCTGCTCCAAATTCTTCGCCCATAAAAAGCAGTGGCGGAGACGGCGCGAGCAGGATGATCGCCACAGCCGCCCGCACGGCGCGGTGATCCGCAATCTTGACTATGCGTTCCCCGAATGCGCGATTTCCAATTTGATCGTGATTCTGGAGGAACGACACAAACGCAGTAGAAGGCAGTCCTGCAGTCGATTCACCGCGAGCCTGGCCGTTTCTGAACGCGGAACTCTCGCCCTGGTAAGCGAATCCTTCGACTAAGCAACGACCCAATTGATCGATTGGACGTTCAGAATAGTCTGCATAATAACCGTCCTTCTCACCCGTAATCAGGACGTGCAAAGTGTGATGGATGTCGTCATTCCACTGCGCCGTGTAGGCCTTCGGCTGGCAGCGCTTGGTACGCTGAAGGTAACGAGACTGGTTGCGGTCGTTCTCCAAAACGAGGTGAACATGGCGATCTGGCCCGATGGAATCCCGCACCGCTTCGGCTAATTCGGTGAGAATGTCGGGTTTGGAATCGTCGGCGATGGCGTGCACCGCATCCAGACGTAATCCATCGAAGTTATATTCAGTCAACCAATAGAGGGCGTTATGAATGAAGAAATCCCGGACTGCGCGGCTATCGGGGCCATCGAAGTTGATACCGTCGCCCCACGGAGTGCAATGGCGATCGGTAAAAAATTGCGGCGCGTACGCCCTCAGATAATTCCCTTCCGGACCAAAGTGGTTGTAAACCACATCCAGCAGAACCATGACTCCGCGGTCATGCGCGCTCTGAATTAAATCCCTGAGATCGTCGGGACGGCCATAAATGCTGTCGGGAGCGAATGGGAACACGCCGTCGTATCCCCAATTGCGTTTGCCGGGAAAGTCGGCTACAGGCATTATTTCGAGCGCCGTAATTCCAAGATCCACGAGATAGTCGAGCCGCTCGCGAGCCGCGGTAAAAGTCCCTGCTGGAGTAAATGTCCCGACATGCAGTTCGTAGATCACAGCTTCGTCCCAACGGCGGCCACGCCACGCGCTATCCTGCCAGTCGAACCCGCTGGGGCGCACCACTTGGCTGGGCCCGTGTACATCTTCCGGCTGAAAGCGCGAAGCAGGGTCAGGAACTTCCTGCGCGTCATTGATCCGAAATTTGTACTTAGTGCCGGACTTTGCCGCATCAGTGTTTAACTCGAACCAACCCCCATCGACCCCGTTCATCGCAAAGCGCTGGTTGGAGTCGGTTAGGCAGAGTTCGACCTTGTCCGCGGCAGGCGCCCACAAACGAAAGTGGACGCTTCCGTCGTCGCGCCATTCGGCGCCGTACGGCATGTTATAGCGCCGGTTCAATCGACTCTTCTTTCTTGCCATTTCCGCGCCGTTCCATCAATACGACCATGGAGCGCGCCTGTAACGGATACGCTACGCCCGCGTCGTAAGTATCGACAGGGCGCAAGCCATCTTCGCGCGAAGTGTCCATCCATGCACTCCATCGAGCGCCCGGACGCGACGCCGGCAGAGTAAACGCCACATCCTCGTGATGAGCGTTCAGCAGCACCAGGAAATTCTCGTCGCTGACTTTTCGTCCGCGCTCATCGGTTTCATCCAGCCCCTGCCCTGAAAGAAACATTCCCAGGTAACGAAGCGATGGATCACGCCACTCATCCTCACTCATCTCATTGCCGCGGGGATTGAGCCAAAGCACATCTTTGACGCTGGCGCCTTTGATCGGACGGCCCTGAAAAAAACGTTTGCGGCGAAACACCGGATGCCTTTTGCGCAAAGTAATCATGCGCTGGGCGAAAGCCAGCAAGTCACGATCTTGACCGTGCACGTTCCAATTTATCCAGCTGATTTCATTGTCCTGGCAATAGGCATTGTTATTTCCCATCTGCGTGTGCCCGATCGCGTCGCCGGCATACATCATCGGCACGCCCTGCGAGAGCAGCAGAGTGGCCAACAGATTTCGCTTTTGTTTGGCGCGCAGCGCCAGAATTTCGGGATTGTCGGTCGGCCCTTCAACTCCGCAATTCCAACTGCGATTGTCGTTGTTGCCGTCGCGATTATTTTCGCCGTTGGCTTCGTTGTGTTTTTCGTTATAGCTGACGAGATCCTGCAGCGTGAAACCGTCATGCGCAGTTACAAAGTTGACGCTCGCATAAGGACGGCGCCCGCTATGCGCATACAAATCACTCGATCCGGTAATGCGATAAGCGAGGTCTCCCACCACTCCTTCATCACCCTTCCAGTACGAACGCACCGTGTCGCGGTAGCGATCGTTCCATTCCGCCCAGCCCACGGGAAAGTTTCCCACCTGGTATCCGCCTTCGCCCAGGTCCCAGGGTTCAGCAATCAATTTCACCTGGGAGAGCACAGGGTCCTGATGAATGATGTCGAGAAATGCGCCCAGGCGATCAACTTCGTGCAGTTCTCGCGCAAGCGTCGCGGCCAAATCGAAGCGGAAACCGTCCACATGCATATCGAGAACCCAGTAGCGCAAACTATCCATGATCAACTGCAACACGCGCGGATGCTGCATGTTCAGCGTGTTTCCCGTGCCGGTGTAGTCCATGTAATAGCGGGGATTGGTCGGTACGAGTCGATAGTAAGTGCTGTTGTCGATCCCCTTCAGCGAGAGCGTGGGACCAAGATTATTGCCTTCCGCGGTGTGGTTGTAGACGACATCGAGAATCACTTCGAGACCCGCGGAATGCAGGGTCTTCACCATGGTCTTGAATTCTCGAATTGAACTGGTTGACATGTACCGCGGCTCGAGGGCGAGAAATCCAATGGAGTTGTAACCCCAGTAATTTCGCAGACCGCGTTCCACTAGTTGACGGTCATCCACGAAGCTGTGCACGGGCATGAGTTCGACCGAGGTCACGCCCAGGTGAGTGAAATATTCAATGACAGGAGCTGTGGCCAGGCCCGCATACGTGCCGCGTAAGTGCTCGGGAACATCCGGATGGCACTGAGTGAAACCCTTAACGTGAAGCTCGTAAATTACCGTCTCATGCCAGGGGATTCTCGGCGGCGCATCGGCTCCCCAGGTGAAGGCCGAGTCAATCACGCGGTTCTTCGGCATGCCGGCGGCGTTGTCGCGCCGGTCAAACGATAGATCTTCCTGTTTACTCCCGACTTTGTATCCGAAGTGAGCGTCGCTCCAACGGATGCCTCCCTGAATCTGCTTTCCATAAGGATCGAGAAGAAGTTTGTGATGATTAAACCGATGACCTTGTTCCGGTGCATAGGGCCCGAACACTCGATATCCGTACAACTGGCCGGGGCGCACCTCGGGCAAATAACCATGCCAGACCATGTCGGTTTGCTCGGGCAGCGGGACGCGGAGGGTCTCACGTTTCCCGGTAATGTCGAACAGGCACAGCTCGACTTTCTCCGCGTGCTCTGAATAGAGCGCGAAGTTGACACCCTCGCCATCCCAGTTCGAGCCCAAGGGATAAGGCCGGCCGGGCCACACAATCGGCTGTGATTGAGGCGACATCTATATTCGATGCCTCCGCAGTGACCCATGGACGTTTTTTGCGTCTCGCCATGCCGTGGACTTAGCGCAAGCCATGTGAGATCTCCTTCGCTGCACGCCGCCCGCTGGCAATCGCGCCGTGGACGGTGCCATTGTTTCCGGTCGTATCGGTAGCTTCGCCCGCGAAAAATAAGGTGTTTTCTATCGGACGCCCCAAAGCTTCCTGCGCGCCGTCTGATCCGACTGCCCCATAGCTATAAGCCCCGCGCGAGAATGGATCGTTTTGCCAATCGTGAAAGTAGGCGGCTCCAAGTAATGTCGTCATTTGATCGATCCCGATGTTGAGCAATTTACTAAGTGTCTGCAAACATCGATTCACGACAAACGACTGGCTTTGACCGGATAAACGTTCGGCGCAGCGAAACGGGGCCCAACCGGTGATAATCGGCAGTTTCCTCGGCATGGTGGTCCACCAGGTGGGTAACCATTCATCGTCGGAAAAGAGAAAGCCCATGTCGGAGAGCGTTTTTCGTTCTTTGCCCGGTCCCGGGATTGTGTCCCAAAAGCGGTTCTTGAAGCGGAGCGTTACGCGGATTACCTTGCCCATCTCCAACTTCGTTAGCGCATCTAATTTCGTCCGAGGCAATGCCGGATCGAAACGCACTGCACCCTCATCACCTGCTATCGCTTTCATAACCCCCAGCGGAATCGTTACTAGAACGCGCTCGGCTTCGAACTTTTGCGATTCACCGGCTCGATGGGCCTCGATCTCAGCGTGCCCCTGCGACCACCGCACCGAGTCAACCACAATTTCAGTTTGAATGTGTGCGCCCGCACTTGCCAGTTCTCCGCAAAAAATGTCGAGCAAATCCTGATATCCGTTGGCCGCACGAAAGGCGCGATCACCTTCGATCTGCTCCTCGGCCCGCATTTCCTGGACCAGCCAATGCACTCCGACTCGTTCTGGATCGGCCGCATTGAAGCCGGTGACATAAGCCAACGCTCTCTCATACGCCTCTTGCTTCTTGGGGTCGTTTTTTGGATCGCAGCATCGTTTCAGAAAGCTGAGAAACGATTCGTCCGGCGAATGATCGTCCATCTTCTTGAGAATGTCATCGATCTCGGAGAAAAAGTCGCAACTGGACAAGCGTCCCTTTTGGAAGCACCATGGTTCACCGCTGACTTCTTCGATCTTCACATTCCGCGCCTGCAACGGCTCCCATATTTCTGCAGGTAGGCCATGGATAAATTCCGCACCGAACTCAATCGGAGCCTGACAAACTGGATCGCGTTGCGTGAACATGCGGCCGCCAACTCGGTCACGGGCCTCGAGAATAGTGACGGAAACTCCTGCGCGCGCCAGTTCAACCGCGGCTGCTAGCCCGGCTGCTCCCGCACCCACCACGATGACATCAGGGGTTTTCGACATAGCAAAGTACTTCGAGAGCCCGGAGAACAAACTCCATTCGACTGCGGAAAACTTGATCGCCCCAACGAGCCTGCGGGAAAAATGCATCATTTTGCGGCTCGGCGTGAACTCAGGTACGCTAATCGCCCGAAGGAGATTTCACGTTCACGGTTTGCGATTTACCGTGCGGCGCCCGATAAATTTCCTGTTGTGAAGTCGGCCTTTTCTTAGGTGGCAGCGCCGGCAGTTCGACCACCCTTCCAGCACGAGCCGATTGGTAGGCGGCGCGCACAATTCGAACGTCTGCCAGGCCTTCAAGTCCAGACGGCTCCGGTTCCCTGTTCTTCAGGATGCAGTCCGAAAAATACACCAGCTCAGCCGCGAACTGATCGCGCTTGGGAAATTTCCTGGTGATTGTTTTTTCGCCAATCTTGATCTGTTGCTTCAACGTCGACACATATTCGTAAGCCGGATCGGCCGTGAGCACGCCTTTGGTCCCAATCAAACTATAGCGGCCGATATCCGCTGCGCCGAAACTGCAGGTGAACGTTGCCAGCCGTTCTTCAGGAAAGTGCATGACCACGGATGACATTTCATCCACCTTCTCGAACCTTGGGTCTCCACTATTTGCGCTGCAGGCGAAGACTGTGGTGGGTTCGGCCTGGAACAAGTAGCGCGCCGCATTAATGCAGTAAACGCCCATGTCGTAAACCGGGCCACCACCTTTTTCTACCGGCTCCCTGACTCGAATGTTGTCTTCGACTACCTGCTGGGCGAATTCTGAGGTGAAAAATCGAAGTTTTCCCAGCTTGCCGCTCTTTGCCAATCGGATCGCTTCGAGATTGCTTTTCTCGAAATGCAGGCGGTAGGCAATCATGAGCTTCACGTCGTTTTGATTTGCAGCATCGATCATCGCTTCACAATCTTCTTCGGTTACCGCCATAGGTTTTTCGCAGAGCACGTGGACGTGGGCCCGCGCCGCGCGTACGGCGTATTCACGATGAAGATGGTTGGGCAGTACGATATAAACCGCGTCGACGTCAAACAGCGCTTTGTCGTAGTCATCGTACGAGTAGGTCCGCTCAAGACGATACTTCTTCGCTAACTTTTGCCGTTTTTCGGGATCGTCTGAAACGATGGCGACCAGTTCAGAATTTTGGGCTCTCTTGAATGCCGGCAGAACGGCGACTTGCGCCAGGTGTCCCAGTCCAACGACGGCGTAGCGAATCTTACGGCCAGACTTGCGACTCATGCATCCTCTCCAGTTAGAAACCTCTTGGATGATATTTAAGGGCAAAGCGTTGTGAGCTAAGAGGAAGTTAGAGTGATTCTTTGATACTCGGATTACGCAAGGTAATTGAATAACACTGCCGCCGACGCGTCCCACCCGCTGATAAGCAGCGCATCTAAGTACCATGACATGGGCAGGATTGAAACGGGCTGTTGCCGCCACTTACCAGGATCTCGCGCATCATCACGTTTTTCAGATGGCGGCCGCACTTTCGTATTACCTGGTTCTCGCCGTATTTCCAGGCATGATTTTTCTTTCCTCGGTAATGAGTTTAATTCCATTACCTGATCTTTTTGGACGCGTAGTGGGTACCATGTCGCTCCTGTTGCCGCCCGACACTATGCGGGTCGTGCAGTCGGTTTTGCTGGATGTCCTGGCCACTAATCGAAAGGTATGGCTGTCTTTCGGCATGCTTGGAGTTATATGGGTGGCATCGGCGGCTTTTGACGCGCTTATCGAAGCGCTCGACATCGCCTACGATGTGAACGACGACCGTCCCTTTTGGAAGACCAGGCTTCGCGCCATTGGCCTGGGCATAATTACCGCGGGGCTGGTGTCTACGGCGCTGGCGGTGATGATCGTGGGACCTCGCTTTGGCGCCTGGCTGGCTGGCAGAATCCATCTTTCGAGGGAATTCGTGTTGCTTTGGCCGGTAATTCATTGGTCGATTGCCATAGTGTTTACGCTGATCGCCGTGGAATTAGTGTACTTTCTTGGGCCCAACGTAAAACAACGCTTTGGCGCGACACTGCCAGGAGCAATTTTTTCGGTGACCTGCTGGCTTGTCCTCTCCTACGCGTTGGGGTTTTATTTTCGCCACTTGGCAAACCTCAGCCGGACGTATGGGACCCTTGCCGGATTCATAGCCTTCATGACCTGGTTTTACTGGAATTCATTCGCACTTTTGCTGGGCGCCGAACTCAATGCGGAACTGGCAAAGGAAAGCAACAAGGGTCAGTTGCTGGAAAAGAACCAGCCCTTCGGTGAGGACAATCTTCCTCGTGCCGCTTGATAGGCGGGCTTAGAACTTGGTGTGATAGCGGCCGTCGACCGACACTCCGCCCAGTTGATCGCGGGCCACGCTGACCGACCATTTTTGGTTGATCTGATAATCGCCTTGAACGATTTCCTGCCCGGGCTGCGAAACATCGGTCGAAAAGGTAAAAAGAAAATTCTTGGTCACCCGCTGTTGCAACGCGACCTGGGCCGAAGGATTCTGGCTGTTGCCACCGAGCAGCGGGTTGATTTGCAGACTCGAAATACCAGCGAGTTTCTGGATACCGCCACTCACTTGGCTTGCCGCCTGCGAGGCGATTATAGAATCTGTGCTCTGGCTGCTGGCTGCAGACTCCGACGTCGTCTTACCCATCGCAATCAGGTTAATAATGTCGGCCGTCGCCAGGGGAGGATCGGACGTATACGAAGTAGTCAGCCGGTCAAACGGTCCGCGCAAATTCAGCGTCAGGTTGTACTGCTCGATTGTTGTCGACACGGACACATCCAGAACCGGCGAAGTTTGATTCGGATCGTCAAAGGTAATAATGCCGCGCTGCAGCTGATAACGGACATTCCGATAGAAAAGCTCTCCGGAGTCAAGGTCGGCTCTTCCGATAATGACCGGATTGGCAGCGGTTCCTATGACATTAAGATTGGCGCTTCCCGCCATGCTGACTTGCTTGCTGGTCGCGTTGAGGTTGTTCTTCGACTGCACCGTGACCTGTAACTTGATCGTATCGGCGAGACCTGGTTGAGCCGGCACCGCAACGCTGCTGCTGAACTGGTCGCCGAAACTGCTGAGATCAAAATCCGGCGTGAAACCCAGTTGATCCACCAGCACCCGGCCGGTCAATGTCGAAGCTTGCATGTTGCCCGTCCATGCGAGATTGCTGTCCAACAATGTTCTCAAGCCCTCGGGATATCGCAGGCGAATCGAATTTCCCTGCAGAGCAATATTAAATTGCAAGCTGGGACGGTACTCAATGGAACCTCCCGCGGAAATCTGCCCGCCATTGACTTCTCCCGCCAGACTTGAGATCTGCACGCGCTCATTGGTCAGTTCGAGAGTGCCGTTAAGTTTATCCACGCTGACTGGGGCGTCCGGAGTCGCCATTGCGATATTTTGCAGGCGCACTTGTCCTTGGACCACCGGGTTCATCGCGGATCCCGAGGTGCGAACATCCAGCGCAACTGTTCCCGAGCTTTGTAAGTCAGGAGAAACGATGCGCATGATGCGAGCGTCAATCGAACCTTGCGCTGTGAGCGTCGGAGAGGCATTGCCTGCGAGCGGGAAAGCTGCCTTGTATGCGGATCGAACTGTCCGTGCCGCGAATTTCGGCGGGTTGAAGTGTGATGACAGAATGAGAGTAGTCAGCTCGGATGGGCCCAGCAGCGCCGATCTGCAGCGATTGATAGCTGGCGTTCAGCGTAGGAATAGTGAGATGCGCTTCAAGTTTGGTTTTATCTTTCAGCGGCCCCTTCACGGTTGCGTGCAATTCGGTTTCGCCTTTGAAACCCTTCGGGTACAGAGCTGACATAGGTTGCCAGCAAGACGTCGAGTGGAATAGCGGCAGTGTCAATGGATGCATCGGTATCAAAGTCGCCGGTGAGATTCACGTGGCCGCGCGCCCGAATAGCGGCTTGGGCCACTTGTGAATCGATGGTCAGGTTAGCTTGCTTGTTCGCTACATTCACTTCCGCTTTCAATCCCGCAATTGACTTCTGCTTCACGTCGAGTCGGGGTAGCTGCAGGCTGGCCGTCAGCTGAGGATCGTCGAGGGTACCCTGCCCACGAGCGGAAAGAGTTAACGTGCCATTCACCGCCAGATTCTTTTCCTGAACCGTCTGCAGCTTCTGCAACACAATCGCTGGAGCATCGAGGCTGAGTTTGTACGCCTTCGTTTTAGGTGTGTAGGTCAGGCTTGAATTGGCAGAGCCGGCGCTGGTGGAGACGTTCAGCGTGGAAACAATCGATTCGCTTTCTGTATGGAACTTCAAAGCCAAGGTCTGGACGGGCTCATCGTAGACGCGAGCGTTTGCAATGTCGACCGATCCCGAGCCCGCGGGATTCAGTTGTGACCCACTAACCGAAACATTCGCTGACAAATTTCCGCTCACCGGATATTGAACATTCGCCAAATGCTCGAGGTCGGCCAACGACATCTGCCGCACAGAAAGATTCGCCTGAATCGAATTGGACGGCAGATACGACCAGTCGCGCAGTGCGATGGTTGCGCCGAATGAGGCTTGACCGCGATGCGCATTGACCAGAGTTCCATTCGAAACCACGATTCGCGAGGGATTGGCTTGAAGCGAGAGCTCGGCACTTTTCCACTCGCTGCCTTGAACCTGAAGATTCTGCGCAGTGAGTTTTCCGGATATTTCAGGCTTTTGCATCGAGCCTTGCAGCGTGGCGTTTAAGTTTGCCGAACCTGAAACCGGCGGTGGTGCGGTTGTTGTGGAACGAAATGCTGAAGCCAGTGCTACCAATTGATGAAGATCGTCGGCTGTGGCGTGAATCTCCAGCTTGGAGCGGTTGCTCACCTGTCCATCTGCGGTCAGAGTGGTTGAGGGAATTCGCAGAGTTGTTTGCCGCAACGTAAGAACGTTAGTCGGACCGTCGTAAGCCGCATGGATCACGCCGTCGACAGGAATATATATTGCGGAGGCTGAGTGCGAAGCTTTGGCAGATCGCACAGCCAAGTCCGAGCGAGCGCGAAGATTATTGACATTGCCGGTCCAATCGGCTTCTACGGTACCGTCGACGCTACCCGAAACCACAACGTTTTTCAGTTCGGCTGTGTTGACGTGTTTGTTCCGCCGCACGAAGTGATATGCCATGCAGAGTAGCCCGAACTCGAGACGAGGGTGTGGTGTCGAGGTTGGTCATGTCGACATCCGCATCGATCCGGCCATCGAGCAATTCCGCTTCGACGCCTTGAGCCCGCAACGTGCCATCAGCAAGCTGATATCGTCCCTTTAGTTTCCTGACTTCGACGTGTTTCCCGGAGGCAATAGCCGACAGCGCCTCGCTTCCCATCTGTCCTTCGATCACAATACTGCGTAGAAAAGGCCGGTTGCTATCGCTCTGGTAATGTATTTTGCCGCTCAGCGAAACATCACCTGTGGCCTTTGCGGATGGCGACATTGCCGCTAGATCCTGAGTATGAATGCGAATCGTCATAATCAGCCGCCACGGCAGGATTGCTGTAATTGGTCACGTTCGCATGCAGATTGACAGACGATGACGCGACCTTCATGACGGCAGATTCGAGCGAGAACTCTGCTGGCGTAGCGCTGAACTGCGCGTTAAAGCTGTGCGGCAATGGAGCATATTCGCCATAGCGAACCTGCCCTCGGTCGTACGAGATTGATCCGCGATAGCGCGTGGCGGAAGGTTCGAAAGTGATGTCGGTTCCGAGATCGTAAAGGTCCGCATCCAAGGGCGTCTTGCGGTCGTTGTAATTGATCTCGCCGCGAGTGATAGCGGTGTGTCCCACCGCAAGCTCGAAGACGTTCGTCTGGCTACTCGACTGGCTCGGTGGCGCCTGCGGGATATTGGTCTTGCCTTCGCTATTCACCTGCAGATGCACTACCGGGTGTTCGATCAGCAGTTCGCTAAGATTGATTTTGCGATGGAGCACTGATTGGATTTTGACGGCGACAGTTAGTTTATCGAGTTGAAGCAGCGGAGGAGCATCAGGCGATTCGTTGCCGCGAATGACTACGTTGTAGAGGTGAGCCGTCAGAGTCGAAAGCTTGAAGTCGAGGCTGCCAATTTGCGTGCGTCCTCCGGTGGCCTCGTTGGCCTGTTCAACAATCTTGCGGATCGCAAACTGGCGGAATGCGTTGCTCCTCAGGTAGAAATATCCGCCGAAACACCAATTCCGATGACAATCACGAGTATCGCGAGCGTCCAACCGATTATCCTCCTCAACTTCATCGTTACTCCTAAAAAGCCTGTCCCAGAGTTATGTAGTACTGGGTCGGATTGATGCCGGGAACCGGATTCAGGTTGCGGCCAAGATCGATGCGAACCGGTCCAATGGGCGTTGCGTAACGCAGGCCGACCCCAATCGTGTTGCTGTAGTTGTTGACGAAGTTATTCAGATTGATTGCGCTGAAAACGTTGCCGCCGTCATAGAAAACCACTCCGCCGAGGGCCTTCATAATACGTAGTGGAAAGCGCACCTCCGAATTCAAAATAAACAATTCGCGGCCACCCACGGGGACGGTAACGTTCACGCATCCAGTTTGCCCGGTAAGTACATTGCAGAACGGAACCAGGCGCTGCGGCCCGGCTTCGTCAATGGGGAAGCCGCGAAGCGTGGTGCCGCCGCCAGAGAAAAATAGTTGGCTGGTGGGTACGAAACTTCCGGAGAAACGACTTCACCATGCCTAGCCGAATGCTGTTGGCAAAAACGACAGAATGCAGCGGCTTATAAAACGCATATTGACTGAGAAGTCTGGCGAAACTCGCGCTGGAGCCGAAAGACTGCGGTGTAATTCCTAGCGTGAGCATAGCTGAAACTTCCCTTGTGCGCGTCCAGAGGTTTGTCTCGTGTATCGCGCAGCAGAGTGCCGGACACGGTCGAAAGGTGGACGTTTCTGTCTTGCGGCAGAACCAGCGCCGGTACGAGCAAATTCGACAGTACGGTCTTATTGAAGTCGTAGCGAAGCTGGAAGCGCGTGTTGTTCTTACGATTGATCTGACGTTCGAGCTGAAACGACGCGTCACCCAGGTTGGCTCCGAAGAGTGGGTTTTCCGTGGTGCGCTCCAACGAGAAGCTCGATAGAGAACTCCATTTCGAGCCGAAGAAATGAGGTTGCGCATAGGTCGTGAGCGCGCGCTGATCGAGGCGGGAAAGTAAGAGCGCGGCGCTTGCGGTTTCTCCCAAACCGCGCATGTTGTGGCGATCGAATTCCAGGGAACCGCGAGGGCTGGCAAAAGTGGATTGGCTCGGAGCAATTTGGTTGTTGCCAAGTTGAATGGTTGGACCGCCCGGCACCGCTACGGTTCCCGAGGGAATGTTTCCTCCGCGATGCGAGACTTCGAAACCGATTCCATAAGTAATGTCGTTCCGCTTCGCCTCATGTACCTTGACCAGAGCAGCTTCCTCGGTCTGATCGGTGATAGGCCGCTTGGGGCCAACGCTTGACCAATCGAAAATGTTCAAATCATAGAGCCGGCTCTCCGCCTCCAGTAAATCTCCTCGCCGCATAGGCGTCTCGCTCGACACTTTCGCCGTCTTGCGAATGAAGGGCAACCGCGTCACCTTCTGTCCGAGATAAACTACCTCGCCAATCCGTACCAACTGCTGTTCGTCAATGGCATAAGTGACATTCACTGCGTGAGGATCGCCGCCATCGCGCTTCACTGTAGCTTTGACTTCGGCATTCAGGAATCCGCGATTCTGATAGTTGGCGGTGATACGATTACGATCCTCAGAAAGCCGCCGCGGAGAATACGGTGCGCCCGCACGAAGTTGGAAGCCCACAGGAGCAGTGAGTTCTGCGTAGGGAACATGGTTGTTTCCGGTGACGTCCACATTGCGAACCACGGTTTGTGCGCCCTCTTCGATGTTGAAGACGGCGTCAATCTTGGGATCGTGAGTGATGGTTTGCGTGCTGACCTTGATTTCTTCGAATCCCCGGTCGCGATAAAGTGCTTCAAGATTGGAGACACTCTGCTTCAGCAATTTCTGACTGATATTGCCGTGCGTCCAGATGTGCGATTTCGTTATCACGACGACAGCGAGCAGATCTTTTTCTGAGACCTGGTGGTTTCCTCGAAAGACGATGCGATCGACTTTGCGCTTCTTTCCTTTTTCGATGTCGTAAACCAGCAAAATTTTATCGCCCTGGTGCTGGAAAGTAGTTTTGACCTGAGCGTCGAAATATCCCTTTTTCTGAAAGTAGTCGACCAAATTCTGCTGGCCTTCATCCACCAGTTCGCGATCGATGGCTGCCTCGGAATAGATGGGAATCAGTTTTTTCATCTGCCGCGAAGACATGTATGGAATCCGCGACAAGCGCGCTCCTGTCACCCGCACCGTGACCACGGGGCCCACCTCCACTTTGAATGAGACATCGACGCGATTATTTTCGGGATGATATTGCGGAGGATTTTCCTGAACGTGGCTTGCCAGATGGCGCTGCGCGGAGAGCGTCCTTTTAATCAAAGTGGTAGCTTCGGTGATGCGCGCGCGAGTGTACGGCTTGCCTGACTTCAGAAGACCGCCGGAGAAGCGGGCGCGTAGCGAGCGAATCGAGTGCTGCAACCGCGCATCCTCGGTCGCGTCAGGACCTTCAAAGGTCACTTTAGCCACGCGGGCCAGCTTTCCCGGGCTCACGGAAAAAGTCAGATTGACCAACTGGTGCGCATCATCAATGTTGGTATCGGTTTGAATTTTTGCCTGGAAATATCCATTCTCTTCAAGGAACTTCAGCAAGGCTTGTTGCCCGAGAGCGACCCGCGCTTTGTCGTAGGGATCTTCGTCTGGCAGGTTCACCACCTGCAAAAGACGAGTGTAGGAAAAAAGTTTCGCGGCTCCGGGGAAATCTATAACCCCGAGGTAATATGCGGGCTCAAGCAGAAAATTCAAACGCAAGCCAGAAGGATCGGGAACAACATTTACTTGCACTTTGGGAAATTGTCCCGTATGTTCGAGAGCCGCGATGCTGGCTTCCACCTTGTCCTGCGAATAGGGCTCCCCGACTTTTTGCACGACTAAGGATCGAAATGGCTCCATGTCACGATGCGGATTTCCAACCAGATCGATTGCGGCTACATTCTGTCCGTTGTAAACCGGTTGAGGGCCCTGCACGGCTAGCTGTGCCAATGCCGCGGTCGGCAATAGGAAGAAAAATATACCCGACAATCGCATAGTCGACAGCTTCGGCTTCACAGGCGGTTTTCGTTGGTCTTTAAGCAGCTTTGTCCAAGCCGATGTGTGATGCGTCCTCAGAGGGAAGAGTTGTCGGCGTTGGAGCTGCACGCTCGGTTATTGAGGGCAACAAAAGGGGCCAATTTCGTCGAGACATGGACAACTGGCAGGGCGGAACAGCTCACGTTTCACTTCACTCCGCCCGGCGGTCTTTGTGGCGAAAGTCAAGGCCGAAGTGCGGCTCTGATTCAGTGCCCGTGATTCGCACTGGAAGCTCGGTTCCCGCACCGTTTTTGCTGAAGAACGGATCCGCGGGGGTAAGAAGTATGCGCTTCCATCCCGTCACCATTTGCGAAAGCCTCGCGTCCAGGCGAGCCTTGCCATGAAAGTCAAACAGCTTGCCATCAAGGCTATATTGGCCGGTCAAGTCCACGCGGGTGCCAGGGATAGTGAACTGCAGTTCGGAGAAGTGCATATCACCGTTCTCCAGATGGAAAACGCCCCTCACATCTGCATCGACATCCTCGGTGACATTTTTTCGAAGCTAAAGCTATTTTTCCCCGCGTGCGCATACTCAAGGCATCGATTTTCTTCTGAATTTTCTCGTTGGTGAAATGGGCTTGCAAAACACGGAAGTGGCCCGCCAACTTGAGCCGATCGGTAACCGAAGACGTTCCCGGCGGGAGATCAAACTTCGAGTTCAATTGCACAGTGCCGGTCATAATCGGAGGATTGGTGCGGACTGCTAATTTCAGCAAGTCTTGAATCTTGCCCTCAGCAATGCAACATCAAGAACAATCCGATGCCCTGGCGGTTCTTTCAGCCGCACTACATAGCCAGAGGCAACCACGGCGTATCGATAATTTTTGCTTTTACCGGACGCAGATAAGTATCCCCATTAGTCGCGTCCACAATCGCGTGAAAGTCGGTGTGCAGCGGGACCGGGCGTCCGCTTGACTCAATACGAAAATCTGGAGTGTCGGTAGAGCCGTCCACGACAAGGTTATTGAGCGTGCCGGCATACTCTCCCGTGGATGACAGAATTCCTCCAATGCCTTTGATCGTGCTCAGGTCCGCGTGCTGAAACGTATAGTTCCCGCGCACCGGAGTATCACGCGGGCTGTCTGCCTGCCAGGGTCCGAACAACCCACTCGATACGATAGTTCCAACCGGTTTCGGATTAATCAGATTGGCATCGAAGTGCAACGGTTGATTCGTGCCAGATCTCGTCATTGTCAAACTCTCAATGTCGAATTCAAGAGGAAGCTTGCCCGGCTTGAGCGTGTTGATTACCAGTTCTGCTCCATCGCAGACAAATTTATCGACAACAATCTTGATCTTCTCGGAACGTCGCGCCATGTTTCTCATCTGCGCGCGCTGTTCCCGCGGCGGCAGATTTAACGCCAGACCTTTCATGTATACGGTGTCCACGTGCATGGGAGAACGAAACAGATCCATGATGCCGGTGCGAAAACGAAATTCCGCGACACTGATAATCGGTTGAACTCCCACTTGATGAATATTTGGGTCGGTATCACCGTAAATGTTGAGCCCTGCGCCCGAGACCTGGAATCCCCGTAGCAGGGACACATGAAATTCCTTGAGCTCAACGGTACTCTGGAAGCGAGCGGACAGCGTCTCAACCACGCGTTTTCGCAAGATGGGCTCGGCACGCGAGACCACAATTGTTCCAGCCACAATGAGTATTGCAGTTGTAATCAGAAGGAGGACGGCAATCCAATGCCAACGCCGTTGCCGGGGGTACTGTGCGGGCGACGGTGCGTTGAGATCGGACATTCGATCAAACCGTTTCTAAGAGAATCAATCCCCGAGCCATGCTCCAAAACTGCGCAACGAATCAGTGTAATCACAAATAATTTTGGTCATCGCGACCAGCGGGACCGCCAATATCAGGCCCATCGCTCCCCAGATCCACGCCCAAAACAAAAGCGCCAGCGTAACCGCCAGAGGATTTAACTGCAGCCGCTTACCCACCACTTTCGGGAAGACGACGTTGGTGGTCAGAATGTGCAATCCAACCACCGTGAGAACAACAGTCATCACGCCCGTCTTATCCAAGATTCCAATGCCCGCGGCTAAAGGTGGAAGCAACGCCAGAACAACGCCCAGATACGGAATTAAACTTACGAACCCGCTGATGGCGCCAAGAAAATAAAAATACGGAATGCCCAGCCGCCAAAACACAACCCCGCTGATCAATGCGTTCACCACGCCAATAATCAGATTCCCGGTTATGAAACTGCGAATCATCTCCGATATTCTTGCCACCGTGCGATGTGCCACGAGTCGATGCTCTTTAGGAAACAGATGTACGGTGTTGGCGTGCACGTGGTCCTTCCAGGTCAACATGAAATACACGAGAAAAGGCACAAAGCTGATAGCAAGTAGCAGGTCGCCTAAAGTTCCGCTGCCCGCCGAAATGATGTGAGAGAGGCCGGGCGACTCTTGTATTTCGACCGGCACCGGCCGGTTGTTCAGTTTAGGCGAAGCAATCACCGACTTTGTGCTTTCTTCAATCTTGCTGGTCTGTGCCCGAAGACCCGAGATCGTGCCGCGAATCTTGCTCGAATACTTCGGCAACTCAATGGCAAAGTCTACGGCGCGGCTGTAGAAGAAGTGAGTTGAACCTGCCGCCACTGCAATCAGCAACAGTACCGCCAGCAGCGCGCCCAAAGGCCGTGGAATACGGAGGCGCTGCAATTGGTGAACCATTGGCTCCAACGCAAAAGCCAGCAACATGGCGGTAAACACGGTCACCAGTACCACTTTCAGAAGGTAAATCAGACCCACTACCGCAATCGCCGCTACTACAATTTGCGCAACTGAACCGGCCTTCATGGATGCGTGGAGAATTTCTTCTTCTTCCATTTTCGCCGAACTGGCAGACGGGTCTTCGGCAACCGCGGCCTTTGTTAATTGGACGGACCGTTCTCCATTCCGTCAGAGGTGCACTGGATTCGGTTGAGGAGGACAATGTTGCGGAAGTCGATTCGGTCGCCATAACAAGGGCTATAAGACGGCCTTAGCGCCCTACCCGTTGCTTGCCTGCGCATTCAAGAAGTTGCCGATATATTTAGTGGCCCTCACCAGGCAGGTATGGCAACTCATCGTCAACGATCATCATCGAACATAGATATTTCCACGAAGTGACGTTAACCGTTTTTTCCACGCCAGACACCCCTTTGCCACAAACTCCGCAGAAAAATGGAGGAGGCCATTCCATCAGCCTCCCCCAAGTAATCGGACTTTAGTGATGATTGATGTCAAGAGAGACGTGGGCATTGGCCACACGGACATCAGTCCCGACTTTAATCCCGTAGCTGTTTGTTTCGGTCACGACCAATTCAACCATTCTTACCTCGATGTAGCTGTCGGTCTGAATAACCCGGTGCAACCACAACGTACCCAACCCGGCAATTTTTACTTTTGTATTGGGAGCGACGTCGTCGTGAATTTCCGGATGACCACTGACTTTCAGTCCCAGGAACTTCGATCCAGTGTCATTGAAGGTGAACTTTCCTTCGCTGGTAGTGGCCGCGTTCGCGTCAGCCTTGATTACTTTTGCGGTTAGAAGTCCACTCACCAGGTTCGACCCATTCACCGTCGAGGTGGTTTCGCCCATCGAGGAGCTGGCGGAGATAGTACCCTGAACCGTATCTTTCACCGTTCCAGTCTTCAGAATCTTGGGCACGTTTACACTGGCTGTGCTGTTTTGCCGGACTTCCCCATCAGTCCCAAGGCAAGGCATGACTTCCAGCGCGCTCGGTCCCGAGATTATCGTATGGGCGAGGAAAGCTCTAGTGCCGTAAGAGAAACCATCCAATGCCGCGTTTTCTGCAATCTCGATCCCACTAGCGGCATCGGCGACGATAATCTGAGCACCCTTGGGAATCTCATAGACGTTAGTTTCTGTGACGAATACGTGAATCATGTTAACCACTAACTTCGCTGTGGCGCCTTTGATAGTCGAGCGCTGCTCATTGAGTATCACGTAGCCGAGCCCCGTAAGATCGACCTTGGTATTGGGGTCTGGCGTACCCTGAATCTTATTGCCGGCGACTACCAGGTTGGTGAATGACGAGCCGGCCGCACTGACCTTCAAGGTTCCATTCTGATCCGTGGTCGAACTCGCCGCAGTGATATTGTCGGCCGTAATCAGGCCCGAAAGACTACTAAGCTGTTGCACATGGGAACTGGATTGCGACATGTTTGCGCTCGTCATCGCGCCGGTGTGGATTGCACCAGTCGTAAATAGAGGGGGCACATTGACCGACCCCGCAGAGTTAGTGACATGCGCTCCGACGGTCGTCGAACAATCGCCTAACGTCACAAATGAGGTTTTACCAGAGAGCACCTTATTGCTGACAAACGCGTCGGTCCCGTAGGCGCTCCCGCCAAATACCAGTGTTGTTGACTGCGCCAGCGCTGCTTGTTGCGTGATGCCTATACAAAAAGCGAGTGCCAAAAGGAAAGCCGGGAGATTCATCTTTTTCATGGCTACTGCTCCTGAGCGGGCGATTTGTTAATCGTTGAACCGGGTAACGTACAGTAGTTCGATACTGCTCCCGATGCTTGCACGACAGGTTCATCGCCACAATCAAGCGGTTACCCGGAGAAGTCCTCCCGAAAAGCGTAGCTGCACTTACGGATGCCCGATTTATCACTGCACGGAGCGAAAAGGTAAAACCGGGTTTGTTGCACTTACCAGAGGGTAATTCTGACTAATGCAGCCAGCCAACAGCACGTCGGATTGATTCCTTCCCTATACTGGCTGGCCCTAAATACGCAAATTGTTGCACACCTGCAATTTTGGGGTGCGCCTCTAAATCTCCAGTTTTCAATGACTACGGGGTTGGTATGGGGCTTGCTCTTAGTGATTGCGTACGCATGACCCGAAAGAACTGGAGATAAACCCGATGAAGACTGCAGTATTCGTATTGTGTTTCTTTTGTGCCACGGTCGCATTAGGACAATCGATTGGCGGCGGTTCAGTGGGCGGAGCAGTGCTGGCCAGTTCGGTTCAAATGGTTAGCCACCCCGAACACGCTTCGCAGCAATTCATGGCGCAAGAGCAGAACCTTTTGGAGCACTCCAATTATTACTACGCTCAGGGCGAGAGACCGCTCTGGGAACTCCAGCCCCTGGCGCACCATGTACCGCTCGGGGACATCGCACGCATGCTGAAGCAAGAGCACGCAACCGCCAAGAAGGCCGACATCGTGGTCAACGATTAAGCCATAACGCTTGCGGACTTTCTCGAACAAAAAACGTAAAGGTGGATTGGATAGAGCGAAGGGGCGTTTACTGAGGCCAGATCAGGCTTGGGGGCTGGCCTACTCGCTGCGGTTAAGTTCGTTCTGAATGTGTCACTACGAGTGCGGCTGCCCCACTCGTCGCGGTGTTCGACGAGTGGGCACCACGGACCCCAAGGGCCGGGCGGCCCACCTTTAAGTTTTCCGAAAATGGCGAACGGCGAGATGCGCCGACTCTAACATCTGCCAGCGCCCTTTTCCCATTTCGACACAGCGTCTCGTTTTTTCTCCGCAATTCTCTTGACTTCACTACCAGATATACACGATAACAAATATATAGCTCATCGATTCAGAAATGCCTTCCTCCATCCACCAACCGTTTGTTTCCAGGATTTTGCCTGTAAATCTTTTCAACTCAAAGATTTTAACGCTAGTTCCCCGCTACCCCTCTGATCCCAAAAGATCAGGGGGGAGGGGGGTGGAGACCAATCATGTCCTTTTATCCCAAAAACATTCCTCGTTGCGAACACATCAAAACTAATGGCACACAGTGCGGATCGCCCGCCCTCAGACGCAATCACTTCTGTTATTTCCATAAACGCTGGCGCGACACCCGCGTCGCGCTCAACGCCAATCGCGCCCGCCGCAGCCGCGCCGCGCTCGATCTCCCCGTGCTCGAGGACGCTGAATCCGTCCAAGTCTCGCTCATGCAGGTCATGCGCCTGATCCTCAGCCAACAGGTAGACCCCAAAACCGCCGGCCTCCTTCTCTACGCGTTGCAGACCGCCTCGTCCAACCTGCGCCGCACCCATTTCGAACCCATGGAAACCCGCGTAGTCATCGATCCCAGCACCGTCGACGAAACTGGATTAGGCGAGGACCCCTGGCGCCGCGAAGATTTCCTGCAACGCAGCGAACCGCCCAAGTCACTCCCGGCTAGCGTCCAGCACTTGAATGAAGATGATTCGGATGAAGAAGCCTTGGATGAAGAAGCCTTGAATGAAGATGACGTGGATGAAGAAGAAGCCTCCCCCGAAGAAACCATTGCAAACATCGAAGCCCGCGCCGGCTCCGGACTGGAACTCAAGGGAAAAAACGAACAAACCATGGTCCAGATAAGAGGCATGGTCACCGCCGCAATTCGCCGGTGGCTGGCGGCACAAGGCCCTGCTCAACTCAAGAACCAGACTTGAGAACCAGACTTCAGAACCAGACTTCGAGAACCAGGACTTGATAAAACAAAAGGCGTGCTGAGCTGGCCGCTCTTGTAACAGCGGGCTCAAAACACGCTAGTCAGTGCTCTTTTCTTTCTTTGGTTTCTTGATTTTTAAGCTGATCGAGACCTTTAACACTGCGCCATCTATGGGATCGATTTCGAACACTGCCTTGGTGGTGTAGTGCGGGCTGTCCAGACGGTATTTGAAGACGCTATACCACTGAACGACGTCGGTGTCATACGGGGCGCCATACTTGGCCTGCACGTCCGCAGCAGTGTAGCTGCGGTTCGCAAACGTGAGCATGAAGTACGCCTCTGAGTGGTTCTCGCTTTTGACAGCCGCAATTTCGGAGAAAGGAAAAGGCCGGCGCGACAATGTGTAGTCCACGATCGCCTTCTGATGGCGACGGGAAATTCCTTCCTGTACGATCTCGTCGATCCTTTTGCTCACTTCGTTCTCCAGGACCGAGCTGTCATTCGTTGCGGGGCACAGCTTCTTATCCGGCCCGCACCGCGCGCGAATCTCGTTCGCGACATACACACGCAGCACTTTGCAGTTTTCCAGCACTGCCTTGATGCCTTGCTCTCCGGGCAGAGCGGATGCCGCGAAAAGATACGGAACCATTTCGCGCCAGTCGAAATCGTCGGCCGACAACTGCTGAGCGCTGGTGCCGGGAAGCTGAGTGCCGCCATCCGATGCGTCAGACAATGACGGGATGAAAAGGGAGACCAACAACAACAGAACTAGGAGAATTGCCAGTGACTGGCTGGAATCACAGCGGTCCAGGGCTTTGCGCGAGTCAGTCACTCGATATAAAACCCGGCCGACGATCCGACCCATTGCATGTTCTTGTTGTGGTCCACGCCCATCATCAGCCCGCGTCCCATGCGAATGATGGTCATCACGGGTAATAATTCATCCAGCCAGATGTACATGATGCGGATTTCCGCCTTGGTCCCCCCCAGCGGCGTTTCGATTACTGGCTCAAAGTGCATCCGCTCTTGCAAAATGTACTGCGAGCGTTTTTCTTTGGGGATATTTGCGAGATCTTCTTTTGTGGGATTAAGAATGACGCCCAACCCCGCGAAGGAAAACAGCGGCTTGATCACGTAATTGTCCAGATCCTGAGGCAGCGGCTCCACGCGATCAAGAAAAGATGTTTTCGGCACACACTCGTGGTGCAGATACGGCAGGGAGAACTTGCTCATGCGGAAATACCAGTTGGGATGTCCAGCCCATTCGACATTCAGGTCATCCGTAAACTTGAAAGCAAGCTTGAGCTTCTTTCGCACCAACTCATCCACGATGGCGCGATTGTAAATGCGCCGGATAGGAATGCGCCTGCCCTCGCTCTCATAAAACAGCTCGTTGCCTCGTTTCTCGATGTCGGTAATCGAGACGGTTGCGATCCCGAGCAGTTTTTCGGTCAGCAGAAAATCCGGCAATGTCTTTTGCTGCGCCGGATCGATCTCCATCAGAATTACATTTTGCGGGTTCTGATCGCCAACAATCGCCCGCCGCAAAAGCTTTTTATATTCTTCCCAATCTAACCCGCTAAGCAGATACTTCAAATTCTCATCGAGTTTGAAGGCCTCCATGTATGTCTGCGAAAGCATTGCTTGATACGCATACAGTGATGGGAACCCCTGCAACTCAACCAGCTTAGGCTGTATTTTGCCTGCGGCGTCGCGCACCAATCCAAAGTCCACTTGAATGAACATAGGATGCGGGGCTTCGCGCGGAACATTAAACTCGGGAGGAATTGCTTCGAATGAGGCTTTGCGATATTCCAAGCCACCCAATTGCCGGATCAACTCCTCGCCGTATTGGCACATCTGATCAAGCAGCGGCTTGGGGAAAAAACAGGGCGTCTCGGAAAGCTGGAACTTCACCGGAGTACCGCAGCGCTCTTCCATCAACTGCAGAAAAGTCTGGTACTTCTCCGGCTTGAAGTTCGCGTTGAACTGCCGTCGCAAGGCGGGAATCATGATTTATCGAGGTCACCCTGAGTGCAGCGCTTAACGGAACAAGCTGTCATCCTGAGCGCGGTAGCTGGTGAGCGAAGCGAAACAGCTACGAAGTCGAAGGACCCAAACTGCTCAGCCTCGCGATGCTGCTCCAAGGCGTTCTAACCGCGTGCTTGCCGGCGTACTCGGTAGAACTCCCCGCAACGCTATTAATAACTCAATCTGCGTTCGGTCCTTCGACTCCAGTGACCATCCGCGAGCGGATGATCACCTCCGCTCAGGATGACAAAAGTTTTTACGCTTCCAGCAAGAACTTGCCCGTCCCGCATGATCTGCTGGTCATCGACCCAAATATCAAACTTTCGTCCGACCACGTCGATGTGAGTAGACGAGTACCACTCTGCTCCAGTGTGCGCGCCGTAAGGATTACCAAAAGCGATGTGCACGCCGGGATATTTTTCGTCCTGCAGAATCTGCCCAATCACATCCTTCAATTCGATATTGGTGCCAATGGCAAATTCGCCGACGCGATCGCTGTTCTCATCCGTGTGTGTGTAACTCCAGAAATCACTCTCAAGATCACGGATTCGCGGAATGAGCTTCGACCACGCGATTTCCCTTCACCCGAATGGTTAACGGATGCTCACGCAAACTTCCAAACTTGGCGCAGAGATAGTCGCCGACAACTCCGTCAATCACAAACGTGCCATTCACTTCGCCTGGGGTGGTGAAGACCTCGCCGCCGGGCAGGTTGCCCCATTTGTCCGGACTGATAATCCCGCTGGTCTTCACCCAGCGATAGTTCGGATTCAAATCTGCGACCAGATCAGTTCCAGCGGCAGTTTTGGCTCGAACCTGTTTGGCGCGCCGCAACAACTCAACCACTTTCACGCTGATGCGATCGACTTTCAGAAAGTCGGCTCGCATGCCTTCCAGCATGATTTGCCGGTTGATGTTCACCATGTGAGCGTGGCGAATCCGGCGGCGGTTTACCACGTCCGTCATTTGCATGCGCGAGCGCAGTTCATTGGTCTGCGCCTGCACCGCGAAAATGCTGACCTGGCTGGTCTCGAGATCTTCCACAATCTCTCGCGGCAGATCGCCCAGCGGTCGCGGCGCCAAATCTTCCAGCACCCACGCGTGATAGCGGAGCGCCCACGACTTCCAGTTCGTGAACAATGCTGGCGGCGATTTCCTTCGTAGCTTCGTCGGTGATGACCGTAACTTTCTCGCCGGCTGCACTCGCAGACAAACGTTGCACCGCATTGCGGGCGCCCGGAGTTAGTTCTGGATCGAAAGGAATCGTATTAAACTTGCGGTTGGCTTCACTGACAGGAACGTTCATTACCCTGCTTTTCTAGCGGAGGCGGCGATCGGCAAATCGGTCACACCCACTTCCGTCTCTTCAATAATGTAGTCGACCACTTTTTTCAGATCGTTAGTTTCCTCAAATACGCGCAACTGGCGGTCTGCTCCAGTCCCCATTTCCAGGATTTTGTGAACGTAGTTCAATTCCTCGCGGGAATCCAACTCATCCACTACATCGTCCACAAAGTCGAGATATTCCAGGATCAACTCGCGTGCGGAAACTTCCTGTCTGCTTGCCAAAGTCAACCAATTTACCCGTACAGACCATAACGCGCGGCGCGCCACTTGTTCTCCATAACCAACGCGCGGCGGTAGAGGCGGAACCCTGTATTCGCCGCATGCAGCTTGTACAGTTTGGCGACTGTGGCTTGGATGAGGGCAGCCAGCGCAATGGTTTCATCCACCCGCATGGGAATATCGCAGACCCGGAACTCCAGTGTATTGAAAAATGGATGCGGCCGAATGTCCCACCAGATCTTTTTCGCGTTGTCGATGCAATTGGTCTTGATCAGCAGCTTGATGAAGTTTTCGTATTCACCCCAACTGGGGAAATAATCCGGAATGTTAGTGCGTGGGAACTTGTCGAAAACTTTGCATCGGTAAGATTTCAGCCCGGTATTCATGCCCAGCCAGAAAGGCGAATTGGTGGAAAGCGCCAGAATGTGCGGCAGAAAATAGCGCGCATGGTTCATCAACTGAATGGCGGTCTCGCGGTCTTCAACTCCGATGTGAACGTGCAAGCCGAAAATCAGATTCGCCCGCGCCACCAGCTGCATATCTTCGACAATGTTTTTGTAGCGCTCGTCGGGCGTAATTTCCTGCACTCGCCAGTCGGCAAAAGGATGAGTGGCCGCCGAAGCCAGCCGCAGACCATTGTCCTTGGCGAGCTTGATCATGTCGCCGCGAAGCTTCTTGACTTCTTCTTTGGCCTCTTTGATATTGGTGCAAACCGAGGTGCCTACTTCGACCACCGACTGATGCATTTCAGCCTTAACCCGCTCCTGCAGCAGCATCTTGCCCTTTTCGATCATCTCCGCATGGATGTGCGAGCGCAGATCGCGGGTGACCGGATCGACGGTCTGATATTCTTCTTCGATTCCGATAGTGAAAGTAGGGCGCATGGTCCGCGGGCTAACTCAGCTCGCCCAGTAAAACAATCAGACTCTGGATTAGGCCCGAATATTTGATCAATGGAGAACGGACGGGCGTCTCGCTCGCCGGGGGGGTAATCCGGCCGTCCTCCAGACTGTTTCTGCCCTTCGCGCTTACGCGCGGTAGGCTTTCGCTCGGCAATTCCACAGGTCGTCCCCAGCCAGAAACGCGGCCCAGCGCAGCTCCCCCGCCGGATTCTCCTCGCTAAGCGCCTTTTTTACAGCTAGTTCCGCAACAGCATTCACCACCCACTCGAAGTTATCCTGACCCACCGAGGTAGCTTCCGCGTCCGGCGCCGGATTCATGAAGTCAATCGCATAGGGAATACCGTCTTCGACCGCAAACTCAACCGTATTGAGGTCGTATCCGAGAGCCCGGCACAGCGTCAGCGCGTCCCGCTCCACGCGCTCCAGCAACTTGGCATCGGCAGGCACAGGATTCCGCACGTAGCGTTCATGAAATGGCGGCCTGGGGTCGTAATACATAATCCGCACCTTTTCCTGACCGACCACATAACAGCGAAAGTACTCCTTGAACACCACTCCATGCTGCAATGTCATGCAGAGGTCACCGGTCTGGTTGTAGTGGTAGAAGAATTCTTCCGGCGAGTGCACCTTGTAAACGTGCTTCCAGCCCCCGCCAGAATACGGTTTCAGAAAAGCGGGAAAGCCGACGTATTCAAAAATCTCTTCCCAATTCAAGGGATACATTAAGTTGCGCATGGACAGGTCAGTGGTTCCCTCGGGATGCTTGTTGTGCGGCAAAAGGACTGTCGGCGGAATCGCCACGCCAAGCTTGCTCGCCAGCGCGTAGTTGAAAAACTTGTCGTCGGCCGTCCACCAGAACGGGTTATTGATCACGATCGTTCCGTTTAACGCGGCATTTTTCAAATAAGCCCGATAGAAAGGAATGTCCTGCGAAATTCGATCGATGATCACGCGATATCCGCTAGGATCAGCCATCTTCACCCCGCCCAGCTTTACAAACTCGGCGGACACGCCTTCGATTTTCATGCTGTTGATCTTTTCCACGACCGCCGGGGGAAAAGTATTCTCCATGCCAAATAAGATTCCGATTTTCTTCATGACCATAGCTCCTGTACAGACGTTGCTTTGCCAACCACCAACCCAAACCTCTGTCATTCCGAGGAGCAAAGCGACGAGGAATCTGGTTTCCTCCCGCCAACGCGAAGAACCCAGACCTCGCGTCGCTCGGGATGACTACGGGGCTGTTAGCGTTCCCGCACCCACAACCTCTAAAAGTACTTCCCTGCCATCCTCAGCCACAAGGGCCAATCGTGCTTCAGTTCATCGCCCCACACATCCAACCAATGCGGAACTCCCTTCTGGTGCAGCACCGCGGAGAACTTTACATTTTGATCCGAGACAAATATCCCAGTGCGCCGATCCCAAGACAATCTGCATCTGGCGATACCTGCTGAGAAACCACTCGTCATTCGTATTCGGCAAATAATCTATCGGGCAATTGAAATAACAGTCGTCATCGTAATATCCATCGAGAAACTGATGGATGTCATAGGCTCCGCTCATGGCAACACAACGGGTGACGATATCGGGATGCTTCAGGGAAAAGTTAACGGCCTGGTAGCCACCGAAGCTGCATCCGGTCACTGCCAATGTCGGCGACCAGTTCTTCCAGCGCAGGAACGGAAGGAATTCGTGCAGAATGTAGCGTTCGTACTGCAAATGGCGGAGTACACGCTGTCGCGGATGAACACTCTTGTTGTACCAGCTCTCGGTGTCCACCGCGTCGGGACAGAATATCTGCAACTCTCCGCTGTCGATCTTTTGGGCGAGAACCCCAATCATGCCGCGGTCTTCATATTCGAAGAATTTTCCCATTGAGGTCGGGAACACCAGCAGGGGCGAGCCGCCGTGTCCAAAGACCAGCGCCTCCATGTCTCGATGCAGTTCCTGGCTGTATCCTCGGTGATATTCGCGGTTCATTAGCGGGCAGCGTGTTAGCCGAAGTATCTTACCTGATTCGACCACTTTGTTGCAGAGGGATAGCTGTCTGCCGGGCATTGCAAAAAAAAACCCGCTTCGTGAGAAGCGGGCCGGGTAAAACTGTCGAAGGTCTAACTACCGTTCGAACACACGGAAAGCGATGAATTTCCCTGGAAGCTCAGCCAGCCATTCACCGACGTGCTCGTCGGCGCCCCGAAGTAGGGCAGAGTGACCAGATCCTGTAAGTTGTACGTGAATCCGTTCAGCGTGTAAGGATACCCGCCATAGTTGGCTTCACCCTCCAGCGGATCGCCCACCTCCAGAATTCCGCATGGCGTATTGTTGCCATTGATATTTACCACGAGCGGATCGTCCGCCCACTCGCCCACTTCGTGCGACAAAGCGGAAACATCCTGGGCAAAAACTCCCGGATGATCCACGTAAGTCGCATGCGCGTATGCTTGCGGATTGCTTATGCTGCCTTCCGAACTGTGATAGCCGCCAATGCAGCAGCTGCCATTCTGCGTGAGGTAAACATCGTAGGTCAGGAAGATGGGAAAGGTGTTCGGCTGAATCTGGGTGAACTTCGTGATGAGGCTCTGCAGCTGCGCATCAAACCAGTTGATGTCGACCAGCCCCGCCTTGAACCCGAATACCGTACCGGTCGTCCCATAGCGAGAAGGTGGACTCAGAGTCTGTTCCGCCAGGACCGTCGGTCCGCCCAACAACAGGTGATAATTCGAAGCGCTCTTCACTGTGCCCCAGAAGTTGGCGCGTTGGTAAGCGTCGATATATTGCGTGGTGCCCACATCCACTCCACCCTGCATGTAGGTTGTACTGGAATTGAAAATCGGAGATCCAACGGTGTTGTTGGTGACCGTTTTCCCGTTCGAAAGCACATGCGACGGGTCATATGTGGTCTTGGTTCCATTCCTTGCCGTGATCACTACCTTCAGCGGAACCACGTACACCTGCACTGTAGTCGAAGAATTGCTGGAAGGTACTGTGCCAACCATGTTGTATGTATAGTTCGTTCCCTGGTAATTGAAAGAACCATTCCAGGTTTGCAGCGAAGCCGATGGGGCCACGACGTCGTAGCGCAGCCGCGGCGGCAGAACCACATACCTTCCCTTGGCCTGTGGCTGAATATCCTGAGCTGAGACGATACCAACGAGGCAAGTGCAAACTAGCAGGGTGACCACAACCAGTGGACTGATACGAGCGAAACGAGTCTTCATAGGTCTTTCAGTCTCCTTAAGAATTGACTTAGTGGCGGATGAACATCTGCAAAATTTTCCACAGTTCTTTACGCTTCAGCAGGAAGTGGAACGACAACGCCCGATTCTGAAATGCCCTGTTACTGGATGTCAATATTAATTCGCATGGTTGCACGCCGCGATTTCAAATGAGGACACTTAGCCGACTTTCAGTCGGTTGCTGATGTCCAGATCCTAGACAAATAGTGGGGGAGACGCTCGACGCTCGTCCGGGAAGGGCGACGTAGGCGTCGAGCGTCCACGCTGGTTCGGCGCAATTGAAACTAAGTCTTTCCCAGCGTCGGAAGGAGAGTGAAAAATCACGAAGAATTATTGAACCGGCCGCGATTCTCGATCCGGGGTGGGGGGAAGTCAATTGTTAACAAGGCTTGTTGCGAATGGAATATTTCAGATAAGGATTAGCAAATTCTCATCCCGTTCTGGCTTCTACCGCCGCGCGCTGCCAGTTGTGAATTCAATTTTTCCCAGCATCGAACGGCCGCAAAAATACCGGTGGATGAAACTTAAAATAAGCAGGCGGCACGTGAACTTCTTTGCCGTTTACGGGCAACACGTTGAACTTCGATCCCAGCGCTTTCGCTTTTTTATTCAGCACACCGGCTCCAAGCTCTTGCCACTTTCCCGTATCTACGCGGGTGACCAGCGCTTCGAAAGCGACGACTGTCTCAGCCGGGGTGAACTCACAGTGCCCGGCGCGATGTACAAATACCTCACGCAAAAACTGACCGTTGTGCTCTTCATCAACGACATTCTTATAAGCGCTCTCATCTTCAACCACGACCAGGCCGTCGCCTTTGGTATGCAGAGTCAACACGGGGATATCGATCTGTCCGTCCAAAATAACATTGTGTTCGAGATAGGTGAGAGCTGACGCTTTCGCGCTGATTCGCGCCGCATCATTCAGCTTCTGAACATCATCGTGGAGGTTAAGTCCAGCTTTCTGATACAGTGCCTGAACTTCCGCATAATCTATCGACCGTTCAAGCTGTTTCTCATAGTCGACGCCATGGTTCCACGACCCATTTCCTCCGGCACGCTTCTCAAGTTCGGCCCGGAAGTCGAAGGCAAAAGGAAAATCAATCTCCGAGAGCCAAAGATACTGGTTTGCTTCCTGGGCAGCATAATTTGTAGGCGATGGCTCAGGAGACAACGGATCGAACCATCCCGGCGTGTCTGCAAGGGCCGCGCTCAACGCGATCCTCGCCCGGCCCCGCGCATTTTTCTGTGCTTTATTAAGAATGCCCTCGGCGATGTCCACATTCTTAACCGGATCCGTGATGTTCACGAGTTTCAGCCCCGACCCCGACCCGAGCAGAACGTCGAAGGCAAAAGCTGAGTCCAGCGCCTGGTTCCACGTCCCCACGCTCCCCGCCACCACGCCGCACATGGGAAGCGCCGCGTCAAAGCGTGCGGGATACCTCTGGACCAAACCAGCTGTGACTATGCCGCCAAGTGAATGGCCCCAGGCAATCGTCCGGCTCGGCGCTCCAACCAGTTTCTTGAAAGTGTCCAGTACTTGAATCTGATCCGGCAACGCCTGCTGAACTGCCCAGCCGGTACTCGCGTAAGATGACCCGCCCAATGCGTAGCCATTCGCCAGAAGGTAAGACCCGGTAATGGGATCGCCCACGTCGACAGCCGGATTCGAGAAACCCGGAATCACATATCCATGGCTGTACAGAAGGAGTGTTCCGTTCCATTTCGAGGGAACCTGAATCAGGTACGTAGCCCCGTCCGAAAACTTACCGCGATAAGTTTTTACTTCGGACGCCAGGGCTCGTCCGGCAAATAGACCCGCCAGCAGCGCCGTGAGTGCAGCCAGGAGAATTGTTTGCCTGATCATATTGCGCATCGACTGACTCCTGAAACAATCGAGCAAACTTTATTTCCGGTGAGAAGCTTTGTCAACCTGACAGAACACGCTTGCTTCATCTCGTGCGCCATAAGAAAGCATCGCCAAAAAAATAAAAGGAGAACGCCACCAGTGGCGCCCTCCTTTGCTGATTGATGCAGCGGCTTCGCCTACGGTTCTGGAAACCCCGCATAGTCCACGTTCTGCACGGGTACGCCACTAATCTTATGTCGCCCGTCGGTCCAGGTGACATATGCGGTGCCGGTGCTATTGCCCGCGTCAGCCGCGTTCAGAGCCACGTTGTAGTCGTAATCACCCGCGTAGCAGCCCACAACAAACCCGTCGTCCTGGGCTGGCTGCGTAATCAGCTTCGTGCTGATTGTGATCTCCGAGTTCCATGAAGCGCCATTGGTCTTCGACTGCCGGCCCACACGCTCGTAGTTACATCCGGGATCTCCAACGCTGTTGCAAGCGCTAGTGGCCTTGCGACGATCATACCAAGAGGCAGTGACGTTACCGTCCGAGGTAGCGGACAGCGAAGGCATCCACTGCGTCTTGTTTGGAGCATCCTTGTCAGTATTGAGTTTGACAGCTTTGGACCAGGTCTTGCCGTTGTCGGTCGACCGTTGGTAAAAGATATCCCCGTGATCGCCGTTCGTCCCTGCCGCGGCGTAGTCATAATGGACCACTCCGTTGGGGCCAACTGCCGGTTCTCCCCATCCCATGTGCCGGATGATGGGGTTTACCTGATAGAAATATCCGCAGCTCTGATCACCGACGGGGTTGTATCGCGGACCCATAGTCACTTGAGTCCAGGTTTTGCCGCCGTTGGTCGATCTGAACATAAGATTCTGGCGGGTCGCGTTGCCCCCGCCACCTTCATCCATGCTGGCAATGAATACGGTGCTGTCCTTGCCAACCGGCTTGGCGCCGCGTGGTGAGCCGGTGATCTGCACGTTGCGGAGGAATGTGCCAGTGTTGAGTTGCTTCGGGGTGCTCCAAGTCACGCCGTCGTCCGAGTAAGTAACGAAAAGACATCCACCCGCTCCGCAGTTTGTCGTAAAGTCATTCCACGAGACATACATGCGTCCATAGGTACCGCTGGTCGGTTCATTGTCCGACCACATTGACTCGCGGTCGTCGAAGCTGCCGTTATGGGCGCACGCTCCCACAGTCCAGGTTTTGCCATCCTTGGAAGTCCACAAGCCGACTCCCTGACCACCGCAGTTCCCCACCAAATCGCCGGCAAAGAACTTGCCCAGCTTGGAGTTGAAAACGACGATCGGGTCCCCGGCGTTGAAGCCGTGGGCAGTCGCAAACGGCGCAGGCTGAATCTCTTTGAACGTCGCTCCTCCGTCGGTGGAGTAGGACGTACCCGTATAGCTTGAACTGTTGTCGTAGTTGGCGTTGTAGTTGACCACAACCGTCTGGCCTTTATCCGCAGTGCTGGCCGCCACCATGCTTTCGCTACCGCATACGTCCGCGGAACCTGAACAATCTGATCCGTTGCTGACCCGGACGTTGGGAGGGGTAGTCGAACTATGCGCCCCGCCAAATGCCGACGGATGTCCGCCCTGCACAATGCCGCATTCGATAAGGATTAAACCGGCGCGCATGTTGTCCTGCATCATCAGCGAGGCCACGTCGATCTTCGAGCAGTTGACCCCTAGTGAATTGGTTTGGGCGCTGGCTTGTAACGGTTGCAGGACGCACGCCGCCAATAGCACCGCAGGCAGCGCAAAGTAGCACAGCGCTCTACATCTACTGTTCCTCATTTTTTCTATCCCCCTCTTTTGTTGATTTTTGAAGCTCCGACGGTGGGTTGGAAGCACGCCGTTGCGCGTCCGGGACAGGAGCCACCGCAGTCCCAAAGTATTTTTCGTCCATCCAGATACCAGCATTCTTTTTCAGATCGTTCAGCAGCGTTTGCATCTTCTGGTCCTGCAGTTGTTTTTCGATATGCGCCGACACCTGTCCGAGTTGCTGACGGTCGCGCTTGACGAGTTGAATGAGAAGAAGGCGCGCCGGAGTATCTTCCACCTCAGACCACTCGCCTTCTTTGAGTGAGAGTGCGACTTTCTCCATTTGCGGCGACAGCTCTCCGCGCAGAAAAGTGAGCGGATTGGGATCAAGCATGCCCTGCTCGGACTTCGTCAGATCGCCGGAGAGCTTTTTTACGTCGGTGCCTGATGCGTAGGCTTTGCGAATTTGCTCGGCCTTGGCCCTGGCCTCCTGCGAAGTCAAAACCGGCGCGCGTTTCGAGTTGTCTCGCTGTTTCCAAATGAAGAGCCGGCGAATTTGCACCTCGTCATAATCAGAGGCGTGCGCGGCGTAATATTGGCTGACCTCGGCGAATGTGGGCTGCGCCTGCTGCATGAGGCTAGCGAACTCTGCGTCCGATAGAACCTGCATGCGCGCGATGTCTAACTGGCGAGCAACCTCGGGAGAGGAGTCGAGATGTTTGGCGACAGCTTGCTGCGAGAGCATCAGCACGGATGCGTAGTCATCGCCCAGGCGTTGGCGATCTTTATCCGGCGCGCCCTCCTCGGCATGGCCGGGCTCGACGTCGCGGATTCTGGACTCGAATTCTTGCTTGGTAACCTGGGCGTCGCCAACTTTTAGCACCACTCGGTCGGCGTCAGAAGATGCCTGCTTTGCGGACGAGTTCGCCGCAGGGTTGGAGGTGGCTGGTTCTTGCGCGTAGCTTAAAGTCCCTAGCAACGCCGCAAGTACGAGGAGAGGAGCTAGTCGAGGTCCGATTGAGTCCACTTAGATTCCTGAACGCCTGGCCAACCTTCATTAGGTGGAAGCTTCTTAGTCGCTGCCGCCGAGTACGGAGGTTGTAGTCAGCAAGCTCAGCACTAATCGGACCCGGTTTGGAAGCAAGAACGATGCCCGGTAGTAGAGCGTGAGAACTTTAGTCCATGGATGAGACTGCTGTCAATATGAAAACTTGTGCACAGCCAGGTTGAAATCGCTTTGAAAGCTTTTGAGGACGGGGGTTTGAGCTTGCGGCAAGATTTCCACGCATTGATAAAACACACACCTAGGCTGGCTGAGCAGAGGCCTCGTTTATTTCCTCCAGCAATTCTTCCGGCTTTTCATCAAGCATGAAGGCAAGCACCTCCTGAGGCACAGGATTATTCCAGACGGGAGCGAAAGACTGCCGATGCAGCGGAGAAGGCCCATGCTGGCGCAGAGCGGCGAGGTGGTGAGGCGTGCTGTATCCCTTGTTCGAAGCCAATCCGTAAATCGGAAAAACCGGATCCCATTCGCGCACCATGCGATCGCGCTCGACCTTGGCTAGAATCGAGGCGGCAGCGATCGAGGCAGAAAGCGCGTCGCCGTGGATGATTGCCCGCTGCGGGAGTTCGCAGTCCAGGCGCAGCGCGTCAATCAGCAAATGGTCGGGCCCGGGTTCGAGGCACATGACAGCTTCCCGCATGGCGACGCGCGAAGCCTGATAGATGTTGATTTGATCGATGCGCGCGGCATCGACCGCCGCGATGGCCCAGGCGACACAGTGTTCGCGAATACGTTCAGCCAGCACCTCGCGCCTTTCCGCGAGCAAGAGCTTGGAGTCGCGCAGGCCTCGAATGCGATAGTGCGGATCAAGAATGACGGCCGCGGCAACGACTGGGCCGAATAACGAGCCGCGTCCTACTTCGTCGACGCCGGCGATCAGGCGAGAGCCAGTTTGCCATGCAAGCTTTTCGAATTTCATAGTGCAGCGCAGGCGCTTCAGCAGACGAAGTTTGGCCGCGGATGGAGAGAGCGTTTTTGCGCGCGCGGGTTTGGCTTTTGCGGGCACGGCAAGAATCAGAAGCTCGAGCTAAATTCATCTTCGCCGAGCGAGGGGTTGTGAAGCAAGGTGGAAAAGAGTACCGGTGCAGTGCGTCTAACTTGTGGCTGGGCTAGTTCAACAATTTGGGGCGAAGCATCTTTAGGTTGGGCCGCTGGGGAAATGCCTCCTGCGGACCATGTTGCAGATCGAAGGCATAAACCTTGCCGTCGTAGGAGTTGACGTAAACTACCCCGTTCACGACCACAGGTGATGATTCCACGTAAAGGCCTGTAACGTAGCTCCACAGCTTGGCGCCGCTATGGGCGTCTAGCGCATATAGGTTATTGTCCCACGATCCCACGTAAATCACCCCATTTGCCACGGCGGGCGCGGAATCCACAACGTAGCCGGTGTGATAGGTCCAGAGGAGAACGCCAGTTTGGGCGTCTAGTGCGTCCACGTCACCGTATTGGGTACCGGTATAGACCACCCCGTCAGCCACTGCGGGCGAGGAAACCGCAATGACTCCGACATAGCGCGTCCAGAGCAGCACGCCGGTACAGGCATTCAGCGCGTAGATGTTGTAACCGCTTCCAAGATAGACCACTCCATTTGCCACGGCGGGCGACGAATCTACCGAACTGTTGTTGCTGTAGCTCCACAGTTTGCGACCAGTGCGGGCGTTCAGCGCGTAAACATTTCCGCCGTTCGAGCCGATATAGACCACGCCATTCGCCACAGCGGGCGAGGAAAGCACAACTCCATCGGTGGCGTAGCTCCAGAGCTTGGACCCTGTTCGGGCATTGAGAGCGTACACATTGTTGTCGAGGGAGCCGACGTAAATCACTCCATCCACTACCGTGGGCGAGGAGTATACATTGCCACCGGTGGTGTAGGTCCAAACCTTGGTCCCGTTATGAGCGTCCAGCGCGTACACGTTGCCGTCCACCGAGCCTACGTAAACCATCCCATTGACCACGGCCGGCGAGGAATGAACTTCGCCGCCGGTAGGATAGCTCCAAAGCAGGGCACCGGTATGCGCATTCAGCGCGTACATATTGGTGTCCGACGACTGCACATAAACCACCCCGTTGACGACTGCAGGCGAGGAACCTAAATCGCCAGAGCCGGCTGTGTAGCTCCATTTCAGTTCCAGGTTGCCAACGTTGCTAACGTTGAGAATTTTCTCGTACGGGTTTTGGCGCCTCATGTTGAGCCGGTGGAACTGACGCCAACTAGTGAAAACTTCGAATGTCTCCTGCAGGCCTGTATGCCGAGCACGCTCTACCACGCCCACCCAATGGGTTCCCGGCAAGGCAGAGGCGGGCACCGGAACTACGATCCGGGAAAATGATCCGGAGCTGTCTGCAATCGTCGAGACTTCATCGCTTGTGTCGAAGTAAATGTCTATCGTGGCGTAAGGTTTGAGTCCGCTGCCCGAGACCCGCAGGCTAGTGGTCGGAGGGCCAATCGTGGGTGAAAGAGAAATGTTAGGTTGGCTAAAGCAGAATCCTGCCAGAAGAAAAATTGCTGCACAGACTAAGCTGGACTGTTCAGTAGGCCAGTTGGCTTGGCCTGGATCACTTTTCATAAAAGTAGTTTTCTGCAGGCTCCGTCCCGTTTCGCACGGTGCTGGACTCCTTGTCATGGACAAAGCTGAAGTTAACAGGGCCGGAATTCATGGAATAGTCACTGATCATAGTCCTGCCATTAAATTCCGATTTCATCAACAACTATGCTGTGGAATAGTACCAGCTTTGAGTCAGCTAGAATTACGACTTCGCGCAGGAGGAAGCATGCCCGGAATGAGTAGCCCTATTTCGCATCGGCTGAGCCGGCATGCGTTGGTGCATTCGGCCAGAACCGCAATCGCGGCTGTCGTTTCGCTGCTGGTCGCGCGCGTTCTCGGGCTTCCAGAGGCTTACTGGGCCACCATCACTACCTTAATTATTATGCAGTCGACCTTGGGAGCGGCGTTGGCTGTGTCCGAACAGCGTTTTGCCGGGACCGCCGTTGGAGCTCTGATGGGGGCGTTGCTAACAACCTATTTCGGATCGAACACTATCGTCTTTGGCCTGGGTGTTTTCGCAATTGGATTAATCTGCGCGGCGCTCCGGCTCGGTGAGGCGTACCGGATGGCCAGTGTTACGTTGGCGATTGTCATGCTTATCGGACGCACGAAATCAGCGTGGATCGTCGCGGCTCACCGGTTTGTCGAAGTCTCGGTGGGAATCGCAGTGGGATTAGCGCTGACCGCTGTGTGGCCGCATGACGACCCAGTCACGAGTCCCGCGCCGACCGCTACGTCGAAATAGTTGCGCAATTATTATTTCGCGGTTGTGGCAGCGGTCGCGTGCTCGCGCTCGACATCTTTGAGGCGGGCGGCTTTGCCTCGCAACGCACGCAGGTAGTACAGCTTGGCGCGCCTGACTTTCGAAGAGCGCACCAACTCGACTTTATCGATTACACGGGAGTTCTCGGGAAAAATACGCTCGACACCCTGTCCGAAGCTGATCTTGCGGACGGTGAAACTTGCTTGAGGACCGCGGGAGCGCGAGATGACAACGCCTTCAAAGGCCTGCAGACGCTCCTTGTCGCCTTCCTTAATCTTCACGTGGACGCGGACGGAATCGCCCGGAACGAATTTGGGAAGGTCGGTGCGTTTGGTCTTGGCCAGCAGCTTTTCGATGATCAGGTTCGACATAATCTTGTCCTCTATTCTATGAATTCTTAAGTAGGCGCGGGCGTCATCGCCCGTGCGGCGTCAACTTGAAGTCTCTACCGGGTCAGTGCTCACCCAGCAATTCTCTGTCTTCGTCGCTGAGCGCGATCCCTTGCAAAAGATCGGGCCGGTTGCGCAGCGTTTTCTTTAGCGCAGTCTGACGGCGCCAGCGTCGTATTTCTTCATGATTGCCCGACGCGAGCACTTCCGGAACTACCATCCCGCGAAAGTCCGCAGGACGCGTATAGTGCGGGTAATCCAGCAATCCACCCGAGGTGCACGTCGAGTTGGGCCCATCCGCTGCATGCGCCTGCAGAAAGTTGGTAAACGATTCCTGCTGCGTCGAAGCCTGATTGCCAACCGCGCCCGGAATCAGTCGCGTGACGCAATCCACAATCACCGCCGCGCCCAGTTCGCCTCCACTCAGCACGTAGTCGCCGATGGACAACTCGCGGTCGGCCAAGTGTTGACCTACGCGTTCGTCGACTCCTTCATAACGGCCACAAATCAGAACGATTCGCTCGAGGCCGGCAAGTTCGCCGGCTATGCTCTGGTTGAATCGCTGGCCTTGCGCCGAGAGCAGAATTACACTCTCACGCGCGACGTTGCGGCTTTCACGCGATGCGACATTCATTGCTTCAATACATTCAAAGATCGGTTCCGGCTTGAGCACCATGCCCTCGCCGCCGCCGAAGGGGCGGTCATCCACGGTCTTGTGGCGGTCGTGCGCAAACGCCCGCAGATCGTGGACTTCGATTGTTACCAGGCCGGATTCTCTAGCCCGGCGGATGATTCCGTAATCCAGTGGTCCCCGAAAGAAATCGGGAAAGATCGTGACAATGTCGATCTTCATCGCGGAACCAGATCAAAATCTTCACCACAGAGACACAGAGTCACAGAGATTTTTTATTCTTCTTCGCTACTCCGCTGTGTCCTTTGATGTTGCTTTTCTTCTGCTGTCAGCGGCGCGTTCAGTTCGAGCATCCCTTCGGGCAATTGCATCTGTATTCGCTTTCGCTCAAGGTCTACGCCTTTCAGATAGGCCTCGGCATAAGGAATCTCATGACGCTTGCTGCCCGTGCCGACAATCAGCAACGGCGCTTCACCGGCGCCAAACTGAACATCTTCAATCTTGCCGAGTTCGCGATCCGTGTCGAAAACCACGCAGCCGATCAAGTCGCTTATGTAATTCCATCCGGATTCAAGCCGCGCCCGCTCACTGCCTGGAACCTGCAATTCGCAGCCGACTAAAATCTCTGCATCCGAGATCGAATCAATGCCAGCGAACTTCAGAACCAGATCGCCCTTGTGGGGCCAGAATTCTTCGATCTGCAACTCGCGCCGGTTGCCATCCTGCGCGAGAGCGAACAATTTCAACCCAATTCTGAAACGGTCGGGAACGTCGCTGTGTAACTCGACTGCCACTTCGCCACGGCGTCCCTGCGTTTTTCGCACGCGGGCCAGGGTAACGAACTCGCCTGACTCTTCTATTCCTGGGTCTCCTATTCCTGACTGTCCTATTCCAGGATCTCCAGCGTGAAACGCTTGTGCAGCCGAATTCCGGCTGCGCCGACTAGCGCTCGCAAGGCGCGCGCCACGCGGCCTTTCGCGCCAATCACTTTGCCCACGTCGTTGGGAGCGACCTTCAGTTCTAAAACGTCGCCTTCGACCTGGCTGACCGAAACCTGATCAGGCTCGTCGACGATCGCCTTCGCGATCTGTTCAACCAAAGCTCGCACGTCTCCGCTCTGCTGGGTCATCTGCGGTTCCTATCGGTGGGCTGAAATCTCTACCTGAACTCAGGCGGCCGGAACAGCGCTGGGCGGAGCTGGTCTGGACACGATCTTGCCCACCCGGTCCGACATCTTGGCGCCCTTGGATACCCAGTAATCAATGCGCTCGCGCTTGAGTTCGATGCTGGCAGGGTTGGTGCGGGGATTGTACGTTCCCACCACCTCAACCGGCCGGCCATTGCGCGCCCGTTCCTTTTCAATTACGACGACGCGATATTGCGGTTGTTTACGCGCACCGGTGCGCGACAGACGGATCATTAACACAGAACTTTGCTTCCTTTCCTAGTCCTTCTGGCAGGGTTCAGACAAACTGTTATTTTCACAGAAGTTGCGCGGATTAGCAAGCGCTCTAAGGTCGGGCCAGCCCCCAAGAACCTAGATCCCTCGCTTCGCTCGGGATGACAAGTCTGTTCTGGGATAGGCAGGTCATCTTCATCCTTCGCCGAAATCCCGGTATCGAGCCAGTACATCGCGCTCCGAAACCACTCCTTCAAGCTTGCGGAAATCGGCGCGGTTCACCACGGGGACGAGCGGCCAGCGATCCACGTATCGCAGCGCCATTTCCAATGGATGATCGGGATGCAGGTACGGAATCTGTTGTCCCGCGAGAATAGAACTTAGAGTCTGTCCGCCTTTGCCTTCTTTGATCATGCTCTCGAGCTCTTGTTTGCTGATACTGCTCCATCCCGTCGGATTCAGGCGAACCAGCAGCGCATCGGGCGATTTCTCATCCAGGCGCTGAAATGCGCGCTCCAGGGTTTCGTCGGCGTCCAACACCGGGCCTGTTACCGGGCGCATCGCATCCTCCACTCGGAGGATTCCTTCTTCGCGTTGTTCTTCCATCGAAGGCAAATCCAAACCATCCTGACGAGTGAGCACGTCGAAGATTGGAACCGGCTGAAGCCAGCGCGAAATCAAATACGCAAACGTGTTCGCCACCATTACGGGGAGAATGATGGAATAGTTTCCGCTGACCTCGAGCACCATGAAGACAGAAGTCATCGGCGCACGCAGGAACCCAGCGAAGAGAACTCCCATCCCCACCAGCGCGTAAGTGCCCGGCGACACGGTCAGATGCGGCAGTAACACATGCTCCGCTCCGCCTACGGCCGCTCCCAGCATGGCGCCGATAAACAAGGTCGGAGCGAACATGCCTCCAGGAGTTCCGCTAACGAACGAAAGCAGCGTCGCTACGATCTTAAGTCCAGCGAGAATGCCCAACATTTGCCAGGTGAATTGACCGTGCATCGCTTCGTCGATGTACACGTAACCAGCCCCCATTACTTGCGGAGCGCCAAGAACTGCGATGACTCCAATCAGCAAGCCCGCGACTGCGGGTTGAAAATACTGCGTCCAGGGTGGCAGCGAATTGCACCAGGGACGCAAAGTCGCAATTCCGCTGGCGAATGCCACCGAAGCGAATCCGCCCACAACGCCAAGGATAGAATATGCAATGAGTTCTGACGGCCGTTCCAGTTGCACGGCAGGGATGCGGAAAAGTGACTCTGACCCCAAAAACCACCGCATCACAACTACGCTCGACACTGCCGAAAGCACAACCGAACCGAGAATGCCCGCAGTCCAGCGACCGATAACTTCTTCGATCACGAAAAGCACCGCCGAGATCGGCGCATTAAACGCGGCCGCCAATCCCGCCGCCGCGCCGACGGGAGCGATCAAACGCATGCGATCGCGAGAGAGTTTCATGCGCCTGCCCAGTGCTGAAGCCAGGCTGGCGCCGATTTGCAAGGACGGATCTTCCGGGCCTAACGAATGTCCCGAGCCTATGGCCAGCGCTGCAGTGATGAACTTTCCGATAGCGGTGCGAATAGGAATGTAGCCGTTGTAAATATACAGCGCGGCCTTGGTTTGGTTTACTCCGCTTCCCCGCGCCAGAGGAAACACGTGAATAACAAGCACCGCGATAACCAGGCCTGCAAGACTTGGCGCCAGCAAAAGCCGGGTGGGAGAAGGCGTAAATCCCGATCCCACTAAATAGATACGGCACCAGTCAATGGCGAAACGAAAGCAGACAACCGCAAGTCCGGAGAAAATTCCGATGAATACCGAAAGGACCAGGAATAAACGTTCTTCGCGAAACACAGCTCGCAGCAAAGCTCCACGGGTCCGGCGGGGCAATGACGGCGGAGGTTCAGCAATTGCCAAAAGGGTTTCTGTCGGTGAGTTCGGCGATTCGTCCAAAACTAATTTCCTTCGTGCAATTTAGAGATCAGGAGCAATGCCAGATCGATTCCGGTCGGAGGTCCGCACGCGGCACTGGCTTGCCGCTCGATATCAAAAACCAGATTCATCGCTTGCTCTACCAGGTCTGGATTTCGCCGCAAACCTTCTTCTGTAATCTGCGGCTTCATGCTCGCCCATTTCTCGGCAAGTCCCTGCTGCGAAGCGGCGTTTGCAGAACTATCGACAGCTGGGCAAGACTTGAGCCGCTCACCCGCGGCATTGAAAGCCTGGATGACGATCCGGTGGCGTTGACTGACAGAAATCTGACGCCGAAAGGGATCCATCTGCAACACCAGTTCAGCCGTCTTGAGTAGTGCGGCGCTCTGGGTGTCATTTGGATTAGCGGCCACGGCAGCCTCAAGGTAGCGCTGAGCAAGATCGTAGCGGCCAAGCTCGAAGGCAGCGCGCCCCGCTCCCGCCAATGCCGCCGCATTATGGCGATCCAATTTCAGGCTCTGGCGGTACTCGGCCAGCGCATGCTCGTAGTCCTGAGCCTGCATAAAAAGATCTCCAACACGCGCATGCATTGCCGGATCTTCGCCCAAATTTTCTGCCAGCGCTATCAACTCCGCTTGCGCCTGCGTCTTGGCGTTGATGCTTAACAGGTAGTCGATGAGCTCCAACCGAGCGTTGCGGCGTTGGACTTCCTGGTCGCCAGGCCAGATGGCGTATATCGCATTGTGGTAATAGCGAAGCGCCTGTTCGGTTTCTCCCCTCTGCACAGCGATGCGTGCCAGTTCGAGGTTCACCAGCCCATTTTCAGGCTCCCGCTCCCACAGATTCACCAAATAAGCATAGGCCTCGTTGGTTCGCTTCAGACCGATCAACGCCTCGGCCAGGTCGAGTTGGTAAGTGTAGTCGTCGCGCGAGTAAAGCAGCGCGGTGCGGAATTCGTCAACCGCAAGCTCGTAGCGGTGCGCCTTGAGGTCTGCTTCGCCGCGGGTAAACCATCGATTCCCCAGAGCCGCCTGCTGCGCATGATAGATGCGGGACAACGCGCTCACGCCCAGGAAAGACAGCACCGCCAGCGCTGAGAGCACCGCCAGGATCAATGGCTCCCGTTTGAGATAGTAGCGGAGCCCCGGCTCTTTCTCGCTGGCGGTGATCGTCTCAGGTTGCGATGTCTGCATTTCTATCTCTATTGATCATTCTAACGAAAAGGGGTAATACCGGACGCTACGGGCAAGCGGCGAAGGAGGCACTCGGAATTAAAGGTCTGAGACCGCAATGTCTTTTGTATTAGCATGCAAAATAATGCAAATGGAATCTCCACATTTTCCGGCTACTCCGATTGCCTTGAAGATGGCTGTGGCCATCGGCATCGGGATGCTGGCCGGGATGGAACGCGAGTGGTCTAACAAGGACGTAGGAATCAGAACCTTCGCCATTGTTGCCTTGCTCGGGATGCTCGCTTCCCTGATCAGCCAGAGCATCGTCATTGCATCGTTAGTCGGTGTGCTGCTGCTGGTTGCGGTCATGAACACGCGCAGCATTGTCACCGACCGCTCCCTGGAAATCACCACCTCCGCAGCTTTGATCTTGAACTACCTGCTGGGAGTGCTGGTTGGTCTTGGTCATATCTTTACTCCTATTGCGGGAGCCATCGTAATGACCATGCTCCTGGCCTGGAAGACTGAACTCAGCCGCTTTGCCGGGGGCTTGCAGCCATCGGAAATCCGTAGCGCGGTTCTGCTTGGCCTGCTCGGTTTTGTGATCTATCCGGTATTGCCCAACCGGTATATAGACCCGTGGCAATTGTTCAATCCCAGTGATGCGTGGCTGAGCGTCATTGCCATCGCCGGTATTGGCTTTGTCAATTACGTATTTCTCCGAATCTATAGCACGCGTGGCCTATACCTCGGCGCGCTGTTCGGAGGATTGGTGAACAGCAGCGCTACCGTCGCGGAGTTGGGCGCCAGGCTCCGACAAGCAGGAATGGTCAATCGAGCCACAGCACTGTGTTTATTGACGACCATCGCGATGTTCGCCAGAAACCTGATCCTCGCCACGATTTTCTCTCCTCGGTCTCTGAGCGGCACTCTGGTACCGCTGCTGGCGATGACCCTAGTCGCCGGTTTTTGGGTATGGCGGGATCACAAGAGTCAAGATAGCCTTCCGGGAACTTTGACACTCACGTCTCCGATCTCACTCGCCAAAGTTATCTGGTTTGGAACTCTATTCATCTCCATCCAAATTGCCGGCTGCGCTACTGACGAGATTCTTTGGCAGCTATGGCATGCTGGCCACCGGCATTTTCGGTGGGCTGGTAAGTAGTGCAAGCACCACCGCCGCGGCGGCGACTATGGCAATGCACGGCAAGATAAGTCCTTCCCTCGCCGGCAGCACCGCCGTGCTCACATCTTTGACTAGCGCCGCCGTGAATCTGCCGATTGTGTGGCGAACCACCAGGGACAAAGGTGTCATGAGGAAATTGACCTTCGAGATGGCCACCGTAATCGCAACTGGAATTGCCGCTGTCACCGTAGACCGAGTTTTTCAATTCTCCGAGTTGCTGGTAAGGAAGTGAACGTCTGCGCCTAACAGTCTGCGGAGAAACCTTCGAGGCGGTTAAGTTTTCGGCGGAAAGCCTTGCTAAGCTGAAAGTATCTGCTGCATCGAAAGCTGATTAGCCACTATGCCGGATGTGCATCACGTCGCCATCTTGCACGATGTAATCTTTTCCTTCGAGGCGCAGCGTTCCGAGGGCGCGAGCGTTGGCTTCTGATCCCGCTTCCAGCAACTGATCCCAGCGGATGGTTTCCGCGCGGATAAAATGTTTCTGCAGATCGGAATGGATCGCACCTGCGGCGTCCTGAGCACGCGTATTCACCGGAATAGTCCAAGCCCGGCATTCGTCTTCCCCGGCAGTGAAGAATGACATCAAGCCGAGCAGAACATAAGTGGTGCGGATCAGACGAGTCAATCCGCTCTCGGTGAGGCCGTAACTGGAAAGGAATTCGGCGGCATCGGCATCGCTCATTTCCGCGAGTTCGGCCTCGACCTTTCCGCAGATAGCTGCTGCGCCGGCATTCGGACGGGAGGCTATTTCTGTGAGCTTGTATTTGCTGACCGCAGCCGCCAGTTCCTTGCCGAGTTCCGTGCTTTCGTTCACGTTCAAAACGTAGAGAATGGGTTTTTCGCTGAGGAACATGAAGCCGCGAAGACGTTTCTTGTCCTCAGGTGTCATTTCCATCTCGCGCAGTGGGCGCTCAGATCCGAGGTGAGCGTTGGCGCGCTTCAGCAGGTCGAATTCTTTTTCTAGCTCCGGAGTGCGCATTTTCTTCAAATCTTTTTCCAAACGCTCCAGCCGTTTTTCAATCTGACCAAGGTCGCTGACCATCAGATCAAACTCGACATTCTTAATATCGCGTAATGGATCGATGCCGCCGACGTGCGGAATGGCGGGATCGTCAAATGCGCGAAGGACATGGGCAAGCGCGTCCACGCCTCGCAGATGGGCGAGATAAGCCGTTTCTTTGAGCGCGTCCTGCCCGATGGCACCAACGTCCACGTACTCGACAGAAGCGTGAGTCAACTTCTTAGGATCGTAGAGCGCGGCCAGGCGGTCGAGGCGGTCGTCGGGAACTTTGGCGACCCCAATGTGCGCCTCGCGCGGGTTAGCGTAAGCCTGCTCGGATAAGCGCGCCTTGGTCAAAATGCCGAACAGTGATGTCTTGCCTACCTGAGGCAGGCCGATAATTCCAGTTTTCATAAGAAGCGCTTCTAGCTGCTAGCTCCTAGGCTGCTAGCTGCTAGCTAGCCCTTTGAGGATAAATGATGAACCGAAGCATACAAAAATTGAGTGGAGCGTTTCTTGAAAGCTAGGAGCTAGTAGCTAGAAGCTAGCAGCGGTTAAATACACAACCACCAGTCCCAGCAGAAACACTCCGCTTTCCACTCGCGTTGACCAAACGTGCAAGGCATCAAATTGCGTGCGCGCCGGGTTGTCAGGAGGGACTGAGTCGATTTGGCCGATCGAGGCTCGCAACCTGTCCATGCGAGGGATGATGCCGAATTGCGAAATCAGTGTTAGCGCGATCATCAAGCAGATAAGAATGTGCCGAGCGGCGAACAGATGCGGCGTGCCTTTGGTCATTCGGCTGTACAGCATCGAACTGATCAGGAAGATGATTCCTGAGATCAGCCCCATCCAATGCAAGCTGCCGAGCGTGCGCCCGACGAGCGTGCCCGCGAGATGGCGCGTAGGCAATACGGAAAAAGCGGTTGGCGCCAGAACAAACGCGAAAAAGATTAGCCCGCCCAGCCAAACGATCAGCGACAAGAGCATCAGATAACGGAGAAATGACATGGGGAAACTTTATCATGCTCGTGAGTAATGAATTCCGGCAGCGTGGCGAAGGGGATACAGAGATCCTTCACTTCGTGCAGGATGACAATTACGTGAGACTTCCTTTAGACCGGCACCGGCGTGCTCTCGACGATGTCCTGAATAACTTGCTCCGCTTGCTCCGACTTCTTTAGCGTGGATGAGTAAAGCCCGTTCACCACTACGCGGTGAGCGAACACGGGCACGACCAGCGGCTTGAAATCTTCCGGAGTGCAGAAAGTTCGGCCATCGAGAAATGCCATTGCCTGAGCGGCGCGATAGAGCATTTGCGAGCCGCGGGGCGAGACTCCCAACGAGAACTGTTCCGACTCGCGCGTTTTTCTTACGATGCTCAGCGCGTAGTTGACCAAAGAATCATCGACGCGGACTTGCGCAGCCGCTTGCTGCATTTCTAAAACGTCGGCGCCGCTGAGCACCGGCTGCATAGCTTCCAATCTCGTAGTGCCCGCTTCGGAGCGAAGAATCTCGCGTTCCGCAGTACTGTCGGGATAACCCATTCGCACCCTCATCAGAAAACGATCGAGCTGCGATTCCGGCAAAGGATAAGTGCCGTGATGTTCGACCGGATTTTGCGTGGCAATCACCAGAAACGGCTGCGGCAGAGGGTAGGAATGCGCGTCAACCGTGACTTGGCTTTCGTTCATGGCTTCGAGCAACGCGGACTGCGTCTTCGGTGTGGTGCGATTGATTTCATCGGCCAGCAGAACGTTTGTGAATACCGGGCCACGTTTGAATTCAAATTGTTGCTCGATGGCCGAGTAGATCGAAATTCCGATTACATCGGAGGGAAGCATGTCGCTGGTGAACTGCACCCGTTGAAAAGTACAATCCAGAGCCCGCGCAAGGGCTTGTCCCAAAGTAGTCTTCCCAACGCCGGGGACGCCTTCGATCAACAGATGGCCACGCGCGATCAGTGAGACTACGGCCAGGCGGAGAATGTCGTCCTTGCCCCGGATGACCTTACGAAGCGCGTTTTCCAGTTGCGCCGCCCGATGCGAAACGGCGGTGGCGGTTTCAGGAGACATTACTGGAATTCTACTATGTGGCTGGTGGGCTGGGTTGTTACGGAGGTTACGCGAAAAGCTGTCAGCTATCAGCCGTCAGCTCTCAGCTTAAACATCGCAATTTTGTTTTTGGGTTTGGCTGAAAGCTGATAGCTGACAGCTGAGAGCTTTATTGCAAAAACTCTGCTGGTCGCCCGGTCAGCCGTTCGATGCGCTTCGCAATTGGCGGATGGGTCGAAAACAAGCTGCCGAAGCTCATCCCGAGAAATGGCTGAATGATGAATAAATGCGCGGTCGACGGCGTGGCCTGCAAGGGCAGGCGGCGCGAGTAAGCATCGAGTTTTGCTAACGCGCTGGCCAGGGCATACGGATTGCCCGTGAAATGCGCGCCGGTGGCATCGGCCTGGTATTCGCGGGAGCGCGATACGGCAAGCTGAATGAGCGAAGCTGCGATAGGCGCGAGAATCAGCATGAAAAGCGCTCCGAGTCCGCCGCCCCGGCTGTCATCGCGATCGCCACCGCCAAAGAAAAAGCCAAACCGCGAAAGCATCGTAATGGCGCCAGCCAAGGTCGCCACCACCGAACTGATCAGGATGTCGCGATTGTTCACGTGCCCCAGTTCGTGCGCCAGCACGCCTTCCAGTTCCTCATCGTTGAGCAGGTTGAGAATGCCTTGCGTCACGGCTACCGAAGCGTGTTGCGGATTGCGTCCGGTAGCGAAGGCATTGGGAGACTCGCTGGGAATCACATACATCTTCGGCATTGGAATGCCGATCTTCTGCGTGAGCCGTTCAACCGCAGCGTAAGCTCGCGGCAGTTCCTCGCGGGTTACAGGCTTGGCACGATACATCGCCAGGGCAATCTTGTCCGAGTAGAAATAGGAAACGAAATTCATGATCCCCGCAAATATCAAGGCCAGGACCATCCCGTTCTGTCCGCCAAAAGCGCGGCCGATGAACATGAGCAGCAGCGTTAGAAGGGTCAGTAGGAATGCGGTTTTAAATGTGTTTCCCATGGAAGTCTCAGTCTTATTAGATGGTACGCCGGGCTGGGGGATTCAACTACGCAGTCTTCGGGCTGAGGCAGCCCTCAATCTTTCGTAGTAATTCAGCGCCGGCTTCACCGGCATCGTGGGTGGAAAACTCGTTGCCCAGTTCGACTATTGGGACGCCAGCGCACGCCGCCTGGAAGCTTTGCTGCGTGGCCGGGGACGCGGTCATGCCGGGGCCCAGCAGAAGAAGATCGAAACGCGTAACGCGCATCAGAAGCAGGGCGTCACCGAGTTTGCTGCTGGTGTGAACCTCGTAGCCAGCGCTCCGCAGTAATTCGCGCAAGTAGGCAAGGACATCGGCATTGGAGTCGAGGCATAGAACGCTGCTGCCGCTTGAGACAGGGGCCTCGGAACGAGCTCCCTGGTGATAAAAAGCGGCGACTGCCTTTTCCTCCGATTCGTGCGCGTCGAACAAACTCGTGAGGTGCGAGAGTTCCAGAACTTTGCGCACATGTTCCGGAACGTTGCAGAGCTTCATGTCTCCGCGCGCTTGGCGAGTACTGGTGAGGCTGCGGACGATCGTGCCCAGGCCGCTGCTGTCAATGAATCCGACTTCGCCGAGATGCAGCACGATGGCACGGCGATCACGCAACAACCAGGTTACATGCGTTCGCAAAGACTCGCTCTCGCCGCCGGCGACAATGCGCCCGTTGCAGCGAACGATGGTGACGCGTCCGACCTGGCGAGTGTCAAGCGACAGGCCCATTGGCCCTCCGATACAGATTGGATCAAGCCTGCAAAATCGACACATTATAGGCTAAGAAGGGCAAATGGGTAGTGCGAAATCGGGCGGAAGCGATAATCGGAAGTGAACAGCGTTTTCAGCAGCGATTTTGTCTTACCCTGCACTAGCGAGATGTCCGCCTCCATCGTTTCGGATGAATTGGAAGGTGCCAACTTTTGGGAGATAATGTCCACCGTGAGTGACGACCAGCAAACGCGACTCGAAGAACTTAGTCGCATCCTTCACGATCTACAGCTACGCGTAAGGCAATTGGAATACAAGCTAGAACGTTTATCGTCGTCGAGAGACCCGACAGAGCAACGATCCGAAAGAGCGGACCATGAAGACTTCCTAGCGAAGCCACCGGCCCGTCCCGCGAATGCGGAAAGTCCCGGTCCAAATACGAACCTGGAATCGCTGATTGGGTCGCACTGGTTGAATCGCTTCGGAATCCTAGCGGTGCTTGTCGGTGTGTCTCTTTTTCTACGGTATGCGTTTGAGAGTCAGTGGATCGGACCGGCGGGCCAGGTTTCGATTGGGTTACTGGCTGGCATCGCGATTATCGTCTGGAGCGAATGGTTCCGAGCGCACGAATATCCTATCTTTTCTTTTTCATTGAAAGCCCTCGGCCTGGGCATGCTGTACCTGTCGCTGTGGGCTTCCTTTCAGGTATACAACCAAGTTTCCTGGGCGACAGCTTTTATCGCAATGGTCATGGTCACCGGCTCAACTACCGTACTGGCGCTGTGGCAGGATGCGGAGATTCTGGCGCTGTTTGCTTTGGTCGGCGGCTTTGCGACTCCCGTGCTCCTCTGCACCGGCGAAAACCGAGAACTTACGCTATTCACGTACGTTGCGCTCTTGAATGCTGCCACGCTGATATTGGCCGCCTCCCGCCCTTGGCGACGTCTCCTTCTGTTCAGTCTCGTCGCCACCCTCGTCTTGTATTTCGCTTGGTACGCGCTTTTTTATCAGCCACGCGACTTCGCACCCACAGTGGGATTTGCGACAGTATTCTTTATCATTTTCGCGATCGCTCCACTGCTGGGAACCGATTACAGGTCGGATTTAGCTAACTCACGTATCGTACTTTTTGTTGGCTCATTGAACGCAGCCGCATATTTCCTCGAGCTTTATCTGGTGCTCGATCGGACGGACAAGACTGAGGCGGCATGGTGTGCGCTTGGGCTGTCCGCTTTCTATTTATTTCTGAGCAGGTTTCCTCGGGCGAGAACCGAAGGCGATTCGGCGAGCCAGTTGCGGTATTTGCATTTGGCACTCTGCACTGTCTTTGTCACCCTGGCGATTGCGATTCGTGTTGAATCCTATTGGGTCTCGATGGGATGGTTTCTGGAGGCGGCTTGCCTAATGACGCTAGGATTTTGGCTGAGGTCGCCCTTTGTCAGGTGGCAGGCATTAGCGCTGATCGCTATCACGATCGCGAAGGTTTTCGCCCTCGATATCTGGCGCCTGGAGCGAGGGTACAGGATCCTAAGTTTCTTTGCGCTGGGTATGCTTCTGCTCGTCGTCTCGTTCGTCTATCAACGCGATTGGCTTAGGATTTCGCTTGGGAGAGGCCCAAAAACAAGGCACACTGAATAGGTGACGTTATCCTTACAAACTCACGACCGCAGTCTCAGCACGGACGGGCGAGACGCCCGTCCTCCATATTGTTTGTTAGCTGACTTTTACTGCGGATCGCTTCACTGCGCGCTCTAGCGTTTGGTCCAGCGCGGCCTTGGCTTTCTCGTATTCCTGCTGCGAGATTCGGCCTTGCTTGTGCTCGACCTCCAGTTGGAAGATCTCTTCTTTCAGGGCTTCGAGCAGTAAAGCGGAACGATCAGCGGACTTGGGTTTCGGTGCGGGTGGAATTCCTAGCTCAGCGTCGGTCGGGCCATAGTCGGGGATTGTCGTGGTTTTGGAGCGCGTAGCAATGTAGATCGCGCCGGCGAACAGCACGACCCCGAAGCCTCCGAGAATGTACCAGCGATATTTCTCCAGCGGATCGGGAGCGTCAATGGGAGGGCCGAGCCCACCGCCGGGACGAGAGTCGCGTCCGGCAACAGCGCCGCTGGTCTGAGCGCCGCCGACCGGACTGGCTTGCTGATTCTTGGTTTCTTCGGCCTCGTCTGACATTGTGCCGGTTCCCGAAATCTTAAAAGCAAGGGGTTGACCCGCTGTCGTGTTGGAAGCCACTTGCACGACAGCGTCCGCCTGGCGCGGGTCCTGCATTGCCTTGAAGGCCGCGCCCGTCGCGGGCGAGAACTGCATGCTCTTGGGCAACACCACAACGAAATGCTGGGCCCCGTACAAGGTCTTCGGATCGAAGCTGGCTTCGCCGCTGTACGGCATGTGATAGCTGACCTGAAACTGAGTTTCGCCCGGTCGCAGCGGAAATACGAAAGCGTATCGGTTCTTTTGTTTCTGCGGCACCGGGGCGGAGTTAATCGGTTGTCCGCCGGCCGTCATCGCCATACTCTGGTCAACCTGGGCGCCGTCCGGCAGATAAAATTCGAAACTCTGGTCGCTCATCTGCGTGCGCGGCGGATCTGATGCATTGTTCACCGCGAAAAGTCTGATGCCCTGTAACTCGCTGCCTTGCGCCTGAAAACGCATCACGTCCGCAGTGACGCTGATGCCCTGAACTTTCTTGGAAACGTCGTAGACGTCGATGTCGACCGAAGTTGTTCCCGGAGGAGCCATCTTGTGATAAGTGACGCCCTGATGAATGATGCGAACTAAGTGAGGGCTGCTCGCGTTGTCAAGCTTCAGACTGAAGTTGCCTTTGGCATCGGTCTGGGTGCGGCCTGACTCTTCCATTCCTTGAGCCAAACTGAGGAGTACAACGTCGTCGCCAGCCGCGGGTTTGTTAATGGTGCTGTTTTTCACTGTGCCTGTGAGAGTCTGCGCCGAGGCAGAAACTAGAAGCAGCGTCGATAGCAACACTGTCCATTGCAAAATTGGGACAAGCCCCCACTTCTCGCAAAGGCAGCGAGAAACGGGGTGCCCGGTTTTTTGTTTACGGGTGCTTCGACATGTGGTCAGTGGTGAAAATTTCAAACTCTGGCTCCTTTTCGGCTGCGCAGTGGCGGGATGGCCGCGGCTTCTTCCAGGCGCGCAATTTCAGCCAGCACCGCTGCTGCTTCTTCTTCGAGAGAGGTCTTCATAGTCTGGTAGTCGGAGTCAGGAAATTTGCCCGCTTTGAATTCGAAATTCAGATCGCGCAGATTTTCGTAAATCGCTTCTTTGCGCTCGCGCAGGTAGATGACGCGAGTTTTTTCTGGCCCCATGTACAGTTTTCCGGGCAGATAAAAGACGTAAACCAGAGCGCCAATCGTGATCAGGATGCAGGTTAGCAGTTCGATGCTCATACTTCCGTATCCTTCCTTGCCTGATTGCGGAAGCGCTCGAACTCCGGTCCGCTGCCCGGACCTCCGGAGTTACCGCCGCCGACGCCCCCACTGCCTTCGCGATTTCCTCCGCGGCCTTTCCAGACGCCAATGATCAGCACCACCGTTCCCAGACCGAGTGCGAGCGTCAGATACGGAATGATCCAGGCTACGCGGTTGAAGCCAGTTTTCGTGGGTGCAGCCATTACGGTTGTGCCGTACTTCTGCACGAAGCCCTGCAGGGTGAGATCGTCATTGTCGCCGCGATCCACCGCTGTAGCCAGTTCCGCACGCATGCGTTCGGAGTATGCGCAGCCAACATGATTGCATTCGAGCAGGATCTGGTTGCAACCGCAGACACACATCATTTTGTGACCAAGATCGTTGAAGCGGGCCGACTGGTCGCCCGCGCCGAGCAGCGTGAAGACGGCGAGTGTCAGCACGATCAGTTGAGTTCCGCGTTTTAAAAAGAACCCAGTCATTCCGAGGAGCGCAAGCGACGAGGAATCTGCAGTGGTTTCAGACAGCGGAGAACTGCAGATCCCTCGCTTCGCTCGGGATGACAACGATAAAAGGCAACGGATTCGGACACGCCGTCTAATTTGCATCAATCCCCGGCTCCCACCGGTTCGGCGCGCATTCGAGCCGGCGCAGCCACACGTACTGGGACAGCGCTAGGAATAAGCGCGACAACCGTGCCAACGATCATGATCCATACTCCAACCCAAATCCACATGACCAAGGGATTCAAATGCACTTTGATGATGGGTCGCCCTGTATCCGGATTTTGGCCCTCATAAACAACGTACAGATCTTCCTGCGGAGTCGAGCGATTGGCGACCATCGTAGAAGTCTGCTGGCTCGCTTTGTAGAAACGCCGCTCGGGATTGAGCGTGGCAATCTGCTTTCCGCCTTTGAAGACATTCATGACGGCCCACTCGCTGCCGTAGTTGGGATTGTCATCCTGCGTATAAGACTGGCACACCAGCGTGTAAGCGCCGATTGTCATCTTGTCGCCGAAGCCCATCTCCTGCTCTTTATCCTGATTAAAGACGGACCCGGCGAAGCCAATCATGATCACGATCACGCCGAAGTGAACGATGTATCCGCCGTAGCGGCGGGTGTTGCGATGCGCGAGCTGCACCATTGACGCGAAAAGATTTTGGCCAGTGTGCCGGCCAATCACGCGGCCTCCGCGGATGAACTCCGAAATCACGGTCAATGCCACGAGAGTCGACAGCATGATGGTCATCAATGAGTAGAAGTAAGAAACGTCCTTCCACGGTTTCATGCCGAGCGCAACTAGCAATATGCCTACGCCAAGCGCGCCGATCGCCGGCCACAGGAAGTTGCGCTTCAAGCTATCTATAGAGGTTCTACGCCAAGCGAGCAAAGGTCCTACTGCTGTCAGCAGGAGAAGCAGCAAGGCGACTGGTACGTTCACGCGATTGAAGAATGGCGGGCCGACTGTAACCTTGGTTCCCTGAACCCACTCTGACAGCACCGGGAAAAGCGTCCCCCACAGTACCGTGAAGCAGGCGACCAGCAGCAGCAGATTGTTGAAGAGAAAACTAGATTCGCGCGAGACCAGTGATTCCAGCTTGTGCTCGGTGCGCAGGTGCGAACGATTCTTTACATAGAAGAAGAGACAGGTCGCAAAAATAATGGCGAGAAACGCGACGAACCAATCGCCGATTGACGATTGAGCGAAGGCGTGCACCGAACTCACCACGCCGCTGCGCGTCAAGAATGTGCCGAAAATCGACAGCATGAATGTGGAAAAAATCAGCCACATGTTCCACGTCTTCAGCATGCCGCGCTTTTCCTGCATCATGACTGAGTGCAAGAACGCAGTACCGGTTAGCCACGGCATCAGCGAGGCATTTTCGACTGGATCCCATCCCCAGTATCCGCCCCATCCCAGCACGGAGTACGCCCAGTGCGCACCGAGAAAGACTCCGCAGGTCAGAAATCCCCACGTGACCATGGTCCAGCGGCGGGTGATCTGAATCCACTTCTCACCGGGATAGCGCATGATCAAAGCCGCCAATGCGAATGCAAATGGAACCGTGAACCCGACATAACCCAAGTACAGCATGGGCGGATGAATCACCATCTCGGGATATTGCAATAGCGGATTGAGTCCAGTGCCATCCGCGGGCAACGTGCCTTGCATTACGCCAAAAGGATTTGCGGCGAAATTCAGCAGTAATAAGAAGAAAACCTGAACGGCGGCAATGATGACGGATGCGTAGGCGAACAGGCGAACGTCAGTCTTATAGCGCAACCGGAGAACGAGCCCATAAGCTGAGAGGAGTAGCGCCCAGAAAAGTAGCGACCCTTCTTGTCCCGACCACAGCGTCGCGAACTTATAAGGTGCGGGCAAATCCCTGTTGCTGTGATGGAAAATGTAGGCAATGGAGAAATCGTTCTGAAATGCGGCCACGACCAGCACAACCGCACCGAGGAACACCACGGCAAAGCTGGCGATGCCGGCGCGACGCGCGGTTTCACCTAAACGTTCGGACCCTGATCCCTTGTTGATGAGTGCCAGAATGCCGGCTAAGAATGAATAGGCGCACAACGCGAGCGCGAGGAGGAGCACAAAACTGCCTATTTGCGACATGGGGAGGACCCTGACCGTATTTTTTCAGAAACCATCCACCGAAGCAACTACGAAGTCTTGGAAACCAAGTATTTCCAAAGCTTAACTGAGTTCTCCGGTTGGAGTTCGAGTCGGCGTGCAGAGCTTTGCTCCGCCGCCCGGACGAGGGCGTCCGGGCCTACGTGTGCATCGTGACAGACGGAATTTCTTACCTATGCGCTCTGCTGATGGTTGTGACGGGCAAGAACTTCGCGCTCAGCTCTGAGCCAATCTTCATTCTCAAAACCGGGAGTGCTTCCCCGTTCGATATATAACTCGTAAGCGCGCTCGCGGATTTTTACTTCCAATTCGGCTGGAGAGCTGTTTAGCGGCGAGGTCTTCCGCACCAGGGAAACTGACCCAGATTCGGGCATGGTGATGACAGAATTGTTGGTTGCTCTAGGGGTGCGGGCAGTCTTTGCTTTAGGCACGATCGATACTCCTTGGGACTGATAGGTCCGTGATTAGAATAGTTTGTCATTGGCCGCAAACACTGCGGCCCAACCTGAATGTCCCACAAAGTGCTGTAATGTGGATGTGGTAATAGTAAACCGAAAAGCTGTGGATTTGTGAGGAAAGTCGAAAGAATTAATCTATCTGCAACATTGATTTAGTAGATTCTACTTAGTAGAAATCGTGCGAACTGGTTTCGGCGCGGGTGATGGAGAGCGGCAACACGCGGTCAGCTTTTACGGAGATGACATTATCCTGATTCTGCAGAGTTCCCTCTACCATGAGGAACTGCGCGGAGCTGAGCAGCAGCCGGTTTTTCTGAAACAGATCGGGGTTGATAATGGCATTGGCTACTCCCGTCTCGTCCTCGATGCTGAGAAAAACGAAACCTTTGGCGGTGCCGGGACGCTGGCGGCAAATGACACATCCTCCAATACGCAAATGCTTTCCATCAGGGATGTGGCTGAGATCGCTGGCTTTATGAATGCCCATCGCATCCATGCGCGACCGATGATAGGCCATAGGATGCGGCCCGACCGTCATGCCGGTGCCGCGAAAATCTGCGACCAGGCGTTCTTCCTGATCCATGGGACGCAGCGGAGAGTTAGTGTCGGGTTCGGGCAATCCGTCGAACAAGGGGCCGGCATGGCGGACGGCGCGTTCGACTTGCCAGAGTGCGTCGCGGCGATGAAGCTTGGTCACAATTGGTGCCTTCCCGGCCTAAAATTAAGACACGGCTTCCTTCGAGCAACTATAGCAAGTGGCAGGGGTTTGAAACAACGAAACCCCGTTTGATCGCACATGCAGCAATTTTGCTTAAGGCGTAAGGTTTGAAGGGTATCGCGTATTTGGACACTCGGGGCTTAGGTTGTTATTAGACCCCTGGCCCAGCAGTTCCCCCATGCAGTTGGCCGTGTTCATAACGGTTCCGGTCTTATTGATCGCCCTGGGTCTGACAGTGATCTTCGAGCGCGACATCTGTATCGTCGTGCTGGATTGGCTCCGAGAATCAGAGTGGAAGAAACTCAAGCTATCGCCCTCAGCTCTTGCTCGATTGGTGAACGGTCGTCCAAAACCAGTTAGGTCTCGACCAAGGGTGGTTCGCGTTAGACCGGTCCGCTAGTGCGTTGCCATGTAAGTTCCAGTCAGATAGCCGACTACGCCGCCCGCGACGATGTCAGAAACGTAATGTTTCTTACCAGCAACGCGCGCGAAACTGACACCGGTAGCAAGGCCGTAAGCACCCCATTTGAGCCACGGATTTTTTGGATAGCGGTGCGCAATCACGCTCGCAAACGCGAAGCTTGCCGCGGCGTGACCCGAAGGAAACGAGCCGCCACCCTCCCAAAATTCGCCTTGCGTATTCTTAGCGTAGGCATACTGGCGGTTGGTGGCCTCTTTGATACCGAAGGCAACGACGCTGGCTGCTCCCATGGCTTCGAGCGCAGTGAAGCCGGAATTTGCCATGTACGGCGAGCGATGCCCCGCACAACCCACGAGGTAAGCCAGACCTGCCGCGCCAAGCTCAATTCCAAGACCCACGTTTGATCCGCGAGCTGCATCCTGAGCGAATGAAGCAGAGCGAATGTGATTGTTGACGTGACTATCGACCGACACAATCAGCAGCCCGGTGGCGGCGGCAATGGGCAACTCCCATTTCAAATTGGACGGACGGACGGCATCGCGCGGCGCCAAGGCAAGCCCGCGACCGAATGTGGATGCAGTTTGAGGCAGTTGTCCGACGACCTGCCGGCAGCCGCCGGCATCTGGCGCCGGCTGACCTTGTTCGGCCCAGGTTAGTGAAGCGCAGAACAACAGCAATAGCGCCAGGTTGCGGATTGTTCGAAATTGCATGTCTTATGGGATCCCCTTTGGTTACTTCTCAGTTTTCTTACGACTATCAACAAGATCGAGTCCGAATAAAGGATGCTCGAATGTGCCTGTAATCTTTACCGGCATCACGTACCCGGCGCGCTTCTTCTTAAAGAAAGGATTCAGTACTTTGAGCATCAGGGACTTAACTCCCGTGGTCGTGTTAGACGGCTCGGACTCGGTCTTCAGCGTACCGTAGAGGTTAATTTTCTCATTTATCAAGTCGTAGGTTCCCTGCATCCGAGCCGAGGCGCCTGGAACACTGAACGAAAGGTCGGAGAATCGAGCGATGCCATCTTTAAGTAGCACGTGGCCCTTCAGATCGGAAAGAGCCGTTTCAGACTCTTCTTCTCTTTTTTCGGTCTTAGTGCGATCTTGTCCGCCGAAAAGCGCGCCCTCGCTCATGTGGTTCACGCCCTCTTGCGTGTTTGAGTTTGAAAAGGTACCAGCGTTTATTCCGAAGTCTCCTTGTAACTCGACTTTTTGAAGAAACGGGCGGCTTCCCGGCGGGATGGAAACCTTGGCGTGAAAACTGATGATTCCAGACATCGGTGCACGCTCGGCTCGGGTGAAAAGCAGCAGGATGTCCTGAATTCGTCCCTCGTTGGCCGTCAGGTCAAACGAAGCTGTCTTGCCGGGTCGTGTCCCTTCTCCCGCCACAGTTCCCTGCGCAGATACAGTGGTTTTCAAGAAGTTCGCAACCGCTTGATGCAACAACGTGTCTCCATTCTGGCCATTAACTTGTGCTCGGAACTGGGTTCGCAATCGAACTTCATGTGAGCTGGAAGTGACGGTGAAATGCGGAACGTCGGTCTCTCCCTGAACCTCGATGTGATCGAGCACGCCAGAAAACTTACCCGTAGAGGAAAGCAGGCCAGCGATGCCGTGAAAAACACTTAGATCTGCCTGTTGAAACTGATACTCCCCTGAAGTTGCGGTCTTGCCGAAATCATCAGCATTCCACGGGCCAAACTTCCCCGAGGCTGTTATTTCGCCCGGCGGTTCCGGATTAGAAAACATGGCGTGAAATGTGGCTGGACCATTGCTGCCTATATCGCTGAGATCGAAGTTATGGAACGAGAACTTTAGTGATTGGTTTGGTGCGGCGCGAGAAATTTCGAGAACCGCACCATCTGCAACCAACTCGTCGATTACGATAGTCGATCTCTGCGGCGTCTGAAACTGTTCCCCTGCGCTTTTAGGAGGAACCAGAATGTGCATTCCTTCCGCCCGAATGCGCTTGACGTGCTTAGCGAAAAGACCGGAAAAACTGCCTTCGATTCTTACGGTTTCAATGGTGATCAACGGGGGCGTGCCGGCTTTCGGATTGTGCAAAAACCGGACCTTTTCGAGGACACAGCCCGGTCTGGGAAAATAGGTTTCGTGGAATGCACCCACTTCCACCTTGCCGAAACCAGTCTCCTGCAGTTGTTCCACAACGGCCGCACGCCGAAATGGCCAGCGCGCCACCAGCACAACAATGGCCGCAAGAATGAGTCCCGCCAGTACCAACGAAAGGCGGACCACTAGTTTGTATTTGTTCGGGGACGCTTTTGGAACGATCACCTGCTGCATCGGTTGGCCCGCATCTGCAGTCCTTTGAGGCGTCCAATGGCGCTGGGGTTGGCGCGGCTCGGAATTAATCGATCGGATCAGATTCTAAAGAGATTATGGCTTTCTAATTTATTTCTTTGTGCATGCCCACGGACGCCTTCCCATTGAGTTGCTCATTTTGCTTTCGAGAAATCTTCTACCGCGAACAACTCGCCTTTGCGCTCGGTCACGCCGATACCCACGGAATCCATGTCGCGATCCGTGATGTTGGCGCGGTGTTGTGGAGATTTCATGAAGCTTTGATGAATGGCGGCAGCGTTTGGGCCCTGGTCCACGTTTTCGGAAAGCCAGGTAAAGTGGGCTCCAGCCGCTCGGGCTCTTGCGGGCAGGTCGGGTTCGCCAGGCAATTGGTGCGCAACTCTTCCCTGCTCTGCCATTAGTTCGGCATGTTTTCGGGCGGCGATGGTTAGGGCTTCGTCCGGCCTCAGAGCTGGCAATCCGTGGGCTTTGCGCTCCTGGTTTACCGCATGCAACAATTCTCGCTCCGCATTCGTGCTCTCGCTCTGCGCTAGGCCACCCCCGCAGAAGAAAATGAGTACAGCGATCACAACCGTTACTTGATGTGGGGTTTTCATGGGACTTCACCCGCAATCTGATTGCCGCTTATCGTAGAAACCTAATTGCTAGGATTTTCCCTCGCTGGTTGGCAGGTTAGAGATGAAAATTTCATTGATGGGAAATTTTTGCTGGCCCACACGAGGACGCTCGCGCCTACACTATTGTGATTACCTGGTGGTCGAGGCAATCGCTATGAATCGTGTCGTATATTGCGTGAAGAAATTCTGTTCCTTGCCGCGCGACAAAATAGGCGCCCGCAATCTCTCGTTCCTGCAGGGTCTTATTAGGATAAAGCGCGTTGCACAGAAGATCGGCGTGGCGGGCTAGAATTTCCTCGTGCCGGAGTTCAGCCCGCGCAGCTCGGGCCCGCAGCTGGGTAAGCTGATGGTGCATTTTCGATCCTGCGTTAGTTGCGGAGTCGACCAGGGTGGGATCCAGGCGGGCAAGACTTTCGCCAATCGCCGCCAAAGACTTCTGCAGCGAAGCTTCAGCTTGATCGAAGGCCGATTGCAACTCTTGCGGCAAGGTGCGGGAAGCCATTAGTTCGCGAAGTTTTTCTGGGCCGAGGAAAAGATCAACCAAGCTCAACCTGTAGCGCTCAAGTAATGCCTTCGGCTTTTGCTCCACAATGGTCGCAGACAAACGCGGGACAATCGGAGTTACTCTCTCAAGAAGCGCTTCATACACGACTCCCACTTGCGCGAAGTAAGCCACTTCAGCCGCGCCCCCGACGTAGGCAAGTGTAGGCAGCAGGTAATCCTGAATTACTGGCCGCAGCAAAACGTTGGCGCTGAATTCCTGCGGCGACGATTTTATACGACGCAGCAGGTCCGCTGGCGAAATCCGTTCGTCTTCGATTAGAAAATCAGCACTGCCATTGAGGTGACGATGCACTGGCACCCGGGCGCCGCCACGCAGCGTAAACAGCAGCGTAGACGACGGCGTAACTTTGACTTGCTGATGGTAACCGGCGGCATCAAGCTCTTTGCCCCTGGCCAGCAGCGCATCATCCAGTTCGGAGGCTCGCTCGATCGCGGCCTGATAGACGGGTTCCGCGACAATGTGGAATTCCGGATCGGCCGCATCCAAAAGAACGACGCCCCAGTCCGCAAATAGCCGGACGAACAAGCGCGCAAAGGCGCTGCCGAAAGTTTCGCCGGGGCGATAGGCTTCACGAAGAAAATCCGAAAGTGCGGAGGGCCCTAGAAGTCCTGTGGCCGCTTCCACCACGGACTCAATTTCAGCACCGAAACGAATGGTTCCCACTGGCGCAGCCGGCAACCCCTGGGTCGGCACCGTAAAACTCTGAAAGGAATAATCGGAACCGGGTATTGCGACCTGATTCACTTCCGCTAAATCATGATCCTCAGTCGCCAGCCAGAATATGGGTACGCAGTCGACGCCGGCGCGAGTTGCCTGGTCCGCAAGCTTGACCGCCGTCAACGCCTTGTAAATTGAGAACACTGGGCCGCCAAAAAGTCCCACCTGCTGGCCTGTGACCACTGCCGATGCACCCGCACGCAGTCGACTAATGTTGGCCAAGGTTTTTTCGGAGGCTCCCAAATATTGATTCTGGCGTTCAAGAATGGACGAAACACTCTGGCGCCGTTCAGAGTCATACTTGAGTTGTGAAGCTTCATGCTTGAGCCATTGATTGAAAAACGGAGAGTGCGGATAAAACTTCTTAACTTTGGGACTATCGGAGAGAAAATCCGTGAAAAGCGGAGTGCTATGCGGGATCTGGGTAAAAGACAAACACTCCGACTTCACTAGTCGTTCTCCTGACAGTGTTGGACGATAAAGTTCATGGTAGGTCAACGCCTTCATTTTAAGGCTGGGCGTTCTAAATCAGATGTAGGCAACAGAGGGAAGATGCAAAAAGCTGTGGCCACGTTCCTAAAGAAAAGCTATTCCCGCCGATGGTTTGTAGAAGGAGGATTCGCCTATGCCACCTGAGCCGGATACGCAGCCATCGCCCGAGGCCCCCATTGACCGCAGAAGACATCCGCGATATCGATTCAGCGTGCCCCTTACCATTCGCTCAACGGACGGCGAAATCACAGGAGCCATCACTCTAGAAATCAGCGCCAGCGGCGTCTCCGCGATTACCGAGCGTTCGTTGCGGCTAAACGATACGGTAGAGCTCGAACCTATTGCCGCCAGCAAGGTATTGGCAGTAGTACGCCGCAACGTCGGTAGAATTTATGGGTTTGAATTCCTCGCGCTTAGCTCCGAACAAGCCACACAATTGTCGAACGTTGCAAATTGCTTCCGCGGTACCAAGGCAAATCATTGGGTATCTAGGGAAGTCGTTTCAAAGTTGAATAATTGGTCCTCCTCCGCCAGTTTGTGTTCCGCTGCAGAGCCATCGTACAATAAAACATCGCAGTGACTGTTTGGTCCCCGACAAACGTAAATCCTTAAACTAACGACCTGCGGCGCAACATACCGCTCAAGGAATTGTAAGCATGGTGGTATTAATCACAATCGTTCACATCGCTGTTTGTTTGTTTCTCATCATCGTGGTCCTGCTCCAAAGCGGCAAGAGCGGCGATATTGCAGCTGCCTTTGGCGGCATGGGAAGCCAGACCGCGTTCGGACCCCGAGGCGCTGCCACGGTTCTTTCCAAAGCAACGACGTGGTCAGCCATCATTTTTATGGTGACGTCTATCACGCTCTCGGTTTTCGCTTCACGCCACCACGGAACGAACTCTGTGCTGCAGGGAGTAAAGGCTTCGCCGGCTAAGTCGCAACCGGTAAAACCAGCAACGCCACCCACTACGCCTCCAGCGCCAGTTCCGCAGCAATAATTCATTGTGGTCAGCTTTCACATCAAACTGTAAGCTGACTGCTCAAGCTGAGAGCGATCCACGATGATCCACGAAATCCTTCCCGTAGGCCCGCTGCAATGCAACTGCTCTGTCATCGGCGACGAGACCACGCGCGAAGCCATGGTCATCGATCCCGGCGCTGAAATACAGAACATTCTCGCCCTGGTGCGCAAACACAATTTGCAGGTGAAGCAGATTGTCATTACTCACGCGCACATTGATCACGTGGGCGGAGCCATGAAGCTGCGGGCGGCTACCGGCGCGCCCATCCTGCTCAACCAGAATGATTACGAATTGCTCAAGATGCTCGATGTCCAGGCCTCGTGGATCGGGGTAGCTCCTCCCGGCAGAGTCGATATCGACCAAAGCATCGGGCAAGCCGACACGATAAAGGCTGGATCGCTGATTGCAAATGTTCTGTCCACTCCCGGGCACACCGAGGGGAGCGTATGCCTTTATTTTCCTTCGGAGAAGAAGCTGATTGCGGGGGATACGCTATTTGCAGGCAGCATCGGCCGAACCGACCTGCCCGGAGGGTCCTTTGAGAAGATCATCGATTCGCTGCACGAAAAGCTGCTCACACTTCCTGACGACACGATCGTCACCCCCGGCCACGGTCCTCAAACCACGATTGGCCAGGAGCGGGAGACCAACCCCTTCCTAAGAAGCTGATTCGCTGGGAGCTGGACCTCAAGGCAACCCGAATTCCCAGCAGGCATCCAATTAGCTGGATTTGACCTGTGGATTAAGGGCCGGGGCGTGGTGGATCCAGCGCTCCCCGGCCCTTTGCCTTTTAACTGATTCTCCTGCCTTAGCCGCTACGCTTTCTTTCTGGCAAGTCGATCAACCAACACCCGCAGCGTCGTCTGGGCTTCGGGACTCCACCAGGTCGTATTGACCTGCTCCAACTCCATATCAAAAGAGGCGGCAAAGAGTTCAAACAAGTCGGAGCGAGCGCTGCGACGAGTTGCAGCCATGGCATCAACCGGCAGGGCAAGCAATCCACGGCTCCACTCGAGGGCGCGGCTCACTACCTGATCCAGCGAGACCACCTCGTCGACCAATCCAATGCGAACGGCTTCGTCGGGAGAGATCAGAAGGCCGCCGACTGCAAGCCTCTCAGCCTGATGCGTGCCTAGCAAACGTCTGAATCCGGCAAAAATTATGGGCGGCAATGGAAGGCCGACTTGCACTTCGTTCAATCCCAATTTCCATTCGCCATGTGCCGCAACCCTGTAGTCGCAGAATAATGGCAACACGGTCCCGCCAGCGGTTGCGTGTCCAGTAATTGCGGCAGCGATCGGAATCGGAGACAGTGCAAGCGCCCTGAGGAGTGCGTAAAGGTCGCGCCACATCGCCGCTATTGCCGGACGGTCAAGAGTCAACAACAGCGGAATGTCGAGGCCAGCCGAGAATCTGCCGGGTACTCCAGAAATCACCAGGGCTCGAGCACCGTCTTGCGGCGCCGCCTCGACAGCGTGCCTGAGCGCGGCAATCAAATCGGGCGAAAGCGCATTGGCCGGCGGCCGCTTTAACTGCAGTTCGCGGACAGCTCCGTGATCGGTGGTGCGGATCAACCAACCCCTCCCCGCTGATCAGCGCCTCGGCAAGAGATTATGGCTATCGGCGAGTATAAGTGGCAGAGAGAGCGAGAATTGCGCTCCCAATTTTCCACAGGTGCAGACGGCTCGGCAAACCCTCATTTACGGATTCAGCAAGTTGAATATCTGCGTGATCCCGTGGCGAAAATTCTCGGGAGGAGTGATGAGACTGACAATCAGGTATCCATCGCTGGGAAAATCATAAAAATGTCCGGGATGAACCAGCACGGAAAGCTTGCGCAGGATTTCAATCGCCAGATCCTCGTCCGCTTGCGTGGCAGGAACTCGCAGCACTGCGTACCATCCGCCTTCGACCTCGAGCCGGCGGCAGGTTTGTTGTTGAGCCAATCCCCGATCTAATTCCCGCAGATTCGTGTGCACTCGTTCTATCAGCTGGGGCTGAATAGAATGGCGCTCTTGCAGCAACACGGGCGCAGCTAACTGGATTGGCGCATTCATGGACAGGTAAGTGTCGGCAATTACTTCCATCCGGGCCAACGCCGCAGCCACATGTTCATCCGGACCGCTGCTCACGATCCATGCCAACTTCATCTGCGGCAGACCGGAAATTTTCGATAAGCCACTCAGCGTGAAAGTCAGCACGTCGCCGTTCGTAGCGAATGTGGGTCGCAATTTGCCATCGTGACCGTAATCGAGGAAGACCTCATCGACAACCAAAGCCAGATTATTCTCGCGGCAGAACCGGTTAAGAGCGCGCCGTTCCTCGCCAAGCACAAATGATCCAGTGGGATTGTTGGGATGCACCACGACAACCGCGCGCGTGCGGGAAGTTACCGCTTGGTATAAAGATGGGAAATCAATCTGCCAGCCGTGATCGTACAGCAGCGGATAAGGAACCAGTTTCACATCCTGCAGGCCGGCGAGAAATTCAAACAGCGGATAACTGGGCTTGGGGACGAGAATTTCGTCTTCCGCATCGCACAACAAACGCAGCACGTAAGAATAACCCTCGCTGGTACTTGTAGTAAGAACAACAGACTCGGGATCGATATCATCATGCTTACGGTAATAGCTGGCCACGGCCTCGCGGCAGCTGCGCAGCCCTTTGGGCTGCGGATCGTAATCCATCGCTTTCGGATTGGCTAGCGAGTGCAGAATATGTTCGGCGTCGTAACGCAAATCAGCGCGTGTGGGATTCGATACGGTCAGGTCGAGCACTTCCCTGCCCGCAGCCTGCAATTCGTGCTGCACTCGAGTTAAGCGGTTGGGCGTGAGTTCCCAGTCGGTGCGGCGGGAAAACATTCCCCCCATCATACGCAATGGGAACGAAGGAAGCGGCAGACACGAAGCGGCGCCCCGCTGACTGGCGAAAAATGGGAGTTTACCCAGGATCGTGATCTCAAAATTAACCCCGATAGATTGGCAGAAAGCCAAAAAACATCAACGGTGCCTTTGTCTCCCGTTACAGGAACACATTCCCGATCCGACCTGTGCCATTTCGGAATCCATTGCTGTCTGAATCCTAGACAAAAGGCGCTTTTTCTTGACATTTAACGTACTACGACGAGAATTGTTTTGAGGATATTGTTGAATCTTAAGCGTCTCCTGATGGGTTGGAATCCAAGGGCAGCTTTGGCACTTCGAGGGTTCCGGCTGTTCGTACACTTGGCAAAGTGGAGAGGTAATGGATTTCTGGCTCGTCGTGGGGATATTTTTGCTGGGCTGTGGACTCGGCTCGCTGGTAACTGCAGCTTTCTATTTGACCCAACTTAGGAAGGTCAAGACTCATCTGCACACCGCCTATCCCGGATCGCAAAGCAATTCCAAAACCTCGTCGGATGCTGCGAACAGAGAGGCTGAAAAGAGGTCCGCGTGAGTTTCAGGTCGCCTGCGCTTCCGCTTTCCCCACTGACGATCCATCGACGAAACATCAAACGCTGTGACCAAAAAGGTTTATCGAAATGAGTAGTGCAAAGGCGACTGCCCCTTCTCCGACTATTGCAGGTGTGCTGGTTGTATCCAACGACGCCGTCACCATCGCCCAACTCAACGAATCCATGGGAAAGCTCGCCATGTCTCCGGAAATCTGTGCGGAGGTTCCCTCCGCGCTGGAGTTATTGAACAGCCGCAAGTTCGAAGCTGTAACGGTGGACTTCAAGCTGGGACAAGCCAACGCAATCATAGAAAAAATAAGGCTCTCGCCTTCGAATCGCACGGCGGTGATATTCGCAATCAGCGACAGCGACGGCGAAACCGCAGCTGCGTATAAGGCGGGTTCCAACTTCGTGCTGAGGAGACCGCTCTCCCGGATGCGATCGACCGGAATATGAAAGTTGCCTACGGTTTAATCGTGCGCGAGCGCCGTCGCTACTTCCGCTGTCCGATTGAAATTCCGGCGGTAATCAGCCAACCTGATGCCGAAATTCGAGGGAACACGGTGAATATCAGCGAAGGTGGAATCGCCATCAGCACATCCGTCCCCCTCGGACCCGGCATCAAGGTCCAGGTAGAGTTCACGCTTCCCGGTCATAAATCCCGGTTCGTGGTCGGCGCGGCGGTGTGCTGGTGCAAAGACACCTACCTCGGATTGCAGTTCACCTCGCTTTCTCCGCAGGTAAGCTCAGAGCTACAGGAATGGCTGGCAAAGCGTCTCGAGGAAAGTCTTCCATCCTCGGTCACCGACAGATTCCGCAATATCGAGAACGCTCCGCACTGAGCTTTCGCTACGGTACCCCCGCCCTTCTTGTGCGAATCGATCGGGCGGCAATTGGCGCTCAATCTCAGCAAATGTATGGCCCCATTTTTGTAAAGCGGCGAACGAAAGCAAGGTGCGACATCTCTCCAGTCGCCTCCTCTTCGCTTTCACTTTTCTCTACTACTGAGAAGTGGACATAATCGTAAAGATCAACTTCTTCAACTCTGACGCGCAATCCGGTTGTATCCCCACAAATGTCTCCTGCGGAAAGTTCCATATCATGTCTCATCTTTGCCTCCTGTCTGTTAAATGAGATTCTGACTTCCGGCGACTCGTTAATTGAGAGGGTGGGACCCCGGGATTACCGGGGCCCAGCGCCCTGCGCTAGTGTTGCGAATTAAGCTGACATGGCTCGACGCTGCGAGCGTGTCTCGCGAATCGAGGCGACTCCGCGGCGAATGTTCAGCCAGCCATTTTCCTGGAAGAGATGGAACAGGTCATAAGTGTAGGGTACTTCGCCGGTGATGATTTCTTCTTTTCCTTGTTCATCGGTCACGGCGAAAGCAACCTGCACGGGTTCGTCGGGAGAGTTCTGCTTGGTAAAGTGGACGAGTTTTACGTTAAGGGTTGGCTGTTCCTGATTTTGTAACGCCATTATATTTTTCTCCTTCGTCCCTGGTTGGGTACTGACTTCCACCCTAGGAAGTATCGGAATTGAAGTCAATACAGGTGGCGAATTGTTTTGTAAAGAGTTGTCATCAACCGTGACAATTTTGCATGCGCCTGATGCTGGGATATGCAGTGTCGCGCTTTCGAATGAGTTACGTCAGTCTTCTCACTGATAGATTTAACGAACTGCTGTCGTTGCTTCAAACCCAAGGAAGAACAATGTGTCGAATAGACGGAAATAAGCAAAGGCATACAGCCTTCGCTGTAGTATTTTCTTGATGGAGGACGGGCGTCTCGCCCGTCAACCGGGCGAGGACGCACCGTCCTCCACTTTGTAGCGACATGCCGTCGAATCAAGCGCGAGCGCTAAAGGTTTTCAGCGAAGTTTCCTATCCACGGAAGCTTGAAGGTTTCCCCTTGCAAGGCTTTTATCAGCAGCACCAGCCAGAGAATGAACCAGCCGAGTAGCAGCACCGCTGACGCGAGCCAGGCCAGCAGGTAGCCCACCCTCGGAATCAACGCAAATAGTGAATACAGGATGCGCATCGCGGTGGCGACTACAATGGTGGCGACCGCGAGGAAGATTGACTGGAAAGAATGAAATCTGACGAAGCGGTTATGTTTGAAGGGCTCGACTAGCACGAAGAAAATTGCGGGGATGCATGTGATATAGGCCAAGGCGGCAAGGAAATTGTCTTTGCGGCGAACGGGCGTGCTGACTGCTGATGGATTCGGTGCGGGCGCGTTCATGGTCCGCGGAGCAGGGCGATTAATCGTGGGCTGAACCTGATGTCCCGGCACCCAGGTTCTGCGGCCGCAGCCGGGACAAAAGACAACGTTGTCGGGCATTTCAGCGTGACATTGTGGACATGACGTGGGCATGAGTTTTCAGGCGAAGCGGCGCGTGCCGTCCTTCTTGCGGCAATCTTCGCAGACGCCGTAAATCTGAAAGGTATGGCGGGTGGTCGCGTAGCGGTACTTTTTTCCGATCTCCTGTTCCAGGCCGTCGACCTCGGGCGAGAAAAATTCCACCGAACTGCCACACCCGGTGCACACCATGTGATGGTGGCTGCGGCGGTTGTACTGGTGCTCGTAGCGGGCGATGCCGTCATGAAAAGCGACTTCGCTGGCCAGGCCGCATTCGGCAAACAGTTTCAGCGTGCGGTAGACGGTAGTGAAGCCGATACGGGCGTCCTTCTTTTGCACCAGCCGGTGTAATTCGTTTATGGATAGGTGCTCGCGGGTTTCGAGGAAAGTTCGCAGAATGGTGTCGCGCTGCGCCGTGTGTTTCAGGCCGACTCGCTTGAGATGCTGATGCAGAATCTGCTGCGCTTCACGGACCATCTCGGGCGAGATGCTGGGCTGATCGTCAATGCGCTTTTGCAGCATGAGAACTGGTGGAGCGAGGCTCTCCCGGCGAAAACAGAATAACACTGGCGTTTGGAAAGCTCATCTTTTGCACACCATGGCAAATTTGTATCGGACATCACGATCAACCTAAAATTAAAGCTTCACATGGCCGCCACCCCCGCTTCGGTAACGTCTCCTCAGTCGCATTTCCACCCTGTGCGTCTTATTTTCTATTTGCTGTTGGTAATTCTTCTAGTGTTGGCGGCCGGAGTTGGCTGGTTCTATTCCGTAGCACGATCTGCGCTGCCGCAACTTGACGGCAAGCTTCACGTGCCGGGATTATTGGCGCCTGTTACAGTGATTCGCGATGCGCACGGCGCTCCCACCATTGCTGCCGCTAACTTCGACGATCTGTTTTTCGCTCAGGGATACGTGACGGCGCAGGACCGGTTATTCCAGATGGATGGAATGCGCAGGTATGCGGCGGGAGAATTAGCAGAAGTTTTTGGCGGGGAATTTCTGCAGCATGACCGCCAACAAAGAATCCTCGGCTTGAAAGTCGTAGCGCGAAAAACAGTAGAGAATTTGCCGGCTGAAGATCGCGCTCATTTCGAGGCTTATGCGCGAGGCGTGAACGCCTACATCAGTGCCCATCGTGGCCGCTTGCCGATGGAATTTCGCATCCTCCGTTATTCGCCTCAGCCATGGAAGCCCGAGGACTCGGCACTCGTTGGGGTTCAGATGGTGGAAGACTTGAGCACCAGTCCGCGCCATGCGCTTGACCGGGAAAAAATCCTGGCCCAGTTAGGCCCCGGGCTGACCGACGATCTGTACGTGAATTCTTCGTGGCACGATCGGCCGCCGACCGTTTCGCGCGCCACGCTCGATGAGCAGATTAAAGGCAACGATCAGAATGACGACGAGGATGATGACGATGATTCGGGCGCAGACAGCTCGGTTACCAGCATAAGGCGTGCGCCGGAGGTCCCTGCTTTCCGCGGGCTGCAGCAAATGTTTTTCGATGAGCGTCTTCTGGTATTGGGATCGAATAACTGGGTGGTCTCCGGGGCACACACGGTTACAGGCAGGCCACTGCTATCGAATGATATGCACCTGGGTCATCAGATGCCCAACCTGTGGTACGAAGCCCATCTTCGTTTAAACAGCTCGAACGGCAACTCCTTTGATGCAGCCGGTGTTACGCTGCCGGGATATCCCTATGTAATTGTCGGCCACAACCAGCGAATTGCGTGGGGATTCACCAATCTCGGGCCCACAGTCGAAGACGTTTATATCGAGACCTTCAGCTCGGACGGGCAATACCTTACACCAGAAGGATGGAAGCAGCCTGAACATCGCCGCGAAGTGATTCGGGTGAAAGACAAATCAGATGCGATTGTGGACGTGGTTCTGACGCGCCACGGACCAATTGTCACGGACATAGTGCCGGGCGAGACTCGCAAACTGGCCCTGCGCTGGACTTTGTATGACGGCACGCGCAGCCCTTTTTTCGCAGTCGATTCAGCCCAGAAGTGGGATGATTTCAGGCACGCCTTTTCACAGCTCGATGCGCCTGGGCAAAACGTTGTGTACGCGGATGTGGATGGCAACATCGGATATCAGGCGACGGGAAAAATTCCGATTCGCGCTACAGGCGATGGCAGCTTGCCCGAGAATGGCAGCGACAATGCGCATGAATGGGTCGGCTATGTTCCGTTTGACAAGCTGCCCAGTGTGTTCAATCCGCCTTCGGGGATCATTGCGACAGCGAACAGCCGCATTGCGCCCGATGGCTATCGATATTCGCTAAGCACGGAATGGGAAGCTCCCTGGCGGTCGGAGCGCATTTACCGCGTACTGGAGTCAGGCAGAAAGTTTTCCGCGGCGGATATGTTGGCGCTTGAAACCGATATTTATTCCGAACTTGACCGGTTTTTCAGCGAGCGCTTTGTGTATGCGGTGGACCACGCGAAGAATCCTTCCGCTCGGGCAAAGACGGCCGCTGAGATCATGCGGCAATGGGATGGCCGCATGATTGAGAATTCCGCAGCCCCCACGATCGCGGTGAGGGCGCGGCAAGAGTTAGCACGTCTTCTGCTTGAACCGAAGTTGGGAGCGGCGCCTGAGGATCCGAAAGAAGTTGAAACCACTTTGAGTTGGAAAAGCTATCGCTGGATGATGAGCACCGTGTGGCTGGAAAACGTAGTACAGCATCAGCCCAAGCGCTGGCTCCCGGAAAATTACGCGAACTATGACGAACTTCTAAACGCAGCAGTTGAGGCCGCTGTCGATGCGAATCCAGCCCACGATTCGCATGCGCCTCAGGACTTGAATGCATGGAAATGGGGAGATTTTCATCCCCTGGAGATTGAGCATCCGATCTTTGGCAAGATTCCGCTGCTTCGGCGATGGGCGGGGCCGGGATTGCAGCGGCTATCCGGGAGCGAGTACACCGTGAAAGCGGTATCGCGCAGCCATGGGCCGTCCGAGCGAATGACCGTCGATCTCGCGAATCTCGATCAATCCACGCTGAACCTCGTCACTGGCGAAGGAGGAAATCTGTTCAGCCCTTATTTTATGGACCAATGGAAGGGGTGGTACGAGGGCTTCACTTTTGCCTGGCCGTTCTCGCCAGCAGCAGTCGAACAGCAGCGGGCGCATCAGTTGTTGCTGGAGCCGTAAAAGAGCAGGCTTCAGGCCTCTGGCTTCAGAGGTTTAATCCACTAACTTCACATCATAGAGTTGACCGACGATGTCCACCTGCCCATTGTTATTTTGGGTGTCTCCGGGAGTCACCTGCAGCTTGTTAGTATCAGTATCATAGATCTGAAGCGCGCCATTCTGGACGACATAAACTATGTCGCGGCTGGTGATTTGCTGAATGCCGGTGACATCGCCATTATTCTGCGGAATGACGACGCTCGGACTGTTGGTATTGTAGATCGACAAGCATCCCCGAACCTCGCCGCCCAGAATACTGATATTGGTGCAGCTGTGAGAACCAATGTAGAGCTGCCCGTTTTGGCTGATCTGCATGCGATCGTGATAGCCGTCGGTAATTACAGCCGTTCTGGAAACCGCCATCGAACTGGTGTCAAGGACGCTCAGGGTTCCGCAAGTGGTTGCCGCCGTGTTTGTGCCCGCGCAAGTATTCGTTCCGGGAGGATTAGGCGGAGCAGTTCCAGCCACATATAGAGTCGACCCGTTAAGCAGCCCATACGTCGCCGCTGTTACCGGAGTAGTGCTCGCCGGAGTGGAGGCCCCTAGGTTGAGAACGCTGACCCCGGCCGATTTCCCTCCACACTGCGCCCCACAGTTGAAGACGTACGCAGTAGCGCTGTTGGTGAAAATCCCCCAAACCGGGCGATCGAAGCCAGTGATGTAACTCCGGGGATCAGTCGCTGTCCCGATCGAGATGGTCGTAATCACAGTTACCGTGTCCGAATTATCGCTGAATACCAGAACGTGATTGCCATCCGGGCTGCATATCACAAAATGCGCGCCAGGCACTGGAATCGACGCGGCGATGCCGCCGCTCTGTAAGTTCAATACCTCGACCGCGCCGGGAGCTTCCCCTGGTACCGGAGCAGTCGGCACGGCGGCGTAGGCGCTGGTAGTGAAGGGACTGACAGCAATGCTCTCCGTAAAACCAGCCAGGGCGAAAGGCGGCAGGGTGGAGGTTGATCCGGAAGCGGTCGCGACGGCCTCGGTCGAATTGTCAACCGCGGTTACGGTGTTGCCGGTAGGGCTGTAAACCAGGGTGAGCTTGAGGTTAGGAGAAAGTGCCATAAGCCCCGGCTGTGAACTGTCACCTGACAACGATACGAGGGATGTAGAGAGTATGTCGTGCAAGGCGTCCACAATGTTCAACACCGGCACATTGGTCCCAGTCGCCCCACCCCCTGTGGGGAACAGCGGATTGGAGATAAAAACCCGAAATGTGAGGCCGCTGGGCTTGTGCGTCGTGCTGGATGAGTTCCCGCTGCTTCCGCAGGAAATAATGGTCACACTGACGGCTAAGAGCACAAATATGCTGAGAAAAAGTCTCTTCAAACCTGGAACTCCGAAGAGCATGAAGGATAGAGATTTAGATGCAAGAAAGCGGATTATATCAGAGCGTCCGCGGAGAATTTCGGCGCCTGTCCCGTACCCATGTACCGGGCAAATTCAAAAGCCAGGGCCTGTTGTTGTATTCTGAACAGAATGTCCACCGATTTATTGGCCCGGATCAAACAGTCGGCAGTGTTGTGCGACGGCGCAATGGGGACCCTGCTTTACGGCAAAGGGATCTTCATCAACCGTTGCTATGACGAGTTGAACCTCTCGCAGCCTGACTTAATTCGAGGCATTCACCACGATTATTTACAATCCGGTGCCGAGATTATTGAAACTAACACTTTCGGTGGAAATTCCTTTCGACTGGCGCGGCACAGCATGGCCAGCCAAGTACGCGACATCAATTTCGCTGGAGCACGATTAGCGCGAGAAGCCGTCAAGAGCTTCGATGTGTGGGTTGCTGGTTCGGTCGGCCCATTGGGAGTGCGCATCGAGCCACTCGGCAAGACTTCTTTCGAGGAAGCTCGCACTGCATTTAGGGAGCAGATTGCGGCGCTGGTCGAAGGCGGCGTCGATCTTTTGATGCTTGAGACCTTCGGCTATCTGGAAGAACTCCATCAAGCCATACTAGCCGCGCGCGATGTGAATCCCAAGATTCCGGTCGTGGCGCACGTTACCATCGATGAAGACGGGAACTGTCTTGACGGTTCCACGCCAGAGACTTTCACTCCCCGGCTGGAAGAATGGGGCGTAGACGTTATCGGCTGCAATTGCAGCGTGGGTCCGGTAGCCATGCTGGATGCGGTTGAGCGCATGCGTGCGGTTACCTCGGTGCCGCTGGCGGCGCAACCGAATGCCGGCATGCCGCGATCGGTCGAGGGACGAAATATTTATCTGTGTTCGCCCGAATACATGGCGAGTTATGCCCGTAAGTTCGTAGCTGCGGGCGTGCGGATCGTCGGTGGCTGCTGCGGTACGACTCCAGATCACATTCGGGTGATGAAGTCCGCGCTGCGCGTTGGTGATGCGCGCGCAAAGATAACCGCACAGCCAGCGACGGGACAATCCAAACCGGCCGCGAGTGCCGCAGTCGCCATCGAGCATCGTTCCCGTTTAGGCGCCAAGATTGCCGCCGGCGAATTCCTGACCATGGTCGAAATCGTTCCTCCCAAAGGAACCGACATTCGCAAGGAGATCGAAGGCGCGCGCTTCGTCAAATCGGTAGGCGTGGATGGCATCAATGTTCCGGATAGTCCGCGAGCGTCGGCGCGCATGAGCAATCAGGCCCTGTCGCTGCTCATTCAGCAGGAAGTGGGCATTGAAGCCATCCTGCACTACACCTGTCGCGACCGGAATGTATTGGGCATTCAATCGGATCTGCTCGGCGCGGCCGCTACGGGAATCCGCAATCTGATCTGCATCACCGGCGATCCACCGAAGATGGGGAGCTATCCTGACGCAACCGCCGTGTTTGATGTGGATGCGATCGGGTTGGTGAACATCGTCCACAATCTCAATCGCGGACTCGACATTGGCGGCAATCCGATTGGCACGGGCACGAGCTTTGTGATTGGCGTGGGCGCTAACCCTGGGCTGAGCGATATGGACGAAGAAATCCGGCGCTTCGAGTACAAAGTGCAGGCCGGCGCCGAGTACGTTGTGACTCAGCCGGTGTTCGATCTCAGCTTGCTGGAAAGTTTCCTGCGCCGCATCGAGCATTGCCGGATTCCCGTGGTTGCGGGAATCTGGCCTTTGATCAGCGTGCGCAATGCTGAATTCATGAAGAACGAACTGCGAGTGTCAGTGCCAGATGCGGTTCTGGAGCGGATGGTCAGGGCGAAAACCCCGGAGGCGGCGAGAGAAGAAGGCGTCGCCATCGCGCGGGAGATGCTGGTGGCGGTTCGGGAAATGGCGCAAGGCGCTCAAATCAGCGCGCCCATGGGCCGATACAGCCTGGCAGTGGACGTACTCGAAGCGTTAGGGGGTAAGGGAGCTTCGGCAAGTTGAAGTTCAGCCTGCCGGAAAACCTCTTCCCACTTCGATACAGGGTTTGTTAATTCTTCTTTAAATTGCATTTCTTGCTGGACACATTCCACCCCTAAGTGGAATAGAATAGGTTGATCGGAGCAGAAACCCGTTGGCGAAATTTGAAGATTGCCTCCAGCGTCTAGAGAAGATCGTACAGGAACTCGAAAAGGGCGAAGTGCCCTTGGAAAAGTCTCTGACGCTTTTTGAGGAAGGCATGCAGCTTTCAGCCACTTGCCGGAAGGAACTGGAGCAGGCAGAGGGCAAAGTGGAAATCCTGCTGAAGCAGAACGGGAAGCTCCAGGCTGAGTCGTTTGAGCCCTTGACCGAGAGCGCGGCGGGAAAAAGATAGTAGGCCGCCTCAATTGCTACACCGCTCACCAGTATTAACGTCTGTGACCGCGTTCACTACCGTGCAACGCCGGCACAGCCCGGTCGCCGTGCCTAGCGGTAGAAGCAGAGGGAAGTAATGCAGCCTCTCAATGTGGTACTCCTCCAGAGCGATTCGAGAGCAGCGCAGTCTCTCGTTTCCGCCCTTGCCAACACTTTCGGTTCAGTTCACCAGGTGCAGTCCCTGGGAGAGCTACGCACCAGCATCGCCAAACACCGTGCTCGCATTGCTATTCTGGACATGGAGGCAGCCTCGCTCTCCGATATCCAACACCTTTCACGGGAGTTTCCGAAAGCCTGTATTGTCTGTACGCATCGCCTGGCCGACGAGGATATGTGGACAGCGGCCGTGAACGCTGGCGCTGTCGATGTTTATCCTCCGTCTGACACGCGAGGCATCCTGCGAACAGCTCTGCAGAGCGTCTCCATGACGCAATACGCCACCGCATAGAAATAGCAGTCAATCAATCAGGACGCCCTTTGCGGGCGTCCTTTTTATTTGAAAGCTGGGCTCTGCGCAAACCTTAAACTCAGCTTGTTATACTCACCGTCATGCTGAATGACACGATGGAGGCAGGCCGAGCACTGACCGACTCGGCCTTGGAACACCTGTTGCCTCCTGCCACACAGCATCCGGTTTCGATTCATCAGGCGATGCGCCACAGTGTTTTCGCCGGCGGCAAGCGCTTGCGGCCGATTCTGTGCCTGGAAGCCGGACGGATGGTTGCCGGTTCCCTTCCCTCGGGAATTGAAGATCTGGGCGCAGCGCTGGAAATGCTGCATACCTACTCGCTCATCCACGACGACCTCCCGGCGCTGGACAATGATGATTTGCGCCGCGGCCGGCCCACATGTCACAAAGTTTTTGGTGAGGCGATCGCGATTCTGGCGGGCGACGGACTGCAAACCCAGGCATACGAAACGCTGGCCCGGCTGCGCTGTCCAGCGGAGGCGCGAGTGCGCATCATCGAAGAAATTGCTCGCGGCACCGGCACGGTCGACGGCATGATTGGCGGCCAGGTGGTCGATCTCGAAGCCGAGCATACAAGGCCAGATTTGAGCATGCTGGAGTACATTCATCGTTCGAAAACCGCCGCGCTGATTACGGCCAGCGTAGTGAGCGGTGGACACTATGCCGGGGCGAACGAGGACGCGGTCGAAAAACTTAGGGCCTTCGGAAAATCCATAGGGTTGGCCTTTCAGATCGTGGATGATGTGCTGGACGTAACGCAGACCTCTGAGCAACTGGGAAAAACTGCAGGCAAAGATACAGCGGCGGAGAAGGCGACATATCCGGCGCTCTTCGGCATCGACGAGTCGCTGAAGAAAGCCGACGCGCTGGTGGAAACAGCCTTGGCTTCACTACAAAGTTTCGGCTCGCGAGCGGAAACCTTGAAGGCACTAGCGCGTTTTCTAGTGGAAAGAAAAAAGTAGCGCCGGCATCCCTTCGGCTTCGCTCAGGGCAGGCTTGCCGGCTGTCCTGAGGGCATCCTGCCCTCAGCGCTGTGACCACTGCTGCCGAGGCTGTTTGGTTTGATGTTTTTTGATATGATTCAACCCGGCGATGGAGTTCGCCATTAACCGCCGGGATCGAATCCCGACTGATAACTCCTACAAACTTTGTAGGGAGACTCCATCGTGATCGATCTTCTCGTCATTTCCTTAGGCGCAATCGTCGGCGCCAACGCACGTTATCTATTAAGCCGGTTCGCAGCTAAAGAATTAGGTCCTGTCTTTCCTTATGGGACGCTTTTCATCAATATTGCAGGCAGCCTGATCGTTGGCTTCTTCGTCGTCTGGACCACGGAACGCGTATTGGCAGACCCGCGTTGGCGGTTGCTGATTGTCGTCGGATTCTGCGGGTCGTTTACGACCTTTTCCAGTTACGCGTTTGAAACCGTAGCTTACTTCGAGCAAGGACAGTGGCTTCTGATGCTCACCAACGTGCTCAGCAACAATTTGCTGTGCCTGGGCGGGGCGCTGGCCGGGATGGCACTGGCGCGGGTGCTGTAAAATGCCAGACGCGATGGCTGTTCAAGTTACCATCTATCTCAACGAAGCCGACCAGTGGCATCACCGGCCGTTGCACATGGAAATTCTCAACTACCTGCGGCGAGAAAATGTATACGCGGCGATAGCAATCCATGCGGTGGCTGGCTTTCTCGGCCGGCATCGGGTGCAAACCAGCCACTTGGTCGACGCTGGGGGCAAACTTCCGGTGATCATTATTTTCGTAGATACGGACGAGCACGTGAATCGCGTTTTACCCACGTTGAAAGAGATGGCGGCCCATCGTTTGATCGTGCGCGAAAACGTGGTTCTCGAACAAGGGAGCCTCGACTGAGATGTCCACTCTTCCCGCTTCCGACGCGACATTGGATGTTTTGGCAATCGCGGCCCACCGCGACGACGTCGAACAGACCTGCGGAGGGCACGTTGCTGAAGATGGCGCAGCGCGGACGCCGCACTGGCATCCTCGATCTCACTCAGGGAGAAATGGGAACGCGAGGCAGTGCGGAAGACCGCGCGCGCGAGGCCGAAGAAGCGGCGAAGATACTCCGCGTCTCTTGGCGGCAGGCTCTGGACATTCCCGACGGGCGAGTCGAGAACACCTTTGAGAACCGGCTGAAAGTCGCCCGCGTAATCCGCGAGCAACGCCCGCGAGTGGTGATTTTGCCCTACTGGAAGGGACGACATCCCGACCACTACACAGCATCTACGCTGGGATATGAAGCCTGCTTTCTGGCGGGACTAGCCAAGCTGGACTTTAGTGTAGCGCGGGCGCCCTCGCCCGCGAATTCCGCGGAAGACTCCGCATCGCTGAGGGCGGGACGCCTTCAGGACAGCCGGCAGGATGCCGGCGCTACAAAACTGCCGCCGCATCGGCCTTTCAAAATCATTTACGCAACGCTTTATTACGACGTGCGGCCGACGTTCGTCGTGGACATCACCGAGCTGTTCGAAACGCGTTTCCAGGCACTGATGGCTTACAAGTCGCAGTTCAGCGATCAGGAGGCGGGCAAAGACCTGTTTCCTGCGCAGGCGGAAATTCGCGCACGCATCGAAGCCATGGCTCGCTTCTATGGCCTGCTTGGAGGCGTTACTTATGCCGAACCGTTCCTACAGAAGGAAGTCGGATTGGTGGAAGATCTGACTTTGATTCCGGTGAAGTCGATCTGACTCATTTCTTTATCGCGACCGCGACCCCATCGCGGATCGGCAAGTATGGTGGTAAACAGATCCGGCGAATGGTATAGCAAGCGATTGAATTCAAGAATCGCCTTGGTGGTGTGGTCAGGATTTTTCTGCGCGACCTTGCCGCTCCATAAAACATTGTCGGTAACGAATAGCCCACCTTTGCGCAGACGTGGCACAGCCAGCCGGAACACGCGCGGATAATCTTCCTTATCGACATCGTTGAAGATGATGTCGAATTCCTGTTTGTGCTCCGAGAGAAGTTCCAGAGCGTCGCCAGTCGCGATGTTGATTCGTGACGCGACTCCCGCCCTCTCGAAATATCCGCGGGCTTGATCGGCGTTCTTGCGATCTCCGTCGGTGTAGAACACAAGGCCACCTTCGCCGACAGCCCGCGCCCACCAGAGCGTGGAATATCCAATGGCGGATCCCATTTCGAAGACTGTTTTAGCGCCAATCATTAATGCGAGTTGATGCAGAATGCGGCCAACCGCTGGGCCGACAATGGGAATCTTTCGCCTGGCGGCTTCGGCCTCCATTTCCGCGAGGACCTCATCGCGCGGCGGAAGTATGGAATAGAGATATTCTTCGACGGGCTCGGCCAGAATTCCCGGCATCTGCCAATCGGGCTTTGTAGTCTTTGTCGTTGTCGTTGCCTTGGTCGCTATCGTTGTCTTCGTCTTTGCCTTCGCCAACTCGTTTCCTTTCCGCACCAGTGGGACGGGCGAGGACGCCCGTCCTCCACAAAAACTATGTGATGGTTTCGCCCGGCTTCATCTCTCTGATTTCCACATCGGGTACAAGCTTCTTCAAATCGCTCGGCCTTCCCACCAGCGGCGGGAAGGTTCCAAAATGCATGGGGATGACTGTTTTCGGTTTCAGCAGATTGCAGGCGTATGCAGCTTCGCGAGGGCCCATGGTGTAGTGATCTCCAATTGGAATCATCGCGATCTCTGGCGCATAAAGCTCACGGATAATCTTCATATCGCCAAATACATTGGTATCGCCCGCGTGATAAATCTTCATACCGTTGGAAAACTCAACTACGTATCCGCATGCCTCGCCGCCGTAGACCAGCTCATCCCCATCCTTAATACCGCACGAGTGGTCGGCGTGAACCATGGTCACTTTAATGTCGTCGACGGTTTGCGTGCCGCCCTTATTCATCTCCGCAGTCTGTTTCACGCCTTTTTTCTCAGCCATCCGCACAATTCCGGAATGCCAACGACTTTAGGGTTATGCTTCTTGGCGATTTCGACCGCGTCTCCGATGTGGTCGAAATGGCCGTGCGTGCACAGCATAACGTCAACTTTCTTGACGTTCCTTTCCGTCGTCGGACATGCAGGATTTCCCATGACCCAGGGATCGATCAGGATTATTTTGCCGCCGGGAGTTTCCACGCGAAAGGTGGCGTGGCCTAGCCAAGTGATTTTTATGCCTTTGAGATTCATAGTGTTTGGTTTAGATGCTGGCGTTTAACATTTGGTAAATGCTGAGTGCCAAATCCCAAGTGCTAGTTTAATATAGTTCGCCGTGACCGAACTGAAGGTTCTTATCTCACGCGAGCAGATCGCGCAGCGCGTGGCTGCGATGGGCGCCGAGATCACGCGCGACTTTACCGGGCAAGCGGTGATTCTGGTGGGTGTGCTCAAGGGCGCGACCATTTTTCTGAGCGACCTGGCACGGCATATCGACCTCGACGCGACCTTCGACTTCATAGGGGTTTCAAGCTACGGCACTCGCCCCAGTCCAGCCGATGAATTGCAGTTCGGATGGGACTCGACCGGCGAAGTGCAACTCACCAAGGACGTGGACCAGTCCATGAAGGATCGAAACGTGATTCTGGTGGAAGATATTCTGGATACTGGCCTCACCCTCAACTACCTGCAAAGGATCATGCAAGGTCACCAGCCGAAAGCCCTTCGCATTGCCGCATTGCTGGACAAGCCATCGCGACGAAAACAACCGATCAAGGCAGACTACATTGGTTTCAGCATTCCCGACGAATTCGTAGTCGGCTATGGATTGGATTACGCGGAAAAATATCGCAACTTGCCGGACATTTGTGTAATCCCAAGAGAAAGTTGATCACCGCTGCCGGTCATTCGCGGCTGATATCATTAGAAAGTGGAAATGGTTGCAACCAAGACGGACTTTCAATCCAAAGTCGATCCTCTGCTGCTGGAAGTGGCGGACGTGGTTAACACTACGCTCGACCTGGATACTACGCTGCGCCGCGTCGCCGAACTGGTGCGCAAAGTCATCGATTACGAAATCTTTGGCATTCTGCTGCTGAACGAAAAAACCCAGGATTTACGCTTCCGATTTCAGGTGGGATACGCGCCGGAAGTGGCCGACCGCATGCGGATCAAGGTAGGTGAAGGCGTTACCGGGATCGCCGCGCAGCGGCGGGAGGCGATTCTGGTAGACGATGTCGCCAACGATCCGCGCTATATCTCCGTGATTCCCAATGTGCGCTCTGAGCTGGCGGTTCCACTGATCATTAAGAACCGCCTCATCGGCGTGATCGATATTGAATCGCCGCAGCCCTACCACTTCACCGAAGAGCATAAGCGCTTGCTGACGTTGATTGCTTCGCGCATGGCGGTTGGCATTGAGAATGCGCGCCTCTACACGCGTACGACACGTCAGGCACGAACCCTGGTTTTGCTGAATGAAATCGCGCGCGAGCTTACATCCATTCTCAACGTCGACGAGTTACTCAAGCGCATTGCCGAACTTCTCAAGCGGCTCATCGATTACCAGATGTTCAGCATCCTCCTGCTTGATCCCGCGGGCGAGAAATTACAGCATCGCTTCTCGCAGCGTTTTCAAGAGAGCATCCAGCTTAAAAATGAGATCCCTTTAGGTAAGGGTCTGGTTGGCTACGCCGCGAAACACAAGCAAGCGGTTTTGGTTCCGGACGTGTGCAAAGACCCTCGATACATTCAAGGGAATCCTGAGACCCGCGCGGAGCTGGCCGTGCCACTGATTTACAAAGATAAAGTGATCGGAGTGCTCGACCTCGAGCATACGCGGCGTGGTTTCTTTACTGACGATCATAAACGCACCGTGACCACGCTAGCTGCGCAAGTAGCGATTGCGATCGAGAACGCGCGACTTTACGAGCAGATTGCCAGCCAGGAGAAACGTCTGGAGCGCGACCTCGAAATGGCGCGCCAGTTGCAGTTTCGGCTGCTGCCACCTGTGTTGCCGAAACTTGAGAATCTGGATATAGCGGCCAAGTTCGTGCCGGCACGCGCGATTGGTGGCGATCTTTATGATTTTGTCGGTTACTCCATGTCGCGCACGGCGCTCGTAGTTGGCGACGTCAGCGGCAAAGGCGCCCCGGCGGCAATCTATGCTGCCCTGGTCAGCGGAATTCTCCGCTCCCATGCGCCCATTGAGCCGGGACCAGCAGAAATGCTTTCCGCTGTGAACTTCTCGTTGGGCGAGCGGCGCATCGATGGTCAGTTTGTGTCGCTGATCTACGCTGTGTGGGACGACCGCAATCGCACTTTGAAAGTGGCAAACTCCGGATTGCCCCGGCCGATTTATTCTCACGATGGCAAAATCGAAATCATCGAAGCTACAGGTCTACCGCTGGGACTGTTTGATGACGCAGACTACGATGAGTTCACTTTCCGCGCGAAGCCCGGGGACTTGTTCGTGTTCTTCAGCGATGGGATTCTCGATGCCAGCAACAAAAATGGAGATTTGTTTGGACGCGAGCGGGTGGAAGAAATTGTTGCTGCCAATCCCGACGCTTCAGCCGAAGAGGTCGTGAAAGCTATCTTTCGAGCAGTTAAAGAACATGTTTCGGGAGAAGAAGCGTTCGACGATCAAACCGTGGTTGCGATTCGAGTCAAAGGCCCGCGCAAGTGATGCGCACGGGGAACCGGAATCAAGGGCGTCCGCCAGCTTTTTTCTATCGCAAGACGAAGCGCAGCAATTCTTTCCCTCTGCTTCACTGTGATGACTTGGCTCTGACAAGTTTGGCCGAGCGCTTCGGCACGCCGCTTTACGTTTACTCCGCATCAACCATTCGAGAGCGCATGCGCACCTTCGACCAAGCATTTCTCAAGGTCCCGCACACGGTTTGCTACTCAGTTAAAGCAAATTCAAATCTCAGTATTCTGCGCTTGCTGGCGCGAATGGGCTGCGGTTTTGATGTGGTCTCGGGTGGAGAACTGGAACGCGTGCTGCGAGTGAGCCGAAGCGCGGCAAAAAAAGTTGTCTTCTCCGGCGTGGGCAAAACGCCGGATGAAATGCGGGCAGCGTTGAACGCCGACGTCTTACTGTTCAACGTAGAAAGTGCAGCGGAATTATCCGCGCTCGCGGAATGCGCTGCGCGGGCGAAAAAGAAAGCACGAATGGCCCTGCGCGTGAATCCCGATGTTCCCGCCGAAACCCATCCGTATATCTCCACCGGATTGCATCAGCATAAGTTTGGCATACCGATTGAAGAGGCTCGCCCGTTATATGCCAGAGCATCGGAAATAAGCTCTTTAGACATTGCCGGTGTAAGCGTGCACATAGGTTCGCAGATTGCAGACGTGAAGCCTTTCGCAGCGACCATGGAGCGCGTTGCAGAACTAACCCGCGCATTGCAGGCGGACGGCCACGTTATCAAATATGTTGACGCGGGGGGCGGTCTTGGCATCCCTTACGAAAATCCTGGTGGACCAGACTGTGCGGAACTGGTTGCTTCCTACGCGGAGGCATTGATACGGCCGCTGCGAGGCCTGAACGTTCATCTTCTGCTCGAGCCGGGTCGCTGCATTGTGGGACCGGCTGGAGCCCTGTTGACGCGCGTGTTGTACAAAAAGACGAATGGCACGAAAAAGTTCCTGATCGTTGATGCGGCGATGAACGACTTGTTGCGCCCATCGCTATACCGCGCCTATCACGAGATCGTTCCTGTCAGCTCCCCTGGGCAATCGTTGTCAGAACAAAACATTTCCGAGACGGTCGATGTCGTAGGACCAATCTGCGAAACTGGCGACTTTTTTGCCCGCGATCGCGAACTGCCAATCATGCAGCAAGGCGACTTACTGGCGGTGCTCGATGCAGGCGCGTATGGAATGGTTCTGGCTTCGAACTACAATACTCGACCGCGTGCCGCGGAAGATTAGTCGACGGGAAATCCGCAAAAGTGATCAGGCGGCGCGAAACAATTGCAGACCTGGTTCGAGCCGAAACTTAGCTGCACGCGAAGCTCACGTGGGGACAGGCGCCCCGTAGCGCCGGCATCTTGCCGGCCCTCTGGCGGGCATAGCCCGCTTCGGGCCGCCGAGACGGCTGCGCTACGACGTGGTCTCTAGTTCGCTGTGGAATATTGCTTCTTTCGCTCTTCGTCCCAGACCACTCTTCCACCGACGATTGTCTTTATCACCTTCACGTCCCGAATTTTCGCCGCATCGATCGTAAAGATGTCATCGCTCAGCAAAACCATGTCCGCAAGCTTGCCGGGCGTGATTGAGCCTTTATCCTTGTCTTGAAACTCAGCGTACGCCGAACCTATGGTGTATGCCGCGACGGATTCCTCAACAGTGAGCTTCTGTTCGGGGAACCAACCATTGGGATTTTTTCCATCCAGCGTTGCACGCGTGACAGCGGCATAAACAGTCAGCATGGGGTCGAGCGGCGCATAGGGCCAATCCGTGCCAAAGGCCAGGTGCACGCCATGATTTAGAAATGTGCGAAAAGCATAAGTGCGGCTGGCGCGGTCGTGGCCGATGCGCACTTCCGCCCAGCGTCCGTCGTCGATGGCTTGATAGGGCTGCACGGATGCAATCACGTCCAACTGTGAGAAACGAGCAAAATCCTTCGCCGCCACGTGTTGCGCGTGCTCGATGCGGAAGCGGCGTTCCATGCCGCGATGGGCTTTGACCACGTCAGTGTACAGATCAAGAACGGTTGAAACGGCACGATCGCCAATGGCATGGGTGCAAATTTGCAGACCGGCAGCGTCGGCTTGCATCATCCATTCCCGCATCTGCGAGAGCGGGTGCATTTGCTCACCCAGCAAACCAGAGTTATTGGGATCGTCATTATATGGGTCGAAGAAATATGCGGTGCTCGATCCCAGGGACCCGTCAGCAAATCCCTTGGTAGCGCCGATTCGCAGATATGACGATCCGAAAGCGTGCCGGATTCCAACTTTCGCCTGTTTCTCCCAGTCGGATATCGCCGGAGCGACGTATACACGCGCGGTGAGCTCGCCATTTTGCAAAAGCTCGCCATAACCGCGAATGTCTGCGAAGCTGTCGGAATTTTCATCATTCATATCCTGAACGCTGGTCACACCGAGCTCTGCGGCACGCTCCAGGGAGCGTCTCATGGCCTGAAGCCGCTGGTCATGAGACGGAGGAGGAATCACCTTGAGGACAACATTTCGAGCGGCGTCCTTGAGCGCGCCCGTGGGGTTGCCCTGGGCGTCGCGAACGATGGTGCCTCCCGGTGGATCGGGAGTTTGCGCGGTCACACCCGCCAGGCGCAAAGCAACGGAGTTGGCCAGCGCCATGTGGCCGTCGTGGTGCTCCAGGAAGACCGGCGTGTCGGGAGTGACCGAATCGATGGCGTCCTTCGTGGGCAGCTTGGCTGGAGTCCACTTCGTCTCGTCCCAATCGCCACCTTCGATCCATTCACCCTTCGGTGTCATCTTTGCGCGGTCAGCAATCCGGCGAGTAAATTCGCCCATGCTGGTGGCATCGTTCAGTTGGATCTGATTAAGCCTGGTCCCCGACGTAACGAAGTGTACGTGAGCATCGTTGAAACCAGGCAGGAGCAGCTTGCCGCGCGCATCTATCGTTTTGGTTGCGGAGCCACGCAGAATCTGGACATCCGAGTTCGAACCGACAGCAACAATACGATCGCCGATCACAGCGACGGCCTGCGCTGTAGGATGGGCCTTGTCGCCGGTCCAAATTTTGGCGTTCGTGATGATGAGATCAGCGGCGGGTTTAGATTGGGCCAGCATATCGATTGCGAAAACGAAACTCAGAAGCGCGATGGCAAATTTCATTCTGATCCTCATGGGAAGGAAATCGTGGCCGCCAACTGGGATGAAACGCGCCAGACTATTCTCTCTGCCCCCACTTCAGCTTGGCGCGTAGCACATCGAAGAAGGTCCCTCCGATGTGCAGCAACTTGACGTAGCGATCGGATTTTCGGCAAGCGACACGGTCTCCATCGAACATCGGCGTGCCGATCTGGCCGTCAACGCTCAGGTAGGCTTCGTCGTGACCGGTGTTAACCACGATCTCGATCTTCGACCAGCCTGGCACAACCAACGCGCGGTGGGTCAGCGAGTGGGCTGCCACCGGAGTTATCACGAAGGCGTCCACCGTTGGCATGAGGATTGGTCCGCCGGCCGCCAATGAATAGGCAGTCGAACCGGTAGGACTGGAAACGATAAGACTGTCCGCCTTATAGACCGAGACAAATTCGCCGTCAATGTAAACATCGCAATGGTTCAGGCGGGATATCGTTCCCTTTCCAACCACAATGTCGTTGAGTGCGTCATAGCGGGCAACCAGCGAATCTTTGCGCAACAGTTCGCAATGCACCATCGATCGGGTTTCAATGGTGCAACGCCCTTCGTCGATTCCCAGCAGAGTTGGGTAAAGCTCTTCTAACGGCACCTCGGTCAAGAATCCGAGTGAACCCAAATTTACCCCTAGTACAGGAATTCCGGCTTTGGCCATGGCACGAGCCGCGAAGAGCAGAGTTCCATCGCCTCCAAGGACGACCGCAAAATTCAGCGCCCGCAGAGCCATCTCATCGCGGCTGAGCACCTCGATGCCCGGCGCGTGAGGAGCGGTCTCGGGGTCTATCACAACCTGATATTGATGTTGCCGAAACCAGTCGAGCAGCTCGGGCACAATGCTTGCCAGTTCCGGCTTCTGGGGCTTGGAAATGATAGCTGCAGCTTTGCCTTCGGCAAATTTCTCAGTCATGGTGAAATTTGAATTGTACAGAAATCGTTGAAAAAGATTTACTCGAACCGCTGGAGATGCGAATAATCAGAAAACTGACAGCAGCAGAAACTCTCGATTCCCTTCGGCGCCCAAAATTGGAGAATCAATCACATCGGTGCGCGCGCAGTTCAGCGCCAGTAAAGCCTGGCGTACTTTCTCGACTGCCCCCAACTGCGCGGCCGGGTCGCGCACAATACCGCCCTTGCCTACTTGTTCGCGGCCCACTTCGAACTGCGGTTTCACCAGGACCACCATTTGCCGGCCGCTGCGCTCGGCTGCGGACTCCGGAAATGCTGCGCCGATCACAGCGTGCAAAACCATGGTCGCTGAAATGAAAGAAACGTCCATGGCGACGAAGTCCACAAATTCGCCGAGATGATCCCGGGTCAAGTAACGTGCGTTGGTCTTTTCCAAAAGACGCACGCGCTTATCCTGGCGCAGACGAAAATCAATTTGTCCATGCCCCGTGTCCACGGCGATTACTCGCGAAGCCCCATGTTGCAAAAGGCAATCGGTAAAGCCTCCGGTGGAGGCGCCCACATCGAGACAAACTTTTCCTGTGACGTCGATATGCCAATGTTCAAGCGCTTTTTCGAGCTTAAGGCCACCCCGACCGACGTACTTCAAATCTTCGCCTAACAATCGAATTTCTGCCTCGGCGTCGACGGTAGTACCGGCTTTTTCTATCTTTTGTCCGCCAACCAGAACCTGGCCCGCCAGGATCAATGACTGAGCGCGCTCGCGCGAAGTTGTGAGTCCACGTTCCAGAAGCAGTTTGTCGAGTCTGATCTTCAAAACCTCTCCGGAAATTTTAGAAAATTCTTCACGCCCAAGATATCAGCAACCAAGTCGGTGCAAGGTGTAGAAGCATCTCTCGCTGAGCCAGTTACGACGATAGTTCCTCCCTTTTCCACAATGTTTTCCACTGAGGTGTTGAAAAGTACAAGTGCTTTGCGCTTGACATATTAGGTTGCTTTCGCAAATGAGCAAAAAAGCGCCAGAGATAGCCGTAGATTCTGATGGGCGAGGTCGGTCCGGGCCAGTTTCGCGAGTTTTGGAATTCAAAGGGCCGCGCCGCTATCAATGCGGCACGGCCCTTTATGAGAACGTATTCACAGTCAATCAGCCGCTACTTCTCGTACCTCCGGCATCATCTGTGAACGCAGCTGGTTTTCGTAGTCAGCGAGTTGCGCTTCAATATCTTGCACTGCTTTGCGCTTCCTGATGACCTCTTCGCGATAGCGCCGCAGGAAGTAATCGATGGTCTCTACCCTAATCTTGATCGAGCCCGAAGGTTTGTTCTCGTCCAGATCCTTGAAGCAGAAATACGGTGTGCCCGACTGTTCGATAATGCCCTCGATGACACCATAAATTGGCGCATCGTGTCCGCACTTGAAGCTCGAGACCTCCAGCGCAACCAAGTTCGGATGCCGGGCGGTAAACTTTGCAGCCCACACTTTGTGGTTCGTGCTGCACGAGTACGAATTTTTCCACGCGTCAGAAATATCAAGCGGGTGGCTGATCATGCCCGCTCGGACTTCCTCGCCGAAGAGGCGCTCAAGCATATCTTCGTCCAGAGGCAGAGTGTTCTGCGAAAAGATCGGATAGCCCAGTTTCTGGAACTCTTCCATGATCTCGTGGTTGAGCCCGGGATCGTGATGATAAGGGCGGCCCAGCATGACGATTCCGATGCGGTCTTCGCGCTCAAGCTGATCGATAACCTGGCGTGCGCGACGGCGTATGCCGCTTTCGTAAGCTTCCAGCGCCTTGTAGCCAGCTTCCACCGCGCGGTCGTTTTCTTCTTGCGACAGTCCAAGAATCGGCTGCCATGCCTGCAGCATTTGGTGGGCGAAGAGTTTGCGGTCCGCGAAGTTCAGCACCGGATCCAGATATTTCACATTGTGTTCGGTAAAGACATCGTTTTCCTTGGTGAATGCGGCCTTCACCGTTTCCGGCGTCGCGGTGACAGTTGGACATGCGTTTGCGCCCACAATCTTCACCAAGGGCGAGGTCAGCACATCGTACATGGGGAAGAAAATTACATGCAGCGGCTTCTTGCGATGCTTTTCCTGGATCAGGTTATAGACGTGCGAAATTCCGATCTTTGCCGGGAAGCAGGGATCGATAGCACCTCGACTGGCGCCAGCCCGATAAAGATCCGAACTGGTGTAGTCGGAATAAATAATGTTTTCCGGCTGCACTCCGAGGCTCTCGAGATATCCGTTGAAGAGCGGCGCGTAGGTGTAGATGTTCAGCAGGCGCGGAATCCCTACGCGAAGCTTCTGGCGATTCTCCATGAGCGGGATGCGCTCTTTTGCCGCCTTGTTCCAGAATTTCGCCGTCGGGATCGGGTCGGCAACGATCTTAGGATTAACTGGCCGGAAGACCTCGCGAGCAGCGATGTCGACGAAGTTCACATATTTTTCTTTGATCTCGTCAATGCCGGCTTTAATATCTTTCATTTCGTTGACGTCTTCGACCAAGCCCTTTTCGCAGGTGGCAATGATCAACCGCTGTTCCCCGTGCATCAGCGGGACCTTGGTGACCTTCTGGATGGGAACGACGCTCATCTCGTCCTTGGGAACGGTGCGGATATCGATAAACGTGCGCAGGCAGTTATTTTTGCAGAAATTGCAGCGCGTGGATTCATTGCGAGTTGTACGGTACTGAATTTTTCGAACCGCATCAAGGCCGACGAAGGTCGTCTGCAGCCCATTGCGCCACAGTCGCAGAGACTCCGCGGCTGCGCCGATCGCGCCTGATTCTCCGCAGAACTCATGCACGATAATCTCGGGTTTCTTGCCGGCAGCGCGGAAGCTGTTTTGGATGAAATCAACTTCCGCTTTCACTACCGCCATGTTGTTCTGCGTCCCGCCCTGCAGTACGAATCGAGTGCCCAGCGCGGCTAGATTCGGAATGCTCGCAACATACAGGAAAACGTTTTTCGGGAGAACCGCAGCCAGGCCGGCAAGAATTTCTTCTGCCCGCCAGCCTTGCCGCTGGAAGTTCACGATGTCGGATTGCATGAATACGGCGCATCCATAACCGAAAACTGGCATGGACTGAGCTGAGAACGCCAGATCAGCATATTGTTCAACACCCAGACCAAATCCTTCAGCGGTAGATTGCAAGAAATATCCGTTACCCGCGGAACACTGCGTGTTCAGCTTGAAATCTTTCACTCGCCCGTTGTGCAGAATGATGATTTTGATATCCTGCCCGCCGACATCGACGATGACGTGCGGGTCCTCGTAAAACTTGAGTGCCGACTCAGTGTGCGCCACCGTTTCGACCAGCGCGACGTCGGCGTGCAACACATCTTTCAGAATGTCCTTCGCGTAGCCGGTGGTGGCTACGCCCAGAACTTCGAGCTTCGCATTCTGCGCTTCGACTTGTCCGCGCAGATTCTCGAACATTTCGATCGTGTCCTGGATCGGGTTTCCGTTCGACAGTTGGTAGGCTTTGCAAAGGATGTCGCCGCGATCGTCCAGCAGCACGGCTTTGGTGGATGTCGAGCCTCCGTCGATGCCGATAAAACCGCCGACAGTTTGACCCTTCTGGAATGCCGCAGGGGTAAACTTTTTCCGGCGGTACGATTCCTTAAACGTTTCGAGTTCTCCCTCTTTCGACACCAGCCCTTTGCCACCCGACTTCGCTTTTTCCTCTTGCCGTCCGAACTCGATGTAGTGAACCAGCTTTTCGTAGCCCTGGTAACATCCCACGCAATCTTCTTCGCTCTTGCCAAATTCAATTGCGCCCAAGGCCGCGAAGTATTGCGCGTTACTGGGAACCTTGATCAGATCTTCGGGCTTCGCCCCGTCGGGGACCGCGACTTTGCGTTCCTGCCACATGCGGGGAATGTTCGCCTGCCAGGCCTCGCGCATGCCCTTGATGAAGCTGTTCGGCCCGCCCAGCAGCAAAACGTGTGGGCGCAGCGTGTGACCGCGGGTTAGAACGCTCAAGTTCTGCAGCACGATTGCCTCGAACAGCGAAGCCATCAGCTCATCCGGTGGCGTTCCAACTTTCTGCAGGCTGTTGATGTCCGTCTCGGCGAACACACCGCACTTGCCAGCTACCCTGTGCAGTTTGATACCGCGGTAGCCCTGCATCGCGAGCTCAGCAACCGGAATCTTCAGCTTCGCGTTGATCTTGTCGATGACCGCACCCGTGCCGCCCGCGCATTTGTCATTCATCGATGGAATTTTTTTCTTGCGCCCGGTTTCGTCGTCATCTTTGAAGACGATGATCTTCGCGTCCTGACCACCCAACTCGATCACCGAATACACTTCGGGATGCAGTTTCTCGACGGCTAGCGACACCGCCGTGACTTCTTGCACAAACTTCGCGCCGATCTGTTCCGCGATACCGCCGCCGCCGGAGCCGGTCATGAACATCCGCGTGTTGTGGCGATTGATTCCGACTTCGCTCTCCATACGGCGCAGGAATTCAAGAGTCTTTTCCGGTTGCTTGGTTTCGTGCCGCTGGTAGTCCTGCCACAGAATCTGGTCGGTCGCGGCATCGACGACGGTCGCTTTCACCGTGGTCGAGCCAACGTCAAGTCCAACCAGAAACTGCGTGTTGTGGTCGTGAGGTTTTTTGTAAGTAACAGGAGCGGGCGCGATTTGAAATAGCTGTGGCGCCGGCTTTTCATGTCCATTCGAATGGTCGTGCATTAAATCTCTCCGATCAGGTTCGAGCGAGAAAAGGGGAGGCCGGCGCACGCTGCACCGCCGGCCCGATCGGTTAAGCGGCGTTGGGAAGAGCGATCCCCGGCACGCGGGCGCGACGGAAAAGCCGCGTGCTCTTGTCCATGCGATCGTTCACGTGCAGAACGAACTGGGCCGCCGTGCCTGCAATTCCCTCGCGGTGCGGCACATGGTAGAACGGCCGCCGCAGTTCGGGATGCTCCGCGATGTACTCGCGAATTTCGTCAAGGCTCTTTCCCGTAGACTTCAGGCATTGTTCGAACTCGGTCTTGGCCTTTACCTTGGCTTCGCCCAGCGCCATCTGCACGCGGCTGTGCGCGTTCACTTCGCCCTCTCCCGACGTTTCAACCGGCAAAAAGATCATGTCCTTGAATTTGTTCACCACCGCCGATTGCACTCCGTCGGATTGCGATGATGGCATGCACCCGAACGGTTTCAGCGCTAGCACCATGTGGCAGAGACGGTGAACCGTGTAGTAAACGTTCTTCCCGACTTCGAGGTGGCCTTCACCTCCGCGTGCGAACTGGTTATAGAAAGGATGGGCCATCTCGGCTAGGTCCGTCTGTGGCACCAGGTGATGCGTAATCCCGCCGAGATTCTTGACGGTGCGGTGGTACAGGTAGTTCCACATCACTCTCGCCCACGCCGATTCCCATCAACTTCTTGCGCAATCCCAGATCATTTGCCAGATTCTTTTTCAACTCCCACCACTGCGGGTTCCGGTGCGGACGGTTCGCCGGCCACTTGGCTTTCGCATGAGCCTTGGCCTGGTACATCAAATACGCAACCCAGGTCGCGATCGGCTCGACCAGCACCTGCGCGCCCTCTCGCTCTAGAAAATCGAACATGTGGAAGTTGCCATCACCTTCGGTGATCTGCGCCCAGAATTCGCCCGTGATCTTCACCACTGGCTTCACCTTGGTGCGGTCGACTTCAATGCTGTCCATCTTCTGCCGGGCGGCAGCTAGAGCATTCAGATAGTCTTTTCCCCACAGATGCTCGTGCATTTTGCCGAACACGTTGACAGTGTTTCTTAGAATCTTATTGCTCTTGAATTTGGGCTTGGCCCAACTCGGCGCACGATCTTCGATCTCAAACGAATCTCGAGTGCGGAGGTCGTCGCATAAACCATCTACCGTCTCGCGGAATACCCTATCAGTTTCGCCTTTGTTCACTTCGAAGGGGCGAATCTGATAAATCAAATCGTTGAATACGTCGCCCAGGTGCATGGCGTTCAACATGCCGAATCCGAAATCGATCGTGAACTTCAACCCCGGCTCGCCTGACGCCGCTTTGATGCCATCGCTGTCTTTGAACAGCAGCACGCGGAATCCATCGAAGCCGGCATTCTTCAGCGCGAAGCGGTATTCCGCCTCATACATTCCGAAGCGGCACGGGCCGCACGAACCCGCCGTAAAGAAGACATAGTTGTCCAGAATGTCTTTGCGGGGAATGCCTTCCTTCTCGAGGAACTGGAGATACTGCACCAGGTTTCCCACGGTGAAATACGTCGGGTTGCATTGCCCGTTGTTGCCGTATTCCTTGCCAGTCTGAAACGCAGGCACGTCCGGCACGGGCAACTTCTCACAGCGGTATCCGCAGCCTTGAAACACGGCGCGAATCAGGTCTTCGTGTTTCCACGTAAAACCGCCGAAGAGGATCGTCACCTTGCTGCGCTCGTCAGCCGTGAATGCCCTTTCTATGGGCCGATGGAAATGTGTGGGCTGGTCCAGACCAGCGATCTTGCGCAGCCTGGCGCGCTCCGCTTCCAGACGCTGCTTGATTTCTTCATCAGTGTTGATCTGTACTAGATTAGTCGCCATTATCTTCCTCCGGCGGATTGAATGTTTTGAACGTTTTCAGTTGAGAGTAGGGACGACGCAACGCTACTCGTTTTAAAGCGGCGGATGTTGAATCTGGAGAAGTTGGAGTGAAACGAGATGGACGCAGGACTATCCTGCACTTCGCTTGAATACCTTGGAACGCGCGATGTAAAGCCACCGGAAACTCCCTATGACGTGCTAGGAGGTTCGAGGTTTACGCCAGCGAGAAACTTTTGGCAACGAGTCTCGCGGCGCCGGACGAGCGATACAACTATTACTCCGGCCTTCGCAAGCGGAGATGCAAAATTTGCAAGACCCCACTCAAGGACACTAATACCCTTTTAGCAGAAACCAAGGTAAAGATTCAAGTTGGCAAAGTCATGCGGAATGAACCGCGACCATTCGTCAGTTAGGAGACGAAGGATGTCTGAAGTAAAATCACTTCACCAGGCCCTAAGCTTTGCTTTGGAGGATTTGACCAGCTCATGGGTAAGCGCCGAGAGCCCCGCAAGGACATAAAGGTTCCGGTGCGAATTTTTGGTACCGACGGTGAAGGAAAAATTTTCTCCGAGAAAGTGCTTACCGCCAACGTGAGCCGGCAGGGAGTGCAGTTGACCGGAGTTCAAGCTCAGCCCAAAATCGATGAGATCATCGGTTTGACCTATGGCGCAACCAAGTCTCACTTCCGAGTGAAATGGGTCGGCCAACCTGGTACCGCCAAGGCGGGACAATTGGGTCTGCTGAACCTTTCGCCGGAAAAAACTTTTTGGGACTTCCCCTTACCGTCGCCCGCAATGGATACGTCTGCGCTGGAGACGCGGGAACGCCGGGCCCATCCCCGGCTTAAGTGCGCAAATTCCGTGGAAGTCTATCCGCTTGGTCAAACGATTCCAATCCGCAGCAGAACCACTGATCTAAGCCTGGGAGGATGCTTTTTGGAAATGCCCAGCCCTCCGCCAGCCGGGTCACAAATCAGGCTCGCACTCTGGATTAAAGAGTTCAAGTTATGGGTGAATGGGCAAGTCATAACCAGCACGCCTGGATTCGGCATAGGTGTAAAGTTTACCGAAATAGCGGAGCGAGATCGCAATCAGCTCAAACAATTTCTCGAGAGCATGGTACGAATCAGAATTTGAAATTCAGTGCTAAGGGCGCGGGTTCGGCGCGGGTAGGCGAGGGTAGTAGGAAAAGTTTTCGATGATCCTTGGGTCGCGTTGAGGAAATTTTTTGGAGACAACGCTCCACCGCAGCCGACAAATATAAATGCTGGATGGGCTTCAGAACATACGCATAAGCCCCCAGTGATAGTGCCTGACAAATTTTTTCGGAGTCATTCAGGCCCGAGCACATGATGACTTTGACTTTCGGAAATAACTTCCGCATTCGTCGTAAGACCTCCAACCCATCCATGCCTGGCATCTGCACATCGAGCACGACTACGTCGGCGACCGGGGCATGACGCAAAATCTCCAAAGCTTCGGACCCATTGCTGGCAACCATCACGCGGTATGAATCCAGTTCCAGCAAGACGCGGAGGTATCGTTGGATTTCGGGCGAATCGTCGACGACCAGAACGGTAGCTTTGACTGCACTACGTCCAATGCAAGTCATAGGGGATTAAATTGCTCCAAAATTTAATGGCTTACGATTTCATTGTTGTTACGGGTCACCCATCGAGTCCCTCATGTTGCCAGGCGGCCGCGGCGTTTTATGCGCCATGGGTCACGGCGCCTTATCGCGCTCTTAGGAATAAAGCGTGCCCACCTCAAACTAGGAATTCGAAATCCCGTTTCGCGTACGTCCAGAATGCGGACGCCTGCTTGCGGAAAAACCGCCAAGCCGATTAACTATGCTTTCCGTTGAAGTGGCGAGAAAGCTAGATGAAGCACCAGTCTGCAAAAACAGTTTGAGCTATGTACGCTGTGAAGCCACAGGGCGTCAACTGATTTTGTGCATCTCCAGTCCCTTTTTTCCCAGGCACATGCACTCCTTCCACAGGACAATGCACCGCTTTCGCTGCCTTCCTTCGGTTCTTAGTGAAGCGCTGATATCCCCGCAATCACTCCACTAGCGCCTTGCGCGAAACTAAGCCATCGGTTCTGCGCAGCTTCAGAGGATCTTTGCTACTGTGAAAAACTAGGCCTAAATCAACAGTGGCAAGGCCTCTGTTTCAAATCCTAAGCGCATTGGCCGCGGGTGGTCCTTGTCACTCTGCCCTCAGGTACGCACCCCAATTGGCTGCGGTGAGGGTTTGATATCATTAATTGTCGGGTCAAGAGTTGGCGACGAGGCGGCGGGTTTACGCCAGCCAGCGCCGCCGTGAGCGGCCACATACAGTGCCAGTTCAAGCCGGCTCCATACCCCAAGCTTGTCAAATGTGTTGCGCAGGTAGTTCTTTATGACTTGCTCGGTGGTGCCGATCACGCTGGCGATTTCGCGATTCGTCTGGCCTTCCCAGACCAACATCGCGACCTGAATTTCTTTGCCGGTTAGCCGATCACATGGTTGCATTCGATTCCCTCTGCTCTCTCTGAAAAACTGCGGTAGCTAGCTTCACTCGCTTGCGGCCATCCTTGATTCCGGCTCGCAGAAACAGTGTGCGCAGATGCTGTTTGACTGTGCGTGGACTAATTTTCAGTTGCTGCGCAATTTCCTTATTGCTGCAACCTTCGACCAGTAGGTGTAACACCTGCTCGTCGCGTTGCGTAATCTTGATCTCGCTGATGTCCAACATAACGGCTCCCTCTTCTCTTTCCCTATTCGCTCCAAAATCTTTGCTTGCTGGTTGAACTCGATCACTCCACCTAAGAAGCAAGTGCTTCGCCAAACCTTCGCTGCGTACACCGAGGGCTAAAGACCTTTGAATGCATACCTAAAAATAGGGAAGGACGACTGCCGATTCTTGTCAGATCAAAAATGGGACAAATCAGTTCCGAAACAGACTTCGATAAATCTGACGCTCCCACATAGAGTGCAGAAGCGTGTTTGGTAAGACTCGCCGCAGCCTTGCCAACACAGGCATCCCGAAAACCACGATCCGCGTTAACAGGCATTTCTGGGACGAGACAGCGCATTACTTTGCACACTCGGCCACACTTCCTCGAGCCGAAATTTCAGAAGGATATTCACGGAAACTTTGTATGCTGCCTGCGACTTTGCCATCATCTGTCGCGCGCCCATAATTCCAAGAAGGGCAGGCACTTGTGTACCTTCTTTGGTGATTGGTTCGGCATAATCAGGGCTGCTAGAATCAAGGCGTTACGCGGCTGCGGCCAGCATTTTGGACGGCCAATTGCACTTCGAATATGGCAGAATCTCCCAAGCCCGGAGCGGATCATCTGGAGCGCCCCATTCTTACCGAACGCGAAAAGCCGGCACTCGACGAAGCTACATTCCAGCAACTTCTGGAAGCTGCTCATGTCCTGCAGGAGCAGAAGATGTTCGAAGTTGTCACTCGTCCGAGGCCCGATCCCACCGAAGCACTTGCGCAGATTGTCGAAACTCAGGAATTCCTGCGGACGCAACCCGACGACTTGCGAGCCGCTGCCACAGTCGTGGTCGAGCGTTTGCAAAAAATCACCCACGCCACCGGAGTGGCAGTCGCGGTGGTGCGAGAAAATCAACTGGAATATTGCGCAGCCACAGGAGACGCAGCCGGCCTAACCGGAACGAGCCTGCCAATGGATGCGAGCCTGTCCGCCGACGGTCAGCTGTCGACTCAGTTCAGCCGCGAGCATCCGGACAAACAGTCTATCGCTCTCCCGCTGCATCGCGAAGGCAATCTGTGCGGCCTGCTCGAAGTACGCTTTGCGGGAACCGATGCCATTCACTCACCCGAAATGCGCAGTTGCCAACTCATGGCAGGATTGATGACTGAGGCTATCGCCAGAGCTGCGGATCGAGAATGGAAGGAAACCCTTGCCGCCGAGCGCGCCGCCATGCTGGAGGCTTTGGAACGAATTAAACCGCAACTCGAGCGGCTTGCGGTGGGCTCGGCTAATAACCCCGCCGACCCGGAGAATAAGCTCGTCGAACCGATGAATGGAGTTGCCGAGCCATTAGAAACGCCGGTCACACCGCTCGTCCCCGTCAGCGAGTCCAGCGCGAAGTCAGGTCGTGAAACCGTCTGCCCTGAGTGCGGATACCAGTTCGGACGACATGAACTATTTTGCGGGAGATGTGGAACCGCACGTCCGGTCCCGACTCCGCCCGCTGACGCATTGGAAAGCCAGTGGGCGCCGCCCTGGCTTTTGCAACCAGGTACTCAGCATGGACGACGGGGAGATGAGAAAATAGAAAAAAGCAATGAAACCGAACTCAGTGCGCCGATGATCGCGCAGTCTTCAGACTTCGCTGATAATTCTTCTCGCGACTCGCATGACTCGGTGGCGCAATTTCCAGATTTATCGGCGCTTGAATCAGGCTCCGCCTCAGTAATTAACGAGGAAACAACCGCCGAAACGCGTCGAGAAACAGATTTGTCTCTGGCGCATTCTCAACCCGGTGTGCCATCGACGGAGGCTTCGGAAACTCCAGCCGGCGACCCGGGGCAAATCTTTCCTGCGAACTCACCCAGCCAGGCATGGCTGGCTAAACCATGGCTGGCTAAACATAGAGCCGACCTTTATGTAGGAGCCGCCGTCCTTTTGCTATTAATCGTGTTGTCGGGATGGGGCATGCATACGGACCGGGGTCACGCAGCCTCGAAACATCCCGCTCAACCCAGTCTCACACTCTTCGAAAAGTTGCTTGTGAGTTTAGGTTTGGCCGAGACGCCGCCCGCTCCAACTTATCTTGGAAATCCCAATGCCCCGGTGTGGGTAGACTTGCACACAGCGCTCTACTATTGTTCCGGCTCAGACTTGTATGGCAAAACTCCGGGCGGGAAATTTACAACTCAGCGGGATGCACAGTTGGACCAGTTCGAGCCGGCCGCCAGAAAAACCTGCGACTGAAGTTGGGCTATTTCGCGCCAATCCCTGATACATGTTCGGCGTTGCAAAAAGCAATGACCCCTGGATTTGCGACCCAGGGGTCATTTTGTTTCGGCTTGTTTTGGCCGCTCCCAACTTAGGCGTGGGCTAAAGTCTCGTGCCGCCGCGCCTCGTACCAGAGAGCGAGTTCCACGCGATTCCAGAGTCCAAGTTTGTCATAAATAGTTCGAAGATAGTTCTTCACGACATGCTCAGTGGTGCCGATGGCTTCTGCGACTTCACTATTCTTGAGTCCTTGGGCGACAAGTTCGATGACCCGCCGTTCCCGTTCGTTGGGACTGCGTTTTCCGTATCGCTCTCCTCCAAACATAGTTGCCTCCGGTATAAAGTTGTCGCGAGCTTGACTCGCTTGATGCCATTACGTATGCCAAAGCGCTGAAAAAGACGGTTGAAATGCGCTTTGACCGTGCGTCGGGCCATTTTGAGCTGCGAGGCAATCTCGCGATTATCACAGCCCTGCAACAGCAACTCGGCTATCTGCTGTTCCCGTGGGCCCAAACGAACGGGTTTTTCCTCCATGTCGACTCTTTCCCCAAGGGTTGAAATAATTCACGCTGTCAGGGAGCTTCGTGCATCTAACTTCGCGGCAGCGCCTTCGCCAGCCAACTGCGAAAAGGAAGTAACATGGATGCAGCCGGCTACAGAAATCCATAGCATTCAGGCTGCCAAGTAGGCTGGATTTCTCTTGTGCTTTTCATTCTTAACCATTCAAAGCGCAAACATTTCGAAGCAAGTCTCTCAAACCCATATGTATATGATAGGGTGGCCTTGACTGGCCACAAATCTGTACCTTTTTGGGATCGCTAGCAAACAACTATGTTATTGAAAAATAAGTGATAAACGAATCGATTCGCATTGTGCATTTAGCACAGACGAAAGTGTGCAGAGAGCTATACTCCCCACCCGGCTGACGATCCCCGCCGACCTGTCGGCACTCGAAATTTGAATAAAATCTATACCGTGCGGACCTGATGCCTATATAGGGCGAACACCTTAGGACAAAATTCCACAATCATGTAAACCTCACAAGAACTAATTACACCGCCTGCTTAATTGTTGATCATTCTAAATAGCTTGGAGTCGCTGGCGGGTGAGCTGCCAGTCTGTCCGAGAACTTGGGTCGTAGTCCGAACTGCATCTTTGAGTGCAAAGCTTTTCCACATTCCCCGAGCCACCGACCCCTCTAGCTTTGCTATAGCCAATAACTGTATTATTTGCAATCAGATATAGTTGCAAACCAAAAGTTGCAAAGGTATGCGAATTGCTCTTGGTGAGGCTTGATTCGCTTAATCCAGGAAGAACTTGCTACCCTGCTGCGTACACGGTATTCTGGCCCGTCGCCAGTTCGCCCCCCGCTGGTTCCGTCGCCCGCAAGCGTTATAGTCGGAGTGTCAGCGTGGCACGCAGGTTATCATGCCACACGCTTCAGGACGTAATCATACCGTCATCACAAGGAGAGTAAGGATTTGATCGCTTCGACAAGCCACATCATTGCGCCGCACGGCGGAGAGCTTACCGACCTGATTGCCGCGCCCGAACGAATCGCAGAACTTAAGGCTCACTCCAGGGAGTGGCCATCGTCGGATCTCACATCGCGCCAGATCTGCGATCTGGAATTGCTGATGAGCGGAGGATTCTCGCCTCTGCAGGGATTCATGACTCAAGCCGATTACGAAGGCGTTTGTCACAACATGCGGCTCAGCAGTGGCGTTCTCTGGCCGATGCCAATCACTTTGGACGTTAAAGAAGATTTCGCCAAGTCTTTGAAGCCGGGAAGCAAGGTCGCGCTGCGCGATGCCGAAGGCGTAATGCTGGCGGTTCTTAACGTTGAAGAAATCTGGCAGCCCGACCGCAACGCAGAAGCCAAATCCGTATTCGGAACCACCAGCACGGTTCACCCCGGCGTCGATTACCTGCTCAATAAGGGCAACTCCTGGTACGTGGGAGGACGGGTTGAAGGACTGCAAATGCCTTCGCATTATGACTTCCGCACCCTGCGTCTTACTCCGGCCGAATTGCGAACTGAATTTGCCCGTTTAGGTTGGCGGCGCGTGGTCGCCTTCCAGACCCGCAATCCCATGCACCGCGCCCACGTTGAACTGACCTTCCGCGCCGCCAAACAAGTCGAAGCCAATCTGCTCATCCATCCGTCGGTCGGAATGACCAAGCCCGGCGATGTTGATTACTTCACCCGCGTGCGCTGCTATCAGTTGTTGCTTTCCAAGTTCCCCGCTGGAAGCGTGAAGCTTTCCATGCTGCCGCTCGCAATGCGCATGGGCGGACCGCGCGAGGCCATCTGGCACGCGTTGATTCGCAAAAATCACGGGGTCACGCATTTCATCGTGGGCCGTGATCACGCGGGTCCGGGAAAAGATTCTGACGGCAAGAACTTCTACGGCCCATACGATGCTCAGGAGCTTTTCAAGAAGCACGAGGCCGATATCGGCGTCACCATGGTTCCTTTCAACATGATGGTCTACCTCGAGGATAAAGATCAGTACGTGCCCGACAATGAAGTAACCAACGGCTCGCGCGTCCTGAATATTTCCGGTACCGAATTGCGCGACCGGCTCAACGAAGGTCGTGAAATTCCCAGTTGGTTCACCTATCCGGAAGTCGTGCATGAATTGCGACGCAGCTATCCGCCGCGGCACAAGCAGGGCGTCACAATATTCTTCACCGGACTTTCGGGTTCGGGCAAATCGACAATTGCCAATGTCCTGGTAACCAAGTTTCTGGAGTCCGGAGGCCGTCCGGTGACGCTGCTGGATGGCGACCTGGTGCGCAAGCATCTCTCCTCGGAGCTGGGTTTCTCCAAGGAGCATCGTGATATCAACATTCGGCGAATCGGCTACGTCGCATCGGAGATCACCAAGAATGGCGGCATTGCGATCTGCGCTCCTATTGCTCCCTATGATGCAACTCGAAAAGCCGTCCGCAACATGATTGAACCGGTTGGCGGCTTCATACTGGTGCATATCGCGACACCAGTTGAAACTTGCGAGCAGCGCGATCGCAAAGGCCTTTATGCCAAAGCTCGCGCCGGCATCCTCAAAGAATTCACGGGCATTTCAGATCCGTATGAAGAACCCAAGGATGCTGAAGTTGTAATCAATACTGCCGACCTGAGTCCGGAAGAAGCAGCGCAGGAAATTATTTTGCACCTGGAGCGCGAGGGCTTCATCGGAGTAAATGGACACCAGGCCTGATCGCTAAAGGCAGTCACGACAGAGTTGTACGGAAGTTTGCATGCTCATCGAAAAGATTCTGATCGGCTTCGTGGTGGGAACTCTGATCGGCATGACCGGGGTGGGCGGAGGCGTGCTCCTGTTGCCCGTCCTGATTTTTGTCCTGCGTGTACCACCCATTATTGCCGTGGGATCTGACGCCCTGTTCAACTTCGTCACCAAAATCGGTTCCAGCTGGGTTCACCTCAGCAAAGGAACGGTACGAAAGAAAGTGGTTGTGGCACTGGCCACAGGCAGCATCCCGGGATCGATTGTGGGAGTGAGCTTGCTGGGCCATCTGCGCACTGTCTATGGCAGTGGGGTCAATACATTCATTACGACGTTAGTCGGAATCCTCTTGATCTGTATTCCCACTCTGCTTCTATTCCAGAGTCGAATTGAAGATCACATGGCACATCGCTCTCCCACCCTGCAGTCGTTCGCAGGTATGTCGGCAATTGGCCTGCTGGCGGGCTTTCTTGTAGGTATGACATCGGTTGGCTCAGGCAGCATCATTATGATGCTCCTATTGCTGTTCTATAGCTTCTCGCCCAAAGTAATGGTAGGCACAGACATCGTTCACGCCGTGATTCTGACCGGCGTCACCAGCCTGCTGCACTTCCGCCTCGGCAATATCGATCCCTATCTCGTCAGCTCGCTTCTGATTGGCTCCATCCCAGGCGGGCTGCTGGGTTCGCACTTGAGCACGCATCTTCCTGTTCCCTGGTTGAGACGGCTGCTGTGCGCGGTACTGCTTGCAACCGGCGCTCGCATGCTGTGGGCGTGAGCATCTAACAAGTTACCCATGACAAATAATTCCAACGCCGAAACCTTGCAGCGCATTCAATCCGCCATGGACGCGGCGCGAGTCGTTTTCAAGCGTTTCACCGCCGGTGCGATTGCTGCGGAGTACAAGATTGGCCACGATCCCGTTACCGAAGCCGACCGCGCGCTGGACGCGGTACTTCGGAAGGAATTGCTGCGCGACGGCGAAGGGTGGCTCTCGGAAGAAAGCGTCGATGATTACACTCGCCTCGAAAAAAGTCGTGTCTGGGTAGTCGATCCGCTTGATGGCACTCGTGAGTTCGTTGCCGGCATTCCCGAATTCTGCGTTTCCATCGCTATGGTCGAGAATGGACGCCCGGTAGCAGGCGGAATCTGCAATCCCGCCACCAACGAAGTTTTCCTCGGCTCGCTCGAATCGGGCGTCACCTACAACAGCAAGCCGGCGCAGCCCAGTCGGCGAACCACGCTGGACGGCGCCACGGTGTTAGCAAGCCGGAGCGAAACCCAGCGTGGCGAATGGAAGCAATTTGAGGGCGCGAATTTTAAGGTTCGCCCCATGGGATCGGTTGCCTACAAACTCGCCTTGGTATCGGCTGGCCTCGTGGATATTACTTTCACCCTGGTGCCAAAGAATGAATGGGACGTCGCCGCCGGAGTCGCCTTAGTAACCGCTGCCGGGGGCTTCGTCAGTACACTCGAGAACGGTCCATTGCAATGCAACCGGCGCAACCCGCTAATCTCGGGCCTGATCGCCTGCGGGCCGAATTTGCGCGAACCGCTCCTCCAATTACTTGAGAATCACATGCAGCCCGCCACTTCGCAGCGCCGATAACAAGCTACTGCTCCGGTTCGTCCTAACGAACATGTTCCGTAGCCGGCAGTGCCGTCAGTAACTTTATCCTGCCCGCGATTTGCAGTACCTTGGTGTAGAGATCCAAACAACACCAGCTGGGCGCAATTGCGCCTGCAGGAGATTAGTAATGCGGCATGTTCGCATTCTTAGTTTAATTCTGCTTCTGGGATTGATCGCAGTCGTGTCTGTTGCCTGCTCCCGCGATCCCAATGTGCGCAAGCAAAAGTACTTTGAAAGTGGTCAGCATTTCCTCGACAAAGGCCAGTATCGCGAGGCTGCAATCCAGTTCAGGAATGCCGTTCAGATAGATTCCACATACGGCAACGCGCATTACGGAATGGCCCAAGCCCTGCTCAAGCTGCAGCAGTGGAATCTGGCGTATCAGGAACTGGCGCGCACGCTCGACCTGCAGCCCGACAATTATCAAGCCCGTATCGACCTGGCAAACCTGTTAATTGCAGGGCGCGATTTCAAACAGGCGCAGGAGCAGACAGATCAGCTTCTGCAAAAGCAGCCTAACAATCAGCAGGTTCACATGGCAGTGGCCAACCTGCTCATCGGACAACAAAACTTTCCCGCGGCGATGCAGGAAATGCAGAAAGCCATTGCCCTCGGCCCCAATAACTGGGAACCTTATCTTGATTTGGGGCTCTTGCAGATACGAGCCAATCATTCCGATGCCGCCGAAGCTAATTTCAAGAAGGCGGTCGAAATAAATCCACAGGCCATTCAGGCTCAACTGGCTCTGGCAGGCTATTACCAGTCACGCGGCCGCTTCGCCGAAGCCGACGAGCAATTGCGCCATGCCATGGATCTGGATGCGAAAAATCCCGACCCGCCCGCCGCGCTCGCCCGCCTTTATATCGCGCAGGGCAAGAAGGCCGATGCGGAAGCGTTCCTCAAGCAAGTCAAGAGCAAGTTTCCCGACAACTCCATCGGCTACCGCATGCTGGGCGATTTTTATTTTGCTACCGGCGATCTCGAAAAAGCCGTCGCCGAATACGCCGCAGTGTTTCATGACCATCCGAAAGATACGCAAGTCGAGAAGAACTACATCCAGTTGCTCATTCTGAAAAATCGCCTCGACGACGCAGGTAAGCTCACCGATGCGATCCTGGCCAGCAATTCCAGTGACAACGATGCCCTCATCTACCGCGGACAGATTCAGCTTCGCAAAGGACAGGCCGCAGACGCCGCGCAAACTTTGCAGAACGTGCTCAAGAACGATCCCGATAATGGCGTAGCCCACTACCATTTCGGCCTGGCTCTCGATCAGTCAGGAAATTCTGAGCGTGCGATGGAGGAATTCCGCAAAGCCGTCCGCCTGCGTCCCGATCTCGTAGAAGCGCAGCGCGCGCTGGCCATGGCCGCCGTGCGCCACGGCGACATGGATACTGTGGAACAGGCCGCCACCCAAATCGTCAATCTTCAGCCTGCGTCACCTGACGGGTACGCTATGCGGGCGCTGGCTAAGATCAATCGTAAGCAATTCGCAGCCGCCGCCGGGGACGCGCGTAAAGCCATCGAAGTAGCCCCGCAAAGCGCCGCCGGCTACATCCAGTGGGGAAATTTGCAGCTGGTGCAAAAGAAGTACAGCGAGTCGGCGAAAGCCTACCAGCAGGCGCTTGACCGCGATCCGAAGTCTAGCGACGCTCTCAGTGGCCTGATGAATACGTATCTGGCACAAAACCAGACCGACAAGGCCATCGCCGCTGCGAATGCTCAGATCGCCAAATCGCCCAATAGCAGTAACTTTTACGATCTGCTGGGCACCGCTCTGTTCAACAAAAAGAAAGATCTCGAGGGCGCCGAGGCTGCGTTCAAGAAAGCTGCCAGCCTCGACAATCATAATGCCGATGCCCTGCTAAAGCTGGGCCAGGTGGAAGTTGCGAAGGGTTCGCCAGACCAAGCGATCGCGGTCTACCAGCAGTCGCTCAAAAATAATCCTCGCGAGCCCATGTTCTACATCCTGATGGGCGAACTCTACGAACGAAAGCAGGATTGGAACGACGCCAAAAACGCATATCAAAAAGCGCTCGAGATCAAACCGGAGAATCCTCTGGCTTCGAACAATCTCGCGTACGTGATGTTGCAATCGGGCGGCAACGTCGATATGGCTTTGTCGCTGGCCCAATCCGCCCGCCGCGGTATGCCGGATTCGCCCACCGCCGCCGATACTCTGGGCTGGGTCTTTTACCAGAAGGGCGCGTACCAATCAGCCGTCGACCTTTTCCAGGAAGCGCTCAAGCTCGGAGAGAAAAACAAAAATCCGGATGAAGCCACTGTCCACTACCATCTTGGACTCGCCTACGAAAAAACCGGGAACAACAGTCTCGCCCGCCAGCAACTCGAACGCGTGCTGAAAATCGATCCCAATTACAGTCAAGCCAACGAAGTGAAAAAGCAGTTAGCGCAACTGAAATCGTAGCCAACTGATCGCCAGCTCTGGCCGTATTTTCTACCTGGAGGGTGCCCCGTCCAAGCTTCGCTTGGGCGGGGTCTTTCATTGGCCGCATAGCGGTAAACGGGAGCGCTAGTCGTGGTGAGAAACTTTCTCACCTCGCGTTCTATTCCGCGCGGCTTTAACTGATCGATATGGGGCGAGCAGAGCTTCGAGCGACCGGCGCATCCACGCCGCGAGTGGGCCTTTGCGATAGACGGCCCAGTCGAGCATGGCTCCGTCATAGACTTGCTGGATGAGGCGGGCGAGATCGAAGGTGTTGCCAGCCTTCAGTTCGCGAGCTGAAACAGCTTCGTCCAGCAACAGTTTGATCTGATCGCGCATGGTCACGAACTGCGCCAAGGTCACGGCATGAAATTCGGGGTCGGTTAGATCGATCTGCAGGTAAGCCAGACCGTTCGCCATAGACTCCGGCGTGGCCGCGAAACTGCTACATTCCACTAATAGCCCAATCAGTGTTTTGAGCGGCGAGCCGTATTTTGCGCGCGCCTTGGCGAAATTTCCCGCGACATCAGCCGTCCCGGCTTTGCAGGTGGCCAGGAGCAGTTCGCGCTTGGTGCCGAAGCGCTGGATGAGCGTGGCCGGAACTACTCCCGCCTCTTTGGCGACGTCGGCGAGTGTAAGGTCGACCGGACTGCGGCGCTGCATGACACGCGCCGCCGCGGCGAGGATTTCTGCGTCGGAAGTTTCGCGGGGGCGTGGGGCCATGCGAGATTAGATCGTGCCCTCATCACAATAGCTGAATGGCGGTTTATTTTCCACTTGACATTACTGAATGACTGTTTATTATTGAACTTTTTCACGGATGCGGCAAAAGACAGGAGAAAAAGATGACTCCAGAAGAATTAAGAGCATCGCTCGCGCAAGCGGCCCCACACAACGGGCTAACGGCGCCGCTGGCCGCGCTTTGGTGGGATGCGAAAGACGATTGGACGCGCGCCCACGCCCTGGTTGATGAACTGGAAACCGTGGAAGGCATGGCCGTTCATGCTTATCTGCACCGCAAAGAAGGATCGGCGTCGAATGCCGATTATTGGTACGCCCGAGCTGGACGGATGTTCCATCGACCAACACTCGAGGCCGAGTGGGCGGCGCTGGTCGAAGGTCTGTTGCCCGGTGACAACAAGTCTTAAAGCGCGATTCGGGCGTTAGCGCGGAGGTAAGGCTCTATGATCGAATACTCGAGCAAGTCGCCTGCGAAAACGTTGCAAGGCAAGATCACTCTAGTGGCCGGAGCCACGCGCGGAGCCGGACGCGGCATTGCCATTGCGCTCGGCGAAGCCGGAGCTACGGTTTACTGCACAGGACGAAGTTCGCGGCGAGGCGGTCTCGCTAGTCTTTCTGGCAAGCCACGTATTTCCAAGGCTCGCCCTGAAACCATTGAAGAAACTGCTGAATTGGTAACGGCGGCAGGCGGGTACGGCATAGCCGTCCGCGTGGATCACACGGAGCCAACGCAGGTGAAAAAGCTGGTTGCTCGCATCAAGCGCCAGCATAAAGGCTTGGACATTCTAGTCAACGATATCTGGGGCGGGGATGTCTTGACGGAGTTCGGAAAGACATTTTGGAAGGTAAATCTTGACAATGGGCTGCAGATGCTAAAGCAGGCGGTTCATTCGCACATCATCACTTCCCATTACGCAGTGCCGCTGATGCTTGGCCGCAAGGGTGGAATTATTTTCGAGATTACCGACGGCGACTTTTTCTCCTACCGCGGAAATCTTTTCTACGATCTCGTGAAGATTTCGGTGATACGTCTAGCCTTTGCCATGTCCCGCGAGCTGCGCAAACGAAAAATTACATCGGTGGCGTTGACTCCGGGATTTTTGCGTTCCGAAGCGGTACTCGATCATTTTGGAGTGAGTGAGGCTAATTGGAAGGATGCAGGTAAAAGGAAAAATCTGCATCAGAACAGCGCCGACCAGAACGATGCTCCGGCGGATTTCATGGAGTCGGAATCGCCCAGGTACATCGGCCACGCCATCGTCGCTCTGGCTACGGATCCGAAGGTGCAGGCTAAAAGCGGGCGGGTATTCAGCTCATGGGCGCTGGCGCGAGAATACGGATTTACCGACGTTGATGGGACGCGTCCAGACTGGGGCAAATATGCGCGGAAGACATACGGAAAGTACAAAATCTGCGATGAGCAGTTTTATTCGTATTGGGTTCCAGGATTAGTGGAGTTGGCCTTTCCAGATTGGTTCTGATGCCGGATTGCCGATGTGGTGACGGGCGCCCTCGCCCGTCAGGCGGAGCGAAGCTCCGCAGCGCATTTTCTTAGCTGGCCCTTCAGTCTGCGGCTACAGCTGCCGGCACTGCAGCTTCACGGCGGCGGGTGGAGCGGTTGGGAGGCAATCCGGCATCGCGAATTTTATACAGCAACGCGCGGTAGCTGATGCACAAAGCTCGGGCAGCCTGTTTGCGGTTCCAGTGGTGAGCTTGCAGGACTTTCAGGATAATCTTGCGCTCGAGTTCGCGGGTGGCCTTACGGGTAAGGACTTTTAGAGAAATGGGACCGTCCAGATTAATCTCGGGATTGAAAAACTCCTGCTCGTGGCGGGCGACGAGATCGTTGCTGATCACTTCTTCGCTGCCCAGGATCACGTAGCGCTTGATCAGGTTTTCCAATTCGCGAATGTTTCCCGGCCAATGATATTTCTGCAGTACGCCCATGAGATCCAGAGAAAGGGCGCGGGCACGGCAGTTATATTTGCGGTTGTAATATTCCAGGAAGTAATGGACCAGGGCTTCGATATCGCCGCGGCGCTCCCGTAGCGGCGGCATGCGCAAATTCACGACGTTAATGCGGTAGTACAAATCCTGACGGAATGTGCCATTCTCAATTTCCGCTTCCAACTGACGGTTGGTGGCGCAGACGATTCGGACTTCGACTTTCTTGTCTTCCTGGGCGCCGATGCGGCAAAACTGACCATCCTGCAAAAGCTGCAGCAATTTCGACTGCAGGGCGAGGTCAAGTTCGGAAATTTCATCCAGGAAGAGTGTGCCCCGATGCGCCATCTCCACCCGGCCCGGCTTGGTCCCGTAAGCTCCGGTGAAAGCTCCCTTTTCGTACCCAAATAATTCGCTCTCGAGCAGGGTGCCCGGAATTGCGGGGCAGTTCACCTTTACGAACGGTCCACCTTTCCAGGGAGACAATCCGTGGATCATGCGAGCGATAATGTCTTTACCAGTACCGCTCTCGCCATGAATTAATACCGGCACGTTAGCGCTGGCAACCTTGTCCATGCGAGCGCGGAGGGACTGCATCGCTTCTGACTTGCCAAATATGATTGCGTCGGGTGGAAACTCGCCTAACGGATGAACCAGGGAACTGACAGAATTTGTCGTTGGAATAGGCATTTTCTTGCGCGCGACTCCTCTACCCAGCCATGAGTGTGCACCCCAAGAGCCAAATTCAGCAAGTACCCAGTTACCACTCTGAGGATTACTTTAGCGTCCGTTTTTCAATGAGTTAAGCAGATTCAGCACCTTAGCTTTGAGGCGCAAAAGACCGTGGAAGGAGGGCTCATAACCACCTTTTGGAATAGGAAAAACTTTTCACACAGTAGAACTAAGTTTCCGTCGGCTGGGTGGCTTGACGGAGTGCGTCGCAAGTAGCAGAGGGCGGGAAAACTTTAGACCAAGAAGGTGATACCCGTCGACATGAGTTACGCGCACGGTTCGCGCACGGAGGGTTCGGGACGCTTTTGGGAATGAATTACCGGAGACCAATGGGGCGCTGGGAATCTCGAGAGAAACCCGCGCCGAGAGCGGCAAGGAGCGGCGCACGGCGACAAGGGCGCCTCCAGCTGAAATATTCAGAGCTGTTGCGAATTCCAACAACTCCTTTCCATCGTCATCGCGGCTGCGGACAAAGATCGGAATTGCCAGCGGCAGGCGCGGCCACTTCCGGTTTTCGATCTCCGGGCTTCGTCGCTTCAACCGCCAACTCCCCACGAATGGATTTAACCGATGGTTTACCGCATCTTGGGGGCCAAACAGAGTCCAAAGTTGGGACAACTATACCGCCAAGAACCGTTTAGCCCCAATCCGTTATCAGAAATAAGGGCACAGGGCCCGCCGGGAACCAATCATCTATTTGCTCTTTATTCGCCAGCGAAGCACCTTTTCCAACGTCGGTCAACTACCTTTGGCTGCAAGCTTTTTCCCTTCCGTGACTACTTCCTTGCGTTTTCCGTTGACACGGTCAGAAGCCATGTCATAGCATCACCAGAGTTAGCATTCACCTCAGCGAGTTGAGTGCCCCTCCCTCGTCGTACTAATCACTGGGTTCAAGCAATGGCCGCAACGCCTGAAAAGACCTGTCTGCCGCAAGGGAAGCAAACTAAAGCTGGCTACTCGGAGCTCTGTCCATCGAGGCCGGAGGGTCAGAGCAGTTGTCCTGACCCAGGTTGCAGCCAAGACCTGCTGCAACAGTTTAACCAGTTGCAAGAGCGGTTTCAGCGCACTACCAACGCGCTGGCCTCGGCTGCCCACGATCTTAAAACTCCGCTGGCCATTCTTAATGGTTACGTGGAACTCCTGCAAAGCGAAAAGCTGGGCGGACTGAACGATCGCCAGCGCGAGATTCTGGGCGACATGCGCACCAGCGGCCAGCGCCTGCAGCGCTTCATTCAAGATTTCCTGAGCTTCAGCGTCCTCGAAATCGGCGAGATGAAGATGCACTTCGAGCCGGCCGATCTCAACGTTTGTCTCTCGGAAGTCTGCCGCTTGTGGTCGCATTCCTTCCAGGAAAAGGGGCTGGCGTTGTACTTCCTGGCCAACGACAAACTGACTGAGTTTGCTTTCGACGTCGCCAAGGTACAGCGGGTGGTTTCGAATCTTCTGGAGAATGCTGCCAAGTTCACACCTGCGGGAGGAACGGTATGGCTGCACGCCGAGCCGTATATGTGGGAGCGCCGCAGTGCGGTTAATCCAGACAACCCCCTGGAACGGCGGCGGCAGATTATTTCTCATCCAAATTCCGTAAAGATTAGCGTCTCGGATACAGGTCCGGGAATCCCGGCTGAATACCATATCGAAGTGTTCGACGACTTCTTTCAAATGCCGCAAAGTGACAGCCAGTCCGGAATGGGCCTGGGCCTCGCGATCGCGCGCCGCCTGGTTGCCGGCATGGGTGGCAAGATCTGGCTGGAGAGCGATCCCGGCGCAGGCTGTAAGTTTTCATTCATTATTCCGCTACTGCCTCCCTCATCTACAAACAACGACGTGATGCATTCAGAGAAAAGCAAATGAAAGCTGCCGCCCACAACATTCTGCTGGTCGACGATGAACCCGGAATGCTGCGTTACATCCGCACCTTGCTCGAAGTAGACGACTATAAAGTTGAGACTGCGAGCACTGGCGAAGAGGCGATCGAGCGAGTGCAAAAAGGCTTGCGCCCGGAACTGGTGCTGCTCGACCTGCTTATGCCGGGAATTGATGGCCTACAGACACTCGAACAGTTGCGCAAGCTTCAGCCCGGAGTCAAAGTCGTGATGCTTTCTTGCGTCAGCGACACGCGCAAGGTCGTGCAGGCCATCCGGCTTGGGGCGCATGATTACCTGACCAAACCCTTCCAGAAAAGTGAACTGGACACCGTGATCGACCAGTGTCTCGGCACTAATAAGCAGAACTATCCAGGTGAGATGGAAGAGGTCGGCGACGATGTCTTTTTTGTGGCCGCTAGTCCGGTAATGCGCAAGCTGCGATCCCAGGCTGCCTTGGTCGCGAATGTTGACATTCCTGTGCTGATGTTGGGCGAAAGCGGAACCGGCAAAGAAGTAATGGCGCGGCTCATTCATAAGCTATCTCCGCGCGCTCATCGAACCTTCCTGAAGGTTAACTGCGCTGCGGTTCCCGCCGACTTGCTCGAGAGCGAATTGTTTGGCTATGAAGCAGGAGCCTTCACCGGCGCCAATCACGCCAAGCCCGGAAAGTTTGAACTGTGCAACAAAGGCACTATCCTGCTCGACGAAATCGGCGAGATGCCGCCTGGGTTACAAGCGAAGTTGCTGCACGTATTGCAGGACCAGCAGTTCTCCCGGCTGGGCAGCCGCTCGATGATTAAAGTAGATGTGCGGATTCTGGCCGCAACCAATATCAACATTCCCGAAGCGCTGGCTAACAAGCGGCTGCGTGAAGATCTCTACTATCGGCTCAACGCTTTTACCCTGCAGGTCCCGCCATTGCGCGAACGCAAGGAAGAGATTCCTATTCTGCTCAAGCACTTTATGGCGAACATGTCGGAACGTTATGCCCGACCGCCGTTGCCGCTTTCGACCGAATTGCTCCAGGCATGCCAGGATTATTCCTGGCCGGGAAATTTGCGCGAACTGAACAACTTCGTGAAACGATATCTGGTTTTAGGGGACGAAAAGTTAGCCATCGAGGAACTGAGCCCAAAGAGCGATGGCAGCGGCGCTCAGTTCGACTCGGCAGCGCCAGACAACGGGGATTCAGCCGGCGGATTGAAATCTCTAGCGCGGACTGCAAAGGACGGAGCCGAAGCCGAGGCTATCAGCAAAGCTCTCGATGAGACCAACTGGAACCGCAAGCAGGCTGCCGCGCTGTTGAAGATCAGCTACAAGGCCCTGCTATACAAGATTCGCCAATACGGGATTGCCCAATCCAAGAGCCACAAACTTTCTGCCGGGGCTTAGACAACGGAGTTACATCCGAGCAGCATTGAGCCCACTTTTCCCGCCCCCGTAGACCGATTTCCACTGGCTCTTTACCGACGGCTTAAAACTTTGCCGAGGAACTCTTGGCGTCGGAGATTTGAAAGGGCACGGCTTCCCAGTGGTAGCGGAAAAACTTCGAAGTCGGCGAAGGTTTTTCTGTGGGACAAGTCGCTCCCAACGCCCTTACAGAGGTATCGCGTACTTCAAAAGCAGGCGGCAAAGTTCCGAATTCGCAAGGCTGAGAATCAGGAGGGGAGCGAATCAGATCACGCGTCGGATCAGATCCACTCCCTTGCTCTCCCTAATTGTTCATGACGTACAACAAAAAGTAGGGATGGGTGCCGTTGTAGCCGGACGGAATTGAGTTTCCAACTTTTAGCTGGGTCTGATCATTGCTTAGATACCATCCCGTGAGGCTGGTTATCGGGTATTGCGCATTGGCGGCGCCCACCGACGCATTGTTTGAGTTGCTCCCGAGATACATCACAAAGTAATAGTCCGACAGGGTTGTTGGGCTGAGTGTTATCAAATCCAGTCGAATGACGCAAGGATTGCTGACGCTTATAGGTTGTGTAGGGCAGACCTTCTTGTTGGTCAGCGAAATGATTGGGTTGGAGACTCCCTTTAACTTCACTGGGGTAACCGCCGAGATTTTGTAGTTCCCGCGCTTGGTGGTGTAAAGCACCATGTTGCCGATGTCTGCCTCGGTTCCTGCCGTGAAGCCAATGTACAAGACTGTAGTTTTGACGCCGGAAACAGCTGGGAAAATAAAGGCGCCAGCGATCAGGTTCAGCGCCGAATAATTTTCCCATTGGGTCGAGCTTGAAACGGGACCGCCAACTCCCGCTACCAGGTTGATAGGAGCGGTGGCGGGACGTTCTTGTGCGACTGAGGTATTGGCGAGACTTGCGAAAGCAAAAGCGAATATCAGCACAATTCGCGTCGTCAGCTTGATGTCTTTCATGGATTTTCCTCTTTGACAGAATTGAGGCGCTCCGGCCCCTAATGATAAAAGCGTAAAATCTCGGTGAATTAGCTCACGGGAAGGCAGGCTTTTAGACGAACTGAGAGAGGGAAAGTCGATTCTTAGACGACTTTTGAACTAAGGTTTCCTTGCCAGGATGCGATCGAGACCCACTGCCCCAGGTCCGGCAATCAGCAAGGTCAGCAATGCTCCTAAATAAAGCACGATCAGCTCGCCATGATCGCTCCCCGGCCCCTTTCCAAAGAACGCGAAATGATGCACGAAGGCCCAGGCTACGAAGATGTTGGCAAAACAGAAGAGCGCAGCCCAGCGCGTGCCCAACCCTATTATCAATAGAATCCCGCAGACGAAATCGGCGACGAAGGCGATGAAGAATGAGGGATGTGATCCGATTCCGATGGGATCGGGGAAATGCGCCATGAACTGCGCCCAACGTGCCGGTTGCTTTTCCCAGCCGTGACGTAAAAACAGTGTCGCTCCCGTCCAGATCCGCAACAGCGCGAGCCCAGCTTGTGGCCGTTCCGTAACAAACCGCATCGATAGGATGTCCTTCGCGTCAGCCATTGCAGTTCCCTCCCATGCGTACAGCCTAACGCAATGCCGGGGTTGATGAGATCAGGCATTCGAGGCAGCTGTTCGTTAAACGGGTATCGAGGTCGGGTGTTCAGTTCGGGCTATTGCACCACTAGCGTAACCAGCGTAGTCCGCGTGGCATTGCCTGACACGGCGTTGACGGTCACCGCGTAAGTTCCCGCGGGAGTTCCGGTCGTGGTCGTGACCGTCGCGGCGGTGTGGCAGCCTGGCAGGAGCAGAATAAACGCGAGCATTATTCCGGTGAGCAGGCCAATGAGCCATCGGCGCTTGCGAGAGAATTTGCCGCGCAATCCCGCACCCAGCAGCGCCAGACCGGACACTGGCAACCATGTGGCGTACAGCGGATTTCCCGGGCCGCTTCCATGATGCAAGTCGGTGGTGGTAGTCACGCGGGCAGTCGTGTTGATTATCACCTGCGAACTTTGCGCGCCGGTGTTGAGATTGGGGATGGGGTTGTTGTTTCCCGGAACGCATGTGGCTCCGGTGGGCAAACCACTGCCGCATGAAATCGCTACGCTATCGGGAAACCCACTGGTTGAGCTGGGCGTAACCGTCGCGGTGAAGACCGCGGGAACGCCTGCCGGAACCGCAGCTGTGGCCGGGGCAACACTGAGAGTGAAGTCATTCACGGTGACGCTGGCGCTGGCCGTGGCTAAAAGCGATTGTCCGACAAAAGCCGATGCGCTGTTGCCCAAACTGACTGTCCCGCCCGGCAGAGTGGGAGGAACCGGGGTCACGATCACGGTCACGGTAGCTGTAGCGCCGGCGTTGAGCGTTCCAATGTTGCACAACACGGTGTTGTTGGTCGGAGAACCGCAAGTACCCGGACTGGCGGTCGCGGAAACAAAACTCGAGCCGGATGCTGGCAGGAAATCGGTAAAGGTCACACCATTGGTAAACTCACCGCTGTTGGTGACCGTATAAGCAAAACTCACCTGGCTACCGACACCGACCACCAGAGGAACGGCGTTGGGCGTTGGCATGGTTAAGTTGAGAACCGGGGCAAGCTTGCTGACAAACGCATCGCTCGGCCCGTCAAGATTGCCCCGATCAGGATTCAGTACAGGAAAGTTGGTGGAAGAGGTTTCTCCAGTTATGTAGCTGGAGCCCTGCTGATCCACCGCGACGCCGGTGCCTATGTCGGTGCCGTTTCCGCCAAAGTAGCTCGTCGTGCTCGTGGGACTGCAACTGGAATTATTGATGGGACTGCAAGTGGCAAGCGTGTCCACGCGAGCAAAAAATGCATCGCTGTTGCCGCCCTGGTAAGTGGTCTGCACAGCGCTGCCGACGATGGGGAAGTTTGTGGAATTTGTCAGCCCAGTGATGCGGGCTCCGCCAGTATTGTCGACCGTAATCGCCGTGCCGATGTCCGTACCCGAGCCGCCAAGGTAAGTAAAGTAATTCAGGGGAACGTCAAATGTGGTACAGCTCGCGCCAATGCAAGGAATTCCGAGTTTGGCGACGAATGCATCCGTCCCCCCGCCGTTGGTGGGTTGAAGCGCCGTGGACGTGCTCCCGGTCACCTTGAAATCGGTTGAGGTAGTCGAGCCGGTAACGTAAGCGTCGCCGCCCGAATCAACAGCGATGCCGTAACCAATATCGTCTCCGGAGCCGCCCAGATAAGTTGCATACAAGAGCTGCGTACCAGTGACACGAACGGGATTGATCTTGGCTACGAATACGTCGTATCCGTTTTCATTCGTCGCCTGATAGGCGTTGAGCACCGGCATGTCTGTAAAAGTAGTGCCCCCAGTTATGTACGCATTTGAGCTGCCGTCAACGGCGACGCCGCCACCCGCTACTAAGCCAGTGCTGGGACTGCTGCCCCCAATGTAGGTTGAATACGGCACGCTGCTGGAGCCGCTGGCATTCGGATCCACCTTGGTAAAAAAGAATTGATTCGTGGACTTCGAAGAGACTTGATAGGCGCCAACGGTGGATGGAAATCCCGTTTCAGATTCTGTTGATGTGGTTGTACCGGTTACGTAGGCATTGCCGCCGGGATCAAGCGCGATGCCCGAAGCAATATCCACGCCACTGCCGGAAAGATAAGTTGAGTAGAGCAAATGTTGTTCCCGGCGGGATCAAGTTTGCTGACAAAAACGTGCTGGCCGCCGGTAACGGGCGTAGCCTGAAAAGCCGCATTGCTTCCGTTGGTCGGGAAATTGCCCGAGTTAGTCGTACCCGCCACGACAATATCAAAACCAGAATCGACGGCGATTCCTGCCGTATAGTCGATGCCGCTTCCTCCCAGATATGTAGCGAAAACCAACTGTCCGATTGAATTAAACTTGGCAATGAAAGCGTTGGCAGTCGCTCCCGCGCCTAAAGTTGGCTGGTACTCGCCGGCTGTCTGCGGGAAATCAGCCGACTCGGTCGCGCCGCCCACGTAAGCGTTCGAGGCAGCATCGACGGCGATTGCGGGACAGCCGGGAGTAAACGACAGGTTGGTAATGGCCGAGCAACTCTCTGCGCCGTTTCCGCCCAGGTAAGTCGAGTAAGCCAGCTTAGGATCAATGATCAACGTACGCGTGCGATCATACGGGCCCAGCTCGAAACCGACTTCGTCCTTCGCCTGGCCACGCAATTCGAAGCGGCCGGCAACGGTTCGTTCCTCGGGTCCAAACTTCTGATAAACGCGCGGCGCCCGCAATCGCACGTCTCTTCCGTCGAGAGCGAGAATAAGATCGCCGTTCGAGTCGATTGTCAGATTTCGAGGACCGCTGAATTTCAAAGCGACGAACTTCGGATCGCTTCCCGGGGAAACTTCGAAGTCATACTCCAACTGTCCCTGATTGCCGTAGTACACCAGATCAACGCCGGGATACACGTTGCGGTAGCGCACACGCGCAAACTGAGGGATGTCGCGATGCCATTTCGCAGGATCGTTGCCAATAAGGTAATTGCTTTTGCCGGGAAGCGGAGCCTCGCCTACGGGATCACCAATGGATGAAGCTCCCGACAATTTCATGCTCACCACTGAATTTCGAACGCTGGAACGTCGCGAGTCAGCGGCGAAATGTTGCAGCCCGAGCACAGCTTCCTGATCAGTGAGGAAGATCCCATATCCGCGGCCGCGTGCCATAAATTTCACTTTGGCAGCGGTCTGTCCCTGGTTCGGCTCGAAGATGAGCGGCAGATGGCTGTAAGTGGCCAAAGCTTCGCGCGAACCTTTTGCACGAGCGACATTTAGAGGTGAATTGGACGCAAACAGTCGGGGAGAATCCGCTGTCTTGGCAACCTGCGATTTTGCGGCAGAAGGCGCCAAACTAAGAACGAGGGCTCCGAGCACGATCAAGAACGCGACAGCAATGAGCACGCAGGATTGCGAACAAGTCTTTCCCGACCGATGGCGATTCAATCTCACTTACTCCTCCGATTTCCCGCGCTGTCTTTTCCCGATTTTAGGGAGAGGAAGAAGAAACGGCGTACAAACAGCACCCCGAGTCGCGCCCGCGGAGCGGATTGCGTACCTGTCACCAAAAATGAGTCAAAACGTAAGTAATTACTTAAACATCTGACGGATAGACTGTCAAGATGCGGAACCCCATTCTTCGCCTTGAGAATCGTCAGATGCAGGAGGGGCTGGCTGGAGATGCGTCAGCCATCGCGATTATGAACTCCTGCGCTGGCAAACGAAACAAACTGTCTGATTTCATTTCAATTTCTGGAGTTCGGTTCGTCCCTTCAACTCGGCGATCTCATTGCGCAGCCGGGCATAGCGGCGCAGAAGGATTGTCAGATAACCGATATGGATTGCCCATGTCGCGATATAAGCAGCGTAAAGATAAGTCATCCGGCACTTCCAGTGTGCGAAGTCCGAGTGGTTGAACCGTGTGGTTCAAGCAGCGCCTCAAGGGCCAGGGTTTCGTCCATGTCCCTGCGCATCACTTCCAGCCGATAGCGAAACCAGCATACCAACGCGGCGAAACAGGAAAAAGCCAGCCAGTTGATCAACAGCACATGCAGCATGCGGGGATCAATGGAGCCGCCTCCGCCGATCACCGGCTGCGGATGCTGCGTGCGGAAAAACCAGATGGAAAAATAGACCAGCGGAACATCGAGCGCACCAAACACGGCCAACACCGCGGCCAGCAAAGGAGTCTGTCCGCTGCTGGAAAATCTGCGCAGAACCAGATAGCTGACGTAAATCAGCCACAGCACAAGAGTCAGGGTCAGGCGCAAGTCCCAGGTCCACCAGATCCCCCACACCGGGCGCGCCCAGATCGGCCCCGTCACCAGCACCACAGTGCAGAAGACAACTCCCACTTCCGCCGTAACCAGAGCAACAATATCGGCTTTGTTGGCGCGCCAGATCAGGTACACGATCGACGCGAAGAAGTTTATAAAAAAAAGAATGAATGCCGTCCATGCCGAAGGCACATGGTAATAGAAGATGCGCTGCACGTTACCCATGGTCTGCTCGGTGGGAGCGACAACCAGGGCCTCGTACAGAGCGTAGCCAAGCAGCACACCCGTGAGCACCGCGAGGATGGGGAAAACGCGCTTCATTCCGCCTGCAACACGAATCCGAATAAGAAGAGGCTAGCGATAGTAAACACCACATCGTAGGCCGCAAGCAAGACGATCCAGAACCTGGCGGAAAATTCTCCGGTGAGGATAGCGCCCGTGGCTTCGACCATGGCGAGCAAGGCGGGGATGGAGATCGGGAACAACAGCAGTGGGAGCATGATTTCGCGGCTGCGCGTGCGCAAAGACATGGCCGCGAAAAACGTTCCGTTCACCACCAGCGCCCACGTGCCCAGCGCCGCGACGATGGGCAACTGGTATGCGGGTCCGAGCGCACGCAAGTTGTAAAACACAATGAAGAGCGGCGTCATTAGAGCCTGCAGCACGGTAACGAAGATGAAATTTCCCACGACCTTCGCGAGAAACAGACGCGTTCGGCGGGGCGGGAGAAACCCGGTAAGCATCCAGCACCTGATTGCGCATCTCCCGCGCCCAAGTTTGATTCAGAGCCACCACTGCTGCAAAAAGAAATGCGACCCAGACCAACCCTCCGGCTATTCGCCGCGACTCTTCGGCCGTCGGATCAAAAGAAAAACTGAAAATCACCACTACCAGCAAAGAAAAAAACAACATGGAGTTGATGGCGTCTTTCGATCGCCACTCCAGCCGCAGATCTTTCGCCAGAGTCGCTCGCGTGAGCCCGGCGACTGTACTCATCGCGTCTCCGATGTCGCCTGCAGGTCAGGAGTGCGGCTGACGATTTGTCCAGCTTCCATCCAAACGAACTCATCGGCAGCGCCTCCGAGGAGAGAAGCCTGGTGCGTGACCACGAAGATGGTCTTGCCGGAATCGCGCAAGCCCGTCAACAAGCCCACCATTTCGCGCGCGGATCGCACGTCTACGTTGGAAAATGGTTCGTCTAGTAGAAGGATTTTAGGATCGTTCAAGAGCGCGCGGGCGAGTGACATCCGCTGCCGCATGCCTTGCGAATATTGGCCCACGGGTCGCGTTAGCGACGGATCAAGTTTGACTGCACGAATCACATCCGCGCAGCGCTGGTCTGGATGGTTCACATCGGACAGCCGCGCGAAGTAGCGCAGGTTCTCCATCCCACTCATCTCGTCGTAAAGCAACGAAGGGTGGGCCATGTATCCAAGTTGGCCGCAGACGGAGCGGAGATTGGTTGTGCCCAACATCGAAATACTTCCGCGCGTCGGCGGGGTCAACCCGGCCAGCGCACGCAGCAGAGTGGTCTTGCCTGCCCCGTTGTCACCGAGAATGGCGTAGAGACGGCTGGGGGAAAAGTCAGCAGTGACGCCGCGCAGAGCAGCGAATCGTCCGAATTGTTTGACGAGATCAGTAACGATAACCGCAGGAGGCATCGGATTGGAAGATAGCTGAAGGCTGCGGCGAAGTCGAGAGCTGCCCACGTAGGGGGCGGACGCCCTCGTCCGCTCAGCGGTGCGAAACACCGCATTCCGCGGCGCTGTCTCCGGCGAGCTTAGCCCGCCCGCCCGGACGAGGGCGTCCGGACCTACGTATTCATTGGAGTTGGAATAACCCGGGTGGCCTTATGGGGGTTCACCGCACCTTCAGGCCGTATCTCTGCGTCATCGGTGGAACAATACCGTTCAAGCGGAGGTACTCGACGAGTTGCCCGTAGTGGTCGGTGATGTGCCAAACGGCAATTACAGAGATACCGAGCTTGGTGTTCGGCCCGGCGTAACGGCCCTCGACGCGGTCGAGCGCATTTTTCGCCGTGAGCGTGGCGACAACACGGTTAGAGTAGTCGAAGGAGTCCTTGAGATACTTGATCAGCTCAGCTTTTGTTCTTGCGGGATCGTGGCCGCCCTTTTCGCAGTCGTCGGGTGGTTTCTTTCCCTCAAATTCGTTGAAGAAGGCGAACTGGGCGCAGGCAACGTGCTTCACTTGTTCGCCGAAGCTGCGGACGCCGTCGAAGTTGCCGACTTTAGGAATGAAGGAATACTTATCCTCTGGCATGGCTTCAGCCACGCCGAGAAAATTCCCTTCCGCGAACTGAAGTGGCCCACTAACGCTTTCCGCGATGGATTTGGGGATGTCATCCGGGTGGGCGGCTTGCTTGGTCGAGTTTTGCGACGCCGAGTTCTGTGGCACTGGAGATTTCGCGATAGCGGCGAGAGCGATGCCCAAAATCATAAGAACGGCGATACGAAGAAATCTCATCTCGTCCTCCTGCATTCGACGCAACCAACGGCCCTGTAGGGGCGGACACCCTCGTCCGCCCAGCGGCGCGAAGCGCTGCTGTTCCGCGCCGATGTCTCGATTTGCCCACCCGGACGAGGGCGTCCAGGCGTACGGGCTCTTTATGTCATACCCAGGAGTCAGTTCGACATCGCGCCAGAACCGTTGCCCTGAACCTGCGTCATGCTCTTCGCAGGCGCATTCGGAGCTGTTCCGCCGGCCGGCGCTCCCGGCTGTTGCGGCGCATACTTCGATGCACACTTGGCTTGCAGTTGCTTCGCATGGAAGACGCCATCGCGTCCAAAACTGCCGTCGGCTAAGGCTTGAGAATTGTCCTTGAAGGTATCGGGCGGAGGCTCGGTGCCGCTGTATGAAACCTGAAGAGTCTGATCGTTCTCTATCAAAATGAACTCAACTTTTGTGCCATTTCGCTTGATCGAACCGGGCTGAACGTTTCCCGCAACCCGCAGGCGTTTGGTGTGGGCAGAGTCGCCCATACCACGCAGTTCTTTGATAGTCACGTAGTAACTCTTGCTCTCCTGTACGCCGGTATAGGCCAGGTATCCGAGCGCCAACAAAATCACTACAGTCGCGCCGCCAAATTTCAAGTATCTGCTGGTTTCGTTCGACATAACGCAACCCCACACTGTACAAACTCTAGTCCCTGACTCGGGCGCGGGTCAAGAACGGAACGGACTTCAAGCATTACAATTACCATACGTTCATTTTTGATAGAGACAATTGCCTATGATCCACGCTTGGCATGACGTGACTCCCGGAGAGCGGTTGCCGGAAGAATTCAACACGGTGATTGAGATTCCGTTTGGCTCAAGCGTGAAATATGAATTGGACAAAGCCAGCGGTCTCATCAAACTTGATCGCGTGCTGTATTCCGCCGTCTACTATCCCGCCAACTACGGCTTCATTCCCCAGACTTTGGCCGAAGATGATGATCCGCTCGACGTTCTGGTGCTCTGCCAGGAAAGTGTAGTTCCATTGACCATCATTCACGCCCGAGCCATCGGCCTGATGACCATGATTGACAGTGGTAAAAAAGATCATAAGATAATTGCCATCGCTACCGAAGACCCTGAATTCAACAGCTACCGCGAAGCCTCGGAGATGCCTCCGCACCGTCTGATTATGCTGCGAAGATTCTTTCAGGATTACAAACAGCTCGAGGGAAAAGAGGTAGAGGTCGACGAGATACGCCCCGCGGGCGAGGCGTATCCGATCATCAACGATGCTCTGCGCCGTTACAGCGAGCAGCGGCGCAAAGGATTTTTCAAGTAAGCATGCCCGCTACAAGAGAAAATCACCAGACATGGCAGGCGTTGGCGCTCACCATAGGTTGACCCGCTTTGCATCCCCACGACTTTTGAAATTCAGGCATGTTCTGCACCACGCCGTCGACGCGCCATTTTCCCGGTGAATGAGGATTAACCGTTACCTGCACTCGCTCGTATTCGGGGCGCCGCTTCTCGCACCACACGCGGGCGAATCCCAGGAAGAATCGCTGCTCGGGAGTGTAGCCGTCGATCTTCTGGCCTTCTTTTCCGGTTTTGTCATCCGCGATCATGTGTTCGAGAGCCATTAGCGCGATGCGTGCGCCCCCGTTGTCGGCGGTGTTTTCACCAAGCGTCAGCCGACCATTGAGTTTCAAATCGTCAACTGCGACAAAATTGCTGTACTCGTTGGCGACGCAACTGACTCGCTGTTCAAATTCCTTGCCGTCTTCAGGGGTCCACCAGTCGTGCAGATTGCCCTGCGGATCGTACTTGCGCCCCTGGTCGTCGAAGCCATGGGTTAACTCGTGGCCTATAACCAGACCAATGCCCCCAAAGTTCACCGCATCGTCCATATTTTTGTCGAAGAATGGCGGTTGCAGGATGCCCGCAGGAAATACGATTTCGTTGTAGGACGGGCTATAGTAAGCATTGACCGTGGGCGGCGTCATGTGCCATTCCTTGCGGTCTAGGGGTTTGCCAATTTTGACGAGTTGTCGCTTGGATTCGAATTCGTTGGCCCGCAGAAAATTTCCTAGCAGGTCTCCGCGCACGATGGTGAGCGAACTGTAGTCGCGCCACACGTCGGGATAACCAATTTTATTGCGAATGGCCTGCAGCTTCAGCTTGGCCTCTTTCTTGGTTTCTCCTGTCATCCAGGGCAGACCCTGGATATCCTCATCCAGCGACTTCTCGAGCGCATCCACCATCTTCAACATTCGCTGTTTGGCATCAGGGCCAAACGTTACTTCCACGTATTTTTGACCGAGCGCTTCGCCAAGGGATTGGTCGGTTAGCTCCACGCAGCGCTTCCATCGTGGCTGAATCTCTTTCTGGCCGGTCAACGCCTGGCGCATCTTGAAGTTTGCATCCACGAACGGCTGCGCCAGCCAGGGAGCCGCCCCGCGCAGCAGATGCCAGCTCACGTAGGTCTTCAGGCTGTCCAGCGATTCGGACGCGACCACGCCATTCACCTGTTTGAAAAAGTCCGGGTTGCTGACATTCATTTCCGAAAAACTGGGCGCTCCGGTCGCCGCGAAATAGTGATCGAGATGAAAATTCGGCGCCAAGGCGACGGCCGCGTCCCGCGTTATCTTGTGGTCGCGTGTGTGAGGATCGCGGCGGACCGTGCGGTCCATGGAATCCTGAGCGAGGGCAGTTTCGATGCGCAACACGGTTTGCGCCGAGTCTGCCGCCTCCGTCGGCGATTGCCCGGCCAGGACGAACACCTGAGTCACATACTCCACCAGATGTTTCCGCATCTCGGTCATGCGCGCATCGTTTTTGATGTAGTAATCGCGATCAGGCAGGGACAACCCACCCTGGTCGAGGTACGCGATCACTTGATCCGCATTGTGCAGGTCGGGACTGGAATAAAAATTAAACAGCGGGTCCGGCCCCATTAGATGCACGCGAGCGATGGCATCCATCAGCGCTGGCTTGTCGCTGGCCGCGGCGATACGATCCAGTTCCGGCCTCAGCGAATCAATCCCCTTTGCGTCGACGGCTTTTTCATCCACGCACGATTCGTAGAAGTCGCCAATCTTTTGTTCGACGGCGGTGCGGCTGGGATTGTTGACGGAAGCTTTTTCCAGAATGTCGCGCAGGGTGACCAGATTGCGCTCGTCCAGTTCGACGAAGCTAACCCATGAACTCCGGTCCGGCGGAATTTCCGCGGTCTTCAACCAATTGCCGCAAGCGTACTGGTAAAAATCGACACAAGGGTCGAGCGTCTTGTCGATGTTGTCGATGCTGAAGCCGGGGGCCAGCTTGGCGGTGGAATCAGTCTGGGCAAACCCAATGATGGTTCCAACGAACAGGAAGGCTGGCAAGAGAAAGTGCAGGCGCATAAGACCTCATTTCGATTAGAACGGAGATTGTAAGCCCCCGAACTTTGGACGAACAAGGGGAGAAAAGGATATGCAGCACGCAAGTGCAAGGTATAATAGGCTTTAACGAATCCAGCAAAGGTGACGAAAATGGCTCCCACGAACGGTAGTTCCGGCAACGGCAATCATGTTCAGGATGGCAATGGACAAAGCGTTCCCCGCCCTCGCGCGGAATGGATCACACGCCGCAAGGCCGAAAATCAGGATGGAAATTTCTCCCAGATGCATTATGCCCGCAAGGGCTTGATCACCGAAGAAATGATTTACGTAGCCGAGCGGGAAAAAATTTCTGCCGAACTGGTTCGCGACGAAGTCGCTCGCGGCCGCATGATTGTTCCCGCCAACATCAATCATCCCGAACTGGAGCCCATGTGTATCGGCGTGGCTTCGCTGTGCAAGATTAATTCCAACATCGGAAATTCTGCGGTCACGTCCAACATTGACGAGGAACTGAAGAAGCTGCACACGTCCGTCCATTTCGGCGCCGACACGGTTATGGACCTTTCAACCGGCGGTGACATTCATGAAATTCGCGAGGCGATCCTGCGCCATTCGCCGGTGCCGATTGGAACCGTTCCGATTTACGAGGCTATCTCGCGGGTGAAACGCGTCGAAGACTTGAATGCCGAGGTAATGCTAGAAGTGATCGAAGAGCAAGCCGAGCAGGGCGTGGATTACATGACCATTCACGCCGGCGTGCTCATCCAGTATTTGCCCATGGTTTCCAGGCGCATCACTGGAATCGTCAGCCGTGGTGGCGCAATTCTGGCGCAGTGGATGGCTCATCATCACAAGCAGAATTTTCTCTATGAGCGTTTCGACGATATGTGCAAGATTTTCGCCAAGCACGACGTTTCATTTTCGCTGGGCGATGGCCTGCGTCCCGGCTGCATCGCCGACGCCAGCGACGAAGCTCAATTCGCCGAGTTGAAAACCCTCGGCGAACTGACCAAGAAAGCCTGGGAACACGATGTGCAGGTGATGATCGAAGGCCCCGGCCACGTCCCGCTCGACAAGATCAAAGAGCAGGTCGACAAAGAAAAAGAACTCTGTTACGAAGCGCCGTTCTACACGCTGGGGCCGCTAGTCACTGACATCGCCCCCGGATACGATCACATCACTTCCGCCATTGGCGCGGCGATGATCGGCTGGCATGGCGCTGCGATGCTTTGCTACGTCACGCCCAAAGAGCATCTCGGGCTGCCCAACGAGAAAGATGTGAAGGACGGGATCATCGCTTACAAAATAGCCGCGCACGCCGCGGATTTAGCGCGCCATCGTCCCGGCGCTCAGGACCGCGACGACGCCCTCAGCTATGCCCGCTACAAATTCGAATGGGAGAAGCAATTTGCCTTGTCGCTCGATCCTGAAACCGCTCGCTCCATGCACGACGAAACCCTGCCCGACGACTACTACAAAGAAGCCGCATTCTGCTCGATGTGCGGCCCCAAATTCTGCTCGATGAATTATTCCAGCAAAGTGGACGAGTACAACAAAAAAGTCCACGGCCTGGAAAAGAAAGACTACTCGGAGTTGGTGGAGAAGCTGGTTTCGATCAAGTAAGGGTAGGCGGGGCTGGATTGAAACCCCGGACGGGTGGCCCGCTCAAGCCAAGACATGGCTGGAATGGGCCACACGCCCGCCAGCTCTCACAGCGTCTGAGGAATTAGCGTTTCTGCGGTGGGCGTTCGATCCACGTCTTATGGATGCCCAAATAAGGCAGTTAGGGCTTGAAGAAAAGCAGCGTCGTCAGCGGAGGCGAGCGTCTCCTGAAGTCGCTGACGGATTCCTTGGATTTCTGACTGCTCCTTCTTCTTCTCCTGCTCAAGGCCCGCAAGAAAGCGAAAGAGCGGAGCCGGGTCAGACTGCCTCACCGCAGTGTGCTGCTGAAGGCCGAGATAAGCCCGAGCTCCGATCCGGAATTCAAAATAGTCGTTTAGTATCCGCTGAAGAATCTCACGATCAATCGAAATGTGAGACATAGGCCCTCTTAACTCGTGTTGCTCGACAGCCGATCCAAAGGATGGCCAAACCCGCCGCGATTAAGGCGACGAAAGTACTGGAACATAGAAAAGTGTGGGCCCGACGGCCCACCCTCTATACACATCAAGGTGCTGAGACCACCGACCAGAACAAAAAAAAAAGGCGACGAACAGTTTCGCAAGGCGGAGGAATGGCTTCACGGTACAGACCTGCCGTTGTTCAATCACCTGACTTTCCCAGTCGGGTAGTCCTCACAGCGATGGGTATCAAATGCCTTTTGTGCGGCCTCATCCGCCGGCTCATTGGCTGAATACTGCACTGAGGCTTTCCAGCCGCATCCCAAGCACTCGCACTTGACTTTCCGAGCGAGGGCGGCGGGTGTAGCAATCAACTCACGTTTGTGTTTCGTCATGCCCAAAGTTTACGCCGCTGGCGGCTCTCTGCCTTGGAGAGCTTTCACGTCGCCCGTGCCGGATTCCGCAAAACAATGCAGCGCCGAGAGAATCTGCATAGCATAGGGCTTGCTCAGACCGCGGACATCGGCCTTGGCTGGACCGGTCCAAACGATCCGCTTCACTTCGGTTGCCGAAAGTGGTCGATTTCTTCCTGGGCGACCCCGAGTTCAGCCAGGACCTGCTCGTGCGGAATGCCCTTGTTATGCTTCAACCATTCGCGCGATTCCGCCAGAGCCTTTTCTTCTTCTTTCGTGACAGGTTCGTCGTCAATGGGGGCGTTCGCAATCGCGCGAGAGACGGGGTCAAGCAGGCTTTCGAGCATGCCGATACGCCGCCTTACGAATTGATGCAGGGCCTGCAGTCGTAAGGCGTTATCGCCCTCGCTTGGCTGCCTCGATCGCCTCGTGCAATTCATGCTCTGCCGCCCGCAGATGCTCTTCCGCTTTGGCGCCATGTCCAGCCATATCGTAGTGGTTAGCGGCGCGGGCGTTTTCCAATTCGTGGATCGCCTCCAGCACGTGGTTATGGACCGCCTCCAGATCGTGCCAGTCGCGTACCTGCCCCACCGCGATTCCAGCCGCAAACGAGAGACACGTAGAAAGAATGGCGACTGCAATAGTTTTTTTCATATTTGCTCCTCTCGGAATATGGGTTAACTCTTTTCTGGCGCGCATCGATGGTCGCCATTCTCCCCAGCCCCAGACCTACTGTCAAATAAAAAAGCTGGATCCGAGTTATAACCACGGTTCGTCGAGTACATGGCCTTGTCCCTGTTGCGCTAGCCCGGCTACAATGAATCGCGTCCGGTATTCGTGCCCTCCCGAGTTGATCGGGACACTGGAATTCTTTTCAACCAAGATTCCGGGCCCGGGCCGGTAGGTGAAGTTGCGAATCGGACATCCCTTTGAAGCTACCGCCACTGTCGCTGTTAATCCTCTCGATTGCCCTGGCTGCAAAACCCGCCGGCGCGGTAACTCGCCACTATTACATTGCCGCCGAAGACGTCACCTGGGACTATGCTCCCAGCGGACATGATTTAATGCGCGGTTCCGTAATTCCTCCGCCGTGGACGGTGCGCACGCAGTGGCCTAAAACCCGGTTCATCGAATATACGGATTCCACTTTTTCTGTCCGCAAACCGCAACCTGAATGGCTGGGCATTTTGGGGCCAATTATTCGCGCCGAGGTAGGAGATCACGTCGAAGTCGAGTTTCTCAATCGCTCGAAATTAATGCACAGCATCCACCCGCACGGTTTGCGGTACGACAAAGACAACGAGGGCGCATTTTATCTTCCGTACGGAAAAGGCTCGCAAATCGGACCGCAAGCGCGGTTCACCTACCACTGGGTTGCTGATGAAGGCAGCGGTCCCGGGCCGGGTCAACTAAGCTCTATCGTTTGGTGGTATCACGCCCATACTGACGAACCGAAGGAAACCAACGCAGGATTGCTCGGCCCAATCATCGTTACCGCCAAAGGCAAAGCCCGGCCCGACGGCACTCCCAAGGGCATAGATCAGGAATTTGTTGCCGCCTTCATGATCTTTGACCAACTGCGCGGCAAACAAGAGGGACTGTTTTATTCCATAAACGGGTACATCTTCGGAAATTTACCCGGCCTCATCATGAAGCAAGGCGAAAAAGTTCGCTGGTACGTGATGGGGATGGGGAACGAGATCGATATTCACAGTCCTCATTGGCACGGGAAGACGGTCAGCGACGGCCATCATAACGTGGACGTGGTTGAACTTGTGCCGGGGACCACGAAGGAAGTTGACATGCTCGCCGACAATCCCGGCACCTGGATGTTTCACTGCCACGTCAACGATCACATCGAAGGTGGAATGATGGCCATGTTCACCATCTACAAGCCTCCAACCAGAAGTTGCCCGATCCATTTTACCGGCGCTCGCTTCTGGAACAGCGGGCCCACTTACACGCTGACGGTGAAGAACACCAGCGAAAAAAAAATCAAAGGGTACACACTGACTTTCGAGCATTTCATTGCCCCCGAACTATTGAACCACCCGTACATCGATACGTGGCGTTCAGACCAGCCGCTTGACCCGAATCATGAGCAGACGATCGAGATGAAAGCTTATCCCGGAGCGAGTGATCACATACTAGGCTGGGTTCTCATGCCCACAAAAATCTTATTCGACGATGGCACCTCGTGGACGCCGCAGGAACGTGGCGAATGTTTCGGAGTTTTTTGGAAAGATGCCGACCATCCTGATTTGAAAATAGTGCCTCCCGAACAAATCGAGACCAATCCTGACTGATGGAATTCCGCTTACCCCAGCAAAGCTGCGGAGGGACATTGTGTGCTAGAATCCGTGTCCGGCGCAGTTTTCTAGCCCAGAAGGATCCCCACAATTATGAAGAGTACATTTTATTTTCTGATCACAGCGGTGGTCGCGGCTTGCATCTTCCCGATTGCAGCATTCGCTCAGAGCAATAGCAGTGTGCGACACGTTGCAAGCAAAGTCCCGGTCCAAGGTCTTAGCCGCGAGATCTCCGCGGAGCGAGCGACTCCACCTGGCAGCCGTCAGGCTTCGAGCGTTGTAAGCCCCAAAGCGAATCCCTGGAAGCTGCAAGCCACCCTGCTGGGGCCGTAATCCACGACATTTCTTTTCCCACGGCAAAGATTGGTTACGCCGCCGCCGAGGCTGGTCAAGTCTGGAAAACCACCGACGGCGGTGCGCACTGGACCGAAGTCCTGAACCTGAGTTATCCGTGGTATTGGTACGGAGTGCACGCCTTCAATGCCAAAGACGTGATTATCTCTGGCTTCTACGATTCATCGACATTCGAAGGCATCATCCGCTGGAGCTACGATGGAGGCGCTACCTGGACAAGCGATATTGTTGTGACTTCGACCGGATGGGTGCAGCGCGCCCGTTTCGCGAATCGCAAAGATGGACTGATCATGGACCTGGTTGACGGCTCTTCGAACTCTGCACAATACACGACCGATGGGGGCGCAACGGCGGGGGACTGGACGAACGTTACATCGAATCCCGATGGCGGCTGGTTCGGCCTCGAATTTAGCCTTCTGCCCAATTTGCACGCCGCGCCTCCGGCGTTAACTACTGCAATAGTACCGACGCCGGAGCCGTTTGGACTTGTGGCCCATCCGTTGATTCGGTTTTCGACGGCCCCGTATTCTTTGCGAATGATAAGTCCGGATGGGTGGGCTGAGGCGAGATTTCACCCAAGGTGGAGGGTTGGCTGCATCGCTTCACCGATGGCGAGAACACATGTGGGCGGCCGTACTCTTGGCGACCATTGGCCGATCCGTGAGATTCGGTACAGTGACGCCAGAAGGTCGGCTGGGCCGCGGGAGGGAACGTCTATACGCAGGTTGGCGGCATGTACTTCAGCCGCGATGGCGGAAAGACCTGGAAACTCGATGTGACTACCGGCGCCGAAATGGATGCCTGCGATAGCCAGCGTGAAGGCACCAAATTCCAGGTGTGGTGTGCCGGGTACAAAGACAACGGCTCATTTAGCGGCGTGGTATACACCCTGAAAGGCACAGCAGCGCAATAAGCCTGGGCATGGGCATAGGTCCCGAGGAATCTTAACGATCGTTTTCGAGCACCCTGGAGGCGCGATTTAATGCCGCGGCGAGAGCTTCAATTTGCTGTCGGGTACGAGTTAAATCGTGCTGATCGATGGCTTCATTAATTCCTGGAATCACTACGGCTGCGTATCCCGTATATTGCCCGGGCGCGTAGATGGCGTGCCGGAACCACGGACGATTAGGCAGGCCTTCAGGTATGAGAAGCGCGCGCTCGGTGTCGCGCAAGGCGCGGTTGAGCTTGGCAACATCGCGCGAAGGATTTTGTTGGCGGACGATGGCCTTTGCGGCGGCTTGTTCGAAGTGATGTGCCGCCTGCGAGGCATCGCCGAAGTTCACAGTTTGACCAGAAAACTCAGCTTGCGCTTTCTTTTTGGCTGAGTCGATGTACACGGCGATCTCTCTCGCATATTCCTCGTAGTCGTAGGGCAGCACATCGGCGTCCGCCATGCGGATAATCGAGATTCCGAAGATGCGAGCCATCTGCTGTTCGTAAAAAAAATCAGGATCGCCAAATTTCTTAAACCAGTTGAAATTGTCGAACGCCGAGTGATACACGCCGTAGGAGCCGGTCGAACTGACATCAGCGGAAGGCACGCCGAGGTGCTGCAAAAAAACTGTGTAGTCAGATCCGCTGCCTAAATCACCCACCGGCACATCGGCTTTCGACTGCGCTACTGGCATGCGCTTGCTGTCACCGATCGCTTCGGTCGGAGATTGAACAGATTCAGCTCCGGGCTGGCTTTCTTTTTGCCAGTTGTCGTAGACGCTTCCGCCCTTAGGCGAGGGAACGGATCTAGCTACATCGCGCAGAAATTGCTTGAGGCTGGGCACGGACGCGGCGCCGAATTTCGGACCTGAGACCGCAACATCCATATTGAAATAGGATACGGCTCGGCCCAACTCGCTCTCGTGCTGTTCGCCCCATTCGGTGGAACCGATCAGCCCTTCCTCTTCCGCGTCCCAACTGCCAAGGACTATGGTGCGCTTGGGCTTCCAGCCTGACTTCAGCAATTCACCCATTCCGTGTACCGCCTCCAACATGGCTGCAGTCCCGCTGTTCGGATCAACCGCTCCGTACACCCATGCATCGCGGTGATTCCCCGCGACCACCCACTCATCAGGAAGCTCACTCCCGCGCACACGACCTATCACGTCCCAGATGGTGCGGAATTGGTAATCCTGTTTCAAATGCATCTTCACCTTCACCGGACCAGGTCCGACGTGATAGGTGAATGGCAACGCGCCCTGCCAGTCGCGGGGTGAATCTGGCCCACCAAGATGTTCGAGGATGGGCCACGCATCGGCGTAGGACAACGGTGTGGTAGGAATTTTCGGCAATTGCGCGGACTGTTCAGGCGGTATACGAGCGCTGTCTGGAAGCGACGGTACCGAGGCGATGCCTGGCGTAGTAGGATCGCCGGGAAACTGGAACATGTAGCCGATAGAGCCGCGCTGCACGCCGGTATCGGGGCGCCAAGGACCTTGCGGATATTTGTCGCCCCGCCGCCAGCCATCGTCGCTTGGGTCGGAATAGATGATCAATCCTGCGGCGCCGTGCTCCTGCGCGACGAATACTTTCACTCCACGAAAATTTTGCCCGTAACGCACCAGCACAATTTTGCCGCGCACATCGATTTTCATCTGATCTAACTTTTTGAAATCGTCGGGCGAGCCATAATTGGCGTAAACAACCTCGGCCTCGACGTCGCCCGACGGCGACATCGCATTGTATGGCGTGACCACTCTTGGATCGTCAGCGTAGGAATCGCCTTCCACATGTTCGCGGGTGGGGCCGTGCATGTGAACGTCCGCGGGAGCAGTCACATCCACGCTGATCTCGGCGGGGTAGTTCATCCATGCACGGTACTCGACGGTTTCTACATCCAGGCCGGCTTCACGGAATTTTTGCGCGACGTAGTCGGCAGTCGCTTTGTCTTCGGGCGAGCCGGCAATATGCGGTGCTTGAGTCAGAGTGCGGAGATGTTGTTCAGCCAGTTTTGGATCAGGAATGGCAAGATATATGCTTTCCTGCGCTGTTTCCGCAGTTGAATCCCGAAAGCCAAATATGGCGCTCGATGACTTAGGTGTCCCGTGCGCGGCTTGGCTTTGTGAAAGGCTTAACAGTAGAAGGCTGCAACATACAATGGAGGCGAATCGAATAGCCATGTGAGTTCGTAGTGAAAGAGGTAAGTGTACATGATTGGCCTCTGTCGCTACCGTGTGGGTAGTTTTCAAGTATTTGTAATTTCAAGCACATAAGATTGCCAAGGTTTCACTAACTTCACCACTTTCACCAGTTGGTGATACAATTAGTTCTATGAAGCGAGCAACAATAACCTTCCCGGACGACTTGGCAGATGCAGTCGAGAGTTATATGGAATCTCAGGAGGCGCCTCCGGCTGTAACTACCGTGGTACAGACCGCCCTTCGCCACTACCTCACTGAGAGGGGTTTTCTAGGGACCCGTCGAACCTTTGAGATTACGCCGGCGCGCAAAGGAAGCGGACGTCCTGACGTAAGCCAGCAGCACGATCGCTATCTCGCCGGGAGACAGAAGTGAGAGCGGCAGTGTTGGCCGACACTGGACCACTATATGCCGCAGCTGATCCCGACGATGCACATCATAAGCGGGCTCAGCGTGAACTTAAAAAGCTCGCTGCCAGCCACCGGGAGGTTGTTGTCTCGTATCCAACCCTTCTTGAGGCCTACACGCTGGTTCTGTTTCGCCTGGGTAAAGACGCCGCCTTAAAATGGCTCGAAGAGATGGCTTTAGCGGCTCTGGTGAATCCGAGCGCAGACGACTATCGCCAGGCCGTTGATAAAGTAAAATCGCTGAAGGACCAACCTATAACGCTGTTCGATGCGCTCGTAGCCAGCCTTGCGAATCGTCTGAATCTGGAGGTGTGGACATACGACCATCACTTCGACATCATGCGCGTGAATGTGTGGCGCTAACGATTACGCGCCGACAACTACCCTCTTCAGTTTGCTGTTTTCTCTTTACCGCCCGCGAAACTATAAACTGCTACCATGCCGGTCCAAGACGCTACTAAACGCTTCTCTTCCCGGGTGGACGACTATGTGCGGTGCCGGCCTGGTTATCCGGCTGAAATTATCGAACTGTTAAAAAAAGAATGCGGGTTGACGTCCGATTCGGTGATTGCCGATATTGCTTCCGGTACCGGCATTTTTACCCGCAAGCTGCTCGAAAATGGCAGTCGTGTTTTCGGCGTGGAACCCAATGATGAGATGAGGCGAGCCGGAGAGCGCTTTCTGGCAGATTATCCGCGCTTCATAAGCATTGCCGGAACGGCTGAAGCGACGACGCTTCCAGACCACAGCGTGGACTTGGTCACGGCGGCGCAGGCGGCGCATTGGTTTGATCGCGAAAACGCTCGGCGCGAGTTTATCCGCGTGCTCAAACCCGGCGCCTGGCTGGTGCTGGTGTGGAATGATCGCCGCATGGACTCGACTGAATTTCAACGTGAGTACGAACAACTACTTCGCACCTATGGAAGGGACTATGAACTGGTGCGGCGACATGGCATGGCTCTTGCCATTGACGAGTTTTTTCACCCAACCCTTCCGAACCCGCGAGTTCGAATACAAGCAAACCTTCGATTACGATGGACTCGAGGGCCGGCTGCTGTCTTCTTCCTACATTCCGCAGAAAGATCACCCTCAGTACGATCCCATGCTACGCGAGTTGCGCAGCATTTTTGATCGCCACCAACTGAGCGGCTCGGTTTCGTTCGACTACGACACGCGAGTTTATTACGGGCAACTGGATGAGATTAAAGGAATCTGACTCAAACCCAGTCGAATCGTTGAGACTTTGGAGACCCGATGCCTGACGAGAAAACTTTTCACATGACGCCCGATGAGTTCCGCCGGCATGGACACGAGGTCGTGGACTGGATCGCGGATTATTATGCAGGCATTGAATCGTATCCTGTTTTGTCTCGCGCGGAGCCCGGTCAGTTGCGGGCGTCGTTGCCTTCGAAGCCGCCAACGAAAGGTGAACCTTTCGCTGCCATTCTTGGCGATGTCGAGAGGCTGATTCTGCCTGGAATTACGCATTGGCAATCTCCCAATTTTTTTGCGTTCTTTCCTGCCAACGCGTCCGGTCCTGCGATTCTTGGCGACCTGCTTTCCTCGGGATTCGGAGTGCAGGGGATGCTGTGGGCCACCAGCCCCGCATGCACGGAACTGGAAACTCATATTCTTGATTGGCTGGTGGAAATGCTTGGCCTGCCGCGACAATTTCTTTCAAGCGGGACGGGCGGGGGCGTAATCCAGGACACTGCTTCGAGCGCTTCGCTTTGCGCCTTGCTGGCGGCGCGGGAACGCGCCACCAGCTTTGTCAGCAACAAGCGCGGTAGCGATGGAAAACTGGCGGCGTACACGTCGTCGCAGGCGCACTCTTCGATTGAAAAAGACATAAAGATTGCCGGGATTGGCCTGGATAATTTGCGGCTCATCGATGTCGACGAGAACTTCGCCATGCGTCCGGAGGCGCTAGCGACGCAAATTGAAATGGATCGACGAGCAGGCCTCACTCCCTGCTTCGTTTGCGCAACGATTGGCACGACTTCATCGAACGCAATTGATCCGCTCGCGGAAATTGGCCACATCTGCCGCGAAAACAACCTATGGTTTCACGTCGATGCCGCCATGTCAGGCACGGCCGCACTCTGCCCCGAGTTCCGCTATACACACGACGGAGTTGAACTCGCCGACAGTTACACTTTCAATCCGCACAAATGGATGTTCACCAACTTCGATTGCAACTGTTTCTACGTTGCCGATCGCAAAGCGCTGATTCAAACTCTGAGCATCCTGCCCGAATATTTGCGTAATAAGGCGACTGAATCCGGTGCGGTGATCGACTATCGCGATTGGCAAATTCCGCTGGGCCGCCGCTTTCGCGCGCTGAAACTTTGGTTCGTGATCCGCCACTACGGAGTCGAAGGGTTGCAATATCACATTCGACATCACGTCGAATTGGCACAAAAATTCGCGGGCTGGGTGAAGAAAGACAAACGTTTCGAACTGGCCGCCCCAGCGCCCCTCAACCTGATCTGCTTTCGCCGCAAGGGTGGGGACGAAGTGAATCAAGCCTTGATGGATCGCCTGAATCGCAGCGGCGATCTCTACCTGACGCATACACGTTTAGACAATCGCCTCACCCTGCGATTCTGCGTAGGCCAGACCAACACCATGGGACGGCACGTGGAGCGGGCGTGGAGCAGGATTCAGGAAGCAGCAATGTAGGCGCGGGCGTCCTCGCCCGTGCAGGGTGCGCCAGGTCCAACAGCGAAGGTTTCGTTTGGCCATGAACGGGCGAGGACGCCTGCGCCTACACATTTACTTCTGTAGTGCAGGCGGTTCTGGTTTCAACGCAATCGCGTTTGCGGGAGCCGACGGATTGACTCCGAAATCCCAGACGTAAGTATTTATACCGTTCTTGCCCAGTATTTCGACCACGGCATACTCTCCGGGATCAAGAGCAGTGGCGGGCGTGAGCTTGATCCAGCCTCCAGTCAGCCTTTGCGAATTGGTCACAATAACGTTCTGCTCCTGAGTGGTTTTACCGAGCGGATTGGTCTTTATTTCTCCAACAATCCGTTTGTCCTTTTTCGCCTGCACGTGAACGATGTGGAAACGAACCCACGCCTGTTCCGGTTGTTGTGGCTGCTGCGGCCTTTGCTGCGAACTGGCGCTTGAACCCGTGTCCTCCTCGAGATTGACGTAGATTGTGGGCAAGTTCGCATGGGACTGAACGGTGGCGTGCGAACCCTCCAGTTCGATCGTCTGCTTGTTGCTGGCGATAGGGATGACAGCCGAGTGCAAAATGTTAGATTTCCTGTTTCGGTTGACTTCGCCGGTATTCTGCTGCAGAGTCACCAACTGAGGCTGATTCTGAAAAGTATCGAGCAAAAATATTCCGCCGTCTTCGGGTAAACGGAGCCCGGGCGCGACTTGTGGAGTCCTTGCTTCGTCGGCGCGGCGTTCGGCTTCAACTTCCTTATCGAGTTCCACCGCTTCCGGAGCGGACACGCCGGCGGCGCGATCTTTTTCAAATTTATCGGTCGCTGCCCAATCCACCAGCGAGTTCGGCAACTCCTCCCATTCATCGCGCTCAGCACTCAAGTAACGCACGCGGTCGCCCTTCACTTCCCACTTGGTGGCTAGCTGGTAAGAACCATCTTTCAGGATGAGGCGCTTGGCCAACTGTTGCGCTTGAACGCGCGGCGCGAGCAGATCAATGAACAGGAAAAGAAGGAGCCCGGCTTTAATGCTTGCTCTCATAATCCTCAATATTATGATGCTGGCCAGCAGCGGCCGGCGGGAGTGGCGTGATGCACGCGCCCGACGCTTGCACAAAAAGCAAGGGGCAGGGCATTCGGCGGCTTGCCGCGCATCGCACATCAGTCTCGTGTTTAGCTATTTGTACACCTGAAACGACTAAGACTAAAAGTCGTACGTACGACGAAAATGCGTTCTCCTGCTAGAGATTACTTGGCGGGTCCAGGCTGCACCTCGAAACCATAGCTCTTCAACACATCAGCGATCGCACCTGACTTAAAGAAGGATAAGAACTGCCCTGCCGTTTCTTTATTCCTGGATGATTTCAGAATGACACATGCCTGTTCAATCGGCGGGTAGTCGCCGCTGGGAACCTCGACGTATCGGCCTTTGTCTTTCATGTTTGGAGATAAAGCAAGAGACAGCGCCACAATTCCGATATCGGCGGCGCCCGAAACGACGAATGAAGCCGTCTGCGAAATGTTTTCGCCGAGCACAAACTTGTCTTTCACTTTTCCATAGATGTTTGCTTTTTGCATTGCGGCGACAGCAGCCTGCCCGTACGGAGCATGTTGCGGGTTGGCCACGGCGATCTTCTTGACCGAGGGGTCCAGCAGAACCTGCATACCAGATTTCAAATCGAGTTTTGACTCGTTTGTGACCCAGATCACAATCTTGCCATTGGCGTATGGGTAGAAGCTTCCCGGCTCGATCAATCCCGCCGCTTCCAGTCTTTTCGGATAATCGAGGTTAGCGGAAAAGAACATGTCAAGGGGAGCGCCGTTTTGAATCTGCTGGAAGAAATTCCCCGACGAACCGTAAGTGACCTTTACCGTCTTTCCCTTTTCCTTTTGGAATCGCACAGCCACATCTTGCATGGCAAATTGGAGGTCCGCCGCGGCCGCCACGGTGATTTCCTGCGCCCGGCTTAATTGAGAAACAAATCCGACCGCCAGAAGCGCGATCAGGCTCAGTCTTCGCACGTTCATCTACTGCTGCACCCTGTTTTTCAAGATCTACGGCGTCACATCCCTGACGTGCGTTGAAATATACCATTGATTGCCGAAAGCATCCTTCACAGCCCCGCTCCGGTCGCCGTAAGGATGGTCCATTGGCTCGGCAATCGAAGTCGCACCCGCCTGCAGCGCACGGTGGTAAACCGCATCGCAATCGGGCACGTACAAATAGAACATCGTCGGCATAGGCGGATACTTCCCGTGAGCCTCGCCCATCTCCACCATCGAATCTCCGACGCGTATCTCAGCGTGATGAACCACACCGTCGGGCGACGCATATTTCGCAATTTCCCGCGCCCCAAAAGCCCGCTTCAAAAAGTTGATGACGGGCTCTGCGCGCAGCGGATGCATATACACATTAACGTTGTTCAGCCCTTTAGGAATGTAAGTCTCGCCCTGGTGCGTAGCGATATACCAATAATTTCTTGCCGGATCTTTCACGCTGGCCGAGCGCTCGCCGTATTCCTGGTCTCTGGGTTCATCGATCGAGGTCGCGCCTGCCTCCAACGCCCGTTTGTAAACCGCATCGCAATCAGGAACGTAGAGGTGGATCGCATGGGCATTTGCCGTCGAGCGGAACTCGCGTCCCGGAATGCCGCCGCCCACCATGAGCATCGAATCGCCGATCCGTACCTCGCCGTGCAACCCGCCGGCTGATCCCACGGTCCGGAACTTTTCTTCGGCACCGAAAGCTTGTTTTGTAAATTCCAGCAAAGCCGGACCGTCCGCAGCAACCAAGTATGGCGTCACCGTGCGATAGCCTTCAGGAATCGGTTTAACCGCGGGTTTCTTGCCTTTCTCCTCTTTCATCATCGCCTGGAAACGGCGGTGCATTTCTTCGACCGACATCTCTTCCTTTACCGTGGAAATGGCCCACTGATACCCGAACGGATCGAGCACAGTTCCTTCGCGTCGACCATAAAATTGATCTGCAATTGGGCGCACTATTTTGCACCCGGCGGAAACTGCGTGGGCCACGAAAGAATCCACGTCGGGTATCTGGACCGACATGCTGACCGGCGAACTGCCGGTAGTCTCGGCACTGTAGCGTCCGCCCTCCGGCCACTCATCCGCTAACAAGATCACAGAATCCCCAATCAAAAGCTCGGCGTGAGGAATCCCTGTTTCGATCTCGAAGCGCATGGTTTCCTTCGCTCCGAAAGCCTTCTTGTAGAATTCGATCGCGTTCGCCGCAGACTTGTAGGTTAATCTTGGTGCGGCGGAGGTGTGTGTTGCAGCGACAGGTGCTGTCGTAGTTGCCATTGAGGTGCTCCTTTCCAAATCATTCTTTCAAACGAATTTTGAAATCTGCCCGCGGCAAATCGCGCAACTCAGCGGCGACGCGGAGAAGCCGGCTGACTCCAGCTTCCGCACGCGGCAAGGCCGCCCTGGGATTATCAATCATCCCCTGCAGCACTTCGTCGAGTTGCTCGATCAGATTGCGCTTAGACATCTTTACCACCCGGCTTCGTCTTTCCCTTCGCGTAACTTTGTGTCCGGAGCTTGCCCTGAGCGGAATCGAGGGGTGGTTTCGTGTCTTTGATCTGTTCCCGCAGATTCTGCAAGCCCCGGAATTGCAGTTGCTTCACCGCACCTTCAGTACGCCCTAACTCCTCGGCAATCTGGCGAATGCTCTTCTCCTCCACAAACCGCATTGCGATCACCCGCTGCTGATCTCCAGGAAGCTGCTCGACCAGACGAAATAACCGCGCCCGACGCTCCACTTCCTCAAGATCCTCGAGGACGCTCGCGTCTTCCGCCATCTCGGGAGGATCATCGACCGCCAATTCTTTTCTCCCGCGTTGCGCCCTATCCGCAATTGCATTAGCAGCAATTTTGAGCAGCCACGACGCGATGGGCGCATCTCGCCATTCGAAACGACGAAGGTTGGCGAGCGCCTTATGAAATACCTCAGAGGTCAAATCCTCCGCCGCATCGCGATCATGGACCCGCCACGCGATAAACGCATACACGCGTTCAAAGTTGATCTCGTACAGTTCGGCAAATCGGGTAGGATCCTTCTGCGCAGCCTCAACCAGCAGGCGTTCCTCTGCCCGCTCCGGGGACCGCTTCGATGCCGGTGCTCGAAGGACCATCGCGCCTCTAACTATATAAACGACCGCCAGCGGAAAGGTCACGCAGAAAAATCGCAGAGAGCAATGTAGGCGCGGCCGTCCCGCCCGTGCGGTACCAGATGGGAACTAATGCAGTCCGCGAAAATCGGCTCTGGTGTCGAGATTTCACCGTCAGAGGCTTTAAGCCGAATCATTCTTAGACTGGCGGTACGCCTGAAGGCATACCCTGATACGAATCAAGACTTTTCCCGGAGGCCGCTCGAACAGGTTCTCCAGCGCACATATCAGGACGCCAGTCGCCGCCGTATCTAACGGGAAGGGGCCTTAGCCGGTTCCTCGGTCATCTTCAGGCTATATTTCGACGCGCGCTGGCAAGTCGATTGCCCGTCGGGTTCGACGACATCGGAGTGCGGGCCCTCGCGTTTCACCTCGAAGACGTGCATCTTTAAGCAGAACACATCTCCGTCGCGCGCCGAGTCGAGGCTTCGAACCTCGCGATCCGGCCGATCAGTCGATGACAACTTGATCAAATCGTGGCGGGCAATCGCGGGAGAACCAAACCAATCTGTGCTCGAAGGATTCCCCGCCGTTGATGGGGACGAACCCTGCCGCGCCGCGTCGCTGGCCGCACAAACCGAAACCAATGCCCACAGCAGAATCACGAGGAGGCCTGAAATCCGCATAAGGGTAACCTCCGATAAGACCGAATTATAGCGCCAACTGTCGGCGGGAACTGAGTAAAATCCATGGACAAAAATGAAAGCGGAGCCCTTACACACTGGATGGGGAGAGCTTAAATGCAGGGCCCCGCTTTTTGCAGCCAGACTTTTTTACACCATCGGCTGCCCAGAACAACAAACAATCGATGGTTGTTCTATTTTCCGAACAACTTTGTTGTCCGAAGCGAAAAGCCGGCTAATGGGAAAGCCAGGTCTAGTCAGAACCAAGGCGCTGCAAGAAGCTTTGCAGTTCCTGCGGAAGCGGCCGGGCAAATGACAGCGCCTCACCACTCCGAGGATGTTGCAACTCCAGCTCAGCCGCGTGGAGGAAATTTCTGGGAAGAGAAATAGCGGGTTGGTTTTTCGCAGCCAGCTCGCGGGGCGCGCCATAGAGCGTATCGCCGACGACCGGATGCCGCAGTGAAGCCAGATGCACCCGGATCTGGTGAGTCCGCCCGGTGTCAATCCGCAGCTCCAACAAAGTGAATTGTCCATATTTCGAATTGATCCGTTGTTGCACTGTGTAGTGTGTGATGGCTTCGCGGCCCCCAGAGCGTTGCGTTGTCATTCTTGTCCGCCGCACGCGGTCGCGGCTGATGCTGCTGCTGATGGTCCCGCGATCGGGTTTTACCCAACCGTGCACCAAGGCAATATATTTTTTTTTGACCACCCGGCGGGCGAACTGCGCCGCCAGCTTTCGATGTGCCTCATCGTTTTTCGCCACGACGATCATGCCCACTCGTAGCCTTGTCCAGACGGTGAACAATCCCCGGACGCAACTCCCCGCCCACACCCGAAAGCTGCCCGAACCGGTGCAACAATGCATTCACCAGCGTACCCCGATTCCGTTCTCCCTCGGTAGCGCCCGCCCCGGCATGCACCATCATTCCCGCAGCTTTGTTAACCACCGCCAAATCGTCGTCCTCATAGACGATGTCGAGCGGAATATTCTCAGCTATGGCGCGCAAAGGTGGCAGTTTCACGTCTGCAAGAATGGCTATTCGTTCACCGCCGCGCAGTCGCAACGAGGCTTTCGCTGCGCCGTCATTCACCAGTACCTTTTCTTCGTCGATTAATTGCTGGATGCGAGCGCGGCTGATGTCGGGAATCTGACTGACGAGGAATTGGTCGAGGCGCTTGCCGGCATCCTCGAGTGATGCAATGAAACGTTTGGGAAATGTGTTCACGTGCCGCGGAACTACCGCACGGCCAGAATACCGCGACCATCACTACAGACACAAAGGTTAGGAAAACAAAACTCTCCTCTGTGTCTCTGTGACCCTGTGGTGAAAAGAGGTTTACCGCGCAGCGTGTGCCGGCAAAGCCTTCATCCCCGGCCGCAGCCACCAGATCAGCCCACCCAGCACGACCAGCCCAATGGAGATCAACTGGGTTCCGCTCATGATTCCGCCGAACACAGAGCCGCGTCCGGGATCGTCGCGCAGGAACTCAAGAAAATAGCGAGCCACGCCATAAAGGAAGAAGTAAGCCCCAACTACTTGTCCGTCGAACTTCTTGTGCTTTAACAACCACATCAAAATGAAAAAATTTGCCAACTCGACTGCCGCCTCAAGAAGCTGCGTCGGCTCCAGTGGAACTCCCAGCGGCGTACCCACCCAGGCTTGAGCTATAGGATTGGTAAACGTCACGCCCCAGAAGTGCGACGTCGGTTTTCCGTAGCAGCAGCCTGCGGCAAAACAGCCAACCCGTCCGAGCGCGTGTCCAAACGCCAAGCCAGGGGCGAAGGCATCGCAGGTCGCAAGGGCGGGCATGTGCTTCTTGCGGACATACCAGGCCGCAGCCAAAAATCCTGCAATCAGCCCTCCTGAGAAAACGCCGCCAGCCTGCAAAGTTCCGAAACTGAAAATCTCGCGCACATGGGCGCGGTAGTAGCCCCAGTCATAGGCAATGTAAAGAATTTTTGCGCCCAGGATTCCGCTGAGCACTACGAGGATTCCCAGATTCCACGCGTCGTCGCCGTTAATTCCTTGCTTCTCGGAATTGCGCACACTGATCCACAAGCCCGAGCAGCACGCCCAAGGAGACGAGCAGCCCGTAGGTGGGCAAACTGAAGTTGCCAATATGAAAGAGTCTGGGAAGCACTGTTTGTTAGATGCAAAGCGCTGAAAATTAGTCGCCGCCAGTGTAGCAGGCGAACAGCAGAAGAGAAAGCAAGCCGACCCACCTAGCCGTGTGTTGGGCCGAGAATGAACCCGTCGGTAGACGATGGGAACCTGCCGCGACCCTTTAGGCATCTCCGCATGGCGGAGCATCGCACACCGGATCTACTTGTACGAGTCAGGCCCCCGTTCATTCGGTGTTGGTTCAAAAATCGGTTACCACCATCACCAACTTCGCAGGTCGGCTTTCACTCCGAATCCTAGGGAAATCCCGCCCGCTTGGCAAGGGGGACTGCACAAATAGTTGGCACTCGGTTTGCCAGCAACTTTCGTGCGTGCTCGCCCTTGTCAGAGGATCTTTGACGCTTGCGGACCGGGCAGCGCTGGATGCTCATTGCGAGCCTCTTCTTCGATGATCGCGTTGCGCTTGGATTTCCGATAAACGTTTACCACCGCAATCGTCCAGAACGGGACCAGATCCACTCCGGGCACAAGCTTGACCAAAAACGACGGCAGAAATTCCCAGTGCCATCCGAGCAGGTGAATCAGTGCCGCCGCTACGCCGAAATCCAGGATGTCATCGGCTGGCGAGAAACCACCTTCGGCGAATAGCGGAAGAAAGACGATTTGTAGCGCGTCCGCAACAATGGCCAGCGCCATGGCGGCTTTGAAGCGCGAACCCGGGGAGATTGTGATGTCGTCAGTCATGGCGAGCTATTCCTGCTTAGTCTTATTTTAACCGATATTCCTTAGTTGTCTTTGAAATTGAAACCGTGAGAAGTACCTTCTCGTTTGCAAGTACAGAGATGACTAGCTCGGTTCTTGCCTGTCGCGCCAATTGTCGCTATAATTTAGGACAAATGGCAAACGAACTGCGATCGGTGGTACGGGAGCTGGGCGGAGAGCGCGCCCTGGGACGGGCGATGATGAACGACCGGGATCTGCGAGAGGCGATTCGCGAAGGTTTTCCGCATGCGGTGCTCGAGGAACTGATGCAGGCGGCGGGCTTGACCCTCAAAGAGCTGGCACGATGCGCTGGACCTCTCTTCTCGCAGCTTGCAGCGGCGGCGCCACGGCCGGCTGGCACGGTTTGAATCTGACCGGCTGTACCGGCTCGCCCGGCTGCTCGCGCTGGCCCGCGAAAGTCTGGGGGACGCCGCACGAGCAAGCCGATGGCTCAAGCGTACGAATCGCACTTTGGGTGGAATTGCGCCTATCGCTGCGATTGACACCGAGCTCGGCGCCCGCCAGGTGGAAAATCTGCTGGGTCGCATTGCGTATGGCGGCATCAGTTGACGCGAGTCTTTCGCGTGCTGCGCGCGGCATATGCCCGCGCTCCATTCGACGGTGAGGGAGCTTACCGGTACGGCGGGCGATGGTCAAGCCCCGGAACCCGCCTTGCCTATGCCTCTGAACACCAGTCTCTCGCCATGCTGGAGTACTTTGTTCATCTGGATCCAGAGGACCCACCGGACGATTTAGTGTTAGCCACCGCAGAGGTTCCTGAGAGCCTGTCTCGCGAACGCGTGGAAGCCAGCGCCCTGCCAGCTAATTGGCGGGATGCTCCCGCTCCGCCCCGGCCTCGCCCAGATCGGTGACGAGTTCGTGAACAAGGCGAAGAACTGCGTGCTGCTCGTCCCTTCCGCGTTGGCGGTGAGGGAGAACAACTGGCTGATCAATCCGCAGCACTCCGAGTTCAAGCAGATAATAATTAATCGAGCAGAGCCGCTCAGCTATGATCCGCGCATGTTTCGCAAGACCCCGCGCCGGCGAAAGCATTGAGGCTCGGCTTGTCGTGCGTGGCTAGGCGCTGGCGGCTTCCTGATTTCCCAGCGGCAGAAAATACTGCGTTCCCTTGATCGGCGCGGAAACTTTTCGCAGCAACTCTTGCAGGTCCTGGTTGCGCTCCACGAAATCAATCTCCGAGGTGTTGACGATCAGCAGATCCGACGAGGTGTAATGAAAAAAGAAGTGCTCGTAGGCTTTGATCACTTCTTCCAAATATTCCTCGTTGATTGCCTTTTCTCCCGGCGCATTCTTTTTCTTCAGCCGTTTTTTCAGCACCTCGGGAGTGGCCTGCAGATAGATAACCAGGTCGGGAGTGGGAAGTTGTTCGCGAAAGTGATTGTAATAGCGATTATAGGTTTCGAGTTCCTGGTCGGTGAGGTTGAGGCAGGCGAAGAGCTTGTCTTTTTCAAACACGAAATCGGTGACTACGGATTTCTGCGAGCGTGGTCCGAGGTCGAGGGCGCGAAGCTGCTCGAAGCGGCGAATGAGAAAAGCGAATTGCGCCTGAAAGCCAGCGCCGCGCTCGCCATCGTAAAAGGCGCGGAGAAAAGGATTATCGTCGGCCTCCATGACCCGCTGGGCGTTGAGGCGTTCAGCCAGAATCCGCGTCAGCGTGCTCTTTCCGACGCGTATGGGACCTTCCACGGCAATGTAGCGGGGCAGTTCGAAAAGGTTGGCCATGAGCTAGAGGACTCGGACTTCGAATGGCAGGATATCCCGGCTGAGCTTCGAGCGCAATTGAGGGAAGAGTAACCCCTGTTTTCATCGCCGAGACTCAGCGGGATAGAAAACAATTTACAATCGCGGCATTATGGGGAGCTTTGTCTTCGGCGCAAGTCTTGCTGCGGCCGCCGTCGCCGCAGGCTACCAGAGCATGGCGCCGCGTGGCCAGTGGTATGGAAGAACGTTCACCGGGCTGCAGCCTGAGTCCAAACAACTGGCTCTGACTTACGACGATGGTCCCAACGACCCGCACACTTTTCGTTTGCTGGAAGTGCTAGCCAAGCACAATGTGAAGGCAACATTTTTTCTTATTGGTCGCTTTGTGAAACAACGGCCAGACATCGCGCGCGAGTTGATGCGCGCTGGGCACGTGGTTGGCAATCACACTTTCAGCCATCCCAATCTGATTTTCGCAACCGCGGAGACAAACTAGAACGGAATTGACCGCATGCGAGCAGGCGTTGAGTGATGCTGTGGGCGAACATTCGCGGCTGTTTCGTCCTCCATTTGGAGGACGCCGGCCGAGTACTCTGCGAATTGCGCGGGCGCTTGGCTTGGAGCCGGTGATGTGGAGCGTCACTGGTTGGGACTGGAAAGGAAAACCTGCGGAGTTCGTCGAGCGCAAAGTCGGCCAGCAAGTTCGCGGCGGCGATGTGATTCTGTTACACGACGGCAGCCATGCAGCGTTTGGCGCGGATCGCTCGCAGAGCGTCATCGCTACAGATCACCTCATTGCCCGGTACAATCCGAGGGATGCGAATTCGTGACGGTTCCGGAGATGATGGAGACGCGGGCTGTCAGCTCTCAGTTGTCAGCTCTCAGCTAAGGCTCGCGGCGCTGGTCGCACCTGACCGGGTCGGAAACCGGTCCCACACGGGTTAGGCCTACTCGAACTGTTTTCGAAACACGGCGAGTTGTTGTTTCAAGTCAGCCAGCTCTTTTCGGAGACTGGCCACTTCGTCTTCCAGTCGGGCCATGCGATCGCCGTCGGCTGCGTCTCTTGAGACAGACGCAGGCCGCGCCACAGAAGTATCTGCTGTGGAGACTTCTTCCACATCGCCCGAAAGCAGATGCTTGTAGCGAGACTCTTTCGTCCCGGGCTGTCTGGGCAGAACTCTGGCTAGAGCGGGATCGCGCTGCATCAGGCGCTGTAAGCTGGATTGCACCTCGGTCAAGTCTTCGAAACGATGCATGCGCTCGGTGCGTCCGCGAAGTTCGCCGGGAGTTTGCGGACCTCGCAACAGCAGCACGCAGAGAATGGCAGTTTCACCGCGGGTGAAGTTGAAAACTTCCTGCAGGCGATGTTCATATTTAGTGACGCGGCTGTCAGCGCTGCTAGTCGGGCCGGCTAGCCGTTTAGCCTGGAGAGTATCCAGAGCTTGCCGGACCGCGTCTTCGTGCAGGGTCATCACCGGATCACGATTGTTTTTCTGGTTGCAAGCGTTGACCAGCGCGTTTAGCGAAAGAGGATAGTAATCTGGCGTGGTAATGTCTTTTTCGACGAGCGAACCGAGCACTCTGGCTTCGACTTCATTCAACACTATGTCCATTGCGAAATCCTTCGAGGCTGACCGAGACTTAGAGATTGTACAGAGGCTGCGGGCATTCGAGGTCGCAGAGGCGAGTCGACATTTGCTCGACCTGGGGGACGAGGGCGCCGCCTTACGTGAGCCACGTCAACATCCACGGGCGTGGGCGCCCGCGCCACACAAATTCATCGAATAGATTCCTTTAATCTTTGTCATAAGCTTTTTTGATTGGCAGGGGGTGGGGCTCCGCGATACCCTACCAAGTTCTGATCATCCCCCGAAACACACCTGAGTTTTGTTACAAAACTTATAAGGAGATCCATGCCGACTGAACTGCGAAATTTTTTGGCTATCCCGTACGACGAACTGGAAGAGATGAATCTGAACGCGAAAGAGCAGCGCCAGAATCGTGTTCCCACCCACAAGATTCAAGAGGAGCGGCTCGAATACCTCAGCGAAGAGAAACGGATCAAGGCTGTAACCGTGTTGTTCAGCGACCTTGAAGGCCGCCTGCACATGCTCGATTACGACAAGAAGTTCCTGATCAAGAGCTGGGACAATCTCACTTTTGATGGCTCTTCGATTCGCGGTTTCACGGCGCAGCGGGAAAGCGATCTTCGTCTGGGGATTGACTGGGGGGCGTTTTACTGGGGTCCTGCCGACATTTTTGGGCCGGGCAAAGTGCTGGTTTTCGGCGATGTAATCGATAAGGGTGGTACACCCTATAACGCCGACATCCGCGGCATTCTCAAAACCTATGCTGACGGACTGTATAAAAAACACGGCTACACGCTAAATGCCGCCAACGAAATCGAAGGCTTCCTGTTTCAGGGACCGGATGCGGAGCGGCGCTATCACGAAACGGGAAAGTTCGAATACGTAAATACCGGCGGCTATTATCATTCGCTGCCGGGCGATGTGTTGCGCACTTTCATCGATACCACGGCGGAAGTGCAGCGCAGCATGGGTTTTCAGAATGAAAAAGATCATCCTGAAGTCGCGCCCTCGCAGTTCGAAATCAACTATGGCTATGGCGAAGTGGTGGCTGCGGCCGACCAGATTCAACTTTACAAGCTGATCTGCCGCCAGGTGGCAACCAAGATGGGTTGCACTGCGTCATTCCTGCCTAAGCCGGTGGTGGGCGTGAATGGCAGCGGAATGCACACCAATGTTTCGATCAGCAAGGGTGGCAAGAATTTGTTCTGGGATGCGAAAGGCGAAGAGAAGCTGAGCAAAATGGGCTGGGAGTTTATCGATCGCATTCTTACTCACGGCAACGATCTTTGCCTGCTGCTGAATGCCAGTGTCAATGCTTATCGCCGCCTGGACCCGCATTTTGAGGCGCCGAATCAGATCAAAGCCTCGCCCACCGACCGCGGATCGATGATTCGCATTCCGATCGGCAATGAGAAAAGCATGCGCGTGGAAGTTCGCTCGGTTTCGCCGGATGCGAATCCTTACTTGGTGATGCTGTCGATCTTCAAGACCGGCCTTGATGGCGACACCGCGAAGATTAAGAACCTGCGGCAGGCGCAGCGCTACTTGCCGGATAACATCTATGACGCGCTAGCGAATTTCCGCAATGCGGACTGGACGACGAAACTTGCTGGGCGAGGACGTGAAGGCTCGCTATGCGGACTTGAAGCAGGCTTCAGCTGATCGCTGTCCGCGGCTGCTGGGAACGTTCGTCAAGGCTCCGGAAGTGCAGTATCACCACGATGTTTATAACCAGTTCTTGTGGAATTTATTTTAGGGGTTGGGCGCGCTGCCGGGGTCTCAGAAGCGTTCCCAGAATGAACATTCCGTTCGCTTCTTTCGGCGGATTACAGAGCTTCATCTCGACGCCACCAAGTAAGCGTCGTAGTACCTCCGTGCCGAACAAATCATGTTTGGCCAGAGCACGCGGCTGTCATAATCAACTGTTGATGGAGCGTGCTTTCTGGCCACAACCTCAGTGACTACAAACTTAGAAGAGCGCTGGCTGCCCGCGTCCATTCTTTGCCTGCGCGATTACAGCCTGAATAAGTTTCTGCATGACTTGATCGCGGGCGTAACCGTCGGATTGGTGGCGTTGCCGCTGGCTATGGCATTTGCCATCGCTTCGGGCTGACTCCGCAAGCGGGAATTTATTGTGCGGTGGTAACCGGCTTCCTGATCTCCGCATTGGGCGGATCGAAGACCCAGATCGGCGGCCCGACTGGCGCATTTGTCGTGGTGATCGCGGGAATTGTCGCCGTGCATGGCGTGGATGGACTGTTCATGTGCACGATGATGGCTGGCGTTGTGCTCATCATTCTTGGGGTAACGGGCATGGGCACGGCGGTGAAGTTCATTCCACGGCCCATCGTGATCGGCTTCACCAATGGAATCGCGGTCCTGATTGCGAGCACGCAGATCAAAGATTTCTTTGGATTGACCATCAGCAAAGTTCCGGGAGAGTTCTGGCTGCGCATGGAAAGCATCGCCGCCAATTTTCATACTTTGTCGTACGCAGCGACAGCTCTCGGCGTCGGTACCCTGGTGACGCTGCTGGTATGCCGCGCGTTTTCAAACCGCATTCCCGGACCTATCGTGGCGATGGTCGCGGGCACGGTCGCGGTAGTCGCACTCAAACTTCCGGTCGAAACCATTGGAACGCGCTTCGGCGGGATTCCGAGCGGCCTGCCTCATTTCGCAATTCCGCACTTCCGCACCGATCTCATTCACGGGCTGCTGGGTCCAGCGTTCACGGTCGCAATGCTGGGCGCGATTGAGTCTCTGATGTCGGCGGTGGTGGCGGACCGCATGAGCAACGACCATCACAATCCCAACGTCGAACTGATGGCGCAGGGTGTGGCCAATGTTGTTGCACCTATGTTTGGTGGGCTGCCTGCCACCGGCGCGATTGCGCGCACTGCAACCAATATCCGCGCTGGCGCTCAGACGCCAGTTGCGGGAATGATTCACGCACTGACCCTGGTCTGCGTGCTTTTGTTTGCCGCGCCTCTGACCAGCTATATTCCGATGGCCGCGCTGGCAGCAATTTTGCTCGTGGTTGCCTATAACATGGGCGAATGGCGGGAGATTCCGCAACTGCTGAAGCTGACTACGACCGATATCAGCATCTGGCTGGTTACGTTCGCGCTGACGGTGTTTGCCGACCTCACCGTGGCAGTCGAGGCGGGAATGATTCTGGCGGCGTTGCTGTTTATTGGGCGAGTGGCGAAACACGACAACCGTATCTCAGGTCACCGACGACTATGTTGAAGATGGCCGCGTACACATCTTGCAGGACAAAGACATCCCGTACTACGCGACCATTTTCCGCATCCACGGACCGTTTCTGTTTGGGGCGACGGACAAAGTCTCGGCGATCATCGAAAAAATCCATGAGTTGCCGCCGGTGGTCATTCTGCGTCTGCGCAATATGACTGCGATCGATGCGACGGGGTTATTCGCGCTGGAGGAAGTGGCGCGGGAACTGCATGCGACGAAGCGGACGCTGATCCTCTGCGGTGCGCGGGAGCAGCCGGCGCAGCTTATTCGGCAAGCCGAATTTGAAGACGTGATCGGACACGAAAACATTTGCGACAACGTGCAGGAAGCTCTGCGGCGTGCGGAAGATGTTTTTGAGGGGATGGAGAGCAAGGCTGCGGCGGGCGCCCTGTGAGATCGTCCTCCCCCGAAGCCGACCTCAATTGTACTTCGACGCCCGCCAACCTGCGGATCAGCTACTTATTGCTTGCTGCGACCGTTGGGGCTGCTGGCTGGGTTATCCCCAAGTAGCTATTCACCGTTTGAGTAGACAAGGCCGTACTGACAGCGATCTGTTCGACCGTCTGGCCCTGCGTTTTCAGAAACCGGACTTGCGCGCCCTCCGAAAGCTTTACGGTGTCCACCGAAGGATCAATTTTGGTCGGATGCTGGACAGTTGGTGCGGCTGGTGTAGTTGTGGTTTGTGGTGGCGCTGCGGTAGCCTGCGCCGGTCCACCCAGCAAAGCATTGACCTCAAAAATCGACGTTCCCATTAATTGTTCTCTCCTTCAAACTGAACTGTTAATCGGCGAATGTGCGGATGACATGAATTCGGGTCCGATCTGTGCCGAAACCGCGGTATTAGACTGTTTCTGAAGCGCTTAGACCGAGCCGCCAGCACAGGCGACGACGCCAGCGACGCCGGCTACTTCTTGCTCTGGGCGAGCCGTGCGAGCATGCCCCTGGTTGCTTTGCGGTAGTCGCGGGGAGCCATTGGGATTCGCATTCACGGATGCCGGCGGAGACTGAAATTGTGTCGAAAAGTATCTTGGCCGCGACGGTTTCGGCGGCGAGATTTTCGGGATCAACTTCGTACTCCCTCAATTCATAGCGAATCGCAGGCCGGTCGAGCAGGCGCACCGCATTGGTCTTCTGGGCCATGCTTGAATTTATCCCGGCGAAGTGCTGGGCTTTTCATGCGTCCTTATCGCTCTCTGAGACGTTGCCGGTTTGCTAGTTTGGGGCTTGCAGCTTTATAGTCGGTTTGCAGACGAGAGGAGTCCCCATGCTCCGAATGCTTTTGCACTGGGTTGTTATGGCCTTGGCGGTTTGGATCACCTCGCGGGTTGTGCCGGGGTTTTATGTCGATGGCGCCGGCGCGGCGCTGATCGCGGCCGTCGTCATCGGACTGGTAAACGCGACCATCGGTTTATTCCTCAAGATCATCACCTTCCCGCTCACTTTACTCACCTTCGGGCTGTTCTGGTTTGTGATTAATGCCATCATGCTGGAACTGGCGTCCGCCTTCGTCCCAGGTTTTCACATTACAACTTTTGGAGCTGCATTTATAGGGGCGATAGTGCTCACGGTGGTGAACACGCTGCTCAAGTGGCTGGTGATGCCGTCGCCAAGTGCGTAATGTTTGCGGGATCACCTAACGGCTGCTCTTGGCTGGCTTGGCTGGTTTCATCAATTTCCATTCGTCTTCGGTTAACAATCTTCCCAAGCCGGTGAATTCGCCTGCGCCCTGTAATTGTTCGCCACCGTCCATGACAACCACTTCGCCATTGATGTAGCTGGCGCCATCGCTGACCAGGAAGGCTGCCAGATTTGCCAATTCCTCGACGGTGCCGAAGCGGCCCAGAGGATTTCGCTGTCGGGCAAACTCTTCCAGTTCCGGCCGGGGAAGCAGGCGCGAGAATGCGCCTTCGGTGGGAATGGGTCCGGGAGCGATAGCGTTCATGCGGATGCCGCGGTTTCCCCATTCAACGGCGAGACTTCGGGTCAGTGCCACAACTCCGGCTTTGGCCATGGCGGAGGGGACTACATAAGCTGAGCCGGTCGATACATAGGTGGCGGCGATATTCAGAACGGTTCCAGCGCGAGCCGCTTTCAACCATCTGCGGCCGCAAGCCATGGTGACGTTAATTGTGCCCGTCTGTACAATCCCCAGCACGGCTTCAAAGGCGCGCGGAGAGAGTTCTTCGGTGCGAGCGAGGAAGTTTCCAGCAGCGTTGTTCACCAGAATATCGAGCGGTCCCGCGTTCCAGATAGTTTCGATCATCTTTTCAACCTGCGACAGGTCGCGAACGTCGCAAGGGAAAGAATGAATTTTGTTTGGCGCCTCACGACTCAGCTCTGCTTCTGTCTCGGACAAAATTCCGCGACGGCGTCCGCAGATGTAGACTGTGGCACCCAGCTGCAGAAAACGGTGGGCCATGCCTTTTCCCAGGCCAGTGCCGCCACCGGTGATGAGAATGCGTTTGTTGCGCAGCAGTTCAGGTTGAAACATGGTTTGTTTTAACTAGGACTGAGCGATTGTAATCCAGCAACCCAAGCATTGGATTTATTGCGAGGCGTACTGTTTCTTCTTACTCAACTTGCGGCGGATGTCAGGCCAAAACTCTTTCACGACGATGGTGATCGTGTCGTAGCCAACCTGGGTTCCCCAGACACTGGCAGTGTTCGGCAGATTGCGATCGCCTTTGGGATGGTAGCTATAGGTGGAAATAGCCGACGCCACGGCGCTGCCAACGATTTCGGAGTAGTTAACTTGCTCGCGTCCGGAATCGGTGCGGGTGACGAAGATGCGGCTGACGGCGTATTCGGTGCGATGCAAAAACCCGCCCTGGCTCTCCTGAAAGAAACGCGGATCCTGGTGCAGCAAAGACGGAAGAACAGCGCCGGTAAAGTAGTTCTCGATGGTGCCGTCGGCAAAATATGCTCCGAAGCGCTTGCCATAGCCTTGAGCGCCTTGCCCATATCCAGGTTCGCTGTTCTCTGCCTGACTGATGCCAGCCAGAAATCCGTACCAGGGAATCAGGATGTAATCGAACGAGCCTCGGGTCACGACTTTGAATTTTTGCCCTGCGGTCAGAGGAGGAACTTTTCCGGTGTTTTCCAGCGTAAGGAAATTCGGCAAAGTGTAAAAAAGCCGGTCATTCGATGTGCCCTGGTTCTTGTCTGTAGATTTTGGGTCAGGGCTTTTACTTTTGTCTGTGGGCTGGGGCTGCTGCGCTGCCGGCACATCTGGAGCTGGGGCTTGCTGAGCAGCTAAATTCAGCAGGAGTAAGTTTGCAATAGAAAAGCAAAGAAAAGAGCGGGTAAAGAAACTCTTCAAATGAATACGTCTCCTGTAATTAAACTCCCGCTCTACTCAAGTCGGGAATGCAATATTGAAGCGGCGACACGAATCCTGAGCTCAGCAATTCGGTGAACAGTTCCTCTAGAGTAACAAAGGATGACTGGAAACCGAAAAAGACGCGCTAAGAAATGTTCATACATCCAGGTTCGGTGCTATTAAACTAAACCCGCCTGCGCACAATTTACTCGGTTTTTACATTACTTTACAGAAACAGTTTGTCACGACGGCTCGCAACAAAAAGCCCGGCGCGTCCATGCGCACCGGGCAGTCAGTTTGTAGATTATTCCGTCGAGCAGCTTGCTTCTTACGGGAAGACTTTGAACAGGTCGCTCAGGTCTTTCGCCCGGCTGGCATTGTTAAGAAACGGCTTCAAACTGAAGATCTCCTGCACAGTCCGTAGTGTCGAGCCATGAGTGTATGCCACCGAATTAGAGTAGCCGTGACCCTTGACGAAAGGCGACAGGACAATCATGCCAATTGGGCCATCGCCGCTATTGGCCTCGTCCCAGGTAATAAAGATTGCGCCGCCCTGCTTATAGGCGTTTGAGTTGAGAATCATGGGGATATTCTTGGCGAGCCATCGATCGCCATGCGCGATCGGGTCTCCGGAACAACCGTCGTGCATGTCGTCGCAGACATTCGGGGTGATGAAGTTGTACTTCGCCACCTTCCCGGATCTCAAATCAGCTGCCAATTCGGTGTAGGGACGAACGTGCTTAATACAGTTGGCCGAATGTGAATCCAGATTGTTGGTCACGTCATTAAAGTAGACAAACGGATCGTGGCGGACACCGTAGTACGGATTGCCGTCTGAATCGGTGCCACCGCCATCAACCAGCGGGCAAACCGCGCCGCTTATGTTCTCGTCGTAGGATTTCCACGAAACACCAGCTTTCACCATCTGCGTGACCAGATGTTTTCTGGTGCTCTGATGGTTAGCGCTGGGAGGGCCGTCATTATAAATGCCAAAATTGGTGCCCGCCTCCAGCCATAAGTAATTCGGGAGGCTGGGATGATTGCCGGGGGGATTGTAATAGTGTTCGGCATGCGAAGCCATGGGCAGCAACGTTTTATTAATGTATGGAGCCGCGGAGTTCCCTTTGATGTCGAGGCTGCCGTCGCCGGTCCAATTGTGATTCTCCATCGCAATGACGAATACGGTTCTGATGTGATGGGTTGAGGGAGTGCTTGCTGCCAGGGGCTTGTCAGCGGCACCAGCAGTAACCAATGAGGCCAGAACCAGGCACGTAGAGGCGAGAGCGGTCGAAAAATTGCCGATAGCGTTTATGAATCATCTGTTTCTCCTGAATGCGTTTTGTGATTTTTCCCCTGCAAAAACAGCGAAGCCTGCGCATGACTGGCCGATTGCCATGGCACCCCGTCGCGCTGAAAGTACTTTATAGAACTCGCTGGTTGCAGGAGTTAGAGTGACCGCATACTACAACTTTCAAAACGATTTCGGCCTGTGCATTTGCACTTCTGAGTAATCACAAGGACGGCTTGATTCAACATCTGGTTCGCAGTCAGGAGAGAACCGCGAGGACGCGAACTTACCGTAAGGAAGGACAGAAACAAATTGGTCGGGACGGGCAGATTTGAACTGCCGACCCCTCGCACCCCAAGCGAGTGCTCTACCAGGCTGAGCCACGTCCCGACGGATAGGAACCCGCTGCCTTCAACTACAGCGGATGGGGTTCACTTGAGGATTTTACACCAGTAAGCGCAGTTTCGCTTAGCGTGCCTTTGTCCCGTACCGGATCAGTTTGCCTCTCGTCATCCCTCTCTAACCAAACTGCGTGGCTGTTAAGGTGCAGCAGTGTAAGAACAAGTGAGGAAGGGGCCGTGGCGCAAAACGTAAACTCAGATCAGAAATGTCGTGCAAGACCCCGAGAAGCAAAGTCGATATGCCTTCCTTGCGTGAGAACTCAGGCGGAGAGCAAATTAGCCCGCCGCCCGGCAAGTAGCAAGCCGATCCAACAGCTCACCGGCCAGGTAAGCAGCCAGGATAACCAGTACCAGTGTGGCCAGCCCTTGCCCCAGTTAGGAATCGTCGCGGCAATGCCCATGGCTTCTCCGACGATAAAGAACCAAAGCACATGCCGCGCAGCGCGGCCCGGAGCAAAGCGGGCGCAGAGCCACGCGCAAAGTATCGAGATGACGACGAAGAACGCCGTACTCGCGACAAGAGCTGTGTCGGAGGGCACTCGACCTCTAACGAAATCACCCGGGAACAGCCGCGAGAGCAACGGGTCCGTCGCCAAAACAAGAATAACGGAGAGCAGGTAGCTGCCGACGACAACGACGATAGACTTGAGCATCGGTTACACCTCCATGTAAGCATGACTTCCCGCCGGCGGGCGAACAAGGCATTATCACTCAGAACCGGTTTTGGGTGAAATGACGATGTTGCCAGAACAGCGAGGTGGGGAGTGCCGTCTTGCCTGCTGGCGACAACCCCCCAAACATGTTATTGCTTCCCTTCGGAGGCTTGGGCATGAATAGTAAGGTCCTGTGGTCGGTCGCTTTGCTTCTGTCAGTGGGTGGTGGTGCTACGTTCTGCCAAGCCCCAGCATCGCAGGTCGTGACCATTCAGTCTGCCCCGGAGCGGCCCATCATCGAAGTGCGCGATAGCAACCAGTTCCTGAATTTTGAGATGATTGTCCGAAATGCAACTGGATTGACGCTGCGGATCTCGCAAATTGAGTTAAGCGTCTACGATTCCGCCCACCAGTTGGTGCTTCGGAAATCGATCAACACCGACGCATTTGCTCCCAGCATCGCCGTAATCGGCGACCAGGTTCTGGCGCCCGGCGAAGCCCTCGACGTGTTCAATCCCTTTTCTGAATTCGAATCATTCGTGCCTTTGACGGAGCTGCAGTATTCCTTCTGCCTGTTGGGCGAATCGAACGAGCAGCAGCGGCAGAGAAACCTGCATCGGTTGCCAGATGATTGTGATTTCCACCAGCAACTCTCCGTCATCCCGCGGACCTATCGAGACAAGACTGAACTCATCTTGCCTCTGCGGGGGAAGATTTTCGTGTGGGAGGGTCACGATTTTTATGCGCATCACCTGCGCGTTCCTTTGAGCAATCCCAAAGTGCTGGCGCTGGGCGTTACCGCAAACTCGAATGACTTCGCAAGTGACTTTATTTATCTGGATCCGCGAGGGCGGAAGTATCATGACGATCCTCGCAAGCTCGATAACTGGTACGGGTACGGCCAGCCGATCTATGCGCCGGGCGCAGGTGTGGTTCTGGCAACGGGGAATGACATTCCGGAAAACTGGTTTGAAGATGCGCAGGCCACCAGGATCGGCCATCCAAAACTTCCACCTGGCAAAGATCCCAAGGATATCGGCAATTTCGTGTTGATTGATCACCAGGATGGCGAGTACAGCCTTCTGGTGCATATGAAGCCCGGTAGCGTAGTCGTAAAGGCTGGCGATCACGTGCAACCGGGGCAACCCGTAGGTCGCATTGGTTTCGCTGGAGATTCGATCTTTCCACATCTGCATTATTCGTTGATGGACGGTCCTGAAGTCTTCAAAGCATGGGGCTTACCGACTTATTTCTTCCACTTTCGCAGAGTGGTGGGAACGAGCTCGATGGAGGTGAATCAAGGGCCAGTAGATTCTGGCGACTTTCTGGAAAGCGAAGCAAGGTATTCCGATGCGAAGTAGTAGCCCTGGAGGGCCGCCGGCAAGTGATCACAGGCGATTGATCAGCGAGGCTACATAGCCAGCCCCAAATCCGTTGTCGATATTCACGACGCTGACGTTCGAAGCGCAGGAATTCATCATCCCCAACAATGCCGCCACTCCCTTAAAGGCCGCGCCATAGCCCACGCTGGTAGGAACCGCGATCACCGGCACTCCGACGAGTCCGCCGACAACGCTGGGCAATGCACCCTCCATGCCCGCGCAGACAATAACCACACGCGCCCGTGCCAGCGTCCCGCGATTCGCCAGCAAGCGATGTATGCCGGCCACGCCCACGTCGTACAGACGTTCAACCTCATTACCCATAATCTCGGCGGTGACCACGGCTTCCTCAGCCACCGGAATGTCACTGGTCCCAGCTGAAACCACAGTGATAACTCCTTTGCCGTATTTCTTCTTATCGCGCTGCAAAAAAATCGCCCGAGCCAACTCCTGATACTTCGCCGTTCTCACCTTCCTCTTGACCGCGGCGAACTGTTCTTTGCTCGCTCTGGTGGCGAGAACGTTCCCTTCATGCCGCGCCAGCCGCGAAAAAATTTGCGCCATCTGCGTAGCCGTTTTCCCCTGGCCGAAGATGACCTCCGGCATGCCGATCCGGAGAGCGCGATGGTGGTCAACTTTGGCAAACCCGAGATCTTCAAACGGCAAATGCCGCAACTGCTCCACCGCTTCATCGGGAGAAACCCTCCCGCTGCGCACCTGCTCGAAAAACTTGCGGATGGATTCAGCGTTCATGTAGGACGCGGGTGTGTGTGCCCGTGCATTACCGGCCAAAATTAGCGCCCTCCTAGACTAACATCGCCTTCGCCCCATCTTAATGGTGGTCATCACTCAAAGATCGACTCATTCTTCGACCGCGTACCGTCACGGCGCGTATTATGATTTGAGATACGCTTAATCCGCGATTGTGGACATGCTCTCCGATTCCGCCATTCTGAAAAAGATCGAACGTCAGCCTAAAGGCAGCGCCGGCTATAAGCAACTGGTGCGGGAACTGGGGCTTGATGGCAACGCGCGGCAAAAATTATCCGAGCGCCTGCAGCGACTGGCCAGCAGTGGTCAACTGATTCAGCTGGATTCCGACCGCTACGCGATTCCGAAGGCCAGCGCAGGCAAGTATGCTGTAGTCGGAAAATTGAGCATGCATCGCGACGGCTTCGGATTCGTTACTCCCGATCCGTCCTCTCTCGACGAACGCCTTAAGGCGAAGCTCGCCGGAGATATTTTCATTCCACCGCCCGCCGTAGGCTCCGCCATGCATGGCGACCATGTGCTGGTGGAGATTGTTGCAATTCGTCCCGATGGCCGAGCCGAAGGCCGCATCGTCCGGCCCGTGGCGCGTGCTCACAGTACAGTGGTTGGAATTTTTCATCACGGCAGTCGCGGCAACTACGTCACGCCATTTGATCAGAAGATTTCGCAGCAAATCGTAATCCCGCCAGGGATGGAATATCCGGAAAATTCTAGTAGCGCCGGCGTCTCGCCGGCTGTCCCGAGGGCGTCCCGCACTCGGCAGGACGACGCCGCAGTTTCAAGAAAACAGAAGTCTGTAGACCGAGTCCTCGGCAATGAGGCGGCTCGTCGAACCGAGTGGGACGATCTCGAAGGTGTAGTGGTGGATGTCGCAATCACCGACTGGCCTTCGGCTACGCAAAATCCGCAAGGAAGAGTAATTGAGATTCTGGGCTACGAAGACGACTTCGGTGTCGATGTCGAAATCATCATCCGCAAATTTCATCTGCCCCACCGTTTTCCGCCGGAAGTCATCGACGAAGCGCGGCGCATTGAACCCGCTATTCCGGAGCTCGAAGTAAGAAAACGTCGAGACTTCCGCGATCTTCCAATAGTCACGATCGACGGCGAAACGGCGCGCGATTTCGACGACGCCGTCACCGTCCGGCGAATAGAAGGTGGGAATTTTGAACTTCAGGTGCACATTGCGGACGTGGCGAACTACGTCACACCTGATTCGCTCATCGATCAGGAGGCGCGTCTGCGCGGCACCAGCGTTTACTTTCCCGATCGCGCCGTGCCCATGTTGCCACTCGAACTGTCAACCGATATCTGCAGCCTGCGCCCACAGCTAGACCGCCTGGTGCAGTCCTGCATCATGAAGATCGACCACCGCGGCGAGATTCTGGAGTATGAATTGTGCGAAGGCATAATCCGTTCGGCGCAACGCATGACCTACACCGACGTGAACGCAGTGCTCGAGGGCGATGCCGAGGCGCGAAAACGCTATTCGAACTTAGTAGAAAGCTTCGAGTTGATGCGCGATCTGGCTCTGATCCTTAATCGCAAGCGTGAGCGGCGTGGTTCTATCGACTTCGATTTGCCCGAGCCCGTGATCGAGTTCGACGAATTTGGATTGATGAAAAGCATAAGTCGTTCCGAGCGCAATATCGCGCATCGCCTGATTGAAGAGTTCATGCTTTCGGCGAACGAATGCGTTGCCGGATATTTGGAAAGCCAACACGTCGCGTCGCTTTACCGCGTTCACGAAAAGCCGGATGCCAAGCGAGTCTACGACTTTGAAGTCATCGCTGCCGCCTTCGGATATTCGCTGGGCGTGGGCGCTCTGCCCATTCAGCGGGTGCAATTCAAGTCCGATCGGCGCTCTAATTACGGCACGGGCAAACGTCCGCGTGAAATCGAAATCCCGAAAGAAGTTCACATTACGCCGCGCATGTACCAGAAGTTGACCGAAAAGATCGCGGGGAAGCCGGAGGAAAAGATCCTTTCTTACCTGATGCTGCGCTCGTTGAAGCAGGCGCGCTATTCGGAAGAAAACCTCGGACACTTCGCCCTGGCCGCGAAAACCTACACCCACTTCACTTCGCCTATCCGCCGCTATCCCGACCTCATCGTGCACCGCATTCTGAAAGAAGTATTGCGCGAGTCGACTAGCGCCGGTGTGGCGCGGGTGGTTCCGCCCGCAAAAGATGAGGACACGCCATCTCCCTGGTCAAAGCGCCGAGACCGCGCCGCGCATCATGAGTCGGTTACTCCGCTTCTGGGTCCCTTCTCCCTGGAAGAACTTCATGACATTGCCGATGAATCGAGCCGCGCTGAGCGCCGAGCCGACGAAGCGGAACGCGACTTGATGGAATGGAAAAAGGTAAAGTTCATGGAGAACCGGGTCGGCGAAGAGTTCGACGGCCTGATCATCAGCGTGACCAAGTTCGGATTCTTCGTCGAACTCACTGATTTGTTCGTCGAAGGCCTGGTTCCGCTCGATTCGTTAACCGACGACCGCTATACATATCACGAGAACACGCGCGAAATCATAGGCCAGCGCACCCACAAGATTTACGCCTTGGGCCAAAAGATACGCGTACTGGTAGATCGCATCGACCCGGTGGAAAAGAAAATTCAATTCGCCGTGGTCGAGGAAGAACCGCAGCGGCCCTCGCCGAAACGCAAACGACGGTAGAATGTGTTTTCGCGGACGACGTAATGGAGGACGGGCGTCCTCGCCCGTCCCGGCCGGGCGAGACGCCCGGCCTCCATTTAAATCTGGTAGTCGATGTCTTCCATAATCCGTTGCAGGGAGGCTGAGAGCGGTTCGCTCGCCACCTCCTCCCCTTCGAGTTTTTGTACTCGATCGCGCAGCTTGTTCACTTCGGCGGCTACGGCGGCGAGCGCTTCGGAGAGCGGGTCGTTGATTTGCTTTGGATCGGTGATTACAACCCGTTCACCGTTGCGGAAGATGATGTGGGCGGGAACGCCGACGACGGTGGAATTTTCGGGCACATTTCGCAGCACCACCGAGCCGGCGCCGATGCGGCAGTTTCGTCCGACGGTGATGTTGCCGAGAACTTTCGCTCCGCTACCGATTACTACATCGTCTTCAATGGTGGGATGACGCTTGCCGTGTTCTTTGCCCGTGCCGCCGAGAGTCACGCCCTGATATAACGTCACGTCGTTGCCAACGACCGAAGTCTCGCCGATGACCACCCCCAGGCCGTGATCGATGAACAGCCGTCTGGCGATTTTGGCTCCAGGATGGATTTCGATTGCCGTGAGGAAGCGGGCGACTTGCGAGAGCCAGCGGGCGAGCAGGAAAAATCCATGGTTCCACAGCCAGTGATTGATGCGGTAGAACCAGACCGCGTGCAGGCCTGAATAGCACAGGAAAACTTCGAGGCGCGACTTGGCGGCGGGGTCGCGCTCCAGCACGGCAGCGACATCTTCACGAATTAAGGCTGCGAGATGAGGCATGCATCAAGCCGCAATCGCCGTCGTAGGAATCTGCAGCGCCTGGTTGCGTAGCGAATCGAACAGAATGCTCGTCAGGTAACGTTCGCCGAAATCCGGAAGCACCACAACGATCAGTTTGCCGGCATTTTCTTTACGGCTGGCTACTTTGATCGCAGCCACGACCGCGGCTCCCGAGGAAATACCAACCAAGATGCCTTCTTCTTTAGCGAGACGGCGCGCCATATTGACTGACTCGTCGTTGGTCACGGTAACGACTTCGTCGATGTAGTCGCGGCGCAGAATGCTGGGCACAAAACCGGCGCCGATGCCTTGAATCTTGTGCGGCGCGGGCTTGCCGCCCGACAGCACCGGGCTGTCCGCTGGTTCGACGGCTACGGCTTTAAAGGAAGGCTTTTTTGGTTTGATGAATTCGCTGACGCCAGTGATGGTGCCGCCGGTGCCGACTCCGGAGACGAGTATGTCGACGCGGCCTTCGGTGTCATTCCAAATTTCGGGGCCGGTAGTTTCGAAATGAATTTTGGGATTGGCCGGGTTGTCGAATTGCTGGGGCATGAAACCGTTTGGTGTTTTGGCAAGAATCTCTTCAGCTTTGGCGATCGCCCCCTTCATTCCGTTCGGACCCGGAGTGAGAACGATTTCCGCGCCGAAGGCCAGTAGCAGGACACGTCGCTCCAGGCTCATGGTTTCGGGCATCGTCAGAATAAGTTTGTAGCCTCGGGCAGCCGCAACGAAGGCCAGGCCAATGCCGGTGTTGCCGCTGGTTGGCTCGATCAGCACGGTTTTGCCGGGGTGAATTTTTCCCGCGCGTTCGGCCTCGGTGATCATGCTGACGCCGATGCGATCTTTTACGCTGGCGCAGGGATTCCGGCTCTCAAGTTTCGCTACGACTTGAGCTGCGCAGCCTTCGGTCACTTTATTGAGCCGGACTAAGGGTGTATTGCCGATCAGTTCGGTTACGTCATTTGCAATTTTCATATTGGTCTCCGGGTGCATGTTTATATTACCTCTGGCATACGAATATTCCCTCGGGGGCTGAAAGCTGCTGTTAAGTTTTCGCGCTACGGCGTGGCGCATCCGTCATTCCGAGCGAAGCGAGGAATCCAGGTTCTTGCCAGTGCCAGCGGAATTGCCGCCACTGGCAAACACCTGGATTTCCTCGCTTCGCTCGGAATGACGGTTGTAACGGTTGAAGCCGCGCCCCTTCAACACCGTTCGTCGGCTTACAGCTCGCAATGCAGGAGCGCTGCAAAATTAGATGACCTTGGCTGCGCGCAAGATTTTTCTTGCTAGCCCCGTCAACGGCAAGGCCGTCACGTGCGACTTCCGTACCCAACTTCCGGCCACGCCCGTGGGCGGCGAATCTCGCACCACCCGGACCCGGTAATCGGTGACTGTGATGGAATGGCGCAGAGTGAACCATGCCGGAGTTGTCCCGTGCGGACTGGTAATTTCAGGGAACTCCCACATACCCGGCATCAGGGTCGCACTCTTCGAGCGCCGGACCAGAAATATCAGATCGTTTGTGCAAGCAAATGCATAATGGATTTCTCGCTTTGTCTGCCGAGTTCCCTTCCCTTCTACGTGCAGTTTTCCGCGGGTTGCGCACAGGTTTGACACGGGACAAAGCAGACACCGCGGCTGTTGGGCTAAACACACGGTTGCGCCTAACTCCATCATTGCCTGGTTGAAGTCACCCGGACGTCGTTGAGCGAGAAGTTCTGCCGCCGCTTGCCACAAAGCTTCGCCCGCAAGGTTTTTGCCGTGCAGACGCTGCAGCACACGCTCGACGTTTCCATCTACCAGCGCGACCGGTTGGTCGAAAGCGATGCTGGCAATCGCGGCGGCGGTGTAGCGGCCAATTCCCGGAAGAGCGCGTAAACCTTCGGCAGTCTTCGGAAGTTCTCCGTTATATTCACGCACAATTTTCTTTGCTGCTGCGTGCAGCATGCGAGCGCGCCGGTAGTAGCCGAGGCCGCTCCACGCGGCTAACACCGCGGATTCAGGCGCAGAAGCCAGCGTCTCGATCGGTGGGAAAATCGCCGCAGAAACTTCTGATAGTAATCGGTGACCGCATTCACGCGAGTCTGCTGCAGCATGATTTCGGAAAGCCAGACGCGATACGGATCGCGGTTCTGCCGCCAGGGCAAATCGCGTTTGTGCAGGTCAAACCAGCGCAGCAACAATCGCCGAAAGCGTTGTCTTTCCGCGGCCTTCGTGGTTTCCGAAATAGCTGAATTTCAGCGTCATCTGTTCGGGCCGTACAACCTTCATGCAATTTAGCAGCACAAACTATCGGGCATGGCTGGAGGATTTCGTATGGCGCGATTGTACTGCAAAGATACTGAACTGTTGGATGTCGCACCTCGCACTACTTTCGTCGAACGCAGGGGTTTGACTCGGGATGCCTCCCGGTTGACCTTGGCTGGCAAGCAGGAAATAATGGCTGAGCCTGGTATCCGCAATCCACGAGTGGCCGCTCACGCGTTCACCAGATCGAAGGAGATCCATGAACGACTTCAACCGCAAGGTGGAAGAAGCATCCGCGCGCTTCAACAAGTCAGTGGCCGAGGCCGCGACGACAATGGAGAAAGAAGCGGCGGAGTTGCTCAATTATCTGAACGACGAAGTGGTGCCGGCAGTGCGCCAGCATTCCACCAAGGCGTTGCGAATCGCATCGGAGAAACTGACTCATCTCGCGGACTACATGGAAAAGCATCAGCCGCCTCGCAAGTGATTGCTGGTTTTTTCCCTCACCGGGGTGCGGTCGTTGTTGCAATTGCTCTGATCTCCCTTCTGCTGACGGGCTGCGGCGAACATAAGCAGGCACGCGTCGATGTTCCCCCTCCGCCACCGCCGAGCGCGCCGGAGACGAGTTCCGGTAGCGCCGGGCTCCCAAGCACAAAGACCGTTCCCGCGCCAGCCAGATCACGACGCAGCTCGAAATTCCTGCCGGCACGAAACCTATTTTTGTCGAGACTGGCCTGGCGAGCTGGTATGGAGCGCCGTATCACAATCGCCGCGGATCGAACGGTGAAATTTACGACATGCATGCCCTGACCGCTGCCCATCGGACGCTTCCGCTGAGTTCGATTGTGCGAGTGACAAATGTGAAGACGGGACGATCGGTTCTGGTTCGAATTACTGACCGTGGACCCTTTATCGAAGGGCGCATTCTCGATCTCTCGCAGGCAGCGGCAGAAAAGATCGACCTGCGGCAAGCTGGCGTCGGCATGGTTCGCATTGAAGTGTTGCGCAGTCCATCTCCGCTCGAAGCAGGCGGACGATGGGCAGTACAGATCGGCGCGTTCGAACAAGAGCATGCGGCGGATAAATTAGCCGACCATCTTTCTCAGCGCTATCACACGGCGAAAGTTCAATGTTTCAGCAGCCCCGTGGGCGACTGGTGGGTGCGGGTGCGGGTGCACGATGACGATCGCAAACTCGCCGAAGAGGTTGCGCACAATACTCAGACTCCGCAAGGCGCGATCTTCCTGGTAAGACTCGACTAGTCCGAATCTGTACGCTGGTCGCGAATGATTGCGTGCGGCATGGCACCAGCGGCTGCACTGCAAATTTCTGCTGCAATCGGATATATTAGGCACGCGCCTTCCCCGTCCTGGCGACATCCGCGTCTGTAGCGCGGCGTGTCTCCAATCTCAAATCGTGGACGGTTTCATGAACGACTGCCTGTTCTGCCGAATCATTCGCGGGGAAATACCTTCCAAGAAAGTTTACGAAGACGAGCATACCTACGCCTTCGACGATATCAATCCGCAGGCTCCCACGCATGTGCTGGTCGTTCCCAAGAAGCATCTTCGCGGACTGAAGGAAGCTGCGGATGAGGATGCTCAGTTAATCGGCTATTGCCACCTTGCTGCGGCGAATATCGCGCGGCAGCGCAACATCGAGGATGGCTATCGCACAGTGCTCAACGTCGGCCCGCGCGCCGGGCAGTCGGTTTTTCATTTGCACGTGCATTTGCTGGGGGGGAGGAATTTGCAGTGGCCGCCGGGGTAAAGATTGACTCTCCGCGGGGCCTGAATGGAAGTCAAGATTCGCCGGTACGTGTGAAGAGATGATAAATCGGCGTTTAGGTATTGTAAGGTGCCCAGCTTTCAGCCGCGCGTCTACTACTTGGGAACGACTTACGGCACGGCTGGAAGTGGTTGCTGAAAAAGCTCTGGGCGTCGGAGTTTTGAAAGGGCACGGCTTCGCAGCCGCGCCGTAAGTCACTAAAAACGATGTGCGGCGCGGCTGAAGGCCGCGCCCTTTCAAAGCCCCAGTCGCCGATTTCGAAGTTTTTCCGCAACCACTGGAAGCCATGCCCCTTCAAAACTACTGCGCCTGGAGAGTTTTTTCGCAGCCTGCGAGGCCTGCTCAAAACAGGCGCGCTTTCGCGAACTGTAAAGGCATGTCGTTCCACCAAACCGCACGGGCGTGGACGCCCGCGCCTAACTCTAGCCGGCGGCTTCGTCTTCTGGAGCGCCGTGGCGGCGCAGGAGTTGCGGTAGATTTTGCGAGAAGGCGGAGCGCGGCAGTACCATGTCGCATCCCACTTCGTGCGCTTTCTGTTTTAAATCGCCCTGCACGTGGGACAGGAATCCGATAATCGAAGTTTTCTTGAGCTTGCTTTTTAGTTTGGGAATGAGCGTCAGCGGCTTCGCGTTTACGTTATTCATGTCGAAGATCACCAGCGACGGCTTCTCTTCGCCGTTCAGCTTAATCCGCTCCAGCATATCTTTTTCGTTTTTCACGAATTCAACTTTGACGTTGAGCTTGCGCGCGGTTTCCTGAATCTTGGCTTGGAAAAATAAATCGTCCACGAAGGCGAAGATGCGCGAAGTGGCGTCCTCGTTGGGCGGAAGCGGCTCAGGATCGGCGGGAGCATACGCCGGAGCAAATCCGGGACGCCCGCCTCGACCGCGCGGGCCTTTGTCTCCCGACGCGCCGCGATAATTGTGGTCCATGGGCGCGGTGTAAATGCCGCTGATCTGCTGACGATCGCGGCCGCCGTGCTGGCCTCCGCGATTCGACGGGCGACGTCCACGCCGCCGTCTGCCTCTCCCGCCGCCACCTCCGGAGGGATTTCCGGGTCCTACGTTCATATTGTTTCTCTTTGTGTAGTTTTCCGGCCCGCCCTACACGGGCCAATTCGGTACCCCGGTGCAATACGTTTCAGGATGGTGCCTTGCCTCGCGCACGTGCACCACTCGTGCGTGGAAACCCAATTCGGTTGGAGTTCATCCGTGAATGATCTTTGTCCGTCTAGGCGCCTGGAGCTAATGGGCGCGGGAGGCCAGCTAGGGAGCATGGCCGCTTGGGAACACTTATAATGTTATTCCTCGTGGCATATGGAGCGCAAGTCCTAACTAACCCTTCTTTTGCACAGAAGTAACTGTACACCGAACGGGGGACGGCTTCCGGCTTCGTTTTGGGCTAAGCTTCGTGGACGGCGCGTGATCCGCGCGAGCGTTTTGGTTCGTGGCGAACACTTCGGCCTTCGACCAGATGAACCAACTCCTCGCCCAGATTCTTGGTGTGATCTCCGGCTCGCTCGAAGGCTTGCGCCATCAGCAGAAGGTTGGTGCTGTAGTCGCGGCTGGGATCTTTGGTTCTGCTTTCCAAATGCCGCTGAAACACCGAGCGGCAGACTTGATCGATTTGCGAGTCGGTCTTCAAAATCCAATTTGCCGATTCCAGATCGCGGTTCACGAAGCCCTTGTGCACGACATCCAGCATTTTTTCCAGGATGTCGGCCATCGCAATCAAATCGCGGCGATCGTCACGCAAAATTTTCGGAGTCAAGCGATGAAGGCGTTGCGTGACAGACCAGGCCAGGTCTCCGATGCGCTCCAGATCAATAATGAATTTCAGGCAGGCGAGTAGTTCGCGGGCCTCGACTTCACTGACTTGGGTAATGGCATGCGTGATGCCGTCGTCGATCTTGCGTTCCGCGCGGTCCAGTTCTTTTTCGCAGTCCTGGACTGCGATGAACGCCATGTTCGAAGAGTTTTCCAGATAGTCTCGCAAGTTGAACGCGGCATCTTTTGCCACCAGACAGGCCTGCTGGACTAGTCCCGTCATTTCTTTCGTGGAATCCAGTGCGTGAACGGCCTTGCGTTTCATTGGTTGGATTTTCTGGTCGATCTGTTTTGAACGACTAATGATATAGCTGGAGTCGGCAAGTTTCGTGCTTGGGAATATTAAAAGTTCGTTACAGAAGTTGGGATTAAGATTGCGGTGTTCCGCAAACCGCCCGGACGAGGCTTCCGGGGCTATGTGTGCATTGCTCCAATCTCGCCCCTGGACGCGGCTTCCGGGCTACGTGTGCATTGCACCGCTTGCGATGCAGGTTGCTACTTCAGATTCCCATAGGGCCTGATTTCCACTTGCCAACACAACCTTAAGTCCGGATAATGATGATCGAACGTTCCCTTACAACCGTGTACCGCTATAGTCGAGCAGAGTTGCTGCGTATTCTTCGGCTCACGGCGCGTCAGTTGGCAGCTTGGGAAAAAGCCGAACTGGTAGCCGCCGTCGAGAGCTATTCCTTTTTTGACCTGCTGCAAATCAAGAAAATCCGCGACTTGTGCGCCCGCAAAGTGCGTCCTGCGGTAATCCGCCGCTCGCTTGATGCTATGCAGAAGCAGGCTGCGGGAATGGAGAATCCGTTGCTTGAGGCGGGCGCCTTTAGCACCGGGCATCGGGTCGCGTTCCGCCACGAAGGCAGGCTGCTTGAGCCTATTGCCGGGCAGTTCATGTTCGACTTCTCCACGCGAGACAAAGTGGTGCCGAGCAACCGGACCTCGGTGGTCAAGCCCGGACCGGTACCTGCCGATGTTGCCGGGCTTGTTCGCGCAAGGCATCGCGCTCGAAGAAGATCCCCACACGCAGGCTCAGGCGATTGCGGCTTATCAGAGAGTCCTCGAGTTGGATCCCGAGCATGCGGCCGCGCACATCAACCTGGGCACGCTGCATTACAACCGGCAGGATTACGCGTTATCGGAGAAGCATTACCGCGCCGCGATTGCAATTGATCCACGCTACGCCCTGGCTTATTTCGATTTGGGCAACGTGCTCGATGAAACTGGCCGGGTAGCGGAGGCGATCCAGGCTTACAACACCGCGTTGCAACTCGCGCCCACCTATGGCGATGCTCATTACAATGTCGCGCTGGCTTATGAGAAGGTACGCGAGCCGCGCAAGGCTTTGAAGCACTGGCGTGCGTACGTGAAGCTGGATACGTCGGGGCCGTGGTCAGTGCACGCGCGTAACCAGATCCAGCGCATTTTGCAGGCCGATGGGCTGAAGTTGGTTCAGAAGTAAAGCTGATCCATACATTACCCTCCTTTGTAGCGCCGCCGTCTCGGCGGCTGTCGTGTGGGCGTCTCGCCCGCACAGCGAGGTCAGGATGCCGGCGCTCCCAACCTTTTCCCCGTAAAGTGCTAAACTTCTTGGTTCGCCATACTCATTTGAAGGTGCTTGTATGCCCGATGTTCTGCAGCTTCCCTCGCCGACTCCTCTAACCAGTTTCACGAAGACGAAATTCTTTTTCGCGACAATATCCGCCAGTTTGCCGAAGAGAAAGTTCGTCCGCTGGTGAAGGAGATGGACGAAAAAGGCGTCTTCGATAAAGACCTCATTCAGCAGTTCTTTCAGCTTGGACTGATGGGGATTGAGGTGCCCGAGCAATACGGCGGCGCAGGCGGAAAGTTCTTTGAAGCGATTCTCGCCGTTGAGGAACTGTCTCGCGTGGACGCTTCCGCGGGCGTGATCGTCGACGTGCAGAACACGCTGGTCAACAATGCGTTGCTGCGCTGGACGAATGACGAGCAGAAGAAACGCTATCTGCCGCGAATGGTTGAGAACTTATGTGGCGCGTACGCATTGAGCGAGGCGGGTTCGGGCTCGGACGCGTTTGCGCTGCAGACTAAAGCGGAACTGAAGGGCAGCGATTACGTTCTGAACGGACGCAAGTTGTGGATCACGAATGGCAAAGAGGCCGGCGTTTTTATTTTGTTTGCCACGGTCGATCCCGGCGGCGGGATACAAAGGCATCACCGCTTTTATTATCGAAAAAGAATTTCCCGGATTCACTGTCGGCAAGAAAGAAGACAAGCTGGGCATTCGCGCTTCTTCGACTTGCGAGTTGATTCTGGAAGATTGCCGCGTTCCCAAATCGAACGTTCTCGGCGAAGTGGGCAAGGGATACAAAATCGCCATTGAGACTTTGAACGAAGGCCGCATCGGGATCGGCGCGCAGATGGCGGGCGTTGCTCGCGGCGCCTGGGAATATGCTGCGAAATACGCGCAGGAACGCAAGCAGTTCGGGAAACCGATTGCCGATTTTCAGGGCATCCAATTTCAGATCGCGCAGATGGCAACTGAAATCGAAGCTGCGCGGCTCATGGTGTACAACGCCGCACGCATGAAAGACGCAGGCATTCCGTTCGTCAAGGAAGCGGCAATGGCCAAGCTGTTTTGTTCGCAGGTGGCCGAGCGGGTGACGTCGTTAGCCATCGAAATTTATGGCGGCTATGGATTTCACCAAAGATTATCCCGTCGAAAAATATTGGCGCGATTCAAAGATTGGCAAAATCTACGAAGGCACTTCGAACATGCAACTGGCGACCATCGCCAAGCTGGTAATGAGCGCGAAGTAGCTGGTCGATTCTGTAGAGACGTAGCTGGCTACGTCTCTACGGCGGCTTTATTTTTGGCGTGCGTTCAACTTTTCCAGCGTGCGCTTTAATTCTTCGAGCTTTTGCCCTGCCTCGCCGAGCTTACCTTCCGCTGTTAGTCGCTGGTAGTCCTCAAGATCTTTGGCGGCTTGCGATATCAATCCATTGAGATCGGTTGCTGGCTGGGGCGCGCTGGATTCGGCAGCAGCTCGTACGGGCGTTGGCGCCGCGGTCGCCGACGGCGCATTCAACGACGAGGCCGCTCCGCCAAAAAGCGCCGCCATAGCCGACTCGAAGGTTGGGCCATACGCCAGCCGGTCTTGCAGCGCGAGCACGACCAGACGCAATTCTGGCATTGGACTGCGCTCCGCCTGCAGGTAAATCGGCTCCGCATATAACAGCGCTTTGCCGGTTGGAATCACTAAGAGCGCCCCGCGCCGCACGTGCGAGCCTTGCTGGTTCCATAGCGTGAGCTGTCCGGAAAGCTGCGCGTTCTGATCGATTCGTGCTTCGATTTGCAGCGGGCCATCGACCAATTTGGTCTTGGGAAAGTTGTAGACCACCGATGTGCCGTATTTGTCGCCGTCGCTGCGCCCGGCAATCCAGCCAATCAGATTATTTCGATTGGCGGGAGTGAACGGCAGAATCTCTACGAACTCCACGCCATCTTCCCCGGGCAACTTCATCAGTACGAAATTCGGCTGCATCACCTGCGTTCTTTGCTCGCCGCCTTCGCTCATGCCGACTTCCGTCGCCACCGTCCACAGATCTTCGCGGTTGTAAAAAGCCTCCGGGTCGGTCATGTGATAAAGACCGTAAACATCCGCCTGCAGCTTGAGTAACACTTCGGGATAGCGTACGTGCTTGCGCAGGCCGGGCGGCATCAATGGACGCATCTTTGAAGAGACTGGGGAAAACCTGCCGGTAAGCAGCGATGATCGGGTCTTCCGTATCGAAAACGTAAAACGTGGTTGTGCCATCGTAGGCGTCAATCACGACCTTGACGCTGTTGCGCATGTAGTTGATCGAGTTGTTGCCGAGACGATAATGCGTCGAATACGGATAAGTGTCGGAGACGGTGAAACCATCCATGATCCAGGAGAGCCGGCCATCGTCGCCGAGCACGATGTATGGATCGGGATCGTAGGTGAGAAATGGGGCTAGCGTTGTTACGCGATCGGTGAGGTTGCGCCGCATCAGCAGCCGGCTCTCAGAGGTCACGTCGTCGCTGAAGGGGAGCTTGGCCAAATCGCTGCGGTCGAGCGCGATGATGATGCGCCGCAAAAACCCGCCCAGCACAATGCCTCCGGTGCCCTCGTACGAAGTAAGGCTGTTGCTCGCGCCTTGCGGGTAGTTGAACTCCTTCTGCCGCGTCTTTACGTACACGTCGGTATTAGTCAACTCGCCGAAATAGACTTCGGGCCTGGTTACGTTGAGGTTGCGCACCGTGCTCTGGACCGGCATATTGCTCAGAATCAGGGTGGGCAAGCCTTCCGGCGTGAATCCATTTACAGGATTCATGGTGATGCCATAGCCGTGGGTGTAGATCAGCTTCTCGTTGATCCAGTTGCGGCTGCTTTCCGGAAGTTTTTCGACATTCAGTTCGCGCGTTGCGAGCATTACCTCGCGAGTGGTGCCGTCGATTTCATAGCGATCGATGTCGATGTCCGGGAAATCGTAGTAGGTGCGGATTTCCTGAATCTGGCGCAGCGTATCCTGAAGCGCGCGCCAGTCCCACAGCCGGATGTTCTGCAGCGTAGCCTGATTGTGCTCGGGATCAGCAGCTTCGGGGGTAGTCTCGGCGGGAAATTCGCGCTGCGTGACCCGGTTCAATCCGTAGGCTTGCCGCGTCAAGTCCGTGTTGTAAACGATGTAGGGCTTCTCGCGAACCAGTTCGTTCGGTTTGACGATAAAGCTGCTCACGTACCAACCCACGACTTGGAGCGCGAGATAACAAACCACGGCGGGAACGACCGCAGCCACCAGCCAGCGTCCGCGTTGCATCGAGAACGCATTAATGGCTGCGAGCAACGCGCCGGCGATGAGCGCGGCGCAGACCACGAGCATGCCGGTGAGCGTAACGTGAGCATCAGTGTAGGTCACGCCGCCGAAGATGGTGTGATCCTCGAACAAGCGCTCGAAGCGGCCGAGATATGCAAGCGCTGCGAGGACAAGCAACAGGAACGCAAAGGCAATAGAAAATCCGCGCCATGGCAAAGTGATCGTAACTGCTGCGCCGCGCCAGTACGCGGCTTCCGCCGGTGACGAGAATGAAAAAAGCGGCGACGGCGCAGGTGATCACAGCCAACGTGAGCAGCCATCCGCTGATAAGTTGCCACGCGGGAGGGTAAACAAAAAGAAATTCAGCGGCTTGCCGAAAATTGGGTCTACGACGCTGCCAGTGGCATGCGGCGCATACCAGAAAAGCGCGAGCGTCGGCCACTCTACACTCATGCCTGCTCCGGTTATGAGGGCCACGACAATTGCGAGGCCGAGCGCGATAAGCCTCAGCACTGGTTCGACGGGAAGCTTTACGGGTTGGCGGCCGATGAAAATCGTGTGACCCTCGGGCAAGTCAGGAAGATGCGCTCGCTTCAGAGCCAGGAATGATCCGTACAGAACGACGAATGTGGCCACGGCGAATGCCGCGAATATTCCCCACTGCATCCCCAACGTTTTCCAGAACACGTCTGCGTAGCCGAGCGAGCCAAACCAGAGCCCGTCCACGTAATACGACAACGCGGCTCGTCCGCCGAACAGGATGACAGCAGCGACCGCGATGATAAGAAGTAAGCGGCGGCGAGAGCGTGGCTTATAACCTCGCGGCCAGTCGATAGACTCAGGCATGATCACCTTTCCCAGTCTTTGTTGGTATCCGCATGATACTCCGCTACGTCTCCGAGCGGATGCAGGTGAAACGTTTGTAAAACCGAAATGACATCAGGCGGCGAGTGGGCGTTATTCTTGGAGATGATTTAAAAATGCGCGGTGAGCACGGCTGCGAAAAAGCTGTTTGAGTTGGACGAATTCCTAGTGTGCAAGATCGGGAAGCCGGATTCGTATTACTCCTCTGCACCGCGAAACTGCGGTCATCTTTGCGAATTCGAAACCACCAGGCGAATGAGATGCGAGAATTTCGAAGGCTTTAATGCAGAGCTGAAGCGAAGAACATGCATAAGTAGGTAGAAGGAAGCTGGAGAACAGTCAAAAGCTTTCAAGCTGCTGGGGGAAGCACGAAGAGTGCAGGCTCAGCCGATCTGTTGGGTTGCGCTTGTAGGCTTTTGGCGATGGCTGTAATTCTCGGGCAAGTTCTCACCACGATTCAAAAGCCACAACAAGAAAAGAACCACCAACAATGCTGCCAGGAAAAAGACGATGCCGCCGTGACGGTGCAAGTTTCCGTGGAGAAATCCCGGGTCGACGCGGGTTCCGAGCATAGCGATGATGAAAATTCGAAGCCCATTCTTGGCAATCGAAAGTGGAATCGCGGCTACAACCACCGCGGTCTTTCCGCCAAAATGACCGCAGAAACAAATGGGCCAGCACCATGCTGGTGACAATCAACATCAGGCTGGATCGCAAGCTACTGCATTCTTGTGCGACCTCAAGGGTAAGCCCTGGGATCGAGATCACGATTCCATCTTGCGTAACTGGAATTCCGAAAGCTGAGAACAGCATGCTGGCAGAGAGTGCCGACCCTTGCTGCCAGAAAGCTACGATCTTGTTTAATAGCGGCGCAGGAATCGGAACCATCCAGAACAAGAAACATAGCGGAAACAAGAACAGTCGAGCGGCGCGAGCGCCAAAACAAAATACAAAGGATCCAATCCACCAGATCACCATTGCCAGCATGCTGATGGAAAGGTGAATTTCGCCGTGCGAGGCCACCCGCGGGAATAGCAGGCTGTCAGGATTGCGATGAACAAAAGAGCTGCGCCCAATTCAGTGCCGGTTCAAGCGCCGGCTTCGGTTTCATCCGCTCGGTGAGAATCAATGACAGGCTGATCGGCACGATCAAGAGCAGGTGGGTATATTCGTCGGTATGCAGAGCTAAAGCGAAAGTTGTGAGTAGAGCCTGCCATCCGACCATGACCGAAACGGCCAACAGAAGTGCAAACTGCAAGAACGGGGACACCCCTGCGATCGCGCTTTTGGGCTCCAGGGATAAAGAGGTCGTCAAGCCACAACTCCAAGGTAGGCAACCCATGGTTGAAGTCTGTTCGCTGACAAGCGCAATCGAGTCAGATCTAGGACAGATATTCTCATGTGATCCAGATCAAACAGTTGCTTAGGCAAATGATACATGCGGGGCTGGGCGCTGCAAACGGCTGGACGAATCTGTACGGTACTTTCGTGCAGTACTTGGCCTGCGATCAAGGGAACGATCTATTTAGTACCCGGCAGGAGTGTGGCAGGAAACCTCCGAAACTGAAGTTACAACCTGAGCTCGATTATTCCCCGCGGCTTGAGAAGGCCACAACGGTCTCGTTTTGGTCCCTGATCCCATTTTCCAAAACTTTGATGGTGAAGTTCACCGCGATTCTTGCTTCGGTTTCGACTGGGCGGCCATTTTGCAGGTAAGGCTTGAACTGCCAGCGCTGCGCGGCTTCGCGGGCGGCAGAGGCCAGAATCGCGGGACCGCTGAGGACGCGCAAATCGCGGATGGTGCCGTCGGCCGCGATAAGCGCCTGCAGCAGAACCGAACCCTGTACCTTCATTTGCCGTCCGAGTAAGGGGTACGTCGGTTCCTTGGGCTGCGGTGCGGAAGTGTTCTCCAGAGTTACGCGCTGTGAAGCAAGCGTAGCCGGAGCACGGCGCGCTGTCTTTGCATCTACGGAGCCACCCGGCACTTCAACTTTTTCTGGGCTGCTCAGATGAACGGTGCTGCGTGAGTTGCCAGCTACTACTTCGACTTCAAGCGGCGGAATCACGTTGCGAGTTACTGCGACTGACGAATCAGATGCAGCAGGCTGAGCCGAGTTCCTAGCAGCAATATGTTTTGTCGGTTTCGGAGCCGGAATCGCAGCAGTAACTGGGTTTTGTTTTACGCTGCCGGGAATCCACTCAGGCGTCGTTTCGTCGGCAACCGAGGCCTCGCTGTCGGAAAACCAGACTTCACGATGGCTTGCCACGACAAAACCAAGAGCGACCAAAAGCAGAACCAGCGCGAAGAACATCCGGCTGCGCTCGTTCTGGTAAGAGGCACCTACCCAGCTCGTGCCCGCTTCTCGTTTTGTCGTCCGCTCTCGCATTTCCGACTTTCCTGCTGTTATGCACTACTAAGATGAGGCGTTTCCGGGGTGCAGACAATAGCACGACGGCGCATAGCCATGGCACGACCGGGCCATAACAAGTTGATTGGGGAGTAGTTAAGGGGTTACTCTTCTGGTCCGTTGGGGCCGGCTGGTGCGAGCGGTAGCTGGGAGGCTCCGCCCAGAATGCTTCGTTCTTGAGGAGAGAATTGTCGCCGGTACGCGTCGCTGTTGATCTGCCGCTGCCGCGCGTCCGGAGGCATCGCCCGCAGGGCCTGAATGGCATTTCGCACTGCCTGTCGACGCTCGGGAGGAAGCTGTTGCATTTGCGAATGCATCTGCCGGGCTGTATCTTTCTGTTCCGGGGTTAGGTGGCCGAAGGTGTCCATGCGCCGCAGCATTTGCTGCCGCTGCTGGGGCGGCAAACTGTTAAACCGGTTAAGCTGGTTCTCCAAATGCTGCTTCTGTTGCGGAGGAAGGTTACGGAACTGCGGATCGCTTTGCAGAGCCCTTCTTTGTTGTTCTGGCGGCAAATTGTTATGCTGACGCAACCATTGTCCGGCGTGACCCTGCTGAACTCTTGGGGGACGGGGAACCGAACGCGGAGCGGCGTGTTCCTGACGGTTCTGCGCCCACGACGGAGCAACCCCGCTCAGCGCCAGGGCAAGAGCCACTATCGCGCCTATCGAATTTACCCGCACTTTCCCCCCGTTTACTAATTAAAAATCCCCTAAGGCTTGGCCGGTTACGGATTAGCGTCCACATCCTGTTGGGCTTGCAGATCGTCCAGGATTTCGAAATCAGAATACAGCTCACTGTTCTTATCCAGCGCCTGCAAGTCACCCACGGCCGTCCCCGGTGCGGCCACCATGGCATTTGGCCCGTCCGACGTAGGATTCCGGCCAGCATCCGTGCGGAAAAGGACAACGCTCATCGCCATGAGCACAGCTAGCGAAACCGCCAGAGCCGGCTTACGAATCCATTGCCACCAACCGGCGGACTGATGCGCAGCCTCCTCCCGCAGGCGTGCACGCAGCCGCACATCGAAATACGGCGAAGGCTCCGGCACTTGCCACTCATCGAGTACCGCCATGGTCTGGCGGAACTCATTGAGCTTCTCTGCGCAGCCAGCGCAGCTCTCAAGATGCTTTCTCACGTCAGGCGCGACCGCGTCCGAGCCAAGGGCCAGCTCCGGCATCAGTTCGCAAACCTCATTGCATTTCATAACTACTTCCTTCATACGAACTCTTTCAGTTGCACGCGCAAGGTTTCATAGGCGCGGAACAACAGAGACTTAATGGCAGACTCACTTAATTTCAAAACTTCCGCGATCTGGCGATAATCCATCTGCTGATACTTGTGCATAATGAGCGCCATCTTCTGCCGCTCCGGCAGCGCTTCAACGCGCTGGCGAATGGCCGCCAACCGCTCGCGCCGGACTATCGCCTCTTCCGCCGTCAGTGAGTTATCCGGCAAATCCATCGTCAACCCTGATTCCTGATCCGGCTCATCCAGGCTGACGGTATTCTCCGGTCTTTGATGCCGGGTATCGCGCGCGTGATTAACCGCCAGATTGCTCGCGATACGATATAACCAGGTGCTGAATTTCGCGCTGGCTTCGTACTTCTCGCGCGAGCGATACACGCGCAAGAAAACTTCCTGAGCCAGATCCTCAGCAACCGCAGAATTGTGAGCCATGCGATACATAAAGCTCAGCATGGGCCGGCGATATTTCTGCACCAGATATTCGAAAGCCGCCTCATCGCCGCCTTTCACCCGCAGCATGATTTGCGCATCATTCAACCCTTCGGCTGATTGAGTGTCTGCAACTGTCGCCGCGGCATGAGACGGCATGCCTGCCATCGACATGAACCCGCGATTGACGGCTACGCTGCTCACACTGGATTGAACCCCATCCGGGTCAGAAAGTTGCGGGTTCTCAGGGTCAGGCGGAGTAGGGGAAGTCCCCTTGGAAGAAGAGGCTAGGGGTACTTTCGCGAGGTTGAATCGGTTTGGCATCCCGCTCTGGCACCCAGTGCTCCGGAGTATCGCGCACGAGCGGATCCGGAGCAGCTCAGCCCATAGGCTATCATGGACGATAGGTCCACGAAAAACTGTTTCTTTGCTACAATATAGCGGCTGATTCCAGTTGGGCGCTTAACTCAGCGGTAGAGTGCCATCCTCACACGGTGGAAGTCATAGGTTCGAATCCTATAGCGCCCACCAGCAACCAAACCAGGTTACTGACGTTTTCCGTCCCGTAGTCAGTTTCGCTCTTGTTTTTGAGGCATCATTCCGCAGCCTCGCCCTTGCCCGCTACGAAGCTCGGATCTCAGTGAGCCATCTCAAACGGAATCCACCTCTGTCAGTTCTCGTTTTTCTCGTGTTGGGTCTTCGACGATGATGTGGTCTCCTGAACCTCATTCGCAACTTTCACAACGTGACAGGTTTTATATCATTGGAAAATGGTCGGTGTCGAAAACAACGATAGGCCAAGATGAGGAAGAAATTGAACCCTAACAGTCAACAAGAGATTTGCTCTATTGGTAAGCCAGATGGTAAGCCAGAACCTCAGAAGTTTCCCGTGAAAATGTTCGCTGCATGCTTCGTCCTGGTTTGCGTGGCGGCCGTTTTATTTGCGCAGGAGAGCGGCATCAGCGCCGGCGGAAAGTGGATGGCGTACGACTCTCAGGATCAGATGACCCTCGCCAAGAATGCCAGATTCGAACTCGATGCTGACAATTCTTTACCCGGCAGCCAGACCAGCCCCAAAATCATTCTCTTCTGCACTGATGGCAAACTTAAACTAGCGGATTTTCGCCCCAATGCGCGGATCGCGCCGCCCAATCGCCCCGGCTTCTGGGGACAGCCGCAAATGGAAGTTCTCGTTCGCGTCGATAATTCTCACAGCAAACATGGTTGGAACTGGGTCAATGGCCACTTTCTCTCCATGGACAAAGGCACCGTTCGTGAGATGCTCGGGGCGCAGGTATTCAAAGTAGAAATCCAAACCCCACAAGGTCCAGAGATTGCGAGTTTTTCTCCCGGCGGTCTCGATCTGAGCCGGGTTAAGAAAGCTTGTGGTTTAACTCCGAAAAAGCCTGACTAAGTCTGGGTAAATGTAGGCGCGGGCGTCTCCGCCCGTGCATCCCCCGGAATCGCTGTCCCAGAAAGCGTGGCCCACCCGCGCCGAGAAAGATCCCAAAAGATCAGATAACCGGCGACTGCGGCGATCAGCAAGAGCGCGATTCCCCATGCCCACTGCTGGAACACAAGTTTGCCGATTCCGAACAGACATCCATAAACCAGGATGACTCCCATCACCCAGTTGAATGTGTTGCCGGCCAAGTCCCGCACCTCAGGCAGCTCGGGCACGAGCCGCGCGATATGTTTCCATCCATACACCGTCGGATGCACTCGCTTGTAGAAGCCCACCAAAGTCTGCTGCGACTCGGGCGCCGTCACAAAGGTCGCGATCAACCAGGCAATCGTGGTGATGAGTCCCGTGATCAGCGCGGTCTTGGCGTATACCAACGCATTGTTGCCGCTGAGGGAAACGCGGCTCAGCACAATGGTGACAGCCGCCGCGACCGCCATCGCCGAAATCTCGCTCCACGCGTTAATGCGCCACCAATACCAGCGCAGAATGTAGACCGCGCCCGTCCCGAAGCCAATATTCAACACCAACTGCCAGCCTTGATTGATCGAGGTCAACTGCATCGCCGTGTAGCCGCTGCCCAGCACCAGCAGCACGGTAAAAATTTTGCTGATCATCACATAGTGCCGCTCGGTCGCGCCCCGCACGAAAAAGCGTTTATAAAGATCATTCACCAGATACGAACTGCCCCAGTTCAATTGCGTTCCAATCGTCGACATGAAAGCAGCGAGGAACGCCGCAACCATCAACCCACGCAAAGCGGGAGGAAGATAGTCGCGCAATACCATGACGTATCCTTGCTCCGGATTCTGCACAAATGCAGCGCTGGGATGCAGGCCGCCATTCGGCGAATAAACCACCATCGCCACCAACCCCGTAATCACCCAGGGCCAGGGCCGCAATGCGTAATGCGCGATGTTGAACCACAAGGTCGCGCCTAGCGAGTTCTTCTCGTCCTTCGCGCTGAACATTCGTTGCGCCACGTATCCACCGCCGCCCGGCTCGGCTCCCGGATACCACGCCAGCCACCACTGCATCCCCAAATAAACGATGAAGGTCAGCACCGGCAAAGTCCAAAGCGCATCCGTGGTCAGTCCGAGATGAAAGTCCGGCAAAAATGCGACTGGATTCGCCGGTCTCGCACTCCGGTCGCGCGAACGTTATTCTCGATCACCTGCAGATGCATCTGCAGCGCCTGCATTCCGCCAATCTTCGCCACCGCAACCCAGGCCAGCACGATAATCATCGTCATCTTCAAAGCAAACTGAAACAGGTCGGTGACCAACACGCCCCAAAGCCCGCCGATAAATGTGTAGAGCCCGGTAAACGGAATCAGAATGAAGATGCAGATCAACACCGACGTGTAGCGAGGATCGCCCAGCGTGTGCTGAAACGTGTGGCCGCCAATCGACAGTTGCAGAACGCGCCCTTGCGCAATCACCGGACCGAGCAGAACCGTGATGATGCTGACCATGGCCTGCGTCACCCATCCCAGGATGAAGCAGTTCATAAAAAGTCCGAGATAGATGGCTTTGAATCCCCGCAGAAATGCCGCCGGCTTTCCCCCATAACGAAGCTCGACTAATTGAACGTCGGTCAAAACCTCAGCCCGCCGCCAGTAGCGCGCGAAGAAGAACACCGTCATCATGCCGCCGATGCATGATCCCCACCAGATCCAGTTTCCCGCGATGCCCTGCCGCGCCACCAAACCACATACCAGCAGAGGCGTGTCGGCCGCAAAAGTCGTGGCCACCATCGAAGTTCCCGCCAGCCACCAGGAAACATCGCGCCCCGAAATGAAAAACTCCTCCGTGTTTCCACTAGCGCGGCGCCGGTAGTAAAGACCAATCAGCAGATTAACCAGCAAATATCCGACGATGACAATCCAATCCGTAGAGGTAAGAGGCATGAGTTCTCCGGTTACCGGGACATTCTATAAGTTTAGATTGGAAGCGCGGCGTAGACCTGAACCTTCCCATTGTGGTACGGATTCACTGTTCAGGAAAGGGGTACCCCCTCCCCCCGTTTTGTCTGCAAAGTCTAGAAAGGAAAGATCAAGTTGTGGCAGCGGCGTGCTAGATCTTTGAGTTGTCGGGAGTTACACGCAAAATCCAGAGAACATGGGAGTTACGACGGGAGCGACGTCCCATTTTGGGAACAGCGGGGCCATTTTGGGGTGGTGGGATAGGAGCCGCGGGTCATACTCCGGTTAAGTTGTCAAAGATAGTAGTATATTATCTTATAGATAATGTGTGTTTTGAGTAGATTATCCTATATCGAAGCATTAAGTCAATGACAAAAAGCGGCCGATTGCGCCGAGATGCGCGACCCTGATGTCGCGAAGCGATAAGTGAACGCGCTTGGACAACGACGGGCCGTCTCTCCTGCACATCGATGCGTTCACCCGCAACGAAAATCCCCGCCCAAGCGAGCTTGGACGGGGCACCCTCGGGAGTAGAATGGAGGCGATAATCTGGGCTGCCCGCCGGTAGTGAAGAGGTGAGGGCGGAATGCTGGCTCTAGTTGGGTTTTCGCGGACGGGGGTCTTGTGCCGGGTCAACGTACTCTGTTGAAGAGGGACCGAAACCCGTGATCTGGACTACTACGGGTTCATCACCCGTTTCCGCAAAGTGGTTCTGTCCGGGCGGTTCGGTATAAAAGCTTCCCGGAGGGAGAGCCTTGAGTTTCGACTCGTCGAACTTATCTCCGTATCCGATGTGCCAAGTGCCTGACACGACGGTTGCCACACGATCATCGCGGTGGGAATGCGCGGCAATCTGTGTATGCGCGGGCACGCGCAGCATGATCGTGTAGACGCCACTTTCATTCGGGTCACCCTTGAGCACTACGGTTTGTATCCCACTCACGCCTGAACTTCCTGTGCCCGGATTGCCTTGCTGCGGGAATTCGAACTCGCTCGGCGTGAGCCGCTTTTCGCCGAGAGCGTAGCCGGACGCGAGGCGAACAGGGCTTGCTGCTACCGGGGAATCGAGAAAGTTTCGAACTAGGTTAACCGTGTAGACCGGGCTCTCTTCCATCAGCCAGTGACCGGAGCGCGGGACGACCGCCTCTTGAACGTTAATCGCCACGTGGCGCATGATCACTGCCTGCAACGCACCGAACGACTTCTCCCCGCCAACAGCCAAGACGGGCATCGTCAGTTTCACCTGCTCGAAAACTTTGTTGTCTGCCGCATCGGTGGAGAATGCCGTGAACTGCGCGAAGCCAGCCCGCATGCCTCCGGGTTGTGCGTAGGTGGCTGTGAAGAAATTTCTGGTTGCTTCGTCAGGTTCAGACGGATCGCCCGTGAAATCGTCCCAGATTCGGTCGAAATAGATGCGCTCCCGACCTGCAACAAGCCGCTCGGCGTCAGGACCGTGGAAGTTGAAATGCCATACGCCCGGATTCAGGAGAATCGTGTTCCACGGCTCGATGCCGGGAATAGGGGCGTCCATTACAACCAGACGCTCAACCTTGTCCGGGTACATCGCGGCGTAAGCGTAAGCGACCATGTTGCCGATGTCGTGAGCGACCACGAAAGTTCTGTCGAATCCGAGTGCGGTGACTACTGCGCGGATGTCCTTTGCTTGCGTCTTCTTGTCGTATCCACCTGTGGGCTTTGACGATCTCCCGATTCCACGCAGGTCGGGCACGACGACCGTGTGGTCTTTCATCAGGTCAGCAGCCAGCGGTGCCCACGAGTCGCTGTTTTCGGCATAGCCATGAATGAGGACGACCACAGCCCCAGTTCCTCCCCAGCGCACAAAGATGTCGGCGCCTTCGGGGCTGTGAACCGTTTTCGCCTGAAAGCTGGAGGGCAGGGAGGGTTGCGCGTAACTGAAGATCGTTAGGAGGGAAAGAACTGCAAGGGCGATACAACGTCGGGTCATCGTTCCTCCGAAAGCGACAGTTCAGGTTCTTACGAACGGAAGGTGGCAGACTGGACTGTGCCGTCTTATTCTACGCACTTTAAGTGACTGCTGTTCGAGGGGGCACCGTCTATAACCGTGTCGGCGTTGTCAAGAGACACTTCCAAGGAGGCCCTGGCGATGCTGCTGTCTTCGAGCCACGTCCTCTCCGGTTTTGACTTTCCCTTCGTGGAAGATTTTGTTTTTGGTGTTGCTGTTGTTTTTCATGTTGCTGAATCAATATAGGCGCGGGCGTCCGCGGCCGGTACGTGACCTGTTTGAGCAAAAAGGGATTGGGTTGACAGCGTGCGCGTGATGGGATAAGTTTCCTTCCGTATGAAGTGGTGGCGCTGGACCCTGCTTGGATTCGAGCTGTTCTTGTTCGCTCTGATCCTCGTGTTGCCGCAGGTTGACCTGCCCGATTTCACTTTCCACGGAGGCACGGCTCCCGTCGTCGCCAAGGCGAAGGTCTGTTCTCCGCCTGTTCTGTCCAGCATCACTAATCCCGGCCACTCCCGGTTGTCGCAACCGATCCGCGAAGCGCGAAGCGAGCCCGTCAGGCGTGCAATCTCTCTCAAACAGCACACCCTGCTCTCGCTGCTTTGCACTCTTCTTTGTTAGTGTCCGCGTCTTCTGGCAGCTAGTCCCTTACAAATCGAACTCATACAAGCTTGCTCCGCAAATTTCCGCGGAGCTTGAGGGGCAGCCGCATCAGCCACGGGCCGGAACACGGACCGGTCTATTCCTGAATGGCGGCTGCTCCTTTGAAGGAGAACTACCCATGCAGCGTAATCCTAGAAAAGTATGGCAGTATTTCGCGCAAGCTATCATTCGGGAAGAGGATCCCGAAAAGATCGGCTATCTGACGGAAAAGCTGTTCGAAGCCCTGGCCGAGAATGACCACCAGCCAATGCTGAACGATCCAAGGCTCAAGGATTCGACGCAGCAAAACTAATCAGCGGGTTGACCACAACGGGCCGTCTTTTTTGCCGTTGATGCGTTCAGCCGCAACGAAAATCCCCGCCTAGGCGAGCTTGGACGGGGCACGCTCAGGGAGTAAAATGAAGGCGATAATCTGGGCCAGTCGCCCAGCCCTTTCCATCCGGACGCGAAGAATGCGCAGGGATGGGCACCTTCATTGCTGCACCGAATATTGCGATTGAAATGTACTACAAGGAGTGGGATGGGAAATTCGGGATTGACTGTGGATGCCGGCGAGGTTTCCCGGCAGGACCATCCCCAGCGTCCAAGCTGGCGGGATGCATCCCGGTTTATCCTGGTGTCCGGTCTTGCTCCTGGTTCCTTGTTTTTGGCAATCACGCATTCAGGCCGGGGATCTCTCCAGCCATTTGTACAATGCGTGGCTCGCGAACCTGGTCAGTGAAGGAAAGGCTCCGCAGCTCTGGATCGAGCATCGATCCAACAACGTGTTGTTCGACCTGGCTTTGCAGTGGCTGTTGCAGCATGTGGGGCCCGGACCCGCCCAAAGAATCCTGATCTCGGCGGTGGTGCTAATTTTCGGCTGGGGAGCTCTCACATTCATCTCGGCGCTAGGGGGCAAGAACTGGTGGTTTACCCTGCCCTGCGTCTGGATGTTGACCTACGGCTTTATCTACGAAATCGGTTTCTTCAATTTCTATCTTTCGTTGGGACTTTGCCTCTGGTATTTAGCGATTTTCTGGAGAAGCGGATGGCGGATACGTGTGGCCGCCATTCCGCTCTTGATGCTCGCCTGGACGGCGCACCCATTTCCAGTGTTATGGGCGGTCGGCACGGCTGCATACGTTGTCCTCGTCGGCGGGCGGCAGCCGCGACAACGCCTGATAGCCCTCGGGCTGTATTTGGTCTTCCTCGGGGCGATCCGGCACATACTGATGAGCCGCTACGAATGTCGTTGGTCCTGGATACAGCTCTTATTTGTGAGCGGCGCTGACCAGGTGCTGATTTTCGGACCGAGATATCTATACATACTCGCGCCGTTATTTGTGGTTTCGCTCTTGCTTGTCATTCGATTGATCAAAACATACAGCTGGACGACACTGGCTCTGAGTGTGCCTTTCCAGCTTTGGGTTCTCACCGCGGCTGCAATCGTGCTGATTCCGAACGATGTTAGTCTCCCGGCCTATGCCGTCCCGTTCGGTTACATCGTCAATCGTCTTTCATTGCCGGCGGGGCTAACGGTTTGCGCCCTGCTCGCCCAGGTTCCCCTTCGAATGTACGAGAAGATTGCGATGATCCTGATCGTGGCGGGCTTTGCGGCCCTGATGTATGCGGACACACGAGAACTCAACCGGTGGGAAGATATCGTCGATGCCAAGGTTGCGCAAATCCCACCCGGCCAACGTGTGATCAGTTCACTTCCGGTTTTGTCGCTTCCCGTGGATCCCCTGTGCCATATGGTTGACCGCGCCTGCGTGGGGCACTGTTACAGCTATGCGAATTATGAGCCTTCGACGCGACAATTTCGAGTACGGGCCAAGGAAGGGAATACGATCGTCCTTCCCACGTACGCAGATATTTATGCGGTCGAGCATACGGCATATGCCGTGCGACCTCGGGATCTTCCGTTGTACGAAATTTATGCTTGTGCCCCTGCGCGGCGAGAGGTGTGTGTGCGGCCGCTGAGTACGGGCGAGATGGTAAGCAGGGGCGCGGACAAAACGAGTTTAGCCGAACCGGCTCCCCAAATACCCGGCGCTCCGCTTGAGCTACAACCGGAGTGGGACAGCCCGAAAGAAAGAAAAGTGGCAGCTAAATGGGTGCACCGCAGACTCGGCGGAAATATCTATGGTAGCGTTGATGAACGGTACCAGGGCGGCGGTCCGGCCCTGGTGGTGCACAACAAAAGAGCGACTGAGGAGTGGGCTCAGAGATTGTTCATCCACGACTTGGGCTCCCCCGTCGACGAAATGTTGTGGCAGTTCGGATTCCGCCACTATGTCGTAACCAACGAAACAGAGGCCTGGCAACTGGACATCGAAGAGAACCCTAAGTATCGTTCGCTGTTCAAAGGCAAACCTGCGCCAGAGGAGCCCTAATCCTCCGGGCTGCACCTCTCGGTAGCGAGAACGCAGGCTGCTTCCAGACCGGCTGCCGACCATGTTCGATGATCGCGGAAATCGGATATCAGCGCTACTACCAGCGTGGTTCGCGAGGCTGGCGGGCATGGCCCTGGTAGTCGTCGCGGCCACCGCCGCCACCGCTTGAACGTCCACCGCCGGCTCCGCCGCCGGACGGCTGCCGCCACGCGGTCCGCCGGGACCGCGATCGGTTTTGGGGCGCGCTTCGTTGATGTTCAACGCTCGTCCGCCAAGTTCTTTTCCGTTCAAAGCGGCGATAGCTTTTTCGGCTTCGCCGGCGTCGGCCATTTCTACGAATGCAAATCCGCGAGAGCGTCCTGTGTCACGGTCGGTGACTAGACTGACTTGATCGACTTTGCCATGGGGTTCGAACAACGTGCGGAGTTCCGCTTCTGTGGTGCTGTGCGGGAGGTTGCCAACAAAAAGTTTCTTCATGAAATTCCTTTTCCTGTAAGCCAACGCGGACGGCAGATTTCGTCGGCAGGTTTAGTTAGTGAGTCGCGTCGGAATGCAGGGTACGCGGTTCAATGGAGAGCATTTTCCCCGCAGCTCAACTGAGCCAACTGGTCTCAGTCGCGAAACTACAAAAACTGTTTGTTGACGATTCCTTGCGGCTGAGGTCCACAATTATACCTGCTGGCCCGCAAATACAAGGAGAAAATGCAATTGAACGAGGAACTTGATTTTCCGAGCGGGCCAGAAAAACCTGGATTCCTCGTCGCTTCGCTCCTCGGAATGACAGTGGAGGGATTTGGACGGGATCTGAGCGCCGATCGCCTCGTCCTTAGCACTGTAATGACTTTTGCAACACCCGCCGTTACCTTCGGTACTAACCTGCCGCCGGGAAAAGTTGACTGATCTGCTATACTGAAATCGCGTTAGAACGAAATCGGTTGTAGAGCAGCTTGCATACCAGCTCGTCCTGCCCTCAGTACTCCGACTCGCACCAACGTAAACTAATTTGAAAAGGAAACAAGCAACAAAATGGCAGAACAAGGAACAGTAAAGTGGTTTAACGACGCTAAGGGCTACGGCTTTATCAGCCGGCAGACTGGCGAAGATGTATTTGTGCACTTCTCGGCTATCCAGGCGGGCGGCTTTCGCAGCCTGCAGGAGGGCCAGAGCGTGGAGTTCGAGGTCACCAAAGGACCAAAGGGCTGGCAAGCTGAAAACGTTCGTCCTCTGTAATCAGGCGACGTACAACTTAGACATCGTGCCCGCTGGCCGCAACAAGGGGCGGGCACGTTTTATAGAAACATTCCATCCGGGAGTCTTCTGCATGCAGGCTGAATCGAAGGGGTCCTTCGCTGTTATCCGCTACAATCTACGTACTTATGAATCGGGCGGCGTTATGGCTGTAATTAAAGGTAAGGAAAGCGCCGAGGTGGTCCTGAAACAGTTCGAACAGAGCCAGACCTCCGAAGATCGCCACATTGGCTGGCGCTATTTTCTCGAGAAGACCGATCTGAAAGCAGGGATGGATCCCGTCGAAGCGACTGCTTTGCGGCAATCGAGACTTGAGATTCGCGAAGCCGAAGCCTAGGGTTTTAAGTTCTTTCAGCGCCTGTGTTCCTTCATCCTAGACGACCCCAACTGAACGTCGTCCCGAGCAACGCGAGGGATCTGGGTTCTTGCCAGCACTGGCAGAAACCTAGATTCCTCGGTTCGCTCGGAATGACAATGGCTAATGGAGTCCATGAAAAAGCTTAGTGTCTGTTTTTTGTTTCTTTTTTTGAGCGGAGTCTTATTAGCCGATTCGAGCGTTGAGCCGCTCCCCGACCCAGTTTCCAACAATGCGGTTGCCATGCTCAAGGTGCACGGACAGCTGTTGCTGTTCTCCTTTATGGGCATCGGTGCGAAAAAGACCTCTGACGCAATCACCAATACCGCATTTTCCCTCAACGCGAAGAACGCAACCTGGTCTGCGATTCACGCCGTTCCCGGTACTGTGGGCCGAATCGGGGCGGTAGCCGCGGCTGCCGAAGGGCAGTTGTTCGTCTTCGGAGGCTACGTAGTCGATGCGCAAGGCAGAGGCGAAACCGTTCCCGACGTTGGCATGTACGAACCTGCGCGGGACCGATGGTTTCGCGAAGCTGATCTGCCGCTGCCGCTCGGCGATTCTGTAGCCGGAGTTTATCGCGATCGCTACGTCTACCTGGTGAGCGGCCGCTCGAACGGCGATGTGGTCAATAATGTCCAAGTGTATGACGCCGAAAAAAACAGGTGGTCGCAAGCCACGCCAATACCGGGCCCGGCTGTCTTCGGCCATGCTGGCGCGATCGTCGGCGAAACTGATTCTCTACTGTGACGGAGCTCGCAAGAATGATCCCGGAAAGACTCCCCGGTACGTCGCTTCGGACGAATGCTGGATGGGCAAAATCGAACATCACGATCCGACAAAAATCCAATGGACTAAAGTGGCCAATCATCCTGGCTCGGCGCGCTTTCGCATAGCCGCAGGTGGTTCGGAGAAAGATGAAAAGATTTATTTCGCGGGAGGAACCGATAATCCCTACGACTATAACGGCATCGGATATGACGGCAAACCCGCCGAGCCTTCTCCCGTAACCTTTGACTTCAACTTGCGCACGCGAAAATGGGAGGTTATCGACGAGAACACGCCCGATCCGACCATGGATCATCGCGGACTGCTGGTTACCCATGAGGGTCTGGTTCTGATCGGCGGCATGGAAAAAGGGCAGAAGGTCACAGCGCAGGTGACTCTCTTATCGAAAGAACCGAAAGCCAAGTAGTCATGAGCGCTCTGTAGCGTCCTCGCCGGTGAGGGCGGGACGTCCTCCACGACAGCCGCCGAGACGGCGGCGCTACTTAGTTCGGCTGGAACCAACAATCCTAACCAATTCTTCGCTTTGTTGTTGTAGACTGCCGACAAAGGTATAACGAAAAGCGGTCGCCCGATCTGACTCCTATCGCCGGTCAGGTGACGCGCGGACTTTTATGCGAAAAGACGCGAATTCTGAACAGAGCGTAAAAGATAACCGTCCGAAGAAAAAGCCCTATCAAAAGCCTGAATTCCGCTACGAACGTGTCTTCGAAACCATGGCTTTGGCTTGCGGCAAAGTCAGCCCCACAGAATTTCAGTGCCGTTTCAACCGGAGAAATTCGTAGCTTCTTTGACTACGTTAGCCACTACCGAGGATGGTCATAAGCTTGAGCTCGCGGCCGAGGTTCTCACCTCTGGCCACACCCTGCGCCTGCGGGCATTCGGCACCAGCATGCTCCCATCGATTTGGCCGGGTGACACTTCTCAGCATCGAGCCCAAACTTGAGCAAGAAATTGTGGCTGGAGACATCGTGTTGGTGGCGCGGCAAAACCGGTTCTTCATCCATCGTCTGATCGAAAAGCATGATTCATGCTGGATCACGCGGGGCGACTCGCTTCCTCAGAACGACGACTCCGTGGCCTCATGCGACGTGCTGGGCAGAGTTTCCCTGATTCATAAAAGGACCAGGGTCATAGTTCCAAGCCAGTGTCGCTCGCTTTTCAGCCGCGCGCTTGCCTGGATGCTTTGCCACTCGGACACATTCCGAACTATCGCCCTGCGCGTTCATTCGTTGTGTCATTTTTGTAGCGCCGGCATCCCTCGGCTCGCGCGGGGCAGGCTCTGCCGGCTGTCGCGAGGGCATCTTGCCCTCGCCAGTGAGGGCGGGACGCCCTCACGACAGCCGCCGAGACGGCGGCGCTACACTTATTACCTCCGATGACCCATGCCTCTCAGCCCGCGATTGCCATCGAGATCGGCGGTATGGCGATCGCTCTGCACACGCAGGACTCCGCCTTTCGCCAACTGCTCGAGAATCGTTACGCGGGATTCATCAAGCCTTCGGCTAATCCGCAATTCCAGTTTGACATCGACTTATTCGAACCTTCGGAGACTTCCCAGGCGGATGAAGACGTCCAGGTCAAGCTGCAAGCCAGCGAGTGGTTCTTTCAACGCGGAGACTTCCGCGCCCGGTGGAACGCAAAGCTGGGTCGCGGTCACATTCAGCAGTCGCGCAATCCGTACGCCATCGATTCGGTGTTGCGCATCGTTCACACTCTGCTGCTGGCCCGGCAGGGTGGATTTCTGGTTCATGCTGCCAGCGCCATTCGCAACGGACGCGCATATTTGTTTGCCGGCGTCTCCGGCGCGGGGAAGACTACCATTTCGCGATTAGCGCCGCCCGATGCCACATTGCTCAGCGACGAAATTTCCTACGTGCGGCGTGAAGGCGACCACTACCGCGCTTGCGGCACGCCCTTTGCTGGTGAGTTGGCAAAGGTCGGTGAAAATCAGTCGGCGCCGCTCAGCACGCTTTTTCTGCTGGAGAAAGGTCCGGAGAATCGAATCGAAGAAATCAGCACCGCCGAAGCAATCCGATTGCTATTAAGAAATATTCTCTTTTTCGCCGACGACCGCGAATTGGTGAACCTGGTTTTTCGCTCGGCATGCGAGTTTGTAGAACAGGTACCCGTCCGCCGATTGGTATTTGTTCCCGATCAGCGAGTTTGGGAGATGATACGCTAGGCCTGATGTAGGCGCGGGCGTCCACGCCCGTGCGAGGCGCTGGAGAAAAATTATCGCTGAAAAGTACATCGCGCGAAGTTCCGCCATCGCTGCCCGTCTTATCGGCGGCGAAATGATGATCATGTCGGCGGTGGATTCGACTTTTTTCACGCTCAACGAAGTCGCCACATTAATTTGGCAGGCCGCAGACGGCCGCACTCCATTGTCCGCAATCGTGACGCGACAAGATCTGTCCGGAGTTCGAAGTCGAACCTGACCAGGCCGGCCGCGATGCTGAGCAGTTCGTAAACGATCTCTGCCAGCACGGCATCCTCACGATGTCAGAACAACCCATCGCGAATTCCCCGCCCGCGCCGGAGGCTCGATGAGCCTTCTGGCGGAGATGAATCAAAAGGCGCTCGGCCTCGGCATTCCGCTCAGCGTGCATCTCGACGTTACCTATCGTTGTAACGAACGTTGCGTCCACTGCTATCTCGATCACGACGATCACGGCGAGATGACCACCGCCGAGATCAAAGACATTCTGGATCAGCTCTCCGATGCCGGAGTTTTCTTCCTTACGCTCAGTGGTGGAGAAGTCCTCATGCGCCGCGATTTCTTCGAAATCGTGGAACACGCGCGCCGCTTGCTGTTCAACGTCAAAATGAAGACCAACGGCGCGATGATCCGCGAGCCAGAAGCCAAGCGCATTCGCGAACTTGGCGTAGAGCAGGTGCAGATCAGCCTGTACTCGCACCGTGCGGAAATTCACGATGCCATCACCAAACTGCCCGGCTCGTTCAAGCGAACCGTGCAAGCCATCCGTTTTCTCAAGTCGCAAGGTCTGAAAGTCGTAATCGCGAACGTGCTGATGGCCAGCAATTTGTTTGACAACACGGGAGTGATGGCGCTGGCAAAAGAGCTGGACGTTCCCTACACGCTCGATCCCACCGTCTCGCCAAAAATGGACGGAGACACTTCCATCCTCGCATTGCGCATTCCTGGATCTGAGCTTCAGCAAGTCTTCCGCAACAAGGAATTGGTGGGCAACGTGGAGGAATTCTGCGCTCCTCCGCCCGCGCCCGGCGAAGACATAATGGACGGGTTCCCGTGCAGCGCCGGGCACACCGCCTGCTACATCACTCCCTACGGCGATGTCTTCCCTTGCGTGCAATTTCCGCTCCCCAGCGGAAACCTGCGGCGGCAGAAGTTCGCTGACATCTGGCACAATTCTCCGCAGTTGAACGAAGTCCGCTCCATCCGGGCCCGCGATCTTCCTACTTGTTCGACCTGCGCTCACGTCGGCACTTGCACGCGTTGTCCCGGTTTAGCTTATATGGAAGGAAATATGCGCGGGCCATCCACAGCCGACTGCGAGAAATCATTTCAGAGGACGGGCATTCCCTCGGCGAACATGCTGCTGAAGAATACGACTGGGCCTGCGGTTCCGCTGATTCAAATTCAATCCATCGCATAAGTGCCGCGACGCAATCTAACCGTTTCAGACGCGTTCCGCACCAACCAACGAAACAAGAATGTGGCAGCAATCGTCCCTGCGATTTGTGCCGCGATAAATACAGGTACGTCTGTCGGTCGAATTCCGGCAAACGTATCGGACAAGGCCCGTGCCACGGTTACCGCTGGATTAGCAAACGAAGTCGATGCGGTAAACCAGTACGCAGCCACGATATAGCTTGCGACCGCGAATGGCAGGGCTTCAGATTTAAAGCGCGAGCATCCTCCGATAACCAATAAAAGCCCGAAGGTTGCTACGAACTCGCTTAGCGCCTGCATCCAACCATGCCGGGAATGAGAGGAGAAGGAGTACCACTGCAGACCGAACATCAGATGCGCGATGATTGCGCCCGCGATCCCTCCCGCACATTGAGCCGCGATGTAGGCAGCCGCGTCGGGCCAAGCAATACCGCGCTGAATCGCGTCCGACAGCGTAACGGCTGGATTCAGATGTGCGCCGGAAATGGGCCCAAACGTAAGGATGAGGCCACCAATGCCGCGCCCGTCGCAATCGTGTTCGCAAGCAGGGCAATCGCGACATTTCCACCCGCTAGCCGTTCGCCCATGATCCCGGATCCGATCACGGCGGCTACCAGGAACGCGGTGCCTGTAAATTCAGCCACCAGCCGGGCGCGCAGATTGAATTTCATTGGCTGCCGATCTGATCGATCTTCTTTCTTGATGGCCAGCCTGTCGATGCTGCTAAGAGGAAGGCTAAGAAATAGACCGATCCGGCGGTCTAGAGTCATGAAGGCGTCACGGAACGCACGCTCGATCTCCTTCTCCGTTCCGCGAACGCAGCTGGGTCCGCGACTCCCCAATGAGCCGTCAGAGGCTGACCTGGCCAGATAGGGCAAACTTCTTTGGCGGCGTTGTCACAAACGGTGAAGACGAAATCGAGCTTTGGGGCTCCGGGCTTTCCAAACTCTTCCCAACTCTTACTGCGGAGGCCGCTTGTTGGCAGATGAGCATTTTTCAGCTGCTTGATGGCTTCAGGCCGAACTGTGCCTGAGGGATGGCTGCCGGCACTGTACGCAGTAAACTTCGCTCGCCCTTTGTGGTTCATGATTGCTTCGGCCATGATCGAGCGCGCCGAATTTCCCGTGCACAGAAACAAGACGTTGTAGTGCTTTTGCATATTGCTATCCTCAGTGGCAGCAGGTTGGCCCGCAGCATGCGGCAGTTGTTGGCTTCACAGCGCGTACAAAGGCGCTCATGATTTTGCCGTCTACTAACGGCGCGATTGCGTCGACGTCTATGTTTTGTCCGGACAGAAATTCCCGAGCGTCTTCCACGCGATAAACTCTGGTCGGCTCGATTTCAATTTTCTCGAATCCGGCAGAGGCAAGCTTGGCGCGGTATTCGTTCTCCTCGAGCGCGCCGGCGACGCAGCCCACCCATAGCAGCACGCTTTGGCGAATTTCATCGGGGATCTCTCCGCGAGTTACAACATCGGAAACCGCAAATCGGCCGCCCGGTTTGAGCACCCGAAAAGCCTCCCTGAGCACCTGATCTTTATTGGCTGAAAGATTGATCACGCAATTGGAAATGATCACATCCACAGAGTTGTCGGGCAGGGGAATGTGTTCAATCTCGCCTTTGAGGAACTCGACATTGTCGACTGCGGCTTTGCGTTTGTTCTGATTCGCCAGCGCCAGCATTTCATCCGTCATGTCGAGGCCGTAGGCTTTCCCTGTCGGACCGACTCGCCGCGCCGAGAGCAACACATCGATGCCGCCGCCCGAACCAAGGTCCAAGACAGTTTCGCCCGCATTCAAATGCGCCAAGGCGGTGGGATTGCCGCAGCCGAGCGAGGCCAGCAGAGCTTCTTCAGGAATCTGCTGTGCCTGGGACGGATCATAAAGATTCGACGTTATTGGGTCGCAGCACCCGAGGTCGTTGTCGCTCCGCAACAGGAACTGCCGCCGGCGCCCACGCGCAAAGCTGCCTGTCCATATTTTTCCCTGACTACTTCTTTAATATCGGTGCCACTCATGCCATTCCCTCCTATTCGCAGATTTGAATGATTTGCTCGGACTTCACTGCCTGGTTGCGAGTACAGCATTCGGCGTACAGAAACTGCAGTAATTCTTGGAGCGCCTCGGCGTTTGCGCTGTAGTGGAGAAACGTGCCTTCCCGCCGCACCTGAACCAGGTCTTCCGCTTTCAGCTTGTCGAGATGATGCGACAGGGTCGAGTTTGGAATCTCCAACTCTTCTTGAATCTCGCCCACCACCAGGCCGTCGGGATGGGCCGAGAGCAACAATTGCATGATGCGCAGCCGCGGTTCGGTGCCCATGGCGGAAAACATGTCAGCGTACTTGGCAACTTGCTCGGCTGATTTTTTGGCATGCGTGTTCGACATATTTCGATGTTTGCAGAAATATGGATATATGTCAAGTAAAGCGTTGAGGGGCGGCTGGAACGAGCTTGGAGGGAACCGTTTCCTCACACGTCAGTCACCACGCGACAAGGCATTTCGTCACTTCCAGTTACGAAAGTAAGGATTCAAATTCCCAACAGGTGCGCGAATATAAGAATGGGATGATAAGGAAGTTTTGAAGAGTATTTTGAGGAGACAGACGATGCGAACGCGCGCATTCCGTTGGTTCTGCCTGGCGGCGGGATTTCTGATCGTCGGCATTCCCCTTTTCGGCCAGGCAAGAATAGACAGGCCTTCATCACCGGAGGCAACCGGCGAACACGTTCACCTGGGATATCCGCAGGACTGGAGTTCACGCCACTTGCTGATGCCAGGGGCGCGCACCGAAGAGGTCATGGCGGCGGCACAGCGCGATCCGCGTTACGTCTACAGTTTGGTGATGCGGCAGATTGCCCTGCAAAATGGACGATGGGGTTTTCCGATTCCGCGTATTCCGACCCCGCGCCCCAAGCACCGAATGAAGATCGACTGGGCGGTTTCACTCGAGAATGGCTACGTTCCGCAGAACCAGTTCCCTGCCAAATACCAGTTCGGCATAGGCTCGGAAAATTGCAACTCCGATTTTGCTGTGTTTGGCTTGACTGTGACTTCTGGCACGCAGGCGAATCTCGTTGGAATCAACAATCTGTACACGTCAGCGAGTACGCCGTGTAATGGCGGATCGCCGTGGGTCGCATTCGCTTACAACACGGTAACGCAGACCGGCGGCCAGATTAAGACTTCGCCGGTCCTGTCGACGGACGGAACGAAAGTGGCATTCGTCGAAAGCACCAGCTCGGGTTCGTACTTCCACGTCCTGGTTCTTCCAAATCCGATTCCGACGCCGCCATCCCAGACGGGAACGGTATTGAGTCCGCAGACTCCGACCTCGTGCACCAACCCAACGACTGCGAGTTGCATGAGTACGCTGACCATCCAAACTGCGGCTACTGATTCGAACTCCTCGCCATGGGTGGATTACAACAACGATACCGCATACGTTGGGGCGGACAATGGCTTGCTCTATAAGATCACGCCAGTATTCGGCGGCGGGGCGCCGGCGCTGATCAGCACGGGTGGCTGGCCGGTTACGGTCTCGACTCAGACTAATAAAATACTGACCGCTCCTGTGGTCGACGACACAGCAGGCAGAATTTTTATCGGAGACGGAGAAGGCTACCTGTACGCAGTGAGCCTGACGAATCCGGCTAACACTTACGCGGCGCAGGTGGAAGTCGGATGGGCTACGCACGGTGCAGGCACTGGCGTTGTGGATCCGCCAATTGCGGTCACCGACTCCGCTAATTCCGCAGTCGACCAGGTATTTGTCTTTACCGGGTGCAGCATAGTGCAAGGCATCGGCGGGGCTGTCAGCCAGATTGGAGCCAACTTCACCAGTTCGACAACGCTCACTACCAGCAACACGGTCGACCTCGGATCGGCAAGCGGTACTGGCGACTGCACCACCGGCAACGTACATTCCGGGACGTTTGATAATGCATTCTGGTTGAATGGCTCGACCTCGGGCCATTTGATCGCGTGCGGATTTGTGTCCGGGACGACATCGAAACCTCTGATCCCGTCGAATCCAAAGATGTATTTCTTCCCCTTTGCAAGCCACGTCATCACGAGCACGGGCTCGTCCACGTTTGTGGTCAACAGCACGGTAGGGGAAGAGTGTTCGCCGCTGACCGAGTTTTACGACGGTACGACGGATCGACTGTTTTTCGGAGTAGGAGGCTCATCGAACGCATACCTTGAAAGCTCCGTGATTACGACCTCCTTGACGACTCCGAATTGCACCGGCACACCCACATCCAGTTGCGTCACATCTCCGAGCATTCTCGGAGGAACCAGCGGGATTGTGATCGACAACCAATTGTCTAATGGCGGGACGAACATTTACTTCTCGACCATGGCGCCCGGATCGGTAAATGGCCAGAAGTGCAACGTCAGTGGCGGAACGGCAAATCCATATTGCGCGGTGAAGCTGACCCAATCAGCTCTACAATAGCGGCCGGCGCGCAGCCGAAAACGCCTGAAAAGTGTTCCACGTGGAACACTGCTCCGCTACTTCCTTTTCTTGCAATCATTGTGAAGATCCAGAGCCGCCGTTGCCGCGTTAGTACATTCGACTAAGGTTACCCGCAACCCCACCGATGTGCCATTCCTTGAACTCTTCCTCAGGGGCACACTGGACCCAGAGAAAATCAAATGCAATGCGCGTCTATCCAAACCGAACTTTTTCTCACCCTGGCTGAGCACTATGAGCACAACCCGCAGGAATTTGTGACCTTGCCGCAACAGACGGTCGATTCTTCGACGGCGCGGGTGGCGGTTGCCGAATTGCGAAATGAGGGCTACGTCGAAGAACAGGTGCGGGGAGTGGTCAGGCTCACGCTGCGCGGGTACAACGTGTTCAAGAGCAAGCCGCATCCTGCCGCTTAGGTCGGTCCCACCAGCCAGATACAAAGTGCCGTCTACTCGGACCGCGCGCTCCCTGTTTTCACGATACACAGCGCTTTCCTGGGTCGAAGTGTAGAATGCTAGCTATGCCATTCAACGGACAAGCCGGGCCTGCCGCGTCTCGGAAAGGGAAGATCACGCCTCCCGAGGAAACCTCGCAGGAAGCCGCTTACTTGAAGTTGTTGGGTGAAAAGCAGAGGCCGGTCAGCATCAAACTGGCGGACGGCGAAACGGTACATGGCTGGATCGAATACTACGACAAGAACATGGTCAGGCTTACGCGCGAAGATGGGCCGAATTTATTTATTTTCAAACATGAAATTATGTATATCGCAGAAGACGGCACCCGGCATCGGTGAAGCGCCGCTGTGCGGCCCGCGAGATTGACCTCCTCTGAATGACTCCCCCAAATAGTTACGACTTCCTTCCGCCTATGACGGAAATTGCGCGCGAAGCTGGCGCGCTATTGATGGACTACTTTCGGCAACGCGTCACCGTGGAATATAAAGGCGAGGCCGACCTGGTTACGGTGGCCGATCGCAAGTCCGAACTGCTCATCAGAGAGCGGCTGCGCGAGCGCTGGCCAAGCTTTGACATTCTCGGCGAAGAAGGCGGTTTGCAGGATACGGGCAGCGACTACCGTTGGTATGTCGATCCTCTCGACGGGACTACTAATTTCGCGCATGGCTTCCCGGTGTTTTGCGTTTCCATGGGGCTGGATTACAAAGGGGAACGGATCGCGGGCGTCATCTACGATCCAACGCGAGATGAATTGTTTTCGGCGGAGAAGGGTGGCGGAGCGTTTCTTAATCAGCAACCGATTCGGGTTTCAAAGGTTGCCAGACTGGCTGAGTGCCTGGTGGCAACCGGCTTTCCCAGTCATAAACGGCACAAAAATCCGAATATCTTTTTCTATCACCAGATCACATTGCATACGCATGGAGTGCGGCGAGCGGGGTCCGCGGCGCTCGATCTTTGCTATGTCGCTTCCGGCAGGCTCGATGGATTCTGGGAGTTCAACCTTAATCCCTGGGACACGGCGGCCGGTGTGCTCATGGTGCAGGAAGCTGGCGGCACGGTGAGCAACTTTAAGGGTGGGCCATTTCAGTTGGACAGCCGCGAAACGCTGGCTTCGAATGCATTGGTGCATGAACAACTGCTCAGTGAGATCGAACAAGTTTTCAGTGGGAATGATTTGGAACCGTTGCCCGATCTTCGCAGCTTCCGTAAGTAAATTTAGTGGCGCCGGCATCTTGCCGGCTTTTGCCCATTCACCTTGCCGGTGTGGGCGGGGACGCCCACACGACAGCCGCCGAGACGGCGGCGCTGCTAAAGTTAGGACTCCAGCTGAATGCTTTCTACGTGGATGGTGTTGCTGGCGGTATCTAGTGCCCCGACGACTGTGACCTGCTGGTCTTGATATCGCTTCGCTCTTTCCTGATCATCAAGCTGGTACGTAGTGGTTCCTCCCGCCTTGAGAACGTACTTGTCACCCATGCGAACTATGATTCCGGTGATCTTTTGCATGGCTGATTGCGGCTGAGCTTGCGTACTTTGCGACTGTTCGGGCTGCTGCTGATCAGGTTTCGATTCAGGGTTGGGCAACGGGACGGGGTTTTGCAGATGCGACCACGCGACCAACTGACATCCTACCGTTCCGGGAACAACCTCGGGACACGGCTGGGCGCTTCTGTCTTGCGAGAATCCTATCGGAGTGCTGGCGAGGAACAGAAGCAATCCCAGTAGCTTGTAGGTTGACCGCATAGTTGCTCGCTAAGACGGTAGGCGCAAGCCGAGTGCCATTGCGCGGGCTTTTGCTTGCAACGGATAGATTTGCGCGGCTCTCTCTCCGTGAAATTTGTACCTGCTTGGGATTCCAATTCGTCCTACAGGGTTGGCGTGAGCACGTACAGTGTTTGCTGTAGGAAGGATGGGCGTCTCGAGACCTGGTCGCAACTATCTTTCGCCCCGCTGGGGCTCAAAGAACTTCCTCTTATTACGACCCACGGCTTTCGAGGTTTCGGAAAAACTCATTCCGGGGTAATAAACTGCGACCTGGGCGGCTAAAGCCGGATTCAAAATCATGCAGTTACCGCAACGCTGAAGCGCTGCGCCACCCAAAAACAAATGCAACATCGAGTTTTTCCGCAGCCACTTCCGCCGTGGGCTGCATTCTTACGCCGCTTCGTGGCTGTTGCCGGTTATCTCATTCCACTTCTTCGAGTGCGTTTTGGTTGCGACACAGACTTGTCTCGCCTGTCCAGCCGGGCGAGGACGCCCAGCCTCCATCAAAGCGCATGGAAAAAGGGCGTCCGCGGACGCCCTAATGTCCAGAGTTAAAACCGTCGCTTACGCGGCTGAACCCTCAGTTGGGTTCTGAAAAGGCGCGGGTACCTGCACCTGGATGATATTGTTCTTCACCGCGTAGACGACCAGATCTCGGATGGAGTGGAAACCGAGTTTTCGCATGATGTTGCTGCGGTGCGTTTCGGCGGTCTTGGTGCTCAGGTTGAGCAGGCAAGCCACTTCTTTTGAGCTTTTGCCCTCGGCCAGCAGCTGGATCACTTCGCGTTCGCGCGCGGTCAATTTCGGCAACCGCGGCGGTTCGCCGTTGGACCCGTTGTGTCCTCTGTCGAGGAAGCCAGCCAGGACCATGTCGTTTACTCGAGGAGTAAAGAACATGCGATTGCGCTGCAGGGCTTCGACGGCAGATACCAGGTCGCGAGCGGCATCAGATTTCAACACGAAGCCGCGGGCGCCGGCATCCAGAGCCTCTCGTATTACCTGGTCTGAATCGGTAATGGTGAGCACGATGACTTTGCAATGCGGATCGTGCTGGGTCAATTGGCGGGTCGCCGCCAAACCGTTGAGGTTTGGCATGCCGACATCCAGGATGACCACGTCGGGTTTCAATTGCGCGGCTTTCTCGACGGCCTCGCGGCCATCCTTCGCTTCCGCGCAGATTTCCCAACCCTCGCGTGCTTGTAGAAGCGCACATAAACCTCGCCGTACAACTTCGTGATCGTCTGCAATCAGGATTCGTAGCTTCATTGCCCTACCTCCATACTGGGTACGTCTCGACCAGAGTTTCGTATTGAACCAATCAACTTAAATACCAAGCTGCAACTCTCACACTGTTTACGCAGATTCCGCGGAAGCCTCATTTAGAGCTGTAAAAGGCATATGTTGACTTACAGCTTCGACTGCGGCCAACAGATCCCGCGAGGCATTTGATTTCACTACGTAGCCGCGGGCTCCCGCTTCCATTGCTTCGCGCATCATGTGAGGCGAATCGTGTTGTGTAACCATTAAAATTTCCGCTTCCGGCCTGGACTTCCGGATCAGCCGGCAAGCTTCGAGGCCGCTCATTTTTGGCATGGTGATGTCCAACACCACAACATCCGGTTTTAAGCGATCGGCCTTAGCCACAGCTTCGAATCCGTCCGCCGCTTCATCGATAATTTCCCACTCGGGATGTGCTCCGAGTAAAGTCCTCAACCCGTGCCGCACCACAGGATGATCGTCCACAACCAGAATACGAACTGTCATAAATATTGGTAGCTCCGGGAAGGCCTATAACGAACTATATAGAAAGTATTATTGTTCGGCGAGATCATTCGACTGAGCCCCAGTCTTTCCTAACGCGCCTTAACCGTTTCTACAACTTAAGCAGCAACGCAATCGGACGGTACGGGTATGCTGATTCGCACCAAAGTGCCTGCACCGTTCGATTCAAGGTGCAACTTCCCTCCCAGTTCACGCGCCCGTTCCTGCATACTGATGAGCCCCACTCCAACACCTGTCCCGGACTCGCCAAAGCGATTAAGCATGTCCGGTTCTATGCCGCGGCCGTTATCCCGCACTTCTAAGATTACTTGCCCGGAAGACCTCTGGATAGACACGGCGGCTTCGGAAGCACCCGAATGACGATGTACGTTAGTCAAAGCTTCCTGCAGGACCCTGAATAGCGCCAGTTCAGTCGCGTCGGCCAAGCGGACTGGATCGGCAGGCACATCCAGCGTTATCTTGAGTCCGCTGCGCAGGCCGAAACCTTCGACATACCAGCGAGCCGCCGAGGCGATGCCAACCGCGTCCATAGTCGGGGGATGCAATAGATATGAAAGAGTGCGAACCTCGGCGATGCAGCGATCCATCAGCTCAGCGGACTGCGACCACAACTCTTCGCGCGCAGGCGAGCGCCGAAGCATCTCGACATTCAGTTTCAATGCGACCAGATATTGTCCCAGGCTATCGTGCAGCTCTCGTGCGATGCGGCGACGTTCAGAATCCTGCAAGCTGAGCAGTCTTGATGAAAGCTGGCGCAAAGCCGAAGTGCGCTTCCCCACCAAAGATTCCAACTCTGCCTGGTTGCGGCGAAGTTTCTCTTCGGCAAGACGGCGCTGTGCGACCTCAGTCTCCAGTGCCTGCGCTTTTTGTTGCAAATGCGCTATGGTGCGCAGGCGCTCATCCTGGCTGACCAAGTTGGTATAACTCTCGCCGGGAATCACCGCGGAATGTTCAGCGCAAATCTGGAGAAGCGAATCGCCGTGCTCCTCGCGACAGAAACCGGACATGGGGTAGGCACAGCGCAAGGAAATAGGATGGGTTTTAGCAAACTCGTTCCAAAGCTGTTCGAGGTGCATGGCGGCTTCAGACATTCCATCCGCCCACAGCAGGGCAACCATTTCGCCGAATGCTGCGACCGGGCGAGGTTCGCCTTGAGCCGCCGCTTTGACTTTTGCGATCGCGCTCCCCACAACTACGGCAAAGCGGGAGGGGTCTGGCGATCCGTCGTGCATTATCTGGGACAACGTCTCAGCGGCGTCTAACAGGAGGTACCGGCCTTGGGCGACGGCTCGGGCCGTATCCAATCCCCAAGCCTGCAGTCGCTGATTGAGCCCCTCACAATGCTCCTGCGTGGCGATGACCACCGCAGACTCTCCGGCTCCCAGAGCGTTACCGATAAAGCGGCTCAGTTCGTCGAGAAGGAAGCGATCTTCCCCGTAGAATTGGACGACGTGAGCGGTGTGCTGATGGTCAGCCCAACGCGCCATGGGCGCAAGCGATGCACCGTCTGTTGGTGAGAGATTGGTGGCGCTCATGTTTTGACCGAACTAGTTCCCTTTCTGTCACCAACCCTAGCTGGAATGAGGGGGGAGAAATTCCTCGAACTAACCGATTCTAAGGTCGATGTATACGATGCGAAATACAGGGAATCCTGTAGGTCCCCTCCAGAAGGCATTCACACGGCGAGGACGCTACAGGTCTAATCTACTCTTTCGCCCTTCCATATATAGAAGTTCTCCTCGTCGGATAAAGTCTCCACTTTCAGGCTGCGTGCCACGGATGCGCGATGAACGGCCGATCTGAGATTCGCCAGTGTGATGCCGTCCACCCCGGAAAGAGGGAGTTTGATGGCTGATCCGACCGGAAGGGTCTCCAAATCCTGGAAAATACCCTGTATTAGGTCGTGGTGTTTCCCGCGGCGGTTCCTGCGAACACTGTCCAAGGCTACGCGATCATAGTTCAATGCGATTTTTGGATTCCTTGTTGTTTCTTTAGTCATACGGGTTAAATACCTCTAAGTTCATTTACCAGTACTTATATGATTTTTTAATGGCGCTTGTCAACTATTTTTTTATTGTACGCTGAAATATTTTTGTCGCCGCTCGGAATCTTTAATTGTCACCATCCAAGTCTTCAGTTCTCTAATCCTGCGGATGAAGTATTTCCACCCTTTTTTAGTGGGACGTGTATGTTTCAACTTGTATGGACGAGGCACTGCACGTGACGAATCGCTTGTGGCGAGCGAAATACACCGAAGCCATGCTGGAGCTTAATCCCGAAGAACTGCCGGCAAGAATTGCCGCCGCGGAAAAAGCTATCCAGCAGCGAATCGAAGAATTAGAAGGTAGTAATGAGGATACCGAAGAAGAGCTGTGGGCGTTAAACGATGCAGTTCGTGGTCTGCGGGTGCTGGCCCAGGCTGAGTGTCGTGCGCCGCAGTCACGAAAGCCCGACAAACGGCACGGGCAGGAGGCATCTTGAACCGAACAATTTATTACCGAACCGGTTATTGCAAATCCAGGAGTTGCCGCAGTTTCATCGCATCGTCGCGGATTAGAAGACAGACCATGGCAGAAAAATTCGATCAGCAGTGGCGCGAACTCCGCTTGTATGCCACCATTGAAAGAGACTCGCAAAAGTTAGCGAAGCTTATTGCCGACTTCCGGAACGCAAACCGCTGACGGGAGCGTTCCGCCGCGAGAAGGCAGTCCCCTGATATCTAATGAGCGCGAACTAATGGCACTAGTGACGCCGGCTCGCAAAAAGGCGCAGGTGGCATTCGCGATGGCCGTAATGCTGCTTTGTCTCAGCGGCCTCGCTGCTTATCTTTCTATTGCGCGAGTTACCAACAGCGAAAAGTGGCTGGTCCACACTTATGAGGTTCAGGCCGCTCTGGGGAATGTGGATTCGGCAGCCCTGGATGCGGAGCGCGATCGCGCCGGATATGTGATCACGGGGGGCGCCGAGGAACTGAACGACTTTGAAGCTACGATTCCTAGGATTTATCAGGCGCTTCGACATGTGCGAGACCTGACCAAAGATAATCCAGAGCAACAACAGAGGTGCACGCACCTGGAAGAAATAATGGCGCGCAGAATTGCTTTATTTCGCGATTCGGTTGAACTCAAGAAAGCAAATCCTCAGGATCAGCAAGGGGAGAGCAGAATATCCGCTCGGGCTTTGCCGCTGGTTTCGGAAGCCACTTCTACCCTCCAGGAAATGCGGGATGCCGAACAAAGGCTGCTAATTAAGCGGGCCAGGGTTTCCAGGCATCTGTTCACGCTCGCAGTAGTTGTTTTAATGGTCGCATTTATCCTCGCGCTGGTTATGTTCTCAGTCCACTACCGGCTGCTTGCCAGCGAGCTCGATGCCCGTGAACAGGCCGAAGACAGTCTTCGTGACAGTGAGAAATCTTTGCGCGGTCTGACTGGGCGGCTCCTGCAACTGCAGGATGAGGAACGGCGGAGATTCTCGCGTGAGCTTCACGACAGCCTGGGGCAGTATTTGGCGGGAGTGAAGATGAATCTGGATATGTTTTCCAACTCCCGGCCGGGAGAGGGGCTTTTAGCGGAAGCCATTGAGCTGTTAGATCAATCCATCGCTGAAACCAGAACGATCTCACACTTGCTCCACCCCCCGCTTCTGGACGAAGCCGGATTCTCATCGGCAGCGAAATGGTATTTGGAAGGATTTGCCCAGCGCAGCGGCATTCAGGTGAAGATTGACTTACCCGAAAACCTGGGCCGCCTTCCCAAGGCAATTGAACTTGGTCTGTTTCGGGTATTGCAGGAAAGCCTTACTAACATTCACCGGCACTCCGGCAGCCCCCGCGCCGAAGTTTCTCTCAAAGTGTTGCCTGAAAGAGTGGTGCTGGAAGTGAGGGACTTCGGGAAGGGCATTCCGCCGCGGTTGTTAGAGAGCTTCCAGACTAAAGGCATCAGCTTTGGAGTTGGCTTAGCGGGGATGCGCGAAAGGGTGCGCGAACTTGGCGGCCGTCTGGAAATTCAAGCAAAGTCACCTGGCAGCTTAGTTTCCGTTAGTCTTCCGTTGACGGAAAACGTTCGCGCTAAGGATGCAGCCGCAGACTGAGCTTAGTTTTCGAAGTAGGTTTCGTGCCGAAGCAATGCTCCCACCGCGTCTACTACACAGTTGATATTCCCCTTAGAACAGGTCCCGCGGATGCCCACTTTGCGGGCTTCTTCGCTCAATTGCTTGGACAGATGTATGGTCACCATCAAAATCGGCGTGGCGGGAGATTGGTGAACGATCTGGCGAGCAGCGTCCAGTCCATTCATCTCGGGCATCTGCAAATCGATGACAATCAGATCGGGCTTGGTTTTCTTAAAATGTTCGACGGCTTCTTTGCCATTGCGTGCCTCGTCACACACCCGCCAGTCGTCCTGATGCTCGAGTAGTCCCCGAAGGCACTTTCGTATGGCCGGGTTATCGTCTGCCACGAGAATGCGAACCACTCTAAAGTCTCCTCTCCCGTGTCTTCTGTGTCGCTCTCAGCACGGCTCCGTTGGCCCCGCTTCATGGAGACTATCGCCTGCTCAAGAGCGCCAACATACACTGAAGACCTTATTTATCAATAAACTTACTGACTCGGGAGGGGTGTAGACCTGAGATTGGCATGTTCCGTAACTCAGGTAACAGATAATAGATTGGCACGTTTCGTGACAACACGCGCGCGCGACTTAACTTTAGAGCTGTCAGAAAACTTGCGCGATGCCGTTACGCAGAGCGTAGAGAGTGAGGTCGGCAACCGAATGAAGATCTAGCTTGCGCATAATATTCGTGCGGTGGGTTTCTGCCGTCTTTACGCTCAAGTTTAGGGCTACAGCAACCTCTTTGCTGGTTTTGCCCTCAGCCAGAAGCTGCACCACCTGGCGCTCACGCGGGGTGAGACGGTTTCTGAGCGGCGGTTCCTCTTTGCGTTCCGGATTCAGATACCCGTCGACTACAACTTCCGTGGCCCGGCTGGTGAAAAAAGTACGATTGTGTTGCACCGCTTCGACTGCCGTCACCAGATCGCGGCCGGCGTCGGACTTCAATAAGAAGCCGCGCGCTCCCACCGCCAACACTTCCTGCACGACCTGCTGCGAATAGTGCATGGTCAAAATGAGGATATGGGTCGCAGGAGAATTGGCCAGAATCTGCCGAGCCGCATCAATGCCGTTTAGATTCGGCATTCCGATGTCCATGAGGACCAGATCGGGCTTGAGCTCATTGGCGCGTTGGACAGCTTCGCGGCCGTCCTTAGCCTCCGCGCTGACTTCCCACCCCGGATGATTCTCCAACAGGACGCGGATCCCCTGGCGCACGAGTTCATGGTCGTCGGCGACCAGAATCCGGAAACACCCCATACGTTAGCTCCGATCGAACACGGAATTCGCTCGCGCAACAGAGGCCGATCGCGGCCGGAAAAGCTGCCTCATTACTGGTACCTCCACCACAAAGACACAATATGCGAACCAAACTATCACTTCGATCAGCTAGATGCTTTAGATGCTTATAGAAGAACCTGTAATAGGCCAGCGAGGAGAAAAGCGTGACTCGTCTGACAGTCGTTCCGCTTCGATCGAGCCCAAGCCAGGGAAACGACGAAAACCTGGGCCGCTCAACTCCTCGCTGGAAATCGGGACTTCCATTAGATGCGGACACTTGGAGAGTGAGCGACCAAAAAAGGGGAGCTTGAACAAACTCCCCTATCACCGTCCGCACTAGCTAGCTTTTCTGCGTTGCTCCACGTCAGACTGGTACTGTGCATCCTGGCGATCCGCAGCATTCCACTCGTCAACCTGCTTTTGCGCTGCCTCTTTTGCGATGCCGTACCTTTCCTGAATCTTCCCGACTAGCTGGTCATGTTTTCCGTCGATGACGTCGAGATCGTCGTCGGTCAACTTGCCCCAGCGCTCTTTTACTGAGCCTTTTATCTGCTTCCATTTGCCCTTCAGTTGGTCTGAATTCATTCGAATCCTCCTTGAGTATGATTTACAAAGTCCGCCCGAGCATCCGGGCCTTATCATGCGGTCGTTCCCTGAGCTGCTTAAAATTACGCCTGCGAAACCTAGGTATCGATAAGGTAGATTCCCTATCTCCACGGGGAGAAGACTGCACAATGCCAAGCCACTGATTTCATTGCGGCGCAGACTACTGTTTGGATTTGACGTCCAGCTGACTGTTCACTTTGTTGTCGCCTGCGACTTCTGCGGCTTTAGCTTCGACGGCTCGCTTCTCTTCCTCGGATCGCACCGGCCCTTTCAGGGTTACTTGTCCGTTCTGGGTGATGATCTTCACGTTATGCGCGTAGGTTGACAGGGATTTGTCTTTTTCGATGGCGCGGCGAACCTGTTGCGTGATGTCCCGGTCGGAGCGGTTCTCTTTTTGCTGGTCCGCGGTGGGCTGACTGGCATCCCGGTCGCGCTGGTTCATTCTGGTGTTGTCAGCCGGAGCGGACGTAGTGTTCTGATCCTGAGCGATGAGGTAAGTAGCGCCCAATAGTGAGCCAGCCAGTAGCAAAGTCTTAATACTGCGGTTGAGTTTCATCCAAAATACTCCTTCTTGAGATTTATCCGATTCCTCTCGAACCATAGTGGCTGTCCCAAACTGTGCCAATCAGGTTCGAGCGGTAGTCGAAGTATGGAATGCCCGTAGAGGTACGAAACGCTGAAACAGCGTCATTCGACCAATGAATCGAGCTACTACGACTCCCCCGCCCGGCTACCACCTTTACCTGATGGCAGCCCGGTGTCTCAGCAAATATAGTCGTGCGTGAAAGCTGCGGGGCCTAGTGACCCTGAGCCTGCACTTAAAAACTGAGTACCGAAGGAGCCCGACATGCTTTGGACGATATTCGTGGTATTGCTGGTCTTGTGGTTACTGGGATTGGTGAGTTCGTACACGCTGGGCGGATTCATTCACATTCTGCTGGTGCTGGCACTGGTAGTTCTGGTGATTAACCTTCTGAGCGGACGACGAGGCGCGGTCTAGCGTCAGCGTTGGCGTGGCTAAGAGGCACGTACTCAGTGCCTCTAAATTTTTGTCTGCGGGCTGAACCTACAGTGCGCGCCCTATATTTTCGTTCCTGTTCCGGCACCTATACTAGAGTAGGGAATGCCCACCCAGATGTTGTGCGCCCTTTCAGTTGCGCAGAACATCTTTAAGATTAACCATGGTCGCGGCGACCACTTCTGATCGCCATCTGTGCAAGGAGTTCATATCGCAACAGTCCGCTAGATCGAGGTAACAAAGCGCCGTGCGCTGGCTAAGTGTTCGACTCATTCTCTCGCTGATCGTCGGGATTACGCTGGTTTCGCTGGCGTTTTCTTATAACGAAGTGCGCCTGGAGAAACTGGCTCTTCGTAAAGACCTCGAACGACGCGCGGAAGTCTTGGGCGAAAGCCTCGCCGGCTGGATTGAACCTCACCTGGAAAAGCAATCCCGCCGCGAGCTGCAGCGAATCGTCGATCGGTTTGGCAACCGCGAACGCCTGGAAGGGATGGCGATCTACGACAAACAGGGTGCTCTGTTAGCAGCGACTCAGGGGTTGCCAAGTCGGCTGGGTGAGCGGCCCTGGTTGGTAACGCAGGCCATCAGCACAAATCAGGGGTCCGGACAGTTTACTCGACTCGGGTCGGCATCAGTCCACGTCTACGCCTATCCACTTCGCCAGCATGACGAGGCTCTAGGCGGACTCGTGATCGTACACGACGCCAGCTACATTAACACTCAGAGCGTGCGTATGTGGAGGAATGCCTTCGCGCGCGTGTTGGTGCAGGTTCTCCTGATTACTTTCATCACGGTGCTGATCGTCCGTTGGAGCATTGTGGGTCCGATTGCGAAGGCGGCGCAATGGATGAAGTCGCTGAGAACGGGACGGGGCAAGATGCCATCCGGTCCTCCGGATCTGGGGCTGCTGCGGCCTCTGGCACGGGAAATGCAAACCTTTGCCGTGAGCCTGATGGCCGCGCGTTCGGCTGCGGAAGCTGAAGCCCAAATGCGTGAGACCGCGGAATCCGTCTGGACTGCCGAACGTCTTGGCGTGCATGTGCGCAGCAAAATCGGCGCCAGCGGCCTCATCATTGTTTCTAATCGCGAACCTTATTCCCACACCCGAAAGGGTGAGTCGCTTGAAGTTGTGGTTCCTCCCAGCGGACTGGTCACCGCTCTAGAACCGGTTCTGTGTGCTTGTGATGGAAAATGGGTGGCTCATGGGAGTGGCGACGCAGACCAGGAGACGGTCGACGCAAACGGTCATTTGCGAGTTCCGCCTGATGATCCTAAATACACCTTGCGGCGAGTTTGGCTCGCCAAGGACGAAGAAGAAGGTTATTACTTCGGATTCTCCAACGAGGGCCTCTGGCCACTTTGCCATATTGCCCACACTCGTCCGATTTTTCGCACGTCGGACTGGGAGTTTTATCGCGCCGTCAATCAGAAGTTCGCCGACGCGGTGCTCGAAGAAATGGCCGACCAGGAGCAGCCGCTGTTGCTGGTTCAGGATTACCACTTCGCGCTTCTTCCGCGGCTGGTCAAGAAAAAGCGTCCTGACGCGCGCATAGCAATTTTCTGGCACATACCGTGGCCGAATGCGGAGGCTTTTGGCATCTGTCCGTGGCAGCGCGAACTGATTGAAGGAATGCTGGGAGCGGATCTGATTGGCTTTCACATCCAATCGCATTGCAACAATTTTCTCCAGACAGTGGATCGCACGGTGGAATCGCGAATCGATTGGGAACATTTTGCGGTCGACCGCGAGGATCACCGCACCATAGTAAAGCCGTTTCCCATCAGCGTTGATTTTCAGCAGATTGCCTCCAGCCCCCGATCTGGTGAAGATCCTTACACCGAACGTGTGAACTTGCTACGCGGCGTGGGCGTGAACGCAACCTTCCTCGGGGTGGGAGTCGATCGGGTGGACTACACCAAAGGAATTCTGGAACGATTTCTGGGTATTGAGCGATTACTCGAGAAACATCCGATCTATCAGAACCGCTTTACCTTCGTTCAAATCGGAGCGCCGAGCCGCACCCACATCAAGCGTTATCACGATCTGCTCGGGGAAGTTGAGTCGGAAGCTGACCGCATTAACTGGCGCTTCCAGCGCGGATCTTGGAAGCCGATTGTATTTCTCAAACGGCATTTCAGCCATGAGGAAGTCCAGAAGTATTACCGCGCAGCCGACGTGTGTATGGTCACTTCCCTGCATGACGGAATGAACCTGGTGGCCAAGGAGTTTCTAGCGGCGCGCGACGACGAACAGGGAGTGCTCATCCTAAGCCGCTTTACTGGGGCGGCACGCGAACTGAATGACGCGCTGATCGTCAATCCCTACGATATTGAGCAGATGGCTGAGGCAATTCGTACCGCCCTGGAATTGCCGGCGGAGGAACGTCAAGCGCGCATGCGGCGAATGCGCAGCGTGGTGCAGGAGCACAATGTCTACCATTGGGCCGGCAACCTGATCGCAGAACTGAGCAGCGTTCGCATCGTCCCGGAGAAGACCGAAACCAAGATCGGGCTCAAGGGATTCACGGTCAGAACCAGCCGGTGAGAATCGTCCAGGGGCGACCTCGGCCCACCCTCCGCAACTCAAGAAATATTGGACAACTTCTTTAATAGTAGTAGGATTGGTTCGGGCTTACGAAGCTTAGTCCTGCCTATAAATCAGAAATCGGGAAATCAGTCCTTCCTTGGGGCTGGCAGCGGTTTCTGGTTACGCTGTCTGGGAGGGAGCGATGCATCGTTCAACTGAGTCCGGCCACCGAAGTCTTCGCAACAAACTTTTCTTCCTCATCGCCACGTTCGCGCTTGGATGCAGTACCGTGCTTGGCGCCGAAACTGCGCCACCCAAGTATGACCTCCAGACCGAGACCAAGATGAAAGCCACGGTAGAGGAGGTCAAGCTGCCTGCAAAAGGCAGTGAGAAGGAAGTCGTCCACTTGTTACTCAAGAATGGGGATGGCGTGGTTGACCTGTATTTCTGCCCCAAATCATTCATGGACGATATGGGTGTCAGCTTCAGCAAGGGCGACGAATTGGCATTAACGGGATCGAAGGTGAAGTATGCAGGAGTGGACCTGATCCTTGCCCGCGAAGTACTGAAAGGGTCGGACACGCTGGTGCTGCGCGACGAGAAAGGCAATCCGGTCTGGAACTGGAAGCATTAGACTGCGGCTGTTAGAGGTGTGTCCGCACGGCGGATGTCGCGAGCAGGTTAGCCTCGGCGTTGTATTCCCGGCGCACGTGTGAGATAGAGAAGTCGAGAGAGCGGGCCAGCTTTCGGCAGATCCAATTCAGCGAATAGAGACGCGGGCTGCGACAGACGTATTCGCCATTCATCTGGCGGACCACTACTTCGGAGTCGGAGTAGACGTGCAGCTTGCGGGCTCTCAGCTTCATAGCGCACTGCAGAGCCTCGAGCAGAGCCACATACTCAGCCACGTTGTTATCCTGACGTCCAATCCACTTGGCAATTCTGATGGTTGGAAGCTCTGCACCATCAAGCACGACGCCAATTCCCGACGGTCCCGGGTTTCCCCGGGAACCGCCATCCACGTACGCGACAAAATCCGACATAGAATTCTTTTTTCCTGCAATCAACATGCGTTAGATGCAGGTCAACGTCAAGATGCTTTGCTGGTTCTCACATCGGCAGCAGCGCGTGAAGGTTTTATTGGTTGTGAATAAGAATGTGGAAAAGCCGGAATTACTATTTTGTCTTTTCGTAAGCCGTTGTTTCTTCAGTGAGCTGCGCTGTCGCGTTTTGGACGTTTTGATTGCGTTGTTTGCACCAATAATCGGCATTGACATTTATCAGCTAACTGTTTACCTTTGCCCCCGTCGACGGCTGAAAGGGTTGGTCAAAACAAAGGTTGGCCGATCCAAAGTAAGCTGGGTGATCAGTTCCATGGGGCAACCCGAGGAACGACCAGACCCGAAAAAACCGACTGCTCAGCGAGGTGCAGTTGGGGTTTGGAACTGCGAAAGCAGTGATCGCATCGAGGGCCGTGATGGTGCATACTCCACGCTGGTAGCTCCCTCGCAGGAGCTGCTGGCTAGAGCATAACCAAAATCACGGCCTTTACTTTTTCTGTCCTCTTCTCGCGCTCATCGACAATCCCGCGACCACCTTTGTTCATCTTGATTTATTGCTCATCAGGCTTTTTGAATTTTTTGTATTGCCGATTTTTCTTAAGTTCGCTCGAAACCTTACCCCGGCTGTGCCACTCATTAACACCAAGAGGCCATTTACGAAAGCATCGGAAGAAAGTATTTTGGCGAAGAGTTTTTGGGCAGGACTGTTCGACGAGCGCCCCATGCCTCGAGGGGATTGCGGGCGCTCTCATTCGAGTGAACAGCCTACCCATCCCATTCTCCTATATCGGAAAATTAAAATGAGAAACAACTCTGAGCATTCGTTTGCGATTATCCGCTTCAACGAGAAGACGTACATCTCGGGCGGCGTTGTGGCCGTGGTCAAAGACACGGAGAGCGCGCAGAAAACTCTCAACGACTATGAATGGTGCCAGAGCCAGGAAGACCGAAGTTCGGGTTGGCGATACTTTATGGAAGAAACCGACCTGCAGCCGGGTATAGATCCCAGCAAAGCCACCAAACTTCGGCAACTGCGGCTTGATCTCCAGGAATCCCAAGCCAGCAGTTTCTAGCCAGAAATTACTCTTCAGAGCTTGCGGAGAACTCTTGGCGTCGAAATTTTGAAAGGGCACGGTTGAACAGTTCGCGGAAAAACGCCCGGCGTTTTGCAGGGGCGCGGCTTTCCAGCCGCGCCTTACATCGTTTTCAAAGCTTATGGCACGGCTGAAAGCCGCGCCCTTTCAAAGCCCCAGTCGCCGATTTCGAAGTTTTTCCGCAGGCCAGTCCATACTGCACTCAGTCCAGCCGCGGCAGCAATGTGCCGATTGTGTCATCAGAAAACCACTCGATTCCGATTTAGTATGGCCACATTGTGAAACAGGTATTGCAGCAGCCGCGAACCGGCGAGATTGCGGTAATGGACGTCCCCGCGCCGAAACTGCTTCCTGGATGCGTTCTGGTACGGATGGCGGCTTCTCTGGTTTCGGCCGGCACCGAGCGCGCGTCTTATGAATTTGCCAGCAAGAACTTGCTGCAAAAGGCGAAAGTCCGCCCAGACCTCGTTACTGAAGTCGTCAACAAGATTCGACGCGATGGGGTGTTCTCCGCCGTGGCTGCGGTTCGCGGCCGTCTTGATCAGCCGAATGCATTGGGGTACAGCAGTTCCGGGACGGTGACTGGCGTCGGAGAAGGCGTCACCGATCTCAGTATTGGCGATCGTGTTGCTTGTGCAGGGGCAAATTACGCCGTGCACGCTGAGTTTGCCTGCGTCCCGCGACTGCTGGTGGCCAGGATTCCTCAGTCGGCGGTGAGCTTTGAAGATGCTGCATTCACCACTCTTGGTGCCGTGGCCTTGCACGGAGTCCGCACCGCCGAGGTAAAGCTGGGAGATGTGGTTGCAGTCATTGGGCTGGGCCTGGTTGGACAACTTACGGTTCAGATTCTGAAGGCCGCCGGTTGCCGCGTTTTGGGAATGGATATCGCCGCCGAGCGCGCCGAGCTTGCCTTCCGGCTTGGAGCGGATGATGTCAGCATCTCGCGGGAGGGCTTGCGCGATTTGTGCCAGCAGCACTCGAACGGTCATGGCGCCGACGCCGTGCTGATTACCGCGGAAACGCCTAGTAGCGAACCTGTCGAAGTGGCCGGAGAAGTGGCGCGTGATCGCGCGATTGTGGTCGCCGTCGGAACGATTGGTATGGATATCCAACGCAAACTCTACTTTGAAAAAGAGTTGGATTTCCGCGTTTCGCGTTCTTACGGACCAGGCCGGTACGATTCGGCGTATGAACAAAAAGGCCGCGATTATCCCATCGGCTACGTGCGGTGGTCCGAGACTCGAAACATGGAGGCTTTCCTCAAACTTCTGTCGGCGGGCAAAGTCGACGTGAAGTCGCTGGTGACGCACCGCTTTGCCGTCGAGTGTGCGCACAATGCGTACGATCTCGTCACGGGAAAAGTGGCTCATCCATTCCTCGGCATTGTCATTACTTATCCGGTGCAAGCGGCAGCCAGCCAGGAAATTCAACTCAAGAGAAACAGAACCGTTTTTGCTGGAGAGAAATCACTCGCAATCGGAGTTCTCGGTGCGGGCAACTTTGCCATGAGCACGCTTCTGCCTGCCTTCAACCATGTGGGCGGCGTAGAAATGATTGGCGTCTGTGCCGCCAACGGTTCCCATGCGCGTCACGCCGCTGAGAAATTTGGCTTTCAATACTGCGCTAGCGATGAATGTAGGGTAATCAACGATCCGGAAATCAATGCAATCGTGATTGCCACGCGTCATCACTTGCACGCGGACCAGGTGCTGGCAGCGCTTGCAGCGGGCAAGCATGTGTTCTGCGAAAAGCCCCTCTGCCTGAATGAAATCGATTTACAAAAGATTATTCACGCTCACGAAACATCGAGCCGCGGCCTGCTGCTCATGGTTGGTTTCAATCGCCGATTCGCTCCCTTGGCGCTGAAGATGAAAGCATTCCTAAAAACAATGAAAGAACCGCTGGCGTTGCACTATCGTGTGAATGCCGGTTTTATTGGACGCGATCATTGGGTGAACGATCCCGAGCAGGGCGGTGGACGAATTCTCGGTGAAGTCTGTCATTTTGTGGACTTCCTGACTTTTCTGGCAGGATCTCTGCCGATCGAAGTAGAAGCGAAGAGCGTAAGCAGCTTCGACCAGAACCCCGAGGAGAATGTGATCATTTCGCTGCGCTTCGCCAATGGCTCGCAGGGCATGATCGGTTATTTGTCGAACGGGGACCGCTCGTATTCGAAGGAACGAGTGGAAGTTTTCGGCGGCGGCGCGGTGGCCGTGCTGGAAGATTTTCGGCGCCTGGAACTCGTACGGCATGGGAAAAAACAGACTTTTCGCTCGCGCTTTCGCCAGGATAAAGGACATCGCGCGGAGTTGAACGCCTTTGCCGACGCGATATGCAGCGGAGGCCAAATCCCTATTCCGTTTGAGGAGATGGTATCGAGTTCGCTGGCGACTTTGCGTGCGGCCGAGTCGCGGTCTTCCGGACAGCCCTCCGAAGTCGATATAGCCGGCTTTCTAAGTTCCATCCCCATTCACGCCTCCGAGTTGGATGATCCCGCTCGAAAGCTGTGTCGCAGAAAAGCCACAAATGAGGTATCTGCTTAACCCGTAAGCGCTTAAGATGGTTGCAATCAATTGCGATAGTTGCAGTAATTATCATCCTTGACCAACAATAACTTACGGGATAAATTTCATCCAGTGGTTTACGGTTCGACGAGATGGCCCCCTCCTGAACTCGATCCGATGATTCTCCCCTCATAGCCATAGCTTCAGTTTTGACAAGTTTAAGGAGAAAACATGATCGGCTCTACCCAGAAATGGTGGGGCGTAGCTGCGCTAGCACTCTTCTGCATTGCGCCCTGCGCTTTTGCCAGTAGCAGTCTGACTATGACCGGCGCGGGAAATAATGTGATGGATAACATCTACGTCGGTCCTTATTATGCGACTGTGAATGGCGCGGTGAATACTCCCGTCATTTGTGATGACTTCGCGGACGAAACTTATATCGGCAGCTCGTGGAATTACACTCGCAACAACTTCGCAACCCTGGGCAGCGCTTTGTGGGGGAACCAGACTCAGAATTACGAAGCTGCGGCTTGGTTAACAACGCAAATGCTCTCCTTAAACAGCATTCCAGGCAAGGCCACCCAGGTGGGATATTTGTCGTACGCAATCTGGTCGCTGTTTGATAGCGCTGCGCTTAACGGTTTGAACTCGACTCAACTCGCTGGCGTGGACAACTGGCTGGGCATGATTCCGTCCAATTTGACGGCCGCTCAATTCTCTAACTTTGCCCTTCTGACGCCACAAGGCTGCACGCATGGGCCAGGATCGTGTCCCGGTCAGGAGTTCATGGTAATGGTGCCGGAAGGCGGTTCGGCGGCGATGTATCTACTTTTCGCAGCGTTATCATGTTTGGCAGCGATACTGTTCCGCAGTCGCGGGCAAGCTGCGGCTGCGCGATCCAGTATTGCCTGAACGCGGAGGGCCCTCCCCCTCTTAACTTTTTCTGCTTCTTTCCAGCAAAGAGCTTTCGAACTTATTCCTACATCGGGTTGGAACTAACAGGTGACTGACTCAGTCGCCTGTTTCCGATCTTTGCCAGCCACCAGTATTCGTAAGCTCGATTGAGGGAGAGACTCGTTCTGCCTGATGCAGAGCGTGCGAGTTTGCTTCGCCATCGGCTACGAGGTCGGGGCGGAAACTCCAGCTTGGCAGAAACGCTCCCAGACGCGGAGACACACAGCGCTGCCAAAAGGAACGCTCGCTGCGAAACAACGGCGAGGATCCAACAGTCTTCTTTGCCCGATTGAGCTCAAACCAGCGAAGGTAGGTGCGGACAACGCTGGGCAGAGTCATCTGGATGGCAGCGGAGAAATTCTGCTCCGACATTTGGCGCTGCTGCTCTTCGGATTGCAGAATGCTAGTGAGCTGATAGGCAAGATCGGCTGCGTTTCCCCGCTTGAAAAAACGTACTGCCATGTCTTCGTCCGAGGCCATGTCGCGAAAATCTGCGATATCGGCGGATACGATCGGAACGCCGTATTCACATGCCTGATGGGCAGGACCACTGGAGCCGGTCGCGGAATCGTACGGCATCACCACAACGCTGGTCGTGCTGTAAAGCTCGGGGATAGCTTCTTCCGGAACGTAGCCACGGAACTCGACCCTCGAGCCAAGATTGTGTGAGTCGCGAATCGATTCCCAGTATCCGGGTTTGGTGTGATGATTGGCTCCGGCGATGATCAGCTTGGCGTTCGGCACTTTCTTTAACACCGCCGGAAAGGCTTCCATCAAAGTCTCGAGGCGTTTGTAGGTTCCCCAATGTCCGATGGCGAGAACGCGATGATCCGGATTTCCTCGTGTCGAAAAATCCGGGGGACTGGGGCATGGGGCAAATGTGCCGTGCGTCCCTAATAAAACATTCTCAGCGGAATATTTCTCGATCAAGGTTCGCCGGTAACCTGAAAGTAATACGGAAACTGAATTTGCTTTCAACAAAGCTCGGGTAGCAATGTCGCTGCCGATGCGGAACATTTTTTCCTGACGGACTCCAGCGCTGGCGAAATCCACGTGCTCGATGATGTGGTGCAAGGTGATGTGGGTGTAGCAACCGAGAGTTCGCGTGAGCGCAGGCACGCACAAGCCGGCAAAAGCCGCAACCGGGTAGTCCGGAGTCGCGAAACTGGAGAAGACGAGATTGAACCAGACCACATCCGGCTTTATTCTGCGGATGGTCTTCAACAGATTCACCGGGGTTCCGAGGCTATTGAACTTCCAGCAGCGAATCACGTTGAAGCCGGGCAATTCGGCCTGTTCGCTGGCCTTTATGGGTTCACCGTTCTGATCGGTGGCAAATTCATAGTCGGTCAGTTCGTCGGCCAAAATGGTCAGTTCGATACGAGGATTGCGCTGAAGTTCGCGCGCAATATAAAAGGCATACTCGTTCAACTGCCGGCCGCTGGGAGGAAATGTCGCTACTAAGCAGATTTTCATCGGAATCCAATCTCAAAACAAATCAATACGTACATACGGTCTAAATTGCTGGCTCTGACTGCCGGGAAAGTTGTAGAAACTTTGCTCTGCCATTCCAGCCGAAAAACGAACTGGATACTTTATTTCAACTTGCCCCGTTTGATCCTTGAAGCCGTGGCGAATCGGCATCGCGTAGGAAACCGAGAAGCCAGTTTGCACCGCATCATAAACATGGAAACCCATGTTTCGGGAATAGGCGCCCGAGGCTTGGATGGTCCAATTACGAGTGGGAGAAAACTCCACGCTTCCCGCCGGCCGCAGTGCCTGCGCGATTGCATAGTTGCGTAGTTCCACTCGCCATGCCCGCAGATCTTCTGCCAGAAGCCTGAAATTGAGGCGCTGCGAGACTTTGCGTTCGATGCCGATATAAGCGGACGTGTAATAGAACTCGCGGGTGATCGGGAAAAACTGTTCATCGCGAGCGCCCCATCCAGTTACTAAGGCGGTCTTTCCCCAAGGTCGTCCTACGCGGAAGTCAACTGCGCCGGCAAGGTCCCGCAAACTCAGGTTGCTCAAGGTGAACGGTCCCGCTTCGCGGATGGCATACCCACTCACCGAAACCATGTTGAAGAATGAACTCGTCGTCATGTAGACAAATTGCCGGAACAGGTTCTGGTTCATTTGCACGGGAGAGAGGGAATCTCTGCGAATGGTTCCCTGTATCCCGGTGTTAAAGGTGAAGACGGTAGATCCGAGATGAAAACTCGGATTCAAACCGAAGTTAGCTGTGTAATCCGTCGTATCCCGATTGACGATTTCGTTCGCACTGGGCAGCGATATTTCGCCTCGGGCGTTCCGCACCTGAAAGAACCCGCTGGCATCGGGGAAGTTGCTAAGGTGTATATGGTAGGCGCCGGTCCATTGTGTTTCGAGCGAAGAACGCGGCGGCGGAAGCAGTCCTTGCCGGCCGGGTATCGGATTCGGAACGGCCAACTTCGCGTCCAAGGGATAAACTGTCGTGTCCTCAAAAATAGGCGCTACAGAAAAATCCGACAGAACGCTGATGTTTCGGTTGAGCCTGAGTCCCTCGTTCGCTGCCGCCTGAAGCATATCCTGCTCCGCCGTTTGATCTTCACCGGCAGCATTTTCAGCCTGGCCAAATGCAGTGAGGGCCTGGGTATTCTGATGTTCCTGGCGAAGCACTGCGGCTTTGGTCAGCAAGTACTGATAAGTGGGTTCACCATCGGCTGAATTACTGACCGCGTTCAGTTCGACGTTAGCCTTGGTTGTCTCACCTAGCGCCAGGTACGTGTTCGCCAAGCCAATGCGCACTGATGTGTCGGACGCGCCTGCTGCCAGTGCGAGTTGGAGATAATTCTGGGCTAATTGGTACTCGTGCAAATCCAGGAAAACGCCTGCCGCCTCGATCAACTGCTCACCCGTGGGTGGCAGGGTCTCGCCGGTACGAGCTTCCATCAGAGCTAGAGCAATCTGCCGCTGAGCGTCAGCCGAGTGATCCTGATTTGCCATGAGCCGGCCAATAGCGAGGCGCACGCTTATGCGGTCGCTGTTGGGAGCGTCAAGCGCTCTTTCGAATCGCTCCATCGCACCCTTGTCGTCTCCGAGTGAGCTCAAAGCCTGCCCGGTGGTGACAAATACGGTGCTCTCGTTGTGCTTCTGATCTTTTGCAGCCGGCGCGGATTGGACCTTTTGCTCAGCCAGTTGCACGTTCTGCAAAGTCTGGTCACGATCGCGAAGTTCGGCGTAGGATCGCGCCAGCTGTGCGTAAATCAGAGGATCGTCCGGCGACAGCGTCCGCGCGATTTGCAGTTCATCAATTGCGGGGTGGTACTGGCGGAGGCTATATAGCGTATCCGCGAGTGCAAGGTGAAGGCCGCCATCATTAGGCGACATTTTTATGGCCACGCGATACTCGTTGGCCGACTTCATCAACAGGCCATTTTGTCCGTATGCAGTGGCGCGAATCAGATGGATGGGGAGGGAATCGCCCATCTGCTCTTCCGCCAATTGCACTTCGCGGAGCGCGACTCGCGGGCGATGCGAATCGAGACTGGCATAGGCCAGGCCCAGATGGGCTTCGCCATTTTTTGGATCCAATTTGAGCGCCGTTTCAAAATCTGCAGCAGCGGCCGCCGGTTGATGAAGGTCCTTCAAAACGTATCCGCGGTTGACGTAGCCTGTAACCACTTTAGGATCTCGATCCACGGCCTCGCTGAAATCCTTTTGTGCCTCTTCAAGCTGTCCAGCTTGCTTGTGAACATAGCCTGCCAGCAGCGGGATGTCGGGCTCCTTCGGCAGTATCTGATCGTACTTGGCAGTTAACTGCAGCAGCTCGTCATATTGTTTGAGATTGAGAAGATCGTAGCCAAGGTACACAACTACATCTCGATCTTTTGGGAGCTGTTTAATCGCTTCCCGGCCGATGACGGCGGATTTCTCATAATCACCCTTGAAACTCAAATACCTCTCTTCCTCTCGCATCACGTGCGCTTCCTGCTGCATTTCCGGCGTGGCGCGCTGCATCCAGTCGGCCGCGAGAGGATAGTTGTGCGCCTCAATCGCCGCGTTCATTCCTCCGGCGACGATTAGCGCATTGGCCGGAGCCAACTCGTATCCCTTCTTATAAGAGGCATCGGCTTTAGTGAAATCTTTGCGCGCCGCATACATGTCGCCGAGTGCTAGATACGGTATATGCAACGTCGGATATGCCGACTGAAGCTTCTGGAAATATTTCTCGGCATCCTGATCGTGCCCGGCTTCGCGGGAAACGTAGCCCAGCGAGATAAGGGCGGAACGGTTCACCGGGTCGATAGCAATGATTTTCTTGTACACGGCAATTGCGTCATCAGGGCGACCCATTTTTACCAGCAGATCTCCGCCGAGTTGCAGGCTGTTGGGATCGTCAGGATTGATCGCCAATGCTTCTTTGATGTCGTTTCCAGCCCCATCGAAGTCGCCTTCGTTTATTTTGATTAAAGCGCGCAGGCGGAGAAATTGCGGACGGGTGGGTCCTCGCTCATCTAACGCATTGATTTGATTCTTCGCTATTTCGAGGTTTTGATGAGCTGCATCGTCGTCTTTCAGGTTTTTATAGAGTTCCACCAGATCCATGTGCAACTGGGTTCCGTACAGAGGCCCCTCGGCAGGCGTCTCCGGTAAATGATCCAACGCGGCGTTGTATTCGCGAACTGCTTCTTCGTTGTGTTCCTGGAGGCGCGCAATTTCTCCAAGGACGGCGTGCAAACGATAGTGTTCCGGGTCAATCGATTTGGCTCGCTCGATAAACGGCTTGGCGTGGTCAATAGAACCCGCGGTCACTTGCGCCTGCGCTGCGGAAAGTTGCAAAGCCAAGTCGCCGGGAGCCGCATTGGCCGCCTGTGCGTACAGCTTCGCGGCTTCATCCTGATTACCGTCGAGCTGATAGGTGTACGCAAGCTCCGCCTTCACGTCAGGTTTCGGACTGTGAATGGACTTAAGAGCGGCTATCGCCGAGGGATAGTTCCCGGTCTCGCGATAGTAGCCTGCCAGCGATCGTTGCACCTCGGGATTATTCGGATCGCGCTGCTTGGCCATTTCGAGGTAATGGTCGGCTTCGTCGAACTTCTTCAAATGCTGGAATGACAGCGCCAACAGCAACTCCGGGCGCGTGGCTGGTTCAATGCGTTCCGCGCGGGCCAGCACATTGACTGCTCCGTTGTAATCTCCAGATCGCATCATCAACTCGCCCAGCAACACAGCATCATTGACTCGCTTCGGGTCGCTAGAGAGAACCTGGTTCAAGAGCCGAATGGCCTCATCCGTGCGGCCCATATTGCTGTAGGTCTGCGCTAATCCGGAGATGCCATCAAGCGATGAGGGATTGATGCGAATCCCTCGACTATAGGAATCGACAGCAAGCTGAAATTTTCCGTCGAGCCGTGCCGCGTAGCCAAGCAGAAACCATAGTTGCGGATCATTCGGAGCCGCCTGCGCAGCCCGCTGAGCATAGTCAACTGCTGCGCCAAAGTTACGATTTTTTAGAGCTTGTTCGGCCGCACGAGCCAGGCGCGCGTTTTGAATATTGGATCCCCACCCCAACGATTTGTTGGGGGCGGGTGTTTGGGCGGGTTTGTTGTTTACAGGTTGCTGTGGGGCGCTATCTCCTCCGACCTTGTACGTCTGCGCCTGGACTGCACACGCCAGCGCGACTACACAAATCAGCGCGACGATCTGCAAACACACGAACACAGTCTTCATTTGTCCCAACGCAGGGCTCAAAGTGGCACCACCCAATCAATCAGTTCCAACGCTCTTCGATTCTCAAAACGCTCTAAATGTTGGCTGAAGTGTTTAACAACACGTGAATAAGCGTTTGGGATGAGCAACCTGAAAGGGTAGTGCGGAATCAAAGACTTCTCGGGAGGGCGCAGTGCGCAGAGCTGAATCGGTTGCACCTACTACACAGCCAATACCACTGAGCTTGATTTTTCTTGCGGCGCTCGCGGTTCACTCGCCGCTATTGCTCATGAAGTTGCCGCTGAAGACGTACGACGCGAACTTCCATATTTTTTTCGCATCGCACTATTTGCACAATTGGTTCGATCCGTGGAATCCGAAGTGGTACGCAGGTTTTTCACAGACCACATATCCCCCGTTGCCGCAACAGTGGCTGGCGCTAGTCTCGCGAATCACCGGGCTGGACATGGCCTACATGCTGGTGCAGTTTGTCGCCATTTTGCTGCTGGCGCTGGGAGTATATCGTTTCTCATTGCTGTGGGTAAATCGGCGCGCTGCTTCATTCGCCGCCCTGGCCAGTGTGTTTCTCGGTTCAGAAGCTTTCCTGATCTACTCGGCCGGACAGTTGTCCACCACGTTTGCGGCTCCGCTGTACTTGAACGCACTGCCTTATCTGTACACCTGGGTACGCTACGGAAACTGGCGGTCATTTCTTAAGGGTTCCGTGCTTTTTGCGGCAGCCGCTGCCGCCCACCACGCCACGCTGCTATTCGGATCATTTTTCTTCGCGGTGCCTGTGGTGGTGTTGGCGTTCCTGGACCGCGGAGAAGGGGAACGAGCTTCAACACCAGCTTTGCTGGCTAGAACCATTGGCATTGCGGTTGTGGTAGGCGCGGCAATTGGGATTGTTCTTCTTCCTTTCTGGATTGCGCTGATTCATTATCCAGTCACCCAGGTGCCCATCCCGCATCCCAGCCGAGCTAATTACATTTTGACTCCGCAGTGGGGATTGAATTACTTCATCGTTCCTTGGGGTGCTCTGATTCTTGCGCTGCCTTTCATTTTTCTGCGGGGCTGTTCGAACGTTCGACTGCGCCCGCTGTTCTTCGGCTTCTGGCTGGCGTTTCTAATCGGCCTTGGCAGTACAACTCCGGTGGGACGGATATTGTTGGGCCGCGCGTTTGAAGTTCTGACGATGGAGCGCTTCAGCTATTGGGCGACGTTGCTCGCGCTGCCGTTCGTGGGACTTCTGGCAACCGAACTTATCGACCGGTATCGCGGTCGTGCCGTTGTTGGTCTAGCAATCGCAGCAACCTTGACCTGCGCACTGGCGGTAGCTTGGGCCACATATAAGCCGGCCGATGCTGTGGACTTCAGCGTTGACTCGACCGCCGCGTGGCTCAATCGCGATGGCCATGACAAGTATCGGTATGTCACGCTTGGGTTCGGCAACAAGATCGCGCGACTGGCGATTTTGACCGATGCCAGTAGCGTTGACGGTGAATGGAACTCTGGCCGTATGCTGCCGGAACTCACTCAGCACGGCGCTGGCGCGCTTACCAGTTCGAAATATTTTGGCAAGTCCGGCATCGAGGCGTTGAGCGCGATATTGCATCACGCCGATCGTTACGGGCTGAAGTGGGTCTTCCTTCGTGATCCGTACTACGAGCCGCTCTTGGTGTTTGCCGGATGGCGAAAGGTTGATGACTTGGAAGACAGGACCATCACAGTGTGGAGCAAAGAAGACGTACCGCCGGCGACGCCCGTGAATGCGCCGCAAATTCCTCCTCATTGGCAAGGCCTGCTCTGGGGAATTTTGCCAATAGCGAGCAGTATTCTCGCCATGCTGTTGGCGCTGATTCCCGAAAAACAGTGGGATCAGGAGCGAGTCGTTGAGCCATCCTCGACGCACGAAAATCTGGTGCTCGGGAGGATGATTTCATGACCGGCCGTATCCTCGCCTTCGTCGTCGCGCTCGCAACTGTGGCATTGATTGTTGTCGGTACGGTGTGGCCATTTCAATCGGCGCTGGTTACGGCTGGGGTTGATTCTGGGGCAGACATGTTGCGCCCTTCGTCGTCACCGCAGGCAGCGGTTGAGAATCTGGCGACGCAAATCGGTCGTCGCGATTGGGAAAAGGCGTACTCGAGCCTCGCCAACAAGAACGAGTTCGAAGAAACAGACTTTGTGCGAGACTTGGCGGGAAGTTATCCCAGCCTTCGCAGCCACGCGAGCCTCGACAGTTTCGACGTGCGTCCGCAACATGCTTCCTCGGACGACGCCCAGGTAAAGCTTAACTTGCGCTGGTCGACAGTGGTGGGCACTTTCCTGGATAGCCGCATGTTGCGGGTCGTCAAGAATGGAGACCGTTGGAGCGTGGTGTGGCCGGTTGTGAAAGAGCCGCGCGTCCCGCCGCAAGTCATTCCGGTGAACTACCTGCGCTGGGATGTGATCTATCGCGGCGCAGAAGATGATTGGGGAGCTCAAGACGTCGAGTCTCCGCACGTGCGCATTGTGGATATGCATCCAGTGGATCGTGGCGGAGGGGTAGTCATAATGGGCGAGCTTTTGAATGAGGACGTCGTTCCAGCGTTCGTTAACGTTAAGGCGACACTGTTAGCAAAAGATGGTTCGCCGCTGGCCACCGAAGACAGCTTCGACAAAATTTCTCACATTCTGCTGCCGAGGCAAGTAACCCCATTTCTCATCGAGTTTCACAATGTCGCGTTGTCCCAGGTTGACAGCGTCCATATGCAGCCATCGTCAACTCTGGTGGCGGCGTCGGCGGATCCTGTTGTCGAGATTGAAGATCAGCATTTGAATCCGGGATCGCAGGCTTCGTTGAGCGGGAAACTCCTTAACCAAAGCGGACAGGTGGTCAACGTGGCGCATGTTCTGGGCACGTTCTATGACAATGCCGGCCAGCTGATCTGGGTCTCGGACGGATACGCGGAACGTGCATTGCTGCCTGGGACGCCAGAGACATTCGCTATGTCAGTCCCTCCGGACATCGCCAGCAAAGTTAAGACTGAACGCGCGGTTACCACGACTTATAGCTCGAACCGATTCCAATGAGATCAGGACTTACATCATTTCTCGGCGGGTTGATGGTGCTTGCGGCCGGGCAGTTAGCTTTGGCTCAGAACGGCAACTTAGTACTGCCGAAAACTGTCGAAGCCGGTGCTGCGTTTTCGATTCACACTACCGGCAACGGAAAAGCCATGCTGTACGTCGTTGGGCCGGGACAGGTACTGCGACGCGATGTGCAGTTAGGGGAAGCCGTTTCTTTCGCGCCCGGCGACATGCACAACGCCGGCCACTATTTGGTGATTCTTGCAGCAGGCTCGTCCACGGAAAATGGCGCGTTCGATGTTACCGCTGTTCATGAACCAAAGACTTTGAGTTTTATCGCGAAGCCTTCTCGCCTTCCAGTTGACTTGCACGATGGCATCAGCGGCGTCGTGTATGTCTTCGATACTTTCCACAACCTGGTTTTGCAGCCCACGCCGGTTTCGTTTCAACTCTCGGGCGTTGCTGGCACTCCGCAAACAAGAACCGTGGTTTCTAAAAATGGCTTGGCTTGGACCAAGCTGGATTCTGCATCCAAGGAAGGCGCGGCCCAGTTTGAGGCGCGGGCTGGAAATGTGGCTGACAAGCGAATTATCCAGCAGGTTCCTGGGGATCCGTGCAAATTGAAAATGGACGTTCGGGCAGTGGGACAGAGACTTCGGTTGGAAACGGAACCGGTGCGTGATTGCAGTGGCAACGCGGTGCCGGATGGGACGATTGTCACCTTCACGGAAATCTACGCTGGCGGCGAAGCCACGGTGGATGTTCCTCTCAAACGCGGCGTGGCCAAGACCGAAATGCCGGCCTACAAAGGCGCGACCATTTCCGTCGCAACCGGAGTGGTGATGGGGAATGAAATTCGCTGGGGGAAAGAATGACGACCGGGCAAAAATCGATTTCATGCAAGCCGGCTGTAATCGCATGCTCGATTCTAATTGCTCTGTTTGTGGGAGCTTCTGACCAGCCCAGAGTGCGAGTTGAGCCTACGGATTCAGTTGGGCCGCGGACCTTGGAAAAACAGACAGAGGCGGCGGTGGTTCGCGATTATCTGCAAGCGTGGCACAGTCTGAGTGGCGCCCTCGAGCAGAATCGAACAGATTTGCTCAATGCGGATTTTGTTGGCACTGCGAAAGAGAAACTCTCAGACACAATTAAGGAACAGGCGAAGCTGGGAATCCAGACGCGTTACACAGACAAGGCACACGACGTGCAACTGGTTTTCTACTCGCCCGAAGGGCTATCGATTCAATTAGTGGACACAGTCGATTACGACGTACAACTCATAGACCACGAAAAGCCTCAGATAACGCAGCATGTTCGCGCGCGTTATGTTGCGGTCCTTACTCCGACTGAAGTGCAGTGGAAGGTACGCGTCTTCCAGGCAGAGCCCGAATGACGGGCCTGTTTCGAACTCTCGGTCACACGGGAGTCGACAGGGTAATAGCGGCGAGCGCGATTTTTATGAAGTTAAGGAGCCTCAGATGATCTCCGTTGTAGTGCCGATTTATAACGAAGAAGAAATTGTAAAAATGTTTCATTCAGCAGTTGCCGACGCGATGAGCGAGATCGGCGAACCTTGGGAAGTGGTTTATGTAAATGACGGCTCCAGGGACTCATCCTTGCAACTGTTGAAGGAACTGCAACTCGAAGACGAGCACGTGGTGGTTGTGGACCTCTCGCGCAACTGGGGGCACATGGGCGCGATCACGGCCGGTCTGCAGACCGCGCGTGGCGACGCTGTGGTGTTAATGGATGGCGATTTTCAGGATCCGCCAGAAGTGGTGCCGGAATTGGTAGCGGCGTGGCGGGGCGGGGCGCAAGTTGTGACCGCAGTGCGGCGCAGCCGGCAGGAAAGCCGCAAGGTGCTGGCGGCATTGTTCCCACTTTTCTATCGCGTGTTGGGAGCGCTGTCGGATTACCCTATCCCACTTAATGCGGGGATTTTTGGTCTTCTTGATCGGCAAGCCGTGGACTCGATTAATTCTCTGCGCGAGGGAAACAGATATTTGCCCGGACTGCGTGCCTGGGTGGGTTACAAGACCGGCGTGGTTTATTACGATCGGCAAGACCGCGCGGGCGGTGAAGGTAAACTTTCCTTCATGAGCCGGATCAAGTACGCGATGGACGCGATTACCAGCTTCAGCTACAAGCCTCTGCGCATGAGTTTTGTGTTAGCCGGCTTCTCAACTTTCCTGGCGCTCATTCTCGGAGTCTCCACCCTGGGCTCGCATAGCGCCAATTCTTTGGCGTATGGTGTGAGCGCTGCGATCTTCCTGGTAGGTGCGCTTATACTTTTATGCATGGGCGTGCTTGGCGAGTACATTGGCCGCGTGTATGACGAAGTACGCAGCCGGCCACTTTCGATTATCAACAAGGTTTACTACGCTTCGCAATTGAACTCGATTCCAGTAGGAATCGGGCGGCAGCGCAGCGAGCAGGAAAGAGTCTACCGAATAGCGTAGACTGTCATCCTCACAAAGGACGCTATGTCATCCCGAGCAACGCGAGAGATCTGGGTGTTTGCCTGCGGCAGTGATACTGATCGTGCAGGCAGAAACCTAGATCCCTCGCGTCGCTCGGGATGACAAAACTGTTATTGAGTTGGTTAAGGTTTTACTGCCCAACCCGCAACTGCGACTCGGACCCGCACTTCGACAGTCCACGTTCAATCGCTGTGCCTTCCTCATAATCGTTCCAGGTGGCAATCAACATAAAAGGCAGAGGCTGGTCCGGCGGATAATACTGGCGCCAGATCTTCATTGTGTCGGCAAAGGTTTCGCCGCAGCGCTGTGACATGTGCCGATTGAGACTCCACGAGGCTTTAGTGTCATCGAAGCCGGCCCATGCCGCTCCGATTGCAATCTTGTCGGGGTACGTCGACCGCATTTTGCGGTAGAAATCGCGCAGGTAATCTTCCCCCCAGTTACTTCCGTCCGGAGCCCAGCCCTTTTTGCCTGGGTTTACCCACGCATAGAAACCATCGAAGTCGGCCGCATAAGATGTCGGATGATCTTCATAGATCAGCAGAGGGGCTGGATTCCATTGGTCCGTAGCCTCCCGCACCCGCTTCCAATCAGTGTGCCCGCCCTTGGGAAAAATAAAGATCACAGGCCGGTCTTCATACGTGAGATAGGCCTGTACGCCGGGTGAGCCAGGAGAAAGATACTTCTCGTGGAATTTATTGAAAGACATCAGCGCGTCGTCGGTCGCCTGTGCGCTCTCATAGTCCGTCTCGTCATACATCATGGCCACGTGGAAGTTCTTTTCGGCTGCAAATGTTTGCATCAGGGAGTAGGCGTGATCGAGGAGCGGTTCGCGTTCGCCGTACCAGTCGACTACAAAGCCGGAAATTCCCATGGTTTTGGCCTGATCAATCTGCTTTTGTATCACCGCGGGATCCTGCGACGAATAACCGACGGAGATGTGCCGCGGATGTCCGAACCATGGCTCGTACACTGCCAGCAGGCGTGGCGAAGAGCCAGGGGCCGAATCACCCTGTCGCAACGTCTGCTGCTGGAGGCCGGGGTGGCTGCAGCCCTGCAGCAGCAGGACAAACACCAAGGCAGATGTCACCTGGTAACGATCCATGATCTTCATATGATGCGTTGTTATTAGAGGGCACGAGAACGCTTCAGGTTGCAGGCAAGCCGAGCAAATTAAAGGGCGAACGCATCAGTCCGTGAGCATCCGAACCATGGTTTTTCGCATCTGAATCTGCGCCACGAGAAAAAAAGCTCCTGGTGAATCCCCCGGTACCACCTACTTAGGTTTCAGTTGGAGCCCCAAAGGTGTTGAACGATCCAAACCCTGAAGTCAAGACTTTGCAGGCCCGCGTTCTTTCGGGCAGTTTCGTGCTGCTCACCGGTTCGGGTCTAGTCACTGCGATCAATTTCGCCTACAACATTGCAGTAGCGCGGTTTCTGGGCCCAACCGCGTTCGGTCACGCCACCGCTGTTTACACACTTCTGATCCTGATCTCCGCCGTGACACTCTCTTTCCAGATTGTGTCCGCGAAGGTGGTTGCGCAGCAGGCCACTTTGGAGGGAAAGAGCACCGCCTACCGTGGGTTTCACAAAGGCGCGTGGAAGTGCGGCGTCTTCGTTGCGCTGCTCTTGCTGCTATTCCAGAGGGCTATCGCGAGCTACCTGAACCTGCCCACACCAATGCTGATCGTTCTGCTCAGCATTGGCGTCGCCTTTTATGTGCCGCTAGGAGCGCGCCGGGGTTATATCCAGGGCGCCTATGGCTTCCAGCGTCTGGCTGCGAACCTCGTTTTGGAAGGTTTGGTACGGCTGGGCGGATCTCTGCTGTCCATCAAGCTGGGCTTGGGTGTGCAGGGAGTGATCGCCGCGAATGCCGCTGCGATAGCCGTGGCCTATTTCGCTGCAGTACCCAAACTCGCGTCATCGATTCCCAACGAATTGCGTCTGCCCGACGCGTTTCGCGAAGCGCTGCAGGCCATCGTCTTTTTCGCCGGTCAAGTTCTCATTAACAACTGTGACATTGTGCTGGTAAAGCATTTCTTTCCACCCACCGCAGCAGGCTTGTATGCCGCTGTGGCGTTGGTGGGTCGAGTGGTTTTTGCATTCTCCTCGGCGGTGATAAATACCATGTTTCCACTTATGGCAGGGAGTCGAAGTGAGCAGAGAAAGGGCCACAGCGTCCTCGTAATTTCGCTACTGCTCGTGTTAGGGATCGGGTCGATAATCGCGGTTGGGCTCCGGCTGGCTCCAGCCGCGCTTTGGACTGCGCTTTTCGGATCTCAGTTCTCCATCGCCGGCAAATACGGCCTTCCCTACTTGCTGGCTCTGTATGCAGCTACCACAGTCGTCTATTGCCTGAGCGTGGTGATTATCGCTTATGAAATGTCTTACAAGATTGCGAACACGAGCTGGGTGCAATTGGCCTTCAGCGCAGTTCTGTTTGCGGGCATTTGCCGCTTCCATTCGTCACTCCAGGAAGTGATTTGGATACAGCTGGTGCTGATGTTGGTGCTCCTCTTCGTGCTCGCGGTGCCCTTCCTGTGGAAGACGCTGATGAGTTCGGAGGATGTGGATGTTCCGTTAGCGACGGCGGCGCGTGGAATAAGAGTCATTCGACGGGTCTCCGAAGACGAAGTCATTGCGGAGTTTCTAAAAAGCGATTTCGAAAATGAGGCCTTCGAGGACTATCAGGATTCGCTGCGCGAACTGGTGACGAAACCGCGCCTTGACGATCCCAGCGAGAATGCGAAGCGCCGTGCCCTGTTATTTATCCGGCATTTCCCCCTGTGGAGAGAGCTGCCCAAGGGTACGGAATGGTATGAGGTGGAAATAAAGCCGGAGGATCTGGATCAGATCAGGGTATTCCCCCGGGCGCTATGGCGAAAACTGGCGCGCGGCAATTTTACGCTCACCGCCGTGATTGAACGAATCCGCGCCTATCGTGGGCGCGATCTTGCAGTAAAAACCTTTCTCGCAAAGATTGCCTCGCTGCGCGAATGGCTTCGTCAGGATAATGCCGAGGGCGCGGTGCTGCTCATTGGCCTTAATGAGAGCGAACCTTTCACTATTCTGGACGGAAACCACCGCTTGGTCGCGGCATCAATGAGTTCGCCGGAGGCGATGCGAAAGCTTCGTTTCATGTGCGGGCTATCACCCAGAATGACCGAGTGCTGCTGGTATGAGACTAATTTCTCTACTCTCTGCCGCTATGGCGCAAACCGGCTGACAAACTTGGTACACGACGCGGAAGCTGAACTTGAGCGCCTTTTGCAAAGTTCTTGAGCACTGGAAGGTTAGACTTTTGTGCTAGTGCAAACCCTAGTCCGCTCTACAGGCAGCACCGGATAGACCACAGAGCTCGCTGACGATAGATTGAACACTGTGTACGAACCATTGTTTCGGTCCCGGTTGGGTTTGAAAGATGGAATCTTAGCTCCGGATGAGGCCAATGAATAACGGAAGACCTGTAGTAGTGAAGCAACTGCCCGAAAAGTTCAGCGTGGAACAAGCTCGCACTCTGTTGCTCGAGGTTGATTCGTCGTTGAAAGCAGACCGGCCCCGTCTGGTACTCGATTGTTCGCAGGTTCGACGGCTCGATAGCGCTGGGGTGCAGGCGCTCCTCTATTGCCTGGAAGAGGCGATGAAGCGAAATGGTGATGTGAAACTGGCCGCCGTTCCTCGAGCAGCTGCAGAGATTCTTGAGCTCACCAAGGTTGACAGCCTGTTTGAATTGTTCGACACTCCCGCTGAAGCGGTGAATAGCTTTCATCAGTCTCCGGTACATGTATTTCCGGCCCCGCTACAACCCACTTATCCAACTCCTGCATCCGAGAGGGTGGCGTAAACTCGCCCTTTCGTAGGGGCCGCCTAGCGAGCGTTGGAGCAATGAGAACATCTGGTGGGAAGCTGATACCCCGTATTGCCTGCTTTCTGGCGGTGTGTCTGCTTGTGCCGTATTCTGCATCTGCATTACCTTTGCAAGATCAAAGCGCCGGGACGGGAGCCTCCGCTCAATCGCCGGACGAAAATCACCCTGCGCAAAGCTACAGGTCTGCGCAATCTCAAGGCGAAAGTTTTCCTGATAGCCCCGGATCGATACGCTCGCAAGTAGCGGAAAATACATCGCCTTTCGGCGCGCAACAATCTCTCACCACTCAGCAGCAGGATCAAGAACCTGTCGGAACTGCCGCGGCGGCGGGGGTTGAGGCCACAGGAGTGACAGCTTCAAAACCAGCCGGGGCAGCCATTGCACCGGCCAAGCAGCGACGGACCAGGTCCTTCCTGATAAAAGTAAGCGCCATCGTGGGTGCTAGTGTGGCGGTCGGAACCGTGGTGGCATTGGCGAATGCCAGTCCGAGCCGCCCACCTGGCGCTCGATAGCCATCGCCAAAGAGAAACAGGCACTATGACTGATGTGAATCCTCGAAACCGCCGCGCCAGATTTGTCAGTTTTTCGGGCATTGACGGCGCTGGCAAAAGTACCCAGATTGAATCTTTGAGGGAGCGTCTGCTTCAGGCCGGCTTCCGCGTCTCCATGCTCGCTTTTTGGGACGACGTTTCGATGCTGACCGGAGTGCGGGAATTCAGCGGCCATACCTTGTTCAGAGGTGAAAAGGGCGTAGGATCTCCGGACCGGCCGGTTAATCGTCGCGACAAAAACGTGCGGTCCTGGTACATGACAACCGTGCGTTTCTTTCTCTATTTTCTGGATGCTCTCTCGCTTTGCGCCGTGGTAGCAAAGCAACGACGAAGCGGGGCGGACGTGATCATCTTCGATCGCTACCTCCACGACGAGTTGGCGAACCTCAACCTGCAGAGTGGAATATCGCGGGCTTACGCACGCTTTCTACTTACCATCACTCCGCATCCGGATATCGCCTATCTGCTCGACGCCGAGCCGGAGCAAGCGCGAAAGCGAAAGCCGGAATATCCCGTCGAATTCCTGTATCAGAATCGCGCGACATATTTACTGCTCAGCAAAATGGGTGGGAAAATGACCGTGATCCCACCCCTGCCAGTTGCAGAAGCCTCGCAGCGCGTTTTGGGAGAGCTGCTGAAGAAATTCTCCCCTGACGACTTACAGCGGTTCTCAATTTCGCCACAAAGCGTACCCGTCAATTCGGAGAGCACTAGTTAAGGGTGACGCGAACCGTGGTAGAGGCTTGCACCGTTCCCGAACCGCCATTGATGGTGATGGTGAACGGAGTAGCGGTGGATGGGTTAGCGGCCTTAGTTGAGGACATACCCCCTCCGCCGCAGGAGCTGACCAGTAGAGCGGTACCAATCAGCAAGCCGAGCGCTATCACTCGACGAGCGCGTTTCTGGTTGATCCCGCCCATAAACGCAAATCCCAGAACCGCAAAACTTAGCATATAGGGAGGAACGCCGGGACTGCCTTGCCGTGATAGCGGCCGCTTCAATGCCGCCGACGCAGTCGACGAAAACGTAACCTCCGACGCCGCGGTGCTGGAACCGGGGTTAACCACCGCGGGCGAAAAAACGCAGGACATGCCCGCTGGCAGGTTGGAGCAGGAAAGCGTGACCGGGTTGTTGAAGGACCCGGAGCTGGGAGCCACGACTATACGTGAGGCTGCAGTTTGACCGGGCGCAAGGCTCACCGACGATGGCGTTGCGGTAAGAGTTACAGTCGCCACGGGAGCTGGGTTCGACCCGGTGGATGGGGCGGGAGTGGGATTTGGAGATTGTGTCGGCGGAGGCGCAGGGCAGCTCCCTGTGTACCGGATAACCCCTGACATGTGGTTCCTCAGGCTGGGCTTGCCAATAGCCTGAACGTACAGGCTGTACTTTCCAGCTGGGAGCGCGTAGTCGCATAGATCGAGCGAGTTGGTGTTAACAGGCACATTCGCCAGATCCGTGAGGTTTTTACCGTCAGCACTTACATAAACCGTGTAGTGATCCAGAGTATTTTCCTGACCCTGTATCCACCAATGCAATTCATTGCCGGAGAGATTGCCGGAGACGCTCACGCAGTTGTCGATCCCGGATTCCATTTCTGAACCTTCTTCATAATCGTTCCAGGTGACGAGCTGCATTGCGGGAAGCGGGTTGGACGAATTATGAAACTTGTTGATCCGGGAGAAGGTTTGCAGCCAGGTCTGGCCGCACTGCTGTCCCATGATCCGATGCATTCCCCACGTCGCCAGACTGTCGTTGAATCCTTTGTACGCAGCACCCCAGGTTTGTTCTTCACGAAAATTCTCCCCAGTGGAGTAAAAATTCTCGAGATAGCTGGCTCCATAATCGTTAGTGGTTGGGATCACCCACGAGTAAGCGCCGCTGCTTTCCGCGTGGGAAAATCCCTCCGTGTTCTGAAATATGAATACCGGCTTGGAAGATAGCGCACTCTTCACCGCGCTCCAATCGACCTGATAGAAGAGATCGATATCGAAGTCTGTAATCACCGGCTGGCCGTTGATTCTCAAATAAGCGGGAGAAGAAAAATAGGTCTGCTCGACATACTGCAGTTGATTGATCAGAGCTTGCTGTGGGCTGCACCCTTGGCAAGAATCCCACAGGATGGCGCCATGGTCCACCATGAGAGCGAAGGTGAACCCTGGATGCAGTTCGGCTTCGTGCATTACTAGTTTCGCAGCCTGGTCAATGGGGTTATTGGTTCCATACCAAACCATGACCAAACCATTGATGCCTCGGCTGATCATGTCTGCGATCTGGCGATGGACCTGTGCGGGATCGGTGGAACTATACCCGATGTTAATGTGGCCAGGGATTCCCCACCAAAGCTCGAGGTGGGCGAAAATTTTGGTGTCACTGCCCGGATAGAGCAACGAATGCGTGTCCACCTTGCTTATGTTCGCCGCACCCTGGTTGCCGTTGGACTGAGGTCCAAAAGAGTTGGAGGCGCTGGTGTTATTGGAAGTTTGTGCCACAAGTGTGGTGGTCGGGTTAATTGCTGAATCACTGGCCAGGCAAAAATGAACGCAAAAAAGAGCAACTGCAATAATGGAAAAAGGACGCATAAAAAGATTTCTCCAGTGGAATAAGTAATAAAGTTGATTGGCTCAAATCTCTGGCTTGGTGGGACTTTCACATGACATTCCCTGCCATGCTCTCGCAGGCATCACCCCGCGATTGTGACTGTTCGCACAAAGGTGCCCACCCTACTCCAGAATTTTCAAACGATTATTGCCGGTTAATGTTGGCGGCAAGGCTGTGAGGACAACACGGGTCCTCAGCGCCAGCCAGTAGAGCAACCGGCGCGCGTCTGCCACTTTGTTCAAAGTTTAGTTATGTACCCGAGGCACAGCCCCCTATGCCTCGGGGTGACAGCCTCACCAGTAGGTAAAGCTGAAGTTGTCCAAGTATGTGGTGTACGCGGTCTGGTTGTAATTGCCGTCCATCTGGTAGTTGACGGTGATGCCCCACCAGCTAGGGGAAGCCGAACCTGGCGCGTAATAGCGGTTTATGTTCGCCTGGTGCCCATTCAGCGTGATCGATTGGAACAGCAACCAATTGTCTGACTCTCGCTGCACTTGAATGGTCAGGTGATTCCACGCATTGTTGACCGGATTACAGGGAACGCCGGTGGAGACCCAGTGATGCCCAACGTTATCCCAAACATCCCATACATGGCCGCCGAGAATGTTGCACTGGTTGCCCCAGATCAGGCCCAAACTATCGAAGTACATGCTGATGTCAAACTCGAGCACCTGTGTGACGCCGAGATTGGTGGGATAAAAATAAACGTCATAGGTGAAGTTGTGCAGAGTCGGAAGCAGCGTATGACCGGAATCGGGAATGCCTTGCGTCGATCCCTGACCGATCAGAGGATTACTGAACAAGACGTCCGCGTAAGGCTTGCTGCCGCCCAGATAGAATTCGGTCGCGTCGCCGCTGAGTGAAGGGCTTTTAATCCCCTGCTTCATCCACCAACTCACTCCCGGACAAGGGTAAGAGCAGATGCCGTAGTTTGGAGGCAGTTCACCCCAGCTTTTCCATCCCCCGCTGGCCTGGAGGTGCTGGAGTACGTGGCCGCCGCCACCGGTCACCGTGATATCAATCGTGGCGTAAGAGGCTCCGCCACAATGGTCCCACTCTTCAACCACCGTGTGATAATTACCGTTGTTGAGTGACAGGGCGTGATCAAGAGACGCTCCCTGGACCACATACACCAAACTGTTATCCACGTAAATTCCCATCGACGCAACACCCTTTGAACATGTGTTCGTCGTCGCTGTCGCCTTGTATTGCACAGGCGAAGTGACATTCGCGCCATTAGTTGGGGTGCTGACGTAGACAGTGGCAAACGTGGATGTCGCGAGCATCAGGAAAATAGAGGTAGCGTAGAAGAAAGTCTTCATTCATATCCTCCGGGGTTTGGAACCTGCACTTGCGTGACGGCAAGGTCTGAGTAACTTAATGAGTGGGCTGGTTCCAACGCGAGTGGGAGACGGCCCAAGTGATCGCTGATCAATGTTTCGATCCGGAGATCCAGCGATGTTGCAGAGACAGTAATACAGCGTTTCCTGCAGGGTCAACCCTGTAAGCTCCGAAATCTACTCAGAAGTGCATGCAATGCGCGCGGTTGAAACGGGTGAGCAGGGGTTGCGGCCAACGCTTTCAGCCCAGGAAACATCTGAAGTCACTCACGATGGTTCTACAAAAGAAAATAGCGTGGCGTCGCGAGCGCCCAGCAAAATTTCCGGTACTTTGGTTGTTCGTGCTCGCGGGCCTGGCGATTTTCTTGAGCGGATGCCGTGGTCTGGTAAACGGTTCAGGCCAACCCGCAAGCTTGCAGAGCGTGAACCATATCATCTTCATGGCCCAGGAAAACCGGGGCTTCGACCATTATTTCGGCGCTATGCACGAGTACTGGGCAGCCAACGGCATTGCTGATCAGTCGTTTGACGGCCTGCCGCAATATAACCCGACTCCGGGTCCAGTGCCGACGAATCCGGGCTGCGACCCCGCATTTCCCTTCCCGCCTAATGACTGTACTGTCGACAGTAATAGCCCACAAGTCCAGTCATTTCCCATGGTTTCCATGTGTGTGGAAAACCCGAGTCCGTCATGGAATGAGGACCATGCGGATTGGAATCTTCACGATCCAATCTCATCAATGGCTTCCCTCGACGGATTCGTCTATACAGCAGCGCATGACGCCCGAACCAATCAGCCGCCGTTCACCGATGTGGACGGAATTCGTGCCATGGGCCATTACACCGGAACCGACCTGCCTTATTACTACTTCATGGCGTCGAACTTCGCCACGTCGGACCGCTGGTTTTCGCCGATAATGTCGCGCACCCAGCCCAATCGCTTGTATATGTTGGCCGCCACCTCAGCCGGACACGTGTATCCGCCTGCGGCGACGCTGACTAACCAGACCATCTTTGATTTGCTGCAGACGGCGGGCGTTTCGTGGAAGGTTTACGTCACCGATCTGACTTATGCCACGCCTCCGGTTCAGGACAGCACCATCAACATGTTCGCGACAGCCAGCAAGTACCCAAACAATATCGTACCGGTTTCGCAGTTCTTAGCTGATGTCTCTAACGCTGCTCTGCCGTCAGTGGCATTCATCGACCCCGGTTTCAGCAGTGGACTCGACGAGCATCCTGGATTGGACGACGGCTTGCCCGGTGGCAGCGTGCAGGCGGGATCGCATTACGTTTCTACTCTGGTGGATGCTCTAATGCAGAGTCCTTCCTGGCAGGACTCGGTTTTCATCCTCACCTGGGACGAGTTTGGTGGTTTCTACGATCATGTAGCGCCGCAGGCGGCGGTCAGCCCTGATGGCATCAAGCCGAACGATTTAATGCCCGGTGACATCTGCACAAAAGGTACTGGGCCGACCTGCGACTTCGTCTATACCGGTTATCGAGTTCCAATGATCGCGATTTCGCCGTTCTCGAAGAAGAACTACGTTTCGCATACGGTCACCGATTACACGGCCTGGCTGAAACTGGTGGAAACCCGCTTCAACCTTCCCAGCCTCACCAAACGGGACGCCGCTCAAATGGATATGACAGAGTTTTTCGATTTCCCGAATGCGCCCTGGAGCACCCCGCCCACTCCACCGACGCAGCCCACTACGGGACCGTGTTACTTGAACAAGCTGCCGTGATCCGTTCCCGGCGGCCAGGAAAATCGCTGGCAACCGCTTCGTAATTCGTTTGGCGTGGCTCAAGCCGCTGTTATTTATCCTTGCCTCGCTCCTGCGCAGAGCTGTTTTGCTGCTGCATCAGTTCTGACCAGCTTGGCAAAGTTTGATCTCCGGTGATCAGTTGGGCTCCGCGTTCGTAGGTGAAGTACGACCATGCCCACTGAATCATTACCAATATACGGTTGCGGAATCCGATCAGGAAAAAGATGTGGACAAATAGCCAAGACAGCCAGGCGATGAATCCGGAGATATGAATTTTGCCAAACTCCGCGATAGCGGCAGCGCGGCCAATGGTTGCAAGATTACCTTTGTTGACGTAATGAAAATCGCGTCGTGGTTTTCCTTGCAGGTCGTTCGCAATATTTCGGGCCGTCGCCTTTCCCTGCTGGATCGCAGCTGGCGCGACGCCCGGGACGAGTCGGCCATTTTTATCTTTGAGCGCAGCCAGATCTCCAATTACGAAAACCTCGGGATGCCCGGGAATGCTCAAATCGGCATTAACCAGCACGCGCCCCGCGCGGTCCACAGGCGCTCCAAGTTTCTTACCCAGGGGCGATGCGGCTACTCCCGCGGCCCATAGAATTACCGCCGCAGGCAGACGCGTCGCTCCCATGTGCACGGCGGCGGGTTCGACGTCGGTAACCATCGTGGATGTGTGCACCTCAACTCCGAGTCCACGGAGTTGTTGCTCCGCGCTGCGTGACAAATCCTCGGGATAAGCGGGCAAAATTCGCGGACCGCCTTCGAGCAAGATGATTCGCGCGCTCCTGGTATCGATGGAATTGAATTCGTCCGCCAGAACGCGGCGCGCAATCTCTGAGAGGGTTCCGGCCAGTTCTACTCCGGTGGGGCCACCGCCGACAATCACGAAATTCAACTGCACATTATCACCGGTGCTGGCGGCGTGTCGCTCGGCGAGTTCAAATGCGAGCAAAACTCGGCGGCGGATTTCCAGCGCGTCCTCAATGGTTTTCAGGCCCGGGGCAAATGGTTCCCATTCGTCGTGTCCGAAATAGGCGTGGCTGGCGCCTGCGGCTACAATCAGATAGTCGTATGAAATTTCGCGATCGGCGAACTTCAGACACGCGCTGTTCGAGATCAAGTTCGTGTACTTCCCCGAGAAGAACTTCGACATTGCGATGTTTGCGCACGATCCAGCGGATGGGCGTGGCGATTTCTCCGGGAGACAATCCGGCGGTTGCCACCTGATACAGCAAAGGCTGAAAATTATGGTGATTTCTGCGGTCGATCAATGTGATCCGCACCGGACGGTGGGCGAGGCTAAGAGCGGCGTTGAGGCCACCAAATCCCGCTCCGATGATCACGACCTGCGGTGTCGCCTTGAGGTTCATCCGCTTTTTCGTCTAATTTCAGGACGCTTACAATAGAAAATGCATCCTAATTAGTAGATTCGCGCCATGGCTCCCGAGTTGAAAACTTTAATTCCCAAGGTTGAGTGTTCTCGACAGCCTTCATCCATCCAAGTAGAACAGCCCGGGCCAAGTCTGCCTCTCAACCTAGCCGAGCTACAACAGGTTGCCGTAGTCTTCGCTTTGATCATGATTGCAGTATGGACTCCACAAGGTCGCGATCAATACTGTCGGGAGTCTCATGGCGGCGTTTTGCATTCTGTGGTTCACGGTACGCAGTCACTATTCAGTTCGTGAATTGGGACTCGCCCGGCCTGGCTCTGGGGTGGGTGCGATTCTAGCCGTCGCGGCAATTATGGTAGCGGCGATTGTCGTGGCTGGTTGGTTGATGCACAACCTGGGACGTCCCCAGGCGGTGCCATGGAAAAGGGCTTGGCAATACGCTATTTGGTCTTTGCAGCAGGAATTCATTCTGCAGTCGTTCTTCTTCGTGCGCCTGGAATCAGTTCTGGGCGGCCGGCGCGCCGCAGTACGCGCGGCGCTTTTGTTCTGCATCGCTCACATCCCAAACCCGGCGCTGACCGTGCTCAGCTTCATTGGCGGCTTAGTATTCTGCGAACTGTTTCGCCGTTATCGCAACCTTTTTCCGTTAGGCGTGGTACACGCGGCTTTGGGACTTACTATAGCCGCGAGCCTCCAGGATAGCCTGCTTCATCACATGCGAGTCGGCCTTGGCTATTTGTTATATCGTCCGTGATCTGAAAACAATCGGCGGCCAAGCTCTCTGACACTTCCGCGTCTTAATCGGATAACATGGCCCGATCACACGAGCACACGCTTTGCATTCAAAACTACCGCAAACTGAGCCTCTACATAGGATAGGAGCGCAGCTCACTAATGCGCCGCGTTGGGTTCTCTTTCTTATGCCCTCTGTTTCAGATTTGCTTTTCGTTGCATTGCTTCTTGGCTTGAGCTGTGGGGCGATGGGCCGACTTTTGCTGCGTGATGCGGGAACGGGATGGCACATCCGCAATGGGCAACTGATGTTGCAGACACACTCAGCCACCTGCACCGATCCGTTCTCAGCCACTATGAGCGGGCATACTTGGTACGCGTGGGAGTGGCTGTACGACGTTTTTATTGCGAGCATTCACCATTGGCTTGGGCTGAATGGTGTTGTCTTCTTTACCGCAGCAATTATGGCGGCCACCTTCGTCTTGGTATTTCGCTTAGCCATGCGGCGCGGAGGAAGCCTGCCGATTGTGCTTTTTATGCTGGTGCTGTCGCTGGGCGCTTCGGCTGTCCACTTTCTGGCCCGGCCTCACGTTCTCAGTTGGCTCTTCACCGTGATTTGGTTTGAACTGCTGGACTCCGCGGCGGAGTCAAACAGCGAACGTCGCCGCATTTTTTTCTTGCCGCTTCTAATGCTGCTTTGGGTTAATTTGCATGGCGGGTTCGTGTTCGGTTTTGCTCTTTTGGCGTTATATATCGTCGCTGCGGGGATCGAATACATCACGCGCCCTGAGCAACGGCAGCAGGCTCGCAGGTGGCTTCAGCGGCTCGGCTTGGTGAGCCTGCTCTCGCTCATGGCGAGTTTTCTGAATCCGTACGGCTACAACTTGCACCTGCATATTTATCACTATCTGTCCGATAAATTCCTGATGAACCAAGTCAGCGAGTTCCGCTCGCCGGACTTTCACGGTGCAGCGCAGCAGTCTTTCGCCGTTTTACTTCTGATAACTGTTATGGCGCTGGCCAGCACTCGGCGACAACAGCCACCAGCACGATTTCTCGTAATTCTTTTGGCGGCTTATAGCGGTCTGTACGCTTCGCGTAATCTTCCGGCGTCTTCTATCCTGCTTACGTTGATTGTCGCGCCTATATTGAGCAACAGGGTCGCAACGGCTGCTGGGAATCGGCAGGTTGCGCTTTGGCTGCGCTCTGGCCTGTCAAGTCTGCAAAGCTTCGGCGCGCGGATGGAAAAGCTGGAGCTTGATTTTCGCGGCCACGTCTGGCTGCTCATTGCCTTCGCTGTTGGCATGGCGGCTTGCATGAACGGCGGACGGATTGGGTCAGCACAGCTCTTAAATGGTTACTTCGATGACAAGCGTCTTCCGGTGGAGGCCGCTGAAGTGATTATTCAACGCGATATCCGGGAACCGATTTTCTGCCCAGACCAGTGGGGCGGATATTTGATTTACTCGCTTTATCCGCAAACCAAAGTGCTGGTGGACGACCGCCACGATTTATATGGCGACCAATTTTTCAAAGATTACCTTAAGGTCATCTACGTGCAGCCTGAATGGAGCAAAATTCTGGACGAAAGACATGTGGACTGGGTACTGGTGCAGAAGGATTCTTCGTTGGGAACCATACTTGGGTTAACGGCGGGATGGAAACTGATCCATGCGGATAACACTGCGGTTCTGTTTCATCGCGAAAAGTGAAGGCTTCGTGGCATCTCCAGCGGTTGTTGAAAACTAAGAATGCCCGGGTGCAGCTGTAGTCGCGGGCTTCACGTCTTCGGCTGACTTGGTGAGGTCGTCAACGGCCTTCGAATCGAGTTGATAGAGCGTTGCCGGCTCGTTCTCTCTTATCGCGATATAGTTGCCACCCGCTTTCGAGATCGAGACCTTTTCCACCTTCTTGCCGCCGTTCGACGTGACAATGAGTTCGATGGCCGGTGCAGCAAATCCGGCGTCCACAAACTTGCTGGCTGAGAGCTCGCGGATTTTATCGATGAGATCCTGCACCGTGCCTTCGTCCATCTTTTTCGCATTGCCTGACCACCAGTCTTCTCCGCTTCTGGTCAGGAAGTAAGTTTTCGATCCGTCGCGAACTTCGATTTTGCTGAGATCATCCGAGCCGAGATCAAATAACTTCTTATTGCGAAAATCTTCCAGGTTTTTGTCGAGCGCCTGTCCCAGGGTGTTCGGGACTTTGTAAATGCCCTCTACCGCGCTCGACTTGGCATAGTAGTCGTCTTTATTCTTCCGCACCTGCAGTTCCTGCGTTCCAGACTCAGCTGTGACCTTCGCCGTCGCCACCGGAGTCGCCGACGCGAATGCGGAAGCTGTTTTCTTCTGATCGTCCGTTGCAGTCAGTTCCATCTTCGCGTCAGTGAGGGCACGGACCAGGGAATCAACTTGCGCAGCATCCGCTCGCAGCGGCTTCGGCTTCACGATCTGCCACTCATCCTTGTTGCGGCCAAACGCCATCTCCTGCTTGTTCGCGACTAGATCAACCTCGCTGATCTTATCCGGATTTACTGTCAACAGACGTTTGTCCCGAAGATCGTTTGCGCTTTTGTCGATGCTGGTCTTGTCGTAACTCGCGATTGTGAAGATGCGCGGATCCCCACCGAGTTTCGCGTAGATTGCGTTGCTTGCGGGAGTGGCATCCCCCAACAATAGGCTCTGCGTCTGATTATTTTTCTCGGTTAAATCAACTTCGAATTTCGGAGCGTCCAGGCCATAGGGAGCAAGATTGCTGGCCTTCTCTTCTACCAATCGTTGCGAGTTCAGTGATGAAAAAGTGCCGAGCAAGCTGGAAACCGCGCTCTGATCGGCCGGAAGCGCCGCAGGCGAAGTAATCCGCCACTGGCCCGCGCCATTGCGCTCGGCCCCGACTTGTTCAGTACCGTCTTTCTTCAGATCAAATTTGGAGATATCGGGAGTTTTAACCGCGAGAATTTTAGGCGGCGCATCTGCAGCAGCTTCGGTGGTCTCCGCCGGCTTGTGATGATTTGACCAGTAAAGAGCTCCGACGAGTCCCGCTAGAATAACGGCTGCGACGATGAGACTGCTTCCTTTCATCTATCGCCTCCGCCACCAGACCGACACTCCGGCAAAAACTACCACCAGCGGCAGCAGGAACTGGCTGGTGAGCCGCACCATATTCATCTGGGCGCGAGTCATGGTGACGCGACGGTCTTCTTCTTGCTTAGGACGGATCGAGATCAAATCTTCATCCGACGCCAGCCAATCGATGGTGTTCAATGCCAGATCGCTGTTGCCGTTAAATTTGATGAACGAATTCGCCGCCCACGACGAGCTGCCGACCACCACGAAGCGGCCCTGCGAGTCCTGCTTGCCAGTGTTGTAGGTTCCGGCTGCGGCGATGGTCAGCGGCCCTTTCTTATTCTTAGGGTCATTAGGATCGACCGCAGGCGAGCTCAAATTGTTCGTTGCCAGACTGGTACTCGAAGAATCAAACAATTTTTGCACCGAGGTCTTGTCGCCATTCTTCACATCGATCGAACGCGAGAGTGGGAAGCCAGTTGCCGTACCCTTCATGCCATTCACGATGGGTTGTGAGTCGTAACTGGTGACCAGCGCGACCTGCGGTCCGAGACCGGCAAGCTGTCCAATTGGATTCAAGTCCAGAATCAGATCCTTATCCATAGTCACGCCCCAACTTTGCAGCAGGCTGGTAAGGGCATCGTTGTCGGCAATTTCGGAGCGTCCAATTTTTAGCGGAGGATCCAGCATGAACAGAACGCGTCCGCCATCTTCAACATATTTCTTGATGGCATCGACTTCGGGTTGCTGATAATTTCGCGTTGGTCCACCGACTACCAGCGCCGTGCAATCGCTTGGAACTTCCGCCTTCTGCAGCAAGTCAATCGACTTCGCTTCATAGTTGTCTTTACCCACTAGCTGTTTGAAATCGGAGAAACCGTTGCGGTCGGAATCGTCGATCTGATGCTCGCCGCTTCCCACGACAAAACATACGGTGCGGGTTTTATTCTTGAGAACGCGGATGAGCGCTCCGGTAATGCCTTCCTCCGTCATGCTCTTGGCTTCTTCTTTTCTGTCGCCAACCTGCACAATCGCAGTTCCGTAATTCTTTATGCCGGCCTCGCGAGCCTCCTGCGGCTTTTTGTCAGGATCGATGTAGTCAACGTGCAGTTTCGGCGACAGGCTCGTATATTCCCCGAGCAAGTCTTTCGCGTGCTGGAAGCGGGTGCCCTGGTCGAAGTAGAGGATGGTCGCGTTCTCCTTCAATCCCTTGACGATTTTCGCAGTCTGTTCGGACAGGCTGTAGCGCTTGTTTGACGTGGCGTCATAAGACTTGGTGTAGCGATCGGCGAGCACGTTCACGATCACCACAGCGGTGACTACGACGAGTATGTAGACGGCGGCATAAGCCGCATATTTCGTCTGTCTGGCTTTTAGCAATTGCGTATTCAACTACGACCTCCAGCGGAGAGATTCCATGGAACGAGCAGTGAAGAAAAGTCCCAGAAAAATCACCGTCATATAGAAGATTGCGTCCTTCAAATCAAGAACGCCTTTGGCGAACGATTCGAAATGCGTAATTATCGACATGTAAGCGAGCACTTGGGCCCAGGTGGAGGTTTCATATCCACTGACCCATTCCAGAATCCAGAGCAGCAGGCATATGCCGAACGTGGCAGCGCCGGCGATGATTTGATTCTTCGTCAAAGTTGAAATGAACGTGCCAATCGCCAGCAATGCTCCCGCCTGCAGCAATAATCCTAGATAACCAATTACAAGCGGCTTCCAATCGGGCTTGCCATATCTGAAGAGAAACGCAAAGTTCACCGCCGCAACCAACAACATGCACGCATACAAACTGAGGGCTGCCAGCCATTTTCCTATGATGATTTCGATGTCGCGTACTGGCGAAGTCGCGAGCAGTTCGATGGTGCCGCTGCGTTTTTCTTCCGCGAACAGGCGCATGGTGATCATTGGGATGAAGAAAAGCCCGACCACGCCTACGTTTGACAGTAACGGTCTGATCACCATTTCGTTGAGGTTCATCGGCATCATCTGGCCGCGCATCTGCGATTCCATGCCCATCAATACGAAATAGCCCAGCGCGTTCCAGAAGAAGAATCCGAAGATCACAGCGAACATGGTCAGCAGCAGATACGCGATTGGGGATGAGAAATAGCTGCGAAGCTCTTTGCGGCAGATAATCAAAATATTTCGCATTTAGTGTGCCCCCTTGGCCGCGATTTCTTTTTCTTCACCGGACGCTGTCTCTTTGCCAGTAAGTTGAAGGAATATCTCTTCCAGGCTCATTGCCGCGGGACGCAGTTCGTTCAAGTCCCATCCGGACTCGACCACCGCACGCGCCAGATCGCCGCGGACAAAACCTTTTCCGCTTTCAACCTCAAAACTCTTGCGATTCTGCTGGCTCTGCTTCGCTACCACACGGCTTACGCCGGCAACCTCCTCAAGCCGGCGTTGCACCGCCGCGAAATCGAGACTCCCATTACGCCCGCTGACCTCGACCAGCACCGATTCGGCTCCGCGAGCCCGGTTCTGCAGGTTGTGAACTGAATCGGTCGCGACCAGTTTGCCTTTGTTGATGATGAGGACTTGCTCACAGGTCTGTTCGACCTCCGGCAGAATGTGAGTACTGAGAATAATCGTGTGGTCGCCGCCCAGGCTCTTGATCAGATCACGAGTCTCGTTGATTTGCTTCGGATCGAGTCCAGCCGTGGGCTCGTCGAGAATCAGCACATCGGGGTTATGAATAATAGCTTGCGCCAGACCTACGCGTTGGCGATAGCCTTTCGAAAGTTTCCCCAGCAGTTTGTTCTTCACATCGGCGACCGCGCAACGTTCGGAAACATAATCGACTCGCTTGCGCAATTCCGTGCCAGACAAGCCTTTGAGCCGACCGACGAAAGTCAGATACTCGCCGGTTTCCATCTCTGGATAAAGCGGCGGGGTTTCGGGCAGATAACCAATGCGCCTTTTCACCTCGAGCGGTTGCTCGAGAACATCGTAGCCAGCTACGGTTGCGCTACCCGACGTGGGCGATAAAAAACCCGTCAGCATGCGCATGGTTGTGGTCTTCCCTGCCCCGTTGGGCCCTAGAAAACCGACTATCTGACCTTTCTCAACCTGAAATGAGATATGGTCGACGGCAATATTACGAGCGTATCTCTTGGTAAGCTCTTTAACTGTAATCATAAGAGGTTTTCGAAGGAATTACGGTCTGCAATGCCCGAACCGTACTTCTGTTGAACAGTCCAAGGCTGAACCTATATGTTAAAAATCTTGGAGTCGCCTTGTCAAATCATGGCAGGGAGATTTTACGTCTCCGCGGAGGCTTGATGAAGTATCGCAAACTCGGTCGAACCGGCTTTGAAGTAAGCGAAATTGCGCATGGACTGTGGGGAATGAGCGGCTGGAGCGGTTCGGATGACCGCCAATCGCTCGAAGCGTTGCAACTGGCCGTCGATCTCGGCTGCAACTTTTTCGATACGGCATGGGCTTATGGCGAGGGCAAAAGCGATGCCCTGCTGGGCAAGATTTTAGCGGCGAACCGCGATAAACGTCTGTACGCGGCGTCTAAGGTTCCGCCACGCAATGAGAAGTGGCCGGCTTCCCCAAAAGATAAATACCACGACGTATTCCCGGCAGAACACGTTTTCAAATATGCCAAATCGATCCGGGAGAAGCTGGGCGTCGACTCCATCGACCTTTTGCAATTCCACGTCTGGGACGATAGTTGGACGAACGAAGCGGAATTTCGCGAGACCGTCGGGAAGCTGAAAAGTGAAGGATTGATACGCTTCTTCGGGCTGAGTCTAAACCGCTGGCAGCCGGAGAATGGCATCAAAGCCATGCAAACCGGGCTGGTTGATGTTGTGCAGGTGATCTACAACATTTTCGATCAGTCGCCGGAAGATAAGTTGTTTCCTGCGTGCCGAGAATTGAACATTGGCGTGATCGCCAGAGTTCCGCTGGACGAAGGCAGTCTGGGCGGCAAGATGACGGCGGAAACGAAGTTCCCCAAGAGCGACTGGCGATCAAAATATTTCAGCCCGGACAATCTGAAGAAAACCATGGCCCGGGTGGACAAACTGAAATCGGTGCTTCCAGGAAATTTGAGTTTGCCAGATGCGGCCTTGCGATTCATTATCTCAAATCCGACGGTTAGCACCACGATCACGGGAATGAGAAAGCCGGATCACGTTCGGCAAAATATCGCGGTGAGTGATGCGGGCCAACTGCCTGTGGACTTACTGCAGCAACTCAAGCAGCACCGCTGGGATCGCACGCCGCAGCCCTGGTCGGATTGATTAGCTGTTTAAGATGCCTTCGGTCGTAATTCGAGTGGCTTTGCAAATCTCCTTAGCAACTTTAGCCACCGCGTCGCTGCCGCGCATTGGGCCTTCGGCTGACATGACAGAACTGGCAGCAAGCGTGAACAGTACAGCATCCTCCTGCTTGTCGAAATAGAGCACTACCTGATTCGCTGCCACGTCCGCACCTCCACTGAATTGTTCTTAGAATCATAAGCCGGTTGGCGATGAATGTGAGGTTATCTCTTTTGGTGCGCCTGATTCGGAAGGCCAAGTTTTTGAATTAGAGAGTGCTCCTCAAGAACGTTGGAAGGCGCAGTACGGCAGCCCGTCTCCGCGGCGGATAAGTGTCAAAAATGCTACATTGGATCGTTCATGTCGGCCCCTGATTCCCGATTCGTCAAGGCTTGCAAATCGCAGCCCGTGGACCGCACGCCGGTTTGGTTTATGCGTCAGGCCGGCCGTTATATGCAGGAATACCGCGCTGTCCGCAAACAATATTCGCTGATCGAAATTTGCAAGAAGCCACAAGTGGCGGCTGAAGTAACGATTACTGCGGCTGAGGCACTTGGCGTAGATGCCGCCATTATTTTCGCTGATCTTCTACTGCCGCTCGAAGTCATGGGGCTTCCATTTCATTTTTCTGTTGGCGAAGGCCCCGTAATCGAGAAGCCGTTACGCCAACCGGAAGACATAGCGGCTTTGCGCACCGATCGCGCGTCCGATCTGGGATATGTTTCTGAAGCCGTGCGGCAGGTCTGCAAGCACTTCGGAACGCGTTTGCCCGTGATCGGTTTTTGCGGCGCACCCTTCACCCTCGCCAGTTACATGATCGAAGGCGGCGGCTCGCGCAATTACGTTCATGCCAAGAAAATGATGTATTCATCGCCAGCAACATGGGATGAATTGATGCGCAAGCTGGTTGCGGTTGTCTCGGAATACGCGGCTCAGCAAGTGCATGCGGGCGCGGATGTAATTCAGATTTTTGACAGCTGGGTCGGGTGCCTCAGCGTCGAGGATTATCGCCGCTACGTGCTGCCGCGCACCACCGAACTGGTGAAGAAGCTGCAAAAAACTGGCGTGCCCATAATCTATTTCGGAACCGACAGCGCCACCCTTTTGCCCTCGATGGGGGAAACCGGCGCGGACGTAATTGGCCTTGACTGGCGTATTCCGCTCGATGATGGCTGGCGAAGCCTCGATTTCAACTGTGCCGTGCAGGGCAACCTCGATCCTGTTCTATTGTTCGCAGATTGGAAGGAACTGAAGTCGCGCGCCGAAGCCATTCTGCGTCGCGCGGCTGGACGCCCCGGTCATATTTTCAATCTGGGTCATGGCATTTTGCCGGAAACTCCAGTCGAGAATGTGAAAGCGCTGGCTCAATTTGTGCAAGAGTACTCCAAGAGAGTTGCCCCTGTTTCGTGATAGCGGAGGAAGAGATTGGCAAATCCCGACAAAACGGCTGTCCTCCTTCTTGCTCACGGCAGCCCCGACTCGGTCGAAGAGGTGCCGGAGTTTTTGCTGCGCGTAACCGGCGGAAGACCACTTCCACAGCCAGTCGTCGATGAAGTCAAACACCGCTACGTTTTGATCGGCCGTTCTCCGCTTACTGAGCTGACGCTGCAACAAGCTGAACTGCTCGCACGCGAATTGGGATTGCCTGTGTACGTTGGCATGCGCAACTGGAAGCCGTTCGTCGCCGATGCGGTAGGCGCGATGACTTCGGACGGCATCGAGCACGTTGTGGCCATTTGTCTGGCGCCGCAAAACTCGCGCACCAGCGTTGGGCTTTATCGATCCGCGCTTTCTGAAAATCAAACGAGGTTTAGCATCGACTTCGTTGACTCATGGCACGATCATCCATTGTTGACTAAAGCTTTCGCCGAAAAACTACGGTTGGGATTGGATCGTTCTCGTCGCGAGGCAGGCACACAAAACGTTCCCATAATTTTTACCGCGCACAGCGTCCCCGAGCGCACGATTGCGGAAGGCGATCCGTATGAGAGCCAGGCAAAGGAAACGGCCTCAGCCGTGGCGCGCGAGGCGGGTCTGGCTCCCGGAGACTGGAGTTTCGCGTTTCAGAGCCAGGGCATGTCGGGTGGTGCGTGGTTGGGACCGCGAGTGGAAGATACGATTCTTGGCCTGAAACAAAGCGGACATCGCGCCGTTTTTATTCAGCCCATCGGATTTCTTTGTGACCACGTTGAAGTACTCTACGACATTGACATTGGCTTCCAACAATTCGCGCAGCGGCAGGGCATGCGGTTGTGGCGTGCCGAATCACTGAATGATTCTCTTCTGCTGGCGTCTGCGCTTGCTGACATTACTCGGTCGCGGCTGGTGCGAACGGCAGTCGCAAAAAAATGAAACGCGTTGCCATTATCGGCGGCGGTATCTCAGGACTCTCGGCGGCTTTTACCCTGGAAAAACACCGCCGCGCCGGCGCGTCGCTGGAATATGTCATGTACGAATCGACTCCGCGTTTAGGCGGCGTGTTAGTGACCGAACACGCGGATGGCTGTTTAGTCGAAGCCGGCCCCGATTCGTTCCTTACGGAAAAGCCCTGGGCAAGCGACCTGTGTCGCGAGGTTGACTTAGGCGATCAACTCATCGGGTCCAACGACGCAGACCGCAAAACTTACATTTTGGTGAAGGGTAGATTGGCGTTGATCCCCGATGGCCTAATGTTCATGGTCCCGACGAAACTCATGCCCACCGTACTTTCTCCACTGTTTTCCGTTCGCACGAAGCTACGCATGGCGGGCGAGTGGTTTCATCCTCCGCGGAAAGCCGTTGCTGACGAGACTGTGACTGCATTCGTCGAGCGCCATTACGGCCCCGAAATGGTTGACCGTCTCGCAGATCCGCTGCTTTCCGGCGTCTATGGCGGCGAAGCCAGTCAACTAAGCGTACGCGCGGTTCTGCCACGTTTCGCGGAGATGGAAGCTTCCCACGGCAGCCTGGGCCGTGCAATGCTGGCAGCCCGCAAGCGCATGGCGCAAGCATCAGGAGTCCCGGCGCGACCGCTGTTCACTTCTTTGAAAGATGGCATGCAGCAGTTGGTGGACGCGGTTGCATCCCGCCTGCCTGCGTCCGCCCTGCGCACGAACACATCAGTGCTTGCCGTTCAATCGAGCCAGGAAGGCTGGACCGTGACTGCGGATAATTCGAATCACTTCGATGCCATAATTATGGCCACGCCAGCGCAAATTGCCGCTGAGCTCCTGCGGATCACCAGCGGGGAACTGGCCTCCGAACTCGCGGCCATACAGTACACTTCGTCCGTCACTATAAATCTTGGCTATGATCGGACGGTGCGCGACGCCCTTCCCCCCGGATTCGGATTTCTCGTCCCCCGCAGTGAAGGCAAACGCATGCTTGCTGCCACTTTTGTGCATAACAAGTTTCCCCATCGCGCTCCAGACGACCGCGCACTCCTTCGCTGTTTCGTTGGAGGAGCCCGTAATGAACAAATTCTGCAAACGCCGGACGAGGAACTTGTCCGCATTATTCGCGGCGAGCTGCACCAAATAATCGGGCTGACGATCGAACCGCTGTTCACACGCGTTTACCATTGGAATGGCGTGATGGCTCAATATGGAGTCGGCCATTTGGAGCGGCTACAGCGCATCGAAACTCTGCTGCAGCAATTTCCAGGACTAACCCTAGCCGGCAACGCCTACCGGGGAATCGGAGTGCCCGACTGTGTCCGTTCCGGAACTGAGGCGGCGAATAAAGCTCTGCTCGCGGTGGGATTGACTGAAGTTGCGCCGCCAGTACTTAGTCGTTGAGAACGCGTTGCGATGAATTGCGGGAGACGTTCTGTCATTACGAGCGAAGCGAGGAATCTGCAGTTCGCTTGAAGATCTACTTTACGAAAGGCAGGTTGGATAAGACTTTCGCGGCGAGTTCCAGTTGCTGCATATCGTCCTGAGTAAAATCTGGTCCCGCGGTTCCTGCGTCAAATCCCTTACGGCAAACCTGGACCACCCCCAGAACTTTTCTCTGCCCGTCGAGGATAGGCGCAGACATAAGCTTCTGAATCGCATTCTGTCCGGTTCGTTCAACATCTTCCGAAGCGTTGAGTTTCACGCTTTCAAAAATGCTGGCATGTTTTACCTTGACGAAGGCGTTGAAAATTTCGGTTTTTCTGGCGGATGCGGTATGCGAAGCGACTGCCGAAGAACTGGAAACCGGAATTGATCCCGCAGTTTTTAATTGCTCCGGATAAAGGAAGCTCAGCAAGCCTCGCTGCAGGCGCATCAGGGCGACTTCCGTGGGTCGAACTCCGAAAAGTTTCGCCAACGCCGCACAAAACTCTGGTGCCGTCGCCGCCTGACCCAGTGCCTGCTCAGCGGAAACATTGGCGGCTCGCGCCGTCGCTGCTCCTGCGCCGTCCGATCCGGAATTTTGTTTGCCCTGCATTATCGTTTTGGTTATCACTATTTCAGCATGACCATCGTGACCTATAGCGAATACCGCATCAAGTTACCGAAGTACTTCAGCATCTCAGTTCTACAAGGTTCAATCTTTGGTAAAGCTGAAACCTTTTTCGCGCCAGCCTCGAACTCCGCCATCCATGGAAAGTACGTTCGTGTAGCCCATTTTTTGCAAGTTGTCAGCGGCTAGAGCGGAACGAAATCCGCCACCACAATAGAGCACCATGGGCGTATTTTGGTCGGGAACGCGAGCCTCCACATCGCGCTCGATAACGCCTTTGCCCAGATGTATAGCCCCTGGCAGATGGTCGGCAGCGTATTCACTTTCTTCACGCACGTCGATGAGTAGAAACTTTTCGCCGCGATCGAGCTTGGCTTTGACATCATCGATGGTGGTTTCGCGGATACGTTTCCTGGCATCCTCGACAATTTTCAGAAAACCAGTTGAATGCTGATGAGCCATAAATTCTCCCCATGAGTGTTCGGCCAAAAAGTCCGATGACGTATTTTATCCGAGAATGATTTTTCCAAGATAACTGGAAAAGAGGCGGTTGAACCAATCCAAGGTTTGTTAACTTCGCACAGAGTAAGAAGAGTAACGGCAGGAATCTAAAATTGTATAGAATGCGCGGACATTTCAGCATTTTCTGCAGCCGACACAATTTTCGCGGCCGAGCAATCCAGTAATCGCTGCAAATCGATTCCCAGGCTGCGTCGTTCTTTTTCATTCAGTCCGGAAAATTCGAAGGGCTGAAGATAACCTTGAGTCGCCCACATCGGAAACAGCATACGTGCCTTGCTGCGAACCGTACTTTCGCCCACATGAAAGATCAGTTCGACCTTGATCCCTTCATCCAAAGGCGAAGCCACATTCAACAAGCCCCCGGTTATCGAGAGCATATGCAGTCTTCCTCGCGTTTGCCGGCCATTCTCCAAACAAACCAGAGACAATACGGTTCCCGCGAGCTTCACCCGCGGTGCACGATTGGCGACGTTTGATGAGGCAGATTTGACCATTTGTTATCTTCAACTATTTCATTTCAGCGCCAAGGGCGGCAGATTACGTAAGACGCGCGCTTTTTTTGCACCCTACGAAACCGGCCATGTACAAGCGAAGTTGGCAATTAGATCCCGCAACCAAAGTGCGGCGAGAACCCGCTAAATTCCGCAGTTTCAATCCGGGAAGAAGCTCGCATAAGTAACTATTGAGTTATTACCGCTGTCACTTTACTGAGGTCCCCGCGAGACATAAGCTCCCGTCTATGGAACTGACCGCCCTGCTGGTATCGCGGGATCGCCCGTCACTTCGGGTGCTGGCGGCGCTCTTGGACGTGCTTCAAATCGAGCACCGGACTTGCCATTCATCCGCCGATGCCGTGGAGTTGCTGGTACGGCGCCACCATTCGGCGTTGATTGTCGATTTTGACCTCCCGGGCGCCGGCCAAGTGGCACGCATGGCACAGATGGTTACGCCGCAGAGAAAACCGGTGGTATATGCCATGGTCAGTGCTTTTACACCGGTAGGCGGAGCGTTCCAGTCGGGCGTAAATTTCGTCCTTTATAAACCCATGATCTATGAACAGGTCGCACGTTCATTGCACGCGGGACAGCGGCTTATGCGGCCCAATCCTCGCCATTCTCATCGTCATCCATTGGAAGCGCTCGTGCACCTTCAGCTTGGAACCACAACATTGCCCGCGATTATGCTCGATCTGAGCGAGCAGGGTTTAGCTTTGCAGGCTCCGGAGCCATTGCCTGCAGTACACCATGTGCCATTGCATTTTCTCTTGCCGGGAACCTCTCATTTGGTGGAAGGGACCGGTAAAGTAATTTGGGCCGATGACGATGGCCGCGCAGGAATGTTCTTCTCCCGCCTCACGCCTGCCTCACGGCACCATCTCAAGAATTGGCTAGCCAAGCGCGGCAGCAAAACCAAAGACGCCGTGCGCGTGCTTCTGCCGCCGCAAAAATCACGGCGTTCGGTAACAATCTCGCACTGATTTTGTAGAGACGTAGCTAGCCACGTCTCTACAGACCACGTTGCACAGATTTCTTCCGTGCTAGACTCAGTTTTCTCGCCAACCGAAAACGCATGTCCGAGCTCACCCTCCTTTCAGCCGTCTCCATGGCAGAGCAAATTCGCCAAAAAAAGTTGTCGCCAATTGACTTGGTCGATGCGCATCTTGCACGCATTGAGAAGTTGAATCCAAGGTTAAATGCTCTCGTACAAGTCGATGCTGAAGGCGCTCGCCGTCGGGCGCGTGTGGCTGAAGCTGCTGTCGCTCGCAACGAAAGCCTGGGCCCGTTGCATGGTGTTCCCATAAGCGTCAAGAGCTCGATTGAAGTAAAGGGACTGCGCTGCGAGGCTGGGACCAGGATTCGTACGGGCTTGGTCGCAAAAAATGATGCGCCGCTGGTTTCGCGCCTCCGGCAAGCCGGCGCCATCGTCTTGGGCAATACCAACACTCCTGAACTGCTCATGGCATGGGAAACGGACAATCTCCTTTATGGCCGTACTAACAATCCCTGGGATTTATCGCGAACTCCGGGCGGATCGAGCGGCGGCGAAGCAGCAGCTATCGCCGCGGGATTGTCAGCGGGAGGAGTTGGCAGCGACGGCGGCGGCTCGATTCGTGTGCCCGCACATTTCAGCGGAATTTGCGGGTTGAAGCCTACGCCGGGCCGCATCCCAGCAACAGGACATTTCCCAACCTCAGTCGGGCCGTTCGCTTTGCTCGGAGTGGTTGGTCCGCTGGCTCGCACGGTCGCGGATTTGAAAGTTCTATTCGAAGTGATGCAAGGGCCGGATGACGGAGATCCATCGGCCGCGCCCGTACCTGTTCGCTGGCCAGGCCCTAACGCTGTGAAGCAACTTCGTATTGCATATTTTGAAGATGACGGACGCACTCCGGTGACTTCTGAAACTCGAGCCACGGTGCAAGCCGCGGCCACCGCGCTCAAGCGTGCGGGGTTCAAAGTTGAGCCCTTTCGTCCCGAAGGCCTGGAACAGGCGCGCCAACTGTGGTGGCAATTTTTCGGCATCGCGGGCGGAATGCTGCTGGGACCATTAACGAAGGGACGCGAAGCTGACCTCAGCCCCATTCTCAAAGAGTTTTCCGGTTGGGTTTCGGGCGAACCATCGCACACGGCGCAGACTTTGCTCGACACCTGGATCATGCGCGACGTCGTTCGCATGGAAGTCTTTTCGCAGATGCGTGATTTTCCCATCCTCCTTTGTCCGGTGGCTTCGGTGCCAGCTTTCCGACACGGCGAGCGCAGCTGGAAGATCGATGGCCAGACCGTGCAATATCTCGATGCCTGGAGTTACACCGAATGGTTCAATCTGCTGGGAACACCGGCGGTAGCTATTCCGTTTGGCCGGTCAAATGAAGGTTTGCCCATTGGCGTGCAAATTGTGGCGCGTCCATGGGAAGAGGAACTGGTTCTAGAAGTAGCGGCAGAACTCGAAGCCCAACGCGGACCATGGCGAGGGCCGGACGTCGTCTAACGGAATCTTGGTTTACCAGAGAATCGATGAAGTTCAATGTTCTTCCTTTTGTGAACCTCGGTGTCCTTTGTGGTTGATGACGTTCAAATGCTTAACCACGAAGGACACGAAGGTTCACAAAGGAAGAACGAGGCGAGTAAGACACTAATCGATTTGTACTATTTCCCCACTCCGAAAAAGCGATAACCTGTTTCCCACTCAATCCTCGGACACCGCAGGTCGCTCCAGAGGTTGGCGCTTATTTGATGGCTATTCCCAAACAATCCAGAAGCTTCTCCGTGTCCCGTGGATTTGCCGGGCTGCTAGCATTTTTGTTCACTTCCGCTGCCTATCTCTACACCTTTCCTCAGCCAAATGTTTTCTACGCGGCGGTTGTTTTGCTGCACGTGGTTGCTGGCATCGTCACTGCTGTTCTGCTGGCCGCATTTCTTTTCCGCTGCCTTCGGTATGGAAGCATCGCTACCCGCATGGGTTGGACACTGCTCGCCGGGGGAGCAGCGATTGGGCTCATTCTGATCAAGACCGGAACGCCACGAGCGGAGTGGAATCTGTTGTATGCTCACATTTTTCTGTCGCTCGTCGGCGGTGGTATTGTCTTCGCGGAATGGGCCGGGAAGCGCGGCTGGCTGACGCCAAGCGTTGCCAGTTCGATCATTCGCTGCGCGGTCTGTCTGGTGGTGCTCGCTGGATTTGGCGCGGGCGCTCGTTACCTGCGACAGTCGCGCTGGCAAAATCAAGCCCGCATCGAAAATCCCTCAATGCCGCCTGCGACCATGGACCAAGAGGGCGACGGTCCGGGTGGGCCATTCTTTCCCAGTTCCGCCCAGGTCAACGGCGGACAGAAAATTCCCAGCAAGTTTTTCATGGAATCCGACTCCTGCAAACGTTGCCACGAAGATATCTACAATCAGTGGTTCAGTTCGGCTCATCATTTCTCGTCATTCAACAATCAGTGGTATCGCAAAAGCATTGAGTACATGCAGGACACGATTGGCACCAAGCCCTCCAAATGGTGCGGAGGCTGCCACGACCCTGCCGTGCTTTACAGCGGCTTGATGGATACGCCGATCAAACAAATCGTGCACCGCCCTGAAGCGCAGGCTGGCCTGGGCTGCATGATGTGCCATTCGATCGCCGGCGTGAAGAGCAGCATGGGGCAAGGTGATTTTTATCTCGAATATCCCAAGCTGCATGAATTAGCTGCGACCAAGAACCCATTCGCGCGGACGCTGCACGATTTTCTCGTGAAACTGAATCCGGAGCCGCACCGTCGCGTCTTTCTCAAGCCTTTCATGCGAAACCAGACAGCCGAGTTCTGTTCCAGTTGCCACAAGGTGCATCTCGACGTGCCGGTGAACGGCTATCGTTGGATTCGCGGCTTCAATGAATACGATAATTGGCAGGCGAGCGGCGTGTCTGGCCAGGGCGCGCGCTCTTTTTACTATCCGCCGAAACCTTCGCAATGCGCCGATTGCCACATGCCGCAGACACGTTCGAACGATCAAGGCAACGTCGGAGGGTTCATTCATTCGCATCGTTTTCCAGCAGCGAACACGGCTCTGCCAACGGCCAATGAGGATGCCGATCAGCTCAAGATCACCGAAGGTTTTCTCAAGAATGGGATTGTCAGCGTCGATATTTTCGCACTCTCTCCGGCGCGTGCGCAGTCGAAGTCGGGAAGCGGCAATCAGTCGGATCTATCTACAACGTTTGCGGTGGGCGAAGAGGCGGAGACGAAAATCACTCCGGCCAGCGAACCCGAAGTCCTTCCGATTACCGCGCCGCTGAATCGAGTCCAGCCAAGCATCCGCCGAGGAGATACGGTACGCGTGGACGTGGTAGTGCGCACGAAAAAAATCGGCCATTTCTTTCCCGGCGGCACGGTCGACGCCTACGACACCTGGCTCGAACTGAAGGGCATCGACGACAAGGGCCAAACCATCTTCTGGAGCGGTAGTGTCGAGGACAACGGCAAAGGCCCCGTCGAAAAGGGTGCGCACTTCTACCGTTCTCTGCAAGTGGATGCGCACGCCAACGCGATCAACAAGCGCAACGCGTGGGCGACACGGGCCGTAGTTTATGTGCATCTGATTCCTCCGGGCGCGGCCGACACGGTTCACTATCGGGTGCACATTCCCCAAGATGCGGGTAGTAAAATCACTCTCCACGCCCGTCTCTGCTATCGCAAATTCGCCTGGTGGAATACGCAATTCTCGTTTGCGGGTGTGCCCAATTCCAACCAGCCTGACACAAACCTCACGCGTGATTACGACGACAGGAAGTTTCTGTTCTCAGGATCGCTGAAGGGAATATCCGCGAAAGAAGAAAAAATCCCCGATGTCCCCATCGTGGCTCTGGCGGAAGACGAAGTTACGCTGAACGTGATTGCGCATGACGCCCCCGTATCCGCGCCCAAGACCGTTCTGCAGGCAGAAGACTGGCAGCGGTGGAACGATTACGGAATTGGCCTGCTGCTACAGGGTGATCTGAAAGGTGCGCAGGCAGCCTTCGAGAAAGTGACGGAGATCGACTCGAAGAATCCTGACGGCTGGGTCAACATCGGACGCGCCGCCGTGCAGGAAGGCGATATGGATCGTGCGCGCACAGTTCTGGAGAAGGCGACATCGCTGAGTCCCGATCTGGCTCGCGCCCATTTTTTCTACGCCAAAGTTCTGCGCAGCGATGGCCGCTACGACGATGCTGCCGCCCATCTACGAAAGGTTCTGGCTCAATACCCGCGAGATCGCGTAACGCTGAACGATCTGGGACGCATTCTTTTTCTGCAGCGAAAATATGCGGAGGCGGTGACTGTTCTGCGATCTGTTTTAGCGGTCGATCCGGAAGACTTGCAGGCCCACTACAATCTCATGCTCTGCTACAACGGCTTAGGCGACCACAAACAGGCCCACGACCACGAAGTCCGTTACCTGCGTTTTAAGGCCGACGAAGCTTCGCAAGCCATCACCGGCCGGTATCGGCAATTGAATCCCGAAGACAACAATGAGCGGCAAGCCATTCACGAGCATGTATCGGTGGCCCTAACATCAAGCCGTGTGGGGGCGGGTGTTCGTGTGGGGGCGGGTGTTCGAGACGTCCGGGCAGAGCGAAGCTCGGCCGGCCGAATTGCCAGGGCGGGAGCCTCGCAATAATGGGCAAGCTAGAGATTTTCTCCGAAATGATTTTCGGATTCGTATCAGGGCACGGCTTCAGCCGTGCCGATAGAATTGCGAAATCAAGACCGGCTTTAGCCGCTGCTGGCAAAGCGGCTAAAGCCGTGGCATATCACTTTAGATCATTGGCACGCCTGAAGCCGTACCCTGATACGAATCGGCTCTTCGTGCAAAGCCGCACGGCTGCAACAATGCTCGGAGTTCTGTTTGCATTCGTGACTTCCCGCGCCTCCGCCCAGCCCATTCAATTGCGCGACATCACCGCGCAAGCTGGCATTCATTTCGTTCACAACAATGGCGCCTTTGGTAAGAAATATCTACCTGAGACCATGGGCTCGGGCGTTGCTTTCATCGATTACGACAACGATGGCTGGCCGGATATTCTGCTAGTCAACAGCGAAGATTGGCCCGGGCACAGCCATGCTGAATCTACAGTGAAGCTTTATCACAACAATCACGACGGCACGTTTACCGATGTTACTCGCAAAGCCGGCCTGGCGGTTTCCTTGTACGGCATGGGCGTCGCGATCGGCGATTACGACAACGATGGCTACGACGACATCTTCATCAGCGCTCTCGGCCAGAGCCACCTATTTCACAACAATGGCAACGGCACGTTTACTGATGTGACCAAGGCTGCCGGATCTGTGGGGGCCGAACGAATTCTCCACCAGCGCCGCGTGGGTAGATTACGATCGCGACGGCAAACTGGATCTGGTGGTTGCGAATTATGTGCAGTGGTCGATCCCCGGCGATCTGTACTGCACCCTCGACGGCGCGCACAAATCTTACTGCACGCCGGAGTCGTACAAAGGTTCGTCGGCCCGATTGTGGCACAACCTGGGCAACGGAAAGTTCGAGGACGCGACGCAAAAGGCCAAGTTTTACGATCCGACTTCGAAAAGCCTAGGAGTGGCGATTGTCGATTATAACGGCGACGGCTGGCCCGATATTTTCTTGTCCAACGACACTCAGCCCAACAAACTCTATCTCAACAAGCACGATGGCACTTTCGAAGAAAAAGCGGTTTCCGCCGGAATCGCATTCAGCGAAGACGGAGTAGCCCGCGCCGGCATGGGGGTGGACGTTGCCGATTACGATCGTTCCGGCCGTTCGAGTTTTATCATTACGAATTTCGCCAACCAGATGCTTTCGCTGTATCACAACGAGGGCAACGGCCTGTTTGTGGATGAGGCGCCGCAGTCCGAGGTCGGACGCGCCACCTTGATCACGCTAGGATTCGGCTGCTTCTTCTTCGACTACGACAACGATGGATGGCCCGACATTTTTGTGGCCGACGGACACATCGAGAGCGAAATCGAACGAGTGCAGAAGCGGGTTAGTTACGCCGAACCCCCGCACCTTTTTCGCAACATGGGCGGAGGGAAATTTCAGGAAGTGACACCCTCCATGGGATCCGCATTTGCCAGCCCGAAAGTGGCTCGTGGCGCGGCCTACGCCGATATTGATAACGATGGCGCGCTCGATGTTCTGATGACGACGAACGGTGGCCGAGCCTATCTGTTTCATAACGAAGGCAACAGTAACCGCAGCCTGCGGGTAACACTGCAAGGCACGAAGTCCAACCGCGATGGCATCGGCGCGGTCGTTCGTTTGTCCGCCGGCAAGGAGCAGCAGTGGCAGACGGTTCACAGCGGATCAAGTTACCTATCGCAGAGCGAACTGGTGTTGACGTTCGGCTTGGGCGAAAAAACAAAGGCCGACTCCATTGAAGTGCAGTGGCCCAGCGGTCAGACCGACAAACTCTCAAACGTAAATGGAAGCCAAACCATCACGATTCAGGAAGGCAAAGGCATAGTGGCAACCAAAGCCTACAGCAAGCCCTGGAGCTTTGCCGCGCCTAAATAGAAGTCCGGCGATGCGCGCGTAGCTCCGGACGCCTCGTCCGGCGTCCACGGTCACCCGGTGTGCTAACTTGTTCTTCGCATGACTAAGACGCTTCCTCTCGTTTGTGCCGGTGTCGTGCTCGCGACGATTGCAATCTTCGCAGCCGCCCCGCAGAACGCGCCTAACCCAATCCAGCCAGACAAGTCCATCGAAGCGGCTCGTCTCAACAATCTCGGCGTCGCTTACATGAATCAGCAACTCTTCGAAAAGGCATTGAAGGCCTTTGAGCAGGCTGCGGCGCTCGATCCCAAATTCCAGATCGCGACTATGAATCAAGGCATCGCGTTGCTGAATCTCGGACGCGTCGATGCGGCGCGAACAATTCTTGAGCAAGCGGTAAAAGTAAATCCCCGCGATCCTCATGCCTGGTACAACCTCGGCATGCTGGAAAAGAATTCCGCGAATTCAGCAGCGGCGGTCGACGCATTTCGCCACGTCACTGAAATCGATCCGAATGACGCGGACACATGGTATTTCCTGGGCGCCTCATACGCCCAGAACAAACGGTATCCCGAGGCCATCGATGCTTTTCAGCATGCGCTGAAGCTGAATCCGCTGCACGCCTCCGCCGAATTCGGACTCTCCCGCGCGTATCAGCAATCGGCTGATCTCGCTCACGCTCGCGAACATCTGGCGCGCTTTCAGTACATCACGCAAAACAAGCTGGGTTCGCCGATCAGCTTGGCGTATGGCGAGCAAGGAAAGTATTCGCTGGCGGAAGAATCGCCTGCGATGGTCCAAAAAGTTCCGCCGCAGATCCCGGTGCAGTTCGTAGATGTGACCAAGTCGGCCGGACTGAGTACAAAATCATCGCCCGCTTCCGCAAAGGACCTTGCGTCCTACCTCGGGCCTGGTGCGTGCTTTTTAGATTACGACGGCGACGGGCTCATCGACATCTTTCTGCCCGACAATGGCAAGGAAGGCGGAATGTCACTGTACCACAACCTAGGGAATGGCAAGTTCGAGGATGTAACCAGGAAAGCGGGACTCGATCCGACCTTGCACGGCATAGGCTGTACCGCCGGCGACTACGATAATGATGGCTTTGCCGATCTCGCTGTAACGAGTAAAGACCGCGTATTGCTCCTGCATAACGAGAAGAATGGCGTATTTAAGGACGTGACAGAGGCTTCCGGAATCAAGAACCGTGGCCTCAACGTTGGAGTAACGTTCGTTGACTACGATCATGACGGCGACCTGGACCTTTATGTCCTCAGATATCGCGAGGGTCCGGGATTCGATCCACGCATTGAAACAACGGGATGGGCGGGCAGCCTGTCGACCGAGAACGCGATGTGGAGGAATAACGGCAACGGCACTTTTACTGACGTAACCTCAACAACGGGACTCGGTCGAAGTCTGCCTGGCCTCGCAGCAGTTGGCACAGATTACAACAACGACAGAGCGATTGATCTCGTCGTCGCGAACGGGATATTTTCATCCGAACTCTTTTCGAGAATCGGCGCGAAGGCGAATTCGCAACACCTGAAATCTGGCCAAAGGAAATGCCGGGAGGAGCGCGCGGAATTGCCGTCCTTGATTTCAATCATGACGGCTGGATGGATCTAGCCTTCACTCATTGGGGCACTCCAGCGATAAACCTCTGGCGTAACCATGAAGGCAAAAACTTCGAACAAGTTCCTCTGTCCGCAAACAATTGGGTCCGCGCGTTGGGGCGTGGCTGCCATCGACTATGACAACGACGGTTGGGTCGATCTTGTAGCCGTCGGAGAAACGAAAGACGGCAAAGGCGAGGTGCGACTGTTCCGCAATCTTGGGCCTGACGGTTTCAAAGACGTCACCGCCGACGTCGGCCTCGACAAGATTCAACTCAAAGATCCACGGGCCATCATCACGGGAGACTACGACGGCGACGGCGCTACCGATTTACTGATCACGCAGAATCACGGTCCGGTTGTCTTGCTGCGAAATGAAGGGGGCAACAAGAACCACTGGCTGCGCCTCAACCTGAAAGGACTGGCCGACAACAAAAGTGCGATTGGGACGAAAGTCGAAGTCTTCGCGGGAGGCAATCGGCAGAAATTCGAGATCTACGGATCGAACGGCTACCTGGGACAAAACTCGCCGTACCTCACAGTCGGCCTCGGACAATCTTCGCAAGCTGACGTCGTCCGCATGCTTTGGCCAACTGGAGTTTTGCAGGATGAAGTCGAAGTCGCGGCGGACCGCGAACAGAAATATATGGAAATTGACCGTCGTGGCAGTTCATGCCCCACGCTTTTCGTGTGGGATGGCAAACGCTACAAATTCGTTGCTGACATGCTAGGCGCTGGCGTGGTTGGACACTGGGTTGGTCCCGGCCAGCGCGACATTCCCCGCCCCACGGAATACATAAAAATAGATCGCAACGCCATTCGCGAAAAAGATGGCGAGCTCAGTTTTCGCTTCATGGAGCCGCTCGAAGAGGCAGTTTATCTTGACCAGGTAAAGCTGCTGGCGGTCGATCATCCCGCGGACGTTGATGTTCATCCTAATGAATATTTTGCCAGCAATCCGCCTTATCCGAATTTCAAAGTTGTGGCCAGTCGCGACTCGCGGCCCCCAGCGGGAGCATGGGATGAGCGCGGGCACAACGTTATGCCCAATTTGCAAGCTCATCGCTATTTCGGCGATTTCGAGTTGCTTCCGTTCGCTGGATTCACAAAGCTGCATAGCCTCGAACTCGATCTTGGCGAACCCTATGGCGGCGGCCCGCTATGGTTGCTGCTCCACGGAGAGATCGAATATTTCAGCGCCAACAGCATGTACGCAGCCGATCAGGCAGGGATTCACGGCATCGCTCCTTACGTAGAGGCGCTCGATGCGAAAGGCAAATGGATTCGCATCATCGACGACATGGGATTCCCCGCTGGTGGACCGCGCACTATGACGGCAGACCTAACCGGCAAGCTACCGCCGCGCACTCGGCGCATTCGGATTTCGACCAACTTGCAGATTTATTGGAACAGTATTTTGATTGACCGAACGCCTCAGGACCAGGACATTCGTCTTGCTTCAATTCCGCTCGCCCGCGCCGATCTGCGCTTTCACGGATTCCCGCTGAAGATCGAAGGCCACCCGCCGGGCAATGTCAGTTACGTTTACGAAAAAGCCAGTCCAACCGGGCCTTATACGCGTCCCGCAGGCAGTTATACCCGCTACGGCGACGTGCTTCCGCTGCTCGCTTCACTCGATGACAAGCTTGTCGTTTTTGGCTCGGGAGATGAAGTCGCTCTGGATTTCGATCCTTCGAAACTTCCGACGCTACCGACAGGCTGGGCCCGCGACTACTTCTTCGTGGCCAACGGCTACGAGAAAGACATGGACTTCTACGCCTATGACTTCACTAACGTTGACCCACTTCCCTTCAGTACCATGAACATGTATCCATCTGACAAATCGTTTCCTCTCGATGACGCACACTTGAATTATTTGCTGGAATACAACACGCGCTACATGTCGGGACACGAGTCGCCAGGTTTCCGGTTCGACTATCCGCCAGTCAAATAATGCCAGTCTTCCCTTGCGCAAAATCGATTTAATAGTTGACAGTTTCCCTAGTACATAATTCAATACCCGCACATGGCAACCGCTTCCATCGACACTCCTGCGACCGCGCGCCTCCGGCGAACTCTGACGCTTTGGGACCTGATTCTTTACGGCGTTATCGTGATTCAGCCGGTCGCGCCCATGTCTGTATTCGGCGTACTCAGCCAGCGCGGGCACGGCCACGTGGTCACAACCATTCTCATTGCAATGGTGGCCATGCTGTTTACGGCAATCAGTTATGGCCGGATGGCGCGAGCTTATCCCAGCGCGGGTTCGGCGTTCACTTACGTCGGGCAAGAGATCAATCCAGCGCTCGGTTACGTCACCGGATGGAGCATGGTCATGGATTACATGCTGAATCCGATGATCTGCATTATCTGGATCAGCCAACAGGCAAACGTGTTTGCGCCAGGCGTGCCTTACGGCGCGTGGGCGGTCTTTTTTGCGCTGATCTTCACGGCTTTGAACATTCAGGGAGTGAAGACTTCCGCTCGCGTGAACACGGCACTGGCAGCGGGCATGGGCGTCGTGATCGCGATATTCTTCGTAGCCACAGCTCGTTACGTTTTTGGACATCCGCATGACGGCGCTGCATTCTTCACGCGTCCTTTCTATGATCCGCAGTCGTGGAATACGAAAGCGGTGCTGGGCGGGACTTCCGTCGCCGTGTTGACCTACATCGGCTTCGACGGCATATCGACCCTGTCAGAGGAGGCTGAGAATCCGCGGCGCAACATTCTGTTGGCGACCGTACTGACGTGTTTGGTAATTGGGATTTTGTCAGCAGTCGAAGTGTATGCGGCGCAACTGATATGGCCGGCGTCGCAGCCCTATCCGAATGTCGACACTGCGTTCACTTTCGTGGCCGGCCGCGCCTGGGTCCCGCTTTTTGCCATTATCGGATTCACTCTCGTCGTGGCCAACTTCGGCTCTGGCATGGGAGCGCAACTCGGCGCCGCCCGCTTGCTCTATGGCATGGGTCGCAGCGGTGCTTTGCCCAAGTCTTTTTTTGGCGTAGTGGATGCCAAACGACATGTGCCCCGCAACAACGTACTGTTCGTGGGAGCGTTGGCGCTGGCCGGAGCCTTCTTTCTGCCTTGGGTGGCGGCGGTTCCGTCGTTATTGGTCGGATTTCTCTCGAGTGGGTACAGCAAAGATATGGGGACATCGACCAGCGGCTACGAACTTGGCGCGAACCTGCTGAATTTTGGCGCCCTAATTGCTTTCATGGGGGTGAACGCGGCGGCGTTTGTTCGCTACTATCTCCACGAAGAAAAAAAGAAACTAAGCAATCTTCTACCGCCGGTTCTGGGGTTTGTCATTTGCCTGTTTCTTTGGTTGAACCTCAGCACTATGGCGCTGATTTTTGGAGCAATTTGGATGGCCGTCGGACTAACTTTCGGAGCCTGGAAAACACATGGCTTCCGCGACAACCTGGTGGATTTCGAACTTCCGCCCGAAGAGGTTTGAACGATTTCGGGCGTCTAGCGAGTGTTGAAAATGGCCGGCTTGTATCAAGGCATCGCTTCAGGACTGAAGAAAAAATGACGTTTAGGATTTGAAGGGGCACGGCTTAAAGCCGCGCCGGCCCTTGTCTTGAATGACTTGCGGCACGGCTGAAGCCGTGCCCTTCAAAACTCCACGCCTGCAGGTTTTCGGAAAACTGCTGACGACGTTGCGGGTGGCAATGCGTCTCAGGTCTGCCTGCCCGCCTTGGTTTATAATGGTTAACTCGCCCTTTTACTCCGGAGTGATTAGACAATGATTCGATTTTTGCAAACCCCTGGCCCGATCAAGAAAATTGTTCTTGGCGGTCTGTTAACTATTATTTCTGTTTTTATGGTGGTCACCTTAGTCCCTGGCTTCGGCAGCACGGACTTTTTTGGCTCCAACGGGCCGGCGCGCGGCGTAGTCGCCAAGGTGGCTGGAACCGATATCACCAGCCAGGAAGTCCAGCGCCAGGCCCGGCAGATGGTGCAACAGCAATTCCCGCGAGGCGGCGCGCAGGCCTCCATGTTGCTGCCTTATTTTGCGTCGCAGGCGGCGCAACAGTTGATCCAACGGCAGGCGCTCATCGCCGAGGCTGAGCATCTGGGTCTGAGGGCTACCGACGAGGATGTGCGCGACGAATTACAGCATGGCCGCTACGCCCAGACTTTTTTCCCAGACGGGAATTTCATCGGGCAGGCGCAGTATGAGGAGCTGCTGCAACAGCATGACCTCACCGTTCCCATGTTTGAAAGTGATGTGAAAGACGAAATTCTGATCGACAAACTGCGCAGCCTGGTCACCGGCGGTGCCATGGTGAGCGACGCCGACATTCGCCAGAAATTTGAGAAAGAGAATACCAAGATCAAGTTTGACTATGCGGTGCTGCGCAAGGACGACATTCTCAAAGGCCTGCATCCCAGCGATTTGGAATTGAAAGCTTTCTACGATCGCAACAAAGCCACCTACAACAATTCGATTCCCGAGAAGCGCAAGATCAAGTACGTTCTCATCGATACCGCCAAACTCCAGGACCAGCAGCAAGTCAGCCAGCAGGATTTGCAGAAGTATTACGATCAACACCGCGACGAATTTCGCGTGCCGGAGCAGGTTAATGTTCGTCAGATCCTGATTAAGACTCCTTTGCCAGGTCCTGAGGGAAAGGTCGATCAAAAAAGTATCGACGAAGCACGCAAGAAGGCCGACGACGTACTCAAGCAGTTGAAAGCTGGGGCTAAATTCGAAGATTTGGCCAAAAAATATTCCGAGGACCCGAGCAGCAAGAGTGGAGGCTCGGTAGGTTGGATCAAGCGCGGAGGCTTCCCCGTAGCTGAGGTTGACAAGGCCGCGTTTTCGCTGCCTAAAGGCGGAACCAGCGACGTCATCAATGCGGGCTACGCTTTCGTCATTCTCCGCGTGGACGATAAACAGGACGCTCACCTGAAAACGCTGGCTGAAGTTAAAGATCAGGCGGAGCCGATTATCAAGCAACAGAAAGCTCAGCAGGCCGCAGATGCAGCGGCCAGCGCATTGCTTTCTCAGGCGCGCACAGGCGGCCTGGATAAAGCTGCTAGCGCGAAGGGAATGCAAGCAGTGACCACGGACTTCGTCAGCCGGACGGATTCGCTTCCCGGCATTGGAACCTCGCCGCAGTTCACCGAGGCGGTGTTCAATGCCGCGGAAAAATCTCCGCCCGATGAAGTGCAGTTGCCGCAGGGCTATGCGATCTTTCAGCTGGAAGCCATCAAACCGCCAGCTACGCCCACTTTCGAAGAGATTCGCAATCGGGTTGAGACCGAGTTCAAGAATGAGCGTGCTGGAACTTTGCTGACACAAAAAACCCAGGAGTTGGCAGATCGCGCCAAGGCGGATCATGATTTGAAGAAGGCCGCTAAAGAGCTGGGCGCCACCATGAAATCGAGCGATTTCGTTCGGCCTGATGGACAGGTGCCGGATATCGGTTCTATGGGTGGACCCGCGTCCGCCGCTTTCAGCCTCAAGCCGGGCGACATCAGCGGTCCGATCGACAGCGGTAATACAGGCGCGGTGCTGTCCGTCCTCGACAAGCAAGCGCCTGCCGATTCGGAGTTTGCCTCCAAGAAAGATCAGATCCGCGATACGCTGGTACAGAATGAGCAATCCGAATTGTTCGGTTTGTTTATGGCGAACCTGCGAGATCAGATGGAAAAATCTGGCAAGATCAAAATCAATGAACAAGAGATGAAGAGCCTGACCAAGCAGCAGGCCGCGGGGGACGAGGGAGAATAGTTCGCCCCCTACTTGTTGTGACCAGCGAATCGTCGCCAGGAAGTTGCCGCGTTTTTGAGAATTATCTAAGCTAGAAGCGTGGTTAAGTACAAACCCAATCTCGCTTCGTTCCGGATCTTAGCCTCATAATTCAGATGGAAAAATAATCATCCATGTCATTCCCTCGCTTGACCGGAATTCTGCTGCATCCCACTTCCCTGCCATCGCGCGGAGGCATCGGTGATTTTGGCCCGGCAGCCTACGAGTTTCTCGACTTTCTCGCATCTGCGCGCCAAGGCCTGTGGCAGGTTTTGCCTTTGGGACCTCCCGCGAATGGCAACTCTCCGTACTCTTCGACTTCAGCCTTCGCGGGCAATCCTCTCCTCGTGAGCCTGGAACGATTAGCCGAGCGCGGTTGGCTCGACGCCTCTCAGTTGGATATGCTTCCTGATTCCAACGGGCACATCGATTACGACCAGGTTCAAAAGGACAAGTTCCCTCTGCTTGCGGACGCGGCCAACAAGTTTCTGCAGTCTGCTACCACCTCCGCGCGATCCCGCTTTGAACGATTCTGCGAGGAAAACGATTGGTGGCTGCAGGACTTCGTCCTCTACGACGCTTTGAGGAACCGATACCGCAAGCAATCATGGAACACATGGCCGCTCGAACTCGCACGTCGTGGAGCGAGCGCGCTACAGACCGCACGTACTGAATTAACTTCCGAGATGGCCGTTCGCAGGGTCATCCAGTTTTTTTCTACGAGCAGTGGCATGCCTTGCGTCTCTATTGCGCGGAAAAATCTATTCGCGTGGTCGGAGACATTGCCATCTTTGTGGATTACGACAGCGCTGACGTATGGGCACACCGGGAACTCTTTCGTCTGAAAAATAATCTCGAGCCCGAAGCGGTTTCAGGCGTGCCTCCGGATGCCTTCAGCGCCACCGGGCAGCGCTGGGGAAATCCGCTTTATGATTGGAACGTGTTGCGTTCGCAAGGCTACAAGTGGTGGGTGCAGAGGTTAGGCTGGGCGGCTCAGACGTGTGATTTCATCCGCCTCGATCATTTTCGAGGTTTCGCGCAGTTCTGGGAGATTCCAGCCAGCGAAGCCACCGCAATAAATGGCCGTTGGGTGGATGGCCCTAAAGACGAGCTGTTCAACAAGCTGCGCGAGGAATTGGGGGGCCTGCCATTCTTTGCTGAAGATTTAGGCTACATTACTCCTGACGTGCACGCGCTGCGCGAGCGCCTTAACATTCCCGGCATGGCAGTGTTGCAATTTGGTTTTGGCGATCCCGGAGCGCACATGTATCTTCCCCACCGGCTGACGGCTGATCGCGTCGTCTACACGGGCACTCACGACAACGACACCACTTTGGGCTGGTGGAATTCAAGCGCAACGGAATATGAGTGTCGCGCCGCCGAGGCTTATGTGGGACCTTGCGAAGATGGCATCAATTGGGCTTTCATTCGCGCCGCTCAGGCTTCTGTAGCGAGCTTTTCTGTGTTTCCTCTTCAGGACGCACTGGGATTAGGCAGCGAAGCCCGCTTGAACACTCCCAGCGTGAAGACTGGCAACTATCTTTGGCGGTACCAGCCGGGATCATTGACTCACCAATTGGCAAAGCGTCTGGCGAATCTTGCCGAGGTCACAGATCGGCTTCCGCAGCCAGTTCCAAAGCCTCCGAGTGAAGATTTCGTTGCCTGATTTGTGCGGGAATGTCCATGAAAAAAGGCGTAGGGCTCCGAACCATTTCGCCGTATCGGCTGTGGTCTTTGTTGCCTCCGCTAGAGACTTCGCATCTGCCCGACTTATTGATGTTCGCAGCGGCCATCGCCCTTTTCTACGGAGTTCTGGTCGTCGCGCGAACCTGGCTCGGCCCTTTTACCCCAGCGGTTGAAATTTCGCGAAGTCCGCTGGCGCTTCCTGCCTACGCTGGTCTGTCGCTCCTGCGCATAACGCTCGCTTATGTTTTGAGCCTGGCCTTCACGCTGGTGTATGGCTACATCGCCGCCTACAACGCCAAGGCTGAGCGTTTCATGATTCCGCTGTTAGATGTTCTGCAGTCGATCCCAGTGCTGAGCTTCTTGCCGGGAGTGATGCTGGCCATGGTCGCGCTGTTTCCCAGCCGTCAGTTGGGCGTCGAGTTGGGAGCAATCCTCCTCATCTTCACCGGTCAAGTCTGGAACATGGCTTTCAGTTTTTATGCTTCGCTCAAGAGCATTCCCCGCGAGATGCGCGAAGCCGCCAGCATTTATAAATTCAGTTGGTGGCAGCGCTTCACGGAGATGGAGCTGCCCTTCGCCGCGATAGGCTTGGTATGGAACTCAATGATGTCAGTGGCCGGCGGATGGTTCGCGCTGATGGCGTGCGAAATGTTCGTGCTGGGCTCGCGCGACTTCCGCTTGCCTGGACTTGGCTCTTATCTCCAAACCGCTGCCAGCGCCGGGGATACGCGATCCATTCTGTTAGGCGTCTTTACCATGATCGCCGTCATCGTCTTACTCGATCAATTTGTGTGGAGACCCGTGATCGCGTGGGCGGAAAAATTTAAAGTCGAGCAAGTGGAAAGCGCTGAGGTTCCGCATTCCTGGGTCCTCAATCTATTGCAGTATTCGCGTGCTCTTGCACAACTGGAACAAAAAGCGATTTTCCCGCTCCGCGAATCTCTCATGTCGTATTTTTCGCGGAGGCATAGAACCGCAACGACTACCGCGCCAGGACCACGTTGGAAAGCTTATGTGCTCGGCACTCTTGGCATAGCCGCCCTTGGCCTTACCGGATACGCAGTAGTTCGAGTTGCGATCCTGCTCACCGGACTCGACCACTTCGAAGTGACCGAACTAGGACAGGGACTGGGCGCAACTTTTCTTCGCGTGATCGCGGCTTTGTTGATTGGGGCCGCGTGGACCATCCCCGTAGGCGTGAAGATTGGTTTCAGTCCGCGATTGGCTCGCGTCGCGCAACCGTTGGCACAGATCGCTGCCTCGGTCCCGGCCAATGCTTTTTTCCCTGTTATTTTGCTGCTCTTGTTTCGGCTGGGATCGGGCCTCGGCATCGGCTCCGTCCTGCTGCTTCTGCTCGGAACCCAGTGGTACATTCTGTTCAACGTAATCGCGGGGGCAATGGCGATTCCTACCGACCTGAAAGAAGCTTGCACCGTATGCCGGATTAGCGGCTGGCAGCGCTGGCGCAAGCTCATCCTTCCCGGCATCTTTCCTTATCTCTTAACCGGCATGGTCACAGCATCGGGCGGCGCATGGAATGCCAGCATCGTGGCCGAATATTTTCATTTCAAAGGACAGACGTTTTCTACCGTAGGGCTGGGATCAACGATAAGCCGCGCCACCGACAGCGGAAATTACGATTTGCTGATCGCGGCCACAATCGTGATGGCGGCCACGGTTGTAACGGTGAACCGCCTGCTTTGGCGGCGGCTGTACCGGCTCGGCGAAACTCGTTTCCGGTTGGAGAGCTAAGAAAAAAGCCGGAATCTTTCGATCCCGGCTGCAGTTGGCTGGTCGCCCGGAAAAGTCGTTGATGGAGGACGGGCGTCCTCACCCGTCGGTTGTGCGTCAAAAAGTACACCACGAAAATTGCAAAATCTACGCGCTTCTTCGCGGACGCACCGTCAAATCGCGCACCTGCGTCAGGATGCTCGACATCTGCATCCCATTCAACTGGTTCACGAAGGGCAACATCTCCGCGACAAACGCATCCTGCATCAGTTCGCGAATCTCCTCTTGTCGATTGCGTTCGCCACCGCTTAGCAGGTCGGGAACGGTGACCTCCAACGCGTTCGCCAACCGCTCGAGCGAGGAAAGTGTAGGCGTTGCTTTTTCGTTTTCGATTTTCGAGACGTAAGTTCGCGGCACTGACATACGGGCTGCCAGTTGCCGCTGGCTAAGTCCATTGCGCAGACGCATCGACCGGATCGAGGCAGCCAGGTGCAGATGCCCCCGACCATGGCCATTGCTTGGTAAAATCTGCGGCGGTGGTGGCGCCTGAACTACTTCGGGCTCCTCTTCATCCAACGAGGCGTGGCAGCGGCGGCAAAGATCGTTACTGGTACGGAATTGAACCAGCAGGCAACGATCACAACGGACGACTTCTCTTGAATCTACTGGGGCAAGAGTGGTGGCCATCTAAGGTGTGGGAGGGCCAGAGCGGGCTTCTCCTGGAACCGAGTGAACCAAACTTGATACGGTTCCAAACCTGTTGCGTAATCTGCGGTACAACCCCTGTGGATGTCAAGCACAATCTGCGAAGCAAAGTCCAAGTATGCTATTAAGAATTCCGGAGAGCGCCTATAACCAGCGTGAAATGGACAAGAAAACATGATTGATCGCGAAGCAGCATGGGGTTTACTAACTGAGTTCACTCAGTCGGAAAGTTTGCGCAAACACGCCTTGGCAGTTGAGGCGTGCATGCGCGCGTACGCTCGAAAATTAGCCTCCGGTTCCGCTGAGGAACAAGAACTTTGGGGTGTCGTAGGGCTGCTTCACGATTTCGATTACGATAAATATCCCAGCCTGGACGACCACCCATATAAAGGAAATGAAATTCTGAAAGAGCGTGGCTACCCGGAAGAAATCCGCAAGGCGATCATGTCGCATGCCGATTACACCGGCGTCTCGCGCGACACGCCAATGGAGAAAGCACTCTTCGCCTGCGACGAACTCGCGGGATTCATCACCGCAGTCGCCTTAATCAAACCGGGGAAATCTCTTGCAGAGGTAGACGCGAAGTCAGTACGAAGGAGAATGAAAGACAAAGCCTTCGCGAGAAAAGTGAATCGAGATGACATCGTAAACGGCGCCGCAGGCCTGGGCGTCGAACTGGACGAACACATCACATTCTGTATAGAAGCCCTAAAGCCAATCGCAGACAAACTGGGACTGGATGGAAGTGCCGCAGTGTAGCCGCGGTCGAACCGTGTAGGTGTAGGCGCGGGCGTCCTCGCCCGTGCGGGCCGAACAAATATCCTGTAGCCGAGGTTGGGGAAGCTACCGCAAAACTTCCGCCACCTTCCCACTCGCAATCAACTCCGCGATCCGCGCAAAATCCTGATACATCACGCGGTCTTTATCCATCGTCGGACAGACCGACCGAATCGCAGCATGCGCCGCCTGCCCGCGCTTGCCGGTCTTAAGCGGCGCGACGAAATCCAGCGCCTGCGCCGCCGCCATGGCTTCAATCGCCATCGCATTGCGCGCGTTTTCGACAATGCGCTTCAGCTTGAGCGACGCCGCCATTCCCATTGAAACGAAATCTTCTTTATTGCCGGAAGTTGTGATGGAATCCACCGACGCAGGATGAGCCAGAATTTTATTCTCACTCACCAGCGCAGCCGCGGTGACCTGCGGCATCATGAACCCAGAATTCAATCCTGCTCCCGCAGCCAGAAATGGCGGCAGGCCCTCGTTCAGCGCCGGATTGACCAACCGCTCCAGCCTTCGCTCCGAAATGCCCGCCAGCGCACTGAGAGCAATGCCGAGAAAATCCAACGCAAATGCCACTGGCTCGCCATGAAAATTTCCACCGGAAATCACCTCACCTTCGCCATCCGCCTGTTTCAGATCGCTCACGAAAACCAGCGGATTATCCACCGCCGAGTTAACTTCAATCTCGATGACCCCACGACAATAGCTCAGTGTGTCGCGCACCGCGCCGTGTACCTGCGGGATGCAGCGCAACGAATACGCATCCTGCACGCGTCCACAGTCGCGATGCGACTCGCGAATCTGGCTGCCTTCGAGCATGCGTCGCAAATTCTGCGCAGTCTTTATCTGGCCGCGATGCGGCCGGGCCATTTGAATACGTTCATCAAAAGCCGCATCCGTGCCGCGTAACGCGTCGAGCGTAAGCGCGCCAATCACGTCTGCGGTATCGACCAGAGTCTCTGCCGCGAGCAGTGCCAGGACTCCAACCGCCAGCATCCCTTGCGTCCCGTTAATGAGCGAAACCGCTTCCTTGGCTTCGAGCACCAACGGCTTGATTTGGGCGCGACTCAACGCGTCCGCCGCGGGAATGCGAATGCCCTGCTCATTCACACACTCGCCTTCACCAATGAGGACCAGCGCAAGATGAGCCAGCGGCGCTAAATCACCGCTTGCGCCTACGCTGCCCTGTGAAGGAACAAATGGGGTCACCCCGCGGTTCAGCATCTCGCAAAGAGCGTCGATAGTCTGGGCACGCACGCCGGAAAAGCCCTTGGACAAAGAATTCGCGCGCAGCAGCATCATCCCGCGAACCTCTGCAGCCGCCAGAGGCGGCCCAACACCCACGGCGTGCGATCGCACCAGGTTGACCTGCATCTCGCGAATCTGCTCGCCCGCAATGCGGACATCGCTCAGCTTTCCCACCCCAGTCGTGATCGCGTAGGAGACTTTGTCACCTGCTACCAGCGCATCCACTACAGCGCGAGCGCGGTTTACGGCTGCGCGGGCATCAGGATCGAGAAGCACAGGCCGCCGCTCGGTAGCGACTTCCCGCACCTCTTCCAGAGTCAAATCGTTGCCGTTAATATGAAGTGCTTTCAAGAGATTTTCAGTCGGCTTTCAATTGGATTGTTCTCAGGCTTCCGCATCCATGGCTGCCCGGAACGCGGTTACGTATTTACCCGGTAGCGGAACTTTTTTCATTTCCCGATCGACCACGATGTGTGTGGTATCGCCCTCGGCCAGCAAGATTCCGTCGTCAGCACGCATCAGTTCATACTCAAACTGAATCAGCGACTCGCGAATGTACTTCAAACGGGTGCGCACGATAATCTGGTCATCGTAGCGTGCCGGAGCCTTATAGCGGCAGCGCGCGTCGATAACCGCAATGCCGCAGCCATCTAGATCCTCCATGTCACGGTAAGAAAACCCGAGCTGCCGCAGCAGTTCTACCCGGCCAATTTCGAACCAAACGAAATAATTCGCATGGTAAACCACGCCCATCTGGTCGGTCTCAGCGTAGCGAACGCGCAGACGGGCCTCATTGACAATTGGGTGGTGGTTCTCGCCTCTGCTCATTCGCCGCTCCATCGCGGCTTGCGCTTTTCAAGAAATGACGAGATGCCTTCGCGAAAATCGGATGTGGCTCGGATCGCTGCATTCTCCTTTACCGCGGACCGTATCTGCGCATCGAGCTCACCGCGAGCGTAATCACTGAGCAGGCGCTTCGTGCACAACAGTGATGCAGGGCTGTTTTCCAAAAGTTGCAATGCCAACGCGCGAGCGCGTGCCATCAAGTCTTCCGCGGCAACGATTTCGCCGATCAGGCCGATGCGGTATGCCTCATCCGCTTCAATGATTCTGCCCGTGAGCAGCAAGTCTCGCGCACGTTTTTCGCCGATTTGCCGCAGCAGAAAAGTCGAAACGATTGCCGGTACGAATCCAATCCGTACTTCTGTGTAGCCAAACTTCGCTTCCGGAACGGCCAACGTGAAGTCGCAGAGGGTAGCCAATCCGCACCCGCCCGCGATCGCTGCTCCGTTCACGGCCGCTATGGTCGGCCGGGGAAAATCATAAAGCGCGCGGAATAGGTGCGCCATGGTTTCAGAATCTTTTAGGTTCTGCTCCGACGAGCGTCCCACCAAAGCTTTCAGATTCTCCAAGTCCATCCCCGAGCAAAACGCTTTTCCTTCACCGGTGAGAATCAGCACCAGCGCGGATGAATGGGCAACCTCGTCGAGTACCCCGAGCAATTCCTCAATCAGTTCGTAGCTGATGGCATTGCGCTTTTCCGGACGGCTCAGCGTGATGGTGGCAATGCTCGCGTCGTGAGAAAGACGGAGTGTTTTATAGTCCATATCAATCGGCCGCCGCTGAAGTTGAGTACCGCGCGCCAATCTCCGCCGTCGCTCGCAACAACACATCGAGAGATTTCAGCGACGGCAGGTTCGCCCCGCGAGCAGCCAATGCCGTTAACACCTGGTCCGTCGGAATATTGCCTACCAGCTCATCTTGAGCGAACGGACATCCACCCAGGCCGCCCAATGCGGAATCAAATCGCCGACAGCCGGCATCATACGCAGCAGTCACTTTCGCTGCGGCCTGATCAGGCCGGCTATGCAGGTGTACGCCGATCTCCAGATAGTCGTACTTCGCAATCACCGCTGAGACCACTTCCCCAATCTGCGCCGGCTCTGCCATGCCAACCGTGTCGGCCAGCGAAATCATGTGCACGCCATACGATTCGAGCAGTTCGACGGCATTCACAACTTCGCCAACAGTCCATTGGTCGCCGTATGGATTTCCGAATGCCATCGAGATATAGACCACGGTATCGAGGCCAGCGTCTTCGCCTTTGTCTTTGATTTTCTCGAATTGATCAATGGCCTCATTGAGTGTCTGGTGCTGATTGTTCAGCAAGAATGTTGGCGACACCGAATAAGGAAATCCCAGCGTGCGCACCGCGCTTGTGTTGATAGCTCGCTGTGCCCCCTTTTCGTTTACCACTATGCCGATAATTTCAACATCGTCCGGAGGATCGAGTTCCTTGGCGACTTCTTCGGAGTCAGCCATCTGCGGTATAGCTGTGGGGGACACGAATGACACGGCGTCAATGTGCTTGAATCCAGCGCTTATCAAGGCTCGCAGATATTCCACCTTGATGTGCGTGGGAATTATCCCTTTCAGCCCCTGCCAGGCGTCCCGCGGACACTCGACGAGTTTGACGGATTCCGACATTTCAAAACCTTGGCCACGGATTTGTACCGATTTTCACGGATGACATATCTGGGTTAACCCGTGAAAATCCGTGGCTACGTTTGCAACACTCCTACCTTGAACTCCGGCACATCCGGATTCAGCGCTGCAGCTTCGAGCGCCTGCGTAATCGCGTCGCGCGTTTCCGCAGGATCGATAATCTTATCGATCCACAGCCGGGCCGCGCCATATCGCGGATCAGTCTGCTCGTCATAGGTGCGCTTTGTTGCCTCGTACAACTCTTTCTTTTCGTCTTCGCCCAACTGTTTCCCGCCCCGCTCCAATTGCTTCAGCTTGATTTCCACCAAGACGCTTGCGGCAGAATCGCCGCTCATCACCGCATAGCGCGCCGTCGGCCAGGCAAACACAAAGCGCGGATCGTACGCCTTACCGCACATCGCGTAATGGCCCGCGCCAAACGACCCGCCGACGATCACCGTAATCTTCGGCACAACTGAATTTGAAACCGCGTTCACCATCTTCGCGCCCGCTTTAATGATGCCGCTCCACTCCGCGTCTCGCCCCACCATGAATCCGTTCACATCGTGAAAAAAAACCAAGGGAATCAGATTCTGATTGCAATCCATGATGAAGCGCGCAGCTTTCTCCGCCGATTCCGTATAAATCACGCCGCCAAACTCCATCCGTTTGTGGCCTTCGTGGTCGGTGGCCTGCGCGTGCAGCTTTTGATTGGCCACGATGCCTACCGCGAATCCGCCAATGCGTGCGTAGCCGCAGATCAGAGTTTTGCCGTACTCAGGCTTGTATTCATCGAAACGGCTACCATCCACAATGCGCGCAATAATTTCCTTCACATCGTACTGACGTCCGGGAGACGAATCGTAGATACCATAAATTTCTTCTGCCGCGAGCGCCGGCTCTTCGGGTTTCTTGCGATCCCAGGGAGATTGCCGCCGGTAGCCCCACTTTTCGACGATCGCTCGAATTCGCGCCATGCAGGCTTCGTCATTCGGTTCACGGAAGTCAACCGTGCCGCTGATCGCAGAGTGCATAGCCGCGCCGCCCAACTCTTCAGCCGACACCTTCTGCCCAATCGCCGCTTGCACCAGAGCCGGGCCGGCAAGAAAAAGCCCGCTGCCATCGGTCATGAGAACGTGGTCGCACATCACAGGAAGATATCCCCCACCGGCAACACACATCCCCATAATCGCCGCAATCTGCGGGATGCCCATCGCAGACATCACTGCGTTATTGCGAAAGACACGCCCAAAGTCATCCGTGTCCGGGAAAACATCCTCCTGCAAGGGCAAAAACACGCCAGCAGAGTCGACGAGATACATGGTCGGAATTCGATTCTCAATGGCGATGTTTTGCGCCCGGATAACCTTCTTCGCTGTCATGGGAAAGAACGCGCCAGCTTTCACCGTGGCATCATTGGCAATGATCATCACCAGCCTGGTATGGATGCGCCCCAGACCGGTAATAACTCCGGCCGATGGCGCCCCGCCCCAATCCTCATACATGCCGTAGGCAGCGAACGAGCCGATTTCAAAAAAGCTGCCCGGGTCGACCAATAAGCTGATGCGTTCGCGTGCCGTCAACCGACCCTTGTTGTGCTGGCCCTCAATCGCTTTCGCACCGCCGCCCTCGCGGATTTTTTCCTCTTCATTGCGCACCTGCGAAACCATGTCGGCGAGAAAGCGCATGTTAGCTTCAAAGCGTGCGGAGGTAGCATCCACGCGCGTTTCGAGGACGCTGGAAGTCGAGGGCGTACTGAATTCGATTCGGTCGGCCATGAAAGGAACAGCGAGGAACCACTTACGGTATAACAGCGCAGCGTCGTGACGCAAACTCAGGTCCCGGCCTTCGGCCTTCAAGTCACCGCTAATCCAAATGGCCTGCCTGATTGGAGTTTAACGCCGAGGAGGGTCGCGGGAAATCAAGGCTCCAGATTGACCTGGAATCCGTAGGCCTTCAGCAATTCCGGAGGAACGTATTTGTCGTCCTTATTGCGCAGCACCCACTCGCGCAATTCGGACGAGCTTTGGTACTGTTCCGGCGAAAGCTTGAGCGAGTCGACGATTCTTTCAAACGAACTCTCTGAGAAAGCGCGCGCGTTATTCGCCGCCAGCTTGGCAGATCTCGAAGTTCCATGCTGGGATGACATCAATGCCTCCGTCACTATGAATTATAGCTGCTGGGGCGCGCCGGCGATTCTTCACCGTACGCTCTTTCCACGACTCTAAGGAATTGATTAACAATTCTGACAGAATAAGGTCTGCTTGTGCAATGTCAACACAGTCGTTAGCGAATCTATTTGGCGCGATCCAGCACCTTTCGCGAAACCGCGGTGACCAACCTGCGCGGACTGAATCGCACTGATTCCGCCAGCAACCAGTTTCGGAATCCCGAGATCACTATCACTTTGCCAGCCATCAGTCCGCGGTAGCCATCGCGCGCGACCCTCTTGGCGTCCATGGGCCGCAGCTTTTTGAACAGCAGCGTGTTTTCCAGGCCGGCGCGACGCTGAAAGCCGGTGTCGGTTGCGCCCGGACAGAGGCACGTCACCGTTACACCGGTTCCTCGCAACTCATTTGCCAACGCTTCGGAAAACGAAATCACATAAGCTTTAGTCGCATAGTAAACGCTCATGAGTGGACCGGGCTGAAATCCCGCCGTGGAAGCCACATTCAAGATCTTGCCGGAATGGCGTTCGATCATCGGACCTAAAAAAAGTTTAGTAAGATGAGTGAGAGCCGTTATGTTGAGCTGAATTTGTCCCAAGTTGTCTTCCAACGAAACCTTCGCAAACTCGCCCAGTACGCCGTAACCTGCGTTGTTTACAAGGATGTCTACGGCAATGCTCTCGCGTTGTAGTTGGTCGAAAAGGGATTGAGGAGCAGAAGCAACCGTGAGGTCAAGCGGAACCGCTTTGGCCAATATGCCAAACTCTCGCTGGAACTCATCGACAAGTTGCGTGAGCTTGCCCGCGCTACGGGCGACTAGCACCAGATTATAGTGGCCCCTAGCAAAGAGCTTGGCGAGTTCGTATCCAATTCCACCGGACGCGCCGGTGATGAGGGCAGTCTTGTTCATCACTCACGATATTACCTTGCGAACTGCATCACCGAAACCAGCGCTGCGCTGAGGCCGTCAACTCCGCCCAATACGATTGCAGGCGATTGCCGAGCGTATCTGGCTTCGTCATGTCAAAACCGCCGCGTGCTGTACGCAGCGCTTGGCTATAGCCCGCAGGTAGCTCAAATAGAGACGAATCCAGCCTGGCCTCGGAGAACTCGATCAACTCGACTTTGGAAATAGTGGTTCGGCCGGCCTCAGTTCGAAGCGTAGTCTCCTCGACAGCGTATCCCCGCGATGCCGTGCCTAGTCGCTTGACCTGCAAGCGGTCTCGCTTGCCCGGTGCTCCCGCGACGAAACCGACCGTGACACCACTTCTGGATTCCCGGCAGCCCAACCCGGGCAAGTCGATATACCAGCCGTCTACCTCAGTAAGGCTGGCTTGCATCACGGCTCCGCGACCGGGCTCGACCTTGGTCGTGGTCTTCACATGGTGCAACTCGGAGCTTCCCATTTTGCGGCGTTCGCCGGTGTCGACTGTGTCGTTGGTGATCGTGACGTCTGCGCCCGTCATTTCCTCCCGTGAAGTTCGGCGGGCTCGTTTCATGCGCGTTGCCCAGTCTTCCACAGGGAAAGACGCATAGGTCTTCCCTTTGCTATTCAGATTGAAGCGTAGCTTTGCGTCGCACTGAGTAATCGTTATGCTGTCCACGCTGCTCCCTGCGTGCTGCATAACGGATTCGCTGCGTTGTCGGGCTCCCTTGAGGTAAAGCGTTTCGACGTTGGAGTAATGATTGTCGTCCGTATGGCGAGTTTTTATGGTAAGGTCGGGGAAATTCGGGACCACCAGTTTGGGCAGTTGTAGCGGCGCGGTCAATATCAGGAGCGAGAGGAAACAGAGAGTGGAGGGAACCATGATTCGCTTTCCTCCTGTTAAGTCATACCTCGGAGCACGGCAACGAGGAATCCGTGTACGCCAAAACCCAGATTCCTCGCTTCGCTCGGAATGACAAGTTTTTCTGAAAGACGTAGCAAGCTACGTCTCTACACCCCAGCCATGGCTGGTTCAACCTCGTAGATCGAGTACCATGGGGTTGCGGCCTTCAGGCGTTCATTCACGTTATTAATATTCTTCACGCCTTCAGTTTGCAGCCATTTGCGAAAGGCTTCCGCGCCCTGCTTCGCGTAGATCGGGATTCCGTCCTTCCACGTGGCGCGGCCGCACAGTACGCCATTGAACTTGACGCCTGACTCTCCGGCGAGTTCGAGCGCTTCCGTGAACTCTGCGTTGCTCACACCTGCCGACAAATAAATAAACGGTTTGGTAGTGACTGCTGCCGCCTTCAAGAACAGGTCCGCAGCTTCTTTCTTGGTGTAGGCTTTCTGCCCAGCGTAGGCCTTCGCGCCATCGACAAACTTCATGTTCACCGGCACTTCAACTTTCAGGACGTCGACGCCGTAGCGAGGCTTGCTGAACTCGCGCATGCTTTCGGTTACGATCTGCGGCTTTTTCTTGGCGTACTCGAAACCTTTCTCGTCCGCGCCTTCTTCGTATCCAACAAATTCCAGAAAAAACGGAACGTCGTTAGCGCGGCATTCGTCGCCGATACGTTCCACCCAGGCATGCTTCTTGTCGTTGACGTCCTTGGAATCGAAGGGCGTGTAGTAAAGCAAAATTTTGACGCAGTCCGCGCCGGCTTCTTTCAAACGCCGCGCCGACCAATGATCGAGCAGGTCGCCGAGGCGGCCGGGGCCAGTTTTGTCATAGCCAGTTTTTTCGTAGGCTAGCAGCAGCCCGGCGTTTTTGGTGCGGCGCTTGGCCGCGGGCAATCCCCATTCGGGATCGAGCAGGATCGCGCTGGCATGAGGGGTGAGGACTTCGGTGACCAGCGACTTGAATTCTTCCATCAGGGCAGCGCTGACTTCGCCGCCCTTTTCCTTGGCCAGGGATTTCTGCAGCGAACCGCGTTGGTCCATGGCGGCAGCCGCGATGATGCCGCGGTCGGTGGATACTCTCTTAAGGCCAGCCAATTTTCCGGGAGTGAGTTTCATAGGATTCCTCCGTGATTATTCAACGATCAGGATGCAATGAATTCTTAGAGCACCCAATTGTAAACCCAAAGACAGGGTCGCCCAAGAAGCCAAGAAAGGGATCGTGGCGGAGGCATCTGCTTGTTGCACGGAGTTAGTCGCGGAAGTTGAGAGTCGGTTCCGGGGGAATTGCGGATGGCTCAGTGAAATAAAGTTTGTCTTCGAGGCTGTCACTTTCAGTGGATACCCCGCTACCCCCCTACCCCCCTACCCCTGATCTTCTGGAATCATGGGATTGGAGCCGGACTACCACCAAGATCTTTGAGGAATAAGGGACTTACATGCAAAACATTCCGAACAAAAGAGTTAGGGCGCCACTGTATTATCTCCAAGCTGATTGTACAGATGCAGTATTATCTCGGAGTTTGCTTGAAGTCAAGTGAAGAATGGGGGAAGTGCGCGGGCATTCCCGTTTTGGGTGGCGCGGTGACTGCGGGGACCGGTCGTATTCTTGACCACTGTACGTTAAAGTAGGTAATATAACTACATTGGGGGCGAGAATGGAAAAAGCGATTTCAGCCGCTGATGCGAATCGGAACTTTTCCCGGCTGTTGAGGGACGTTAGAGAGGGGCGAAGCTACGTGGTGACGAGCCACGGGAGGCCGGTCGCCCGCATCGCACCGGTTACAGACGACAATACCAACCGGGCGAGCGCGTGGAACTCTTTGCTTGGCCGGCTGCGATCGGAGCGAGTGGTCAAGATTGGACGCTGGAAAAGGGACGAACTGTATGAGTAGCCGATTTATGACGAGCATGCGATGAGGCTCGCGCTCGATACCAACGTTCTGGCGTATGCCGAGGGTGTGAACGGGGCCGTGAAAAAGCGGGCCGCTCTTGAGATCATGGGAAAGTTGCCGCGGGAGAGCACATTCTTACCGGTCCAGGTGTTGGGAGAACTTTTTCACGTACTGGTGCGGAAGGCGGGCCGTTCGCCGGAACGGGCCCGGGCGGCGATCTTGAGTTGGCAAGACGTTTTTCCGCTGATCGAGACCTCGCCAGCGGTTATGCTGGCCGCGGCCGATTTGGCCACCCACCATGGGCTCGGCATCTGGGACGCGGTAATCCTCTCCGCCGCCGCTGTGGCGGGATGCCGGTTGCTTCTTTCGGAAGATCTGCAGGAAGGATTCACCTGGAATGGGGTCACGGTGACCAATCCGTTTTCTCAGGAAAAGGATGAACTGCTGACGGGATTGCTGGGGCGCTGATGGGAGCTTTTGGCAGCCGGAAGGCGAGTTAAAAAGCCCCACCCTTTCGCACAGAACGCGAAAAGGGTAGGGCACCCGCAGTTGTAGGTGGCGCAAGCGTGGGGCCAGTCCCCGATTACACGTTTTGGGGGGTTTTGAGTGTAATCGGGATTTAACGCCAAGTGACAAAACGAGGCTATAAAAACGGGCTATAATCGGTGCCGTTTCTGTTGTACAGAGGAGGTCCGCTCGTGAAAAACGCTCTGATTTGGATTCCGCTTCTGTTCTGGTTTTGTATCTCCACAGTTTTCAGCCAACAGAAGACCGCAGCAAAGAACGGTGACTGGACTCAGTTCCACTTTAGCAACATGCAGCGGTGGAATCCTTATGAGAAGACGATCGGTGTTCACAATGTCAAAAGCCTTGAACTGAAATGGAGCTTCCCCATTGGGGGTGAACTTTATGCCGGTCCGGCGGTTGCGAATGGGTTAGTGTATATGGCCGGTTACAGCGGAACCGTCTACGCGCTCGACGCAAATACTGGAAAGAAGATCTGGAGCTATTACACAGGGGGTAACTTCGTTTCCTCGCCTGCTATGGCGAACGGTGTCGTATACATTGGATCAGGCAATGATTACTTCTACGCGCTCGATGCAAAAACCGGCAGCGTGCTTTGGCGCTATTACGCTCAGACCAAGGTAGATTCCTCGCCGACAGTCGTCGGCGGCGTAGTCTACGTCAGTTTGGAGGACGGTGAAGGGGTATGCGCATTCCGGGGCACGACAGGGACAAAGCTGTGGTGCGCTCCCCAGAACGCAAACGGACCCTTCGATGCATCACCCGCAGTCGTGGATGGCAAGCTGTATGTAGGCGACGAATGGTATGGGGCGGCTTATGCATTCGACGCGATGACGGGCGGGCGCCTGTGGCCGAACCTGTTCGTCAGTAGTGGCCAGATTGACGTGGGCGGTCCCGTCGTGGCGAATGGCGTGGTCTACTTCTACGACAACTACGGTTACCTGTCCGCATTCGATGCCGGAGATGGAAGGCTACTATGGAGCTACGTCACCCGGGGATTGGCCGGAGCAGCGGCGGTGGCGAACGGATTGGTTTATGTCACGGATACGTTGGTTTCGGGCGGAGGTAATACGTACGCATTGGACGCCCGCGATGGCACCTTGAAATGGACTGCGTCCACCGGAGGGGGATTGTCAACTCCCGCAGTGGCTAACGGCGTGGTGTATGTTGGCTCCAACGACCACAATGTGTATGCGCTGAATGCCAGCACCGGCGTGAGGCTATGGAGCTATACCACCAAGGACTTCGTATCCGGTCCGCCTACGATTGCCCACGGGATGCTTTACGTCGGTTCGGGTGACGGGGATCTGTACGCTTTCGGGCTGCCTGCGAAGTAAACCAATGTCGAGTCGTTTTCTCCTTCGAGCGGCAGCAACCTATATACACCCATGGTCTAAGTTCTACTGTGATCAGAGTCAAGTTTACGTAACCAGGCGATAGCGCACGATTATTCACTTGACAAAAGTTTGGTTCTGTCGAGATGGACGAAACCTATGTCGGCGGAAAGCAACACCGTGGTAGAGGTTGGAATACTTCCGACAACAATAAAGAGGTCGTAATTGGTATCCGGCAACGCGGCGGAGAGCTCCGGTTCTTTCATGCCAGCGATGCCAAGTCGGGAACACTGGCAAAATATATTCAAGAAAATGTCAGCACAGACGTAGAGGTAATGGTCACCGACGAACTGCCTGCTTACCCTAAAGCCATGATCGGATCTGGCGTTCATGGCTCTAAGCACAAAACCATCCGCCACCGCGATAAGGTTTATGTTCAAGGCGATATTCATACCAACACCGTCGAGAGTGCTTTTAGTTTGTTGAAACGCGGCATCATGGGATCGTGGCACAAGATCAGCGCAAAGCATCTTCCGGCCTATCTTGCCGAGATGGAGTTCCGATTTAACCGCCGCAAGTCTCCCGCATTGTTCTTGGACACCTTGCGTCATATGATCACTGCCCCTGTTTTGACCTTTGAGAAGTTAACAGCTTGATCCAAAAACGAGCTTCATGGACGCCACATTCCCTTGCAAGGAGGTCAAAAATGATTTCATCGGAAGAGGCATTTTTGCTGCTTAATAAATGGCGCGAGGAACAGCATCCATTGAAGCTTCTAATTGCCGGAGACGGATTCCGTATGTCCTTTGGGGGAACAATTGATGAGATTGACGGCCTAAAACTGACATTCTTACCCGTGTCTCCCAACCCTTGCGAGGGGGACTCCATATTGGATTTGGCGGAATGTCGATTTGAGTATGGCGATAGCAGAGAAGCCCCTCCCGGTTCTATAAGTGGAACCAAATTTGACGCACTGCTTAGCATTCTTCGTCCTGACGGCACGGCATTCCTGTTTGCTGAACTTCGCTTATGAGTTTTTTGCATTTCGCGCACTCCTATACAATGGAATTGCGCGACGATTTAGTTTTGCGGCCCCGGTGCTAGCCGGGGTTTTCACTGCTTCAGTTCTGATGTTCTGGAAGTTAACGAGTTAGCATTATGCAATTTAGGCGTCCCGAGTTTTTTCCGCTTGTCCACTTGTGCCATTAGCCCCCGATACTCGTCCAAAGCTGTTTTGATGTCATTCGCGGCTCCAGTGGGAATACGCGGCAGAGTGCGCCATTTCTCCCGCACGCTGTTTACCGTTTCATCCATAAGAAAAGAACTGTAAGAGTTTCCAGGCTCCATCACGTGGAGCACCGTTTCGAGACCTACTCCCTCCGCTGATTCTGACGCGAATTTTGCGGCGAGTAAGCAATACGCCGCATGTTCTCTCGGCATGGAAGTGTTGTAAGGATGGGATGCAAGCGCAATATAGGCAGCCCAACTCCCACTACCAATGGCTGCGAAACCCGGTGTATCGCAATATTGAATCTTTCCCCGCCCGGAGATCACAAACAGATGGGGACGGTGTCTCTCGTCAAAACCGCAGAACAATAAATGCCATCCTTCTTCAGCATCTTTTATTTTCGTTCCAATTGTGTCGAACAATTGAGGTTCCTGTGTTTTAAGGGCTAAATACTCAGCATACGTCGAAATGTCATAGTCAGGCAGAACCTCATCTTCGATAATTCTCTCTCGCTCTGCCCGATAGGCCCGCGCGCACAGTCTGGCGAACTGTCGCAAGTCTTTCTCTTTGGATTGTTTGCCCGCTTCCTGTACAGCATCTATCAAGGGCGTCAATGTAGATATGTCGCCTGAAAAGAGAACTTCCCATTGTTTATTGACCTGCCTCTCCTTCCATGCCATTCCCTCGGCAGAAATAGATCCGCCAAAAAACGATACTTTTGTGTCCTGAACGGCGATAATTGCACCTAGGTTGATAGCAGCAGCGCAAATGGTCACAACTTTTCTCCTTGGCAAACTGGACTCAGGGGGTCACATTGCCCCCCCTTCTCCGCTTTTGTCAAGTGAATAAGCTTGCGATAGCGCAACTTTGCGCTGTCTGTTCGCCCCATCTCCGCGATTCGGGGGCATTGAGTGAAATGGCGGTTTATCGACAATTGACGAAGTGCGAGAGGTGATCGGTAAGTTCTGGAACGTCCGTTCTGAGTCACGAAATGGTCACGTTCGAAAGTCATTTCGGAGACAACCGAGCATTATCTCTTGCCATCGAAATCACTGACCTTCCGTCAGGAGCCGATCCCGATGTTTAAACTCTTCCCAATCCTTTGCCTCGGCGCAGCCTTGAGCGCAGCCTCGGCTTCTGCGCAAGTTTCACCGTCGACCGATTCACAATCCAATCTTTCCGGCAGCCGCCCAGTGGCTTACGTTTATGTAGCCAGCTATCCCGGAAACAATGAACCGAACGTTATCGTCGGATATTCTGCAAGCTCGAAGGGCGCGCTCACGCCCCTCCCCGGCTCACCCTTCCAGCAGAACGTCGGTTCCATGGCGGTGAACGGAAAATACCTCATGGCTGTTAACAATTCGAACCCTCCGGATATTGACACTTTGAAGATCGGATCGAATGGCGCATTGACCTATGTAACTTCAACCCCGTGCGTGCAGAAGGGTAACGGGTGCCTGACCGCAGGCAACTTGTTCTTTGACCATACCGGCAGCGATCTTTACGTAATGGAGTACGACGGATCGAATGACAACACGGCGTCTTTCGCCGTGGAGGAATCTTCGGGAGCCCTCAACTATTTGGGTGACACCATCACCGGTGCGTTTCCAGGGGACTACACGGACACATTTTTTATCGGCGATAACGTCTATGCATATTCGGCCGATCAGTCTGGCTGTATGTACCCCGGCATTTACGGATTTCAGCGCGACAGCAACGGACTTCTAAACTCCATCAACATTCAATTCAATTGGCCGACGCCTCCCCCAGGAGTAAGCGTCTATTATCCGGACCTTACGGTAGCCGATCCCCACAACAATCTTGCGTTTCTCGAGCAGCCCACTAACGCGCCCGACTGTGCCGCTGGGCCTTTGCAGATCGCCGTTTACACTGTCCACGCGAACGGCAACATCCATACGAAAAGTACCTATAAGGATATGCCTGCGACCTTGATAAAAAGCCCTTATGACATGAAGATGTCGCGTTCGGGCCAACTGCTCGCTGTGGCTGGTCAAGAAGGTCTACAGGTCTTCCACTTCAACGGTTCAAAACCCGTCACCCATTACACGGGGCTGCTTACCAAAGAACCGATCAGCGAGATGTTCTGGGATAACGACAACCACCTCTATGCCATCAGCAGCACGGCCGGTGAGTTACTCGTCTTCACGATCACTCCTACCACGCACCAGAAGGCGCAAGGATCGCCCTACGCCATCCCCGGCGCGCAAGACATCATCGTTCAGCCTTTGAAATAGATTTCTTCGTTGAACGGGGGCTGGCCCACGCGTGAGTTTTTTTATTAATCACCGGTAACCGAGCCGGCGCTTGACAGTCCTGTCACATAAGACTAGGGTTGTACCTGAGGTGGTTACCACCTTCTCCTCATTTCAGGTCCCCTGAACTAAGTCAGTTCATCTGAAGCACTCTTTCTTAGCAACCCCAACCTAAGGAGGTTGCCTATGTTTGCACGTAACGTATCGATTCATCTGAAATCCAATATGCTTTCTGATTACACCCAGACGTTTCAGCAGGACGTCCTTCCTTTGCTTCGTAAACAAAAGGGTTTTAAGGACGAAATCACCTTCGCCGGTCCCGGCGCCGCTGATGTGACTGCAATCAGTCTGTGGGAAAACAAGAATGATGCCGAAGCGTACAACTCCAACACCTATCCGCAAGTGTTGAAGACGCTGGGCAGATTCATCGAGGGAACGCCCCAGGTTCGCAATTCTGAGGTTGTCACCTCGACTCTGCACAACATCGCCGTTCCCGTAGCGGCGTAGAACTGTGAGCTTTCCCACGGAAAGGCGGTTAACTCCGCCTTTCCGGCTTACAAACCGCCGGCTTGGTTATTTGTCCCTGAGCGTCTGTCGGCGAAAACCTGGCCTGCAATTCGGCTTTCCATGAGAGGTAAACCCTGCCGTCGTACCTTTTCCACTGCCGCGATTGTCTGAAGCCTTTCACCAAGCAGTTGAGTTTTCACGATTACGAACAGGGCGGCCTTGTCTGCCCGATTTGCGGGAGCAATAAGGTGGAAGAGCAGTTGTCACTTTTCTATCCCCTCACTTTAAAGAAGGGCGCTTGATTAAAACGAACACTATCCTTTGGCTTCATGGATCTCACACGAAAAAGCGTTTTTATACACCTCTTAACAAAGCTAATTAATCTTTTGCGTGAGTGAATACGCGGGCGAGGGTGCCCGCGCCACACTTGCCAACCACGTTCAGGCGCCGAATCTTTCTGCGGCGCGAGCTTTGGCTTTGGCGGCTTCTTCTTCGCGGTTCTTCGGAGCGGCGCTGGTTTCGAGCGATCGCAGCAGACGATTGGAGATGGCGGCTACCTCCTCGACGGCAGCCAGAAACATCTCTTCGTTGGTCTTTGACGGTTTGTTGAAGCCAGTGATTTTTCTCACAAACTGCAGCGAAGCCGCCCGAACCTCTTCCTCCGTGACCGGAGGATCGAAGTTGAAAAGCGTTTTGATATTGCGGCACATTGCATCACCTCAACGAGAAGTACCAGAGAGCACGAAGATTCCTGCGTCACTCTATCTTAATCATTTCCCGAATTTGTTTGAATCGAGGGATTATTAGTTTCGGGGTAAAACCCAGTTTACAAGGTCGCACCATCGGGAAAAGGGATACTGCACAGCTTCAACGGGAAAGATGGGAAAATTCCTTACGGGAATCTGGCTGCGTCGCTGCTTCTACTGCCGCAGGGTTAGCGTGCCCAGCATGGCTTGTTGTTTCGCGATCAGCGACTGCACGCCTTGTCCGGCGAGGGTGATCATTTTTGCCAGTTGGGATTCGTCGAATACCTGGTGCTCGGCCGTTGCTTGCACCTCGACCAGTTTGCGGCCGGCGGTCATTACAAAGTTCATGTCGACGTCGGCGCGGGAATCTTCTTCGTAATTAAGGTCCAGCAGAATTTCGCCGTCGACAATGCCCACGCTCACGGCGGCAACGAAGTCACGAAGCGGAACCGAAGTCAGGGTTCCGGCGTCGACCAACTTTTCCAGCGCCAGGCCGAGGGCGATGAAGGCGCCGGTGATCGAGGCGGTACGAGTGCCGCCGTCGGCTTGAATCACATCGCAATCAATCCAAATGGTGCGCTCGCCCAGCCGGACGAGATCGGTGGCGGCTCGCAGCGAGCGTCCGATCAGGCGTTGGATTTCGTGAGTGCGGCCGCTGGATCGTCCCTTGCTCACTTCGCGCGCAGTGCGGGTCAGAGTGGCTCGGGGTAGCATGCTGTACTCGGCGGTGATCCAGCCTTTACCGCCGTTGCGCATGAACGATGGAACTGTTTCTTCGATGGATGCAGTGCAGATTACGCGAGTGTTACCGACCTCCATCAGGACTGAGCCTTCGGCGGTGTTGATGAATCCGGGCACGATATTTACCGGACGCATCTGGTCGGGAGCTCGATTGTCCGAGCGATAAAACATATCGGGCGATTGTAGCACTCAGAATGGTGGGAAGAGACGTTCGCTCATCCCCGATCTTGAGCGGCCATCTAAGAAGTGTCATCCCGAGCAACGCGAGGGATCTGGGTTCTTGCCTGCGCCAGGATAACCGCTCGCGCCGGCAAACACCTGGATCCCTCGCTTCGCTCGGGATGACAGTGATGACTCGGATGACGTGATGAAAAGATTTCGGTCGACGACGCACGGGCGGGACGTCCGCGCCTACATTATTTACTGTGTGTTTTGCAACTGCGCTACGGCGCGGGTTACGGCGGGTACATCGTAGAAATTTGAAAGGTCGGCGTGGCCGGCCAGGGTATCGCGTTCCCTTCCCTCGACCAGAAACTTTACTCGAGTGATGCCGGGAATGTTTGCCGACAATGTCTGTACCAGCGATACTATCGTCAATTCTTCGACGAGCACGCCGGAGCGGTGGTTATCGGCGAAAACCGCATTCAGGTCAATGATCGCCAGTCCTGGTTCGATGAGATAAACATCGCGAATCTCCGCGCCGGCGGCAAGCGGATGCGGAGAATACTTGTCTTCATACAGGTTGAGCAACGAGCGCAGGATTTCCGCCGCGCGCTCCTGGCGTCCAACCGGAAGCGTGACCCGAACCAGCTTAGGGCGCACAACGCCGACGTCATCATAAGCAACATAGATTGTTACCTGCTCATTGGCGCCAGAAACCGGCGGCGCGACCGGCTGTGCGTTTGTCTCGGGGAGTTGGGACGCGATCGACCCGCTCCGCGCACCCGCCAGACATACATACTCATTCCAAATGCTATGACCAGCAGAACAACTACGCCGAAGATCAGGTGGCGAGGGATCATTGCTGAGCCTCCAGCCTGTCGCGAATATTCGCAAGCCCGGCGGCGATTGCGCTGGCGATGAATTGCTGGTAAGCGGGCGAGTTGAGTTCGGAAATATCGTCGGATGGCGGCGAGACTTCCACCGCAAGCGCCGCTGTAGTGATGTTGTTCAACGGGCGGAGCGGTGTAATCAGAGCACGCGCCCTGATCTGCTTCTTTTGCAGTTCCGCCACCAACCCAGTTCCAGCGGGTTGGCTGAGGAGTTGGAACGCAGCCTGAGCGGCATCCCAACTGAGAAATGGACCGCGATTTTCTGTGTCTGTGGGAACAAGCGCCGTATAAACGCGAACGCCTTCACCCTGCGATGCGGCATGCAAGCAGATGTAAATCGCGGCATGAGCTGAGTTGGTAAGACTAGCGCGCTGATCCAGGCTCAGCGTGGTATCGCTATCACGCAGCAGCAAGGTCGCCAGGCCCCGCGTTTCAAGTTCTTGCCGCAAGCGGCGGCCGAAGGCGAGCGTAACGTCCTTCTCGGCCAGTTGAGCGCTAAGCGAGGCGCCTCGTTCTTCGCCTCCGTGGCTCGGGTCGACGACGGCGAAATAACGTCGAGCAGCCGGAGCGCCCGCCACAAGTGGCGGCGCGAAATTGTTAGGTGGGCGCGGAATCGTAGGAAGTGACTGAACCTGAGCAGCAACTTGTGGGACGGGTTCGATGGTGATGGTTCGCCCATTGTTAGCGAAACTCGCCATCAGCGGCACGGTCGCCGAAATTACCAACGCAGCCGACCCGTTATTTTCCTGAAAGCTGGCCGAAGGAATGATCTTGCTATCGAAAGTGAGCGCCTGCGATCCAGGCGCTACCACGGCTTCGTGGTTGAATGCCATGCGCAACTGGCCCGGTTCCGTGGCGATCATCGGGTTCACGGGAGCGGTAAAATTCATCACCAGTTTCGGCGGAGTCGTCTTGCTTACCTGGGCGGTGAAATGCACGGCAACATTCCCGACAAATAAGCGGCGAGAATTTTGGTTGAAAGTTACCGGGCCACCGAGAATCCGCGGCATCAGGGTTCCCAGGCACGACAGCGGCACCAGGCCGCGGCCGTTCTCCAGCAAAAAGTTCGCTGGAAGATCAAAGTCGCTGCCGCGAATGCGGGCGCGAGTCTGTCCGGCTGTGAAGTCGCTTTCTACGTCGTAGTAGCGAAATTTCCAGTGGCTTCCATTCGCCTTAGCGCTGACGGCGCCCAAAGGTTCGAAGAGTTCCAGCAAGCCAATATATTCGTCGCCGTTGCGATCGAGCACTGGAAGACTGTAATTGGCGGCGTTGGAATAGATGGAAATGCGTTTCTCTTCGGGAGAGCTAAAAAGCAAAAGCGTGGAAGCGAGGAGGATTGCGGTCGTTAACCCTAGGAGCGGCCTCGCGGGGACGGGACGTCCCCGCGACAGCCGGCCGGAGGCCGGCGCTACTGAGCGGCGCAATTTACTCCAGCGCATAAATTGTCAGTCCACTAAGCAGCTTAGGATAGAAGTCCGTGGACTTTTGCGGTAAAACTTCGCCTGCAAACGCAATGTCGCGCACTTGCTGCATGCGCACGGGATTCATTAGGAAAGCTACGTTGGCAGCACCCTCCCGCACGCGAGCCATTGCCTCCGCGGCATCGCGAATGTAGCTGATGTTCTTCTGCTCGCGGATGGCCTCTTCCGAGATTCCCAGTACTCCTTCCAGTAAACACTTATGCAACTGGACGACATCGAGAGACTGCTGGCGGAGCGAGAGCCCTTGAAATAGGCTGGAGGCAAGCGCTCTGGGTGTATCGAATAAAAACGCGCGGTTAGCGGTGACCGCGATCAGGGCAGTGCCAGCTTTACCGGCGGCACGCAGAATCGCGACGGCACGGGCGGCATCGATGGACGGGTCAACCTCTTCGACGCTGAAATACGATCGGCCGCGATCGAGCAGCGCCTCAGGCGAAAATGATTCCAACCCATGCACCACGCGATGAGTCGGCAAGATGACCAGGCCCGGGCTTTCCATATTGATGAAGGTCATCATAACCAGTTCATAAGGCGCGGGTTCTGAGGCGGCCGGTGTCGCCCCGTGCATGCCCCGGCGCTCGTTGCGATAATTCATGGCGGTTTCGTAGCGATGATGACCGTCCGCGATAATCAACTTTTTGTCGCGCATTTTGGCGCGGACCGTTTCGATGAGGCCGGGATCCGAAACCTGCCTAAGCTGATGCGAGACTCCATATTCATCCCGCAGCTCTACCCTGTCCTCCGCACCGCCTACATCAGGGGACAGCGCTCCATCAATCTGCCCCTCCGGATCGCTGTATAGCATGAACAGCTGGCCAAAATGCGCCCGGGTGGCCCGCAATAGCTCCAGGCGGTCGGCTTTAGGCTTGGCCAGGGTCCGCTCGTGGCGATAAACGATGCCGGCGGAATAGTCCTCAATCCTGCCCAGGGCGATGAAACCGCGACGCTCCAATTCCCCGGCCCCGCCCGGAGGCTGAAAACGCTGGACGTATTGGTAGAGGGATTGCTTCGAATCCTGCTGGAAGATGCCTTGCCGTCGCCAATCCTGGAAAAACGACGCCGCCCGAGTGTAAATGTTTTCCTCTGTACGGTCGGTTGGTTGCGGTTTTCCCAGGATAATGCGAACCAAATTGTGGGGATCGGCATCATAGTAGCTGCTTTGCATTGCCGTCGTGATCTTGTCGTAGGGCTGGGTCACAACCTTGGTCAGATTCACCCGAGCAGGGTCGTAACGCAAAGCGCGGAAGGGTGCAATGTAAGCCATAGCCGGAATGGGAATTGTACATCTCTAACGGCCCGGCGATTGCTCTCGGGACTACCCGGTGATGACAGTGCAGCGAACCTCAACTCGAAGATCGCGAGGTCGGAGCACCCAAGCTTGAGACGCGGAATTTGACAGTTATTTTACAAATGGTTTCCCTGCAAGGCGATAAGGTGGAAATGAGCTGGCTGCGCTGGAACCGGCTGGATGGCACATTTCTTGCCAACCTGGGAAAGCATTGCATCAAAGAAAAAAAGGCTGGTTGCACAGGGATCGAGCTGTGGTAGGATCAGCCGCAAAGAGGTATTTGTGGGCCGCCATTACCGGCACGAGTGCTCTCGCCGCCTCACCGCAAGCCGAAATCTCCACACCGATCCTTATGGGGTTTCCGAAGGTGATCTGCTGCGCACCAACCGTGGCCTGATTTTGTGCCTCGTTCTTGTCGCAGGCGCAGCAGCAATTTGCGGCCTTACTCCGGCGGCACTGGCGCAAACGCCTATCGATGACGTCCACCTGGCGCCGCGGGTGCAGCCGCCCCAGTCCAATCCCAATGACCTGATCGATCCGTCTCTAAAGACTCATACCAAGCCTATGAAGTCTGAGGTGAACCTGGTTCTCGTACCGGTGACGATTACGGATCCGCTGAACCGTCTGGTAACGGGCCTGGACAAGGAGAATTTCCAGCTTTTCGAAGGCAAAGATCAGCAGGATATCAGGCACTTCTCCAGTGAAGACGCGCCGGTGTCGATCGGGGTAATTTTCGACATGAGCGGAAGCATGGCCAGCAAGATCGAGCGCGCCCGCGAGGCGGTGATCGAATTCTTCAAGACGGCCAACCCGCAGGACGAATTTTTCATGGTCGCGTTCGCCGACAGGCCGCAGGAAGTCTCCGACTTTACCTCTTCGGTCGAAGACATACAGGGAAAGTTGGTTTATACCGTTCCCAAGGGCCGGACTGCGCTTCTCGATGCGATTTACCTGGGCGTCAGCAAAATGCGCCAGGCAAAGTACCAAAAGAAGGCCCTGCTGATCATCTCGGACGGCGGTGACAACCATAGCCGCTATACCGAAGGCGAGATCAAATCCACGGTTAAAGAAGCCGACTTACTGATCTATGCGATTGGAATTTACGATCATTACATGGCTACCCCTGAGGAGGCGTTAGGTCCAGCTCTGCTGGGCGAAATTGCTGAACTCACTGGAGGACGCTCCTTCACCATTGACAATCCCAACGATCTAGCCGATGTAGCCACGAAGATTGGCATTGAACTCCGCAATCAATATGTACTCGGATACCGTCCAAAAAACCCCGGGCACGACGGCAAATGGCGTAAAATTAAAGTGAAATTGATTCCGCCAAAAGGGTTGCCGCCGCTAAAGGTGTATGCCAAGACGGGGTACTATGCTCCTTCGGAATAGTCGGGTCCTGCTACTTGTTCTTACTGTCCTAACCTTCCTGCACTCCGCGCTTTTAGCTCAGGAACCTGGGGCGGCCAACCGGCAACCGGCCGAATCGCCGCAGTCTTCAAGTCAACCATCGAAAGGTCAAGGGGGGCAAAGCTCAACCCCGCCGCCTGAGGCTGCGCCGAGCCCGAATCAGAAAAGCCCGAGTCAAGACAGTCAGAGCCAGGTAAACCACACGCAACAATCACAGGATCAGGGACAGACTGGCGATAACGGAGTCTTCGTCTTCAAGAAGGAAGTCGAAGAAGTGATGCTGCACGCCACGGTCATGGATGACAAGAACCATCTGGTTACAAACCTGGATAAGAGCGCGTTCACCGTCTTCGAGAACAATCAGCCGCAGACGATTACCTCGTTCCGCCACGAGGATATCCCCGTAGCCATGGGCATCGTGATCGACAACTCCGGGTCGATGCGCGAAAAAAGGGATAAGGTGAACAAGGCCGCGCTTAATCTGGTGCGCTCCAGCAATCCTCAAGATCAGGTCTTTGTCGTCAACTTCAATGACGAATACTACCTTGACCAGCCGTTCACCAGCGACATCAATAAATTGCGTGAGGCGCTGGAGAAGGTCGAGGCTCGCGGCGGCACTGCTCTTTACGACGCCATCGTGGCCTCGGCTGATTACATGAAAAAGAACGCGAAACTGCAAAAGAAGGTCCTGTTCGTGGTTACGGACGGGGAAGACAATGCCAGCCGCGAATCCCTGGAAGAAGCGGTTCGCAGGCTGCAGGAAGAGAACGGACCTACGGTCTACGCAATCGGCTTGCTGGGCGAAGAGAAGGCGCGCCGTGCCCGACGGGCGCTCGAAACTATTGCCCAACGAACCGGAGGAATCGCATTTCTTCCCCGCACTCTTGACGAAGTTGACCAGATCAGCAGCAGCGTCGCCCACGACATACGTAACCAGTACACCATCGGTTATAAGCCGACGACGCCGAAAAGCGCGGGCGGATATCGCGCCATTCGCGTGGAAGCCCATGCCAAGGGATACGGCAAACTCGTAGTCCGAACCCGCAGTGGGTATTATCCCGGGCAAGAGACTGGGCCATCGTAAAGTTCGTGCACACGTGGGGACATCCGCCGTCGGCTGTCGGGTCGAGCGAAGCTCGACTTTCTGCGGTGTGACCCCAAATTTTCCGAAAGGCCAGCGGCTGAAGCCGATTCGATTTGCCTTTCCCCGATATGCTAAAGCCATATCCTGATACGAATCGGGAATGGCGGCAGCTTCTGTCGAGCGAAGCTTGACTTTCTCAGTCTGTGCCGCACTTGTTCCGAAGGACAGGCTTGCACCGCAAGTTTTGTCCTTTGGTGCGATTGACGCCACCGCGCAGCTTCCGTACCCTGTAGAGTGCAGAAGACGATTGAACACTCCCACCTGCAGGTGGCTGACGACATCACCCAACTCGTTGGTGAAACTCCCATCCTCAAGCTGAAGCGAGTTGTCCCTGCTGGCGCGGCCGAAGTTTACGCAAAGCTCGAATATATGAACCCCGGTGGAAGCGTAAAGGATCGAGCTGCCATCGGCATTATCGGCCGAGCCGAAGCCAAGGGTTTGCTCAAGCCGGGAGGAACGATTGTCGAAGCCACCGCGGGGAACACAGGAATCGGGCTGGCACTAATTGGAGTGAATCGCGGCTACAAGGTTGCGCTCTTCGTCCCGGAGACTTTTTCGGAAGAGAAAGTAATTATCATGCGAGCCCTGGGCGCTGAAGTAATCCGCACGCCCGATGCGGAAGGCATGCAGGGAGCGATTGATCGAGCCCGAGAGCTGGCCTCTAGCGATCCCAACGCATTCATGGCCGCGCAGTTTGAAAATCCCGCCAATCCTGATTATCACTACGAAACTACCGCACACGAAATGTTTGAACAGATGGATGGGCAGATCGACGCGGTCGTGCTGGGCGCCGGAACCGCAGGTACCTTCACCGGGGTCGCCCGCTACATGAAGAAGCACTTACCCAGGGTGCTGGCGGTGGCTGTGACCACGCAGGGTTCAGTGCTAGGAGGGGGAAAGGTTGGTCCTCACAAGGTGGAGGGGATTGGATCAAGCTTCATCCCCAAGACGTTCGACTCTTCGGTGTGCGATGAAGTCTTGGTCGCCACCGATGTTGAAGCCTTCGGCATGGTGAAAGAGTTGGCGGCACGCGAGGGCGTACTATCCGGATCGAGCGGCGGTGCCAATGTGTTCGCGTCTGTTACCGTGGCCAAGCGGCTGGGCCCTGGCAAGCATGTTGTAACCATGATTCCAGATTCAGCCGAGCGCTATCTATCCAAGAAAATTTTCGAAGGCGGCATCTAATGGAGGCCGGGCGTCCTCGCCCGGCTGCACGGGCGAGACGCCCGGCATCACTCAAACAAGTTCATCATGAATAAAAATATCAATCACCCTGGTTTTGCCACTCGCGCCATTCATGTCGGGCAAGAACCCGACCAGGAAAGCGGCGCTGTCTCCGCTCCGATTCATCCAACGTCCACCTACGTCCAGCAGGAGATCGGCAAGAACAAAGGTTACGAGTACGCTCGCGTCTCCAATCCGACGCGTACTCGTCTGGAGACGAACCTCGCCGCTCTCGAAGGCGGTGTGGCTTCCCGAGTTTTCGCCAGCGGCATGGCCGCCATTAACGCCATTTCCACTATGTACAAATCGGGCGACCACGTAGTGTGCGGTCACAATTTATATGGAGGCGTGCCCCGGCTGTTCAATCAGGTGCTGACCGGATACGGAATCGAATTCACCTATGTCGACACTTCCGACGCGCGCAACGTGGAGCGCGCCATTCGCAAGAAGACGCGCATGGTCTATGTGGAGACGCCAACCAATCCGCTGATGGCGCTGGCTGACCTTGAAGCCATCGGCAAAATATGTCACGCGAAGAAGGTCGAACTGGTGGTGGACAACACGTTCATGTCGCCATACTTTCAGCAGCCCATTGCGCTGGGCGCGGACATGGTAGTGCATTCGACCACGAAATTTCTCAACGGGCACAGCGATGGCCTCGGTGGCGTCGTCGTATGCACCCGGCCGGAGCAGGCCGAGGAACTCGGTTTCGTGCAGAAGACGGCAGGAGCGATTCTTTCGCCATTTGAATGCTGGCTGGTACTGCGCGGAGTGAAGACGCTGGCAGTGCGAATGGAGCAGCATGATCGCAGCGGCCGGGTGGTCGCGGAATTTCTGGCGCGACACAAGAAAGTGAAAAAGGTTTTCTATCCCGGACTGCCGGACCATCCGCAGTACGAGCTTGCACAAAAGCAGATGACCGGATTCGGTTCCATGATTACATTCGAGACGGGTTCGCTCTCAAATGCCAACAAGATGCTGCGAAAAGTTCGTGTCTGCTCGTTGGCAGAATCGTTGGGTGGAGTGGAGACGTTAATCTCGCATCCGGCGACCATGACTCACGCCGGGCTCGGTGAAAAAGGAAGAAAAGAGATCGGCATCACCGACGGCATGGTCAGGATTTCGGTAGGCATCGAAAACGTCGAAGACATTATTGCCGACCTCGACCAAGCATTATCAGCAATGTAGGCGCGAGCGTCCTCGACCGTGCGGTTTCACCGCGGTATGTCCTGCGTCATCCCTATTTTCATGTGATGCGTCATCCCGAACCCCGGCGCACTTCAGCCGGGGGAGGGATCTCGCGCGGATCATTCGTTCAGGCCTGGGGCGCTACTCGCCAGATCCCTCTCCCGCCGGAAAGAGCGCGGGGCTTCGGGATGACCAAAGCAAAACATCACTCTGCGGAATCATCCAGCCACTTGAGATAGGCCGGACTCGCGTCTTCAATCGAGAGCGACAAACACTCCGGCAACTCGTAAGAGTGCATTTCGAGGATGGCATCGCGTACCCTCTCAAAAGGAGCGGCGGTTTTGATCCAGAGTAACCATTCTTCCGCCTCCTCCACTTTGCCTTTCCAGCGATAAATCGAGACGACTCTAGGTACAATGTTCACGCAAGCTGCGAGCTTGCGGTCGACTAATGTTTCCGCAATACGGCGCGCCTCATCGACGGATCCGGCGGTAGTCATCACGATTCTCTTGTCAGTCATATAGAATCAGCCTTCGGCGGTTTCGTTTGTGCGCATTGAGATTTCTGCGCATCAAAGCTTAGCACTTTGGAAAGTGTAGCGCCGCGCTCAAGCGGGCGTTGCCCGCTGCTGAGGGCAGGATGCCCTCAGGACAGCCGGCAAGATGCCGGCGCTACGGTTCGGTAAAGCTTCTATGGCGACGCAAATAAAGTTTGGCACGTCGGGATGGCGCGCGGTTATGGCGGAGGAATTCACTTTCGCCAATGTGCGGAGAGCGGTGAACGGAATTGCCCGCTACGTCGCGTCGAAGAAACCATCTGGGGCGCGGGTAATCGTTGGCCGCGACCCGCGATTTCTGGGCGAGACTTTCTGCTCGATGGCAGCTGAAATACTTGCCGCGCACGGCGTCACACCGCTGGTTATCGGCGACGCCGCGCCTACGCCCGCAATTTCTTATGCAGTCATTCGCGAGCACGCGGACGGGGCTATCAACATCACGGCATCCCATAATCCACCAGAGTACAACGGGATCAAATTTTCCACGCCTGACGGCGCGCCCGCATTGCCCGAGGCCACACATGGCATCGAGGCAGAAATTGCAGCCTTCGACGCCAATCGCTGAAACTTGGCCGCACGCCGCATCAAGGGCTGCAACACAATCGCTTGATCCCCGCGGCATGTATCTGGCGCGGCTGCGTGAAATCATCGACTTCCCAATAATCAAAAAGGCGGGACTGCGCGTGGTCTACGACCCACTGTGGGGGGCGGCACGCGGTTATCCGGATTCCCTGTTGCGAGAAGCAGGCGTTGAAGTTGCTTCTGTCCACGATTATCGCGACGTCCTGTTTGGCGGACATGCTCCTGAGCCTGATGATCATCTGCTGGAGGATCTGCGCGAGAAAATGCGGGCGATCAAGGCTCACATCGGAATCGCGACCGATGGCGATGCCGACCGGTTTGGCATTGTCGATGAAGACGGAACATTCTTCCAGCCGAATTACATCATCGCGCTGCTGTTCGATTATCTGGTGGAAAGCCGGGGATGGAAAAATGGCGTGGTCAAGTCGGTAGCCACGACCAACATGATCAATGCTCTGGCGAAGCACCACGGCGTAGAGCTCCATGAAACCCCCGTAGGCTTCAAATACATTGGAGAGCTGATTAAGCAGGACAAAGTTGCAATTGGCGGCGAGGAAAGCGCGGGACTTTCCATCCGCCACCATGTGCCAGAAAAAGATGGGGTTCTCGCCGGCCTGCTTTGCTGCGAGATGGTAGCGCGCAGAGGCAAATCATTAGGGCAGCAATTGCAGGAGTTATTTGTCAAAGTTGGTTCCTTTTATCCTCAGCGAGAGAACTTCCGCTTGACGGCGGATGTAAAAGAGAAGTTCACTGGGAAACTGGAACAGAATCCTCGCGACTTCTTTGGGCGCAAAGTGAAAGAAGTGGTACGCACGGATGGGCTCAAGCTAATCTGCGAGGATGGTTCGTGGGTCTGCTATCGCCTTTCCGGCACCGAGCCGGTAGTGCGGGTTTATTCCGAGGCGGGCAGTAACGCAGAACTGGTAAAGCTGAGCGCAGCGGCCAAACAATGGATCTTCGAGTAGGGCGATTCCCAAAAATCCGCATCTTGTCACGACCCGAAACCAGCCTGCGCACGCTGGTAGATCGTGCGCCACAAGCCGAAGCATGGGCGGATCGGAGGATGGCAACGATTCGTCCCATACTCACCACGCTATATGGCATGCGACGCCGCTTGGCCACCGCTGGCGTTGTTGTATTCACCTTATGGCTGTTTGCGCATGTCATGTTCGGCGCGAACGGCATGGTGGTTTACCGGCAGAAGAAGGCCGAATACCAAAACCTGCAAAAGCAAATAGACGAACTGCAGAAAGAGAACGACCGCTATACGCGTCAGGTGAAGTCGCTACAGACGCCGGATCCCACCACCATTGAAAAAGAAGCTCGCGAGCAATTGCACTATGCGCGTCCGGGAGAAGTGGTGTATGTTGCGCCGCCCCCGCTGCGTCCATCGACTCCAGGAACAAACGCCGCCCAGAAGTGATGTCCGTCCTGCCGTCCTAGTCACAAATGTTTGTGATATAGTTCTCGTCGAATCGCTTTGCCGGCGGCAGACAAGTGGGTTGCCAGCCGCGTTGTGGGTTCGGACGTATGCAGAGGGGCGAAATTCGTTTCACAAATCTGCGGTTACCCTATCAGAGAGGTGTGTTATGAAAAAAGTGTTGATAAGTTTTGCTGCGGTTTCAGTTGTGTTCCTCATGGTTGCAGTAGCCTCAGCGGCCGACAAAACGACGACGGTGAACGGTTATGTTAGCGACTCCAATTGTGGCGTCAAAGGCGCCAACGCGAGCCACGCCGCCTGCATGACTAAGTGTTTGGGAAAAGGCGCGAAGGCGGTTATTGTCACCGACAGCGACCAGAAAATAGTGAATGTTGACAATCCGGATGTGCTTAAGGGACACGAGGGACATCACGTTGCAGTCACCGGGCAAATGACCGGAGACTCCATTCACATTGAAAATGTCAAAATGCTCTGATGATAGAGTCTGATTGCCGAGCAGATAAAGGGCGGCTAAAAATCCGCCCTTTTTGTTTTGAGTGGAACTTAGCGCACAACGCCTTCCAGCGGCGAACTCGCGGTTGCGTAGAGCTTCCTCGGCATGCGTCCAGCAAGATAAGCCTGCCGTCCAGCCAACACCGCATTTTTCATCGCCTCCGCCATCAGCACGGCATCTTGCGCCGCGGCGATGCCGGTATTCATCAATACAGCATCGGCTCCCAGTTCCATCGCGATCACCGCGTCCGAGGCTGTGCCCACGCCCGCATCCAGAATCAAGGGCACACCAGTAATCATCTCGCGCAAGATGCGGATATGAGCGGCATTCTGTATTCCCAAGCCGCTGCCAATGGGCGCGCCCAGCGGCATAATCGCGCTGGCGCCGGCATCGAGCAGACGCTTGGCGAATACAATGTCATCCGACGTGTAGGGCAGCACTGTGAAACCTTCTTTCACTAAGACACGAGTAGCTTCGAGGGTGGCCTGCACGTCCGGGTAAAGCGTGGTCTGGTCGCCGATCACTTCGAGCTTCACCCAATCGGAGAGGCCAACTTCACGGCCCAGACGCGCGGCGCGAATAGCCTCATCTGCCGTGTAACAGCCCGCAGTATTAGGCAAGAGAAAATATTTGTTCGGATCGATGTAATCCAGCAGAGATTCCTTGTTCCGATCAAGATTCACGCGACGGACAGCTACCGTCACCATTTCCGCGCCACTAGCTTCCAGTGCCCGCGCCGTTTCCTGAAAAGACTTGTACTTCCCCGTACCCACGATGAGTCGGGAACGGAACTCGCGGCCAGCAATGATCAATGAGTCTGCCATGCCGTCTATTGTAACCAAACCGAGACCTTAGTAGCGCCGGCATCTTGCCGGCTGTCAGGAGGGCATCTTGCCATCGGCGGCGGGAGCGGGACGCTCCCACGAAAACCGCCGAGACGCCGGCGCTACGAGGATGTTAGTTTCAAGATTGGCCCTCCTATAGAATCTCTGGCAACAATGAGATTTGCAAAGATTGTGTTTTGGATCGCGGCAATCTGGGGCGTACTGGTCATTACCCCGCTTTACTTTATGTTTGATTTAATCAGCCGGAACGATCCGCCTCCGATCACACATCCGGGATTCTTCTATGGATTTGCGGGGGCGGCACTGGCATGGCAGATTGCGTTCTTCTTCATCGCCAAGAACCCGGTGCGATATCGACCGTTAATGATTCCTTCGATCTTTGAAAAACTGAGTTATGGCGCAGCCGTAGTCATTCTGGTCCTGCAGGGCCGCATGCATCGATCAGACCTTGTCTTCGGCGTGGTCGACTTGCTTCTTGGTGCTATGTTTGTGTTCTCATACATCAAGACTCGGAATTGTGTTGCGTAGAGTATCGACGGCTTCATCAACTCTGACGGTAACGCGGCGCAATTTGACCGCCTCAATAGTTAAGCGGCGGATCAGGTTGCACCTGACCGCCGCTTCAATCGCAGTCCGACAAAGTGATTATCGTCCGCCGAAACTGTATCCGATCGAGACGCCATAACGCGCCACGTAGCCAGAGCTGAATTCCACGTTGTTGTGAACCAGGTAAAGCCGCGCTTCTGGCCGGATGAAAGCGTTGTGCCAGAAGTAAGCGCGAATGCCGCCTCCGACATCCGCCATGAAGTGATTGCTGCTGGTGTAATTGGTGTAGCCTGACAGAGGGTTGTAGTTCAGGGTTCCATAAAAGCGGAGGTCCTCACCACCAATTCCACCGAGCAACTCTGCAGTTACGCCTTTGGCCAACTTGGGCGCCCAAATTGCGTTGATGGCATAGAAGATTGGCCGGTAAGGCTCCGCACCTCCGTACAATGCCTGGCTGGCTCTCCAGGCAAATTCTCCTTCAATGCCGGCCCGGTGGGTCACTAAGAAATCGGCGCTGATGCTAGGATATAGGCCGCCTCTGAGAGAAGGGTACAGCAACCCTCCCGACGTTGTGGGCGCGCCAGAACTGAGCGTCCCAAAGCCAAAAGCTGCGTCGAACTGTTGTGCGTGCAACGGTCGTTCGAGTAAACAGAATACGAAAAGAGCGAGAATCAACGTTAGTTTTTTCAAGTTTTTCTCCGAAGCTATAAAACTTTGATGTGAACCAGAGCCCTCAAGTTGGATTCCAGGATAGTTGCCAAGATCCCAATATGCTTGTGACGGAGATCATGAAACTTCTCGAAACAAAATCATCGGCCCGAATGATCTCAATTGTAAAGCGCACAAACGTATAGATTTGTAACGCGTCGCCTCTAGCCTCCGGGTTAAACCCCAAACCACCAGGAAAGTTGCGCCTGCGCACGCGGCAATTCGCTGGTTAATGACCTTGGTTACCTTGGTAACCTGGAACGGCTTGGTTCTTTCCTCAATTTGACTTACTGTGGGTCCGGGCCTCCTTATTTATGACGCTGCTTGAGAAGATCCCTACGGTAGTGACCGTGGCTGTGTTGGTCGGCATTTTTCTGGCGCTCAAGCGTCATTCGCATTCTGCGCGCTTGCAACTATGGATGGTGGCCTGGTTCCTCATCTTTACCCATTTCGTAGCGCAGTTGCTGGAGCCCGCCAAGGGCGACGTGAGTCCGTATCTTCTAGCTTTTGATCTGGGTTCTCTACAAGCTGCGGCCGTGGCATTTCTGGTATCGGTTTCAGCGGTCGCGGAAGATAAATACAAACGGAGCCTTACGATTTTGTTGACGGGCATCCCGTCTGTAGCCTATGGAATTTTGTCCAGTTTTGACGTGCATGCGCGATGGCCTTACGTCCTTTGCCTCGCAACCTGTTTCTTGAGTGGCATTCTGCTTCTGCTTTGGGTGCGAGGATTTTCCTTTTATGCAGTCTCGATTTCGATTCTCAGTTCGGCAGCGGCTGTTTGGGCAATCCTGGCTGCGCTCCACGGCTCCTTTGATGAAGGTGTAACCGCGCTGCTGACGGTTGGCTACGCGCTACCCGGTATTTTTCTTTGCCGGAACTACTGGCGCGCTTCGCCTGGCATTCTCTGCACCGCAGGGGGATTTTTCTGCTGGGGCGCTGTGTTTCCCATCGGGATGTTGATCGATCACTTCGCGCCCACGGCTAATGTTCCCCCAGAGCTTTGGAATACTCCAAAAATGTTTGTAGCTTTTGGCATGATTCTGGCAATCGTTGAGGACAAATCCGAATCCATTGAGAACATGCAGCGCAAGCAACGCGCGGTGAATCATCAACTGGAACGGTTTTCAACCATTACCTCGCAATTGCTGAGCGGCGCCACTGTGGACTTGCTATGCAACGAGATTGCCTCTGCCATCACCGACGTAAGCAATTTCCGTACTGCCGTTATCCATCTCGATAGCGGAGGACACGGGTTGCGCGTTGCCGGGGCGAGCGGACTATCGGCTGACGCATTGGCAGAGTTGCAAAATAGGGCTCGACGCTGGACCGCCGACGACATAAAAGATTTCTGCACTCGGGGCCGCCAGATCGGTCAGAATTCCTACGTACTTTCAGAAGCAGAGGCGGCGAAATACGATCCCCTAAAAAGTTCCATCCGGTACGATCCAAATCCTTATTGGAACACGGGGGACGAACTGCTGATTCCGCTGTGCTCCGCGCGCGGCGGTTATCTGGGTTGCATCGGTCTGGATGATCCGCGAGATGTGGAGGCAGTTACCGAGCCGGAACTGGCGCGAATCGAACTTCTGGCGGCTGATCTGGCGGTAGCTCTTGAGCTGAAATCGCTGCAGAGCCAGTTGATCCGCTCAGAAAAACTGGCCGCATTGGGACAGCTTGTAGCCGGCGTGGCGCATGAACTTAATAATCCGCTGACCGCTGTGATGGGCTATGGCGATCTGCTCAGCGACGATGTAGCCTCCGGTCCGCCGCGGGAGAAACTGGATAAACTGGTCAACGAAAGCCGCCGCATGAAAAAGATTGTCGAAAACCTGCTGCGGTTCTCCCGGCAGAGCACCATGGATCGCAAGTCAGTTGACCTGGCTCCGGTTGTTAAAGACGTGCTTACGTTAAGGGAATATTACGCGCACACTCACGGCCTTGAAATCATCTCTGACATTCGTTCCAATCTTCCGAGAGTGGCCGTTGATGAAGATCAGTTCAAGCAGATTCTGTTGAATCTGCTTAACAATTCAATCGATGCAGTTGAAAATATGGCTGGGCTAAAACGAATTACAGTGCGCGCATTCGTCCGCGGCAGCCGGGCGGTTATCGAAGTGGAAGACACCGGCCCCGGCTTTAGAGATTTGAACCGTGCGCTGGATCCGTTTTATACCACCAAGCCTGTGGGCAAGGGCACCGGCTTGGGATTGAGTATCTGCTACGGAATTATCAAAGAGCACGATGGCGAAATCCGGCTATCGAATCTGCTGCCGCACGGCTCGCGCGTGACCGTTGAGTTGCCGCTCGGAGAGCTAAAACAACTCAGCGGTACAGCCAAAGCCGCCGAGATGAGCTAGCAACAAGCCTTGTTGGCACCACCTTGTTTCCCGCACTATTTTTGTCATCCCGAGCGAAGCGAGGGATCTGGATGTTTGCGTGCGACGCCGATGCCGTGGGCGCCGGCAAGAACCCAGATCCCTCGCTTCGCGAGTGATGACAGTAAGCTAAAGGTTAGCGGACGCCGTTCAATCCATCTCGCGATTCTCCGCCCCAGCCGATTTCGCCGAAGAGCCCTCGTGCTGCCTTTCCCAGTCCGCTTCGGAAAGCAACGAGATCGGCTCCAGTTTCTTTTTCTTCAAGCTGGTATTGATGCCGGGCAGCTCTTTGTCAGTTAGTTTGCGGAAGTCGACGATGACATCCTCAAGTTCATGTCCCAGCGATTCGCCTCGCGCGACCTGGTAATCGGTAGGTCGGCCCTCATACGTATTTACATCTCCATACAGTTCGCCGAGATGTTCGCGGATACGCTCTTCGCCGGTAATCGCTCCGCCTTCTTTGGTGGCTACGATCTTGGAGCGAAGGGCGTCCAGGTCGGTCGAGAGTTGCCGCAGGCGGCCACGAAGAGGATCCTTCTCAGGGAGTTTAGCTGAGCGCGCTACCGCAGCATCGCGTACGCCTTCAATGGCGCTCACCGCGTAGCTCATGTGCCCGAGCATTCTGTCCAGCTTCATAATCAGCTCGAACTGTGCTTTCCGATCGTCAACGGTAAATTTCGCGCGCGGATCAAGCACCACTTTCAGCGCTTCAGTGTAGGTTTGATCGCCCTTGGTCATTTTGATCGTGTAGGTGCCGGGCAGAACCCGGGGACCCTGCGCTGCCGCGAACAGCGCGCTGGCAGCCGGTGGAACGATGGGAGGCTTCAACCGCATCGACCACTGCGCACGGTTAAGCCCACGATGTTTGCTGCCGGGAATCGTGTCGACCAGTTTACCGTCCTGATCAAGGATTTCGATTTTCAAATCACCAAAGATATGGCGATGCTTCTGGTAATAATCAATGAATGCGTCGGTGGGCCGGCTGGGCCCGATGAAACTGGCATCGCCTTGCGGCCAGCCTCCGTTAGCGTTGAGATATTGAACGGCCGGAGGACCTTCGACGAGAGTCGCATCCTTCGCCATCAGGTCCGGCGTGAGCGCGCGCAACGGAGAAATGTCGTCGATGATCCAAATACCGCGCCCGTGGGTTGCAAGCACCAGATCGGACGTGCGCGGGTGAAGCACGATATCGCGTACAGCCACCTCGGGAAAATCGCTTCCCTTGTATTGCGCCCAGTGCTGACCGCCATCGGCTGATACCCAGAGGCCAAACTCGGTTCCGACAAACAGCAGCTTCGAATCGACTGTGTCTTCCTTGATCACATGCGCATAGCCCTGGACTCCGTTTTCTTGCAGATTCAGGGAACTCCAGGTTTTTCCGTAGTCCGTAGTTTTGTAGGCGTACGGCTTCATGTCGCCAAACGTGTGCCGATCGAACGTGGCATAGGCAGTCCCTTCGTCGAAGCGGCTGGCCTCGACTGTCGAGACCCAGGAATTCTTTTCTAGCCCGGGGACGTTAGCCACGACATTGGTCCACGTCTTGGCACCGTCGCGCGTGATTTGCAGGTTGCCGTCGTCGGTTCCCACCCAGATCAGTTGCCCGTTCTTCGGCGATTCTGAAATCGAATAAATTGAGGTGTGCATTTCCGCAGAAGAATTGTCGACAGTGACTCCGCCGGATTCTTCCTGCTTTTGCTTTTCGGGATCGTTGGTAGTGAGATCGGGAGAAATGCGGTCCCAAGACTGCCCATGATCCCGCGATCGAAACAGGAACTGAGCCCCAATATAAATTGTGCCTTTCTGGTTAGGACTCATGTGAATCGGCGTGTTCCAGTTGAAGCGCAGCTTTTTCTCGTTGTAGTTGGGGAGCGGCTGGATGGGCCGCACTTCAAGCGTGTGCCGATTGACCCGGCCGATTGCGCCTCCCTGATATTCGGCGTAGATGTAATCGGGATCAGAGGTATCCTCGAAAACCCAGAAGCCGTCGCCGGCATAAATGTTTTCCCAGCGCGAATTGTCGACGCCTCCGGGATAAGACGAGTCTCCAATCCAACTACTGTTATCCTGCAAGCCCGCCGTAAACGTGATAGGGATCGGCGTTATCTACGCTCACATGGTAGAACTGCGAAATCGGCAGATTGGCCTGGTGCATCCAGCGGGTGCCCCCGTCTTGACTGCGCCAGAGGCCGCCATCATCGCGCGGTAAACACAATATTCGTATCATTGGGATCGATCCAGACGTCATGGAAATCACCATGGGCTGCGCTGCCGACGGAACTAAAACTCTGTCCGCCGTTCACGCTTAACAACAGAGGCCCATCGGTCTTGAAAACTTTGTTCTCATCTTTCGGATCAACAATCAGGTTGGCGAAATAAAAAGGACGCCAGATCATGAATCTGCTGGCATCCAAGCGAGTCCATGTTTTGCCGCCGTCGTCAGAGCGAAACAGTGCGCTCTTCTTCGACTCAATCATGGCATACACAACTTGCGACTTCGAGGGTGCGACGGCCAGCGCAATTCGTCCCCAAGGTTTTGCCGGCAGACCTTTGCTGTTGCCGTCGTTTATTTCCGTCCAGTGGTCACCTCCATCGGTGGATTCAAATAGTCCGCTGCCCGGGCCGCCGGAGCGGAAAGTCCACCCCTGGCGGCGGAAATCCCACGTCGAAGCGAAGATAGTTTTCGGTGCTTGTAGGGACATGGCAAGCATTCCGCAACCGGTTGAACCGTTAGCTCCAGCCAGAACTTTTTTCCAGGTTTTGCCGCCATCCGACGTCTTGAAAACTCCGCGCTCATCGTTGTCGTTCCAAACGTGGCCGGTGGCGCAAGCCAGTACGTTGTTGCTGTCCTGGGGATCAATGAGAATCTTGGCGATGTGCTCTGAGTCCTTCAAACCCATGTTGGTCCAGTTCTCGCCGCCATCGGTGGATTTGTATATGCCGTCGCCAATCGAGACGCTGTTTCTGGTCCACGCCTCGCCGGAGCCCGCCCAAACGATCTTGGAATTTGAAGGATCAATGGCGACTGCTCCAATCGATTGCACAGATTGGCGGTCGAATACTGGCTTAAAAGTCGTTCCGCCGTTCACGGATTTCCAGACCCCGCCGCTGGCCGCGCCAACAAATACGGTGAGGCGTCCGTTCTCGCTCACTGCCGCTACCGCCGCCACGCGGCCGCTCATGGTCGCAGAACCGATGTTACGCGCGGGCAATCCAGAGATAGTGGCTGCGTCGAACTTTACAGCTTGCTGGGCGAAAACTGCCGCGGAAATGAAAAAACATCCGAGCCCGACTAGCCGCGAAAAGCTTCGCGGTGATTTAAAAAAAGTGGCGTAAAGTGTCATCGCTAGAAATTCCTTTTCAGAATGCGGATGTTGTATACGAATAAAATTCGGGAACCTGTTTACTGCTTCTTGGCTGCCTGGTTCTTGAGGGACGCCGGCACGGCAAAGTCGGACGCATCGATTGGCACATTCACTTCGATCTTGTCGACAGTCACCGTCTGCCAGGAACTTGGATCATTCTTCGGCCCCGACGCGATAGAAAACGGATACATCACTCCAGCAACAGCTTTGTAGGAGCCGAGGTCAATAGTGTTCTCCCGCACCGAGCCGCGAATGAATTCCTGCGTATCCTTGCGAATTTCCAGATAGGTGTCGGGGTCGAGATAGTAGTAAATGATGTCGCCATTTTTCAGCGTGATCTTCAACCGGAGAGCATCGTCTCCGTCGATGGTGTCATGACCCAGGTACTCGATGGTGTTGCCTTTGGCTTTGTAATCCACCAGTGGGCCGTCGAAGTCCGAATCGATCAGGAGATCGCGCATGTCGTCTTCTCCCATGAGTTCCGGATCCTTGCGGCCGCCGAAAGGCTGGATCTGCCAACCGGTTGAGCCGTCGTAGGCTTGCACTATGGTCATGCCCTGCAGGGTGAAAGTCTCGCGCACCAGATTTGGACGCATATTTTCCTGTCCTACCGCGCCCACGATGCCGCCGCCAATGAGTTTGCCGGTCATCCGCCGGGTATTGGCGGCTTTGATCTTGTCGATCCCGCCTTTGGCTTTGATATTCTTGTTAACCAAATCCTCCGCGGTTTGCGAAGAGGCAGAAAGGTTGAAGCAGAAAATTGCCAGGAAAAGAACCACACTGTGACGCATGCAACATGCTCCTATGGCTGAAAAAGCGAGATTCCGAGGAAACGATACTCTACGCTGCTTTGGACATTCTTGCCAAGTCCAGATCGCGCCAGGAAGCCTGAGCTGCGCTGGCCGCTCCAGTCGCCCTGCCCGTGCGAGTGGATAGTTCTGGGATGTAAGTAAGTGACTACACTCTTTCACCTCGTGTGCGATGAATATTCTCGGCGGAGCAAGTGTCTCAAAGCGAGAGAAAAGTTGGACGCCGAGACTGATGCGTCTCATTCGAGACAAAAAACTTCAACCGTCTTCTAGAAGAACGGATGTTCGGTTGGTTTTGTTCCCAGAAACTTTTCTATATAAGCAAGCGCAGTGATCGCGTGTAAACGCACGCTCCTGCTGGTTTTATCTTCCTGGTCTGCCGTATGAAGTCCAACCTAAGGTGCTAATTCTTACGCTACTGGTGTCCCGTAGCAAATCCACGTTAGTCTCGGCGATTAAAGTGCTCTAATACTGCGGGGCGACGCCCTTGATATTCGGCGTGCTCTGTAAAACGGACGTGCATTGCGTCCCAAAACTGAAGTTTGGGCACCAGGAGGAAAGGTGCGTACTCGTTATATTCAAACGATTTTTATCGCTTTTGTCTTAGCGTCAGCGCTGTCATTGCAGGCGCAGTCTGAAGGCAAGGACGCGCGGCGCATGGACAATTTCCAAACGCAGGACCATTCTGCCGACATTCTGCTGGCTGCGAAGCTCGATGCATCTCCCGCGGCCGGCACCAGCAGTGCAGCCCTGCCGGATGCACCCAGCGCCACAACTCCTGATGCCTCGAATGCGGGCAGCTCAACGCCTTCGCCGGGGGTGAGGAACGAATCTCGCAACGGAGCACCGCCCGCGGCGGTAGGTGGCCGGCTGGGGGTTGACCGTAGCGTGGCCGACCGGCATTACTTTCTGTTTACTGGGGCGATGTTCGGGTCAAGCGTTGTAAACGCGGAATTGACCGTGCGCTGTCTGAATAAACACGCGTCCTGCAACGATGTTCCCCGCGCCTTACAGAGCAGGGCGGCGCTTTATGGAATCGGAATTCCGGCCGACTTGGCAATTTCCTATTTGACTTATTACATGAAGAGGAAGCATAGCCACATCTGGTACGCTCCCTCCGCGCTCGTAACCGGGGCCAACGTATTTCTTGGAGTGCGCGCTTATCGCTGGACGCAGCAGTAAAACGGCACTCGCTTCGGTCAGGGTAAGCAGCGTCCAAGGCGAAATCTCCAACGAAAAGTAAGAGCGGGCATGCGAGGAACAACTCGCATGCCCTCCTCATCACAATTGGTTCATATTGCCCTCAGCTCAGGAAATCCCCTGAGTGACAGCAACGGTTGTCAACCTCGCTTATCGAGACGGTTCGCCCGTATTCGGATCGAGGAACAGGCGGTCTTTGCCCCTGTTGTCAGTAAAATCAAACATCTGGCTAATTGAGCTTGCGATTCCATCAAACGATCCTTGACCGATGCGCTGGCCACTGAGCCAATTATCTTCGATGAAATGGATGATCGAACTCTGATCGGTGATTGTGTGATCCACGAAGTTTTCTTTCGAAAACGGGGAGATCACCAGCAACGGCAGGCGCGGACCGTAACCGCAGCGTCCGAGCGCGTGCGTATTAGTGGGATTGATGCCCGGGAGAGACGTTGCGGCGGTGCCGCAGGCGCCAGGTCCGGTGAGAGCATCGGCCGTCCCAGTGGACGTGTTTAGGATCGGACCCATCTGGTGGTCATACCATCCGTCGGAGTCGTCGTACATGATTACCACAGCCGTGTTTCTCCAACTGCGCTGCTGTTGAAGGAAGTTGAGGGTGTTTACGATAAAGATTTGCTCATCTAGGGGATCGGAATACCCAGCGTGGCCGTCCTCGTAGGCCGGAGCCTTGAGGAAGCTCACTGCGGGGAAGTTCCCAGCCTGGACCGCAGCGAAGAAGTCCAGAATGTCGTACTGGTGGTTGGCTGGTCCGTTATTGCCAATTTCCCAGATGGAATTTGGACGCGTGTGTTGCGGATTGGCTGTCGAGGCGTAATAGCCGAAAAGTGAGTGGTGCGGAACGTAATCGTTCGTTGTTCCCGCAAGTCCGGTCGAGCTTCGGTTGCAACCCGTGGTGTTGTTCGGATTGACAATGGACAGATTGAATCCGCCCATGAACCCTCCCCACGTCACACCAGCGGCATTCAGCAAGTCGCCGATGTTCTTTCCACCCATTTGGGCTTGGGCGCGGGTCGGGTTGGAGCAAACATCTCCGATAGGATCGGCATCGCCGACCAAGGTGAGCGAGCCATCGCTGCCGCCGAGCACTTCGTCGCCGGTGCCGTTCAAAGTGGCGGTGACTCCGTTAGTTTGTCCCGAAACCAGGTTCATCACCCCTGGGCTCGAGGGACCGAAGGTTGTGCCGTAGGAATTGTCGCTCATCGCGAAGGCCTGTGCATAGTTCCACAAAGCGGTCACCGTATTGCCGTCAAAATAACCCATCTCTTCGTTGCTACCGCCGCCGGTACTGCTCGGAAACAGATCCATCAGCCCGGAGTCAAATGCCTGCTGCTCGGCTGTGTAATTGTGGTCCTGATCGCTGGTGACGGCTTGCGTGCGATCGAGACGGAACGGATTCGAAGCTGCCGTTCCGTTGGCCGGATTCAAGTTCGGATTGAACGTTAACAACGCGTTAGTGAGGCCGTTTACCGTGGGGGTCCTGCGGTCGGGATAGAAGGGTGGTTCTCCGCTGGGATTGGTCGCGTGCGGGTAGGTTCCGAAATAGTGATCGAATGAAATGTTCTCCTGGAAGATTACGACTAAATGCTGGATAGGTGTTGCCGCAGCAGCAGCTTTCGCTGGTGCTTTCGAACCGGCAAATGCTGGCGAAACATTCGGTCCCAAGGCGATAGTCAATGCGGTTAGCAGGGCTAGCATTTTTCTGGGGCCGGCTGAGTCTCTCACTGGGTTGAACATTTTCCTCCTCCGTCCTTCGGCTACTTAATCCACGATTCAAGCTGTAACCGAGGAACTACGTAGCGTAGATATTCCGTATTTCGGCGCTGTTACACAGCGATTAAAGATGTGTGAATTTGGCGAGGGTTGCACGGCGGGTGATTAACCGTTGAGGAAAGTGCGAATGAGCCGAGAACGCAAAAAAGGCCTCTGTTCCGTTTTTGTAACAATCACGACCAAGGAAACTTCAGGCCTCAATCCTTGTGTTAACAAGAGGCTGCGGAAACTTCGGAGCGCAGACTCGGCCGAGCCATCTTCCTGACCGTACAAGATGCGCCGGCACTCCGCAAGGGGAGATTCAACGTGGGCATTTTCGCAGGGGGCTACGCTTCCAGAGCCATATCGGTTTTTCCACGAGGAACCAGGACGCACCGGGAACGGATATTGATTGTTGAAGCAGAAAAAGAAATCTGCGGAGTCTTGCGCCCTTTTCTCGAAGATAAAGGATACGAAATCTCTATCGCGTCGACTTGCGCTGCTACCGAACAAATTTGGCGTACCCGCCGCCCCGATGTCGCGATCCTCGACTACAGCCTTTCCGATGGCAATGCGCTCGGGCTCGTACCTCGTTTGAAGGCTATTGACGCCTCGATCCCCATCATCATCTTGACGGGATATGGTTCGATTGATTTTGCGGTTGAAGCAGTCAAGCTCGGCGCTGACATGTTTCTCCCAAAGCCGGCGGAGTTGTCGACGCTCAACCTCATGATTCAACGCAGTCTGGAGAATCAGCGAAACCATCGGCAACGGCTGGCGGAAAGAAACAGAAACAGTCGCGCAATCGTGAATCCTTTCCTGGGCAAAAGCGAAAGCATCCGAAGACTCGCCGATTTAGCCTACAAAGTGGCCCTGACGGATGACCCGGTCTTAATCCAGGGTGAGGGTGGTACAGACCCAGGAAACATAGCGCGCTGGTTGCATCACAATGGTCCCAGAACGTCCGAACCCTTCGTGGAGCTGAACTGCCGCGATCTGTCTCCCGAATTCTTGGAAACTGAATTGTTCGGAAATGAGCGAGACACTTTCGACGGGACGACGGAGAGCAAAGCTGGGATTCTTGAAATCGCTTACAAGGGAACGATCTTCCTGGACGAAATTGAAAATGTCGACTCGCAGACACAGTCAAAATTGTTCTATGCCTTGGAGGATTACCAGTTTCAAAAAATAGACGAGGTTCGTGATCGACGGGTTGACATTCGCCTGATCGCTGCACAGCAAAGCGTCGCGGCTTCGCTGTCTCGCAAACAATTTCGGCGCGATCTGCACGAACGCATCAATTGGACTACTTTACTCGTTCCGCCCCTGCGTGAACGAAGCGAGGATATTCCCGTGCTTAGCGCACAGATCCTTAGCCAACTGACTGGTCAGTTGGGCGGTGCTGCTTTGGCTCCAGGCCCGCATGCGTTGAGGGCGTTGCAGGCTTATTCGTGGCCCGGGAATATTCGCGAATTAAGAAATGTCCTCGAACGCGTTGTGCTGGTCTCTGGAAAAGATGCGTGGTCGAATGAGGATTTTCGCTTCGACGCACACATCGAGCAGTGTGTTTCGGGTATCGGCCAATTCAAAACCTTGGAAGCAATGGAGCGCGATTACATTCAGCAGGTGCTTCGCAAAGAACACGGACGGGTGCGCGCCGCCGCGAAAAAGCTCGGCATTCCGCGCAGTTCTTTGTATCACAAGTTAAAACAGTACAAGACGGGCCAATCCCAGATACTCGTGCAGACGATGGAACACTCCAATTCAAGAGATATCGGGGGGCGTCCCCCTCAACTGTAAAAGAACGCCACCAAACATTCGCGGTTACTGCCCGATTGAACTCGCCACGGACGAGAAAACATTGTTCGAACTGCCGCCAATTAACCGTACCGTTCCCACCACCAGAACTAGAATCACTGCCAGCATCACCGCGTATTCAGCAATATCCTGACCCTCTTCTTCCGACCATAGCCTCTGCATCAACTTAACCATACCGCCTCCAATGTGGGGTTTGTAACGCGACCATAATGCCGGGGCGGGAACGCGCTTGTCAAATCAAAGTTCCGTGGTCTGCGCTAACGATTTCTTGACTCGATAAGAATTTAATCCCGCACGCCATTTAGAATAAGCGCGATGCGGTTCGCGCTCGAGTTTGAACACATTACAAAAGAATATCGTAGCTCGCTGGGTACGCGGCGTCTTCGTGCTCTTGACGATTTCAGCATCACCGTGGAGACAGGAGAGATTTTCGGTTTCCTCGGACCAAACGGAGCCGGTAAGAGCACGGCCATTCATCTGGCCATGGGGTTTATGCGGCCCACCAGTGGAGTCGGCCGTCTGCTCGGAGAAAACTTTGGTCATACCGGCGTGCGCCGCCGGGTGGGATTCCTCGCCGAGAGTGTTGCTCTTTACCATCGCCGCGCGGAGCGATTGGTTCGCTTTTACGGCGCACTGAATGGAATCGGAAGAACCCGTCTGCAGAAACGCGCGAGAGAAGTTCTGGAAATTGTGGGCTTGCAAGACCACGCGAATCGTAATGCCGGCAAGTTTTCCCGCGGCATGTTGCAGCGCGTGGGACTCGCCCAGGCAATGGTCAACGATCCTGAATTGCTGATTCTGGACGAGCCCACCTCGGCCCTCGATCCGCTGGCGCGAGTCATGGTTCGTGAACTGCTGCTCGACGCCCGCAATGCCGGCAAGACTATCTTCCTGAGCTCCCATTTACTTTCTGAAGTGGAACTGATATCTGATCGCGTCGCCATGCTTCATCGGGGCAAGCTGGCTCGGTTGGACAAAACAGTTAACCTCCTTCAGGCGGGTGAACAGGTCGAAATTGTAGTTCGCGCCATCGGCACAAAAGACTTTGAGGGCGCTGTCGCCCGCAATGGATTTGTGAGCTTCTGCGTGCCGGCACAGAGCCAGCGGGCCGCGTTGGAAAAGGTATGGAACCTTGGAGGTGAAGTAGTGAGCGTGAATCCGGTGCGCCGTTCGCTGGAAGAAATTTTCCTGGAAGTGACTGCTGAACCAAAAGCTGTCGCCTCCAAAGGCATTCAGTGAAACCGGTATTGCTAATCGCAGTCAACTTCGCGCGCGAGCAGCGCTGGCCCATCCTTACCCTTCTGCTGTGGGTTCTGCTGCTGGCATTTCTAGGGCTGGTTACAGATATTCACCGCCAGCGTGAAGACCTGCTGTTCGTCTTCAAACAGGACGCTGTGTACGTGCTCGCCTTTAGCGTATTTTTTGGCGGATCGGCTATCTACAACGAACGCAGATCGCGCCGCATCTTAGGCGTACTCTCCAAGGCCGTGGGACGCCAGCAATATCTGTCGGGCCTCGTGCTCGGCGTGACCATTGCCTGCGCTGTCTATTGCTTTACCCTCGGCTTAACTGGAAGTTGGACATTAGGGGAGGCGGGATTTCCTATTCCTCGCGTCTGGTTTCTTATGGTTTGCCTGGTTGCAGCCTGCATGCTGGCTGGCACCGTCGCTTTGATGTTTTCTACATTCTTGAACCCGTTCTTTGCAGCCGGCGCTACAGCCATGGTTTTGGGCCTGCCAGCACTGGCCAGCCAAATCTTCGGCGCACGATGGGGCTATGTGATACCGGTGTGGGAGTTGGGAGCGACCGTCCTCAATTCTTCTTTCAACTCACCCGGAACAGCTTCCTGGGTTCCTGTGTTGTTGGCGGGGGCAGAGACGCTGGTGTTTTGGCTGCTGTCAGCCCGTATTTTTGCCCACGTGGATATCGCGGTCGCGGTAGAGTAGAGCGGGTCGAACCGATCAGCGAGCCCACTCGGCTGCGGTTCGCGCCGCGTAATCGAGCACGCGTCCGGGAAGGACACCCAGATAAATTGTCGCCACCACGCTGATAGCCAGCGCCGTTCCAAGTGCAAATGGAATGCGCGGTAGGGCGATATCCTCACGCGCCTCGCGCATATACATCACCACGATTATCCGCAGGTAATAGTAAGAAGCTATCGCGCTGTTAAGCACGCCTATTATTACAAGTCCAACCAGATTCGCCTGCAGCGCCGCGCTGAATACATAGAACTTGGCAAAGAAACCGCCGGTAATCGGAATGCCGATCAACGATAGTAAGAAAATCGTCAGCGTCGCTGCCAGCAACGGGCTGCGGCGGCCCAGTCCTTCGTAGTCCTCGATCGTGACGTAGCGCTCGCCTTCGCCAGCCACGTGGCTGATCACAGCAAAAGCGCCAACATTCATCGCCGCATACGAGGCCGTGTAAAACATCGCAGCCGGAATTCCATTGTTCGGTAAAGCTGCATACGCCACGAGCAAATATCCGGCATGAGCGATGGACGAATATGCCAGCAGCCGTTTTACGTTGTCCTGCATCAGGGCGCCAATGTTGCCCAGAGTCATCGAAAGTGCGGCCACAACCCAAATCAACCACATGCGGCCGGGAGCATCAGCCTCGAACATCACCCGCAGCAACACCGCGAACACGGCCGCTTTCGGAGCGGTAGACATGAAACCGACTACGGGCGACGGTGCGCCTTCGTAGACGTCGGGCGTCCAGATATGAAACGGAGCCGCCGCCACCTTGAAGCCCAAGCCCACGAACATGAATGCAACGGCAACGTACGCCAGGACGGGGATATGGCCAGAGCGCAGCGCGTCGCCGATTATCTTTATGCTCGTCGAACCCGTGGCGCCGAACATAAGGGCAACGCCATAGAGAAAAAATGCGGTCGCAAACGAGCCCAGGAGGAAATACTTGACCGAAGACTCACTGCTGATCGCAGCCCGCCGGCGAAATCCCGCCAGAATGTAAGTGGAAATCGAAGAAATTTCCAGCGCGATAAAAATCAGCACCAGTTCCACTGCCGAGGACATCAAGCTCATGCCGAGCGCGCCAAACAGCACCAGCGCGTAATATTCGCCAGCACGAATCTCCTGTACCGCCATGTATTCGTAGGAGCTCAGAATTACGACCGCGGTGACCGCCGCGACCAGAAAATGAAAGAAGACGCTGAAGCTGTCGACTTGCACCATGTTCCAAAATGCAAGGCCCCGGTACTGCGACTGGAATAGCGTTGCCACCAGAGCCGCCAAGGCTCCCACCAGTGCAAGCGCCCCCAGCGTCTTTTGACTGCGATGCTCATCCATCAGCGGATCGAGCACCATGATAAGCATGCCGAAAATCGCGAGCACGATTTCCGGCAAGATGCGGACGTAGTCAGCCGCTTGCGGAATCATTTGCGCCATGTCGGAGGTGTTGTTCACCGGCCTGCCATCCGGCTGGCGAATTGCGCGAAGGGCGCCAGTGCAGCTTGCACCGTAGGATCAATTGCATTCAGCCAAATCAGCGGCGCCACGCCCATGAGCAGAGCAACCGACGCGATCGGCCAAAGCGCGACCTGCTCGCGTCCGCTCAAATCGGGCAGTGACAGGTTAACCTCGTGCGTTACCTTGCCGTAGAACACGCGCTGATACATCCAAAGCAGATAGCAAGCGCTCCAGATAACTCCAGTTGCCGCCAGGATGCCGTAAGCCGCGCGATCGCGGAAAGCACCGCTTAATACCAGAAACTCGCCGACAAACCCGTTGAGCAGTGGCAATCCCAGTGAGGCCAGCACGATGAACAGAAAAAACGTCGCGTACGCAGGCATGACCGACGCCAGACCACCGAATTCGGCGATCTCGTAGGTATGGCGACGCTCATAAAGAAGTCCCGCCAGCATGAAGAGACCGCCGGTGGAAACGCCATGGGCCAGCATGACGAAAGTTGCGCCGTCGAGTCCAGCTTGCGTAAAGCTGAAGAGGCCAAGCACTACAAATCCTAAGTGGCTGATCGAAGAATATGCGATCAGCTTTTTCATGTTGGGCTGCACCATGGCGACTAGCGCGCCGTACACGATTCCGATCAAAGCCAGCACCATAATCCACCAGGCATTGCCGCGCGACTGCTCGGGAAACAGCCCAAGATTGAAGCGGAACAAGCCGTAGGTGCCCATCTTGAGCAGAACCCCGGCCAGCAGCACAGAGCCGGCCGTTGGCGCCTCTACGTGAGCGTCTGGCAGCCAGGTATGAAACGGAAAAATTGGAACCTTCACCGCAAACGCAATAAAGAATCCAAGAAAAAGCCAGAGCGCCGCATCTGAAAAATTCTCCACCTGGCCATTGCGAATTGCAGTCTGAATAGTTACGAAATCAAACGAACTCGTCTTAGCGTACAGCCACAGAATCGCCGCCAGCATGAACATCGACGCGATCATCGTATAAAGGAAGAATTTCACGGCCGCGTACACTTTGCGTCCATGACCGTAAATTCCGATCAGCAAAGCCATTGGGATTAAAGTGGCTTCCCAGAAGAAATAAAAGAGGAACAGGTCTAGCGCGACAAAAACCCCGATCAGCGCAGTTTGAAGAACCAGCAAGAGAATGAAAAATTCTTTTACCCGCTCGTGAATCGAATTCCACGAAATCAGTACGCAGAGTGGCGTAAGAAAAGTAGTCAGCACCACCAGCCACATGGATACTCCGTCGACACCCATGTGGTAATGAATGTTCGGATTCGAAATCCACTGATGGTTAACCTCGTACTGAAATCCGGTCTGCCCGCGCTGAAAATGTACCGGCAAGTGCAGCGAAAGAACGAAATCGAGCAGCGAGACCACGAGAGCAAACATACGAATGTCGCGGTCACGCCGCGGAAAAAGCACTAGCAGGAGCGCGCCCGCCAGCGGGATAAACGTCACCAGCGTGAGCATCGAGTTGTCCAACGCGTTGCTCATCGCATTCCCATCCAGATCATGTAAGCGATTAATACCGCCGCTCCGGCTGCGATCCATCCGGCATAAGAACGAAGATTGCCGGATTGCATGTGACGCACGACATCCGAAACCTCGCGTGCACCCTCGGCGCTGTTGTCCAGCGTGGCGTCGATCACGCCCTGATCGATGCCCTGCCACAGAACCCGCGTCGATCCGTCGATGAGAGGCTTCACGAAGACCGCTGCATAGATCTCATCCACGTAGTATTTGTGCACAACCGCTTCGTAGAAACCGCCCAGCGCACGCGCGATCTCCTGCGGCAATCGCGGCCGGCGATAATACAACAGCCAGGCGAGGAACAATCCCAACGCAGCAGCAAAAACCGAAATAGCCGTAAACAGCGCTTCGGAGCCACCTCGTTCTTTTGGCTCAGGCACCGGAGTGGACACGGCCCCCTCTTCCGCCGAGTATGCAGTCGAGCCCGAATGAAACGTGGGTGAAAGAAACTTGTCAAAGCGTTCGATTCCCACCCAGCCGCCGCAAACCGAAAGCGCTGCCAGGATTACAAGCGGCACAAGCATGATCTTCGGACTTTCATGAATACTGCCATGCCCGTGTGGCGCGGGCGCCCCCGCCCGCGAATCCTTGGCCGCATGCAAATGCTCGTCACCATGGCTCAGTGCAGCTTCACCGCGATACTCACCAAAGAAAGTCAGAAACCAAAGCCGGAACATGTAGAACGAAGTCAAAAATGCGGTGAACACGCCAATCGCCCAATACACCGAGCTGCCGTAAGGACTCGAGTACGCCCGCCACAAAATCGCATCCTTGCTGAAAAAGCCGGCGAACGGAGGAAAGCCGGCGATAGCGAAAGTGCCTGCTGTCATCGTCCAAAAGGTCCACGGAATATGGTGCCTTAATCCCCCCATGCGGCGCATGTCCTGCTCACCGCCCACTGCGTGAATCACAGATCCGGCGGCCAGGAAGAGCAACCCTTTGAAGAACGCATGAGTCATGAGGTGGAAAATCCCGGCAGAATACGCGGCCACTCCGCAAGCCATGAACATATAGCCCAACTGCGAAATCGTCGAGTAAGCGAGAACCTTCTTGATGTCGGTCTGGCAGATTCCAATCGTCGCAGCAAACAACGCAGTCAGCGTGCCAATAATCGCAACTACCATCAAAGCCTGCGGCGCCCGGTCGAAAATCGCATGTGACCGAGCCACCATGTATACGCCCGCTGTCACCATGGTCGCGGCATGGATCAGTGCGGAAACCGGCGTCGGGCCCTCCATTGCGTCTGGCAACCATACATAAAGAGGAATCTGCGCTGATTTTCCCGCTGCTCCCACCATCAGCAGAAGACCGATCGAGGTCAGCAAACCCGCGCTTGCGACCTCGGATGGCAATCCGGACACAACGCGAAAGACCTGCACAAAATTCAAAGAGCCGAAGTGCTTGATCATCAGAAAAAGCGCGATCAGGAACCCAAAGTCGCCAATCCGATTAACGATGAATGCTTTCTTCCCGGCGGACGCGGCCGAATCTTTGGTAAACCAGAATCCAATCAGCAGATAAGATGCCAGGCCTACGCCCTCCCAGCCAATAAACATCACCAAATAGTTACTTGCCAGCACCAGCGTCAGCATGAAAAACATGAACAAGTTGAGATAGGCGAAAAAGCGGTAGAACGCCATCTTCTTCCCACATGTAACCGACGGAATAAATGTGAATGAGAAAACCGACACCCGTCACCACCAGCAGCATTACCAATGAAAGTTGATCGAGGTAGAACGCAAAGTCGACCTGGAAATCGCCAGCGCGAATCCATGGGGCCAGATTTTCTACGACAGGCAGAAGAGAAACGTGGGACGCTACCCAAAGCGCCATTACGAATGCTGCGCCGCAAAACCCAAGCGCAATCGCTGCGATGGTCTGCCGGGAAAAGCGCTTGCCGAACAGACCATTGATGGCAGCGCCCACTAGCGGCAGCACCGGAATCAGCCAAAGATGCAGGTTGGGCGTCATAATTTGAGCAAGTCCACCTGATCGACGTTCAATGTTCCGCGCGTGCGGTAAACGGCGATGATGATGGCCAGTCCCACAGCCGATTCCGCCGCTGCGACGACCATCACGAAGAACACAAACACTTGTCCGCTAAGCGCATGCCACTGCGCCGCGAACGCGACGAATGACAAATTCACCCCATTCAGCATCAACTCAATCGACATAAAAATCGTGATGATGTTGCGCTTTATGAGAAACCCGGTGACGCCGCACGCAAACAAAATGCCGCTGAGGACCAGGTAATACGAAAGCGGTACCATTAGCCCTCCCTCTCGTCTGGCTGCGCCGTTTGCTGCACTTCCGCGGGATGACTAGCCAGAACGACCGCGCCCATAATCGCGATCAGCACCAGCACCGACGTGACTTCAAAGGGCAAGAGGAAATCGTGAAAGAGCAGCCAGCCAATTACCTTCGGAGGTCCGGGAAGCGCGCCGACTGCAACGCTTCCTGTACCGGAATGTTGCAGCAGAACCCAGGCGACCAGCACGCTGCCAATCAGTACTCCCGGAATTCCAAACAGCACTGCCACCCGACTGCCTTTGGTGCGATCTTCTACGCCGGCGTTCAAGAGCATGATCACGAAGACGAACAAAACCATGATTGCTCCGGCATAGACAATCACCTGCACCGCCGCCACAAATTCCGCGCCGAGCAGCAGATATTCCACCGCCAGCGAGCCCATCACCACCACCAGCGACAGCGCGCTGTTGATGGGATGCCGCTGCACCAGCAGATTTATTGCCCCGGCAACGCACACCAACCCGAACACCGAAAATACAATCAGATGAAGCATCTCGATTATTTCGCTAGGCTCTCAACGCCACAATTAAAGCCGTGATTACCAGATTCGCAATCGCCAGCGGCAGCAGGAATTTCCATCCGAATGCCATCAGCTGGTCATAGCGAAAACGCGGCAAGGTGCCGCGCACCCATATATAAAGGAACAAAAAAACAAATACTTTCAACACAAACCAGAAAATTGGCAGAATCGCTTGCACAAATGGAGGCCCGAAACGATGCGGTCCATGCCACCCGCCCAAAAATAACAATGTCGCGAGGCAAGCTACGGTGATCATATTGGCGTATTCCGCCATGAAGAACATGGCGAATTTCATTGCGCTGTACTCGGTGTGATATCCCGCCACCAGTTCAGTTTCTGCCTCGGGCAAATCAAACGGTACGCGATTGGTTTCCGCATAGGCCGCCATCAGATAAATAAAGAAGGCCACAATTTGTCCCTGAAAAATATTCCAGCGCGGAATAAATCCCCAAAAAGTTCCTCCTTGCGCATCGACGATGTCTCGCAAACTGAAACTACCAGCCAGGATAAGCACGCCTACCAGCGAAAGCCCCAGCGAGATTTCGTAGCTCACCATTTGCGCGCTGGCGCGCAATCCGCCCAATAGCGAATACTTGCTATTGGAAGACCACCCAGCCAGTGCGACACCGTATACCCCGAGCGAAGTGACGCCGAGCACGATCAGCAGTCCGATGTTGACGTCAGTGATCTCCAACGGCGTGTGAATTCCGAACACCGTGACCCAGTTGCCGATGGGAATGACTGAAATCGAGGTCAAGGCAAAAATCAACGCAATCATCGGCGCGGCGATGAACAGCGGTTTGAACACGTGCGGCGGCAGCAGGTCTTCTTTGAAAATAAACTTTATTCCGTCCGCCAGCGGCTGCAGCAGCCCGAACGGGCCGACCCGCGTGGGTCCCCAACGGTTTTGAATATGGCCCACAACCTTGCGTTCCAGCCAAACCGTATACGCGACCGCAGTCATCAATACGGCGAGTGCGATTACGATCTTAATTATCGAAACGAGAATAAATTCGCCAAGACTCAATGAGATTGGTTTCCTGACTTTCGAAAACTGTTTGTGTGGCTATAGCGCCGCTGTTCTGGATTTTCACCGAAAACACGTTCGGATTAGCATTCAACTAAAATCTAGTCAGCGGCAACGTCTTCCGCCGGCTGCTTGTCACGATTCTCGATTACCGAATTTAGAGTACGGGAATACCGTCCCAGCGTGCCCGAACTAAACAGATTGTCCTGAGCGGGCACGATCAGTTCGGGATTTTGTAAAGCTCCAGGCCCGATTCCCACCAGAGTCGTGTGCTGATCATTGCCCGAGACCAGATTCATTCGCGAAACATCGTAGCCCGGCACCAGCCGTTGGATCTCATCCAGAATGGCGATCGGATCGAAAGGGCTCATCTTCGGCTCGAGTCCATGGGCCTCGAGCCACACCGCATGCCGATCCGCTTCTCCTGATTGCGCGCCGCGCGATTGACCCATGTCCGCTGTAGTTCCGCGTCCAAACGGAACCAGTTGGCGGACATCAAAACCCATCGCGCCAGCGATCCGCACCATCATTTCAAAATCCGATTTCGTCCCCGTCACCTCGCCCGCTTTTTTCACCAACTGCAAATCGCCGCAGGTATTGGTAAACGTTCCCGCCTTCTCGTATGCATTTGCCGCCGGCAACACCACATCCGCAATAACTGCCGTCTCGGTGAGGAACATGTCCTGCACTACTACGAAGGCGTTTGTGAACGCATAGGGATCAATGCCCGATTGTTCAATTGGATTAGCACCTACCACGTAAAACGCCTGTAGCTTGCCCGCTTTCGCGCTCTCAACCATTTCCGGCAGAGTGAGGCCGGGTGCTTGCGGCACACCACGCCACTCCTCGTGAAACTTCCCAACGTCCGAAGCCCGGTGATAACCGGGTAGGAGGTCAGGATACAGGCCCATGTCGGCTGCCCCGCGTGAGTTGGCGTAATCGCCCAAGCAGACAAGTTTGGCGCCCGGAACGCCGGAAGCGAATTTCACCAGCGAAGCGACGTCTTTGCCTCGGATTTCGGAGTCAAAAATGATGACCAGATTGGTTTCGCCCCGAAGCTTCTCCCGCAAAGACAACCACGCCTCGCGGCCAGTATCTGGGCCGGCAATCGCATCAGCAGCTCCGTCATCGCCCGACAAAAACTGCGCCAGTTTTCCTTCCGAACCCGCCGCGATGCGAACAAAGCTGGCCGCTTGCCGGCGCAGTTTAATAGCCTGAGAATTAATCACGTAAAGCCGCGACTTATGCAGGCGAACGTTGTTTCGGATCTGCCACGCGAGCAGCGGATGCTGCTCCGTCGGATCATTCCCGATCAGCAAAATCGCGGATGCGTTGAATACGTCCCTCATGCTGGCGGTTGCGTCCGCTTTGCCCGCGAGCGCGGCCGCAAAAGCTGGGAAGTCAGCCGTGCGGTGATGGTCGATGTTGTTGCTTTGCAGCACCACGCGAGCCAACTTTTGCAGGAGATAGCTCTCCTCGTTGGTCGTCCGGTTCGAACCGTAAACCCCAATTGCCTGCCCGCCATGGATGGTGCGGATCGCCGCGAATCGGTTGCCGATAAGTTCAAATGCTTCCTCCCACGTGGCTGGCGTTAAGCGGCCGTTCTTGCGAATCAAGGGTTGCGTCAGGCGATCTGCATGATGCGCAAAATCAAAAGCGTAGCGTCCTTTGATACAAAGAAAGTCACCGTTGATGCCGCTCTTGTCGCGGTTGTCTCCGCGCACGATTTCCAATCCGGTGTCGGATCGGCGCACGCCTAGCGTAGTTTTGCAGCCATCGCCACAGTGAGTGCAGGTCGTGCTCACGTGCCTCATTTCCCAGGGCCGCGTCTTGTAGCGATATGCGCCGGAAGTCAGCGCACCCACCGGGCAAATGTCAATGCACATGCCGCACTCTTCGCATTCAAGATGGTCGTGCTTGTTGGGCGCGATGATCGAACTCACGCCCCGGTTCTGCACGCCGAGAGCCCAAACGTCCATGCCCTCGCCGCAGACGCGCACGCAGCGGTAACAAAGAATGCAACGCGGACGATCGAAGAAAACGACCGGCGACCACTGCTGCTCTTCCTTATGATTCTTCGCGTCGATGTATTTGGATTCGGCAGCGCCGTAGGAAAAAGTCATATCCTGCAGTTCGCATTCGCCGCCGGCATCACACACCGGACAGTCGAGCGGATGGTTGCCCAGCAGCAACTCCACCATGCTCTTGCGCGCCTGCCGAATCTCATCGCTCTCGGTGATGACAATCATGCCTTCGCTGATCACCGTGGTGCACGCGGTTTGCAGCTTGGGCATCTTCTCGACTTTGACGAGGCACATGCGGCATGCGCCCTGCAACGACAGATTCGGGTAGTAGCAAAATGAGGGCACTTCGATGCCTACGGTTTTGCAGGCCTCGATCAGCAGCGTGCCCGCGGGAGCCGTGACCTTTTTGCCATCGACAGTTATGTTTACGTCAGCCATAAAAATCGTCGTTCGTCATTGGTCGTTCGTCGTTGGCGGACTTTATCGTCGATTGCCTTAGCTACCGGCCGACGACGCACGACCGACGATAAATATCTACGCTAATACCGGTTCGCCCACGCCAGCCGTTTCATACGGACAAGGCTTGCCGTCCAAATGACCTTCAAACTCCTTGCGGAATTTTTTTACTATGGAAATGGTCGGCATCGCCGCGGCATCGCCCAGCGGACAGAACGTGCGTCCCAACATGTTTTCCGAAAGATAGCGAATATTGTCGATATCTTTTTTCACTCCACCGCCGTTATGAAACCGAGTCAGCGTTTTCTTTAGCCAGTCCGTACCTTCGCGGCACGGTATGCACCATCCGCAACTTTCGTGCTGATAAAACCGCATGATGCGCAATGCAAATTTCACCATGCAGGTGGTTTCATCCACGATCACGACGCCTCCGGAACCTAACATCGTCCCAGCTTTCATCATCGAATCGAAATCCATGGAGACATCGATTTCATCCGCCGTCAAAACTGGACAGCTCGAACCACCCGGCACCACCGCTTTAAGCGCGCGGCCATTGGCAATGCCGCCGCCGACGTCGTAAATCATCTTCTTAAGGTTGTAGCCCATGGGCAACTCGTACACTCCCGGACGATTCAAGTGCCCGCTCAAACAGAACAGCCGCGTTCCACCATTCTTCGGCGGCCCGAGTTTGGCAAACCACTCCGCGCCGCCGAGCAGAATATGCGGCACGCTGGCCAGTGTCTCCGCATTATTGATAACCGTCGGGCCGCCCCAAAGCCCGACCACAGCCGGAAACGGAGGCCGGATGCGCGGGATGCCGCGCTTGCCTTCGAGCGATTCCATCAGCGCCGACTCTTCACCTACTTCGTAGGCGCCAGCTCCACCATGCCAATACACGTCGAAATCGTAACCGCTGCCGAAAATGTTTTTGCCGAGAAATCCGCGCGCATAGGCATCTTTAATTGCTTTCTGCATGATGTTCAGCAGATAACGGTACTCACCTCGAACGTAGATGTATCCGGTGTGCGAGCCAGTGGCGATTCCGGCGATCACAACTCCTTCGATCACCGCGTGGGGGTCATGCTCGAAAATCAGGCGATCTTTGCAAGTGCCCGGTTCGCTCTCGTCACCATTGCACAAAATGTATTTCGGCTTCGCGGACTGTTTGGGAACGAACGACCACTTCATTCCGGTATTGAATCCAGCACCGCCGCGCCCGCGCAGGCCGGAGTCCTTCACCAGATTCACAATCGCGTCCGGTTGCATCCCCAACGCTTTTTGCACCGCTTTGTATCCGTCAAGCTCCAGATAGCGATCAATATCAGTCGCACCTTTGCCAAAGCGCTTGGAGACGACTTTTACTTCGTCGGGATGGGACACTAAGTCAGCCATTTTGTAATTGAGCGATTGAGTAATCGGGTAATAAGAAAATTGCCCGATTACCCAATTTCTCAATTCTTCTTGTATCCGTCCAGCACCTTATCGATTTTCTCTATCGTCAGGTTCTCGTGGAAATCGTAATTCACTTGCACGGCCGGAGCCCAACTGCATGCCCCGATGCACTCCACTTCCTCGAGGGAGAACATTCCATCCGGCGTCGTACCTTTGTGCCCGATGCTCAATCGCTTCTCGCAGTGATCCAGAATCTTTTCCCCGCCGCGCAGCATGCACGCGATGTTGGTGCAAACCTGCACATTGAATTTGCCGCGAGGTTTCGTCGTCAGCATGGAGTAATAGCTGATCACATTGCTCACCTCGAGGTCGGTCAAATCCAAGCGCTGCGCGATTTCATGAATGACGTCGTCGTTGAGATAACCGACTTCGTCCTGCGCATAAAGCAGCGTCGGCACCAGGACAGAACGCTTAGTCGGATAATGCGTGAGCATCTCTGCGAAGCGCGACTCGAATTGATCAGAAAACTTCATTGCGTAGGAAAAATGTCGATTGTCATTCCGAGCGAAGCGAGGAATCTCGGTTTGCGCCGGTGCCAGCGAAAACCTCGAAAACCTAGATCCCTCGCTTTGCTCGGGATGACAAGTTTAAAATTTGTTTGTCCACCCTCGTGTCCTTAATTGGTTGGCGCCTTTTCTATTCACGATCAGCGTGTTCAAGTTCTACCGGTCGATCTCGCCCAACACAATATCGATTGAGCCGATTGCCGCGACCACATCGGCCAACAGCCTTCCCTCGCACATCTTTGGCAGCAGTTGAAGATTCGCCAGACACGCCGCCCGCATATGCACGCGATACGGCTTGGCGGTTCCATCGCTGACCACGTAATATCCCATTTCCCCGCGCGGCGATTCCACCGCCTGATAAACCTCGCCCGCCGGAACCGCGAAGCCCTCAGTAATAATCTTGAAGTGGTAAATCATGGCTTCCATTTGCGTCTTCATTTTTTCCCGGTCGGGCAAAACGACCTTCGGCGCATCCGCTTTGATCGGACCTTCCGGCATTCCATCGAGCGCCTGCTGCACGATCGCAATCGACTCACGCAATTCCTGGACCCGGCAAATGTAGCGCGCGAACACGTCGCCTTCCTGCGACACCGGCACTTTGAACTTGAACTTCTCGTAACTCGAATACGGCATATCACGGCGCAAATCGAAGTCGACGCCGCTTCCCCGCAGCGTGGGTCCGCTCGCCCCGAGAGCGATAGCATCTTCAGCCGTAATCCGCGCCACGCCCTTGGTTCGCATCACCCAGATGGGATTTCCTGTCAGCAGATTCTCGTATTCATCGACCTTCGAAGGAAAGCGATTGGCGAAATCCCGCACCCGGTCGAAGAATCCCAGCGGCGGTTCCAGCGCCACGCCACCAATGCGGAAATAAGAAGTCATCATGCGCTGGCCGCTGATTGCCTCGAACAACCGCAAAACGTCTTCACGCTCGCGGAAGCAGTAAAGAAAAACCGTGAGCGCGCCAATGTCCATGGCGTGCGTCCCGAGCCAGACCAGATGCGAGTTGATGCGCGTCAACTCGTTCATCATCACTCGCAGCCATTGCGCCTTCGGAGGAATCTCCAGCCCCAACAATTTCTCAACCGCCAGCGCATAGCAGAGATTGTTGGTCATGGGGCACAGGTAGTCGATGCGATCGGTAAGCGGCACTACCTGCTGGTAGAACTTGGCCTCGCATGTCTTCTCGATCCCGGTGTGCAGATAACCGATATCCGGCATGAGACGCACGACAGTCTCGCCATCGATCTCCAAAATCAGCCGCAACACCCCGTGCGTAGACGGATGCTGCGGCCCCATATTCAGGATCATGGTCCGATCCTGACCGGGATCAAGCACGGGCGTGGGAGTCATGTGGGCCATAGCGAACTAGCGATAGCCCTCCACAGGATAGTCTTTGCGCAGCGGGTGGCCTTCCCAATCTTCCGGCATTTGTATGCGCCGTAAATAAGGGTGCCCGGTAAAACGAATTCCAAACAGGTCGAAAACTTCTCGCTCAAAATAATTCGCTGCGGGCCAAACTGACGTAACTGTCTCAACGACCGGACTGTCCGCTCCCAAACGAACTTTCAGCCGCACCCGCTCTTTGTTGGGAATCGACAGCAGTTGGTAAACCACCTCGAACCGCGGTTGCGAAGGATACCAATCCACGCAGGTCACATCGGACAGAAAATTGAAGAGACAACCGACGTCATCGCGAAGGATGACGCATGCGTCGCGGATGCAGGAGCGTTCAATGTAAATCGTCATCTCATCGCGATCGAATTTCGCGCCTTCGACCGCAGCCGGATTCCACCCACGCAGCCGCGCCACTGCAGGGTGTTCCTTGAGCGCCTCCAGGTCTGTGATGGCGGGGGTAAACGGCATTAGACTTCACCCCTCCTTGCCGATGTTTTACTCCAATCCAGCACGCCTTTTTCCCAGATATAAAACAGTCCCACCAGCACAATGCCGATATAAACCAGCATCTCCCAGAAGCCAAACATCTTGAGCTCGCGCAGAATTACCGCCCAGGGATAGAGAAAAACCGCTTCTACGTCGAACAAAATAAAAAGCATTGCCACCATGTAAAACTTCACTGAAAAGCGCTCGCGCGCGTCTCCAATTGGCACCATTCCGCATTCATAAGGCGAAAGTTTGGCTCGCGTCGGCCGGCGGTAGCCGATAAACCAGGAAAGCAACACAATCGCAGTAGCCAACCCACCTGCTACGATGAGGTGGATCAATAATGGCAGGTAACGAGCGAAGTAATTGTCCGGCATAGGAGAGCTATATATAATTCGCAGCCAAGCATTAAACTAAACATTCTAGAGTAGATTTCGCGGATGGGAGTGTCAAGCGACCGAGCATTTTGTGAAGAACTTTTAACAAACATGCGAGTTTGCGCTGAGCGAGCGGGATTCTCAACTAAGATTTAACTGCGGACCATCACATGATTTTTGGCTTCAACACCGACGTGAAACACGACGACACCGTTTACCATGTGCAGAGCGAAGCGCGAGAAAACGAATTGCTGCTGCAGACTCAGGTCTTCGTGCGCGGCCGCTGCATCGGCAAGCGGGCCGTTTCGTATTCAGATAAGGCCGCCGAGTCAGGTTTCACCGACCAGCAGAAAGAGCAGATTCTGCGGGAACAGCATCGTCTGGTGCTCGACTCCATCCGCGATGGGCGGTTGGACAGCGTCCTCGATAAACACTTAACTCCCGAGTCGCTGTCCGCGATCAAAGAACTCGATGTGCAGTGGCTGAACGCCGGCTCCGTACACGCCGATCGAAATCTGACGCTGCGCTTGCGCGTCACCGAGGGAGGCACAGCCGTCGAGGGAGCGCGCTTGACCGTTCGCTTTGCCCGCCCTGACGCTGCGCCCTTTTACACCCAGGTGGTTACCAGTTCGGAGGGCGACGCGGAGTTGAAGATCGACGTCGATGAAGCCTCGCTCCCAGATTCCGCCGTGCTCGTGCAAGCCAACTATTCCGGACGCACCGCAACCCGCAAATTCCATCTGCGAAAAGTAGAAGCGTAGATCGGCCTTTCTGTCTGCCATCTCTATCTGTCATCTCTATCTGTCATCCCGAGCAAAGCGAGGGATCTAGGTCTTTGCCGGCACCGACATAAACCCAGATTCCTCGCTTCGCTCGGAATGACAATGAGCTTCGCTCGAATGACAATGAAATTCGCTCGGAATAACAATGAAATTAAATGACGGTCGGCGCAGCCCGGTCATTTCGCCGCAGCAGGTTGTTGGTCGCGGGGGTGGAGGTTTTTTATGCTGTCTACGAGATCGGCGGCTAGGCGGCTTTTATCGAGGCAGGCGTCTCCGCCCGCTGCCATCACTCCGGGCAGCAGATGAACGGGATCGTGTTGGCTCATCACGACAATTCTGGCCTGTGGTAATTCCTGACGCAGTCGACGGGCTACTTCCAGTCCATTGAGTCCAGGCATGCTGACATCGAGCAAGATCAGGTCGGGCAGCAGGGTGCGTGCCTTGAGCAGGGCTTCGGAACCGTCGCTGGCTTCGCCGCAAATTTCCCAGGTCGTCTCGGATGACAGCAGCGTGATAACGCCGCGCCGGACCATGGCATTATCGTCCGCAATGAGAATGCGCAAAACTAAATCCTCCGTGTCTTTGCGATAGTGGAGAACGGGCGTCTCGCCCGTTTGGCCGGGCGAGACGCCCGGCCTCCAATAAGATAATGTTAAACGATCCTAGCCTCTTAAGAGTACGCGCTGTCTGGTTCCGGCGTAGTAAGTGGAAGCGTAACCGAGATTTTGGTGCCCGCACCGTTGGACTGAATATCCATCACCCCATTGAAATGGCGAACCCGCTCTCGCATGCCTGTGATTCCGACGCCTGAACGCTGGGCCCGAATTCCGCGCAGTTTTTCAGGCGCGAATTCCCTTGCCTTTGTCGTCAACTTCGAGCTTAACACTCCCCGCCGTGCGGGACAGTCGAACGACTGCGGCCTCGCTGCCGGAATGGCGATGAATATTGGTAAGGCATTCCTGCACGATGCGGAACAATGCCAGTTCCATTTCGCTGGAGAGCCGGCCGAAGTCTTCAGCAATCTTCAGTTCTATGCTCAGGCCGCTGCGTTCCATCAGACCTTCGATGTACCAATGAATAGCGCCCGGCAGTCCGCTCTCGTCGAGCAAAGGTGGATGGAGCAGATACGAGGTGGTGCGGATCTCCTGATTTAGCTGCCGAACCAGATCCTGGCTGTCCTCAAGCGCTTTCCCAAGCGGCTGATTGTTGGTTATGTTTTGGGCCATGGTCGCGAGGTTCATACTTAGAGCAGCGATAATCTGCCCCGCGCTGTCATGAAGTTCGCGGGCGATGTGGCGGCGCTCATCGTCTTGGGTTTGCAGCAGACGATTCGACAGTTCGCGAAGCTGTTCGGACTGTTGCACAACTTCGGCGTTACGCTGCTCGAGTTCATGGGTGCGGATATGCACTTGTTTTTCGAACTCGTCGGGCGAGGGTTCGCAACTCTTCTTCGTTCTTGCGCAGTTGTTCCTGTACTCGGACACGTTCCGTAATGTCGCTCGTCACCGCGAGTTGAACCACTCTGCCATCGGGCATGCGCAGCGGGGCGGCGTGGCTCTCCATATGATGGGCGACTCCGTCGAGACTCACGATGTCGAATTCGAGAGAACCTTTTTCCCCGGCGCAGACTCTTTCATTAAAGGCACGAAATCTCTCGCGGTCGTGGGGCGCAATGAGGTTGTATACGTTCTTGCCGACTACCGATTCCGGACAACTCGCGCCAACCATGGCGAGGCCGGGCGGATTCATGTGCAGCAAAGTGCCATCCCGGGCGACGAGCTTGACACATTCGGGAGTGGTCTCAACAATGGCGCGGAAACGTTCTTCGCTTTCGCGCAAGGCTCGCTCGGTACGCTTACGTTCGGTAACGTCTCGCGCTACCTTTGAGGCGCCAATTATCTTGCCGGAGCCATCCTTCACCGGCGAAATTGTTAGAGCGATGTCCAACAGGGTTCCGTCCTTGCGCATGCGTCGAGTTTCGAAGTGATCGATACGCTCACCTCGTCTCAGCCGCTCAAGAATTTGCGTTTCCTCGCTCCGGCGATCCGGCGGAATGATAAGAGTAATGTGCTGGCCAACAGCTTCTTCCGCGGCGTAGCCGAACATTCGCTCCGCAGCCTTATTCCAGCTGTTGATAATGCCATCCAGTCGCTTGCTGATGATGGCATCGTCCGAGGAACCGACAATGGCAGCAAGCAAACTGTTGGCCCGGTCCGCCTCCTTGGCCTGCGTGATATCGATATTTGCTTCCATTATCGATTCGACGTTGGTTTCCGGTTCGTAGGTTAACGCCCAACGAGAGAGCACGGTGAGCTTTGTACCGTTCTTGCGGGTATGGATCAGCTCTCCCTGCCAACGGCCTTCACGCCGCAAGAGTCCAGAGATGGAATCCAGCGGCTCAGGGAATTCGGTTTTAAAGAGCGTGTGCGTGACCCGCCCCAGTACCTCGTCCTGCGTCCAGCCGTAAAGCTCCTCGGCTCCTTTGTTCCAATATGTGATCCGGTCTTCTCCATCGCGCAGAATCACAGCATTGAAGCTGAGATCCAGCAATTTAGCCCGCTTCGCCAGTTCAGCATCTTTTTGTTTTGCATCCGTGATATGCGGCCTCGGCTGGCTCTCATACGCATTGTCGGCTTTTGCGCCATTCCGGCTGGCCGCCATTTTTTCAATTGCGGGCAGCAAGTCACGCCACAATTTATTTTTGTCGACGTATCCGCCAGCATCCACCTCGGCGGCCTGGCTCGCTACACCGGTCGGATCATTCTGACTTACGATGATTACGCCGGACGTTGGCACCTCGCGTCGAATGATGCGGGTTGCATGAATACCATCCATGCGGGGCATGGACACGTCCATGAGGACGACGTCGGGTCGAAGGGTCCTGGCCTTTTCAACAGCCTCCAGGCCGTCTTTGGCTTCGCCGCAAATTTCCCACTCGGCCCGCGAAGACACGAGCGAGCGAATGCCCTGCAGCACCGCTTCATGGTCGTCGACGATGAGAATGCGTAGCGCGCCCAATGAGTTCTCCGAATACTAAGGATGCCTGAACGACCGGACTGGACCCGGACAAACAACTAAAGATGCTAATTCAGGTTGCGGTGCACACTGAATCAGGTATTTCCCTAGTAGTTTCTACAGTATGTACCTAATTATTCTATTTCTTGGGTTCTTGCGGCCAGTTCACTACCAGGGTCAGGCTGGGCGAGTTCTGTACCGGCGCTTGCATCATGAGGAAGCGATTGCCATCGGAACTCACTTCGAACAAGCCCGGGCCAACGGGTTGGGTGGGAAACAGAATTTGCGGCTTGCCCAGTTCTACGCTGTCGCCGTGCGCCATGACTTCCACCGACGCGACGCGCGAATGGTCGTCGGTGTAGAGAATTTCTTTGCCGTTGCGGCCCCAGGCTGGTCCGAAGCCGTCGCCTACGAGAAATCTGCCACCGGGCTTGGGAAAAGCCACGACGTAGACTTGACCGTGCCCGGCTTCATAGGAGGTATAGGCAATCCATTTTGCGTCTGGAGAAAACACCGGAAAGCGAGTGTTGTATTTTTCCTTGAGAAAAGGATAAGGCTTGCGGTCGCCAAACATGGGCAGTATCCACACGTCGAAGTGGCTGCTGTCCAAGATTTCGTACGCAATGTATTTTCCGTCGGAGGACCAACTGCTGGGGTACTTATTCAAATCGTCGTGATACAGCAATTCCTCCTGGCGAGCGCCATTAGCGGGTCTGGTGTAGAGATCAATCTTGCCAGCGCGTCCGGAGTCGAAGACAATCGTGTTTCCATCCGGAGACCAGACGGGATCGTCATCCCTCGACTGAGAGAAACTGAATTGCGACTTGGTTCCGCGGACCATGTCGTAGATGTAAATTTCCAGATGTCCTCCCGCGTCGGCTCGCGCTGCCGAAACTCTCTTGCCATCGGGCGAGATATGTACGTCCTGGAACGTTCCCGTATCGATGACATCACCTTTTTTGCCGCTGCGGTCGTACCAGGCGAGATCGAGGCTTGTGGATTGTCCGCCGGCGAACACCAGCTTGCCGTCATTCGAAAGTGAAAATGCCGCCGCTCCTACATCGTTGCCGCGAATCTGCTCGGCGATGGGCACAGGGTCACCCGCTAATTTCAGCTTCTTGTCATCGAAGCTCTGAGTCATCAGATTTCCGTCGCGGACGAATACCAGATGTCCGGTGGCGAATTGGCCACGGCCATCAGCCTTCACCAAGACTGTATCCTGCTGCGAATCGAGTGAGCCGAGATGAATATCTCCGCGGCTTCCCGGATTGTCGCGGGCGAAGCGGAAAAAGATAAAGTGGCGTCCGTCGGGCAGGAACGCGGGCCAGCGCGGGGAGGCCGCGAGCGCGAAAGAGTCGGCAGTTGCAGTATTATTTTCCGCCGCTTGCGACGGTGTTCCGCCAGCTGCGGGAATGCGAAGCAAAGGTGATGTGGGGCTGGGCGTATACAAAATGATGCCACTCGCTCCCCAGGTGCCGCCACGGGATTGCGGAGCGTCGGCGAGCGTTTGCACTGCGCCGCCGCTGGCATCGATGATGCGAAGTTTTCCCTGGGCAAAAAATCCCAGGCTGCGGCTGTCCGGCGACCAGAAGGGAGAGCTGGCATCGTCGGTGCCAGCCAAGGGCTGGGCCGCCGTCGAATCGAGAGGACGCACCCAAAGTTGGGGAGACACGCCGGCGATCGTTGCCACAAACGCCAGCTTGGTGCCATCGGGCGAGAGCGCGATACTCAACGGATCAAACGAGTGCTGATCGGGCGGAAGAATACTTACTCGCAAAGGCTGAGCAGGCACCGGCGCGCGTAAGAAAAAGCCGATGGCAAATGCGATAGCGGCTGCGCCGGCCACGGCAGCTATCAGCCACGCGAGTCTGTGCGAGATACGTCTTCTTGCTACCACCGGCGCGGGGATGCCAGCCTGGGAGCCGGCCTCGGCAATCCACTGCAGTTGCAGCTTGACGTCGTGCGCGCTCTGAATGCGGTCTTCGCGCTCCTTTGCCATGCAGGAACGCACCAGCCGCTCCAGTGCCGGCGGAGTCATGGGCGCGACCTGCGAGAGCGGCGCGGGTTCAGTTGCGAGAATGGACGCAATCACGCTGGCTTGGGTTTTGCCCGCAAAGGCGCGCTTGCCGGTAGCCATCTCATACAGCAGGCAGCCGAGCGCGAAGATGTCGGTGCGGGTGTCGGCTTCTGCGCCCTCAATTTGCTCCGGAGCCATGTATTGAAAGGTGCCGACGATAGTGCCTTCCACGGTCAGCGCTTTGCCCGAGGTCATGGCAGTCAGGGCGCTGGAGCTGGCGTTCTTTGCCTGCGCCTGCTTAGCCAGCCCGAAGTCCAGCACCTTGGCGCCGGATTTCGTCAACATAATGTTGCCGGGCTTCAGGTCGCGATGGATCACGCCCTGCTGGTGAGCTTTATCCAGCGCGTCGGCAATTTGGGCTCCGTAGCGCAATACCTCTTCTAGCGGGCAGCGGCCCTCGGCTCAGACGATCCGCGAGGGTTTCGCCTTCAAGGCATTCCATTACCAGATAATCAGAGCCATCCTGAGAGCCAACATCGTACAGACGACAAATGTTGGGATGAGAAAGTTGAGAGATCGTACGCGCTTCACGATCGAAGCGCTCTTTCAGGCTGGGACTGGAGACAAAATGTCCGGAAAGAACCTTGATGGCGACATCGCGGTCGAGACGAGTATCACGTGCGCGATAAACTTCGCCCATCCCTCCCGCACCGAGGGGAGCGACGATTTCGTAAGGTCCAAGTTTCGTGCCAGAGGTTAGAGCCATTGGGTTAGAGCCATTGCGCGCAATTATAGCCGATTCACGGCAGGTGTTCGCTCGCAGCAAGAACCCAGATTCCTCGCTTTGCTCGGAATGACAACTGGAGATCGCGTAAACCTATGAGGTGGTCATGCGAAATGGAACCAACCCTGCCAAAATAACGTAATCAATATCGCGGTGCGAAGTAACGGCGTCCAGCAGGCATGCTGCTTCCTGCTATGATTTAGCGTCGTCTTGCTATTAATTTCTTGATCCGGTTTTGTCCGCCTGAACCGAGGGAGTGTTGTCCATGCGTGTGCGTTTGAGTATTCTTGTCTGCCTGTTTGCGTCGCGGTCTTTCCCCAGAACAGCTCGCCGGGACTGGCGATTCCGGCAACTACTTTAGCCATTAACTCCTCTACGCCGCTATCGCAGCGAGTGGTGGCTTACAACATGGACGCGAAGTACGATGCCAAGGCTCATTCTCTCGATGCCACTGAAACGCTGACTTATCACAACCTCACGGGGCAGGCTCTGGATACGTTTCCGTTTCATCTTTATTTGAATGCGTTTCAGCCGACATCCACCTGGATGCGCGAAGGAAAACGCGAAGGCACTCGCGGACAGGACTTTGAAAAGTGGGACAAGAAAAGCTACGGAGCCGAAGAAATCAGAAGCTTTGAGGTTGTAGGGCAGGGCGATTTTACTTCTCAGCTGCAATACATTCATCCCGATGACGACAACAAAGACGATCGCACGGTAATGCAAGTGCACTTGCTTAAGCCGGTTCCTCCAGATGGGTATGTCCAATTCAAAATCAAGTTCCACGATCAATTTCCGGAGACGTTGGAGCGCACCGGTTGGAATCGAGACTTCGTGCTCGGCGGGCAGTGGTTTCCCAAGGTCGGTGTTTGGTGGCATGGGGCGTGGAATTGCCATGAGTTTCATGCATACACGGAATTTTTCGCGGACTTCGGCGTTTACGACGTCAAGCTCACCGTGCCTCAGTTCGAAGTGGTCGGAGCCAGCGGCATCGAAGTCAGCAATGTGAACAATAGCGACGGGACAAAGACCGTCGCTTACCACGGAGATGACATTCATGACTTCGCGTGGACCGCGAGCCCGCACTACCAGATTTACAACGACACTTTTCAAGGCAGCATGGGTCCGGTGAAATTAAGAATCATGATGCAGCCTGCGCACTGGGGCCAGGCCGGCCGGGAGGCACGCGTTCTAAAAGAGACCATGGACCGCTTCGACCGCTGGTATGGGCCGTATCCTTACAAAACGCTGACGTTGGTAGATCCAGATCCCGGATCGCAAGCGTTTGGCATGGAATATCCGACATTCATCACCGGAGGAACCACTTGGTGGGAACCCGACGGCCTGCACGCTGGTTCTGAGGAGACCGTTGAGCATGAATTTGGCCATCAATACTGGTATGGCATGGTGGCCACCAACGAATTCGAAGACGCCTGGATGGACGAAGGCATCAACGAGTACACCCAAGTCAAGGTCATGGATTCCATTTTTGGCCCATCCACTTCGGCCCTGAACCTATGGGGAGTTTCTGCGGGAGAACGTGAAGCAACCAGGCTGTTCTATGTGGGCGTGGCCGATCTCGATCCCATAGCGAAAAACGGCTGGCAATACGCCGATTCCAATTCGTATGGCGGAATCACTTATGGCAAGACTGCTGTGGTCTTGCTCACACTTGAAAGTGTGATCGGCGAAGACACCATGCGTCGGGCCATGCACACTTATTTCTTGCGCTACCGGTTCACACATCCTACGAAAGAAGATTTCCTGAAGACGATTGAGGAGGTATCTGGCAAAGACCTGCGCTGGTACTTCAATCAGGCCATCTATGGCACGCAGGTGCTGGACTACGAGGTAATGAAACTCAGCTCAGTGCCGGTCGATTGGTATAAAGAAGACTTGAAAGAAAAAAAGGGCGAAACCGAGTACGTCGATAATGTGTGGATCCATCGCAAGGGTGATTTCGTTATGCCCATCGAGGTTGAGATCAAATTTGATAATGGCGACAAGGTCCGCGAACGCTGGGATGGACAAGACCGCTGGGTGAGATATGCCTACCAGAAGAAGGCGAAAATAGAATCGGTCGAAGTGGATCCCGACCACAAAATTAATTTCGACCGCAACAACTTTAATAACAGCCAAACTGGGGAAGCCAATGGCGCTCCGGCGCGCAAGTTGACGAATTACTGGACCTGCATCAGCCAGTTCTGTGCCCAATTACTGGCCTGGTGGCTGGTGTAAAAGGATTGGTGCAGAGGAGTTAATGAGCGAAAAAACAAATTTGATTTCCGCAGGCGCTGATATTGCAGGCCGCAACAAGCGTTACGTGATCTGGTTCTATATTCTGAACCTTGTCTTCGCGCACTTCGGAGCTGCGGCCTTCAGCGATCAAGCGCATGGCATTCTGGACCACAGCCTCTACGCCGACAAACTTCTTCACGGATTCAATGTGGCGGTATTCATCGAACTGCTGGCGCGTCCGGAATTCGGGGCAATCCCTGCCGCATCGCATCCCGCAATGATGTTCGCGGTCGTATTTTTCCTGGCCAGCTTGATATTCATGCCAGGCGTGCTGCTGGGCTATGCGTCCGACCATCGGCTTCCGCGAGAGGAGTTTTTTCGCGCCTGCGGGCGAAATGTTTGGCGTTTTGTGCGGCTGTTCTTGTTTTTCACAATTATTGCCGGCATCATCGGTGGAATTCTGTTCGGAGCATTCAACGCGCTGGCAACCGCTGCGGACAAAACCTCGCATGAAAGGCTACCCTTCTTCACGCAATTAGTGGGCGGACTGATAATGTTTCTGGTCCTCACGGTCATTCGCATCTGGTTCGATCTCGCGCAGACCGATGTGGTACTGCGCGACCAACCCGCGGTACGTAAGTCGATTGCGGCCGGATTCCGCAAGACGCGCCGCCATCTCGGACGATTGTTGTTCAGCTACGTAGTAATTGCATTTGTCGCGCTGGCAGTTCTGATGGTTGGAATCTTGCTGTGGCATGCGATTGTCCCTCCCAGCAGCGTGTTGGGCGCATTCATCGTGGGCGAAGCGACTTTGCTTCTGCTGCTCGGGACACGATTCTGGCAGCGTGCCACCGCAGTCGCATTCTATGTGAAAGAGACGTTGGAGCCAGTTGAAGAACCGCGGCCGATCCCCGCGTTCGCCGCTCCGGTCGTTCTCTTAGCGCTAACTCATCGCCATTTTGATCGGTTGATCCCGCATTCGTTGGTAAAACCGCGCCCACTTGAATCCACAACCTTGGTAAATTCGTGCTCCTCGCCTCATTTGATTTATGCTGTCCCACTCGGAACATTTTTGACTGGAGGCTACGTGGCTCGACTTCATCGCCTTGTCTTTATTTTTCTGCTTGCCAGCAACTTCGGTTTTTCTCTCCTGGGAATCAGCCAGGCACAACAGTATCCAGAAAGCATGTATCAGGAACTGAGTTGGCGCATGATCGGCCCTTTTCGCGGCGGGCGCACGCGAGCGCTGGCTGGCGTGCCAAGCCAGCCGAATCTTTTTTATATCGGAGCGGTGAATGGCGGCGTGTGGAAATCGGATGACTACGGCCGCACGTGGACGCCGATCTTTGATCAGGAACCTACACAATCGATCGGCGCGATTGCGGTAGCTCCGTCGGATCCCAATATTATTTATGTGGCGAGCGGCGAAGGGCTGCACCGTCCTGACTTGTCGGTCGGCGACGGAATATACAAGTCCACGGATGCGGGCAAGAGTTGGACGCACCTTGGCCTGCGCGGCGGGCAACAGATTCCTGCGCTCGTCGTCGACCCGCGCGATCCGAACAAATTGTTCGCTGCGGTGCTCGGGCATCCTTACGGTCCGAATGACGAGCGCGGCATCTTCCGCTCGACCGACGGCGGCAGCACCTGGCAGAAGGTGCTGTACAAGGACGAGAACACGGGCGGCTCCGACATCGAGATGGATCCTTCGAATCCCGATGTGCTTTATGCATCGCTGTGGGAAATGCGCGAAGGTCCGTGGGAAGACAACAATCAATTTCAGGGAACCGGCGGCGGTCTTTTCAAATCGACAGATGGTGGCAACACCTGGCATGCGTTGAAGAATGGTCTGCCGAACAATCTGACGCAGATTAATGTGGCCATCGCCCCCAGCCAACCCAGCCGGCTCTATGCCGCAGTGGCGACGACTGAGAAGGGGGATTACGGCTCTGGTGCGGGTTTGGGCGTTTACCGCTCCGACGACGCCGGCGAAAGCTGGCACTCTGCTACGACTGATCCGCGTCCTGCCATGCGCATTGGCGGCGGAGACCTTCCAATCATAAGAGTGGATCCGAAAAATCCCGACGTGGTATACAGCGTCAGCATCGTCACTCTGCGGTCGACAGATGGTGGCAAAACCTGGAGCAGTATTCGCGGCGCGCCTGGCGGAGACGATTACCAGAACCTGTGGATCAATCCAAATGATCCCAACATTATTCTTGTGGTCAGCGATCAGGGCGCCATCGTCACCGTGAATGGCGGGCAGACGTGGAGTTCCTGGTACAACCAGCCGACTGCGCAGCTTTATCACGTCGCGACGACAAACACTTTTCCCTACCGGGTTTGCGCCGGACAACAGGAAAGCGGTTCGCTATGCATTTTAAGCCGGGGAAATGACGGCGAGATTACTTTCCGCGACTGGCATCCGGTTGCGACCATCGAGTACGGTTATGTTGCACCTGATCCGCTCGATCCCGATATCGTTTACGGCGGCGGCCGGAGCGAGGTTTCGAAATATCATTGGTCCACCGGGCAGGTACAGAACGTAACCCCGATTCCTGTTCGCGATCCGAAGTACCGCACCGACCGAACCGAACCTACAATGTTTTCGCCCGTCGATCCTCACATTCTTTACTTCGCTTCGAATGTATTGTTCAAGACGACGGACGGAGGAAATTCCTGGCAAACCATTAGTCCGGATCTCACTCGGGAAAATCCCGGAGTTCCGCCAAGCATAGGCACGCTCGCGCCCAAGAATCCCGACGCAGGTAAACAACGCGGCGTGATCTATGCGCTGGCTCCGTCATTTAAGGATGTAAACACGCTGTGGGCGGGCACTGACGATGGCCAGATCTGGGTGACGCGAGACGGCGGAAAGAATTGGAACAACATCACACCGCCGGAATTGACTGCATGGAGCAAAGTCACTCAGATCGAAGCTTCGCACTTCGACGAGCAAACCGCGTATGCATCGGTGAGCCGGTTTCGTATTGACGATCTGCGTCCTTACATTTATCGCACGCACGACGGTGGCAAGACGTGGACGCAGATTTCTAGCGGACTGCCGGCGGATGCGCCCGCCGACACCGTACGCGAAGATCCAGTCCGCAAGGGACTGTTGTTTGCGGGCACGGAAAACAGCATTTGGGTTTCGTTTGACGACGGCGATCACTGGCAATCTTTGCAGTTGAACCTGCCGCATACGTCGATGCGCGATTTGGGGATTCATGAAAACGATCTGATCGTCGCCACTCACGGGCGATCATTTTGGATCCTGGATGACATCACTCCGTTGCGGCAACTCGCCGATGTGAAAGCGAATTCGCAGGCGTATCTTTTCAAGCCGGAAGACGCTTACCGCGTGAGGCGCAGCACCAATCCTGATACTCCGATTCCGCCGGACGAACCGGCGGGCAAGAATCCTCCGGATGGCGCGATTCTCGATTATTTTCTGCCACAGTCCGCTTCTGGCGCGGTAACGCTTGAAATCATGGATGCGCAAGGAAAGCTGGTGCGGCGCTTTTCCAGCGACGACAAACCGGAAGTCAGTCAGGCGGACCTGGAGAAGCAAATAATTCCGCTTTACTGGATACGCATGCAGAAGATTCTTCCCCCAAGCGCTGGCATGCACCGCTGGGTTTGGGATCTGCACTACCCGTCGCCCAGTCGCTTTGCAACATGAATATCCGATTGCAGCAGTGCCCAATGACACTCCGCGATCTCCGCTCGGCCCGCTTGGCAATACCCGGAGAATATACCGCGCGACTGACCGTGAACGGACATACCTTCACTCAGACGTTCACCGTAAAATTGGACCCGCGCGTGAATGTGGCGCCAGCTGCGATTGAACAGCAATTCACCCTGGAAATGCGACTGGCTTCGGAGTTAACTGCGACCACCGAAGCCGTGACCGAGGCTCGTTCGATACTCGATCAACTGCACAAGATTGAAGGCCAGGCCAAGGGCGCACTAGCTGACTCGATCAAAGCGCTCGATCAAAAAGTAGGAATGATTTTGCGCGGGCCAACACCGCCGGTTGCAGGAGCTCCGCCGGAGCCCAATCTGACTCGCGAGAGTGCCGCCGTGGGCATGCTCTATGGCGCCATAGGACAAGCCGATGCGGCGCCGACTACGGCTCAACTAAATGCCGTGGCGGAAACCGAACGCGAGCTTTCCACGGTGATGAAGCGGTGGGAACGAAATTAAAACGTCGGATCTGCCGGCGCTGAATCGCGAATTAAAGAAAGCGAATTTACCGGAGATTCATATCGAAACGAAAGCGCAGAAGGAAGAAGCGGGGAGCGATCTGGAGTAACGCCACGTCGCTATTGCTCCTCGTTGCGTTGTCAATCCGGAGCGAAGCGAGGGATCTCGGCGTTTGCCTGCGGTACTCGTGGTGCCGGCAACAACCGAGATCCCTCGCTTCGCTCGGGATGACGGCTTATTTCGCACATCTATTCGCGCGATGAGAAGGTTTTCCGCAAACGGCCATTCTTCATCGATCCATTGCACATCGCAACGGAAACCTGCGCTGGCGGCAATACGAGATATTTCTGCCAACGAATATTTATGACTGCTTTCGGTCCAGATGGTTTCGGATTCACGGAACGTGACCGACAAGCCCGCTGCGGGAATAGTAACGGTTTGTTTTTTTCGCGAACGAATGTGCATTTCCACGCTGCCGACATCCTGATTAAATCTGGCGACGTGTTCGAATTGTTCAAGATTGAAGTCGGCATCGAGTTCGCGATTAATTCGCGCCAGCAAATTCAAATTGAACGCAGCCGTTACCCCGAGCGGATCGTCATAGGCATCGAGTAATTGTTGAATGGGTTTCTCCAGGTCGGTGCCCAACAACAATGCGTCGCCGGCCACCAAGGTTTCTCGTATTTGACGCAGAAACTTTACATCGGCGGGATGCTCGAAGTTGCCAATCGTGCTCCCCAGGAAAAGAACCAGTAGTTGTTCTCCATCACGGCGCCGCGCGGCCACTTCCATCAGGCCATCCAGATATTCACGCTCGAAGCCGAGAATCCTCACCGCTTCAATATCTCCGAGTTCGCGCTTGCACATGTTGAGCGCCGTGCGGGAAATCTCGATAGGGCAATACGAAATGTTTTGATGACGGCTCAAGGCTTCAAGCAGCCATCGCGTTTTTTTGCCACTGCCGCTGCCGAGTTCAGCCACCGTGGTCGGCGATGTGAGTCGCGCCGCAATGTCTTCGGAATGGTGACTGCAAAAGCCGTTCATCGGCGCGCGTCAAACCGTACTCGGGAAGGACACTGATAACTTCGAACAGAGCGGAGCCAACATCGTCGTACAGGTATTTCGAGGGGAGTTCTTTCTGGCCTGGCATGGTTAAACCGAGGCGAACATCGGCAACGAGTTCAGGATTGGCAGCTGTGGTAAAGTCTGCGTCAGCATACTGTCCTCCGAATCGATCACTTACTAACGCAGCGAAATCCTGCGTAAACGTACTGGTAATGAGGCTGAAACCAATTGCGAAAAGAGCGACGCAGCATGCAAGCCGCGGTACGCGGCGAAGCTCCCTTCATCACATAGTGTTTGCCGTCGAAAAAATCCGCAGAGTAGCCGGGATAAAACGAAAATCGCTGGAAGCCAGGAAATGGATCGAACCGACTGGAGGTCCACTCCCATCCATTGCCCAGCAAATCGGCAACGCCGAATGCGCTATCGCCTTCAGGAAAAGCATTAACCGGAGTGGGGTCCCAACTGTGGAAGTCGAAATTACCCTTGCTGGTATTCGGCTCCTCATCGCCCCACGGGAAAAATCTCTCGATATCGTTTGTCGTTCCGTACGCTGCCCGATGCCATTGCGCCTCGGTGGGTAGCGACTTGTTGGCCCAGCGAGCATAGGCGCTGGCTTCGGCATGGCTCACGTACACAGGCCATTCCATAGGCAACGGGATCTCATCAAACATCGTCCGGCAATACCAGCGGTCTTGATTCCGAGTCCAAAACACGGGATGGCGGATGTCGTGTGCGGTTCGCCAATTCCAATCTTCTTCTGTCCAAAATGTAGGATCTTCGTAGCCGCCAGCGGCCATGAACTCGAGATATTGGCGGTTCGTCACTTTGTATTTGTCGATGGCGAATGCAGGCACGTCTACGGTTTGCGCTTCAAATTCGTTGTCCCAACCGAATACCCCATCGCGACTCGACATTCCAAGCGTGGCCCGCCCGGCGGGAATCTCGATCATTCTGGGTGCGCTCGGTGAAACGACGAGTTCAGGCTCGCGGGGTTTTCGAATCTTGCGTTCAAGCGGCAACTGGTGGAGCATGTAGGCCAAAGTTTCCGCGTGCATAAGCCGGTGCTCGATGGCAACGTTCAGCAAGTTTGCTTGCAGAATAATCCGTTCCTGCGGGAGTGGAATTCCAGTCGGACGAAATCCAGCGCCGCCAGACCTGCATCAATGTTTTCTCGGATGCGATCGACGTAGCGACGAGCGGATGTCACAGAGGGCCAGTCGCTTGGTTGGTCGGTAGGAAGTGTGCCATTCACTGGATCAATTCCAAAGGCGAATAACTTGTCGAGATCAGCATCGAAAGGTTTCAGACCTAGAACTCGCTCGCGCAGAAGATTCCAATCGAACGCTTCCAGATGGCCGAGATAAAAAATTATTCGATGCCTTTCTGCAATCGGCCGCTCATAAAGGGAATCCGGCGTGACGATACGGAAAATTTCGTCCGTCCGAACCCGGGCCTCCGCCAAACGCTCGAGCAATTGTTGTGGCGCTTCAATCTTCTTTTTGCGCGACGAGCATTCCTAGCCTCCAAAGCACCCGGATGATTTATATTTCATTTCCCAATCGCAGATGGTGATGCCAGTCGCATCGGACATAGGACATTTCCTATCGGTTCTCTTCATGATCATCAGAAACCCCTCACGCGCGCGGGAACGGGGCAAGCGTCCGCTATCTGGCAAAATTGCCTCAAGCTTAGATGCCCATCACCTTAGATCGGTACTGACGATTTTTCCGGGCCGACGGTATGAACTTCAAACATCGTAAAATGAAGGGGATAAGTGGCGAGTCAAAGAACTTACGACTGTCGCCGTCCGCATCGAACGCCGAGTGCACTAGAATGGACGGCGGTTTTCGGGCCCGGGAGTTAAAGGATAACGATATGAACATTGCGAATATCAATCCAGGACCATGGCCGGAGCTGCCACTTGAAGCATGGAAGGATACTTACGCGACCCTCCACATGTGGACACAGATCGTTGGCAAAGTCCGGCTTGCCCTCAGCCCGAGAATTAATCATTGGTGGCAGGTACCGCTTTACGTGACTGCGCGCGGACTTACGACCTCGCCCATCCCTTACGAGCGCGGAATTTTCGAGATTCAATTCGATTTTATTCATCATCAACTGCTGATTCGAACCAGCGAGGATGCTGAAAGAAAAATGTCGCTGGCACCGCGATCAGTCGCCGATTTTTACGCCGAATTCATGCAGTGTCTGCGTTCCCTGGACATTCAGGTAAAAATCTGGAAGATGCCAGTCGAAATTCCCAACCCCATTCCGTTCGATCAAGATACACAACATGCTTCGTACGATCCAGAATATGCAAACCGCTTCTGGAGAATTCTGGTTTGCGGCGAGGAAATCTTCAAGGAGTTTCGCTCCAGCTTTATCGGCAAAAACAGCCCCGTACATTTCTTCTGGGGCAGCTTCGATCTCGCGGTTACTCGTTTTTCAGGCCGACGTGCGCCGGCTCGCGACGGAGCGGACTCGATTACGCGAGAAGCATATTCGCACGAGGTGATCAGCGCTGGTTTCTGGCCGGGCGGCGGCGAAATAAAAGATGCGGCATTCTATGCCTATGCCGCGCCCGAACCGGCGGGTTTCGATGCGGCAAAAGTTGGCCCGGCAAAAGCTTTCTATCATCCGCAGATGCACGAATATTTATTGATGTACGACGATGTCCGGCGTGCCTCATCGCCAAAGGCCACGCTAATGGATTTCTTGCAAAGCACCTACGACGCCGGTGCGAGCCTTGGGAAATTGGGATCGCGCGAGAACTGGAGAAACCTGCGGCCTGAGCTTCATCGAGCCCACGTAGAAATCCGCGAACGGTTACACTTAATTCATGACCACCCAGACGCTCAACTCCCTCTCCAAGGCGTCTTCCGCCTATCTCCGTTCGGCCATGCACCAACCCATCCACTGGCACGAATGGGGTGAGGAAGCCTTTGCCACGGCGCAGCGCGAGAATAAACCCATCCTGCTCGACATTGGCGCGGTTTGGTGCCACTGGTGCCACGTGATGGATCGCGAGTCGTATGACAATCCCGAAATCGCGGAGATCATCAACCAGCGTTTCATCGCCGTGAAAGTAGACCGCGATGAGCGTCCTGACATCGACAGCCGTTACCAGGTGGCAGTGAGTTCGATCAGCGGGCAAGGTGGCTGGCCGCTAACTGCATTTCTCACTCCCGCCGGCAAGCCTTTTTACGGCGGTACGTATTTTCCTCCGGACGATCACTATGGCCGTCCAAGTTTCAAACGCGTATTGCTTTCCATCGCGAACGCTTATCACGAAAAGAATGACGACGTCGTGGAGCAGGCGAAGATGGTCGAGGGCGCGATTTCGCACGCGGAGTCGTTTGCCGGGAAAAGCGCGGATTTTTCGCCGGCTGTTATTGACGCCATCGTGAAATCGGCGATGAGGATGTTCGACTCTCAAAATGGTGGATTTGGTAGCGCTCCGAAATTTCCCCATCCCGCCGCCCTTGATCTCCTCATCGATCAATACGTACGCTCGGGCGATGAACAGATACGCAACGTCTTTGCCACGACACTAGAAAAAATGGCGCACGGAGGAGTATACGATCAGCTCGCAGGCGGATTTCATCGCTATTCGGTGGATGAACGCTGGATCGTGCCGCACTTCGAAAAGATGTGCTACGACAACTCCGAGCTGCTGAAGAATTATGTTCACGCCTATCAGGCTACCGGATCAGAATTCTTCGCAGCTGTGGCGCGTGACATTATTCGCTGGATGGATGAATGGCTCAGCGACCGCGAGCATGGCGGCTTCTACGCTTCGCAGGACGCCGATTACTCCATGGACGACGACGGCGATTACTTTACCTGGACTTTGCAGGAAGCGCAGGCGGTTCTCAGCGAAGACGAAGTTCGCGTCGCCAGCCTGCACTATGACATCAACGAAATCGGCGAGATGCATCACAATCCCGCCAAGAACGTGCTGTATGTGCGAGCCTCAGTCGAAGAGATTGAAAAACGGTTAGGCCTGCCCCAGGACGAGATCCGAAGGCTGTTGCAATCGGCCAAAACGAAAATGTACGCCGCCCGCCTGCAGCGGCCGACTCCGTACGTCGATAAAACCGTCTACACGGGTTGGAATGCGCTTTGTGTTTCGGCATATCTCGAGGCAGCCAAGGTGCTCAAGCTCGGCGACCCTGAACATTTCGCGTTGCGATCGCTGGACCGTCTTCTTGCCGAGGTATGGCGGCGCGAGACTGGCCTGCTGCACGTCCTCGCTTATTCCGATGCCAGCGCGCAACGCCGCGAAATCCCAGGCGTGCTGGACGATTACGCTTTTACTGTCATCGCCTGCCTGGACGCGTACGAAGCCACTGCGGATTTCAGCTACTTCAATTTTGCGAAACGTATCGCGGACGCGATGGTGGAGCGTTTCTTCGACCCGGTTTCCGGCGGGTTTTTCGATACCGGAAAACCAACAGCGGATGAGAAACTCCTCGGCGTGCTGGGGACTCGGCGCAAGCCGTTTCAGGATTCTCCGACGCCCGCGGGAAATTCAGTAGCCGCAATAGCCTTGCTCCGGCTTCATGCCTACACTAATGACCCGGGGTTACGTGACCACGCAGAACAGACCATCGAACTCATCGCGGGCTTGGCCGGACAGTATGGATTATTTGCCGCCACCTACGGAATTGCCGCCGTGCACCTGTTGCATCCTCACACTCAAGTTGTGATCGTTGGAAACGACGAACTGGCTGGGCGCCTGTATGACGCAGCCATATCGTCTTATGCTGCCAACAAAACTGTCATCAAGCTGGAAGCCAATGAAAGTGTTCCTCAGAACCTTCCGCCTGCCCTGGCAGAAACTATTCCGCAATTACCGGGAGTGAAAGAAGGTAAAACCGTAGCGGTTATCTGTTCCGGATTTACTTGCCAGCCCCCGGTTTCTGATCCGGATGAACTGGTGCGACGGTTGGACGCGCGCGGCTCGACAAAAGGGTCATGATCGGCTTTCCACCAATAAAAAGAGGCTGGCGTTGTTTTTCCAATCGCCAGCCTACTAAATTCGAGAGTTGCCTGTTGGCAACTCGACTACGGTAGACACCTTACCGGCATCCTTGACCCATGCAACACGGTACCGGCGCACCCTCTTCCGGTGCAGGGACTACCGGAGCGGCAAGCGCTGAGATTGCACAAGTTATACCTACCATCAGGAACAACATCCTGACCGCACGTTTCATGGAAGTATTCTCCTAGTTGCGGGTCCCCTGGGAGCGGCGACCCTGACTTGGCACGGATTATACAGGGTGGTGTCAAGTACTTCTGGGGAATTTTGAAATTGAAGGACCTCGCGGTGCCGGTTAAGAATGTCCTGCGGGAGATTACGAGCCTAGGATTACACCTTTGTTCTCAAAGACATAATAGAGATAGCTGCGACTATCTAACCGTCGTATTTTATTTGAAATGGCGAAAATTGCCAGTCCAAGGTTAAGACAACCTGTCAACGAACAAGGTCTCTGTCTCTTGGCAATGTGCGAGCGGAAAATGGTGCGACACCTTTGCCGGGAACTGACATTTTCGTTACCAGGCGTTGCTCATCTTTTTGCTCCCGCTCCGGCTCCGCCGGGCTGTGAGAAAATGCCCGGTCCACCATGCGTTCAAACATGGGTATCAAAGAATCTTCACCCATTGGACTCCGCAAATCGCCAAGACTCTGCTCCCACCGGTGTGACATCCGCATATTGGCAGGCGCGTCCCGAGGTATCGTTTTCCACGATGCATAACCGATCCAGACGAAGATAGCAAAACTGTATGCCGTGGTATTGATCAGGCTTACCATGTGCGGCCGGATTTGCCCCCCTGAAAATAAAGCCATTCCCAGCAAATCGACGGTAGCAAAGCCGCCCAGTCCGAGGGCGATGCCGAAGCTGTGCTGCTTCCAGGAAACCCCCAAGTACCGGGAAAAAACCAGGAGGAACAGTATCAGCCCGCATTGCATGACTCGCACGCAGCGTTGCCCAATGATCACGGCTTGGACCAGAGGCGAGTCCGGCCCTCCCTGGCTGGACGCCGTAACCACCACCGCCACCAGCAACATCACCAGCGCGGCCCACTTGAACAGCACCGTCCCCAGATCTTTCAACGTATGGTAGGGACGAAACACGTCCAGAAAGACCTCGTGAATTACCTTAAAGCCAATTGCCAGACTGATTGCCATACTGATCCAGTAGGCATAAAAATACGCCGTAGTGCTGCCGAACTTGTAAATCGGGAATAAAACCAGAAAGTTCAGAACCTGGAAAACAACGTACGCGAAAAACACAGGAAAGGTACGGTGAAGACGGCGCCAAAGCATCGCCCCTACGAGGAACAGCTCGAGCACGGGGTGGGCGATCCAAAGCGCCAGTTGGATATTTGAATTCATGCGGTTAGCACATTACTCCATGCGCCGGCCACTTTTCTTGCTTTTTGACTTTAACAGTTCTGGCGAAAGGGTCAATGGACGAAGGTAACCAAAGGTAACAGTTACCCTCCAATCCCGGTTAAACAATTCTGGGACATGAGGAAAGCTTCCGTATCGCGGGTACGCGGTGGAGTTTCGTTCTCCGGAATGGTTACTCGCAAGTGGTTACTATAGGCAGTCGACTCAAAAAGACTCTACACCGGCTTCGGATTTCTTGAGAACTGTCGTTGGTGCCAGTACGGGTATGGGGGAGTTACTGCGCTGGCAGAATCCAGGCGGGCTACCTGTTCGGCGGTGAGATTCCATCCCACTGCGGCCAGATTTTGGCGCAACTGTTCTTCATTTCGGGCGCCGATGATTACATTTGCAACCGTCGGCCTTTGCAGAAGCCAGTTCAAGGCAATCTGCGGAATGGTTTTGCCAGTTTCGCGGGAGATTTCGTCGAGGGTGTCCACAACCTTATACAGGTATTCGTCAGGAACTGGCGGGCCTTGCTCCGCCGTGCTGTGCAGTCTGCTAACTTCGGGCAGCGGTTTGCCGCGGCGGATCTTCCCCGTGAGTCTTCCCCACCCCAATGGACTCCAAACGATGGTCGCGACTTTTTGGTCCAGGCCGAGCGGCATCAGTTCCCACTCGAAGTCGCGACCCACTAACGAATAGTAGGCCTGGTGAGCTACGTAGCGCGCCCAACCGTATTTTTCGGAAACGGCGAGAGATTTCATCAGGTGCCATCCCGAGAAATTGGAGCAGGCAATGTAGCGGATTTTGCCGCTCTGCACCAGCGTATCCAGAGTCTTGATGGTTTCTTCGACCGGAGTCTGCGCGTCGAACCCATGCATGTGGTAGAGATCGATGTAATCGGTATTGAGGCGGCGCAGGCTCGCCTCGCACGCTGGAATCAGGTGATGGCGCGAGGAGCCGAGATCATTGGGGCTATCGCCCATAGCGAACGTGGCCTTGGTAGAAATTAGAACTTGGTTGCGGCGGCCAGCTACGGCTTTGCCCAAAATTTCTTCCGACGCGCCCTGCGAATACACATCAGCCGTGTCAAAGAAGTTGACTCCGGCTTCGAGGCAGATATCGATCAGTCGGGTGGCTTCCTTCACGTCACTGTTGCCCCAGGCCTGAAAAAATTCGCCGCGACCGCCGAAAGTGCCGGTGCCGAAGCTGAGAACCGGAACTTTTATTCCGGAATAGCCAAGTTGTCGAAATTCCATGAGCAGTAGATGCCGGCGCCAGGCTCGGAGATGCGAAGTGGTTAGCGCAACTCGGTAGCCTCGGCGAAAAGTCAAACGCGGCGCACAGAAGTCTCCGCCCTGCATGAGTGCTGGTGATAACCTTTCGAAATGCCTGGCGATTTCGATGCAAGCTCTAACTCCCTTCAACCTGCTCGATCCTCAGTTGCGTTGACGCTCCTCGTCGGAGTTATGCTCGGGCTGGTATTAGCCGGCCTAGCCGTTTGGTTCGTCCTGTCGCAAAACTCCGGACGAAATATCGCGAGCCGCATGTGGTCGGCGCTGACGGGTCGTACCCTCACTATTGATGTGAGCCAGCCGACGGTGGTGGATCGCATCCAGCGGTTGCAGCGGCTAGAGACTGTGGTTTACACCATGGATAAGGTGGTGACGGGCGCGAAAGAAAATTCCATTCTTCCGGATTTTCTGGCGGGAGATCGGCTCCTGATGATGGTGCATGGCGAGGTTGTAGCGGGCATTGATTTTTCGGGGCTGAAACCCGGCGACGTCAAAGTGAACAAACGGGAGGTTCGGTTGCATCTTCCCGCCGCGCAAGTGTTCAGCGTGCGGCTCGACAGCGCGAAGACTCGAGTATATTCTCGCCAAACCGGACTGCTCGTGCCCACCGATCCAAATCTGGAAACGCTGGTGCGCCAGGAAGCCGAACGAGAGTTGCAAGACTCCGCCCTGGCCGATGGAGTGTTACGAACTGCCCAACAAAACGCAACATCAACCATCACCAGTCTTCTGCAGGGTTTGGGATTCGAGAAGATCGAATTTGACTAAGGCGATTGTGGTGCAGCGTGAAGCGGCCTGCTTTTAATCCGAAGGAGTGAGGACAAATTGGCGTCTGAGAACGATAGCGGAACATCACGGACGGGAAAGCTGATCGACGCACGAAAGCATTCACGGTTCAAGGTGGACGTTGACGTCAAGATCTATTCCCGTAACAGCAGCCGGGTTATGGGCCGCACGGTGGACATCAGCGAACAGGGCCTGGCTGGCATGGTGCAAATCGAGATTCCGCTCGACCAGGTGGTGCGGCTGGAGTTCGAACTTCCGCTCGGTGTCGTCTCTATTCGTGCTTTAGTCCGGCAGAGGAGCGCGTTTCGTTACGGATTTCAATTCGTCGAGCCCGGCTCCTATGCGCAGGAACTAATCAACCGTTTCTGTGACGAGCTCAAACTCCGCAATGCATCTGGCTAGCGCGCTGGCCCAGACTGGCTCAAAGCCGTTACCAGAATCAGCAGCAAAGGCACAAACAGAATGAGCCCGCTTCCGACCAACAGGATCTCACTGAGCAGGTCGGGCTTCATAAGGTCATCAGGATGAGTTGGAGGTTCGGGACGAATCATTCAGGTTCTCCCTTTCAGACGCGCTTACCTAGATGCTAAAACCGCACTGGGCGCGGAGTTTACCACAAACAGTTGCCGCAACTACCTGTTAAAAACAGAGCTCCTACAGTAATCGCCTGAGTCGAACGGGCACGAATCGTGCCATCTCCGGCCAAATACGTCGAAGTGCTGTCATCCCCGAAATGGCCGAAATCCCAGAAGCGGTTGTCATCCAAGAAGCGGCTGTCATCCCAGAATTGGCTGTCATCCCAGAAGTGCTGTCATCCCAGAAGTGGGTGTCATCCCGAGCGAAGCGAGGGATCTAGGTTTTAGCTGGCTAGCGCAAGAACCGACCCTCGCTCACTTCGGACGATAATGATCCCGATTTCTCAGGCTACCTTCCGACCAGTTTAGGCAACTAATGGGTCGCGCCAATGCTCTCGTCGAAATGAGGAACCGTGATGAAAGAAACAGACAACCAAAAATGCGCCCACGTCCCGTGCACCTGCACTGCCGAGGGTAAATACTGCAGCACCGCCTGTGAGGAAGCCGGCAGCGATGAGGTTGAGATTGCCTGCGAGTGCGGTCATCCACACTGTGCCGCGAACATAGAGGCTAAATCTGCCTAAGTCCAAGTTGAGTTGTGGAGGGTTTGAAATTAGTTGTCGCTTTTGAAGTTTGCATGTCCTGGCAAATTAAATGGAGGCAACACAATGAAGGTATTCGCAGTGGTTGGCACAGCCGGATTGGCGGCAATTCTCAGTATGTCAATGCCTGTTTATGCGCAAGATGAATCGCATCCACAGGAAGACAAGCGCGCGCAGCCGGATGCGAAAGATGCACGCCCATCAGATCGACAAGACGATAAACGCGCAGAGCAGGATAGAGGCCAAGAAACAAACCGGGAAACAAACCGAGAAACTAACCCGGAAACCAACAAAGATAAGAAGCAAGACGACCGCGCCCGATCCGCCGACCGGCAAGCCGATCAGGACCGCAACCACGATCGAGACAACCGGAATGGCGAGCCGCAAGCCCGTCAGGATGAGCGCCACGATCAGCCAGCGCAGGACCGGCAAGGCGGCCGCATTCCCGACGACCGTTTCCGCTCGAACTTCGGCCGGCAGCATACGTTCACCGTTGGCCAGCCCGTGATAGTTGAAGGAGCGCCGCGCTTTCAATCCGGCGGATATTGGTTTGTAATCGCGCAACCATGGCCCACAGGCTGGGGTTATAGCGATCCGGTATACGTCGATTACATCGACGGAGAATATTTCCTGCTTAGCCCGGTGCATCCCGGGGTTCAGATTGCAATTAACGTCATCTTATAAGGATGATGGCGTTGCAGGGATGAGCGCGGGAAATACAAAAGGCCACCCTCCAAACGAGCGTGGCCTTTTCTATTGCAAAACGCGATTGAGAAACCGCTCGCCGGATGGAAACCTCATTGTGCTTCTTCGTTTCCTACTCCTTAACTTCAACGTCCTGAGCCTCTAGGCACCAATCCCGGCCTACCTTGGCTTGCTACTGCGAGACCTCAAACACCGTACCGCAACCCGACTGACATGGCCTTCCGTTGCCCCCAGCTTGTGAGGTGCTATAGGGGTTGCCGGACTTATCGAAAATCAAGCGGGCACATGCGGGTCGGTTATCTGAGTTCCGGTAAGGTCGTCCCCTATAGTGTACGGTCCCGAAGACGCGTCATTTGCAACTCCCATGATGCTCAGATCGCTGACGTTATTGTTTCCGCCAGTCTTATTGCTTGATATGTGAATTGCTCGGATAGGATTCGGGCACACGGGCTGGCAGGTGCTGGTGTCACCAACAATATTGACCAACACATTGCTTTGCGCGGGCGCATTGGCACCGACAAGGATGCCATCGTAGAAACCCGCAATCGACACGTCTTTTAAGAGGTTGTTCGACGAGTCCAGCAGCACCGCCGCTGGCAGATCGTTACTTTCTGAGATGCAAATCAAATTGCGGATGCCGCGTGTGCTGGTCAGGCCGTTGATGCTTGCGCAATGGGTCAACGAGGAACCCGAAGCGCCGCCCATGTCGAAGGTAATGTTAGTGTAGGGGCCGGAATTCTTGGCATTGCCAGAAACCGACAGCCCGGTTCCCAGGATCCGGTACAAGCCGACGTGGTCTATGTAGCTGAGGTCCTGTGCGTTGGCATTGTCGATCCCGTCGATGGCCAGGCTTTGCCCGTTCAGCGTCAAGTTCTCTACCCCGATCCCGGTACAGACGGCGGTGCAAAACGACATCATGGCGCTGCCCGAAAAGCCACTCTGTACCAAGAGCGTGGTGCCCGGCGTGAAGCCGCTGGAAGTAATGTTGCTGCCTACGCCGATCAGGTGCGTGCTAGGCGGCAGGTTCCACGTCTTGGGAATAACGATGGTCCCGGCGGGCAGGAGGATGGTTGAGGGGAGGCTAACAGTGTTCGCGCCATTGTTCCACGGCGTCGTCCCCGCCGGGCAAGTCAGCGCCGTCGAGCCGCTGATCCCGCGCGTCGATAACCGCGCCAGTGGCAGGGTATGAGTAGAAGTTGCTTGAGAGGATGCCGTATAGCGCTCCGCACACATTCGAACTCTGCTTGTTCCCGTTGCCGATAAACATGCTTGCGTCGATGAAAGCGCTGCTGCCCATATTGGTGGGGCAGCCCGTTTGCGACGTTGAAGTGCAAATCGTGTTCTGTCCTTGGGTACCCTGTCCACTCGCAAGGTTAGAGAAGACTGACGAACAACAAACTACAACTACGATTGCGAAGAACGCCCCGCCGGATGCAAATCTCCTTGTGTTTTTCATGTGCTCTCCTGATCTGTAAGATCAAAACGTACCTGGTGGTTAGGTCGGGCCGTCTCCCTTTTAGGGCGAGACCTCAAACACGGTGCCGCAACCGCCCTGACATGCTTGACCGATACCGCCGCCTTGTGTCGCGCTGTGGAGGCTGCCGGCCTTGTCAAGGATCAGACCGGATTCGGGATATGCGCCGTCGGGCGGACCCGGGAAGTTGTGGAGAACTGTGAGCGACCAGGAATTGCCACGGATCAGTTGCTTAAGTTCGAAGACGACGCCTCCGAAGAAATCCCCTCCCAGCGCTGCGCCGTAAAGATTGCCGTAACTGTCGAAAATAAGGCCGACTCCTGGGTTGGTTCCATCAGCCCCCCCAGTGAAGCTATGGAGGACAGTCTCTATCCAGGTTCCGTCTTTCGATGGGGCCAGACGAAAGACGACGCCGTTTAACCTGCTGCCACCCCCGCCTGCGGTTCCGTAAAGCGAACCCCTGGCGTCGAAGATCAGGCCGCCGTTGGGGCCTGCCCCGTCATCACCACCGGTGAAGCGACAAATCAATTTCTCGCTCCATGTCTCACCCTTCTTCCGCGGGCGTGAAAGCTTGAAGACGATGCCGCACCCAATCTCTCCGTGCCCGAAGTTGCAGTCTTGATTACCGCCGATTTGAGTCGCGCCGAAGATTGCGCCCTCGGTATCGAGAACCAAACTCCCTTTAGGGTTCGCTCCGTCCGAGCCACCCTTGAAGCCGTGCAGCACTTTCTCCGTCCACTTGCCGCCCTTCGTCGTCGGGGGACTTAGCTCGAATACCGCCCCACAGTAGAGATAGATATTCTGATCGCAAGTTCCAAATCCCCCGCCAAACTCCGTTGCTCCATAAAGATTGCCCGCGCTGTCAAAAACCAAGTTGCCCCAGGGAACATAGCCTTGCTTGGCGGTAGGAAAGCTGTAGAGCACGGTTTCGGTCCACGCGCCGCCCTTCTGCTTCGGCGGCGAGAGTTCGAACACCGTACCACAGCCCATCTTCGTGCCCAACAGCACGCAGTCTCCGGTGCCGCCGTAGCCCGTTGTGCCATAGAGATTGCCTGCGCTGTCCATCACCAGGCCGCCAAAAGGAGACGCGCCGTCGTTACTCGTGTTGCCTTTGAAAACGTAAAGAACGGTTTCAGTCCAAGGATCGCCTTTCGTGGTCGGAGGCGCGAGTTGATAGACGGTGCCACACTGCTGAATCGAACGGCAGGAAGAAGAACCGCCATCGGTGGTCGTGCCATACAGATTGCCCGCCTTGTCGAAAACCACGCCGCCTGCTGGTGTGGCCCCGTCGGGAACGCCCTGAAAGCTGTAGAGAACTTTCTCGTTCCACTCCGCCGAGGCAGCGGAGACGAGCGCCACAATGACAATGAACGATTCCAATAGCCGGAATGTCAACCGGAAATCTTTGCGATTCATAGCGAAGTCATTGACTCCTAAGTCGAGACTTCCGGCGTCGGGGGCAGGAACGGCGCGGGCTCCCGCTATATTACTTCCGACCCTCGACAACATCTACACAAAAAAACCGTGCAAATCGCGTGTTTACGGGCATCCCCAGTCGGGCCCTGGGCACCCTGCTACTTGATTTGAGCCAAGGGTTATTGCCTGTATGCACTCCAACAGCTGACAACCCGCAAACTAGGACAGCGACGATTCCTAAGAACTTCCCGGCAGAAGTTAATCCTCTTGCGCATAGCATATGTCTCTCCTTACTCGAAGGCTTGAGATCGTTCCACTGACTGCGTGAGCCCTGACGGATTTCTACGGCGAGACCTTAACCACAGTCCCACACCCGTAAAAGCTGCACATACCGGTGCCCCCCTTCTGCGTCGTGCTATAGAGCTTGCCGTGCTTATCGAAGATCAAGTTGGCGGCAGGATGCGCTCCGTCCGGGCTGCCTGTAAAGCCATAGAGGAAACCGAAGGTCCAGGGGCCTCCTGTCCGACTGGGCGGTTTCAGCCTGAAGATGGTGCCGGAAAAGGTATTGCCGTACTCCGTCGTGCCGTACAGATTGCCATTCGTGTCTAAGATGAGGCCGGCTGTCGGATTTTCGCCGTCATTCCCGTCGTGGAAGGCATGCAGCACGGTCTCCGCCCAGGAGTGGACCTTTACGGAGGGCTTCTTCAGCTCAAAAACCAGTCCAAACCCATTTGCTGGCCCGAAGGATGTTGTGCCATAGAGGTTGCCGCTTCCGTCGAAAACGACACCGGCGACGGGAGTGCCGCCATCCTGGCCACTAAAACGATGAAGCGTCTTCTCCGTCCACGTGCCGCCTTTCGTGACCGGCGGCGCAAGCTTGAACACCGCACCGCAGCCGTTGGGATTGCATTCTCCTTGAAGATCACCGCCGATCTGAGTCGTGGCGTAGACTGCGCCCTTGCTGTCGAGAACCAGCCCGCCGTTGGGATTGGCTCCATCCGTGCCGCCCTTGAAGCCGTGCAGCGTTTTCTCCGTCCACTTGCCGCCCTTCGTTTTCGGGGGACTCAGCTCGAATACCGCTCCGCAGTACTGATAGAAGGGGTCGCAAGTCGTCCCATAGCCGCCGCCGAATATCGTTGCGCCATAAAGATTGCCCGCGCTGTCGAAGACCAAATCGCCCGCGGGGACAAAGCCCTGCTTGGGTGTGGGGAAGCTGTATAGCACGGTCTCGGTCCACTTGCCGCCCTTCTGCTGGGGCGGCGACATCTCGAACACCGTCCCGCAGCCCATCAAGGTTCCCAGCAGCACGCAGTTCCCGGTGCCACCGTAGGCCGTGGTGCCGTACAGATTGCCCAACCTGTCAATTACCAAACCGCCAAACGGGGTGGTGCCATCCTTGCTGGCGTTGCCTTTGAATATGTAGAGTACCGTCTCGGTCCAGGGATCGCCCTGCTTGACCGGAGGCGCAAGCTGAAAAACTGTGCCACACTCATTGGCTGAACGGCACGAAGCGGAGCCGCCGTCCTGGGTCGCCCCGTACAGGTTTCCCTGCTGGTCAAAAACCACTCCACCGATGGGCAGGGAACCATCGGGGACGCCTTGGAAGCTGTAGAGCACCTTCTCGTTCCAGCTGGCAAACGCGCTGGAAGAAAACAGCGCAACGACGACGAAGATCAACAGGCGGTCTGCCAACGGGTGACGCTTTTTGCGATTCATAACGAAGTCATCAAACTCCTAGTCTGGACTTCCGGCGTCGGGGGCAGGAACGGCGCGGGCTCCCGCTATATTACTTCCGACTCTCGACAACATCTACACAAAAAAACCCGCGCAAATCGCGTGTTTACGGGCATCCGCAGTCGGGCCCTGGGCACCCTGCTACTTGATTTGAGCCAAGGGTTATTGCCTGTACGCACTCCAACAGCTGCCTTTTTGTGACCCCCTTTTGCCGTATGGTTTCCCGCTCTTCCCGATCGCAACCGGCGAGTCCGCTTTCTGCTTGACTTGCGTCCTCCAACTAGGCTAACATAGCAACATCATCATTAGCTATTTGATAATAGCAGTGACTCTTTTTGGCTCTTTGACAATTTCGAGATTCCGCGCCTGGCGCGTCCTGCGCCGCAACAATAAAGACCTATCCCCGGCCAAATGAGCGCGCTAAGTCCTTTAGAAGGGATATTTTAGAGGTATCTCCAAACTTGCTGCCTGTTTTCATAGACTTATGAAAAGGAAAAGCGCAGGGATATCCTCTCCGTAAGTCCTTTAGAAGGGATATTTTAGGTGGGTATCTCCAAAAGTTACCCTTTGTTTTCATAGATCTAGCGCGAAACGCATTTTCTAGGTATATATCCCTTTAACACAGAGTAAACATACAGAGCAGCGTGTTACAAATCAGGTAATACACGGAAGAGGCGTCGACGCTTTGCAACTCGCCGCGCCCAGACGCAAGCGCTCTCCTGGAGGCGCGTGAAGGTTTCAGGCAAATGGTGGAAACATCGATCAAATGCGGCGCTTATCCCTATGCGGTAGACGACTGCGGCAGCGAGGTGTTACTGAGCTTGAGTCAAGGCCAACATCTGATTTGGACGCCACGGCGGATCAAGCGGATCAATACGAGGGACCGCTGCTAACTTCCTGGACCTACGCGTGCACCGACGCAAATGCCTGTTTGGCCGCGTTGATGGTTTGCTGAATTTCTTCTTGGGTATGAGCGGCGCTGAGAAATGCAGCCTCGAACTGCGACGGCGGCAAATATACTCCGCTATCGAGCATGGCGCGGAAGAAACGGCCGAACGCCTCGGTGTCAGACTTCGCCGCCGAGTCCCAGTCGGTTACCGGGCCGGGAGTAAAAAACCAGGTAAACATGGAACCGACACGGTTGAAGCACAGAGATACACCCGCTTCTTTCGCTGCCGATGCGACTCCCTCCACCAGTTCGCCACTCAGCTTATCGAGTTGCGGATAAATTTCTTGTTTGTGCTCCCGTAAATGATGCAGCGTTGCCAATCCCGCAGCCATAGCCAGCGGATTGCCCGAAAGCGTTCCCGCCTGATACATAGGTCCGAGCGGCGCGACCAGGTTCATGATCTCCGAAGGTCCGCCGTAAGCGCCCACCGGGAGCCCTCCGCCGATAATTTTTCCCATGGTGGTCAGATCCGGCGTGACTCCATAAAGCTCCTGCGCGCCGCCGAAGGCGAGACGGAAACCGGTCATGACTTCGTCGAAGATGAGCACACTCTTTTCCCGCTGAGTGATCAGACGCAGCGCGGCAAGATATCCGCCGGAAGCAGGAACGCAACCCATGTTTCCCACGACCGGTTCAACGATCACGCACGCGATCTCGTGCTTGAATTTTTTAAATGCGTGTTCGAGCGCATCGACATTATTGAAAGGCAAAGCCAGAGTGAATTGGATGAACTCGTCGGGAATGCCCGCTGAGCCTGGGATCCCAAGCGTGGCCACGCCTGATCCAGCTTTTACCAGCAAGGCGTCAGCGTGTCCGTGATAACAGCCTTCGAATTTCACAATGTACTTGCGCTTGGTATAAGCGCGCGCCAGCCGAATGGCGGACATGGTCGCTTCCGTGCCAGAGCTGACGAAGCGTACTTTTTGCATATGAGGAAACGCGGAAAGCACAATCTCGGCCAGGTCAGCCTCACTGGGCGTGGAAGCGCCGAAACTGGTGCCGTTGCATGCGGCGTCCATAATGGCTTCGATCACTTTGGCGGGAGCATGTCCGAGAATAAGCGGACCCCAGGAGCCGACGTAATCGATGTACTCGTTGCCATCGGCGTCGAAGATGTGCGAACCCTGGCCGCGTACGATGAAAGGCGCGTCTCCGCCCACCGAACGGAAAGCGCGTACCGGCGAATTGACACCCCCGGGAATCATCTGCTCGGCGCGTTGCTGCAGCTTGCGAGACATCTCCATTTTGCGGGCCATGGGCTCTCCGAAAATAAACTGGTGATCTATGTTAACAGCGGCAGGCGGCTTGGGCGCGTTCCTGGGCAATTCGAAAGGGCTACTCCGGCTGCGAACAGGCTAACGTGTGGGCAGCCGAATTCACCGGATATTTACCGATTTGCAACACTTCTGCAACACGTTCTGGTTACTCTTTCTTCAGTACACCCCTTCTAACCGGGAGGGTTTCGAGGACAGCTTCGGGGGGCTCCGAGCTGTCCTGATTTTTTATTACATTCCACATGCTTCCGCCGCTACTTCAGATAGGCACGAACCAGCCCGATCAAATCCTCTCCCAACTCTTCGGGCGAATCGACAGCGTGATCCGGATTCATCATGTGCAGGCGGATGTGGTCCTCCAGAACCTCTGCCATTAATCCGTTAACTCCTCCGCGAATAGCCGCCAACAACATAAGGATGTCGGCGCATTCGTCTCCGGCCGTCAGGGCCCGCTCGACGGCTGCGAATTGGCCGCGTATTCGCTTGATGCGGAAAAGCAGCTTCTGTTTCTCTTTTGAAATTTCGGGAATCCTATCTGTCATTTTTTCCTGATTTCCTGGTTTCAGGTTGTCAGTACCATAGGGGGGTATGATATACAAATAGCGGACAGAAAATCCAGAGCATTCGATACGGCAACTAAGGCGCCACGCTTAGGCGTGTTTACCGGCCTGTAACACTATCTTAACCAACCGCGTGTAGGCTCGGACTGCCCGGCTGGGGTGAAGAAGTGATGCGACCTCATAACCGATGGTGACATCAACCATTGAAGTGAATTCCCCATTCGCCTAATCTGCGATTACGAAATTGAAATTCATTTTCAAAACGGTGTGGCGACGCCAAGGGTTGCTTCTATCCTCTGTGGTTGGTCCTCGCGCTCTCCGCAGTTTTGCCCGCGTGGCGCAGCAAGTGGAGGATCCATCCCCTTCGCCAGCGGTCAAGCCCGATACCGGCGGAGAGCCTCGACCGATGAAGCAGATCCGCCTGCAGACGAAGCCGTGGAAACCATGCTTCCGCACTTGAAAGACACGCGGTTCTGGCTTTCCGGGCAGATGAATTTCATCTTTCAGACGCATCCTCCTTTTCACGCCGCGTACAGCGGGCCGCACAGTCTCAGCCCGCACTACGAGAAAGCTACATCGCGCGTATTGACCCTTTACACGGGCATGCGGCTTAACGACTCTACCGAACTTCTGGCGGATGTCGAGGAGGCCGGCGGAGCAGCTCTGAGTGAGGGCTTCGGGCTCGCGGGTAACACCGATCTCGATATCGTGCGCAATCCTCTGTTGAGCAAAGCGCCGTATCTGGCGCGGGGAATGATTCACAAAGTGTTTGCGTTGAGTAAAGATAAAATCGAAAACGGGCGCACTGCTTTGTCGCTTTTTGATGAACTGCCGCGCCGCCGGCTGGAAGTCCGCTTCGGCAAGTTCAGCATGCCGGACTTCTTCGACATAAATTCGGTGGGCTCGGATACCCACTTTCAATTCACCAACTGGACCATCGACAACAACGGCGCCTGGGACTACGCCGCCGACACCCGCGGCTACACCGTCGGCGTTACCGCTGATTATGAAGACCGCAATTGGGGCTTCCGCTTCGGCGAGGCGACTCATGCCCAAGGTCGCAAACGGAATCGATCTGGTGTGGAAGGTATGGCAGGCGCATGCGGAGAACTTCGAATACGAGTTACGCCACGGCTTGATCCCGAAAAAAGCAGGCGTGGTTCGTCTGCTGGCTTACACCAACTATGCCAACATGGGCATTTATCGCCAGGCCATTGCTAACTATGAAGCCCACCTCACACCGGTTCCGGATATCACGGCCCATCCCTGGCACATCACTCGCAAATACGGATTCGGGGTGAATGTGGAGCAAAATCTCACGCGGTATCTGACCGCATTCGGCCGCTTCGGATGGGATAACGGCAAGACCGAATCTTTCGCGTATACAGAGGACGATCAAACCTTCGCCGGAGGAGTAGGTGCGAGCGGCGCATGGTGGCATCGCAAGCAGGACCGGGCAGGCGTCGCGTTCGTGACAAACGGCATCTGCAAAGACCACCAGATCTATCTGGCCGATGGCGGCTTAGGTTTTCTTCTCGGCGATGGCAGGCTGAATTACGGTCGCGAGAACATCGTGGAGTCTTATTACACACTCCACGTTTGGCGTGGCATCTACGTTGCTCCGGGCGTGCAGCATATCGAGGACCCCGGATACAACCGTGACCGCGGGCCGGTGATTGTGCCTTCGTTCCGCGCGCACGTGGAATTCTGAAAACCAAATTTTATTGTCATTCCGAGCAACGCGAGGAATTCACGTCGCCCCATATTGCTTTTTGCACTTGCGCCAGTTTAGATTTCTTTCATGGCCGGCGGCTTCGAAAAATTCGTTGTGGACGCGATGCCCTCAAACCGCGGCCGAACCCCGCTTCAACGGACACTCCATGGTAGGCGCGCTGAAACGGGTGCTGGTTTGCTCGCCGCGTACCGCCTGCTGGCATCAACCGGAGCGGGCCGCCCGTTGGCGGGAACTTGGCTTCGTGCACCAGCCAGATTTCGCGACGGCTCAGGCGCAGCACGAGGCCTTATGCCGCGAACTGCAAGCCTGGGGAGCCGAAGTTGAAGATATTCCCCCTGCCATGGAGCTCTCGCTGGACGCCGTTTACGCCCACGATGCCTCTTTGCCGACAGACTTTGGTTTGATCCTGATGCGTCCAGGCAAAACCAATCGCATTCCCGAAGGCAAACATCACGGATCGTTTTGCCAGATTCTCGGCATCCCGATGCTCGCCAAAATTACGGCTCCGGCAACTGCGGAAGCGGGAGACATGGTTTGGCTCGATGCCAAGACGCTGCTCATCGGCCACGGCTATCGCACCAATGCGCAAGGCATTCAGCAGATGCGCGCACTGCTGGCACCAAAGGGAGTCGAAGTTATTTCCGCGCCTCTGCCGCATGCATTGGGTCCATCTGCATGCCTGCATTTGATGTCGTTGATGAGCATGCTCGATGAAAAAACCGTACTGGTTGACTTGCCCTGGCTTGCCGTCGAAACCATCGAGTTACTGAAAGCGCGCGGCTACCAGTTCATCGAAATTGACTATTCGGAGCGAGAAACACTGGCCTGCAACGTACTTTCGTTGGGTGAAAAGCGTTTGCTTGCGTTGGAAGAAAATGCCAAGACGAACACAAAGCTGCGGCAAGCTGGATTCGACGTTCGAACTTTTTCAGGATCTGCGTTGTGCATCAACGGCGGCGGCGGCCCAACTTGCTTGACCCGTCCACTGTTCCGCGAGTGACTCGATCGATGGAGAATGGGCGTCCTCGCCCGTTCGCTGGCCAACCGCAGCTTTCAAATCTCCTGATAGAATTAAATAGCAATGGTCTTGCCTTTCGTCCGTGATCTTTTCACGGACGTGGAAAAGTTGCCCGCCTTCTTACGTATAGCCTCCCACCTCCGCGAGGGTACGGGGCGGATAAGTGTCTCCGGACTTACTCCTACCGCGAAAGCTTTGCTGCTGGTTTTGCTGCAGAAAAGCGCAGGGCGCCCATTCATCGTGGTGGTTCAGGATAATCGCGCTGCCGAAGAACTTGTTCCCGTGCTGCAAGCCTTCCACGAACTGATCGGCGGAAACGATCCCGACTCCATAGTCTCGCTTCCAACCCGCGACGTTCTGCCATTTCAGAATCTATCGCCACACCCCGAAATTCAGGAAGAACGCGCTGTTGCGCTATGGAAAATCGCCACAGGAGCCGTTTCAATTCTGGTGTCGCCTATTGCGGCGACGGCGCTGCGTCTTCGTTCCGCGGAATACTACGCCGATTTGGCGCGCATGGTTCGCCGGGGCGAGACGCTTGATATTGAACCTCTGTTGCGCCATCTGAATACTGTCGGTTACGCTTCGACTGATGTAGTGGAAATGCCCGGTGAGTACGCGCTTCGCGGCGGCATCCTCGATGTGTATTCTCCCGAGGCCGATCGTCCTTTGCGCATCGAGTTTTTTGGCGATGAAGTTGAATCCATTCGCAAATTTGATCCAGCCACGCAGCGGTCCTCTACTCCGGTCGACGAAGCGCTGCTGCTTCCACTCACTGAAACTCCGGTCAGCGACGATTTGCTCGGAGCGATACATGTCCGCTTGTCAGGCAAGCGCATCACCGGTGCTGAAGAGGTGGTAGAGCAGGCCGTTCGCTCGGGCGGAGTAAGCGTTTTTCCCGGCTGGGAGTTTTATGCGCCAGTGGCGGGCGCTGATCGCACCATCTTTGACCTTCTACCACAAGCGGCAATTCTGACCGATGAACCGGAAAGTCTCAGGCAAGAGTTTGATCATGCCTGGTCTCGCATAGAGGAGGCGCACGAGCGCAGCGAAATCGGCAACCTGGTTCGTCCCACGGATCTGTACGTTCCTCCCGAGGATTGGTGGCGGAACCTGGCGAATCTTCCGGGCGCTTCGATTGAGCACCTCGAAATCGCGCGGCCCGATGGGGGCGAGGCAGTCAGCTTTCATTCGCAGCCGGCGCAGCGCTTTCATGGCGCGATTCCGGCGATGCTGGACGAGGTGAAGAAACAGATTGGCGAACAAAATCGCGTGCTGATTGCCGTACCGAATATCGGTGAAGTCGAACGGCTGGCGGACGTTTTCAGCGAGTACAGTCTTTCTTTTCGCTTGGGCAGCCGCACTCGCGGCGGCGAAAGCTACGCTGACGAAACCGCGTATTTTGCGGGCGAAATCCTCACCAGCACGCTGGTCAAAGCGTACGTGCCCGACGGCGTTGTGTTTCCCGACGCTCACCTGGCAATTCTCGGCTCTCGCGATCTATTCGACGAATCGGAATCGATGGTGTCGCGCCCGCAGCGCACGAAGTCGAAAGTTTCCGCATTCCTTTTCGACTTCCGCGACCTGCAGGTCGGCGATTACGTCGTCCACGTCGAGCACGGGATTGGCCAATACCAGGGACTGAAGGAAATCAACCAGGGCGATGGCAATGCTGAGTTCATGCTTCTGGAGTATGCCGAAGGCGCGAGGCTATATGTTCCGCTAACCCGCCTTGACCTGATTCAGAAATACCGTTCGTCTGAAGGCGCGAAGCCGCCGCTGAGCCATCTGGGAACCGCCGCCTGGGCCAAGACCAAAGCGCGCGTGCGCAAAGCCATGAAGGACATGGCCGACGAACTGCTTAAACTTTATGCGGAACGCAGAGCGGCCAAAGGTTTCGCTTTCTCGCCGGACAATCAATGGATGCGCGAGTTCGAAGACACATTCGAATTCAATGAAACTGAGGATCAGGATCTCGCCATCACCGACGTAAAGCGCGATATGGAATCCTCGCAGCCCATGGACCGCCTGTTGTGCGGCGACGTCGGCTACGGCAAAACGGAAATCGCCATGCGCGCCGCTTTTAAAGCGGTCAATGACAACAAGCAAGTCGCGGTCCTGGCTCCCACAACCGTGCTTGCGTTTCAGCATTTCGAAACTTTTAAGCAGCGCTTCGCGGCATTTCCGGTCAAGATCGAAATGATCAGCCGCTTCCGCTCGGCAAAGCAGCAGAAAGAAATTTTGCAAAAGGTCGAAGCCGGGAAAATAGACATTCTCATTGGCACCCACCGCCTGCTCTCGAAGGATATTAAGTTCCCCGACCTCGGATTGCTAGTCGTCGATGAGGAGCAGCGTTTCGGCGTGCGTCACAAAGAACGTCTGAAGCAGATGCGAAAAGAAGTTGACGTTCTGACGATGTCTGCCACCCCCATTCCACGAACGCTGCACATGTCTTTAGTAGGAATGCGCGATATGAGCGTTATTGAAACTCCTCCGAAGGACCGCATCGCCATTCAAACCGTAGTGGCAAGCTGGGATGAGAAGTTGATTCAGTCTTCGCTTGAGCAGGAACTCAGTCGTGGAGGGCAAGTATATTTCGTCCACAACCGCGTGGAAAGCATTTGGGAGATCGCGGCTAAATTGCAGGAGTTAGTTCCAGAGGCCCGCATCATCGTCGGCCATGGCCAGATGTCGGAAGGGGAACTGGAAAAGGTGATGATGAAGTTCATGCATCACGAAGCCGACATTCTGGTGGCCACGACTATCATCGAGAACGGCCTCGACATTCCGCTCTGCAACACGATCATCATCAATCGCGCGGATCGATTTGGGTTGTCCGAGCTTTATCAATTGCGTGGACGGGTAGGCCGGTCGAATCGCAGAGCCTATTCGTATCTCCTGATTCCGGCGGATGTCGAGCTTACTCCGATTGCGCGCAGACGCCTTGCAGCCCTGAAAGAATTTTCCGATCTCGGCGCCGGATTCAAAATTGCCGCGTTGGACTTGGAACTGCGCGGAGCGGGCAATCTGCTGGGCGGAGAACAGAGCGGCCACATTGAAGCTATCGGCTTCGAGTTGTACACGCAAATGCTCGATCGCGCTGTGCGTGAGATGAAAGGCGAAGCCGCGCCAGACGAAGCCGAGACTCAGCTCAACCTCGGTTTGAATATTCGCATACCGGTAAATTACATTCCCGAAGAGAACCAGCGGCTGCGAATGTACAAACGAATAGCCGGGGTTGAAACCGAATCGCAACTGAGCGATGTGGGCGCCGAACTCGAAGACCGTTATGGGGAGCCACCCGCGGCCGTTCGCAATCTGCTCGATTATGCCTCGATTGAAACTGCTGGCGTTGCGAGTCGGCGTGAACGCAATCGAACGCAAGCGCGATCTAGTGACCGTTAAGTTCCGTCAAAATGCCGGGGTTGATCCAGCAAAGCTGGCGCGATTCGTATCGTCACAGCGCGGCGCGCAGTTCACTCCCGATGGAATGCTGAAATTTATGCTAAAGGCAACCGCTGCTGAGGAGGTTCTCGATCACCTCGAAAGCCTGCTGGAAAAACTGGCAGCAGAGATCCCGTGGCCGCCTCCACCTCGGAAAGAGTCACCTAGACCGTTCTGATTTAGCGGGCAGCAGCACCGAGCGCAGAACTGTAGCGCACCACAGCAAAGTTATCATCCCGAACGCAGTGAGGGATCTAGGTTGTCGCCTGAGGTGCCGGTGGTGTGGACGACAACCGATATCCCTCGCTCTGCTCCGGATGACAGTTGGTAGAAGGAGACAGCAACTGTCCTGGTAGCCCCGGGCCCTTCGCGTGTTAGTCTCGTTTACTCCCTTATTAAATGACGCTGCCTTTGCTAACTGCGCCTACTGCCTTCAGCCTGGCCGCTGTCTTCTCCTGGGGGACGAGCGACTTCGTCGGCGGGTACGCTTCGCGGCGCACTAACGCGTTCGTGTTAACTGTCATCGCGCATATTAGCGGATTGCTTCTCATGGCTGGCCTTGCGCTGGCCAGTCATTCGCCGTTTCCCTCCCGAACCGCAGTGGCATGGGCTTTGCTGGGAGGCCTGTCGGGCGGCGGTGCGCTGGCGATTTTCTACCGCGCGCTTTCCTCGGGGAGGATGGGCCTGACCGCTCCGGTCGCGGCTGTGTCTGGGAGCGGCGATCCCGACCGTGTTCGGGATGTTTCGCGAAGGACTTCCGCAGGCGGCGCAGATCGCCGGTTTCGTACTTGCCGCGGCAGGAATTTGGCTCATCTCCCGCGCTGAAGATGACAGTCCTCCTGAAGGCATTGGCATGGCTGCGCTTGCGGGCATTGGCTTCGCGGGATTCTATCTTTGCATGAAGCAGGCCGGTGACGCCTCGGCTTTCTGGCTAGCTGCCGTGTCGAAGGTAGCATCGTTCACTCTCACCGCAGCGATCGTTTTGATCGGACGAATTCCTCGCCATATCGACCGCGCCGGAATCGCTTTCGGCGCGCTCGCCGGTTGCCTCGACGTCATTGGCAGCGTTTTATTTATTCGCGCCAGTCAAACCGGCCGCCTGGATGCCGCTGTGGTCCTCAGCTCACTATATCCCGCAATCACCGTGTTGCTGGCCCGCTTCATCCTGCGAGAGCACTTCACCCGCTGGAAGGCGTTAGGCATGGTAGCCGCGCTGCTAGCGGTACCAATGATCGCCTGGCGTTAAACAAGAACCGCCGACGGATTTCACGGATTGACACTGCTGAACACACCCTCCAGGGCTAAGATCCGTGTTGATCCGTGTAATCCGTGGCTTGTCTTGCTGTACCATTCTTCTCGTGCCCCTGCTCGAAGTCCGCAATTTGACCAAAGTGTTTCAGCTGGGCGAATCCATTTTTGGCGGAGGCGCAAAAGGCGAAGTTCGTGCGGTTGACGATGTGTCGTTGGATATTCAATCCGGCGAAACCCTCGGCGTGGTCGGTGAGTCAGGATCAGGAAAAAGCACGCTGGGCCGGTTGGTTCTCCGCTTGATCGAGCCAACCTCGGGCAAGATTGTGTTCGAAGGCCGCGACCTTTTTGCGGCCAGCAAGTCCGCGATGCGAAGCCTGCGCCGCGACATGCAAATCATATTTCAGGATCCCTTTGGATCTCTTGATCCTCGCATGCGCGTAGAAGATGTGATCAGCGAACCGCTAATAGTTCATGAGCGCATGAGCCCGGCTGCCCGATCAACCAGAGTTGCCGAACTTGCTGCGAGCCGTGGGACTTGATGCATCGGCCATGCGCCGTTTTCCGCACGAATTCAGTGGAGGCCAGCGGCAGCGAATCGGAATCGCGAGGGCGCTGGCGCTGCGCCCTAAATTCATCGTCGCCGACGAGCCGGTATCTGCGCTCGACGTCAGCGTCGGGGCACAGATTGTGAATTTGATGGCGCAACTGCAACGTGAGTTCGGCTTAACCTACCTTTTTATCTCTCACTCCATGCCCGTGGTGCGTTACCTCGCGACTCGGATCGCGGTAATGTATCGCGGAAAGATTGTTGAAGTCGGCCCTACCGAACAAATTATTGGACGGCCACAGCACGCCTACACGCGCAGCCTGCTCGAAGCCACGCCGGAAGTAATGACCTGAGTCAATGGAGGACGAGCGGGAAGCCCGTCCTCCACAAACATGTGATCGCTTGTGCCTTTCCGTTACCAGAGCTACAATCCGCTCCTCGGAGGTGCTCCATGGCCGCGGCGCCGATTCCCCCTAATCCTGTTGCCATCGTCGATCCGGAATCCCCGCCTCTTTCCGAAGGCGCGCGCATTGTTGACACGTTTATCGCGCCCAGCAAAACTTTTACCGACTTGCGCCGCAACGCAAGTTGGTGGGCCCCCTGGCTGCTGATTTCAGTTTTTTCGCTGGCTTTCGTTTTTGTGATGAGTAAACAAATTGGATTTGAGCAGATCAGCAAGAACGCAGTCGCCCAGTCGTCGCGGGCCGAGCAGTTCGAAAAACTTCCGCCCGAACAGCAAGCCAAGCAGATAGAAGTCTCCGCCACCGTTGCCCGCTTCATCTCGTACAGTCTGCCCGTGCTCAACTTGATTATTTTCGTGATCATCGCGGCGGTGCTGATGGCCACCTTCAACTTCGGCGCCGGGGCCAGCGTGCCGTTTAAAACGTCCCTGGCGATCGTGATTTATGGCAGCCTTCCGGGCATCATTGGAGCTGTGCTGGGGATTATTGCTATGTTCTCCGGAGTTGACCCGGCGGGTTTCAACGCGCGCAACCCGGTGGCTACGAACCCGGCGTATTTTATGGATCCGCTGGGAAACAAATTTCTCTATGGCATGGCATCGGCTTTGGATGTTTTCACTCTCTGGACCATCGTGCTTATAGGAATTGGTTTCGCTGCCAACAGCAAGGTCAAGCGGTCGACGGCAATCATCATCGTTGCGGCATGGTACCTTCTCTACAAGCTGGTGACCGTAGGGATGGCTTCTGCATTCTCGTAGAGCGGTAGATGACATGAGCGTGCCGCGAAACTGGTTAACCAGCTTCTTTCAGAGGTATCCTAGGAGCAAACTGGAGACATTTATGAAACGAATGTTTATTTTTCTCGCAGTGCTTGCGTTGCCATCTTTTATTTTTGGACAGGACAAACCTGAGCCAAGTAAAACCGAACCAAGCAAAACTGCGCCAGCGAAGACGACGACCAGTAAGAATCCGGTAACGGACACGGTGAAGGAAATCGAGGAGCGGCAGCAGAAAAATTTAGTCGCCGCTGTCGACGAAATGCCTGCTGACAAATTTGGCTGGAGTCCAACGCCCGCGCAGCAAACTTTCGGCCATCTGGTGGCGCACATGACGATGTCGAACATCGAACTGTGCAGCAAAGCCGCGAATATGCCGCCGCCACCGATGAAACCGATGCCAGACACCGATAAGGAAAGGCTGCAGGCGGGACTGACAAAATCGTTCATGTATTGCCAGGCCGCGCTTAATAAAGTGGATGATTCAAAACTCGGCGACAGCATCGAGCTTTACGGCGGAAAGCAAGCCACCGTGGCATTCGCGCTGATTGCGCTGACCAGCGACTGGGCAGATCACTACAGCGCTGCCGCCATCTATTTGCGCCTGAATGGCCTGCTGCCGCCGACGGCGCAAAAGAAATAACCCACTCGCGCTGTAGATACGTAGCTAGCTACGTCTCTACAACCGAACCGTTTTTTACTCGATCTGCACCAGGTCCCGCGTGGCCGAACCGCCTTGCTCCGCATGCTGCGGAGCCCGCCACGAGTCGAAGATTGACACCTGATGCACGCACGAAACCGTGCAATGCGGAGCGCATGATTTCTCGGTCACGTATTCGCGGCGGATGTCGTGCACCGTATATTCTTCCAGCGGAATTCCAGGATAGCCGCGCTGCTGCGAGCAGTAGTGCACCAAGCCGTTTTCGCAGATGTATAAGTACCGCGCCCCAGCACGGCAGCGCCACTGGTTGGGCCGTCCCTGCGCAATGTTGTCCTGAAAGCCGTTGATACGGGTGAAACTGCTCTTCTCCATCCCCTTCATCTCGTGATAGACGCGCCGTTCTTCTTCCGCCAGCGGCTGCAGTTGTCCACTGCCGTCATGAATGATGCCAATGGTCGAACTGAAACCCAACGCCACTGCCCGCTTGCCGATGGTCAACGCATCCTGCGGATTGCACACTCCGCCGCCCACCACGGAATTGATGTTCACATGAAAATCGGCATGCTCGGCCAGCAACTCCAGCTTCTTGTCCAGCACCTTGAGGCTCTTCTTCGAGACATCGTCCGGCGTAACGTTGTCGATCGAGATCTGCAACCATTCGAGCCCGGCGCGATTAAGCCGCTGAATGCGCTCGGCTACCAGAAGATAGCCATTCGTGATCAGCCCCGCAATCATACCGCGCTTGCGGATGCGGCGAACGATCTCGTCCAGTTCGGGATGCAACAGCGGCTCTCCGCCACTGATGGTGATAACGGATGTGCCCAGTTCCGCCAACTTGTCTACGCGCTCGAACATGGTTTCGGTCGGGACAGGTTTGGAAAAATCGTCATATTCATTGCAGTATTCGCAAGCCAGGTTGCAGCGGCGTATGGGAATGACGTGCGCCAGCAGCGGATGATCCGTCGATGCGAAGGCGCGGGCGATCATGCGCGCTCCGCGAAGATTGCGGTGGAGCGCCAGCAAACGGCGGCGAAGGATTGTACGGCTGGAAGGCATCAGTTTCGTTATTGTTCTATTAGACCATACGCAGCTTCTGAGTTCGCGGTTTTGCCATCGATCGGACAATTTTGCGCGGTGAATAGCCAATCGCTGAATTCGCAGGCTGATCTCAATCTAATCTTCCCTATCGCTAACTGATGTTCGCTTCGAGGCTCCGACGAACGCGTAGGCCGCGGTAAGGATCAACAGGCTTGAGACTCCGCTGATGAGACTGACGCGGGAATCCCACCACGTCCTCAGCACGGCTGCGATTAACAGAGCAAGGCCAAGCAGCGATCCCCAACCGCCCAGCGGGGAACGCAGCGGAAGCGCGGCGATTTGAGCCGAACTGATTCGCCGCCGAAATGAAATGTGCGCGGCCAGCGATACCAGCCACGAGAGCAACAGACCGAACAACGCTCCGCTAAGTATGTAAACGAAGGCGTTCTTTGCCGCCCATGTTTCCAGAACCACCGCCACTACGATGCCGTAAGACGAAGCCAGCAAGCGCGAGATTTGGCGAGCCCGCCGCATTCAACCGTCCCAACGCGGCCGGCGCCCAACCTCTCCGCGCTAACGAGAACAGCATTCGCGACGCAGCATACAGATTGGCGTTCGCGCCCGACAGTGCGGCTGTAAGGATGACGAAGCTGATTATGCTAGCTGCGGCCGGGATCCCAGCCTTCCTAAAGATGGTCACAAAAGGACTCTCTGTGACTCCTACCCGATTCCACGGCATCACTCCGACAAGTACGATGATTGCGCCCAGGTAAACCATTGCCAGGATGGCGAACGTCCACTTCACCGCACGCGGGACTTCCTCCGCACTGCGAGATTCTCCTGTGGTGATAGCCACCATTTCTATTCCGCCAAAGGTGTAAAGCGCGAACGTCATGGCTAGCAAAGGCGCGATGACGCCATTAGGGAAAAACCCTCCCTGCGCCGTGTATTGTGCTGAAACGCGCCCACCGGACAACAACGCTCCGCCAATAATCACGAACATCACCATGGCTACCAGTTTCACCATGGCGAACCAGTACTCGAATCGTCCGTAGTCTTTGACACTTCGGAGATTGATTACGATAAGCAGAACAGAAAACAATCCGACCCACACCAGAGCGGGCACCGTAGGGAACCAATAACGCATGTAGGTCGCGGACGCGACGAGATTGGCGCCTACCGAAACTGAAATGGCAATCCAGTACCCAGCCCGCGAGACAAATCCAGCCCATGGATTGAGATAAAGGTCGGCATACAAGCCAAACGAACCCGCCGCAGGATGCACGCTCGAGAGCTCGCCGAACGCCATAGTGACTGTCCAGCATATGAATGCTGCCAAGGCGAAACTCAGGATTACGGCGGGGCCAGCGATCTGAATGGCAGCGGCTGAACCGAGCAGCAGTCCCGTCCCGATCGAGCCGCCCACCGCCACCATGGCCATTTGGCCGGCGCTGAGCTGGTGGCGGAGCCCACTCTCCTGTTTACTGGAGACGTTTTCCTGGTTAGTAGAGACTTTCAGAGGCATTGCGGACGTATATCAGAAAGCTCTTATTTCCCAAACAGTTATTCCGCTAATGACTTTCGTAATCGCGATCGGTACGTTCCGTCATTGCCCGGTCTAGTAACCTGCTCCTAGACTTTCTATGGGTTACTCCGCGCGGCGCTAGCTCTCATGGCAGAAACTGTCAAGCGAATGGATCGGTCTGAAATCACAAAACGAGTAGAGCGTGCGGAAAAGCTTCTGCAGAAAGGAAAAACTGCCGAGGCGCTGGAAGACTACCTGCAAGTTCTGGCGGCGGAACCCGGCAATGACACGGTTTGCCAGATGGCGGCCGACCTCTGTCTCTCTCTGCAAAGGATTCCCCAAGCTGTAAAGTTGCTGGGCGACTTATTTGAACGGCAGATGGAGGCGGGCGACGCTACTCGCGCAAGCCTTACTTACAAGAAGTTAGGGCGTTTTGTCACTCCGACTTGGGAACAGAAGTTGAAGTTCGGCGAGTTGCTGGAGAAATCACACCCAAAGCAGGCTCTGGAAACCTATGAAAGTGTCTTTCAGGAATTAACCAAACAGGGACGAAAAAAAGATTCCCTTCCTGCGTTGAAGCGAATCCTCGTGCTGGATTCAAGCGAGGCCAACTTACAGCGCTTGGGAGAGCTTTCGTCGGAAGTGGGCGACAGCAAGCCAGCTGCGGCGGCATTCCTGAAACTGGCTGAAATCGCGCAGGCTTCAGGCCGCACCCCCGCGCAATGGATGGAGCGCGCTTATGCGGAAGACCCTGCCGACCCCCAAATTGCTTTAGGCTACAGCAAGAACCTGCTGGAGCAAGGGCAATCGGGAGCTGCGATTTTCGTCCTCGAGGCACTGGTCAGTGCTGGCTCTCCGAGCGAAGAGTTACGCGACACCTATGCAAAGGCTCTTTTGGCCGCCAATCGTTTGACCGAAGCCGAACCTTTGATGTGGCAGTTGTTCGAGGAGAATCCTTCGCGAGTGCAAGAGATTGCCAACCTCGTCGGGCAATTTATCGACGTCCAGCAGGACGCCGAGGCGGTTGCCTTGGGACGTAAATTGGAACAGTACCATCGCCGCAAAGGGGATCGCAGGGCCTTCCTTGCCATGATTCAGGACATCTCGGCTCGCCACCGGGCCTCGCCGGAAATGCTCGAATTCATGGGCGAGCAGTTTAATGCTTCCAACCGCGAGAGCGATTACTGCCAGACTCTGCTCAAACTCTTCGATCTCTACTGCAGCGTCGGCAATTATGCGAAGGCGGCCGATTCGCTGGATCGTGCTGCCGAAGTGGATGCATACGAATCCGGACACCAGAAGCGGCTGGAAATGTTGCGCGGAAAAATTGACGACAACCGCTTCAAAGTCATTGCTTCCCGCTTCTCCAGCATGGCCGATACGTCTGCGGCACCGGCTCCGGGCGAGGAAAAAATGCTGGGCGCGGCTGCTCTCCAGGATCTCATGTTGCAAGCCGAGATTCTGGTGCAGTACGGCATGCGTACTAAAGCAGTTGAACGTCTGCAGCGTATTCAGGAATTGTTTCCTCGCGAAGAAGAGCGCAACGCCGATCTTCGGCAACTGTACATGACGGCAGGATTGAATCCCCGCTATTCCGGGGCAACTCCAGCAGCGCCGCCACCCGCATCGCCGGCTCCGGCCGAGCCGCGAGCGCCGCAAACTGGAGTTGCGGCATTGAGTGAAGCGACCGATGTCAGCAGCTTCGCACGAGTGGCGGAAATCACTCGCAAACTTTACAAGCAAAACAACGCAGATGCGGTTATGGTCACAGGCGCCAAAGAAATTGGAACGCAATGGAGGGTCAGCCGGTGCGTAATTGCCATGCGCAAGCCCGGATTGCACACCACCAGCGTGAAAGAGTATTGCGGCGATGTGGTCAAACCCAGCGAGCCTCGTATTCTGGAAAAAATTGTCACCACCGTCCACGATTTGGCGATCAGCCGCGGCGGGACCATCACCATTGCGGACGTGCAAGCCGAAACCGATCTTGCGGCAATTCGTGACGCTCTTACGCAGTTGGCTGTCACCTCCGTGCTGGCCCTGGCGCTCAATGACGGATCGGAACACGTTGGCCTCCTGTTGTTGATGGATAGCAAACCGCACGCCTGGGGCTCTAACGACGTAATGGTCCTGAAGACCATTACTGACCAGATTGTGATTGCGCTCAACAACGCCGGACTTCGACGCCTGGTGAAAAATCTTTCAGTGACAGACGAGCAATCCGGCTTGCTGAAACGCGCTTCCTATCTCGATCTGTTAATGGCGGAAACTCGGCGCAATGCCCAGCAGAGCACTCCGCTCACAGTCTTGCTGATGCAGTTTGGCGAGAAATCGGCTTTGCTGCGAGAGTTCGGCGAATCGGCGGTGGAAGCATTGATGCAGCAAGTCGGACAACTCTTTGCCGCCAATATCCGCCAAAACGATTTGGCATTCCGCTACGAAACTACGTCTATTGCCATCGTTCTGGGAGAAACCTCCGAAAAAGAAGGCATCATGGCGGCCGAAAAGCTGCAAAGATTGCTGGCTCAAGTACGGCTGCCGGAAAAACAACAGTCCATCCACTTCAACGCTGGCCTCGCGGAAGCGGTGTTGCGGGGCGAGTACGATCCTGTCGACATTGTCACTGAAGTGATCAACCGCGCCGAACATGCTCTACATGACGCTAAGACCCAGGGTGCGGGCAAGATCGTCGCGCTGGCAGCCAAATTCGCTACCGCGGCCGTTGCCTAAGAAATATCTTTTTCAACTTGCCGATTGTCTTGCGCAAACCAAGGCTTTAGGTTGTGAAGGACTTCATTTCGAAGCGCCGCGCTTTCATCAGCCAGGGCGAGAAATCTCGCGTAAACATTTTGAAGCTGACCCACCAGCGCCAACCTGTCCGGTTTACGCCTCCTTATCTGCACTGTTAAACTAACAAGTTTGGTTAGCCCATTCAGAACTCTTCAGAGCACGTGACTTTGTGCAGAGGCCAGGAAAGAGAACCAATGTTGAAACCAGGGGACATTGCAATTGTCAGCGGGGCGCGTACGCCCTTTGGACGTTACTGCGGCAAGCTGAAAGATTTTACGGCTCAGGAACTGGGCGCGATCGCTGGTAAGTGCGCTATTGAGCGCGCCGGGCTTGATCCCAAAGAATTCGACCATGTGGTGTTTGGCAACGCGCAGCAGACTTCCGGCGACGCTCTTTATGGCGCGCGTCATGTTGGACTGCTCGCCGGTCTGCCCATTGAAACGCCTGCTCTGACTGTGAATCGCTTGTGCGGATCGGGAATGCAATCCATCGTGAATGCGGCGCAGATGGTTCAACTCGGCGAAGCCAACGTAGTGCTCGCTGGAGGCATGGAAGCCATGTCGCAAGCGCCATTTGTCATTCGCGGGCGCGACGGATTTACTCTCGCCGCAGGCGGCAAACTGGAAGACTCGCTCATGGTCGCGCTGCTCGACACGTACTGCGGTCTGTACATGGCCAACACCGCGGAGCTTTACGGCGAACAGCAGGGCATCACTCGACAGGCACAGGATGAGTTCGCATTGCGTTCGCAGCAGGCCGCCGACGCAGCGTATAAAGACGGTCGACTGCAGGAAGAATTAGTCCCGGTGCAGCTCAAGGATCGCAAAGGCGAGCTCTCAGGAGAGACGTTGAGCGAAGACGATCATCGTCGACCACAGACCACGATGGAAGGGTTAGGCAAACTGAAAGCTGCATTTGGCAAGAACGGCAGCGTCACTGCTGGGAATGCCAGCGGCATCGTGGACGGTGCCGCTGCGGTGGTGGTCATGTCACTTGAAGAAGCTGGCAAACGCGGATTGAAACCGTTAGGACGAATCGTAGGCTGGGGCATCGCCGGAGTCGAACCCAAAGTCATGGGCCGTGGGCCAGTGCCGGCCACGAAGGTCGCTTTGCAGAAAGCTGGACTCACTCTCGACTACATCGATCTGATCGAAGTGAACGAAGCTTTCGCGGCGCAGTATTTAGCGGTTGAAAAAGAGCTGGGCCTCGACCGCAACAAAGTCAACGTGAACGGTGGAGCAATCGCGTTGGGCCATCCGCTGGGCGCGACGGGAACGCGCCTGGTGATCACGCTGCTATACGAATTGCGCCGCAGAAAAAAGAAGTACGGCTTAGCAACAGCCTGCATCGGCGGCGGGCAAGGAATTGCGATGGTGGTTGAGAGTTTGAACTAAATCCAGCTACCGATTGCACGGATCTTCACGGATCAAATTAAAGAATCAAAGATTCATCCGCAAAATCCGTGTAGATCCGTGGCGGACTTTTCTTTTGGAGCAATCATGGAAATTAAGAAAGTTGGGGTTCTCGGTTGTGGGCTCATGGGTTCTGGAATCGCCCAGGTTGCCGCGACTGCGGGATTCGATGTGACCGTGCTCGAGGTTGAGCAGAAATTTCTCGACAAAGGCTTTGCCGGGATCGAAAAGTCGCTGGCCAAGTTCGCCGAGCGGCCTCCAGAAAAAGGTGGAATCACGGCGCAGCAAAAAGACGCCATTCGCGCGCGGCTCAAGGGCACGACGAACAAGCAGGATCTGGCCGACTGCGACATCGTGATTGAAGCCATTATCGAAAACGTCGACGAGAAAAAAAAGATGTACGCGTCCCTCGACGGCATCGTTAAAAAAGACGCTATTTTCGCTTCGAATACGTCGTCCATTTCCATCACCGAACTGTTGACCTCGACCAAGCGCCCCGAGCGGTTTATCGGATTGCATTTTTTCAATCCGGTTCCGCTGATGAAGTTGGTGGAAGTGGTGCGGACGATTGCCACATCCGACGAAGTTTACGACGCCGCCTACGAGTTCGCGAAGAAGCTTGGCAAAGTCCCAGTGCGTACCAGCGACAAAACTGGGTTCATCGTAAACCGGCTGCTGGTGCCGTATCTGCTCGACGCCATTCGCGCCTACGAAGAGGGCGTGGGTTCGATCGACGACATCGACAACGCCATGAAGCTGGGCTGCGGCTATCCCATGGGGCCGTTCACCCTGCTCGATTTCGTGGGCCTGGATACGACCTACTACATCACCCACGTAATGTACGACGAATTCAAAGAACGCCGGTTCGCGTCACCGCCGCTGTTGAAGCGGTTGGTCATGGCAGGCTGGTATGGACGCAAGTCGGGCAAAGGCTTTTACGATTATTCCGACGCGAATAATCCGAAGCCGAACAAGCTGTGAACTGCTATCGTCGCATATCAACTGTCATCCTGAGCGTAGCGAAGGATCTATGCATCTGACGCGACGAGCAAATTGCATAGATTCTTCGCTTCGCTCAGAATGACAGGGATTAGTTGAGTCGGGTACACCAGAAGCAGGTTCGCACTTATGAACTTTGAAAACATTCTCTTCGAGAAAAAGGGCGCGATTGCCTACGTCACCGTCAACCGGCCAAAGGTGCTCAACGCGCTCAACATGGCCACGATGGAAGACCTGCGCGCGGCTTTTCATGACATCAAGAAAGATACCGGCATCCGTGTGGTAATCATGACTGGCGCCGGTGATAAGGCTTTTATCGCGGGCGCCGATATCAGCGAACTGGCTAAGCACGACGCGGTTTCTGCCAAGGAGTATACCCACCGCGGACAGAGCGTCCTGAACCTGATCGAGAATTTGGGCAAGCCGGTGATCGCCTGCATCAACGGCTTCGCGCTCGGCGGCGGATGCGAAATCGCGATGGCTTGCACCATGCGTCTGGCCAGTGAAAACGCCAAGTTCGGTCAGCCCGAGGTGAAGCTGGGAATCATTCCCGGCTATGGCGGCACGCAGCGTTTGCCGCGCCTCGTGGGCAAAGGCATCGCTATGCAGCTTGTGCTCGCGGGCGAAATGATCAGCGCGCAGGAGGCTCATCGCATCGGACTGGTGAATGAAGTCACCGCTCCCGCAGAACTAATTCCCCGCGCTGAGGCGATTGCGCAAAAAATAATCGCCAATGCTCCGCTTGCCGTTCAGTACGCCATGGAAGCGGTGAACAAAGGCATGGAGATGCCGTTGGCTGAAGGCTTGTATTTGGAAGCCGTGCTGTTCGGTGTTGCGTGTGCCTCGGAAGACAAGAAAGAAGGCACGACGGCATTCCTGGAGAAGCGTTCAGCACAGTTCAAAGGGAAATAAGAGCGGCCACGGATTTGCGCAGATCAGACTAATTTTCAAAATAGAAGGCGACCAGTCACGGCAAAACAAAACAAAAACTCTTCGCGCCCGCTTCGGATCAAGGCGATTGAAGGCAATCTCAGCGCTACGGGAAGAAAATTCGGCATTGTCGTCTCGCGCTTCAATGAGTTCATCACGGAACGATTGCTGCGCAGTGCCTATGACGGACTTCTGCGTTCGGGGGCCAACGAGGACGACATCGAAATTGTCCGAGTGCCAGGCTCTTTTGAAATTCCGTCCGCTGCGCGCACTCTCGCCGAAACAAAAAAATACGACGCCATCATTTGCCTGGGTTGCCTGCTGCGCGGCGACACCGCGCACTATGACGTTATCGTCAACGAAGTCGCGCGCGGGATCGGGCAATCCGCTCAGGAGACTGGCGTGCCCCACGCTTTCGGTGTGCTTACTTGCGAAAATCTCGAACAGGCTATCGACCGCGCTGGCCTGAAGATGGGGAACAAAGGCTTCGAAGCTGCGCTGGCGGCGGTGGAGATGGCGAATCTTACGAAGGCGGTCGTTGGTCGTTCGTCGTCGGTCGTTGGCACCGGAACTAGAGCTGTCAGCTCTCAGCTTTCAGCTATCAGCAAGAGAAAACCAAAACTTCCCGCTCACTCGAAAAAACGCCGGCGCTCATAGCGAGTTCAGTTCGTTACTCCTGTAAACTGAGAGCTGACAGCTTCCATGGGCACCCGACGAAAATCTCGTGAGATGGTTCTGCAAATGTTGTTTCAGGCGGACATGGGCCGGCAGACTCCCGACGAGGTTCGCCGCACTTTTTGGCGCGAACACGGTTCGACCCAGGAAGATGTCCGCGGTTTCGCCGAAGATCTTTTCCGCACCGCCACCGATCGCACCGCCGAGATTGACAGCTTGATCGAGCGCCACGCCGAGCACTGGCGCATGGAGCGGATGGCCACAGTCGATCGCAACGTGCTGCGCTCCGCAGTGGCAGAGTTGATGGGATTTCCCACCACCCCACGCGCCGTAGTGATCAATGAAGCGCTGGAGATTGCGCGCAAATTTTCCAGTCCCGAGTCCGTTCAATTCATCAATGGAGTATTGGACAGCGTTGGCCGAGAATTGGAAAAGCCGAAGGCGTAACCAACTCGTTCGTCGTCGGTCGTCCGTCGTTGGCCAAGGAATCGCGCTTTCCAGCCGCTTAAGAATTCTGTTTCTGATTCTTTTGTCTTTGACCAACGACGAAAGACCAACGGCCAACGACGGTCTTTCTACGGCTTCACCGCAATTAAATCCGGATTGCAGCTGATACCACCAAACGGCAGTCCCGCGGAATTCTTGCACAATCCTTCGGGAAAGCTGATCTGCTGAATGTCCCCACCCGCTTGCGTATTCACCACGTGCACCGTCCCATCGTTGGCGCCAACGTAAAGCAGAGTGCTATCCGGGGTGAGCGCAGCGCTCAGCGGCATCGCATTTCCGGACAGAGGAATCGTCGATGGAGTTTGACCCGCAATATTGAATACCAGCACGCTGCTTATATTAGAAGCGATCACGTAAGCAGTCGAACCGTTTTGCGAGATGATCAACTGTTTCGCCACAAAATTCCCCTGACCGAGGTTGAACGAGGCAACGGGCTCATCAGCCAACGGCGGCGTGCAACCTGATGGCGTTGTATTCACCCCAACAATGTCGATATCCGGAGGGGCAACCGCCAGCAGATGAAAGGTATTGGGAGTATCGGAGGCCGGGGACAGCAACTTGGCCGCGCCTGGCAAGGTTTGGATAAATGTGGGTACGACTGGCACAGTCACGGTATCGGCACTCCCACCATCGCAAGTTCGCCACACGCTTACCGCCGACGGCGAACCCCCAGCGACATAAGCAAAAGCTCCCTCAGAGAGAAAAGATACGTCATTAGCTGGGGCGGCAAGAGGAATGGTTCGCAACCCATCAAGCTTCGAGTAAAGATAGAGGTTGCTGCCAGCCACGATGTACGCTTTCAAGCTGTCCGGCGAAAAAGCCGCCGCCGTAGCCCCAGTGATTTGAAATGTCGGGCTGGTGTTGGTGGCTGTATCGAGAACAAAAACGTGGTTCGGCCCATCTTCGGGCGCCGTGTCAGAAATGATGACCTTGCTTCCATCCGGAGAAACAGCTAACACCTTGCCAGGCACAGAGACAAGTTGACTCACAGAATTGCGTCGAGGTATCAACTAAGCGCGAGCCCCACGGTGCCAAACCGTCCAGAATCAGTTCCAATGTAAGCCGTGCTTCCCTGTCCATTAAAGACCATAGAATTCGGTGTAGCCGGTAAGTTGATGAAGTTGCCCACGGTATTTGCCGGAGCAGTAATGGGAGCCACGGTACTGAAACAGTTATCAATAGTGCCACAGCTCATGCTGCTGACGTAAACCGTGGCGCTTGCACTCTGCGTGTTGCCGGTGGTCGGCACGAACAGAGTCACAACATTTTCTGGATAGACCGGCAACGAGGGCAAGATACCGCTATTGCACGCGGGCGGAGTGCACGAGGCGATAATGGTTGCGCCGCCTCCGGTCGAGGATGCACTCGCGCCGCCGCTCGCACTCACGCTTACCGATCCAGGATTGGAAGAACTCCAGGTCAATGGCACCCCGGCGATCTCGTTGCCCTGAGTATCCAAAACCGTTGGCGTAATGGTTCTCGATGTGCTGGTCGCGTTGGTCACAGCGAGAGTAATCGCCTGCACCAGGCAAGTGGTGAAATAGATGGGAAGGCTGTTCACATGTTCCGATAGTCGCAAACAGCGGTGTAAGGCCGGGGACTTTCGCGGTCACCTCGACCTGGCCCGGGAGCAATGCGGGGTCACTGGTGTTGAGCGTAGCCACATTCGTCACGCTGGTTTGCCAGCCAAAGACGCCGACCGTAGAAGTAATGTCCACGCCATTGCTGTACGCCTTTGCCTGGTAGTCGGCTGTCTGGCCGACCGAATAGCAAGAATTCGTGGGTGGTGGTTGATTGGGAATGGGAAGCACGCTGACAACGACTTTATCGATATGCTGATGTACATAAACCGTAGTCGCGGGGCTGCTCACCCCTTGCGCATTCGCCGTGACCTGGGCTACTCCGACCGGTCCGGGTGTGCATATTGCAGGGCTGCTCAGTGAATCCCAACTGCCGGCGCATGCCAGGCCGTTGTTCGCCACGGTAAGCACGGCGGTGTTACTGGACTGGTAGTTTACCGGCTCCGTGATGCTGGTCTTGGTCGAACTAAGAATGCTTGGAAAGAAAGATTGGTTCGTACCGATTTCCATCGAAAGAAACGGCGCCGGGCTGATGGTAATAGTCGCTGGAACAGGATAGGTCACGGTGTGGATAGGACTGCTGCTGCTGCATCCGCCGAGACTGGCAACCAGGAAAAGAATGGGAACAGCAATCGCAAACTGGCAAAAACCGGACCTGCGCATGCACCCTCCCCGCCATCATGGTCGCCCATGCGGCGAGCACGTTTCTTAAAAGTGTATTCGCTCTGGAAGATTTCCAGTGTAGAGGCTGCGAACCTTTTCAGCAAGTTGAGCCGTTTTGCGGACGTCCCGCACGCAAAATCCCAAACGACGTGAGGGATCACAGAGCCGTCGGCGAACAGTGGATATATACGGGCAGCGCCGCGGTTGAATCGAGAAAAGGTCCCCGATCAATTGTTTGCGTCCCGTCAATAAGTGCTATGACGATGTTTCAACAGCAATGGCACGTTTCGATTTGCTGGCAATCACGCTTGATGTTCACGGGTGATGGAGGAGCAACCCCGCAACGGCAGCGCAGGCGATTAGAACAGGCTCAGGCAACTTCCAGCGAAATAGAACGGCCAGACTGGCGACACAGATCAGGGTTGTGGGCAGATCGTAGACCGAACGCCGGGCGAGAACCACGACTGCACCCGCAATTGCGCCTGTGGCCGCTGCGGTGACGCCTCGCACGAAAGCATTCAACTGCGGGTTCTTCGCCCATCGCTTGTAGGATGGCGCGAGCAAGACAACTATCAGGTAGACGGGAAGGAAGATGCCCAGAGCGGCTGCCGTCGCTCCTGTGACACCCGCGATCAGATAGCCAATAAAGGCGACGGTGATGACTACAGGTCCCGGCGTAATCATCGCCACTGCGACCGCATCCACGAACTGGTGGTCAGTCAGCCAGTGATGTCCTTGCACCACACCACCGTAGAGAAACGGCACAACCGCGAGCCCACTCCCAAATACGAACAATCCCGCCTTGGCAAAGTAAACGAAGATTTCCAACAAAGTACCGCTTACCCCAACTGTCGCGAGTGTTCCCGGCGTGAACAGCAATGAGACTGTGCTTCTCCCCGGTAAGCGGGTGGGCAGGGCCCTCGCCAACAGATTCACTGCTCCGCCCAGCAGAAAGAGCCAAATAATCTCTTGGGAAGTCCACGCCGTCGAGACTGCTAGCACCGCGAATATTCCCCAAAGCAACTTGTCTGTCCCGAGTGTGAGTTTGGTCAGTTTGAACGCAGAACGGCCGATAATACCGATTACGGCGGCACCGATGCCGTAAAACATCCCCTGCATCCACGGCAGCCCACCGAAGCGAACGTAGGTTGCTGATAGTCCCAGCACCATCAGGAACGATGGCAAGACGAACGCCACTCCCACGGCTGTAGCTCCGAGCATCCCTGCCCGAATGTAGCCGAGATAAATCGCGAGCTGCGCAGCCAGGGGGCCGGGCGCGAGTTGCGCCAGTGCGAGACCCTCCATGTAGTCTTCTTTGCGAACCCAACCCCTGCGATCAACAAGATCCTGCTGCATGTGCCCGGCGAGAGCAATCGGTCCGCCGAATCCGACAGCTCCGAGCCATAGGAAATATCCCACAAACGGAGCAAGTGGCACTCTCGTTGGTTCTTGCACGACCGACTTGGTTTCCAGGTTCACTTGCTGAGTTCGTGATATACGAGAGCCGCCCGCAACCGCAGGGTTCACCGCATCTTCGTTTGACCCGAAGTGTACTAGGAACTGATAAGACTAATCCATTTGGGATAAGGACTAGATGGCGTTAACAGGCCATAGCGCTCATTGAGAGTGGCTCGGGCAAGGTCAATGAGTGAAATGGCGAGTGGCTGTTGAAAAACTCACTCGCGAGAAATCCGTAGAAATACAAACAACGATCTCGATTTTGGTGGACATTTTCTATCCCTCGGTTAGAACGGTTCTTTCAAAAGAGGGGGGGTCAACAGCCACGCGATATTTCAACAGCTACTTGAAGCAGTACAAATAACGCTCCGGCAGTCCGAGTGGAACGAGCTCGCCCTGAAGAAGTTGCCGCTGGTTATCCCGCAGGACCTGAGCGGCCTCCGCCAGTTGGAACGTAAACTCCTTGGTCGCGCTGTCGCGCTCGATTTTGAGCGTCATGCTGCCGGGCTTTTGCGAACTTAATAGTGATTCCAGTTCAGCAACTGATTTATTTCGCGGATCTATTCCGTTCACCGACAGAATAGTGTCGCCCCAGTGGACACCGGCCCGCGATGCTGGTCCGTCTTCGATTCCGAGCACTACCACCTGAGCGGGGTCTTTCAGGATAAGCACCTCGAATCCCGGGTAATACAGCTTTTCGTTGCTTGGATAGTGAGTGGGAAACACGCGATCGACGAAGCGATCCTGCGTTATCGCCTTACGCTTGCCATTCATTTCGGCCTCGGTAGCGTCCAAAGGCACAACCATGCCGCTCTGAAGGGTCTTGTAGCCTTGATTGCCCGGGATCGTCTTACTCTGTACTCGCCCTGCACCAGCGACAACGTGACTGGTGTCGGGCTTTCTGAATGAAAGAATTTTCTGACCGTTTCGTCAATGGTCGAGATCGGGGTCCCGTTCACCGCGACGAGAACATCGCCCGTCTTGATGCCAGCCTGCTCCGGAGGCGACCCTGCACCGACGTTACGACCAAAACAGGACACGACTCTGCGCCGCCAAGCAGAGTCATTCCAGTCACAAAGGATAGATGAGTGCTTTGCCTGGTTACGCCATTTAGACTATCGGCTTAGGCGCGAAGGCCCAAGAAGAGGAAGACGGACCTTGGCCGACAGCCGGGCCGCATGTGAGTAGACCAAGCGCCATGAGGCAGACTATTTTCACGCCGCCATTCTAGTCATCCATGGAATGCAGCAAACGATGGTTGACGATCTGCGAACACTGTTGGTATATTAAAAAGGTTCCGCGAGTTCATTTTGGCTTGTCTGTACGCTGCGGATAGGTTCGCTGCGCGTCTTGCGTGCGCGAAGTTTCTCCAAGCGAGTAGCTGAGCCGCAGATATACGTCTTCGGAAGTTTTCTGAAGATGCCCTCGCTGAAATGCCCTGCGCGCACCTTCCGCCTGTTGGGAGGCTATGCGGGGCAAGGCTGACGAAACGGAGTACTTCCCGGCTTTTCAGATTTCGGGCTTGGTGCCACCGTCGTCGCTGTCAGTCTGAACGGGAAAACCTACAATCTCTCGCTGCCGTTATGCGCGGTGAGAAGTATGGTTGGCAGATCGCCAGCCAGCCCCTGATGCAGGGAAAGTTATAGCGGCGTCTGTGTGTCCGTGCGCTTCAATATGCGCAGGCAAGGGCGTTGGTGGAAGGATCAAAAAGTGCCGACCTTTAATCAATTAGTTCGCGATGGCCGCAAGCGTCCGCGATACAAGACGGCGAGCCCGGCTTTGCAGGGATGCCCGCAAAAGCGCGGTGTCTGCACACGTGTGTATACGCAAACGCCGAAGAAGCCGAACTCCGCGCTGCGTAAGGTCGCGCGCGTGCGTTTGACCAACGGCATCGAGGTCACAACTTATATTCCTGGCGTCGGCCATAATCTGCAGGAGCACTCGATTGTGCTGATTCGCGGCGGCCGCGTGAAGGATCTGCCAGGCGTGCGTTATCACGTGGTGCGTGGAACGCTGGACGCGGTGGGAGTTGCAGGCCGCAAGCAAAGCCGTTCGAAGTATGGCGCTAAGCGCCCGAAAGCATAGACCTGTCGTTGGTCATTCGTCGTTGGTCGTTGGCAATGACAAGCAGTAAGAGTTCAAGCAGCAAGAGTTTAGGAGCATGAACTGAATGCCAAGAAAAGGACACACCCCGAAGCGGAGAGTCGAAGCCGACCCGGTTTACGGTTCGGATCTGGTGACGAAGTTCGTCAACTCGATGATGTGGCAAGGCAAGAAGAGCACAGCGGAAGGCATCTTCTATGAAGCTTTGACGCGCCTGCAGGCAAAAGGTGGCGGTGACGAAGCTCTGAAGCTGTTCACAAAAGCTGTGGAGAATGCGAAGCCGCTGCTCGAAGTCAAAACCCGACGCGTAGGCGGTGCGAACTATCAAGTGCCGGTCGAAGTGAACGCTGATCGGCGTACTTCGCTCGCGATTCGCTGGCTGATCACCTACTCACGCGGACGCGGCGAAAAAGGCATGATCGACAAGTTAAGCAATGAATTGCTGGACGCCGCCAACGGCAAAGGCGCGGCCATCAAGAAGAAAGAAGACGTTCACCGCATGGCCGAGGCCAATAAGGCCTTCGCGCATTACCGGTGGTAAGAGGAAAAGGACAAGGGTTACGGATTTGACCGGTTCAGTTGCCAACGAGCAAGAGCGAAAAGAAGAGAGAAAGAAAGCTGTGTCTAGAACAGTTCCATTGGAGCGGTGTAGAAACATCGGCATCATGGCCCACATCGATGCCGGCAAGACCACTACGACCGAGCGCATTCTGTTCTACACAGGAAAGACGCACCGCATCGGAGAGGTCCACGAGGGCACTGCCACCATGGACTGGATGGAGCAGGAGCAGGAGCGCGGCATCACCATTACTTCCGCCGCCACTACCTGCACCTGGCGCGACATTCGCATTAACATTATCGACACACCCGGCCACGTGGATTTCACGGCTGAAGTGGAACGCTCGCTGCGCGTGCTCGACGGCGCTGTAGCTGTATTTGACGCAGTGCATGGAGTGCAGCCGCAATCGGAAAAAGTTTGGCGTCAGGCTGACAAGTACGGCGTACCACGAATTTGCTTCATTAATAAGATCGATAAGATGGGCGCTGATTTCGAGCATGCCGTCGATACCCTCCGCAAGCGCCTGAATGCCAAGCCAGTCGCCGTACAGATCCCGATCGGACAAGAAGACAAGTTCAGAGGCGTGATTGATCTCATCGAGATGAAATCGATCATCTGGCAGGATGACACCATTGGCGCGGAATACATTTCCGGCGAAATTCCTGCCGAATTGCAAAAAAAGGCTGAAGCTGCGCACGCTCTTCTGGTTGAAACTGTCGCCGAAAACGACGATGCCATCCTGCACAAGTTCCTTGAAGGTGAGGCTATTTCCCCGGCGGAACTTCGCGCCTCTCTACGCAAGTCGACGATCGAGCTGAAATTATTTCCGGTAGTGGTTGGTACCGCATTCAAGAACAAAGGCATACAGCCACTGCTCGATGCAGTCGTGGATTACCTGCCTTCGCCGCTCGATGCCGGCGAGGTTCATGGAACAAATCCCGACACCGGCGAAGCGATTACGCGTCAACCCGCGGACAGCGAGCCTTTTTCTGCTCTCGCATTTAAAATCATGGCCGATCCATTTGTCGGCCAGTTGACTTTTATTCGCGTCTATTCCGGCCAACTGAAGTCGGGTGAAGCTGTGCTCAACGCCGGCCGCGGACGTACCGAGCGCATTGGCCGGTTGCTGAAGATGCATGCCAACAAGCGCGAGGACATCAGCGAAATTCTGGCGGGCGATATCTGTGCCGCGGTTGGCTTGAAGAATGTAAGCACAGGCGACACGATTTGCGACGAGAAGCATCCCATCACTTTGGAAAGCATTACCTTCGCGGTTCCGGTGATTTCGGTTGCCGTTGAACCCAAGACCAAAGCTGATCAGGAAAAGATGGGCATGGCGTTGAACCGCCTGGCCCAGGAAGATCCTACGTTTAAAGTTCACACCGACCCTGACAGCGGACAAACCATCATCAGCGGCATGGGCGAACTGCATCTCGAAATCATTGTTGACCGCATGATGCGTGAGTACAAAGTCGAAGCCAATGTGGGCAAGCCCCAGGTGGCCTATCGCGAGACTATCCGCAGGAAATCTGAAGCCGAAGGCAAATACATCCGCCAGACTGGTGGCAAGGGTCAATATGGCCATGCCAAAATTCGCCTGGAGCCGCAGGTGCCGGGGACTGGGTATGAATTTGTCAACGACATTGTTGGCGGTTCGGTGCCCAAGGAATTCATCAAGCCTATCGATCAGGGAATTCGCGAAGCCATGGAAGGCGGCATCCTTGCCGGTTACGAGATGGTTGACGTGAAAGCCATCCTTTATGACGGCAGCTACCACGATGTGGATTCGAACGAAATGGCATTCAAGATTGCCGGTTCGATGGCGTTCAAAGAAGCTGCACGCAAAGCCTCGCCGGTGCTGCTTGAGCCGGTGATGGCGGTCGAGGTGGTCACACCCGAAGATTATGCGGGCGTGATTATGGGCGATTTGAGTTCGCGCCGCGGACGCATCGAGGGCATGGAGCATCGCGCCGGTTCGCAGGTGATCAAAGCGATCGTGCCGCTGGCTGAGATGTTCGGCTACGCCACCCATATGCGTTCGAGCACGCAGGGTCGCGCCGAGTACTCGATGCACTTCGCGCGCTACGAAGAAGTGCCGCGCAGCGTAGCGGACGAGATCATCGGGCGTTCACAAGGACCCAAGAGATAACAGACGCGGGGCGGTAGCATCCGCGGAATACGAACGAGACATACGGAGCTAGGAAATGGCGAAAGAGAAATTTGAACGGAATAAGCCGCACTGCAACGTGGGGACGATTGGTCACATCGACCATGGCAAGACCACGTTGACGGCGGCCATCACCAAGGTGTTGCAGAAGCACAACCCGAAGATCGTGTTCCGGTCTTTTGACAGCATCGATAACGCGCCGGAAGAAAAAGCCCGCGGAATCACGATTGCCACCGCGCACGTCGAGTACGAAACCGCGAACCGGCACTACGCGCACGTCGATTGCCCGGGCCACGCCGACTACATCAAGAACATGATTACGGGCGCGGCGCAGATGGATGGCGCGATCTTAGTGGTCGCAGCGACCGATGGTCCTATGCCGCAGACCCGCGAACACGTGCTCCTGGCGCGGCAGGTAGGCGTGCCTTACATCGTAGTCGCGTTGAATAAGTGCGACGCAGTCGACGATCCCGAGTTGCTGGATCTGGTCGAACTCGAAGTGCGCGAGTTGCTGAAGAGCTATCAGTTTCCCGGCGACGACGTGCCGGTGATTCGTCTCTCGGCTCTGGGCGCGCTGAATGGCGAAGCAAAGTGGGAGAAGCAGATTGACGCGTTGATGGAGGCAGTGGACAAGAGCGTTCCGCAGCCGGCGCGTGAGTTGGACAAACCGTTCCTGATGCCGATCGAAGATATTTTCTCGATCTCCGGCCGCGGCACGGTGGTGACGGGGAGAATCGAGCGCGGCAAGGTCAAAGTCGGCGAGGAAGTGGAAATCGTCGGTTTCCGCGACACTCGAAAGACGGTGGTAACCGGCGTCGAAATGTTCAAAAAGCAATTGGACGAAGGCCTGGCGGGAGACAACGCGGGCCTGCTGCTGCGCGGCATTGGCAAGGACGATGTCGAGCGCGGCATGGTGCTGGCGAAGCCAGGATCGATCACGCCACACACCAAGTTCAAAGCCGAAGTTTACATTCTGACCAAAGAAGAAGGCGGACGGCACACGCCATTCTTCAAAGGATACCGTCCGCAGTTTTATCTCAGAACGACGGACGTCACGGGCGTAGCGGAACTTCCAGCAGCAACCGAAATGGTGATGCCGGGCGACAACGTCAGCCTGGTAATCGAACTGATCACGCCGGTAGCGATGGAAAAAGGTTTGCGCTTCGCCATCCGCGAAGGCGGCCACACCGTAGGCGCAGGCACGATCAGCGAGATTGTGCAGTAGGCTTTGAGCGAAGTAAATGCGGAAGTTGAGACCCTCGCTTTGCTCGGGATTACGGCACGCGGCTCGGACGCCGCGTACAAGCGGCCTGCAACTTGCCGCCAGTTCTTTCTTCCCGGACAGCCGGGAGGGGTTAGCGAGAGCGAAAAGTGATTGGAAAAGAAAGAATTCGTATTCGGTTAAAAGCGTACGACTACCGCATCCTGGATCAGTCCACGGGTGAAATCGTAGAAACCGCGAAACGTACAGGTGCGCAAATCGCAGGCCCGATTCCTCTGCCTACGATGAAGAACAAGTACTGCGTACTGCGTTCTCCGCACGTGGACAAGAAGTCGCGTGAGCAGTTTGAAATTCGTACGCACAAGCGTCTGCTAGACATTCTCGAGCCGACGCAGCAGACGGTCGACGCGTTAATGAAGCTCGACTTGCCCGCAGGCGTGGATGTCGAAATCAAGGCCTTCGGCAAGGAACATAAGTAGTCGTTTCAGTCGTGGCGTCGTTGGCAAATCTGTAGGGCCACGAAGCAACGCAGCCCCGAAGGGGCGGAACAGATTTAGCCCAGGGCGTAAGCCCTGGGATAGGACAGAAAAAAGAACCAAGTCCCTTTAGGGACGACACCGAGAGCGAGGACGTAAGTCCGAGCGCTCCCCAGCCAATAGCTGAACAGCCAAGCTGGAAAGAGAGAACAGACAATGGCAAAAGTAACGGGAATTCTCGGCAAGAAAGTCGGCATGACGCAGCTCTTCGACGATAAGGGCGACGTTCATCCCGCGACCGTGCTGCAGGCTGGTCCGTGCGTGATCACGCAGCACAAGACGGCGACCAAAGACGGATACGTTGCCGCGCAAATCGGCCTGGTCGAATTCGTGAAAGAGTCGCGCCTGACCAAGCCCGCTCGCGGACATTTGGGCAAGAACAATCTGCCGCCGGTGAAGTTCATGCGCGAAGTTCCAATTGAAGTCGAAGAAAAATCCGAAGCCAACGGCGACGGCTTGGTCAAAACCGGCGATCGCGTTCTGGTAGACATCTTCGACGGCGAAAAATTTGTCGACATCGTTGGCATCAGCAAAGGCCGCGGCTTCTCCGGCGTAGTGCGGCGGCATCATTTTGCCGGCGGTCCTAAATCGCACGGTTCGATGTTTCAAATCACGGGATCGATTGGTTCATCGGCGTTTCCGTCGCGCGTGTTTAAAGGTATGCGCATGTCGGGACACATGGGCGTGGACCGGGTAACCGTCCGCAATTTGCGCGTGCTCGGCATGGATAAAGAAGACAACTTGCTGGTAGTCGAAGGCAGCGTGCCCGGCCCTAAAGGCGGCTACCTGATAATTACGAAAGCTAAGAAACCGCCGAGAGAGCGGCGTGGATTTGCCGGAGCAGCGACGGTTGATCCGTTGAAGGCAGCCAAGCGCGCGGCCAAGAAGGCTTAGAGGCGGTCGTTGGTCCTTGGTCTTTGGCCAAGGCAGACAAACGGTTTCGGAGCAAAAGTTACGTTATGGCAAGCATTGACATTCACAATCTGAGCGGAGCCAAAGTTGGCAGCCTCGAACTGGCCGACGAGGTCTTCGGCGCAGTGAACGAGGACCTGCTGTGGGAGGCGGTAAAACATTATCGCGCCGCCCACCGCGCCGGAACGCACGCGACCAAAAACAAGAAACTCGTTTCCGGCGCCGGCAAGAAGCTTTGGAAACAAAAAGGCACGGGACGCGCTCGCGTGGGCTCGATCCGGTCGCCACTGTGGCGGCACGGCGGCACGGTGCATGGTCCGCAACCGCGCTCTTACGACTACGCGTTTCCCCGCAAGAAATTGATGGGAGCGCTGCGCTCGGCTCTGGCTTCGAAATTTGCCGATGGCAAGTTGATCATCGTGAATACTTTTGATGTAAAGGAACCCAAGTCCAAGCTGTTTCGTGAGGCATCTGGATGCGCTCAAAGTCGACACTACGGCTCTGTTGGTCGAGGTTGCGAAGCACGAGAATCGCAATCTGACTTTGAGTTCGCGCAATCTTGATGGAGTTGAACTGATCAGCGGCAACGAGGTTCATCCTTATCATCTGCTGCGCTACGATCGGGCGATCTTTTCGCAGCCAGCGATCGAGAAGTTGCAGATTTCGCTGAAGGGTTCGATTTCGAAGCGTCAACATAAGCCGGCCGAAGGCGAAGGTGAAACGCGGAAGAAAGCTTCGCGTGCTCCGCGGCGTCGCACTCGGCATGAAAAAGCGGCGGAGGTAGCCTGATGAAATCCGCATACCAGATTCTTCGCCGTCCGGTCATCACCGAAAAAGGTCTGGCCATCAAGGAGAACCAGAACACGCTGGTTTTCCAAGTGGCGACGGCGGCGACCAAGACGGAAATTAAGGAAGCAGTACAGGGAATTTTCAAAGTGAAGGTGCATTCGGTCCGCACCGCGACCTATCCCGGCAAGGAGCGTCGGCGCGGCAAGTTTGCCGGCTACCGTCCGGATTGGAAGAAAGCGTACGTGCGGCTGAAGGCTGGCGAAAAAATGCCGGAGTACGCGCAGAACTTATAGTCGTTGGTCGTTGTCGTTCGTCGTTGGTCGCTGGCCAAAAGACGTGCGGCTGCAAATAAGAGCTAAGAGCTAGAAGCTAAGAGCTGATTTATGCCAATTAAGACTTATAGACCGACAACCCAGACGCTGCGTTATCGCACCACGCTGGTCAACGACGACATCACGAGCATGCAGCCGCACAAGCCGCTGCTCGAGCCGAAGCCACGAACCGGCGGGCGGCGCAATTCGGGCCAGACTACCATGCGGTTCATCGGTGGCGGCCACAAACGCAAGCTGCGCATTATCGATTTCAAGCGCGACAAGATCGGCATTCCCGCGACGGTTGCGACCATCGAGTACGATCCCAATCGCTCGGCGCGCATTGCCTTGTTGAGCTATGCGGATGGCGAGAAGCGCTACATCCTGCAGCCGGATGGATTGAAGGTTGGACAAAAAGTTTTGAGTGGCCCCGACGCCGATATTCTCGTAGGCAATGCGCTGCCGCTGCATAATATTCCGCCTGGCACCACGATTCACAATGTGGAATTGAAGCCCGGCAAGGGCGCGCAGATGGTGCGTTCGGCGGGCGGCGCGGCCCAGTTGGTAGCCAAGGAAGGCGATTACGCACTGGTGAAATTGCCTTCGGGCGAAATTCGTAAAGTCGCGCAAGGCTGCATGGCGACGATTGGCCAGGTGGGAAATCTCGATCACGAAAACATCACCATCGGAAAAGCTGGACGTTCCCGGTGGCTTGGAAAACGGCCGCACAATCGCGGCGTATCGATGAACCCGGTGGATCATCCGCACGGCGGTGGTGAAGGCAAGACGTCCGGTGGCCGACATCCCGTAACTCCGTGGGGCCAACCAACCCGCGGATACAAGACGCGGAACAACAAGCGGACCGATGCATTCATCGTCAACCGCCGCGGCAAGAAATAACGCCGGGCGATTGCGGCACGACGCCGGTTTGTGATGAGAGAGTCTTGGCTAGAAGCTAAGAGCTAGGAGCTAACAGCTTTTTATGGCACGTTCAACAAAAAAAGGACCGTTCGTCGATGGTTTCCTGCAAACCCGGGTGGAAGCCATGAACTCGCGCAACGAGAAGAAGGTGCTGCGCACCTGGTCGCGGCGCTCAACCATCGTCCCGGAAATGGTGGGCCACACGATTGCCGTACATAACGGCAAGAAATTTATTCCGGTGTACATCACGGAAAATCTCGTGGGCCACAAGCTGGGCGAGTTTAGTTTCACTCGCCAGTTTAAGGGACACTCAATGAGAGCAGCGACCGAGGTTGCAGCCAAGCCGGCCGGTATTCCCGGCGGCCCAGGCGCTCCGAGTCCAGCAGCGGGAGCGGCTCCGGCAGCGCCGGCGCCGAAGGCGTAAAGGAGACGCAAGATGGAATTTCGAGCTCAAGCACGTTTCATGCGCGTCTCGCCGCAGAAGGCTCGCCTGGTGCTGGATCTGATCAAAGGCCGCCGGGTAGAAGATGCGCTCAACACCCTCATCTTCACCAAGAAACGGGTCGCGGCCACGGTAGAAAAGTTGCTCCGCTCGGCGCTGGAAAATGCCAACTACCTGAGTTCGGAAAAAGGGTTGGACGTGGATGTCGACAATTTGTACGTGAAACGCGCAATCGCCAACGACGGACCGCGCATGAAACGTATACGCCCCGCTCCCATGGGCCGCGCTTATCACTACGTGCGGCGCATCTCGCATATCGAGATTGAACTGGCAGAGCGCGGCAAGAATGGCGACGCGCTGGCAAATGTTGTCGGTGCGGAAAGAGTAAGCGGCGCATCGGCGCGGACCTCGAAGCCCAGAACCAAGGCCAAGGGAAAAGCGCCGGCAAAGAAGAGCAAAGCTAAAGCCACCAAGAAATTTGCGGGAGCACGATAGCGTTCGTCAAGGTTGTCAGGAGATACGATGGGACAAAAAGTTCATCCTTATGGTTTTCGCCTCGGCTACACCAAGCCGTGGAAGTCGCGCTGGTTCGCCGAGCGCGATTATGACAAGCAGTTGCTCGAAGACGTCAAGCTGAAGAACGAGCTCAAGGACAAGCTCAAGTCGGCGGGCGTCAGCTCGATTGACATCGAGCGTCCGGGCAACAAGCTGCGGGTCATCATCAAGACTGCGCGTCCCGGCATTATTATCGGCCGCAAAGGGGCGGAGATCGACAAGCTCAAGGCCGACGTGCAGAAGCGCATGAATGGCCGCGAAATTTATATCGACATTCAGGAAGTGCACAAGCCTGAACTCGATGCGCAACTGGTTTCGGAATCGATCGCGCTGCAACTCGAAAAGCGTGTGGGCTTCCGCCGCGCGATGCGCAAAGCTGTAGACTCGGCGCTGCGCTTCGGTTGCAAAGGAATCAAGGTCCGCGTCAGCGGCCGTCTGAATGGAAACGAAATCGCCCGTTCGGAATGGTATCTGCAAGGCCGCCTGCCGCTGCACACGTTGCGCGCCGATATCGATTACGGTTTCACCGAAGCGCGCACAACCTACGGCGTGATTGGCGTGAAAGTCTGGGTGTACAAAGGCGAGATTCTTCCCGCCGCCAAGAAGCGCGAAACGCAACAGGTAGGCGGCGCATTTTAAGAAGTTGAGGTTATGGGTTCTAGAGAAGCTAGAAGCTAGAAGCTAAGAGCAAATTTATGTTAATGCCAAAGAAAGTAAAGTACCGCAAGCAGCAACGCGGACGCATGACCGGCAAAGCCTGGCGCGGCAGCGAGCTGGCTTTCGGGGACTACGGATTAAAAGTTCTCGAGCCGGGCTGGATTACCGATCGTCAGATCGAGGCCAGCCGGGTTGCCATGACGCGTTTCGTGAAGCGCGGCGGCAAAATTTGGATTCGTCTTTTTCCCGACAAGCCAGTCACAAAAAAGCCGGCTGAAACTCGTATGGGAAAAGGCAAGGGAGCGCCGGATCATTGGGTCGCGGTGGTTCGTCCCGGCAAAATTCTTTTCGAAATGGAAGGGGTCACGCCGCAGGACGCTTCCGAGGCCATGCGTCTGGCGTCGCACAAGCTGCCGTTGCGCACCCGGTTTGTAAAGCGCGAATCGGCAGCGCACTGAAAGTGAGAAGGAAGAGATTATGAAATCGGAAAAAATCCGCAACTTGACCGATGAAGAGCTTAGCCACCAGGAGCGCGATCTCAACGATCAGCTCTTCAAACTGAAGTTTCAGCTCAACATGGGGCAGACGGAAAGCCTGAAAAAGATTCGTGGCATGCGCCGCGACATCGCGCGCGTAAAGACGATCAGCCGTGAGCGCGAGCTCGCCGCCAGCGGCAAAACGGAGCGTAAGTAATGCCAGTGACAAATACACAACAGGTGCAGCCCGCGGCTGCCGGCCGGCGCAAGGAAGTAGTCGGCGAGGTGGTTTCGAACCGCATGAAGAAGACCATCGTGGTTTCGGTGGTGCGAAAGAAGTCGCATGCGTTCTACGGCCGCGTGGTCTCGAAGGCAAAGAAATTCTACGCTCACGATGAAAAGAACGAGGCTCGCGTCGGCGATGTGGTGCGCCTGGAAGAGACTCGGCCATTATCGAAATTGAAGCGCTGGCGCCTCAAACAGATTGTTCGCAAGACCGCGCTGGTGCCCGAGATCGCCGCTGACGTTAACGTAAGCGCCGTTAAGTAAACGAGGAGCCTTGAGGGGAGACTGAATTATGGCTGTGATGATGAGAACTTGGCTCGAGGTCGCCGATAATTCCGGCGCCCGCAAACTGCAGGTCATCCTGCCGCTGGGCGGTTCGACCGGACTGCGGGCTGGCTTGGGCGATGTGGTCACCGCCAGCGTGAAAGAAGCTTCTCCCGATGGCCAGGTGAAAAAAGGAACGGTGGTCAAAGCGGTGATCGTGCGCACGCACAAAGAGTATGGCCGTCGCGACGGCACTTATATTCGCTTCGACGAGAACGCGGCGGTGCTGATCAACGAACAGGGTGAGCCGGTGGGAACCCGCGTCTTCGGCCCAGTTGCCCGCGAACTGCGCGAGAAGAAGTTTTTGAAGATTGTGTCCCTGGCACCAGAAGTACTGTAGAAGCGTAGCTGGCTACGTTTCGTTAGAGGATTGAAGGACTGAAATGAGAACAGTAAGCACTGAACATAAACGGGTGGATCTTCGGCGGAACGACACGGTGAAGGTAATCACTGGCAGGGATAAAGGCAAGGAAGGCCGCGTCCTGCGCGTGTTTCCGAACGATAACAAGCTCCTGGTCGAGCACGTCATGCTGGTGAAAAAGCATGTGCGGCCTAATCCGCAGCGCAACATAAAGGGCGGAATTGCGGAACAGGAAAGCCGCATCGCGTTGTCGAACGTGCAGTTGGTCTGCGGGACTTGCGGACCGGTACGCATCGGTCATGAAATGCGCGGCGACCGCAAAGTTCGAGTGTGCAAGAAGTGCGGAACCACGCTGGATAAATAAGCTCTTAGCTTCTAGCTTCAGAAGCTAGTAGCTGACGAAGGTAATAACGCAATGGCAAAAGACAAAAAAGAAAAAAAGGGTGGACAGCAGGAAGAGCAGAAAGCTCCCGCAGTCGCCCGGCATAGCGCGAAAGAGACGCCGCGTCTGAAGGCGCGCTTCCAGAAGGAAGTTGCTCCCACGCTTATGAAGGAGTTCGAGCTCAAGAATCCCATGGCCGTGCCGCATCTCCACAAGATCGTGGTCAACATGGGAGTAGGCGAAGCCACGCAGAATGCCAAAATTCTCGATCCGGCAGTGAACGAACTCGGCCAGATCACCGGCCAGAAGCCGGTAGTGACGCGCGCCAAGAAATCCATCGCGGCCTTCAAGGTCCGCGAGGGCCAGGCCATTGGCGCCATGGTTACTTTACGTGGAGATCGTATGTACGAATTTTTCGACCGCCTGGTAAATGTTGTGTTGCCTCGTGTGCGCGACTTCAAGGGAGTCTCGACCAAGTCGTTCGATGGCCGCGGTAATTACACGCTGGGCTTGCACGACCAGTTAATTTTTCCCGAGATCGATTACGCCAAGGTCGATAAGCAGAAAGGCATGAACGTAACTATCGTGACCACAGCCCGCAACGACGATCAGTCGCGAGCGCTGCTGCGCCATCTGGGCATGCCGTTCCGGGCGCAGTAAGGTTTTAGACAAGTTCGAAGACAAAAGTTTCTTTAAGGATTGCATGACTACAGCTAAACGAGTTAAAGACGCAAAGATCGAAGAGAAGTTTCAGAAGGCGCGCGAGGGCAAAGAGCCAAAGCCGAAGTTTTCTTCGCGCAAGCACAACCGCTGCAAGATTTGCGGACGTCCGCGCGCTTATCTGCGCAAGTTCGGCTTGTGCCGTTTGTGTTTCCGGGGCTTGGCCCTGCGTGGCGAAATTCCCGGAGTTTCGAAGTCGTCTTGGTAGTCGGGCGCGGCGCAAGCCGTGCCGTGAATAGTGCCTAACCATACGGGCTTTAGCCCTTGGATTTAGGCGGAATACGTCGCCGCAGGTTCTTCGGCGCAGAGCAAGAGTGGCCGAAGCTAACGGGCGATTGAGGAGAAGGAACGCATGAGGTTGACCGATCCGGTCGCAGATATGCTGACGCGAATTCGCAATGCGATTAACGCCAGGCACCAGAAGGTAGATATTCCTGCCTCCAAGCTGAAGCTGGAGATTGCCCGCATTTTGAAAGAAGAGGGCTACGTCTCCAATTTCAAGGCGACGGAAGAGGAAGGACACAAGATCCTGCGTATCTACCTGAAGTACGCCAACAATAACGAAGCGGTAATCTCGCAAGTGAACCGCGTCTCCCGGCCAGGCTGTCGGGTGTATGTGCGGCGCACCGAGATTCCCCGGGTGCTGGGTGGGATGGGCATCAACATTCTCACCACGCCTCGCGGCGTAATGACCGGACGCCAGGCGCGCAAGCAGGGCCTCGGCGGCGAGTTACTCTGCGAAGTGTGGTAAGAACGGCTCCTAGCTGCTAGCTTCTGGCTGCTAGCTCGGAGGCAAAGCACGAATCGGTCGCACTTAGAGTCACACTACACAGGTCTAGTTGTAGAGCGGTGTAGCTAGGAGCTAGTAGCTGAAAAGCTGAGAGCAGAACTTATGTCACGAATTGGAAAAAAGCCGATCCCGCTCCCTAAGGGAGTGACCGTCAAAATTGAAGGCAACACCGTTGCCGTGCAGGGTCCGAAGGGCAAGTTGGACACGCAACTGCCCGCGGGCATTAAAGTCCAGCAACAGGACGGGCATCTCCTCGCGATACGCGAAAACGATTCCCAGGCCGCTGTCCATGGCTTGGCGCGCGCGCTGGTCAACAACGCCGTCGAAGGCGTCACCAAGGGATGGACCCGGGACCTGGAAATTGTCGGCATCGGCTATCGCGCCGAAATGAAGGGCAAGAACACGGTCGTGTTCAGCCTGGGTTACTCGCATTTGATCGAGTATCCCTTACCCGTCGGCGTTGAAGCGACCGTCGATCCGAAGCAGACCAAGCTGAGCGTCACCGGAATCGATCGCCAGAAAGTCGGACAGGTTGCAGCCGAAATGCGCAGCCTGCGTCCACCCGATCCGTACAAGAATAAAGGCGTGCGTTACGCCGGCGAGCGTTTGAAGAAGAAGGTAGGCAAGACCGGAGCGAAGTAGATTCGGTCGTTGGTCGTTGGCCATTCGTCGTTGGCCAACGCACAAGAGAAAATCCGAGTGGTCTTTGGTTTTGACCAACGACCTACGACGAACGACCAAGGACATTTTTTATGCTTACACGAACATCGAAAAACACAAACCGCCGGCACGTGCACGAGCGGATTCGCAAAAAGATCCTCGGAACTTCCGAGCGGCCGCGGCTGAACGTCTATCGTTCGCTGAATCATATTTACGTGCAACTGATCGACGATATGCAGGGCAACACCGTCGTCTTCGCGCATTCCGCCGAGGGCAAAAAGGGCGAGCGCCGCACCGGCGGAAACGTAGCTTCGGCCAAGGAAGTCGGCAAACTGATCGCCGAGCGCGCCAAGGCCAAGGGAATCAGCAAAGTGGTTTTCGATCGCGGCGGCTACATTTATCACGGCCGAGTGAAAGCCCTGGCCGACGCAGCCCGCGAAGCCGGTCTGCAGTTCTAAAGAATTTGGTAGTGGAACCGGGTCTCTGACCCGGCTTGGCCGAGCGAAGCTCGGCAGAGAGAAACGAGAATGCAAAGAATGCCAACAGTAATTAAAAAGCTCGATGCGGGTTCCTACCAACTGAAAGACCAAGTCGTGGCAATTAACCGGGTCACGAAAGTAGTCAAAGGCGGCAAGAATCTTTCCTTTGCCGCTCTGGTCGTGGTGGGAGATCCCAGTGCCGCCGTCGTCGGATACGGTTCGGGGAAAGCGAAAGAAGTTCCGCAAGCCATTCGCAAAGGGATTGAGTCGGCGAAGAAAAATCTCATGCGCATCAACCTGACCCAGACCAGCATCCCGCACCTTGTGCTGGGACGCTTCGGCTCGGGAAAAGTGCTCTTGAAACCCGCACCCGAAGGCACCGGCGTGATCGCTGGCGGTGCGGTGCGCGCTGTAATGACTTCGGCGGGAATTCAGAACGTGCTGACCAAATCGATTGGCACAACCAACCCGCACAATGTCATCAAGGCTACATTCGATGCGCTGAAAAAGTTGAAGAATCGCGCTGACGTAGCGGCCCTGCGCGGCAAAACTGCAGAAGAGTTGTAGAAGATGGAGTCACGAATGACGGCAAAAAAATCGACGGCGGGCGCTGGCAAGCTGCACTTGAAATGGGTGCGTTCCGCCATCTGCACTCCGGTAAAACATAAGCTGGTAGTCAAAGGCCTGGGTTTCACCCGGCTGAACCAGGTGATCGAGCGTCCCGACAACCCCGCCATTCGCGGCATGGTTGCCAAAATTCCGCACCTGGTCGATGATAGTCCAGCAATAATGTTCCGTAGAGACGTGGTTCGCTACGTCTGTACAGCTGAAGAGCAATTATTATGAATCTCTCGAATATTCGAGCACCGAAGAAGGCGAACTCCGGCAAGAAGCGCGTCGGACGCGGCATGGGCTCCGGCATGGGCAAAACGTCCACCCGCGGACACAAAGGCCAACGTTCGCGCAGCGGTTCGCGCATGATGCGTGGTTTTGAAGGCGGCCAGATGCCGCTGCATCGCCGCATGCCCAAACGCGGCTTCACCAACATCTTCCGCAAGGAATACAACATCGTGAATCTGGAAAACTGGCCGCGCTCGGCGAAACCACCATCACTCCCGAAGTGCTGCGCAAAGCCGGCGTCATCAGCACCAAACATCCAGTCAAGATCCTCGGCGACGGAGAGCTCTCCTCTGCCCTCACCGTACACGCACACAAATTTTCCAAGTCAGCGCAGGAAAAAATCACCAAGGCTGGCGGCAAGTTTGAGGTCTTGCAGTAATGCTTGAGAAATTAGCCAACGTATTTCGCATCCCTGACCTGCGCAAACGAATCCTGTTCACGCTGGGTCTGCTGGCTGTGTACCGGCTGGGTGGCCACATCCCCACGCCAGGAGTGAATGCCGACAAGCTGCAGCAATTCTTCGAACAGAACCGCGGCACATTCCTGGGTTTCGTCGACCTGTTCTCCGGCGGCCAGCTTCGCCGCCTGACGATTTTCGCGCTGGGCATTATGCCCTACATTACCGCGTCGATCATCCTGCAACTTTTGACCGTGGTTTATGAGCCGCTGGCGAAGTTGCAGAAAGAAGGCGAACTGGGACGCAAGAAAATCACCCAGTGGACGCGATATCTAACCGTCATCCTAAGCGCGGTTCAATCGCTGGGTATCGCCATCAGCCTGGAAAAATCTGGCGATTTCGTAGTCAATCCCGGCATTCCCTTCATCCTGATGACCATGCTGACCCTGACCACAGGCAGCGCATTCATCATGTGGCTGGGCGAGCAGATCACCGAACGCGGCGTCGGCAACGGCATGTCGCTCCTGATCTTCGCCGGCATCGTAGTCGGCCTGCCGCGCGGCGTCGCCGATTTGGTCGACAAAGTCCGCACCGACGCATGGGGAGCATTCACCGCGCCCGCCATGATTTTGCTCGTAGGCATCATGGTTCTGGTCGTCGCGTTCATCGTCTACGTGGAGCGCAGCGAACGCCGCATCCCGGTGCAATATGCAAAGCGAGTAGTTGGCCGCAAAGTCATGGGAGGCCAATCCACCCACCTGCCATTGCGCGTCAACGCCGGCGGCGTGATGCCGGTAATCTTTGCCTCATCGATCCTGACCATGCCGCAGACCATGGGATACGGCTTGCGCAACAACCGCTATTTTGGCGACCTCATCCATTGGCTGGGCTGGGGTGAACCGCTTTACACATTTCTGTACGCTGTTGGAATTATTTTCTTCGCCTACTTCTATGTGTCGATTGTCTTCAACCCCAACGAGGTTGCCGACAACATGCGGAAGTATGGCGGCTTTATTCCTGGCATCCGGCCGGGCAAGCGCACTGCGGATCACATCAACGAAATCCTGACTCGCATCACGCTGGTGGGCGCGCTCTACTTGATCATCATCTCGTTCATTCCCGAATGGATGATCACCGGAATCCATCTCAACCATTTGTATGGACCGATCGGAGCATTTTTCGAGCGCCTGCCCACCTGGATGACAAATGGCTTAGGCGTTACGTTTTATTTCGGAGGCACATCGCTGCTGATCGTGGTCGGCGTGGCCATGGACACAGTAACGCAAATTGAAGCGCAGCTGATAATGCGCCATTACGACGGATTTACGCCGCGCAGCGGACGCATTCGCGGACGCCGCAGTTGGACTTAACGAAGTTTGAGGTTGCCGTACCGCCCGGTCGGCGGGTGGTCACAGAGCTGACCGCGTGAGCCTGAAAGCAGGGAACGTACTTCAGTTCGATGGAGACCTCGCAAAACATCGGGCCCATTGTGTTGCTTGGACCACCGGGCGCCGGCAAAGGCACCCAGGCCAAGCGAATCGCCGAACACTATGGTATCCCGCAGATCTCCACCGGAGACATTCTGCGGGCGCACGTGCAGCGTGGCACCGAGTTGGGAATGCAGGCCAAAGAGATTATTGCTCGCGGCGAACTGGTTCCCGACGATCTGGTTTGTGAGATGGTAGCCTGCCGGTTGCGTGATGTCGATTGCGAACGCGGCTTCATTCTTGATGGCTTCCCGCGCACGGCGCGGCAAGCGGGCTGGTTGGACGCTTTCTTTGAAAGCGAGATCTTTGACAAATCGCACGGTGACAAGTGTCTGCCGATTGTCGTCCGCATCGATGTGGATTATAATAAATTAGTACAGCGGCTCACTGGACGCAGGACTTGTCTCGCCAACGGACACATCTATAACGTCTATTTCCAGCCACCTCGCGTCGCCGACATTTGCGACGTTGACGGTTCCCCACTGGTAATCCGCAGCGACGATCGCGAGGAAGTGATCCGGGAACGTCTTAAGGCATATGACCTTCAGACCCGGCCCGTGGCGGAGTACTATGAGCACAAGGGGCGACTGGTGGCGGTGAATGGCGATTTGCCGATCGGCGAAGTTACCGGACAGTTGTTTTATGTGATTGAGCATCGAGATGGCAATTGTCTGTAAATCGGCGGCCGAAATTGAACGCATGCGAAGCAGTGGCCGCATCGTCCGCGAAGTGCTTGATCACGTGCGCGCGCTGGTAGCTCCCGGAGCCACCACCATGGATCTGGAGCGCGCTGCGGAACAGAAGATTAAAGAGCTCGGCGCTAAGCCGGCGTTCAAGGGATATTACGATTACCCTTGCGTGCTTTGCACCTCGGTGAACGAAGAGATTGTTCACGGCATCCCGTCGGAAAAACGGGTGCTGCAGGCGGGCGACATCGTGTCCATCGACTGCGGCGTAGTGCTCGACGGATATTACGGCGACGCCGCGATCACGGTGCCAGTCGACGACTCGGTAAAGCCGGAAGTTCGCAAGCTGCTCGAGGTGACGGAAGCCTCGCTATACAAAGGCATCGAGCAAGCAAGAGTCGGCAACGCAGTAGGAGATGTTGGCGCCGCAGTGCAGGAATTTGTAGAAGCCAACGGCTTCAGCGTGGTGCGCGAGTTCGTGGGACACGGCATCGGAACCAAGCTCCACGAAGAGCCGCAGGTGCCAAACTTCGGAGCTCGAGGTCACGGCGCCCGATTACGGCCAGGCATGGTGCTAGCGATAGAGCCGATGGTGAATTTTGGCAAGCCCGGTGCCCGGGTGTTAGACGACAAGTGGACAGCAGTAACCGCCGACGGAAGCTGCAGCGCCCACTTCGAACATTGCGTAGCAGTAACCAAAGAAGGCCCGGTGATTTTGACGCAGTAGGAGCTTCTAGCTGCTGGCTCTCTAGCTTGGAAGAGCAGTGGCAAGAGCTAGCAGCCAGAAGCTGATCTTAAGGGGTGCATGAGCAAAGAAGACGCGATTGAAGTCATGGCAACGGTGCTGGAACCGCTGCCCAATGCCATGTTCAAAGTCGAACTGGAAAACAAGCACCAGGTGCTGGCGCACGTTTCGGGCAAAATGCGCAAGAATTTCATTCGCATCCTGCCCGGCGACAAAGTAGCCGTCGAGCTTTCGCCCTACGACCTGAATCGCGGACGCATCGTGTACCGCTATAAATGATATTTCTCCTGATACTGTTGTCATCCCGAGCGAAGCGAGGGATCTCGGTTTTCGGAATGACAAGGCCAAGGACCAACGACGAACGACCAAGGACCGATTTATGAAAGTACGAGCCTCAGTAAAGAAAATTTGCGACAAGTGCAAGGTCATTCACCGCAAGGGTGTAGTGCGGGTGATCTGCGAAACTGCAAAACACAAGCAACGTCAGGGATAAAGGACAACTATGGCACGCATTGCAGGCATCGACCTTCCGCGCAACAAGCACATTAATATTGCGCTGACCTATATCTACGGAATCGGCAACCCGCGCGCCGCCCGCATTCTCGATCAGGCCAAGGTCGAACCCATGAAGAAGGTTCAAGACCTGGGCGAGGACGAGGTCAACCGCATCCGCCAGGTGATCGAGGCCGAGGGCATGGTCGAAGGCGATCTGCGCAAGGAAGTTTCGATGAACATCAAGCGGCTCATCGAAATCGGTTCCTATCGCGGCTATCGCCATCGCCGCAATCTACCGGTCCGCGGACAGCGCACCCACACCAATGCCCGCACCCGTAAAGGTCCGCGCAAAGGCACAGTAGCAGCGAAGAAGAAGACAGCGACAAAGACATAAACCCGTCGTTGGTCGTTAGTCTTTGGTCGTTGGCATCATTTGCCAAGACCAACGACGAACGACGAACGACCAAGGACTGAAATCCTATGGCAAAACCAGTAGCAGCAGGCGGCCCCGCGGCGCCAGAGAAAAAAGGCAAAAAGAAAACCTTCAAAAAGAAGGAGCGCAAGCACGTCTCTCACGGCATTGCGCACATCCAGGCTTCGTTCAACAACACAATTGTGACCATCGCCGACCAAGCCGGAAACGTGCTCTCGTGGAAGAGTTCCGGCTCGCTCGGATTCCGCGGATCACGCAAAGGCACGCCATTCGCCGCCCAGCAGGCCGCCTCGAACGCCGCAGTAATGGCGCGCGATCACGGCGTGCGCAGCGTGGAAGTGCGAGTCAGCGGCCCAGGTTCGGGACGCGAATCGGCCATCCGCGCGCTGGCTGCCTCCGGCATCGAAGTTCGCAACATAAAAGACGCCACGCCGATCCCGCACAACGGCTGCCGTCCACCAAAGCGTCGAAGAGTGTAGAAAACCGGTCGTCGGTTCTTGGTCGTCGGTCGTTCGCAACGACAGACCGTAAAGCCAACGACGAACGACCAAAGACCAACGACTGTTAATCCCGTCCGGGACGAAGGGTGAAGCCAAACCTGTAAACCGGTCATCTAAAGGAGAAGAAACTTGGCACGTTATACCGATCCCGTCTGTCGTCTCTGCCGCCGCGAGGGCATGAAGCTGTTCCTCAAAGGCACTAAATGCTTCAGCGATAAGTGTCCGATCGAGAAGCGCAATTTTGCTCCCGGCCAGCACGGCAAGGACCGCAAATCAAAAATCGTAGGCTACGGCCTGCAGCTTCGCGAGAAGCAAAAAACCAAGCGTATTTATTTCGCCCAGGAAGGCCAGTTCCGAAATTATTTCGAGAAGGCCGCCCGCACCAAGGGCGTAACCGGCGAATTGCTCCTGCAGCAACTGGAGCGCCGCCTTGACAATGTCGTTTACCGTCTTGGCTTCGGAGTTTCCCGGCGTCAAGCGCGCCAACTGGTGCGTCACGGCCACGTTCAGGTGGATGGCCAAAAGGTCAACATTCCCTCGTACCAGGTGAGTGTCGGCGAAGAAATCGCCATCCGCGAAGGCAGCCTGAAGTTAGCGATTCTGGAGCCAGCGAAAGAATTCGCCAGCCACCAGACCGCACCAACATGGCTGGATATCGATCGCGACAACTACAAGGGCAAAGTTTTATCGTTGCCCAAGCGCGAAGATATTCACCTGCCGGTGAACGAGCAGTTGATAGTCGAACTGTATAGCAAATAGTCGTTCGTCCTTGGTCGTTGGCAAAATCCAAAGACCAACGACGAACGACCGACGGCCAACGACTGGTCTATTTATTTCGAGCCAGATCAGCCTGTCCCGACGTTTGACCTGAACGCATCACGGACCAGTTCAGGGAGTCAGGACTGAGCCAAACGGCCGAAGGAGAATAACAAATGCTGTGGAAGGGTTTTCAAAAACCAAAACGTCTAGCAGTCGATACTCAGACCTTAACCGATAAGTACGGAATCTTCTGGGCCCAGCCATTCGAACGCGGCTTCGGCACCACCATCGGCAACGCGCTTCGCCGCGTGCTGCTGAGCTCGATCGAAGGAGCCGCAGTCACCGCGGTGAAGATCGAAGGCGTACTGCACGAATTCCAGTCGATCCCCGGCGTAGTCGAAGACGCCACCGACATCATCCTGAACCTGAAGCAAATTCCCTTCAAGCTCAGCGGCGATGCGCCGAAAGCCATCTACCTGCGCGCCGACCAACCAGGCGTAGTCACCTCAGGCATGATCGAAGCGGACGCGGATGTCGAGGTTCTAGATAAAGACGTCTACGTCGCCACGGTCAGTGAAGGCGGCAAGCTCGATATGGAAATGCGCCTCAAGCGCGGCCGCGGCTACGTCTCCGCCGACAAGAATTTCGACGAAGACCTCGGCATCGGTTTCATCCCCATCGATTCCGTTCACTCTCCGGTGCGCAAGTGCAACTACACGGTCGAAGCCGCGCGTCTAGGACAGATCACCGACTACGACAAGCTCACCCTCGAAGTGTGGACCAACGGTTCCATCACCCCAGCCGATTCCATCGGCCTGGCGGCGAAGCTGCTGAAGGACCACATGAACATCTTCATCAACTTCGAGGAAGACATCGAGACTTCGACGTCGTCCGAAGAACGCAAGCCCGAGATCAAGAACGAAAATCTAAATCGTTCCGTCGAAGAACTCGAGCTCTCCGTGCGCAGCTACAACTGCCTGAAGAACGCGAACATTCAGTCGATTGGCGAACTGGTACAAAAGACCGAAGCCGAAATGCTGAAGACCAAAAACTTCGGCCGCAAGTCGCTGAACGAAATTAAGGAAATTCTAGGCACGATGGGATTGAGTCTGGGAATGAAGATCGACGAACAAGGCAACGCCGTACCCGGCCCGACGTCAAACCAGATTCTACCCGCGTCAGCCTACGGCATAGACAACGATCTGTAAGAGGAGTTTGTGCGGGACGGGTCTTTGACCCGTCCTGCAAAATTATCTTGTCATTCCGAGCGAAGCGAGGAATCTGCATTTCGCTTCCCGCCGGAACAAAGGATTCAGCCATGCGCCACAAAGTAGCAGGATGGAAACTGGGACGTAACACCGCGCACCGCCGCTCGCTGCTGCGGAATCTGGTCACTTCGCTAATCCTCGAAGAACGAGTCGAGACCACGGTACCCAAAGCCAAAGCCATGCGCCCACAAGTCGAAAAGATGATCACGCTAGGCAAGCGCGGAGATCTCTCTGCGCGCCGTCAGGCGCTCGCGTACCTAATGACCAGCGCCGCCGTCGACAAACTATTCGACACCATCGGCCCACGCTTCGGCGATCGCAATGGCGGCTACCTCCGCATAATCCGCACTGGATTCCGCAAAGGCGACGGCGCCGACAACGCTTTCATCGAACTCCTCGGCAGCGAAAAGATTCTCGACGAGAAGCGCCAGAAGCGCAGCGAAGCCCGCTCCAAACGCGCCGCCGAAACCAAGCGCGCCATGGAAGAAGCCGAAGCGCAACAGGGAGTCGAGCACCCGGTTCCCGGCGCCGAAGGCGAAGACAAAGTCAAAGAGTAAGCGTTGGAGCAGTGGAGGACGGGCGTCTCGCCCGTCCGGTTTGTAGAAGCGTTCAGGAAACGGCTACGGGAAACGCACATCCAGGCTGTAAATCTCCTGCGTGCTTCGATCCCGCATCAGAAGCGGCGAATCATCGGGCGCCAACCCAACCCAGAATTCCCACGGATCGAATCCCCGTCGGAATTTCCATTCAGGCTGAGCAAGGGTCAACTTTTCCATTGGCCACATTCACCCGCACAAAGTTATCAGTCTTGTCGGAATAATCTTCCGCGTACAAATATTTCCCATCGTGTGACCAATTTTCGAAACCGAATCGCGACAACGCGAGTTGCGTCCAACTTTTCTTCTCCGTGTCGTAAAGCATCAGCTTCGTCGAGTCCGCCGAGAGCGCCGCAATGTGGCGCCCATCTGGCGAGCAGCGCGGACTAAAAGATTTTCCGAGCCAGGAATATCGGTAATTTGCGAAGTCTCTAAATTGACGCTGTGAATGTTAGGCCCGCTGACGCTCCCATTTTCCAGCCAGGGCATTCCCGCAAACACAATCGAATCGCCTTTCGGCATCCAGGTCGGATCGCCCTGATTGTGATCGCCCGTGGTCACTTCACGCGGCGCACCACCCTCCGCGGGCATCACGAAAATCTTCCAGGGTTTCCCTGGACTGGATGCCATAAATCGCGATCTGCTTTCCATCCGGCGAGAACCGCGGAATATGCGCCTGCATCGGCGCGTACGTCAGTTGCGTCCGGGAACTTCCATCTGGCTTGCTTTTCCACAGCGTCAGTTCCGGATGCGCCACATAAACCATCCACTCCCCATCCGGAAAAAAATCCGCCTCCCCCGCGGACACTCCCGGCACATAAATAGAAAACTGCGACTTCCCTTCTAGGCGAATCAGATCGAATCGCCGTTGCTGGCCGATCACGAACAGCTTCTTTCCATCCAGTCCAGGCGTCGGATTGCTGAACATCAGAGGCCCAACCGTCAGTTGCGTCGGCGCCGTGCCGGCTTTGCGAAAGAGTGAACCACCCTCACGAAGGGCCCAAATATTCTGCGTTATGATCCTGAGTCGCCTCGAATAGAAAGTAATTTCCATCCGGCGTCCACGCGCCGCCAAATTCCTGCGCAGGGTTGTTCCAGTCCGGCAACACTGCGTGCAAACCTGTGCCATCAGCCGCAACTTCCCACAACGACGACGTACGCTGCTCGGTGTTCCGCAGCGTGAATCGCAAGCGCCGGCCATCAGGAGAAAATCGAGGCGCGAACGCGACTCCGGGCACGGTGAGGAGTTGCCGCGAATCGCTTCCATCCGCATTGCACTGGTACAAACCAGACTTGAACGCGTACACAATGTGATGACCATCAGGCGCCCAGGTAGCCGCGTGCGCGAGCACGTTTCCCACGGGACGCAACGACCCGCCCGGCACCGGCAAAACCAAAACCGGCCACTCCGTCTCCGAACCCTCCTCCATGCCTTTCAGCAGCAACTCAGAACGTCCGGGATAGAAATCATAAATATCCGCGCTCGCCAGCGACGATGGCACGGGCACGGTTTCTCCGCCGGAGGTGGAAACCTGCATGAGCACCGAGTGTCCGCTCAAATATTCGGAAAAATACAGCCGCGTTCCATCGGTGACTAGAGACCGTTTCGATGTGCCATCATTTGTGATTTGCACTGACGAAATCACACTCGGCGGCGGCTCCGGCGATCGCAGAAATAAAATCGACGCTAATATCGCAACCACCGCCAATCCCAGCACCACCCATTTCGCGATGCTTATTTTCGGCTTCGGATGCAAACGTTGTTGGCGCGCTCGCGAATAAAGCCCTGATTCTGTCCTTCGAATCCGGCACTGTACTCGCCGACGATCCCGCAGGCACAGTTTCCGTCCCGACTCGACTTCCCGCCGCAGGCGCTGCAAATCACCCCGCATCTCTGCCGCAGTCTGATATCGCAGCCTCGGATCTTTCTCCAGCGCCTTTTTGACAATGCGCTCAAGCTCCGCAGGCGTCGCCGGATTAAATCGCGCTGGCGATTCCGGCAAGCTGTGAATGAGCGAGTCGAAAAATGCCGCCGTAGTTTTTCCCTGAAACGGCTGCACTCCGGTCGTCATTTCGTAGAGCACGACGCCAAACGAAAACAAATCGGTGCGCGAGTCAAGAGGCCGGCCCAGAGCCTGCTCCGGCGACATGTAATTAATCGTCCCCAGCGCCGACCCCGACCGCGCCAGTTCCTCCGGCGATTGCGTCTCTCCACCGAAAGTGTTGCCACTTACGCTGGCTTCGTCGCCCACGCTGAGCTTCGCCAGACCGAAATCCAGAATTTTGGCGTGGCCGCGCTTGGTCACAAAAATATTTGTAGGCTTGATGTCGCGATGAATAATGCCATGCGCGTGCGCCGCGTCGAGCGCATCCGCAATCTCGATTGCGAGCGACAGCAGCATTTCCATTGGCAGCGGACGCCCCGCGATCCGGTAGGTCAAAGGCATGCCATCGAGAAATTCCATGGCGATGAACGCTTCGCCATCCTGCTCGCCAATATCGTGCACCGTGCAAATATTCGGATGGTTCAACGCCGACGCCGCTTGCGCCTCCAGCTGAAACCGTGCCAGCGCCTGCGGATCGCGCGCCACTTGCGGCGGCAAAAACTTGAGCGCGACGAAGCGATGCAGCCGCATGTCCTCGGCTTTATACACCACGCCCATGCCGCCGCCGCCCAGTTTCTCCACAATCCGATAATGTGAAATGGTTTGGCCGATCACGAAAGGACGCCCAACTACCCGGCCATCATCTTACGGACCCACCCGCACCCCGTCAACGAAGCCATCGGTGGCTTGTTCGTCTGCTCACGGCGAGTAGACGCGAGGTATACCCCCTCCCCCGTGATCTTTTGGAATCATGGGGGTAGGGCCACACTGTGGCCAAAATCTTTGACGAATAAGGGCTTATTCGCAAAATCTTCCGGACATGGGACTTAGCGGTTATTATGTTCTCAATAAGCTAAACTATAATTGGATAGATTAGCTCGATCGGATAGAGAGAGTCAAGCGCAAAGGTAGAAGAGTCGAGCAGGCGTTCCCATTGTGGAACGTTACGCAGAGTCCTTTAATACTTGCCGGTGTGGCGCGGGAGCCCCTTCGACTTTGCTCAGGGTAGGCTCTCGCCCGCGAGGTTTCGTGGAAGGGCACGACTTCAGTCGTGCCGTAAGCAACACAAATAAATTCAGGTACCGCAAAGCCGCCAGACCGCACTAAAAGCACTCCGCCCGCTCACTTCTGTTTCTCCAACTCCTCCGCAGCCCTGTCAATCATCTCCCAAGTGATGGAATCATTCTCAATCTTGACGTTGCCATAGGCAAAGCTGCGCCGCTGCCGTTCAGCCTGCTCCGGCGTCATCCGTATCGTTCTCGCCATTTCGATCAATTCGTCCAATTCTTCCGACACAGGCGTCCCTCGCTGACTCACCGCAAGCCAGGGCCTTACCGTGATTTCGCGGGAAGCGCCTTTAATTTCTTCGCAGACGAACCGAGCATGTTCGGCTCGTTTACCTTGATATTCAGAGTATCGCCGATGTATTGCCGCGCACGAAAATCGACGGGGAATAGATACAAATAGTCTGCCGTAAGATCGCGTAAAAGACGCAGTGCAAATGGATTTTTCTTTATATCTTCCATTATGCGCTCGAGTTCTGCCTTGGGGAACCGCGCAAAGTGGTCGAGCTTGATTGCGTAGTCGATGACTCTGACTGGAAGAGGCGCACCGGCCCGCTCCAGTGTCTCCCGGTACGTTTCCTCCAACTCCTCGAGGCCGACGGCCTGGGAGATACGTTTAACTATCCCGAACGCAACATCCCGCGTCAGCGAAAGCAGCACCTTGTCGGTCTCCTCAGCAAGATCTTCCGGGTCTTCTAATATTCTCTTCTCCTGGATAACCCTGGCGATGAAGGTTCGGAGCTCGTCGATATTGTCCTCGGCGGAAAGAAGAATCGCGCGGAGCGTCCGCAGCCCAAGCTGATAGCTCGCCAATGCCAGGTCGACTTTCAAATCTGCCCTTAGTGCACCCGGGAAATTACGGAGAATCTGCCCGAGGATCCGTAAGTTCTTTAGTGCTATGTGAATCTTGACCAAATCTGCTAATCCATCTTCGTACTTAATAGATTCCGCTTGCTTCTCCTCTTCTGTCTGGATTTCCTCCTCGGCCTCATCCATTCGACGAAGAGCCTCCTCGCGGTTCTGGTCCACATTTGTTCCCGGCACCACCAAACTACGCCCGTCAGCGCCGAGCCGGTTCACAAACTCGACGTGCGAACTAAGGTCGCACGGACGGTGCTCCCGGTAAATTCGATTGGCGTTGGCGAGGAGATACTCAATTAAGGCGCGGTCCTTAGTTAAATAGACATAGAAGATGATGATGTTGGCGTAGTCCTCGAAATACACCTTATCGGCTATGTCTTGAAGCTGCGCCCTGAGGTCGCCTTCGCCTGTAAGGTTGGCAATATTGTCCTGGAAGTATTTCGCCACAAAATAACAGTAGATGTACTTGTATTTGAAGCGCACGGCCCCGTTCGTCCGGTTCAGAATCTGAGCCTTCGCCAGCTGATTGATCAGGTCGTTCAGATCGAGGTTGATCTTGTATTGCTCGTAGTAACTGGAGTGAATAGATTCGAGATCAGCGAATTCCAGTTTTTTTTTTTCGCATGAAACGAATAGTAGGCAATCCGAGAGATATACGTGTACTTGGTGCCCAACTCAACTGCCCTCTTACTGACGGAGGCCAAGGCCGCTGTTATTAGCGCCTCATACATTTGGCCGTAGGAGCCTGCCGAACTGCTCGATCCGCGGCCAGCTGCGTAGGACTGCAGGATCGCGAGAATGATAACCGGGTAGGACGGTAGGAGGTTCTTGCCCAGAAGGGTGTTAACGGTGGTCTCAACGGCGGATATCGAGTGTGCCACGTCCGCCTCTGTCTCACTGTAATCCGACCCTAGCGAGTACCATTTTCGAATGAGTTCATTTCTGCGAACGTGCCCAAGCTCCCGGATCTCGCAGATCTCGTAATCCCGAAACGGCTTCTCAGCACCCCCCGCTAGTTGGTCCAACGCAAATACTTCGTCAGAGAAACATAAGACATTTCCAAAACACTTCTCACCCTGCTCGAGTAGAAGGCGCTGGCCCTGTTCTCCATATTTCAGCTTGTGCCAGTCGTCAACGATCAAAATCTTGCGGTCGCGATCTAGCTGGGTGTACCGTTCAACTACGTCACCCGAGTATTGATGGCGCAGCGCTCGCTCTACCTCCCGCCGCAGAGCTACTTCTGCGCTCTTTCCGTGGATATCCTCGCCGTTCAGCAGAACGGGCACAAGCCTATCGTGCCGCCGAAGATCGAGGTATAGCATGTGCGCGAGGGACGACCTGCCGGAGTCGTCCGGGCCGCTGACGATCACGTGTTTGGAACTTGCGACAAACCCCGGCACATCCCGCCCAAGAACGGTTTTAAACGTCGCGCCAGACTTGACGATCTTCTTCAGTGACTTCCTGATGAGGTCCGGATAAACAAATAAATCGTCAAGTGCTAGGTCCGGCTTATTAGGGTGAACGAATCCCGTTCCCGGGTCGCTAAGAAGCTTTAGGAACGGGGCCGAAATCTGGAAGGCCCCACGTGCGCGGTTTTGCTCAAATTCGGACCAGCCGTCGTCGCTGTCGCAGGAGTATCTTTGCCCGCTCCAACGAAAGGGCAAAACTCTCAATCCCTTCTCAAGATCCAGTTCCAGAACATTAAACCCGCTGTTACCAGGGCTCTTGGAATCTTGCAGAACTGCACCCTCAACGTATTGCGCTCCCGCCCCATTTGGCTTTGTCTTCTTGTAAACAGCGCTAACATGTTCGTGCCCGGTGAGAACCACGTCTGACGAGGAATCAACGTAGTCGCGAAGGAGACGTGCGTGACTCGCCTCCAACCAGTTATCGCGGTGGTGCAGAAGTGAGATCCTTAGGCTCATGCCGTCGTCCTCGCCGCCATCATCGGCGCCGAGTACGCGCGGCGGGAAAAGCAAGGTTCCCTCGTGCTCGACCTTGCGTGACATCCAAGCCGTGTTGTAGCAGTCAAACGTGATCACAAGAGATCCCAGCCTTAATTTTGTCTGGTATCTCAGACGATCCGCTTTAGGAATCTCGCTCCTCCCATTGAAGCGGGCTTCAAACGAGAAAAAATTGTCTTGCACCTCGGCAATCTTGCGAGCCATCTCACCAGCAGGATCGAGAGTCGCGATCTTTTCCGCAAGCCCGTCAAGCAAGGCAGATCTCACCTCGCCATCAGAGACGAAATTGCAGTCGTGGTTGCCGGGGATAAACACGAAGAGAACTTCGATGCCCGGGTACGTTTTGCCGACCGCCTCCCTCAGTTTGGCGAAGAACTCAAGCGCGACTTCGTACTCCTGAGAGTTTCCGGAGTACGCAACGTCTCCTGTAACGGCGAAGGCAATGCACTCGACCTGTTGCAGAGTGGGCTGGATCGCAGCGACGATCTTGTCTAGACGGGAAGGTAAGACATTAGAGTTAACTTGAAAGTGGATGTCGCTAAGTTGCACAACTGCAATACGCACAGCTAACCTCCAAATGTACAGTTCGTTTACTACGAGCAGCCGCTGGTGCTGCCGCAGCTTCCGCATCTGTAGCAGCTTCCGTTGCGGGTCATTATTGAGCCGCAGAAGCTGCAGGTGGGGGCGTCGCCTAGGTCGATGATTCCGGCTAGGGCGTCGGCGGCGTGGATGGCTGCCGCTGGCGGGCGAGGGCGCCCGCTCCACTCTCGCGCTCCACTTACTTCTGTCGAGCCGTTTATGTCTCCTACTGCTTCTGCGGTTGGAGCGGAGCTACGGCCTCAGGCGCAGGTTCTCGAATAGCATTTGCTGCTGGCCGGTGGAGAAGCGCAGGTCGAGCCAGCGGAAGATGTAGTCCATGATTGACTTGGCGAAGCCGATGTCGGGATTGCCGCTCCAGCCGCTGGGTTCGAAGCGGGTGTGGGCGAATTTTTCGCACAGCAGTTTCAGCGGGACGCCGTGTTGCAGGGCGATGGAGACGGCGCAGGAGAAGCTGTCCATCAGGCCGCTGACGGTGGATCCTTCTTTGGCCATGGTGATGAAGATTTCGCCTACGCTGTCGTCGGGATAGAGGCCTACTGTGATGTAGCCTTCGTGTCCGCCTACGTTGAATTTGTGGGTGATGGAGCGGCGCTCGGCTTGCAGTTTGTGGCGTACTGCGCGCGGTGGGCCGTTTAGATTTTCTTCTTCGCGCGCGGGCGTGACGCCTGCGCCTACGCGAGCGTCTTCTTTTTTCGAGAGTGCGGTGCTGGTTCCGGCGGCGCTTAGCGGTTGCGATTTCTTGCATCCGTCGCGATAGACGGCTACGGCTTTCAGTCCTAGCTTCCAAGCCTGCAGATACGCTTCCATGATGTCTTCTACTGAGGCGTTCTCGGGGAGGTTTACTGTCTTTGAAATCGCTCCGGAGATGAATGGTTGCGTGGCGGCCATCATCCGCAGATGTCCCATGTAGGCGATCGACCGAGTTCCCTTCGCCGGCTTGAACGAGCAATCAAAGACCGCTAGATGCTCGTCCTGGATGTGCGGCGCGCCTTCGATCGTGCCCGTGGCATCGATGTAGCTGACAATTTTGTCGGCTTCATCGTGCGAGTATCCCAGCTTGAACAACGCTGTGGGGACGGTGTTGTTCACGATCTTGATCATGCCTCCGCCTACCAGCTTTTTGTACTTCACCAAAGCAAGATCGGGCTCTACACCAGTTGTGTCGCAGTCCATCATGAAGCCTATTGTTCCTGTTGGGGCTAGGACTGTTACCTGGGAATTGCGGTAGCCGTGTTTTTCGCCGTGGGATAGGGCTTCGTCCCAGGTTTGTTTGCTGGCTTCGTAGAGCGGGGTGGGGACGTTGTTTTTATTTATGTTGTTTACCGAGGCGCGGTGCATTCGGATTACGTCGAGGAATGGTTCGCGGTTTATGTACCAGCCGGGGCAGGCTCCTCCGGGCATCTGCACGGGCGAGACGCCCGCGCCTACATTGGAGCCTAGATTGGTTTCGGCTAGGCCTTTTTTTGTGGGTTCGGTTGCTGGGACTAATGGCGGGCATTGTTCTGCGATTCTTGAGGATTGCAGGTAGGCTTGGCCGCACATGATTGCGGTTACGCAGGCGGCGTAGTCGCGTCCGGCGTCGGAGTCGTAGGGTAGGCCGGCGGCCATTAGCAGTGCTCCCAGATTTGCGTAGCCTAATCCTAGCGGGCGATAGTCGTGGGAATTCTTGGCGATCATTTCTGTGGGGTAGCCGGCGTTGTCTACCAGAATTTCCTGGGCTGTGATCAGAATGTCTACTGCGTGGCGATAGGCTTCTACGTCGAACGTGCCGTTGGGTGCGAACTTCAGTAGGTTCAGACTGGCCAGGTTGCAGGCTGAATCGTCCAGGAACATGTACTCGCTGCATGGATTGCTGGCGTTTATTCTGGCTGTGTTCTTCGAGGTGTGCCAGCGGTTTACCGTGGTGTCGAATTGCATGCCGGGGTCGCCGCAGCGCCAGGTCGCGTCGGAAATTTTGAAGAGCAGATCTTTTGCTTTGAAGGTTTGCAGTGGGCGTCCGTCGCGCACGGCTTTGGTGCTGAAGTCGGTGTCGCGGAGGACGGCGTACATGAAGTCATCCGTGACGCGGACGGAGTTGTTGGCGTTTTGGAAAAAGATGGATGAGTAGGCGTCGGAGTCGGGTGAGGAGCCGTCGTAGCCGGCGGCGACCAGAGTGTGGGCTTTGGCTTCTTCTTTGGATTTGCACTCGATGAAGTCGATGATGTCGGGATGGTCGATGTTCAGGATGACCATCTTGGCGGCGCGGCGAGTCTTGCCTCCTGATTTGATTACGCCGGCGAAGGCGTCGAAGCCTTTCATGAAGCTGAGTGGGCCGCTGGCGATTCCGCCTCCGCTAAGACCTTCGGTTGACGAGCGCAGCGGTGAAAGATTCGTGCCCGTGCCTGATCCCCACTTGAAGAGCATGCCTTCGGTTTTGGCCAGCGTGAGGATGGAATCGAGTGAGTCATGTACTGAATTGATGAAGCAGGCGGAGCACTGCGGAGTGCTGTATCCGGTTACTCCAAATTCGACGCGGCCAGCGGCGGGATTCCAGTGCCAGTTGCGGGCGTCCGAGTTGGGCTCGATGCGATCGCAGCCTACGTTGAACCAGACCGGCGAATTGAAGGCGGCGTATTGGCGGATCAGGATATGCGCGAGTTCATCGTGGAACGTGGCGCCGTCTTCCGGTGTTTTGAAATAGCCTTGGGCCAGGCCCCAGTCGCGGATGGTTTCGGCGACACGAGTTACCAGGGCGCGGACTCCTGACTCGCGCTCGGGCGTGCCAATAGTGCCATGCAGATATTTGCTGGCCACGATATTGGTCGCGGTCATGGACCAGTCTTTGGGGACTTCGACGTCTTTTTGCTCGAAGATCACGTTGCCTTGGGCGTCGGTGATCTGAGCGGTGCGGCGTTCCCATTCGACTTCGTCGTAGGGAGAGACGCCGGGTTTGGTGAAGAAGCGGCGGAAGGCTAGGCCCGGGGCTTTCTTGGTGCTGGGCACAATTTCGGTTGTGGTGTGGGCTCCTTTTGTGGTGACTTCCGACATTTCTTTTTCTCCCTGCGGAGTCTGGGCTCCGTTGTTTGGTTTCTTGCTTTGCGCCCTTTTGGGCGCCTGAATCGAGTTTCATTCCTATCCCGGACTTACGTCCGAGGCTAAACTATGCCGCCCGGTTGGGGCTTGTTCTCTTCTGACTTCTTCCTACGGCTTGCGCCTTCGGCCGCATTCTTGCGCCGCTTCGCGGATGGACGGGCGAGACGCCCGTCCTCCATTAAGATTTCTTTTACCGCAGTCTTCGGACTGCGCGGATCAAAAACCTGATGGAATCTGCAATAGTGGCCCAATCTGGGCCTCTTCATTTGATGATTCTGGGTGCGCCTGCGCATCTGCCGGCTTGGCCTCAGCAGCGGCTAAAGCCGCGGTACATATTGCGGGGATTGCGGCACGACTGAAGTCGTGTCCTGATACGAACCCTGTTTTCTGCGAGCCTTGTTCGGACCGGAACGCGGTTTCCTGCGAGTCGCTTCCGACGGACCCCGGCGAGCTTTGCTCGGCTCCCCGGACGAGGGCGTCCGGGGCTACGTGGGCTGTTCGAACTTCTTCGTACGGGGCTACGTGGATTTTTCGGGCTTCATCGTTCGCGAGTACGCGGGCTTCATCTGGGATCGCATTCGAAATCCCCGAGGTGGCTTGGGCTGATGAGGCCATCCATCTTTGCAGAGCTGTGTAGGCTGTCCGGCGTTGGGTTGCATCTTCGACGACGACGTAGCGGGCGAAGCAGCGGCCGCTGGCTAAGCGTTCGCGGACAGGGTTGCCGGACAAGAATAGACGGCCTAAGGCCATCCCTAGATCGTTGGCTTCTGAGATCTGGAATAGGGCGAGCATTCGTTTTCCTTCGCCGACCGCCAGATCGCCGGGTGGCATCACTTCTTCGCCGAGTGCGAACAGCCCGGGCTTGCATGGAGCCAGGAGTAGGCTGAAACTGTCGTGGCAAGGGAACCACTGCGACCACTGCAGGCGGCGGTGATCGAAGGTGGGTTCAAAGCCGTGGCGGATCAGGGATTCGTTGACGAGATGCGCTAGACCTTCCATCGGTGCTCCTTAATTGCCTCTGAGAGAGCCTTCACTCTTTTTTCAGAGCTGGACGGGCGAGACGCCCGTCTTCCATCGGCTGTTTAAAGCCCCTATGGGATGGCAACAGTACTCCCGCCCGTTGTGGCTGTCAATAGTTAATCACTATATATTGTATCTCAAAGCAATGACTGAGCGGATGCGGGTTTGTGGACTGATTTTCCACAGTGCTGCGAGTTCACGTGTTTTCATCGGTTTGTGTGACTAATCTGTCTATTGCTTCCCCGTTCCCCCGGACGAGGCGTCCGGGGCTACGTGGTCGTTAGACGGGCGAGACGCCCGTCCTCCATTTGCTAGGCTGAGGCTGCTTGGGTGGAGTCGCGACGTTTTGCGGCTGGAATTGCTATGGTTGGTTGCCGTGGGGAGGGCCAGCTTTCATCGGCGGGGCCCATGGCCACGTAAACGTCTTCGAAGATCAATCGTGGTGCGATGCGGCGTGTGCCATCGGATGATTCCACCAGATAGTCGCCAGGCTGACCGCTATGTTCGCGACCGAGTGTGTCGATGAAGACGAGAGGTTGGGTAAGTTGACGGGCTTTGATCAGGAAGCGAGTGCGATAGATTTTCCATGGCGCGGAATTTTTTTTCACAATCATTTTCCCCTCGGGAAAGAGACGAAAAAAGACATTCGCTATGCGACTGCCGGTTTTCGATTGCCGCTCTCTCCAGCTCAGCCTCATTGCGGAGGCGTGATTACTGTTGCTGAATTCGGTTGAAGTGAGGACGAATCTATTCGCGCTGGCGAGGGTGGTCAATTACCGAAGATTGGTGCAGTAGAGGAAAAGTTGGCCGAGATTTTCCCGTTTTGATTCTGACTACAAAGATTTACGAATCCGATTGATTCGGGCATGATGCGTGGTTTTTTAAATTGGAAGACAGATCGGTCTGCTTCGACGAAGATATTTTCCACATCAGATTCACAGGAATTGCAGAAAATCAGTTCTGGTTTCGTGATCAAAGTTCCAGGACGCGCTCAAGTCTGGCCACTTGCGAACGATCCCAGGTTGAATCCACTATTTCCATCATCTCCAAATCTATCTTTCTCGTGGATGCTTGAAACGCGGATCTCGCCTTTGCCAGATCTTCCACGTTCCAATAAACGATAACGAAGTCTCCCTCCGCAGAGCGTTCCAGGAAGATGTGTTCGGCAAGAACTCCTTGTTCGCTCATGTAGCGCTTAGCTTCGTCTGGTCGGTTCGAAACCTGTTTAGCCCATTCCAGAAACTTATCAGTCATTCCCGGCTTCAGACGAACTTTTATACACTCCGACTGCGGCATCCAACTCCTGTTAATTCTTTTTTCGGTGGGGCCGGGTCGAAACCCGGCCCCACGCGAGCTAATCTTCTATCGTCCTGCTAATGCTGGTTCGTGATGTGATTGGAAAGTCTTGAGGCGTTGATTGACTTCGTCCCAATTGACGACATTCCACCACGCCGCCAGATATTCGGGGCGGCGATTGTTATATTTCAAGTAGTAGGCGTGCTCCCAAACATCGTTTCCGAAGATGGGGAACAGGCCCTGGGAGAGTGGGTTGTCCTGATTAGGCGTGGTGAGGATTTGCACTTCGCCGCTCGGCTTGCCGGCCAGCCAGACCCATCCGCTGCCAAACTGTTTCACGCCGGCATCGTTAAACTTGGTCTGAAAATCTTTGAAGTTGCCGAAAGTTTTCTTAATGACATCCGCGATCGGCCCATTGGGGTCGCCGCCGCCCTTGGGCTTCATGATCTTCCAGAACATCGAATGGTTCACGTGGCCGCCACCGTTGTTGCGGACGGTCGGTGCGAATGTCTTCGGGAACGGCATTGAGGTCGCGGATCAGGTCTTCGGCACTCTTCGATTGCAGATTGGGATGTTTTTCCAGAGCAGCATTCAGATTTTTTACGTATGCCCCGTGATGCATATCGTGGTGCAGTTTCATGGTTTGGGCATCGATGGTCGGTTCGAGGGCAGAATAGTCATAAGGGAGAGCAGGTAACTCATGTGCCATTTGATTCCTCCTTCGTAATAAAGATGATACCGCAAAATAATGGATTCATCCGGCGGCGGGGACTACAGGGAATGCCTTAGCCGCAGTCCGTAGAGACTTAGCTAGCTACGTCTCTACAGGTGGCTTCGCGTATTGCCTGTGCTGGTACATGCTGGTTCTTTCATTGAGCGGTTTGTCGAACTTCGACGAGAATCAATTCAGAATGGGAGGTCACGTGCAGGGACGACGCCTACTTGCATCCACATTGATCTTGCTTAGTTGGTGTGCGTTGGCGCGGGCGAAAGACCTGGCAGTAATTTCCAACAAGTCAAATTCCGTTCAATCGATGACCTTGCCGGAGCTGACTAAAATCTGCAAAGGACAGGTGGAGCACTGGCCGGATGGCAAGGCGGTGAGTTTTATCACCCGCGATCCTACGTTGCCCGACATGAAGCTGCTGCTGGAAAAAGTCTATGGCATGTCGAAGGAAGAAGTGAAAGAGCTTATTGCGAACGCTAACCACGGCCGAACGAACCATCCGGCGATTGTGGTGGTGGATTCAGACGAAGACGCGGTGAAGAAAGTGGAATCGATTCCCGGAGCGGTTGGGGTGGTGGATGTGTATTCCATCAGCGGGGCGGTGACGGTGGTGAAAGTGGGAGGCAAGTTGCCACTGGAGCCGGGATATCCGCTGCACGGGAATTAGTACTGGATACAGTTGTCATCCCGAGCGAAGCGAGGGATCTGGGTGTTTGCCGGCAGTGACGATATCGGTGGTGCAGCAAAAACCGAGATCCCTCGCTTCGCTCGGGATGACAACGAGTGGGTAGGGGACAAGTGTGTGGGGCGATAGCCGACGTCGCACGAACATCGCATGATGGAACCAAGCGGAGGTTCTTATCTCCAATTCGAAACCGACTAAACCCGGCGCGCGGCGTTTTCCCCGGTATTCCGTCGACATGCGCCTGGCGGTGGAAATATTTCGCTCGGGAGAAACCATTTCCTTTTGGGGACGATCGAACGAGTTGGGTGAGGATGGAGTTGGTGGAACGCTGACGGGAGAGTTGGCGGTCGGCGAAGTGGTTTCCATGGAACTTTCGCTGCCCTTGGCGGCTTATCCGCTGAAGCTGCGCGCGCTGGTGCGTTACCGGGTCGGCTTGCGGCATGGTTTTGAATTTTTGGCCATTAGCGATGCGCAGCGTGATGTGCTGCGGCGAGTGTGTGAAATGCTTGCGACTGGCATGAAATAAGGGCTACTGCGCTTCTTGGTTTTTCCTTCCTGCAATTACCTCGGTAACTTTCGAGTAACTGGTTGGCAATCTAACATCTTCAATTGGGTCTGGTTCAAATTCAGGGGGACAAGAATGGGTGACCACATCACCCAGCCAGCGACGTCGGCTGAGCTTGCACGCGCGAAGTTTCTCCGAGAGGCACTTCAGCGCCGCACGCAAGTAGTCACCGGGCCAGCGGATACCTTTGCGGCTCCCTCCGAATCAGTTACCGCTTCAAGCTTCGCGACTGAAAGTCCTGAGTTACAAAAAGCCTATCTCGAACAATTAGTAGAGTGCGCGCCGGAAGCCATCACAATTCTGGACCGGGAGTTCCACATCACGCGGCTCAACGGCGAGTTCACCCGCATTTTTGGCTTTGGCGCGGCGGAGGCGCTGGGACAGCGAGTCGATGCGCTGATTGTTCCCCGGACCGCGGCGCGGAGACACGCTGGATCGCGGACCTGCTGGTGAAAGGGCAAAAAGTTGTCCTCGAAACCAAGCGGCAGCGCAAGGATGGGACGCTGCTGGATGTTTTCATTTCGGCGGCGCCTATTGTGATCAATGGCGAGCAGGTCGCGATATGCGTGCTGTATCGCGATATTTCAGAACAGAAACGGGCAGAGGCGCTGCATTCAGCGCTGTACCGCATCACGCAAAAAACCAGTTCGGATGATGATCTGCAACAGTTTTATACCGCGGTCCACAGTATTGTGGGCGAGCTTATGTATGCGCGCAATTTCTATATTGCGCTGTACGATCCGCTGACCCAGTTGCTGAGCTTTCCTTACTTCGAGGATGAAGGGGAAGGCAGGCCCGCGCCGAGAAAGTTGGGCAAGGGCCTTACGGAGTACGTGCTGCGAACCGGTGAGCCGTTAATGTGCGGTCCTGACGTTTTTGATGAGCTGGTGAAACGCGGAGAAGCGGAGTTGATTGGCGCGGCATCGCTGGATTGGCTGGGGGTTCCGCTGAAAGCTGGGAATACAACTTTCGGCGTGCTGGTGGTGCAGAGCTACAGCGGGGGTGCGCGTTTCGGTGAGAAGGACAAAGAGATTCTGCAGTTCGTTTCGCAGCAGTTGGCTAGCGCAATTGAAAACAAACGTAACGAGGAGGCGCTGCGGCGGTCGGAAGCGCGCTACCGGTCGCTGGTGCAGAGCGCGGTTTATGGAATTTATCGGTCCAGTCTGGAGGGGAGATTTTTTGATGTGAATCCGGCGCTGATCGCGATGCTGGGATACGACTCGGCAGAAGAGGTGCTGGCACTGGATCCGAAGTCGGACGTGTTTTTGGATCCGAGCGAGCAGGCGCGAGTGATGGGGGAATTTCAGCGGGGCGCGCGCCTGGACAACGTTGAAGTCCGCTGGAAGCGCAAGGATGGAAGTGCGATTACCGTCCGGTTGAGCGGGCGCGTGGTAAACAGCCCGGAGGAAACTGCCGAGGTTGTGGAAATTATTGCGGAGGATATTACGGAGCGGCGAGTGCTGGAGAATCAGTTTCGCCAGGCTCAGAAAATGGAAGCCGTGGGGCGACTGGCAGGCGGCGTGGCGCATGACTTCAATAATTTGCTGATGGTGATCAGCGGGTATACCGAAGTGTTGCTGGAGCACACGAGGAAGAGCAATCCGCTGTATCCGAAGATCGAGGCGATTCACCAGGCGACGGACCGGGCTACGACTCTTACGCGCCAACTTTTAGCGTTCAGCCGGAAACAATTGCTGGAACTGAAGGTGGTCGATCTGAATGTCGATCGTCGAGGACATGGAGCGGCTGCTGCGTCCGTTGATTGGAGAGAATATCGAATTACAGACGCAGCTTACGCCGGATTTAGGACGCACGCGGGCCGATGCGGGCCAAATTGAGCAAGTCATCATGAATCTGGTGGTGAATTCGAAAGATGCCATGCCAACCGGGGGCAAGATCACTATCCAGAGCGGCAATGCGCAGCTCAAGCACGATGATCTGCGGCGCGAATACAGCTACATTAAACCCGGTGAGTATGTGGTCCTCTCGGTCAGCGATACCGGGCATGGCATGGATAAAGAGACTCAGTTACGCATTTTTGAACCTTTTTTCACTACCAAGGAAAAAGGCAAAGGCACTGGCCTGGGATTGTCGACCGTGTACGGCATCATCAAGCAGAGCGGCGGATATGTCTTAGTCGAAAGCGAATTGCAGCGGGGCACGACTTTCCGCATCTATCTGCCGCGCGTCGAAGATGCCTTGGAGCCAGTCAACGCCACCGGCGCTTCGTCTTCGCAGAATGGCGGCTCAGAAACCGTGTTGTTGGTGGAGGACGAAGAATCGGTACGCCAGTTGGTCCGCGAGACCCTGGAATCGAAGGGGTACAAAGTTCTGGAGGCGGATCACGGAGAAGCCGCGCTGCACATCGTTTCCGAGCCATTCAGGCAAGATCGACATGCTCATCACCGACGTAGTGATGCCGGGCATGAGCGGCCGACAATTATCCGCGCAACTTTGCTCCTCGTATCCGCACACCAAAGTGCTTTACCTTTCCGGCTACACCGAAGACGCCATCGCACATGAAGGTGTGCTCGAGTCCGGGACCGCTTTTCTGCAAAAGCCGTTTACCCTGCAAATGCTGGCTCGCAAAGTCCGGGAAGTGCTGGACGAGCGCAGCTAAGCCGCATCCTCGATCGCCGGATTTGTCGGCAGCTTGAGACGTAGCAAGCTACGTGTCTACAGAGGAATACTGTAGAGACGTTGCTTGCAACGTGACAGTTGAAACTTTTACGGCCATCCTGCGTCCTATCTATGTGTGGGCGGCGAACGGCCAATCTCCGCGCCACCCGTTGCCGTACACTTAATTGAGGACGGTTTTTAATGTTAATCAAGAAATCGGCTGACATTCCTTCGTCTGAGATTACTCCGAAGGGTCTGTATTTAAACCGCCGCAAATTTCTTGCGGGCACTGCGCTTGCCGGGGCCGCAGCTGCGGTGGGCGTTGGCTTTCGCGAGCTTGGTTCTCCTTCAACAACAGCGCTGGCCGACTCAAAAATTGACGGTATCAAGAAAAGCTCGTTGTCTACAAACGAGACCATCACGCCATATAAAGACGTGACTAATTACAACAACTATTACGAGTTTTCGACCGACAAATATGAGCCGGCTGGGCTGGCGAAGGATTTCAAAACTCGTCCGTGGACGGTAACCATCGACGGCGCCGTGGAGAAAAAACAAACTCTCGACGTAGACACGATCATCAAAATCGCATCGCCTGAAGAGCGCATTTACCGGCATCGCTGTGTCGAGGGTTGGTCGATCGTCGTACCGTGGGTTGGTTTCTCTTTCAGTGAGCTGATCAATAAAGCCAAGCCAACCGGCAAAGCGAAATATGTGGAGTTCACCACGATTGAAGACCCTAAACAAATGCCAGGGCAACGCGGCCGGGTGCTCGACTGGCCCTACGTAGAAGGCCTGCGGATGGACGAAGCCATGCACCCGTTGGCGCTGCTCTGTTTCGGAATGTATGGCGAAACGCTGCCTAACCAGGACGGCGCTCCGCTGCGGATCGTCGTTCCATGGAAATACGGATTCAAAAGTGGCAAGGCGATTGTGCGCATTCGCTTTAGCGAAACGCAACCGCGGACCACGTGGGCGGAGATGGCTCCAAACGAATACGGATTTTATGCCAACGTAAATCCGCATGTTGATCATCCCCGCTGGAGTCAGGCCAAGGAGCGGCGGCTCGGCGAATTTTTCAAGCGTCCCACGTTGATGTTTAACGGCTACGATCAGGTGGCGAGCCTGTACAGCGGGATGGATCTGAAGAAAAATTTCTAGGAGCGCCCGCGCTACAAGAGTCAAATGATTCGCTGGTTCAAACCCGTAGTCTTTCTAGCTTGCCTCATACCGTTGGGGCTTCTGGGTTGGAAAGCCTATAGCGGCGGGCTCGGCGCGAATCCTATTGAAGTCATCACTCACGCCACCGGCGATTGGACTCTGCGGTTTTTGCTCATCACGTTGGCGATCACGCCGATCCGCAAGCTGACCGGGCGGCTTTGGCTGATTCGCTACCGGCGCATGTTTGGACTGTTTGCATTTTTCTACGGGACACTGCATTTCCTCACCTATATCTGGCTGGATAAATTCTTCGACTTGCACGAAATGTTACACGACGTAGCGAAGCGTCGATTTATCACGGTCGGATTTGCCGGATTCGTTTTGTTAATCCCACTGGCGATCACCTCGACAACAGGATGGATTCGGCGCCTGGGCGGCAAACGCTGGCAAGCGCTGCATCGCCTTGTCTATTTCAGCGCGATTGCAGGCGTAATTCATTACTGGTGGCTGGTGAAGGCCGATATCCGCGAGCCGCTGAAGTACGGCGCGATCCTGGCACTGCTGCTGGGCTACAGAATCGCAGTGTGGGCGGGCCCAAAGCTGACCGCCTCCAAAGCGAAATCGGTTCGCGAACCCCGGGTAGAAGTTTCATAGAAAGTCCGCGCTTGGATTTATCGTGCGGGATCCCACTTACATCCGCACAATTTACCAACTTGGTCTACCTATCTTCACCTACAATGATTCCCTATCCACTCTCGGGTTTTAACCTATTTGCAACGCCAAACTCCAATTGTAGATTTGTGAAGAACTTGGAGGATTCATGGCGACTGCATCGTTGATGGATTCGGATTTACAGAAATTTGAAATCGCATTGGATCGGCTCGGAGCCAGCAATGCCCCGAAGAAACAGCGTCCTATTGTAGAGCGCGGCAGGCTTGCACTGAGCCAGGAGGAAGCGGTGGCATCAGCGGCGACGGCACTCTCAGCGCTTTGGCAAAAGAGCCGCGCGAAGTCCGGCGGAGGAAATCGATGAGCGGATCTTCGGACAGGATGTTGGATCTCCTCCAACAGCTTTCCGTGCTCAATCAATTAGAAGACCAGTCTGAAACGGATGCCAAAGGCAGCGCAGCCCTGCCGGATTCGAAAGAACGACGACTAACACGCCAGAAAATCCGCGCCGAGATGAAGCAACTCGCCTCGGACGCCCGCCAAAAAATTCAAAAGTAACTTAAGTGGCCACTCAAGTTAATTAATGGAGAGGCACAGCTTCGCCAGAGGACGCGGCGTTTGACGGTTCATTCAGCAGCAGCCTGTCAGTTTCGGAGTCATAGGTGAAGATCTCGGCATATCGTCCCCAATTCAAGGCCGTGTCAAGCTGACGCTGTACATCGTCGTGGGGGAGATGCTCGTCGAGAACGTCGCGAAAAAATTCCAGCGGAACTGCGCGGTCTGACTTACGCTCCAGAGCATTGCGAATTTGTTGAATCAGCGTGACATGGCTGAGAACCGCTTCGCGAAACAGCTTTTTTCTCTCGCCGATATCGGCCTCCGCAAATTCCTTTCCGGCAGGAGTAATGTGGACGTCTCCCTGATTCGACTCCGCAAAGCCAAGCATTACCGCCTCATCCACAATAGGAAAAAGATCGTCCACTTCCATGAGCAATTCTTCCGCAAGATGATAAAGATCTTCCTTGCCGCCGCGATCATTCAAAAATTCAAGCAGCCCGGCCATTCCGCCGGCGGTTGCGTGCGGCAGGATTTGCAACGAAGGCTTGCGTGGAACCGGCAATTTTGTGACTGGGCCGCAATCCAGTTCCGGCTGAGTCATTACTTTGTAAATGTAATCCACATAGACAAGAAATTCGGCGGACTTGCGATCCCGCGGTTGGGGCAGCGAAATGCGGAAATCGGCGCGGATCTTTGCGGGATGCGTTGCCAAAACTACTACGCGATCAGCCAGCAGAACCGCTTCTTCAATATTGTGCGTGACCAGGAAAATGCTTTTGGTTGGGATCTGATGGTTGATCCAGAGCTCCATCAATTCGCGGCGTAGACTCTCGGCAGTCAACACATCGAGCGCGGAAAACGGCTCATCCATGAACAGCACTTCCGGCTCTACGGCGAGGGCGCGGGCAAATCCGACGCGCTGCTTCATGCCTCCCGAAAGTTCCTTGGGATAAGCGTTTTCAAAACCTTTGAGTCCGACGATGGCCAGCGTTTTTACGGCCTGGCGATGGCGCTCCGAATGTTCGAGCCCCCGAGCCGCTAGCGGAGCTTCCACATTTTCCAATACCGTCAGCCAGGGAAATAGTGCAAAACTTTGGAAGACCATGCCAATATTCGGAGTGCGGCCATTCAACGGCTGCCCATGCACCAATACCGTGCCGCTGGAGGGCAAGGTCAGTCCCGAAAGAATTCTCAACAAAGTCGATTTGCCCGATCCCGAAGGTCCAAGCAGAGCGCAAATTGCGCCGGAGTCGACCGATAAATCCATGGGGGCGATGATCTGAATTTCCCGGCCATCGGGTTGCGCGTAGCACTTTTCGATCTGACGTCCTTCGATGATGATTTCGCCCGGCTGTTGCGGCTGCGCTTCGGGCGCACGGACAGTTTCTGGTTCGGGCTTGGTTGAAGTCTGAACCGGTATTTCGCCCGAGAGTTCGTCCATCAGCCGCTGCCACGCTTCTTCCGGCAATTCATCGAAGAAGCGCATCCGGTCGTCAGGACTGATTCTGTCGACTAATCCACGCATCTCTTCAGCGGGCAGCGAATGCAGCAGCACGTACTGGTGATAATAAGGAAAATGCGCGACGACAGCGGCAGCGAGATCCAGCGGCAAGTGTCGAAACAATGATTGTTGCTGATCAAAAGGGAGGGTGCTCAATGCCGCAGCTGCATGGGCTGTCTCGTTTGTTTGCAGCAGAGCGATAGCCTCGTCCCAATGGCCCTGGGAAACTGCGTCTCGTAGTGTGTCGGTGATTGGTGAGCTCATTCGAAGTCCGGTGTAGGGCCGGACACTCCTGTCCGCCGTTTTTGATTTAGGGTTTTGCGATCTGCTGCACTACTTGTCGTCGTTGAAAATGTCGGCCACAACCTTCCACTGGCCGCCACGTTTTTGCCAGTTCACTACGTACTTGCCCACGCTGGTTGCAGGCTTTCCCTGCGCGTCGTTCAGTGTGAGGTGGTAAGTACCAATCTCGTAAGCCATGTCGCCGGCTTTGGCGATGACGATTTTACTTGGGGCGAAGCTGAGCGAGAAACCGGGCAGGGCCATTAACTGCGACCAGGCTGTATGGATCGCGTCTTTGCCGCTTGCGATCGGGGCGTTGGCGGGCAACATGGAAGCATCGTCCGCATAGAAGGAAACTGTCTTGTCCAAATCCTTGGCGCCGGCGGCCTGCGACCATGCGGCATCGATAGCGCGAATGGCCTGTTCGTCGCGAGATGCATCTTTCCCAAAGGCGAGAGTTGAGCTGAGAACTGCGAGGACCAGCAAAACGGGAACAAAATTCTTGTGCGGTTGCATGCGAGACTATCCTTTCAGTTTGTTAATAATCCATTGTCATTCCGAGCGAAGCGCGGAATCTGGGTTTCTGTCGGCACCGGCAAGCACCTAGGTCCCTCGCTTTGCTCGGGATGACAAATGATAACTTCCGACATCCCGAGGCAAGCAGCATAGCCGGAATTGATTCGCAGGGGAATCAATAATGCAAAATTTATTGTTGGCTGGCCTTTGCCGCAGGGTTAAGCCGCTACTGCGATCGGACGGTACAATACCGGAGTGAGCGCAGCTACAACATCGACGGTCGCTGGCGAGACATCGGACCAGCGGAGGCCGTATACCCTATGGGACCGATTCTTGCTGTGGCTGATTACGTGGGCAGGATTTCTGGCGATCCGCCTGATCGGCCCGACGCTGCGGGTCACGGTTTCGTTCGAAGACGGAGCTCCCGCATCGCTTGATACTCGTCCCATGATTCTTGCGTTTTGGCATAACTGCATTTTTCCGGCAACCTTCGTCTGGCGCAACTTGCAGATCAGAGTAATGAGCAGCGATAGTTTCGATGGAGAGTGGACGGGGCGCATCATTCGCAAGTTTGGTTTTGTGAAAGTGCGAGGATCGAGCAGCCGCCGCGCCGTGCGGGCTCTACTTGAGATGAGGCGCGAACTCGAGCAAGGCTGGCCTGTGGCTTTCACCATCGACGGACCGCGCGGTCCGCGATTCGTCGCGAAGCCCGGGCCGGTGCTGCTGGCGCGTGCTACCGGCGCTCCCATGGTGGCATTTCATATCGCCTTGGAAAAAGCCTGGAGTCTGAACACGTGGGATCGGTCAATGATTCCGAGACCGTTTTCGCGAGGCTTGATGCGAGTGAGTCGACGGATTATAGTGCCCGCGGATGCGAGCGATTCTCAGAAAGAACGCTTCCATGCGGAATTGCAAGCTGCGTTGGAGCGGGTGCGAGAATTCGCAGAGGGAAATGTTAGCGAGGATTGATGGCTGCAACTATTCTGGACGGCAACAAAATCGCCAGTGAAATCAGGGCTGAGGTCGCGTCTGAGGTGAAGACGATGACTGCGGCGGGAATGCGTCCAGGACTGGCCGTGGTCCTGGTTGGACATAACCCGGCATCGGAAGTTTATGTTCGCGGGAAGGTGAAGAGCAGCCGCGAAGTCGGACTTTACAGCGAGCAGCACACTCCGCCAGACACGGTTTCTACTGAAGAATTGCTTGACTTGATCGCTGATTTGAACCGGCGCGATGAGATCGACGGCATCCTGGTACAGCTTCCATTGCCTCCGCAGGTCGATGCCAAGAAAGTATTGATGGCGGTCGATCCCGCTAAAGATGTGGATGGCTTTCATCCTATGAATGTAGGATTTCTTTCCACCCAGCGGCCAGGGCTGGTTCCGTGTACTCCGGCGGGCATTATCGAGATTCTCAAGCGCAGCGACATTCCAATTGCCGGGCAGGAAGCGGTCGTCGTGGGCCGCAGCGACATCGTGGGCAAGCCAGCGGCAATGCTACTGCTGAATGCCAACGCGACAGTTACGGTTTGCCATTCAAAGACTCGCGACCTCCCCGCAGTTTGCCGCCGCGCCGACATTCTGGTCGCCGCGATTGGCCGCGCGGGAATGATTACACGCGAATTCGTGAAGCCGGGCGCGACGGTCATCGATGTAGGCATGAATCAGGTAACGGATCGGGCAGAGTTCGATCGCCTGTTTGCCGGAAATACGAAGCGCGAGGAAACTTTTCGCGCCAAAGGTTCCACGCTGGCGGGCGATGTCCATCCCCATGTGGCAGAGGTCGCGGGCGCGATTACGCCAGTTCCGGGCGGCGTCGGTCCGTTGACCATCGCGATGTTGATGGCAAACACGGTACGTGCAGCAAGATTGAGGCGAGGAAAGATGGCGGAGCTTCCGCAATCTGTACGAACCTAAAAATGATTTTCTCTGTGTCTCTGAGACTCTGTGGTGATAAGTTTCTTGCAATTATGAGGCCGCCTTGCTGAAAGTCGGACTGACCGGCGGAATTGCTTCGGGCAAATCCGTGGTGGGAGAAATGTTTGTTGCCCTCGGCGCGCACCTGATTCAGGCGGATGCAATCGCGCACCTACTGATGCAGCCGGGCGAAGCAGTTTATCAGGAAGTCGTACGCCATTTCGGCAGCGCAATTCTCAACCCTGATAGCTCGCTGAATCGGGCGCGGCTGGCCGAGGCTGCATTTGGAGCGTCTTCAGAAAATAAGTCTTCCCGCATCGAAGAGTTGAACCAGATAGTCCATCCCGCGGTGATTAAAAGGCAGGACGAATGGATGGAGGAAATTGGCCGGAAAGATCCCAAAGCCATCGCAATAGTCGAAGCCGCATTAATTTTGGAAGCAGGCGCGACGAAACGTTTCGACAAACTCGTGGTGGTGACTTGCCATCCCGAACAGCGAACTCAACGTTGGGCCTCGCGTTTAGGAGTCGATGAAGAGACTGCGCGGCGCGAGGTTGGCCGGCGAATGGCCGCTCAGTTGCCGGATGAAGACAAAATCAAGGCGGCGCAATTCGTGATCGACAACTCCGGTTCGCTGGACGAAAGCCGAAAACAAGTCGCAAAAGTTTACGCGGAACTCAAACGTGCGGCTGAGGGACACGGAGTTCGAAGGTCTTAACCATTAGGATTGTCATCCCGAGCAACGCGAGGGATCTGGGTGCTTGCGTGCGGCGATGAGACCGATTGTGCAGGCAAGAACCTGGATCCCTCGCTTCGCTCGGGATGACAACTGGTCTCGGGATGACAACTGCGCCGTGGGCGCGCACAGTGTTACTTAGGCAGCTTCCCATTGATCAACCGATAATTTATTACAATCGAGTAATGGAAGGTTCCGAATTATGAGGCTTCTTCGTCCTGTTTTGCTGGCCATCATTCTGGCTGGCGGCTTTTTCTATTTCACCACCTATCGTTCGGGACGCGCTGCGCTCACCGATTGGGCCGGGCATCCGGCCAAATTTGAAATCAGCGAGGCGTCAGGCAGCGAGTCGCTCGATGCCGAAGAACAGAACAACATTTCCGTCTACCGCAAGAATATTGGTTCGGTAGTGAACATCACGTCGAAGGCGGTAACTTTCGACTTTTTCTACGGACTCATGCCGGAGGAAGGTCAGGGATCAGGCTTCATCATCGACAAAGAAGGACACATATTAACCAACTATCACGTCATCGCAGATGCGCGCCAGATCGAGGTTACGCTGCACAACCGCAAGAAGGGAATTCCCGCCGCTGTCATCGGCACCGATCGTTCTCATGATCTCGCCGTGCTTCAGATCAAGGCCCCCAACCTCACGCCGATGGTTTTGGGGGACTCTGCGAGTCTGCAAGTTGGCCAGAAGGTATACGCGATCGGCAATCCGTTTGGGTTGGGAGGGACGTTGACCCGCGGGATTGTGAGTTCGATCCGTCAGGTGCAGGAACCAGATGGCATGAAGATTGACGACGCCATTCAGACCGACGCCTCCATCAATCCCGGAAATTCGGGCGGCCCGCTGCTAAATATGCACGGCGAAGTAATCGGCATCAACACAATGATCGCTTCCAGCGTCGGACAAAGTGCGGGCATCGGTTTTGCCATTCCGATCAATACAGCAAAAGCTGTGATCAACGATCTGCTTACGCTAGGCCGGGTGCGGCGTCCGGCGCTGGGCGTCAGCACGATTCCTGTCGATCCTCAATTGGCAGATCAGATGGGACTCGCCGCAGACTACGGCCTATTAATTCTGCAAGTCATGCCAGGAGGAGCCGCCGACAACGCCGGCCTGCGCGGCGGAAACGAGCGCGCGTTTCTCGGCAACACTCCCATTATGTTGGGCGGAGACCTGATCGTCGCCATCGACGGCAAGAAAGTCGAAGATCAACAGGAGTTGGCCGAGGTCATGAACAACCATCGCGCCGGCGACTCCGTCCGAGTCACCATCTATCGGGGCAAGCGAAAAATGGATGTAACCGTAACCCTAGGTGAGGCGAGGCAGCAAGTATAGGCGCGGGCGTCAGCCTAAGCGGCGGTCTGTTCAAAATAGTCTTCGATTTCATTTACTTCCTTGTCGCTAAGCCGGAAATCTCCCGCCCGCATTATCCCACCAGCCTGGCGAGCATTGCGCGCGCCCACGATCGCACCCGTCACCGCCGGATTTCGCAGCGTCCACGCAATCGCCACTTCACCCGGCGAACGGCCATGCCGCTTGCCAATCTCGCGCAACTGCTCCACCAGCGCCAGGTTCCGCGAAAGTTGCGGCTGCGTGAATTGAGGATCGCTGCTGCGCCAGTCATCTTTCGGCAACTTGCTGGCACGTTCACGCGTCATCGACCCAGTAAGAAGTCCCGAAGCCATCGGCGAATACACGATCACGCCAATGTTTTCCCGCAAACAATAAGGCAGAATATCTTCCTCAACTCCGCGATTGATCAGCGAATAAGGCGGCTGCAGCGACGTAATCGGCGCAATTTTTTGCGCCCGCCGCAACTGCTTAACATCAAAATTCGACACCCCAATCCACCGCACTTTGCCCTGCCGCTTCAACTCCGCAAGGATGGACCACCCTTCTTCAAGTTCGGGCGAGTCCGGATCAGGCGGCCAATGAATCTGATACAGATCGATCGTCTCAACCCCCAAACGCCGCAGGCTGTTTTCAATTTCGAAGGAAATCGAATCCGCATGCAGAATCTTGCGAACGTTCCCCTCCGCATCCCAGCGCATGCCGCACTTGGTAAAGACGTAAGGCTTCGTCCCCGACCAACTCTTTAACGCCCGGGCAACCACCTCCTCCGAATGCCCCAGACCATAAACCGCGGCCGTATCGATCCAGTTCACGCCCGCTTCCAGCGCGCTGTGAATGGCTGCAATGGAGTCATCGTCGTCCTGCGTGCCCCAGCCAAACTGCCAGCCAGCTGCCGCCAATGGCCCACGCGCCAAAACCTACGGGAGTAATAAATAAATCGGAGTTGCCAAGCCGCCGCGTTTCCATTTCCAATCTCCTGAGTGGTTTCTTGCAGGTTCAATCTGATGCAGATCGTCCAACCGGCATGAACGTCGAATCCGTTCGAAACTATTGTCTCAATTTTCCCCAGGCAAAGGAAACCCTCCAGTGGGGCGAAACGCTTTGTTTCAAAGTGAACGGCAAAATTTTTGCCATGCTGAGCCTGGCCGCCGTTCCGCCAACCATGTGTTTCAAGTGCACTCCGGAAACTTTCGCCGAGTTGTGTGAGCAAGAAGGCATCAGCCCCGCGCCTTATGTGGGCCGCTACAAGTGGGTTTTGCTGGAACGTTTGGATGTTTTGCGCGATGAGGAAACGGAAGACTTGATTCGGCCAGTCATACGAAATGGTGATGATGAAAGCCAGAAAAGTTAAAGTGAAGAGTAAAAGCATTAAACGACAAACAACACGAAGGAGAAAAAGCTGACAGCTGATAGCTGACAGCAGAATTTGACTCTCGCCTCGCAGCCTACGCTAGCCTCAGAGGGTGCCCCACTCTACTCGCGTTCTGTGCGACTAGGGTGGGGATTCCGGCCATTCTTATATCCAATGCGACTCACGACGCAACCGATTCGTGCTGCCGCTGGCACTGCTGGTGCTTTTTTCCGCAACCGCCGCAGCGGCTACCGAACCCGTCCACGCCCCGCACGCCATCGTCGTCAGCGTTCACGAACTGGCTTCTCGCGCCGGAGTCGAGGTCATGCACGCCGGCGGAAACGCGATCGACGCCGCCGTGGCCACGGGCTTCGCCCTAGCGGTGGTTCATCCTCAGGCCGGCAATCTGGGCGGCGGCGGATTCATGCTCATCCGCATGGCTGACGGCCGCGTGCACTTCATCGATTACCGCGAAAAAGCTGCAGCCGCCGCCACCGCGAACATGTATCTCGATGCTCAAGGCAACGTGATCGAGAATGCCAGCGTCGTTGGCTACAAATCCATCGGCGTGCCCGGCTCGGTTGCAGGCATGGTGTATGCCGAAAAACAATACGGTAAGCTGACACTCGCTCAGGTGATGGCGCCGGCCATCAGGCTGGCGCAGGACGGCTACGCGTTGGCCTGGCAGGATGCGCGCGATCTTCGTGATAAAGACCTGTCAAAGTTTTCCGAGTCGCGGCGCATTTTCCAGCGGGACGGAAATTACTACAAGCAAGGCGAAGTTTTTCGCCAGCCAGAATTGGCGCGGACACTCGAGCGTATCGCCAAAGATCCGGACGACTTTTATCACGGTGCCATGGCGCATGAATTGGTTGCGTCGCTTCAAAAGGGCGGAGGCTTAATCACCGCCGACGATCTCGCTCATTATGAAGTGAAAGAACGCGAGCCCATACGCGGCAACTATCGAGGCTACGAAATTATCAGCGCCCCGCCGCCATCCTCAGGCGGTACGGCGCTGATGGAAATATTGAACATCCTCGAAGGTTTCGATCTGGCCAAGGCGGGCGATCGCTCGGCCGCATCCGTCCACTTGACAGTCGAAGCTTTTCGTCGAGCTTTTTATGATCGCGCCGAATTCCTGGGCGATCCTGATTTTTCCAAAATTCCCGTCGCGCAATTGATTGATAAAAAATATGGCGCCGCCTGGCGCGAATCAATTGATCCTGCGCACGCCACCCCGAGCAAAGATCTAAAGCGCCCCGCGATCTTCAGCGAACTTGAACAGTACGCCTCGCGGCATCCCCAGCCCTCGGCAGTGCGTGAACCCGAACACACCACGCATTACTCTGTAGTGGATGCAGACGGGAACGCCGTTTCCGTAACCACGACGCTGAATGACAGCTTCGGTTCGCGAGTCACTGCCGAAGGATTGGGATTTCTGCTGAATGATGAAATGGATGACTTCGCCTCGAAGCCCGGAGTTCCGAATCTTTACGGCCTGATTCAGGGCCCGGCCAACGCGATCGGACCGGGCAAACGCCCGCTTTCCGCCATGACTCCGACTATCGTGCTGAGAGACGGGAAACTTTTTCTGGTGCTGGGCTCTCCGGGCGGCGCCCGAATTATCACTACGGTTGCTAATATTTTGATGGGCGTGATCGACTACGGTATGAACATTCAGGAAGCGGTGAACGCGCCGCGCTTCCATAATCAATGGATGCCAGATATCGTGAACGTAGAGCAATGGTTTTCTCCCGACGCGGTGAGACTAGTGCAGCAAATGGGACACAAGGTCGAGATCGGAGAAACCGTCGCAGGAGAGTGGGTACCCTACTGGAGCGACGGAGAGTGCATCGCGATCGATCTCAAAACCAACGAACGCCTGGGCGCAAGCGACGTCAGAAATAATGGAAAGGCAGTAGGTTATTAGAGCCGGCCTAATGAGTGGCTTGGCTAAAAGTCTCTACAGTTTGCGGAAACTTCTGCTTTTGGGTGGAGCAGCGCTTCCACAGTTTGCGGAAAAGCGCTTCGAGGCGTTGGAGTTTTGAAGGGCACGGCTTCCAGGGGTTGCGGAAAAACTTCGAAATCGGCGACTGGGGCTTTGAAAGAAAACCTAAACGCCGATTTATCACTTTTTTCGCAGCCTGTTTAGGCGTTCCGCAAACGAAGGTCTCTAACGGCGCCTTCAGGCGCTGTCGTCGCACGGAGCAAACGGTTTACCATCGATAAACTATTATGAAAGCGGTCCAATGCTGAAAGCAATATCGACATTCATCTACATAAAAGAACGTCTGCACCCCGGAATATTGGACGGCCTGGTGCGTGGCGGAGCGCAGACAATTGAGATCTTCGCCGCGCGCCAGCACGTGGACTACGCCAACCGCAAGCAGCACGTGCGCGAACTTGCGGACTGGTTTCGCACCAGCGGCGTCACCCTCAACTCCGTCCACGCACCGCTGTACGCCGATTACGAATGGGGACGAACCGGCGCGCCTCCCATCAATGTAACGTCGACCGACCGCGCCAGCCGCATCGAAGCAATGGATGAAATCAAACGCGCCCTCGAACTCGCCGAGCAAATTCCATTTCGTTTTCTGGTGCAGCACCTCGGCGCCACCGGAGAATCTTTCGACGATCGCAAATTCGAAGCGGCCATGACTTCGGTCGAGCACCTGCGCGCGTTCGCTAAACCGCTAGGGGTGCGGATTCTGCTGGAAAATATTCCCAATGAATTATCGACGCCGGAGCGTCTGGTGGAATTTATCCGCGCCGCGCATTTCGATGACGTGGGCGTCTGCTTCGATTTCGGTCACGCCAATCTCATGAGCGATGTGCCGCAGGCTTTCGAGACAGTCAGAAGCTACATCCACTCGACGCACGTTCACGACAACGCCAAGGATCGTGACTCACATCTTTGGCCCGGCAGCGGATCGATCGACTGGAAACAAGCCATGGAACTGCTGCGGTCGGCCCCGCACACTCCGCCATTGCTGTTAGAAATTGAAGCCGACGAGAAAGTAAATCCAGCAGAAAAAATGCAAGAGGTATTCGACAAACTGGAAACCTTGTAGCGCCGCCGTCTCGGCGGCTGTCCTGCGGGCGTCTCGCCCGCAGAATGCCAATATCGACAGCCCGCAGGATGCCGGCTTGCAGGGCTGCAAGCTTTGAAGGGGCGCGGCTTCAGCCGCGCCAAGAAGACTCTAAAAGGTTTGGGGCTTTAGCCCCTGAGGTAAGCTTTCAATTGCAAAATTACTTAATCACTCTATTAGCCAATACCAAATAATATGTCTTCCCCTGTAACCACAATCATCGATGTTGGCAAGCACGAAGGCGAAACGGTCACCATTCGAGGCTGGCTCTACAACCTGCGCGAGAGCGGAAAACTGCTCTTCCCCCAACTGCGCGACGGCTCCGGAGTAATTCAAGGCGTCGTCCCAAAAAATGCGGTCGCCCCAGAAGTTTTTGACGCGCTAAAGGCTCTAACCCAGGAATCAAGCGTAATCGTCGAAGGCAAAGTTCGCGCCGACACGCGCGCTCCCGGCGGATATGAACTCGATATCTCGAATGTGCAGGTAGTCCAGCGCGTCGCGGAAAATGATCCCTACCCCATCTCACTTAAAGAGCACGGCGTCGATTTTCTGATGGAACACCGCCACCTCTGGGTGCGAACGCCGCGCCAGGCAGCTATTCTGCGAGTGCGTGCAGAAATCATCAAAGCCGCCCGTGACTTCTTCGACGAACGCGGTTTCACCCTCACCGATCCGCCAATTCTGACGCCGGCAGCGTGCGAGGGAACCACAACTTTGTTTCCTGTCGATTATTTCGACGAGCAGGCGTACCTCACGCAGTCGGGACAACTCTACATCGAAGCCACCGCCATGGCGCTGGGCAAGGTGTATTCTTTCGGCCCAACATTCCGCGCCGAGAAGAGTAAAACTCGCCGTCACTTGACCGAGTTCTGGATGGTCGAACCCGAGGTCGCTTACGCACAACTCGAAGACATCATGGCACTCGCCGAGGGCCTGCTGAGTTTTCTGGTAAAACGATGTCTCGAGCGCCGCCGTCCCGACCTGCAAACCATCGGCCGCGATATTTCGAAATTAGAAAAAGTCGAGGCTCCGTTTCCGCGCATCACGTACGATGAAGCGGTGAAGATTTTGCAGGAGGCGCACGCCAAGGGCGCGCTTGAAAACAATTTCGAGTGGGGCGGGGACTTGGGTTCGCCGGACGAAACTTATATCTCGTCGCAATTCGATCGGCCGGTGATGGTGCATCGCTATCCGGCGAAAGTAAAGGCATTTTACATGGAGCCGGACCCGCAGCGCCCGGATCTCGCTCTCTGCGTGGACGTGCTAGCACCCGAGGGCTACGGCGAAATTATCGGCGGCTCGCAGCGCATGGCGTCATACGATCTGTTACTGAAGCGCATTCACGAACACGGCTTGCCGGAAGAAGCATTCAAGTGGTATTTGGATTTGCGAAAATACGGCAGCGTGCCCCACGCGGGCTTTGGTATGGGAATCGAACGCGCAGTAGCCTGGATCTGCGGCCTGGAGCATGTACGGGAGACGATCCCGTTCCCGCGAATGCTGCATAGACTGTACCCATAGCGATTTGACCGCCGAGCACGCCGAGGTAGCCGAGAATGGAAGAAAAAGACAGACTCGACCAGATCACGCGTCGTATCATCGGGGCGGCGATCGAGGTGCATAAGGGTCTTGGGCCGGGATTGCTCGAATCGGCCTACGAGGTCTGCCTGGCTTTTGAGTTACGGCAAATGGGTTTCAAAGTGGAAGTGCAGAAACCGCTGCCAGTTGTATATAAAGACGTGAAACTGGACTGCGGGTATCGGCTCGATCTGGTCGTTGAAGATGCAGTAATCGTTGAAGTCAAGGCGGTCGAACGGCTTGCTCCCATCCACGACGCCCAACTGCTCTCATACCTTCGCCTGTCGAACAAGAGAGTAGACCTGCTTTTGAACTTTCACGTCCGAGTGCTGAAGGACGGCCTTAAACGCATTATGAATTTCCAGACTCGACATTCTCGGCAACTCCGGCAAGTTAGCAAGGCTATGACAATCGCCACTTCATTTTTTCCAGGATCGCAACGTCGATTGCCGCACAGCACAATCGCCTTAATGAATTTAAAACTCGGCGTTCTCGGCGTTCTCGGCGGTAAATTATCCCAATTATGACAACCATTACCTCATCCGTTTCAAGCATCGCTCCTCGCAAGATTCGCGTCATTGGGGTTCCCCTCGACCTAGGCCAATCGCGCCGCGGGGTAGACATGGGACCGTCGGCGGTGCGCGTCGCCGGCCTTGAAGCGCGTCTCGAAGCGCTCGGCCATGTGGTCGAAGACGCGGGAAATATTTCCGTCGCCATCGCGGAGCAAAAAAAGAAGGCGACCCGCACGCGAAATATCTGAAGGAAATTACCGCGACCTGCACCAAGCACGCGGAACTCATCGTGAAAACACTCGAGGCGGGCAAAGTCCCGATCACTCTGGGCGGCGACCATTCTATTGCCGCAGGAACGGTCGCGGGCGTCGCCGAATTTTATCGGCGCCAGAACCAGAAAGTCGGCCTCATTTGGATTGACGCTCACACCGACGTCAACACGCCCGACAGTTCTCCCAGCGGAAACGTGCATGGCATGCCACTGGCGGCAATCATGGGATTAGGCCCGCCTGAACTGTGCAATATTTTCGACTTTTGTCCCAAGGTCAGTCCGGAGAATTGTGTTCTAGTCGGCGTGCGCGACATCGACGCCATCGAAAAAGAAAACGTTCGCCGCGCCGGCATCCATGTCTTCACCATGCGCGATATTGATGAGCGCAGCATGCGCACGGTGATGGAAGAAGCTCTGCGGATCGCCGGACGCGGCACCGCCGGCTACCACGTTTCCCTCGACATGGATTGGGTCGATCCCGAAGACGCGCCCGGCGTAGGCACGCCGGTCCGCGGAGGAGCGACCTATCGTGAGGCTCACCTGGCGATGGAAATTATCGCCGACCACGGCCGCATGCTAAGTTTCGAAATCGTCGAAGTAAATCCGGTGATCGACGAGCATAACAGAACGGCAGACTTGGCCGTGGAACTGGCGTTGTCCGCGTTCGGAAAAAAGATTCTCTAGCCACACGTTTCGGTAGCATTCAAGTCTACTTTCGTGGGTACCCGGAAACTGCGTCGTCCTTACCCCATCGCTACTAAGTCTCTTTGACTCAGCATCTTGCGATTATCGACTGTTCCACGTGGAACACATCTCTATTGCACTGTCAGTCCGGCCGGGAATCCAACCGGCAATTGACGCCGCAGGCGTTGCGCGTCCAGACTGAAAGGTCATGAAAAAGATTCGGGTCGGTATCCTTTTTGGCGGCCGCAGCGGAGAGCATGAAGTCTCTCTGCTCTCGGCCGCGTCGGTTTTCAACGCCATCGATAAAAATAAATATGAAGTCGTGCCCATTGGCATCACCAAACAAGGACGATGGGTGACCGCGGCCGATGCGGAGCGTTTGCTCCAGGGAAAAGCGGCGGGCGAGGGCGCCCGCCCTACACATCTACGGGCTGGTGATCCTGATGCGACGCCAGGGGCTGCTGTTCTGGCCAAAGGGCGAATCGGTTGTGGTGCCGCCTGAGCCGCACCGGCGTGGTTCGATCGCGCCTTTTGAAACGGACGCGCTGACTCGTCGTGCGGCTGATCGCGCCATCGATGTCGATGTAATTTTCCCCGTGCTGCATGGAACCTTCGGCGAGGACGGAACCATCCAGGGTTTGCTGGAGTTGGCGGACATGCCTTACGTGGGTGCGGGCGTGCTGGGCTCAGCCGCGGGGATGGACAAGGACGTTATGAAATCACTTTTTCGCGCCGCGGGATTGCCAATCGTGAAGCACGTTACTTTTTTGCGCAGCGAGTGGGAGGCGAATGCGAAGAAGGTTCAGAAACTTGTGGAGAGCAAGCTGAAGTATCCGGTGTTTGTGAAGCCAGCGAATTTGGGATCGTCGGTGGGAATTTCCAAGGCGCGTGATGGCAAGCAACTTGGTCCGGCGATTGAAGAGGCGGCAAAGTTCGATCGCAAAATCGTGATCGAGCAGGGCGTTGGCGGCTCGAAACAGAAAGCGCGCGAGATTGAATGCTCGGTGCTGGGGAACGATCAGCCTGAGGCCTCGTTGCCGGGTGAGATCGTTCCCAGCACAGAATTTTATGATTACAACGCCAAGTATCTTGACGAGGGATCACAGCTCATCATTCCGGCCAAGCTTAGCAAGTCAGAAATCAAAGAGGTACAGCGGCTTGCAGTCGCCGCGTTCAAGGCGGTGGACTGCGCGGGCCTGGCGCGAGTGGATTTCTTGATGGAGCCGAAGTCGCGGAAGATTTATTTGAATGAGATCAATACGATGCCTGGGTTCACGGCGATCAGTATGTATCCCAAGTTGTGGGCGGCTTCAGGTATATCGTATTCCGACCTAATTGGGCGGTTGATTCAGTTGGGATTGGAGCGTCATGCGGAGAAACAGAGGAATCAGTATAGCCGGTGAGCTGAGTGGGCGGCTTCGGTATGCTGACAACGGCATATCGCGACCTGGCAGCGCCTGAAGGCGCCACTGTTTTGAGAGCAGTTACGGCATCGCTGAAGCGATGCCCTGATACGAATCGAGTCAGCCCAGGTTAATGTCCAAAGAACGGACGCGAACCTGGGGCACCCAGATGTTAAGTCTTTGATTGTGCCCGCACGGGCGGGACGCCCGCGCCTACATGGGACGCGCTCGCCCTTTCACAGCGATTGATTTCAATGTCGAAGTTACTGGGACGACGCCGAGTTCGTACTGAGGGCCGCACGGGCGGGGACGCCCGCGCCTACACTGGCGACGGCCGCGTCGACATTGGACAGCGGTTGCGTGTGGTTCTCGTCGCGGCGCGGAATCCGCTTAATATTGGGGCGGCGGCGCGGGCTATGAGTAATTTTGGGTTTTCGCATTTGCGCGTCGTTAATCCTTATGAGGCGGCGTTTCGCGAAGCGCGGTCTGCGGTTGGGGCTTCGGAGTTGCTGGCGAGTGCGGAAGAGTATAAGACTGTGGCGGAGGCTGTGGCTGATTGCACGCTGGTGGTGGGAACTACCGCGGTGCGTCATCGGGAATTGCAGCATCCGTTGCGGCGGCTGGAGTACGGGGCGCGGATCATTCGCAAGAAATTGGGGTCTGGCAAAGTTGCATTGCTGTTTGGATCGGAGAAATTCGGACTGTCAAACGCTGCGCTTAGCCATTGTCATTGGCTGATGCGTATTCCGACGTGTGAAGGCAACATTTCGATGAACCTGGGGCAGGCAGTCGCGGTTTGCCTGTACGAACTGATTCGCGATGGCAAGGCTGCGCGGGAGACGGAGAAGGTTCTGCGTGCGACGGCGGAGGAACTTGAGCGGATCACGGCGATGCTGCTTGAAGCCATGCGCGGGAGTGGGTATTTGGAGCGGCGTCCTATTGCCGATGTGGAGGAGAGGATGCGGCGATTGGTGCGGCGGTTGAATTTGCCGTCGCGGGATGCGGTGGTTTGGCTGGGCATTTTGCGGCAGATTGTGTGGAAGTTGAAGTCGGGTAAAGAGTGAGGACGTTCCGCGGATGGCACACGCCAGATCCCTCGCCCCGCTGGTGAAGGCGCGGGGCTTCGGATGACCAAGCCAGGAGACTGAGACCGATTGGTCGGGATGAGGTGGATCGTCCGATGAACGGTCGCGCTAGGGGTTCTCAGTTTGGCTAGATTTTCATTGGCGACGCACGCCCGCGCCTACACAAAAAAAGCGCCGCTGGTTGGCGGCGCTCTTTTCTTGTCCGGACTACTGCAAAACTATTTGGTATCGGCGGTTGGAGTGGCTCCGAATTCGCGGCGGCCGATGGTGCGGGCGGCGCGGGCGGCCATCGGAGGCATTCCGGCCGCGGCTCCGTACCGCTCCATAAGCATGGGAACCATTGCGCCTTCGGCTTCTTTTACGAATGTGAGAGAGCCTTCGGCGGCCATGTCAACGCGAATGAAGTCTCCGAGCCTCACTTGCCCCGTCGCAACCAGATTGGCCAGAGGGAACACCAGATGCCGTTCAATCGCGCGCTTCAGGTGACGGGCTCCGTATTTTGGATCGGTACCCTCGTGCAGGAGGAAGCTCTTCACCTTGGCGGTGCAATTGAATACGAATTGATTGGCGGCAGATGCCATCAGAATGCGCTGTTGCACCATTCCGAGTTCAATATCCAAGATCTGCTCGAGATGCTCCGGGCGCAGGGTTTTGAAGACCACCACCTTGTCGATGCGGTTCATGAACTCTGGGGTGAACTTGCGACGGGCAGCTTCGACCGCGGTGCGATCGATCTTGTCGTCAAGACTTGAGTCGACCAGCTTCGGCTTATGGGTGAAACCCATGCCGCCATCGACCAGGTTGCTCATCTCGCTGGTCCCCAGGTTCGAGGTCAGGATAATGATGCATTGCGACATATCGACGCGGCGGTTGTCGCCCAGGGTCAAGGTTGCCTTGTCGAGGATGCCGAGCAGCAGTTGCCAGAGGGCGTCGGAGGCCTTCTCGATCTCGTCGAAGAGCAGGATGGATAGCTTGAGCTTTTCCGTATGCCACTGGTTGAGGGCTTCCTGAGTTAGCAGTGGATGAGTCTCGCGATGACCGAGGTATCCAGGCGGCGAGCCGATCAGCTTGGCAATTTCGTGGGAGTGCTGGAACTCGGCGCAATCGATCTTGATGCAGGCCCGGGCGTCGCCAAACAAGGTTTCGGACATGGCCTCGACGACCCGAGTTTTACCTGAGCCCGTCGGTCCCAGAAACAGAAGATTGCCAACCGGACGTCCCGGAGGGTTCAGTCCCGCCAGGAACATCTGGTAAATCTCAACCACTTTTTCGAGTGCGGCGTCCTGGCCAACGATCTTACGGCGCAGAGTGTTGTCGAAATCCCTGGCGTCGTTGCTACGGCGGGTAGGATCGAGAACGGTATTGAGAGCGTTTTTCATAGGGTCAGGGCGTTTCCCTTCCTGGGCTTTCCGTTAGATAGTGGCTGGTTAGTTTCGTCGCTTCGAAAAGCGACAAATTTTGTCATTTCCGGGTAAATTGTGGTTAGGTTCCTCACCGCGATCTCCCTAGTGCAAATAACGCGCCATCCCCTGAGAACTGCCCACGGCTTATTCCTTCAATACTTAGATGCTGTTAAACGTCCGTGAAGGTACTTACAAGGCGGGAGGAAATCATGTAAAGGGAAATAGTTTGCGCATGAGAAATTTTCTCGATTGAGTAGGGCAAAAGACTACTACGACGGTCGTGACCAGACGTAACTAGCACGGGTATGAGCGGGCCGCTAGCATCCGGGTTAAGCATTCATCACGCTTTCCACGGAGAAAAATGTGCGCCGCTCTGCTTCAATTCTGATCATAGTTTTGTCTTGCCTGGCTCTTGGATTCGTTTCATGGCGGTTGGCTTTCGAGCTACCGGCGGCGGCCGCGCAGGCCGGCCAAAGCCCCGAACTGGTGCGGGCTTCGAACCCGGCGCCGCGAGCGTCCAAGGCGGAAGAACCACCTGCTCTTGTCGCCGGCACTATGCCCCCAGGCACCGCCTTGTATGTGGCCAAGCGCGGCGATACCGTCAGTCTGGTTGCGCATCACTTCCTGCCGCAGACAAGCTTTCTGACCTATACCCAACTGGGTGATGCGATCCGTGAAGCCAGCGGAAACCCCAAAGGAACTTACCTGAAATCCGGCCAGGAGTTGATTGTGCCGGGAATCTTGCCGGCCCCGATCGTGGAAAAGAGCATTCCCGTGGCGCGGGATTTCGAGGTACGAGCGATTTACCTGACCGGCGTAATGGCTGGCAGCGACAAGGGATTGAAGATCATCCGGCGGTGGCGTGAGTTAGGTGGTAATGCGGTGGTTTTCGACGTAAAAGATAGTGACGGAAGCGTTAATATCCCGTTCGACCACCCGCTCGCAGGCAGCCACCATGTTGCCATCCATGATCTGCCTAAGTTTACCCATTTCCTGCATTCGCAGGGCATGCACGCTATCGCCCGCGTAGCAATATTCCGCGACGAGCGGCTGGTGGTTGCACATCCTGAGCTGGCCGTTAAATCCCACAGAACCGGTCAAGCCTGGCGGGAAAACGGCAAGCTGGTATGGACCGATCCCTCGCAACCCAAGGTGCAGGAATACGATATTGCCCTGGCCAAAAAGGCGGCTGAGTCAGGCGTGGATGAGGTTCAGTTCGATTACGTGAGGTTCCCGGCTGAGGGCGACCAGAAAGACGCCAGCTTCGTGTTCCAGACTGAGCATCCGACCTGGCATCGCTCCGAGGTCATTGCTGATTTCCTGAAGCATGCCTATGCGCAGATACACCCCACGGGCGTGCTGCTTTCGTTGGACGTGTTTGGCATTATGGCGTGGCAGCGGCCAGTCGACCTGGGGCACACGGGGCAGGATATCGTGCTCATGGCCAAGTATTGCGATGTGCTTTCGCCGATGATTTATCCCTCCCATTTCTTTGGCATGGATGGAATCGCCCATCCGGGTGACGCGCCGGAGCATTTTATCGGCGAATCCATGAAGCGCTTTGAGCTGATCACTAAGGGCAGCGACGTGGTGATACGTCCGTGGTTGCAGGCTTTTCGCTGGCGCACCAAAACCTACTCTCCAAAGTACATCGAAGTGCAGGTGCAGACGGCGAAAGAAACGGGCGGAATCGGTTTTCTCTTCTGGAACGCCGCCAACGACTACAGCAAGCCTTACGCCGCAATGCCCGAGATGCGGGCGGCTAAGGGCCAGTATTTCCGGGGAGACGAACTGCCCCACGTAGTTCAGGCTGGGCTTAGCCCGGTTCCCGACGCATCCGGGCAAAGCGCCAGTCACTAACCTTCGGGGGCGCTGACGGCATTCCTCCAGTGTGGGACGCGGTCCTAATGCGTCCCTTTTTCTGCGCTTCCGGTTGAGAAAGCCTCTCGACTCTCTGCCTGCCTGGGTTATAATCTCGTAGTTTTAGTTGGGTCTTCCTGCCTCCCCTTGTGTACCGTGCTGCCTGTCGTAAGTGCCAGCAGGCGGGTCCGCCCACGGAAGATATTTTGGCATCTAACGAAACTCCCTGCGGTACGCGCGAATCCAATCTTTAGGAGCGGTCAATGGCGATTCAGAAGACGGAGAAAATCTGGCACAACGGCAAGCTCATCCCATGGGATGATGCGCAGATTCACGTAATGTCGCACGTGGTTAACTACGGCTCATCGGTATTTGAGGGAGTTCGATGCTATGCGCCGACGGGTGGTCCCGCGATTTTTCGGGCGCAGGAACACACGCAACGGCTTCTGGATTCAGCCAAAATTTATCGCATCGACGTGGACTACACACGCGAAGAGCTGATTTCCGCCATGGTGGGTTTGGTGAAGGCGAATGGCATTTGGCCATGCTACATGCGGCCGATCGTCCTGCGCGGGTATGGCGAGGCTGGAGTGAATCCATTCAATTCGCCGACCGAAGTTTATATTTGCAATTACCCGTGGGGAAAATATCTGGGTACGGATGCGGAGCAAGGCGTGGATGTGTGCGTTTCGTCATGGACGCGCATCGCGCCCAATACTCTGCCGGCGATGGCCAAGTCGGCTGCGAATTACATGAATTCGCAGCTGATCAAGATGGAAGCCATTATCAACGGATACGTCGAAGGCATTGCGCTCGATGCGAATGGGTACGTCAGCGAAGGCTCGGGCGAGAATGTTTTCGTTGTGCGCAACGGCGTGCTGCAGACGGCTCCGCTGGGCAACTCGGTGCTTCCTGGAATTACGCGCGATTCGGTTTTGCAGATTGCGCGGGAGCTTGGGATTCCGGTGTCAGAGCAAGGGATTCCGCGGGAATTGCTGTACATCGCGGATGAAGCTTTCTTCACCGGCACGGCGGCTGAGATTACTCCGATTCGGTCGGTCGACAAGATCAGCGTGGGCAAAGGCGTGACTGGAGCCATAACTAAAGCCATACAGAAAGAGTTTTATGGTATAGTTCGCGGCGAGAAAGCCGACCGGTTTGGATGGTTGACGCCGGTGCCGGTGGGCAGCAAACAGCCGGTCACGGTTTAGCCAAGTTTTTTCGAAAATGGAGAACGGGCGTCTCGCCCGTTTTCACAATCCGGGGCGCTTAAACGGCGCCCCTTCGATTTGTTGATCACGTCTAGACATAACATCAAGGAGAAAAATATGGCATCACCACAGCAAGGCCCCAGTCCGGAATTTGCCATCGCCTATCGCGACTTAATGCTGATGGGTCTGGAAAATGAAATGAAAGCTACGCAGCGCGTGCTGGCTGCGATTCCTGATGCGAAGCGCGACTACAAGCCTGATCCGAATGCGCGTACCGCCTGGGAACTGGCGTGGCATTTGGCATCGGCGGATGTGCAGATGCTCGATGAAGTTGCTGATCGTAAGTTTGCGATGGAGGCTCGCTTTAAGGAGGAGCCGAAGACGTCGGCTGAGTTGGCTGCGTGGTATGAGAAGAATTTTCCGCGCGCGATCGAACGGGTGCGGGCGATGTCGGCGGAAGAGTTGCTGACGCCGGTAGACTTTTATGGCGTGTTCACTTTGCCGGACGTCTTCTATTTGGGATTCGTAAACAATCACAGTATTCATCATCGGGGACAGCTGGCGACTTATCTGCGTCCCATGGGGGCGAAGTGTCCGTCGATTTATGGAGGCAGCTACGACGAGCCTTTCCAGGGAGCGGAGTCTAGTGCTGCATGAGTTTGTTGAGTTATGGGAAAAGCCGCCTTTCTTGGCGGCTTTTTTTATTGGGCGAGATTTTTTCCGCGCAGGAAATTGTGCACCACTTCTTTTACGTCGCGGTGCTGGCCGTCGACGGCGTAATTTAGCTGGCGCATTTCGGCGTCGGAGATTTTTCCGGCGAGTTGATCGAGGGCTTGTTTTACGTCGGGATGCAGGGCGAGCGTCTGTTGGCGAATGATGGGCACGGCTTCGTATGGAGGGAAATAATGTTTGTCGTCTTCGAGAATGAACAGGTCCAGCGCGGGGATCAGGCCGTCGGTGGTGTTGCCGGCGATCAGATCGACTTGCTTGTCTTTCAGGGCGCGGGTCAGCAGGCCCAGGTCCATGATTTGCGGCGGGCCGGCGAAATGCAGGCCGTAGGTGGCGGCAAGTCCTTTGTAGCCGTCGGGACGCTCCATGAATTCGTAGCCGAAACCGGCGCGCCACTTTGGAGTGTAAGGCGCGGCTTGCGAGATGGTTTTCAGGCCGAGGCGGCGAGCGTCGTCGCCGCGAATTTCGATGGCGAAAGTGTCGTTGAAGCCGAATGGCGCGCCCACGGCGAGGTTGAAGCGCTTCACATATTCCGTCTTGACCTGGTCGTAGACTTTTTCATGATCGGCGCTGGGCTTTTCTTTCAGGACTGCGGTGAGAGCGGTGCCGGTGTATTCGGGATAGATATCGATGCGGCCTGCGAGAATGGCTTGGTGGCAAATGTAAGTGCCGGCGAGATAGAAAGCGGCGCTCGACGGGAAGATGAGTTTGGGATTCGATTTGCTGAGCGATCATTTCTCCGAGAATGAGTTGCTCGGTGAAGTTTTTGGAGCCGACGACTATGCGATGTTCGCGGGAAGGGCCGCAAGCGGTGAGCAGCACGGAGACGAGGATGAGTGCGGTGATTCGTCGAATCATGTTCGCCAAGAACTACTCAAGACGCTGTCATTCTGAGCGAAGCGAAGAACCTATGTATTTTGCCGGCCAGGAATGCAAGGTCTCTTCGTTATTGCTCAGGACGACAAAGTTAGTGCGGGCTAAGGTGTTTCTCGAGCCAGCCGAGGCTTACGTCGGCTAGCAAGGCCATGGCTGCGGCAGGAATGGCGCCTGCGAGAATTACCTGATTGTTGACCATGGCGAGGCCGCGAAAAATATATTCTCCGAGACCGCCGGCGCCGATGGCGGCGGCGATCGTGGCCAGGCCGACGGAGATCACCGTGGCCACGCGAACGCCGGCGATGATCACTCCGAGAGAAAGCGGCAGTTCGACTTGAAAAAGCAGTTGCCGATCGGTCATGCCCATGCCGCGTCCGGCTTCGACTATCGCGCGATCTACACCTTGGATGCCCGCGTAGGTATTGCGAATCAGCGGGAGCAGTGCATACAGGGCGAGCGCGAGGATGGCAAGGCGGTCGGCCCGTGCTCCAATCCACGGTGCGGGCAGTAGAAATCCGAATAGCGCGAGGCTGGGAATCGTCTGAATAATATTCGCTCCGCCGAGAACGGGTTTGTTGAGAATGGGCCAGCGGGTGATCAGGATTCCTAGCGGAATTCCGACAACTACGGCGAGGAACGTCGATATTCCGACCAGTTTCAAATGCTCGAGGGTTAGCTCCAGGACTTCGGTTCGATTCTGCAGCATGAATTGCCAGACGTTCATGGTTCCTCGCTATTGCGTGCAAAGGAGCTACTGGGCCTTGCTTGGACGGGCGTGGACCCCCATCTTCCACTAACATTTAATTTTCAAGTCGGTGCCAAAAGCGTCTTTGTACGCAGTGGCTAATGGATCATTTGAATTTAAGAACTCCTTGGGCGTTTGCACGGTGACCAGACGGCCCGCGTCCATTAACGCGATGCGTGTGCCCAGCAACAGAGCTTCACGCAAGTCATGGGTCACGAAAACGACGGTCTTGCCCAGCCGCTTCTGCAAATTCAGAAATTCATGTTGCAACTCGGCACGGGTGATGAGATCGAGGGCTCCGAAAGGTTCGTCCATCAGCATGATTGGAGGGTCGGCCGCCAGTGCGCGCGCTACGCCTACCCTTTGGCGCTGTCCGCCGGACAGTTCGCGCGGGTAACGTGAAGCGATCTCGGGGTCAAGTCCGACTAACTGGAGTAACTCGTGGACTCGGGCGTGAATGCGATCGGCGGGCCAGTTCTCGATCTTCGGGACCAGGCCGATATTTCGCTCGACGGTAAAGTGAGGAAAGAGTCCAACTTCCTGGATTACGTAACCGATCATGCGGCGCAGGCGGATTACATCCCAATCGCTGGTCGGGCGTGCTTCGACGAAAATTTCGCCACTGCTCGGAGTGAGCAAGCGATTGATTAGTTTGAGAGTGGTGGTTTTGCCGGAGCCACTGCGGCCCAGCAGGACTAGCGTTTCTCCGCGCTGCGCTTCGAGATTGAGATCATGGAGCAGTTCGCGTCCGCCATCGCCGTTTACTTTATATACGACGTGACGGAATTCGATGGCTGGACGCGAATTGGATGCGTCGTTCATGGATTCTCTTGTAACTCCACAGTTCGCCGTTTGCCTCCGAGGGCAGGATGCCCTCGGGACAGCCAGCAAGATGCCGGCGCTACAGAATCTCGTATGCCGATGTTGGCAGGCCGGTGATGCGAATTCCGGAGTGGCCTTTGTGCCGGATGTTAAGTCCGATCAATAGCGCGGTGATCTGTTCGAGGATGCGCGCGTTTTCCAGTTTGCCGCCGTCGATTCCGCGAACTCCCGGGATTTTTGTTGCGAGCGTTCGCGCGACTTGGTTGGCGATCGGGTCGTCGCCGCAGGCAATCACATCACAATCGACTGGACCTTCGGCATTCAGTAACTCAGCACCCAGATTTTGAAACGCCGCTACGACCGACACGCCTTTGGGCACAAGTTCCGCGGCTTGTTGCGCGGCGGAGCCTTGCCAGATGCCGAGTGTGCGAGTGGCGCGACCGCCGACACTTGCAGCCAAGGGCACGGTGGCGTCGATCACGATACTGCCGGGGCGAATTGCCGGCTTCACTTGCTTGAGCAGAGTTGCGTGGCCTTCAAAAGGAATCGTCAGCACGATTAAATCAGCGGCGCTGCAAGCGGCAATATTTTCGCTGCCGGAAATTTTCGCGCTGGCGCCGACTCTCTGCTTGATTTTGTCTGCTGCATCCTGGGCGCGCTTGGCGTCTCGCGATCCGATAATCACCGTTTCTCCGGCTTGCGCCCAGCGCAAAGCCAGACCGAATCCTTCAGGGCCAGTGCCTCCGAGAACCGCGATGGGCCGGGCTGCGTTCATGAACTCTTGGTCATGCAAACTCCGGTTCGAGCGAGTGCTCGCTGCTAAAGGCTTCCGGCCGTAGCTTGAGATTGATTCGCGTGTAAACGGTATTGCGCTCGGCAGGGATGCGGCCGGCCTCTAAAATGAGCGCCTGAAAATCTTCGGGGCTGGTGTATTGTCCGGCCGTGGCTCCGGCCTCGCGAGAAATATTTTCTTCCATCAAAGTTCCGCCGTAGTCGTTGGCCCCGGCGTGCAAGCAGAGCTGCGACAAACTGCGATTCAGCTTTACCCATGACACCTGAATATTGTTGATGGTTCCTGCCAGCAGAACTCGCGCCAGCGCGTGGATTTTGAGGTGTTCTGCGAGTGTGGGACCGGACCGCGCTATTCCCTGGTGGAAGAGCAAAGTATTCTGATGCACGAAGCCGAGCGGGACAAATTCGGTGAAACCACCAGTTTGTTGTTGAATTTCGCGGAACAATAGAAGTTGATTGACCCAGTGCTCGGACGATTCGATGTGGCCGTACATCAACGTCGAAGTACTGCGGATGCCGCAGCCGTGCGCGGTGCGAATGACCTGCTTCCATTGTTCGGTGGAAAGTTTGTTGCGCGAAAGTACAAATCGTACGTCGTCGTCGAGGATTTCGGCGGCCGTACCGGGCAAAGTGTCGAGACCGTTGTCGCGAAGCATGCTGAGGTAGTCTGCAAGCGGCATGCGAGTTAGCTCGACTCCGTAAATTATTTCCATCGGTGAAAAAGCGTGAATGTGCATGCCGGGAACGGCTTGCTTAACTGCGCGCAGAATGTCGCGATAGTAAAACGGCGGTAGGCCATGCGGCAGGCCGCCTTGAATGCAAACCTCAGTTGCGCCAACTTTCCAGGCTTCTACTGCCTTCTGTGCGAGCTGTTCAAGACTAAGAAAATAGGTGTCGGATTCGCGGGGGCCGCGGCTGAAAGCGCAAAACTTGCAGCCGACGAAACAAATATTGGTGAAATTAATATTGCGATTGACTACGTAAGTAACGATGTTTCCGACCAGTTCACGACGCAGGGTGTCAGCGGCAACGAGCAAGCCGAGGAGGTCGTCGCCCTCAGCATTGGCAAGCAGAGCGCACTGTTCCCTGGTGAGCGTGCCTCCGTCAAGCGTTGCCATTACTTGCTCGAGTGCGGTCCGTGATTGATAACTGAGGCGAGGAGCGATGTCCGACCACTCTAGCGAAGGAAAGCTTTCCAGTTCGGACTGGGTAAGAATGCGAGCCATAAATCCTCCTTAAAATGAAAGCTGATCAACGGAACAAATCGGTAGCCGCCGAACGAAGCAGATCACTGGCCCTACCGCGTCCCGGCCGGTAACGATACCCTCGAATGATACACGCTGGCGTGCGTGTCAGCTTGCCGCAGACCAGGCCTGCGGCACAAGCCAGCTCGTCGGCGACAGCTTCAATCGTTACGCGCAGAGGATAGCCGTGCGGATCGCGTTGTCCGCGATAATCGTGCAGGGCTTTCATTCCCGCGACGCCAATTGCAACTTCGGTGAGACCTTCGCGCCACGGTCGACCGAAACTATCGGAGATGATGACTGGAATGGAAAGCTTAAGTCGTCTTTTCAACTCGCGATGCAATCGGGACGCAGAGGCATCGGGATCTTTGGGAAGGAGCAGCGCGTGGTCGCCTCCGTCGACGTTGGAAGCGTCTACGCCGCTGTTGGCACAGATCAGGCCGTGGCGCGTTTCTGTGATCAGCACTCCTCGTTTGCGCCTAACCACTCGCTTGCTTTCCGCTAGAGCAACTTCGGTCACTCGCGCGTCGAGCTTGTAACGCCGCGCCCACGCTCGCGAAGCGGGGGAGGGAGTAATTTTCTCAAGGGGAACGAGTTGGCCTTCCGCCTTGGAGACGATTTTGTGTTTCACGATCAGGATGTCGCCTTTTTGCAGTGATAGATTCAGATGCTGGAGAGCGTGGATAAGTTTTTCCGGCAAGGAATCGCCGGGGCGGATTTCGCTTTCCAGCGAAACAGGAATGATTCGCAGTTCACGTGATTGGCCGAAGCTTGCCATGCTCGCATGCTAGTGTACGAAAAAGCACGACGATCGGCTCATGAAAGGGCTTGCGTTGAGAATGCGCTGCCGAGCTTTGCTCGGCCTGGACGGGCGAGGCGCCCGTCCCCACGTGTGCATGGCTGGTTCATGCACTATTCGTTGGCTGCCAAAGGAAGATTGGTTAGGTCCCACTGGCGGACCAGGCGCTGGGCGCGGGTTTCGCCGGGGGCTTCCGCTAGTTCGCGGAGGTCAGAGGAATTATCAATATCAAGAGCTATGCCGGGCAACGAGAGAACCACGCATGGCTTGCCGGTGGCGCGCGCTGCGGCGAGATGCGGTCTGAAACTGTCGTTTCCAAAACGCAGAGGAAATAATCCGGCGGGACTTCGCCACGCTGCGTTCGTGCCTCGGCCGTCGGCGGCGGGGACGAGTATAGAGCCCTCAGCCGGCGCGGCTTGCAGAATGGTTTCGATTTCAGAGGCTTGGATAATGGGAATGTCCGCTGGGATGACGAGCGCGCTGTTTACCCCTTGCTCCTCACAAAACTGCGTCGCCATTTCGATGGCGTCGGTCTCACTGCGATTGGCGTGGTCAGGAATGATTTGGAATTCAAATCGCCGCGCCAGTTCAAGCGCAAACGGATCGCTGGTTACGATGCTGACTTCGGTCGGGCTGGCGCATGTAGACAGCGTTTCCAGTACATCAAAAAGCATGGCCTGAGCCAGCTTGGTACGAGTTGCTTGATCGAGCATCGATGCCAGGCGCTGCTTGGCATTGGCCAGGCTTTTCACCGGAATGAGGATCATGAAATGTCCGCCGCCCGCGCGCTTTCCGCGCCCAGCAGGGCGAGTACGGTGCGCGCCAGTTTGGCTTTGTCGTCGGCGGTTCGCATGATGGTGTTGGTGCAGTGCACACGGAGGCCGGGGCGAACGAGTTTCTTGGCGGCTGCTTGATCGCGGACATCGGCGATTAGAACATCGAGAAAATCTTCGTACGCTTTTGCTATCCCGGCGACGGAAACGGGCAGTCCCTGCGCCGCCATCAAAGCGCCAGCTGGGCCCGAGACTGCGGCATTGTTGACGATCGGGCTGATGGCCGCGACGATTGCCTGAGTTTTCCCCAATGCTTCCCGAATCTCCGTGACCGCGAGAATTGGGCCGATGCTGCTGACGGGATTGCTGGGAGCCAGGATAACGGCGCTGGCGGACATGATGCAATCGATTACGCCGGGGGCGGGTTCGGCATCGCTGGCGCCGGCAAAACGAACTGATTTGACCGGGTCCTGATACCATCGCTGCACAAAATACTCCTGAAAGCTGAGCTCGCCTATCGGCGTGTCCACTCTGGTTTCCACCCGCGAATTGCTCATGGGCAGGATTCTCGCCGATACCCCCAACTTGTCGCAGATGGCCGTAGTGGCCTCGCTCAGAGTCTTTCCTTGCGCCAGGTATTTCGAGCGGAGCAGATGGACCGCGAGATCGCGATCGCCGACATGAAACCAGATGGGCTCAGCCAGCTCGCCCATGGCCTGGAGGCAGTAGAATGTGTCGCCCTTTACGCCCCAGCCGCGCTCCTTGCTGAGCAGACCAGCCATGGCGTAGGTGATCGAATCCAAGTCCGGTGAAACGTATAGCCCCCACCATTCCAGATCGTCTCCGGTGTTCACGATGAAGGTGAGTTCGTTGGTGGGGGAGACCTGGCGCAGGCCCTCAACAAACTTAGCGCCTCCTGTCCCGCCTGTGAGCACGACGATCATACAAGTCTCCGCGCATAGCCTTCGCTATCTGCAGCGGCCGAGATTTTTTCAGAAAGTAATCCCGGTTTCGCAGTCAGCGCCGGCACAAACTCAGGATAAACCGGTAGGCGTTGATGCAAGCGATATCCCTTTGCTTCGGTTCGTGACTTCAGTTGTTCAAGATGCGGCCATGGCCTTTCTGGATTGATGAAATCTGGCGTCAGTGGCGAGATGCCACCCCAATCGTTGATGCCAGCATCGAGGAAGTCATCGTAATACGGAGCGGAAAGATTGGGCGGAGCTTGGATATTGACCTCTGGCATGAGCAGACGCGCGACTGCGATGGCTCGCATCATTTCGCCTTGCGCGGGATCGGGCCAGTCGTGCATTGGAATTTCCGGCTTGGCGCGAAAGTTCTGAATAATTACTTCCTGGATGTGCCCGTGGCGGCGATGCAGTTCGCGGATCGCAAGCAGTGTGTCGACGCGATCTTCAACAGTTTCGCCGATGCCAATCAACAAGCCGGTCGTGAACGGAACATTTTGTTTACCTGCTTCTTCAATAGTGTGCAGTCGTTTGGCCGGAACTTTGTCGGGAGCATTGTCATGGGCGGCGCCGGCTGCGAGAAGCGAGGTGTTGGTGGTTTCGAGCATTAAGCCCATGCTCGGAGAAACCTTCGCCAGGCGCGCAATCCATTCCGCACTCAGCAAACCAGGATTCGGATGCGGTAGCAGCGTGGTTTCGCGGAGAACCAATTCACACATAGCTTCGAGGTAGTGGAGCGTGGATTTATATCCCAGATGGCGCAGAGTCTCGCGCATCTCAGAGAACGCCAGTTCGGGCTTATCACCCAAACTAAATAGCGCCTCGGTGCATCCCATTTTTTCGCCCGCACGTGCCAGATCCAGTACTTGATCGGGCGTCATGGTGTGCGCGCCCGGTTGGCCGGGATCGCGACGGAAGGTGCAATAACCGCAATAGTCGCGGCAAAGATTAGTGAGGGGAATAAAAACTTTGCGCGAGTAAGTGACGATGCCTGGCTTAAAATTTCGCCTTGCCGCCATAGCAGCTGAAAGCAATCGCGGAAGCCGGTTGTCAGAACAGCCGATAAGCTGGCAAGCCCCCTCACGCGAAAGCACTACGCCCGAACACGGTTCGTCGGCAAGAGCATTCAAAGAACTGTCAATCGAATCTATTTGTCCTGCACCCACAATGTCGGAATTCTACATTAGAAACACCGGGAAGGCTTCGCTGGGACATCGTAAAACGTAGCCCTCTCTGCTGGCCATGTCAATTGATGAACAATCGCCATAGGGCGCATTGACCTCGGACGCCAGTCAGCCAACCCTCCACGAGCGCCATGGCCGAGAACAGCAACGCATAACCACGGTTTTACTCCTTCAAGATTTCAGGCCACTGTTTGGAAATCGATTCCATAACTGCGCAATCCAGTTCGGGGTGCCTCGTTGCGCAGAAAGCTGATACGACCTGATCGCATAATCCTTGGCCAAGGCCTTTTCACCCTGCCGATCCAGCACTTCGGCCAAGCCGAGCAAAGTCAGGGGATTGTCAGGATCATGAGCAAGGCACAGCTCGCGATATCGTCTGACGAGGCCGAGGTCGCCCATCTGATCGGCTATCACAGAAGCATGGCGGCTGAGTGTACACACCCAAATGTTTTTGTCCTCGCCGACCGCATGTGCAATTTCGTCATCCAACAGCGTCAGCGCCTCCCGGTTTTGGCCTCGCTCGGAGAGTTCGCTGCTGTTGTTGATAACATTCTTTAGGCGATTTCGCGACCATAATGTGCCTATTGTATCCATTACATAAGGCTCACAAATGAGAGGCCAATGGTTTACCGGGCGGTCCGGGCTCGGGGTATGTTCGTCCAGCGTAGCAGATAAGTGGCGCAATCCCGATTACACTTTATTAATCGGCTGAGTCAGCCTCGGCACGAATCTTTTATGGCGGTAACGCAGACAGAATTCCGCAAGGCGATGGCCAGCTTTGGCACTGGGGTTACGGTTATCACTGTCGACTTCGAAGGTGAAGTACACGGCATGACCGCCAACGCATTCGCCTCGGTATCGCTGGACCCGCCGCTGGTGCTGGTCTGCGTCGATCACCAGGCGCGCACTCACGCTCACCTACACACCAAGAAACGTTTTGGAATAAATGTGCTGGCAGAAAATCAGATTGCGATTTCGCAGTATTATGCCGATCCTAACCCGACGCACCGCCACGCTGAGCGCGAGGCGGGAGCCCGCTTCGATCGCACGCAGCACGGTACTCCGGTTTTGCACGGTGCCCTCGCTTATCTTGAGTGTCGATTGCACACTGTGCAGGATGCGGGAGACCATACAATTTTTATTGCGGAAGTGGAGGATGTAGTGGTCCGGCAAGGCGATCCGCTGCTGTATTTCCGCGGCGAGTATCGAAAAATCGGGGCAAAGGATTAAGAGACGCAAACCCAAAACGTCGGGCCGTACGTTTTTTTATTTTATCGTCGAGTGGTCCTCTGACCATCGTGTTTGTTAAGCTTATTGGCCCAGCATGCTTTTCAACCGATGATTTTTTTGCTAACAGCGGTTCGACACGGCGGTGAAGAACGCAGGACTGAAAAGAACTAATGTATCCGCGAGCGTTTCACTATCATCGCGCCAGTTCCCTGAAAGAAGCCTCCGCTATGCTTGCGCAACTCGGAGATGATGCCAAGGTGCTGGCCGGCGGGCAGAGCCTGATTCCGCTGATGAAATTGCGTTTCGCAAACCCCGCCCACCTCGTAGATCTGAATTTCGCATCGGGCACGTCTTACATTAACGAAGACAATGGCACTCTACGTTTCGGCGCGTTGACTCGGCATGCGGAGATCGAGTCATCCGCCGCGGCTGGAAAAATTCCAATTCTTCACGATTGCGCAGCGGGAATTGCGGATGTTCAAGTGCGCAACCGCGGCACCATTGGCGGCTCGCTGGCGGAAGCTGATCCTAGCGGCGATTGGGCAACCGTGCTTTTTACGCTTGCTGTGGAAGTTCGCTGTATTGGCACCAACGGTAAGCGCACGGTCTCTGTCTCTGACTTCATCAAAGACGCGTACACAACGGACTTGACTCAAGGCGAATTAGTCAGCGAAGTAGCAGTCAAAATTCCGCCTAAGGGAAGCGGCGGCGCGTACCTGGCGTTCAAGCGCTCTGCGCCGGTATACCCCACGGCTAGTGCGGCGGTTCAACTGACAATGAGTGGCGATGTTTGCCAGGAAGCGGCGATCGCTCTGGGCTGTGTTGGGTTGATTCCCATCAGAGTGAAGGATGCTGAATCTGTTATGCGTGGACAACCGCTTAGCGAAAAAACGATCGCGAGCGCTATGGAAGCGGCTCGCAATTCTGCCGATCCGCAATCTGACATGCGCGGTTCGGCCGAGTACAAACGCACTCTCGTCGGTGCATTGGTTAAGCGGGCGATTGATATTGCAGTGCGCCGGGCGCGTGGCGAGCAGGTTGAAGCAAGCCACATCTATGCATGAGAACATCTCTGCCCAATGTGATGTATGCCTGACAATGTAAAAAACATTTCGATTCAGCTCAAAGTCAACGGAAAGTCCTATTCGCTTTCAGTTGAGCCGCGCAAGCTATTCGTGGAGTTGCTGCGGGAAGATCTCGATCTCACCGGAACTCACGTAGGTTGCGACACTAGCTACTGCGGCGCTTGCACCGTGCTAATGAACGGCGCAGCGGTAAAGTCATGCACCATGTTCGCGGTTCAAGCGGATGGCGCGGACATTCTCACGGTCGAGGGCCTCGAACAAAACGGCGAACTGCATCCCATTCAAAAGGCCTTTGGCGATTGCTACGGACTACAGTGCGGATATTGCACGCCCGGGCTGATGCTCTCGGCATTGCAGTTGTTGTCACAGAATAAACAACCAAACGAAAAAGAAATCCGCAAAGCGATCGCAGGAAATACTTGCCGCTGCACCGGGTACGAGAATATTTTGAAGGCGATTCAAGTGGCGGGACAGAATATGAAAGGTGCCTGAAGCATGGCGATCAAGTTTGCCGGCGAGTTTGAAGTCAAGCGAACGCCAGAAGAGGTTTACGATTTCCTGAGCGACCCGGGCAAGTTCGCTGCCCTGCTGCCGGATTTTCAAGGCCTGTCGATACAGGATTCGACTCACTTCACGGTGAAGGTAAACGTTGGTATTTCTTATATCAAAGGCACAGCCGAAGTGAAGATGGAACTGGCGGAGGCCGAGCGTCCCAAGCGAGCACTGTATAGGGGTCAGGGAAGCATGGCTGGGGGTAATGTGTCGCTTATGGCGAGCTTTGACTTGTCGCCGCTGGACAGTGGCACTGGCACCAAAGTCGCTTGGCAGGGTGAGGCGCAAATTTTCGGCCGCCTGGCATCGGTAGCTGGAGGGTTACTCGAGCCGCTGGGGAGAAAACAGGTTCAGAAATTGATTGATGGGTTGCAGGCGGCGTTGGCTTGAGGCAAGCGACGGCGAGACGCCGGTGCTACATGAGGAGATGGTTTGAATAAGAAGGATGGCGCTAAGAGCTGGGTGGGGCAAGCGCTTCCGCGCAAGGAAGAAAACCGTTTGCTGCGTGGGCGGGGCAAGTTTGCCGATGACATCAAGCTGCGTGAGATGCTGTATTTGCGATTCGTGCGGTCGCCCTACGCGCACGCGAAGATTGTGAGCGTCGACGTTTCGGCCCCCCAAGCAGTCGCTGGAGTGGTTTGCGCGCTCACCGGCTCTGAGATCGCGGCGCAGACGCAGCCATTTATTGAGATCGCACCTGATCCCGCCGGCAAGATTAAGGATTACCCCCTGGCCGTTTCTAAAGTGCGCTATCAGGGCGAGCCCGTGGTGGCTGTAGTCGCGGAATCACCCGCAACCGCCGATGACGCCGCGGAGTTGGTGCAAATCGAATACGAAGCCTTAGATCCCGTGACAGATGCGGAAGCGTCCTTAACGGATGAAAGCATTTTGCACGACGAAGCTGGCACGAATCGCGTCTGGAATGGGGTCTTCGAGTATGGCGACGTTGATAAAGCCTTCCGGGAAGCGGCGTTCGTCGTAAACATCGACCGGATGCATTTTCACCGTTTTTCCAGCACGCCGCTGGAGAACAATGTGGTTATTGCGCAGTGGAATCCGAAAGACGACCGCATCTATTACGAGTGCAATAATTCGTTTCCTTCGTTCGCCATTCAGTTTTTATCAGCGCACCTTGGCGTCCACATTGATCGCATTCGCGTGGAGACGTCCGATATCGGCGGCAGTTTTGGAATCAAGATCACCAGCTATCCACAGATGGCGGTGTGTGCGCTGGCTTCGAAGAAAGCGGGTGGGCGGCCGGTCAAGTGGGTTGAGACGCGCTCCGAACACATTACTTCGAGCGCCCACGGCAACGAACGCACTTTCCGCGACACGCGAGTTGCGCTCGATAAGAACGGCGTAATCATCGGGCTGGCATCACGACATATCGATGACTGCGGCGCTTACCCGCGCTACGAGCCGCTAGGCTGCGTGATCTGGTCACAGGTGTTCCCGGGCGTCTATCGCTTTAAGAACGCGCGCATCGACTTCACGCAGGCGGTAACCAACAAGTGCCCGGTCGGCCCCAATCGCGGATACTCCCGCATGCAGCATTTGTGGTTCCTGGAGCGGGTGATCGACATTTGCGGACATGAGCTCGCCATTCCCAGCGACGAGATCCGCCTGCGCAATTACATTCGTCCGGAGGAATTTCCTTATACGACGCCGAATGGCTGCGTCTACGATTCGGGCAATTATCCGAAAATGCTGCAAGTGGCCAAAGAGCGCGTTGGCTGGGATGAGTGGAAGCGCAAACAAGCGGCGGCACGGGAGGAAGGTCGGCTGATCGGAATTGGCATTGGCACCACACTGGATTCGGGTACGAATAATTTTGGCCAATCGCAAATCATCAATCCGGGTGCGCCTTTTTCTGGCAACTCGCAAGGCGCGAACTGCAAGCTGGATATTTATGGCGAAGTCGTGGTCTCAGTCGGATCCTGCCCGCAGGGCCAAGGACACGAAACGACCGCAGCGCAGGTCGTTGCCGACGTGCTGAATATTCATCCCGATCGCATCACGGTGCGCACCGGTTTTGACACCGAACGCAACGTCCACACTGGATTTTCCGGAACGTACGCCAGTCAATTCGCCGTGTCAGGGCTTTCCGCGGTTCATGGAGCAGCGCAGAAATTAAAAAAAGAAATGAGCCGTCTGGCTGCGTTTCTTCTCGAGGCGAAAGAAGACGACCTCGAATTTCGCACCGGCGAGCAGGGTCCTGAAATTCGTGCCGCGAGCACGGGCAAATCGGTCAACTATTGGGGACTTGCAAACATCGTCAATGTGAATAGTGCGGTGCTGCCCCCCGAGTTGTATGAACTCACGCTTAATTGTCGCTACATCTGGCGAGCGCCGTTCAAAGTGCCGGACAAGCAAAAAAAATATGGGAGCCTGACGCTGACGTATGCGTCTCAGCTTCATATCGCGGTGATTGAAATCGAGCGCGACACTTTTATTCCGCGCATTCTGGATTATGTCGCGGTCGATGATTGCGGCACGGTGATTAATCCCCCAATCGTCGAAGGCCAGGTCTATGGCGCAACCGCGCATGGCATCGGCGCAGCGCTCATGGAGAATTGTGTGTACGATGCGGTTGGCAATATGCTGACCAGCACCTTCAGCGATTACACGCCTATCACCGCGATGAATATGCCGAAGGTGAAATACGATCACATTGAAACGCCGTCGCCGCACAGCTACAGCGGCGCTAAGGGTATGGGCGAAGGCGGAGCCGCTCCTATCCATACGATTTCCGCGGCCTTGCAGGATGCGCTGTTTGCCAGGGGGATTATGATCGATGACTCGTTCAACAATGCCGATAGTTTGTTTCGAGCGATGGTCGCGAAAGAGATCAGTCAAGCTGACAAGCTGATAAGAGTGGAAAGGCGAGTGTAGCGCCGCCGTCCCCGGCGGCCCGATGGACGGGCGAACGCCCGCCAGCCGGCAAGATGCCGGCGCTACGAATGAAGAGAGTTTGCATCGTCGGATGTGGCGCCATTGGCAGCCTGTACGCGGCGCATCTGGCGCGGGTTGCGGAGGTATGGGCTTTCGTCCGCCGCGAAGATCACGCGCAAGCTCTGAATCGCGACGGTCTACACGTCTCGGGAAAACATGAGTTTCATGTATCTCTCAAGGCTACGACACAACCGGATGAGCTGCCCGATTGCGGGCTTGCTATTGTGACGACGAAGGCCACGCAAGTGGAGGAATCTTTTTCTACCGTCGGACACCGTTTCAATGAGGGCGCAGTTATTTCTGCGCAGAATGGGCTCGGGAGCGAAGAAATCATCGCCGCGCACACAGGCGGACAAGTCATTCGGGGCACGACTTTCATGAGCGGCACCAAGCATAGCGACACGCATGTGCAGTACGAACTCGACACAGCTACATGGATCGGCCCCTTTGAGCCGCGCCACACCGCATACGAACTCGTGGAAGAAGCTGCCGACTTGATTAAAGCAAGCGGATTGAAGGCCGAAGCGTTGCCGGACGCGCGCCCGGCACAATGGTCGAAGCTGATTTTCAACGCGTCAGTCAATGGAGTTTCCGCATTAACCGGGCTGCCGCATTCGCCGCACTTCGCCGATGAATTGGAGTTTTCTTCTCTCGGACATCTGCTGCACGAATTAATTGAAGAAGGAAAAGCAGTGGCGGCCGCGGCGGGCATAAAGCTGCACGACGATCCGTGGGAGATGAATAAGATTGGCGCAAGGACCAATCATCCGCCGTCCATGCTGCATGACATTCGCCACCAATCGCTGACTGAAGTCGATTTCCTCAGCGGTGCAATTGCACGGGAAGCGGAGCGTGCTGGCGCGCAAGCGCCGTTGCACACGGCTGTGTACCGATTGATCAAAGCTACGGAAGCATCGTGGACTTTTAAAGATGAGAATCGCGCCGTCGAGCCGTAGAAACGTTGCTTGCAACGTTTATGGATAGAACCAATGTCGTGGCCAGTTGACGAAGCCAAACTAAATCGTGTCCGCGCTCTGATGAAGGATCAGGATCTGACTGCTCTCGTCGTACGCGCGCCTGACAATGTCGTCTACCTCACAAGTTATTGGGGCATGAAAGGCTATGATGCGGTGGTATTTCCCCGCGAAGGCGAGCCGACACTTATCGCATTGGAACCGCAGTTGGCCGACGCCGAGCGTAATTCCTGGACAAAAGATATTCGTTTGTTTAAGGGCTATCACGAAAGCGACCCTCGTCCGCCGCAATATCGCGCGCTCGATCTCGCACTGACGACGCTGAAGGAGCGCGGGCTTACCGACAAAGTCGCCATCGAACTCAACATGGGTACGCAATCCGCCGACCGCATGGTGGGCGAACCCACGACGCCCACGCAAACTTATTTCGACGCGTTCGGGGAGATTGCGGGTCAAGTGGTGGACGCTACACCTCTGCTCAATGAAGCTCGTTCCATCAAAACGTCGCAGGAGATCGCGCGCATGCGGTTGGCCAATGAACTGGCTGCGTTGGCCATGGACTACACTCGCGAGCACATGCGTCCCGGTATGAAAGAAAGCGAAGTGGGCGGCATGTATGAAAGCTTCGTGCATGGACTCGGCGTGGGATACGAGGGGAAAGTGGAGATGGCACGTGCTTTTACGCTGGTCTGGTCGGGCAAGGGGATTGCCACATTCACTGCGACGGGAGACCGGCCCATTCAAAACAACGAGCCCACTTTGTTCGAAATTTGGGTTTGCGTCGATGGTTATTGGACTGACCTCACCAAGAACGCGTGCCCCGGCGAACTTACGCCGGAGTATCACAAGCTGCTGGATTTGTTGCTTAACGTTTTCAATGAAGCGATTGCTTTTGCGCGCGATGGGGCTGATTTCCCCGAACTTGATCGTTTGGTTCGCACCCGCATTGCCGAAGGCGGTTATCCTGGACAGCCTTCGCATCCCATTTGTCACGGCGTGGGAGCACGCGCGCATGAATTTCCTTATGCGCATCAGGCGGGAAAGGGCACGATCAAAAAAGGGATGGTGCTGGCCATCGAACCAGGAATTTATTGGTCTGGAGGCGGCGGACTTCGCGTCGAGGACAACTTCCTGATTACCGATGCAGGCAATGAAAAGCTGTGCACTTATCCGGACGATTTTCGTCTGGCAGGACACCACTGAGAAAGAAAACTTTGGCCAAGTCAAATAAAGGTTCCGCGTCGAGACTCAACTCGAAACTGATCGAGAGAATTCTGTCTGAGGTCCGCGAAGAAGAAATTGTAGCGATGTGTTGCGATGTTATTAACATTCCCAGTCCCACGGGCGAAGAAGCGAAAATGGCCGAGCACATGCGTGCCGCGTGGGAATCCATGGGCCTCGAGGTCACATGGCAGGAGGTTGAGGAGGGCCGCGCCAACGTGATTGCTCGCTGGGAGGGCGCCGGCAGCGGGCGCTGCCTCATGTTCAACGGCCACATGGATACTTCCAACACCGGCCACGAAGATTTTCTGACCGGGATTGGATACAAGCCGAATGCTGTGATCAAAGACGGCATGATTTATGGCCTCGGCATCTACAACATGAAAGGCGCGCTGGTCTGCTACACCCATGCGGTGAAGGCTCTGCAGCGCGCTGGAGTACAACTTCAAGGCGACGTAATTCTGGCGGCTGTAGCTGGGGAAATCGAAAAGACCCAATGGAGGGAATTTCGCGGGCGCGAGTATCGAGGCTACGGCGCGGGCACACATTATCTGGTGAACCATGGAGTGTTGCCCGACATTTGCATTTTGGGCGAACCCACTGACATGCAAATAATTCTCGAACATTACGGATCGCTATGGGTGCGCATTTCTACCACGGGCATGTACGTCCACAGCGCGTTCGCTGCGGGACGCGCGGAACGCAATTCCATCCGGCGGCTCTACGATGTGCTTGGCCCGGTATTGAAATGGGCAAAGGGTTGGGAACAAAAAACATCGTATCGAGGGCGAAAGGGCGTTGCGAATCTCGGCTGTATCCGCGGCGGACAACCATGGCGCGTCAGCCGCACCCCCGAGCGGGCTGAGCTGTTTCTCGATCTGCGGGTGCCGCCGCATATGTCGATGCAAGGCGCGCGGCGGGCGGCGAAATCGCTTTTCCTGGATTTAAAGCGACGCTTTCCAGATTACGGATTAGAGTTCGAAACTTACGTCTCAGTGCCAGGCGCGAGCATCGCGCCGGACCACGCGATGGTAAGAGCGATTGAGATGAATCATCAGCGCGTTATGGGGGAGGCTCCTAAGCGCGATGTGGTGCTGTGGTGCTCGGATGCTTCGGTGATGACGCGCTATGGTATCGAGACCGTGAATTACGGCCCCTCGAGCGGGCCGCGCGATGCCGACGGTGAGAAAGTTAAAATCAAAACACTGGTTGACATCACCAAGATTTACGCGTTGACTGCCGCTGAACTCTGCGGCGTGCAATAGTTGGAAGAGTGAAATGGTGCGGCTAGTCTTGAAGGGGCGGCTTCAGCCGCGCCGTCCTTTAGTTCTGACTTACGGCACGGCTGAAGCCGTGCCCCTTCAAAACTACGGCGCCTCAAGGGTTCTTTATACTGTTCAGCGCTGCAAATAACTTGGGGCTTCAGCCCGTGAGGGAATTTTGCCGAGCCAACTCGAAATCGATCGCCGCTACAAAAATATTCGAACCGCTATGCAGCGCGCAGGTCTTGATACCCTGATCGTCAGCGGCAACCAGTATGCAGGTTTTGAAGGTGCGGTGTTGTATGTTTCAGGTTTCGAAATTGTTCATCGCTACGTTTACGCTGTGCTGCCGCTGGAAGGCGAACCAACTTTGGTCTTTCCCCGCGAAGCGCGCTGGATTGGCGACAAAGTAAAACCATGGGTGAAAGATCACGTCTGGCCCGATCTTCCCGGACAGTGGATTTCGAGCCGGGCGCGGGAGCGCGGGTGGAAGCGAGTCGGCGTCTATGGCATGAATTTCGTTATGGCGGTGCGCGATTACAAAGAACTCTCCAACGGTCCCTTCGAAATGGTGCCGTTCGATTTTGAGTTCGATATGGCACGCGCGATCAAGAGCGAGGAAGAACTTGCCGAGGTACGCGATGCGATGGATATCATCGTCGACGGATTTTGGGCCATGGTCGCGGGCTACGAACCGGGAAAGACAGAAGCGGAAATCATGGCGCCCGCGGTCGAAAGGTTTTTTGCGCGCGGCGCCGGTCCGCGCATGATGAACATTCTTCTTTCGGGCACGAATGGCGAAGCCGAAGCGTCTTTCAAAGTTCCGGGACATCGTGTAACCGCAGCGGACGATTTGCTTCTTTATTCTCTCGAAGTCACCGGGGCGGGTGGATACTGGGTAGAATTTTCACGTCCGTTGATCCGCGGCAAACTAAGCTCGCGAACTCAGGCTATGGCCGATGCTTATCCGCATGCGTTGGAAGCTGCACGCAAGCTGATGCGGGAAGGCGAACTGGCCAGCAATGTTCATCGTGTGGTGGCTGAAACTTTTGCCAAGCATGGATTTGCTCTTGGGCATCTATCGGGCCACAGCATCGGCACCACGATGCTGGAGTATCCGGCGATCGGTGCGAACAGCGACGTACAGCTTCAGGAGAACATGATTTTCTCTCTTCATCCGCAGGTTGTCGATAGAGACGGCAAAGTGTGTCTGTATACACAGGACACCTATCGCATTGGCAAAACCGAAGGCGAGTGTCTAGCGGATGTGCCGTGGAAGTTTTACACAGGTACTGAGAAACCGACGGCACACAAGATTCTGCAGCGGTCATAATTCTCAATGAAGATCTGCGTTATCGGTTGCGGAGCAGTAGGAAGCTTGTTCGCCGCTCATCTCGCGAAGGCCGGGGAAGCTGAAGTGTGGGCATACGACGTGTGGAAAGAACATACGGACGCAATTCGACAGCACGGGCTGCGACTTTCAGGAGCGGCAGACTTTACTGCTCGCGTCAACGCAACCAGCGATGCCAAGGAATTGCCCCGCTGCGACTACGGTATTGTCGCAACAAAAGCGATTCATACCCGAGTCGCAATCTCTGAGGTCGCCGATATCTTTGACGACAAGAGCGCGGTTTGCTCGGTTCAGAACGGTGTCGGCAACGAAGAAATTATCGCGGAGCGCGTCCAGTTCGTGATTCGGGGTACCACGTTTCCCGCGGGACACCCAGTTGCGCCTGGCCACGTCGGTTATGACATTAAAGGTGACACTTGGATCGGACCGTTCGAGCCTACCAATACTTCGATGGAAAAAGTTGATGAGCTTGCAGGTTTGCTCACGCGTTCCGGCATGAACACAATTCCGTTGAAAGACGCACGCGGCGCGCAATGGACCAAGCTGATCTTCAACGCGTCGACGAATCCCGTGGGTGCGCTTACACTGTTGCACCACGGTGCGGCAACGCGCTTCGAGCCGACCGGACATTTGTTCGAGCAGCTCATAGCAGAAGGTGAGGCGGTCGCCAAGGAGCTGGGAATTCAATTGCACGGCGATCCTCGTCAACTCGTACAGAAGGGCGCAAGCGCTCCCGGCAAACATCGCGCCAGCATGCTGCAGGATGTGCTCGCGAAGCGGCAGACCGAAGTGGACTTCATGAACGGGGCCATCGTGCAGTGGGGCGAAAACTCGGGCGTGCCGACTCCGCTGAACCGGGCGCTGTGGGAACTTATCAAAGGCCTGGAACATTCGTGGAAAGATCCGGACTGAAACCTGAAGACTGAAAGCAGGAGCTATATCCGTTTCGAAGTTGAAGTATCCATTACGAACTGTCATCCCGAGCGAAGCGAGGGATCTAGGTGGCTGCCTGCGACGGCGACCCTGGTGACGCAAGCAAGAACCTAGATCCCTCGCTTCGCTCGGGATGACCCGTGTGTTTTTGGTCTACCCTATGTCAGAACCGTTTAGAAGCTGACTTATGTCGATTCCATTCAATATTGGTGTTCTGCAACTCAGCATGGAGCCGGTACGCGAAACCGTTGCCATGGCAAAGGCCTGCGAGGACGCGGGATTTGATGCCTTCTGGATCGCGGAGGCGTATCCCTGGTGGCGGAAACATTCGTTCGAAGCGCGGTCGTCAACAGCAGTACTGGCAGTCATCGCCGCGCAAACGCGGCGGATTCAGTTGGGATGGGGCATCATTTCGCCGTACACGCGTCATCCCGTTCAAATCGCAATGGAAGCGCGGGTGATGCAGGATCTTGCCGGTGATCGCTTTCTGCTCGGGCTGGGAGCTTCGAAGATTTTCATGAAAGAGATCGGTGAAGGCGAAGGTGAGAAAGTCGGACCGGCGACCGTCATGCGCGAGAGCATCGACATTGTCAAAGGCGCACTCGCGGGCGAAGCTTTCGAGTATGCGGGGAAGGTCTTCGCTGCAAACGTCCCGCCGCTCAAGCGCGACGCGCATACGCCGCGAGGTATCCCGCCCATTTACGTTGCGGGGACTGGTCCGGTGCTGCAAAGAATTTCTGGCGTCGTCGGAGATGGTTTGCTCACGGCTAGTATTACGACGCCGGCCTTTGTTCGCTACTCGCGTAAGAACATGGAAGAAGGTGCGCGCAAAGCTGGCAAAGATCCGTCTCAACTCGTGCTCGGTTCCGTCATCGTCGGAAGCATCGACCGCGATTCAGCCAAGGGCAAAGACGGCGCGCGGGAACAGGCGGCGATGTATCTCGCTAACAAAGTGCAGAACATTAAAGGCTCGGCCGACGTTTTGCTGGAATGTGCTGGCTTGACTTTTGACGAGCTACATCCGATTGCTGACGCCATGGAAGCGGGCGGGCGAAAAGCCGCTGCCAAAGCGGTTACTGACGATATTCTGCGTAAAGTTTGTCCGATTGCGGGAACTCCTGCGGAATGCGTTGCGCGTATCGAGGAATATCGCGATGCCGGATGTACTCACATCATGCTGGAAATCTGGGGCGAGGATCGCACCGGGCAGGCAAAGTTGTTTGGTGAAGAGGTGCTGCCGCACTTCAAGAAATAGCTACGAATTTCCGTCTACTCGCCCAGCCACGCGCCGTAAGGTTTCAAAGATTCGACGTGGGCAAAAATGATTCTCAAGGCGGCGGTAATCGGAATCGCCAGTACAAGGCCCATGGCTCCCCACAACGCGCCCCAAACCAATAAACCCATGGTCACCGCCAACGGATTAAGCTGCAAACGTTTGCCCAGGAATCGCGGGTAGAGAATGTTGAATGCGACCAGGTGCAGCCCCAGCACGGTTGCGACGACGATGAGCATCTCTTTGGAGCCGGTGTGTCCGAGTCCGACGAAGATCGGCGGGACCAGAGCAAGAAGCACGCCCATGTACGGAACCAGGCTCAAGATTCCGCTGACGAACCCTGCGAAATAAAAAAAGGGCAGATGAATAATGCCAAAGACGGCGGTGCTCACGGCGCCGAGAAACAGGCCGATGAGGAGATTGCCGACCATGAAGCTGCGAACCATCGCGGAAATTTGCCCTAGAGTCACGTACGCGGCGTGGCGATTCTGCATGGGAAAAAGCATGACTGTGGCCGAGCGCACGTGCTCCTGCCAGGTCAGCATGAAGAACACCAGGAACGGAACGAAGGAGATCGCCAGCATAGCGGTGCTAGCCGAACCGAAGCCGCGAGTGAGCAAGTCGGCCCAATCGGTCGCGGGACGAACGCTTAGCACGCCCTTCTCGTGTTCGGGAGGCAAAACTTCGAGGCGTTCCGCGCTCCTGCGGAAACGCGAGGCTTCCTCGCGCACTCTGCCGGCGTATTTCGGCAGATCATGCACCAGCGTGGTGGCCTGGTTGTAGGAAAAGTCGGCAATTCCACCAAGCGCGGCGAACAACAACAGAATTGCAATTGCGGCCGAAAGACTGCGAGGCAGACGAATGTAGCTGAACAGGTCTACGACGGGCGCGAGGATAAACGCCAAAAGCATCGAGATCAGCATCACAACCAGCACCGATTCGCCGAAATAGCATAGAGCGAGGATGCCGGCGATGCCTACCACGTTCATCGCCCAGTGACGACGCTGCGGTGGCGCAGGCAGCACCGCTGCGGACGGAACTGATGTCGTCTGCGGCGTTGCTTCGCTGGTCGCCATTCCAGCATCGTAATCCTTTTTTCGGTTTTTTCCTTGCGGCTTATAATCGCGTGTGCCTTCCGAACCAACCCAGTCTGCCGACACGTCGCGCCCGCGGAGTCTGGTGCGGGTTTTAGGTTTGGACGTGGGTTCCAAAAGAATTGGGGTAGCTATTTCTGATCCGCTGGGTATTACCGCCCAGGGACTCGAAACTATTCAACGGCAAAACAAACGCCTTGATTTTCTCCAACTTGAAAAGGTGATCCACGATTACAAAGTGACCGAAATCGTGGTGGGATACCCGCTGCGTATGAGCGGAGCAGAGGGCATTCAGGCGGAGAAGATGCAGCGTTTCGCCGAAGAGTTACGGCATCGTTTCCCGCTGCCAGTACACCTCTGGGATGAACGCCTGAGCTCAGCCCAAGCCAACCGGTTGCTGCGGGAAACCGAAATGTCGATCGCGCGCCGGGGCCAGGTTGTCGATCAGATGGCTGCTGTTTTGATCCTGCAGAGCTGGATGGATGCGAGGGATAGTCGTTTCTCGGAATGATGAAAGACCAAACTCGGATTCGAACTAAGGACTAAAGTCTAACGACCGACGAGTAACGACCAACGCCCGGCGCTCATCTAAACTACTTTTAGGATGCGCGCCTTTTTCACATTCTTTCTTCTGGCCGTTCTTGCGTGCGGGGGATGGCTGGCTTGGGCTCTGCTTGAGCCGGTCATTCCGTCGGGGCAGACGTTTGTGCTTTTGCATCCCGGCTACTCTACTCGACGGATCGCGAGTGAATTGAAGTCCGCGGGCGTGATTCGCAATGCCGACGCCTTCATTCTCTGGCACTATCTTCATCATCGACGTTCGCTTAAAGCTGGGGAGTATCTTTTCGAAAAGAGCGCGAACGCAATTGATGTTCACCAGCGGCTGGCACATGGCGATGTTTACTTCCACACCGTCGTAATTCCCGAAGGCTACAACATGTTTGAGATCGCGCAGGCCATACAGGCCGCCGGATTGGGTACGAGCGAGGACTTCCTTAAAACCGCCACCTCAGATACCGCCATGATCTCCGATATCGCTCCAGATGCGAAAAGTCTCGAAGGTTATCTGTTTCCGAATACATACGAGTTCACTCGCATGCAAAGCATGGATGAGATGGCGGCGGCGATGGTGAAACAGTTTCGAATAGTTGCCCGCGAGATCGGCTTGATCTCAACAGACATGACTCCGATGCAAACCACCGTCATCCTGGCGTCTATCATCGAAAAGGAAACAGCCGCGCCGGAAGAGCGGCCGCTGGTGGCGAGTGTCTATTACAACCGAATTGCGCAGCATGAGGCGCTACAGGCTGATCCCAGCATAATTTATGCCGAACTTCTGCAGGGAAGCTATGGCGGCGCGCTTCACCATGCCGATATGCAGTTCAATTCCGCCTACAACACCTACACGCATCCCGGACTGCCGCCTGGGCCTATCGGAAACCCGGGAAAAACCTCTCTCGAAGCGGCCATGCATCCGGCCTCCACAGATTACTTCTATTTTGTCAGTAACGGAAACGGTCATCACCGGTTCGCACACACCCTGGAAGAGCATAATCGGAATGTGGCGGCGTATCGCAGAGAGATGGCGGGCAGATAGCGGGCTCTAGGCTTCAGGCTTCAGGCTTCAGGCTTCAGGCTTCAGGCCCCAAGCTTCCAGTTTACTTCTCGTTTTTACGCAGCCGGAATATTGCGAAATGCCTTTATCAAACCATTTCGAAGCCTCCCTATTTCTGCCCTTCTTGGATAGAAGCTCTTCTGCCTGCAAATGACTCAAATAGCCGAGGCGATCTGCGATCATGATCTGCGTTTCCACTTCAAAAAGAGATCCTTTTGCGTTACTGAGGAAATAGAGCAATTCTTTGTCCGAAGAACGACCTTTTCCTTCGGCGATGTTGCTTGCGATTGAAACAGCCGCTCTCCTCAGTTGACTCGCAAGGCCGTAGAGTTCTTCTCTGGGGAATCCTCGAGTGAGACGATAGACCTCGGGAACCATCTCCATTGCTGCCTGCCATGCTTTTAAGTCGCGATAAGTTCCGCTCATTAATGACCTTTCCGTGAACCACGCTAACTAGCTGAAGGCGCAGCAGGCTGTGATGCCCATCACCCTAAGTCAACGAAAAACTCGTCGCAATCCCAATCTGGGCTGCCACAAAACCTGAAGCCTAGAGCCCGAAGCCTAAAGCCCAACACCTCACCCTGAATCTTCGTGTTGGGTATACTCATCTCTTTGACACGGAATCAAAGTCTTCGCATGTCTTTTTTCTTTCGCTATCGAGCTGTCGTGGTTCTGCTGGCGCTTCTGCCGCTGACCGGGTGCTTGTTTCGCTCGCGGAAGGTGGTGCAGCCCGTCAACGATGTCCAACTGAAGACCGCGACCCAGCAGGAACTGATCGACTACATCAATACGCAGGCCGGCAAGATTCAGTCCGTGCAAGCCACGGTTGATATAGATACGACCGTCGGAGGGGTGAAAAAGGGCAAGGTCACGGACTATCAGGAGATTCGCGGCTACTTGCTGCTTCGCAAACCGGCCATGCTGCGCCTGATCGGGCTGATGCCAATTGTGCGCAACAAAGCTTTCGACATGGTTAGCGATGGTCAGAGATTCAAACTCTGGATTCCGCTCGAAGAACCGTTTCGTAATCGGCCGCAATGACGTAGAAACGCGCAACGCTTCGCAACCGCTGGAGAGTCTTCGCCCGCAATATATGTACGACGCGCTGTTGCTGCAGCGCATTGATCCTCAGAATGAAATTGCGGTGCTGGAGAACGACACCGAATTGGTGACCGAAGCCAAGAGCCACAAAGTGTCGCGGGCGGACTACGTCATCGATGTAATTCGCAACGGTTCTCAGGGATGGGTGCTTTCGCGGAAGATCGTCTTTAGCCGGACCGACCTGCTACCGCATCGCCAACTGCTCTACGACAGCGACGGTAACGTCAGGACCAACGCGGTTTACGAAAAGTATAAGAATGAGAATGGGGTCAATTTTCCCTGGCAAATCGAAATTGCCATGCCGCAGGCGGAATACGACATTACCCTCAATATCGTGAAACTCGAGACGAACGAACCGCTTCCAGATGACAAGTTCGCACTGGAGCAGCCACCGGGAGCGGAAGTGGTCGACTTGGACAAGCAGGATGCGCACTCCGCGTCCGCACCTGCAGCGAAGAAATAGCGCTCACTATGATGAACAAGATGATTGTCGCGAACCTGGTATATCGGCCGCTGCGCTCGCTGATCAGCGTTGTAGCGATTGGGTTGGAAGTGACCCTGATTCTGCTGATCGTTGGTCTATCGCTAGGAATGCTGAACGACTCGCGGGCGCGGCAGCAGGGCATCGGAGCGGACGTAATTGTCATGCCGCCAGGCTCGTCGTTCATCGTCGGGCTGACGGGAGCGCCCATGCCCATCAAAGTGGGGAACATTCTGGCCAAGCTCCCGCACGTAGTAGCAGTGGCGCCGGTTGTGACCCATGTTTCGACTGCAGGGGCGCTCGAAGTAATTGCCGGAATCGACTTAGAAAGCTATGAACGGTTGTCCGGGCCGTTTCATTACTTGGCGGGTGGGCCTTTTCAGGGACCGGACGATGCTCTGGTCGATGATCTCTTTGCCAAATCAAAGCATGTGAAGGTGGGCGATGAGATCGAAATTCTCAACCACAATTTTCGCGTAGCCGGCATCGTGGAACAGGGCAAGGGAGCGCGAAAGTTTTTGCAGATCGGCGTGCTGCAAGATTTGATTGGCGCCAAAGACAAGGCTTCGATCTTTTACCTCAAGGCGGACAATCCCGAGAACGCCGACGCCATTGTGGACGAGATTAAGCACGTTCCGGGCATGGAGAAGTATGTCGCGACTTCGATGGCCTACTATCTATCGATGATGACGCCCAGCAACTATCCGGGCTTGTCGACGTTCATTGACGTGGTGATCGGCATTTCCGTGATCATCGGATTTATCGTCATCTTCCAGGCTATGTATACGGCGGTGATGGAGCGCACGCGCGAGATTGGAATCCTGAAGTCGCTGGGTGCGTCGAAGCTTTATATCGTGAATGTGATTTTGCGGGAGACGGTGCTGCTGGCTATTGGCGGCATCGTGGTTGGAATCGTGGTCAGCTTAGCGGCAAGGCTGGGCATCATTCATCGACTGCCGACGCTGCCGCTGGTGGTGAGTGGAGGCTGGATGCTACGGGCGGCGATTATCGCCATTGTGGGGGCGATTGCTGGGGCGCTGTATCCGGCATACAAGGCGGCGCAGAAGGATCCGATTGACGCGCTGGCTTATGAGATCGACTTGCGCACGTAACGCAAATCAGCAGCACCTACAGCTACTTCGTTGACAATATCCTGCGCATTACGTTATCTTTAAGACTTTGCAAGTCCTGCGGCTGCCCGCCTGATAGCCCCGCGCCTTCGGCGCACAGTGGGTGCTCAGCGGTCTTCTTTGCGTTTTTATTTTTCTGGGAGAGTTTTGCATGTCAACCTATTTCCCCAAAGCGGGGGAAATCGTGCGCAAGTGGTACGTCGTGGATGCCTCCGGGCAGACGCTCGGACGGCTCGCGTCACAGGTCGCCCGCATTTTGATGGGTAAAGAAAATCCGCAATACACGACCTTTCTCGACACCGGCGATCACGTCATCGTGATCAATGCCGAGAAGGTCAAGACGACCGGCTTCAAGTCGGAGCAGAAGGTTTATCAGCATTACACCGGCTATCCGGGTGGATTACGCACCGAGGAATTTCGCAAGCGGTTCGAGCGCAAGCCGGAGTTGATAATCGAAGATGCGGTGCTGCGCATGCTGCCTAAGTCGAAACTGGGGCGGCAGATGATCAGCAAGCTGAACGTCTATCGTGGCGAGAAGCATCCGCACGAAGCGCAGAAGCCGGAAGTGAAGCAGCTCGAAGTTCGGGCTTAGTTGTACACGCTAGATCCTTCACCGGCTTACGCCGGTTCAGGATGACGTCAAAAACTTTGATGACGTCATAAAATTTTGAAAGGTTGCACTCGAGCGGTTTGGCTAAGAGCCAAAAGCTAAGTGCTAAAAGCTATCAATGGCAGAGCAAGTGCAATATTACGGTACAGGGCGTCGCAAGACGTCGATCGCGCGCGTTTATCTGCGTCCGGGCAGCGGCGAATTCAAAGTTAACGGTCGCGGTTTCGAAGAGTATTTTGTGACTCCGTCGCAGCGCTCGGCAGCGAAGCACCCATTGCTCTCGACTGACACTGCGAGCACGTTCAACGTAGTCGCCAGGGTTTCTGGCGGCGGCGTTAACGGCCAGGCTGACGCGGTGAAGCTGGGCATCGCCCGCGCACTCATGCTGTTCAATATTGAACTGCGCAAGAAGCTCAAGGCCGAAGGCATGGTCACACGCGATTCGCGCGGCAAGGAACGCAAGAAGTACGGTCAAAAGGGCGCAAGAAAACGCTTCCAGTACTCGAAGCGCTAGATTCTGTCGTTGGTCCTTCGTCGTTGGTCGTTCGCGACGGCGGTTGGCTGACGACTAACGACCAAGGACGAACGACGGTTTTTTAGGTGTTCAATTCTTCCCGAGCCTCGCGGCGCGGGGACGGGAATGGCAATCCGGGGCAGCCTCAGGGTGAGCGCCGGATGCAGACCAAACAAGGAGGTTAATTGGCTAACATCACCATGAAGGAGTTGCTCGAAGCGGGCGTTCACTTCGGGCATCAGACCAAGCGCTGGAATCCCAAGATGAAGGAATACATCTTCGGAGAGCGCAACGGGATTTACATCATCGATTTGCAGAAGACGCTGAAGATGTTCAAAGAGGCGTCGAAATTTGTGCAGGAACTGGCTGCCGACGGGCGGATCATTCTCTTCGTCGGAACCAAGCGCCAGGCGCAGGACGCGATTGCCGAAGAGGCCACGCGCTGTGGCGGGTTCTATGTGAACCAACGCTGGCTGGGCGGCCTGCTCACCAATTGGGTGACCGTGCAGAAGTCGGTAAAGCGGCTGAAAGAACTCGACGAGATGGCCACGGATGGCCGCTACGAGTTGCTGCCCAAGAAAGAAGTTATCAAGCTGGAGCGCGAACGCAAGCATCTCCAGGCCAACCTGGCAGGCATAAAAAATATGAGCCGCTTGCCGGATGCTATCTTCATCATTGACTCGAACAAAGAGCAGATCGCGGTGCGCGAAGCGCGCAAGCTTGGCATTCCGGTGGTCGCAGTGGTCGACACCAATTGCGATCCAAGCGAAGTGGATTATGTGATTCCGGGCAACGACGATGCGCTGCGGGCGATCCGCTTATTTGCATCGAAGATTGCGGACTCTGTGGCCGAGGGCGCGCAGCTCATGACCGACAAGCAAGTCGCCGATCTTGCGGCTGCTGCTGGCGCGGCGCAACAGGCCGAATTGGCCGCTGCCGCGCGTGCGGGCGAGGGCGGAATGGACATTAACGCGAGCGAAGACGCAGGAACCGAAGACATCAGCATGGAAGACGTGCTGGGAGCGGGAACGCGCAAGCAACCGGCGGCCGCTAAAGATTCCGTCGCTGAGGATATTCCACAAGTCGAGACGCAGACGTATTAAGACGTATTAAGCGGTCGTGGGTCGTGGGCCCATGGTCGTCGGCCAAAGCGTCCGGTTCTTTCGGACCTGGGATTTGAAGTCCTAACCGCAGGATTCGAAGCCGCAGCGAAGTTTTGAAAGGGCACGGCTTCAGCCGTGCCGCAAAGAGCCTAGAAGATCCGGGCTTTAGCCCCTGAGGGATTCAGACCCGCGCGGGTCGTCCGGCGCGGGTCGAAGTTTGTTGGGGCAGTCGTTGGTCTTTGGTCGTTCGCCGTTGGCCCCCGCATTCGTAGCCAATGGCGAACGACGAACGACCAAGGACGTTTTACTTACTATGAGTACATCAACGATGAATATTTCGGCAACGCAAGTAAAAGAGCTCCGGGAAAAAACCGGGGCGCCAATGATGGATTGCAAGCAGGCCCTTACGGAAGCTAAGGGCGACATGGAGCAGGCAGTTGTGGTACTGCGCAAGAAGGGCGTTTCAGTGGCGGCTAAGAAGGCAACCCGCGTGACCAGCGAAGGCTCGGTCGCCAGCTACATTCACGCCGGAGGCAAGATTGGCGTACTCGTCGAAATCAATTGCGAGAGCGATTTCGTAGCCCGCACCGAAGATTTCAAGGAGTTGGTGCACGATATCGCCATGCACATTGCGGCCAGCGATCCGAAGTTTGTCCGCAAGGAAGACGTCACGCCCGAAGCCTACGAGCGCGAGAAGGATATCTATCGCTCGCAAGCCGCCGCCACGGGCAAACCGCCGCAGGTGGTGGAGAAGATTGTCGAAGGCAAAATGGGAAAGTTTTATGAAGAGGTCTGCCTGCTGGAGCAGCCTTTCATTAAGGACCAGACGGTCAGTATCGCGCAGCTGATTGCCGCTAAGATTGGCAAGCTCGGCGAAAACATTGCGGTGCGCCGCTTCGCTCGCTTCAAGGTCGGCGACGCGGGCGAGACGATCGCCATCACTAAGCCAGAACAGAAGGCAGAGTAATGCTCACGCCGTGACAGCCGCCCTTGGCTGTCCCGGCGAGCGCAGCTCGCCCTCTGCTTCGACTTTTGTATTTCGCCATTCTTTTTTAAGCTGAGGAGATTCTGCGGCGGGACCAGCGGAGCCTTGCTCCGCTGGACAGCCGAGGGCGGCTGTCCCTACGTGGTTTCTTGTCCAAGAGACTTTGCTTCGTGACCCACATTCCCGCTGGGATGCTAGACTGAACTACGGATGACGACTGCCATTTTTAAACGTATTTTGCTTAAGCTTTCGGGCGAGGCCTTGGCAGCGACCCAGGGATTCGGCGTCGACCCTTTTCGCATTCACGAAATCGCCGCTGAACTGGCGGACGTGAGGTCTCTGGGAATAGAAATCGCCATCGTAGTTGGCGGAGGAAATTTCTTCCGGGGCGTAGCGGAGCAATCCAAAGAAATGGACCGCGTTTCCGCCGATCACATGGGCATGCTGGCAACTGTGATCAATGCGCTGGCTTTGCAGGATGCGCTGGAAAAGCAGGGCGTCTACACCCGCGTGCAGTCGGCAATTGAGATGAACCAGGTTGCCGAACCGTTCATCCGCCGGCGCGCCATCCGTCATCTCGAAAAGGGCCGGGTGGTGATTTTTGCCGGGGGCACGGGCAATCCGTACTTTTCTACCGATACCGCCGCATCCCTGCGCGCCATGGAAATTAAAGCAGACGTCATCATGAAAGCCACAAAAGTCGATGGCATTTATGACGCCGATCCGGTATTGGTGAAAGATGCCAAGAAATTCACCGAGATCAGCTACATGGATGTATTGAAAAAAGGGCTGAAGGTCATGGACTCGACCGCGATCTCGCTTTGCAAGGACAACAATCTTCCCATCATCATTTTCAATCTCAATCAGCGGGGCAATATCCGCAAAGTTGTAACCGGCGAGAAGATTGGATCGCTGGTGAGCGCATAAGATCGGGCCACGGATTTTCACGGATTACTTCTTCGTTCGTTCTGAAGGTTTATAATTCACAGTTTTGGTAACTCATTCCTCTGGGGAGCTGACCATGGCTCAAGCTGGTATGGCCGCAATTCCTGGCCTTAAAGACACTTACATTCAACTCAAGACTCGCATGGACAAAGCGGTGGAAGACTTCCGCAAGGCGATGGCCGCCACACGGACCGGGCGGGCGTCGGTGCACATGCTCGATTCGGTCAACGTGGAATATTACGGCTCCCACATGCCCCTGAATCAGTTGGCGCAGGTGCATGCGCCCGAGCCGCAGCTGATCACGGTGCAGCCGTTCGATCCCACTTCCCTGCCCGCAATCGAGAAAGCGATTCGAGCCGCCGACATTGGCTTGAACCCGATGAACGACGGGAAGATCGTCCGTGTGCCTGTGCCTCCGCTCACCGAAGAACGCCGCAAGGATATGGTGAAACACCTCCACAAGGTGCTCGAAGAGCATCGCACCGCGGTGCGCAACATTCGCCGCGACGGCAACGATGCCATCAAGAAGGCAATGAAAGACAAGAAGATTACTGAGGACGATGAGAAGCGGGCGATGGACGAGATTCAAAAGCTCACCGACGATGAAATCAAGAAGATGGAAGAGATGAGCCGAGGAAAAGAAAAAGAAGTGATGGAGATAAAGTGATGCAGCTTGCCAAGGGTTCGTCACCGTCGGCCTATCTGCGTCTGCTCGGCGTTGCTTTGCGGTGTCTTGTAACTGCTCTCGCCTTCACCCATTCATTTGCGGAAACCTCAATGGAACCGGAAATAGTTGAACAACCGGAGTTCTCGATCGTTGGAATTCAGGTTAGGACCAGCAATGCCAAAGAAATGACTGGGCAGGGCGCCATCCCCAAACAATGGAGCAAGTTTTATAAAGAAGGAACCGCGGACAAGATTCCGAACAAAGTGGATTCCACGGTTTACGCCGTATATACGAATTACGCGAGCGACTACAACGGCGAATACGATTTCATCATTGGCATGAAAGTGAGTGGTGCATCCGACGTTCCGCCAGGGATGGTTGCGAAGAAAGTGCCAAGCGGCAGATTTGCGGTAATCACGAGCGCGAAGGGACCAGTTGAGCGAGTTGTCCCGCAGGCGTGGCAGCGCGTTTACAGCCTCGACGATAACAGACAGCTTGGCGGGGCTCGCGCCTACAAAGCAGACTTCGAGCTGTATGACCAACGAAGCCAGAATCCTCAGGACGCCCAAGTCGACTTGTGCATTGGTCTGAAATAGCACTCACATCAAATAAACCATTCTCTGTCATTCCGAGGAGCGCATGAGACGAGAATCTGGGTTCTCGACAGCCCACGGGCGGAAACCTAGATCCCTCGCTTCGCTTGGTATGACATTCCGCCCGTTTCAATCCGGTTGACGGCATCGCACCACAGGCACCGTTACGCACGTAATCTGTCCTAAAGTAATCAAGACTTCGCACGATCCTACGTGTTTCCATTCAAGAATCAAGAGTTATCAGCTCACCCAAGGAATCTGATTACAGGAGCTACCATGACGAAATATGTATCGTTTTCGGCGCTGCTTGCGCTAGCCATCACTTTGGCAGGTTGCAATGGGGTAAGTTCGCCCTCGTCAACTAATCCGCAAAATACCCAGGCACAAATCTTCACCACGGCTGAAGACGCGCCGGTGTCGTCGGTAGTCGCATTCAACATCACAATTAACAGCATCACCCTCAATAACAGCTCGACCACGGTGCAACTACTTTCCACGCCGACGGCTGTGGACTTCGGCCGGCTAGTCGGTTTGCGGTCGCTGTTGGGATTTAACACGGTCGCGCCGGGAACCTATACCAGCGCTACTTTCACTTTCGCATCCAGTCCGGCGCCTTCGATCAATTACGTTGACCTTACGACCAACCCTCCTTCGATCGGCACTGCCAGTGGAACCTTGAGCAGCCCGAAGGTCACGGTTTCATTCCCATCGACGGCTCCGCTTGTGGTGGCGAGCAATGGCATGGCTGGTCTGCACATGGACTTCGATCTCCGTAAGTCGCTGGCCATCGATGGCAGCGGAAATCTGATCATTAACAATGGCACGATCGCTGTTGCACCCACGGTGGATGTGATGGCGGTCTCGGCTTCCAGCGATCTGGGCCAGATCACAGAATTTACCGGCAACATCGTATCCGTCAATGCAGCGGCGAACGCGTTCGTAATGCAGGGCCCATACGGCTTCCAGGAGACAATCGACGTCAACTCAAGCACTCTCTACAACGGAAGTAATACGTTAAGCAGTTTGATGGCGAATGGAATCGTTTCCGTTGAGGGCACAGTGCAGGCCAACGGCAGCATTCTAGCCAGCAGCGTCGAGTTGATCAGCACCGATCAAGCATTCATTTCCGGCAGGATACTGGCTATTAGCCCCGGACCGGTGGTGACTATGTTTGTGGGCGAAGAGCTGGGCACTTCCGCAACCATCCCAGTGGATAGCGTCTACACGGTCAACCTCAGCATAGTATCCCAGTACGATATTTGCTTCATCGACAACTGGTTCACGAACGAGTTGTTCGACGCCTCTTCTCTGGTCGTGGGGCAACGCATCTTCGTGGGCGGCACCTATCAGAGCAACGTGTTCATTCCTGACATGGTGTCGTTACGACGGCAGGGCGTGATCGGATCGCTGGTGGCAAACAGCGTGAGCATTACCAGCGGCAATCAGGGAAGCTACCAGATGCAGAACGATGCCTTGATGAGCTACTCGGCCGGTGGGCCATTCACGGTTTATACCGGCGCCAACACAGTGTTCGTCAACATCAATGGTCTGAGCGGACTGCAGGCGGCGGGTTCGACCAATGTGATTTCCCGCGGATTGGTCTTCTACGATCCCAATACCAATAAACCGATCGTTTGGGCGGGCCGGGTACGCGTACTGCCCTAAGACAAAAACCTCACTGCAACCTGGATCGGGCGGCGCGAGCCGCCCTTTTTTGTTCGCCATTTTCCGGGCGCTGCAAGAACTTTAACCACAGAGGACACAAAGGTACACAAAGGAAAACCGCCGCAACCAAGACCTTTGTGATACCTCGTGTCCTCCGTGGCTTATTGATTTTTCCTGAAGGCGGAGCAACACCTTATAATCGAAGCGATGAAGCACGTGGTCCACGCCGCCTGTCCGCACGATTGCCCGGATGCCTGCGGAGTTTTGATTACCGTGGAGGATGGGCGCGCGACCAAAATCAAGGGTGATCCCGCGCATCCCGTGACACGTGGTTTCTTGTGCGCGAAAGTGGCTAAGTATCTGGATCGGGTTTATTCGCCGGACCGGGTTTTGTATCCAATGAGGCGGGTGGGAGCGAAAGGGCCGCGGGCCACGGGCGAGGGCGCCCGCACCACACAAGCGTGGCAACGCATCACCTGGGACGAGGCGCTGCGAGAAATCACTTCTCGCTTCAAAGAGGTCTCCGCCGAATTCGGCAGTGAAGCTATTTTGCCTTACTCGTTTGGAGGCACGCTCGGGACTCTAAACAGTGCTTCGATGGACCGGCGATTTTTCCATCGGCTGGGCGCGTCGCAGTTGGCGCGCAACATCTGCTCAGCGGCAGGCGAAGCCGGGTTGGAATCGGTGCTCGGGCGGAAAATGGGTACCGAGCCCGAGCAGTTTCGCCACTCACGATACATCATTGCTTGGGCTGCGAACATCCACGGCAATAACGTGCACCTGTGGCCTTTCATCGAGGAAGCTCGCCGCGCCGGCGCGAAGCTGGTCGTGATCGATCCTTACCGCACGCGTACTGCGGCTTGCGCCGATTGGTACCTTCCCGTCAATCCCGGCACGGATGCCGCATTGGCGCTCGGCATGATGCATGTGATCATCGGTGAAAAGCTTTATGACGCGGATTATGTCGAGCGCTACACCGTAGGCTTCGAACAGCTTCGCGAAAAAGTGCGAGAGTACCCGCCGGAGCGCGTGGTGAAGTGGACTGGCATCGCGGCGTCGGACATTGTAAAGCTCGCGCGGGAGTACGCGACGACGCATCCGGCGGTCATTCGCTTGAATTACGGAGTGCAGCGCTCGGAAGGTGGGGGCATGGCTACACGCGCGGTAGCGATGCTGCCTTGTATTACCGGTTCGTGGAAAGAGATTGGCGGCGGCCTGCAGCTTTCTACCAGTGGAGCTTTCGCTGCGGTGGGCAGTGAACTGAAACGCAAAGACCTCATGCTCAAGTCGCTCGGGCGTCCGGCTCGCACCGTAAATATGGTGGAACTGGGCAAGGCGCTGAATACTCTTGATGATCCGCCAATCAAAGCGCTATTCGTTTATGGCTCTAATCCTGCGGCGACCTGTCCCAATCACAACGAAGTGATTCGAGGATTGCAGCGACCCGACCTGTTTACCGTGGCGCACGAGCAGTTCCTGACCGACACCACCGATTACGCCGATATCGTATTGCCCGCGACCACTTTCTTCGAGCACAAGGATCTGCAAACCGCCTACGGGCACTACTTTTTGCAAGTGTCGGATCAGGCCATTGAGCCTTTGGGTGAATGCCGTTCGAATGTGGAAGTTTTCCGGGCGCTGGCCGAGGGGATGGGTTTTGACGATGAGTGCTTTCGTGAACCGGTCGACCAGATGATCGATTCGGCATTGGATTCGGATGATCCCTGGCTGCGGGGAATTACGCGTGAACGGCTGGAACGGGAAAGTCAGATTCGGATGAACTTTGAAGAAACGGAGCTTTGCTCCGCCGGACAGCCGGGGGAGGCTGTCCCCACGCAATCGGCATTTCTGCCTTTCGCGCACGGCAACTTCTTCACCGCGAGTGGCAAGGCGGAACTTTATAGCGACGCTCTCGAAGCGCAAGGCCTGGATCCGGTGGTTCACTTTGAGCCGCCTTCAGAATCGCGGCACAGCGAACGAGCGAAAGCTTTTCCTTTGGAATTCCTGGCACGCAAAGCCGACAACTTTCTCAATTCATCATTTTCGAATTTGCCGGTGATCCAGGCAATGGAAGAACCGGGGCTGCTCGAAATGAATGCCGACGATGCCCGCCCGCGCGGAATCGCGGACGGAGATCAGGTTCGCGTCTTCAACCCGCGCGGCGATATCCTCCTGAGGGCCAGAGTTGACGGCACAGTACAGCCAGGTGTTGTTTGTGCCCGGTTGGATTGGGCGAAGCTCGGTCAGCAAGGACGTAACATTAACGTGCTTACTTCGGAAAAACTTACAGACTTAGGCAACTCCGCTACGTTTTATTCCGTCTTGGTTGAAGTAGAGCTTTTCCAAACGGCATCCTAAAACAATTAAGGCGCAAGTGCTTGGACGGTGTCCACTGCTCTACCGTATAATTGCGGTTTTCCACACTCCAATGGTTTGAGGTAGTAGCGATTCATCGCACTCATCAGGAAAGCCCTGCGATGATCCAGGGCAGGCATGATCACGCATGGCGAACCCCGAGTGTCAGACGGGGGCCATCTCTTTCATTCCTAAGACGTTGCTTTGCCAGGCAGCGTCCGCTGTTTGGTTTCCTCCTGACTGTTTTTCTTGTTCTGTTCCTGGGCGGTCGGCCAGCAGGACGTCATCGCCGGAATCGATGTTACCGGCAATCGCCGTATCCCAGCTGAAACCATTAAAGCCCGAATTTTCACTCACGCCGGAGACGTTTACGACGAGGCTGCGCTCCAGCGTGACTACCACTCGCTGTGGAATACAGGGTATTTCGAAGATATCGTCTTTTCGCGAGAGCGGACCTCCAAAGGATGGATTATTCATATCTCTGTTAAGGAGCGCCCAACCATTCGCGAAATTAATTATCTGGGGCTGAGTTCGGTTTCGAAAAGCGATGTGCTGGACCGTTTTAAAGAGGCTAAGGTCGGGCTCTCGGTCGAGAGTCAATACGATCCCACTAAAGTGAAGAAGGCCGAGGTCACGATCAAGGAGTTACTAGCCGAGCACGGAAGACAATTTTCCACCATTCGCACCGAGGTTCACCCCATCCCGCCCAATGCTATAAGCCTGACATTCGTGATCAAGGAAGGACCGAAGGTCAAGGTGGGCAAGATTATCTTCGAAGGAAATAAGCACGTCAAAAGCCGCATCCTGCGCAGTGCGATGAAAAACCTGAAGCCCATTGGAGTTCCGCACTCCATCTTTCTGGAGAATATATTCGCCAAGACCTACGACGCCACCAAACTCGAAGAGGACACGGAGCGGGTTCGCGCCGAGTACCAAAATCGCGGCTACTTTAAAGTGCTGGTTCAGGAGCCTAAGACCAACATCCACGATAGCGGACACCAGGGTTTTCACATCCCGCTGGTCCAGGCCGGGCCCGGGAAAGTAGTGGATATAACCATGCCCATCGAAGAAGGCGACAAATATACGCTGGGCGAAATTACCTTTAAAAATAACAAGGCGGTGACCAACACCAAGGCGTTGCGCTCTCTTTTTCCGATAAAAGATGGCGATACGTTTGACCGAAGTAAAGTCGCCAAAGGTCTGGAAAATCTGCAAAAAGCCTATGGTCAATTGGGATACATCAACTTTACTTCAATTCCGAACACCACTTTCGATGAGGAAAAGAAGCGGGTCTTCCTGGACATCGACGTGGACGAGGGCAAGCAGTTTTATGTGCGCCGGATCGAGTTCCAGGGCAACACCACCACGCGCGACAAGGTGATACGCCGTGAAATTGTTCTCGAAGAAGGCCAGATATACAACCAGCAGCTTTGGGAGTTGAGCATCCAACGGCTCAACCAGTTGGGCTTTTTCGACAATCTGAAGCCCGATGATCCGAACGTCACCGAGCGTCACCTCAACGAAAAAGACGGAACAGTAGATCTCACCCTCAAAGTCAAAGAAAAAGGCAAGAACAGCATTGGGTTAAGCGGTGGCGTGAGCGGTCTATCTGGTACGTTTGTCGGGCTGAGCTACAGCACCAACAACTTCCTTGGGCTGGGCGAGACTCTGAGCATACAGGCAAACATTGGCAATCTGCAGCGCAACGTTTCTTTTAACTTTACCGAACCTTATTTGTTTGATCGCCCATTGCAGGCCGGCTTCACCGTGTACTTCACGAAATTCACTTACGATCAGGCGCGACAAGCAGCTCTGCTCAGCGGCCAATCGATCAACCTGCCTGCGGCTTTGCAGGAGAATCTGCAGAACTACACGCAATCCAGCCACGGCTTTGCGGTTAACTTGACTTATCCTTTGCATCGCTCGCGCAAGCGCGTGGGTATTAGTTATTCACTTGACGATTCATCCATCGTCGCGCTGACCACCGCTTCGCAAACCTTATTCAATTTCCTGTCGTTCAGCGGAATCAGCGGTCCAAACGCGCTGAACGGAATCATCACCAGCAAAATTACCCCCAATTTTTCTTCCAGCACCGTAGACCGTCCGCTGTTTCCTCACAAGGGCAGCAGCATTTATCTGGGTGCGGAACTTGCAGGCCTGGGCGGGACGGTCAGGACGATTCGCCCGGTCGTGCAATACACACATTGGACACCCGTGCAAAAGGGTCGGAATACGGTTGGTTTCCGCCTGCAAGGGTCCTTCCTGACAGGCTATGGCGGCCTGGTACCGCCTCCATTTCAGCGCTTCTACGACGGCGGAGAAAATGACTTACGGGGCTTCGATATTCGCTCGATCTCGCCAGTCGCTTTTTTGCCGAACACCACCAGCATCCAACTGCGTAACCCGGATGGATCCCTGGTGCCGAAGAATCCCGCGAATCCCTTGCAGGGCGCCTACACCATTCCGGTTCCCCTGGACCAGATTGTTTTCCCGGGAGGCGACTTGAGTGTAGTCGGTAACCTGGAATACCGAATCACCATCGCCGGACCGGTGGCCCTGGCGCCTTTCGTCGACATGGGAATTGAGCCCATCCTCAGAGATTCGCAGCTGAAGATTAACAACGGACAATTCGATTTGATCAACAGCACGGTTTTTGGCTGCCCCGGGCTGGATGTTGGTTTGAACTGCGTTGGAGGGTCCACGCAGAAGTTCTCGCAATATCTCAGTCCGGTGGCCGGGACTAATTGGACTCCGAGAATGTCGACAGGGTTGGAGTTGCAGGTCTTCTTGCCTGTGATCAACGCGCCATTCCGCGTCTACTGGGCGTATAACCCGCTGCGCCTGGATACTACTGTGAACGCTCCCATCCCGATCACCCGCAGCATGTTCCCGCTGGGCGCGGCGGGGGACTATACGTTTCAGTTAGCCAGAAATTCGTTTGCTCCACCGTATCAACTGCGAGAGCCGCGTAAGACATTTCGCTTCACCGTGGCAACAACATTCTAGGGATTTATTGGCGAGAAAGATTCGGAAGGGCACAAGGGAAGTTTGACGCTGGGCAGCAGGATTCCTATAATGAAACCTACAGCACCCTGAAAATTGAATATGAGGGTGGTCTTCACGCGGAAGACGTAGCGTGAGACGCTGGGTCTTAAGGGTCTGTCTTCCCGCTCAATCGCAAAGTTAGAATGGATTTCAAGGGCGGCCCAGCATGATCTGTATCGGTAAAAGACCTGAGGCGAAATTCCCGAACAATTTCCAAGGAGTGCAGCAATCTCATGACAAGAACTTTTGCGCGTTTTCTTCTGGCCACTGTGTTCGTTTTCTCGGTCGCGGCCCTGGCTCAAACTGCCAGCGCCAATCCCGGATTGCCCGCCGCTCCCAGCGCCGCCGGCACTACCCCCGATACAACCGTAGCATCCGGCACAGCCACCAAGATTGGCACCATCAACATCGAACAGGCAATCTTTGCCAGCAATGAAGGTCAGCGCGATTTCGAGGCACTCAGCAAGAAACTCGAGCCCAAACAGACCGAGCTGAAAAGCATGAACGATGAAGTGGAGAGCCTTAAGAAACAGCTCAACACTCAAGAGGGCAAGCTGAATGACGATTCCCGCAGCGCCTTAGTCAAGCAGGTCGAGGAAAAGCAGAAAAGGCTGGAGCGCTCCGTGCAGGATGCGCGCGACGACGCTCAAAGCCAGCAGAATGAGATCGCACAACGCATTCTGCAGAAGATGGCTCCGATCATCGTGAAGTACGCCGGCGATAAGGGATTCGGCTTGATCATGGATACTTCGAATCCGTGGCCGCAAGGGCCCGTGCTCTGGGCAGGGCCGTCTGTCGACATTACCAAGGCTATCGTGGATGCTTACAACTCGCAGTCCGGTGTTCCAGCTCCGACAAAGCCGGTGACGACTAAACCAGCTGGCTCCACCAGCAAGCCTGCGACGACCAAGCCGTCAACCACAACTGCTCCTCCTAAATAACTCACCGACACCTCAACGCCAACGAAAGTTCCCAGAAGGCCGCGTAAAAGCGGCCTTTTTATTTTTGCAAAATGATAATTGTTTCTCGCCCTCGAATGTCCACGACGGTGTCCTTAAAAGAAGCACGCTATTCAGGAGGACACCATGTTTGCTGATTCCCTGCTCAATAACTCGTGGGCTGACCGTTCTCGCCGCGGTTGGACAACCCTGATTTCGTTTGCGCTGGAGGCCACCACCATAAGTGGGTTGCTTTTGCTTCCACTTCTCTACACGCAAGGCCTTCCACAATTGCAATTAATTTCCGCGCTGGTCGCGCCCACTGCGCCGCCTCCGCCCGCTCCAGTGGATGCACGAAACACTCACCCGAGCACCAGCAACGTGTCATCGGACGGCCACGTGATCGCGCCGCGGGTTGTTCCGAGAGAAATATCGAACATCGAAGAAGCCGTCGCTCCGCCGCCGGTTGATGCGGATGGATTAAATGTTATCGGCGGCACCGGCAATCCGATGGGACGCAATGGTGTGCTCGACGCGATTGGCGCTGGGCTAAATACGATCATGCCTCTGGCCCCAAAACCGTCACCGAATCGTCCTCGTGTCTCTCGGATGATGGAAGGAAATCTTATTTATCGCGTCCCGCCTCAATACCCAGTGTTGGCACGGCAGGCGCGAATTCAGGGAACCGTCGTGCTCCGCGCAGTGATCTCCCGCGACGGGAGGATCGAGAATTTACAGATAATCAGCGGTCATCCGCTACTGGTGAAATCCGCCGAGGATGCGGTTCAACAGTGGCGCTATCGTCCCTATTACTTGAATAATGAGCCTGTAGAAGTAGAAACTCAGGTGACGGTGAACTTTACGCTCTCGGGCGGGTAAAAATCAACGCAGGGCGTGGTACGGCAGTAACCACAGTCGCAACCGTGATGACCGCTATAATCTAAGCACCGTGGCCACCATCGAAATTGCCAAACGAACCGCGACTCGGCCGACCTGGGCTGAAGTCTCGCTGGGAACTTTGCAGCAGAATTTTCGCGAGGTGCAGCGCCATATTGGCCTTGGCGTCACGGTTTGTGCGATCGTGAAAGCCGATGCTTACGGACACGGCGCAGTCGAGTGCGCGCGAGCACTCGAGCAAGAAGGCGCACGTTGGTTCGGCGTAACTTCGCTTGATGAGGCGATTCCCCTTCGCGAAGCAGGCATTCGCGGACGCATTCTGTTGATGACCGGTTTCTGGCGCGGCGAAGAAGAAGAAATCGTTCGCCTCGGATTGACGCCAACGGTCTGGGAAACTGGGCAAATTGAATTGTTCGAGAGCGCTGCGAAGTCCGTCGGTGTTTCCCAACATCCCATCCACTTGAAAGTGGACACAGGCATGGGAAGGCTGGGCGCCGCGCCAGAAGACTTGCCGCGAATTTGCGCAGTTTTGACGTCGTCGCCACACCTTATGCTCGAGGGATTGTCCACTCATTTGGCTTCTTCCGAAGTGCTAGACGAGCCATCAGTAGCAGCCCAGTTGCACGTGTTTGACAAAGCACGCGAACTTCTTCGCAGTGAAGGATTCAATCCGTCGCTGATTCATGCGGCCAATACCAGCGCCGTGATCTCGCGTCCCGAATCGTGGAACACGATGGTGCGGCCCGGTATCGCATTGTATGGTTACCATTTGCCTTTTGAGCGCGCTGGCCGCGAGGTCAGTGGGAGCGGCTTGCGTCTCGCGGTCAAACCTGTTTTGACATGGAAAACCCGTATCCTTTCCTTAAGAGACATGCCCGCAAACCAGGCGCTGGGCTACGGTGGAATCTATGTCACGAAAGCGCGCGCACGCATCGCGGTGCTTCCCGTCGGCTACGCCGATGGCTTGAACCGCGGCCTTTCTTCTCAAGGACGAGTTATCGTCGGCGAACACTACGCTCCGATCGTGGGCCGGATTTCGATGGACCTTACCCTGGCAGATGTGACTGGGCTGCCAGGCGTGGCGGTGGGAGACGAAGTCGGTGCTGCTCGGCGCGACCGATGGCTTGCGAGTCGACGCCAGGGAACACGCCGCGCTGGCGAAGACTGTGCCCTACGAAATTCTCTGCGGCATCTCCAAGCGCGTACCGAGAAGGTACAAAGATTAACTAACCGTGCGATCGCACGCGTTTTCTGGCTTCCATATACTTGCGCAAAATAGCGTTAATCACCGTCTGGTAGCCTCGGCCTTGCTTCCGGAAGAATGTCAGCACATCGGGATCGATCCGTAAGGTAATCTGCTTCTTCGGTCCCGGCCAGATTATCGCATGGGCAAAAAAGTCGGGGCCCTGCTCCGGGATATCCGAATAGTCAATATCTTCGTCCCGGAGCGAATCAACTCGTTTCCAATCCGTTCTGGATCGCCTTTTCGTATTCGCTTTGTTCTTCACGATTTGCCTTTCTAAGCGAGATAATGCGGACGGTGTCTTGGGCGGGTGCAGCGAATGCTACAAAGACAACGCGCCCCCGAATCATCCCAATTCCGATCCATCGCTCCTCGCCATAGTCCTCACGCGCGTCGGGACGAAGGAGAAGGACGCCTCGAAACATCTCTTCCGCATCTGCGAAGTCGAAACCATGCTTCCGGATGTTGGCTCGATTCTTTGCGTCATCCCATACAAAAATCATTGTAACTCCAATTGTAGCTACTGGCAAAACACGCTGCTGGCTCTTTCGCGGAATTCATTCCCTCGTAACCAATCACAGAATGTCACGAGACACACAAAGCAATGGTCGCCGAAAGCACTACTTTTCTACAAATCTCCGATAGTTTCAAAACGGGAAATCAGACTTTTTCTTCTGGCAAGGTGTGGGTCAGCTTCGCGAGTTTTCTAAAGATGATTTTCAACGCTGCCAGGCTCCCATTCAATGTTCGTTGTTGCGTTTCGCTGCGCTAATCTGATTGACCGTCCGACTGTTTGTTATCCTGAGAACGTGCCTTCACGCTACACGCAATGGATGTACGATTGGGAGACCCGCCTCACGTCGGTGGACAACAACCGCGTCGTGCGCCCCTTGGAATGGGGCGTGGAGTGGGCTCGGGATTGGCCTTGCCGCAACGGCTATGCTCCAGGACACGTTCCGGAAGACGGTGAGAATTACCTGCGCGAATACAACCGGCGAATTATCGCGTCCAGCGATGAGTTCTTTTCCTACAAAAAGGCTACTGATTTTCGTTTAGAGCGGCGCGAAGTCAAAGTTTTCAGTACCCGCGCCGTTCCGGATCTGGTGCTGGAGAAAAAAGTCAGCGGCACTTATGCTGATTTCCTGCGCTTCACCTCGCCAGTGCGCACGCCTTTTCCAGAAAACAATTTGGTGAATGCCCGATGGTTCCCGGCGCGGGGAAAGCGCGCGATCGTGCTCTTGCCACATTGGAATTCCGATGCGCTGGCTTATAACAGCTTGTGCCGCGTGTTAAATCTTCTGGGGATTTCTGTGCTGCGGTTGAGCATGCCCTACCACGACATTCGAACGCCTCCAGAGATTCTGCGCGCCGATTATGCGGTCTCGGCCAATATAGGTCGCACGCTTGACGCTTGCCGGCAAGCGGTGATCGATGTCCGTTGCTGTCTGGATTGGCTCGAATCCCAAGGGTACCGCCGGCTTGGCATTTTAGGCACCAGCCTCGGTTCTTGCTACGCATTTCTTGCCGCCGCGCACGATCCGCGCATTCAGGTAGCAGCATTCAATCACGCCGCAACTTACGTTGCCGACGTCGTGTGGCACGGACAATCCACGCGGCACATCCGTGAAGGACTGGAGTCACAGATCGATCTCGAACGTCTGCGGGTTCTGTGGAGCGCGGTGAGTCCGATGTCTTACTTCCAGCAATTCGCGCGTTGGCCGAAAAAGTCACTCATTATTTATGCGAAGTACGATCTGACATTCCTCCCAGAGTTTTCTATGAGCGCAGTTCACGAATTCGAGCGACACGGACTCGAACACAAAGTGGTTGTCCTTCCCTGCGGACACTACACAACCGGAGAGGCACCTTACAAGTACATCGATGGCTGGAATCTGGCGTCGTTTATGCGGACTGCATTTGAGGGCTAGCAATCGGCAGGCCGTGTCCCCGCAATCCTATTGAGCGGTTACATCGAAATCCACGGTGTTTGAATTTTGACCGCCGGTGCGAACATAAACGGGAACCATCCCCTTGAACATCAGGTCCGTACTCGTAACCTTGACCATCAGTTGATTCGGGGTCACGATTAACGTTGACTGCGGCGTGCCTTGCCAAAACACTACGGCGTCAGTGAGGAAATTGCCGCCATTGATGGTCATGGTGAACGGTACGCTATTGACGGGCACGCTGCCCGGCGTCAAGGTCGTTATCGAGGGTGGAGTAGATATGAACACTCTGAGCGGATCATTATGGGATGATCCAGGAGTCCCGCATCCGATGAGGAGCAGACTTACCAGGAGAAGACCGAAGTACCGCATAACTACCTCCCGCAGCTGCCAGGGAGTGCTGGCGGGCGAACAATGACACAGACTGTCGCTGCAGCGCCTTCTGTCAAGATGAAAGAGTTTGCACTGACGCAGGAGCTTGCACTGTGCTTTGCGTCTCCCGGTTTGTGGATTTCGCTCTCACAGACTTCTCAGGCTCTTGCGAAGTGCCAATTCTTAACTGCTTGTTTAGAATAACGGTGACGGTTGATTAACGTATGGCTGCTACAGAGAGTCTTCAATCCGAAGCCCGCGGGTTCCGGACCGGCGAGTTCACCGTCAGCACCGATCCGGCGCTGATTGAATTGGACTTGGTTCACGGGTTTCTGACCAACAGCTATTGGGCCAAGGATATCCCGCGCGAGGTTGTCGCTCGTTCCATCGAGAACTCACTGTGCTTCGGACTATATTCACAGGGCAAGCAAGTCGGATTCGCGCGCGTGATCTCGGACTATGCCACCTATGCTTACATCGGAGACGTATTCGTGCTCGAATCGTTTCGAGGCCAAGGTTTGGGCAAATGGCTGATGGAATGTATCATGCAGCATCCCCGTTTGCAGGGATTAAGGCGCTGGAGTTTGATCACCCGAGATGCCCATGGGCTGTACGCGCAGCTCGGATTCGAGCCTCTGAAAAACCCGCAGAACTATATGGAGCTTCACCGCCCGGACGTTTACCAGCAAACCGGACGAGTAGAACACTAGACCAGGAACTCGGATACTGAAATGAAAAATGACAACATGTCGCGCCCACTCTACGAAGCCGATCCCGATATAGCCGCAGCCATCGACAATGAAGTTCGCCGCCAGCATGAAGGATTGGAACTGATCGCCTCGGAAAACTTCGTCAGCGAAGCTGTGCTCGAAGCCATGGGCTCGGTGTTCACCAATAAGTACGCAGAGGGGTATCCGGGTAAGCGCTATTACGGAGGTTGCGAGTTCGCGGATGTCGTCGAGAACCTGGCGCGCGATCGCGCCAAGCAACTTTTCGGAGCGGAACACGCCAACGTCCAGCCCCACGCCGGATCGCAAGCCAACATGGAGGCTTACTCCGCGGTGCTGCAGCCCGGCGATACCATTCTCGGCCTGAACCTGGCGCATGGCGGCCATCTCACCCACGGGCACCATCTCAACTTTTCCGGGAAAACTTATCGCATCGTTCCTTACGGCGTGACTAAGGAAACGGAGACTATCGATTACGACGACCTGGAAAAGCTCGCGGAAAAAGAGCGGCCCAAGATGATTATCGGCGGTGGAAGCGCGTATCCGCGAATTATTGATTTCGCGCGCATGCGGCAAATCGCCGACAAAGTTGGCGCGCTTTACCTCGTGGACATGGCGCACTTTGCCGGGCTGGTTGCGGGCGGCGTGCATCCGTCGCCGGTTCCGCACGCGCAAATTGTGACTTCAACCACCCATAAAACACTGCGAGGCCCCCGCGCTGGAATGATTTTGTCCAAGCAGGAGTTCGCTGCTGCCATCGACAAAGTTGTTTTTCCCGGCATGCAGGGCGGTCCGCTGGTGCACATCATCGCTGCGAAAGCAGTGTGTTTCCGCGAGGCCATGCAGCCGGATTTCCGCGACTATGCCCGGCAGGTTGTGGCGAACGCGAAAGTCCTGGCTGAAACGTTGGCAGCGGAAGGCTTCCGCATAATTTCCGGTGGAACTGACACGCACCTCATGCTGGTCGATGTGTTTGCCAAAGGCATGCTGGGCAGCGAGGCGGAAAAGGCGCTGGATCAAGCGGGCATCACCGTCAACAAGAATGCCATTCCTTTCGACACCAATCCGCCCATGAAACCGAGCGGCATTCGCATTGGCACTCCGGCGCTAACTACGCGGGGCATGAAAGAAACTGAAATGCGGCAAATTGGCCGGTGGATCTCCGAGGCGCTGCACAATCGAACCGACAACGCGGTACTGGGAAAAATTCGTAAGAGCGTGCTGGAAGTGGCGGATACTTTCCCTCTATATCCGGAGCGCAGAGCCAAGGCGGAAGTGAGAGCTTGAGAAGTTCCTTGGCCACCGATCCTCGCAGATCAACACAAATAGGGCTTTGAACAATTCCTAAGGTTGCACTCTATGAAAATCGCGAATTCCTTTGTGTACCTTCGTGTCCTCTGTGTTTAAATCTCATCGTGAAAGTCGCCATTGATATCCGGCGTATGACCGAGTTTGGCGTCGGCACATACACGCGCAATGTAATCAGGGCGCTGGGCCGACTCGATCACTCCAGCGAATATTTTCTTATCGGTTCGCCGCAGAAGGTGGCGGAGATCGGTCCGCTCCCGCCTAATTTTCAGCCCATCCCTTTGTTGGACGACGGTAGCACCGCGAAAGGCTACATGGAATGTCGCACCATTCTCAAAAGATTGAGTTGCGATCTGGTGCATATTCCCTACCTGTTCTGGATGCCCCGCAGTTTACCTTGCCCGTACGTGATGACCGTACACGACGTGCTGGAGCACATGTATCGCACTCATGACCGTTCCAGCCTCCGACGATCGCTGCATTTTCATCTCACGCGTCGCGTGCTGAAAGGCGCGGCACGAATTTTAGCGGTTTCGAAGTACACCAAGAGCGACATCGAAAAATTGTTTGGCATCCCAGGTTTCCGCATTGAGGTTGTGTACAACGCCATCGATGAGCGCTTTCTTCGCGGCCACGCGTCAGACGCCGAGCGGCAAGTGCTTGCCGAACGTTATCTGGTGACTTATCCATTTCTGCTGTATGCGGGCCGAATCAGTCCGCATAAGAATCTGGTGCGCATTATCGAGGCATTTTCGGCACTGAAGGCGGAACTGGAAAAGGACGGGCGGTTTCCCGACCTCAAACTAATCATCATCGGCGACGAACTTTCGAAGCATCCCGACTTGCGCCGCACCGTCATTCGCAGCGGCGTTCAGAACGACGTGCGCTTCATGGGATTCGTTCCCATTGAAATGCTGCGAGTGTTCTACGATGCCGCCAAGATCTTTGTCTTTCCTTCCCTTTACGAGGGTTTCGGCCTGCCGCCGCTGGAGGCCATGGCGCATGGCACGCCGGTAGTTACTTCCAATACTTCGTCTCTGCCAGAAGTAGTGGGCAACGCCGCGGTATTAGTGAACCCGGAAAATGTCTTTGAGATCATGCGCGCTCTGCTGCGCGTGCTGCTGGATCAGACGGTTCGCGACAAATATAAACAGCGCGGGGACGAACAAGTAAAGAAATTTTCCTGGGATGCATCCGCACGGCAGACTCTTGCAGTTTACGAAGCTGTGGCGGGAAAGCGGCAACCAGAGCGGCAATTCGTAAAAGCTGTATAAGTCGCCAGCAGCCGCTACTCACTCTTCAGTAGTGGAGTTCCGGGCGAAGTCAGACCCTGCCGGTGCAATTTCGTGCGGAAACGTGCACGGTCGGTTTCGGATGAAGCCGCGGCGAGGCTTTTGCGCAGCTTAAGAATTTTTTCTTTGCGGGTGCGGCGACGGCGAATTTCGGGACGACGGCTAGGTGCGGACATTAATTTTCTCCTGATCTTTGTTTGGAAGATTGTAACACCCTGATTGGCAAAGACCGCGACGGACGCCGACCGATCGGCGCTTGTCTGATCGCTGCAGAAGTTAGAGATTCGCAGCAGCGGTAGCTCATACTTTGCGAGGCGGTTTCAACGCAGGATTTTGGGGCACCTGAATATTCGACTTGGACGGCGTCGCATCCACGTTTACCGCTAAACTCAAATCGCTGGACCAGCAATCGGCGAGGATCTTCCAATCGCCTGCCTGTCGCGCCAGGGTCAGCAGATACTTGCCACGCTCTTCGCGGCGTTTTCCCATCGTGAACGGCACCAGCATCTGGCAACGGCCGGCTTCGTAGGCGATGTCTCCGAATATCTCGACCCGCAACGTATCCATCTCGACCTCGCCCAGTCCGGCATCCAGCACACTGAAAAAGAACTCGCGAATTGCCGCCGTGCCACGAATCGGAGGCACATTCGGACGCAGCACAACTGCATCAGCTCCGTAGAGATCCACCAGATCGTCAAGTTGTTTGTTGTTGCAAGCCAGGGCCCAATCCTGCGTCAGCTTTCGGACGGCAGCTTCGCTCCGGCTCACCGAAGCTCCCGCCAACGGCGTCCGGGCCCGTGCGTCGCGCGCAATGGGAGCACTCGTAGGACGCTGCTCCGAGCCGGCGAATGCACCACCTCCATCAGGCGAGGAGAAATAGTGATGATGATAATGGTGGTGATAATGATGTTGCCCGGCCGCGGGAGCAGACGGCTTCGGCTTCGCTGCAATTGGAGCTTCCGGCGAAAAGGGTGGGGCATCCTGCTGAGGAACGCCACAGATCGCGCAGAACTGGTTCTCCAGCGGATTTTGACTGCCGCACGCGAGGCAAGCACGGGTTTCAGCCGCTTCGGCTGCGGCGCTGGAGGCATCCGTGTCTACCTGTGAAGTCAGCCGTTGAACTGCTCGCAGCGCAGCCGCAATCGATTCATTACCAGGCTTTGGCTGATGCACCTCTTGCGTCACTCGCCGGAAGAAATCGTCGATCGACGGATCACGGGTAGGCTGCCCCTCCGATCCGGAGATAGGCGAATTCCGAACTGGTCCGGCTGGTTTTTCGTGATCCATAGGGATGGCTAGCCAGCGCTCATTCTAGTCGAAAAGAGGCTGGTCGAAAAGAAAAGCTTAGTTAGTGAGTTGAAAACTCGATCTTCGCTTCGCTGTCGGTAGCCGCGCCATTGCACATTCCCGGGCGGTATCGCCAGGAGCGAACCGTATCCAGAATGGTGCGATCCTCGGCTGGGCCCGCGCTTTCAAGGATCAGCGGAGAATGCACGCGACCGTCGGTGCCGATGATGAAACTCACGCTCACCCTGGTATCCGGATCAATAATGCTGAGTAATGGGTTCGGCGTCGCCAAAGGTTCGGGAGGTTCCGAAGCCTCGCAAGTTATGCCGGAGTTCGCATGCAACATGGCGGCAAAACTGGAGTCGCGTAGCGCCGAACCCCATATTTGACCTTCGCGGGCGGCTAGTGGTACAGCAGGCAGTCGCCTCTCCGGCCCCATGGCCGCGGCGAGACAGTTGGCGGAGGTTAGAACCACGATAAGAAACGAGCACAACCTGCGCACTGTCATGTCCGATCCCAGGAGCATGGTGATTTGATATAGACACCAAGCTCAGGTAACTGGCTTGTGCAGGGCAATCCAGATGCCAGCGCAAAGATTGGCTAGTTGATTGATGGAACAAGACTTATTCTGTTAGGAAAGATGGGTCGCAGTGCTGAAGGTGAAAACCGTTGCAACGAGTGGTCCTGCTGAACATAACGGTGATGACGTGTCCTTACGGCAATCCTCAACCGTTAGTTTGCCATTATGAGTCCGAGTAGGTGGGTCCCGGCTGGCCTATGTTTAGCGGCCACTTGTTCTTCTCCAGCGCGGGAGACCATACCAGATCAGGGCGGGGCTTGCGTTCGACCTCGACCGGTTCAGCCGTCCGGTCGGCAAGCAGCGGGGCAACAATCCGAAGCGCATCGACTTCGTTACGCAAACGTTCGAGATCGATCTCTTTAGAACGCAGAACTTCATATACGTTTTTCATGGTCAGCAAACCTGACGGCGACGGCCTTATACATTTTCAAGTAGAAATGGACTGCGTGTTTCCGCGGCTGGGTGAAGCGATGATAATACAGAACGCCTAAAAACCGCCATCTTTAAGAAGTCCAGTTTGCAGCCACACGCGCTGCATGATATTCAAACCTGTAGGCTCCCGCAGTGGGCAGTAAACACACGGGGAGTCACATTGGGGGAAGCTCGACGTGGAAACCGAACTCTTGCCTCACCTGGATGGCATGTTGCCGAAGGACGAAGTCCACGTATGGTTTGTCGACCTTCCAGTCTGGGAAAAAGAAACCGCGTCGTTGCTTGCGCTACTTAACCAGGAAGAGCAGGAACGCGCGGCGCGATTTAAATTCCCGGCGCCTCGCAATCAGTTTGTTCTCAGCAGAGCCATGCTCCGGCAGGTACTTGCCCGTTATCTGCGCATTGCAGCACGCGACGTTCATTTTCGTACCACCACGAATGGCAAGCCTGAACTAGCCGCGACATGTCAGGTTCATGACGATTTTCGCTTCAACTTGTCGCACACTGCCGGCGCGGCCGTCATTGCCATCACGCGGCTCCGGCAGGTGGGAATTGATGTAGAACGAATTCGCATGGATACAAATGCGCTGGAACTGGCCGAGCGTTTCTTTTCGCGCCCAGAGGTAGAATGGCTGCACTCTCAACCAACTGCCGAACAAATTCCAGCGTTCTTCACGTGTTGGACGGGAAAAGAGGCTTACATCAAGGCGCACGGGGAAGGCCTGTCCATGTCGCTAAGCAGCTTTGGAGTTCTGCCGGCCCACGGGACTGACGGCTCTCAATTGCAGCTGAAAGTTTACGAAAATCCAGAAGAGGCTCGACGATGGTTCATTTGTCAACTGGCATTGGGTACAGGTTTACGTGCCGCGCTGGCTGTTGAAGGGGAAAATTGCCGGGTGCGTTTAGGACAATTGACGTCGACGGACCTCAATGTGAATGCCCGATTCTAGCTAATTCATGTAGCCGCGGTTTTATCGGCGCATCTCGCGTTTGCGCGCCAGCACGGTTTCCAGCGCCTGCTGCGTTTCTTTGGATAAATGATAAGACTCACTATCCGACGGATACTGATGCGATAGCACGTCATCACGAAAGGACGAAACGGCATCGCTGATAAGCTTGCGGGCATCCCCGTAGCGGCGAACAAATTTAGCCGGCGGAGCAAAGGTCAGGTTCAGGATGTCATGGAAGACGAGCACTTGGCCGTCACAATCTGGACCCGCGCCGATGCCGACAGTTGGCGTCTCGATCTCGGCGGTGATGAGAGCAGCGACCTCCCGCGGAATGCCTTCGAGCACCAGGAAAGCTACGCCCGCGCGATCCAGCGCCACCGCATCGCGCATGAGTTCTTCGACTGCGGCCAGCGACTTGCCCTGAACTTTGTAGCCGCCCATGACGTTTACCGACTGCGGAGTCAGCCCGATGTGTCCGGCGACGGGAATCTCCGCGTCGATCACGCGACGAATAACCTCCGCCCGTTTTTCGCCGCCTTCGATCTTCACCACTTCCGCCCCAGCTTCTTTCATGAAGCGAGCCGCATTGCGCACGGCATCGTCCGCGCCGACGTGGTAGGAACCGTAAGGCATATCGGCCACCAACAGCGCTTGTTTCACGCCCCGGCGCACGGCACGCGTATGATGAAGCATTTCGTCGACCGTGACTGAAAGCGTGTCCGGGTAACCGAGCATGGTCATGGCCAGCGAGTCGCCAACCAGAACGATGTCGATGGCAGCCTCGTCTACCAGGCGCGCGCTCGCGTAATCATAGGCAGTCAGGCAGGTGATTGGTTGCTGTTGAAGTTTTTTCTCTCGAAGGGAAGCGACAGTGACTTTACGGCGAGATTCGCCGATTGAGGTAACGCTCACGATTTCCTCCAGTGCCCCTCCGGCTTGGCGGATAGAGCCCGTGCGCATCTCTGATGCTGGGATGCGACTGTGGATATTGTAGTCCCGGAACCGTGGCGGCGTCGATAGCGTATTTTCGGCCCGAAAAGCAGGAGAAATGCTCTCGATTTCCTTCTATTTCGGACCCTATGTACTTGGGCTAATCGAAAGAACACTGCCCGAAGGAAATCTTGCTGCCGAGAATTGCCGGTGCTAAACTCACCTATCCAAAAACATAGAGGGAAACGTGATCATTGCTTACCTCAATGGTTCGGCGCACCATTTGGTTCTTTCTGTAATCATCCAGCTTTCGCTGGCTTTCGGGCTTGCTGGCCTGTTTTGGCCAGATAAGTTCATGCCGGTTTTTGATGTCTTGATGTTCCCCTGGGCGGCAAGTTATCGCACGGTTCGCGGCCATAGCATCGCCGCCATTGCGTTGTCCGTTCTGCTCTTTTTCGTGCTGTCGTCGAATCATTAATTTGGCGAAAAGTCGGAAGCGTTTGCTCTTTCATCCTTCAAAGCTCACTTCACTCCGTACCCGGTCACTTACCCTTCAAACCAAGAAAATCTTCCAAACAAAGTAAACTGTATTCCATGTGGTAAATGCGCAACCACGAGCCCGTCATCGGATTAGCTCTTTGCCTTTGATCGCTTGCATACAAAAAGAGAGATGAATTTCAGCTTCGAGTTCGAATGGGTGAAGGATTTTGTCTGAACTAAACCAAGTGGTAGATGATCAGGCACTGAAGGCGGCAGATCGCTCGAGTAATCTCGCCGGCCTCATTTCCCGGGCAGATTGGATCGTCATCGCCGTCGCCTCCCTCGTTTTTCTTCTAAGCATTGGCAGCCCGCCGCGCCTGATGGACGACGTGGACGCGGTTCAGGCGCAAGCCGCTCGTACCATGCTGGCATCGGGAGACTGGGTTACCGCCCGCCTCGATGGTGTTGCCTATCTTGAAAAAGCCCCGCTCAATTACTGGATGATGGCGGTTGCGTACAAGATCTTTGGCGTCCATGACTGGGCTGCCCGGCTTCCGCATGCGCTGGCGGTAGTGCTCTTGTGCTGGGTGACTTATCGCTTCGGGCGCTGGGCTTTTGGCGAGACGGCCGGACTCTTCGCCGGCCTCGCCCTTAGCACATCAGTGGGATTGTTCCTTTTCACCCGAGTCCTGATTCCCGATGCCGTCTTGACCCTGGCCATCACCGGAGCGATCTGGGCATGGCTGCGTCTTCTTGAACCAGACGAGCAACATCCGCTGCGCTGGTCGTTCACGCTGGGTTTTTGCTTAGGCGTTGGTTTGCTGCTCAAAGGGTTGATCGCATCGGTCTTCCCCGTAGTCGCCGCGCTTGCGTACATGGCTCTTACCCGGCGTTTGTTCTCGCTGGCGGTATGGCGGCGTCTGCATCTCGGGCTGGCGATTCCAGTTGCCCTCGCGATTGCCCTGCCGTGGTACGTGCTCGCAACCTTGCGCAATCCGCCTTATTTTGCGTTTTCCTTGCACAGCGGGCCGGGTGAATATCGCGGATTCTTCTGGTTTTATTTTTTCAACGAACACTTCCTGCGTTTTCTGGGCATGAGGTACCCGCGCGACTATGACACCGTCCCCAGACTGTGGTTCTGGATTCTGAATTCGCTGTGGATTTTTCCCTGGTCGTTTTACCTGCTGGCCGCGCCGACGCTCGATTACAAGACAACCTCACGAGCTGCCCGGACCAGGTTGATGGTCCTGTGCTGGATTGGGGTAGTGATGTTGTTTTTCACCTTCTCGACTACGCAGGAATATTATTCGATGCCTATCTATCCGGCGCTGGCATTGCTGGTGGGATCGGTTCTTGCCAGCAACAGCCGCTGGGTGCGCACCGGTACATACGCGGTGCTGGCCGTGTGTGCGATTTTGTCTGCGGTGCTTTTCACCCTGCTGCTGCTCGTCTGGCATGTTCCTGCTCCCGGCGACATTTCTCAGGCATTGACTCAACATCCGGAACTCTACACTCATTCCCTCGGCCATATCTGGGACCTGACGCTCAACGCCTTCGCCTACTTGAAATTGCCTCTGGGACTTGCGGCTGTTGCTTTCGGAGGGACCGCAATTGCCCTGCCACTTTCCAGGAACAATGTGCGCAGAACAGTTCTGGTCGTGGCCGCCGGCATGATTGTTTTTTTTCAGGCTGCCCGGATTGCGCTGATACGGTTCGACTCCTATCTTGGCTCCTACCCATTGGCGGTACGATTGGAGAAAACCCCACCCGGCCAGCTTATTGAGGCGGATGCTTATTATGCTTTTTCATCGGTTTTCTTTTACACCAATCGTACGGCGCTGCTGCTGAATGGTCGCATGAACAATTTGGAGTATGGCTCGTACGCCCCCGGGGCGCCCGATGTGTTCATCGACGATAACCGGTTCGTGTCGTTGTGGAGGGCGGACGATCGTTATTACCTGCTGGCGTACGGCACTGATATGCCACATCTTGAGCAATTGGTCGCTAAGTCCAACCTGCATGTGGTAGCGGAGAATGGCGGGAACTACCTGCTTACGAACCACGCGCTTCCCTCAACGGACGACCGGAAGCAGTAAATAAAGTCAGGACAGCGCTGGCCGTCGCGCCGCTGGCTCGATTCACGACTTTCTAACCACCGGACAGTGGTGAGCTGTAGGAAACACGGATCATAAAGCGGCATCCATCTGGCCCGGCGGGTTAGACAGGTTTTGTTCCTTCCGCACCAGAAGTTGGTTAAGCTCCGTAACCAGTCTCTGAAACTTGCTGGGATTATGCTCCTCACAGATGAGGCGGCACAATTCCATGATCCGGTCGCTGTCTGTCTGAGTCATTCGTTCTCCTCCCCTTGCAGGATGGCGACCGCCAAAATGTAAAGAAAGTGTCCTGATTTCGTCTGTACTGCAGCGAACATTTCCTGAAACCTGTATTCAATCCGGCGGACGGACATCGAGTTGACTTTCGTGGTATAGCTAAGTTAATGCGACATGGGGAAATCCGCTGGAATCCTGAGCTTCAGGAGTGGTTTTGCATTCGCTGTGGCCTGACCTCCGACCACGTAATCCGCGAGGATGCCCAAGCGGAGATGGAGTTATCCGAGTGCGAGCTTCCAACTGATCAGCGGACTCCTTGAGTTGTTGCAAGAATGCCGCAGCCGAGTGAAGCCGCTCTGAGGTGCAAAACCTGTGAAAATCGCCTTCCCAAAATGTCGCAATCTAACAGATTTGTTACACCAGATGTGATATACCGTCTGACAGAGTGGGGTAATACCATGCGAAGCGATGGAAAACAAGAAGACTGGTTGGAACTTTGCGCCCAGGCCGCGAAAGAACAGGACCCTCAAAAGCTGATGGCGCTGGTCGAAGAAATCAATCGGCTGCTAGAAGCGAAGGGACCGCAGCGAGCAGATTCCCAAACCAAAGCCTAATTTCGGTCCTTTTAGTTGCATCTCCAGTGCCAGTCTGCCCCCCCTACTGCTCGGCCCGTGACCTTGTGCCAGGAATTTCACATGTTGGCCATGGTCGATACAGAGCATCCCATAGAGCCAAACCCCCATCGAACTTTGAGTGCAAGGCACCCTCGTAACCCATTCTGGTTACCTATAATGTGCACCGGCTTGCACCCATGGGATTCCGCGTGGATTAACGAATTGCAGCTAAGTATCGGTTTTATATCAAGTTGGAAAACCAGGCCGCGATGGCGTTTAAGCTGCTTTCCCTAACGTCGCCTCTACAGGAGGCGGAGATCGGGGTGTACATTGATCGACTCGACGCAAGATGCCGTCGTCCAGCTTCCGCAGCCAGCAGCCAAACCGAAAAGCAAACATTCGCTGCTTCCCACTCTGATCGTGCTATTCGTGGTTTCCTACGGTTTGATGTGCCTGCTGGCGGTTGAACAGGATAGGACAATTGCAGCGCAGCGATCGCTGATCACTTCACTGCTCGGCGACAGTACAGAACTCAGCCATTTGAAAGTCAAGATTTTCCAAGACCAGCACCCGCAGCAGAACGCTGGAACCGGTTCCCAAACCCAGGAGCCTTCGACCCAGGCTCCGGCGGCTCAGGCGCCGATGACCCAAACTCCAATGACCCAGGCTCCCATGACCCAGGACACGCCAACCGGAAGCTCGCAGCACAGCCATGTTGCAGGCAAAGTGCGGAAGTCGCTTCCAGCAAAGCCTCCTTTGGGAATCGCGGATATTGTTGACGGACGCAGGATCGCAAACACGATCTGATAGCAGGACCCAGGTTAGTTAGGATGAAAATTCTGGCAACATTACTCCTGGCATTGTCTCTGCCGGGTTCGAAGCTTGTTATTCCGCCGCTGGCGCCTTCCGATCATTCGCTGACGCAGCACGCCCGCCAAAGGGGCACGTGGTACATGGCGGAAAGCGGTCACGCTGTATTCTGCTACGGTCCAGTCATGCTGCTGAAACAGCCTAGTGGCGGATTTCAGCACGTAGCGACCTTCTGCCGCGGCGATCAAACCATTGTGCCGCTGCGGGACTAACGCTCCCGACCGAAAGTTCCTAATCAGCAAAGACCTTTTTGTATACTGCTCCGTGCCCTCGATGTGGGCACCAATGCTGACTCCGGCCTCATCTCGGCTTTCATATATCGACTGGATGCGCGGCTTGGCCTGCGTGCTGATGTTCCAGACGCATTGCTACGATTCATGGCTAAGCGGCAGCGCCCGTAAGAGTACTTTTTTTATGTGGTCGCAATTGGGCGGCACTCTGCCTGCGCCGCTGTTTCTTTTTCTGGCCGGGATTTCTTTCGCGCTGGTAACTGACAAGATGCGCCAGAAAGGCACGCCTGCCGGACAGATTGCGCGCACCACCATTCGCCGCGGCGCGGAAATTTTTGCCTTCGGCCTCTTATTTCGTCTGCAAGAGTTTGCCATTGCCTGGGGTTGGGCGCCGTGGAGTGATTTGTTGCGCGTCGACATCCTCAACATGATCGGTCTTTCCATGATGTTGATGGGCCTGCTTTGCTGGATGGTCTTGCGTCTATCGGCCACGCGTTTGGCCTTGGTTGTTACCGCATGCGGCACTGCCATGGGCATTTCGCTCCTCACTCCCCTGCTGTGGACGAGTTGGCGTCCGCGCTGGCTGCCTTGGCCAATCGAGTCTTACATTGATGGCGTACACAACCTGGGCGAGCCCCAAGCCTGGCTGTTCCCAATTTTTCCCTGGGCCGCCTTTGCGTTCATGGGACTCGCAATCGGATTTTGGTTATTGCGCGATGGGGCGCGGAAACAGGGCGCTTGGACGTTTGCACTGGCGGGCGCCGGTGGGGTTGCCCTGATTTATCTGGCACGCTGGCTGGACGCGCGTCCGCGTCAGCTTTATGCAACTTACGATTTCTGGCACACCAGTCCGAATTTCTTTTTGATTCGGATTGGCTTGCTGCTCATCATTCTGTGTGCGGCTTATCTCTGGTGCCGCTGGGGTGCGGGACAGCGGGGGTTCAGCCCTCTCATACAACTTGGGCAGACTTCACTGCTGGTGTACTGGGTACACATTGAATTTGTTTATGGACGTCTCTCAATCTTGCCGAAGCATGCCGTCGACATTCGCACCGCTTCTTATGGATTGCTCACCATTTTCCTGTCCATGGTATTGCTATCGGTGCTGCGTACCAAGCTCAAAGGCCGTGGCTCGGAAGCACTGGCATGGTTTTATAGGCCAGCCAAAGCCAGCTAATGTAGCCGCGAGCGTCTTCGCTCCCGCTCAAGAAGTTATGGCGTGAGCTCAAAGGCTACGCCGCCGCCGTATACGCCGCCGGAAACGGTGGTGCCGACGATTTCCTTTATCTTCGAGGAGAAGTTGGCGTCGGGCCCGGCCCCGTCGGATCCGACGAAAGTATGCAGCACGGTGTACGTCCACTTGCCACCTGCCTGGGGCGCTAACTCGTAGACGAGGCCGCAACCACAATTAGGGTCTCCTCCACCCGTCGTCGTACCGTAGAAATTTCCGGCTCCGTCCATAACTACACCGGCCCCGGGTTCAACTCCGTTTGTGCCTCCTTCGAAGCTATAGACAACGGCCTCTTTCCAGTAGCCGTCCGAGCCCGGTGTAAGCCTAAAGACCGTGCCGTTGCCGGTCGAGCCGCCAATCGAGGTTGTACCATAGAGATTGCCGTACCCGTCGATAGCCAGCGCCCCAACCCCTGGAAATGCCCCGTCGCCATTGAGAATGCCGAAGCTGTGCAATATAGTTTCCTTCCACTTGCCGTTGGTCCGGCGCTGCAATTCAAAGGCAGTGCCGCAACCGCCGCCACAGCGGCCTCCGCCTCCGCCGTGCTCGGTGGTGCCGTAAACATTGCCAGCCGCGTCCAGAATAACCCCGGCGAAGGGGACCGAGCCGTCGCCGTGCTGACCCGTGAAGTCGTGAAGCACGGTCTCTTTCCAGCCGTCGGCGCCCAGCGACAACTCAAAGGCAGCGTGCGCCGTGCCAAACAGATTTCCTGCTTTGTCCATGATCACGCCGGCGTAAGGGCAGCAGCCATGGCTGTTGAATTCTCGAAGCGGTGAATGACGGTTTCCTTCCACCCGTCGGCCCCTGGCGACAACTCGAAGACCGTGCCCCATTTATAGGGCCCCCCGTCGCCCTGCGCGTCGTGCCGTAGAGATCGCCCGTTGCGTCAAGCGCTAGGCCGCGGTTATGGGGCCCTCACCGACGTTGGGGAACGAGGGAAAATTATGCAGCACGGCCTCGATCCACTGTGTGCCCTTTTTTGGCATACTTCGAAACATGCCGTGTCAGATCTCCGCTGCCGAATATTGTCCGTGTAAGGCCCTCCGGCGGCGATCGCTGAGCACAATGACATTCGCCTTCGATGCCACAATGTCCTGATAAGTGAAGTCGCTGCCCACATAAGTCGAGTAGTCGACCGTTACCGGGATCTTTCCAAAATTTTGCCAGTTCGAGCTCATGGCCTGCCAAGATACTGGCCGCTCCCCATGACTTCAGCAATACAACTTTCACAGTACCCGCAGGAACAACTTCGGCGCTTGCCGAATTCGTTGCAGGCTTGGCCGCGCTTTCTCTCGCAGGTGACGATTCTTGGGCGGAAGTATCCGAGCCGGAGCACCAACAACATGTGCCTAAGTGACGTAAAGGTGAAAAAGATGTGGCTGTGGCGTTGAAGTTGAAGAAGTCAGCGAGCGAGTATGGTTGGGGACAGCTGCTCCCGCAAGCCGTGGGGCCGTCGGGGGCGTACCAGTCCGCATAGGGGTAAGAAGGGCTAATCCCCCCCGTGCCGCCGAGCGGGACTCCGCCGGTCCCGAAGGCATATTCGATGAAGTTGAGGATGCTGCCGAAGTCGTGGACTTACTGGCATGGTTCTATAGGCCATCGAAAGCCACCTAATGGAGGTGCGAGCGTCTTCGCTCGTGCGGCGATAAATTCCGATAGTGTGCGAGTTTCCTTTCCCGCCTCTGCAAGAAACTGATTCTGCAAAGATCAGGGCCGCAATATTACAACGGAATGGCCGGTTCTCCAACCGCCCGGCCGCATAAATCGAATCAGTACTTTTTTTTCACACGGTGCACCAACTTTCATCTACCTCAATCGCGAAAAAGCGGTTATAGTTATTTCCGCTCAGCGATTCCCTGACGACAACTGACCTGGTTGGTGGCGCGAAAAGGCAGTTCGACCATCTCGCAGGAGGAGTTGTATCCAGCCGTCCACGAACCCGCGCGGCCCGCGCCTGACGACACTCTCGACGACGCGCGCATGCTCGACTTGGACGTGGAACAGGAATCGCCCTTCCTGCGCGGACAAAAGCGCGTCTCGGTTCGCCGCGGTTCTCTGCCGAAAAAAGCTGCCACTGGCCTGACTTGGGGCGTCCTCGCCTTGATTGTCTTCTTTTCCGGTAGCGCGGCGGTCGCTGCGCTCTACCACTACGGCGAACACTCCTGGCGTTTCCGCATCGATTCCAGCGATGAGATCGAGATTGCTGGCCTGCACAACGTGACCCGCTTCCAGATTATGGAGGTCATGGGCGGCGACATTGGCCGCAACATCTTCTTCGTGCCATTATCGGCGCGGAAACAGGCTCTGGAAAAAATCCCATGGGTGGAATCAGCCAGCGTTATGCGGTTCGTGCCCAATCGCCTCAGGATCGAAATCCACGAGCGTACGCCCGTCGCCTTCGCTCGCGTTGGCTCGAAAATCTTGCTGATCGATTCGGTCGGCACGCTCATGGAATTGCCCTCCGCAGGCAAGAAAAAGTATTCATTTCCTGTGATCCTGGGGATGAATCCGGGCGAACCCGCCTCCACTCGCGCCGCGCGCATGAAAATCTACAACGACTTGGTCAGCCAACTGGACGCCGGCGGTGCGCACTATTCGCAGGAATTAAGCGAGGTGGACCTGTCCGACGCAGAGGACGTGAAGGTGCTGCCGAGTGACCCCCAGGGGGAAGTGCTGGTGCATCTGGGCTCGTCCAATTACCTTGAGCGCTACAAAATTTATGTGAGCCATGTGCGCGAGTGGCGCCAGCAGTTCGACAAACTGGAATCCGTGGACTTGCGTTATGACCGCCAAATCATCGTTAATCCCGATCTACAAGGCACGGCCAAACAAACACCGCTTTCGATTCTCTCCGTGAAAGCCGCCATGGCGGCGGGAATGAAGCCCGCCGCGCTGATCACGCACCAGTTCACCGCCTCGAAAACCGCCGCACTGTTAACTGATTCTGCAAAGCCTTTCGCAAAAATCGCGGCCGGCAAGAAGAGCGTCAAAAAGAATCACCGCAAAGTCGCGGCGAAAGCATCGCCGAAACCAGGCCCTGCGCTTGCTCAAAATAAAAACACTTCAAAGCCCGATTCTTTCCCCACTGTAACCCCATTAGCCGCGCCGGGAACGGCGGCGACGAAACCAGGAAACAAACCCAGTCCAGCGATTGCCAAGGGAGAGGATCATCCATAGGCATGGCGAATCAGTATCACAATTTTCTGACGGCCATTGACGTAGGCAGCGCCAAGACTCGCGTGTTGGTGGCAGAGATCACCGACTCCGGCCTCCGTTACCGTGGACATGGAGTTGCCGAATCGCGTGGTTCCCGCAAAGGCGTGATTGTCGACCTCGAAAAAGCGGTAGCGTCTATTCAAAAAGCGGTAGAGCAGGCGGAAGACGTTTGCGGCGCCCCGATCGAACACGCTCTTCTCGGAGTCGCTGGCTCGCACGTGCGCGGCATGAACAGCCATGGCGGGCTTAGCCTGGGTACGCGAGCCCGCGAGATCGCGCGCGATGAGATTCGCCTTGCAGTCGATAAAGCTCGCGGCATCCCGCTGCCGGCCGATCGCGAAATCCTCCACCTGCTTCCCCAGGAATTTATCCTCGACGATCAAAGCGGGGTGCACGATCCTCTCGGAATGATGGCCATGCGGCTTGAAGTTCGCGTGCACATGGTCACCGCCGGGTCAAGCGCTACGCAGAACGTGATCTCGGCAGTAAACCGCGCCGGCGTCCACGTGGATGACACCGTCTTCGAGCCGCTAGCCTGCGCCGACGCTGTCCTCCGCGCCGATGAACGCGAACTGGGAGTATGTCTGGTGGATCTAGGCGCCGGCTCAACCAGCCTGATCGTCTTTCAGGAAGGCGCAGTGATTCACACCGCCGTGATTCCAGTTGGCGGCGATCATTTCACCAGCGACCTATCCGTCGGCCTCTGCACTCCGCTGGCCGAGGCAGAAAAAATTAAGAAACTCTACGGCAACGTCATCGTGACTTTAATTCCTGAAGGAAACGAAGTCGAAGTTCCAAGCGTCGGCGACCGGCCCTCGCGTCTGATTTCGCAGCGCATGGTCGGAGAAATTCTCGAGCCCCGCGCCCGTGAATTGTTCGAAATGCTGCGCGACAACTTGCGCCACAGCGGTATGCTCGATGTCTGCGTGGGCGGCATCGTGCTGAGCGGAGGCACCTCTCGCCTAGCCGGGATCATGGACATCGCTGAATCGGTGTTGCGTCGTCCCTTGCGTCTCTCGTGGCCGGCGCCACTGGCGAAAATGCCCTCCACCCTGGCAGAGCCTGAATACGCCACCGTTCTAGGAATGATCTTTTACGGCCATCGATCGCGCATCGCCCGCGGATTGCAAGACACCCGCTGGAGTTCGCGTTTGATGGGGTTGTTCGCAAAGAAGGGAGCATGAATAGCTTGAACCAAAAAGGACACAAAGGTACACAAAGGAAATCTCTCCAACAAAAACCTTTGTGTACCTTCGTGCCCTTAGTGGTTATTGGTTTTCCCCGTTCGCTACAAATTCTATCGAGGTGCCTTACCCATGAAAAATGACAATGACATTCGCATCAGCTTCAACGAAGAAACCCGCAATGACGCCAAGATAAAAGTCATCGGCGTGGGTGGAGGCGGCGGTAACGCCGTAAACCGCATGATCGATTCCGGCATGGAGGGCATCGAGTTCGTGGTCGCAAACACGGATCTCCAGGCCTTGCGCATGGCGCGCGCTCCCATGAAGATTCAGCTTGGCGTCAAACTCACAAACGGCTTGGGAGCCGGAGCCAATCCCGAAGTCGGTCGCAAAGCCGCCCTCGAAGATTCCGACAAAATCATCGAAGCCCTCGAAGGCGCCGACATGGTCTTCGTTACTACTGGACTCGGCGGTGGCACCGGAACCGGCGCAGCCCCGATTATTGCGTCGCTCGCCAGCGAAATGGGCGCGCTCACCGTCGCGGTGGTTACCAAGCCGTTCGCCTTCGAGGGCAAACGTCGCATGCAGCAGGCCGAACGAGGCATCGCCGAGCTTATGGAATCAGTCGACACTACCATCGTGATTCCCAACGAAAAGCTGCTGGCCGTAGCGCAGGACGCCGGCTTCTTCGAATCTTTCCGCGTCGCCGACGACATACTTCGCCAAGGCGTGCAAGGAATCTCCGATATCATCACCATCCCGGGCATCATCAATCGCGACTTCGCCGACGTGAAAGCGATCATGGCCGGCATGGGCTACGCAGTTATGGGCGCTGCTACAGCCAACGGAGCGCGCCGCGCCACCGAAGCTGCGCAAAAGGCCATCGCCTCGCCGCTGCTCGAAGCCGGAGCTATCGACGGCGCCCGTGGCATCCTCATCAACATCACCGGATCCACTTCGCTCAAACTTGCCGAAGTGCAGGAAGCATGCACCATTATCCAAAGTGCTGCGCATGAAGACGCCAACATCATCTTCGGCGCCGTGCTCGATGAAAAAATGAAAGATGCGGTGAAGATCACCGTAATCGCCACCGGCTTCAAAGATTCAGATCACCGCCGGCGGCGTCAGGAAGAGCGATCCAGTTTCGTGGGTTCCCGTGAAAGCTCGCGTCACGACGATTTCTTTGACGATCCTAAACCGGAGGCCGAGGTTGATACCGAACCGCCGCCGATGGTAATGCAGCAATCGGCGCCGCAAGCATCTGCCGCTACCGGCTCGAGCGAATCGATCTCCATCGATAGTATGCGCAACGCGATGATCGCCAATTTCGAGCAGTCCGATCTCGACGTGCCGGCATTTCTGCGCAAGCGCAGCGAAACCATGTAACTGGCGAGGGAAAAGATTTTCCCTTATGAGGCAGTATCGTTCCAGTAACTACCTCCCGTTACCAAAGGGGTTGGCCGGATTCCAGGATCGGAGGCAACCCCTTTATTCATAAGGCATTACTGCAATTTACTAAGGTTCGACGGAAAATACGTTTTAGATTGCTTATCAATACGAAGTTACATAACATCTAGAGCAGTCAGGAACTTAGCCAGTGGCGACGATCATTGGCGGGCTTCGTGCTACCTAGTGGGATGGACTCCGGGGAATGGGGACAGGAAATTGAATTCAGGCAAACGTTGTGCTGGCTTCGGTCTGTTGTTCGCTTTCATAGTTTTTCTGGCATTCTGCGCATCCGGCGTTGCTGCCACCGTCAGCACCAGTTCGCTAACTTCGCATAAATCCAAGTCACAAAAAATCAGCGAGACTCAGCACGCTCGAAGGCGCATGCGCCATCTGGCTCGCAGCCGCGCTGTTGTGCCCCGAACCGCCGCCGGTGTGCGCCGTAGGCATCGCTATTACGAGCGTTTCTACACCAGTTCTTTCGCGCAGGATATTACTGAAGGCGACCTGATCGCCGGCGAAGATCCCACAGTGCGCGAAGCAGCCATCGACGCTTTGGGCGGAATGAATGGAACAGTCGTCGCCATCGAGCCCACCAGCGGCCGCATCCTGGCCATGGTCAATCAGAAACTGGCGCTCTCCAGCGGCGCACAGCCCTGCTCGACGATCAAGCTTTCGGTCGCCCTTGCCGCTTTGAATGAGGGCCTCATCACCAAGGAAACTGAAGTCCGTTTGGGTGGCCGCTATCACATGAACTTGACCATGGCGCTGGCTCACTCGAACAATGCATATTTCGAAGCGATTGGCCGCCAACTTGGCTTTGAGAAAGTCAGTTATTACGCTCATCAGTATGGGCTGGGCGAATTGGCTGGTTACGGCATACCCGGCGAACAGCTCGGGATTTATCCCAACGAAGAAATCCCCTCGAAACTGGGCGGCGTTGCCAAGATGTGCTCTTTCGGTGAAGGCGTTTCCGTGACCCCGTTGCAGCTTGGCGCTCTGGTGTCAGCCATAGCCAATGGCGGCACGCTCTATTATTTGCAACATCCCACGGCGCCCGAAGAGATTGCGAATTTTCAGCCTGTAGTGAAGCGGCGTCTTGATATCGCTCCGCTGATTCCAGAAATTTCCGATGGCATGGAAGGCGCCGTTCATTTCGGCACCGCCCGCAGCCTGCGAGTCAATTTCAAAGAGGAGGAAGTTCTGGGCAAGACCGGAACCTGCTCCCACGCCGGCACTCGCTTCGGATGGTTTGCCTCCTATGCTAAAACCGACATCGGTCACATCGTCGTAGTTGTCTTTCTCGAAGGCGGCCGCCCGACCTACGGCCCCAAAGCGGCCGAAATTTCCGGACGCTTGTATCGCAATCTCTACGATCACAATTTCTTTATGCCGAAACAGCTCTTGCCATCCAGCACCGCGACCATAAATCTGCTTCAAGATTCTCAATAAAATCGCAAGCCAGAATAATCAGCTCTTCGCACACAAAACAGAATAGGCCGGACTGTTGGTCCGGCCTATGGCGCGCGTTGTTACAACGGCTGCAGCGGCTACAACAGTCGTAAGTCTGAACCCATGCGATCAAGTCAACCCTAAGTCGTCCCTAAACGAAGGATTGCATATCTGATTCGCAGGCAGTGCCCGTCGCGTTCGCGGCGAACCAGCGACCATTAAGAACTGCTCCACTCGGGTTATTAATCCGGCGTCGCCCCAAGGAACTCTTCGTGTCCTTCGAACATTTCGTGAAGCACGTTTATGACCCGCTCTTTCAACGGGAGAGCGCTTTCGCTCAGACTTTTCTCCCCATGCTTCACAGCCTTCTTCTCAATCGTCACGTTAGGATTCGGAATTGCATTCGCGGCCATAATCAGCTCCTTCTTCCCCCAAATTTGACTTGCGCCAATCTTCGGCTCCTACCTTGTAAAGCGTGAAAAAACGGCAAACCGGCTCATCCTCTCAAAATTTTGTTGGCCCCCGATTTTGGTAGAGAGAGAACCGTGATCGGCACGCCTCTTATAGATGGTGAGGTGGCCCAGCATTCCGTTTCACGGTTTGGAAAGCGCCGGAAGTGAAAGGGACAGGGCGCCGAGGTGCGCAAAATTCAACAAAAAGGCACGAGCAAGAAGGAGTCAGCGCTTCCTGCAACACCCGGAAAACCGTAGTCTCGATGTTGCTCGGTAATCGCGGTATCTTGACGATTTCCAGCGCGACTTTGATTCCACGTTAGACAAACAGATCGCGATCCGTGAGCGCTGCCGTAGCAGGCGTGCTTGTTCCGCTTCTTCGTCGGGGCCTGAGCAGGTAAACCAGCTTAACCCAACAAGTCTAATCCCTTTCGTAACTTTCGCTCGATACCTCTATCACGTTTCAATAAAGACAACTTTCGCCGGAATCATCGGAATGCATTGACCGCCACGCATGTAATTCCCTGATCCACTGCACATTTTAATTTTGGAGGCGGTACTCATGCGATTTGTCTCACGCATAATCATATTTGTCTTTTTGCTTTCCCTTGTGATCGCAGGCATCGGATGCGCGGCGGATTAATGTCCTCGCAAAATAATTCGAGCACGCGGCCCGCAATCATCTTTGCAGCTACGCCGAGCACAGTGATGAGCGGCGTAGCGACCGTGCTTACCTGGAAGGCTAGCTAACGCGGAGTCGGTGAGCATCAACGGCCTGGGCACATTCCCCGCGGTCGGTTCGACCAAAGTTACTCCCCCAGTCACGACGACTTATACAGCAGTCGCAACCGGACCCAGGGGAACCTCCGCCTCTTCCACCGTGGTACATGTGATGACTGCGGTTGATAAGCCCACGCTTGAGTTCAGCGCGCAACCCAGCAATATTACGCCGGGAGAATCCTCAACTCTAAGTTGGATCGCAAATAATGCGACCTCCGTTAGCATCGCCGGAGTCGGAACTTTCCCCGCGACGGGATCGGTGCAAGTCACGCCGACTTCTACTTACACTTACGCCGCTACGGCGACCGGTGCTGGAGGAACGGCTTCGTCCAATACCACGGTTACAGTCACCTCGAGTCAGAATCCTCCGCCCACGATTTCATTCAAAGCTCAACCTAATACTATAAAGATCGGAGCCAGCGCACTTTTATCCTGGACGACGAGCAACGCAACCTCAGTGAACATTCCGGGGTTAGGCAGTTTCCCGGCGAACGGTTCGACCAATGTTACGCCGACCACCACCACCACCTACACCGCAACCGCGGACGGTGCGGGCGGCACAACAAAAGCATCCACTACCGTTACCGTAGAAGCGAACGGGACGCCTCTACCCAATCTTCAAGCCAGCAGCGGATGGAAAAGCTGGGGAGAGTTGCCCCCAAACTACAACATCTGTCCATACCCGTGTCCCGGCGTCACCTGGTGGATGAAGCAAGGCATCAGCACGCCCTCGCTTAGCGGCGACGCGACGGAGTTCTATCTCGGCGGCACCCATCCTTACGCGGACGTTCTGTTCAGCAATCCTCTTATCGGCGCGTATTCGACGCAAGGCCTGCCTGACAGCGACCACAAGCTGATTCCGACCCTGCACAATTTCACCTACGATGCCTATTTTTATCCTACGAATCTGGCCGTGATGCAGGTTCTTGAACTCGACATCAGCATGTACTTCGACAGTCTGGGATTGGTTTTTGGGCACCAGTGCAACAATCTCGGCGGACACGTGTGGGACATCTGGGACAACGTCAACTCGCATTGGGTTTCGACCGGCATACCCTGCCATCCAATAAACAATGCCTGGAACCACGTCACCCTTCAGGTGCAGCGCCAATCCGATAATTCGCTCCTGTACCAGTCGATAACACTCAACGGAAAGACAACTCCGATTAACAAATATTATGCGCCGGGTCACGTTCCTCCCAACTGGTGGGGCATCACGGTGAACTACCAGATGGATGGGAACTCCAACCAAACCGCGTACACGACGTATCTGGACAACTTCACCTTCACTTACTGGTAGGAAATAACGCCGGTTCGCAGAAAACGATTCAAAATTAGGGTGCCCTGCTCCTTGCAGTTTTTTCGCAAGGAGCGGGTGCTTGCGCAACGCCTGGTCCTAGATCCGTTTGCACGTCGGTCTCCACCACCATCAAGCGATTCTGGCGCAGAAAAATACAGTTGTATTTAAACTGTTTATTTATTACATTGCCATGACTTGAGGTCAAACCATGAGTGGCATCAGCAGCAGCCTTATTTCTCCCCCGCGATATAGAAATCTGCCCCCGCGTCCACGCTCAGAAGACAAGCGGACGAAAATCATTGACGCGGCCATGCGCCATTTTGCTGAGCAGGGCTACCACGCCGCACGAGTGGGCGACATTGCCGCGGGCTTGGGCATCGCCAAGGGCTCCATCTTTCAGCACTTCAGCAGCAAGGATGGTTTATTTTTCGAGGCTTATAAAAAAGCTGTGCGTTCGTTCTCTCCATATTTGAAGGTGCCCGCCGATGTTCGGGAGCGGGGGTTTTTCGGTGTACTTTACTACTGGCTGGTGCGCACCGAGCACATGCTGCGCGAAGACTGGATTCCTTACCGGGTCTATCTGCTGGGACAGTACGGAACCGACCTGAGCTTGCGCCGCGAAATTAACCGCTTCCTCATCGCCGAAGATCCCTATGGACGGGTTGACTTCGTGCGCTTCGGTCTCGAACGCGGCGAGCTCCGCCGCGACCTCGATATTGAGATGGTAGTTTCGATTCTCGATTGGGTGGTTGAAAGATTTCAGGATGCTTTACTCATCGAAGAGCTCGATCCCGGACTGTTTCGCCGCCAAGGCGATTCCGCAGAGCGGAAAGAAGCGCGCATCACGCAGTTCCTCGACGTGTTGAAAAGAGCGATCGGGACCGAGCAGACGGCATGAATCGCGGACTCCGGCCTTGATGAAAATGATCACCGCGGCTCCCATAAAAAACATTCTCGCGGCGTACGACGAGAAGGCGCCGCTGTCGGAAGCGTCGACCATCCCCGCGCCATGGTACGTAGATTCCCGCATCGCGGAGCTAGAAGCGAAGACAGTTTTCAGCAAAACCTGGCAGATGGTGGCGCGCGCGGATCAACTGCAATCGCCGGGACAGTTCGTAACCGCGAATCTGGTGGGCGAACCTATCCTCGTGGTGCGCGGCAACGACGGCGTGTTGCGCGCTTTCTACAATGTGTGCCGGCATCACGCGGCGGCGGTGGTTACAGAAGCATGCGGGAAAGCTTCCATCCTTCATTGTCCCTATCACGGATGGAATTACGGACTGGATGGTTCGCTAAAAGGGATGCCGGAATTCGAGGGCGTGAAACACTTCGACCGCCAGCAGAACGGTCTCGTACCAATCAAGGTTGAGAGCTGGGAAAAGTTCGTATTCGTAAATCTCGATCCGGGAGCCGCGCCGCTACGAGATTTTCTGGGCGGCTTGGCCAAGCGGATTTCGCCGCTCGGGGTGAGCAATCTCCATCACTTCGATACCCGTGTCTACGACATCCATTGCAACTGGAAAGTGTTCATCGACAATTATCTCGATGGCGGATACCACGTTCCCCATCTGCACAAAGGCCTGAACTCGGTGCTGGATTACAAGCAATACACCATCGAAAACGAGGGCCGCTATTGCCTGCAATCGAGCCCCATGGTGGCTTCGAGCGAAGATGCCTCAACCCGTGCGACCCGCAAGGGCGATCGCGCCCGGTATTTCTGGCAGTATCCCAATCTGATGATCAATTGCTACGAAGGCTACATGGATACAAATCTGGTGCTGCCTGTAGACGTGGATCACTGCCGCGTGATTTTCGATTTTTATTTCGCGGACGTTGGCGAAGCGCAGCGTGAATACAACCAACAAAGTGTCGCGGTGGGAGCGCGCGTTCAGGATGAAGACTTGGGTATCTGCGAGGCGGTGCAGCGCGGATTGAAGTCGCGCGCCTATGGCGCGGGAAGACTTTCGGCGCGACGCGAAGCAGGCGAGCATTTATTTCACCAGTTACTGGCGGCGGACTTGAAAGCCGGGCTGGGAGAGACCGCAGCGGCCGCAGATTGATCTTGAGCCGGGTCGTTTAACTACGGTATCTGCGGTATGGAACAATTTTCTATGAAATGGCATTCTTGAGGACTTCAGGACATGTGCTTTGGCTTACGACGTTACCCTGCAAAGACGAATCCGCGAGTTGTGCGCTCAAGCCATTGCCGCACGGGATTCGGAGGAGTGCCAGCCCATTCTGTCTGAATTACAGCAATTGCTGCGCCAGCACATGGAGCAGCTTCAGAGCATGGTTACTGAATACCCGTTTTCGCCGGTTGACATCGCCAAGGCTGCTCCACCAGACGGCCCACGCATAAGATACAAGAAAGCAGTCTAGGCGTTCGTTCGGCTTTGCCCTTTCAGGCGTTTTCCTCTCGCTTCCGAAGGCGGTAGGCTCCTCAAGTAGTTCCATCATCGTTGTGGGTCTTGTTCGCGGACGAAGCAAGCGGAAAGCCGGGCTGCTCGCCCGACACGCCGAACACAGGGCTGATGACCCGACTGACCTCATAGTCGCCGAACACAGCGTCATAGGATCGCAGCGTTGAGAACCTCGACTGCTGATGAAGTGGAAGGAGGCCGGTGCGGACTGCGGGTTCGGAACTGGCACGCTGGTCGAGCCGAGGACGAGGACAGTTACGCGTGGTATAAATATGAAGGGCTCGTTGTTCGCGATCTCAGGCGCTCCGTCGTCAGAATCCTCATGAACGCGGGCGTACCCGAGCGAGTCGCGATGAAAATCTCAGGCCACAAACGCGGGCGGTCTTCGATAAGATCACATCGTCAGCCCCGACGACGGAACGAATGCCATGCGCCGACTCGAATGGAACGGGAACGGTGAAAGTTTGGTGAAAGCAGCCGCTCCGACTCTCGTCGGAAACGTCTAATGCACTGAAATTAAAACGCTGGGCGCGTAGCTCAATTGGCAGAGCAACTGACTCTTAATCAGTAGGTTGTAGGTTCGATTCCTACCGCGCTCACCACCTTCCTCAACGTTGGTCAATAGTTTCCAACGCTTCGGTGTCAGGGCTCAACCCGCTTCGTCCGTGTGGAGTTGCGCCGGCGTTGCATTTTGTTGCGGAGTTGTTTTCCGGTCCAGACCATCTATCCAGTTGATATTTGCTCCGGGAATGAGGTGGCCATAAGTATCGGCTGTGATCTGAATCGAGCTGTGACCCATTTGATCTTTCACGTAGGCGAGGGACGCGCCGTCCTGAATCAGGTGGCTCCCAAAGGTGTGCCGAAGATCGTGGAACCTGAACCGCCTCCAGTCCCGCATGCTCGAGGCAGGGCAGGAAGTGATAATGCACGAGGTTGTTCGGGTCGAGGACGGTCCCAGCTTTCGAGGGGAAATACGAGATCATCTGTTAATGCTCGGGCCTGCCCGGCCATCATCGCCGCAAGCATCCGCTTTATCCCGCAATTCCAGAAGAGCCAACCGTGAACTCCCGCGAGAGGTCGACGCGGCGTGACTTCTTGCTTTTCGGCGTAGTGAATTTGCCGTGGACGAAATTGCGTTGGACTAGGACGTAGCGGTTCGAACCTCTTCACTGGTCCCGAATTGAATGTCTCCCCATTGGACGGCAATCAACTCGCCTTTGCGTAGTCCCCCACGGAGCGCCATCAGGAAGAGCGGATACACATCCGGGGAAAACTCCATGGCGGACGTCAGAAATGCCTCAGCTTCCGGCCGTGTCATCGCCTCTGCCTGATGCTTTGGCTTCTCAGTCTTTGTAAACCTACCGAGCTTCTCAGCGGGATTGTGATCGATGACGCCGTCCTCCACCGCATGGTTCAGTATTACACGCAAGGTGCAAAGCATCAGCCGCAACGTGTTGCGCGACAGTTCGCCCTTTGCAGACCACTCACCCAAGAAGTCCTTCACCTGGCTGCGTTCGATTGCCGTCACCTGAAGTTGGCCAAAGCGCGGAAGGACGTACAAACGGAGGAGTTGCGCATAGCTGTCGACAGTCGACGATTTTAGCTCCACTTCGGCGTACTGTTTTAACCATCGCTGGGAATACTGTTCGAACGTAAGCCCTGAAGGTTCCGCCAGAAATCCGAGGTCCCCGAGTGCAAGCTTCGCCTCGAGCTGGCGCCTGACTTGCTCGGCTAATTCCCGGCTCGTGCCTACACACTTAGCTTTGCGTCGCCCGTGATAGTTCACGAACACGTACCACTTGCCGCCGCGTTTGCGAATCTTCACGCCCATCAGTTCGTTCCCATGACCCCGGCAACCATCTCGTCCACAATACAGGTTACGTCAACCGACTTCAGCCTGTGATTTTCTAACCACTGATCAAAAGTGCTCCTGCGAATCAGGATCTTTGTTCCTACCCGAGCCGCGGGAGTGGATTCGTCGGCCGATGTATCCACTCTCGAAGCGTGCGCTCTGAGACACACGCGTACCCTTGCAGGGCCTTGAGGTCCAGCCATTCGGGTTGTTGTCGTTCCGAAATCATATGTTTTTTGATACAGCCGCCTAAGGCGAAAGTCGTGCCGCTAAGTCGTTGACTCCGTGGCATCGGTACGAGCCGCTTGCAAGGGGTTTTCGGCAGCCCGCAGAGCGGAATACGAATTGCCCCAGGTGATCCCGCTTCATTTTCACTGAGTAGTTCTAGCCCCCTTTTCCGGCGGGTTTTTACCTTGTCAGTCGTCATCAAACCTACTTCGCTCTCATTCGCTCGTAAAAAGTCACGGTCTTCGGTCTGAAATGAACGCTACGTTGTTGACGCTACGTTGCCACAGTAATCACGTCGTTGCCAATTACTTGGCCTACATCATCTGTCACTCTTTTCCGGCGGGTTTTTACTCCTCACGCCTCGAACTGCGCTCGTGAAACGTCGAACTGCGGTTTGGCTAAAACTAAGCAATCACACTTCAAGAACAACCAAGAAGATTTTCGATCAGTTTTCGTCTGGCGATGACTACGGCTTCACCAGAACAATCGTTCCCGTTATAAATGCGCCAGCACGCGCGCGGATTCAAGAATAGTGACGCATCCGCTTCCGTTGTCGTTCGCTCCTGGACGTTCGTGATCGAGGTGGCAGCTATAGACAATTTCTCCCGCATCAGGGTCCGTGCCAGGAATTGTGCCGGTCACGACCGTCCAGTGGCCAGGGCCGACGGTTGCTTTCACGTGGGCATTCAGAGTGACCTGTTCGCCGTTTCGCAAGCGAGACCGCAGCGCCTCGGCGGTCTGGCGAGAGACCATGAAGGCGAAGCCGGACGGTTGACGCGCATCCAAATGACCCCACCGAACCACAGTCGTATCCAGGCCAGACCATGCCGTGGTCTGGTTAGGCATGTCGCTGACGATGCCCACGGCACCATGCTGCGCGATCGCCAATTCCTGTACTCGTGCCAGAACGCCATCGGCGAGGACGATCTTGCCGCGCACGTCCTTGCCGGAGTAATCGGCCTCGCTCACGCCGTTGCCGACGTCGACCAGTTCCGTTTCCACGTCGGCGCTGTGACTGTAGTCTGCAAGGTGGATGGGATCGGTTGTCCAATCTCCGAGAAGAAGATGTTGAGGACGGACTTCCCACAGCCGAGCATCTTCGACGGTCCATGCCAGGTAGGAGCGCATCAATCCGTAACGCTTGGTTCCATCGATGGAGAACTGCTCGCTATGAGCATCGGCTAGGCCGTACTCGCGCGCGCGTTGCAACACGAATTGCGCTGCCTGATCAAACGCAGCGGTGGCCGGGACCCGATGCAGGCCAGTCAAGTAGCGCAGGTTCTCGTAGGGAGCAGCACCGCTCGACTCGTCTCGCAGCGCCGTCCACTGCCGAACACCAAGGAACGGTTGTTGACCAAAAGCAGAGAAGGTAGTGAATGCGATAAGGAAGCAGATCAGGCTGCGCATAAGCTAATGAGAATAGCACTGACGTTGCGTCTCACAAATTTTGCAGCACAACAACTCACACTTATGCACAAATTGACGGGAGAATGCAGCGTGGAAACAAATCAAGCTACTACGTCGACGCCATCTTCATCGCAGGCTCGCCAATCTCGTCGTGCGATTCGCCTTCCAGACAAACGCGGTGCCACAGCTCAAGATTGAGCAGCCGCCAGATGCGATCGTAGTTGTCGCGATACTTCGCGCGATGTTCATTGAAGAGCTTCTCGACCGCTTCGCGCCGGAAGTATCCGCGATTCAGGCTGCGCGGTTCGAGCAGCATCTCGCGAATCGTTTCCAGTCGTGGTCCGGCCAGCCACCCGCTCCACGGCGTCGGAAATCCCAGCTTCGCCCGGTACAGAATCGAGTTTGGCAACAGATCTTCGACCGCCTTTTTCAGGATCCGTTTGCCGGCTAATCCCTGGATCTGCACTTCCCGCGGAATTCGGGTCGCGAATTCAACCAGCACGTGATCGAGAAACGGCACCCGGCTTTCGATGGATGCAGCCATGCTCATGTTGTCCTGCTTCATGAGCAGTTCCACCAGGTAAGTTTTGATGTCGGTGTAGAGCAGCCGCTGCAGCATTTCACCCAACGAGCGTTCCCAGTAATCGAGAACATTCTTATATGCCGTACTGGGCGCCGCCTCTCGCGCGAACTCGCTGGTCAGCAATCCGCTCTGCTCCTCCTCGCCGAAGGCCGAAAAGAAATTGTCGAAGTAGAACGACGTCCAGGAATTTCCATCCTTAGCCAGAAAGGTGTGTTCCAGTTTCCGGCGCAGGGTTGCTCCCAGCAGGGAAGAGGTCGCAACGGTGTTGCGTAATCCGCGGCGCAGAATGCCCGGAACGACGCTACGGTACGCTCGGTCCATGGCCGCATTCTTCAAAGTGAAGGCATAGCGCGTGTAGCCCGCCAGGGTTTCATCGGCGCCCTCACCGGTCAGGACCACCGTAACTCGCTCCCGGGCCAGCCTGGAGACAAAATAAAGCGAGACGCTCGAAGGCCACACGATCGGTTCGTCTTCATGCCAGATCAAATGCGGCAGCGCCCCAAAAAAATCGTGCTCGCTAACCATCACTTCATGATGCCGCGACTGGATATGATCCGATACTGTGCGCGCAAAGGGCAGTTCGCTGTAAGTTTGCTCAGCATAGCCTACGGAAAAAGTCTCGACTGGCTCGCGCCGTATTTTCGTCATCAGCGCGGCCACCGCGCTCGAATCCACGCCACCGCTCAGGAACACGCCCAGCGGCACGTCGCTCATTAGGTGGCTGTTGACTGCGCCCTCGAGTAACTCGCGGTAACTCTGGACGTAGTAACTCTCATCTCGAGATTCGTACGGCTGTGATGCATCCAAGTCCCAGTACTGGCGGATTTCCGCTTTGCCGCCCGGGCTTACCGTCATCGTGTGGCCGGGCAGCAGCTTGCGGATTCCGGCGTAGAAACTTTCCTCACCCGACAAATATCCAAACGCCAAATACTCCGGCAGCGCCGCCCGATTGAACTCCGGGCGAATCCCGCCATGCGCCAGCACCGCTTTGATTTCCGAACCGAACAGAAGCCGCTCCGGCGTCAATGAATAATACAGCGGCTTGATGCCAAGCCGGTCGCGCGCGATGAAAAGCGTCTTGGTGTTGCGATTCCAAATGGCAAAAGCGAACATACCGCGCAGGTGCTGCACACAGTCCGCGCCGTACTCTTCGTAGAGGTGGATCACGGTCTCGGTATCGCTGTGCGTGCTGTAGCGGTGGCCTCGCGCGATGAGTTGCTCGCGCAAGGCGAGATGGTTGTAGATCTCGCCATTGAAGACGATCCACAGCCTGCCATCTTCGTTCGAGATCGGCTGATGCCCGCCCGCAACGTCGACAATGCTGAGCCGCCGCATGCCGATGCCCACCGAGCCGTCGGTATAAAAACCATCGTCGTCTGGCCCGCGATGGCTGATCACGCGGCACATTTCGCGCAGAGCCGCGGCGCTTGCCCGCGCGTCCCGTCCGAATTCAAGAATCCCAGCGATGCCGCACATTTAGTGTTTCTCCGCGTACGTCGACGAACCTTCATTCGACGAATCTTGACCTGATGAACCATGATCGACGCCCGGCGACGAGGAAGCCGAGCCGCCCGTCAACTGTTCGAATAAAGCCGTAGCGGAAAATTCGCCCGGCGTTGCGTTCATCAGTCCGTCCTGTTTGCGCCACTCGAAAAAGTCGGATGGCCGCGCCGCCTTCAGCAGAGGCTGTCCCTGCCATGCGACGTAAGTCCCGCCGATTACGATCAAGTGTGCGAGGTTCTCTTTTTCGGTGCGGGAATACAACACTCGCGCATCCGAAGACCACGGACCGAAACTCCACGACTCGTCGCCGAGCGCAAAAAAGAATCCAAGGCTTTGGTCATGACAGTCGAGTTCGTACGCCTGTACCGCCGCCTGCGCCATGCTGGCCAACCGCGGTTCGAGTTTTTGTTCGGTACGTGGTTCGGCAAGTGGTTCGCCCTCCGGCCGGATTGCGCCGTGGCGTGGCAGCAGCGCAGTCGCGGTCTCTGTCGGCAGCAACACCCGCGCGTGGTATCGCACTAACGGCGCGGGCTGAAACGTACCGTAAGCGGGCGAGATCAACGTTCTGCTAACTTCCGCTGCCGTGTGCCAGAGCGTTTCCTCCGGCACGATCAGGCTTAGCATGGATTTGCCAGAGGCAGCGCCGCTCTTCGCTGGGGACTCAGATGCTCGGGAGCCTAATTTTGACACTTCCACTTGTCCCAAGCCGACGTGCCGAACCTCGAGATCGGGCGCGAAGTGCCACCGTATCTCCAGTTCATGTTCCGTTCGACCGAGGGCAATATCGCGTACCAGCCAGACACCGCCCGCAATCTTGAGCACGTGCCGCCGATGCACAACCGGATCCGCCAGCCGCACATATCCATTATGGCTCCCGACAAAGTAAGTGAAGCTCTTTCCCACGATCCAATTTTCCACTTGCGTGCTTGGAATGTGAGTCCATGAAAAAGGTTCATCTGCAATTGCCTGGTCGACTCCATCCACACGCATTGTGTTGTGCGCGCCAGTCCCGCGAAGCGTGTTCCGATCCGCGGGATCTTTCGAAATGTAAACGCCGCTTCCCGAGTCCACCAGCCAGCGCCGTCCATCCATCGTGAGTCGCAGACTGAGTGCGTCGGCATGTCCGTGCCCCGACCGCCCCGTGCCCTGAGGACCGGCATCCACCACCATCGCCTGCGCGTACGGCTGCGAATCCGCCAGCACGTAGAGTCCGCCGTCGGGAAGAGCGAGCGAATGCGCCGCCGGGCTCTCTTGTGTCCTGGAGAGTGAAATTGAGTGTTCGCATGAGAGTCTTTCGAGCGCTTGATTGCCAAACAACCAGATCGCTTCCTCCGTCAGCCTCGCCGCTGAAAAATCCCTGGAGTACGTTACCGCACCCAGCGCCAGTGGGTCTGTCATCTGCTCCGTCCGATTGCGTCGCGAATTCCACAACCGCCCTCCATCATCATCGCCGAAGCCTTCCGCCGGTCCCGCCTGAGCGAGGGCTGCGACAAGGTCCAGCATTCGTCCCAGCATCGCGTCATACGCCGGAGGAATTTCGATTCGATTCCGGGTGGCGAGCCAGCGCGCATAGAGAAAGAAGTCGAGCGCATAAACGTGGTAGTACAGTGACTGCTCGAAGTAAACGCCGTCCGGATGCACCTGCCGCCCCGCCTCGCGCAGCACAATCTCCCATCCGGATTCCTTCCATCGTGCGGCTCCCGGCATTTGTGGATACAAAGTTCCCAGAAAGAACAGCGCAACCGCTTCCCCCAGCAGGTGCGTGTTAGGAGAAAAATAAGTAGACAGATATCGCTCGATGTAATGCCCGTGAAACGCGAGCGACGGCGCAATCTCCGCGCGAAAATCCGCGCACTCGGCCGCTGCCGCCAGCAACTGGTCCACCCAGATCCACGACAAACTGCGGAAGGCAACTTCCAGCGTGCTTCCCCAGTTGATCCCCAACGGATACGGATTGGCCTTGATCCAGCTGCGCCACTGTGTCATCAGTTCGCGAGCGTATTTCTCGTCACCGCTGAGCAGCCGGGCCTTGGACAGCGTCACCAAATGCTGGTGCCGGTTCAATTCCCAGGTGACCTTGTGGTCACCAACCACTGCGAAATCAAGAAACGGAATCTTGAACCACGGATCCAGCGGCGCGCGCTTGCCGTGCACCGGATCGAGATGCCAGTCGATGTCTTTGTCTTTGGAATTGTCACCGCCGAAATTGTTACCACCGAAATTGTCACTGTCGCGGTCAAGAGTGAACTCAAGATATTCGTAGCCCAGCAGCCGAAAACGATGGCCGCAAATCTCATCGGCCTCACGCAGAATTTCGGCTGCTTCGTCGGGTAGATTTTTGCGCAACAATTCCGTGCGCTCTGAAATTTCCCTGGTGGAAAAAAAGAATTGCCCCGGCCTCGCCGCCGAATCTGTATTCAGCCGAATCGCCCCAGCCTGCACACCCATCCGGTGCATGAGCAGGTCGCTGTGTTTGTGGAATTCCTGCCCCACGCGCACGCGCACCTCTTCCCAGTCCATCCGGGATACGCGCGCCAGCTTGCTTTGCCATTTAGAGGCCATCGAATTCCTTATCTTACATGCTGAAAAGGCCGCTCTAGTCCCCGCCGTTACCCCTGTAACTTCGCCAACCCTTGACGGTCATCCGGCTTCGGCTCCGACGCGGTACGATTGAGGTTGTGGAAACTTGACCCGGCAGAGTTCCCACGCGGTGGAAAAAGTTGTCCACCTTTTGCCCCGAGTCGAATTGGAACTCCGGTAACTTTAAGGAGATTCCGTAACATACTGAAACTAAAGGTATTGCTTGGCTGGGGTCAGGACTATTAGCGCCCCGATGGATGGAGGCATGCTATCGCTTAGCAAGGGGTTGATATAGTTCCTAGTGCCACGCAGTAGTCCCAAAGACTCGATTGCCAGGAGAATTCGCTTGGGTTTGTCCATTAGCATTTTTGGGTTGGGATACGTCGGTTCCGTATCGGCCGCCTGCTTTGCCTCCATGGGCCACAAAGTCATTGGCGTCGACGTGAGCCGCGCCAAGGTTGAGATGATGGACTCGGGCCGCACTCCGATCATCGAAGCTCGCATGAGCGAAATGGTTGCCGAAACGAACCGCGCGGGCCTTTTGCACGCTATTACCGACGCTACCGCAGCCGTGTTGAATTCCGAAGTCTCGTTCGTCTGCGTCGGAACGCCCAGCTTGAAAAATGGCAAGCTCGACCTCAGCCACATCGAACACGTTGCCAGGGAAATCGGCGCCGCCATCCGCCAGAAAAAATCGCCGCACGTGTTTGTTCTGCGCAGCACGGTGCTCGCCGGAACGACCGAAACGGTTGTGCTCCCCATCCTTGAAAAAGAAAGCGGCAAGAAGTGCGGCCGGGATTTCACCGTTTGCTACAACCCTGAGTTCATGCGCGAAGGCAGCGCCGTCGCCGACTTCCTGAACCCGCCGTATACCATTCTTGGAGCGAGCGACACCCAACACCTTGCGCCGCTACGCGAACTTTACAAGAACACTCCGGGCACGCTCTACGAGACGACCATTCCGGTCGCCGAAATGGTGAAATATTTTTCCAACTGCTATCACGCGCTGAAAGTCGGTTTCGCCAACGAAATGGGAACTATGTGCAAGCATCTCGGCGTTGATGCGCACACGGTCACAAAAATTTTTACCTCCGACACCAAGCTGAACATTTCTCCCGCCTATCTTTCGCCGGGCTTCGCTTTCGGCGGTTCCTGCCTTCCGAAGGATCTGCGAGCCATCACCTACAAGGCGAAAGAACTCGATCTCAAACTCCCATTACTCGAATCGCTCATGCCGAGCAATGCCGAGCACGTCGATCGGGCCGTCGAAATGGTGATGAGCACGGGCAAAAAGAAAATTGCGCAGCTCGGACTGAGCTTCAAAGCCGGCACCGACGATCTGCGCGAGAGCCCGCAGGTGCAGTTGATCAAGCGCCTCATGGGGGAGGGCCTCGATGTCAAAGTCTGGGACGAAGATGTCTCCCTCGGCCGCCTCGCCGGGTCGAATCGCCAGTACATTGAAGAGGTCATTCCGCATATCGGATCTGTACTATCTGCCGACCTCGAAGGCGTACTACGCACCGCCGAAGTTGTGATCCTCGGCAACAAATCGGCAAGCAAAGAGCAGCTTGCCAAATATCTTCGGCCCGAACACATCGTGATCGATCTCATTCACCTTGATAAGACGCGGCGTCCAGAAGGCGCCCAGAAGTATGAAGGAATTTGCTGGTAGGAATTTGCTGGAGGATTTGCGATTGATGTGCCTGATTTTGGGTGGCGCAGCGCTTCAGCGCTGCGATAACCGCATTGTGTTGAGCGCGGCTTTAGCCGCTGAGGCTACGGGACCGGAAAAAGAATGAAGTTCTATCCCATCGACATCGCCTCCGCCGACTGGAGGCGCCTCGACCGTTTCGCCGATCGCACCGTCTTTCAGACGCGCGAGTGGCTGCAATTCGTCGCCGAGTCGCAGAAAGCGCAGCCCGTCCTGGCCGAATTGCGCGAAGAAAACGACGTCCTCGGATACTTCACCGGGCTCACGTTCTCGAAGTTCGGCATGAAAGTTCTGGGCAGTTCGTTTCCCGGCTGGACGACTCCTTATATCGGCTTCAATCTCAATCCCGGTGTCCCGCGCCGCGCCGCGCTCGAAGCCCTCGAAAAATTTGCCTGGGACGATCTCAAGTGCCTGCATCTGGAAGTCTCCGATCCGAACTTCACTTTTGAAGACGGCGAGGCCGCGGGATTCAAAACCGAATACTTCGCTTCCTACCGCACCGACCTGTCCCGCTCGGAAGAGGACTTGTTCAACAGCATGGAAAGCGCCTGCCGGCGCTGCATTCGCAAGGCTGATAAGAGCGGGTTAAAGATTGAAGAGGCGCATGACCTCGCCTTCGCCGACGAATATTACGAGCAACTTCAGGACGTCTTTGCCAAACAATCCCTCGTTCCCACTTATTCGGTTGAGCGCGTCCGCGCCCTGGTTCGCAACGTAGAGCCGGGCGGAAATGTCTTGCTGCTTCGAGCGCGCGATCCAGAAGGGAAGTGCATCGCCACAGGAATTTATCCCGGCTTCAACCAGATCGCCGAATTCTGGGGTAATGCCAGCTTCCGTTCTCATCAGAACCTGCGCCCCAATGAAGCCTGCCACTGGTACGCCATGCGCTACTGGAAAAAGCGCGGTGCGACCATCTTCGACTGGGGCGGCGAAGGCACTTACAAAGAAAAATATGGATGCACGCCGCATCGCGTGCCCTGGTTTACCAAGTCTCGTTACCAGATCGTAGGCGCGTTGCGTAACGAAGCTCGCAACATGTTTGCGCGCAAGCAAAAATTTCTCGGATGGCTGCAAGGCAACCGTTCCGCTGCCGAACGCAGTCCGGCCGAGGAATAAAAGAAGAACAATAGAATCACCGAGGGGAAGCACCAATGGCGTTACTTGTTCGCAGAGCATTCCGGCATTTATCGCGGGTTCACGACGTGCTGTTTCGCCGCACACTGCTCGAGCGCGAAATCACCATTTTCGACGACGACGTTTTTCTCACGTCCTATCCGCGTTCCGGCAACACCTGGACGCGTTTCCTCGTCGGCAATTTCGTTAATCCAAACGAGCCCGTCACTTTCCTCAACGTCGAACGCCTCGTTCCCGATATGTACAAGACCGCCGACTGGGTCCTGCGCCGCCGTCCCCGCCCGCGCGTGCTCAAGAGCCACGAGTCCTTCGACGCCCGCTACCGCCATGTCATCTACATTGTGCGCGACCCGCGCGATGTGGCCATTTCCAACTATCACTGGGAGATGAAGCTGCGTTCGATTCCTGAGGGCTGTCCCATTGAAGAATTCATTCCGCGTTGGATGGACGGCGAGTTCTGGCGCCGTATCGGTTCCTGGGCCGACCACGTTAACAGTTGGCTGGCGACGCGCCAGGGACACGACAGCTTCATCCTCATGCGCTACGAAGATCTGCAGGCAAATCAGCAGCGCGAGCTGGCGCGGGTGGCCCAGTTCATGGGCCTCAACCCGGATCCCGAGCGCATCAACCAAGCCATCGAGCGAAGTTCTGCCGCCAACATGCGCAAAATGGAAGAGACGCAAGGCAAGAAATGGGTGGCAACGTTCCATACTCGCTCCGATAAGCCGTTTGTCCGCAAAGCATCGTCCGGTGGATGGCGAGCCATCCTTCCCGAAAAAACCGTCACCCACATGGAGGCCCACTGGGGTCCGCTCATGAAACAACTAGGCTACAAGCTCTCCACCGAAACGGAAAAAGAAGCGTCGGAAATAACCCACGCGAGTCAGTGAAGGAAGTGTTTTTAACTGGGGGCTGATAGCTGAGAGCTGAGAGCTGACGGCTGTATTAGAAATTCCCCGGCAGCCCATCTCCATCCGCGCGCGTCAAATGCATTCTCGGACGCACTTCTTCAAACGGAGTCAGCAGTTCCGCCAGATTCTTTGAGGCGGCGAAAATAAAATTTGACGGTCCTGTCAGATAGCCTGCGGCCTTGAACGCCTCACACCACGCCTGGTGACTCTGATTGCTGAGGATCAGGTCAAATCCCTGCCGCTCGATCGTCTCGGTGGCGGCTCGCACCACCGAAAACAATTCTCCGGGCAGCGCGAAGCAGTCGACCACCGACCCGACGCGCATGTTCCCGTATTTCGCGTCCTTGCGGCGTTCGCCCACTACCGCCCATCCAATCGCGGCGCCATTGCGCTTCATGACTAAGCGCGTGAGATGCGTTTCGGCCGGAGGATACAGAATGCGCAAAGCCGCGGCATCGCGCACCGCCGTGAACGAGCAAGCCTGCCGCGCCTGTTCCCAGAGAGACTGCACGCTCTCGGCGTCGCCCGCTTCGAAGCCCGCGACTTCACAGCAGCGGGCGTCAAGCGACCGAGGCGCTCGCAGAGCGCGGTAGCCCTGGAACAGTTTCGAGCCGGCCCATCCGGCGCCGGTATAGGCTGCGAAATCCATCAGAATCTTCCGGGTCGGCGACGAGCGCAAGGTCTGCATATTTCTAAGAAAGCGCGAAGGATTCACGACACGAAAGAAGAACGGGATCAGGCAATGCGTCCATCCGAGCCGAACTAGCATCTGCGGCAAGGGACGGTCGTATCCGCCCATGCCGAGACAGTAGAGCAGCGGTGCGCGCTGCATCGCGTCGCGGAGCAGCAGCGCACCCACCATGGCATGAGCCTTGTTGACGATGCCTTCGGACAGTGGATGGTGATAATAGCCGATCGAGCGAATCTGCCCGTCGGGGAAAAAGAAGTCCTGGCTTTTGAGCGCGTAGCCGCCGCGCACGATTCCTCCATCGACGGCGACGAAAAATTCGTTGTAGATACGGGACTCTGCGGTTCGCGGTAGCCAGCGCGGCTTCGCCCAGCGATAGAAGACCATGTTCTCGTCCTCGAGGGCTTGCCGGAGACGCTGATTGAACTCCGCCACCGCGGGCTCGTGCTCAGGACGATAGGGCTGGATGACAATGGCCATGAATGAAGGTGTGGGTGCTGCCCGCATTATCCATACTTTGTCATCCTGAGCGAAGCGAAGGACCCGCTCTTTTGTCGGTGCAAGAGACAGCATGTCCTTCGACTCACTCAGGATGACAACTTGAAAGTGTCAGCGCGCCGCCGACTGCAGCTTCTCGACTAACGCCGCGACCGCGCCGATGTTCTTCATCTGCTCGATATCTTCGGGGTCTAGCTGCACTCCGAACTTTTCTTCGATGGCGAGAACCAGATTCAGATGCTGCATGGAATCCCAATTCTCGATCGTTTCCGGCGACGATTCCGCTGTGATCCTGTCCGCCGGAATTCCGAAAATGTCGCTGGCGACGTTGCGCACCTGCTCAAACGTACTTGCTGTCAATTCTTTCCTCCAGGTTTATTTTCCGTGATTCGACGGTGTCGTTACCTTCAGCTTAATCCAATCGGGGCAGCGCAGAGGGGAACCCTTAAGATCGAGTGTCCATAGCGAGCCCGAGCCATTTGTCTCCTGCCGGTTGAAGCCATGTTGCGAGTAGAAATCGCGCGCTGGAGCGTTTTTTTTCGTCGGCAGAAACCAGCCAAAAAGCTGCTTACGACCGCGCTGGACAGCGCTTTCGGCGAGATGAGCGAGCAGCGCTGTTTCTACTGTTCTTCCAATAACCCGGCAGCTCAGCAGGAAAGTATCCACCTCGCACTGCTCGCCTTCGTCGTGCGCGATCGCGACTCCGACCAGCCCGTGGTCGCCGAAACGATCGCGGACACGGATGGAAAATATGTGCCACTCCGGCCGTTTGGCCATCTCCGCGATCTGCGGCTCGGTGTAGCGGCGGGTGGTCAGGTTGAACTGGCTGGTTTTCTGCGTCAGTTGGGCGATCCGCGCCAGCGTCAGGTCCGACACGGGTTCCAGTTCAGCTTCCTGCTCGAGGAAGCGAAAGAAATCTTCCTTCGATTGAAAGTTCTGCTCGGCGCCGGCGCGCTGCTTCTGCGCAGCATACATCTCGGTGCGCTGCTGGTCTTCGGACGAAAGTGTGAGCCGCTCGAACGCCGCACAATTTCTGACAACGGACGCATACTCCAGCGGATTCTTTCCCAGATCAAGGACGGTAACTTCCGGAAGCGCGGCCCGAACCTGCTCGCGCTCAAACGGATTGTCGTCAAGGAAAGCGAGCGCATCGATGCCGACGTTCAGTTCCTGGGCGATCTCGCGGAGATTCTGCGCCTTGTCAGTCCAGTTAATACGCATCGCCGCGAAATCTTTCGGGCGCACCAGCATGCCAGGGTGCTTCTCCAGCGCCTCCATCGCGTCGTCGAGATTGTTCTTGCTGCACACGGCGAGCAAGATTCCTTTGCGCGACAGATCGAGCAGCACGCGATGCAAAGCCTGATAAGCCGCGCCCGGATATTCGGGGCCAAGTTTAATGCCGGTCATTCCGTCTTCGCCGATTACGCCGCCCCACAATGTGTTGTCGAGATCGACGACCAGAACTTTGGCGGTGCGGCCGCTGAGCGGCACGATAAAACGCATCCACTCGCGCGCCATGTGAAGAAGATGACTGGCCGCGATGGGCAGCCGCGCCATCAGCCACTTGCGCTCATCGTGCCAATGGTCACTGCCGTGGCGTGACACCAGCGCGTCGTACTCGAGCACGTACACTCCGTGGAATCCTGCGGTGATGCGCCGCAGCTCACGATTGATCTGCCGGACGAGTCCGGACTGGCCCACCTCGGATTGGCTGTCGAGAACTCCGAGACTTGGAGCCGACGGGCGCTCGAGGGAATGAATGATCAGCGCCGCCTGGGTGTGTTTTCGAAACGCGCCGATCCACTGCTCATAGCCGCGAACCACACGCTCGGCAGCTTGCTGCGCCGTATCCGGCGCCAGATCGGCGAAGTCACGCCATAGCTCGGGCGCGGCCTGGTCGACGCGCACGGCCAGTATGACCGCGTTCGGGGCGAAGCGGTAGAGCGAACTCTGGCTGTCCAGCATGTCCTGCACGTAGGTGTTGAAATCGCCGACATGGACTTCCAGATCGATACCGTACGCGAATGCTTCCGCCCGCAGCAGCGGCACGATGGGCTCGACCGTGAACGAGCGCAGAATGGCCAGTTTAAATTTCGTAAGAGCGAGCTTGTCGACCAACTTCTCGCGCCCCTTTTCGCGCAACTTGTCGAGCCGTGAAATCACGAAGCTCGCCGTGCCCGAGGCAGGATCGCGCCGCCAAAGTTCTGCCAGCCGTCGCGCGACAACATCGAAAGCGCCTTCGGCCATCCGCTTATCGACCTCCGCACGCAGGTTTGGCGGATCGTGCTCAGCAGGCATCGAATTGGATGTCGAGTTTGACATTGAAGTAGAAATCGAATCAGCGTTCTAGATACTCGATCAGCAGACGGTTCTTGGTGTAAATCCAAGCGATGCGCCTGCCGTCGAACGCGACCGCGGGCATCGGCTGTCGCGTGACAATCGCTCCCAGAGCGCGCGCGTCGGCAAGCGCCGTCTCCAGATTATCCACGACATAACAAACGTGGTGTAGGCCGCCTCCTTTGGCGGCGAAGGAGTGTACCGGCGATTGTTCGTCGGCCGGTTCCACCAGTTCCCAGATCGGATCGCCCGCGCGCCGGCTCATGAGGAATGTGACGCGAACCCCCTGGTTGGGATCGTGAAAAACATGCTCGTCCCAATCCGCCTGTACCATGCTGGCGAAGCCCCGCACGGAATTCGGAATCGAAGCGACCACAAAGCCCACGTGGTGAAACGCGCCTTCGGGCTGCCATGTTAGGGATATCGCATTCATCTGCTGAGATCATTACTGGTGGAGCGAAACCCAACCTACCTCGGACTTGGCATCGCACTCAACAATGCCCAAACGCCTTTGTCGGTGATGCGGACAAGCGGAACTATCCGATCCTCAGGACCGCACCGACTCCGCCACTTGCACCGGTTCCTCTTCGAGTTCGAGCGCAGACATGTTGGCGAACCGGCCGACGGGCGTACGCAACTTCAGCCAAAGCTTACCGCCGAGAAAGGCGGGATACATTCCGCGCATCCACGCTTGCCGCAAGCTCCGACGGCGCTCGGCGGCGGGAAGTGACAGTTCGTAGCCATTTTCCTGCAGGCATTCGCCGACAGTTGCTTCGATGGCGGCAACATCGGCGTGCGCCAGGCGTTCTTTCCAGCGGCCGAGGGGGTTGAGTTTTTCTTTCGCGCTTTCTTCGCGAAACGAAGAGTTCGTTTCCGAGAGGCGGCCCAAGCCAGCGCTCTGAATCCGATCGTAGTCCAGATCGTGATCGAGGAAGCCGCCGAGTTTGCCAAGCGTTTCGCGCGGGCTGGTGATTAGATCTTCGTAGCGGATCTCTATGTAGTCGGCAGGGAATCTGCGGCCATCGGCGCGGCCTTTGCGAAGCATCCACTCCCAGTACAGCGAAGTCGCCACCAGGCTATCAGTTTTGTTGCGGTCCCACGGTAGCGGCGTGAAGCCGCCCATTTTCTTGAGCGAGAGGGCAATGTCGCGCCCGTCGCGGATGATGTGCACAAACAGCGCGTTGGGAATGTCGCGCTTCACGCGCTCAACGTGCAGTACATTGTCAGGATCGTACACCGCCCAACGCTGCACTTGCTGGCTCCGGGCCACAGTATCCATGACCACGCGGATGAAGTCTCCGCCGGTGCGGCATTCGTCCAGGATGCGCGCCGACAATTGTTCGGCATCGAGGCCGGTGCGCCGAAAACCCTTGCTCCGGAGCCATGTCTCGAGGATATTTTCACGGTGCGTGCGGCTCTTCATGGAACCGAAGCGGGGAATCAGAATTTTGTAAATCGGTAGAAACCCGCGGTAAATGGCAAACCCGCCGGAGGACAATAGCATGTCGTACAGCAGGTTCGTCCCAGAGCGGTGGCACCCCATCACGAAGACAGGAGAATGCTCGCGACCGCTTGGGTTGGGCATGGGCACCACTAAAAATCTTATCACGCAAGCCGCCCCGGGCTGTTTGATACCCTTGTTAAAACAAGGGTTACCGAAGTCACGCGAAATTTGGATAATTCCGAGGGTTATGTAGGGGGCACCGCTTAAATTGAGGAGGAGTTTTTCGAGATATACTTCTCGGCGAAAGGTTGGGCACTCGGCCGACGCAGGCTCTATACGCGTGTTTGCTCGATGGCAAGCGCAAGTAGGGATCACAACCGATGCAATCGCGGGTCGAGAAAGCAACCACCATGAGCCAGATAAGCGAGAGCCAACCCACGCAACTCGATTCGATTCCGACTGCGGACCTGCCGCAGCGCTACTCACCCTACGCAATCGTGCTTATCGCGGTCGGGGCCGTTTTGCGCACGATCTCATTCTTCTACTCGGACAATAGCGGCGGAGATGCTTGGGCGCGCCTGTCGTTAACGGCGGAGTGGTTGAAGCATCCGGTGTTTAAAGTGGGGTACGGGGCATATCCTCCGGGGCACTTCTGGCTGATCGGACTGTTTACGCTTCTATTTCACGACGTGGTGTTCGCGGGCAGATTTCTGAGCCTGGTCACGGGTATTGGCTCGCTTTACATCATCTGGAAACTCGCCCGCAATCTCTACGGCGAACCATCGGGCGTGCTCGCGTTGGCGGTTTTTGTTTTCTACAGTCTTCATATCGGATACAGCACGACCTCGTCGGCCGAGGTCAGCTACCTGTTTTTTCTGCTGACGGGGCTGATGTTCTTTTTCGGTTACTTCCGCGACGACTCACGACCGCTCTGGCAATTGGCGGTGGGCGGGCTCAGCCTTTCCGTGGCCGAAACCATCCGTCTGGAAGCGTGGGCGATCTTTTTTGGGCTGGGAATCATCCTTGCAATTCTTGCTTATCAGGATCAGGCGTCGAGCCCTGGATGGTTCGGGCGCTGGCTAAAGCCCGTGCTCACTCTGGGTCTGACCGCAGGCGCATGGCCGATCTTCTCCATGGTGTATAGTGCGATTCTCTTCCACGATCCCATGCTCGTGCTGAGCCAGCACAACACACTCGTCACGGGATGGTTCAAAGCGCACCCGGTCCCGGTCGGATACCAGTTGTCGCTCGGGCCCGGGGCTCTCCTGATCAGCCTGTCGCCAGTGGCCGTGCTGGCGGCGATCTATGGGTTCTTCAAATCGTGGTCGTCGCGATTGGCGGCTTCGTTTGCCTTGCTCACCTTGTTCTTTGCCCTAGTGCAGAACTACGAGATCGCCACGGGAAAACTCCTCGCCATGGCGCGCTACACGATGACGCTGGGCGCAATGTCAGCCGTGATCGCGGGCTTTGGCCTCGAACATTTGTGCGCGAAGTTTTTGCCGGGGAGGTTGCGGGTGGCCTACGCGCTGGTGATTGCGTTCCTGATCGCGAATCTGGGGATTGTGTTTTTCCTGAGCGAGCATCCCAATCGCTTCGCGTCGAAAGTGGCGTCGATTGCGCCGCGTCTTCATTACTCCCCACACATTTTCGGTGTCGCGCACTACCTGCGTACCCACATGGGGGCCAGCGACTCGGTCGTGATCGATGACTACAACGAGGAGTCGAACGTGGTGGCGCAAGCAGCGGGCATGCCTTTGATCACGGGGGACCGGGCCTTCAAGGCGAACACCGCCTACGATCAGACTGTCGACCAATACATCGCCCGCCGAAAGCCGCGTTTCGTGGTGTACTCCGACCAGGGCACGCTGCGCCGCTCGCTGAATCTGCCGCCGGAATGCGGAAACGCAAGAATTGAGGGCATGGACTACCAGTGCACGTTTACGAACCCGATCTACCGCATTTATCAGCTCCGGGAGCCTGGCAAGAATTGATCCTTCCGGCTGGACGCGCGCCTCGGATCCCGGCTGTCGTTCAATGTAACTCTTAGGAATAGTCCCGGTGAAATCAGGTGGTGCTGCGTAGAGGTGCCGGACTAGCTTCCATAGAATTGCTCTTCAGCTTAGATGAGACGCGTCCTTCGCCTGCGGCGAGGGCTCGTACTTTGGCTCGGTTGAAGCGCCAGGTTCGGTTGCGCACTCGACACGCATTTTTGGTGACAAGAAACGCCACGAAGATTTCCGCTCGTCGTAGAACCGAGAGGCGTTCCGGCTTCCATGCTTCTGCGTACTCAGCTAAGAGCGGGTCAGAGGTTAATCGTCCAAGTACCTCTAGCAATGCGCGGTTTAGCGAGTGATAGGGACCCGGGCATAAATAGGCACGGGATCCGTACCAACTCCAGCACTTTCGATAGTCCCAAGTTGGGAGCATCGCTCGTAGACCCTTGATTCCGTCGGTGAACAACTTGCCCGTTGCCGGGTCTCCCGTCTCTACGTATAAGTCGTATAAGCCGAGCAGCGAAGTCATGAAGCCATCCTGAATCCCGGGCGTCCCTTGCCCGGGTAACTCGCTATAAAGGACACCCGAGGGCAACGGTTCCCGCACCCCGCCTTCGCGAACATCGAGCGCGAAGATCCGCGTCGCGCCTTGCAGAAGTCTAAGTAGGTGTGGACGCCCTGTGAGGCGGTAGCCACGAACCAGCGCGCTGATCACCAGGCCCTGGTCGTAAGCTGAGATCCACGGAGACTTGAGAAGCGTCTTGCCTTGCAGGATATCAAAGTTGTTGGTCCAGACAACCGAACCATCGGCGCGGACGACCGCGTTGGACTCTAGCCAGCTCACCTGCTTGAGGAACGACTCGAGGCTGGCTTCGTCGTGGTGACGTAGGAAGTGCCCGAGTTGGACCAGTCCCCACCACGCGATGTAGGCGGGCTTATAGACCACTCCTGCCAGCCGGTTCCGGACTTTCGGGACTCCGGTGGGGTCCATTCTCATGATGGACCAGGAGAGTCTTTCGCTGTAAAGATAGTAGTGAAGTGATTCTTTTGCGCCCGCGTCGGGATCGACCTCAAGCGGGTAATCGAAGCGAAACCGGAGTATCTCGTTCCGCAGTGCGCGCAGGGCATAGCGTAGCGATTCCAAAGAGTCGGTGGTGTCGTTCATCGCGTTGCTCCGGGGCTCTGAGTCGGAATTTCTTTCTTGACCCCAAAAATCGCACCATAGTACACCCGTTTCGCCTGTTCGACTCTTGTGAAATGATTTTCATCGGGAGCACACGAACTGGTCTACCGCATCGATCACCTCGCGGCCCCTGTCAAGAATTGATCCTTATGGCTTAACGCACGCCTCGGATCCCGGCCAGCACAGCGTCGACATCGGCCCCAGGATCGCGGCCATCGGTCGCTTTACCCTTCAGTTTGCTGTTGGCGGCTAGATGATAGTCGCCATCCAGGCCGTGGTTCAGCTTTGCGAACCCGACTGATTCCAAGCTGTCTACAATGGGATTCCCCTCCGGCCAGTCGGGCTTCTGTCCGCGGATGCTGCCGCCTCCCGCTAACACGTTTCCGCGAAATGCGCTGTTCCCCTTCCAGCAGGCTTCGATTCGGGTCTTCGGCGTGGCTCCCGGGAAAGACGAGCAATTCTGCTCAGGAGTTCCACCCATCGGCCACATGGCATACCGGCCCACATCCGCGATCGTATTCGTCCACGTGATGTTGTACATCTGCGGTGGGTCGTTTGGATCTTTCTGCGGTGGCCCTCCCATGATCATTAGGTCTTTCGGTTCCGTCATGGGGATAAAGGTGAGATGGTCCACGACGACATCGTGCATTGTCGAATCTTTGGGCGAGCCGCCCCGCGGCCCACTCAAGTTGTTGAGAGCGCCGCCACAAGCCTTGCCGCACTCGGGATAGCCGAGTCCTTCGGCCACGATGTCGTGAATCGAGTAGGAATTGCCCGGCGCCGGCTTAACTTTATCCATGGGGTTTGCGATCTGCAGAACCTGGTTCACCTTGCGGACCCATACATAACGGATGGTGACGTCGGTGACCGCACAATCCGGACACGTAACTTCGCCCGTGATTTTGTTCAGATTGTTGCGCGGCGTCAGGACGATTGCTGGTCCAACCTGACTAAACCCGCCCCAGGAATTTTCCAAATAGTTTGCTTCGAACAGCACCCTGTGGGCGTTCTTGAGTTCAAACAGATTCTTTACGATCGGCGTCGGTTCTTTGTGATCGGGAGAGTTCGGGTTCCAAAACATCGGCTTGAACATGTGGTTTCGGCGGATCTCGATATCTTCCGGACGCACGCTGGACGCCGCGCCTCCCAAGAGAAAGTTCTCACCGCTCGCTTCCAGGAAGTTGTCAACGATCTTCAAAGCGTGAGTTGGAAGGTCGCCATTGCCCCCGCCGATGGCCGTTGCATCGGTGCAAGTCCCCGTCCTGGCTGTGCAAGTGAAGCTGTTGAAATAGGAATGAATCACCGCAACGTAGGACGAATCCTTGATGCCGAGCGCGTGTGCGAGTTCCACTCCATCAGTGCCGTGAACCCAGTTTCGGTCGAAAATCAGATGATCGCCGCCGTTGGTGAAAAGCAGGCGGGCAATTTTCCGGCCCTCTAAAGGAACCCATTCGATGCCAATGAAACGATAATGATCGCCAAACTCGATACCAATCTCGGGCTTCACCACGATGGTGGCCATCAGCTTGGCCGCACCGGTAGCGGGTTGTGCATAAGGGGGGCGGCCAGTCAGGCTGGCGACACCGCCCCAGGCGGGGGAAATCCGGGTACCCTCCGGCGGCAGTTTGGAATCGGGCGTGTCGGTTCGCACCGTGATGTAGTGCCGGTCGTCGCAGTTTTTCTTGGGGAATTGTTTGATTGGGAACGATGCGCCGGCTGCCAGTAGCAGCACATCCCCGCATTTGGCGCCCTCGAGTGCTTCGGCGAGATCCGAGTTTGCTCCCACACGGATTTGCCTGCCCGGGGAGGGGGTACCGTCGAGCCCCGTGTAGTAACAGGTCTTCGGGAGTTCGGCGGGGCCGTCCGTCGCGCCAAATTTAGCGACATTGCCTCTGTCGCAGTATGCGTTTTCACCTTCGGGCGGAGGCGCTGCCACCGTAAACCGGGCTGGTTCGCTAGCCTTCGCTCGTGCGTTCGCAGCAGACTGGCCCCACGCTGGCGTCAGCGAAACGGCTGCGATCAACAGCGCCAGCAGAGGGCTCAAGTGGTAAGACTCGGTGCGAGTCAGAGAGGCTGGTTCAGCAGAGATACAGAGATTGGGCTGAGAGTAAAACAAAGGCATAATCCTCCTCGGTAGATACCGCAGTCTGCCGCGCTGGTGAGGAACGGAATAACGCGTGACGGCTTGCTGTCGAGAAGGATTATACCGCGAAGGAAATTGCGCGTTGAACGCGGGGAAAACGGAGTGCGGGCCAGCTGGACCGGCCCGCACTCGCGGTTGCGTTATTCCACTCCCTGAGTGGCGGCGTTCACGGCGTCGATGTCGGCGCCGGGATCACGGCCGTCGCTGCCTTTTCCCTTGTAAGGACTGCTTGCCTGGAGGTGATAGTCGCCCCCGTTGCCATTGTTGTAGTTCACGAATCCCACGTCGTTGACCGTCGCCGGGAAGAAGTTTCCGCTAGGCCACTTGCTGGCCGGAAAAGCTTGGGGCGTGGCAGCCAGGACGTTGTTGGTAAAGGTGAAGGTCTTGAAGCAGGCAACCATGACCGTCAACGGAACGTCGGCAACCGCGCAGTTGTTGACGCCTCCCGCCGACCAGACCGGGTACGTCGGAACGACGACCAGGTTGTCGGAGAAGTTGAGCGCGTACATCTCCGGAAAATTCAGGCTGTTCGCGATCCCCAGCAGGTGACCATGTTGGTCCGGGAAGCCGGTCACATGCCGGATGCTGATGTTGTTCAGGGTTTGTGTGGGCCAAAAGTTCATCACCAGGAACAGGCCGCCGCCACCTTTGTACTTGGCGCCGTCGATGTCATCGACGATGATGTCATGGATGCTGTAACGCTCGCCGGCTTGCGCGCCGAAATTGGCCACCACGACATTGGCGATGTTTAATCCCGCGGCCGTGTGGCTGATTTTGTTGTAGCGAATCGTGATGTCCGTCGCTTCGCATACGGAACAGAGGTTACCCTGCTGGCTGCTCTTGTTGTAGTCGTTGCGTGGCGTGATCAGAATCGATTGCCCGTATTGCGAGAACCCGCCCCACGAGTACTCAAGAATGTTGCCTTCGAACAGGATGCGTGTTGCATTCTTGATTTCAAAGAGATTCTTCACCACGAAGGGATTGCCATTGTACCCTCCCACAAAGCCCGGTTCGCCTTTCCGCCACTGCGGAACCTTGTAGAGGTGGTTGCGGCTGATGGTAATGTCGGCGGGAACGATGGTTGCCGCTGAGCCACCGAAGAGAATGTTCTCGCCTGCCGCCTCCAGGAAGTTGTTCTCGATCTTCCATGGGCCGCTCGCGTTATTGCCGGTGCCGCCTCCCATGGCGCTAGAATCCGTGCATGTCCCGGTAACCGCCGTGCAGTGAAAATCGTTCAGGTAGGAATCCACGATGGACACATGGGTGAGGCCGCGAAGGGCGACGCCGCGACGGGTTTCGTCCTGCGCCGTCCCGTGGATCCACGACCGGTCTATGATGATGTGATCGGCCGGGGCGTCTTGCGACGGCGCAATCAGCGCTACGACCGGAACCTTGTCCGCCGGTCGCGTTATCTCCAGGCCGATGAGACGGTAGTGATTGGCTCCGCTGGCGAAAACGATCGGGCCGTCTCCCATGCTTACCGAATGGGAAATCTTGGCCAATACGTTTTGCGGTTTGGGGCAGCTATAGGCCGGACGATTGGGCAGCGAAGCTACCCCGGCATAGCAGGGCGTGACTCGCTGGCCTTCCGGCGGAAGGGCGCTATCGGGAGCACTGGTACGAATAATGATCCAGTGCTGGTCGTCGCACGGTTTCGCGGGAAGTGTCAGCTTAGTGGAGTAGGTGGCCCCGGCCTGGAGCTGGATTGTGTCTCCGCACTGGGCGTTGTTGATCGCTGTCTGCAGGTCGCTAACGGCACTGAGCGGGGTAAGACCGCCGGGCGCGGGAGTGTCCGACATCGCACTGGGATCGGTCACTCGCGGAAGTTCCGCGGGACCATCGAAATTGCTGCCGCCCGTTGTGGTCATACTGAAATTACCCGTTGCAGTCTTGGCGTTGGCGTCGGTGACCATGACGGTCAAGCTGAATGTGCCGACGGCAGTAGGCATGCCGGCAAAATTTCCGTTCGCATTCATCGCGATTCCTGGCGGGGGAGCGCCTGCGGAAATCTTCCAGCTATAGGGCGTGGTTCCGCCGGTCGCACTGAAGACTTCGTTATAAGTATTCCCCAGCTGGCCCTGGGGAAGATTGCCAGTTGTAATTGTCAGCCCCTGGGTGCTCGCCGGGTTAACGGTGACTGCGGTGCTGGCCGACTTCGACGAGTCAGCACTACTGGTGGCTTTGACGACCACGCTGGTTTGCGAGGTTACCGTTGGGGCGGTATAAAGACCGCTGGCATCGATCGACCCTGCCGTGACCGACCATTTCACACCGCTATTGGAAGTTCCGCTGACCGTGGCCGTGAGCTGCTGCTTCTGATTTGAGAACAAAGTTGCGTTGGCTGGAGACACGCTGATCTTGACCGTGCTGCCGCCACTGCCGCTGCCGACGCTAATCACGAAAGTCTTATTCCCCTGATCGAGGTTCGGGGCATCGGTCACAATTACCTCAAATGAGAAGGTGCCCGCGCTTGTTGGCTTGCCCGAGAACGAACCTGTCGTTGGGTTCAAACTGATCCCCGGGGGAAGAGCGCCGGTTTTCACCGAGAAATGGTAGGGGAATTTTCCGCCACCCACTGCGAGCACAGCATTGTAAGACTCACTGACCGTGCCGGCGGGGAAATTTCCGTAGAGATTCAGGTTGTTCGGGGTCGCGGTAGTCGGCGCGCCGGCGGCTTGCGCCAGCGTACTGCACGAGGTGGTCGTCAACGCGACCGCCAGCAAAAGGATCAAAACGCTCAAGCGCGGTGCGAGCGCAGGGGAAACTCTGGAATGACATTTAAGAAGAGCATCTTCTGATTTAAACGTTGCAAACATTGTGAGCCCTCGACCTTACAGAATTTGGGGGACTAGTCGATTGTCCTCACGCTCAATCTATCGGGATGAGGTACCGGTTCCCAGATGCCAGAAGTTCATCGGTGACGTAGTTAGTGCATGCGGGCGCTGTGTGTCCAGATTCGCATTCGTCCCTGTCCGCCAGTGTTTTATCGAACTGAGCGAAAACAGGTGCAGGACGGGCGGTCTGGGCGATTCTGTTATTCCGAAATGGCTTGGAAAATGAGGCGGAAAGCAGGGGAAACTAAAGTAACCAACGTTTAGGGTTTACTTGCGGGGTTCCCCAGCAGGACCGCGCGCAGGTGATCGTACGCGTGGTTTCCGAGCAGGCGCTGTGCGCTGCGGCGGGCCCGATGCTGCAGGCGTTTCTGCCACAACCCGCGGCCATGGCAGGTGGCGGCGAACTCCTCGATGGTGAGATCTCGCAGCATAGCTACGCGGCCGAGTTCGTAAGGGCTGGTGCGGGACGAGTTCGCATAAAACTTGCTGTTGGCAACGGTTGTGAATCCGGCGTGCCGCGCCATCTGGAGCGTGCGCTGGTCGTAGCGTCCTCCGGGACAAGAGAAGTGTTCGATTGGGTGTCCGACGATATTTTCGATCAGGAGCTTCGCATCCACGACTTCGCGCTTCAGTTCCGGTTCCGTGAGATCGGAGAGATAAGGGTGTGTCATCGAATGGCAGCCGATCTGAAAACCTTGCGCGTCGAGATCGCGCACCTGGCCGGCACTGAGGTAACCGGGCGTGCCTAGGAATCCAGCAGTGAGGTAGAAGGTTGCGTTGAAGCCGAACGCGCGGAGCAGGGGCGCGGCGGCGATAAGATCGGTCTCGCAGCCGTCGTCGAATGTGATACAAACGCTCGGCTGGGCAGGGTAGCGAACAGCCTCGCCAACGTTGAGGCCGCGCCATCCGGATTCTTTAATCCAAGCCATCTGGCGGCGGAAGATTTCCAGTGGCAGAATGTAGCGCAGGTAGCCGGGTTCGGACTGGCAGAGCTTGCGACCAGCGACCTCCAGTTCGTGGTACATCAGGAACACAATGTGCGATGAGGACATGATGTTTCTTCGCCGGTAGAGACGAGACTTGCCCCGTCTTCCTCGGGAGCAGCGAAATCCAGTTGCGCCGAAGACGCGGCAAGCCGTGTCTCTACGGTTCGGATCGCTTGTCGCTGCCGACCGTCTGCGCGTGCCGGTCTAGCAGGAGGAGCAGCGGATCGCGTAGAAACGGGCTCCCCGCCAGCAGGCCGGAGATCAGCGGATTTTTCTGGTTGCAGCGCAGCGGAGAATTATCGAGTTTCAGTACCCAGCCTCCGGCGCTTTCGACCAGCGCCGCCCCGGCGGCAACGTCCCACTCATTTTTCGGAACCAGCGTGAATGTAAGATCAGCGCGACCGGCGGCGACCAATCCGAGTTTGTAAGCGACCGACCCCATGGGACGAATGTTGAACTCGGCAGACTCGAACTGCTTCCATTCGCCGCGCTTCACTTCGCTGCGGCTGGCAAGCACGAGCGCACCGTGAAGATCCTTGCGCTGGCTCGGTTGCGAGGGCTTGCCATTGTAGGTCACGCCAGTTTCGTGCGAGCCGAGGATGAGTTCGTCGGTTGCCGGATTGCAGATTCCGCCAGCGACCGGAATTCCATTCTCAACCATGGCGATCGAAACGCAGAACTCGGGGATGCCTTGCACGAACTCGCGAGTGCCGTCGAGCGGATCGACGACCCAGATGCGCTGTTTGTCGAGCCGAGTGAAGTCGTCCACGGTCTCTTCCGAGAGCCAGCCTTCGCCCGGCCGGAGAAGGGTCTTGCGCAGAATGTCGTCGACCGCGCGGTCGGCTTCGGTAACGGGATCGTGTCCAACTTTGTATTCGGTTTCAATGGCGCCGGGGGTGAAGCGGTTGAGCACGGTCCGCGCCGCTTCAAGTGCGGCGTGAATGCGTTCAAGTAGTTCTTGCGAATTGGATGAAGAAGACATTAATGCTCCGAAAGTCAGGTCTTAGGTTTTAGGTCTCAGGTCTCAGGTTCCAGCTCGCAGCTTCGTGTCTGGGCCTGAGACCTGACACCTACCTGCTACCTGGTTTTTCACGCCCACAACATTCTGGCTCCCGTCATCAGCAAAACCGTACACAAGATTCTCCGCAGCCAGAGTACGGGAACTCGTGTGCTCAGGTGCGAGCCGAGCATTCCGCCAGGGATCGAGCCAATCAGCAAGGCTCCTACCAGATGCCCGTCGACGTTGCCCGCACGCCAGTGCAAGAGGCTGGTGACGCCGGTCAGAATCACGGCGTGGGTAATGTCGGTGCCGACCATGATTTTAGGCGCGAACGAATAAAACAAAAGAAGCAACATCATGATGATGCTGCCCGACCCGACCGAAGTGATGCCGACCAGGAACCCGCCGACTAATCCAATGACACTCATGCCGGCAAACGATTTCATGGTGGGCTCGCGCTTGGCGAGATGCTCTTCAATCCGTCCCTGGAACAGAAGCAGCGTGGGAATCAACACTAGCAGCAGTCCTACGGCGGATTTGATGAAGTCGTTAACGCCGGCGCCATACACGTGGCGCAAGTGCTGCAGAAACGTTACGCCGAGGTAAGAGCCAGGAATGCTGCCAACCGCCATCGCCAGAACGACTCTTTTCCGCACTGTTCCTTTGCGGAAGTGCATGATGCTGGCGGGAATCTTGGTGAAAAAGTTGAACAGCGCGTCGCTGCCGACAGCGACAATGGCGGGCACACGCAGGCCGAAGATGAGCATGGGTAGCAGCAATACACCGCCGCCCAGACCCGTCAAGCCGATCAGCGTTCCTACGATGAAGCCGATCAGCACTTTTAGCAGCAATAATTCCATGCCGTCTCTTGGTAAGTTCTCAGTTCCCAGTTCTCAGTTCTCAGTTCTCAGTAAACCAAAACCAGGTTAAGGAACTGAGAACTGAGAACTGAGAACTGGGAACTGTTTTTCTAGCTGTTGCCGTTGGCGCCGACAAAGCCCTCGCGCTCAAGGTGCAGAATGATGGTCTGCGCCGCTTCCTCGGGGCTCAGCTTGGCGGTGTCAATCACGACTTCGGCATCGGTTGGCGCCTCGTACGGATCCGAGATGCCGGTGAATTCCTTGACGATGCCGGCGCGAGCCTTGGCGTACAGGCCTTTGCGGTCGCGCTGTTCACACACTTCGATCGAGGTGGCAGCGTGAACCAGAATAAACCCGCCGAACGGTTCAATCATCTGCCGCACCGCTTTGCGAGTCGCCTCATAAGGAGCGATCGGGGCGCAGACCGCGATGCCGCCGTTCTTGGTGATCTCGGAAGCAACATAGCCAATGCGGCGGATGTTGATGTCGCGATGCTCCTTGGAGAATCCGAGTTCGCTCGACAAGTTCTTGCGCACCAGATCGCCGTCGAGCAGAGTGACTGGGCGTCCACCCGTCTCCAGAAACTTCGTGATCAGCGCGTTAGCAATGGTGGATTTGCCCGAGCCAGAAAGCCCGGTGAAGAAAATGGTGACACCCTGCTTGTGCCGTGGCGGATAGCTGCGACGCAACTCCTGCACCACTTCTGGATAAGTGAACCATGCCGGAATGTCGCGCCCTTCGTTGAGGCGCTGGCGTAATTCCGTGCCGGAAACGTCGAGTACCTTAGCGCCCTGTGGCACTTCATCGGCCGGGACGTAACGGTCTTCATTCTGCAGATACACCATCATCTGGAACGGAACCATGGTTACGCCCATTTCCTTCTCGTGCTTCTTGAACAGTTCCTGAGCGTCGTAAGGACCGTAGAAGTTCTTGCCGTCGGTATCCTTTCCGGGACCGGCATGATCGCGGCCAACGATGAAGTGAGTGCACCCGTGGTTTTTTCGTATCAGGCCGTGCCATACCGCTTCGCGGGGTCCGCCCATGCGCATGGCGAGCGGCAGCATGGCGAGTTCGACCGTGCCGTGCGGATATTTAGAGAGCAGCAACTGGTAGCAGCGGGTGCGGACGAAATAATCCACATCGCCCGGCTTGGTCATGCCGACCGACGGATGAATGAGCAGATTCGCTTCGACTTGCTTGGCAGCGCGCATGGTCAGCTCGACGTGCGCCCGATGCATGGGATTGCGCGTCTGGAACGCAACGACTTTGGTCCAGCCCATGCGGCCGAATTGGGCGCGCAGTTCGGCGGGAGTCAGGCGCAGCGAGCGGAAATCATAGTGCGCCGGAGCCTGTACCTCTTCAATCTTTCCACCTACGTACCACGGATTCGATTTGTTGATTGCATAGTCGGAGCCCGGGTGTGCGGCGCTTGTGGAACCAAAAACCGACTGGGCTTCGGCTTTGCGGTCAGGCTGCCAGACATCTTCAACGCTGAGCACGGCGAGCATCACCCCTTCGGGATCGCGCAGTGCGATCTTGCTGCTGCCCGGCGTCAGCTTCTTGGCGAATTCCTCGGTCACATCAAGCGTGATCGGCATGGGCCACAGGGTGCCGTTTGCCAGACGCATCTTGTGGCAGACGCCCTCGTAATCGGCACGGTTCATGAACCCGCCGAGCGGTGAGAAGCCACCGCTCATCAGCAGTTCCAGATCACAAAGCTGCCGGGCGGTCAGGTCCCATGAAGGCCAATCCTTCGATTTCGCTTTTAACTCCGCGGCGCGCGCGGCCGGCACTTGCAGCTGAATAAGTTCTCCCCCGTGTGGGGCAATAAGGTGACTGGTCGTTGCGTTCAAAGCAGTAATCCTCCCGGATGTTCTAACCAAAATTTATGTTGAATGAAATCAATTGGGGGGTCTCTATATGTAAAGCTCGCCCTATTTGCCATGGCTCGTCAAGCTACTTGCTGGGGCTGCAGGTAACCGCCGGAACACCAACTGAGCCACTAGTTCAATATCGATGCGCCGTGTGTGAAATCCGACCGCAGAATCAATGGAACATTGGGAAGGAGCAATTCGCCTTCCGAAAGCCAGCCCACGGCCCACTTGTAAACTGTTAAAAACAATAGCCGAGCACCATTTTACCTCAAAACGTGCCAGTCCGCTGGAGGGGTGTGAAGCAGATTGCAAACTTGCGCCGACAACAATGGAAATGAAAGTGCACCGTTGCCGCCACGGCAACCTGAGGAAAAGCTGGGGTTTCGTATCAGGGTATCGCTTTAGCGATACCGTAAGTTCTTCGAAATCACATGCCCCTTCAGGGGCTGCACATTCCAATAGCGACTTTTTTCCGCAGCCTGCTTAGCCCTACAAGCCATGCTTCATCGCCTTGGCGAATTTTTGCGGTGGCAGAGTGTTCAGTACGTCGTCCTTGGTGAGCCAGGCGCGCCGCGCCTGGGTGACCCCGTAACGTAGTTTCTCCATGTGCGAAGAGTGGTGGGAATCGGTGTTGATGACAATTTTCACTCCATGCTGTTTGGCCATGCGTAGATGAACGTCGCTGAGGTCGAGCCGATCCGGATAAGAATTCAGTTCCATCGCCACTTTGTGTTTTGCCGCCGCTTTGAGAACCGCGTCGAGATCGAACTGGTAGGCATCGCGTCGCAGCAGCAGGCGTCCGGTGGGATGCCCAATCAGCGAAGTATTGGGATTGGCGATGGCCTTCAGCAACCGATCCGTCATGGTGGCGCGATCCTGGTTGAACAGCGAGTGCACGCTGGCGATGACGATGTCCATCTGTTCGAGCACCGAGTCGGAGAGATCGAGCGAGCCATCGCCGAGAATGTCGACTTCGATCCCCGCGAAAATGCGGATGCCCTTCATCTTCTTCTCGACCGCCCGGATTCTCTCAATGTGCGCCAGTGCGCGTTCGTCGGTGAGGCCGTTGGCGAAGGCGAGATTTTTCGAGTGATCGGTGATGGCCATGTATTCATAGCCGCGTTCCCGCGCTGCTTCGGCCATCTCTTCGATAGTATTGCGGCCGTCGGTTTCGACGGTGTGCATGTGCACGTCGCCCCGGATGTCGGATAGTTCAATCAACACCGGCAGCGTGTGGCCGGCGGCGGCTTCGATCTCGCCAAGGTTTTCGCGCAGTTCGGGAGGGATAAAGTCGAGCTTGAGCTTGGCGTAGATTTCTTCTTCGGTCGCGCCCGCAACCGGCCTCTCGTCTTCGAGTGTGGCGAGAGCATATTCGTTAAGCGTGAAGCCCATCTTAAGCGCGCGCTGGCGCAAGGCCACGTTGTGCGCCTTGGACCCGGTGAAATATTGCATGGCCGCTCCGAAGGATTCGGGAGGCAGCAGGCGCACGTCCACCTGCATGCCATTGCGGTGCCGGAAGCTAACTTTGTTTTCTCCTTGCGCGATGACGTCCATCAGGCCGGGGAAACGGAGCAGGTGTTCGATGAGCGTCTGACGCGATTCTGCCTCAATGCAGCCCTTGCCGGTGACCAGGATGTCGAGGTCACCGACGGTTTCGCGTCCCCGGCGCAGTGATCCGGCGGGCGTAACTTTTTCAATGCCCGGCGTTGCCAACAAATGTGCCACGAGTTTTTCGGTCAGCTGTTCGGCGGTGTCGAGCAGGAATCGTCCGGCGATGCGGCGGTAGTGTTCAATCGCTTTGAGCAGCTTGAGTTCGTGCTTCTCGCCCATGCGCGGCAGTTCGCGGATCTTGCCTTCGCGCGCCAACTTCTCCACGCCCCCCAGGTCGCTCACCTGATGGGCGCTCCAGATCAAGGCAATCGTCTTCGGCCCCAGACCCTGAATCTTGAGGAGTTCAAGCATCGAGGGGCGGTATTTTTTCAGCAGCTCGGCGTGCGCTTCGATGCGGCCATCTTTGAAAAGCATTTGCAGATTGGCCAGCATGCCTTTGCCAATGCCCGGCACTGCAAGAAGCTTTTTCGGCTCTTGGATCAGGTCGGCCACTTGTTGCGGCAGTGCTTCAATGGCCTCCGCCGCATTGCGATAGGAACGCACGCGAAACGAGTCCTGCCCGTCGATCTCCAGCAGATCGGCAGTCTCGTAGAGAATTCCGGCGATGGCTTTGTTGTCCATTCCGAGTTGTACTCAGAGTCGACCCGTATTGTCGACCCAGAAACCTTGCGGGCACAAGGTGTTCTTACCGCAAACGTCCCGTCCGACCCGCGATGCTCGCCGCCCGTCCTTCACACCAGTTCAATCCGTAGGTCGCGCCCAATCGCCCGTGCGGCCCGGCACAACGTCTGCAGCGTTACCGAGGCGTTCCCTGGATCAAGCAGGCGGTCCAGAGCGGCACGACTGGTTTTCATGCGACGTGCCATCTCCACTTTGTTGATCTTCGCCCTCTTCATAGCTTTCTGCACCTGCCACGCGAGGGCTTCTTTGAGCGCCGTGGCGCGTGCCTCCTCCAGAATCCCTTCCTTTTTCAGGAAATCATCCAGCGATGATCCAATACGTGGGTTTTTCTTTTTCATTTCGTCACCTCCTTCATTCGTCGCTTCCCGAGCGCGAGATCCTCCGTCGGCGTCTTGCGCGTCTTTTTAACAAAGCAGTGAAGCACTACCAGAGTCCCCTGGGTGAAAACATAGAATCAGCCGTGCAATCCGTTGGCTCGGCAGCGTGCAGCGAACTTCCCACAGACCATCCTTCAGACTTCGTACCAGAGGCATTCCAATGGGCCAGCCGAATTGCACCCGCATCAAGTCCAGACCGATTGCGCGACGGTCTCCCTTGTCGAGGCTGCGCAGCCATTCGAGGACAGGCTCGCCACCCGCAGCTGTCCGGTAAAAGCGAACAGGCATCTCGGGCGCATGTTCTTTGGCCATCCCGCCGCACTCTTCTAAAGTATGTATCAGAAATGGTACGTCGTCTAGCCCACAGGCTAAACGAGGACATAGCTAAGGGGAGTTGAGAATGTCGCGCACTCGCAGGGCCGGAGGACACAACCGGCGCCGCCGTCGAGGTGCATACTGCTCGGTCCGGGAAAACCAGCCGGCAAAAAGCGGTCTCCGCTCAGGGGACTTTCGTCACATTGGCCGCTTGCGGCCCTTTCTGTCCCTGCACGATCTCAAACTCCACCTTATCGCCCTCCTGCAGGCTCTTGTAGCCCTCGGTGGTGATTGAGCTGTAGTGAATGAATACATCCGGTCCATCGTCGCGGCCGAGGAAGCCGTATCCTTTGGCATTGTTGAACCACTTGACGGTGCCTTTCAGACGTTCCACGTGCGCCCCCCTCTTTTTTGCGGATTTCCCCCGAAAAAGGCGCGATTCCAGGGGCCCGCAAAAAATGTGTAGGCATTGTGCTGCTGACCGGGGGGACTGTCAAGACTCCGTATTACATAGCCGTATCATCCCACCTGCCTGTAGAGACGGGGCTTGCCCCGCCTCGGCCGGGAGTCGCAAAAATACTAGGCCATCCTACCGCGCTGGTCGCGGCGTCTGGGCCAGCCATAGGATGCCGCAGATGGTTTTGGCATCGCGGATGCGCCCATTGAGCGCCATCCGTTTCGCCTCTGACAAGGCAAAAAATTCCGTTGCGATATTCTCGTCCGGCTCGGGCTGGGCCTTGCCGGCATGGAGGCCGCGGGCCAGGTAAATGGTCATGGTTTCGTCGAGAAAACCGGGGCTTACGTAAAAATGCAGGATTCTCTTCCAATGGTGGGCGCTGTATCCGGTCTCTTCAAGTAACTCGCGCTTGGCGGCGGTGAGCGCCGTTTCGCCATCGTCGATGCGTCCGGCGGGCAGCTCCCACATCATCGACTGCGCGGCGTGGCGATACTGGCGTTCGAGCAGGATGCGGGGCTCCGCCTTGCGGGCCGATTTCGCCAGGTCATCAAGCGCCAGCACAACGATGGAGCCAGAATGTCGTATGACGTCGCGGCGCGCTCGCACACCCCCAGGCTCTTCCACCTCATCGGTCGTGACGCTGAACACCGGACCCCGATAACTGATGCGGGAAGACAGAACGCGGGCTTGCGCTGATTTCGTTCCTGTTGACTTCGTCCCTGCCAATTTCGCCATGACAACAATATAAGGTATGCTGCGCCGTTAGCCGAAAACCGATTACCGGGAGGACGATAACAATAATAATGAAGAGAAAGCCCACCGTTGCCATCGTCGGAGCCGGGAGCCTGGCGACTTTTCTGGCCGTGGCGCTGGACGACGCCGGCTTCACGATTACCGAGATCATCGCGCGCGATAAGCCCCGGTCGCGAAGGCACGCGGGCGCGCTCGCCGCGAAGGTGGGCGCACAGACAGTGACTGCACACTCCGCCGCGCTGGACGCCACGTTGTTGTGGTTCTGCGTTCCCGACCGGGAAATTCGTGACGCGGCTTCAGCGCTGGCTGGTAATCTGGCGGCTCGCGTGGCAGCTCACAGGAACGGCAGAGTCCCGAATAGAGCTCCGAGTAAAGTTCCGAATAAAGTTCCGAATAGAGTTCCGAGTAAAATTCGTTTCGCGTTCCACTCCAGCGGAGCCTTACTCAGCCGCGAACTCGAGCCTCTGCGTAAGGCAGGCATCGCGGTCGCGTCGATCCACCCGCTGATGACATTCGTAGCGGGAACGTATCCTTCTTTAGCGGGCGTGCCTTTTGCCATGGAAGGCGATCGCGCGGCGACGCAAGTTGCGCGGCAGATCGTCCGCAAGTTGGGAGCCGAGAGTTTTTCATTGCCCGCGGCGCGCAAAGCGGCGTACCACGCGTGGGCCACTCTGACATCGCCCTTGCTGCTGGCGTTCTGGGTTACGTTGGAAGAAGCGGCTCAAGCCGCTGGACTGGCGCGCAACGACGCGCGGCGCAAGAGCCTCCCCATCATCCGGCAGACGTTGACAAACTACTCGCGTCTCGGTCCCGCAAAGTCTTTTAGCGGCCCGCTGGTTCGCGGAGACGCGCAGACCGTGGCGAGACATCTGGCCGTGCTGAAGAAGCATCCCGGACTGCGCGAGGTTTATGTGGCGCTGGCTCGAGCCGCGTTGCGCGGGCTGCCGGTGAAAAATCGGGATGGACTAAGCCGGTTGCTGCAGAGTTGAGAGGATGCAATCTCCCGCTATCACGTGGGGACAGCCGCCTGAGGCCACTTCGGCGCGTGCTAGTCGAGAATTAATGCTGACGTCTGCGATCGCTGAACAAATGCCCCAGCTTTTCCTGCTTCGTCTTCAAATACTCTTCCGTATGTGCGGTGGGGGCGACTTCGCAGGGCACGCGCTCCGTCACCTGAATGCCCGCGTGTTCGAGCGCGGCGACTTTGTCGGGATTGTTCGAAAGCAGGCGGACACGCCGAATATCCAACGCCTTCAAGATCTCGACCGGCATAAGGAACTCGCGGTGGTCGGCTCTAAAACCGAGGCGTTCATTGGCTTCCACCGTGTCGAGTCCGCTGTCCTGGAGCGCGTAGGCTTGCAGTTTCGCCATCAGCCCAATGCCGCGGCCCTCCTGCTGCTCATAAATAAGTACACCCGCTCCGAGTTCGGCAATCATCGAGAGCGCCATTTCAAGTTGCTGGCGGCAATCGCAGCGCAGCGAGCCAAATACGTCGCCGGTCAGACACTGCGAGTGAATGCGTACCAGCGGCGACCCCGAGTGCACTTCGCCCATCACCAGCGCCACGGCCTCTTCGGTCTTGGCGCCGTTGCCGGATGCAAACGCCCTGGTCGCGAACCCGTGAATTAGAAAATGCCCCCAGCGCGTAGGGAAGTCCGCGGATGCTACTTGTTTTACCTTTAAAGAACTCACAACTAAATTATAGCCCCCGATTTCAGCGCTAGCCGCTCTGAGCGTCCGGTTTTTTGATGATTGAAACGCGTTAAGTGATTCAATCGCGCGCGGCGGACAGTCTTGCAGAATGACGAGCATAGGCGAAATCGAGCGACGGCTGGTAAAATCAAAAAAAACAAACCTACCGTGGTGTGGGGCTATAGCTCAGCTGGGAGAGCGCATCGTTCGCAACGATGAGGTCGTCGGTTCGATCCCGACTAGCTCCACCATATAAAAATCCAGTAAAATCAATGCTTTTAGCGACCACAGATAAAATTGTACCCAAATTTCCTCCGCGCACCACAGATCGCGAATGCAAACGGCAAACCCATGTGTAGCAGCGAAGCTCTACCGCGAACACTTCCAGGCAAGCGCCGTATCGCGGAAGCCGGACCTAGTAGTGGCGCTGCAGGTGATCGCGGCAGAAACGGATGCCGCAGGGGCGGTTGTTCACGACACTACAGCAGCGCTTCCTGCGACTGATCCGAAACCAGCCAGTAGTGCTTTCCTTGATCGACTCGCTCCGGCTGCCTCGCCGTTAAGATCAAGAGGCTTATGTGAGTTGCTTTTCCCATCCTTTTTAGTAAGCGTCGAAGTGCATTTTGCGTCGACTGACGGCCGATCAGTCGTCTTCACAAGCTCGCGAATCCCATGCCCGCCAGGACGCCTCGCATATAAGCGAAGCTGGCGATCACACCCGGCATCGGATCGTCGGGATGAATCTCATATTCCAGATCGACGAAGCCCTTGTACCCTGTCGCGATGAGGGCTTCAAACATCTTCCGCACTGGCATGATGCCGTCTCCCACCGCGACCTGGCTCTCTTTGCTCTCGAAGTTCGTCAGATCCTTCATGTGTACGTTATAGAGCCTCGGGCCTGCTTCGTGAATTGCCTGAACCACATCCGTGCCGGCGCGAACCGTATGCCCGACATCGATGCAACAGCCGATGCGCGGATCCATACTCTTCACAGCCCTCAAAACATCCAATGGCGAATGCCACAACTTGTCCTCGGGGCCGTGATTGTGGATCGCGATGCGGATGTCGTATTCCTTTACGAATTTCTCGATTCGCGGCAGAGTCTCCGGTGCAGGGTCGCCGGCGACAATAACGCCGATTCCCGCTCGCTTGCAGTATTCGAACTTGCTGCGGATATCCGCATCTTCATCTTTCGCGAAATAGATGGCGCCGGCAGCGTGCAGCTTGATGGCCGCTGCGGCATAGTCCGCGAGCGCGGTTGCTTCCTCCTGCGGGGCCATGGGTAGATGGTCTTTGACGTCCTTCGCATTCAGCGCAAACACGTTGAGTTGCTTCACGAAACCGATCATCTGCGCGCGGCTGAAGTTGCGGAAGGTGTAACTAGCAAGGCCTAAACGAATTGGCGATGCATAGTTGGTCGATGGCGGTGCGTTAGTCAGTGCAGTCGCGGCGAAGAGATCGCTCGGAGCGGCGCATGCTGCCGCAACCAGTGCGCCGAAGCGGACGAAATCCCGTCGGGAGAGGCTATTTTTCTTAGACATGCGGCGCCCAGCCCTTCTCGTACTCGCGCCCCCACATCTTCATCGCTTCCGCATCTGCCTGGATCCTGCCATCTTTCGTGTCGAGATGCAGTTCGTGGTTCACTTCCCACGCAACGTTGGAGAGCTGCAGCATCGTAACCGCGACGTTGCCGACAGCGATAGGAGCGTTGAGTTTCTCGCCCTTACGAATTCCCGCGATGAAGTTTGCGAAGTGCAGGTCCGTCATGGAATCGCTGCCGATCAGATCAGCGGATGAAGTTGCATGGCCAGCCTTGAATTCGCTCGTCTTATTTCCTTTGAGGTCATAGATCTCGTAGCCACCGCGATCCACAAGCACCGTTCCGGTGGTTCCCATGATTGTCGATCCGCGATCTCGCCCGTAATACTTCATCCCCTGGCAACTCTTTCCTTCCCACGAAATCACTTTGTCTTCGTACTCGAAGCTGGTCACGAGCGTGTCATAAAACTGCCAATCGTCTTTGAAATGGTATCTGCCGCCCGAAGAGGTAACCCGCTGCGGATAGTCGACTCCAAGCGCCCAACGGCAGACATCGACCTCGTGCGTGCCATTATTGAGTGTTTCGCCGGTGCCATAAATCTTGAACCAATGCCAGTTATAAGGATGCACATTGTCCTTGTACGGACGGCGTGGCGCTGGCCCCTGCCACAGGTCCCAATCCAGCTGCGGCGGCACCGGGACTTCTTTCCCTGTGCCAATCGACTTCCTCGTATTGACGTACCAGGCTTTTCCGAAGTAGGGCCTGCCGATAATTCCTGCGTGAATCTTTGCGACGATCTCGATGGTGTGAGGTGAAGAGCGCTGCTGTGTGCCCATCTGCACCAGCTTGCGATATTTCTGCTGCGCCTGCACCAGCATCTCGCCCTCAGCAGGGTTGTGACTGCATGGCTTCTCCACGTACACGTGCTTGCCCGCCTGCAATCCGGCGATCGCCATCGGTGTATGCCAATGCTCGGGAGTCGCAATCGTGATGGCGTCAACGTTTTTATCTTCGAGTATCCTGCGAAAGTCTTTCTCCGCCACCGGAGCCTCGCCCATCTCCTGCTGCGCACGCGCGGCGAACTTTTTGAGAATATCGCCGTCGACATCGCAGACATGCGAGATGCGGGCAGCGCTCCGGTTCGCCTTAAGCGATGCGAGATGAGCATAGGCGCGGCCATTCAGGCCAATCACGGCAAAGTTGAGGCGGTCATTCGAACCAAGGATCTGGCCGTAGCTCTTTGCTGTAGTTCCTACAGCAAGCCCGGCCGCTCCAACTGCGAGGGCATCAAGAAACTCGCGTCGTGTAATCATCGTTTCTCCTAATGGCAGGGTCTCCTGTCGAACAGCTATTCCCGGTCTAACACCCGCCGACAAAACATATTGCGATCAGCAGGAGATGCCCGCTTTCGTCAGCGTCATCTTGAGTCCATGCATGCTAACGCGCGTTGATGCTTCGGGCGTGCCTGCGCCGCGCCAGTGGGTTTCGAGACTTAGTCCATAGTGGAAGCCATCACGCCGCAAAGCCTGAAGTTGCCCAACCCAATCCACGATGCCGCCGCCTACCGGAGCCCAATCGTATTTGTGGTCGGGCTTGCTCACCACATCTTTGCAGTGACAATGCCCAATGCGGTCTTTGGGCAGCAACTCATAGCCGGTTGGATACGGTCTGCTTCCGAGGGCTGCGGCATTGCCGGGATCCCAGTTCAGCATGAAGTTTTTGTTTGGAATCGCCTTCAGGACGGCAGCCGCTTCTTCGCCGGTTGCCGTGTTGCAGGACATCTCGTTTTCGAGCAAGAGGACGAGGTTGTCCTTGTAGCAACGTTCCGCAGCCTGCTGCAGTTTGGCGTTGATCGCCGCCCGGTACGGCTTCTGATCGTCCAGCCGCCAGTAATCGAAACAGCGAATCCGGTCGGTGTTGAAAGACTTGCAGAGCGAGATACACCGCTCGAGCAGTTTGTCCTGCGCGCTGGCATCGAAGTCCGCATGGAACTGGTCGCGCGTTTCGCTCTGCGGCGACCGCGGAGCGCCAGGCCAGTCTGTCTTGAACAGCGGGCTTGCAATATCGGTGACTCGCAGTTCGTGTTCGTCGAGAATTTTCTTCGCATCCTCAACTTGTTTCGCGTCGAGCAGGGTCACATTCTTGTCCCACATGGAGCGGAGCTCGATCCAATGCAGCCCGAAATCACCGGATACAATTTGACATGCCTTTTCGAAGTCTTGCGTGATCTCGTCATTGATCACCGCCAGGCGGAACGGGCAAGTGCCTGCGCCCGTTTCAACTGATTCCGTTAGCGACGACGCTACGGCCTTCCTGACCTGTAGCGGCAATACCGCCCCGAGCCCTGCGAGTCCCAGGCTCGCGAGCACGCTACGTCGTGTATATCCCATGCGATCCCTCTCCTATTATCGAGACATCATCTCAAGTCGTCCTATGTTTCTTCCACTCTTAATTGGTCGACCAGCTATTGGTTGACGCCGCTGGCCAGAAAACCGCCGTCGATGACTAGAGTCCCTCCGGTGACGAACGAAGCGGCATCGGAACAGAGATAGACGGCGGCTCCGACGAGCTCTTCAGTTCTGCCGAAGCGGCCCATCGGCGTCCGCATCAGCAACTCCTGGCCGCGCGGCGCGTTGTCAAGCAGATCTGCATTCAGGGCTGTGCGGAAGACGCCGGGCGCGATTGCGTTCACCGTAACGCCCTTCTTTGACCACTCAACCGCGAGCGAGCGTGTCAGCGACACAACGCCCGACTTGCTGGCCGCGTATGCGGCGACTTCATTGAGCGCAACAAAGCTGTTGAGAGAGGCGATGTTGACAATGCGGCCGTAGCCACGCTCGAGCATGTGCCTGCCGAAGATCTGGCAACCGCGCAGCGTCCCGGTGAGGTTCGTGTTGAGGATATCGGCCCATTCCTCTTCCGGCATGGTAAGTGTGGGCATCCGCTTGATGATTCCCGCGCAGTTAATAAGGATGTCGACTTGGCCGAAGCGCTGGAGCGAGGCCGCCCGCAGTTCTTCCAGCGAAGCGCGGTTACACACATCTGAGCACAGGCGCAGGGTCTGGCGTCCTCGGCGCTCGATCTCGGTCGCAGTTTCGTCCACGTGTTCCTGGCGCCGCCCAGAGGCGATGACATCGGCTCCAGCATCGGCGAGGCCAAGGCTCAGAATACGTCCGATCCCGGAGGTGCCTCCGATTACGACTGCCGTCTTGCCTTCCAGGCTAAAGATATTGGTCATCATTCTTTCGTTGCTAATTATTTAATCGCTACAATTTACCGCGGCAGGCCCAAAGTCCTAACCCTGGATTGGGAATAAAGAAGATCTCTTCGCCGCCAACGCGGTTGTAGCCATGCCGAAGCTCTTGTGGGCTGTAGCGCGCGAGCATCGTTTTCAAATCGCCAAACTCAAAGCCCACGCCTTCAACTTCTTCTTTGCTCAGTTGACCGGGGCACCACCTGATTGTGAAGCGGCCTTCAGAGGAGCCGTGGATGAGGTGAGCAGCCGCGCTCAGGTCGCCGGCGAGATCCGCATTAGCATTCACCGCTTCGAGCGTCGCCGGAGTTCCGCGATAGCCGTACTTGCGGATCAGGGCGTCAATGGCTGGGTCTTCACCGAATCCTCTCACGCCGGGAGCGAGGATGATCAACTCCGCACCGTCGGCCAGCGCCATGCGGGTGCGGTAGACTGCCTTGTTGCCGAGCCATGTGCTATGAAATTCATGCGGATCAAGATAAACGACAGCCTTCTGGATGGGCGCATCGAGTATCTCGAAATTGACCTTCAGGCTCAGCTCGGCGGCACGATGGAAGCACTCGGCGTCGTCGCCGATGAAAAGGCCGCGCACCGCGAGTCGGTCGTCTGCGGTGCGTCCGACGACGGTGAGTACGTAGACGATGGGCAGATGCCGGAGAAAACGATCGGAGGCGTAGTTGAGAACGTTGCGGACGGGATTCTCCGCACGGCCCATGATGCGCTCCATCCCATAAACCGCGCCCAGGTAATGGCTGCGGTTTATGCTCTCTCGGCCTCCGGTGCCCACCAGAATGTTCTTGTTGTAGTTCGCCATGCCGATGACTTCATGGGGCACGACTTGACCGATAGAGAGAATCAGATCGAAACCGCCCTGTGTAATCAGCCGGTTCACTTGGGCCGGCCACGTATAGTTCAGCATGCCTTCCGATTGCTCGTGGATGAACTCCGCCGGAACTTCGCCGAGAGTCTCAACGTCGGTTCGCCAGTTATGCGCTCGGAAAAGCTCTGTCGGCATGGCGCCAAACATTCGCGCGATCTGCTCGGGTTGCATGGCAGCATGCGTGCCAAGAGCAGGCAGAACGGCCTGCAACCGGTCGCCGTAATACTCCCACGCGAAGCGCGTCAGGTCGCCAGAGCGGGAATGTATACGGCTCTGATCGGGAGGTACAACGAGCACGCGATTTCGCTGTCCCAACTTCGCCAGACTGCCCACAAGCAGATTCTGCAACTGTGGAAACAGATCGCTTTCGACACTGCCTGCGGCGCAGTAGAGACTCATGCGGCGAAGTCCACCTTCTTTAGTCCGGGAGCGAGCAGATACATAACGATCAGAGCCAGCAGGTAGGCGCTGGCCGCGATGCCGAAGAGGACCGCATAGCTGTGCGTCAGTTGCAGAATGTGTCCTGCGAAGAAGGCAAACAGCGCGCTGCCGACGGATCCCGCCATCCCACCGATACCAACTACGGCGCCCACCGCGCTGCGCGGAAACATATCTGACGATGTCGTGAAAAGATTGGCGGACCACCCCTGGTGTGCGCCCGCCGCAATGCTGATCAGCGCGATGGCGGTCCACACTGACTTGGCGCTACTGGCTGTGTAGATGGGAACGACTAGAAAAGCACAGAAGAGCATTGCCGCAAGCCGCGCATGGTTGGGCGAGAGTCCCAGGCGCCGGAAGGGCGCCGGCAGCCAACCTCCGCCGATGCTGCCAATGGCCGACACGTTATAAACGATGATAAGTGGCAGCCCGAGATGCGAGAGGTTCAGGTTGAATTTGGCGCTAAAGTAAGAGGGCAGCCAGAACAGATAGAAATACCAGATCGGATCGGTAAGGAACTTCGCGATCGTAAACGCCCAGGTCTGACGAAAGCCGAGCAATCGGCGCCAAGGGACGGACGGAGATGGGCCCATGTCCGCGGCCGCCTCCTGGTAGATGTGCCGCAGCTCCTCACCTGTAAGTGTGGGATGATCGGCGGGCGTGCGGTAATAGCGGAACCACCACAGAATCCAGAGCACACTGAAGAGGCCAGTGGTGAGAAAGGCGGCGTGCCAGCCGTAGCGCAGGGTCACCCATGGCACGATGGCCGGAGCCAGGATCGCTCCAACATTTGCTCCGGAGTTGAAGATGCCCGTAGCGAGTGAGCGTTCGTTTTGCGGAAACCACTCGGCCACGGTTTTGATCGCGGCGGGAAAGTTGCCGGATTCGCCGAGTCCGAGGAAGAAACGTGCGAAGCCGAACTCCAGCACGGTGCTGGCCAGCGCATGGCCCATTGCGGAGAAGCTCCAGACCGCCATCACCATCATGTAGCCGATGCGCGTGCCCAGCTTGTCAATCAATCGACCGGCGGCCAGCAGTCCAATCGCGTAGGCGATCTGAAATGCGTCCACAATGTAGCCGTAACTTACCTCCGTCATGCCGATGCTGTGCTCGAGAGTGGGCTTGAGGATCGCGATCACCTGGCGGTCCATGTAATTGATCGAGGTGGCGACGAACAGCATGGCGCAGACCGTCCAGCGCACGCGTCCCAGTCGCGTTCCCGCAGATAAGGTGCTCGGTGTCGGATTGTTGAAAGCCGTCGTCTCCGCCATGCTGCTTTTCTACAGTCGATATGCCTTTTTCACTAATCTATATGCGAGATCTTGCGCTACTTCCAAAGCCTCATCTTCCTCCAGCCGATGTTCGGCAACAAGCTTCGCCAGGAAGGCACAATCCATACGCCGCGACATGTCGTGCCGTGCCGGAATCGAGAGGAAGGCACGAGTGTCGTCGTTGAAACCCACCGTATTGTAGAAGCCTGCCGTCTCCGTCACCTGCTGGCGGAAACGCATCATTCCTTCCGCGCTATCGTGAAACCACCACGGCGGCCCGAGCCTGAGGCAGGGATAGTGCCCGGCCAGGGGAGCCAGTTCACGGCTGTAGGCAGATTCGTCCAGAGTGAAAAGAATGATGGTTAGATCGCGCTCATTGCCGAACTGATCGAGCAAAGGGCGAAGCGCGTCCACATAATTCGTCGGCATCGGGATGTCGGCGCCCACATCGCGACCGTACTGCTCGTAAAGCTTGCGATTGTGGTTGCGCGCGCTGCCGGGGTGAATCTGCATTACGAGTCCGTCTTCGAAGCTCATCCGCGCCATTTCTGTCAGCATTTGGGCGCGAAAGAGTTCCTGTTGCTGGGCATCCGCGCTGCCAGCGATCACCCGAGCAAAGAGTTTGGCTGCCTCTGCTGTCGGAAGATTCGCGGTTCGCGCGGTGGGATGTCCGTGATCGGTTGCCGTGCAGCCGAGTTCACGGAAACGGACGCGCGTCACTCGGAGCGCGTTCAGGTAGCCCGCCCAGGTCGCGGTGTCTTCCCCAGTCTTCTCCCCTAGCTTCGCGATATTTTCGGCAAATCCGGCAAATTCAGGATCGACAACCGGGTCTGGCCGGAATGTCGGCAGTATCCTCGCTTTCCAGTTTGATTCGCGGATGGTCCGGTGCTCGGCCAGCGAATCGAGCGGAGAATCAGTGGTCGCCAGCACTTCCATATTGAAACGCTCGTACAGAGCGCGCGGCCGGAACTCCGGCGTAAGAAGTTTTTCCGAGATCGTGTCGAAGTAAAGATCGGCAGTCTCTTCCGACAGTCGCTGCTCAAGTCCGAACAATTCCTGGAAGGCAAAGTCGAGCCACATGCGCGTCGGTGTTCCGCGAAACAGATAATAATGGGTGGCGAAGGTGCGCCAGACTTTCCGCGAATTCTTTGCTGCCGTTCGCCCAATCTCCAGATGCTCAAGCGAAATTCCCTGGCTGTAGAGCATGCGGAAAATGTAATGATCGGGCTGCACAAAGAGTCTGGCAGGATCGGGGAAGGGTTCGTTCTTCGCAAACCATGCCGCCTGGGTATGCCCGTGCGGGCTGATGATGGGCAACTTTCGCACGCGCTCATAAAGCTTCCTGGCTATCTTCCGTGTGCCGGGCTCGGCCGGAAACAGACGATCTGGGTGGATCAGCATAACTCCGACGCTACCTTGTCGCCCCGCATCGGCGAACGGCGATGCAGGAGCGGCGGCGCGATCTGACCAGCATACACGTTGTCATTACCTCGGATGGAGATGGCCAGCTGACCTTGCGGAACTTTCTATTCGGGGATGACTTCAATCGCGCTTATAGATGGATAGTTGACAGCAGGAGTAAAGTAAATCTCGATTTTGCCTTGTGGCGTTCTCTGGCGTATAGCCTATTCGACTTAGCACCTGCGTAGGCCTCCAACAATTTGTGGGACCGGCACTTGGGGCCACCGGGTTCATCGGACGAGCGCGAGCGGTTCCGTGCCAACTGGACCAACAACCCACACCCTGATCGCATACTGCGACAGGCTCATATTGAAAGCGAAATACGGTGGGACAGATGAGGTACACACGCTGTCCTCAAATGCGACTCGCACACCAAGTGAAGTCCACTCTGCCTCCCAGCCTCCGAACGACTTTGCTGAGGTGATGACTTCGGGACAGGAGACACTGTACGTCTGCAGTTGTACGCTCTCCACAACCCATCCCGGATTCAGCTGGCTGAAGTCGTAACTGTCTCTGCCAATCCCGAATGGTTCCGTGTCGGAGCGAACAACAAATGCCGACGACGCGGTGCCATCCTTGGGGACGGCACCGCTTGCTTGGGTCGGGGAAACATATTCCAGCTGCCGGATGGAGCGCGAACCGACCCCACTCGGGTACAGTTTGACCCAAGTGGATGGAATTACAGTCAACAGTTGCGGGTTACTGCGTGCGGCGACAAAACGGCAGCCGCGTAACTTAATGCGCCGGCGTTTTGCGGGATATATGACGAGCGTCGCGGGGTAATCCGAGATTCCCCTGAGCTCCGTATCAAGTTGGACCTTGAGTTCGTGGTCGGACCAAGCGCCGAGCGAAGTGGATACCAAGCGCATGGGCAGTGGCGGGATTGCGTGAGGTTGGTGCGGTCCGGAAAAGGCTTCCAGTTGAACGATTCCGGGAGCATCTCCGAAGAAGCATCCTTCGATCCGGTAGGTGTTGTTGGACGCTGTGGGCGTGAACACCACACCCTTCGTTTTTCCATTGACCGATCGGATCATCGGCTCGCGGCAAGTTGTGTAGTGGGCAACCGATTGGGGCTTTCGGGAGTTGTCGCCGACCAACTCTCGGACGGCGGCGTTAACCGCCACTTGGGTGGAAGCAACAGCTCCGTGATTTTCCAGACCGGTTCGCTGTTCCAGCAAAGCACTGACGACGCTCGGCGCCAGACCATCACTTGAGATCGCTGGATTCTTAAGCTTTGGACCCGTTTCAACCCTGGCATTCTTGAGGACCTGGGACCACACCTTCTGGTACTCATCTAGCGCTCGCTTGAGCTGCACTCTTGGCGAGACCGTTTGCGAAGCTTCGGACGCCAGCGCTTGCAAATTCCCCTCTAACGGCAGCGCGCAAAACAGGAATGCGACGCAAGGAGTGCCAAGGTACCGCAACAGTCTGGGAAGAGTCCTCATACTTTCGCCCTCGGCCGTCTCCTCGTCCTTTGCGAAAGCGAAATACCCGCTGAAGTTTCTTACGTTGCCACCTCGGTTGCTGGGTACTAAGCCAGGACTTTCGGGACAACGCAAATTCCAAGAACCCATTCACGGGCACGAACCCGCCTGGATCGTGTCGAGGTTGAAATTTGCATTCCCCGTGATCAGGGATAGCGCCTGGTAAAAACCATATGTTGAATCATTCAATGTGTTTCCACTCACGGTATTGGCGCTGCACCTTAAAAGCACACCGTAAGCTGTGTTCATGCTCGTATTCGACTTAACGGTAGCGCTCCCAGTAAGATCGAAGGCGGCATAGACATTCGATATTTTGTTCGATTGTGCCGTACTGCCGTTGGGACTGTAAAGAATTGCCGTGCCAAGAGTCCCTGGAATATCCGCCAGAACGTTGCCGGACACAGTGATCGCGCAGCACGGACCAAAGATGTTCCCTGAGTTGGAGATTCCAGTGCTACCGCCGGTAATAAAGTTGTTCGTGACTGTGCCAGCCCCGCCCAAGACCCAGACTCCCTCTGCTTCGATGTTCCCCGCCAAAGAGTTGGCGCTGGTTATGAAATTCCCTTTGATGGTCGCCGTAATTGTCGCCGGAGTTTGGTCGCTGACATTGTGGATGCCAGGCCCATCCATATTGCGAACGCTGCTGTTCTCCACGGTGATTGCTTGAGTCGGGCCCGCCCCGTTTTCGACCCAGATGCCGGCTCCGAGTCCGCAGCCTCCGATTTGATTCCGAGCCGTCACGCCATTCACCGTGCCGGCGGTACCGGAGGCGTAGAAGAGACCGGCAAAACCATTCGCGTCGGTGCAACCCTGTTGGGGACCGTTGGTTCCATCCACGGTAATACCGATGAGGTTGACGGAGCCGGGCGGATTGACATTCTGCACCAGCACTTGCGCATACAAGTATTCCCCGATGACGCTGGTCACGTTAGGTGCCAGGTTTCCATTCGGGTTGATCGTGATCACCGCGCGGTTTGCGTTGCCGGAACGGATGCCCAGCAGCGTTAGCGGCTGCGTAATCGTCACTTGCTCCGGATAGACTCCCGGACAGACTTGAATGGTCGCTCCCGCAGGCACGCCGATCACCGCCGCCGAGATGGTGGTAAAGTTCACCCAGCTTGAGCCCGTCTTACAACCTCCCACCTCGTAATTCAGCGCTTGCAACGGAGCGCTCGCTGCCAGCATTACCAACATCGTGAAGAGCCAACCAAAATACCGTGACATCAGTCTCCTCCTGTGTGCTGCCCTTAGGGACACGGCCTGCTCGTCGTCTGGATCGTGTCGATGTTATAGAAGGCGTTCCCGGTGATCGTTGGGCCCGACCCCTCCGCGAAGCCGTATTGTGAATCGTTGATGATATTTCCGCTGATCGGGCCGCTGCTCGACGCTCCATTAAAAAAATCAACCGCGCAAACCGTGTTCTTAATGGTGTTCGACTTGATGGGCGTCGTCACGTCGCTGAAATTGAGGATCGCAGTTCCGACATTCGACAGTTTGTTCGATTCCACGGCAGTGGAGCTACCATCGATTGAGATACCCGCTGCATCGTCCGCCAATGTGTTACCAGAGACTACCCCAGGCCCGAAAGCACAGATAGCGCAAGCCTCCGGCTGAATACTGGAGGTAACGAGGTTCCCCGAGATTCCCCCGTTCGCACCGGCCAGAATCGCATTGGCCCCCGCGTTGCTCAGAAAGTTCCCGCTGACCGTGGCTGTGAGCGTGGACGAAGGCGCAGCATTGGTCCAAATTCCGCCGCCGTTGGCGCCCTGGCCGTGGAAGCTGCTGTTCTCGACGGTGATCGTTTCATTCGTGCTGCTCCCGTTGTAGAGCAAGATGCCCCACCCGCATCCGTCGATATTCACTTGATTCCGCGCGGTCACTTCGTTAACTGTACCGGTGGTGCTGGAATCATAGAGAATTCCAGGGAGGGTTAGCGTCGAACATCCGGCATTAGCGCCAGCTCCGTCCACGGTGATCCCGGTTATGTTGACAGCACCGGCCGGGCTGACGTTTTGCACCAGCACCTGCGCGTAGTACGGCTGACCACCGATAGTTACGTTTGGGACCACCGCCCCGTTCGGGTTGATCGTGATCACCGCCCGGTTCGTGTTGCCGGAACGGGTGCCTTGCAAAGTCAGCGGCTGCGTGATCGTGACTTGCTCCGGATACACTCCCGGACAAACCTGAATCGTCGCTCCCGCAGGCACGCCGGCTACCGCTGCCGAAATGGTGGTGAAGTTCACCCAGCTTGAGCCTGTCTTGCAGCCTCCAACTTCGTAATTCAGCGCTTGCAATGGTGCGCTCAGCGCTGGCATCAACACTGCCAAGAAAAACCACCCTAGATATCGCGACATATATTTGGTCCTCCTTGTTGGACGAGGTATTTGCGCCGTGGCGCTCGCCGGCGGCGATACGGTTCATGGACATGTGCTCGCTGTTACGGTGTCGATGTTGTATAGCGAATTCACACCCAGGCCACTATTTGCAGTAGGGATGTGGTCGTAGGCGAACTGTGAATCATTAAACGTGTTCGACTTTACGGTGACATTCGGGACGCAGTTGTACTCGATCACGTAAGTCGTATTCTTGGTTGTGTTCCCCGAGACCGTTGGCCCAGGACTTACGCCGCTGCCGCCCAACAAGAAAGCCGTGTGGACGTTTGACATCTTGTTGGAGGTCACGGTGCTGCCGTCGCCAAACGCGATGGCGGCGCCAATGGATATATCCGCGACTGCATTTCCTGAAATTGTGACCGGGCCGCCGTCATTAGTGATTCCTTGCAAACCACCGGTAACCACATTGCCGGTAAGCGCACCGCTGACGCCGTTCACTTCTATGTCTTTCGTCTGGTTGTAGACCTGGCCATTGATAAAGTTTCCCTTGATCGTAGCGGACAGCGTCGAAGGCGTCTGATTACTGAAGGCAAAAATGCCCTCCCACGTCACGTCGTGAACGCTGTTGTTCTCGACCGTGATCGATTGATTGGGGCCAGCTCCGTTCTCGATCCAGATGCCGTATCCGCAAGAGGGGAGCTGCTGATTCCGGGTCGTCATCTCGTTGATCGTGCCCGCGGTGCCGGAGGCATAGAAAATCCCGGCTAGGAACGCACTTACAGAACAGCCTTGCACTTCGGCGCTGCTTCCATCCACGGTTATGCCGGTGAGGATGACGTTGCCAGGCGGAGCGACACTCTGCACCAGCACTTGCGCCGCAACATTGGCTCCGGTGATGCTGGTTACGTTTATAGCCAGCCCATTTGGAGGCGCAGCAATCACCGGCCGGTCCTGGTTGTTGCTGCTCAGGCCGCGCAACGTTAGGGGCCGGGAAATGGTTACCTGTTCAAAGTAGGTCGCAGGACAGACGAGAATGGTCGACCCCGGAGGCACAGAACTGACGGCTAGCTGAATGGTCGTGAACTTGGGAAGGCTTGCAATACAGCTTCCCACTTCATAAGTAGCGGCCTGCGCTGAAGTGGCTGCCGCCATCATGGCAACTGCTGATAAGAACAACACCCAATGTTTCGATATCAATCGAGTGCGTTTCATACATCCTCTTTGAAATTCGACACGCGGGTCCGAGAGTTGCAACCATCAAAATCGCTGGCCATGGCGGCGGGACTAATGACTTGGGCCGGAACCATTCCCCTTCCCCGAGATCTGGCTCCAGCCCAGAGCATGTGGAGCGGAGGCAGAATGCCGCGCTTGGCGTCCCGGGTCAAAGGAACTGGGTGTGACTTATTCCTGACCAGTTAACTGCCCTTTTCTTAAGGGATTACACGATTGGCTGACTATCCGGAAAGGCCATGCTATCATTTCGCCACTTTGCGTTGCCCACCGTCATGGAACGCCTTGCTGCTTCTGCGAGCATCTTTCGCTTTGGACTCTTCGAGGCCGACGCCGGCCGCAGCACACTGACCCGCAGCGGCTTGCGCGTCCGGCTCCAGGAGCAGCCGTTTCGCGTGTTGCTTCTGCTGCTGGAGCGTCCCGGCGAAATCATTACCCGCGAGGAATTGCGTCAACAGCTGTGGCCGGAAGGGACTTTTGTTGACTTCGATGGCAGCCTGAATGTCATTCTGAAAAAGCTCCGTGCCGCTCTCAACGACGATTCCGATAACCCACGCTTCATTGAAACCGTTACCCGGCGGGGCTACCGTTTTATTGCTCCGGTAACGGTTGAAAGCGTGGCAGTTGAGCCGTCAACTTCGGCCAACGGTGCAGTGCTGGGGGGGCCGGCAGAACTCCCCACCGACAGGACGGCCCCGGCCTCAAACCAGCCCAAAGGTCCGCCGCCACACCGCCTTATTTATGCCGTGTCCGCTGTCGTGCTTCTCGTCCTCGCTGGCCTCGGATGGTACGTGCGTCGTGATTTCTTTCGGGTGCGGACTGTCGCGGTGCAACCCACCGCTGCCACTGTCCCTGTTTTGCGCAAGTCAGTTGCCGTCCTCGGCTTTCACAATCTTTCAGGGAAGACCGAAGATGGGTGGCTCGCAACCGCCTTCTCGGAGATGCTGAGCACCGAGCTGTCCGCGGGGGAAAAGTTGCGGCTGGTATCTGGAGAAGATGTGGCCAATCTGCGCCTTTCCTCCCCGTGGTCCCAGACCGATACGCTGGGGCAGCAGACAACGGCACGCATCGGTACGGCTTTGAATAGCGATCTTCTGGTTCTGGGCTCCTACGCCAGCATAGGCAAACCTGAGCGTAAACAATTGCGGCTTGACGTGCGCGTGCAAGATGCCAGAACCGGTGAAATTCTCGCAGAGATCGCAGAGATCGGCAGCAGCCAGAACTTCTTTCAGCTGATTCCGAGGATTGGGGCCAAGCTCAGAGATCGGCTCGGGGTGCCGGGTGTTGCGGAAGCTGACGAGCCCAGTGTGGTCGCTTCGTTGCCCTCTAATCCTGAAGCGGCCCGGTTCTACACTCTTGGACTCGCTAGACTGCGCGACTACGACGCCTTGGCGGCCAAAAACCTTCTGGAACAGGCGATCGAGGCTGATCCAAAATTTCCGCTTTCCCATTCCATGTTGGCTCGAGCTTGGTCATACCTGGGATATGAGCAGAAGCGTAAGGAGGAAGCCAAAAAGGCATTGGATCTTTCGGCTAACTTGCCACGCGTAAGCCGAATGCTGGTTGAAGGAGACTATTACGAAAGTCTGGCGCAACACGAGAAGGCTGTCTCGACCTATCAGGCGTTATTCGGGTTGTTTCCGGACAGCGTTGAGTACGGGCTTCAGCTTGCGGCTGCGCAGGATGCGGCTGGTCATCAACGCCAGTCCCAGGAAACGGTCGCTCAGCTCCGGCGGCTGCCGCCGCCGGCTTCCGACGAACCGCGCATCGATCTATTGGAGGCGCGGGTAGGGCAGACCAACGATCCTGCCCGTCTTGCGCTGATCCGAAGCGCTATACGCAAAGCTACTGCCCAAGGGAAGAAGCTGGTGTATGCCCGGGCAAGAGAAGAAGAATGCCTGAACCTCCTGTATGGAGAGCATCCAGATCAGGCGTCAGCATCCTGCGACGACGCCTACAACATTTTCTTGGCCGCTGGGAATCGCCTGGGAGCCGCCAACACGGTTCGTCTCATGGCAGACCGTCAAGGAGCTGAAGGACATTACCAGGAAGCGATTGCGACCTACCAGAAGGCGCTGAAGATCCTGCAAGAATTGGGTGAACACGAAAAAACCGGTGCCGTCCTCAACAATATGGCGATTAATTTTGAAAACGAGGGCGAGCTAGATCGGGCCGAGCGGTTATACCGCCAGGCTAAGACGCATTTCGAACAAGCCGGGGACAAGCTCAATACCGCCACCGCTCTTAGCAACATTGCCGACATTCTTTATGTGCGCGGAGATCTCTCAAGCGCCGCTAAGCTCTACGAGCAAACCCTGGAGATTCACGCCTCGCTGGATCACGGCACCCCAGGCTATGCCTTGTATAGGCTCGGCGATCTGCGACTGGCGCAAGGCCACCTGCAAGATGCCCATCGTTTGGCCCAGCAGGCGGTTGACCTGATTCGTGAGGACCAAGGCGGTTACCAGTATCTAACCGGGGCCATGCTTGTCCTGGGAGATGTGTCGAAGGCCGAAGGAGATTTGCAGGGCGCGCAGCAACAAGTTCAGGCGACCCTCGACATTCGCCAGAAAGTAGGCGAAACGGGCTTGGTTCGGGAAAGCCAACTGGAGCTTGCTGACCTCGCCCTTGAAGAAGGCCAAGCCAGCCAAGCCGAGCCATTGCTTCGCGCCGCCATCGTGGAGTTTGAAAAGGAAAGGGGCGATCCCGACACAACCAACGCCTATACCCTGCTCAGCCGCATTCTGCAGGCGCAGGGCAAGTTAGAGGATGCTCGTAAGGCCATTCAACATGCCACTCAGCTTGGCCGCAAAAGCTCCGACCCTGCTTTGACATTGCCAATCGCCATCCAAACCGCCCGCCTGGAAACGGCCGCTGCCGGCCAGGATGCGGCGGGACATCTCGCGCTCGCCACGGCGCGCCAACAACTGCGCTCTACAATCGCGACCGCAAAAAAGCTAGGCCATTACCAAATTGAATGCGAGGCCCGGCTGGCCCTTGGTGAATCGGAGCTAAAAGCTAATCCTGCTTCCGGTCGTTCACAACTGGAGACTTTGGAGAAAGAAAGCCACGAGCGCGGTCTCGAACTGCTCTCTCGCAAAGCACGGTTACTGCTTTCGGCCAACCAGTCTTCGCCAGCCTACCGATGACATTGGGATGAGGCGCCATGCAGCGGGCGTAAGTGCCGCAACGCGCTGGATCGGAAGATCGGCGAGGCCGGGAAGGATCGTCGCCTATGGCTTTTTCATGGGTAACAGTCTCTCCGATTCGAAGGACCTGCTCATCCCATTTATCAGTAACGATCCGCTCTCCTTAGCGGCCAACTTCCTGATTGCCCGTGATCCAGGAACAATCGTCAAAGTGACAGGCGTTTCGTAAGCCCAGCCGCGTTCTTCATTCTCCAATTGGTGCGGTGGTAAACCACTCAGAACCCCGAGAATTTGGCGCCTGCCGTGAACGTCATCTCTTCAGCTCCGCGTCCCAGTTGACGACCACGTTGATCGGTTCAGAGATGAGATGACTAGAAGGAGGCCCGCTTCTTCCAGCCGAGAGCGCCGCAGCGTCGCCGAGCACGGTGGCAACGAGCCAAAACCCGCTAACGCAGAGACGCGCCGGTATTATCTACTCCGTTAACCGAGCGGCAGGTTCCGCCAGTTACACTTGGTCGGGTGCGGCAAGACTGGCTCGCTTTCTGTCGACATTCCCCTCGTTAGTTTTTGCGGAGACAGAGCCATGGAAAGACGGCATGTGCGCCGTCCTGATGACGAGCCAGCAACCAAGGCCGAAGGCACTGCTGCGGTAAAATCCCCTTCGGACGTTGGCTCATCTCCAGCATCAGACAGTCTCCCTTCGGAATCGTCCCCCACTCGTTTCGAACTCACTTCGGATGCTCCTACTGTTGCGGAAGGAACTTTCGCGGCCAGCGCGGGAACGAGTCGCCCTTCCGACTCGGACAACCAAACCCTCTTGCGGCCCGGCACCGTACTGGGGCGCCGATACGAAATCCTGCAGATTCTTGGGGAAGGAGGCATGGGAGCGGTTTACCGCGCGCGCGATCGCGAAGTGAATCGCACGGTTGCGCTTAAAGTGATCCGTCCGGAACTGACTGGAAATTCTGCCATCCTTGACCGCTTCAAGCAGGAGCTGGTGCTCTCCCACCAAGTCACGCACAAGAACGTGGTTCGCATTTACGACATGGGCGATGCCGATGGAATCAAGTTCATCACCATGGAGTACATCGAGGGCCAGGACCTGCGCAGCCTGATTGCCCAGCACAAGATATTTCAGCCAGAGGAAGCGGTGGAAATAATGCGGCAGGTCTGCCGCGCCCTGGAAGCAGCCCATGCGGTGGGCGTCATTCATCGGGACCTCAAGCCGCAAATGAGGATTCTGCAGCGCGCGATTTGATGAGCGACTACTACCGTCGACTCCTGTATCAACCCGTCGCCAGCACGTGTTGCAGCCCCTTCACTGCTCTCATGTACTGAGCGCGTTCGAAGGCTCCCGGATCGGGGCAGCGGATCTGGCTCATGCTGCCTTGCATCTGCTGTACAGACTCATATTCGTGATCTTCCATCCATTCCCGAAAACCCTGTTCAATGTGGCGCAAATGGCCGACTCCATTGCGCAATAGAGTGGAGCACAGCATCGTGACATCGGCGCCGACCATGAGGAGCTTGATCACGTCTTCGGGGCCATGCACCCCACTGGTCGCAGCCAGGCTGGCCCTAATACGGCCATAAAGAATGCCGATCCAAGTAAGGGGCAGCCGTAGCTCATGCTGGCTGCTGAGAAGCACGTTGGGCTTAATCTCTAGTTCTTCCAGGTCGATATCGGGCTGATAGAAGCGGTTGAACAACACCAAGCCATCTGCGCCGGTGTCGTCCAGTCGCTTGGCCATATGGGCCATGTTGCTGAAAAATGGACTGAGCTTGACGGCTACCGGGATCTGAACCGAAATCTTTATTTCTCTGAGAATGTCAATATAGGTCGCCTCGACGTCAGAACCTGAGATGTCCATGTCTGTCGGAATGAAGTAGATATTGCACTCGATGGCGTCGGCTCCGGCTTGCTCGATCTGCTCGGCATACTTAGCCCAACCGCCCAGGGTCGCACCGTTCAGGCTGGCGATAATCGGAATGCCAACTGCGTCCTTGGCTTTGCGAATGTGATCTAGATATTCCTCGGGTCCGGTGTGGAATTCGCTGGACTTGGGAAAGTAAGTAAGTGACTCGGCAAAGCTCTCCGTGCCGGCGTTGAGATGGTGTTCAAGCTCAAGGGCCTCCTGATGCAGTTGTTCTTCGAACAGGGAGTAGAGCACGACGGCGGAGGCGCCGGCATCTTCGAGGCTACGGATTCCACCGATGTCCTGCGAAATCGGGGACGCAGAGGCAACCAGTGGCGTTCGAAGCTGCATGCCAAGGTATCTCGTGCTTAGGTCCATGATTTTTCCTCCTCGCGGTGCGCGCCGCTTTTCGCGGCTTCCACTGGCGCGGACTGAGTGGGGCGCGTCCCCACTGGAGCCGCAGCCTGATCTGGTTTGCGTTGCGCCAGATACTCGTACAGCCGATAGCGAACCTCAGAATCCTGCTGCGCCTGTTGCCACAGCCGGTTCGCGTCTTCGGGCTTACTCTTGAGCAGCATCTTGAAGCGCGTCTGTTGCTGCAGATAATCCCGGACTTTGCGCGTGGGGGCGCGGGAATCGAGGGTCAGTGGATTTTCACCTAAAAGCGTGCGTTCCGGATTGTGGCGATAGAGCAGCCACTGACCCGAGTCGACTGCGATTTTCTGGTCTGACATTGCCGTGGTCATGTTGATGCCGTGTGCGATGCAGTGCGAGTAAGCAATGATGAGGCTGGGGCCGTCGTAAGCTTCCGCTTCCAGGAACGCTTTGAGCGTGTGTTCGTCCTTCGCGCCCATGGCGACACTTGCCACATAGACGTTCCCATAGCTCATAGCCATCAGCCCAAGGTCTTTCTTCGGCGCCGCTTTGCCTCCCGCCGCAAACTTGGCGACGGCCCCGCGCGGCGTGGATTTGGAGGCTTGACCGCCGGTGTTCGAATAAACCTCGGTGTCGAGCACCAACAGGTTCACGTTGCGACCGCTGGCCAGAACATGGTCCAGACCCCCATAACCGATGTCGTAAGCCCAACCGTCTCCACCGACGATCCAAACGCTCTTTTTCACGAGCATGTCGGCCAGAGCCAGCAACTGCCTTGCTTCTTGCGAGTCCTTTCCGTGCAACAATTCTTTGAGCAAGGCCACACGTGTGCGTTGGTCATAGATGTCCGCTTCGTCCTTCTGGGGCGCGGTCAAGAGAATTTCGGCAAAGTTCTCCCCAATCGTCGCCGCGAGCCGACGCACTAACTCACGCGCAAACTCTGCTTGCTTATCGATAGAAATGCGGAACCCCAATCCGAATTCCGCATTATCTTCAAACAGAGAGTTCGACCACGCTGGGCCGCGGCCTTCGGCATTCTTGGCCCAAGGAGTCGTAGGCAAGTTGCCGCCGTAGATCGAGGAGCAGCCGGTCGCATTGGCGATCACCGCCCGGTCGCCGAAGAGTTGCGAGACGAGCTTTAGATAAGGCGTCTCGCCACAGCCGGAGCATGCCCCGGAGAATTCAAACAAGGGTTCCTGCAACTGTTGCTGGCGAATGTTACCCACCTTGATCTTCCGTCGATTGAGTTCCGGGATCTTGAGGAAGAACTTCCAGTTTTCGCTTTCCGTTGCCCGCAGGGGAGGCTGCGGTTCCATGTGGATGGCCTTTAGCCGCGTCTCGCTCTTGTTCTTGGCGGGACACACATCAACGCAAATGCCGCAGCCAGTGCAATCTTCGGGCGCAACCTGGATGGTGTACTTCCGTCCGTTCCATTCCTTATCGCGTGCATCCGTAGACCTGAAGGTTGGCGGCATATCGGCCAGATGCTCGGGCTGATACACCTTGATGCGAATGGCCGCATGTGGGCACACCATCGCGCATTTGCCGCACTGAATGCAGGTCTTGATGTCCCACACAGGAATGTCGAGCGCGAGGTTGCGCTTCTCCCATTTGGCGGTGCCGGTAGGAAAGGTTCCATCGGCTGGGAAAGCGCTCACGGGTATCTCATCGCCGCGGCCGGCGTAGATTACGCCGAGCACCTCGCGCTCAAACTGGGGCGCCTCCGGAGAAAACGGGGCTGAGAATTCGGTTTGACTGGTCGCCTTCTCGGGGACGCTGATTTCGAAAAGGTGGGATAGTGTTTCATCTACGGCTCGCAGGTTCTGCTGCACGACTTCCTCACCCTTCTTGCCGTAGGTGTCGCGGATGGACTTCCGAATGGCTTCAATTGCCTCTTCGCGCGGCAAAACCTTTGAGATAGCGAAGAAACACGTCTGCATAATCGTGTTCACGCGCGAACCCATGCCGGTGCTCTGGGCCACCTGATAGGCGTCAATTATGTAGAGCTTGGCCTTCTTCGAGATTAACTGGGCCTGGACCGCGCGCGGCAGATGGTTCCACACTTCGTCCGGGCCAAAAGGGCTGTTGAGCAGAAAAACGCCGCCCGGAATCAGGGCGCTGAGCATGTCGTAGCGCTGGAGGAAAATCCATTGATGGCAGGCCACGAAGTTGGCTTTGGAAATCAGGTAGCTGGAGCGGATCGGCTGCGGTCCAAACCGCAGGTGCGAGACGGTCATGGCGCCAGACTTCTTGGAGTCATAGACGAAGTAACCCTGCGCGTAGTTGTCGGTACTCTCGCCGATGATCTTAATGGAGTTTTTGTTCGCGCCAACGGTGCCATCGGCGCCCAGACCGTAGAACATGGCGCGAACCATGTTGTCTGGTTCGATCGAGAATTCGGAGTCGTACTCCAGACTCGTGTGGCTCACGTCGTCTTGAATGCCGACGGTGAAGTGGTCTTTGGGATTGGGTTTTGCAAGGTTGTCGTAAACGGCTTTCACCATAGCGGGCGTGAATTCTTTTGAGGAGAGACCGTAACGCCCACCGATGGTTCCTGGCGCGACCTTCAGCGTTCCATAGCCCAGCTTGATTCCTTCCTGGATGCCGTTCACCACGTCAAGATAGAGCGGTTCTCTCGCGGCGCCAGCCTCCTTGGTGCGATCGAGCACCGCAATCTTGCGCACGGTTGCTGGAAGCGCCTCGATGAATTGCTTGACAGAAAATGGGCGATAGAGCCGGACTTTCAGCAAGCCAACTTTCTCACCGCTGCGGTTGAGGTGGTCTGCGGTCTCGTGAGCGGTCTCAGCGCCGGAGCCCATCATGACGATCACGCGCTCGGCATCGGGCGCGCCTACATAGTCGAACAGGTGATATTGACGTCCGACGACTTGGAAAAACTTGTCCATGACTGCCTGCACCTTTTCCGGGCAGGCGTCGTAGTAAGGGTTACAAGCTTCACGCGCCTGAAAATAGACGTCGGGATTTTGTGCGGTGCCGCGCAGGACGGGATGGTCGGGAGAGAGCGCTCGCTGCCGGTGTTCGATGACGCGATCCATATTGATGAGGGCGCGCATGTCGTCTTCAGTAAGCATCTCGATTTTGTTGACCTCATGCGAGGTGCGGAAGCCATCAAAGAAATGTAGGAAAGGGATACGAGTCTCGAGTGTGGCCGCGTGAGCGATCAGCGCTAAGTCCATGGCCTCCTGGACGGAGTTTGAGCAGAGCATCGCGAAGCCCGTAGTTCTGCAAAACATGACATCCGAGTGGTCGCCGAAGATCGAGAGAGCGTGTGTAGCAACCGTGCGCGCGCTGACATGGAATGCCGTTGGCGTCAGTTCGCCTGCGATCTTGTTCATGTTAGGGATCATCAGGAGCAGGCCTTGCGACGCCGTGAAGGTTGTGGACAGGGCCCCGGTCTGCAGCGCGCCGTGAACGGCTCCGGCGGCGCCGCCTTCGCTTTGCATTTCGACCACGTGGGGCACCGTTCCCCAGATGTTGGGCACGCCTTCCGACGCCCACTGGTCGGCCCACTCGCCCATGTTCGACGATGGCGTGATGGGATAGATGGCGATGACCTCATTGAGGCGGTATGCGACATTTGCGACTGCCTCGTTGCCGTCCATGGTCTTGAACTTTCGTTTCATGCCTGCCCCCTGAAGAGCCCGCGAGTGGGCTCGAACTACACATCTAGCCACTACCGAGAAGCATGCCTGAAACGTCAGCAGGTGTCGGGAATCCGCGTCACAGGGCAGTGTGACCGCAATCACAGGAAGACCGCTGCTCTCGGGGCGGGGCTATGCGAAATGAGTGGACAAGGGGGTGCGAAAAGGAACTCTTTTACAGGTCAAGAACCGCTAGCACCGAAGCAGGATCGTCCATCATGCGCAAACGGAAGCCAAGTTTCCTGAACGTGGTTTGGATTGCCAAATTATCGCGCAGCATCTCAGCCACAAGGCGGCATAGGTTCTGGTCTCGCGCGATTTGGATGAGTCGGCGCAGTAGTTCGGTCCCGAGGCCTCGATGCTGGTATTGGTCCGAGACCATAACTGCCACTTCGGCTTCTTTATCTGCAGCCTGCAGCCTATTGAGCCGACCCACGGCCAATATGTGTAGCTCACCGTTTTGCGGATCTTTGTATTCCGCCACAAGCACCATCTCGCGTTCGTAATCGCTAAAGCAAATGCGAACTAATCGCTCATGCGCAGTCCGCATGGCAAGGCTCAGCGAGCCGAAGTAGCGCAAGTACACGGTGCGGTCGGAGAGCGTCCCGTGGAATTTCACCATCAGAGGTTCATCTTCTGGACGAATCGGCCGGAGCGTAATTTGAGTTCCGTCTTTCATCGTCCACGGTGAAACGTATTGCGACGGATAAACCCGAATCGACGGACTTATGTTTGTGGAGTCCATGTCAAACCCTTTTCTTCTCCAGGAGCGACTTAGTGCCTGGCGCAGATGGGGTATCAGCCACGCAAAGTAAGCACCGGGCACGCGGCTTGAAATCAAGGTCTGGGCGGTTTGGCATTTCAAGTCTAAAGCGTTCCTTCTTGTCAGACCACTGGCAAAGCCTGGCTGCACTCTACTCTTGGCTCACGCGCCTGCACGCGTGGTTCAAATGTCTGTTCGACCGAGATCGCGCGCGATACCAGGCACATTGCTTTAGCTTTCTGCAGTAAGCGGAGTGCACGCGTCTGTTCCCCGGCGCTGGAAATAGTTAGGCTCGGACGGATCACGATTTCGCTGAAGGAGTAGCCAGAATCAGTTTTAAGAATCCCTCCCTCAACCTCTACCTCCAAGTCGGCATACTCAAGTTTTGAGTAATTCGCCAGGGCGTGGAAAGTAGTTGTGTAGCAACTGGCCACAGCGCTGAGCAGCAAGTCTTCGGGCGTCCACCTACCTTCGAGGCCGCCAAACTCGGGTGGCGCCGTGAAGTGGATCGCATTCGGAGCAAAGTTAGATTTTGCCAGCCCGGTCCTTCCAGAACTCCACCATGCAACGACGCGATATTTGTGTGCACCTTCCATCGTCAACCTTCCTTCCTTGAGACCGAGCAATCGAGTGCGCGGCCCAATACGCCATGGCACCCTATTGAGAGAGTTGAAAGTTAACCGTCACTGTGGTGTCTACCTCCACCGGTTCGCCATTCAACAAGAAGGGCCGGTAATGCCATTGTCTGACTGCCTCAATCGCAGCCGGTGCCAACATAGGATGGCCACTAAGAAGCTCGAGTTCTTTGATTTCTCCGCTCTTGCCGATAATCGCTTTCAATAGAACTTGGCCCTGTATACGGGCTGCCAGAGCCAAGGGCGGATACTTTGGTTCGATCTTCTGAATCAACGATCCCTTGGTCACTCCCTGGGAAACGCGAATTCGTTTGGCAGGAGCCGGTACGGCGAGCTTCGGCAGGGCAGCCAGGCTCGAAGTCTGGTTGACAATGCCCCCAATGACTCCACCGAGCTGTCCACCCGGGATGCCTCCCGGCACTCCTCCAACCACACCGCCCATGGGCAGGGGCGGAGGCGCTTCCTCTTCACGGATCATCTGCACCTTTTCGGGTATCCGGCTGGGAGTGCGCAACTTGCCACCGGCCAGCAGATCGCTCTGGATCTGCCGAACGACTTTGGCCACCGCCTCCGCCGCAGGTGGGGGTGGCGGCGGCGGAGGCGCCTCCAGGAATGTCAGCAACTGCTGCCTTGGGAGCTCCTCGGTGAACATCAGTGGCACGACTAGCAGGACACCGATGAGCAAGCACTGAAGCGTGAAAGAGAGAACCGCTGCGAACTTGCGACGAGTTCTTTCCTGTTGGCCTGAGTCCAACAGGCTGTCGGCGAACAGCGGCCGTTGCCGCAGTAGCTGAGGAATCTGCAGCACCTCCTGTGTTCGCGCCACCCGCGCAGCTTCCCAGACATTCGCCCGCTCTTCAACTTGCGGCTCTCGGACTTCCGTTGCTGTCGGCATGATGCCCTCCAGGTGGACACCTTACGTTCACATCGATTCTGGATCCTGGGCCGGATATGCGCGGTGCGTGGGGTCACCGTTTTTAGTGATGGTGATCACAATTCCGGTGCTACAGTTTCCACGACGTTAGACTCCGCCATGCGCGCGCCTGCCTTACCTGTCCGGTGCGGGAGGAGCATCTATTCTGCAATCTGCCTGTGCAGGCCGTGCACAAGCTGAATGAGATCAAATCCACCGCGATCTACCCGAAATCCGCGACGCTGTTGTAGTCATCTGACAGAAAATCCGACAAGATTGAATTACACCACCGGTTGCCGGAATCGTGTGATTGCGATCACAGAAAACGGTGACATCACGCACTGTGATCGTTTTGGCAACATGTCACCTTTACCCCGTAACGTGGAGGTGCGCCATGAGGCTATTAGAAGAGAGGATTAACACTGCTATATCTCTCAAGAACATTCTGTTCGCCACAGACTTTTCCGATGTCTCCGAGGGAGCCCTGCCCTATGCGGCGGCGATGAGCCTCCGCTACGGTGGAATCGTGCATGTCGCTCACGTGCTTCCCGAGACCACTCTTGTGCGGCCTAGCCCTATCGATCCAGTGACTATCGCATCAATTTACGAAGACGCGCACAGCGGGGCCCAGGAGAAAATGCAGCAGCTCTCCTCGAAACTCAAAGGCTTTCCGCATATTACGTATATTCGTCACGGGAAAGTGAGCGAAGTGCTCTCCCAAATCATCCGTGAACACCAACTTGACCTGCTTGTGGCCGGCACCCATGGCCGCACTGGTGTGGGAAAACTGTTGATGGGTTCGGTTGCCGAAGAAATCTTCCGTCATGCGACCTGCCCAGTATTCACGGTCGGTCCAAGGGTTCCCAAACTCAGCAGATCGCCGGTGCGTAAACATGATGCCGAGCTTGCGCCAGCTAAACTGGAATTCCGGCACATTCTATACGCGACTGATTTCACGCCCCACTCTCTCGCTGGCGCATCATACGCATTCTCGCTGGCAGGAGAATTCCGAACGCAGCTGACACTGCTGCACGTCATTGAAACCTACGGTGAGCGTCTGTATGACCGGCCAGGACCGATCGAGGCAGCCTTGCGCAAACTGGAAGATCTAATTCCCGAAGAAGAAGATCTGCGCTGGGCTCCCGAACCGATAGTGGAATTCGGGTCACCTGCTGATCGCATCTTGAAGGCGGCCGCGGAACGGGATGCGGATCTGATCGTGCTCGGTGTGCGCTCAGATCACATTGATGCTTCTACCCATCTTCCGTGGGCAACCGCGCACAAGGTTGTCGCGCGGGCGAACTGCCCGGTTCTAACCGTGCGTGGCTGATGGGCGCGGAGGCTGTTCGATCTGGCCGGCAAGAGATGGCACAAGCTCGAAGTTTGTTCTTGAGCAATGATCGGTCTGACTTGAGAGTGGCGAAGTCTGCCCACGGCAAAACATCCGCCAATCGGCGTGAAGCCCTGGTGGGTCAGACTCGGCGCAGTCGCCGGTTCACGCCTCACAGTTCTCAGTTCGTAACGTAGCCGCGCGCTGGCACTCAGGCGGCAATCTGATTCTCCAGGGCTGCGAGTTGCCGCTGGATGGTAACCACAATGGACAAGGGGAGTCTAATCCGCCGGTGATTACCCGACCTGCGAGCGACCCCGTCAATCGAGAATCCATCACCGTCGGGAATCGGATTCGAGAGCAGATAGAATTCCTCGCCATAGAGCCGGATGTGCCGTTCCGGCGCATATCCGAGTTCTATAAGCCTCTCGCAAATGACAATCTGTCTACCCTTTTGTTCTGTCACGGCATAAACCCCATTGCCCTTTGGTCGTTAGAGACTCAGATTTTAGGAAACGGACCTTGTCGTACAAAAGCAGCTATCACCCAGCCGCGAAAGCCGGACGCTGCAGCCACTTGGTCTTTTCACAATACTCGTACAACTCATCCCTGAATCTTGGATGCGCTATCTCGATCAGCGCTTTGGCCCTCTCTCGAATCGACTTACCATGCAGATAAGCCACGCCGTGCTCGGTGACCACATAGCGAACCAATCCTCGGGACGTTACCACGCCAGCTCCCGGACTGAGCATGGGAGCGATCCGCGAAATTGTGCCGTTCTTTGCCGTGGACGAAATCGCGATGATCGGCTTTCCTCCTTTGGACCGCGAAGCGCCGCGTAGGAAGTCAACCTGCCCGCCGATGCCGCTGTAGAACTGGTTTCCGATGGAGTCCGAGCAAACCTGGCCCGTCAAATCAATCTGTAAAGCCGAGTTGATAGCCACCATGTTGTCATTGCGCGCAATCAAAGCGGGATCATTGGTGTACGCCGTCGGGTGGAACTCGAAAACGGGATTGTTGTCCACGAACTCGAACAACTTTTTCGTTCCCAGGGCAAAACCAACAATAATTTTCCGAGGCTTGAAATTTTTGCGTGCGCCCGTGATCACACCCGCTTCGATCAGCGGGATGACACCTTCCGAGACTAGTTCGCTATGCACGCCTAGATCTTTTCGATCCATCAGAAGCGGGAGTACCGCATCGGGTATGCCCCCGATCCCGGTTTGGAGCACGGCGCCGTCTTCAATCAGGCCCGCTACGTTGCGTGCGATGGCGGCTTGCATGTCAGTGATCGCCGGCTTCTTGAGTTCGCACAGCGGCCGTGACGATTCCACCACCGCGTCTATCTCACTGACATGGATGAAACTGTCGCCATAGGTCCGCGGCATGTGGTCGTTGACCTGTGCGACAAGGTAGCGGGCACACTTGGCGGCGGTAAGCGTGGTGTCCACGCCCACGCCAAAACTGCAGAAACCGTGCGAATCGGGCGGAGAGACTTCGATCAGGGCGACATCAATGGGCATTGCGCCATTCTCGAACAGTTCCTCGATTTCGCTCAGATAGATGGGCGTATAGTCCGCTCGGCCCTCATTGATGGCATCCCGAACATTGGCGCCGATGAACACGGCGTTGTGCCTGAAATGCCCGGCCATCTCCGGCGCAACATAAGGCGCTCCCCCCATGGTCATCATGTGGACAATTTCCACATCACGCACTTCCGGAGCTCGACGGATCAGCGCCTCGACCAAAGTCTCTGGCTCCGCGCAGCCAGGCTGGATGTAGACACGCATTCCGGACTTGATAAAAAGCATTGCCGCATCCGCCGTCTGCACCTTCGCTAGATATTCGCTCTCCCAGGTCACGTCTGGTGTTCTCCTCATTGCACTTTTGCCTCAGGTGCATCCATGATCGCATGTTCGGCAACCGCCAGCTCGTAGCCAACTGCGGCATAGTAAATTGCCCGGTCAAAAAACCGATCCAGCAGCTGGAACATTTCCATTTCGCCAAATACTTCGACGGGCCGTTCGATCCCGATTTCCTTTTTGATGAATTCCCACACGTTCTCTTTGGTCAAAACAATCGCCCAGGCAACCTGGCTCATGGGCAATCCTTGCAGCGCACGCCGTGCCCCTATCGCCAGATAGCGCTGCTCAAGATCGAGTTCATCCTTGGTTATCAGCCAGTCTCCCAGATGGCGGTAAATCTCGTAGACACGCTCCTTCAACTCTTCAGGCGGTACTTTCCCGTAATCGGGCGTTGCGTCGGAGTTCTGCACTCGATCGAGAAGACATGCAGCCAGCGCCTCGGAGTGGGTCTCGATCAGCCGAACCAGTCGGTATAGCATCATCATGGCGTGCCTCTTGTCTTTTACCTACTCCAGTTTCGACGTGGCCTGCCCATCCGGCTATGACGGGAAGTACAGTCGAGTGTGACGGTGATCACAAGGGAAGTTTGCTGCGGAACTCGTTTCTCCAAGACCCGGTTTTGGGATCACAGCCGTTCCAGCTCTTGTTGACAGTTAACGCGAAAGGGCGTAACCGTACACTTGAGTTCCCGGCGGCCGCTCTCTGGGCATTGGCTGACATCACTGGGCAACAAGTTCGAAATTCCACACGGAGGCTTTCGAAGATGATCCGGTCCATTTGCAATCTGCTCGTACTTGGCGGGGCGCTGGTTTCCATACTCAGCTTCGCCGGAGCCGAGGAAAATCAAATCAAGAAAACCCAGGTCAAGCCTGCCAGCCCTGTTTCCGGTGCGCAGATGTTCAAGGAGTATTGCGCCGTCTGCCACGGGCCCGCCGGTAAGGGTGACGGCCCCGTGGCGAATGCGCTCAAGGTGCCGCCGCCCGACCTGACGACATTGGCCCAGCGTCACGACGGGAAATTTCCGGATGATTATGTCTCAAACGTTTTGAAAAATGGCGTCGAGAAGGCCGCTCACGGCTCCGGGGAGATGCCCGTCTGGGGGCCGATCTTTGAAACGATGAACCGCTGGAGGACTCTCTGCCCCGGCATGAATGCAACTCCAGTCACTCTGCGGATCACCAATCTCACGAATTACCTCAAATCAATCCAAAAGAAATAGTTTCGCGCCCGTCTTTGGGGGCATTTTAATCTCTGCCGTCAAATAAGGCGACGCCGTGAGCGGCATCACAGGTTGCCGTGAGGTCCGTCACGCGGCTTATTCCCAGGCGCGAATGCAAGAGGCCCGCCGGCACCCCTAACTTCAACCTTCATCGCTAAATCATTCTTACTGTTAGAAGCAATCTAAAAAAGTTGGCCGACGCGTACCTGTTCTGTCCTCCGATCTTCCGTAAACGTTACGGTTACAAACGTATGACCGGGGTCACGGAGATTCTGCGCTCAACGCGTTTAGTGTTGCCATGTTATAGCACTACGGCTGTCTCTCTTTGATTCTTGAAAGATTCTTGAAAGTGTGCAATGTTGAACAGTCGCGGCGTTGAATCGCTCTACAATCGTCCACGTTTCGAGCAAATATCCGAGGAAAATATCGGAGGAAATGGTCAATGACAACCGCTGAACTCGAACCGGCTTCTACGAAAGCCACAAGTCTAGGCACCAGAGCCACTATGAAAGCTATACAGCCCGGCAGTCGCTTTCAGTCATCACAGACATCCAGTTCAATCATCACAAACATCTAGTGCAGCCATCACAAACATCTAGTGCAGCCATCACAGATTATCTAAATGAAAAGCAAGAAAATGTGTGGTGATAATTTTGCGCTCCCGACAAATGGAAACGCGGCCCAAAAAAGAGGGCGCACTCGAGGTGGTTCTCACGACTGGCGGGCCTCGTTAATGAGATAGGGATGGTGATGATGAAGCCGGGCGACTTTAAACCTTAGGCCCCAAATTTCTTTGGGTACACTTTCATGACAGACCGTGCGTGTCGAAAGGGGGCATGCTAATGCCAGAAAATTCCAGAGCCACTCGAGTTCTTCAGTTCTCGGTTCTATGTCTTTTCGTCTTCGTCGCCTTTGCTCGAGGCCAGGCTCGCCAGCATGTTGCCGACAAGAGCGCCCAATCAACGAGCGCCCAATCCACCAGCTCATCCGCGGCCGGCGCGCCTTCCTCCGAAGCCTCCAAGTATGTTGGAGCGGAGACCTGCAAGACCTGTCACGAGGACGTTTACAACGCCTGGGAGAAAACGCCACACTGGAAGACCACACTAAATAAGGAGCCGTCACACCAAGGTTGTGAGGGCTGCCATGGTCCCGGCGCGGCGCATGTGGAGGGAGGCGGAGACAAGACCAAGATCCTCACTTTCACAGGGGCGAAGCCGGAAACCATCACCAAGCGTTGCCTGGCCTGCCACGAGTCGAATCCTGAGCAGCGCCAATTCATGCGTTCCACCCACAACGAGAACGGCATCTCCTGCACATCCTGTCACTCCGTGCACCACTCCACGCTGGAATATCTGCTGGTAAAGAAGCAGACGCCGCTGTGCTTTTCGTGCCACGTAGAACAGAGAGCGGATTTCCAGAAGCCGTTCCATCATCGCGTGGAAGAAGGGTTGATCAAGTGTTCCGATTGCCACAATGCGCATGGCGCGGCGCGAGATCGCCAGCTTCGATCGACCCCGGATCAGGATATGGTTTGCCTGAAGTGCCATAGCGACAAGCGTGGACCGTTCGTCTTCGAGCACGAGCCGATCAAAGGTGAGGGATGCCAGGCTTGCCACACCGCGCACGGCTCGCCCTATCCGCGCATGCTACTGACCGCGCGCGTGAACACGCTCTGCCTGCAGTGCCATACGGGTATTCCACCTGGCCCGCACCCACAGAACGCGTTCCGGCAGGATTGCATTCTGTGCCACATGAGTATCCACGGCTCAAATATCGACCCCAGGTTCTTCAAGTGATGGGGAGGAGAACATGACGATGGCCAACAAAAATCACAACTCACCGAGGCCTCTCCTTCCGGGAGCAGAGCTATCAGACCGGAGCCGCTGCAGGAATAGGAAGCATGCAATCCTGGTTGCGCTCCTGATGCTGGCGGCGGCGCAGTTCGCCCTGGCTCAGGACCTGGCTCAGAGCGACGAGGAAGCCTCCCCGGGCCGTGTTTGGGGTGATTACACCGTGCAGCAGTCCGTCGAGTTCGGCGGCCGCGTTGCGGACAGCAACGGCAACCAGCAGTTGTATGACACGCTGGTTAACCTGAAGAGCGGTCCGCGTCTTCTCGGGCAGGAGTTGTCGCTGCGCTCGAACACCCACATGGGGGGCCTCTTCGACAACTTGTACCTGAGCAGTTTCGGATTCGGTGGCGACCCGAACGATATCGGCCGCCTGCGGCTCGAGAAGAACAAGTTGTACAACTTCGTCGGCCTCTACCGGCGTGACGAGAACTTCTTCGACTTCAACCTGTTTGCGAACCCGTTGAATTTGAATCAAGGCATCGGCGCCGCCCTCAAAGTCAACCCCGGTGGGTTTAACCCGACGACCATGCCGTGGTACGCGAATAGTCCTCACCTGCAGGACATCACCCGCCAAATGGGCGATTTCAACCTGACCCTGTTTCCCCAGTCGGCCATCCGGATCCGCCTGGGCTATGCGCGCAACAACAACGCAGGCAGGCTTGACACCACCCTTGAGGCCCCGATTCGCACCATAATGACGGAGTACGACCAGTGGCGTTCCGACCGTTACCAGTTCGGTGTAGACATCAGGCTGATGGAGCGGACGACGATCAGCTTCGACCAGTTCTACGAACACGATAAGGTCGATCCCAACTTCGGGGACGGCAATCTGTCATTCACGGACAGCGCGACTGGGGCACCGGTCGATATTGGCATTCCGATCCCGCCTTCCGGCTGTACTATCATCCATGGCGTCACCTTCCCGGGCAACAATGTCCTGGTTACCAACCCGAAGTGCAACATCGGATTGTTCAGCTTCTCTCGTTCCGGCCGGGTTCGCACTGGCATTCCGACCTCGCAGTTGTCATTGCAGTCCAACTACTTCCGGAAGCTGGACATTACCGCCTCCGGCACCTACAGTTCCGGGAGTTCCGACTTCCTGAATTATCAGGAGTTTGCCAATAATCGCAATAATAGTAATACTGGCGTGAGCCTGCTCACCGCTACGGCGCACACGGATCGCGTCTCGGGCAACGCGGATCTCGGCTTGACCTACCACTTCACCCCGAGTTGGAGTGTTTCGGACAAGTTCCGCTGGCTTGACTGGCGCAACCCGGGCAACTCCAATCAACTGGGATTCACCTGTTCTGCCGCCGCCGCTCCGGGCTTGACTCTGGCCAACGCCGGTTGCACCACTCCTTCCAGTTCCGACTTGTTTACCACGGTGCTGGCGGAGAAGACGTATGCCAACACGTTGAAGGTGAACTGGGCTCCCAGCCGTCGCCTCAGCGCTTACCTCGGCTACCGCTATGGGCGTCGGGAGCTGACGGGCGCGCTCCAGGGTTCCTCGCCAACCCTGAACAGCTACTACTTGGTGCAGAACGGCAAGGTAGCCCTTGACGCGGAAGGCAATCCTGCCAACTTGAATATCACCAGGATCAACGAAAACACGGCTCTCGGAGGCGTTGTGCTCCGTCCGACAGATGCGTGGCGCGTCAACGCGGATGTGGAACTTCTGAGTGCCGACAACGCCTTCACCAACATTGGTCCGCGTCACCAGCAACGGCTGCGGGCCAATACAACCTACAAGGTGAACCGTTGGGCGGGCGTCAACGGTGGTGTGCATTTCATTGAGACCCGGAATGACTTTGCCGAGTCTGTCAATGCGTCTTTTAATCCCGCGAACCCCAACCTGTTCCCGACTACCGGGGCGAATACTGTCCCGCCTGCTTACGGACACAAGGACCACTGGCGTTACTACACGCTCGGAGCGAGCCTGCACCCCGAACACTGGGTCGGATTCGACTTTGGGTGGACGTATCTGGACCAGCAGATCAATTCGGACACCTGCGTGCCGTCGACCGGACCGACCGTGCAAGCCACTCCGGCTCTTTGTAACGGTTTCCAATCCGGGGGTCTGCCGCTCATACTGGACTACCAGGAGAGAACCAACACCGGATTTGCCAGTCTCACCGTCCGGCCCATCCATCGCGTTGCACTGAGCGCCGGCTATGAAATCACCAGCACCGCGGGCCATAACAATTGGCTGCTTCCCGGTGGCAGCGACGGCAGCGGCATCTTGCTAATGGTGAGCGACATTTACGGTAACAGCCCCCCTCTTGCCGGTAACCCGGTTACTCCTTGCCCGGCGGCGTCCACAGCAGTAGCGGGCGGCTGCGCCTTCGTTGGTCCGTTTCCGGACGCCCCGTTCTCCCAGGCTTTGAACTGGCACAAGCCTACGGCCGGTGTTGCGATTGATGTCGCCAAGGGCGTCACCCTCAAGGGCAACTACTCTTTCTACGACTACAACGAGAAAGAAACGCACGGACTGCCACTCGTAACCCTGCCGCGTAACTTCCATGCGAACACCGAAACGATCTCTTTGAAATACACATTCTAGTCTTAAGCGTAGCTTGACAGTAGGGATGTTATCTGAGGGATCGTGCCACCAACCATACTAATTTCGGGATGGCTTATTCACAGGCATCAGTGCAAAGAGTCCTGCCGGGATCCCTGACTTCAAGCTTGATCCTCAGGATTAATGTTCACCCGAAGACGTTGGTCGACGCGCACCGATTCTGTCCTGGCCTTCTGGGAACATTTATGATTTACAAGCACGTGTGACGGGAGTCACAGAACCTCCGCGTCGAAGAGTGCAATATTGCGCAGTAGGTAGATGTATTCTCGTTTTAAGGTTGGGTCACCGAAAACTCGAATGGAGCTTAAAGATGAAGAGAATCGACGTCCAAGTGTTTGCCCTCGCAACAACGTTGGCTGTTGTACTCACCCTCTCCTCATCGGTGTGCGCGCAAAACGCATCCGAGACACTCTACAAATCAAAATGTGCCGCCTGCCATGGTGCTGACGGAACCGGTTCGGCGACGGGGAAGAAAATGGGCGTCCACGATTTTACAACTGCCGACGTGCAGAAAATGTCGGATGCTGAACTCACGGATGTCATCACGAACGGCAAAGGCAAGATGCCGAAGTATGGGTCTCTGAAGTCGGAAGACATAAAGGGACTGGTGGCTTACATTCGCACTTTGAAAAAATAGTCTTGTCCGGTCTTTGCCATTAAGAGGGAGATTGTTCACTTTAGATTGTTCAGCGCTGCGGATGATCCGCGGCAACATTTGGAGTGTGTCTGCGCGGCTGCGCATAGAAGAAAGGAGCTAGCAGCCTCAAATGAATCTGCGAGAACGCATCCGAGACTGGTCGCAGCCCATCTATTTTCTGGGGCAGAATCCCATCACGCTCACAGGCGCGGTAATCGCGACGAGCGCGGCACTGACCACCATCGCCTTCTGGTTCTATGACATCTTCCTGCCGGGACCGCCACATCCTTATATTGGCCTTCTGGTTTTTCTGATCCTCCCGGGAATCTTTGTATTCGGCTTGCTGCTGATTCCGCTCGGCATCTGGCTCCGGCGTCGCAGTCTGCGCGGCAGCGGGAGTCTGCCGGGGATCTACCCCGCCATCGACCTGCACCTACCCGTGGTGAGGCGCACTCTCGAGTGGGTTGCATTCGCGACCATGGTCAATCTCTTGATTGTTGGGACGGCATCGTACCGCGGCGTGGAGTACATGGATTCAACGAGTTTCTGCGGGTCGACTTGTCACACCGTGATGGCCCCCGAGTACGCGGCGTATCAGAATTCTCCACACGCGCGCGTGGCTTGTGTCGAGTGCCATATCGGTCCCGGAGCGGGCTGGTTTGTGCGGTCGAAGCTTTCCGGCCTGCGGCAGGTTTTCGCAGTAACGTTCCACACCTATTCGCGTCCCATACCATCGCCGGTAAAGTATCTGCGCCCGGCGCGCGAAACCTGTGAGCAGTGTCATTGGCCACAGCGCTTCACGGGCGACAAGTTCCTGGTCAACACCAGCTACAAGGACGACGAAAAAAACACACCTCAGACGGACGTGTTGCTGCTGAAAGTCGGCGGACGCACGTGGCAGGGTTCGGTCGGGATCCACGGGCACCATCTCGCCGACAACGCGCGCATCCGCTATATTTCGACCGACGCCGAGCGCCAGGTTATCCCCGTCGTTTATTACACCGACGATAGCGGGAAGACCACCGAATTCATTTCCAGCGACGCGAAGCCAACCCAGCAGCAATTGGACAAAGGAGAGCATCGAGTGATGGATTGCGTCGATTGCCACAACCGGCCGACACACGCATTCGACCTGCCTGAAAACGCCGTGGACAAGCAAATGTTGCTCGGGCACATTAGCCCGGAACTTCCGTATATCAGGAAGAAGGCGGTCGAGGTTCTCAAGGTGAGTTATCCTGCCCGCGATATAGCGGAGCATCGCATCGTGGAAGAGCTCAACGATTTCTATCGCACCAATTACCCGCAGATCTACCAGACGCGGCGCACATTGGTGGAGCAATCAGGCAAAGAGGTGGCAGCGATCTACCTGCGTAACATCTTCCCGGACATGCGTGTGACCTGGGGCACTCACCCGAGTAATCTTGGGCACAACGATTCGCCGGGCTGCTTTCGTTGCCATGACGGCAGTCATACCAGTGCCGATGGGCAGACCATCACCAACGATTGTTCCGCGTGCCATCAGGTTCTGGCATCGGGGGAGGAAAATCCCAAGGTCCTGACGGACCTGGGCATGAAGTAAGGGTCGAGGAGGGAGGATCGAGCGTGCCGAGTAGGACGCCAAGTACAGAAGAAATCATCAGACGATTCAATTTCGCCTATCTGGTACTCCTTCTTTCTGGCTGTATTCTTTTATTTTTCGCATTAATACCCGTTCCCGTTCGAGCGCAAGCGAAAGCAGGCCATCCGCTCGAGCAAGACGTAAGCTGCCTCTCCTGCCACGGCGAAGCGGGAATGAAGTCCGACAAAGGCAAGAACCTTTCGATTGATCCTGCCAGGCATGCAGCGAGCGTTCACGGCATTTTGGGCTGCACTGATTGCCACGCGACCATCAAAGAGTACCCACATCCTGCCAAAATACCGAAGGTCCAATGCTCGACTTGCCACGCCGACGAGGCTTCGCACATGCCAAACAGCGTTCATGGTGCGGTTGACGTAACCTGCCTATCCTGCCATGGCGATCCGCACGAGGTGGCGGCCGCAGCCCAGATTGCGCCAGCAAAGTGCGCGCAATGCCATGCCGATGAAGTGAAGGAATTCCGGCAAAGTATCCACGGACAAGCAGCGGCCGCGGGTGACCCGGACGCACCGAACTGCATGTCCTGCCACGGTTCCGTGCATGAGATTCAGGCTTCGAGCGAGGGCGCCTCGCGGGTAGCCAAGAAAAATCTGTCGGACACCTGCGCTTCCTGTCACAGCAACCCGCAGTTTCTCTCGCGGCACAAGATTCCATTCGCTCATCCCGTGGAACTCTATAAACAAAGCGTGCATGGACGAGCGCTGGTAGATGGAGACGGGGCTGCCGCAACCTGCTCGGATTGTCACGGGAGCCATGGGATCCTTCCTTCGCGCGATGCGCGCTCCAAAGTCAACCACTGGAATATTGCGACGACGTGCGGGCAATGCCACTCGGAAATTAGCAAAACTTATCTTGAAAGTGTGCACGGACAAGCCATGAAGGCCGGCGTGTCCGCTGCCCCCGTTTGCAGTGACTGCCACGGTGAGCACTTGATTCTGGCGCCGAAAGAGCAGGGATCTCTGGTCAATGCGGCTCGCGTCTCAATGGTTACCTGCGGGCGATGCCACAGTGATGAACGCCTCGCGTTGCGCTACAACCTCCCTACTGACCGTGTTCCTTCCTACGCCGACAGCTATCACGGTCTGGCCCTGCGGGGTGGATCCCAGATTGTTGCCAACTGTGCTTCCTGCCATGGAGTGCACAATATCTTTCGGTCGACCGACCCGCGCTCCACGGTGAATCCGGCGAACCTTCCTAAAACGTGCGGAAATTGTCACGCCGGCGCAGGCGGCCATTTCATCATCGGGCCGGTGCACGTGCAGACTTCGACCGGCCCCGCGCACCCGGTGGTGAAATGGATCCGGTGGACTTATTGGACACTGATCCCGATGACCCTGGGCTTCATGATCCTGCACAACCTGCTGGACTTTCTAGCGAAGCTCATCTATCGGCGGCCGCGACATGAAGTCGGAGGGCAAGTGTCTCGGATGAATCTGAATTTCCGCATTGCTCACTGGGGCGTGATCCTCAGCTTCCCGATGCTAGTCTTCACCGGTTTCGCACTGAAATATCCAGAAGCGTGGTGGGCGCGGCCCATTTTGCTGTGGGAGGGACACTTCGCGGTCCGCGGCGCGGTGCATCGCTGCGCCGCGGTGCTACTGATCGCTTCCACGCTGTATCACGTCATTCACCTCGCCGCAAACCGGCGAGACCGCTTGTTCCTGAAAGCGATGATGCCGCGAATCAAAGACGCGAGGGATCTCGTGCAAGTGTTCTCCTACAATCTGGGACTCACAAAAGTTGAACCTCAGTTCGGGAAATTCAACTACGCGGAGAAACTGGAATACCTGGCGTTCATGTGGGGGACGCTGGTGATGACGGTCTCCGGCCTCTTATTGTGGTTCAACAACTTCACGCTGCGTTATTTCCCCAAGTGGGTGTCGGACGCAGCCACAGCCATCCATTACTATGAGGCTCTGCTCGCGACCTTCGCCATCCTGATTTGGCACTCCTATATGGTGATCTTCGACCCGCTCGTTTACCCAATGGATACGGCTTGGATCAACGGCAAAGTCCCAGCCGATCATTATCGCCATTCCCGCCCGGAGTATCTCCGCGCCCTCGAGCGGGCCCACCTCGTCGAGCGGCCTGTGGAGTCTGCCGATTACGGCCAGGACCAGGGTCCTGCCGGCGACCTAAGCGATGATCCACCAGCGAGGGCCTAGAAGTCGGTAAGAAGTGCCGAATGCTAAGCTTCTTATTCAGGGATACAGAGAGTGCCTACACAAGCCGTAGTGAGTTCGGCAACACCGAGAGACGAACGCGAGTTGCGCGATGCGCGCTTCGCCATGCGTCTCTCACTGGCTCTTGGTTTGGCAATGTTGATCGGCAAGACCACAGTCTATTTCATGACGCATTCGGCCGCTATCTTTTCCGATGCCGCCGAGTCGGTCGTCCACGTGATCGCCGTGGGGTTTGCTAGTTTTAGTCTTCGGCTCAGCACAAGATCGGCATCCCCTCAATTTCTCTACGGCTACGAACGGATCACGTTCTTCTCCGCTGGATTTGAAGGAGCCATGATTGTCATGGCCGCGATCGCCATTCTCTATGAGTCGATCCGGAAGTGGATTGCCGGGCTAAAGCTGGAGCACCTAGGAGCGGGCGCATTGCTGATCCTCATCGCTGGACTAGTTAATGCGGGTCTCGGCTACTATCTCGTACGGACGGGCCGGCGCACTAATTCACTCATTCTCGAAGCCGACGGCAAACACGTCTTGACCGACAGTTGGACCAGCTTTGGCGTCGTCGGAGGGTTAGGGCTGGTGCTACTGACGCACTGGAAACCGTTCGACCCGCTGGTAGCCATGGCTGTCGCCGTAAATATCCTCTGGTCAGGAGGACGCTTGGTTTGGCATTCGGCTGTCGGACTGATGGATTATTCTGATCCGAAAGCCGGCCGGAAAATTCGGGATAAGCTGGATGCCCTTTGCTCGGAACTGAGCGTTCAATACCATGGCGTACGTTTCAGAACCACCGGATACCGCCAGATCATCGAAGTACACTTGCTGTTTCCGCGGCTGACATCGGTCAGCGAGGCCCACCGCCTGGCAACGATTCTGGAAGAACGCCTGCCGACCGACCTGGGGATGCCCTCCGAGGTCATCACTCACCTGGAGTGTTTGGAAGACCATGCCGAGGTTCACCACGAACAACACTACACCGGAAAACCGGAATAGGCTCCGTCCAGTGCAGGAAACCGTGTAAATCGCTGTCGCCTCGGAACGGCCCTCTTCTATGCTGTTATAAGCGACTCCAATGCGACGCGGTTGGGAATCACAAGCGTAGAGCCGCTTTGCTGGATGAGATGCTGCTTCTTGAAGCCCGCGAAAAGCCGGCTAACGGTCTCGCGCGACGAGCCGATCATCTGTCCGATCTCTTCGTGAGTCAACGCCAGCTTCACTTGCGTGGGGTTTCTGGATTTCGCATTTTGATCAAGCCAACCCACCATCAGTCGGGCCAGCTTTTCGCTGGCCGAGTCGGAAAGCATCAGGTCGCGGATTTCGCGGCAGCTAGAAGCATAATCCCGGCTGATGTGCTGGGTCACCCACAGGGCAAGCTCGCCGTGAAGGCGCATCAGACGCAGCAAATCGCTGTGTCGCAGGAAGCTGATCTCGCACGGCTCCTGGGTCTCGGCGGTCGCTTCATACTGGCGTCCGGACACTACAGCCGCAATTCCCAATGGGGAACCGGCTTCGACAATCCGCAGAATCAGAGTCCTGCCGTCGCTTCCACAAATCGAAAGTTTCACCCGGCCTCGACGAATCAGGAACACGCCTCGTGGAGACTGCCCTTCCGCGAACAGAACCGCTCCCGTGGGATAGCTGGTGGTGAGCGCTTCATTCTCCACGATATCGGCTACCGCTTGGGAAAGATCGCAAAACGTATTGTCTATTGGCGCAAGTTTCTGGGCATTATTTACGATTTGTGTAGCCATGATTGCCTCCGCTCACCAGTACTTTGGCAAGCGGTTTACCATTCTTCCAGGCGCGGTATGGTTCGGGCTAAGAGTCGCCTAAACTTAACAAAATAGGGGTCTTGCTTTGATGTAGAAGATGCCGCCACGCTCGCCGTCAACGGGAGTTGCGGCCCCCAACTGCGTGTTTTGCCACAGTTATGTGTGATCCCTATCACCAGCCTGTTGGTTACATGACCGAACATAATAAGAAGATGACGACTCCATGTTCGGCTGGTTGTAACTTCGGGTCACTAGGCTCTACGCCAATGTCGCATGGATGGTATTCAGCAGATCGGTTCGGGTAAAGGGCTTTTCTAGAAGCGTGATGCCGCGCTTTAACACTTCACGTTCCGCGATCAGTTCACCTGTGTAACCCGACATGTAGACCAGGTTCGGGTGGGAGGCGCTCAGGCGCTCAACCAATTCAGGACCGCTGACGCGACGCATCACTACGTCGGTCAACAACAGATCAATTTGACTGGGATGAGCTTCCACCCATTCGAGCGCGGACTTCCCGTCATCCGCCTCGACTACCGAGGTGTGGAATGCAGGGACAAGGATGAATTATTTACCTCTGGAAGTGCGGCGGTCGCTGGACGGTGTGACGTAGCGCACCGTGCTGGCATTCACGCGTCACTGCATAGGCAAAACCGGGGATGGTAAATTTCGGCTTGGCGTGAGCTCCCGGCGTTCGGAAAAACACGGAATCTTGGACCGAGGCCCCCGCCTGAAGCTGTTGTTATTTTACAAGAAAAGGAGCACCAACATGTTTGCACGTATCCTTAACTTCGAAGTGAAACCGGAAAAGAAAGAAGAGTTCGTAAGAGTTGTGAAGAACGAAGTCCTGCCCATCCTCAAGAAGCAAATCGGCTTCTTGGAGATTCTGCCCCTGTTCCCGGAGAAGGCAAGAGAGGAAAAGGCTTACACCATCAGCCTCTGGACGAGCAAAGTGGATGCCGCGCGCTATGAGAGGGAGTTTTATCCCCAGGTCGCTAACATCCTGAAGCCATTCCTGGCCACGGCTGTCGAGGTGAATTATTACAATCTGGAAACCACACTCTGCGAGCGTTTCGTCGATTCGCTGGCCGCCTGAGGCTACAAACGACGATCGGAAACCCCGGGGCAAAACGCTCCGGGGTTCCATTTTTTTTGGCCCAACCATGCCGTTTCTCGCCGATGTGATCGCCATCACATTCTCATGTGACGGAGAATGCTGCCGTCTTTTTGTCCACCTTATAAGGTAAAACAGTAGCCGCACTGGAAGCGGATCAGAGACTGCGGGGAGAATAGGGCATGGCGATTGAAACCACCACTCAACCAAGTGCAGGATCAACCTGGCAGGTTAAGCAGGTTTATTCGATGGGGGTAATCTGCCTCGTGGTTGGGCTGGCAATCGGATACTTTTTCCGGGGATCGCAATCGCCTGCAGCGCCGGTGCAACCCGCGGCCCATGCTCATCCGTCGCTCCCAGCGGGAGCTATGGGCGGACATACGCCCAGCCTCGAAGAAATGAAACAGATGGCCGATAAGAAGGCAGCACCCCTGCTCGAAAAACTGAAGAGCGATCCTAACAACAGCGATCTGCTCATTCAGATCGGAAACCTATACAAAGCTACGCACCAGTTCAAGGAAGCCGCCGGCTACTACGACAAGGCGTTGCATGTCGATGCAAAAAACGTTGCCATTCGGACCGAGATGGCTTCGTGTCTGTACTACAACGGCGATGTGGACGGGGCGATCAGGCAGCTTCAGCAGGCGCTGCAGTATGACCCCAAGGATGCGAACTCCCTGTTCAACCTCGGCATGATCAAGTGGCAGGGAAAACAGGACAGCAAAGGAGCGCTGGCGGCCTGGCAGCAGTTGCTGAAGTCAAATCCGCAATTGAGCGCGGACCGCAAAGCCACTGTGCAGAAGTTGATGGCCGACGTCCAGATGCAAGGCAAGAGCTAGCCGAGCAACGGCTCGCGGCTCTCGTCGGCAAACGAAACAGAATCTCCGAAACAGAGTCTCAAGGAGCACTGAGAAATGACGGATACAAATCGATCAACGTCTATCGAGCAATGGACAAGTGTACAGGCATACACGTTGGCAGTCATTTGCCTGCTGGTGGGAATCGCCGGCGGCTGGTTCATCCGCGGGTCACAGAGTCCAGCGGCCGCTGCGGCTGAGACAGCAAATGCCTCCGCACCGGCTATGGGGAGTGCAAACGCCGGCGTCCAGACTCCAACTCCGGCCGAGATGCAAAAAATGGCCGACACACACGCTGGACCGCTGATCGAGAAATTGAAGGCAGACCCGACCAACGCCGGACTTCTGGAAAACATCGGGAACATCTATTACGACGCCCAGCAGCTCCCCACAGCCATCGACTACTACCAGCGCGCCCTGAAGGCAGCGCCAGCCAACACAGGCGTTCGTACGGATATGGCGACCGCCTATTGGTACACCGGCGACGCCGATACCGCTATCGCGGAATTCCAGAAATCGCTCGCTTACGAACCCAACAAGGCAAATACGTTATTCAATCTGGGCATCGTCGAGTGGCAGGGCAAGATGGATATCAACAAAGCTGTCGTCGCGTGGCAGAAGTTGTTGGACACGAATCCGAACTATGAAGGCAAAGACAAGGTTCTGGAATTGATGGCACAGGCGAAGAAACACTCGGGCGTTAAACCCGGCACCCCGGCAAAGCCGTTGCAGTAGAGGTTCGTGTCAGGGCATCGATTTAGCGAGGCCGGAAGGTCTTCCGCCTGTGGAGACGCAGTTTGCCCCATCTCTCGAAACGCGGAGAGTCGCATCCTTACGGGCGCAAACACGGGGCTGTCCGTAATCGACTGACGAAACAGAGCTCGATCGGATCTGATTCCGTGGGCCTAACCGCGAGAACCTTTGTTCTTGCATCCAAACTTGATCGGCGTTGCCATGCATCTCTACTTTTTTATGGGCCATTTTGGCTTTCCCGTCTTGGGAGCGCCGACAGAGCCGTCTGCATTGTGGGCAACCCCATGGCACATAAGCGTGCACGTGTTGCTCGAACGGCTGTATGCAATGAGAGCGCCGTTGTTTTCTCCTACTACGTTCGCGTCAAAATTTACCAGCCGCTCCCCGCTGATGCTCGGGGAAGTTGCGCCCATGCCGTGGGCAGTGTGACATACCGAGCAACTGAATCCGTACTGGGATATGTGCAGGCCGTGCTGCCGGAAGCTGTTATTAGCGACGACATTAGTCAGATCATGACACTTCGCGCACATCGCATACGGCCCCGTGAAGGTCAGGTCTGGATTGGGAAACAGGTTCGAGTCTACCCCGCCCGGCACTGCCGCCTGGCTGAATTGATAGTTGCGCTCGAGGATGTGCGAGTTGACCGATCCGTGGGGACCGTTCGGGCCGGTGCCCCCGAACTCACGATTGTCGTCGCTATTATGACAATCGGTACAGAAGACGCGCGTTCCCATCGCTCGCACAGACGCCGTTCCATTCTGATTCAGTTGGTTCAGCAGAAGGCTTGGCTGCGGTAGGGGACTGGTTCGATCGTGGGTCACGGGGTGGCTCGATGTTGCCGTTGAAGCGAATTCCGGAATAATGTTCAGCGGATCCGGCGCCGATGCCACCCGCGCCGGTGCGTACCCGTAGATGATCAGCCTCTGCTTGCTTGTGCTCGTGCCATGGCAGCGCAGACAATTCTCATACTGATTGATCGCCGGAGTAAGAACCGTGACACCATCCAAAGCGCTGATCCCGCTGACGCCCGCTTGCGATGGACGCAGCATGGGCGGCGCGGTGAATTGCGTCGTCTGATTGGAAGCGTGAGCATTGTGGCAATCGACGCACGTGGCATGACGGTTGTTGTTCAACAGCACCTGTTCGGCAGCATCGTGGGTGTTGTTCCCGGATGGCAAGGGATGGCCGGTCTTCGCAACCTCGGCCATAACGTTAAGAGGCGCGGGCGACAAATAGGTGCCCCCGTTGTGACACGTCATGCAATCCTGCGTAACCGAGTCGTTTCCTGGCGCCGCAGGCGTGGCCGGGCGCAGCAGCCGTGCCGGCGCAACTGCGTCGTGCGACATATGACAGGACGTGCATCCATTCACTCCGACCGTCTGATAAGAACCGACGTGACCATCCGGTGAAACCTGATTGGTCGCGGTCTGATGAATGCTTCCCGTAAAACCTGCCAATGGGTTGATCTGTCCTTGCACTACCCGGTTCGGATCATGACAGGCTAGACACATCTGAGCATTCGAGCTGTCCCGGACCAGAAACTTCTGTGCGATCTTGTCGATCCCTTGGACATGCGGCGAGTGACAACTGGTGCATTCGATATTGCCGTTGATGAGCTTCACGGCGCCGGTAGGATCTGCGGTCTTGCCTTGCGACACCAGCGACGCTACCAGGTTGGCCGCGTCTTTCAACGGAAGCACAAGACTGAAGGGGTGCGAACCGGTTAGCGTCGTACCGAACGAATCGACACTATTTAATGAGCCGACCATCGGGAGCGAACCATATGCCCCCGACTGTCCCACTCCCACAGTGCCATCATGACAACTCAGGCAGAGACTGCTCGTTATTCCGAGCGTCGGCTGAGTATTGCCTTGCTGGATATAGGTCGAACTGGTGTAGGGTGTGTAGGCTTGCGTCGAATACTTTTGGTTCCAAAGTGGCGAGATGCCTCCCAATCCGCTGTGGGGAGCATGACAGAAAGTGCAACCGAGACTGCCCTGGGAATAGACGGAGGCTCCACTCGCCACCGTCAGGTTATGCATGCCCAACACATCACCGTTCACCTGCGCCACGCCGAAACCATTCGCCATGATCATCATCAGGATAATCACCACGATCATCGAGCAAGCAGGCCAGAGGATCTTCTTCACTGCTTCCTCCCGTCTCCCGGTTGCGCAACACCGTAGTAGTGAAACACCTGAACGCGCCGGTTGAAAGAATCCACGACGTAGATGCGATCCTTATCAATCTGCAGACCGGTCGGCAGTTGAAACATCCCCGGCCCGGTGCCCCTCTGGCCGAAGTAATAAAGCAAGCGGCCCTCTCGGTCGAAAACCTGCACCATGCCCCACTGTCCGTCGACGACGTAGAGATGCCCTTCCGAATCGAAGCCGATCCCTTTCGGGCGGAACATCCATCCTGCACCGTCTCCGATCTTGCCGATCGCATAGCGGAAGGCGCCCGACCGATCCAGCACCTGTACGCGGAAATTCATGGCATCGACTACCACCAGGTCCGGGCCGTTCAGCCGCAGTTCGGTGGGGAAATTGAACTCGCCGTCGCCCGTACCAGTCTTTCCGATCGTCTGGAGCACGCTCCCCTGCATGTCCATCATGAAGATCTTATTGCGCAGCGTGTCGGTGACGTAGATGTGTTGTGCCGCGGAATCCACCGCGATTCCGCTGGGACGCTTGAAGTATCCCTCGCCACCTTTCAGGCTGCCGATGGCGCGCCGGAATTTACCGTTCGCGTCGAACACGAACACTTTGCCGGTCTGCGAATCGGTGACATAGATGTTGTCTTGCGCGTCGAGCGCCACGCATTGAGGTGTGAGCATCGGATCTTTGCCGGCGTCGCGTCGCGAAATGAATTTATATTTCTGTTGGCCGAAATCGAAGATGTGAACTCCGGCCGCGCCCACGTCGGTGACGATGATGCGGCCGTGGGAGTCGATCGCTACGCTATACGGACTCACCAGGTAGTGGAAATCCGGCTGGCCCGCGATCGCGTCCACAACCCGCGTCCAGAAGCTGCGCTTGGGTTTGACCTCACGCTCCAGGCTGAAGCTGCGCTCAAAGGAAAGTTTGCGGCCACCGTCGAGCAGCAGATCCGGGGGAGGTGGCGGCGTGAACGTGTCTTTCGAACGCTTGGAGGCCCGGGCGGGTGCGGCCAGCAGCATTGCCAGCCCGGCAACGGCCAGTCCTGCGCAAAACGCTGACCTGCCTCGCGCTGATCTACCTCGCACGCTTAGAAGAAGTCGAACCATCTGGTTATCCCGACGGAATACGACGTGGTGTTGACAGGCGCACCGACTGCGCTGATGCCTTGCGTGAATCGAGTATATCCGGCCTGCAGCCCGATTCTTCTCAGATGGTACTGCAACTGGGCGTTGAAGATTTCCGTGTTGTTGTGCGAGGTCGTGCTGGCGATGGTATCGCTGATCGCGCGGCTGAAGCTTCCAGAAATTGACAGCCGCCTCACTGGTGTAACCGAGAGCCCGCCGCCGTAGCTGGATCCGCTGAAGAGGATGAAATCGCTCAGGCCGGGGATCGGCCCAGGCTGGATCGGCCCCCCAGCTCCCAGCAGTGAAACTCCGGTGGATTGTGTAAAGAGAGCGTTGATTGCCAGCCTCCGCATGCTCAGCGAAGAGGAATAGCTCTCGCTGTGGTTGCTGAGGCCCTGATAGTTCGTCAAGCCGCTATGGTTTCCGTTGAAAGCCGCTATCCATTGCATGCCGCCGGGCAATCGGCGGCTCAGGTTGGCGCTGTAGCGGTAGGAGGAACTTGTATAAGTAATCAGCAAGGTTTGCACGTTCTGCGCATAGCTGAACTGCCCCGATGTCTTCCAGGCTCCGATGCGGTGATAGAAGTTCACGTTGCCGATGAATCCCACCGAGTTCGTGCCCTGCCCGTTGGAACTGTCGATCACCGAAGCGGAAAACGTGAACATGTTGAAGAGCCGTCTGCCGTAGTTCACCGTGCCGCTCAAATACTCGCCCGTATAGGTTTGCCCGAAGAAGTGTTGATCGTAGTATGTGGCCTGCGCCTGTGCCGAGAGGAAGTTGGTGAACTGATAGGTCAGTCCGCCGCCCAGTGTGGACGAATAGGATCCCGATCCCAGATTCACGCCTGGCGGAGGAGGTCCGCTGCCGCCGAGATTCTCCGTCAGGTAGCCGTTCAAATTGTCGGTGTAGTTCTGGCTGACATTGAAGCTCATCTTCTGGGTGGGGTGAAAAGTGGCGTTCGCGGTTTCCGTGCTGTCCGTGTAGCTTGAGATGTTCGAGATGCTCCCGTTCTGCCCCCCGTTCGTCTGGTAATCGTTGCTGCTCGACGCCCGGTTGTAATTGACATAAAACGACCCATGCAGCGGCAGGCTGTGCTGCGCCCCAAAGCCGAAATCGTGGCCGTTTGAATCCTGCACGGATTCTTGGCCCGCCAGAAACTCCGGGTATTTCGAATTCAAAGTGTTGTGATCGAAATAACCGTTGAGGCGGAAGCCTGAAATCTGATAGTTCGAGTGCACGTTGAACAGGCGCGTGCTGGAATCGGTCTCCTCGTTAGTGCCATAAAGAGTGCTGTGGCCGCTTCCTTGAGAATACCCAACCGATAGCGTTGGCCAGTCGGGAAACAATGCGCTCCAATTAATCCCGAAACCTTGCCCCCTTCCGTAGGTCGTGAAGTCCGGTTGCCCACTCAAGCCGAATGTGCCGGTACTGTTGGCCGCGTAGTGGTAACTGACCGAACCAGGGAACTTGCTACCGGTGAAGAGATTCGCCGAGGCGTCGACCCCGCTGGCGCCGGTGATGGATTGATAACTGGAATCCGCCCGCGACTGGTTGTAGTAGGGCGTCGCCGTGAACGAGATGAAATTAGGATTGTAGTAGGAGCCCGAGAGCTTGCCGTCTACTCCGAGGTTCAAGCCGTGGTCGGACGGGATCGCGTCTCCGTAGTCGCCCGCGTACCCGAAGGTGAACAAGGCGCCGGCGTTCAGCTTTGTGTTCTCGCCCACTGAAAGCTGCTGCTGCTGGGCAGTCGCCAGTTGCGCCATCACCAGAACCGTCAGCGCGATGATGCGGTTCGTGACCTTCATGGAGCTGTTACCCTTCCCGCCGGAGGCTCAAACCTCGGTCAAGCTTGACTTCTTAAAGGGCACAGCGATTGCCAAAGCTGCCGATTCGGTACAGTCGCTATCAGATTGGAAACAACGGCGTTACTTGGAAGAAAGTGTTGCGTGCAGAGCGTCGGGGATTGCCACGGTGTGGCATATCACCCGCTGGGCGAGTCGAAAGACTCAACGGTACGAAGGAGGGAGGAAAAGAAGGTGGGGATAGCCGCTTCCGGATGTTCGGCGGGGTGAAGCCCGTGCCATTCTTGAATGCGAGAATTGACGAACGAAACCCGACCGAGTTGCGCTCGCCTAGACAGCCGAGGGCGTTCGGCTGTCGCTACGTTTACCTACACCACTTCGATCTTCGCCTTGGCTCGTAGTTGCTGGGCGAGGCCCGAGCGCAGCATCTCGTACTTGTTTTTCTGTAACTCCACCTTCAGATCCGCTTTCACTTCCTCCAGGCTCTTCTTCGTCGCCCCGGTGTGAGTATTCAGACGGATGATGGTGTACGCCGACTCGATCTGGATCAATCCAGTGACTTGTCCAGGTTGAATGGCAAGTAAGGCTTTAACAACCTGTGGCGGCAACTTGTCGCGTGCTACGACCTTGTGGTCGCCCATGTTGACCCGGAAATCGTCTTCCGATATTTTTTCCGCGAGCAGTCCGAAGTTCTGATAGCTCGTCGTCGCCTTAGCTTGGCGCAAGGCGTCTTCGGCGTGCTTCTGGGCCTCTTTGGCCTGCGCCGCGGTCGGCTTGAGCGGCGGCACTACGGAAATGCTCTGGAAACTGAATGACTCCGGCACTTCGAAGCGCGCCGGGTTCTTGTCGTAATAGGCCTTCACCTCGGCCAGCGACACCGCAGACCTATCTGCGACGTCGTTCTTCAGCACTTGCTCAATCAGCAGCGAGCGCTTCATCTGCTGGCGCAGTTTTTGCTCGGAGCCGTGCATTTCCGCCTGCAGGTATTGCTGGTACTGGTCGGGGCTGTTGAACTGCTTGCGAAAATCGGCCTCCGCGCGATTGAGCTTTTCCGGCGGAATCGTCAGCTTGCGCCGCATCGCTTCCTGGTACACCAACTCTTCGAAGATGATCATTTCGAGCGCGCCCTGGCGGATGGCAGCCTCCTGTGCCTTGGGGAATCCGTTGTGCTGCTGGGCGTAGGGAAAGATGGCGTACATTTCCCGCAGCAGGTCGCGATCGGTAAGCACGGCACCGTTCACGCGGGCCACCGGCTTGTCGCTCACTTGGGGTGCCGATACTTGGATGGCCGGCGCTTGAGAAGCAGTCGTGTTCGCGACCGTCGTCGGGGAGTGGGAGGCGACCTGGGCGGAGGCCGCCGAGAGCGCGACCAGAAGCAATGTGCAGATTGGAAGTTGGTACCTCATAAGTTCCTCGCCTGCTGAGTGCCTTCGAAAACCGAACCGAAAAAAAGGGGGAGAGAAATTCTCCCCCTTTTGTATCACGGCGAGTTCTACTGGAACTGCGTCGGGATTGTGTTGGTATTGTTGGCTTCGTTCGCCTCACCAAAGTGGCACTGACGGCAGAATTGCGTCGTCGAAGGTGCACTGTTGCCGCTGTAGACCTGAAGGTTCGGGTTGTAGGGGCCGTTCACGAAGAAGTAGGTGGCATAGAACTTGCCGCCGCTGTCGCCCGCGATCGGACTTTTTGCGCTGGAAGTATACACCGTCATGACGTGCTGATTGTGGCACGTGGTGCACAGCACAAAAGGTTGTCCAGAGCCGTTAACGGCCCACGGATTCGAATACTTTCCAGGTGCCAGTGCCGGCCAACCGTAGTTGGCTACGAACTGGGCATAGGGACTGCCAGGGGTCACAGTAAATGAGCCGCTAGCCCAGACTAGGCCGTTGCCCGCACGGATGGTGGCGTTGGTGCCCACCGGGTGATCATTGGTGTAGTTGCCGGCGGACGAGCCGTCGTTTCCAAGCAGGGTCGGAATCGGCTGCGTGCCGTACGAGGTATTCGTCAACAGACCAATCGTTTGCTCGTACGACTTGTTGGTCATCATATTGGACTGTGTGACTTGGCCATCGTGGCAGCTCAGGCAAAGAAGAATGCCACCAACTTCCTGGTTGCCGGCGGAGATGCTGCTGGGAAGAAGTTCCGTGAATGAACCGTTGTCTCCGAATGCGATTGTCTTGCCATACAGTGGGCTGGCATCCTGACCCCACAATGCATAGCTGCCGGCATCGGAGCCGCCACCATGACCGGAGCCGAACGAGCCGCTATGCGGAGCATGGCAGCCGGCGCAGCCGCGGCCCTGGTTGTTGTGAGCGCCGAGGACGTCAACCGTTGACGACCAATTCTGCGCCATCATAAAGCCTGCGAATGCGAAAAATAACATTACAACTAACATCGCTCTTTTCATAAAATTCAAAACCTCCATGGATGTAATGCATCGTTGCAAAGAAACCTCAGAGGCTTAGGCCCGGACTGCGCTTTGCGCCTGGGCACTCTTCGCAGCCGCCTCTCGGTATTGTTAATGCAACTGGCTATCCGAAACCGACCCGAGCCGGCCATTGCCCGAGAGTTCGTATAAGTCGATGATTCTATGGGCTGAACAAGAGGCGAGCCGGTCCTGTTCTCGATCGGGGTACCTTGAGGAACTGGGGGAAAAGAACCAACCGGAGACGCGACGTGGTGAAATCCCACAGTTGTGAGGTCCAGCGCAAGTCCTCGGAAACATGGCCGTTGCGTGTGGCGTAACGTCGCAAGGGTACACAGAGTCGCGCGCCACACAGAGAGGTGTCAGCGCTCTCTCCGCGCTGTCTTAATGGCTCTGTGGAGCAGGAGACGCGACCGGCGTTACTTCTTTCTGGGCCGCTCCTGCTTTCTTCTCGCGCTGCTCTTCCCGTTCCTTCTTTAACCGCTCGGCCTCGGCGTCGGTGACATAACGAAACTGCTGCACGCGTCCGGGGTAGATCTCCGAGGTGAAGACGCGATTGTTTTTGTCGACGGCGATTCCGACCAGTCCCTGGAACTGCCCGGGGAGCATGCCATGACCACCAAATGAAATGAGTAACTGGGCTTCCTGATTGAACACCTGCACACGGTCCTGCATGCCATCGGCAACCCAGATATGGCCGTCACCATCAATCGCTACTCCCTTCGGTCGCGCAAAGTATCCCGGGCCATCGCCGGATTTTCCGAAGGCACTGATAAATTTGCCGTCGGCGTCGAAGATCTCGATGCGGTTGTTCAGCGTATCGGCGACGCATAGATTGCCTTCCTGATCGACCGCCAACCCAGTTGGTTTGGCGAAATCCCCGGGGCCTGTGAGTTCGTGGTTGTGTCCGGTGGTGCCGATTTTTCGTTTCAGTTTGAGCGTGTCCGCGTCGTACACCAGCACCTGATCGAGTTCGATATCGGAAACATATAACAAACGGTTCTCGCGATCGATGGCCAGCGAACCCGGACTCACCAGCCCCTCGGTGATAACCTCTTCCGCCTTGTGGGCGGCATCGAATGCCAGGACGTGACGGAGGCCGGGATCGGAAACGAAGAGACGATCATTGTCGTCCATTGCCAGCCCGATGATGCGCACAAAGTGGGCGTGGGTCTTGTTCTTGATCAGTTCGACGTCACGTGTCTCGGTGTTGAAGATGAAGATGGCGCCGACTTTCTGGTCCGCCACATAAAGATTGTTCTTGGAATCGACGGCGATGCCGTACGGTTCGGCGAGCTGAAACAGAACTTTGGTGTTTTCTGTGGCTGGCTGCGTGCCCGCGAGGCGGTCCATCCATTTCGCTTTCTTAGTATGGCTCCCAGCCTCGACCTGCGAGATTTTCTCGGCTGCATAGAACGCCTGGTACCGGATCCGAGCAATGGCGGGCGGATTTGGCCATACGATGTTGGAATAGTCGATGACCGGAATCTTCTTGGGTTCGGCCGCCGCTTTCTTCTTCTTGTCTGCGAACCCGGAAACGGGCGCAAGCAGGGTCAGGCCGAGCATAAGACACAGCAGAAGGTGGCTCTTGCGACTGCGAATCCAATTTTCTTTTACGTCAGACATGGTCGTCATTCTCCTCATACAAAACTACCTGCGCGTCAGATCCTTGTGACAAGTGGTACAGAAAGCAAGGTTGTTGGCTTGGTCCTTGACCAGCAAATCGGGCTGCGCGGACGCATGCGGCTGGTGGCATGACATGCAGTTGATCTGCGCCCGAAGCTTGGTGATATCGGTCGGATCGACCACGTCGGCAACCGGGTGACCCTCCACGGGATGTCCGCGTCCATACTTCAGGGGCAGCACCACCACCTTATTCTTGGCGAAGTAGTCCTCTGGGAGTTTCACGCTCCCACTGAAGATTGTGATCAGGCGCTCGGTTTCGAGCTTCTTTGGTGCCGGAGCATCGGGACCGTGGCATTCGAGGCACAGCGTATCTGCCTTCTTGGTGCGCAACAAGTGATCGTTGTCGCCTCCATGAGGCTCATGGCAGGTCGCGCATCCCTGTTGAAAAGCGGGCTGATGAAGATGCGCCTTCTTGAACTGGCCGGCTTGGTCGGTATGGCAGGCCAGACAGGCGCTGACCGGATCCGGCTGCAGGAAGCCGGGCGTTCTGCCGGCATGCGGGTTGTGACAAGCCACGCATTCTCCCAGGGCCCCAGGATGCGGCACCTTGGCCTTTTCGATCTTTTCTACCTGGTCGCTGTGACAGGTAGTGCAGAGCGCCCTCGTGTCGGCGTTGGTGAGGACAACTTTGCCGTCTTTCGCGGGCTCGTGGCAGATCTCGCAGGTCTTGTCGGCGAACGGTGGATGCGTAAATTTCTGCAGCAGCTTGGGCTGTGAGGACTGGTGCGGATCGTGGCACTGCGTGCAAGTGGCCGTAGCAAAAGGTTGGCCCTGGTGAGCCTTGATGAGCGCTGCGTCCTTGGCGTCGTGGCAGTCGATGCACAGCGCAGGGACCGCCTTGGTCAGGTGATTGTCGAATTCCTGTTTGCCTTTTTCGCCGACTTTGTGTGTCACATGGCAGGTGTCACATCCCACATCGAGGGCGGCGTGGCGGCTGCCTTTTTCTGGCACGTTCAGACCCTGGGTGTGGCAATCGAGACAGAGGTTTTTGCCCTTCTCTCCGGACGTGGCTTTCAACAACTGATTCCTGTTGTCGGAACTATGCGGGTCGTGACATTTGATGCAGTCGCGTACGGCGGGCGGATGCACGGTGCCTTTCAGCGCGGCCGCATCTTTGTCGGCGTGGCAGGTGATGCACAGCGCCTGCGGAGTCGAAGTGATGAGCTTTATGCGAGTGATGTCTTTGTTGACCCGCACTTCATGGCAGCTCAGACAGCCCGTCGCGATGGCGGAGTGGACAAACTTGCCTTTCGACTTATCCTCGTGGCACTCGAGGCACTTGGCTGCATCGACGTTTTTATCTAAAGGAACGGGATGAACTGCCGCGGCGGCGCGCGAAATCAACAGCGCGGTGGTCACGAAGAAGATCAGCGCGAAGAAAAACACGACATCGATGCCAAAACCGCTGCGGTAACTTGCCGCCTTCTTACGCCACCAGACGCGATGGGGGAGCAGTCTCACACAGCCTCCGTAGGTGCATGTGCACGAAAGTCGCCGTATCCCCATTTAACGGTTGCGAGTTACAACTTGCGCCTAACTGACTGAGGGAAAGCCGGTTCAGAAGCATACGCGATCTGGCTCGGAGACCATCGGCCCATAATTATGAGCCCGGAATGGGCCTTCTGCCACAGCATTGTCAGCGAAATGCCCCAAGGGGGATTCGCCCCTGCCCGCATCCTCAAAGCATTCAGACATGCCGGTTACCAGAATCAGTGATCGCGTCAAAGGCACATTGTCATCAGCACACTGATGGGTCAAATTTCCGCCGATCTGTGCTGTGGTGCGTGATATAGCCCAAGCGACCGTCGTGGATATGCCCTGCTCTTCTGCTAAGCCTCGCAGAATGCGCCACTTACCCGTCATGGATGTCTGGCACGGAATTTGCATTTTAAGTTTGGGGACATGGAGAAGTTATGGCCGTAGAATTCCGTTCACTCGCCCACAAGACGTGGCGCACCATCGCTTCCATCCAGACCGGCGTAGTTCTCTTAATCCTGGTCGTGATTCTCTCGGCGGTCGGAACCATTGTGTTGCAGCGTCCGGTCACCGAGCCCGACGAGATGCAGAGCGCCTACTCCCCCCAGGCGCTACGGATCCTGGACGCCGTCGGTTTGACCGACGTATTTCACTCCTGGTGGTTCCTTGGACTGGTTCTGCTGGTCAGCGTCAGCATCGTGGCCGCCTCCATCGATCGTTTCCCCAACTCTTGGCGCTACTTCTCGCGTCCTTACAAATGTCCAGACGAAACCTTCCGCCGCGCTTTACATCCACAGAAATCGCTGGCAATCGCGGACGAAGGATCGGGGTTTGTAGCCGCTGAGCGTGCGCTTCATTCGCTGGGATTCAAACCGGAAACCGTGGTCCGCGAGGATCACTTCGCCATTTTTGTCGAACGCGGCCGCATCTCCGAGCTCGCCGTATATATCGTCCACGCCAGCCTGCTACTCATTTTCTTTGGCACGATCGTCGACGGTTTTTGGGGATGGCGCGGCACGCTGAATCTGAATGAACGGCAGACATCGAACATCGTCGAATTGCGCGACGGCAAGACGCGCACGCTCCCCTTTTCAATCCGCTGCGATGCCACCGGTCAGGAAAACTACCAGGACGGTACTCCGAAGAAGTGGTGGTCCAGGCTGGCCGTGGTTGCAGACGGACGCGATGTAGAGAAAAAAGAAATTGTAGTGAACGATCCGCTCCTTTACAGCGGTGTCCGCTTCTACCAGTCGAGTTACGGCCCCAATGGCAAGGTCGACAAGCTGACGCTGATCGCAGCTCCGAGCAACGGTTCTGGCCAGAAACAGGAAATCGGACTGGCCGTGAACGACACGGTTCCACTCGATGCCGACACCACGGTGCGTTTCGCTCAATTCATCTCCGACTACTTCGTTCGCGATGGACAGGTGTACGGTAAGTCGAACGAGTTGGAAAATCCAGCAGCTCACTTGGTTGTAAGGTCGAAGAGCGCCGGCAAAGACTTCGACGTGTGGCTCCCACCCATGGACGACGTCGCCGACAACTCGAAGTCGCCCTATCGGTTCCAAGCCACCGACCTGAAGATGGGCCACTTTACTGGATTGCAGGTTTCACACGAACCGGGGCAGTGGGGAGTCTGGTCAGGCGTAGTGCTGATGGGCATTGGGCTGGCCTTCGTCTTCTACGTCGTGCACATGCGGTTTTGGGTGGTACCGGTTCTCGACCCAAAGACGGGCAAGTACTCACTGTGGATCGGCGGCAGTGCGAACCGAAATCAGGACGCCTTCGAACAGCGCTTCAAAGATCTGGTGGCGTTGGTTGAAGAAGAATTGAAGGCTGTTCCCAAGTCCGAGCTGAATATCGAGCCGAAGAACGTGCCGACGCGGCAGGTCGCTACCGTCGTTGAGAACTGAAGCCGTGCACTGAACCGGCTCCTTGGAGGATGTCAATGCCACACGCAAGAGCAGAACAGCAGCAACCGGCAACTGGCATGACCCTGATCGTGATGGTCGGACTGGCAATAGCATTCCTGCTGTTCATGGCGTTTCTGAACGTGATCAAGAGCGGCAATCTTTTGAGCGAGACCAACCTGCTGTTCGCCACTCTGATTTTCTACTCTGGCGCCGGCGCGCTGTATCTCGGATTTGGAGTTACCGGCACCGAGTCGTACGTGAAGTTCGCATCGCTCGCCACCTGGATGGGATTGATCGCCAACACTGCGGCCGTCGCCCATCGCTGGTACGACGCTGGCCATCCGCCGTTTGCCAGCGTCTACGAAATGCTGCTCAGCTTCGTCTGGACGCTGGCCGTGCTCACGCTGGTGGCCGAAAAGAAATATGGCGTGAAAGTCATTGGCACGGTCACGATGCCGGTGGCGATCGTCGGCGTGGTACTGATGCAGTTGCTCCGGACCGAAGTGCACCCACTCGTGCCCGCGCTGCAATCAACCTGGCTGCACGTCCACGTCACTCTGGCCATGCTGGCCTACGCCGCTTGCGCGCTGAGCTTCGCTCTGGCCGCAATGTTTCTGATCCAGGACGACGTGAAGACCCAGACCTTTCTTGCCGTGACCAGTGCCAGCACGCTTGCGATTTACGCTAGCATTGTTCTAACGCGCTTAGACAAGTGGGGCGGCCTGAACGTGGTCGCATGGAATCCGGATGTGAAAGCAGAAGTCTTCCTCTCCAGGGGCGTGCGCTTGTTCGTCACCATTCCGGACCTGGGCTGGCTGATGACCTTGACCCTCTTGGTGGTGGCATCGCCGCTCGCCTTCTACGGACTCGCGCGCTGGAAGAAAGACGATAGCTTTCTTACGCTCGCCAATCGCGCCGTTTTCCTCAGTATTCTCCTCCAAGTAATGACGCTGGTCATGTTTCTGGTGCGGGCCCATGATGGCCGCTATCCGTCGCTCGACGCTGACGGCCTGTTCCCCACCAGCCTCGCCGCCAGTCCCTTCATCCTTTCGGGGCTGATAGGTGGAGCATTCATCTCACTGCTTTATCTGCTGCTCCTTTGGCGGCGACCGGATCTGGAGCGGTTGCTGCCCACAACGGGCAACCTTGACCGGATCACCTACAAAACCATCTGTATCGCCTTCCCCCTCCTGACTCTGATGATCGCCTCAGGAGCGTACTGGGCAAACCAGACCTGGGGCTCGTATTGGAGCTGGGATCCAAAAGAGACCTGGGCGGCGATTACCTGGTTGGTGTACGCCCTCTATCTACACATGCGCATCACTCGCGGATGGCGTGGGCGGCGCGCGGCCTATTTCGCCATCGCCGGCTTCGCGGTGGTGATGTTCACCTTTTTCGGTGTGACTTACTTGCTCCCCGGACTGCACGCCTATGCGTAGGCGTGCGGAGTGCAAGCACGGTTGGTATCATGGCATACCTTCAGGCATGCCGAAAGCGTTGCGTGAAAGCGCCTTGAGGCGCAGTTGGGGAGGTCAAATTGAACTCTGTACGCGTCAATTGGCAGCTTAAGGCAATCTTGCCGATAGTGTTCGTACTGCTGGCGGGGCTGCTGCTCTTCATTCTGGCAACTGTATCCTTGCGGGACCCGGAGCGACATGCGGTGCTGATCGTCGCGGGAGCGGGAGCGATCGCTATATGTGCAGTGTTAATTGCTGTGCTTGCCTATCTGATTCAACGGCCGATGGTCGAATTGCAGGAGAAAATCGCGCTGGTGAGTGAAGGGAACCTGAACGTCGCAGTCGGCTTCTCCGAGCGCAACGACGAAATCGGAGACCTCGGCCGCAATTTCAACCACATGCTGCGACAATTGCGGGAGAGCCGGGAAGAGATTGAGATCCTGCATCGCACACAAATGTCTCGCGCCGAGCACCTGGCGACGCTAGGCGAGTTGGCCGCAGGCCTGGCTCACGAGATTCGCAACCCGCTTGCCGGAATCGCAGGCGTCATCGAAATCATCGGCCGCGATCTGCCTTCGACCAGCCCGGCGCGGGCGGTAGTAAAAGATGTTCGCCTGGAAATCGCCCAGATCAACCGCATAGTGACCGATCTTCTGGAAGCGGCGAGGCCTCACGCGCCGCGCGTTTGTCGAAGCAATCTCAACACGACCGTGGAACACGCAGTGATGCTCGCTCGCCAGCACGTACTCTCAAAACCAATCAAGATCGAACTGCGGCAAGCGCCCGATCTGGCTGAAGTCGAACACGACAGCGATCAGATTCACCAGGTTGTTCTGAATCTGCTCCTCAACGCAGTTCAGGCGATGGAGGGTGGAGGCACAGTGCGCGTCGAGATCGGTTCGCGAGAAGATTGTGCCAGTGTGATTGTCAGCGACACCGGGCGCGGTATTCCTTCGGAACAGCTGTCACACATTTTCCGGCCTTTCTTCACCACCAAGGGAAACGGCACAGGTCTTGGTCTCTCTCTCGCCCGCCGTATCGTGGAAGAACACCATGGCCGTATCGAAGTGAGCAGCGTGGTCGGGAAGGGAAGCAAGTTTGAGGTAGTGCTTCCGTTTCACACGCCCACCTCTCAGACAGCAGTCTCTCTAGAAGCTCAGTAGCCTCGCGAAGAAGTTCTCAGTTCCAGGTTCTCAGTAAACCAAACATGCTCTCAACTGAGAACTGAGAACCAGGAACTCAGAACTTCTTCGTCAGGTCCACTAAAGCAAGCCACTTCCATTTCGTAGTAAATTAAACACCGATGCCCGCCGAGAAAATTATGATCGTGGACGACGAGCGCCTGGTGCGCTGGTCGCTCCGCCAGAAGTGCGAAGAGTGGGGCTACCACGTGATCGAGGCCGACGCCGGGGAACCCGGACTTAAGCTGGCGCAGCGCGAATCGCCTGATCTGGTCTTGCTCGACGTGCGCATGCCCGACCTCACCGGCATTGAAGTGCTTGATCAACTCAAGAAAAATGGCGACGCCCGAGCCGTCATCATGATCACGGCCGATCCCCAACTTGACGATGTCAAGGCCGCGCTCAAGCTCGGAGCTTACGACTTCGTGGGCAAGCCGGTCGATTTCGACGAGCTTCACATCACCATCAAGAACGCGCTCGAGGCTACCAGCCTGCGTACCGAAGTCCAGGCGCTGCGCGGCGAGGTGCGCGGCGGAGCCGGTTATAACAGCGTAGTGGGCGTCTCCGCGAAGATGATCGAGCTCATGAACTTTGTCCGCAAAGTTGCGGCGAGCGAGGCCACCACCATTCTGATTCAAGGTGAAAGTGGTACCGGGAAGGACCTCATCGCCAAGGCCATCCACTACGAAAGTTCCCGCAAGGACCGGCCCTTCGTAGCGATCAATTGTTCAGCCATCCCCGAGACGCTGATGGAGGCCGAACTTTTCGGCCACGAAAAAGGCGCGTTCACCGACGCCAAGCAAATGAAGAAAGGGCTGTTCGAGGCGGCCGATGGCGGTACGCTGTTTCTCGACGAAATCGGCGAACTCTCTCCCCTGCTGCAAGCGAAACTCCTGCGCGTTCTCGAAGACCAAGTCATCCGCCGTGTGGGAGGCATCCGCGACATGCAAGTGGATGTGCGGGTGATCGCAGCCTCTAATCGTGATCTCGAAAAAGCGGTTCGTGAGGGTCAGTTTCGTCAGGACCTGTATTACCGGCTGGCCATTATTGCCATCTTTATCCCGCCGCTGCGGGACCGAAAAGAAGATATCCTTCCCTTGGTGGATTTTTTCATCGGCCGCTACAACCTCAGATTCAAGAAATCGATTTGTGGCATTACCGACGACACCCGCCGTCTTATTCTCAGTCACAACTGGCCCGGCAATGTTCGCGAACTGAAGAACACCATCGAGCGTGGCATGATCCTGGAAGAGCAGCCGTTCCTGCGACCGGTGTATCTGCCGTTTTCCGTGGGCGAATCGGGCGGCCGCACTGTGTTTGAACGAACCTCCCCCGCCGATGGTGGACAGACGCTGCCCAACGGCCGCACCCTGCCGCGGCTCTATATCCCGGAAGGCGGCACATCTCTGGAAGAGGTTGAGCACGCCATGGTCGAGCTAGCCATGCGCCAAGCCAACGGCAACCAGACCCACGCCGCCAAGCTGCTGGACATCAGCCGCGACGCTTTGCGTTACAAGCTAAAGAAATTCGGCTTGATTCGCGGCGATGGAGAAGAGTCGCAGACTGACGCGCCAGAGGAGTAGTAATCGCCGAGGAGTAGTAATCGCCGACTTTGTAGGGCGGCCACCTCCCGCAATCCGACGACTACCCTTAGGGGCTTTCCTACGCTGATTTGGTGCCGGCAAGCGCCTGTTCGGCGGTGGGCAGATGGAACAGCCGCTGCAGCGCGGTGGTCATTTGTTCCTGTTCTACCTTCTCTGGAAGTTCCTTGAGTTCACGGGCCAGGGACCCTGCGATCCTCTGCGTCATCCGGGACATCATTGCAGTTATCATTTCGTCCTGGTCCTTGGAGAGAGGCCCGTACTCTTGCCGAGAGGAATCCAGTTCTTGCCGGCAAATCTCGTCCAGCCGCAGGCGCAGTGCCACGATGGTCGGTACCACGCGCTCCGCCATCAGTTTGCGACGGAAGCCTTGCGCCTCGGCCTGCAGAATCTTCTGTGCGGCGGCAGCGGCAGCATCACGCTCGCCCGCATTGTGGTCCACCACGTTTTCCAGATCGTCAAGGTCGTAGAGGAAAATTCCCTTGACGTCGCGCACCGCGGAGTCGATGTCGCGCGGCATGGCGATGTCCACGATCACCAGAGGCCGATCTTTGTCCTTGTCCTTGCGCCCGCGAACCATCAGTTCGGCTTCCTCGCGGCTCAGAATCGTGTGTGGGCAGGCAGTCGAGCTGATGATGATGTCGGCCTCCGTCATGTGCTGCCAGCGCTCCTCAAACGGGATCGCAACGCCACCGAGCTTGGCCGCCAGTTCGGCTGCGTGCTCGAGTGTGCGATTGATGACGCCCACGCGCACGGAACTGCCGCCGTGGTTGAGCAAGCCGCGGGCTGTGAGTTCGCTCATCTTGCCGGCGCCCAGCAGAAGCACTCTCTTGTTTTCCAGCGTGCCGAAAATCTTGCGTGCGAGTTCCACGGCAGCATACGGAATCGAAACCGCCGCGTTACCAATGGCCGTTTCACTCCGCACGCGTTTAGAAACCGTGAGCGCCTTCTGCAACACTGCATCGAGGAATCGTCCCGTGGTTCCCAACTTCTGCGCCTGCTTCCAAGCGTCTTTTACCTGGGAAACGACCTGGGGCTCGCCGACGACCATCGAGTCGAGGCTGGATGCGACTCGGAAGATATGAAGAAGCGCCGCTTCGTCCAGCAAGCGATAGAAGTGCTTCCACTCGCAAAGCTTGAGTCCATATTCGGCGACCAGCAGCCGCATCACCGAGTTGGCGGCCAAGGTGACATCGGTACACCAGAGCAAGAACTCGGTCCGGTTACAGGTGGCCAGCACAACGACTTCTTCGATGCCTTCTGCGCGTGATAACTGCGCCAGAGCTTCGTAACGCCGATTCTCGCTGATCCAGAAACGTTCCCGTACGGCCACGGGAGCAGTGCGGTAGTTCAGGCCAACCACCATGAGCGAAGGTTCCAAAACTTCATCTCCTGCAAACCACTCCTATGAAAAGCATGTTCCGTACCAAAGGATGGCTCCGTGGCAGTACCAGTAATCGATGTTTGTTTTCATCGAGTTAGGGATAGTTGCGGTCGGGAGGGAGGTGGGTTTGCGATGCTAGATTGCGGAATATCACGCTGAACCGGGTCTTTTACCGCCTGAGGCATTTCACCACAGAGGCACCGAGAAAGTTGTTAATTAACTGCCAGAACCACCAAGGTGGCGTCGTCCTGGAATTGCGCGCCGCAAAAATCCGAGACCTGCGCGAGCAGTTGCTCGTTCAACTCAGCAGCGGAATTGGTCGTGTGCGCCTTGCCAAATGCGGCAACCCTCTCCACTCCAAACTCTTCGCCTTGCGAGTCCTCGGCTTCGGTGATGCCGTCGGTAAATAGAAGCAGCCTGTCTCCGGATTTCAGATTGACGCTGGAATCCTGGTAGTTCCACGAGGGGAAAACGCCGAGCACCGCGCCGCCCCCATTGTCCAGGGTGTGCGCAGCGCCGGCGGAAACGAGAATAGGATAGGGATGGCCGGCATCGCAGTAGCGAAACGCGCGCGTATTGGCGTCGAGAACGCCGCAGAAAAACGTCACGAACTTGTTCGCAGCGATGCTTTCGCACAGCATGCCGTTCACGATGCTGCACACCCGCGCCGGACTATCCAGGTCGCGCACGGATGCGCGCAGGCTGGCCTGGACATTAGCCATAAGCAAAGCGGCGGGAACCCCTTTGCCGGAGACATCGGCAATGCAGATGGCCAGCCTGTTGCCGTCGAGCCGCAGCACATCGAAGTAATCTCCGCCGACCGTGCGCGCCGGGCGCCAGGCGGTGGCTATGGCGATTCCCGGAAGCTGCGGAATTTCCTTGGGCAAAAGCGACTGCTGGATTTCGCGGGCGCGTTGCAATTCCTGCTCCTGGATTTCCAGGCGAACCGCCCCCGCCTGGACTATGTCCTGCAGCTCGACGTTGCGGCGCTCGAGGCGCGCCTTCGTCTTACCGTAGAGAAAATTCAACACGCCGTAGACGAAGGTGATCAAGAAGGGCATCTTCCAGACCGTGGAGAGCAAGTGCCCAAGCGATTGTGGATAAGGCGGGGCGAACCGCCAGACAATTACGGTGCTCAGGGCGTAAACGGGAAACATCACGACTAATAGCACGGCCAGGAAGATCAGCCAGTCATACGGAGACGGTTTTTCGTACAGGGCGTGCAGCCATTGCACCGGAGGCGAAACGAAATTGCCGATGCACAGCGAGTACAAGATGACGGTGAAAGGATTTATGGGCTGGCCAATGGCCCAGAAAGTCGCGCCGACAACGAGAGCAATGAAGACATAAATGCCCTGATCGCGGAAGAAAATGATCAACGACTTGGAGTCAATGGTCAGGATCCGTGCCTCCGTGCCTCTGCGGTGAACGGCCTTTCGAAAACAGGAAGCGCCTTGTTAGCGTGCGACTGCCGCCGTCGGCGTGACCTGCTCTTTCAAATTTGTCGCACGCGGTTGGTAGACGCAGAACGGCTCCTCGTCGAGATAGTTTCCGGTGGCTGCATAGGCACGCGCGCGGCAACCCATGCAAATGTTTCGGAACTCGCAGCAGCCGCATTTCCCCTGCAGGTTGTTGACATCGCGCAGTTGATTGAACACCACAGAGTTCTCCCAGATGTCGGCGAACGACTGTTTTCTCAGATCCCCTGCCAAAGCCGGTAAATATCCGCAGGGATAGACCTCGCCCTGATGAGAGATGAAACACACGGCGGTTCCGGCCAGGCATCCCTTGGTCATGGCGTTCATGCCGGAAGGATGAGTTCCAGGGTGTCCCACTGCCTGTCCGATGCCCTGAGGCTTCAGCTCAATGCCAGTCGAGCCAGGCATCGTCATGTCGGTCGGGCCGATGCTGAGCGGACCTGAGCGTGGCGAACTCGACGCCGCCGGAGGCACAGACTGTGCAGCCTGAGCGGCCGCTGCCTCGGAACGGTGCTCCGCAGCGCGCCGTTGGCGAACCACACGGAAGTAGTGCGGCGCACAGGTCGCCTTCAGCTCGATGCCACCTTCGAGCGAACGATCATAGAACCAGTTCAGCATCTTTTCGTACTCTTCTGGCGGAACCATTTGCTCGGCAGCGATATCCACGCCGCAACCTACTGGCACCAATAGAAAGGTGTGCAGCGCGTCCGCTCCCAACGATTTCGCCAGTTCGAGGACCTGCGGAAGCTGATGGGCATTGTGGCGGGCGATGGTGGTGTTGATCTGCACCGACATGCCCAGATTTTTCAGATTACGAAAACCGGCAATGGCGGCGTCGAATGCACTGGGAATGCCGCGGAAAGTATCGTGGGTAAGTCCATCAGCGCCGTCGAGACTAATGGCGACGCGCTGTACCCCGCTATCGACGATCATGCGCGCGACCTGCTTAGTAACCAACGTGCCATTCGTGGCCAGAGCCACGCGCAGACCCTTGTCCGTGCCGTAACGCGCCAACTGGAAAATGTCCGAACGGAAGAGCGGTTCGCCGCCGCTAAGCACCAGGATGGGAGTGGACACTGCGACAATCTGATCGATAATGTCGCATGCGGCTTGGGTGGAGAGGTCGGAGGGAGCACTCAGTTCCGTAGCGCTGGCGCGGCAATGAATGCAGCGGAGGTTGCACCCTTTGGTCAACTCCCAGAAGATTAATCGTGGCTTGCTTTGCTTCACTTGATTTGAATGCTCACCATTGCTGCTTGCCGAAGCCATGTGCGCTTTCCCTCCTACAAGAACCAGGATCTGTCACCCACCCTAGGCGCAAGAATAAGAGAGAGCGAATCTCCCAGCGGTGACTATCATCACCCGAGATTGTGATCCCGGTCACGAGACTTAAATCCTTTCGAATATTGTGCATTTGAGCGGGGGTCGATGTCTCCCTACGTTGGCCCGTGGCATGCCAACACGCATGCGCATGCCAGCCACTGGCGTGGAAGAAGCGGCTAGTTGCGACTTGCGATCTCGCGCAGCGCCGAAGTGTTGCGAATGACCAGTGTTGAGCCTTTCGTCTGGACGATCTGACGCTTCTTCATCTCCGCAAACAGCCGTGTAACTGTCTCGCGAGAAGTTCCAATCATCTGTGCGATTTCTGGTGGGTGAGTTTCAGCTTCAGCCGGGTTTCCGATTTGACTCCGTCGCCGTTCTTGGCAGTCCATTCCATGAGCAACTTGGCCAGCTTTTCGGCGGCGGAGTGCGACAGTCCAAGCGAGCCCGCTTCTTTGCAGGCGTTGTGATACTTCTCGCTTAATTGCTCTGCCACCTTGAAGCAGGCGTCTACGTCGTCCTTAAGGAGCCGGAGGAAGTCGTCGCGCTTGACGAAATTGACTTGGCAAGGATCGATCGTCTCCGCCGTCACCTCGTAAGGTTTACCGGAAATCGTAGCGCTCAGTCCCAACACCTCCCCGGGTTCGGCAAGTTTCACAATCACCGTTCTGCCGCTAGGGGAGTTGATGGAGAGCTTTACACTACCTTTGCAGAGCACAAAGATACCGCGCGGCAGCTGCCCCTCCACAAACAGCACGGCCCCCTGGGGGTACGCGGTCGCGTACTTGATGTTTTCGAAAGCCTGGAGCGCGTTCGCAGGCAGATCGCAGAAGATGCGATCCGCGCGCAGCCTGCATGTAATGCAACTTTCTTCAATCTCCATTCCGTATGGTGAAAGCATGCATCAGCCTCCTGTAAAAACCTCGCACGGCGAGGCTCGGGTCCGGTTCGCCTGCATGGGCCGCATCTTGCGCAGTCCGCGAGCCAGTTGAGCCGGTCGCGTCTAGTGTCAGTGTCCGTCGGGACGAAACGTTTGGCTGTGCTGCCAAGCACACGCCATTGTGATCTGCCTCACACCGAGGTTTGTGATGCGAATCAGCAAATCGAAGAGGGCTTGCTGGAGTGGATGGAGGAGCACGAATACGAATCCGTTCAGCAGATGAAGGGCAGCATGAGTCAGATTCGCTGTCCCAATCCCTCAGCCGTCGAGCGCGCGCAATACATGAAGGCGGTCAAGAGTGTGCAGCATGTAATGCTCACCGGCCACAAAGCCTGAAGAATTCTGAGCAGCGACTAGAACATCACTTTCGCGATGACAAGCCGATGGGTCACGCCGAGTGGCGAGACTCACTGCCGTGGTCACTTCTGCGGCAGACAAGCGGCGGGCACAAGCTGACGCTTGTGCCCGCGACCGGCTCTGCGCCCAGTCCGCAGCTGCTCGGCAGACGGTCTACTTCACTTGCAGAGATTCGACGTAGTGGGTAAGGTTCGCTACCCGCTGCTGCACCTCACTCTCGTGTCCACCGCTCAAATTCCAAAACAATGTTCCCCACACCGGCATCTCCTTGGATCCGTGCGCGGGAAGAGCAGATTCGCCGCGGATGGCAGCCGTAACTTTCAGCGCGGGATATTTCCCTCCGTTGTTCTTGCTCAGCAGGGTAAGGTCGGAGGGCGGCATCCTCAGCGCGCTGGCAGCAGGGCCTTCGCCTTTGCCGTCGGTTCCATGGCAAACCGCACAGTATGCGGTGTACATGTCCTTGCCGGATACCGGCGATGTGGACTGGATAGGAACATGCTTTATGACTTTTTGTGTGTCCTGCGTCTGGTCCTGGGCTGCGACCGTGCAGGTGAATACCATCAGGGCAGTAAACATGAAAACCACTTTCTTTATGGACATTGCTATTTCTCCTTTTTAAACCAAGGCGCTCATCGCTGAACTCTGAGCGCACTCAGAAATCAAAAACCGGCTACGTTGTGGCGTCTTGCTTCGCCGCCCGCTATCGCGCCGAGATTTTCCATTCGCGACCATTCCTCACGAGAGCGATAGTGGATTTCGTCGGGTTCCCGTGATAGAAGTCGGCTTCATACTTATTGATCAGGGTTTGACGTTCCCAACGATTGAAACTTTTCACCAGCGGACCGCCTGCGTCGAACACGTCTCCCAATTGATTGGGCACCCATTTCCAGTTGTATTCGATGATCGCGTTGTTCTCACCGTTCATGTTTACGCCGGCGATGCTCACGAATTGCCGTTCCGCCAGGGGAGCCTGATACGAGAAGGTGCCATCTGCTTCCCTCGATTTTGTGAAACCCGGCAGACCGGCCATCAGGCGCTCTCCTGCCGGTGTGATCGAGACCAGCACGCTGCCCCGTGGCGCTTTGGCCAATTTAACAATTCCCGCTTTTTCCAATAATCGATAATTAGGATCCCCGGGTTTTACATCGGTACTGGGTTTCACCAGACCAGTGCGGAAGTGGATGATGGCCGGACCTGGTCCCTGAAGCGTCGCTGCCACTATGCCGCTCGCTTGCTGCGCGCTGAGAGGCGTTCTTTCCCGGACTTGGAGTAGCACGTAGGCTGCTAACCCCACGATTGCCGCTGCCAGACACATCATGAGTACCAGCGGCAAGAACGACGAGCGTCGTTCCATCTCAACTTCAGCTTCAAACATGTCAGCCCCCTTATTGAACAGTCGGAAAACATCAGTGAACTCTGCATTCTGAATCCATCGCTTTCCCGATTGCAGTGATCAAGGGCACAATCGTTTGTGTCTCGTATCACGATGCGGCAACGCCCTTTACCGTGTCCCTGAAGCAAAGTCAGTTAACTGAAGGTGTGAGCGTCCTCACGTATTTATGTGATTACTGTCACATTCAGCCATACCCGTCACGCAGCATAATCACATCAGATTTTGTGGTGGGTTGCACCACCTCGAGCGCGGAGATTCCATGGCAAAAGGACGTGTTTCCATTGTCGTTGAACGTTGCAAAGCCTGCGGCTTCTGCGTGGAGTTTTGCCCTACCCACGTGCTAGCGCTCTCTTCTGCTTTCAATTCCAAGGGCTACCATCCACCGCATGTCGTGCATCCGGAAAAGTGCAGTGGCTGCGATTTGTGCGGGATGTACTGCCCCGACTTCGCCATCTTTGCTACCAAAGTGGCTTCCGCTGGAGGTGACAAATGAAGGCCGACCCTCGCGGAGTGCTCACCGGCACACATTTCATCGACGGCGACCACGCCTGCTGCGAAGGCGCGCTGGCCGCGGGCGCCCGATTCGCCGCTGGATACCCCATTACTCCTTCCACCGAAATCGTTGAGCGTTTCGCCTCTCGTGTGCCTACCGTTGGCGGAACGTTTATCCAGATGGAAGACGAACTCGCGGCTTCCATCACCCTGCAAGGCGCGGTCTGGGGCGGAGCCAAGGCGTTCACGGTGACCTCAGGTCCCGGCTTCTCGCTGATGATGGAACACATCGGCTACGCAGCCATGACCGAAACACCGTGCGTGTTCGTGGACGTGCAGCGCGGAGGACCGTCCACCGGCCTACCCACTCTCCCCGCGCAAGCCGACATGATGCAGGCGCGTTGGGGCTCGCATGGCGACTACGAAATCATCGCTCTCTGCCCCAATTCTCCGCAGGAGTGTTTTGATCTCACCATCAAAGCGTTCAACCTGGCCGAAGAATTCCGCGTGCCCGTGATGTTCATGATGGACGAAGTCGTAGGCCACATGAGCGAAAAGGTAGTGATTCCTCCGGCCGATGAGATCGGGGTCGTGCCGCGCCGCCATACGCGCAAGTCGGTCAACGAGTATCTTCCCTATGAAACCAACGGCGATATGGTTCCGGAAATCGCACATGCCGGCGAAGGCTACAAGTTCCATGTCACCGGCTTGACCCACGACGAACGCGGCTATCCCAACATGACTCCGCAGGTCCAGGACAAGCTGGTTCGACGCCTGCAAAACAAGATTCGCAACGCCGCCGACCGCATTGCCATGTTCGAGGAAGAGCATCTCGAGGGCGCCGACGTAGTGGTCGTCTCCTACGGAATTACCTCTCGGGTGGCGCAACGCGCCATCGAGGAGGCTCGTAAACAGGGTCTGCGCGTCGGCAAGTTGCGCCTGATCACCGCCTGGCCGTTTCCCGAGAAAAAGATTCGCGAACTCGCAGCCAACGTGAAAGCATTCGTCGTCCCCGAACTCAATCTGGGCCAGATGGTGCGGGAAGTAGAGCGAGCGGCCGCCGGACAGGCGAAGACATTCGCCGTGTCGCACGCAGGTGGCGGAGTTCACAATCCCGAAGACATCCTCAAGGTAATTGTGGAGGCCAGCCGATGCCCGACAGCTTGAACGACGCGCTCGTCAACTTAGACTTTAACCCGGTCGTCAACCCCGTCGAGCCCTTCTTACGCAGCGATCGCATGCCTCACATCTGGTGTCCGGGGTGCGGCATCGGCACCACTGTGAACTCTTTTGCCCGCGCGCTCATCGAATCGAAAATCGATTTGCAGTCGCTGGCTCTGGTCTCGGGCATCGGCTGCACTGGACGCGTGGCGGGCTACGTCAAACTGGATTCTTTCCATACCACGCACGGCCGCGCCATCCCCTTCGCTACCGGACTCAAACTGGCAAACCCAAAGCTGAACGTCGTCGTCTACTCCGGTGACGGCGATCTATCGGCCATCGGAGGCAATCATCTGATTCACGCCGCGCGCCGCAACATCGATTTGAAAGTCATCTGCGTGAACAATCTGATCTATGCCATGACAGGCGGCCAGACCGCGCCCACCACTCCGGATCACTCCACCACTTCCACGAATCCCTACGGCGTATTCGAGCCGTCGTTCAACTTGCCGCACCTGGTCGAAGCGGCGGGCGCGGTTTACGTCGCGCGCTGGACCACATTCCACGCTCGGCAACTGTCGCGTTCCATCAGCGAGGCGTTTCAGAAGAAAGGTTTCTCCTTTATTGAAGTGATCTCGCCCTGTCCCACGCTTTATCAGCGCCGCAACAAGCTGGGCGATGGTCTCGATGCCATGAAGTACTACAAAGCGAAGAGCAAAGTCCGGCACGGAGCCCCTACCAGCGAGGTCGGCCTGACCATGACCGGAGAAATCATCGTGGGCAAATTTGTAGACCGCGACCGCCCCGACTACCAAACCATGATGCGAACGCAGTACGCCGAATCGCTCGGTGAGAGATACGTGGAACAACCGGAGATGGTATGCAGCTAACGGAAATTCGTCTAGCGGGTTTCGGAGGCCAGGGAGTGATCCTCTCGGCCATAATTTTAGGCAAGGCTGCCTCGATTTATCAAGGCGCTTTTGCCACCATGACACAGAACTTCGGTCCGGAAGCCCGGGGCGGCGCTTGCAGCGCGCAGCTCGTCCTTTCCGATTCGCCGGTGTTGTACCCGTACGTCACTCAGCCGGACATCCTCGTCGTAATGTCGCAAGAAGCTTATGCGCGCTTCGTCCCCGAGTTGAAAGACGGCGGCATTTTGATCGTCGAGCAGGATCTCGTACGAGTTTCAGATCTCAACAAGGAAATCCAGGTCTACAGCATCCCAGCCACCCGCATCGCCGAGGTACTCGGAAAGCGCATGGTACTAAATTCAGTGATGGTGGGATTCTTCACCGCGGTTACGAATCTGCTGGACCCGGATGCTGTCGGCAAGGCAGTTGCGAACTCTGTTCCACCAAACTTCCGAGAAGTGAATCTGAAGGCCTTTGAAAAAGGGTTGGAGTATGGAATCACCGCGCTAACCGCCACCGCGAACCCTTCCGACGCCGAACTGCAGGAACAGTACTCCCGCGAGTAAGTCGTCATCGTTGCCTTCTTCACCCGCTGCGCACAAGTTTCGTGACCGCGCCGACGCACGAAGAGGAACAGGCAACGACTACAGCCCGCGACTATTGCGAACGACTACTTCTGCAGGCTGCGAACATACGTCACAATGGCTTTTACCTGGTCAGCGGGTAGACTCTTTACCCCGCCCGGGTGCTTTGCCTTCTCGATAACGGCCTTGGTCAGGTCGTCATCCGACAGCTTCTTGGCATCATCCGAAACTAAGCTAGGAATTTTCGCTGCAGGCTTGCCAGCCGCATCCGGCCCGTGGCAGGCTGCACACTTTGCTTTGTAGAGAGTGGCTCCATCATCGGCTGCCCACGAAAGATTGGGAATCAGGATGAACAGGGCTGCCGCGATTGTCATTACCAGCATCATCAGCTTTGTCGTCTTCATGATTTCGTTTCTTCTCCTTGCGATGTTCTGCAAACCCACGGATAGCCGCTCTTCCCGCAGGCTTGCGTGTGTTGCGAGAGTAACCACCGATACAATACTCCAAAAACTGTACGTAAGAGAACTCAGCAGCTCTGTCGCTGCCTATTGAGAGTTTCAGCATTTACAGGGACACCCGCAGTGATCCAGGTCACTTTAAGCTGTGACTCCAGTCGGGATGAGACGCGCTTGATGAGAGCTAGGTTGACGGTGGTCACATTGACAAGTAACTGCGGTCGAAGCGATTCAAGCATGCCATCGTTACGGGCGTATGCAAGGCGCAACTGAGGGCGGCGCTTCCCCGCCAGCGACCTCGGACCCTACCGCGCGGCTAGCCTGCCATTGATTCGCCTCGGCGCCGTTCACCCCGTTACTGCTGTCTCCGCGGCCAAAGACCGGAGATGCTCGTCACGGCGCCTGGTGATCGTGGTCACAGCGTGATGGAGGCTAGAGGGCCACACTTAAGGTAGCAAGTTTGAGGTTTCGCTGTTTACAGGAGGTAGCTCATGAAAATCTCGCGCATCATCATTCTGATTCTCTCGGCTTTTGCGCTGGTTCTGACAGTCGCTCCGGCTGCTGTGGGGCAGAAGTCCAAACCAGATGTTGCAGTTCCGAAGTATGATCCGGCGGCCGAGGCCACGTTCAAAGGAACAGTGGAAGACTCAAAGGATCGTCAGTGCCCGGTGAGCGGCGGTATGGGCTCGCACCTGGTCTTGAGGTTGTCTCCCAGCAAGACGATTGAGGTGCACCTCGCAACCACCAAGTTCGTAAAAACCTACGATCTTGTCTTCAACAAGGGCGATGTGGTCACGGTGGTTGGCACGAAGGTCCAGTTCGAAGGAGTGGAAACCATCTTTGCGCGGATGGTCACACTCGACAACGCAACCTTCGTCTTCCGCGATAAGGATGGCACGCCGATCTGGTAGCAGTTTGCCGCGCGAATCGGCTAACAGGTATTGCGCGTGGAGTTGAACACACGACCCTTGGAGGCAACTATGGTGTCGAAATGTGCGAATCCCGCATGCTCGGCGACATTTCGGTACATGCATGAAGGCAGGCTCTTCCAAGTGGGAGTCGGATCAGCCGCACCAGAGCCAGAAAAGGCCGCCACGCTCGAACGCTTCTGGCTTTGTGGAGAATGTTCAACAAAGATGACCGTCGTTTCTAGTCCAGACGGAGTCTTGGTCGTTCCCCTACAACAACGAACGGAATCCCAAGACAGTGGAACAAGAGCGAGACAATGGGACGCAAGTGTTCATAATTGCGTAACCCATTAACACACACGGGAGGCGCTCTGCTTTTCCGAACAGAGAGCGGCCGTGATGCCGATTGACAGGGTGACCGCAATCACAAGACTCGATGTCATGGGTCACCGCACAGCCACTCCCGACAGAGCAGAGTGTACTTAGGTAGCGGAGGCATGGGGCACCTTCGGCACAGAAGATCGACCCTTGGGAGTTTTTCCCGGAGGTGATTTATGACGGCGATTAACCTTCTTGTTATTGTCATAGCGGTTGTGCTGGCCGGGCTTGTTCTTCTCCGCATTATTCCGGCAGCACGCACCTATTTCCTGTATCGCGGCAACCGGCTCGTAAACTGTCCGGAGACGCGGAAGACGGAGGCGGTGGATGTTGCAGCGGGAACCGCGGCTGCGAACGCGTTTCTTGGCTGGCGTACTCTTCGTCTGGATCGATGCTCGCGCTGGCCCGAGCGCCAGGATTGCGGTCAGGCGTGCCTCAAGCAGATCGTAGCTGATCCGGAAAACTGCCTCGTATGGAATATCGTGTCGAACTGGTATTTAGGACGGAGCTGTGTCTGTTGTCATAAGCGTTTTGGTGCGCTGCATCGTCTCGATCATGCGCCTGCCTTGATGCGGGAGGATCATACGACGATCGAGTGGGACCAGATCCGTCCCGAGCAACTTCCCGATGTCTTCTCCACTTCAAAGCCCATATGCTGGAACTGCCACATTGTCGAAACGTTCCGGCGGGTGCATCCTGAGTTGGTTGTAGATCGGGGGAGGAAATTCGTTGCATGATGTGGCGGGATTCAGTAGCCGATGCCGTTTGCAACTCGCGGGTCAAGCTGGCCTCGGCGAAGCCGTGATCTACTCAGTCATGAGTGCTGACACGTCAGAAGCGTTTTCAAGCGTTACGCCCGGAGTGTCGGGTGGGAGTACAGCAGCAGGGCGGCTTCGTGTGATGCCGCCAGCGCGTCTCGCCGGTCCGACGGTTGCCGATTGATCGGGGTCATGAAAGACACCGACCTCTTCCCCGGTCTGGGCGGTTGATCCGTTCTTCTTACGAAATCGACATTTGTTTCCACAGCCTTTAGCTGCCTAGGTAGGGGAACATATCCCCAGGGCGTTGAAGGCGACGTCAGCGTGCGAGTAGACACGCCCGGCGAAAAATGATTTCGGAAATCAATTGCTTTTCATGCAACGACTTAAAAGGACTAAGATTGCCAACCGTGCTCTGCCATGTCCTTTGAACTACGGCTCTGCCAACGATCTTTAGACCGGAAGAAGCACTTTCCGGTCACCGTGCTCCGATACAATAGCCATGGTGCCGGAACCTACGCTTGGTCAAACGCTCGCCAAAGTCCCAATCTTTTCTGGGCTCACGGAAAGCGAATTGAGTTTTCTGGCGCAACGTGCCGTGCCGCACAGCTATTCAGCGGGACAGAGCGTGTTCGGCGAAGGCGAGCCTTGCTCTGGACTCTATGTCGTCGAGTCCGGCCATGTACGAATCTTTAAAAGTTCGGCCAATGGACGCGAACAGGTACTCAGTATTGATGGTCCTGGCAGTTCGATCGCCGAACTTCCGGTCTTCGATGGCGGGAACTATCCTGCGTCTGTAACGGCAATTGACGAGGCCAAGCTGCTCTTTGTCAGCAAGCAGGATTTTCAGGCATTGTGTTTGGCCCATCCTCAGGTAGCGCTGAAGGTCTTGCGGGTGGTTGGTACGCGCTTGCGCCGACTGGTTGGCATCATCGAAGAACTCTCGTTCACCACCGTGCGTCACAGGCTGGCCTCGTTTTTGTTGCGTCTCGCCCAGAAGGAAGGCAAACGTTCCGCCGCAGGCGTGGAAATCACGTTGCCGGCCAGCAATCAGGAATTAGCGTCGCATATTGGCACTGTCCGCGAACTCGTTTCCCGCAATCTTTCTCGCCTCCAGGCAGAGGGGATGCTTCAGATCGACGGGCGAACAGTGACGATCTCTAATCTGAAAGCGTTGGAAGCCGAAACCGATTCACCGGAATAAGGCTGAATCTCGTGGCGCGCTCATCTTCTTGCTGATTCCTCCGATTCTCACTCGTCTCGTCCAAGTTTGCCCTGCGTGACAAAAGTCATCGGCAGGCGTCCTTCATTTCGTTAGCTTTAGAACATCAAGCGCGGCCTATAAGCTTCGAGCTGGGTCGTGAGGAGAATGCAATGAGCATGACCGCCGAAAAAACCGTCCGTGAATTAGCGCTGGAGAATACCACTGCCACAAGAGTTTTTGAAAAGCTAGGAATTGACTACTGCTGCGGGGGCAACAAGTCGCTGGAAGAAGCCTGCCGTGCGTCAAGCCTCTCGGTGGATCAGGTAATCGATTCGTTGGAAATGGCCGAGGAAGCGGCGCATGCCGCCCAGAAGGATCGCAACTGGCAGATTGAACCCCTTGTGGATTTGATCGCACACATCAAGAACACACACCATAAGTACACGCGTGAGGAAATGGCTCGCCTCGTTCCTCTCCTGGATAAAGTCTGCTCCGTCCACGGGAAGAACCATCCCGAACTGCAACAGGTCCGGGCCAGCTTTCAGGGCTTGGTCCAGGAGTTGACGACACACATGATGAAAGAAGAGCGAGTTCTATTCCCCTACATCGTGAGGATGGAGGAGTCCGTAATTCAGAAGGAACCGGTCCTGCCTCCCCCGTTTGGCAGCGTGCGGAACCCCGTGTCCATGATGGAACACGAGCACGATTCCGCCGGCAACGCACTGCGTGCCATGCGCGAAGCCAGTTGTGGCTATACCGCTCCAGGCGATGCGTGTATCAGCTACCAGACGCTGTACAAGGCGCTCGCGGGTTTTGAAGCCGATCTTCACCAGCACATTCACCTGGAAAACAACATTCTGTTTCCTCGGGCGATTGCGATGGAAAAGACGGACTAACGGGAGCATTAACCTGTGTTCGACGAGGAATGTTTCCCGGGCAGAATGAGGAGTGCGGCATTCCGTTTGAACTGAAGATGAGAAACGACAAGAACAAAACCGAGTCCAAAAGCAGGAAGGAAACGACCGAGACAAGTGATGCTGTCCGCGCAGCTCAGCAGGCCCGCACGCGAGCTCTGATTGTTCCCCGCGAGCATGGTGCCTGGGGTCTGCTGCTTGTTCCTCTGTTCACCGGTGTTGTCGCAGGGTTTGCTTCGGAGCATCGGATCTGGCCGTTGCTCATGTTCACAGTGGCCGCGCTGTCTTTGTTTTGGCTGCGGACACCGGTCGAAAGCCTGATTGGCACCAGTTCGCTGATGGCCAATACTGAAAGAGAACGGCGGACGGCGCTTATCGCATCAATTTTGTTGGCGGCTCTGGCGACCGCTTGTTTGACCGGGCTGATGTGGAAAGGACAAAACTTACAGTTGCTTCTTCTCGGGGCGGCAACAGGGTTTGCCCTTGTGGTCCAAACCGTGCTCCGACGGTTGGGCCGGAGAGCGAGAATAGCGGCTCAGTTGGTCAGCGCAATTGGCCTCACTTGCACTGCTCCGGCTGCTTACTACATCGGCACGGGACGGCTAAGCGAGCGCGCCTTCATTTTGTGGGCGGCCAACTGGATCTTCGCAGGCAACCAGATTCATTTCGTTCAACTGCGGATCCATTCTGCCCGTGCGTTTACGTTCTCTCAGAAATTTGCTCAGGGGAAGCTCTTCTTACTGGCGCAGCCGGTATTTTTCGCGTCCCTGGTTGTCGCATCATTCTGGCGCGTGCTCCCTTCCTTGGTGATCGTCGCCTTTGTCCCCGCACTCGTTCGAGGAACGCTGTGGTTTTTTCGAAAACCGGAATCGCTGGATGTCAGGAGCCTGGGCTGGTCCGAGATGAAGCATGGAGTGGCATTCGGAGTTCTGCTTGCGGTTGCTTTCATTTATTCGTAAGTACACTTCAAATGCCGGGTGCATCCGGTGAAATAGGCTCCTTCCTAAGCGGAAACCGGGAAAGCACCACAAGGACGTGTGAAGAGATCGTACACCCCCATAGTCACCATGTCGATTTGCTCTTCCACCGCGAACTGAATGATTTGCCGGTATGGTTTTCCGATGCTTACCGCCGTCTTAATCTTGAGGGTCTTGCGTGCCTCGGGAGGAATCAGTTTATCGAGTCGCTCCGTCGCTGCCGATATGGCCTTCTCCCTCTTTGCCGGACTGGGAACCTCCTCCAATACATGCAGCAGAGTGAGTTCAGCATCGTATTCCTCCGTCGCGGAAATCGCATAGTTCAGAGCCCGCTCTGAATTCTCGGAGAAATCCGTGCAGAAAAGAATTTGGCGCAAGCGGTGGACGTGGCGCCCGTCTTTCTCTGCGGTCATAAAGTCCCGCGGCGGGTTACGTACTGCGAGTACCGGGCAGGAAGCCCTGCGCATCACTCGGTCGGTCACCGACCCCAGCATCAGGCGATCATACCCCCGCTGGCCGTGCGTTCCCATGACGATCACGTCCGCTTTTTGTGCCTGCGCAAACGACAGAATGGAATCCGGGGCCATTCCCTGGTGCACGACGAGCTCCAGCTGAATTCCATTGTGTGGGTAGTTTTTTACAAATTCCTGCAGTTGCTCCTTGCCGCCTTCGCGTACCGACTGGCAGAACTCATAGAGTGCCGCAGAGGCAGCAAAGCCCGCGGAAGGATATCGCCATAGCTCTACGATATGCTGCACCACCAGCTTGGCTCGATAGTGCTCGGCTACCGATATTGCATAGCGATACGCCGTTACCGAGAACTCTGAGAAATCGACGGGACAAAGGATGAGCCTAATTTTCAGCATGGTTCCTCTCTGAGCCAACGATTGACTTACACAGCTCTTCGCTCTCCCGTCAAGTTTAGCGGAGCAAGAAAAAGGCCATCAAAGGCTTCTTTCAAGCTTCAACCCACAATAAGCTCTTTGGGTCTCAGCCGCCAATTGTTGAAATCAGGCGTGGGTGTTGAAAAACTCTTTTTAAGGAATTTCTACAGCGAAATTCATTCGTAAGTTATTGAATGTTCATCTACCGTAGGCGCTGAAATTCACTGAAATTACTGCTTTGGTTCCTTTTTCAACAGCCACAGGCGTTTACTCCAACTATCGGGTCCCGCCCTACGGCGATCTTTTGTTTCGCGGGAATTGCTGTTCGGAACTGCTGAGCTCATACAGATGAGGAGCGCGCAGGCCGTCTTCACTACGCTCTCGCTGGAGGGTTTACGCGTATATCTCTGCTATGGCGAGCGGCCAGCTCACGCTGGAAATCATAGTGGTTTCGAAGTATTGTCCCGCCACATCGCAGTGAGTAGCCTGACGCAGTATTTCCAAGGAGGATCGGCAAATGAGTTTTCGTAATGCAGTGAAGATTTCGCTGGCGCTGGCATTGGTTGCCGGCGTTCTAGCCTGGAGTAACGACACCGGCAAGTCGACTACTGTTAAGGGCTATGTGCTGGATTCGGCTTGCGCATTCACCAAGGGTCTGAAGAAACCGATCAGCGCTGAGTGTGCCACGGCGTGTGCAAAGGCTGGTTCCCCTTTGGTGATTTTGACGGACAGCGGCACCATCTACTGGCCCATTGCGGACACGACTCCATCCAGCGGGCAGAACGACCGACTCCTACCGTTCGCCGGACAGAAGGTTACGGCTAGTGGGAAGGTGTTTGAACGGGGAGGGTCGACCGCGATCGTGATCGAGAAGATCGAAGCTCAGAAGTAGTCCGCCATGGGACGTAATTGACGGAATCGGGATCCATTTCTGCCCCCTGACTAAGAAAACCTACAAAGAGCAAAGAGCCGCCCGATGTCTGGGCGGCTTCTTCTTTCGCATCACGCAGGCGGGAGCGGTAATTGTTGTAACCAGGGGATTTACACTAACTGAGAATTTCAGGCCCGGCGAGTGATCGGGCAAGTGTGGCCGAATCGTGGTCAGGAAAGTTCTGTTCAGAAACGGCCCGACTACAATGGCGGCCATGAGGGTGCCCCTCTGGCTCAAGATCGGCTGGACCGTCTGGGTGATCGCCTGGGTCCCGTTCTACTGGACGCAATACGGCCTACAAAACTTCCTGTTCTTCTGCGATCTGGGGAACCTGTTTCTCATGCTCGCCCTGTGGTTGGAGAGCCCCCTGATTTTCTCGTGGCAGGCGACCGGACTGTTGCTGTTCCAGACTCTCTACACCATCGACTTGGCCGGGACTCTCAGCACTGGCTCGCACATCGTTGGCGGCACGGAATACATGTTCGATCCCAACATATCTTTATTCATTCGCCTGCTCAGCTTGTTTCACGTGGCCACTCCTCCGCTGCTGCTGTGGGCCATCTGGCGCCTGGGTTACGACCGCCGAGGATGGCTCTACCAGACGCTGACCGCCTGGGTGGTGGTTCCCGTCAATTATTTCTGGCGGCCTCAGTTCGACGTGAACTGGGCCCGGGGCCCCTTCTTCCGCGAGCAACACGCGATGCCCGGCCCGCTTTACCTGCTGGGATACCTAGTCGTGGTCCCCCTGGTAGTGTACTTTCCCACCCACCTGCTGCTGCAATGGTGGGCCCGACGTGGAGGTTTCCTGCTGGCGGGAGGGAAAGGTGATACTTAGCCCTTCACCAGTTGCATGACTGGCGTCCCATTGAGGACCATTCAACAATCAATGGGTACTCGCAAACTGGATCTTAAGAACGGAGGGATCTGCGGGGTTGGTGGTTGGTTTGGCGGTTGGAGCGGGGTTCTCGATTTGTGATCTCTGCTTCTGTCTCTCGGGATGTGGAGTACGCGTTCCATCGAGCCAAGGAGTATTGGAAATGAGGGCGGCTCACTCTTTATCGCTGAGGCTCCGAACCATGACAATATTGGCATCAATTGCGCGCTCTCGCAACGGAATGATCTCTCGGTATTCCGGCGAATCGTACCACTGCTGCGCCCGATCGATCGATGGGAATTCCACGAGCACGGTGCGTACGTACGGCCACGTGCCAGCTCGTGTCTCATGGTGCGCTTCAATCGCCACCCACCACCCATCGTACTTTTGCAGTATCGGCCGTACCTTCTCCGCGTACTCATCGAATGCTTCCTGATCAAGAATCTCCTTGATTGTTACCACGAGGTATGCCATTTGGCATCGGCCTCCCAAGCCTGCGCTGATTCATTGTGGCAGGAGAAGTCGGACAAGCAAATCAAAACCGCTCCAAGAAGGAGCCGCGTTAACATTTAGGAGGCTGCGGAAGTGCCGTCTGTTGGGGAAGGACGCCCTTAGTTCAAAACTTCGTGTCGTCTTGTCGGCATGTTTGTCTATCCGCTCGTCTTCGAGTTTCGACGACCTGTCCGACAGGTTTTGCGATTCGAGCGAATCGAGTTTTCAGGAACGCTACTAGCTCCCCTGGTTCAATGTCTCCGAAGCTCATACATTCACGTATTCGGTCATCGCCTCGCCTATTATCGCAGCAGTCCCGTCTCCAACCACAAAAACTGCCAGTTTTTCGTCCGGACCGCTCGCTGGGGTCAATTGCAAAACCGTTTAACCACCAAAGGGCACGTAGGGTACACGAAGGGAACTATTTCGCGGCCTTGATTTCGCCGGACATTTCCAATTCCACATTTACCACAGGCTTCACTTTCAGCAGAAAATTGCTGGGGTCTTTGATGCCCCACTTCACATACGGCACTTCGAATTTGCTGGTTCCCCGCCAGCGATCTCCGGTTAACTCGGCATGAACCAGCGCGGTGAGGTCGTGGTCGGCGCCATGAATGGAAAAAACACCGTCCAGCTTTACGTCGGATGCCCCTGACGGGCCTACTTTACCCAGCACTTGCGTCGGGCGGAAGATCACGTCGGGATATTTTGGTGTCTCCAAGATTTCCTTGTGCATGCGCGCGTCGCGGGAACTACTTCCACTTTCACCGCTGGTTGCAGCGACAACAATCTCTCCGCCAGCCTTCCCTGTTTCCGGATCGAAGTGTACGGTCCCGCTCTTCAGGGCGAAGGTGCCGTGGACCATGTGCAAAGTGCTGTCCACTGTCCAATGCACGATGGATTGTGTCGGGTCGAGGGTCAGGACAATTTCGGAGACGGGCGCGGGAGCGGCTTGCGGTTGAGGCAAGGGCGCCGCCGCCGCGACAACCAGGGCTAAGGCGAGGACGGCCAACGCTGCAACGCTCAGAGAGCTTGCCCGAAAAGTCTGCATTCTTATTTCTTCTTTCTGGGGCGTCCGTGGTGGAACTCCAATCTCCGGCGACGGCGCTTGAAGGCGCTCTCGTAACGCAGCAGTTATGGTATCGCTAAAGCGATACCCTGATACGAAACCGGACACCTGATACGAAACTGGGCACCATGATATGAAACCGGACTGGTTCCGCTTGTGATCACGTGCCCTGGTACGAATGGCACTTGCACCTCAGGTCGCTAGATGATGACGGCGCGGCGCGCCATTGCCAGCGCTTCGGTCCAGAAGGTTAGCGATGTCTGTGCCATCTCAACCACGTCGCGAATCGCCTCTACGAATTCATCCAGTTGTTCCGAAGTTACCATCAGGGGCGGCGCGGCTTTCAGGACCATGAAGTTGTTGCCGCAGATTTGGGTGAGAATGCCCTTCTCGCGGAACATCCGCATGACGACAATCTGCCCGAACATGGCGGGATGGATTTTGTTAAATGCTTCGTACAATACGCGGAATGCGAGTTTCTTCGGCGGTACGAATTCGATTCCGTTCAGGAGGCCCATGCCACGCACTTCGTTCACCATGTCGAAGCCGGCCAGTTCGCGGCGCAGTTTCGCGCGAAACGATTCGCCAAGATGCAGAGCGCGCGGGCCGAGTTGTTCGTTTTGCAGAACATCCAGCGTGGCGATGCCAGCTCTCATCGACAGACTGTTTTCGCTGAAGGTGGAGGTGTGGACGATGGCTCGCTTCAGCGAAGAATACACCGCATGGTAAATCTTGTTGGTCATCAGAACCGCGCTTACTGGCACTAAGCCGCCGCTTAGTGCCTTGGCCATTACCACCATGTCGGGCCGTACATCAAACTGGTGCGCCGCCAGGAACGTACCGGTGCGAAACATTCCGGTCTGTACTTCATCGAGTACGAAAAGCGTGCCCGTCCGACGGCATAGCTCTTGCGCTTGCTGCAAGTAGGGGCGCGCGGGCACGTGAATGCCACCTTCCGCCTGAAGGGGTTCGACGATAAACGCGGCGTGCCGCTTGCTCGCGACTGCATTCTCCAGCGCGGCAATATCTCCGAAGGGTACTCCATGGGCATCCGGCAGCAGCGGACCGAATCCCTCTCGCCAAAATTCGTCGTTCATGATCGAGAGCGCCCCCGCGGTCAGGCCATGAAAACTGCTGTTCGCATAAACAATACCGGGGCGGCCGGTGGTGGCTCGCGCAAACTTGATTGCCGCCTCCACGCCCTCGCTGCCACTGCTGCCAAAGCAGACCTTTTCCAATTCCCCGCCAGCCAACTCACACAAACGCCGCGCCAGGTCGCCGGCGATCTCCGGCACATGGCTTTGCAGCATCGCTGGACCACACCGCTCCATTTCGTCTTTCAATGCCTGAATGATGTAGGGATGGTTGTGCCCGGTATTGTGAACGCAGTAGCCAGACAAAAAGTCGAGGACGCGACGACCGTCTTTCGTGAAGAGCTCGCAACCCAGACAGCGCTCGTACTCGACGTTCATGCCCAGCAGGTTGAGCAGCGCGACCCATTGCGGGTTCACGTACTCCTTATAGTTAGAAGTGGTGTTGGAGGCGGTGGCGGTCGACCCGCCGGGTGAAACGATCGTGGCACTGTTGGTTGCCATATTTCTCAGATGGGATGCACCCTGCTACGGCCGGGATGCACTGTGGTCTGCACTTTTCGCTGTAATCCCGCTGTAATTACCGGTGAAGAGCGGACGGTAGTCTAAGCGATCGCGCTCTCTTCGCCGGGCTAGACGCCCGACTGTCCACCGCATGGCTCATCACGCGGTCACGCTAGTAGCTGATGAGGGTTGCTTGGCTCGCCACGCACTTCCACTCGCCGTTCTGCAGAATCCAGATATCGGTAAAGCGACCGGAACGGGCAACGACCTTTCCTTTCTCTCTTATCTTATCTTGATATATCCCGGTAGCAACGGCGACATTTCCGTACAGGTGAACCGCCATTCCACTGTTGCCGAGCTGCTCATAATGATCGACTCCGTTTCTGATATGAGCCAGCCATTGGCTCTTGTTCATAAAGTGTCCATCATCGTCGGTGTATTCAAATGTCTCCGCCAGCAACATACTCAAAGCCCCCGCATCATGTTTGACTTCGGCCTGGTTCCAGGCGTTCTCGAGAGACAGAACCCTCGCGGATTCGTCACCAGCGGGACGTCCCTGCTGGGCAGCGATTGGCAGACACATCGCCACCAGTAAGATACAGCGGGCAATCGTGCTTAGCGTTGGAACCTTCATATGTGACCCTGAAGTCACGGGCATGGTTTCGGTTGCTGTTAAGCATCCCAAAAACCAACTCAGGTGCTCACTTGTGCGCCGTGCGGTTGTAGCGCTTGCTTCAGTCCCTTTACGTCAGCGGCCAATGGGGGCCGAATTGTGACGAAACTTCTCCCCCGAGTTCCGCTCCTTAAAGATGTCATCGGATTTTTCGCCAGAGCGATCACCGCGAAAGGGCGTACCTCTTCGGTAATCGAGGAAATGATGACTGAGAGACCCGGGAAAAGTCGTTTTCGATGCCCGGCCCCCGGCAGCGTGCTGGAGCTAAAGCCTACTCTGCTAAACTTTCCAGTCTCCTTTTTCAGCGTGCGAGGCGATTATGGCGATTCGGCGAGTGGGGGTGATTGGTGCGGGCACGATGGGCAATGGGATTGCCCACGTGTTTGCGCGAGGCGGGTTCGATGTCTTGCTCTGCGATGTGGAACAGCGATTTCTGGATCGCGGGCTCGATACGATTGCGAAGAACCTCGATCGCGAAGTCGCCAGGAATAAGATTACGGCGGGCGACAAGGTATCCACGCTGGGGCGGATTGCGGCGACAGTGGATCAGGCGAAGCTGAGCGAATGCGATCTGGCGATCGAGGCGGCGACGGAGAAGTTTGAGATCAAGGCGGAGATTTTCCGGGAACTGGATCGCATAACGAAACCGGAGGTGATATTGGCTTCGAATACGTCTTCGATTTCGATCACGAAGATTGGGGCGCTGACCGGGCGCGCCGATAAAGTCATTGGAATGCATTTCTTTAATCCGGTGCCAGTGATGAAGCTGGTCGAAGTGATTCGCGGGCTCGCGACGTCGCAGGCTACGTATGAGACGGTGGGTGAGCTGGCGGTGAAACTGGAGAAGACGCCGGTGGAGGTGAATGACGCTCCGGGATTTGTGTCGAACCGGGTGCTGATGCCGCTGCTGAACGAAGCGATGTACGCGGTGATGGAGGGCGTCGCGACGGCCCAGGCCGTGGATGAAGTGTTCAAGCTGGGGATGGCGCATCCGATGGGGCCGCTGACGCTGGCGGACTTTATTGGGCTCGACGTGTGTCTGGACATCATGCGGGTGCTGCAGGATGGGTTGGGGGATCCGAAGTACCGGCCTTGTCCGCTGCTGATCAAGATGGTGGATGCGGGCTGGCTGGGACGCAAGAGTGGGCACGGGTTCTACACTTACTCGCCAGATATAAGATAGGGGATATGACGACAGCCTGGGGCGAGATTCTTCCAGAAAAGAAGTCGGACGGTGACGCGTTTTATTATTTGCTGGCGGCGTTGTCGGGACTGCTGGCGGGATGGCTGGACATCAAAGTAGGTGACTTGCTGCTGACGGCGATGGTGGTGCTGGCGGCCTGCATGCTGCTTGGAATTCTGAGCCCGCGAAGACCGTGGCGCTGGGTGCTCCTGGTCGGAGTGTTCGTGCCGGTGGTGGAGTGGCTGGCATATTTTTTTCTTTCGCAGAAGCCGGAGCGAGCGCAGATCTACGAATCGTTTCTGGCGTTCGTGCCGGGAATTGCGGGCGCGTTTGGGGGAGCCATGGGGCGGGTCCTGGTGGATAATTTGTTCGCAAGGAAATGAACAGTCAGGATCACTGCAACTTCGCGTACTCAGCCTTGGCTTCCTTCAGGATGGGAATGGCGGGGTCGGCATCTTTCCAGAGCGCGAAGAAATCCTGGTAGGCACCTTTGGCTCTGGCAGTGTCGCCCGAGAGGGCGCAGGCGTGGGCCAACCCAACATGTGCTAATGCGCCCAGCGGAAAGTTGAGCACGATACCACGGTGATCAATGATCTTCTGGAACTCCACAGCCGCGGCCGTGCCGTTCCCAGCCCGCAAATATGCCTGCCCCCGCACGTAAACCGGGTATAACGTTCCGGGTTGAAACTGAGGTGGATCTCCAAGTTCGTACGTGCTGGCGGAGCGCAGAACTTCAATAGCCCTCGCCGGATTACCATGTACAAGTTCAATTTCGGCTTGGACGGTAGGCAGCCAATAGTGCTGCAAGAAAGTGCTTAGAGGGAAGTCGCTGTTTAACTTGTCTGTGAACTTTTGCGCCGAAACAGCATCCCCAGCTCGGGCCAGCGCCAGCGCGGCCAACAACTGCACATCACGGCCCAACGGGGCTAAGGCAAGTGCCGCGCTGGCGAACTGCCGAGCTTGAGTTGCGTTTCCGAACTCCGCCTCGCGCAATGCCTGGTTTATCTCCCAGATCGCAGCAGTTTCTTTTGCATCGTTGCTCTTCGCTGAGTCCACGGCATGTTGCGACAAATCTCGCGCTTTGGCCAGACGTCCATGGTAGGCCTCGGTGTCGGAATGAGCCGAGAGGAGTAAATCCTCCCGGGCTTGCCCATTGCCCAGGATACTTGCTGCTGCATCGCGGCCACGTCTCCCTGCAAAAACGCTAGATAGTACATATTCAGGTGGAGATAGGGGTCATCCAGATGGTTTGCCGCCGCTTGCTCAAAAGTTGCCTTGGCCTCGTCCAGGCGATTCAGAGCGAGGTAATCCTGCCCCAAGTTCGTGTAGATGAGAACATTATTCGGATCGATACGCAGTGCTTCCCGGGTCTGGGCGGCTGACTTCTCGTACTGGGCCTCAGTACTGTAACCGACGCCTATGTTGGTATAGGGGATGGCGTCACGCGGGTAGTTCTGAATCCAGAGTTCATATTGCTCAATCGCTTTCTCTGCTTCACCGGTCACATATGTATAGTACTGAGCAGAGATGTAATACTTTTCACGCTGACTTACTCGATCACGCAGCTCGTAAGCTTTCTGGGAGTTCGCGATGCCGAGGCTGGCCTGCCCAAGATTGCCGTAGCGAACAGCCAGTACCGCATAGGCCACCGCAAAGTTTGGATCAAGTTCAACGGCATGCTTGTAGTAGGGGACGGCAGCGGCATCGCCCTTTTCTTCCTGCTGTCTGAGACCTTCGCTGTAGGCCTGGAGCGCTTCGAGAGAGGAGGTTGTGGCCTCTTCCAAGGGCTTGCCATACTTCTGGATCGAAGCCAATGACTCGCCTAACTTGGCGCGCAAGGTTGTCGCAGCTTGTCCCAATGCGGGCAATATTTTCTCCCGGCTGTCCGCCTCCGCCTGCGTGCTGCCGAGCGAGTCACCGCTCTGGCAGTTCACGGCCTTGAGCGCGATAGCGTAGTGGCTGCCCAAACTTGCAATCGTGCCCGCCAGCAGAGCCTTGCTTCCTGCTCGCAGGCAGATTTCGCGGGCCAGGTCTTCCGTCACGTGTTCGTTGGGCGAGTGCCCCATCAGCCGCAACGTGCCGTTCACTTTACTGTCAGAGAGAACATTGAGGAAGGGCGACTGCTCCAGATCAACCGCCAGCGCCTGCTTCAGCGTTGTATCAAACACACTATCGCCGGTGGTGTTAGCAAAATCGGCGAGAACGATGGTGTCCTTCTCGGTAAGCCGCGATGCTTTATGGAGGTTCCAGAACAGGCCTGCACCGACCAAAGCGGCTATCGCCACAGTCGCAGCCAGCAGAAGTTTCCACCGGCGAGCCGGAGTTGCTTTGGCCACCACGAGCGGCGAGGGCAAAACGGCTGGCTGCTTGCCGCTAGGGGACTTGCCAGTCGCGGCCACGACTTCCGCTGCATCCTCAGCCACCGCATTCGACGGCGCTGTCCTCCCCGACTCGGTTTCCCTTTTCAGCCGCTTCAGGTCGGCGCGCATCTCCGAAGCGTGTTGGTAGCGAAGTTCGCGGTCTTTCTCCAGCGCTTTGCTGATGATGTCTTCGAGCTTCGGCGGCAGATCAGGATTAAGGCGAATCGGAGGGACCGGAGCACGTTCAAGAATGGCATTGAAGATAACCGCCGATGTATCGCCACGAAACGGCAATGTACCCGTAGCCATCTCATAAAGCACGGCGCCGAATGAAAACAGATCCGTGCGGGTGTCAAGTTCTTTCCCCTTGGCCTGCTCCGGCGACATGTATGCGACCGTACCCAGAGTCGCGCCCGGACTGGTTAGGTGGTCCTCATCCATCGAACCCGTTTGCGTGTTGAGAGCCGCAACCTTGCTCGAAGACCTGTCAGAGAAGATGACTTTGGCCAATCCGAAATCAAGAATCTTCGCGTGACCACGCTTAGTCTCAAAGATATTCGCTGGCTTGATGTCGCGGTGGATAATGCCCTCAGTATGGGCCGCGTCGAGTGCGTCGGCGATCTCGATTCCCAGCGACAACATCATGTCTATGTCCAGCGGTCGTCCTGCTATCCGGTGCTTCAGAGTCGCCCCGTCCAGGAACTCCATGGCGATGAATGCCTGACCATTCTCTTCGCCGATGTCATGAATGGTGCAAATATTGGGGTGATTCAGCGCGGATGCAGCTTGGGCTTCACGTTGAAAGCGGGCGAGAGCCTGTGCATCTCGGGCAACATCCTCAGGCAGAAACTTGAGAGCGATCACACGATGGAGACGGGTGTCCTCGGCCCTGTACACCACACCCATCCCACCTCCACCGAGCTTTTCAAGGATGCGGTAATGCGAAATGGTTTGGCCGACCATTGAATCGGGCCATGTTAGGCGGGACAGGGAGACAAGTCAATGCAAGGTATCTTCCGTCGTTTCTCGTCCCAAGACCTTGAAGTAGCTCTGGGCATCCACTCCGGGCAGTCCACCCAAAGGTACCGGCAACTGAAAAACTATTACGTTTCCACAGCCGGCAGGGGTAAGCTACGGCTATGTGTGTGTCGGTATCGGTGCTCGCCAGCGGCAGTCGTGGAAACTGTGCGCTGGTGGCGACGAGTTCAACTCGGATACTGGTGGATGCCGGTCTTTCGGGCCGCGAAACTTTCAAGCGGCTGCGGGCGCTTGGGGAGCCCACCGAAGGAATTTCCGCGATCCTGATCACGCACGAGCACTCCGACCATGTTGCCGGTTTGCAGCGGCTGGCAACAAAACTGAACGTGCCTGTCTTCCTGACGGCGCCGACCCATCATGCGTGGAGCCGGGCGGTGCGCGACGAACAGGGCGCGAGTCCGGAATTGCCGAAGTCGGAACACTTTGCCGCCGGCCGGGGCTTTTGCGTGGGCGATATTGAGGTGATGCCCTTTACCATTCCTCACGACGCCGCCGATCCGGTGGGCTTCACCTTTCGCGCGGAGGGCATCAAGGTTGGTTTTGCCACCGACCTGGGTTACATGCCGGTGAGCGTGCGGGATCACCTGCGGGGTTGCAGCGTGCTGGTCATTGAATCGAACCACGATCTGGAGATGCTGCGTTCGGGGCCGTATCCGTGGTCGGTGAAGCAGCGGGTGATGAGCCGGGTGGGGCACCTGTCGAATGAAGCGCTCGCGGAATTCTTCTCCAACGACTATGATGGAGGAGCCGAGTATTTAGTCTTGGCACATCTGTCTGAACAGAATAACCATCCCGAAAGAGCGCGAGCAGCGGCGGAACAGGCGCTCGGCGGCAGTCTGGGGCTGTGGCACAACCGTGTGCAGCTGGCGACCCAGGCGGAAGTACTCGAACCCATCCGGCTGTAGCCTCTTATGAGCGAGTGCGTTGAACCGATCGTAGGGAAAATCCTTGCGGGATGGCGCTATGATATCTCTGGCCTGGCTCCCGAGATGCGCGGGGACTACGAGCTGCATTTCGCCGATTGCGAGCGCTGCCGCAGCCGCCAGAAGCTACACCGCATCATTGATATTTCGCTGATTGCGCTGGCCTCGGCGTCGGCGTCGGTGTTTCTGCTGGCCTTTGCCGTGATCCGGCATTTTGGGCCGCGTCATGCCTTCTGGCTGGAGGTGGGCGCGCTGGCGGGATTCGCGCTGTCGGCGCTGATCTGGCTGATCGTGGCCGTGGCCACTCCCGCGCCCATGGCGGTGGTGGATGCGGCCAAGCTCGGAGCACGACACGTGCATGATCGCCTGCCAGCGGAGATTCGCGAGCGGCTGCCGGAAGAAATACGGGTCAAGCTGACAGGGTCGTGATAGCGCCGCGATGAAGTTGGGGTTCAGAGTAAGTAGTAGAGTAAGTAGTAGAGTAAATGGTAATGAAGTACGGATCGAAAATTCTGGGGCTGCTGCTGATCGCGGCGCTCGTGACGGCGGCGTTGCCGACCGGAGCTTTAGTTTTGGCAGCGGCAGATCACGCGCCATCCGCAGCGGTCGATGAGCGCCCGGCCGGGTGCCACGCACACGGTGGCCAGAGTCTTCCGCTTTCCCAGTTGCCCCATTCACCGTTGCCCGCGCCAGCGAGCTACCAGTGTTGCCTGACTGGTCACGACGCGGCGGTGGTGCCGGCTTCAACATCGCCGCAACCTCCGGCCCCGAGCGCACCAGTTCCTCCGCAAATCGAGTCTCTGCTGACGGGATACTTTTTGGACGGGTTAGAAGTTGCAATGGTACCTTCCGCCGAACCGCCCAGTACGACTCCGCTGCGAATCTAGCTTCCCCTCCTCAAGTCGCGGCGATTCTTTAATTACTAAATCAAGAGCTTGTTTTTTTGCGCATGATTTTCTGCGCATGAGGGGTTTCACTTGCGGGCACCGATTTTGAGTTTCTTGGTAATCAGCTTATGGGTATCTTTCGCCGGAGCGCAGGACATTGTTGCGGATGTTCATGGGCCAGATCCGCAAGAACAGACGCAGCAAAAGATGGACATGCAAGGCATGGACATGCCGGGCATGGATATGTCGCAGCCTGCGCCGGACTGGATGCCCTCGCCCCATGACGCTGCGGGCACGGGATGGCAGCCCGCGGCGACGGCTGGGCATTCGTGGATGAAATCGATTGGGGCCTGGGATCTGATGGCGCACGGCGTTGTCTTTGTCGATTACAACCAGCAAGGCGGGCCGCGCGGCGAGGGCAAAGCGGAGTCGGTCAACTGGCTGATGCTGATGGAGCAGCATAAGCTCTGGAACGGCAGCATCCTATTTCGTGAAATGTTTTCCGCCGAGTCGCTGACCGCGCCGCATCCGGGGTTTCCCGAGCTTTTCCAGACCGGCGAAACCTATCACGGTCAACCGCTGGTCGACCACCAGCATCCGCACAACGTGTTTTCCGAGCTTTCGTTCTACTACAAGCGTCCTCTCAGCGAGAAAGTTTCCTGGGAGTTTTATGGCGCGCCCGCGGGCGAACCGGCGCTTGGCCCAGTAGCCTTCATGCATCGCGCTTCCGCTTCCGAGTTGCCGATGGCGCCGTTGTCGCATCATTTGCAGGATTCCACTCACACCAGCTTCGGGGTAATCACCACGGGGCTGGTAGTGGACCGGTTCAGGATTGAAGGCTCGGTATTCAATGGACGCGAACCGGATGAGAAGCGTTACGGCATTCAGTTCGCGGCGCTCGATTCCTGGTCGGCGCGCTTGAGCGTTGCCCCATCGCGGAATTGGACGACGCAGTATAGCTACGGGAGGCTGGAGCGTCCCGAGGCGCTGGAACCCGGCAGCCAGCGCCGGCAGACGGCTTCGGTGGAATATGTGCGGCCGTTCGCCAAAGGCTCGTGGGCAACGTCCGTGGTGTGGGGACGAGTCCACAAGGATGTGGGGAACCGTACTCTGAACAGTTTTTTGCTGGAGACGGCGGCGAACTTCAAGCTCCGCAATTATGCGTTCTCTCGGATGGAACTGGTCGATAAGGACGAATTATTTCCCGGTAATCCTTCGCTTCCGAGCTTCCGCATCGGAGCGTACACTTTTGGTGGGGTGCGCGACGTCGTGCAGAGCCAACTCTGGCAGTTGGCCGTGGGCGCGGACGTTACGTTTTACACGAAGCCCTCAACCTTGGACTCCTTTTACGGGAAAAATCCAGTGTCGTTCCAGATTTTTCTGAGGGTTCGTCCGGCGTTGAGCCATCACAAGCATTAGCCCACGGCTCGACGCTCAGGTGCAAAAAGGGGGTACCCGATTTCGAGGAACTTACGGTATTGCTAAAGCGGCGATAGCCTGATACGAAACTGTAGTGTTTCTGCACTATGATACGAAACCGCAATGTTTTCGCAACTTGCCAGCGGACGTCTTAACGGCATGCACTCTCCGATGGTTGGGGTTTGCGTCGTTATCAAGAGGTGTTCTCAGGGAAGATACGGCATGACGGGGTCGCGTGTTTAGGGGCAGAATATTTTAGGCGCAGAATCTATGGCAATCGGACCCGCGGTACGGCTGGTGCGACAAGTGCAGATCGCCCTGCTGGTGAGCATTGCGCTGTGCGCGGTGGCGGGAGAGATGCTCGCTGGGAAACTTGCTCACGATCCGGCGAATACTCTGTTCCACGCCCTCTCTTTTATTTCGATCAGTATTGTGGGGGCGACGGTGGTGGTGCGCCGGACACTGGTCCTGCCGTCCGAAGCGTTGCTGAAAGAAAGATCCGACGACAATGTCACGGTGGCGCAGTGGAGAACGGGCTATCTGTTCTTATACGCATTGTGCGAGGTGTTGGGCGTTTTCGGCCTCATTCTCCGTATGGCTGGCTTTACGCTTGGCAACGTCTGGGGTTTTTATCTGGGTGGCTTTCTGCTGCTGTTGCTGTATTCTCCGCGGCACGCCGCGCTCGGAAGTTAGATAATCATATTCATTCACTAATTCGTGAGCGAGAGCCCACGAACTCATCTCATAAACCGGAATTCCCCGCAGTGTTCGACGTCGAACATACCGAATATCGTGGACCTTGTAATACTTCCGGGTCACGATGAACAAAACCGACAGTGACCGGATTCACGAGCTCTGCTCGCTTATCGCGGTGGAACAGGACCGGCAAAAGTTCCTACAGCTCTGTGAAGAGCTAAACCGTATCTTGGGCGCCAAACGCGAGCGGCTCCAGAACAACAAGCTGAGCGACGAAATGAGTGATTAGTTTTCGTGTGTATGCCGAGCTTCTTTGCGGCATTTTTTGTAAGAAATTAGGTGGCGTGGGCGCCATACAGTTCGAAGTGGAGAACTGGCAGGGGAGATCTTCTCCGTACCTTCTCCCCTCAAATTTCTTCGAACATCCGTAAGATTCTTACGGTAACTACAGGTCTCCTGAAATGAACCGAAGCGGTCCGTCGCATCAAAACGGACATGGGCACTTTGGCGAAGGAAAACATAATCGTTAAGAGATCGACAAGGCCGATCAAGCCAGCGCCGCTGCCTCCGGGCGCGCGTTCCGACGCGTCGGGAAAGGCCGTAAAGAATGTGATTCTACTGTCGCTTCCGGATGAGGAGTACAGCATGCTTCGACCTCATCTGGAGCCGGTGGAACTGCCGCAGTACGAAATCCTGCATGACCCCGGCGAGAAGATCGCTTTCGCATATTTTCTGAATGACGGCATGACCTCTCTCGTGGCCCTTAGCCGTGACGCGAGAAGCGTCGAAGTCGGCATCGTCGGCAAGGAAGGCATGGTCGGAATGTCCCTGATGATGGGTCTGCGACGCGGGACCTTTCGGGCCATCATGCAAATGTCGGGAAGTGGATTACGTATCCGGTCCGAAACTTTTCAAGAGGTGCTACTTTACGCGCCGACACTCCGGTCAGAACTCAGCCGATTCGCGTTGATGCACGGGATGCAGGTCGCCCAGCTTGCCGCTTGCAACCGGCTGCATGAGGTTGATCAGCGCCTGGTCCGCTGGCTGCTGATGTGCCAGGATCGCGTCGATTCGGAGTTGCTGCCCTTAACTCACGAATTCCTCGCGCAGATGCTCGGTACCGGACGTCCCAGCGTGAGTTTGGCGGCGGCCGACCTGGAAAATGCCGGACTCATCGAAAACATGCGCGGCACCATAAGGGTATTGAACCGCAAGAGCCTCGAAGAGGCCGCCTGTGAGTGCTATGGGGTTATCCAGCACTTTAACGGCGGGCTGGGCCTGAAATAGCCATCAGCCAATTCCTTTCATAATTCAGGCGGATACGCGAGGATTCACAGGAAGCTATCCCAAATGCCCGTCGATGCGATAGCTTCTATTCATGTCCCCATCATGAAGGGAGCCGAGACTTGAGCATTCAGGATGAGCAGGAACTACTCTCCTTAAAAGCAGTCGGCCGCATCGTCCGCATGGTGCTGGATGCGATGAAGGCGGAAGTGCGGGCGGGCGTCACGACCCGATATCTGGATGAAATCGGCGCGCGCGTTATGCGTGAGAATGGAGCGCGTTCCGCTCCGTCGATGGTGTACCAGTTTCCGGGCGCCAGTTGCATCAGCTTGAACGATGAGGCGGTCCACGGAGTTCCAGGAGAGCGCGAACTTAAGGAAGGCGACCTGGTGAAACTTGACGTCACGATGGAAAAGGACGGCTACATGGCCGACGCCGCCATCACCGTGCCGGTAGGCCGCGTAAGCTTGCAGGCTGAGCAATTGATAGCCTGCGCCGAGCGGGCCTTCCACCGGGCGATGCTGGTTGCGCGGGCCGGATTCCGCGTATTTGAAATCGGGAAGATCGTAGAACGCGAAGTGCGCAAGTCCGGGTTCTCAGTCGTCCGCGAATTAGGAGGACACGGCATCGGGCGCACCATCCACGAGTTGCCGCATGTCCCCAACTACCCTGACCCGGATGCCCGCCAGATCATGAACGAGGGCCTCGTCATCACGGTGGAACCGATCATCTCCAGCGGCTCGGGGCGGGTGTTTACGGACAAAGATGGCTGGACGGTGCGGACGGGCGATCATGCGCTTTCGGCGCATTTTGAGCATACTCTGGTGATTACTTCCGGGACGCCCATCTTGCTGACCGCTGGCTAGTAGGCTGCATAAAAAGTAGATTTTCGATCCTCAGCTCCTAAAGGGGCGCCTGATTTCCACGGCGTACGGCATTGCTAAAGCAATGCCCTGATACGAAACCCTTTCGCCGCCTTTACGGCAGAATTGGTTGACCGGCGACCGGCTTCGGGATAAAGTTCAAGAGCAAGGGTTCAGTTTCCTCCCTCCGCCCTGGTTTGCGTTCGATCGTTTGCATGCGCCCCGTCTACTCGAAACTCGTCGCCTCGAAACTCGTGATCTTGCTGTTTGCGTTGGCCAGCATAGCTTGGGCGTCGTCGCCGCAATTTTCCGGGCAGAAGAGGGTCGGTCTGACCAGCGGCGACCAGTGGGAACCGGCGGTAGCGGCCGATGGTTCGGGCCGGATCTACGTTCTTTATCCGCACTACGGACGAGTGGCCGATTGTAAAGACTGCCGCGTGCCCACCATGTTGCTGGTCACGAGCAACAACAACGGCAAGACGTGGCAGACTCCGCACGTGATGCTCGAATCAGGTTCAGGCCAGTTTGACGCTCAGATTGCCGTGGACCCGGCCGACCGGCACACCGTGTATGCGGCGTGGCTGCAGAACGGGAAACGCGCGGTCATGCTCGCCAAGTCGGTGGATTCCGGCGCGACATGGGCTTTTACGATGGCGGTTCGCAGCGACGTGCAACTGGATAAACCGGCGCTGGCGGTGCGCGGCCAGAGCGTCTACGTGGCTTTCAATCATGAGGAAGAGGTGTGGGTAGCGGCCTCGCAGGATGGAGGGCGCAGCTTTATACCAACCCGCGTGAATGCTGAAAGCCGTCCGGGATGGTCTCTGCTGGGCGCGGCTACGGTCGATCCCGCAGGCAACGCGTATCTGGCCTGGGCTTCCTACTCAAAAGCGGGAGGAGCGCGGGGCGCGGTGAACCTGTATGTTGCGAAATCGGCGGATGGGGGCAAGGCCTGGAGTGCGACTCGGCTCGACGTTTCAGCGGCGGCGCCCGACTGCAAGGGCGAGGAATGTGGCGAGGCGTTCCTCGGCGCGCAGATCGCTTTGACGTCCGACGCCGACGGAACTCTTTACGCGCTCTGGAGCGCCGGCAGCGCGCCCATGGGGCCGCAGCGCATTTACTTCTCGTCGTCGACCAACGGCGGCGAAAACTGGCTGCCACGGGTCAGCGTTTCCTACGCCGAACCGGGGGTGGAACATGCTTTCCCAGCGATTGTGGCCGGGAACACGGGCGACGTCCGCGTGGCATGGATGGATAAACGTGACATTTCTCGCAACTCGTCCCGCAACTCTCCGTATTGGAACACTTACTATCGGAGTTCGAGCAACGGCGGCGCGACCTGGGGGGAAGAGATTCGTGTCTCAGGATACGTGCCGGGCTATCGTTATATAGGTAAGGACGGTTTCCGTTTTCCATTCGGCGACTATTTCGGACTCGCGATCGACAACCACGGGGATACGCACGTGGTGTGGGGCGAAGGGTTGAACTATCAGAGTCCGGGATCGATCTGGCACGCGAGTGGACGATAGAGGTAATGGAGCGACGGGCGTCTCGCCCGTCCAGCGTCGTCCCAACCAACTATCCGATTTCCCGTAGAGACGCGGCTTGCCGCGTCTCCGCGTGCGCTATTCCGCCGCGGGAGACGGGGCAAGCCGCGTCTCTACAGGAACGAGTTTTAGTCCGTTAGCAGACCCCCGATTAGGTCGCTGAGGCGCTCGATGCGGTGTTCGCGGCAGTAGGCGGTCAGTTCCTCCACCAAAGTTTCGGTCGCTACCGGATCGAAGTAACTTGCGGTTCCCACCTGCACGGCGCTCGCTCCCGCCAGCATGAATTCCACTACGTCCGCCGGGGCGCTGATTCCACCTATGCCAATCACCGGAATTTTCACCGCGTGGGCTGCATCATAGACCATGCGCAACGCGATGGGCTTGATGGCCGGGCCGGAGAGGCCGGCGGTTACATTGGCAATTCGGGGGCGGCGCGTTTCCGCATCAATCGCCATGGCTAGAAACGTGTTCACCAGGGAGATGGCGTCGGCGCCCGCTTCCTCGGCAACGTGCGCCATCTGCGCGATCGAGGTTACGTTGGGCGAGAGCTTGACGATGATCGGCCGCGACGCCACGCGCTTCGCCGTCCGCACCACTTCATCGAGCAAGTGTGGATCGCTGCCGAACTGAATGCCGCCCTGCGCCGTGTTCGGGCAGGATACGTTAATCTCGTACGCCGCAATGCCCTCGCCCTGGTTGAGGATCTCAATCGTCTCCTCGTAATCGGCGCGGGTGTAGCCGAAGACGTTGGCGAACACGACTACATTTCTCTTCTCCCGCAACGCCGGGAGTTTTTCCGCGAGGAAGGCTGGCGCGCCGATATTCTGCAGCCCGATGGCATTCAGCATTCCGGCAGCGGTTTCAAACAAGCGCGGAGGCGGGTTCCCGGTCATCGGTTCTTTTGAGAGACCTTTGACGACGAATCCGCCGAGCCGGTCGAGATGCACGATATCTTCGAATTCGATGCCATAGCCGAACGTGCCAGAAGCGGCGATGATCGGATTCTTCAGCTCGATGCCGGCGAAGCTGACGGTCAAGTCCGGATTGCTGATAGGCGTCATTGGGTTGCCCCGGCAGGTGCGCTCGCGGGTAGTGTGGCGGATGGCGCGGTGGAGTGATGCGGCGGCTGAAGCGCTTCGGTCAGCACTCTTCCCGTGGCTTGGGCAGGCACATTGATTCCGAGCAAAGAAGCCAGCGTTACTGCCAGATCGACCGGTTCGGCGTGCGTCCGGTAGGTTCCGGGCTGGAAGGCGAGGCCATAGAAGGCGAGCGGCACATGGGTATCGTACGAGAAAGGCGTCTCGTGATCGGTACCCTTCGTGATTCCGACCTGGAAAGGGCTCGGGATTCCGATCACATACCATCCGCCTTTAGGCGAGTAGCTGTGGGAGTAACGCCGCCCGACTTCGGTGGCCGGAGTTTCTCCACGCGCCAACTGCGCCTTGGTAAAGTATCCGGCCAGTCCCGCTTGCTTCATGGCTTCGCCCGCGTCGGCTTCGGCATCCGATTCCTTTTTCCCGGCGGGAGTTCCAGCGAAGGCGTCTTCATTGAGCCAGGCGATGGGGTAATCGAGATCGACCAGGTAGTCGGCCTTTTTCGCGTATTTTTTTGAGAGCAGGGAATTAATGTGCTCGCGCAAAGCTTTCGCGTCGAGATTGGCTGCGGGCAGACGAAGAGTCTTCGCGAACTCTGGCAAGGGCGCAATGCCGTGATCGGACGAGAGCGCCATCCACACGTTTGCCATTCCAACCTGATGACCGAGGAAGCCGAAGAACTCCGCCAACTGCCGGTCGAGTTCAAGCGTCATGCTGCGCATTTGCGGAGAATCGGGGCCAACCTCGTGACCGAGAATATCATTGGCCGAGAGGCCGATTACGAGCAGGTCCGTCGCCGAGCCTGCGCCCAGCTTCTCGTACAAAACAAGTTCCTTGGCGAATTCCAGTTCGTAATCATTGGCGAAGGGAGTGGAGCCGACCACCTCGTAAAACCCGGCAGGCGTACCGTCTTTTCCGTTGCGCGGCGCGGTTGAGCCGAGGGTGCTTCCATCGCTATCTTTCCAGTCGCGGTTCCAGAATTTCTGCGCGCGATGGCTGCCGTTGAAATTTCGCACCCACTCGGGGAGATCGGCACGGTAATAGGTGGAGGTGATCCAGTCGCCGTTTTTGGGATCGATCCAGTAAGCGGCGTCTCCGGAAAATCCCGCGGGCAAGACGGCCGCACGATCTTTCAGCGAGATAGCGAATACTCGGGCTTTACCGTCGGTAGCCAGTTTCATTTCGTCCCCGAGCGTATCGCTCATCAGGTTGCGCGGCGATGCGCCGGGCCCATTCTTGCCGGCACCGGCACCGACAAGTTTTGTGGTGTCGTCTTCGACCGACGTTACGCGCTTCTTTTTCTGTGGGTCCCACCATTCGTTCGCCACGATGCCGTGTCCATTGGTGTAGCTTCCGGTGAAGAGGGTGGCGTGTCCGGGAGCGGTGCGGGTGTTGGCATAGTCGTAGTTGCAATTGGTGAAATAAGCGCCGCGATCGAGAAACATGCGGAAGCCTCCGTCACCGAATTGGTCGCGATAGCGTTCGAGATAGTCGCCGCGGAACTGGTCAATCACGATGACCACAACGAGTTTGGGGCGGGCATTGTAAGCGGATGCGAATGCAGCTGGGATCGAAACAAGCAACAGCAATGCCACTGGCAGAGAGCGGGGAAGTCTCATCGCGATTTAGTTTACAGGAGAACGCGAAACCCACGTAGGGACAGCCGTCCCCGGCTGTCCAGGCGAGCAAAGCTCGCCTCGTTGTCGGTCGTCTATCCTCGCTGTCAAGAGCATGGCGGGGCGTCGCCCCGCCGGATAGCCGAGGGCGGCTGTCCCCATGTAAACCGCTGGGCGGTGGGGCCATCCCCGTGCACGGAATCGCATTTTTCAGCTAAAGTTAACAGCAGATGCTTGATCTGAATTTTGTTCGTGACAACCTCGCGCTGGTGGAAGAAAAGCTGCGTCAGCGCGGCATGAATCCGGCGGAGGTTTTGAAAGACTTTCGCGCCATCGATGGCGAGCGCCGCCAGGCCATCACGGCGGCGGAAACTCTGCAGGCGCGCCGCAACCGCGCTTCCGAAGAAATTGCCAAGCTCAAGAAAAGCGGCCTCGACGCTTCGCCACAAATCCAGGAAACCAAAGAACTGCGCGAGCAGATTCAGGAGTCCGAAAAAAAGGCGGCCGAACAGGAAGCGCGCCTGCGCGAAATTCTCACGTCGCTTCCGAATCTTCCACATGAAAGCGTGCCGGTGGGGAAGAGCGCTGAAGATAACGTGGAAGCGCGCCGCTGGGGCACGCCGCCTCAGTTCGATTTCAAGCCCAAGCCGCACTGGGAACTTGGCGAAGAGCTGGGAGTGCTCGACCTGGAACGCGCCGCCAAATTGTCGGGCGCTCGATTCGCGGTGTACTGGGCGCTGGGTGCGCGGTTGGAGCGGGCCCTCGCCAACTTCATGCTCGATCTGCACACCCGAGAGCACGGATACACTGAGGTGCTTCCGCCGTATCTGGTCAACTCCGAGTCGATGTATGGCACGGGCCAGCTTCCGAAGTTCGCGCAGGATTTATTTCGTGTGCCGCACGGCGAGAAAGATCTCTGGCTGATTCCGACTGCCGAGGTGCCGGTGACGAACCTCTATCGCGACGAAGTTCTGGATGCGGCGCGCTTGCCGGTTAGCCTGACCGCGTACACTCCCTGTTTTCGCAGCGAAGCTGGATCGTACGGGAAGGATGTCCGCGGAATTATCCGGCAGCATCAATTCCAGAAAGTCGAGTTGGTGAAGTTCTCGCGTCCCGAAACTTCGTACGACGAACTGGAGAAGCTGACCCATGACGCCGAGACCGTGCTGCAGAAACTCGGCCTGCACTACCGCGTGGTCACGTTGTGTACCGCCGATATGGGATTCTCTTCGGCCAAGACTTATGACATTGAAGTCTGGCTGCCGGGACAAAATCTTTTCCGCGAGATTTCCTCGTGTTCGAACTTCGAAACTTTTCAGGCACGGCGTGCGAATATCCGCTATCGTCCCGAGGGCAAGAGCAAGACTGAATTCCTGCACACCTTGAACGGCAGCGCATTGGCGGTAGGACGTACTTGGGTTGCGATTCTGGAGAACTATCAACAAGCCGACGCCAGCGTGCGCATTCCGGAGGCGCTGCAGCCGTATATGGGCACCAACCGCATACCGGCCGTCGTTACCGCAAAGACTCCGGCAAAGACTTCGTCGAGGACAAGGAGCGCATGAACCGGCGCCGGTCGCGGCCCAAACCCGCGCGGCTGGCCCCATTTGATATCTCATGAATTCCCAAATACACTGGCAGCGACCCGAAACAGCCTCGACGGCGCTTGAAAGCGCCGTCTCTCCCATGGGCGAGATCTGGCGCACAATCCGCGGATACATTCTTTGGTCGTATGAGCGGGGCAGCCTGCACTATGACATCATGGTCACGCTGATTCTCCTCTTTGTTTTTATTTCACCGCACTTCATCAACTTTAAGGACAAACCGGTCGAGCGCAATCCGCATCTTACCGGCGTGATTGTGATTCCCGGCGAGAAAGGCGAGTTCATCTATCAGATCCAAGCCTCGGAAGTGAATGCCGCTGACGGTGGAGATGTTCGCCGGCAGTTGGAGCGGATCATTGAACCCATCTCCGGGGCGGTGAGCATTACCAGATACGAGACCCTCAAAGACGCTTCCGGACACGCGCAGAGTTACAAAGTTTGGGTTGAAAAGGAATAGAGCTGGTTTCAAAAATGAGAACTGTGCTCAAAAGTTTAGTGATCAGTTGGCTGTTGGCGGCGGCCGCGTGGCCGCAGACCGATTCCGCCGGGCTCGATAAAGTTCTCACCCAGATGGACGCCGCCGCCCGAAACTTCCGAACCACCGAGGCCAGGGTCGTCTGGGACCAATATCAGAAGGTCATCAACGAAACCGAGACGCAGAAGGGAAAAATTTATTTCCGGCGTGAAGGCGCCGAAATACAGATGGCTGCCGACTTCGTCGAACCCGACCGGAAGTACGTCATCTACAGCGGCGGCAAGCTTCAGGTGTACCAGCCCAAAATCGATCAGGTCAACGAATACAATCCTGGCAAGAATCGCAGCGACATCGAGAGTTTTCTGGTGCTCGGCTTCGGCGGCAGCGGGCACGGCCTGCTCAAATCTTACGACGTAAAGTTTTTGGGGACAGAGACCGTCAACGGCATCGAAGCCGAGAAACTGGAGTTGATTCCGAAGTCCGCTCGTTTAAAAAACAATATCGCGCGCATCTTGCTCTGGATCGACCCGGCCCGGGGAATTTCGGTGCAGCAGCAGTTCTTTGAGCCGAGCGGCGACTACCGCATGGCGAAGTATTCCGACATACAGATCAACCAAAAACTTCCGGATAATGCGTTTAAGTTGAAGACAACCGGAAAAACCAAGTTCGTCTCCGCGCAAGGGTAGCTTTCGCGGGAAGATCAGACGAAAATTGGAACCAAATAGAAACAAGCTGAAAAAGACCGGCTGGGGCTATATACTGCACGAGAACCACGGAAAGTTGAGTTCGCATGGCTAAAGTGTTTACCATCACCGTTCCTCCGGATATGTCTCGCAAGAAGCGTGAACGCACCGCCGACCCCCGCTACGTGGACGGCCAGAAGATGCTGGTCGAAGCGATGAAATATTTGGCGAAGGCCGATCCGGTAGCCAATCGCGAGGCCGTCGAACTGCTGTCCGAACACGTCCGCACGCGTTTCCGCATGACCGACTCGCCGCTGAGCTAGGAATTGCTTTCCATCCGGAGCTTCTTCGTCAATTACGACGCCAATTACGAAATGACTTGCAATGGGCGACTCGCGACTTCTTCCATCGCTCCGCCGGGCGGACGACGGTTTCCGCCCCTACGCAGGCATTTTCCTCGCCAGCAATGAAGAAGCAAGCACGATTATGGCGGGATAGCATTCCAGCGTGTAGCGCGGTTCCGGATTTTCCAGTGTTCCCAGAAATGCCGAGCGCAGTAGCAGGAAGCTGATCAGCAATCCGGCCCAGCGAATTCCTGATGGCCTGCGGACTTGCCCTCGAATGAGCGCCAGCAGCGCTGCCGCCACGTAAGCCAGGTTCAGCAAGCCGAACCCTACCGCGATGACGGACTGCTTCGTGTCGTCATGGAATTCCCACCAGCGTACGTCGGGAGGAAGGATCTCGGTTCGCGGGCGCAGCCACATGTCCGCCACGCGCAGCAGGGGCAGCACAACGTAGTAGCGAACGGGATGGGCGCGAATGCGCTCCGCGGCCAGGTTGCCGAGGCGCGCATCCAGTTCCGGCGTCATGTCCTGCGACTGGTTGTAGTCCGCGATGACGGCCAGCGTTTCGTCCCTTTGCGCCGGGTTATCCATGGCGCGCGAAGGCAGTTTTTCCGGGTCAATCCTGTCACCGGGAACATTCCAGTAGATTTCTTCCACCGACGCATAGTCGGCGATCCAGGTTTTGACCCAGCGGTTGAAACCTCGGGCGACGAGTTCATCCGTCTCGTTGGCATAACGCGGAGCCAGCGGCTGGAAATGATGGAGCGTGCGAAAATTACGAATGGTCCAGGGAGCGAGCGGCGCCAGCGCAACTAGGACGACTATGATTGCGGCGACTAGAATGTCAGCCATGTTTTTTCTGTCGGCGCGATGCCTCCACGCCAAAACCGCCAGATAAAAAGCGATCGCCGCCAGCAGGATGCCGCCATCGGGACGCAGCAGAATGCAGGTCGCAATCGCCGCGCCGGTCGCGGCCCAGAGCTTGCGACAGGTCTGGTCGAGTGCGCCCTGCTCTGCCCGACCCTCGCCACGATCCTCGGCACGGGCCGCATACATTCGATTCAGAGCAGCGGCCGCGCAATCGAGAGCGAGCGCTGTAAAGAAGATCTCCAGAGTTTCAGTGAGCACAGCGGCGGCATAGTTCGCGAGGAACGGACACAGCGCCGCCAGCACAAAAGCGATTCTCGCCGCGCGTTCGGAGACCGTCCGGCGGGCAAGGTCGGCAACGACCAGGCAGGTGGCCAGGTCGATCAGAATCTGCGTCAGCATGACGGCTTTGAAGTTGCCCGCTCCAAATAGCCAGAAGATCCCAGCCAGAAAAGCGGGATATCCCGGCAGGCGCGTGTCGGTCGGCACGATTTGTTTCTCCAGTTGGCCGCCTCGCGTCTGGCCGTAGACGCCATGCTGCTGCCAGTTAGTGGCGAAGTCAGCGTAAATGTGCGAGTCATCCGTGACCGTCGGGAAATAAAAGAAGAAGAATAGTCGCAGCGCCAGGGCGGCCATCGTGGCACTCAGAAAAAACCAGCGATGTTCCCGGATCAGGGTGAGCACGTTGGGAATATATCGCGAATCAAGCGATTTTTATCGCGGCTCTCTCCCGGAAGGCAACCCTCGGGTCCGCCCAGGTAGGAAGTCTGAGAACTGAGAACCGAGAACTGGGTTTGACCCCCTGCGGCTCTCACCTTAGGATGTAGAAACCACACCCAGATGGCGAAACAGGTTTTTTACGATCCCAAGCAAGCGCGCTGGAGGCGGATTCGCGGCGTTTTCGACGTGGCCGCCCTGGCCTTTTCTTTGCTGGTGATCTTTTTCATCTACAGCGCCTTGCGCAGCGACCCTCTGCCCGATCTTTCCTGGCTTACAGAAAAGCGTCCTTACCACGCTCTTAAAGAGAACGAAAAGACGAAAGCACGTGAGAAACGCCGCCTGGCTACTCTGGCCCGCGCCGGACACCGCCGCCAACCCCGCAAGGCTCCTTCCCAACTCACGCTGAACTCCCAGCAAGGGATACGAGCCGCGTTCTACGTTTCCTGGGACACGGCCAGCTTCTCTTCCTTGCGCGAGTACGCACGCCAGATCGACCTGCTATTCCCGACATGGCTGCAGGTTCTCAGTCCAGACGGCCATCTGCAAGCCGTGAATACGGATACGAACGCGATGTTTGACGTGGTTCACGGGCAAACGGTCCATCCGGTGGACGACAAGGTAATGCCGTTTCTGAAGACGGAAGGCACCAACATGGAAGTGTTTCCGGTGGTGCAGAACTTTGACGGCACCGACTTTGTTCCGGGCGTGGGTGATTTCCTGAACAATAAGGAGTCCCGCGCCAGGTTTCGACGTGAGATCGCACTCTTTCTTGCTTCCGATCGCTATCGCGGTTTGATGATCGATTTCGAATCTTTCCCGAAGAAAGCGCAACCCGGATACGTAGCTCTCCTGAACGAACTCTCGTCCGACCTGCACGCCAAGGGGATGAAGCTCTACGTCAGCGTCCAGGTGCGCAACGAGGATTATGATTACAAGGCCATTTCGTCCGCCGTGGATGGCGTTGTCATCATGAACTATGACGAGCACTTTCCCGGCGGAACCCCAGGCCCCGTCGCTTCGCAGGATTGGTTCCTCGACAACCTTGATTCCGCCGTCGAAGAGATTCCGAAAGAAAAGCTCATCTGCGCCATCGGCAACTACGGGTACGACTGGGTCGAGCGGCCGAAAAAAGGCAAACTGCCGCCGGGACTGGCAGACAAGAGCGTTTCCGTGCAGGAAGCCTGGATCGGGTCTCGCGATTCCGAAGAAGACATTGATTTTGACGGCGATGCGCTCAATCCGCACTTCAGCTACCTCGACGACGATAACTTTCGCCACGATGTCTGGTTCCTCGATGCGGTGACCGCATTGAACGAGATGCGTGCCGCGCAGACACTCGGCATCCAGACCTTCGCCTTGTGGAGGCTGGGCGCGGAAGACCGCTCCCTGTGGCGCGTGTGGGATACGCCGGGAGAGGCCAATGCCTCCGATCGATTAAAAGACGTCCCACCCGGCCAGGACGTCGACATGGAGGGTAGCGGCGAAATTCTGCACATTGAGGCCCGGCCCACTAATGGCGCGCGCGATCTATCACTGGACAAGCAGACCGGACTTATCGACGGGGAAACCTTCAAGAGTCTGCCCGAGCCGTATCGTGTGGCGCGCTATGGCTTCAGCAAGAACCGGCTCGCCATGACATTCGATGACGGCCCCGATCCGCAGTGGACACCGAAAATTCTCGATATCCTCAAACGCAAGCATGTTCCGGGAGCATTCTTCCTGATCGGAATCCAGGCTGAGAAGTTCAGCGGTCTGACCCAGCGCGTTTACCGGGAAGGCCATGAAATCGGGAACCATACCTTTACTCATCCCGATATCAGCTCGATTGGCACCGGCTACATGAAGGTGGAGCTGAATCTGACCGAGCAACTGTTTGCCAGCCGCCTGGGCATTCGCACCATGATGTTTCGTCCGCCATACTCCGTCGATGCGGAGCCCGACACTGAAGATCAGGTCCGGCCGCTCGAACTCACGCAGAGCATGGGCTATATCACCATCGGCAACAAGATCGACCCCAAGGATTGGAGCGACGTGCCAGCGCTCACGCCGCAACAAATCGCCGATGCCGTGCTGAACCATCTGCCCCCCTGCCAGCCGAACGATCAGAAGTGCGGCAACATTATTCTTTTGCACGATGGCGGCGGCAACCGGGAAAGAACGGTGCTGGCACTCCCGCTGATTATCGACGGCGCCCGTGCGCGCGGATTTGAATTCGTCCCCGTGTACCAGTTGATGGGCAAAACGAAAGCGGATGTGATGCCGCCGCTAGCGGCCAACCAGTATTGGTCCGCTCGCCTGAACTGGATCGGCTTCTGGCTCGCCAGCGCAACCATGACGGCCATCACGGTTATTTTTTTCCTGGGTGACATCCTGATGACCGGGCGCCTGGTTTCGGTCGGCATCCTCGCGATCTATGACCGCCTCCGCTCGCATGTGTATGGAACGCCTGAGCAGATTGCGGCCTACCGGCCCCGGGTCGCAGTCCTCATTCCCGCTTATAACGAGGAGATGGTCATTGAACGCACCATCCAGGGCGCGCTCGATTCCGACTATCCCAATCTGCGCGTGATCGTCATCGACGACGGTTCCAAGGATCGTACTTTGGAAATTGCCCACCGCGCGTTTGCCGCCGAGGAAGCTGCCGGCAGGGTATTGATTCTGACCAAGCCCAACGGCGGCAAGGCCGAGGCGCTCAACTTTGGACTTGAGCACATCGGCGATGCAGAACTCTTCGTCGGCATCGACGCCGATACCATCATCGCTCCCGACGCAATCGTCCGCATGGTGCCGCACTTCCTCAATCCGAAAGTTGCAGCCGTGGCCGGTAATGCCAAAGTCGGCAACCGCGTCAACCTGTGGACGCGCTGGCAGGCGCTCGAATACATCACCAGCCAGAATTTCGAGCGACGGGCGCTCAACACCATGGGTGCGGTGAGCGTGGTGCCGGGGGCGATCGGAGCCTGGCGTGTCACGGCGGTTCGCGAAGCGGGAGGCTATCACGTTGACACCGTGGCCGAAGATGCCGATCTCACTATGGCCCTGCTGCGCAACGGCTATCGCGTGGAATACGAAGATATGGCCCTGGCATTCACCGAGGCTCCGACGAATGCCAACGCGCTCATGCGGCAGCGCTTTCGCTGGTCGTTCGGAATTCTGCAGGCCGTCTTTAAGCATCGCGGCGTTTTCGCGCGCAAGGGAGCCTTAGGTTTCGTCGCACTTCCCAACATCCTCATCTTCCAGATTCTGCTTCCGTTGGTCTCGCCCTTCATTGACCTGATGTTTGCGGCTGGCGTGATCTGGTATTTCGTCCAGAATTACTTTCATCCTGAATCGAACGATCCGGCCAGCTTCCAAAGGTTGTTGATCTTCTTCGGCGCATTTCTGGTGATCGATTTCATCGCCTCGGCGATCGCGTTCGCATTGGAGCGTCGCCGGCCCGAAGCCCGCGAAGACGCCTGGCTGCTCAGCCAGGTGTGGTTGCAGCGCTTTGCCTATCGCCAGGTATTTTCTCTGGTTCTGTTCCGGACCCTGAAACGTGCCATCCAGGGCCGTCCTTTCGCCTGGGACAAACTAGATCGCACCGCTGCCGTTAACTACGTTCCCGCCGAGCGCCGCGACTCGGTCAAAGTCTGATAGTGACAAGTGTGGTGGCGGGCGACTCGACCGCCAAATGTCTGAAGCAAGCAGGTCTGGGCTGCTAAAAGACTGGGTTTCATATCAGGGTTTCGTATCAGGGCATCGCTTCAGCGATGCCGAAAGCCTTCGAAAAGCAGATGCCCCTTCAGGGCTGCCCACCCTCGAAATATCGACCGATTGCCCAGACGGTTTGGAGCACGTGTCGCATCTAAAAATGCGGTATTATCCTCTAAATTGTGGCTATGTTCGGCCGCCGACTCGGGAGGTATCTAGTTCCTACCGGTGTTACTTAGGTAATCTGGGCTTCTTTTGGCGTATTTTCCGTGATATAACCCCGATAGCTGCTCATCAGGCTTTGGGCTGGGAATTCCGTAGTTTTCTGGCTTTAGGTTGAACCGCAGAGTCAGGGCAGAGGAGGAGTCGTGTCCGAGGCGCGTACAGGGAAAAGGTTTCCGCTGCAATTGCCGATCAAGATTCATAAGGAAGATACCGCAGGTGACACCAGCGGCATAACCGGCAATCTGAGCGCCGCCGGCGTGTACATCCGCGCCGACGCTTCGCTCGAGGTCGGCTCACCGGTAGAGTTTGAGATCACGTTGCCGCCGGAAGTAACGGGCGGCAAGGAAGATGTTGTAATTCAGTGCCGCGGCCGCGTGGTGCGGACCGATGAGCCCAATGCCAGCGCCGAGTCCGGGGACAGCCGGGGCGTCGCTTGCGTAATCGATTCTTACGAATTCGTTCGCAATAGTTAACCGGGAGCGCGAACCATGTTAAAGCTTATTCTGGCCGACAATCAGGCGATTTTTCGCGCTGGCATCGCCAAGGTGCTGGCTGTAGAAGACGAAATGCGCATTGTGGCCCAGGCGCAAACTGCCGAGCAGATGTTCATGGCGCTCGACAAATTTCGCGCCGCCGTGCTGATCATCGCCGGAGGTTTCCACTCCGATTTCAACTCCGTCCTTTCGGCGGCCAACAAAAACAAGACCCGCGTAGTCGTCCTCGCCGACACCGGCGAGAGCGCGCAGCGCTACATGGCGGCGGGCGCCCATGGCGTGGTTTATCGCAACGTCACCAGCCCCGCGCTCGTGGACTGTGTCCGCAAGATCGCCCGTGGCGAAAGCTGGGTGCAGGACATGGCGGTGCCGAGCGAATTGACCGAGAACGATATGGTCGGGCTGCGCGTCCGTGACCGCTTGACGGCCAAGGAACTGCGTATCGTGGCGCTCATCGTTCAGGGATACAAGAATAAGGAAATCGCCACCCAGTTGGGCACGACCGAGCAGGTGATCAAGAACTACCTGCGCAACGTCTACGACAAGATCGGCGTGTCGGACCGGCTGGAGCTGGCGCTGTTTACCATTCACCACCGCATCCTGAATGAAGCCGCAGCCGCTACGGCAGCCGCAGCCATCCCGCAACCACCGCAGAGCGCGGGCATCAGCAACTAGATCGCGTTCGCTGGGTCGTTCGCTGGACAGAAAGAAGGCCGCCTGCGGGAGGCCTTTTATTTTGCCCCAAACTGACTTCCCGTAGAGACGCGGCTTGCCGCGTCTCCGGCCGGGGAGTGAGACGGGGCAAGCCCCGCCTCTACACAATCTTCTCGCCGACGCTCTTCGCTTGCGTGAACAGGTAGAGATAGTCCGGGCCCCCGGATTTCGAATCGGTGCCGGACATGTTGAAGCCGCCGAAGGGGTGCGCGCCTACCATCGCTCCCGTGCATTTGCGATTCAGGTAGAGATTGCCTACGTGGAACTCGCGCACGGCGCGATCCAGTTTCTCGCGCGAGCTGGAGTAGACTGCTCCGGTCAGGCCAAACTCGGTGTCGTTGGCGATTTCGAGAGCATGGTCGAAATTGCGCGATTTGATCACTACCAACACCGGGCCAAAGATCTCTTCCTGCTCGAGCGTGGACTTCGCGGGGATGTCGGCGATCACGGTGGGCTGCACGAAGTAGCCTTCGCCCGCTTTAGCGTCGCGCGCGCCGCCGGTGATTAGGCGTCCATCTTTTTTGCCGATTTCGATATAGCGGAGGATGTCGTTCATCGAACCTTCGTTGATGACGGCAGCCATGTTTGGGTTGTCGGCAGGATCGCCGACGGTAATGCGCTCGACGCGGGATTTCAGTTTCTCGAGGAACTTATCGTAGATGCGTTCGTCGATGATGGCGCGCGAGCAGGCCGAACACTTCTGGCCCTGGAAGCCGAAAGCAGCCGTGGCTACGCCTTCGACGGCGGAGTCGATATCAGCGTCGGCATCGACGATGATGGCGTCTTTGCCGCCCATTTCGAGGATGGTGCGCTTGATCCAGAGCTGGCCCGGTTGCTGATTCGCCGCGGTCTGATTGATGTGCAATCCAACCTCGCGCGATCCGGTGAAAGCGATGTAGCGAACTTTTGAATGCGCCACCAGCGCGTCGCCAAAGCTTGCACCTCCGCCGGGACAGAAGTTGACGACGCCTTCGGGCATTCCGCATTCTTCGAGCAACTCAACGAATTTCGCCGCAATCGTCGGCGAATCGCTCGATGGTTTCAGGACAACGGTGTTGCCGCTGACGATCGAAGCGAGCGTCATGCCGGCCATAATGGCGCAGGCGAAGTTCCACGGCGGAATCACGGCGCCAACACCGAGCGGAATATAGGTCAGCGTATCGCGCTCGCCCGGCAACTGCACGGGCGGTTCGGCCTTCGAGAAGCGCAGGGCTTCGCGCGCATAGAACTCGCAGAAATCGATGGTCTCGGAGATATCGGCATCGGCTTCGACCCAGTTCTTAGAAACTTCGAACACCAGCCAAGCCATGTATTCGAGCTTGCGCTCGCGCATCACATCGGCCACGCGGAACAAGAGCGACGCACGCTCCTCGACTGAAGTGCGGCTCCAGTTAGTAAAAGCCTTCAGTGCGGCGTGGACGGCGGGATCGACGTGCTCCTTGCCAGCCTTCTGGTGAACCCCGACCACCTGCGAAGGTTTGGCGGGATTGATGGAACGAATCTTGTCGGAAGTCTTGACGCGCTTGCCGCCGATGATCAGGTCATACTCGCGGCCCAATTGGCCACGCACTTTCTCGATGGCGGAACGCATCTTGCGCACGTTCTCTTCTTTCGTGAAATCGACGAATGTTTCATTCTTGAATGCACCTTCGTGAAGGCGGAGTTGCAGGCGCGGCGGGGCTTCCATGGTTGCCATAGGAGATCCTTTCCAGGACGGAACATTGGAATTAGCGCGGATATTCGCGACCTTTAATTTTACACCGCGATGAGAGAGCTGACAGGCTTGCGCAAAAACCAACCCTCACCGCAGGTGAACACTTCGTGAGGTCTTTGCGCCAGGATAGGGAATGGAAAGCTTTTGTACCCCCCCCCCCAATTCCCGCTAAGCTATTCTAATTAAAGTACTTAACTCCCTCCTCTACATGAATAAAGACTTAGCTGGTCTTTCTGCGATTTGGCGTGCACTTTTCGGGGTGCGGGGTCGCCGCTTTTAACTGCTTATCGTCCACTTATCGTCTACTTGTCGCCTACTTGTCAAAGAGCCGCCGAAGATGGTTTTGCGGCGGATGATGGGTCCGTCTCTGGAGACGGGCGCAGTTCTCGATACTGCACTGTCGGGGAATTATTGCAGGATTGCGATTCGGTGTCTGTGATGGCAGTACGAGAAAAATGTGATGATAGGAGCAGGTCGCGAGGGTCGGACTTCGTGTGCGGCGTTCGCTAAAGGCTTATGGAAGATGCGGAAATGGTTGCTGATGTGAAGGCGTACGATGCCGCCAAAGCGCGCCTGGACGATGGCTCGGACGAACTCATACCTCTGGAGATTACCGAGCGCAGACTGCGGGGGGGAGCCCGCGCTGCGTATCTGGCGTGAGCATCGCAAGCTTACTCAGGAGCAGCTCGCGAAGAAGGCAAGAGTATCGCGCGCGCTGATTGCGGCGATTGAGACTAAGCGTAAAACCGGATCTGTCGGTACCTGGAAGAAGCTGGGGCTGCGCTTGATGTGGGCTGGGAGGTGCTGGCTTAGGGGCACTGCGGTATAACTTGCGTGTCGCCAGTTCGGCAGGGCCTCTTCTCCCCGCTTTTGGCTTGAGTGGGGATGTTCCACAGCGGGCAGAGTCATTTCGTCACATTCTGCTGCTACCATCGCCGTCGCTTGCTTACCAGTCAGCGTTGGAGCGAGTGCGCCACAGTTACAAACTCTACGTTTACGGCTCTGTGGTCATGCCTGAGCATGTTCACCTGCTGCTCAGCGAACCGCAATTGGAGAGTTCCCCACTCAAGCCAAAACCGGGCTTGAGTGGGCCACCTGTAGTTTATCAAGACGTTGTACCTGAAAGAGCGCGGCTGATTGGTGGAGCGTAGCCGAGACTACCATGTGGGCGGGCGAAGTTGTAGTGCTGGAGCCAGGGCAGGAGGTGCTGGTCGCGTTCCTCGGAGTTGGTCCAATGGCGAGCATAGGCCCATTCGCGAAGTGCGGTTTGAATGAAACGTTCCGCTTTTCCGTTGGTGCGTGGCGTATAAGGCCGCGTGAAGCGATGGCGAATGCCGAGTTCGACGCAGGTGTGGCGGAACTGGTGCGAGCGATAGCAGCTTCCGTTGTCCGTGAGCAGACCGCGGATCCGGATGCCGTGCTGGGCATAAAAAGCGATGGCGTCGTGTAAGAAGGCGATCGTGGTCTGGGTCTTCTGGTTGGGCAAGAGCCGCGAGAAGGCCAGGCGCGAGTGATCATCGATGGCGATATGGAGCGCCTCCCAACCGGCGTGCTGCGGACGTCCGCGACGCCGTCCATCGCCACGAATGGAAACCCGCTGATAGCGGGTCATTCCCTTGATGTCGAGATGGAGCAAGTCCCCCGGAAACGGATGTTCATAGCGCACCACGGGTGGAGCGGGATGGAGATCGCGCCAGCGATTGAGATGAGCACGCCGCAGGATACGGCTGACGGTGGCTGGACTCAGTCCGGTGCTTTGAGCGATTTGATAGCCCGGGCGATGCGCACGGCGGAGTTCGACGACTCGAATTACCAAGGAAGCTGAAGTGGCGCGGGGACTGTGCTGGGGACGAGAAGATCGGTCCCACAGTCCGGACTCTCCCTCGGCGCGATAACGACGGACCCACTTGGCGGCGGTCTTGGGAGTTACATGGAAGCTCGCGGCAACGGCCCTCAACCGGAGGCCGCAAGCCGCATACCGAACCAACGCTTCTCGACTGCGCAGGGTGAGTCGGGCATTCTTATGGATGTCCATTCGGTCTTTCCTCGGAAACTGGATTGCTCGTCACAATCAGCTTCTCTGGTTCCGATCGAATGGACAACGTCTTGAAAGATCACAGCCACCCGTCCCCCAGTTGCCCTAAGACGCAGACAGTTGGACTAAACTGAGTCGGAGTAAAATGGTCGCGCCGGATGAAAAGAAGCATCCGGACGAACAGCACAAAAAGGAAGAGAAGCCGCCGCAGGAGCGGGCCGGGGGTTCAAACTATGTCGTTCGGACTTTATGCGATAGGGTTCGTCATCTTGATCGGCGGACTGGCTTACGGCGCGCATCTGGCGCATGTGCCCTCGCACTGGATTGTCGTGGGCGCGATCGTGCTATTGGGACTCGGGATTGTGACAGGCGTCACGGCGACGCGTCAGAAAGATCCTCCGAAATAACGCCCCGATACAGGAAAGGGCGCCGGGTGACCCAGGTAAAGAGGCCCAACTCTCGGGCAACGCCGACGATAAGTTACTCATTTCTTCAACTCGGCGTCCCAGTTCATCACCAGCGTGATCGGCGGAGCCGTTGCCTGCTCGGCTTGCACGAGCACGAGAATCCGTCCGTCGGGCGCGGTGTCCAGGGGCCCGACGCCTCCGGGCGCGGAGAAAATTTGGCGGGGTAATCCGGAGTGAAACTCGCTGCCCTGCGGTTGGACGTCGGCCGCCATCAGTTCCTGGGCAGGGCCGTGAAAATAGAGTTGTTTGCCATCCCGACTCCAGGTTAATCCCGAGCTGAGCAAGCCGCCCAGAAGGACTCCGTTATTGGAGATCTGCCAGCGCCCGCCCCGCTGCGGAAACGGAACCACATAAACCTCCCCGCGGCCGCTTTCGTTCGAGATGTAAGCCAGCCAGTGGCCGTCAGGAGACAGTCTGGGCGCTACTTCATCAAACGGAGAATTCAGCACAGGAGTCAGGGACTGCGGCTTATCCGAGAGGGGCAGCAACATCACATCCCATCCCGTGCTTGAATTCTGCTGCTGTACGAGGATTGTGTGTCCATCCGGCGACCAATCGCGGACGGCGGCCATCGGTTCTTCGGAGACCGTGACGGGTGTACCGCTCCCATTGGCCGGCATGATCTGGAGCTTCGTCGCAAACGCCGCAACGGCCAGACGGCTGCCGTCGGGCGACCAGGCCGCGGTGTATTGCGTGGCGGGATGAAAGGTCAGGCGGGAGAAAATTCCCCGCTGCACATCGAGGAGCCACAGATCGCTTTTGCTCGCGTCCGATGGGTCGTCGCGCGAAATGACAACGGTGCGGCCGTCGGGGGACAGCCGTCCAAGTCCGTAGTTTCCCGGGTCTCCCAGAGTCGCGAGTTGTTTGCCGGCGCGGTCCAGCCAAACCAGGCGGCTGGGACTCGAAAAGCTGCTTCTGTAGATGAGTACCCCGTTCTCAGAGACAGAGAAGTTTCCCAAAGCCTTTCCCTCGTAGTACTCCACCTTGGGCGCGACTGGGACTGGGTTCCCACTCAGCGTGAGGCGGTCGGGATCAAAGGGCTGGGCCACGAGGTTGCCATCCTTGGTGAAGAAGAGGTAACCGTTGGCGTACGCAACGCCGGTATTTTCTTCGACGATCAACTTCGGGTCGGGAGAATCGAGGGCTGCGGCGTAAACTTTTCCTTTCGGATCATCGCCTTCTACTCCGAGGTAGAGAAAGTGGCGTCCATCAGGCAGGAAATACGGCCAGCGGCCTCCGGAGTAGGCACCCTCCTTCTTCACCTTAGTCACGGCCACGGGCTGGCCGCCGCCATCGGCGACACGGTAGATCACGTCATGAATCCCGGGCGTGAATAGAATCACGCCGTCGCGATTCCAACTGCCTCCGCGGCCATATGGAGCGTCGCAGAGCGTCTGCACCACGCCGCCGGAGGCTTCCACCTTCTTCATCTTTCCGCCCGCGAAGAATCCGATGAACTTGCTGTCCGGCGACCAGAAGGGATAGTAAGCGCCTTCGGTGCCAGCGAGCGGCTGCGCTGTCGTCGCATGGAGCGGCCGCACCCAAAGAAATTGTTTGCCCTCGCCTTCCGCTATGAAGGCGATGGTGCTGCCGTCGGGCGAAATCTCAACGTGGTTGCTGAGGTTGACTCCAGTGAACGAGTAGTGGTCGGGAGCACCGATCTGCGCACGTACTACTCGCCGCCGCAGGCTTTCTTCCTTCTTCGCAAAAATCACCGAGCCTGCGATCCCGAGCGCCGCCAGGAGTCCACAGACGAGGAGCGCTATGATAAGTGCCCGCTCGCGATTTTTCCGCTTTGCCACTACTGGCGCGGGCACGCCGGCCTGTGAACCTCCCTCGGCGATCCACTTCAACTGCAGCTTCACATCATGGATCGTCTGAAAGCGCTCGTCGGGATCCTTCGCCAGGCAACCTTGGACCACGCGGTCGAGCGCGGGTGGGGACATCGTTTGCACGACCGAGATCGGCTGCGGCTCTGAAGCAAGAATGGCGGCTACGATGCTGGCTTGCGTCTTGCCTGTGAACGCCCGTTTGCCGGTGGCCATCTCGTACAGCACCGCGCCCAGCGCGAAAATATCTGAGCGCGCGTCCGCCTCCTTGCCTTCCAACTGCTCCGGTGACATGTATTGGAAGGTACCGACGATCGTGCCTTTTGCCGTCAGCGGCTGATCGGCCGACGGACCGGAAAGTGTCATGGTCAAACTTGAAGAGGGCGGCACGCTTGCCGTTCCTGCTTTGGCCAGCCCGAAGTCCATCAGCTTGGCGCCGCCCTTCGTCAGCATGATATTGCCTGGCTTCAGATCGCGGTGGACGACTCCTGTCTTGTGCGCCTTTTCGAGCCCCTCGCAAATTTCGATCCCGTACTTCAGCACCTGCTCGAGCGGCAGCGGCCCTTTCACTAAACGATCGGCCAGAGTCTGCCCTTCGAGAAACTCCATGACCAGATAGTCGATCCCGTCCTGATGACCGACGTCATAGAGCGTGCATATGTTGGGATGGTTCAGCGACGAGATGGCGCGCGCTTCGCGATCAAAGCGCTGCTTCGCTTCAGGATTGGAAGAGAGATGCGTAGGTAAGATTTTGATGGCAACCGTGCGCTCCAGTCGCGTGTCGCGCGCGCGATAGACTTCGCCCATCCCGCCCGCTCCTAGCGGCGAGATGATTTCATACGGACCGAGTTTGGTGCTGGAGGCTAGCGCCATCACGTGCGCGCCATTATATTCGCAAAGAAAGGATGGCCGGGATGCAAAAGAGTGAGTGGCGGATGGAGGCTGCGTGGTCATCTTGCTGATGGGAGTGTCGGGCTCGGGGAAGACGACGGTCGGGCAGTTGCTGGCGTCGGAACTCGGATGGGAGTTCGCGGACGGGGACGATTATCATCCTGCGGCGAACGTGGAGAAAATGCGGAATGGGATTCCGCTGACCGACGCCGATCGGGCTCCCTGGCTGGAGACTCTGCGGGCGCTGATTGCCGGCTGGATCGCGGCGGGGAAAAATGCGGTGCTGGCTTGTTCGGCGTTGAAGCGGGCGTATCGAGAGAGCTTGCGGGTTGCGCCGGAGGTGCAGGTCGTCTATTTGAGGGGAACGCCAGAGTTGCTGCGGCAGCGGCTGCGCGCACGCGTCGGACACTTCATGACGGAACGGATGCTGGAGAGCCAAATGGCGGCGCTCGAGGAGCCGGAAGACGCGGTGGTGGTCGATGTCGATCGGTCGCCGGCGGAAATCGTGGGGGGAATTCGGGCTCGGCTCGGGCTGAAAAAACCTTAACCACAGGGGGCACGGAGGAGTCACAGAGGAACACGGGGGAAACCATTACCACACAGGATACTAGGCGGCAACAACGGGGCACGGTTTACGAGATCGAGGCGGCGGTGGTGCGCAGGCTCACTTGGCGGCTCGTGCCGTTTTTGTTCTTGCTCTACATCGTTGCCTATCTGGACCGGATCAACGTGGGATTTGCGGCGCTGCAGATGCGGCAACAACTCGCATTTACCGACGCCGTCTATGGGCTTGGGGCAGGAATGTTTTTCGCGGGGTACTTCTTCTTTCAGGTGCCGAGCAACCTGGCGCTGCAGCGCGTGGGGGCGCGGCGGTGGATTGCGCTGCTGATGACGGTTTGGGGAGTGATTTCAGCGTCGATGGTATTGGTTAATGGCCCGCGCAGCTTTTACTTGCTGCGATTTCTGCTGGGAGCGGCGGAGGCGGGATTCTTCCCGGGCGTAATCCTCTATCTGAAGAATTGGTTTCCGGCACGGGCGCGGGCACGGACGGTGGCTCGATTCATGACGGCGGCGCCATTGTCGGGAGTCGTGGGCGGACCGTTATCCGGCGCGCTCCTCGGCCTCCATCTCACGTCCGGCCTGGCGGGATGGCAATGGATGTTCCTGGTGGAGGGGATTCCGGCGGTACTGCTGGGCGGTGTCGTGCTCGTATATCTCGTGGACCGGCCAGAAGACGCGCGGTGGCTCCCGCATGAAGAGCGAGACTGGCTGGTGGAGACGCTGCGGCGGGAACGGGCGGAGGTCACTGGGGGAGCGGGAGTATTCGCCGCCTTGCGGAGCGGGCGAATCTGGATGCTGGCGCTGGTGTACTTCGGGTTGAATACCGTCTCCTACGGCGTGAGTTTGTGGCTGCCGACGCTGATCCGAAGCTTGTCGGGAGTGGGCAATTTCGCGGTCGGCATGCTGTCTGCGATTCCGTATGTCGCAGCAGCGATAGCGATGGTGGCGGTGGGCTTGCACTCCGATCGCTCCGGAGAGCGGCGATGGCATACGGCGATGCCGGCCTTTGCCGGGGCTTTGGCGCTGACCGGCGCGGCGTATTCGACTTCAGTAGGCCCGGCGATTCTCGCCATCAGTGTGGCGGTGCTGGGCGTGTTCTCCATGATGGGGCCGTTCTGGGCGATGCCGGCGGGTTTGTTGTCAAACACGGCGGCGGCGGCCGGGATCGCGTTCATTAATTCGGTCGGAAATCTCGGCGGATTTGTTGGTCCTTATGTGATTGGACTGGTGCGCACCTCGACGGGACAATTCAAGGGAGGCCTGCTACTGGTGAGTGCCGCGCTCGCCGCCAGCGGAGCGATTGCGCTGATGGTGAGGAGTGGCGGAGAGTAAATTAGAAAAGGTTGAAGCGGGCGGGGTGCGTCGCACCCGCGCTGTCGGAAAAAGCTATATCCCTTTTCCTGAGAGCGAGATCCTCTGAGGGCTCCCGAGAGCGTCGTCAGCGACGAACAACCCTCCTATGCGAGTCCCCGCGACCGTCGGATGAAACACCACACTCAGCTTGCAGGAGGCGCCGGAAGCGAGTGTTGTGCCGCAACCATTCGATTGCAGAATGAAGTCGCCCGAGGTAGAAATCTTGCTAATGTGCAGAATGCTGAGGCCAGCATTGAAAAGGGTAACAGTTTTTGCCGGGCTCGTTGTGCCGACAGCCTGTTTGCCGAAGGATAGCGAAAACGTTGAAAGCGCTACGGTACTCTGTAGCAGCGTTGTGACCGTTCCATCGCCCGAGTTGGCAACAGCGACATCCTGGCGTCCGTTGCCGTCGAAATCCGCAACCGCCACGGACTGCGGCACCTTGCCGACGGCATAATTGGTGAGCGGCCCGAGCGTGTAGTCTCCGTGGCCGCGCAAAAACGAGATGTTATTTGACCCGCTATTTGCGGTAATGACATCTAATAGATTGTCGCCCGTCAAGTCCGCGAGAGTGATCCCTATAGGACCCGTACCGACCTTATAGGTGTTGTTGCTGCATCCAAGAATGCCGCCCGAATTCGTCAAACAGAGAAATACCTGGTTCTGACCAAACCAAGACGCAGCTATATCTCCCAAGTGATCTCCGTTGATGTCGCCTGCAGCTAACTGGCCCAAGTGGGTGGGCTGGTTGAAATCCTGTTCCGAATAGTCCAGCCACGTGCCCCCACCTTTAGCCACCAATTCCTTAATCTTGTATGGGAAAAAGTCATTCATGACTCCCACCAGATCCAACCCGGTTAAGTGAGTAACAAGCACGTAGGAGAGGGTGCCGCCGTTGTAGAGGTGAAAGCTGACTGGAGCCTGGAAAGTTCCGTCGCCATTGCCTAAAAGCGAGACGTCCGCAGGCCCGACTACGAGGTCCAGTTTCCCGTCGTTGTCGAGATCATATGCAGACAGGGAAAATACTCCACCCGAAGTAGAAACAACTGTGTCTATCCGCGGGCGAAATGTACCGTCGCCATTGCCCAGCAGAATCGAAATTGACTGATCGTTATCGTTTGCGACAGCCAGATCTGCCTTGCCATCGTTGTTGAAGTCTCCCACGACTACTTGCAACGGATAATTGCCTGTCGCGTAGTCCACGTGTTTCCGAAAGGTGCCGTCCCCATTGTTGATGAGTATCGACACGGTCGAGGCGTCACGGTTGGCCGTAGCAATGTCCGGTTTACCGTCACCGTTAAAGTCCGCCACAACAATGGAAACGGGTCCTGCACCGACGGCATACTTCGCGCTTTTGAAGAGCGGCGGGTAAGGGCTAGATACAACGGAAGTGTCTGGCGCCGTAACCTGTGCGTAGGAAGCCGCTAACGCCATGGCCAAGAAAAGAAACAAGCAAGGTTGACGGCGAGGTCGAAACATAACCTGAAGGTTACGCTCGTCCGAACAAAAGTCAAGTGAACCGAAATCTGTCATAAGCGACCGATAACCCCAATCACGAGGCCGCAATCTCCGAGCTGGGTTCCACGATCAAACTGCGCCGGCGAACCACGCGACGCCGCTGCGATTCCTGCAGAGGCGCGGAAGCGGCGATTGCGCAGAGAACGTAAAACAGCGCGGCGTTTGCCGGGATCTGCAGATTGAAATCGAGAAAGCTGTGCACCAGAATCCCGACGCAGCCAAGCAGAGACGCCACGGTCATCGCGCCGCTCGCGTTCTCGGTCCAATTCTTAAGTTTGGTTGCGGCCTGGCGGAACATCAGCACCAGAAACCAGACCGCGATGGAGAAGCCAGCCAAGCCGGTTTCGACGAGCAGTTGCAGATAATCGTTGTGCGCGTGGTTCACGAAGAAGGTGGTGTAAAAACTGCGAAATTCGGGGTAGACAATCGGAAAGGCGCCGAGTCCCCAACCGAGGAAGGGCCTCTTGATCAGCATGCGCAAGCAGTCACGATCGATGCTGAGGCGAACTCCTCCGTTAATCTCTTCACGGGCTTCGGAGTGAATGCTGACCAGACGGCGGGTGAGTTCGTTGCCACCCATCCAGATGAGAAAAACGATCACCACCGCCAGAAACGCGCCCAGCATGAGCGGCTGTTTCCAACTGCCTTCTTGCTTGCGGACCAGAAGCACGCCCAGCACTACCATCTGCGCGACGAATGCCGCCATGCCTCCGCGCGAGCCGGAAAGAAAAATGCTTCCCGCCATCAGCGCAGCGATTCCTGCCGCCGCGATCTTGCGGTTCCCGTTCGTGAAGCGAGTTGCCGCCAGCACCAGAGGGAAGGGCATAAGCATCTCCATCAGGCCGGCGTAATGATTGTGATTGACGTACGGTCCATAAATCGAACCACCCTGCTCCAGGGCCCGGATCCAATAAAGCTTTCCATTCGGAGCCAGACCTTGCAGCACCGCAAATAAGGCTACTACCGCCCCATACGCCGCGAACAACTTGGCCAGCATTTCAAACTGGGAAGATCGGCGCAGAGTCTGGGTCACGACAAACGCCAACATGCCGTAGGCGGCGTAGAGCAGCAAGTGGGAATAGGTCACTTGACGGTAGGCCGTCGTTCCAACCACCCACTGCACCAGCACCAGCACAAAAAAGGCTGCCATGGGGCGATAGAGCACGTGGTCGGAAACATTGAGTTCACGGTTGATCCACTGGCGGGACGCCCAGACCGCGAGCAGCAACATGGCACAGGCTTCCAGGGTAAAAATGGACCACGGCTCGACCGCTCCAAAGGCCAGCGGCGCCAGCAACAGTACGGCAGCGGCGCCGGCGAGCAGCGCGTTGTCGGTAAGTCGCGGTTGCGAAACTCTAGCGATGGGCGCGGGTTCAGGTTGCGTTGCCAGGGCGGAACTCACGAGTGATCCTTGGATTTTTCTGGGGAATTATCGTGGGAGTCGTCGGGGGAGTCGTCGTGGGAATTATTGGGAGAAAGTTCGAAATTATTAAGCCAAAGCTTGCCGCGAATTGGCGAACCAGACGGGAAGCGCTCTATCGCCAGCACCAGCAGTGAGGTGGAGTCAAGGGTCGTCACTTTCGAGTGAACTTCCTTCCAGAAGTCGGCATCGTTGAGGGGGTCGCTGGAATAGAGTGGCGCGCCCGTGTAGGCATCTCGCAGAACGATCTGGGGCCCGCCCGCTCCCTCGAAGTCGGCCGACTTGTAGTACGCGGAGAAATCGTAACTGGTTGCGCCGCGCACTGGAATCAGCTGTTGAATTCCGGCGTCGTTGATCCCGGGACCTTGGAAGGTCAGGAAAAGAGAGCGATGACCTTGGTGGAAGTCGCTCGGATCGAGAATCTTCTGGACCTCGGGTCGATCGACGTAGGTCCAGTCGAAGCCTCCGTTGAGGATGTCGAGGCTGAAATCGCCGTTCACCACCAGGTTGTCCTCTGTGGGCAGATAGGCAGAGAGGCCAAGAATGCCGGCGGTTTGCTCCCAAGCAGACATGGCAGCGTCGGGACGGTGTACTGCAATGAGATAACGCACGAATTCGTACAAATAGCGGTTCTGAAATTTCTGGTGCAACTGGGCGAGCCGTTCCCAGGTTTTGATGGCGCCCGGAGTTTCCTGCTTACTCATCAATAAATCGAGAAAGGAAATCAGGGAATCGGTGCGAGCCGGCACCACGTCGTGGAGCAGAGCGTCAGGGTCGGGACGCACGCGCCAGCATACACGCAGGGCGGCGTCGACGAGCGAAACTTCGTTCTCGATGACGACGTGGAATTCGCGCAGAGCGCGGTCGATATCGCCATCGATAAGGAAGAAGTTGGCCGCTTCCCACGCTACGTCGGGCGCGGTGGGCTCGGCTAGCAAAGCGCGATCCAGGGCGGCTCGCCGGCCAGCGAGGTCCCCGATTACCTGATATGCGGCGGCCAGATCGAACCAATAGCGGGCATCGTGCGGGTTGAGTTCGACCGCTGCTCGAAGGCTCTCGATGGCGGTCAGAGGATCAGCCGCAACAAAGGCAAAGTAGCATCCGAGGCGATGGCGATAGTCTGCATTTCCAGGCGAGAGGCGCACCGCGCGCTGTAGAGACGGCAACTCCGGGCGCGAAGCAAAAACACTGGCCGCGAATTCCGCGCCAGTCAGAAAAATATAGATGCACACGACAAAGGCCACACCGGAAGCGAACTGCCAGCGGCGCCGGTTTGAAAGTGGAATCGCCATCAGTGTCAAACCGCTTTTTCCACATCGGTCTCCGCGGCGGGCGCATCTTCCTGATAGTACTGACCGTATTTCCCCTGATACTCGTAGTAGTAATAATAGTCTGGGGAGGTGAGGTCGACAGCGTTCAGAAGCACGCCGGCGACATGAGCATTGACCTGTGTCAATATGTCGCGGGCCCGGCGCAGCGCTTGTTTCGTGGTCTGGCCGGAACGAATCACCAGGATCGTGGCATCGGCGCGGGGTGACAGCACGACCGCGTCGGTGACGGAAAGGGTTGGGGGAGTGTCGATCACGATGTGGTCATAGAGCTCGCGCAACTCCACGATCAGGTCCCTCATGTTGGAGGACGCCAGCAATTCGGCAGGATTCGGAGGCGGTGTACCCGCGGGCATGATGAAAAGATTCGGCAGGATCGGAGAAGTTGTAATTGTCTGCTGCAGGGTGGCGCTTCCGGTCAGCACATTGCTGAGACCGCTGCGCGGGCCCATGCCCAGCGTCTTATGAATACTGGGGCGGCGCAAGTCGGCATCCACGAGGAGAACGCGGACTCCCTTCTGCGCGAGCACGATCGCCGTGTTGATGCTGGTAGTGGTTTTGCCTTCCTGCGGACGCGCGCTGGTTACCATGATGACTTTCGGCGGCGCTCCGAGATTGGAGAGCAGAAGCGAAGTCCGCAGCGCGCGATACGATTCGGCCATCTGTGACTGGGGGCGAACCTGGGTTACGGTCTCCACCACTTCCTTCGAGGCGGTCAAAGCCAACCGTTTGCCAGTCGCCCCACGGTTGGCGGACTTGGAGCCGAGCGGGATCATCCCGAGCGAGGGAAGGCCTGAGATGGCTTGTGCCTGCTCGGGGGTGCGGACGGTGTTGTCCATGCTCTCGAGCAGGAAGGCCAGGCCGACAGCGGAGATGATGCCCAGCACAAGCGCGAAAGACAAGTTGCGCGGAATGTTGGGTTCGCTGGGAGAGGTGGGAACGCGGGCCGCATTGATGATGCGAAAGTTATTGGAGCGTAATCCCGCAGTGACGCCCGCTTCCTTCAGTTTTTCCAGTAATCCTTCGTACAGTGTCCGGTTGCTGTCCACATCGCGCTTGAGAAGGCTGTACTCGATCGCGCTCTCGTTGAGCTTGTTCGCTTCCTGTTTTTGCTTCTCAAAGGAAGCGCGCAACATATTTTCGCGCTGCAAGGCGGCCTGGTATCGCCCGTTGAGGTGGTCGACGGCTTTGTTAGTTTCCGATTGAAGCTGGCGGTCAATCTCCTTCAGTTGGTTATTGAGCTGAGCGATTTTCGGATACGAGGGACCGAACTGGGTGCTGAGGTCAGCAACTTGGATTCTGAGACTCGCCTGCTGTTCGCGCAACTTGTCCAGAAGCGCGGAAGCTGCGCCGCCTCCGGTGGCATCGGAAACGATCGCTGCCGCGACCGCCACCGGATCATTCGACTGGGTCTGGCGATAGACCGCTTCCTTCTGCATGCGGTCAAATTCGGCCGCCGTCATTTCTTTGTTAAGTTCATCGAGCTTTTCGGTGATGATGTTCTGCTTATCGTCAACCCCAAAAATCTCGTGCTCTTTCTGGTAGCGTACGAGCTTCTCCTGAGAGGTCTCCACTTTCATCTGCAAGTCAACGAGCTGTTTGGAAAGCCAGTCGGAGGCCTGCATGGTGGATTCGAACTTGGTCTTGAAGTTCTGCTCGACATAAGTGGCCGCGAGGGTGTTCACGACGCTGGCGGCGAGCTGAGGATCGGTGCTGCTGTAATGAATCTCGATAATCCGGGTGTTGGGAATAAGAGTGACGTGGAGGTTTCCCCGAAAGCTTCCCAGCAGAGCCGAAGTACGGTTCGAATCGGTCTGCAGCGGATCGGCGACCAGGTTAGGTTGCTTTTGATCGGCACGGCCCCCGAACTCGGGACGCTTATCGAGATTCAGTTGCCGGATCACTTGCAGCGCCATCAGATCGCTCTGCAGGATGCGGACCTCGGTATCGAGATCGCTCTGGTCGTAGTAGTCGACCACCGGCACGGAGTCTTTGAAGGTTATGAGGTTCGAATCGGCCTTATTGATGACGATTTGGCTCGCCGCTTCGTAGATGGGAGTCTGGCGCAGGCTGGCCAGGGCGACGGCCAAGAAGATGCCCACCACAACCGCGATCACCATCCACTTGCGCTTGAGGAGAACGCGCATGTATTCGCGCAGTGTGGATTCCTGCGACGGCAGTGCGTTATAAAGCGTGGAGCCGGCCGGACGAAGGAATTCAGCCGGTCCGCCAGGTTGCAGTTCGCGCAATCCGTCGTTACGTGGAACGTCGTTACGTGGAACCAGGGGCCCCAAAGACATCATCACTCCTCAGCCGCCACACGCTTGATCGGTAGCGCGTCGCACCCGAGACACAGGTCTCCGCTTGATCTACCGTCCCACAGCAAGCCGGGCAGACAAAAGCGGCCTGTTATGAGGAATTTGCTGATTTTAGCATCTCAGGACCGATAAGCAGCCAAAATTCAGGGGGTATTCGCGCGTGACTCCTAGTTTAAAGCTAGTTTGAAGCTGTCTTTTCCAGATCGCAGGCGGCAGCGCTCAAACCGTCTAGCACCCGCCAGGTGATCGAGATAGGCTGCGAAGCGTTTGCTTGGGCAGAATGTGCGCTCATGGCGGAAGGCTATCGCGTGGCAGCGGCGCTGCCGAATCCATCTCGCAGTACGAGCTGCTTCAATAGGGTAGTATGCTTGATCGCAACTTTAAGGCGCTGTTTTGGATATGGATGAATGTAAGCCCAATCCGGCTGACTTCGAGAAATGCGCGGCCCCGATCTCTGTTTCCAGAGGCAATTCTATCGCCGGCAGATTCCTAGCCCATATTTCCCGCGAAACCAGTTCGGGCCGGTTTATCCCGGAGATGGACGGCCTGCGCTTCGCCGCCATTGGCATGGTGATCCTGTTTCACCTCAACGCATACCTTACAGCGAAATCGCCGTTCTATCGTGCTGCTCCCCTCGATTCCGACTGGCTTGCCCAGGCGGCTCTGGTAGGATTCCGCGGCGTCGAGCTTTTCTTCGTGATCAGTGGGTTCATCCTGGGGCTTCCCTTTGCTGCGCATTACCTTAAGGGGGCCGCTCCCGTGAATCTGCGCAAGTACTATCTGCGCCGGTTAACTCGTCTGGAGCCCCCTTACATTGTCGCGCTGTTTGTTCTGCTCATTCTGGCAGTGGGCATCCAAGGGGCGCCGCATGCGAGTTTTTATCCGCATTTTGCAGCGAGTCTCTTTTATTTGCACAGCCTGATTTATGGAACATTAAGCCCGGCAATGGGAGTGGCCTGGTCACTGGAGATCGAAGTGCAGTTTTACCTATTGGTACCGTTGTTGACCCTTCTCTTCGCAATCCGAAGTCGAACGTTACGGCGCTCTTCGATTGCCATTCTCATACTGGCAGCCCTGTCGGCCCAGGCTCTCTTTTTGCGCGACAGTGCGCGGGCATCACTGTCGATTTTCGCTTACCTGCAATTCTTCCTGGTCGGATTCCTGCTGGCCGACGTTTTTCTAGCCAGCTGGGACGAAATTCCGCAGCGAAACCTCGCATGGGACTTGGTTGCGCTGGCGGGATGGCCCCTGCTATTCGTGATCCTCCATTCGCCTGTCCTCGCCCGGTGGCTTTTCCCTGCTTGGGTCTTTCTCCTCTACTTTGCTGCCTTTCGCGGTCGTCTAGCTAATCGTTTTTTCTCGAATCGCTGGATCGCAGCCATCGGAGGGATGTGTTACTCCATTTACCTGCTTCACTATGAAGTGATCTCCGCAGTGGGGCGACTCACCAGGCGCCTGGGCGAGACCGCGCCTTATTGGATCTACCTGTCCGTGCAATTCGTGCTTGTCGGTACCGCGATTGTAGTGATGTGCGGGGCTTATTTTGTCGCCATAGAAAAGCCCTGCATGCGCCGCGATTGGCCGCAGCGGCTGTGGGAGTACGGGCAGCGAATTGTCTTTGCCAGGTTTCGTTTGGCCGGAACCACCACAGAGTAGCCCGCAATTACCTGGGGCCCCAATGACATTGCACCCTTGGAGTGAGAACCGGCCCTAAACTTTACAGTTTCCCGATATTGTTTCCGTGTCTGGTTTGCGCCGGGGCAGACGCGGGTGCCGCAATGCTAGACTCATTTGATGGAGCACCCGTGAAGGTAACGGTTCTGGAGAAGATTCCAGAAGGCCCGGAAATCATTGTTGCCTGGAACGACCTGGTATTCCGAATGGAGCGCCCGGAGGTGTTCTTCACCCATCAGTGGGCATTGGCCGCAAGCCGCGCTTTTTCGGATAGTCTCCGCCCGTTGACTTTCCTGGTCTACGAATCGGGTCGGCTCGGCGGAGTAGCGGCTATGGCGACCGATCAAGAGTCGCCTGATACAGCTATCTTTCTAACAGCCAGTACGGCGGATTACTGCGACATCGTGAGTGCGCCGGAGACTCGAGAAGCCGTGTTGGCGGCTGTGCTCGAGGAGATCAAGAAGCTGGGTGTGCGGGATCTGGTATTCGCCAACGTCCCTGCGGAGTCCCAAACCCTTCGAGCAATTAGAGAGGTTGCCAGGTCCCAGCGCTTCCATCTCGAAGAACGACCTGGGTACGACTGCGGCATTATTTCTCTGGGTGACGAGGAGAAACGGCAAACCGTCCTCCAATCCGTCGGGCGAAAAGAACGTGAGAAGCGTGGACTAAAAAAACTCGGCCAGCTTGGTCCAGTCCGCATTGCGCACTTGAGTGCAAAACAATTAGACGCCGGGCTGGAGTCGATTTTTGCTTCGCAGATTTCGCGCTTTTTAGCGACCAATCGCCTTAGCCCTTTAATTCGCCCGCAGCGGCGCTTTTTCTTAAGTGAACTCGCGAGACTCCTAAGCTCCGCTGGTTGGTTAAAGGTCAGCCAGTTGGAAGTCAATGGTCGGCCTATCGCGTGGAACTACGGGTTCCGGTTTTTCGATAGCTGGTTTTGGTATCTGCCGACCTTCCAGATCCAGTTCGAGGAATCGTCGCCTGGCTCCTGCCTGCTTCGGCTCTTGACGGAGGAGGCGTGCGCCGACTCATCTTTGAAGAGACTGGACCTTGGATTAGGCGACGAGGCTTACAAAGAACGCTTTTCCAATGACATTTGTTCAACACGTCATGTGCAGTTGTCAAACAGCTTGACCCGGCATCTGGTAAATGTTGGCCGACATTGGCTGGCGGCTTCTGTTGGAAGATTTCCAGGTATGGACAAGCAGCTTCGTAGGGGAAGGGACTTGTTCCGTAGCCTACAAAGCCGAATTGGCAAAACGGGCATTGTTGCGACCGCAACGCACGCACTAACTAGCGCAAAGAGATGCTTCATATCCGAGGATGAGCTTGTTTTTTTTGAAGCCCCTCGAATGGAATCAGAAAATGAAAGCGCGACCTTGAGTCCTCTGGGTTGGGAGGAAATTGCTTCTGCTGCCTTGAACAACGCCGACGACGCGCCGACACTGGAATACTTTGTGCGCTGTGCCCAGCGTCTGAGACAAGGCCGTGCAACTGGTTATTTTCTGACGGGACGAGGAACACAGCCGTCTCACTTTCTGTGGGTGGATCTTTATGACGGATTCTACTTGTCAGAGTTCAATTCCAGGCTTGAATCGAACGACCCGAATGCCGCCATGATATTTGACTGCTGGACGCCCGCAGCCCAGCGTGGACGTGGCAACTACGCAACAGCGATTCGCTTGGCTGCCGCTTATTTGCAGAGGCAACAAAGGCAAGTTTGGATCTTCAGCGCAGCCAGGAATGAGTCGTCGGTTCGGGGGATTCTCAGGGCCGGCTTCGTGTATCGCTTTTCGCTAGTGCGCAGTCGAAGGTTGTGGCACACGGTGCTGTCGCGTCGTGTGGGTCATCTGTCGTCCCAGGCCTCGTGAATGCTGGGACTCAAGCTAACTGCTCAAGCGCGAACTGGGGACCGGTGAGGTAAAATTCTGCGGAATCCTTCGAGAGGTACCCCTTGAGGTTCGTCAGTCCGGCTCTGAAGCACATCGTCTTTCCCGCCCTGTCGCGAAGTGGGTACCTGCGCTACACGGCGGGCGCTGGTCCGGCGGTGGTGACTTACCATGGCGTGTTCCCAGCCGGCTACGAAGTCAGGAATCCGGCTTTGGACGGCAACCTGGTTCGCGCGGATTCGCTGCGCCGACAGCTGCAACTTTTAAAGACGCGCTATCACGTGATCACGCCCGAAGATTTTCTCCATTGGTCTGAAGAGAGGCTGTCACTTCCTCGCCGTGCGATCCTGCTGACCTGCGACGACGCGCTGCGGAACACCCTGACGGAAATGCTTCCCATACTGCAAGAGTTCGGCATGTCCTGCCTCTTTTTTGCCACCGGCGCGTCCGCCGATGAAATGCCGTCCATCCTCTGGTACGAGGAGCTGTACCTGATGTTGTTGGACGCCGACGAGCCCATCGCTCTCAGCCTCCTCGAAGCGGGCGTTAGCATAGGCCCGATTGCTCCGAAAGAGAAACACTCGCGTTGGTGGAACCTGGTCGAACGGCTTTCGCAGTTCGATAGAGACCTGAGGCGCAGATTTCTGGATCAAATCCGCGGGCAGCTCAGGCTTGCAGAGAATTGGAGAGAGCAATTCTTCCAAGACCCGACCCTTGCCGGCAGGTTCCTGACGCTTGATCGAGCCGAGTTACAGCAAATGGCCGCTGCGGGAATGAGTATCGGAGCCCATTCTCTCTCCCACCCGGTTCTCGCGCGGGCATCCGAGGAATTGGCTTGGCAGGAGATCTCCGAAAGCCGGAATGTTCTTGAGAAGGCTCTGGGACAGACGGTCTGGGCTTTTGCGTATCCCTTCGGCGATGCCGCCACGGTCACAGGACGAGACTTGCGGCTGGCTGAGCAAGCTGGTTTCCGCTGCGCCTTCATGAACGTGGGAGGCGGGTTTGGCGCGAAGATCCATCGCTCGAAGATCAGTGGCGCGAAGATCACCCGCTTCGCCCTGCCGCGCGTCCACGTTACCGCCGACATGAGCTTGTTTGAGCTTGAGGCCCACATGTCGGGTTTCTACCGCTCCCTGCGCAAGAGGCTGCTGGGCGTTGATGAACTTGAGGGGATGGTGGGCGGTTGAGACCGAGCGGCCATTTTCGGGCGGAGACTGCATCCAGGCTTCGTCAGCTATACTATCGAACACAAGAAACTTGCCCGAAAAAGAAAGATTCTTCTGCCGATATTCGATGCACAGCAACTAAAGGGGCATCTGATTTCGAAGAAGTCACGGCATCGCTAAAGCGACGCCCTGATACGAAGTCCGCGTCTTTCTTCGGCGCGTAACTCGACGGAAGGGGTTTCTAAGGAACAAGAATGGTGAATTGGTCGCAGGAATCGATACTGGTCACGGGTGGAACAGGGTCGTTTGGGAAGAAGTTTGTGGAAATCATGCTGCGCGATTACCACCCGCAACGGCTGGTGGTGTTCAGCCGGGACGAACTGAAGCAGCATGAGATGCGAACGTCAGGCTTCGATCATCCCTGCATGCGGTATTTCATTGGCGACGTTCGAGATGTCGAGCGGCTGAAGCGCGCGCTGTCGGGCGTTACGGTAGTCGTGCACGCGGCGGCGCTCAAGCAGGTGCCGGCTTGTGAGTACAACCCGTTCGAAGCGATCCAGACCAATATTATGGGCGGGCGCAACGTGATTGATGCGTCTATTGATCAAGGGGTGCGCCGCATTTTAGCGCTCAGCACCGACAAGGCGGTGAATCCGATCAATCTATACGGCGCCACGAAGCTGTGCGCGGAAAAAGTGTTTGTGCAGGCGAATGCCTATGCGGGCGCTAGAAATACGCGCTTCAGTTGCGCGCGGTATGGGAACGTGGTGGGCAGCCGGGGCAGCGTGATCCCGGTTTTTCTGGAACAGCGGCGGCGGGGAAAGATCACGATCACCGATCCTCGGATGACGCGATTCTGGCTGACGCTGGAGCAGGGTGTGAAGTTCGTGATCCGCTGCCTGGAGCAGATGCATGGCGGCGAGATTTTTGTTCCGAAGATTCCCAGCATGAGATTGTTGGACTTGGCGGAGACCATCGCTCCGGGATGCCAAGTGGAGTACATCGGGATTCGTCCCGGAGAGAAGTTGCACGAAGTGCTGGTCTCTGAAGACGAGTCGCGGCAAACGCTCGAAACTGAGGACATGTACGTGATTCAGCCGTCGCATCCGTGGTGGAAAGTGGGAAACTGGGTCAGCGCCAAAGCGCTTCCGGAAAACTTCCGTTATTCGAGCGACACCAATGAACGCTGGCTGACGCGGCGGCAACTGGAAGAACTGGTGACGCCTGAAGCGAGCGCTGCGGAGGCGGTTCCGACGTCGGCCTAGCAGGCGTGGCCAGCCCCTAAAGCGGATGATTTCGGGCGGGTTGCGGCATCGCTAAAGCGATGCCCTGATACGAAGCCTGAGTGTTACGTGGCGGAACCATGAGTTTTTCCGCAGCCTGTGAAGGCATGCCTTGACACGAATCGCACTTGCACCACCGACTGCTAGCATGAGTGCCTTACCCACAAAGCTGGAGACACTGGCCATCCACGGGGGCACGCCCGTGCGCGAAAAATTGTTGCCGTACGGGCGGCAAAGTGTTGATGACGCGGATATCGAGGCAGTGGTTGAGGTTCTGAAGTCGGACTGGCTGACCACAGGACCAAAGATCGCCGAGTTTGAAGAACGGTTTGCAGCGCGGGTGGGGGCGCGGCACGCGGTCAGCTTCAGCTCGGGTACGGCTGCATTGCACGGCGCGGCGTTTGCCGCTGGACTGGGACCTGGGGATGAGGCGGTCACCACTCCCATGACTTTCTGTGCCACTGCCAACTGCATTTTGTACCAGGGCGCGACTCCAGTGTTCGCCGACGTCTCGCTGGACACGTTGAATCTTGATCCTCGCGAAGTGTCCAGGAAAATTTCCGCTCGCACGAAGGCGATCATCGCGGTTGATTATGCGGGACATCCCGCTGCTCTTGATGAACTTCGCGAACTGGCGAACAGATCGGGTCAACAAAGGCTCCTGATTGAAGACGCCTGCCATGCGATGGGTGCGGAATACCACGGGAAACGAGTCGGCGGAATTGCCGACCTGACCGTGTTCAGCTTTCATCCAGTGAAGCACCTGACAACCGGGGAAGGCGGAATGGTTACGACCAACAATGTCCGGCTGGCGGAAACGTTGCGGCGCTTCCGCAATCACGGCATCAGCAGCGAAGCGCGGCAGCGGCAGGAATCGGGGCAGTGGTTTTATGAGATGGTTCTGCTGGGCTTCAATTACCGGCTGACGGATATCGCGTGCGCCCTGGGACTATCCCAGCTAGGGAAGTTAAGTGCGAACCTCGCGCGGCGCCGTGAAATTGCCGCGCATTATACGGCGGCATTCCGGGATTTGCCGGGACTCATTCCACCAAGTGTGCGGGCGGACGTGAATCCGGCCTGGCACCTGTATCCGATCCGCATCGATTTAGCGAAACTCACCGTCGACAGAGGCCAGATATTCCGTGCCCTGCGCGCGGAAAATATCGGTGTCAACGTGCATTACATTCCCGTTCATCTCCATCCCTACTATCGCGATCAGTTCGGGTACAGCGACGGCGAGTGTCCGGTTGCGGAGGCAGCCTATGAGCGACTGATCAGCTTGCCGATGTTCCATGGCATGACCGATGGAGATGTGGGTGACGTGGTTCGAGCGGTAAGCAAAGTGATCTCGCCATATGTCAAGTAACGGACAGAAACCCGGGCAGACCAATGCGCGCAACAAGGGCCCAAGTTTTGTGGCTGAGGTTTCGAGCAATCATCATCGCGATTTGGAGCGATGCCTGGAATTCATCAGAACTGCAGCGGAGATTGGCTGCGACGCGGTCAAGTTCCAGCTTTTCCGCGTGCGAGAACTGTTTGCGCCGGAGGCTTTGCGACACGACCCGAAGCTTCTTGCGCGGGAGGCTTGGGAGCTTCCCGTTGGGTTCCTACCGGAACTGGCGAGAGGTTGCCATGAAGCGGGAATTTTGTTCTCCTGCACACCGTTTTATTTAGAGGCGGTCGGAGAACTGTTGCCTTTTGTGGATTTCTACAAGATCGCTTCTTATGAATTAATGTGGGATGCCCTTCTTAAGGCATGTGCGGGGACGGGGAAGCCTGTAGTGCTCTCCACCGGTATGGCAACGCTGCCCGAAATTAGCCACGCGCGTTCTGTCCTGCGAGGCGCTGGCTGCCAGGACCTGACACTGTTACATTGTGTATCTGCTTATCCGGCCAAGCCGGAGGATTGCAATCTGGCGGCGATAGCAACCTTACGGGATGCTTGCCGGTGTCCGGTGGGGTGGTCGGATCACAGTGTTGAACCGGGGGTTATCACGCGCGCGGTTCATCGGTGGGGAGCGAGCATGATCGAGTTCCACCTTGATCTCGAGGGACAGGGCGCCGAGTTTGGCGCGGGGCATTGCTGGCTTCCGGATCCGATGCGTGAGTTGATCAGATCGGTGCGAGCGGGGCTTCGGGCGGAGGGAAATGGAGAGGTGGGACCTGCTGCGAGCGAATTAGAGGAGCGGGAGTGGCGAGCAGATCCGAGCGATGGACTTCGTCCGACGCGTTTGACAAGAAAATACCTGGGGCTACCTAAGACATGAAAACAGTTGCTATTATCCAAGCGCGAATGGGATCGAACCGCTTTCCCGGTAAGGTGCTCAAGCCGATTCTAGGCCGACCCATGTTGTGGCACATTGTAGAGCGAGTGCGGGCCGTTCCTTCGATCGCAGAAGTCGTCGTCGCTGTTCCCGATAATCCTGACAATGAGGTCTTGCGTCGATTCTGTGCCGACAACCAGATCGCGCTGTTTGCGGGCAGTGAAACCGACGTCCTGGACCGCTATTATGGAGCGGCACAGCAATTTAAGGCGGATCCTATACTTCGCATAACTGCGGATTGTCCGCTGGCTGATCCGCGATTGATTGAACGGCTCATCCAGACCTACGCCAGCGGCCCGTACGACCACATTGGGGTGGCTTCGGGCGCCGGGGCACAGCTCATACCCAACGGGCGCTTCCCCGATGGATTGGATGCTGAATGCTTCGGCTTTTCCGCTCTGGCTCGAGCCTGGGATGAAGCGACTGATCCACGAGATCGTGAGCACGTGACACGCTATATCTGGAACAATAAAGAGATGTTTCTCTGTGGCGTGCTCACTGCCGACGTGGTCTATCCAAAGCTGCGTCTTACTGTAGATCACCCCGAAGATTTTGAGCTGGTGACCAAAATTTATGAGTCCCTCTATAGGGAAGGGAGGCCGTTTGAGTTATCAGACGTCATGAAGTTTTTGAAAAAAAATCCTGGATTAGTTGACTTAAATCGTAAATGGAATGAAGCTGATAACTATAGCGCGATTCTGGGAAACTGATGACAACCGAAACCACGACAAAGGGCTGGGATTTGTTCACTCGGGCATGCAAAGTGATTCCGGGCGGTACGCAGTTATTATCCAAGCGTCCCTCGATGTTTCTGCCCGGTCAGTGGCCGTCGTATTTCTCAAAGGCGCGCGGCGTAGAAGTTACGGACCTTGACGGGAGAACATATATCGACATGAGCATGATGGGTATTGGCGCCTGTGTGCTTGGCTACGCGGACCCCGAAGTCGATCGCGCGGCGAAGGATGCTATTGACGCAGGTGTGGCTTCGACCCTGAATGCTCCCGAAGAACTGGTTCTGGCTGAGCTGTTGTTGGACTTACATCCGTGGGCGCAGATGGTCCGTTACTCACGCGGCGGTGGGGAAGCGATGTCGATCGCAGTTCGTATTGCACGAGCTCAAACGGGACGGGACAAGGTCGCCTTTTGCGGTTACCATGGATGGTGCGATTGGTATCTGGCTGCTAATCTGGCCGAAGATGAAGCGTTAGACGCCCACCTGTTACCCGGACTCGAACCTCGCGGCGTCCCCAGAGGCTTGCAGGGGACAGCGTTACCCTTCCATTACAATCGATTCGACCAGTTGAAGGCGATTGCAGATGCCAACCGAAACGAACTTGCCGCGATTGTCATGGAACCGCAACGAGGCCAGGAGCCGGCGTCGGGGTTCCTCAAGAACGTCCGCGACCTTGCCACTGAACTGGGCGCGGTGTTGATCTTTGACGAAATCACAACCGGGTTTCGCATGACTGATGGCGGAATCCACCTTTTATCGGGTGTGAATCCCGACATTGCGGTGTTTGCCAAGGCCATGGCCAACGGATATGCCATGGCAGCGGTGATCGGCACTGAGTCCGTGATGCAGGCGGCGCAAACGACTTTCATCAGCAGCACGAACTGGACCGAACGTATCGGTCCGGCTGCTGCCATCGCAACCATCGGCAAGTTCCGTCGCGAGAAGGTGGCTCAGCACCTGATTGCAATCGGGAGTCAAGTAATGGAGGGCTGGGAACGCATTGCTAAACGGCACGGATTAAAGCTGCATACCAGTGGTTTGCCGAGCCTATGCCATTTTTCTTTCGAGCATGAACATGAGCTGGTATTGACCACTCTGTTCACGCAGATGATGCTGGAAAGAGGTTACTTGGCTTACAACCAGTTCAAACCCTCCTTCGCGCACACCAGCGAGGATGTAGAGAGTTATCTGGCCACAGTTGAAGAGGTATTCGGTATTCTGGCAAAAGCTGTTATCCAACCTGATTTGTACACCCGCTTGCACGGCCCGGTAGCGCAACGCGGATTCTATCGACTAGCTTGAGCGATTCAGCGGAGAAGTGTGAGTGAGAAGATGAAGTATTCGTACTTAGGCCGGACAGGCCTACACGTTTCTCAGCTTGCCCTGGGTACCGCTGCGTTCGGTCTGGAGAACTATGGAATCCATGAGCCTGGTGAACAAGGTCGACTATCTGAAGACCAAGCGATTCGACTCGTTCGCGCCGCGGTCGATAAAGGCATCAATTTTTTCGATACCGCTCGAGGTTACGGCGAGAGCGAGGCAGTGCTGGGGCGGGGGCTAAACGATTGCCCATCGTGCATCATTGCGACAAAAGTGGGCATTGCCGAGGCCACCACGGGCCGCGCGGCGTTAACGCGAGCGGTGATGGACTCGGTTGAGACCAGTTTAAAAGCTTTACATCGAGACGTGCTGGACATCGTGCAGATCCATAATGCCACCCAAGATATTCTTGAGCGGGGCGAGATCTTGGATGTTCTGGAGCATGCGCGCGAAGCGGGGAAGCTGAAATTCGTGGGCGCATCGGTGTACGGCGAGCCGGCTGCGTTGGCTGCGGTTCGCAGCGGTAGAGTTGACGTGCTCCAGATTGCGCTGAACCTACTCGACCAAAGGATGCTGACAACGGTCTTGCCAGAGGCGAAAAAAAACAACGTGGGCATCGTCGCTCGTTCGGCTTTTCTCAAAGGAGCACTCACCGACCGGGCCAGGTTGCTTCCGGACGGGCTGCGCAGCCTCTCAGAGGCTTCAGACCGGATGCGGGAAGCTCTAGGAGTGACATGGGACTCGCTGCCCCGCGCTGCGCTTCGATTCTGTCTTTCTACTCCCGGAGTCCACTCCGTCTTGGTTGGATTGCGAAGCCTTCCGGAGCTGGCGGCTGCAATCGCTTCCGAAGAGGCGGGGCCGCTCGACAATGCCGTAGTGCGGAGGACGGATTTGCTAAAGTTGAACGATGACCAACTGCTTAATCCCTCCCACTGGCCGACAGTGTAGGTGTGCTCCGCGGTGACAAATCGGCTTTCCGTGCTTTTTCGCTGTGATGCATCTCCCTCGATTGGGTTGGGGCACCTGGTGCGCTGTTTGGCATTGGCCGATGAACTCCGCGAAAACCACGGTGTCGCGGTTAGCTTCGCCATGCGCGCCAGTCCTTTGGCATCTGAGCTAGTCAAGCGACGCTCGTACCCGATCTTGCAGGCTCCTGATGGCGCGGTTTTTGATCAAGAGGCATGGCTGCGCGACTGCATTTTGAAATCGGGGGCTCAGATTCTGGTTGTAGATGTGCGCGATGATCTTTCGAAGGCTGCGCTTGAGAGCTTGGTGGGAAAGGGTACGGTCGTCGCGGTGCTTGATGATTTGAGTGAGCGTCGCTGGGCAGCCGATCTTGCCTTTTATCCGCCCGTCCCGCAAGTGGAAAAAGTTGACTGGTCGGCGTTTCGCGGAAAATTGTGTATTGGGTGGGAATGGGTCGTGTTACGTCCACAGTTCGCTCAGTCTGCACCGTTGCGCAAGAGCTCGAAGTGCTCATTGCTGATTGCGATGGGGGGAAGTGATCCGGCGGGCTTGACGTTGAAGGCGGTGCGTGCGCTGGATCGGCTGGATGAGGAATTCGAGTCTGTGATTATTGTAGGCGCCGGCTTTTGCCACGGGCAATCTTTGTACGACCTACTCGGCCAAATGAGGAGACGATTCAAGGTTCGCCAAGATGTGAGCGAGATGAGCGCTGCTATGGCGGAAGCGGCCTTGGCAATTTGTTCCTTCGGGATGACCGCATACGAATTGGCAGCCATGGCTGTTCCCAGCGTATACGTTTGCCTTACTGAAGATCATGAGCAATCGGCGTCAGCTCTGGCCGCGGCAGGCATGGGGGTTTCAGTGGGAGTGAATGTTCCGGAGACTGAGGCGCGCTTGGCGACCGCGGTACAACGATTGCTCGTCGACAAGAAGGTCCGAGCGCAGATGTCTCTGCGTGCACGTGAACTCATGGACGGCCGCGGAGCGAGTCGGATCGCCGACTTATTGGTGAAGACAACCGCCGGGAGAATTCCGCGTAAAACGTGACCGGCGCCGGTTCACGTTTTGATAAAATACCTCTTGGCCCCCAGACAACCGATGATCACGATTCGCCCGCACCGCCTCTTTAACCTCGTGTCGACACCATCATATGAAGCCCGCTTGGTGAAGATTGTACTGCCGAATCAGCGAACCCCGATGCTGCTCGATACAGCTATTCTGCTGACTTTGGCGAAGCTCGTTGACCCGAGGACCTACTTCGAGTTCGGGACTTTCTTGGGCATTCAGTTGCTCAATATGGCAGCCAATTTACCTGACTGCAGGGTTTACACGATGGACCTGGATGAGGAGTCCGCCAGGGCGGTTATACAGGACGAGAACGATCGGCCTCTCACTGTTGAACATTTGGAGGCGAAGGACATGCTGGCTTTTGTCGGAACGAGCTGCGAGAAGAGGATTACATATCTACGCGGCGACTCAAACACCTATGATTTTTCTTCTCTTCAAGAACTCAGAAATACAGGCCTCCGTTTACATTAATCGTTTGTCCTGTGATATAGCTGCTGGCGTCAGCTGCTAGGAAAACCACAACTTGTGCCAGCTCTTCGGATGTCCCCAATCTCCCTAATAAGATGCCATCAGCTATCTTGCTCACGGCGGGAGATTGCATGCCAGCTGAAGCCATTTCGGATTCAATCAATCCTGCCGCTAACGTGTTACAACGAATGTTGTACTTCGCACCAAAGCGTGCAATGACCTGTCCCAACGAGATCAGGCCGGCTTTGCTCACTGCGTAGTGAGCTGTCCGGGGCCCGCCATACTGTCCGCTAACCGAGCCGATGTTAATGATAGTTCCCGCACCGCGACGACGGAAGGCCGGAAATACCTCCTGGGCGCAGATGAACGGACCCTTGAGATTCACAGAGAGGATCTCGTCCCAATCCGCATCTGTAATCTGGTCGAAATCCGTAGGTTTGTTGATGCCGGCATTGTTGACCAGAACATCGACGCCACCAAGTTCTGCTTCTACCCGAGCAATTCCATTACGCACACTGATCCGGTCGCATACATTCATCTGCACGGCGATGGCCTTGCTACCGGTAGACGAGATCGCTTCAACAACCTGCAAGGCCGCGCTTTCGTTCTGCTTGTAAGTGAATGCTACGGTAGCCCCAGCTTTAGCCATCGCTATGCTGATGCCTCTGCCTATTCCGCGACTCCCGCCAGTGACGAAGCAAATTTTGCCCTGTAGGACCATTAGCGACGCGCCTTCCGCCCCACGGCGCGCTGCGCCGCGGCGGCGAACAGAGTAGTTCCTTCGCCGCTCATTTGTGCTCCAAAGGACAAGATTACTTCCACTATCGTTCAATACACCCTGAAGGCTTCGTACAGCGTAATAATGCGCTCGGGAGGAACTCCGAGGTCCACCGCCACTTTCACAATGCTCGATTGGCTCCCATAACTCGATACCACCAGGCATGCATCCGTCCAAGAAATTTCTCGGAGTGAATCGGGAGAACTAATCGTGATTCCTCGCCAGCTCTTTCCCTTTTTCAGGGGATCGCTGTCGACGATGGCATATTCGCGCCCTGGCGAGCGCTGGAAGAACGATGTGGTCTGATACAAGAACTCGGAATGGGCGCCGCCGCCCCAGAGTACGCAGCGAGGCGTGTCTTCAATCGAAGAAAGCCGGCGCTCCACATTGTGTAGCGCCTGATGCCAGGCAGCAAAGTATTCATGGGAGAGAGAGGTCGCTTTCAAGTCTTTCGAAGGCGCATCCACGGGTTCCGCAGGAACGCCCACCACGCGAAAACCGTTGTACTCTTCCTGTTGCTTCGACTCCTGAATCCTCCAGCCGGCCGACGCCATGCAGTTTTGCAGGCTAGTGCGGCTGAAATGTGTCATGTGCTGGACGGAGAAGAAGCCGTTAATATCGTTGGTAATTCCATGTTCCAAAACTGGCACCTCCACAACCAACCGGCTTCCAGCATGAGCCATGGACCGGAGGTTACGCAGCACTCCTGCAGGTCTCGGTAAGTGCTCGAGTACGTGGAACATGGTGATTGTATCCAAGGGCCGGTCGACACGGAAGTTCTCGAAGTCGCCATGAATAAACTGAACCTTCTGCTCACCCAACCTGCGGCGACCGCGTTCAATCGCGGGTTCGTCGATGTCCACACCGATCCTCTCGAGATTGTCCGGCAACTTTGCCAGAAAGCCGCCGTCGTAACATCCCGCGTCAAGGAACCGGCTGCCGGCAGACAGGAATCCGCGGGCGCCAAGCCAGTCAATCTGCTCCTGCGTATGGCCCGCCGTTGAACCATAGGAACAACCCGCCTCCGCAAATAGAACCTGAAAGCCATACTCGGAATAGGACGGGTTCAAATACAGCGCAAAGCAATCGAGGCACTGAACTTCTTTGAGATCGGCTCGTTTAGGGAGCTTGTCGGAATCCGAGTAAAATTGAAACTGGTCGAACTGCAGAATCGTCCTCGCGCGATTGGAGCCACAGATGGGGCAGGGCCGGTGTGTAGTCAAAGCAGCCGAAGTGGAATTACCCGGGAAGGAATCGACTTTGCTCCACTTTATGGGCGCACCCTCCCCGGCGGCCTCGGGGGGCGCACCGGCCAAGGCCGTTCCTTCTGATACGCCACTTCTTGGCGAAGTCATCTCTGCACTCCTTGCTTCTCAGTTGTAACAGGTAATCCTGCCGTGGAGCATCATCAAGTCCGCGCCTTACGATCAATGGCGCGCCGCGCCGCGGCGACGATATAGAGTATTGTCGCATTGGGCGGGTTTGAACAACCGCTCAGACTCCGCTCACGAGTCGCTCGAGTTTTTCTGCATCCAGATCCACGCACCCGATACGATGTCGGCGAGATTGCGCTTGGCGGTCCATCCCAGCACTTTTTGAGCCTTCGCCGGATCGGCCACCAGAACCGGAGGATCGCCCGGCCGCCGCGCTCCGATCTTTCGCCGAACCGGCCGTCCAGTGGCCTTTTCCGCCGCTTGGATGACTTCGAGAACGGAATATCCCCGGCCTGTTCCCAGATTGATGGCCAGCGAGTCGCCGCCTTTTTCGAGGTGTTGCAACGCTCGGACGTGCGCATCGGCGAGATCGTTCACGTGAATGTAGTCGCGAACGCAGGTGCCGTCCGGAGTCGGGTAGTCGGACCCGTAGATTTGCAACTCGGGCCCGTTCTCGGTGGAGGCGGCAAGCGCCAGTGGAATCAGGTGAGTTTCCGGGTCGTGGATCTCGCCAATCTCGCCGCTTTCATCGGCTCCCGCAGCATTGAAATAACGCAGGCTCACCGAGCGCAGTCCATAAGCACGGCTGTAGGCCTGGAGCGCGTTTTCGAAAAAAAGCTTCGAAGCGCCATAGGGATTCACCGGCTCGCGCGGCGTCTCCTCGGTAATCGGAATCAGCTCGGGGATACCGTACACGGCACATGTTGAGGAAAACACGAAGCGGCGGATACCGGCGTCCAGCGCGGAGTTCAGCAGGCTGAGCGCCGCGAGGACGTTGTTGCGGAAATACTTGCGCGGGTTCTCGACCGACTCTCCCACATAGGCGTGGGCGGCAAAGTGCATCACCGCGTCGACGCGCGCGAGCACGGGCCGGAGCGCGGCTTCGTCGGCGATGTCGCCCTCCACCAGTTCGAAGCCTTGCGCCAAGCGGCGAAACCCGGTGGAGAGATTGTCATAAAGCACGACCTCGTAACCGGAATACCGCAGCGCGCGCGCCGCATGACTGCCTATGTAGCCTGCTCCGCCCGTCACCAGGATCGCCAAGGAAAAACCTCAAATAAGTTCGCCATCACGCGCCCTTAACCTGCCTCCGCCTCCGTCTTACTGTTTGTCTCACCCGTGCCTGAGTTTGCCATCTTCTCGACAGCCCTCATGATGGTAGCGCAGGCGGCGACTGTAAAACAGGAGGCTGTGATAAGGACTCGATTGGCGAGACCCCATTGTGCCGCGACAGCTAACGGGGTGCCAAAAAGCTTGAGGGCGGTCGCGTATGTCAACTCGTTCAAGCCAAGTCCGCCGGGCGTCACCGCGATGGCGTTGGCAATGACGACGAACGGCACTGCGGCCGCAATATGCCACAGCGGAATGTGGGCATGGATCGCTTCCGCAGTCTGGCCGGCCATTAGGACAACCACGCCAAAGCGGACTACGGAGAGGACAACGAGACGACGCGCGAGGGCGGCGTTCAAGAGGCTTGAATGTTGGAGTTCCCAGAGGGTCCGCAAAATCCTATTGCGAGGCGCGGCGATTCTGGAATTGTAGGAGGCAGCGAGCCATCGGATCAGGGCGATCGCGGGACCGGCCGCCAGCAGCGCGAGCGCAGTCATGACGGCGGCGGACGCCATCCACATCAGCGCACCGCCGCGGTAGGACCAAGTGGCTCCGGATGCGACAGCCAGAAAGACAACGATCAGAAGGTCAAAGCTCTGCTCAAAGAGGGTGCCAACGGTCCCCCGCTTCAGTGGCCTGCCGTAGAAATACGTCCCCAGAGTCCGAGCTGCGGTCATGCCGACTTGTACGGGAAGAACAAGACCCAGTGCCATTCCCGCGCTGGTGACGGCAAACGATGTAATCCTCGACGGGACGGAATCAGAGGAGCGGCGCAGGACGGCGTCAATGCTCCGCCATTTCGCGGTGGAAAGATAAACGAGCAGGCTGTTGAGCAGGACTAACTTGAGAAAGGCAATTGGGCTGACACTCTCCAGTTGCTGCAGCGTCAGCCGCAAATCAATTTTGCCGACTCTGATCAGCAGAGCGACAAGGACAATGCCGAGCGCAACCGAGGCAAGCAACAGCAACACACGGCGGAGTGTCACTAAGGGACCTTCCCTGTGCTCGCTTCCAAGGCCGCCGAAAGGGAGGCGGCCCCAGGCGCCAAGCGCGAGGCGATCTCCAAATATCGCTTTATGGCGCGATGCCAGGAGTAGCGCGATACGGCGAAGGCCCGGCGCTCCTCGGACTTGTTCTTCAATCCCGCGTCTGAATCCAGCAAATCGTCGATAGCGGATACAAATTCCCGGGCCGTTCTGTCGTCATCGTTCGTATATACAGGGGACCCTCGCACAAACGCTTTCATTGCCGGGTCGGCTTCGAGCGTGTCGGCGCCACACACCACGGGCAATCCAGAGGCCAAAGCTTCTTGCACAACCAGCGGGAATCCCTCCCCGGTGCTGGGAAGCACGAACAGATCGCAGGCACGGTAGAGCGGAGCCATGGAAGGGCCGCGCAAGTTAGAAAAGACCCGCACATTCGCGGCATTCCAATGGCCGGGGTCGAGTGGTCCCCAGCCCGCAAACACCCACGTCCATTCCGGGCGCAGGTCCACCATCCGTTTCATAGCGTGGAGGCCCTTCTTCTCGACGAAGCGCCCGACGAATAAAATTATGGGACCGTTCTCTGGCAGGCCGTACTCGCGCCGAAGTCCGGTCTTTGTTTCCGCACTCCCCCGGTTCCGGTACAAGTCAGTATCGACGCCGTTGAACACGATTTCCGGAGAAGTTCTGAAGTGCAGTTGGCCGAAAAAATTTCTGGGTTTCTCGCTTTCAAAGACAACCTGCGTGGCGCGCGACAACATGGGCCGCGTCAATATTGCGTTGGCCAACCTCATCGCTGCATTCAGCACGGGATTGCGATAGGGAACAAAACCTATGTGCTGGTTGATGATAGTTGGCACCCCACGGAGTTGTGCGACCAGAAAGGCAAAGATGTTACTCAGGTACAGGCAGTCGTGCAGGAGAAGAACGTCGGTATTGCTCAGCTCGCGGCTTATCTTTCTCAGAGCGCCTGGGGTAGGGATCGGGAAAGGCAGCCCGATCTTGTCCTCTACAAAATTGAAGATAGGCAGAGAAACCGCGCGCGATTTCCCTACGGGTTCAGGCGGGGGAGTGGCATCGCCAGCGAGCCAGACCACTTCCTGTTCTCTAGCGGCGAGCCCAAGGAACAGCTCTTCAGCAATAATTTCAATGCCGCTCTTATGCGAAGCGAAATAGTGGGACGCCATCAAGATCTTCATCGGCGCATCCTCAAGCAGCGTTCCGGAGGAAGCGTTCCTGGCGATCTATGATCGCGTGCTGCAGGCGCAACACGGCCAGTGCGCTTTGGGGCCCAATCGGCGCCAATTCTTTGACCGAGCCTCGGACGGCACGGGCGAAACGGCCAAACACTTCGTCGTTGCCGTAGAAGAGGCTTCCCCTCAAATGTGGGATGCCGCTGGCCAGGTGCTGCCACAGGTGTTGGCCCGTCGCGTACAAGCTGGTACGGAACACGTTCGCGGTCTTATGCGGCCCATCGTTTGGAAGCGAGATGTAGATGTCGCGGAATACGTCGACAATTCCGAGGCGATTCTCGCCGAAGACCATCAGGTACCACTCGCTGACCGGGCTCTCGAAGTTGCAACTCAGTGTGATCGGTCCATGAAAGGTCGGCGATTCGAAGAGGGCGTCGATACGGGCGGGGGTGTTGAGGCCGGTCGAACTGGGATGCGTCAGACTGCGGCTCAGTTGAATTTCCCCGGCAACACCCCGAATCAGGTACAGCAGATGCGGACTCTCGTCGTACATCAGTCCGAGAGGCAATTGGTCGTACCACTGGGGCAGGCGTCGCCCAGGATTGCCGAACTGCACTGCGCTGACGGCGCGAAGCGATCCTAACCTGCCTCTTTGGATATCGCTCTGAAGCAGCTTCGTAGAGCGGGCAAATTGAAAATTGTGAACGATCGCGAGACGCAAATTCTTCGCCGCCGCCAACTCGACCAGTCCCTCACCTTCGGCGACAGTCATGGTGAATGGCTTTTCTGTCAGCACGTGCTTGCCGAGTTCGAGCGCCTGGCGGATGACCGAATAGTGGCTCATCGGGGACGTGGCAACGGTGATGACGTCTACGTCCTTCAGCCACTCGATACTGGCGAGGTCCGTCGCTTCGGCGCAGTGCCGGTATCCGCGCTGCGACATCACTTCACGCGCGCGGCCGGGGGAGCGGTCGATTACGCCGACAACTTCAAGGTCGGCGCTGCGTTCCATGACTGGCAAATGCCGGTGCAGAGCCACCCACCCCAGTCCGACGGCGGCTACGCGCAGTTTCCTCATGGTGTAGGTCTCACGAGATTTCTCATTTTACCTTCCTGGCCTCTACCAATATACAGCCGCGAATGGACTCGCCTGGGCGAGGGCTCAGGTCCGCGAAGCTGGCACTCAACGAGGCTAGAAAACGAGGGAGGCGGATCCGCGGACTGCGAATTTTCATCAGATGCTGGATTTCGACAGGCTGTTTCTTCTTGCCTAGCAATCCATAGAGCACTCCGGCGGTATTCCGAGCAATCGATTCCCAGCGCCTCACTTGAGCCTGGGTCAGGTACTCATGCTGGTGAACCTGGGTGAGCCCTGCTTTTTGTAGATGTTCCGACCAGTGGCTGGCATCCCAGTAATGCAGGTGATAGCAGCGCGCGTCGGTGTCACGGAGGTAGCGCTCGCGGTCTCCCCAGAATCGTGGGCCCTTCAGGCACCTGTGAAAATCCGCGCCTGGGACGGTAAATAGGAAGCGGCCGCCGGGGCGTAGAACGCGCGCGGCCTCTGCCAGCACGCCGTCAATATTGTCAATATGCTCCAGGACCGAGTTGGAGAAGATGAAATCGAACTTGTTGTTGGAGAAAGGAAGGCGGTCGGCAGGGGCGGTTACTACCTCTCGATAAACGTTCCTTAGGCGGGCCAGTGCAGTTTCGCGCGGGTCGATGTCGAGTCCCACGAGATCGCGGGGGCCGACATGTCCGAGGATGATCGCCATGAGATGGCCATCGCCACATCCTAGATCGAGGCCTTGACCGTTTGGCAGGTCATACTTGATTACCTCTTCAATTTCGACCGCCCGCCAATAATTGGTAGCAGGCTGATAAGGGGCCTGCATCATAAATTCGGTTAGTAGATTTCTGCGGATGGAACTCACGCCGGCACCTCTAGCGCCGCCTGAGACCGAGCACGCTCAGGAAGAAACTGGCGAACACCGCCTGAACGCCAAGCGTGAGAAACAACGACGCCGGGATCACCAGTCGCATGGTCTGGGCATAGTCCAGTGCACCGAAATGCTGGGATCGCCAAAAGCCCACCGCGTAGATCGACACCCCAAGACCCAGCAGAATGAACAGCGCGCCCACAACCAGTCCGACCTCGAGCGTGATGTAGCGGAAGGCCTTGTCGAGCGTCGGGTCGGGCGGGAGCAAGCCCTCCGAGATCGCGAATAATTTTGTGAAAACAGCAAAAGAGATAGCCTGGAATCCCAACAACACGAAAACGGCGGCATAGAGAAGGGTGTGCACATCGAAGGTCACCCTTCCCACCGTCTGGGACGCAGGCAACAACCACGCGCCGAGCAGTGTGCCCATCAGCATCAGTACCAGGCCCGGGTACAGAAACAGCCAGCGCGGACTGTAAAGCAGGAAGAAACGCAGGGTGCGCCACCCGTCGCGCCAGGTGCGCAGGTGCGGAGGCCGACTGCGCCCGTCCGGAGAGAGAGTAGTAGGCACTTCGGCCACGCGCATCTTGAGCAGTGTGGCTTTTACGACCATTTCGGTGGCAAATTCCATGCCGGTCGTTCGCAATCCCATACGCTCATAGGCCTGCTTGCGGAAGCCGCGCAAGCCGCAATAGAAATCCCCGACGTTACGGTTCCGGAAGAAGAGCCGTCCGAGGCGCGTGAGCGCTGGATTTCCGAAGTACCGATGCAGAGCTGGCATAGCGCCCTTTTGAATGCCTCCGCGGAAGCGGTTGCCCATGACAAGGTCCGAGCCCCGGCGCAGTTGCTCCACGAAGCGCGGGATGTGGCCAAAGTCGTAGCTGTCATCCGCATCCCCCATGACGATGAACTGGCCACGGGAAGCCGCGATCCCGCCCATCAGGGCGTTGCCGTATCCCTTGGCGTTAACGCGCACCACGCGGGCTCCGAGCTGCTCGGCGATTTCGATCGAACGGTCGGTGCTGCCGTTGTCAGCCACGATGACCTCGCCCGCGATGTTGGCATCCGCAATAGCGCGCTGCGCCTTGCGGATGCAGGTGGCTAGCGTTTCTGCCTCATTAAGACACGGCATGACCACGGACAGCTCGAGGGGTTCTTCCTGACGCAAAGGCACAACGACGTGCTGTGCTTCGACTTCCGACCGAGAAACTTCCGACCGAGAGATCAGGGCCACGGTTCCGCTCCTTGAGTTCAAACGTTACAGGCTGTGCAAGCAGTGTATCCGAGGTGAACGAGAAGTTGAAGAGGCAGCGACAGGAGGGGTCCGCAATAGATATTAGAGCAAGATGCCTGATAGGATCGACGGAGTCTCAGCCCTGAGGACCGGGAGGATCCCTCATTGAACTTCCATCTCAGCCTCCGTTTTTTCATTTTTTTCATTCTGGCTGCGCTGCCATGCCTGGCGTGGTTCGTCCCTCGGTTTGGCGACCGCTGGTTTCGCCGCGTCGAGGGATTCGGAACGCGTTTTGCACGAAAAAAAGGGGCCGTCGTCGTTTCCATCGCGCTCGCCATGGTCCTGATGCGGGTGGCGCTGCTTTGGGCGATGCCAATTCCAGCGCGCTGCTTCCATGACGAGGCCAGCTATCTGCTAGCTGGCGATACCTTTGCCCATGGCCGGCTGGCCAATCCACCCCAGCCCATGTGGCTGTTTCTCGAAACATTTCACGTGTTGCAGCACCCCACCTATGCCTCGATATATCCTCCCGCGCAGGGAGGGGTGCTGGCGTTCGGGCAGGTGCTGGGAAATCCGTGGATCGGCGTATTGCTGAGTGTGGCGGCCATGGGAGCGGCAGTTACGTGGGCGATGCAGGGTTGGCTGCCCCCTCGTTGGGCACTGCTTGGCGGGGTACTCCTCGTATTACGCATAGGCCTGATCAGCTACTGGATGAATAGCTACTGGGGCGGCGCCGTGGCCGCGACCGGCGGGGCGCTGGTGATCGGTGCGCTGCCCCGCATCAGGAAGCGTTTGCGGCTGGGCGATGCTGTCTTGATGGCGCTGGGCGCGGCACTGCTGGCAAACAGCCGCCCGCTTGAAGGATTGATTTTTTGCGCTCCGGTAGCGGCGGCGGTAATTGCCTGGTTATTTTCGAAACAAGGTCCCGCGGCCGCCGTCGCCTTGCGGCGCATGATCCTGCCAATCGCGGTGGTGCTTCTAGCGACACTGGGGTTCATGGCGTATTACAACTGGCGGGTAACAGGCAGCGCGCTCCTCTTCCCTGAGGCGCTTGACGCGAGGGTGTCCGGGAATCGTCCGCTGTTTTTGTGGCAGGCGCGGAAGCCCGCGCTCCGGTATAACAATGCCCAGTTTGAAGACTATTACAACGTGGTGGAGTACAGGTTGTATCCGCAGACGACACTGGTGCGATCGCTGGTATCGAAGTCGCATATGTTGTGGGTGTTTTTTGTGGGGGGCGCGCTCACAATTCCGTTGGTCGCTTTTCCCTGGGTGCTAAAAGACAGGCGCATGCGGTTGCTGGTGGTTCAATGCGTCATTTCAGGACTGGGCCTGGCGGCTGTGACCTGGTTCTTTCCGCACTACGCCGCACCGTTGACAGCGACGTTGTTCATCTTGTTGGTGCAGGCAATGCGGCATCTGCGATTATGGAAAGTACATGGGCGACCCCTCGGACTTGCGCTCTGTCGCGTGGTAGTTCTGCTCACAGTGGCCAGAGTTCCTTACGTTGTTGCCTACCAAGTTAAATATCCCGAGTGTCCGTGGAGCCGCGAGCGGACCGGGCTAACCCGGCAACTGGAAGCAACGCCGGGCAAGCAATTGGTTCTCGTACGCTATGGACCGCAACACAACGTGGCCATCGAATGGGTCTATAACGAGGCAGATTTGAACGAGGCAAAAGTAGTGTGGGCTAGGGACATCCCGGGGCAAGACCTTGAGCCACTGCTCGATTATTATCGGGACAGGAAGGTGTGGATCCTGGATGCGGATGTTTCCCCGGCTCAACTGCGACCATACGATGGCGGTGGGACCCACAGGTAAGCGACTTCAAACTTGGCTTTCGGCTTTCCCCCCGGGCTACGGCTTGGGCTTTTACTCGGCGGACAGGCGGTGAATAGCCGGAGGCAGACGAGCCGTTCTGGAACAATCATCAAGTCCGCGCCTTGCGCTCCATGGCGCGCCGAGCCGCGGCGGCGATATAGGATCCGGTCAAGCCGTACTTTTCGGCCAACTCATCGGGCTCGCCGGATTCGCCAAATGTATCCTGAACCCCAATCATTTCAATTGGGCACGGACGGTTCTGCACCACCGCTTCGGCGACTGCGCTGCCCAGTCCGCCGTGAATGTTGTGGTCCTCGGCAGTGACGAAACAGCCGGTTTCTTCCGCACAGCGCGCAACCAACTCTTTATCGAGCGGTTTAATTGTGGACATGTTCACGACACGAGCGGCGATTCCGTCAACCGCCAGCAGGTCGGCTGCATCGAGCGCTCGTGCTACCTGAACTCCACAGGCTACGATCGTGACATCGGTGCCCTCGCGCAGAATCCTGCCCTTTCCGATTTCAAATCTATATTCCGGACCGAGGATCCTTCGCGTCTTACTGCGCCCGCTTCGCATGTAGACAGGGCCATCGTAATTAAGGATGGCTTCGGTGGCTTGTTCGATCTCTAAAGGGTCGGCGGGAGACAGCACAACCATGCCAGGAATGGCGCGGAAGGCTGCCAGGTCTTCGGTGGCTTGCGCTGAAGCGCCATCGGGACCGGTATCCAAGCCGGGATGACTAGCTACTATCTTTACATTGCGCCGGGCGTAGGCAATCGAGAGGCGGGCTTGCTCCAGGGCGCGGAGACAGAAGACGGCGAATGTCGTGACAAATGGGATGACGCCAGTACTGGCAAAACCGCCAGCCGCAGCCATCATGTTCTGCTCTGCGATTCCGAACTGAAAGAAGCGGCCCGGATACGCTTTACGAAAATGATGCACTCCGGTGCCGCCGGCAATGTCGGCATCGAAAACGACGAAATTTGAATACTTCGGCGCGAGTTGGACTAAAGTCTTGCCGAAGGCTTCGCGAAGCGAGTCGCCGCTGGTGCCAATCAGAAGCGGTCCTGCGCTGGGCTCAACGGTTGTCGTCTTGCCAGATGCTTCCATCCAGATATCCCCCTACGTGCTGCTCCGAAACGCCCAACTCGCTCAGCGCCGTCACCAGTTCCTCATCGCGGAGCTTTACGCTGCCGTGCCAGAGCGGAGACCCCTCCATGAACGAGACGCCTCGACCCTTGACGGTGTTTGCGATAATCACGGTCGGTTTAACTGAAATTTTCTTGGCTTCAGTGAACGCCGCATTGATCTGCTGGAAGTCATGGCCATCGATCTCAATTACATTCCAGCGAAACGCCTCCCACTTGGCGCGAAGAGGTTCGACACCCATGATGTTCTCGTTGGAATCGTCGCTCTGCAGCTTGTTGTGGTCGACGACCACGCAAAGGTTATCCAGTTTGTAGTGGCCGGCACACATCGCGCCCTCCCATACTTCGCCTTCTTGCAGTTCACCATCGCCGAGCATCGCGTACACACGAGAGTTGCTGTGCTGATAACACAGGCCCAGAGCCATACCGATGGCAGCTGAGAAACCCTGTCCCAGTGAACCCGTGCTTGTTTCCACCCAAGGCGCATCGAGCACGTGTGGATGACCCTGCAGCGGCGACCCGAGCTTCCGAAACGTCAGCAGCATGCGATGAGGAATGAGTCCGCTCTCCGCAGCGGCCGCATAGAGGACGGGACACGCATGTCCCTTGGACAACACGAAGCGATCGCGCGTAAGGGCGTTTCCGTTGCTTGCGGGCCATTCTAATAAGCGGCCACTGATGTAGCTCATCAGATCTGCCGCTGACAGCGCCCCGCCGGGATGTCCGGAGCCGGCATGGTAAATCGCCACGAGGCTGCCGATCCTAAGGCGTTTTGACAGGTCCTCGAACTTTGAGAAATCAGTCTGTTGGCTTTCCATAAATCGGCGCGTTCGACGTCCATTCGAGGCGGATGAACAAGCTTCTCACCGTTAACGTTTCTTCACACTCACGATGTCACAACCCGCGACCGATGGTCAAGACAGGGGTCAAGACTCGCCGGGCCTAACCTTGGAAATGGGGTGGAAGACGTTGTATGCTCAGGTGCAGTGCTCTCGCTCTCCAGAAAACACTTCGCCTTATGCCCAAGAACCTTCTAGTGGTCGGCGGCGGCATTGAGGCAGTACCGGGCCTCGAACGCGCCAAACAAATGGGGTTGCACCTCGTGGTCAGCGACAGAGACCCAGAGGCACCGGGTTTTGCAGTCGCCGATGACCGGCTGCTCGCCAGCACCTATGACATTCAGGCGACGGTCGCCGCAGCCCGCAAGTACCATAACGGAGTCCGTCGGTTCGATGGGGTGATGTGCATCGCCTCCGATATCCCCAGAACAGTCGCAGCGGTCGCCGCCGATCTCGGGCTGCCGGGAATCAGCGAGGAATCAGCCCGTCTTTCCAGCGACAAGCTCGATATGAAATTGAAGTTCCGGCGAGATGGCGTGCCTGTACCCTGGTTCAGCCTCGTAGAATCCGCTGCCCGGTTACGTGAGATCGTCGTGAGCCGGGGTTTTCCCCTCGTCCTCAAGCCGGTGGATAGCCGCGGCGCGCGCGGTGTGCTGAGGTTGACCGAGGCAGTCGATCTGAATTGGGCTTATGAATTTTCCGCGAGTCAATCGCCATCCGGTCGCGTGATGGTGGAAGAATTCCTTGATGGTCCACAGATCAGCACCGAATCGATCGTCCTGGAAGGCGTCGCTTACACGCCTGGTCTCGCCGATCGCAATTACGAATTTCTGGACAGGTTCGCTCCTCACATTATTGAGAACGGCGGCGATCTTCCCACGCGGTTGTCGGCAGAAGAGCAACAGTCAATGCGCGACTTGGTTCAGCAGGCAGCTGTAAGCATGGGCGTCCGCAATGGGGTCGTGAAGGGAGACGTCGTCTTCCATGAAGGTAAGCCATTTATTATCGAATTGGCGACGCGCCTCAGCGGCGGATACTTTTGTACTCACGAGATCCCATTGAGCACGGGTGTGGACTTCGTTGGATGCGCCATTCGCCTCGCACTCGGGGAGCAGGTACGCGCGGATGAGCTTGTACCGCGCTTCGAGCGATACATCTCGCAACGATATTTGTTTCCGAGCCCCGGACGCGTTGTCGGAATCACGGGCGCACAGCGTGCGTCGGAACAACCCGGGGTCGTCTTCTGCCAGGTTCGACTAAAAGTAGGGGATATCGTGGGGCCGGTGAACAGTCACCCAGCCCGCGCCGGATTGGTGATGGCCATCGGCGAATCGCGAAGGGAAGCGATGGAACGGACCCGAGCCGCAATTGAGTCCATCGAGATCGCAACCGTCTCGATCGCTGCCACCGACCCGGTAGGCGCGCATCAATGAAAACGAGAATGAAGATGACGACGACGACCGGGCGGCGTTTGCGACTCTTCGCTTTTTTCCACCTGAACCTGGCGTATTCCTCCATCGAAGAGGACCAGCGCTCCGAGGTAGTTCAACATTGTTACTGGCCGCTGCTGCGTCTCGTCAGGACTCTTGAACTTCCGGTTGGCATCGAAGCCTCGGCCTACACATTGGAGTGCATCAGAACCATTGATCCGGGATGGGCTACCGAATTTGCAACCCTGTGCAGTAAAGGCCTCTGTGAGCTTATTGGCAGTGGATATGTGCAACTGATTGGCCCGCTTGTGCCGCCTGAGGTAAATGCTGCGAATCTTCGGCTGGGAAACGAAGCGTATGAGCGCCTTCTCGGAATAAGGCCTTCCATCGCATTGGTCAACGAGCAGGCTTACTCGGCCGGCCTGGTGCAGCACTACCTCGATGCTGGGTTCCGGGCGATCATTATGGAGTGGGATAACCCATCACGCTACCATTCGGAATGGTCACCCGAGTTTCGTTATCTTCCCCAGATTGCCTGTGGCCAGCACGGGGAAGAAATACCGCTGATTTGGAACAAATCCATCGCATTTCAGAAATTCCAGCGCCTGGCTCACGGTGAAATGGAATTGGAAGAGTATCTGCCATACCTTTATGGCCACTTGTCCGAGTCTCCCCGCATGTTTCCGGTTTATGGCAACGATATTGAAATCTTCGACTTTCGTCCCGGCCGTTATCGCACCGAGCCAACGCTCCTGGAAATCGGAGAATGGGAGCGGATATCACGACTCTGTGACGCCATCCTTAAGGACGATCGGTTCGAGTTCATTCTCCCCAGCGCGACGCTCGACTGGATGGAGGCGCCGGGAGCCGGGAATCGCCTCCATCTGGAATCAGCGGAAGATCCCGTTCCGGTGAAGAAACAGGAAAAATACAACGTTACCCGCTGGGCAGTCACTGGCCGGAATGATCTTGGGATCAACTCGAGGTGCCGCCGTCTGTACGACGCTCTCATAAATAAAGACAAAGAGCGGAGCGGGACGGACAACCAATCATGGCGCGAGCTGTGTTACCTGTGGAGCAGCGATTTTCGAACGCACATTACCGACCAGCGTTGGGCGGCTTATCTTAAGCGCCTGGACGCGTTTGAGAGGCGCCTCGACATCGGCAAAACAACTGCGACAAGCGGGAGTTCCAGGATTATGGAGGCGCAACTTCCGGCAGGATTCCGCAGCCGTCGCGAGGGCCGTTTCTTGAAGTTGGAGAACGACCTGATGCAAGTCGTGCTGAACTGCCGGCGCGGCCTAGCCATCGATTCGCTGGTTGTGAAGAAGATTTCCGACAAGTCTCTTCTTGGTACTTTGCCCCACGGCTATTATCAGGACATTGCGCTCGGGGCGGATTATTACTCCGGCCACCTGATGCTGGAGACACCCGGGCAACCGAAGATCACCGACCTCTCTGCTGTGGAGCCCCGCATTGGGTGCGCGCAGGACGGCGACAGCGACAGTCTGATCGTAGAGGGTGAGGTTGCGACGCCTTTGGGTCTGATTCGCAAGCGAATTCGGGTGAGTGCCGAAGGCCAGCTTGGCATCGAATACAAATTAGAGTGGGAGGAGATGCCTCCCGGCGCTATGCGCTTGGCGCACGTTACTTTGAATCCGGAAGCTTTCCATCCCGAGCGCCTCTATTTTGAAAGTCACAACGGAGGATTTCTTTCCGAACGATTTTCCGTGGGAGCAAAACGGATCGAGCACGGGCGGTCGGTGTCATTCCTGGTTTCCGCAGGCAGCGCCATGGGGATGACGGATGGCGAGTTCAGTCTGGGCGACGAACAGCGGACAGTCAAAGTGCAGACGCAGCCGGACCAGGCCAGCGTGGTGGCGCAAGTCACGTTCATCCCAGTGGCCGGTTCTTTCTTTTACCGTGCCAGCTTCTCTGCGGCCGAACTGGATGAAACGTGCCGCAACCGCCCACGTGTGGACTTTCCCCGGACTTTGGCATTTACGGTCACTGCCGGGCAAAGCCGAGCCATTAATAAAAATCCATCAGAAGTTTGTGCTTCCGAGGCAGTTGCTCCGAAGTAAGCACGGAAGTGAGCCATGAAGCCTTGATATTGATTCGGCATATTCGTCTGCACAAGTTGAGTTTCAACCTCCAACCGCTGCCCCAACCCGAAAGGAATTCCAGCCCAGGCGAGTGTGAAAGGTGTCCATGCGCGTTCTCCTAGTTCATCCGGAAGATTCTGTGATCGAGGGGCCCTGGGCGGTCTCGCGATGGGATCTGATCGTGGATCTCGGGTGGGCGGGATCATCACAATATGCCGTATGGGGTGTGAGGATCGGCTGTCCGGTTCGCAGCGTTTGGGACTTTGCGGATTGGCACGAAGACGTTCGCCGGATTCAGGAGCTTTGCGGGATTGGAAAGAATCGTTTGGTGGACGCCGAAGGGATCGACTGGTGGGAATTACTTGCGCCCAGCAGCTACCAGCAGGTGTACGAGTTCCTCCTGCTGCAGAAAGTTGCGCGCGAAGTCCAGGTTCCTGCCGAGGTTCGCGTCACGCGCCCACATCGTCTGGCGGATACGCTTGGCAAGCTAGTAGGCGTCAAAGTCGACCCATTCATTGCTCGGTCCGAACGCTCCGCATCCGCCCGTTTCAACGGTTTCACACAGAAGCTGCGGACGCTGACGTCTGCGCAAATCGTCCAGATTGCTTTCGACAAATGGGACAGCGATTACGGAGTGCGGCGTTACTTCTCGAAGCTCAGGCAAAGCTCGGGATTGGGGAAGCGAGTCTTGCTGCCATCGGCGTACCGGAACGTTTCCCGCGTGCTGACAAACTATGCCGGATTGCTGCCGGATCGCAGCTTTCTGCTGGTAACCACCCGTGCGGACGGAGAGGTCAAAGACTTGCCACCACACATCCGCGCGAGGTCTTTAGCCGCATATGCACCTCGGCCAAGGAACAATTCTACCGAACGCGAGATCGCATCTCTCACGCGGCAATGGCAGATCATAAAGGAGAACCTTTACGAGACACACCCAAACCTACCCCGCACCTTGGGCCTCTTGGACGGCTTCGATCACACTTTGCAGAACTGCTTGAGGATGCGTGATGCCTGGTTGGGGGTGTTTGAGCGGGAGGAGATCGACTGCGTGCTGTGCGCGGATGAGAATAATCCCTACACGCGTGTGCCTGTCTTGCTGGCGCGGCGCAGGGGGGTGCACACCGTTTACTGCAGTCATGGTGCTTTGGATGTCAACGTACTGTTGCGCGGGGCGTGTTCGGCGACGTATTTGGCAAAGGGCGAAATGGAAAGGGATTATCTGATCAAGGAATGCGGAGTACCGCGGGAGCGAATCGTCGTCGGTGCGCCGCCGGGTTCGCAGTTCGTGGTGGGGGGAGACGAGACTGAAACTCACATTGTATTTTTTTCCGAGGCTTACGAACTCTATTATGGCCGCACCGAGTCGCTGTACCGGGAACTGCTGCCCCGGTTGTGCGCAATGGCCCGCGAGCATGGGCGGAAGGTGATCGTAAAGCTGCATCCCTTTGAGAGCCTGACGGCACGTTCGCAATCGGTGGAACGGGTTTTGAGGGTTGATGACCGGAAACTGGTGGAGGTGATCGCCGACCCTCTTTCGGAGCGACTGCTGCGGAAGATCTGGTTCAGCCTGACGGTAGAGTCCAGTGTTGCTGTGGAATGCGCGCTTGCGGGCGTGCCGAGTTTCCTGTGTGGGTGGTTTGATATTGATTTATACAGCTACGGGAGACAATACGAGAGATTCGGCGCTGCCAGAATCCTGGACGACCCCGCGGACATCTCTCGCATACCTGAACTGATGGCATCGCAGCGACTCAGTGCCGAAGTTCGGAATCGGCTCTACACTCCGATCACGCGAGAGGACTTCGAAGCGGTCTTGAAGGGCAAGGCGACTGCGCCCAGCAAAACATGAACCGCCGGCGCGGAAGATGGTCTCCACGACAGATGCTAAACTTCAACCAGAGGCGGGCTGTTTGCGACTAATGTTAGGCAGAAGCGAAACGAGGGCGTAAACCCACAGAAATCTTCATGATTACGGTATTCACTCCATCGTTCGCGGATGAAGCGAACACGAACGCGCAGAATCTTACCGCGAAAGAAGTCGTCAGCCGTCTTCCGCCGGATCGGTTCAGGGTAGTGCTTCTCGGCGCCGGTGCGCCTGATCCACGGATTCTTGCCCGCCAAAACACCAAAATCCTGCGGTGTTCGCGACATGGAAATACGCCGCGATGGCTTACGCATGTGCTGCTCTCAAAAATCGACATCTACTTTTTCCCGCGCGAGGGACCTCTCGATACCTTGTTTATGTTTCTCAGGCGCTCCCTGGGGCTTCCTATTGCTCTCGTCACCTATGTAGTGATGGCTCTCGACGGCGGTGTCGGGCCAAAGTTGGCAAGGTCGATTCGCGAGGCCGATCAGGTGGTTGGGAACTCACGATTTGTAACCCAGACAGTCGAAGACCGCTTCGGGATTACTGCGGGGACAATTTATGACGGAATCAAACGGGAGTTGTTCTATCCACCAACAGAGGCCCGCCCGGCTGGATCGAAACTCACCGTGCTTTATGCCGGCTCATTCCAGGCCCGGAAGAGAGTGAATGTCGTCATCGGCGAGGCGGTGAAGTGGCCTGCCGTTGAATTTCGACTTGCAGGGAAGGGCGAAGACGAAGAGGAACACAAGTGCCGGTCTCTGGTGAAGGAATTGGGCTGTCGCAACGTGACTTTCGTTGGGCATCTCTCGCAGCAGGGATTGGCGGAGGAAATGCGAAGGGCGGACATATTCCTTTTCCCCAGTGTGTTGGAGGGTCATCCGCAAGTTCTTGGACAGGCGGCATCCTGCGGACTGCCGGCGGTGGCCATGGACTTGTATCGGCCGGACTATGTTGTCCACGGCGAAACCGGCTACTTGGTAAAATCAGAAAGCGAAATCTCAGATAGTCTCGGTGTGCTGCTGTCAGATCAGGACTTACGACGGAAGATGTCCGCCGCTGCCGCTCGACACGCCTTGCAATTCGACTGGGACAAAGTTACGCGCGATTGGGAAACTGCGTTCGTAGAAGCGGTCAGCAAACGGCGTGGGGGGCATTAATTCGCGGAGGTCGCGGTGGTCGAGATGACTGCCGCGCAATACCAATCGTGGCGAGAGGCGGCCGTGAACCTTGGACATGGGATGGGTGATTGAGCGTTTCTAAGTCTCTGCTGCGCTACGGAGGGTTTGCACTCTCTGTTACCACCGCCCGCGTTGTCGGTACCATACTGACGGCCGCCACTTTTCCTTTTCTGGTGCGGCGCCTCGGTGTCGATGTTTATGGTCTGTGGAGCTACGTGCTCGCGGTTTGTGCATTCACTGGGCTTCTGGCGAATCCAGGCCTGACCACATATGCCGGCCAGCAGGCGGCGGCTCGTCGGGAAGCAGCCTTCGAGACTATTTCCGATGTATTGATACTTCGTGTCCTGGCGAGTGGGATTGCGGTGGTTGCGGTCCTCGTGGTTGCCAGTTTTGAAGTCCGGCAGGACGTCCGGTTCCTCCTCAAGTGGTACGGAGTGGCCTCGGTATTGACCGGGAGTCTGTCATTGGATTATCTGTTGTCTTCGTTCGAACTTTTCCATGTGCAATCCTTCGTTTCAATCGCGCAGCAGAGCCTTTATGCGGTCGGCATTTTCACAATGGTCCGATCGCCCAAGGATGTAATTTGGGTGCCAGTCAGTATCGTAGCTTCTGCATTCGTGACCAGCCTGATTGGTTGGGCGTTTCTGTGGCGGGCGGGATACCGTTTCCGATTTTCAATTGCCCCGCGACGCTGGGGCGTAATTATGGTGCCCAGCCTGCATTATGCTGGATCTTCACTTATGTCAAGTCTGTACCATCGGAGCGGTCATGTCGCAGTTCGATGGTATCTCGGGGAGCACGCCCTGGGCCTGTACGCCGCTGCTGCTCGGTTGGCCGACGTGTTGCGCGGCTTTCTCTCGATTACGCAGACCGTTTTGATGCCGCGCATGGCCTTGCGCGCAAATTCCGCCGATGGTCTTTTCCGGCTCACAAGGATCGCCGCTTCAGTTCTAATCTGGTTCGGCGTCCCCTTGACTGTGGGCGGCATCATAACCGCTCCGGTGATTGTTCCATGGCTGCTCGGCGCTCAGTTTCAGGAGGCGGCGCATGCCTTTCAATGGGTCACCCCGTATGTGATTACGGCACCGGCAGCGGTGCTGTTCGCGGGAATCATTTACGCGATGGGCCGTCATCGGGCTTATTTCATTTCTACGTTGGTTGGCGCCGTCAGTGCCGTGGTTCTTTGTCTCATCCTACCGCCCCTGTTTGGAGTCGCAGGTGCCTGTATCGCTTTTGTGCTCGGCGAGGTCGGGGTTGCGCTTTGTGCCTTCTCGCTCTGTCCGCCAGATGTACGTGCTGCAGCGAAGACTCCGCTGCTGGGCGTTTCTCTGATTGCAAGTCTGGCCATGGGAGCGGCCTTATGGTTTGCGCTTCCAAGGCACCTTCATCCCTTGGCGCTGATCGGGATGGGGTGCGCGGTCTATGTAATCAGTTGGGCCGGCATCGGCCGCAATTTACTAAAAAGGGAGATCGAAGGCATCGCATGACGCTCGATCCGGAGTCCGATGAAGTGCGCGGATCGAATGAAGTCCGACGGTCGAAGACCGAACCGAGACTCAGGGGTACGGATCTGGTCCGGCCCTCGCTACGAGACTGGGCTTATCTCGACTGTCAACGTCGGGCCGAATTGATTGCAGAGCAGGCAGCAAAATTGCCTCCAGGAATACACCGGCTTTTAGATGTGGGCGGGAGGGGGAAACCATACTCTTGTTTTTTCGCCGACCGCGTGGTCCATCATTATGTGCTGGACATTGAGCCCGCGCCCTCCGTGGATGTTGTCGGCGACGCTCGCCAGATGCCGTTTTCTGATGCGTCGATGGACGTCGTTCTGATTACTCAAGTTCTCGAGCACATTCCCGAACCGATTGCGGTGATTGGCGAAATTCGGCGCGTGCTGAAACCCGGCGGAACGCTCCTGTTGACTGTTCCGTCTATCTTCCCCCAACACGGCTCGCCCGGCGATTACTGGAGGTACACGCGCCAGGGCTTGCAGTGGATCTTGCGCGATTTTCATAGCGTGAATGTGGAGGGAGAGGCGGGGACGGTCCCCAGCATTTTTCTCGTGGTGAACGTGTATTTGCAATTGCTCACCGGTCCTTGGCCGTGGCTGCAAAAAGTGCTTTGGTGGACGATTTGTCCCTTGAACAATTTGGCCGGGCTACTAGTGGGGAAGTTTTACCGAGGAGATCAGTTTGCCAGCAACTACTTCGTGGTGGCTGTGCGCTAGGACGTTCCTGGAAAGACTCTTGTGCCGCCGGCTCAGCCGCTAAGCCGCTCTTGCTCAGCGCCCACGTCTGGCACGAGTGAAGTCTCACCCTTCCCAAAATCCGCTCGAATCAGAGTTTTTCTGGATCCTGCTAGAATCAATTTTCCTGTCGTTATAAGTCGGGGCGTGATCGAGTGGGATCAAGTTCGAAGCGGATTTTACTGACGGGTGGCGCGGGTTTTATTGGGTCTCACGTAGCGGAGGCGCTGATTCGCCGCGGTGCGAAGTTGTCCATCGTTGACAACCTCGATACTTTCTACCCACGGAGGCGCAAGCAGCTCAACCTCGAGGAGATTCGGAAGGCGGGAACCTACGAGTTCTTCGAGGCGGACCTGCGGGATATGGACGCGCTACGAAAGCTCGCGAAGCGGGTCCAACCTGAAATCGTAATACATCTCGCCGCCCGCGCCGGCGTGCGGCCTTCGATTGAACAGCCTGCTTTATACGAGAGTGTGAATGTTGCGGGGACAGTGAACATTCTGGAAATCGCCCGCGAGTTTAAGGTTCAACGGGTGATCTTTGGCTCGTCGAGTTCAGTATACGGCAGCACCAACAACGTTCCTTTTTGCGAAGATGATCTCAAGACCCGTCCCATCTCGCCCTACGCGGCAACGAAACTGGCGGCGGAGTTGATGTGTTACACCTACGCGCATTTGTACGGCTTGACGACGATTTGCTTGCGATTCTTCACAGTCTACGGTCCGCGGCAAAGGCCCGATCTCGCGATTCACAAATTTACTGCGCTCATCGAATCTGGGAAGCCCATTCCGGTCTACGGCGACGGCTCAATGGGTCGCGATTACACCTACGTGGACGACATCGTAGCTGGGGTGGTCGCGTCTCTCGAATATGTGCCGGAAGGCAAAGTGCTTTTCGAGGTCTTTAATTTGGGCAACTCCCATCCGGTGCGGCTCGCGGAGTTGATTGCGCAACTGGAGGCCGCAACCGGGAAGAAAGCGCTGCAGGAACGATTGCCAGATCAACCCGGAGACGTCCCCATCACCTGGGCGAGCATCGACAAGGCAAAGCGACTTCTGGGATATTCACCGCAGACGTCCATGGAGCAAGGTCTGCGGAGTTTTGTTGACTGGTATCGCTCAACCCTCACGGACACGCTCAGCCAGTGAGAAAATGCGATGGGCGTGCCCGGCAATCTCGCCTGTAGTGAAGGCCACATCGGGTCGAATGATCATTGAGTTGAATGAATGTCGGGCGGAATGCCGAAAATGAGCTTGCGGCTTGTGATCCTTACGGAGATCATTGCCCCGTACCGCATCCCGGTTTTCAACGTTCTAGCACACCAGGCGGGACTGGATCTGCACGTAATATTCCTGGCAGAGACGGATGAGACAGTTCGTCAATGGCGTGTCTATAAAAGCGAAATCTGCTTTTCATATCAGATTCTGCCGTCCTGGCGGTGGCGAGCGGGGAGAAGTAGTTTCCTGATCAATCGCGGATTGTGGTCCGCCTTAAACAAGGTGAGTCCGCAGGTTATTATCTGTGGGGGATACAACTATCCCGCCTCCTGGGAAGCGCTCCTGTGGGCGCGACGGCGCCGGGTCGCGTTCGTGTTGTGGTCGGAGAGCAACAGCCAGGATGCGCGCGCAGGAAGGGCATGGGTAGAATCACTGAAGGCTTATTTTTTGAGACACTGTGACCGATTCGTGGTGCCCGGCAACGCTTCCTTCGAGTATCTCAAGCTGCTTGGGTGTGAGGAAGCGAGCATCTCGACCGCACCCAATGCCGTCGATAACGGTTGGTTTGCGACCTGCGCGGAGACCACTCTCCGCCGTGCCGCTGAGTTTCGACATCAATTAAAATTGCCCTCTCGGTTTATTCTTTTTGTGGGCCGCTTGGTCCCGGAAAAAGGAGTCTTTGATCTCCTCAAGGCATATGCCATGCTGGAGAGCGGCCTGCGATCGGAGGTCGGCCTGGTATTTGCCGGCGATGGCGTCTCCAGAGAGGAACTGGCGCAACAGGCGAAACGGATCAGCCCCGGGACGGTTTGTTTTCCGGGATTCGCGCAGCGGGAGGATCTGGCGGGTCTCTATGCGCTGGCGGAATGTTTGGTGCTGCCGACGCACACCGACCCATGGGGATTGGTAGTGAATGAAGCGATGGCGTGCGGGCTTCCAATCATCGTGAGCAGTGTTGCGGGATGTTCGGCCGACTTGGTCGATGACGGTTGGAACGGTTACATCGTGCCTCCCCGAGATTCGGAGAAACTTAGCGTGGCGATCAATTCTCTGTTAGGGCAACCCGAACTGAGGCAACGGATGAGCGCGCACAGCTTGGAACGAATTCGAAGCTACTCACCGGAAGCATGCGCCGATGGTTTGGGTGCGGCCGCGATTTCCGCCGTCACGGGGGCTCGATGAATTCCTTGAAACCATTGCAATGGGCTGGGATCGCGCTGGGCTTGAGCCTGACGCTCTATTTGGCTTATACCCACTTGCAATACTTCAGCGACGTTTCTTTCCTGGGCGGGATCCTGCTGCTGGAGATCATCATCGCCAGCGTGTGGAAATTTGACCGGCGTTTTTTTATTTTGCTGATGATTGCCTTTCTTTGGGCGGGCATGCATGTCCCCCTGAAAAGCGCCTGGACTGCTGGACGCTGGGCCGTGCTGGGTGTGGGGTCGGTGGTTGGCTTCATTGTTTGGACTAAGACCCCGCGCAGACCTTTCGGATCGTTACATCTGATCGCTTTCTTCTGCATCTGCGCCGCGTTTGTCTCCGCCACCGTTTCTTCGTATATCCGGATGGCATCCCTCAAGGCTGTGAGCCTCGCTCTTCTTTTTCTTTATTGTGCTGCGGGCGCTCGCTTGGCCGTCCTTGGACGGGAGGACCGTTTTTTCCGCGGTGTGATCTGGGGAAGTGAGATCGCAGTCTATGTCACGGCCATCTGTTATTTCGGTCTGGGGCAGAGTATTTGGGGCAATCCCAACTCCCTCGGCGCGGCGATGAGCATTGGAGTGTTTCCCGTCCTGTTGTGGGGATGGCTGACCAGCGAACGGCCCGTGGTGAAGGTCCGCCGGCTGGTCGCCCTGCTTCTTTGCGCGTACCTCATTCGTTTCAGCCTGGCACGTGCTGGGATGGCCTCGGCGATGCTCGTGACCGTTATCTGTTGTGCTTGCCTGCACCGCTACAAATTGCTAATCAAGGTGGGAGCAATGGTTCTGGTTCTGTTCGCGGTTACTGGGATGTTGGCGCCAGAAACCTTAAACCAGCAGCTTGGGGACTTGAAGGATGCGGTGCTCTACAAGGGGCACAAGGAAGAAGGCGTGATGGGTTCACGGCGGACACCTTGGGATAAGTCGATCGCCTCGATTAAAGAACATCCCTTGTTTGGAACAGGGTATGGCACGAGTCCGACGGGCGTGGATCCTGGAATGGATTTCGGAAGGGTTAGTTCAAGTTCCGCAACGGAGCGTGAGCACGGCAGCAGCTATATAACCATCGCAGAGTGGCTCGGCCTCTTGGGTGTGTTGCCCTTTTTGGCACTCCTGGCTGTGACAGTCGCGAACGTATGGAAGGTGTGCGCTTGGATGAAACGAACCGCAGACCCAAGCAACTACTCGATTCCGCTGGCCATGGTAGTGCTGTCCGGTCTTTGCCATGCCAGCTTCGAGGATTGGCTTTTCGCCACGGGTTCATATCTCTGCGTGTATTTTTGGTTTTTTGCATTTCTACTCGCGGATCTTGTTCCTGTTTCTGTTGTGGTCCCAATAGCCGGTGTTGTTTCCGGAGTCTCCCGTCCGTCGCCATCCGGTTTTGGAGCGGTCGTGCCCAACCGATGATCCGATTGTTTATCAATGGCCTTGCCGCGAGTGCGGGCGCAGGCCCTACGTATCTGCGCAATGTAATTCCCCAACTGGCGCAGCGGGAAGATTCGCAAGCGACAGTTCTGCTGAGTGCCGAGTTACGCCGGGAATTCCCTGAATTTCCGAATATTTCTTTTGCCGAGGCCAGCCCGAGCGGCGGAGTAGTTGGGCGCTTTGTCTTCGAACAGACCAAACTTCGGGACTTGCTGCGACGCAGTGGTGCGCAAGTCCTTGTCTCTACCGGGAACTTTGCCCTCCGGGACTCTCCGGTGCCGCAGATACTTCTGTCTGGAAACTCCCTCTATGTATCGGCCGATTTCTACCGCGATGTCAAAAAACGGGGAGATTACATGCTTTGGGTCGACACAGTAATCAAAGGTTGGTTCGCTCGGCGGTCCGTACACTGGGCCGATGTCACGGTCGCTCCGAGCAGGGCTTTTGCGGAAGATCTCCGCAAATGGACGGGAGAAAGGGTGGTGGCTGTTTACCACGGGTTCGATTGTGACTTGTTCACCAAAGACTCGACCCCGCTGCCGGACTCCATGCAAAACCAGTTGCACGAGTCGGCCGATGCACTAAGGCTGCTTTTTGTAAGCCATTACAACTATTATCGTAATTTCGAGACGCTAATTCGGGCGTTGCCAATTTTGCGCGACCGGTTACCCGGAAAGAAAATAAAGCTGCTTTTGACTTGTCACTTGTCTTCATCCAAGAATCCGGGCTCCTACCAAGCCGAGACCGCGGCGTCTCTGGTGAGCGCTCTTGGCGCCAGGGACAACATTGTTGAACTGGGCTCGGTCCCGTATCATTTGCTTCATCACCTCTACCATGCCTCTCACATCTACGTGAGTGCGGCCTACACGGAAACGTTTGCCCATCCCCTGGTCGAGGCCATGTCGAGTGGCTTGCCGGTGGTGGCGTCGGATTTGCCGGTGCATCGCGAAATTTGCGGTGACGCGGGAGTTTATTTTCCCCGTTTTTCTCCCGATGCGTTGGCGGAACGGGTACTGCAAATTCAGGAATCGCCGGAATTAGCGGAAAAACTGTCGCGCAATGGGTTGCGGCGAGCCCGCGACTTTAGCTGGAGTGAGCACGTGGATCGCCTGCTTGGTGTGGCCCGGGAATTAGTGCAATCTGAGAGTGGGCTAAATTGATGTCCCGAGCTGCAGATGGGGTTTCAACACTGCACGTCTTGACGCTCACCCCCTTTTTTCCGTCCGACCGAAATGAGGTAAACGGTTGCTTCGTTGCGGAACCGATCGAGCAGTTTAAACAGTTTGGCGTCGATTCCAGTGTGATTGCAGTGTCCCAGATTTACCATCCGCGAAAACAATCGAGTCCATCGGCTGCGGCAGATTGGGTGCGATATCCGCAAGTCCCCGGAAATCTCGGGCTCTCCAGTGCCGGGAAGCTGCTCTACGCGCGCCTGCTGCGACGAATACGGAAGCTGCACAGTGTGAAGCCGATTGATGTCATACACGCTCACGCGGCCCTCCCTTGCGGCCACGCCGCGGCTTTGCTTTCCAGGCGTTTGAATATTCCGTTCGTGGTGACTGTCCATGGGTTGGATGTGTTTCACAATTGCCATCTTGGTGGAGTTTCGGCGGCTTGGCGGCGGAAGGTATCGGTGGACGTCTACCGTGCGGCGCGGACGGTAGTATGTATCAGCAGCAAGGTGCGGGAGATCCTGAAAACTGGAACACCAGATGAAACCTGCTGCGCCATCGTGCACAACGGTGTAGATCCAATTCTTTTTTCGCCGAATCCCGATGAGATGGGACCATTCGATCCGGAGATTCTGGTCGTTGGCACTTTGCTGCGCAGCAAAGGCCACGAACTTGTCTTGAGAGCGCTCGGAAATCTCAGGCTCTCCTTTCCCCGGCTGCGCTGCCGCATCATCGGAGAAGGGCCGGATCGCGCCCAATTCGAAGCGCTCGTTCGCGACCTGGGCATTGGGCAGCAAGTTCAGTTTGTCGGACGGCAAAGCCGGTCCGAAGTAGCAGAGGCCATGCGACGCTGCTCCGTATTCGCATTGCCCAGCCGGAACGAAGGCTTGGGGTGCGTATACCTCGAGGCGATGTCCTGCGGCAAACCGGTGGTGGCTTGTCGCGGACAGGGAATTGAGGAACTGATTGAGCATGGCAAGAATGGGTGGCTCATCGCCGCCGATGGGCTTGAAGAACTCATGCGGGGGCTTTCCGTTTTACTTGGGTCGCCCGAACTGTGCGCGGCCATAGGGGCTGCCGCACGCCGGACCATCCTGGAAAAGTTGACGCTGTCACATCAGGCGCAGCACCTGGCCAGAATTTACCGCCAAGCCATCGCGGGAGTGGCCGGCCAATGAAGGCCCAGGCGGAATGATGCTGGTGATCTATCCGATTTGATGAGGCCCAATAACTTAAGGTATTGATATTGTTCTCGGGGGCTCGCATGACTATTCGCGGATTGGTAGAGCATTTGAGTAGAGGGGTGGTGTTGCGCCGCCATCTTCCCGCAAGGTTTGGACGTCTCCCAATATATGTGACGCCGGAGGCGGGGCTCCGATATTGGTCTGCCATGTCCCGCGTTGATTCTGTGCTTTATAGCATGGCAGAAGAGCTTGTGAAACCAAGCTCTGCCGTTTGGGACGTGGGCGCGAACGTGGGGCTGTTCAGCTTGTGTGCGGCCGCAACCTCCGGCCGATCCGGCTTCGTTTTGTCAATTGAGCCGGATTTCTGGCTTGCACATTTAATCACCCGTTCCTGTCAAGAAATTGCCCAATATCCATGTTCGAAGGTGCAAGTGCTGTGTGCGTCAATTTCAGATTCAAACCGCGTCTCAAGTCTTGAAATAGCGGAAAGGGCGAGGGCCTCGAATCATTTGGTCGGAACGACTGGGTCGACTCAGGCAAGCGGCTCGCGATGCACTCAGCCCACCGTTTCGCTGACGCTGGACTTCCTGCTCGATTATTTCCCACCTCCATCAGTATTGAAGATCGACGTGGAGACTCACGAAGTGAGCGTTTTGAAAGGAGCGACACGGCTATTAAGAGAAATCCGACCGACAATTTGGTGCGAGGTCTCGCACGAGAATTCCACAGAAATCACTGAGTTGTTGCACGGAGCGGGATACAAACTTTTTGGAGGAGAGGTTCGACCCCATCCACCTGCAGAGCGGGCATGGTTCCACACTCTCGCAGTTCCGTCACCCGGTTTGTGAACTGCCTTACCCCGCCGCTGGTTTGCGCGCGGAAATCAAAAGGAACAATCCCCACTTGTCTCCAAACATGCGGATTAGAGATCGCGGATACAGGCGCCAGATGATCCGGTACGCCGGCCCTTGAAAGCGTGCCGAGGGTTCGTTCAAGAGCAGATCTCCTGGACTGAAGACTTGCCGGAACTCGACTTGCTCGAACCCCTGCAACATGGTGCGCGCTTCTTCCTCGGTGTAGGACTTGGTGCCCGGACTTTCCAGATGATCATGAACGGATCTACGCAACGATTTGCCGCGCAGCCATCCGTAGCGCAGCCAGAGCATGAATCCGGTGAGCGACGGGTGATGGTAAATCATGATGCGAAATGACCCTCCAGGCTTGAGAACTCGCCACGCCTCGCGGATACATTGCGGCGTGTCGGGACTGTGGTGCATCACACCGTACGAGTACACGATGTCGAAAGTGTTGTCGGGAAACGGCAGGTGCTCAGCATCGGAGACGCGCAAATCGGGCGCGTAACCGGCCATTTCGCAGCGCCGCTTCGCCTGCTCGAGCGAGGTGCTCGAAAGATCCACGCCGGTCGCCTGCGCCCCGACCTTCAACCATTCCAGATAATCGGCGCCCATGCCTACTCCGACCTCAAGCACGCGTTGACCGCCAGATTGGGCGAATCCGGCAAATTCGTGAATGTAGGGTTCCAGTTGGTAGCGTGCACGGGCATGGGCTTCGAAATCGGCGCGATCGCCCAGATAGCGCGAGCCGCAGGGATCGGCGTTCCAGAAATCCCGTACTTCTTCTTTTAACCCGTGTTCGTTTGACCCAGGTTCTTTAAAACCCGGGACTGGCGAGGCTTGGGACATAGTTCGGGACATATGTTCGGGACATAGTCCCGAGAGCGATACTAGCACAGCCGTCTTTGTGAAAACCGGGCGCTGGAGGCTAAGATAGTACAACCTTCTACCGGGACAGACGTGATCGAGTCGAAATCAGAAACTGAAGTATCGGGTTCGAGGGCAGCCTCGGCGGTGCTCCCCCTGTCCGTAATTATTCCCGTCCGCAATGAGGCGCATAACCTTCGGCGTTGCCTGGAGGCGCTGAAGTCCGTCGGGGAAGTCTATGTCATCGATTCGAAGAGTACGGATGACACCGCCATCATTGCTCAATCTTATGGCGCCAAGGTTGTCCAGTTCCATTATGCGGGAGGCTGGCCGAAGAAGCGCCAGTGGGCCATGGACACGCTGCCCCTGGCTTACGACTGGATTTTGCTTCTCGATGCCGATGAGGTTCTGACGTCCGAACTCGCGGACGAGATCCAAAAGGCGATTCAGGACCCGCACACGAATGGCTATTTCATTGCCTTGCAGATGTATTTTCTTGGGCGGCGATTGCGACACTGCGCAGCAAGCTTCTGGAAGCTGTCTTTGTTCCGCAAGGGACTCGGGCGCTTCGAATGCCGCCTTCAGGATCAGGATGCCAGCATGGCCGACATGGAAGTCCATGAACACGTCGTCGTGACGGGAGCAGCGCGTAAGCTAATTCAACCGCTCATCCATCACAACGTCGAGTCCTTGTCGCGTTACATCCAGAAGCACAACGAGTACTCGAATTGGGAGGCGCGCGTCTGGCTTGATGGCCACCGCAGCCAGGAGGACATTCAGCCCTCCCTTTGGGGAACGCAAGCGCAACGTCGCAGATGGTTGCGGCGCCATTTTTTTGGGCTGCCTGGGTCGCCGCTCCTGTTCTTCTTTTACAAATACGTATTGAGCCTCGGATTTCTTGACGGTGTCCCGGGCTTGATCTACTGCGCGATGCAAGGCATCCAGTTCTTTCACATTAAAGCTAAAATCTACGAGCTGCGGACCGGGAGGAAGTGAACTCATGTGCGGCATCAGCGGACTCGTGAACTGCGGCGACGCGGAGACGCTCGTCCGGATGACGAACGTGCAGACCCACCGTGGTCCCGACGACTCCGGGCTCTGGGAGCGGCATTTCCCCGATGGGGGATACATCGGACTGGGAAGCCGCCGTCTTGCCATCCTCGATCTCTCGCCCGATGGTCACATGCCTATGAGCAACGAAGATGGGACGGTGTGGATCACCTACAACGGCGAGATCTACAACTTCGCCCAGCTGCGCCGTGAGCTCGAGGGCAAATCCAACGCTCATCGTTTTCGTTCGCACACCGACACCGAAGTCATCGTTCATCTCTACGAAGAATACGGCGCCGACCGCCTCAAAGAATTCCTGAACCGCTTGAACGGCATGTTTGCCCTTGCGATCTGCGACTTGCGCGGCGCTTCGCCGAAATTATTTTTGGCTCGTGATCATTTCGGAATCAAACCGCTCTACTACAGCGAGCGCGGCGGAAAGCTAGCTTTCGCTTCCGAAGTCAAGGCGCTGCTCGAAGTGCCGGGAATCGAAGCGAGTATCAATATTGAGGCGCTCGACCAATACCTGACGTTCCTCTGGGTGCCGGATCCGCTGACGATGTTCGAGGGAATCCGCAAGCTTCCGGCAGGGCACTACGCAGTCTGGCAACGCGGCGAGTTCAAGCTCGAACAGTACTGGGACCTGACGTTCCCTCCCGCGGAACATCGCTTCGAACGAACAGAAGACGATCTGGCGGACGAGATTCGAGAGAGGTTCTGCACATCGGTCGAGCAGCAGATGGTGAGCGATGTTCCAATCGGCGCCTTTCTGAGTGCGGGGCTGGATTCGTCGAGTATCGTTGCTGCGATGGTCGCGGCCGTGGCGCGCAAGCAGCCGGTGCGGACCTACACGATTACGTTTCCCGAAAAATATCGCGTGGGCGAGACGACGATTGACGATCCCGGCGTTCCAGAGCGCCTCGCGCGAAAGCTGGGCTGCGAGCACCATGAGATTATGGTCGAGCCCGATGTGGTCGATCTGTTGCCGAGTTTGACCTGGCACATGGATGAGCCTACGGCCGATCCGGCGATCATCACGGCGTATCTGGTGTGCCGTGAGGCGCGAAAACAGGCGACGGTGCTCCTGTCAGGAGTGGGCGGCGATGAGATTTTCGCGGGATATCGCAAGCATGTAGCTCAGGGCTGGGCGGAAGAATATCGGCGCGTCCCGAGCTTCGCTCGGTCGGCCGCGGAGCGAGCTCTGCTGGGATTGCCGTCACTGCGCGGAACGCGCATGAAAGGATCCGTGCGTCTTGCGAAGAAGATGGCGCGCAGCGCGGCGCTCAGCCCGGTGGAAGCGTTCATCAGGAACTGCACGTATCTTGATACGCGGCAGAAGACTGAGTTGTATGCTCTAAAGTCGCAGCAGTTGGCAAGCGGCAATCCTGCCGGCCAGCATCTGGCTGCGTTCGACAAAGTGCGGCACGCGGATTTTCTGAACCAGATGCTCTATCTGGATACCAAGATTTTCATGACGACGCTGAACCTGACCTACAACGACAAAATGAGCATGGCGTCGTCGGTCGAGGTGCGCGTGCCGTTTTTGGATCGTGACCTAGCCGAATTCGTTGCCTGGAATGTCAGGCCAGATTGGAAGCTGAAAGGGAAGTGGCGTCCCACGACGAAGCACATCTTCCGGAAAGCCATGCACAATATGCTGCCGGAAGAGGTCATACGGCAGCCGAAAGCGGGGTTCGCGGCGCCGGTAGACTACTGGCTGGCGCACGATTTGCGTCCCATGGTGGACGATCTGCTTTCGGAATCGCAAGTCCGGCGCCGCGGGTTCTTTCGTCCGGAAGTGGTGCGCGCATATATCGACGAGCACCGCCGGGGCGCGGAAGACTGGTCGATGCAAATCTGGCAACTGCTGACACTGGAAATCTGGATGCAGCTTTTTCTCGACGGTGGCGCGAGAGCATTCGCTCAGCGGCAGATCGACGCACAGCAATTGACGTCCACCTTAGCGGGCGCTTCGAACGAACACAGAGCCAGATGAGCAGTCCTGAGTCCAGTTCCAGCCGAAACTTCATGACCACCAAAACCGCTCGAGTGCTGACCGAAGCCGCAGGTCTGTTGCGCGCGCCTCAACGTATTATCCCGCTGTTTTCCAAGCTCGCTTCGGACGAACTGCGGACCACATTCGGACATCGGCACCTCTATTCGTACGTGGCACCGACCATTCCTACCGCGGACGCGCTGCGATCAGTGGTTGACTGGATTTTCCGTGCGCAACGTCCCGACGGTGGCATCGCAGCGTACTACAGTCTCCTCACTGGATATTCCGAGTCGTATCCCGAAGTGACCGGCTACATCATTCCAACGCTATATGATTTCGGCCAGCTGACTGGCGACCGCGCCGCGCGCCATGCCGCTTATCTTGCTACCGACTGGCTGCTTTCGCTGCAAATGCCATCGGGCGCTTTTCCCGGCGGGCTTCACGCATCCGACGGCGGCCCCGACCACAAAGCCCAGCCTTCTGTGTTCAATACCGGCCAGATTTTGCAGGGGCTGGTTCGCGCCCACATCGAGACCAGAAACGCGAAAATCCTGAAATCTGCTGTGGCTGCCGGAGATTGGGTGGCCGAAATCCAGCAGGCGGATGGCTCCTGGACTGGCCTCGCTGCCTATCAGGGGACCGCGCACACTTATTACAGTATGGTTTCGTGGGCGCTGGCACAGTTGGCCGCCGAATCCGGGGATCCCCGTCACGCGGCGGCAGCAGACAGAAATATCGACTGGGTGCTCGCATACGTCCAGCCCAGCGGCTGGATTGACGGCATCAATCTGCGTGGACATCCCGCTTACCTGCACTTCATTGCCTACGTGATTCAGGGGACGCTCGAGTGCGGGATACTGCGCCGGCGCGACGATGCAATCCAGGCAGCTGCGAAGCCGGCTTGGGTTCTGCTGCGCAAGTTTGAGACCCACAAGCGATTGTTGGGCACGTACGAGCCGGATTTTAAAGGCGGACAACGATTTGCGTGCCTCACCGGGAATGCGCAGATGTCCTGCATCTGGCTGCGTTTGTTCGAGGTGACTGGCGATCTGCGCTATCTAAACGCGGCCCTCAAAATGAACGAGATGCTGAAGCAGTTGCTCCCGGCAAAGGGCCGCCGCGGAGTGGTGGGGGGTGTCGCCGGATCGTATCCCATTTGGGGAGCGTATCAACCGATGCGCTTCATCAGTTGGGGGTGCAAGTTCCTGGCCGACGCGCTCATGCTTGAGCAACGCCTTACGCGCGGGTTCGAGACAGAGTTCGAGGTGGAGTTCGATGCAAGGCCCGAGACAAAGTCCGAGGCATCAGGATGCGCGTAGCGATCCTCTGCTCGAGCCCGTACAGCGAAACCGGCTGTGCCGTCGCCGCTCGCCTGGCGCAACTCGGATGCCTTCCGCTTGGAGCGCTGACGCTGCCGTCTTGGGACCGCAGAACACTACTGCGCAAAGTTGGACAATGGGGTCTGCGCGATTCGCTCCAGTATGCCGTCGCCAAACTGAGCCCCGGTAAGTCCACGATTCAGAAGCAGATTCGCAATCCCTATCTCGAGAGCGCTCTGCGACATGGCGACGGAGTATTCCGCAGCGTGCGGGAGGTGGCACGTACCTACGGCTTTCCGGTCGCGACATGTAGCGATCAGAACTCACCACGCGCCGTTGCGCAACTAAAACAATGGTCCCCCGATTTGGCGATCTTCACCGGCGGAAATATCCTGCGGGATGAAGCGCTGAAGATTCCTCGCCTTGGCATTTTGAACGCACATCTTGCCCTGCTGCCCGAAATCCGCGGCATGAGTAGCCCGGAGTGGTCGCTCCTCTGTGGAGTGCCCCTTGGCATAACGATTCATTTCATGGACAGCGGCGTTGATACTGGTCCTGTCCTCTTGCGCCGCGAATTCGCGGGCGCCGACGGCTGCGACTCATTGGCCGACTTACGCAACAAAATGATTGCCGAGGGAATCGAGTTAATCGCAGAGGCCGTGGCCGGTCTTGACCGCGGCACGATTTCGGCTGTCCCGCAGGCCGACCGGGGAAAAGATCGTCAGTTCTTTGTGATGCATGAGCGGTTGAAGGCCATGGCTACGCACCGGTTGAAGAAAGGCCGGTTGAATCCCGTGCGTGGCAGGTGCGATGGGTCTGGCGGGGCCAATGGGTAAGCTCGGCACCGTGTTGCAAATCGGCCGAACATTCGGGGTGCGCGACGGTCTGCTGCGCTTGGGATACGAACTGCAGCGCAGTAGCGGCCTGATGCCGCGCCGCATGCGCTCGGTCCGCGGCTGGGAATTCTGGACCCTGAAACACATCGCTCCGAAGACGTCACCGGAGGATCTTCTGAACATTCGTCGCCAGGGCGGCCGCCCTTTCTTCTTCTCGGATTCTCGCAGTCTGGCAATTGATCTCAAGAAAATTCTCGGCGCCCACGGGGAAGAATCAGTCGTTACCGAAGCGAACGGAATTCTCGAAGGCAACCTGCCCTTCTTTGGCCGGCTGTCACTTGCCTGCGGTTTTCCTCCGCGATGGTTCCAGAACCCGGCCACTGGCCAGCGCGTCTCGCCCGACCGTCCGTGGACACAGATGAGGTTTGCTTCTGACGACTACGGCGATCTCAAGTTTATTTTGGAGCCGTCCAGATTCCTGTTCGTCTACCCGCTCGCCCGCGCTTATGCCGTCAGCGGCGACGAGCGATTTCCCCAAGCCTTCTGGAGCGCGATTGAGAACTGGGCAGTCAGCAGCCCGCCCATGTCTGGCCCGCTGTGGATCTGTGGACAGGAATCCTCGCTGCGGATTCTGGCGTGGTCCTTTGCGCTTTACGCCTTCCTCCATTCGTCCGCTACGACTCCGCAACGGGCCGAGCTGATGCTGTCGATGATCGCCGCGCATGCCTGGCGCACCATGCAAACCGTGGGCTATGCACGATCGCAGCGCAGTAATCATCTATTCAGCGAAGCCGTCGGCCTGTGGACTGCCGGAACTCTCTACCCTGAATTGAGGGACGCGGCCACGTGGCAGAAGCATGGTGCTCAACTCTTGCGGGAAGCGGTCCTCGACCAGATCACACCGGAAGGGGCCTATCTCCAGGATTCTTTCAACTATCAGCGGATGGTTCTTCAACAACTGCTGTGGACGATTCGCCTCTCGGAAATTTACAAAATCGAGATCGACCCGGAGATTCGCGCGCGCACGGTCGCAGCCTTCGAGTTCATCCATGAGTTTGTGGATTCAGAGTCCGGACACTCGCCCAATCATGGCTCTAATGACGGCAGCTACATACTTCCGTTGGCCGCGTGCGACTACGGCGACTTTCGTCCTCTGGTGCGGCTTGGAAGCTGCGTTCTGGATCGTCCGACCGCGCTACAACCGGGACCTTGGGACGAGGCTGCACTGTGGCTTTGCGGGAAGTCGGCGAAAGCGACGGAGCGCAAACCTGCTTATCAGGTGACTTCGACTCCGGGATATCATCGCCTTGGCGCCGAAAATTCGTGGGCATTGGTGCGAGCAGGTCACTACACGCGACGTCCTTTTCAAGCCGATCAACTGCACGTGGACCTGTGGTGGCACGGCCTCAATTTGGCGCGGGATGCCGGGACCTATCTCTACAACGGCGAGCCTCCCTGGAACAACGGCCTTGCTGGCACCGCCGTTCACAACACGGTCATGGTGGATCGGCGCGACCAGATGCGGCGCGCCGGCCGTTTTCTCTGGCTGGATTGGGCCCAGGCATCGGGCAGATCTTTCTCCACGTCTTCCTCTACAAACCTCGCGGATTCTCCGAACTGTTTTCAGGGCGAGCACAACGGCTACCGGCGCCTTGGAGTGAAACATCGGCGGATGGTCCAGTGCGTCACCGAAGACGCCTGGGTCATCGTGGATGATCTGCTAGGTGCGGGTGAGCACGAATTGCGGCTGCACTGGCTACTGCCGGACCTGCCGTTCGAGGTGATTGCCGATTCACCGTTTTGCGCGGTTCTCTCAGCGGAAAAGATGCGCTTTCACTGGAACATTTTTTCCAGCTCTCCTGGCTGCACTGCCCTCATCCGCGGCGGAAAGATTCTGTCAGGGAATATCGAGGGCGGAAACAGAGATGAGGAGTTGCTGGGCTGGGAATCGCCCACCTACGGCGAGTTGTGTCCGGCGATTTCTCTCTTCTACCGCGTGCAAGCGCGCTTGCCGGTTCGAATTATCACCGTGATTCTGGCGGGTGATCCGGTTCAGCTTCGGCAGAACGATAGCAATTTGGTTTTGTCGCGCGGTTCCTCACAAGTCTATCAAGTGAGTCTGGCGCCGGACCAGACCGTGGGTGGTGGGTCAGTTTGAGTGTTACCCCCATCGCACCAACTCTGAACCCATGACATGATTGAACAGCAAATGGAGCGGTTACGGAATCGTTGCTTATCATTACGGGCACGATGGGAGCAGGCAAGACAACCCTTCTGGGCGAAGCGTCGGACATCCTTGCCTTGCGCCACATTGCCCATGCGGCGATCGACTTGGACGCGCTCGGGCTTACCCATCTTCCGTCCGCACCTGGCAACGATGGCGTGATGTACCGCAATCTTCAGTCTGTCTGTGACAACTATGCTTCCCTCGGCGTGAGGCGACTTTTGCTGGCACGTGCGATGGAAGACCGCGCCGAGCTGGAACTCTGTCGTGGCGTTGTTTCAGCCACAAACACAGTCGTCTGTCGTCTTATTGCCAGTATCGAAACCATGCAGCAGCGCGTCCAGACGCGCGAAGCAGGTGTATCGCAGCACAAATACGTTGCTCGCGTCGCGAAACTGAACGTCATTCTTGACCGTGCGCGATTAGAGGATTTCACCGTTACTAACGAGAATCGCTCGTTGACCGAGGTTGCACATGAAATGCTCGTCAAAGCAGGATGGATTTCAAACTTACCCACTACCAAACCGTGAGAGCGAGCGGCTGACCATCGTACAATTGCGTATGCAGCATAGAGTGGAGAGACGGGCGCCTCGCCCGTCCAGTCGGGCGGGAGGCGCTTGGCTCCAGCAGCGAGCTTAGAAACACGATATGAAGCAGCTTCTTCAACAGGTCAGCGGCGGCGAGATTGAAGTGGTCGACGTTCCCGCTCCGAAATTGCTTGCGGGTTGCGTATTGGTGCGCACTGCTGCCTCTCTGGTTTCGGTTGGGACCGAGCGGGCCTCAGCGGAATTCGCCCGGAAGAATCTGTTGCAGAAAGCCAGAATGCGTCCCGACCTGGTGCGCGAGGTCTGGAACAAAGTTCGCCGTGATGGCGTGGCGTCGACCCTGGCCGCGGTCCGCAGCCGCATGGATCAGCCGAGTGCCCCCGGTTATAGCAGCGCCGGAACCGTGGTCGCCGTAGGAGAGGGTATCACTGACATCCGTCCCGGCGATCGAGTAGCCTGCGCCGGTGCCGGGCATGCCGTACACGCCGAATTCGCCTGCATCCCGCGCCTGCTGCTGGCGCGAATCCCGCCGGACTCCGAAGTGAGTTTCGATCAGGCTGCCGCAACCACGGTCGGAGCCGTCGCCCTGCATGGCATGCGAACCGCCGACGTCAAGTTGGGAGACATTGTCGGTGTGATTGGACTTGGCCTGCTCGGACAACTGACGGTGCAGATTCTCAAGGCCGCAGGTTGCCGCGTCGTGGGGATGGACATCGACCGCGGACGGGTTGACCTCGCGCTGCGTCTGGGTGCTGACGCTGCCAGCGACTCCTCCACAGCGTTCACCGACGAGTGCATGCAAGAGTCCAGCGGGCGTGGCGTGGATGCCGTCATGATTGCAGCGCAGACGAACAGCAGTGATCCAGTCAATCTCGCCGCCGAGGTGGCCCGCGACCGCGCAGTCATCGTCGCTGTCGGCGCAGTGGGAATGGCCCTCGAGCGCAGGCCTTTTTACGAGAAGGAACTGGACTTCCGCGTTTCCCGCTCCTATGGGCCCGGACGTTATGACGCAGCGTACGAACAGAAAGGCGTGGATTACCCCATCGGCTATGTGCGCTGGACCGAGACGCGCAATATGGAGGCTTTTCTCCAGCTTCTCGCCGATGGCAAAGTGGATGTCGGCGCTTTGATTACGCACAGATTTCCGATTGACGAGGCGCAGTCGGCATACGACCTCATCACGGGGAAATCTCAGCAAGCCTTCCTCGCAGTCCTGATTACTTATCCGGAGCTTGCCGAGGAAACGCAGCGCGTCACAGCAGAAATCGCATGGAAGGGTAGAGCAACCCCTGTTAGCGCCGCGAAATCGGTTGCCATCGGACTGCTGGGAGCCGGCAACTTCGCCACGAGCACATTATTGCCGGCAATAAAACGAGTTGGTGGTGCGACATTAGTCGGTGTATGCGCCGCGAATGGCTCCCATTCCCAGTACGTCGCGAAGAAGTTCGGATTTCACTACAGCGCCACCGATGAAGAAAAACTGATTAGCGATGCGGCGATCAACACCGTCGTTGTCGCCACCCGTCATCATTTGCATGCCAGACAAGTGCTGGCAGCACTGAAGTGCGGTAAGCACGTCTTCTGTGAAAAGCCGTTGTGCCTGAATGAAGATGAGTTGCGCGAAATCGTGCGGGCTTACGAGGATCAGCAATCGAGTGGCAAGCCGCTTCTCATGGTTGGTTTCAACCGCAGGTTCGCTCCTCTCGCGCTTCGGCTCAAGAGTTTTCTTCGCGGAATTCATGAGCCACTGGCGTTGCATTATCGCGTGAATGCCGGCTTCATTCCTGAAGATCACTGGCTGAATGATTCAGAACAAGGCGGTGGCCGCGTCATCGGGGAAGTCTGCCATTTTGTAGACTTCCTCACTTTTCTGGTGGGCGCTGCCCCAATTGAGGTTGAAGCCCGCAGCCTGGCCAATCCTGGCAAATACAGCAACGATAACGTGATCAGTTCGCTTCGCTTTGCGGATGGGTCGCAAGGTACGATCAGCTATTTGGCCAACGGCGACAAATCGTATTCGAAAGAACGGGTCGAAGTCTTCGGTGGTGGCGCGGTGGCCGTGCTCGAGGATTTTCGCCGGCTGGAACTCGTTGGCCGGGGACGCAAGCAAGTGTTTCGATCGCTGTTCGGTCAGGACAAAGGTCATCGCGGTGAATGGGAAGCCTTTGTTGCCGCCCTTCGCACGGGAGGAGAATCTCCCATCCCTCTCACGGAAATTGTTACCACGATGCTGGCCACATTTGCCTTGGAGGAGTCGCGTGCTTCAGGTCAGGCCATTTCAGTCGGCGGACTTCAGAGTCATAGTTAAAAGGCACAGTTAAAAGTCATAGTTAAACCCCGTGAAGATTCTGTACGTTTCGCAATACTTTCCCCCGGAGATGGGAGCGCCGGCGGCGCGCGCCGCTGAGTTGTCCCATCACTGGGCGCGGATGGGGCACGATGTGACCGTCCTCACGGGATTTCCAAACCATCCGACCGGTGTCGTGCCTGAGGATTGGCGCTCGCGACTGCACCGGCTCCGCTACACGGAAACCGTCGATGGGGTGCGCGTCGTTCGCACGTGGCTATGGCCGCTGCCGAACCGAAAAGCGCACGAGAGAATCCGTAACTACGCGTCGTTCTGCATCTCGGCGGGGATCACCGGTCTGGCTCTGCCTAAGCCGGACGTGATCATCGCCACGTCTCCTCAATTGCTGGTCGCACTTTCCGGGTGGTGGCTGGCGTGGTGGAAGCGCGTTCCCTTCGTCTTCGAAGTGCGCGATCTTTGGCCGGAGTCGCTCGCGGCCGTCGGCGCGGGCAGCGAAGGAAGCTTGCTCCATCGGACGCTGGGCGCAATCGCCGGATTTCTTTACCGTCGTGCCGACCGCATCGTTGTCGTAGCGCCGGCTTTCAAGGACCACCTTATCCGGTACTGGAACGTTCCCGCAGCGAAGATTTCCATTGTCGAAAATGGAGTGGAGATCGATCTTTTCCGGCTCGACCCGGCTGCGATGGAAGTGCGAAAGCAACTCAAGCTCGAAGATCGTTTTCTGATTTGCTACATCGGCACGATGGGCAATGCGCATGGACTGGAGACGTTGATTGCCGCCGCCGAAGGACTACAGACTGCGCTGCCGAATGCGATGTTTTTACTGATTGGGGAAGGGGCGGAGAAGGAACGCATCGTGGAACTCGCCGCTGCGCGCGGACTAACCAACATTCAGTTCCTTGGTCAGCAGCTGCGGGAACGGATTCCCGCCTATGTTTCGGCTGCCGATGTCTGCGTGGTCATGCTGAAAAAGACTGAGCTGTTCAAGACCGTGATTCCCACCAAACTCCTCGAATACATGGCATGCGAGCGGCCGGTGATTGTCGCTGTCGACGGGCAGGCTCGGCACATTATCGAAGAAGCCGCCGCCGGCGTCTTTGTGGAACCCGAGAACAGTCAAGACCTGATGCAAGCGATTCTCGGACTGGCGGAAGACCCGGCGAAGAGGCGGCAAATGGGTGCCAGCGGGCGGCAGTACATCGTCAACAAATTCTCTCGTGAAAAAACGGCCTGCGACTACATCACTGTTCTTGAAGCGCTGGACGTGTAGCAATTCAGTTCGCGAAACGAAAGATGAGGCAGAGGCAACGAACCGCAGATGACGAGCTGCGCTCGTCCCCACACGCCCTAAGGATGAACCGCAACGACTGCTAAAGTGGTGGACATGGCAAGTGCTGCTTCCGCACCGCGATATGCCGCAGTCTTGGCTGCACTTCCGGGGATGAACAAGACATCCCCTTTGACCAGGGCTATATCCGGCGCCTTGGCATAAAGTATCTTCTTGAGGTCGACGGGAAGTTCCTGAATCCCACCCGGCGTCTGGCGTAGGATCTTGGTCTTGCTCAAGGAAGAAGTGCGGGTATTGCCGCCGGCCAGCGCCAGAGCTTTGAGGACGGTGAGGCTGTTGTCATCCATCCGAAAGCCGCTGGGGTTTTTCACATCGCCTACGACGTATACAATCCCGGCGCGCGAAACAATGATCGTGTCTCCGGGAAGAATATCTATGTTGTCCTGGGTATCTTCCGTCAGGTTCGACGATAGCTGAAGCTCAACCTTCTGACCGGGATTTCCGCGGTGCTCAATGGTTACGTTGCGCCCCGCCTTGTCGGTTAATCCTCCCGCCGCCGAGATCAAGTCGAAAAGTCGGCGGTCGCCAATCGCAGGGTAGGCCCCGGGCCGACTGACTTCCCCCAGCACGGTTATTGCTTGCGAGGCGGATTCATTCACGAAAATGGAAACGTGGGGGCCGCGGACAAAGCCTCCATCTTCCAGGCGCTTTTGGATCAACTCCTGCGCTTCATCGGTCGTGAGGGAGGCTAGGTGAACATAGTCAATCAAGGGAAGATAGACGTCTCCGGAACCACTGATGCGCGCCTTGGTCGATAGATCTGGGACTCCGAACACACTGATCTCGATCAGATCGCCGACGCCCAACTTCAGATTGGAATTCGCGAGCAAACGAGGCGATTGGGGCACGGCGGTTTCATTCGCAGGCGCAGGCTTCGGCGCCTCTTCCGTAACTGGTGTCTGGGCCAGAAGAGGGAGGGTGCACGAACCAAGCAGCAACAAGTACAAGCTTCGCAAAAGGAAGCGGCGATTCCGCCTGAACATACCAAGACTCCTGGATTTACGCGTGGAATCGAGTTTAACACACGAAACCCAGTAAAATCGGCCTGGGGCGCTCGGTTTCCCCGCCCCTGGAACCCTCAAAAGCTAACCTTCCCTTAGATTAGTTTCGGAGCGAAGAATAAAGTTAAAGGTATAATTTGCAAAATCACTGAAATCTGAATTCTCTGGCATGGTCCGGGCTCGATGAGCCGTCGGCGGCGGAGGACGAATCGTGAAAATAGAAGTACCAGCGCTGGAGCCACTGGTCCGGCGCTTCATGCCCGAGCTCGACCTGCTGCGCGGAATTGCAGTTCTCGGCGTGCTGTTCTTCCATGGGTTTAGAGCGCAATATGGCGAGTTCCCCTTTACCGGGGCCCGCAGAATTCTCGTGCTGGCAACTCAGCCTGGAGCCCTCGGCGTAAACCTGTTCTTCGTTCTCTCGGGATTTCTGATCACGGGAATCCTCCTCGACTCCCGGACCAGGCCCGATTACTACCGCCGGTTTTATACCCGCCGGGCTCTGCGAATTCTTCCAGCATATTATTCGCTCTTGATCCTCTTAGGCGTTCTGCACCAGGCCTCGGCGGCATTTCTCGGCTTGAGTTTTGTTTATTTGTCCAATGTCACGAGTCTTTTCGGCGTGTCCATGGACTATCATCCGCTTTGGTCTCTGGCAGTCGAAGAACACTATTACATCGTTTGGCCATCGGTCGTGCGCAAATTGAGACCCCTCTCTCTGGCCCTGTTCTCGCTGGCGTTCTGCATCCTCATACCTGTTGCCCGAGCAGTCTCATTCCACTACGGTCATATGCTGGGGGGCGAATGGTACACGTGGTTTGCCGCTGACGGCCTCGCCGAGGGCAGCCTCTTGGCGATTGCGCTGCGAAGTTCGATCAGCCGGAAGCAGGTGACTGTCGGGGGCACGGTTCTCCTGACGATGGCAATGATTTTATTGATTGCAGGCGCCCCCTTCGGGATGCTGTCCCGTCAAACCATGCTCGGGGCAAGTCTCCAGCTGACCCTGGTAAATACTTTCTTTGCGGGACTTCTTCTTCTCTTCCTGGTCCTCGGCACCAGTTCGCGGAAATGGCTGGTGAACAGCACAATCCTGGCGTTCTTCGGCTATATCAGCTATGGGCTTTACCTGATTCATCCAATGATCTTTCGCCTCTACGACAAGGTCACGGGAAGATTTTGGCCGTGGTTGCAGCCCTCGGTCGGACACTTTGGCCTGATCGTGCTCCGGTTTGCAGTTGTGAGTGCGGTCGCAGTTGGCCTTGCGTATCTTTCGCGGGAATATTATGAGGAGTGGTTCTTGCGGCGGAAGGAGCGCATCGCTCCTCAGCCCGCGGAGACGGCAGTGAAGGTCGTATTGACGGCGCCTTCGGCGGCCGCGATCCCAACCGAAGCGTCGGAGCCGTCCTCAACATGACGATGAAGCTGGCGGAGGCCCTAAAGGTTATTCAGTCAGTCCCAGCTCATGCTCCTCCGCTGCAGGTAGCGCTGCTGTGTGGCTTCACTCCGTTACATCTGGAAACATTCCTCCGGGCACATCTCTGCAAATTGTTTCCCGGACGTTCTCCGAATGTGCAGACCGGTTTGTACGGTGACTTGATTGGCAACGTGCAACGCGTCGCGGGCGTTTCTGCCGCGGCAGTGGTGATCGAATGGCCTGATCTCGATCCCCGGATCGGCCTGCGCCGGCTTGGCGGCTGGGAACCATCCCAATTGCAGGATATTCTTGGCGAAGTGAACCGCAGCTGCGACCTTCTGCAGAGTGGTATGGCAGCGGTTGCACGAAACACTCCGCTGGTCGTGTGTTTTCCAACCCTTCCACTGGTTCCTGTTTCTTTTTCCCCCCTCGCGCGGGCGAGCGAGTTCACGCTTGAACTTCGCAGCCGTGTCGCCTCTCTTAGCGCTGCGCTATCCCATCTTCCGGGTATCAGAATTGTTGATCCTCAGCGACTGGATGCGCTGTCCGAGTCCCGGCGTCTGGATGTCAACTCCGATCTCTCGGCTGGTTTCCCCTATACGCTGTCTCACGCTTCGGCGCTTGCCGAGGTGCTGGCTGGATTGGTTCTGAATCCGCAGCCCAAGAAGGGTCTGATCACGGATCTCGACGATACTGTCTGGCGTGGTATTCTCGGCGAGGTCGGAGTGCAGGGAATCTCATGGGACTTGGACAATCACAGCCAGATTCATGCGCTGTACCAGCAGTTGCTGCACTCCCTGGCGGCATCCGGAACCCTGATTGCCGTCGCCAGCAAGAACGAGCGGTCGCTAGTGGAGGAGGCGTTTGCCGCCCGAGATCCCATCCTGCGCGAGACTGACGTTTTTCCCTTCGAGGTGCACTGGGGCGCCAAGTCTGAATCGGTGACGCGTATCCTCAGCGTATGGAACATCGCGGCCGAGGACGTGGTGTGTGTAGACGACAGCCCCATGGATCTGGCGGAGATCAAAGCCGCACATCCAGGAGCAGAATGTGTCCTGTTCCCGAGCGAGAATCCGCAAGCTGCTTATGAGCTGTTGGAACGACTGCGCGACTGGTTTGGCAAGGACAAAATTTCCCAGGAGGATGGCCTCCGCGCCACAAGCTTGCGGGCCAATGCTGAGTTACTGCATGGTATAAAGCAGGTTTCGCCGAGTGCTGTCGGCGATTTTCTTCGCCAGATCGACGGCAAGTTGACTCTTAGCTCACAAAAACAGCCACTCGATTCCAGGTCCCTGGAATTGGTGAACAAGACTAACCAGTTCAATCTGAATGGCCGCCGCTTTCAAGAGGCGGAGTGGCAAAATTGGCTGAACGCGCCGGACGCCGTCTTTTTGGCGGTGAGCTATCGTGACAAATACGGCCCTCTGGGGAAGATAGCTGTCATCGCAGGCGATCTTTTGCATGGGAATGGCGTGAATATCGATTCTTCGGGAAAACGCAGACTGCGCATCCGCACTTGGGTCATGAGTTGCCGGGCTTTTTCCCGGTTGATTGAATATGAGTGCATTCGGTGGCTCTTTGACAAGCTGGACGTGGAAGAACTTGAATTTGACTTTTTGCCGACGCCGCGCAACACGCCCATGCAAAACTTTTTGCAGCAAGTTCGTAACGCGCCGGCGGAGCCGCACTGTCACCTGTCCCGCGCTCAATTCCTGCAGAGCTGCCCCGCATCAAGTCATGTGGTCGAGGAATCACCTAATGGCTGAGCTCGAGAGCCGTCTGGTCAATAGTTTCGCGACCGTTTTTCCGGAGCTTGAACCGCCAGAGATTCCTTCGGTGTCCATGGGCTCCCTGGCAAGCTGGGATTCGCTGGCCGGCATCACCCTGCTTTCTCTCATTGAGGAAGAATTCAGTATCAGCATATCGCCGGATGATGCCGCCGGTCTCGTCTCATTCGGGTTGATCCTGGATTATCTGCGGAAACTATCTCCGGAGGACGCAGCGTGACCCTGGTGCCTAAAATCATTGCAGCCGGCGATCTCAGGGTGGGACTCACGGCCGAGTACGAGCGTGAAATTGAAGAGTCCGATGTGCTCGGGTTTGCGGCAAACTCGGGAGACTTTAATCCTCTGCATGTGGATTCCGACTTCGCTCAACACACCCGGTACTCGCAGCGCATTGTTCACGGTGCTTTTCAGATTGGCTTAGCCTCAGCTCTAGTCGGAATGCATTTGCCGGGCCGCGACGTGCTCTTGGGCTCAGTCAGTGCGCGCTTTCTGTCGCCTCTCTATTTCCCGTGTCGAGTGCGTATTAGCGGAGAGATCACGGCGTGGAATATTGTCTCTCGCGCCGGCAGCGTTCGGGTTACCGTGAGCGATCTTGCCTCTCTCGCGCCGACATCAGAGATCACAATGGCTTTCACGCTGCAGGCAGCCAAACCGGAGCAGTCGGCCGCCACCACGCAGCAATCGAGGCTCGTAGAAACGGCATTTTCCTTCGACAGAAACGACAGAAAAATCGTGATTCTCACCGGAGCATCTGGAGGAATTGGCGCTGTCTTGCTCAAGGCTCTAGCGGAAGAGTTTTCGGTGCTGGCGTTAGTTCACCGCCGTCCGTTGCAGGAAAAGCCGCCTCATGCCGTGGAAGTCCAGGCCGATATCAGCGCTCCGGGATGGGAAGAAATTATCACGCAGCGCCTGGGCGGCCATCCTCTCTACGGCATTGTCCATTGTGCATGGGCCGGCATGCCTAAGGGCGGCCTGCTGCAGAGCGACCCCCGATTGATCGAGCAGCAACTCGCTTTCGGAACTTCCCACGTGGTGCGCCTTGCGCGTTTACTGTTCAGTCTCGTCGGCTCCGACGGCGGACGAATGGTGGCGCTTGGGTCGGTTGCCGGACACTACAAGCCCGCCTTGGGCCTGGGGGCTTATTCTCTTGCCAAGTCGGCGTTGGAGGACACGCTCCGGCTGTTGGCTCCCGAAGTGGCTCGCAAGAAAATCAGCATCAATGCCGTGTGCCCGACCTTCGTGCCCGCAGGCATGAACGTGCAAGCCGATGACCTGCAGCTCAAGCGCGAAGCAGCGCTGATTCCCATGGGTCGGATTTGTGAGGCCGAAGACATCGTCGGCGCGGTCCGCTATCTTCTCTCACCGGCCGCCTCGTTCATTTCAGGACAATCGATCGTGCTCTCAGGGGCGCAGCTGTAATGAAGTTCTCAGTTCCCAGTTCCCAGTTCTCAGCTAAATCCAATAGGTTTCACTGAGAACTGAGAACTGAGAACTCGTTACGCGCGAAAATGACATGCCGGGAAATGGCAAAAACCTTCAGCTGCACGAAATCGCTCCTTCCGACCTGGAGGAAGTGGCTCGATTCATCAGCCGCGTGTCGGGATCGGAAACGCCGCTTCCTCGCGCCGTGGAGAGGCTCTCATGGATCCTGCTGGAAAATCCTGCACGCGAGCCCGGCGATCCGTTGGGATGGCTTCTCCGTGCGCCGTCCGGAGAAGTCGTCGGCTGCATGTGTTGCGCTCCCCAGAAGTTCTGCTTCGGCCAGACGACTTTTATGCTGATGATGGCCAATTCGTTCTACGTGGATCATCGATATCGAGGAGGTGGCACATCGATTCTCCTGAAGTATTTGCAGCTTGGCCGCCGCTACCCTCTATTCGTTAGTTCCGCCAATGCAATCGTCGCTGAAATGTGGCAGAAGCTTGGTGGTTCTCCCCTAGGGAGTTCGGACCAGGAAGTTCTCGGTATCGTCTGCTGGCCACCTCTGCTGGCAGAAAGCGTGTATCGCAAGACGACAAGCGATCGCATGGCACGATTCACGGCCGCTCTCGCCTCCCCCTGGTTCCGCTTTCGGCGCCGGTCACTCGCAGGCAATTTGGAAGGAGAGCTCGTGCCGCTCGGCAGTCCTGAGGAAGCGGCTTGCGTCTGCGCCGAGCATGGTAGCGATAAGATCACGAGTTGCCGCGATGTCGCGTTTCTGAAATGGCGCTACTTCTCGCGCGTTGGACCAATGACGCGCCTGTTTGCATTTCGCCCGCGTGACGGAGAGAAAAAGCAATTCATGGTCGGGGTTCATTTGCAGAATCGCGGATACAAACAACAGATCAGAGCATTGCAAGTATTGGACATTTGGGGCGAGGCCGCCCCGAAAACATATCTCACGATCGCTGCCTGTTTAGTTCGCGAGTATCGTGACCAGATTGATATGCTGGTATTCCGCTGCCTCAATCTAATGCAGCAGCAAACTCTAACCGCAAACGGCTTCAAAGTCCGTCCGTTTGCGGCACCCATTGCCTGGTGCATTGACAAGTATGGACTTCTCCCATCGAAGACTTGGTATTTCGTGCCTGCGGATGGCGACATGTTTCTGTGAGGCTACAGTTTGAGTGCTAAGACCTCCTTGCGTTCAGCGTTGATAAAAACTGCCGCCGCGCTTCGCGTGGATGAGCTTGCACTCGGTTTGCGACGCTGGCTCGTTCGCTGGGGTCAATCTCCCAGCATGCTGGTGATTGAAATGCACGAAACCCCTGAGCGGGATGAGCGCCTGTTCCGCAAACAGTTGGAGTGGGCAGCGCGTCATTTTACATTAGTCGATCTCCCCACCTTTGCCCACTTGTGGCAGGAGTATCGCACCAACCCGCGAGAGCTAACTAAAAGCAAGCCGCCCCTGCTGTTCACTTTTGATGATGGCCGCCTCAACAACTATAGCGTCGCGGCGCCGATCCTCGAGTCTTTCGGAACGCGCGGTGTTTTCTTTGTGGTCCCGCAGTTCGTGCAATGCAATCCACAAGAAGCGCGCCAGTTCTATTATTCGCGCATCGATACCCGAGACTTTCCGCCCAGCCTCCCCGAGGAGGAAACGTGCTCCATGACGTCCCAGCAAATCGCGGATCTATCGCGCCGCGGGCACACCGTCGGCAACCATACTTACTCGCACGTGAATCTCGCCACCTTGCCCGAAAATCAATTGCATCACGAGATCGTCGACAGCGCCGCACTGATTGCCTCCTGGACGGGGCAGCCAGTGGATGCCTTTGCCTGGACCTTTTCGTGGGACTCGATCACTCCCGCGGCCTGGAAGCTAATTCAGCAACATCATCGCTTCTGCTTCGCGCCTTGTCCTGGTTCCGTGGACTGTCGCGCCGACTCGCCAAATCTGATCTGGCGCACTGAAGTCGAAGTAGTCTATCCACCGTCGGATTTCCGCTTCATGTACGCTGGGTTGGCGGACCCACTGTGGCGAAGGAAGCGAGAACGCCTGAGAGCCACCATTGGAGACACACCCCGCAAATAGGCCAGCGCTCTATTTACCACTAAGCCGACGAGAAAGCACAATCGGCGCTGAACGCTCTGTTTTCGGCGTCCGGGTACCAGGAAGAGAGTTTATTAATAAATAGGGCCGGAACAGTTGCTCATCGACTGCCCGAGTTGTATAGTTCCACAAACAACCATTTCATCACACGGTCGCAACTAAGGGGGAACTCTGTCTGAAAGATATCGGCTGAAACTTCCCGCGCAGCGCACGTGGTCGGAGATGCCGGGCGTTTCGACCGGAAGGGAACACCGACCTTGACGCTCCTCTTCTTTGGGTTATTCGCGTTCTCGCTGGTTTTGTCGTTCGTGGCCACGCGTGAAGTGCGAGACCTCGCAACCCGCAGAGGCTGGGTTTCCGCGCCGCGAGACGGACGGCATGTCCACGAGGCGCCGCTTCCCCGTTTGGGAGGCGTAGCGATTTTCCTGGCGTTCTCGATCAGCTTGCTGGTGTGGCTGGGACTCTCTATCGTATTTCCCCGCCTGCGCGACGGACTCGCTCCCGCCACACTTCTCCGTATCTATGTTCCGGCTTGTCTGATTTTTTGTCTCGGCATCTACGACGATCTCCGTGGCGCAGGTCCATATTTGAAGGTTGCCGTGCAAGCGATTGCCGCAGCGATGCTCTTCGCCGGCGGAATGCGCGTGCTCGATCTGCCGCTAATCTTCGGTTCCCACTCATTCCCCTGGTTTGTCGGATTGCCACTCACGGTGTTGTGGGTGGTTGCGGTTACCAATGCTTTCAATCTCATCGATGGCCTGGATGGTTTGGCAGCTGGGTCGGCCTTGTTTTCGACGATGGTGTTTTTTGTTGTCTCGCTGGTCGATCATTCGTGGCTCGGTTCCCTGATGAGCATAACGCTCGCCGGCGCCATCCTCGGCTTCCTTCGCTTCAACTTCAATCCCGCCACGATTTTCCTGGGGGACTCGGGCAGCCTATTCATCGGTTTCATGCTCAGTGCGCTGGCGCTGGCAGGAGCTCAGAAAGCGCCGACGTTTGTGGCTGTCGCCATCCCGGTGGTCTCGTTCGGATTGCCGATTCTTGAAACCTTGTTGTCCATCCTGCGACGGTTGATCAGCGGACGCCCGATCTTTACCGCCGATCGCGAACACATACACCACAAGCTGCTGCAGCTGGGTTTTTCGCAGCGCCAGGTTGTGATCGTTCTCTACGCCGTCTCCGCGCTCTTTGCCATGCTCAGCTTGTTCCTGCTTTGGCCCACAGGCAGCACCCTGGGACTGGTGCTGGCGGTCGTGGGAACCGGTATCTGGCTGGGGGTCCAGCATCTGAACTACCTCGAGTTCGGCGAACTGCGGCGGGTGGCACAGCGCACCATTGACCAGCGGCAAATCGTAATCAACAATCTTTCCGTGCGCCGGGCGATCCAGGAACTCAAAGTGGCCGGCGATTTCAATCAGGTGCGCGCTATCCTGGCCGCTGCCTTCGATAGCAATGATTTCGATGCATTCGAATTACACCTTAAGTCCCTTCCTGGTGATCTGGCAGCGCCCGCGGAAATTAACCGTCCCTTTCATTGGAGCAAGTTTCCTCATATGGTGGCAATTTCCGCCGAGCCTTCGTGGAAGCTCACGCTGGACTTGGTCACAACTTCGAACCAGCGCCGCGGCTCACTCGTCGTCTACCGCATGTACAGCCCTCGTGATCTTCAACTGGACATCAACCTTCTGACTTCTGAATTCCCCGTTGCCCTCGCCGACGCTCTTGATCGAGTGCTGACCATGCCTCAGGTTCTCGTGCCAGTTGCCGCGCATGGCGACACCCCGTTTCTGGCCGCGAACCTTTAACGGCATTCGCGAGCCAGCCTGATCGAACCGAACGGAGCGACAGCGGCCCCCGGCCGTCCAGCGGGGCGAAGCCCCACTCCCCCTTGAGTGCGAGGATGGACAAATGAAAACCCAGGCGCGCTGCGCTCGGCTGGACAGCCGGGTCGGCTGTCCCTGCGTTGGATCTTCCTCCATTCCTTTCAATACCTGAGTTAATATGTAGTTAACTTATGTAGGTAACTATGGATCGGAGCATTCTCAGATTGCCGGATCCAGTGGCAGGGGCTCCCGACAGAGAGCGGCGCCGTCGTGTTCGTCAAAAACTCCACACTCCGGTTTACGCAAGTTTCAATGGATCGCAGACCGCTCTGGTCGTGGACCTGAGTGAATTGCTCGACCTGCACGAAGATGGCTTCGCCGTCCAGACCAGTGAACGCCTGGAAATCAACCGAGCTGTAAACCTTTGTCTCGATCTGCCAGAAACCAAAAGTTTCATTCATGGCAGCGGCCAGGTGATATGGAGCGACGACACTGGCCGCGGAGGTATCCGGTTTTCGGGACTTTCTGAAAGTTCCCGGCAAATACTCAAGGAATGGCTCTTTGCCAACCTGCTGATCGCCGGCTCCAACCATGCTGCTCGAACTGAGCAACTCGCGCGGCGCGATGCCGGGGAAGAGAAATTACCCGAGCCGGTGGCGCTCATAGATACAAAAGCTGATACAAAAGCCGATACAAAAGCCGACACAAAAGCCGATACAAACGCTCGCAGCGTCGTCCCAATCTCCGAAGAAAGCGAAACGCTCTCTTCGTTGGAAGCAGTGGGGCGCGAGGTCCGCGAGATCGGCGACGACGTCGATGCAGTTTTGTCCCTCATCACCGAGCGCGCCCTGAGTCTCACCGGAGCCAGTGGCGCGGCCCTGGCGTTTCTCACGGATTACAGGATGATCTGCCGGGCGCGAGCCGGCGACCCAGCTCCTTCGCTCGGAGCCCCTGTGGACGCGAAACAAGGCCTGTCTGGAGAATGCGTTCGCAGCGGCCGCCTCGTCTCGTGCGAGGATACGGAAAACGATACGCGTGTCGATCCCGAAATCTGTCGCACCTTGGGCATCGGCTCGCTCATGGCCGCTCCCATCGTGTCGGATTTCCGAGTGGCCGGGCTGCTGGAGATTTTCTCTCCGCATCCGCGCGCTTTCACCAGGACTCACGAGACGGTGTTGGACCGGCTCGTCGAAATGATTCCTCATCGTGAAAAGACCCAGCCAGAAGCCGTGTCAGGCGTGTCGCGGCCTTCCCCGTCGGAGCCGGGTTCGTTCCATGCGATCCGCGAGGCCCTGTTAGGATCTGAGCCTGAAGTCGGCGAGCAAGTCTCGCAGCAAGCTCCCGAGCAGGAACCCGAACCTGCGCCGACAGTTCCATCTCATTTGTTTCATCTCGGTCTGCTAGGACTGGTCATTTTAGTGGTGGCGATGGTCCTCGGCTATTTAGTCGCGCCGATGATGGAAAAGCGCATCTCACCGGAAGCGTCGCAGCGGTCACTACCGCAGGGGGGCGAGGCGGCCTCCCCGGTCTCGGGGCACAGCGCAAATCCTGGCTTAGCCGATCAACGATTGGCCGGTCAACGATTAGCCGATCAACGCGTGCGGGCGCAGTCCTTGGCAGACTTACGACGGGCCGCCGATCAGGGAGACGCGGACGCGGAGTGGCAGATGGGCGTGCGCTACCATAACGGAGAAGAGGTTCCACGGGACGACGTGCAGGCCATCCAGTGGTTCCTCCGTGCCGCCGGACGAGGGCATGTTCCCGCGCAGGCTACGCTCGGCGCCTACTACTGGGCCGGGCGTGGAGTTCCTCAAGATTTATCGAAAGCGTACTTCTGGTCTGCGCTCGCGCTCGCCCAGGGTGACGAGAACAGCAAATCTCGACTTGAAGCGTTGGCTTCCCAAATGACCCAGGCGCAAGTCTCCGCCGCGCGCCAGCAGGCCGAAGTTTGGCTCCGCTCCCACAACCAACGAGCGAAATCCGAGACGAACTAAAGTGGAGTCTGCCCTGTGTTACCCCTGTGTCCCCTGTGCTCCCTGTGGTAAAGAACTTGCCTGTAACCGCGAGCATAAAACAGCCGTAGAATAGATGTGTGGCCACGTTACACGACATCCTCACGGCCGACGCCCGCGTCCGCGAAGGCGACCCGGCTCTTTGGGAAAAGCTGGATCGCAATCGAGTGCGCTGCTATGCCTGCGGCCACTGCTGCCCGATTCCCGATGGACAACCCGGTGTCTGCAAGGTTCGCTTCAACCAGGGTGGAACGCTCTACGTTCCCTGGGGCTATGTCGCGGGAATTCAGTGTGACCCGATCGAGAAGAAGCCGTTTTTCCACGCTCACCCCGGAGCTCTCGCCTACAGTTTCGGAATGCTGGGCTGCGATCTGCACTGCTCCTATTGTCAGAACTGGGTGACTTCGCAGGCGCTGCGCGACCCGAACGCCGTGTCAGCGCCGCTCGCGGCCGATCCGGATCTGCTGGTCAAAGACGCGATTGCCCAAGGCGCAAAGGTCGTGGTCAGCACCTATAATGAGCCGCTGATCACCAGCGAGTGGGCGGTTGCGGTTTTCCGTCAGGCCCGCCAGGCGGGCTTGCTGACCGCATTTGTTTCGAATGGCAACGGGACTCCTCAGGTGCTTGAGTATATCCATCCCTGGATCGACCTCTACAAGGTGGACCTCAAAAGCTTCGACGATCATCACTATCGCCAGCTTGGCGGACGCCTGCAGCCGATCCTCGACACCATCCGTAGTTTGCACCAGATGGGCGTGTGGCTGGAGATCGTTACCCTGCTCATTCCCGGCTTCAACGACGGCGACGACGAACTGCGGAGCCTGACCGCATTTCTGGCCGGCGTTTCGCCCGACATTCCCTGGCACGTTACCGCCTTTCACCAGGACTACAAAATGACTTCGCCCGCCGATACGCGTCCCGAAGATTTGCTGCGCGCCGCCGCCATAGGACGTGAGGCTGGATTGCGCTACATCTACGCCGGCAACCTTCCCGGGCAGGTGGAGGATCTGGAAGATACGCACTGCCATCAGTGTGGCGAAATACTGATTCGACGCTACGGATATTTGATCGAAAAGTACAAGCTGACTCCAGAAGGCAATTGCCCGGCCTGCCACACGCCGCTCCCGGGCCGGTGGTCGAAGAAATTTGATGGCCAGATTGCGGCTTCGCCTTTTGTGCCCCGCAGGCATGCGCAATTGGTTAAAATCCTCTCGCAACCATGATTTTGGGTGGCGCAGCGGTTCACCGCTGCGGTAACCGAATTCGCATGGATTCGCCTTTAGGCGCTGAGGTCACACTTTCCACGCGGGGACTAGTACCAACTGTGAAAACACTCCCATCATCATTCATGCGAACGCCAAAATTATTGCTCTTGGCAATCTTGCTGTGCATCGACTTGGGCTGTTCTCCGCGAGACTTCCTGACGCGCCGCCTCGCCGCCGACTTGATCTCGACCTCCGACACATTCAAAGCACCGCAATTGTTCTGGCTCAGGACCGGCATCGTTTCCAACCAGGATTTCACTTCTCCCGACTTCATGGTGCTGCAGCGCCGCGGGTGGATCATCGGTACTCAGCACAAGTGTCCCGCCGGAGTCGAACCTCCGCCCTGTTGGGACGTGTTGCTCACACCGCTCGGAGTGGATACCATACGGCCCCTGATTACGAGTACGCTTCCCGACAATGGTCGCGACAATGGCCCGATCGGGATTCAAGTCGTGCGCCGCGAACTGCTGCACATTGCCGGAATCAGCAAGGCGAGTAACTTCGCCGATGTAGAGTTCACCTGGCATTGGGTATCCACCAATCAGATCGGCGCGGCGCTTTACGACAGCGGAGTGCGCTATCGATCGACCGTCGGATTCCGTGACTATGACGACGGCTGGCGGGTTGTGGACCAAAACGTACCGAGTAACCAGACTCTTGATGAGGCGCTACGCAATGCGCAACCGACGGCGCCATAAACTCGTACGGTGATCGCGTGATGAGTATACGGTGGAGGGACTGGCGGGGACGCTCGGCTCTCCACCCAACTCAGGTCCCGCAAGAATGACTTCCCCGGAGCGTTCCACCCAAGATAGCCTGAGCCTGGGCACCGGCCAACCAAAGCCGCGCTCTGCCGCTTCCAAGGCAGCAAGAGCATGCCCAGCATGCTTTCACGGAGGTTCAACGTCATGGTTCGCTTCGTCTGCATTTTCGTCTGCGCTTTCGTTTTCTGCGGATGTCTCCTCGCGCAATCGCCGCAACCGTCACTCACCATCTATAACGAGGACTTCGCCGTCGTGCGGCAGGAACTCCCGCTGGATCTGAAGTCCGGCGAAAACCAGGTAAACGTGAATGACATCACCATGCATCTGGAGCCCGACTCCGTCATCCTGCGCGATCCTACGGGCAAGCACGCTGTGCACGTGCTGGAACAGAACTATCGCGCCGATCCCATATCCGAGCCTCTGCTGCTCTCGCTCTACGAAGGCAAGACGATCAATTTCGAGGTCGGGACAACACAGGGAACGCAAATCGTCAAAGGCAAAGTAATCCGAAGCGGATATACGCCGCACGATTATTTCGCCATGAACCGCTATGGCCAGCAGTACGACCAGGGCCAAATGGCGGCTGCCGCAGCACAGCCAATCGTTGAGGTCAACGGCCAATTGCGCTTCAGTCTTCCCGGCACGCCTGTCTTCCCCAGTCTCACGGACGACACCGTCCTGAAGCCGCGGCTGGAGTGGTTGCTCGCCACTGACAAAGCCGGAAAATTTCCCGCCGAGTTTTCCTACGTCACTGGCGGGATGAGCTGGCAGGCCGACTACAACATCGTTGCGCCCGAGAAGGGCGACCTGGTCGACGTCGTGGGTTGGGTCACCATGGACAACCAGACCGGGAAGACATTCGAGAACGCGCGCATAAAGCTCATGGCCGGGGACGTGAACAAGATTCAGTCGGGAGGGGTCGGTGGAGGGATCGGGATGGCTAGCCAAATGGTTGTAGTTGGTAGGGCTTTCATTCCTCCCGTCACCGAGAAGACTTTCGACGAGTACCACCTCTACACGCTAGAGCGCACCACTACTCTGCGCGACCGCGAAACCAAGCAAGTGGAATTCATTCGCGCGCCAGGGGTTGGCACGAAACAAATCTATATTTACGACGGCGTCAAGATCGACGCCAACCGCTACAACGGCTGGGATTGGGATAATATCCGCAACGATCACTCTTACGGCACCGAATCCAATCCCAAGATCTGGGTGATGCGCGAGTTCGTTAACTCGCAAGCTAATCATCTCGGCATGCCGCTGCCCAAGGGCCGCGTCCGCTTCTACCGCCGCAACGACGATGGCCAAATTGAATTCACCGGCGAAAACGTAATTGACCATACGCCTCGCGACGAGACCGTCCGCATCTATACCGGGAACGCGTTCGACCTGACCGGGGAACGCACTCGTACTAACTACGATGTGGACGATGGCAAGAGGACGGTCACAGAATCATTCGAGATCAAAGTTCGCAACCACAAGAAGGAACCGGTGGATGTCAGGGTCGTCGAACACCTGTATCGCGCGCTGACCTGGGATATCGCTTTCACTTCCGCCAAGCATAAGAAGACCGACTCGCACACCATCGAATTTCCGGTGACCATTGCTGCGGACGGCGAGGCGACGATCAACTATACGGCGCACTATACGTGGTGAGGACGACGGAAGTTTGCTAGTGGAGAGCGCCGGGCGTCCTCGCCGGGCCGCCTGGCTGCCCGGCGGACATGCGAGGACATGCGTCGCTCCACGTGAAGTTTTAGCGTCGGACGGTTTGCAGTTGGGCGACATTCGCGCGTGGGGAAGATTGCTGGTAGCCAGCGATGCCTTTGTAGAGCGCTTCCGCGATTTGCTGGCGGTAGGTCGCACTTTGCAGGTTGCGTTCGTCCTCAGGACTGCTCACAAAAGAAATCTCGGTGAGAATGGAAGGCATCGTCGTGCCGGTCAGCACCGCAAAAGCCGAGTCCTTGATACCCCGGTTGCGAATATCTGGGCTGTTCGCGGCTAGCGTGGCGTAGAGAGATCGCTGAACACTTGCCGCGAGACGGCGCGACTCCTCGATTTTTTCATGCAACCCTCCGGCCGATAACGATACCGGCGTCAACTTGGCGAAGGTTCCATCATCATGCTTCTCGACTTCCCGGGCACCGGGAGCCGAAAACAGATTCGTGTAATAGGTCTCAACTCCACGCGAGGCCGCCGAGCTGCTGTAGTTGGCGTGAATGGAAACGAACAGGTCGGCCTGCGTCTGGTTGGCGAAATCAGCGCGCTGATCGAGAGGGAGGTAGGTGTCGCCGCTCCGCGTGAACATTACTTCCGACCCCAATCGCGCTTGCAGCAACCTGCCCAGACGCTGGGTCACGTCGAGGACCAGATCTTTTTCCAGCAATCCCTGCCGTCCAACCGTGCCTAAGTCCCAGCCGCCGTGCCCGGCGTCGAGCACGATGCGAAATTTGCCGGTTCGCGCCGGCACGAGTTGCTCGGATGCCTTCGCCGCTAATGCCGCCACAGGAGCCGCTTTCACCGGGGCCGGCGCCGCGCCCGCGGACATAGAGGTCCGGTTCGGAGTCATGCTGTTCGTAGCCATGCCGTTCGTTGCCAAAGTCTTCTCGCGACCGCGCAATTCAACCACCAGGCGATAGGGGTTCGACTCCATGCTGACGGAAAAATTCGATCCGTCTTTCGTGTCGAGCACGATTCGCGTTACTCCCGCAACCGGCTGTGCGACCCGCACACGAGTCAGCGAAACATCGCCGACGTCCATCGTCTTTCCGTCCAACTCGGGCGAAAGAACCGTGTCGTGCAGATCGAAGTAGATCCGCTCCGGCGACATCAAACGATGCACTTCATAGGGAACCTGGTCTTCCATGTCAATGACCACCGTGCTTCCCATGGATGAAGACCAATGACGCAACCCCGTAATTTTCGGCAGCGCTGCCAGGTTTTCCTTGACTGCGGTGAGTGGCGTTGCATCGGAGCCGAGCTTCGACGGATTCATCAGATTGTCGGAGATTGCGGGAGATAGAACATCCGCCGGAGGCACTGACGGCGTCGTCACAGATTGTGGTGAAGTATCGGCCCCTATTGCTACGACGTTGGTTCCCGCCGACTTCCCATGAACCTGCATGCCCCACCACGCTCCGGCTGAAAAGAGCGCGGCCACTGCCACCAGACCCATCAATACTCTCAATCCCGGTCGCGAACTGCCCGGAAGAGCGAAGCGGTGCAGAAATGGTACGACGCGAGGCGGTTGCGTGGAAGGCGTCGACTCTTCCTTCTCGGATGGGATCTCGGATAGGGCCTCAGGTGGGACCGCAAAAAGCTCGTCCGCGACGTTACGCGCAGGCAACTCGACCAGGGCCGCCGGAATGACAACCGGCTGCGACAGCACTGCCAGTTCTGGAAGCTCCGTCGCGGAAAAGATCGCGGTCGCCGGATACGGGGCAAGCCCCGTCTTTACTACGGTGCTGGCGGGCTCGATTTCAAGAATCTCGATCGCCGGCGCCTCCGCCGCAACTGGCACTGCCGCTTCCGGTTTCACTTGCAGGATCTCGCCAGCCACATCCGACAGCCAGTGGATGCGCCGATCCTGGTCCTCGGGTTTGAGCGCGGAAAGAACCAGCTCCGCGAACAGATCGAAACAGCGAACGTCGTGATCCGTGAAAGCGCGCGCAGTTGTTGAAAACGCCTGCAGCACGCCCACTTGCTCGCGCCGGCCGCGCAATGGAACCAGCACGGTGGAGCGAGCTCCTATCTGGCGCGCAAAGTCCAGTTCGAAGCGAGCATCAGCTTCACAATCATCGCAACGAAGAATGCGCCCCGATTCCAGGCAGTCCTGCAGAAAGTCGGACTCGCCAGTCAGGCGAACGCCGCGCCCGACGGCGAGCGGTCCGGCCGCGGCGCGGCACACGATCTGCGATTCTTCGGCCACCGATCTTTCTATCGCCGAACTTCCTGTCGCCGATTCGGCCGTCGATCCTTCTGCCTCCGACCCTTCCACAAGCGCGACCACGATGCCGTCGGTCTGTGTGATGGCCTGAACGCGGTCGCAAATTAATTGCAGTACTTCGTCCAGGATAAAGCGTTCCGTCTCGAACAAATCGCGATCGGAACCGCATCCTGTGGCCATGCGCCGGTTCCGTATCTGCTCGTGGAGGTCGGAGAAAGCGAGCAGTGCGCGCAAGGTTTCCTGCCGCGCAATCGATTCGAGGACGCGGTTGCCCTCTTGTAGCGGAGAGCCGGGGTCGGCCGTCGTCGCTGCCCAGTCAACTCGAGTTGGATTCGCACTCATGCTGGCGCGGTCAGTACCACGAAAAACCTGTGTTCATCGTATCCGGGGCCCGTCAGAAGCTCATTGCCGCTCTTGGTTCAACCGGGTTCTACCGGGTTCAATCGGCCAAGCTTCACGGGAGCACTTTCCCCGAGCCTCATCGGCGATCGAAAGGCCAGAACTCCAATTTCGAGCGTATTAGTCTTTGGGGGGGTACCGCAATGGTCCGTTAGTGCATGTCCTTTTGCGGCTTTGGGATACGCAACCCCCCGAGTCGGCATCCCCGAGACGCACGAGCTACGACCCTTCAGATTTTGCCCTCCGCTTCGATTCGTCCTATCTTGATCAAGCAGCAAGAAGCAGTTCCCGGAGATTTGATGACCGACCGAGTCGAGCCGGAAAAACCAGAAAAGCTCAAGAAATCCAGCTGGTGGTGGCCCGGAGTCGTGGCGAGCAGCCTGGCTGGGGCGGCCGTGGTCGCGTTCCGAGGTTGCTGGCACGGCAAGATGGGCTGGCCGATCGGCGGACAGGGATATTCATACCAGGTTTGCTTGAGCTGCGGCGCCAAGCGGCTGTTCGACGAGAAGACCTTCAGCGCGTATGGCCCGTTCCGCTATGACCTGGACGAACTCACCGCTTGGGAAACTTCCACGAAACCGAACTCCCATCCCGAGGCGGATGAGTTCCAGCCGCGAAGCGGCGACACAGGAAAGCCTGGCACGTCAGTGCCGGGTAGCAAAGTGGAACAAAGTCGAGTCCCGGAGGACGGCACAGTAGTTGCGACACAGTCTCGAATCGCTCGACGCCTGCTCGGTCCATAAGTTCACACTTCACAGTTGTGGTCGCCGCAATTCCGCTACGTTCTGGAGTAGATCCACGTTGTTTACGTTCCTTTTACATCTCCCTGACAACTCCAATCGGACACACTGGGCGGTAACGCCCCCAGCGGCCACTTTGCCGACGGCACCATATTCAAACTGAATGCAGGACTACCACCGCGGTAGGAAACACTTTTGCTGAATTCGACTAGCATGCTCGTGTGGTGACGGGGCTTCGCCCCGTTCGGCGGGGCAGAGCCGCGCCACACAGGCTGCGCTGCACTCGGCACCAGTTACACCGCTCAGGCTCCGACCGGCTGTCCCTGACTCTTGTACCACTCCACCGTGCGGCGCAAGCCGTCTTCAAAGTTCACCAAAACCTTGTATCCCAAATGCTTTTGCGCCTGCGTGATGTCCGCCAGCGAATGTTTGATGTCCCCACTACGCTCTGGACCATACTTGACGCTGCCCTTGTAGCCAGTCAGTTGTTTCAAAGCTTGGAAAGTTTGATTCAGTGTGGTCCGCTGGCCGGTGGCGCAGTTAAAAACGCGCCCCGCACACTCCGCCCCTGGGGCCGAGCAGGCCAACAGATTGGCGGAAACGGCATTATCGATGTAGGTAAAATCGCGGCTGGTTTCGCCATCGCCAAAAATCGTAGGCTGTTCCCCGCGCAGCATCTGCATACTGAATTTGGCGAGTACTCCGGAGTATTGCGAAGACGGATCCTGCCGCGGCCCGAAAATATTGAAATAGCGCAGGCACACGGTTTCGAGTCCATAGCAACGGTAGAACGACACCATATAAAGTTCGCTGGCCAGCTTGGCCACCGCGTACGGCGAGATCGGGTTGGGGATCATGGCTTCATGTTTCGGAAGGGTCGGTGTATCCCCATAAGCCGAGGATGAGGCGGCATACACAACGCGTTTCACTCTTGCGTCGCGCGCCGCGACCAGCACGTTGAGCGTGCCGTCGACATTGGCGCGATTGCTGCCAAGAGGGTCAAGCACCGATTTCGGCACGGACGGAATGGCTGCCTCGTGCAACACATAATCGACGCCTGCGCACGCCTTGTGCATGGCATCCAGATCGAGAATGTCAGCTTCGCGGAAGTCAATCCGGCTCAGCATTCCGGTCAGGTTTTCGCGTCGGCCAGTGGCAAAGTTATCGATGCCGCGGACCTCGTCGCCGCGTTCCAGCAGAGCGCGCACCAGCGAGGATCCAATGAAGCCGGCAGCGCCGGTCACAAGATATTTGGCCATATGCTTTTAATGATAACGGATGGATTGCCCACCAAACAGAAGAGCCCGGTCACCAGAGTAACTTTGTTTCCGGAGCCCGCCAAACGGGCCGCGGCTTCTAAGCATTGCCTCTAATCATTCAGGACCGGCGAACCCGTTTGGCGATCTGGTGAAACTCGTCGCGGGAGAGCGTCTGTTTCTTCTGAAAGAACTCCGCAATCCCATCAAGAAAAGATTTCGGATCGGCCGCCGCCAGGGAGTCCTTCAAATTATTCTCGTCAGCCGACATTCCATCGGAGACGGCGCTGCGCCCAGCCAGTGCGGCGAGGAGTTGCTTCAGTTGGAGCTGCTGTGCTGGTTCGATTTCCGCGAAGCAAATGCCCATGCCCAGAAAGGGATACGAGGCGCGGACCGTGCCCGGAGCCTCAATCCGGATGCCGAACGATTTGAGTACAAGACCCACTTTCGTATCGACGGGAAACGTTGTGTTCATTTCCACATAGCATCCGTGCAGGCTGACGTCGGTAACAGTTCCCCACATACGCGCGTCGTTTCCCTCGGCTCGAAACTCCGCGCTGCCCGAACAACGAAGCCGGGGGCTTTGCCGCCGCTCTTTCCACGCGTTACTGTTACTGTTCGCGGCTGCTGGAGCTCCGCCACCGCCTCGTGCAACTGCATCCGCGGGCGCAGCTTCCACCGCGGCTCTTTTTAGCCGGCGAAGATAGTCCACGCTCTCGTCGCCAATGCTGGGGTCCGGCGCCAAGTCAGGTTGTGCGGGTGCGGGGTCGATACGCGGGTCCACGAGTGCCTCCGAAAATATGCTTCTCTTGGTTGCATCGGCAGATTGCGGGAAAACTTTAGACCGCCGGGAATTGCGACTGCGACAAAGCGGCGCGAATCTGGCTCCACAGTTCCTCTTTGCCAGCTCCCGTTTTTGCCGAAAACGCTACGATGGGAACTCCGCCGTATGCTTGCCCGAGCGTGCTCATCGCCTGCCGCAACTGATTGCCAGACAACCGGTCACACTTGGTGGCCACAATCGCATGTGGCCTTCCTCTGGACGCCAGGAACTCCATCAACTGGCCATCGCTTTCCTGAGGAGCAATGTTCGAATCCACCAGCGCCAGACACAGCGCCAGGCTCGGGCGTTGGTGAAGGTACGGATCCACAAACCGCGCCCAGTCTTCGGAGATTTCGCGTGAGACCTTGGCGTAGCCGTATCCTGGCAGGTCGGCGAAACGCAGTTCAGGCTTGGGTTGTCCCGCGCGGCGGACTTCATAAAAGTTAATACTTCGCGTGCGTCCGGGAGTATTGCTGGTGCGGGCCAGCTTCGCGCCGACCAGCGCATTGATCACGCTCGATTTGCCGACGTTGGAGCGTCCGAGGAAAGCGATCTCCGGCACGCCAGGGGCAGGGAAGTGCGTCAAGTCGCTCGCCGACAGCATAAATCGCGCCAGAATCCGCATACAGACAGTTTCCAGCGTTTGGGTTGCGCCTGGCAAGCGCGGGAGAAGAAAAGTTCGCAGAAAAAATTCGCGACCATTGTCCAGCCGCCCAGCGGGCGGAATAGGGAAGGTCCAGCCGCGTAGCGGCAGAAAAGGAAAGCCCGGCACGTCAGTGCCGGGTAGGCGAGAGTGGCAGGCCCGAGTCCCGCAAAGGACGGCACACCGGTCCGTGAGACAGATGTCGGAGGAACGGCCTAATCCCTCACGCGAACGCTAAAGCCCAAGAGGCCGTTTCGGTTCCACGTCCTGCTCCTTAAGGGGATGTAGCTTGTGCCAGAGCGCAAGCCCGCCCGCGATGACCAGGCCAATAAGAACGCTGATCAGAAAGAACCACCGATAAGCGGGGAACGCGATCAGCAGAATCGCGACGACAGTGACGGCAATGATGAGGCCCGCCGATCCCTTCAAGCTGAATCCAAACCGGCCGCCAGATTCCGGTTCCATGAATTTATTTTAGCCGCGGAAAAACCTGTTGTCGCGTGTGACTTTGGGTGGCGCAGCGCTTCAGCACTACGGTAACTCCTCCATTGTGATTGGGCTTTTACAGTTTGCTGAAATACTCACGTTTGGTATCAGGGCATCGCTTCAGCGATGCCGTAAGTTCTTCGAAATCAGATGCCCCTTTAGGGGCTGGACATCGAACCCCGGGATAGCTAAAACCCCTGCCAACTTCTTGGCCCTATATGAACTACAGAAGAATGTGATCCTGAGCGGAGTAGCCGCTTCGCAGTCGAAGGACCCCTACCCATCCGACACTCCCAGCGAAGTGTCAAGGCGCTCTCCCCCTAGGTTTGTGTAGAGCGGACACTCCTGTCCGCTGCCTCTGAGTTTGATTTTTGGCAGCTGGGTGGCCCGTTTCTTGCGTTTTGTCCAAGGGGCGGGATTTCCGCGTGAATATTCAGCCGCAGCCCTTCTGGCAAGCACGCGATTACGATTTCAAGTTCTCGATCTAAAAACAGTGGAGCGAGCAAGGGCGCGTAGAGAAGCTGCGCCGGGTGCCCCCATCCTTTTCGCGCACTTTGCCAAGAGGGTGGGTGACGGGGATCATCGGCGCACTCTATGAAAGAGGGCGCTGCAGGAGTCAGCAAGAAATCCCACGCGGGAGACAACCGTGGAATCCCACCCTTCAAAAAAACGAAGGGTGGGCACCCGGCGCTGATGTCCACCGGATTTTGGGTGGCGGCGCCGAGCGCCAGGTTTGACCTGGCCTTATGGTTCAGCCCAGATTTTCTTTTCGGGCTTGCGTTGATCCAGCTTTGAATCCTGCTGTGGACGCGAGCTTCAGACTGTTGTGTTTTGGGGTACCTCGGGCGGTTTCACTTCCAACCGGTGCTGCCTGGCGTCGAGGAGTTTGCAGATTTCGTGGATCAGCTTGCTGAGGCGCACCGGGTCTTGCTCTTCGGCGGCAAGGGCACAGAGGTGTACCCAGCGTTCTAGACTTCTTTTCGGGCGTGCGTTGGTCTCCATCTTTGAATCACGCTCTGGGCGCGGGTTTCAGTCTGTGCCCGCTACGCCGCTCGTCTCTCCTGGGTAAACCCCTTCTCTCGGAGGACAAGTGTTACGAACCTTTTTCTCACTCGCCTGGTGTGCTCACCGAGAGCGGATCGAAGCTCGGCGAGGATCGTGTGCAACTCGCCAGCCCTTCGAGTTACGACGGCCTGTTGGCAAAGTTCGCGAATTCTATCGTCGAGTCGCCTCGTCGGCATCCCTGCACCTCAAGGAAATTCTATCCACGGATCGGCGGCATGTGCGATACCGCACACTATGTATTTCCGAGGGAAAAAGAGTGGAGCTTCCGGGGTGGGCGAATATAAGGCGAATATGCTAGCATCTCTCGCTATGGCGCGGCGGCTCGATCGCGACGAACCACCGGACGTCCTCAGCGCGGAAGAGATCAGACAGCTTCGTCATCGGATCGCGCACTTGAGTCCTGAGGGCGTCCGGCAGCTCTACGATCGCGCGTTCGAGGAGTGCCGTCTGGTTTACACACGGATCCCGAGCCCGCGAAAGGTGCAGACGCTGGTGCAGTTGTGGAAGCAGCTTTGGAAGTGGCGCTAGGGATTGTGAGTGTAATTGATTCCATAACAATGTCGGCTCCCGGACCCGAGTAAGCTTGGTGGTGCGAACCAACCAAAAGGCTCGGGAGAAAGGAGCCGAACATGATGATTATAGGATGCGATTACCACCCGGCCTTCCAACAAATTGCGTTTGTGGATACCGACACTGGAGAACTGCAAGAGCGGCGGCTGCAGCAACGCGAGGAAGCGGAGAAGTTCTACCGTGATCTTGCGGCCCAGGGAATAAAGGTGCGCGTGGGGATGGAAGCCAGTGGACAGGCGCGCTGGTTTGAACGGCTGCTGGTGGAGTTGAACTTTGAGTTGTGGATCGGGGACGCCGCCGAGATCCGAACCAAGCGAGTACGCAAACAGAAGACGGATCGCCAGGATGCGCAACTGATTCTGAAATTAATGCTGAAAGATGACTTTCCGCGGATCTGGGTACCGAGCTGGGAGAATCGCGATCTGCGGCAACTGCTGTGGCACCGACACCGCATGGTGCAGGCGCGCACCCGGATCATGAACCAACTGCAAGCGGTGGCGCTCAACGAAGGCCTACGGTGTAAGAAGCGGTTGTGGCGAGAGGCGGGACGAGGGCAACTGGAGGCGTTCCGGTTAGCTCCGTGGGCGAGCCGGAGACGACGCGATCTGCTGGAGCTGATGGATCGGCTGAATCCCACGATCACGGATCTGACGCAAACCATCGAGCAGGAAGCGGAGAAGTGTCCTGCGGCGCAGCGACTGATGACGCATCCCGGGGTGGGTCCACTGACCGCACTGGCCTTCGTGCTAATCATCGGAACGGCGGATCGTTTTCAGTGTGGCAAGCAGATCGCAAGCTATCTGGGACTGGTGCCATTGGAGGAGTCGAGCGGGAATCGACGACGGCTGGGACACATCACAAAACAAGGGAACGCGCTGCTGCGTTTTCTGTTGGTGGAAGCGGCGCAAGTTTCGGCACGCAGCATCCCGGAGTGGCGCAATAAGTACTTCCACCTGGCGATGCGGCGAGGCCGGAAGATTGCCAAGGTCGCCATGGCCCGCAGGTTAGCGGTTCAGATGTTCTGGATGTGGCGCAAGGGATGGGATTACGAGCAAGTTAGAAAGTTCGGTTCGCACGCGGGACAGCCCGGAAATCGCGATGGTGTGCAGTCCAACACCGAGTAATTGATTGGGCGTCCCGCTCCTCTTCACCGAGGAGTTCGAAGTAGTAATCATGATCGAGGTTGTGGACCGAAGAGATGCATGGGTCAGACTGAGTTCCTGACCTGAAACTTGATTGCGAGCGAGCCTTGGTTGGATCGGCACCTTTTCCACGAGAGCGAAATGGCGCTCTTCTCCGAGTGCATGCTGTAGTGTGCGCGAAAGTGCTTGACATCGCCGACATTGTTAGAGACGCGATTTTGCGTCAACAAGGGACCGGCTTTGCCAATTTGCCTCAATCTTCGGTATCCGCCAGCCGGGTGGCTTCATTCACGTTATGACCATAAAACTGGACCGGTTGTTCGACTACCCCGAGCTTCACTTCGTCTGGAAACGGAGACTTTTCTAAGCTCAGGGTCCAGTAGAACTTAAAAGGTCCGAGGTTCGCCGTTACGCCTGTTATCTCACATTCTTTCAGAGAATACTGAACGGCCTTGGACTTACCGCTCTCGTTGGGTGTGAAAGGTTTCCAAGCGATCGCGTCTTGATATATCAGTGTCAGTTCGTTCGGGGTCTGCAACGAGAACCTAAACTTGATCTCAGCACGAACAATTTGAAGGCGGGCAAACACCATGTCACCGGAGCCATCCGCCCGAAACCGGAGACCGATACAACTGTTGAAGTCCCATGGAACCGCGACCCAAGCACGTGTGGTTGTCAGAATGCCGAAATCCGACATCAATACCACCTCCGGTGCCATCGGATTGAAACCGTGCCCTGCGTTTTTGGGCCACACCTGTGCTGGGAACTACGAGAGGCAAAAACCGCAAATGCAGTCGGCGCTTGCTTTCACATTGTACCTTTCGCTTTCAGCCAATTGTCGAAATCGTTACAACAATAATCTCTCGGCATCGCGCCAACTGCATGGCCTTCATTGACTTACCAGTTCCATAGACGTAAGATTCGCTGCCAGTGATCGGCCAGATAATCTCGCACTATCGCGTTGTGAAGAAGCTCGGTGGCGGCGGCATGGGTGTGGTTTACAAGGCCGAGGATACCGATCTTGGCCGTTTCGTCGCTCTGAAATTCCTGCCCGATGAGGTGGCGCAAGACCCTCTGGCACTGGAGCGCTTCCGCCGTGAAGCGCGTGCCGCTTCCGCCCTCAACCATCCCAACATTTGCACGATTTACGAAATCGGCAAGAGCGACGAGCAGTCTTACATTGCGATGGAGTTTCTCGAGGGCCAAACCCTGAAGCACCGCATCGCAGGACGCCCGCTCGATATTGACACGCTTCTTTCTCTCGGGATCGAGATTGCCGATGCGCTCGACGCGGCCCATGCCAAGGGCATCGTGCATCGCGACATCAAGCCGGCCAACATTTTCGTCACCGAGCGCGGACGCGCCAAGATTCTGGATTTTGGTTTGGCGAAGGTGCAGGCGGTCGGTTCGGCCAGCAGCTCCGAGAACACGCAGACCCGCATCCATCAGACAAAAGATCAACAATTAACCAGTCCCGGCTCGGCCCTGGGCACAGTGGCCTACATGTCGCCCGAGCAGGCTAAAGCGCGTGAGCTCGACGGGCGCAGCGATTTGTTCTCCTTTGGAGCGGTGCTCTACGAAATGGCGACGGGCGTGCTCCCGTTTCGTGCCGATAGTTCGGCGGAGACCTTCAAGGCCATTCTCGATGCCACCCCGGTCCCGCCGATGCGCCTCAATCCCGATGTGCCCGCGGATCTGGAGCGCATCATCAGCAAGGCGCTGGAGAAGGATCGGAATCTCCGCTACCAGAGCGCGGCGGACCTGCGCTCGGACCTGACGCGCCTGAAGCGCGACTTGGACTCGGGGCGTACATCGGCAGCACACCCAGCCGCTCAACCGGCAGTCACGGTGGATTCCGGCGTTCGAGTTTCAAGTACAACGTCCGCGCCGACGCCGGTCCGATCGCGCAAGCCCTTGACATTGAGTGTGGCAGCGGTGCTGATCGTGGCGACGGTGGTCACGACGGCGTACTGGCTGTATTCGAAGTCAGCGGCGCGGACTAAGAAGATTGATTCGATCGCCGTCTTGCCCTTTGTGAACGCGACCGCCGATGCGAGCAATGAATACCTCAGCGACGGTCTGACGGAAAGCCTGATCGGCACCTTGTCAGAGGCGCCGGATCTCAAAGTAATGGCGCGCAGCACGGTCTTCCGGTTTAAGGGAAAGGAGGACGACCCCGAGAAGATCGGGCAACAGCTGCGAGTCGGCGTGGTTTTGATTGGCCGCATTACCCAGCACGGCGACGAAATGGGGGTACAGGCTGACCTCGTGGATACTTCGGACGGGAGCGAGCTGTGGGGATTGCATTACGAGCGCAAGACCGCCGACATCACACAATTGCAAAGCGACATTGCGCGCGACGTCTCTAAGCGCTTGCGAGTCCAGTTAAGCGATGAGAAACAGCGGCGATTCGGGAGCGCGGGGACTACGAATCCGGAGGCGTACCGGCTGTATCTGGAAGGGCGGCAACTGTGGTATGGACGCACGACGGAGGGCTTGAAGAAGAGCATCGACTTGTTTCAACAGGCGATTGCCGCCGATCCTAACTACGCTCTGGCTTATGCCGGGCTTGGCGACACTTACAACGTGATCCCAAGTTATAGGGCCGGCATAACATCGAAGCAGGCTGGAGCGCTCGCGGATGAGGCAACGCGCAAGGCGATCGAGTTAGACGATTCCCTGCCAGAGGCGCATTTGGCGCGCGCCGATCATGTGACTTTTAGCTGGAATTGGCGCGAGGCCGAGCAGGAATTCCGGCGGGCGATCGAGTTAGATCCCAACAGCGCCAACGCGCATTATTTGTATGCCTTTGCCCTGCTCGTCCCGGAGAAAAAGTTCGATCAGGCGCTCGAAGAATTCCGGATCGCGCTGTCGCTCGATCCTCTTTCTCCCATCATGAATACGAATTATGCGGCCACCTTGATGGATGCGCATCGTTACCCGGAGGCACTCGCACAGTTTCAGAAGACCCTGGAACGTGATCCGACTTTCGGGCCAGCCCATCACAAATTGGCGCACTTGTACGCCACGACAGGCGACTTCGTGAATGCAGTGAACCAGTTGAAAAAATTTGCTCCGACACCGGGATCGTGGAGCGGGGACGCGAAAGGATTTCACGATCTGGCACTCCAGGCCTTCAACCAGCCGGAGCAGATGACATGGACCGCTCTCGCGCTTTCGGTAACGGGCGATCGGAACCGGGCACTCGACTATCTGGAGAAGGCGCAGTCCAGTCATGAAATCGAGGTGATCCTATGCTTCCGTTATCCCTCGTTTGATCCGATCCGTACTGATCCGCGATTTAAGGCAGTGGTGGGGCAATTGGGCCTGCCGGAGTAAAGGGAATGGATGCTGTAATCAGGCGATTTCACTTGCAACCCGGTCAATGAGTGAAATCGCGATTTTTCACCAACAATGCTTTCGAGATGCTGCCAACTCCAGGGCATTCATTGACTTGCCTACTCTTCCGCCATAGCATCTTTGCGTATGATCGGCCAAACCATCTCGCACTACCGAATCATCGAGAAGCTGGGTGGCGGCGGGATGGGCGTGGTGTACAAGGCCGAGGACACCGAGCTTGGGCGCTTCGTCGCCCTGAAATTCCTGCCTGATGAACTAGCGCGAGATCCGCAATCTCTCGAACGCTTCCGGCGCGAAGCCCGGGCCGCTTCTGCCCTGAACCATCCCAACATCTGCACCATCCACGAGATTGGGAATTACGAAGGCCAGTTGTTCATCGCCATGGAGTTTCTGGATGGCGTAATGCTGAAGTACCGCATCGCTGGCCGTCCGCTGGAAACCGATCTGCTGATGTCGCTTTCGATCGACATCGCCGACGCGCTCGATGCGGCGCATGCGGCGGGAATCATTCATCGGGATATCAAACCCGCTAACATCTTCATCACCAAGCGCGGGCACGCCAAGGTTCTCGACTTCGGGCTGGCAAAGAGGACCGATTCGGGGAGCAAGCGAGAATCAGCGTCGGGATCGGACGATCCCACGATCGGCGCGTCGACCTTTGCCGACAAAGATCTCACCGCCAGGAACACGGCTTTAGGCACGGTAAGCTACATGTCGCCCGAACAGGTTGCCGGCAAGACTCTGGACGAACGCACCGACCTGTTTTCTTTCGGCGTGACGCTTTATGAGATGGCCAGCGGACGGCTGCCCTTCGATCGAGACACTGATGGAGCGACGTATGCGGCCATCCTTCACGAAGCGGCGGGGTTGCCGAGTCAGTGGAACCCCCAGGTACTACCTCAGCTCGACGCGGTCATCAGTAAAGCCCTCGAGAAAGATCGCAACCTCCGCTACCAGCATGCGTCCGAGATGCGAGCCGATCTGCAGCGGCTGAAGCGTGACACCGAGAGGGGACACATTTCGGGGGCGGGAATCTCGGGGCCAGTAGCCCTGACAGATGTTTCTACGGATACCATCGCGGTCGATCAAGGCCGAGGTCTCGAAGAAAATGAAGCATCGAAACTCAAGCCAGCTTTACGACCAAAAAGACTGCTCGTTTACGCCGTCGCTTTGCTGCTGGTTGGAGGGATCATCGCAGGTCTTCATTTCTGGCCGGTGGCACCGGTCCTGGCAAATTTCGACACCATTCTGCTGGCGGGCTTCGACAACAGGACAGCAAATCCGGCTTTCGACAACTCCTTATATGAAGCACTGCTTGTCAAAATGAACGAGTCACCATTTCTGAGTCTCGCACCGGAAAGTAAAGTTCGAGCGGAGATGACGAAGAGTGGAAAGGCTGACGAGGCGGTCGTATGGCTGATAAACCCTCGGCAGGCATGCCTCGATCTTGGCGCCAAGGCCTTTGTTCAGGGTGCGATTGCATCTTCTTCTAACCAGTACGAGTTGCGACTCGACACGACCCGCTGCAGTGATGGAAGAAGCATGGCTCGCGAAGCTGTCCGTGTGAGTACGGCGGAAGAAGTTGTACCCGCTTTGGGGCGGGCCGCAGATAGCTTACGCCGAAAATTAGGTGAATCTGCAGAATCCGTCGGGCACTTCAGCACTCCTATTGAACAGGCGACCACCGACTCGCTGGCAGCGCTAAAGGCCTTCTCGCTCGGAGAGAGCGGACGGGCCCGCGGCCAGGATTTGGAGACCATTCCCAATTACAAGTTGGCGATTGATCTCGATCCTCGGTTCGCTCTCGCCTATGCTCGCATTGGGACGGTATATTCCAACGCGCAGGAATTCACGCTAGGCGCCCAATTCCTTCAGAAAGCATTCGCGATGCGTGACCGTGCAACAGAGAGGGAGCGTCTGTACTTGACCGCCAAGTACTATACCTTTGCCTTGGGGGACTGGGAGAAAACGATGTCGATTTATCAGCTCTGGCGGCAAGTTTATCCCAATGATCTCATTCCTGCGAACAACCTTGCCGATAGCTTTATTGCCATCGGCCAGCCCAAGACTGCAATTTCTCCCGCCCAGGACGCCATCCGAATTAACCCGCGTAATGCGGTTCCCTACATTGTGCTCGCACAGGCTTACCAGAGAAGCGGGAGATTCGCTGAGGCGAAAAATATCTATCAACAGGCGGTGTCCCGCAACCTGGACAGCATGAATCTGCATGTCACTCGCATGCACATTGCTTTTGCGGAAAACGATCAAGCCGCAATGCAAAACGAATTGCATTGGGCAAGTGGTAATCCTCGCGAAGCAGAAATGCTCAATGCAGCCTCGTGGTGCGCCTTCGCCCGCGGAAGGGTGCGTGAAGCCCACGCGTTGTCGCAGCAAGCGCAAAGCACAGCTCTGAGGAACACCTTGCCTGAACTTGCGGCATTGATCGCCCTCGATGCTGCACAGTTCGACGCTGACCTCGGAAATATGGCGCAAGTGCGTGCCGAAGTAGCCAAAGCGATTGGGCTCGCTCCCAAATCTGGTAACGTTCAAGCCTACGCTGCCTTGGCCCTAGCAGGCATAGGAGATCTGCAGCAAGCCAATCAGTTTGCCCAGCAAGCCGACAAGAGTGCTCCGTCGGATACTCTAATTCAGAAAATCGTTCTGCCGACGACCCGAGCTCTAGTAGATTTGCGCCGGAGAACTCCGGATCACGCAATTAAACAACTCGAGGCCGTAGCTCCTTACGATCTGAGTCGCTCGCTTGAAATGAGTCCAATCTTCTACCGTGCGGAAGCATATTTGGCGGCCAATCGCTTCAGTAACGCCTCAGCCGAATTTCAGAAGCTTATTGATCATCGAGTAGTGCGCCCAGACTCCCCGTACCTGGTATTGGCGCATCTGGGTCTTGCACGCACTTATCGCGGTGCGGCAGACGTCGACCGCTCCCGCAAGGAATACCAAGCCTTCCTTTCCTCTTGGACGGATGCTGATCCAAACATCCCAATTCTCAAACAAGCCAAAGCCGAATACGCGAAGCTGCAGTAGGTACAGTTGGCGTAATCAGGCGATTACACTCGTTGAGGGTTGGATTGGATTTGCCGGGGTTATCTACCCGGCCCTCGGTACCACCCGAGAGGCTTAGCTTGCCGAAGAACGCGGCTCGGCTAAGGTGTGCGCCGGGTGGTGTCCGTCGATCTTTGGTCCGTCGATCTTTGGGTCATCGCTCCGCGCTTCGTGCTGACCCGTTCGCTGCGCTCAGGGCGTGCTCGGCGTGGTGGATTGCGTTTGCCTTGGCACGTCGGGTAGTTTACGCATCCGAAAAATTTGCCGAACGCGCTCTGCCGTTCGATCATCGGGCCGTGGCCGCATTCGGGCAGTTGATAACGCCGGTGCCTTCGGACACCTTTTGCTGGATGGTGTCCACCACTTCTTTTCTCGTCCTGGCGTTTAGCCATCAGGTCTTGTGCGGCAAGCGTCACTTTTTGTCGTAAGCTCGACTCCGAGCCTTCAGCAATGCGCCGAATCATCTTTGCCCTAATCGGGATTGCAACTCTCTTTTTTGGTGCGCTCCCGGCATTCAACTGGTTCGTGGCGGCGCGTGCTCGCGCGAAGTATCCACCGCTAGGGAATCTCTACACAGTTGAAGGACGTGCCATGCACTTGTACTGTGTCGGTACAGGATCGCCGACACTCGTGCTAGAGGCCGGTGGCGGAGATGAAGTCTTGTATTGGCAGACGGTGCAGCCGGAACTGGCGAAGACGACGCAGGTTTGTTCGTATGACCGCGCGGGGCTGGGCTGGAGCGAGCCACAGGCAGGAAGGCGGGATGCTGAAGCGATCGCGCGACAACTGCACGCGCTGCTTGATGAGGCCCGCATTGCGCGGTCGATCGTAAGCGTCTGACCAACACACCTGTTCGACAGGCGGGGTCTGTGTTGAAGTGTCCGGATGACCGCAAAAACAGAGTTGTCAGCGCCCAAGCGACGTACCCGTGCGGAAGTTCAGCAGTTGGTGGCCGAGTTTGTGAGCAGCGGTATGCGGCGGAGCGAGTTTTGCCAGAGTCGAGGTTTGAGCTTCAGCACACTGGATCGCCATCTAAAGAAACTGCGTTGGAAGAGAAGGCGTAAGCCAATTTCCTCGGCCGGTCGTTTGGTGCCGGTGGAGTTGGCGGCCAGGAAATCGCCGAAGCAGCACGAACCGAGTTGTGGGCTGGCCGTGGTGCTGCCGGGCGGGCGCCGGATCGAGGTGCATCCTGATTTTGATACGAGTACGTTCGAACGCCTGGTGGGCATCCTGGAGCGGGCGTAAGCCGTGTTTGGACTGGGCCCAGCTACACGGATCTATCTGGCCGCCGGAGTCACCGATATGCGCAAGGGGTTCGAGGGATTGTACGGTCTCGTCCGCGATCGTTTGTCGTGTGACCCTCTGAGCGGGCACCTGTTCTTGTTCTGCAACGGCCAGCGTAATCGGCTGAAGGTCCTCGTCTGGGACGGAAGCGGACTCTGGGTCTGTGCCAAGAGGTTGGAGAAAGGGCGTTTCACCTGGCCGCAATCCGGCGATGCGCAGGGCAAGGTCGTCCTGAGCCACGAAGAGCTCTCTCTATTGTTAGGAGGGATCGATCTGGCCAAGACCAAGCACAAGCGGTGGTACCGGAAGGCTCCCCAAGAGGGACATGCCACCGCATAAATCGCTTGTACGTCGAGATCGACTCTGGTAAATCAGTACGCTATTGTGAGCGTAGCTCCCATTCCTTCAGCGCCAGCCGATCTGGAACTTATCGCACAACTGAAGAGCCGACTGCAGTACGCGGAGCTGAGGATTCGTGTGCTGGAGGAGCGTCTGCGACTGATACGGATCGAAGAGTATGGAGCTTGCAGCGAAAAGCTCTCCTGTGCGCAAATGGAATTGTTCGAACTTGGGCCCGTCGTCAGTGAAGTGATAGTGCAGGGGGAGAGTGAGCGCGCACCGGTGCGGCGCTCGACGAAGAGATCGGGCAAACATCCGGGCCGCCAGGAATTGCCTTCGAACCTTCCTCGCGTAGAGCGAATCCTGCCTTGCACACCGGATCAGCGCGTATGTAAGCGCTGCGGCAAAGAAACAGTGGTGATCGGCTACGAGGAGAGTTCCCAGCTGGATGTGGAGCCAGCGAAGTACTTCGTGCTGGTCACGAAACGAGAGAAACGGGCTTGCCGGTCGTGTGCGGAGCTCGGAGTGGTCTCAGCACCACTGCCACCACGGATCATCGAGAAGTGCTTGGCGAGTGACCGCATCGTCATCGACACGGTCATCAGCAAGTATTGCAATCACACACCCTTGCATCGACAGAGCGTGATTCTGGAAAGAGACATCGGCTTGGAAATCAGCCGCGCGACGCTGGACGGCTGGGTCCTCAAAGTGGGCGAGTTGCTGATCCCAATGGTCGCCGCGATGAGGCGAGAGTTAATCAGCGGAACTTACATACAGGCCGATGAAACCCCGGTGGATGTACAGATGCACGAGGGCCGAGGGAAGAATCATCAAGCCTATTTGTGGCAGTACGGCCGACCCGGAGGAAGCGTGGTGTTCGACTTTCGCCTGGGTCGTGGACGTGATGGGCCGAGGCAGTTTCTGGGACAGTTCGAAGGCATTCTGCAAACTGACGGCTATACGGCCTACGATCAGATCGGCGGGACGAGAATGGTACATGCCGCTTGTTGGGCTCATGCTAGAAGACAGTTTTTCGAGGCGGTGCAGCTGAATCCACGAGACCCGGTTGCAACTCCGATTGTGGCGCGGATGGACGAACTGTTTGCCGTTGACGCGGAAGCTCGCCGCAAAGTAATTGGTCCCACTGGGCGTCATGCTCTGCGTCATGAAAGAGCCAAGCCTCTCCTGGATGATATCCGTAGCAAGATCGAGGCAGCACAGTCCGTTGCATTGCCCTCCAGTGCACTCAGCAAGGCCTGCCAATACGCGCTCACGCTGTGGAGGAAACTTACACGATTCCTGGAATATCCCGAGCTGGAGCTGAGCAATAACCTTGCGGAAAATTCAATGCGTCCCGTGGCTCTGGGTCGAAAGAACTGGATACACATCGGCAGTCTGCAGGCGGGACCTAAGGTTGCGGCGATTTTCTCGGTCGTAGAAAGCTGCCGCAGGTTGAAACTCCCCGTGCGCGACTATCTGGCCGCGGTTCTCCCCGGGTTTGCCGATCTCCCGATCCAGCGCCTCCCAGATCTTACTCCCGCTGCGTGGTTGGCCCGGCACTTATAGCCGCAAACAGCCGAGTTGTTGACGTGGAGGATCATCTTATCGATTCCGATTTTGCCCGTGACTCGGGAAAATCGCAACAGTTCCGGATACGGTCACATTTATGGGTTAGCTGATTTCCCGGGTAGTGGCGAGTAAGCAGCCTGAGAATTTACAGGGGCATTAGCGTTGATGCACACCCGGCTCGAGCATTGGCTCGGCGGTGCCGGGGAAGTTCCACCCTTATTATATTAGTCCGCATTTGTTATGGTGCCAAATCTCCGGCGCGGCCGGACTGCCCCCGCATAACTTCTCAATGCCCTGCGCCAGAATCGCGGGGCCAGTCAGCCCGTGCCAGCGTTGCGCGATGCTTCCATCGGATGCCAGCAGCATCAGCGTCGGCACTTGGGTGACCCCCCAGTTCCTCGCAACGCGATTGTCCTCATCTTCCAGCAGCGGAATGTCCAGCTGCCAGTCGTAGCTGGCGTTGATCAAAGCATCGTGTTTGGGCGGCTGGCGAGTGACCAGCGCGGACGAATCGACAATCACGACTTTCAACCCGGGCGCGCTGTACTGGTGGTGCATACTCAGCAGAAACCCTACCTGCTGGCGCGAGGTCGTGTCTGCGGTGTCGGGCGCAGTTTGCAGAAAGGCCACAAGTACCGGCTGGGAATGCCCCGAGCGCAAATGAAAAACACCGCCCCGAACCTGCGGCAGTGTAAAGTCTGGGACCGGCGTCGCAGACTGATCCGGATGACAATTGGGTATGCACACAAGAGCCGCAAGCGTCAGTACAAGCCAGCATGCACGAGAATTGGACGGAAGCTTTCTGCACGCAGCCGAGAGAACCTTCATGGGCCTTGATATGCTCCGATGTTGTATCCAGTTCCGGCAGGAAGAGGATGTCTCCAGAAATCCTGCGCGCCCATGGAGCATCCGCTGATTCCGGTGCAGACATTGGCTCCCGTGCCCGCGGCCGGGGAGCCGGGCAACAGATCAAAGGCGGTGGCCGGCCTCCCCGCGGCATGATAGTTCGGGATGCGCAGCATCGGGTCCGTGTAATGGCTGTGGAGGTCCTGGCTCGCCCCCGCTTGGTACGCGCTGAAACTGGCGCAGGTAGCGGCGTCAACTTGCCAGGTTGGGCGAGATGCCGATATCGTCCAATAGATGTTGCTGTCCAGAATGAACGCAGAGGTTGTCTGGATCATGCCCGGGACCGTGGCATAGATGATGTTGTTCTTGAAAAAACGTGGGTCGCCGCCTGAATAGGTCGCAGTGATGGTGCTGAACGCGGCCGCATTGGAGGCTGGATTCCAGAAGAACGTATTGTTGTAGATCTGCACACCATTCAGGGAACCCTGGTCCCACGTATGAACGAACACCTCTCCTTGCTTCGACAGGTCGCTCCTCTGGCCATTATTGGAACACACGTTGTAGCGGAAGATATTGTCGAGACTGGCCCTCCCGCCGGCGCCGAAGAAAGCTATGCAATAGCCCGCGGAGTCGTGCCCGTAGTTGTACTGTACGACATTATTGTTGTTGAAATAGTCGATGTCGAAATCTCCACCATCGACACCCCAGCTCTGATTGGCATACGACTCGTTGTTCTGAACTGTACAAGTATGGCAGTACCACTCCCATAGTCCTACGGGCGTGCTGCCGGTGCAGTTTGGACAAAGCCCGCTGTTGTACACGACATTCATCTGCAGTAATCCGTGGTTCAGCTCGGAGATGAGAATCCCATCGCCGTAGATATCGTGCGCCGTCGAATTCTGCACGGTGACGTTGTTTCCCAGAGGCTGAGACACCGCATTCCCCTCGATCCATGCCCCACCAGCGCTTACAAATATGCCTTCGGAGACGTGGCTGTCATGGGCCGTCACCCCATCGATAAGAACATCATTCACGATCTGTCCGTACCCTTTGGTCGAGATGAAGACTTCACCGGAATCGGCCCGCTTGGTCGACGTGAAGGTGGCGCCATGGACATTCAGATTTCTCAGGTAGATATGATTGATGCTCGCGTTGGGAGTGTTGCCGGAAACGTAGACGCCATACCGGTTGCCACCCGTGATCTCAAGATTGTTGATCTCCCAGTATTGCTGGTTGAACAGCGTCAGAGCCGCCTGGGCACTGCCGCCATTGATCACGGGCTGCGCACCCGTCCCGTAGGCATCGATCACGATGGGGGTGTTCGCCGCACCGGAGCCTTGCGGGGTCAGGGCCCCGTTGCAAGCTGTGCCGCGGTTGAGCAGGAGACGATCTCCCGGGAGGAAGGTGAATGCGTTCACGCTCACCAGGGAATTCCACGGCGAAGCCTGCGTGCCGCTGCCGTTTGCGCTCGCCGAACAATCTAGATAATAGGTGACCGTTGAACGTGGCGGGGGCGGAACAGAAGAGGAATGGTCTATCCCCGAGCCCGCATGGAGCGCAGAAAACACGAGCACCATAGCGGCTGTCAGGCCGCGGGGCAAGGCATTCTGAATCCAGTAAAACATTAGCTCCCCTCTTGGTTGCTCAAGACATTTGATGTGGGATGTTGTCGGACAACGATCCCGATTAACCTACGTGACGCGCAGATAGGTCGAATACTGCTCGTCGCCAATGTCAGTAAACGGTAGCATCTTTATCAGCGCACTATCAGTTCTTACTTGCCAGTTTCGTTGGCCCATCCTTTTGGCTCCCAGCAATTGGGCACAGGTCAGTACCGGTTGAGTGTCTGTGATTGCAAACAGTACGAGCGGTCCGAATACCAACGCGACGGTCTGCTGGTGCTGTGGGTCGACTGGTTCGAGTCGCATCGTCATTGGTAATTCGAGTTCCACGCGGTCGCCAGCGCTCCATTGGCGATGAATGGCCGCAAAACTTCCTGGAGTTACGGGTGTCTGCACGCGGCGGCCGTTTACGGAAATCGAGGCCCCGGTCGCCCATGCTGGAATCCGGAAGCTCAGCGTAAAATCCCTTATCTGCGAAGTCTTCACATCAAATTGCACAAGGTTGTCAAACGGGTACTGGCTTTCTTGCGTCAGCTCGACCTCGGCGCCGTCCTGTGTCCATCGCAACGTAGATGGGATGTACAAATTCACATAGACGCCGTGCGAATCGCGGAAGTAGGTGTTGATGCGATAGTCGGCTGCCACTTGTGGCAACGTGCCCGAGCAGCAGGCCCAGTGCTGATTGTCCCTGTAAAACTTATGTCCCTTGAAATTGTAGTCGGAGTAATAGAAAGTTCGACCGTCGGCCTGTAACGGCTTTGCGCCCAGCACGGTGTTGTACATCACGCGCTCCATACTGTCGCCGTATCGCGAGTCGCGGGTTGCGCGCAGGAGGTAGCGCGTCAGCTTGAAGTGCGCATACGAGCCACAAGGCGTTTCAAAGCTACAGTGCGTATTGGTGAGGCTGGCGTAGACATCCGGACTGTTCGGCGCGCGAAGCGTCTCATCCGGCCCCCAGCCTCCCGTGACAAAACTTTGATGCGAAAGCATTTCAAAAGCATTCTGGGCGGCGCGCAGGTGTTTCTCACTGCCTAAAGTCAGATACGCCTGCATTGCCGAGCTCAACGAATTCACATGGCTGTAGGCATGTCTGCCCGCCAGCACATTGCGGCTCTGGGCCAGTGGATCGTAATACTCATCGTCGAGATACTGCAGTGCAAGCTCACGATACCGCGCCCCGGCGCCGCGCTGATATGCCAGAAAAAGATTCTCTGAAATCGTATAGGACTCGTCCCACGTCCACGTCTGGTCCTTGTTTGGCCGCCAATCTTCTCCATACTCTATGGCATGCTTCGGAAAATGGGGCAATGCAGTGTTGGTGGTGCGTTCGAGAACTGAGAAAGCATCGGGGTCACCAGCATATTTGTGCGAATCGATCAGCCCGCAGACCAGCTTGTCGTAACAGTACGTGGGGAAGCGGTTCTTCTCGTAGTAATCGCCCGAAATCGTCTGAGCATACAAGCGGTTCAAGCGCAGCACCTTGTCACGCGTTGCTTGGTCCCGCGTGATGGCATACATGCGCGCGAGCGCCGAGACCCACTGTCCAAAAGTACAACTGGGAGCGAAACCAGCCTCGTCGCCCCACTTATAATCGGGACTGTAGCTGTACCAGCCACCCAAATCGTCGCCAGGGGCTGCCTGACCGCTCATCTGACGGAACGGTTTCAGCAGGCTGTCGTCGCTCAAACCCATGAGGACGGAATGCGTCTCTTCAAGCTGTTTTTCATGGAGATCACTCGCCAGCTGTACATCGCCGTATTCGAACTGCTCCAGCGGCTGCGGCGGCGGGTCCGTGGCAAGCGTCCCTGGGAGCCAACGGCCAGGAAACACAATTCCCGCAGTCACGAGTGAAGCCGACTGCATGAATCTTCTGCGCGAGACTCCAAGTGAGAAGAACATAGGTGCATTAGAAGTATAATTCCGAATCGTGAGATTACGGATAACGTTTACCTGGATGCTGTTATTCTACCTCGTCGCAATTGGTGTCTCCTGCTCCAGCGCAGAGGCGAAATCGAAGATGCAGAAGCAAGCGTTTGGCAAGACTGAAGACGGTCAGCGGGCGGATCTGTACACCCTCACCAACAAAAATGGGGTGGAGGCGGCGATCACGAACTACGGGGGCACGGTCGTCTCTCTCCAGGTTCCTGACCGGCTCGGCAAGGCGGACGTTATCCTTGGATACGACAATGTGAGCGACTACGCGGATGGTAAAGCCTATCTCGGAGCCATCGTTGGCCGTTATGGCAACCGAATCGCACACGGCAAGTTTGAGCTGGGCGGTGCTTCCTACACGCTGGCCAAGAACAATGGGGAAAACCATCTTCACGGTGGCCTTCAAGGCTTCAATAAGCGCTTGTGGGCCGCGAAAGATGTGTCTGGAGACGCCGGGCAAGCTCTGGAGCTCACCTGTGTGAGCAAAGACGGAGAAGAAGGATATCCCGGCAACCTCTCGGTCCGAGTTGTGTACACGCTCACGAACCACAACGAATTGAAAATTGACTATAGCGCGACTACTGACAAACCAACCATTCTCAGCCTGACCAACCACTCTTATTTCAACCTTATGGGCGAGGGTAAAGGAGACATTCTGCAACACCAGCTGATGATCTCCGCGGATCGATTTACGCCCGCGGATGCTACTCTGATTCCGACGGGCGAGCTCCGGAAAGTTAAGGGAACACCTTTTGATTTTTCGACGCCGACGGCCATTGGGGCGCGTATCAACGGTGACGATGAGCAACTGAAGTTTGGCAAGGGCTACGACCACAACTGGGCTCTGACTGCTGGTAAGTCGAAGACGTTGGCGATGGCAGCACGGCTTTACGACCCCAGTAGCGGACGGGTTCTTGAAGTATGGACTACGGAGCCCGGAATTCAGTTCTACACAGGGAACTTTCTTAACGCCAGCGTTCATGGGAAAGGGGGCAAAATCTACGACTTTCGGTCGGCTCTTTGCCTCGAGACCCAACATTTTCCAGATTCGCCAAATCACCCGGGTTTTCCTTCAACGGTCTTAGCACCGGGGCAACATTACCATTCGATAACCGTGTACAAGTTTTCGACGAAATAGCAGCAGGCAGTGCGTTCCATGAAAGGGTGAAGCCGTCCCGACTGTCATCATGTCAGCATGAGCCGAGCTATGGATATCCGTGAAATCGCCAGACGCGCCAAGGTATCCACCGCCACTGTGTCGCGGACCATCAACCGCGTCCCGACCGTCGATCCACAGCTCGCCAAACGGGTTTGGAAGGTGGTCGAGGAGCTTGGTTATTATCCCAATACGCAGGCTCGAGCACTGGTTTCAGGTCGCAGCCGCATTTTCGGGCTTATTATTTCCGAAATCACAAACCCATTTTTCCCGGAGATCGTGCAAGTTTTCGAGCGGATTGCTGTTCAACACCAATACGAAATTCTCCTAACTTCCACGGGGCACGATCCCAAACGTGTGGAGACCGCGGTGCGGCGCATGATTGAACGCCGCGTGGATGGCGTTGCCGTGATGACCTTCGGCATGGAGGACTTGTTGCTCGAAGACCTGAAGCTACGCAAAGTGCCGCTGGTCTTCGCCGATGTCGGCATCGCCCGGCCCCACGTCAGCAACATTCGAATTGACTATTTACACGGCATTCGCCAAGCGGTGCAACATCTCGCGGCGTTCCGTCACCAGAAGATTGCCTTCATCTCCGGGCCGCTGCGTTTGAAGTCGGCGGAGGCCCGTCAGATGGCTTTTCTCCGTTCGATGGAGGAGATTCGCCTCGAGGTTGACAGGAATCTCTTGGTCGAGGGGGATCACACGATTGAGGGAGGGATTGCCGCTCTGAGTCAATTGCTAAGCGGACCCAACCGACCCACAGCCGTGATTTGCTCGAATGACATGACGGCGCTCGGCGTTATGCGCAAGAGCTACGAGGATGGAATCTCCATTCCGGGGGACTTGTCGGTGATTGGTTTTGACGACATTCGTTTGGCGCAGTTTGTGCTGCCGGCCCTGACAACAGTACAGATGTCGCAAGCCGAACTGGCCCGCCTGGCGTTTCACGCGCTACTCAGCGAGGTGCAGCGCGAAGCCCCTTCGCCTGCGGGAACCGAGTATGTTCTCACAACGCATCTTGTTCTGCGGGAGTCCACTCATCTCGTGTCGGGGTCCACGAATCGAGTTGCCGGCGAGAAGAAGTAGCTTCCATCTGCCGAGCCCCGCTGTGCGCAAGTTTGGGTTGACGCGTTTATGAGAATACGTTTACTGTTAACACCCAAGCGGCTGCCGCTGGTCTGAAGGTGCCGAATCTATGCTGCTGCAAACCTTGCGCCAACAAGTTTTGGAGGCGAATCTTGAACTCGTTCGCCACGGCCTGGTGCTCTACACATTTGGCAATGCCAGCGGCCTAGCTCGCGAGGAAGGCCTCATCGCCATCAAGCCGAGTGGCGTTCCCTACGAGACGATGTCTGCCAAAGATATCGTGGTCACGGACATGACTGGGTGTGTCGTCGAGGGCAAACTGCGTCCTTCATCGGACTTGCCCACCCACATCGAGATCTACAAGCGCTTTCCGCATGCTTTCGGTGTGACCCATACGCACTCCGAGTTTGCAACGGCATGGGCGCAGGCGCGACGCCCCATCCCATGCTTCGGAACAACCCACGCCGACTATTTTCACGGACCGGTCCCCGTCACCGGCGAATTAAGTCCGGAAGAGATTGCTGCCGATTACGAGAAGAACACAGGTCTTGCAATTAGCCGTGTGTTTGACGGACTGGGCGAGGCTAAGATCCCCGCTGTGCTGGTCGCTGGGCACGCCCCATTCTGTTGGGGTGCCTCGCCCGCCGAAGCCGCGCACAATGCTGTGATTCTGGAATCTGTTGCCCGCATGGCGTATTACACAATTCGCATTAATACGGAGACTTGCCCGCTTTCGCGCGCGCTTCACGACAAACATTTTCTGAGAAAGCACGGGAGCACGGCTTACTACGGGCAACCGGGAGATCCGAAATGACCGCAGTTATGGCGCCGTTCGCGGCGGTGCTCGTGCCCACCAGGCTCGTGCATTTGTCTGCCGTGGATGTGGCGATTGTCGCCTTCTACTTCGCGCTTGTGCTAGCCATCGGCTTTTATTTGAAGAGCCGCGCTAATACAGCCGAAGACTTTTTCATGGCTGGACGCGAGATGACAGCCTGGATCGCAGGTCTCAGTTTCCTCTCCGCCAACCTTGGATCTCTGGAACTGATGGGCTGGGCCGCTGCCGCCTATCAATATGGAATCCTGGCTACACATTGGTATTGGATCGGGGCCATTCCCGCGATGCTGTTTCTCGGCCTGGTGATGATGCCTTTTTATTACATTTCCAAGACCCACTCGGTGCCGGGATACCTGAAGCTGCGATTTGGAGAATCCAGCCGCACGCTCTCTTCAGTTTGTTTTGCCTTCATGACGGTGTTGATGAGCGGCATCAACATGTATTCCATGGCGCTGGTGATGAAGGTCGTTCTGGGCTGGGATATTCATTTCAGCATCTGGGTTTCATCCTTGACAGTGGCGGTGTATGTCGCGCTCGGCGGTTTGCGATCAGCGATTTTCAATGAAGTGCTGCAGTTTATTTTGATTTGGGCTGGCGCTCTGCTGATTCCGGTGCTGGGTCTGATCGAAGCCGGCGGATGGGCCAATCTCAAGCTGCAGATTGCACGCAATGCTTCCTCGGAATACACCCACTTGTGGAGCACGCTAGGCACTTCGACGGGCAATCCCATGGGAATTCACTGGACCGGCATCGTTTTCGGTTTAGGTTTTGTGATTTCCTTTGGCTATTGGACGACCGATTTTCTGGTGGTGCAGCGCGTGCTGACCGCCAAGGATCTGCGTGCCGCGAAGATGGCGCCCATCATTGGCGCGGCGTTCAAGATGATGGTGCCGTTCATTGTGATCCTGCCTGGATTGCTGGCCCTGGCGGTACTGCCGATGAAGCTCGTGGGCGAAACGCAGGCGGTCGCCACCGGAGGGCACAGTTACAACGAAGTTCTGCCGCTGATGCTGGCGCGATACTGCGGCCCCGGCTTGCTGGGATTGGGCATTACCGCACTGATCGCGGGATTCATGTCAGGCATGGCAGGCAACGTGAGCGCGTTCACCACGGTGTGGACCTACGACATCTATCGCGCTCTGATCAAGAAGGATGGCAGCGACGCGCACTACGTGAACATGGGCCGCTGGTGCACGATCGTGGGTGTCTTGATCAGCGTGGGCACGGCGTATCTGGTGATGTCGTTCGCCAGCATCATGGACTACGTGCAAGCGTTATTCAGCTTCTTTATCGCGCCGCTGTTCGGGACGGTGGTGCTGGGAATGCTTTGGAAACGCGCGACGTCCTCGGGCGGTTTCCTGGGCCTGCTGGCCGGCACCCTTTCATCGATCGGCATGTGGGCCTGGGTGAAGGTCGATCCCTCAGCGATTCGCTATGTGGCGATGTCATCGAGCGCGACGGATATGGCCGCGAACATGTACCGAGCCTTGTGGTCTTGGATCGTGTGCGTGCTAGTCACGGTTGCGGTCAGCTATGTGACGACGCCAAAAACCGATGCCGAACTGGATGGCCTGGTCTACGGCGTGACCACCATGCCGCACGAAGAAGCGGTCGCTTTTTATCATCGTCCGATATTTTGGGCGATCGTGATCAGTGTGATGTTCGTGATACTCAACAGTTTGGTTTGGTAACGACCGGTTTACCAAAGGGGATGGCAAGATGCACGGAAGCGGAATCTCGATCTGGTTCTTCATCGGTATCTCTCTGTTCGTCAACGGGGTGTTGATCACGGGCGCGGGGATTTGGGAAGTGTTGCATCCGCCCGCGAATCCAGTGGTGCTATTTGCTTTGCACGCGAATGTCTGGTGGGGAGCGATTCTGGCCGCGATTGGGCTTCTCTACTGTTTCAAGTTTGCTCCGAGACGCATGTCTTAAGAGCATTTTCACAACGAGGTATTTTATGCCACCAAAGAAAATGACCATGGGTCTGATCGTTGGCAACCGAGGCTTCTTTCCCGATCACCTGGCGAAGAGCGGACGCGAAGACATGCTTCGTGTTCTCGGGTCTGCGGGCATGGATGTCGTGGCATTAACGCCGGAAGAGAGTAAGTATGGAGCGGTCGAAACACGCGAGGAATCGCACCGTTGCGCAGACCTGTTTCGGCGTAACCGGGATCGCATCGACGGCATCATTGTGACGCTTCCAAACTTTGGCGAGGAGCGGGCCATCGCCGACACCTTGCGCTGGGCAGATTTGCGTGTGCCGGTGCTCATTCAAGCGACTCCCGACGATCCTAAGAAAATGACCATCGCCGCCCGCCGCGATAGCTTCTGCGGAAAGATGTCAGCTTGTAACAACCTCCAGCAGTATGGCATCGCGTATTCCCTTACCGCACTCCACACCGAGGCTCCCGATTCCCCGGAGTTCGCCAGAGACTTGCAGTGGTTTGCGGGGGTGTGCCGGGTGGTCAATGGATTCCGCAATCTTCGAGTCGGGGCGATCGGGGCTCGACCCACGGCGTTCAACACGGTTCGTTATAGCGAGAAGATACTTGAGTCGCAGGGAATATCGATTGAGACGCTCGACCTCTCCGAAGTAATTGGACGGATCGAACGCATGAAGGACAACGACGATCTTGCGCAAGCCAAACTGGCGTCGATCAAGAAATATGTGGATTCGAGCGGCGTGCCGGCCGCAGCTCTAATGAAAATGGCTAAACTTGGGGCGGTCGTGGACCAGTGGATGGCGGCAACTGAAGTTTCCGTCAGCGCGGTTCAGTGTTGGACATCGATTGAAGAGAACCTCGGTGTTGTGCCTTGCACGGTGATGAGCATGATGAGTGAGAGTCTGCTCTCCAGCGCTTGCGAAGTTGATATCTGCGGCGTGCTCGGCATGCACGCGCTGCGGTTGGCTTCCGAATCACCTTCGGCGCTTCTGGACTGGAACAATAATTACGGGTCGGATCCGAATAAGGCAGTTTGCTTTCATTGCTCGAATCTCCCCAAGCATTTTTTCCGCTCCGTGAAGATGGACTTTCAGGAGATCATCGCGGGCACCGTCGGAAAGGAGAATACGTACGGCACCTGTGTCGGATTGATCAAGCCCGAGAAAATGAGTTTTGCGCGCTTTTCAACTAATGACACTACCGGCAAAATGCGCGGCTATGTGGGCCAGGGCCGTTTCACGGATGATGCGCTCAACACTTTTGGTGGGGCGGGCGTGGTGGAAATCCCCGAATTGCAAAAGCTGCTGCGTTTCATCTGTGAGAAGGGTTTCGAGCACCATGTTGCCGCGAACCTTTCCTCGGTTGCTGCTGCCGTGCATGAAGCCGCTACCCGCTACCTCGGGTGGGACATGTACTGGCACGGAAATCAGGGAGCCTGCTGATGCCGGTAGTCATCGGAGTGGACTTTGGAACACTCAGCGTGCGCGCGTCCGTGGTCGATAGCGCAAAGGGATTGCTGGAATCGGCGTCGGCGGAGTACCCTCTTCATCGCACGCCGCAAGATCCGGAGTCCGCAACGCAATCGCACTCCGACCACATGAAGACGCTGGCCTCGGCAACGCGCGAGGCATTGAAGAAGGCTGGAATCGCCGGCGATAAAATCGAAGCAATCGCACTCGATACCACGGGGTCCTCTGTAGTTCCTGTTGGCAAGAATCTGGAACCGCTCGATGACTACTATCTCTGGTGCGACCACCGCGCCAAGGGCGAAGCTGCGGAAATCACCGCCGCCGCACATCGCGAAGGACTGGAGGCCATCCAGTGGTGTGGAGGAACCTACTCATCGGAATGGGGGTTCTCCAAACTTCTGCATTGGCTCCGTCATAATCCTGGGAAGCGCTCCAGTCTGGTCACGGCGCTGGAGCATTGCGATATGGTCGCCGCAACGCTCTGCGGCATCACCGATCCGAAGAAAGTAAAGCGCAGTGTTTGCGCCATGGGACACAAGTGGCTATGGAACCGCCAACTCGGGGGCTTGCCGTCAGAAGCGTTCCTCGCCAAAGTCGACCCGCTGCTGACAGGAGTTCGCGAAAAGCTCGATGGTGAATACGCGACGTCGGATCAAATCGCTGGAACGCTGTCGCCTTACTGGGCGGAACAACTCGGCCTCAAGGCCGGCATCCCGATTCCGGTCGGGGCTTTCGATGCGCATTGGGACGCGATTGGCGCCGGATGCGGCACCGATGACATGGTGAATGTGGTCGGTACTTCCACCTGCATCATCGGTATCACACCGTCGGTGAAGTTGGTTCCGGGTGTCTGCGGTGTGGTGGAGGGCAGCGTCCATCCTCAGCGCACCGGGATTGAAGCAGGACTTTCCGCCGTTGGAGATATCTTCAGCGCCATCGCCAGGCGTGCGAATACAACGGTCGAAGCGTTGGGCCGCGGCCTGACGGAATATCGCGCTGGACAAAGCGGCCTTCTGCGCATGACTTGGGACAACGGCGACCGCACCGTATTGGTCAATCCGAATTTGCGCGGTATCACGCTCGGCTGGAATTTGCAGAGCACCGCGGAAGACGAGCTGTTTGCTGCGATTGAAGGCACGGCGTTCCACACCCGCGTCATTCTTGATCGCATGGCGGAACATGGCGTCACCATTAAGCGCGTGATTAACGCCGGCGGCATTCCGCAGAAGAATGATGTGTTGAACCAGGTCTATGCCAATGTCTTGGGGCGGCCGGTCCTTGTGCCAAGCAGCAATGTGATCGGCCTCGGCTCCGCGATTTTCGCATTCCTGGCGGCCAAGACGTTCCCCACCGTCGAAGCAGCACAAAAAGCCATCTGCCCTTCTCACAAGGTGTTCCAACCTCGGGCCTCGGAGCAGCGAATTTACGACGACCTGTACCCGCTCTATCGCAAACTGTATTTTGCTTTTGGGGAACCAACGAAGGGCGCACTCGCAGATGTGCTGCCTGCGTTGATTCGAACCACGGAGGCCGTGAACAAGCCTCAGCGAACAAAATCTGCGTAAGATTTTTAATGACTCGAATGGTCAACTATTCTCGCTTGCTTCCGCTCCTTTTTAGTTTCCTGCTCTGCGGTCATCCGACTCCCACTGCGGGACAGCAGAATAAGGAGTCCGCCGCCAATTCTAGCTCTCAATATTCCGCAAAATGGACCGCTGAAAAATTAGCAGCGCCGCTGGCTCGCGATCCCATTTTTGTCTACAACGATTGGTCCGCGTACGACGAACTGTCCGACAACATTCCCCTGACTGAGCAACTCGCGATGAAGGAGCTGGATGAAATCCTGCGCCTGCGGCGCTTCGGAGTCCGCGTTGATTACTACATGATGGATGCCTTCTGGTTCGCGCCGGACGGCGGATATCGTACCTGGCGCAAGCCGAACTGGCCGAATGGCCCGGATGCCTGGATCAAGAAATGCCGGGACAACGGAATTATGCCCGGGCTGTGGTTCGGCACGAATGAGCTGGTGAAAATCAACGCCATCCCCGAGTGGGAGAGTTCACTCACTGCGAAGAAGGGAGAGATGTCTTTTTCCGAAGGCGGCTTCTTGCCGAACTTCATGGATGCAATGCAGTACTGGTACGACCATGGCATCCGGATGTTCAAATTTGATTTCGTGGATTTCGGGGCTGCGACTCCGGAGACAGAGAAAACCAAGACTCCGGAGGAAATCCGGTCGCGCAACGTCGACGCCTTTCGCGAAGCGCTTAAGAAATTTCGCGAGCGGAACCCCGACGTCGTGCTGGTGGCTTTCAACGGTTTCGGTGGCGACGTCGAATCCACCTCCGGGGCTTTTCCATTTCACAGCCCGGTCGATCTGCGCTGGCTCGAGGTATTCGATTCCCTCTACTCGGGGGACCCGCGGCCGTCCGATGTACCCGAAATGAATTTCTGGCGCTCGATGGACATCTACAGTGACCACATGGTGCGGCGCTACGAGCAAAGCTTTCTGCCTTTGGAGCGCATCGATTCCACCGGCTTCATGCTGGGAAACACAGGCACGATTTATTACCGCAAGACACATGCCTGGAAAGGCGCGCTGATCCTGATGATGGCGCGCGGCGGCTGGGTGAACACGGTCCATGGCAACCTGGAGTTCTTGAGCGATGACGATGCGCGCTGGTTCGCCAAGGTGCAATCGCTCTATCTCCGCCTGCAGTCGATGGGGCGCACCAAGACGTTCGGAGGAACTCCTGGGGAAGTTCAGTCCTATGGCTTCGGTTCGCTCGACGCGGGCGGCGAAGTGTATGCGGTGGTGAATCCGTCGCAGAGCGCGGAAGAAATCCAGATGCCTCGTCTTTCCCGAGAGCAGAATGCGGTTAAGGACGGGCGTGTGATCTTCCGCGATGCGGGATTTCAGCCCATGCTGGCAGGCGACAAAATCAAGCTGGGACCGGGGCAGATGGCCCTCGTCGGATTCGGTAAATACGCGCGTCCGGAATACGACTTGGGCATTCAGGACGATGTAGTGATCCCGCGTTCGATTCAGCCCATCGAGGCGATGTTCGTGCCACACGGAAAGAACATGATCAAGGCGACGGTCAGCGCCCCAAAGAACGGCGATTTGCGGATCATCATGCAGCAGCGCTCGTCCAAAGACGGAACCATCGTGCGCAGTTGGAAGGGCGGTTCGCCGACTGGAACGAACATGGGGAAGTTTTTCATTTTGAGCGCAACCCAGGACGGCAAGCCATTGCCCATCGAGATTAACTACGACAAGGTGATTTGGAGCGGCCTCTCATGGGCCGTGGGCGAGATCCCGCACGGAGCGCTCAGACCGGGAGCGCTGGTGACAATCGAGTGTTCGTCCGCTGAGGAGGGCCCCGTCCAACTCGAAGGGCATGTGTACCAAGTGGAATACTAAGCTCGGAGCAAAGGTTTACGCGCGGTGGCCGGTGTGATTTCCATCCCAGCGCGCACCCGCAAAGAGGCTTGACAATTGCTTGGTACGGGATTAATGTTTCGGACGGTCCCTAAGCACGTTTATGTTCGCGGGCGAGACATTTAGGCTTTTGAGTATACGTTTACTTGGTCAAAATGCTGGAGGCGCTATGCGGCAAATTCCCCGGTTGGGCTGGTTACTTTCCTTCCTCATCATGGCAGCGATGTTCTCGCTCTCGAACCAATGCGTGTGGGCACAATCTAATCGTGCTTCTATCACTGGTACGGTAAAGGATTCGAGTGGAGCGGTTGTCTCCGGAGTGGAAGTGACCGCCACGAACAAAGGTACGAACGAGGCCACTAAGACCACTTCGAACCAGGACGGCATTTACGTCATTCCGAATCTCTTCCCGGGGCAATACTCAGTCGAATTCAGAAGGGATGGATTCGAGACTGTTGTTCGTCCCGCCATCACGCTAGAGTCGACTCAGGCGGCACGCATCGACGCTGCGCTGAAAGTCGGTGCAGTCAGCTCCTCCATTACCGTGACTTCCGACGCACCGGTCCTCGACTTGGAGAAGCCGTCGGTCGGTACAAACATGAACGGTCAAGTGGTGACCGATCTGCCCCTCAGTATCTATAACGGTGGGCGGTCGGTCGAAGACTTCGCGGTTGCGATCACGCCGGGTTATTCAGTTTACAGCAGTCCCTATGGAGCCGTGGTCAATGGCGGGCAATGGTTCACCAAGGACTATACCGTCGACGGCACCTCTGGCACCTCGAACGTCCGCGGCGATTCCATGGAAGCTGGGCCCAGCATGGAAGCGGTAGAGGAGTTGCAGGCAACGACGAGCGGTTTGGATGCGCAGAGCGCCATCACCGGCGGCGGCGTAATTGCTTTTAACCTAAAGTCGGGAACCAACAAACTCCACGGATCCACATTCCTTTACGGCGTCAACGAACTGCTCGACGCGAATACCTGGACGAACGACAACAACGGTCAAGAGAAGCCCAAACGGCGTGCGTGGGACTACGGCTTCAGTTTGGGTGGTCCGATCATCAAGAACAAAACGTTCATATTCGGTGCCTTTGAGCGCTTCCAACAAATTGATTACCGGCTCAATGGAGGATCGGCAACCGTACCCACCGCGGATTTTCTAGCGGGAAAGTTCGGCGGCCTGCTTGGAGGGAATCTCTGTACTGGGGGCGCGGGAACTGGATTGTGCAACGGCTACGATCCAACGAAGAACCCCACCCCCCTCATGGTGTACGACAACGCCGGAAACCATATTCAGGCGCAAGTGAACATGATCTATGACCCGAATTCGCTTCTCACGGGCTCGACGTGCCCTAGCGCGAGCGGGACTAACCCGCAGCCATGCCAGTTTACCGGCAACATCATCCCAACCGATCGGATCAGCGGGGTGGCGCAGACGGTGAATGGCTTCTACAAGAACTATGCTCCGCAATTCGGTGGAATCGACAACAATGCCAGAGCCCTGCTTCAAAACACCCCCAGCCAGACGCCCAACGAGATTGTGGTGAAGCTGGACCACGTGCTGCGGGAACAGGACCATCTCTCCGGTTCGTGGATCTACAACCACAGACCGCGCACCCTGGACGACAGTGGCGGCTTATGGCAGGCGGGGACACAGAACGGCGGTCCGCTTTCAAACAGCCGCTATCAAATCTACCGTTCACAGCAATGGCGTCTCAGCGAATCGCACACCTTCAGCCCGCGTGTGCTGAATGTGCTGAACTTTACCTACAACTTCGACTTCAATGCCAGTTCTCCTACTGACCCCGGGAACTTTGCTTCACAACTCGGGTTCGGGAACACGGGATCAATCACTTTCCCGCTCATTAGTTTCACTGACAACCCCGCCTATGGTCACAATGAAACATTCATTGGTAATACCTGGCAGGGGAATGTTTCGGGCGTGAACATCACGACCGGTGACAGTATTACGTGGACCAAAGGCCGGCACAACCTGACTTTTGGAGGAGAGTTTGTGGCGCACGAGGTCAACAGCCGTTCTGGTCAAGGGGCCCTCTCTTTTAACTTTAACAGCAACAACACCGCCGGGCCGGGATATCCGTATGACGGATTTGCCTATGCCACGTTCCTCTTAGGACAGGTAAGTAAGGCGAGCGAGACCGTGGCCTACAACCTGTACGGGCGGCAAAAGGGAATAAACCTGTTCGCGCAAGATAACTACAAGGCCACCCCGAAACTCACGCTGAGCATGGGTCTGCGTTGGAATTACAACTTCCGCTTTCACGAAAAATATGGCAACTGGGCTAACTTTGATCAGACTGCCATTAGCCCCATCTATGGCATTCCCGGCACGCTGGTCTTCGCCAAAAACGGCGGCGACAGCTTTGAGAAGAACGAGTACGCGAGGCAGTTCGGACCCTCACTCGGTTTTGCTTACCAGTTGCAGCCGAAGACCGTGGTTCGCGCTTCCTTTGGCCTCATCTACAATCCCGTGGGCGTGACCTTCTTTCAAGGTGTCCCGGGCGGTTTTGCTCCGCAGTTGGGAACGAATCAGGCAAACAACTTCAATTGGGATGGCCCAGGCGGAACGGGCAATTATCCGGGCGTTGTTAATAAAGTAAACGCGAGCAGCGATCCCACGACGAGCGTATTCCCAGCCGTCGCCGTCGATCCTCGAGCCCTCAAACTGGGATATAGCGAGGCGTTCAACTTCGGCATTCAGCGCGAGCTCACGCCGAACATGCGGTTCGAGATTGCTTATGTCGGCAATCGCGGCCACCATCTGACAGACACGGCGCTGGCTTGGAACCAGGGGCCGACCTCAACGTTCCTGCGGCTAGCTAACACCGTTCCTTTTCTGCAGACGTACTACCCTTATGTTTGCGACGCGGGGACTGCAGCCAGTTACGGAGTCCCATATCCCTATGCCAACTTCTGCGGTCCACTGCTGGCGACGTTCGCGCCTTTCCCCCACATGGCCCAGGCAGAAGCGAACTACTGGGGCTACGCCAATCTCAACTACGTTGGTTTACCTGTGGGCCAAAGCTTCTACGATTCCCTGGTCGTCGATGTAGTCAAGCGCACCGGACGCGGCCTGACTATGGATATGAGTTATGTCTGGTCCCGGCAGGAAGGGGACTCGTATTCCGCGCAGCAGGAGGGGAATGGCTTTTACACCGGCGTGCAGGATTTCAGCAACATGCGTCAAGCGGCACACGCGCTCACGAACTACGACCTTGCCCATGTCGTGAAAGGATTCGTCAGCTACGAACTGCCATTCGGTAGGGGCAAGCAGTGGTTGGCGGGCCAAAACCACGTGGTGAATGGTATCGTCAGTGGATGGACGTTGGCAGGTATAGTCTCGTACAACACCGGCCAACCATTTCAGGTGGGAGCTGCCAATCCTTATTGGCCACTATGGGGCAATATCTATCCTCAATTTAATCTGGCGGGATTCACGGGCCCCTCGGATCCCCGACATTACGTGCCGGTTCCGGTGGGTGGAACGCCTCCTCCGGGAAATTTTTACATGCCGCAGAGCGTAGTCAGCAATCCAGCGCCTGGAATCTTTCCGCCATCGCCGGATAGTTCCGCGCTGCGTTGTCCCGGATCCGCCAACGAAAATGTCAGCCTGTTAAAAAACTTCGCGATGGGGTCCGATGGACAATACAGACTGTCTTTTCGCACGGAGTTCTACAACCTGCTCAACCGCCACTACTACAACATCCAGGGCTGCGCGGGCAGTCGAGCCTCAATTGGGTCAGCCAACTTTGGTGAAATTCTTGGAGTGAGCAGTAGCCCGCGGCAAGGGCAATTTGCGATTCGCTTCGACTTCTAGGCAACTTCGCTGGACATGGCCTGGGCAGCCCATGCGTCTTGCGGCTGCAAATTGTCTCTGGCGCTTAAGCGGCCGGGTTGGACTTCGGATACTTGAATGTCGGCAAAGCGTGTCACGGTAGAAGAACAATGTGTCCGCCGATCTGTTCTGGCCTCAGTTCTTTTGTTGGCTTGGCTGCTTGCTGCAATTGGTGTCCCGGCTCTAGCCAATCTATCGCGCTCCACTTCGAACACAGTCATGACCTATTACGTTGATTCGATCTCTGGCAGCGACTTAAACTCGGGAACTTCGCCGGAGAAAGCGTGGAAGGCTCTGGGCAAACTGAACGCCACCACCTTCTCTCCGGGCGACCACATTCTCTTCAAGTCCGGCGGGAAGTGGACTGGCCAGCTTTGGCCGAAGGGTTCCGGAACCGAGGGGCATCCGATCACGATCGACAAGTACGGCGGCGCAGCCAAGCCGGTCATCAACGGTAGCAGCGAAGCCGAAGACGCAGTCCTGCTGAAGAATCAGGAGTATTGGGAGATCCGCAATCTCGAAGTGACCAATACCGGTTCAACTCCGGGAACTCGGCGCGGCGTCCGGCTTATGGCCGATAATTACGGTGACCTGTATCATATTTACCTGCGCGGACTGAACGTTCACGACGTCAACGGCAGCGATCAGATAAAAGAGAATGGCGGGATCACCTACAATTGTGTCGGCGAGTCCAGGCCAAGCCGTTTCGTCGATCTGCGCATCGAGAACAATCACATTCATCACGTCGACCGCAGCGGTATCTTCGGCTGGTCTTCGCACTGGGTGCGATCGAAGTGGTATCCCAGCCTGGGCGTGGTGATCCGGAACAACATCCTCGACGATATTGGCGGCGACGGCATTGTGGCGGTGGCGACCGATGGCGCGTTGGTGGAATACAACGTGGTTAGTAAGGCGAACCAGAGATCCGAGGGATTTAACGTGGGTATCTGGCCGTGGAGTGCGGACAATACGACAGTCCAGTTCAATGAAGTCTATCTTACCCATGGGCAGCGCGACGGTGAAGGTTTCGATTCCGATTGGAATAGCCGTAATACTGTCATTCAATATAACTATAGCCACGACAATGACGGCGGGTTCGTTCTGATCTGCAACGAAGGCGGTCACGACCCGAAAGACAACGTGGGCAATATCGGGACCATCGTGCGCTACAACGTCAGTCAGAACGATCACACTCGGGGTATCAACGTAGCCGGGCCAGTGATCAACGCGTCCATTTACAACAACACCATCTATGTGGGAAAGAGCGAGCATGTGGACGTTCTGCTGCAAGCTGACTGGAAGGGATGGGCCGACGGGACATACCTCTACAACAATATTTTCTACGTTGACGGCTCCGCACAGTTCTCACATGGAGTATCCCGAAATCCTGACGGGGGCTACTTGACCGCACCTGGATTTGGGAGCAGTAAGAACAATGTATTCGACAGCAATATTTACTACGGGCACCTGAAACCGGCTGACGACGCTCACGCGCTGACTAGCGATCCGCTTCTGGTTAGTCCGGGCATCGCCGGCGTGGGGCGGCAGACAGTGCTGGGGTATGAGTTGCGAGTAAATTCTCCGGCCTTGAACTCAGGCAAGACTATCGCTCATTCCGAGAGAGATTTTCTCGGAACTCCGGTGCCATCCTGTGGTGGTATGGACCGCGGCGCGTTCGAATCTGACGCATGCAAGAATAAGGAGAAGAGTCAGGAGCCACTGGGACCGTCTAGAACGCCATAAAATTGCCAGCGTGCTGCCTCCAGTTCGACCAGATAAGTCTTCTTGGGACCGGTATTCTATGTTGTCGCGTCTTAGCGCCCGCGAGCATCTAAGGCGAGAAACTGTATTATGGTGGTAAAGGATGGTTTTCTATGCAGTGTGGTCTCATATCGCGGCTGTTCCTGTTCGTTGAGAACGCGCTTCTGTTGTTACTTAGCGGCTCGGCGCTCTCCCAATCGGTGCCGCCATTCGCGCCCGATAAGATGGACACTGTTCTCTACGGCGCCGCTTACTACTCCGAATACATGCCCTATGAGCGACTGGAGAAAGACATTCAACTCATGCAGCAGGCGGGCATCAACGTGGTTCGCATGGGTGAATCCAGTTGGGGACTGTGGGAACCGGAAGACGGCCGCTTCGAGTATGCCTGGATGGACCGCGTAGTTGACCGAATGCAGAAGGCCGGGATCAAGGTCATCATGGGCACGCCGACTTACTCCGTTCCGGCGTGGATGTACAAGGAACATCCGGAGATTTTCATAACTCGCTTTGGCGGACAAACGATCACTTATGGTATTCGCCAGAACACGGATCTCGCCAACCCGATCTATCGTTCTTATTGCGAGCGAATCATCCGCAAACTTCTCGAGCATTATAAAGACAATCCAACCATCATCGGCTGGCAGATCGATAACGAAACTTCGTCCGGTGGCGCCGCGAACCATGACGTACAGGTTGGGTTCGTGCAATATCTTCAAAAGAAATTTAAGACGGTTGATGCGCTCAATAAAGTCTGGGGACTGAATTATTGGGGGCAGCGGCTGAATGACTGGACCGAGATTCCTCCGCAGGAAGGCATCATCAATCCCGGCTGGAAGCTCGAATGGCAACGCTATTCGCAATGGCTCACCACGGATTTTCTTTCCTGGCAGGCAACCCTGGTCAACCAATACAAGCGTCCAGACCAGTTCGTCACACACGATCTCGCCGGGCCGCCCAACTCTGTCGTCAGCGAGCATGACATCAGCCGTTCGCTGGACATCGTCGCCGTCAACCCTTATCACGGCACGCAGGACCAGTTTGACGGGATTGGTTCGAGCATGCAGGGCGATTACACCCGCTCACTGAAGCAGACGAATTACCTGGTCACCGAGACCAATGCACAGACCATTGGCTGGGACTCCAAGGAACAATTCCCGCCCTATGATGGCCAACTCCGTCTCGACGTTTACACTCATCTATCCTCCGGAGCCAACATGGTCGAGTACTGGCATTGGCACTCGCTACACTACGGTCAGGAAACCTATTGGAAGGGTGTGCTCTCGCACGACCTGGAGCCGAACCGCGCTTATGCGGAAGTGAGCCGGACAGCACACGAGTTACAGCGGCTAGGTCCCCACATCGTTGATCTCAAGCGAATTAATAAAGTCGCGATCCTATATAGCAACGATTCCTATTACGGCATCGAGTTCATGAAGTTCAGCGACCACGTGAATTACCGTTCGGTCATGCAGCAAATGTACAACACACTGTATCGGGAGAATGTAGGCGTGGATTTCGTCTTTCCGGAAAGCACGAATCTGGCGAGCTACAAGGTCGTGGTTGTTCCTCCGCTCTACGTTGCCAGTGACGAGCTTTTAGACAAGCTAGTAGACTATGTGCGCGGCGGTGGCAATCTGGTCATGTGCTTCAAGAGCGGATTCACCAATCAGTACGACACGGTGCGCTGGACCATGGCTCCCGGGCCGCTTCGCGAGGCGGCAGGTTTTCATTATCAGGAGTTCTCCAGTTTGCGCGCCCCGTTGGCGCTCAAGGACGATCCTTTCCACGCAGGCGCTGAAAACAAAGTCTCGGAGTGGGCGGAGATGCTCGTTCTCGACACGGCCAAGCCTCTTGCCTACTATGACCATGAGTTTTTTGGAAAGTATCCAGCCATTACGAGAAACCGCTTTGGAAAAGGAACGCTGACGTACGAAGGCACGGTTCTCAGCGATAAACTGCAGGAGAAGGTGCTGCTGGATGTACTGGAGATGGCTGGACTCGTCGGCCCCGATCAGCAACTTCCGGCGGCGGTGCGCGTCAAGCATGGGATAAACCGGAGCGGCAAGACGATCCACTACTACTTCAATTACTCAAGCGATATACAGACATTCCCGTATCCATACGGCGCCGGTTCCGATTTGTTGGCGCAGATTGCGGTTTTGTCCAAGCAAGCAATTACGCTGAAACCATGGGATCTTGTCGTTGTTGAAGAGAAGTGAACCGGACCCCGAAGGAGGCTGCTTGAGGTTGGGGCTCAAACCTAATCGGTGGCTAGCAATCGGGAGTTTCTTGATTGTCTCCGTTGTGTTGGCAGGCACACAAACGGCACGGCCCTCCGCAGCCGACGTAGAAAAGCGCGTTGATTCAATCCTCAGCCAAATGTCAATTGAGGAAAAGATCGACTATCTCGGAGGAATCAACGACTACTACCTGCGAGCGATCCCGCGGCTGGGTCTGCCGGAGCTGAAAACGTCTGATGGACCGCTCGGTATCCGAAACTATGGTGCATCGACTGCTTATCCGGCCGGCATTGCGCTGGCGGCCACATGGGACCCTGAACTCGTTAGTCGCGTGGGCAGCAGCCTGGGTAAGGATGCCCGCGCTCGGGGAGTCCACTTTTTTCTTGGTCCGGGGATGAATATCTATCGCGCTCCGATGTGTGGGCGCAATTTCGAATACTTTGGCGAGGATCCCTATTTGGCCTCGCGTATGGCGGTGGCGATCATCAAAGGCGTGCAAAGCCAAGGGGTGATCGCTACTGCCAAGCACTTCGTAGCAAATAACCAGGAGTTCGATCGCTACAATATCAGCTCCGATATCGACGAGCGGACGTTGCGCGAGATATACCTGCCCGCGTTCGAAGTTTCGGTGAAGGAAGCCAAGGCCGGGGCCGTCATGGACGCCTACAACCTCGTGAATGGTGTTCACATGACGCAGAACGATTATCTTAATAATCAAGTTCTCAAGAAGGAGTGGGGGTTTGATGGAATCCTGATGTCTGATTGGGACGCTACCCACGATGGGGTGGCTGCCGCTAACGGCGGGCTCGATTTGGAGATGCCGTCGGGCAAGTTCATGAACCGCCAATCTCTCATTCCGGCTGTGCAGGAAGGCAGGGTATCCATAGAAGTTATCGATGACAAGGTCCGGCGGATTCTCCGAAAGTTTATCGAGTTTGGGTTTCTCGATCGGCCACAGACTGACTTGGGCAATCCGTTATATAGCGAAGAAGGACGGGAGGCCGCTCTGGAGGTGGCCCGGGACAGCATGGTTCTGCTCAAGAATTCAGGAGCGCTGCTCCCGCTCGATCGAACGAAACTAAAGACTTTGGCTGTGTTCGGAACAGATGCTTATCCCGCGGTGGTCGGCGGCGGTGGCAGTTCTTTGACGGTACCGTTCAATGCGGTCAGTTATCTGGAAGGCATTAGTAACTATCTGGGTACGAAAGTCAACGTCTTGTATTCGGTCAATCATCCCCTGCTAGAAGAGATATTTGATAACTCAGAATTCGTGACCGAGCCGGACGGAGAACCCGGCTTGAAGGGAGAATACTTTAACAACCAAGAACTTGAGGGCAAGCCAGCGCTAACTCGTACTGATAAGCATATTGAGTTCAGATGGGGAGAGGGCAGTTACTCCGCAGATGGGCCGGCAGATCATTTTTCGGTCCGCTGGACCGGCTATTTCGTGCCGAAGAAAACCGGAGACTACAATTTCTATTCGTCAGCGGACGACGGGGTGCGCTTCTATATCGATGATCGTAGAGTCATTGATGATTGGCTGCGCCACAGTGAAACGCTGGATACTTATACCGCCCATTTGGAGTCCGGCCATGCCTACAAGATACGATTCGAATACTTCGAAGCAGTAGGCACCGCAACCGCCGGGTTCGGGGTGATCTCAGCCGAAGCAGCCATCGGCCGGGAAACCAAAGCCCTCGCGGCCAAAGCCGATATCGCCATCGTTTGCGTCGGGTTCGCTCCTTCACTGGAAATGGAGGGTGCTGACCGCACTTTCGCTCTTCCGAGCGGCCAGGATGAACTTATTCACCAGGTTGCCAGTGTCAACAAGAACACCATCGTTGTCATTACCGCAGGCGGCAATGTCGACATGACGCAATGGATCGATGCCGTTCCAGGGATTCTCCATGCCTGGTATCCAGGGCAGGAGGGCGGCAGAGCCCTGGCTCAGATCCTGTTCGGTGATTACAGTCCCTCAGGCAAACTGCCCGCATCTTTCGAACGTCATTGGGAAGACAACGCCACCTTTCACAGCTATTACCCGCGAGATGAGGAAAAGCGAGTGGAGTACTCGGAGGGCGTTTTTGTTGGTTACCGGCATTTCGATCGTTCCAGCGTCAAACCGCTGTTTCCGTTTGGCTATGGTCTTTCCTACACGACATTCGAGTACAGCAAGCTGTCTGTGACTCCCCGCAATGGAGATCTAAGCCAGCCGATTATGGTTTCGTTCGACTTGAAAAATTCAGGTCGGCTGCCGGGAGCTGAAGTCGCGGAGTTGTATGTGGGCGACGCTCACTCCAGCGTTCCTCGGCCAGTCAAGGAGTTGAAAGGCTTCGCCAAAGTCCGCCTGCAGCCAGGCGAAACAAAACATGTCTCTCTGAGACTGGACCGCAGGGCCTTCTCATATTACGACGTGAATGGAAAGGACTGGAATGCCCAGCCGGGTGATTTTGCGATTTTGGTTGGCAGTTCGTCCGAAAAGATCGAGTTGAAAGGCTCGTTTACACTGAGCCGCTGATCCCTGGCGACAAAGGATAATGAAGTACACGTGGTTCTCGTTTTTTCCTAGTTCGATACTTCGTTTACTCCCACTGGCAGTGTTCTGCTGGTTAGCGCCCTCTTCCTGGGCTGATCCTCTTCTTCCTCATCTACTAGCCAACCATATGGTTCTGCAGCAAGACCGCCAGATTCACATCTGGGGCAAAGCTGACCCGGGAGAAAAGATCACGGTCACGCTGGCGGGCAAAACGAGGGCCGCGGTGCCGGATGCTCGCGGGAATTGGAGCGTCCAGCTTCCTGTCATGCGCGCGGGAGGACCCTTCACAGTCGTGGTTCGTGGCAAGAAAACCATCCTCCTCAAAGATGTGATGATTGGCGAGGTCTGGGTAGCATCCGGACAATCGAACATGACCTTCGCCTTAAGCGATTCACTGGGCGCGGCAGAAGAGATACCGAAAGCGGATTATCCGCAAATTCGACTGTTCACCGTGCCTAAGAAGATTACCCTGGAGGCCCAATCGGACACGCTTAGCGCTGCCTGGCAGATATGCTCTCCTGAAACCGCCAAGAGGTTTTCCGCGGTAGCGTATTATTTTGCGCGAGATCTGCACCGCAAGCTAGACGTGCCGATCGGGATTATCGAGAGCGCGTGGCCGGGAACGACGATCGAAGAGTGGATCGATTCTAGAGCCTTGCAGGAAACACCGGCACTTAAGCCATTTGCCGATCAGTGGGACGGCTCCTCTCCGGCAGTGAAAACGCCAGCAATGGGACGGAGGCCCTTCAATTTGCAGTTCGATGATTTCGAATTGATCCGCGATCCCTCCAGCCCGGGCACTGTATTCAGCAACTTTGACGACGGCACCTCGCGGAATACGATGGGAGGTGAGTGGTCCTATGACTGGCAGGATGCACCGGAGACCTCTTTTGACCTCGCCGCGCCCGGACATGGCGGAGCGGGCTTTGCCGCCAAAGTTGCGGGGAAGATGGACGCCTCGGATGATTCGCGACTGATCGCGCACTTCAAACCGGATAACTCTGCCGCGGATTTGAGTTCTTATACAGGAATCCGTTTCTGGGTGCGAGGAGATGGCTCGTTTCGCGTGCGAACGCTGCAGCCCACGATCACCGATGTGGACGATTATGGCACGCCCTTGTTTCTAGCGTCTTCGGATTGGAAGCCGGTTGTCATCCTCTTCCGCGATCTTCGCCAAGAAGGCTGGGGCGTAACTGAAGATTTCACTCCCCAGTCGCTTACGGGCTTTGCCATAGAGATGTTTCCAGCGCTGGGCTATCCGCCACGCCCTCCGTCCGGACTCTATGAAGGCATGATAGCGCCCCTACAGTCATACTCAATGCGTGGTGTGATCTGGTATCAAGGTGAAAGTAATGCCCTGGAAGCCTACGCATACCGAAAATTGCTGCCAGCGCTAATTCAGAGTTGGCGCGCAGCGTGGAACGAGGGTGACTTCCCTTTTCTGATCGCGCAATTACCGAATCATGGTGTGATTCCTGACCAGCCCTCCGAGTCCGCCTGGGCGGAGTTGCGGGAGGCGCAGTTGTTAACGGCCAGGCAGGTTCCGAATACTGGAATCGCGGTGACGATCGACATAGGAGACCCGAAGGATGTTCATCCCCATCGCAAAGCAGAAGTTGGGCAGCGACTTGCGCTGTTGGCGCTAGGTACAACCTACAAGAAACCAATTGTCTATTCCGGACCGCTTTATCAATCGATGACAGTCAAAGGGGACAAAATCAGGATTCGATTTGCAAATACCGGTAGCGGGATGGAAGCGAACGGCGGCGGCCCGTTGACTGGCTTCGCGATCGCCGGTTCAGACCAGCAGTTCCACTGGGCGGAAGCAACGATCGATGGAGTCTCGGTAGTAGTATCCAGTCCCGAGGTGGCGACGCCAGTGACCGTCCGCTACGCTTGGGGTGACAGCCCGCGCTGCAATCTATTTAATAAGGATGGATTGCCAGCTTCTCCATTTCGGACGGATAACTGGCCCGGCATCACGGTGAAGCCTAGTAAGTAGGGCAGGCCAACCCGCAATCCCGCTACGTCACCTGCGCACTTCCTGGAGGTCGTATGCCGCGCTCAATCGTCCGTCTTTCTACCATCGTTATATCCATCTGTGCTCTTGCTGCACTAAGCCTTCGTTCTAGCGCGAGCGAACCAGTGAGTGATACGGCATCACTCGTCATCATTCATGCGAACGTGCCCGTGCAGCCGCCATCAGATTCCTCTTTTCGTGGCGGCACATCGACGAATCCACAGGGTGAAACCATCGGTCTCAACAACCGCTATCTCACCTTCAACGGTAAACCATGGCTCCCAGTGATGGGCGAGTTCCACTACAGCCGTGTCCCGAAGGAAGAGTGGGAGGAGCAAATTCTAAAGATGAAAGCCGGAGGAGTCCAGATCATCGCTACTTATGTCATCTGGATTCACCATGAGGAGGTGGAAGGCCAGTTCGATTGGTCAAATCGACGAGACCTTCGCGCGTTCGTACAACTCTGCGCCCAACACGGCATGTTTGTGTACCTGAGGATCGGCCCGTGGGCACACGGAGAGGTGCGAAACGGAGGCTTTCCAGACTGGCTGCTGCAGAAGACAAAGAATGTACGCCAGAACGATCCAGTCTATCTCTCCTACGTCGAGAAGTACTACGCGGAGGTTGCCAGGCAAGTGCGCGGGCTGCTTTGGCGGGACGGCGGCCCAGTGATCGGCATTCAGTTGGAGAACGAATACGCCAAGCGGGAACCGGGAGCCGGAGAAGAGCATATTAGGGAATTGAAGCGTATTGCCGTTGCTGACGGCTTTGATGTTCCGCTCTATTCCGTGACCGGCTGGGACAATGCCGTCATTCCTCGGGGCGAAGTCGTGGCTGTTTTTGGAGGCTATCCGGACGCACCCTGGGACTCATCCCTGAAAGACCTTCCTCCGCAGGAAGTGTATTCATTTCGCTTTGGCAACCGCGTATCAGGAAATACGGGTTTGATCGGCACTGCGGAAACATCTCAGGCGACGACGCCCCGCTACGATTTTCCCTTCATGACGGCTGAGATTGGGGGTGGAATCCAGGACACGTATCACCGTCGGCCGGTCATCCGGCCCGACGACGTGGCGGCAATGGTGCCGGTGATGCTCGGATCAGGCGTCAACCTGTACGGCTCGTACATGTTCCAGGGCGGCGAAAATCCCGATGGCAAACAAACAACACTTCAGGAGTCACAGACTACGGGTTACCCCACGGATGTGCCGGTAAAGTCTTATGACTTTCAGGCTCCTCTCGGTGAGTTCGGAGAAGAACGACAGGTCTTCCGCAAGCTGAAGGTTTTCAACTACTTCATGAACGACTTCGGCGCGCAGCTCGCGCAGATGGCGACCTTTTCGCCGACCATCGTTCCAGCCAGGCCGGAGGATTTCAGCGTGCCGCGCGTCTCCGTTCGCACGAACGGAAAGGGAGGATTCCTCTTCTTCAACAACTACGTGCGCGGTTCCGCAATGCCTGATCGGCACGGGTTTCAGGCCGCGATCGAATTGCCCGGCCGTACGCTGGAGGTCCCCGAGATCCCGGTCGACATTCCGTCTGGGGCGTACGGCATTTGGCCGTTTGGCCTCGAACTTGGCGCGCTCCATCTCTGCTACGCTACCGCGCAGCTATTCACCCGTACGACAGATGCTCCCGTCACAACGTATTACTTCGTCGAAATACCCGGTCTTCCCGCGGAGTTCGCGCTTGGAGACATCTCCGGTACGCACATTGAGACTCGCGGCGGCACGGCAAAACACAGCGTGGGCTCAACCCTGGTGGAAAATCTGCGGCCTTCACTTGAGCCCGCGATCATTGCAAAGGACGCAAATGGCACCACCACGCAATTGGTCCTGCTGAGTAAAGAACAAGCCGAAAACGCGTGGAAATTACAGACTGTCGGTAGTGAACACCTGCTCCTGACGTCCGATCAATTCTTCGCGGCTGGCGCTCATCTAACTCTGCAATCCGACGGCGACCCGGCCTTTCACTTAATCGTAATTCCGCCCATCAGTGCGCCAACAGCGACCAACGCCGCGCTAAGACACAACCTGTCGAAGCCTTATGCCAGCGCCTTTTCCGTTTCGCTGCCGGAACGCAAGGCTCAACTGTCTTTCAAACAGGTTCAGAAGGCTGGGACAGTGCCCGCGGTAAAGATTGGCCCGCCTCTGTCGTGGCGCGCTCAGGGCGTTGCCATGGCTCCCGAAGAAAAGGAATTTGCGCTGGCCGCGAGATGGCAGATCACTATTCCGGCGACGGACTGGAATGGAGTTCAGAATCTTTTTCTGCAGGTGACGTATGACGCAGACGTAGCGCGGCTCAGTTCCGGCGGACATCTGCTGGTGGACAACTTCTACAGCGGAGAGCCTTGGTACGTCTGTCTCCAACGCTTCCGCTCGCAGATTGCAGAGAGCGGATTGCAATTAGAGATACTCCCCCGGCGCGCCGATGCTCCGATCTTTCTGGAAAAGTTATATCGCGGGCCACCTTTCACCGCGGGGCAGATCGATGAGTTGCGTTCGTTGAAGCTGGTGCCTCAGTACCAGCTCTTGCTTGACTTCACCCCATCCGATTAGGTGTCTAACGTGTGGACTTGAGGCGACAAGTGTAATGGTGATGTTCGAGCAAGAATGCTGCTGCTCGAGTGCGGTACGTCGTCGGTGTGCGACAGTCTTCTGTTCTCTGTTCGTCCGGACACTTCAGCACAGGCGCTGCTCATCGAACAGGTGTGTTGGTCAGACGGTTACGGTCGATCGTCATCGCCGGCGCATCTGTCGGAGGCTACTACGTCCGCGAATACGTGCGCGAATATCCGACCGAAGTGGCGGGAGTCGCATTCCTTGACGCCAGCTCGCCGCACCAGATCGACGAGCTGCCCGGAAGTCGAGCGTGGTATGACGCAGAGCGTGCAAGGCGTCCACGCGAAGTGAAGTGGAACCGGCTGAAGATATGGAGCGGTTGGAACCGGCTAATGGGGCGTTGCAAGGCTGATGTGCCGAAGGTGCAGGAGAATTTACGGGCGGCCTATGATGCGGAAGAATGCCGACCCGGATTCGTGGGCGGCGATGTCGGCGAGTTCATCGAATTCGAACGGCAAGGCGACCAAGCTGCGAGACTGACCAGCGTCGGAGACCTGCCCGTCCTCGTCCTCTCGCAGGATCCGGATCGTCCGAAGATCGGTTGGACGGCGGACGCGATTGCCGCGCAGCCAGTTTGGTTTCGCGAACAGGAAAATCTGAAGTCGCTCTCGACGCATAGTTGGCGCGTGATCGCGCGCGGGGCAAGTCATCACGTACACCATGATCGGCCAGAGGTGGCGCTGGAGGAGATGAACCGCCTTATCTCGTATATCCGCGGCGGAGCTGCACCGCAGTTCGGAAGCACAATCGTCGAATAGCCCCGCAGGGCCGAACCGCGCTCACGCGCGGGTTGCGGCGTCCGTGCATTACGGCAACAATCCACAACGGCTTTTCGTCCGGCGCATAGGCAATCAGGTACTCACGTGCCAAGGTGAACCGCAGGGGCCGCGAGGTGAGGTCTGGACGTCTATGGCCCTGGTTTGGGAAAGGCACCAGCTTATCGAGCGCGGCCAAAATATCTACGATTACTCGGTCGGCGGCGTCGAGGTTAGTCTCGGCAATAAATTCCCAAATCTCGTCAAGATCGAGGGCGCCTTCCGGGTGAAAATCGTAGCCGATCATTTATCACGGCTGGAACCTGGCTGAGAACGGCGGGCCGCGCTCTTTTTCACGCAAGCGGGCAATGACCTCGTCGCCGGGGATGGGCTTCACCCTACCGCTCTTCAAGTCGTCATAGCGGCTGTTGAGCGTCTCCCGCGTCTGGGTCAACTCCTCGAAGTACCCAGCCATGGCGTCCTCAACCAACTCGTCGGGGCCGCGTCCGGTTTCTGCTACCCAACGGTCTATCTTCGCCTTTATTTCGGGATTATTGAGGTGCACGTCCATGGCCCTAAAATACGGGAAAGCCCGACTCGGGGCAACGCTAAAGACGCGGGGTGCCATGAATGGGATTCCACCGCGGCGTCCTTCCAGTCTACTGTCTCGCCGTAGGAATCTCCGGTGCGGGCGGCGTCACGATGGGAGCCATTGTTGTTTCGGTGTCCGATGGCATCTGCGGCAGCGGGCCTTCGAGCGCGACGGCCAGTACCTGGTCCATGTTTTCAACGAAGTGCAATTTCATCGCGGTGCGCAGGTTCTCCGGGACCTCGGCAACATCCTTTTCGTTATCCTGCGGGAGAATCACTTCGAACAAGCCGGCGCGATGGGCGGCCAGAAGTTTTTCTTTCAATCCGCCGATGGGGAGCACTTTGCCGCGCAGCGTGATCTCTCCGGTCATGGCGATATCGCGGCGCACTGGAATCCGGCTCAGCGCGCTGGCGAGAGCGGTTGCGATGGTGATGCCGGCGGAGGGGCCATCTTTTGGAATCGCACCTTCCGGCACGTGCACGTGAATATCCAGGGTGCGGTAGAAGTCGCGGGGCAGTCCGAGGCGCGCCGCCCTCGAGCGAATGTAGGACATGGCAGCCTGCGCCGATTCCTGCATCACGTCGCCCAGTTGGCCGGTTAAAGTGAGCTTGCCTTTGCCGTCCACTGCCGAGGCCTCCGTGCTGAGGATGGAGCCTCCCACCTCGGTCCACGCGAGGCCCGTCACCAGGCCGACTTCGCTCTTCTCGTGGGCCAGGGTGTCGCGGAACTTTATAACGCCGAGGTAGTCGCCGATTTTCCCGGCCTGGATCGAAGCGGAGAAGTCCGCGCCTTCTTTCACCACCTTGCGCGCCACTTTGCGGCAGATGTTGCCAATTTCCCGCTCCAGGTTTCGCACTCCGGCTTCGCGGGTATAGGCGCGAATGATCTGTCGGATCGCGTCGTCGGAGAACTGCACGTTCTTCTCCGTCAACCCGGCCTGCAACATCTGTTTTCGCACCAGGAACTGTTTCGCGATCTCGACCTTTTCCGGTTCCGTGTAGCCGTGCAGGCGCAGCACTTCCATGCGATCCTGGAGGGCGGGCGGAACGGTGTGAATCACGTTCGCCGTGGCCACGAAGAATACCTGTGAGAGGTCGTATTCGACGTCGAGGTAATGGTCCACGAACATGAAGTTCTGTTCGGGATCGAGAACTTCGAGCAGCGCCGCGGAAGGGTCGCCGCGAAAGTCCATCGACATTTTGTCGACTTCGTCGAGCATGAACACCGGGTTCTTGGTGCCAGCCTTTTTCATCATCTGGATGATCTGGCCGGGCAGGGCGCCGATGTAGGTGCGGCGATGGCCGCGGATTTCCGCCTCATCGCGCACGCCGCCGAGCGACATCCGTACGAACTTGCGGCCGGTCGCTTTGGCGATCGACATCCCGAGCGAAGTTTTGCCCACGCCGGGAGGTCCGACGAAGCACAGGATCGAGCCTTTCGGATTTTTTACCAACTGGCGGACGGCGAGAAATTCTAGGATGCGCTCCTTGATTTTCTCGAGGCCATAGTGATCTTCGTTCAGGGTTTTTTCGGCGCGCGTGATGTTGCGGATTTCTTTCGACCGCTTCTTCCACGGCACCGCCAGCAGCCAGTCGAGATAGTTGCGAGAAACGGTGGACTCCGCCGACATCGGCGGCATCGCTTCCAGCTTTTTCAGTTCCTGGATCGCCTTGTCGCGAACGTCCTTCGGCATGCCCGCGGATTCGACCTTCTTCTTCAGTTCGTCGAATTCGCTCTTTTCGCCGCGGCCGAGTTCTTTCTGGATGGCCTTGATTTTCTCGTTGAGGTAATACTCTTTCTGCGCCTTCTCCATCTGCCGCTTCACACGCGACTGGATGGTGCGGTCCATGTTGAGCTTTTCGATTTCCACATCGAGCACGTCGCCGATCCGGTTCAAGCGTTCGGCGGGATCGAAGATCTCGAGTAGCCCCTGCTTTTCTTCGATTGAGAGCTGCAGGTTGGCGGCGATGGTGTCGGTCAGCTTCGCCGGGTCCTCCATGCGCACGGCCGCGATCATGGTCTCGTAGTTCAGCGACTGGCAAAGCTTTACATACTGTTCGAACATGCCAGTGACGCGCTGCATGCCGGCTTCAATCTGCGCCGTGGTCTCGGTGGCATAACGGGCGACCCGAACGGTGGCCTGCAGATAGCCCTCGGTCTCGACGACCTGAAGGATCTTGCCGCGCTCGATGCCTTCGACCAGCACCTTGATGTTTCCGTCGGGAAGCTTCAGGCTCTGCACGATGTTGACGATGGTGCCGACCTGGAAGATGTCGCCGGCCTTGGGCTCGTCGATGCTGGCGTCGTGTTGCGTCGCAAGAAATATCTTCTTATCGCTGGCCAGAGCTTCTTCGAGCGCACGAACGCTCGACTCGCGGCCCACCACGAACGGAGTCATCATGTACGGAAAGATGACCACGTCGCGGATGGGCATCATCGGCAGTTTCTTGCTCTCGAACTTTTCCTTAGGGTTCGACAACTCGGTCTCCCGTCTCTGGTCCTTGCCGCCCCTAAAGGGGCATTCATAAAGGCTGACTTGCGGTATGCCTAAAGGCATACCCTGATACAAACCTTACTTCCTTTACGGCACTTGCACAACGGCCTATTAGCTTGCTGCTTTCTCGATCATGGCCAGCGAGACGTTCCGTTTCTCCACCATCTCGCGGGTCACTTCAAATTCCTTAACTTTCTTCTGGCTGGGCAGACTATACATCAATTCCAGCATGAGTTCTTCCAGAATCATTCGCAAGCCGCGAGCGCCAACTTTACGCGCCATGGCCTGGCGCGCAATCGCCCGGTTGGCGTCGTCGCTGAACTTCAACCGCACGTTTTCAAACTCGAACAGACGCTGGTACTGTTTCACGATCGCATTCTTCGGGCGCGTCAGAATTTCGACAAGCGCGTCTTCGTCCAGTTGCTGGAGCACTCCCATAACCGGCAGGCGTCCGACAAACTCAGGGATCAGGCCGAACTTGATCAGATCCTCGGGCTGCGCTTCCGAGACGAGTTCAAAGTTTCGCAGCGCGGCTACGCCCGCCTCGGTCTCCGTATCTTCTCCCATGCGGAAGCCCAGGGCCTTCTTGCCGATGCGCCGCCCGATAATTTTCTCCAGGCCCACGAAGGCGCCGCCGCAAATGAAGAGAATATTCGTGGTATCGACGGGCGTGAATTCCTGGTGCGGATGCTTGCGTCCACCCTGTGGCGGAACGTTGGCGATCGTGCCTTCCAGAATCTTGAGCAACGCCTGTTGGACGCCTTCGCCTGAAACGTCGCGGGTGATCGAGGGGTTCTCGTCCTTGCGCCCGATCTTATCAATCTCGTCGATATAGATGATGCCCGTCTGGGTGCGGCTGACGTCGCCTTCGGCCGCCTGCAGAAGTTTGAGAATGATGTTCTCGACGTCCTCGCCCACGTAACCGGCTTCGGTCAGCGTGGTCGCGTCCACGATGGCGAAGGGCACATCGAGCATGCGGGCGAGGGTTTGCGCGAGCAGCGTCTTGCCGGTTCCGGTCGGCCCGATCAGCAGGATATTCGACTTCGTCAGTTCGACGCCATCGCCGGTCCGCTGGCGGTTCATGTAAATGCGCTTGTAGTGGTTATAGACAGCGACGGCTAGCTTCTTCTTAGTCTGCTCCTGCCCAATGACGTACTCGTCGAGGAACGTCTTAACTTCCTGCGGCTTAGGCAGTTGGTTCGGAACCGCAGCGGAAGGAGTCGCGGTGCGGTCATCTTCGAGGATCGAATTGCAGACCGCTACGCACTCGTCACAGATGTATGCCCGGGGATAGTCGCTGGGCGACGAGATCAGTTTCGCGACCGCGTCCTGCGACTTGTGGCAGAACGAACAGCGCAACATCTCATCCGAACCCGATCTGGTTTTCACTCGGCCTTACTCCTTTTCTGGTGGCCTAGCCGCGGCTGGCTTCCTTGCTTCGGGCTGAGACGCGGCAAGCCGGGTCTCTACATTATTATTGCTTAACGAATTGCCGATCATATATTAAGGCTGCCCTCTACCTGGTCTTATAGATGATATCGTCAATGATTCCATATTCCTTCGCCTGCTGCGAGTTCATGATGAAGTCGCGTTCCACGTCCTTCTCCACTTTATCCAGCTTCTGGCCGCTGTGCTTGGCCAGTAACTGATTAGTAATCTCGCGCATACGCAAAATTTCGCGGGCATGAATGTCAATGTCGGTCGCCTGCCCGGAGAGCCCGCCCATCGAGGGTTGGTGGATCAGGATGCGCGAATTCGGCAGCGCCAGCCGTTTTTTGGCTTCTCCCGCCGAAAGCAGCAACGCCGCCATCGAAGCTGCCTGACCGATGCAGATCGTGGTCACATCGTTCTTTACGTACTGCATCGTGTCGTAAATCGCCATCCCTGCCGTGATCGACCCACCCGGCGAGTTGATATAGAGCTGGATGTCTTTCTCCGGGTCTTCCTGCGCCAGGAACAGCATCTGGGCGATGACCAGGTTGGCGATATTGTCGTCAATCGGAGTGCCAATAAAGATGATGTTGTCGCGGAGCAGCCGGGAATAAATGTCATAGGCCCGTTCGCCCCGGCCCGTCGACTCGATCACCATCGGAACGAGCATCATTTGCGCATCGTTGGATTGCGTCTTCACGTTCACCCTTTCCACACTGCTGCCCTGAAGTCAGTCTCGTCGGCTCAGGGGAGGATCGAAATGGTCCGCATCATCATTCATTATTACGCGGACTGGTCATACAGAAAATCGAGGGTTTTCTCGTTGCGGATTCTTGTCCGGATTCTATCGAGGCCCCCATCCCGTGTCAAACGAGCGCGCACTGCTTCAGATGTCTGTTTTGATTGTCTTGCCAGCGACTCCAGTTCCTGATTCAGTTCTTCATCGCTGACCTGCACATTCTCTTCTTCCGCCACCCTTTCGAGCAGCAGCGCAGCTTTTACATCGTGAATCGCCTGCTCGCGCTGGCCCGCGCGCAGACGAGACAAATCCATTTTCTTCATCTGCTCGGCGGTCAGACCCTGCGCCGCCAGCGCGCGCAGTCCGCGCTCGATCCGGATGTCAATCTGTTGTTCGATCAACGAATCGGGAACCTCAAAATCGTTGCGCTGAATCAGTTCTCCCACCAGCTTTTCCTTGGCCTCATGCTGCGCCTGGTGCTTGCGCTCGGATTCGATTTGCTCGCGGATGGCCTTCCGGACATCGTCGATCGTCTGGAATTCGCCCAGTTGCTTCGCGAACTCGTCATTCAGTTCCGGCAGACTCTTCTGTTTGATGGACTGTACCTTCACCGTATAGCTGAATGTCTTCCCCGCCAGGCGCTTGTCCTGCGTATCTTTCGGATAGTTCACGTCGAAGGTCCGCTCATCTCCGGGACTGGCCCCGCGCAGGTTCTCGGTGAATTCCGGCATCGTGTCCTTGCCCGCGATTTCGACCAGCACTTCATCCATGTGAACGGGCTGGCCTTCGCCGGGCTTTGTTTCGGACTTTGTTCCGGGCTTTGTGTCGGATTCGGATTCGCCAGGCTTGGGATTGCCATCGAGCGAGACCTGGGCGAAATCGCCATCGGCGAGGGCGCGGCCCTCCATTGGATTGAAACTGGCATGACGCTCGCGCAGATCGGCGAGCGCGTGCTCCACATCCTCCTCTGAAACCGCGATCTCCGGTTTATCGGCGCGCAGCTCTTTGTAGCCTTCCAGCTTGATCTCCGGCAGCACTTCAAAGGCGGCTTTGAACCGCAGCGGCTCGCCATCGTGGAGGTGCAGGTCCGTCACTCGCGGCTGCGATACGGGATGAATGCCCAGCCTCTCGGCCTCCTGCCGGAAGTACCGCGGGATCAGCGCCTCGACCATGTCGGTCTTGATCTCTTCCCAAAAACGCTGGCGAATAATCGACGCCGGAACATGGCCGCGCCGGAAGCCGGGAATGCGCGCTACCTTCTGATATTTCTGGATCAGCGAATCGGTCTGCCGGTTGACATCCGCGACCGGAATCTCAACCTGAATCTCGCGCTTGGTGGCGCTTTCTTTGGTCGTGCTTTCCTGGGTCGCGTTATCGTTGGTCGTACTATCTTTTATCTCAGCAGGGCTCACAATCACCTTTCCAAAACGGCTGCGGCAGCAGAGTCGGGAGGGAAGTGGCTCGGCTGCGACGCCATGTGCCGCAGCCTTGAGTGTAAAGACTCTCGAAGAGCAACGTCAAACGGCGGAGGGCGATGTCCTACCCACTAAAGTAACGGACTAGGGTTTTGCGTGGTAGGGACACTGCCCGCAACTTCGCTCCGGGCAGGGCTATCCTCGAAGGCGTGCAGCAAATACCACTCGCGCGGCGTCCGCGCCTGGCGCTCCGCCGGAGAACTAGCTCACAATCTCGCCGGCCTTATCTTCGGTCCTATACTCGGCCCTATCTTCCCAGATACATTACGTGGACGTAGGTTCCGAGCCTGACGTTATAGGCGAGATACCAACCGATGTGATCGGGATCGTCGTAGAGGACGATGTCGTCTGAATCCCAGAGCCAGTCGTTACAGAAATCAAGGTCGAATGGAGCCACGGAGAAGTAGAAGCCGCCGAACCAGAAGCGGCTCGGGCCGCCGCCTTCAAGGTGCCACACATGTCCGCGACCGATACCGCCGGTGAAGCGACCATGCTCCCAAGGATGATCCAGATGGTAATGAGGGTCGTCGCGGCCGGTATCGTGGCCCACCCATTGCCGACCATTATGTACATGGGGAGCATCGGGATGTCCTGGGCTGTCGCTGAAGTGGGGGTGTTCCTCGACCGGGCGCGGAGTGGTCACTCTCGCCGGGCCGTGTGCGGGGATGTTTTGACGGCCGCCGCCGACCGCCGGTCGGCCACCGCCGCCATGGCCGCCGCCGTGCTGTGCCAGCGCTGAGAGAGAGAACAAGAAACAGATCGCGAGCAATCCAATCAGCTTTTTCATTTCTGTCACCATCCTCTAATAGCAACAACACTATACCCGTTTAGATGTTTCTGCTGGTTTTTCAGAATTCTCAACAGAATAAAAGTAGAGACGCAGCTTGCCGCGTCTCCGGAGATGGGACAAGCCCCGTCTCTACAGGCGCACGAGGTGCGTTCTATTCGTAGCGGAGGGCTTCGATCGGATCGAGACGGGAGGCGCGAATGGCCGGGACCATCCCGCTGATCAATCCGACCGCACTGAGGATAACAATGGCGACGATCAGGGTGATGGGGTTGATCGCGAGGCGGATGTCGCCGGCTTCAGCATGTTTGGCCATGGCGCTGTAAAGCGTGAGTCTGCCGACGGAGAAGGCGACGCCATAGGCGAGAATGATTCCGAGGAGGCCGCCGATGAAGGTAATGGTGAGCGCCTCGGCCAGGAACTGGAGGAAGATGTGGCGGCGGCGTGCGCCGAGCGCCTTCTCGACGCCGATCTCGCGAGTGCGCTGAGTGACCGAAACGAGCATGATGTTCATCAGGCCGACGCCGCCAATGCCCAGAGTGAGTGTACCGATGAAGCCAAGAAGAATCTTTAGGCCGATAGTGATGATCTGGAACTGGTGGACCTGCTCCATAAGATTAAAGACAAACAGAGCGCGGCGGTCGGCGGGATTGAACTTGTGCTGCGCGGCCATGATGTAGCGCACGGATTGCTCGATCCGTTCATAGTCGTTGGTTTCGTAATTGAACCAGACGGAGTCGAGGTAGTGGGTGTCCTTGAGGTCACTCATGGTGGTGAAGGGGACGTAGACGACGCGATTGATATTGTCGTCGCCAGCCTGCATTTTGGGGGCGAGAACTCCGACGACTTCAAAGCTGATGCCATCAAGGCGGATGTATTCGCCGACGGCGTTGCGTCCGGAGAAAAGTTTTTCTTTCGTTTCGGAACCGATGACAGCGACACGTGCATGCTGGATCTGGTCCTCGGGGTTGTAGAAACGTCCCTCGCCGAGGCTTAATGCCCGGATGGCGAAAGTGTTGGGGTACTCGCCGTTGACGTTTATGGTGTACGAGCGAGTGTCGTAAGTCACGGTCGCGTTCTTGAAGCAGTCCGGAGTTATGTGGGTGATCTGCGGGATGTTGGTGGTGAGCAAGTCGACGTCGTCCAGTGTGATGCGTATGGGAGCGCCGGCCTTTTCGCCACCGGACTGCATGGAGGAGCGGCCGGGAACTACGATAAAAAGCTTGGTTCCGAAGTTGGCAAAGATATTGGCGCAGGCGCGGCCGAAGCCATCGCCGTAGGCGAGAAGCATGACGACGGTCGCAATCCCCCAGGCCATGCCGAGCATGGTGAGCGCGGTTCGGCGCCGGTTGTGGCGCATGGCGTTGTAGGACTCCTGGAGCAGGTCGCGCATCATAAAATTTGTAATTTGTGATTTGTAATTTGCAATTTCAAGTCTCCGAAACAAACATATTGCAAATTACAAATTACCAATTGCAAATTCTTTACTCCTGCCTCAAGGCTTCGACTGGTTCCAGGCGGGCGGCCTTGCGCGCGGGATAGAGTCCAGCAGCGACGCCCGCGAGAGTAAGGCTGGCAATGGCCAGGATCGCAGTTTTTAGGACGAGCCGCGGCGGATCGAAGCCGCCGGGACCATTGTAATTCCGGAACATGGCCATGAAGCCGCCGATCAGGCCCATGCCGATGAGTCCGCTGCCCAGGGTGAGCACGATCCCCTCAGCGAAGAATTGCAGCATGATGCTGCGGTTGGTGGCGCCCAGGGCCTTGCGCAATCCGATTTCGCGCGTGCGTTCAGTAACGGAGATGAGCATGATGTTGATGACGCCGATAGCGCCAAGAGCGAGGGTGACCAGACCGACGGTGCCGAGGAATTCGTTCATGGCATCGAAAATGGTGCCCATCATTTGCGCCTGCTTGACGGTATCCCAGCCTTCGAAGGCGTCTTCATCGTGATAATCGAAGTGGTGATTGCGGGCGATGACGCGGCGAGCCTCATCCTGAGCGAGCAGGTGTTCGTCGGCGACGCGGGGCTGATAGTTGAGGAACGAAATCGCGTCGTAGGCCTCCTCGCCCTTGACCGGGAAATCACTGCGCATGACCTGGAAGGGAATATAGCAGCGGGTGTTGGTGGAGTTGTCGTCGCCGCGCCCAACGCGCGTCAGCGTGCCGACGACTTCGAAGCGATAGCTATTGAGCAGGATGAACGAGCCGACGGCGGGACGCCCTGGAAAAAGGTTGCGGGTCATCTCATCGCCGAGGACAACGACATCGCGTTTTTGACTTTCGTCGAGACCGTTGAGCCAGCGTCCCTGCTTCAGCGGGAGGAAGCGGATTCCGTTGTATTGCGGTTCGGCTCCGGTGAGTTGGCCGCTGGCGCTGGCGAACTCGCTGACGGCGTGTACGTCGTTGGTGACGAGAACAGGAGTGATGGCCAGAATGTGCGGAGATTCTCGGCGAATGTCGAGGTAATCCTGGTAAGTGAGACGGTACTGGCGGGCGGAGTTCATGCTGCCCTGAACAACCGGGGCGCGGCCGGGGAAGAGCATCATGATATTTTCGCCGTACTCCGAGAGCCCGCGCTTGTTGCCGGTTCTGAAACCCTCGCCGAGGCCGACCAGCAGGAGCAGGGAACCGACTCCCCAGGCGATGCCGAACATGGTGAGGAACGAACGCAGTTTGTGCGCCCAAAGGGTGCCGAAAATCTGCGCGAAGGTGTCGATCACCATTTGCATGGGGTTGATGTCAGCTCTTAGCTCCTGGCTCTTAGCTTTCAGCTTTCAGTTCTTAACACCTGGCAGGCTGCGGCAAACTCGGGACTTGTATCAGGGGATCGCTTCCGCGATTTACAGCTTTGCCGGGGGCCCGTTCTTACTAGGATAGCAAGCGGACAGAGTGGGGTACACCACCAAAGTTGTGGCTCCCTAGAGAAGGGGATCAGTCGGGATCAGTTGCAGGTTTTCGCAGCTGCCGGGTATGCCGAGTGTTTCCGGCCATTACGGTCCTGAACGATCTTCTCAGTTCCCAATATGGCGCTTCATTACCGTGCGGCCCCCGTCTTGTTCGTTGTGCCCGGTAGTGTAGCCGGCTTTGGATTGTTCAGATTGATCGGAGAATTCAGGGTGGAAGGGAAGGCCAGGCGCTTGGCCAGAAGAATGCTGGACGTAGGGGGAATCGAGTTTGTTGCTGGTGGTCATGTGTGGCTGTAGACCTCCGCAGGAATGAGAATCATGGGAAAAATCGCGGTCTGCATTCTCTTCTTGCTTGCGCCACTTCTGGCGCAACGTTTTGTAACCAGCGCACCGCCGGGCGCGGCCACCGGCCCGGTTTTTGAGGCGAGCGTCGGTTATACTTATCTCGCTTTGGATACGCCATCGCGACAGCGCGTCGGCCTTAGCGGAGTGGATGCCAACGGCTTTGTCGACTTCAATGCGCGCTGGGGAATGATGGTGGATTCGAGCTACGCCCGTGCTGGCAACGTGCTCGGCACCGGACATAGTGGCAATGTTCTGAGCTTTCTAATCGGTCCCCAGTTCTATCCCGTGGATTTTGGAAATACGCGGATCTTCGTGCACACTTTGGCCGGCGTCAGTTTGGTAAACAGTGCGGTTCCGGTCAAAGGAACCTATTACCTGGGTGGAACCGTGACTCGATTCTCGTATGCCCTTGGGGGCGGAGTCGAACACACCATCGCCGGGCCGCTTGCCATCCGGATGGGCGCTGACTATCTGCGTACCACGTTTGCCAACTCCACCGTGGCGATGCAGTTTCAGAACAATCTTCGCATCGTCACCGGCATCGTCTTCCGGTTCGGGAGTCGCTAGCGGTACTTTTGCAGGCTGCAAAAGAAGGTGATTCTCGATGCCCAGCCCCTGAACGGGCGACGGATTTCGCGTAGAGACGCGGCTTGCTGCGCGTCTCCGGAGACGGGGGTAATCCCCATAAGCCGCAACTTAAGAGTTGCTTCCGGTTTGCCCGTGATTCGGGACATATCCCATTCTCTGGAATAATCAATGTGTTCAAACATGATCGGGAGCGGTTGGGGTGGGGTCGCATGATCCGCGTATCGGCATTTTGAAGAATGCAGTACAGTAGAGGACTAGAGCAGACGAGCGATGACCACCGATGTATCAATCTCCATCCCGCGTCTGCGGATCAATAAGCGACGTGTTTCTCCGACGGCTCCGGAAAGCGCCTGCGAAGCCTCAGTTATCGTCCAAGGAGTTTCACTCTTACCTTCGATCTGCAAAATAATGTCTCCGGGCAGCACGTTCCTCCTCGTGATTTGATCTGCGGTCGCTGATACGGAAACGACGACAAGCTGATTTGCTGCGTCACTATCGAGTACCAATCCTGCTGAGTTCATATTGTCGGCATCGGGCTGATGCACCTGCTCCAAGTACGTTGTTCCGTGTGGATAGTCAATCTCCACGCGAAAACCATCAAGAACGTTTCCTCCTAGAGCCCCCACGATTGCGGTCGGTGTTTCGAAGGTAGTCGAGCTGTAAGTCTCGTCGGGCCGAGAAACAATGACAACGTTCTTGATATGAAAGGGCCCCCACTCCATATCGGGAACCCGCAGCAAGAGTTCCTTGCCATCTCCTCCTGGCATATCGGCCTCTCCGGACGCTCCTGTGGTGTGGGGCCATGCTGGATGCGCGGCTCTCCAGGATTCCAGCAGATCTCGGCGAGCAAGGGTCACTCGTGAACCTGTGTCGAGAAGCAAGCCGTATTTCTCGTTCAGCGCACTGACGGTTATGCGTGGATGACCACTCGCCGGCAAGAACGGGCTATCTACTTTAGAACCCAGATGCTTGATGCAGCCGGAGGCCGCGACAGAGAAAAGATGGCTGGGATAGTCCAGCACTACCTGATATGGCTCTAGCGCTTTGCCTGGCAGAAGCCCTTCGACGCGCTCACGGGTGTCGAAACTTCTGGTCCCAAGATGAATCAAGGCCTTGCTTGTTCCGAGACTGAACGTAAAAGCGCCGATGCTGGCCTCCGGAGGATTGACAGGCACATATCGTTCCCCAGCTTCTCCGATTTCAGCTCCACTCGGCTTCAGTCCGAGATCAGAGGCCAAAGCGCTGTCAAAGAGAACAGCGCCACCGCCCGAATCGAAAACGAAGCGCGCCGCCCGAATCGTTCCATTTTGCCTTTTGAATTGCAGCGTGACGATGGGGGCATTCCCCTCGACAGACATAGACTCCTGTCCCACGGCAGGACATGCAGTTCCCTGGGCATGAGAGGAAACCCCACCCAGAACAGCGCATACGATCAGGCTGGCGATTCTCATTAAGTGCACACGCCAATCTATCAAGTTTTGAGATTGTGTGTGCACTCTGGAATGACGGCCAGGAGATATGAACGCACTCATGCAGGATTGTCGGCTACCCGGAAGTTTAGCGCCCAGAAACCAGCCTGTAGGGTCAACCTCCAGCCCGACCTGCTTAAGCTAGCGATTATGGGGGCAAACCCGTCTCTACAGGCGGAAGTTACGAAACCGGGGTTGCGTTCGCGGCCTGAGAGATCATCGTCCGGTGCGGTGAGGGAACGGTCTTGATCTCAGGCGCGCGCGGGCGCCGACCCGAATACCGTAGCTACCAGGGCCTCGATTTCCTCGACTGCTTCATCGAGCTCAAAGGTGAACCGCACCAAGTCCACACCTTCGAGCTCGCGGTGTTCCTTTAGGAGAATGGTCCATGCCGGATCTGCGATCAAATCCACCTTGTGCCGTTCATAGTAGCCGTAACCCAAGCCGCGCATGCGGCAGAGAAGGTCACTCAGGTGTACCAGGGCCACCAGCGGCTGCGCCTTGTGGCTTTGTTCGACGGCGTGATGATGTGCGATCACTTCGATGATATCGTCGGCCAGCTTCCATTTTTCAGCCAGAGCCCGGCCGGTCTCGCAGTGCGTGAAGCCCATGACGGCTTGTTCCGCCTCGCCGAGCGGAATTCCCTCCTGGCCGGCGCTCGCCATTGCCTTGGAGAATTCCCCGGGAAAAGCCAGGCAGTTCACCATAAAGCCTATGTCATGCAGAAGGCCGGCCATGTATGCCTTCTCGCTGTCATTCTCGCTATCGGCGGCGGCTAGCTTCTCGCTGAATTTCCGGCACACCATGGCGCATCCCAGCGAATGTCTCCAAAATACGGCGGGGTCGAGCACCCACTTGGTCGCGGGGAAAGCCTGCCCCAGGCAACAGGTGAGAAGAATGGTCTCGACGCGACGCAGGCCCAGGGTGATCACGGCTCCCTTGATAGATTTGGGCGCCTGTGCCAGGCCGAACAAGGGAGAGCCCGCCAGGCGCAGGCATTGCCCGGCGATGGTGTTGTCGTAAGACACCAGGCGCACCACTTCGTCCACCTTCACTTCCTCCGCGGAATTGCTCAACAACTTGAGTAAAGGCAGAAAGACTGCCGGGATGGCGGGCAAGGTTTCGATCTGCTGCACGCGCTCACGAATCTTTGCGTCGGAGGATGTAGTCATAGTTTGCCGCTGCTCAAGGATGGCTTCCAATACGCGATGGTTCCGGGAAAATGGACCAGGTGAAACTCGGCGTTCAGTTTCATCAGCGACTCCGAAGTCCCGAGAAAAAAATGACCGCCAAAATTAAGATTGCTGAAAAAATGGCTGACCACCTTCGATTTCGAGACGGCGTCAAAATAGATCAGCACATTGCAGTTTGTGGACACCGAGGATCATGGTCCGGACGGAGCCGCGCAAGGTTTCGGGCGGCGGCTCGAAGCTGGTTTCCTCGACCTCGACCACATCGCCGATCTCATCCACCAGTAGGCTGACTGCGCCGTCCTCGGAGCGCACCACCACGTTCCTGGCAAACATGCCTGCCGGCCGGGGCTCCAGTTCAAGCCGCCGCCGCAGATCGACCGCCGTGACGATTTGGCCGCGCAGGTTGATGAGGCCACTGACCACCGCAGGCGCCAGCGGAACCTTCGTCATGTCCAGCGAGCGGATGACTTCCTGCACGCCTTTCAATTCCACGCCGAACAGCAGCTTGTCCAGATAGAAAGTGCAGAACTGTGAAGTGTGGGCCATGGCTTTAGTTCGCAGCCTCCGCTGATTTCTTCGCCCGGGCCGGGTGAGCCGCCTTCAGGTCCGCGCTGCGCAGAATAGCCGGGATATCGAGCAATTCCGTGACCCGGTCACCGATCACGACGGAGTAGAGAACGGACGCCCGCGTCGCGGCCGACTTCACGTCCGCCCGGTCTTCGACAATGTCCAGAATCCGTTCCACGACCAAGCCGAAGGAACGTCCTTCGTGATGGAGCACGAGCACCTGGATCGGTCCGGAATCGGGTGTTGGCGCAGCTTGCATGGTTCGCAACTTATAGCGCCGGTCTTCTTCGTGCAGTTCTTCCAGCTCTTGCAGCACAACATTGAGGCGAATCAAGGGCAGGATCTGGCCGCGATACTGAGTGACCCACTGGCTGCCCGACATTTCCACTTGCGCCACGGGAAACTCCTCGAGGCGTGCCAGCGTACTGAGGGATATGGCCATGCGACAGTCGCCGGGACCCGCGAAGAGAAGGAAGGTTTGCTTTTCTTCAACGGTCGTTGGCGATTCTGTGGCCTTTTCGGTGAGATCGCGGTTTCTGGTTGCGGTAACCACGCCGGCCCGCTGCGCCAGGCCGAGTACATCCAAAATGAGCGCTACTTTCCCGTCACCCATGATGCTCGAACCGGCAAAGGTCTTAACCGTCTTGAGCTGTTTGCGCAACGGCTTTACCACGATTTCTTCGGTGTCGTTGATCTCGTCCACCACCAACCCGAATTGCCGGTCGTCGGCTTGCAGCACAACGATGTTCACGGCCCCGTCGCTGTCGGTTGCGGGGCGCGCATCCGCGGCGAGTTTCAGTTCCTGATTGAGATACACCAGAGGCAGGAGACGTCCGCGCAGCCGGTATACGGGCGCACCATGGACCAATTCAATGCCCTCCGCCACCTCGTCGGCCTCGATCCGCACCAGTTCGAGCAGGCTTACCTGCGGAATAGCGTAGCGGTCGCCGCCGCAGGTCACCACCAGCGCGGGGATGATGGCCAGGGTCAACGGAATCTTTACCCGAACCGTGGTGCCGCGGCCGAGGGTGGACTGAACGTCCACGGTGCCGCCAATTTTTTCTACATTCGTCTTCACCACATCCATGCCGACGCCGCGGCCGGATACGTTGGTCACCTTTTCCGCCGTGGAAAATCCGGGCAGGAAGATCAGATTGAAAATCTCCCGCTCGGTCATGCGCGCCGACTGTTCGGCGGTGATCAGTGCGCGTTCGACCGCCTTCTTGCGAATGCGCTCCGCGTTCAAGCCGGCGCCATCGTCGCTGATCTCGATATTGACCTGCCCACCTTCATGAAAGGCGCGGAGAATCAGCCGTCCGATTCGATCCTTGCAGGCCTTCACCCGGTCTTCGGGAAGTTCGATGCCATGGTCGACCGAATTGCGAACCAGATGAGTGAGCGGATCCTTGATTGCCTCAATGATGGTCTTGTCGAGTTCCGTCTCTTTGCCCTCCATCTCGATGGCAACTTCCTTGCCGCAACCGAGCGCGACGTCGCGCACTGTCCGGGGGAACTGGCCCCAGATGTTTCCGATGGGCTGCATGCGGGTCTTCATGACCCCCTCTTGCAGCTCGGTGGTGATCAGGTTCAGACGTTGGGAGGCGGCCAGAAAGGTAGTGTCTTTCGTGCGGCTGGCGAAGAGCAGGACCTGTTTGCGCGCCAGCACCAGTTCCCCCACCAGATTCATCACCTTGTCCAGTAATGCGACATCTACACGGATGGTGCTGTCGGAGGCGGCCGCCGCCGCGCGCGAGGACTGCTGGACGCGCAGCGCATCCACGACATCGGCCGGCCGCACGGCCCCCTGTTCCACCAGAATCTCGCCCATGCGGCGCGGGTCGCCTTCTTTCTGCTTCTCGACCGCGAGCAGGATCTCCGCCTGCGTGACGCCGGCCCTTTGCATCAGAATGTCGCCAATCGAAGACGGCAACTCGGCCGCTTCGGAAGCGTACTCCGGCACGGGAGCAACCTCGCTCTTCGCCGCCGCTCACGTCGATACTGCCAAGCATCTGGCGGACTGCATCCACCATGCCCAGCAGCGCCGTGGTGAGTTCCGGGTTGAGCGTGAGCTACCCGTCGCGCAACCGAGTCAGCAGGCTCTCCCCAACGTGCGCAACCTTTTCCAGTTTGGGGAAACCCAGAAAGCCGCAGGTGCCTTTGATGGTGTGAATGGTACGAAACACGCCAGCCAGCGCATCCCGATCGGTTGGGTTTTTCTCGAGGCCGACCAGGTCCCGGTCCAGCCGGTCCAGGTTCTCGTAACTCTCGATCAGAAAATCCTTGACGATGTCACTGTCGGTGTCGCTCATCGCCGCCGTTCCTTTCCAAATGGACAGTGATTTCCCAGCGGGCGACGGGCTACTCTTCGCGGCGTGCTTTCTTGCGCTTCTTGAAGCGTGCCTATCTTGGCTGAGTGAGTATTCATTTCGCGGATAATAGTCAGGTCAATCCCTTTCAACTCTCCATCGTCTGTTCAAGCAATTTTCATTAGGGGGCCATATCCTTTGGGACGGAAGCAAGCCAGAGGCCGTGGCCAAGCAAAGACACTCCCGACTTTCGTAACTCTTCCTACGTACCTTCGCAGGCTAGAATCCGAAGAGGTTGCAGGAGAATAGTCGTAAGCCATGAAACAGCAAGCATTCCAACAGGTGAGCCAGAACAGTCCCTTGGCGATTCCGACCCAGATGCGCCGGATCGAAGGCCGGGAATGGTGGCTGTGGGGATTCGCGGTTGCGGTAACGCTGGCATTGACCTTGGGGATCATCTCGTTCACTTTTCCCTGGTTTAATGCCGACGCGGACGTTTCGTACTGGTTTGATCTCAGGGAATGGGTACGTGGGCTGGCGGCTCTGGTATTGCTCTTTGACTTTTACGCGATTTATCAGCACATGCAACTGCACCGCATTCGACGCCAGTTGGCGGAGCGAGATCAGCTCTTTCAACTCATCAGTGAAAACGCCGCCGATATGATCGCGCTGGTCGACGGCGATGGGCGCCGTTTGTACAACAGCCCCGCTTATCTAAAGGTTCTCGGGTATTCTCCCGAGGACTTGAACGCAACTTCTTCGATCGAACAAATTCATCCCGACGATCTCCCGCGAGTATTGAAAGCGGCAGAAAAAGCGCGCCTGAGCGGCCAGGGAGAACGGATGGAATACCGGATCCGCCATAAAGATGGCTCCTGGCGCACTCTGGAATCGACCGCGAGCCCGATCCGAAACGCAAAAGGGCAGACCGACAAACTGGTCATCGTGAACCGCGATATCACCGAGCGCAAGCGGGCCGAAGAGATGCTGGCTCACAATGCATTTCACGACGGCCTTACCAACCTGCCCAATCGCGCCCTGTTCCTGGACCGGTTGCAGCAAGCGCTGACCCTCTCCAAGAGACACCCGAACTACAAATTCGCGGTGCTGCTCATTGATGTGGACGAATTCAAAATCATCAATGACAGCCTGGGACACGCGGCGGGTGACGATCTGCTGATTCAAATCGGACAAAGGTTGAAGGAGTCGGTGCGGCGAGCCGACACCGTCTCGCGTCCACGCACGAGCGACGTACCCGACCGGCCCGCCAATGACGATACGTTAGCCAGACTTGGCGGCGACGAATTCACGATTCTCTTGGATGACATCCGAGACCCCATTGAAGCCGTACGTGTTGCGGAACGAATGCAAGCGGAACTGGCGACTCCCTTCGTAGTGAACCAGCAGCAGATAGTAATTTCAGCGAGCATTGGAATCGCCGCCAGCACCAGCCCTCACACCCACGCGGAAGATCTGCTGCGTGACGCGGACATCGCCATGTACCGGGCCAAGCGGGCCGGCAAGGCCTGCTGTGAAGTGTCTGATACGGCCATGCATGAGAATGCAGTGAAACGCCTGCAACTGGAGACCGACTTGCGCAAGGCCCTTGACCAGGGAGAATTCCGCGTCTACTACCAGCCCATCGTGTCATTGCAAACCGGAAAGATCACCGGCTTCGAGGCGTTGACGCGGTGGCAGCGTCCGGAGGGCATACTTCCACCGATTGCGTTCATCGCGGTTGCGGAAGAAACTGGGCTCATCATCCCCATGAATCGGCAACTGCTGCGCGAAGCCTGCCAGCATCTGCGATCCTGGCAGTCGGAATTTCCTTCCGACCCGCCCTTGACTATGAGCGTGAACATGACGTCCAGGGAGTTCGCCCAGCCCGATCTGGCGGGCGAGATCCGCAAGTCCCTGGAGCAGACCGCCATTGATCCTGGGTGCTTGCAACTCGAAATCATCGAAACGATCGCCATGGGCGATGCGGAAAAATCTGGTCACGTGCTCGCGCAATTGAAGGCCCTCGGCGTGCGCTTGAGCATCGATGATTTTGGCACCGGGTATTCCTCACTCAGCCGCTTGCGCCGGATTCCCGTGGACACCTTGAAAATCGATCGTGCCTTCATTTCGAACATGGACACCGACCCGGAAAACCGGGAGATCGTGCGGGCCATCATTGTGCTTGCCCACAATCTTGGGTTGAAGGTCGTCGCCGAAGGGACGGAGAAAGAAGAGCACATTGACCTGCTCAAGGACTTCAATTGCGAGATGGCGCAGGGATACCTTTTCTCCCGGCCCGCCGACGATCAGGCTATGTTGAAGCTGTTAGCCAGCAACCGCAACGCCGGTGCCGTGGCCGCCGGCGGTTAGTAAGCGATGGAAATCGGTTACACCGCACGCTTTCCATACTTCTGCAGCATAATCAAAGAACCTACGAGCACCAGCACCATAACTGTAAGTACCCCCAATTCCAGCATGGCATGCCGAAAAACCACATCGCCCGCTTCCGGCAGCTTGGGCACTTCCGCCGTGAGGACCAGGATCCTTCGGATTACTGCAATCAACGCAACCACGAGGAACGGCTCGGCGATGAGTCCCCGCTCACGAAACGATACCTGCACCGTATACAGCAACTCGATGACCAGCAGGATCAGGAGGATTTGATCAAGAAGGCTGACGATTTGTCCGCCCAATGCGCGGTTCCACAAGTCGGCCACCATGCTCTTGAGCGCGATGACGAGCAGGGTGAGTGCGGCAATCGTTAAGAGCAGACCGAGGCCAACATAGACAATATCTTCGACCGAAGAAAGAGTTTGCACTACGGCTTGCCGGACTGGATGGGATGCGTCTTTCTGGATTTCGCTCACGGCTGATCACGATTGCTTGAGAACCGATCAGAGTGCCCAGACCCGGGACGAGCAGTCTTCAAGTCACTCAAGTGGAAACGCAAGCACGGCCCCTGCACGGGCGGCTCCAGCTCTCCTCTAGCTCTACCAAAGCGTACCGATTATAACCATTATCTTCCTGCAGGCCGCAATCAGTTTTTTCCAGGTGGCGAAGGCGACATTACATGTCTAGGGCGGAGAAAAGCCTGACAGAGCCCGTCAGTTGAAGCAAGAGGTAAGCCACGCGCTTACCTCTTGCTTTGGTCGTCTCACGCTAGTCGTCTTACGCTAGTCGTCGTTTGTGGTTTATTCGTCCGCCGTGAACTAAGCAGCTTTGCCAGCGGCAATTTTGTGAGGTGTCGAGGTGTGGACGTTGAACGTTCTCACGGTGGGAGGACTCTCTATGTGACTCGAGAGAATCTCAGTGACCTTTGCGAACTGCTCCCGTTGATAGCGGTCCGCGTCCTCTTTCGTCTTCCAGAAACTCAACGCCATGACTCGATTCGGCTCCGTCTCTGACGTGAGGACCGTCTCGTCGATGAAACCGACTTGCTTCCGGAGGATTGGCAGGACCTTTTCGTTGATCGCATTTGCGATTTCCTGGGACTTTCCGGGCTTGCTGTTGACTTCAACTACGCGTGTAAACATGGAAATTCTCCTTTCGTAGGCTACGGATTGAAAGGAACGTCGCGCGAGATGCGCGGCGCAGGATGTCACCCTAATTCTGGCCAGAACATAACGCTACTCCCGTCCAGTGGGCATCGTCAAGGCCCGCGACGAAATAGTGCGGTTGCAGACTGTAAGATCTGTGAGGTCAATCGGGTGGGCGCAAATCAAGCCGTTTTTTCTTCCCGCGTGACGGGGATTGCCGGGCGTTTTCGTTCTATGGAGGTGAGAGCCAACCCCCGGCATTGTGCTTGCGTCCAACTTCCTGTCGACGGAAGTGGGAGCGAGAAGTGCAACCTCTTTGCTCTGGCCGTCTGTCATGATGAGTCTTACAGGTTTGCACGCCGGGTTTGCGGGCTTTGGAGCAAGGGTAATGTATCGGGAGCATTTCGGTCGGGTGATTGTCCATGTCAAACGGGCCCTGCGGAAGGATCAGCGCTTAACCGCGGACGAGTTTAATCAACTACTTCAGCTTTCAGAGGCAATCATCGATTACGGTCGAATGATCCAGGTGCACCGCAGGCACTCCGTGCCGAACGTGATCCTCGAGATCACAGAATTGGCAAACCGCTTCAGGGAGACGCCACAGACCATTAAAGACGCCCTCCTGTTGCTTAGGGAAATCGGTCGTGCCGAGCCTATCGATCGCGACGGATGTTGGAAATTGAAACTGGCAGGTACTACTGCTCCGCGACCGCAAGGGGTTTCACTCGGCGATGCGCCACTCCGTGGTCTTGACGATGACACTGCGGATCTAGGCACTGCTTAACGTTACTCCCGTTGAGGATTTGAGCCGGCTATCGTTCTCATTGCGCTACGGCCTCCCGCCAGCGGAGTCAATGCCGAAAGTAAGTGGCGAAGGCAAGCTGCACGCGTGAATATGCGAGCGTGCGGGTCTTTCAATTCCAGATCGAATCTTGAGCGCTTCGTGCGCGTGCAGATCACATGTGCTTGGCATCGAAGCCGCTAAGCAGTGCTGCTTCCCTCAGCTTTCGATCGGTGGTCAGAAAAACGCGCCCTTGAGGAACATCCTCGCACCACTCCAAAGCCGCCGCCAACTGAAACGAGTCAGCCGCCCGCAGGTCGTAGCGGTCCACCAGTTGTATCGACCTCGCGCGCAAAGCGTCCGATGGCTCAATCACCGACCACGAGTCGGCAAGCCTCCTGGCAAGTTTGCGAGCCTTCGTCCAGTCGCCGGAATCAAGTTGCTTCATCCGCAGAAGCCGGGCAAGGCCGCTCGCAATCTCGACCGGCGTAGACCACCAAACCGCAGCATCATGGATCTCATACAATGCGATAGCCCGAGGCGTGAGTTCCTGGCGCACGCAGAGAGGAATCAGGGCACTGCTGTCCCAGAAGGCCAGACCCCGCATTAGCGGTTTTCCCGTTCTTCCCGCAATACCTGCTCCATGGCTTTATCGGAGACGCGCCCGGGCGGCTTCGGCCATGATACCGACGCGGGCCGTCTCTTCAGGGGTGGCGTGAGAATCCCACGAGCAGCCAGGCGCCGCTCCTGCTCGGAGAGATCCTCGAGATTGCAGGGCACGATTCGCGCCACCGGCTTGTTGCGATCGCAGACAAGCACCTCTTCGCCATCCCGCACGAGCTGGATATGGGCGCTGAGTCGCGCTTTCAGGTCGCTGATATTTACGGTTCTCATAGGGCAATTATAGCGAACATGACCATGTTGGTCATCTGTTAATTATCGTGTCTAACAGCACCTGATCCACCTTCGTCACGCTGTCTTCCGCCGCCAGCATCGCTATAAGCAACAGTAAGATCATGGCGGCAGTATGTATGTTCTTCGTTTGAAATGCTAGCCTGAAACCGCGATGCGCGAACACCTCTTTCATTCCGTCATATTCATTGTGTTGGTGCTGCTTTCGCTGGCCGCAAACTTATCGGGCGCAACTTCCGCCCATTCGATTGCCGCCCGCTGGACTGTTGTCACTCACCCCGCCCGCCTCGTCAACGGAACGCCGGTGTTCTTCCGCGTCACCACGCCGAAGCCAGTCCTCACGCTTTCGGGCAACTGGCTGGGCCACGAGATCGCGTTCAGCTTCGACGCGAGCCACAAATCATGGTTCGCGCTTGCGGGTGCGAGTCTTGAAACCAAGCCGGGAGAATATCCCATCCAACTGCACGGCGAAACTTTTGCCGGGCAATCTGCTGGACTTCCTGACGGGCAAGCCATCTCATTCGAAAAGAAAATTCGAATCGAACGCCAACGCTATCCTCGCGTGCAGCTGAAGGTTCCTGGACGCTATACCGCGCCCAGCCCCGAAGACCAGCGCCAGATCGAACAGGACAAGGAAACAAAAGCCCAGGTTTTTGAAACTGCCAGCGCCGGCCGCGAATGGAAAGGATCGTTTGCACCTCCGGTGAATGCCGCGATCTCCGACGTGTTCGGAGTCGAGCGCGTCTTCAACGGTTCCGTGCAGAGCACGCATCAGGGGCTCGATTTCCGCGTGCCCAGTGGAACGCCGGTCGCAGCCGTCAACAGCGGGCGCGTCATCCTGGCCCGGCCTCTATTCTTCGAAGGGAATTGTGTGGTGATCGACCACGGACAGGGCCTGCTGACGCTCTATCTGCATTTGTCGAAATTTTCCGTCAAAGAAGGGGACGATGTGGACAAAGGCCAGCCGATCGGACTGAGCGGAGGCACGGGACGCGCCACTGGCCCCCATCTGCATTTAGCCGTGCGTTGGCAAGGCGTGTATCTGAACCCGCAGGTGTTGCTGAAATTGAGATTGCCGTGAGTGCATCGTGAGGATGCCTTGCAGCGGCGGAGAAGATTCCCAAACGGGAAGGGGTCCTTCGACTCCGCAGCCCACCTCGCAAGCGAGGCGCGCTGCTCCGCTCAGGATGACAACGTTTTGGTGGGGCCAAAGCCAAGAGCCCTAGTACCCAGAAGCCATCAGCGCATCTTCCGCGTCCAACACGCCATCACGGAACGTAACGCTTCTCCCCGAGATTGCAGGAATTCGCTCGCCCGGAACAATGATCCCCACCAGGTTCAGCGGATCTGCGGCCGCGATGGTGACGCGCTCGCTATTCGCATTCGGAGCCAGCTTGCGCTGGGCGCGCAGCGATTCGACCGCCACCGGGAGCGCGAACTGCTCGCCAAGAAATCCATCGACGAAGCGCCCGCCGCGCACTTCACCGCGATCTTCGAGGCGGCGGTAGCCGATCTGCAACTCGCGCCATCGCGGCAGATTCGTTTCCCGCAATAGCAGATCGCGAAAGACGACGCCGTAGCGCCGCAACAACATCCAGCAGCAGGATTCAACGCTGCGGTCGCGATCCGCGCCTTCAGTGTGCAACAGCGACCAGCGTCCCGGCGCATGCCGCGGCCGGCGTGCTTTCCCAATTACTTTCGCAAGTCCATTTCCAGTCGAACTCTTTGGTGTCACCAGCGAGCGCAGGTTCTCGAATCCGTCGGCGGTCACGAGGCCCGCTGCGACAAGTTCCCACAGTCCGGTTTCGATTTCCGCTTTGAGCCTGCCCGTCGCTCGCACCATGTCGGGAAAAAACAGCGCGCCCCGCTGCTTCAACAATTCAAGCACCGCCTGCGCCACCGGACTTAAGAACGATGTAGCAGAGTCTTCCGCTCCGGGATGATGTGGTCGCAACCAGTCGGCATCTTCGCGCACAAAAAATGCAATGGGCGCGACCCGCGTCGGAATTACTCGCCGCCGGTTCTCTCGGCCGTTCTCATCGCTTCCCGTTGCTTCAAGAGTCGCCGGATGTGGCGACAGCCGCCCCCATCCGACGACACCTGCCAGACATAACTGATCGAGGTGCGCCGGATCGTAGTCCGAGATCCTGCGCGCCAGCACAAATCGTTCCCACGCGCTCGCTGGAATCTCAAACCCCTGCAACTGGCGAATCACCTCGAGCGTGCCATGCTCGCCCCGAACCTGCGTACCCGGAGCAATATGCTGCCAGCGCAAAAGCCAGTTCATGAACTGTGATGCCGTGACCGGGGCGATCTGCTTGCGCAACGTCGCGACCGTCAGACGATGAATCCGGGCCAGCAGACGGCGCTCGCACCACTCTATTTCGGGTTCCTGTTGCGGGGATGCCGCGGGTCGCAAATCGGAGGGGCGGAACTTGCCGCGCAGAATCGCTCCGCTCGCTTCCATGCGAAGTAAAGCTCTCTCGATCCCGGAAGCGGGTAGGCCGAGCAGATCGCCGATTTCCGAAGCTGTGATTGGGCCGAGATGTGTAATCCATCCCTGAACGGCCGTGAGCACGGCCTCGTCTGCACTTGGTTGTGTGGTGGCGGGGCTCTGCCCCGCCGGGACGGGGCTGAGCCCCGCCACCACACAATGAATTGCCTGGAACCATTCCTGCCGCTCGGCGGCCACCCAATATTGTTTGCCGGCAACCTCCGCCACGACTGCACGATTTTCACGTTGCAAGCGATCGAAGAATTCATTCCAGTTCGCGGCCAGCTTCCGGCCGCGATCTTCGAGTTGATTGCTGACTGCTGACTGCTGAGTGCTCTCCACCGGCATCATTATTAGCGTATGCAGCACGTCATGCAATTCGTCCGCGTCGCGCACGTCTGGCCACGCCTCCTGCTGCACCTGCGCAATGGCCGCGGGATCGAGCGCCCCGACTTCCTCAAGCACCGACGCCGGCAGCACTCGCCGCATTTCGACGGCGCGAGCGCGGCGCTCCTCTAGCGGCGCATCATCAAGGTAAGCATATGGATTCGCGTTGAGAATTTCGTGCGAGAATTGCGACGGCACCGGAGTGTCCACCGCCAGGCAGCGAATCCGTCCTTGCTCGATTCCGCGCAACACTTCGCTGAGGCCCTCGACATCCAGCGCCTCGGTGAGCACGTCCTTCATTACCTCGCGCACCAGCGGATGGTCGGGAATCTTGATGTCTCCTTCGATATTTTCCTGGCATGCGGCTACATCCGGAAAAACCGAGGCCAGCAGATCGTCGGAGCGCATGCGCTGAATCTGCGGCGGTACTTTCTTGCCGCCCTGAAAACGCAGCAGAGCCAGAGCTCGCGTCGCATCCCACCGCCAGCGCGTCTGAAAGATGGGCGAATCGAGGGCAGCTTGTTCCAGAATCGGCGGCATCGTCTCGGAATGCAAAAATTGAAAAGCATCCGCCAGGGGAAAGCTATGCTGCTCGGCCAGCGCAATGTTCAAGCCGTTGTCGGTGGCCGCCGCCTGCAGTTCGAAATTAAATCCCCGGCAGAATCGCTTGCGCAACGCCAGTCCCCAGGCTTTGTTGATCCGTCCGCCAAAAGGCGCATGGATGATTAATTGCATCCCGCCGGCTTCGTCAAAAAATCTCTCGGCGATAATCGTCGTCTGCGTGGGCACATCGCCCAGCACGACCCGCCCTTCGAGGATGTACTGAATCAGTTGCTCGGCGCCCGATAGATCAAGTCCACATTCTTCTCGCAGCCAACTCACGGCATCGGCCACTATTGGAAGATTGCGCCATCCTTCTACTGGAACCACGCCCGGCAACCGGTCGCTGATCTCTTTGCGCAATTCGCCCAACTGCTGCGAGAGTTCGGCGGTGCGCGCCGGAGCTTCTCCACGCCAGAAGGGAACGGTGGGCGGCGCGCCGTGCGCGTCTTCCACCAACACGCGCGACGTCCTCGATTCGACGCGACGTATTCGCCACGACGTATTTCCCAGCAGCATGATGTCGCCTGCCAGGCTTTCGACAGCGAAGTCTTCATCGACGGTTCCGACTGAGCCGCCGTCTGGTTCCGCGACGACCGAGAAGAGGGCATTGTCAGGAATCGCACCGCCACTGGTAATTGCCGCAAGGCGCGCGCCGCGCCGCGCTCGCAGCTTGCGGTTGATGCGGTCGTGATGCAGATAAGCGCCGTAGCGCCCTCGTTGCGACGCGATTCCTTCTGAGAGCATCGTGAGCACCGCGTCGAACGTTTCGCGTGAGAGATTGCGATAGGGATAGGCCCGCTTTACGAGCGCGAATAGTTCATCCTCGTCCCACCCGCCGCTGTTTTCGCCCGATCCGTCACCCGCGACGCCGCTCCCAGCAGCCGCACAGCAAGCGACAATCTGCTGTGCCAACACGTCGAGCGAACCTTCCGGGAAAATCAGCCGATCGAGTTCGCCCAAGCGAATCGCGCGCACCAGCACAGCGCATTCCGCCAGATCGTCGCGCGTGGTGACAAAAAATCGTCCTTTGGGGACCGCACCGCGCCAGTGACCGGACCGTCCCACCCGCTGCAGAGCAACCGCAATCGACCGCGGCGAACTGATGTGGCACACTAAATCCACCGTTCCCACGTCAATCCCAAGTTCGAGCGATGCGGTCGCGACCAGCACTTTCACCTGGCCCTCTTTCAGCTTTCGCTCCGCCTCCAGACGCAGCTTGCGCGACAAGCTCCCATGATGCGCCGCCACATTTTCCTCACCGAGCCGCTCGCCCAGTTGATGGGAAATGCGCTCAGCCAGCCGCCGCGTGTTTACGAAGACCAGCGTCGAGCGGTGCGCATTCACCAGTTGCACGATGCGCTCGTAAATCTCGTCCCACATCTCGTTTGAAGCAACTGGACCAAGTTCCGAAGAGGGAACCTCCACTCCAATATCGAGCGTGCGCTTGTGGCCAACGTTGACGATCACCGGATCGGGGCGAGTTCTTTCGGAATCAGAGTTGCCTGCGAGAAAGCGCGCGACTTCTTCAATCGGCTTCTGCGTCGCGGAGAGCCCGATGCGCACCGGCGGGCGATGAGTCAGCGCTTCCAGCCGCTCCAGCGAAAGCGAAAGATGTACGCCGCGCTTGTCATCGGCGACGGCGTGAATTTCGTCCACAATCACGGTCTCGATATCGCGCAGGATGGCGCGGCTCTTCTCCGCCGTCAGCAGAATGTAGAACGACTCGGGCGTGGTAACTAGAATGTGCGGCGGACGCTTCAGCATGAGGCGACGGTCTTTCATCAAGGTGTCGCCCGTCCGTACCGCCGTCCGGATCTCCGGCATTAAGATCCCGCGTTCGCCCGCCATCTGCAAAATCTCTCCCAGCGGGATTTCAAGATTCTTTTGGATATCGTTGCCAAGGGCTTTGAGCGGGGAAATGTAGAGAACTTCCGTCCGGTCGCGCAGTTCGCCTGCGAGAGCTTTGCAGACCAGCCGGTCAATACAGGCGAGGAAAGCGGCGAGCGTTTTTCCCGATCCGGTGGGAGCCGAGATCAGCGTCGTGTGCCCGGCAAGGATGTGGGGCCAGCCCTGCTCCTGCGGTTCGGTCGGCGTCGAGAAGCGTGCCGTGAACCATTCCTGAACCAGCGGATGAGCCCAGGCTAGCGAAGGGGGTATTGCGGACTGCATAGAAGCCATTGTAGCGAGACTCGGCGGTTTCGTAAAACGTTCGCCTCGACTGGAAGGGTTCCGGTAGATTATACGGACAAAAAAGTCGATGCTAAAATGCCGCAAGCGAGTGACGCTCCGACACCGACTGGATCGGCTCGGTTCGTTGCTGTAATTTGAGAGGGCGCATGATAGCGCGGATGTGGCACGGTCGAACGAAGGCGAACGACGCCAACGAATATCTCGAGTATCTGTACAAATCGGGGATTCCGGACTATCGACGGACGCCCGGTAACCGGGGTGCGTGGGTGTTCCGAAGGATCGAAGGAGACATCGCGCACTTCATCACCCTGACGTTCTGGGAGACGCGCGACGCGATCACGGGATTCGCAGGAGACGACATCGATGTAGCTCGGTACTATCCGGAGGACAAGAAGTATCTCCTGGAATTCGAGCCGCGCGTGACACATTACGAGATATTTGAGTGATGAAAGCACTAGAGAAGCGATTGACAGGCAAAGGAGAAAAGCCACCCGCGGGTGGCTTTTCTATCGCTTACTAATGTGGCACAAGCGCCGGCGGTGGTTGCCCCCGCCTACTCACTTCGGACTCATCACTTCGCACTCAGCCTAGGCAGCTTTGCGTGGTACTTGCGGCTCAGTCTTGTCTTGGTCGGAGCTCGCTTCACGGGTAAGAGAAAGATTTGGGGCGCCCGTCCGCGCCAAAGCCTTCCGTTTTCTCCACCTGTTCAGTGAGGGGGTCAGTATGCCAATGACGAGTACCAGCACGGCGAACAAAATCAAGAGCCATAAGGACCCGCGCCTGGTAGTCGGCGGAATGGATGTAGTGGTGGCGACTGGAGCGGGTGAGCTGACAGGCTCCGAGGATGTGCTGGCAGTCGTCTCGGGCGTAGTGGCGGCTGCGGCAGGTTTGCTGACAGGCTCCTCCGAGGACTTGCTGGCAGTCACAGCGGGTTTGGTGCTGGCTGCAGCAGGTGTCGTTGACGGTCTCCGCGGACGTGCAGCGGGCGTGCTGGAAGCCTCCGCAGGCATACTGGCGGTCGCACGTGGTGTGCTGGCAGCCTCTGCAACTGGGGTGGCGGCTGCAGGTGGAGGTGCGCTGACAGCCTCTGAAGGCGTGGTGACAGTCGCAGCCGCTGCGGCGGGTGTAGCAGCGGCAGGAGCAGTAGAGGCCGCAGCGGGTGAGACAGCAGTCTCCGCAGGTGGAGTGGAAGCTGGGGCGGGTGCGATGGCGGTCTCTGCAGGCGTGCTGACTGTCGCGGCAGGTGCAGCGGCGACCGCAGCAGGTGTGACGGCAGTCTCCGCAGCTGGAGTGGATGCTGTAGCGGGTGTGATAGCGGTCTCCGCAACGGTGCTGGTCGTGGCGGCAGGCGCAGTGGCGGAGGCCACCGGAGGTGTGGCGGCAGTTTCCGCAGGCGCGCTGACAGTCGCAGCGGCGACTGTGGCACAGTGTTCGGAGATCATGTTCAGTTCAGTGACGGCAAAGTTGTTGTCGGCAGCGGCAGAACTCTCCCCGCTTGCCTTGTGCCCGACGAGAGCTACGTCATGGCCCAAGTGCGGCTTGAGATCAACGCTGCTGGTGGTGATCTTGAAAATGTGGCCAGTTTTGTCTTCGACAACTGTGTAGGTACCAAGGGAGCCACCCAGGCAACCCTTAACGCTGGTCTGGTCAGTATTGACGCTCGTCGCGGGACTCTGTGCAAACCCCAACGCGACCAGCATGGCCGATGCAACGATCAACAGCAATGCTCTCTTCATGGAATCCTCCGAAAGATTCTCGCCTTGCGGCGGTCTGAAGTTTCGCTTGGGATTGATTCTGCTTCCGATTTCTGATGTCGAACGCTCGCGCGTTCCGGGCTCGGGCCTGAGAACTTGGAGCACCCAGGTGAAACATCACAACCATATTCGGTAAGAATCCGGGTGTCTGTTCCAAACCGCTCACTTTGAATTTTTAAGAGAGTCGAAGCAGAGTTCGTCGTTGGTCAGTCGCTGGTCAAGGCCGAGCGCAGGCGCAGAGGCAGCACCGAAGCGTGGCCGAGCTGCGCTTGGCTTGGACGGGCCAGGCGCCCATCCCAACACGAGCTAGGGCGTCCGTCCGGCCAGCAGCCTGCTAGAATTTCGGCGATGCCCAAACCATCTGCCAGTGCTCGTGCCCGCAAAATTAAACTCATTCTCTTCGACGTTGACGGCGTCCTCACCGATGGCAAAATCTGGATCTTTCCCGCGCCTTCCGGAGGCCAACCATCTGGAGCTCAGCAAAGTCTTCTCGAAAAATCTGCCCAGAACGTCTCCCACAAAGAGACACAAGGCGGCTTCGGGCTCCAGAGCACGAGCCTGATCGAGGCCAAGGGCTTCAACGCCCACGACGGCACCGCCATTTCGCTGGCCCGCCTTGCGGGGATCAAAACCGGAATCATCACCAAGCGCATCTCCGAAACCGTTGCCCTGCGCGCGCGCGATCTGAAGATTGACCACGTCTACCAGGGCATTCAGGACAAGGCGTCTGTATTCGCGCAAATTCTTCAAAAAGACGGGATCACTGCCGCCGAGGCCGCTTTCGTGGGCGACGACGTGATCGATCTGCCGGCGATGCGAAAATGCGGACTGGCGATCGCAGTGAAGAACGCGCGCCCCGAGGTCAAAGCTGAAGCCCATTGGGCTACCCCCCATGCCGGAGGAGACGGCGCGGCCCGCGACGCGGTCGAATACATCCTGAAAGCGCAGGGCAAGTGGAAACAGGTAGTGGAAGACTATATTTCCGAGAGAAGCTAAATGCTAAATGCTAATGGCTAAATGCTGACTGCTGACTGCTGATTCACCCACCGGTTGCTTGCTTGGGGCGTGCTCGGGTTAGCAACCGGTGGGTGTTTATTTCTCCCTACTCACCCTGTTGTTTTCAGGAGCATTAAACTTGAGAACCCAGCTTCGACGGGAAAGTTTCGGGGTTGTCTGATTCTTCCGCTTTTTTCTAACCTATTCCCTGCCAGCGAGTTACGGGCGTCTAATCGGGGATGGCCGTCGTCTTAGCCGACATCAGTTCAGCAAAACGGGGGTCTTTGCGCAGGATACTGAATTCATTGTCCCTGTAAACGTTCTTGATGTCCCTGTAACCCTCTTCCATCGCTTTCTTCAGATAGTGCAGCGAACGCTCCGGAACGCCTGTCCTGGCGTACAACTTGGCGAGCACATAATCGTAGTGGGCCCGGTCTGCAGGGGAAGGAAGTTGAGCCTGAACTCCTGCATGCGAGCTGCGCTCGAAGACGTCGGGATCAAGCTCCATCGCCTTGGAATAGTTTTGAATTGCTTTTTCGAACTGTTTCTTGCCGAAATAAGCCGCGCCCAGGTTGTTGTAGTAGGAGGCAGCATCATTGTTCAAAGCGATCGCCTTCTCGTAGTGCTTGATCGCTCCGTTGTAGTTACGCTGGACGTAATAAACGACGCCGAGATTGTTGTAAGCGTCGGCATGTTTACGATCGGCCCGGATGGCGTGCTCGAAACTCTTTCTGGCTTCTCTGTAGCGCTGCGTCATAAGCTGGCAGATCCCGATTTTGTTGAACACGGACGCATTCCCCGGCGCGGCTTTCAGAGCGGCCTGGTAGAAATCCACCGCGTCGAGAAAGTTCTTCTGCGTGCGCAGTTCATCGCCTCGTGTTTCGAGTTGCTCGGGCGTCGCTCCGGGAGCGGGTGGATCGGCGCGGTGCAGCGGCGGAGGGCCGACTTCCAACTGCTCGGAATTCTGAGCCTGCAATGGGAGGACCAAAAGCGCAGAGAAGAGAAGTGATACGGAGCCGATGCGGATCCAGGAACGCATATACACCCCCGGGTCGAACACGATCGAACTTAAGACAAACTTCGGACGAACTCAAGACTACTGCGGTGGCACTCCGCTGTCACTACTTTTAGACGGCGCAGCCGCGTTTTTGTCATCCTTTGGGGCGGTGCTGTCCCCCTTGAATACGCCAACAATCTTGCCGAAGAAGCCCTTCTTTTTCCGGGCCTCTTCCTCAGATTGGACACCGGCGGCAGGCTGCGGGTTCCCGTTTGGTGGCAGCGCTTTCTCGGAATTTCCGCCGAAGATGCGGGAGAAGAAGCCTTGCACGCCGCCGCTCTGGTCGCAGGTATCGCGGGGCTCGGTGCCGGCCACGAAGGCAATCGTGTAAGTGTCTGGACAGGAAGGCGTTGCCAGGCGATTGGTGATTTTGTCGAGCTGCACATCCACCACGCCTTCCGGTTGCGGGAAAGGCTTCACGTCCGAATACCGAGGGAGCGTAACCGCTTTCTTCATGAACTCGGCCCAAATGGGGGCGGCAGTCTGCGCTCCGCTCAGGCGAATGTCGCTGTAATCGTCATATCCGACCCAGACGATGCATAGCAGATTGCTGGTGTATCCGGCGAACCAGCCGTCGTGCGAACTGCCTGTCTTACCTGCCGCCGGCGCGGTGAAGCCGCGGGAGCGCACGCCGAAGGCGGTGCCAAAATTCACGACTCCTTCCAGCATGTTAGTCATGAGGAAGGCGATGCGCGGATCGAGAACCTGCTTCTTCTCGGTCCCGAAGTTCATAACGACGTCCCCTTTGGCATTGCGCACCGAATTTACAAAAACGGGCGAAAGCCGCACACCGCCATTCGCAAAACTTGTGTAGGCGGCCGTCATGTCGACGGGCGTGGCATCGTACGCGCCCAGCGCCATCGCGGGCGTGGCTTTGACCGACGCGATTCCGGCGGACCGGGCCAGATCCGCCACCTTGTCATAGCCCACTTCTTCCGCCAGTTTGACAGTCGCATTGTTGAGCGAAAGCGCCAGCGCGTAGCGGAGCGTGACGTCCCCGTGGTACTCCTCTTTGTAGTTGCGCGGCTCATAGATCTGGTCGCCGTAGGAGAACGTCGTAGGCTGATCGGAAACCGTGGAGGCTGGAGTGATTACGGCCGGTGAGCCGTCGAGCGCCGTGTTCATGGCGGCCGCGTACACAAATGGTTTGAAGATGGAGCCGGTAGGACGCTTGGCGAGCGCGTGGTTCAGTTGGCTCGTTCCGTAATTTCGTCCGCCCACCAGCGCCTTGATTTCGCCGGTGTGAGGGTCCATAGCGATGAGCGCAATCTGCGCCTGCGGGCCGGGCGTAACGGTGGTCTCAAACTTGTTCTTCCCGATCTTCTTCTTGTGCGTGCGCATCTTTGTGACTTGATCGTCCACCAGCTTGGCGCCGGCTTCGACCGCTTGCGCGGCTGCCCGCTGTAGTCCTGGATCGAGCGTCGTGTAGATGCGGTACTCCTGGTCGTTAACCTCGTGCTCGTTCAGTTTGCTGATGATGGTATCGCGCACCATATCCACAAAGTACGGTGCGTCGCTCGCCTCAACGTTTGGCGGCGCCAGTTTTAGCGGCGTCGCCTTGGCCTTATCGGCTTGGTCGCGCGTGATGGCATGAGTGTCGACCATCGATTCGATCACGGTATTGCGCCGTTCGAGCGCCCGCTCGGGATGACGATACGGCGAAAGATAGCTGGGCGCCTGGATCAATCCCGCGAGCAGCGCGGCCTCCGGCAGGGTGATGTCTTTCAGGTCCTTGTTGAAATAAGATCGGGACCCTTCGGCGAGGCCCGAGATGGTGAACGACCCGCGCTGTCCCAAATCGACGCGGTTGGCATAAAACTCGAAAATCTGCTGCTTCGAGAATTTCTGTTCCAACTCCACCGCAATCAGGATTTCGATCAGCTTGCGCTTGAACGTTTTTTCCGGGCTCAGAAAGAATGCCCGCGAGAGCTGCATCGTGATCGTCGAACCGCCCTGCTGATGGCGCTGATGGGTGAAGTCAACCCAGGCCGCTTCGGCCAGGCGTAAGAAATTAACTCCGCTGTGTTGGAAGAAGCGGCGGTCTTCGATAGACGTAACCGCCTCCACAATAATCTTGGGAATATCGTCGTACTTGACCAGTTGCCGCTTGGAGCGCTGCTCGGCATCGAACAGCGAAGCCAGCATCTGGGGCTCGAGTTCATAGGCTGCCAGCTCTCCGGAGGCGCGGCTGTTGATGGCCGAAACCGCTCCGTCCGCGACGCTGATGGTGGCCGGTTCGGGACTGTGATAAGACTCCGGTCCAGGCAGAACTTCAATCGAGCCGCCATGCAGACGATAGCTGCCGAGTGGAGATTCGCCCTCCTTTTCGGAGTAGCCCGCATGACGCAGCTCCGCCGCAATCTCAGAGATAGACAACTTCGATCCGATCTTCACCACCTGCGGAGAAGCGAAAATCTTAGCCGAACTGGCGAACACCGGGCCCCGGAAGCGCTGCTCGATGATGCGGTCGTACTTCACATACCAATAGGTAAAAAAGCCGACCACCAACAACGACAGCGAGAGAAAACCGAGCAGTGCAATCCGCACGATCGGATCGCGGGCGAGCAGGGTGCCTTGCCCGCGGCCTCTCCCGCGCTGGCCACTGCTTCGAGCCGTCGGAATTTTCAGCTTAAGGGCCATGGAGACAGATGTGCTTCTTTCACAGGGGCAATTCTCAGTCCGAACCGAACTTGGAGCTAAGGCGTGGTTCTGGTTGATTCTAAATCACAAAGAGTCCCCCACAACTATTTGGATGCGTGTCAAAGGATGGACGGGTGTGGAGGCCTGGACGCATAGGTCTAGCGGGTTCCGAGGATGAATGCGGGGTCGACGACCGCCAGCAGAGAACGAACAGCGAACCGTGAAAAAGCTCCCCCTAGTAAATGCCTTTGTTCTTCGAAGAAGGATGGAACTCGATAGTGGTCGAGTAGCCAGGCAGATCGATCGGAACGCTGTAGTCGGCGTCAATGGCGAGAGTGCCAGTGCCGAACCCGCCGACCCGCGAAATATGCACCTGCTTAGGCGTCAGCGCAATATCATAGTTGCGGGCATGTTTGATGACGGCCTCGCGAATGTCGTCTTCCGTGCGCGTGCTGTAGGTCCCCTGCAGGGCTTCGGTCTTGATCTCATCCTCAAACTGATAGTTCGAGAAGAACGGCGGGATCAGCTTGATGCCCACCAGAGCCAACACCCCGAAGATG
>CAWDNO010000007.1:0-206170 GCA_963803665.1 uncultured Acidobacteriota bacterium
GGCCCGTCCATAGCGGCTTTGCCGAGATTTTCACAAACACAGCCCGAGTCTGTTCACAACCCGCCACTGCATCAGAAGAGAAGGTCCAATCAAATCGCGCATCGGCTTACATCACAGAATCCTGTGACAAGAAAACTGCACCAACTCTGCTACACGTGCCTGTGAACCGCGTGCACTCGATTGAAAAATCAACAGATACGTCCCGCGTTTTTTATTGACTCTAAAATTAAAAAGCGTAAAAACATAATCGTTCTTTGACAGCTTCTGAAGTTTTCCCGGTTGGTGCGGCGTCCGGGGCTCAAGCGAAGTCACCCTCTACATTGCAAAATGACTGAGGGAGGGTTAGCAAGGGTCTATAGCAAAGTGCTGGTCGAGGCGAACAAGAAGATTTGTCGAAGGCAGGATAGAGTCCCGAGGCGTTGGGTTGATTTATCCGGTTGGCGGTAAGCCCGGAGCCCGAGCAGAGATCGCGAGTAGCATCCGCAAGGAGCGCAACTTTGGCAGGTCGGCGAGGGTCTAAAGCGAGCTACTGGCCGAGACGAATGATCCCAACACCACCTCGGGACTCTTAATTTGTCTGCAGCAAATAGGGGCGGTGGTTAACTTGGCTGCGGCTCTCCCCCAAGATAGCTGCGAAAATCTAGCAGACAGTTACGCCGCCCGCTTGTTTTTTCAGGGCCCTTGTTGGATTTGAAACCTTTCTTTCGGCACCAGCCGCGCCCGATAAATCGAGTTCGTCGCCGCCACCTCGGCCACCGCATCTGCATCCAGCTCATAGGAACCATAGGGCAGGTTCTCTCCAAAAGGAATTTCCAAGTCCGCAGTGCCCTTCTTCAAGTTAACGCGCTCGTAGCCGATTGCGGTAGCTCGTCCAATCTCATTTACCGCCATCACGATTGCAGTCAAATCAAAATCCTGCTCGGTCTGGTTGGACAGGATAATCGAACCTTCCAGCCTTTGCCCCGTGACCTTAGGATAGCGCCCCCATTGCGCAAGCAGCGGCGCCACGACAGTCAGCACGAGCTGCTGAGTGCGCTGCGCGGCCGGTCTGCCGTTGTCGGTCACAGTCACAGTAAATTTGAATTCACCGGTTTCGGTGGGAACACCGCTCAGAATTCCATCTGCTCCCAGCACGATACCAACGGGCAGGGCACCCTCGGTGAGTTCCCAACGCAAAGGTGTGATTCCTCCCCGAGCCTCCAGATGAGTTTCGTAGTGCTGACGAAGATACGCCTTGTGCAAGCTTGTGGTCTGAATCACCAGCGGTTCGCCGGTGGCAGCGCCCTGTTGGGCAAAACCTGTCACTGAAGCCGTCAGCAGCCCGAACAGTAATATGAAAATCTTGCTACTTCGCTGCATGCAGGAAATCATCCACCGTCTGAATAAACATCCCGGTATCATCCACAAACGTCATATGCCCAGCTTTAGGGAAGAGCACGATCTTTGATCCCGCAATTTTTTCATGCATCGCCTGCGCTAGCGACGGATCAGCCTCGTCGTGATCACCGACCAGAATAAGTGTTGGTACTTTGATGCTGGCCAGCCGGTCGGTGTACTCGACCGATTTCAAGTTGCCATCAATGACGAACTCCCCGTGCTCGCCCCACATTTCACGGTACAGATCCCACGCCATCTTCCCGTTGTCGATGGGATCGTAATTTGGATCAGGATGGTTCTGATACAGGTAGGGGAAATACCCATCGCCCCAGGCCGCAATCATATAGTCGTTGGTATATCGGTTCTTCTCGTAATCCTTGCCTTGCCCGTACAATCCAGCCGCTTCCAGTTTATCGATGCGTTCGCGCAGTTCCGCGGACATATTCTGTTTCATCTTCACGAAGACTTCGTTGAGCGCTTTTGAACTCGACCAGGTGCTGCCGAGAATCAGGTGAGTGAGGTTCGCCTGATATTTCAAGGCATAAGCCTGCGCCAAGGCTCCTCCGTAAGAGTGTCCCATGAGGCTGATCTTGCCGAGACCCAGTGCCTGTCGAACCGACTCAACGTCTTCGACCATGTTTTCGACGGTGTAGCCGGAAGGATCCTCGAGCTTCTGCGACCGGCCAGAGCCGCGCTCGTCTATAAAAACGACTTTATTGCGGCGCGCAAGGGGCAGCAGGTAAGGCAGAAAATAATCATGCGAAGCACCGGGGCCGCCATGGACGATCACCAGAGGCGCGCCGCGGCCCAGCATTTTGTAATAAATCATTACTCCATTGGCGTCGACGAAACCTTCCTGCACTGGGTACACATTCGAAGCCGATGCCGCATGGGCGACCGGCTTACTCGCTTGGGCATTGGCTGTGACAGCGAGGCTCAAGATTAAAAGAACATTTAACAACCAGAAGTTTTTCATGGTCCGGCTATCGTAATGTGCAGTTATCGGAAGAGCAAATCGCGATGCACGGCAGCGTTCTGTTGACAGTTCTCGCCGTCTCCGATTCAATTACTTACGTGACCACAGGACTCTCCGCGGATTCTGAAGACGCAGCCGCCAGATGATCGTCAACTTTGCTGAGCGGGCTCACAACCACAACTGGGAACTCGATCCGGTTACGCGGTCCTTGCTCGACACTGATTTCTACAAGCTGCTGATGCTGCAGTTCATCTGGAAGCATTTCCCGAAGACTCATGCTTCCTTCTCAATTTCGAACCGTTCGTCCCATGTGCGCCTCGCCGACCAAATTGCGATTGAGGATCTGATCCACCAACTAGAGCACGTGCGCAAACTTCGCTTTCGTAGATCCGAACTGGTGTGGCTGGCGGGTAATACGTTCTACGGACGCCGCGGAATATTCGAGCCAGCATTTCTGGAATGGCTGGATCGCGATTTCAGGCTATCGGATTACGCTCTCGCGGTCGTGGACGGCCAGTTTCATCTTTCTTTCGAAGGCCTGTGGACTGATACCACCATGTGGGAACTCTACGCGCTTTCCATCCTTGACGAATTGCGGACCCGCGCTAATTTGAAACGCCTGAGCGAGTTCCAGCTCGACATCCTATATGCACGGGCGAAAACCAAGCTGTGGAGCAAGATCGAACGCCTGCGCGGGGTTCCGGGGTTGAGCATCGCGGATTTCGGAACTCGGAGGCGGCACAGTTTCTTGTGGCAGGAATATGTCCTGAACGCAATGGATTCGAATCTGGGCGCGAGTTTCATCGGAACCTCAAATGCATTTCTTGCTCACAAGCACGATCTTGAGGCCATTGGCACCAACGCGCACGAGATCCCTATGGTTCTGGCTGCCCTCGCTCCGGACGACCGGGCGCTGAAAACCTCACAATACCGGGTGCTTGAGCTGTGGCAGAACACCTACGAAGGCGCGCTGCGAATCATGTTGCCTGACACCTTCGGCACCACCCAATTTCTCGAAGGCGCTCCCGACTGGGCAGCCGATTGGACCGGCCAGCGTATCGACAGTAAGGATCCGTTCGTGGCCGGCGACGAATATATCGAATGGCTGAAAGCGCGGGGCCGCGACGCCAAAGACAAACTGATCATTGCCTCCGACACCCTCGATGTCGACGAAATACTTGGCCTGCATGCGTATTTCGGCGGCGCACTCCAGCCGGGCACAACCAGAGCAGATTTTTTCGCCGCGGCCGATTTCCTCGATCAGCGCAAGTGGATTCCGGATCGTAAGATTCGATTCAGCGCCGGCTGGGGCACTCTGCTCACCAATGATTTCCGCGGATGCGATCCCAGCGGCGGCAACGATTTTGATCCCATCAGCCTGATCGCCAAGGTCTCGAACGTGGAGGGACGGCCGGCGGTCAAGCTCTCTGACAACTCTGCGAAGGCGCTCGGTCCGCCATCTGAAATTCAACGCTACAAGCGTGTGTTCGGCACCGCGGGAATCCGAAATGCTCCGCTGATCGCATAAGGGAAGCAAAAAACCGAAGCACGCAACTCCCAACTTATTTCCGCGCGAAGTTCTCAACAGGCGCACCAAAAGAGACAACCTCATTCTCGCTTAGAAACGGCCTATGATGCGTAAGGACCACTAAGCAGGAGGTACTCACACATGGCGGCGAATCAGGTAGTGCTTTATTTCGACAAGCAAGAGGATGCCTTACTTTTTACCTTGGCTGCCAGCTCGGTTATGTCAGCGGAGGGGCCTGTCCGCAGCAGCGACGCGGTCGTCAAAGTTGCGCAGGAGATTTGCAAAGCCAGCCGGATTACGGCTGAAGGTGTTCTGAACGTCACCTGAAGGATGGCGCCATGAAGATGCTTAGAAAAGCCGTGCTGCAAATAGGGGCTCCCGTGCTAATCGCGTTCATGGCATGGAACGCGTATCTCGCTGTCAATCATTTAAAACAGATGCAGAAAACCGCGGCGCTCACGCTGGAAAGCTCCGCGATCCAGGCAGAAATTTCCGCTGTGACAAAAGATTTGACTGATATGGAAACCGGTCAACGCGGCTACCTGCTGACCGGAGACACTTCCTACTTGCAGCCCTACACCGACGCGAAAAACAGAATCGAAAGCAATCTCGCAGCGCTGCGTAAGGGGTTGGCTAATCGCTCGGACAGCGAACGCGAGATCGAATCACAACTGGAATCTCTGGCTGGCGCCAAGCTGGCGGAAATGGAACACTCTATCAATTTGCGTGAACGGGGTTATCGCCATCGCGCATTCATGCTCGTGGCTTCGAACGAAGGTCAGGAGTACATGGACAAAGCTCGCGGCCTGCTGACTTCGCTTTCCAGCGCCGAAGCCGGTGCTTTCGCAAAATTCGACCAGGAGAGGAATGCCAGCCTGAGCAAGGTTTTGCGAGAAACCATTGTTTCCAACTTATATCTGCTGGGGCTGACAGCATGTCTCTTCGGACTTATCCGCTACCACGGGCGATTGCTTGAACGGGAAGCCGCCGAAAGCCGGCGAGAATTGGGTGTGCGCGATTTGCAGCTGGAAAAATTGACCTCGGCTCTCACTAATCAAGCCCGCTCCAAGACTTCGGCCATCGAGGTCAACGCGCGCCTGCTGCTGCAGAACTATGGCGGATTTCTACCACGGCAAGGCCACGAATATGCCGAGCAGATACAGGAAGCATCCGCAGAAATGGAGCAACTGCGGCAAGACTTGGTGGGCGCCCCATGCGCGAATGGTGATCAAAAAGCAGCCTAGGTTTATTGGCTTCGCCAAAGCTCGGCTTCAGGGACACATCTAGAAGTTCTTTTCCGCGGGTGTGGCTCACTTTCCAGAGAATTGGTGGGCAGTGCAGGCCCTCCAAGCTTCTTGACTTCGCTTGCATGCCCGCGAGCGTTTTTCCCCCGCAGTAGGGATTAAAGGACGTGACCCACTTCGAGCGTATACTTTCCGCGTCAGGAAATCAGAGGGGGGAATTCCCGACTACGGAAAGGCGTGCGCTATGCTGTGGGATATTCTCATTGCTGCCGGGATCGGATTCACGCAATTGGTTTTAACGTGGTATGGAGTTCACGTGTCAGTAACAGAGAACCGTATTCGAAACGCTTTCATCATAGGGATAGTGGGAGCTGCGGGGATCGGTCTAACCATCTATGGGGCCATCCGAAGCGGCACGGCACAACAGGCATTGCAAACTCAGTTGGATAGAATCCAAAGGAACACAGAAAGGCCGCAACCTGCACCAGTGGTCAACGTCAATCCGCCAATCGTTAACTTTCCAGCACAAGAAGCCTTCGTGACCTTAATTGAGAGGAACCTGTTTAAATTTCAGATCGGCCAACACATCGAAGTTAATTTCACAAGTGCAAACCTCAGCCAACAAGTGGCAGCGCGAGACGAATACGGATATAGCCTCGTATATGTTGTGGATACTAGTCGCATCGGCTTTGATAAGGATGCAATGGTTTCACCGTCTATTGAGGACAAACAATACAGCGCATTTCTGACTGAAACAAGCAAGATACCAATCAATGCAACTAGGACTTATGGCCCAAATCAAAATGATTTTTCCAGCGCCTACGGGCCGATCTTAGATGCCGAGACTCTAAAAGCGATTACAAATGAAACCAAAGCGATTTTTCATGCAACTAGCTATTTGTGGCGAGACGGTGGTGGGGAGCACGTGAATGAAGTATGTGAGTGGATGCAACCAAACTCATTTGAACCTAATCGCGCTCAAATCTGGCACTATTGTAATCACCACAACGGTGAGCACATAAAGAAATGAATCATGCAACTTGGGTCAACTTCTTGTATTCAGAATGAATGAGCTTCAACATGGTATCGCGAAACAGAAACGGGTTTTTACGGTTATTGAAGCGCCACGTCATCTCCTGCAAAGCAGGCAGGAAGGTGTTTGACCGAGACTTGGGGTAAATCGCGGGGTCGGAAAAGTAAAACCAGAGTAAAGCAATATAGAATTGAGAAATGCATGTTTCAGTCGACCTCTCTGAAACGTGCATTTTTATTGATGATTTTGGTGGGCAGTGCAGGACTCGAACCTGCGACCTCCTGCTTGTAAGGCAGGCGCTCTAACCAGCTGAGCTAACCGCCCCGTCGCCAGGGTTTCATCGCGACGTCGCGTGAGAACGGATAGGTGCACGCCTCGGCAACAATGGGATGCATGCGACCGACTCTAGCAAGTATACGTGAGGGGCCGAGACTTGGCACTCGGTCGGCGATCCAAAGCTCGGTTAAATTGATACCGCTTCATGCTGCTAGACTGGCGCGTGCGGCGTTTGATCGTCAATGCGGATGATTTCGGGCTCACGCAAGGGTGTGAACCGAGCCATTGTGGAAGCCCATAGCCAGGGCATCGTAACCTCCTCAACCTTGATGGCGAATGGTCGGGCCTTCGACGATGCGGTTCAACGCGTCACGTCTGCGACGCGGCTGAGCGTCGGCTGCCATGTGGTACTGGTGGACGGCTCGCCTGTGTTTGAAAAAACAAACACGACCCTGTCGGATGCAAAGTTCAAGGATGGCCGCTTTTACGAAAGCCTGAATGGTTTCGCCCTGCGTCTGATCAGGGGCCGAATCAATGATGATGATATTGAAGCCGAAGCCACGGCGCAGATTCGCAAGCTGCAAGCCGCCGGTATTGTCGTCTCGCACCTGGATACCCATAAACACACCCACATACTTCCGCGAGTGCTACGTCCGTTGCTGCGTGCTGCACGAGCATGCGGCGTATCGGCAATACGCAATCCGTTCGGACCGGTGCACATATCGGTGGTAGCCAAGCGCCCGCGCTTATGGAAGCGGTTTAGTCAGGTCACAGTGCTGAACCGGCTGGGCAGCTCGTTTGGAAAATCCGTCGCGGCCGCGGGGCTCCTCACTCCCGAGGGAACCGTAGGCATTGTGGCGACGGGCGCGATGGATCTCCGACTATTCGAAAGTATCGTCAGTAGCCTCCCAGAAGGCACGTGGGAACTCGTTTGCCATCCGGGATATCACGACGCCGAACTTGCGGGCATCCGCACCCGTCTACGGGACTCGCGCGTGCAGGAACTACAACTCCTGACTTCGCCCGAAGCTCTTGAAATATTAGCTCGAAGCGGCGTTCAACTTACTTCGTACCGCGAGCTGGGCTGAGAGGCTTTTCAATGCTAGCCACCGAACGTACACGGTCTTTAGATAGGGACCATGCCCCAAATTGCTGCAACACCGGCGCAAGCAGCAAGTTATGATATGCCATCCCCTGAAAACGCGGCATAAGGCGGCAGAAAAACATGGATAGAAGACCGGAAACGCGGCTCGCCACCGCCATCCCTGTGCGGATATGGGGTATGGATGCGGATGGCCGTCCGTTTTTTCAGAATGCCAATGCCACCAACATCAGTAGCGAGGGCGCGACTTTCTCGGGAATCAGTCATCCGTTGAAGGCTGGTGATGTGATTGGCGTGCAATACGGCGAAAAGAAAGTCCGTTGCAAAGTGATTTGGGTGATTGACTCCGGCGTTGAAAGGCAGATTGAAGCCGGTGTTGAGATTTTTCCTGGCCAGAAAAGCCCTTGGCTGGAGCTCACCAAGCAGGAAAAAAACGCAGCCGCGGCATCAACAAATAAGCGCCGCTGGGCACGTCATAAAGTTTGGTTTCCCCTGGAGATTGGTTTCGAGGATTCGCGCCGCACCCACATGCAAACAAATGCCACTGACATTGGCGGCCGCGGTTGTTATGTAGAGACCTTGCTTCCGCTGCCCATGGGCACAAAAGTGAAAATTACCTTCTGGATGGACGATGAAAAGATCCAAACCAACGGCGTAGTCAGGGCTAGCGATGGAGGAGTAGGCATGGGAATCGAGTTCACCCAACTCGACGACCATGTTCAGGAACGGTTACAGAAACATCTGGAAAAACTCGACGCCGGCCTTCAACGCCCAGCAGCCGCAAAGAGCGCCACAACCTCGGATTCCTAGTTCTGATTCTTATCTCCGCTTCGCGTTTCGCTCAAAATCTGAATCCCATCACAGCAGTCACCATCGAATCAGAGAGTCATATAGGCTAGTGTTGAGAGGACTGGGATGAAGATTGGAATCACCTGCTATCCGACCTACGGCGGCAGCGGAGTGGTCGCGACCGAGCTTGGCGTGGAACTAGCCGAACGCGGACACGAAATCCATTTCATTTCCTACGCTCAGCCCATCCGCCTGACCGAACTCCATCCCAACATCCACTATCACGAGGTCGACGTCTCGCGCTATCCGCTATTCGAATATCCTCCCTACGACTTGGCTTTGGCCACGCGCATGGCGGAAGTTTCCGAACTTTACGCTCTGGATCTTCTGCACGTGCATTACGCGATTCCCCATTCCGTAAGTGCCTTGTTAGCTCGGCAAATGCTAGCCGCGAAACCCATGGGACAGAAACTACCCTTCGTGACCACGCTTCACGGCACCGACATCACTCTGGTCGGGTCTGGATCGCTCCTACCTGCCTATTACTCGCTTCTCCATTGAACAAAGCGATGGCGTTACCGCCATCTCGCAATATTTGCGTGAGCGCACCCTGCGCGAGTTCGACGTAAAAAATAATATCGAGGTCATCTACAACTTCGTGAATTGCGACGTCTACGTTCGCGATCCGGGTGCAGCGCATCGACGGGCCGAATATGCTCCAAATGGCGAACGCATTCTGGTGCACCTCTCGAATTTTCGTCCGGTGAAACGCATTACGGATACGATCGAAATTTTGGATCGAGTTCGCAAGAAGATTCCTGCAAAGCTGCTGCTGATCGGCGATGGACCAGATCGCTCGCGGGCGGAGTGGCTGGCGGTGCAGAAGGGTATTCACAACGATGTCCTGTTTCTCGGCAAGCAGGACAACGTGCACGAAAAGTTGGCTCTCGCGGATCTCATTCTCATGCCCAGCGAGTTGGAATCGTTCGGCCTGGCTGCTCTGGAAGCAATGGCTTGCGAAGTGGTGCCCATTGCCACTCGCGTAGGCGGCGTGCCCGAGGTGATTGAGCATGGAAGGAGTGGCTACTTGGCCGACGTGGGCGATGTGGATACGATGGCTCGCTATGCGATCGAATTGTTAAGCGACGACAGCCGTCTGCGGGAAATGGGCAAGGCCTGCCGCGAGGTAGCCCAGTCCAGGTTTTGTTCCTCGAAGATCATTCCGCAATATGAAGAGTTTTATCGCCGCGTGCTGGAACGCTCTTCGTAAAGCGCGGCCACAAGAGAATCCTCGCTCGGCAGAATAGGTAAGCGCAAACGGATCAAGGTGCCTTTGCCTTCGGGGCTGTCGATGGTCATGCGCGCCGTTTCTCCGTATAAAACTTTCAGTCTCTCCGCGACGTTCGCCAATCCAATCCCGGTACCGCCCAGCCCACTTGGTTTTTCCAAGATGTTCGCTGCGCCCATGCCTACGCCGTCGTCTTCCACTTCGATGATCACTTGAGAGTCGGTCAACCGGCTTCGCAGGAAGATGCTGCCACCTTCAATCTTGGACGCAAGGCCATGCTTGATCGAATTTTCCACCAGCGGCTGCAGAAGCATGCTGGGTACCATAACGTCGAGCGATCCAGGCTCCAGTTCCTTCATGACCTGCAGTTTGTCACGCCCAAAGCGGACTACCTCAATGTCGAGGTAATTGTCGATGAACTCCAGCTCCTCACGCAAAGGAACGAAGGCGTCGCCGCTGCTCAGCAGCCTTCGCAAAATCGTAGCCAGCTTGATGATCAACTCGCGCGCCGTATCCGGATCGAAACGTACAAGTGATGAAACTGAATTCAGAGTATTGAACAGAAAATGCGGGTTGATCTGATTTTGCAGCGCTGCCATGCGAGCGTGCAAGAGAAGCCGTTCCTGTTCTTCGAGCTTGATCTGGATGCGCACGCTGTTCCAAATCTTCAGTTCAGTTCCAATCGCGATAATCGAAGTGGCATAAATCGCGATCCATACCCATGGATTAAGACTTTCACGACTAAGGCCCTCGAGCGTGAAAGTGGCGTGCGGAAGGAATCGCGACAGCTCCGTTTGCACGAACCGCAGCGCTACGATCGTCACAAAAAACAGGACCTGCCAATCGAACAACCGCGGTGTGGGAAGGTTGCGGCGGATCATTCGGTAAACGCTGAGATCAATAAAGGGAGAGAACGACCAGATATCTTCGCGGTCGGGCGCAAGCGTGCGCAGTTGTCCGGCAATGAATCCGCAGAGGACGTTAAACGGCAGAGTCGCCCATTCTCCGTGCAACAAGGCCGGCAGCGCGATAAAAGCCCCGCCCAACATGCCGGTAAACCGCCCTGCTATTACACCCAACAAAATTGTCGTCTCAAACGACAGGTCTCCTGCCAGAAAGCTATTCTGCATGAAGCGGATCCATACCGCTGCGCTCAGCGGAATGCCGATCCACAGCACCAGATAAATCTGCTGCTTCAACGAGCGATTTTCGCGGAACAACAACGATTTGAATTCGACAGACCGGACAAGCGTGCTGGCAACGGCCGCAGCGACGCCGAGCTTAATCAGAAGATTTACGAGGATGAGCCGCTGTTCCATGGTTGGCCGAATGAAGCCCGCTGAGGAGAATGTAGCATGAAGAGCTGCCTTCGTATCAGGGCTCGCCGTAAGCGAGGTTTTACAATAGCGCCTTCAGGCGCCGACGTCGAACTGTCTAGCCGCGAAGTCGTGCAGCGAGATCGCTGAGTGCAGCTTCGAGCGCTTCAATTTGCGCTGGGCCTCCCTGCGCCATGTCCTTGCTTCCGCCTCCGCGCCCTCCAAGTCGCGCAAGCATCTCTTTCATGAGCGCTCCCATGTCGAACGGCTGTCCCGCAGACTGGGCAAATACTAATGCAGGCTGACCGGAAGTGGTGCCCAGAAACGCAACCACTATGCCACTCTGGCGAGTCAATCGTTGGGCCAGCAGTTTGATAAAGGTGAGATCACGATCGGGGAAAATCCGAACGACAAATTTGCGTCCGTTATGCTCCGCAGTTTCACCGAGCAATCGCGTGGCATGCGAATCGGCCAACTCTTCCATTAAGCGTTCGCGTTCTCGTCGAGAAGCCCGCGACTCATCCTGCACCTTCCGTATCTGCTGCGTAGTATCCCAAACGTGACTGGAAAGTAGTCCTGCCGACTCCGCTAGCACCGTGTAATCATGTCGGGCAGTCGCCACGGCGCGCTTGCCGCAAACGAATTCCACTCGCCATCCTTGCCGCGTCTTTTCTATCTTTCGCAGCAGTATGGAACCGATCTGTCCCGTGGAGGCAACGTGCGTGCCCCCGCACGCGGTCAGATCAAAGTCATCCACTTCGATAAGCCGAAGCTGGTCTCGTTCGACTGGTGGAATCTTGCGCAGTCCCAGACCGCGCGCTTCTTCCTGCGTCACGAAACGAATGCTTACCGCGCGGTTCTCCATGACAACATCATTCGCCAATGCCTCCGCGGATTCGACCTGCGCGGCGCTCAGGTTCTTCGTATCCAGGTCAATCGAACAAGACTCCGCCCCCATATGAAAAGAAACTGTAGGCATGTTGAACAGTCGCACAAACGCTGCCGAGAGAACGTGCTGCCCCGAATGCTGCTGCATATGATCGCGGCGACGCTCGACGTCAATCAGGCCGTGAACACGCGCTGCCTTTCTCAATCGTTGCCGAATTTTCCAAGATGTGCATAATTTGCCCGTCGTCCCTTTCGGTTACCTCGACCACGCGCAATCGGTTGCTCGATTGTCTCGCGTCGACGGGAAGAATCCAACCCGTATCAAAGACTTGCCCGCCACTGGTGGGATAGAACGCGGTGCGATTCAGAATAGCGGAGAGACGGGAATCAGAGTTCGAGCGGGAAGCACATCCAACACTTCCGCGTCGAATTCATAAAGAAAGGAATCGCGGTAGTAGAAACGCTCAGTCATATCTGGATCGCACAGTCCCATTTCGACTTTACCGTTGGGGGGCTGAATGCTGAGTGCTATCTGATTTAACGCCAACAATCCCGGTTTTTGACTCTGCACCAATCGGCATTGGTCCTATTTCCCAACTGCACCCCTTGATAGCCGTCGAAGGCCATGCAGAGCCTCGCATCATCGTCTTGGGAGAATCTGAACCGGAAGGACTGGATTCGCTTGCCGTCTGATGTGAGTACCACAAGATGACGCTCCCGCAAATCCAAGCCGTCTATTAACAGCCGACTTTTGTGAGGCCAGCGGAGCGACTCCCGCTTGTCGACACGCACCATAAGCGTATCTGGGTTGTACTCGCCTCCTCGCGACATTCGAGTTGGCGACTCAGGCGAATTTGGCAGAACGCAAATGCTGCCGTTTTTGTTGTTCTCCCCGACCGACGTCGTTTGTGCAGCACCATTACTGGGAAAAGACAAGCCTGCAAACAGCAGCGAAACAGCCAATTCGAATGTCAGGGCTTTCATCTAGGCAATCTATCTGCAAACCCAACAGATTGGAAGATAACTTTCTATAACAGGCTGATTGCTTCTTTCAATAAGGTCCAATAATTCCAGCGATGTGCCGCGACGCAAGAGCAGATTCGCGTTCCGACTGCGTATGGCTGTCGATCACATCCAAATATTTCAGCCCCGATCCTGTATTGAACAGCACCACATTATCGTCGGGACCGAAGAAACTGCCGGCGCGCAACTTTCGATAGGCAGCCAGAGCGGCTGCGCCTTCCGGCGCGGCAAAAATTCCTTCCACCCGAGCCCACTGGCGAAACGCATCCATAATTTCTTCTTCAGTCACGGACAGCGCAACCCCGCCGCTTTTCTTGAGAATATCGAGAATCAAATAATCTCCATACGCCTTGGGCACGCGCAGTCCGGCAGCCAAAGTAGCGGCATTCGACCAGAATTCGGAAGTAGGCGTCGCATCGTCCCACGCTTTCGCTATTGGTGCACAGCCCGCGGCTTGCACTGCGATCATCTGCGGACGCTCCGCACCAATCCAGCCCAGGTCCTGCATCTCTTCAAACGCTTTCCACATTCCAATCAGTCCGACTCCGCCTCCAGTGGGATAAATAATTCCTTGCGGCATCCGCCATCCCAACTGTTCCGCCACTTCATATCCCATAGTCTTCTTGCCTTCCAGGCGAAAAGGTTCCTTGAGCGTAGATACATCGAACCAGCCTTCTTTTTCTTTTCTCTCAGCAACAATGCGCGCACAATCGCTGATCAGTCCGTCGACAAGGGTTACGTGCGCGCCGTAACTCTCGCATTCCACGCGATTCGCCAGCGGCACATCTTTGGGCATGAAGATGTGAGCCTCAAGGCCGGCCGCAGCCGCATATGCGGCAAGTGCGCTGCCTGCATTGCCTGCGGAAGGAGCAGCTAATTTTTTCAAGCCATACGATTTCGCCATCGTAACCGCGACGGACATACCGCGAGCTTTGAATGAACCGGTCGGATTTAATCCTTCATCCTTTATGTAGACGTTGGGAAACTCGCGCGACGGCAACATGGGGGTGAAACCCTCACCCAACGTCACCGGCTCAGCCTCCGGCAAAACTTCGGCGTAGCGCCACATGGTTGGAATGCGACCGGCGAGCGAAGCGGTGGTGAATTTAGATTTCAGCGCGGAGAGCTTATAGCGGACGTAAAGCACACCGCCATCTTTAGGGCAGACCGTCTGCGGACGCGCAGCATCAATCGATGCCCCACATTTCGTACATTCCAGGAAAGCGATGCGAGCCACGCTTAAAAGTTTAGCATTCGCGCTGACCCTACTTCCGTGGAAATTTGGCGCCGAGATCGAGATTCAGCTCAAGCACGTTAACTCGCGGCTCTCCGAGCAGCCCTAGCTGACGCGGCTGAGTGTGCGCTTGAATGAGCTGCGTTACTTGATTCTCTGAAATTCCGCGTTGCTTCGCCACTCGCGGAACTTGAAACGCGGCTGCTGCCGGAGAAATATCCGGATCGAGCCCGGAACCCGAACTGGTTACCAGATCAACCGGCACAGGCTGGCCGGGATTGTCCGCCTGATTCGTTGCTACGTCAGCCTTCACTCTGTCAATCAGGTGCTGATTGGTAGGACCGAGTTGGGAGCCGTTGGAATTCGCAGCGTCATATCCATTTCCCGCCGCCGAAGGCCGTAAATGGAAATAGGCGGGACCAGCGAAGGCCTGTCCAATAATTCGCGAGCCCACCACTTTGCCATCTTGCACGATGAGTTGCCCGTTGGCTTTGTCTTTGAAAAACAACTGCGCCAGTCCCGTAATCACCAATGGATAAATGATTCCCAGCAGAACCGTGGTTACAATTGTCATCAGGACCGAGATCATTAAATTCTTTTTCATGACAATCCTCTCAGGCCATGCCCACGCGCGTAATGAACATATCAATCAGCTTGATGCCAACAAACGGCACAATAATGCCACCAACACCGTAGATCCAGAGATTGCGGCGCAGCAAGACGGCAGCACCCATTGGGCGATACTTCACGCCGCGCAGCGCCAGGGGAATCAAAGCAACAATAATCAGCGCGTTGAAAATGACCGCTGACAGAATTGCCGACTGCGGAGTTTTAAGTTGCATGATGTTCAGCGTATTGAGCACGGGGAAGGTCGCGGCAAACATCGCCGGAATGATCGCGAAGTATTTGGCTACGTCATTAGCGATTGAAAAAGTGGTGAGAGCGCCGCGGGTCATGAGCAGTTGCTTGCCGATCTCCACGATCTCGATGAGCTTAGTCGGATTGGAATCAAGGTCGACCATGTTTCCCGCTTCTTTCGCGGCCTGCGTACCGGTATTCATAGCCACTCCGACGTCAGCTTGTGCTAGCGCCGGGGCGTCGTTGGTGCCATCACCAGTCATTGCGACTAACTTGCCCTGCTTTTGCTCGCCGCGGATCAAATCCATTTTGTCCTTCGGAGTCGCTTCCGCAAGGAAATCGTCCACGCCCGCCTCGCGCGCAATCGCGGCTGCAGTCAGCGGATTGTCTCCGGTGATCATCACAGTCTTGATACCCATGGCACGAAGCTGATCGAAGCGCTCGCGCATTCCACCTTTCACGATGTCTTTAAGGTGAATAACGCCGAGAGCCCGGCGATTCTCAGCGACTACCAGCGGTGTTCCTCCCGAGCGCGAAATGGTTTCCACCGCCGCCTGAATCTCTTTGGGAAGAACGGTACCGTGCTGAATGAGGTATTTTGTTATGGCATCGACCGCGCCCTTGCGAATCTCTCTACCGTCCATGTCGACGCCAGACATTCGGGTTTGCGCAGTAAATGGAATGAACGTGGCTTCCTGCGATGCGAGTTCTCGACCCCGCAGACTGTAGAGCTCCTTCGCCAGCACGACGATCGAGCGGCCCTCCGGAGTTTCGTCCGCCAACGATGAAAGCTGGGCGGCATCTGCCATCTGCGCAGCCGTGATCCCGGGCGCAGCCACAAATTCCGAGGCTTGCCGGTTTCCGAGAGTGATGGTTCCGGTTTTATCGAGTAAAAGGGTGTTTACGTCTCCGGCTGCTTCAACGGCGCGTCCAGACATGGCTAACACGTTGTGTTGCACCAACCGGTCCATGCCGGCAATTCCGATGGCGGAGAGCAGTCCGCCGATGGTCGTCGGAATCAGACAGACCAGCAGCGACACCAGCACGAACACGGTCTGCGGCGAGCCGGAATAAATTGCGAATGGCTGCAAGGTAACGACGGCCAGGAGAAAAATAATCGTCAGGCCTGCCAGCAGAATGTTCAAAGCGATTTCGTTTGGAGTCTTCTGCCGCTCAGCGCCTTCGACTAATGCAATCATGCGATCCAGAAATGTTTCGCCAGGATTGGACGTGATCTTGATCTTGAGCCAATCCGAGAGTACGCGTGTACCGCCAGTCACGGCCGACCGGTCGCCACCGGCTTCGCGGATCACAGGCGCGGACTCTCCGGTGATCGCAGATTCGTCCACGGAAGCCACTCCCTCAAGAATTTCTCCGTCACTGGGAATGAACTCGCAAGCGGCGACTCTCACCAAGTCGCCAGAGCGCAGCTTAGAGCTGGCAATTTGTTCCGTCGTTCCGTCGGGCAGGAGACGATTGGCAATCGTCTCGGCACGAGCCTTGCGCAGAGAGTCGGCCTGAGCCTTGCCTCGCCCTTCAGCCATGGCCTCGGCAAAATTGGCGAACAGGACTGTAAACCACAGCCAGAGCGTGATCTGCAGATTAAAACCGAAAGCTCCCTGATGCCGCAGCACGTCGCGAATCAGCAGAATGGTGGTCGCGACACTGCCGACCTCGACCACAAACATCACGGGATTCTTCATCATGTTCCGCGGATCCAGCTTAACCAAAGAATCCAAAGCCGCGCGACGTACGATTTTCATTTCCCAGATGGATTTCGATTTTTTCTTCTCGGCCATAGTTCCTCAGAAAGTTTTGCCGACTGACATCAACAGGTGCTCGAGTACGGGCCCGAGGCTTAGCGCCGGGAAAAAGGTCAGCGCACCAACAATCAGAATCACGCCCACCAGCAGCACGCTGAACAACGGCGTGGTCACCGGAAAAGTGCCCAGCGATGGCGGAACATATTTCTTCTTGGCCAGATTGCCGGCGATAGCCAGCATCGGAATGATCATGAAGAAGCGGCCGATCAGCATGGTCATTGCGCCCGCGCTGTTGTACCAGAGAGTGTTTCCGTTCAACCCTCCGAAGGCCGAGCCGTTATTGCCCGCCATGGATGTGAATGCGTACAAAATTTGCGTCAGACCATGAGGGCCCGGATTGCTGATGCTGGATGTGCCAAAGCCCTCCACAGAAGAAATTGCGGCCAACACCAGAATCACCACGGGAAAAACCAGCGTGACCAGCATCGCCATTTTCACGTCGTAGGCTTCAATCTTCTTGCCCAGATATTCCGGCGTGCGACCGACCATCAGTCCCGCGATAAACACCGCCAGCACAACATAGATGAGAATTCCGTACAGCCCAGCGCCCACGCCTCCGAAAACGGTTTCGCTGAGCATGATGTTGGCCAGCGGAACCATTCCGCCGAGCGGTGTGTAAGAATCGTGCCAGCCGTTGATCGCTCCGCAACTGGCGTCGGTGGTGACCGTGGCAAACAGCGCGGAATCCGCAATACCGAAGCGAGTTTCCTTGCCTTCCATGTTGCCGCCTGGCTGCAACGCCGTAACTCGCTGGTCCGCTCCTTTCAGCAGCGGATTGCCCTGCGCCTCCGCCCAATAAGCGGTTGTCACTCCTGCTAGAAACAAGAAAGCCATGGCTGCCCACACCGCCCATCCATGGCGTTGCGATCCAGTCATGCGCCCGAGCGTATAGGTCAAGCCTGCCGGAATAGCGAAAATTGAAAGCACCTGCAGATAATTGCTGAGCGGCGTGGGGTTCTCGAATGGATGCGAACTGTTCGCATTAAAGAAACCACCGCCATTGGTCCCCAGCATCTTGATCGCTTCCTGGGACGCGACTGGGCCTTGCGCAATGGTCTGATCGGTCACGGTATCCATCACCGGCTTGCCGTCTTGTCCGACCATCGGCTTTCCATCCGCGCCGGTCTTCTGCACTTGCTGAGACTCGATGAGTTTCGCAGTGTCGTACGGTTTCAGGTTCTGCACGACTCCTTGCGAAACCAGAGCCAGAGCGTAAATGACGCACATTGGCAGCAGCAGCCACAGCGTGGATCGCGTCATGTCCACCCAGAAGTTGCCGATCGTTTCTTTTTCCCGCCGTGCGATACCGCGTACGAAAGCGATGGCCATCGCAATGCCAACCGCTGCGGAAGTGAAATTGTGATATGCGAGTCCGGCCATCTGAGTCAGGTAGCTCATCGTGGCTTCGCCGGCATAGTTCTGCCAATTGGTATTCGTAGTGAATGAAGCTGCGGTATTAAAGGCCAGGTCCTGAGCAACTGCGCCAAACTTCTGCGGATTCAACGGCAGCCACTGCTGCACGCGCTCGATCAAGTACAGCACTAACATCGAGAAGCCGCTGAACATCAGCATGGCGACGGCGTATTCCGTCCAGCGCATCTCGTGGTTCTCATCGACCCCGGTTGCGCGATATAGCAAACGTTCTATGGGCCGGGCAATCGGATCAAGAAACGTACGTTCGCGATTGAAAACCCGGGCCATGAACACGCCCAGCGGCTTCGTCAAGGCGAAGATCAACGCCAGGAACAGGAGTATCTGAATCCATCCATTCGCAGTCATCAGAACTTCTCCGGCATCAACAACGCGTACAGCAGATAGACCATCAGCAAAACACAAACAACCAGCATGAGGATCGATTCAAGGCTCATGATATTTCCCTCAGCGAATCCGATCGCAGAATCGTACGTAGCCAATGGCAACGGCAAAAAATGCCAGGGTAGCGGCAATAAAAATTATGTCTTTCATGAATGTTCCCCCAAGCGAAACCCTCCGATTGAATTCACCACGCACCCTGCTTACGGCCCCACCACCACACCAGTCCGAGCGTCGCCGTGTTCTGTTCTTTGCTCAGCACGCCTTGCGTGCTGGTCAGGAATGAAGGCTGATTAGAAAAATCGCGACGCCACTCATATCGCATCAGGAAACCGTCCGCCACGTTGTAATCAAACGTTGCAGTGGTTTCTTTTAGAGCCTGAGTCAGTCCGCTAAAAAGGCCGCCGCGGTCAGACATATATTCTGCGCGTCCGCCCAAGCTGAATTTGGGGCTAAGCTGATATTTGAGATACGCGGCGCCGCCATCGACATGCGATGGAGCTGACGATTCAACCGGCGCAGAATTCCTCCACAGCCGTTCAATGACGTAATCGCCTTCCACGGCAAGACTCAGTTTCGGAGTCGCCTGCCAACCCACATAACTATCGAAGATATGCAGCAGGCCATTGGGCGCGGGAACAATCGCTGCAAAGCTGAGGCCAGGCTGCACTGGAATCGGCGACGTGGGCGGCACGCTGACGCGATCCGGATGCTCCTGCCCCAAGTAGTAATTCATTGTCCAGCTGATCTTTTTATTTGGAGTCGCTGTCCAACCAAACAACTCATCTTTGAAACCATTCGTAGGTTCCACTTGATTGGTTCCGTTGACAATCCAGTAATTCAAGGCGAAACGATCGTTGATCGGATAACTGACGCGCACCCCCATGTGGTAGAAAGGCAAAAAGTCAAACCAGAATGACCGCGAGTAGTTGATCTGATCTTTGGTGTAATTGCCTTCGATCCCAATCGAGCTCGACCACTTTCCGAAATCCACGTTCAGGCCACGACCCACGGGGACAATATAGGTTCCGTAAGCCTGGAAAATATTTCGATAGATATCGGGCCGTGGTTCGTTAAGAGGATTTCCCTGCAGCGTATCCGTCGCTTGCCCAAATTGCAGATCAAGACGGCCGCCGAGACGCCGCCCACCCGCTGCATCCGCCGGATGATCGAATACCACACTGGCCTGATTCAGGCTGAAGCTGTTACTCAGAACGTCATAAGCACGCAGCAGATTAACTCGTCCGACGGGCGCGTTGAAGTTGTACTCGTAATATCCATCCAGCCCGATGTTGATGGTCGTGTCCCGCAAAAATGCCAGATTAGCTTTGTCCTGCGGAGTGAGCATCAATGTTCCTGTAGAAGCAGCCTGCGGGTCCGCGCTCGAGCTTATCTGCGCGCTCTGAATGCTTGGAGAAACGCTCGCTTGCTTCGAATTGGTTTGCAGTTCTTTCACCATGCGCTTCAACTCGGCGACTTCACTCTCGAGTTCACCTACGCGTTGTTGCAGCCCTTCAGTTGTTTGTGTCCTGCCAGCATCATCACTTTGAGAGCGAACGTATGCGGGCGATAGACATTCGACAGCGATCATGGTTGATACCATCAGCCACGTGTATGGTCTGAAAAAACTATTTACGACATTCGAAAAACCGTAAGTCATAGCTATGCTCCTGTCGAAGAATCGCCAGAAGCATAGATACTAGAACTTGACTAGGATCGCCAGATCAACCCTGTTTTCGTCCTTCACCAGATCAGGAGTGAATCCAGGGACGAACGAACCGGGCGGACCAGTGTTGCCGCCCGCCGGCGTTATGCCGCCAGACCCTGAGAAATACGGAACGTTCGCCGCCCGGTGGTCGAATTCCCAGCGAAACGTAATGTACTGGCTGGGCATGTAATCGAACGTGGCGGATGCATCCCATGCTTTGTACGGATCACCAGGATTCTCCGTGAAGTAGGGAGTTCCGGAAGCAGCGGTTGCGCCATTGATGGGCGGCAACAACACGAGATAGCGTCCGGGATTGTTAATCTTGCCACCGCCCAGTGTGAGGCCATAAAGGTCTCGGTGGAACCACAGTCGGTTGTAGAACATGAATCCGAGGAAGTCCTGCTTGGGCCCCTTGGCCGAATTGCCATAGCAGCTTACGCCGCCGCCGTGTTCACATCCCATGTCTCCGGTCAACGAGAAGGCGGCCTTGCTCAACGTGCGTTCTGGATGGTCATAGTATTTGACCTCGATGCTATCGTCGGTGTGATAACGGACCCGGCCCGGAGTATTCAATGCATCTTCACCGAGGGCGTACTGGTTTCCAAGGACTGAGAGCCACCCATTCGGCCGCCATAAAATCTGGCCGCCGATGCCTAATCTGCCGTTGAACCGGCCGTAGGACTGCCATCCATTAATGATCCAAGGCTCAATCTTCAAGTGGGCCGTCGGGAAAATCTGTATACGCATGCCATTAAAAAACCATGGCGTATTGGAAGAAACATAAGAGGGCTGATACGCCCAGTTATCGAAGTTGTAGTAACTGAACAGGCCGATATAGGACATGAAAATTCCGGCGTCGACGTTAATTCCATGCAGCGCGTTAATGTGATATCCGCCGTAGGCTTCGGAAACATATCTATAGGCGTCCGCGAGGTCCCATTGCCCACGTGCCGGGCTGGCGTCATTCCGGGGGGTTGTCGTCGAATACATCCCAAACTGCGTCATGAGCCGAGCCCGCACATTGTCATAGTGGAAGTCGCCACCGACGCCAAGCTGAGTCACTTGAAATTCGTTCGACCGAAAAACCTCGCTGGATCCGCCAATGGTGTCATCTTTCGGATGGTTCAAGTCGTAGATGTAGTCGATGTCGGCGCGGATTTCGGGCGTGAAAAACTTCGAATCGAAAGCTGGAGTTTTCGTCCGAGCATTACCGTTGAGCCACGTCCAGTCGGCGAACGCAAATGGTTCCTCTTTGGCCGGTTTTTCCGCCGGGGCAGTCGCCGAGAGTGATTCCTGAACTTCCGCCGGGGCCGCGGTGGCAAGCCGGGCACTCGGGGAAGCAGGTATCGGTGCGTTCGCTTTCGCACTGTGAACTACTGTGCTCGGCTGCTCGGCCGCCTCATGCTGCTTCAGCGCAGCTTCAAGTTGCTCGATGCGCTTTTTCATGGCCGCGAGCTCTTGGACAATTTCGTCCTCTGTTTTCGGCGTGGCATTCGCCTGTTGTTCCGGCGATTCTGACCCGCCCGCCGCGACATCATTCGGCGTATGTTGGCCGTGCAACGGAAGCGCAATTAGCGCCGCAGCTACGACAATGAAAGCTGCTCGCTTACCCGCTTCTACCGCCGATTTGGATACGTAGTTCTTGGAGTTCATGACGATAAGTTCTCCTCGCCGCTTGGGCGGATTGAATCTCGCAAAATAAACGCTCACCCGCCGCGGCGACCCGCTGCCTTCTTTCAGCAGGGCAGCAAGAAAGCGCAGCATAAACATCACTGCGCCTGCACACAGCAGTGTGAAGAACACTTCCATCTCTCTCTCGATGCACGCAATGTGTCAGAACGGGTTCCTACACCTCATTTGACAAGCGCACCCGTAAGAATTGGCTAAAGGGTTCGTAAAGACTTCATAAAGAGGACCAAATTGGAGCTACGAGAAGTGACTCAACAGCCCCAGTCTGCTTCGCCAGGCTTAGCGAAATACTGACGGTTGGGTTGCTCAGTCTCAGACGTCGCCGCTAGTTCAAGTAGCGTCAGCCGGGCGGCCGCGATCATCAATTTGCGTTCGTTTTGAGGAGCTTGTTCCCACGAAAAGTCTGCTTGCCGTGTGGCGTGGCCGTGAAAGTCATTTTCCAGCGCCTCATGATAGTGATGAAAAACTTTCGCCAGATCTTCCGCGGATACATTGTGAATTGTAGACATAAGGTCCCTTTCAACTCACTCTATTGGACAATGAAACCCGTAAGGATTGAATAAAGGATCCGTAGTATGTTCGTTAAGAAGAAGCCGCGTGAGAAGTCAGACGTACTCGCCGGGCTCAAAGCGGTATCCAACCCAAGGCTCGGTAACGATGTAGCGGGGCGACGATGCCTCCGGCTCGAGCTTCTTGCGTAACTGGCCAACAAATACCCGCAGATATTCAACCTGTTCCGTACTCTGCCCGCCCCAGATCGCGCTCAGCAACGTCCGATGGGTTATTACTTTTCCGGGATGGCGCGCCAGATAAACCAGAAGATCGAATTCCTTAGGCGTCAGGCGCACTTCGCGATCACGGAGCGAAACTTTATGTGCCGCCAGATCGATACGGAAATCACCCACTTCAATGAGCGTCGACTGATCGCTTTCCACCGGAACACGCCGTAAGTTCGCCCGCACGCGCGCCAGCAATTCCTCGATCCCGAACGGCTTGGTTACATAGTCGTCAGCGCCAGCATCCAGTGCCTGTACTTTGGTCCTTTCTTCGCCTTTAACCGAGAGCACAATGATGGGAATCTTGGTCGAAAGCCGCAATCGCCGGCACAACTCCAGCCCATCCATATTCGGCATGGAGAGATCAGTGATAACCAGATCCGGCGTCCAGTCCTTCATGATCTCGAGCGCTGTCTCGCCGTCATTAGCCACGCGAATATCGTAGCCATGACTGGAGAGGCTGGTGCGCAACACCCGCGGGATCTGAGGTTCATCGTCCACCACGAGAATACGGCGATGTTCATTCATGGAATCAGGCAGGTTCCTGGGTAACAATGTGTACGTCGACCGCGGGCGCATCGCGCAGGAACTTGTTGATCGCGGTGAGATATAAATACTTTCTCCATCCGCCGGTGGCTGACCGTCCAAACACAACCTGGGTAACGTGTTTTTCGCGCACAAAGTCAGCTACAGCGTGCGCCACGCTGCTCGCCTTCAGTTTGGTTATTTGCGCGCCCACGTTCGCGGCGAAATTGAGATTCGCTGACAAGGTTTTCTGGTTGGGCTCGTTGTCATCCTGCCCGAGATCCACATACACAACGTGCAATTCCCCGCCCATGGCTTGAGCCATGCGGGCGCCGCGCGCGATCAGATACTGCGCTGCCGGATTCGAACTGATGCAAACCGCGATCCGCTCGCGAACCGGGACACTTCCGCTGTCTTCATCTTTCTCGCGATACGATTCCAGGCTTTGATCTACAGCCTGAGCTACTTGGCGAAGAGCCAACTCCCGCAACGCGATCAGGTTTCCCGGACGAAAGAAATTCCCCAGCGCCCTGCCAACCCGGTCAAGCGGGTAAATGTCCCCACGGCGCATCCGGCTCTGCAACGCTTCCGGAGTCAGGTCCGACATCACTACTTCATTCACTCGCTTAAGCACCCAGTCCGGCACCGTCTCCCGAACCGTAATCCCCGTCAGGCCCTGCACCGTCGGAGTCACGCTATCCAAATGCTGAATGTTCATCGTCGAAAGCACATCAATGCCCGCGTCCAGCAACTCCAGTACATCCTGATACCGCTTTGCGTGCTTGCTGCCCTCGACGTTGGTATGCGCCAACTCGTCTACCAAGACGACGCTTGGCTTTCGGGCGAGGATGGCGTCTACGTCCATTTCTTCGAACATGGTGCCTTTGTACTCCAGCTTCTTTCGAGGAACAGCTTCGAGCTTGGACGCCAGTTCAGCAGTCGCCTTGCGCCCATGGGTTTCGATCACTCCGATGACCACATCCTCGCCCCGCGCGTGCCGGCGAATCGCTTCACTCAGCATGCTGAAAGTTTTGCCGACACCCGGCGCATATCCCAGAAAGAGTTTGAATACCCCACCTTTCTTACTGGGATCCGCCTCCTCCAACCATTGCTCAGGAGTTTTGGTCATCGCGGCTATTGTCGTCGAGCAGATTCAAAATGTCGAATCAGGTATAGCCGCCTCCACGCTCCTGCAAGCCCTTTTTCCTTTGTGTACCTTTGTGTCCTTTGTGGTTCATGAATTGAGAAATGCTAAAACCACAAAGGACACGAAGGTCCACAAAGGAACGCGCGCAAACCAGTCTTCCGAAGATCAGCTACAATCGGCGGCGTGAACCAAGCGCGACTCAAGTCCGCCATGCGCTATGCCGCGACCGCGGTTGCTGTGCTGGTCCTGGTTGTTTTTTATCACCTCGTAATCAAGGTGAATCCCACCACCGTCGCGCTGAGTTTCCTGATCGGCGTCCTGATCGTCTCAGCAAACTGGGGCTTGCGGCCCGCCGTCTTCATGGCCGCTGGTCGCAACCTTGGCTTTCAACTATTATTTCCTTCCTCCTATTGGCACCTTGACCATCGCCGATCCGCAGAATTGGGTCGCCCTGTTTGCTTTTCTGGTCACAGCCATCATTGCCAGCCAACTGGCGGAGCGAGCGCGCCGCGAAGCACAAAGAGCGAACGAGCGTCGTCACGAGGCCGAGCGCCTCTACAGATTCAGCCAGCAACTGCTTTCCAGCGACAACGTAATCGAACTGCTGAATGCGATTCCGCGATACATCGTGGACTCTTTCGGCGTTAAAGCCGCAGCCATCGCATTGCCCAACCGGCCTGACGTTTACCGGTCAAGTCCCGCCATTCACGACTTGGAGCGCCACGATCTGCAATTGGTCTGCATGCGTGGCGAGCCGATGACGAACCCTGAAAAACACATGGTCGTAATACCTCTCCGCATGGGCCTTCGCGTCGTCGGCAGCATGGGCGTTTCCGGCGCGATGCTTTCCCGCGAAACTCTCGAAGCCATGAGTAGCCTGATTGCGATTGCAATCGAACGCGCTGGCGCGGTAGAGAAACTAGGTCGCGCCGAGGCCTCGCGCGAAAGCGAGCAACTGCGGTCGGCTTTACTTGATTCAGTCACCCACGAATTTCGTACGCCGCTAACCTCCATCAAAGCCTCTGCCACTTCAATGCTCTCGAATCCCGCCCTGGACGCGGCTCAACGCCTCGAACTTCTCACCGTCATTAACGAAGAAAGTGACCGTTTGAATCGCCTGGTTGGCGAAGCTGCGGAAATGGCGCAGCTTGATGCAAACAAGGTCGAGCTTCAATTAGGCGCGCATCCAATTCAGAAAGCCGTCAATGCCGCGCTTGAAAAAGCAAAACCAGCGTTGGGACAGCATCCGGTTGATGTCCGGCTGCCAGCCGACTTGCCGCTGGTTCGAATGGATGAAGGCCGCGTCACCGAAGTCATAACTCAACTCCTCGAAAACGCTGCCAAATATTCTTCACCGGAATCTCCCATTCAAATCACCGGAGAAGTAAATAACCGGATGGTGATGACCAGCGTTGCCGACCACGGGCCTGGGATCGACGATTTCGAACAATCATTGATATTCGACAAATTTTATCGCGGACGAGGTCAGCGCCTGCACGTCCAAGGAACAGGCATGGGCTTGGCCATCGCCAAAGCAATCGTCGAAGCCCACGGCGGAAAAATCGGAGTCACAAGCCAGTCCGGCCACGGCTCGGTGTTCTATTTCACCCTGCCAGTGTAAGTATGAAGTGTAGGCGCGGGCGTCACGCCCGTGCGGCACAACGCAAGTCCCACACCACAGGTGAGAAAAGAAATCCCCCGCCCAACGCCGCAAAGCGGCGTCAAGGCAAGGGATCCGAATTTATGGCAAGTAATACCGGAACGACGTGAAGAACATATTCTCCGTCGCATTTGGAGTTCCGCCTACGCCACGCCAAACGTTGCGGTCGATGTAAGAGTACTGCGGCCCCCATTGAAGTCTGCCCTTCGGGCCACTGTAGAAGCGATACCAAAACCCGATAGTGCCTTCGATGATGTTCCGCGTATCGCCGTTGCAATTGGCCAGCCCGCCAGGGTTGAATCCGCCGGTCAGAGGCGTACCCACAGAACCGGGAACCGGAATTGTGGCGGTGCCGCCAGTGGGGCTGCTGGCAGTGGGTGGGGTGACAACGGTGACAGTCGTGGCTGCTGGGGGTGTCTCGGTGCCGCAACCAGAGTTATTGAACAGCGGCGATCCGTAGCCAACGCCTTTTCCAGAACTGCTGACGAACGCAGTCCGGTCTTCATATTCGCCGCCAACGTTGGCGTAAACATCCAGCCTCGGCGAGTGCCACTCCAGCGTGCCCAGCGCTTGATAATTCCTCACCGGAACCAGGACGCCATCGGGACGAGCTACAACGTCTGCGAGTCCAGCGCTGCCGTAACGTCCGGTGCCATTGCCGCCGAGGAAATGCGCCCCGATATCGACGTGCTTGGCGATGGTCCCGCGTATGTTGGCGCCGATACCGCCGTCGGGCGCTGAGTTGTTAAACGCACCCGCCGCGGAAGGCTTGGTTGCCGTCGCCAGCGGATAAATCCGGTCGCGGAAGTCGGTGAACACTCCGAATACTTCGAAGTGTCCCCAGCCCGGCTCGAATGCCAAGCTTGCCGACGATATCGGGCGAGGGATTGAAAGAGTAGTTTGCGGTTGGATTGTAAAGGCCGCCGCTCGCTCCCTGCTCCCCGAGGATAAAGTTGTTATTCGCGCCGTGGCCGCCAAGCGTGGCCTGCGAATCTTCCACCGCGAAGCCGAACCACGCCTTATTGCTGATATTCTTGGTCACCCGGAAACCGTATTGCCGGGCCCAGCTAAAGCCAACGTTATACTGCGGATCGATCGTCATCGGCAACGCTTCCGAGCGATTGTCCAAACCCTTCTTGGTTTCCGTGATCAGACTCCACATTTGCCCGCCGGTAAAACTCCAACCGTCATTCAACGCCGCCTGAGCCCATGCTTGCCGTATGCGCAGCCCGTAGCTGTTGCTCTGATTGTTGTTGGAGGTAATTCCAGACGTCAGAAAGTCCGACTCGTAGTAACCGCTCAGCTTGGCGCTACTTAGTTTGCCCTCTGCCAGCATCGAAATACGCGACTGGCGGCCGGATCCAAAGAATTCCGATATGTTGCTTTGCGCGGCGCCAGGGAATGTAATCGAATTGAACGGCGTGTTAATGTCGGCGCCAAGTGCATGCTGGCGCCACACGGTTTCTGCCGCGATGAAGCCACCCGGAGTTATGGTGATTCCTTTGTAATGGATGGCGAGCGGGCTCTCAATTTCAGAGCGGAGGTTCTTCTGCGTTTCCTGCAACGAAAGCGCTGTGCTGGTGGCATTTTGCTTCAGGTCAGCCACATCCGTGTGCACCGCGGCCACGTCCTGTTGCGCCTGCGAGGTTTGCGAAACTGCAGTATCGGCCTTCTGCTCTGCTTGTGTAGCCGCGCTCTGGGCCTGGCCCACCTGCTGTTGCAACTGCTGGATTGCCGCATCCCGGCTTTGCAATTGATTCATCAGTTGTAGAATTTGCTGCTGCTGCGCGTCGATCGCCCGCTTCATCTCACTGAGCTGGGTCGAAACGGTGGGTGCCGACTTTCTCGCGGCTGCTCTTTTCTTCGTGCTGGCACTACTTCCGCTGCTCGTATCTTGCGGTGGCGCCGCCGCGAAAGCGCCGACTACCATCGCTAAAGCCAAAGCAAAACCAAAACCATTCCGTGCTTCATTTTTCCTCCGAGTAATCCTAAAGATGGATAACCAGCAAAATATTGATGCGAAATCTCTTGCGGATGGGACTGTTGATGCTAGCGGCCATTTATTAAAAATTGATGAATATCTGATAAATCTTGGGTGAATTAGGGGTTAGGAGGACTTCTACCAACGCACACGTAGCCCGACGCCTCGTCCGGGGGCATACTGAAGCGGCATACCTCTTCTCAACCACGGCTCCTAGCGGCCGGGGGTCGATGTTCCTCGTCTCAACAGCATTTTCCCGGCAGCCTGTTGAGGCGCTGACATGGAGAATCGAGGTTTTTCATTAGAGCCACCCCCGCTGACCGTGGTCCAGCGACCCACAATCATTACCATCCGCGTTACACTTCTAAATCACTCGTTCTGCGGGGCGACGATGAACCATCTCGAGTTCACTCTTCTTGTCGCGGCTGGATCTTTCGTAGCCGGTCTGCTGGGATCGCTCACCGGTCTCGGCGGCGGCGTCGTCCTCGTGCCTCTCCTCACCCTCTTTTTCAAGGTCGACATCCGCTACGCCATCGGAGCCTCGCTGGTTTCCGTGATCGCAACTTCCTCTGGCGCAGCCGCCGCCTACGTCAAAGAAGGATTCTCCAATATCCGCATCGGCATGTTCCTCGAGATTGCCACCACCGTCGGAGCATTGGCCGGAGCCTTTCTGGCTGCATTTATCTCCACTCGAGCTCTCGCTATCATCTTTGGTGTCATGCTTCTCTATTCCGCATACCTTTCCAGAAAGCCACGGTCCCGGGCGCAGCGCAATCTTCCGGAGGATTCCCTGGCGACCCGCCTTCGCATGAATGGAGACTTCCCCTCCGAAGAAGGAGGAATGCGGCATTACAACGTCCAGAGCGTTCCCACGGGTTTCGGCCTGATGTTCGGCGCTGGCGCGCTCTCGGGATTGCTGGGCATCGGCTCAGGAGCAGTTAAAGTCCTCGCCATGGACCAGGCCATGAAGATTCCCTTCAAAGTTTCCACCACCACCAGCAACTTCATGATCGGCGTCACCGCCGCAGCCAGCGCGGGCGTCTATCTTAACCGTGGCTATATCGATCCCGGTCTCGCCATGCCGGTAATGCTGGGGGTACTAGCCGGTTCGATGCTGGGTGCGCGCATATTGATGAAGGCGGAAACGAAAATCTTGCGAGTCGTATTCAGCGTCGTAATCGCCGTTCTCGGCGTGCAAATGCTCTACAAAGGCCTGACCGGAGGAATCTGAATTGGCAGAAACTGCAAACCAGCACGGTTGGACAGATCAAAAACTTGAGAACATCGTCGGCAATCTTCTTCGCACCGGAGTCTCACTAGCCGCTCTAGTCGTGTTCATCGGAGGAATAATTTATTTAAAGCGTCACGGCCGCGAGCCCGTAAGCTATCACGTCTTCCAAGGCGAACCCACCGACCTCAAAACTGTTCCGGGCATAATTCGCAGCGCCCTGGAACTGCACGGCCGCGGCATAATCCAGTTCGGACTGCTCCTGCTGATCGCCACCCCAGTCTTCCGCGTAGCCCTATCCATCTGGGGATTCGCCGCCGAAAAAGATCGCATGTACATGATCTTCACCAGCATAGTCCTGATAGTCCTCCTCTACAGCCTATTAGGCTCCGGCTCCGCCTTCTAAACTAAACCGGGAAGATGGTCGTCTCGCCGTCTCAGCGGAGTACCACCCATGTGGAGACGGGCGACTAGCCCGTCCAGGCGGAGCAACTCTCCGCAGCGCCTTCGCGCTAGGTCTCGCCAGCGAATAGGCTTGTGCTTGCAGAGAGGGTTGGGTAATCTTCGTAACCAAGCCGGTTTTAGCGCGGTAAGAATAAGAAATGCACGGGCCAGAGGCTCTACTCGAATCGAGGGGTAACGTGGGATGCCTGGGCTAAAGGCACACATGGAGATGTCCTTCGGGTATCTCAGCGACCGGGGAAATGGCTGCTACACTCGCCAGTTATGCCGGTATCCATTCAAGAAACGGCCGCACTTGAGCCGGATAAAGTTCATGCGCTGGTGCAGTTGCTGCGAAGCCGGTCTTATGAAGAGATTCGGCAGCGGATGTACGATAATCCGCCGGGCAGCCCGTGGTGGTCGGCTTGCAAGATTGAACTCGACATTCGCAACGGCGAACAGATAGCTGCGGCCCTTTCGGCCACCTCGCATGTGCTAGAAAAATTGCGAGGATCGACGCAACACTTTGAGCAGCTCGCTGAAACCTTGCACGAGAGCACCAAAGAAGTGATGGACATGCTGGCGGGCACTAAAGAAGCCGGGCGGCGGTTGGAAATTGCCGTTTATGTCACCATTGGGATCACGCTGGTGCAATTGTTTAATCTGATTTTTGAAGTCTTCCGCAAGCGGTAGGGCCTTTCACTTGGCCAGTGCGGCTAGCGTGTTTCGAAACATTGTTTCGAAGGATCCATCCTTGCCACTCTTCACAACTGAAGCCAAAGCGCGTTCTGTAGCTTGACGCTGGTAGCCCAGATTCACCAGTGCAGAGAGCACATCTTCCTCAATCGCACTCATGACTGGCGTGGCCGGGGCTTCTGCTCCTGCTGCTGGCGGCAGTTTGTCGCGGAGTTCGAGCACCATGCGCTCGGCGGTCTTCTTGCCGATGCCAGGGATACGTGTGAGACGGGCGATGTCATTGCCGCGAATGTCGCCGACCATTTCGTCGGCGGGCATGCCGCTCAGAATAGTGATGGCAAGCTTTGGGCCAATTCCGCTTACCGTGATCAGTTTCTCGAAGAGTTGTTTTTCGGCCGGCTTTAGAAATCCGTATAGTGCGATTTGATCTTCGCGAACGTGGGTGTGGATGTGCAGCGCGACCTCGCTGCCGAGCCCGGGCAGGTCAGAAAATGTTGGGATGGTGATAGTGACGTCGTAGCCGACGCCAGCGGTTTCAACCACAGCCTGGTTGGGATGCTTGGCCAGCAATCGTCCGCGAAGGTGCGCAATCATGCTGCGGACATTGTAGCGGTACGGACACGCGACGGTGCACGATTATTGTCTTCCGCAGTCCGCCCACCAGGAATGCGTTTGCCGTTCTACATCGTTGTAATGGAAGTACTCGCAGGATTGGCCTTTTCTTTGTCCTACCCATTGCGGTGGTTGTCCGTCGATTGGACAAACATTCTTATGGCTATTGCATCCCGTGACGATGAGGAAAATCAACGAAAGCGACAGGCGCATAGCCCTTAACTTAAAACAAAGAGCTTTGTTTTCGGTTAGGTGTGATTCCGAAATGTTCATAGGCTAGCTGGGTGGCAACTCTTCCGCGCGGCGTGCGGTTCAGGAAACCGATTTGGATCAGAAATGGCTCGTAAATTTCTTCAATGGCATCCGGTTCTTCCGCCAGAGCTGCTGCCAGAGTGTTCAGCCCCACCGGGCCGCCTTGATATTTCTCAATAATAATCAGCAGCAGCTTTCTGTCTACCTCATCGAAGCCGTAGCGATCCACTTCAAGCATCTGCAGGGCAGCTTGAGCTGTGGGTAAATCGATCTTCCCCGCGCTTCGTACTTGGGCGTAGTCGCGGACGCGGCGCAGCAGACGGTTGGCGATTCGTGGCGTGCCTCGGGAACGGCTGGCGATTTCAAGGGCGCCGGGTCGATCTATTTCCACTCCCAGAATTTCCGCCGAGCGTTCTACGATAATGCGCAGGTCTTCGTGGCTGTAAAACTCCAGCCGCAGCACGATGCCAAATCGCGACCGCAGTGGCGACGAGAGCAGGCCTGCTCGCGTAGTTGCGCCGATGAAGGTGAATGGCTGCACGTCCATGGTATGAGTGCGTGCCGCGGGACCTTGACCGATGATGATGTCGAGCTTGTAGTCTTCGAGTGCGGAGTATAGCAACTCCTCGAGCGTCGGCTGCAGCCGGTGAACTTCGTCGATGAACAGAACCTGCTTCGCGCGTACATTCGTCAGAATTGCAGTCAGGTCCCCCTTAATTTGCAGCGTTGGACCCGAAGTCTGCTGAAAAGGCACGCCGAGTTCGTTAGCGATAATTGTCGCCAAAGTCGTTTTGCCCAAGCCCGGTGGACCGTATAGCAAAACGTGGTCGAGAGCTTCGCCGCGGGAGCGTGTCGCCTCTATCGCGACGGCGAGGTTTTCTTTGACTTTGGCCTGCCCGATGAACTCGGCCAGACGCTGCGGGCGCAGTTTTAGCTCGAACGAAGAATCGTCCTCAACTGGGGCAGCCGAGACGATGCGCTCGCGATCTTGCGGAATTTTGGGAGTGTTCCTGAGCGTGGCCACTGGCCGGATATTACCACTGAAAGCACGGAGCAATTCGGTAGACTCATCAACGTGGTAATGGTATATTTATACCATAGTATATATAATTCTATATATGCCTCTGAGCATCAAGAACGACGAGACAGAACGCTTAGCCCGAAAAGTGGCGGAGGCGACAGGAGAGTCATTGACCGAAGCCATCCATAGGGCGCTCCAAGAGAGATGGCGACACCTCAGATCAAAACGTCATGCACGTGTACTAAGTGGCCAAATCGAAGAGCTGTTGCGACGCGTGGATTCTCTGCCTACGCTCGACTCCCGTTCTGACGACGAAATTCTGGGATACGACGAAAACGGACTGCCCCGCTAATGGTCATTGACACTTCAGCGATTCTCGCCATTTTTCTGGCCGAACCGGAGCGCCAGCGTTTTCTGAAACTCCTCACCGATACCGGGACGAGATTGATGTCTGCGGCCAACGTACTGGAAACCGGAATTGTTTTAGAGGCAAAGCGCGGGGAAGCTGCAGGACGCGAGTTCGATCTATTTGTAGTGCGCACAAACCTTGAGGTTATCGCGGTCGATGCCGAGCAAGTGGAGATCGCGCGCTCGGCCTGGCGCAAATACGGAAAAGGTCGCCACCCGGCAGGTCTGAACTTCGGAGATTGCTTCGCCTACGCTCTCGCGAAGTCGGTGGACGAGCCACTGTTGGCTAAGGGCACGGATTTTACCCAAACCGATATCGAAGTCTGCCCCCTTCCATAGGAGCTGGTTCTTGACAATGTGACACAATATGTGCCACATTTAGTCATGCCGTCAGTTAACATTCGACAACTTCGAGATACCAAGCGGTTGAAGAGCTGGCTCCGCGCAGGCAAGATCGTAGAACTCCGGGAGCGCGACCGCGTCATCGCCCGCATTGTTCCAGAAAAGGCGGAAGAAAAACCGGGGAAGTGGCCAGATTTCGAAGCCCGCGCCAGGGAAATACTGGGAGAACGCGTTCTGCCGAATGTCGTCCTTGAGGATCGGGGACGTTATTGAGCGTTTACGCTGATTCCAGCTTCGTTGTCTCTTTGTACCTGACTGATGTTCATTCCCTGGAGGCTCGGCGTCGCGTGCAAGGTTCGCCACCCCTGATCCTGACTGAGCTGCATCGCGCCGAGTGGGTCCACGCGCTCGGCCAACATCAATTTCGCGGAACGGCGACGGCAGAGGTGGCCCGGCGCGCGAATTCACAATTGGTCGAGGATGAGGCCGCCGGCCTTTGGCGTGAGGTGCCGCTGCCGGAGGACGCATTCGAGCTTTGCGCCGACCTCGCTCGCCGCTACGGCCCGAAATTCGGTATGCGAACGCTCGACACGCTGCATGTGGCCTGTGCGCTCGAACTCAAGGCTGAACGATTCTGGACCTTCGATGAGCGCCAAGCGAAGTTGGCCAAGGCGGAAGGGCTGAGAACCTCGTGACACCTACCCAACCTTCCGGATCAGATGAAGTGTTTATAAGCTATAGCCATGATTCCGCGGACCACATCGAGCAGGTTTTAGAGTTATCTAATCGCTTGCGTGCGGACGGCGTGGACTGCGTCCTCGACCAGTACGAAGTCTCACCACCAGAGGATTGGCCACGGTGGATGGACAAGAAAATTCGAGACGCGAAGTACGTCGTTCTTGTCTGCACAGAGCCTTACCAAATCAACCGGATGAATCCTGCCCCCGACTCGAAGTATCTTGAAATGTTCAAAGACCTATCGCCTGTTCAAAAGTTACTTCCTGGCACCGGGAGTGCTTCTAGCGGACGGCAAGAGCGTAAAGCCATTGTTTGAACTTAGCATCTACAAAGGTCGGATTCATTTCCGGCACGTGACAGACGTGGGCAAGAATGATGTTGACTCATCGGTGCTGCGGTAGCACCAGCCAAACAGTCCATTACTCTTCCTCTTCTTTTACGTCGCCGCGCGCGGCCTTTGCTTTCTCAATGATCTTTTCCTGCAGCAGTCCGGGCACCGCGTCGTAATGATGCATATCCATATTGAAGCTCCCGCGGCCTTGCGTCATCGAAGTTAGATCGACGCCGTAAGTCAGCATTTCAGACATTGGGACTTCGGCTTTGACTACGGTGTTGCCGCCCTTGTTGTCCATGCCCTGGATACGTCCGCGACGGCTATTGAGGTCACCCATGATGCTACCGGCGAATTCATCCGGAACTGTAATCTCCGCTGCCATTACCGGCTCCAGCAGCGTTGGCTTGGCTTGTTCCATGGCTTTCTTGAACGCGATGCGGCCAGCCATCTGAAAGGACATGTCGTTCGAATCTACGTCGTGATACGAGCCATCGTAGAGAATCACTCGGAAGTCGACTACGGGAAACCCAGCCAGATATCCGCGCGCTGCCGCGTCTTTGATCCCTTTTTCAATGGCGGGAATATAGTTCTTGGGAATTGCGCCGCCGAAAATATCATTTACAAATTCGAACTCGCCGCCGCGAGGAAGCGGTTCCATCTTAATTTTGCAATCGCCATACTGACCGTGTCCTCCAGTTTGTTTTTTGTGGCGGCCCTGCACATCGGCTTTGCCGCGAATGGTCTCGCGGTACGGAACTTTGGGCGCCTTGAGAATCACTTCCGTGTGGTACCGCTTCTTCATCTTTGAAACAACGACTTCGATGTGCTGCTGGCCGGTTCCGGCAATTAAAAATTCTTTGGTCTGAGGATCGCGGAAGAAGCGCAGCATGGCATCTTCTTCCATAAGTTTGTGGATGCCGGGGCCTAGCTTATCTTCGTCGGCGCGGCTCTTCGGCTCAATTGCGAAAGTAATAGCGGGTTCCGGCAGATGGACTTTCGGATACTGAATGGGCGCGCTCTTGTCACCGAGCGTGTCTCCGGTGAGCGTATCTTTTAATTTGGAGACAGCTCCAATGTCTCCCGCGTGAAGTTCGGTCACCGGCACCGCAGTTTTTCCCTGCATGATAGAGATGTGCGCGAGCTTTTCGGACGACCCACGGCTGAAATTCTGCACCGTGGCATCGTTTTTGAGGACCCCCGAAAATACTTTGAAGTACGAGATTCTTCCGGCAAACGCATCCGAAATAGTTTTGAAGACGTATAGCGAAACGGGTTCCGCGTCGGTTTCATGACGCTTCGGCGGTTCGCCGTTTCCGGACGCAGCAGCTTCTCCCTGCACCCATTCATGCTCGGAAGGAGCGGGCGTGTAATCAACGATGAAATCCATCACGCGGTCGGCGCCGACATTGCCCAGGCCCGAGCCAAAAATCACCGGAAAGATTTTGTCCTCACGAATCGCATTGTGCAGCGCCGGAATCAGGTCTTCAACTGGGATGGTTCCCTTTTCGAAGAACTCTTCCATCAGCTTGTCGTCGCCTTCGGCGATCATTTCGACCAGCTTTTCGTGGGCTTCCTGAGCCTGATCTTTCAAATTAGGAGGAATTTCGGTTTCTTTGCCTTTGCCATTGCCGCCTAGTTCGTAGGTGTACGCTTTCATCTGAACCAAATCGACCACGCCGGTGAAATTCTTTTCCTTGCCGATGGGGAGTTCCAAAGGAATCACCGAACGTCCGAATGCACTGGTCAGAGATTCGAGCACACGTTCGGCGTCGGCGCGGTCTCGATCCATGCGGCTGACCACGATTAAACGCGGCGTTTTGAATTCTTCGCAGTAGTTCCACACCCGCTGAGTGACGACTTCAACTCCGGCCACACCGTCCACAACAACTACGGCCGCATCGACCACCGGCAGCACCATCTTGGCTTCGTGAACGAACATGTTGAATCCGGGCGTGTCCACGATATTGATTTTGGTTTTGCCCCACTCGACATACGCCAATCCCGCCGAAATCGACATCTTGCGTGCAATCTCCTCGTCATCCCAATCGGTAGTCGCGGACCCGTCGTCAACCCGCCCCAGCCGCGGAGATGCGCCCGACGCGTACAGCATGGCCGAAACCAAAGAGGTTTTCCCGGCATGACCGTGGCCCACCACGGCGACATTGCGGATGTTTGCGCCTTCGTAAACTTTCAAGGGATTACTCCTTTTAAAAAATCATGTCAGGGCAACCGCCTTGATCGCTGAGGGTGCCCCAGTCTCGCCGTTTTTGCGAGACGTGGGAACAGCGCGCTATAGTCTGCGAATCTTTGACTACGGCGGGTCCCATAAACAACGAATGAGAGTGGGTAGACTACGGGTCAAAGTCGAGTAGCTACCCGAAACCTAGGATGCTAACACGCTTGCACTCGGCCTCTCAACCCGCGCAGCCGACCACATTTCAGTGCGTCCGTGCATCATCGAATAGCCATGCTGGGCAGCCGCACCAACGAAGAGTGGGTCACTCAATATTCCAGCAGCCATCAGCATCCGGTAAACCGGCTGTGTCATACGCTGGGGATACCGTGCATTGTGCTTTCGCTCACCCTATTCGCCGGAACCATATTCATGCATCGCTTGTGGATTTATGCCCTAGCGCTTTTCCTGGTGGGATGGACGCTCCAGTTCATCGGCCATGCGTTTGAGCGCAAAGAGCCTGAGTTCTTTCATGACTGGCGTTTTCTCTTCGTCGGCGTGCGCTGGTGGTGGGCCAAGATTCATGGGAAAGCTTAAGAATCTGTTGCTGGTTGCTGCAACCTTCATCAGGCGATAACCATCAAGTCAGGCGCAATGTTCCCTCAGTTCGCTCAATTCACCGACTTCGGATTGCTCGCGCTCAGGCTCATGGTCGCGGTGATCTTCATCAGCAGCGGATGGAGTCACCTTACCAAGGCCGAGGAGAGAAGCAAGAGCATCGGCATGAGCAAAGGCTTTACTGTTTTTCTCGGGGCGGCGGAGTTGGCGGGAGGATTGGGCGTGGCTTTTGGTGTGCTCACTCAGCTCGCTGCGCTGGGATTGATTCTGATCATGCTCGGTGCGATTCAGAAAAAAATCTTCGTCTGGCATACAGGATTCTGGGGCGAGAAAACTTACGGTTGGCACTATGACTCGATGTTGGTGGTGATGAACCTGGTCATCCTTTTCACCGATGGCGGCCGCTGGGTGTTGATGAAATAGGCAGGAATATACTGTATTATCTTTCGGCTGTCTCCAATGGCGATAGGATTCAACAAAGATTTGACAACTCTGTGACCTCGGTTTTCGTCTATGGTTGTAAACTGTGTTCGTGCCTGACGGCCGGTGCCGTCCGACCGGCTAGACAGGGTTTGAAGCCAATGCATCGTGCGACCGCCAGGTTGTTGCTCTTTCTGCTGCTGGTCGGAGTGTTCGTGCCAGTGGCTCTGGCGATCTCCGCCGCGCCGCCGCACGCGTGTTGCCTGCGGAAGCCGATGCACAGTAGTTCTTCGCACGATGCTCAGTTTCAGGCTCCTCCAGCGTGTTGCCAACACGATTGTTGCCGCCCGCTGACCGTTTCTCGCGGGGCACGTCCGGCTTCCAAGACGAGCGCTCAAGCGACTTCTGCGTCAACGATTTTCCAGCTTGACCGAGAACTGATTGGGTTTGCCTCATCGGTCAACCACGCGCACTCCGGCCGCGCCCCTCCACAGTTCTCCATCGCCTGATTCCAAACAAATGCTGAAACACCCGCAGGTCCGCACTGTTTGTGTGGGGACGGGCGCCTCGCCCGTCCAGGCGGAGCGAAGCTCCGCAGGCTTTCAGCGTTCGCTACTCCCATCTCAACGGGCTTGGAGAATTTATGCACTTTACGCGCATTTTCTATGTCGGCGGCTTTCTCCTGCTAGCTGTCACCGTCAGCGCCACAATCTTCGGGTCAGTGCGCGGAATTATCCATGATCCGCAGCACCGCCCGATTCAAGGCGCCATGGTGATGCTTAAGGCGAAATCATCCGACTGGTCGAAGAGCGGCAATTCGGATGCCAACGGGAACTTCGAATTCAATGCGGTCCCAGTCGGTGATTATTCGGTGATTGTGGCGAGCCCGGGCTTTGTGCAGGGCACGCAGGACGTCCGGGTTGCGTCGGGGACCGAGCCGGTCGTGCATCTTCAATTGCGCGTCGCTGCCGCCAACGAAACTGTGAATGTGTCCGCACAACCGGAGGTAACGCCGAGCGACTCGGTCACGCCGACGACCACCGTGAGCCGGGCCGACATTCAGCGCACCCCGGGCGCCGATCGCACCAACAGTCTGGCGATGATTACGGACTACGTTCCCGGCGCATATTTTACTCACGATCAACTGCACATTCGCGGAGGCCATCAGACCAGTTGGTTGATCGACGGCGTCCCCGTTCCCAACACAAATATTGCTTCTAACCTCGGAGCGCAGTTCGATCCCAAAGATATCGATTACCTGGAAGTGCAGCGCGGAAGTTACAGCGCGGCATTTGGCGATCGCACTTACGGAGTATTTAATATCGCGCCCCGGACCGGTTTTGAACGTAATAACGAAGCCGAGCTCATTTTAAGCGCCGGCAACTTTTATCAGACGAACGATCAATTCAATTTTGGCAGCCACACCGAGCGATTCGCTTACTATGCCAGTCTGAATGCCAACCGCAGCAACCTCGGGATTCAGACGCCGGTTCCGCAGGTGGTGCATGACGCCGAAAATGGATACGGAGGATTCGGGTCGCTCATCCTTAATGTCGACCCTTCGAACCAGTTGCGCCTCGTAACCTCTTTGCGTAGGGACTATTACCAAATTCCCTATGACCCCAATCCCAACGACATAGAGAATGCGTCAATCGCAGCCAACGGATTTGTTGCGCAATATCCGAGCATCGGTCTTCGCGATGGGGATCATGAAGCCGACGCTATCGTGAATTTTTCCTGGGTACATACTTTTAATTCGCAACTGTTGCTGACGGTCTCACCTTTTTTTCACTTCAATAGCGCCGACTATTCGAGCTCCCCTGAAGATTATCCAGTGGCGACTACGCAGAATCGCGCATCAAGTTATGGTGGGGGACAGGTGAGTTTCGCGGCGAATGTGGCGAAGAACAATCTGCAAGTAGGTTTGTACAGCTTCTACCAGCAGGACAACGAACTTTTCGGCGCGGTCTTCAACAGCGGTGTCGGTACTCCTTTCACCGATGTCGAGCATCCGGCGGGGCACCTGGAAGCTTTTTTTGTCGATGACAAATTCAAGCCATTTTCATGGCTCACGCTGAGCGCTGGAATGAGGCCGACCCGATTTTCGGGCGGCGTTTCAGAGACCGCTATCAGCCCACGTTTCGGAGTTTCTGCCGTAGTCCCGCGTCTGCACTGGGTCTTCCGCGCCTTTTACGGACATTATTATCAGGCGCCGCCACTGATTACGGCGTCGGGTCCGTTGCTCGATTTCGCACAGGCCAGCAATTTGGGCTTCATCCCTCTGCACGGCGAGCGCGACGAGGAACACCAGTTCGGAGTCACCATTCCTTATCGTGGCTGGACGTTGGACGCCGACAACTTCCGGACTAATGTGGCCAATTTTTTCGATCACAATAATATTGGCGAATCGAATTTGTTTTTCCCCATCACTATTGCCGAGGCTGTAATTCGGGGGTGGGAGCTTACGCTGCGCTCGCCGCGCATCGCGCATCGGGGGCAAATTCATTTGGCATATTCTAATCAGATCGCAGAGGGCGGCGGAGCCATCACTGGTGGGTTGACGAATTTTGCTTTGCCCGCCGGTCTGTCTCCACTCGATCACGACCAGCGCAATACTTTGAATGTCGGTGGCGATGTCAAGCTTCCGTGGCACAGTTATACTTCGACCAACGTCTACTATGGTTCCGGCTTCACCAACGCGTTTCCTGGCCAACCATATCTGGGTAATTATCTGCCGCAACACGCGACTTTTGATTTATCGCTAGGGAAGGATTTTGGTGAACGATATTCAATTTCGCTGAATGGATTGAACGTTGCCAATCGTCGAGTGGAACTTGATAACAGCGTGACCTTCGGCGGGTTTCACTGGAACAATCCGCGAGAAATTTATGCCGAGCTTCGTTACCGCTTTCATTATTAAGAGATCGTGTGGTCGCAAGCGACAATAGTCAGGAGAAGAACAGTGGGGCATCAATTCGCAACAATTCTTATTGCTTCAGTTGGCTTGAGCTTCTTAGCCGCTTGCGGTCCATCTCATAGCGCTCAGCAATCGGCGGGCAAAGAGGCTGACAGTAAAGTGACGGTTCAGGCGAAAGACACGATTGTGAAGCGGTACCAATTGACCGGGAGAGTAGTATCCATCGATAAAGCAGCACACGCAATCAATGTCGATGGCGACGAAATTCCCGGCTTTATGGCCGCGATGACAATGCCCTACCAGGTGAAGGACGCCAGCGTGCTCGATAAACTGTCTCCCGGGGATCAGATCAAAGCGGAAATTGTGATGGGAAACGACGGCGCGTATCTGGAGAAGATCGTGCCCGCCCAAAAAGCGTCTTCGCCGAAGTGAGTTAGTTTTTTCGTGTAGGCGCGAGCGTCCCCGCTCGTGCGGGGCACTGCAGTCGTTCCCTGGAGGTACTCAAAGATTCTGAGTTACTCACCAAATGTATGGCGCGAGACGCGCCCTGCACGAGCGGGACGCTCGCGCCTACACTGCCCAAGCTTTACTTCACACTCTTCAATACCGCCAGCAATTCGTGGTTGTCCGGGGTGCGGTCCAGCGGATACACCTTGGCAAATACGATCTTGCCGTTTTTGTCCACGATAAATACTGCCCTCTCGCTGATCCCGGGAAGTGGTGGCCCTTCGCGCATAATGCCGAATGCTTGGGTTACTGCCGCGTGCGGATAGAAATCCGAACACATGGGGAAATGCATGGTCCCGATGGCATGCTTTTGCCACGCAATGTGGCTGTAAACGGAGTCAGTGCTTATGTCCAGAACCTGGGCATTGAGCGCGGCGAACTTCTCGCGATCGGAGTCGAACGCCGGCAGTTGTTCTCCTCAAGTCGGGGTCCAGTTCAGCGGATGAAAAGTCACTAGAACATTTTTCTTGCCGCGGAAATCGCTGAGTTTGATTTTTGTCCGCTGCTCACCTTCGACTGCAGGCAACTCGAAGTCGGGTGCAATATCGCCAACCTTCAATGCCATGTATCCATTCCTCCTCGCTGGCACTCTTTATCATTATGTAGGAGCGAAAGCGCGAGCGCCACTCCCTGGAACGTATGATCACAATCAACTGCTTTTAACAATTCTTTTGGGTCTTAGTCCTAACCGCCCGGACGAGGCGTCCGGGGCTGCGCGTGTCGGGTTTGACTCGCGTTTGTATGCGCCCTAAGATGGGCACTGAGCAAATTGTCCTTATCATGATCGGTCAAACTATCTCGCACTACCGCATCACCGGGCGCCTTGGCAGCGGCGGGATGGGCGTGGTCTACGAAGCCCAGGACCTCACGCTCGGCCGTCGCGTGGCTCTAAAATTTCTGCCTCCTGACCTGGCGCGTGACGCTTCTGCCCTGGATCGCTTTCTGCTAGAAGCTCGCGCCGCCTCGGCTTTGAATCACCCGAACATCTGCACGATTTATGCGGCGGAGAAGGACGGCGAGCAGTCTTTCATTGCGATGGAACTGATCGAGGGCCAGGGACTCGACACCAAAATGCAAAGTGGCCCCTTGCCTGTCGATCGCTTACTCGACATAAGCATTCAGTTGGCGGACGCGCTTGACGCCGCGCATGCCAAGGGCATTGTCCATCGCGATATCAAACCCGCAAATATTTTTATTACCCAGCGGGGTCAGGTAAAGGTTCTGGATTTTGGCCTGGCCAAGCTCACCCGCGCCGCTGGTTTTCTTACAGAAACGATGGGCAACACTGAGGACGCTGCGCGCACCGCCAGCCTTACCAGTCCGGGAAGCACGGTTGGAACTATTTCGTACATGTCGCCAGAGCAGGCTCGGGGCGAACAACTTGATGCCCGCACCGATCTTTTTTCTCTAGGAACCGTGATTTATGAGATGGCCACCGGGCGTTTGCCTTTTCACGGCAACACTTCGGCGGTAATCTTCCATGCCATTCTGGAACGTGATCCTACGCCCGCAGTGGAACTCAATTCGCAGCTTCCGCTCAAGCTCCAGGAAATTATCGACAAGCTGCTGGAAAAGGATCGGGATTTGCGTTACCAGTCCGCCGCCGATTTACGCGGCGATCTTAGAAGATTGAAGCGTGACACCGAATCCGGACGCAAACCAACCTCTGCCGCTTCCGGTCCATCTGTACCCGTGGCGGATCCGCCCGTCACGCCATCTCGCCCACCGATCGAGCAGCTCCACCGTGGTCGCGGCTGCCCGCCAACACAAACTAGGCACCGGAGTAGCGACGCTGATTGCTTTGGCGCTCTTGGTTGCCGCGGCCTACGGCGTTTTCGCATTGTTCAATCGCAATCGTCATGTTCCCTTCGAAAACATTTCCATCACCAAGGTTACAGAGACTGGCAAGGCCGCCCTGGTGGCCATTTCTCCGGACGCAAAGTACATCCTCACCGTGGTTCGGGATGCCGGCCAGGAGAGTTTGTGGCTGCGTAACCTCCCCACTAACAGCGATACGCAGGTGATCCCGCCCGCGGAAGTGGAGTACGCCCACCTGCGCTTTTCTCCCGATGGCAATTACCTCTATTTCGAACGGAGTGAACCCGGCAGTGAAGAGTTGAAGTATCTCTATCGCGCACCAGTTCTCGGGGGTACTCCACAAAAACTGGTCACAGACATCGACTCAAACATTACCTTCTCTCCCGATGGGCGGCAGATCGCCTATTTTCGCGCCAACAATCCCGATGCCGGCAAGGAACGACTTGCTGCTTCTTCCCGCTGAAGGTGGCGAGGAGAAGATTCTGTACAGTGGCCCTGTCGATGGGGGATTGCAAGACCCCGCGTGGTCGCCAGACGGCAAGACGATCGTCTGCATGGTGCTTCAACCCGGCGATGCTTTCAGCGGTTTAGTAGCGCTCGATGTTGCGGGCGGGAAGCAGAAAGTTTTCTTCACCTCCGCCTCGGACATCATTCAACGTCCTGTCTGGATGCCGGATCAGAGTGGCTTGCTCGCCCAATCCAGTCTGGTGCATGCGCAAATCGTTTTCGTTTCTTACCCGGACGGAAAGTTGCACAACGTAACTCGCGATACCAATTTTTATTCCGAACCTAGCGTGGCTGCTGACGGGCGCACTCTGGTCAGCGTCCTGAGCCAGGATCACTATAACCTGTTCGCAATGCCGGCATCTTCGAATGCCGCAGAAGCCCGGCAAGTCAGCTCGGGCGCGCCCGTGTTGCGTTTCAGCTGGACGCATGACGGTCAGATGGTTGTGCGATCAGACTCAAATTCAGGTCTTAGTCTGCTTAACCCTCAATCGAGCGGGAAGACGCCTTTATTTGCGCGCGACGGTGCGCTGGTTGATATTGCCTCCGCCTGTCCCGATGGCCGCTATGTGGTATTCAGCGGCCTATTAAACAAGGGCAACAATGTGCTGGACATCTGGCGTACGGACATGTCCGGCGGAAATTTCAAGCAGCTTTCGAACGGCAAGGTGGATGAAAGTCCGGTTTGTTCGCCAGATGGGCGCTGGGTGTTTTATCAGGATGAAGTAAATGGCGCCAGGATAATGAAAGTCTCCATCGACGGGGGAACGCCGCAACAAATTTCAGACGAACTCGCGGCTGCCTATGATGTCTCCCCCGATGCAAAGACTATCGCCATCGCAGCGTTCGGACATCTGGGCGAACATATCGAAGCCCTCAGACTACTCTCCCTGGATTCCAATCAAATTGTGAAGACGATGGCTTTCGAGCGGCCCCGGAGCGGTCCCCTACGTTTCTCGCGCGATGGCAAGGCTATCGTTTACCCCGTCCGTCGTGGCGGAGTCGATAATCTGTGGTCGCAGCCGCTGGATGGTTCTTCCGGAAAACAACTCACAGATTTCAAGTCAGAACACATCATTGATTTTCATTGGTCATTCGATGGCAGCCAGTTGGGTATGATTCGTGGGCATACCGATTCTGACGTCGTGCTCATTCGTGATTCACAAAGCTAGTTGGCGAAATTCTTTTGGAATATCAGTTCACAAATCGTAAGTTCGTGGAAGTCGTAGTCCGATTGACACTTGACTTACATTCGTAATTGGCTTCGAATGTAACCTGCAAGCCAGCGCTCCACGCGCTCTTTGCGGGGCTTTACAAGGGCCAGATGTCTGACAAGAAAAAGCCAGTGACAAGTGCTCATCCGCGAGACCTCAGTATCATCCTCAAGGATGCTCCCGCGGGGGCTTGGGTAGCATTGTCACACGATAAAAGTCGTATCGTTGGCACGGGTACGTCCATACGAGCGGCGGCTTTTGAAGCACAATTAAACGGTGAGGCCGATCCCGTTCTTATCAAGATGCCTCTAGAAGATGAAGGATTGGCCGCAGGAGTAAAATAGAGCTGCGTGATTTTCACGTACACGACGGCTTTTGCCAATACCCCTCCGCGACCGTATCTCGACATTATTCTCCGTAATGGTTTCTACACAACCAATAGACTTGTAGCTCTTGTGGACTCAGGGGCCGACTATTCCATTTTCCCAAATGAAGTCGCCGAGGAATTGAAGCTGGATCTTGCCCACGCTACGCCGTGGTCGTTCTCCGGAACCACTGGCAAATTGCAAGATGCTAAGCTTGCAGAAGTTTCACTAGCAATACTCATGGAAAATGACGTTGAGCATGCTTTTGAGCTTAGAACTGTCTGCGCATTCTGTGATACATTCAGGCTAGCTGGTGGCGCCCTTCTCGGCCAGAATGGTTTTTTCTCGCATTTCAAAACTACTTTCCATCAAGCTCTTAATCGCTTTGAAATCGAACGTGATGCCGCTTAGCTTCAGGTGCTACTGATTTGTGCAGGTGATAATTCCGAATCCGTTGTTAGTTGCAGGACCTTGGCACTGCGGTCAGCCCCGCCGGATCGGAGCCATTCTTGATCACAGGAAATGGCGAGCCGGTGAACTTCCTTCAAAACACCGCCAACAGCCGCGAGAACACCGATGGACTCCGGGTTGTTTTCCTCGGACACAAAAAGATTCAACCCAGTCCCCGTTGCCAGACCCAGCGCATAGAGGCCTGGCTTGTTAAGCTTCAGCGTACTGTCGTAGGTCAGAGCTCCGTTGGAACCCACCGAAAGTGTCGTGATCTGGTTCGACATCGTGTTGCTCACATACAGGTGCGTGCCATCGAGGCTGAGCATCACGTTGTTGGAACTCTCCCCGTTCTTGTTGGTGAAATTGTTCAACTCCTTCAACTCTCCGGTCGAGCCGATACTGAACACTTCTACCTGAGTGTGGGTCGCCGTATCGCCAAAGTACGCCGTAGTGCCATCGCAACCAATGTCCACACCCGCGGCTGTCCCTTGGGGGTGAAGGGGCCGAGTTCCGTAAGATCGCCCGTCTTCGCATCAATTTTGAAAGAATCGACCTGCCCAATGTATGCCACAATGAGGAAATCTCCGTTCGGCGTGGCTTTCATGCCAGCCGGCGAACCCGGAACCGTAACCTGCTTCAAAACTTTGAGGGAGCAACCGGAATTGATTCGTAATACCGAGATGCTGTTGTTGTTGGTGTTGCCCGCGAACAACAGCGATCCTGCAGACGCCAATCCAATGCCAAGGTGCTGCGCGCCGCTAACCCCATCGGAGAACGGAGAGCCCTTCACCGCCGTCAAGCTCCCGTCGAACAGATTCATCTGAAAGGACGCAATGGTGCTGTCTCCGCCATTGGAAACGAACAGACAGTCCCCAGCCTGGTTTTGCCAGAGGTCACAGTCGAGACAGCAAAGTAACCGCTGCCCGCACTCTTCCCGCCGGTCGAGTAAGTCTTCAGTATCTTGAGAGCGCCCTTTACGCTGACAGTCAGCGCCGTCGTGCTGTTGGTGCTGTTGGCTACATTGTCGTTGGTATAAATATATTGTTGAGCCAGCGCACTGCTCGTAGACAACCCCAAAATACCAATCAGCAAAACCATCCACGACTGTCTTACCAAGCTACTCATCTTTCCTCCGACACATATTGCACAGTTCGCTTCCCCGGGCTGGTCGCCGACGTTAATGCGGACGAACTCATCCGGCAGCCGGAAACAATTCAGTTCCGGACAGTCAGGAAAGCTATCGGGACTTGAAATAGGGGAGGGTAACGCGCCGAATATGCCGACGGACTGGCGCGATTCAGAACTTATTACAGATGTTCGACGCTGTCAATGGTGCTACGTCGTTAGGAGCCAAAAGTCTCAATCCAAAAATGATGGGCGGCTGGCCAGCCGCCCTGTCTTCCAAGATTTGTAAGTGGTTTATACCGGCTTTACATTCTCGGCTTGCCACCCCTTGGGGCCCTTGACCACGTCAAACTGCACCTGCTGACCCTCCTGCAGACTGCGAAATCCGCCTGCTTGAATCGCCGAGAAGTGTACGAACACATCCTCGCCGCTTTGACGGCTGATGAAACCATAGCCCTTGGCATCGTTAAACCACTTTACTGTTCCTGTTTCCATGGTGTTGCTCGATTCCTTTTTGTTAGATGTGCGCTGTGTTCATCGCAGAACTACATCAGGCAGGTCACGCTATCGCGGGAGTTGCTGAAACTGCAAAGTCAAACGCAGCAGGATTGTACCTCAGATATTCTCCACTTTGCCAAACTATTTCACCTGCACCGGACTAAGCGGCTGATTCTCAATAAGTTGGGATGCCGTCCGGAGCAGCCTTCCGCCCAGGCTGGAAACTTTTTGCGATTCGCTGCATCATGAGGAGATGCGTCTTCCGCGTCTTGCAATCCTGCTCTTGCTATCGTCAGTCGCCTTCGCCGATATTGTCGATGACGTCCGCACCGCCCTGGCCCAAAGAAATTCCGCCGCCGCCGATTCCGAGCTGCAAACTTATCGCGCGCAACACGGAGTCGACGCCTCATACCTCGAAGCTCTCTCCTGGACGGCGCGCGCAGCCCTCGACGCCAACGAACTCGAGCAAGCGGACAGCGCCGCAAAGCAAACCGAAACCCTGGCACGCCAGCTGCTGCACAAAAGCGATCCCTCGATGCCGAGCCGCATCTGCCCATCGCTCTCGGCGCGGCCTTCGAGGTAGAGGCTAAGGTGCTGGCCGCGCATGGCCAAAACGCGCAAGCAGCCGCGCTACTGCGGCGAGCGCTGGCGACCTATGGAAACACTTCGATCGGTCCCCGCCTGCACAAGAATCTGAACCTGCTCAGCTTGACCAAGCTGCCGGCTCCGCCGCTCAGTACATCCGAATATCTCGGCACCCGCCCAACTCCGCTAAGCCAGCTCAAAGGTTCGCCGGTGCTTTTATTTTTCTGGGCTCACTGGTGCGGAGACTGCAAGTACGAAGGTCCCATCATTAGCCGTCTAGGTTCGGAGTTCGTTCCCAAGGGACTGACCATTCTCGCTCCCACGCAACTCTACGGATACGCGGCTAAGGGAGAAGACGCGAAGCCCAAGGATGAGATCGCCTACATCGCGCAAGTCTGGCAGCACTACTATCCCGGACTGCAAAGCGTTCCAGTACCCATCAGCAAAGCCAACTTCACTAACTACGGCGCCAGTACCACGCCAACGCTGGTGCTTGTCGATCGTAAAGGACGCGTAGCTTTATACCACCCTGGCCTGATGGAGTACGACGCCCTCCGCAGCGCCATCGAAAAAACTTTGTCTAATTGAAGCGCCGGATAGTTATCGTTCCGCTCTCATCCGTATGACATTCCGCGCCGATCGTGTCGGTTTGTCTTTCTATTACACAGGTTGTCATTCCGAGCGAAGCGAGGAATCTGGGTCTTTGCTAGTGCCAGTCAAGAACCCGGATCCCTCGCGTTGCTACGGGATGACAGTTAATCGTACTTAGCAGGCCACACACCTTGTCATTCCGGGCGAAGCGAGGAATCTCGGCGTTTGCCGGTGCCGCGCTACTGGCAGCCCCTCCCGCACCCGCGAAAAACATACAGTACCCCGAAGTCTGCAACCGCACTCGCATGACGCGAAGTGTCAGTCGAACCTACATACCAATAAATCCCAACCCGTTCGCGAAAGAAAAAGTTCCTCCTCAAATGCACCCGCATGTCGAACAGCGGTCCGACCAATTGGTTGGGGCTCGGGGGTATAAGGAGCTGCGCATTCATTCGAAACCAGTTGTTCTCGAACATGCCACCGAGAGTCGGCCAAATCGACTGCTTATCGTAGATCGAGGTATACAGTTCGCTGAAATGAACCCCGCCGCCGAGGCGCCAGTGCGGCGATGTCCGCCACATCACGATCCCTTCGCCGCGCACCGTAGTGCCATTGTTAAGCCCGGTTGGATTCGCGGTATCCGCGCCAAACTCAGCTTCGAAGAAAGTGGGACGAAGATCGCCCCAATCGACGCCCACATCAGCGTTGTAATAAGGAGATTGAAATCTCAAACCGTTGACGCCTATTCCAACACCGGCATAGGGCGCCGTCTGAGCGTTAACCACAGCGTCCAGGAAAAGCACGACCACCGCAAAAAGTGTGGGAAGGGCACTCATCTTGATTCAGCGATTCGATCCGCACTCTTCGCCCAGTGTACCTATCTGAGACACCCCCACTATTTACCAATGCAGAACGTCCAGCCAATGGAGGCTAGGCGTCTCGCCCGTGTAGACGCGGGCGTCTCGCCCATGCGGGGACACAATGAACTCACGACCGCAACCTGCAAACCATAGGGGGATTTTGCGGGACGGTGAGGCGGGTCCGCAAAACGCGGCGGGTAAAGGTTTTTGGGTACGCAGCTTCAGGCACACGAATATCGCGCGAAGCTGCATCCAGTCATGGAGCATGCTCCAGTGAAATGCTGGGCCGCCCGTGTAGGCGCGGGCGTCCTCGCCCGTGCGTCACCGCGAAACTTCACCCTCATCGATCGTGTAGCACGTTCAACCGCAGTGTTAGACTAATCGATCATTCTCGGAGGAAATTTTTTGTCTACTGCTCCCGTTTTGCTCGTCCATGGCGGCGCCTGGGCCATCCCCGATGACATGGTTGAAGCCCATCTCAACGGCGTGCGCAACGCCCTGGCTGCGGGCTGGCAGGTGCTCACCCGAGGCGGTTCATCGCTCGACGCGGTGGAAGAAGCAGTCGTGGTCATGGAAGATGATGAGACCTTCGACGCTGGACGCGGCAGCTTTCTGAACCGTGACGGCAAGGTACAGCTCGACGCGTTGATAATGGACGGTGCCACGTTGCGCGCCGGAGGCGTCGGCTGCGTCGAGCATCTACGCAACCCGGTGCGCGCCGCTCGCAAGATCCTGAGTGAAAGCCCGCACGTATATTTTGTCGCAGAAGGCGCCGAGCGTTTCGCGGCCGAGCACGGTATCCCACTGTGCAAGAACGAAGACCTCATCATTCCGCGCGAGGTCGAGCGCCTGCGCGAATTTCAGGCCCACGCCTCGGAAGGAATGCCCGATCTCTTTGCCGCGACGCTTTCGCATGACACGGTGGGCGCGGTCGCGCTCGACCGCAACGGGGACATCGCGGCCGCGACTTCCACCGGAGGGACTCTCAACAAAGCTCCCGGCCGCCTGGGCGATTCATCATTGATCGGCTGCGGATGCTACGCCGACAACACAACCGCAGCGGCTTCGACTACAGGCTGGGGCGAGCCCATCATGAAACTCGTTCTCGCCAAGTGGGCAGCGGACCGCGTTGCCTCAGGCAGCTTGCCGGAGTGGATCGCCGCAGAGGCCATCAACTATTTGAAGTCGCGCCTGAATGGTCACGGTGGAATGATTTTGCTCGACGCTCGCGGCCGCGTTGGCATCGCCCACAACACGCCGCGCATGGCTTGGGCGCTGAAGAGCGCGAAGCAAGAAAGCTCCGGCATCAGTCGCAACGGCTGAGAAGTGTTCTACGTGGAACATGGTTGGGGGCCGCCAGGCACGGCGAAACGGCTGGGAGTTAAGTTTCTATGGTCCTGGGATTGCACGAACCGCACGAGCGTGGACGTGTAAAGTTCCATGAAATCTCTTACATTCTGTTCCGGGACATGCTTTAACTCCCGCGTTCGCTGCGCTCGCGCCGGAGTGTAAAGCATGTCCCGGAACAGGGTGTAATGTGGATGTCGTTGGGGTAACTTTACACGTGGACGCTCGCGCCTACACTGGACGCTTGCCGACGCATTTAACCAACCCGATGCTCTTTGGTAATCCTGCTTGCTTCTGGTTGCGGATTGATGTACAAAGCAGCCGAGCGCGCCTTCTCTACAATGTTTGACCATAAGCCTGCCGACAAATTCGGATTGGCTGTCTTTCTCTGCCCGCAAAAGCCACGCGTCTTCCTCACGCAGTCATTTTGGTACGGAGAAAATTTATGACAATGCGGAAGCTTGTATCGTTGACAGTCGTGCTGCTGGCCGTTTCCACGTTCGGGTTCGCGCAAGGTGCAGCCACGGGCGATGTGCACATCACGATAAAAGATCCCAAAGGCAGCCTGGTGACCAATGCGACGGTCACCGTGCGCGATCAAGCGAAGGGCTTAGAGCGGTCGGTAACCGGGGGCCCCCAGGGTGAGTACCGCATTCAGTTATTGCCGCCAGGAAATTACCAGATTACGGTCGATGCTCCCGGCTTCGCCAAAGCCACGGTGGACAATGTTGTCGTCACTGTCGGACAAGTACTGGATTTGCCAGTTTCGCTCACACTCGCGGGCGCGCAGGAAGTGATCAACGTCAGCGCAGCGAGTGAGTTGATCGAAACCAGCCGCACTTCGACGACCGATACCATCGAGCAGAAGGCCATCGACAACCTCCCTATCAATGGCCGCAACTACATCAACTTTGCGCTGACGGATTCGCAGGTGCTGCGCGACAACGCTCCCAGTATCGGCGCGGCTCCCACGTCGGGATTGAACATAAGCGGCCAGCGCGCGCGCTCGAACCTGGTGAATGTGGACGGCGCTAATGCGATTGACAATTCAACCAATGGCGTTCGCTCTACTGTCTCGCAGGAAGCGGTGCAGGAATTTCAGATCATCACCAACAGCTATGCGGCGGAATACGGACAGGCGGCAGGCGGTGTGATCAACATCATTACTCGCTCCGGATCGAACGACTTTCACGGCGATGTTTACGGTTTCTTGCGGAATCGATATATCCAGGCGACGAACCCTTTCAGCAATGTGTCCCAGCCCGCGTACACGCGGGTGCAGGCGGGAACGGCGTTTGGCGGTCCGATTAAGAAGGATAAAACTTATTATTATTTCGCTTACGAAGTTACGCGCAGGCATGAGACCGGATTTGCCAGCATCGGGCAGGATAATTTTGGGTTGGTTCCTTTCGATGCTACCAACATCTTTGCACCCGGACTGGCGCCTCCGGGAACTTTCAATATTCAGGTCACGCCGCAACAGGCTGCGTTTTTAAGCAGCCCGGGATTGCCGCCAGCACTTTTACAGCAGTACGCGTTTCTGGCGGGCGGTTCATCGGCCATCGCGTTGAACGGAGCTTATCCGCAATCGTTCGGATTGCTGGCGGCGCTGGGCGCGATTCCAGTTCCTACGAATGGAACCAGTCCGCTGACGCAATTTCCCAGTTCCTGCAATCCGGGCAACACGCTGTGCAATGGCTTGCCGGCGTCATTCCAAACGTTAAATGCCCAAGTGGGAAATTTTCCCGTATTCGAGGGTACAAGCCTCTATTCGCTGAGAATCGATCACAACGTGAGCACCAATAACCGGATCATGCTGCGGGCGAACGTCAGCCCCAGCACTGTAACGGGTATCGAAGTGGCTGGCGAAGGGCAAACGTTCGGACAGAACGCATTTTCCAGAACCTCGCAGCAGACTTATCGCGATGTCACCGGAGAATTCCAGGACACGTGGACGATTGGCAATAATAAGGTGAACGAATTCCGTTTCCAGTATGCGCGGCGGGGATTGTCTTACTTTTATGCAAACGCGTCCGGGCGGGTCGGATCCGGCAGTGAATATTCCCGGTTACGCGTACTTCGGCCGTGAGCCTTATTCCTACATCCAACGCGTCGAGCAACGATACCAGTTCACCGACAATTTTTCCCTGACTCATGGACAACACGCCATGAAGTTCGGCGTGGACTTCAATTACATTCCAATCACGGCGACATTCACGGTGAATTACGGCGGCGTGTATGACTTTGGAGCGCTCACGGCGAGCCAGATTATTCCCGGCGCGATTTTCAATACGTTGCCGGCAAGCCTGCAGCAGGCCATCCCTGGTATCACCGGATTGCAGGCGTATGGCTTGGGTGTTCCGCAGGATTTTATCCAGGGAATTGGCAATCCGAACGACAGTTTCTCCAACAAGCCCCTCGGCGTCTACTTTCAGGATTCGTGGCGAGTGCAACCCAATCTCACGCTGAACCTGGGTGTGCGCTATGACATCGAATTCCCGCCGCAGCTTGCTGCGCCGAATCCGTTGGCGCTGGCCGCTTACAACGCGCTGGGTTTGCAGAAGGGCATACAGACGGATACCAATAATGTGCAACCGCGCGTGGGCTTTGCCTGGGATCCGAAGGGCAACGGCAAGTCGGTGTTGCGCGGGTCTTATGGCATTTTCTACGATCACCCTTTGCTCGGGCTTTATTTCCTGGGCGATGCGTCGGATGGCTCGCGGAGCGGGCAGTTGCTGTTTGCCGGCGGCAGTCCCTGCGACACGAACGCAGCTAACAGCAGTCCTTTGAATTTGAATGCGAGCAATATTTTTCAGGGAATACAAACCGTGCCTACGTGCATTCCACCGGCGTTTTCGACTAACCTTGGTTACTTGCCCAATCAGCAGCGATTTCAGGCGCTGAATTTTCCGCAGTCGGTTTTCATCAATCAAAATTATCTGACAACCGGCTTCCCGCTGGCGTTTCAGCCGTTCGGCTATCCGCAGGCGAAAAATTTTGTGTATGCGTATTCCCAACAAGCCAACTTCACCTTCGAACAAGATCTCGGAGGAGGGTTCGCGTTGAGCCTGGCCTACAACTTTAACGGCGGACGGCACCTGAACCGGCCAATCAATGCGAATACGGTGCGTGGCGATTTGCTGGTGAAGAACTGGCAGAATGCAGTTGCCTTCGCCAATTCAGTCGGGCTTCCTACGACTAGTCCCTCGTATCCGTCGAGCCCGCTGTCGGTGGCGATTTGCCCGGGCGCATTTGGATTGCCGCCATCGGGAGCGTTCGCGCCGGCGGCGATGTTGAATTTCTTTCGGCCTTCGGGATTGAATCCGTCGCTGGCTGGCGGACCCTGTCTAGCAGATGCTGCATTGCTGGCCAATGCGGACGGGTTAGGGCTTGGCCCCAATGGAGGCAAGTGCGACAACACACTTCCGTTTGGCGCTGCCGGCGCCTGCGTCGTGGTGCCCTTCGGCGACATGGACGCGAATTATTCGAACGGCAGTTCGAATTACGATGGCTTCAGCTCGAACCTCCGCAAACGTTTCAGCAGCCACTACGAGTTTCTCGCCTCATACACTTATTCGCATACGATTGACGACTCGACAGACTTGCAGTCGCCGCTGGCGCCTCAGGACAGTTACTATCCGCAGTTGGAGCGATCAAACTCGCTGTTCGATCAGCGCCACCGTTTTGTGTTTAGCGGCGTGTACCAGTCGGGAGCGCTTGCCGGTGACGGCTTTGCCAGGAAGTTTTTCCGCAACTGGACGGTTGCGCCGATAGTTGAAGTGGGATCGGGGCGTCCGTTCCTGATTACGACTGGAGATAACACGAACTTCCAATTCGCCCCGACAGCGGCACGCCCGAACGTGGTGACCGGCGCGGGTAATCCCGCTTGTGGACCGATCGTGGAGACGAAGTATTCTCCGACCGGATTGCTGCAGGCGCCCTGCTTTACCGCAACGTCAAATACCACGCTGCTTTCGCTCGATGGCGACCTCGCGCGCAACGCCGGGGTGCAACCTTGGACAGTATTCAACGACCTTCGCATTGCCAAGCGCATTTACTTCGGGGAACGATTCAATCTCGAACTGATCACGGATATGTTCAACATCGCGAATAAATTCAATGTGTCTGCCGTGAATCAGCTCTGGACTGCCGCCGGGCAACCTACCGCGGCGTATGATCCGCGGCAATTCCAGTTTGCGATGAAATTGTACTGGTAAGCCAACACCCGCCAGTCGTTGCACGAGACTCTGGTTCGACGATATCCTGTCCGCCTATCTTGAGTTGTCAATAATTCATGACACTTTATGAAGACTATAACCATGATGAAATTTGCGGCACTGGCATTATTCGCGGCCAACATGACGTGCACCGCCTCGTGGGCGCAGACGGCACCAGCGAATGCGTCTTCCCTCAAGACGTACGAAATTGACGTGCCCGGGACGAAAGAGTGGGTGGACACGAATATCGACGTACGCGGTGGGGCGAAGCTGCGATTCACAGCTACGGGACAGATCACATATCCGCCGGACCAATCTTATAGCGGAAGGTCTCGATCGTTGGGTACGTTCGGCCCGGACGGTCTGCCGCGAGGATTTGCCGACCTGATTCATCAATACGCAGTCCGGGATGCGGGTCATGGGGCCTTAATTGGTCGCGTCGGTCCAGACTCTTATGCGCAGGCCTTTCTGGTGGGAGCTAGCAAAGAATACGTTGTGCCAGTGGCGGGACGGGTATTCGTCGGCCTCAATCAGAGCATGAGCGAGGCCGCTACAGCGACCGGAAGCTTCCACGTAAAAATCGAAGTTCTCGATGAAGGTTCGAAAGATGCCGCAAATCCGGGAGGCCCGGTAGAAGCGCGCGTGCCCGGCATCACTCCGGATCTGCTGAATAAAATTCCGCGGCGCGTGTCCGATCCAGCAGGCAAACCTGGAGACATGGTTAACGTTTTAATCGTCGGAACTCAGGACCAGGTGGTTCAAGCATTCACTGACGCCGGGTGGGTGAAAGTTGATGCGAAAGTGGGAAACACAGCTCTGAATGCCGTAATCGATTCGCTGGAGAAGAAAGACTATCTGACGATGCCCATGAGCATGCTGTTTCTTTTTGGCCGGGCGCAGGATTACGGATTCGCCCACGCCGAGCCGGTGAGAGTTGCCATGTCGCGGAATCACCTGCGAGTTTGGAAATCGCCATATGAGGTCGATGGGCGGCCACTGTGGTGTGTCGCGGCTACGCATGACATCGGATTCGAGCGAGACCAGCGCAACAATGGTCTGACACACAAGATCGACCCGGCAATCGATGGAGAGCGTGAGTATGTCAATGGCACGCTTTCCGGAACTGGCTTGGTTATTCAGCGCGATCATGTTGCGCCCGCGCAGCCATTGACTACGGCGAAAACCGCGACTGGAGGGGAATTTCACTCCGACGGACGAATACTCGTGCTGGTTCTTAAGAACAGTGCCGGGAAATAGCTGTGTAAGGAACTCCCATTCCAAATGACGATTACCGAAAACCATTTTGCGTTCAACGATTTAACTGGTGATCTTCGTTTGTTCCCCACTTGCTCTGCGATGTATTGATCTTATCTGCGGTCATGTAGGACATTGAGTCTCGCAAAGCCTGACATGGAGGCGAGACCAATGTCCACCCAGACTTACCCGCGAGAAAAACCGAAACCGTTGGCCTTCATTCCAGCGACCCGGTTGCAGCAAAGTTTCGTTGCAACCGGGGAAAAGAAGACCCTCTTATGGCTGGCGCACCGCACACCTCGCTGGATTAACTCTGACCACCTGACATTCATTGGATTCGCCGCGCAGTGCATGGCCGGAGTTTGCTATGCGCTGACACGATGGAACCGTTACTTGCTCTTGCTGGGCATCTTCTTTCTGGCTCTAAATTGGTTCGGGGACAGTTTGGACGGCACTTTGGCTCGGGTACGAAACTGCCAGCGGCCGCGTTACGGGTTTTATGTGGATCACATTGTCGATACGATCGCTGCCTTTTTCTTGATCGGCGGTCTTGCGCTGTCAGGATACATTCATCCTGGGATCGCATTCGGGATGCTGGTTGCCTTCCTGATGCTCTCAATCGAAGCTTACCTGGCGACGTACACCCTGGGCCAGTTTCAACTCTCCTATTGGAAGTTTGGCCCAACAGAAATACGCCTGTTGCTAGCCGCTGCCAACCTCGCGCTGTTTCGATGGCCTGCTGCTAAAGTCCCTCACACGCAATTGCGTCTGTTGGATTTCGGAGGGGCAACGGCAAGCTCAGGGATGGTACTGATGCTCGTCGTGGCGTCGATTAGGCACACCCTGACGCTTTACCGCGAGGAAAAAATCTTATGACTGTCAAACGTCGAGGAACAGGCGTCCCGGCTGTATTTTGGCGGCCCGCAATTCGACGGCCAGCGAAATTCGCTTTAGTGGGAGCACTAGGAATCGTGGTGCAGCTTCTGACCCTTGAATCGCTCACTGCCATTGGTCTCCAGTACCTGTGGGCAACCGGCCTCGCGGTAGAGGCTGCCGTGCTGCACAATTTTATGTGGCATCGGCGTTTCACTTGGCGTGATCGCCGCGTGCAAAATGGCGTCCAGTTAGTGCGTTTCCACGTTAGCAATGGAGCCATATCGATCTTCGGCAGCTTGTTGCTCATGCGCTTTCTGGTAGGTCAGTTCGGCATGGGTGTGCTCGTCGCAAATCTGTTGACGATTGGACTTTGCTCCGTTGGGAATTTTCTTGCCAGCGATCGATGGGTGTTTCTATCGCCTGTTCAGCCGCTGCCGAGTGTCGGTCACACTGAATCGAGCGAGCGGTCTCCCATCAGAAGCAGCGTCCGTTGTGCGAAAGGAACATAGATAAGCGCCGCACATGCGGCCATTGCCAGGCCGACGCCGACCTGGGGGGTCAATAGAAACGGCGAAAGCGCCCACAGTTCGTCAAGCGTCAAGGTGACGAGGAAAAGTTTATGAAATTTCTGACTCAGTCCGGAAACACCAAAAGCGACTGCCGAGATCAGATACAACCGTATCGGCAGACCGATGAGCGCGGAGGTTGTCAGCAATACCATTACCCACGCCGGATAACCAAGAGTCTGCTCAAGGAATTCATGTACTCGAGTCAGCCGGGCCAGTGCCACAATATAGAAACTCAAATACATCAACTGAATCAGCAGAAAAAGGACACGCACGTAGTCGCGTCGAATCCTGGGGACATCCTCAGCCTGGGTGAGCACCGAGAACTTCGCAGAAGGCTGAGCGGACGCCGGTCGCTCGGGACTGGTCACCGGCGCAGGGACTGGCTTGGGAGCATCCGTGGGCGGCGTATCCTTTTCGACAAATTCAACGGGAGCCAGAAATCGATATCCTCGGCGCGCCAGAGTTTCGATGAATCGCGGATTGGACGCCGAATCGCTCAACGCTTCGCGAAGCTTGTTAATCACGGTATTAAGGCTATGATCGAAATCAACAAAAGTATCTGCAGGCCAAAGTTTCTGCCGCAAATCCTCGCGCGTGACTATTTCCCTTGGCCGCTCCAACAGTACCAGCAACACCTGAAAAGGTTGCTCCTGCACACGCAGGCGAACACCCGACTTCCGCAGCTCTCCGGACTCGGGGTCGGCCTCATAGGCGGCGAAGCGAAAGATTCCATTAGCCTGGTTTGGCGACATCGAAACCATTTTACCGCAGAGGGCTTTTTATGATTCGTCATCCGTTACGTGTCATAGCCGCTGTTCTGCTCGCTCTTTGTCCAGCCCAAGCTGTTGAACTGAAAACTGAAACTGCGACCGCCTTCGACCGTTATGTGCAGTTGAGCGAACGGCGTATGCAAAACGATCTACGCTCCGGGCGTTTCTTGTGGATGGACGAGTTGCCGATCCGCCAGCGCCAAGAGATGTACCAGCGAATCAAAAAGGGAGACGTGGTGACTGAGAGACACGAGACGCTGGAAGACGCAGCGTCCGTTTCAGTTCCAGGTGGCCTCGTTCATCACTGGATCGGAGTGGTATTTATTCCGGGCACCAACTTGAAGCGGACCCTCGCACTTTTGCAGAACTATGACGAGCACTCGCAAATCTATGCTCCGCGTGTCCTCCGCTCCAAACTGATCCAACACACCGGGGATGACTTTAAGTTCTCGCTCCGCCTACATGAAACCAATGTCGTGACGGTTGTTCTCGACACGGATTACGATGTCCACTACCTATACCTCGACTCGACGCGCGCTTGCAGTAAGTCCTACAGCACCCGAGTGGCGGAAGTCGAAAAGGCCGGGCAACCGGACGAGCGCGAAAAACCCGTCGGCAACGACAACGGTTTTCTCTGGCGGCTCAATTCCTATTGGCGGTTTCAGGAGCGCGATGGGGGGGTGTATGTCCAACTAGAAGCTGTTTCCCTTACCCGTGACATTCCTGACGGGCTTGGCTGGCTCATCCGTCCCTTCATCATCAGCATACCCAGAGGGTCGTTGGTGTTCACGTTAAGCAAAACTCGCGAAGCGCTTGCTAAAACGCAAAGATAAATTAACGCAACACCGTAGACAGGTCTCAGCGGAGTCATAACAAACCTGCACTTCGGGCTCGTGTGCGCAACTCGTCAAGGTGGGTCATAAGAAAAGTCAGATATTTGTCCATTCCGTTTCCCGTCTTAGCGGAGAGCCTGAAGACCGGCATGCCCGGACGAACGGCCTGAATGTTACCGTACGCGGAATGCCAATCGAATTCTACCGCGCTCGCCAAGTCCATTTTCGTGACTATCGCCACGTCGGCACTGTTGAAAATTGTCGGGTACTTCAGCGGCTTATCTTCGCCCTCGGTCACGGAGATGAGCACGAGTCGCAAATTCTCACCCAAGTCGTAGGACGAAGGACAGACGAGGTTTCCAACATTCTCGATGAAAAGAAAATCCAAATTATTAAGATCCCATCCCTCCAGCGCGTGCTGAACCATGGCGGCTTCGAGATGACATAGTGTGCCCGTGGTGATTTGTTTGACTGGAGCCTGGCTGCGAGCTAGCCGGACGGCATCGTTTTCTGTAGCAAGATCTCCGACGAGCGCGGCGACGCGATAATTTTGGCGAAGCAGCGTGAGCGTTTTTTCCAGGAACATGGTCTTACCCGAGCCCGGGCTTGAGACGAGGCTTACAACAAAAACTCCCGCGGCACGGAATTGCTCGCGCAGTGCACGAGCTGCCACGTCATTCTGTTTGAGAACGTTTTTCCTGACTTCGATTAAACGGGGTTGTGAGCCCATTCCTGCATCTCCAATGCAATCACTTCGATTTCTTTGCCTTGCACAATCTCAGACGTTGGCCTGCCGCATTCCGCACAGCAAAAAAGTTGAAGCGAACGGAGAGGGCGCTGTGCCTGGCACTTCGGACAGAAAACCACGACGGGAACTTCGTCGATGACAAGGCGTGATCCAGTGAGCGCAGTGTCTTCGCACGCCATCTCATAAGAAGATAAAAGTGCCTCTTTTACCACGCCGGACAGTGCTCCGAGCCTCAGGTGGACTGCGGTGATTTGGGCGCCGCCACGTTGCTCGGCTTCATCTTCTGCCATCTCGACAATGCTCATTGCGATGGAAAGTTCATGCATAATGATTTTCGTCAGGTTGCGAGCCACTTCTGGTAGTGGGCTCGCACCTGTCAAAGGCTGCCAGAGCTGCCTGCCCAAGACTAATTCCACCGTCGTTGGGTGGGACCGCATGATTCGTCCAGATTTCTATGCGCTCGGTCTCAAGCAATGATTTCAGGTCTTGCAGGAGCAGCTCGTTCTGGAAGACGCCTCCAGAGAGAACTACGATCTTCAGATTTTGCGCTTGGCATACAGCAACCAGCGCGTCGCGTAGGCCTTGTGCCAATCCTAGCTGGAAGGCACGCGCAATTTTTCCAAGGTCACGACCGAGCAGCCGATCACAAATCACAGATTGAAGTAAGGGTCGAAAATCCAGCTCCCCGCCAGTGAATGGAAATGGGTACGGCTCTACAAAAGACGCGCTGCGAGCCAGTTGTTCCAGCCACATTGCCGCCTGTCCTTCAAATGTGACCTCGCGTGTAAAGCCAAGGAGCGCCGCTGATGCGTCAAAGAGCCGCCCGATCGAAGTGGTAGGAAACGTCCGCACATCTTTACGAATCAGTTCCAAAGCGTTTTGATAGCGCTGCGGAAAGCTGAAGGGCGCGACAGCCAAATCGGTCAGACCATCTAATTGCCCCAGAAAACCAGCTGCGGCCTGCACTGGATATTGGGCAGCAGCGTCGCCACCAGCAAGCGACGCGCTGCGCAAATGAGCGACACGCTCGAACCCCGTGTTAACGCTGCCTACAAAAATTTCGCCGCCCCAGATGCTGCCATCATCGCCATAACCGGTGCCATCGAAGCTGACTCCTACAACCTGCGCTTCCCATTGGCCGCGCTCTGCCAGCACCGAAGCAACATGTGCCCGATGGTGCTGGACCGCCTAATGGCTGCCGAACTCCAAGCGTCAAAGCATGCAGGTAGAGAGCATACTGCGGATGGGAATCGTGTACGACCAGCAGTTCTTCCGGACGAACCTCATACATCGAAATCAGATCTTGAATCGTTTCCTGAAATGCGCGAAGCGACTGGTAGTGTCCAGGTCGCCGATATGCTGGCTGACGAATGCTTGTCCGTCCAGAACCAGTGTGATGGTGTTCTTCAGATCGGCGCCCACCGCCAAGAATCGGACGCTGTGTCGGAATCGTCGCGACGGCAGCCGGAGCATAGCCTCGTGCGCGCCGCAGGATGACTGGGCCGAACACTCCGGCGCGGGCTACAGAATCGTCGACTCGTCGTGCGATCGGGCGCTCGCCGATCAGGAAAGCATCAGCGATTCCGCGAGACGGTCCAGTGCTTCTTCATCTTCGTAGGCAATCGGTTCGCTGGAGCGATTGGCGCTGGTCATCACTAGCATTTCTGGCGCACCCGCCGCAAAAAGCAAATGATGTAAGGGCGTGTAAGGCAGCATCACGCCGAGTTCGTTGTTCTCTGGCGCGACTCCGGGCAGACCTCTGCTTTTGCCGACGCGAGCACAATGGGCCGGGCGGTGGAAATCAGCAGAGCCTCCGCCTCTCGCGTAAGTTCGACCAAGTTCGCGGGCGACGTCAAGGTCTCGTGCCATGACCGCGAAAGGCTTTTCCTTGCGATATTTCCGCTCGCGCAAAGCCGCAATGGCCGCGGAATTCCGGGCATCGCACGCCAGATGGTAGCCGCCGAGTCCTTTCACCGCGAGATGTTGCCGTCATTAAGCAGCTGTGCGGCTTTGCGAATGCTCGCTTCATTTCCATGCACGATCCTCGCTTCCGAGTGAAGCGAGTAGCTCGGGTCCGCAATCCGGGCAAGCAACCGGCTGAGCATGGAAACGGCGATTGCCTGGGTCGTGATATTCCGCGTCGCAGTAGTCGTCCAGAGGCCAGTGCTGCATCGTAGTGTTCGGCCGGTCGTAGGGCAGGCCAAGAACAACGGTGTAGCGCGGACCACAATTCGTGCAGTTGATGTACGGATACCAGTAGCGCGGATCCGATGGATCGAAAAGTTCTTCAAGACAGCGTCGCAGACGGAAGATCGGGGGAAATGCGGACGGTTGGCCGCTCGCGACGCTGGCTTTCGCGGATGGTGAATTCGCTCAAGCCACTCGGGGCTGCGGGCATGAACCTCGATTCCGCAATGCTGGCAGCGGGCGGAGGCTGCGTTTTCAGGTCCTGAACAAATGCCTGCAATCTCTGCTCGGCGCCTTCGAGATGAATCTCGACTCCTTCCTCGCCATTCAGCACCCATCCGGCCAGCGTATTGGCGCGAGCGAGACGATAAACAAACGGACGGAAACCCACGCCTTGCACCACGCCGCGAACTCGAATGGAGCAAGCACTGGCCATTGTTACTCCACATCCACCATGCAACTGCGGCCCTGCCAGCCGATCTGCACCACTTTGCCATCTTCAACCAGCAACGGGACGCTGCGTTGTCCCGCTGCCAGAGCGCGCATGCGGTGACGCGCTTCGGCGATCGGCCTCGACGTCGTATTCCTCGAAGTCGCAGCGCTTCCACTCCAGCCATTCGCGCATTTCCTGCGTGTAGGGGCAGCGCGCTGTGCCGTAGAGTTCAAGCTTGGCCACGGTTCAGCACCTCCAGCATCTCGCGGATGATGTGGTAGATGGAAGCCTGTACTTCCTGAATACGCGGGATGTAGTCGCAGCTGAACAACGATCGGGAAGTCGGCCAGACCGCGGCGCTTGATCTCGCCGCCGTCATAACCCAGCAGCGCGACGGTCAACAGATTCCGCTTGCGAGCTTCTTCGAGCGCCATGATGATGTTGCGCGATCCGCCACTGGTGGAAATTCCGATGGCAACATCTTCCGGCCGCGCCTGCGCGATGAGTTGCCGAAGAAAAATCACTTCCGTGCCGACATCGTTCGCAACCGCGCGTGATATTCGCAGGCTCCAGCGAGAGCGAGACTGCGGGAACTGGATGATAGCCGAGGGGCGGAAGCACGCAGTCGAGTGCCCAATCGTTGGCATCGGTCGCCGAGCCGCCATTTCCGAAAAGAATGAGCTTGCCGCCTCGCAACAGGCGCTCGTGAATCGCGACGGCCGCATTGCTGATCTGCTCCGCTTGTTCATGCGCCACTTGCGCGCGCAACATCGAATCATCCTGCACCTTCATCCGGATCGAAGCCGCGACTTCTGCCACCAAGTCGCTGGTCTCCTGTTTTTCCTGACCAAGAAATGGATAAAGAAATCCAGATGCTCCAACGTCGTGGCCGAGTTCGCGATGTTCGAAGAAGACGTGCACGCTCTCCCACAGCGTGTGGTACAGGATCTCGATCATTTCCTGATGAATGAATGGATCCTGGGTGAAAGCGTCGACGGCGTAGGAGCCTTCGTCGCCAGGAAGCGCGAAGGTTAGCGCGTTTCTGGCGTCGGCAAACTCTAGCGCTGATCGAATTTCATCGTCTCCTCCGGGCGGCCCGAATCCCATCACGATATCTTCAGGATGAAGAATCGTTTCCAGCCAGGGCCGAAACAAAATGGAGAGATCCAACGCAGGTAGCGCGCGCTTCCCCACGATTACGGGGTGGACAAATTCGACCGAGACATGCTGCGCGTCGGTTGCATAAGGACCGCGTCCGAACGCAAGCAGGCGGCCTCCCTGAAGAAAACGCTCCGACATGGAGCGGCAAGCTCAGCCAGGTGGAATGCCTCGTGAGAAAAAAATTCCTCGACGATTCGGTTGCGCGTGAGCAGGCGCTCTTCAATTTGCCGAGGCGTCACTCCTACTGTTTCTGGAGCATGTTTCATAAATGCTCTACCGACGACCGGTTAACCTCAGGGCTAAACCCCTCGTTCCTTAGATCTCTTTGCGGCACGGATAAAACAGGCTGCGAATATCTCGGGCGTTGGAGTCTCGAAGGGGCACGGCTTCAGCCGTGCCAAACCGCTTGGATGTAACATCGGCGCGGCTGGAAGCCGCGCCCCTTCAAACCCTAACCGCCAATTTCCCAGTCTCCGCAATCGGTAGAAGCCTTGCCCGGCCGTATCCGATCTGTGATAACCAAATAAGTTTCTAACAAATGCGCGGGAGCGGGTCGCCGACCAACATATCCACAATCCTGCTGCCACCGTAACGCGTCGTGACTAGAACCGCGCCGGACGGCTGTTCACGCACCTCGCCGATGACCTGGGCCTCTTGACCCCCAGCGGTCAGGCTCAATGCGTTCAGCGCGGCGTCTGCGTATTCCGGCGCGACCACGGCGAGGAACTGGCCTTCATTCGCAATGTGCAACGGATCCAGTCCCAATAACTCGCAAGCGCCGCGAACCGCATCCCGCATCGGAATCATTTCTTCCACCAGCGCAATACCTAATCCGCAATCGCGAGCCAATTCGTTGAGAGAAGTGGCCACGCCGCCGCGCGTCGGATCGCGCATCCATCGAACGCCTGGACCCGCAGCCTTGACCAACGCTTCGACCAGAGGAAATACAGATCGCGTGTCAGAACCCAGATCAGCTTCAAGGTCGAGTTCGCCTCGCGCCAGGAGAATGGTGATGCCATGATCGCCAATCGGCCCTGATAGCAGAATCTTGTTGCCGGGACGAACTGATCTGGGATCGATATTCAACCTGTGTAGAGGCCGCCCAATGCCGGTTGTCGTGATGTACATGGAATCAGCTTTACCGTGCTCGACCACCTTCGTGTCGCCACCTGCGATCATGACGCCAGCTTTGCGCGCGGCATTCCCCATGGCGCGGACTTCGGCCTCGAGCACAGGCGTAGGCAGTCCTGCCTCGAGCACGTAAGTCACGACCATAACCTCTGCTCTCGCTCCCGAAACCGCAAGATCGTTCACGGTTCCGTTTACGGCTAGTTCTCCGATCGAGCCGCCGGGAAAAGTCAGAGGCTTGACCACGAAGCTGTCAGTGGTGATAGCGATGCGAGTGCCGTTGAAATCGAGATGGGCCGCATCTCCCAACGGTTCTGACGAGGATGAAAAAAGCAGCGGGGCAAACAGACCTTCGACGAGTCTGCGGCTGGCCTTGCCTCCGGCGCCATGAGCCATCTCGATTTGCGGCTCCCGAAAGCGGACCTTGGGCGAGACATTCGTGTCGGCAACGTTTACGCCACCGACGCTATGCTGGGCACCATTGCCGTTTTGCGGTGTTCGTAGTTGAAGTACGCTGCGCATGATCCCTCGGATGAAACCATGAGTGCGCCGATCGGATGTTCAGGCGTGCACTCCTTGCCAAACAGCTTGCATTGATGCGGCTTGAGCACACCTTTCAGCACTTCTCCGCATTGCGCAGCCTTAGGATCGGTTACGCGCACGCCGGGAACGTGGAAACGCTGCTCCGCATCCCACTCTGCGTAACTTTCGCGGATGCGCAAGGCGGACTGGGAAATGAAGCCGAGCCCTCGCCACTCAAAATAAGGACGCAATTCGAAAACATCTGCCATCGCCCTGAGCGCTGCGTGATTTCCTTCCCACGGAACCACGCGCTTGTATTGGTTTTCGATCTTCGCCTCGTCCGCTTTCAATTGGCGCAGAACCATAACGATGGATTGCAGAATATCCAGTGGCTCAAAACCGGAGACCGCAACTGGTTTGTTTTCGTTTTTCGCGATCCATTCGTAAGGCCGGCAGCCGATTACCGTCGATACGTGGCCGGGGCCGATGAACGCGTCGATGCGCATGTCGGGAGAATCAAGGATCGCTCGAATTGCTGGAATGATGGTTACGTGATTGCAGAAGACGGAAAAATTGTGGATGCACTGAGTCTTGGCTCGCAGAAGCGTGAGCGCGGTTGATGGAGCCGTGGTTTCAAATCCGATGGCAAAAAACATCACGTGCTTATCTGGATTTGCCTGAGCGAGCTTGAGCGCGTCGGATGGAGAATAGACGATGCGAACATCCATCCCTCGGGCCTTGTGTTCGAGCGGACTTCCTTGCGTGCCAGGCACTCGCATCATGTCGCCGAAGGCTGCAAAGATAACGTCCGGCTGCTTCGCAATAGATAGGCCGTCGTCGATTCTTCCCATGGGAAGTACGCACACCGGACATCCCGGTCCGTGAATGAGTTCGATATTCGATGGGAGCAAATCTTTCAGGCCAAAACGATAGATGGCATGAGTGTGTCCGCCGCAGACTTCCATGATGCGGTAGTGGCGGTTGGGATCGGCGAGGCGGCGGATTTCTTCCGAAGTTTTGGTAATCACTTCCGGATCGCGAAACTCATCGACAAACTTCATGCCCAATCCTTTGCGCTCACTGAGATGATTCATGAAGCTTTCCTGTTTTCAGCGTCATCCAGGCCGTACCCTTGAATCTCTTGCATGGCAGCCTCGGCCTCGCCCAGCATTCGTAGGGTTCGCATCTGGTCGATAGCATCTTCCTCGCTGATCTTGCTCATGGCAAAACCAACGTGGATGAGGACCCAGTCCCCCTTCACTGGCAAGTTGTCCTGCAAAAGTCCCAAATCAACCTTGCGCCGGACACCCACCACATCAATCAGCGCGGCGTTCGGCTGGTCAGGAAAAAGTTCAACTACCTGCCCGGGTATGGCTAAACACATGGCAGCCCTTTTCTCCGTGCTTGATTGTCTTCAATCACGCGTTACTCTTTCTTTCGCGCCAAAATGTTAAACGAAAATTTCAATTCGTCTTTTACTTTCAGCGCGCCCCCGGCGACGGAGGCCAGTTTCAGGTCGTAATCGGTCTGCAGGAGCGTAACGGTTCCAAATGCCCGCAGCGAAGCTTCAGTCAGAGCGACTCGTGCCGGGACTGCGTGCGAGCGGGTTACGCCGTGCAGGGTCAAGTCACCAGTGAGTGTCACCGAGTACTGTCCTTCGCCCGTTTTGGTGGCATTGACCTTAGTGCACTCGTAAACGATCTCGGGATAGGACGCGGTCTCAAGAATCTCCTCGTGCATCGCACGTTCCATCTCACGCCGATCCTTGTCGGAAACGTTATCCTTGACCATCAATGACTCCGCCTTGATCGTGACCCTTAGTGACGAGCGCGCAAAATCATCGGGGTTCACTTGTGCTTCGCCCAGGAAATCGGTGATGGTAATAGTCGGATTATGGCCGAAAGCCGACAACAATCCTCCGGAGAACACCTGCACTGTGAACTGGCTGGCTCGGGTGTCGGTGACGTAATGAACGCTTGTTTCCGTGGTTGATCCCATTAGTCTTCCCAGTACTCACATTGCAACCACTCACATGGCTCGCAGTTTCATGTAGCGATCGACGTCGGGTAAGGCAGCGAGCAGAAGATTTCCGACTCCCAACTGTCCCAGATAACGCCGGACAACCGGGTTGGAAAGAATCATTCCCGTCCCGAATAAAATAAGCGCCGCGCCGCCCAGCATGTATAGCGTGTCCTTGTTGCTTCCAAAGTCAGCATCTTCAGAGAATATCGCCACGGCAGTCTCCTCTCATTGAATATTGTTAAGGTTCTTTGCGACCGATTCATCCCCATTCATCAGCTTTGCGATCAGTGACTCCACCAATTTCACCGCTTCACCGACGACAGCCGCGACCGGCTCACTGAGCCCCATCTGACCTTCCTCGGGGCCGAGCGTGCCCGGTTCACATCCAACCAGCAATACATGTCTTAGTGGCCCACCCATGGATGTTGCAAGGCGGAGCACGTTCAAAGGATTCATACTGTGAGCTTCGACCGCGCTCTGCTGATCTTCGGGACTAGCCACTTCGCTCACATCAGGCTCGATCACATACAGCGTGCCCGCAGGCTCGCCGCGCGGACACGCGTCTATCAGAATCGTCGTGTCGTAACCATCGAGCAAAGCATACGCAAGATCATAGCCTCGAATGCCGAAGTCAGTCACTCGAACGTTCTTGGGAAACTCGCGGGCGGACAAGCGGCGCGCGACCTCAACTCCGAATGCATCATCGCCAAGAAAAATATTTCCGATGCCTGCGACGAGGATCCGTGGCATCTTCGCCTGCGCGGCATGTTCAATTTCAGCGGAGGCGATGGGCTCGACTTCATCTGGAGTGAAGAAGAAGCGGTGGCCTGGCTGCCGCATCAAACCGATGTCCCTTCCCGGATCATCATCCACCACAACACAAACGTGAACCTTGCCCTCGTAGTCTTGCTCGATGGACTCGATGACGGCAGTCTTATCCGCGAGCGCGATGTCCATGACATCGCCGCCAGCCCGGGGATGCAGCCTTACGCGACTGCCGGGCCGCACGACGATATCTGAAATGCGCAGGTCGTCAACCGGCTTTTTTGCTTCCAGAAGTTGCCATTCCCATTCGTTCATGGCATCTCCTCTTTCAACGAACGCAGTTCCCTCAGCGTTCCGTGAAGCTTCAGGAGATGCTCCATGGGCAAGCTTTCTGTTCGTTCAAGCATCCTGCGGGCACGGTCGTCGGTATTACGCATTTCGCGCTTCTCGTCATCGGTCATGGTCAGAATGCGAAGCGCGAGAATTTCGTCAATCTCCGTCCCATCGAATAAATCGCCCGGGCTCTCCGGAGCAATCCGCGGGTAATCATAAAGAATGATGGGCGAGGAAAGCATCGTGTCACGATCTCCTGCGTTCCCCACCAAAACCGGCCAGGCTCCGACGTTCTGACAAGTCGCGACAACATCTTTCAAATTCTCAGGTGGTTCAAGCAGCGATACAAACTGGCCATCTAACACGCCGAGAAGGATGTGGGCAGAGATCAGAGATTGCGACAAGGCTTGGTCGCGGCTGGCGTGGTCACCTTCTAATGATGTGAGGTTCCTCACCCGCACTTGCACTTTGAACAATTGGTCGCCAGCGTGCATCGCGCTAATCTCAACGGTGCCTTGCACTGATTCCTGCTTACGAACAATCAGTCCTACAATCTGGCTGCGTGCATCACGCAATGGCTCCGTTTCCTCTTTTGCGGGAAAAGAGAATTCCCATTCCAGCGGAGCGGTGGTGAGGCTTTCCAGGTTGCAAGCGGGAACGGTGACTTCACATTCAATCGCCTCCTGCCAGGAAACGAATCGCTTGCCGCCGACTTCGAGCGCGGGAACGGGATCGAAACTAATCCTTCCCTCTGGCTGTGACGTTTGCAGCTGGCGCACTGAACGAGCGACCAACTTTAGAAAACGCACTCTTACTTCGAGCGACGAGAGATAAGCGCCCTCGACGAGACATTCCGTCTGCATGTTGCAAGCGTCCGCCCCTGCCTGCGCTTCGCTGTACGACTTCGGATAAAGCACGCCAAAGTTGAATCGCTGGCGATTCTTTACCGAGGACGCGCGATAGGGATAAAGCATGTATCCCTCGTACAGCACGGCATTCGCGATAGCGTCGACGGACTGCCTGTTCAACGTTTCACCGCCTCTTCAAGCGCAGGAAGTATTCTCTCCATTGCCTGCTCCCAGGTCGGAATGCCGCGCTCAACCTTGTACTGATACAGCCGCTCGAAAACATCGCGGCGCAAACACAGCCACGCGCTGTTCGGGTAATAGATGTCCATCATGTCGCGCCAGGACTGTACGGGAAGCCTGAAGCGCGCCTCTTTGTCCCAGGGGATGGGCGCTACCTGCAATGCTCCGTCGCCATCCGCATAAAAAACCGTTCCGCTGAACAGGAAACAGAGGGGCACATCTCCATCGGCCAGGCCATGAAAGTATTTTGTCGCGGCCACATTGAAATCGAAGGTGCAGGGGACGGGAAGATCAACCGCAGCACTGTCCTGAAATGCGGGGGCGACCACGCTGGCGTGTGTCCAGAGCATGGTTTTCAAAGTTTGTCCCCAACGTTCGGCGTCGCCAAAAAGATCGCGCAGCTGCTTTTGATCTTCAGCACTATATTCGCGCCGCGTGACCTCGAGTTGAATCTGGCAGCGCAGCGCGACCGAATGAATGGTTTCATTGGCGACGGCGTTGCTGATGCGGAGTTTGAACAGAAGCGTGGGCGCGACGGTGAAGCGCTGCGGTTCAGCCCTCTCGATTTGGAAGCTTAGATCAGGCATTAGCTTCCTCTCTCACCACCGTGGCTCGTTGTTTCATTGCGTCGAAGAAGCGTGCAATCTCCTGCCAGACTTCGGTTCCACCAGAAAGGCCGCGCCAGTTGGCTCGAATCAGTCCGACCAGCTTGTAACATTCGTCGATTGGCAACAGGTAGTATTCTGGAGCAGTAAATCCACGGGCATGTCCCACCCGATTGACGAGCATAGCTTCCACATCAGCTTCCATTTCCGTTATGACCGGATTCGCCGCTTCAATGTCTTTCCAGGTTTCAAGAGGTAGTAGCGACTCAATCGCGCCTGCGGGGCTGGGATAAAAAGCGACTACTCTCGCATCCGGCGTACTGCGGAAGAAAAAAGCCATACTGATGGGCACCATCAGACTGTCCCATTGCCCGTCGGAGAGGCAAAAATCCGCCAGGGCGAGTACGCGCCGGGGAACACGCTTGTACTTCGTCCCCATTCTGCCAAAAAGAATTGCGCAGGGGTTGCACGCGCACAGCAGCTTCCGGCTTCGAGGATCGATCAGGTGCGGATGTTCCGCTGCAACTTCGGCGCTGCACAATTCGCAACGCTCAACCGCTCGTTTGCGCCGCACAAATTGGCGGAGCGCACCGAATGCATTCTCGTATCCCGGCTGAACTTCATTCATCATCAGGTCACGAACAATTCCACCACGACCACTAGTGGTTCACAGCGGCCGCTCCAACCACACCGCCCAGCTTGCCGAGGGGCACGAAGCCGGACGAGCCTGCCTGCTCCTCGAGTCCTTCGATCGACAAGCTACTCATGTCGGGCGCGGCCTCGTACAGCGCATCCTCAACCATGGCTTTGAGAGTTTTGCCTGTCGAGCCGCATGCGTGTTCGGTGACGCGGAGATGCAAGCGGACCGCACCGCTCGCGATGCCAATCAGATCTAATTCACCTCCGCCCTTGTGCACGCGTGGACGAACTTTTTCTACTGCCTGCGCTACGCGACTTTCCAAATCCAATGGGTGAAGGCCGTACAAAACTAAAAGACTGCCGACTAGAGGGTCTTGGCCTAAATCGTCGATGGCGTGTAGTCCCGGCTCGCCGCTTTTCGCGACGATCTCCATCACTGTCTCAAAACCGGCGGCGTGCAAGTCCAGCACCAATTGCACCAACGCCTTTGCGCTGGCCCTGGCTTCTGGGTCGACAATGTTCTCCAGTTCACCGACCAATTGGCCGATGCGCTGGATCTTCATCTGGAAATCTTTATCATCCGCCATGATCCTCCAAATGTGGGCGCGGACGTCTCCGCACGCGCCCACCTCAACTAAAATCACCGCTGCACGCCGAACATCGGGGAGTGGTGAGTCTTCAACACCTTCCCGTTGCCCAGATACATGTGAACGCCGCACGGCAAGCACGGATCGAAGCTGCGCACGGTCCGCATGATGTCGATGCCCTTGAATTTGTCCGGTCCGTTCTCTTCGAAGATCGGCGTATTCTGCACCGCGTCCTCGTATGGCCCAGGAGTACCGTAAATGTCGCGCGGGTTGGCATTCCAAGGCGTGGGAGGATACGGGTGATAGTTCGCGATTTTGCCTTTGCGAATTACCACGTGATGCGAAAGCACGCCTCTCACGGCCTCGTGGAAACCGCAACCGATGGACTCTTCTGGCACCTTGAAATCCGACCAGGTTTTGGTGTGTCCCGCATGGAGTTCCTCCATCGCCCGCTCCGCGAAATACAGCGCACACGCCGCCGCGTAGGCCTGGAAGTATGTCCGTGCCCGGTCGCGTTCGATGGCATTGCTCCATTGCGGAATCTTCCACTCGAATTCGACCTCGGGCTTTGACATTGTCTTCGGCAAATAGATCTTCACGCTCTTGCCGGTGGATTTGATGTAACCGATATCCACCAGTCCCGCCAACGCAGTGGCCCACAGACGCGCAATCGGTCCGCCGCCGGTGTCAAGAGCGAGATGATCGCCTGTTCGTTTGTCGAACCAACGCGGCGACATCACCCACGTGTACTTTCCGTTGAAGTCGCGCTTCTGTGGGCGAGGTATTGTGGTCTGGTTCCAGGGATGGTTCTTGTCGACCGGATTTCCCAGCGGATCGGTTTTTACGAACGTCTCCGCATTCTTCCAGTCGTCGTAATAAGAACTGCCCAACAAAATTCGAATATTCAGGTTGATGTCAACCAAATCAGTCGTGACCAGCTTCCCGTCGACCACCACGCCCGGAGTCACGTACATGGCGCGGCCCCACTTCGTCATGTTTTCGTATTTGTAATCGCACACCTTGGGATTTTGGAACGACCCCCAACATCCCAGCAGAATCCGGCGGCGTCCCACTTCCTCGTACCCCGGCAGTGCGTCGTAGAAGAAGTCAAACAAGTCGTCGTGCAGGGGGAGGACCTTCTTCATGAACTCGACGTATTTCATCAACCGGACGAGATAATCGGTGAATAGTTGCACGGTCGGCACCGTTCCTACACCGCCGGGATAAAGAGTAGAAGGATGCACGTGGCGTCCTTCCATCAGGCAGAACATCTCGCGCGTCATACGGCTCATCTGCAACGCTTCGAGATAAAAAGATCCGGTGAACGGATTGAGCGCACGCATAATGTCGGCGATGGTACGGAATCCGTGTTCGTTGGAATGTGGCGCTGGAGTTGATTCAGCCTTCGCCAGCACCTTGGGATTGGTTTCCTTCACCATTTGTTCGCAGAAATCGACACCGACCAGGTTGTCCTGGAAGATGTTGTGATCGAACATGTACTCGGCGGCCTCGCCGAGGTTGACGATCCACTCCGCCATATCAGGCGGCCTGACTCCGAAGGCCATGTTCTGCGCATAGTTTGCGCAGGTGGCATGGTTGTCGCCGCAGATGCCGCAAATGCGGCTGGTAATAAAGTGGGCATCGCGCGGGTCTTTCCCTTTCATAAAGATGCTGTATCCGCGAAAGATGGAAGACGTGCTGTGACACTCAGCAACTTTGCGAGCGTCAAAATCAATTTTGGTAAAAATGCCCAGGCTGCCCACGATGCGGGTGATCGGGTCCCAATTCATCTCCACCAAATTCCTTGATTTGCTGGGAACATCTTTCGTCGGTGCAGTGATGGTGCTCATATCGTTCGCTCCTTTGCCTTCTCGATCAGACTTGTCAGCCGAGCTTCGAATACGATCGTCTTAATAGGATCGTGGATGGTATCCGGTGGTTAACTCCGTACGCGGATGCCGCCACTTGGGTTCTTTGTTCACCGTGTGTTGCGTGATAGAACGGAGCGTCCGGATAGCACGGCCATAGACACCGATGCTTCCCGTCGAAACTCTCGCCCCTGGGGGTTCGTCCATGAATGGCATGAACTTGTCGGGGAAGCCGGGCATGGTGCAACCGATGCAGATGCCGCCTACGTTTGGGCAACCGCCAATTCCGGCCATCCATCCCCGTTTAGGTACGTTACAGTTGACCACCGGTCCCCAGCATCCAAGTTTCACGATGCACTTGGGGGAACCGTAGACCTCCGCGAAATCGCCCTGCTCGTAGTAACCCGCTCGGTCGCAACCGTCGTGCACCGTTGCGCCGAAAAGCCATGTGGGACGCAGTTGATCGTCCAAAGGAATCATGGGAGCCAAGCCGGCCACCTGATAGAGGAGGTACAGCACCGTCTCCATAAAGTTGTCGGGCTGTACCGGACATCCGGGAACATTCACGATTGGCAATCCAGCTTTTGACCGCCAATCCCAGCCAAGATAGTCGGCCAAACCCATGCAGCCTGTCGGATTGCCTTCCATGGCATGAATGCCCCCGTATGTGGCGCAGGTGCCGATGCCGATTACAGCCAATGCCTTTGGGGCCAAGCGGTCGATCCACTCGGTGGTCTTGATGGGCTGTTTCGTTTCCGGATCAGTTCCCATCGCCGCCCAATATCCTTCTTTCTTAATGCTCTCGTTCGGAATCGATCCTTCGACCACCAGCACGAACGGCTCAAGCTTGCCTTCTTCCGCCTGATAGAAAAACTTCATGAAGTCATCGCCAACTTCAACCGCAAGCACGGGATTGTGCAAATGCACCTTGGGCAAGCCAGGAATAGCGCCAAATAATACGTCTTCAATGCTGGGTTGCGTGGCTGCAGTAATCGAAACTGAATCGCCGTCACATCCTAGGCCAGCAGTGATCCAGAGAATGTGCACCTCTTTAACCGCCGGGGCCTTTTGCGTAGACCGGCCGTATGGAACCGTAGCTGTTCCCATAGCTGGATTGCTCCTTTCGTATCAGAATTGGTCCGAACGAGTGCTCAGAACTGTGCGCTAACGTGCGTTGCCGACTTTTTGCTCTGCAAAAACGCACCGGACTTAAAAATAAATTGATCGCTGCGATTCAAAAATTCAAATCGAAACCAGAATCGGCCTATTGCGAGGTGGTTGCAAGGGCAGGCACCCTGTTTCTCGTCTCCAGGGAATTCCTACAAACCGCATCAGGGATTCCCCTAATTCTCGGGAAGTACACCCGTGAAGGAGATTTGCGAAAGGGAGTTGTCGATCCTTTCGAGGCCGTCTCGCGGCTAGCCATTTAGCCCGACAAGGCCTAGATCCATTTACTCTGGCAGCCCCACCCGCGTTACCAGGACCTTGTATCGCGGATCGGAACGGATTGGGTCGAACGAAGGGTAACGAATGCATAACACAACTTCAATTTCCTGGTTGGAAAGCGCCTTCTCCAGGTAGTCGAGCGCCCTGTTCCGCTCACCCGTCACCGAAAGAGCTAAAGCCACCCAGGTAGTCTGGTCCGGCTTATTGAATGCACTGAGTGCCAGATCGCGAAAACCCTTCGCGTCACCGCTCCACGATCCTGGTGTAGAAGTGAACTTCTGTAATTCGCTCACAGCATTCGTGAAATCGCCCTTCGCGGCATATAACTGCGATAGCTTGTGATGAGCTGGTCGGAAAGTCGGATCACGCTCCACCGTCTTCTGAAACTGTGCGAGTGCCTCCGGGTATCGATGCGCATCCATCAAAGTGGCAGCATAATTCGTATTCACGATGGGAGAGAGCGGGTCGAGCGACAGCGCGAGACGGAATTCCTCGAGTGCCTGATCGAATCTCTTCTGGGGAACGAGAAGGCTAAAGGCGTACAAATAATGCGCCGCGGCGCTGTTAGGGTCTAACTCAATAGCGCGGCGAAATTCTTGATCGGCCTCGGCCCACTTCCAGGCAAAACAGAGGAAATCAGCGCGCGCCAGATGCGCCTCTGGCAAGGAGTCATTCAATTCGAGCGCCTTGCGCGTTGCCGCGTCCGCCAACAATCCCGCCTGCCGCGAGGTTATGCCAGCCCCGTAACTGGGGATCACGTTGTAGGTGTCGCCAAGCCCGGCATAAGCAAGAGCGTAGTTAGGATCGGCGGCAATGGCCTGTTGAAACAACTCGATGCTCTTCTTCAATCCCTCCGGAGTACGTCCGTACCAGAGTTGCCGCCCTTCCAGATACAGCCGGTAGGCCTCTGGATTCGTAGTTCCGGCGCTGCCTAATCATTGCTGCTTCTCTCCGCTGAACTGCACTCCTCGCAAGCGCTTTGAGATGTCGCGCGCGATGTCGCTTTGCAACCGGGTAATGTCTGTGGCCTTTCGCTCGTAATGCGATCCCCAAAGTTCGCTGCCGTCCGAAGTATTCACCAGGTCAGTCTGCACCGCCACTTCATCGCCGTGCTGGGTTATGCGGCCCATCAAAACTGCACGGACCTGCAGCTGTTGCCCGATTTTCTGTGGGTCGTCGTCCTTTCCCTTGAACCGAAAGACTGTGCTTCGAGCCATCACTTTGAGGTCGGGTAGCTCCGACAGGGCAGCGATCAGGCTTTCGGTCAGACCGTCGCTGAGATATTCGTTGTTCGTATCGGCGGTCGCGTTTACGAATGGCAGCACCGCGAGCGAGTCGATCTTCTTTGCCCCTGAACCGCCGCGCATGAAGTACACTGCTGCGCCTATCGCCAGGACAATCACAACCCCAACCACTCCAAATATCGCGAGCTTACGCGATCCGGCGTGCAAAGACGCAGGAATCGGAACTGAAATCCGACTGGCTGACTCTGCGGCGGTTACGGGTGCATGAATGCCTGATGCCCGCCCCGAATCCAAGTCCCGTTTCAACCTTGTCAGGTCTGAGCGCAAATCGGCAGCACTCTGGTAACGCAGATTTCGATCCTTCTCCAGAGACTTGCTGAGGATTCGCTCCAATTCCACTGGCACATCCGGACTGAGTCGGGGAGCCGGCATCGGCGTCGCATCCAGAATCGCCTTGAAGATCTCGGCTGTACTCTCACCTCTAAACGGCAATGCGCCTGTCGCCATTTCGTAGAGGACGGCACCGAAAGAGAATAAGTCGCTGCGCCCATCCAACTCCCGGGCCCGCGCCTGCTCGGGTGACATGTAAGCGACCGTACCCAGTGCAGAGCCAGGGCTAGTCAACTGCTCGTCATGCAGGCTGCGCGTCTGCGTGTTAGCGGAGCTGCCGACAGCGCCAATGGTCTGCACCTTGGCTAAACCGAAATCCAGAATCTTGGCGTGTCCTCGTTCGGTGACAAATATGTTCGCCGGCTTGATGTCTCGATGCACGATGCCCTTGGCGTGCGCCGCATCCAGCGCACCCGCAATCTCGATACCTAGAGAAACAAGCGTTTCATTGTCGACCGGCCTTCCTGCGATGCGGTGCTTAAGAGTTTGGCCGTCCAGAAACTCCATCGCAATGTAAGAGTGGTCGTCACTCTTTCCGATTTCGTAAATCGTGCAAATGTTGGGATGGTTCAAAGCCGAGGCGGCTCTAGCCTCGCGCCGAAAACGTTCCAGAGCCTGCGGATCACGCGCCAAATCCTCGGGCAGAAACTTTAGCGCGACAAACCTGCCTAGCTCAATGTCCTCAGCCTTGTAGACGACGCCCATCCCGCCACCGCCAAGTTTTTCTATGATCCGGTAGTGCGAGACAGTCTGGCCGATCATTCGTGCCGAATCTTACGTCCTCAAAGCGGGCAAGTCAATGAAGGGTATGAGGTTGGGACGCGCCCAAGAGGATCGTCGGCCGATAAATCGCCGTTACTTTGACAAGGTCAAGCGGCTAGTCAATGAAGTGACTAGCTAAACCCAGCTCACGCCGTCTTTTCCCGCACATTCCATTCCACGGCGTGCTGCACCAGTTCTCGCGCGCTTCGCAGCGAGAGTTTGTCTTTAATATGTGCCTGGTAGGACTCGACCGTTTTCACACTGAGGTGCAGCGCCTCCGCAATTTGACGCGTTCCCTGACCTTCCCCAATTAGCCGGAAAACTTCCAGCTCACGGTCGGTGAGATCAGACACTGACGATTGTTCGGAAGGACTCGCGCCGCGGACGTAGTGTCGCAACATGCTGCTTGCAATCCGGTCGCTCACATAAATTTCACCGCTCAGAATGCGACGCAGCGCCACCAGCACCTTCTCCGTGGCCTCCTGCTTCATGATGTAACCATTTGCCCCGGCCCGCAGCGCCCGTTCCGCGTAGATTGATTCGTCGTGCATGGAGAGGATCAGGACGGGCAGACGCGGCGAAGTTATGCGGATGTTCTTTAACAGCTCCAACCCATCTGGGCCGTTTAGCGAGATGTCCACAATAAGTATGTCCGGCCTGATGTTCTGAATCGCCGACAGCGCGCATTGCATTTCTTCGGCTTCACCACACACCACGAGATCGCTTTCCCGATTAATAAGCAGCGTTAAACCCTGGCGCACGATAGGATGATCATCAACCACGAACACTGTTTTCTTTTTGGCGATGAAATTGTTATTGATCTGTTTAGGAATCATGAGCCAACCTTTCTCATCCCTTGCTCGCCTCTAGCCAATGGGAATTGGCATGTGATGGCAAGCCCGCGGACTCCGGCGCCGCATTCTACTTTAAGCGATCCGCCAATCATCCGGGCTCGATAATTCATGATTCGCATCCCCATGCCTGAGCCATTTCTGGGAGGTTGCTCCAAATCCAAACCGTCATTTTCTATTCTCAAAATACCGGATTCGTCCCTGGCATAGAGACTAATTATTATATTTTTGGCCTGCCCGTGCTTGATCGCATTATTCACCGCTTCCTGCGCAATACGGTACAGATGGGTGGACATATTGGCGTCATAAATGAGAACAGGTTCATCTACCCGCAAGCAGCAAGAGATGTTGAATAAATCCTCGACCTCCGCAGCCCACCGCTTCAAGGCTGACATTAGACCATGAGCATCCGAAATCACAGGTGAAACGCCCTGCGCCAGTTCTCTGGTCTTCTGGATGGCCTCGTTGACCATAGCTACAATTCGGGCTGCTTCAGCCGCTTCCGTGAGGCCTTTTTCGGCCAGTTTCTGTTCCTGAACCTTGCTAAGAAACGCAATACCAGTCAACTGTTGCCCCAAACCGTCGTGCAAATCGCGCCCAATGCGACGCTGTTCTTCTGCGCCAATCTCCAAAATTGCTGTCTCCAGACGTTTCCGCTCGGTGATATCAAGACCAGTGGCGATAATGTATGCTGGCGTTCCGTCATCACCGGGTAGGATCGTGCTTGACCATGCGATCAGCCGCCGCGAGCCATCCCGCGCCACCCAGGACGTTTCATAGTCTTTGGACGCATGCTCGACTCGCAATTGTTCGATGAGAATCTTGAAGCGCTGTGCTTCTTCCGGAACCACACACAGATCCCAAAAATATTTGTCCTTGACCTCTTCAAACGAGTAACCGGAGACGTGCTCGCAAGCCCGATTGAAGCGCACGATGCGACCTTGCGGGTCGAGCACCACCACCAAAGCCCCGACCGTGTGCAGTATTGCCGAAACCACATTACGTTCTTCCTGCAGCGCTTCTTCGGTTCGCTTGAGCTCAGTAATGTCAAACGCAATGCCGTGGATGAACCAGGGCCGTCCGTTCTTGCGCCGAATCATCTTGGCTTCGCAATGAAACCAGACCACTCTGCCATCTCGCGCAATCACCCGATATGCGGAGCGAAGCGGTGTGCCCGAAAGAAACATCTGCGCCGCTTCGATGCTCCATCGCTGTTTGTCGTCAGGATGAATTTGCTGATACCAGCGAATGGGATCTTCCAGCCACTCTTCTTGTGAATAGCCCAAGCTGGCTTCAATCTGTGGGCTCACATAGGCTTCTCCGATGCCACGGTCCAAGTGGGCCATGAAGACGACTGCGGGAATCTGCTCGACCAAAGCTCGGTAGATGGCGTCAACATTCGGCAGCTGCTCTTCGGATTCGTGCCCATTGCTGACGGGATTCGACGCAACCGGTTGGCCGGAATTGCTGAGAAACATCGCGGCGAGATCTGCAAGAAGAGTTTCCGCCTGCGTTACACTAATGACTTCCCTTTGGTTCAAGTCCTGGTGGGCAGTTCGTTCTGTTGTTCCGCCGTTGCCCCCGAAGACCATGTTCTGGCACCTCACAAAAAATCGATACCGAAAAAAAACTAAGCGTTTGCCTTCGCGCCTTTTCGCCGCCAACTCGGTTCTTTGTTCAGCGACGCTTGCGTAAACCGGCGCAGAGCATGGATGGCTCGGCCATAAGTCATCACCGCATTCGAAGAGAGCAACGAACCCGGCGGCTGATCCATGAAGGGCATAAATTTGTCAGGAAAACCCGGCATCGTACATCCGATGCAAATACCACCTACGTTAGGACAACCGCCAATTCCCGCCATCCACCCCCGCTTCCCCACATTACACTGGACCACGGGGCCCCAGCAGCCCAGCTTCACGATGCACAGCGGTGATCCGTATTCGTCAGCAAATTCCCCCTGCTCGTAGTAACCGCCGCGATCACAGCCTTCATGAACCGTAGCGCCAAACAGCCAAGTTGGACGCAGTGCGGCATCCAACGGAATCATGGGAGCGCGCCCTGCAGCCATATATAAAAGATACAGCAGCGTCTCCATGAAATTATCGGGCTGGACCGGACATCCCGGCACGCAAACGATCGGGATGTTTGCCGCGGATTTCCACTGCCACCCCAGATAATCGGGAAGCCCCATGCAGCCCGTGGGGTTCCCCTCCATCGCGTGAATGCCACCGTAAGTTGCACACGTTCCTGCCGCCACCACCGCCCAAGCGCGGGGCGCGAGTCGGTCAACCCAGTCACACGTAGTAATCGGTTGGCCGCTTTCTTGATCCGTGCCCAGGGACGCCCAGTAGCCTTCTTGTTTATTGTTCTCGTTCGGAATGGATCCTTCAATCACCAGAATGAAGGGCGCCAATTCGCCTTTAGCGGCAAGGTGGAAATGCCTTAGGAAATCTTCACCATTTTCCTGAGCGAGAAAAGAATTGTGAAGATGCACTTTCGGAATCCAGGGCATGGCTCCCAGCACAACATCTTCAATGCTGGGCTGGGTCGCGGCCGTCATGGCAATCGTGTCGCCGTCACACCCCAGCCCCGCGGTTATCCACAAAACGTGGATTTCTGAGATCGATCGCCGAACCTGAGAATTGCCTTCGCCAATAGTCGCAATGTCGGCCATGATTGCTCGGCGTCATCACCGAGACCAATTTCCAATTGCGTATTCTACAGAATTCGCGACCACGCGATAGGCTGATTTTCGAAGACAGAGTGCGTGGAGAAACCGGCGAACGAAAGCTGCGTTGCGCTGCAGAGCGCACAAATCGCGGGCTTCAGCAGCCCCGACGGCGAACCGCTGGCCAAACATTCTTAGTGACCGATCACATCGAGCTGATCTTGATGTACCGCGCCGAGTCCTTCAGCGACATAAGAAATACATATCCCGCAAACAGCAATCCAGCAGTTCCCACTATGTTTCGAGCTACTTTGAGGGCGCTCATAAATGTCATCCTCCCAAGCCGATTTAAATGCTTGAACTTGGATGCCAGCGCTTTTGTAGCTGTTGGTTGCAGAAAACAGGTTGGCGCTTGTCAGGTCTATTCAAGAGCGGCTGTGCTAGGCTCATCAAGACATGAGCGGGCCACGGACAGCAATTCCGGTTACACCGCCTTCCCGGCAAGAACCGCAAATGGTGCTCATTCCCGCCGGTTGGTTCGCTATGGGATCGGAAACCGGTCAAGATACCGAGCGTCCGGTGCATCGGGTTTGGATTGATTCCTTTTGCTTGAGCGAATGCCAGATCACTAATGCCGAATACGCTGATTTTTTGAAGGCGACAGGCAAAAAAGCCCCTCCACTTTCGCATGATTTAAATTTTAATCACCCCGAACAGCCCGTCGTCTCAGTTTCCTGGTTTGAGTCAGTGAAATACTGCGAATGGCTGAGCGGAGTCAGCGGCCGCAAATATCGTCTGCCGACCGAAGCTGAGTGGGAACACGCGGCTCGCGGCGGACTCGAGGGCAAACTTTTTCCCTGGGGTAACGATCCTCCACAATCACTGGCTAACTACGCGGAGCGTTGGAAGACTGGTCCGGAGCCGGTACGACGTTCGTCGCCCAATGGGTTTGGACTGTATGACGTTTGCCAGAACGTGCACGAATGGTGCAGTGACTGGTTTCAGCCCGATTATTACGCGCACTCTGCTGAGCGCAACCCGCAGGGCCCGCACACGGGCCAACGCCGTGCTTCTCGCGGAGGTTCATGGCGCCACCACATTAAAGTTACGCGTTGCGCGGCGCGCTCCAGTATTCCTCCGGAGTTTCAGTATGCGGACTATGGATTCCGTGTGGCCTGTGACGTGAGTTGAAATTTGCCGATAGGCTCTGAACGTTCCCGCAAAACTAGGCGCGTTTTTGCCGAGGGGAAAGCATGGCAAGAATTTCACGCAGTCCCTGGCGGATCTGCTTCAGGTCTGGGGCAGTACGTTCGGGGAACGGCAAGGGAGTCTGCTTTTTGTCGACTTTATTTTCCGCGCGCAAATGTTGGCGTGCTCCAGCAATGGTGAAACCTTCTTCATAAAGAAGTTTCTTGATGCGCAGCACATTCTCTACATCTTTGTGGCGATACATGCGCTGTCCGGTGCTGCCTTTGACTGGTCGAAGTTGCGGAAACTCAGTTTCCCAGAAACGGAGCACATAAGCTGGCAGACGGCAAAGGTGAGCAACTTCTCCAATCCGGAAATAAAGTTTGTCCGGTATTACCACGTCGACGGTCTTAACCGATTTAGACGCGGCTTTGTTGCGGGAACTCATCGGGGGTCTAGAAGTGGCCGACATCGCAAACTTTGCCTCACTCCCTAACGCGTTTCTAGCATGACCGGGCGTTCCGGACAACCCCTCATTTTGGGGTTCAGCGTTTTTCCTTGCCCATTGACGTCCAGGATCAACAAAAAACCTCAGGAGAGGTGCTTCTCTCGAGAGGCTTTTTCTGCAACTTTAACGTTTCGTGCGAGGTAATGAATCGCGTATGTTAGTGCTTCTTTTTCTTGGCGGCCTTTTTCTTCGTTGCCATGAAGTTCCTCCGTGAGCGATTTTCTCCCTTGAAGGGGACCCAGATTCGCAACTGCCGCCCAATGTAGTAGGTGCGGCGCTGCCACCACAAGATATTGATGACTATTAATTTCATTGTCAACACAATTCGGTGTTGCAGAGTTATGTAACTGGACGCCTGTTCAGTCCGCTGCCGTACACTGCGCTCAAGCGTCGATTCGCTTAAGAGATCGGACTTCCATATCATTTCGCCAGGAGATCCCAAATGAATGTCGACATTGCCGCTCATTATCTGGATGAAGCCCGCCGCCAGTTCCGTGGACACAAACGTCTCGCCGAGGGCGCAATTGCTCAACTCAAGGACGAGGAACTGTTCGTGGCGCTCGATCCGGAGTCAAACTCGATCGCAATTCTGATCAAGCACCTGGCGGGCAACATGCGCTCGCGCTTTACCGATTTTCTGACCACCGACGGTGAAAAGCCCGACCGCAACCGCGATCAGGAATTCGAAATAACTCCAGCGACAACGCGCGCGGAAGTTATGCGCTGGTGGGAAGATGGCTGGGCGCGCGTGTTTGCGGCGATTGAGGCGCTCAAGCCGGAGGATGTCATGCGCACCGTCACAATTCGAGGCGAACCCCATTCTGTGCTGCAAGCTATCAACCGGCAGATTGCGCACTACGCACAGCACACCGGGCAGATAGTTTTTCTGGCGAAACATTTCCGTTCAAGCGAATGGAAGACACTCAGTGTTCCACGGGGGAAATCGAAAGACCTCAATGCCATGGCTCGGACCTACGAGAAAGGCGTGCCCCGCGAGCGTTCTGATGCGCGCTAAGCGGTCAACGAAAACGGCCTTCACTAGACCGTACGTCCCGAGATGCTAGAATTCAGGGTTTTGGTTTTGAATCCGAATCGCAAATTAAGGTAGGTTCATGGCTGACACGATGTTGGCGGTAGTAAAAGCGAAACCCGCACCCGGCGCTGAGGTTCGAGAAGTAAAGATTCCCGCATTTGGACGCAACGACGTCCTGGTGAAGGTGAAAGTCGCATCCATCTGCGGCACCGACCTGCACATTTATGAATGGGACCGCTGGGCGCAGAATCGCATTCATCCACCGCTCATTCCCGGTCACGAGTTTTGCGGCAATGTCGTCGCTTTTGGCGATGAGGTTACCAGCGTCAAAGAAGGCGATTTCGTCTCAGCAGAAATGCACGTAGCCTGCGGCAAGTGTCTGCTGTGCCGCACCGGCGAAGCCCACATCTGTCAGAACGTGAAAATCATTGGCGTCGACGCTGATGGCGCTTTCGCCGAATATGTGGTAATTCCAGAATCGAATATCTGGAAGCTCGATCCCGCCATACCGCAGGAATACGCCTCGATTCTAGATCCGCTTGGCAATGCCGTTCACACTGTGCTAGCGGGAGAAGTTGCAGCAAAAACCGTGGCCATTACGGGATGCGGTCCCATTGGGTTGTTCTCTATCGCTGTAGCGCGAGCCGTAGGCGCTGCGCAAGTCTTCGCCATTGAGGTGAACGAGCACAGGCGCCAACTGGCGAAAAAAATGCACGCAGATCTGGTGCTCGATCCCTCGAAACAGGACGTTAAGTCAATCATCATGGAGCGAACTGGCGGCCTTGGCGTCGATGCTGTCCTCGAAATGGCTGGCCATCCCGATGCCATTCGAATCGCCTTTGACATCGTCCGGCGCGGCGGCCGCATTTCCCTGCTCGGCCTTACTTCCAAGCCCATCTCACTGAACTTTTCCGAAGACATTATCTTCAAGGGAATTACAGTTCAGGGAATCAACGGCCGTCGCATGTACCAGACGTGGTATCAGATGACAGCGCTGCTCAAGAATGGAAAGCTCGATTTGCATCCGGTGATCACCGACCGCATCGCCATGAAAGATTTCTCCAAGGCAATGGAGCGGCTGAAGACCGGTGAAGCCAGCAAAATTTTGGTCTATCCCAACGGAAAAATGTAGGAACTTCTCAACTATGCCTCGGCGGGCAGGGCCACAATTCTTTTCTGGATGGCGTAGGTCACTAATTGGGCTTTGTTGTGGATATCGAGCTTTCGCATCAGATTGAACTTGTGAGCTTCCACTGTCTTCACGCTAAGTCCCAGCGTACCCGCAATCTTCCTTGCTGAGTTTCCTTCGGCAATCATCCTCACCACTTCACGCTCACGAGGCGTAAGATTAGAACGACGTAAGTTTAAGTTTTGCTCCACAGACACGACTCCCCGTAAGAAATTAAACCCCGGAAAATGGCCTTCTCGGACCTCACAGAAGCCACGCCGAACGGCCTGAGACCTTCTCTGCTTTGAGAGTATTGTACAAGCCTCGCATGCTATTCGTCACGGGAAAAATCATTTGCACCGTCTCAATTCTGAAAGCGCAAGACTAACTTTTCTATTTCATCGGATACAATCCAGAGCGATGCTCCGTTACTTTACATCAGGAGAGTCGCACGGAGAAGCTCTGGTCGCGTTCCTTTCCGGCATGCCGGCAGGATTGAAGGTTGATCAGAGCTTTGTGGATCGCGAGCTCTGGCGTCGTCAGCAGGGGTACGGGCGCGGCGGGCGCATGAAAATTGAGCGAGATACCGCGCGCATTCTTTCTGGAGTGCGGCACGGCATGACGATTGGCTCCCCCATCGCAGTTCTGCTGGAGAATAAAGATTGGAAAAATTGGCAGGAATCGCTCCCGGTGGAGGAAGGCGATCCCGCCAAACACAAACGGGTTGCGTCGCCACGTCCCGGACATGCGGATTTGGCGGGCGCTCTGAAGTACAATTTTTCTGACGGCCGCTACGTGCTCGAACGGGCATCCGCGCGGGAATCTGCGGCCCGCGTCGCGATTGGAGGTTTAGCGAAACTGTTGGCGCGAGAGTTCGGCATCGAAGTGCTGAGTCACGTAGTTTCAGTAGGCGAAGCATCGATCGAGGACTCGGAAATTCCTTGGGAACGCATCGCTCCGCTGCGCGAGCGCGATGAGGTTCTGCTTAATTGTGCCGATGCGGACGCAGAATCACGGATGAAGGAAGAAGTTGATCGGGTGCTTAAGACCGGAGACTCGGTCGGCGGAGTGTTTGAAGTAGTGGCTCACAACGTGCCGCCGGGTCTCGGCACATATGCGCAGTGGGATGAGCGGTTGGACGCTCTCTTGGCGGCTGCAGTGATGTCGTTGCAAGCGGTTAAGGCGGTCGAAATTGGTTCTGGTATAACCGCCGCAGCTTCCCTCGGCTCCGCCGTGCATGATGAAATAGGCTACAGCGAGTCTGCGGCCTTTGCCGGATTTACTCGTGCCAGGAATAACGCCGGTGGAATCGAAGGTGGCGTATCGAACGGAGAAGACATCCGCGTGCGCGGTTATCTTAAACCGATTTCCACTTTGCGCCGTCCGCTGCAATCAGTAGATTTTGCCACACGCGAACCGGTTAAGGCTGCTTACGAACGCTCCGATGTGTGCGTGGTTCCGGCCGCTGGCGTGGCGGCCGAAGCTATGGTCGCTCTTACCCTGGCACGCTGCGCACTGGAAAAATTCGGCGGCGACAGCATGACAGAAACCTTGCGCAACTACCGCGGATATTTGGAGCAGTTAAGAAAGTACTAACTACTGAATGATCTACCCAATCGTAAAGTTTGGAAATCCTGTGCTGGAAAAACCGGCGGAGCCAGTTACGGTTTTTGACGACGAATTGAAAAAACTCGTCGAGGACATGTTCGAGTCCATGTACGAGGCCCACGGCGTAGGCTTGGCCGCGCCTCAGATCGGCATCTCGAAACAGCTCGCCGTCATCGACGTTACGTTTAAAGAAGACCCGGACGCCAAGCTGGTGCTGGTTAATCCCGAGATATTGCATACTGAGGGAAAACACACGCAGCCTGAAGGATGCCTCAGCATTCCCGAATTTCGCGAGCCCGTGACTCGTCCCCGCAAGGTGACGATTCGGGCTCAGGATGTGGATGGAAAATGGTACGAGAAAACCGGCGAAGAACTTCTAGCTCGCGCCTTCCTGCATGAGACTGAACACTTGCACGGCAAGCTCTACATCAGTCATCTGAGCGCCTTGAAGCGGGATTTAATGAAGCGCAAGATCCGCAAATTGATGAAAGCGGGAGAGTGGTAGGGAGCCCATTGAAGCATTGAGTGATTGACTCATTGATTCAATGGCTCAATGACTCAATGAGTCAATCCCTTGTATTTTGCGGAACGCCTCGCTTCGCCGTTCCTACGCTGGAGGCGCTGGTTCATGCGGGCTTCCCGGTTCACCTGGTGGTTACGCAACCGGACAAGCCTCGCGGACGCGGCCTTGTGGTTACACAATCTCCGGTAAAGCAGTCTGCCCTCGCGCTCAATTTGCCGGTCACGCAACCGGAGAGCATTAAGAACAACCATGAATTCCGATCGCAGCTTTCCTCCATCAATCCCGACGCAATTATCGTAGTTGGCTATGGGCGCATTATTCCTCAATGGATGATTGATTTGCCGCGTCTTGGCAACATTAATCTGCATGCATCATTGCTCCCGAAATATCGCGGGGCTGCGCCTATTCAGTGGGCGATTGCCCGTGGTGAAACTATGACCGGGGTCACCACCATGCGCATCGACGCTGGCCTCGATACCGGTGACATTTTGCTGCAGAAGGAAATGCCAATCAGCGCAACCGATACGGCTGAGACTCTTGCACCGGCACTGGCTGCCATCGGTGCGAATCTTATAGTCGAAACCTTGCGCGGGCTGCCGGCAGGCAGAATCGAAGCCCGTCCGCAAGATGACGCGCAAGCAACCCTCGCGCCCATTCTGACAAAAGAAGATGGCCGAATCGACTTTCGACTCTCCGCACAAGAAATCCGCAATCGCATGCGCGGGTTTCAGCCGTGGCCGGGCGTCTTTACCTCTTTTCGCGGCAAGAATTTGCATGTTTGGAATGCGCTCGCTGACTGAACGTTCGCTTGTTCCCGGAGAACTTCTCGCTGAGGGTGATCATTTGTTTATTGGATGCGGAGAAGGTGGGCTGGAAGTTCTGGAAGTACAGTTGGAAGGTAAGAAACGCATGGCTGCGCGCGACTTCATCCACGGTTATAGACCGCAAACCGGGGAAAAGTTAGGCTCTTAACTGGAACTCGATGCCTATCTCTCCCGCTCGCATCGCCGCTTTCGAAATACTGCTTCGGGTAGAGCGGGAAGACTCTTATGCCTCAGAACTACTGCATGCTTCGCGTTACTCGAAACTGTCTATCGCCGACCATGGCCTCGCAACCGAGTTAGTAATGGGTGTTCTGCGTTGGCGATCATTGCTGGACAAACAGATTGCACAACATTCCTCGCAGAAACTTTCTCGTTTAGACCCGGAAGTGCTCACGTCGCTCCGCATTGCCGCTTACCAATTGCTGTTTCTGGATCGTGTGCCAGAACGCGCTGCCGTGCACGAGAGCGTTGAGTTAGTGAAGCGGGCGAAGAAGCGCTCCGCCGTCCCATTTGCCAATGCAGTGTTGCGGAAATTGTCAGGAGTCGCGAGAGAGCAGGATCGCGTTCCCGCGATCGGTAAAAGCCAAACGTCGGAGGAGTTGGGGGAATCATCGGCGCATCCACTTTGGCTAGTCGAACGCTGGGTTCGAGAATTCAGCTTCGATACTGCCAAGCAAATTTGCGCTTACGATCAGCAAATTCCGGAAGCCGTTATCAGAATCGCGGATGCCGATATTGTTGATGAACTCGAGCGCGAGAAGATCGAGCTAGCTCCGGGCCGTTTGCTGACGTCGGCTTATCGCGTAATTGCTGGTGATATTACGCACACGCGCGCGTTTCGTGAGAATCGGCTGGCAATCCAGGATGAAGCGTCACAATTGGTTTCGCTGCTCGTAGGTCCGGGCTCAAGTATCCTCGACTGTTGCGCCGCGCCTGGTGGAAAGACGAGAACACTCGCTGAGCGCAATCCCCACGCGCGCATCGTCGCCATGGAATTGCATCCGCATCGTGCGCGCATGTTGCGCAATCTGGTTGCGGCGAATAACGTTCATGTGATCGCCGCCGACGCTCGGAATCCTCCGACAGACGATCTCTTCGATTGCGTCCTGGCAGACGTGCCCTGCTCCGGCACCGGTACACTGGCGCGCAATCCCGAGATTAAATGGCGGCTGAGGCTGGAAGACCTCTCGGATCTTCAAACTCGCCAACTGGACATTCTGCTCTCTGCCATGCAGCGCGTTTCACCCGACAGAAGACTTGTTTATTCGACATGCTCGCTGGAGAACGAAGAAAACTCAGCAGTGGTGGAGAAAGCGTTGTCGCTGGACCAATCGTTCCGCATCGTCGATTGCCGGAGTGAACTGGAAAAGCTGCGGACCGAAGGCGAACTTCGATGGGAAGATATTAATTCGTTAACTGATGATCCTTATCTGCGAACAATTCCCGGGAAGCATCCCGGCGACGGCTTCTTCGCAGCAATCCTGGAAAAACGCTAGCCGCGTATGTCACGGATTCACCCAGAGAAAAACAGGTTCATGATCCGTGTTGATCCGCATAAATCCGTGGCTAAGTCTTGTCAACGCACTTCCAGGTCAATCGCTGCCCCGACTATGATCTTCGCTCCTGGCGCCGGATTCTGCGAGACGACAATGCTTGCCGGTGTGGGCTGCGGCGGAGGCGCGGAGACGGAGTTCGGCATCGCATCAGGGGATGTAGGCGGCGCCTGCGGCGATGTAACTGATGGCGCAATACTGACATTTCCCAAGCGGAATCCCGCGTCCTGCAGAACCAGGGTCACGCCGCCTAACGCCTGACCGGTGAAGTTGGGCATGAGAAACGCTTGCGGTGGCGCGGGCGCGTTAGTCAGCAGGCTGATTTTGGGGGCGGCAATGCCGCTGGCATTTGGCGGCGGACTTTGCCCGAGCACCTGACCCGTGGCTGGACCGCGCATTGCGATCTGTGCGATTGCGCCTACATCCAATCCGCGGCGAAGGATGTTGATCTCTGCGGCGCGGTGGCTTTCTCCCAGCACGTTGGGAATTTCCACTCTCTGCGGACCGAGGCTAGATGCGACTCGGATCTGCCAGCCGCGGCGGACCTGCGTGCCCGAAGCAGGAACTTGCGAAAGGATTCTGCCCTCCGGAATGTTCGCGCTGTAATACTGGCGTTCGACCTCCATCTGAAAACCGGCCGCGTCGGCAATTCTGCGCGCTTCAGCCGGAGGTTTGCCTACCAAGTCGGGCACCGCTATTTCGCTTCCGTGAATTGCGAAGCGCATCGCGGTCAATGCCGAAACAAGAGCCACGACCAGCAAAACCAGCGCCAGCAAAACAAATCGGAAAAATGATTTCATTTTGTGCGTCTGATTATAGCTGCCGTTATTGGGAATCCTTGAATATTCCGGGCGGGGTTCGCCGAACCAGTGACACGCCGCCATCTATACTGTTGCAATGTCCAGCGAGATGGATTTGCTCGCGCCTTTGTTGCGCTACTGGGGGTACGATTCGTTTCGCCCCTTACAAGAGCAAATAGTGCGCAGCCTGGTCGCGGCCCGCGACACTTGCGTGGTCATGCCCACCGGAGGCGGCAAGTCACTGTGTTACCAGTTGCCCGCGCTAGTGTTGGGACGGACGGCCATTGTCATCTCGCCATTGATTGCATTGATGCAGGACCAGGCTGCCCAGCTTGCGCAAATGGGAATTCCCGCCGCGGTGCTCAACAGTTCTCTCAGCAATGAACAGCAATGTTCAGTGATGCGGAAAGCGCGCGAGGGCGAATATCGTCTGCTCTATCTTTCGCCGGAACGGCTGGCGCGGGCGGATACTGTCGGCTGGTTGCAGCGTGTGCCCGTCGCATTTTTCGCCATCGATGAAGCCCATTGCATCTCGGAGTGGGGACACGAATTCAGGCCTGAATACCGCCAGTTGAGCAGTCTGCGGGTTCATTTTCCCGACCGTCCGATCGCAGCCTTCACCGCAAGCGCAACTCGCCGGGTTCGTCACGACATTCTCAATCAACTTCAGTTGCGTTACCCGGCAAAGTATATTGCTAGCTTTCATCGAGCTAATCTGCGATATATCGTCAAAGAATGCGACTCGCGTTCGCAGTCGCGCTTGCTCCTCAGCATTTTACGAAACCATTCTGGCGCGAACGTGATCGTGTACGCTCCGACCATCATCCGCGTCGAACAGACGGTGGATTTTCTGGAGGAACACGGCATTCCGGCCATCGCCTATCACGGAAGGATGGACTCGGATCTGCGACGGCGCAATCAGGAAAGCTGGATGGCGGATGAAGTGCGTGTGCTAGTGGGAACGATCGCGTTTGGATTAGGCATTAACAAAGCCTCGGTGCGTGCGGTTATCCATCTATCGCTGCCGAAATCGATTGAACAGTATTATCAGGAAGCGGGGCGTGCTGGACGGGACGGACTTCCGGCGGAGTGCATTCTGCTGTGGCAAAAGCGCGATGCCGGGCTGCTGGCGCATTTCATCGAACAGGTCGAGGATCCTGCGGAAAAAGAGCGCGCCTGGCAGCGTTATCACACGATTCGCAGATTCGTTGAATCGAACGCGTGCCGCCATCGTCAAATTTGTTTGCATTTTGGCGAGACTCCCAAGTGGACGGAATGCAGCGCCTGCGATGTCTGTAGCGGCTCGCCTGCATGGCTCTCAGAATCAATGCAAGAAAAACCGGCCAAGTCCTCAATGACTTCGGCGGAAAAAAGCTTCACGCGGCCGTCAGGTCAGCCAGAACCGCTGCCTGTAACGGATTTCGATCCGGAACTACGCGAGTACCTTCGGCAGTGGCGCAGCACAATGGCGAAGCAGGAGAATGTTGCGGCTTTCGTGGTGATGCACGACACTTCGCTGGCAGACATTTGCCGCAAACGGCCCGCAACGTTGGCAGAGATCCGAGGCGTCTCCGGATTCGGCGAACGAAAAACTGAACGCTACGGCCAGCAGATTCTCAACGCGCTGGAGCAATTTCGAAATGGAGCTCGAGCCGCTGCGTTAACTGAGAAAAAATCAAAGCCTGCGGACGATACCATTCGACTGCTGGCCGAAGGCCGGTCCTTCGAGGAAATTGCCGCCATACGCGGCCGCCAACTCAGGTCAGTGATCGATCTGGTGGCCACACTCGTAGAAAAAGGCGAACTGCAATTCCAAAACAGTTGGATTGACGATAGCAAGAGGGCGAGTATCGCGGAGGCCTGCTCCCGCCTGGGAATGGAGCGCATGAAGCCGATCAAAGAGGCACTGCCGCCGGAAATTAGTTATGAGGAAATACGGCTGGTGGCGGCACAATTACGCCAGACGCAGGGGAAAATCGCCTAGTCTCACGAAATGGAATCCTCGGTTATGATGTAGCTGTTTCGGTCCCGAACGGAGAGACTTGCTATGAGCGCTCCAACGATTCCCGCAGAGAAAACCGGCCTCACCCGCGAAGAAATCAATCGCAAGCAGAAGGAATACATATTCCCTTCGGTCACGAACTATTTCTCCGATCCGCTGCCCATTGATCACGGCTTCATGCAGCATGTTTGGGACGTCGAGGGCAAAAAGTATCTCGACTTCTTTGGCGGCATCGTGACCATCAGCGTGGGCCATTGCAATCCGCGCGTCATCTCGCGCACCAAGGCGCAGATTGACCGCCTGCAGCACGTCTCCACTTGCTTTCCCAACGAGCCCATGGTGACGCTCGCGGAAAAGCTGGCCCAGATTACGCCGGGCACGCTGAAGAAGTCGTTCTTTACTAACAGCGGCACGGAAGCCAACGAAACGGCGATCCAATCGGCTCGCATGCATACGGGAAACTTCGAAGTGGTCGCGTTGCGTCATGGCTACAGCGGACGGTCATCTCTGGCGCGCGGACTCAACGGCATGAGCACGTGGCGGCGGGGCACGATCGAGGTTGGCATCGTTCATGCCATCAACCCATACTGCTATCGGTGCCCGCTGGGATTGAAATATCCCGACTGCGGAGTCGCCTGTGCGAAAGATATCGAAAACACAATTCAGTTTTCAACCTCAGGCCGCATCGCCGCATTTTTAGCTGAGCCGATTCAGGGCGTCGCGGGTTTTGTCACGCCGCCGAAAGAATATTTCAAGATGGCTTTCAGCATCGTGAAGCAATATGGCGGCGACTTCATCGCTGACGAGGTGCAGACCGGATGGGGGCGCACCGGCCGCAAATGGTTTGGCATCGAACACTGGGAGGTTGAGCCCGACATCATCACGGCAGCCAAAGGCATGGGCAACGGCGTGCCCATTGGGTTGACTATTGCGAAGCCCGAGATCGCGGATTCGCTGCAAGGGCTGACCATTTCGACTTTCGGCGGCAATCCCGTAACCTGCGCCACGGCGAAAGCCGTGATCGACGTGATCGAAGAAGACGACCTACGAAACAATGCCGCGGAAGTTGGCGCATATTTTCGCAATAAGCTGGAAGAACTGCAAGCGAAGCATGCGCTCATTGGCGACGTTCGTGGAATGGGCCTGATGCAAGCGCTCGAATTAGTCGAGGACCGCGCGACCAAGCAGCCTTCGCCAGCAGGCACAACTAGTTTGATGGAAGAAGCCCGCAAACGCGGCCTGCTGCTCGGCAAAGGCGGTTTCTACGGTAATGTAATCCGCATGTCGCCACCACTAAACATTTCGAAAGCAGATGTGGACGAGGCAGTCCGGATACTGGACGAGAGCTTCGCAGCGATTAAGAAAAGCTGTTGATCTTGTAGCGCCGGCATCTTGCCATCGCAGGTGGCGGCAAGGATGCCGCCACGACAGCGGCGCTAGGTTTCATTAGTGCGATTCTTCCGCCGCTGGCGCGGTGTCCATGGTGTCCACTCGCACCGGCCGTGGCGGTAGGTCGGGCAGCGGCTGGAACTCTCCTGGGTCCTTCCCGGCCAGCGCAACTTTCATGAAATCCATCCAGATGGGAAGCGCGGCGCGAGCTCCGCTTTCCTTGGCTCCGAGCGATTTCTTCTCGTCGTAACCAATCCAGACTCCAGTCGTGATCGACGGCGAAAATCCAATAAACCATGCGTCGGTGAAATCGTTGGTTGTACCTGTTTTGCCGGCCAGCGGATACTTCATGCTAGCCGCGGCAATCCCGGTGCCATGCAGCACAACTTCTCTCAGCATATAGGTCATGATGCGCGCAGTACGAGCGCTGATTGCATCTTTCACGTCGGGGAAATCTTCTTCCAGAACGCGACCTTCATAGTCTTCAACTTTCGTGATGTAACGCGGCAAGATGCGGACTCCATCGTTGGGAAACACGCTGAATGCGGCAGTCTGCTCGAATAAAGTGACTTCGGCAGCGCCTAGCGCGACCGGCAAATAGGCGGGGATGTTGGACGTAATCCCAAAGCGATGCGCGTAGTCGATCACGGTTTTTATCCCGATGTGCTCGGCAACCTTCAAGGCCGGAATGTTGCGTGATTGCGCCAGCGCTCGCCGCAATGTGATCGTGCCTTCAAATTTTTCATCGTAGTTATGCGGAGTGTAAGGGCCTGACTCGGTCTGAAAAGTGATGGGTTCATCTACAATCGTGTCGTCCGGTCGTGCGCCTTGATCGATGGCGGCAGTGTAAACGTAGGGTTTGAACGATGATCCCACCTGCCGTAATGCCTGCGTAGCGCGATTAAACTTGGAGAGCTCGAAATCGCGCCCACCGACCATCGCTTTAATCTCGCCAGTAGCATTGTCAATTGCGATCAATGCGCCCTGTGCGCCGGAATCCTGCTCCAGGCTCACTCGCGCTTTACCTTCGCCACTCAAGCTCGCGATTTTCACGTAAATGACATCGCCTGGCTTCAACATGTCCTGGGGTTTGTGTTGGGTCCACGCGACATCAGTCTGCGTCAGAGTTCCGCCGTAGCGTCCGAACTTGATTACCGCCGACCCGGGCGTGACTGCCATAACTAAGGCGTGAATGTAGCCATTGACCTCGGGTTCTTCGTCCCAGTCCGAATGCTGGTAGTCGAGGGTTTCGTTGCCCGCTAATACATTCTGCAGATGCCCCTTCCATCCGTGGCGTCGTTCATAAGCCGCCAGACCGTCGAGCACCGCCTGATTCGCGGCTCTCTGCAGATCCATATCGAGCGAGGTGTAAACTCGCAGTCCGCCTTCGTGAACCTGGTCGCTGCCGTATTTGTTTTCCAGGTAACGGCGAATCTCCTCCACAAAATATGGCGCCAACGAGTTAGGATCGTGCTGCAACCTCAGTTGAATGGGTTGGCTGCGGGCCTCGGCGGCCTGGCGGGCGGTGATTTTGCCATCCTCCAACATGCTGTTGATCACGAGATTGCGGCGGCGAGTCGCCCGGTCAGGGTGATTGATCGGCGAATAGAGGCCCGGCGCCTTGGGCAATCCCGCCAGCAGCGCCGCTTCGTCGAGCGTAAGTTGCTTTGCGGGCTTGCCAAAGTAATATTCCGACGCAGCTTCGAAACCGTACACGCCGTGTCCGAGAAAAATCTGGTTGGCATACAGCGTGAAGATTTGTTCCTTGGTAAACCGCCGCTCGATTTGGATGGCCAGCAAGGCTTCCTCGATCTTGCGATGAAACGAACGGTCGGGGGATAGAAACAGGTTGCGCGCGAGCTGCATGGTGAGAGTCGACGCGCCCTGTACTCTCCCGCCGGATTGAATATCCCGGTAAGCGGCGCCGGCAATTCGCCACACATTGATGCCCCAGTGTCGGTAGAAATCCTTGTCCTCAATCGAAATCAGGGCATCGCGGAGCACCTGCGGATAGTCGTTGTAGGAAGCCACCACGCGTCTCTGCAGGGCAAATGAACCGATGATGCGGCCTCGGCCATCGTAAAGTTCGGTGATGGAACTGGGACGGTAGTGTTCCAACTGCTCGACCTGAGGAAGGTCGGTGGAATAAACCAGCAACAATCCGGCAGTCGCCCCCACGAGAGCAGCCACCAACACCAGAAGGCCAAACACAACGCGGCCCACCAGTTTCCGTCTGGCAACGTCCGCCGGAGGAAGGTCTTGATAAGTAGCCTTCATGGGATTTGACGCCAGAATAGCATGTACAGCTTTCATCGGATTCCCGGTCGCCCGTCCACCACAGAGACACAAAGAAGAAAAAGCCTTTTTCTGTGTCTCTGTGGTGCGCTTCAGAAACAGTAGATAGTTTTGGCGTTTTACGGAAACAACTGCAGGAATTTTTTCCATGAAACCAGTGCCATGGCGTTGTGAACCTCGAGGGCACCCACACCTTCCTGTACCGCCGTGGGATCGTGCAGCAATGCAACCGCTTTGTTGGCAATGTCAGAGGCGTCGTCGGTGGCGGCTTGCCAGTTCCGTGGCGCCCATGCGATTGCATCTGACACTACCGAGGCCACGCCCTGCGCGATTCCATCTGCCGTCACCATGTTGAAGCCCTCGGTGTAGGAAGGCTGCAGCAACAGGTCCATGGAGCCTACCGTGTCCAGGAACTGCGGCCACGATTGCCAGTTACGCTCGACCACCTTGGCTCGCGGCACATTCAAATACATTTGCTGAATCGCGGCGAAGATCGTCTGCCCACCGCTTTCGCGCCGCCCGCCGGAGATCCAGAACTCCAAGTCGGACACGCGCAGCCGTTGTCCCACTTCGAGCGCGGCGGCTGCAGCCGTAAGCACGTTCTTGTAGGGACGTATGGCGCAAAAACACCCCATGCGCAGCGTCCCGCGCTGCCACATCGGTCGCGGCCGTCCGGTGCCGAGAGGATACATATTTGGCAGTAATGTCATAGCGGTTGAGTAGGTGGCTTGCCACCAGCTTTGAAACCGCTGTGAATTGCCCGCGATGTGGAAGTTGGGACAGCCCTGCCCGAGTTCCGCACCCTGACGCAGCAGTTCGATCGCACGTGGATCAGCTTGCAAAAATCCGATATTGCTGTGGCTGACTACGGCAATTTCCAGGTCTGGATTCTGCGACGCTAGGCTGGCTAGATTAGCGGTCGCAATCCAGGGGGCGCTTATCACCAGATGCGAGAGCGGGATGTGATGAGCCATCGTCCGCGCCTGCCGCTCGGCATGCATGAGGGTTTGCAGGTCTTGGTAAGAATTGATTGGCCAGATTTCGACGATGTATCCGGCGGCGCGCAATGCTTTGGCGTTCTGCGTAGCGCTGACTCCCAGCCCGATATGGCTTACGTTCTGTGCGGCAGCGAAGTTCTTGTAGGCAATCGCCAGCCGCGGCGTGTGATGCTGCACTCTTAGCATGAGGACCTTTCCAGCCATGCGGCATACTGCGCCCGCACGCGTTTATAGGGCTCGGCGCGGAGATTTCCCGCGGTTGCCGATCCTGAGTTTTGCAAATGTTTTTAAGGGATTACGGAGAGAGGTTTGATCTGATTTCTTACTCTACTTCTAGTGTGACAGATTCGAGGGGGTAAACCCGCCAAATTTTAAACTTTATTTTGGTAATGGAATCAGTCGGTTGCGGGGAAACAGGCGTTCCAGGGGGCTTGACAAGATTTCGGCAAAACCCAGTTAGGGACAGCGAAGGCTGTCCCCCAACTTATCTTTTAGCTTGTCCTGCTCTTCAATACTTCAATAGCCTTCAGCATCTGCTGGTCGGGCTGTTGAGGTTGAGCCTTTTTCACGGCGTCGTCCGCCGGAGTGGTATTTTCGTCCTCATCCGGCACTGGACCCTCTTCCTCGGTGTCAGCCACCAGAACGTTCGGAGTGATAGCCGTATCCTGAATCGCTTTCCCGCTGGGCGTGTAGTATTTCGCGATCGAAAGGATAAGCGCCGATCCATTGGGCAATTCCATGGTTTTCTGAATCGAACCATCGCCGAACGTCTTATCGCCCACAACATCGCCGCGCGCGTTCTCAAGAATGGCCGCCGCCACAACCTCCGCTGGTCCTGCGGTGCCTTTGTTGACCAGAACAACCACCGGCAGATTCGTAATGTCTTTGGAAGGGTCCGCATTAAAAGCTTCGCGCGGATACTTCTGGCCCTGAAGATAAGTAATGGTGCCGTGATTCAGAAAAAGATTCGCCGTTGCAATGCCTTCGGACTCGTCGCCCTCGGCGGAATTCCGCAAATCCAAAATCAGCTTCTTAGCTCCTGACTTTTGCAGCGCTTTGATCTTGTTGGCAATTTCCTGTGACTTGCCTTTGGTGAAGGCATCGACGCGAATTTCGGCAATTCCGTCTTCGACCATCTTGTCAGTCACCGGCGGGATGGTCACGATATCGCGGGTAATGACGACCTTCTGCGGCTCGGCGCGGCGGGCGCGCACCAGGGAAACGGTTACGTTCGAACCCGGCTGTCCTGAAAGCAGGCTGCGCACTTCTCCAACCGACATTTCCCGAGTGCTCTTGTTCTCGATGGCTTCGATAATGTCAGTGTTCTGAAGCCCAGCTTTATCGGCCGGTCCGCCAGGAATAACCGAAATTACCGACGCATAGCCGAAACGCTTAGAAATAGCTGCTCCAATGTCGCCTTTGGCTTCGGTTTGATGAGACTTATATTCCGCGTACTCCGATGGGCTGAGATAACTCGAATTCGCATCCAGGGATTCAAGCAGTCCGTGCAGCGCGCCCGCGGTCACAACTGGAATGTTAGGCTCCTCGACGTACTCACTGCGTACACGCGAGAGCACCTCGCTGTACACCTGAAGCTGGCGGTAGGCGCCGTCGTTGCTCGAGGCGCGAACCCCATCCATCCCTCCCACCACCATAAACATCAGCACTACTGCGGATAACGCCAGAATTACAGCCTTGGTTTTTATCGACATCGGATTCGTTTTCTCGGAAAGGAAGTCACTTCCTGAGGAAGTGTTGCCATTATATCTGGTTTGATGCGGAATTCTCGGGATTTGCTTCCGTAAAATGCGCCCGTCAGTAACCACCTCGCAAAAGCAGTCATGCGAGTCTTTAGTCGAGTTCTTAATGCTTAGAAACAATGGCTTAAAGCGAAGTCCTCCCTATCAATGCGGATCGGGAGTGACGGCCGCGGGATTTGGCAAGGTTGAATTCTCGCCCGGCGGGCGTGCACTCGACCGGCTTACGCCGGTAATCTGGTAGTCGCTGTAATCGATGGTCAAAACTGCTTTTCCGCCCATGCGAACATCGGTTTCGGACGCATTGTGCGAGGGAAGCCAAAAGCCACCGATTTTTGCCCATTGGTATTCGATGTGGGTGTGGCTAACCCAATACGAAGGGTTCTTGGCGGGCTCCCCTTGCATACGGACCATGGCAAAGTCTTTAGCGTCAACCCATAGTTTCCCGCGGTAGAGATACTTGCTCTTGCCCTTGGGACTTACGGACAGAACGTAGAAATCTCCTTGCGGCGTGTGTTCGGTCCCAGCCAAAACGAAGTTGTAGTTCCTGGGGCTGATTTCCAGCTCTTTCCGATTCTGTTCTTCCTGTGCTTCCTGTTCACTGCTCAGCAACTTCAAGAGCACATGATTGATAAGAATTTTCGAACCGGTTTGAGAAATGACCTTGAAATCTTTATGGTCGGGAGCGGTGTACGTCGCCTCCACTTGCAATCCCGCATCGTGGCTGCCGAAGATGCCGTGATAGTCAACGTGATAAACACGCTTGCCACGGTATCCGCGCAGACTTTGAGCACGTTCGGCATTTGCCGCCATCAGTTTCTGCACGATTACGTCAGTGGAAAGTTGCGGAGCCGAGTGCACATCCGCTTCACCCAAACTGACGGTGGCTAGCAGCGTGAGCAGAAACACGCCGGCATGCGCGTGAAAATCAAAGCTGCGCCGCTCCAGGCTTTCTGATCGGGGCACTTCCGGGGAATGAAGAAAGATCGGCAATCAAATTTCAATCTACCATAGTCGCTTGCGGATTTTAGTCACGGAAGGACCAGAGTCTTTCGGTGCTGAAAATCAAAGACTTAAAGCGTGGTGATAGGCGATTCCGTTCCCTTAGGAGCCGCCCGATTCATCGGACTGCAGCCAACTGCGTACGCAGTTTGTGGGTTGCGCGGAACAGTGTGTTTTTGATAGTGCCTTCACTGGTGTTCAGAATCCCCGCGACGGTTCGCAGGCGCAAGCCGTGGTAATGCTTGAGCTCGAACACCACTCGCTCGCGTGGCGAAAGTCTCTGCATGGCCCGTACGATGCATCCTCGCAACTCTCGGCTCGCCATGTTGCGCTCCGGACTGGCACCCGCCCGCTGATCGGGAATCCGGTCGAGAACTTGTTCTTCCTCGCCCTCCGACGAGATGGCCGTAGTTACGTCCCGATGACGAGAAGACCGCTTCCGCAAGTGATCAAGACACAGATTGGTCACGATGCGGTAGATCCAAGTGTAAAAAGAGCATTCAAAGCGGAAGCTGCCAATGTTGATGAAGGCGCGGAGAAACGCCTCCTGGTAAATATCGCGTGCGTCCTCTTGCGATCCGGTGAGATGAATCGCCAGACGGAGCACAGGACGATCGTATTGCCGTACGAGTTCTTCGAAGGCGGCGCTATCGCCCAACTGAGCTCCGCGGATGAGATGAGTGTCATCGATGCGAGCCGCGCCGATCTTCTCTTCTGAATGCTGGACTCGAAGCTGTAGAACTTTTTCCACGGTTTCTCTCCCCAAGCTTTAACCAACGAACTTGTAACCCGTCCCGTGCACGGTCAGAATGAATCGAGGTTCTTCCGGCTTGGGCTCCACTTTCTGCCGGAGGCGAACAATGTGCGCATCCACCGTACGCGTGGTGGGAAAGCGATCGTATCCCCAGACATCCTCGAGCAACCGGTCCCGGGTCAAAGTCTCTCCAGGATGAATGAGGAAGTACTTCAGCAGCTCGAACTCTTTCGACGAGAAATCCAGTGCGTGACCCTTGCGCGAGACTTGGCAACTACGCAAATTCACTTCGACCTCGCCGAAGGAATATTTTTCGTCCGTCTTGGGAGCGATGCGGGCTCGGCGCAACACCGCTTTTACCCGAGCCAGAAGTTCACGAATCGAAAACGGTTTGGTGACGTAGTCGTCAGCGCCCAGCTCAAGTCCGACGACTTTATCCACTTCCTGTCCGCGGGCAGTCAGCATAATGATCGGGATCGATGGCCGCTTTGTCTTCAATTGCCGGCATACGTCCAGCCCACTCATGCGCGGCATCATGACGTCGAGGATGACGAGATCAGGAGACTCAGCGATCGCGCGCTCCAGGCCTGCCACACCGTCGCCCGCGGTAATGACCTGGTGCCCTTCAAATTCGAAGTTGTCGCGCAGCCCCGCCACCATATTGGGCTCGTCTTCGACGATAAGGATTTTGGCCATGCTTTGAATCTCCACCTCTTATTACTTATTACGCCAATGCCGCCTTAGTGTTAGCCTGCGCTGCTACCGGCAGGTTGATGGTGAACTTGCTGCCGCGGCCGGGCACGCTGTCCACCACAATCTCTCCACCATGTGCTTGGACAATGTGCCGAACTAATGCCAGCCCCAAGCCGCTGCCCTTGGTGTTGTGAACCAGCGGATCGCCCACTCGATAAAACTTGTCGAAAATCTTCTGCTGCTCGGCGGGGGGAATCCCGATGCCATGGTCCACGACTTCGAGCTTCACCGAGCCGTTGTCGCGGAACAGGTTGACTCCAATATATTTCTGGTCCTGCGAATACTTGAGAGCGTTGTTGACGAGGTTCAACAGGGAACGCGCCATGGCCTCGCGATCGACGCTGAGTGGGGGCACGTCTTCAGCAATCTTCTCCTCGAAAGCAAATCCGCTTTGCTCGATCTGATAGCGATAGGATTCGAGTGTGTTGCGCACCAGTTCGCGCATATCGGTCTGCCGGAAGTCGTATTCTTTGCGGCCAGCCTCGATGCGCGAGAAATCCAGAATGTTATTGATCAGGGCGCTGAGCCGCTCGCTTTCCTTGCGGATAATGCTGTAATACTCCTGGTATTTGTCGGGCGATTTCAGCCTTCCCATCTCCAGAGTTTCCGCGTAGAGACGGATCAGCGAGAGCGGCGTCCGCAACTCGTGAGAAACGTTCGACACAAAATCAGACTTCAGCCGCGCCAGCGCCATCTCGCGCGAAATATTTCGATGCGTCATGACAATCCCGCCAGTAAGCAGCAGCGAGATGGCGCCAAGAATCAAAAAGCTGGTGCGAACAAAATGCTGACCCAGCGCAGCCAGCGTGGTTCCGTGCAACTTAATCGCCAGCGTCAGGCCTGGAAACGCACCTTCGAGATTGCGCTCCACTTCGGGTTCACCGCCATCCCAGCCCACCGAAGCCGCCAATGGCGCGGTTTCGTGCCGGGGATGGACCATCAGTACAACGTGATTTCTCTCGCCTTTTTCTTCCTGATGGCTTAAGAGCGTCTCCAGCATTTCCGGAAAAAACCGGTCGCTCAAGTACTCGGCATCAAACACCATCCCGGCAATCGCCTTGTGCCCTCCGGAGCTGTCCTTTGCCAGGAAAAGAGCGACGTTCTGATATAAGTGCTTTTCGCCGCGCGGAGCCCAGTTACTAAAAAAGTAGTAAGGCTTCCCGTGCTGCGACATTTCCTCTAGATTCTTGACTTCATCCTTGTATTCCACCTGCATCCATCCGACGGTCATGCTGGAAAAATCTTCTGCCTCCCCGCGAAACAAAGGCTCCTTAAGCCGCGAAGGCTGGGAGCGGAACGTCAATCCTCTACCCGGTTCGTAAATGAAAATATGGGCAATGTAAGGGTGGGTGGAGAGAATCCTGTCCATCGTTTCCACGCAAGCTTCGCCAGCGCTGGGGAATTCACTTCGAAGATCGCCGGCGAGGTCGTAAGCCTTTTGGTTGATCTCCTTCTCCGAAATTGCGAGGACCTGGTTGAAATCACGCTGGAACGCAGCTTCCACGCCTCGATCGCGCTGGATTGCATTCAAGTGCACGGCGCTGAGGATGACTAGGGCAGCAGCGGGCAGAACTACGGCGAGTTCCAGGGTCAGCATCAAACGGGTTCGCTCGTTCCATCGCCGCTTCAATTTCATCTTGGTCTCCTGATCCGGGATACACACACGGGATCAGCCCGGATGCAAACATAGTTGAACCACGCACAGTGATGTGTCAATGCGGGGTAAAAACAAGTAAAAAGTTGTGAACTCGTTGATTTTCGGGGTACCAGGGAAGAATGAGGTTTTAGGGAAGACTCAGGAGTTAGGGCAGCCGAAAATTCACGGTCACGTAGGTCTGCGCTTCCACGGCAACTCCATTGCGAAGATACGGCTTATACCGCCATTGCTTGACGGCTTCAACCGCAGCCCGCCCCAGCAGCAGAGAACCGTCCACGAGTTTCAGATCGCGGATACTGCCGTCTTTGCCAATCCACGCCTGCAGGATTACAGCACCTTCAATCCCGGCTTTTAGCGCCTGCTGGGGATAGTTGGGCGTGACCTTTTGCAAGAGCAACGCCTGGGACAAATCCTCCGCCACGTTTACCGGCTCAACTTGGCTCAGCAGCATCGGCGAACGTTTGAGGCTCACCGTTTGAAGCGTGGGAGTCTGCGGCTGGGGCCGGGACAGGCTCTCGGGGATCAAAACTCGCGCGGACTCGACAGGCGGGCGCCCTTGATGCGAACTGGCATCGGCCTGCCCGGTTTCAAGCGGAGGGACTACAGTTTCATCGGTCAGGAAAATTGTTTGACTGGCGGGTACGCGCACTCTCGATCTATGGCCTGCGGGAGTTTGCGTAGCAGCTTGCGTCAGCACCGAGGATACGGAGACGACATCAATCGCATGTGACCGCGGTTTGCCCAATCGCGTTGCCGCCTGCTGGTATGCAGTAGCCACGCTGGCAAATACAGTCTGAACCCTCAATGGCGAGCCATAAACGCAACCGCCGGCAACAAAAACCAAACCGAGGATAACGGATCCGACAAGTCTCTTACGGGTATATCTTTTGACCAAGCCCGAACCTTGCCCCCAGGAAATCCGGGCTGCAATTGAGCGGAACAAGCCTCGGTCCAAGGTGGCAAACGTAAGGTGCAACGGCGCATCAGCCCGGCTGCCGGCGGGGATGCGCGATGGGGAGGGCGTAACCGGTTCTGCAGCGATTGTTGCAGGGTCTTGTTCCAACTGTGTCGGCAGTTTCTCAGCCTTCACGGCACCCGTTATCGTTGATGCTGGTCGTTGAACAAAATCGCCTCTTGCCACCCAGGCTCGCATGCAAACGAGAAATCGGTCGTTGCTCAGCACGGAATATTTCACTTGATCCGAGATCAATGGCTTGGTCAAGGCGAGATCGGGACCATCCTGCGCGTCGGCGCTCGGAGCTCCGCTGGCGAGCGCCAGCGTGAAGGCTGATTTATTCAACTTCAATTCCCGCGAGTTTTTTAGCAAAAACGCCGCTTCCGGGCCACTATCGCAGTCAGCCACAATCACGTCAAAGCTGCGGCTGGTAAGCCATTCGACGGCCGCAAAAATGTCTGAACAGTATTCAATCTCGAGTTCCAGCTCTTTGAAAGCCTGGACCAGCGGACGCGAGCTTTCTTGGTCGCAAGAGAACAAAAGTGAGACTGGCATCAACATCAGGCTAGTTTCGGAGCCAGAAAACGACAAGTTACGAACTACCACCATTGTGCTATATCAAAAGTCGGGGTAATCGCCGAGTCCGTTACCTGTACCATTGGACGCGGCCATCGGCGGGGCAATTGGCGCAATTTGCAAGACATGGCAAACAAGCATTGCCATTGCCTTTGCTGGACGCATAGAATCCTCTGTTAAAGCTGGCCAATAAAAAGCTTTACCATCAGGCTGATCGAAAGAGGCTGATTGAAGAAAGTTATTGCGATGTATCCCGGGTCGTTCGATCCACCGACTAACGGGCACCTCGATTTGATCGCCCGCGGCAGCAAGATATTTGACGAACTGATTGTGGCGATCCTGCGCAATGCGGAAAAGGATCCCTTGTTCAATCTGTCCGAGCGCCTGCTGATGCTGGAAGCAATGACGGCGGATTTCAAGAATGTCCGCGTGGATACTTTCGACGGACTGATGGTGGAATATGCGGCCAAAGTCAACGCCAGCGCGGTGCTGCGCGGCATTCGAGCCATCAGCGATTACGAGTACGAATTGCAGATGGCTTTGATGAACCGCAAATTGCACCCCGAGCTTGAAACCGTTTTCATGATGCCGGCGGAACAGTATTCTTATCTGAGTTCCCGTCTGGTGCGGGAAATAGCTCAATTGGGCGGATCGGTCAAAGATTTAGTTCCGGAAATGGTTGAGCAACGGCTGAAAAATAAGCTTGACCCAGCGATTAAGCTGGCAAATGCCAGAAAACCGAAATCAAGGAAACGAGCATGACCCCAGTTACAGAAGCGACTCTCGCGCTAAGACTCACCGATCGAATCAACCGCATCGAGCCCTCCGCCACGATGGCCGTGGTAGCCGAGGCCGACAAACTGCGCCAGCAGGGAATTGACGTGGTGGATTTCGGAGCGGGCGAGCCGCATTTCGCCACGCCGCAACACATTAAAGACGCGGGAATCGCGGCCATTCAGGGCAACTTCACAAAATACACCGCCGTCAGCGGAACTACTGAGCTGCGTGATGCCCTTGCGCATCGTCATGCGGTCGATTTCGATTCGGATTACCGTCGCGAAGAAGTGATTGCCTCAACCGGTGGCAAGCAGGCTCTGTTTAACGCCGTGCAGGTATTGGTCGATCACGGAGATGAAGTGATTTTGCCGGTTCCTTACTGGGTTTCGTTCAAAGACATCGTGCGCTATGCCGGAGGAAATTGTGTGCTGCTCGAAACCGACGAGGCTCAAGGATTTCGAGTCACCGCCAAAATGATTGAGCGCCTGATCACGCCGCGGACGAAACTAATCATTTTAAATTCACCGTCGAATCCTTCAGGAGCGGTGATGTCGCCGGAAGATCTGGCGGAAGTGGTGCGTCTGGCGCACGAGCGCGGAATCTGGGTGATCTCCGATGAGTGCTATGTGTATCTGAATTACACGCCGAAGCGTTTCTCTGTAGGATCGTTGCGCGAGTTCCGCGAGCGCATGGTGATCATCGGATCGCTCTCTAAAACTTACGCGATAACCGGGTGGCGACTAGGTTATGCGCTCGGGCCAGTTGCAGTGGTCAGCGCCATGCAGAAGCTGCAAAGCCAATCCACCTCGAACCCGACGTCGATTGTGCAGAAGGCGGCTGTGGCCGCACTGAAAGGTCCACAGCAATGCGTAACTGACATGCGAGCCGAGTATATCAACTTGCGCGATCACGTTATCAACGGGCTGCGTTCGATTCCTGATGTGAAATGCACGCTGCCTGAGGGCGCCTTTTATGCGTATCCCAACGTGTCCGCATTTTTTGGCCGCAGCGGAGTGAAGTCTGCTTCCGACCTGGCGGGAAAATTGTTGCGCGAAGCGCACGTGGCCACGGTTCCCGGCGAAGGCTTCGGAACCTCCGACCACATTCGAGTTTCATACGCCACGTCGGTGGCTGAACTGGACCGCGGGTTGCAGCGGGTGAGGAAGTTTCTGGCGTCACTATGAGGCGCAGTCTTGCTCCGCGTAACGCCGCCGTTCCGGCCGCTGTCGAGGGGAAGTCCATCGCCCCCGCCTCCGAGGGGCAAGATGCCCTCGGGACAGCCGGCATGCCGGCGCTACTGGGCTTGGTCCTGCGATGCATTCCTTAATTTGTTTGCGGCCACATGACCGATCTCTACCCGCTGCTGATGTCGCCCGTCTTTGACCCTCGTCCATGGGGCACGACGGACTTGTCTCCCATTTATCCGAGTCATCGTTTTGACGAAAAGATCGGAGAGTCGTGGCTTACCGGTGACACTGGCAAGGTGGCGAATGGGCCCCTGCGAGGGAAGTCGTTGGCAGAGTTGAGCGCGCAATATGGACGCCAATTACTCGGAGATGCGGCTACGGATCTCACTCGCTTCCCATTGCTCACAAAATTTCTGTTTCCGCATGAAAAACTTTCTGTGCAAGTCCATCCTGATGACGAGGCCGCGCGCCGCGTTGGTCAGCCGTGCGGCAAGACCGAGTGTTGGTATGTGGCCCATGCCAGGCCGGGCGCGCAGATCGCTCTTGGCCTCCAACCGGGAGTTATACGCACGCAATTTGAAAAAGCAATCCACGAACAACGCGCCGAAGAATTGCTGAATTGGATCAATGTGTTTCCCGGCGAGATGATTTATGTCGCTGGAGGCACCGTGCACACGCTCGGGCCTGGATCGATTATCGTCGAGACACAACAGCAATCAGACACAACCTATCGTTTATATGATTACGGCCGGCCGCGCGAACTACATCTGAAAGAAGGCCTGGCGGCGGTGAAAGAGAAAGTAGCTTCGGGAAAGGTGATCCGCCCTGCACCCGCTATGTTAGATGGCACAAGAAATCGATGGTCGCCGCTGGTGGCTTCGCCTTTTTTCGTGGTGGAAATGTTCGAACTGAAAGAAGGCCAGAATTTTCGAACTAAAGATATGCAGACGACAGAGAGCAAGAGTTCGGCTCAGATATTGGTCGCAGTGGAAGGCTGCGCGGTTGTCGAAGCGCCTGGCGCCGAGCCGGTCACGCTGGCCAAGGGCGACGCCGTCGTCGTGCCTGCGTCGATTAACAATTTCTATGTACGTCCGCAGTGGACAGTGGAATTTTTGAAAGCCTCATTGCCCGGTGGTTCAGTGCCTGAGCCGGAAACCCGAATATGAGCGACCGTGGAAGAGGCCGTGAATCCACAGCCAAAACAAATTCGAATTTCTATCCTGTAATCCTCGCCGGCGGCCGTGGAACCCGCTTCTGGCCGCTAAGCCGCAAGCGTCGCGCCAAGCAACTGCTGGCGCTCGACGGCGAGCAAACCATGATCCAGCAGACGGTTTCGCGCCTGCTGCCGCTGGCTCCGGCGAAACGCTTTTGGGTTATCACTAATGAAGACTCGCAGCGCGAACTGTCGCGCCAGATTCCGCGGCTCAGTAAACAGCAGATCATAGCCGAGCCGGTAGGACGAAACACCGCACCCGCTATCGGTTTGGCGGCTTTCATCCTGGCTAAAAGTGATCCCGAGGCGGTGATTGGAATGTTTCCCTCGGATCATGTTATTGCCGACGAAAAAAGCTATCGCCAGATTTTGCAGGAAGCCATCAAAATCGCCGCGGCGGACCAGAACATTGTCGTGCTGGGAATTCGGCCTACGCGACCTGAAACGGGATATGGATATATCGAAGTCGATTCGGCAATGGACCGCAATGCGCGCCGGGTGCGCCGATTCACCGAGAAACCTTCCGCCGAGCGCGCAGCCCGATTCGTCGAAGCGGGAAATTACTTCTGGAACAGCGGAATGTTTATTTGGAGCGCACGAACTCTGACCAATGCATTGCGCGAGCACCTGCCGAAAACGGCACCGCTGCTTGAAGAGATCGCGCAGACGTTTGCAACGCGGAAGTTTGCCGCAACCTTTCGCCGGCTCTATCCTAAATGCGAAAACATTAGCATCGATTACGCTGTACTTGAACCCCGGTCATCTAAAGGGGAGCAGAATTCCAAGATCTTCTGCCTGCTTGCAGATTTCGGGTGGAACGATTTGGGATCTTGGACCGCATTGCACGAGCACCACACCGCCAGGAAACAACCGGCGGATGGCAACCTGATTTCGAGCGATGGTTTTTTCGCGCTGAATGCGTCCGGTAACTACGTTCATTCTCCAAACAAATTTGTCGCGACGGTAGGGGTGAACGATCTCGTAATCGTAGAAACGGATGATGCGCTCTTAATTACCACCCGCAAACACGCGCAGGACGTCGGCAAAATTGTGAAGTATCTGGATGAGAAGAAGTTACTTAAATTGGTATGAAGGTCGTTCGTCAGCCCTTGACAAAACCAAAATGATCCTGCGAAAGACCAACGACCAAGGACCAACGACTAACCAATGACTGCTCCCATCAAATTCGGCACTGACGGCTGGCGGGGCATTATCGCCGACGATTTTACCTTTGATAACGTTGGCCGTGTGGCGGGCGCGATTGCGGCCTATGTTCTCAAGCATGAAGACCCGCGTCGCGGATTGATTGTGGGCTACGACACTCGGTTCATTTCGCCGCGTGCAGCCCGGATTGCCGCCGAAGTGCTGGCCGCGGCCGGGATCCCCGTCAAGCTGGCCAATGACTACACGCCTACGCCTGCCATTTCTTATGCCGTAAAACATCGCGGGGCTGCCGGTGGAGTGGTCGTCACATCGAGTCATAATCCGTGGAACTGGAATGGAGTGAAGTTCAAAGGCAAGTTTGGTGGATCGGGCACGCCGGCGATGATGAAAGCAATCGAAGAGCAATTAGGTATGGGCGCTATGCCTGCCGGCCACAAAGCTACGATTGAAGAAGTTGATTTGAAAAAGCAGTACATCGCGGCCATCAGCGCTTTCGCCGACCTCAACGCCATTGTCAAGGCAAATTTCAAGTTTGCCGTGGATTCGATGTACGGCTCGGGACGCGGCGTTTTGACCGGCATTTTCAGCGATCGCGGCATTCAGCACGTCACCATCCGCCAGGAACTCAACCCGCTGTTTCCTGACATTAATCCTGAACCCATCGAGCCTCACGTAGCCTTGCTGCAGCAAACCGTGGTGAAAGAGCGCTGCGATGCCGGACTGGCGACAGACGGCGACGCGGATCGCATCGGCGCCGTCGCCGAGGACGGCAGCTTTGTGGATTCTCACAAAATTATTTCCGTTCTCCTGCAGTGGCTCCTGGTAAGAAAAAAGTGGCCTGGAGAAGTGGTACGCGCTTTCAACACTACGCGCATGATCGACCGCATTGCGGCAAAGCATGGCCGCAAACTGAACGAGTGTCCCATTGGGTTCAAGTACGCCGCTGATTTAATGATGGAGCGCGAAATTGTCATTGGCGGTGAGGAATCGGGCGGCATCGGCTATTCAAGATTTTTGCCGGAGCGCGATGGCCTTCTGAATTCGCTGCTGCTGGCTAACGTCATGGCCGACGAACGAAAGCCGCTCGGTCAACTGGTGGCGGATTTGCAGCGCGAGTACGGTCCGCACTTCTACGGACGGCGCGATCTTCACATCCCGGAAGATGTGAAACAACAGGCCATCCAACGAGCCCGATCCGCCCAACCCAACCGTTTGGGCAGTTATGCCGTCTTAAAAAAGGAGAGCCTCGACGGAATAAAGTTCTTCCTCGATGCGCCCACAAATGGCAACGGCGCCGAAGCGTGGTTGCTATTCCGAGCCTCGGGAACGGAGCCGCTGCTGCGCGTGTATGCCGAAGCCGCATCACCAGAATTGGTGAACGAAATCTTGTCGAAGGCTGAGGCATTTGTGAAAAGCGCCTAGGGCAAGCACTAAACCTGCCGTTCACCGCACTTACGTGACTCGCAATTAACCGCCCCGGGTAAGATAATCGTAGTACCGATGAGCAATGCAATCGCCACCGCGCCCGCTGCAACCGATTCGCCCGAAGCGCGTCGTTACAACCGCATGCGGAGATGGCTCGGCATTGCGGATTTTTTTCTCGGCCTTCTTCTGGTTCTCGTTCTCCTCGCCACGGGATGGAATGGCACGCTGCGTGATCTTGCCATGCACGGCGCCTATGAGCACTACACGCTGGCGGTTTTTCTTTACGTCGTGATGCTGATGCTGATTGGCAAATTGCTCGGCATAAGTCTCGATTACTACGGATTCCGATTAGAGCGCCGCTACAATCTGTCCAACCAAAAGTTGCGCGCGTGGGTTTGGGACGAAACCAAAGGCTTTCTAGTCGGCGTGGTGTTGGCTTCGATCGTGGTCGAGATACTCTACTTCATAATTCGTGAGTTTCCGCAGCATTGGTGGGTGATTGCGTGGGCAGCATTTCTCGGGCTATTCGTCTTGATAGCGCAGTTGGCTCCCGTGGTTTTGTTTCCCATTTTTTATAAATTCGAGCCGCTCGACAATGACGAGCTTAAATCCCGGCTGGTCGGACTCAGCGAACGCGCCGGAACGCGGGTGCGCGGCGTCTACAAATGGAATCTTTCGGAAAAGAGCAAAAAAGCCAATGCAGCTTTAACTGGACTCGGCAACACCCGTCGGATCATCCTCGCCGATACGCTGCTCGAAAATTATTCCGCTGACGAGATTGAAGCCGTGCTGGCACACGAACTCGGGCATCACGTGCACCGGCATATTCTCAAAAGCATTGCGGTTCAGGCAGGCATCACGCTGGTCGGATTCTGGGCGGCAAACTGGGTGCTTTACTATGCGGTTGATCGAACCCACATGTTTGTAACCGTCTCTGACTTTGCCAACTTGCCGCTGCTGGTGCTGGTTTCGACCGTCCTGTCGTTTCTCTTGTTGCCGGCTCTCAATGCCTACTCCCGTTGCAACGAACGGCAGGCTGATCGCTATGCATTTCAGTCCATCCGCAGTGTCGGGCCGTTCATTTCATCCATGAACAAATTGGCGGACCAGAATCTAGCTGAGCGATCTCCCTCGCGCTGGGTTGAATGGTTTTTTCAATCGCATCCCGCGATTTCGAGGCGCGTCACGGCGGCGGAAGTATGGGCGAAGTCGCAAGCTCCGGCCGCATCCCAGAAATAAGATGTGCGCACGAGCGGTAGAGACGTAGCTTGCTACGTCTCGGATACCAATTGTCATCCCGCGCAAAGCGAGGGATCTCGGTTCTTGGCGCGGCGGCAAAAACCTAGATTCCTCGTCGCTTCGCTCCTCGGAATGACAGTGGAAGGAAGGAATGCCAGTGGAAGGAGGGAACGCCAGTTGAAGGAGTTTCCATAGACGTGAGAAAAGCTCGCTACCGCTTGCGCTGCCGGAGAATTGCTTCCACTCTACGCAAATCTTCCTCCGTATCGACTCCAACCGTATCGTAAGGAGTTTCGCCAACCTGAATGGAAATTCCATTTTCGAGAAAGCGCAACTGTTCCAGTCGTTCACTGATCTCCAGTGATGACTCTGGCAACGCGCAGAAGCGGTCGAGCGCCAGCTTACGATAGGCGTAAAAACCAAGATGCTTGAAATAGCCAGGACGCGAGCCGTCGCGGTCAAAGGGAATGGTGCCGCGGGAAAAATACAGCGCTCCTCCCGCAGAATCGGTGACGACCTTCACCGCGTTGGGATTGTTGATGTCTTCAGGTGATGCCGGCGTCTTCAATGTCCCGACCAGAACTTGTGAGTCTTTCATCAAATCGATCAGCGCCGCAACATGCTCGGCGCGGGTCAGCGGTTCATCGCCTTGCACATTGATATAAATATCAGCCTCGACCGAATCCGAGATTTCACGAACCCGTTCGGTGCCACTGCGATGCGTCGCCGAAGTCATGCGCGCGTTCCACCCATGCTGACGGCACAACTGCATAATCTCATCCGAATCCGTGGCAACGATTACGTCATCCAGAAGCGGAGACGATCGCACACCTTCGTACACTCGGGCAATCAGAGTTTTTCCGTCAATCTGGCGCAGCATCTTTTGCGGCAACCGGGTCGAAGCCAGTCTCGCCGGAATGACTGCAATCGCTTTCATGCCATCAGTGTCAATTTTCTGGTTGCGAGTTGCAATAGCAAGGTTGTCGAGAGAGCTGGCTACAGTTGATGAGTCGCGCTGTTGCCGATGGCAACCAGGAAAACTGCGCTCTTGCCCTCGCCGTGTGGGGAGAAAAAGTGGATTACGTCGTCGTCGTAAAAAGTAAGGCCGGTCGCACCCAGACGCTGCGCATAAGCTCCCAGATACAGCTTGCCGCCGAGGATGCCAGCTTCGAGTTGCACGGCACGATATCCGCGGTTGCCAAAGCGCTGCAAAACCGGGCGCAAGTCCGCCAGAAAGAAAATGTCTACTGCGGCGTCGGCGGCCAACTGCTGTTCCAATCCTAAATAGCCCGCCTGTTCGCGGAAAGTTCTCCTGCTTCAGGCACTCAAGCAGTCCGCTGTCGCGATGGAAGACATAAGCTCCGGGTTCGACGCCGTCCACGGCATGGACTATCAGATAGAGATGGTTGAGCTGAGTTCCCATTGGATCAAGAAAGTCTGCGGGCACGCCGCGCGTAGCTCGGTGCAGCATGGTCGAGAGCTGCGGCAGACTGATCGGGGTGCGCGCAAACCTCCGGCTGGAACCGCGTCGTAATATAACCTGCTCGATGGGGTCGCGAGCCATTTCATCGTCAGATAACCACTGGAGCTGAACAATGGCCCGGCAGGCGGCGGCAAATTGATGAGTGGAGTGCGGCCACGCCACGCGGCGACCTCCTCCTTCGAGTGCAACGAAGAGGCAGCATGCATTTCGCGCATGAGCGGATAATCAACTTCGCTCCGCGAAACTGGAACAGTTTCGAGACCGAGAGCAGGCACGTTCACTGGAGATTGCGGCGGAACCTCAGAACTGTGGCCGACGGCGACCAGCGAGAAAGCCACCTCGCGCTGCGGATCGACATCCAGCAACTCGTTCACCGTCTCGTCCACAAAACCGCACGCCACCTTGGCGGGCAGGCCCAAAGCGGTAGTGACGGCCAGCAGGTTAGCCAGCATGGTGCCGTTATCCCATCCGAAATGGCGGTAAGTGCGGTCCTGATATTTCCAGGCATTGCGCCAGTAAGTGCATGTGCAGACGATGGTCAGTGGCGCGCAAGCGATGGCAAGGTTACCGCCGGCGGCCTCGATCAAAACGCTACGATAGTCGCCATCGCGCAGCTTGCGCAGGCCGAACTCAGCTGGGGCGAAGTGATAGACGCCAGCTGAAAGATCGGCCAGGTTGCCGCAAACCAGATAAAGTTCGACTTCGTAGAGCGCTCCGGTGCAGGCCGCGGCGCGAAAGTATATTTCACCGCCGGGAAACTTTCTCTGCCGGGTAATGCCCGCGGAAAGATAGAGGAGTTCGGCGATCGCCGCCAAATCCGTCGCCGCATTAGTCGACTCCGGTACGCTGCTACAGATGGCAGACAGGGCAGCCACTCCGGTTTGGCGCATCTCGCTCGGCAAGCGCATCGGCTCTAGCGACGGGTAGATCTTGAAGGGCAAGGGCTGATTGGCGAAATCCAGGAAATGCGCGTTGGCCCGAACGCTGGCATGCGAATGCTTAGTGGCGTTGTGATATTTCCAGGCGAATTCAGTGTTGTGGTTGTCCGGCATGAGCGTGGAGTGGCCTACTGACTCCTTAGAAGATCGCGAAGCACTGCCACTTCCGCGCTGATGCCGGTGCGCAGCGCTGGATCCACATCGGGCGCAAACAGCGGAGAGTGATTACTGGGAAGCTTGGTCCCGGTGTTTTTGGCTTCGGAATATTTCTGCGGGTCTGCTCCGCCGAGAAAGAAGTAGAACGACGGAATGCCCTGTTCGACAAAATAGGCGTAATCCTCAGAAGCCATCAATGCTTCGCCCGCTTCGACATTGTGCATTCCTAGCGCGCCTTCGAGAGTTATTTTGAGCCTCTGAGCTAGCGCGGGATCGTTATACAGGGCATTGGTCGAGCCAAGGTGTTCGATCAGAGGTTCACGCTGTACAGCCGCGGCGTCCGCTTCGGCCTTGCTGATGCGCGCAATGGCGGCGAGAATCTGCCGGCGAACTTCCGGCTTGTACGCTCGCACCGTTAGCCCCAGTTCGGCCTGGTCTGGGATGATGTTATTTTTTGTGCCAGCCTGAATGTATCCTACGGTGAGAACCGCTGCTTCGCCGGGCTTGACCTCGCGGGAAACAATTGTCTGCAATGAAAGAACCGTCCGGGCGGCGATCACCACCGGATCAATCGTGCTCTGCGGCATGGCGCCGTGCCCACCCTTTCCATAAATCGTGATGCGCACGGCGTCTGCACTGGCGTATGAATATCCTGAGATGACGGCAACTTTTCCCGCAGGAAAGTCGTTGACAACGTGCAAAGCTACACCTGCGTTAGGCCGGGGAAAGCGCGTCAGCAAGCCGTCATCAACCATCTTCTTGGCGCCGGAGACGGTTTCCTCAGCCGGTTGGCCAATGAGCAGCAAAGTGCCGTGCCACATTTCTTTGCTGTGTGCCATGACCTCTGCGGTTCCAAGCAGCGTTGCCATGTGCAGATCGTGTCCGCAGGCATGCATGACGGGGACGTCGCGTCCTGCGTCGTCTTGGGCGCGGACTTTGCTGGCGTAGGGAAGGCCGGTTTTTTCTTCTACGGGAAGCGCGTCGAGTTCAGTGCGAAGCATGATGGTCGGGCCGTTACCATTTTTAAGAACAGCGACAACTCCGGTGCCCCCGACGTGCTCAGTCACGTCGTAACCGGCAGCACGAAGATGACTCGCCAATTTCGCTGCAGTTTGCGTTTCGTGGGACGACAATTCCGGATTCTGATGCAGATCCAGATAGAGCGCGCGTGAGTCAGGAAAGACCGCATCGACCTCCTTAGAGGCGGTAGAAGTTTGTGCCAAGCCTGCGGCAGTCAGCACCGCGAATAGTAAAAAGGCCGTCCATTTCATAGTGCAGGGATAATATTGCAATCGCGAACGTGGCGGCAAATGGCTGCTGCGCCGGGATCAGTTTTCAGGGAAGGTAAAAAGCTTCGGGCGCGGGCCGATAGACGCGAATCATCCACAGCGGTCGGCGGAGGTTGTCAGGGCCGGGCGCAGCGCGAGTCATCTGCAGCCAGCGGCGATACTCTTCGTGAGCCCGATTGGTGTCGACGAAAACATCGCCATAGCGATCCTCCACGCCAGCTTTGCTCACCGTAACTTTTTGATGCCAGCAATGCTGCCCGCTAATCGGGTCAGGCTGAACCGGGAAGGTCAGGTTCTGATGTACGCCTGCATCCTCCCAGTGAATGCGCGATGAATCGGGGTCACTACTTTCGAAGGGCTGAATGCCGTGGATGGTGCGCATCATCCACTTGCCGGGCTCAACCTGTTTCAGATCGACCAAAGCCGTGGACCAGCGTTCACCACCGAAATCTTCTTTCAGACGCCATCGCCCCAAGTGATGCGAGCACGCAACGATGCCGGGACGCATTCCTTCCGTCACCCACACCCTGTCGACGAAGTAGCCAATCGCGGTTTGCACTCGCACCAGATCGCCGGTGACAATGGCCAATCGCGAGGCGTCTTGCGGATGTATCCACACCGGGTTTTTGTGCGAAATTTCATAGAGCCACTTCGCATTTCCCGAGCGCGTGTGGATGAGCGTCGGCAAGCGAAACGTAGGCAGAAGAAGCATCTCGCCTTTTGCGGCGTCGATGTTGTCGCGGTGGACGTGGCTTTTGATGTAGCCGGGAATTGCATGCTCCGGCCAGTGCCAGTCTTTCAACGTCTTTGAATAAAACTCAAGTTTACGCGACGGCGTGGGGAAACCGGCGACCGGCTTGCCACCGATTTGAATCCCGATCGGCGCCCCGTTTTTCTTGACCACCTGCGTAACCGGATCGACCATGCTTCCCTTCATTTCTTCCGGCTTGAGCGCCTTCCGATGCAATTCGTACACGTTGTTTTCAACCAGGAAGGCTCCGTATTTCTGCATGTAGGCTAGCGGCGTGAGCCCTTCACTGGCAGCGGCCTGAGGCAGCCCGGGAACGCTGTTCTCAAAAATCCAGCGATAGTATTCATCGATCCTGATTTTCTCTCCCGGGCGGTAAGGCGACTCAAAGTAGCGGCGAATGCCCATCGATCCATCCGGGTCGACGCGCCACGACAATTCGATCCAAAACTCATCTTCCTCCCAGACCTCGCCCAGCCCGGCTTCGCGATGCGCTTCATAGGTGAAGTTGAATTTCTTGCCGCGCTTCTCCATAGCCACGCGCAGCACCGGTTGGCGAAAACCAATCCAGCGCGCGGCATGCGTCTCCTGGCTCATCAGGTCGTGCCGCTCGGAAGCGTGGCCCATGGGCAAAACGTAGTCGGCGAACCACGCAGTTTCGCTCCAGGTCGGAGTGAGACAGGCGTGCCGTTCAACCTTGCTCTCATCGCTCAGCGCCTCGATCCAACTCAGGCCGTCGGGATTGGTCCAGACCGGGTTATAGACGCGGGAGAAATAAAGCGCGAGCTTGCCGCGGCCTTCCTTAAGAAAGTGCGGCAACAGAAAACTCATCTCAAAAAATGCCAGGGGATATTCGCGCGCCCACATCAATTCGTTCCACGTGTTTGGAGCAGGCGGCATCTTAGGCGGCGTGGGAATGAATTTGTTCCAGGCACTGGGAGAAGTTCCGCCGGGCGTACCGACTGCGCCCACCAGCACGGCAAGAAATTCCAATGCCCGCGCCACTTGCCAACCTCCGAGATTGCCAGCGGCAGCGTTTCGCCACACATGCGTGCTTAGCGCAGAGCCGGCGCGGCCCACCTCCCGCGCCACTTCGACAATCATCCGAGCGTCCGCTCCCGACTCCTGCGCGGCGAATTCCGGCGTGTATTTCGCGTAGGTTTGATTAAGCACTCCCAGAAATGTCTCAAACGTTTGCGGCTTAGCCGGATGTTCCTCGCGAAGATACTCTTCCCAGTTCACCCATCGGCGTACGAATTCCCGATCGAAGAGATCCTCCTGCAGCAACACGTTGCACATCGCCAGCAGAACCGCCGACTCGCTTCCCGGCCAAGTCGAGAGCCAGTAATCGGCCTTCGAGGCGGTGTTCGAGAGACGGGTATCAATCACGCATACTTTTGCTCCATCCATTTTGCCGTCGATAATTCGCTGCGCGTGCGGATTGAAGTAGTGTCCGGCCTCAAGGTGCGAACTCAGCAGCAGAATGAAGCGAGCATTTGAGTGATCGGGGGATGGCCGGTCGAAACCGTGCCAAAAGGCATATCCAATGCGGGCGCCCGCCGAACAAACATTGGTGTGACTGTTGTGTCCGTCAATGCCCCACGAGTGCAGCACGCGCTGGTTGTAAATGAGTTCATGCCCCGGACGCCCAACGTGGTACATGATTTCGTTCTTGCGTCCCTCTTGCAAAGCCAGGCGGATGCGCGCAGCCAGGTCGCCGAGAACCTCATCCCAGCTCACGCGCTCCCATTTTCCTTCTCCTCGCTTGCCGGTTCGCCGCAGGGGATACAAAATGCGCTCCGGATCGTTTATCTGGTTGATTGTCGCCGGGCCTTTCGCGCAATTGCGGCCACGGCTGCCGGGATGCGCGGGATTTCCTTCAAACTTCTGCACCTGCATTTTCTCTTTGTCGACGTAGGCCAGCAACCCGCACGCGGCTTCGCAGTTGAAACAAATGGTCGGGATCAACGAATAATGCCTTTCGACTTTCTTTGGCCACTGCGCAGAGTCGTATTCCGTCCAGTCATCCCATCGGTCCGCAGGGGGATAGCTGGCGAGTCCTCCGGCGGGCTCGTCCAAGTCCAGAGCTTGCGGATTGAGAGGTAAATGTTCTTTCATAGATGTGGACTAGCTTAGTGGCGCGACTTGTCCTGCTTTGATCCAGAGATCTTCGAACCACCACAGCCCGGCCAAGGCCAACACTGCAGCCCCGATTGAGAACAGACCCGACGCGGCAGGCCAGTATGCGACAACGGCGAAAATAATCGGCGCGACGATTCCGAGACCCACGGCCAGTCCCCAGAATCGCCCGCTCAGTTGTCCTTTGATCAAAGCTCGGGTTGCGATCCTTACGTCTTCGCTGACGTGCGGCAACGCAATTTCCCCCATGATCATTGTCAAGCTGATGGTCAGCGAAACTAACAGGATCAATATCGTCGTGTTTCGAAATTCTAAAGGTGTTCGGATAAAGTACCCAGCAATTAATATCATCGCCGAACCAGCGGTCAGCGCCTGAACCAGGAGATGCCACAAAAATAGCGGGCTTTGCCACAGGTCGCGGCCTTTTGCCTGAGCAAAAAGAAATGCGGAGTAACATGCACTAGCGATCGCAAAGGTCGCGGCAAGCCACTGCACTGCGATTGGCACTGAGCCCTGGAAGATTCCGCACAGCAACCAAGCGACTGCAAGCGCGCCGTAGCCCATCAGAAAGTAGCTTCCGATGACGAGCCAGGAGCGAAAGTTGGGCTTGGTGATGAGGTAGAAGAAACGATCGGGACGCTTGAGGTCAAAAATAAGCAGAGCTGAAGTTGCGCCCAGTGCTGCGAGAGCTATCGCCGGGCAAACGATATTAAACAATACGGGAACCGTCTGACCCGCGAAACTCAACAGCATCGCCGCTACCAATAGCGCGCCGGCGGAAATTGCCTTCGTCCACAGATACGCGGCAATCTTCCATCCCCAGCGCTCGCGGTGGGCCACGTCATAAACTTCGCGCGCCAGAGATCCAGCCAGATTGATTTCGTGATCTCTTCTAACGCTGAGAGGTTCATCTTTGCGATCTGCGGCAAAATATGTATCCTCACGCGAGATTCTGCTGGGCTCGAGCAAGTCGCCTTCGATGCCAACATAAAACAGCTTTGGCTGCGTGCCTTTGTGCGGCTTGCGTACCGAAACTTTTTTGCTCGCGATGGTACGGCTGACCTTGCTGCCGGGGTTGTCCAAATCTCCAGCCAGGATTGCCTGCGTGGGACAGACAATCACACATGCAGGTTCAAGGCTCATCTCCACTCTGTGGGCGCAGAAATTGCACTTCGCTGCCGTGTTGTTGTTCGGATCGATATACAGAGCGTCGTACGGACAAGCCTGCATGCAAGCTTTGCAACCGATGCAACGCTGGTTGTCGAAATCGACGATTCCATCGGGCCGCCGGTAGAGTGCGCTAGTCGGACAAATTTCCGTGCACGGAGCGTCATCGCAGTGATTGCACCGCATCACGCCGAAGTGGCGCGATGTATGCGGAAACTCGCCCTTTTCGATGTGCTTGACCCACGTCCGAAAAACCCCAACCGGGACCTGGTGTTCTTCTTTGCACGCAACCGTGCAGGCGTGGCACCCGATACAACGGTCCTGATCTATGACAAAACCGTAGCGCATCTATGGAAGATCACTCTCATGTCGCGGAATGCACAAAGATTGCAAGCTCGACATCATAGCTGATTATTGCTTGGCCCAGATATCTTCAGCTTGAAAAAGAGGTGATCATTAATATGCAAAGACAGTGTGGAAGAAAAAATATGCGGAAATCGTTTACAACGCGTAATGCCAGAATAGGTCTGATGAACCGATCGGGTTATGCGACTGGCAGAAACTCGACTGACTCTCCCACGGCCTCAGCGAGATGCTGCAGCGTCTGATTGACCGTCAGAGAGTACATTTCCTGTCCCACGCCTTGGCCGGATTCCAACGCGCTCTTGAGATAATGTCCCGCAATCTCTACTGCAAGCGCATCGGTAATCCACTTTCCGGTACGCTTGTGATATTCAACCCAGGCGGGATGCGGCAGCGCAATCCACACCGGACTGCCGTCTACAAGGAACTTGATGTCCACCGCATCCGCGTGTCGAGTCGCAATGGCCACGATCAGCGCCTGATAAATGCAGTGGACCTCCTTCTTGGTCCAGCGATCTACAGCATGGAAGTCTTGGTACATGTTGTCTGAAGAAACTATATCGAACCCGACGAGGAGGGGCAAACTCGAAGCGTCGACTCACTCAGTCGCCCTGCGCTTTGGGCGAGGCTGAGTGAGGCAGTTTGCGCGAAACGAAAAAAGCGGGCGTTAAGGAATTACTGAATTATTATGTTCACCACGAGCTTCGATGAAAAACCTCGGCATCCTTCTCTCCGGACGCGGTACCAATTTTGAAGCCATTGCCCGTAATGTGGCGGATGGGCGAATTCGCGACGCCCGCATCGCGGTGGTCATTTCGAACCGGTCGAACGCACCGGGGCTGGAAACTGCTAACGATTTGAAACTCACTGCGCTAGTAATTCCGTCGCAAGGCAAGCAGCGGGCTGATCACGATCGTGAAATTGTGGCTGCGCTGCAGAAGCACAACGCCGACCTCATCTGCCTGGCGGGGTACACTCGGCTGCTCTCGCCATGGTTCGTACAGCAGTTTCCACGACGCATTCTTAACGTTCATCCATCGCTATTGCCCGCTTTTCCCGGACTCGAAGCTCAGGAGCAGGCCTTCGCCTATGGGGTTAAAGTTTCCGGCTGCACCGTGCACTTCGTTGACGAAGAACTCGACCACGGCCCAATAATCTTGCAAAAGGCTGTCTCTGTGGTCGAGACCGACGATGAACGCACTCTCGCCGCCCGTATTCTCGAACAGGAGCACATCGCTTATACCGAGGCGATCAATATTGTGCTTGCAGGGAATTTCGAAATTCAGGGGCGAAGGCTGGTCGTTCGCTCCTCCAAGTCTAAGTAAGGATTTTATCCGCTATCGATTTTAAAGAATTCGGCAGTATCCTCCGAACTGCGAAACGTTGTGATCAGAGTGATCCGAACCGCAGTGTATCCTTACACCCGTGATTGGACTGCTCCAAACCCGGCGGGTGTTCGTCGCCATCCTTACCTTGGGTCTTTTCGCCATGGCGGCGCGCAACGTAACTGATCCTGATTTGTGGTGGCATCTGCGGACCGGACAACTCATCCTCCAAAACCACGCACTTTTTCACACTGATCCCTACTCGTTCACGCGATTCGGCCAACCCTGGATCGACCACGAGTGGTTATCGCAGGTGCTTATTTTCGCCGTGTACAGGTTGGCGGGCTGGGGTGGCCTGATTGTCACATTCGGAGCGGTAATCGCGGCTGCGTTCATGATGGTTTTCTTTCGTGCTCCGGGCCGCCCTTATATTGCCGGAGTGGTCACTTTACTCGGCGCCTTCGCCTCCGCTCCCAGTTGGGGTGTGCGCCCGCAGATGTTGACCTTGCTTTTGGCCAGCCTGCTTCTGCTGATACTGGATCGGTCTTATGAACGCCCAAGGCTTTTGTGGTGGATCCCGGTATGGATGCTTCTATGGGTGAACCTGCATGCGGGATACGCCCTCGGAATCGCGCTCGTGACATTATTCCTGCTCGGCGATGCGCTCGATGTTGCCTTTGGTTTCGGGGAACTTGGTCTGCAAGACCGCTCTGCGCGCACCGTCCGCTTTCGCACTTTAGCGTTAGTGATTGTGGTTTGCGCGGCTGTCGTTGTGCTCAACCCGTATGGTGCGGCAATGTATGCGTATCCCCTCGAGACGCTTCGATCGCAAGCCATGCAGAGCTACATCGGGGAATGGTTTTCGCCCGACTTTCATCAACTCAAATACTTGCCAACGCTAGCGATGATCCTGGCAACATTAGTGCTGCCTTCGCTTTCCTCCCGCCGCTTGCGTCCACGAGAATTACTGCTGTTATCGGTCGCCACTTACGCAGCTTTGCGTTCTGTCAGGCATATACCGATTTACACCTTGATCGCGATTCCAATCCTGAGTGCCATGGCGCAGGCCTGGCTGCAAGAACGCGCGGATGCGAAGGTGGACAGGAAGCAGACTCACATGACCACGGCGAAAGCTATATTCAATGCTGCCCTGCTAGCAGGTTTTCTGATTTTCTTGCTGGTGCGGGTAGGGTATGTAACCAATCGCCAAGCTGAGACGGAAGCAAAGGAGTTTCCCGCGGCTGCCGTCTCATTCATCGCGGCACACCGTCCGCCTGCTCCCATGCTTAACCACTACAACTGGGGCGGATATTTCATTTGGAAACTCTATCCCGATTACCGGGTCTACATCGATGGCCGGGCCGATCTCTATGGCGACGCTTTCATGAACAACCTGGCCGCCGTCTATTACCTTAGGGGCAATGCTTGGCAAAGTACATTTGCCAAGTGGGGAATCCGAACCGTCGCTCTTCCCCCAGACGCTCCGCTGGTGACAGCTCTGCGAGCTTTGCCAGAATGGGAAACAATCTATTCTGACGACCAAGCGGTTGTTTTGACGAAGAAAGCTCAGTAAAGCCTTTCCCGGTTTCATTCGTCCGAGATACCCGGGTAAAAACCAGCTGATTTCGACCTCCAAGCCTGAAAAGCGTGCACTTTCGGGGGAAAAATCCTATACAAATACTCCTATAACCCGCATTTGCATGAGAAACTATGGTCACCGCAGGCGAGGAAAGGTGTGCAACATTTAGTCGCTTTGCCCAGATACCTCAGGGTATGATGGGCGAGGGGACTTGGTAAATTCCTTTTCTCCTTGTAAGCCTTTGATTCAACAAAACAAGTTATCTATGCAGTGGACGCCAAGTGCGCATAGAATTGCACAGCACGCGCGGAAGCGTCCGCTTGAGGGAGTAGATCATGAAGGAAAAATTTCTTAGCCTTTGGACTGAGGACGAAGCGCAAGATATTGCCGAGTATGCAGTCATGCTGGCAGTGATCCTGGTCATCGTTGTTGGTACTGTCCGTCTCATCGGTGGTAGTGCTAATAATGTCTTCTCTTCCGTTGCCAGTTCAATCGCGCAATAGGGATCGCGAAACGCGCCGTTCCACGGGACTTTGTTCGCGCATTCTCCCCGCGGAACGGACGGCTCGGCTGGCGGTTGTGCTTTGCCTGCCTGGTCGTGGCCGGGCCAGCGCGCGAGTTCGATTCCTGAGGAGCAGTGATGAATCGTAACCGGCTCTTGTTAATAGGCTTCATCGCGCTGGCACTGGGCGCGTTCGTGAGCTTTGTGGTGTACCGCACCCTGCAGTCCAGAACTGCCTCCAAAATCCCGCCGGGCGAAGAAGTGATCGTCGCGGCGGACGATCTGCAGGTTGGCACGAAGATTGAGGATAAGGACATCCGGATGGCCCGCTTCCCGAGCGCTGACCTGCCCGCCGGAGTTTTCCATCTGCGATCAAAGGTGGTGGGTAGGGGTGTCATTTTGCCCATCGCCAAATCAGAATTCGTTCTAACCAGCAAATTGGCAGGGGAGAATGCGGGGTCTGGTTTGCCGGCCCTGATTCCGCCGGGTATGCGTGCAGTTTCCGTCCGGGTAAACGACACTACTTCCGTCTCTGGTTTTGTTCAGCCCGGTACGCGCGTAGATGTATTGCTAACCGGCAATCCGCAAGGTTCCAACGAACAGCAAACGATCACCGTTCTGGAGAATGTTGCCGTCATTGCTACGGGCACGAGATTGGAACGCAACTCGGCCGGTGAATCACAGAGCGCTCCGGTGGTGACCCTCTTGCTCTCTCCGGACGACGCCGAAAGACTTACGCTGGCCAGTTCGCAAGGCCATATTCAGCTGGCTCTGCGTAATCCGCTCGATACCAAACAAGCGGACGTCGCTGCAGTGAAAGCCAACTCTTTGTATAAATATGTCTCCGAGCCAACTCCGGCGCCGTCGCACAGCAGAGCCAGACACGTCGCGGCTCCGACTGCTCCTCCGATTCCCAGTGCTTACACCGTGGAAGTCTATAAGGGAGACAAAAAGGAAGAGGACAAGTTCTAAGGACAAGACCGGGGTGCGAGGTAAACAAAAACATGTCGATCTGCTCCCGCAGGTGGGAGAAACGTGAAATGCGAGCCAGCCGATTTATAGGAGTAGTGGCCGGCATGCTGTTGCTGCTCTGCGCTATGAGCGTGGCATTGCAGGAACCGGCTGCGCCGCAAGGCGGCTCTCCGCAACAGCCGCCAGCAACTCAGGCGGCGCCTCCCGAGCCATCCGCGCCTCCAGTTTCGCCGGCACAATCGGCTCCGGAGCAAGGTCCGGCGGCGTCAGCCCAGATTCCTTCGGAATCCGAGTCGCATGGTGCTGCCCCGCTTCGGGTAATGGTGGGCAAATCGTTGCTCATAAACACCACGGAGAGGCTCAAAAGAGTCTCCGTGACTGACCCCAATGTCGCAGATGCAATCGTGGTAACGCCCACGCAAATTTTGGTACACGGCCGGTCGGCCGGCGAAGTTTCGCTGTTGATCTGGGATGAACTGGAGCGCTCCCGGAGCTTTGATCTGCGGGTCGATGTAGACGTCAGCGCCGCAGCCGAAGAAGAACGGCGAGTCTTCCCCGACGAGCAAATCACGGTTACTCCGTCTCGGTCGGCCATCGTACTCTCCGGTCACGTCACCACCGAGGATATTGCCAAGCGGGCCGAGATGATCGCCGCGGCCTATTCGAAGAATGTGGTGAACGTGCTCACTTTCGGTCCGGTAGGCGCGCAGGAAATTCTGCTGGAAGTAAAATTCGCCGAGGTGGACCGGAGCGCCGCCTTACAGTTAGGCGTCAATTACTTCACTCCCGGCACTGGCCATACCACTGGAACTCTCAGCACGGGGCAATTTGGAGGAAGCTCGGTTTCAACCAGTGCTGTTACCACGACCACCGCCCCCAATGGCGTCAGCACGACTTCGACCTCGGGAACATCTCCTACCATCAACCTCACCAACCCGTTGAATCTGTTTCTCTTCCGCAGCGATATCAATTTTGGCGTTGTGGTTCAGGCGTTGCAGCAAAAAAACCTGTTGCAGATTCTTGCCGAACCCAATTTGATAGCCGTGAACGGGAAGGAAGCGAGCTTCCTGGCGGGAGGAGAATTTCCTTTTCCGATTGTGCAACCCGGGCAGGGATTTACCGCGGTCAGCATCTCGTTCAAGGAATTCGGCGTCAGGCTGAGGTTCACTCCAGTAATCATGCCCAATGGGAATATCCACCTGCGCGTGGTACCGGAAGTCAGTCAACTGGATTTCACCAACGGTCTTACGATCTCCGGCTTTAATATTCCAGCGTTGAGCACGCGTCGCGCGGATACTGAATTCGAATTGCAGGATGGGCAGAGCTTTGTGATCGCTGGATTGATGGATAATCGTCTAACTGAGATCGCGAACAAAATTCCCGGCCTCGGCGACATTCCAATCCTGGGAAATTTGTTCAAGAGCAAGAATTTGCAAAAGAGCAAAACCGAGCTCATGGTGTTGTGCACCGTTCATCGCATCTCGCCCAACAACCAGCCGCCCGCCGGGCCCAACGACCCGCAGCCCTTTCTGGATAAGGAAAAGTTTGATGGAAAGAAATCATCGGGAGGCAACAAATAAAGCACCCCGCGGGACGGGTCGTGGTCCTATTAGCTCGAAATTGGCAGGAGAAGTGGCAGCGTCATGCCTGAACTTTCAGTTGTAGTTGTCGCACCAGATAACGAACAGCGAGCCGTACTGCAGGTGTTGGTAGAGGGAACCAGCGTGGCTCGCGTAGTGCATACGCACGGCAATTTTCCGGTATCCGCCGCCGACCCGTTGCTACACCGCATCCAGGTCACGAAGGCCGATGTAGTTCTGGTCGACATTCCTACCGATAATGCGATCGTGGCTTTACGAGCCATCGAGCTGATCCATCAGGAAATACCAGCGTTGGCGATATTCGCCATTGGCAGCATCTCGCAACCCCAGGTGATCGTCGGCGCCATGCGATCCGGGGCGCGCGAGTTTATCGAACGTCCTACCACGACGACCGATCTTCTGGAAGCATTTGTCCGGCTCACTGCGATAAAGCGAAAAGTAAATCGCGAAGGGACGAGCGGCAAACTTTTTAGCGTCATCAATGCCAAGGGGGGCAACGGCGCCACTACGGTCGCTGTGAATCTTGCCCTGGCCTTGCAGGCCGCCCATGGCAATACGGCGTTGGTGGACATGGCTCCGCTCGGACACGCGGCGCTGCACATGAATCTCAAGCCGCTGTTCAACGTCACGGATGCGATCCGAAATCTTCATCGTCTCGATAGCTCCTTGCTCGAAAGCTTCATGACCCGCCACAGCGGCGGATTGCAACTACTGGCCGGTCCCAACGTCCCCGTGCCCAGCGAACCTTCGACGTCTGATTTTGCGCGTCTGTTCGACATGCTGATGGGACAGTTCCGGTACGTGGTGGTTGATGCGTCTACGCGTATCGATCCCACCTCACGACTGATTTGTACTTTGTCCCAATCGGTGTTGATGGTGGTCAATGCCGATGTTACTTCCTTGTGGAGCGCGGCGCGGGTGCACGAGTATCTCGCGGAAACCGGGGACCGCGAAAAAATAAGTCTGGTGCTGAATCGTTTTCGCAAAATACCAGGCTTCAGCGAGTCTGATGCCGAAGCCGCTGCCGGTGTGAAATTACTGTGGAAGATACCCAACCAATATTTCGCGGTATCGACCGCGATTGATCGCGGAGTGCCGGTGATGGCTCAAAACAACACCGAAATTGCGCGGGCTTTTGCAGGCCTGGCGGCGCGGCTGACGGAAAATGATTTAGACGTAAAGCGAAAAGCCTGGTCTTTATTCAAGACGGTTTAGGTTTAATACTTCATGGCCAATTTGCAGACCTTCGAAAGAACCGAATACCAGCAGGTAAAGGCGGATCTTCATCGCAAGATTCTCGATCGTCTTGATCTCGAGAAGCTGGGCAGGACCCCCAGCGATGCCGCCCGCGACGAAGTCCTTCTTCTAATCCGAAATACCGTAAACAGCGAAGCCGTTCCGCTAAGCTTCGCCGAGCGGGAACGGCTATCGCGGGAAATTCTGGACGAAATCTTCGGCCTGGGCCCGCTCGAACCTCTCCTCAAAGATCCCACGGTTTCGGATATTCTCGTCAACCGATATGACCGCGTTTACGTGGAGCGAGCGGGCAAGCTCGAACCCACCGGCTTGAGCTTCAAGGACGATTCCCATTTAATGCAGATCATCGACCGCATTGTGTCTCGAGTCGGACGGCGGGTTGATGAGTCTTCCCCGATGGTTGACGCGCGGCTCCCAGACGGTTCCCGTGTGAACGCCATCATCCCTCCGCTTGCCATTGATGGGCCTTGCCTTTCCATTCGCCGTTTTGGCCGCGATCCTATTACCGCGCGCAACATGATCGAAAACAAGACGCTGACTGAACCCATGCTGGAATTGCTCTCTGCCATGGTTAAGGGACGGCTCAACCTGCTCATCTCCGGGGGAACAGGTGCGGGAAAAACTACGCTGCTCAACGTGCTCTCCGGCTACATTCCAAATTCTGAGCGGGTGGTCACTATCGAGGATGCGGCCGAACTGCAGATGAAGCAGGAACACGTGGTGCGCCTGGAAACCCGACCGCCGAATATTGAAGGCAAAGGCGCGGTGCGGCAGAGACAGTTAGTGATTAACAGTTTGCGTATGCGCCCCGATCGCATTGTGGTCGGCGAGGTGCGTGGCGAAGAAGCGTTCGACATGCTGCAAGCCATGAACACGGGCCACGAGGGTTCGCTGACCACGGTACACGCCAACGCCAATCGCGACGCCCTGGCCCGGCTGGAAAGCATGGTTTCCATGGCCAACCTGAATCTTCCCGAGCGGGCCATGCGGCAGCAGATCGCATCCGCTATTCATGCCGTTGTGCAGATTGCACGTCTCTCCGACGGAACCCGCAAGGTGATTACGGTTTCCGAGGTCATCGGCATGGAAGGCGAGGTTATTTCGATGCAGGATATTTTTGTCTTCGAGCGGACCGGAATCGATGAAAGCGGAAAAGTGAAAGGCGCATTCCGCGCCACCGGCATCCGGCCTAAATTTGCCGAACGCCTGGCCACCGGGGGCTGCCGCCTGCGGGCGGCACTGTTTGATTCTCGCGTGGAGGTCTAGAGCGCTCTCGAAGTCCGTCAACGGAAAATCATGCTAGCCATTATTGCCATACTAATTTTCGTGGTAGTCGCCCTGGGCGTTTTCGTGGTCGCGTCTCTAATGGACCAGCGCAGCTCCCAGGCCCGGCTTCTGCGCAAACGTTTGACAACCGTACAGGAAGCCGCATCCCGCCAGCCCAGCGAAGAATTTGCCTTGCTGCGCGACGAGATGCTGAGCAAGATTCCGGCTCTGGACAATCTGCTGCGCCGCTCCTCCCGAATTTCCAATCTGCAGCCCTTCCTGGAACAGGCGGACGTCAAGATACGCGCGGGCAATATACTGGTTCTTTGCCTGTTCTCGGCTCTAGCGATGGCCATCATAGGGTACATATTGGCTGGCTCTTTGCCGCCCAATCAGGCCTTATTGTTTGCCATGGTCGGCCTTGTCATTGGCGGGTTTCTTCCCTATTCGTACGCTTCATATCGCCGCAATAAGCGCTTCCAGAAGTTTGAGGAGTTATTTCCCGAGGCCATTGATACCCTGGCCCGGGCGGTGCGTGCCGGACATGCTTTTACCACCGCGCTGGAGCTAATCGCCAACGAACTGTCCGAGCCAGTCGCGTCTGAATTTCGCAAGCTCTTCGAAGAGCAAAAGTTTGGTCTGCCAGTCCGCGATGCGTTGATGAACCTCGCCGAACGCATGCCTCTGGTGGACGTAAAATTTTTTGTTACGGCGGTAATGCTGCAGCGCGAAACTGGTGGTAATCTGGCAGAAATCCTCGATAACCTTTCTTATGTGATCCGTGAACGATTCAAGATCATGCGACAGGTGCGGGTATACACGGCGCAGGGACGTCTCACCATGCTGCTTCTGATGGGATTGCCTCCGGTCATCGTAGTCACGATGCTGACTACCAGCCCGGCCTTCATCCACCCGCTGTTTGCAGATCCCATCGGACACGTTCTGGTTGTGGCGGGTATTGTGTTGCAGACTCTAGGTTATTTCGTGATACGAAAGATCATTCAGATTCGGGTTTGATGCATGGCGCTTGTCCTCACAATTGTGGTGTTTCTGACCATCGCCCTAGTCGTGTTTTCCTTCGGGGCGGCGGCTTATGCACCTTCGTCGCTACTGGGTGCGCGCTTGCGGGCATTGGGCTGGCAACGCGCCAAGGCTCCGGAGAAGCCTGCCCTCAAACAGCGTCTTGAACAGGCGCTGGACCCCTTCAGCAAGGCAATACCGCTATCCCCAAGCGAAGTCTCGCGAGCCCGGCGCTGGCTCATCCAGGCCGGCTATCGCGAACCTCGTCACATGACTGTGTACATGGGCAGCCGTCTGGCCATGGCGCTTCTCGGATTCATGCTCGTAGTTGCAACCAGCGCCTTCAACTCTCCGATTTTGCTGGTAAGCGTAACCGCTTTCGGTTTCTTTCTACCGCGGTTCATGCTGAAGCGGCTGATCAAGGCCCGCCAGCAGCGAATAAAGCTGGGTTTGCCGGATGCCTTGGATCTAACCGTGATTTGCGTCGAGGCCGGACTGGCTCTTGACCAGGCCCTGATGCGCGTTGGTCAGGATCTGCATCATGCTCATGGCGAACTGAGCGATGAGTTTCATCTGGTAAACTTGGAAATGCGAGCCGGCAAGCCCCGCGCCGAGGCTCTGCGCAACCTGGTGGATCGCACCGGGGTTGACGATATTCGTTCTCTCGTAGGCACCTTAATACAAACGGATCGCTTCGGTACCAGTGTCGCTCAGGCGTTGCGGGTACACTCGGATTCCTTGCGTACGGAGCGCCGGCAACGAGCGGAAGAACAGGCTGCCAAGACGACCATTAAAATGGTAATTCCCCTGGTTTTATTTGTCCTCCCCTCGATCATCTTTGTCACGCTCGGCCCAGCGATAATCGAGTTAATCCGAACACTGGCGCCCATATCGCACTGACAAAATCGGCGACAGATGGAATTTGGAGCAGTTCGGCGGTTGTGATTCAGGAGTTGTAATGTTCGTGCCAGTTTCCACGGGATACGCATTCAATCGGACGCGCAATGCCTATCTGGCCACCCGTTTGTCCGTGGCCGGAACTCATTGGTCACGTCTTTGCGGACTTATGGGCAAAGACGCCGCCAGTTTTCCCGCCGGCAATGGCCTCTGGATTATTCCCTCGCGCGGCGTGCATACGCTCGCCATGAAGTTTCCCATCGACGTCATCTACCTCGACCGTGACAAACTTGTGGTCCACGTGGAGGAGAACCTGAAACCGTGGCGGGTAGCGAAAGTGAGCATGCGGACAGCTTCGGTTCTAGAGTTGCCCGGTCAAATTTTGAAATCAAGCGGAACGGTCGTCGGCGATGAAATCGAGATCGCATTGAACGAGAGCACGATGAGGCAGCCATCGGAGGCAACCACGGCGTGAACCACGAGCTTAAACTTCTGGTCGAGTGGTCGTCGCCCTGGCAGGAGTTCCTCACCGCCATTCGACCCGCTCTAGGCCGTTCTCCGGAACCTCTGGATGGAGAAGCACCGACTGGCCTGCTTCCCTACCGCGGGATGTTCGGCTCATGGATCGTGGAAGGCGCATTGTTGGGATTGGCGATCATGCTGTCGCAAACAATCGGCAGGTTGGGGCCCTATGAACCACCGGCCATGCCGAAGTATGACGTTATCTATTTTTCCGGCGAGGAACTGCCCCGAACAGAAGATGCGGGCGGTGCGCAATCAGGCCGGTCCGGCCGCGCCGGCGGCCACGAAGCTCATCACCGAACTCAGACCATCCGCGTGGCCCGTGGCGAATCACTGCGCGACAAAGTTGTGGATGCTCCCAAGCTGAAGCTGCCGCAGTCAGACTCGGCGGTCGCGAATCTGCTGGCGTTTAAGCCAATCCCAGGGGTTGCCCCTGCCGAGGGCCTGAAGTCCCCGTTGCGAGTGCCAGCGATCACAGAAGCCGCGATTGCCCCCACACCAGACGTGCGTAATGATAATACTCAGCGCGCACCGGTATTGAACGCTAATATAATTCCGCCAACTCCTGACGCGCAACGCGACAAAATGCGCTCTGCTGTCACGCTGAACGCAGCCATCGTTCCTCCAAGCCCCAGCGCGCCTCGCCGGGATATTTTCGTTCCCGTAGCCGGTTCACAAGCAGTGAGCGTAATTCCGCCTCCCGTGTCCGCGCCGGAGCAGGTCACCAACCAGCATGCGCGGCTAACGCTTCCAGCGCAATCGGTGATTGCGCCTCCACCCACGCAGATTGCGCGAGAGGTCAACCCTAGAGGGCCGGGCTTTGGCGAGGGCGCATTGCAAACTCAGGTAGTGCCGCCTCCGGCTTCAATGGCAGACTCTTCTACCGCCCATCACTCGTTCAACGGTATGGGCAACGCCGCTGTCGTGCCGCCTCCAGTTCACTTGAACGGCGCTGCGACCGGAACTCGCGCGGTTGCTGGTTTGGGGAACGCAAATGTAGTGCCGCCTCCGGTTCAGGTCGGCGGTGGCTCGCTGCACCGTGGCACGATGACCGGCCTGGGAGGCGGAGTAGCAGCTGTGCCTCCGCCCCCGACAGTAACGGGTGATTCACTCTCCGGCTCGGGTCGTGGAAATCGCGGCGCGGGCTTGGGTGGTCCGATGGACGCCGGCTCCGTGACTGCGCCTCCGAGTGACAGCGGCGGCAGCGGTAAGGGAACCGGCATCGTGGTTTCCAGTCAACCTGGATCAAAGATCGGCGTACCCGGTAACGCCGGAACAGGCTCGCTTGCTATGTCGCCATCCGGTGCAGATAAACCCGGACTTGGCGGATCGGGCGGAGGAGCAGGCATTGGCCGTGGCGCCGGACCGGGCAGCGGTTTATCCGGTGAAGGTACCGGTGCGGCCAAAGATGGTACTGGTCGTGGATCTGAAACAATGGCACGCGGCGGAATTTCTCCCTATCCCGGTCCTGGCGGCGCCGGCAATGGGACCACGGGTAAGCCAGCCATGTCCGGCGTTTCCGTCAGCGGCGGCAGCAACATTGTCACGTTGCCAAGTTTTGCCGGCGACGGAGCTGGACCCAACGTTTCCACACGATCATCCTCCGGTAAGGATCACGATGGACCGGGCATTACCGTGGTTGGCAGTGCGCGTTCCGGGGGCGCCTTCAATTTCTACGGCAAGCTCATCGGCGACAAGAACTATACGATTTATATCGACACAGTGTTAGGCACGGCGGTCATGCAGTACGCGGACCCAGCGTCCGCGACCCATCCCTACGCCGAAGATCTGGTCGCTCCGCAGCCCATGCGTTCCGACCTGCCGGCTAATTTGAAGCCTTCGCGACTGGTAATTGCCTGCATCCTCGATCGTTCGGGATCGTTACGAAATCTGCAGGTGCTGGAACCTGGCCGTGCCGACATGACCACCAAAGTCCTGGCCGCGTTAACCAGTTGGAAGTTCCGTCCCGTGTTTCGCGGTGATCAACCGGTGGAAGTGAACGCAATCCTCGGGTTCGATATCGACACCCGCTAATTACCCTTTTTTCATCCGCCAGTCTCTCCATGAAAGCACCGGCCAATTGCACAGTTTTCACGTAGAACGCCAACCTTCGGGAAAAAGCGAAGCGGCCATCAGTCCTCCTCGGCTTTGCCGACCTGGACTGATGACCGCCTGGTTTTACTGCTACTGCTTCGTGTAGAAGTACTTAGATTGCCGTGAAGCTGGCCAAGTCAACGAATTCCTCTACGGTCACGGGCGACCCCACCTTACCTATATCGATCTGAAACTGGAAGCCCACTCCACTGGACCATCCATGAGGCAAATGGCCTGCAGGATACTTTGCATTGACAGGGTAGACATGTCCATTGACCGTCACGCTGTCATAATACATGCAAGGCATGCCGGCGCACCGGTTTGTGTCTCCGGATACGCGGTGAGCGTCCCACCGCACTTCGCTCCATTGATTCGCTGGGAGTGAGCATCCCACTCCGGTGTTCATCCAGTGCACGTGGAGTTGGTCGAAAACCTGCCAGATTTTACTGACCTGATTGCACTGAGTTCCGAACATGAATTCGATCCCGGTCGAACTCGAAAAGTCGAATTGATCGAACTCGAACGATCCCGCCGATGATGCCGAGGCCGTGGGGTAAACCCAGAAAGTCATACTGAAAGAGGTTGCGGAATCGTCGGCGCCAGCCTTGTAGGTCCACAACGCATTCGTGTAGCTCGGACCGGCGAGCAGGAACTCCATGGCGCGGCCATCCTTGGACGGACTGGAATGGTCAATACTTTGTGAAACTTTCGTTGGTCTTCCAATTCCGCCGGGATTGCATGACGGCAAAACACAAACAGGTTTCCATCCGCTCATCGAGTCATCGACGTCACTTACGGAAACCTCTGGAGCATTCTGAGCTAAGGACATCGCGGAGAATAGCAGGCCGACGTAGAATCCAACGAGAACTTTGTGCACGATCTTCATGTATATGGTCTCCGAAATCTTGCCGAGGAATTTTGAAACGGTCACGCTTGAATGCAAAGTACAGTATTCGCTGTAGGGCCCGTAGATGTCAGAAGTACATTACTGAAGTTTTTTTGAAACAAACTTCCTAGGGACAATTAATCAGCGGACAATTCTTCGGACGACTAGTAAAGGAGCGTAATTTTTACGGACGACCTTCGAAGTGAGCTGATTAACGCGGCAATTGCGATGTTGCTGGCGGGAATAAATTTCATCATGCTTGTAAATTTTTCTTTTGCAGAACGAAAACCTGCAGCCAATACATCCGACTTACCCAATCGCCAGTTAACTGGGTAGATTCTTTTCCACAGCCGACTTGATTTTCTCAATTGACGTCAACTTAATGGAGGAGCCGGGCGTCCTCGCCCGGCTGAACGGGCGAGACGCCCGTTCTCCATTTTAAGTAAGCGATTACGATTTCAAATACCAGGGCACGTTAATAATATTGATTCGCTGATTGCCATTCACCAATAGCAACGCTGTGAGGAACTCTCCCCGCTGATTATGCAAGAAATAGTGATACCAGTGCCGCTCCACCATCGTAGCGATGACGACGGCGACGGTTCGATCTTTATTTTCCTTCTCTACTTTCAACACATATTCCATTATCGGATGCATGATCTGCCGGTATGGCGATGGCAATGTCACCAGCTTCGGAACCCGCGCCCCGCTCGGTTCATCCTCGGCCCATTGCCATTCGGGCTTGTCTTCATCCCCGTCGCAGGTCACGTGCACCGCTTGCACATCCGGGGAGAGCGTCATGGCAAAGCGCATTGCTTTCGCGGTCGCTGCGTTCCATCGGTCGACAGGAACGATCACAATCGGCGGCGTCAGATTTCGCGCACTCAACACCATCCCATTCTTCAGCGCCACCTCCTCCACTACCCTCTCGTAGTGCTGCCGCACCCTCGTCATAAACAGCAGCAGCATTGGAATTAGAAGCACCACCACCCACGCCCCCGCGGCAAACTTTGCCACCACGATGATCAGCATCGTGATTCCCGTTGCCACAGAGCCAATGCCGTTAATCAGCATGCCCTGGAATGCTTTCGTTCCCTTCGCCGTGCGTCGCCAGTGCTCGACCATTCCCGCCTGCGACAAGGTGAAAGCCATAAATGCGCCCACCGCAAACAACGGAATCAACCGGTCGGTTATTCCCCCGAACAAAATCAGCAGCAAGCCGGCTAAAATCGACAGAGTCAAAATCCCCTGCGAATAAACCAACCGCCTTCCACGTAACGTCAACGAATGCGGAAGATAATTATCCCGAGCCACCATCCGGCACAACCGCGGGAAATCAGCGAAGGATGTATTGGCGGACAAACAAAGCACCAGCAGCACGGAAAACATCGTGATGTCGTAAAAGATTCCTTTGCCCGCTACCGCCTCAGTCAACATCGACAGTACGCTCTGATATCCCGGCTGCCCCGGGTCCGTCGCCGTAATTTCGTAAGACCGCACCAGGAACGCAATCCCACCGAGCAATACAATCAAAATTGCGATGATTGCCGTCAACGTAGCCCGCGCCGCCGGAACCACCGGCTCCTTGAACGCCTGCACTCCATTGCTTACCGCTTCTACGCCGGTCAATGCCGTGCAGCCGCTGGCAAAAGCTTTTACAAGAATCCAGGCACCTACTGCTTCGACGGCCATAGTCGCGTGGTGGGGTACCGCTACTACCGGCGCGGGATGTCCCCCTGACGCGACAACTTTATAAAGTCCAATAACAATCACCAATCCGAGCGTGCCCACAAATAGGTAAGTCGGAGCCTCGAAGGCCGATCCTGCTTCCCTCACCCCCCGCAAATTGACGATCGTCAATATAACCAGTACCGCCAGGCACATCTCCAAAGTGTGAGGCTGTAGTCGCGGCACGGCGGAAACCAAAGCTCCAATTCCCGCTGAGATTCCCACTGCCACATTCAGCAGGTAATCGATCATGAGAGCCGAAGCGGCAAGCAATCCTGCACCCTCCCCCAAATTTTCCTTCGCCACTGTGTACGATCCGCCGCCCTGGGGATATGCCGCAATGGTCTGCCGGTAGCTGAAATACACAATCACCAGCAAGACGATCACCGCACCCGTCAGCGGCACAATGTAGCGGACCCCGATCAAACCTAGTGGCAGCAAAACGGTCAAAGCCGCTTCAGGCCCGTATGCCGCCGAACTTAAGGCGTCCAAGCCAAACGTGGGAATTCCCTGCACGGGAGAAATACGTTCGCCCTGATCCTCGGAAGACGCCAGAGGCCGCCCAAATAGAACGTCAATCCATCCCATGTCCCCTCACAAGTCGATTGGGAATCACCAGTGACTCTAACAAAACAGCCGAGCAACTGTTGCGGTTTGTTCAAGCATGAGTGCTCTTCATGTTAGCGTTACACTGACGCTTGTGAGATGGCTATGGCATCCCGAGCGAACGCTCTAAGAGATGAAAATCTGCAAGACTATCGATGAAATGCGCTTGGCCGCACGAGAAGTGCGCCGTGCAGGAAAGCGTCTAGGCTTTGTCGCCACAATGGGCGCGTTGCACGAAGGCCATCTGTCGCTGGTGCGTGCGGCGAAATCACTATGCGATGTGGTTGCCGTCTCCATATTTGTCAACCCGCTGCAATTCGGACCTGCAGAAGATCTGGCTAAATATCCGCGAACTTTTGAACGTGATAGCCAATTGATGGAGAGCGAGGCTGTCGATATTCTCTTCGCCCCTACGCCGGCAGAAATGTATCCCACGGGAGCCGCAACCTATGTCACCGTCGAAGGCCTCAGCGACAAATTGTGCGGCAGGTCGCGTCCAGGCCACTTTCGCGGCGTGACCACAGTTGTTGCCAAGCTCTTCCTCATCGTCGAACCGGACGTAGCTTTCTTCGGACAGAAAGATGCAGCTCAGTCCACCATCATTCGCCGCATGGTGCAGGACCTGAACCTTCCAGTCGAAATCGTGGTCTGCCCCATCGTGCGTGAACCCGATGGCCTCGCCATGAGCTCGCGTAACGCATACCTCACGCCGCAAGAGCGCAAGTCCGCGCTGGTGCTGCATCGCTCACTCATGGAGATAAAGAACCGATTCGATCGCGGCGAGTGTAGCGCCGCCAACCTGATTGCAGCCGGGAGACAACTGTTGTCCCATGAAGCCGGCGTGCGTCTGGATTATCTGGAAATTGTCGACCCGTCCACCCTTGATCCAGTGACACAGCTAGATAAGCCCACACTGGTTGCCGTAGCCGCTTTCGTAGGAAATACCCGCCTGATCGACAACATCGTCTTGCCAGTGTAGGCGCGGGCGTCATCGCCCGTGCTTTAGAGATATCAAGAAGCTACCGGCAAGTTACGAATCTTCGTGCCAGAAACGAATTCGTTTCCCGCAATCAGGTATCGCAGCGGAAGCGCGGCTGCCTTGGTGATGCCGATTCGCGCAGTCGTCAAAACATGGGGCACGCGGTATCCATCGTCGGCGATAAATAGATCAGATCGCGCGCTGGTCAAGTCTTTTCCGTTGTCTCTTTCTCGCGTGATGCAAAACGCCTCGGCCAAGCGTCCAGGCCCGCTAGTCAACTTTCGCAGGTCGCGAGCTGAGTTAATAGTCACATTTCGTGACCTGGCCATCTTTTCCGCCCCGGCCAAAGGTTCCAGCGCACGGAAGAGAATTCCGCCAGGCACGCCATCAGGCAAACACGACACATTCAAACAATAGTGATTGCCGTAGATGAAATAAACATACGCATATCCGGGAGGCCCGAACAGCACGGCATTGCGCAGGGTGCGCCCGGCAAAGGAATGCGCCGCAGGATCGTCTTCTCCCAGGTAAGCCTCCACTTCCACAATGCGGGCGGCAAGCACCTGACTTCGTTCTTTCCGCACCAGCACTTTGCCTAGCAATTCGCGGCAAACGCGCCGTGGGTCGCGATCGTAGAACTCCCGCGACAGTGGTTTTCGGAACCGGCTGATGGCGCCGCTCAAAATGAATCCCCGCTAGGCGGCGCCTTTCGCCGCACTCTTTAAATAAGTGAGCACTTCTTCAGCGTGGCCTTCGGGCTTCACTTTGTGGAAGATGTTTTTGATATTTCCGTCGGGCCCGATGATGAACGTGGTCCGCGCCACACCCATCACTTTCTTCCCGTACATGTTCTTTTCCTGAATGACGCCATACGCATTGGAAACTTTCTTGTCGGCATCACCCAAGAGCGTAAATGGCAGGTCGAATTTGTCTTCAAATTTCTTGAGCGCTTTCGGCTCATCTGGCGAAACCCCCAGAACTACGGCACCGCTCTTTTCCGTTTTCTTATGGGAGTCGCGGAACTCGCACGCTTCAATGGTGCATCCCGGCGTGTCAGCCCGGGGATAAAAATAAAGCACGACCCACTTCCCGCGAAAATCCTTGAGCGAGACCAGTTCGCCATTCTGATCGGGCAAAGTAAACTCCGGGGCTTTATCATTGATATTGATATTCATGACCTTCTCTCCTTTTCTATCAAGCTCTCGATCAACGTTATACCGCACTGCGCGGCGGCGCGTCATCTTCACCATTTTCGCTTTGGCCCTTTCCCTTCAAACCGCGCTTACGCAAACCTTGCCCGCGCCGAGCACTCATCCCAGGACCAGCAAGGGCCCTCGGGCCTTGGGCTTGCTCGAACTGCCACCGAAGGGCAAAGCCCACTTGATTCCCATCACCATCCTGATTGATGGCAAATATTACGATGCCAGCGCCTACAAAGCTGCGCCCGTGCCCATGGCGCTGTGGAGCGACACCGTCTATGAAGCCGTGCGCACCGGAGTTTCGCTGGGACTGTTTACCGTGACTGGCGCGCTGCAAGCCAAAGATCCGAAGAATGGCACGGAATGGATAGCGGAAGGCACGTGGCAGACGGCCAGCGAAGTTAAGGCCAAGGCAGTGAAGAAGGCCCTGCCCTCGGTTCCCCGCGGCATGAATGATGACGAAGGTCCGCCGGTGCTGCTCCGCCGCAGTACTGAAAAACCCAAATCGACGGATTCTCCGGCTGCGCCGGCGGCAACTGCTCAAACTCAGCCTCCCCCGAATAGCGCACCCGCAGCGACCCCGCCCGCAACTCCGCCAGCGGCTGCTTCTTCATCTTCGCCGGCCACAACCCCGTCGCAGCAACCGGCGCCGGAAGACCAGCCTCCTGAGGATAAAGATCGGCCTGCATTGAAACGGGGCAAGGCAGGTGCCGCGTCAGCCGAAGAAGCTCAAAAGAAAGCGGCAGCGGACACCTCGGCGAAAGCCGCCGGGCACGCTGCGCTCACACCCGCGAACGCTGCGCCTGCTTCAGCTCTCCAACCTGGCGCGCAGGCTGCGAACCAGATTCAGTTGGTGCCCGCCATTTCAGACTCGAACGGCCCCGATCCGCTGCCTTACACCTACAACATGAAGCCCGAAGAGGAGCAACAATTCCGCAAGAAAATGTTGGCCATGGCGGGGGACGAAGTTCGCGCTCGCGCCGCCAGTTTGAGTTCGGCAAGCACAGGCAGTGCGCAATCCGTGCACACTCCGGCTCAACACGGCAAAACAGCAGGCGCCAAAGTCCAGCCCACTTTTGAAGACGTTCAACTGCGAGTTTTTGACCTGGCGAATATCAACGAGCCCGAGCTGGTGCTGACGGCAAACGCCCGTATGCCGCAACCATCGCGCAAGGGCGAAGGTCGCAAGCCCCGATTCACAATATCCCGATTCGCAATTCAAAGATCTGCAATACATGATCACGTTAGTGGTGCGCGAAGATGTGAATGGCGATCTGCACAAATCTCTGGCGAATGTAACCGACACCCAGCACCTGGATGTAATTCCACAGCTTGAGTTGATTGATGCCGTCGACGTAGATGGCGACGGCCGAGCGGAACTTCTCTTTCGCCAGGTTTCAGACGCCGGCAGCGCCTTCGTGATCTACCGCGTAATCGGAGACCGCCTGTACCCGCTGTTTCAAGGAGCCCGCGAGTAGCAAACGTCTGCCACAGATAAAGGGTGTGTCGCAGTGCTGGCCCTGCCGCCACGTGCCTCGCCGCATGAGAGCGGCTTTCTCATGCGCCACTTATTGCTTCCGGTTTTGCTTTTCCGGCGACGAAGAGACTTCTGGATAAATCTTGATCCAGTGGTTTCTTACGTCGGGGCTTACTTTGCGGCCATTCCAGTTAAAAACGATGAGGTTCGTCTGCTGCTTTGGCATGTGGCAATCGATGCAATCACTAGCGATTGGGCGCGTCATTTTCGGGTGGCTCTCGCTTTTATGGCAGCGCAGGCAATGTTCGGAAAATGCGACCAGGTCCTTTTGGGGCAGGTGAACATCGTGGCAAGTCAGGCAAGTCATGGTTGATGACTGGAAGCAGCGGCTTTTTTTGAGCAGTTCGACCTGGCTTCCGTGGACATCCACCGCCTCGTCCGGCGCGAGTTGCGGCAATTCAAGGTACTTGTCCAGAGGTTCGCCGGGAATATAAGAAAACGCCGGCAACAGCGCCACGCCGTGCCCGGCGTGGCACCAGGCGCAAAGATCCATCTGTCGTTCGCGCGAGAATTGCGCCGGATTAAGAATGGCAGCGCCTGACGCAACGTTGGCAGCTTTCGAGGCGTAACGTTCAGCGTGCGCGCGTCCTGGGCCGTGACACTTTTCGCAGGTAATGCCTGCCACAAATCCGGTTTGGCGGTAGCGATTCGGAGGCGGTGCGAGCGACTCGAAGTGGGTTCCATGGCACTCAAGGCAACGTGGAATCACTGCTCGATCAAAATAGGCAACGCCGTCGCGATACCCAGGGCTGTTCACCCAGCCAACTTCCCTCCAGTAAGACACGGGCAACTGAAAGAGCAGGTCGCCTTTCCAGAATAAGAAAGTCTGCCCCTTGCCTCCCGAGCCAACCACCAGGCCGAAACGCTCGCTGCGTGAACTTAGATAAGGCTGCACTCCCTGGACGGCTGTCTGATAAAAGGCTTCGTCCCTTGCCTCCATTTGGAAAAATAAATTGGGATTGGAAGTCTTGAGAGTGTTTGCGTCCGGGCTGAAGCTGCCGAGAATGGAATTTTTGTCCGGAAGCCTCGACGTCAGATAGTGTGCCGTTTGCTGAAAGCTTTCGACCTTGTCCTGATGGCAGCTGCGACAGGCATCATCACCGGCGCAATTTTCTCTTGGACTTGCCTTTGGGGGCGAGTTCGCTGGGTTCGGCTGAGAACTATTGCTCTGGGCCGCAACTTCCATCGCTACAAGGAGGGTCACAAGCGCGAGCAGTTTAGCTTTGCAGTTCATTCCCGGTGGCGACGCGCGAAAGGATATCTTTATTTTCACTTTGGATAATCATAATCTGCGGGAGGCTGACCCAGCCATTCTCCGCTCCACCCATGTACAGGGTGCCCCACGCATTCCGCGTCCTTTGCGGAACGGTGGGTCGCTGCATTCTAAACGCCCGGAATGAATCGGTTTTTTCTTGACTCAAGATTATATACTTGACTCAAAAGGCCACTTCTGCTAATGTTTGGAAGTGGCCTTTCCTTTCTTAGATTTCGGAGCTTTATTGTGCTCTTCCAATATCGCGTCAACGTGCTTCACGATTCTTGGATGGAAAACGTGCCTCACTAGCTCGTCGCTAGTCATCTTTGTCGGATGCTTCTTAGCTTTGCGTTTCCCGGTGACCATATGACTCCTAACGTTAACCTCTGCGATCTAATTGAGCGATTCGGCAACGAAGAAAAATGCCGCAAGGCTCTTGAATCTCTGCGCTGGCCCGATGGTCCGCGCTGCCTGCGATGCAATGAGCCAGCAACCGCAGTTGCCAATCGTGATACTTTTGACTGTAACTCATGCCATTACCAATTCACGGTCACTACCGCGACGATCTTTCACGACACCCATCTGGACCTGTGGAAGTGGTTTCTCTGCACCTACCTGCTCTGTGAGAGCCGCAAGGGAATGTCTGCGAATCAGATCAAGCGTACACTCGGAGTCAGTTACAAAACCGCGTGGTATTTGTGCCATCGCATACGCGCTGCCATGACCGAAGCAGATCACAAACTCAGTGGAACGGTCGAAATTGATGAGATGTATATCGGCGGCAAAACCAAGAACGCGGAAAAGTGGAAGAAGCACGCGCCAGTAATCGGCATCCGAGAGCGTGAAGGGCATCTGCACTTCATCCCGGTTGACCATGTGAACCAGAAAACCGTTTACGACATCATTGCTCGCAATGTGGACAAGACCGTGGATGTCATCATGACCGACGAATCGAAGGTTTACAACTTCAACACGACGCAGTATCGCGGCAAGCACAAGACCGTCAACCATCACGCTGATGAATACGTACGCTACGAAAAGGGAATGTGCGTCACGACCAACACGGTTGAGTCGGCCTTCAGCCTCTTTAAGCGCGGCATTGTAGGATCGTGGCATAAGGTTTCGGTTAAACATCTTCCAGCCTACTTGCAAGAGATGACATGGCGCTTCAACAATCGAAAGAATCCGTATCTCTTCCGCGATACCATGATGAAGCTTATTCGCTCTGAAAACCTCGAATACAAAGAACTCACCAAAGCAGCCTAAACACATGATTGCATGATCTTGATATGTTCATCTGTCGTTGGATACGATGGCGTTTTGCATTCAAAAACGACCTTTCCTCCATTTTTACCGCCATATTGCGTGATTCGAGTCATGTACTGCCATTGTCCCGCGTTCTTCTGCATTATCGTAGTTTGCCAGACGCTTAGACCCTTCGCAGTAGTAATTGCTTCAAATTGACGCGCTGGTCCTAATACAGTCTGCCAATCAAACATTTGCGGCAACACTCCTCCCGAAGATGGATCTAGTTCAGGGATGTGTATTTTGAACATGCCTAATGCCTTCTTGGCAAAACTATGAGCTGCATGTATCTTTGGCCTGTCCCAAAACATCATGTCAATGTTGTAAATGGAATCCGGGCCCTTCTGTAGTATTAGAATCGTCTCATGGTCGAGCGGTTTAACTGGGAAGATTGGAGACAAGAGCACGAAGCTGGTAGGTAGATCAGTTTGTGGCGCAGGGTCTGTAGGTTTCGGCGGTTCGTCTTTTGTTGCTGTTTGCTGTGGTAGCTTTGAACCGCGCACGTTCCCCCATGCAGCAGGCAATCTAGACCAGGGTTGTTCTCCTTTGGCTCCCCAAATCCACACACACGCAGCAATCGCAATAATTAGACCAAATAAACAACCCGCTGATCTAAGCGATTTAGTTAGTGCAGCATCCTCAGGAATTCCTTTCCAATGGATTACGGCAAACACGAACGATAACGCTGCCAAGGCAGCCAAGCACAGCGCCGCAAGATACTCGCGCTCGCTTTCTAATGTAACTGCAGCGATCAGCAAGCCAGCCCACCCCCAATTTGCTATCCAACGAGATAAACGAGGAAAGTGCTGGGCAAACCTTCGCCAGTGAAAGAGCAGCGTTTTCCTTGTGTTTCTCGGCATCGCCATAAACAGGTCTGGCATGAGCATTGCGCAGGCAGTCCAAATAACAAACCACATGAACGCAACGAACCATCGACTAACCATCGCGCACACCTCCACTGAGTCAAGTTGATAACTCTGGCGTTCACCAGAGCTACAATTCTTGACACGGGAATTGTACGCTCATTTTGAGTCAAGTACATAATCTCGTCTTGACTACAGCCTCCTGAAAAGATAACATTTATCATTGATATATTATCAATAAGCTAAGCATCGATCTTTGACAATCCAGGACAACAGTGCAGCAGCGAGGAGATATAGCCTCACTGCCGCGGCGGAGCTAAATCCTTTAAAAGGGATATTTTGCAGGATATCTCAAAAAGCTTCACCTGTTTTCATAGACTTGCGTGGAAGAAGCGCTGTTTGCGCACGGGTATCCCTTTCATAAGTCCTTTAGAAGGGATATTTTAGACGGGTATCCCGAAGGAAGCTCCTTTGTTTTCAGCAAATTGGCAAGAAATGCAATTCTTGTCGGTATGAACTGGTAAACAGTCGCTGCGCTAAGTTAGCAGATGATAACTCGCCGAGAACTACTTCTGCGTGGCGACCAGTTGCCCGTTCTCCACGTGGATATCGCCAACGTCATCCGGCAGCTTCAGACGATCCCGTTGTTCCGACAGCTTCTTCTGCAGAGCGCCGCTTACCAGCGATACCGGAACACTTAAATCGCCGACCTTGAATTCAGTGGGATCGAAAGTCGCATAGCCATCTTTGGAGCCAAGATGTCCGGCGAGAGTGACATAGACATCCTTCCCCCCAATCTGGGTTACGAACTGGCCGCGGGCCACGTCGCCGTCGAAATTAACCTTGTAGTCTTTGACCTCAGGCTGGCCTTCCCCGATGGCAGCATCTGGCGAAGACGGTACGGTAGTAGGCAGACTTGGACCGGCTTGTGCCTCCGGACTGGCACCCATCGCAGCTGCTGCAGGAATGTTCATGGGAAGCGCGGCAGCTGCCTGCGCGAGAGCTGCGGTGATTTCGTCGGAGCTGAATCGCACCTGGGCGGGGGCGTCGCCAGGATTCTTGTGCTGCTCTAACTGCTCGAGTTTGTTCTCAAGAGATTGCACGTTCGCGGCTGCCGCGGCGGGTGACTGCACCGGCGCAACCGGCTGCGGCTTCTTTAACACTAGAATTATGGCGATTAAAGACGCGGCCAACGTGGCGACGCTGATGATACGGTCAAGCTTCCATTTCATGTGGTTATCCCCGCGAACAGTCACACTCTATGTTAGCGGCGGAGGGAAGACTGCATCACATGACGGAAGGTACTGGTCCCAGGGTTACCAGCGAACATGCCCGGCCTCAGCATTTTGCGACATTTCGGCTGCTGGATGACCCAATGCTGAGCAACAGCGTTCAGTACAAGCAGCCGGAGTTCAAGGTTACAATTTAGTCGTGCCCATTCTTCACAATCTCCGCGTCACCCTGGAAATGATCAAGTGGGAGCACTCCATTTTCATGCTTCCATTTGCTTTGTGCGGAGCCATGCTGGCGGCCCACGGCCTGCCCAGCGCACACGCGTTGGCGTGGATCATTGTTGCCATGGTGACAGCGCGATCGGCGGCCATGGCGTTCAACCGTTATGCCGACGCCTCGATTGACGCCGCGAATCCGCGAACCCAGACGCGCGCTCTTCCCGCCGGAACGCTCACTCCCGGTTTCGTGATTACCTTCGTGCTGGTCTCCTGCGTGCTGTTTGTTTTCGCCGCGTCGCAGCTCAATCGGCTGTCATTTATTCTTTCGCCGTTCGCGCTGGCCGTGGTTTTGCTTTACTCCTACACTAAGCGATTCACGCGCTGGTCGCACCTGGTTTTGGGATTCGCCATGGGAATCGCCCCCTCCGCTGCGTGGATCGCCGTTCGCGGATCGCTCGACCCGCGCATCCTGCTGCTAACCGCCGCGGTTACATTCTGGGGCGGCGGCTTCGACGTGCTCTATGCCTGCCAGGATTTCGAATTCGATCAGCAGGCCGGGCTGCACTCCATTCCGCGTTATTGCGGCATCGGCAAATCACTTTGGATTTCGCGGCTTTTTCATTTGATCATGCTGCTTCTGCTTATCAGCCTGGTTATAGTCTTCGGCTTGGGCAAACTGGCGATTGTGGGAGTCATAGCCGTGGCGCTGCTTCTGAGTTATGAGCACTCGCTAGTCTCGCCCCACGACCTTTCTAAGCTCAATGCCGCATTCTTCACCATGAACGGCGTCATCTCGGTAGTGTTCTTCTTCTTCGTCGCAGGAGATTTGTTGCTGCGGAGATGATTGCCAGGTGTCGCTTCGTGTCTGACTGTGACTTCCGCCGCTTGGGTGCGGTATGATCAAACCAATGTCTAGCACGCACCTTCAGAGCCATGCTTTTCAGAGTGACGACCGGTGGCTATACGGCATCAAGGAGAAAGTTCTGGCCGACGAGCGTCTGAATGCCGACGACGCACTGGCACTCTATCGTTCCCCGGACATTCTCGCCGTCGGCTGGCTGGCGAATTCCGTGCGTGAGCGCATGCATGGCGACAAGACGTACTTCAATGTCAATCGTCACATTAATCCCACAAATGTTTGCGTGGCCGCTTGCCGACTCTGCGCCTTTGGCCGGAAAAAAGACACGCCCGGCGCTTACACCATGGCCCTCGAAGAAGCTTTCCAAACCGCGGCCTCAGGCTATAGCGAAGCGGTTACGGAGTTCCATATTGTGGGCGGCTTGCATCCCGATCTGCCATTTCAATACTTCCTCGACCTGGTCTCCGGCCTGAAGCAGCGCTTTCCTCAGGTGCATTTGAAAGCATTCACTATGGTTGAAGTCGCGTATCTGGCGAAGCGCGCAAAACTATCGATTCGCGAGACGCTGGAGCAGTTGCAGGCCGCGGGAGTGGACTCACTGCCAGGCGGCGGGGCTGAGATTTTCGCTGATCGGGTTCGTCACATCATTTGCGATCACAAAATTGATGGCGATCAGTGGCTGGAAACCGCGAAGCTTGCGCACCAGATCGGTCTGAAATCCAATGCCACCATGCTCTATGGCCACGTGGAAAATGACGAGGACCGCGTCGATCATCTGTTCAAGCTGCGTGATCTGCAGGACGAAACCCACGGTTTCCAAACCTTCATCCCGCTAGCTTTTCACCCCGACAACACCCCGCTGCAACACCTGCCGAAAACGACAGGGATGTTAGACATCAAGCAAATCGCCGTGAGTCGTCTCGTGCTCGACAATTTCCCTCACGTCAAAGCATACTGGCAAATGATGACGGCGAAGATTGCGCAGATTGCTTTGCGCTTCGGCGCCGACGACATTGACGGCACTGTCATCGAAGAAAAGATTTACCACGATGCCGGCGCGACCACTCCGCAAGGAATGCGTCGTGAAGAGCTGGTGCGCCTGATCCGCGAAGCTGGACGCGAACCCATCGAACGCGACACTTTGTACCGTCCCGTAATTCGAACGGAAACGTCCGTTACAGTCGCGGTGTAAATTTTCGCTGAGCTACTGGAAAAATTCTCCCATGTCAGGCGCGGTTGCGGCGTCTCCAGGAAGATCAGTCACGCCAAGAGCTTTTAAGCTCAAGCGCATCGTGCTCTGATGCTGGTAGACAGTTGTAGATTGATATCCAGCCTTGCTCTTCGAACTCACAATAACCGCAGGAATATGGCCGCCGACATTCGCGAGATCCGTAATGTCGCCTTCATCGAAAACAATCACCATCACCGCATCCTGGAAAGCTGCGCTCTTAATCACCGGGTCGATGTTGGCCTGCAGCCACTGATCTGCCGCGGCGAGCTTTTGCAAATCAGTGCATGTCGACAAACCCACTGGACAGTCGTGCGCATCATCATTCAGGTTGGGAACGATGAACGCATATTCAGGAACGGCATTGTTGGCGATGTCGGTCGCAAGTTGAGTGAACGGTACAATGTTGGCAGCTTGCGCGGAGTCATTAATTACGTCTGAAAAGTAGGTAAACGGATTATGGCGCTTAACATATTCGCCGCTATCCACTCCGATATAGCCAATTGCAGGCAGCGACTCGGCATAGCTTTTCCAAGTCTTGCCAGCCGCGGTCAATGCTCTGACAACATTGTCTTGCGTCACCGGGCCGGGGTAAGAATCGCCTGCCAGACCCGTAATTGAGAGGCCTTCACCAGCAGTCAATTCGAAGTAATTGGGAAGAGAGGGATGTGCGTTGGCGTAATACTGAGTAGCCAGCCCGTAGGAAGTCGCCAGACTATTGAAGTAAGGCATGCTGGTATTCCCGATCACATCTCCGTAGCTATGGTTTTCTTCCACCACTATAAAGACATGTGCAAATGCTGGGACGGTGCTCGCTCCGCCGTTAGGAGTTCCACTTCCGGCAGTTGCCGGGGCTGAACCCCCGCCGCAGGCGGCCTCCGTGAGTACAAGAAGAACTAACAAGGAAAACGATGTGAACAGCTTCATACGATTAACTCACCTATAAACGCGTTTAATTAGAATCGCGGGCGGCAGCACCCGTTGCATAGAACCTGCCTCGGGTCTTCCCCATCACGCATACAGGTTTCGGGGTATGGGAATGCGGTGACCGGCCCTCAAACTGAGATGTCTTAGCTGTGCAAATTGTGTTTGCCGCCGACGACACGGGTGTAGAATCGTCTTGTAAGGAACCGGAATTCTTCGCGGAATCTCTTCCGTGATCCGAGGCCTGATAATGAATGTTCATATCAGCTATAAAGACCGCAAAACCCCTGACATCGAAAAAGAGATCAACCACCTGGTGGAAAAGCTGCGCAAGCGGCTACAGGTATTCCGGCCGGAACTGGTGCATCTGCGTGGGGTAGTGGAGCAGAGTTCGGCGCGTGAGGGGATAACTGTATCCCTGAACTTGCGCCTGCCCTCGGGACAGATGGCCGCCCAGAAATCTGCTTCGAACGCCCCGTCGGCTGTGAAGGCAGCCTTCGACGATCTACTGCAGCAGATCAGCAAACATAAAGATGTGCTGCGCAATTCGCACAAGTGGCAGCGTCGCCGGGTAGCGGATTTCCGTCCCCAGTCTCAGGTCGCTTTCGAAGATACTATCGCTGCCATCCACGTGCCCATGGCCTCATCTGACGACATTCGCTCCTATGTGAATGCCAGCCTGGGCCGGCTGGAACGATTCGTCGAGCGCGAACTCTATTTCCGCGAGACCGCCGAGGAGATTACTGTAGACCTCGTCAGCAAAGAAGAAGTCGTCGACGAAGCCATCGCCCGCGCACTGAGCGACGGAGCTAATGGCGGCGAAAAGCCTGAAAGTATAGCGTTGGAGCCTTGGCTATACCGGTTGGCCCTGCGCGTCATTGATGATCTCTCGGCCCGCAGTCCGGAGAGCCTGCTGTCGGTTCATCTGGAGGACTCTGCCCGCCGTCCGAACGTGCGCGGCAGCGATGAACCCGAACTGCAGTTCCACCAACCAGACGAAACTCTGACCGGGGAAAACGTGATTGCCGACCGGCGCATCTCTACGCCGGAAGATATTGCGTCATCCGACGAAATGATCACGCTGGTGCAGTTTGCTCTCGGGAACGCAAACCGCGCCGATCGCGAAGCCTTTATCCTGCACGCGCTGGAAGGATTTTCGCTGGATGAAATCGGTGTCATAACCGACCGCAAACCGGACGAGGTCCGATCTTCCATCGAACAGGCGCGTAAGCATTTGCGGCATCTGGCCCCACTCGCCAACCGCCTCCAGTCGAAGCCGGTAAGATTGGTTTCGGCGAAAGCTTAAGACAATTGATGGCACTCAGGAGACGTTGTGATGATTACCCGCGAAGAGATCCGTGAGTTGGCTCAGTTCCGTACAAATGGCGAAGAAGGATGGGCCCTCAGTTTCTATTTCGAACCGCATACGCCGCAAAACAAATCCCATCGCGAGGAAACCATTCTTGCCAAAGATCTGGTTCGCAAAGCCCTGCGCGAGGCGGAAAAGAACAGCAAGAATGGCAGCACTCGAGCCGACTTGAACCGCATACTGGAGCTGGCAGAAGGCCTGCACGGCAATCAAGCCCGCGCCCGCGCGGTGTTCGCGTGCGGCAGCCGCAATTTCTGGCGAGAATTCGATCTGCCATCGCAACTGCCGGGTACGCAGCTCTTCGTGAACCGGCAATTCCATTTGAAGCCGCTCGCGGCGCTACTGGGAGCGCAGCCTCGACTGTGCGTTGTGCTGGTGGACCGCCACAAAGCACGTTTCTTCGATCTGCGGGTAGATGAACTGAAAGAGCGGGAAGGAATGTTCCGCACCCTCCCAGCTCGCCCGGGCCGCAGCGACGGTTTCGCCGGGTACGACGGAGGTCACGCCCAGCGCCGCATCGACGATGAAGCCTTACATCACTTCAAAGGCGTAGCCGAACACTTAAGTACGGTGCTGGAAAAGGGGCTTTATGAGAAGCTCATCATCGGGTGCCATGAAACCAGTTGGCACGAACTGGAGGCACAACTGCATCCGTACGTGAAGAAAGTTTTGCTCGGCCACTTCTCCGCCGATCTCAATCGCATCACGAATGATCAAATACGCGAAGAAGCTGCGCGCATCCTGCGCGACTCAATTGATCTACGATGCAAAGATCTCGCCCGCGAAGCCATCAGCCAGGCCAAGAGCAATGCCCGCGGAGTGACCGGGTTGCGTCGTGTGCTGCGCTCGCTGGAGCTGGGAGAAGTGCAAACTCTGCTGATTGGAGACAAGTTTTCGCATCTGGCGTCCGAGTGTACGAACTGTGGTCACCTCGACGCGCACATGGTGCGCGAGTGTCCGGTATGCGGCCACGAAACGCGCGAAATCGAAGACGTGACCGAAGCCATCATTCCCGCCGCCATCCAACGCGACATCGAGTTGCTTTACGTGAAAGATGACGCCGAGTTTGACCGCGCAGGAAACATTGCAGCCCTGCTGCGCTTCCGCGCCGATCAAAGCAAAGGCCGCGAAATTCGCGCCGCGTCCTAGATTGCAAGAATCGGCAATGGAATGAGCATTCCGTGACAGAAGCTGAACTCAAAAAACATCTGGACGCAGCCGAGCAGAGTCCCAAACAGGTTGCAATGGCGGTCGCGGGCTTGCCCGATGGAACGTTGCGTTATAGACCGTCACCGGAGAAGTGGAGCATCCTCGAGGTTCTCGGCCATCTGGCAGACATCGAAATCGTGTACGCTCACCGCTTTCGGCAAATGCTTGCAGACAACAAGCCAGTAATTGCGCCCATGGATCAGGACGCGTGGGCGCGGAATCTTGGCTACATGCAGACGCCTGCACCGGAGTCGGTTGCGCTCTACGGATTGAACCGGCATCACAATGTGCGATTGCTGCGCCGCCTGAAAACTGAAGACCTCGGAAAGTCCGCGTACCATCCCGAACTGAAGCACGACGTCACGGTTGCTGACTACGTGGAGAAGATGAGAACCCATGGCGAGAATCATCTCGCACAAATTGAACGTTTGAAAAAGCAAGCCCAGACATAATCAGTGCTCGACATTCGTAAATCGCACCAGCGCTTGTAGTTTTTGCGCGGCTGCGCCGGAGTCGATCGAGTTCGCTGCCCCAGGAAGAGCCTCCGCTAGATGGTCGGCCCTGCCAGCAGCTACCAGTGCCGCAGCTGCATTGAGCAGGACCACGTCGCGCCGAGGTGATTTCTTGCCTGCCAAAACCTCAGCAATAATAGCGGCGTTGGCCGCCGCGTCTCCGCCGGAAATGTCATCAAGCGTACTGCTCTTCATGCCAAACTCTTCGGGCGTGACTTCATAGGTGCGCAGCGTCCCCGATCGCACCTCGGCAATTCGCGTAGGGCCAGTGATGGTGATTTCGTCCAACCCATCCAGTCCATGCACGACCAATACCCGGTGCAATCCCAGCATACTGAGCGCTTCAGCCAATTTCTCCACCAGTTCAGCAGAATATACTCCGACCACCTGGGCTGAAGCGTGCGCCGGATTTGTCAGTGGTCCCAGCAAGTTGAAAACCGTGCGCAGTCGCAGTTCGCGGCGGGCGGACTGCACATGTTGCATCGCCGAATGCATGGCCGGAGCAAAAAGAAATGCGATGCCGACCTCTTCGAGGCAAACGGCGAGCCGCGCCGGAGGCAAATTGATGCGCACACCAAGCGCCTCCATTACATCAGCCGAACCGCACTTTGATGTCACGCTGCGGTTCCCATGCTTGGCTACGCGTACGCCCTGCGCCCGCAACTACCAGCGCCGTCGCGGTTGAAATGTTGAAAGTGCCGCTGGCATCGCCGCCAGTGCCGCAGGTGTCCACCAGGGCGTCGCGTCCAGTTCCGCTGACGTCAAGAGTGTGATCTGGGCGCAGGTCAAGCGGGGCTAGCGGCAGCGCGGATGGCCTCCGCGAAACCAACGATCTCTTCGACCGTCTCGCCCTTCATGTGCAACGCGACCAGCAGCGCAGCAATTTGAGCGTCTGTGCACTTGCCCGCTAGCACCTCCGTCATTACCACACGCGCCTCTTCACGAGAGAGCGATTGGCGGTGATTAGCAATGCGATGGAGCGCGTCAATAATCGTTATCGTCATCATCGAGGAGACCAGAGTAGCATCGTAGAAGCTCGACCGCGGGACAAACGCTATGCTCCGAAATGAAAGTGAAATGACCTCGCTCTTGATGAGGGCGTTTGCCCAATGTGCGGGCGTTCTATAGAATCAAGTGTTTGCTGCCCGCGGTTCTAAGCTGCAAGCACGTCCTGCCCATCATAGTGAATCTGGAATGTTATGAAAATTCATGAGTATCAGGCGAAGGCAATCCTGAAGAAGTATGGAGTCCCGGTGCCGCGCGGCGAAATGGCGGAAACCCGCGAGCAAGTCGAGGCCGCCGCTAAGAAACTGTTTGATGCGGGCGCGAGCGGAGTTGTGGTCAAAGCTCAGATACACGCCGGAGGCCGCGGCAAAGGCGGCGGTGTGAAGATCGCCAAATCGGTGGATGAAGCCGCTGAGCTTGGCTCCAAGATTTTGGGGATGACGCTGGTGACGCATCAGACCGGCCCCGATGGCCGCGTGGTGCGGCGTCTGCTCATCGAAGAGACTTTGCCCATCGAGAAAGAACTTTATCTGGGAATCGTGATCGATCGCGTGGAAGCCAAGCCAGTCTTCATGGCATCCGCGGCGGGGGGCATGGAAATCGAGCAGGTCGCGGCGGAAAATCCGGACGCGATCCTCAAAGAGTACATCGAGCCCGGGATGGGTTTGGAAGCATTCCAGGCTCGCAAGCTGGCGTTCAAGCTGGGGCTGAAGCCTTCCCAGATTAATGAAGCCGTCCGTCTGATGACGGGACTTTTCCGCGCCTTCCAGGAGACGGATTCCTCGTTGATGGAAATTAATCCGTTCGTCACTTGCAGTGATGGCCGCCTGTTCGCCTTAGACGCGAAAATCAACTTCGACGACAATGCGCTGTTCCGGCATCCTGATCTGCGCGAGCTTACGCGACATCACTGAAGAAGATCCGCTCGAAGTCGAGGCTTCAAAGTACAGCCTGAATTACATCAAGCTCGACGGCAACGTAGGCTGCATGGTGAACGGCGCCGGATTGGCCATGGCGACCATGGACATCATCAAGTACGCGGGCGGTATGCCGGCGAATTTCCTCGATGTAGGCGGGGGAGCTAATGCCGAGCAGGTTACCCATGCGTTCGAAATTTTGTTGAGTGACAAGAACGTAAAGGCAGTGCTGATTAATATTTTTGGCGGGATATTGCGCGTCGACACACTAGCCACCGGAGTCGTCGAGGCCGCGCAAAAAACCCATATTCAATTACCCATCGTGCTGCGGTTGGAAGGAACCAATGTCGAAGCCGGACGGGAAATCCTCAAGCAATCAGGATTGAATTTCATTGTGGCAGAAACCATGAAAGACGCAGCCGAAAAAGTAGTAGCAGCTGCAGCGGCGAATTAATTTTGTAGCGCCGCCGTCTCGGCGGCTGTCGTGCAAGTGTCTCGCCTTCGCCGGGGGCAGGATGCCCTCGGGACAGCCTGCAAGATGGCGGCGCTACAGAAATCATAAGGCAGAATTTATGAGCGTTCTGGTAGATAAATCGACGCGGGTCCTGGTACAAGGACTTACGGGGCGTGAAGGCACATTTCACGCCAAGGCATGTGCAGAGTACGGAACAAAGATTGTCGGCGGAGTAACGCCCGGCAAAGGCGGCACTACTCACGAAGGCTGGCCCATTTTCAACACAATGCAGGAGGCAGTCGACAGAACTGGTGCCGATGCCTCGGTGATTTTCGTGCCGCCGCCGTTTGCAGCTGACGCAATTATGGAAGCAGCCGATGCCGAGATAGAACTAATCGTCTGCATCACCGAGGGCATCCCCACGCTTGATATGGTGCGCGCATGGGAATACCTGCAGAACCGGCGCTCCCGGCTTATCGGGCCCAATTGTCCGGGCATTATTTCCCCCGGCAAATGCAAAATCGGAATCATGCCCGCACGGATTCATTTGGAAGGCTCGGTGGGAATCGTCTCGCGCTCGGGCACGTTGACTTACGAAGCGGTTTATCAGCTCACCACTCGGGGCATTGGGCAGTCGACCGCGATTGGTATCGGCGGCGATCCGATCATCGGTACGAATTTTCTGGACGCGCTCGAACTATTCAACAAGGATCCGCAAACCGAAGTGGTGGTAATGATTGGCGAAATCGGCGGCAACGCTGAGGAGACGGCGGCAGAGTACGTGAAGTCGCGAATGAAAAAGCCAGTCGTTGGATTCATTGCCGGCCAGACCGCTCCTCCGGGACGCCGCATGGGCCATGCGGGCGCCATCATTTCCGGCGGAAAGGGAACTGCCGCGGAGAAAATTAAGGCAATGGAAGCAGCAGGCATTCGCGTAGCTAAATCACCGGCCGATATTGGCGATACGGTTTTGGCTGCCATGGGTGTCACAGCGAGAGCTTAAAGATCGAAACTAAGACCAACGACGAACGACCAAGGACGAACGACTTAACTATGAAGACTCTGCAACGTACTCTTACAATTATCAAACCGGATGCGGTGAGCAAGAACGCTGTAGGCGACATCATCGAGCAGTTCGAGAAAAACGGTTTCCGCATATTGGCTATGAAGATGCTCGAAATTTCGAAACATCAGGCGGAGCAGTTTTACGCCGTCCATGCCACGCGGCCATTTTTTCGTTCGTTGACCGATTTCATGTCGAGCGGGCCAATCGTAGTTTTGGCGCTGGAAAAAGAAAATGCCATCGCCGATTTGCGCAAGCTTATGGGCGCCACGAATCCCGCCAACGCCGAGGAAGGCACCATCCGCAAGAAGTGGGCGAGCGATATTGAACACAACGCCATCCACGGCTCGGATGCCGACGAAACCGCTCGCTTCGAGTTGAGCTATTTTTTTGCCGGATACGAACTGGCGAAGTGACGGCGTTTGCGCGGCGTCTGAGCCGCGCGCCGTCATCCCGAACGAAGTGAGGGATCTCCCTGGGTGACAGCATGCCACTAGTGCAAATCACAATGTTGACCGGCCGTACCGCGGATCAGAAACGCAAGCTCGCAAAACGCATCACCGATGCCATGGTCGAAGAGGCAGCCGCGCACCGCGAGGCCGTCGTGGTGACCTTCCATGAAGTTTCGAAAGAGAGCTACGCATCAGGAGGCGTGCTTATGGCGGACAAAGGGAAGTGACGGTTCAGGGCTGTCATCGCGGGCGAGGGCGCCCGCGCCACCCGCGATCATCCTAGCGGTTCGTACAACTGGCCCTCAATGCGCTCGCCTAACTTGGGCAACTCCTTTTTCGCGTACTGCAGAAAATGAGGCGCGGCGCGATGGGCTTCCAGCGCGGCATCATCCTTGTATTGTTCATAGATAAAAAATCGTCGAGGCTCGGTCTTGTGGCGATGGACCTGGTACACCATGCATCCGGGCTCCTTGCGAGATTCTTCGGTTAGCTTGGAAAACACGCCGATCACATCTGTTTCACGACCGACCTTCGCCATCCACGTCACAACCAGAACGACCATTGCCAGCTCCGCTCTTAGATTTTTGCCTGCGCCCGAGTTTTCGATCCTGTCAATTCCTGAAGTTTTGCCGCGAACTCATCAACGAAGATAGTTTCCTCGCGACCCGGTCCGGTCGAAACCATGCCGATGCGCGCCCCGCTTTCCTTCTCGATGAAAGCCAGATATTCGCGCGCTGCTTTTGGCAACTTCTCCAGTTTCGTAATACCTTGGGTCGCAGTGCGCCAGCCCGGCATTTTACGATAAGCGCATTTAATCTCAGCGTAACCGCTATCCTGTGCCGGCGCTTCATCAGTTTCTTTGCCGTTGATTTTATAACCAACGCACACCGGAATTTCCGCCAATTCGTCCAGCACGTCGAGTTTGGTTACCACTAGCCAGGAGATGCCGTTAATCATGCCAGCGTATCGCAAGAGTGGCAAATCGATCCAGCCGCAGCGGCGCGGCCGCCCAGTTACTGCGCCGAATTCGTTACCTCGTTTGCGGAGCATGTCTCCGTTTGCATCCTGAGCTTCAGTTGGGAACGGCCCACCCCCAACCCGGGTGCAATAAGCCTTGGTGACGCCAATCACCGTGTCGATGGCCGTGGGGGCTACGCCCGTCCCAGTGACCGCCCCTCCCGAAGTAGCGCTCGATGAAGTGACAAATGGATACGTGCCGTGATCGATATCGAGCATGGTGCCCTGCGCGCCCTCGAATACGATAGAGTCGCCGTGAGCCAAAGCTTTGTTCAACAATGCAGCGGTGTCGCATACGAAGGGTGCAATCTTTACCGAAGCTTCCGCGTACTCTTCATACATTTTGTCCGCATCAAGCGGCTCGGAATTGAACAGCGCATGCGCGATCATGTTCTTTTCGTGGCAAGCATTTTGAATGTGGGTCTTCAATAGTTGCAGGTCGAGCAAATCGGCGACGCGCAGTCCGCGGCGTCCCATCTTGTCTTCATAGGTTGGACCGATGCCGCGGGAAGTTGTGCCGATCTTCACCCGCCCAGGCGCGTTCTCCGAGGCCAACTCGATCAAGCGGTGATAAGGCAAAATGACGTGAGCGCGATTGCTGACGAACAAACTGCCATCGACTTTGACGCCTGTTTCGCGCAGGGCTGCAACTTCCTTGAGAAACGCCATGGGATCAAGCACGACTCCATTGCCGATGACGCTGCGGCAGCCTGGACGCAGCACTCCGCACGGCACCAGTTGGAGCACGAACTTCTTGCCATTGATGATGACAGTGTGGCCGGCATTGTGCCCGCCCGCATATCGCGCCACAATAGAAAAATTCTGCGAGAGCACATCGACAATTTTGCCTTTGCCCTCGTCGCCCCATTGCGCGCCTACGATGACCGCAGCTTTTCCCTTCTTCAACGGCAAACTCCTCGGAACGTGAATTGTGCGGCTGCCCAGCCGCGATTGCGGGGTCGCACACACTCGTCGCCCGCAAATGCAGAATCGAGCGCTGAATTACAAGGATAAAAAGCGGAGCAGAGGTGTACTTACAATGATAACCCCGGCTGGCAAGAGATGGCAATCAAGCTCAGGATTCGGGCCGCAGGCTTCAGGTCTTAGTTTGAAGTTTCCGTCCCGAATATGCATCTTTCATCGTGCGCTTTCGAGCTTTCCTGAAGCTTAAAGCCTGCAGCCTGGAGCCTGCCCCGAGCCTGTAAACTAATCCCATGCCAGAACTTCCCGAGGTCGAAACCATTGCGCGCGGCTTGGCTAGCCGGGTTACTGGCGACGTGATCGAATCCGTTTGGCTGGGATCCAAGCCAGAACCGCTGAAATCGGCAGCACACGAGATCGTGACTACTCTGGAATCCAAACGAATTGCCAGCGTTCGTCGCGTAGGGAAGCACATCGTATTCGACCTGGAAAATGGAGGACGGGCGTCCTCGCCCGCCCGGAGAAAATCTGGCCGAAAATCTTCCAAGCCGGAACAGACCGCCCTTCCAATAGCTCAATGGATCGTGCATCTGGGCATGACTGGACGAATGTTGGTTTGCAAACCCGAGGAGGCGATCGAAAAACATACGCACGCTATTGCCCGCCTTACATCAGGCAGGGAGTTGCGGTTTGTGGATCCGCGTCGTTTTGGACGTCTAAGCGTGACCCAGGGATTTGCGGCCGCCGGCTCCGAACCGCTTGATGTGGGCCTAGAACGCTTCGTCGAATTGTTTCGCGGGCGCAAAACTCCAATCAAGAGCGCGTTGCTGAACCAGAAACTGCTAAGCGGCGTAGGGAATATTTATGCTGATGAGTCCTTGTTTCGCGCAGGCATTCGGCCCCGTCGCAGAGCTTCCTCGCTCACTCGCAAAGAATTGTCTCGACTTTATGCCGCCATTCAGGAAGTCCTCAAGGAGGCCATTTTGGCAGGCGGTTCCTCCATCTCCAACTATGTGGATGCCGACGGGGAAGAGGGATTTTTTCAGTTGCAGCATCGTGTCTATGGACGGAAAAACGAGCCATGCCTGGTATGTAAGACTCCGATTAAGCGGATCGTAATTGGCGGCCGCAGCAGCCACTATTGTCCCAAGTGTCAGAAGTGAGGCGAGGTTTGCGTACTATCTTACCGAAGCCCGTTCCATTACTTTCCTGAACGCATTCAAGAAAATATCATTCTGCTCCGGTGTGCCAATCGTGATCCGGATTGCGTTGGGTGCGCCCCACGGACCTAGTGGGCGCACAATTACACCCTCAGCCTGCAGTCGCTTGGCAACGGCGGCTGCATCATCGCCCAAGTCGCAATACAGAAAATTGGCCCACGTCGGAATCGGATGGAAGCCCAGGTCGGTCATCTTTGCCATTAACCGTTCGGCTTGTTCAGAGTTGTTTCGAATTGTTTTGCGGATGTGGGCATGGTCATCAAGGGCGGCCATCGCAGCCGCCTGCGCCACGGCAGAAACGGAGAAAGTGGTGCGCATGCGGGCGAAATAGGACATCAGTTCAGAAGGCCCAATGCCGTAACCGACGCGGACTCCCGCCAATCCGTGCGCTTTTGAAAACGTGCGCAGCACAACCACTTTGCGGTCTTGCTTCACATAATCGAGGGCGTGCGAGTAATCCACGCCGCGAATGGCGGCGAAGTCTTGCGCGAAATCGTAATACGCTTCGTCGAGGATGACGATGACGTGCTCGGGCATTCTGTCGAGAAAGCGATCGAGCTCCGGTGCGGGTATGAACGTGCCGGTAGGATTGTTTGGATTTGCAATGTAAATGATGCGCGTATGCCGATCGATCGCTGCGGCAATCGCGTTCAAGTCGAATCCATCATTCAATGTTGGAACACGGATCAGGCGTCCTCCCGCCGCTTGCGTGGCAATTGGATAGACGATGAACGAACGCTCACTCGTGATCGCGTTGAGCCCGGGCGAAAGCAAAGTTCGAGCAATGATGCCAAGCAGCGCGGTCGACCCCGCGGTGGGAACAACTTGCTCCGGTTCAACTTTGTGGTGATCGGCTAAGCGCTGACGTAATTCGCCGGCATCGTTGTCGGGATAGAAATTGCTTTCGGAGAGAACCGCTTGCATCGCTTTCACGGCTATTGGAGAAGGCCCAAACGGATTCTCATTCGAGGCCATCTTGATGCAGTTCACGCGGCTCTCCCGTTGTGCCTGGCGCAGCGACTTACCTGGCGTGTACCCGCCCAGGTTTCGAACATGTTCGGGCACAAGCTGGCTGTAATCGCTCATCTTTTGGCTATCTAATCTTTACATGTAGCCGGGAAACTGTCACTCCAAGTGTAGGCGCGGGCGTCATCGCCCGTGCAGAGCGACGAGAATATGGGGGAGATTTAATTGTTGACTTCATCCAAAGAAATAACTCCGCCGCCAGCACGGGCGCGGACGCCCGCGCCTACACTTTACTTAGCGAGTGACTTCAACTTTGTTACTTCTTCGATCGTTAGCTTGCGGAATTTCCCGGGATGCACATCCAACTGGAGCGGCCCGTAGCGCACGCGCTTAATTTTCTCCACGTGATGTCCGATTTCTTCAAACATGCGCCGGATCTGGCGATTCTTGCCTTCAATCAGGGTAACTTCGTACCAGGGATTCGCCGATTCGCGAATTACGCGGATCTTGGCAGGTGCGGTTCTTACTCTCCTGCCGCGATCAGATGGGATGGAAATGCCTTCGCGCAAGCGGCCCAAGCCTTCCCCGGTTGGATTGCCCGCGACCTTTACCATGTAAGTTTTGGGCACGTGGGACGCGGCTTTCATCAGTCGATTGGCTAACTCGCCGTCGTTAGTGAGTAGCAGTAAGCCTTCGCTGGCGTAATCGAGACGTCCGACCGGATAAACTCGAGCTCCAGCCCCGCGCAGCAAATCCATGACTGTGGGTCGTCCTTCTGGGTCGCGCAATGTGGTGACGTAACCTTTCGGCTTGTTCATCAGCAGGTAAACGTGCCGCTCTGCGCCATGCAAAAGCTTTCCGTTCACCCGGATGTGATCGCGTTCGCGATCCGCCTTGGTGCCGAGTTCGGTGACTACCTGTCCGTTTACTGAAACCAGTCCGCCGGTAATCAGTTCCTCAGCTTTGCGGCGGGACGCGATTCCAGCGGCGGCAATAATTTTCTGTAAACGTTCAGCAGGCATAGGAACTCACGGTCGAATCGCGGAGTGGCTGGATGAGCTAACGCTTCAGGCGGCCGAATCGTTTTCGTCTGAGTGTTTGTTTTCTACCGTCGCCAGGACTGAATCCTCGTTTGCTGTTGTTTCGGGATCCTGGATTGGTAACCCATTTTCACTGGCAACCGCATTCTCTGGCGTATCAACTGGCGCGTTTTCGGCCGGCAGTAAATCGCTTTGGAAAGATTCCGCGACCAGCTTTTCGAACTCCTCCATGCTGGGTAGTTCGCCAATGTCTCTCAACCCAAACCGCATCAGAAATTCTTTGGTGGTTTTGTAGAGAATAGGCCGGCCAATCACGGCCTTGCGTCCGCCAGTCGTCACCAGTTTGCGATCAAGCAAAGTCGCGATCACTCCATTTGAATCCACACCGCGAATTTCGCTGATCTCAGGCACGGTCACGGGTTGCTTGTACGCGATTACTGCCAGCGTCTCTAGCGCCGGCAGCGAAAGTCGTATCGGCGGTTTTAGGCTCTTGGCAAAGGCACGCACGATGTCGTGGTGCTCCGGTTTCGTCGACATTCGGTATCCACCCGCGACCTGGCGAATCTCAATACCATGATCCGGAGCATAGTAGTCGACAATTAGTTGCTCCAGCGCGAGACGCACGCGCGACTTGACTTCCGTCCCGTTGGCAGCGCCTTCGTTGGTCACCGATTCCTTCACTAATTCAATCAGTTGGTCCAACGTCACCGGATTTTCCGCTGCGTAAATAATGGCTTCGAGTTTGGCTTTAAGGCTCATGGGCTCCTAACTTCCTGGTGCTGCCGTTACCGCCAATCGTCGCGAACCGCGGCCTGTTCTGCCATGACCGCTTCGAATCCCACATGCTTGCGCAGCAGAATTTCGCCGAACAAGCGGTCTTGCCGCAATTGAATGGCTTGCAGCCGCACCATTTCGAGCAACGCCAGGAACATGCAAACCAGCGCCTGGCGCGACTCGACGTTGCGCAACATCTGTTTCAGCCGGATCGGCCGTTCTTCCATCGACAAGCGCCGGCGCAAATACTCGATCATCTGCCCGACGGTAACGGTTTCTTCGTCCACCTGAATCATGGGCCGGTTGCGCATTCGATCGATGATTTGCTGGAATGTTCTGACCAGGTCAATGACGTCGGCTGCCATTTCTGGCTCTGTGCCTTCGGCATCGCGGAACTCTTTCAATGCCGGGTTCGAACATACTGCATCTTCGATTTGCTGTTTCTGCAAAAGCATCTGCGCGGCGGACTTAAATTTCTCATGCTCGATCAGCCGGTTGACCAGTTCGGCGCGCGGGTCATCCTGGGCATCGGAAGCCGCGGCAGGATCACGAGGCAGCAGCATTTTCGACTTGATGTGAATCAGAACCGCGGCCATGTAGATGAACTCAGCCGCCACGTTCACATCCAGCTCACGCAGTTTCTCTACGTAGGCCAGATATTGTGCAGTGATTTTGCCAATCGGGATATCGTAAATGTCAATATCCTGCTTGCGGATCAAGTGGAGGAGCAGGTCGAGTGGGCCTTCGTAGATGTTGGCTACGCTAACGGCGAAAGGGAAATCACTTTCATCGTTTCTGGATTTTGCTTCCTCACGCGGAGCAGAGTTTTCCACTAGCGTGGGGCCAAGATCCAACGCCGCGGTACCGTCGAAAGCGCTCTTTGCTTCTTCGCCCATTTTTCTACTTCGAAGTCTGAGGAATCCGCGAAGGCTCGTAGTCCAGCGAAATTCCCATAGCTTCACGTACCTCGGTCATCGTAGCCTCGGCAACCTGCCTTGCCCGTGCCGAACCAGCTTCCAGAATATCCCACGCCAGCCGCGGATTCTCCTCATATTTCTTGCGGCGCTCCTGGATAGGATTCAAGATGTTAACTAGCGCATCGGCAACCCAGCTTTTGCACTCGATACAGCCAATACTGGCTGAGCGGCAACCTTCATACACCTTTGCGATCGTGGCCTTGTCGCTGAAAATCTTGTGCAAGTCGCCGACGGGGCAAACGTCGGGATTACCCGGATCGCTGCGACGCACGCGGGCCGGGTCTGTAACCATGGTCTTCAGTTTTTGCCGCACTACCGGCTCAGGATCGGCCAGCATAATCGTGTTTCCGTACGACTTCGACATCTTACGGCCATCTGTCCCCGGCAGCTTCGGAGTGCGTGTCAGCAAGGGCTGCGGCTCAGGAAAAACCGGTGCGCCGTCGAGCTTGTAAAACATGTTGAAACGGCGCGCGATCTCGCGAGTCAGTTCGACGTGCGGTACCTGATCTTCGCCCACGGGAACAAAGTTGGCTTTGTAGACAAGAATGTCGGCCGCCTGCAGCAGAGGATATCCGAGAAAACCATACGTGTTCAGGTCCTTCTCCGTAAGATTCGCCTGCTGTTCTTTATAAGAAGGCACGCGTTCCAGCCAGGCCAGCGGCGTGATCATGGAAAACAGAAGATGCAACTCGGCATGCTGCGGCACGTGAGACTGCATGAATATTGTGCAGCGCTCCGGATCGAGTCCCGCGGCCAGCCAGTCGAACAGGACTTCAATCGAGTTTTCCTTCACGCGCGACGTATCCGCGTAATCGGTGGTGAGCGCGTGCCAGTCGACCACGCAGAAATAACATTCGTATTGATCCTGCATGCTCACCCAGTTCTGCAATGCGCCGACATAATTGCCTAAATGCAATTTGCCAGTAGGACGCATCCCGCTGAGCACGCGCTTACCTTGGTTGGATCCAGATGCCATCAGATTCTCAAAAGAATGGAGTTAAAAATCCCTATCACGGGAAAGATCAGCCTGCCCAAAAGGCCGCCTCCTAAAAAAACCAGCGCCATGAGAGCGAACACTCCCACGGTGTCGTAAACCCGCAGCACGCCGGGAGACAGAAAGTGGCGGAGCACGTGACTCCCATCCAGCGGCGGAACCGGAATCAGATTAAAGACGCCGAGAATAACATTGATCACCATCAACTCATAGAAAAGCACACTGACCGGCATTAAAAAGGAATCAGTTTGATTGGCGAGCACAGCCAAATGACTCGGATATACGAGAGGAATGAGATGGACAATACTTGCTCCCAGCTGCGAGCTCAGAGCAACGAAAATCAAAGCCAGCACTGCGACCGACGCCACCAGGAAATTACTGATCGGCCCGACCACGGAGGTGAGGATATCGTCGAGCACCGGATTCTTGAAATTCCTCGGATCGACCGGAGTAGGCTTTGCCCAACCGATTACCGGAAGATGAGTCAGCATCGCGATGACCGGCAGCAAGACTGTACCCACGGGATCGATGTGCTTGATGGGATTCAGCGTGACCCGGCCCAGCATGCGCGCAGTCGGGTCGCCGCGGCGGCTCGCCATCCAGGCGTGCGCCGATTCGTGGATGCTGATCGCGAACAAAAACACGATCAGTTGAAAGAACATGTCAACTTGTTGCAGGTTCATCAGGCTTTAAATTTGATACTAACACGCAAGCCCGGATATCCGGCGGGCCGCTAAGGCCGCGTCTTCAGGCATAGTCTACGATCGGAACACACATTATTCCTTTAGACTCCGGCCCGCAGAAAACAGCATAAATATAGGTCGGATTGGCGCCTCGAACTACACGACTGTCGCGATGCTTTATAATTCGCGCCGCGTGATCACTCTCGCCCGAAAACTCCGCCTGGTAGATTACTTTGCCTTGGGTTGGGGCACGATGGTGGGTGTGGGATGGCTGGTCGTGATGGATGACTGGCTATTGCGCGGCGGCGTCCTCGGAGGGATTCTGGGCTTCGCAATCGGCGGAGCGCTGCTTTTGCCGATTGGTTACGTGTATGGCCAACTGGTTAGCGCGATCCCCGATGCGGCAGGTGAGGTCGCATACACAGCCAAAGTTTTCCCGAGATCGGTCAGCTTTGCCACCGGCTGGATGATGATCCTCGCGTATTTCATTGTGTGTCCGTGGGAGGCAGTTGCGGTTGGCAAGATTGCGGGATACATCTTCCCTCCACTGGATTCGATCGAGATTTACCGCGTTGGCAGCCATCCGGTTTATCTGCCGCACCTGCTGATCGGTCTGGGCCTGACGGGACTGATTACGTTGCTGAATTATCGCGGCATCCGATTGAGCGCCACTTTTCAGAACTGGACAGCCTTTGGAACCATGGCTTTGTTCGTGCTGTTTGTCAGCATTGGATTAGGCAAAGGTTCGGCGCGAAACTTTCCTCCGCTGTTTACGCATAGTCCGTTCGTGTCCGTACTTCTGGTGATGCAAGTCGTTCCTTATTTTATGACCGGATTCGAATCGGTGGTGAAGGGTGCGGAAGAGGCCAGTCCTGAATTCCGCTCCCGCAGCTTCTTCAAGGCCATCTGGATGGCGATTGTGGTTGGCATTCTCTTTTACGTAATCGTAATTGCGGCGGTCGGATACGTTGCTCCATGGCAGCAACTCACGCACGAAAGATTTATGACCGCTGTTGCCTTTGAACGCGCGGTGGGATCGCGCTGGATAGTAAGCGTGATACTGGCGGCCGCGCTGCTTTCGCTTTTCAAAGTTTTCAACGGAAATTTTATTGCAGCAAGCCGGTTGTTGTTTGCAGTCGGGCGGCGCGGCTTGATTGACCATCGCCTGGGACATGTGCATCCGCGCAATCAGACGCCTTCAGTTGCTGTGCTCTGCATCGGGCTGGCGACCGTGGCATGCATGTTTCTCGGTGATGCCGTGCTTGTGCCCATCTCCGAAGTGGGCTCGGTGGCTTCCGCAATTGGATGGCTGGCGGCTTGCGCGGCCTACTACCGGATGGCTCCGCCAGCAGGCGAACGTTTCGTCGCTGCAGCGGGCGTGGTCGTTGGACTTCTGATGATCTTAATGAAAATTGCTCCCGGCATTCCAGGTCATTTCAGAGCGTACGAATGGCTGGCGCTGGCGATTTGGAGCCTGATTGGATTTAGCATGAGCCGGCGGCAAGAGCACGTGAGCATGACCCCTGGAGTAGAAAAGTAATGGAACAACATAAACGAACCTTGCAACGCCGAGTCCTACTGGTCGCTGTTATTGTCTTAAGCTGCTCATCACTCTGGTCCGCCGCGCCGCTGTCTTTCGACATCGTCATCACCAACGGTCACATCATCGATGGCACCGGCTCGCCCTGGTACTCCGGAGACATTGGAATCCGCGACGGCAAGATTGCCGCCATCGGCAATCTCGCTGCGGCGCCGCGCACTCGGACCATTGATGCTGAAGGAAAAGTCGTTGCCCCCGGATTCATCGATATGCTTGGCCAATCGGAGTTGACTATTCTGGTCGATCCGCGCCTGCCGTCGAAAATCTATCAGGGCATCACTGCGGAAATCACTGGCGAAGGCGGGTCGGCAGCGCCGCTGAATGACGCGATTATTCAAGCCGATCACGCTGGCTACGAGCACTACCACATCACTCCCGACTGGCGCACCTTCCGCGAGTATTTCGTGCGCCTGGAAAAGCAAGGCATGGGAATCAATCTGGCCAGCTACGTCGGCGCAACTCAGGTTCGCCGCATGGTTTTGGGAGATGACGACAAGCTGCCCACGCCTGAACAACTCGATCAGATGAAGACTTTCGTGGTGCAGGCGATGCGCGACGGCGCAGTCGGCATTTCGACTGCTTTGCAGTATGCTCCCGCTCCTTATGCGAAAACGGAAGAGTTGATCGCGTTAGCCGGAGAAGCTTCGAAGTTCGGCGGCATCTATGCCACGCACATGCGCGACGAAGGTGACCGCGTGATTCCCGCCATCGATGAGGCGCTGCGCATTGGACGCGAAGCTCACATTCCAGTTGAGATTTGGCACATCAAGGTCGCGGGTAAAGAAAATTGGGGACGCATGCCCGAGGTGGTGGCGAAGATCAATGCCGCGCGCGCCGAGGGCGTCGACATAAGTGCGAACACCTATGCTTACACGGCGTGGTTCAATACCATGTCTGCGTTCATTCCGCCTTGGGCGCACGATGGCGGTGACGCCAAACTGGTCGAGCGCTTGAAAGATCCGGCAATGCGGCAGCGCATCCGCAAAGATTTACTGACATCTTCTAATGCCTGGCAGAATGAATGGCAGGAGATTCCCGGCCCGGAGTCGGTTCTCATTGGGGTGGCGCAGAATCCTAAACTGTTGCCGCTGCAAGGAAAGACGCTGGCGGACGTCGCAAGAATCTGGAACAAAGATCCGATGGACGCCCTTTTCGATTTGCTGATTGCAGACAATGCATTCACCCAAGTCGCCGTCTTTGGCATGTCAGAGCCAGATGTTACCCTCGCCCTCCAACAACCATGGGTTTCGATCGACAATGATTCGGAGGGGACTTCGCCAGAGGGAATCTTGGGCCAGGAACATCCCCATCCGCGGGCTTATGGCACGTTTCCGCGTATCTTGCGCAAATATGTACGCGAAGAAAACAAGCTTACCCTGGAAGATGCTATCCGGAAATTTTCTGCGCTGCCAGCTCAACGCATGCGCCTGACTGATCGCGGAGTTTTGAAGGAGGGCATGTGGGCCGACGTGGTAGTTTTCGATCCAGCAACAGTGAGTGACGTTGCTACGTTCGATAATCCCAACCAGTTATCGCAAGGCATGACATACGTGTTAGTGAATGGAGTCGCTGTGATTGATCAAGGAACGATGACCGGAGCGAGGCCTGGGAAGGTACTGCGTGGGCAGGGTTACGTCCCCTGATGCCAAGTGGCATCGTTCTCGACTCTCGCCCACGCGCGTAGCGATGCAGATTCGAAGGCGCGGGTTTCCGTTAGCTCCTCATGGTTCGCGGTGGCGAAGAACTTCTTCGCTTCGGTTTCCAGAAGATCGACAGATGGTTGCATATCAATGCCCCTCAAGGTTTGAGCGCGGCTTGCGTTTCCGAAGAGACGATTGACGAAACGTGCGGTTCCGTTAAGGTGCCGGTGATGCTAAAGCCCTGAGCGCCTTCGCGCATCAGTTTGACGTTCAAAACACGACCTAGAGAGGCAGAGCCGCTTACGCGATAGATGTTCGATAGGCTGTCGAGCTTACCGTCCTCGATTTCAACCTTGCCGTCGCGCATGGCCAACCGGAGGGACAAACGATGAATCGGGAGCGGGCCGCTGCTCTCGGAGAGTGCCACATGGCGCAGCAGGCCGTCTCGGGCCTCAACCTTCCATGTGCTGGCGCTTGAAGCAAACAATTCACCCGCGTCCAGGCCGGAGGTTTTCATCCGATACGTTGCTGTAGCCGAACCTGTAATCCAGTCATCGTTCATGATTTCCGAAAGCTGATCGAGGGCAATATTTTCGAACGTCCCTTTTCCGCTGTATTCCGGAGGTTTCGCGGTGAAGTCGGCCTCCCACTCGCCAATATGCTTTCCGCCTAACACCTCAGCACGCAGATCGGAAACCCGCAGCTTGCCCTTCATCAGTTCCAGCTTTGCCGAAACCCTGGTTCCGGTAAGTTTGCGAACCACCACTCGATTCGCCGTGAGCTTGCCCACTGCGTTTATTGTGAGCAAGTAGGGAGTTCCAGCCGGGGGTGATGAAAGAAAGTGGTACCACGGCTGCTTGCGGACGTAAGGATTGACCACTTGGTTCAGTTGATCGGTTGCAATTTCGTCGGCGTGAAGATCGAAGCGCACAGGGCAATATTCCGGCAAAACGCATTGTCGCGGTAGAGTCAAAGATCCGCGCCAGGAAGTATCTGCGATTGAAGCCGTCAGGTTTTGTACGTTGATTTGGTCCGGCGTCAAACTGAGGTTCGCGGATGCAATGTCCAACGGCGCATTCAAGCCTCGTACAATCGCATGAATGGAGTGAAGTTGCGCTCTGCCCACGGCTCTCGGTGCAGTGAATCCCGACCACATACCGGCAATCTGAAGATCGACATTGGCCAGGCCTTCGGCGTTCGGTTGCTGCGTCGGAATTCCGACTGTACGTGCGACTTGCAGCAAACGTTGCAACTGTGTATCACCCTGGATCGCGAAGCCGTATCCGGAGCGCGAAAGCCATCCTCGCACCGTGGCGGGCGCTACTCTACCCAAAGCTAAATTGAATGGACCGATTTCGAGGCGCGTCTCTGCCGTGAGCCGCGGGATTGCCGGTTTAGGATGTGTCCCAGCGGACACTACGATAGGAACGTCACCCAGCAACAATTCCGTTTTGTTAAATTGCGATCCGAGCTCGACGCCGGAGGCTTCGCCGCGGCCTTCCCAAACGACATCGCTTGACCGCCCATTGACGACCCGTTCAAGTTTCAAATTTCCATTCAGCCGACCCGCAGCGATTAAATCATTCGCCATTCCTTGTTTGGCGTGCCGAACGAATGCAATCAGAGATTGAACTGGTACATCGTGCGCGGTCAACGAAAGATCATAATTCCGCGCGGAGAATGGCCCATGGAGACTGCCAGCGAGAGTCACAGCCCCGTCGCTCACAGGGGCAGCGCAGGCAACATCAGATAAGGTGTGATCCAGCGAACTATAACGGCCACTGCACTGGCCCGCGAGACGTAAGTTGCCGCTCCCGAAAATGTCATAGCGGCGGAAGTCTTGCACTGATGCCGCTGCCACAATCGCGAGGTTCGCAGGCGTGCCAGTCAGCGTGGTAGAAACGGTTACACCTCCGCGCCAGCCCTTGTCACTTCCATACGCGAGCTTGGTCAATTGGCCGAGTTGGCCGCGATCCCATTGCAACGTGAATTGCAGCGGCGTGTCCTGCAGTGATGCGGCTCTTTGCCATGTCCCATTAACCGAGAGCGTGCCGGTATCGCTGCCATTGAAATCAGTCCGCACCGGCTGTGCCTTTAGCCGCATGCCCCAGGCATTTTCCGAATCCTGCCATAAAGCGAAGTCGGCGTCGGTCAATGCGTATGGTTTCTTCTCCGGTCCGAACTTGAAATTGATGCGGCCTCGGTCCGCCTCGATGTAGGGAAAGCCCGGACGCTTTTCAGTTTTCGCTTTGCCGGTCGGGGCAACCGGAACCTTGGCTGCCCTCTCGATGAGATTTTCCAGATTCCAATGTCCCGCTGAGTTCCGTACCAGATTAAGGCTGGGTTCTGTGAGGTTCAGGCGCGCGATCTCGATGCGCCCTCGCAGCAACGATGTTATCCGCAGCGATGCCGTTACGTCGGAGGAGCGCAGCAGCGGTTCAGCTCCAAAGGCCGGGTCTTCATGCACTACGAAGTTCCGCAGATCGAATCCAGGATGCGGAAGCAGACGCAGCTTTACTGCTGTCACATCGACCGGATGTCCCAACGCCAGACTGATCGAAGTAACAATGCGCGTTCGAAGCCGATTGGCGCCCGGCCTGATAAGAAAAAGCGCCAGAAGCACGACAACCAACACAACGACAACGCGCTTCGATCGCCAAAATCTCACTGGACCATCCTACTGAACTATCCTGAAGGTACGCCGCCAACGGGTCTCGTCGAAAAAGTGAAGCACCACATGCACTAAAAAGCCGATTCGTTGGCTGACTCCCCGCTCGAGATATTGCCCGGCCGGCGTCTCAAATGACCAGTAGATGAACATGGGCCGCCCAATCACGTTTTCTTGCGGGATGAAACCCCAATAACGGCTGTCCAGACTCACATCGCGATTGTCTCCCATGCCGAAATAGCTGTTGGGGGGAACCACGACATCGTCGCCCTGAATGTGCTGCGGTAAAGAGAGCTCCCACTCCGGGGTTACATTACTGAACTCGGTTGGCGGAACCGAGGGGAAATTATCGCGATAGGGATTGTAGCTAGCTTCGCCTCCCTGATGAATCACATAAGGCTCGTCCAGCTTCTCCCCATTGCGGTAGACGACTCCATCGCGCAAATGGATGCGGTCGCCGGGAACTCCGATAATTCGCTTGACCACGTACAGCCCAGGTTCAGCCGGAGAAAGAAACACCACGATGTCGCCATGGTGTATCTGCCGGTAAGGAAGAATGGGGCCGAGCCACTTCGTCCGCGGCGCGAACTGCTCGCGGTTCACAAACACGTGGTCGCCGATTAGCAATGTGTTCTCCATTGAGCTGGAAGGAATTTCAAACGCCTGCACGATAAAGGTGATGATAAAGAGGCCGGTCACCAGCACTGCCGCGAGAGACGCAAGAAACTCCACGGTAGTTTCGCGCGGTTTTTCCGCCTGCGTAATTTCTTTCTTAGCCACTAGTTTTTTCCCGTTAATGGGCGATATCGCCCTTAGTTAACTACTCGAAATGTCCGGTTCCAGCGAGTGAGCTGAAACAAATGGCTGACCGCGTAGGCGAAGTGATAAAGTTTATCACCCGGTGTGGAAGAAACCGGCATATCATCCTCTGCGCTACGCACAGACCAATAAATCAACAGGGGCCGCCCAATGATGTTTTCTCGCGGCACGAAGCCCCAATAACGACTGTCAAGGCTTTCGTCCCGATTATCGCCGAGTACAAAATAATGCCCCTCCGGGATAATCAGCTCGCCATCCTCGACTAGCTTCTTCATCTGCAACCACCATCCGCCCTCTAAGCCGGGAACTGGAATATCCGTACGAGGAAACTCATCGCGAAATATGTCGTGCATCGGTGAGCTGTAACGCACATAGGGTTCTCTTAGCAATGCGCCGTTGATGTAAACCTGGCGATTGACCAGGCGAATGCGATCCCCCGGCACCCCGACCACGCGCTTGACGAAGTGTTCGCTGGGATGAACCGGATAGTGGAAAACTACGATATCGCCGCGATGCACGGTACGGTATGGCAGAATGCGATCCAAAAACCTGCTGCCGCCATAACACAATTTGTCCACCAACAGATAATCGCCAATCAGCAGGGTATTCTCCATGGATTCCGAGGGAATCTGAAAAGCCTGAATGATGAAGGTAATTACAAAAACTGCGATCACTACCGTGGTCAACAGCGATTGCAGCGAGGCCAACCAATCTGGATGTGGCGTTTTACCCATCACCGCTCCGGCATGGAGAATCCTTTGCCGGGCATCTTATTAGACAGATCCTCAGAAAGCGAAGTGAGATGTTCCAGCACCTGCTGTGCGGCGCCCTGTTCAGCATTCTTTTTAGTGGAACCTTCGGCTCGGCCAACAAACTCGGTCTCGCCGTGATTGCCTGGGGATTGCAGGCGAACCTCTACCGTAAAAGTCTTGCTGTGCTCCGGTCCCAACTCTTTCACTAATACATAGGATGCCTGCGGACGGCCGGTCGCCTGCAACTTCTCTTGCAAAGCTGACTTGTAATCGGTGAGTGGCAAACTGCTGCCGTTCCGCGCCATGTTTTCGAGTTCCGGAGTAACTACATGCTGCAACACTGTGCGCCGGACTGTTTCCAGGCCGCTGTCCACGTACATGGCGCCGAGCACAGCTTCCAGTCCGTCCACCAGCAGCGCAGTTTTATTGCGGCCTCCGCTTTTTTCTTCGCCGCGACCCAGCCGCAAATAATGTCCCAATTCCAAACGGCGTGCTACTTGAATCAAATGTCTTTCACTGACAAGGTGGGCCCGCAGTTTCGACAGTTCTCCTTCACGAAAATTGGGGAAGCGATGAAACAGTTCTTCGGTCGTGACCAGCCCAAGCACCGCATCCCCGAGGAGTTCAAGTTGCTCATTGTCTTCGACCCTCGCCGGCGTCTGCGCTTGCTGGGACTCAAGTTCGCGCGCCTGTGAGCTGTGAGTCAGAGCTTGCTCCAATAATTTCGGCCGCGAGAATTGGTATTCCAGAGCTTGCTCCAATTCCGACATGTCCCGTGGCTTCATGACTTCAATTAAAATTCTGTGGATAATTCGTGCTTCAGCGCCAAGTCGCACTAATACCCCCGGTCGCTCGGCAGCATCTCTCTCAGCGTGCACTCCTCTGGTTAGTGAGGAGGTTGCGTGGCGTTGGGAGTGGCAGGGGCTGGTGGCTTGGACGCAGGGGTCGAACTACCAGCGCTGGGAATTACGCTTCCGGTCAACTGCATTAAGCGGTCCCGTTCATGGCGCGCTGTAGTTCCTGCCGGAGTTCCGTCTTGGGTCAATTCGACCGCCTTGTTAGCCTGCGCCAAAGCGTCCGAATATTTTGCCTGTTTATCCAGCGCCAGCGCCAAACGCAGCACCACTACAGGGTCCGGCTGCGAGGGATAAGCATCGATCGACTTGCGAAAATATCCCTCCGCCTCGGGATATTTTTCCTGATCGTATTGTATTGTTCCCAGCACCGAGTATGCCGTGGACCGCAAAAGCCCCTTGTAGGCATCGAGCTGAGCTTGCGGCACGTTGGCCGGCGCAGGAACATCCGTGTCCACGGTTTCCAAAGCGTGCTGCGCATATTTCGACGCCTGATCGAAGCGCTGAGCTTTATCCAGATCAGTCGATCGCGTGCGTTCTGCAAGCACCTCTGCAGAAGCAATGAGGGCCTCCGGATCATCGGGATCGAGTTTCAGCAACTTCTGCGCCATCTCTGCCATCTTGTCGCCATTATTGGCATTCTGATATCCGCGCATGGCGGCTTTGTACAGCAGCACGCGCAATTCGCTTTCGGGGAACTTGGTCGCGAAATCGTCGGCCGCTTTCTCCATAGCGGCCGGATCCTTCTGATTCGCCATGGCGGCGTTATAGGCGTCAAATTCCGGCTGCGTCTTAGCTTGTGGCGGTCGTTTACCTTGTGGCGCGGCGGTGGCAGAACCTGACTGCGCAGAACCTTGCTGCGCCGCGCCCTGCGCTCCGGCAGGTTGCGTTTGTTGGCTCGGGGCCTGCGCAACTGCTAAAGCCGCCACCGCTAGCATTCCCAACATAATGGCTGATCGCTTCATGCTTTCTCCTTGGATAATCCTCTATCTCTTGTAATTTTACTGCTGCGGATGGCTGGGCGGCTCATAAGGCTGTTCGATGCCATGCTCAGCCGCGGCTTTGGCCTCAGGCAATGATCCGCCTGCGCTCAGCGCCGCCCGATACTGGTCGAGGGCCGCCTCTCGATCTTCTTGCAGGTCAAAGATTCGTCCCAGATAAATATGAGACCACGCCAAAACCTTGGGTTCGTGAGCAACCCCTAAAGCCTGCTGGAAATAATTGCGCGCGCCCTGTATATCGCGGTTCATCGTGGCCACTTGCGCCAGAATAAAAAGCGCCCGGCCTGGGTCTTCTTTTTTCTCATCTAGCGCCTGTTGCGCCAATTTCTTCGCACCTTCCGGATCCCCCGTAGATAACCGTTGCTCCGCGGTCATCAACAGCTTCGTGTCCGCGGGACGGGACAGGTGCAACAGTTCAGGATCCGCCTTGCTGGCAAACTTTATCTGCGCCGCATTTCTTTGTTCCCTGCGCACGTCGATGCCGCTAATCCATTCTCCATAGACGATGCGCAATCCCGCCGGATTCTTCTCGAACTTTGACAGTGCTTCGTAAAAGTAAGGCGTCAGGATGAAGCCCTGTTCAGCCGATTGTTGGACTAACTGTTGCCGCTGCGTTTCGGGAGTCTTGCTCGTGCCGATAGTGCGCGCTTCTATCGCGCGGATAAGACACTCGGTGGTGAGCAGAGAAGCATCCGTCTTGAAGCTCTCGTCCATCGGAGCGCTCTTAACGTTGTCCAACAGCGGTTTCAAGTGATTGATGGCTGCAGGATACTTTAACGCCAGCGGATCGAGCAGGTAATGCAAATAAGTGTGCCGGATCTGATCTATCTTGAGGCTGGAACCGGTCCCGGGAGAGATCACCACATAGTAATCGGCCCCGTAATTGCGGGCATTGGCTTGCCCGGGCGATCCCATGGGATCGAGATAAACCGTAAATGCGCGTCCCAGAAATCCAGCGGACGGTATCTTCAGGTAAACCTCAGTATCGAACAGCACTTTGGATAAGGGTTCGTGATAGCGCGCGGTCAGGTCAGCGTAGGCTGTTTGATGGCGCGTCCAGATCGAATGCAAGCCAGCTTCGCCGGAGAATTTCTGCAGAGAAGGTATCAAGCCGGAGACGAAGCTCGCGTCCGGTGGCAATTCGGTTTCTTTGACTTTGAACGTGAGTTCCGGCGGCGGATTCAGACAGAGCGCCAACGACACGTACTGCGCCAACGTGCGGGCTGGATCGTCTTGTTGATGCTCCGCATAGAACTGGCACATCACTGCAGTGGACTCTTTCGCTTCAGCCGAGGCTTCAATGGTTTTCGCAACTTCAGCGCGAATCTCGGCGCGCAGCGGATCAGATACGCTCAGGTCCGAATCGTAACCGCAGGCATTGATCGCGGTCAGGACAGTAAACAAAGCTTCATTGTCATCGAGCGCAACCTTAGGCTGATTTTCAGCAGCGCACAGCTGTGTGACTAGCCCCAGCACAGCTAAAAACAGCGAAATCCGAAACTGACGAACCAGGAGTCCTCCTGCAGACGGGCGGGGATATAAAGCTACATCCCAGTTTAAGAGGTTCCGAGCGGAGGGTCAACGTGGGAAGCTGTCAGCTGTCAGCCATCAGCTCTCAGCTTTTTGATAACACGCACCTGAAAACTGACAGCTGACGGCTGTCAGCTGTCACCCTTTCACGCTAATCTTCGAGAACGAAAGAACCGCGCGTCCCGATCTCGGCTGACCCATAAAAGTCGCAGGACGGAAGGTGGTGAAGATCAGCATATTTTTGACTTGCGGCGGCAAGCCCTTCGTATCCTGCGGACTCGATAACACACGATAATCCTGCACCCGGCCGTTCGAATCCACATACGCTTCAATCACCAGCGAATCATCTGCGATAGATTCCATCGCCGTGCCAAACGCCGATTGTTGCAATTGCGGGGCGGTGTTCAACATCAAGGGAACATCGGCATTATCCGCTTGCAATGGCAAAGCCAGGAAGCCCATCAGAAATGCAAAAATTACCACTGCCGTTACTAGACCAGCGGTTGCCGGAACCATGAACCTCTGGACAGCATTCTCAATTCGGAAACGAAAATCGTCGAAGTGCGGACGACTTGCTCTCGCCACCTCCCGCGAAATCGCGAGCCGTAATTGTAATGACAGGTCTTCGGGAGCCTTTCGGCGGCGCACCTTTGCCAACAGTTGCTGGGTCTGACCAAGCGAAACATATTCCCGTCGGCAGTCGACGCAGCGCTCCAAGTGCCGGCTGAGACTAAGCATCTCTGTTCCAGTGACCGCCCCGTCAAGATAGGGGGAGAACATCGATTTAGCTTCGGTGCACTTCATGATGCGACCTCGAATTCCCGCCCGTTGCACGAGACGCGAGCACGCGAAGCCGTCTTTGGCTGACGTTCCGCAGCCTGGAGTCCCAATTCAGCTCCGACCTCTTGCACATATGCCGCAAGCCGCTGCCGCAACGCTTCTCGCCCGCGGGTCAATCGCGATTTCACTGTGCCCAGCGAAACCTGCGTGACCTCGGCAATCTCCTCGTACGACATTTCTTCGAGATCGCGAAGAATCAGCGTTGTCCGGTATGGTTCAGAAACCTTACGCAGCTCCTGTTCAACCCGCGCCCGAACTTCTTCGTGAGCTACGCGATCGAAAGGAGAGTCAGCGCCGTCGACCAGCGAATCTTTTATAGCTGACACAAAGCCTGAGTCGGGAGAAATCCGCGATGGCTCCATGGATGTCTCTTTCGATTTGTGTCGAAACCACCAGCGCCGCCGATTCGAAGCTTCATGAACGGCAATGCGGTAAATCCAGGTTTTCAGGCTTGACTGTCCGTGGAAATGTTTCATTCCGCGGAAGACCTTTAAGAACACTTCTTGGGTGGTGTCGGCAGCATCAGCCGGATCAGTTACCATCCGGTAAACCAGGCTATAGATCGGCTGATGAAATTCTCCGATAAGCCAGGCATACGCTTCCTCAGACCCCGCCTTCAGTTCGGCTACGATCGCAGCTTCCGCCGTCCGGACGCCGATTGCTCCCGCTAAATCACCCACAGTGGCTACTCCTGCCATTACCCTCATGGCCTAAGCTCCATTATAAGTGCTTTTCGGTTATAAGCCTTGGTCAAAATTTGAGCCATAGCGCCCTTTCGACCTGCCTGAAAACACGCCATTTCCCTGTAGCTATAGACCCCGAAACCCCCTTGGAAGTTCCAATACTCGACTAGGATTCCAGCTAGCATGCCTAGGCTTGATGTGGTACTTTTGCGCACCAGAAAAGATCCGAGGCCATGCAGGATTTTTCTGAGCTACCCTCAAAGCTCGAAGTAACGCAACTTCTCAAAGCATGGGGCAGCGGTGACGGTGCTGGCAAAATCTCCCAACCGAGAGGTGCAGATTTTGGGTTCGTTAGCTTTGGCGAGAGCCGGGGATTCCAAACGCGCCGAGCAAAAGGCGGACGATCTGGCAAAGCGTTTTCCATCCGATACTGCGATCAATCGATACTGGCTGCCTAGTATTCGTGCCGCCATTGAGATAAACCGCAAGAGCCCGGCAAAGGCTCTCGAAATCCTCGCCACATCCGTTCCCTATGAGCTGGAGAAGCGGCGGCCGAGTTCCAAAAATTTTTAGGCCATCCCGGCATTACCGTCAATTGCCCGCTGGGGTGCGCTGGCGCATCTGCAACTGGGACGCGCTTACACCCTTGCCGGAAACTCTGCGAAAGCGCGAACAGCCTATAAAGACTTTCTCGCCTTATGGAAAGATGCTGATCCCGGCATCCCGAGGTTGATGCAAGCTAAGAGCGAATACGCCCAACTGCAATAAAGGGAGACAGCTAACCGTTTTTCCCGCTGATGCATCAAACATCTCGCAAAAATCATGTGCCGCCGAACCGTTTTAATAGCAGCGATTTGCCGTTGCAACACAATTTTTCGGTCACAGCAATTGCAGTTTAAGCGAAAACATTTGCACCATTCCCAAGGCAACAAAGTTTTCATATAATCTTGGCTCTCACCGCCGATGCTCCCCCGCATCGCGAAGGAATTGAAAAATATGCACTGGCTCCAGGTCTTCCTATTGGGGTGGGTTTCATTCGGATTAACCACCGTGCTTTTCATGTTCTGGTTATGTAAGCGGACTGCCGCGGCCCTCAACAACCCCGTTAAAACAACACCGATCTCTCCCCCGCGAGCCGAGTTTAGCGCGAAGAAGCTCAGCAGCGAACTGCGATCCGCCTGAGCCCGTTGAATTTTTCTTCGTTGCGATTATCACGGCTACCATGATCAAAAGCTGAGGAGCTTGGCCTAGGTTCGCAATGGAGGCCCCGGGCGGAGTCGAACCGCCGAACAACGGTTTAGGAAAAAGGCACTAGAAATTCGTGCGGTTTGTTGTCAGTTGTTTAGAAAGTGGTGCACTGTTCCTCTTTGTGATATTCAGGCCATCTAAACTGGTTCTTTGGCAACCTGTCGACAAACGTTTTCGAACAGCTGTCACGTGCTAATCTATCGTCGTCAGGGGCCGTAGCTCAATTGGATAGAGCAAGAGTTTCCTAAACTCTAGGTTGGCGGTTCAATTCCGCCCGGTCCCTCCATCTCAAAACTCTTCTTCTTTAGTTTCCTGACCTTTTTCAATTGTTCCCGGCAAAGGCTGGCCAAGTCCGAATCGCAGGAACGTCAATAGCGTGTACAGGAAACTCTACCAAAAGTATCTCAATCGGTCCAAGTCCATACTTAAAGCCTGGAAGCTCTGAGATAAGCTGAACGGCATGATTGAGGTCTCGCGCCTCAAGGATCTGAATGCCGCCAAGCTGTTCCTTGGTTTCCGCATAGGGGCCATCAATCGTCGCGACTTTGCCGTTTTTCCAGTGCAGGGTCAACGCGGTCTCCAGAGGCCGAAGAGGTACTTCGGCGACAAGATGTCCGTTGGCGCGCAGATGATCGTTGTACTCAAAGCATTCGTCGAACGTTGCGTGTCGCTCGTCCTCGGTCATCCCTTCGAATTTTCCTGGCTCGATGTATCCCAAGCAGATGTATTTCGTCCATTCCTCCTGGTTTCCTGTGACTCCTTGTTTCCTGTGACTCAGAGCCGTAGCTCATCGTCCTGTTATCGTCCGGGAAACCGAAAATCGACAGCTACTCCATTTTTTTGCCTCGAGCCAGTTCGAAAACTCATGTGCGATCTAGAAAGGGTGAATCGCGGCGAACCTTGAGCGAACCGATTTCTCCATTCGCAAATCGAAACTTATGTATAATCCGCCGATGCAAGGCATACCGTGGAGCACAATTGCGCTCGGCTCGCTGTTGCTCATCACGGCCAGTTCAACAGGAGGACAGGACGTGAAATCTCCGCAACCTGAAAAATCGAAGCCGCCCGTTAATACGGAGCCGCGCGGACGCATCATTGGAATCGGCGGTGTCTTCTTCAAATCTGCTGATCGTGATCAGATGCGCGAATGGTATTCGAAGCATCTTGGACTCGCTGACAAAGGCCAAGGCGCGATGCTTCCGTGGCGCGAACACGACGACCCGCAAAAGGAACACGTTACGGTTTGGACTATTTTTTCCGCCTCCACCGACTATATCCCAGCCACGCAACCGCTCATGATCAACTACATCGTGGACGATATGGATGCTTTGCTCGACCGCTTAAAACAAGAGGGAGTAAAGATTGACCCCAAACGAATGGATGAATCCTACGGTCGCTTTGCCTGGATCTATGACCTGGACGGGAATAAGATTGAGCTCTGGCAGCCGCTGTCCGCAAAGCCCTAAGGGCCTTCTGCTGCACTTACTCAATCATTCTTTCCCTCGTGGCCGCCCTCATCGCGAGGTGTCCTTTCGCCGTCGCCGCTCGCTCTCCTTAATCATTTCGTTTATATCCGCCGCTGGACGTATCTCGATTGTTCCACACTTCAACTTCACTCCCGGACATTGGGAAATGAGCTGAATTGCGTGATTCAGGTCTCGCGCTTCAAGCACCTGAATTCCACCCAACTGCTCCTTCGTTTCCGCGTACGGACCGTCTGTCACTGCAACCTTTCCGTTCTTCCAATACACGGTCACCGCCGTGTTGGCGGGCTGAAGAGGTTCCTCAGCGACCAAATGTCCGTTCTTCCGCAGTTCGTCGTTGTAGCTAAAACACTCGTCCAGCAAGGTGTTGCGCTCGCTCTCAGACATGTTTTCGAATTTTCCGGGCTTGAGATATCCCAAACAGATGTATTTCATCCATTCCTCCTTGTTTCCAGTGACTCCTTCTTTCCTGTGACTCAGAGCCGCAGCTCATCGTTCTGTTATCAGATATCTGTTATCAGATAGTCGTTCGGGAGACCGAAAATCGACAGCTGCCCCATTTTTTTAGCCTCGTCAGAGGAATCTGTGGGTCACTGATGGGGGCTGGTCCATACCGTCTGATTCTCGACCGATGGGTCGTAGTTGTCGGGGTGTTGAATCGCAACCAAATATTGCGGCATGATTTCTCCATTCTCCTGTAACGATTTTTTCCTGTGACGATCTTCTTCCTGTAACGTCTCGGGCCGGGGCGGTTGCCCTGCCTTCACGATATAGTCGAACGACCGGACCGGAATTCGACAAATCGTCCAAGAAATTTTCCGGGTGCCCAGACACTGACACAGGTTAGTGTCTGGAGAATGCTGCAGATGGGGTGGGGGCCGAGCTCGTCTCGCCTTCCTTGAGGTCCATGCGCTCGATGAGACCGTTGGCGATGGTATAGACGTGCCACACCTCGCTATCAGAAAGGACATCGCCACCAAGGCTTTTCACGAGCTGATGAACTTTGACCTCGGTAATGCCGCCTTCATGGTCGATCGCCTCAAGTGGTTCCACGTGAGGATCAAACTCCTTCCACTGACGGGTCCAGTAGGACCGAATCTCTTCTTTCCCGACGACCCGCCCACCTTCCGATGCCTTGGGCCAGCTAACGTTCTCGCTCATGAGCGCCAGGGCGCTGTCGATATCCCGATGATTGAAGGCAGAATAGGCGTGAGCTATCAACGTCTGTGTGTCCGGCATAAATCCTCCTGAATCCTCCCGGAGTACATATGTGTACTTTACACATGATTTACGAAATTGCTCTGGAAGACTCGGCGAGTGGCCTACCTTTAACGATCTTCTGCGTGCACCATTCCCACGGAGGGCGCCCCTCGATAAGAGCGAAGGCTCTGTCAAGGACAAACTTCTCCCTCGGCGTTTTAAGCACCGTTGTGTTTGCCAGAGAGGTTGAGGACCAAGGCTCTGGAAATCTCACGCGTAAATCATTTCTCGGTGAAACGTCGTTCCACCCTCGATAAGAGCGAAGGCTCTGTCAAGGACAAACTTCTCCCTCGGCGTTTTAAGCACCGTTGTGTTTGCCAGAGAGGTTGAGGACCAAGGCTCTGGAAATCTCACGCGTAAATCATTTCTCGGTGAAACGTCGTTCCACCAACCATCGATTCGGCCACGACTTCAGCCATGATTCTTCTATGCGAACATCCCGCCTCGTGCGGGATGCGAGAGCGCCCAATCAATTCCTACGGTCTAGCTTGCGCCGACCAGGGGCACCCGCGGGCTGCTCTCGATGCGAACGATCTCTGGATACCCGGTCTGGGTGCGCAGCATCCAGTAGAGTCGTACCGCCAACTTGCGCGCCGCTGCCACCTTGGCCACCGCTTTCGGTTTCTGATGACAGCGATGCAAATACTGTTTGCGAAATCCGGGATCTAAACGCACGGTCGTCTGCGCCGCTTCCACCAACAACATGCGCAGCATGCGATTGCCTTGCTTGGTAATCGCGCCCAGCTTCTGCCCTCCGCCCGAAGAATGCTCGCGCGGAATTAGCCCCAGATAGCTAGCCACTTGCTTGCCACGCGGAAAACGGCTCACGTCTCCCATCGTCAAAACGTAAGCCAGCGCGGTAATCGGTCCCACTCCGGGTTGCGATTGAAGAAGAAGCGCCATTTTGTCTCTCAGAGCTTCTGCTTTTACCGCCGCGTCCAGCGGCTCGATCTGCTGGTCCAGCATAGACAGCAGCCGCAACAAGTCGTCGCGTCGACGCGCGGCCCAGGGCCGCAGCGGAAGTTCGCGCAACAACTTCTGTCCCGCCTGACTCCACAGCTTGCGTTTGCGCTGCACTCCCTGGTTCAGACAAAGATGTTGCAGTTCGTTCTTCACCCGCGTCCGTATGATCACCAGTTTGTAGCGATGCAACAGCAGCTGCCGCAGATCGCGCACCTCGCTCGACGGCATCCAGATACGCGGAAACCGGCCCTCCACCAGCAGTTTCATGATGTGCGCCGCATCCCGCCTGTCGGTTTTCTGCTGCCGCACGTAGCTGGCCCGAATCTGCGCCGCATCGCCTACCCATAACTCGTGCCCGATCTCCGCCAGCAGATCCACCAGCCAGTGACAGTTGCCAGTCGCTTCCATTCCGATCAACGCCGGCGCCGGCACTTGCCGGTAAAAACGCTCGGCGTCACCCTCTGCATGGACCAGTTTGCGTTCGCCAGTTTCACCCGTCTCCGTGTCCAGCCAACAAACCTGCTGCCAGCTGGGATGAAAATCACATCCTATAATCATCATTGCGAAGGCTCCTTCCTTTCCGAGAAGCCTTTAGTCCTCAAACCAAGACTACCCGGTCTGACCGAGCCTTCGCTCTTATCCAATCAATCCTTGCGTTTTTGGCAAGGCTGGGCGGCGATGCTGCGTGTGCTATTTGATTTTGTTGTGGGCACGTGATCAAATCCCCTTGGCGCCGGCATTTCCGACTCCCGCCCCTTCGACAGGCTCAGGGCAGGCCCTTCGCAAAAAACGCGAAGGAGCGGGGCACCCACTGTGTTGGTAATGCCCGCAAGATCAAAGCCCGGGCCACCCGGCCAATCACCGTCCCTGACCTCCAGTGGAAACCGGAACTCGCGGGACACCGTATTTGTAATGAGCACCGTATCGAAAGGAGCCATCAATGAACGCGGTACAAGTCGAACAGAAGAGCTATGAGATGCCCCCGCGCGAGGGGATCAGCATCGCGCATTTTCTCACCGTCGCCGACGTCGAGCGATCGGCTCGCTACTACGAAAAGGTCTTCGGCGCTCGCATTCTGACCATGGGTGACGGCAACGCACCTCCGTACCTTCAGCTTGCGAATATCTGGATGATTCTGAACGTTGGGGGCGGGCCGACCCCGGATAAGCCGACAGTAACGCTCAGCGTCCCCGACCCGAATCACATCAACAGCTTTATGAATTTCCGCGTTGCGGATATTCAAGCGTGCTACAAATTATGGAAAAGTCGAGGAGCGGAGTTCATCACGGAACCAATACCCAAGTACGGCGAGATACGCTGCTACATCCGCGATCCTGACGGCTACATCATTGAGGTCGGACAGAGCACGGACTTGGTCTACGGTTAACACTCGGCCCGGATGGGATGCGGATTTAAATGGTTACGGATGTTCGCTTGAGGCCTTCCGGGCTGCAGTGTCGAGCCAGTACTTTGGTCTCGGTCGATACGTTCGTCCAATAAATTCATCGTCGCGCTTTCGCTAGCCTTGCTCGGCCCGCATTGGGTGGCCAATCAGTCGTGGTTGATGTTTGGATTCCCAGGGGCATAACTCGCATCAACCGCGGTAGCCGGTCCTTGCGCACTTTGGAGGAAGCCGCGGACGATGAGCTAGCTCATATTCAGGAGAACAGAAGTCGATTTCAAAAAGGAGAACAACAATGACAACTAAAGGAAAAGTCTTAGTGCTAGTATCGAGCGGTCATGGCTTGCCCTTGAAAGATGGCAAGGTTTATACCGGCGCAGGCTACTATCTCAACGAGCTTACGGTTCCGGTTCGCGCCCTGATGAATGAGGGGTACGAAATCACTTTCGCCAACCCCAAAGGCAACACGCCGCAAATGGATGTCCATTCTGCTGTAGCCGACTTCTTCGGTGGGGACGAGGCTAAGCTTCAGGACTATCTAAAATTCCGCGACACCCTGACCGGGCTCAAAAATCCAACTCGTATCTCGGATGTCATCGCATCGGGCCTGGATCAATATGACGCTGTTTTCGTCCCCGGCGGCCATGGCCCAATGATGGACCTGCTCGATGATCCCGACGCTGGCACCGTGATGAGACACTTTCATAAAACATCCAAGCCTACGGCAGTGCTCTGCCACGGCCCGATTTCACTTCTATCGGCTCTTCCGAATTCGACGGAGGTGGTCGCCGCGCTGAGTGCGGGCGATGCCGCTGGAGCGCACGCAAAGGCGCAGGGTTGGATCTATTCTGGGTATAAGATGACTATCTTTTCGACAGCGGAAGAGCAGCAGCGGGAGCCGCTTGAGATTGGTGGCAAGGTGCTGTTCTACCCGGACTTCGCCTTGCGTACGGCGGGCGGTGACGTAAGCGTGGTCGCTCCATGGCAGAGCTACGTCCTTCAGGATCGCGAGGTCATCTCAGGTCAGAACCCATTCTCTGATCAAGCGCTTCTGAAACTTCTTCTACCGGCACTCAATCGGAGGAAGGAGTCGGTTTCAGCGGCATAAGAATCGGAGGGAAACCAGCTTCCAGACGGGACGTTCACCAATTTCCATTCGTCGAAAAATTGGGGAACGCCCCGTCCCCGGTTTCCCAGCGCACAGAGTTTTTTACTACTGGCTCATCTCAGCGGCTACGGCGTCGCCGAACTTCTTTTGGATATACTTTTGGGTCTCAGGATCGAAGTCGGTCATGTCAAACATCCGGCGAACTTCAACCATTTCGTTATCCTTTCCGGGGATGCGCGAGGCCCATTCCAGCGCCTCTTCGCGCGACTTCACCTGGATGATCCAGTAGCCGCCGACCACTTCCTTCGCTTCGGTAAACGGGCCGTCGGTAACTTTCGATTTTCCGCCCTTGAAGGTGACGCGCGCGCTCATCGTCGCGGGCGGGGTCAGCCCGTCGAGGGCGAGGAGCACGCCGGCTTTCCCTAGTTCCTCGTTGTACTTGCCCATTGCCTCCATCTCTTTGAAGTCGGGTACCGTGCCGGGCTTTGCGTTTGCGTAGTCTTTCGGATACATGATCATCATGAAGCGCATTGTGTTCTCCTGAGTGTTGTGCGGACACCGTATCAGGGCCGCTACTTTATATATAGGAGCTTCGACGACGCGCGCCCGGGAATTTTGCGAGTAGCGAGGACGTGCGGTGCGGCTCCACTTACTTGTCGAACGGGTGGGACGCGAATCGACACTTTTTTTGATAAATTTTCGCGTAGCGTATCGCCCCGGAAACACTTTCTGGCGGGCCGGTTGCCCGGCCTTCACTGTATAGTCGAACGGCCTCACCTGAATTCGACAAGTCGTCGAGGTTTTTATTTCAACTGCCGAATCCGCTCTTGCAGGAATTGCCGCTCTGGTTCCTGTTGGGTCAGCGCCAGCGCCTTCTCATAAGACGCCCGGGCCTCAACTGTCCTGCCGAGCCTGCGGTACATATCTGCGCGGGCTGAATGCGCCAGGTAGTAATTGGCCAATTCGCCATGTTCCAACACCGCATCGATCTGCGCCAGACCGGCCTCTGGACCATCGCGCATGGCAATTGCCACGGCACGATTTAGCTGTACAACTGGCGAAGGCTGAATTCGTACCAATCGGTCGTAAAGCGCAACAATCTGCCGCCAATCGGTCGCAGCGACCGACTCCGCCTCCGCATGAACGGCCGCAATCGCAGCCTGCAGTGTGTAAGAGCCGAAGCGGCGTGACTTCAGGGCTTTCCCCAGCAATGCCACTCCCTCCGCGATCTGCTCCCGGTTCCAGAGCGAACGGTCCTGGTTCTCCAGCAAAATCAACTCTCCGGTCGGAGAGGTTCTCGCGGCGTGACGGGATTCCTGCAGCAACATGAGGGAAAGCAGGCCCATTATTTCCGGGCCCATGTTTTCCAAACCAATGACTTCCGGCTCTGGCCGGAGTTCCATCAGCAACCGGCCCAGTCGAATCGCCTCGCCGGTTAGCTCGGCCCGCGTTACCTCCGCTCCCGCCGCAGCCGAATAACCCTCGTTAAACACGAGATAGATGACCTGAAGCACCGCGCCCAGTCGCTCCGGCAATTCCTGCGGCGTCGGCACCTCGTACGGAATCGGTGTCTCTCGAATCTTTGCCTTTGCGCGCACAATGCGCTGCGCCAGGGTACGCGGAGTGATGAGGAAGGCCTTGGCTATCTCCTCGGTTGTCAGCCCGCACACCTCACGCAAGGTGAGCGCAACGCGCGCTTCCGGCGCTAGAGACGGATGACAGCAGGTAAAAATCAGCCGCAGCCGGTCGTCCTCAAGGCGATCATCCTCAAGGGAGAGCTGCTCAAGGCTGTCCTCTTCCTTGGACCTTTCCGCCGAACTCCATTGCGCCTCGAGATATCGCACGAGCTCGTCCTGAGACGCATCAAATCTTGCCCGTCGACGCAGAGTATCAATGGCTTTGAATCGGGCCGCCGAAATCAGCCATGGTCGCGGGTTGCCGGGTACTCCACTCCTCGGCCACAGGCTGAACGCAGCCGCAAAGGCTTCGTGCATCGCCTCCTCGGCAAGATCAAAATCACCGAGCAAGCGGATCAGAGTCGCCAGGATTCGTCCCGAATCCACGCGATAAAGGGAGTCGAGCAATTCGCGTACCTGCTCGGTGGAACACTCGGACATGACACGCTCGGGCATGACAACGACCTTAGCAAACCAGCTACCCCGAATCAATTTGGCAAACGGCGGATCGATGCCGGCAGCCCAGGCTGTGACTCCGAAATCTGGACAACAGAACGCTTCGTCGCTGACTCAAAATCGGTCGACTCAAAATCGCCAATGCACTCATTTGAGCTTCGTACAAGCTCAACACTACCGCATTGCTCTCGAGTCACGGGCTACTCTTACTAACCGGGTAAGGTAAGGTTTGCCGACCATTCACTCAGAACCGGCATTGCCGCCTCACCTTCGACGCGCCTGTGCGGCACTTCGCCGATATTCTTTAGGCGCCATACCCAAGACACGCTTGAAAGCCTTGCTGAACGCCGCGTCAGAGTCGTAGCCAACGGACTTCGCTACCTCGAAGAGCTTCCTATCATCTTCCTGCAGCAAGCCGGTCGCCTTGTACATTCGCCAGTCCGTTAAATATTCGAGTGGCGTTTCCCCAAGCAGTTGTTTAAATCTCAACGCAAAGGCTGAGCGGGACATCCCTGCTGCCGCGGCCAGCGTTTCCACGGTCCACGGATTCTCAACTCTCTCGTGCATTGCTTTGAGCGCGGCTCCAATTCTTGAATCGAAGATGGCGCGAAGCCATCCGCTTTTACAGGTTTCGGAGCTCGATGCTATGTGGGCACGGACACACTGGATGAACAAAATATCCGCTAGCCGGTTGACCATTACTTCCGAGCCAGGCGCCGGTTCTGCCATTTCCGATGCGAGCAACTGCAAAGTCGCGTGGAGTGCGAGGGTTTGCGCTTGATCTGCCTTGACCAGAATCAACTCTGGAAGCAGACGTTTTAGGCACTTGATGCTCACCGGGCTAATGCTGAACCATCCTGAGATTATGGTGGTCGGAACGCCGCCTCCGCCATAATGGATCACGTTGCTGCGGCCTTTCGGCGCAGCCTCACAAAAACTGCGCGCACGTGTGCTTGGGTTGTCCCGCAAGGCGTACGTGCTCGCCGGCGCTAACAGGAAGCAATCTCCGCCGGTGAGCGGAATCGGATCTGGAATCCCTTTTACGCTCAGCCAGCAATTGCCACGCGCAACCATGCCGAAGTGCGCAAACTGGGACGGCAAATTCCTTACGGCCGACGAATGCGCCACTGCTTCATTCGCGTCTTCAGCCCCGCGCATAAGTCCCCAGGGTGCAGTGACCTCCAAACGGGCGTGCACTACGCTGGCCACGTGCATGGTGTGGAACAAATCTGAAATGGGGTCCAACTTCAGCCTCCTTCTTGGACGATAAGACAAGTTATGTGGACTAAATGCCGGGTCCAGTCCATCAATACGGACATCTACTCTATCAGTTCGGATGAATCGCACGGCTCAAGAGGTGCCTATGAAACTACTTCAAATTGATTCCAGTGCTCGGTCCAGTTCAGTAACTCGGCAATTAACCACGAAGTTTGTTGAGGAATGGAAAAGGAATTACCCCAATGGCGAAGTTATACAGAGAGACCTCACCACAACCATGTTCCCGCACATCACCGATGACTGGGGCGCGACCCGTCTCGAACCGTCTCAGCTGACGCCTGCTCAGCGGAATTATCTATCCATGTCCGATCACTTGATCGAAGAATTGGAGGCGGCGGACATCATCGTAATTGGCGCGCCCATGCACAACTTCGCGATCCCTTCTTCCCTTAAGGCGTGGATCGATCAGATTGTGAGGTTGGGGAAGACGTTTGGTTATGGACCAAACGGTGTGCGCGGACTTCTAGCCAGGAAAAGAGTGATTGTCGTCACGGCGCGAGGCGGCGCCTATGAAAAGGGCACTCCCGCAGAGAAGTTTGATTTCCAGGAACCCTATTTGCGTCACATTCTCGGATTCATCGGTCTCACTGATGTGACATTCATCCACACTGAGAACCAGTCGCGTGAGGGGGCCGGTCCATCGTTTGCAGCCGCGGCTGAAGATGTTGAACGCCTGGCGGCCGAGCAAAGCCAGCAAGTTGCTCATTGAGATCTCATTGAGATAAGGAAAGGGAGCATTAGACGCCAAAACACCTCGCTGGCACCGTGCACGACCTCTACTTCGAGCCGAAGTACGAGGAGGTCCGACCGCGGACGATCAGGAGTCTCTCCAATGCATTCACCTCGGCGTTTAAAGAGCTGATGCCGTTCCGCAGTTCAAGGCTACGGCGAAGCTCGGGGAATTCCTGGAGACCCGGTTCTCACAATCGTTCCAACATAAGTGGGCGGTGTCGGCCACCGCCTACTTTCAACTGCGAGTTCCTTTAACAGACTAGTGCAACCGGATGTGGCGCCGATGTTTCTGGATGAGGAAGCACCGAAGAAGAAATGACTCACCCCCAGCCTTATAAAGCGGGGCCGTGAGCACGCCACGTTGTTCCTCTTGGGCTATGCTTGGTCGGCGACACTGGGGCACGGGATCTCCTGGAAATAAAAAAAATACACTCTCTAGTTACCACCCCACTTCTGTTACTAAATCCGAACACTGTCAGAGAAAGATGACTTCGGTAATTAGAGTTTGCCTCTCTTCCTGTGCAACTCTTAGCGTAAGGCCGCAGAAGGCACTAGAGGCTAAATGTTGTATAAGTCGCACCAATCTATCACAGGCACCATCCTAGTCGCTGACGACCAAGCCGCGAACCGCGAACTATTAGAGGAGCTCCTCACCACTCAAGGCTTCAAAGTCCTCACAGTTTCTGACGGCGCAGATGTCATCGAAGAGTTGATCAGGACTCAAGTTGACCTGGTTCTAATGGATGTGATGATGCCTCGCCTGACCGGTTTTCAGGCTTGCGAGAAAATCAAAAATAATCCAGACACGTACTTGATACCCGTGATTTTGGTTACAGCACTCTCTGACAAGCAAGATAGGATCGAGGGTATCAGGGTGGGAGCGGATGATTTCTTAAGCCGTCCGGTGGATAGAACCGAACTGCTTGCTCGCGTAAGGTCCCTTTTAAGGCTTAAACAGCGCACGGACGAGTTGGAGCGGGCTGAATCGGTCCTGTTCTCGCTCGCGCGGAGCATCGAAGGCAAAGATCCCTACACACACGGTCATTGTGAACGCCTGGCAGAGTATTCGGCTCGCCTAGGTGAACATCTGGGGCTCGCGGAGGATCAAATTACTGCGCTGCGTCGGGCCGGAATCGTCCACGACGTAGGAAAGATCGCTGTGCCGGATGCAATTCTGCTGAAGCCAGGTCGTTTGACCTCCGACGAGTGGACAGTAATCCGCGATCACTCGGTGGTTGGCGAGCGCATTTGCGCGCCCTTAAAATCTTTCCGTCTTGTACTTCCGATCATTCGACACCACCACGAAAAATTCGACGGCTCGGGGTACCCCGATGGACTTCGGGGAGAGGCTATCCCAGTTACGGCTCGAGTGCTGCAAATTGTCGATGTTTATGATGCGCTAACTACCGACAGACCGTATAAGAAGGCCTTCTCCATCACCGATGCTTTGCAAACGATGAAAGAGGAAGTAGCAAAGGGATGGTGGGATCCGAAGATCTTCGATCAATTCGAGCGGCTGGTCAGAACAATGCCAGATTTCCTTTCTCGCAGCGCAGCGGCTGCGGGTGCGATTGGCTAAGAATAGGAGTGTTTTCGGAACATGAGGCCGGTCTTGAGCACGTCGGTATGTCGCGTCAGTCATGACGCTAATGGAGTCACGCCCCACGCGGAGGCACGACCGGTCGTGAGAGTTGCGCAGCGCACTGCTCTCATCGCTTTGTTCGTGCTCGCGGGACTGGTCAACCAGAGTTTTGCCGCTCCGCAAGCGGACCCAACGAATAGCGAGCCCCTCAAACAATTGAGTCTGGCGGAGCTCGGCAATGTCGAAGTAACGACGGCCTCTAAGGAGCCAGAGAAGATTTCGAAGACCTCAGCAGCAATTTTCGTTCTCACTCAGGACGATATTCGCCGTTCCGGGGCCACCAGCATCCCAGAAGTACTACGTCTTGTACCGGGAGTGGAGGTTGCACGGATCAACTCCAATGAGTGGTCTGTGAACATTCGTGGACTTGGGAGTGGTTTCTCAAAATCAGTGTTGGTATTGATTGACGGCCGAAGTGTCTATACACCGCTTTATGCCGGCGTGTACTGGGACGTGCAGAATGTGTTGCTCGAGGATGTCGAGCGTATCGAAGTGATTCGGGGTCCCGGGGGAACGATCTGGGGATCGAACGCGGTCAATGGCGTGATCAACATCATTACTAAGAGTGCCAAGGATACTCGCGGAACCTACGCGTCCACCAGCGTCGGAAATGTCGAACAAAACCAAAGCGGAGTTCGCTACGGTGGCGCTCACGGAAATAATCTCACCTATCGAGGGTACGCCATGGGATTTGGCCAAACCCCCGAATTCCACCCCGGCGGCGGTAGCTATGACTCCTGGCAATTTGGACAAGCGGGTTTCCGAACGGACTCCCAACTGACAGACCGCGATACGCTCACAGTTCAGGGCGATCTTTATAAGGGCAATGTTGGGCAGCAGGTGGCCATCGCGTCTTACTCGCCACCCGGTCAACTCAACATAAACGGGACGCAAGACGTATCGGGCGGTAATCTCTTGGGGCGCTGGCGCCGGGAACTCAATAGTACGTCTGACGTCCAAGTCCAAGCTTATTATGACCGGACATATCGTCTCGGACCTCAACTGGGAGAAACTCGCAACACCTTTGACATTGACTTGATTCACCACTTCGTCTTCAAGCAGCGAAATGAAGTTATCTGGGGGCTTGGAGCTAGATGGAGTCCAAGCGATTTCATCCAAACTGTCGCTATCCTCAACTTTCTGCCGCATCATGAAGACGACAATATCTACAGTGCATTCGTGCAGGACCAGATCGCGATCCTGCAAAACAAACTCTGGCTGACCGTAGGGTCGAAGTTTGAGCACAACATCTTCACTGGCTGGGAAAGCGAGCCCAGCGCGCGGCTGTTGTGGACGCCGACTTCCCATCAGACAATATGGGGAGCCGTGACGCGCGCGGTACGCACGCCTTCCCGTATTGATGAGGACCTGCAACTGACCGGGCTGGCACAGGCAAACCCTCCAGTGTTTGCCTGTATTTGCGACAACCGCCAGGTCGTTTCGGAAACGCTGCTCGGCTATGAAGCCGGATATCGTAAGCTGATGACATCTAGCTTTTACATCGACGTTGCGGCTTTTCATAACAAGTACAACGACCTCGTTAGTTATGGGGACGAATCGATTTCGACCGTGGCCTCGCCTCCTCCTCCCTACACTCTCATTTCACTCCGGGCTGTCAACGGCATTATGGGGTCCACCAACGGGGGCGAAATCTCGCCGGACTGGAAAGTGGCCCACTGGATGGATTTCAAGGCCACATATTCCTATGTGAGCCTGAATTTTGAGGACAAACCCACCCACACGAAAACCAGTCAGGTGTCTTCGTATGAGGGATCGAGCCCGCACAATGAGGCAACTGCACAGATTCTGTTCCATCTGCCCAAAGGACTTGAGTTTGATCCCACCTACCGTTATATGGGCGCGCTGCCCGCGCTGGCCGTAAACGCGTATCAAACGGCCGACGCCCGGCTGGGTTGGCGTTTTACCAGGGAGTTTGAGCTGTCCGTGACTGGACAGAATTTGGTACAGCCCCGTCATGCCGAGTTCGGCCCTGTGCTCGTCGAAAGGAGCGCTTACGCGCAGATCACGTGGAGACGGACTGCGGATTGATATCAATGAAATATCTTCATGGTACAGACCGCGCGCGCCGCGTTCCGCGTGATCAAGCGAGGTGGCCTTTTCTTCGCCTCCGTCCGTTGCTCATAGCTGTAGCCGCAGCATGGGCTTTCCTTGCCATTCCTGCGTTGCACGCGCAGAATCCGAGACCCACTGACTACGAAGTGAAAGCCGCCTACCTCTATAACTTTGGCCGATTCGTCGAATGGCCTGGGAAGGTTGCGGCAGCCCAAGACGGCTCCTTTACTGTCTGCGTTCTCGGACAAGATCCCTTCGGCCCCAGACTCGACGCCACGCTGGCAGGCGAAACGATAGGCGGCAAGACCATAGTCGCCAAACGAATTTCCAGTGCGGAAGAGTCGGGCAATTGCCAGATTCTTTTTCTGAGTCTTACGGACGATAGCCGACTAAACAAGGTTATCGCTGACCTAGACAAAAGGGCTGTTTTGACCGTCAGCGATGCGCCGCAGTTCGTCAAGCGCGGCGGCATGATCCAGTTTGTTCTGGAAGGGAAGAAAGTTCGCTTCGAGGTCAACCTGACCGCAACCCAGCATGCGGGTTTGACGCTCAGTTCTGAGCTGCTCAAGGTAGCGACCGCCGTCAGAAAGGATCGAGAGTGACACATTTGCTCGATATCCGAAACTATTCGATCTCTAAGAAACTCACATGGATGAACATGCTGGTGAGTGCGGCGGCCCTGTTGTTGGCGTGTAGCGGCTTTTGTGCCTACGACCTGTACAGCTTTCGTGACGCCCTGGTGCGCAACGTCTCAATCCAAGCTCAGATCATCGGAGACAATACCGCCTCAGCGCTCCTGTTTGACGATGCTCACTCCGCGGAGAAGACCCTGTCAGCGTTGGATGCCAATCGGCACCTCATGTATGCGCAGATTTACACTCACGACGGTCAACCTTTCGCGGCGTACTGGCGCGAGCGCGCGGGCCAGACTCTGCCCCTGCCAGTTATTCCCTCAGGTCAAACCCAAATCCACTGGTTCGGGAGCGGTCATCTGGGGCTGGCGCGCTCGATCATCTTCGAGGGCAAACCGACAGGAATTGTGTACATCAGCTCCGACTTGGGGGCGATGAACGACCGGCTGAAGAGCTATGCGGTAATCATCGTCGTCGTATTTCTCGCGTCTCTGGTGGTTGCCCTGTTGATTTCGAGAATATCGCAGCGTGTTATCTCCGAGCCAGTGATGCAGTTGGCGCAGACTGTCCGCACCGTGTCTCACGACAAGAATTATTCAATCCGAGCCGCTACAAACCTAAATCGCGACGAAGTGTCGACCTTGATTGAATCGGTCAATGAGATGTTGGAGCAGATTCAGCAGCGCGATGGCGCCCTGCAGCGAGCTCAGAGTGAACTGGAGCAACGGGTTCGGGAGCGCACCACCCAGCTGGCTATTGCCAACAAAGAACTGGATCTCCGCAATCGCGAAGTCGAACGGGCCACTCAGATGAAGAGCAAGTTCTTGGCCAGTATGAGTCACGAATTGCGGACCCCGCTGAATGCGATTGTGGGCTTTTCCGATCTCTTGGCAGAGGGGACTCCGGGTCAACTCAACGACAAGCAGAAACGCTTCGTCAACCACATCAAACAGGGTTCAGCGCATCTGCTGCAGTTAATCAATGACATTCTGGACCTATCCAAGATCGAGGCTGGACAATTGGAGCTGCGTACCGAAGAGTTTCTGGTAAGAGATGCCTTACCGGAGGTACTTTCCACCATTCAGCCACTTGCCATGACCAAGAACATCCGGGTTGAGCAAAAGGTGGAGAGCAATTCTCTCGTTAAGTCAGATCGCGTGCGTTTTAAGCAAATTTTGTACAACCTACTGAGTAACGCAGTCAAATTCACGCCCAAGGACGGCCTGGTTAGCATCGAGTGCATTGATGCCCAGGACTTCGTGCGGGTGTCGGTGACGGACACAGGAATAGGCATCCGGCCTGAGGATCAGAAGGTCGTTTTCGAGGAATTCCGACAGATCGAGGGAAGTGCTGACCGCGCCCAGGAAGGCACAGGATTGGGGCTTGCCATCACGAAACGCCTGGTTGAGCAACAAGGAGGCCAGATTTCCGTCGAAAGCGAGTTGGGAAAAGGCAGCCGGTTCACCTTTACTCTTCTCGCCGCAGAGCCGACATCAAAGGTCCGCCCGGTCGTTGAGCCAGCGATATCCTCTATCGTTACACCTTCAAGTCGCCTCACTCCATTGGTGCTGATTGTGGATGACGAAGGCCCGGCGCGTGAGCTTCTGGCCAGTTATCTGGAACCAGAATACCGGGTTGTGATGGCCGAGTCGGGACCTGAAGCCATCAAGAAGGCTCAACAACTGCGGCCGGACGCCATCACTCTGGATGTGCTGATGCCCGGCAGCAATGGCTTCGAAACCTTGGCAGCACTCCGAAAAAACTCCGAGACGGCAAACATCCCGGTCATCATCCTCTCCATCGTGGATCAAAAGCAGGTGGGTTTTGCCTTGGGCGCGGCCGACTATCTCATTAAGCCAGTCCGCAAGCCAGCGCTGCTGGAAGCGATTCGCCGGCATGTGCCGTCGCCTGCCGACGAAGATTCGTCCATCCTGCTGGTGGACGATGACCCCAAAGCTCTGGAACTGATCGAGGAGGCTTTGCGCTCTGCCGGATACGAGACTCAGGCTGTCCGCAGCGGTACGCGGGCTTTGGAGGTTCTGGCTAACAAAGTTGTGGGCGCAATCCTGCTCGATCTGCTCATGCCAGGCATGGACGGGTTTCAAGTCATTCGCCATGTTCGACAGGAACCAGCCTTCAGGCAACTACCGATTCTCGTGATGACGGCCAAGAACTTGAGCCAAGATGAAATTGCTCTTCTGAGCCGCGAGACCCAGGGTCTCCTGCAAAAGGGTGGCTCCTGGAAGGAGCAACTGATTGCCGAAGTTGGCCGAGTAGTTCGAGGCTGCAGTCTGGCAAAATCTGCGGGACAGCCATGATCAAAGTCCTGATAGCCGAAGACAACGCCGTTAATCGAGAACTGCTCCGCGAGTTGCTGGAGTTGCGTGGACATACAGTTCTTGAAGCATGCGACGGTCAAGAAGCTCTTCGAATCATCGACCAGACTCAACCAGAACTGCTGCTTCTGGATATCGGCATGCCGGTCATGGACGGATTTGCGGTTATAGAAAGAATCCGCGAGAATCCTCGCCTGGCGAAGCTGCCGGTAGTGGCGGTCACCGCGTACGCCATGCGAGGTGATCGGGAACGCATCCTCAATTCAGGGTTTGATGGCTACTTGTCGAAGCCGGTCAACTCTTCCTCTCTCGCTGCGGAGCTTGACCGCGTTCTTAGTAAAAGTAGTCCGGCGGCCAACCCAGATCAGACCCATGAGGGCCAACCTGCGAAGAAAGCAGGGGCCTCAACAGGCAGCGCTACTTAGATCAATTCCGTTAGGGTTCGACCTAGGGTTCCATTTTCTCCACGTCTGCTATGAATTGACGAATCGACTGCTGACTCTGTGCACTTACATTCGTGAATTGGATGCCTTGGCGCTGCTCATTTGCCCACACGACGACACCAGCGGCGTCAATGGCCACGGCGGAGATTGGCAATTGGAATGACAATCGGACAGCATCTTTGGGCTTCAAATCACCCACTTCCACCTGCATTCCTCCCCGGCTGAGGTTCCAACTCACCCCGCGCAATGTTCGAGAGCCCACTGTGCAAGCGACATCGGCCCGGATTGGAACGCGCGTGTATTTGCGACGGTTCTCCAGCATCCCGCCACTCACCGTGCGGAACAGGATGCTAAGCTTCTGTCTATCCACAGGTTTTTGAAGAAAAAAGGTTGCTCCGAGCGCAAACGCGTCTCGCATCGTTTGCCTCTCATCTCGTCCCGTCACGATAACGATGGGAGTGGATTTGTTCCATGATGATTTGCGGATAAGACGCGCCAGGTCGAAACCATTCAGCTTTGGCATTTCCAAATCTAAGAAAATTCCATCAAACTTCTCCTGATTCACCGCGCCGACCGCTTTTTCGCTATCGCTGATAGGGCGCACTTCGGCCTTGAGAGACGTGAAGACCTCGGTCATGAGTTCCAAGCTTGCGAGGTTATCCTCTACCACAAGCAGCTTCAGCGGTTGCATGCAGCTATCCTCATTTTTGGCGACCGGTCCCTATACTATAGTCCGCTGACCGGTCTGCGCGAGCGATGACGCCGTTTCTACAGTAATTCCCGCCCCGAAGGCCGATTATCCCTTGTTGAGGTATTTTCTGTGAATGAGGCGGTTTGTAGTCGCATCGCCAAGCTACGTTGCGAATCTGGAACACTGCTTCTTGAATGTGCAAAGACTGGAAGCCATCGGATCGGTTCCGGTGTGGCGGAGAGCGCGGAAGAGGAAAACGACAACCGGATCAGTCATGTGTAGTAATCCCGGCCAACCGATAGGCCGGCTGCACTCGAACACGGTGTGCATTCCGGGCTCTATGTAAGTATGGTTCGGAAGCATTGTCCCATGTGTGTTCACACCATGCTCGCGAAGCACTCAAAGTCGTTTTCACTCGTCGATTGCGTCTCCGTCGGCGTGGACCGAATGCAGCGGAACTTCGAGCCGATGCGAAAGCAGGGGGAGGCCTGGCAGAGAAGCGGACTGACGGACGTCACCGCCAAGGTGGTCATCTACGAGGCGTTCGTCGAAGCGAGGTTGGAGGCCCCAAGCATCTTGCCCGCGCCGTGCATGACCTGTGCTTCGAGCCCAAGTACGAGAGATTCAAACCACGAACAATCTGGAGTCTCTCGAAGCGCTTTGCCCCAACTAACTTCCCCCAAGCCCGTTTGTGGACAACTTCCTGTTGGCCGACCATCCACGAACTTCTCTGGGTCCGGTGCTGGCCGTGCTCCCTTACTGCAACAACGAACATTATTGCCAAGTCAACTTCGATACGAACCAGGCTGATCCGCGATACGTTTGCCCATGCTGGCTTCCCGGTCCCCGAGCAGCATTACTCCGTACGGGGACCGGAAGAGTTCACCCTAGCGAAGACGGCGTAGGCGCTTTCGGGACAGCCAGCGGGACACCAGCGCTGCCGAGATCAGTTACTTTTTCTGGGATTCCTGAATCAGCACGAGATCGGAGGGGGAGTCTCCCCGGACCAGGGCCAGGCTTTTACCGTCGGGCGACCATTGATAGGAGTAGATTTTTAGCGAGGTAAAGTTGGTCAACTCCCGGCCGGGACCGCCGTCCAGCGGCTGTAGCCAGAGATTGTCCACGCCCTTTTCGCGGACGGGATATACGATGCCCTTGCCATCAGGGCTGAAGCGGAGTTGCCCCTCATGCCGCGGATCATATTCCAACGTTCGCAAGAGCTCGCCGGAATCGAGAGACACTAAGCTGATGTTCGGCCTCTGGGCTTTGAAATCATAGGTGCCAAGCACAATCGTTTTTCCATCGCGGGCAATGTCATAACCGGAGTTTGTCTCCGCATATTCCTTCGTAAATCGTTCCGGCTTGCCTCCGTCGATGGGTACCTTCATATATGTGGCAGTGGTGTTATCTACGTAAAAAACGGTTTTCCCGTCGGGAGAGCACAGAGGGTACAGGTCTCTCCTGCCCTCGGTGAGGCGCCGCACTCCGGAGCCGTCCCCTTCGCTGCGCCAGATATTCACTGAAAGGGTTTTCAAAGTTCCCCGCGCGAAAACAATGTGGCCGTCACCGCAGCCATAGGGCTGCATTGACCCTGACTCCTTCTCGTGGGCAACCTCAGCCTTGAGCCCGCCGCTCGAGTTGATAACACGAATGGACGCCTCTTGCTCGGCGACCAAATTTCCGTCGCTCGTCCACGAGACCACCGGGGCGGGGTCTCCCGACGTGACTTGTCTGGCGTCGGAGTAGTCGGCCTTCTGTCCCGAACTCACATAGACATCGCGTACCGACTGGCGCAGAACGGTGGCTATGGTCGCACCGTCGGAGGAGACACTCAAGGTCGCGTAATCATTCGCGTCGGCAGTAATGGGACGAAACTTTCCGTCGGGATAGCTAATGAGTCCGATTTGCTGCCGGGCGAAGTTTGTTTCCGCAGCAAAAAAAATTACAGCTAGCGCTTTTCCATTGGGCAGCCACGACGCGTTGGTCATGCCTGTGTACGGCGGCTTGGATATTGTCTTCTGGTTACCTGTGATGGGATCAATGGAAATCAGTGTGCTGATGCTATTGCCAGTCTGATCGAACATTACACCGGCAATGGCCTTTCCATCCGGCGACCAGGCTGAATCCGCCGCCACATTGGCCATGGGACCGCTGAAAATACTCTTTTCATTGCTGCCGTCGGCGTTGGCGACGATGAGATGGTATTTGCCGGGGTCAGGATCGTTGGCACGCACGAAAACGTAGCGCTGCCCGTCGGGCGAAAAACTGGGAGTCGTGTCCACATCCTTGACCAGCAGTTGGGGAGTCCCACCCAGTACGGGGATACGGTATAGGTCGAAATCCCGAGAAGCCGGGCCGTTGGCGAGTTGCGTGTGCGAATAGTAAATGTGACTGCCATCGGGCGAGAAGCGTAGCGCGGAGTACTGTACGTGTTCCGGGGAAATGATCTGCACGTTGCTTTCGCTGGCCAGATGGCGCAGCCACAAGGATTCATTGCCCTCATTGTTGATCACGTAGGCCAGGTAATTGCCATCGGGAGACATGGCACCGATGCTCGCATTGTGGGTCCCGCTGATTCTAGTGATCTTGATGCTTTGAAACGGCTGCGGTGCGTGCGGAGAAAACCAAGCTGTAAATGCCGAATCCGGCGGCGGCAACCAGGACCAATACGACGGCAATGATGATTCCCAGACCGGCTTTATGTTGGCGCGCAGCGGCGACAACGTCGGAGCCGCTCGGGCGGTGTCCGGCGGCGGGAACGGTTGCGCTCGAAACCGCAACGTCTGCGGAATCGGTAACCTGGAGCCTTCCCGATTCAGTGTCGCGCCGAAGCCGCTTGAGGTCGCTTCTAACTTCGGCTGCGGATTGGTAGCGCAGATCGCGATCCTTCTCCAGCAGCTTGCTGATGATGTCTTCCAGCTTGGGCGGCACTGCAGGGTTCAGCCGTATCGGCGGAACCGGGGTTCGATTGAGGATACCGTCGAAGATAGTAGCTGAAGTTTCTCCCGGGAACGGCAACGCTCCGGTCGCCATCTCGTACAGTACTGTGCCGAATGAAAACAAATCGGTACGGGAATCGAGATCCTTTCCCTTGGCCTGCTCCGGGGACATATAAGCGATGGTGCCCACCGCAGTGCCGGGACTGGTTAGGAATTCATGACTGTCAGCAACGGTGGCTGCTGTGGCTTCGATCGACAACGCTTTTGGCTCGACTGCAACCTTGGCCAGCCCGAAGTCGAGAATTTTGGAGTGTCCCCGCTTGGTGATAAAGATGTTCGCAGGCTTAATGTCACGATGAACAATGCCACCAGCGTGCGCCGCGTCCAGCGCATCAGCGACCTCGATCGACACAGTGAGCAGCGTCTCAATGTCTAAGTCTAACGGTCGTCCCGCGATGCGGTGCTTAAGAGTGATGCCGTCCAGAAACTCCATCACGATGAAGGTCTGGCCATCCTGCTCGTCGATTTCGTGAATGGTGCAGATGTTGGGATGGTTCAGGGCAGAAGCGGCCTTCGCTTCACGGCGAAAACGGCTTAGGACCTGAGCATCTCTCGCCACTTCGTCGGGGAGGAACTTCAGCGCGACGAAGCGATCGAGTTTGGTGTCCTCGGCTTTGTATACGACGCCCATCCCGCCGCCGCCGAGCTTCTCAAGGATGCGATAGTGCGAGATGGTTTGGCCGATCATATGTCTTTGCTGACGTCGGTGCGCTCACTGCGAAGAACGCCTTATCTTAAGGATACGGTGAACGGTCGTCAACGTGTTTGCAGTGTTGGGTATTGGCTCAGTTTGAATTCGTTCTTCTACGAGGCCGTCATACCGAAACGCGGTGTACTCAGCCGCGTGAGGAATCTCCCATAGATGATAGTTTCCGCCTTGCATGTTCCATGTGGCCCGGACTAAGTGTTGATCCGACACTCATGATGAACTTGCCGTGCGCCCCGGCCCCTGTCGCAGAGAGTTGCCGCGATCCTGTCATTCGGATTGAATGACGGACCAGGACTAAGCCGCTGGCGCGGCGGACGCTGCCGCGTGGAGGGACCGCGAGAGTTCAGGAGGTGCTGACATAGTGTGGGTCATAGGAAAGGAGATTCCTGTGACCCGTTTACGCAAGATGATGCTGGAGGAACTCCAGCGTCGCAACTACTCTGCCATTACCACGCGCAATTACCTGCGGGTGGTAAGCGACTTCGCCAAGCATTTTGGCAAGTCTCCCGACAAGCTCGGCCCCAAGGAACTTCGAACCTATCAAGCCTATCTACTGACTGAGTGCAAGCTGACGCCCGACACAGTAGTCAACCGGGTAGCGGCACTGCGCTTCTTTTTCGTCAAGACACTCAAGCGTCATCAGTTTCGTGAGTTCTTGCCCTACCCTCGGGACCGGCGCCGACTGCCGACGGTGCTCAGCCGGGAGGAAGTTGCGCGATTGATCGATGCCGCCGGAACCCTGTTTCGGACGCTGCTGATCCTCCACTGGATGTTTACCGCTCATCATTTTTGACGAATCGGCATACATTACACCGTCGCGGTCCCATTGTTCTTCGCACTTCCGAAACGGCTGTGCCTGCTGCCTCGCGAATTGAATAACCATCGCCTTCATAGGCATTTCCTCTGTTGAAATGATATTTGAAACGTCCTGAACGGAGGAAGATTACGTCCGTGTAGAAGAAGTAGAAGAAAGAGGGGATGCTGCAACGCTCTTTCGTATTGGACGCAGATAGCGCTGGACCATCCTGCTTAAAAGACAGTGCGATGTCGCGGCCGATGGATAAGTGCACGCGATTGGCGTCAACGCTGCCGAAGAAATAATCTTGCTTCTGCTTCGCTTTCCACACCTCCGAGATGTCAACGGGATCAGCCGGTTTTGCGACTCATAGCTTCGCTGAGACAGGATTTGAGCCTGTCGAATATCTGGTATAGCATCCACTGGACGAGGTTCACCATGACAGCGATCGCAACCTCACCGCGAAGTGACGTAACCACAGTGGCCCACCAGCCCCAAGCAGCAAACGGTCTGGCAATCGTGCGACTGACGATCGGCGCGATGTTCGTGTGGGTCTTTTTCGAGAACATGGGGAAAGGCCTCTACACACCGGCGGGTTACGCGGGTCTGATCAATTACTACATCAAGGCGAGCCACTCGCCGGCTGCCTGGAAGGCGGTGATGGGCCTGGCGGCAAGCCATGCCGCGATGGCGGCTCCTATGCAGGCCATGACCGAGATCTCTCTCGGTATCCTGCTCGTCATCGGTCTGCTTACCCGACCGGCCGCATTTGTGGCTTTTCTGTATCTCGGCAGCCTTTGGATTTCGGAGTGGGGTACCGCGTGGATCTGGGAACTCCTGGTTCCAGTGCTCGCATCGCTCGGGCTCGCCGTCGGACGCGCCGGCCGGAGATGGGGCGTTGACGCGTGGCTGGCGCAACGGTGGCCATCTTCGCCGTGGTGGTGATTGGGCCTGGGTCACCTCAATGAAGATCACTTGAATCACGATCACGTGCGAGTGTCCGTCATCATCCCTACCCATAATGAAGCGCAGGCGATTGAGCGCGTTTTGGCGGATCTGCCGTCCAATCTCACGACGGAGGTCATCGTTGTCGACAGCAACTCGAATGACGGGACGCGCGAGATCGCCGCAAGAATGGGAGCCCGCGTCATTCAGGAGCCGCGCCGCGGATATGGGCGAGCGTGCCTCACGGGTCTGGCCGCGGCAAATTCTCCTGATGTGGTTGTGTTCCTCGATGGCGACTACAGTGACCGGCCCTCCGAACTGCCGATTCTCTTGGCGCCAATCACTGAGGGGCGTGCGGACATCACGCTCGGTTCCCGCCTGCAGAGGCAGAGTTCTGCTGGGGCTTTGCCATGGCATCAGGTGTTTGGTAATCGTCTCGCCGCCAGCCTGATTAACGTGCTTTATGGTTTAAAGATTAGTGATCTCGGTCCCTTTCGCGCTGCCCGCGCAGATGTATTACGCGCGCTCGCCCTCGAAGAGACCACCTATGGCTGGGCGGTTGAGATGATCCTCAAAGGCGCCGTGGCCGGATTCCGCGTGGTTGAAGTCCCGGTGAGCTACCACCCGCGTATCGGAAAATCGAAGATCAGCGGTACGCTGAAAGGCACAGTCGGCGCCGCTTGGTTCATTCTCAGCTTGATCGTGCGCTATTATTTCCGGCATCGAAGAGCCGGGACACCACCGTCGGCGTGAGTCCGGGTCAAAGTTTATGAACTCTTCAAGCAAGACGGTAGTGCGTTCGTCAGGTAGTGACCGTGTGCTGGTGATCATGGCGAAAGCACCAAGGCCAGGCGCGGTCAAGACCCGCTTGGTTCCCAGCCTTTCTCCCGCAGCTGTCACTGCTTTCTATTGCTGTCTTCTGGACGACACGCTGGCGCTGGCGCGGTCATTGGGCGATGTGGAAGTTGCAATCATGTGTCCGGACTCGGACGTAAACGAGCTGGCGCGGTTGGCAGGCACGCAGTTAGTAAGCAAAGCCGCGAGCGTAGTTGCGCAGAAAGGTGAGGGTCTTGCTGCGGGGCTCACTTCGGTGTTTGCGCACTTCGCGGCGGGTTATCAACGACGCATTATTGCTTTCAACAGCGACAGCCCACACCTACCGCGTTCCGTTCTCGAAAACGCGTTCGAAACGCTGGCCGCGCATGACGTAGTCGTTGGACCGACGCACGACGGAGGCTACTATCTCGTCGGGGCAAAGGCGTCTCATCCTACGCTTTTCGCAGGCGATGGAATGGGCACCAGTAGCGCGCTGGACGGACTGCTGGCGCGCGCACGAGCGCTTGAGCTTTCCGTAGGTTTCGCAGCTCCTTTTTACGATATTGATGTAGCTGACGACCTGACTCGGTTGGCAGAGGAGTTGCGGCTGGCTCCGGCAAGGGCGCCACGCACGGCCGCGTGGCTGAAAAAGTGGGATTCAACCGCTCATTAACTCGGACGGTTGGTCGGCTCTCAATAAGTCCTTGGCCCGTTAACGGCAGCTGTCTTGGTTTCGAACATCAAACGATGCATACTCTCGTAAGCGAATACACTTGGAGGTCGAGCGGGTGCCTCAAAGAGATCGTTTCAGTTGGCAAATGTCATTGTATGCTGTGGTAGCCGCAGTTCTTGTTATGTTGCTGTCATTTGTCTACGCCTCTGACCCCGTTCTGGATTATCTCTTTTTCCTCGTACCAACAGTATGTTTAGCAATTCTCGCTCTGCTTTTGGTGATTGTATTTAGCAAGAGAACGCGGAGAAACCTTTCCATGCTCTTGGCAGCTGTCATGTTTCTCTTAGTGGCGGGTGCGATGCTCAAGACGCAGGAAGTCGTTCGCTCCTCGTTCAGATGGCGGCTCTGGTCGCAACGAATGAAGGCCCAAGTTCTCGCGCAGCCGTCTGCTCCTAATGAACAGTTGAAGCACATCGAATGGGATGGATGGGGATGGGGACCCGTGGGTGATTGGACCGCCTACATAGTATACGATCCGACCGATTCCCTCGCAGTCGAGGTCAAGGCTGGGCGGTCGGGAAGCTACGGGAGGCTCAAAGGCATCCCTTGTGAAGTGAATTCTGTGCGTCGCTTAGAGGCCCATTGGTATTCCGTCGTTTTGGGAATGAACGAGTGGTGGGATCGGTGTGGGACGTCATAGTTGGCGAAGGATGAAGCTCACCCCAGAGTGGAGAGTCTGCGTCTTCGGCGCCACGTTGTGCATGGCGCTAACCATCTGCTCACACAACTTCGGCGATAGAGGTGGGCCGTACTTCATGGCCTCTTTGACGCTTGCGGGCATCGTGTACCTCTTAGCGATCCGTGAGTTCTTCGCTACGGCAAGATTCTCCCAACGGGTTGTCGTCATCGGGCTCGTCCTGGCTGCGGTATGGCACATTGAATTTCTTCGGGTGCCCTCGGGAGGCGATGATGACATTCATCGATATGTTTGGGATGGCCGCGTACAGCGGCTCGGCTACAACCCTTATATTGTTGTTCCGAGCGATCCAGCGCTCGCCGGGTTGCACACACCCGAAACCGGCACATTGAACAATCCATATTTACCGAGCCCATATCCACCCGGCGCTGCGCTTTTCTTCCGCGCTGTAACCGCGATTCATGAGTCTGTCTTTGCGCTGAAAGTGGCATTCATAGTTTGCGATTTCGCGATTGTTTTTATCTTGCTCGACATCTTGCGTCGCAGTGGGCAAGGGGCGCACTGGGTTCTAGCTTATGCCTGGAACCCGCTGCTGGCGATAGAAGTGGCGGGCAGCGGTCACATCGATATCGTCGGGGTGCTGCTGCTGTTGGTGTCTGCCGCCGCGTTGGAACGGCGCTGGCGTGCGGCTGCAGCCGTGGCATTTGGGCTGGCGGTTGCAGTGAAATTCCTCCCGATTGTGCTGCTGCCACTCTACTGGAAGCGTGTTCGTGTGCGCGACGCTGCGCTGGCGGCGATCGTAGTCGGATTCTTGTACCTACCATTTTTAAACCACGGGCGGATTCCTACCGGCTCGCTCGGCACTTACGTGCACAGTTTCCGCTTCAATGATCCGGTGTTTGCGATGCTCGAGCGAGTGGCGGCTCCGCAACTTGTAGCTGGGCTCGCAGTGCTCGTGGGCTTTCTTACCGCGATCTGGATGAGAACGAACTTCGCGGCCCTGTCTCCAGAGGCATTCGCTTGGCCCATGGCAGCGTCGCTTCTGTGTGCGCCGGTCGTATATCCGTGGTACCTGCTCTGGATGCTGCCGTTCCTGCGGTCGGCCTCGACGCTGCCGATCATCATCTGGACAATCAGCATCATCCCTACTTACTACGTTTGGCATTTGCGCGCGCTTGGTCGTCCGTGGTTGGTTCCTGGCTGGATTATGTTGCTGGAGTACGGATGCGTGGCAGTGGCCGGCGCAATCGTTCTGTTGCGCCGAAGTACTCGACCGGCCGCGCCCCAGCGCTTATCTGACTAACTGCGTCGGGCCTTGATACGCAGCTAAAATCTTGTTAACAAGAGCGTCGAGCTACCACAAATGGGGAGTGCACGCCTGATCCTTTAGCGGTAGGAAAAAAACTGTATCGTGGGATGTGTTTCGTTGCTGAATCAATCACAATACGTGGCACAGGACTCATCACAGAGGCTCTGTCATGTGGAGAATTGATTCCGTCATTAAGTGCTTTCGGCCGCGGTCTGCGACGCATGTATCCAGAAGCCTTTACCCGTCATCCAAGTCAGCATTCGTTGAATTCACCGAGGAGCGACTCTATGAAAAATGCCTGCCGTTTAGCCGTGATGAGTCTTCTGCTTTGTGGAGTGGTGGTGCTTGCGCAAAACCCGCCGGTGCCGACGCGCGCGCCACTTCTAGATCAAGTCGCCAAGACCTACGGAATCGATTCATGGGACAAGGTTGAGGCCATTCGCTACACCTGGAACGGTGAAATTACCGGACTCTTCAAAGCTGCTCACAAGTGGGAGTGGGAGCCCAAGACCGGCAAAGTCAGCTACGAAGGGACGGATAAAGACGGCAAGCCGGTCAACGTTTCCTATGTACGCACCGACCTTAGCAGTCAATCCGACGCTGTGAAAAATCAGATCGACCCGAGTTTCATCAACGACAATTATTGGACTCTGTTCCCGTTTCATGCTTATTGGGACAAGAGCGCCAGCGCGATCGATCAGGGCAAGTTTAACCTGCCCGTGGGCCCCGGCATGGCCGAGTTGCTCCCGGTGAAGTATACCGGGGATGTCGGCTATACGCCCGGCGACATCTGGGATCTCTACGTTGGTAAGGACAACCGCGTGGTGTACTTCGTCTACAGCCGCGGCGGGGCCAAGCCGCCGAGCCGCGTCTTCGCAACCTGGGCTGGCTACAAAAAAGCAGGTCCAATTCTGTTCTCAACCGAGCATCGCGGCTTCGCCGACGGCAAGCCCCTGCACATCTTTATTTCGGATGTGGCGGTCAAGCTGACGGGATCGGACAAATGGATCGTTGCGCAATAACCTGCGCAATAACCGAAGATGAGTTCGGACAGCTGATGTCGTGCTTCACGAATCAGGCTATCTGCCAATGACAACGGTCGTGCAGGAACTGCTCAGCTTGGGCAGATCGCGGTTTGCGGCCATGCGGATTTCGAGCCTTGGGCGCTCGCCCCGAATGATCGGACAATAAAAGTCAGGCTCTAGTAGTGCGTCTTGCAGGCGTCGACGTCCGGCACATCCGCCGTGGCACGACTCGCGGAACTCGCACTGATTGCAGGTTTGAGGAAGTGTGCGTGCCTGCTCGAAGGGTGTCGAGCTCAGAATGTTGGCGCCTGCGGAGATCAAATCTGAAAGCGGCTCACCTGATCCTGGCCAATAGACGCAGGGTTGTGTCGTACCTCTTGGTGTCACTCGTACAGTGCTCACGCCACAACCGCCTCGGAGCGGCGGGAGGCCCGCCATTGCGCGAACCAGCGGCTCGCCAATAGCGATTACGTCGGTCTCCTCAAAGAGGCGCCGGAACCCTTCCCAGTACTCTTCGTAGCTCAGGGCATAGACATCCGATCGCACGGTTTGGTAGACATTCACTCGCAAAGGAGCGTCAAACTGTTTAGCTACTCGCGCCACATCCGCTAAACGCAAGTAGTTCGACTTCATCATGACGGCCACGACGGTTACAGGAATACGCAGACTGAGACACCGTTCTGCCTGCTGGTGGATGAGTGCCCAATTGCCATGTCCGCGCTGTGCATCCTGTTCGGCTTGTGTGGCGTAATCGAGAGAGAACTCGATGTCATGGAAGGCACTGAGCTCATTGTCTTCCAGAACAGCAACGCTATGACCATTGGAAGTGATGGTGAGCTTGATCGGCTGGGTTCGTAGGTAGGCCAGTATTGCCTTGAAGTCGGGATGCATGCCATTCTCCCCGGTGCCGAGATTCACCGACCGTACGGGCAAGCGTTCAATGACTGCCTTCACTTGATCCAGGGAGAGACGATCCTCGCGAGTTGGATCGCGGTAGCAGAAGGCGCAGGCGAGATTACACTCGTTGGTAAGGCCGAGCCCGAGCGCAATATCGGCATCAGGTGTCATGCGAGATTTGGACGAAGAAGACTGGGCTGTGACGTTGTTCACTGGTGGCTGCCCTCAAACGCTCATGCCGGACGGCTCTTGGTTCCACTGACGATAAGAACCTCGGCCGGAAAACTCATCCCGCGTTCGGTCGAGTACCCACGCAAAGTTTCCAGCGACTGACGCTTCACTTCACTCGCCTGTTCCCTTGGAAGCATGGCGAGCTTTTCACGAAGCTTCTCAGACATCTCGGATCGCAGTATCCAAAGGTCTTCTACCGAGATCGGTGCTTGTATTGTGAATTGCAGCAGGCGCTCGGATGGGGCCATCGCGCCAGCCTCTGTAAGAACGTCCCGTAACTTGCCCGGGGTGGCGAAGCGGAATGCGTCGGGAGCGTTGGGCGCAAGAGGCGGCGAATCGACAAAACGTTCCATGACTCGCGACAGCGTGTAGAAAAAAGGATTTCTATCGGCGAAATGCCAGGCCGCCAGAGACAGTTCCCGTCCGGGCTTTAGCACTCTCAACATCTCTCGAACACCCTCAACGGGAGATGGAAAGAACATCACGCCGAAGCGACTTACCACGGCATCCAAGGTATCGGCCAGGAACGGCAGACGCTCGGCAGAAGCGACCTCGAATTTCGTATTCCTGAACCCAAGATGGTCTGTGGCTCGACGAGCGGCGTCCACCATCTCGGGCGCCGGATCGATCCCGAAGACCTTGCCCTCGGAGCCGACTATGGCAGCTATGGTCAAAGCTGGCTCCCCGGGCCCCGTAGCAATATCCAGAACTGAGTGTCCGGGACCGATCCGCGCATCCTCGACGAGAGCTTGCGTAACTGGCGCAAACATCTGCCGGATGATTTCGCGGTGCTTCTCCCAGAAGGGCGCCGAATCACGCCATACATTTACAACATCGTGGTCGGGCTCCATCAACAGAAGTATACCTACCGGGCGGTTGACGGGTAGCCCTCTTTCAGTCGGTGGGAGCTCGAACCCGCGACCTCCTGCGTGATTTGGGGAAACCCTCGCTTTCGTCAAAAACAACTTGACTCTGGAATGCATTCGGGGGTTGATACTTCTTATGGTGCAAAGTAACAGTTCCAACATTCTTCGTTCCGGGGCCTTGGCTAAAGTGACGGGGATGAGTCCAGACACGATTCGACACTATGAAAGGATCGGCGTTCTCCCACGCGCCGCGC
>CAWDNO010000008.1:0-73445 GCA_963803665.1 uncultured Acidobacteriota bacterium
TCTGGTACTGGTAATGAATGTTGTTTATGTTCGTGACGTTGGTGATATTCGTGATGTTGGTCACGTTGCGGATATTGGTGATGTTCACTACGTTCAGGTAATTGCCGCCGTAGTGATACCAGGGGAAAAAGGGTTCGCGCGGCCCCAACGGAAACCAGCCAACCAGGTCGATCCCGACGCCAATCGAAAATCCTGGCCCACCCAAGAACGCAACCAACCCAGGCGCGTACACCGGCGCAACAACCATTGGCCCGGGGATCCATCCCCATGCAGCTCCAATGAAGACCCACCGTCCGAAGTGGAATGGACAGAAACCCCAAGGTTCATCTTCCACCCAAGTCCACCCCCATGGGTCAACCCACGCCCAATGACCAAAACGATAAGGAACCCAGCCCACGGCAACCGGCGGATACCAAACGGGTCCGTAGTCAACCACCTCGGTCCAATGCCCGTACTCATCGAGATCCTCAAAACCCGGGGTTGAAGAACTGACGTACTTTGCGGAACCTGAGTCTCTCAGACGACGATCGCGTTCTTCACTCCACGCGTCGAAACTGTCCGGGAGAGGAATGGGAATCGATTCCACTTGGATTGAGTCGCTGCCGGTCAATCTGGCGGCTGTTCCGGCTTCCAGCGTTTGATCCACTCCTCCCCCCGTTATCTCCAACCTGCCGCGGTTGACTGTGACCACGGTGGAGTTTCCATCCGCGTCAGTATCAACGCGGTAGCTTCCCGGATCGAGAACGGTCAGGGCGCCGTTGGGCGTGTCCACTTCGACAGAATCGCCGTTATCCAACCTATAAATACTCAAGCGCAGCGTCCCTTGCTGCAATCCGAGCTGCATAATCTGATCGTTCAGGTTGGTGATGGTCAGATCGGTTTTGCTCGCCATGCGTACCGCGAAGGGACCCACCTCAAGTTCCGCTCTCGCGCCCTCGTCGGTATAAATGCGGTCCCCCGTGGTTGCCGGGAAATTCAGCGCCGCCTGGCTCCACTGGGTCAAGCCCGCTCGCAGGAAGGAAACATTGCCTTTCAGGTAGCTCAGTCGCGCCACCCTCGAAGGTGGATTGTCCGAAGTGTTTTGATTCGAGGCCGTATTGTCTTGGGCCCCTGACCACCCGGGCCAGATCATACATATCAGGACGAGGAAAACCCACGGACAGAAGCGTATTCGAGTTGTGACTTGCTCTTGCATGCGCCCTCTCTGGCAAAGCGCGCTGCCCCTCCAAGCTTGCTCGGAATCCAGTGCAAGTAAAGGCCGGTCTCCTTAGAAAGTGGACCGGCCTCGGCGCAGCGCCGGGGTTCGTCCTGGCCTCTATTTCTTCGCAATCTCGAGCTTTCCCTCGAGCTTCTCTAGCTTCGCCCGGGTCCTTCCATACTTCTCAAACGACGAAATCGTGTCTGCCAACTCATGAGCGGTCTCGGCGTTTTCCTTGAGGTACTCGGGGTACGAGCCCGAGACCGGCCGGAGGCGGTTCTGGTTGAGGTGGTTTATCGCCGCAGTCGTATTGTTGGCAATCTCTCGTAAAAGAGGCAGCATGCGATCGATCGCCTGCTTTTGCCACGGAGAAGCCTGGTCCCGAGAGGCCTCGAGCTTGGCTGCGATGCGCCCCATCTCATTTACATGGTCCTTGATTAAGTCCAGCATCGCGGCATGGCTCTGCCAACTCGCATCAGAGCGGGTTAGTGACTCCATGTCGTCAGCGTCCTTGGCCAGTTGGGCTGCTTCGTCTCTCGCTGCGGCAAGTTGACGAGCAACCTCTGGGTTTTCGTCGTTGTTCTGCGCCACTACCACGGCGGGAAACAGGAACAGGACTACGCCAAGTAATGCTCCCGCCAGAAGGCCGTACCTTCCTATAGTCGGAATGTGCATACTTTTCTCCTTTTGTGATTTGACTGACCTAAAGCCTTTCGCGGCGGGCAGCCAAAGCACCTGTCCGCCGGCTGTCTCACCGACACGCGCGCGGCTTACACCTCCAGCGTGATCCGGTTGTCCACCTCCGTGATCCCCGGCGCCGACCACGCTACCCGCTCCGCTTCTTCCTTTTCTATCCAGGCGCGGACGGTCCCCCTTAGGATCGCCTTGCTGCCCTGTACCTCGACGCTTATATTTTTCGCGTCAAGTTGAGCATTGCGAATCAGGGCGTCCTCGATCTTTTTCTTGAGTTCCGAAGGGGAGATGCTCGGTTTCACTACGATAAGGTTGGTAACCCCCTTGACTCCGGCCAGGCGGCGAACCGCACTTTCAGCCGCTTGCCTTTGGTATTGCCACTCGACCTCTCCTCTAAGGGTTACCCACCCTTTTGACACGGTGACCTGAACCTTGCCGGGAGGGACAGAAGTATCCCATTCCAGGGCGCGAACCGCGGCGGCCGCAATGTCAGGATCGGTCCGTTCGGTGGCCAATTTGACCTCCAGGTCGTTGGCGACAGCCTTCACGCCGGCGACGCGCCGGGCCGCATCCTCAGCGGCCCATTTCTTTAAGTAGGAATCGACCCATCCAGTAAGAGTTACGACGCCGTCCTTCACGGCCACGCCGATTTCGTTAGGCTGGATCTGCGCGTCCCACCGGAGTTCCGCCATCACGTCCTTTTGGATCTCCTGGTCGGTGCGAATGAGGGTTGCAGTAGACATAAACAATTCCTCCCGTCCTTCTTTTTCTGCGCGCGACCGCGCTCGCTCAGATGTTTCCTGAACGCGATCCTAGCGGCTACCCATGGGCACAACAATTCCTCAGGAGGATGAAGTAAGATTCCCCGAGGACGTGTAGGAACGGCTCCGCCAGCAGTCAAAGGCGGCAGTACAACTTAAGCGGTAGGACTACGCATTCGCGTCACCAGGTCGGCGCAGCGCCTGATCCGAGTTCCCCCGCAGCCGTGAATCGCGACCGCGCTACATCTAAGGTATTAGGAGTTCATACAACTTGTCTCTCATTGATCCAACGTTGCCGGGTGTTGATTCTGAAGCATCGAGGAACGTTCTGTGAAGACGTCGCGTAAGCCGGCGACCAACGCAGTGGTCAAGTCTCAGCCTGCCCTCCGCAACCCCGGTTGCATAACAATTCTGATTGCGGATGATCACCCCGTAGTGCGGGAGGGGCTTATATCGGCCGTCAAGCGGCAATCCGACATGCGGATTGTTGCCGAAGCCCGGAACGGGCGGGAAGCGGTCGAGATGTTCATTGCCCAGCGGCCCGATATCTCTCTGATCGATCTGCGTATGCCGCTGATGGACGGCATCGAAGCGGTGATGTCAATTCGTGAACGAGAGCCCACCGCGCGGCTGGTAATTCTTACCACCCATGAAACTCGAGAAGAGATCTATCAGGCGCTGCAGGCCGGGGCGCAAGGGTATGTGCTTAAAGAAGACGGCCTGGATGAAATCCTTGCCTGCGTGCGTTCGGTTGCGGCGGGCGACACGTGGATTCCGCCCGCGATCGGAGCTGCGTTAGCGACGCGGCTAAACGATGAAGAGCTAACGCCGCGAGAATTGCAGGTACTTCGTGCGGTAGCGACCGGAAAGAGCAATAAGGAGATTGGAGCGAAGCTCAACATCAGTGAGGCCACCGTGAAGGTACACGTGACGCATATGTTGGAGAAGCTAAGAGTCACGGGCCGTTCAGAGGCGATCAGCAAGGCTGTGAAGCGGGGACTTGTACGCTTGGATGAAGATGATGTGGCCTGATTTCATGGTTTCCACAGAAGAAGTGACGGCACTCGCATTTCGGTTTGAACCACCCTGCGCTGAAAATACATCGAAAGTCGTATAGCCACTCCGATTCTTATTGTTTAACGTTTTGGGATGTACGCAAACTTTCCCCAACTTCGCCGTACGGCAATCTCGGTATGACTACAAATAACAACATGGGAGCTTGATGGGGAACACACGGATACTAATAGCAGATGACCATCAGGCCGTTCGCCAAGGGCTACGGTGGGTGTTGGAAAAGCACGCAGGGTGGGAAGTTTGTGGTGAAGCCGTGGATGGCTGGGAAGCCATACAGAAAGCAAGATCTCTTAAGCCTGACGTGATTCTTCTCGACATCCGAATGCCCAATCTCACCGGCTTGGAAGCTGCGCCCGTGATAAGGAAAGAACTCCCTGAATCGGAAATCTTAATCATAAGCCAGCAGGAAACTGCGGAGAGCCTTCCACTCGCATTGCGAGCTGGGGCGGCAGGTTTCGTCTCCAAGTACGCCGTGGATACGGACCTGGTGCCGACGATAGAGAATCTCATGCAGGGCAAGACTGCTTTTGAGCGATGATGGTTGCGGCTGAACGGGCTCGCTGGGGGAGAGCGAGTGTCCATGCAGTCGTCTGAGATAATCACTCGAGACCTTAGGGGACAGGCCGTCCCGAACGAAAAGGATGTGGGTATTAGTCTCGAGTGCGAACTGTCCATGGCGCACAGACAAGCAAGCTTGCCGAAAGATAAGGTGCGCAAAGTTCTCGATTACATCGCATCGAACCTTGCCGAGGATGGTAATCTTCAAGACCTCGCCGACCTGGTCGAGATGAGTCTGTTCCACTTCTGCAGGTCATTCAAGCAGAGCACCGGCCTGACTCCACACCAATACATTCTGCATCTGCGAATTGAGAAGGCTAAGGGACTGCTGAAGAACAAAAGAGTCGGCATCGCAGACATCGCCAGTCGCCTTGGCTTTTCGGACCAAAGCCACTTCACAAATATTTTTCGCAGGCTTGCCGGCACCACGCCGGCTCGATGGAGAGCCAGCCTCTGACGGGCACTACAACCTCTTTCAGACACTTGGATTCGGCAGTCTCCCGACACAAAGCAGCAAGAATCTACTAGAAGATACCCACGCCGTTAGTGTATCAGCGTTATCATTGTTGGTTTACCAGTTATGGTAATGCCAAAATGATTCAGCAGATAATAGATTAAGCGCAATCATGAGAGATTTCGCGACGACTGCGACGATTTGAGCGTAGTAGCTCAGACTGAGATGTCTCAGTTGAACAATTAAATATCTGTATCACCGAGAGGGTAACCCCACCGAAACTTACTCGGCTCAGAGTTAGAATTTCATGCCGTCACTGCCCGAACGACGCTTGACTAATAAGTTTGACTGTCTCGCCGGGGGCGGCGAAATGGGAGCGTTGATGCGCTCCATGGATTGGTCGAAGACGCCGGTCGGCCCGGTTGATTCCTGGTCCCCCGCTTTGCGAATGATGGTGAGGCTTCTTCTCGCTAATCGATTCCCCCTATTGCTCTGGTGGGGACCTTGGTACTGCCAGTTCTACAACGATCCCTATCGGCCGGTACTTGGGGCCAAGCATCCCAGGTCGATGGGACAGCCGGCCAGCGAGTGTCTCCCCGAGATCTGGCACATCATCTGTCCGTTGATTGACTCACCTTTCAGGGGTGGCCCAGCCACTTGGATGGAAGACATGCTGCTGGAATATCAGCGCCATGATTTTCTCGAAGAGGCTCATTTCACGATAGCGTACAGTCCGGTCCCGGATGACAGCGTTCCCAGCGGCATCGGAGGCGTACTCGCGACGGTTCACGAGATCACTGAAAAGGTGGTCGGCGATCGCCGCGCGGCCGTGCTTCGCGATCTTGGGGCACGTTCCGCCGATGCCAACACCGCGGAGGAAGCCTGCGTCATTGCGGCAGAAGCGTTGCGCCGCCATCCCAAGGACATTCCTTTTGCTCTGCTGTATCTCATCGATTCCAATCGTGGCGCTGCCTATCTCGCCGCCACCTGCGGGATTGAGAAGGGCAGTCCCGACGCTCCTCTCGTAGTCCACCTGCGCGGACATGCGTCTAACAGCGTGTGGCCGATTCATGAAGTAGTGAAGAGTGATCGAGTGCTGGTGGTCGACGAGCTGGCCACGAGGTTGAAAGCGGTTCCGCGTGGCCCCTGGTCCGAACCCCCGCAATCCGCCGCCTTGATGCCGATTCGATCGAGCATCGCCCACCAACTGGCTGGCGTCCTGATCGCCGGTGTCAGTCCCCGCCTGTGGTTCGATCAGTCGTACCAGAGCTTCCTTGCCCTGATACGCACTCAAGTGTCGACCGCAATCGCCAACGCCCGCGCCTACGATGAGGAGCGCAAACGGGCTGAAGCGCTGGCTGAGATTGATCGCGCCAAGACCGCATTCTTCAGCAACGTGAGCCATGAATTTCGCACCCCGCTCACGCTGATGCTGGGTCCGCTGGAGGATATCCTGGCGACTTCAAACGGTCAGTTGGATAGCGAGCACCGAGAGCAGCTCACCGTGGTCCACCGCAACAGCTTACGTTTGCTGAAACTCGTGAACTCTCTGCTCGATTTCTCACGCATCGAGGCGGGGCGGGCTGAGGCCGTTTATCAGCCCACCGATATATCAGTTCTTACCGCGGAACTGGCAAGCACCTTTCGTTCCGCTATGCAACGCGCCGGGCTAGTCTACGAGATCGAATGCGAGCCTCTTTCCGAGCCGGTTTTCGTCGACCGTGATATGTGGGAGAAGATTGTTTTGAATCTCATCTCTAACGCTTTCAAATTCACATTTGAGGGCAAGATTTCGGTGACGGTAAAATCGGTCGGCAACTCTGTCCAGTTGCAAGTTAGCGACACGGGTACGGGAATTCCAGAGCGCGCACTGCCGCACTTGTTTGAGCGATTCTACCGTGTAGAGGGAGCAAGGAGACGCACCTATGAAGGCACAGGAATTGGGCTGGCTTTAGTCCAGGAACTGGTGAAATTGCACGGCGGCACGATCGATGTCCAGAGCGGCGAAAGGAAGGGTACCACATTCACGGTGTCGATTCCCGAAGGAAGCGGTCACCTTCCACAGGATCGGATTGGCGCGGTTCGCACCTCGACATCGAGTCCAATTCATACCCACAGCTACGTCGCAGAGGCGCTGGGATGGCTGCCGCCTGAGTTCAAGCGAGATCAGGCGCCGTTAAAGGATACCGTTCCCGACTCTGCCGTGGCAGTCCCAGGTGTTCCATCAGAAAGGCCTGAAGTGGCGACTGCGCGCAGCTTAATCGTGGTGGCAGACGATAACTTCGACATGCGTGACTACATTCGCCGATTATTGGGTCAACATTACCGGATTCACGGCGTGTCCAACGGAGTGGACGCCGTAAAGGCTGCACGCGAATTGAATGCCGACCTGATCCTCGCCGACGTTATGATGCCGCAATTGGACGGCTTCGGAGTCCTCCGCGCGCTCCGGAGTGATCCCGCAACAAGACTAAAACCCGTAATTCTTCTCTCTGCGCGGGCTGGAGAAGAGTCTCGAATCGAAGGGTTGCAGGCGGGAGCCGACGACTACCTGGTTAAGCCGTTTACCGCGCGCGAACTGCTGGCCCGCGTGGGCGCCCATTTAAGGATGGCACGGGCGCGAACCGAGTCAGCCGAGATCGAGCGCCATTTGCGTGCCGAAGCCGATCTGGAGCGCAACCGCTTACGCGAGTCGTTCACCCAAGCCCCCGCCGCCATGGCTCTGCTCAATGGCCCGAATCACGAATTTGCTTTTGTGAACGAAGCATATGTCGAGATGGTTGCCCGCGACATTACTCAGCTTATCGGCAAAACCGCGCGAGAGGTATTCCCCGAAGTTGGCGGGCAAGGGTACTTCGAGCTTCTGGATCGCGTGTACCAGAGCGGTGAGCCATTCCTGGCTACGGCGCGGGCAGCAACACTTAATCGTCATGGCAAGCAGGAATCCATTTACCTCGACTTTGGTTTCTTCCCGGTGCGAAACCTAGTGGGGGAAGTTGATGGCATTTTGTTCCAGGGCGTCGATGTAACCGAACAAGTAATGGCGCGAAGTCAACTGGAGGCGCGGGTCAAGGAACGCACCGCCGAACTGGAACAAGCTCACGAAGGCCTGCGGGAATTGAACCACCGACTCATGCGAGCGCAGGACGAGGAGCGGCGACGCCTCGGGCTGGAACTGCACGACAGTGCCGGCCAGCTGTTAGTCGCCTTGAAGTGGAAACTGGGACCTCTGCACAAGGAAATTGGTCCGGATCATGCGGAATGGGCGAAGCTGGCGACGGATGCCTTCCGGCTTGCCGACGAATTGTCACAGGAGCTTCGCACCGTGTCGCACCTCCTGCATCCGCCGCTGTTGGAGGAGGCGGGGCTCTCCTCCGCCTTGCGCCTGTATGTCGAAGGGCTCGCGGAACGAAGCGGACTTAAAGTGAAACTTGAAATAGACCCCGACCTCCAAAGAATGCAGCCGGAGACGGAAGCGATAGTCTTTCGTATCGTGCAGGAATCACTGACCAACGTCCATCGGCATGCAAGAACCAAGACCGCGAAGGTACAGATCAGTCAAAGCCCGCACACCGTCAGGATTCAGATCGAGGACAACGGCGGAGGTATTCCAGGCTTCACCACGCTTGAAGAGACAAACTTCAAGCTGGGAGTTGGAATCCAAGGAATGCGCGAAAGAGTGCGACAGCTGAACGGAAGCTTCGAAATCGCATCCAGTCCAAACGGCACCACGGTCACGGCAGTAATACCCACCAATGTTGCTGAAGACGAAGTCTGATTCGTTGCAAGAGAGTCGCACTTCGCCGGGTTCAGCAGAAGAGCAGCTGAACAAAAAACTACCTGTTTGTTGTGTCCTTTGCCAAATATTCGACCGTTCTATCATTAACAAGGTTGCGGCGATGCCCGGCGATCGCTGGGCGCCGAATGTATCGGGCTGTAGACCTCAAGAATCTGGATTCCTCTTTCGAGGAACATCACGCGGTTCCTGAGCGCTGACAACCGCATCTGAGGCGGGTGGCAACCGCAAGAAATTTGTGGGCAACCAGTCGGGAGGCTAGGACATGTCGAGAACCGTAACAGTGATCGGTGATCCCTCTGGTCTGCGCCAAGTCATTTCGGTAGGTCCGCACCGGTTGCTCGCCGATGAACCAAAGGCATCAGGGGGCAGCGATGCTGGGCCAGACCCATATGAGCTGCTGCTGTCCGCGTTGGGATCATGTACGAACATGACTCTTCGCATGTACGCCGATCGCAAAAAGTGGCCGCTTAAGGAGATTCGCGTCGCCCTTACACATTCGAAGAACTATGCCGATGACTGCGTCAACTGTGAGCAACCGGCAGCAATACTCGATCGAATCGAGCGGCGGATCACGCTGATTGGCGAGCTGTCCGCGGAGCAACGGCAAAGACTATTGGAGATCGCAAACCTTTGTCCGGTGCACAAGTCGTTGACTTCGAGGATCGATATCCAGACTGAATTGGTCAACCCGTCCCTGTAAGCGATAATAAGTTCCGAAACATAACCGCAGGCAGGACTCGAAAGCAGTTCGGCACCGAGCAAGCGAAAGCCGGAGCGCTCGGCTCCGGCTTCGTGGTTTGAGTGGACCGCTTTCACTTCAGAGCGATGACAACTTTTTCGTGGCTACTCAAGGGACCTTTGGCGAGCTGCAGTTCCTTCTTCAGCTCCTCTTCGTGCTTGGAGGTCGGGACAATCATGCCTCCATCCGAGCCTCTCCAGACCTCGGTTAAGAAGTACTGGCTGCCGATGCGGTCGAACACCAGCTTGCTTTCCGCATTACGGGAACCTTCGTGCGTGGCGGTCGACAATGCGGCTGCACTGGTCTCACGATTCTGAATCACCATCCCGTTCGTGCCTGGAGCCAAAGGCCTAACTTCGTAGGTCCCTGCAGGCAGTTGCGTTGAGCCAACATTGAAGGCGAAGGGCACATTAGCCTTCGCGTAAGTCTGAGCATAGGCGCCGGTTGCGTTGAACATCAGCGACATGACCACCAGCGACAGGATCGTGATAAGGTTGCGTTTCATGACACCCTCCCTTGGGGCTCCTCGCAGTGGAACCCAAACTGAATTTGTCTCTAGAAGTCTTCAGCGCCTTCGCTGAGTACTGCTGTGACGCATTGTGTTAAGGCAAGCGTGGTGCCAAGTCGAAACGGACGTTTTTGCTGGACCATTCTTCTGCGTTTGCAACAGGATAAGTTTTTGCCGACCGCGTTGGACATACTCCGCGCGCTGGCTGGCGGTAGCCGATCGGCTACCGCTAAGAACCTGAAGGCTCCCACCCAGCAGATTTCACTCAGATTCGCGGGTTGCACGATTCGATTCGGCGACGCGTCGCGAGCAAACTCGGCTAGACTGTTCGGCAGGAGGGAGACTTGCTGAATCCGAGGTTAGTGGCGATTTCCGGGCCGCTGGAGGGGACGGTCCGCGCTTTAACCGACGCTCCGCTGTCTGTGGGCCGGGACGCTGCCAACCAAATCATGATCGGCGATTCCGCGATCTCGCGAAAACATTGCATCATCAGCCAACTATCCCCGGGCACTTATGAGATTTCCGACCTGGAGAGTCACAACGGAACGTTTGTCAACGGGATGCAGATACGCCGTACACCCATTCGACATGGAGATCGGATTCGCGTCGGAACCAGCGAGTTCGTGTTCCTCACCGGCGAGGATAAGGATACTGATGGTGGCTCGCAGTCATTGACCGCCGGTAAACAAACGACCAGCGGTACGCTGACCGCATTGTTCCTCGATCAGCGTTCGGGATTGCCGTCGGATGCATCGGGCATCGGGCGGATGGCACGCGACCTGTCCGCATTTTTCAAAATCGCCAACCTCGTCAACTCCTTCAACGATGTGCAAGTTTTGCAACGCGAGTTGTTGACGCTGATTTCTGAAGTGATCCCCGCCGCACAAGGCGCAATTGTGCTGCAGGCGAACACAAGCGAGGAATCCAGTGCGCCCTGCACATGGAGCCGCGATGGAGACGCAAAGCAAGAGATGGTTATCCGCGAGGAGTGGGCGCAACGGGCTATGTGGGAACGCTGCGCCGTCTTCACGGCGGCTTCTACGACGCCGGATGAACATGTGTTGTGCGCTCCGCTGGTTGCGGTGGAGAACATTCTCGGCGTGATCTACCTGACTTCGCCGGCAACATCGCTACCATTCGGCGAGGATCACGCGTACTTCCTGAGCTCGGTTTCCCGCATTGCCGCGGTCTCGCTGGAGAACCTGTTGAAGCTTGATTCCCTGAGGGCCGAGAACCAGCGTCTCCGAGCGGACGTGGGCGCAAACACTCTGATCGGCGAGAGCCGGGCAATGTCGCGGGTTACCGAGTTCATTGGACGCGTGGCCAAGGGCGATTCGACGGTGCTCATTCGCGGAGAGAGCGGAACGGGCAAAGAGCTGGTGGCCCGCGCCATTCATGCCAACAGTCTGCGCCCCAGCAAACCGTTCGTCGCCATCAACTGCGCAGCAATTCCCGAAACATTGCTGGAGAGCGAACTGTTTGGCCATGAAAAGGGAGCTTTCACCGGCGCGGCTGGGAGCAAGAAAGGCAAGTTTGAAACCGCCGAGGACGGAACCTTGCTGCTCGACGAAATCGGCGAAATGGCTGCGTTGCTGCAGGCCAAACTTCTGCGGGTCTTGCAGCAACGTGAGTTCGAGCGGCTGGGGAGCACTCGGCTGCTGCCGTTTAACGCGCGCGTTATCGCCGCGACCAATAAGAACCTGGAGCAGGCGATCAAAGCAGGCGAGTTCCGGCAGGACCTCTATTACCGCCTGAATGTTGTTTCGGTGTCGCTGCCGCCGCTGCGCGAGCATCGCGAAGACATTCCTACGCTGGCCCTGTATTTTGCCAGTAAGTTCGCGGCCAAGAGCAAGCGCGGCTTCAAAGGCATTTCGGCGGAGGCGCGCTCCCTGCTGATGCAATACAGCTGGCCGGGCAACGTTCGCGAACTGGAGAACGCCATCGAACACGCCATCGTGCTAGGACTGACGGACGAGATCCTGCCGGAAGATCTTCCCGAGGCGCTGCTGGAAGAGCAGTCGTCGGAGGTGGCGGCGGCGCTGTATCACCACACGCTCAACCAGACCAAGAAGCAGCTGGTGATCACCGCGTTGGCCGACGCGAAAGGAAACCACATCGCGGCCGCAAGGCTGTTAGGAATTCATCCCAAGTACCTGCATCGGCTGATCAAGAATCTCAACCTAAGGTCCGAACTGAGGCGGCTGGGGTAACCAAGACCCGTCAGCACATCACTTCAGCGGAGCAGGGACTGTCGGATGGCTCCGGTGTTACTAGGGTTCACGGAGGGTGAGATGATTCTTAATGTCAGTGAATGTTGTTCTCTTGCAATAGGCACCACCGTGAGAATGGCTCTACCCCTTGCTTTCGTCACTTTGGTGCGGGGCCGAGTTCTACGGCGCAAAATATTACCAGCTTTTCAAATCTCTCGGCGGGTCGTCAGGGAACTGGTGGGCGCTGGCGGATCGACTGGCGACGGATTGGCAGCGTTGGGCGCTATTCGTCTAAAGTATCCGTGAATGAAAAACTTTATCCGTACGGTGTTCCTGCTCCTCACGATTGGTGCAATGTGTGTTACGCAGGACACTGCCACTCCTGCCATGTTGGACACCAACGCCGCTGAGCGGTTTGCCAATCTTGCCCTTGTATGCGTCCACAAGGAATATCCAAACCACATTAGTCACACCTTGAACAGCGATGCGGATGTGGCACCGCCGCGAAAACTGACGCCAGCGTTCTGCGGTTGCTACGACTGGCACTCCTCAGTACACGGGCATTGGTTGCTGGCTCGCCTAATCAGAACCTTCCCCGATGGTGCGTTCGTTCCCTCGGCACGCGAAGCCCTGCGGCAAAGCCTCACAGCCGACAACATCGCACAAGAAGCGGTGTACCTGCGGGCCGAGGGTCGCGCCAGCTTCGAGCGTCCCTATGGGCTGGCATGGCTACTCCAGTTGGTTGCGGAACTGCGTGAATGGGACGACCCTCAGGCCCGCGAGATGGTTCTGAACCTGCGTCCGCTGGAAGAGGCCGCACAGAATCGATTGAAGGATTGGCTTCCCAAGCTATCGCATCCGGTTCGCATCGGAGAGCACGACCAAACAGCTTTCGCCCTCAGCCTAGTTCTGGATTATGCACGCGCCACGGGGGACACGAAGTTTGCCGAGCTGCTGGTGTCGAGAGCCCGACAGTTTTACTTCGGGGACAAAGACTGTCCGCTGGCATATGAGCCTTCGGGCGAGGATTTCCTTTCGCCGTGCCTCGGGGAAGCAGACGTGATGAGGCGGGTGCTGCCGAGTGGCGAGTTTGCTCGCTGGCTCCTGACTTTCATGCCCCAGATTTCCCCGGCGAAAAATGGGTCTTGGTTGCAGCCTGTGGCTTCGCCCGATCCCAGCGATCCCAAGCTGGCGCATTTGGACGGGCTGAATCTCAGCCGAGCATGGATGCTGGAGGGCATAGCTGCGGGCTTGCCCAAAAGCGACAAACGCCTGCCGATGATCAGGGCGGCTGCCGAGGAGCATAGGCGTGCCGGACTTGCAGCGGTGACGGGCAAGCATTACGAAGGCGGTCATTGGTTGGGAAGCTTTGCGGTCTATCTCGCCACAAGGCGAGGCATGCCCCAGAAGTGAGTGACGAGGAATCAAGGGAGTCTGTTCGGATTACAAATTTTTCGGGAGCGGTTTCTGAGACTCGCTAGCCTTCGCATCTTGTGCGAGTTGCTTCAGGACCGCCATGGTGCGTGCCGTGTAATCTACACGCTTCCCCGACTTCGGGCGTCGGTTGCGTTTGGTGGCGGTATCATGCTTTGACATTGGCTGCTGCTGTGGTTGCTTGAGTCACTTTGAAGGTCTGTGTGGCAAAGACCCACTCTAGTCTCGAAGCTGCCCTCAAGAATGGTCACTTTTGCACAGCCGCTTTATGAACTTTCGCAACCAGACTCTTTCCAAGGCCACATTCAGGGAGAAACGTCATAGTCGCGCAAAGGCGCAAGAGACTAAGAATTCGAAATCGACTAACTTTGCTCTATGCGCCGGAACGTTAGGTTGATGCGTGGCCCAGTCACGCCGCGTTCTTTCGGAATCTCATGCTTGAAATGGTTTTGTGTGTGACCAGCCATGATCAGTAGGCTGCCGTGAGGCAACCTTCCAAAGAATGCCACGGTTCCATCCCCCCGCTTGAGCCGAAACAGTCGCTCCGCTCCCAAACTGACAGACGCGATAATAGGCCCCATTTCCGGCTCGGCGTCCGCGTGCAGCCCAACGCTGTCGTTTCCATCCCGGTACAAATTGCAGAGCGCGGCATTGTAGCCAAACTTCGGCAAACCGGAGTTAGCGTAGGCTGCCGGAGGAGTGGCTTCTTCGACCCGGACTTTTAAGGAAAGCAACTCCGGTATCCAAGGGAGCGGCTCGTACTGCCGCCGCGAATAAGTGTAACGAGTTCCGGGATCGCCATAGTAGGCTTCGTCCCGAGGCACAGCGTGCCCGAACGAGGCTGTCCGCCGCCCCCAATCGCATTTGCTCATCAGAGCGTCGAACAACTGGGTGGCTTCATCGGGCGGGAGGAAATGCTCGTCATAGTAGAGTTCGGCACCAGGGATCGGGATCAAGTTCATTTCTTTACACCATTTATTTATCCGCGAATGAAGCTCTTCGCAAAGAGAACCGATCCAGAGTTAGGCAGTGAGCTTTGTCGGTTTTCAGGCCGTCGCGCGAATCGTCGATGTCGCAACGACACTTGTAAATCCGCTTGGGTAACCACTGAACCTTAACTGCAACCGCCTCGTCGACGCGAGCGTGCCCCGCCGTCGATTTCTCCAGACAACTGACAAAATCCTGCATCCACACAGCTTCAGATTACCTCATGCACGCGATCTCCCGCTGGGCAGGCGCGCCCAGCCTTTCGCGCTCTTTTGGAAGGGTGGGGCACCATGGTCGTTTATCACGTTAGATTTGTGATTGCCCAAGATCTTATTACCAGCGGCTTTCATCCGGACTGCACGGGCGGGACGCCCGCGCCTACATTGCTTGCGTCGCGGTTCTCCGGTTCGCGGGTACAATAGGGCGACGAGGGAACGGTTATGTCAGTTACACGCACGGTTCGTCCTGATAGGGAGCGCGCGACTATGGCTTCGGCGGAGATTCCGCCTGTCCCGTTGACGGTTGAGGGTTACAGCGTGCTGCATCAGATGATGCGCTTTCGCTGGCCAGCTTGGCGGGGGCTTGCGCCGGCGCAGAAGACGGAGATTGTGGAAGAGGCTCGCGGGGTACTTGCGCAGATCGAGGCGAATGCGTCGGGGCAGTCGGGGCTGTATTCGCTGATTGGGCATAAGGGTGATTTGATGTTTGTTCACTTCCGACAGTCGTTTGCGGAATTGAATCAGGCGGAGTTGCAGATGGCGGGGTTGCGGTTGAGCGATTATCTGGAGCCTACGGCCTCATATCTTTCGGTGATTGAGCTTGGGCTTTATGAATCTACGATCAAGATTTACAGCGAGCTTGTGGAACGAGGAGTGGAGCCGCATTCGGAGGAATGGAAGCGGGCGATCGAGGAAACGCTCGCGCGGCAACGGGAGGCGATGCGGCCGCGCTTATTTCCGGAACTGCCCAAGCATCGGTATTTGTGTTTTTATCCCATGGACCGGCGGCGCGGGGAAGATAAAAACTGGTATACGGTTCCGATTGAAGAGCGGGCGCGGCAGATGAATGAACATGGGCTGGTGGGGCGGCGGTATGCGGGCGAGGTGAAACAGATTATTACCGGGTCGATTGGCTTTGACGATTGGGAGTGGGGCGTGGATTTATTCGCGGATGATCCGCTGGTGTTTAAGAAGCTGATCTACGAGATGCGGTTTGATGAAGTGAGCGCGGTGTACGCGTTATTTGGGACATTTTATGTGGGGCTGAGGTGTCCGTCGGGTGAGCTGGGAAAATTGTTGAGTGGGCAGGTTCCGATTTTGTAGCGCCGGCATCTTGCCGGCTGTCCGAAGGGATCGTGTCCTCGCATGTGAGGGCGGAAGGCCCTCACGGCAGCCGCCGAGACGGTGGTGCTACCAAAGAACCGCTAAAAAAAGCTAGTGGTAAACATCCTTGGAGACGAAATGGCGACGCTGGGATTGGTTGAATATGCAGACGCGAGCCCGGAGGTGCGGGCAGTTTATGACGACATTATGGCGGTGCGCAAGACGGACTGGATCAATAATTTCTGGAAGGCGATTGCGAATGATCCGGTAATGCTGAAGCGGACTTGGGAAGATATCAAGCAAATTATGGGCCCGGGCACGCTCGATCCGCTGATCAAGGAACTCATCTACGTCGCTGTTAGTGTGACTAACCAGTGCGACTACTGCATTGCGTCGCATACGGTTTCGGCGAGAAAAAAAGGCATGACGGACGCGATGTTCAAAGAACTGATGGCCGTGGTTGGAATGGCGAATGAAACTAACCGGCTTGTCGCGGGGTATCAGGTGGAGATTGATGATCAGTTTAAGACTGGTCGTTAGTCCTTGGTCGTTCGTCGTTGGGAAAATCGGCGGGCGGCTTGCTTCTTTTTCTTCGTAGTCGTTTTAGGTCTGGCGAATTTGAATTCGTGATGCTTCATATCTACGCGTTTTCCGCGAAAAGTTACTCCTTCAGATTCCAGGCGCAGGCGCTGTTCAATGGCGGAGTCTCCGCGTAATTTAATTTCGCCTCCGGCGCCTAGCACTCTGTGCCAGGGCAAATCAAACGAGCGATGCAGCGTGGCAACTACTTGCCGGGCTGCGCCCGAATATCCGGCGGCTTGGGCGATGGCGCCGTAGGTTGATACTTTGCCTCGGGGAATTTTGCGGATCGTGGCTACGATCCGCGTGTGCATGGTGTCAGTCACGAGATTAAGAACGCGGACAGGAGTGTCCGCGCCACACAGGGCTTCCGTACCACACGGACAAGATTATGCTGCTGCGCCCTTTTGATAGGACTCGATGGCCTTTTCTTCGCTGTCGTAGACGTCGAAGATGGTCACCAGCTTGGTCACCTGCAGCAGATCGCCTACACGCGGGGTGAGATTCGCGAGCTTGATGGAGCCGCCGCTGTTGCGGGCCGTTGTGTACAGGGCGACCAGCGTTCCCAGGCCGCCGCTATCGATGTAGCTTACGCCCGATAGGTTGAGGACGATGCGCTTGCTTTGCGTGATTACCATTTTGACGGTGTCGCGCAGGTCGGCGGATTCTTCTCCGAAAACGATGCGGCCAGCGCAGTCGACGACTACGATGTCGTCGTGTGTGCGGACGGTTAATTTCAGTTGCATGGAGCACCCCAGGGCAGAAAGTTAAACAAGAAGCGTACTCGGGGAGTGTGTTTTTCGCAAGGGTTTCGTGAAAGAGGCCTCGCTTTCGCTCGGCGCCCCGGACGAGGCGTCCGGGGCTACGTGGACGTCGCGGAGCTTTCCGCCGGAAGCAGGACGAGCGCGGACGCTCGCGCCTACACTTTCTTGATCACGTATAATTTAACTTTCATACCATGAGCTATCAGGTCCTGGCGCGTAAATACCGTCCGCAGAAATTTTCTGAAGTTATTGGTCAGGAGCACGTTACCCGCACGCTTAAAAATGCTATTGAGCAGGGCCGAACCGCTCACGGATACATTTTTAGCGGGCACCGCGGTATTGGCAAAACCACGGTGGCACGCATCCTCGCTATGGCGCTGAATTGCCGATCATCGGACAAGCCGGTGACGGAGCCGTGCGGAGTGTGTGAATCGTGTACCGAAATTCGCGCGGGAAATTCGGTGGATGTGATTGAGATTGACGCTGCCACCAACCGCGGCATTGATGAGATTCGGGAGTTGCGCGAGGCGGCGCGATATCGTCCGGCGCGGGACCGCTTCAAGATTTACATCCTTGATGAGGCGCACCAGATTACGGATGCGGCTTTCAATGCCTTGCTCAAGACTTTGGAGGAGCCTCCGAGCCACGTGGTTTTTATGCTGGCTACGACCCAGCCGGAGGACATTCCACAGACCATTCGCTCGCGCTGCCAGCATTTCAGTTTTCGGGCGGTTCGCTTTGAAGAGATTCTCGGACAACTGAAAGATCTGGTCGGTCGCGAAGGGATCGAAGCGGATGAAGATGCGCTGGCGTTGCTAGCCGAGGCTGGGGACGGTTCGATTCGCGATGCGCTGTCGATTCTCGATCAGGCGATTGCTTGTTGCGATGGGCGGCTTACGGCTGAGACCGTCCGGCAACTGGCTGGGGCTGCGCCCTCTACAGTGCTCGAAGAAGTGATGCAGGCAGTGGCGCGGAGTTCTAGCGAGGAAGTATTGCGGCTGGTGGACCGGCTGATCAGCGAAGGGCATAGTCCTGCGCATTTCGCACGCCAGATGGTTCGATTCTTGCGCAATACGGTTGTGGCCAAGATCGCGGGTGGAGAGTCTTCCCTGCTGCAGATTTCTGGCGACGAGCGGGCGCGGGTGGCGCGGGTGGCGGAACTTTTCAGTGAAGAGGATCTGGCGCGGCATTTGCAGATCATGTTGCGGACGCATGGGGAGCTGGGATACCGGCAGGAGCAGCGATTTCATTTGGAATTGGGTTTGTTGAAAATGTCGCATGCGCAACGTTTGCTTCCTATCGAAGAGTTGCTGAGCGCTGCGGGAGTGTCCAGTGCTGCTCCGCGAGCGGGCAGGCCGGTAGCTGTGCCCGAAGCGAAGAAAGCGGAAGCATCTACAGCAGCGCGATCTAATCAAGTATCGCCATTCGCGGCGGATTCGGCGCGGAAGAGCGGGTCGAAGCCGCAGCTCTTGACAGAAGACGGTCCGGCGGCGAGCGTGCCTGCGTTCGCTGCGAGTAAGCCGATGGCGACCGTAATCATGGGCGCGGCTGCGCCAGCGGAGGCGCGAGAGGTAGTCAGCGCTCCTGTTTCCGTGCAGGCACAGCCGGAAAGCTTGCGTGAGCCGGTGCTGAATGCATTGGCGGCGGGCGGGCATCAGATGTTGGTTTCGATGCTCGAAGGCGGCGAGTGGCGCGTTGAGGGAAATGAGCTAGTAATCAAAGTGACGGCGTCAGCCACCGTCATTGATATGACTTTTGGGGCGGATGCGCGGCGGTTGGCGATTGCGACGGCTAGCGGGGTTGCAGGGCGTGCGCTTAAGTTGAAGGTTATCCCTGGGAACGGTCCTACCGGCATTGCTCCGGATCGTCCTTGTTCTAACGGCGGGGGACGCAACCGGGCGGAGCAGGATCCGATTGTTCGCCGCATGAAAGAAAAGTTTGGCGCGGAGATAAGGACGACTATTGATTATAAGGACAAGCGCTGAGGTCTTTTCTGGAGGCTGCACGGGCGAGGCGCCCGCGCCACTCGGTTCATTGGGAAGGATTACATGGGCGGATTCAATTTGCAGGAAATGATGGCTCAGGCCAAGCGGCAATATGAAGTGCTGCAGAAAAAGATGGAAGAGACCGTAGTGGAAGGGTCGTCTGGTGGTGGTAGCGTTGTTGTCAAAATGGATGGCCGCAAACAAGTTTTGAGCATGAAGATCGATCCCGAGGCTGTGAAGGGTGGGGATGTCGAGATGCTGCAGGATCTGGTGACTGCGGCGATTAATGGCGCCAGTCGAAAAGTGGATGAAGCCATGCAATCCACGATGGGCGGGATGTTGGGCGGGCTGGGGATTCCGGGATTGTGAAATTTGGTAATTGAGTAATCTGGTAATTGTTTGCCGCGGATTTTTCAATTACTCAATTTCCAAATTCCCCAATTACTCAATTTTTTCTATGTCTAAATTTGCAGAGCCGATGTCGCGGCTGATCGACGAATTGAAAAAACTGCCGGGCATTGGCAGCAAAACGGCGCAGCGGCTTGCGTTTCACATCTTGCGCTCCAACGACGAGGATGCTGACGCGCTGGCCGAAGCGGTGCGCGACGTGAAGGCGAAGCTGCGGCTGTGTTCCATCTGCAATAACATTACGGATGTCGAGCCTTGCGTTTATTGCAGCAGCGCTACTCGCAATCAGCGGATGGTTTGCGTAGTTGAAGAGCCTACCAATATTGGGGCTATCGAGAAGACCAAACATTTCAACGGGGTTTATCACGTGCTGCACGGATCGATTTCGCCGCTGCACGGAGTGGGTCCGGAGCAGTTACGGATTTCAAATTTAATGCGGCGGGTTGAGGACGGGCTGGTGGATGAGGTGATTCTGGCTACTAATCCGACGGTTGAGGGCGAGGCGACGGCGACTTACCTTTCTGGAAAATTGCGGCGCACGGGACTTCGGGTTACGCGCATTGCCATGGGTATTCCGGTGGGAAGCGACATCGAATATGCGGATGAGATCACGATGTTGAAGTCGATGGAGGGTCGGCGGGAGTTGTGAAAAACCAGCCACGGATTTACGCCGATGAAAGAATGCTGCTTTGACGCTGTTAATTCGGGGCCGGTTCGGGTTCCAGAAAATAGTTTGGTTCTTCCTCGGCAGGTACAATCCCTTCTGGTAAAGCTCCCTGGTTATAGTCGGCCAGGCGATTTTTCCACTTTAGAAACTCTGTAAGGTTGCGGGGTTCGATGCGAATCTCTACACGGCGCAGGCTGGCTAGCAGGAGATTCATTTCGTAGCGAAAGCCGGTCGCAGTTCGCAGGTTCTTTGCCGCAGGCCGAAGCATTTTGATTTTGCGGTGGTGGCATTCTAGCAGGCCCCAACCGGGCGGCAATTCTTCTTCACCAATCATGGCGGCCGGTGTCAGGTAAAAACGTTCGCAGCCGAGCCCGCATTCCTGTTTGCGCCGAAACGGTTTGTCGCGGTCGACGAAAAAGTCTGCTCGGGAAATTTTGCATTCGACTAGCACGGAGTGGCAGGCGCGTTTCCATCCGATAGCGTCGGGCATTTCTCCGCTGAGGCAGGCCTGCTCGGAGAGGATCACTCCGCAACGGTAGGAGCGCAGCCATGCGACGGCTTTCTGGACTAGCTGGGCGTGAGTCATGGGATGCTTCGGTTTTAGTTGATGATGGGGGCGGAGGGAAGTGACTGGGCGGCTTCTGGCTTCAGGCTTCAGGCGTCAGGCATCAGTCTTCTCTTTTCATTTTTTGTGGCTCGCAGGGGTTTGATCATTATTGGTTGGTCATAGACGGTTTCGAGCAGGTGGCGGGCGGCGGCGACGGTTTCGGCGGTGCGGTCGCGCGGAGAGTAGCCTGGGGCGGCGATTTCGAGGAATCCGTTTTGCTGGCAAACTTGAAGGCGCTGAACTTTGCCGTCTGCTTGCGAGTCGAGGGCGTTGGCTAGGCGTAGGATTCCTGCCAGTCGAAAGACGATTTGTTTTTGATCGGGGCTTATTCCGTTCAGAGTTTTCTGTCCAGCCCTGGGAAGCGCCCCGCGATGATAGCGGACGACGACGGCCGTAAGGTGTATCTTCTCTTTGCTCCAACTCAAGGGCGGCGTTAGACGCTTAATCAACTTGTAGGTCAATTTGTGATGTGCTTTTTCTTTTTTGGAGCGGCCGACGTCATGCATGAAACTCGCTACTTCCAGGATACTGCGTTCATCTGCTGGCTCCGGAACTCCCACCGCTCGCCGATTTGGCAGGCCATCATAGAGTTGAAGGGCGAGGTGCGTTACGTGATTCGAATGTTTGAAGTCCGGATCGAGAAATGAAGCCCACAATTTAAGACGGCTCAAAGCGGCGGATTCGATCTGCCTTGCAACTGGCAATTGCGCACGCCAGACTTGCCATAGGGAATTCTTCCCCACCATTTTTGTGCGATAGTTGTCGATCCTTCGCATGCGCTCTTCGATAATCCGCGAATGCCATTTTGCACGGGAGCCGGCATCCGGAAAAGTGTTGACCTGAAGCGCGGTGGCCCAAAGCACGTCCAGGTCGTGAACTTCGCCGAGCATGTCCTGCAGCTCCTTAAGGTCGTCGCTCCAGGCGACGTGCTGTTCGGGCAAAAAGTTCTCTACGATGTAACGGAAACGCTTCAAGCCGATGCGCAGCGAGTGAAACGCGATGTGCGAGCGATTGCGCAAAGCGTTGCGATGGAGTTCGTGAGCTTCGGCCCAACGTTCCAGAGCGAGATGTTTGAAGAGGGCGCTGCCGGCGCGCACTCTGGCGGCGCGGCGAGGCAAGGTTCTAATCCATTTTCGCCATTGTTTGCGATCGAATTCCTGCAAGGCAACTGCTGCTTGCTGCTTTAAGTGAGCTTCACGGGCGGCCAGAAATTGAAGCAGAGTGATGGCCACCGGGTCGGCAGGATCGCCCAAATGACGGACCCATTCTTCCATCACCTGTACATCTCGCAGTTCGCCCAATTCACGAAAGAGTTGCCGGCCGGCCTTCTTCATCTGTTTCCATGCGGGATCGGGATCCATGACGCGCAGGCCATCCGCCACTGAGCGACAGCGGCGGAGGGCGACGCGTAGATCATGGACCGGATCGGCGCTGAAGTCCAAGCTGGAGCGCTCACACTCTTCCAGCACCCGTTCCATCCACATGGCGAGCCCGGCCTTTTTGCGCGGGCGTTTTGCGATTGCTGGGGCTACAGAAGTACTCATGCTGATTTTTCTGGTTGCGGAATCACGAATCATTTTCGCTGTTTAATGGAATTAATTCCAGCGCTGAATCAGGCTGATAATTTGCGAAATCAGCATGAAGCGGGTGATTTGCGAGCGATTTTGAGGTTGCGGAAACAATTGTTCACATCGAACCCCAGCGGCTAAAGCCAACACCATTTTCAGACATACGGTATGCCTGAAAGCATACCCTGATACGAAGCGAGCGTTTTGCAGCTGCGTTTTTGCAGGGTTTTGCAGGGTTTTATCCCCTTCGGGACAATTACCTCCGTAACATGCATCCCCTTACCTTGTGCATTAACCTTAATACCGGACTTTCAGGAGCGACGTATTTCGACCGCCGCCACAACCAAGCGAGAAGACAGGAACGCATCGGCTCGCGCCTTTATTCACAGCCTCAACATCCTGGTGAAGTACGTGCGGCTTTATGGCTTTCAACACAAGCGCACGGAAGGGCAATTCGAAGTTACCTGGAACGAGTTGCAGCACGGCTTACCGAAAGAGGGCGACGCCGGATTTTTGCTGGGCGTGTCTGAAAACCGGCTGCTGCTAGATGGCGTGGCGCTCGAAACAGGTCAAGCGGAACGCAGCTTTGCTCAACTTCTGACCGCAGCTGGTCTGGCCAGTATTCAATTTTCCAAGGGAGTGACGGTTGACGATTTTGCCCGCCTGATTCGCGCCTTTGCCGTGGGCGGTTCCAAGGCTCAGGATGTGGTGCAGCAGATTAAGGACACGTTCGGAGACAGCAAAACTTCGACGATTCGGATTAATGAAGTGAAGTTTGTGGCGTCTGATCCGGGCACGGCAGATGTAAGCGTCGCGGCGCAGATTGCGGCGCAGACTCTGGGGCCGGAATTCAAAGAATGGCTGAATGATCCGCAGAAACTTTTGCAACTGATTGCCGCAGCCGAAGGCTCGCGTTCTGGCGGGGCTGTCGGTGGTCCGCCGATTGGGAGCGTTCCGAATGTGGCGTCTGGCGAACCGGGAAACGGTAGCGCTGCCGGCACCGCAGGCACGGGAACCTGGGCTGGCGGAGTTGTGCCGCTTCAGGAAGAAGAAGTTGTGCAGGCAATCCGGCTGCTGACAAAGTTTGGTGAAGCCGGCTCTAGCCCTGCCGGCCAGATCGAACCGCTGCAGAAAGAAATTACCCAGGCCGATCCGAATCTCAGACTCAACCTGCAACAACTGCTGGAAAGCCTGGCAGCAAAGAATCCCGCGGAGAAAACCGATACTCCTCTTTTGATGAAGGCGGCTGAGCACATGGCGATCCGCTTCGCCATGGAGCGCTTCCAAAAAGGAGACATGAAGGTCAACGCAGTCCACCAGATGCTGGAGCACATGAGCCGGCAGATGGAAACGCTGCGGCAGATTCTGCGTGTGCACGAAGACAAAATGAGCAAGGCCGGGATTCTGGTGGAGTCTCACGCCGACATTTTGGATCGCATGTTCTGGGCGGAAGTGCCGGAGGCGGGCAAGAAAAGCGTTCTGTTGTCGAATGACGCTGGGTGTGTGCCGCCGCGCAATATTCGCCAGTTCATAGAGGTACTGCTGGAGCGCGGCGACCAGGACGGCGTCATCGCGATTCTACAGAATTACTCGAATTGCCTTGCCGCTAAAGATAGTGACCCTCGCCGCAGAGCGGCCATCGGATTAAGCCAGTTGGCCGACCTGTTCGCTGCTCCCGGAATTGATTTGATCGGTCCCGTCATTCACAAAATTGGCGAGGCGCTGGTACGGGACTCCGATCCTGAAATACAAAGTTTGTTAAGCGCAGCCTTCGTGCGATTGAGTTCGGAAGCTGGAAACCGCAAGCAATATGCCGCCTTAGGCGAAGTTTGCGGCGCCATCGAGGGCGTAGCCAAACAACGTCCGGCAATGGCCAACGAGCTGCGCCCGCGCATTGGCGTAGAGAATCGGCTGCCGGAGTTCATCGAAGAGGCTTTGCGACTGCCGCAGGTTCCGCGCGATCTGGTTCTGGTGCTGCAGCGCACTTCGCCAGCGGCCCTGGAACATCTGGCGGACCGATTTTTCCGCTGCATGCGGCGGGAAGAATGCGATCGCATGGTCGAGATCGTCAAGGAACTTGGTCCCTCCGCTTTGCAACAAGCGCGAGAAATGTTGAGGACAGGCCCGGTTCGGCAGGCATCCGCCGTGGTCGGACTTTTGAGCCGGCTCGACGTGCCGACACTGTTGGAGTTGTTGCCCATCCGGCTGAAGGAATGGAACCGGTTCTATCACGATATTGTGGTTCGACAGATAGCCTATGGAGCAGCTCCGGACCGCGGGCGTACGTTGCTTGAAATCCTGGAGCACCTCGATGCGATGGTTCTGCCTCAGGCGATCGATGAGATTGGCATGAGTGGCGATCGAACGACAGTGCCGCCACTGATGGTTATGGCGGAGTCGGGCGAAGCTCAGGGCCGTTCGGCGATCATCCAGATTAAAGCGGTCGAGTCGTTGGGCAGGCTTCGCGAAACCGAATCGATTACTGTTCTGCGAAATTTGCTGGAAACGAAAAAGATGTGGAAGTGGTCGAACCATCGAGAGCTGCGGATTGCGGCAGCGCAGGCGTTAGCCAAGATCGATCCGCGATACGCAGCGCAGGTCATGTCCAGCAGCGGCTTGGCGCCAGGCGAGTTGGCGATCGCGCCACTCGACGCGGCACCGGCTTGTCCGTGGGTGCGGCAGCGGCGTTATGAGCGGATTGTGTTGCGGAAAACATTGTCGGCCATCATCAGCAGTTCGTGGGGAAAATCGAGCATCATGCTTCGCGAGCTCAGTTTAGGCGGCGGCATGGGCACTAAAGAGGACAATCTCCGCGTAGGCTCGGAAGCGAACATCGATATTTCGACGGGCGTTCGCCACATTCGCGGGCAGGTTTTGCTGCGGCGCGCCCGGGTCAACGAAGTGGGGTTTGAAATTGTGAACACCGACATGGAAAGCCGCCTGCGCTTGCGCGGGATTCTGATGGAAGCGGTCGAGCGCGCGCCGGAGATCAGAGGGACCGAATGGCAAGGCGAGCGCAAGAGCTGAGTTGGTACCCGCGGTTAGGGAACGTCCAGAACAAAAGCCTCAGCTTCGCAGCTGAGGCTTTTTCACATCTCGCAAAAACTTCTACTTCACTTTGGCGAAGATGATCACCAGCGTGTACAACGCCAGTGATTCAATTAGAGCCAGACCAAGAATCAGCGCCAACTGAATACCAGGGCGGGCTGCAGGATTGCGCGCCAGGCCTTCAGCCGCGGCGGCTGTGGCTTTGCCCTGCGCCAAAGCGCAGATGCCGGATGCGAACGCCATGGAAAATCCAGCGGCGATCGCGACCCAATTAACTCCACTGGCTGCGGCTTCCCCTCCCTGCGCAAACGCAGGAACGGCGAAGCACAACAACGACAGTGCCATAAACAGATTGCTCAACTTACGCATGGTGTTTCTCCTCAACTATGAATTACCGCCAGTGGGTGGTTGACGCCATACCTTGCAGACGCCCGCACGCTGAACGGTGGAGCACTCTTGTTACTTTGAAGCCCGACCAACCATATTATGAAACCCCCTCAGGGCTAAAGCCGGATTCAAAATGATGCACTGATCGCAGCGCTGAAGCGCTGCGCCGCCCAAAAACAAATGCAGCATCGAGTTTTTCCGCAACGGCTGAAGTCGTGCCCTTTCAAAAGCAATTACCGCAAACGTTTTCTAGTGCTCTTCGGCTACGGCTCCCGCCAGATAGACCGTCGTCAACAGAACGAAAATATAGGTCTGCAATAGCGACACGCCGATGTGCAATCCCAAAAACGCAATCGGCACTCCGATCGGAATCAGCGAAAAGAAGACGAGGGTGACCATATCTCCGGCGAACATGTTGGCGTACAGACGGATGGTCAGCGACAGGACCCGGGCGAGATGGCTTATCAGTTCAATCGGAACCATTAGCGGCGCGAGCGCCGGCATGGGGCCGGCAAAGTGCTTCAGATAGCCGATTCCAGCGTGTTTGAATCCTTGCGCCTGATAATAGAAAAAGGCGCACAGCGCGCATCCGAGTGGCACTACAGGCACAGCCGTCGGGGATTCGAAGCCGGGAATAACGCCGATGAGATTGCACAGCAGGATAAATAGGCCAAGCGCCATCAGAAACGGCGTGAAGCCTTCGCTGTGATGACCGATAATTTCTTGGCTTTGGGATTGAACGAATCCGTGAGCGCCTTCGAAAATGTGTTGCAATGCGCCCGGCTTGTCGACTGAGAGCCTCGACCGGACCAGCGCAAATACGATAATCAGAAATACGAAAACCAAAACTTCCATGGCGACGGAATTAGGAATCGGCGCCTCAGGATATTTTGGTTCAAGGTGGAGTGCGCGCAGCAACCCGGTAACTGGGCTGGCGAAAATATGATTCAAGAATGCGGTAAACCAAAGTTGTTCGTGCATGAGATAGCTTTTAGCTTTTAGCTCTTGGCTTTGTCCAGGGTTTTGCCTTAGAACCCGCGCGCCAACGCCATGTAAACTTCATACGCCGCTTCGCACGCGATGCCTCCTACAGGCAGAAACAAGCCGGCAAAAAGGCCGTAAACACTCGCGGGAGAAACACTGAATATAGCATAGGCGGCTGCGGCCATCAAAAAGTAGCGCAGCAGAAATCGAAATACGATTCCACTGCTCGACTGTTTGTAAGCACTTTGCGTTGCCCGGTCGGCCAGGGCGCTGACAACCCGCTCGAGCCAATGGAAATTGAGGTAGGCGATGGCGCATCCGCAGGCGAAGCCTAATGCGATGCGCCAACCAAAGCGAAGCCATGCCGCAGCGCTGAGCACAACGGCAAGCGCGATCATGAAGTACGGAATCCGAGTGAGCGCGCCGGAGTAAAAAGACTCGCCGCCGGTGTCCTCGTTTTCACTCATTTTGAGTCGGAAGAAGTTACCGTGCGGATTAATTGTACGAAGCCGGCAATGATTCCGATGATTAGCCCTGCTAAGTATAGCCAAGTGGTATGCAGCCAATGGTCGAGCGCTAGGCCCATGAGCCATCCGGCAACGGTTGCGGCGGGAAAAATGAAGGCCAGTTCGCTGTAGCTTGCCAGTTGCACCCAGGTGCTTTTCTTTTTTGGAGGATTGTCGTCGGGAGAGGGCATGGATGGGGCTAATCAGTTTGGTTACAGAATAGAAAAATCATTACGAGCGCGAAACCGAAAACTTCAGCGACGAAAGCCGGTTCAAAAGCTTTATCTTGTTACATCGCTGAACAGCTTGCAGGAAAATTCTCGGCGTGGGAGTTTTGAAAGGGCACGGCTTCCCAGCCGTGCCGCAAGTCTTGGAAAACGATGTAAGGCGCGGCTTAAGCCGCGCCCCTTCAAGACTCCAGCCAGCGATTACGAACGCTTTTCCGCAAGCTTGTGAAGCTCTGTTCCATCCAAAGTCAGGTGCATTTATCGTCGGTCGGATTTCTAACCCAGGCTCATCGACCACGTCACGACTCTTATGAAGCGCTCGGGAAAGATCCCGATCACGACAGTGGCGAACGCGGTTACACCCAGGGCGACCTTCATGGCAACGCTGATCGGAAGCCGGGTTTTGTCGAGGGCTTCGCTCATGAACATGGCGTTGGCAATGCGCATGTAATAGTAAAGGCCGAAAACCGCGTACAGCACCGCCAGGGACGCGAGCACATAATGGCCGCTTTCCATCAGGCTGAGGAAAATAAAATACTTCCCGTAGAAGCCCGCCAGCGGCGGTATTCCAGCCAGCGATAGAAGAAAAATCAGCATTAATATAGCTTCAGTTGGGGCGCGGTGGAAAAGTCCAGCAATGTCATCTATCTCGTCGCCGATCACATTGCGCTGCCGCAGCGATGTGACTACGGCGAACGCTCCCAGATTCATGAACGTATAGACCAGCAAGTACAGCAAAATACCTCTGAAGCCGTCAAAGAAAGCGGGCGCAGGATAATTGACTGAAGCTAGCGCAACCAAACCCAGCATCATGTATCCAACGTGCGCGATCGAAGAATAACCCAGCAAACGTTTCAGGTTGTTCTGGGTGAGCGCGGCCAAGTTGGCTCCGGTCATGGTGACAATCGAAACAAAGATCAGCAGCGGAACGTAGACCCTGCGCAGCGGATACAGTCCCCACAACAAAATCCGCAGCAACATGGCCCAGGCTGCCGCTTTTACCGCCACTGACATGAATCCCGTAACACTTGTAGGCGCGCCTTCATAGGCGTCGGGTAGCCATTGATGGAACGGAATGGCGGCGATCTTGAAAAACAGCCCGGTTGCCGTGGTTAGCAGCGCAATTACTGCAATCGGACTTACATGATTGCCGTTCTGTGCCACTTGTTGCGTGAGCGCCTGCCGGATTTCACTCAAGTCCGTGGTCCCGGTCAGGCCATACAAGAGAGACAAGCCGTAGGCGAAGATTCCGGATGAAAAAGCTCCCAGCAGGAGATACTTTAACGCCGCCTCGTTGGAGCGGCGATCAGTGCGCAGGAATCCCACCAGGACGTAAGTCGAGATCGCCATCAGCTCAAGTCCAATGAAGGTGAGAACAATATCGAAGCTCGAGGCCATGCACATCATGCCAACTACCGAAAACAGGATTAGCGCATAGAACTCGCCGTGGTTTTCGTGTTCGATCTCTAGATAACGGACGGACATCAAGATGGAAAGGGCGGCGCCGGCAAGAAACAGGTAATAGAAATAAATGGAGAAGTGGTCGAGCACCATGGAGTGCATGAAGGCGACTTCGAGCGAGCGGCCAACCTTGGCGGCTTCGAACTGCGCGTACTGAATCTTCATCACTGCCGCAGTGGAAAAAAGCACGCCTATAAATGCGGTTACGGCATTCGTCCACTTCCACTCCGGCGGAATTATCAGGTCGATCAGAAGAATACCCAGGGCGAACACCGTAAGCATGATGATGGGCAGCGACAGGAGATAGTCCGTGCCGGTGAAATATTGTGGCATTCCGGGCACTTATTTCTTCCCCTTTGCCATGGCGGTGGGAACGGCGAGGGCCGCGGTGTTCGATACGATTGGTGTTTGCGGTTGCGTGGATGCATTGACCGCCCCGCTGATGCCGGGATAATCGGGCCGGATCGTCAGCACCAACTGGTTCACGGGTTGCTGCAGGATTTGGAAGAATGGCTTGGGATACAGGCCGATCCAGAATGCCATGACGAGCAGCGGCGCGAAGGTGAGAACTTCGCGCGGCGTGAGGTCACGCAGTTTTTCGTTTTTCGGATTGGTCACGGTTCCGAAGAAAACTCGCTGATAGAGCCATAGCAAGTAAGCCGCTGCCAGAACCACACCCGGCACTGCCCATGCAGCCCACTTCCAGTTTTCCATGAACGTACCTTGCAGGATGGTGAACTCGCCGACGAAACCGTTCAGCAGCGGCAGGCCCATGGAGGAGAGGAACATGATCATCGTGATCGTGGCGTAGAGCGGCATCACGTTCGAGATGCCTCCGTACTCGCTGATCTCGCGCGTGTGCCGCCGCTCATACAGGATGCCGACAATCAAGAAGAGTGCACCGGTCGAGATGCCGTGGTTGATCTGTTGCAGCACCGAGCCGCTCAGTCCCATCGGATTCAGGGCGAAGATTCCCAGCGTGCAAAAACCCATGTGGCTGACTGATGAATAGGCCACGAGTTTTTTCATGTCCCTTTGCATCAGCGAAACCAGCGCACCATAAATGATTCCGACGATTGAGAGGAAAATCATCCAGAAGCGGACTTTGGGATGCATGACTACGTCGGGGAAAAATGGCAGGGCAAATCGAATGAAACCATAGGTTCCCATTTTCAGTAGGACGCCGGCCAGAATGACTGAGCCTGCGGTTGGCGCTTCAACGTGCGCATCCGGCAGCCACGTATGAAACGGAAACATCGGCACCTTGATGGCGAAAGCCACAAAGAATGCCAGAAATAACAAAATGGCAAATGACGAACCGTACGCTGGGTCGTGGAAAATATGTGGAGCGGTCTTGTAAAGCGCCTGGATGCTGAACGTGTATTGCCCCGTCTGGCGGAAATTGTAGAAATAGAGAAACAGGACTGACAACAGCATCAGGACGGAACCGAGCAAGGTATACAAAAAGAATTTGATGGCGGCGTAAAGCTTGCGCGGGCCGCCCCAGATGCCGATCAGCAGGTACATGGGCACGAGCATTGCTTCCCAGAAAACGAAGAAGAGGAAGAAATCGAGCGCCATGAAAACGCCGAGCATTCCCGTCTGCAGAACTAGAAACCAGATGTAATATTCCTTGACCCGAGTCTCGATCGCGCTCCATGACGAGAGGATGGAGATCCATCCCAGCAGCGTGGTGAGCATGATCAGCAGGAAAGAAATGCCGTCGATTCCGAGCACGTATCCGGCGCCGATGGAGGGAATCCAGTTATTCGGCACGCCCTCCATGAACTTGAACCCAGGCTCGTAGCGCTGCGCCCAGAACCACGGCACCAGCGGAATGGAGACTATCAGGCCGGCCAACGCGAAGATGTTCGCAATCCACCGAATGGCGTCCTTTTGCTCTTTGGGAATAAAAATGAGCAAGAGAGCGCCGGCGAGCGGCGTGAATAAGATGATCGAGAGAATATGGCTTTGCATTTTTTTCCATTACGCGGGCGAGGGCGCCCGCGCCACACAATCAGTCATCGCCAGGAATAATAGGCGACAAATCCTACCAGACCCAACACCATGACCAGCGCGTACCATTGCACCAAACCCCATTCCAGGAGACGCATGGGATAGGACAACATTCGTGACAGGATCGCGGGACCATTGACGAAAACGCCATCGATAATCCACTTATCGAACCAACTGGAAAGGGTGCCACTCAGACGAGTGATCCATCCACTGCCGTTTACCATGCCATCGATCACATGCGAGTCGAACCAGGATGATGCTTCGCCTGCACCCATCACGCCTAGACGAGTCTGTCCGACCTTGCGGCGGCCGGTGAAGGCGTAGTCGTAGCCTTCGTCGACGTAATACTTGTTGTAGAGCACGTCGTAGAGTGCCGGGGCTTTCGCCGCGATTGGTTCTACATACCCCTTGTCGGCTTCGCGATACGCGCGCCAAGCCATGCCCCAACCAATCACCGCAGCGCCCACGGAAAGGAACATCAATCCGTATTCGATTGGAGTGGTGTGTTCCTCTTCTTTTTCGCCGGCGGCGAGCTGAGCGCTCTTGCCTTCCTGCTGGAAGACGGTTGCCTCGCGGACGAACACCGGTTCCAGAAACTTCGCAAAACGGTCGGAGCCGCCGAGACTGTGCGGCCATCCTAGCCAGCCCGCACAAATCGCGCAGAGGGCAAGAATTATTAGCGGCACCGTCATCGACTTGGGGGATTCATGAATGTGGTGCTCGACTTCGTGGCTCATGCGCGGACGGCCATGGAACGTGAGGAACATCAGCCGGAACATATAGAACGCCGTCATCAATGCGGTGACGAAGCCAACCAGCCAAAGCAGGCGATAGGCGCCACCTTCAGAGGACCAGGCCTGCCAGAGAATTTCGTCTTTCGAGAAAAATCCGGCGAACGGCGGGATGCCGGCGATGGCGAAGGTCGCAATGAACATCGTCCAGTGCGTGATCGGGATGCGCTTATGCAGGTCACCCATGTTGCGCATGTCCTGCTCGCCACTCATGGCATGGATTACCGAACCTGACCCGAGGAATAGAAGCGCTTTGAAAAAGGCGTGGGTAAAAACGTGGAAGACTCCAGCGGCAAATGCTCCCACGCCGAGAGCGAGAAACATGTATCCCAATTGCGAGACCGTGGAATACGCCAAAACACGCTTGATGTCGTTCTGCACCAGGCCAATGGATGCGGCGAATATCGCGGTCAACGCGCCGATTATCGCGACCGTCTTCATCGACGTAGGCGCGAGCACAAACAGCGCATTGGATCTCGCCACCATGTACACGCCGGCGGTCACCATGGTTGCGGCGTGGATCAGCGCGGAGACAGGCGTCGGTCCTTCCATGGCATCCGGCAGCCAAATGTAGAGTGGGATTTGGGCCGACTTTCCGCAGGCGCCGACAAACAAAAGCAGCGTCGCAGCGGTAATGATGGGATCGCCGATAGCGAAATGGCCGCTGCGCGCCAGTTGTGTGACTTCGGTGAATCGCAGCGACCCGAAGTACCAGGCGATGGTAAACGTGCCGAGCAGAAAGCCGGCATCGCCAATGCGGTTAACGATGAATGCTTTGTTGGCCGCGGTGCTGGCGCTGGGACGATGGAAATAAAATCCGATCAGCAGATACGAGCACAAGCCCACGCCTTCCCATCCGACGAACATCAGGACGTAATTGTTCGCCAGAATGAGCGTAAGCATGGAAAACATAAACAGGTTGAGGTATCCGAAGAAACGGTAATACCCGCCTTCGTGCGCCATGTAGCCGGTCGAGTAAATGTGGATGAGAGCGCCGACGCCGGTTACAAACAATAGCCAAATGCTGGAAAGGGGATCGAGCAAGAAGCCTGCGTCGGCTTGAAACGGGGCTGGGCGGCCGTCGCGCGTGAGAAAGATTATTTGAGGCTGGGCTTCCCCGCCAGGCTGGACGGGCGAGACGCCCGTATCTCCATTGCCCGTACCGAGCCAGGTGTAGACGACGTTTTGGTAAGGCTTGCCGGGGTTGGCGTGGGTGTAGTCCGTGTATTGCCAAACTGCGCCACAAGCGAAGAGAAACGTCAGGACCACCGCGCCAACGCAAACGGCATTAATGGTAGTCTTCTGCAGTTTGCGGCCGAAGAATAGCATTGTGGCCGCGCCGAGCGTCGGCAACAGAGGAATGAGCCAGATGTGGGATAGAAAGAACATGTCGTTGGTCGTTAGTCCTCGGTCGTCGGCTCCTGGCTACTAGCTCCTGGCTGCGGGCTACCACTTCAACAAATCGATTTCGTCGACGTTCACCGTTTCTTTGTTGCGGAAGAAGGCGATTAAAATTCCTAATCCCACAGCGGCTTCCGCGGCTGCGTCGGTGATCACGAAAATCGCGAATACTTGTCCATGCAATCCCCACAACCGTGAGAATGCAACGAGGTTCAGATTTACCGCATTCAGAATCAGCTCAATCGACATCAGAATGATGACTACGTTCCGGCGAGTGAGCACGCCGATTACTCCCAGGATGAACAGGGCCGCCGCGACCACTAAATAATGTACTGTGCCGATTGGAGCCATAATCACCGCTGTAGAAACGTAGCTAGCTACGTTTCTTCGGGGACACTAAATTCTTTTCTTCGCCATCACTACCGCGCCGATAATCGCTACCAACAGCAGCAACGACGCAATTTCAAACGCGAACATGTATTGCCCATAGAGCATGACGCCAATCTCCTGCGTGTTGTTGCTCTCAATCGGTTGGGGCATGCCGACGGGAAAAAAGCTTTTGCCTTTGACATACACAATTATGAAAAGCGCGCCCAGTGCGATCGCAGCAAGCAGGCCGATTAGCCATTGCTTGTTGAATTGTTCTTCTCTTTGCGAACGCTCGATGTTTACCAGCATGATCACAAACAAAAACAGCACCATGATGCCGCCCGCATAGAGAATGATCTGAACGCCGGCGACGAATGGCGCGTAGAGCATCAGATACAACCCGGCTTGTGCCAGCAGGCCGAAAATCAATGCCAGAGCGGAATGCACAGGATTTTTGCGGGTGATGACCACCACCCCGCTAAGCAAGGTGAGCGCTGATAAAAAATAGAAGAAAAACGTTGTAGCTACTGGCTGCATGCCGGGTTGCACGATTGGCTGCATCTAGAGCACAACTCCCAGAATTGCGGTCAGAATGAGCACGCCGATTCCAATTGGCAGCAGCACTTTCCATCCAACTTTCATAAGCTGGTCGAAGCGATAGCGAGGAAACGTGGCGCGGTACCAGATGTATAGATACATGAAGCCCGCGACCTTAGCCACAAACCAGAAGATATCCTGAATGCGGTCACGCACTGGAGGCGCGAACAAGATCAGGCCAATCAAACCGAGCACCACGCCGAATCCCGCGAGGCCAAGGGTCTGCACGTGGAAGTACGGATGCTTTGGCATGCGTACGACGCCGACGAAAGCAATGACGGCCAGTGCCAGGAAAGTCAGTCCCGGAAAGAGTGAGAACACCAGGTCCCAGGTCTCTCCAGTTAAGGCATTGGGAAATGGCCGGTACCATCCGCCGAGCCACAGAGTCACCGCAATGGACGATACCGCGATCATCGCGGCGTACTCACCCAGCATGAAAAGCGACCAGCGCAGTCCGCTATATTCGGTATGGAAGCCGGCGGTTAATTCTGATTCTGCTTCCGGCAGATCGAAGGGCGCGCGGTTGGTTTCCGCGACCATCGCGATGGCGAAGATGCCGAATGCGATGAAGCCCAATGGAAAGAACTTGAACAGGAACCAGACATGCTGCTCCTGCTGGGCTTGAACGATGCCAATCATGCTCAGCGTGCCGGTTCCCGAACCGCCCACGCCAACGCCGTATGGACCGAGGCCGTGCAGGCTGGTCATCAGAATCGCCGAGACCACGGCCATGCCCATGGCTACTTCGTAAGAAACCATTTGCGCGCTGGAGCGGAGTGCGCCGATCAGGGGATAATGCGAGTTCGATGCCCAGCCTGCCATCACGACTCCCAACACACTCAGCGACGAAACCCCCAGCATAAAGAGGATTCCGATATTTAAATCGGTTATCGCGTGGGTCGGACCGAATGGGATGACAATATAAACAGCAAACGATGCGCACAGAATAATCAGCGGCGCAATCCAGAAGACAAATTTATCGGCCTCAGCCGGAATGATGTCTTCTTTCGTCATCAGCTTGATCGCGTCTGCGATTGGCTGCAGCAGGCCATGGGGGCCTACGCGCATGGGACCGAGCCGAATCTGGAAATGCGCCAGAGCTTTGCGCTCGAGCCAGTTCATGGCCATAACGGCGACCGAGATTCCGCCGAAGACGACCATGATGTAAACGAGCGCCCAGAACACGTTGCCGGCTTGCCCTGGGGTCGTGTTGCTGCTGAGATAGGAGGTGATGTAATCGAGCATCAGCGATCCACCTCGCCCAGCACGATGTCGAGCGTTCCAATTACTGCGATGACGTCGGCAACGAGCGCTCCGCGGACCATGATATCGAGCGCCTGCAGGTTTACAAACGACGGTGGCCTCACGCGCACGCGATAAGGCTGCGTCGATCCATCGCTCACGATGAAGTATCCCAGTTCGCCCTTGGGCGCCTCGATCGAGTGATAGATTTCGCCGACCGGCGGTTTCATCACCTTGGGAACTTTTGCCATGATCGGGCCTTCGGGAATTTTCTCGACCGCTTGGCGGATGATGCGCAGCGACTGCCGCATTTCCTCCATGCGGACGGTGTACCGGTCGTAGGTGTCACCGTTGGTGCCAATGGGAATTTCGAAATCGAAGTCGGAGTAGGCCGCGTAGGGCTGGGCTTTGCGGAGATCCCATTTCACCCCGCTGGCCCGCAGCACTGGGCCGGTAACGCCGAGGGCTATGGCATCCGCTTTTGAGATCACGCCGACATTTTTCGTGCGCTCCAGCCAGATGCGGTTGGTGGTGAGGAGTTCTTCGTATTCGTCGATCTTGGGCGGGACGAAATCGAGGAACTTGATTACGTCGCGCTCGAAGCCTTCATAGGTCTCGTACTGGCAGCCTCCGATGCGAAAAGCGTGAGTAGTCAGCCGGGCACCGCAGTACTTTTCAAAAATCTTGAGGATCTCTTCGCGGTCGCGGAAGGTGTAGAAAAGTGGCGTCATGGCGCCGATGTCGAGAGCGTGCGTGCCGAGCCAGAGCTGATGGCTCGCCAGCCGGTTCAACTCTGTGAGAATTACTCGAATGTATTTCGCGCGCGGCGGAGCTTCGATATTGAGAAGTTTTTCGGCCGCTTCGCAGTAGCCCAGCCCGTTCGAGACCGCGGCCACGTAATCCATGCGGTCCACATACGGATTGAACATGGTGTAGGTGCGATTCTCGGCAATTTTTTCTACTCCGCGGTGGAGGTAGCCAATTACGCACTCGGTGCCAAGGACTTGCTCGCCATCCAGCTTGAGAATTACGCGCAGCACTCCGTGGGTCGCGGGATGCTGCGGGCCCATGTTGATGATGAGCTCGTTGCTGTCGAGAAAAGTTTTGTCGGGCTCACCGAGTTCCAGGTGCGAGACATACTTTGTCGCCTTGGTGGTCTTCGCGTCAGGCGTCTTCGGATCAGTGATGGTCTGGTCGGTCATTATTCGTTGGCCATGTTTATTGGCCGCTCTCGATTCCCAGGTTGGCCTTCACCCATTCCTGATCCTGTTGAATGATGCCGTAGTCCTTGCGAAGCGGATGACCCTTCCAGCCATCTGGTAGCAGAATGCGCTTCAAATCTGGATGCCCGTCAAAGCGGATGCCAAACATGTCAAAGACTTCACGCTCGAGCCAGTTTGCAGTTGCCCAGATCGGAACCGCACTGGGAACGCTTTCGCCGTCGGCAATCATAATTTTCACGCGAATGCGTTCGTTTCGGAGGAAGGAATAAAGAATCCAGAGAAGATCGAACTGTTTTTCGCGCGCGGGATAGTGCACTGCGGTGATGTCCACACAGTAATCGAACTGCTCCCCGTCGCGCAGAATCTGCAGCAGCTCAAAAACAATGGCGGGTTCTACAACCAGATAGTTCTGGCCCAGGTAGCTGCTCGCTTCGCGAATGCCCGAGCCGTATTGGCCCTTGAGCTTGCTCACCATGTCGGATTCCCACGGAATGGGGATGGGCCCGACTGGTTTCGGCGGCGCAGCAACCGCGTGGCCTGCCGCCGGAGCGGCTGGTTTGGGCTCACCGCCCGGCGGCGGAGTTGGCGATTTGGTTTCCTCAGGCATCTACGAAGGTACAGACCTCCGGCGTTGCAACAGGTTTGGGAGAACGTTAACTTCTAACAGCTTGGCAATACCGTGTCAACGATAGGCATCACACCGGGCAAAAATCAGGCTCGGCGAGCGGCAGCCTGATAGGACTCGATCAAGTCGCGAATACGCTGCGCGTCCTTTTTGCGATGGCCGTGGCAGGTGATCGGGTCCGTACCGCCGCTCGATTCGATCACTATCTCCGACCAGATAACCCCGGTGGAAATGTGTACTGAGGCGACTTGCGCCATGGCGATACTTTCTTCGTTGCTGCCGAAAAAGCGTGGCTTCACCCTGCTCACGTGCAGAGGGTTTACCACAATACGCGTGGGGAAAAATAAATTTCCTTTGGTCCAGCGGCTGGCGATGAAGATTTCGTCGGGGGTTGCGTTTGTCATAGTCACAGATGACGCCGGCTAACAATTTCCTAATTCTCTACACCCATTCCAAGGCGCCCTTGCCCCAAATCCAGATGTAGCCGACGATCAGGATGCCGAGGAAGACCAGCATCTCAATCAGTCCAAAGGTGCCGAGGGCCTTGAACTTTACTGCCCATGGGAATAGGAAAATAGTTTCCACGTCGAAGACGACGAACAGGATGGCGATAATGTAATAGCGGACGGTGTAACGGCCTCGGGCGCTATCGATGGGATCGATGCCGCATTCGTAGGGCATCAATTTGGTTCGATTGGGATTTTCCGGGCGAATCAGTTTCGCCGCCAGCAGCGTGATAGGGATTAGAACTCCTACCACCGCGATGAATAGAAAGAGTGGAACGTAGTTTTGCGGCATCAGGCCTCAACTTCCCGGTTCGATTGAAAAGTTTAAAGCAGTTTATAGTAACGCCTACCACGGTCGGCTTCAAGGCTCTCGTCCTCTATTTCAGCAACTGCCAGTAATCTTCTTCTCCGCGCACTCTGCGAACGTTCTCGGCGAGCTCTGCATTTTAAGGTGTTGAAGTGTCGACAAACACAAAATCTTAAATCGGAGGTCGTCGAGAACCGCCGCAGATTGCGCAGAGAACCCATTGGATTCGCAGGCCGATCTCCTGCTCATCACCGGCTTGTTTATAATCGATCTTCTATCTTCGCGAACGAAGGAACCCATTGGCACTCGACGAGAACATTTACAAACTGCGGCGCGAGAAGTTGAAGCAGATTGAAGCGCTGGGACAGCGGGTGTATCCGACCAAGTACGAGTTCACGCATACTATTCCTGCAATTTTGGCGGAGTACTCGCAAAAGTCGGCGGAGGAATTAGAGAATCCGCGCGTCGAGGTGCGGATTGCCGGGCGCATTATGGCAATCCGGCTAATGGGAAAGGCGGGGTTTGCGCATCTGCAGCAGGGTGGGCAGAAATTGCAGATTTATGTGAAGAAAGATGCGGTCGGAGAAAAGGGATTCGAACTCTACCGCTTGCTCGATCTCGGGGACCACGTCGGCGTGCGCGGATATTTGTTCCGCACCCGCACCGGCGAACTTAGCGTTCACGTCGAGGAGATTACGTTCCTATCGAAGGATCTTTTGCCGCTGCCGGAAAAGTGGCATGGGTTGACCGATGTTGAGCTGCGATACCGGCAACGCTATGTCGATCTGGTGATGAACCCGGATGTGCGCGATGTTTTTTTGAAGCGGAGCAAGCTGGTGCAATCTATGCGGCGGTTCCTGGATGCGCAGGACTTCATAGAAGTTGAAACTCCGATGATGCAGCAGATTGCGGGCGGCGCGGTCGCCAAGCCTTTTAAAACGCATCACAATACGCTCAATATGGACCTGTATTTGCGCATTGCTCCGGAGCTTTATCTAAAGCGACTCACGGTCGGCGGCTTCGACCGCGTATACGAGATCAATCGTAACTTCCGTAACGAAGGACTCGGATGGCGCTGGAATCCCGAGTTCACCATGCTCGAGTTTTACCAGGCTTATACGGACTATCGCGGCGTGATGGATCTCACGCAGCAGTTGATTGAGCAAGCCGCCGTCGACGTTACCGGCGGGACGAAAACCAAGTGGGACGAAGACGAGATCGACTGGAACAATTCCAACTGGCGGCGCATGACGATGCGGGAGGCCATCATTCATTATTGGCCGGAAGCGGCAGGGGCCAAGCCGGCCATGTCGGATTTCAGTTCGAAAGATTCGGTGAAAGCTCTGGTCGAGCGATTTAATAGAGTGCACGCGCATATCGCGTATGATCCTAATGAGCCGGCCGGCAAGACGATCGCAAATTTGTTTGATGCGGTGGCTGAGGAGCACATGATTCAGCCGACCATCATTTATGAATTCCCCACCGCGGTCTCGCCGCTCTCCAAGCAGAAAGCGGACGAACCCGACTGGACTGAGCGCTGGGAAATTTTCGCCGGGAAGATGGAGATTGCCAATGGTTTCAGCGAACTCAACGATCCCGAAGACCAGCGCCAGCGTTTCGAACAGCAACTTAGAGAACGAGAGCGCGGCGACGAAGAGGCTCACCAGATGGATGAAGACTACATTCGCGCGCTGTCTTACGGCATGCCGCCGGCTGGGGGCGTGGGCGTCGGCGTGGACCGCCTGGCGATGTTGTTGACTGATTCCCATACTATCCGCGATGTCATTCTGTTTCCACTGCTTCGGCCGGAGAAAGGCTCCGATAACGAGGACTCGACCGGGTAGAGACGTGGCTAGCTACGTCTCTACAGAACTTTGCATGGATTCTTCGCTTCGCTCAGAATGACAGGATTGTTTACCGCGGCCTCAAGCAGACGGAGCCACTGGTACTGAGATTCGCTGTGGAATTTCGTTGGATGATGAAGATTTGTCTTATCGTTCTGCTTTCGGCGCTCCTGCTGGCGGCAATTCCCCTTTGCGCGCAGAGCAATACTGGAGAATTGAGGATCAAGGTTACCGATCCAGCCGGACTCGGAGTAAAGAGCTCGGTTCAGTTGGTCAGCGAAGCCAACCAGATTCGCAAAACTTTGCTTACAGACGACGCCGGAAACCTGGTCGCCAAGCTGCTTCCCTTCGGTGTGTATCGTATCGAGGTGCAGCGCGAGGGTTTCGCGCCATTTTCTGATTCCGTTGAAGTGCGGTCTGCTATTCCCGCTGAATATCATGTGACTCTCATAATCGCTCCCATGAGCACTTCCGTGACCGTCAACGATGCGGATACGCTGATCGATCCCCATCGCTCAGGGACAATTAATCGAATTGGTAAAGATACGATCGCCGACAGAACGACGTCGCTGCCGGGTCGATCGCTGCAGGATCTGATTAATTCTCAGCCCGGATGGCTATATGAGGGCAATGCGGTCTTGCATCCGCGCGGGTCGGAATATCAGACGCAACTGGTGGTCGATGGCATCCCGCTTACCGATAACCGGTCGCCGAGTTTTGGTCCGGAAATTGAAGCGGACGATGTGCAGTCGATGAGCATCTACACCGCGGGAATTCCAGCGGAGTATGGAAGGAAATTGGGCGGTGTCGTCGAAATGGCCACGACGAAAGATCCGGGGCTCGGTCTTCACGGCGAAGCGGTATTGGCAGGCGGGAGCTTCGACACTGCGGACGGCTACCTCTTGACTCAATGCGCGTGGGGAAGAAATACGGTGGCAGTCAACGCCGAGGGCGCAATGACCGGTCGCTATTTGAATCCTCCGGTTCTGCAGAACTTCACCAACAACGGCACTACCGGCGACTTCGGCGCAAGCTACGAGCGCGATTTCAGAAATCACGACCGCTTGAGTTTTTCCGCGCGCCATGAGTTTTCACGTTTTCTCGTGCCCAACGAGTTGGTACAAGAAGCGGCGGGACAGCGGCAGGATAGAAACAATTTTGAAACGATGGGAATCGTCTCTTATCAGCATTTGTTTTCGCAGAACGTCGTAGGAGATTTACACGGAATGGTTCGGGATGACTCGGAGGGGTTCACTTCGAATCCATTTTCAACCCCTATTATCGTTTTTCAGCAAAACGGTTTTCGAGAAGGATATTTCAAAGGAACGATTTCGATTCATCACGGCAATCAGGAGTGGAAAGCCGGCGTCGAGTCCGACTCTACATTTCTACGCGAACAGTTCAGCGACGTGATTACGGACTTCACTCAATTCGATCCCGGAACTCCAGCCACATTTAACTTTGCGGCAAATCGTCCGGATCTTGAGCAATCCGCGTTTGTGCAGGACCTCATTCGCGCGGGCAAATGGACGGTTAGCGCGGGCCTGCGCTGGGACCACTATCAACTATTGGTGAACCAGAACGCCGTGAGTCCGCGGTTGGGTGTGTCGCGGTATTTCCCATCCGCTGACCTAGTGCTGCATGCGTCGTACGACCGGGTTTTTCAGACTCCGGATTTCGAAAACATTCTGCTCTCCAGTTCTGCTGCGGTGATTTCTTTGGATCCTCAGGTTCTGCGCATACCGGTGCAACCTTCGCACGGCAATTATTATGAGGTCGGATTTACTAAGGGCTTTTTCCAAAAGCTTCGGCTGGACGTGAATGGCTTCGACCGGAGCGTGAACAACTTCGCCGACGATGATCAATTGCTTAATACAGCTGTGAGCTTCCCGATCGCTTTTCGGAAGGCGAATATTTATGGGGCCGAAGGCAAGCTTGATCTTCCGCATTGGGGGCGGCTTTCGGGATTCGTGAGTTATTCCTACATGGTTGGGGCTGCATACCTTCCGGTTACGGGCGGGCTTTTTCTCGGCGAAGAGGCCAGCAATGCCCTGAGTCAGACCAGCGGACGTTTTTGGGTAACTCAGGATCAGCGCAATACGATGCGGACGCGGTTTCGGTATCAACTCGCGGAGCGATTGTGGGTGGCGCTTGGCGGAGAATACGGAAGCGGTTTGCCAGTGGAATTTGATGGCACGGAACAACAAGCCGTGGCGCAATATGGCCAGGAAATTGTGAATCGTGTGAACTTCGCGACTGGTCGAGTGCGACCTTCGCTAGCCATCAACGCTTCCGCTGGAGCGGATCTCTGGAAGAAGGATAAGCGCAGCGTGCGCTTTCAAGCTGATGTCCAGAACTTGAATAATCGGCTGAATGTGATTGACTTTGCCGGGCTCTTTTCTGGCAATGCCATTGCGCCGCCACGCAGCTACGACCTCCGGTTGACCACGACCTTTTGAGTGTTCTGATGGACGCATTCAGGCTTCGGTACTGGTGCCGTTTGATTTCCACAGGTATTACGCCCTCCGTGCCGATTGCGCTAGACTGAAACCATGCAGCGCAAACTTCGAATCGTAAAACCAACCCCTCCGGCCATTGCCATCTGCGAACGGTGTAATACTCAGTTCAAGGGAACCGATCTTCAGGCACAGTTCGACGCCCACAAGTGCAAGCCCGTAGACAGTAGCCAGAATGCTCTGCGGATCGTGCGTGAAGCTACCGAAAACAAGTAGCCTACTCATCGTCTTTAATCCGTTCCTGCATCGCCAGAAAATGCTCATACTTCAAGAGCACAGCTAGCGGCTTATCGTTGTCCTGAATAACTAGCGTTTTATCCAGGTCGCGGAGCTGCGTGACGTTCAATGCCCGTAGGCGACTGATCCCGACATGCTGCACACTCGGGTCAAGATATGGAATAGAAAATTGATTAGCTTTTGCCATATTGCAATGCCCTCAAAACTAGGTCTTTGTCCGCTTGTGCATTCGGTTTCTTCTCAGGCAGCAGACTGCACAGTTCCGCCAGCGTCCATACGTGATCTGTTAGCCCTGCTTCCATAGCCGGGGTCACGCGCAACGTGGAATGCACGCGGCAATAGTTGTAGTGCATGAAGTAGAGCGCAACTTGGTGCGCGTGATTCTCAAATTTCTTGCTGAATCCGTTTGTGAGCCGAGTAAAACGGCGCATCCCCATTCGCATCGAAAGGTTCTGCCGCTCCACGTAACTAGTGGAAATGTACTTCGGATTTGGAGTGCCACTCAGGACACCAGTGCGGCACCCGATGCAGGTTGCAGGGCTGTAACGCGACTCCGGGCTGTCACCCGATGCGCCGTAGATTTTCACCAACATCGCGTAGTCAATCTCCGACCCGAAGGCATCTTCTACTGCCTCTGCGTACACACGATAGCCATCCGTCGTTAGCTGAATCCGATTAATAATCCGCGAAGCTACGTCCTGCATGAACGCCTGAGCCGTGGAAGCCCCACGATCTCCAAGCATGTAAGAGATAATCAGCTTGGTATCAGCATCAATCGCGGTCCACGTCCAACAATCTCCCGCGCCTTCTTCCATCTGCTCCGCCGTCACGTTCTTTTGCTTCGCGTAAATGAAGGACCAAACTTCGTCACACTGGGCGCGGTTCACGCGAAGGTTCCGCACGTTCGCATCGTGAAACGCGGCACAAGCGCACCCCGCATCTTCCAAGAGCCGCAGCACGGTATGTTTGCCAACTCCGATCATCCGGCACGTCGCGTTGATGGAGTTCCCTTCGATCAAGGCCGCTATGATTTGGCACCGCTTGTCTGTGTTTAGCTGATTCATCGCCGTTCAACCGTGCCTTATATTAGGCACTATAACGGCAGATGTCAAGCATTATTTCGACTTTTAAACGAGTGTTTATAGGCATACTCTTCTCTCGATGCTACGATTATGATTCTCAAGCCATAGATCACCACGGCACCAAATAAAACGATTGTGATCTGGAACTTTCCAAAGCCGAAGTGTCGGTCGGCAAACTTGAGGCAACGTGGAGTAGGTGTGCAAAGGGTAAGAGTGCCGAACTGCGGAGCAAAAATGCTGAATTAAGGACCGCATCCGACCAACTTGTTGCGTTGCTAAACCAAAAGACAGAAGGGTTGAAGGCCGAAAATCTCAAACTGAAAGCGTTGATCCAGCCGCGAGATATATCGCCAACAGAAGAAACAGCTATTGCGAAAACCCTAGAGCCATTCGGGGGCAAATTCGTTTTGATCTTGATATACATAGACCCCGAAGCGGCTAGGCTTGGTAGCATCCTTAAGCGTGTATTGACAGGTGGAGGCGAAGGTACACACCAAGGGTCCGGCCCACTTAATGTAATGTCATATCCGCTAGTGGAGGGCGTTACCATGCCTCCGCGCACGGGCATAGAGATCAAAGGAGATGACGAACAATTCGTCAAAGCATTAAGCGACGCCTTATTCTCAATAGGGCATCTCGAACCTGCCTCTAACCTAGGTAAGCCGATCATTTTCGGCGGCGGTTTTGTGATGCCTCCCCAGCCACCAAGAACGCCGGACGCAACGATATACGTAGGACTGAAGCCTATTAGGTTTCTACGAACGAACGGATCATCCAAGTAGGAGCCAAAAGTAGCTTTTGCTAACAACCGTCTAGCATGTGACAAACAACGAGGACCTCCGATATGAACCCATGTCACTCCGTCGCAGCTTACATCAATATCTTCGTTGTCAAGATCAAGCACTGGGTATCCTGTGCTCTTATCCCATTGAAAAGCAGCACCACCGCCCGGTGCGAATCTCATAAAGCGCCAGCGGCACTTATTGCCATAGGTCTGCTTTTCTCTTTTCTTTATCCGAGTGGATGTATGGCGACAGAAGTAATTGTGATCGTTCTCAAGGACGGCATCTTGTTTGCTGCAGACAGTCTTGAACTCAGTCGCGGCGGATCGGTCGAAGGAAGCGTATGCAAGATTCGACAGACGGGAGCGGTTTGGTGGGCAGTCGCTGGCATCGCAAAAGACACTGATACTAGCTTTTATCCTGCGACTTTCTTTACGGCTGCGATCAACGATAGGCTGAATACACGTCAGATTCTTAACCGCGTCAGTCTTAAGATCAAAGCGCCGCTTCAAAAAGAGATACCTGTCATCAAGAAGCAATTTCCTGATTACTACAAAAGAGGATCGGGTATGACACTTTTTGCTGCTCGGATGCGTGGAACTCTGGTGGATGGTTCTATGAAGGACCTCAACATTGTTGGAGATAAAATCGTGCCGGGCACCACCAAAACCTATTTCAGTACAAGACAGAAGCCAACGGTCGGTGGCATGTTTTACGTCAAAATTCCAGAAATTGATCGGTATATCGAGACGCACCCCGAACTTCACGTCATTGGACCACTTGACATCATTGACCGACTGATGGGCGTAGCCATAACTGCCCATCCCGACTTGGTTGCCCCGCCAGTAAGTATTCTGCGCATCACTAAGGACGGCCCACAATGGCTGAGACAGAATAATTGCCCAAACATACAGAAGTAGTCCGAGGTGCCTAATCAAGAGACACCTCCGGCCTGTGGATGCCAAACGGCACCAGCACCCAGGCTTCCTTTGCATTGACGGGCTCCAGTGCGTGCCTTATTCTGATGAATCGAATTAGACCTTACAAGAACGTCCAAGAGAACCATTAACCACAAAGGACACGAAGGTTCACAAAGGAAAACGCGAAACATGGCTGTATCTGGCGAAGATTCTTATCCATGGTTTACTGGCCGTTCTAAGTAGTCCAAGCACGAAATTTGAAGGCGAGAGGCGGAGATTACGTGAAAATTCTTGTGGTTGGCGGGGCGGGTTATATCGGCAGCCAGACGGCGCGGGTGCTGCGACGGGCCGGTTTTGAGGTTCTCATTTACGACAACCTGTCCACTGGCTTTGAGTTTCTTACCCGCGGGTTTGAAATGGTAGTCGGCGATGTTCATGACAGTAAAAAGCTGTTAGAAGCTCTCAAAAAGACCGATGCCGTGATGTATTTTGCCGCCAATCACTACGTTGGTGAATCGGTAAACAATCCTCGCAAATACTACCGGAACAATGTTGAGGGCGGGCTTTCCGTGCTGAATACGGTGCTGGACGCGGGCAAAAAGCACTTTTTCATTTTTTCCTCGACTTGCTCCGTGTATGGCGTTCCTCTCAAAACGCCGATTACCGAGGATGATCCGCGGGTTCCCTGCAATCCTTACGGCGTTTCAAAAGCGTTCTTCGAACAGGCGTTGGAGTCGTATGACACGGCCTATGGACTGCGCTATGCCAGCTTGCGCTACTTCAACGCCGCCGGTGCGGATGAAAGCGGGGAGATTGGCGAATGTCACGATCCGGAGCCACACTTGATCCCGCTCACACTGCGGGCAGCTGCGGGGTTCGGAGAACTTCAAGTCTTCGGCACAGATTATCCGACACCGGACGGCACTTGCATTCGCGATTACACGAACGTGGTCGACCTGGCGGAGGCGCACGTTATCGCTCTGCAACATTTGACGAGTGGAAAACCGTCGTTCACGGTGAACCTGGGCACGGGCGAAGGCTCATCAGTAAAGGATGTGATTCGTACCGTCGAAGAGGTCACCGGGAAAAAAGTGCCGGTAAAAATTGTGCCGCGGCGGCCGGGCGATCCGCCTTCGTTGGTGGCCGATCCGGCGCGGGCACTGAAACTTCTCAACTGGAAAACCAAGAGGTCGTTGAAGGATAGCGTCTCGACCGCTTGGGGATGGATGCAACGGCAAATGGCTACCGCTCGCAGCTAAGAATGCGGGACGGCCCTACACTGGCGAAGATGAACGCTGTCAAGTGGTATTAAATGTCGGTCGGCGTCGGCCCGAGACCGCACTCACATACCGTTCCGCAAAACAATCGGAGCGCTCTTTCAAGATTGCCCCCGCTAAAATTAAATGATCGTGCCGCGGGTGGTCCAAAATATTGAGGTTGATAGATACGAAGGTGCCGGCTGCGTTGTACTAAACTTAAATACTGGTGAAGTGGTTTCGTAGTATCTTCGGAGGACGCACCATGGCTGCACTTACCGCGGGAACATCCACGCCGGACTTCAAACTGCAAACCGTGGATGGCAAGCAGTTTTCCTTGCGCGATGCGCTTGCGAAAGGTCCTGCGGTCGCAGCTTTCTTCAAAATCTCCTGCCCCGTTTGCCAATATGCTTTTCCGTTCCTTGAGCGAATTTATGAGGCTCATGGCGGGAAAAATGTGACGATTGTTGGGGTCTCGCAGAACGAGAAGAAAGATACGGCCGGGTTCATGAAAGAGTACGGCGTCACTTTCCCGATCCTCCTGGATGACACTAAAACCTACTCCGTCTCGAACGCCTACGGCCTGACCAACGTGCCTAGTATTTTCTGGATTGGGCAGGACGGAGAAATCGAAATATCCAGCGTAGGATGGGATAAGAAAGAGATCGAGGAGATTAACCGCAAGGCAGCGGAAATCAATGGACAAGGACCGCAGACGATATTCATGAGCAACGAGCAGGTGCCTGACCACCGTCCCGGTTGAGGATCGAGAAATTAGCCTGCGGTCGCGGGCACTTAAACCAATCCATTACTGAATGTTCTATCGGCTATCCTGATTTTTTCACGTAAAGCAAAATCATAAAAGGCTAATCGTTCATGTCCAATCCGGAAACTCCAGAAGCTGCCCCCGAATCGAACGAATCGTTCAAAGACATTCTTTCGCAGTTCGAGCAGAGCAAATCGCGCAGGCCTGAGGAGGCGCGTCAAGGCCGCGAAGGAACGGTCATTGCCGTCACCGCCGATTCTGTGCTTGTTGACGTCGGCTTCAAAACCGAAGGCATTCTGCCACTCGCGGTGTTCCAAAGTGCCGGGGAAACGGTTAAGCCTGGCGACAAGCTCGTAGTCTCAATCAAGGGTCGTGATCCAGAGGGCTATTACCAGCTCACGCGAGGCAAGAGTGAACGGCCGAAAGACTGGGCCTCGCTGGAGAGGGCGTTCGCTGAAAAAGCGATTATCGTGGGGACGGTCACTGCAGTAGTCAAAGGCGGATTGAGCGTGGACGTTGGCGTGCGCGCATTTATGCCGGCCTCGCGTACCGGCACACGCGACGCTGCTGAGATGGAGAAATTGGTGGAGCAGGAAATCCGCTGCCGGATTACGAAACTTGACGTGACCGAGGAAGATGTCGTGGTAGATCGGCGCGCGGTTGCCGAAGAAGAGGAGCGCGCTGTAAAGGACCGCAGGTACTCGGAAGTCAAAGAGGGAGCTACGGTGCAGGGCACGGTCCGCAACCTTACCGATTACGGCGCTTTTATCGACATTGGCGGCGTGGACGCATTGCTGCATGTCAGCGACATTTCCAGAAGCCGCATCAACAAGCCTGCGGATGTGCTCTCGGTAGGGCAAGAGATCGAAGTCAAGGTTCTGAAGATCGATTCCGAAAAGCGGCGTATTTCGGTTGGGATGAAGCAGCTTGAGCCGGATCCATGGGACTCCGTGACGACAAAATATAAACCTGGCGAGCGAGTTCATGGCACCGTGACGCGCATCCTCGATTTCGGCGCGTTTGTAGAACTCGAGCCGGGAATTGAGGGCTTGATCCATGTTTCAGAAATGTCGTGGGCGAAGAAGGTCAGAACGCCTAGCGATGTGGTTAAGCCGGGAGACACAGTCGAGGCCGTCATCTTGGGCCTTAGCCCTGCCGAGCGGCGCATTTCTCTGGGACTAAAACAGGCACTGGGCGACCCGTGGGCAGACGCGGGGCAAAAGTTTGCGGTTGGGTCGGCGATCGAAGGCGCGGTGACCAGCCTTACGAACTTCGGCGCCTTCGTACAGCTTTCCGAAGGAATCGAGGGCATGATTCACATCAGCGATATGAGTGCCGAGAAGCGTCTGAACCACCCGCAAGAAATGTTGAAAGTCGGCCAAACAATCAAGGCTCAAGTTCTTGAGGTTGACTTGGAGAAGCGTCGGCTGAAGCTCGGGATTAAACAACTGCTTCCTACGAGCATTGAGGAATATATAGCTGATCATCATGAAGGCGATACAGTATCCGGCAGGGTTATGGACATTTCTGGCGAGCAGGCACGCGTCGAATTGGGTGAAGGTATTCAAGCTGCGTGCAAAATCCCTGCGGGGCATTCGACGAAGGAAAATACGGCGGACGGAGCGAAGCTGGATTTGGGATCGCTAAGCTCCATGCTTAAAGCGCACTGGAAAGGTGGGGCCGGCACGGATTCGAAACCGGAACCGATTCGGCCGGGACAGGTTCGCAGCTTTCGAATCGCTAAGCTGGATCGCTCGGCAAAGAAGATCGAATTGCAGTTGGCGTAGCGCAATTCAGAGAATGTTCCCACTTCGTTATTCGGGGAATCGCTTCCCTTCCCTCCTCTAATCTTGTCTCCGCAGTTTCTGAATCTGTTTGAGGTGATGGCGGCCATGGACCCAATGAAACTTTCGCCACTGTCGTGCGGTCAAAGGTCCAAGGACAAGATGATCGAGCAGGCGCGTGCCCTTGCCGAAGCGAGCTTCGCATTGCGCAATCACCTCGTCCATGGCGAGAATCTGCGGCGCGATTCCGCGCGTGACTTCATCGGCTGCCATGCCGCGCGGCCGCGTCCGCTCAGGCGCTTGTCGTCCACTGGGTAAGTGCCCGAGTTCCGTGACCACGAACGCTCGCAAGCGATCCTTCAGCATCGGCGCACGCGCCAGCGGTTTGCCTGCTTCCAGACAGCGCTGAAATCCTTTCACGGTTCCGCTGTAGCTCAAATACAGATGCTCCAGCACCTGCACCGTACTCCATTTGCCGTCAGGATGGCGCGCGAGCTCTTCGGCGTTCATACCAACAGTAGCCGATGTGATTGCGTCCCGTAACCTTTGTAGATACGTGTCCATGGACGAACTCCTGCGTTCCTTCTAGTAGAATGAGCTTCGGCATTCACGGTCGCAAAATTTCACGGCGTTACGGGTGGAGCTATGAAAAAGCTGCTGTTGACGATGCTGGCGCTGGCAATCGGAATCATAACAGGCTGTACGTCGGAACCCTCCAAACCTGCCCCGACTCAGCCGGCGCAGCCTAAAGCGGCAGAATTGCAGACTGGCCGCTATGCCTTTCAGAAACTCTACATTGCAGCACACGGCTGGGCTCGCGACGCGCAACCATTCCGGTTGGAATCGCAAGTCACAGCTGACTCCAAGGGTAAAGACGGGAAGGCGGCCGTATGGCGCGCGTCGTTTGCGTCTCCTTCAGGCCACAGTGCCAAGCCGTATGTGTGGTCGGGTACCGATGCGCCGGATGCGCCTTCGCGGGGAATCTCTCCCGGCAATGAGGACACTTATAGTCCGACTAACTCATCCACACAAGTTTTCGACATTGGCTTTCTGAAAGTTGATTCGGACAAAGCTTTCGAGGTAGCGCAGAAGCACGGCGGCGACAAGGTGTTGGAAAAAGCGCCGGACACTCCCGTCCTTTATGTGCTCGACTGGAATCACGCTGGCAACATGCTGATATGGCACGCGATCTACGGAAACAGCCGCGACGATGCCAGGCTTATCGTGGACGTGAACGGCACCACGGGAGACTTCATCAGGACAGAGAAGTAGGACTTCGCCATTTCGAGTTTGCGCGTTCCCTTGCCATCGCTGTTTCCGTTCCGAATCGCCATTGCCGATTGCCGATTTCCTATTTACAAGCTGTCATCCCGAGCGAAGCGAGGGATCTCGGTTTCTGCTTGCGCGATACTCATGGCAGACAAGAACCTAGATCCCTCGCTACGCTCGGGATGACAGTGTGTCTTAGGGATGAACCCGCGTGTTAGCCAGCGCTAAACGCGGCGACATTTTACTTCTGGGACTGGATCTTCTCAGCAGCGTCGGTCTTGGCTTCGGGAGCCTTTAATTTCTCCAGCGCTTTGTGCGCTTCTTTGGCGAACGGACCCTGCGGCAGAATCTTCAAATACTCTTGATAGTGCTGAATTGCCAAGTCAGGCTGATCCAACTTCTCGTAACACTCCGCCATGCGAAAATTGGCGAGCGCGTCTTTCTCTTTCCAAATCAGAGCATCTTGATAGCGGGCCAGCGCAGCTTTATAGGCTTTCCGCTTGAAGTAGAATTCGCCGACCTCATCATCCTTCATCGCGCGGTACGGGTTCCAGGGATGCATCTCCTGAACACCGTCGGGCTCGTCTTCCGGATCTTTGTCGTCGATGCCGCTGTTGGGATGATTTTTCGCGTCATCTTTGGGCGGGCTCAGATCGACCCTGGTGTCGCGACTGGAACTCTCGCCGGCTTCGGCGTCGCGGCTCCGCGGAGGAGCCTGGTTCTGAGGAATCGGGTTCTGTCCAGGTTGGTCCTGGCCAGGCTGGGATTGCTGTTGGGCGAGCGCCCATCCTCCTAGAAATAGGCAAACGATGGCTATAGGAAGAAACCTTCGCATAGGTAGATTTTAGCGCTTTGTTGGGTAAATAGCTGCTGGGGAAGCCGTCCTGATTCGTCCCTGCTTATCCTCAGGGATAGAGCTCGACAGAGACCAAGCAGCGGCGGCGGGGTTTTCTGACGAAGCAACAAAAGCAATGGCGGAGAGTGGACTCCCCGCCATCGCGGCTGTAGCTGGGTTTCTTACGGCAGCGTTTTTCTTCAGTTGCAGAGAATGCTGGGATTGTCTTTCGCTAACTCCAAGCAAGCCTTGCGTTGCTTCATGCGCTTCGCTGCATCGCCCAAACTCGAGCTTTCATCAATCTTAACTCCCGGCGCCGTCGATCCTCCGGCAGTTGTCGTAGCTTGGGGTTCAACCGCTGATACGGTCTCAACCTTTGCTCCGACTGCTGGGGCTGGTACCGCGGCGGGGCTAGCTGGAGCGGCTGCTGAAGCAGGAGCCGGGGATTCGGGCACTGCGATCCGGCCGTGCTGGCTCCAGTCAGCCGTTATTAGCTGACAGGCATCCTTGGAAGCGTTTCCCACCGTATGGGTGGCATTAGTGCCGAGGATGTCACCGAGCCGATTGGCGACTTGGATTTGACTGTTAGTACGCAGTAGTCCCCGATTTTTTTTCGACTCCCGGTTCAACATGACGGTGTAGTCGGCATTCGACTGGTTAAGTGTGACAATTACGCCAGAGCACTCTTTCTGCAGGTTCTTGGTGACTTCCATCCCCTCGTCGTGAGAATCGGCGGTCGAGCTCGATCCCCACGATCCCCAATGCCTTTCGCCTCCTCCGGCCCCAGACGAAGTGACATCCTGTGAGCCCTTACCCTGTACGAACACCCGCGGTTTGTCCTGCGCCACTGCCAAACCGGTCGCGAAAACCAATACCAGAATCCATGGTTTCATAGTCATCTCCCCCGAAGCAGTTTCCTACCAGAAGGGGCAGAGGCCAAGTAACTGAAGTGCCATTACATAATTCAACCAGATTCGCTGGGTGAGGCTGCACCAAAGTACTAAGTGTTCCCACGCGCGTACTTCGGGACGACATTCCATGACGGCGGAGCCTAGACATCGGTTAGGCTAGAAGGCAGTTATTAGCACAAAAAAATCAGGCCGTTCCGGGGGAGGGAGCGGCCTGTGTTGGCGAAGTCCTCCGGGGAGGAGGGTAAACTTGTTTACAACGAAGGTCCCGTCGGCTGCCCAGCGGCTGGAGTTGCTGGAGCACTGCCAGTCGTGTTGGTCATCAACCGAACGTCAACCCGGCGATTCTTGGCCCGGCCTTCTCGCGTCTTGTTCGAATCCACTGGCTTGTCCTTGCCCAAGCCGATGACGTAAATCTTGTATGCGGGAATGTTGCGCTCCGCGGCCAGGTACTGGATCACAGCATCGGCGCGGCGCTGGCTCAAGTCGTAGTTGTAGTCGGGATTTCCGACTGAATCCGTAGCGCCTTCAACGGTGAGGATGTAACCCTTGGTATTGGGAACATCGGTGGCCAGTTGATCCAGCGCCGCCTTGGCATCCTTGGTCAAATTGTCCTTGTTGAAGCCAAAGTGCACCGAGGTCTCATTCACGATGCGATAATTATCGAGATTTGCGACCGCATTCTGCAGCGAATCGACGCGGTGTACAGCATTAGTGGCCGAAGTCTGCGCCTGATCTGCCTGCTGGCCGGCTGCCTGGGCCTTCTGGTCCACTTCAGCTGCCTTGGCCTGCACCTGCTGGATTCCCGACTGCGCCCGCGCGTCGACATCCTTGATGTCCTTGGAATTCTTCGCGGTCATGTCATCCAGTTCATTGGTTTTGTTGATCAGCGGGGTGGTTTCTTGACGAACATAATTCTTGCTGGCGCATCCGACCGAGGCCGCCATGCTCATTGCCAGGAGAACTGTTAACGAAGTGCGATTCATCTTGGAAGCTCCTTTTTTTCTCTTTTAACCCAGAACTGCAGAATTTAGGCCGAACCTTTATTGGATTGCTTTTCCTGGGTCAAAACCTTATTCGGGACGCGGGCCGTACAGTCTGACTTCGCCGTTCGTCCTCTATCGTACAGCACGAGCGCTGCCAACCGGGGCTGAAAGTTGCTCAACTGTAACTGACTGCCCCGACAACGAGTTAGATGCCCGTTGTCAATACATCAGATGCAAATGGCAAACAAACGTATCGAAGATCGAGGAAATTTTATACGGTCCAAAGCCGGTTTGCGGCGTTGCGAACCACATCAGGGCGGATCATCCATAGTCACCTCCACTACAGGGATCACTGTATTTAGAGAAAAGCTACTAGTTGGCCGGAGCCCGGAGGCCACGTTGCGGCGTACGCAGGCCTAAAACTCATGGGGACGATCGCAAACGATCGGGGCGAACTCTAATAAAATAGAACTACACATCCATGGATCTGGCCGCCAAAATCCGTACCTTGCCGACTACGGCCGGAGTGTACCTGTACAAGAACGCCGAAGGCCAGGTCATCTATGTGGGCAAGGCGAATAACCTCCGCAGCCGGGTCAGTTCGTATTTCCGCCAAGGGCGGCTTGAGGACGCGAAGACCGACACGCTGGTGCGCGAAGCAGTTGACGTTGACTACATCGTCGTAGCCAACAATAAAGAGGCGCTGGCGCTCGAGAATCACCTCATCAAGCAAAAGCAGCCGCGCTTTAACATTCTGCTCCGCGACGACAAGACTTATCCCTATGTGAAGCTAACCTTGGGCGAGCGTTATCCCCGAGTCTATGTTACACGGCGTCTGCGAAAAGACGGCAGCTCGTACTACGGCCCGTATTTCCCGGCGAACCTCGCGTATCGCATCGTGGACCTGATTCAGCGCCATTTTCTGATTCCGTCATGCAAGGTGGATCTCGGGCACTACCATCCCCGGCCATGCTTGCAGTACTACATCGGACGCTGTCTGGGACCTTGCGTCCAAGGACTAACCACGATGGGTGCCTATCAGGAAGCAGTGCGGGACGTAAAGATGTTCCTCGAAGGACGACCCACCGACCTTGCGCAGTCTCTGCGTGAGCGCATGGCGAAAGCCGCTGAGGCTGAAGAGTATGAGCGGGCGGCGAAGTATCGCGATTTGATTTCGACAGTCGAGCAGTTGCAGGAGAAGCAGAGAATCGCCGCAGTCGAGGGTGATGATGCGGACGTGTTTGGTTATCACTACGAGAACGAAATGCTGGCGGTGAATTTGTTTCACGTGCGCGGCGGGCGGGTACTGGACCGCCGAGAATTCTTCTGGGAAGACCTGCCGGAGTTCACCAACGACAACGTAGGGACGGAGGCCCCCGTCCGCCCGGCCGAGCAAAGCTCGGCAGAATCATACGACAAGCTTCAGCCCCGGCGAATTCTTCTCGGCGTTGCTGACGCAGCTCTACATCGGGCAACCCTACGTCCCGCGGAACATTTATGTCCCGGTAGACTTTGAGGATCGGGAAACTCTGGAGGAAGTATTATCCGAGCAGGTTGCGGGCGAGGGCGCCCGCGCCACACGGGTTCACATTGTCGTTCCTCAGCGTGGGGATAAGCGTTCGCTGCTCGATCTGGCAGGCAACAATGCGAAACAATCGTACGATCAGCGCTTCCGGGTAATGAAGCCGAATACCAAGGCAATTCAGGAAGCGCTGCAGGATGTGCTGGGGATGCCGGAATTGCCGCGCCGCATCGAGTGCTTCGATATATCGCACATTCAAGGCGCGGAGACGGTAGCTTCGATGGTGGTCTGGGAAGATGGCCGAATGAAAAAATCGGACTACCGCAAGTTCATCATCCGCAGCGTAGATGGCGTCGATGACTTTGCTTCCATGCGCGAAGTGGTGACGCGACGGTACAAACGCTTGCAGGAAGAAAAGAAGCCCCTGCCGAGCCTGATTTTGATCGATGGCGGGTTGGGCCAGTTGCACGCTGCGGCCGAAGCGCTGTCGTCGCTCGAAATAATTAATCAACCGCTGGCGTCGATCGCTAAACGAGAGGAAATTATCTACGTTCTCGGACAGGAAAACGAACCGGTCGTGCTTGACCACCATTCTCCGGTGCTGCATCTGATCCAGTTGATTCGCGACGAAGCTCATCGTTTTGCTGTGACGTTCCACCGCAAGCGCCGGCAGATGCGCGATCGTTCTACAGAATTGCTGGAGATTCCGGGCGTAGGTGCGCGAACCACGCGGCGTCTACTGGAACACTTTGGAAGCCTGCAGGCGGTGAAGCAAGCTGATTCGGCGGCTCTGTTTTCCGTTGTCACGCGCGCGCAGGCGGAGGCAATCCTGGAACACTTCCGGAAGTGAAACCGTTCAGCGTCGACAAAAACACACTTGTTATCCCCTTGCTTGACATCGCCGTCGTTGTCATAGACGGATGACAATAACTCGGAACTCAGGATGACAATAATTGAGAGTTTGTCGCCAACCCGAGACGCTGTGGGCCGACGTTTCTGCAGTGAACTGCTTGCGAACCATGCTACTTTGCTGCTGACGGAGACTGCTCATTGAGCCAGCGAGTCAAAATCATCGGCGCGGGACTGGCGGGATCAGAAGCGGCGTGGCAGTGTGCCCGGCGTGGTGTCGCCGTTGATCTCTTCGAAATGCGGCCCCTGTGTTCGACAGCGGCGCATCAAACTGGCGACTTTGCTGAACTGGTCTGCTCGAATTCCTTAAAGTCTGACACGGCAAACACCGCCCCTTGGTTGTTGAAAGAAGAAATGCGACGCGTAGGATCGTTGCTGATGGGGATTGCGAGAGAATGCGCCGTCCCAGCCGGACATGCGCTGGCCGTCGATCGTGCGGTGTTTGCCGCTCGCGTAACAGAAGCCATTTCGCGCGAGCCGCTGATTAACATACGGCGCGAAGAAGTTGCACAGATTGACCAGGATCAGATTACGGTCATCGCTACTGGACCGCTGACTTCGGATGCACTTTCGCGGGAAATTACGCGCGTCTGCGCGACTAACCCAGCCGGTCAAACATCCGCCACTTCTACGCAGGCGGGGGCGCCCGCGCCACATAGTCTTTTCTTTTACGATTCGATTAGTCCGATCGTCGAGGCCGACTCCATTGACAAGGGGAAGGTTTATCTTGCGGCACGCTATGACAAGGGCTCGGCGGACTATATCAATTGCCCGATGACGAAGGATGAATACGATTGTTTTTACGATGCGCTGCTGGCGGCGCAGTCGGTTGCGGCACGTGATTGGGAGAAGCTGAATTATTTTGAAAGTTGCCTGCCCATCGAAGAGATCGCACGCCGGGGCCGCGACACGCTTCGCTTTGGCCCCATGAAACCGGTCGGGCTGAAAGATCCGCGCACCGGACGCATTCCTTATGCGGCGGTGCAACTGCGCCAGGAGAATCTGCGAGCGGATTCTTACAATCTGGTTGGCTTTCAGAACCATCTGAAATTCGGTGAGCAGGCGCGCGTGCTGCGTTTGATTCCGGGGCTCGAAAACGCACGCTTCCTGCGCTATGGGCAGATCCACCGCAATACATATCTCAACTCGCCGTCGCTGCTCACTGAAACCTTGCAGATGAAGGAGCATCCGCAGGTGTTGTTTGCGGGGCAGATTTGCGGGGTTGAAGGATATGTGGAATCAATTGCAACCGGGCTCATGGCGGGGATTCACGCCGCCGCACTGGCTGCGGGCGCGGACCCTATTCCGCCTCCCAGGCCTACCGCGTTTGGATCGCTCACCAATTACATCACGCGGGCGGACTCCAACAAATTTCAGCCGGCCAACATAACATTCGACCTTTTGCCGCCGCTGGATCGAAATATCCGCGATCGCCACGAACGGCATCGCATGCAATGCGAACTGGCGCTAAGGGAATTCCAAGATTGGATGGAAAAAGCTCGGTACATCACTGTAGAAACGTAGCTTGCTACGTCTCTTTCCAACCCGCAAGACGCAGCAAACGGCATTTTCCGCGAACAAAACCCCAGCCCAACGCGTATCACTCTTAGGAGGTTTTTCTGCCGGGCTTACGTTCTGCCAGCCCGCGCGTCCAAGAATTGGGATGGTTCTCAGAGACCTCATCGGCGACGTTCTCCGCACTCTATGGTCGCATAAGTTACGTACGTTCCTCACCATGTTCGGCATAGCTTGGGGAATCGTTTCGATTGTGCTGATGGTGGCCGCGGGCGAAGGCTTACGCAAAGGCCAGGAAGAGCAAGCCCAAACTCTGGGCAAGGACGTAATGATCGTTTTTCACGGCCGCACCAGCCTGCAAGCCGGAGGAACGCGGGCGGGCAGGGCTGTGCACTGGGAAGATCCGGATGTGGCCGCAGTCCAAGCCGAGGCGGTGGATTGTGAATATGCGATTCCGGAGCTTGAGCAGGAAGACGTACGCGCGCACAGCAATTTCAATAATGCGGCGTTTCTGGTCGCGGGTTCGCAACCGCCATTCCAGGAAATTCGCAGCATCGGTGTGGGGCAAGGGCGTTTTTATGACTGGGAAGACACGCGCGAGGGCCGCCGCGTGGCATTTCTCGGCAGCGACGCCGCCAAGCAGTTGTTTCCAGGGCGCAATCCTGTGGGTGAGAACGTCTATCTCAACGATTTTCCGTACGTCGTGATCGGAGTAATGTCGAAAAAGAAACAGGACTCCAGCTACGACGGTTGGGACGTAAATAAAATTTTCATTCCCTTCGGCGCCATGCGGCGCGACTTCCCCGACAAACCTCCCGAGACCGCGACCACATTCGATCAGTTGCTGGTAACTCCAAAATCCGTTGAACAACACGAGAGCTGCAAACGTGAAGTGCGGACAGCTCTGGGACGCATGCACAACTTTGACCCGCATGATAAAGAGGCTTGCCCTATCTGGGATACGGTGCAGGAGGCGCAAGCGTTCCGGCAGATGACCGATGGCATGAAGTACTTTCTCGGCGCCGTCGGAATAGTGACATTGCTTCTTGGCGGCTTGGGCGTGATGAACGTCATGATGGTCGCGGTACGCGAGCGAACGCGAGAGATTGGCGTACGCAAAGCCCTGGGCGCACCGGCTCACACAATTTTGCGGCAATTTTTCCTTGAAGCGCTGGTAATCGCCGCTCTCAGTGGCGGCATTGGATTGGGAGTGGCTTACGGAATCTGCTCGCTGGTCGATTTGCTCCCGATGCCCGACTTTTTCGCGGGACTGCTGCCGACATGGAAGTCAGGGTTGTTGTCTTGCGGGCTACTGGGAGCAACCGCAGTGCTTTCGGCATTGTATCCGGCGAGGAAAGCAGCGTCAGTGGATCCGATTGATGCTTTGAGATTTGAGGCGGGAGGATAGAACAAGCATTAACCACAAAGGACACGAAGTAACACAAAGGTTCTAGTGCGCGGTTTCACTTCATGTACCTCTGTATCCTTTGTGGTTAATGCTTTCGGCTTCCGCACCAAGCATAAACTATGCTGATCGAAATCATTCGCGAAGCCTGGATCGCACTGAAGCGCAACACTACGCGCAGCTTACTGACGATGCTGGGCATCGTTTGGGGCATCACGACCGTGACGCTGCTCATCGCTTACGGGAGCAGCTTCCGCAAAATCCTGGTAACCGGCTTCGATGCATTCGGAAAGAGCGCCGTCATTTGCTGGCCGCAACAAACCAGTGAACAGCCCGGCGGACAACGCGCAGGCAAGAAAGTGGTTTTCGAAAAAGCCGACGTCGATATGGTGAAAGAAACAGCGCCTCTGGTGAAACATGTTTGCCTGGAGACTGAGCACCGTCCCGGGATTGCATACGGTGACCGGATGGTCGGAACAGCTGCCATTCGCGGCGTTTGTCCGGAATATGGAGAAATGCGAAATGAGGTTCCGTCGGAAGGGCGCTGGATCAATGCCAGCGATGAACTGGAACGTCGACGCGTAGCTTTTCTCGGCGGACGCGTGCGAGAGCAACTGTTCAGCGGACGTCCCGCTGTCGGCGAAACCGTAACTATTGGAGGCGTGCGCTTTACCGTGATCGGCGTCATGGCGCGCAAAATTCAGCTCAGCAATTATTTCAGCAGCGATGACGACTCGGTCTGGATTCCGTATTCAGCCGCAGGCGATCTTTGGGATACGCGTGATGCGCAGGTGTTGATCTTTGCGCCCATTGCGCCACAATTCGAAAAGAAGGCCATGGCGCAGGTGCTGGCCGCAGTCGCGACCCGGCAACAGTTCTCGGCAACCGATCCGAAGGCCATTCAGATGTTCGGACGCGACGAATTCCGTCCGGTGATTGACGCACTCACCATCGGATTGCAGGTGCTGCTTACTTTTATCGGGACTCTGACCTTAGGAATTGGCGGCGTAGGTGTGATGAACATCATGCTGGTTTCAGTCGATGAGCGCATTCGCGAAATTGGTCTGCGCCGCGCGCTGGGCGCCAGAAAACGTCATATTAAGCTCCAATTCCTGGCTGAGACTTTGCTGATAATGATGCTGGGAGGCGCGATCGGCGTTCTATTGTCGTATGCCATCGCCGCCGCCGTCGGCACCTTGCCGCTGATGGGGCCGCTGTTTGAAGACGAGTCGGGAAAGCTGATATCCATCTACAAATCTCGCTCATGACGGTGACGCTTTCTGCTATTGTGCTGCTGGTCGTCGGCGTGATCAGCGGATTGGTGCCAGCGTTGCGCGCTTCGAAGCTGGACCCGGTAGAGGCCCTGCGATACGAATAAAAAATTGGCCACGGATTTCACAGATTAAAATCAAGATCAAAAAACCTTTATTCGTGAAATCCGCGAGTATCCGTGGCTGCTTTACAAATATCGCCGCTTAGCTGTACCTTGCAGCCAGCCCCTTACTATTTTTGCGAGGTGTCCGCTTGCCGATTTCCGCTATCGATGCCATTGGTCTTGCCTTTCAGCATATGAAAGAGCAACTTCTGCGGCCCTTCCGCGCGGCGGAATGGGCGAAGCTGGCATTGGTTGGTTTTCTGGCCGGAGAACTCAGTTCGGGCGGATGTAATGGCGGTAATTTCCAAATACCAACCCGTCCCACTGGCGGGCACGGTTCCCTGGGATCCGCCTTGCCCAACATTGATTCCGCGTTGCTTGCGGTCTTGATCGCGCTGCTCATCGTGGTCGGCATAGTTTTTTGGATATTGTTCGCTTATGTCAGCAGCGTGATGCGCTTCATCCTTTTCGATAGCGTGGTCACCAAACGATGCGAGATCGGGCGAAGCTGGTCGCGCCGGCATGGCGATGGTCTACGCTACTTCGTCTGGCAAATTCTTTTCACGTTAGCAATCGGCGTCGGTCTGACTGTACTGATTGGAATTCCTGCTGCATTTGCCTTGGTTTTGGGTTGGCTCCAACATGCCAAGCAGCACATAGTTCCACTCATACTAGGCGGAATGCTTTTGTTCTTTGTGATTATGGGATTCATATTGCTGTCGCTGGTGGTCCACGTTTTCACCAAGGATTTTGTAGTGCCGCAAATGGCTCTGGAAAGAATCAGCGCTATCGAAGGATGGCGCAGGCTCTTGCACATGTTAAATGCGGAAAAAGCAAGCTATGCCGGTTACATCGGCCTGAAGATCGTGATGGCGATGGGAGCCGCGGTCGTTGTGAGCATTGTCACTTTTATAGTGCTGCTCGTTCTGCTGATTCCAGTTGGGGGATTTGGCGTAATCGCCGTAGTGGCTGGAAAGGCCGCCGGCCTGACCTGGAACCTGTACACGATTACGTTTGCGATCGTCGTCGGATGCATTGTGCTCGCAGTACTTTTGTATATCGTCTCTTTAATCTCGGTGCCCGCGATCGTATTCTTCCCTGCTTATTCGATTTACTTTTTTGCATCGCGCTATCCGGCGCTGGACGCGTACCTGCATCCGCCGCTACCGAGAGTTCCCCCGGTGCCGCCATTGCCTCCGCCGTTACCAGAGCCGATTGGGTAGACAATTTTGTGGGAAACGCAGCCACAATATAAATTTGTCACACCGAGACGCGATCTGTCATTCCGAGCCCAAGCGAGGATCTTGCCTGCGCAATCAATACCGCCGTCGCAGAGACCTAGATCTCTCGCTTACTCGAAATGACAATTTCTTAATGTTACTGTTGGCTGCGATCATGCATCCATAAAGCCCAGTGGATGCACTTGAAATTGGGGCGTCGGCCCATCACACTGCTTATGCAACTCAGGAAAGTACGATGAAGAACGGCGATTCTTCGTGTTCTTTTGGGGTGAAAAAGAAACCATCAGCCAACCGACTCTGGACTTTGCGGCGTGGCGATCGTAGGGCGCGAAGAATGACTGTCGGTGCTCGAATCTTCCTGGTGTGCCTGGCCGTGCTTGTTCCTGCGTGTACTTCGCTGCTGCTCTCACAGACGCTGAAGTACGCAAAGCCCCCCGACGCAAAGAAGGGCGAAGTTCTTTATAAGAATGGCTGCATCGCGTGCCATGGCAGTACCGGAAAAGGCGCGCCGCAGACGACCATTGAATTCAAGCTACCCGACACCTTTCCCGATTTCACCCGATGCGATCAGACGACTGCAGAAACGAACCTGGCATACAAAGACGTGGTCGTCCATGGCGGGACGTCACGCGGTTTGTCCCAGATTATGCCGGCATTTGGTGAATTGCTCACCTCGGAACAAATTGACGATGTTCTCGCGTATATGCGCAATTTCTGCACCGACAAACGTTGGCCGCGCGGAGAACTGAACCTGCCGCGGGCGTTGGTGACGGAGAAGGCGTATCCGGAAGACGAAGTCGTGATTTCGACCGCAATGAACGTCAGCGGGGCGCCGGGTCTTACCACCGATATTATCCATGAGCAACGATTTGGCATGAACAATCAGATCGAAATTGACGTGCCGATCAACTCACAAGACCAGAACCACGCTTGGAATAACGGTTTGGGCGACATTACGTTTGCGGTGAAGCGAGTGATGTTTTCGAATCTGCGTAGCGGATCCATTTTGAGTTTACAGGGCGGAGTACTCGCTCCCACGGGGAACAGCAAATATGGATTCACCAATGGGACAACAACGTTTGAACCCTTTGCCGCATTCGACCAGCTCTTTCCTACGAATACATTCCTGCAATTTCAGTTGGGAGCCGATTTGCCTCATCGCACGGACATCACGCCGCAGAGCCTGTTCTGGCGGGCCGCAATCGGACAGACGCTCGCGGGGGATCATCGCTTGGGACGACTGTGGTCGCCTATGCTCGAATTCCTGGCCGATCGCGACCTGAAGGACGGAGCGAAAACGAATTGGGATGTGCTGCCCGAAATGCAAGTCACGATTAGCGCCAGGCAGCATGTGCGCTTCGACCTCGGGGTGCGTACGCCGGTGACGAATACCGCTGGGCGCGACAAGCAGTTGGTTTTTTACCTGCTTTGGGATTGGGCGGATGGAAAGCTGTGGGAGGGCTGGAAATGAAGCTGCGCGGGCCGGCTTTGCTGATGATTTCAGCCGCACTCCTGACGTTGCCGACGATCGCGCGCGCCGCATCGAAAGACAAGAGTTTGAACACGGAGTTTCGCACATCGGACCGTTGTGTCGCTTGTCATAACGATTTGAAGACCAGTTCTGGCGAGGATATTTCCATTGGATTCCAGTGGCGGGCCAGCGTGATGGCCAATTCCTCCCGCGACCCCTATTGGCAAGGAAGCGTGCGGCGGGAATCACTTGATCATCCTGAATCGCAGGCGAGCATAGAAGATGAATGTTCGGTCTGCCATATGCCCATCATGCACTTGACGGCGAAGTCAGAAGGCCAGAAGACAAAGATTTTTGCGCATCTTCCGATATCTTCGTCGGACCAGGAGCATCGCGCTGCAGCGGATGGAGTCTCGTGTTCCGTGTGCCACCAGATCGAGAAAGAGAGATTGGGAACGAGCGAAGCGGACAATGGAAATGTTGTGATCGCAAGCACGCAAAATAAGGATCAGCGACCCGAATACGGGCCGTTTGTGATCGATACCGGGCATCGGCGCGTGATGCAGTCGTCTACCGGGGGCTTTGTGCCGGAGGCCGGCGATCAGATTCGCGACTCGGCGCTGTGCGGCAGTTGCCATACGCTGAAAACGAAAGCGTTGGGACCGGAGGGAAAAGAAATCGGCAGCCTGCCCGAGCAGATGCCGTACCAGGAATGGCTGCACAGCGACTACCCCGGCAAACAAACCTGCCAATCGTGCCACATGCCCGAGGTACAGGAAGCGGTGCCGATCACGGCTTTGTATGGGCAGCCGCGTGCCGGCATGCATCGCCACGAATTCATTGGCGGAAATTTCTTTCTCCAGCGAATTCTGAACGCTCACCGGGATGACCTCGGCGTGGCCGCGCTGCCGCCGGAACTCTCGACCGCCGCCGACCGGACGGTCAACTTTCTGCAGACGCAATCCGCGCGAGTGAGCATTCGCAATTTGCAGAGCGCTGCCACCGGCCTCTCGATGGACGTGCTGGTCGAGAACCTCACCGGACATAAACTTCCGACGGCGTATCCCTCGCGCCGCGCATGGCTCCACGTAGTGCTGCGCGACAGCAATGGACGAATCGTTTTCGAATCGGGTGCGCTCAACCCCGACGGATCCATCGTCGGCAATGACAACGATGCGGACCCATTGCGATTCGAGCCGCATTATCGAGAGATCAATAGTCCTGAGCAGGTGCAGATTTTCGAGCCGATCCTGAAAGACGCGCAGGGGAAAGTGACCACCGGGCTTTTGTCGGCGATCGGATATCTGAAAGACAGCCGCATCCTGCCCAGCGGCTTCGACAAGAAAACCGCCGAACCGGACATCTCCGTGGTCGGCGAGGCCGCCAACGATCCCGAGTTCAACGATAAAGGAGCGCTTACTCGCTACGTGATCAAGACGGGAGACGCGGTCGGGCCTTTCCACGTGAAAGCGGAGCTCTGGTATCAGCCAATCGGTTTCCGCTGGGCTCACAATCTCGCGCCCTACCAGGCGATGGAGCCGCAGCGGTTCGTCGGCTATTACGAAACGGCGGCACAACATTCGGCGATCGTGCTGGCGAGGGCGGAAGCGAATCGGTGAGCGACTTTCAATCGCGAGCCCGGTTCTTAATCCAAATCGGCGAACCCACAAATCCAAACGCCTTGCGTAGTTGGTTTTCGAGAAATCGCTGGTAGGAAAAGTGCAGTTTCACTTTGCGGTTGGTGAAAAGCACAAAGGTCGGCGGAGATACTCCCGCTTGCGTCATGTAATAGATTTTCACCTGCTGCCGCGCGGGCACGGAAGCTCGCTCGAAATCGACGTACTTTAGAAAACGGTTCATTTCAGCGGTCGGAATACGCTTTCGTCGCTCGGAAGCAACTTCCTCCAGCGCGGGCAAAATCTTCTCCGTTCCCTTGCCCGTGGCCGCTGAGACGAAGAGCACAGGGGCATAGCTCAAGAATTTGAGGTCGTAGCGGACTCTTTGTTCGTAAGCCTCGCGATCAGCCGGACTTTTGCTTTCGCGAATGCGAGACGCTTTTGACTCGCGGCCTTCTTTCTTTTGGCCGCTTGTCACCAAATCCCATTTATTTACGATTACGATGACTGATCGGCCGCTCTCGTGAGCATAACCCGCGATGGTGGCATCGAGCGCGCTCACGCCCTCGGTGGCGTCAATCACCAGCAGTGCGATGTCGGCGGCTTCGAGATGCTTTCGCGCCATCACGACAGAAAGTTTTTCCGCCATGAGATGAGTTTTGCCCTTACGCCGGATTCCGGCCGTGTCAATGAAGCGGAAGCTTTTGCCATTGATTTCGACGACCTCATCGATCGCATCACGGGTCGTGCCTGGGATGGGCGATACGATGGCGCGCGAAGTTCCGGTGAGCCGGTTCAACAAGGTTGACTTGCCAACATTCGGATGCCCAATAATTGCGACTTTGACTTCCTTGGTTTGGGCGGCGTTCTCAGGTTCTGAGCCAAGCTGCGTCTCCTCATCAAAATCCTCGATTTCTGGTTGAGTGATTTCTGGTTCAGGGAACTCCCGTTCGGTTTCTGCGGCCGCAGTTTCAAGCCCGAGCGCTTCAAAGACGGCTTCGAGGACGTCGTCCACGCCGCGTCCATGTTCGGCGGAAATCGGAAATATATTTCTGATTCCGAGGCGATGGAATTCGTCGATAAGCGACTGCTGTTTGTCGCTGTCAATTTTATTGACTGCGAGAAACAACGGCTTGCCGCCGCGAAGCAGCAAGCGGGCGAGATCGAGATCCGGCGCTGTTAGTTCGCTGCGCCCGTCCACCACCAAAATAATCGCCTCGGCCTCTTCCAGTGCCACCTTCGCTTGACGAAAGATTTCTGCCGGAATGAACTCTTTTTCGTCCGGTTCAATTCCGCCCGTGTCCACGATACGTAGGCGATGTCCACGGAAGTGAGCTTCGCCATACAGCCGGTCGCGGGTAATTCCAGGCTCATCGCCCACGATGGCGCGCCGCGATCCGACAATCCGATTGAACAGCGTGGATTTCCCGACATTGGGCCGGCCAACGATGGCGATGGTAGGAACGCCGACCGTGGCCGGAGCGCTCATCGAATTGGAATTAATTCGGGTCAAAGTTTCAAACAATGATCACGTAGGGACAGCCGAGGGCGGCTGTCCCCACATGTGCAGCGATTGGGTTCGACAGCTATTATAGAGACTCCGTGGCCCCAATCCCTCAGCCCGCTTCTGCAGCCGCGCCTTCTGCCAGAAAGCACGAAGTCTCGCTCTACCAGTTTTTCGCGCCCGGAGGCGTGCTTTCACGCACGCATCCCGCTTACGAGTTCCGTCGCGGACAGCTTCAGATGGCACAATCAGTGGAGCAAGCCCTCGAGGAAAAACGCCATCTCATCGTCGAGGCCGGCACCGGAACTGGCAAGACTCTGGCTTATCTCGTTCCCGTAATTCGCTCCGGCAAACGAGTAATCATTTCGACTGGCACGAAGAACCTGCAGGAGCAGCTCTTCCACAAGGATATTCCTTTTCTAGAGCAAGCGTTGTTTCCCGACGGCGAAGGACGGCTGAACGTCTGCTACATGAAGGGGCGCAACAACTATCTGTGCCGCAAGAAGCTCTACGATTTAACCGGGCAACCGGTGCTGAGTGGGCTGGAAGAGATCGAGCATTATCGAGCCATCGCGGCATGGGAAAAGGCCACACAAACTGGAGATCGCGCAGAATTAGCGGAACTGCCTGAGGCCAGCGCGCTTTGGCACAAAATTGACGCCCGCTCCGACGCTTGTATCGGGCAGAAATGCAGTTCGTGGGACAAATGCTTCATCACCGAAATGCACCGCCGTGCCATGGAGAGCGACATCATCATCGTCAACCACCATTTGTTTTTCGCCGATCTCTCCATCAAACAGCAGGCCGAATACGCCCCCGATGCGGGCATTCTGCCGGAGGTGGGGGCTGTCATCTTCGACGAGGCGCACGAACTGGAAGATGTGGCTGGCAGTTACTTCGGCGTTTCCGTCAGCAATGGACGAGTGGAAGAACTGTGCCGCGATGTAGAGGCGTCGCTACAGCGCAATCACATGCTCTCGGCATCGATTTCGGGCGCGCTGAAAAGTCTGCGCGAGCGGTCCATGTTTTTCTTCGCTTTGCTTCCCCAGGGCGAAGGACGTTTTTCATTCGAGAATCGCCGCGATTTCCTGGAAGAAAACGGCGAAGAATTCACGGCACTGCAGCAGTCGTTCACTAGATTGCACTCGGAGCTGGAAAATCTACCGTCCAAGCCAGAAGAAGTTTTCAACTTTGCCAGGCGGGCGCAGGAACTGCAGGTGCAGTTCGGTTTCCTGATGGAGTCAGAAGATCCAAACACGGTTTTCTGGATCGAGCGGCGGCGCGGCGGACGAGATAAATTCAGCGTTTATTTGCAAGCTACACCGATTGATGTGGCGCCGATTCTAAAGACTTGTCTGTTCGACAAACTGGAGTGCGCGGTGCTGACCTCGGCCACGCTGGCCGTGGGCGGCGGTTTCGAGTACATGCGAAATCGCCTGGGCCTCGAACACGCGCGGGAATCCGTTCTGCCCTCGCATTTCGATTACGAAAATCAGGCACTGCTTTATGTCCCGCCCGATCTCCCTGATCCGCGCACGCCGCAGTTTGCGGCCAAGGCTGCCGACCGCATTCGGCGACTGCTCGAGATTACGCGCGGCCGGGCATTCGTGTTGTTCACCAGTTACGCCCAGATGAACGATGTATATCAGCGCTTGCTCGGCGAACTCGATTTCCCCATGCTGCTGCAGGGCGACGCTCCGAAGAGTGCGCTGCTCGAGGAATTTCGCCTGACTCCAAACGCCGTCCTGTTCGCAACTTCATCGTTCTGGCAGGGCGTCGATGTCCAGGGAGAACAACTCAGTTGCGTGATCATCGATCGTCTGCCCTTCGCCGTTCCCAGCGATCCGGTGGTCGCAGCACGGGTGAAGTCCATCGACGCCGAGGGCGGCAACGCCTTCTTTCAGTATCAAGTTCCGGCAGCGGTAATCACGCTGAAACAAGGCTTCGGGCGCCTCATCCGCTCGCTTCACGACCGCGGCCTGCTGACATTACTCGATAATCGCATCCTAAAAAAAGCCTACGGACGGCTTTTCATCGAGAGCCTGCCAAACTACCGCAAGACAACGGAACTGGCCGCGGTCGAGGAATTTTTTGGAGCCTCGTGACCGGCCAAAACCTTAATAAGTAAAGAACTGAATTTCGGTCACGCCCGCATCTGGCCCATCGACGAATCCGTTTCGCTTGCTCGGATTCAGCGCAATGTGCATTGGGATGACATTTCCTACGTTGCTGAAGCTGAATCCATTGAGAGTTTCTTTTACATTGCCTTTGGTGTCGTAAACGTAAATCGTGCTTCCACTGGACACGGAAGAATTCGGTTGCGCGACCAGAAATACTTTATGGATGGGATCGAACTCCACATCAGCGCCACTGAAAAATTGTAGTCCCTGTGAATTCGGCAACACCACGGTGAAACCAGTCTGCTTCTTTAAATCATAAAACTCCACGCTAGCGTCATCTTCCGTTGTGGTGCATGCAATGCCGCCTGCTGCATCCATGGCAATGCCGTTGATAAAACCGAATCCGATTCCGGTGAACTCCGTAAAGCCGCCCTTCGCAAGGTCGACTACACCGATCTCCGGAAAGCAGTCAAAGCATCCATTGCCGCCGCCCAGCACTGCCTGATCGGTCGCGCTATCGAACGCAATAGGTGGAGGTACGCTGCCAAAATTATTGGAATCCGTGATCTTGACCACTGGCCCGAACGTATTGGCCGCGACATTGGAGCTGAATACATAAGGGATGAATTGGCCGCTGTTGTCGTAGGCAAATACGGCGACGTTTGGGACTCCCTGGCTGCGGGTTACTCCGGTGGGCATGATGATGTGCTTAGCGCCGATTGGCGGAGTCCAAACGCCGGTAAATTGGTTCGAATCGAGAGGATTCAAAACGTGGAAGGTGCGCTTGAGGTGCAAGAAACTGACCTCGTGCTCGTGTTCAATGAGCCCGACGCTTTTGCCAACGATTCCCAGCGTGATGAAGTCATCCTGCGTTTCAGTCTTGTCGACTACCTTAAGAATTTTGCCCGTCTTCTGGTCAAAAGTTTCCACAGCAGCCAGAACATTGCCATTGGATAGCAACTGGGACTCACTCAATAAGCCTTCGGTGCCGCTTTGATCGATGTCAAAGCCAAAAATCTGTCCGCCAAATTTGCTGTGTACTTCGAGTTTGCCAGCGCCTGCAGTAGAACTTGGCATGAACTCATCGCTCTGCGCGAATAGAGCAACGCTTGAGACAACTAGTAGGATGAGACAGACAAATGCAGCCCTGCAAGGAAAAGCGTGGCGCCAAAAATTAACTTTCTCTGCCGCGATGAATCCTCTTTCGGTGTCTAACTTTGACGACTTCTTCTTTATATTCTGCATTTCAATCTCCGTGGGTTCGCGTTTCGGGGATCCGGGTTGACAACTTCACGAAGCTACGTCAGCAATCCTGCATTTGTGTCACGGAGTTGTTAGAAAATTGTAAACTTAAGTTGAAATTTCCATTACCGTCGAGGCTTAGGATGAACACCCTGGTCTTTCAGATGGAGAATTGAGTTGTTCGTAATTCGAATCGCAATCGTACGATCCGGGTACATTAATATGGCTGGACTCGGCATCAAACAATATGAAAGGGCACTGGATGCTCAAAAAAGCAGGATTCGTAACTGCAGCCTTTTTTCTCTTTACTTTGTCGGGCTTCAGCCAGGACAAAGGCCATTTCGACGCGAGCTTTAACGCCGCGCTCGTTCTCACTCATCCCTCAAGCGGAAACGGCATTCAACAAAGCGCGACCATCGGCTCGGATTATTTCGCTACATTCCGCTTCAAGTTCAAGCCTAAACACTCGCTCCTGTTCAACTATGGCAGCGCTAAGAACTCTCAGATTTACCAGACAAGCTTTGACTTCCATGTGATAACGAAAACAACCGAGTACAGCGGCGCTTATATGTACACCTTGTTTGACAAGCACAAATTCCAGCCGTTCGTGCTCATAGGTGCGGGAGCGCTTAGTTTCAATCCGCAGAGCACGTGGTTGTTTCTGCCAGATTTTGTCCCCGGTGTTCCCAATCGTGTGCCGGCGGTTTTGAATACCAGCAAACAGACACAACTGATGTACCTTTACGGCGGCGGATTCGATTACCGCCTGCCCTGGAAATTCGCTTTGCGCGTGCAGTATCGCGGCCTTATTTATAACGCTCCAAGTTTTAATGTGAATGCTGCTCTCTCGGGAGGGTCCGTAAATCTGTCCACGGGAAGCAAAGGCTACATGTCCGAGCCTTCCATCGGACTGGTTTTCAGATTCTGAAAAGCCACGGATCTTCGCGGATTTACACGGATAACAATATCCGGGGAAATCTGTGACTAACTAGGAGGTCAGCGCTGCCTTGCGTAATTTACGACTTTCCGCCAGCAAGGCCATAGAGTGCATCAGATTTTGAAGAGTGACAATACCGATCAGATGTTCGTCCTCGACCACCGGAATAATGCTAAGATTGCGGGCAGTCAACTTCCGGAATGCCGAGGCCAGCGATTCCTTCTTTTGCGCCACTTCAAAGATGCGATTCATCACGGCCTGCACGTAGCCGTTCCCTTCCGCACGCAGCGCCTGCAGGATTTTCTGTTTGGAGATAACCCCTACCATGTCGCTGCCGCGAATGACGGGAAAATCGTCCTGTAGTGAATGCACGGCTTTCTCTAATGCATCTTCCAAGGTATCGGCGGGAGAAAGTGTTGCGAAGTCGGTCAGCATGATGTCTTCCAGCCGCACGGTTTCGAGCACCGACTGAAAAACAGCCGATCGTTCTTCCAGTTGCGCCGCAATAAAAAGAAAGAAACCAATCATGGTGAGCCAGATATTCCACAGCATGCCCACCAGCATGAACAAAGTTGCGAATGCCTGGCCAATCGAAACCGCGCGCCGCGTGGCCCGCACTGGATCCATGGTGCGGCTGAATACGGCTCGCAACACCCGGCCCCCATCCATTGGATAGGCAGGCAGCAGGTTGAGAAGAGCCAGCCCCACGTTCGACCAGACCAGGCTGCGAGGCAGGTTCCCGGAATAAACGTACGGCTTCGAAAAAAGATGAATCTGAGGCGCGAACGCGAGCAAAACGCCCGCTGCGATGGCAGCAATGAGAATGTTGACCAAAGGCCCAGCCATAGCGATACGGATATCACGTTTCCAGGTGAGTATGCCCGGCTCCATGGGACGCTGGGTTTCGTCGAGTAGCGTGACTTCACCGACGGGCAGCAGGATAATAACTTTGGCAGGAACTCCGGCACGCATACCTACCAGCGCTTGCCCCAATGCATGCAGTACCACACTGCCGAGAATAATTCCCACCAGAGCCAGACCGCGGCCGGAATTAGCCGCACCATGCGTGGTTGATTCCGTCAGCCAAACGAAGATGAGCAGAAAAAAGAATGTCAGATGGATGCGAAGTTCGACTCCGAATATCCGACCCGCCGGAATGGACCAGTTCCTCATGCGAATCTCAACACTCCCCTCTGGCTATTCTATATAGTTAGACGCCATAGCGCGCTCGAGCGATGCGACTGCACTAATCGAAAGTACCTTAGCTGCAGGTGCGGCTGTCCCCGCTTGATCAGTTATGAGAGTGATCGCAGGAAAATATCGGAGCCGGCGGTTGCAGTCATTGCCGGGGTTGGAACTTCGCCCCACCGCCGATCGATTGCGCGAAACCCTATTTAACGTCGTTGCAGCGGGCAATCCAATGGCCATCGAGGGAACGAGTTGGATCGATCTATACGCGGGGACCGGTGCAGTCGGAATTGAAGCTATCAGCCGCGGTGCAAGCATGGTTCATTTTGTGGAATCGTCTGAGAGCGCAGTACGCCTCATTAGAAGAAACCTGGCATCGCTGAGAATAGAAACAGGCTTTGAAATCCTCAAACAGGATTCGCTTCGTGCCCTCCGAGCGCTGGCGTTCACCGCAGATTTTATTTTTCTCGATCCGCCCTACGAGATGGAAGAAGCTTACCGGCAGGCGCTGGAAAAGCTTTCGACATCGGGCTTGCTAAAAGATCAAAGCATCGTCATCGCCGAACATCAGAAAAAGTTCGAGCCAGGAGAGACCTTTGGACCGCTGCGTCGATACCGGAAGTTAGTGCAAGGTGATGCTGCGCTCAGTTTCTACCGGCTCGCTTTAACTTGAGAACCCACCTTGATGTCGTCCCGGGCGAACCGAGGGATCCCCGTCATCAGTACCGGCTAACCTTGATACCTCGTCGCCTTCAGTTCCGCGGAATGACAGAATCTTGTGGGCACATCACATCAGAATTTCTTTGGTGCGGCGCACAATCGGATGCTGCATCTCCTGCAGATCGTTCTTCACCTGATTGAGGCCGTAAACGCATTGCTCAAAATGGCTCGATAGGCTGGCGAACAGCGGCGCGACCTTCGTGTATTCGAAATGCTCGAACTTCGAAACGATGTAATAACTCTCTTTTCCCGCCTTGATCCAATCAAGGAAGTTTTCTGTGCGGTTGCGGCGCAGGCGGTAATGGTTAATGCTTTCCGGAAACATGCCGGCGAAGAAAAGTGTGTAGTCGCCGATGTGCTTGCGCACCTGGCGCTCGCGATCGAAAGAAGGCGCAGGTCCGTACACGGGATTGGATTCGATCAGCATCTCGCCCACATCGGTGATGGGTTGGTCTTCGCCGTTGCGAATCTTGAACAACTGTTCTACTTCGCAGAACTCGGCCATCAGATGCGCGACGTAGTTGACGATTTGCGGATCGCGAATCCCAATTTCCTCGGCATAGTGCCGGCCCACGAGCTCGATGAACAGTTGTTGCAGCGGATGCGTCTCCGGAATCATTCTCTGGACCCCCTCCGAAACCCGCTACCCCTGCGGGTTCTTCTGCTGCGCGATTTTTATCGCGTCTGGTTCGAAAACGCAAGTAACTTTTGTAAGTCACTGGCGTCTTCTTTTTAATTAGAGTGATCGTCGCTGGGCAAAGGTTTTCCATCACGATTTGTTGGCACACTCGAGACTCCGCTGCTAATCGTTCTGTCCTACAGTTACAATGTCGGCGAGAAGGCATTCGACTCTATGCAACGCCAGAACATTTCCAGCGGTACACCATGGGAACCATTTGTGGGTTACTCGCGTGCGGTTAAAGTAGGGTGTTACGTGCATGTATCGGGGACCACTGCGACTGATGCGAATGGCAAGATCGTGGGCGTCGGTGACCCCTAACACAGGCTTTGCAGACGTTGAGGAACATTGAGTCACGGCCCGTTCCAAAGGATTTCAACGTCCCCGAGCTCTTTCGTGGTGCCTTGCGGCTCCGGCGTGCACGGACTTCCAGAACTCGTGCGTCGTCCCTTTCGGGATGACGGCGATCCGAAGTTTCTTCGGCGGCCTGGCAGCCAAGCAAGGACGCGAACAAAACAGCCAACGCGAACCACCGCAACGGCATCGATCACCCCGGAATCCGCGGACGACATACTCTCGCTGGACGCAAGAAAATCATCGTAGCAGCACCAAAACTCCGGTCCAAGAGCCGGGTCCGTGCTGCAATGACCATTGTACGTGCTGCGATTCCTTCCCCCGCGGCAATACGCTACGATCCGCGGCAACTTCAACCTCGGTTTGACGACAGTGCGTGGTTAAGCTTGGCCATGGCTCAAATGGCATCCGACGCTTCCAACCCCGAAACGCTTCCCGAATTGTGCTACCCCTCGCC
>CAWDNO010000009.1:0-250157 GCA_963803665.1 uncultured Acidobacteriota bacterium
CACCAAAGCACGGAAAAAATTTCCTTAGTGTGTTTTTCGACATGCACCAGCAGGGCCATTTTGATGACGCCTTAAGGTCCACAAACAGGCTTCGAGCCAATTCGCCGAGTTTGGTAATGATAAGCGTTGGATGGGGAAGCATAGCGGATGGATGATAGGGGAGCAGGTCTCGGTACCGGGTTAGTTCGGAGGGACGAATCGAGATGTTGTAGCCATTTTTCTGCAGGTCATACCGGTCATATCACGGTCAACTCCTTGTGTGCGATTGGCAGTTTGCAGTGCGGTGCGCTCGTTGGGTTATGAGTGCCACCATCAACGGAATTTAAAGACAATGCGCGACGCAAAGTAACGCATTGTTGTTCAGAGGAGCGAACTGTCATCCTGGCTGCCCCTGTAATGCCCTCGTGATTTCAGTGCATGCAACGCCTTCCAAATTAATGAAGTTAAAGGTTACCGCTGTGAAAGAACGCGGAACGGGTAACTGACTGAACATAAGCGACGCGGTGGCTCCCAAAAGGGTAATAAGTAACGGTTGGCACTGCTTCATGGACCATGATTGGACCCATGAAACTCGACGACTTAATCGGGATTCGCTCGAACTTGCAACCCACCTAATCCGGAGGTACTGGCGCCGCAAAATGATCCGACCCTATTGATTAATCTCGCCGGCCGGTTCGACCCGTCCGGCAGGATCGCACAACGGATCGGATTCTCGAAGTATCCCCAGGCAGCTTCGGATAGATCGGCAAAGCTATTGCTTAAGATCATCTGGCTCGATTGGATAACATCGCGCTCAGTCCGAACAACAGTGGAAGATAGACAATCGACGCCGTCAGCAGCCGGCGTGCAGCGACTCTCGAACGCTCGAATACGAATTGCCATCCGAAGTACGTGAATCCAGTTCCCAGAAGAACCACTGCACAGTGAAAAGTCGCTGCGTGCCGTGTCGGAGATTGCATGATGCTGATACCGACGAGAGCAAGGCGCGGCAATAGAGTTTCCAAAATCACGAAAGGAACTCTCACATTGCCCTTCGGCAGAACCAAATAGCCTGCGCGGTCGTAGTCTTCGTGGTACATCCATGCGATTGCCATGAAATGCGGAAACTGCCACAGGAAGAGCATGGCGTACAGGATCCCCGTCTCAATATTCAATCGGCCAGAGGCTGCGGCCCAACCAATGAGCGGCGGCATGGCACCCGGAAAAGCTCCGACGAGAACGCACATTGGCGTTTTTCGCTTCAGCGGCGTGTACGCAAACAGATAGGTCAGCAACGTAAGAGTTGCGAGCACACTTGCGAGCAGGTTGACAGCTATCGCGAGATAGATGCCAGATCCTTTCGGAAGTACTTGCGTCAAACAAGTCCTATGCCTCGAATTTCGGAGACAAGAGCAAACTGGCTTTGCCTCCAGCCCGCCGCTTCGCAATTCTCACCTGCATGGATGTTCGGCTCGATCCTGCCAAATATGCCGGCCTAGCTGAAGGGGACACACACGTGATCCGCAATGCGGGTGGACGGGCTAGCGACGATGCCATTCGGTCCCTAGTGATTCCTACAAACTGCTGGGCACGCGCGAATTCTTTGTCATCCATCAAACCGACTGCGGCATGGAGTTTTTCACTAATGAAGTCATGCGTGGATTGCTGGCTTCGAGTCTGGAGACTGCGGAATTGACGCCCGAGGGCTTCCGCGACGTGGGCCGCGGCCGGGTCTAACGCCGGTGAGTACATCGAGTGGCTGACTATCGGGGACCAAGCTCAAGCTGTCATCGACGATGTAGAGCGCATTCGCAACCATCCATTGGTCCCCAAGTCGATCCCAGTTTACGGATTCGTCTACGACGTTCGTTCCGGAAAACTGATTGAAGTGGAAGGCGCCAGCACCATCGGGAAAGTGCATGATGACGGCGCGGATTTGATCTGTTCTCTCCCCTGGCATTCTTTCCGTGAGCCAGTGCGATAAGCCAGCAGGCCATCGCTTGCGAACGGAATATGTCTGCTCGGTATCACCAGCTTGCAAGTGCTAGATAACTAAGGCAATGGCGGAGAGGGAGGGATTCTATCGCGCCGTTTTCAGCAAATACAGCGGCTACTATTACTTGCGTGATTATAACCAGTGTTTATGCGGGTTGCAAGCGTTTTGTTTAGTACTCTGCCGTCTCCACAGTCGCATCCGTTCCCTCCCGTAAGACGCAAAAATAGTGAAAAATGATATTAGTGATAGTAGGTTCAAGAGCTGTCTGTGCAGGCGCGACCCATTGCCGTACGGAAGCCAAGATGCTTTAAGTGGACAATTTTTCATCAAGGAACCCAATGGCTCGCGCTTCTCTCTTTTCAAAATGGCATCGTGGCAAGGTCTTAACAACCTTGCTTTGTCCCACGAAGACTTCTCAAGAAGGACGCTCGAGGGCCTGCAGTGATTTCCTTGCTACTCGCTCCCCCGGTGAATGATGTTAAACGCAACCCTACGCGCTTCGTACGCAACATAATCCGCTGCCTGAAGATGGACGCAACCGACTCTTTCGTTAGGCCAACTCTGGCAAGGTTCGACATCTCGACCCGTTTTGGAGGATAGCGCTGGCAAGAAGGGGTGGCAGGGCTTCGACGGATGCAATCAAGCCGCACTTGTCTGGCCCTCCGTCTTCAAACACGTATTCAATATCAAGCATCTGCGTCTTTGGGTTTCTCACCCATAGATGTAATCAGCCGCGCTCACCATGCTCTCAAACGCTGGAGGCAGCGTGCAATCACCGATACCGCAGATATGTACTTCGCCGTTGAGGAAATGTTTCATGCTATACGCATCTACCAACTTGCCGAGTAGGCGTTCACTAGCAGCTACGCTGGTATCTTTTTCAGCGTATTTATTTCCGAACATGGGATTTACTCATTTCCAAAAAATATGGACGCAGCAGATTGCAGTACAGCTGTGACAAAGCCTGGTCTCTTTCGGCGTGAAAATCCCGTATGAGGTTTCGGGCAGTGCAGCTGCCTACGCGGCTCAAGTTGGACACCTGACCGATGCTGAGATGTTTCGGGTTGCCTGGATTATCCATCGTGCACGCTTCCACTCTTGGGTGACCACAGTGCTGCGGAGCCTTACATCATCCACCACCGCGTAAGTGATTTGGATTCGTCTCTTCCCACTGCCTTGAATATTTGACGCAGGACTCAATGTTTCTACGATCATTAGTCCTTCCTTTATCTGCCGCGTCCCGGAGGGAAGTCCTTCAGCAGCTTTTGTGCTCCCTTATTGAGCCTTTGCTGGTTTTTCTCCTGTTTTTTGCTGGGTTCAATCGCATGTTGGGCAGCACCTATCCAAACGAGCTTCTTCACAGCAGGGTCGTACATACCAACGACGAAGGTCCCGATGTAACTGCTTGAAGTACTGGCTGAAAATGTACCGAAACCCCCTCCCGCCGGGCCCCAGCCGCCGCCCCAGCCGCCCCAGCCACCCATGTTGTCCGCGAAGCCGTTTATCTGCTTCTCCTGATCGATCGCGAGCTGGTAGCCAAGGAGTAAATCGGCTTTACTGCCGTCCACTACTTTGGTGAAGCCCTTGGCCACCATTTGTGAATCGATCGCCTCCTTGACGTGGGCGTCCAGGATCTGGTCGGGATGGCCACCTACCACGGGCACGCCCTGTACGTCGTTGACCCATGCATAGGTGTGGTATTTTGAAAAATCAGTTCCTGGCATGTAGTTGGTTCTCATGTCCTGCGCGAATGTCACGGAGCACGCGACGAGCGCGAGGACCAACACAGGACCGAACTTTGCCGTCGCTGGAAGAATAATTGCCTTTGTAAATTTCACTGCAGTCTCCTTATTTTTCGTGCCCGCGTCTTCTTTTACGCTCTCTCTGAGATTGGACACGGCTTTACATTCCAGATTTCTTCCGCGTATTCAGCAATTGTGCGGTCGCTCGAAAACTTCCCGGAACCCGCGACATTCAAGGTCGCTTTGCGCGTCCACTCGTCGGGATTGGCATAGAGTGCGCAGAGCCGCTCGTCTGCCTCGAGGTACGATTTCAGGTCCGCCAGATGCATGTAATGGTCGCCGCGCGTCAGCAACATTTCGCGCAAAGGCTCGAAGACGCCGGGCTCATAACGGCTGAAATAATCCGAGAAGATCAAGTCCAGGGCTTGCCGGGTCTCCGATTCGTGTTCGTAGTGCCAGTGAGGGTTGTACCATCCCCGACTGCCGATCACCTGCTCTGCCGTCAATCCGAACAGGAAAAAGTTCTCTTCGCCCGCCTCCGCGGCCATCTCTATAGTCGCGCCATCGCGTGTGCCGATCGTCAATGCGCCGTTCATCATGAATTTCATGTTGCTTGTGCCGCTCGCTTCGTAGCCTGCTGTCGAGATCTGGTTCGAAACGTCACTGGCGGGGATCAGATGCTCCGCAAGCGAAACGCAGTACTCAGGCAGGAATATCACTTTCATCCGCCCGCATACTGCGGAATCGCTGTCGATGGTTTCAGCCAGGTTGTTAATGAATTTAATAATCACTTTGGCGAGCCAATATGCAGGCGCAGCCTTGCCTGCGAAAAGGAACGTCCGCGGGTGCATGTCGAGACCGGGGTCTTGCCGAAGCCGGTTGTAGAGCACGACGATCCGGAGAGCATTCAGAAACTGACGTTTGTACTCGTGGATGCGTTTGACCTGGCAATCGAAAATCGATTCCGGATCAAGCGCCTGCCCTGTCGACAAGCGGAGCCAATCGCAGAATTGCCGCTTGGCATTGCGCTTGGCCTTGCGGAAGTCATCGCGGAAGCCACTGTCCTCGGTGAATGCTCTAAGCTTGCTTAATTCGCTTAAATCACGGATCCAGCCATCTCCAATGGCATCAGCGATGAGTCTAGAAAGCCGAGGATTGCATAATTGCAACCAGCGCCGCGGTGTCACTCCGTTAGTCTTGTTGTTGAAACGCTCAGGAAAGATCGCTGCGAGGTCTTTCAGTGTCGTCTGGCGCAACAGGTTCGAGTGAATCTCTGCCACTCCGTTGGTGCTGTGGGAGCCTACGACCGCAAGATTGGCCATGCGAACTTTCTTGTCGGGGCCATCCTCGACAATGCTCACGCGCTCAATCCGACTTGTATCGTTTGGGAAGCGCCCGCGAACATCGCCCAGAAAGCGGCGATTGATCTCGTAGATCATCTCGAGTTGTCTAGGCAACATCTCTTCAAACCACTTGACGGGCCATTTTTCGAGCGCTTCGGGTAACAGCGTGTGATTCGTGTACGCCAGCGTATTCTGTGTAATACGCCAAGCCTCGTCCCATCCGAGGTGCACTTCGTCGACCAGAATTCGCATGAGTTCAGGAACCGACAGAGCCGGGTGTGTGTCATTCATCTGAATCGCCACTTTGTCGGCAAACAAGCGCCAATCCGAGTTGGAGCGTCGAAAGCGGCGCACCGCATCTGCCAGCGAGCAGGCAACCAGGAAGTATTCCTGCATCAGGCGCAGCCCTTGTCCCGTGACCCTTGAATCGTCGGGATAAAGAACGCGCGTCAGGGTTTCGGCGGAGAGGGTCTGAGCGAACGCTTCTACGAAATCACCATGAGAGAACTCTTCGAAGTCGAAGTAGTCGGGTGCGGTTGCGGCCCACAGGCGAAGGGTATTGATCGTGGAACCGCCATATCCGATTACGGGGCGGTCAAATGGGATGCCGATCAGAGTCGACGGACGGCCAGGCACGGGACGCAGGCTGCCACCGCTGAGCTCGAACGAGCAACCCACGTTGACCTCCACCTTTTCATTCGGACGAGCAATCTCCCAAGGATCGGGAGAACGCAGCCAGTTGTCTGGCATTTCGCACTGCCAACCATTCTGGATGGCTTGCTTGAAGATGCCGTATTCATATCGCAGTCCATACCCCATGGCCGGTAGCTGCAGGGTCGCGGCGGATTCAATGAAGCATGCCGCCAAACGTCCAAGCCCACCATTGCCCAGGCCGGCATCGGGCTCTTGCTCCAAAATCTCGAGCAGGTCAAGTTTCTTGTCGTGCGTGAACTGATCTGCCAGCGGAGCGAGAAGAAGATTCATGATGTTGTTTGCGAGAGAGCGGCCGATAAGGAACTCCATCGAGAGGTAGTAAAGCCGCTTAGGATTTTGTTGCTGGTAAGTCTTCTCTGTTAAGAGCCATCGTTGAGAGAGAACGTCGCGCACTGACCGGGCAAGGGCCTCGAAGCGATCGCGTGCCGTCGCCGCCACCAGGTCGACCCCGCTGTCGAACAGCAGGTGCCGTTCATAGAGTGCTTCGTCCGTTCCCGAGAACGGCAATGGACCACATCCGTACTTCGCGGTGAGTGTCTCGGTATCTGGCAATTCCTGCCGTCTTGCTGCAGTGTTGGTGACCATGTCGATTCCTTCAAGAGTTTCCGAGAGTTGGCGCTAGCCTAGATCCCAGTGTGCTTGTTTGATTTCTTTCGCTATATTGCGGGCCAAGTTGTGAGTAGCCCGCAAATTGCTGCCGAAGAAGCGAACGTCGCCGTTCACTGTGCGCTCGAGCACAATTTTGCCCTTGCGTGTGAGGAGCTGACTCCGCACCGTTAACTTTGTGGCGCCGCTCACTGTGGTTACCGCACGGCGCGTTTCGTCGCCAGGGGTGTATTTCTCAACCGTTGTTTTCAAGACCAATAAATTAGGAACCTCGTTAGCCTTGCGGTCGCCGTCCCGGAAAACCTGCTTGAATTGCTTTGTCTTATTCAATTCTTCCAGGAGGTTCTCGTAGATCGCGGCTTGGAAGGAATATGCGAGCTCTATGTCGCCGGGGTCGATCCCGTGTACCTGCACGCTCCATTGCGTGGTGGAATCGCCGCTTACAGCCGAGGCTTTCACCGCGGCAGTTTGGGCAGGTAGCCGACTTGGAAATACAACCGTAATCGCGACAATCGTTGCTGCAACACAAATGATCGATGAATGCCGTCTACTTGTTTTCATACTTGACCTCTGCAGTACTTTGTTTCGTGGGCTTGTCCTCGTCATAACTTGCAGGTACACCTCGATCCACCAGTTCATCCCTTACTAATTCACCTTGTCCTTTACTTAGTTGGAAGATCGCGCCATGGGTTCCTCCACCACTGTCGATATATTTCAAGGTCAGGGTGTCGTACTTTTTATGGGCGAAGAGACTAACGACCCGGCCACCACCGTACGGAGCTGCAGCCTTGCTCAACTTCATCGGCAATCCGCCGACCTGCTTACTCTGACTACCAAGAAAAACAGCTTGGATGGAAGCGATTTTTACCTCTGCGCCTGGTTTGCTGCCGTGCTCAAAGTACAATGCATTATCTTGAATGGACAGAGTTCCGTTGCAGTTGCTCTTTGTGTTTTCCAAACCCAAAAGGTGAGTGGCCCGAATACTGAATGGTGTGCTCGCACTTCCTGGGGCAGTGCTCTGGGCTAGTACCCCTAGGCTGCAGCAGAAAAATAGTGCCCAGACTCTGATGAATGCGTGGCCGACGAAACAACCGGCACTCTGGTTCTTTAACACAAACAAACGATTCATTCTTCCTCCGAGCTCGGATCGATTTATCGAATCGGGCTGCAAAATTGCAAAAACCTTCGAGGCTCGCACGCATGACAGCGCCATTCCGACAGCGGTACACGCGTGCCATTCTCAGCCTGCGTCCTTTACTTCGTTCTCTCTCAGTTAATGGTTTGAAAGCTCCAATGTTGCTCCCTGCCTCTGGTTTGCAACTCGCGTTGAATCTGCTCGATTTCTGCAGCGTCGTTAGCATTCATCGCGATGTCATCGGCGAGGATTAGGTACAACATGTCAATGAGTGTGTCCGTCGGGATGTCCATCAGTTGTCCGAGCATGGCTTACTCCTCTGGCAATTTGAAGGTCGCACTTCGTATTCGCAATCCGACTGCCAGAAGTAGCCAGTGGTAAGTGGATGAAAAATACCTGTTTACTAATTGGATCGGAAGCTTTCGAATGACCTGGCAAGGGCACTGTCCGAATTCGGGCAGCCAATGAACGATTTTCCTAGCTGCTGCACTCGTGGCGATACACATCGATGAGTGTTGATTTATTTCGACTGCGCGGAGGGCGTTTGCTGATTCTGAATGGTGGGAATCCGATCCGACTTCGTCGTATCAACCGAGACTATGCCAAAGCTGCCGTTCGAGTCGTGCGCTCGAATGGTTACCGTGGACTGTTCTCCCGACGGCGCGGGCACCATCTTATCGTTGACCAATATAGACACGCGAAGACCTGCGTCGGGGTCGCCAGGATTGGGCTGTTCCACTGTTTGTTCGGTTGTTCGCTCACCGGTGGAACTCGACCGCTCAGTGTTGGTTGTGCGCTCAACGAGGTGCAGGTTGCCGTCCCGCGTGGTCCCTGGGACATCGACGGAATAGGTTTCCACGCGGTTGCGTTTTTCTCCGGAATTGCTCTCGGATTCCTTACTTACAACGCGAGAGACTTCGCCTAGCTTGCCTTCGGAGTCGAGCCGGGAGACGCGCTCCTCAGTAGTGCGGTTCGTCCCTTCTTGCCTGGTGGTAGCCTGGCGTATCTCGCTCAGTTGCCACTTCCCGTTACCGTCCGGAAGCCAAGTGGTTTTTTCAGTTTCCACTGTATCGTTTGCCGCTCGCTTGCTCAGTTCGCGAGTCTTGAAAGCCAGAGCTAAACCGGCGTTGACGCTAGGCAGCATCACCGTAGTGTTCGTCTCCTCGGTATCCGCACCGATCTTTTTCGTCTCCACGATTTCGCGCTGAACTGGTTGAGGCCTTCGATTGACATCAGGATTCGAGGTCACGCGTATCACATTCGAGTCGCCGCCGGGCAGGATGTGTTTCTCTTCTTCGGTCACCTGCACGAGGGCTTTTATCCCATTTCCATCCCGAGCGAACGTGCGTGTCGTGGTTCTAACGGTGGAAGTATCGATGGTCAGGGTTTCCCTCTCCACATCCTGATAAGGTTCGAAATGTCCATCGGTCCCGCGGATCTCGACCGATCGCTTGTCCATCGTCCGGTTGCCATCCTGGCTATGACTTTCGATGATGCGCACGGGAATACGTTGAGGACTTAGATCGTCGCTCTTTAAGTCGGTTGTCGCTGTCCACGACTTAGTCAGCTCCTCCGCTGTTCGGAAATCCGATGTCTGCGCAAATACGTCCGGACAAAAACAATATGCGCCGATCGCGACTAGGGCACAGCCTAAGGCCACAACACTTGAAGCGCGACGGCCCCCAAGAGCGGATAGAAGAGCAATCGATCCACGCCGTATGTTCTTATTCCACGCTGGCATGCCTATCAGTCAACCACCCATTGCATTTTGAGTCGGGGATTTCCGTTTGTGTCGGTGACCAGTGCCCAGTTCATATGTAGAGGATGAAATTCGGCCTCATCCTTCCCGTGAACTGAAGGGCAGATGTCACAGCAAGCGCCTTGCACGAGTTTGGTCGTTCCTTCCAGCAAAGTTGGCATTGAAGAAAACATAATCATTCCTCTATCTCAGAATTGCCCGTTGGAAGATTCTTCTTCTCCTGGGAAAGTGGAAGGTAAAGACGCTTCAACTCCTGAGGTGTCCTTTGCCAGTTCTGAATCGATCAGCGAAGCAATCTGCTCCCAGACTTGCGGATCGTTCTCGATCTTGTGATGGGGTTTGTTCAGGTGGCGAGCGATCCATGAATAGTTGTCGCAATTGATTCGGCGGTTCTGATATGTCATCTGGAAGTTGCCGAGGTTCGTGCGTTTCGGGTCAGCAGCGCGAATATGCGACCGCCCATGGATGACACCTTTCGTTTGATAAAAGTTGACGGCGCTTCGTACGTTGGAAGCAATGACCGCATCTTGGTGGCCTGGTTTATGGACGCTATCCACCAGAATTGTGAGTGATACTGGAATGTCCAGCCGGCCCAAGTCATCGGCCAACGTGACCGCTTGCGAAGCCCCCCAACTGTGGCCATAGATAATGATGTTCGCTTGTTCCTTTTCGCCGGAACTGAGTACACCGTCTTTATCGGTGTCCAATAACTGCAGCACTCGGCGAAGAGCATGTCTTCCGTCGTGGTTCGCAAACACCTCAGCTTGGACGATGGAGGGATAACGCTGCCGAAGATATTCAGCAAACTTCACTTCAGGATGCCTGAGGTCATCGTGCCGAACGAACCCTCCAACAAAACCGATAATGATGGCGTTTCGCGCACCAATGTTCTTGTTCCAAACGTGTGCTTGAAGGCAGACTTGACGGAGAGCCGCGCTGACACTGTCCCCTGGCATGGATTCACCGCACACGGTAGGCGCTATCGGCGTGTTGGAACGGATGGCCTTTTCGGTAAGTGCAGACGACTGTCCCCGAACAATACATGGCCAAACCCATGTTCCAGCCAGGACCAACCACAACGGTAAGAGTTTCCTGAGTCTATGCATACGTGGCACGTAATCGCACACTGAGTTCCAAAGCCGGCTCATGGCAAGCCGCTCTGCAGCAGTGAGATAAATGTGCGCATCTCTCGGGATCTGCCCGGATTGAGGCATTTGACCTTACCAGGGCACACGGCGTGACACAAAATTGATCACATTATCACAACGTCGGTTATTTAGACTGAATACAGATTGGCAAGAAATCGGTCGGCCGAGCGAACATGAGTAAAGGTTTCAGTTAGGAGTGGATCACGATTTGGAAGGAACAAGAGACGGCGCAGGGGATTATGGCGGGTCCGCTCAACATCGCTGTGATTTCAGTGAACACCAAAGCGCCGCGACTACCACGCGCATCCATTGCATCTCAAATCAGCTCGCCTCGACAGCGTTAGAGTGTACCTGCAGACTGCGACGTGCTTGCTGGGCGGATCTCGACATCGCAATCAAACACAGGAGTCCGATGGTCTTCCAAAAGAGGGACCGCACTCGTCGGCACAGTCCCAAGGTCAATCCTGCAGCGCCTGTAATACCAATTAGACGAGCAAGAATCATATTTCCGCCCTCATAAGTCCCGAAGTTCCCTGGATTCACCGCGCCAACGACATTGATTAACTTCGTGAAGGCTTCGAGCACCAAGGCTCCGAGGAGCCCGGTTTTTGCGCCCATGAAGTGCAGTAGAACATAGACTTCCAATATCGCCATACCATGACATGCTGCATTGAGAAGCAAGCTTGCCCAGAAGGCTTTGGGGTTTTCATGGCAGAACGTGAAGAGATTGCTCTCGGCGGAGTCGATGACTGACTGCTTTCCGTCCAGCCAATTCTTGAACCACGGCAAGCTCCCTATCGCGCGTGCTGTACGAGAAATCACTGGCCAGCGCCTCTGAAAGGCCACTGCAGTCATTACCAGCAATACCGCTAAAGAGCTGGCAAAGAGCGACGCGTAGAGTCGCCAGGTCGCAGAAAGTGATAGCAGGAAAAAAGCCACAACAATCCCGGTTAGGCTTATCAAGGCTGAGGTCAGGATGTAGAGTCCACGATCAAGCGTGACCGACGAAACGCTATCGGCGACCGGCAGTGCGGAACCCAACAAATAGACTCGCGCGCTCTCCCCGAGTACTTGACCAGGAAGACCAAAGCTTCCTATGGTCTCTGATACCAGACGAAGACCAAACGTACGCGCGAAGGAAACGTCTCGGATGTCGCACAGAAATGTGAGCCGCCACGCCAGTGTCTTTGTGAAATGGGAGATCCCGCCCAAAACGATGATCAGACCCAGGCCCCATGCTACTGTCTTTAGCTGATCGGCCACTCTGGACGGTCCGGTTCCGCGTAGCAGAGAAACCAGCAAGGCGATACCCAGAAGGGCGCCCGCGAAACGAACCGCCTGCCGAAGTTGCACATGAGGTCTAAACATTTGTGATCTTCTATGCGCACAGGTGGACAAGTGTCTGACCACGACGATCTTCAAAACTCGAATTCAAACTTGCCATGCAACGGAGTTAAACAGCTTCCTCTGACTAGTGTTTACCTCTGCTGGTGAATTTGCCCAAGATGAACTCCTGGGCCAGACTGCCGGCGACATGCAGACCCAGATCTATCCCAAAGGTCTGGAATACATGCCCTGCAGTACGATCTGAACTAGGGTAGTAGGCGGTAGAAATGGAATACGCAATTAAACTGCCCCCCAACTGAGAATAATTCGGCTGCCATGCCCCGTTATCTCCCTTGCAGACAAATGGAGCCCACATGGCATGAAGAGCCCGAGACTTCTTCGTGCCGCTACCCTGGTAGAAATAGCGAGGATCCTGATGCAGAAGCGATGGCAGAATGGCGTTGCTGATCAAGCCTCCGGTAACGCCGTCGGCGAAGCCAGCTCCCAACCGCTTGCTGTATCCTTTCGCACCTTGCTGCCATTCACTGGGATTGTCACGAGCCTGTTGGACGCCAGCCCACGCGACCGTGCGTCCAAAGAAAAATGGATTGGTGATGCTTTTGTAAGCCAGATGGAACTTCATCCTCGTAGTGAGGGGCTCGGGGTGAGGTTCGTACACCACAAATATATTCGGTACGAAACTTAGGACACGCTGCTGTTCTTCTGCTTTGAGCTGTTGGGCAGCAACTTCCTTCGAGGAGTAACTCACAGTAACTGCCCGCTGCACTGCCAGAATGCGGAGTTGGACGTCGGTTAGCGTTTTGTCTTGCCCGGATTCGACGGTAATGGACGAGTTCCAGTCTGCAAATCCTTCAGCAGTGACGGTGATCTGATAGGTGACTCCGGTCGGGGCCTGTTCGAATGCAAAGCCTCCATCGTCCTTTGTGACAGATGTGAGCCGATCGCCAGCCGGCCCATGAAGGACTACTGTGGCACCCGGAATCGGATCGTCGCCGGTGTCGACCACCGTACCCCGGATGCTTCCTGTTCTTGTATTTGCCGCTTCAGTAGACTCCGCGGACAGCGGTGCTACAAGGATCACTCCGGCCAGGGCGATCAGCCACAACATGTATGTTAGTTTCAGGTGCATTGCAAGAAGCCGTTTAAATGAGGTATGTGTTTTGTTTTGCATTGTCGAAACTCCTAGCTTGCGGACAGGCTGAAGTTAATTGTGATCCGAGAGTCAACTTCAACCGGTTCTCCGTCTACCGAGTACGGTTTGTAACGCCATTGCTTCACCGCATCGATAGCGGCCTGCGCGAGTATTGGTAGTCCGCTCTCAATTCGCACATCTTTCACGGTGCCATCCGTGCCGATCACGGCCATCAACACGACCGCGCCTTCAATCCGTTGCCGGCCAGCCTCAGGCGGATACTGCGGCGTAACGTCGTGGATCAGGTTGGCCTCGACCACCCGCGAGGCGACACGGATTCTCTTAACCGGCGTCGGGTCGGGCATTTTCGCCGGGGCAGGCACGCTGCGCGTGCTACTCAAAACTTCGCTAAGCACCCCGCCGACTCCGCCCGCCACTCCGCCAGGAACTCCCCCAAGCACTCCGCCCGTTGTCTCGACTGGCGAGGGCGGCGCTTCTTGCGTTTTCTGTACTGGCGAGGTGATGCCAGTGCGTGTCGGCGTATATGTGGACGCGGGTTTAGGCGCTTGAAATTTCATGTGATTCCCACCCGCGGCTGGTGCAGGCGGCAGATATAGCATCGTCAGCGTTTCCTTTTTGGGGAGCGGATCTGTGTGAAGCAACGGAATAACAATTGCCGCCATTAGCAAGAGCGACAGACAGGCCAACGATCCAATTGCCGCCCAGGGATTTCGCGGTCGCGATTCGACTAGATAAAAAATGTCGCCGAGTTCTTTTCCTTGCAGGTTGGAACGAACGGAAAGCTGTTCTTCCTCTTCTGCCGGCGATGCTGCAACCCGCGAATTAATTCGCAGCCCAGGCCGCACCAGGGTCGGATATGCAATGCGACGAACTAAGTCTGAAGAATGGTCACAAGTTGCCATAACGCATTTGATAAAAGCATTTTCTGTGCCAAGTGGAACTCTTTGCCTGCAAGGAACATAGACCATGCAAATTGAATTGCGTGTGCCCTCATAAGGGCAGCTGCCTTCAAAAGGTCATGACCAGATGCAGGTTGGGGCGCAATGATTGCTGAGAGGACGAAGAAACAGCGCGGGGGATTGTGGTATCGCCTCGTTACGTCAAACTTGCTTTGCCGGTCTTATCCATGTGAACCTAAGGCAAACCTTCCATCAGAACTCGCATTCCGCAACTAGCTTCAGAAGCCGAAGAAGCGTCTCGCGCTCCTCCGAGGTCATTTGCCGCCGGACACTCTCATCGGCGGTCACCCGAGCTTTGATTAGCCGTTCTCGGTACTTCCTTCCTTTGGCCGTCAGCTGGACTCGAATTGCTCGGCCCGATTTTACCCTGTGCTCCGACACGAGTCCTTCCTTGGCCAGTGACTTGATAGCCCGGTGTACGACGGTCCGGTCGATAGCCAGGAGCGTGGCGATCTGATTCTGATTCAGCGTCGTTCCGCCACGCAATGTCGACAGGATAAAGCCACGTGTCGCCGAGCACTGGGTTTTTCGCTCCAGCCTCTTTCCCACCGAGAAATACGCCGCTGCAATATTGGCCAGTACCGAGTCCTTCAGGATGTCATGAGGAATCTCTTGCCTTGGGAGGATGTTCATAGGACCGTCACCGTTGCATCGAGAGGTCTTCGCCACTGCGGTGGCTCAGCGTGGGCGCGCGATTTCTTCCCGATCGCAATCACCATCACAATCTCGTGGTGCCGGCCGGACAACTCCAGATATCGGGAGAGCCTGCGGCCATCAAAGCCTTCCATGGGACAGGTGTTCATTCCCAGCGCTTCGGCAGCGATCATCAGATTCTGGCAAGCCAACGATGTACTCCTCGTCGCCCACTTGAACAAGTCCTGCCGGGAGAGCGGCGGCATCCCGATCACCATCCGCAAATTTAGCAGCCGGAAGAAGGCCCGTTTGATCGCAGCAAACATTCCGAATGGCCCCGGCATGAACAGGATCCGTCCGATCTTTGCTTTCCGCTCGTAGTCGCGCAGTTTTGCTTCGGTGAAGTTACTTTTGCGCATCCACTCCAGCTGGCCTTGCGCCGTGGTAGATAGCGATCCAAGGTCGGCAACCGCCACGACCAATGCGGAGGCGGTCTCCGCGGGCTTCTGTCCGAGGCATAGTTTCGCCACCGCGGCCTTCTTTGCCCCGGACCCCACCCAATAAAACTTGTAAGGCTGGCTGTTAAAGCTTGAGGGGGCATGGCGGGCTGCATTGAGAATTTGCTCGCGCATTCCTTCGGGAATTTCAACGGGTTCAAAGACCTTAACCGCTCGCCTTTGGAAGATCGCCTCCAGGGCCTCCTTCATGGCTTTACCACCTCCATGTTGCTATTACAACATATCAATGTTGCTCTTGCAACATGCATCGCTGGCAGCCAGCAGAAAGCCATCTGTCAAGTGGCGATAAATCCCGATGACGCTCAAAATCCCCAAATCGGATACCAAACTGTAAAACTCTTCGTCTACTGTAGTGCATCGCTGTGGGGTGCGGCTGCCGTTGCGCCTCCAACCTGCGCGATCTGGTAATCGCGATATTCAATGCTTAGAACCGCTGTGCCGAAAACTCGCACCTTCGTTTCGCTGTCATTGGATTCCGGCAACCAGAAGTCGCCGATTTTCTGGTAGCTGCGCTTAAAGTCAGTTTTGACCGTCCACCAGGAAGGGTTGACAGCCGGCTCGCCCTCGACTCGAGTTATCGCGAAGTCTTTGGCATTCACCCAAATTCGACCGCGAAACAGAAACTTGTTCTTGCTTCGCGGCTGCGCATCGAGCACATAGAATTCGTCGGTATCGGTCTTCTCGTAATCAAGCACTTTAAATGTATAGTTCTCGGGTGTGATCGCCGACCGCTGCTGATTCTCGTCTCGCATCGACTCCTGTTCCGCCTCCAGGAGTTTCTTGAACACACGCTCCCGCACGGTGCCAGAGCCACTCTCTGAGACGATCGCAAACTCTTTTTTGTTTGGCGCCTGGTAGTCAGTGCGTACGACCATGTCTGCCTTCTTATGTGACACACAATGGCATTCCAGGTGATAGCTGCGAACACTGGAGTAGCTTTCGAGTGCTTTGGCACGCACTTCATTCATCTGTGCGACACGCCCCATCACCTCATCAGCGCTCAGAGATGCAGATACATTCGCCTGCTGTGCGACTGCCGGGAAGCCGATGATTAACACAGCGAATGCGCGCACCAACCAGCGCGCATCAGATTTTCTCGCGTGGTAAAGCGAAGTCATTGTATGAGTCTCCTGGTGAGATCTAAGAATCCAAACCTGCTCGTGTTTGTCGACGCGGTTACTTCAGCATCGTTCTCGAAACGATGTGGTGCGCTGCGCAACTGGGTGAGCGCCAACTGTTCCTTACCACTCTGGGGTCCCGCCATGGACGGATCGAAGAGATAAATCGTGCTCGCGAGAACCGGGCCGACGCGGATGTCACTGTGGGGCATCCCAGAGTTTCCCAACGCATCGAAAAACTTCTGCGTCTCAAAGAAACGGCGTGAAGGCTCAAGCACGATCAGATCTCCATCCCGCGGTGCATAATGCGTGTCGTAAAGCGGAACAATCTGAAGGTCCGAGCGCCCGCAGGCCTGCAGGTAATAGGCCATGCTCATCGGTCTCGCGGTTGCAACCGTCGCCTTCGCGAGCGCAAACGGACACACCTTTTGTGCTACCTCGCGCGTGTCAAACTCGGACACCTCGTCCGGTGCAAAGTAGCGTGTGATGTTCTGTTTCTCTCCGCCAATTGAGTTCAGGTAGAACGAATAATACGGCGCCCAAGACGGCAGTTCCACGATCGGCCATCCAAGCAAAATGACGGCGGCAAGAGCCACAAAGGCCTGGGAGAAGACTTTTCCTTTCGCGGCCTTCAGTGTTTGTTGAACCGCATATCCGCCTGCCAGATATAGGAACGGCAGGAGCGGAAGTGAATATCGGATCCACTTGGCTCCACTGACAGACAGCCCGACTAATTGAATCACCCCCAGCGATAGAAAAAAGCAAGACGCCAGTGTCCGGCGATCTCGCAAAAGCAGCACGCAGCCAACAATGACGGCCATGAGGATGGGAATCGGTGTCTTTACCAGCACCAGCCATAGATAGTAGAACCACGGAACTCCAGCAAGCAGGCGCGAAGGGAAGTTCATATACAGCGTGCCGTCGAAATCGTAACCAGTGTGTTTGATCCCGTGATGATGGAGCCAATGCACGATGGCATTGAAGTTGGCCGGAGAGAGAATGACCGGGTTCACCACAACAAAGGCAAGCAACATCACGAGGAAAAACCGTTTGTAACTGAACTGAGACGGCTTGCGATTCAGCCCCATCCTTCCGGCAAGAAGCCAGGCAAGCGCATTCAGGCCAATAAGGTGAATGATGTACTGTGATGCAAGACCCAGGCCAAAACCGATTGCGCTCAGGTCGTACCATCGCCGTGCAGTCCGACCGGTATCCGCCTGTTGGGCGCGACAGTAGAAATGACATGCCAGTAGGGTGAAAAACGTGAGCGGAGTTTCCTCTTTCGTAAGCCGATTCAACGCCACTGGCAAGGGCGCAACTGCCCAGAAAAAACTTGCCGCAAAAGATCCGGCAACACCCATCATTCGACGGCAGAATAAATACAGGATTGCCGTCGTGGCTGCACCGAATAGAACATTGGGAAAGCGAAGCCAGCCCTCGGGCTTCAATGAAGGGCAGCCATGCGTCGCGGCCATTCGATCCCAGCGTTCACCCATCGTCAGACTGGCCCAAGCCAGCATCTTCGGCAGCATCGGGTGCTCGCTATTTACGCCGGCAAAGTGTCCATGTCGATACTCTTGAACGGCGGCCCATTTGGCCACCTCATCCTCGGACAGGCTGTTAAAGTCGACCCGGTAGAGGCGAACTGAGAATGCCACGAGCGTCAGCAGGAGTACGATCACGGCTTCACGGTGCCGGCCCACGCAACGATATTGAATCTTACTTATCACAGATGCTCCGGTTTGCGGTGCGAAAGCATGCTTATGAACCGACCTGCGACGTAAGGGGAAGCCTCAGGCTAGCCTGCACCTCACGTACCTCAGACACCGCGTAAGGTTTCCGCGCAGACGGATTAAAGTACTGCCAAACATTCAGCTCACCGAGTAATCCGAGCGCCACCAGTTGCAGTCCCACCAGGATCAGCACGGCCGCAAAGATCAGCAGCAACCCGTGTTGCTGCAAGACGTCGGTCCGTGTAAGGACCTTCCATAACAGCAGCCAGAGTGCAACGGCCGATCCGACACCCATGTTGATCACGCCCAGTCGCCCGAAGAAGTGGAGCGGGCGCGACATGTAGCGCAGGAGAAATCGGATGGTCATTAAATCGAAAAATACCCGGAATGTTCGAGAAATGTTGTAGTGCGATTCGCCGTGCTTTCGATGGTTGTTCTGAATGGGTATTTCACAGATCGAGGCTCCATGGGCAGAAGCGATTGCCGGGATGAATCGGTGCATTTCTCCGTAGAGCGGTAGTTGCCGAAGCAAGTCGCCCCGGTACGCCTTGAACGTCGTCCCAAAATCGTGGATGTTGACTCCGCTGAGCTTCGCCATCAGCCAATTGGCACAGCGGGAGGGAATCTTCCGCAACAACAAATTGTCGATGCGGTGGCTGCGCCATCCACTCACGATGTCGTAGCCCTCTTCGATCTTTTCCAGGAAGACGGGTATCTCTGCTGGATCATGCTGAAGGTCGCCATCCATGGCGATCACATATTCGCCAGTGCTGTGCGCAAATCCAGCAGCCAGCGCGGCAGTCTGTCCGAAGTTTCGCCGTAGCCGAACTGCGATCACATGAGGGTCGAGTTCGGCGAGTTCCTTCAGCAACTTGTAAGTGAGATCGCTGCTGCCATCATCGACAAAAACAAACTGGTAGCTGCGACCAAGCTCATCCATGACGCCTTGCAGGCGGCCATACAGTTCAATGACATTACGTTCCTCGTTATGAAAAGGAACGACGATAGAAATCGTGGGGACTGTCTTGATTTCAGGCATGATGTGCCGTCCTTGTGAAGGCGCGATCGTCCGCATTAAGCCATTCCCAGTTCTGCTCGTTCAGCAACGATTCGGATTTGCCGCCCAGTTCGTTGAGTAGCGCACATAGCCAGTTCGCAAACTCCCAATTTTGGTTGCAGACACCCAACACACTTTGTCCATCGCGCTGGATCGCGGGGACGCCATTGACTGCTTTTGTGGCGTACATATTTCACTCCTTCTTTTTGCTTGGCTCTCATGCCTCGGGCAGCTCTGCCGGAATTGCCGCTCGAAGCAGTTCAGCCATTGATGTATCGCATCCTGGTTAACGCATTTCGCTCGCCAAACATGTAAGGCGGCAACTCACTGAATTGCAGAGTCTGAATGTATATCTGGCCCGAGATCGGTGCCCGCATTGTGGCAGTGCCCTCGATAGGTCACGACAGTCGGCGGGCAGCATGCGGGTTCGCAAGAAGATCCAAGAGCTTAGGAATACGCTCGAAGTGGCTGCTGACGTGCGGTACGACGGTCGACTTGAGTTCCATGGCTAAAGAATTTGGGCTTGTTCGCTGCTATCACACATGAAGCCGGAAGCGACCTGTTAAAAGCTCGCGACTGTTCATGCGGGCAACCCCAGCACCACAAAGGAGCGCTTATGGCGACCTTCATAGCTATCCTCGATTTCCTCTTCGGATGCCACCATCCTCAACTCAGTCGTGTCTTCACGCTGCAAGGTGAGACGTATCGGGTGTGCTGTGATTGCGGGGCGAGATATGGGTATTCGATGGAAACTATGTCGATCGAGCGCCGTCTGCCACTGACACATATAGCGACCAGGTTTCGAATTGCGTGAAAGGATCAACCTGACCGAATGTCGGGAAAAATTGACCATCGCGACGCTTTGTACTTATTTGCTTGCCATTTGGAGTGGCACGGACGAGGGAATCTGGCTGCTTACCAAGAGCTGATCGCGGCACTGGGCGATAGGGACTCCGATATTTGCAGTGTTGCAGAAGCGTTGCTCCACCGAAGCTCACCGCCCCGTGAACGAATCGACGAAACTGTCGAAGCTTGGTGAAGAACGGCTGTTCCGAATCGAAAAACCAGTTGGCAAGCTATTTGCAATTTTGTGTACAGGTGCGCAATGGCAACACCGGTGTTGAACCCACAGCTCCAATTTCTCGTAACCGAATACGGCGTATTTTGGCAATTTTGGCCGCAATTTGAACAGATACATGGCGAGCGCAGTCTGGTCGGCTTTGAATTGGAGCTGATTGGTTCTCACACCTCAGATCTGAACCACGTCGATCCCGCATGCCCTACTTGCGACCAGGTGAGGTCGGTATTGCTCGCGATCGCGGACCTTATGCCTGATGGGCTCATCCTCAGCCGAAGCTCCTTCACCTACAATATCGACTCTCACTCTAACTCGATCGTGTGTTTGCCTGCTTTAGGCAATCGCTCGGCAGTGTGGGTGAGTATCTACGTTTTCTTGAACCGGGCAAACGGCCAGTCGTTAGAGACGGATCCGTTGAACGAAGTCAAAAGCTTCCTAAATAGGTGGGGCATTCACCAGCGGTAACAGTCGCCTTTTCGCAGTGGCCAGGACTGCATCGACTTGTTCTTTCATTAAGCAGGTTCGGCTGCGAGGTCCTCTGCCCGCATGGTCGGCATTCAAGGAACGGCTAATAGCGCGCGCAGGAGAACCTAGCTTTGCCCCATTGCTAAAGGCGAGTGTGCTGGGGAGATATGGAAAGAACCTACACGCAGTAATTCGCCTTTGTGATGCCGAGCCGGCGAATTTTGTTCTGAAGAGTGGTACGCTTTAATCCCAGCCGTGCGGCGGCTCCCCCTTCGCCCGCTATGCGTCCAGACGCTGCTCTCAAAGCTTCGACGATTACATTGGACTCAGCTTGTCGAAACGTCGAGGGCGCTCCCATAGCAACACCCACCTCTGATGAGGTAGCAAGCTCGCTAACGGGCACCTCTAGCTCATCACCACGTGTGAGAATGACAGCACGCTCGATAACGTTCGCCAATTCCCTGATATTCCCTTTCCACGGACAGTTCGTCAACATCTCCATTGCTCGCCTTGGTATCGACGTAATCCGCTTTCGCATCCGCCCGGATACCTTCGCGACAAAATAGTTGACGAGCAGCGGAATGTCCTCGCGCCGTTCCCGAAGGGAAGGGATCTCGATTGGAAACACATTGAATCGGTAAAAAAGGTCCTCGCGAAACTTTTCGTCCCGAATCATGGTCGGAAGATCGCGATGGGTCGCGGCAATGAGCCGAACGTTCACTCCGATCGTCTTGCAGCTTCCCAGGCGTTCAAACTCCTGTTCCTGGATGGCGCGCAGTAATTTCGGCTGCAGTTCGAGACTGATGTCACCGATCTCATCCAGAAAAAGCGAGCCCCTGTCCGCCATCTCGAACCTACCCTTTCTTTGCATCAGGGCGCCGGTGAAGGCTCCCTTCTCATGGCCGAACAGTTCGCTTTCCAACAGCCCCGAAGGAATCGCGGCGCAGTTCATGCGTACGTAGGCATGTTGGCGGCGAGAGCTGAGTTTGTGGATCGCGTGGGCAATCAGTTCCTTTCCCGTGCCTGTCTCCCCGTGAAGCAGGACAGTGGAATCAGTGGGTGCAACGATCGCGACTTGGTCCAGCACTTTCTGCAGCGCTGGGCTCCGACCGATGATGCCCTCGAAGCAGTGCTCAGATCCGACTTCTGGTTCTAGATAGACCTGCTGATCCTCGATCTCGCTCACGTTGGGAAAACCTGTACCTGCGAGGCTTCCCGGGTCTGTGAAATACCCTGTCGCGCACGCCATAATCGCCTCCGAACTTCACACTGACATCTCATTCACGATTGAGAAGTCTGGATGGAGTCTGCTACGACCCGCCTCGGCATGCTAGGTCAATTCGGGCAATGCTGGTCTCGGAATATGGTCCTCGTACCGGCTTGTACTTCCCGGCCAGTGAGGTTTCATACTTTTGGATGATTGGAATTGGTTACTGCCTGGAAGGGATGTGCTTCCGTCCGTACAGTTGGGCATCAATCGACCAGGCCCCAGGTCCGATCATTGCCACTCCGGTGCCGAAGCTAGCCAACATTATTGTGACCAGCGGATTTGCCATGCACGTCAACAGTATCCAAATCTCTGAGATGGAAATCGCGATCCCCGCCAGAGGGGTCCACAACCCGAAAAGAAGAAGCAGTCCTGCGACAGCAGCTATCAGATATGGGAGGTTTGGCGCGAACCTAAGGTTTTCCAAGAGATGCGTAACCCCGAAGTAAAGCAGAATTGCGCTGGCCACTACGCGCTGAAGCAGAAGACCAAAACCAGGCCAACCCTCGGCGAATGTGGAAAACAGACGTTGCACACTTGTTCTCGCTTGCTGGTCTTATCCTAGTCGGCCGCCGGAAATGGCGAAACGTCTCAAAGCACGATTCACGACTCCTACTTTTGGAGGATGTCTAACTCGATAATCCCGCGCTGTAGTCCAATGGTCACAGCGTGGGTCCGATCGTTGGCGCCCAGCTTCGAGAGAATGCTGCCGATATGGCTCTTGACGGTCGTTTCTTCAATGGAGAGCTTGTCTGCAATTTGCTTGTTCCCATTGCCAGCGGCGATCAAGCGAAGCACATCAATTTCGCGGGAGCTCAGGGCATCGTCGGCAGCGTGCTCAGCCAATTCCGCCGCAATCTCGGGCGGGATTCGCTTGTGCCCCGCATTGACACTCCGTATCGCCTCCAACAATTCTCTATGCACGTGGCCCTTCACTATGTAGCCTCGCGCACCTGCCTTGATCGCGCGCAGGACCTGGACATCACCCGAGTAGGTGGATAGGACAATGATCTTGGCGTTGGGGAATTCGTTTCTGATCCGGTTGATGGCTTCAGTACCATTCATATTGGGCATTTGAATATCCATCAGAGTGATATCTGGGCGGTGCAAACGAAATTGTTTAATGGCCTCTTCGCCATTGGAGGCCTCTGCCACCAACTCCATGTCTGCCTCAGCCTCGACCAGTGCCGCGATCCCTTCGCGCAAAAGGGGATGATCATCAACAGCGAGGATCCGAATCAAACTAGGATTGGTGCTCATGACTCCTCCAGTTGCGGAACGGCCTAAATCGAGCGCCACTCTGCGACCTTTCATAGGCGATGGCTGCGGGGAGCGACAGGCGAACTTCCGTACCCGCTTCGGCCTCGCTCCAAAATTCCAATCGAGCGCCGATTCCACGTGCGCGTTCGTGAACACCGGCCATCCCCCAGTGGCCTGGGCGGCCACCATCTTTCAGTATCTTTGGGTCGATGCCCCTTCCATCGTCACGTAAAAGCATGCGGAAAACGTCAGCGTCATAGCGGATCTCAACTTCGATCCGATGTGCGTGAGCATGCTGAAAGGCATTTCGGAGGAGTTCTCGCGCAATTCGGAGAATCTCTTCCTGGACCGTGGGAGCCAGGCCGCGGTACTCGCCTTCCACAATCAACTCGAATCGCGGTGTGCCTTCCTCGTTGCGGTGGGAGGAAGCAAGTTCCTCAGCAGTTGAAATCAATACTTGATCAAGCTCGCTATCTGCGGACCGATCGGGACGTAATTCCTGAATGGAACGCCGGCCTTCGTCCAAGGCCTGCTCTGCGCGAACTAATGCGGTGTCGAGAGCTTCAATTGCTTGCTCGGGGCGATTTGGAAGCAGGTTGCGAGCCGCCTGAAAACGGAACAACAGCCCGTGAAAACTTTGCAAAAGCGTGTCATGCAGGTCGCGCGCGATCCGTGTACGCTCACCGACTCGTGCCTCCAGAGTCAAGGCGAACTGGTGATGCAATTGCCGGACACGCAGTTGGTAGGCCGTCCATAGCAGCGCCAGAAAAAGGCACGTGCATAGAGCGCGGAACCAGTTCGTCTGATAGTACGCAGGAGCGACGGAGAAATTCAGCTTGGCGGCGTTTTCATTCCACACGCCGTCACTATTGCATGCGATCACGCGAAAGGCATACGTGCCGGGAGGCAAATCGGTGTAAAACGCCTGCCGACGCGTGCTGGCCTCGTGCCAATCACGGTCATAGCCATCCAGCCGGTAACGGAACTTCACCTTCTGTGGAATCAGAAATGTGGGAGAAGTGTAATCAATCTGCAAGTCACGCGGTCTTGGCGGAAGCTTGAGCGTATCGGTTGCTTGGAATTCTTTTCGGTCGACGATGACTGATTCGATGTATGTCACTGCTGGAAGGGCTTTTTGCGACAAGTTGGACGGATCCACGATCTGCACCACACCCGAGTTCACAAACCACACACGCCCATCGGACGAGATTGCCGCCGAACGGAAGGGCGGTCGCGCGGACGGGCGGGCTCCATCCAGTACGTCATACAAACGGGCCTGGATTACCGCTTCCGGATTGGTCCGCCATCGCTGAAACTCGGAATCTGAAAAAAAGACAATGCCACAATATGTGTTGAGCCACCAGCGTTTCTCGTTGTCTTCGACGAAAGACATCACACCGTCGCAGGGCAAACCGTTCTTCGTCGTCATCCGCTGCACCTTGCCTTGCCGCAATTCGACGAAACCGTCGTCGAATGCGGCAAGGACAGATCCGTCTGCCTCGGCAACCAACTGGTTGGTCCACGGACTAGCCTTAGAACCTACCGGATATTTCTTCAGATCACCATCGCGAAACAGTGCAAGGTCGCCGTTGCGACTGCCAATCCAGATTCCACCGCGCGGATCCGGGGCAAGACGACCAGTGGGAATTTGCGATCGTGAAAACTCTTGTTGCACCTGGAAATCACGGATACGCACGAGCTTTCCCGTGCCGGCGCACTCCGCCCAAATATTTCCGTCAACGTCCTCGATCAATTCAAAGACTAGTCCAAGTGGTTGATGATTCGGTTCCGGCAGGCGGCGAAAATGGCCATTCTGAAATACATAGAGCCCATCATCCACTCCTACCCACAAGTTTCCAGCGTGATCTTCCAACAAAGAACTGACCTGACTTCCCGGAAGGCCGCTTCCAGTGCGAATCGATGATATGGACCCGCTTGTTTCAATGTGATCGAGTGACTCAGCATTTGCCACCCAGATTGTGCCATCTCTGCTGGCCGAAACACCTACCGCCCAGTCTTTTGCCAGGCCTTCCACCGCAGAGTAGGTCGCGACCCGTGGCTCGTGGAACTTGTCTACTCCGTTGCTGGTAGCCGCCCAGACGATACCTTCTCGGTCTTCAAAGAAAGCGCGTACGAAATTGCTCGACAGGCCTTCCGTCCGCCCGTAACCGTACACAACGTCTCCATGCACACGAAAGACGCCGTCGTTGTTAGTGCCGACCCAGAGATTGCCGTCGCGGTCGAGGTGCAGGGCGAAGACTCCGACCTTGCTTCCGTCGAAAGTGTGTGTGGCAAAAGATCTGACGGTGCTTCCCTCCAATCTTGCAAGGCCTTGGCCTCGTCCCGCTCCAACTATGCCGACCCAGACGGAGCCATCCGGCCCACGCACCAGGCTCATTATGCCCGGCGCTCCGGTATTGGACTTCAGGCCCTCGATCGGGTAAATCTCCGACGCGCCGGAATGCCAGTGAACCAGAGCAGCCTGACCTCCTAGCCAGAAGCCGCCGCTTCCGTCCGCCACTATCGCATCGAGCGGCGCAGTCGGTATTCCATCCGATTTTCCAAAACACTTGAGCGCGCGCTCGGTAACATGGCACACGGGTTCCGAAACGCCATTCTCGCCGCGTACGACCCATAACGAGCCATCACCGTCTTCGCTGACGTTGCCTGCATTCGGCATGAGCCCTTCCAACGCAACGTGAGAAGTGACAACCCCATCTTTCAGGTGAGCGATCCCATCCGCTCCCAGTGCCCAAAGCCCACCTCCCTGGTCGCCAACGATGTTCCTAATCCTGCCGATTGAGTCAGCGTCGGCAGGCAAATGCCAAGGACGAAACTGGACACCGTCGAACCTGTAAATATCGCCGCGAGAAGACAGGAACCAGAGAAAGCCATCGGACGTTTGCGCGATCGTGTACATGCCGGAGGGCGCGGAACCGTCTTGTATTCGCCAGGACGTGTGCATGAGCTGGGTGAGGCGTTTGTTCGGATCGAGGGCGTGAACCAGGGTTGCCATTAGCAACACGCAGGTGAGACAAGAGCTCAACGTCGCCACAGTCGTGCGGCGCGGCCATTTGAAGTGAAACAGAAGAAAAGCCATTTTGCCATCTTTCCGAAAACGGCTAAGACGGTCCTATTCAGATGCGCATGGTCTTGGTGTAACTAGGGATCGAACAACAACTGATCCCACTCACGGGAAAAGAGCCGAGGATGAGCCGGAGCAATCCCATGGCTCTTTAAAAAACACCCCAAGGGACACGAAACGAGGTGCTTTGGCACTGACATCGCCGCCTTGTGCGAGCTAAATGTAGCACTCTCATTAGCGTTTGTCAGTAATTCTGGTCTGTCGACAAGCTCGCAATAAACTGCCTGCTCGTATTCAGGTCGAAAAAGCACCGTTCACTACGGCCGTGTAAGAAAGATCGGCAGGCCGGTGTTAAGAGCCTAATGACAAACTGCATCGTCCTCGAAGCTGCCGCTGGCGAACATCTGCGCCAGGAATTGACCGCAAGCCACGAGCTTTTGGGCCTCCTGATCCTCCTTGAACGGGCTTTCAGACATCGTCAGATTTACCGCGCTCATCGCACTGCGAGCGTTGACAAACGCGTCGGACCAGGCCTGTACATGGTTGAACTCGTTTCTGAGCAACTCCAGCCCACGGTAATCAGAATCTGTTGATGCTACTGTTGAGGCTAATGCGACGCTATCAGCAGCTCGACTCTGATACGCGGCGATCGTGTTTCCTGCAGTGGTCTTTTCCACGGGATACCCATTCTGGACGATGACCTGCAGAATTCCACCCCACTCTCGGATTGACGCCATCGACTCGATCGCCGCCTTTATGAAAGGGCGCGAGAAGCTCGGTGCGTGGGCTTCGCTCGAGGTTGAACCGTCCGGTCCAGGCAGCGTCAGAATAATTTTGTTCTTCTCAAAGCTCAGCGACCCGTTGGTGATTCGCGCAAGGTCTTGCACATCCACCAACACGCGCCCTTGGTATCGAATTACACTGGCCGGTCCTTGGTAGCCTTGTACCGACAACACTTCTCTCTCGTCCTTCGATTGCGCCATTGCCATGGCCACCATCAACAGCACGGTCCCGAACATCACGGGCCTATGGTTCCTCATGTGAAACATCGACTAGTCTCCTGATCAAGTCGCGAATCATTGCTGAACTGGTTCTGCCACGCTATCTCTCTGCCCGGCATACTTTGCCTGTGTGAGGGGAGGAAGTGAGGACTCCACTTGCATGTCGACCAACAGGTCGATGCGACGATCCAATTGAAAGAACTTCGTCACCGTCAATGCTGGAAGCACTTTGTTGAACTTTTTGTAATACTTCTTTTTCAAAGCCGCCAGGCGAGCGTCGTAGTCGAACATTCGTTCCGCCATCGCTTTGGCCTCCGCATCGCTCAGGTTCGGATACTTCTGGGTGTACTGCTTGATGACCGCGAAGCGGCCATCGCCCAGCAGGGATCGCTCGTGCTCGTACTGACGATAGATAGGCCAGAATGCAGCGCCGTCCTTATCACTGAAGTTCATCGTTGCAGTAATAACTGTGGCTTTGTCTGCCCGCATGCCGGCCCTGGCAACTTCGATTACAGAGTCGATATTGGCCTCCTGATCTTGAGCGCGTAGAGGGGACAATGCGAACAAAAATGTCATGGTAAGCAATATCAAGTTCCTGATCATTCTCTGAACTCCTAAGCCGCTTGCTTTCGTGTCATTTCCGAGCGCAGCGGCGCTGTGCGCTCGACACGTTCTTTGTGAACAGCTTCTCGAAAGGTCAAGAAACTGTTGCACCAGATGAGTTAGGCACGCCACTTACCGAACTCATCTCGGAATCAAATCATTCCTTATGTTGTGGTTCTGCAATAAGCCTGGTACCCGGCGACAATTCCGTGCCCGGTAACGGGCGCGTCGACCTCATGTGGTCACGCCGGGGTTGATTCGGAGATCGTTTGTTCCCGTGCATAAGATATTCGCGGAGCTTTTATTTCCCGTGGGACATCCCTGTTGCTGATCCACCTTCGCCGCGATTATCGTCGGCGCCTCGGCCTTCTTCATCGCGATCACGCACAACGCTCCAACCCCAGCCCAGAAGACGGTCCGCGCCCGTCGGCACAATGCGAGCGTCAATCCTGTGGTACTCGTCACACCGAACATTTTTGCAATGAGCATGCTTCCGCCTTCATAGGTCCCGAAGTTGCCGGGATTCAGCGCGCCCACGAGATTGATCACCTTTGTTAGACTTTCCACGATGAACGCGCCGCCTAGAGTGAACCCTGCTCCCATAAACCGCAGAATGATGTAGACCTCCAGGACTGCCAGCATGTGCCACAGGAGATTGAACAGCAACGATGCCCAGAACGCGGCCGGCGCTTCATCACGAAAGCTCAGGAGATTGCCTTCCGCCGAATCAATGATCGGCTCTTTATCGCTGACCCACGTATGAAGGCGGGGCAACCGCCCAATCGCTCGAATTGCGTTTCCCATCAAGCGCCAGCGGCTGGCAAGGGCAACAGCCGCCAAGATCACCACTGACACCAGCACAGCAATGAGCAGCGCTGCATACACTCGCCACCTGATAGAAACAGGGCCAATCATTAGAATGGCTGAGATGCCCACGACCGTTACCAATACGGCGCTGAAGGTATGCAGTCCCCCGTCAATTGCGCCAGCTGATAATGCATTGGCTAGGGGTACCGCGCGACCCAACAGCGATATGCGCGTCCCCTCGCCAAGCACCTTTCCAGCCACACCAAATTGTCCGAACGCGTCTGAGATCAATTGCGCGACAAAGCTGCGGGCCCACGAAAGTTGACTGATGTCGCAGGTAAACGCCTTTCTCCAGGCGCACGTTTTGATGAACTGAGAAAACCCTCCCAGAATGATAATCAGAGCCATACCCCAGCCGACATTCTGGAGTTGTTCCCACACGACACCTGGCCCGGTTCGAAACACCAAGAAGCTCAACAGGCCAAGCCCAAGCACAACTGCGAAAAATCGTAGAGAAAATTGAATGAGAGATTGGAGTCTGGGCGGGGTAGCGCCCTGCGACCGCAACTTGAGGATCCTTCGGCATCTCCTCGCCTTGGTCGGCTTGTGCGTCAGCTGAATCTCGATCGGCGCACATTCGATAACTGAGTTACCGGCTCCCATGTCGCTCTCCCCATTTCCAGTCGATTTACGTACCTGGACATTGAGGAACAGCAGATAGGTTGCCAATCGGGATGTCCGCTGAAAGCGTTAATTCCGCTGATTTCCCGCAAGCCAACCTGGATTCGGTGCGCCCTGCCCAGGGCAGTGCCTTAATGTGGGCATCGATGGAGGGACCCACGCAACGAAAATCGCAACACGTTGTTGCAGGATGGCGCGTCTATCGCCGCATTTATGGGCACATGCCGTCGTTATCGATTGGCACATTGAATGCAAACTGCAAAGTATTCATGTGCGCACGCAATGCCCGTCGGTGAAGCAGGGGTGCCCTCCACTTGATCCCAAGCTCTCCCCAAGCAGTTACGGATCAAGTCACCCGCACCTCTTCCGACGGTTCCTTGGACGGCAAGAGCGGCGTGTAATTCAACATGTCATTCATCGCAGCGGCTCTGAAACCACGAACGATATTGATGGCAACAGATCTCTCTGAGGCTTGTGCAAAGGCGCTGCGCTATTCTCTGGCGCTGGCTCGGTTCTATGAGTCGAAGTTTTGCCTGGCGCACGTGGTGTCCTCCCTCGGTGTTGCTATGGCAGGTCCTAGTGCAATTGCTGCAGGTGAAGAGGCAGCATTGCGCGACGCCCGCGAATTTCGAGAACTCGCTGATTCGAACCGGGGCTCTTACTGGCATTGAACACAAATTCATCGTTCGGCAGGGTGAGCCGTGGCCGGAGCTGCGAGAAATCATCCTGAAAGAGAGCGCAGATCTCCTCGTCGTCGGCACACACGGACGACACGGCATCGCCAAGCTGTTCTTAGGCCCCATTGCAGAACAGATCTTCCGTCAGGCAGATTGTCCAGTCTTGACCTTTGGGCCACAGACCGATGGCCGCCGCCCCTGGTCTGTAACGTCCTCCACGCACCATACATTTCTGTTTGCGACAGACTTCGGACCCGCATCTCTACACTGCTTGCCGCAAGCCATTGCGGCTGCCAATCAGTTCGGAGCCAAACTCGCCTTTCTCAGTATCGTTCCAGCCCCACCATCGAGCACCGACGAAGCTCTGACGGACTGGCAAGAGGATGCGCGCAGGAGAACCGTGCAGCGCTTGACAGAACTCGCCGACAATGCGGGGCTCGACCTAAGACCTGACTTGTAAGCGGAATTCGAATCAGGGGGGCCGGTAAGCGAGAAGATTCTCGAAACTGCCGACAAACTGCGAGCAGACCTCATTATTATGGGGCTCCATAATTCGTCCTATACTGGAATAATCTCGCACCTGGATCTTGGCACCACCTATGACGTAGTTTGCCAGGCTTCCAGTCCCGTACTTACAGTCAACTGTTTTTCGGGGTGCGAAGTTCGCACCTGCGACCGACCGAAGTAGCAGTTTACGCGAACCCCCGGCCCCGCATCGGCCACGCCTGCAGCACGAGGAAGTGCCGGCCTTGCGGGCGGAATCATAGATTATGTGCAGATAATTAATGTGCAGACGGTTTAGCTCGGCTCTTATCGCTGGTCGCTACTTGTGCGTTGTTTCTATCCAGACTAATTTGGGTGCCGACTTCCCGCGAATAGTTCAAAGTTAGTAGGTCGGGAGATTGCTTTTTTATCTCGCCGTTATAGTGGGCACGTGAAGCCGTCGAGTGCGGGCCGGCCTGATCAGGTTTTGATTCACTCGCGCTCATCACGTTGATTGAGTACATGCCGTTCTGCGTGGGCAACACCTCCAACATGTAAGTGCCGCTGACTGGCCCGCAGATCTGAATGTGAGCTGCACAGTGTTTTAGGCCAGTCTTATCGTTGATTTCGCTGCACTCGACAAAACCGTCGGCCAGGGGCAAATCTTGCCAGACTTTTGGAGTTCGCGGATCGTATCCGATTTTCCGGCCACGGGGATCGGTAATACGCAATCCGATGTTAGGCGGTCCGGCATTTCCGGTTTCATACGTTATTCCGATCTGTCCCATCGATTCGCATGACTGCTGATCGGTAGGATCGACTTCATCGTGGAGTTGGGGCGGAGACGAGCGAGCCGTGAGGTTCGCGTGTGCGTCGAATGCGGCTGCGCGAGCCGAGAATACGCCAAGCTGCAGAAGGAGAATTGCGAGTGTGCATACCAAATATCTACGTTTCATAACAACCTTAGAGATCTCGCTCCAAAAGCTGACTGTTCGCCATACCGTTCATCGGGCGCGAGAGTGCCACACTGCGGAGGTAGGGTTACCGACCGAGACGAACGGACGCACCAGCTTGTTGAAGTAAAGTCATGGTTCGGAATCGCGCCTCCCGGTCGAAAACCAGACGCCGTTCTGGTTCAACTTTTTTTCGGTCGGGTTGTAAGCGAGGCTGCATGTTCAGTACCAGCAATTAGTCGGCGTGTACCGCGTGCTCCAGCACTTCAGACTCTTCCGGAGCTGCCGTTTCCCACTTAATCAGCTTCAGATCCAGCACGAAGATCGAGTACAGCACCGGCACCAGAAGCAACGTGATGAAGGTTGCCACGGCAAGCCCGCCGATCTGTGCGTAACAAAGAGGCTGCCATAGCGGTCCTCCTTCTAGTGCCAGTGGGAAGAGAGCCAAGATGGTCGCGAGTACAGTGATCATCACGGGCCGGATACGCTGGATGCCTGCGTCCGGAAGGGCTTGTGTCAGAGGCTCCCCTTTTTCGTGCATTTCCTCAATGAAATCGAAGAGTACGATGACGTGGCTTACTATCACCCCGATTAAGCTGGCGATGCCCAGAAAGGCCATAAATCCAAACGGAGTATGCATTACCGAGAGCGCGATCAGAGAGCCAACCACTCCGTAGGGAGCAGCGGCGAATACCAGAAGAGGTTTTACGGCGTTATTGAATTGAATCAATAGCGCGAGGTAAATCCCGAGTAAGGAGATCAATAGAACGATTTTAAGGTTGTCGAATCCGTCGATTTGTTTGGCCCGTTCGCCACCAATCCGGAGCTGATAACCGGGCGGGAGATTCTTCTGAAGTTTTTGTATTTGTGGAAGGATCTGGTTAAGCACGTCAGATGCGAGAACTCCAGGCTCGGGATAACACAGTATGGAAATGGTGCGAAAATGCTCGCGACGCCTGACGCGACCCGTTTCCAAAGAATTTCCGACAGTTGCGATCGACAGCAGAGGCACGCGATTGTTGGTCTGTGAAGAGTAAACATAGAGGTTCTTGATGTCCGCAAGCTGAGCACGGTCCTCCATGCGAAGGCGCGCCACAATCGGGATATCCTTGTCGCCTTCCTTGAAGACGCCCACGGTTGCGCCGCTCATGGCCGCCGTTGACGCCTCTGCCACATCAGCGTTGGTAATGGCTGCCACGTTGGCGCGGTCTGGATCGATCTGAATTTTCTGCTGAACATTATCGGGGAACCAATCATCACGAAGAACGGCAATGCCCTGAGCTTGCCTGACGATGTCCTGTGCCTGCGCGGCAATCTGCCGAAGCGTGCGAATATCGCTGGCCTCATCTCTCGCGTCAACGTCCGCCTGCCCAGAGATCAACAACTCGACAGGATTGTCTACAGGATTAGTTTGAAGCTGCCGGACCGTAATCCACGCGCCTGGTACTTCCTTTTTCAGTGCGTCCTGGATCGGACGAGCTAACTTCGGCGAAGCCTCTTTATCCGTGACCTCAACGATCATTTGCGCGTAGTTGGTCTGAGGCATTTCCGGGGAGACCGAAAACCAAAAGCGTGGCCCCCCGCCACCGGCAAAGGTCGTCAGCGACTTAAGCAGATGTCCGCCTTTTTCCTTGATAGCATCATCATGGAAGTTTTCAATCACCTGCCGGACCACTCTTTCGGCCTGCGTTGCCGTATCGTTGGTAGCGCTCAAGGGCGTGTCATTCGGCAGCCAAATATCCAAATAAAACCAATACTGGACATCTTCGGGAAAGAATTGAGTCTTAAGCCGAGAACCGAACAACCCGCCTCCGATCAGGAAAACCAAGGATCCGGCGAGGACAGCCCATCGGTGTTTTATGGCTTTGCCGACGAGTTTATTGTAGAAGCCGTAAAATCCTCGTTGCCGCATCTCCTCGATGGTCGGTTCTGGTTTTGACGGAGCACGCAAAATGTAATAGCCCAGGAAAGGAACAAAGGTCATAGCCACAACCAGCGCACACAGCAGAGAAGCCGTCATCACCACCGGCAGGCTCTTCAAGAACTCGCCGGTATTGCCGGTGAGCATCATAAAAGGCAGGTAGGCGATGATATTCGTGATGGTCGCGTAGAAAATCGCAGTTGCCAGCTTCGAAGGTCCGAGCCAACAGGCAATGCTGCGGGGAAACCCTTCTGCCAAGTGGCGTTTGATGCCGTCGCCCGAGACCACAGGCACGTCCACGAGAAGGCCCAGCGCAATGATCAGCGACGCAATGGACACCTGTTGAAGATCGATCCCGAACAAATACACGATACCGAAAGTCATGGCTAGAGTGATGGGAATGGCGAGCGCCATAATCAGAGCCAGGCGCCACTCCCAAAATCCGATCAGCGAAATAAAGACGACGAGAATAATCGCTTCAATAAGCGCCCGCATGAACAGGTGAATGTTCTCCTTAACTTGTAGCGGTTGGTCGGAGGTGTGCGCCAGAATCAAGTCGGCAGGAAGGATCTGGTGAAGATCCGAAAGCTTCAAATTTACGGACTGTCCGAAGCGCGCGATTTGCTTTCTATCGCGCATGTAAATTGCCAGGGTGACCGCGCGGCTGCGCTGCCAGTGCCCGCTCGTGTCCCGCCAAGTGTAGTAGTTGAGATACTGGGCTGGAGCCTCATAGCCCCGGCTGATTTGCACGAGATCCCGTAAATATACCGGTGTCCCCTGTGATGTAGTCGATACCGTTACATCACCTATGCTTTTAGCGGTATCGAATTGTCCCGAAGGAGTGAGAATGAATCTGCGATTGCCGCTTTCAACCGTCCCGCCCGGCGCAATAATGTTCCGGGCTGAAAGTAATTTGGAAAGATCAGTAGGACGCAGGCCGTAGGCTGCGAGGCGATCCTCCGAATAATCCAGATAGATGGTTTGCGACAAAACGCCGCGTCGTTCCACCTTAGAAACTTCGGGAGCTCCCTGCAGCGTTCGGCCAATCAGATCAGAAAAATTGTCGAGTTCGGCATAGCTGTACTTATCGCCCGGAACTTTGGCCAGTTTCGTTTGTGTATCCTTGGGATCGCGGATGATCGCCGGGTACCACACATCGGGATGCAATTCGGATCGTTTTAGCCGCTCCGAGATAAATCGCTGGATGAACGCTTGAATGGAACTGTCATCTGCTTCGGAAACGCCATCCACCAGAATGAATCCGCTTCCCTGTATGATTTCCGAGTCTCCAATGATGCCGTCGGTTCGCGCTTCCTCTTGAAACAGGGATACCGAGTCAAGAACCGCGCGCGCCGAAATGGATTGCGGAAAAGAATCCACCACCGTGATGCGCTGCCCTTTTCCATTCTGCTGTTTTGCATCGCGAGCTTTGCGAATCGCTGCCTCGACGGAATTGGCGCGAGCTGCAATTTCGATATCGTCCGCCTTCGGGCTCGCGACCGTCAGCATGAGCGCGGCGGTGTCTCCGAAATCGCTTTGAAAAGAGATGGGGCCGGCGCCCTGCGGTAACTGAGAATTCAGCGCATTCAGCTTGAGGTTGATATCGCTAAATTGCCGCTTGGTATCGGTGATGCCCTCATCCAGTTGAATGGTGACGAACGAATAACCGGGCAGAGATATGGACTTGATACCGTACTCTGAATCGGTTCCCGGATGAATGGTTTTATTCTCGGCGGCAACGTCCTCAATTCGACGGGTAATGTACTGTTCGACTTGTTGCGCCGTTGCTCCGGGCCATGGACAAGCCGCGACGCCGAGACGCACCGGAATGTCCGGGTCCTTGCGCTGCGGCATGGACGTATAGCCGAACCAGCCCCAAATGAGCACTCCCAGGAGAAGCATCCAGGAGATGTGCGGGTGCTCGACAAAAAACCTGGGAACATTGCGACGATTGCTGATGTCTTGCCCGTTTTCGTGTGTCATTGTTCTATGCCTTTAGGGGAGAACCTGGATGAAGTCGCCGTCCTTTAAACCAGCGGATCCAACGACGACGACTTTTTCGCCCGCATTTACACCGCTAACTGCCACATCACTCTCGTGGGTCTCACCGAGTGCAACCTCGCGCGATTGTGCTACCCATTTGCCGCCCTGTTCTTTGGCGACGAAAACCGCGTAACGTCCCGATGAACTCGGGTCAGCAACAACCGCGCTGAGGGGCACCGCGGTGACCGGGGCTTTGTGAACGCCGGTCAAACTGAGTGAAGCAATCATTCCGGGCTTCAATGATGCCTTTGGATTAGGGACGGTCACTTCGACAGCAAAAACCCGATTTTTGTCATCGGCGCTCGCAGCAATACTCGTGACCCGCCCGCTGTACTCTTTCGGATCGTTCTGCAGATGAATGCTGAATTGCTGCCCCAGGCGCAGACGCCTTACGGCATAGTCGGGAACACCAAAGCCGATTTTGACCGCGGTTATGTCGGCAATGCTAAAGGCCGAAGTCACAGGTGCTGCGAGGTTCCCTAATTCGATGTTCCGCGAAATGATATAGCCCGAAAACGGCGCCGTCAGGTCCGCGTCCTGGAGAGCTAACTGGGCTTGGTGCACATTCGCATTGGCCTGATCCACAGCCGCGAGGGTCGAATCGAATTTCGCCTGCGCTTGGTCGAAATCGGGCTTGGTAAGGCTCTCTGAGGAGTAAAGCGTCTTTGCGCGCTCGTAATCCTTCGTCGCTTCGACATTCTGCGCTTGGGCGGCTCTCAGTGTTGCGGTCGCCTGGTCAAGTTGATTCTTCAAGTCCTGATGGCGGATCTGCGCCAGGACGGCACCCCTGGCAACATAGTCTCCCGAACCTATGTTGCGATGCCGCCCGTCAGCGCCCGCGACCTGTTTAATTTCGGTCACGTACCCTGCCGACTTGAATGACAGAACCGCTTCCGCGAACGGCATAACGGAAGCCGAGTAGCGCAAATCTTCTGCAGGCGAATACATCGCCACATCCACCACATGAACGGGGGTGGGAGAATTGGCCGCCACTTTCGCGGGTTCCTGACAGCCAGTTGTAGCCAAAATCGTGGCGAAAAGCACCGCTCCTATTACTGACTCTAGTCGTTTTCTTTTGCTCCTCATCGAGTCCACTCCTCTTTCATCGCTTTCTCTAACGCCGCCCTGACTGGCGGTTGCGCCTGAAATAATTTCTTGCCCTCATCGGTTACTCTGCTCCCATCGCTTTGCGCAGTTCGGCAAAAGCGCTCCAATAAGAGGAAATCGCCTGCTGATACTGAAAAGCCGTTTCTGAACTTCGAGCTTGAGCCTGCAACAGATCTTTCATGAGTGCGGCTTGCTCTTTGTATTTATTGCCGGTGGTGCGGAGCTCTTCGGCTGCGGCTTCATGACCGGTGCGGGTGGCCTTCAGCAATGATCCAGCCTCTTTCCACTTGCGGTACTTCGCAGCGACTTCAACCCCGATTTGCGATTCTGCCTCTTGTGCACCGTTACGCGCTTGCGCCAGGGTGTTGGATTTTTCGCGTAGTGCGTTACGCCGGCGGCCCCAGTCGAATGGCTCCCAGGTCAGCGCGAAGCCAGCCATTCCGACATTCGTCGGAAGGACTTGCACGTTCTGAATTCCCATGTAGCTGACGGCGATACCAAGGTCCGGCATGTATTCGGCTTTGGCGAGGCGGCGGTCGTAGTCGGCTTGTTTTTCCTTGAGGTGCACCTGGCGGATCTCAGGGCGATTCTGCGACGCCTGCTGGCGCGCCTCCTGCAGACTCAGGGATGTCGTGTCTTCCTCAGGAATGAAATCCACCCGAAAGGGAGTCTCGAGATTCCGTGCCAAGAGTTGATTGAGGTGCTCGCGCTGTGTCGTAAGTCCGTTCTCCGCAACCGACAAGTCATACTGCGCTTTGGCTAACCGCGCATCGACTTCGAGCGAGTCTCCCCTGAGTACAGTTTTCTCTGCGATGTAACGCAGCGTGACTCGCTGTGCCTCTTGCAGTGTTCGTACTCCTTCGCGTGACGCATCCACCGCCGCCTGCGTTGCTACAAGCTCGAAATATGCATTGCGCACCTCGGCCGCAATCTTCTGCCGCTCTGCGCGAACGTCTTCTTTGGCAATGTCGCGCCCAAGTTCTGTCGCGCGAATTCCAAGTCCGATTTTGTACTGCTGCAACAGGGGCACATCGATGCTGCCGTTCAAGAAGGCGGACAACCGTGCCGGCGTGTGAACCTTGGCGTCCGTCGACGGGATGGGCCCGGTCGCTGGATACGTCCCGAAACTCCCCTTGGCGAAAGTGAAATCAAACGGCTGCAGCAGTTCACCGCCAAGTGCAGAGAATTGAAAGTGTGGCAGACGCCTGCTGCGAATCGTGCTCAGCTGAAAGTCGAACTTTTGCGCTTCCAATACCGAGTTCTTCACGAGCCGATTGTTCGAGAGTGCAATGGAGACTGCGTCATCAAGCGTCAGAAGAGGCACGTCTTGAGCAGCCTCTTGGGCAAACGACCCAAGCGATGACGCGAGGACGATAATTGCAAGAAGCAGTGCGAGATGGTTCGATTTCATCATTCTTCTACCTGACTTCGGCTGGGCCTGACGGCACTTTGAACTTGAGCAAATCATGTTGTCGCTCGTCTGCAAAGAATGCAGGTGCCGTACCAACCTGGACTTCGTTGCAAGTTCTTGAATCAGAAGTGCGGGCGTCCAAGAATGGTGAGCAGTGCCCAGATCCGGTCGTGCGCGCTGCCCTCATGCGGGCAGTGGCCGCATTACCCCTTATCTGCCGCGAAAATAGGGTGGCAGGGTCGGGCACAATACCAGAGCATCGAAGAAATGATCGCCGAGTTTGTTAGACTTGGCTGCTGATCAGCACTCGGCCCTGGGCGCTTGCATGAAAACGCATGTTGAATTTCGTTCAGACAAGTTTCCGCCACTCGAAGGAGAGGAGAAGCTCACAAATCCCGACTTGTGGGGCAAACGATTGGCCGACTTCCTCAGGGAAGGCTTACATAAGCAGGGATTTGAAACTAAGGAACCAATAGCGGAGGATTGGGGTTGGGTTGTATCTGTGGTGAACGGACCATTTCGGATGTGGATTGGGTGCGGTCACTACCAGGAATACGAGGATGGATTTCTTTGTTTCATCGAACCACACGAACCCTTCGTCTGGAAGTTTTTCAGGCGGGTTGATACGCGAGGGCATTGCCGCACTGCGAGAGGCTATGGATAGAGTGCTGACAGAAGAAGATGGTATCAGGTCAAAGCGTTGGTGGACATGCGAAGAGTTCAATAGTCCTCGACTCAACCGGCAAAAGCGTGGCTAGTTGGGCGAGTATCGCGATAGACTCAAAATCCCATCGGGGGCGAGAATCAGGCAGGACGATGGCCGTTTCCGTCTGAGTCACTCGATACGTGCGCATTACGTTTTTGCGCGACTGCCAGAGGGAGCTGAAGCCGTTCGCAAACGTCCCGGGAATACGAAGTCTCAGCAACGAACTGAGCTCCGAGCCTCTTGACGAACAAAAGCACTTCTTCCCCGATGGCGTCGATGAACATCAACTCCGTAAGATCGACTACCAATTCCAGTTTACTATCGCAGCGCGTGACGAGCGTGCGGACTTCCTCCGCTCCTTTGCCGGTGAATCGGCCTTCGAGCCGGCAAATCAAAGCGCCGTCTAATTCTTGTGTTTGGACACGTAGCATGATAGCCCTCTTTACATTTGTTAGCAGCCGTAAATGGCCGTCTACCATTACATTGCAGCTGTGATGCCAAGTGTTCCAAGTGCAAGTTATTGATACTCAAAACTTTTTCGCGCATATGCCGCACTTAACAAACGGGCACTGCCAGCATGAGGGCAGGTTCGCGGCCAGCAACAGGGGGATGAATCAGCCACCTTGAAGAGTTGAAAGGAGGGAGGAAGCCGGATTGTCTACGGTTAGGCCGAATAATCAACGCGAGTGATATTCAGCCTGCGCATCTTGTTCTGCAGCGTGGTTCTCTTAAGCCCGAGGCGCTCGGCCGCGCCACCATTGCCAGCTATCCTTCCGGAAGCGCCTTTCAAAGCATCGAGGATCGCCTGCCGCTCGGCTTGCTCGAAGGTCGAAGCTGCCGCCACAACAGTGCGGCCGGCGGATCTGTTCAGCTCTGCTCGTGGCACATTCAATTCGTCGTCTTGCGTGAGTATCACGCAGCGCTCAATGAAGTTTTCCAGTTCGCGAATATTTCCTCGCCAATCGGCATTCACCAGAGCCTCCATGGCGGGTTTGGGAACAGATCGGATGCGCTTTTGCATACGGCGGGAGAAGCGCGAGACAAAGAAGTGGAGCAGCAGTGGAATGTCTTCGCGGCGTTCGCGCAACGGCGGAATTTCGATGGGAAATACTCTCAGCCTATAAAAAAGATCCTCGCGGAATTGATTATTGCGGATCATCCCCTCCAAGTCGCGATGCGTGGCCGCGATCAAGCGAACGTCAACGTGGATGGTCCTTGCACTACCCAGTCGTTCAAACTCCTGTTCCTGCAGGGCGCGCAGCAGTTTCGGCTGCAAATCCATGGTGATGTCGCCGATCTCGTCGAGAAACAGAGTGCCATGATCCGCCAGTTCAAACCGGCCTTTCTTTTGCATCAGGGCTCCGGTGAAAGCGCCCTTTTCGTGGCCAAACAGTTCACTTTCCACCAACCCCGAAGGAATCGCCGCGCAGTTCAGACGAACAAATGTGCGCTCCCGCCGTGGGCTGAGATTATGAAGCGCTCGGGCCACCAGTTCCTTACCAGTACCAGTCTCGCCATGCAGTAACACGGTGGAACTGGTTGGCGCAACGATCGCGACTTGGTCCAGCACTTTGCGAAGCGCGGCGCTTTTGCCGACTATGTCTTCGAAGTTGTACTCAGCTTCGATTTCCGATTCAAGGTAAAGCTTCTGCTCTTCCAGATCGTCGCGCGATGCGCGCAGCCGTCCATAGGCCAGAGCATTCTGGAGTACCAGTGATGTCTGCGTGCCGATCTGCGACAGCAGGTCCCTGTCCGCCTCGTTGAATCCATTCGCCTTTCGGCTGCACATGTTCAACAGACCCAGCGGGCCATCGGCACCCATCAGTGGCACCAGAACGGCCGAAAGAAGGGATTCAGCTCTGGACGCTTCGCGCAGGGCCGCGGGTATATCCGCATCCGTTGTCGAGTAATACTGTGGCGTGTGGAGGCGCGACCATTCGCTCCAAAGCTTCGTGGGCTCCACGACAACAATCTTCTCGAGAAAGCCCTTTCCACTGGGAAAGTCGAGAAATCTACGTTCCAAGCTGCCCGACTGCTTGTTAAAGAGCCACAATGACGTGAGATCGTTGCCCAGGTGTTTGCGCATCGATCCTGCCACCGCCTGAAACAGCTCCTCCGCTTCCAGCTTACTGACAATATGATTGTTGATTTCCAGCAACAATCCGAGCCGATCTCGCTGCTTGACGACTTCTCGGTGGTACAGCTCCGCGTTATCTCTTGCCAGTGCGCACTCGAGCGCAACCGCAACGTGGGAGGCCAGGGCACTCAGCATCTCGACATCTTCGGGGGCGAATTGCTGGCCCTGCAACTTTGGCGTTGACAGAATTCCGTAGCGTTTTTGTGCGGTCGATACTGGAAACAGATAGGCGGTTCGTCCGGCAACTTCGGCTGCAAAAGGAGCCAGGTCAGGATGTCCCGATATCTCCAGCGACAGGTCCGGGACAAACACCGGCTTCTGTTCGTCCAGCACTTGCGCCACCCGACCAATGCGTAACAATTTGGCTCCACGCGTAATTGCGGGAGCGTCCGCATCTCGATCAAATTCGAAGCTATACAAACTTTCGCCGTCATCGCTCAGAACGTAGAGTTCGACGCCATGCAATCTGGAAGTGCTGGACAGAACACCTCGTAGGCTTTGCAGAACGGCTTTTACCGTGGGCTGACCGGCTAGGGCACTGGACGCACCCAGCAGGCTACGATATCGATCTTCGGTGATAGTCATAGCACCTGAGCTCATTTTTGCGCCTTCCAGTATCTGCAAATTAATCTCGCAATGCAACGACATCCGGATCATTCCACGAGACTCCAACCCCGGCGGTCGGATTCCACTTGATATTCCTACCGCTCACTCGCCAGCGGCGTCGGAACGGTAGACAGGAGTTTGTTGATGGCTAAGTCTACAGTCCGATTCATCTCGGAGACGATGCCGGGTACATTTCGCTGAGATACCGTTGAACCTTCAAAGACTACATTGCTCCAGACTGTTGCACCCGTCGTCACCTTGGTGATTTGTGCAGACATTGCAACTTCCACTTTGACCCCGGATTCGTAATCCACTTCCTCCAGCTTTTCCAATTTACCGCTGAAAACGTAGTCGATATCAGGACGCCCGTTATACACCGAGACGGCGGAGAACTGATTGCTGGCACGCAGGTGATCGACGACTGCGTTGGTCACGAGCGTGCGCGGGTCTGCCGCCCAGCGGTGATATTCGTAGAAACCGATTTCCTCAGGATTGGTTCGGTACACAATGGGCCCTTGCCGCAGATAACCCGGCGATTGAAATTCTCGTACTGCTATAGAGGTTCGGACATTTTCGGGGGCGGGCGGATCCGGCGGAGCAGGCAAATTGAGTGTGTAATATGCGGGATATTTTAGCTTCCCACCACAACCGGTCAGGGCGGTTATGACCACCAGCATCAATGCGAGCGCGTTGAGCAATTTCTTCATCTCGATTCTCCTCTTCTGACCTATTTCGGTACCGAGCGATCGCCAGGTTGCTTGGTGCGTATCAAGCTCCAGGGACGCTGCTTTAAAGAATCTGTGAACTGATTGAGGTTGTCGGTCGCCTGGCGCAGATTCTCTACCGTATCGTCGATCTTGTAATCGTTAGCCCTCACAATGACGTGAATGGACTGCAGCAAGCCTTTGGCCTCTTCCAGCGTTGTCTGTAATTCAGCCATGTCTTTTCGCATAGGGGCGCGCAAATCCGTCACCGTGCCATTCACATTTTGAATGGTGTCATCCGCATGCTCGCTAACCTTGGCGAGCTGGTCTGTCAGACGATCAATCTTTGGTCGCTCGTCCGCCACCAATCGATCAATGTTGTCCAGAATGGCTTGGACCTTATTCTGATTCCGCGGCCCAGTGATCGTGTCCAAGTTGGCAAGAAGATGATTAACGTTCCCGCTGATGCCATTGATTTCGCCCTGTGCCTGCGTGATCAGCGTGTTTGCGCTGTCCGCAACGGTTGCCAGTTTCCCAGCGATCTCATCCAGGCTGGCCGCTTCTTGTGAGGCAATGGTTGACTCTGGAGGAAGGCGTTTGGCGTCAATGGTGCCGGTTGTGATAGACAGGGCCGCGCTGTTCATGACGCTGACGAATCCCAGCTTGGCCACTGATTTCTCATTCAGCGGAGTACCCTTCTTGACATCCAGAAGGATTTCGATTCGGGTTGGATCCGCGGCCGAGGGTCGCACGGCTGTAACTTTGCCCACGTTCATGCCTCCATACAGCACGGAAGCTCCGGGGTCGAGCCCTCCGGCATATCGCAAGTAAGTGCGATATTGCACGGTGCCGCCACTGTACTGCGCGTTCAGCAAGTAGATGACGGTGAACGCGAGCACTGTGAAACAACTAAGGACAAAGGCGCCGACCTTTGCTTCGGTGGTCATGGTTTTGCCTCCTGACTTTGCACATACCGTTCCAGATAAGCGGCCAATGCCGGCGCATGTACCGGGTTGTCGGGCACCGCGTTGAGGAACTGCTTGACCCGTAGATGTTGGTTGGCCCGGATCTCGTCTTTTGTACCGACCGCGAGCAGCTTTCCATCGAACAGCATCGCGATCCTGTCGGCGATTCGGAAGGCACTACGCATCTCATGGGTGACAACAAGGGCCGTAATCTGAAAAGTCTCTTTGAGAAACAGAATCAGTTCGTCCAGTTCGGCTGCCACGATAGGGTCAAGCCCTGCGGAAGGCTCGTCCAGCACTAGGATTTCGGGATCCAATGCGAGAGCCCGCGCAACCGCCGCCCGCTTCTTCATACCCCCCGAGAGCTCCTGCGGCTGCAGTTTGCCGAAGTCTGCCAGGCCCACCACCGCCAACTTCAACCAAACGATCAACTCAATGATCGAAGGAGCGAGTGTAGTGTGCTCCCGCAAAGTGAGTGCGACATTGTCTTCAAGCGACAGCGAATTGAACAACGCAGCGCTTTGAAAGGCAACTCCAACTGACCTTCGGATCGTCTTCAAATCCGCCGGTGAACAGGTAGTGATGTCTGTGCCTTTGATCGAGACACTGCCAGATTTCGGACGCTCGAGACCAAGAATTTGCCGCAACAATGTGCTCTTTCCTGAACCGCTGCCCCCGAGCAGAACCGTGATCTGGCCTGGCTCGATGTCAAGGTTCAAACCATCGAGCACACGCCGACCGTCGTATTCCACTACTAGATCGCGCACTGAAATGATCGACATTTAAGTCTTTCCTACGAAGTAGAAGATGGTGGTGAATATCGCGTCGGCGACAATGACCAGGAACGTTGATCGCACGACCGCCGAAGTTGTCGAGCGACCTACTGCGTCGGGCCCGCCACGCACACGAAGTCCTTCAAGGCATCCCACGTGAGCGATGATGGTGGCGAATGCCAAACTCTTGATCATCCCTGCGACCAGATCCCGCAGTTCGATTGAGGTCAGCACGTATCGGAAATACAACAGCAGTCCAAGATGGGTGCTGAAGAACATAAATAGCCCCCCAGCGAGAATGCCGAAGAGGACAGAGACGATGGTGAGACACGGAATGGTCACCAGTGCCGCCAGATACTTGGGCGCCAACACGAACTCCACCGGTTCGAAGGCCATGACCTTAAGCGCATCGAGCTCTTCCGTGACCTTCATGGTGCCGATCTCGGCTGCGAATGAAGATCCCGATCGTCCGCTGACGGCAATCGCAGTCAGCAGCGGACCAAGTTCGCGCGTGAAGCCGACCGCGACTAAATCGATCACGTAGTGCAAAGCCCCGAAGCGCCGCAGCTCAGATGCGCCTTGCATGGCCAGGATGAATCCGCTGCACATGGCCATCAGGCCAACCATCGGGAGTGCGTTAACCCCAATCTCCAGCATTTCGTCAACAGCTGCACGCCACCGATGCCGATTTCCAATCAGAGGCAAAGCCGCACGCATGCCTCGCAGGGTGGCCCACAATTGAATGTTCAGGCTCCCAATGTAGTCGAGTTGACTGAGAGTCTCGCTGCCGGCAATTTCCAGAAGATTGGCCATCAGACCGCCTCGCACCAGACTTGGTTCATCTCTCAATGCCCCCATTGAAGAGGGGCAGAATTCCCGCCGCACCGAACAGGCGTTGTAAGTGATCATGCAATCCCTGCAGCCTAAGCTCGGTTTTACGGTTTCGTGCGATCTTTAACGCTTCAATCAGAGTTGCAACGCCGGAACTGTCGATATGCGTGACGCCCGATAAGTCAATGCTCACTGTGCTCGAATGTTGCGCGCGCAAAAGGGCGATAAGTTGGTCGCGTACTGCTGGAGACGAATCGATATCAAAGCGGCCCGTCAAAGACGCTAGAGCGCCCTGTTCGCTAGCAACAAAGTTAATTTTCGGCTTGTCCACGCGCTTGCTGTTGTGATCGAGCAACAGAATCGGCTCCTCGCTGGCAAAATGTCCGAAAATTTCATGACGGAAGATCAACACGAAACTGTTAATGGCAAGCGCAGAGCCATTAGCGGGTAGTCGTAATATTTAGGAGAGTCAAAGACTTGCGTAGCAGATCTTCTGATGATGCGGACTATCTAGACACTATCAGGGCAGTCGTGCCCGAATACGGGCAGATCAGGTCAGCTCTGCTTGGCTCGTGACCTTATTGTGTCGCGAGCAGCTCGGAGTGACCTGAGGAATTGATCATGGGAAAAAGAGTGTGTCAGACAACTTCATGGCGGGTATGGAATGCTTGTACTAGCGGCGACGTCCAAGAGAACGAGTTCCCGTGTAGAGAAGTCCCCGTACTAACTTCTGCAATTCAGCCTTTGCCCTCGCGGTCCACGTTTTCACAGTTCCGATGGGAACTCCCAGAAGGCGAGCTGTTTCGCCGATCGAAAGATGATCTACATACCGCAGGTGAAGGGTTCTCCGCAAAGTCGGCGATAGTCTTGCTGATAAATCTTTCAAGCGCCCATTCAGCCAAGACTTGTGGTACTCATCTTCGGGACTGGGCCGGCCATCCAGCAAAATATCGGAGACTGAATATTCCTGCTCTTCTCTGATTCGTGAATCGAGGGATACGTGGATATAGCGTGACCGCTTGCGCAAATGCATTCTGGCGCAATTGATAACAATAGCAGTCAGCCAAGTGGAAAGTTGCGCATCACCTCTGAATTGGTTCAAATGCTTGAAAGCTGCCAACAGCGCATCCTGTACTGCGTCTTCGGCGTCATCTTTATTTCCCAAGAGTCTATACGCGTATCGATGGAGAGACGGTAAGCGATGCGACAGAACAGATAGCATCTGTGAAGGTGAAGGCTTTCCGGAATCCAGGGCGATATCCTCCCCACTCTCAGTTGATTTCTCGAGCTGGAATGTTGATGTCATTTGTACGCAGAATCGGAACCGGGAAAAGGGGCCATCAGAACCGTATCGGAGCTTGCCGTTTTCAGCGAACTCTTGGCTTGCTGTGTTGCTTCGTCAATGTCATGTTTCAGAACATCATGAAGTGCGCTGAGCACCTGATACTGCATCATCGCCACCTGATATCTTTGCTGCAAAAGATACTCCGCCTGTTCGCGGGTAACTTGATTTGCTTGTTGAGCCTGCACAATTACCGCGAAATCGCTCGATGTCTTGTCTGCCACCAAGCTCATCGCGATTTCGTATGACTTGAGAACGTCCTGTGGGCCCAAGGGCATTTCCGGATTGAGCGCAATTAAATCGGATGTAAGAGGGTTGGACTGCATGCTGCTGCCCGCCAGAATGCTCTCCAGCGCAGGCGCCTCCACCTCGGTCTTCTTTTTCTTGGGCTGGGCGGCGGCAGTGTGCCACATTGTAGCGAGCATCAGAATAGCGATAAGAATCTGTCGAGACTTCATCGGTGGCTCCTCGTGCGAGCGGCACATGGTAATGGACCGGCCGATAGCGTTTTCAAACGGTGTTTTGCAACTCTTAACTCTTCCATATCAAAATTGCTGCCGAACCAGCCCCGTGTGCGCTCGCGCTATGCCTCTGACGACTGCAGCGCGAGCTATTTCGAGTGTTTAAGTTCGGTAGCAGGTTTCTGGCTTTCTATCGGCACGTCAAATGACCGGCCTAATATATCGTTGTAGGTAATTGTGTTTTTCCCCACCAGCACGAGCAACTCGCGTCCCGCAGCATATTCCGGGGTGCTCTCGCCTAGGGATGGTGTGTAGAGCACTAGATAAATCGTGTCACGCACTTTGACGGAAACGTCATAGCTGGCGACATCGGAGCTACCATGAGGTGCGGCACGATGTGGCTTGACCTCAGTGATGCTGCCCACTTCATACTTCGATGTCGACTGGCAAAGAGCTGGAAATGTCAGCAGACACAGAGCGATTACAGCTGTCAGCTTCCGCATGAATTCACTCCTCCTATTTGCTATTTGTTGGTCCGGCAATACGGCACTAGGAACGACCGTTGGCCGAAGCGCAGACCTTAATTACTTGTGTTGAATCGCAATCTCCATGCCAATTGGCTGAAGCGTGAGGTAGAGTCCTCAACGCGGTTGACTCTTCATGTCTTTGCATGGCGTCGGTCTCGCAGTCTGGCAGCAACTCAAGTGCCAGTTTCGCCCACATCTGGGCACATGCCTAGTGCTGGGCAGAAGCACCATATTTGATACCGGCGTCACACTCCGGAACTCCCTTGTTATCGGCGCTTATTCGCTATTCGGCATTGGCATTGAGCTTGCACTCTCATCGCTGAGCGAGGCGGCAGTTAGTTAGTGGCCGAGACGGACTCCGCAGCCAACCACTACGGGCAACTGAGAGCCGAAAACCCGCGGCACATCTCCGTCTGTTGCGGCCCATGTTCTGCCCCTCGCATCGTTTTTAGTGAATCTCTGGATAGGGGATAGGAGAGTGACTATGAGCACCTTTGACACACTACCGGGCGAATCGAATACCCAGATTATTTCCTCGATCATCAACTTGGTCTGTCCACAATGCGGGGGAAGAATGTCGGAATTCCAATGTGAAGGGAGATGCCGCAGAAACTGGCTTGCAGAATGGGAATGGGCGAATCAGGCGACGAGAAGCTATTACTCCCGAGTCGAGCGCCATCGCACCCGGTCAATGCGGTGACCTTGGCTTGCGTTGACGTTCGCAATCCTGGTTCGCTGGATGGTCTTCGATCATACGTCAGCCATTTCCTGGATCGCTCGAGGTCAATGCTTGCTTTCACGAGGATCTTCCGGCTTGTTCGCCAGCATGCGGCACTAACACAAATGACACCCAAAAGTTTTCTGGTAAGAGCTCGAAAGATGGTAGTAGCCAGCTTAATGCTGTTTCTGGGCCGCGATCTCGCTCTCACTTCAATACTTCGGAACTACTGGGAAACGCCGCCGCCGCGATTTCAAATCTCTACTACCCCGGCTGCTGACCGAAGCTTTGGGAAGACCATCAACAAATGGGATCAGCAGATCGGCCTCGATACGGCTTTTAACATTGTGAAGGAGTTCTGGCCCGATGTACGCAGCAAGCTCTTCGGTCATTAGGGGAATGCCATGTGGATGACGTTTTGGCGCGCATCTAAGCGGCTCTCGAGCATTTTGAAGCTGCGCGAATTTTGTTATCTGACCGTGATAGCAATGATTACGGTCAGGCTCTCCGCCCAAATTTCACCAGCCGTATCCGATCTCCCATCAAACCAACAAGTGATCACATTTTTGACCGAGTCAATCGATTGGTATCGCCATTGCGCGTTCGAGCGCCAGATTGCAACTGAGCCAGTCGATCTCGTGTTCCTGGAAGACAGCCGTCCGGGAGCGGCGCAGATTGTCCAACTATCGTTTGATTTTGCCAGAGCTGACGCGCAGTTTTCGGCGATGCCCGCCGCGGATACTCGAAAAGGGAGCACGGCGAGTGCGACCGGCTCGCCGGAGCTCGCACAGTTTGTGCAGTTGGAAAACAATACCGAGTTGCAGAGGCGTCAAGCAAGTGAGGAAATCGAGGCCATCAACACAAACATCAAGACGGCGGATGATGCCCAACGACGTGAGCTGCAGGCCGCGCTGGATGCGACGCAGAGCCGGCTGGATGTCTTGCAGGCGGGATTGGCCACCCTCCGGCAGTTAGTTGAATTTATGCAAGCGTTCACAAATCGCGAGACCGGAGATTTGGCATCTACTATCGACGACCTCGCCCGATCTGTTCCCGACGCGACCAGCCCAATGACCGTGGCATCACAAACGCAAGCTTCGGCCCCTTCTTTGTCTGCCAAGTCGGGCGACTCCGGAATCCTCGCCCTCAGCTCAGAAGTATCAGCGCTGGGAAGAAAAATCAGCATTCTGGACGACGAGATCCGCCGCACTGATGCTCTGAGGCAATCTTCTGATGCACTGCGGATTCCCCTCTTGGCTGCTATTAATAAACGTCTGCCAGCGGTCGCTGAGAACGCCCTTCAGGCGAGTGATCTCACCGAACTGCAGCGGCAGAAAAGCAGACTTGATGAGCTCGCAGCCATGGTCAAGACAATGTCTCCTGCGATCGTGGCGTTGGACAAGCAAAGGGTGTTGCTGGCCGCATACACATCGCACCTGAAAAATTGGCGTGCCGCCGTCATTACTGAAGATAAGAAGACATGGAGGAACCTGATCTCACACGTTCTCGGTGCTGCCCTGGTGATTGGTGCGCTTGTGATCATCGGTGCAGTTTTGCGCAGAGTAACGCGGCGATATACGCGCGACACTGATCGCTGCCACATCGCCCTGGTGATACAGAGGGTTGTCCTTTGGTCCTCTATTGGAGCGGTCGCCGCATTCGCCTTTGCGTCGGATTTGACCTCTTTGGCTACTTTCTTTGGGCTATTGGCGGCAGGCGTTGCGGTTGCACTTCAGAGTGTGATTCTTTCCGCGGTTGGTTACTTCGTGCTGGTGGGAAGGCGCGGAATACGAATCGGGGACCGCGTGCAGATTTCGGGTGTGACCGGCGAGGTCACAGATATCGGTTGGCTCCAATTCCAGCTGAAAGAGATCGACCTTCGAACTCAGCAGCCCACGGGTAATGTGGTTACATTTTCGAATTCGTTTGTCTTGGCGTCGCCCGCCACAGGTCTCTCCAAGTTTAAGCGGAACGACTTGAAGTCGGGGCAGTTGGAAATCGCCGCAAAGGCAGCGCAGCCCTAGTCGAAACGCCGGCCTTTAAAACGGTTCACGACTTTTAGCGCTCCTCGTGCATTAGACTACCCACGGCGTTCAATGTCGCTAGTTCTGGTAATGTGCTTTTGCGATGCCGAGGCGGCGAATCTTGTTTTGCAGCGTCGTACGCTTTAATCCGAGACGTTCGGCGGCTCCCCCCTTGCCTGCGATCCGTCCCGAGGCGGCTTTCAAAGCGTCGATGATCACACTGCATTCCGCTTGTCGAAAACTAGAGGACGACGCGGCAACAAAAACCATTTCGGAAGAGCTACGAAGCTCCGCTACCGGCACTTCTAACTTCTCACCGCGTGTTACGATAACCGCGCGTTCGATGAAATTCGCCAATTCCCGGACGTTGCCTTTCCATGGGCAGTTGGTCAGGATTTCCATTTCTTGCCTTGGTATCGACGTAATCTGCTTTCCCATCCGCCGCGATAGCTTCGAGACAAAATAGTTCACCAGCAGTGGGATATCCTCGCGCCTTTCGCGCAGCGGCGGGATCTCAATCGGGAAGACGTTGAATCGGTAGAACAGATCCTCGCGGAACTCCTCGTCCCGAATCATGGCCTGAAGATCGCGATGGGTCGCGGCAATCAGCCGCACATTAACTTGGATCGTCCTGCTGCTTCCCAGCCGTTCGAACTCCTGCTCTTGAATGGCACGCAGTAGTTTCGGCTGCAGTTCCAGGCTGATGTCGCCGATCTCATCCAGAAACAGCGAGCCCCCGTCCGCCATTTCGAACCTACCCTTTCTTTGCATCAAGGCTCCGGTGAAGGCTCCCTTCTCGTGCCCAAAAAGTTCACTCTCCAGCAAGCCCGAGGGAATGGCGGCGCAGTTCATGCGCACAAACGTGCGGTCACGCCTCGAGCTGAGATTATGAATGGCGCGTGCAATCAACTCCTTGCCGGTTCCAGTCTCCCCGTGAAGTAAGACAGTAGAATCCGTTGGCGCCACGATTGCGACTTGTTGCAAAACTTTCTGCAGGGCTGCGCTCTTGCCCACAATGCCTTCGAAGGAGCACTCAGGGCTGATTTCTGATTCAAGATGAAGCTGCCGGTCTCCGAACTCGCTCACCTTAACAAGGCTTGTTGCTGCGAGGTCCCTGAAGTCTGTCAAATCAATCGTTGCGCATGCCATAATCTCCTCCGAATTTTTACTCTTGCGTCGCTTTGCGAGCATTAATACGAATAAAAGTCACTGGCAGAGAGACATCCTGTCATCGTTCGCGTATTCCTTGCTGCTCAGAGAAATCGGTTCCAGACCCGGCGCGGAATGGCACGGCTCCAGGCTGGGATAGTTTGGGAAAATCGCGCGTAACAGTTTCTCGGAATCTTCCAGACGCATAAAGCCGGCTTGTGTGGGAACGAACGTCATATTTCCTCTCAATCCGCCAAGGTGGATAGCAGCTAAGCTGATCTCTTCGTCTGTGGGCAAAACTCGATGATTTTTCCAAGTTGCGGCTGAGCCGCCGTTCGCAACGGTTTCCGGAAGTTGTTCGGTATGTAAAACCCAATTACTTTGGCCATGACAATCTCCTAGATCGTAGTGAATCTCGACGCGCGCAGTTGTCCCAAATGATTGGCGTGCCGTTGTCGGTCGCTATCAGTGCGCTCTGCCAGGTTCATTGCAGCCATGATTAGAACTTCCTGTAGCGTGAAGCCGCGACTCGTGATCTTCCACATAAGCGCCTCGAAACTCAACTGAGCTCTTGCTTACGGGATGAGTCTGCAACACCTGCCTTTGGTTCACAACGGTAGATCGGGTGATTATGGTTTCGGTATATGGTGGGGATTTCCGGTTGTACTTTTTGGAGAGGAGAGCGCTAGTACTTTTGGAGGCTGTACGTTGTCTATCGGCGAGGGGATTCGAGGTGCTTTCTTCCATAGAGTCGGGCATCGATGGACCACATTCCGGGCCCGATCATCGCCATGGTGGCTCCAAGGACAGCGACTATGATTGCCGTCAGCGAATGCGCCGAGCACGCAAAGAATATCCAGACGCCAACGATGGCAATGGTGATTCCGGCTAGTGGCGTCCACAGACCCAAAAGCAGAAGTACGCCGGCAATAGCCGCAATCAGATAAGGGAGGCTTGGCGCCAATCTAGCGTTTTCATGAAGACGCAATGTCACGTAATAGACCAGAATCGTGCTCGTCAGCACGCGTTGAAGCAAAAGACCAGCGCCGGGCCAGCCTTCGGCGAATGTGGAAAACAGACGTTGCAGACACGTCCTCCTATGCTGGTCTGATGCTAGTGATCGTGGAAACAGATCGAAAGGGTAGAAAGTAGGATTTACGAGTCCTACCGTTGGCGGACATCCAGTTCGATAATTCCCCGCTGGAGCGCAATGGTGACCGCGTGCGTCCGGTCGTTTGCACTCAGCTTGGAGAGAATGTTCGAGACATGATTCTTGACTGTTGTTTCTCCGATGCAGAGCTTGTCGGCGATTTGCTTATTGGCATTGCCCTCGCCAATTAAACGAAGCACATCAATTTCGCGCGCACTCAGCAGATCGTCGGCAGCGTGGTCAGCTAGTTCCGCCGCTATCTCGGGCGGTATTCGCTTGCGCCCGGCATGGACGGTGCGGATCGCCTCCAGCAGCTCTGTGCGCACATTTCCTTTCAAAAGATAACCCCGCGCACCCGCCTTGATCGCCCTTAGGACTTGAACATCACCGGCATAGGTCGACAATACGAGGATCCTGGCATCAGGGAACTCGCTTCTGATCCGGCTGATGGCTTCGGTGCCATTCACATTCGGCATCTGCAGATCCATGAGCGTCACGTCGGGGCGGTGTGCGCGAAACTGTGCAACAGCCTCCTGTCCGTCACATGCCTCTGCTACCAGTTGCATATCCGGCTGAGTTTTAATGATCGCGGCGATGCCCTGACGCAAGAGCGGGTGATCATCCACAGTCAGGATCCGAATCGCGTTAGGACCGGTGCTCATAAATCCTCGTCTTCCGGAATAACTTAAATCTACCGCCATCGGCAGATTTTTCATAGGCAATAGCGGCAGGAACTGTCAACCGAACTTCTGTGCCGGCGCCCGCCTCGCTCCAGATATCCAATCGGGCTCCAATTCCTTCTGCCCGCTCATACATTCCGGGCAAGCCCCAATGGCCAGCTCGGCCGTGCTCTTTCAGTACTTGGGGATCCATCCCCGTTCCATCATCTCGTACGATTAACAAAAAGGCAGCGTCATCATAGCGTAACTCGGCTTCAATGCTCCGAGCATGTGCGTGGCGGTAAGCGTTACGCAGCAGCTCTCGTGCGATTCGATAGATCTCTTCCCTGATCATCGCCCGCTTCGCTCGTCGGTTGCCCTCTACAATCACCCGCAAAGACGGAGCACTGTCGCCACCATTCTGTGAGGATGCTAGTTCGCGCCCTGTTGCCAGTAGCATCTGTTCCAGGTTGCTTTCCTCGGCCAAGCCTGAACGTAGTTCCTGAATGGCATTACGACCCTCGGCGATTGCCTGATCGGCGGAAATCAGCGCGCTATCGAGGGTTTCAGATGCTTCCTCGGGACGATTCGGGAGCTGATACCGAGCCGCCTGAAAGCGGAATACCAATCCTTGAAAACTTTGCAACAGTGTGTCGTGCAGGTCCCGAGCAATGCGTGCTCTCTCGCCGACGCGCGCATCCAGCGTGATCTCGAACTCTTTATGCAATCGCTGGACACGGAACAGATAGGCCGCCCAGAGCAGCGCCAGAAAAATTGCTGCGCAGAGCGCACGAAACCAATTCGTTTGGTAAAAGTGCGGCAGCAGCACGAATCGCACGCTGGCTTCCTGGTCGCTCCAAATGCCGAAATTGTTTGCCGCAAGCACGTGAAACGAATATTCTCTCGGACCCATGTTCGTGTAGTGCGCGGTACGGTGCGTGCCGGCGTCCACCCAGTCCTTATCAAACGGTTCGAGGCGGTATTTGAACCGTAGTTTGTCTGGGTCGGAGAAGCTCAATGCCGTGAAGCGGAAATCTAGTGTGCTGTTGCCAGGCGGTACGGAACTCGGGCCCTTGCCCATCAGCGGCAACTTGTCGGCCCATGCCTCTTCCAGCATCACCGGGGGAGGGAGGTGATTGCCCGCAGTTGGGTCAATAGCAACCACGCCGCGCATGGTAGGAAACCATATGCGACCATCGTTGGTTTCCAACCCTGCTGGGCTCCCCACATCGGATTCGCTACTCCTCATACCCTCGGCGACCCCGTACGAGACAGGCAGGATGGAAGAGATTTTCCCATCTGCGAGATCATTTAATTCCTTCAAGCTAATGCGAAAGATGTTTTGCGTCGAGCTGACCCAAAGATCGCCTCGGCTATCCTCGAGCATGCCTGCCAACATGTTGTTGGGCAAGCCGTCTTTGGTCGTGATCGTCTTTAAACGGCCATCGCGCAAACGGGTCAATCCACCGCCGTAGCTCGCAATCCACAGCGTCCCGGTCGAATCTTGATGGAGATCAACGCTTCGTTCGGGAAGGCCTTTGTTCTGGTCGTAGCGGACGGTTTTGTCGCCGCGGATATAAACGAGCTCTTTGACGCCACCCACCCATAAGCCACCGTCCCGGTCCTCGACGATCTGATTCACGTCGGAGATGCCGGGTATCTGATCCAGTTTCCCTCCGCGAAAACGATAAAGCCCGCCCGGGTGCTCCTCCATAAAGGCCCCAATCCAAAGAGTACCTTCGCGATCCTGGTGGATGGCTCTCACGTCCGGGGCTCCAATCGTGAAGTCGCTCAGCACTCCCGAGCTATAGCGATGCACGCCGCCATACCCGCCGAACCACAGGTCGCCGTCAGCTGTCTGGGTGATGGCGCAAACGTTCACCACGCCCGGAATCAGATGAAAGCGGTTCCGGTCGAACGAGTAGAGCGAGTCCCCCCCCAGCCAGATGCGGCCTTCTCGATCTTGAAACACAGCATTGAAACCTGCGTCGGAGAGGCCTTCGTTTTTTCCATACGTAAACAAAGGGGCTCGTCTTAAACGAACCAGGCCCAACCCGTTCGTGCCAACCCATACATTGCCCTCGCGATCCACCAGCAGGCTCCGTACCTTAAGCAAGTCGTCACCGGAAGAAGGCAAGGGTAGTGCTTCTGCGGGACCAAGAGTCCCGTTTACAATCCGGCAGAGTCCTGAGGGCGTGAGCAATAGCAAGTCCCCGTCCTCATCTTCCGCCATGCTAATGGTCAACAAGAGGTAGTCACCCAACAATTCGCGGCGCGTCGATTTCTGCGGAAGTGGGGGTAAGGGTACGTCAGAGAACACCCCCTGGTAATAGCGCACTAGCCGATACCGGTCGCGAAAACCAATCCAGACACTCCCGTCGCGGGTTTCGTGAACGAGAAAACGGGTCGGTTCCGGGCTTTTCAGGGTTGCAATGGAACCGTCGGCTCCGAAACGCAGAACATCTTCTCTGTTGCGGAACCACATGCTTCCGTCCCGCGCTTGCAGTAAAAATTCCTGGATCGATTTTCCCCGGTAAGTGGGGAAAGCCTCCAGCTTCATACCGACAAAATGTGCAACGCCCTCCGAGGTGTTGAACCACAGCGTCCCTTCTTTGTCCTCGCGGATGGAGCTAACGAATCTGCTCGGCAACCCGTCGCGCCTCCTATATGCAGTGGTAACGCCGTTATCCAGGCGGATGAGACCGCCGTCCAAGGTTCCGATCCACAAGACCCCGGAGCGACTCTCGTGCAGTGAGAGAATCCCATTGTTACCGAGAGGCAGCATATCCGCCGATTCGAAAAGCGTAAAGCGCTCGCCATCAAAACGTGCAAGCCCTCCGAATGTGCCTACCCAGAGATAGCCCTGGTGGTCCTGCAGCATCGCATTGACGGAGTTTTGCGGCAGACCCTCTTCCGCGTGCCAGACCCTTGTGACATACTGCGGCGGTGTTGATTGTGCGTGCGCAGGACCGAGTGAGAGATTAACAAGCAATGGAACCACGCTCGCCAGCAATAAGACGCAGGTTACACGAGAGCGCAACTGTGATCGCGCTATGGTGCGTAGCCGATTACATACAAACAAAAGCGGTCGGCGAGAAGCCATTTATTCCATTCGCAGACGAACGGCGTCCAACAACTATCGTCCGATTGGAGCGCACTACTACTTCTATTACCAGCGAATTTAGCACTCTAGTCGTTGTTTGTCAGGTCCTGGAAGCGATCAACTCATTCATAAACGATCCTTGCGAACTAGACGGACCGCGAAAAATCATGGCGGAGAGTGAAGTTTTGGAAGAACCTGCGAACCGCATCGCCGAAGAACGCAAAATCTTTGATGCTTGACAATGGGCGGCACACCCTCATACCGTACTGTTGCGAGTTCGTCGAAAATCTGCATCAGTTCGTCATCCCGAAACAGGGAGGGCGTATGAAAAGGACAACCGCCCCCGCGAAGGGGCTCATTCTCTCTCTGCTATCCGCATTATTCCTCGTTGGTTTTGCCTCGATCGCTGCTTATAGCCAGAACTCCCAGGGAACGATTCTCGGGCATGTGCAGGATTCTTCAGGCGCCGCCGTCGCTGGCGCAAACGTAACTGCCACGAAGGTCAACACCAACGTGACAAACCAATTCACTACCAACAGCAGCGGCGATTACGTATTCGTGGACATGATTCCAGGCACGTATCAGGTGAAGGTTGAGCGTAACGGGTTCAAGACGGAGGTCAGCCGCAATCTGATCCTCGAAGTGGATCAGAATCTCCGTCAGGACTTCATGCTGCAGGTCGGCACTATGAGCGAAACCATCACAGTCACCGCCGACGCCCAAATGGTGCAGGCGGACAACACAACAACCGGCAACGTTCTGGATCAGAAGGCAATTGAAGAACTGCCTTCGAGCGGGCGCGATTTCAACAATCTTCTAGGCCTGGTTGCGGGCGCAGGCAACGTCACGGGTGGTTCGCAACTCTACTGGGCAAACCACGGCCTGAACAATACCTTCACTGAAGTCAGCCTGAACGGCGAACGGCCGGAATCTCTCAGTTTCATGGTCGATGGGGTCGCTGACACAGACAACTTCTTCGCGACCTCGTCGGGCATCCCCTCAGAATTTTCCATCCAGGAATTCAAGGTGCAAACCGGCCTCTACTCCGCCGAATACGGGCAAGGCGCCGGCCAGGTCAACTTGGCTATCAAGTCCGGCACGAACCAGTTGCACGGGCAAGCGTACGATTACATTCAGAACGACGCGTTCAACCCCAAAAATCCGCTGCAGGAGTATCAGCATGCGTACCTGAACGCTCCTGTACCGAAGGTGGCGCCATTTAAGCAGAACCAATTTGGCGGTACACTCGGCGGACCACTTCGCATTCCTGGCCTCTACGACGGACGAAACAAGACCTTTTGGTTCTTCGCTTATGACGGCGGGCGACAACACACGTCGCCCACGCAACAACCGATACAAGTTCCGACGGCCAAGGAACGATCGGGCGATTTCTCTGACTGGCCTTGGCCGCTCTATGACCCGACCACGACAGTTTGCAATCCAACCTGCGATGCAACAACCCGTAGAGCTTACCCGGGCAACCAGATTCCGTCTGGGGAAATCAATGCGATGGGACAAAAACTCGCAAATCTCTATCCCTTGCCCAATATCAACTGCACGATGCCCTGCAATAACTATTTAGCATCGGTCGTCGATACCATTACGACCGACAACGAGACCTTCCGCGTGGACGAGAATCTGGGGGAGAAGGACCGGCTTTACTTCAGCGGGAATATAAGAAGAGACATCGAACCGCACCCTCGACTGCTGTATTACAACGGGTCGGAGAACTTTACCCGAGCGCAGGTCTTCGGACTGAATTGGGAACGCGCCTTCAACTCCACCACCATCAACACAGTGCGCATTGGCTACAACCATCTGTTTTTCGCCACCAATGGGATCACAGCTTTCGGGCCGAACCTGCAGGCGAACCTCGGCTTTGCCAATGCTCCGGCCACTCCAGCCCTTTACGGGCTTCCAAACATCGGTCCCAGCCAGAGCTATCCTCACCTTGGCAATGGTAACAACGGAACCAACACCAAGAGCGGGACATACCAATTCATCGAGAATCTGAAACTGATTCGCGGCAAGCATGCCCTTACCTTCGGCGTCGATATCCGCCGCCTGCGCGAGTTCGAGGAGGACAACTACCTGGGCACTGGCACAATGAGTTTCAACGGCCAATACACCGCGAACTGCAATCGAGGAGCCTCGGGCTGCAACGTCGGATCCGGTTCCGCTCTCGGTCCTGGGCTTGGAAACTCCATTGCCGACCTGCTGTTGAGCGATCCCAGCAACCTTTCCGGCCCCTATCCGCTCGGCGTCGATTATCTGCACACTTTCGGCACCAACTGGAACTTCTTCGCGCAGGATGACATTCGCGTCACACCGGGTCTCACTATGAACCTGGGCCTGCGCTATGAATTGCCGCCAGCATTTCACAGCATCAATGACAGCGGATGGGGCTTTGATCCAGCCCACGGAGGCAGTCTCGACTGGGTAAGTAAGAGCTTTGTGCAAGGGGTTTATGCGACCGCGGCAGCCCAAAACCCGACGGTCACTTTGAATCCGGCCTTCCTCAACTGCTGCATCCAAAACTCTCTGGTCCCGCAAGACAAGAAGGATTTCGCCCCGCGCATCGGACTCTCATGGCGGCCCTTCAGCACCGACCGTTTTGTGGTGCGCGCTGGATACGGAATTTTCTACGAAACTTACATGCGTTATTACGACCAGGTGCAGAACTATGACGACAACACCCTGCATACGACGTTGCCTGCCAGCTATCCCACAGGAGCTGAGGTTGGCAATGAGCCGCAGTCGTTAGGGCCGCGCCTCAGCCAGTTGTGGTCTCCACCTATTCATGGCTTAGGAGGTACGGTGGGAAGCGGCGTGTTTGCGCTTCCTTCATGGGACAGCATTGATTTCACCGGCATAGACTACATCTTGAATCAGGTGAACTGGCCCAAGAACCATAACCCGTATAGCCAACAGTGGACTCTCGATACTCAATTTGCCGTTACTCCTACTATGCTTCTCGACGTCGGCTATGTGGGCTCTCACGGCTCGCGCCTGCCGACGTATTGGCTGTTTAACACCGCGTACCTTCCGAAAGTTCCAGCCGACAACTGCAACTACTTGTTCGACGCCTCCCAGGCAACAGGGAGCAATGCCAGTTGTGCGACCGATCCCAACTTCCAGCCCATCGACACGCGCGTGCCGTTCCCCGGCTTGCCCTCGATGATGTATGCCAACGCGAATGTCTTGAGCTCGGATTACAACTCTCTTCAGGTCCAGTTGCGGCAGCGCTATCGCCACGGACTCACTTACAACATCGCGTACACTTGGTCGAAATCTCTGGATGACTTCTCCGGCAACAATATCTCTGGAACTGGTGGTTTCGTCCAGGATGCTCACAACATTGCAGAGGATTACGGCCCGTCCAGCTTTAATCAGCCCCAGCGCCTTACCGCCTATGGAAGCTGGGAATTGCCAGTTGGCAAAAACAAACGCTGGTCACTGGGACCGGCCAATTGGGTTTTAGGCGGCTGGAAGGCGAGCGGGATTTACACTATCACCTCGGGCCGGACTTTCACCGTGTATGGGTGCACGGTCTGTGGCTTTGACGAGATGGGCGTCTCCTTTCCAGCCGATTTCGTCCCAATCAAACCGGCGATCCGAACAGCGGCTTCACTCGGAGCGACACGGAGTGGTTCAATGCCAATGTTTTTTCTCTCGCCCCACAGGGAACATACGGCAACGAGGGAAAGGGCGAACTGCGCGGGCCCTTCTACGAAGATCTCGACCTGAGCTTCGCCAAAGTTTTCCCCATTACCGAACGCCAGCACATGCAGGTACGGTTTGAGATGTTCAATGCTGGTTCAACCTGGCACCATGGGGCATGGTTCCCCTGCGCCAGCGTTCCCAGTTGCGGCAACACCCCACTCGGGTCGCTTGTTCCCAGTCAGAATCCTGTCGTTGTTTCACCATCCGAATGGGCTCGACGACAATCTGTGGCAGGGGCATACGATCCAATTGAGTGCTGTTTACTCCTTCTAAATTGAGTTTGTTGGGGCTGATTCGGGCAGATGGATTCGAACAGTCCTAAACGCTCACGTCGCGGTCGAAAAAGGATGCCAGCTGATTCTTGCGCAGGCGTAAAAACGTTAACCCCAAGCTGGTCGAAAAACTACGGCCTCGGTCTGGCCGAGAGAGTTACCACGGAATAATGTTCGACCCGGCCCAGAGTGAACTCGGCGACGCTCCCGTGCAAAGAGAGGCCAGCTAACTGAGGCTGGGCTGCGTCCGGCGAAAGAACCTTCACCTCCCAGCGGCTCAGGTCCCTAGTTTCTCGCAGCTCGACCAGGTCACTCAGGTCCAGCCGTACTTTCACGTTCTCTGCGGGCGCATGAAGATCGTAGTTGAGCAAGTGGAGAATCAAAGTCCGACCGTCGGGTTTCCGAGTCAATTGTCCCAGCACGTAACCGCGGGGCTCCAGGCTGAGCCGGGGTCCTCCGGCCGCGTCTTGGACGCGCGCCGCAATTCCCGGCTCCGCCTTTCCAGCTCTGATGATGACGCCGCTGGCAGCGGTGAACCCATTCAACAAGGCCTTTTGCTCGGCACTGAGCTTGGGCAGGTTAGGCGGCATAACTAGCACCTTGAACCGGTCCAGTGGGACTCCCTTGTCTAGGTGCTCGAGCTCTTTGCTCTCGAAGAAGACACTCTGCTTGAGAAATTCATCAGCCAGCGCGTTCCGCGGTTCCGCGGAGAGTAAGGCAATCCGCGCTGCCGGTGCTGCCTGGTGATATAGCTCGCGATGCTCGACCAAGAAGCGGTTGTATTGAGCGATGGCCTTCCAGGCCTTTTGGGCATCAGGCTCGCCCTTAATCAGCGCTGCGAGAAATCGGCCTTCAATGTTGCGCGAGGTGGCCGCGCCGAATGTGTAGGCCTCGGCGATGGAAAGCTTCTGCTCGGCGGGGCTGGGAACGCAGCGCTCGCGCGGGCCACAGTGGTAAAGGTCGTTCTCATACTTCAGAGGCTGCCAAAGCTGCTTCTCGCCGCTCAGGAATTTGATCTTGCGCGCATTGTCCACCTGCCAATGCCCGCCCCATACACCCGGAGTGTCCTTGCCGTCCTCCTCCCAAATTACCTCGTTGATATCATTCATTCCGAAGCGGTCCGGCGCAATATGGATATTCGCTTCAACCATGACCTTAGGCCGGCCGGTCTCCCGCGCTTTCAGCTCCGCCATCCGCTGGGTGTCATCGAGCAATTGGGCCAGGCCTTCGTTGTAACCGATTATGTTGTCCCACATGATCGCGTCCGCGCCCGCGTCCACCGCCAATTCCGCCTTCTTTAACAGATAAGCCCGCCAGCCGGGCTTGCGAGCGTCAGCGAGACGGCGGTCCCAGGAGATCTGCAGATCAGTTTTGGTCGGGCCGGCATAGAACATAGGGATGCGATGCATCCGCAAACCGTATTGCTTGGTCTCCGGATCATCGCGGTAAGCGCTCTTGCGAAACATATTGGAAGCCGACAGGTAAGCCGAGACGTGGATGCCGTTCTCATGGCAGCGGGCGATTACTTTTTTCAGGTTCTTCCGGTTCTCGTCCTCGTCTTTGAGCGACCAGCCGCTGCTCCATGTGACCCAAATCCAGTTGAACTCCGCCTGCCTGAGCAAGCCGATCATCTGCTCGAAATCGCGGTCGTAGATGTGGGTCAGCACCTCCTTCTCTTCTGCGCTAAACTCTTTGCCCCACCAGGTCCGCTCGGCCTTCCAAGTCTCGATTTGTCCGCCATCGATCCGGATGAAGCGAAAATTCCCCTGCTCCGCCCACGGCGGCACGTTCTCCGGCTTGGCGCGATACAGCTTCGGCGCCGGCTCAAAACACTGGGCGGCGTAGAGCAGAAGCGACGCGGCGACCGAACCAATCAGTCCGATGCCTCTTACGATTCGGAGACGCTGCATTCTTCCCTCATGACCAAACCACTAAGACCACTAAGCCAGCCAAATCGTTGGACGCGGGGCCAGCGCCTCGACGCTCCATGTCTCAGGATTGGTCGCGTACGGCTGCATCACCCAGGTAGCGCGCAACGGCAATCTCCAGATTGAAATGCATTCCTTCACGTCCCAGCAACTGCCCCAGTGGTGATCTTTGCACGATTGCCAAGACTCTGGGAGTCATACCGATCAGCCACAGTTGAACGCCATGCTGGCTTTGCCTCTTCGCTAGTTGTGCGAACATTTTCAGCGCGGTGTACTCCATATCGAGGACTCCGCTAGCTTCGACGGCGACGATCTTCGGTTGCGCTTCCCTGACCAGTGGCTCAATCTTGTGCGCGATCTGCGCCGCATTCGCAAAGAAAATTGGGCCTTCCGGCCTGAGAAGTAAGAGGCCAGGAAAACTCTCGTCGTCGGGATGTTCCGGCGAATTTGGCCGGAACACATTGGTTCGTGGCTTACGGCGCAAGACATACACTGGGGGATCCGCTACCTGGTATGCCAGTGTGACGAGCGAGACGATTATAGCGACGACGATTCCCTTTAACGTGCCGACGACGACGACCCCCGCGAAAGCCACGATCGCCCAGGAAAATTCGGTCCTGCGAATACGAAGAATCTCATGAAACTCGATCGGCTTGATAAGTCCGAAGGAATAAACAATCACCAGCGCTGCCAATGCAGATTGCGGCAACATCGCGACGAGCGGAGCGAGGAAGAACATCGTCACTAGAGTCATCGCCGCAGTTACTATCTCTGCTAATTGCGTACGAGCTCCCGCGCTGGCGTTGACGGCCGTTTGCGTGGCGCCACCGCCGCCCGGCATCGCACCGAGAAGTGCACCTCCGATATTGGCGAGTCCAGTAGCAAACAGCTCTGTGTTTGCTCGCGGCGCGGGCTCGTCCTTTCGCACGAAGGCTTGGCCGGCTGCAATCGTCTCCGTGAAACTCATCAAAGCAATCCCGAGCGCCCCGGGCCACAGCACGCTTATCAACGAAAGGTCTGGCCTCATCAGCGAAGGGAGTCCTTGCGGTATGTGACCCACCAGTTCGACACCCCGATCCTGCAAATTCAACAAGTACACGCCCGCGATCGCAGCAGCTGCAGCCAGCAGCGGCGCGGGGACCTTCGGCAGGAACTTTTTCATTCCCAGCAGAAACACAATTGTCGTTAGCCCAACGGCCAGCGTTGCTAACGACGTTTTCGAAATGTTGTGAACCGTTGAGAGTACGTTATGAACGAACGTCCCTCTTGGGAAGTGGATACCAAGGATTTTCGGGACCTGGTCGACCACAATGACCAGCCCGACGCCGGCCTTGAAACCAACGAGTACTGGCTCGGAGATAAAGTTCGCCACGAACCCAAGGCGCAGGAGGCAGGCCAGTACAAGTGCGGTGCCAACCAACAGCGTCAAGGTGGCGGAGGCACCCAGCAGGGCTGCGGGATCGCCACTGGGCACGACTTGGCCCAGTTGAGCAGCGGTCAAGATTGCCAATGTTGTCGTCGTACTGACACTGAGCACGCGCGAGGTCCCGAGCACGGCGTATATCACCATCGGCACCAACGCGGTGTAGAGGCCTACCTGCACGGGCAGCCCGGCAATCATCGCATACGCCATCGCCTTCGGAATGATCACTGCGCCAGTGGTTAGCCCCGCGAGGATGTCGGGCTGTAGCCAGTCCCGCCGGTACGAGACGACCCCCTCTGGCAAGAGGGGAGACCCCGGCTGAGTTATCGCCTGCGACGAGATTTCTGTGGGGCTCATGGCATGTGTCTGCAGTCGCTCTGACATGCTGCAGGCCTACCAGAGCTGCGGGACGCTTCGGTGCGTCTGGTTTGGCTCTACGTACCCTTTCCGCTTTTGCCTTGGCGGAAGCTTGGGAGGCGTATAAGCAATCTCCTCGTACGGGATGCTGCTGAGTATGTGCGCCATGCAATTCAGGCGGGCACGCTTTTTGTCATCTGATGGAATGATGAACCAGGGCGACGCTGCCGTATCCGTGGCTGCGAGCATGGCATCCCGGGCGCGTGAGTAGTCGTACCAACGGCGGTGCGATTCCAAGTCCATAGGACTAAGCTTCCAGCGCTTGGAAGGATCTTTAATACGCGCGAGAAAACGCTTGTGCTGTTCTTTTTTCGATACTTCGAGCCAGTACTTCAGCAGAATGATGCCCTGGCTGACCAAAAAGCCCTCAAACGTTGGACAGTCCCTGAGAAACTGCCTATGCTCTTCTTTGGTACAAAAGCCCATCACGTACTCAACCGCAGCGCGGTTATACCAGCTCCGGTCAAAGATGACGATTTCACCTCCTGCGGGGAGTTGTTCAACGTAGCGCTGAGCATGCAGCTGGGTCTTCTGCCTCTCGGTCGGCGCGGGGAGGGCCACCACGCGAAATATACGCGGGCTGATACGCTCCATGATGCGCTTGATGACGCCGCCTTTGCCGGCAGCGTCTCGTCCTTCGAAAATGATCACAATGCGGGCATTCGTCGTCTTGACCCAGTCCTGAAGCTTGACCAGCTCAACCTGTAGCTTGAAAATCTCGGCCTCATATTCTTTCTTGCCGATCTTTGGTTGGCCGTTGACGCCGGAGTGTTTAGTATTGTTGTCCAGCGTTGACTTTGATTTCTTGTGGTTCTTGGATTTCTTGCTCATCTGTCTTTCTGGTTCCCTCGGTGTCGGGCGCGCCTGTTTTAGAGGCCGGCCTGTATGGGGCCGACAACTCGCGCCTGATCATCACCAGAGGCAACCTGAGTACCAACACCACAAAAATACTAAGTGCTTGCTGTTGGTGGGCAATGGGCCCGGTTCTAAGAAGTTCAGTGTGCCTCAATACGGGCTTTGTCCGAATGTGGGCACCGCATACGAGCTTCTTAGCCCTGCTCTGTTTACAGCGATCCGAAGAAGGGCGTTCAACACGGCATGGAGTGTTCCCGGACAGGTCAGACACGAGCACAAAATGCTGTTCGCCATCACGAATTATAAGAACGCTTGAAAGGCAGGAAGGTGCCAGATTCGGCCTCAGTGACGCCACTACTCCGTTTATTTCGGGATACATTTGGCATACTGGACTGAGGTAAAACCCCGTTCGTAAGACAAATTAGCATCGCCACACGCGCAGTTTTTCATTGGTTGAACCCTTCTGTTGGGACAGTCCGTCAAAGGAAACGGCGCCTGCTGGGAGCGGCTGCGTGGAGACCGAGGTGACGAGTTTGCCTCCGGGCTTCAACGCAGAGATGCAGCGTTGAAACGTACTGCCCCCGACTGTGTCGAGGATGGTGTCCACCTGCGGGAGGTCCCGCTCGAATGCCGGCTTGCTCGAGTCGATGATGGATTTCACTCCCAGTGTTCGGAGCAGGTCTTCGTCGTCGAGGTGGGCGATGGCAACGACGTGGATCCCGGCGTCCACGGCCATCTGCACGGCGTAGGCCCCGACGTTCCCGGCGGCTCCGACGACCATTACCGTTTGGCCGCGCATCGCCCGTGCATACTGGAACAGCATTTGCCAGGCGGTTACGGCAATGACGGGAGCCGATGCTGCTTCTACGTGATTCAGCGATTGCGGTTTCCGGGCGACCATCCCGGCCGTGGCCACGGCGAACTCGGCCTGGGCGCCACAGAACTGCGGGTTGGTGACGCCATAGATTTGGTCGGCCGGCGCGAAGTCCGTAACGCCGGGGCCGACCTTCTCGACGACACCGGAGAAGTCCGAACCGAGGGTGAGCGGAGGTTGCGGGCTGACCTTGCTCTTGCCATCACGGATGATCGCGTCCCAGGGAGCGACGCCCGCGGCCATCACGCGCACCAGAACTTCGTCTGGGCCCGGCGACGGCATCGGCACATCCTCGACCACCACGACGTCGGGCGGTCCGAAGCTATGAATTCTGGCTGCCTTCACGGCTATTCCTCCTCACCTTTGAAGTTGCTCGAAAGCCGATTCATCCGAAGCTAAAAGACGACCGCGAAAGCAAAATCTATAGCGGGCAGCTAGTTTAGAAGCGATTCCTAGTTGGCTGGCACCCTGCCTGCGGGTCCAGAAGCAGGCTGATTTTTTGGATGCGCGTGTGGCGGAAGTAACTCCATACCTTTGATCATTCCTTGCTTCTCGTAATCGAAGAACCAGTCCTCACCCGGCTCGAAGCTGGCAATGATCGGATGCCCTGTTGAAGCCGCATGCTTTGATGCATGCTGACTGGGAGAACTGTCACAGCATCCGATGTGCCCACACTCCGCACAACGGCGGAGATGAAGCCATCAACCTCTCGGAGACGCCAGGCATTCCACACACCCGTCGCCACTTGGTTTCGAAGCGGGATTAATCCCGCTATGATCTTTCTTCATTTTCAGTTTCCTTAAACGTTGCATCTACAGCAACGAGTTCAAGCCACCAGCAAGATCTTCCCGACACCACCCTTTTCAGCCTCTGCTTGAGCCTCGGCCGCTTCATTGAGTGGCAGTTTCTGGCTGATTGGGATTACCAGCTTGCCATCCCTCACCGCCTCGGCCATTGACTCGAGCGTTTTCCTATCAAATTTCGAGAATACGTGCGCCATTCTTACAGATGGGTACTTTGCGGCGTTCTGCGGTGCTTCGACAACCGATGCGTACACCCCTCCCGCCTTGACCTTGGCGATCAGTTTCTCGGCGGTTCTTCCGCCGACTGTATCGGCAATCGCATCGAGCGGCGAAAGACTTGCAATCGCGGTGTCGTCGTCAGTTGGGACCACCTGATCCGCGCCGACAGTCTTCGCCTCATCTATCTGCCTCTTCAAAACGCCGACGATCACGGTCGCCCCGCGTTGCTTCGCCGTGAATACCGCCGAACGCCCGACATTTCCTACCGCTCCCACGACCATAACCGTCTGGCCCGCTTTGATTCCCGTAGCGGACATGAGCTGGTTGCCGGTAATTGTCACGAGTGGCAGTGCCGCCGCCTGGATCAAATCGAGCCCCATGGGAACTTTCGCCAGCATCGCGGCTTTCACCACACAAAGCTCGGCGTAAGTGTTGTCGGCCATGGCGAACACCTTGTCGCCGACGGAAAAACCTTCCACTCCAGGCCCACCCTTCATTATGGTTCCAGCAAGGTCGACTCCAATCAGGCCCGGAAAAGTGAGGGGATAGAAGTCCTTCGTTAACCCGGCACGCCGCTTGTAGTCGATCGGATTCACGCTCGTGGCGGCGACGCGCACCAGCACCTCGCCCGGACCCGGGACCGGGTCAGGGTAATCCTCGAACTTCAATACTTCTGGACCGCCGTATTGATGGACAACAACTGCTTTCATGATTTATCTCCTCGCACGATGCGCAAACAGTCACTAGTAAAACTTAGATGAACGAATCTGGAATTGGTCGCCGACTAGATGGAGCCCCGAAAGTCGGGATGGGAATTGGGGGAGATGCCAAACAGGACTCGTCTTCGCCGAAGTTTGGCATTTGGCCCACTTCAGCACGTCCTAGATTCTCACATAGGCAATCGGAAATGCATCCGAAAGAAAAGGAATCCAGAATCACTCTCAGAACTCAATGACTCTGAGCAGAGGCTAAACGGAAAGGAACATCGCATGAAATACCCCACTTCTTATCGCACCGCACAGATTGATGGACTTTCAATTTTCTACCGGGAGGCTGGTCCGAGAGACGCGCCAACCCTCCTGCTCCTGCACGGTCTGCCGTCGTCTTCGCGAATGTTCGAGCCGCTTTTCGCCCGCCTCTCCGATCGCTATCGCATGGTCGCTCCTGACTACCCTGGCTTCGGACACAGCAATTGGCCGGATCCCAAACAATTCGCTTACACATTCGATCACTACGCCGACATCATGAATCGGTTTACCGAAACGCTCGGGCTCTCGCGCTACACACTTTACATGCAGGATTATGGCGGGCCGGTGGGTTTCCGAATGGTCCTGGCGCACCCCGAGCGCGTAGAAGCTCTGATTGTTCAAGATGCAGTTGCCCATAACGAAGGCCTGGGGGCAAACTGGAAGACGCGCCGCGAGTTTTGGGCGCATCGCTCTGCCAATGAGGACGCACTGCGCACCAATCTCTTGTCGCTGGAGACCACGCGTTTGCGCCATGCCGGAAACGATCCTGACGTCGAACGCCATGACCCGGATCTGTGGACGGACGAATTCTATTTTCTGAATCAGCCGGGCCAGGCCGAGATTCAAAGCGATCTGTTCTACGACTATCGCACCAATGTCGACGCTTATCCGAAATGGCAAGCGTGGATGCGCCAGAACCAACCGCGCCTGCTGGTGATCTGGGGCAAGTATGAGTCATCGTTTGACTCGTCGGAGCCGGAATCCTACCGGCGAGATGTGCCCAATGCCGAAGTCCACATTGTCGATGGTGGCCATTTCGCGCTGGATACGGCTGCTGATGAAATCGCCGCCTTGGTGGAAGGATTCGTCGGTTCTTCACACGAGGGCTTCGCGCAGCGCCGGGCGGGATAAAGCCGCTTGAGAGCAGCCGGTGAGGCACATCTGTAGGCTCCAACCGATAAAACGAAAGGTTATTTATGTCGGGCAAAAAAACAGCAATCATTACCGGGGCATCAGGCGGTATTGGCGCAGGTTTAGTCGCGGGCTTTCTGAAGGAAGGTTATAACGTCGTCGCGACATCTCGTCACACCAATCAGAAGTTGACAGCCTCCGGCAGCCTGGTTCGCATCGATGGTGATATCGGCAAGCAGCAAACTGCTGCCGATGCTGTCGAAGCAGCGATCAAAAACTTTGGAACCATCGATGTTTTGGTGAATAACGCCGGCATCTTCCTAAATAAACCTTTCACCGACTTCACCATCGAGGACTTCGACGCTCTTGTTTCCACGAACCTGCTCGGATTCTTCTACATGACCCAGCGCACCGTGAAAGAGATGTTGAAACAAAAATCGGGATGCATTGTGAGCATCACCGCAGCGCTTGCCGATCGACCGATTGCTGGCGAAAATGGTTCGATTTCGATGATTACGAAGGGTGGCTTGAATTCGGCAACCCAGAATCTCGCAATCGAGTATGCAAAAGATGGCATCCGCTTTAATGCCGTGGCTCCTGGCGAGGTGGATACGCCAATGCACCGAAACGAATCAAACGGCTCTTCTTTGCAGCCGGCTATCAAAAGGGCGACAGTAAAGGATATTGCCGATGCCGTTCTTTACCTGGTAAAAGCAGGTCACGTGAACGGAGAGATACTCCATGTGGATGGCGCCGCTCCGGCTCGTCGCTGGTAGCTGGAAGACAATGCATTTATATTCTTGTCAAATTTGAAAGCTCAAGATGCAGATGAACGATCGGCAAAGGAATAATCGGCAAGAGAACGATGAACAAAAGAAGGAGCAGTCTTCGGCAGCGCGAGATCAAGTGATCCGCGCGGCCCTGGATCAGCATCCGACGGCTTCCGATGCCAACTCGCCGGCAAGTTATCGAGCTGATCGCGGCCAAGCAGCTTGTTGCAGGGCAAGAACTTGTCATTGCCAGAATTTTTTAAGCCGCCCGTTCCACCGTAGCAATCAAAGGATGCTAGCCACACGCTGGACTTCGACGAGGTAGAAATGCGGCGATTGCTTTCAGTAAATGCCGGGATTCCGCGCGACGTAACATGGAACGGCAAAACGGTGCGAACTTCAGTCTGGAAATCTCCCATTTCGGGGCGGCGAATGGTGCACAAGCTCGATATCGATGGGGACGCGCAAGCCGATCTCGCCGGTCACGGCGGGGAGCAACGCGCCGTCTTTGTTTATCAGATGGAGTCCTATCATTTCTGGGAGAGTTTTCTGGGCCGCAGCGATTTTACTTTCGGCCAGTTCGGAGAAAACTTCACCGTCGAGGGACTTCTCGATTTTGAAGTCTGCGTCGGCGATCGCTACCGCATTGGTGACGCGGTTTTTGAAGTAACTCAGCCCCGTGTAACCTGCTACCCCGTGGGCGTCCCTTCTGTCCCCAGTTTTACTCCCCAGTTTTAGTTCCATATTTCAGGAGAACAGATTCGATTTCAAAAAGGAGAACAAAATGACAACAAAAGGAAGAGTCTTGGTACTGGTCTCGAGCGGTCACGGCTTGCCCTTGAAAGATGGCAAGGTTTACGCCGGCGCTGGCTACTACCTCAACGAGCTGACAGTCCCGGTTCGCGCCCTGATGAAGGAGGGCTACGAAATCAGTTTCGCCAACCCGAAAGGCAACACGCCGCAAATGGATGTCCATTCAGCTGTCGCCGATTTCTTCGGCGGGGACGAGGCTAGGCTTCAGGACTATCTGAAATTCCGCGACACCCTGACCGGGCTCAAAAATCCAACTCGCATCTCGGATGTCATCGCATCGGGCCTGGATCAATATGACGCTGTTTTCGTCCCCGGCGGCCATGGGCCGATGATGGATCTTCTCGATGATCCGGACGCTGGCACCGTGATGAGACACTTTCATAAAACATCCAAGCCGACGGCAGTGCTCTGCCATGGCCCAATTTCACTTCTCTCGGCTTCTCCGAATTCGAAGGAGGTGGTCGCCGCGCTGAGTGGGGGCGATGCCGCCGGAGCGCACGCAAAGGCTCAAGGTTGGATCTATTCCGGATATAAGATGACTATCTTTTCGACAGCGGAAGAGCAGCAGCGGGAACCGCTTGAGATTGGTGGTAAGGTTCTCTTTTACCCGGACTTCGCCTTGCGTACGGCGGGCGGTGACGTAAGTGTGGCCGCTCCATGGCAGAGCTACGTCATTCAAGATCGCGAACTGATCTCAGGTCAGAACCCGTTCTCCGATGAAGCGCTTCTAAAACTTCTTCTAGAGGCACTCAGTGAGAAGAAGAAGGTGGTTTCGGCGGCATGAGAGTCGGAGACGCCGGAGAAAACTCGGGAAAAACTGGGGACGGGAAAAACTGGGGACAGACGGAAGTTCCCCGACAGCTTGGTCCAGTTGTTTTCTCCTTTCCTCGTCAGGCTTAATCGGCAGGAGGTTTGAATACGTAAGAACCGGAATCAGCGAATGTCTATCGGAAATGGAGACGTCAAATGAGCAGCGTACAAATTGACCAGAAGAGCTATGAGATGCCCCCGAAAGAAGGGATCAGCATCGCGCATTTTCTCACCGTCGCCGACGTCGAGCGATCGGCTCGCTACTACGAAAAGGTCTTCGGCGCTCGCATTCTGACCATGGGTGACGGCAACGCGCCTCCGTACCTTCAGCTTGCGAATATCTGGATGATTCTGAACGTTGGAGGCGGGCCGACCCCGGATAAGCCGACGGTAACCCTCAGCGTCCCCGACCCAAATCACATCAACAGCTTTATGAATTTCCGCGTTGCGGATATTCAAGCGTGCTACAAATTATGGAAAAGTCGAGGAGCCGAATTCATCACCGAACCGATCCCCAAGTACGGCGAGATTCGCTGCTACATCCGCGATCCTGACGGTTATATCATCGAAGTCGGACAGAGCACTACCCTCACCTACGGTTAACGCTCGGTCCGGATGGGATGCGGATTCAAACGCGTATGGATGTCCTCAATCGCCGGGCGCGCGTTCACCATGAAGCGAGAACTGCCCAGACCGGTACGCCAAGTACCTGCCAGGACAGCAGCACGGCTGGAACTGCCAAAATAACGGAGCATTCAAAATAACCGATGCGCGCGATCCCATCGGAGGAGCTCGAACATGCGTCCTGACATTGCCCCCGGAGGCGTTTTTCCCGACTACCAGCTGCCTGATCACACGGGCAAACTGTGCAAGCTCAGCGAGCTGCAGGGCATGATCGGCTAATCCTCACGCTTGCGCGCGGGCACTATTGCCCGAAGGAGCACCAGCAGCATTTGGAACTCGCCGCCTTCTACCCGAAGATTGCGGTGTCGTACACTCAGATCGCTACGATCGCCACCGACGATCACCATACTCTGCAGGAATTCCGTGCGTCAGTTGGAGCCCAGTGGACATTCCTTTCGGACACCGAGCGAAAAGTTCAGAAGGATCTCAACATCCAGGAGTACACCGACCCCGAGCACAACCCGATGGTCCCGCATACGCTCGTGCTCAAGCCGGGCCTCGTGATTTACAGCATCTACAACGGCTACTGGTACTGGGGGCGTCCGTCGGTCATCGATCTTTGGCACGATCTGCGCGTGGTGACCAGCCAAATCTGCCCAGACTGGGATCTTAGTCGCCCAGGACTGCGCGAGGCCTGGAACGCGGGTGACTTATCGCGTTTCCACGGGTGGAACAAAAAGACTAGTCTGGAAGATGCCTCGATTGCACGAAAGAAATAGCGGTTCTGGGAGGTGACGAATTTTACTGAGGGCTTGAAGAAGTAACCGAGAACTGGATGAATCTCGGATCATCGGCCCTTCTCAAGCCGGGGACCAGCCTTGCGGCCCAGTGACGGGCTAACGAGATGTTAACTTCCCAATTGCCGACAAACCTGGCCTTGAGACTCTCACAACGCTTGGTACAAAAACTCGGTCCGGTCAAGGGTATGTGATGCGACTGTGTCGCACGCGCCCAAAAGAAGTCAGTGAATGCACATGGGAACGGTTTTTGCTCATGATGTCCTCAACCCGGATTCCGAGCACAGTTAACGCATCAGCGATGAGGGAACGGTGGCAACGCCAAGGCACCGCTTCTGCGCACATCAATGCGCTCCGTTTTTGCTCAGCTAACTTGATCAGCCTCTGCAACCCTGCGTCGAATTCCGAGGTCTGCATGTAGTCGGCAAATCCACGAAACGAGCTATTACGCCACCCCATGTTCTCAGAGTCGCGTCGCGCATGACGCAAGCCTCCGAGCTTTCGCAAGTGTACGTAGCCGATCCTCGCGGCGCGCAGCTTTCTGCGCAAGGTCTCCTGGTTGAACTGCGGATTGTGTCGTGAACGCGGGACACTACGCACATCGATGACACGCTCTACTCGGTGCGCTCGCAGAAGATCGAGAAAGACTTTCCACGTGCGCGTGGAATGCCCAATCGTCAGGACAGTAGAGGTACAAACGTTTTTCGTCAGATTCCCGCCTCCTGGCTGAAATACTGATAATCCTCTCGCCAGCCGCCTTGGCCCTGGCCAATGGTTGTGTAGTCCTCGATAAACTCGATGGCGCGGATGTACTTCACCATGGTGAACCCGAGCTGCGTTTCGACTCGGAGTCGGAGCGGTGCTCCGTGCAAAATCGGCAGTGGCTGGCCGTTCATTTCATAGGCGAGCATCGTCTGCGGATCCTCCACCAACTCCACGCGGATCGTGCCGTAGAAGTAGCCCGGTCCCTGGGCGTGGGGTTCCGATGTGGATTTATTGTCGAACGCGTAGAAAACGATGTAGCGGGCACTGCGGCGCGGATGGCAAAGGTCGACGATGTGACACAGAGATACACCGCCCCACTCCGCAATGCCTGACCAGCCTTGGATGCAGCAATGCTTTGTAATCTGCGTTTGTTTCGGCATTGCACGGAGGTCAGCCAATGTTAAAGAGAGCGGCCTATCCACCAATCCGCGGACCGTCAGGTTGTAGTTTGCAAATTGGTTGTGGGCCATCGCCAGATAACTGTCCTCTGCTGGCGGCCGACCGTTCACCCAGAAGTAAGGCGAGATGTCCTCAGATGAGTAGTGCTGAGCGGAGATTTCGTGGCCAAACAGCAATCTGCGCAGTGGATCGGTGATCGCCTCAGTCGCTCTCTGCAGGAAGCGCGGTCGCTGGCGCGAATAAATTGTCACTACGACATGGATGGCCACTATCCCGGCCAGACCCCCGAGCCAGATCGTCAGCGCCCGACTCAAATTCGGATCGTGCGTTTCCCCCAGGACAATCAGCGCCAATCCTTTTCGGAAGCCGTGAACCGCAACGATGGTGACGTGGCCGATGAAGAACATGATGAACGTGCACAACGCCAGAAAATGCAGGCTGCGTGCGCCCTGCCTACCGTGAAAGATCCTGATATACCACGGGAAACGAGCGGCAATGGCTGGGGACATCGCTATTCCCGTCGCAATGCTGAACGGCGCGAGTAGGAATACGATCGCTGCGTAACTTAATTGTTGTAAAGCGTTATAGCCTCCCGGCGTTTCGACAACATGGAAGCTTAGGTAGCTAAGCATTGCGTGCCACGCGTCCGGGACAATCTGCCAGGAGGTCGGAATCAACCGTCGCCATTCTGGCGTGATGAAGAGCATCGCGACGTATATCAAACCTGTCAGCAGCCACGAAAAATCCGCAAGGAAGTGCCAGTGCCGCCCCAGACCAAGGTTCTCGTGGCCGGGCAGGGCAATCCCAGATGGGAACGAGGTTTCCTCGTCGCTAGCCGTCCAGAGCCGGTCGTCAGGCCTCTTCTTCTTCGTGAGCTTGAGCCATTCGCTTCCCGGCGCGCAGTGATCGTTCCAGTAAAGTCTCGGATGTGCGCTCAAGATCTCCAAACCGCTCCGGACCAGAAGCGAGAGAAGAAGAAAGTTGAAGAAATGCGTCGCCCGCAGCCACAATGGATAATCAAGAATCATCTTTCGGAATTGTCGACAATGTGCCAGCTAATGACCGGTCAAAATGACACAGTTCTGCTTCTTAAGTGAGCTGTTTTGACCGGAGCAAGCCGAGGCGACCAAGTAGAGTCAGGCAAATGTGGTTGGCTATGACTACGAAGCTGAATGTCGCCGACTCGGCATCGGCAAGCCGCCGTGCTGCCAATCCCGAGTCGGGAGAATTACTTCTTCACTCGGAAAAACGCGGGATAGACGAGTGCAGCGAGGCGCAGAGAAAAGAGAGAGCGATGGACAAGACCCTTGCCGACAGCTTTCCAGCGAGCGACCCGCCGAGTTGGAACTCCTGAGTCAGGTTGTCCGATCCGAGTTCTTTGCAAAGGAACTATATGGCGGCACCAGACATTGCGGGCGAGGTCGATTGCGAAAAATCGCCGAGGACCAAAGCAGTTGAAGAAAGTCTGCAGAACTACAGCATAGTTCCGGAAGTAAGAAAGGAACGTCGTACCCATGGATTACAAGTTCATTGCCGACTTGCTGGCAGACGTCAATGTACCAACTGAGGGGATTCTTAGCCGAGTGCTACAGAAGGACGACCATGTGAATATCACTCTGTTCGGATTCTCGCCAGGACAGGAACTCTCGACACACTCGGCACCCACTCCGGCAGTACTCTACTTCCTGAACGGTGAGGCTGACGTCACGCTCGGAGATGATGTGCATCAGGCCAAAACAGGATCATTTGCGTACATGCCTCCTCTGCTGCCTCACGCCATTGCTGCGAAGTCAGCGACGATGATGCTGCTGGTGCAGATCAAACTGCCGAAGCGGGCAGTTGCTTAGACAATTTGAGGTGGGCGGTGCGGGCCTCGGGACGACTGCCCACCAGTCCCTTGAGACGCTCGCAGAAGGACTGGCACAAGGTATCGATCAGTGTCAGCGGTGTGCGCCACAGAGTTCAAGATGGCGGTTATCGGAGAGCCTTAAACAATGAACATTCTCGACGCGGTCTCGATCCGGCTGCCGTGCAATGCTTGCGGTCAGACCTACGAAGTACCGTTGCGCGATGTGTTGTTGTCGCACACCGTAGTCCGCTGCGGGTGTCCGGTGACTCAGGAAACGGAGTGTCCGCCTGTGTTTCAGGTCAGGTTATTCGATCGCAAACCGATCGAGGCTCTGAGTTCGGCGTGGGAACGACTTGCGAGCAGGGCTCATGCCGATGGCGGTGACCTCGTTATTTCGGCCACCGAATCTCAACCGACAGCGAATGACGTCACGGTTACTACAGGAGAACAATTGATGAATCAGCACGAGGAGCATTCTCAAGGCCGCATTCGCCAGCCAGTCCCTACGTCCGGTACGCTACTCAGCTTTGACATAGCTGAGGAAGTCCGTAGGCTCCAATCTGAGCAGCCATGGCAAGCGGAGCATACTGCGAACACGATCGTAAAGTACCCCGACCTTCGGATTGTCCTGATTGCGCTTAAAGCCGGAGGACGTCTTCATGAACATCAAACGGCAGGGCGTATTTCCATTCAGTCAGTCTCTGGCGAGATACGGGTTCACGCTCAAGAACAGGTCATCGAGATGCAAGCCGGAAGGCTGCTTACGCTCGATCACGACGTTCCTCATGATGTCGAAGCCAAATGCGACAGCGTATTTCTCCTTACCATCGCGTGGCCTAAGTGAGGAATGGAGCGCGGCATGCACTGCGACTGAGTGTTTCTTAGCTCAGAGGTTTTGAGTCAGTGCAGGCCTCGATTGTGGCAGCTTTGTTTGCATGAGTTTGTGCGAAAAGAGGCACGCATCCTTAGCAGACAGCCAATTCCCGAATCACGGGCAAACCGGAAGTTGAACTATATAAGAAGAGCCAAGCGGGCCAGAAGTCGGCTTCGGGGAGATCATGTATCGATCTCCCACATGCGTTGCAGCGCACAAGTCAATTTCGCGTGATGTCGGCGGTGATCGGCCTTATCGTTCGTGCGCTCCTGCTTGCTGGGCTTCGAACTTCGCCCATTCTTTCTGATGTTTCGCCTTGCGCTGTAGCCACGTGTCGTGCTCGTTTTGGTAGTTAGCGTAAGCTGATTCTTTTTCCCTGAACGACAATCCCAATACGTCGGGCGGCTCAGGCTCTGGATCATCAGCTGGGTTGTATGCCTTTGCCTTTCGGAGTTGGGCATTTCGGTGGGCGAGCAATTTGTTCTTGCGCCGAAGCTCCTCTCTCTCGATATTGTCGAGGCACTTCATACAATAATCTTTGCGCTCTTGAGTTGTAGCCGATTCGAATTCTGCCTTCCAGTATTCTTTCGACTTTTTGTAATGCTGGTTGACGCGAGGCATCACCCCTCCAGTGGATGTTCACCGCCCATCAGATTTTGAAGCATTAGCATATGTGACACGGTTGTCCCATTCTTCTTCCCACTTCTTAAACGGCTACGACTGCTGCGGACTCGTGAATTGACCGATTCGCCCCAATAGAGGTTTCCTTAGCTGAAATGATATTGAATCGTCCTGGAAGAGAAAGATTACGTCCGTGTGGAAGAAAGAGAGATGTGCTCTTTCGTACTGGACGCGGATAGCGCCGACTCGCGCTTGGCATGTTAAATGTTCTGCAGTCGCATTCTCGTGCAATACTGCGCTACATAACGAACTTGTCCAGACTGGTCGGGAATAGTCGGTCGCCTCCCAGCTTGAATGGACGGGCTGGTGAGCCATCTCAATTTTCCGCGCCCTCGCCATGCACTAGCCGCTTCTCCTAGAACTCCGGTGTCGGTATCCACCGAAGTAATCTGCTGAACTCGAGTGGAAATCTCTCGTATAATGATCATTGTTCGGCTCCTTTCTCCGAGACTTGTTGCTTGGATTTTCCCCCAGCATCGGGCGCGAATTGAAATGACTTCATGACAATGTCGGCTCAGTCAAAACTTGCTATGGCTGATTACCGGGATAAGGGGTGAATGTTAATGCTGGGCCCTGGGGTAATCGGGATAATATGTTGGCTGCGGCTGTCGCCGGAGATCTCAAATGCACGTCACGGCGGCTCGTACTGCGGAAGAGAATGGAAGTGTCATTTGTACCCCATTAAGGTGCCTTTTCCGTACGCCAACGGGCGAGGCAGTACCTAAGTAATTGATTTTACTATGACCATTTTCGTTATACTTGTCACGATGGGTATGATTTATTTCATGCCTAGCTGAACCATCACAACCGTGGCCTGGCCACCCACCGTGTCTTGGTGGCCGACCTGCGCGGAGCTGTCGCCTTCGCATTCCTCGCTTCCCATCGTTCCCCACCGCAGGGCCGAAATCGCAAAGCCCCCGTCTTCGCTTCCATCGCAGCGACGATTCTGATTTGCCGACACTCTCGCGGGTGAACGTTGGCCAGCCCAAGGGGTTTTTGAGGGAGAAGGGGACGGCGGGTGGGGTGGCGACGGGGACGAAAAAATAAAACGAGCCTCGGGGAGAAACCAGCGTATGCCGTGCACTGGGTCTGGCTCTCATTCCCCTTCAGCAACACCGTGTCTTGGTGGCCGACCTGCGCGGAGCTGTCGCCTTCGCATTCCTCGCTTCCCATCGTTCCCCACCGCAGGGCCGAAATCGCAAAGCCCCCGTCTTCGCTTCCATCGCAGCGACGATTCTGATTTGCCGACACTCTCGCGGGTGAACGTTGGCCAGCCCAAGGGGTTTTTGAGGGAGAAGGGGACGGCGGGTGGGGTGGCGACGGGGACGAAAAAATAAAACGAGCCTCGGGGAGAAACCAGCGTATGCCGTGCACTGGGTCTGGCTCTCATTCCCCTTCAGCAACACCGTGTCTTGGTGGCCGACCTGCGCGGAGCTGTCGCCTTCGCATTCCTCGCTTCCCATCGTTCCCCACCGCAGGGCCGAAATCGCAAAGCCCCCGTCTTCGCTTCCATCGCAGCGACGATTCTGATTTGCCGACACTCTCGCGGGTGAACGTTGGCCAGCCCAAGGGGTTTTTGAGGGAGAAGGGGACGGCGGGTGGGGTGGCGACGGGGACGAAAAAATAAAACGAGCCTCGGGGAGAAACCAGCGTATGCCGTGCACTGGGTCTGGCTCTCATTCCCCTTCAGCAACACCGTGTCTTGGTGGCCGACCTGCGCGGAGCTGTCGCCTTCGCATTCCTCGCTTCCCATCGTTCCCCACCGCAGGGCCGAAATCGCAAAGCCCCCGTCTTCGCTTCCATCGCAGCGACGATTCTGATTTGCCGACACTCTCGCGGGTGAACGTTGGCCAGCCCAAGGGGTTTTTGAGGGAGAAGGGGACGGCGGGTGGGGTGGCGACGGGGACGAAAAAATAAAACGAGCCTCGGGGAGAAACCAGCGTATGCCGTGCACTGGGTCTGGCTCTCATTCCCCTTCAGCAACACCGTGTCTTGGTGGCCGACCTGCGCGGAGCTGTCGCCTTCGCATTCCTCGCTTCCCATCGTTCCCCACCGCAGGGCCGAAATCGCAAAGCCCCCGTCTTCGCTTCCATCGCAGCGACGATTCTGATTTGCCGACACTCTCGCGGGTGAACGTTGGCCAGCCCAAGGGGTTTTTGAGGGAGAAGGGGACGGCGGGTGGGGTGGCGACGGGGACGAAAAAATAAAACGAGCCTCGGGGAGAAACCAGCGTATGCCGTGCACTGGGTCTGGCTCTCATTCCCCTTCAGCAACACCGTGTCTTGGTGGCCGACCTGCGCGGAGCTGTCGCCTTCGCATTCCTCGCTTCCCATCGTTCCCCACCGCAGGGCCGAAATCGCAAAGCCCCCGTCTTCGCTTCCATCGCAGCGACGATTCTGATTTGCCGACACTCTCGCGGGTGAACGTTGGCCAGCCCAAGGGGTTTTTGAGGGAGAAGGGGACGGCGGGTGGGGTGGCGACGGGGACGAAAAAATAAAACGAGCCTCGGGGAGAAACCAGCGTATGCCGTGCACTGGGTCTGGCTCTCATTCCCCTTCAGCAACACCGTGTCTTGGTGGCCGACCTGCGCGGAGCTGTCGCCTTCGCATTCCTCGCTTCCCATCGTTCCCCACCGCAGGGCCGAAATCGCAAAGTTCGCTCCTCGGGACCGACTTTACCGGTCGCTCGACGTTGCCGGAGCACGTGGTGCAGCTATATTGCGAAACGCGTCCAGGCAATAGTTGACCGTGCGATAGACCACTGGTCTCTCTGCATGACTGACGGCCGATCAGTCGTTTTCTAATTAACTTCCGGTTTGCCCGTCATCCGTCCGGAACGCTTCCACGGATGGAACCGGCTGTTGACGCCAATCGCCCGTTAATGCAATCACCAGCGGTAAAGTGGAATTCCGGGAAAAAGCACAGCCATTGTCACTATTGCGGCAGCCCAACTTTACGTACGAGTTCCGCAAACCGTGGGTCGGAACGCACAGGATCGAGGCGGAAATCTGTCCTCAGGCTCTCCATCTGGTAATCGCGCTCTTCGTAGGCAGCGGTGAGCCAGCGAAAGACTTCGTCTTTTTCTCCCAACCCGGCGTAAAGGACGCTGAGGTAACCAACGCGCGCCTGCAGACACTCACAACATTGTTTGACGCGGGCAGAATCACACCACCCGCGGGTACATGCCTTTTCCCCAATAGGCTAGGATCAAACAAAAGTGCACCTGGGCGAATGTCGGGTTCTCCACGGCCAATTTCTGGCAGGTGGCAATAGCCTCGTCGAACTTCCGTGCCATGCCCTGAACTAATCCCACGTTGGAGCTAATGATTGGCGACAAGGGATCAAGCTGGTGAGCGCGATCCACCTCGGCCAGCGCTTCCTGCTCTCTGCCACCAAGCCAGCCAAGGTCCTGTGCATACCATTGGTGGGCCGAGGCATCGTTCGGATCGAGCTCGAAAGCCTTCTTGTACTCCGCCTCTCCTCCGGCAAAATTCCAGTCATACTCCATGATGTTACCGGCCAGCACCGCATGCGGATGCGCCAGTGTAGGATCCAGCTCCAGCGCCTTCCGCGCTGCCGCGTCCGACTTCGGAACGACATCGCTCGATTTCGCGCCGTACACCGGAAAAACCGTGTACACATCGGCCAGACCTGAATACGCCAACGCGTAGCCGGGGTCCTTGGCGATAGCCCGATTGAACGTCTGCCCGCGTCTGGAACGGTTGACCACGAAGCAGATAACGGGTTCCAGTTTCCTGATCGCCCCGACTAATGGCGTAGCGTTTACCGGAGAAGCAGACTGGTTCGAAAGGCAACTGGCTACAAACAGGAAAAAGCCGAAGCTGCGCTATCCCACATCGGGTTCGCGGGCAGCGCTAGCTGAGCTTCCGGCGCTCGCCTTTTGATCGTAGCGGTGACCCACAGATTTCTCCGATGAGGCGAATTTCGTAAGGGCCAAGTTTCGTGCCGGGCCTGGAAGGCATGTGGGGGGCATTATACGTGGGTGCTGGCTAGCGCGAAGAACAGCTTTCATCCAAGATCTATTCCTGCGTTCACGCCCCGCCCCAGCGACCATTGATCTCCTCGGGCTCGAGTTTTGTCCCGGGAGTGAGCGCCATACGTGCACGCAATTACAGACGTGTGCCCCAAGTTGCACACCGGCTGGCAAAGGCTCCTGGTGTGTTGTCGGCTAACCGGAGATTGGGACGGTTTGCAGCAGGTTCGAAATGAAATGCGATCTCTGACCATTGAACAGGCGAGGGCGTTGCTCAAGGCCGCAGAGCGCACAAAGTATGGGGCCGTCCTCGCAGTGGCACTCACGACTGGTATGCGCCCGAGTGAATACTTGGGTCTTAAGTGGCAAGACATAGACTGGGCGCGACAAACGGTCAGCGTTGTTCGAAGCATCCGCAGGCTGAATGGGAAATGGTGTTTCTCAGATACCAAGCGTTCGCGAAGTCGGCGTCCCATCAAGCTGCAGAGCTGGATAGTTTCACTTCTTCGCGATCTGCAGACGAAAGCGAGTGCGCAGGATTTCTTTCCGGAGGCCCGTGACTTGATCTTCACAACGCCGTCGGGACAACCAATCAGTGCCGACTATCTCGCCAAGCACTTCAGATCAATAATCGATCTTGCGGGTGTCCCGCGATTGAGGCTCTATGATTTGCGCCACTCAGCGGCCACCATTGCGTTGGCAGCCGGAGTGTCACCCGAAGTTGTTTCTGAGCAGCTTGGACACGCGAGCACGGCCTTTACGTTGGACACTTATGCTCACGTTCTTCCACACATGCAGGCCGAGGCTGCCGCAAGAGTAGAGGCAATGCTCTTTGGAGCGCCGGCTTGACGACTGGCTAACGACGCCGTGGCACCCGATACGATCAACACGACGTAAGGCTTGACGCGTCGGGTGCCACTTTCAAATGCGAAATCCCAAGACTTGCCTTGTACGGATGCCGACAATTGGGTTGATGGCGACAAGCGCGTTTATCGGGAGTGATCATGGTCTGCTTCGGTCGATTTTGGGTCCTTCAAACCACGTCTGAGGTATTCACCAGGATTAGCGCTGACAACTCGCTTGAACGCCTTACTGAATGCGGCGTCGGACTCGTAACCGACCAAGCGAGCGACTTCTGGGAGCTTTTTGTCACGCCGTTCAAGTAGCTGTATCGCCTTCTGCATCCGCCACTCGGTTACGTATTCCAGCGGCGTTTGTCCGAGTAGCTCTTTGAAACGTGCTGCGAATGCGGAGCGAGACATGCCCGCCGCTTCGGCCAGGGATTCGACCGTCCAGGGTGTATTCACTCTGTCATGAATGGCACTCAGAGCAGCGCCTATTTGAGGATCGAAAATTGCGCGAAGCCATCCTTTCTTGCGTTCCGGTCCCGACGCGATATGCGCCCGGAGTACCTGGATAAACAGAACCTCGGCCAGTCGACTCGCGACGACTTCAGATCCCGGCGCCTGTTCTTCCATTTCTGACGCGAGCGCCTGCACTGTGGTGTGAAGAGCATGCGTGCGTGCCTGATCGGCCTTCATCAAAATGAAGTTCGGCAATAACTGAGTGATCGGCCTCAGGCTGGCGCGATCGAAACTCAAGGATCCACAGACGATTGTCGTCGGTGCGCCACCGCCACCACAAACAGCGACATTGCCGTTGGCCTTGGCCCCGATCTCGCGGAAGCTCCACCTCGGACGTGTTCGCGGGCTGTCGCGCAAAACAATCGAAGTCCCCTTTGCCAGTAAGAAGCAATCACCACCGGTGAGGGGAATCGGCTCCGGAATGCCTTCCACACTCAGCCAGCAGTTGCCGCGCGAAAGCATGGCGAAGTGCGCCAAATCTGTGGGTGACATCTTTTTGTCGGAAGGCGTGACTTTTTCTTCGGTCTGGTTTTCCTGTTTTATGCCCCACGGGGCTGTGGCTTCGAGCCTGTGCAGACCGAAAGCGGTTGCGTGCATCGTTCTAAAGATGTCTGTTATCGAATCCAACTTAGCCTCCATCTTTGGACGAATGGACAAAATATTAGGACTCCTGATCAGTTCTCGTCCACCACTGAAGAACTCTACTCTAGTGTACCGAATGCTATACATCTAGCGAAGGGAGTAATTATGGGAAAGCTTGAAGGAAAAGTTGCAGTCATCACGGGTGGATCGAGCGGCATGGCGCTGGCGAGCGCCAAGCTCTTCGTTGAAGAAGGCGCCTACGTTTTCATCACGGGTAGGAGGCAGGAGCAGCTCGATGAGGCCGTCAAGCTGATTGGCCGAAACGTGACCGGCGTGCGCGGTGACGCGGCCAATCTCGACGACCTGGACCGTCTGTTCGATACGGTCAAGCGGGAAAAGGGCAAGATCGACGTCCTGTTCGCGAGCGCTGGCAGGGGCGAGGCCTTACCACTGGGCGAGATTACCGAGCAGCACTTTGATGCGGCCTTCGGCCTGAATACGCGCGGAACGCTGTTTACGGTTCAGAAGGCATTGCCGCTGTTCAACGATGGCGGATCGATCATCATGACCGGATCCGTTGCTTCGGTGAAGGGTTTTCCTGGTTTCGGTGTGTATGCGGCGAGTAAGGCGGCATTGCGCTCGTTTGCACGCACGTGGCTCAACGAACTGAAGGGCAGGAATATCCGGGTGAACGTGCTGGGCCCGGGGCCGATTGCCACACCGATGCAGGAAGAAGTTCTCACCAAGGAGGCGAAGGAGATGTTCGAATCCCTGATCCCGCGGGGAAAGATGGGTCAACCTGAGGAAATCGCGACAGTCGCGCTGTTTCTTGCTTCCGACGATTCGAGCTTCGTGAACGGGGTGGAGTTGAATGTCGACGGCGGCTTCTCGGCCATCTGAAGTCGGCGGTTGGGATCAATATCAACATGGATCGGAGAAGCACTATGAGCTATGCGATTGTCGGATTCGGCAACATAGGCCAGGCCCTCGCCCACGCGTTCGCCCGTAAAAACATCAACGTGACTGTCGCGAGTCGCCGGCCGCCTGAGGCGTTGGCGCCGCAGGCTCGGGCGATTGGACCTACAGTCGTCGCCAGGTCGCTGCAGGATGCACTTGAGGCCGACACCATCATCTTGGCGGTCCCGTTCGGGGAACATAGCGAGGTTGCAAAGGCCCTGCCGAGCTGGAAAGGCAAGACGGTGATCGACGCGACGAACGCGTTTGGAGTTCTCCCTGAAGAACTGGGCGGCCTCCTGTCCTCCGCCTACGTCGCGAAGGCGTTCACCGGCGCTAAGCTCGTGAAAGGTTTCAATCACCTGGTTGCAGCCATTTTCGCTACCGACCCAGTCGTCGAAGGGGGCCATCGGGTCGTCTTTCTGTCGAGCGATGACGAGGACGCGACCGCTCCCGTGGCGGATTTGGCCAAACAACTCGGGTTTGCACCCGTCAAGCTGGGAAAGTTCAACGAGGGCGGCGCGCTGGTACACGCACGCGGCCGCACTTGGGGTCGGCTCGTCTTCCAGGATTTGTTCAAGAAGCAGCAGTAATCAATCTATGATCGCGCGATTTGATTCTCGAGAAGGATGGATCCGAAACGTCGGATTAGACCGGACACATTCGATGTAAGGGAAAAGGAGAGATTTGGATGAGCACCGAAAAGAATGTCCAGATTGTGAAGAAGTTTCTTGCGGCACTCGGCCGCCGCGACAAGCAAGATCTGCTGGCGTTGTCTGCCGAAGATATTGAGTGGATCATTCCAGGCGAGGACTGGCCGCTGGCCGGCACGCACCGCGGGCACGCTGGACTGAATAACTTAGTTCAGAAGGCTAACGAAACGGTGGAAACTTCGTACCCAGAACCCCCCGAGTTCATAGCGCAGGGAGACCGGGTTCTGGTCGTCGGCTTCGCTAGGGGGAGAATCAAAGCCACGAATAGGACGTTCGAGGACCATTGGGTCTTCGCCATTACCATTCGAAATGGCAAAGTGACGCACATCCGTGAGTATGTCGACACGCAAGCACTGGCGCGGGCCTCCGAGACGGCCGCGAGCCCCCGGCCCTGACCCATCGCGCTGTTTCGTGTCGGCAATCTGAATCGTCGGATCTCGGTGAGTGCATGATCGCCAATGTACTCTCTGAGTCACGATCAGTAACGGTAAGTCGGCATCGCAACTGGAATCGTGGATGCTTCCAGCTGCGCCCGGTTCCAGAATGCTGGCGCGTTTATGAGGACTCAACTCATCTCCTGTCGCTTGCCAAAAGCCGATAGCGCGCTATTACGGTCGTTGCTCTTTCACTACCTGTGCCGTTTCGTCTCTTCTTCGTCAGGTGAATTTAGCGTCGGGAGTGAGTCCCTTTGCCGAGGCCTCGGATCCAGGTGGTTCACGGAACGGTTCCACAGAAATGCGCTCGTAACACACTTCCAGCACGGTCAGGTATTCTGTACCGCCCGGCAATTGAAGGACTACGCTGTCACCCGCTGCCGACTTCATCAACGAGCGCCCCAGAGGTGACACCCAACTGATGTGGTTGCGGTTGAGATCGATTTCGTCGGTGCCCACGATGCTCACCACTCGCTCCGCTCCCGCGGCATTGGCATAGCGCACGGTCGCTCCGAAGAATGCCCTCGTCGCCGCCTGCCCCGCTCTCGGAGCTTCCGGGTCCACCACTTCCCGGCTTCGATTCGCTTGGTGAGAAAGCGAATCCGTCCATCAATCTGCCGCAGCCGCCGCTTGCCGTACTGATAGTCGGCGTTTTCGCTGCGATCGCCGTTGCTGGCAGCCCACGCCACCACCTCTGTCACGGCCGGGCGTTCCCTGGAAAGCAGAAACTGGTGCTCATCTTTGAGGCGCTGCAGCCCGCTGGGCGGGATGTAGTTCTTGGCATGCGTCGCGGGTTCGTCCGGTTTTGGTTCTCTCGTAAACCCTTTTCGCATCTGGTAGTTCTTTCCAGGGCGAATCCAGCGGGTGTACCAATGGCGGATGAACGCCGTAAAAAACACTGTAGGTCATCCGCTTACTGCCTAAATCCAGTGACGCTCGAAACCCAGCAGCTCCTGCCGCAGATGCCATGGCTTACACTCAAACAACATGCTCAACCGGGGCTATGCCTATACCACAATCATCATCAGCAAATATCATGGACGAACCCTGCTCTCCCACTTGGCAAGCCTTTACCCACACTCCACCCCACAAGCCTGGCAACAAAATCTGAACAACGGCGAAGTCACCGTCAACGGCATCACCGCCGCCGGAAGCGAATCGCTCACTTCAGGCCAAACCCTTGTCTGGAATCGTCCACCCTGGATCGAACCAGACTCCCCTCAGCACTTCGAAGTCCTGTTTGAAGACCCGCATCTGTTGGCCGTCAACAAACCTGGCGGGCTGCCCACTCTTCCCGGCGGCGGCTTTATGGAAAATACCCTGCTGCGCTTGGTGCAAAAGCAAACTTCCAATGCAAACCCCGTCCACCGGTTGGGCCGAGCCACTACCGGCATCGTCCTCTTCGCCAAGACACCGCAGGCGGCCTCTAAGCTATCCGCAAACTGGAACACGCCCAGAATTCAAAAAATCTACCGAGCGCTGGCGCAAGACGTTGCACAGCACGACAGCTACGAAATTCTTACACCCATCGGTCTTGTACGGCACCCGCGCATCGGTTCCGTCTGGGCCGCCAACCCAAGTGGCAAACCGTCAAAGTCATTGGCGAAAGTGATCTCGCGCACTACAAGCACCACAACATTTGAGGTAAGCCTCAATTCGGGCCGCCCTCATCAAATCAGAATCCATCTGGCATCCATCGGCCATCCTCTGGTAGGCGATCCTCTGTACGGCTCAACCGGCCAGCCTCTTGAAAATCTCCCCGGCCTCCCGGGCGATGGAGGATATTTCCTGCACGCCCACTTTCTGAATTTCCAACACCCCATCACCGGAGAACAAATCAATCTTGAGGCAGCGTTGCCGTCTGGGTTCTTGTTGCATCAGTAGGTTTGCGGGGGGACTGCGGGGCGAAGAGTTCCTGCAGGAACACAACGTCATGACGAAATCGGGCAGACGATATCGTCATGACAGCAAACCAAAAGAAAATACGGCGGGAAACGTCCCGTCTATCCCCACATTCGTCGGCTTAGATAGATTGAATCCTACGTCGCTCCGTTGGCCCGTCCGAAAAGAGGTGTTCGCACGCATGGCAAGATTGATCCGAAGAGAGGTCCCAATCCCGCAGTACTAACTGACCGCATTCGCAGAGCCGCATCTTCTTCTCCGCAAAATCAAGGACATTGATGTCGCTGAAGATGTGCTTTAGAACAATTGGTGAAGCGACTGCATAGACGTTGCTGGGCCGGTTTCCTTTTTTCTGTTGGCGATTGCCAATCTTTATCGCGGCTCCGGAATCTTGCCATAACTGAACCTTTTGTGCTCCGGCACCCTGAGTAATTTTGAAGACATCAGCGTAGACGTTTGCCACAGTGAAATCCGCCCGCTTCATTTTTTTCAAGTCCCGCAGTATGTTGTCAGGAACGGTCTCGGCGGCTATTTCAGCGGCAATGACCTCGATACCAGCGGACACCGCTCGTTCGGAAATCGCGTGACCGCTGCTGTCTATTTCGCCTTGTTGATCGAGGATCGCCTTGCCAATCCGAATTATGTTTCGCGGGGAGCCCCCGCTCATCCTTACGACCAAATCATCTATGTCGACTCGTCTACCGAGTTCTACAATTGATGCAAGGCTTTGCACTTTTTGACGACTATGGGCTGCTAGGCGTCGCGAGAGCATTGTCTTCAACTGCGGATCGGTCCACTTGAGGGAGTAGGTCTTGATCCGATCAGGGCGTGAGAACTCACGCGCGTCAGCTTCTATGCGGTCCCATAGGAAAAATTTGAAGGCCATTCCCGGTTTCTCAAGGATCCCAAGGTCCAACAGTAGCGGGCGTACGAACTGAAGCGACGCGCTAGCCACGCCGGTTATCGAATTCTCGTCAACCTTGTCGACGAGAATGTACGTAGACTTGAATCCGAAAACGGGTGCGATTTTGACGAGGAAGCCAATTTGTTCCTCTAGCGTGCCAGCGTTTCCCTTTTCGCTATCGAACTTCGAAACTTCGGGTGCCTTAAATCCGAAATGGGCGAACACAGCCGAAAGGGCGACTCCAATCGGCCCCGTCAGCATATTCCAAACTTCCTTGGCTTTGTCGGAGATGTGAGTGACGGCTGCGATGGCCTCCTTCAGATCCGCACGGCCGAGATCGGTCAGATGCTCCTTTGTCAGAATATAGAGAAAATGGCGGTCGTTCTTCTCTAGACCGTCAATCCCTAGTGTCGCGGCCTCTCCCAAAATAGCCACTAGAAGAATACGGACTATGTTTCGAAGGTGGTATTGCAGATCAATGTCCGTGAGCTTCAATCCTGCTGTAGGGAACGAATTATAGATAACACAAAGGAAAGGCTCGGTTTTTGATGAGAGTTCGATGCGCCGCTTAAGTGCGGTTTTGCCTCCGCCACGAGGCGCGTAAACAACCGCACTCTTTGGGTCATTGACGTCACCGTGGACTGCCTTGAAGAAAGGAGGCTCGATAAAGTAGCTCTCTAGGAGTTCTTCCTCGTCGGCGTTCGTCTTCGCGAATGGGTCCCGGTCGAATCCTAAATTGTGCAGAAGATTGTCATTGCTCATAGTCACTAACAAGGATAGTCCCAGAAGCCGTCCCGCGAAAAGGGGAGGGGCCCGGGTTATTGCTAAATCCCGGAAAGCCCTTACGGGCCTGCGATCTCTGCCGAATCTTTATAAGCGCATTCTCCTCCAAGCCACCTATTGAGCCCCGAATCAATAACGGGAAGTCGGCTAGGCTGGAGACAAAATCCTGGATGCTTGCGCGTTTGTCGTTACTAGATGGCGACCAGCTCGGCGAGCTTGGCCGCGACGTTTGCCATCGGATTTTCTGTAGTACTCAGGCCGCTTCGCGAGCCGAGCAGCGGACTGACTTCGCGGAGAGCTTCGTACGTCGTGCCATGCACGATGGGGACGAGCAGGTCACGCGCTAGAAGTGCGGATAGCTCTTTGTCGGCGATACCCTCTCCTTGGAGGCGGCGCAGCAGCGCAGGGGTCACCAGCACGATCCCGACTCGAGACTTCGCCAATCCCCTGTCGATTTCGCGGAGCAACGGTGTGCCGAGGGCGACGTCCTTCTCGCTGAACCAGACCGAGACACCGCGTGACTCAAGCAGATCGTGCAGTTCCTTAGCGGCCCCTGCCCGGTCGTCCCACGCATGGCAGAGAAAGACATCCCGAAATTCAGGCAGGGACACTCGCTTTTCGACACTCTCGCGGAATGGTGTTAGTGCCCGCACCTCACCAAGCGTGTACGCCACGGACGAACCGGCTGGCGACCAGCGCGGCCTTGCGCTGCTGCCGGACCCGCCGCCGCTGCTCCTGCCGCTCCCGCTACTCCCCGACGAGGAGTAAGACGGGTACGAGTACGACGGGTAGCTGCTGTAGCCGCCGTAGCCCCTGTAGCGGCCACCGCATGCAGGGCAGTCCGCAGCGGCGCTCGCTGAGCGATCGCCCCTTACTGGTGCTGTGCATCTAGCCATGCCGAAGATGATAATACCGGGTACCCTCGCCGCTCTCAAGCGCTGGTGCAAAAATTGTGTAGGCCGACAGCAGCCTCAGCGTACGGCCCTTTAGTCCTGAGAAGTCGGGTTGTGTTCGGCTAACGGGGAATGTGGCGGGCCGCTGGTTCATGGGATGAACCTTAGTGACGCGGGTCAGAAGTCGGCATTGGGAAGTCAGCCGATTAGTTAACCGGTTCTTCCCGCGTCGCGGCTGCGGAAGTAATCCGGCTCCACGCTCCACTTCCCGTGCGCCTTCAGGTTCTTTAAAGGCTCAGATATGCTATCCGATGTTCTTCATAAGTGATTGACTCTGGATACTCCAGCTTGAGCTCTTGCAAGTTAATTGCAAGCAAGAGTCAGCCACGTCACCGGAATGTATATTACGTGTGGGAGTCCTACACATTTCCTAGAAGCCCGTTTCCGGTTTGCCGAGTACTCGGTAGCAAGGTGACGCTTCTCGGAAGGAACGAAGAATTGCGAAAAAACGTCAACTCACCCTTGAATCTTCTCGCCGCAATCCAGGTTTATCGTTAGACTCAAGCGAGAGGACGAATCATGCGGTGTGCAACTGCTCCGCGGAAGTACAAATCCTTCCGCACAGGCTACTTCAGTCCCTTGACCACGTAAGCCTGCGACAGGACTTGGACGTAGAGGTAGACGTAGGCACTTCCGTCGCTGGAAAAAAGCACGCCGCCAGCATGCGCTCCCGTAGGCAGGGAGTCCCCGAAGGTTTTCCAGACGTCCATTTTCCCGGTGGTCACGTTGGCGCGAAAGATTTTCAGGGTGCGCTCGTGGGAGTGACTCTCACCCACATACACGGAGGCTCCATCCGGGGCCCAGCCGCTCACGTAGTATCGGGAGTCGATTCCGGGGAGCAGACGCAGGCCGCTGCCGTCCAACGGCCAGACTCCCCATTTACCGTCAGGCCCTAGCACCACGAAGCTGCGGCTGTCCGGGGATAAAATCGTCCCTTCAACGCCTTCGGGCGTAATCGGCTTGGCATTGCCATCGCTTAAATCGATCAGGTAATCGCGCGCTCCGTGTCCCGCCTCGATTCCCCCCAGCAGTAATTGTTTGCCGCCCGGCAGATAGCGGGCCTCGGTGTAGTCGACTTTGTCATGGGTCAACTGCCGGGCCTCGCCGGCGCCGGTCGGAACCACGCTCAGCGGGCCGCCTTTGGCCGGCTTCGTGATGACCCATTTGCTGTCTGGCGAAATTGCTAGAGCTCTGCCTTCGCCGATCCGCACTGGAGGCGAGCCGTCGGTATCGCGCAGAAATACCGTGTAATTCGGACCGCCTCCGTCGGCTTCCTCTTCGAACAAAACCTTCTTTCCGTCGCGGCTGATGTCGCCCGGAATGGCCCATCCCAACCAACCCAGTTCCCGTTCCTCTTTACCACCGGGAGAGACGCCACGCAGTCCAATGCGTTTCTGATCTGTAAGGATCAGGGGCATTCCGTTGCGTATGTCTTGCAGCCACATCCCTCCCGGTACATTCGTGATGGTTCGCAGCTTTCCGGCTAACGTTACTCCGCGCAGGTTCTGTGCCGAGCCCGTATCTGAGGAGGTAAACCAAATCTCATCGCCCGTGGGAGACCACACAATCCCCTGTGCAGAAATCCATCCCGACGAGAGTTTCTTCTCGTGTCCCTGCATGTCCACGACTGCGATTGAGCCTTGGTCGTCACCGCCCGGATTCTCGTGATCGGCAAAGGCGATCCACCGGCCGTCGGGAGAGATTTTCGGATGGCTAAACCAATTGACGCTGTCCAGCAACACATGGCCGATCGGGTATTCGAGGCGCCAGTGACTGTTCTCCGGGACAAAACGCACTACGGCCATACTGTCGCCGTTCGCTGACCAATCGGCATCCTGTACGTTTTCCAGCACTTCACGCGGTGTACCACCGCCCAGCGGAACCCGCGCCAGCGTGCCAATGCGGGCATATCCGGCAAGGAATACGGTATTGAGGCGGACGGCAAGCTCTCCACTTTTGGAGATTGCCAACAGCTCAGCGCGTTTCAGCCCGAGTTCGCGTGAGACCGTGTCATCAGTGCGTGCCAGGTAAAGTTGAAAGTCGCCGCCATCCCACGACGCGCTGTAAACAATGCTGCCATCAGGTGTGTACCGGGCGTTGCCGATGAAACCGGTGCGGAATGTGATCTGCTTGTACTCCGCTAAAGGTGTGGCGCCCTTGCCTCGGCCCAACCACCAACCCAGACCAAGCATAACGGCCGCGACCGCAATCAAACCCGCAGCAGCCGCCAGTTGACGACGCCAGGTTCCCACGCTGGCTTGTTGTACCGCAGCTTGCGCACCAGACTTGGTAGCGGCAGAAACGTCCGTCAACGCTTCCAGGTCGAACGCGAGGTCTCCCGCCGACTGGAAACGTTGCGCGGGATGCTTTTCCAGGCAGTGCCGTACAATTCGTTCCAAACCTGGCGGAACGTTGCGCGCGGTTTCGGAAAGCTCCGGTGTTTCTTCCTTGAGGATCGCACTCATTGTGTCGGCCGACGTCTCGCCGTGGAAGGCGCGCTTGCCCGAAATCATTTCGTAAAGGATCGCGCCAAAGGAAAAAAGGTCGGAGCGGTGATCGGCCGATTTTCCGCGGACCTGCTCGGGCGACATGTAACCGGCAGTGCCCATGACCACGCCGGCGTCGGTCGCCACTTGCACGGTTGGAGCGTCTCCGCTGCCATCGTTCATTTCCCGCCCGGTCAGCTTGGCTAAACCGAAATCGAGAATCTTCACCCGGTTATCGCTGGTCAGAAATAAGTTTTCCGGCTTCAAGTCGCGATGCACAATGCCCTTGTCGTGCGCCGCCGCCAGCCCGCGTGCCACTTGTAATGAGTAATCGACTACTCTGCGGATGGGCAGCGGGCCGTTCCGCAGGCGTTTGCGAAGGGTCTCGCCTTCCAGCAACTCCGAGACGACATACGGCGCGCCTTGCTCCTCGCCGATGTCGAAAATGGAAAGAATATTGGGATGGTTGAGCGCCGCCGCCGCGCGCGCTTCTTGTGCAAAGCGCTGCAGACGGTCGCGGTCCGCAGAGAACGTCGCGGGCAGAACCTTGATCGCAACGGTGCGGTTCAACCGAGAATCGTGGGCACGATACACCTCGCCCATACCTCCTGCACCCAGCAGCGACTGGATTTCGTAGGGGCCAAGTTTCATGCCAGAGGTGAGTGCCATGAGTGCCACGTATTATAGCTCCCGCGCTGCGCTTGGTACGTTAAATGCGCCACGTCCGGATAGATCATCGGCTACACGGAAGTGATAACGACTTCGCGTTACGAATCGCGGTAACCATCATCCAGTAACGGAAGCGATCTGCACAAATGCTCACGATCCGTGGATGGCTGGCGAGTGACGACCAACCGGAAGTTACGTTTTCACGTTTTCAGGCAGACTCCGACGACGTTGTCCCGAAGTCGGCTTCGAGGAGATTTGCCATTGATCTCCTACAAGCGAGTTTCTGGATAGCAACGCCGATTGCTGGTGGGAGCGTGCTTTCGCTAGCTATGTTCGGTGGTCTGGCTCGGCCCGATACCGATATATCTCAACCTTATTCTGCTGATGCCGGAGTTCCTGAAATTCTTCCTTCCGACAGGTCGTGCCGGAGTCCTTAGAGCGTCTAACACCCCCCGGCAGCTTAGTTCCGCTCATTGCAACTTCGCATACTCCGCTTTGGCTTGCTTCAGGACGGGAATATCGGGATCGGCGTCTTTCCAGAGGTTGAGGAAGTCTGTGTAGGCGGCTAGTGCCCGGACGCGGGCAGCATCGGCATCCGCTCCCTGCGAAGTTCTCGACTGCAAGGCGTTCGCACGAGCCACTCCCAGATGCGCCAACGCTCCTGTCCAGCAGTTCCAGACAATCCCGCTGTGGTCGAGGATTTTCTGAAACTCCGCGGCAGCGGCGCTGCCCTGTCCGGCTGCCAAGTATGCCTCCCCGCGCACATACACGGGATAGAGGCAGGAAATATTGATGACGAACGTAATTTGTCCTAGCTCGATCGGGGAAGCAGCTCGCATAGCATTCAAGGCAACAGCCGGGTTCTTTCTGTCCAGCGCCAATTGCGCGTGAATCGCTGGCAGCCAAAGCGACTGCGTCTGGGTGTCCAGCGGGAATCGTTTCCTTAAGTCTTGTGCCAAGGATTCGGCTCGCGTCGTACCGCCCGCCAGGGCAAACGCAAGCGCGGCTTCGCTTTCGACACCCTGACTCGTCGGAGCAAGCTTCAAGGCCTGTGCTGCCCCCTGCTGTGCGTCCGCAACATTGCCGTAAGCGGCTTGTCGCAGAGCAGCATTCCCCTGCCATATCGCCCCATTTTCCTTGCTGTCGGCCCGGATGGCGGAATCCACCGCTTCCTTGGTCAGTTCCCGCGCCTTGCCGAGATGACCTCCATACGCCTCGGTGTCGGATGCGAGCGCAAGTCCCCAGTTCTCAAACTCGGGCTTGCCCGCAAACCACTGTTGCTGTTCCGACATCGCCGCGGAGTCCGGCCCGAGAAAGGCAAGAGCATAAAGAGCATTGTGGAGTACCGCATTATCCATTTTTCGCGCCTGCACCTCGTGGATGATCTGCCGCGCCTCGCCGAACCGTTGCAAGGCAAGGGCATAGTTGGCGAGATTCACGGATGCAGCTGCAACATGCGGTGCAAGGGGCTTCGTGATCTCTGCCGCCTTCTCATACCGCCCCTGTTGGGCGAACACTAGGCCCAAATTGCCGTACCCTCCCCATTCCCGTGGGTAGCTCTCAATCTCCTCCTGACACGTCTTGCCTGCTTCATCCAGTTCTCCGGTTACATTCCGGTAGTAATTTCCTGCGATCGCCAGTTTTTCCCGTTCGCTGGCATGTTCCCGCAACTGGAATGCCTTGGTGAAGTACTCGCTGGCCCGCCCTAGCTCCATCAGACTGAAGTAGTCCACGCCTATTGCCAAGTAGCCCATGGCAAAATTTGGATCAAGCTCGATGCCACGTTGATGGTAGCGCACGGCTGCGGCGTAGCTTTTCTCGTTCCGGGCCTTATTGCCCAGGCTGAACGTTTTCAGAGCTTCGAGCGAGGACGTGGTGGCTTCTGCGAGCGGAACATCAAACTTCTGCACCGTCGCCAGCGATTCGCCCAGTTCGCCGCGCAGCTTGGATGCCGCCTCGCCTAGCGTGTCCAGCACCTTCTCCTTGGACGGCGCCGTCACCTGCTCCTGCGCCAGCGTGTCTCCGCTGGGGCAATTTACGGCCTTCAAGCCCAGCACGTATTCGTTGCCCAGACTGCCAATTGATCCGAAAAGGTAAGCCTTGCCGCCAGCTCGTACGCACAACTCCCGGGCCACCGCGGGCGTCAGTTTCGTACTGGCCGGACGGGTCATCTGTTGCAAGGTCTTTGCCACGTCGCTGTCGGAGAGCACACTCAGGAAAGGCGATTGCCGCAGGGAAACGTTAAGCGCCGTCTTCAGCGTGTCGTCGAAGATTGCATCGCCCGTACTGTTGGCAAAATCAGCAAGAACGATGGTGTCCTTCTCGGTCAGGCGCTTGGTTTGCTGCTGCGACCGATAGTAATGCCCGCCCGCCACGAGCAAGACGACCAGCAGGACGGGTACCGCGATTTTCCAGAGCTTCCCAACCCGAACCACAGGAACTTCCGCCACGGCACTTGCCGCACAATTGCGCCCGCTCTCAGAGTCCTGCTTCAGCCTTTGCAGGTCGGCTCTCATCTCCGAAGCGTGCTGGTAGCGCAACTCCCGGCTCTTTTCCAACGCCCTTCGGATGATCGCTTCCATCTGCGGCGGGAGTTGAGGATTGCAGCGCGTCGGCGGTTCCGGGGGGTCATGCAGGATGGCTCCAAAGGTGGCTGCGGTCGTCTCCCGCGCAAAGGGTGCGCGACCGGTTGCCATTTCATACAGCACTACTCCAAGTGAGAAGAGGTCGGTGCGGGCATCCGGTTCTTGGCCAAGTATCTGTTCCGGCGACATGTAAGTGACCGTACCCAAAGCCACCCCTGGATGGGACAGAGTATTTCCCGATAGTTGCACAGGTGGACGGAGCGGGGGGAGCATTTCGGGCAGTGCTTCCGCCGGTGTGGGTCGGCCGGGCGCGAGTTTTGCCAGGCCGAAGTCAAGGATCTTTACGTCTCCGCGCTGGGTGACAAAAATGTTTGCTGGTTTGATATCCCGGTGGACGATTCCCGCGAAATGTGCCGCATCGAGTGCATCGGCCATTTGAACGCCGAGATCCAGGATTCGATCTGTTGGTAAGGCCTTGCCAGCGATCTCGTCCTTCAGGGTCTGGCCGGTCAGGAACTGCATGGCAATGAATGGCAATCCCTGATGCTCGTTGACTTCGTACACCGTACAGATATTTGGGTGATCGAGCGCGGAAGAAGCACGCGCTTCACGCTGAAGACGTTCCAGTGCTTTGGGGTCGTACCCGCCAATGCCCGGTTGGCTTGCACCGGACAGGAACTTGAGGGCTACAAAACGGCCCAGTTTGGTGTCCTCTGCCTTGTAGACGACCCCCATTCCGCCCTTGCCAGATCTTCGAATAATTCGGTAATGGGAAACTGTCCCGCCAGTCAGGTCGAAGTCCAGTGCGTCAGACCCATCCAACCGGGTTCTGCTTTCTGCCACCAGCTTGGCCACGAGTCCCAGCGCCGGCAATTCGATAAAGTCCTCCGCCTCCCTCTGATAAACCAGCAGCGATTCAACCTCGTGTCTCAGAGCCTGATCCTGACCGCAGGCCTCCTCTAGAAAAGGACGCTGCTCACTCTCTTCGCGCTGCAACGCCGCGAGACATAACTGCTGCACTCGCTGCAGACGTTCACCTTCCATGGTTGTTTCCTTTGTTCAATTCACGGAGCAGCCAAAGCTTGGCGAATTTCCAATCCTCGTTGACCGTCCTTTGGGAGACCTTCAGCACTTCGGCAGTTTCCTCCACGCTCAAGCCTACGAAGAAACGCAGTTGGACGACCTCGCCCTTTCTCTTGTCCACTGCGAGTAGGTCGCTGAGCGCGTCCTCCAGCGCCACTAGGTCTGTATGCTGGTCCTCGGCCACGAACAGCCGCTCATCGAATGGCATCCGCTCTGCTTCACCGCCACGTTTTTGGCAGAGCTCAGAGCGCGCATACTCCGTCAGAATGCGCTGCATCAAGCGCGCGCACACGACGTAGAAATGCTTCCGGTCCTTCCAATCGATTTCTCTTAGGTTGGCCAATCGCAGGTAGGTTTCGTTGATAAGGGCTGTGTCCTGAAGAATGTGACCGGTTCTTTCCCGGGCCATATAGAAATGCGCCAGGCGATCCAAGTTCTCGTAAACAAGAGCCGTTAACTTCTCCAGTGCTTGGTCATCCCCGTCACCCCAAGCCCGGAGCAGGACCGTTATGCCGCTTGCCGAGGACCCATCCATGATTGCCTTTTGGAGAAACTAGTCAGGCGGAGGCTGTGCTCGCAGCGCCGATGTATGTCACGCACCAAAAAACAATATCACACGAGTTTAGACGTTCTCAATCGCGAAATCGAATGCAACCATTTACACAAAGAAGCAACTCGTTTGCTCCGCCCGACGTTGTTTCGGACTTTTACGATCTGCACTGCGTTTCTGTGACCTATTCCTCGCTTGTATACAATGAAGGGCCTGTCGTTATCTCCGGCGTATGAGTGGCCCGGAGCTTGCACTCGCAGTTCAAAGGCCAGTTCACGATGAAAATGGACGGAGGGGGGACACTATGAGGAAAATCATGCAACAACGGATTTCCAAGATACGCCTGGGAGCAGCAACTGCCGTCCTGACGTTAGTAGTCGTGCTTGGGTCCGTGACATGGGCCCAGCAGACAACGGGCACTTGCAGCAACAACTGGAGCGAGTTCCACAGGACCAACATGGAACGCTGGAACTCGTGTGAAAAGGTGCTTAACGTCAACAATGTTGGGCGTCTCGGCTTGAAGTGGAGTTATGCCACCGGCAACGTTATCACGTGGTCCTCGCCCGCCGTGGCGAATGGGGTAGTTTATGTGGGCTCGGATGACAACAACGTGTACGCACTGAACGCCAAGACCGGCGCCAAGCTGTGGAGCTACGCCACTGGCGGCTATGTGGTTTCCTCGCCCGCCGTGGCGAATGGGGTGGTGTTTGTCGGCTCGGAAGACTATAACGTGTACGCGCTGAACGCCAAGACCGGCGCCCTGCTGTGGAGTTACGCCACCGGCGGCTATGTGCTTTCGCCCCTCGTGGCGGATGGGGTCGTGTATGTCGGCTCCTACGACAACAACGTGTACGCGCTGAACGCCAAGACCGGTGCCCTGCTGTGGAGTTACGCCACCGGCTACTATGTGTTTTCCGCCCCCGCCGTGGCGAATGGGGCGGTGTATGTCAGTTCCCTCGACGGCAATGTGTACGCGCTGAACGCCAAGACCGGCGCCCTGCTGTGGAGTTACGCCACCGGCGGCCCGGTGTATTCCTCGCCCGCCGTGGCGAATGGGGTGGTGTATGTCGGTTCGTTCGACAACAACGTGTACGCGCTGAACGCCAAGAGCGGCGCTCTGCTGTGGAGTTACGCCACCGGCAGCTATGTGGTTTCCTCGCCCGCTGTGGCGAATGGGGTGGTTTATGTCGGCTCCTACAACAACAACGTTTACGCGCTGAAGGCCAAGACCGGTGCTCTGCTGTGGAGTTATGCCACCGGCTACCTAGTGCCTTCCTCGCCCGCCGTGGCGAATGGGGTGCTTTATGTCAGCTCGGAAGACAACAACGTTTACGCGCTGAAGGCCAAGACCGGCGCTAAGCTTTGGAGTTACGCGACCGGCGGCCCGGTGATTTCCTCGCCCGCCGTGGCGAATGGGGTGGTTTATGTCAGCTCGGAAGACAACAACGTGTACGCCTTCAACCTGAAGAAGAAATGAAGAAGGTTTTCTCGCCCTCAAAACAGTTCGTCGTTGGAAAGGGAGGAAACATTGTGACTAACACGCTCGGGCAACGGATCTCGACCATGCGTCGGGGAGCGGCAAGTGCCGCGCTGGCCTTAGTTACCGTGCTTGGGTTAGGGGTGGCTACAGCTCACCGGGCGCGAGCACAGACTTTCACCGTGCTTTACAACTTTACTGGATCGTCCGACGGAGGAAATCCCTACGCAGGTGTGGTCCGGGATGCTGCAGGGAACCTCTACGGCACTACCTACTATTATGGCGGCACTTCCAGCCAGGGAGTGGTATTCAAGGTCGATACGAGCGGCACGGAGAGCGTGCTTCACAGCTTCACTGGGTCGTGGGACGGGGGCAACCCCTTCGGCGGGGTGGTTCGGGACGCGGCGGGGAACCTCTATGGCACTACTGTGGGTGGCGGCACATACAATTGGGGGACGGTTTTCAAGGTGAGTAAAAGCGGCAAGGAGACCACGCTGCATAGCTTCGCCAACGGGAAGGATGGATGCGAGCCCGACGGAGGTTTGCTCCGGGACAAGGCGGGTAATCTGTACGGTACCACCACGCGGTGCGGCACTTTTTCCATGGGAACGGTGTTCAAGGTAAGTAAGACTGGCAAGGAGACCGTGCTGCACAGCTTCGCTGGGACGGACGGGGCTTGGCCCATGTTCACAAGTTTAGTTATGGATAAGAAGGGTAACCTCTATGGCACAACCCTTTATGGCGGCGCTACCGGCTCCGGAACGGTATACAAGCTGAGTAAGGGGGGGGCGTTGACCGTGCTGCACAGCTTTACTGGGAAAACAACAGACGGGTGCTTTCCCGCTGGAACTCCGGCGATGGACGAGAAGGGCAACCTCTATGGTGCTGCGAACGGGTGCGGTTCCGCTGGCTTGGGAATCGTGTGGGAGGTAAGCAGCAAGGGCACCGAGACGGTACTGCACAACTTTACCGGGGGGGAGACAGACGGGGCATATCCCACCGCAGGTGTGATTATCGACGCGAAGGGAAACCTGTATGGTGACACCGAGTATGGCGGCGCTTCCGGCTTTGGAGCGGTATACGAACTAAACCCGAAAGGTGCGCTGACTCTGCTGCACAGCTTGGCTGCGTCGGACGGGGAGTATCCCTGGGATAATTTGATCCGGGATGCGAAGGGCAATCTTTACGGCACGGCCTACGGGGGTGGCAGCGACGGCTACGGAACCGTGTGGAAGTTGACACCGTAATCACGGTCTTCGCCTGAGCCACCGCCGACAGCGAATTCTGATCGACATTGTCCCTTAGCATCGCGCACGGCGTACACAACCGCGTTCCATCGGGCATGATGAAACCGTCTGCTGAATTTACGCCACACCGCTCACACGTAAACATATTTCCCTCCAGTTCCGGGCTCATTGGTGAAACTTGATCCACCCCGTCGATCCATTCCTTTGCCTGTGGCGTCAGTGGGCAGAACAGGAACACAGTTCCTTCATCACGCACCAGTACAGCGGGCGTGGCCTTGAGTTCGATTTTCATGTGATGTCGTTTGCAGGCTCCTTACCTGCCGCATCTGCCTAGTAGGCGGCCACCGTGGAACGCTGTCCTGTCCTCGGTTGGCGGAGATGCCGCATTGGGCACCCCGCTCTTGATGCAAATTCACAACCAGAATCTCAGATTGCTCGAAGCCTGCCTATGGCACTTCCGTACGGTTACCCAAAAAATCCCTCAGCGTCTCTGCTTCCGCAGCCAATCGATGATGTGACGAGCATCAAAGCGTACGGTGGACCCAACTCGAAATGACGGAATGCGTCCCGCCTTCGCCAGCTTGAACACCGTCTTCGGACTAATAGCGAGCATGGCAGCCAATTGCTTTGCGGTCAAGGCTCCTTTCACATCGCGTGCAATCTTTTTGGTCAGTGTCAACGTCTCAATCTCAGCCTGCTCTTGCGCTGTAAACTTAATCTCACTCATTGCGCGCCTCCGTTGGTGCTGACTGCGAACGTAGCGTTCACCTTGTCCCGAGTTGCTTGGCTCCGTGATGGCTTCAGGTAGCGCATTGTGCTTGCCAAGTCTTTGTGACCGAGCCAGAGCTGAACGGTGCTCAAATCAATGCCTGCCCAGAGATGCCACGTGGCGAATGTCGCTCGGAATTTGTGAAGCCAGAAATCATCTTGCTCCAGTTCCGCACGGTCGGCGCATGCTTTCAAGCAATCGAGAAAATCCAACTTGGGTCGGCAGCCAGCAGTCGGGAAAATCAGCGGACATCCCTTGGTCGCCTTTGCCTTCCACGCCCTTAAACTATCGACTAGCGTCTCAGGCACAGGAATCGTTCGCTCGCGATAAGCCTTCGGCGTCCATTGGTATTCAGGCTTGTGTGACACTCGCACTGTGGCAGCTACCAGATTCACATCTTTCCAACAGCAATACATCACTTCCTGCTCGCGCATCCCAGTCATCAGGAAGAACTCAAACCACAGACGCTCTTCTGCATCGCAGGCCGCGAACAGCGTATCCAGTTCGGCCTGCTCGTAGACCTCAGTCTCCTCCTCGGTGTACTGCGGCCAATCTTCTTTCTTGACGATTTTTTCAGTAATTCCCTGCGACCGCAGAAAACCCAACACGTTTGAAAATTTATTGTGCACGGACCTTGGCGCTTGCTTCTTCTCGTCTCGCAGAAATGCCGAGAACTTCAACAGGTCTCTGCGGTCGATGTCTTCCAGATGGAACTTCTTGCAGGATTCGAGGAAGTAGCCCAGCGCAGTTGAGTACGCCGCATGGGTCTTATGTTTCTTGTTCAGCTTTATGTCGGCAAGGTATTCGGTAACCGCTGCTGCGAGCGAACGACGAACATTGCCGGAACCGTCCTGCGGCTGTTCAGTAACCGCTACTCCATGGTTGGCCGCATTGAGTTCGGCCTGCTTACGCGACCGCTCGAATGCTGCATCCTGCCCATCCTTGCCCACGCTCTTCCTACAAGCTTCTTGCCCTCATACCAACTGATGTAATACGCGCCCTCCTGATGGCGTTCCTGCTGCCCATTGACCACTACCACGTCTGGGCGTACGCGCCCGTTGGCGGCCATCACTGCCGGACAATAACGTGGCCCTTTGGGAGTTTGAATAAGTTTGCTGAGGTGTACGGTTCGATTTGCCATTGCATCTCCAGAGTAATAAGAGTGTGCAATAGTAGAAACCGTATCTGCTAGATTACAAAGGTAATGGCGGAGAGGGAGGGATTCGAACCCCCGATACCCTTCCGGGTATGCCGGTTTTCAAGACCGGTGCCATCAACCACTCGGCCACCTCTCCGGAATTATAGTTTTACAGCCGCGGGTCGTTTTTGCCAGCGAATCAACGGTATCCTTATATTTATTCACATGCGGCGATGAAAGGCTTTCGAAACTGTGCAATGCTTTTCAAGACTGCGCCGCCACCTCTCACCACATCGACTCCGTGCTGGTCCTCACAGTTTACATCGCACGACTAGAAACGGTTCAGCGTTAGGGTTATTCTGACATCAACCAGAGTGTTTCTGCCAATGCTTGCTTGGCGCGTGAGGTCTCATGAAATTCGCTTTTCAATGCCTTCTCTTCTGCCTCGTATTTTTGCTCATCCTTTGCCCGCCTTCAGGGTTTGCGTTTGGACAGGCGCAGAGCGCGGCTGACACCTCCAGTGATGACTCAAACCAATCCTGGACGGCCACTACTCAGCAGCAACTACCGAGCAATTTAAATCCAACTCGGACTTCTGAAACCCACACCCAGACTGGCGGACGTACCTTTGATAATCAGAGTATCCAGACGAGGGGAACTGACGGGCACTATTCGCCCTACCTGGATGTGCAGAAGGAAACCGTAAAAGTTGATGCTAACACCGTGCGGACCATCGAGCGCAGTTTTGGCAGGGACGCCGATGGCCGCAAAACGCTGGTTCAGGTGACCGAAGAAGAGAAGCGCAGTTTGCCCGGAGGTGAGGTCAAGGTAACGCGTTTGACTTCGGATCCCGACGGCAATGGTGCTTTGAAGTTGGTTCAGCGGGAAGTTCAGGACGTTCGGCAAATCAGTCACACTGTACAGGAGACCAAGAGCACGCTGCTGACGCCTTCATTGAATGGCGGCTTAACTGTATCGATGCAGACAACGGAGCGCGAAACGAAGACCAGCGACCACAATGTGGAGTTTCGCAAAGCTACTTTGTTGCCTGACTCCAATGGCAACTGGCAAGTGAATGAAGTCAGAGAAGGAACGATCAAGGACGACGGCAAGAATCGCACAAAAGAAGAGAGCGTGCTGCGGCCGGGGACTGACGGCAACCTATCCGTGGTTGCGCGGACAGTGAGCAAGGAATCCCAGAATGCCGCTGGAGAGAAACGCGCTACAGTGGAAACCTATGCAAGCGATCCCGGATCTAGAATGGACGGCCTGCGGTTGGAGCAGCGGGTGGTAACGGTTCGGCGCCAGGGCGATGACGGTGTGCAATCTACCGATCAGCAAGTTGAGCAACGAAATCCCGGGCAGCCTAACGATGGCTTGCGGGTTACGGAGCAGGCGATTGACATTGTGCGACCGGGAACAGGTGGCACAACTCGGGAGACCCAGACGGTTCGATCGCTGGACTCGAATGGCGACCTTGGAGTGGTTTCAGTAGACACACGGAGACAAGAGAGCGCCCCAGCGGTTCAGGTTGACATAGCTCCGGCTAAGAAGTAGCCAGTAGGTCGAGGCCATTCGTAGCTTTGCTATTCGAGCCAACCCGAGGGCAAGATGCCGGTGCTACTAAAGTTCAAACTACTTCGTGACTACTCCGCAGGCAATGCGATCGCCAGAGTTTCCCGACGGATCAGTCTTCATGTCGTCCTCTTTAGCATGAACGATCAACGCCGTTCCCCCATTGCTGAAGAGTGAATGGCTGTCGCTCCCATCTCCCAGGTTGACGTCGTTGTCAGTGAGTTTCATGGCAGCTTTGCCGTCTCCGCTGACGCTGAGGTTCATCATGTCGCCAGCGTGGTGGCCTTCGGGATTCTCCAAGCCGTGCTTCTTGCCGTCTGGATTAAAGTGTGGACCGGCGGACTTGAAGTCGGGACCATCGCATTTGGCGTTCTGATGGAAGTGAATGCCGTGTTTGCCCGGAGGCAGATCATGAAGCTTTATATCGAGTACCACGCCTTTGGTTCCACTCTCTGACAAGATAATCGTTCCCACGCTCTTGCCTTGGGCGTCTTTCATCTCAACCACCGTTTTGGCTGCGCTGGTGAGCGAGCAGAAAACGATGGTGAACAATACCGCAGCAACGAACAGTCGTTGGTGTTTCATGGCCCGGATTATAGCTAAGCCGAGGCCGGTGCGCCATTTCATCTTGCGCAGAAAGGGAGGCTCCAGCACAGAAGAAACGCCGGCACCCTAATCACGAGTGTCGGCGTTATATGGAAACTCTGCGGTACGAATCAGAACTTACTGCTTAGCCGCTGTAGCTTGACTGGTGGTTCCGTGCAGTTTGTCTTCGAACACAAGTTTTGCGGTCTTGCCATCGGGCGCAAGGGTCATTTTCGAAATGCTGATTACTTTGTCTCCGCGCTTGTCGGTTTCTACCAGAGTATTCTTACCCACCATCTTCACCGAGACGCCGTCGGTTCCCGGATCACCTTTGTAAGGCGCGTTCGTACCGTTCAGTTTCGCGGTGTAAGATTGCCCGGTCGGTGTGGTCATGGTCAATTCATTCCCGTTGACTTTGTACGTCCACGTTGTCCCATTGTCGGATAGCGTGTCGACTTTTGTGAATCGCCAGGAACCGGAAATTGCATTCGATCCGGCAGGACCTTTGGCCACGCGGGTTTCTTCACCCTTGCCGGTAACTGGCGCGGCGTTACTGTTACTGCTGTCGCTGTATTCGAACGTCAGCGTGTTGCCGTCCGGCGAAACCGTTGTCTTCGAAGTTGTGACCGTCTTGCCATTTTTCTTGTCGGTCTCCTCAATTTCGTGGTCGCTTACGACCTTGATCGCCGCGGTGTCGTAATACGGGTGTCCTGTAACTGTCTGGTCCGTTCCATCCGCCTTGATCTTGACGGGAGGAACGCACGTTTGGCATTCGTACATGCCGTTTTGCAGCAGGAAGACATCAGGCTTCTTGGGAAATTGCGCATTGCTCAAGTCAATCTTCCACGTTCCATCGAAGGCGCTCTGGGCCAGCATCAACATGGGCGCGAACAGTAACAGCTGCGATGCAGCAAGCAAAAGTTTCCTCATGAGGCATCCTCCATCGGTCTGAACCGAAATATTGAACTTCACTAACGGCAGAATTGTACGCCTGTTTGCGACCTCTAACGCACCCTCGAATTCGAACCTTGACCGTTCACCACAGAGACACAGAGAAGTTTGGAAGGGTTTCCAATTTTTAAAGCTTTCTCATGTGTCTCTGTGGTGAACAGTCACGCCTGCAACATTGCAGAGGCCGATGTGGCTCACAATCGTTCAACGATCTTGTGCAGTTCTTTCGCAATCTGCTCGGGATCCTGTTCTGCAAAGTTTATCGGCGCACCGATCTTCACCTTGATTTGTCCTGGTCGGGCAAACTTCTTCCCCGCTTGCTTCACCTGAAACAGTCCGTCGATGCGCATGGGCACAATGGGAATTCGGAGATTGTTCGCCAACAGGCCAATGCCTGCGCGGAAGGGAAGCATTTTGCCGTCGGGCGTGTGACGGCCTTCAGGAAAGACGAGCAGGCTATAGCCGCGATCAACAGATTCTCCGGCATAGGCGAAGCTCTCGCGGAATCCGGCTTCGCGCGGTAATGGAAACAGATTGAGCAACGACACGCCCAGAGCCCACTTCAGCCGGTCATAAACTTTTCCGATAAAACTTCGCATTGTCGGCGGTGTGCGCAATATCTCAAGCGCCTCGCCTCCGGTTGCGATCGCCAGCTTATGCCGCAAACCGGAAGAAAGAGCGGTCAACAAGAAACCTGGATCTACGTCTCCGATGTGATTGCAGATCACCAGCACCGGACCGCGCACTCCTCGTAAATTCTGCCGGCCTTCGACGCGCGGCCAGCCCAAAAGAAATACCGCCGGACGCAGCAAGACGTAGTGCACCGCGAGACGGATCCACGTGACCGGCCAGCGCTGTACCCAGCGCGGATAGTGATACGGCGTTCGCTGGGGAAGCTTCCCCCGCAACATGTGTTCCAGTTCGCCAACCGTATTTACATTGGCGAATCGGGTTTCGCTGAGATCGATCTGATAACGATCCTCTAGTGCGCTCAGCAGGTCCACGCGGTCGAGCGAACTGAGATTTAACTCAGATTCGAGATTCGTCTGCGGCGAAAGTCGTGCCGGCATTCGGCCTGTGATCCGTCCAATCAATTCTGCGAGTGGACTCGAGGGCATCGGATTGAAAGGTTCCTGCGACAGCTGCTCTCGTACCGCCTGCTGGATCGCGTTCCTGAGCGGCTTCTGCGTGGAAGTGCGGGGAAAATCTTCTTCCGGCCAAACGACCCAGTTGTTCATACGCTGATATTCAGCCAGGGATTCATTGGCACGCTTCACGATAGGCTCAGGATCGGCAGTAGTATCTCGCAAAATGATTGCCGCGCAAGGTTCCGCGTTGCCGTTGTGCGGCAATGCGATCACCACAGCATCTTTCACCTCAGGCTGGCGCCGCAGAGCGGCTTCCAGATCGTCGGGATAGACGTTCATTCCTGCCGGAGTGACGATGACATCTTTCTTTCGTCCCTTGAAATAAAGGTTCCCCGCGGAATCGAGTTCGCCGACATCGCCCGTACGATACCAGCCGCCATCGGTAGCAACGGGATGAAGCTCCGTTCCCCTCCAGTAGCCGGCGGCGACTCCGCCGCCGCGCACCAGAATTTCTCCATCTGGTGCGAGTTTAATCTCACGTCCGGCGAGCACCTTTCCAATCGAACCTTTGCCCAGGCAAAAAGGGTGGTTCACGCTGATCAGCGAAGTAGTTTCGGTGAGGCCGTAGCCTTGAATCGCGGCGTATCCGAGGCGTCCCCAGAATTCTTCGGTGTCGCGGTCAAGAGCGGCGCCGCCGGAGATGAAGGCCCAGAATTTCCATCCGAACAGACGATGGATGCGCCGGAAAATCCACCAGCGATGCAGGAAGTGTTTGCCCTCAGAAGCTCGAAACTGTTCGCGAAATTGCTCCGCATCGCCATCATCCTCGAGATCACGTTCGATCTTCTCTTTTAGCGATTGCAGTACCCGCGGCACCGCGACCAGTACGGAAACACGCTGCCTGCGAATGGCCCCGATTATCTCTGCCGGTTTGAATGTGTCCTGGAATACCACGGTGCCGCCCATCAGTTGCGGCAGGAAGATTCCCAAAAATTGTCCGAAGACATGACTGAGCGGCAACAGATTCAAGAAGCGGACTGGATGAACCCATCGTTCGTACTTTAGGTATTTCCGAATCTCGATTTCCAGGGGCGCAATATTTGCGAGGACATTGCCATGCGTGATGACGACGCCCTTGGGTTCGGCCGTCGTGCCCGATGTGAAGACGATTTCTAGCGGGTCCGTGGGTCTGATTTCGGCGGCAGGGTATGCGGTTACCGAGTGCGCTGCCAGTGCGTGGGGCAAGTCGTCCAACGGGAGGGTCGGAATCTCCTGCTGCGCATGCGCTTGCGAACACACCATCAACTTCGCGCCGACTTGCTGGTACACTCGCAATGCAAAATCGCTGGTGGCAACCTCGTCCATGGGGACGACTACCACCCCGCGCAGCGCGCATCCGAGAAACACTGTTACCCACTCGGCCGAATTCGGGCCCCATAGCAGGATGCGGTCACCCTTCGTAATCGCTCGAGCATCCAGTTCGCGGGCAAATTGAAAAGCGGCGCGAGCGACCTGCTGATACGACCACCGCACGGTCCGGTATCCGCGGCGCTGCACGTAGGCACCCTCCGCCCCTCTTCGCAGGAAAGCGCGGAGATAGTCAGCAATTGAGCGCTCCACGTAACTGATGTTAGCGCTTATGGCTTGGGCTTGTGAGTGAGAATTAGATGGCTTGATCAAAATATGAGGTTTGCCGCAATGACCACTATGGTTAGGCTAAGCTGCCTCATCTGCTTAACTTCGTACCCCATGGCCACACTTTCAATTGCGGGTGAACATCCCAACAAAACTGTAACCAGAGAGCAGACCCACTAACCCCAGCACGACGGACGCTCCCAACATATGCTCACGGGCATTTCGCGAAATATCAAACTTCTCGCGAGTAGCTGCAATCTTCTCCTGTACTTCAGACCTCAACTCCATCGCAGTCCTATGAAGCTGATTCCGCTGTTCGAGAGCACGCAATTCCAAATTTTCAACCGGCTGTGTGTTCATACCTGATTTCTCACCTCAGCTTCAATCCAGATTTTATCCCCCTTGAGCACTTCAATAGTTCTTTGCGGCAATAATGTCTCCGTCTCAAGCTTACGCTTAGCGAAGTAAACAGCGATGCCGCCGAACACAGCCCAAGCGAATCCCACGATCAAAAAGGCAAAGAACCAGCGATAAGGATTGTCCTGAAACGCCACTACCACTAAACTCACCAATGCCAAAGTGAATAACAGGTAGGCCGTTCCCAGTAGCAATGCTCCCAAAGCGCCGAGCGGAGCTGCGGCCTTGAGGATTTTCAGCTTCTCCCGAACCTCGGTTTTCAGCAGTTCGATTCTTGTGTCCAGGAAGTCCAGCAACTCGATTTTAATTTCCGCCAATGTGGCGCCTATACTGCGGACATTATTCACGCCGGTATTCATGATGACTTGGACCTCCAGATTCTTATGGCCATGCCCAGCACAAAAGCCCCCGCGGCAATCCCATATAGGAGTTCCAGGGGATGTTCCTGTTTGATCTGCTGTGCGCGATTCCGAACACGCTTGGCAACGTCCAAGGACTGGTCAAGAGCGTAGGTGCAGGCTTCGCTGGCCACAACCCTCGCCTGCTCGTATGCCGGACGCAGCGACCGCATAGCGTTCGCAACCGCGTGGCTTACTTGTTCTTCCAAACTTTCGAGTCCGCTGGTTGGCTGAAACTTCCTCTCGCGTGGACTAATGGAGGAACCGGCTGTCAGGGGCACCACTTTGGCGGGACCGCGGGGCCGCTCAACAGGTTCCATCTTTTCTACGGGTTGAGCCATATGGTCAGCTCCAAAAGGCAGGGTTTTGTTCCGTCTACTGTATGGACGGTACACCTCTAGTCTAGAAGGCTCTATCCGGTCGTTCCTGTAAATGACAGCAAGAAAATGCCCACGACTGGCTGCCTGCGCTGACCTCGTCTCCAGAGTCCCAGTTGGAAAAGCATTGCAGCGCAAGTTGCTAGGCGGAGGAGGGAGCGGAAAAGCCCAGGGACAGTAAAGAGAAATGGTAGGCACGAGGAGACTCGAACTCCTGACCTCTACCGTGTCAAGGTAGCGCTCTAACCAACTGAGCTACGCGCCTATTAGGTATTCTTGGATCGCGCGAGATCCAAAATTCGATTCATTATAGCATCGGTGGAACCTGCGGAGGGCTACGGCCGCTCAATTCTAAAAGCAAACTACTGTGCGTCCCAGTTTTGCTTCCGGACGGATATCGTTAGTCGTTCGGTGGTTCCGATCTGGCTAAAGAGCTGCTCGTTCGAATCATACGACGGTTAACTATGCTTAAGTCGTATAATCTTTTTCAGTGATCACGGTTTCCAAAGAAGATTATCTGAAGGCAATTCTTGCCGCTGAAAGCGAAGGCGAGACTGTCATCTCGGCTACCCTTGCCCACTGGCTTTCGGTGTCGGCGCCCGCGGTCACTATGGCTCTTCGCCGCTTGAAAAAAGACGGACTGGTAAGGGTGCAGGGCGACGGGCAAGTCGGCCTGACCGCAACGGGGCGCAAAATCGCACGTCGGCTTACGCTTCGTCATCACCTCATCGAACGGATGCTGTCTGAAATTTTCGGGATGGAGTGGTATCGGGTGCACGACGAGGCCGAGCGGTTGGAACATGCCGTTTCACCGGACTTCGAAGCCAGGCTGCTGGCCAAACTGGGACGGGGCGGCGCCTGTCCGCACGGCAATCTGAGCGAACTGGAGAGCCCAGGCAGCCGACGTCGGCGGGGATTAGTGCTGCTTGCCAATGCTGAAGCCGAGAAAGACTACGTGGTCAGTGGAATTTACGAGCGAGATCGGCACCTGCTCGAATTTCTCGAGGGACGCGGCATCCGTCCCGGTGCGCGAGTCCATGTCGCGGGACGGAACTACGATCAAACTTTGACTCTCGCGACCGATGCTGGCACGGTTGCGCTTGGCCATTCTGCGGCAGAGAAGGTTTGGGTGACCGGCGAGTCAGCCCGGCAGGTTTCTCGGGGATCCAAATCATAGCCAGCATTGTTTTCTCGCATACTTAACCGTAGTTTACCCGCTAATGTATACTCAGGCTAATTGATTTCATCATGACTGTAGGTTCACAACCGCCACAGACCGATGGTATCGCGAGCCCAGTCGAAACCGTCGTAATCACGCACGAGGACGTGGATCGGGCGCATGACCGCGTTCGCGTCTCCGCGGCACGCGCGCGGCGCGGCTTTTTCTCCAATGCGCGCTTACTGTGGCTGCTTGTCGGACCCGGAGTTCTGGTGATGCTGGGCGAGAATGACGGCCCCAGCATGCTCGCCTACGCGGCCACCGGAGCCAAATTTGGCGTCGGATTTTTTATTCCGTTCGTTGTGCTCACGTTTTGCATGGCAGTTGTTGTTCAAGAAATGACCGTGCGACTCGGAGCCGCGACGCATCGGGGACATGCTGAACTAATTTTTGACCGCTTCGGGCCGTTCTGGGGCTGGTTCTCGATGATAGATCTGGCAATCGGGAACTTTCTCACCCTGATTACTGAATTCATTGCCATACGCGCTGGACTCGGTTTCTTTGGTGTGCCCCCCTGGCTGGCGGTTCTGATTGCGCTTGTCATCTTATATGCAGCGCTGATGAGCCATCGCTATTGGACATGGGAACGCATCACGCTGGCCGCAGCGGTTTTTAATCTCGTGTTCATTCCAGTAGCGCTTATGACCCATCCGAGTTGGCATGCTGTAGGTCACTCTTTGCTTACCTGGCAGCCGCTGCCGGGTTTTAATAAGGACACAGTGCTGATTGTGCTGGCTGATATCGGAGCGACCGTCACTCCGTGGATGCTTTTCTTCCAACAGAGCGCGACTGTCGATAAGGGCCTCACCACGAAAGACATTCGTTTCGGCCGCATTGATACCGTGCTGGGAGCGGCATTGGCGACTGCGGCGGCTGTGGCCACTATTCTCGCAACAGCGCCATTGTTTGCTCACCAGATGACCGCCGGTAATTTCCAGGCTGGCGAATTTGCCCAAGCTCTACAGCCGCTGATCGGGCGCTTCGGCGCTTCGCTGTTTGCCCTGGGCATGGTCGAGGCTGGGATTGTTGCTTCTATCACTATTTCAACTTCGTCGGCTTACGCGTTCGGAGAGGTCACTCACAAACCACATAGCCTCAATTTGCCCATGGGACAAGGCAAATCTTTTTACGCGGTGTTGACGCTGTGTGCCGTAGCCGCGGCGGCCATCGTGTTAATTCCAGGGCTGCCGCTGGTCTATGTCGTTCTGCTGGTTAACGTGGTTGCGGTTTTGGCGATGCCGCCGGCACTTGTGTTCCTGTTCATGCTGGTGAACGACAGGGAAATCATGGGTGATCTGGTCAGTCCCGCGTGGGCAAACATACTGTCCGCGGGCGTTGTCCTGGTTCTGACCTTGGCCGGTGTGCTCTTCGGCATCAGTGTGATTGCGCCAAACTTTTTTGCGGTTCTGGGTGGAAAGTAGGTCGGCATGGCAAGGGACAAAGAAGACAAACGAGTTTTGCTCAACGTCTCGGATCAGAGTTCGGACAATAGTTGGGTTCTGTCGTCGCTCGAACACGAGCAACTGGTACGGGCAAAGAAACATCACATTCCGAGGCGCCGCCTGAAAGGTGCAGAACTTGCGGTGCTGTGGGGGCTTCGAATCTACCTTTTGTTTATGATGGCGGTCGTCTTTTATCAGGTCTGGACTGCCTCGCGGTAGGGTCGCAGCTCATTCTAGTCGTAAAATTCGTAAAATCGCGAAATTGGGGACTTATTCAGAGGACGGTTCAGTGTTATGCCAAAGAATAAGAGTATTGCAGTTTGCACTTTGTCTGAGCGTTTTTTTAGCGCTCGGTTTGAGCTCGATCAATTCCGCCGGTCAGTCTTCGACAGTCAACTCCGAAAGTCAGTCTCCGGCATCAGCTAGCCAACCGGGATCACGAAGCTGAATCACATTATTTTCATGGCGCAGGAAAATCGTTCGTTTGATCATTACTTCGGCGAAATGCGCCAGTATTGGGCGGACAACGGGTATAAGGATGTGTCCTTCGACGGCTTGCCGCAGTTCAACCCAGCGTCGGGACCTCCTCCCCTTTACGGGCCGCCTCCGACCAACCCGGGTTGTGACCCGGCGGATCCGCCGCCTAAGGATTGCACCATCGACGGCAATAGTCCGAAGGTCGAGTCGTTCGAGTTGATCACGCAGTGCACGGAAAATACGAGCCCGTCCTGGAACGAGTCCCACGTGGATTGGGATTACTACGATCCGATGGGCAAGTCCGCGGCCAAGCTCAATGGCTTCGTTTACACGGCGGCTCATGATGGCAGAGTTGACGGCTTCTACGATGTACGACGGAAAGCGCGCCATGGGGTATTACGACGGCTTTGACCTGAACTACTACTACTTTATGGCATCCAAATTTGCCACTTCGGATCGCTGGTTCAATCCGGCGATGGCCCGGACCCACCCGAACCGGGAGTATCTAGTGGCAGCTACTTCTCAGGGAGACGCCTATCCGATCGGGACCGACAGCGGTGACAAGAGTTTGCTGACTGCTACGACCATCTTTCAGGAGCTGCAAACCGCGGGCGTGAGTTGGAAGATCTACGTGAATCCTACGCACACTGGTTGCAATGGGCCACCGTACAATCCGGCGTGTTTGCTGCAAACCAGTTACATCAAATATTTCCAGTGGGGACAGACGATTCCCAAGCTGTACCCGAAAAATATTGGCACGATCGGTGTCACAAACTCCGATTTCGAGAACGACGTGCAGAACGGCACCTTGCCCGCAGTCGCGCAGATTGAGCCTGCAACCGATGCCGGGTTGGATGAGCATCCTTCTTCTTCGGACTCATCCCCAAGCCGAACCCAGAACGGAGCTTTGTATGTCTCCGAGATCATCAATTCGGTGATGAGCAGCTCTTCCTGGAAGGATTCGGCCTTCATCCTCACTTATGACGAATTTGGGGGAATTTACGATCACGTTTCGCCGCAGAAGACAGTAAGCCCGGATGGAATCAAACCCAAAGATCTTCTGCCCGGCGACATTTGCAACAAGGGCCAGACTGGACCGACTTGCGACTTTGTCTATACCGGATATCGGGTTCCGCTCATTGTGGTCTCCCCCTATGCGAAGAAGCACTATGTATCGCACACGGTGGCCGACACTACGGCGATTCTGAAACTAATTGAGACCCGCTTCAATCTGCCGTCGTTGACCAAGCGGGATGCCGCGCAAATGAATATGACCGAGTTCTTTAATTTCGCGCATCCTGCGTGGATGACTCCGCCGACTCCGCCAGTGCAGAACACGAGCGACCCTTGCTATCTCAACAAACTGCCATGAGGGATTAGTCGGCGTTTGCGGCTCGGTTGATTATGCAGGTGGTTCTAGAGACGAAATAAAAAGGGCCCGCCAAGCAGGGGCGGGCCTCAAGACGTTTAGGATTTCGTATCAGGGATTCCCAGTCTCTCCGCCATTCTCACCAAATCGGGCAAAGAGTCCGCACCCATCTTGCGCATGAGCTGCCCGCGGTGGACCTTAACCGTGGTTTCGCTGGTTCCAATTTTGGCAGCTATTTGCTTGTTGAGAAGGCCGGAAACTACCAGGGGCAGCACCTCTCGCTCCCGCGGCGTCAGCCATTCAAGGTGCTCCCGCAGTTTGGCAAGTTCCGCCTCTTCTTGGCGTCTGGCGGCGTCACGCTCAAGCGCGACGTGAATCGCATCCAGCAAATCTTGCTCATGCCATGGCTTGGTCAGGAACTCGACGGCTCCTGCCTTCATGGCACGAACCGACATAGGGATGTCACCGTGCCCGGTAATAAAGACGATCGGAATGAAAATCTTGGACTCAGCCAGCTTACGCTGGAAATCGAGCCCGCTGATTCCTGGCAATCGGACATCGAGGATCAGGCAACTGGGCACGTCGGGACGTTTCGCTTGCAGAACTTGCAGAAACTCCTGCGCTGAGGCGAAGAGCTGAACCGTTAAACCAACCGAACGGATCAAGCTGTCGAGCGCTTTGCGGATCGATGGCTCGTCATCGACCACGAACACGATAGATTGCGGTTCAGTCATGCGCCTCTGTCCGCCTTGGGCAGGATGAATTGGAAAATTGCTCCGTGTAAGGAACCGGGAACAGCCCTTAAGTGACCGCCGTGAGCTTCCACAATGGAACGGCTGATCGATAGTCCCATTCCAATCCCCTCGGGCTTGGTGGTAAAGAAGGAATCGAAGATACGGGATGCTTGCTTCGGATCGAGTCCCCTCCCGGAATCCTGAACCTCGACCAGCACACCCGCCGCGTGTTTCGCGGACTTGATGAGCAGCGTTCTGGGTCGGTCCTTGATCAGAAGCATGGCGTCGATGGCGTTCATGATCAAGTTCAGCATCACCTGCTGCAACTGGACCCGGTCGCCGAGCACGGTGGGAACATCAGGCGACAGCTCAGTATGTACGGCAACACCGCCGACGGTGAGCTCTTTGTGGGCCAGGGCTAATACCTCTCGGATGACTTCATTCACATCCAGCGGCCGCAGCTCGGGTGGTGCCTTCTTCAGCAGGGCTCGAAGTCTCTCGATCACGCCGCTAGCCCGATTGGCTTCCGTCATGGCGTTGGTCATGGCTTGCCGCGCTTCGGCCAGATTGGGCGGCTGTAGAGCGAGCCAGTGCAGCGAGGCACTGGCGTTGGTGGCCACCGCCGCCAAGGGCTGGTTGATTTCATGAGCGATCGATGCGGTTAACTCACCCATGGTCGCGATGCGAGCCACCCGGGCTAGCGCGGCCTGCGATTCCTGCAGTGCCTCTTCCGCTCGCTTGCGCTCGGTGATGTCGGTGGCGAAGACGGATAGGCCCTCGGGCGCGGGGTAAAAACGGTTCTCCCACCAGGTGTTGGTGGTGGGATAGTGGAAATCGAAGACGACCGGGATGCGTTCCTCCATTGCGCGCCGATATTGGCGCTCCAATTCCGTACCAATGATATCCGGATACAGTTCCCACAGAGTGTGGCCCAGAATCTGTTCGCGCGGGCGCGCCATGGCAAGCACCGCAGCCCGGTTTACGTAAAGGTAATGCCAGCCCCGATCGAGTAGAATGTGGGTATCGGCCATGCTGTCAAGGACGGACTCGGTGCGCGTCTGGGCCTGCCGCAGTTGCTCCTCCGCCCGTTTGCGCTCCCTGATGTCGCGCGCGACCACCTCAATCGCCGGTGACCCTTTCCAGGTAATAGGAATCCCCGCCGACTCGACCTCTACGAACGAGCCGTCGAGCGCGACCAGAGCGCACTCCATGGGGGAAGACGCAGTTCCGGTCTCGTAACAGCGTTGGATTCGCTGCCTTATGAAATCCCGGTAATCGGGATGAACAATCTCGAAAATGTCCTTACCTACCAGTTGCTCGGGCTGTCGTCCCCCCAGTAAGCTGATGCCGAAGGGATTGACAAAAACGATTTTCCCGCCGCTATGGACGTACAGCGCGTCGGGGAGTGCTTCCACCAGCCGGCGAAATCTCTCTTCGCTTTCGGTCAGCGCATCGTTGACGGCGGTAAGTTGGCTGGTTCTTTCGGCAACACGGCGCTCCAGTTCTTGGTTGATCCGCTCGGCTTCGGTCATCGTCCGCCGGTCCACCGACGATGTAACCAAGGCGGCCACGAGCACGATCGAGGTCACAATAGCAATTGCATTGTTGCCAACGGCACTGATGCTCACGGCATGGGAAAAATCCGGAGGCGGGGCGGGAATGAAACTTGCGGCAGCCATTCCCGTGTAATGCATAGCGGAGACGGCGAGTCCCATCACGATGCCGCTGCCAAGCCTTCGCGGCACGGTCCATCTGGTCTCCTCTCGCAGATCGAATGCCATCAATAGCGCAATTAGAGAGAACAAGACCGCGAGCAAGAGGGAAGCTGTAACCAGAAGCGGGGAGTACCGGGTGATGGCAGGCAATCTCATTGCGGCCATGGCGATGTAATGCAGGCCGGCGATGCCAGAGCCCATGATGACACTGCCGTTCAAGGCTTCGCGCCAGCCCATCTTCTCGCGGCTCGCCACATACATCGCGACCGCGGACGCGAAGATGGCGACCAGGAGTGCTGCCAGGGTTGTCGGCAAGTGGTACTCGATGGGTACTGGCAATTGGAAGGCCAGCATCCCCGTGAAGTGCATCGCCCAGATGCCGATGCCCATCGCTATTGCGCCACCGCTCAACCAAGCCAGGCGAACCCGGCCGCTGGCGGCGGTTACGCGTCCCGTAAAGTCGAGCGCGGCATACGACGCAGCGATGGCTATCAGCACCGAGCGGGCCACCTCGGTGTGGTCGTAGGAGCCGGTCATCGGCGCGATCGCGGAGACTGGCACGAAGAATCTCCCCGGGCCCGTTTGGAGGCGACTCCAAACTCAAAACGTGAAGCTGCAGATCTACGCGCAGGTATTCATGACCTGGCTGAGCGCTTTAACAATGCGAATCTTCGGGTCACGTCAGGCCTTTAGCAGCCAATCAACCAACAAACGGTGACTCTTCGCGTATAGCTTAATTTGTCCGCAGTCTTCACATATTCCCGCCGAGACTGTCCCTGAATATACAGGGCTATCATCATCGTCCGGGCGGACAAAGTCCATCTTTACCACACTGCTTACGACTTTGGGATGCTGGCACTTATCCGGAGCCATTTGTCCCCCCTCGGGCAACCGGTTTGATACCGCGTGCTCGTTGTTTATGGCGCCAGTTGAAGCCGAGCAGTCGAATCAACTGATGGGAAAGTAGGAAATAATAGTCCGGCTAATCTACACCTAATAACTGGCTTGTCAAGGTTTTCTTGCGATTCAATTCTCTACTCGAAGGAACCTAGCAGATCGCGAGGCAAAACTCCTCATCCGTTCTGAGTCTTGCGAGCTCTTTAGTGCATAGAGATTATCGTTGAAATCTAAACCTTTGTAAGGCTTTCTATGCAAATCGAAAAGCCATGTTGCACGAACGCAGCATAGATTATCAACGTTGTCGATGCTACGGTTCGAACTACCGCCGGAAAAGACCTCCCCCGAGGCTCGTCATGAGTAGAAATTCGTGAGGATGAAATGAACGACGAAGGCTCAAAATCCAGCCTGGATGACATCATAGGCGACACGCCGCAGCTCAAACAAATGCTTCAGTTGACAATGAAGGCGGCTCGCACCGACGCTTCGGTGCTGATCCTCGGGGAAGCGGGATCGGGAAAGCAGCTGATTGCTCGAGCCGTCCACCGTATAAGCGCCAGGAAACACGAGAGTTTCGTCGTTGTTAACTGCGTGGCTCTCGGCGAAAGCAGCCTGGGGTCTCACATATTCGGCGAAGCGAATGAACTTGAGAAACCCGCCCAGCTTGAACTGGCAAATAAAGGCATAATTTATCTGAAGGAAATCGCACTCATTCCGCACGGTGTTCAGACCAAGCTGCTTCGCTTAATGGAACGCCGCGAATTTGAACGAGTGGGCAGTCTGCACACCAATCCAGTCAATGTGCGCCTGATCGCCAGCACCAAATACGATCTTGGCGAGCGAGTCGCTGAAGGAATGTTTCACGAGCATCTCTATGACCAGCTGAATATTTTCCCCATCAGGGTTCCACCGCTGCGCGAACGGCGTGACGATATTCCATTACTGGCAAACTATTTCGTGCAACGGTTCGCTCGCCGCATGAACAAAGCAATCGACTCGATTCCAGATGAGACTATGAGCTTTCTGCTCAACTCTGATTGGCCAGGTAACGTAAGACAGTTGGAGAATCTCATCGAGCGGTCGGTAGTTCTGGCCGAGGATTCGGCTTTACGAATTCCCCCACATTGATGCAGCTACAGTCCTAGATCAAAAGCAAGTCAAACACTGAAGTCGCTCGGCATGTCGGCCTTAACCCTCTGAATATTGTCCGACCGAAGTAACTTTTGCGATCCCGCTTTCTGTCACAGTAAACAATCTTGATTCCGTCTATTGGACAGAACTTTGCATCCTCGGCGCTTGCCGGGGACTTGCGCGTAGGCACGTGACTGAGGCCGAATTCTACTGACAAGAGAGCCGCTACGCCGACTCCGCCAGGCCTCCACCATCCACGACCAAAGCCGTGCCGGTGACGTACGACGATGCGTCGCTTGCCAGGTAAAGCGCGGCCTGCGCGATTTCTCCCGGTGTGCCAATTCGTCCCAACGGTCGGCGGGCGGAGTCAGTGAGGAAACTTGCTTCCTGCTCTCCCAGTTGCTGTGCTTCATCGCGTAGCATTCCGGTATCAGTATCCCCGGGACAGATGCAGTTCACCCGAATATTTTGCGGTCCGTGATCGATGGCCATTGCTTTGGTGAGAAGAACCACTGCCCCTTTCGAGGCGCAGTAGGCCACGGCCCGAGCGCCTCCAGCCAGGCCCCAGCCGGATGCGGTATTGATGATGGAGCCGCCGCCTGCCTTAATCATGATTGGAATTACTTGCCGGGACATCAGAAAAATCGACTTCACATTCACCGCCATTGTGCGATCCCAATCTTGCTCGCTGAGTTCGAGCGCTGAAGCACGACGGATAATTCCGGCATTGTTGAAGAGCACGTGAATTGTGCCGAATTCACGCAGAGTTCGTTCGACAGCACGCTGGCAATCGGCTGCTCGGGTAACGTCAACGTCTTCGAAGATAGCTCGACCGCCTTGCTGAATGATTTCCGCAGCTACCGCTTCTCCCTCGCGCTGCTTGACATCCGCGATTGCAACCGCTGCCCCTTCACGGGCAAACAACAAAGCTGCGGCGCGTCCGATGCCGCATGCGGCGCCGGTGATGAGAGCGAATTTGCCGGGCAGGGCTACGTGTTTATCAGAAAGAATCATGAGAACGCCGTTCGAGTATGCGGATATTTTCCTCCCAGAAACATATTCTTGACTTCTCTTGGTATGAACAGACTAGTGAACCCACAGCACCTTAAGGCGCTTCTGATTTATCAGCAGTTACGGCATTGCTGAAGCGCGATACCCTGATACGAATCGAGAAAAGAGCTTCTAAGACCAATCTACCGGCTGGCCAGTCCCCCTGCCGTCTCGGCACCGTCGATGGTGTAGACGTGGCCCGTGATATAGGCCGCGTCGTCTGATGCCAGAAATGCAAACAGGGCCGCGATTTCTTCTGGCTTGGCGTGTCGCCGCAGCGGAATCTTGCCATTCACTTCTTCCAACATCGCATCAGTGTATTCGGCGCGCTGCATCGGAGTAAGGACGTATCCTGGCGCTACGGCACATACCCTTATTTTCGGTGCGAGTTCCAAAGCCATGGTGCGTGTTAATTCGATCACTCCAGCCTTGGTCGCGTTGTAATCTGCGTAGTAGGGCTGGCCGACGATGCCGTTGGTCGAAGCCGTTTGCAGAATGACGCCGCCGTCGCGCTCCCACATGTGGCGGGCTGCGGTCTGGGCCACGTAGAACACGCCTGTCAAATTTACCGCGATGACCTTGTCCCATTCTTCGGGGGTGATTTTTAGGAAATCGTGGCGAATGCTGATGCCCGCGTTATTGATCAACACATCGACGCCGCCCATGATGCGAACCGCGTCGTCGAATGCGGTCTGCACTTGCTCGAGATTGGAGACGTCGGCGTCGACCGTCCCAGCTAGATCTGGCAATGTCTTTCGGATATGTTCCCTGCCTTTGGCGTCGCGGTCGAGCACGCAGACTGCGGAACCCTCTTCCAGAAAACGCGCAGCCGTAGCCGCGCCGATTCCGCTGGCGCCGCCGGTTATGAGGACACGTTTTCCTTCGAGACCGCGCATCAGTTCTCCTGAATAGGAAAGACTTGAGTGTATTACCTCGGCGGCTAAAGCCTCAATTCATTTGAAGAGTTTACCGTTCCGCTGAAAGGCTGTGGCGGAGTCGGTCGTCCCTCCGGGACTTGAATCGTCTAAATAGGTTTTCCACGAAAGAAGTAGACCAGTTCAATAATAAGAATAATTACCACCAAAAGCTCGAGCACGAAAGCCCGGCTCTGATTGAACTGGTCGACCATGAAGCGATAAAGCTCCTCGGCGGTTTGCACTTTCTGAGTGACTAAATCCTTGTAATCGGGCACGCCGACCTTGGACGCTGCCAGCTTGTAGAGGCGGGCAGAAAACATGTCGCTAAGAAATTTTATGGCGTTGTCGGCGTGTTCGGTGAGTTCGTTTACGTCAAGCAAAACGGTGTGCAACTTGGTGGCGGCGCGGGCCAGACGCCAGCGCGCCAGCATTCCCGTGCCTTCGTCAAACGAGGCGTATACGCTCTCCAGTTCGCGAGTGAGGAAATCATCGTAATGGCGGAACTCGAGTAGCTGCGAGTTGGCATACTCGAGGAGTTGAATAGCGGTTTCCGCGCCGGTCGCGCTGTCATATAGAAAAGCAGCGTTCCAACTGATTACGGTCAGATCGTTGGGATAATAAGAAATTCGCGACTGCAGAATTTCGTTTTGCTCGCCGTCGGAAAGTTGCGCCGTTTCTCCCCGAACAATTTGGGCGATACGCGGCCCCTGCGATGCGACCAGTTCCGCGGCGGTAGGAGAACCGGCAATCTCGCGCACGTGAAAAATGAAATAGTCCTCGCTAAGCCAATCCGTATAAGGCTTCACCAGTGCCGGAGCGGCGCGCTCCAGTTTCTGGTGCGCGATGCGCGATGCGTGGCCGGCGAAATCAATGTCCCAAACCCAGCGGCTGCCCAGGCGAACTAGCGTGTCCCAGTCACCCGAAAATGGGAGCTCGAGCACTACACTCACTACGCCGTAATCGTAAAATTTGATCTGGCCCTGGAGGCGTTCGCCGCTCTCGAGAACTAACGTATCAATCGGCTCGACTACCGGCGGGCGCTGGTAGCGTACATATCCCGGTGCGGGATGTTTCAGCGAGGGTTGTTCCAGCGTGCGTGCTCCAAAGATTCCGCGCAATTGGTCGAGGCGAATTTCTTCGCAGACATCGAATTGAATCAAGACAAGAACGGAGCCACGAAGCGGTGCGTCAGTCGCGGAAGTGGATTTGGCCTGAGCCGCGGGGTCGGTGACTGCGAGCGACGGTTCGACATCCCGAATCATACTCAGCACCCGCTTTGAAATAGCGGTAGGTTAGATAGGGCGCGCTATCTCAGTATTTTCCCAGAATTGTGCGGATCTGGCGAGGCTAAGGCTGTTTTATCAACAAGTTACAGTGCTAACTTCGTCGCCATAACGCCCACAGCAAGCCGAGTCCTGCGGTGATGGCAATTATTCCTACGCCTGCACGCTTCATGGATTTTCGCAAATCTGTCTGCTGTTTTTCGAATTGATGCCGCTCTGGATAATGGTTGCTTGCTGAGGCTCCGCTGCGCCGCCATCTGAATAACTTCGGCCAGATGCATCGCGCGTCGATTGGTGCATTGCGCGACCTGCTCGCGGCAACTGAAACCATCGGCGATAATTAGGGTTCTTCCGAAGCTTTCCGCACTGCCGGCAGGAGTTCGAGTTCACCGATCGCAACTGAGACGTCGTATTTGTCCGTTTCAAAACCAAAGGCTCCGGCCATGCCACAGCAACCCGGGGCGGGAGTTTCAAAATCAATTCCCATCTTTCGGAGAACTGATTCTTCGTCGGTCATTCTCATTACGGATTTGTGGTGGCAGTGGCCGTGGACAATGGCTTTGCGCGCCAGTTTCGGTGGAGAAAAATTCTTCGCCTTTTTTTCCAGAAACTCGCTCAATAGAAACGTCTGCTGCGAGAGCCGGCGGGCTCGCTCATCTTTGGGAAATAAATTCAGCATCTCGTCGCGGAAAGACGGTGGCGCAGCTTGGCTCCAATACCACCATCGGAATTTCCTGTGCGATTTCGTCGTCGAGTGTGTCGAGAATTTCGAGAAGCAGACGCTTGGCGCGATCTAACATGCCCCAATCGTAGAGCGGACGCCCGCAACACAGTTTGGCTTTGGGTAGGACCACGCGATAGCCGGCAGATTCGAGCACCTCGACGGCAGCCTTGGCAGTATCCGGGAGAAAATAATTATTGAAGGTGTCAGGCCACAGCAGCACAGGTGCGGCTTCACGATTTCGCGGCTGTCGACGTCTGAACCACTGCCGGAACGTCTGCGGCGCGAAGGCGGGGATGCTGCGTTCTTGCGGAATGCCAGCTGCAAGTTTGGAGATGTCGCGCAGCAACGGCAATTGCGTGGTGAGATTGACAAGTCCCGGCACATGCGACGCCAGCCGCGCCCACAGGTCGATATTGCCGAATGCGTATGCGCTTCGCGGACGCCAACGGCCTTCGTAGTAGTGCGCAAGGAACTCCGACTTGTACGTGGCCACGTCGACGCCGACGGGGCAATCGCTCTTGCAGCCTTTGCAGGCGAGACATAAGTCGAGCGAGTTCTTTACGTGCTGGTCGCGCCATCCGTCGCGAATCACGTCGCCCTTGGTCATCTCCCAGAGCAGGTGGGCACGGCCGCGCGTGGAATGTTCTTCTTCGCGAGTCGCGCGAAAGCTTGGGCACATTACTCCGCCTTCGTCGTGGCGGCACTTGCCAACTCCCACGCAACGCAACGCAGCGTGCGCCAAGCTGCCATGGTCTTCGGGAAACTTGAAGTGGGTTTGCGGCTCCCACGGTTTGTAGTCGGCGCCCAGGCGCAGATTTTCATCCAACTTATAAGGCTCGACTACTTTGCCCGGATTCATCTTCCAATCCGGATCCCACAGCGCTTTGAATTCGCGGAAAGCCTGAATCAATTCGGGGCCAAACATTTTCGGCAACAACTCGGCGCGCGATTGTCCGTCGCCATGCTCACCGGAGAGAGATCCGCCATAGCTGACAACTAAATCCGCGGCTTCTTCTACAAACTTCCGATAGTTGGCGATGCCTGGCTTGGATTGCAGATCGAAATTGATTCGCATGTGGACGCAGGCGTGGCCGAAATGTCCGTAGAGCGCGCTGCGGTAGCCGTAGCCCTTCATTATTTTGAATAGATCGCGAAGATAGCCGCCGAGTTTTTCGGGAGTCACGGCGGCATCTTCCCAGCCCTCCCATCCCGGCGGCTCATCGGGCACGTGGGAGGTGGCTCCCAGAGCCGATTCGCGCACGTCCCAGGCTCGCTTCATCTGGAGCTTGTCGGTAAATAAACGCATGTTGGGCGGGCTTGCGCTTTGGCTGAGCGAATGCATCAATTGACGCGCCTGGGACTCGGCCTCGGCTGCCGTGTTTGCGCCGAACTCCGCGAAAAGCCAGCCTCCGCCTGGAGGGAGCAGAGCGAGGCCTTCCGCGTTTATTCCTTTGCGCCGGGAGAATTCGACCAGCAACTCGTCGATTCCTTCGAGGCCGATTGGATGGTGGGACATTACCTCGGGCACGCGATCGGCACACTCGAAGATGTCAGGATAGGCGATGAGGAGCAGCACGCGTTCGGGAGGGCTTTCGACTAAGCGGCAAGTGGCTTCGAGGACGGTGACGCAAGTTCCCTCTGATCCGACCAGAGCGCGCGCCACGTTGATACCATTTTCGGGCGAGAAGATAATTCAAGTTGTAGCCTGAAACTCGCCGCGGAATGTGGGGATAACGTTGCTTGATGAGATCGGAGTAGGTTTCACGCAGTTTTCTTAATCCGGCATAAATCTCGCCGCGACGGCTTCCGCCTGCAATGATCTGCTCAAATTCCGCATCGCTCGTTTGTCCGACCTTCATGCGCAGACCGTCGTAAGTAAGGATGTCTAGTTCTTCGATATTGTCGTCTGTCTTGCCTGCCATGACCGAGTGCGCGCCGCACGAGTTATTGCCAATCATGCCGCCGAGGGTGCAGCGATCGTGGGTTGCGGGATCGGGGCCGAAGGTCAGATGATGTTTTTCTGCCGCATTGCGCAGATTGTCGAGCACGACGCCGGGCTGAACTCTTGCAATGCGTCGCGCCGGATCGATCTCGATAATTTTGTTCATGTACTTGCTGAAATCGAGCAGCACAGCGACGTTGCAGCATTGGCCGGCGAGCGAAGTGCCGCCGCCGCGGCAGAGGATAGGCGCTCCATAATCACGAGCTAGGGCGACGGTCGCGACAACGTCATCAGCATCACGGGGAATAACCACGCCGATGGGAACCTGGCGATAGTTCGAACCATCGGTGGCGTAGAGAGCGCGGCTTCCGTTGTCGAAGCGCACTTCGCCACGCGACGTTGCGGGTTAGAGCTGTGGCGAGTCCGCTCGCATCCACCGCGGCAGACTTGGCAGCGCGGGCGAGTTCGGCGAAGTTTTGCATGGAAGCGACGGACGCTAGTTCGAGGAATTGCCGCCCATCATGTTCTTCCCACTCACATTTGCAATCTTAATTTTTGTTTTGCCGTCTTCTGATTGGATCTTTATCGTAATCAGGTTGTTGTTATTGGTGGAGACGATGGTGTAGCCATCGGTGTCTTTGTTGCTGACGTTGGCGTTGGGAAATTTCGATGTGTAGAATGCCATTACTTTGTCGGGCGAATCGTTGCTCTCAAATTCGGCGTCGACAGTGTGCATTCCTCCGATGGTTGCGGAATTGCCTTTGATCACCTTTGCGCCAGGATACTGGTCGATTCCGAGATTTCGCGCAGCTTCGTCGGGATTGCTTGTGCTCTGAACGGTGCCGAAGGGAGTTTCGACGCGAACGTTGCCGTCTTTGTTTTGAAAGTGGCTGTTGTGGGCAACGCGCCGAACTACGAATATCAGCGTCCCGATTCCCAGAACGCCAAGCAAAAAGATCACGCCTATTACGATCAAGATGATCTTGAGTACGCCGCCTCCCTGAGCGGGAGGATGCGCGACTGGAGTAGTAGGGGCAGCAGGAACAGGGGGCGTCGCAATAGCGCCGGCCATCGGCACTGACGCACCACATTTAGGACAGAACCGTGTACCCGCATCGAGAGTCGTTCCGCAAGAATTGCAGAAAGCCATGGGACACCTCGTCAGTATCTTTCACGCAAGAAGTTTCCCGCGAGCGGAGTATATCGCAAATTCTGCCGAAGTGCAGTGCAGGCTGGCGCTAACTCAGGTGACGGCTGCCGTAATCCGCCATGCTGAGCGCGAGCAACAGAAAAAGCCAAAAAATCGCAGCGACAATCACTATCTTCGTCAGTCTTTCACTGGTGTACTTTACGTGCATGAAAAAGAGAACCACGAGCAAAGCTTTAACAGTAGCGATCACCAAAGCGACTACCGTATTAAACCGGCCGAGGTCAATGAAGGAGACGGCTGCAGTAATCACGGTCAGACATAACAGCGCGATCCAGATGGTGTAGTAAAGCTTGCTCGACATTACGTGCTCAGACATGGCGGCTCACCTTAGCGGCTTTCGGTCGATCAAATACAGCAGCGGGAAAAGATAAATCCACACAATATCCACGAAGTGCCAGTACAGGCCTCCGATTTCGATTGGCGTGTAATACTTCGGCGTGTAGCGTCCCTTCCACGCGTAGTATGTCAGAAAAACAAAGATGCCCACGCCGATGATCATGTGCAGCGCGTGCAGTCCGGTCATAGCGAAGTAGAGTGAGAAATAGATTTGCTCGGGGCGGGGATCAATGTGAATCTGCGGGTAGTCTCTTATCAGATCGTCCGCGCTGAAGGAGCGCCCGGGGATGTGGTGTTCTTCATATTTTTGATACCACTCGACGCCTTTGATTCCGAGGAAGGCAAAGCCGAACACGATTGTTAACAGCAAAAGAATAACCAGCAACTTCCGATTGCCCATTTGGGCCGCCCGGACGCCTAGCGCGACGGTCAAGCTACTGCAGATCAGAACGGCTGTGTTGATCGTGCCGAGATAAATATCCAGGCTGCGGCTGCCGGCAGCGAATTCGTTGTAATACCAATAGCGATAGACCAGGTAGGCCAAAAACATGCCGCCAAAAAACATGATCTCGGTCGCCAGGAACAGCCACATGCCCAAAGCGGCAGCATCGCGCTGCTGCTCGGCATCGACAAAATGATGCAGGTGTTCCGGACCGTGCTGCTCCACCGCGACCGGGCTATCGCTCAACGTTCACCTCCGCGGAGGCGGGGATCTCTTCGTAGTTGTACGCTTCCCACGTCACTTCTGGGGTTTCGTCGAAATTGAAAGTGGGCGGCGGCGACGAGGTCTTCCATTCGAGGCCGGCCGCACCCCACGGATTGTCCTCGGCAATTTTTCCGTAACGCATAGACCACAAGAAATAAACCATGGGCAGAACATATCCGACGGCCAAGATGGTCGAGCCTGCGGTCGAGAGCACATTCAACACCTGAAATTCGGGAGGATATTGCCAGTAGCGGCGCGGCATTCCCATGTATCCGAGAATGAACTGTGGGAAAAATGTCAGGTTGAAACCGGCGAAGACGAGCAATGCCGCCAGCCTGCCCCAGGCTTCCGGATACATCCGTCCGGAAATCTTCGGCCACCAGAAGTGTAATCCGCCAAGATAGCCCATCACCGCGCCTCCGACCATGATGTAGTGGAAGTGGGCAATGACGAAATAAGTGTCGTGCACGTGCACATCGATTCCCAGCGCGGCCAGGAACAGCCCGGTCAGTCCGCCCATGGTGAACAGGCCGATGAAGCCAAATGCGTACAACATGGGAGTCGTGAACGAGATCGAACCTTTGTACATGGTCGCTGTCCAATTAAATACTTTGATCGCCGACGGCACCGCAACCAGGTAGCTTAGGATCGAAAAAATCAGCGCGGAATAGAGCGAAATACCGGCGACGAACATGTGGTGCGCCCACACCAGAAATCCGAATACCGCAATTGCAATGCTCGACATGGCGACGAAGTTGTAGCCGAAGATGCGCTTGCGAGTGAAACATGCGACCACTTCGCTTTCCACCGCCATCGCCGGGAGGATCATGATGTACACAGCGGGATGCGAATAGAACCAGAACAAATGTTGGAACAACAGCGGATCGCCGCCACGAGTCGGGTCGAAAATGCCCAGATTGAAGGCGCGTTCGAACACTACGAGCAACAACGTAATCGCCAGCACCGGCGTTCCAAGCAATTGGATGATGCTGGTAGCGTAGTGCGCCCAGATGAACAGTGGCAGGCGAGACCAGGTCATTCCCGGTGCTCGCATGCGGTGAATCGTCACGACAAAGTTTAGGCCGGTAAGGATGGACGAAAATCCTGCGATAAAGATTGCGATTCCCGCCTCGATCACTCTGGTATTGCTGAAGGCTGTGCTGAAGGGCGTGTAGAAGGTCCAGCCTGTGTCGACGCCGCCGGTAACAATGCAATGAACATAGATCACGCCGGCAATCATGTAGAGATACCAGCTCAGCAGATTGATGCGCGGAAACGCGAGGTCTTTCGCGCCGATCATCAAGGGGACCAGAAAATTTCCCAGCACAGCGGGGATGGAAGGGATCAAGAAAAAGAAAATCATTACCTGGCCGTGCATGGAGAAGAGCTTGTTGTAAGTATCCGCCTGTACGAGATCGCCCGCTGGAGTTAGCAATTCAAGGCGGATCAGCAGCGCGAAGAATCCTCCAATGAAGAAGAAGAAAGTAATGGACGCGAGGTAAAGCAGCGCGATGCGCTTATGGTCGGTCGTCAGAAGCCACGAGCGGATCCCGTATTCCTTATTCAGATAATTTTCGCGTTCTGCAGTTACTGCTACGGTTGCCATTGCTATTCCTTAGGGTATTGGCGGTTTTGGCGCTAAGCTGAGGCTCCCTTGGCCTCCCGCCGGAGACGGAGTCAACGATTTGATATATGCCACTAAGGCATTTATTTGTTCTTCGCTCACCAGTCCTTGAAAAACCGGCATGATGGGCTTAAATCCGCTGGGAACGTTCTTACTCGGACTCAAGATGCATGTGCGGAGATAATTCTCATCGACCGTAAGAGTTCGCCCATCCTCCAGATGCACGGGTTTGCCGAAAATTCCGACCAGATTAGGTCCGCGGCCTTGACTATCGGAGCGATGACAGGTGGAACAACCCAATTGCTGAAAAAGAGTGTCGCCGCTGGCTGCGAGCGATCCCGAAGTTCCGCCGCCGGAGAGCCAGGCTTCGTATTGCGCAGGCTCCATCACTACGACTTGTCCAATCATGCCGGAGTGCATGGTGCCGCAATATTGCGAACAGAACAGGTGGTACACGCCGGGCTTCGTCGCGCGAAACCACGCGGTTGTGTAGCGGCCGGGCAGCACGTCCTGCTTGATGCGGAAGGCAGGAACATAAAAACTGTGGATCACGTCCTGCGAAGTCATAATCAGTTTGACGTCGCGGCCCACCGGCACGTGCAGTTCGTTGATCTCGCGCTGACCCTCCTGATGTTCGAGCTTCCACATCCACTGCTTGGCCACGACATAAACTTCGGAAGCGCCGCGAGGTGGCGTGCGCTCGTGGAAGTAAATGACAGCGCCCCATACAAAAATTGCGAGAAAGATTCCCATGGGGATTATCGACCAGGTTATTTCCAGCTCGGTTGAGCCTTCGATCTGCTCAGCTTCGACGCCCCGGCGGCGACGATACATCGTCGCAAATATGAGAATCATGGCGAAAATGGCCAGGCACATGAACGCGGACAGCGCCAGAAGAAAAATGTAGAGCGCGTCTACATTACCGGCGCCAGCTGAGGCGCGTGCAGGCCAAAGTGGAAAGTTGTCAAACATAATTAGTCGTTGGTCGTTCGCCGGCGGTCGTTCGTCGCCGGATATTTTCGTTCGGCAATGGTTGTCGGGGTCATGCGGAACATCACTATCAAAAATGTTCCCAGGATCAAAACTGTCGCGCCGGCGGCCAGTTGCAAAACCCTGCTGATGATTGCTCCGTATTTTCCTGTGTCGGGATCGTAGTGGTAGCAGTAGAGGAGGACCTGATCCACGACGGTCCCGATTTTGTTTTGCGATGCTTGAATCAGTCCCAGGCGCAAATCCTTGGGAGCAAATTCCACGCCGTAATAATATTGAGCGATCTTTCCCTCCGGCGTCAGGATCATGATTGCGGTTGCATGAGCAAACTGCCCGCTCTTGGGATCGTATTGATACTGAAAACCAGCCGCCTTGGTCAGTGCGTCGATTGAAGCCGCTGGTCCGGTCAGGAAATGCCAGCCCGCGGCGGCACCAGGACGTCCGTAACGCTTCAGGTATTCGGCTTTTTTGGCGGCCGCCATTTCTGGAGTTTCCTTGGGATCGAAGCTCACGGTGAGGACGTCAAATTCTTTCCCCGCGTCGAACTTCAGCACACGCATCGCGCTCTCCAGTCCACTTAGCACTTCTCCGCATAGCATCGGACACTGGTAATAAACCAGATTCAAAATCATCGGCTTCTTGCCGAAATAGTCTCCCAGTTGAACGGCTCTGCCATTTTCATCGCGAAATGCAAGCGTGGGCGGAATCTGTTCGTTCAGATGCTGCTCGATACCAACATTCTTGAGTCCTGGTGGACGCACATTCGCAGGCGGCGAGACGGGGCCTTGGGTTATTCCCTGGCCCCACGCGGGCAGCGCGAGCATGCACGCTGCATATACTGTTGCTGCGATCAGCGTCCGAATCTTCGATCTGGTTTTACTGCGCACTCGTTACATCCTTTCTTCATTTATTGTTTCGGCTTCTGCGGCTTGGTCTTCGCCGGTTGATTGCTTGTGTCCGAACGTTGCGCGGCCTGAGTGACGACATTTACCTCAGACGGCGGAACTGTGCCGGCTTTGGGTGTGGTCGGCAGACCCTTTTGCGCCAACAATTCCATGGCACGGTCAATCGGAATGTGTACTATCCCGGCCTTTTCGTCGACCCAGCCATAACTGTTTAGTGTTGTTCTTCCTTCAAGCGAAAATCGTTGATCTCGGTTCGTTCATTTTTTTCCAAGCGCGGTTCGGGAAACTTCTTAATCTCATCAGGCGAGACTACGCGAGTGTCGGTTTCCACCTGCTGCACTAAGGGGTTCGGCGGAGGCTGATGTTCTCTTGATACGCGCATCCATGAAACGGTACATGCCCCAGACAATGAAATAAACGATTACGCCGCCTACCAAGAGGCTGATCAGAAACGCATAAATTGCTTGTGCGCTCAGATCCTGATGCTCGTACGCCTCTTCCGCGTGTTCGTGTTTTGTATCTTCTTCAGTCATGCGCTGGTTCCAAGACTTCGCTTGCGGACGGATCAAACGCGGGCAGAAGCGGCAGCGAACTCAGATTGCGGAAAAAGTAAGCCAGCCAGATGCCGCCAATGGCAATCGGAACCACTATGTCCGCCACTGTCAAAGAGAATGTCTTTGAAAAATTCGGTTCGATTATCCAGAAAAGATCCACGTAACGCATTAACATGATCCAGCCTGCCAGCCAGACCAGCCGCCGTACGTCACGTTTGAACGGGCGCGAAAGCAGGACTACGAACGGCACGGCGAACTGGAAAATCACCAGTGTCAGTCCAACTAATCCCCAACCCCCATACAAGCGGCGCATGTACCAGGTGATTTCTTCCGGCAAATTTCCCGCCCAGATGATCAGCCACTGCGAGAACGAAAAATACGCCCAAACCATGACGAAGGTCAGCATCCACTTGCCATGGTCGTGGACGAAATCGGGTTTTAACATTTCGGACATTGGCTTGTAATCCACCAGAATTCGCTCCACCACGACCGCGAAGCACATGGCGGAAAGCAATTCACCGATCAGGATCAGCAATCCGTAGATGGTCGAAATCCAACTGGGATCGATGGACATAATCCAGTCGATGGCGGCGAAGGAAATGGTGAATGCGTAGAGAATCAGCCCGGGTCCGCTTACCGCTTTGAAGCGCTGCGTGTTGTCGCGGGTTGTCGGCTTGTCCTGTTCACGCGACCACTTCGTTAGCAGGAACGACAGCAGATTCCAGATTCCCAGATAGAATGATGGCGCGAATGATGAAGCCGTGCACAGTTGAGGTAGCTTTTCGTGAGGTCACGTAAATGTTCGCGGAGATGTGGGTCGGCAATGGAATCAAGCGGCCGCGCCCACACGTAGAGCTTTGGCATTCCGAAGAGAAGAGGAATAAACAGCACTGCCATCAAAGGCAAGGTCCGCATGGCCGCGCCCAAAATTCTGCGGATCACCGTTCCCCAACCGCCGCCCGTCAAATGCCGGATCATGAGAATCGCCATCGATCCAAGAGCCACCCCGAGCCAGCACATGTAGCCGAGCAAGTAGGCGCGGAAGAATTGATCTGGACGAATGAAGGCAACCGCCAATGAGATTGCCGCAAAAACCAGGCCGATGATCAGCGAGCGCCGTTGAATGGTCTTAACTACCGGAGGCGGCGTCAAGTCGAGATTCACATGCGCCGCGCTCATTGCTCTCCTCCTTTGGACGCGCCCGGCTGCAGTTCCGGCAAAGTTGCGCCAGAGCCAGGATCGCCCCGGAATACAGGAGGATTCGACGGCACTTTTTCTCCTGGCGGAACGTCGCTCAAGGTTGCGTCCTGGCTTAACTGCAACGCGCGAATGTACGCCACAATGCACCAGCGGTCACGGGGCGGAACTTGCGTGGCATAGTCCGGCATGGCTCCAAACCCGTTGGTCATTACGTCAAAGAAATATCCCAGCGGCGCTTTGCGCAAACGCTCGGTGTGATAGGACGGCGGAGCACGATAGCCGCGCTGCACGATCATTCCGTTGCCATCGCCCACGCGCGAGTGGCAGGGAGCGCAATAAATGTTGAAGCGCTCACGTCCCCGCGACAACACATCCATGGTTACTGGAAAAGGCATATAGTCGCCGGGATTGCTGCCAAATTTGCCGGTATAAAAATACGTGTCTTCATGCAATTGTCCGCGGGCTACGGTGCCTTCGACCGGCGGGCGGGCGGAGCGAAGGTCGGCAAAGAAATCGCTTTCAGCCAATGGCTTGAAGCGAGGTTGGTTGTGCATGTCCTGGCGGCAGCCTGCCAGGACCAGCACGGCCAAGATAATGAGGTACGAGCCTCCTTTCTGCGTCCCGCCGGGCGAGGACGCCCGGCCTCCATTCTTGGCCACGAAATTTTGCGGAGGTTTAGCATTGCTTCAGCTTAGGCACCTCCGAAATCGAACGCGGTCCCAGCCCTTCAAGAAAGCTGCGGGTTCCGCTAGGACTGTACTTGGGATCAGTTGAGAACACGATCAGAAAGAACCGATCTTTGGTGGCGAAAGCGAAACGCGGGACATTGAATACCGGATGGTACGGCATGGGAAGCCCATTCAACGCCAGCATGCCAAAGACGGCAAAAATCCCGCCAAACAAAATCGTCATCTCAAAAGTAACAACAATGAACGCGGGCCACGAATGATAAGGCTTTCCGCCGACATTGATTGGATAGCTGATCACGGAGACCCAGTACTGCAAAGCGTAGCCGGACAAGCCTCCGATCAATCCACCGATCAGCACTACCAGGGGCACGCGGTTCGAGTGAAAGCCAATGGCTTCCGCCAACGCTTCGATGGGAAACGGACTGTAGGCGTCGATCTTCCGATAACCGGCTGCATACGTGCGATGAGCCGCCTCCACCAGTTGGGCGGGAGAATCGAATTCGGCCATCATGCCGTAGATCGGAGTGCGCTTCATTCCTTCACCTCCGCCTCCGGCAGCAAGGTGCGCATTTCAAAGATCGAGATCATGGGCAGGATGCGTACGAACAGGAACATGGCGGCCAGAAACATGCCAATGGTGCCGATGTAAGTCATCCAATCCCAGCGCGTCGGATAATACATACCCCAGGATGAAGTCAGGAAATCACGGTGCAGGCTGACCACTACGATGATGAAGCGCTCCAGCCACATGCCGACCAGAATGACTCCGGAAATTAGAAACAAGGCAAGCGGGCTGGTGCGGAGTTTGCGAATCCATAGCAATTGCGGGATAAAGATGTTGCACGCCAAGAGCGCGTAATAACAAGGGGCATATGGCCCGTGCAGGCGGTTCCAAAGGGTAAACATATCGTAGCGGTTGCCGCTGTACCATCCCATGAAAGCTTCGATGGCATAGCCATAGGCCACAATCAGGCCGGTCGCTAGCATTACTTTTGCTGAGTTCTGCAAGTGGCGTTCGGTAATGAAGTCTTCGAGGCTATAGAATTTGCGGATGGGTATCGCCAGCATCAGTACCATGGCGAAGCCGGAATAGATTGCACCGGCAACAAAGTAGGGAGGAAAGATGGTGGTATGCCAGCCGGGCACGATGGCGATCGCAAAGTCGAAGCTGACCACGGTGTGAACGGACAATACGAGCGGAGTCGCGAGTCCCGCGAGCAGCAGGTAGGCGGTCTCATAGCGATGCCAGTGCCGCGCGGAACCGCGCCAGCCCAATGCCAGGATTCCGTAGATCATTTGCGCCCAGCGGTTGGTAGAACGGTCCCGCAATGTGGCGAGATCAGGAACCAGGCCGATAAACCAGAACAACAAGGAGATGGTCGCGTAGGTGGACACGGCAAAAACGTCCCAGACCAAGGGGCTGCGGAACTGCGGCCAGTAATTCATGGTGTTGGGATAAGGGAACAGCCAATAGGCGAGCCACGGTCGGCCAACGTGAATCAGCGGGAATAGACCGGCGGCTGACACGGCGAACAGCGTCATGGCTTCGGCAAAGCGGTTAATCGAATTGCGCCAGGATTGCCGCAGCAGTAGCAGGATGGCCGAAATCAGCGTGCCCGCGTGCCCGATTCCAATCCACCAGACGAAGTTCACGATGGCGAAGCCCCAACCGATCGGGATGGTTATACCCCAGATGCCGACGCCGCGAACAAACAAGTACCCGACGGCATACAACATCATCATGGTGAGCAGAAACGCAATGCCAAAACCGAAATACCAGCCATTGGAAGTTGGGCGCGTCAGAACGATCGAAGCAATCTTGTCGGTGACAGTGCCGAAGGTATATCCGGGCTCGATTACCGGAGCGCCCTCATCGCCAAAGGTTGCGGGTTGTCTTGGCTCGTCCATCTGTCGCTCGTGCTCAGCTTTCCAGTTCTGAATTCGGATTGCGAATCTCGGCCAGATAAGTGGTTCGCGGCCGGGTATTCAGATCGGCCAGCAAACTGTAGTTACGCGGAACTCCCTTCAGTTTCGAAACCTTGCTGTTGGGATCATTGATGTTGCCGAAGACAATCGCGTTTGCTGGACAAGATTGCTGGCAGGCAGTCTGCAGTTCGCCATCCTGGATTTTGCGATCTTCGCGCTCCGAATCGATGCGATGCTGAGTGATCCGCTGCACGCAATACGTGCATTTTTCCATTACGCCGCGGCTGCGCACGGTCACGTCCGGATTGCGCATCATCTTGTATTGCGGCGTCTCCCAATCCTGAAAGAGCAGGAAATTAAACCGCCGCACCTTGTACGGGCAGTTGTTGGAACAGTAGCGCGTGCCGACGCAGCGGTTGTACACCATGTCATTCAGGCCTTCTGTGCTGTGCACGGTCGCGCCGACAGGACAAACCACTTCGCACGGAGCGTTCTCGCATTGCTGGCAGGGGACGGGCTGGAAATACGCCTTGGGATAGTCGCGGTCGCCCTGGTAATACGTGTCAACACGGAGCCAGTGCATGTGGCGGCCAATCACCACCTGCTCTTTGCCGACCACCGGAATGTTGTTCTCTGCCTGGCAAGCCACAATGCAATTGTTGCAGCCGACGCAGGCATCCAGATCAATGGCCATGCCCCATACGTACGCCTCTTTCTCGTAGGGATAAGGCTTGTACAAAGTCAATTCCGCCGGAGGCTCTTCGTCCCTGGCGAACTCGGGTTCTTTGCGATACTCTTCCAGACTCGCGGTCCGCACCTGCGGCCGCGCGCCTACCGCCGTGTCCATGGTTTGGTAGCCCTGAGTTGTCGCCAGCTTGTAAGTTCCACCCGCCTTGGTGATATTCACACCTGTCGTGAACCATGGAGTCGCGCTGGAGCGCAGCGGGTACATATCGAAACCCGCGCCGGTGCCTGCGCGGCCTGCGCGACGGCGTCCGTAACCCAGGAAAACGGTGATGGAATTATCGGGATGGCCAGCCTGAATCCAGATTGGAGCCGTGACCTTTTTTCCATTCAGTTCCAAATCTGATTAGATCTTCGCTCTTGAGCCCCATGCGCGCTGCCATGGCCGGGCCGATGAACACGGGATTGTCCCAAGTCATCTTCGACATGGGCTTGGGCAGTTCCTGCAGCCAGCCGTTGTTGGAGAAGCTGCCGTCATATACCGAGGGATCGCGGCGGAAATTTATCTCAATCGATTTTGCGTCGCTGGCAGCGGAACGGTGGAAAATTCGTGGTCTTCGGATTGATCGATTTGGGTGTAAATGTTGTTCCTGCGATCCATCCGTCATGTAGCGATTTGCGCCAGAAGGCGTCGAAGTCCGCGCCGGGATGCTGCTTTCGCCAATATCCCTGCACGATTTCGTGGCCTGTGGCCTCCGCTTGCCCGGCGAGGAACGCAGTCAATTCATAAACGCTCTTGCCGTTGTACAGCGGCGCGATCAGCGGCTGCACGATACTCACGGTGCCGTCATATGCACGAGTGTCGCCCCATGATTCGAGATAATGCGCCTCATTCAAATGCCAGTGGCAGAGCTCGGCGGTTTCGTCCTGATAAAGCCCGAGATGTACGCGCATGGGAATGTTTGTGTTCTTGAGCGCATCGGCGAAGCCCAGGTCGGCAGGCGCATCATAAGCGGGATTTCCGCCCATGATGAATAGCATGTCCACTTTACCGGCACGCATGTCGGCGACGAGATCTTTGATGGAATCAGTTTGGTTGATCGGGTTAGCATCGACGGGGTCAGTGTAAAAAACCGTTTTCCCGACGTTGCCCAGAGCCTGGTTGATGGCATGCGCAAGAGCGTGCACCACCGGAGGCTGGTGGTCACCGGCAATCACGACGCTGGAACCGCGATGCGCCTTTAGATCTTGAACAACTGCATTAGCAAACAGCGGGCCGTGCTCTTCGGGAAGTTCTCCGCTGCCGGCGTTCACTCCCAACGATGTCGCCAGAGCTCGCGCGAAAGTTTCGATGAATGCGGCCTTCACTGGTAAGCGATGGTCCGCCTTCACGCCGGTTGAACTGGGCGTGCTCTCGATCACGTACAGCCGGCTCATTCTTGAGTCGTCAGGAATAGTTTTCATGAACCTTGTTTCGGCTCGGCGTCCGGATTGCGGCGCTTGGCGAAGTCGCGAATATAGCGCGTGCTTCCCGGAAATCCCGCGTACAGGAAATCGGCGTCGAGCGAAACGATTACGTCGGCGTTTTCCAGCCGGTACTGCGTTTCCACCGGCTGGCCAAAAGCCATCTTCGCGCCTTCGAGCACATTGTCGCGATTCACCGGCTCATACACATGCCATTTTGCTTGCGGATAAAGTTTCAGTACCGACCGCAATTGATCGGCCAGCGCTGGAGAAGAAACAGTCCGCGTGAGAATGCGGATCCCCGCACCCTGCACCGCTTTCTGCGCGTTAAGCGGGCCACGAATTGCGTCGAGAAATCCTCCCCAGGTGCGCACGTCGCCCAGATACGTAATGGTCTGGGAGCGGTCGGGGTCATACATTTCGAGCAGCGACGCCTGCGTGAACACATCGGTTCCGCCGAGGCTTGCGGGATGCTGCTCGTTGCCTTCGATCTTGGTGGGACGATACAGATGACTTTCAACCATGATCGGAGTTGCATATCCGCTCAGGGTGAAAGCGCTGGCGAAGAAAAGAGGGCGTCCGGGAATTACTTCTTCCGGCTGCCGCACATAGGGAACAATTGGTTCCATCGGCTGCTTGGTGCAGGCGGTCATTCCTGCCATTGCCAGCGAAGCGCCCATCAGCTTCAGAAAGCCGCGGCGAGAAACCGCGTCCAGCCACTCCGACGCGCCTTTGGGAAACTCGCGATGCAGCATTTCCTGAAACTCGGGGGTGCCTGCGAGTTCTTCCAGGCTGCGCCAATATTCCGGCCCTTTAGTCGCGGCGATTTGCGCGCTCACCGCTTTCAGGTCGAGCTTGTCCTTCTTGCCGGGACAGACTTCCTCGCGGTGCGGCTTCTTGTTTTCTTCTTCCATCTAAAGTTCGTTCTGTAGAGACGTACGTCTCTACGGTCAGACGGGCGAGACGCCCGTTCTCCATTACTTACTAAATCTCATCTGTGACACGTTGAACAGCTTGTAATATCGGTCACCGTGCGCAGATGGTATTTGCTTACCAGATCCGTACCCAGCGAAAGCTGATCCGTATAGAGCTTGCCATCCAGCATGAGAGGCTTGTCGCTCGAGGGCTGCTCGTAGCGCATATTGAAAACCTGATCGCGCGGGCGCAGGTTTTTTGCCGGATCGCGATGGCAATCCAGACACCACTCCATTTGCAGAGACGCGTAATTAAACATCAGCGGCATGCGGTCGACCGGGCCGTGGCAGGTGTTGCAGCCAACGCCCTTGTTGATGTGTATGCTGTGATCGAAATAAACGAAATCGGGCAAATCGTTGGCGCGCGTCCACACCAGCGACTTGCCAGTGCGGAAACTCTCGCGCACCGGCTCAAGCAACGGTGCGCCCAGCCAAATTTGAGAATGGCAGTTCATGCAGGTTTTGGTAGGAGGAATTCCGGCGAATGAGGAATTCTCCACCGACGTATGACAATAGCGGCAGTCAATGCCCAACCCGCCAACATGGTGCTGATGACTAAAAGGTACAGGCTGCGGGCGCGCTACCTTGGCGTAAGTTATATAGGGCGACCGTTGCAGTTCGAGCACTGCCCACAGCAGCACGGCCACCAGGAATACCGCCCCGTAAATCGTGGCGCGTGAGATTGTGTTGGTACTGCGGTGAAAAATCTGCATCGACTTTCAGGTGCAGCAGGACGTCGAAATCCATCCCCGGTTGAATGCCATCCTTGGAATAAGGCATCACAGGCAGCCGTGATGTCTCCACGAAAACTTGTGATTATAACAGTTCGCGTCGACTCGTAATCTCCTCAACGATTTCAAGACTTTCAGCAAATGATGGACGACGGGCGCCTCCATGAGCCACTCATCGCAGGTTCATCACCAGCAGCTTCGGCTCCGTCATCTCTTCAATTGCTGAACGCAAGCCTTCACGCCCAATTCCCGAGTCTTTGATGCCGCCGTAAGGCATGTGATCAATGCGAAACGTTGGAACGTCTCCCGCCATTAACGCGCCGACTTCGAGTTCTTCGTAGGCGCTGAACAGCAGTTTGGCATCCCTTGTAAAGATCCCCGCCTGCAAGCCATACGCCGAATTATTAATCTGCTTCAGCGCATCGGAGAAACTGTCATACGCCTCAATGGTTACCACCGGAGCAAAAATCTCCTGGCAGTTCACTTTCATATCTTGCCGCGTCCCAGTTAAAACGGTCGGCTCCAGGAGTGATCCTTTGCGCTGACCGCCGCACAAGACTCGTGCCCCGCTGCGTATCGCCTCTTGTATCCAGTCACTGGCGCGGATAGCATCGCTTTCACGAATCAGCGGGCCGACGTCTGTCGACTCTTGCAGTGGGTCTCCAGTTTTCAGCTTCTTGACCCCCGCCACTAAAAGGTCGCGGAACTTTTCGAAAACCGAGCGTTCTACGAGGATGCGCTGCACCGAAATACACGATTGTCCGGCGTAAGCGAAACCTCCAGTCACGCAACGTTCGGCGGCGTAGTTCAGATCAGCGTCGCTGTGAACGATGACTCCCGCGTTCCCTCCCAATTCCAGCGTCACTTTTTTCTTGCCCGCTCTGCGCTTGATGTCCCAACCAACCGCTGCGCTGCCGGTGAAGCTGATCAGTTTCAGGCGCTCGTCCGTTACCAATAACCCAGCGTCGTCATTGGACAAGGGAAGAACATTCAATGCACCGTCCGGCCATCCCGCCTGCTGCACTGCTTCCGCTGCAAGCAATGCGGTCAACGGGGTTTGCGGCGCTGGCTTCAGTACCATCGTGCAGCCGCTGGCAATTGCCGGCGCCACTTTATGGGCGACCAGATTCAACGGAAAATTGAAGGGCGTAATCCCGGCAATCGGGCCGAGAGGAAAGCGCCGTACAATTCCCCAACGTCCTGCGGTGAATTCCTGCCAATCCAGTGGCAGATATTCCCCATAGATGCGCGTGCTTTCCTCCGCGGCCACATTAAAAGTGAAGATAGTTCGTTCCACTTCACTGCGCGCAGCTTTGATAGGTTTTCCCGCTTCTTGGGCTAAAGTGTGAGCAAACTCTTCCTTGCGGTGAGTGATGTTCTCCACTACCCGGCGCAGCACGCGTTGGCGTTCAAATGCCGGCAGCCGGCGGGTAGTTCCAAAAGCCTTCACCGCGGCCGCGATAGCCGCATCGACATGCTCACGCTTTGCCTGGAAAACACGGCCGACCACGCTGCCGTCGTACGGGGCGCGAATCTCGACCTGGTCGCCCTGCTCGATCCATTTACCATCGAGAAGAAATCCATGGGTTGCGACGGGAGTTACAGTCATCTGTGCCATGGCGAAATTCTGCACCTCCCGGAAGCGAACAAAGATTATAGACTTTTCGCAGCAGACAACGCATGACGGCGAAGCATAATTAACTCCGGCGACGGATGGTTCGTGTTAGGGAAAGAGAGAACGTGTTGCAATCGATTGTGGAAACCAGCGAGTTGTTGCGCAAACGGAAATTGTCTCCCGTGGAATTGACGAAGAAATACCTCGCGCAGATTGAGAAACTGAATCCCACTCTGAATGCCTTCATCACAGTGACTGCGGACTCAGCGCTTGAACAGGCACGCAGCGCTGAGGATGAAATTGTTCGCGGACACTGGCGCGGGCCGCTGCACGGCATCCCGCTCGCCTTGAAAGATCTCATCGATACTGCCGGGGTTCGCACCACCGCCGCCAGCGCCGTATTCAAGGATCGAATCCCGGCAGAAGATGCTGAAGTGGTGCGGCGCCTGAAAAATGCTGGGGCCGTTCTCTTAGGGAAGAACAACATGCATGAGTTCGCTTATGGCGGAAGCTCGATGATCAGCTATTACGGCGAAGTGCGAAATCCGTGGAATCCGGCGCACATCACGGGCGGATCGTCGGGAGGGTCGGCGGCTGCCGTGGCGGCGGGCCTTTGCTGTGGCACGATCGGCACTGATACTGCGGGTTCGGTTCGCGAGCCTGCTGCGTTGTGCGGAATCGTTGGCTTGAAACCTACGTATGGGCGGGTGAGTGCTCGCGGTGTAATTCCGCTCTCGGTGTCACTCGATCACGTGGGTCCGATCACGCGCACAGTTTCGGATGCCGCGGTAATATTGCAGGCGATCGCAGGCCACGACGCGAGGGATATGAGCAGCGTTGCCACGCCCGTCCCTGACTACCTGGCAGCTCTGCGGGAAGAATCAAAGGCGGCGAGGATCGGTGTCCCTCGACAGTTTTTCTATGAGGATCTTGATCCGGAAATTGCTTCTGCGATGGAAGAGGCGCTCGGGGTGCTAAGAACCCTCGGCGGCGATTTGCACGAGATTGAGCTTGATGTCCCCACGGATCGCACCTTGCAAACTGCCGAGGCATACGCTTATCACGTTGAGTTCGTTTCCCGGAGTCCGGAACTGTACCAACCGGAAACGCTACGCCGAATCCGCAAGGGCGAGGAGATTAGCGGCGAGGAGGTTGAGCAGCGGCGGCGTGAACTGCAGAAGATACGTGGCGAAATCAAGCGCGTGTTCGAGAATGTGGACGTTCTGGTAACTCCCACCGCGCCGATTCCCGCACCGACGATTGCTGAACTGAAGGAGAATCCCGATCTGCTGCGTCCGCGAGAACTCTTGCTGCTGCGCAATACACGACCGGCAAATATGTGGGGACTGCCGGCGATTTCGGTTCCCTGTGGATTTACGCAGCGCAGGTCTTCCCATCGGACTGCAGATCATCGGCCCGCATTGGCGAGAAGATAAAGTGCTACAGCTTGCCTATGCCTATGAGCACGCCACGGAATGGCACAAGTGCAGTCCGGAGTTAGTGGAAGCATAACGTGCTCGATTACTGTCCCTCGTGCTGTCCGGCGTGGAAAAGCGTCCACGGGCCCGATTTCATGTCGCGAAGCACAGGCGCTTCCCAGGAGTACTCTGGGTGCGCGGTCAAGAAATCCTTAGCGATGAAATCCTGTCCACAGGGATGCCCAGCGCGCGCCTGAAAACTCATGCGCTCTGCCAGGCTGCTATCCGTCGCTTTGCCCTGGACCGCGCCCCCAGGGTAGTAAGGTGCCCAATCCCAAAGCTTCACGCCCCGTGGTGAGGCGTCGACGTGACCGCACAGGCTGCGCTCGTCCGCCTGCTCCTTCTTTTCGAAGCTATCCACGTGGTCGGCCATAAAGCTTTCCGCCATGGCGACGTCGATGTGCCCTTTGGATTGTTTGATGAGCTGCTCCCAGCGGATATGGCGGGCATTGGGCGAAGTAGACGCATTTTGGGGATCGAAGCCAGACGTTTCGTCTTTGATCACCGCGGGATCGCGGGCGAAATTCGAGCTGACAAAATATCCGTCTTTCGTCCGCCACATCGGCGTGTGCTTCAAGCCCAGCTCGAGATATCCAATCTCGCCGGTCTTGCGGTCTCCGATCAGCCAGTCATTGGCATAGCCACCGTTGTTCCCGTCCTCAATGATGCGAGCATAGTCGTCAATGGAATTCGCATATTGCAGAGCCTTGCGCGAGCGCACAAATTCCGGCTTGCCCTGCGGATCCCAGCCGACAAATTGGGCGATCGTAGTCTCGGCGACCATGATTCCAGCCGAGTTCACGCCGAAGTCGTCGTCGCTGGTGATTACGCCAGGAAATCCATCCATCAAAATGCGGTTGCCGTGCTCAGGAACAATGTCGAAGACGATCACCCAGCGCGAGCCGACAAGGTAGCTGGTCCAGTTGTTATGCGCAATTACGATCTGGTGGTCGCGAGTGTAACTCCCGGTAGCGATGAACGCGCTGCAATTGCCGGGACTGGACAACTTGGGCGCGCCTGCGACGTGTTGCTGCTGGTCATACCAGGGCACGTAGTAGCCGGGGAGTTCTTCGAAGGCGTTGAGCGCAACCAGATCGTCCAGATCCATGGCAACGCCCTGGGCCTTCAGTCCTTCGACGATGCCGGTGAGTTCCTGCTGGTATTCCGCATCGATTTTCGGCCAAAGCATTTCGTGGGCGGCTTTTCTGAAAAACTCCCAGTCGCGCTTGGTAGTGTGAGTGTCCTCCAGTTTAATTGCCTCGAAAGCATCGGCAATCTCACGCGCCAGCAGGTATCCATGCTGGAATCCGATGTGCTCGGGCGAGCCTTCCAGGTGGACGTACGTCCATCCGCCTTGCTGAAAGCGATACGCATTCTGCATACGCGGGTCGGACGAGGCCTGCGGGGCTGCGCTCGGCTGTCGCGGCGAGGCCGCCAAGGGCTCGTGCAACGACACGAATGCTCCCAGGCAAACGGCGATAAGAGCAAAAGTAATCCCACCCATACCTCGCACAATGCTACTCATCTCGTCCTCCGGAGTGCAGGCGACGTCGTTTTGATTGCATGGGGATTATACCCGCAGTATCGCTTGCAGGTCTTAGAGGAGCGACCCAGATTGTTAGTATGTTCTGGTGCCAATTAAGAGTGCCAAAAAAGCAAGACTGCGATCCTTCGATCTGACGACCTAGCTCGCATTCCATGGCTAATCCATGGATTCAGCACGCGATCCGCTGGGTTCTCCCGCGTTTATGGGGGGAACGCGCTCAATCTCGGATTTACAAAGCAGGACTCGCGTAGTGTGGTTGGACGCAACCGAACAGTTTTGTTATCGCAACTCGGCGCCACCCGCGGTAAGAAACCGTGGCCACTCGTCACCCTACGCCAGATTCATTCCGATCTCATCCATTGCGTGACTGAGTTGCCGAAACAAAACTTGGTTGGCGATGGATTAATCACCTGCATGCCCGGAGTTCTCCTCGCCATCCAAACGGCCGATTGCCTGCCCGTGATTCTTGTTGATACCAGGCAGAGAGCTGTCGGAGTGTTCCATGCCGGTTGGCGCGGCACGGTCAAACGCATTGTCGAAAAAGGAGTCGGAGAAATGCGCCGCTATTTCGGAACGCTGCCCAAGAACATCGAGGCGGCGATCGGCCCGGGCATTCATGCTTGCTGTTATGAAGTCGGTCCTGAAGTGCGCCAACAGTTCGAATCGCAATTCGCTTACGCCGATGATTTGTTCCGGGAAGTAAAGGAGTCGGACCCGGTGCGCGAAAAGTATCCGCTGCTATTCCTGACGGCAAGGGCTCCCGGGCACGGCGAGCTACCTCCCAAGATTTTCCTGGACCTGATCGAAGCCAACCGCCGGCAATTAATTAGCGCTGGTGTTTTGCGGAAAAACATCAGCGCTTCCACGCTATGTACATCGTGCCATCCGGAGCTGCTTTTTTCTTATCGGGCGGAAAAGGGAATTACCGGGAGAATGATGGGCGTGACCGGCATCCGCGGTTCTGCTGCGTAGCCGATCCGCTGGACTCTGTCGATGCCCCGACCTACTTTTTCTGTGGCTCTGCCGCCTTATCTTTGCTCTGGATGGAAAGTAACTCAACTTCGAAGATGAGTGTGGCGTTGGGACCGATGTCGGGACCGCTGCCTCGTTCGCCGTAAGCCAAATCAGCCGGAACGAACAGTTGCCACTTCGATCCCACGGGCATGAGTTGCAGCGCCTCAGTCCAGCCCTTGATTACTCCGGCCACGGGAAAGGTCGCAGGTTGCCCGCGCTTGTAGGAGCTGTCAAATTCCTTGCCGTCGATCAGCGTGCCCTTGTAGTTGCACACCACGGAGTCGCCGGTTGTGGGTTTGGCTCCCGTGCCGGCAGTCAGAATTTTGTATTGAAGACCGCTAGGAAGCGTGACGACGCCTTCTTTGCTCTTGTTCGCGGCGAGAAATGCATCGCCTTCCTTCTTGTTTGTCGCTCCGGCTTGTTGCATCTTTTCCTGCTGCTTCTGGCGCATCTCCGTCTGAAATTGCGTGAGCGTCGCCTTGGCTTCATCTTCTGATAGCAGCGTCTTACCACCGGCAAGCGCATCTTCGAGGCCTTGCTGCAGGATCTTCGGGTCCACGTCCACCGACTGCCGGTGCAGGTTGGTTCCAATGTTCATCCCAATGGCGTAGCTCACTTTGTCTTTTTGTGTTGTGAGGGTAGAGGCATTCTGGCTTCCAGCTTGGCTGCCTGCTGGGTGGGAAGGTTGAGGTGTCGTTGCGGGTGTTTGCTGCGCGGCGAGGCTGCCCCCCAGCATGAGCGCGGTAGCGAGTACATTTACGAGGCCGTACGAAAATTTTTGCATGAAGCATTGTGACATCTCGTCAGGAGACGAAGCAAACGCGGATGAGCCTTACCGGCCGAACATCTGGGATGAACCGAGTAAAAACAGGGACCCGTGGCGGTCTTGGCTTGAGGTCTGAGAAGGGAATAAATACACGACTTCGGTGTTTTACTATATGGACGTGTCGGGAGCGGATCTCCAACTCGATTCCTTTGAATAACTGGCCATGCCGCTTTTTCCGGTCAGTTCTATAAACTTCGCTCACCGGCTGACGCAAATTCAGGGGACGATTATGGTTTGTGAGTCTTGGAAGACAAAACTTGATCCTTATGTCGACGGCGAATTGCCGGAGAACGAGACGACCGCCTTCAATGTCCATTTGCGCAATTGTCCTTCATGCGCGGCAGACGCTCTTGCGCGCGTGCAGATGAAGCGGGCGATTCAAGTTGCGGGCAAGCGCTTCGTTCCCAGTGCTGAGTTTCGCAAAAGAATGCAGCGAAACTTAGCTCGCAAGCCGCAGCGCAGTTTCGGCATGGGATGGACGTTAGCCGCTGCGACAGCAGTTCTCGTGCTAGTCGGAACCTTGACTTTCGGTTATCTCGGGAATCGATCTGGCGTCAACCAGGTTCTGAGCGAGATCGCCGACCTGCACGTGATCACGCTGGCCAGTTCGTCTCCCGTGGATGTGGCCTCGACCGACCGGCACACGGTAAAGCCGTGGTTCCAGGGACGAATTCCCTTCTCGTTCAACTTGCCCGAATTGCAGAACACCGACTTCTCGCTGCTCGGCGGCCGCATGACCTATCTTCAGCAGGCTCCCGGTGCGCAGCTCATCTACGATGTGCGCAAGCACCATATTTCGGTCTTCGTTTTTCAGGAACGAGCTTTGCCGGCCAAGTCAGACGAAGGTTTCCGATCGGCGAAGAAACTGCCCTTCACCACGGAAACGTGGGCTCAAGGTGGCCTACGCTATTTCGTGGTTGGCGATGCGAGTGCCGCGGACATCGATCATCTTGCGAAATTGTTTAAAGCTGCGGCGTGAGTCACTCTAGCGAATCGCCGCTGCCGGTGTCTCATCGCCGCTTTAGAGACTCAAGCTCTTCGAGCGTTCTTGGCCAATCCGATCCCAGTAGCCGAGACAAACTGCGATCGGCAAGGACTTTCCCACCCGTTTGGCAGCGCGCGCAGTAGTTCGTTTCCTTGTCGGCATAGCGAATCCGCAGAACCTTGTCTCCGCATCTTGGACATGGCTCGCCATAACGCCCATGAACTGCCATACCCTCGCGGAACGCGGTTACCTTTTCAGGGAACTTCTTGTTTGCCTCGGCGCGGAGCCGGTGTACCCAGAACGCGAGTGTGTCTCCGGGTCGCGGCGAAAAGTCTTTCCCATTCCTGCGGGCCCAGTTTTTGCGTGAGCATGATCGGAGAGAGTTGCGCCGCATGCAGGATCTCATCTGAATACGCATTGCCGATACCGCTTACCAGGCGCGGATCGGTAAGCGCCCGCTTCAGTGTGTGATTTTCGGCGGTGAGAGTTGTGTGAAACGAAGCGAGATCGCTGGTGAAAATATCGATTCCTGCCAGGGTCCAGCGAACGCAGGTTCTCTTCTCCAACGAATAGGTGCAACGATGCGCGGCGCTTGCTGCCCGCCTCAGTAAGAACCAGAGAACCATTGGGAAAATCGAAAGCAGCCAAACTGTTGCGGCCCGCCAGCTTGGCTTCTCGCCCGCGCCAGTGCAAACGGCCGGCAATCATTAAATGAAGTGCCAGCCAGAAATCATCCTCCAGTCCAATAGCAATACGTTTTCCAACTCGCCGCAGCTCGCGGACAATACGGCCCTCCACGCTGGCAAGCGGCGGCTGCGCGGTTCGCAGCAGAAAGGCACTGTTCAGTCGTATCCGTTCAAGTGTCTGGCCGACTATGCGTGGCTCGAGCGCGCTGATGTAACTGACGATATCCGGCAGTTCTGGCATGAGGTATCAGCTTGCACCGCCTCCTCACACTTGCGCAACGGCTGGCGGGCGAACCAGCGCTAAACAGGCACTTCAATCAGGCTGGGTCCCTGATTTTGCAACCCGGCCCGTAGAGCTTTTCCAAATCCATCCAACGAAGTAACCCGCGCGGCGGGCACTCCCATTCCCTTCGCCAAGAGAGTCCAATCAAGATCAGGATTTCCAATGTCGAACATGGCTGCGGCTCGCGGCCCCGGCTCGCCCACACCGAGATAAGAAAATTCACGTTTCAAAACGCCGTAGCTGTGATTGGCGAAAACTACCGTTGTGACATTGAGGCTCGCGCGCGCCATTGTCCACAAGGCCTGCGCGGAATACATAGCGCTGCCGTCGGCAGTCAAGCACAACACATGACGATCTGGACACGCTACCGCTGCGCCCACGGCCAGTGGCAACGCGATTCCGATGGAGCCGCCGGTGTTGGTCAGCCAATCGTGTGGAGGAGATCCCTTGGTGGCAGCCATCAATCCTCGCCCTGACGTATTCGATTCGTCGACCACGATCGTATTTTCGGGCAGAAGCGCGCCGACTGCGGCAGCAAGTCCGGACAGTGTGATTTCCCCACTGGGCATTTGCGGGCGCTCTGGGTTATCCAATGTCGGTTCGACATCCCGCGCTGACAAAGCCGTCGCCAGGCTTTCAAGCGCGCCAACGTAATCATCACCGGGGCTAGCCAGCGCATGAATCTCACATTCGGGCGAGGTGAATGAACTATCCTTTCCGGGATAAGCAAAATATGCGACTGGAGCCCGCGCGCCCACCAGAATGATTTGACGAAACTGCTTAAATTGCTCAATCCCCTGTTCCAGCACATATTGAACTCGGTCTACTGAAGGAATTCGTGCCCCGCGTTGCAGCCGAGTGATCGGATAAGGAGCCAGCAATTTGGCTCCGGTGGCTTTGGCGATGCGCCCGGCCGTCAGAACGCCTTTTCCGTATAACGCATTTCCCGAAAGTAAGATCGCGGTGGGCAAGCCTGATCGAAGCATGACCGCTGCGCGGTCGACGCTGTGCTGCGGCGTAGAAGGTTTGGGTAAGGCAGGGATAGAGGCGACCGAGCCGCCTTCGCCCCAGGAAACATCCGCAGGGACGATCAGGGTAGCGATTTGTCCGGGAGCCGTACGCGCGGCAATCAGGGCATCAGCGGCGTCGCGTCCTATTTCGGAAGAAGACTGGGAGGTCCGCAACCATTTGGAATAAGGACGCGCGATAGCTTCTATGTCGGAAGTCAGCGGCGTGTCATGCTGCAAATGATAAGTCGCGTGCTGGCCGACCAGGTTGACGATCGGCACATGAGCCCGGCTGGCGTTGTGAAGATTCGCGATACCATTTGCGAGTCCGGGCCCGAGGTGCAGTAGAGTGCACGCGGGTTTTTCGGCCATTCGTGCGTAACCGTCGGCAGCGCCGGTTACAACGCCTTCGAAAAGACCCAGAAGACACCGCATCTCGGGGATGTGATCGAGCGCCGCAACAATATGGATCTCGGATGTCCCAGGGTTCGTGAAACAGATATCGATTCCGCCGGCAACCAGCGTGCGAATTAAACTTTCAGCCCCTTGCATCCCGTTATCGTTACAAACCCTCAGCAGGTTGGCAAATCAGTAATAGTTCTTGCTCGATCCGAAACTTCGCGAAGGTAAGACTTGTTTGGTAAGTGCGGTTAAGCGAGCGATTCGCCCACATAGCGTGAAAGCACCGATGCCAGCTCTTCGTAATGTGCAGACATGATTCCCAGATGATCACCGGGAACGGTTTCGACCTCGAACTTGTCCGCCAAGTGTGACCAAACTGCAGCTGGATTAGCGGGAAAATCGGTTGGATTTTCGGCTTTAATGAATCGGATCTTCCCTGGGTAAAATCGGGGTTGGTAGCGAGTCAATGCCACGTATGCGCACTCGCGGGCGCGTTGCATCGCGGGCGACAGCGGCATATCGGCTGGCGGTTGATAGGACATTCTCGGGGTGAGAGAACGCCGCCGCGCGGGCCGCAGAATTAGAGAAAGGGCATCTCTCGCGGGTAATTTCATCGCGTTCGCGGCGCGGCGGGTCGTCAACCGTGCCACCAGGCGAACGCGCTGAGCCAGCGAAAGGTAGCGGATGTCAGGATAAGAATCCAGCATAGCCAGCAAAGCTACCTTTTCGCCCTCGGCAGTGAGCCGCTGTGCCATTTCAAAAGTCACCAAGCCACCGAGCGAGTAGCCGGCCAAAAGGTAAGGTCCGTGGGGCTGCACTTCGCGGATCGCATCCAGGTAAGACTGGGCCATATCTTCGATGCGGTCGAACGGGTCTTCTGTCCCATCGATACCCTTCGCCTGCATTCCGTGGATCGAATGCGGCGTCTGAATGTTTTTCACTACCTGGAAAAAATCGATAACGCTTCCGCCCAGTCCATGCGTGATGAACAGTGGTGGCTGCGCCGAGCCGTCCTTCAGCAAAACCAACGGAGGAAAACGCAGGTCAGCCGGCTGCTCCAGAGCCGCAGCCAGAGCCGCAATAGTGGGCGCGAAGTATATCGTGACCGGCGGCAGTTCCCTTCCTCCCGCGCGTCCGATTTCGTTGAACAGTTGCAGAGCTAGCGACGAATCTCCGCCAAGATCAAAGAAGTTGTCTTCAATATCGACGGACGAGAGCTGCAGCACCCGCTGCCAGATTGGGGTGAGCAGCTCGACCATTGTCGACGTTTGCATATGGTTCATGCTAAACCTTAGCCGCTGAAGCACCGACTGACGAATGGGCAAACTCCCAGTACAACTCCCGAGCCTTGGTGTATAACGGGCCGAAGGGCAAGGAGCGTTCGCCGATACGCGTTATCGGAATAACCTTGGAATAATTTCCAGTCGAGAAAATTTCGTCGGCAGTTTCGAAGTCCTGGTATCTGAGCGTCTTCTCCACGACGGTGACCCCTGCCTCGCGCATGAGGCCAATTACTCTCTGACGCGTAATGCCCGCCAGGAATGTCCCGTTGGGAAGGGGAGTAAACACGACTCCATCTTTTGCCATAAAGATGTTCGCTGTGGCGAGTTCCGCAACGTTGCCCAGCATGTCGCACACAATCGCATTGTCGAAGCCGCGGGAATGCGCCTCGAACAGCGACCGGGAATTGTTTGGATAAAGACAGCCCGCCTTGGCATCAACCGGCATCGTCTCCAGCGTCGGACGGCGAAAGGGAGATAGCGTAATGGAAAACCCTTTCGGAGTTCGCATTGGCGCCTCATAGATCGAAAGACACCATTGCGTAGATTCCGGATCGTGTGCTTGCACCCACGGCCCTTCTTTTTCCGCCCAATACATAGGCCGGATATAGAGTGCGGCATTCTTCTCGAAGCGTTGTATGCCTTCATGCGCGAGCTTTACCCACGTTTCCGTCGAGACTGTGGGCTTCAGAAAAAGTTTTTTTGCAGAGTTATTGACGCGTGCACAGTGGAGCTCAAGGTCCGGAGTGACTCCCTCGAACGCCCGCGCGCCGTCAAACACGATCGAACAAAGCCACGCGGCATGTGTTCGCGGGCCCATGATTCCAATGTTGCCCTCGTGCCAGTCGTTCTTGAAGTAGGTCCAAGTCTTGGTCCAGCCGTCTCCGATCGTCAATTGGATTCCCTCCATGCTTACAGGTTCTTGAGGTCCGTTCTCAGCGACACGCCGGCATCTTGGCCTATCGCGGCGTCGATTGATCGTCGTAGCGCGTCAGCCAGGTGCGCAACAAACGGCTCGACAAGCATGCCGGCAGGATACACAGGTAGAACGACGACCTCCTGACCTTGCTGCGCCAGTTCGTCCCATTTCAGTCCGGGCTTGCTGAAAATTCGATATTGTTTCATGGGACGAAAGTCGGTGATCTTGCCAGGATAAGGTTTCGGAACATATCTCCAGCAGGCGCGGTCATTCGTTTGCCAGATTTGCCCCAGCACCATCGAGGAAGAACTCGCGTTGTCGGGGTGACGCTTGAGTTTTGCCAGCACCATCCCTCGCCACACCGGAATTCTGCTTCGCACTACATCCATCTTTTCCTGAAAGAACCGCGACTTTCCCGCTAAATCAAGATCAAGAAAACTGGCGGCGTGAAATACCAATCGCTGCGAACCGTAGGCGAGTTTGCTCCCGATAGTGATTGGGATCTTAGACCAGTTCATGGTGTCGAACAGGGCGAGCAGGCCAACCGGCTCGCCGACTGCGAGGAGTTGCTGCGCCACTTCGACTGCAATCGTCCCACCGCCACAGTAGCCGCCAAGCAAGTAAGGTCCATACGGCTGGACCCTCCGAATCTCGCTGACGTATAAAGCTGCCATCTCCTCAACCGTTGTTAGCGGCGGAAGATTGCCGTCCAGCCCCTGCGATTGCAATCCGTAAAAAGGCTGGTCCAATCCTAAGTGTAGGGAAAGATCGCGATAGGCTAGAACGTTTCCTCCGGCGCCGTGAAAACAGAAAAATGGAGCGCGAGAACCAAGAGGCTGGATGGCGACCAAGGGCGACCAGCCGGACCGTGTGGAATTACTTTGCAGAACCCGAGCAAGCTCTTCAATAGTAGGAGCGTCGTAGAGCGTGGCCAAGGGCAATTTAATCCCGAACACTTTTTCGATCTGGGCAAACATTCGAACCGCCAGCGATGAGTCCCCGCCCAAGTCAAAGTAATTCTGGTCGAACCCCACAGATTCCAGACCCAGGACCTCTTGCCAAATGGCAGCGAGTCGGCTTCCAGTGTCGCCTTCCGCCGCAGTTAGATTACTCACAAAGGTTCCCGTATCTTCATCTGTGTTGGTATGCGATCTGATTGCTCTGCTCAAATTCACGAGATACGGGTCTAAAGTGTGCACTTTTAGCTGGCATAAATTAGGTGCGTGCTAACCCAATTATGTCAAAGCGCGGATCGTTTTCAAGTTACATAAGTTTATGGAACAAAATAACTTAATGTCATTAAACAGGGAGCCTGCACATCTGGCGTCTTGATACGCATACCTCGAAGGGAGGGTTGGACAAATCGCGAGGCGGCTAACGTGAATTCATCGTATTGTAGCTCATTTCGTGGCAGTCTCGAAACCAAATATGGCTTTCAATTCAAGGAATTCCTCCAGCCCGGCTTCTCCCCACTCCCGGCCGTTGCCCGACTGTTTGTAGCCTCCAAAACATCCGCCAAAGTCGACGCGTGCGCCGTTGATGTGCACATTACCGGCCCGGATTCGTTTGGCCACGCTGCGGGCGCGTTCGATATTTCCAGATGTCACGAAACCGGACAAACCGTAAGGACTATCGTTCGCAATACGAACCCCGTCATCCTGGTTTTCATAAGGAATAATGCAAAGCACAGGTCCGAAAATTTCCTCGCGCGCAATGGTCATGTCGTTGCTCACATCCGCGAATACGGTGGGCCTCACAAAATAACCTTTGGTAAAACCATCGGGACGGCCGAGCCCTCCGGCAACCAAAGCTGCGCCCTCGTCGATGCCCTGCCTGATCAAGCGCTGGACCTTTTCGAACTGAACCTTGCTGGCGACCGGCCCCAGATGGTCTCCTTTTGTAGAGGGATCACCGACCTTAGTCGCGTTGGCGGCGTCTTTGGCTGCGTTCACTGCTTCCTTCATCCTGGAACGGGGAACCAACATGCGAGTAGGCGCGTTGCATGACTGCCCACTATTGCGAAAACAAGCCTGCACGCCTTCCTTGACAGCATTGCCAAGGTCCGCATCCTCCAAAATGATGTTGGCGGACTTTCCTCCCAGTTCCTGAGTAACACGCTTCACCGAGGGAGCCGCCGCCGAGGCTACCGCGACTCCAGCCCGCGTCGATCCTGTGAAAGAGACCATTGCCACATCCGGATGCGAAGCAATTGCGGCGCCCACTGTTGGGCCATCGCCATTCACCAGGTTGAAAACTCCAGGCGGCAGGCGGGCGTCATGCAATATCTGCGCGAAAAAATAAGCAGAGAGCGGCGCAAGTTCGCTGGGTTTCAGAACCATGGTGCAGCCGGCCGCGAGCGCCGGCGCTACCTTGCACACAACCTGATTCATGGGCCAGTTCCACGGTGTGATGAGTCCACACACTCCAATCGGCTCCTTTCGCATCAGGGTTGAGCCCGTGCGTTCCTCGAACTTGAAACGTTCCAGGACTTTGGCGATTTCCAACAAATGGGCAAGGCCTGCCGGAGCCTGCGCCGCTCGCGACAGTGATATGGGCGCACCCATTTCCGACGAAATGGTTTCTGCCAGCTCATCCATTCTCGACTGGTAGATTTCGATGATCCGCGCCAGGAGCGCCAGACGATCCTTCACGGTTGTTTCGGAATATGACTCGAACGCCGCTTTGGCTGCCGCCACGGCGCGGTCAACATCGGCAGTTCCTCCCAGCGAAATTGTCGCAAGGGGCTCTTCATTGGCAGGATCAATGACTTCAAAATCACGCGTTTTCGCGGGACTCGCCCATTTCCCATCGATGTAGAACTGTCGGCAATCTTTCATAGGTTCAATTGAACGCGGAAGGTCCTCGCATAAACGCAGTCTCGCACAAGGAAAGAAGCTAAGACAATCGCAAGGCGGGACGCGGCTGCAGAGTGCGGACGAACAGAACGGCGGCCAAATACGCCGCGGCTCCGCAAGCCAGAGCGACATTCAAGCCGAACTGAATGGCAATCACCATGGCCAGCACGGACCCGAGCACGCTCGAACCCGCGTTCATAGCCCAAGCCCACTCCACGGCATTTTCCTGGAATTCGCCAGCCGCAGGAAATTCAGGGACGGGAACGCTTGCCAGTGCGCGCAATCCCGCAGGGAAGGGCATTCCCATGGCAAATCCCAACGGAACTAGAAGCACAGCGCTGATGAGAAGTTTCGCGTCGAAGGAAAGGCCTACGAGTGTGTTCAGAAGTCCCGGCAAAATGAAAACGTAGAGCACAAGAATGCCAGCGATGAAGACCAGGGGAATCCATGTACGTTTAGGGTGGGCCACCCATTTACGGGATGCCAGACTGCCAGCCCCACTGGACAGCAAAAGCAAGAACACTACTACCGTGAGGGCGTAAGTGGGATGCCCAAGAAACAAGACAAATCGCTGGATGAAAGCGATCTCCACCAGAATGTATCCCAGACCTACCGCAACGAAATATAGCAACTGGATCGGGCGTTGTCTGCGTCGTCCGCGCAGCGCCAAAGGAACCACCAGGAACGCGAGGACTGCGAGACAAGAAATCACCAGCACCATGGCCAGTACCACAACCCCCAAATTAACTTTCCAATCAATGCCCTGGCTTAAATCGTCATTGTGCAGAACCTGGCCGATCTTCAGAGTGAAAAAGAAAAACGGCGCATCGTCTCTTACGGGTGCGACGTCGTATGGATACTGTTTGGCAAAAACGTATGGATCGTCGCGCGCGATGAGCGATGAGAATGGATTTTGTTTAGGGTGAGAAGGCAGATACAGCGCCATCAAACCGGGATTGCTGCTCAAGTGGGCTGCAACACTTTCTTCTTCTTCCGCAGTGAAGGCGCTTTTCTTGGCCAGCACAACGACGGGGATTCCATCTTCGTCCAACTTTCCTTGCGAGACAACGATGAAATTCCGACTGGGATCTCGCACGCCAAGCTCGTGCAGTGCTTGCATCGCGACTGAAACTACACGTAAGGCTTCCCGAGGCTGGCGGAATTCCCAACGAGTGATTGCGACCATGCCGCCGGGTTTCAGGTGCTCGAAATATTCTCGAAATGCCTCTACCGTATAAAGGCTGTTCTCACTGAGCGCGAAGGCACCTGCGGCAGTTGAAGCCCAGGTATCGACGAGAGTCATTTGCACGACATCGAAATTTTGCTTCGCATTGCGGACAAACGATCGACCATCGGTGACTTGAATGTGAACTTCGGGCCGCTCGTACAAATGATATGAATAATCCGCGTAGCGTCCGCGCATTACCGTGTTCGCAATAATCGGATTGATTTCGATTCCGGTAACGTCAGGACTGCCGTTGGCCACAGCTCGAAGCACATCGACGCCTCCGCCCGGTCCGATAATTGCGTAATCGCCCTGTGGACGCAAAATGTTCGCCAGCGCCGGCGGAGCGGACATCAAATCCTCCTGCCACTCTGAGCCTTCCCACTGTCTGAGGTCGGCGTTCATTATGTAGGTGGATGCGTCGGCATCAATGACAGCAACTTTGGCCTCGCCTTGACGATCTACTTCCACGCGCGAAATTGCATTCCAGCGAGCAAACTCCACCCAGGCCTTGTCTCGAAAAATGCCTTTCGCATAGACAACGTCGATCAGCCTGCCCGACCAATTCGTGCCAATTAGCAGGAGCAAGGCTGCGGCTAATCCGAGCGCGAGTTTCCGAGCGTTGCTGCCAAGGGACCAGACTGCTCCCGCCATGGCTGCCATCAGAGCCGCGAACAGCACGGCATTTGGACCACCCAGCCAATTGAGCAAGGGGACAACAGCCAAGCAAGCCAGCGCACCGCCCATGAGGTCAGCCCCGTAAAGGCGCGAAATGTGCTGTGATTCGCGGGCAAAGAGAATCGAGAACTGCAGCCCTGTGATAAAGAATGGCACAGCGGCAGCGAGATAGATTGCCGTGAGGCGAAAGAAATTGGCTGCCGAGAGACTCAGCGAGACTGGAACGTGCAACACGATTTCCAAAACGACAGGAACGACCAAAGCATTGCCGAGACACAGCCATGAAAGCACGCTGCGAGTCTGGAAGCGGCCTAACCAATTCTTCCCTAAATACGCAAATACCCCGCCGGAACCGAGGCCGAGTAACGCGATGGAGATTGCCAGGAACGCGAAGTGATAAAACAGCACGACCGAAAATAATCGGGTTAGCGCCAGTTCCAGCAGCAGCGCAGCGAAGCTGCTGAGGGCAACGCCAGCCAGCAAGGCGCGCTCGGGGCTTTTTTCCGCCGGCAAGGTTCGGCTTACTGGCGGAGCTTCATTTGCGACGGACATTCGAAGGTTCGCTCTGGATGCGACAGTCTAACAGAAAGCTGTCAGCATTCAGCGGTCAGCACTGAGTTGTCAGCTTTCCAGAATTACCTGTGCGATGGCGTACTCTTTGGTGTGCGAGAGCGAAAGCGCGATATGGACTGCGCCCAGCTTGGACGCAAATTCTGCCGCCTTCCCGTGAAACGCTATCGTGGGACGGCCACCGGGCTGGCGGCACACTTCAACATCGCGCCAGGTTACGCCCTGATTCCAGCCCGTACCGATGGCCTTCATTGCCGCTTCTTTGGCGGCGAAGCGCGCAGCATAGCGCTCGACCTTATTTGCCTTCGATTCGCAGTAGCGCATCTCACTTTCGGTAAAGATCCTGTGCAGGAAGCGGTTGCCGAAGCGGGCGATGGACGCTTCGATGCGCGGTACTTCCGCAATGTCGATGCCAGTGCCAACGATCATAAAAACCTTCACACGCGCCAATAATCAGGACGCCAGGTCTTGATCGCCCTTTTGATATCTGCAAGAGCCAAGTTCGAAGCGACAATTGAAAGTTTAAATCAGAGTGGTGGAAAGCGCCCCGGCACCGTTCAGAGTAATCTGTCACCGCGGTAGATCACTTGCCCATCAATCAATCTTGCCTCGGCCATCATCTTGTGCGTTCTGACTGCTCCGGCTCCGTCGATATGAAGTACTTCGTGGCCATGGGCCACGAGCCAGTCGGAAACCAGCATGCGATGGCAGCGAAAATAGACTCGCTCGGCGCACATGTAGGCTGTGCGCGACTGCTCAGCAAGTTTGATGAGTTCGGAGACGCCACGCTGAAATTCTTCCGTCAGCATGTAATCTGCATAATTGCGGAAACTGTCATTGCGCAGTTCGACGTTAGGCGAGTCGTCGCGGATCTTCTTGCGTCGTCCACCCAGTTCGTTGAGCCACACATAGCGGATTCCGCTCTCAGTCAGCGTTTTCTCTAGCGCCTCACGGTTGAAATGGGGCAAGCGGCGCGACATAGGGATGGAACGAATATCGACCAGGGTCTGAATGGAGTGAGCTTGCAGCACTGCGCTGAATTCATCCAGGGCGCGGGTGGAATGGCCGATGGTGTAGAGCGTGGCGCCTGGCTTGTCGGTAGCCGAACGTACAGTCATTTTTCGGCGACTCGTTTAAGAGCACTCGCGACAATTTCGTCCTGGTCAGGAAATACCGTTCGCAGATCGAGCAGCACGCGTCCATCTTCAACTCGCGCGATGATCGGCGGATCATAAGCTCGCAGTCGCGCAGAAATCTCGTCTGCGCTCAAGCCTTCGCAAGTTATCGACAGCACTCGCGTAGGCAAGGTTGCTGATGGTGCGGCACCGCCGCCAATTACGGATTCGCCGTCACGCACTTCCACCGACAAGCTAGAAGGCAGTTTCTTCGCGACGGCTTCCGCGCGCTTCCCGATCTCTTCTTTCGACAGACGCATCATACGCAAAGCGGGAATTGCATCGTGATTGCCTTTCACGTAGGCTAGCAACGTGGCTTCGAGCGCTGCGTAGGTTAATTTGTCCACGCGAAGCGCACGGAACAACGAATTAGCACGCATGCGAGCAATAAGATCGTTGCGCCCACTCAACAAACCTGCTTGTGGACCGCCAAGCAATTTGTCTCCACTGTAAGTAACAACATCTACTCCCTGGCGTAGGCTATCGAGCACGCTAGGTTCATCATTTACGCCGATCGATCGCAGATTGAATAGTGCTCCGCTTCCCAAGTCCTCCAGCAGCGGGATGTTGCGCTTGCGGACCAGGCCCACCAAATCCTCAATTGCAGGCTGCTCGGTAAATCCGGTGATCTGGAAGTTGGAACGATGCACGCGTAGCAGCAGGCGGGTTTTTTCCGTGATTGCGCTTTCGTAATCGGCGATGCGGGTGCGATTGGTAGTTCCCACTTCGCGCAGGATGGCATTCGACTTCGACATGACATCCGGGATGCGGAACGATCCGCCGATTTCAACCAGTTCACCTCTGGAAACAATTACCTCGCCATTTTCCGCGAGCGTGTTGAGTGCAAGCAGGACGGCGGCAGCGTTGTTGTTGACCACGATCGTGGAGACGGTTGGCTCGGCCACACGGGCGTGGACGCCCGCGTCTACACGATCCTCATCGAGGAGTTTTTGAAATAGGCGGTTGACGTGGACATCGCGCTTCCCCCGCTCGCCGGTTTCCAGATTTAGTTCAAGATTGGAATACGATTCAGCAACCTTGCGGGCGTGCTCTAATGCCGCAGGAGAAATTGGGGCGCGTCCCAAATTTGTGTGCAGAATAACTCCCGTTGCATTGATGACCGGTCGCAGCGAATAACTCAGGGCTTGCCGAACTTGCCGCGCGATCGCGCCTTCCAGTCCAGTAAGAGCCAAGTCGATCCCGCTGGCATCCAGTCGCCCCTCGGCTATTTCTTCTCGCAGCGACCCCAGGACTGCGCGGGCCGCGTCCGTGACCGAGGCTTGCCCTTCTTTCGAAGTGAGTTCCGCTAGCTCCGGGCTGCGCTGCAGCTCGTCTACTGATGGGAGCTTGCGGTACAGGTCTGCTTTGGTTTGAAGTTTCACTGGCCACGATTATCCCACGCCATCGCGAGAAATGCCGAGAGCCTGACGGGCGAGACGCCCGTCCTCGATTGGCTAACCGACTTCTACTAGGCCATAGCTTTTGTGCCATCGCGTGCGCATGTGACGCAGGGCCGCGTCGATTTCCGCTTGCGTGATCTCTGAGTTTGGGCCGGCCAGTACTGCGGCGGCCTCGCGTTTTGCGGCTTCGATTAGCTGACGATCGCGGATGAGGTTGGCCACCTGGAAGCTGGGCATGCCGGCTTGTCGTGTTCCGAAGAATTCTCCTGGGCCTCGCAGCTCCAAATCAAGTTCTGCAATATGGAATCCGTCATTGGTGCGCACCATGGCGTCGAGACGGCGCTCTCCATCTTCGGAAACTTTGCCCCCGGTCATGAGGACGCAATACGATTTCGCGGCGCCGCGCCCAATGCGTCCACGAAGTTGATGAAGCTGGGCCAGCCCAAAACGCTCGGCGTGTTCGATGATCATCATGGTGGCATTGGCTACGTCGACGCCTACTTCAATCACCGTAGTAGAGACCAGAATGTCAACCTCGCCCTTCTGAAACAGGCGCATGACATGCTCCTTCAAGTCGGGCTCCATGCGGCCATGCAGCACCGCGACCCGCAAGTCAGGAAAGATGCGCTTGCTCAGTTCTTTGTACATTTTCATTGCGGCTTTCAGTTCGGTCTCTTCGTTTTCTTCAATTACGGGATAGACGACGTAGACCTGGTGTCCCGCTGCCACTTGCTTGCGCACGAAATCCCAGACTTCGGCGGAGCGCTCATCCGGTACGCAGCGAGTGATGATCGGAGTGCGCCCGGGCGGCATTTCGTCGATTACGCTTACGTCGAGATCGCCATAGAGTGTGAGCGCGAGAGTGCGCGGGATCGGAGTTGCGGTCATGACCAGGACGTCCGGTTCTGGGGAAGCTGCTGAGCTTTGCTCTGCTTGGACGGGCGAGTCGCCCGTCACCACACGGATTCCGCTGTCTTCCCTTGATTTTTTCATTAACTTGAAACGCTGGAGGACTCCGAAGCGATGCTGCTCGTCCACGATCACCATACCGAGTTTTGCGAACTCCACCTTTTGCTCAATCAGGGCGTGAGTTCCGATTACGAGTTGGGCATTGCCTTGGGCGATGTGACGCCGAGTTTCGCGTTTGCGGTCGTCCTCCATTGAGCCGGTGAGCAGCACAACGCGGTATCCCGCGCTCTCAAGAATGCGTCGCGCCGAAAAATAGTGTTGCTGGGCAAGAATTTCCGTCGGCGCCATCAACGCGACCTGGAATCCATTTTCAATGGCAATAATGGCGGCTTCAAAAGCGACAATGGTTTTGCCGGAGCCGACATCCCCCTGCAAAAGGCGACGCATGGGATACGGTTTTTCCATGTCGGAAGCGATTTCTTTCAGCACCCGTTTTTGCGCGGCAGTGGGATGGAAGGGAAGAATTTTCTTGATGGCGGCACGTGCGCGATCATCCAACTTAAATGCAATGCCGGTCTGAGCTTTTTGTTCGCGGCGTTTTAGCTCCAGTCCGAGCTCTACGAAAAATAGTTCTTCAAAAATGAGGCGAACATGAGCCGGGGTCCGCGAAGATTGCAGGTCTTGAATACTTTCGCCAGGTTCGGGCCAATGAACTTTCTGCAACGCTTCCCGCGGCGAAATAAGGTTCTGATCGCGGCGCACCATTGCCGGGACGGGGTCGGGCAAGTCCGCTGGCAGGTTTTCGAGCGCGGTGTGAATGATCCGCCGGAACCAGCGCGAGGTCAGACGGCCTTGTCCGGCAGATTCGTAAATGGGCACGATGCGGCCAATTTCGAGCGACGCCGCCAGCTTCTGCTCGGCTCCGTCGGAATCTCTATCATCGGAAGCTTCGCCGATGATCTCGAATTGCGGCTGGGTAAGCTGAAGTTCGCCGCCGCGGTAGTCCTCTTCGACCTTGCCGTAAAGAGCGACGATCTGGCCAGGCTTGAATTTGTCCCGCAGGTATCCCCCGTTGAACCAGATACACTTCAGCCGTGTCCTGCCTTGTCCGGCGGTCATCTGAAAGATGGGCATGCGGCGGGTGCGGAAAAGCCCCGAGGTGCGAACTTCTGCAATTACCGTTGCCATTTCACCGGGGCGCAACTCCGCGATACCTCGTGGGTTCAACCGGTCTTCGTAGCGAAAAGGCAGGTAATGTACAAGGTCATCAAGGGTGTGAATGCCTTTTGCCGCCAGCAATTCGGCCAAACGGGGGCCGATTCCCTTGACGTATTGAACGGAGGTACCCAGTTGCAGCATCTCAAGGGATGTTAGCAGGAGGCATCGCGGGTACTATAGTCCGCGAGAGGTTTCCCCGGTCGGCTCCGTATGTCAAAAGGCGCAACCAATTTCATCCACGCGCTGGCGGCTGTCCTCGCCGGGAATGCGGTGTACTTTCTGCTTGAGAGGTACTTGCCGCCAGCGGCGCGCCACGAGCCATTTCGCATGGATCTGGGGATGGTGGTGGATTTCTGGTTCTGCCTGGTGATGTTCGGCACTATCAAGACGGTAACAGGACGCAGGCGCGATTCTGACCGGCGTAAAGGCTGAGGCTTACTTACCACAGAGTCAACAGAGAAATCGCAGGTTTTTTGAATTGCCAACCAAGGTTTTCTCTGTGACTCTGTGTCTCTGCGGTGAATTGCCCCCAGCTGTCTGGGTTTTGGACAAAGGTCCTTAGACCTCCATTCATAAAAGGTTACTTTCGGAACCTCCATAACACGAAATGGGAAGGCTAGAATCTGTCCTGCACCCAATGCAAAAGATATCCATTCTCTACGACGCCAGCCAGGCGGTGCTGTCCACGTTTGACCTGGATGAGGTGCTGCAGCGGATCCTCACTATCGCGCGTGACTATTTCCACTTGCAGAATGTTGCCATTCTTTTGCGCGACAAAGACGAACTTTATGTGCGCTGCCAGGTCGGCTGGGATGCGGGACACGACAAAGTCAGGCTACCGATCGGAACGGGGATCACCGGAACCGCGGCTCAGCAGAAGCGTCCCATTTACGCTGGCGACGTCAGCCAAGACGCGCGTTACATCTTGTCCGCGAAGAACACGTGTTCGGAGCTCGCCGTACCGCTCATGGTGCGTGACGACGTGGTAGGCGTGCTGGACTGCCAGAGCGAAAACTTGAACCATTTCGATTCGGAGACCATTGATCTGCTGGCGCTATTTTCGACCCAGGCGTCCATGGCTTTACAGAATGCCCGTCTGCACGCGCTTGAGCGGCACCGGGCCTCGCAACTGGAAGCGATCAATGTTATTGCTCAGCAGATGACGGCTGTGTTGGACTTAGAGGAGCTGCTTTCCAAAGTATGTACGCTCATTCAGGAGGCTTTTCAACTCTGTCATGTGTCGGTGCTGTTGAAAGATGAGGATGAGTTGGTGCTCAGGGCAAGCCATGGCATGCTGACGGCGCGCCCTCGGGAGGGCGGAATGCCGCCCGGAGAAGGACTTTGGGAACGCGCCCTGGCTGCCGGAAAGATCCTAATCGAGAATGATATGACGAGTGATTCCGATTCCGGACTGTACCTCGAAACTGCCTCGAGCATGTGCATTCCGCTGGTTTCGTTTGGACAGACACTCGGTGTTTTGGTGTTGGATACCTCCCGCGCGGGCGCATTTCGAGTCAATGATACGCGGCCCTTAGAGTCGGTGGCGGACATCTGCGCCACTGCCATCCAGAATGCTAATTATGTGGAACGGGTGAAACAGTTAGCTTATCTGGACGGATTGACCGGAATTTTCAATCGCCGGTTTTTTGAACTGCGGATTCTGGAAGAGATCGAGCGAGCAAGACGATACAACACAGGCATGGCCGTGATCATGATTGATATCGACCAGTTCAAGCGCTTGAACGATGAATTTGGGCACCTTCTGGGAGACGAGGTGCTGCGCCAGGTTTCTTCAATCTTTCACCAACAACTGCGGAAGATCGATGTTCTTTGCCGCTACGGAGGCGAGGAGTTCGCGATTGTGCTATCTCAGACAAATGCAATGCATGCTTTGGGCGTAGCTGAAAAGCTGCGCAAAGCGGTGGAAACCTGGCAGTTTCCCGGGGTTCCACGACGGGTCACCATCAGTGCCGGCACAGCAAACTTCCACGAGCACGGTACCACCCGTGACGAATTAGTCAAGGCCGCCGACGCAGGCTTGTATGCGGCAAAACAGGCTGGCCGGAATCGAGTTTGTCTGGCTCCGGCTCCGAAACTCAAGCTGGCACAGAGAGTGTAGAGCGGATACTCTTGTCCGCTGTTTGTGAATTTAATTTTCGAAATTTAATCAGGCTCAAGATCAACTGCGTCGGACAGGAGTGTCGCCTACACGTCAAATTTCGGTGCTGGATCCGTCTAGCGCGTGGCGTAATTCTCGTTCAATCTCATGCTGATGATCGCGCAACTCCCGTTGCAGGTCGCGCATTCGCCGCTGGAACTGCCCGGCGCGTCTTTGGACGTCCCTGGTTTGCCGATCTATTTCCGGTTTAACTTGCTGAAGTTGGCGATTAATAGCTTCCTCCATTTCCGGTTTGAGGTGGGCCATTTCACGGTTGAGCTGACTCAACTCCTCGCGGCTCTTGGCATCGATTGCCGGGACTTCTATTTCCAAACTCTCGCGAAGATCCGATTGCTTATGCTCCGGCAAAGTGATCGTAATAGTTTGCTCTTTTTTGTCGCGAATGAAGCTGATGCTGGCAGTGTTATCTTTTCGCGAGCGCAAGGCATGACTGAAGTCGCCGCTGTCATGAATCGGTTCGCCATTAACCTTGACGATTACGTCTCCAGCGCGAAAGCCTGCTTTATCGGCGCGGCTTCCTTTTTCTACCGAGCGCACCAGGACGCCCTGCCCGTTTTTAGCTCCAAAGAAGTCTCCTAGTTGCGGCGTAAGATTTTCCACCATCAGACCACTGCGCGCCGCGGAATGCACGACCACGACTGAAACTGGAAGGTCCATGTCAGGCAAAGCCGGCAGCGCAGGCATTACCGGCATGTTGAACTTGAATTGCTTGCCGTCAGACCCCATGTCATGGGAAAAACTTTTCTTGCGATCGCCCAACTCCACTTTGATGCTCAACATTTGACCATCGCGGCTGACTCCCAACGTCACCACTCGCCCCGGCGGAGTCTCGCGGATCATGCGGCGTAACTGCTCGACACTCTGCACGTCGGTTCCATTCATCGTCAGGATTACGTCATTCTCTTTGAGTCCCGCCTTCCCGGCCGGGGCATCCTGATCCACCATGGTTACTTCTACTCCGCGTTCATCTTTCAAGTGGAGCGGTGCCAGACGATCGGAAGTGACATCACGCGTATCGACCCCAAGATAGGAACCGCTGCCCCAGTCCTCGCTCGAGAAACCATTGAACTCGCTGGTCGAAGCCGCTGCGGCGCGGCTCGCTACCGTCGCAAACTGGAGCATGAAAATGGTGATCAGGATTGACGTTCGCATGTCCTACCTCCCGACAATTAATGGTTTGCCCGGCGGAAACAGATGTCGCCGGTTGTGGTACTCACCTTGAGCTCCGGGCCACCACCATTCAGACTTCCTTCCGCAGTGACCGTCTTTGGGCCATAGTCGCCGCCCTCGCTGATGACTTTGATCTCGGGAAAATCCGACCGGATATTGTGGCCGTTCGCAACGTCGATCGATGCACGAACACTGATGTTCACGTTAGGCGAAAGATACACTGTGATGTCGCCCGCCGCGGTTTCAAGTTGCGAATCATGGCGCTCGCCGCTGGAGCCGATAAACTTTGCCACGATGCCACCGGCTCCAGTCTCTGCGCGCGCCGATGGAACGCCGTTCAATTCAATGCTGCCGCCGCCGGTCTCGGCGTGGACCGTGCCCTTGGCGGAAGTCAACCGAATACTGCCGCCGCCAGTTTCCATCTCCGCGGGACCGCCGATATCGCCGAGATCGATGCTGCCGCCGCCGGTGCTGGCCTTCACCCTTCCGGCGCAATGCTCCACCTGAATGCTGCCACCGCCAGTCTGCAACACGGCATCTTGCGCGCCGGAGACAATACTAATGCTGCCGCCGCCGCTCTCGGCTTCAATCTTGCCCTTCGCCGAATTCACCTTGATTGAACCGCCGCCGGTGTGCAGGCTGACGTCCGAAGCGACACTGCCCACCTCAATGCTGCCGCCGCCGGTTTCGGCATTGACCTTGCCGCCGATGTCGTCGACGCGAATGGTGCCGCCACCGCTCTGCGCATCAACCCGTCCACTGATTCCGTTAGCGCTGACGTTGCCGCCTTCGGTCTCGACTTTGATTTCATCCATTTGGTGCGGAACGTTGATGGTAAAGTCACCAGAAAATTTGTGGGGTCTGCCACCCTCCCATTCGGCAACGATCCACGCCGTATCTCCACGAACGTACGCGTTAATCTTGTAGGAGTCGAATTCGCGCCGGGCTTTGTCTTCCGAACCGCCGTACGAGTGATTATGAATGACATAGGTGACGTCTTGCTGCGAACCGCCCTGCACGCGCACCGAACCCATATCCACCTTGACCTTCAAATTTTTTACCATGGCAAGAGATCCGGTGATCTCCTGCGTCCAGTTGCCGCCCTCGCCATAGACGCGGGTCTGTTGCGCGCTTGCCAGCGGCACGATGAACAACAGCAAAGCCGCGAATTTAGATATCTGCTTCAACATTTACCTTCCATTTCCTATTCTTGCATCGCTGTTACTGTCGGCTGCAGAGGCAGTCGACTCAATCAAATTCTGGAAGCTGCGACAGCATAGTACGAGCCTGCGATCGAATGTACTGGTTCTGGTCACTCTGCGCGAGTTTCTCCAAAACCGATCGCACGCTGCTGTCGGCTCTCACTGACTCCAGCAAATGCAGAGCTTCAGTTCGAACCCCCGGATTGGAATCCTGCACCAGGGCTTCCAGTAAGGCATTCCGCACGCGGGCATCGCTTTTCACGCTAGCGCCCAAGCCGTCCAACGCTTTCAGCCGCACTCCGGGATTCGAGTCATAGCGCAAAGCATAGATCAGAGCTTCGCGAACATGAGTGTTATTCGGCTCTTGCGTCAGCAGGTCGACGGAATCCATCCGCACCCCGGAGTTGTAGTTGTTGCTGGCTGCAAAAAGCAACAGTTGCTGGATGCGCTGATCGTTGAGCGAGCCCTCTGCTTCCTGAGTGGAAACGGTGTTGTACTTAATGCTGATGTGGTTTGATCCAGGATCCTGCGTAATCGACTGAATTCCAGTGATGGAAGACTCGGCTGGAGCGCTGCTCGAGGCAACAGGGTTGACTCCATTTGTGCTGCTTAGAAATTTGTAGGTGGTTCCGATGCCGCCGGCAAAACCCACGATGAAGATAGCTGCGGCCAAAGCTGGAGCAAAGCGAATTTGACGAAGCCAGGCTGCGGGTTCGAATATCAGCCGATGCCAGAACCGGTCCTGCTCGGCAGTTTCAAGTCCCTCCTGCAGCCGCATACGAGCCGCCGTTACCAGATTAGGCGAAGGCTCCTCGACCGGCAACTCAGAGAGCACGGCGTGGAATTTGCGCGTCGTTTCGAGCTCGGTAGCGCAATCACTGCAGCGTGCCAGATGTGCCTCCAGTTCATAACGCGCATCGTCGGGCAGTTCGTTGTAAACGTACAGCAGAATGTTTTCTTTAACCCACTCGCATTTCATAGTTGCACCCCCTCGGGGGAAATTCTCTTCGTTGCCTTGCCTGTGTGGAGGCGGGTCTTTGACCCGCTTCCGTTGCACGAGACGCCCGCGCCTACACTGTCATCTCATGTCGGCTAGCGCTCCTCGCAGTTTCTGCGTAGCTCGGAACAATGTATTCTTGGCCGTTTCTTCGGTCGTATTCAAGACCTCACCTACCGTGCGCAACTTGAGGCCATGATAATGTTTCAACTCAAAAACCATACGTTCCCGCGGAGTTAATTTCTCCAGAGCATGACCGATGCGCTTGCCTAACTCGCGGCGCATCAAGTCTCGCTCGGGATTCGCGCCGGCCCGGCCGTCAGGAACTTGATCAAGTACATCGTATTGCTCTCCAGCCGCATCCGTGGCGACCGGAGCATCTTCCTTGCGCACCTGCCTCTTGCGCAAGTGATCGAGGCAGAGATTAGTTACGATGCGGTAGATCCAGGTGTAAAACGAGCATTCAAAGCGAAAATTCGCAATGCTTTTGTACGCCTTGAGGAAGGCTTCCTGATACACATCCTGGGCTTCGTGCTCCGAGCCGGTGAGGTGTATGGCAAGGCGAAGTACCGCCTGGTCGTAGTGCCGCACCAACTCCTCGAAGGCAGCACGATTGCCGCGCTGCGCGTCGCGGACCAACAACGTATCGTCAATGCGCCCTGAACCCTGCCCAGCCATATCGCCCCGTAATTGGGGTTCCTGGATTCCGCCAGCTAGTTCCCTCGGGTCCCGTCGTACCGGATAGGAGCACTTGCCAACTGCAAAAGGTACAACCCACGCGTCGGCCGGCATATTTTTCTTTTATCCTCGAATGCGCCGGGACGCCATTGCCGTTCTTCCCGGTCGCATAGCTATGGACGGGCCAAAAGTCCAACCGTGAGCAGGAATTATAGGAGTGTGGCGGGATTCTTGCTGACAATAAACAGCCCTAACAGGAAGGAAAGTTCGATGGAGAACGGGCGTTTCGCCCGTTTGCTCGAGGACGGGAGAGACGCCCGTCCTCCAAGGTTACTGCCCTCTGTGTTTTACTCCGCAGCTTCTTTTTCGATGACCACCTTGAGATGCGCGGTCACGTCCTTATGCAGCTTGACCGGAATCATGAATTCGCCAAGTGTCCGCAACGCCTCGTGCAGTTGGACTTTGCGGCGATCGACGTTGAAGCCCTTTTTCTCGAGTGCGTCCCCAATGTCACTGGAGGTGACAGAACCAAATAGCTGATCATGCTCACCGGCGCGGCGCTGGAACGAAACCGAAAGGCCGTCGAACTGTTTGGCCAATTCTTCCGCTTGCAATTTTTCCTTCGCCGAACGGCGTACCGATGCGGCTTTCATCTGCGCGATTACCGCCTTGTTTCCAGTGGACGCCTCGATGGCGAGCTTCCGCGGTAGCAGATAATTCCGGCCAAAGCCCTCCGCGACCTTCACCACGTCGCCGCGCGAACCGAGCTTCGCCACATCTTCTTTAAGAATGACTTCCATAAATGACTCCCATCTTGATTTCTGAAGTTGCCAAAAATTGCCCTGTCATCCCGAACGAAGTGAGGGATCCATGCAATGCCCAAGTCACCCGCGCCATTTCAGGGAATTTCCACTGCTAACACCGTGCAGCAGCCGCTTTTCGGGCAGATCGGACGGGCGAGTCGCCCGTCACCACACGTTCTAAGCGGCGCGTCCGGCAAAAGGCAGCAACGCAATATTGCGCGCCTGCTTGATCGCCAAGGACAGCCGCCGTTGATGCGGTGTGCAAACGCCGGTCAGTCGCCGCGGAACGATTCTTCCACTCTCGGCAACAAACTGCGCGAGCAAACGAATGTCCTTATAGTTGATAGCCTCGATCTTTTCGACGCAGAACTTGCAAACCTTCTTGCGGCGAAAATACTTGCGGCCCCCGCCGCCTCCGCCCTCGCGGCCACCGCCGGGCCCCCCGGGTCGAGAAGAAGGACGGCGTTCGCCGCGATCCGGACGATCGCTTCCAGAAGATGATTCAGATGATCTAGTTTCGTCAGCCATGATGCTCCTTAAAATCAGTCGTTGGTCATTGGCCGTTGGTCGTCGGCTTTCCGCTGCGTTGTGACCAACGACCACGGGCCAACGACCGACGGCGGTTCCTATGCCGTAGCCGCCGGAGCTTCTCCGGCAGTCTCAGCCGCGGGCGCTGCGGCCTTACGCTTAGCGTCTTTTATCGCCTTGATCTTGTCGAGGCGCTTCTGCTCTTCATCGATACGCACGGTGAGGAACTTTATCACCGGCTCGGTGACGCGCAGACGGCGCTCCAGCTCGTGAATCAAGCCTCCGCCGCCTTCGACGGTAAGCAGCACGTAAATGCCGTCGTGAAACTTCCGCACCGTGTAAGCCAGCCGCCGCTTGCCCATACGTTCCACGCTCTTTACTTGCCCAGACGAGGAAGTGACCGCCGTCTCCAGCGTGGAAATAAGTTTGTCTTGGTCCTCCTCCGCCATATCGGGCCGGACGATGAACATCAGTTCGTAAGTACGATTCATTCATTGTCTCCATCTGCCGCGAATTCTCGTGGATCAGCACGAACTGTCTTCGTGAATCCGTGTTCATCCGTGCAAATCCGTGGCTAATCTTTCATTTTTCCGGCTTGCGATTGAAGCGATTCATCGCCACATCAGGGCCTTCCGTCACAATTACTTTCACTGCTTCGGCCGCAGTATCGAGCACCGGGTCCACAACCTTGAGCTGCGTCTTGCGAAAAGGCGCCAGCAAGTAACTCATTCCATCTTCGATCTTGTGATTCGGCGCAACTCCCATCCGGATTCGCAAAAAATCCTTTGTGCCCAGAGCATTGATGATGGACTCGATCCCGTTATGTCCCGCCGAACTCCGCCGGGTATGAATACGCAGCGTGCCCAGCGGAAAATCGAGTTCATCCTGAATCACGATCAGGTCTTCTTCCGGCCTGATTTCATACTTGCTAGCTAACTCGCGCACCGAGATGCCGCTCAGGTTCATGAAGGTCTCGGGTTTCGCCAGCAGAACCGTCTCCGAACCAATCACTGCTCTTGCGGTCAGTGCGCGACACTGGCGATTTCTTACGTCAACATCGATTTCGTTTGCGATTCGGTCGATGGCAAGAAATCCCAAATTGTGAGGCGTGAACTGGTATTGAATGCCCGGATTGCCCAGCCCAACAATAATTTTCACGCCATCTCACCACAGAGGCACAGAGTCACAGAGAAACCCTAAGAATTTCATTTTCCTGTTTTGCAATCCGCGCCTTCTCTGTGTCTCTGTGACTCCGTGGTGAATGAAGTTACTTCTTTTCTTTCTTCTCCGGTTTCTCGGTCTTCTCGGCGGCGGGTTCCGCGCCCTCTTCACCCGCTTCCTGCTTGCCCTTCTTGATAACCTCGGGCTCGGCAGCGACTCCAGCTTCGGCTGCAACTGCTTCCGGCGTGGCCGCGACTTCTTCCTTCACCGAAATTACGGTGGCCACTGGCTGGTTTGGATCAGTCAGGAACTTAAGCTTGTCCCCGTGCGGAAGATCAGATACGCGCAGCACCTTCCCAAAGACCAACTCGCTGACATCCGCCTCGATGAATGCTGGAATATCGCCGGGCAAGCACTCGATTTCGACTTCGCGAAGAATCTGCTCAAGAATGCCGCCTTGCTGCTTTACGCCAGCAGCTTCGCCCTTCAGCACGATCGGGACATTGACGGTAATCTTCCTGTCCATTGCGATCCGCTTAAGGTCGATGTGCAGCAACGCCCCTTTGATGGGCTCGTATTGCCAGTCCACGATCATCGCCTTGGTGCGCTCGCCACCGTTGAGAGCCAAATCAAAAATGGTGTTGTAGCCAGTCTGCGAGTGCAGAATGCGCGAGACCTGGCGCGGATCAAGGCTTACCGGCACGGCGTCCTTACCGGCGCCATATAGAACAGCCGGAACTTTGCCTTCGCGACGCACGCGGCGTGCATCGTTCTTGGTGCCAGCCGTCCGCGGCTGCGCTTCCAGTAAATTATTTTCGATTGCAGTTGGCATAATCTTGATTCCTATCTATAGAAATAATTTGCTGACCGACGTTTCTTCGTGAATGGATTGAATCGCACGTCCGATCAACCCCGCGATCGATAAAATTCTGATCTTGGGTTCTTGACGGGCCGCCTCGCTCAGCGGAATAGTGTTCGTGACCACTACTTCGGTGAAGTGGGAGCGCGAAATGTTTTCTACGGCAGAGCCAGAAAGCACGGGATGCGACGCGCATGCGTAAACTTTGCTGGCGCCGTTTTGGATCAGCGCGCTCGCAGTTTTTACCAATGTGCCAGCGGTATCGATCAAGTCGTCAATCACCAGACAAGTCCTGCCATTCACGTCGCCGATCACGTGCATGACTTCGGCAACATTCATTTCCACGCGGCGTTTATCGACGATGGCCAGAGCAGAATCCATTTTTTTCGCGAAGAAGCGAGCCCGTTCCACGCCCCCTGCATCTGGCGATACCACCGTAAGATTTGGCAGGTTCAGCTTTCTAAAATGATCGACCAACACCGGCGACGCAAACAGGTGGTCGACCGGAATGTTGAAGAACCCCTGCAACTGCGGCGCATGCAGATCGACGATCAACGCCCGATCGGCGCCCGCAGTTGTAAGCAAGTCGGCGACCAACTTCGCTGAAATCGGGACACGCGGTTTATCCTTACGATCTTGCCGGGCATACCCAAAGTACGGAATCACAGCCGTAATGCGGCGCGCTGAAGCCCGCTTGAGCGCATCAATCATGAACAGCAATTCCATGATGTGCTCATCCACCGGACGGCAAGTGGGCTGCATCACGAAAACGTCGGCGCCGCGCACATTCTCCTGAATTTGCGCGTATGCCTCGCCGTCGGCGAATCGCGTCACCAGCGCCAAGCCACGACTCATGCCGAGAAAAGCACAAACCTCGTCGGCCAACGCCTCATTGGCGGTGCCGGAGAAGATCTTGAATTTATCGTCGACACGCCCGCGTTGAGGCTTGCGCTCGGTTTTTTCCTCGGCGCCCATTTGAGGCTTCTTTTCCGTCGCTGTCGCAAGAGTTGCCATAAGCTGTTTTTCTGGCTGGGCCGCTAGGATTCGAACCTAGACAAAGTGCTCCAAAGGCACTTGACCTACCATTAGTCGACGGCCCAGTTTTCCCGAAACGTTTTCAATTGTGGTTGACGATTGGCTGGCTTCTCTAGTGTAACCCGCCGCTCAGAATCGGCAATGGGAAATCTTCAATCGAAAATCTTGTTCCAGTACTGCTGGCGCGTCAGCGTGGTCGTAGCCACTGCCGGGATGCCGTCTTTGCACAGCCGAGCTGCAGCTTTCACCCCCGCCTCGTGAGACGCAAACAACCCATAAATCGCGGAGCCGGAACCGGACAGCGAGGCATAGATCGCGCCTGACCGTTCGAGCACACGCTTGACCTCTCGCAATTCGGGATACTTAGGAAAGACGACTCGTTCAAAGTCGTTTTCGATCCCGGTACGGACGAGGTCGAGAAGCGGGGTCTCGGCCCGGCCCCTGCCTTTGCCTTTGCTCACAGGGACACCGGATGAAGCCCTCCCAAGCTTATACTTGCCCTGGGACTGGCCGCCCAGCCACGCCGAAAGCACGCGACCGAACTCAGTCATTCTATCGGACGCAGGAGAAAGCGTCAATTCAGGCAAGGATCGTGCGCGAGTTGAGTCCGCGTGGGGACGGCCGCCCCCGGCCGTCCGAGCCGTGCGAAGCTCGGCAGATCCTTCAGCGGCTAAAGCCGTGATCATCCCGGCACCCTCGGCACGACTTAAGTCGTGCCCTTCCCGAAAACGATTTGGGTTAGGGAAGGGCACGGCTTCAGCCGTGCCAATAGCCGCCCCAAAAGAGCCGGGCTTTAGCCCCTGAGGACCGCGCGAGGCCAACAAATCCCAATCCGCAAATGCCTTTGGAGTCGAAACACCGATCGCGGGAGTCGCAATCACACACGGAATCGGCGGTAAATCCTGCAGCGGATAAACTTCTTCGCCGTGTCCAACGCCCAGGATCGTTCCACCAACCAAAAACAACGGCAAGTCCGATCCAACTTCCGCTGCGATCCGCAATCGTTCAGCCGCTTGCAAATTCTTCTTCAATGCCCGTTCGAGCGCTAGCAGTGTCGCCACCGCATTCGCGGACGCTCCGCCCAGCCCGCCTTGTACCGCCAAACGCTTCTCGATCTCAATCATGACCCGCCCGCGCGCCTGGAGCGCAGACATCGCGCGCTCCACGATCCGATAGCAGGTGTTCGATTCGTCTTTCGGCACGCGAGAATCTTCGCAACGAATCTCGATGCCCGATCCGCGTCCAACCTGCACGCGAACTATGTCGTGCAATGCGATGGTCTGATATACGGTCCGCAGTTCATGAAAGCCATCAGGACGAAGCGCGCCGATCCGCAAACCGAGATTAATTTTGGCGAACGATCGAACCGTAACGCGCATAAGGAGTTGAATTGTAACCGGAAAACGCAGCGGAACAAATCGAGCTGAATGCTTTGGAACCCATGACTACTTTCCGATGCAGAAGGTGCTGAAGATCAGATTCAGAATGTCGTCGCTGGTCGTGGCCCCAGTGATTTCATCCAGCGGACGCAGCGCGTTGTAAAGATCGAGGAGCAGCATCTCGTGGGGAACTTTATGTTCGATTGCCAGGCTGGCGTCGGCGAGGGCTGTTAATGATTCCCGCACGCGTTCCTGATGGCGCAGGTTGGTAAGGAATCCAGTTTCGCGATGAACTCCAGATTCGCCCGCGACATTACGCAAAATTTGATTTCGCAGTTCGGCGATTCCCTGGCCAGTGGTCGCCGAGGTGCGCACGACACTGCTGCCATTTGCCGAGCTCTGCTCGGCTGGACAGCCGAAGGCGGCTGTCCCCACGTGACTCATCAAATCACACTTGTTCTCCACGACGATAGCTGCGCGTTCTTGCGCCTGACTGAGTAATTGCTGATCTTCTTCGGCAAGCGGCTGGGATGCATCGCAAACGACTAACACGAGATCGGCGTCAGCGAGCGCTTCCATGGATTTTCGAATACCAATGCTTTCGGCTTCATCCAAGGCGCGGCGAATGCCGGCGGTGTCAACCAGTTTGATTGGAATGCCGCCGATTGCGACAGTCTCGCTGACCAGATCACGAGTAGTGCCCGGGGTCGCAGTTACGATGGCCCGTTCGCGCTCAACCAGCCGGTTAAATAAACTTGATTTCCCAACGTTAGGGCGGCCGACGATGGCAAGGGTCAAACCTTCGTGGACGATTTTTCCGTAGTCAAATGAAGCGGCGAGTTCCGCAAGCGGTGCGCGAACTCCGGCGATACGTTGAAGAATCTGAGCAGCGGGAAGAACTGAGATGTCATCTTCGGCGAAGTCGATCCCGGCTTCGAGGGTCGCGATCAGCTCGACCAGTTTTTGTTTGATAGGCTGCAGGCGGCGCGAAAGTGCGCCCTCGAGCTGCTGTGCGGCAACTTTGGCCTGATAGAGAGTTTGCGAGTCGATGAGATCGCGGACTGCTTCCGCCTGGGTGAGGTCGATTCGTCCATTCAGGAAGGCGCGCATGGTGAACTCGCCCGGTTCGGCAAGGCGCGCGCCGCGAGCCATTGCCAGCCCGACTATGTGATGCAGAACTACGGGCGATCCGTGAGCAGAGATTTCTACGATGTCGTCTGTGGTGTAGGAGTGAGGTTTGACGAAATAAGTGACGACCACTTCGTCAATGCGACCTGCCGAGCTTTGCTCGGCCGGACAGCCGGGGGCGGCTGTCCCCACGTGTTCATCAGTTGGCTCGACCAACTCACCGAACGCCGCTCGTCCGGGATCAAGGTCGTGTTTCAGCCTTAGCATCGGTAACGCAATCTTCTTTGCGTCCGGGCCAGCCAGCCGCACCACGCCAATGCCGCCACGTCCCGCAGGAGTGGCGATGGCGACGATTGTGTCGTCGAGGTTCACAAGAAGATTGTAGCGGTTCTAATCTCGGCTATTGCTAATGCACTATGAGAGATTCCGCTGGGCAGGCTTGCCTGGGCGCTTGTAGTCCTTCGGGTAAACGACGAGACAGCGACGGCCGCCCTCGCCCTGACTCTCTGTGTGCAGATCAGTTTGATCGCGCAGTGCCAGGTGAACAATGCGGCGTTCGCGCGATGACATGGGCGCGAATTCGTAGGGCATATTGGTCTTGCGGACTCTGTCCGCAGCCACGCCGGCTGCGAGGCGAAGTTCTTCGAGCCGCAACGCGCGCTGATTCATGCAATCGAAGTTGATCTTTTCATGCTCGTTGCCGGGCAGACGAAGCATTTCGATCGCCAGCGTCTCGATGGCACGCAGTAGTTCGCTGCCGCGCTCCAACACTAAAGGAGAATCGGGCCCGGAAAGCTCGACCAAAATTTCCGGCCGCTCCCAATCCCGCTCGTCAGGCAAAGGCGGATCCACAGTGATGCGGTACTTAAGGTGCAGACCGCCGTGAGTAACTACGCCGCGAAGCAGCGCATCGATTTTTTTCGCAGCTGCGATTTTGTCAGGAATAGGCATAGAAACACAGCTCTTGGCTTTTAGCTTTTAGCCGTTAGCTCGTGCCCTTTGGAGGACGGGTTCAAGCTAAGAGCTAAAGGCTAACAGCTAATAGCTTCACTTCTCTTTCTTCCTTGCTCGCTTGGCCGCCATCTCCCGCATTTCGCGGCCCAGACTTGTTCGGTTCATTACCAGTTGCTGCACGATGGCGATCAAGTTACCTTCCGCCCAGTATAGACACAAGCCGGAGGCGAAATTCCAACTGAGGAAGCCCATCATCACCGGCATCATCACATTCATCATCTTCTGCTGAGATGGATCCATACCCGCTTGCGGCGTCATGCGCTGCATGAACAGCATGGAGATGAAAATGCAAATTGGCAGTATATGGTACGGGTCTGGCGACGACAGATCGGGAATCCACAACCAGCGTGCATGCCTTAGATCAAGCGCCGAGCCTAACATACTGTAGTACGCGAACAGGAAGGGCATCTGGATGACCAGCGGCAAACAGCCGCCGACCGGGCTGACGCCTTCCCGCTTCATCAGTTCGCCAATTTCGGTGTTCATCTCCTGCCGCCGCGGATCGCGCATCCCGTACTTTTTGTATTTTTCTTTGATCGAATTCATCTGCGGCTGAATTTTCTGCATTTTCAGCGCGGACTTCATGCTGGAGATACGCAACGGCATCAGCGCCAAATTGATAATCAGGGTTTGTATGCAAATCGCCCAGCCCCAGTTGTGGATGAAGTCGTAAGTCCAGCGCAGCCACAAGAAAAGTGGGCGCGCAATCACGCCCCAAAAACCAAAGTTGATAAGTCCGCGCAGATCTTGCTCTGCGCCGACGATGGTTGGCACTGGAACGGATTCCAGCGTCGACAGCGCTTTCGGTCCCACATACATCCGCGCAACGGTCGGGCCACTGGGGTTGCCGACAGCTGCTCCCAGGACCTCGACGGGAGCCGTATCCTGCGGATTCGGACTTTTCGGATTCTTGGCAACGTTGAGCGGATTACGCAGAGTGACTAAAGCGTAGTTCTGGGAATCGTCGGGGATGAAAACGGCTGCGAAGTACTGATCGGTCACCGCCGCCCAGTTGAATGGCACATGCAGCGTGCTGCCGCCGCTGACCTTCTTAATTGGCAGCCGCTCAATGTTGCTGTTGTACTGGTACTCGATTTGACTGGAGTGGTACGAGGCAAGTGTGCTTTGGTCTCCGAAGCCGGCTGGCCATGCCGGATAGGCCGAGACTTGACTTCCTTTGGAGACGACGGAGGTTTCGACGTGTACGACGTATGTGTGGTCGAAGCCGAAGCTTTTGCGGACAGCTACATCGCCGTCGGCGTATTCAAATGTGATTTTGGCTGGGGCCTCCACCCGCACTGAGCCGAGCCGATCGCGGTCCCCGCTATCTGACCTTCGGACGTAAAGAGCGGAATTCAGCTTGTTGCGTTGCGCCTCATCGTAGGTCCACAGGGAAAGCGGATATCCGTATTTTTCGGCGGCGAGGTTGTTCACCAGGTCGAGCGGTTGTCCTTTGTCGTCTTCGTACTTTTTCAGAATCCAGGATTTGACCTGCGCTCCGCGGTTGGTGAATGTGATCCGGTATAGATCGTTCTCAACTACCGTTTCCGATTCCGTGGTCGCTTGCTTAGTGGCGCCTGCGTTGAGCGTCGGAACCGCTGCTTGTGCGGCTTGGACTTGGTTACTCGAAGGAGGCTGCGGCGCTGTCTGAACTTTACTTTGGGTTTGCTGTGATGGCGCAGGCGCTTGAGATTGCGGAAGATATTTTTTGAGTATCGGCTGGAACAATACGATGACGACAAAAGTCAGTGCAAAGACAAGGAGCAGCCGGCGCTCCATGCCGGGTTCTTGCTGAGGATTTTGGAATTCTGCCAAATTTACTTTCTCAATGACTGCATAGGTCTGTTGATTGCGGGATATTCACGCCCGACCTAAGCAGTCTTGTTTCGGGTTTCACAACTGGATCAAGTCCACCCTTCGCCCATGGGTTACATCGCAAGACACGCACGATTGCCAACAGGCTCCCGCGCGCTGCACCGTAGCGATCCACCGCTTCCATTGCATACTCGGAGCAAGACGGCACGTAACGGCACGCAGGCAGGAACATGGGAGAAATGGCCCATTTGTATGCTTGGAGCAAGAACAGGACGACGGTTCTGGGAATCTGATTCATTTTCCATCCATGTCATTCCGAGGAGCGAAGCGACGAGGAATCCGGGTTTTCCTGGCCACGCGAAGAACCAGATCCCTCGCTTTGCTCGGGATGACAACTAAGTTCGGGATAACATCAGGTGGTCCGTTTGCCCAGAGACTTCTGCATCACTGCGAACGCGCTGTTGATCTCATTCTCCAATTCAGCAAACTCGAGCTTGAGCACAGACTTCTTCGGATTGACAACCACGTCCGCCGGAATGCAAACTCCGGGCCAGTGCAAACGAACCGCCTCGCGCAATCTTCGCTTGACGCGATTGCGTTCGACCGCTCCGCCCAAGACCTTGCCAACGGTAAATCCAACCCGCCATCCGTCGCCTCGTTCGCGCAACAAATAAAACACAGTTATGTGCGCGGCGAAATGGCGGCGGCCTTTCTTGTATACCCGTTCGAAATCGCTGTGCCGGAGCAATCGCATGCTGGCAGTAAATCTGGCGCGTTTGCCGGGTCCGGACAAATTAACACCTGCATTTGTAGCAAGTGCGGCAACATCATTCACGATTCAAACTCGGGTTGCGGAATTGCCACCAATTCCGGAAAAGGGAATCGACTACTCACGGAAGCCGGGTTTCACCGACACCCGCTTGCGCCCCTTGGCGCGCCGACGCGAGATCACCGCTTGGCCGCTCTTGGTCTTCATCCGGGTACGAAATCCGTGCGTCTTCGAGCGGTGACGTCGGTTAGGTTGGAATGTCCTTTTGGGCATGAAACTTCGCTGCTCCTGATTCAGTTAGTCGGTGTAATAATAGCTGTAGGACGAATGAGAAGTATAAATGACGCAGGGCAGACGGGCAAACTGGCATCAAAGCAAAATTGAACCGGCGCATCAATTCGCAGGACGGAACTCATCGTGCGCATTTTTTTTGAAGTATTCCAATTTCACGATTCTCTGCACCATGTGCGCGGCAGTTATAAATTCGCTACTTGACAGACTTTTTTTTCGCGCTTTGAATTCTCCAATTGGAGGAAAAATCTTTCGCGAAGTTTTACGCCAGCCAATTTTTTTGTGCTAGTATGCGGACCGTTCCTGCTCATTGAAAAATTTTGCTCGCTCCAGCGAAACGCGCACCGCCGTGCGGGGTTTCACTAGCTGGAAATGCATGCTTTCTTACGGCAATCAGTTTATTTTCTAACCCGCTCCTCTAGGGCGGAAGCACCATTTAAGAATTTCTTATGTCGGCTTCAAGTTCAACGCTTGCTCCCAATCCGTGGTTGCGCATTCTTGACGCGCTGGAAAAAAAAATCAACCGGCATTCTTACGATACCTGGTTGAAGCCTACTCGTTACAGTCACTCCAGCGGCGGTACGCTTTTCGTGTGGGTGCCCAAGGCTGAGTTTTGCCAGGTGGGCGATAAATATGCCGACCTGATTCAAGAGGCCCTGGACAATCTGGGCCTCGAGTATCAGGAAGTAAAGTTCGTTCCGCCGGGTGACGATCCAGCCGAGACGCCGGTCCGCCACAATGGAGGCCTTTCCGGCTTCCCGGCGCCTGCCACCCATCCATCGCAGGCTCGTTTCGATTGGGACGGAGCGGCGCAACTCAACCCGAGGTACACATTCGACGCATTCGTCATCGGCAGCGGAAATCAGTTCGCCCACGCGGCTTGCCAGGCAGTTGCCGAGCGTCCATCGAAGGCCTACAACCCGCTTTTCCTCTATGGCGGCGTTGGTATGGGCAAGACCCATCTGATGCAGGCCATTGGCCACGAGGTGAGCAAGCGGCAACCGCAGTTGGCCATCTGCTACGTATCCAGCGAGAAATTCACCAACGACATGATCAACTCGCTGCGCTATGACAAAATGACCAGCTTCCGCGACAAGTTCCGCAATGTCGACGTGCTGCTGGTGGATGACATCCAGTTCCTGGCGCAGAAAGAGCGCACTCAGGAAGAGTTCTTCCACACTTTCAACGCGCTGCACGAGTCGATGAAGCAGATCGTGATTGCCAGCGATCGTTCTCCGAAAGAATTAGCCGAGATCGAAGACCGGCTGCGCAGCCGTTTCGAATGGGGCTTGATCGCCGACATCCAGCCGCCTGATCTAGAGACGAAGGTCGCCATCCTGCAGAAAAAGTCGGAACAGGAAAAGGTCACGCTTCCCACCGATGTGGCACTGTACATCGCGTCGAACATTCGCTCCAACGTGCGCGAACTGGAAGGCGCACTTATCCGGTTGGTAGCGCACTCTTCGCTCATCGGCGCCGAGATCACTCTCCCTTACACCCAGCAGGTGCTTAAGAATTTCATCGATTCCCAGGCCCGGAAGGTCACCATCGAGTCGATTCAAAAATCGGTTGCGGAGCAGTTTGGATTGCGCCTGGTGGAGATCAAGGCAAAAAATAACTCGCGCGCCATTGTTTATCCGCGGCAGATTGCCATGTATCTGGCCAAGCATCTGACCGAAGCATCCCTACCCGAAATTGGCCGCCAGTTTGGCGGCAAGCACCACACGACGGTATTGCACTCGGTCGAAAAAATTGATGGAGTGCGTAAGACGGACAAAGATTTGAACCGCCTGCTCAACAAATTGACCGAGCAATTGGGAGGGTAAACCGCAGGTTTCGGCTGGGACCTCATTTTTTTCTCTCTTTCCCGCTGTTACTGCTGGTTTTATAGCTTTTTATTTTGATATAAGGGATGTATTCAAAGTAGTGCCACTTGGCCGGGGGACTTCAGGTTATGCCGGTAGAAGCAATCGCATCCGCGGCGGGAACGACCACCATGGAGATTACGGTCAGCAAGTTTGAACTCTTGCGTGAGCTCACTGCGACACAGGGCGTGGTCGAGCGCAAGACCACTATCCCCATCCTGTCAAATTATTTGTTCGAAGCTGCCGGCGATAAGCTTTCGCTCACCGCCACGGATCTGGATCTGAGTCTGCGAACGTCGTGTGTGGCCAAAGTAAAAAAAGAAGGTGCCTGTACCATTCCTGCGCGCAAGCTGCACGACTATGTGAAGCTGCTGCCTGATGCCGACATAACCATCAAGCTGTTGGAAAATCATTGGGTCAGCATCCGCTGCGGCCGGTCGAATACAAAGATGGTGGGCATGGCGCGCTCGAACTTTCCCAGCCTGCCTGTGTTTCCGACGGCGGGAGTGGTGAAAATCCCAGCGCAAGTTCTGCGCTCCATGATTGCCAAAACCGGTTTCGCCATCGCCAGCGAAGAATCGCGATACACGCTGAACGGTGCATTGATGGTCCTGAAGCCGGAATCGATCACCATGGTCGCGACGGACGGACACCGGCTGGCTCACATCGAACGCAGCGCCGAGAAGTTTGCCGGCGTTTCCGGTGAGATGAAAACGCTTGTTCCCAAGAAGGCGATGGACGAGTTGAAGTCCTTGCTCGATTCCACCGACGCCGAGGAAATTGAGTTCGCGAAAGACGAGTCCACACTGTTTTTCCGCATCGGCCAGCGGTTGCTGACCTCGCGACAACTCACCGGTCAATTTCCCAACTTCGAAGCCGTGCTGCCGAAGGACAACAACAAGAGCATCACTGTTCACGGTGAAGAATTGACGGCGGCGATTTCCCGCGTGGCTCAGTTTGCCGACGAGCGTTCGCGAGCGGTCAAAATGCGCCTGGAAAAAGGCGAACTGAAACTTTCGGCTTCCTCGACCGAAACTGGCGAATCGGAAGACTCACTCGAAATCGATTACAACGGCGACATGATCCAGATCGGCTTCAACGCGCAATACCTGCTCGATTTCCTTAAGGCGACCGGTAACGGCGAAGTGAAACTGGAATTCAAAGATTCCCAGTCCGCCGGACAGATGCGGCCCGCCGAAGGCGAAGACTACAAGTATCGCTACATCGTGATGCCGATGCGCATCTGACAATGGAGGACGGGCGTCTCGCCCGTCCAGCCCGCTTCTCGGTCTACTGTTATTTTGTCAAAACATCCCCGCTGAACGGGCGAGACGCCCGTTCTCCATTACCCCCGCGCTTGACGAGAGCGCTTTATCCGCCGTAAAGTGGCCGCCACACGCATGGAGGGCCTTCCCGATGCTTAGCGGATTCAAGCAGTTCATTCTTCGTGGCAACGTAATCGATATGGCGGTCGGAGTCGTGATTGGCGCGGCGTTTGCTTCGGTCGTATCGGCTTTCACCAAGGATTTGCTCACTCCGCTGATTGCGGCCATTGCCGGCAAGCCCGATTTTTCCGCCATTAAATTCACCATCAACGGCAGCATGTTTGCCATCGGTGATTTCATCAATGCTGCCGTCGCTTTCGTGCTGGTAGCGGCGGCCGTGTATTTCTTCGTAGTGACCCCGGTCAATCTCCTGGTCGCGCGCATGCGCAAAGCCCCAGCGCCGGCTGATCCAACCACGAAAAAGTGTCCCGAGTGCTTGAGCGAGATTCCCATCGATGCCAAGCGCTGCGCCCACTGCGCCCAACCCGTACCTATGGACAGAGCCGCCTAGTCGGTTCCGTAGAAATCTGAAGAGCCAAATCCAAAAAGGAACAGACCGCGTGAAGAACTATCAACTCAGCATCAAGCTACTGGAAATTGAGCCGCCCATTTGGCGACGGCTTGCCGTGCCCGGAACTGTGACCCTGGCAAAGCTGCATAGCATTCTGCAAAAAGTGATGGGCTGGGAAAATTACCACATCTATCTCTTCAACATAGGACGTCAGCAATACGGCGAAGGTGTGTCCGAATGGGCCGACTTTGCGCAAACAGTGGTCAACGCAAAGCGTGTGATGCTGCAGGACATTGCTACGCGCAAAGGTGCGCGCTTCATCTACACCTACGACATGGGAGACGGATGGGAACACGAAATACGGGTGGAAGAAATCCGCGAGGGGTCGCCCGAGCAGGTCCGCTGTATCGAAGGAGAGCGCTCTTGTCCGCCGGAGGATTGCGGTGGGCCGTACGGCTATGAGCAACTGCTGGAGATTATCTTCGATCCAAAGCATCCGGAACATCAGGAACGGCGAGACTGGCTGGGCGACAGCTTTAGCCCGGAACTATTCAACGTGGAAATAGTAAACCGCAGGCTCAAACGTCTGAAGATCGCAAGAGAAGCCGCGTAATTTGGCTTTCATCGAGCTGGGCCCCTGTAACATAGAGAAATGAGATGCAGTGCTTACCTGGCCTCGGGTTTTTTTGCCTTTGCCCTCTTGAGCCGAGGCGTATTTGCCCAACAGCCGTTAAAGGAACCCAGCAAGCCCTCCACGAACCCAAAAGCTGCGACCGTTGATACTGGGACGATTTCCGGCGGCGCATACCGCAACGCCGAATTTCGATTCACTTACAAAATCCCGTTTGGATGGGTGAATCGAACCGAGGAAATGAGCGAGGATTCGAACGATGACTCGACTCCGGATTCTGCGGGCTCTAAGAAATCAGTCTTGCTGCTCGGGGTATTCGAGCGGCCTCCTGAGTCAACCGGAGACTCGGTGAATTCGGCCGTCGTGATTGTGGCCGAGCCTGCGTCGTCTTATCCCGGTTTGCGAAGTCCAGAACAATATTTTGGTCCGCTCACCGAATTGACCAAGGCCAAAGGTCTGAGCGTCTTTGACGAACCGTATGACTTTCCCGTGGGAACCATGCAACTCGTTCGTGGTGACTTCAGCAAACCCATTGGCGAGTTGACTATGCGCCAAAGCACTCTGGTCATGATTGAGAAAGGTTACGTCGTCTCGCTCACGTTTATCGGGGGGAGTGAGGATGAAGTTGACCAGTTAGTCGGATACTTAAGCTTTGACAGAAGACAATCTTCGGCATCCCAAAAATGACTCCCCGCTGACGGATAACTGCGGACCACTGCGTCGATTAACCCCTCCCTAAATGAAACAGGCATCGCGGTTTACCGCCTCGATACCGACTCTCAAGTTGCTTCGAACTATGCTATAATTACTTATAAATCTTAGTCCCGTAAGTGTTAGTAAAGTAAGTCATTTGACCTCATTTCAGGGACAGGGAAATGCGCGTCCGGCCAGAGCTCAAATCTGGCCTTTTCACCGGAGCTGAATGGCGACAAAAGAAATCGATAGCACGGCAATAGTCGATACTAAAAATCGTGTCGGCGGGCCCAACCCAATTAACGGTAACGGCGATTACACAGCGGATTCCATCAAAGTGCTGGGTGGCATGGAAGCCGTGCGCAAACGTCCCGCCATGTACATCGGCTCGACGGGCGAGATTGGCCTACACCATCTGGTCTATGAAGTCGTAGACAATTCGGTGGATGAGGCGCTGGCGGGATACGCCGACAAGATTGATGTAACGATTCATATCGATAATTCCATCACTGTCGTGGATAACGGCCGCGGCATTCCGGTCGATTCGATGGACATCGATGGAGAAAAAATTCCTGCCGCACAAGTTGTCATGACCACGCTGCACGCGGGCGGCAAGTTCGACGCGTCGTCATACAAAGTTTCCGGCGGCCTGCACGGCGTCGGCGTTTCCTGCGTAAACGCGCTCAGCGAAGAACTTGACCTCGAAATCTGGCGCGATGGCTTTACCTGGGAGCAGACGTATTCGAAGGGTGAGCCGACCAGCAAGCTGAAAAAAGCGGGCGAGGTGAAGACGAAGCGGGGGACGAAAGTTCACTTCCTGCCCGATAAGAGCATTCTCACCGTAACCGAATACAACTTCGACACCCTGGCACAACGCCTGCGTGAACTTGCGTTTCTGAACAAGGGATTGCTGATCACGCTGACCGACGAGCGCACCACGGATCCGAAAACCGGCGACCCCAAGACGGCGCAATTCAAATACAACGGCGGTATCGCGGAATTCATCAAGCACCTCAATCGCGGAAAACAGGTGCTGCACGACAAACCAATCTACATGGAAGCCGAGCGCGACGGCGTGGCCATGGAGATTGGCCTGCAATACAACGACGCCTATTCCGAAACCGTTTTCAGCTTCGCGAACAACATCAACACGGTCGACGGTGGTACGCACCTCTCCGGGTTCCGCACCTCGCTGACCCGCACCATCAACTACGCCGGACAGCAAATGGGTCTCTTTAAAGACGTAAAAGAGAATCTCACCGGCGACGATGTGCGCGAAGGATTGGTTGCCGTGATCAGCGTGAAGTTGCCGCAACCTCAGTTTGAAGGCCAGACCAAAGGCAAGTTGAATTCTGATATTGCCGGCGTGGTACAGGCCTTCGTCAACGAGCGTCTGGGCGCGTACCTCGAGCAGAATCCGACGGTCGGACGAAAAATTATCAACAAGGCAATCGACGCTGCGCGAGCCCGTGAAGCTGCTCGAAAAGCACGTGACCTAACTCGGCGTAAGGGCGCACTCGACGGTGGCGGTCTCCCTGGCAAGCTGGCGGATTGTTCGGAAAAACAACCGGAGCGTTGTGAACTGTTCCTGGTCGAAGGAGAATCAGCAGGCGGCACTGCGAAACAAGGGCGCGACCGGCGTTTCCAGGCCATTCTGCCATTGAAGGGCAAAATCCTTAACGTCGAAAAAGCCCGCTACGACAAGATGCTTGCCCACGAAGAAATTCGCGCGATGATTACCGCGCTGGGCACGGGCATTTCAAAGGAAGATTTCGACGCGAGCAAACTGCGTTACGGCAAAGTCATCCTCATGACCGACGCCGACGTGGACGGAAGCCACATTCGCACCCTGCTGCTGACATTCTTCTTCCGCCACATGCAGGAGTTGATCAAGCGTGGAAACGTGTTCATCGCACAGCCGCCGCTGTACTCGATCAAGAAAGGCAAGTCGCAGCAGTACATCAAGGACGATCGCGAGTACGTGAAAGTCCTGGTTAAGCGCGCGTCTGAAGGCCTGGTCGTGCGTTATGGCGACGGAGCAGCCAAGCTCGAAGGTACGAATCTTTCGCGTTTCATGAACGTCCTCGACGAATATCTCAAACTGTTCGATAAAGTCGATAAACGCCTGCGCGACGAACGCGTGACCGAAATTCTGCCCAAGCTCGACCTTTCCAAGCGAATCGATTTCGAAGGTGACAAGAAATCCGCGCCCAGGAAAATCGAGAAGCTGGAGAAGGAATTGAAGAAGCTGCAAAAAGAACGCAGCTTCAAAGAAGTCGAAAGCCGCTTCGACGAAGAACACAATCTGTGGGAAGTGCGCTACGTGAATTCGCAAGGCGCTGAACACCTTATCAACTGGGAACTGGCGTCCACGGCCGAGTACAGGCAGTTGCTCTCCAAATTCAAACAGATCGAACCGTACATGGAACCGCCGTTTGTAATCGAGACCGTTGCCAAGGGTACTTCCTCAAGTGCCGAGGATGTGAGCGAGGCTGAGCCCGATGACGATAAAACATCGAAGAAAGCGGTCGCGGACGCGCCCGTGAAAACTGCTGCGAAGAAAAAGCCGGAACCGCAGCTAGTCGAAAAATCCACGGCCCGCGATCTCTTCGATTACGTCTTGGCGGAAGGCCGCAAGGATTACATCGTGCAGCGATACAAAGGTCTGGGAGAAATGACCTCGCAACAATTGTGGGAAACCACCATGGACCCGGAGCGCCGCACGCTGTTGTCGGTCAAACTCGAAGACATCGCCGAGTGCGAAACCATCTTCACCACACTGATGGGCGAAGACGTCGAAGCCCGCCGCAAGTTCATCGAAGACAACGCCCTCGACGTGAAGAATTTGGATATCTGATCTGCTCGTGTGGGGCGTACACTCCTGTCCGCCGCCCTCGCTGGTGGAAACCTTTGTGAACGCCCAGTCTTCGTTCCCAGGAGGGCAACTCAGGCCTTGTACCTGGCCTCTGGATACACGCGGTCAAACGCCAGCCAGGCCAACCCAATCACCACGAACACCAGCACACTGCCTTCTGGGCCGACCGACCCTCCAGTAATCCATGGCGAACCGTGAAAGGATGAACGCAGCAGATGGCCGGTCACCATGCCGCCGCTGTCGGGCACGGAGTACAGATAGCTTTCACCCCAATCCCATGAAGCGTGAAAGCCGACGGCGAACCACAGATTTCCCGTGCGCCGAAGAGTCAGACAGAAGAAAAGTCCAATGACCGCGACCGCCAGCAAGCCAACCCAGGTTTCTCCCGGATTCGAATAATGCAAAGCTGCGAAGATCGTGGAAAGCAGTACGGCTGCCTGCCAGAACCCGATGCCCTGAGTCAGGGTGAATTGGGTATAGCCTCGTAGTAGAAACTCTTCGAACAAGCCTACCGCGATAAAAAACACCCCCCAGAACGCCGCAAATTTCATAATGCGCGCGCCATGCAGCGCCAGCCCTCCCAGGGAAAAATCGCCAACTCCACCGATGGAAAATACCAGGGCTGTGATCGCTACAATCCCCCATCCCATGCCTATCCAGAATGACTTCCCAAAGGCGCTGCCTCGCGGAAGGCCGTAATCGCCAAATGGACGATGTTCAATCCATCCCATGACGACTGCCGGAATAGCCACCGTGCCGAACGCTCCCACTTCGGTGATCAGGTCGAGCCAGAGTTTGATCCGCACGTGGGGATCGATTTTCTCGAGCGCCATGCCCAGCAGCACGCGAAGTGTTCTCCACATGATGACGTAGAGCAGAAGCCGCCACCCTGCGCGCAAACCTTGAGGGCCGAAGAAAATTGTATTCATCGGATGCAGCGAAGGCTGCTGCAATGGTGTAATCGAGCCAGCATCAGTCGGAGTCAACGGCTGCTCCGGCGATCCGGAAGATGCAGATGGCGAGCCTCGTGTTACTTCGTCCATCGCGGAAAGTTTCCCAATTGTCCCCGGACATGGTAAAACACTCGCCGTCCCTTCATGGGTAAATTTCTTACGCGCGAACGTTTTGGCCGTCCCCAGATTCTGGCCGCATTTCTTTTGCTTGCATTCCTGGCGCAGTGCGGATGGTTGCTCGTACGTGGCACCCAGCCAGCCGAAATCGACTCCTCCCAATTGTTCCGCGTGGTGGAAGGGCTGCAACAATGGAGTGGAAATTCGCTTGCAGGGACTCCTTCGGTAGAACGATTGGAGGCGGAAACGCCGACTCCTCCTGAAATCGACCACAATGAAGGCTACGATGCGAATCACTCTCCGCTGTGGTATCTCATGGCTTCATTGCCGCTTTTGGGCTGGACAGGGACATCAGAAGCCGGGTCCTTCCACTACTGGGGATGGCTTGCGCGGGCACCGTACCTCATATTCGGCGTGCTCCTGGGCGCATCGTTGTGGTACGTAGCGCGCAGGCTCTATGGAAATGCCGGCGGCTACATTGCGTTAACTCTGTATTGTTTCTCGCCAGCAATTCTGCGCAGCAGCACACTATATTCCGCGCCGCCGGAGATGGGCGCAGCCTGGGGCGCGTTTGGGACCATCTTTACGGCTATTGCGGTGGCGCACACTTTGTATGCTCCGCGCGAGGTTGTGATATGGAACTGGCGCCGCATTCTGCTCCTTGGACTTTCGCTGGCTCTGGCCATCGGATCTCAGTTTTCGCTCATCTTCCTGGTTCCGATCGCGCTCGCATTCATGTTGTACCTTGCGCCCACCCGGCGGCGCGCAGCAGTTGCGATCTGGTTAGCTGCATGCGGTGTGGCATTCCTGCTGTTGATGGCTTCTTACTTATTCCGCCCGGACGTTTTTTGGCAAGGTATGCGACACGCCACATTTTTCGGAATCAGCTGGAGAGCATTTCTGGTTCCCACCACGTACACGCGAATTCTGGCACAACTTGGGCAGAGTGGTCCCGTGTTACTGGTGGCAATTCCGGTCGCTTTGCTTACATATTTCGTCTGGCGCAGACCAAGGTATTTCGGCAATACCGCGCCTCTGATGATGGCAGCATTATTCCTTCTCTTCGGTCTGGGGACGCCGCATTATCCGGGCTTTGGATTTCAACTTATGGCAGCGCCGTTCTGGTTTGTATTTATCGCTGGAATAGCCGCCGATCTGCTTGAGACCCGCCACCGCGAGTTGATACAAGCCAGCGTGTGGGGGCTGCTGACGGCCAATGCTCTTTGGAATTTGGCAGAACTGGCGCGGGTTGGCAGGCTATAAGCGCGCCACGCACTTGAGAAACACCATTCATTGCAAGCCGACGCCTAGCTTTTGAAGTTCCTGCCGCAACTGCTCCGGGCCCTTCTTCTGGATGACGTGGATGCCTAATCGCGACGCGGCATCGAGGTTCAACGGGCGATCGTCGATAAAACAACATTCTTCCGGCGCCCTCTGCGTGATGTCCAGGGCGAGGCGATAGATTCCTTCCTCCGGCTTGCGCAGTCCTACAAAACATGAGCTCACGAAAAGACTGAATATCTCGCGCAAGCCGAAGGTCTGAATGCGGAACAGATTCAGTTCTCTCGATTCATTGTTAATCGTCGCCATCAGGTACCGGCAGGATTTGGCTAACTCTTTGGCCAGTTGCAGCGTTTCCGGACATGGCTGTGACAAAGTGAAGATGTACTTTTTGAATTCTTCCAGGGTAAACGATCGTGGGCGGTAGAAAATCGTGCGCTCGAGATATTCGTCCAAGCTGATCTTGCCGCGCTCGAGCGAAGAAACCAGCATCTCGTGCCGGCTTTCGAATTCCACTTCATCCAGGCCGAAATGTTTCAGGGTACGCTGGCGCTGCTCGTGGTCCCATGCGTTGCTGAGGAGCACGCCGCCGACGTCCCAGAAAATAGCGCTGATTGCCAAGCCGTCCTCCTGCGAACAGCCACTGGAATATCTTACAAGGTGCTGAAGGAAGTTTGGCATCTGATGTCCAGCACGAGCGAGGACGTGCGCGCCTACACGACAACATTAGAAAGCCCCGACCCTGTATTGCAGGATCGGGGCTGGTTGACTTGCGCCCCAGTTTTAGTACTGGCTGGTTAAGCGCGGCGTAAAGCTTTGCCGATAGCTTAAGTTGTCGATGTCGCGGAACATCGGCGTTCCGGGCGGCAGGTTTTGCGGCTGCGTGAACAGAGGATCGAAGATGTAGTTTCGAGCCGGGGGATCGTAGGTGGTGCCACCGCCGTTTTTGTCCGTACCCGTAGCGTAGGTGGAGTAGTACAGGCTGGCCATGGATCCCTTGTAATTAAGGGTCTGACCGCCCCAGGCCTCCAGTTGGCGCAGGAAGTTGTGCAATCCGCCATCGGTGCCCCAGTCATAACCGATCCCTCCTCCTGTGCCGGCCCCGGTCCATCCCAAACCGCTAACCAGGAAATTGATGTTCTTTCCGCCAGAGACAGCTACTCGATAGTAGGTGGTCGTAGCCGGGCGTCCTCCGTCATTGCTGGGATTGTTCTTCAGGCTGGCGAGATCTGACCAGTTGTTGGACAACATCGTAACCGCATCGGCAATCACGCCAGCTGCCGCGTGCAGCGGCTCCACATAGGGCGGAGGATTCCAGGTTACGTCGTAATTGGCACTGCCGGGGGTACAGCCAGCGGCACCAGCGGCTGTACAGTTTGAGTTGTAGTTGCCCAAAATGTATACCGGATTCTCTGAGGCCACCGTGAATCCACCCTGACCGTTGTCTGACCTGACGGGCACATTGCCCAGCGAGCCGTCCACGAGTTTTAAGACGTGGCGGGCGCCGCTGACCCAGTTCCTCTGGCCTATGGGGATGCAGCTCGGGATGCGTCCGGCGGTTAAGTAAGGATCGGGTGCGCCGGCAGCGTTGCGGATCAGGGCGTTCACACTGGTGGCCGGCGCATACAGAGCGCCAACATAGCCCAGCCCCAGACCGAGGTTGCCTGCTCCCCAATTGTCCAGAATTGTGTTGTTGTTGACATCTTCTGGAGACTGGACCTTGTTCGGCGGGGTTGCCTCCAGCCCGCCATTAGGCTTACCGACTGCGCTGCCAGAGTTGATGGAGTCTTCCAGTCCGGAGTCACCGGTTTTCGTCCCCGCGGCATCCACTTGCGTGCCGTTGGGATTGGGCAGCATGCCTCGGCGGTCGGAGAAGTATAAGACGTATCCGTTTTGAAACACAGGATCGACCGAGGTTCCGCTGCCGGGAATAACCCCAGCCAGCCATTTCGCCAGGTTGCCCACGTCTATTTCCACCGCGTTCATCACGCCAACGGGTGCGCAACTTGCATTTCCCTGGTTTACATCGCGGACTTCGCCTTCGCGCGCATCATAGAAGTTAATAGGATACCAGTTGTTCATACTGACGCTTTGCGTTACCGCCTTGCTGTCGCCGTACCATGGCAGCAGCGTTGCCAAGTCGGTTGTAACCTCGGGGGGCTTAGCTTTGATACAGAGCCATGTTCCGGTCGACTTGCTACAGCTGGGTGGAGCTCCGACCTGGTCGGGCGCCCCCCCGCTGGCGTTGCGATCCGCGGGTTCTTGCAGGATCAGGATTGCATTGGGATTGATCGGGTTCGTGCCGGGAGCAGTGGGAGGAGTCGTGCCTCGTGCAAATCCCAATTGCAGCCACTCGGCCGTGATCGGATGGTAGGTTCCGCCGGCGTCCCGATACTCCACGCGCAGATAGCCGTCGATCAGATTCCAGGTGTTGATCGTTTTGGAGGTTATTGCCGGGGCCGTGAAATAGGGATAAGGCGCGTTGTAGTAGGGAACTGGTGTTGCCGGACAAACTGGGGGGTTGCCCGGGCAAGTCGTAAGGCTTACGACTGCGGGCGCGAGGGTCAATCCGAAGTTATTGGCATCGGCGTTAGGCGTCGTGAGCGGTGCCGCCGGCGGCCCCTGGTCGTTCGTGAATGTGATGTCGGCCGCTATGGGCTGCAGCGGCACGTAGGGCCAATCGGGAGGCAGAGTAAACGATCCGGCCAGTGGTAGTGGAGTGTTGTTCCATTGGCTCGTGTCTGGATACGCGGTGGTTGCAGCGGCGAAATAGGTGTTATAGGTGCCGCCGCTGGGCAAGGCGGGCAGACCTGCAGGGACTGAGGCGGGTACGCCGTACTGGTAGGTTCCCGCGATGTTGGGGTTGGCCAGGCGAATATTGTTGGCATCTCCAACTCCGCCCGGAAGATCTGCGGGCGTATCCGAGAGCAACACTCGAATTTCTGCTTCATTGTAAAGTCGCGATGCGCCCAGAGCCGAACTGGGCGACTCTCCCGGCGGGGGGCGGCGGATGATTTCAAAGGGTTGGGGTTGTCCCTGCGCGCCCAGTGCGTTGTTGATAAAGGGCAACGACAGTTGTACCGCCCCGGTACCTCCGGGATTTCCATAATTTCCGTCGATAATCCAGCTGTTGTAATCTCCAATGGAAATTGTCGGATTCCAAGTCCCGTTCTGTGCAGAGGAAGGTCCTCCTACAACACTGCCTTCGGCTTGGCCTATGGCCCGGCAGCCCGTCACTGGAGGAGTACAGCCCTGAGAGGTGGTCAGGATGTTCACGGTGCCAAGGTGAGCAGTGGCTGCGGAAGTTAGCCCGTCGGCCAGTACGGTGCGAATGACATTTCCCCAAGCTGTGACTTTATCTTGAAATGTCGTTGTAGCCCCGGTACCGGCATCCAGATACAGGTCCCCGTTGGTGTGGGTGCGGCCGGCGAAATTCAGGTTAACTCCGGCGAAGAAACTGAGGTCGCTCTCGGAGAATACGCCGAACTGGAATACCGGGATCAGCGCGACTTCAACGGTGCGCGACATGTTCACTTCATCGCCCACCGTCCCGTTTCCGGCTACCCCGGCAAAGGTGCTTGCCGTCACTTGCAGGCTGATAGGAATAACCTGCGCGTATAAGCCCTGGAAAGCTCCGGAGGTGATCTGTCCGAAACTGGTTGACAGGGATCCATCGGCCTTCGTGGCGGCGGTCAAGGTGTAGACGGGATAGCTCATGACCGCGCTGTTAGCAGGCGCATCCGCACTCAGGGCTGCAATTTGCCCTGCCGTGGGCGATTGGATGTTCTGAAACATGTTAGCGAGGTCCGAAGTCATGTGTTCAATACCACCTTCGGCAGCATGGAAGGCCAAATTGTTCTGTACATCCTGGCCACCCACCTTGCCTTCGGTGTTCACCATCATGAGCAGGCCAATTGCAACCCCAGACATAATCAACATCAGCATCAGGGATGCAATCAGAGTGAATCCTCGTGAATCAAGTTTCGTAGTATGCATCGTGTCGCTCCTTATTGCCATACAGCCTTCCTTAGGTTCCTGTGTCAATTTCTCCGCCGCGATGTTGTTACTGGAGGACATAGCGGTTCTGATAGCTCAGGTTCCGTGCGCTGATTGAAGTCTGCGTGTCGAAAGTCTGATAGCCCTTGGTGATCATGAGACCGCTCTTAACGCCGGAAACCTGGCTGCGCGTAGTTAAGTGAACTAAATTAATTTTGCGAATCAAGTTGAAGGACGTTCCGGTAGAGTACCCGCCGTCGCCGATGGCATTAAGCAGAGTGCCGTTGGCGTTATAAGTGTCGTAGGTGAATTGCAGATTCACCACGCTCTCTTGAACGGGTACAGGGGTTTGTCCATTTACCTGCCGCATCAGGGTCGGTGTTCCAACCCCAACGCCGAGCGGATCGGGCATCATCCACAGGTAGTAGCTAATTGAAAAAATGCGTGTGGCCGCGGCGCTCGCAGGGCATGCCGCAGCTGGCGCGGCCCCTCCGCACGCCAATTGTGCCAAATCTCCGGAAGCAGCAGCGGGTTGGTTCATGTTTAATGGGTCTCCGCCAGCGAAAGCGATGGTGTACTTCCCGCCTCCGTTGGCGACGACATTTGTCACTTCGCCGACTGCAGTTGCGGAACTTCCGCCAACTATGCTTTGGACTATCACCAAGTCACCAGGGGTTAAGCCCACGGCCGGAGCGTTGACTGCCTGCGGAGCTAACAAAGGTGGAGTCAGAATGCAGGACGTGGGCAGTGGATTGGGCAACTGCACGATTACTGCGACCGCGCTGATGGTCTGTACCGTATAGCAAGGCAGAGCGAACACGACGTCGGTATAGACCACCGTAATCACATCGCTAGGGTTGGGGCTGCCTGGCACCGTGATCCCCATCCGGTAGCCGGGAATGAGTCCATACAGAGTTGGAACGCACGGCGGCACGAGCGCTGACGAGCAGGGGTAAGCAATACCGTTTCCGGGTACGCAGTTATTCTTGGCGGCGCAACTCGGAGCGAAACCGTATATGGGTTTCCCCGCCTGCGACGGCAAACCGATCCCAGTCGCTGAAGGCAATCCGGCTCCCGCTAAACTCAGGTCTTTGAACAGAAGGTCGGAGGTCGCTCGCAAATCTTGCTGCATCTCAGCCCGCTGCGAAACCACGAATGTGGCATTCATGCCCTGGGTGAACAACTTGACCGCAGCCCCAACTACGATAGTGCCTACGGCAAGCGCGACCAATAGTTCGATCAAGCTGAAACCGCCACTCGAATTTGCGGATGTGCGACCCATAGTCTCCTCGTTTACCGAAACGGCGAAATGAATGTGCTGAGCACGTATTGCTTAGGAATCTTCAGCTGGGGAGTCGTGTACTGAATTGTGATATTGACTTGGCGCAGAGTGGTGAGGGGGGGGCCACCGCCGTTAGGCAATACCGGCAAAATCTGTATCTGCCGCGTAAAATTGGTCAGAGGCAGGCAGGTATCAGGTCCGGCTGCAGGACAGTTTCCCGCAAAGACTCCATTAGGACCAGGCAATTCGAGGGTTTGAGGGCCGCAGGCTGCATCGTCCGCGGTGCCAATGATTCCGTCGACTCCAGCACAGTTTATAGGCTGAAATCCCGGGATAAAGATGCCGCCTGATCCTGTGTTGTTAATCTGCGCCCAAGTTATGTTCGCGGTTTCGCGCGCGGTTAAAATGCCTTCCATGGCTTCATTGGCCAATTGCTTGGCGGTGTTGTTCTCCTGCGAACCTTGGGTGGACGCCATCGCGATCCCGAAGACTCCCAGTAGACTCAGCAGCCCGATTACTAGAATGGCCATCGAAATCATGACCTCAATCAGACTGAACCCTCGCTGGGTTCGTTTACTATGCGGCTTGAAAGCCGTGTTGATTTCAGCTTTCATTGTTGCCTCCAGTAATAATTGCCTGCGCTTGCCTGCAGACGCCATGCTCGCAGACGTCCGGTGGCACCCCATAAAGTGATAGCCCGCGAGCTTTTGAAATATCCGACATTTCCCAGCAAAGCCAGATAGACCACCCCGTTGTTGACGTTGCCAATTACGTCTTCGGCAGAGCCGTCAGGATAGAAATAGATCACGTTCTTTACGCCGCCAGCCACGCCTTGATCGAAATCGATGGCCGTTGTGCCTACGCCAAAGCCATCCGGGGTTGTAGGAAACGCACCTGGTGATATTGGTATGCCCGCGAGCGCGACAAAACCAACATCGGTCGGAAGAGAGTAAGTCGAGGTAACAGTTCCGGTTGACCCTTGAGTAATCGTGATTGTGTTGGGTACAGCCGCATTGTTAAACGTAACGAAATAAATTTGCCGTTGAGCCACCGAGATGTCCCGGGCCTGGCGCAGCGCCATCAAAGTCTGATTGAATCCCTCGGTTAGATCGTTCTGCAGGAGCGAGGGCCGAATCGTCATTACGGAAAAGGCGATCACGACCAGGATGAGGGCCACCACGATCATCATTTCGATTAGCGAAAATCCGCGCATTCTGCGTGACAGCATGGGCCCTTTCTTTCTCTGGGGAGTTCTGCCGAGGTCCGTGTTAAGACATAAGCTTCGCGAGACCTGTTTGTTATCTGCCATCTCGGGGTTGAGCCTGGCATCCTTCATCGCGCGTTACGCCGAAGGAGGCGGTTCCATAAGCGGAAACGTCGCTGGCTAACCCGCATGCAACTTCATCGTAAGGAGGGGATCAGGGAGCGTCAAAGTACTAAAGGACTGGGCGACTGCGCTGGACTTACGTAACGTAATTTGACCTGATAACTCCAGTAACTTTGGCAATCCAGCATAGTTCGAGGGACAAAGCTTTTGGCTAGGCGCCGCGTGCGTTCGCCGCTAACTTCCTGCCTCCCTTGGCGTTTGAGGTGCGGCTGGTAGGCACATAAGAACAGGAGCGAACGTCATAATGCTGCGTGAGACAAGTTCCGCAGAGATGAAGCTGGTGAACTTTGCACGCGACCACTGGAGCTTCGGTTCCACATAAATCGCAACCTCCGCGAACCCGTTGATTCCCGGCTGCAGAGTCCTTCCGTGGTTCTCCTGAGGCAATGGCAAATTGCAGCACGCGAGCTTTGACGTAGAATCCCCCGGCAACAATTAGAGCGCCCAACGAAAACTGGCACGCACCAATTTCCAACATATCCGCTTCAGGATGTGCGCCAAACGCACCCGGCAGGAAACAGAGCCCAATGAACATCATCAGTACGCCAGCGCCAATAATCCAAGTAGCTGTTTTCGTGGACATGGATTCAATCCTTTTTTGGGGGGACGACCAAACAGTGCTCGTGAACCATGAGTAACCTGTTCAAGGTTACAAGTGAACATAGCGGTTTACCTGCGTAAGTTCCAGATGACCAAAGTCACGGCGATTGCCGAGCCATGACTCAGGTAACTTGTTGGACGTTTACCGCAAATTTAATATGGCCGTGACCATGACGCTCACCTCGCTACTGGTGTGCTCGGATGTGCCAACCATCCAAGTGCTACGCCGAATGCTGCAAGACTTAGGAATCAAAGTGGAATCTTGCGGCGACCTGTCTTTGGCGGCAGAGCGCATCGAGGAGCGGCATTTTGATGCCTTGCTGGTTGATTGTGAAGGTAGGCCAGATGCGGCCGCACTGATCACGCAGGCCCGAAAATCGGCGGCTAACAAATCGTCGGTGGCAATCGCCATCGTTGGACCAAACGACCCGCCGCGTGATATTTCCGCGCAAGGCTCAAGCTTCGTCTTGTACAAGCCTATCTCGACTGAGCGAGCGGCCAATAGCATGCGCGCAGCCTGTGATTTGATGCGCTACGAAAGACGTATTAGACCGCGCGTCCCGGTCCAGGCAAGCAGTTCCATTACCTACGCCGACAAAGAGAATGTCCCGGCAGCCCTGGTGGATCTTAGTGATGACGGCGTTGCCATCCGGTCTAAGAACAAATTGCCGCCTTATTCGAAAGTTTACTTCCACTTCGTTCTGCCGGGAAACACTTCACCCGTTCGCCTTTCCGGCGAAGTCATGTGGCAGGATTCTTCCGGCCGGGTCGGGATCCGTTTTGCGCAGGTGCCTAAGACATCGCGCCGCCTGCTGAACGACTGGTTGCAAGCCCAGCTTTCCGCGTCCACCACCGCTACCGGTTCGGGATCGCAGGCTAGAGAAACTGGCGACGATCCCACCCTGCGGCTGAGCGCTGGCCTGGGCATGCTGTCGGTCACCGCGGCTGATCGCCGCAACCTTGCGCGGCATCCATGTTGCCTGGGAGTGGAAGTTTACCGGTCGGATAGCAGCGTCGCAACCCGCTGTACTTTGACCGATATCAGTTCTGCCGGCTGTTACATCAAGAGCGGTGAGACGTTTCCCAGCGGAACGGAACTGCAAATGGTGGTGCGGACGGACGACATTAAATTGCGAATCGACGGAACCGTGCAAAGCATGCATCCGGGCTTTGGCATGGGAGTACAGTTCACTCTCGGAACCGAAGAACACAAGCAACAAGTGCAGCAATTGATCGAGTGCGTTCAATCCGAAAGCCAAAGTTCTGAGTCCATCTGAGTACCTCAACTTGCAACTTACGAACCCCGCTGTCTCTTATCACCCTCGCGTATAGCCATGCCCAAACGCTCGCTTCCCATTACTTAGGTCATCTTGGGTTGGCTGAGCTTTAGGTTCATCATAGAAACTGATCCCGGGGAACCCTTGAATGAATATTGATGACTTACTTCGCATCGCCATGGAGCGGCGCGCTTCCGACTTACATCTCAAAGTTGGCAATTATCCTCACCTACGAATCGACGGCGAGCTTACTCCGCTGACGGATCAGCCTCGCATCAGCGCTGAAGATATGCTCACCATGGCATTCAGCATGATGTCGGCAAGGCAGAAGCAAAAGTTCAAAGAAAGCACGGAAATCGACATGGCGTACGGCGTGGCAGGACTCGGCCGCTTCCGCGTCAACGTTTTTCAGCAGCGCGGCAACGTGGGATTGGTGCTGCGCGTCATTCCTACCAAGATCCGCGCCTTGGACGAACTCTACCTGCCCAAAATTGTGGAGCAGGTCTGCGACATGCCACGCGGCCTGATCCTGGTCACGGGAGTTACTGGCTCCGGCAAATCAACAACCCTCGCAGCAATGGTGGACCGCATCAACTCCACCCGCGCTGAGCACATTATTACGATTGAAGATCCAATCGAATTTCTGCATCGCGACAAGAAAGGATACGTGAATCAGCGCGAGATCGAGGTGGACACACCAACCTTCTCGGCAGCGCTGCGGGCTTCATTACGTCAGGATCCGGACGTCATCCTGGTCGGCGAAATGCGCGACGTTGAAACCATCGGCACCGCGTTGCATGCCGCTGAAACCGGCCACATGGTCTTCTCCACGTTGCACACCTTGGACGCCGTCGAAACCATCAACCGAATCATCGCGGTGTTCCCGCCGCCCGAACAGAAACAGATTCGTCTGCAGCTCGCCGCCGTACTGCGAGCTGTAATCAGCCAGCGCCTAGTCAGGCGCTGCGACGGCGACGGCCGGGTTCCCGCCGTCGAGGTCATGATCAACACGGCTTACATCCGGGAATGCATTCTGGTGCCGGAAAAGACTCGCGCGGTTCGCGACGCCATCTCCGCCGGAACTTCGCAGTATGGCATGCAAACGTTCGATCAATCGCTATGGGATTTGTTCCAGGCAGGACTGATCAACTACGAAACTGCATTGGAGAGCGCTTCCAATGCTGATGACTTCAAACTGCGCATGCAGGGCATCTCTTCGACTAGCGATATCTCCAAAAACGCCATGCAGCAGAGTGGCTACGGAGGCCGCTGATTCTATCCTCCTGAAACATTCAGGGCGCGCCCGGCGCGCCCTATTTTATTTTCGGAGGAGGGCCAGAGCTGACTCGGTATTCAAATCGAATGACAGCTCCGGCCCCAGTGAAGAACGCAGTTAGCAAACAGCCGCGTATTTCAAGTCATGACATTCCGGAGCGCCAAGAACAAAAAGCGCGTGCGCAAATGTTGAAACCTCGAATACGTGATCGAGTCCGGTGCGGGTCAATACCTCGTTAACAAAATGCGAAGGATTCACCAGCTTAAGTTGAACGTTGCGGCTGCGAGCCCACTGCAGCAGAGAAAGCAGAGCGGTCAATCCGCCCGCGTCCAGCATTTCCACGTCCGATAAATCGATCACCACAATGCTAATGTCTTTCGCCGAGAATACGGCGTTCCGCAGCGTGAAAACTTCCGTTCCGCGCACGATTCGCCCCGCGCATCTCACAACTGCTACATCGCCCGTTTTTTCTACATTGATGGTTAACATGACTGACTTCCTCTCTCAGTTCTTATTACGGAAATAGACGCCGGAAAGTTCCCAATGTCACCACAGCGTAGGTAAAAAGTTGTAACGTAATGGCATGCAACTTTCGTCGCCAAATTCAGACAAGGTAACGTATTAAAGCCATGGCTTTTGCGCGTCCGAGAAAGACCGAATCCGAAAACGAACTGTACGAATATGCAGTCGGTGCGCTTGGCCGACGCGCACGTTCGGTTGCTGAATTGAAGCGACTGCTGCGGCCGCGTGTCGACGCGGATACGGAATACGGACGGACGCTGATGGAGCTCGTCATCCGCCGACTCAAGGATCGCGGCTACCTGAACGATGCGCAATACGCGGCTGCATATTCTTCCTTCCGTCGCGATAACGAGAAATTTGGCCGGCGGCGTGTCATCACAGATCTGAAGGCGAAAGGCGTCCACAGCGAAGTCATCGATAAGGCAGTGGACGCAGTCTATGACGAAGTCAGCGATGAGGCCCAGGCGCGCCAATATCTGAAGCGCAAACGCCTCGCAAAACCCAAAGATCAGAAGCAATCGGCGCGGATTTTTCGCCAGCTCGTGCGAGCAGGATTTGCCTCAAAGACGATTTTCGCCATTCTCAAGAAGTGGGATGTGGATGACGAGACGCTCACCGTACTAGAGCAGGAATTGGAATGAAAATCGTGAAAGTCTCTGATTCGAAATTCCCGAAGTACTAGCCGAGAGAAACTTCGTTGCGTTTGTACCTCAGATAGTAGATACTTCCCGAACCGCTAAATCCTACACCTCGGAGGCCATATGAAATTCAAGCTGGCAACAATTCTTGCCGCACTGTTATTGGGAGCGACTTCGTTCGTCTTTTGTCAGGGTGTCGCCACAGACGCCGATAAGACAGCAAAAGATGCGGGTCACGACACCAAGGTAGCGGCCGAGAAAACCGGGCACGCAACCAAGACCGCAACGAAGAAGACCGGGCACGCAATCAAGACCGGCGCAGTGGACACTCGCGAAGGAGCCGACAAGGCTGGCGACAAAACCGCAGATGCCACCAAGACCGCCGGTCACGATACTAAGGTAGCGGCCAAGAAGACGGGACATGCAACCGAAAGGGCTGCCGACAAAACCGGGCACGCAACCAAAACTGCCGCCGTGAAGACGGGACATGCGGTGAAGACGGGCGCGAAGGATACCGGTAAAGGAGTAGAGAAAGGTGTGGATAAGACTGCTGACGCTGTGAAGTAACTTGAGTATCAATTCGTAATTTTTCCGTTATCATTCCGAGCGAAGCGAGGAATCTGGGTTCTCTGCTAGAAGCTGAGAAAAACCCAGATTCCTCGCTTTGCTCGGGATGACAAACGGTGATCTAAGGGAGGCAATGGTCTAAAGCACTCGACTAAAGGTCCCGTGTTGTTTCTATCGAGACTCTGCAAATCTGTTCTGCTTCAGCTGAAGCTCTTCCAGAATCATTGGTCCCAGTTGCGACACGCTACCTGCTCCGAGTGTGAGAATCATGTCCCCTTCCTTCGCGACGGAAGCGACCGCTTTCACCGCATCAGCGAACGAGGCAGCGTAGCGCGCTTCGTGCTTTCCAGCGCCGTGAATGCGTTGAGCCAAGGCCTCTCCCGTGATTCCCTCGATCGGAGGTTCACTCGCGGCGTAGATGTCGAGAATGAATAGAGTGTCGGCATCGTCGAACGCATTCACGAACTCATTCATGAGCGACTGCGTGCGGCTATAACGATGGGGCTGGAATACGACGTGGATCTTGCGAAAACTGCATTGCCGCGCTGCTGCCAGGGTTGCGCGAACTTCCGTCGGGTGGTGCCCGTAATCGTCAATCACGCTTATCCCGTCAATCGTCCCTCGCAACTGGAAACGACGATCCACTCCACCAAAAGTTTCAAGAGCTGTGCGAATCTGGTCGACGCTGATGTCGAGGCCGATGCCTACGGCGATCGCCGCTGTGGCATTCAGCACATTGTGCACACCGGGCACATGCAAGCGAAACTCGCCTAAAGTTTTTCGCTGAAAAGTTACTTCGAAACGGCTGGTGGGCCGGTATTCTCCAGGGCTGAGCACACGCTCGCCTGGCTTGATATGAAAGTCAGAACCGCGTCGCGTACCGTAAGTTACCGTGCGGCGCTGAATTTGCGGAAGCATGCGGCGCAGTATGGGATCATCATTACAAACCACCACCATTCCGTAGAAAGGAACGCGATCCATGAAATCGAGGAAAGCGCGCTTGACGTTACGCATGTTGCGATAGCAATCCATGTGCTCGCGATCGATATTTGTGACCACAGCGAGAATTGGGGAGAGCTTGAGAAACGAACGGTCGCTCTCATCAGCCTCGGCCACCAGATATTGCGACTTGCCCAGCCGCGCGTTCGATCCCATGGCGTCGACCCGTCCGCCAACGACTACGGTTGGATCGAGCCCTCCGCCCGCCAATACGGCTGCGACCATGGAAGTAGTTGTGGTCTTGCCGTGCATCCCGGCGATGGCGATTCCGTATTTCAGGCGCATCAGCTCCGCCAGCATCTCCGCGCGTTGTATGACAGGAATATGGAGAGAGTGAGCGTGCGAAATTTCTGGATTGTCGACCGCAATGGCGGAGCTCGCGACCACCACGTCGGCGCCGGTGATATTTTCGGCGCGATGTCCCTCGAATACTGCCGCGCCCAGAGTGGCTAAACGCTGCGTGAGTGGCGAGGCCTTGAGATCGGAGCCCGAAACTTTGTATCCAAGATTTAAAAGCACCTCGGCGATACCGCTCATGCCAATGCCGCCGATCCCCACAAAATGAATTCGCTGAATTTTGGCAAACATTTAGGTTAAAAGTAACGTCAACTGCCGGCCACGGATTTGCGCGGATGAAGGCGGATCTGACAAAAGATTAGTTTCCAAACATCCGTAAGATCCAGGTAAATCTGTGCCTAGTTCCTGGTTCGCGCCAACCGGGCCGCCATGGCCGCTATATCACGGGCTGCATTTGGATGAGACACCTTGCGGGCGGCATTGCCCATTTGTTCCAGCCGCGATGGTTCGCTGAAGAGTGAACCAATTGTTTCTACGAGGCTATCGCGAGTTAGATTCGATTCCTCAAGCATTATCGCTGCACCCGCCCGCTGCAATGCTTCTGCATTGCGTTTCTGATGATCGTCGGCAGCGCGCGGAAAAGGCACAAAAATTGCCGGTTTGCCCGCAGCCGTCACTTCTGCCACGGTGCTTGCTCCCGAGCGGCAGATGAGCAAACTGGCCCGGGCAAACAGTCCTGGCATGTCGTCGATAAACCGATGAACTTCGACGGAATCACCCAAATTCGCATAGGCTGCATGAGCGTCATTATAGTCACGTTCGCCGGTTTGATGGACGATGTGAATTCCAGGAATGCGTGTGCGCAACTGCGCCACCGAATCCATAATTACCTGATTAATGGCGTGCGCCCCCTGGCTTCCGCCAAAGACCAGCAACGTGGGCCTCACGTCCGTGGAGTCTTTGTTGCCAGTCTCAAAGAAAGCTTCACGCACTGGAACACCGGTAACTTCACATCGGTGGAAATAACGTCCAGTTTCCGCGAAGTGGACCGCAGCTCCCGAAACCAGGGGCGCGACCAGTCGATTAGCGAATCCCGGCACAAAGTTAGGCTCAAATACTAGCGTAGGAACTCGGCGCAGCACCGCCGCCAGCATGGTCGGCCCAGACGCGTATCCGCCGACGCCAATCACGATGTCCGGACGAAACTCCGAAAGGATGCGCTGCGCGTGCCACACCGCGCGTGGCAAGTCGAACGCTGTTTTCATCCGCGTGGCCACGCTCACATTCTTAAGCGCACCGACCTGAACGAGGCGAAGAGGAAATCCAGCGGCGGGCACCAACCGGTTCTCAATTCCGCGAGCCGTGCCGATAAACAGCACTTCGGCTCCACAATCTTTTTTAAGTTGCTGAGCGATAGCTAGCGCGGGAATGACGTGTCCGCCAGTTCCACCTCCCGCTAAAATGGCTCGCATGCAGTAACTATAAACTGGAACTGACACTTTCAGCGGCGCGAGAAGTTAACCCTTTAGCTGCATGGGCGACGCGCGCAGGATATATTCATCCCGCGTCTGGCTGAGCTTTGCTCGAGGCAGACCTATGCTCTGTCATTCCGAGCAGCGAAGCGACGAGGGAGCCTGCTAAGGCTCATCGACCGGGTTGGTTGTTTGTCTCGTGCCTGATCGCGGGCGATTGGGATAGCCTCAATCACACTTTGGCGCCATGTGGATAATCTTTGTAGCTGTAGCCGGAGGCGTCGAGCAGCGGGAATTGGCTTGGGTGCGTTCCGTGTCTCCTAGCTGTTCAGATCGAGAAGCTTACTGAAACACTTCGCCCGTTTTTGGCACAACCATATCCACGATCACCTCGGCCATTCTCGGCCATGGCTGGCGGCAATTTTTCAGGATGGTTATAGCTCGGTCGTCGTCACAATCGTGAATGACTCCGGACAGCAGATACGCGTCCCTCCTTCCGGACCGATCGAAGAAATCTCCAGCGATATAAGAGCATGATCCTTCGCGTGTGTTGCCGTTCAGTTGTTGATGCACTCTTTCCACGGTACTGGGCATGTCGAGAACCGCGCCTACCATCTTTGGATTTAACTCCAGAATCTTGCGCAGGAGCTGACCTTCACCTCCACCGACATCGACGATCGAAGAGATGCCTGTAAAGTCGTAGGCTATCAGCAATGCATAAGCGAGCATTGATGACAGGTTCGTCATACCCTGATTGAACGCGCCACCGCGGCGGCATTTTGCTGCAAGTAGTCGAACAGACTTGTTCCGAACACGTTGTTAAAGGCCGGAGCTCCGGTTTGAACGCTATGAAGAAGGTTCCGCACGGCTGATAGTGAATTTCACCGATCGTGATCACCATCGCCCTAGAGACGCAGGGGCGTCCGTTGCAGGCTCTCGGCGAGGCGGGAAGAGAGAAGCATCGTCGCCGACGTGCGAAAAAATACCTACACTTGCTAAAGCGCGCATCAAGCGAAACAGTGATGGGCCTGTGCACCAGTTCTAGCTGCTAACCTGACATACGACTGAGGCCCATCTTTCAGTAAGTCGGCAATCCCCAACTAGCCGCGACATAGATAGCTTGCGACACCCAATAGCCGGTGGCCATCTGGAACAGTGCGGCAGCAGATGAATGTTCTTCTTTGGCCTCCGCATTTTCACTGGAAATAATCGATCTCTGAGAAGCGGCTTCATCTCCGCCCACAAACCTATTCGCCGAGCCCGATGGAGGACTCGAGAAGCGGCCAGAAAGGCAATCGGCGGGCTACCATCTGAGCAGCGCGATCTCCGCGGCCATCCCTGGCCTAATGCAATCATTACCCCGAAATCGCCTGGTCGCGGATCGCCGCTCCGCACGACTTCGTCCAAGACAAACATGACTGTCGGGGATGACATATTCCGTAGTTCCGCAACACGGCTAGGGAAAAACGCAATTGCGCATCCGCCATAGCGAAATGCTTTTGAACATTGTCGATCACCTTGCGTCCGCCCGGATGAACAACCCAGAAACGAATCCGAGACCTGGACAAGCCGTGCCGCTGCAGCAACTGCTGCAGGCGGCTTCGATCATTGGCCCAGCCAGGTGCTGAATCGACGCTCCCAGCACAATTCGCAACTTGCCATCGCGATGTTGAAGTCCAACTGCTCGATCTGCTCGGTATCGATGAAAGTCTCGAAGTCGATAACTTTCGGGTATGCGATTGTTGCGGCCCGGCGGTAACAGAAAGGGCGGCGCCGTCAGCGCAAATCGCGTTGCCGACAACGGTTTCGAGAGTGTTATCGACGTAATAGCAAGCGGAACAAATCTCAACGGCTAGCATTAATGCATGACGACCCGGAGTTGCGCGGACGAAATCGACCGCGCGTTGCAAGGTGGGAAGAGCGCCCGCACATCCAAGTCCCGTGATGGACGCTCTTTGTACGCTGTTACTAAACCCCATATGCGCAATCAAGCGGCTGCCCACATCCGGACATACATAGCCAGTGCAGATGCAGACTGCCAGGAAACCCACATCCTGCACCGTAGTTTGAGCTGAATTCACACAGTTCAGAATCGCGTGGCAACCGGTTTTCATAGCGCCGCGCAGATAGCGCCGATTCAGTTGATCAGAGCTCTCCTCGCGATTCAGAGGGCCTTCAAGATAAAAATGGCGATAATCAATGTCGCTATTCAGGAAGATCTTCCGAATGCGCTCGCCCTGATAACCAGCCGCATGAAAGGTCTGCTCTTGGGTAAGCCTGACCGGCGGGTTTGCCGTCCCGATACCGAGAATCCGAGGATGGCTCACTGATCGCCAACCAATCCTTGGGCAATCTCAGTCTTGCTCTTGTGATCGACAGCATCGAGTTCCGCGCCAAGCTGAGACTTTATGCCGCGCGTCGCCTTCTCGAGTTCAGCTTTAGCTCGGGCCACATGTCCCAGCATGGCGTGCAGCCGCTTCGGTCCCAACACCACGAGTCCGAGTAACAGCATGAACAGTATTTCCGTTCCGAAACCCACGGTTCACTCCCCGGTTAAGTTTTTACTCGTTGGCAATAGTGTTCGCTGTGGTGACCGGCTTCTCATCCTCAGCTTTCATGGCTGATTTGAAGCCGCGGATGCCCTCTCCAATTCCTTTGCCTAGCTCGGGAAGTTTCTTGGGCCCGAAAACGAGCAGGGCAATTCCGAAAATAACCAGCAGATGCATCGGTTGAAACAATCCTTCAAACATATAGGCTCCTTAAATCGAGTGAGAAAATCTTCAGTAAGAAACGCAGGCGCTGTGACCAGTAAACAGAAACAGCGCCTGCTCAAGCATCAGGGGTAGTGCTTTCAACAATCAAAAACCGCGTTGAACCGAATCAGCTTCGACAGCCAGTTGGTTCACCAGAGTGAAGAACGCGCGCGATTGACCCTGGAACAACAGGTCATCCGTGAACGCCTTAATAGTGGCGACCGCTCCTCCGTTCTGCGTCGACGTGGGTCGGATCACGGAACACTGCGGCAGACTCTTGCTGATAAAGGTGCAAGGCTCAGGCAGGATCAGGTTCGTCTGATCGAGCTCTGAGTGGAGGGCATTAAGATCCGGGAACGTCAGACCAGTTTCCGGATCTGTCACACCAGCCAAAGGCTGAGAAACCGCATTGCCTGCCTTGTCGTGCCAGAGCCCGAAGTGGTCGATTTCGACTCCGCCGATGCTGATCAGGATTCGCAGGACCTCAGGGTCGGTTGCTTTGAAGGCCAACGTGGGATACAGGCTCGCCCCACCCTGCTCAATGAAGGCAAAGTGAAATCCCGCCGTGTTTGCGATGGCTTGCATGCGGGCTTCTTGGGGATTCGCAGGTGGAACCGGTTGCGGCTGGTTGGGAGGAGTATCGGTATCGTTTAAGGGAATGGCCGGTTCGTTCTTGATGGTAAACGGGCCCTTGAAATGCGTGCCGAGGTCAGGATTGTGTGTGCTGCGATAACGCGTGTACCAGCTAAGGTCAACGTTGAGATTCAGAAGGTTTGTCAGTCTTCCGATATTCTTGGCGCCAGTCGCTTGACTGCTGGGCAAAGTCCGGAACACATCCAGATCGACCGGTTCTACTCCCTTGGAGATCAAGTAGGCGTTCAGAAAGGCCGCGTGGCTTATTTCATCGTCGGTGTTGTCAGCGATGTATTGAGGCATGTCGCCATCAAGGTTGCTCAGAGCCGCCATGTATGCCGGATTGCCTCCTTGCACTCCCCCCAGTTCGTTGTATTGTTGCCACAGATCGGCTTCGATGAGTTCGGCTGCCGCCGCGAAGCGTAGGAGCGCAGCATCGCCTTTGGAAAGTCTGCCAGTGCCTCCCGAGGCCTGAGCCTTGCTTTCGGTGGTCAATAAGGCGCCGGCCGACAATGTGGCACCGGCAATTCCAAGGCCCTTGAGAAATGAACGTCGCTTGACCACGCCGTGCCAGTGACGTTGAACATCTTCTCCCGTCGAAGAGTGATTTGCTTCGGACGAGTTGATCTCGGACACCACAACAGATGGAGAATTCTCTTGTTTCATTGTTTACGATCCATTCCTTTTCCTTAATGATTTTGTCGCAGCAACACTGTGGGTTAGACGCCGCGTTCAATTGCACGATTCGGAGCGGATGTCATTTGATTGTCAACTCCTTGTAACGGCACGGTCACGAGATTAAGTCGATTTTCAGAACAATACCTTCTCGCCGAACAAACATACGATGAATTCTTTCTTGCCCGTGATTGGTCTCTGGGCTTACAACTCAGCAAGTCAACGTTTGTTCCAATTTCATAAGAACTATTTGCTCTAACGTCCACAGCTAGTGTGAGTCTAGCCAACACGCGCGTGGCGCTTACGAGCTGAATGGACCCAAGCCACTCCGATACTTACGGCGTACAGGGCGACCATTGGAGCGGCGAAGAGACACATGTTGAGAATATCGGCGGTGGGAGTAATGACAGCTGCGACGACAAAGATCCCGAGTATGGAATAGCGGAAATTCCGCCACATCCAGCGAGCCGTAATTACTCGCATTAAAGCCAGAAAGAATACGAGAATTGGCATTTCGAAAATCAGGCCGAAGCCCAGGATCACCGTTACGAACAGCTTGGTATATTCCACAATCGTAATCGTCGGCTGAAAACGTTGTCCGTACCCGATCAAGAAATCCAGGGATGCCGGGTAGACCATTTTGTATCCAAATAATCCGCCGGCGGCAAACAAGCTGACTGTGCTAAGTAAAAAAGGCAGAGCGTAACGCTTTTCATTTCGATACAGTCCCGGAGCGATAAACAACCACAATTGATAGAACACAAACGGGCAGGCGGCAAATAATCCGGCGACTAAGCCAACCTGCAAATAAAGATTGAAGGGCTCAGTGGGGTTTAAATAGACCAGACCGCCACTGAGCCCGTGATGACGTAGGGCTTGTATAAGAGGCTGCTGCACTAAACCGAAAATACGGTCAGCGAAAGACCAGCATGATATAAAACCTACGAGGACACCAAGAATTGAGAGGATGATTCGCTTCCTCAACTCCTCCAAGTGAGCCAGGAACGGCATAGAGTGCGCAGAGCGTATTTTCATTAGGACAGCTGCGTCAGACATGAACTCCGCCCCCTGGCAAGTTGTTTTAGTTGATGGCGACGGTTAGCATTGGCTACCGCTTATCGCCACACGTGACCGTCACTATGTTCGAGTTAGTTACTGCCAGACGAAGATAAGCTACTGTTGTCCTTCATCTTTGCTACTTTGGTCATCGGGCGTGGCGTACCGACCGTATAGACGCCTTCCAGTGTCTCAACCTTGCTAAGGAAGTACGAGTCCCCAACGTGCTCGAAGGCAAGACCTGCGTGATCAGAAGCAACTCCATCGAAAACCATCGGAAGCACAAACGCACTATTGTCAGAACCCCGGACAACTAACTCTCGCTGCGGTCCGACCATACGACTTACGTTGTATGTCCCCGCTGGCATGGCCTTGCCTCCTGCCACGAAATCGAACGGAACTTTGGCAACAACTTGCTCGTCTTGAGCTCGAGCGCTTATGCCCAATCCGAACACGCAAACCAGAGTCAGCATCGCAACCAAATATGATTTCTTCATGATTTCTCCTTTTTGTTAACGTCATTGTTGATAACTTGATCCGTATGGGCTTTATTCCACAAGCCGCTATTGATCTCAGTTATCAATTGTTTACCCTCATGTTGATTAGACGCGCCGGATATGCGACCGGATGGGAGCAGGATGTCATTTGATTGTCATTTAAACGTCGAGTTTCGTAAACACAAGTAGCGATAATTATTGCGTCGTGTGGCCGAGGAATACTGCGAGCGAGGTAGTTCTGCGCGTGCGTGGACTGACCTGAGCACGCACGCGTCGATGGCCAAAGATATTCAGGCCACTTACCAACTAGCAGAATCTTAAGGTAGGCGGACAGGTCGTCAGCTCGGTTCGATTCCATTCGAGAATTGTCGTCCTCGCTGACGCCCCTGTCCGTACTGGGGAAGAGATCTAAAACGTGTAACACCGTACACGCGTATAAAGACTCTGAGAGCGCGACACGGCCTGTGTCGGGCTTTGGTAAAACCCCTGATCTTATTGGGACACACTCCGATTGTTTGAAGTACTTAGTCAGGCTATTCCGAAGGTGCAACCGAGCTCGCCATAGCCGCGACTTTACTGCGGGTTGGCTCAGATTCAATGCGATTGCCGTCTGTTCAATCGATAACTTTTCGATGTCACGTAGTACAAAGACCGCTCGCGAGACTGGAACAAGCTCCCCCAAGGTCTTGGTCAAGATTTCCCGTAACTCAGATCCCCAGTACAGTTGCTCAGGATTGGGAACCCAATCAGCAATCTCGCGAGGAATCAGGTCTTCCTCTGCCTCGAAATCCTCATCAAGAGATACTTCCTTGGTTACGTTTCGTTTTCGCAGCATCATCAGCGACTGATTGAGTGTGATGCGAATCAACCAGGTGGAAAACTGAGAAGCTTCTCGGAACTCAGCCAGGTGTTGATAGGCCTTCAAGAAGGCTTCCTGAACCGCATCCTGCGAATCTTCCCGGTTGTGGGTCACGCTCTGAGCGATTCGAAGAAGTTTGCGATCGTATCTCTTCACGAGTTCGCCGAAAGCGGCGACATCTCCATTCTTGCTGGCATGTACAAGTTCCATGTCATTGCTCTTCACTGCCCATGCCTCGAATTGTGCCGCGGGTGTCGCCATATATTCGGCAGGTCGCTCGCTAGAGCTTCGGTTATTACTGCACTACCACCTGACCGGTCATCTTTGGATGGATCGAGCAGTAGTAGGGATATGTTCCCGGCTTGGTGAACGTGTAGGAGAACTTTTCGTCCGTATCCATCACTTTGGACTTGAACACACCCTCGGTGCTCACCGACGTATGAGGAATGTCATCACGGTTGGTCCAAATAACTGTCGCTCCGACGGGTACCGTAATCGTCTGGGGGCCAAAACTGAAATTATCGATTTTCACCTCCGCAGCTGCGGCGGAGGCCTTGTCATTGCTCGCCATGACACTCGGTGATCCGGCGCAGAGCAGTAGTATTGCGATCATTACCGGTGCTATTAAACCCGCAAGCCACATGTTTTTATTTGTCATCTTCTTACTTCCCTTTCATGGTTTGATGTGCTGATTTCTTGCTAAGTCAAAACCTCTACGCTCCAAGTGGCGAATCGACGACGGCAAGGCTGCTGCCACTGACCATGTAATTGACATCGGTAATTCCCAGTACCTTCTGTAACTGGTCGGCTGGGACCTTCATCGGTCCGGCTGAAGGAGCTGTTCCGGGCGCTGGTTGCGGGAAAGCAGTCGACATCGCCGTGTGAAACGAAACCTTACCCTCTACCTTTTGCATGATCTGGTGAATGTGTCCGTTTAGCACTGTGACCGAGCCGAAGCGCTTGACATAAGACAAGGCTTGTTGACTGTCATCAGTTCCCCAACCCCAATCGGGATAGATAGTCCACAGTGGAATGTGCGCAAAAAGCACGATCGGCGTGCTGGCAGAACGGCCTTTGAGGTCGTCCTCAAGCCACTCCAGTTGTTCGTGATCAAGCGAGCCCATTCCTCCGGCCTTCAAGTTAGCGACATTTACCAGACCGACGAAATGGACGCCCTTCTGATCGAAGCTGTACCATCCGGTGCCTTTTGTACCTTTGCCGTAGCGCTGCAGAAATTGATCGCCGTTGTCACTTAGCATGTCGTGCTCACCGGGCACGAAGTAGATCTGTTTGGCCGAGGCTCCCTTTAATACTTGGTCAAGCGTGTCGAATTCGCTTGGCTTCGAAAGCTGGCTCAGATCGCCGGTGTGAATGATGAAATCCGGTTTGTTGGGCAGCGCGTTGATCTTGTCGATCGCAGTCTGCAGAGTAGCGGTAACATCCGGGTTGGCCGGCTTGTTGAAGCCGATGTGACTGTCGCTGATCTGCACGAAGCTGAAGTCCCCGCCTTTCATGGCATCTTTTTTGCTGTTCTTGGCGAAAGCTCGCGATACCGGAATGCCACCACTCATGGTCCAGACCAGGCCCGTGCCCGCCCATGCCATGCACTTCAGGAATCCGCGGCGATCAACGCCATCGTTGTTGAGGTCTTGTAAACTCTGATCGATGAGATCTTGCTTTTTGTCGGGCATTCTGTCCTCCGTGATTTGTGATGTTCAGAGTTGATAACTGGCGCAGGTCCTTTTTATTCCCGTCAAATGTGAAGGCCCCAAAAAGCCATCTCGACGTGAATAGAAAAGACGAGTTTTCGGGGGCTCGCCTTTTTCTTGACCATGTAAGCTCGTCATCGGCTCAGTGAAGTCTAGCCAGGCATGTTGACGCCGCTGAGGAAACCGCCTAAGTGTCCTGTCAGGGCAATGACGCCTACTGCCAAAACTTCGAGCGCCAGACGGTAGCGGGGCAGGACTAACGTCCTTTGTCGCGCGCGAAAATGCACCCACCAGACAAGCCAGATCAACAGAGTCGAGATGCACGCGAGCACCAGGTGCATTAGCAGAATGCCCTTCAGTTTTTGCCCGTCAAGTTGAAATTGCCAGGCGAGAATTCCCGTGGCGAGAACTGGCAACGTTGAAATCGTTGCCCCTAACAGGTTGTAATAAGCTGCGTCCGCTAAGCCACGGCGATCTGTCCATTGCGCGATAAGGTCGAATATCACTGCTGAAATAAATAGCGCAATGGGAAAATGAATGAGCACGACGTGTTGCGCATGCTTAGCGAGAACTACAGTCTTCGGATCGAAGGGATTTATCATTGGTACACCTTTTAAATACACGGATTTTGCTGCGGGAAACTTGCCGCCGTTAAGCTCGCTTCCCGCGCAATGTTTTACCCTCCATAGCTGTTCGAACTGTTAGTTTGTTCTGAATCGCGATCTGTATTCGAAACTACCCACAATCCTTCTCCATTCAAGACATAGATAAAATTCCGTTCGTCTTGAAGCCACTTGACTACTCCCGAAAACTTTTGCACGACTCGAGGAGCAGATGGATTCGACAAATCCCAAAGTACGAGGTCATCATTGGAAGTGCTACGCATCGGAACAAATCCGCTTTCCACAACAACCGCTAAATCACCTGTCACGTCCATGCGGCTCGACGCAGCCGGGTCAGGCCATGGAGTTACTCCAACGGATCTCGGCTGAGCCGGATTGCTGACGTCAATAATCGAGATACCCTGATTTTTTGCGTGCTGCACATGAAGGTAATATTTGTCATTCACTCGTCTCTGCATTGCCATGTCGACGGCTGATAGTCCGCCAAATGGAATGTGCGCGATTACTTTGCTCTCAGTGCCAGTTCCGTTAGCCTTGTGCTCCTTCGCCGATGCAGCATTAATTGTCACAGCCAACGTGATGATAAGAAGTCCAACAAACTTGTTCGTCCTCATATTGTTCATCGTCTGTCTCCTGCAAATTAGTCTCACCAGATGTAACGGGCTCTCCGAGCTTTTATTCCTTCTTCCACGATGCAGTTTGAGCCGCACGGGAATTAAATTCGGCGCGATGGAATATAGCGCGGGCGCGCGAGTTTTCATCATGTGATCGGTGATTAGGATTCTTATGAAGGCTTTGGTTGAAGCGGCCGCCAATGTCGTGCTGTTTATTCTTACGCCAGTTGCTCTGGTGTGGGTGCAAAGCAGATTAGCTATGGGTATTGTGAGCTTAGGGAAATTGCCAATGGAGAAAAGGGACGCCCGGGCAGTTTATCTGTGGAGCGGAAATGGTGAGCAGGGTGTGCCGTCCCCGTCTCGCGCAGACGGCAGCCGAAGATAAGAGATTCCAGACTGATTTCGTGTCTCTCACCCGCGTGCGTGGCGATTTCAACGCCAGATCTTATCCACAAAATTATTATTTCTCCCAGGGAATAAAGCGCGCCCCTGGCAGTTATAACAATTGGACGTGTCAACTGCGGATCTTCAACTCGAGTCGTTTGAAGAGCTGGCCATGCCGCTCTTCGACCAGCTATATAACTTCGCGCACTGGCTCACACGCAATCGCGAAGAGGCCGAAGACCTGGTCCAGGAAACTTATGCCAAGGCTTTGAAGGGATTCGGCTCTTTCCAGCCAGGGACCAACTTTCGGGCGTGGATGTACCGCATTTTGCGCAATACGTTCCTGACCTCTCGCACCGGACTGAAAGTCACGATGACCGTTCCTCTGGATCCTGAGAATGACGGAGCTGATCTGGCAGTGGAGCGCGACACGCCAGAAACGTACCTATTTGCGCAGTTGAATCGTGAACTGCTGCAGACCGCGATGGACGAGCTCCCCGTGCATTTTCGGGAGATCCTCCTTTTATGTGAGGTGGAGGAGATGTCGTATCAGGAGATTGCCGAAACGCTTTCGATTCCGATAGGAACGGTGATGTCACGTTTATCGCGCGCAAGAAAAACATTGTCCGAGCGCCTGCGACCACAGATGCGAGGGGGAGCAGTAACGCCATTTGCAAAGGGGACGAACTATGGTTTGTGAGTCTTGGAAGACACAGCTCGACAGGTATCTCGATGGTGAGCTTTCAGAGGCGGAGATGCGTAGCGTTGACCGTCACGTCCGCAGCTGCCACTCTTGCTCAATGGATACCGTTACGCGCGTACAGATGAAGCGCACGATTCAACTCGCAGGAAGACGCTTCACTCCCAGTACGCAGTTCCGCAAACGTGTGCGGCTTTCCATTGCCCCGAAACCGCGGCGAAATCTGGGCCGAGTATGGATGTTCGCTGCCGCCGCAGCCTTTATTCTCGTAGTCGGCGTCTTGACTTCAACATACGTGGGAACTCGAAGGGATGGAGGTCAGGTTTTCAGCGAGATTGCCGACTTGCACGTGGCGACCCTGGCCAGTTCATCACCGGTGGATGTGATCTCCACCGACCGGCACACAGTGAAACCCTGGTTTCAGGGGAAAATCCCCTTCGCCTTCAATTTGCCAGAACTCCAGAACTCCGACTTTTCTTTGCTTGGCGGCCGAATGACTTATCTGGAACAAACCCCGGGCGCGCATCTTATCTACGATGTGCGCCAGCACCACATCTCGGTGTTCGTGTTCCAGGAACGTTCATTGCCAGCGAAGTTGGACGAGAATCTTCTTTCGCAAAAGAAACTGCCATTCAATATGGAGACATGGAGCCAAGGCGGCCTTCGCTATTTCGTAATCGGCGACGCGAGCGCTGCTGACATCGCTAGTCTGGCGCAATTATTTAAAGCCGCGTCGTAGGCAGTATCGAACCCATCGTTTTAAGGCACAAACTTATATCCCTGGCCGTGTACGGTGAGAAAGTGTGAGGGTCGCGAAGGGTCGCTCTCCAGTTTCTGTCGCAACCGCAGCATGTGAGTGTCGACTGTTCGTGTGCAGGGGTAGGCCTGATATCCCCAAACTTTATCGAGAAGTTCATCCCGCGAGACCACGCGTCCGACATTCTTCGTCAAGAACTCCAGCATCTTGAATTCTTTGGAAGTCATCGGAATCCTCTCACCGCCCCGAGTGAGCTCCATCTTGTAGAAATCCACCGCCACATCGTCAAAGAGATACAAGTTTTCTGGGCCGACGCGCGATGTGCGTCTGATTAACGCACGCAAACGCGCAACCAGCTCCCTTGGGCTAAACGGAATGGTCACGTAATCGTCGGCGCCCATTTCCAGCAGCAGAACCTTGTCAGCAACATCTGAGCTTGCGCTAAGAATTAGCAGCGGCAGACCAGGATTGAGATTCGCAATCTTCTTGCAAAGGTCACACCCCGAAGATCCTGGGCGATCCATATCAACGATTGCCGCGGCAGGTGTTCTTTGGCGAAGCATCTCCAGAGCACCCGGGCTTTCCGAGACGACGTCGACCTCGTATCCTTCCGTAGACAATAGCCGGCGCAGAATCTTCCGCAAAGCTTCGTCGTCTTCGATGACCAGAATACGATCCGCTGCGGCCGGTCGTATCTTCGGTATTGGAGAATCCAAGGTTGCTGCTAAGGTTGCGGTTGCCATAAGCTTTTCCTCCCTACAGCGATTGCAGCGCGATTCCTGTTCAGCTCAGACCTCTGCTTCATGGAAGATTTCTGGGTTACGGACTGCCTCGCCAACCGATCTCCGGGCTCTGGCGAGGCGTGACATAACGGTCCCTATCGGGATCGACAATATTTCCGCAATTTCCCGGTAAGACGCTTCTTCGACATCGCACAGCAAAATGACCTCGCGAAAGATAACTGGCAGTTGCGCGACTGCGCGCCGCACTGCATCGTTGTTCGAACGCTCGATCAGGAGTGACTCGGGAGTGGCGAAGGTTGTGGGGAAGGCTGGGGATTCATCCTCAGAGTCGATCGCGACCGTCATGCGCCGGTCGAGTCTTGAGCGTGAACTTAGAAAGGTGTTTCTCAGGATTCGGAAAATCCATGCCCGAAAATTAGTGCCCTGCTGAAACGACCCGAAACTACGTAGAGCCTTCAGATAAGTTTCTTGTACGAGATCCTCGGCATCGTTCGAATTCTGCGCCAGCCAGCGCGCGAAGTTGTAAAGGGAATCGAACAGGGGCATGGCCAGCTCTTCGAACCCTGCTAACGGCTGATCGACCTGGGCGGAGGAAGTCCCGAATCCGACCATTCGTTGTAGACCAGATCCAATGCTTTTCATTGCCTTCTCCTGAACCGTTGCGCACTAACAAATAGCTTCACTACCCCTGCCATATCCATCCGCAATGACAGCGCACGGAATCTGACAATCGGCGCTTGTGTAAAAGTGCTTTACAAATAGCGCATGACCTTGTCCACATATTTGTCTCCTGTTTCGAACGGCTGGAGTCCCACGTCGTGATGGCAATCTGACCTGTCAGTCGCTCGCCGTCAATTAACTAAGAATTTCTTCCATATATCCAGTTCATTACCTGTTAAGTGATTGTTGCCTCGAGATTTAACTCGGCATATATCCTGAGTTCGGTAAGCATTGCGGGAGGTGCTAGACTTCCGTATTCGCCCAAAGAAGCCATGGAACCCTTGCGGCCCACATCCGTCGTACGATTCGGAACATACGAGGTTTCTCTGCAATCGGGCGAAGTGCGTAAAGCGGGTCTCAGAATCAGAGTTCAGCAGCAGCCGATGAAACTGCTGCAGATGTTGCTAGAGCGTCCGGGAGAAGTCGTTACCAGGGAGGAATTGCGCACCCGAGTCTGGACCGACGAAAGTTTTGGTGACTTCGACCAAGCTGTGAATATCGCAATCGCCAAGCTTCGGAATGCATTGGGGGACTCGGCTGAGAGTCCGCGATTCATCGAGACTCTGCCAAAACGCGGTTATCGCTTTATTGCGGACGTGTCGGTGGTCGATGCAGACGCTCGGCCCAAGAAACCGGAATCGATGGCTAGCGATGTGCCGGCGACGAATAAAGATGAGGATAAGCTCGTAGGCTTCCGATTGCCGGTTGCCCCTAAACGCCAGCCGTGGCCCGCGCGTTGGATCATCGCTGCCTTGGTGATTCTCCTGAGTCTGCCGATTCTCGCCGTCTGGCTTTTTCGTTCGCGTGGCAGCGCGTCCACCGGCATCCGATCCCTTGCAGTGCTTCCGCTAGATAACCTCTCCGGCGATGTTTCCCAGAATTACTTCGCCGACGGCATGACCGATGAGTTAATCACCGACTTGGCGCAGATCAGCGCGTTACGGGTGATCTCCCGCACGTCCGTGATGGCATATAAAGGAGCGCGCAAGCCTCTGCCGCAGATCGCTCGTGAGTTGAACGTGGATGCCGTGGTAGAAGGCAGCGTGCTCCGTTCCGGTGACCAGGTTCGCATCACAGCACAGTTGATCGAGGCTTCTACGGATAAGCATTTATGGTCCCAGAGCTACGAGGGCGAGTTGCGTGATACTTTGGCGCTGCAGAGCAGAGTAGCCAGTGCCATTGCGGATCAAATTCGAATCAATTTGACTCCGCAGGAACAAGCTGCCCTGAAGAACGTAAAGGTTGTGAACCCGCAAGCGTACGAGTCCTACCTTAAAGGGCGCTACTTCTGGAATAAGCGAACGGCGGATGGTTTGAAGGTTGCTCTTGCATATTTCAATCAGGCAATCGATGAAGATCCGAAATACGCTGAGGCTTATTCAGGTCTGGCCGACACTTATGCGCTGTTGGGAGACTGGCAATATGCGGTGATGACTCCCAAAGAGGCGTACCCCAAAGCTAAGGCAGCAGCGATCAAAGCTCTGGAATTGGACAGCGGCCTCGGCGAAGCGCATAACTCGCTCGCATTCGTCCTGGATGGCTTCGACTGGAATTTTGATGCTGCTGGAAAGGAATTCCGCCGCGCTATCGAACTGAATCCCGGCTACGCTACGGCTCATCATTGGTATGCCTGGCACTTAAGTCTATTGGGTCGGCATGACGAAGCTATCGCGGAGATGAAAAAAGCGGAAAACCTGGATCCGTTATCCCTCATTATTAATGCCGATTTGGCAGAGCTTCTCGTCCTTGCCCACTCGGATGACAGCTCCATACAACAAAGCCGCAAGACAATTGAAATGGATCCTAATTTTGCCCTGGCACATAATCAACTCGCCCAGGCCTACCTGCAAGAACACAAGTACGACCAAGCCGTCGCAGAGCTGCAAAAAGCGGTACAACTTTCGGACGGTAGTCCAACATGTGTAGCTAACCTGGCTCGTGCTTATGCTATATCCGGCAAGAGGGCTGAAACCGAAAAGTTGCTGAGCGACCTGAAGAATCGCTCAAACCCCGATCATTCCTATGCAGCGGAGATGGCCATGATCTATGCGTCTCTCGGAGACAAGGATCAAGCCATGAATTGGCTCGAAAAGGGCTACGAAGAGCGATTTAATCCGGGTGTCCTGCTACGCCCGGGATTCGATTCTCTGCGCTCCGACTCGCGTTTCCAAAACCTTGTGCATCGCATTGGCTTACCCGGATAAGGCCACGAAGCCGGTCACGGCCGAAGTGTGGGCAACGAGATGAGCAATCGGCTGGCGCCGTTCCACAGGATCTGCACGCCGATGCATACCAGCAGGAATGCGGAAAGCTTAATCATTACATTGATGCCGGTAGGACCTATTATTGCGCCTAGTCGGTCCGCGAATGCGTAGCAGAGATAGATGGTTACCGCCACGATGGCGGAGCCGATTGCCGCCACCAGAATCGCCAGCAGATTCGCTCTCAGGTGATGCGGCTCATTTGCGCCCAGGGTGATGGCAATCGAGATCGAGCCGGGCCCGACGGTCAAGGGTAGTGTCAGCGGGTAAAATGCGTCCCGTAGAGCATCAGTGCAGTTGACCGTCCGACGAACCGTGCTCCGATCGTTGTCATCTTTCTGGTGGAGCATTGTCCAGCCCGTCGAAATCACAATTAATCCGCCTCCCACTTGCACCACTGGGAGCGAGATTCCAAAGAACGAAAGCACATGAGAACCGACGGCAAAGGAGACGATCAGCAATATGAAGCTGTCGACCGCGATGCGGCGGGCCAGCAGTCGGCGCGTCTCCGGCGAGTATTCTCTGGTGAGCGACAGGAAGACGGGACTTCCCCCGATCGGATCTACGATCGGAAACAGCGCACTTACGACCAGCAGGATGCTCTTGGCAGCTTGAATCATAGGTTCTGATCCGTTCCCAGACGCGTCATCGCCTTCGAAGATGCACGCTTTGTAGCGTATCTGATCAGCAACAATTCTGCATTGCGAATCGGTGTGAGGAGGACAACCAAGCTGAAGTCTCATCTGAACCGGGGCGTTGCTAGCAACCTACAGAACGCAAGGCCCAAGAATTAGCGCATGCATAAATTGTCGATTCCACGAATATCCCGCTGCTCATAAAACTGCATTCCCATTTTGGTCCTGGCACTCGAGTATTTTCATTCGCGAGCATTGTCTTTCCCTCTACCCAGACCTAGAATCCGCTTTGTCAATAGTAGTGAAGTGTTTCCCCCCATCGCATGAACAAAAAATTCGCGCCCTTCGGCGCATTAGATATGGAGGCAAGTTATGGCGAGTTCAGCAAGACCCACCCCGACTCCTATTCAACCTAATCTGACTCACAACATCGAAAACGTACTCGCATTCCGTACCCAAGTAGGCGCAATCACAATCCCTGGAGGACAAACCAAATTGCTCGGCGTCGTCGACGTCAGCATGTACAACCGCATCCGCTTGGTGACGGATGAGCGCATCGATTCCACCTCCAACATTATTCTGCGGATGACTTTTACCGAGGGTGAAGAACTGGTGGCGCAACTGGATACCGTGCTGCTGACACCGCACTCTCAAGTCACCCGCGTGTACGACGTACCCGGCAGTCAGCTGAGCATTTATGCCGATAGTGTCGGCAACACTGGCACGCAAGGCTCCCTCGATGTACTGATTTACGGCCAGTATTAGGCTTTTTCTCACAGCCGTCGACAATTTTTGGACCCTTGCTAAAAGCGCACCTTCCTTGAATCGGAGGTGCGCTTTTCCTTTCGTACATGTACTTGTGCGGGTCACCGCCGTAATCTGGCATCCAGTTCTGATAACGCTACACTTGCAGGAGGATGGGATTCTCCCGCACACAAATCGGCATCGCCGTGGGCGCTGGCGTGCTCGTGCTGCTGATTTTCTTCGGCTACCTGATGTGGCTGAACGGCCAGGGTCCAGTGCTTTCCCGATCCGACGACCGCGACCCTCTTTCGGGCACTCCGACTTCGATATCTCTCAATCCCCTGCGCGACCGCACCACCGAACGCGTGGCCACGAAATATCTCGATGCCTTGCGCGACGGGCATTGCCAGGAGGAGTTGGCTGATTGGGAAAAGGACTACCGCAAAAAGTATGCTGCTTTTATTTGCGCCTCTGAGGCCGAGCATCCATTGATGTCATGGAACATAGTGGACTGGGAGGATGCGCCTCCGCTCCGCATCCTTCATTACCGAGGCAAACGCCGCAACGGCCCCGGCCAGCCGGGAACCTACAAAGAACTTTTCTCGGTGACGCTCGAAGATAAAGATGGCGAGTGGGTCGTCACAAAATATGACGCCATGTACTGAACCGCAGCGACCGCGACTAGTCGGCTGCCGCGCTCATGCGATGGGGCTTTCTGGCCAGAAAAATAAATATCAGGATCTGCGCAGTTAAGGCCGCACTCGTATCCAACAACACATCTGTGAAGGCGCCCGTCCGCGACGGAATGAAAGTCTGATGCCATTCATCCAGACTTGCCACCAGAGCGGACATGCCGAAAGCGATCGACGCCCAGCGTAGCGCCCAGCGCGGTGCCCACGGCAAATGCAGCGTGGCACGCCAGGCGCGAAACAGGAAAAAGCTCAAGGTAAAGTAGCCTACAAAATGCCCGAGCTTCCTGAGGTAGTGATGCACCACCGCGAAGCGAGCCAGGTCCATTCCCATCAGGAAGTGAAGCAAAGGATACAGAAACCTGCCGGTGTGCTCGGCTGAAAGCATGTCGGTAGACTCAATCGCAATAACCAACATCCATAGCAGCGCAGCGATCCAGGTCTTGAATACTTGCTTCTGATCGGACGTCAAGCGCGAGCTTCCCCCGCCGGTTGGAAACACGAGGGTGTCATTGAAAGAAATTTACTCGACGGCATAGTTCGGAGCTTCCCTGGTAATCATCACATCGTGAACGTGGCTCTCACGCAAGCCAGCGCCGCTGATGCGCACAAAGCGCGTCTTCTGCAGCAACTCCGGAATGCTCGCGCACCCGCAATAACCCATCCCCGACCTCAATCCCCCAACCATCTGACCCACGATCATGGAAACGGATCCGCGGTAGGGGACGCGGCCTTCAATGCCTTCGGGAACTAGTTTTGCCAGGCGGTTGGATTCTTCGCCAATCGCGGTGGATGAGTCGCCGTCGATGTTTTGGAAATAGCGTTCGCTGGAGCCTTGAGCCATCGCGCCCAGCGAGCCCATGCCGCGATAGGATTTAAAAGTTCGGCCTTGATAAAGAATCATTTCGCCGGGACTTTCGTCCGTTCCAGCGAAGAGGGAGCCGATCATTACCGCGGCTGCGCCTGCGGCCAAGGCCTTGGTGATGTCGCCTGAATATTTGATTCCGCCGTCGGCAATGACTGGGATATTCGCGTCTTTGGTGGCGCGATAAGCTTCGGCGATGGCGGTGATTTGCGGCACGCCGGCGCCGGTTACGACCCGGGTGGTGCAGATCGATCCGGGGCCGATGCCCACCTTTATCGCATCTGCGCCGGCGCGGGCCAGTTCGCAAGCACCGTCGAAGGTGGCGACATTTCCAACAATTAAATCTACGTGCGGCACTTTGGATTTCACTGCTTTGATGGCATCGAGCACGCGAGTGGAATGGCCGTGGGCGCTGTCAATCGCCAGCAAATCCACTTTACAATTGGCCAACTCCTGAGCACGTTCCAGAAAATCTCCGGTAGCACCAATGGCAGCTGCCGCGCGAAGCCTGCCGTGCGAGTCTTTGGCGGCGTTGGGATATTTCAGTTTTTTCTGAATGTCCTTTACGGTGATCAGGCCCTTCAGATTGTACTTGTCGTCAACCACCAGAAGTTTTTCCACGCGGTGTTCGTGAAGAATCTTTTCCGCTTCTTCCAGGGTAGTTCCTACAGCGACCGTGATCAGGTTTTCTTTGGTCATGACCTTGCTGATAGGAATATCGAATCGGGTTTCGAAGCGCAGGTCGCGGTTGGTGAGAATTCCTACAAGCTTTCCGTTTTTGGTGATGGGCACGCCGGAAATCTTGTACTGGCGCATGACGTCAAGCGCGTCGGAGACTTTCGCCTCCGGCGCCATCGTCACCGGATCGACGATCATGCCACTCTCAGAACGCTTTACCTTGTCTACTTCGTTGGCTTGCTGCTCGATCGAGAGGTTGCGATGAATGATGCCGATCCCACCCTGCTGCGCGATGGCGATTGCCATATGCGATTCGGTGACCGTGTCCATCGCGGCGCTGATGATCGGAATATTCAGCCGGATATTTCGCGTGAGTTGCGTCTGAGTATTCGTCTGGGTGGGAATCACGTCCGAGCGGGCGGGCAGCAGTAACACATCGTCGAAAGTGAGCGCCTCAGGAACCGGGAAATGAATCATATTGTGTCTCGGGAAACCGGATAGCTTCTATTCTAGAGATGGCGAGCGGTTGAGGCAAATTGCTCCGTCCAGGAAAATCCCCGCCCAAGCGGAGCTTGGACGGGGCACCCTCGAAAGCAAAGTGGAGGAGCTGTCGCGGCAAAAGGCACACATTGCCACGTTTCGTGCCCACAGCTGGTTTGGTGACCCGAATCAACATCTGCTAGTCTGCTATGACTTCTTAACAACGAGGAAATATTTAGAGATGCGATATTGCACATCCGTCATCACTGCCACATTGTTAATCTGTTTCACCCTGCCTATATCGGCAGCCGACAAAAACAAGGGCAACACAAACTCGTCAGACCCCAACAAACCGTCCTACGAATTGCCGCAGCCGGCAAAAGAAACTGTTGATCTCAGCATGTACCAGCAGATCCGCTACGAAGGCTTGGCTCATTCACATGTGATGGAATATGCCTCCGCACTCATGGATGGCATTGGCGCGCGCCTCACCGGCTCGCCGAATGTGAAACGCGCCAACGAATGGACGCGCGATCAACTTCCGCCATGGGCTGCGGCAATGCGCATCTCGAAGACTGGGGCGAGTTCGGCATGGGCTGGCAGCAGCTCAATACGTGGACGCGCATGGCTTCGCCCGATAACGCTGTTTTTATCACGCAGGCCGCGCCCTGGTCGCCTTCGAGCAACGGTACGATCAGCGGCCAGACTACTTGGATGGATGTAAAGAAGGAAGAAGACCTCGAGAAGTACAAGGGGAAGCTGGGCGGCAAAATCGTTCTGCTCGGAGAGATGCGCGAAGTCAAGCCAGTGGACAAGCCGCTCTTCGAGCGCGAGGACGAAAAAGATCTGGCGAAGATTGCCGAGCATCCACTCACGCCGGAGCGCGACGACTTCGTTACCGAGTACATGAAAAGACTGGAGCTGCGAGAGAAAGTGGCAAAGCTGCTGGCCTCGGAGCATGCGCTGGCGGTTATTCTCCCCAGCCGCGATGGCAGGAACAATGGCGGCTCTGGCGGAACTATTTTTGTGGACAGCGGCGGCGGCCTGGGATGGTTCAGCTATCAGCGCGATCACATTCAGCCGCTCCCCGTGGTGATTATGGCGATCGAAAACTACGGGCGCGTCTATCGCCTGCTCAAAGCCAACGTTCCAGTGACCATTGAGATGAACGTGGACACAAAGTTCACCGGCGATCACGAGCATGGGTTCGACACCATTGCCGAAATACCGGGAACTGATCCGAAGTTGAAAGACGAAGTGGTTATGGTAGGCGGGCACCTGGATTCATGGGCGTCCGCGACCGGTGCGACCGACAATGGAGCGGGCACGGTGGTTGCGATGGAAGTGATGCGCATTCTCAACACACTTCAAGTAAAGCCACGGCGTACGATTCGCATCGGCCTGTGGACCGGAGAAGAGCAAGGCCTGTTTGGCTCGATCGGATATGTGAAGCAGCATTTTGGCTTTGTGCCGCTTTCGACCGCGCCTGATCAGGTTAAGTTGCCGGAGTGGTTGCGCAAACCCGGTGGACCGCTTCAACTGAAGCCGGATCAACAAAAGATTTCCGGATACTTCAACGTGGACAACGGCAGCGGCAAGATCCTCGGCGTGTATTTGCAGGAGAATGTCGCTGAAGCGCCGATCTTTGAGCAATGGATCCAGCCGTTGAAGGACCTGGGAGTCACCACCATCAGCGTGCGCAATACTGGAGGGCACGGATCACGAATCTTTCGATAACGTTGGCATTCCGGGCTTCCAATTTATTCAGGACAAGCTCGACTACGTCACGCGCACCCACCACTCGAATATGGATACTTACGAACGCCTGCAACCGGGCGATCTCGCGCAAGCCGCCACGGTCGAAGCGATCTTCGTTTACAACACGGCGATGCGCGACCAGATGCTGCCCCGCAAGCCGCTGCCGCATCCGGAGCTTGAGGAGCAGCGCAAGGCGCCACTCAAAAAGTTGATGCCCGGCGGGGTGGAAGTTGATGAGAAAGATGCGAAAGAAAATAAGTAACCCTTCGTAATATCCACATTACGAACTGTGGTCCCGAAGCGAAGCGAGGGATCTGGGTTCTTGCCTGTAGCGTCGGTATCGCAGTCGCAGGCAAACACCTGGATCCCTCGCTTCGCTCTGGATGACAGCTGGTTTATTGGTGCTTCCCGGTTTCAAACATTTTGGAATGGAATTCCATGACCTCGCCGATGTGCGCCCCAAAGTATGATGCGCTGTGATTGCCGGGGTAACGATGAAATTCATGCGTGATATGCTCTTCTTGAAGCTGCTTGTCGAGAGCCGCGGCGCCGACCTCAAAATCGTACTCGTCGTCGCGCCCGCAATTGAAATAAATGGCCAGCTTACTGATTGCGACTCTGTTCTTCCGGGCGAGTGAAAAAGGATCGTTTTCCTTCCAGTGAGCCACATTAATGGGATTGCCGAAAACTGATCCCAGCAACTTGCCCGTCGGAGTTCCGGCACGCAGCGCGGCATCAAGCTCTTGCGGCGATTCGGTCATCAGCGCTGCGCTCTGCGCGCTCACTGCTGAAAACTTTTCTGGATACGCAAATGCGAATCGCAGCGCTCCGTAGCCTCCCATCGAGATGCCGCTGATGGCTCGCGACGCCCGCTCTCGCCGGATGCGATATTTGCCCTCAATGTACGGTATAAATTCCTGCAAGAAGAAATCGCTATAGCGAACCTTGCCATCCGCGGAGTTCACAAAGAAGCTAGCCTTAGCTTCCGGCGTGACGATTAGAAAATCGCCAATCTTGTGTTGCTGGCGCAGATCTTCGATCAGATTCCATCCCCCCGTTTTGAATAGCGTCTGCTCATTCTCGCCGAGGCCATGAAGAAAATAGAGCACCGGATAACGCTTTGCGGGTGCGGAATTGTAACTCGGTGGAAGCAGCACGCAGTAATGAACGGTGTCAGCGAGGACGCGGCTCTTCAGCGCATCGCAATCGATGCGGCTCTGCGCTAAGGCGGAGACGGCAAACCATAATAAAAGAGTGAGACATGTTAGAAGCCTGCGCATTGATTCCAGTTTACAGGCCGTTTGGCAAAGAAAGGTCACTCCCAGCGGCCGAACCCGTTGTCCGCGGCCCAGGGTATGCCTGCAGGCATACCCTGATACGAATCCGGGATACGAATCCACGCTTTGTCGCGCACTGTTACTCGTAGCGCAGCGCTTGCACGGGATCGAGGTGCGCAGCGCGGCTTGCCGGATACAAACCGGACAGCAAGCTGACTACAATCGCAAACGCGATCGCTCCCAGCACCAACCACCACGGCACGAACCAGATTTGTTCCGGTGGAAAATGCTGGCGCTTTAAATATACGTTCGTGCCCAGGTTAATCACTCGCCCGATAGTCCAGCCGAGTGCGACCCCGACAAACCCTCCGAACACGCCCATTACGCCCGCCTCGGCGAAGAACAATCCTTTCACGTCGCCGTCGCTGGCGCCGATCGCCTTCATGATTCCGATTTCGCGGCGGCGCTCGAGGATTGCCATCACCAGCGTATTGACGATCCCAATCGACGCAACCGCCAGCGCGAGGCTGCCGAAGATCCCCAGAAACAAATCGAGCACGGCGAAAAATTGCCGCAGACTGCGGGTCGCATCGACGATGGAAAAAGTATTGAAGCCCATCTTCTTGATCGCATCCTCAACGGGCTGAACCTGGGTAGGACTTTTGACGTGAACCTCGACCGTCGTATACGCTGGCATCCCTCCTGCGAGGTTCGTAGTGTCGCGCAGGTCGGAAGGCTGCATTACGTGCAAGTTCTGCGCCAGCTTTAATGGCATAAACACCCGCGCCCTGGCCTGTCCGCGCATGCTGTCGGGATCGAGGTCGCTCACGCCGACGATCTTTAAAGTTGCCTCGCGCGAAACTACTGAATACGCGGTGCCGGCGGACTGGCTTGTGCTCGTTCCAGCTTCGGGCGTCGCCGTCCGCTCCGCGTAGCGCATGGTCAATTGCTTGCCCAGCAAGGGCTTTGCCAGTTCGATCACGCTCGCTTCTTCGCCGCCAGTTTTTGGCGTCTTCCCCAGCAATTGCGCGGCGAATGATTTCTGCAGAATGACTTCATCCGCGGTATCTGAAGAGAAGAAATTTCCCTGCATGCCATCGAATGCGTCGTTATTTTTCGCCGAAAACGGCAGCCCTGCCACCATTGTTAGGTAGGGCTTATTTTCATAGCGAAGTTCCGTGATAAAGCGGATGTCAGGATAGGCTTCGAGCACATCAGGGAGTTGCGCGATCTTTTGCCGTGCGGATTCGTTCAGCGTGGGACTCTCCGCTGGAGCCGGGCCGTTTTCTTCCTGCTCGCGATTGAATCCGCGGAGGTCGCGCCGCGAAGTTACGACCACGGTGTCAAACAATCCCGACTTCTGCAGGCGTCGTCCAGCCAACTGCTGCAGGCCGATTCCCAGCGATAGCATTGCCACCAGCGAAGCTACGCCTACCGATATTCCCACCGTCGTGAGCGAATTGCGCAGGATGGACTCGCGCAAATTGCGCACCGCCAGTTCGGCCATATCGTAGGTCTTCATGATCCGCCTCCGAATGCATGCCCAGCGGACGCGGAAACCGCATTCGGTTGGTCACCTACCAATTTGCCATCGGCGAGGAAGATCATGCGGCTGGCGTAGCGCTCTGCCAGAGCACGCTCGTGAGTGACCATAATGATGGTCATACCGAGGGTTTGATTGAACTCGCGAATGAAGTTCATGATTTCGGTTCCGGTTTGGCTGTCGAGATTTCCAGTGGGTTCGTCCGCCAGCAAGAACTGCGGTTGATTGATCAGGGCTCGAGCGAGCGACGCTCGTTGCTGCTCGCCGCCGGAAAGTTCGGTAGGGCGATGCCGCAAGCGCGCACTAAGGCCGACGCGCTGCAATGCCTTCCTGGCAAGGCTTTCGCGCTTGTTGCGATCCACCTCCGCGAAGCGCAGCGGCAGTTCGACGTTTTCCAAAAGCGTCATGCTCGGAATCAAGTTGAACGACTGAAACACCATGCCGACCGTGTGCAAGCGATACTTGGCCAATTCCTCGCGCGAGAACTTTGCCAGATCATTTTCTTTGACCACAACCGTTCCGGAGGTTGGATGATCGAGTCCGGCAATAAGGTTTAGCAACGACGATTTACCTGAGCCTGACGTGCCAAGCAACGCAACGAATTCACCGGAGGCAATCTGCACCGAGATGCCATCGACCGCGCGGATCAGCGCGTCGCCCATGCGATAGTGGCGAGAGAGATTTTCGATGCGGATTGCGATGGGATTTGTTGAACGGAATACGCCAGACATGGGCTAACGCGTCTCTCCCCTGACCAGGCGCAAGGTGTCGGCCAGATCGGGATCTCCATTTGCTTTGGATGGGCCGTCTCCCGCTGAAACCGGCACGGCATCGCCTTCGCCCGGCGCTAAGAACAAATTAGTTTCGACGCCATGCTGCCTGGTGTAGAGATCGTAATAGCGGCCACGCAACGCATAGAGTTCTTCGTGCGTACCGTGTTCGACAATTCGGCCTTGCTCGACCACCAGAATTTGATCGGCGCGGCGGATGGTCGAAAGCCGGTGCGCGATCACGAAAGTCGTGCGGCCCTGCATCAGGTAGGAAAGACCTTGCTGGATCAGTTGTTCCGATTCCGAGTCAAGGCTGGACGTGGCTTCATCGAGAATCAGAATGCGCGGCTCGGCCAGAATCGCGCGGGCAATCGAAATTCGTTGCCGCTGGCCTCCTGATAATTTCACGCCCCGCTCGCCGACCACCGTGTCGTATTTATCGGCGAATGTTTCGGCAAACTCGTCCACTCGCGCGATGCGGCAGGCTCGCAGAATATCTTCTTCACTCGCATCGGGGCGCGAGAAAGCTACATTCTCCCGAATGGTGCCGTCGAAAAGAAATGACTCCTGCAAAACTACGCCGAGGCGCGTGCGATAGGAATCCAGGCGTACCGTGCTGAGATCGACTCCATCAACCAGAACTTTGCCAAAGGTTGGCACGTGAAAAGCCGTGATCAGGCCTATGGTCGTCGATTTGCCCGAGCCGGATGCGCCAACCAGCGCGGTCACTGTGCCTGGCGCCGCGTGGAATGAGACATCGTTGAGCACCATGCGGCTGCCATCGTAACTGAAGCTCACATGATCGAAATCAACATCGCCGCGAATCTCATTCAAAACTACCGTACGGTTAGGATCGTGATCTTCACGGCGCACACTCAGGATTTCATGCGTGCGCTCAAGGCCCGCCAGCGCCTCGGTAAGCTGAGTGCCGATTTGCACGATCTGCATAATTGGCGCAACCAGAAAGCCGAGAAAAAACGTATACGTAAAGAATTGGCCGATAGTCAACATTCCCGCTGCGATTCTGCCGCGCTCCTACGTACATGATCACGGCTCCGACCACGCCCAGCAGCAAACTGGCGGAGAGGCTCATGACTGAAGTAGCGGTCAGAGTTCGCAGGACATTATCCAGCAGACGTTGCACACCACGCGCAAAAACGGCCTCCTCGCGTTCCTCGGCGTGATAACCCTTGACCACGCGAACTCCGCCGAGAGACTCCGCCAGTCGGCCCGTTACCTCGGCATTGATCTTGCCACGCTCGCGAAAGATAGGGCGGATGGTCCCAAAAGCCTTATACAGCGCCAAGCGCAAAGAGCAGCAGGAATCCAAAAGCAACCGCCGTCATGAAAGCGCTGATGCGAAACAGCACGACCAGCGCGATGCCTGCAGTCATCAAGCCCCCAACGAGATCGACTAATCCGGTGCCGATCAAGTTACGGACGCCTTCAACATCGCTCATAATGCGCGAGACCAGCGCACCGCTCTTAGTCGAATCGTGGAAAGAGATTGGTAGCCAGCCGATATGTGCTTGAACCTTTTGCCGAAGTTCCGTGATCAGGCGTTGCGCCGCCTTTGAAAGTAGTTGGGTCAGCGAAAACGACGTGATCCCCTGGATCACGGTCGCCGCTAGCACGCCGAGCACCAGCGGCTTCAGCAGGTAGTGCTGGTGCTTGATGAAGACGTTGTCAATCAGATACTTGGTGGAGTAAGGAAGAACCAGACCAGAAACGCGATTGATCACCATCAGCAGAAGACCGAGAGCAAGCAGCTCACGGCGTGGGCGAATGAGCTCCCAGACATGAGGAAGGACTGCGCGAAGCCTTGCGCGCGCTGGTTTACGAGTGGAATCCACTTTATGCATTAGACACTATTTGGCGCGGCTGGGGTTCATTTTGTGGCACCGTCAGGACGAGAACGATGTGATAAAACTGTGCCTTCACTCAAAGACTCGCAGAGCCCGTGAATGGCAGAGTGACTCGGGTTCTGGCCCACTAAATCGTAGAGCCGGTGGCGGCGAGGAGACTTTCTCCAAATCGGCAATGCGTTTAGACTGTATTTGTACCCCGAGATTCTAAGGAACACGATCGAGAATGTTTTCTCAACCCACTAGCCCCGAATCTTCCGAAGAAAAGCAAGCGCCCACAGTATCCGACGGCCACGAACTTGAGCTTTTGCTATCTGACAGCTGGAACCGCCCTCTACGCAAGCGTTTGCTCGACCACCTGCGTGATACTTTATCGCCGGAGAAGCTGCCGCCACTGCATCTCACGTCGCGGCCGGTGGACGTTGGTATGCTGGCTGGCGACATCTTGAGCCTGCCCTGGTATCGCACCGTATTCACGAATCTGGGCGATGTGATTTCGCCGGAGACTCTGCCGCCTTTGCAACTGGAATCGCGGCCGGTGGATGTCGGCGAACTGATCGGCGATCAAATGAGCCACATGTGGTGGAGTTCGCTGCTGCGCAGCCTGGCCGATGTAGCTGCTCCGGAAAGATTGCCGGCTTTGCAATTGACCTCGGCTCCGATGGACGATCCCAGCCTGACTGCGGGCGCGATGCAACTGCCGCGGTGGTCGTCAGTCATCAGCACGCCGAAAGTTTTTTATCCTGACAAACCGAAGACTGCATTCGTGCAGGCCCCCAGAGCCGCTGCGCCGCCGCCCAAGCCCGATCCGGCCGAAGTTGAATTCGTTCACGTCCTTGAAGCCGATTTGAAAAGAGACTTGCGGCGTTCCATTTTCCGCCAGCGCTTGTGGATTTCACTTGCGGTTATCGAGGTGCTCGCGTTGATCGGTACTTCGATCTGGTGGAAATAAATTGTTGCGCCGGTCCGCTTCGGCATTCCGCCGATTGTTTTTGTTCTTCGCTGACATTGCGCCCTTATATAAAATTCTGCTTTTACCAGATTGTTAAATAGGAAAAGCTATGAGCACTGACTCGCGCGACCGCGAACTGGGAATGCACCGCAAGATCACGCGGCGTGACTTCCTTGACGGAGTCGCCATTACCGTGGGCAGTTCAATTCTGACGGCGAGCGCGCCATGGCTGCGTGGCGTGGTGTCTGATTCGTCTTTCGCTCCAGAAAAAGATCCGAGTTACTATCCTCCAGCCCTGATGGGGATGCGTGGGAATCATGATGGCAGCTACCCTGCCGCCCACAGCTTGCGTGACGGAGAATTCTGGGACTCTGCCGGCAGACCGGAGAGCACCGGTGAGAAATACGATCTAGTCGTCGTGGGAGGCGGCATTAGCGGGCTGGCGGCCGCTTATTTCTACCGTCAGCAGGTGGAGGCAAATGCGCGAATTCTTGTCCTGGACAACCACGACGACTTCGGCGGACACGCCAAGCGCAATGAATTTCGCGCAGGCAACCGGATGTTACTCAGCTATGGCGGCACGCAGTCGATCGAGAGCCCGGCGCGCTATAGCAAAGTGGCAAAGGGTCTGATCAACGATCTCGGTATAGACACTCAGCGTTTTTACAAAGCTTACGACCAGAAGCTGTATTCGAAACTGAATACTGCTTGCTTCTTCGATCGCGAAACCTTCGGCGAGGACCGCCTGGTTATAGGCATGGGGACAACCCCTTGGCCGGAATTTCTTAGCAAGTCTCCGCTTTCAGACGCAGTTCGCCGCGACATCGTTCGCATTTACACCGAGAAAGTCGATTACCTGCGGAGGCTATCGAAAGAAGAAAAGTTTGCGCGCCTCTCAAAGATTAGCTATGCCGACTATCTGACCCAGATTTGCAAACTCAATCCGGACGCGCTGCCTTTTTTTCAGACTTATCCGCATGACTTATTTGGCACCGGAATTGACGCTGTTTCAGCTCTCGCCTGTTTCGAAAATGGCGACGATTACCAATCGTTCACCTATCCTGGTTTTGACGGTTTGAATTTGGGCAAGCCGGAAAAAGCCGAGCCTTACATTTTTCATTTTCCCGACGGTAATGCGTCCATCGCGCGCTTGCTGGTTCGCTCGTTGATTCCAGACGCGATTCCGGGGCATACCATGGACGACGTGGTGCTCGCTCGCGCCGACTACAGCCGCCTCGACGACGCGAAGATTCCAATTCGCATTCGCTTGAACTCGACGGTTGTGCAGGTGAGCCACAATGGTCCTCCTGATTCCGCGAAAGATGTAGCAGTCGCATACGTGCGCGGAGGAAAAGTACAAACCGTTCAAGCCAATTCCTGTGTTCTAGCTTGTTACAACATGATGATTCCGTACATCTGCCCTGAACTTCCGCAAAAGCAGCAAACAGCTCTTCACTCTCTTGTTAAGACTCCACTGGTGTACACCCACGTCGCCATCCGCAACTGGACAGCGTTTCAGAATCTTGGTATCCATCAAATCGTCGCACCCGCCGGCTACCATACTTATACGGCTCTCGACTTTCCAGTAACCCTCGGCCAGTACGAATTCGCCAGCAAGCCCGACGATCCCATCGTTCTGTTTATGCTGCGCACTCCGTGCAAACCTGGGCTGCCGCCACGTGATCAATTCCGCGCCGGACGTGCTGAACTCATGCGAACACCGTTCTCAATCTTTGAACGAAATATTCGTGATCAGCTAGCGCGAATGCTGGGCAGCGCAGGCTTCGATCCCGCGCGCGATGTTGATGGCATCACCGTAAACCGGTGGGCGCATGGCTACGCTTTCACCCCGAACTCGTTGTTCGATCCCGATTGGCCGGAGAATGACAAACCATGGGTGGTGGGACGAAAACCATTTGGCCGGATCGTGATCGCCAACTCCGATGCGGGCGCAAGCGCTTATACAGACGTAGCGATTGATCAAGCCTATCGCGCGATCAGAGAATTGTTCAGTCGCAGTTAAGAGAGGGAGATAAGAACTTACTTCTGCGGTGGTGGTGCCTTCGGTGCGCTACTGGCCTCGACCAGTTTCTGCACGGCTGGAGCCACCATCAGCAACAATTGTGCCTTCGGTTTCTCAGCTTCCTGCAATAAGGCAAACTGTTCCGCCGTCCATGAATCCGGGGCACGCTCGCCACGGATGACATAGGCGAGTGCTTGTAACCCCGTCACTGCGACTGCCGAAAGGTCTTGCGACAGGGGAATGATCTCCTGCGATAAGAACGATTGGTTTTCGAGGGGCTGCAGCTTGGTCTGATTATCTCGCCAGCGGGACAACCACATTGCGATTTCTTGTTTAGCGTTCGCGTCCGCTTGTCCGGCAATCAGCGCGCTCACAAGATCACTAAAGCGCCTCGCGGTTTCACTCTCCGGCCGAGCCGCGTCGACCACGCGATTCAGCGGCGCCAGGCTGGTAGCCTCGACTGCTGCAATTTCTTCGCGCGTGTAATCCTTCACCGGCTCCACAACATCCGTAAACGTGCGCAAAGCAGAAATATCATTTGACCCGGCAACGCGGCGAAGCATGAGCGCATAACTAGAGTTGTGCGTTAGGCCGAGCCAATCCAGCCATCGACTCACACCCTGCAAGCGCTGATACATGGAATGTACGTCGGTCAAATCTTGCTGCGACCATAAGCGCTCTGCGATGGCTGCGGTCCGAGGCCAAAGCCGCGAGTCAATATTTTCGGGGGATACATATTCGGACCACATGCAGGCCTCGCCGCCAAGAATGCGCTGCTTTTCTTCCGGGCTCAGGTTCGCGGCCGCGCCACTGATCGGATCGATCGCGTAGTGCCGCGAAGCCGGCCAATTCAGATCGACGTAATATCCGAAAGAGAGAAGGCCGCGATATCCCAGCTTCGCCGCCGCTGCAAGCGAATCCTGCCCACGCCACGATTGCACGACGATATCTTTAGGCAAGTCGGGCCGCAGGATCTCGTCCCATCCCACCATTGTCTTTCCATGTTTGCTTACGATCGTCTGCACCCGCGTGTTGAAGTAGGCTTGAAGATCCTGATTGTTCTTCATCCCGTGGGCGCGCATGAACGCCTGAATATTTGGATTCGCGTCCCACTGCTTTCCGTTAAGCTCGTCACCGCCAATATGGAAAAATTGGTCGGGAAAAAGTTTGGCCATTTCCCCGATGAGCGCGTCAAGAAACTTGTAGGTCCGCTCCTGCGTCGGATCCATTGCCGGATCGAAGATGCCCCACCTCCGCTCGATCTGATACGGTCCCGGAGCGCCGGCCAGCTCAGGATAGCCAACAAACCACGAGGTGGTGTGTCCGGGCATGTCGAACTCGGGGACCACGCGAATACCCCGATCTCGCGCGTAGGCGATCAACTCTCGAACTTCGTCTTGCGTATAATACTGTCCGTCAGAGCCCATCTCCTGCAGCTTCGGGAGCTTCTTACTCTCCACGCGGAAACCTTGATTGTCCGAGAGGTGCCAATGAAATACGTTCAACTTAACCGCCGCCATGCCGTCGAGATTACGCTTCAAAACGTCCAGCGGAATAAAATGGCGGCTCACGTCGATCATCAACCCGCGCCAAGGGAAGCGGGGCGTGTCCTGAATTGCAATTGCTGACACGGCAAAGCCATCGGAAGTGGTTTGCACCATTTGCAGAAATGTTTGCAGCCCACGCATGATTCCGAGCGTTGTCACCGCATCGAGCTTCCCCCTGTCGCGCCGATGACGAGCGAGTAAGACTCGTCTTCGCCGAGTTCCTGCACAGCTTTACTCGACCGTTCGCAGTGAATTACCAGTCTGGCTTGAGCAGCATCGATGATCTTCATGTCCAACTGAGGTATGCCAGTCTGGCGCCCCAGATTATCCAAAAATATGCCGACCGCACGCTGCAGGAAAGCGTCCGAATGGCCCTGGATTTCAACTGTGAATGAAGGATTGATTACGAGCTGACCGGTTTTCATTTGCACACTGGCCGGCATCGGCATGAGACTCAATGGTCGCGTCTCGGCTGTGGATAAAGACAAAAAGACCGACCCCACCATAACGACTGCAAAAATAGCTCGCACCAAGTGTTCTCCTGGAATTGCCGTGTGGAATGGGCAGGATAGTGGAATCGCGAGTGGTCCGCAAATCTGACAGAAATTTACCGCAAGTCAAAAAGTAAGGATGCACAGTTGACTATTTGTTCCAATCTTCAATATTTAACCCCTTCACGCGCCGGAAAACGGCATCGCTCGTTACGAGTATGGTGCCTGAGGTGAGGGCTTGTGCGGCAATCATCAAGTCGAGATTGCCCATCGGTTCTCCGCCGCCCTCCAGCGCGGCACGTATGTTTGCATATTGTTGCGCCGCGTCGGAGTTCCAAGGCAGTACTTCCACGCGTAACAAAAACTCGTCGACCACTATCTTCAGTTGCGTCGCTTCCACTCTTCGCGCCACGCCAAAGAGTAGTTCGGCCTCAGTGACTACACTGATTCCCACTTCGGCCATGGCCACTTTTAGCAGTCGTTCGCGAACGCGAGGGCGATTCCCCTTGATGATGTAACTGACGGTGTTAGTGTCGAGCAGATAGCGGACCGGCATTTTAGAGCGTTTTAACAGTTGCTGTACCCTGTTACGGATTGTCATCCCGACCGGGGCTTCCCGTTCCCGCAGGGAATGGGAAGCGGAGTGGAGGGACCTGCTGTTTCCGCGCAGGCTACACCAATCCCGGAACTGCTCTAGAACAGGTCCCGCTCTTGCGGCGGCGCATCTTTGCGATCGCTAAGAAAATCCTTGGGCACAGCGGCGGCTTTGGTCAATGCGAAAAAGTCCTGCCAGGACTCTGGCCGCCGGGACAAAATCACATCCCCGGAAACCTCATCGCGACGGATGTAGACCTGCGAACCCTCAAACCGAAGGTCAGCGGGCAGGCGCACAGCTTGGCTGCGTCCATTGCGAAAGAGTTTGGCGATCCGAGGCATGGTATATACTATGATATATTACATCGCCTTGTCAAGCGAGACGCAATAGAAACCAGCAGTCGTTTCAGCACACTCACAGCGAATCGCATGGCCGTGGGCGCTACCCCAGATTTTCCCGATAGTGTGCCTTGTCTGGTTCATCTGGTTGCGTATACAGCGTTGGCGAAGCATTTAGAAAATTCAAAACAACCCGCTACCGTTATTCGATAAATTGTATTCTCTCGCAGAGCCAACCCAAGAACCACCCCGCTCATGAGACGATTGAACTGACGCCATGATTCAGTTGTCCTCCGCCGGAAAACGCTACGGTCACAAGCTCCTATTCGAGGGAGCCGACTGGATGATTACGCCTCGCGACCGCATTGGACTGGTGGGCGCGAACGGCACCGGAAAATCCACGCTGATGAAGATTTTCGCGGGGATCGAAACGCTCGATTACGGTTCCATCAGCACCGCCAAGGGCATCAGCGCTGGCTACCTGCCGCAAGACGGGCTCACGCTCTCTGGACGCACCGTGTTCGCCGAATGCATGGCGGTTTTTTCCGAGCTGCGCGAAATGGAGCAGGAGATGGAAGACCTGACCGCTCGCATGCCGGAGCTCGATCATTCGTCTTCTGAATATCAACAGGTCGCCGAACGCTATCAGCGCATCGAGCACGAATTTCGCACCCGTGACGGATACGCCATTGAGGCTCAGGTGGGAAGCGTGCTCATGGGTCTCGGTTTCCGCAAAGGAGATTGGTATCGGCGCACCGAAGAGTTTTCCGGAGGCTGGCAAATGCGTATCGCATTAGCCAAGCTGCTGCTGCAGGAACCAAACTTGTTGCTGCTGGACGAGCCCACCAACCACCTTGATCTCGAAGCGCGGAATTGGCTGGAAGAATATCTGACGCACTATCCAAATGCGTTCGTGCTCATTTCTCACGACCGCTATTTTCTCGACGTCACCGTCAACAAAATTGCCGAGATCTGGAACAAGCGCATCCATCTTTATCCCGGCAATTACGAAAAGTATCTGGCATCAAAGACGCAGCGCATGGAGCAACTCGAAGCTGCCTATCGCAATCAGCGGGAACGGATCGAGCAGTTGGAGGTGTTCATCAATCGCTTTCGCTACCAGGCGACGAAAGCCAAGCAGGTGCAGAGCCGAATAAAGGAATTGGAAAAGATCGAGCGCATCGAACTGCCAGAAGAAGAAAAGGTAATCCATTTTTCCTTCCAGCAGCCGAAACCCAGCGGCAGGATCGTGGCCGAGTTTATCGACGTGGCGAAATCGTACGGCGACAAAGAAGTTTTTCGCAACGTCAGCTTCATGATCGAGCGCGGCGACCGCATCGCGCTGGTAGGCGTGAACGGCGCCGGCAAATCAACGCTGATCAAGTTGCTGGCCGAAACCGAGCCTCTGAGCAGCGGCCAATATCGCTTAGGCCACAATGTGCTGGCCGATTATTTTGCGCAGGATCAATACAAAGAACTGAATCCCGATGCTCGCATTCTGGATGACATTGGCGAGCTTTCACCACGTTCGACGCAGACCGAACTGCGCAGTCTGCTGGGCTGTTTCCTGTTCTCGGCCGATGACGTTTTCAAACGCATTGGCGTGCTCTCGGGCGGCGAGCGCAATCGCTATGCTCTGCTGCGAATGCTTCTGCATCCCGCGAACTTTCTCTTGCTCGACGAACCTACCAACCATCTTGATATGCGTGCAAAGGATGTGTTGCTAAAGGCGCTCATGGATTACACCGGCACCGTCGTCTTCGTCTCGCACGATCGCTATTTCATCGACAAACTGGCCACGCGCGTCTTCGAAGTGGGCGATGGCAGCGTAGAAGTTTACCCGGGCAACTACGAAGACTACCGCTGGCGCAAAGAAGGCGGCGCGGAACAATTGCAGGAAACGGTAAGTCGCTCGACGATTATCACGCAGCCGGTGAACGGCAACCGGAACCAGGCAACAGCAGCTGCGGATAAATCCAAGCGTCTAAATCCCATCAAGCGGAAGCAACTTGAAGCACGCGTGCAAGGACTCGAAGCCGAAATTTCGCGTGCTGAAACCGAGATCGCCGAGTGCGAGGCCGCGCTGCAAACCTTCGTCAGCGCGGACGAAACCGCCCGCCAGACTCGGGAACTGAGCCGACTCCGGACGCAACTCCAGAGTTTCCTATCAGAGTGGGAAGATCTCGCCCACGCGCTGGAAACCTGAAGGGGAGTGGGTCAGTTGGAAAATGTCCCCGCGAGATCCACGCCCTGCTGCTGAAGGCGCGGGGCTTCGGTCACTGCTACTAAGGGACGTTTTCACATACACTAGTTTCGTGTTACACTGTATTCGTGTCGCATCGCTTACGCAACGTCACAGTCACCTTGGAAGAAGACGTCGCCCGCTGGGCTCGTATTGAGGCGGCGCGCCGCAATACTAGCGTGTCGCGTTTGCTGGGAGCATTGCTGAAAGAAAGTATGGCAACCGAAAACGGTTCTTCAGCAAAGGCAGTAGACCGGTTGGCGAATTTTGGCAAACGCCACGGACTCTCCTTGCGGGGACTGAAAATCAAGGACCTTATCAATGAAGGACGCCGGTGAGCCGGTTCGTCCTCGACGCTTCTATCGTTCTTACCTGGTGTTTCCCCGATGAGGGCGCTGCCACTCCCCACCATGTCGCCGGCATGTTTAGCCAAGGAGACACTGCTGTTGTTCCCTCGTTCTGGCCGCACGAGGTTCTGAATGCTTTGCTTGTTGGAGAAAAACGCAAGCGCATTTCGAAAGAACTTGTGCGGAGCTTTCTCAGTGATCTTGCAGCGCTTCCAATCGTGCTGGAACAGTTTCCTCCCAGAGTTGTGTTTGAACGAATTCAGCGTCTCAGCCGCCAACACAACTTAACCGCGTACGATGCGGCCTATCTGGACCTGGCGCTAAACAGTGGATTGCCAATGGCGACTTTAGACGAAGAGTTGGTGAAAGCTTGTAAGAAAGCTCAGGTCCGGTTGGTAGAAGCATGACGGAGGGTATGGTAAGGCCCGCGGACAGAATTCGTAATCTACAGGCTCGGCCGCAGCCGGTGTGCGACTTTTTCCCGCTTTCTGTTTCCGCCTGGCGATCAACCACTGTTAGTTCTTTCTCGAGCGAAGAGAACCGCTGCAGAATTTCATGCATGCGCAAAGACATATTGCGAATGGTTTCGATCTGCGAACGTGCTGCCCCCGACAGTGATCCCGGTTCGAGCAGCAGCAACTCGGAGTTGCCCAGCACCGAAGTAAGAGTGTTGTTGAGAGTGTGCCGCATTTCCAGCATGTAGCGGCCAAGGTGGGCTTGCCGTTCCAGTAACACATTACTCTGTGCCAGGCGGCGTGCCTCAGACTCCGCACTTACCCGCCGCAGAATTTCTCCCGCGACCAGTATTAGGGTGTCCAGCCAATTTTCTTCGCGTCGCACCACGGCTATGCGTGGCCATCGATCGCGCACTGTTTGCATCAGCCGCATGTCTTCGGACACGAACAAAACCCGCTTGCCTGCGGCTTCCATCGCCTCTAGCACAACCGAAAGCGCGCGCGGCCGAATCGATCCGGAAATGGCAAGGTCAAACGCGTCGGGATCGAGCCCAAGCGAGACATCACTGCTCATCAGAGTGAATGCCGGGACTGTGCGCTCCGATTGCCAGCGTCCAGTTACAGCCCGCGCCAGTTCCGGGTCATCAGAAACGATCAATACTGAGGGTTGATCCACGTCGCCTTTCTGTAGTTGTCGAAACTAGGGGCCCGGGGGGAAGCCCGAGCTTGAAATCGAAGACTGGCAGTTACTTCGAATTGTTATGGTCTGTGTCCGGCTGCCCTGCGGAGTTGTTCTCACTCCAATCCGGAGAACTGATGGACACCTCGAAGTCAGCTACGTCTGAAGTTGCCGCAGCTCCGGCCGCATGGGCCCGCGCCTGCGGCGCCTCGTCGGCAGTAGTCGTCTTCGAGGTTTTTGCCAGAGCCGTATCCACCACAGCGCGCAGGTCGACCAGCATGGACACCGGCTGTCCCGATGAATACTCGGCATGAAACATGACTTTCCACGACTGGCAAATCATGCGCAGTCGCGCGATCGGTTCCTCGGCGGAGAACTGAGCCCGGCGGCAGTCGAGTGTAGTAACGCCGCGATTTTGCAGCTCGCGCAAACCATCCAGAATTGCATTGAGATCCTGATGCATTAAGCGGAAGAAAATACGCCGCATCAGAAAGCTGAATCGAGTAAACGCCACCATGGCCGTGGGCAAGAAATAATTCTGGCCGCAGGAAGTTTTTATCTTTCTTCCTTGTTCCAGAACCCGCGTGGTCAGCAGCTGATTCAAATTACGGCAACCGTTTGCGCTCGTGATGACCTCATCCAGCGGCTCTAACCAGTCGGGTACATTCACGTCCACCGATCCCAGGACAGCCTCGAGGGTTTGCGCCACATAGGCCATATCGACATCCGCATCTTCCAGCCGTGAGGGAGCGCAGTGAGAAAAGAACTGAACCAATAGAAAGTCAATCTTGTCGCGGTCGGAATCCGAGTGTTCGGCGCGGCTCAAATGATGGACCAGTAAAGTGCGCAAGGCCTCGTCGCTGCCTAGCGTCGTTGTCTGCAGGAACTGCCGCAGCTGATGCACCTGAATGCGCGCATCCAAGTCGGAAAACAGTTCCCGCGCTTGTTCGACAGACTCCTGGCCCGGCGCGTCAACATCAGCTTCCAAATCGCTGTGGGCCGGCAATTCAATCACGAATTCCCGCGACAGTGCGGCATATAAAGGATAGAGCAGGCGCGCGTCCCGCCACTCCGCCGCAAGCTCGGTCAATTGAGATGTGGATGTCATAGTTTCACAATTCAGATTTCATAATTCAGGTTTCACAATCCAGTTGGCAACTTCCCCGGTAAAACGGGCGGCAACCGTGGTGCGGCCGCCGTTGTATTGCACCGCGACTACGCAAGCTTCCGTGTCCAGTGTGCCATCTGCATTCCGTAAACGCAGTGTGTCGGCAAACTCCAGTGGGAGGGTGGAGGCGAACAACACTTCGGTTGGCGTACCAAACTCGATCACTGTGTTTTCCATGAGCGCCTTGCTTCCATTCGCCAGGCGAGTCAGCCGGACGGGAATACGAACTGGAGTCGCATTGGGAAAAAACTTCGCCAGCTTAGTGGTCGAGCTTTCACGCGCCGGAGCCGCCGCAGCGCCCGATTTGGACACAGAGTACCTCATTCCTGATTTCCAAAAGGTGATCGGTGCGGCCTGGATTCCTCAGTCCGCCGGTTAGCGTGGCTCAGGCATCCGTACCGCACCGCGTACCTCGAATGCACGGGCGAGGCCAAAGCGGTGAAGGAGTAGGCAAGCCGCAAGTCACGCTTTTTCAAGGGATCAGCGCAGCCGACGACTCGCTCCAGTAAAATTGTCTTACGTTCAGAGTCTCATACTGACACACAATCTCAGCCATGGACCGCCTTAAGCGTGCTAACCAATGGGATGTTAAGAAGATCCTGATCTTAAGCCAGCAGAAAAATCATCTTGCTCGCGGTGGCTTCAGGAGGGGGTATTTACGGGGAAGGTCGACAGAGAGGACCGGCGGAGCAATGCCTCTCGAAGCTCAAAGAATGGCGGGGACGACGGGACTCGAACCTGCGGCCTCTGCCGTGACAGTGAAAGATTAACAAGTATTTTCAATGACTTCGAGAGCACGGATGGCAATGCAAGTCATCAGAAGTACGTGGTGAGCAGAACGAATGTGTACCACGATGTGTACCACAAATTACCACGAATTGATCTATGACCGGATTCCTTGGGGGTATCCCCTACCTAGGTAGGAACGATGTCAAAGAAGTGCGAATTCCCGAAGGGGAATGGCGAACGCTGCGGCGCTGACTCGCAAACCCGGAAGAATCTCTGCGTCTTTCACGATCCGGAGAGAGCTATAGGGCTAGACAGGCGGGCGGGGTCCATCGCAGCCACACGCCGCAGTACTACCATCCGACACACCGGATCATCCCCTCGGCAACACAAATCAGGTCTCGGTCTTGTTGGCGGACTCCATCAATCGCCTTCGCCGAGGGCAACTCGATCCGCGCGTAGCCAACGCGATGGGTTACCTAGCAAGTGTTCTTCTGAAGGCGCTCGATCAAAAACTTGAAGAACGCCTCGCCCATTTAGAAGCAGTCATTTCCGGCAAGGGAGAAAACCTTCTCGCTCGTGCGGCAGCGCTTACTACATTCGGCACAGAAAAAGAGGTGCAGGCCGCGATGGAACAAACTTTTCTTCTTTTCAAATCGAACTTCGGTGAAGCGAAAACAAAAGTACCAGCCTCGAATTTGTCAACCGTATAGTGGCTGTGGGCCCGGTCAGGGCGCGGTGGTGCGAAGTGTTAAAGCACACCTAGAGCGGTAAGCTTCTCCCGAAACCAGGAGTAATCCCGGTTGTTCAACTCGCTGACAACGTAGGCATGTACTTCAACTCTCGCACTATCTGAATATTTCTCGCCAACAGGAGGCTCAATGAATCTGCCGAGACCATCCGCGATTCGGATAAACGTGACGCATAATGTTCATCCAGTGATTGAATTGGCTGCATGACAAGAAAAGGCTCGGAACCGATGTCGATTCCGAGCCTTTGTTGTTCGGGCCGAGCGATTACACGGTCGAGTTCGTTCAGAATGTGGTGGGGTTAGCGAGCTGTTGGTCAGCCCAGCCGCCGCAAATCAGGTAGAATGCAAAACCATGGACCTACTACAACTTGTTAAACAGGAACGTGATCGGCTCAACAAGGTCATCGCTTTGCTTGAACCTGGAGCCTCAACGAGTAATTCCACCCCCAGCAAACACACGGTTCACAAATGGACGGACGAGGAGCGGAAGGCGATGAGCATCAAACAGAAGGCGCTGTGGGCAAAGAAGCGGAAGGCGAAGGGCTAAGTTACAAGAGTGCATCCCAGTTTCCAACGCGATGCGGCAGCGTGCTGAACACTTCCCGCATTGCCTTCGGAGTCGTCGTCAGCTTCTGTTCCAGCAGCACTTGGGAGCCTACAGCATCCCGTCGGAGACCGGCCTTCTCATCCCATCTGATTTCGTAAATTGACCATCCAGATTTTTGCGACGCGGCCTTATCTCGGGCCGGCAGCACGGGACAGAGTTGCAAAAGCTCGTCATTACTGGTTATTTGGCGTAAGGCCCGTAAGAGGTGTGCGGGGGGTCTCGTTTTGGCGGCCTTTCGCTACCTGTTTTTGCCAAGTTTCGCTAAAAAGGAAAAGGCCCTCGGGTATACCTTTTGACCAGCGATCACGGCGGCAATCCCATCCGGTGCAGCAGGTCGGCGAAGCGCGAATCGGGACGAAGCGGATCAAATCTCGCATCCATTTTCAGATACGTCAGCAAAGTAGACCTTTCCCGAAAAGCCATTTCCAGTGCGGCAAATGCCCGATCCTTCTCGCCTAGCCCAGTGAAGATGAGCGCGAACTGGTAACGCGAAATTGGTTTCTGCTTTGAGCGGGTGTCTAGTTCCGAAAGAATCTGCTGTGCCTTCGATCGCTGCCCCGCTATCGCGTAGGCGTGCCCGAGTGAAGCGAGGGTGTTAACGCTGCTGTGCTTTGAGAGCGCATCGGCTTTTTCAAGTTCGGCAATGGCTTCTGTGGACATTCCCTTCTGCTCGTATGCAAGTCCCATTCCCCAGTGCGCAACTGAAAAATCTGGATGTTCTTCCAACACCTTGCGCAACTGACCGATTGCCAAATCGTATTCTCGTCCGAAGTAGTAGATGACTCCGAGGTTTGCCTTAATCACGGGCGAGAGTGGGTCGAGTTCTTGTGCCTTTCTGATTTCACTCAGAGCGTCGTCAATTCGTCCCAAGCTCGAAAGATAACGGCTGTAACGATGGTGTACGGTTGCGTCATTTGGGTTGAGCGACAAAGCACGCTGAAATTCGCGTTCCGCATCAGACCACTTCCAGTCATAGTACGTGAGGATATAAGCGAGAGACGCGTGTGCTTCTGCCAGCGAGTCGTCAAGCTCCAAAGCCTTGGAGACGGCGGCTTTGGCTTTCGGAAAAACCTCGTCAGGAAGTGCGCTCGTGTAGAACGGAAGCATGCTGTAGTAATCGGCAAGTCCTGCGTATGCGGGAGCGTACAATGGGTCTTTTTCCATAGCTTGCTGGAAATAATCTCGCGCCTTGCTCAAGTCCTGCGGCTCGCCGCTGTTCCAATAATATCGACCTCGCAGATAAGCATCGTGCGCCGCGGGATCGACGGGACGAGGAGGCTTCCGCAGCCGCGCAGCTTCCTCCTCTGTCAGCTTAATTCGAATCTCGTTGGCCACCGACTGAGCCACTTGGCTTTGCAAAATCAGAACGTCCCGCAAATCAGATTCGTAGCTTTTAGCCCAAAGATGCTGCTCAGGAGAAGCCTGTATCAGTTGTGCGGTCACTCGCACCTTGCTTCCAGAACGGAGTACCGAGCCTTCCATGATGGCGTCAACGTTCAATTCGCGAGCAATTTGCGGCAGTGGTTTCTTGGCATCTTTGTACTGCATTGCCGAGGTTCTGGAAATCACCCGCAGTGCTCCGATTTGCGACATCTCCGTAGTCAGGGCATCCGTCATCCCTTCCGCGAAGTATTCTTGCTCAGGGTCGTGCGACAAGTTCTCCAAGGGCAATACAGCGAGAGAGCGGATGCTTGCGGCATTGGGTTGACGGAGCAAGTGTCGGCGCAGCCCGCCGATGTTCAGACCCAATAGCACGGCGACGAGCACGATCAGTGAAATTGCCGTTGCAAGAACAACTGAGCTTCGTTGGACAGGACGAGCCACCACAGGCGCGGCATTGCTCGGACTCGCGAGCCTCCGCAGGTCAACTGCTAACTCTTTGGCGGACTGGTACCGCAACTTCCGGTCTTTCTCCAAAGCCTTGTGAATGATCTCTTCTAGCTTCGGCGGGGTGTCAGGGTTGATTCGAACTGGCGGTACGGGTGCTCGATTCAATATGGATTCGAACATCACTGCTGTCGTGTCACCCCGAAACGGCAATGTTCCGGTACACGTCTCGTACAGCACCGCGCCGAACGAGAACAGGTCGGTGCGGGCATCGAGTTCCTTCCCGCGAACTTGTTCCGGCGACATATAGGCGACGGTTCCCAGCGCACTGCCGGGACTCGTGAGATGTTCCTCTGACTCGATGGTCGCGGCGCTCATGGCAACGCTCTCGGGCTTCAAGACAACTTTGGCCAGCCCGAAATCGAGAATCTTCACCTGACCTCGATTTGTGACGAAGATGTTCGCTGGCTTGATGTCCCGGTGGACGATACCCTTCGAATGTGCGGCATCGAGCGCATCGGCGATCTGGATGCCCAGATCGAGCACCGCCTCGATCTCCATCGGCTTGCCAGCGATCCGGTGCCGGAGCGTCTGTCCCTCCAGCAGTTCCATGGCGATGAAGCTTCGCCCATCAGCCTCGTCAATCTCGTAGATCGTGCAAATGTTCGGGTGGTTCAGAGATGATGCGGCTTTGGCTTCCCGCTGGAAGCGGCTGAGAGCCTGTGAATCGTGGGCGAGTTCATCGGGGAGGAATTTGAGCGCGACGTGGCGACCGAGCTTGAGGTCTTCCGCCTCGTACACCACGCCCATGCCCCCGCCACCGATCCTGCTGAGGATGCGGTAGTGGGAAACCGTTTGCCCTACGGATTGGAAGGGCGTGGACACTGGCTAGACATGTTAGGTGGTGGCAAATGGAAGGTCAACAATCGGTTCGCGAGCGGGGCGGCGGTTTTCGTTTTAGCGCGGCGCGCTGGCAACCCGACACCTGAAAAAGAGAGCGCTTTATGAAAACCGTCCATTGTTCACCAATTGACCATCATGGCAGGGCACGTGGATGACCGCATCCACTCGCTCTTCCCACCAGCTCTTGCCGGAAACATTTCTGGGTCACGTCGATATTCGCGTGACCCATGTTGTCCCGCACAACCACCGGCCTTGCTCCTTCGCGCAGCATGTGACTGGAATGCATGGTGCGGAAGCTTCGAAAATACCCTTTATCGCCCGAAGTGGACGAGTCCGAATCTCTGCAAATGCTGTTCGCCAACATTCGAAGGCAAATTGGATTTCGGGCGTGTAGGTGCGACATCTGCAACCGACAGGCCCATGCTTTGTTTTGCAGGGGTTGCCAGAAAGGCGTGGATGTTGCCCGCATCCGGCCCGCTGAGTACGATTGCCATGCCCGAGATTTGTCCGCGCTCGTTGATCTTGTTCGCCATGACTGCGAAGAGGTTGGAACTGGCTGGAAACAGCCTGTTGAGGTCGGTCATCACGTTGTCCTGCCAGATGAAACCATGGGACCAGTTGAAGTTGGAGTCGAAGTTGCTTCCCACCACTTGGCCCTTGTTGTTGATGCCGCTGGCTAGACCGCCAAAATCTCCCGGCAGAAGGCCGAGGTTTGTGAGTACGCGGTTCTGCCAAAGCGCGCCATATTGGGTTGTGTTGTCAGGACTGCCGACTAATCCAACAATTTGGCCCCGGTTGTTAATGCCCTGGGCGATAGCGCCAGTTCCGAAGTCAGGAAGCGGCGGGGAGACATTGCCGTTTTCCCACGATACAGCGTGAAGGATCGCACCGCCGCAGGTTCCCGTGTCGCCTACGGCTTGGCCTTGATCGTTGATCCAAAATGCGTCCCCGTCTGGATCACTACCCGTAGGAAGAGCTTGGGCTTTATATATCCCGTGGTTGCCTTTTTCCCACAACACCGGCAACTGAATCCGATTATTAGTTGTGCCAGGTAGGCATGTGGAGTCCACGGTACCGTTTTCCGCAAATCCTACGATTTGTCCACCGTTATTAATCGCGCTCGCCTGTCCGTTATTTCCGCCGAGCGTCGGGAGAGCGCTCATGTGGAAGACTTGCCAAAGAAACGGGAGACACGTAAGGTGTGTGCCGAAGCCGCAAATGTCTTCGCCGTTCGGGTCTGGGACAGCCGTTTCGGAATCACCCACTACCTGCCCTCGGTCGTTGATCTCGCCCCAGTTCATCCAACTGTTCTGTCCTCCGAGCGTGCCGAGGTCGAGCTTGAATCCGGCGACGTCTATCAGTGCGCGTCCGTTTAGAAGTTTCCCGAATATGCTATCCACCTGCCCCGCTTCCACATTCCCAGCCATGATCTCCGTCCAGCCCTGATTATTGAGGGACATGGCACAACCCAGATTGTCACTCCCCTCGGCGCCCAAATCGGTAACTTTGTAGCTCGCTTGAGCGACCGCATTGCTGAAGCAAGCCAGAACAATCGTCGTAACCCACAGTATCCAGAAATTCCGCAACCGTTTATGTGTGCTCATATCTCCTCTTTTCCTCCGGTAAAGTCGTGGTGCCGAGATGACTGGCGACTTACGTCAGGTACCACTCGGCGCTCGGACAGTTAGCGTGCAATTGAGAGCAGAATTGGCTCACAACTTCACAAACTCCCGCTGAGTCAGAACTGAGGGAGCATGTGGTGTTCCACGTTCACAACGATTACGTGAGACAACAGGCCCAACACTTCAGAGTTCGAAAACGAGTGGCGGACTGACAAAATCCTGGGACGATCCCAATGCGGCTAGAGCGACTGTTTCTCCAACTTCTCATACACATTGGCGAGAGGTTACGAAATTCGATGGATTTTCATATTGTTGAGCGCGTTGTTAAATCCCTCTTGACGCTCTGATCGTTGCCATACATACTGGTTGGTATGTTGGCGGCACGCAAGAATCCGAAACGTAGAGCGGCCAGGCTGCGCGATCCTGAGCGCACGCGGGAGCGCTTGCTGCAGGCGGCATCCCGCGAGATCTACAGATCGGGTTTCCAGAGTGCCGGCCTGGACACAATTCTGGCCTCGGCTGGCGTCACCAAGGGAGCGCTGTATTACCACTTCAAAAGCAAGGAAGCCTTGGGATACGCCGTCGTCGAAGAGGTCATCGCCCCCGACGTCCACGGCAAATGGGTGCGGCCTCTACAGTGCGTCAAGGACCCTATCGACGCTTTGATCGGCGCTGTTCAGCGTATACCCATTCGGCCCGAGGATGTGCGGGGCGGGTGCCAGCTGAATAATCTGGCGCAGGAAATGTCTCCTCTTGACGCGGGATTCCGGAAACGGCTGGCGATAATCTTCGATGCCTGGCGCGAGGCCGTTGCCTCCATTTTGCGAGAGGGCCAGACCCACGGAAGCGTTCGCCGTGACGTGGAGCCCGCTGACGCCGCTGGCTTACTGATCGCGATGGTCGAAGGCTATGGTTCGCTGGCAAAGAATGCTCAGGATCCGAAAGTAATAAAAGCGGGGATCAGAAACATCGTGGACTGGCTGCGATCCTTGCGCCCGTCGGGCAACCGCAAGCGGGTCTGATCGCATCGGTTCTAAGAGCAGTGTACTCGTACATACCAACCGGTTCGTCTGCTCGGAAAGTCAGCATCGCGATCGGGCGAAGCGCTTCAAACTACATCATGAAAAGGAGAACAAACAATGACAAGGATCGCAGTGTCGCGCAGGAATCTGCTCGCAACGGGAGCCTGCGCGCTGGTTGGTGCCGTGAGCCTGCCGGGACCGGCAAATGCCAGTGCATTGGGAGGGCAGAACTTAACGAACGAGGAGGTGGCCCGGAAGTGGTACGCAGCATGGGAGAAGAAAGACTGGGGCCCAGTGGATAGCCTGCTCGCCGATAACTTCACCTTTACAAGCGCGGCCGGCGACGACCACATCAGCAAGAGCACTTTCAAAGCGCGATGCTGGGAAACACAGATCGATTTCATTGGACATTTTGACCTGGAGCGAATCACCACTGGCGCGGAGGATGCTTTTGTGAAGTATCTTTGCCACACCAAGGACGGTAAATCGTTCCGGAACGTGGAGTATCTCCGAATCAAGAACGGAAAGTTGCAATCCATTGAGTGTTATTTCGGCGCGCAATCCAGCTTTCCGTCAGCAGTGAGCACTGGGCAGAAGTAACCTACGGCCTGGAAGGTAAGGCGTGGGGTGCCGATCTGCCGAAATCACCGGTGATGCTGAATCCACAATTCAAAGGCGCTCAACCAATCGAAGTGCTTGTCGTTCCCGTGGGCAGGTGGTCAGACGGATCCGCTGCTCCGGTTATGCAGGACCATTTCATCTAGAAGCAGTGCACTCGTCATTCTCACTTCGGGTAGCAGGAAGTCGAAAACGAGAGAGCAAGGGGTTCCATTCATGAGCGCCCGCGAAATTCAGAATAGAAGGCCATTGCACGTGAGATGTTTGTTCAACAAGCTGCTCACGCTAATGCGGACGTTTCGACTAGCCCACTGCGGGGAGCTACGATTTGCTCCACTAAGAGTAGACGGGATTACACTCTTGAATCGACAGCGGACGAGTTCTGCGAAGCTGCAGATACATCATTGCTTCCGGTAATCCGAGTTGATGCTGCAAACCTCATGCGAGTCTTGCGGCAGTTGGAGGTTATAGCAAAACGACAGGCGCCACGAATCGCGTTCAAGGCAAAGGGTAGCATCCTACTCTTGGATTTGGCCGACATCTTGGCAGTGCAAGCCGAAGGTAATTACGTTTCGTTGCGACCCCGAACTAATTCCTATTTGGTGCACGAGTCCCTCTCGTCCATGGCGGAGAAGCTCAAACCCTACGGTTTTATTCGCATCCACCGCTCGGTCGTCGTGAATATTTCGGCCGTGGAGGAGATCCAACCTTTACCGACGGGGGAGTACAGGCTCCGTGTAAAAGGTGGGAAGGAATACTTGGTAACGCGTACATACAAACACAACCTCAGAGATCTGGCTCAACTGTGGGTAGGCTCAGAGCGGCTTTGCGGCTAACAGGCAGCAAGAGGTTTTACCTCGTTATTCCATCGTAGCATTCCCGATCGTCCCTCACGAAAAGTCAGTCCCTAAACCGCGCGGCAGAATAAAGCGCAAGTGACGGACCTGACTGTTGAAACCCATGCCGTAAGCAGCAAGAAGCGCCGGGCTCAAAGCAGGGTGGTAGAGATGATTCTGCCGCGGGACAGGAAGGCCCAACTGGCGCTGGCTACAGGAGGTACGGCTTAATGTGTACCTTCTCATGTACCACGCCTTTTCAGCAACTTCTGCTAGGCTGTTGAAAGAATTGGCGGGGACGACGGGACTCGAACCCGCGGCCTCTGCCGTGACAGGGCAGCGTTCTAACCAACTGAACTACGTCCCCTAGGGTGTTTTGGTGCCGTGATCGGACACCTGGCGACTTTCCGGACTCAAAAACGCTATTCGCGCAGGCAAACGAGCAGCTGTCCCTGCCCGTCGTTGGATTGTAACAGACCTAATTCAGTTCAGTACAGGCTTCGCGAACGAGCAATATTGGAAGGACGGGCGTCTCGCCCGCCAACTCCAAACCCGCACCCGTCCTCAACGCCAGGCACCTCTTGCAAGTTTGCCTGCATCCTACCATCCTGATAGTGGCAGGCTAGCCTTGCCTTCAGGTATCCAAAGACATAGAATGATAGCCACACGAGTGTGTGCGAGGAGTACCCCTTCTATGTTCCAGGTAGGTCTACGGCGCTACCTTCTTACTGCGTCAGTATCGGTGTCTTTGTTTGGTGCGTCTGCCCTGGCTCAGCAGAATGCCAAGCCGTCCAGCAGCGATCAAGCCACTCCCGCATCCTCCGCAACGCAAGGTCAGGCCACCGACCCGTTGAAGCGCCCCATCAGCGAAAAGCAAAAGAAGGAAAACGCCAAAGCCCTCAAGCAGGAGCTCAGCAAGACCTACAAGAAGTGGCTGGACGAAGACGTCGTTTACATTATTTCGGACGAAGAACGCAAAGCCTTCAAACAACTTTCTAACGACGAAGAGCGCGACCAGTTTATAGAAGCCTTCTGGCAGCGCCGCGATCCCACGCCTGACACCGAAGAAAACGAATTCAAAGAAGAGCACTACCGCCGCATCGAGTACGCCAACGAGCACTTCGCCGCCGGAATCCCCGGCTGGAAAAGCGATCGCGGCCGCATCTACATTATGTACGGGCCGGCTGACGAGATTGATTCGCATCCCAGCGGCGGCAGCTACGAGCGGCCAATAGAAGAGGGCGGCGGGGAAACTTCCACCTTCCCCTTTGAAGATTGGCGTTATCGTTACCTCGAAGGCATCGGTCAGGAAGTGATGATCGAGTTTGTGGACACCTGCATGTGCGGCGATTATCACATGACCATTGACCGCGGCGAGAAGGATGCGTTGCTTCACACGCCAAACGGCGGGGCCACGCTCTATGAGCAGATGGGGATGGCGTCAAAAGCGTCCCGCTTTAATGGTGGATTAGAAACACTGGGACCGGGCCCGAACAGCGCGAGTCAGGCGAGCAAAGAGTTCGACCGGTTGGAACAATTTGCCAAGTTGCAGGCGCCTCCGCCGGTGAAGTTCAAAGATCTGGAAGAAGTGGTCAGCCATAAGATCAGCATCAACCTGATGCCATTCGATGTGCGCGCAGACTTCGTTAAGGTCACGGCAGAAACGGTGCTTGTGCCTTTCACCGTGCAAATGAAAAACCGCGACATCACTTTTGTAAATAAAGACGGAGTGCAGCGCGGCGTGGTCAACATTTTCGGCCGAGTAACCACCCTGACAGGCCACATTGCCCAGACCTTCGAGGACACGGTGCAAGCGGATATCCCCGCCGAGTTGCTGGCTAAGTCGGCGGAAAATTCGCAAGTCTACTGGAAGGCGATTCCACTGCGGCCCGGCCGCTATCGCGTGGACATCGTGGTAAAAGACGTGAACGGCGACCGGGTAGGAACGTGGAGTAAAGGCGTGCAGGTGCCCGATTTCGCCGATGATCGTCTGGAAGCCTCTTCGCTGATCGTGGCTGACCTTATGGAGCCGGTGGCGGCCAAGAACGTGGGTACGGGAAGCTTTGTGATTGGCGCGACCAAGGTGCGTCCTCGGGTTCCATCCGCGGACGGTAAGCCGATGATGTTCAAACGCGGCCAGAAGATGAACTTCTGGATGCAGGTTTACAATCTTGGTATCGACGACAAAACCCATAAACCCTCGGCGACGGTTGAGTACAATATTGTCAACGCGGCAACGAATAAGCCAGTGGTTCACACCGTAGAATCCACGGACCAGATGGGCAACATTGGCGACCAGGTAACCCTGCAGAAGACGCTTTCGGCCGCCAACCTTGATCCGGGAGTGTATCGGATTCAGATCAAGGTAAACGACAACATCTCCAAGCAGACGGTGGACCCTACTGTAACTTTTGCCGTCGAGTAAACTGGAAACGCTTGGTCTCCCTTGAGGTGGTGGGTTGCTGATTCTCCGCAAGCTCGGGTTTTCGATTTTGCTGTTACGCCTGGCGCTGCCAGCCTGGGCCGAAAACTCGGGCAAGATTTCCGGACATGTTCGCGGCGCGAGCGGTACTCCGCAAATGGGAGCCGTCGTGGAAATCCTGGGTGCGGCCGCCCAGACCCTGAAGGTATTCACGGACGAGAACGGCTTCTACTCCGCCGCTGGGCTGTTGCCTGGAGTCTACAATCTCAAAGTTTCCGCACCTGCTTTTCTGCCCGCGTTGCGCGAACATGTAGGGCTGCATGCCGGCGGCAACACTATAGTGAATGTCACTTTGAGCACTCTGTTCGAGGCCATCCAAATCGCACCCGCGCAAACTTCCACTGAAGACGATGATTGGAAGTGGGTGCTGCGCTCGGTATCCAACCGTCCGATTTTGCGCCTGGTCGACGATCCATCCGCGAATAATCAATCTCCAGCTTTGGCAGCCGAAGCTGCGACGCACGATCGCGAAATGAAGGGAACGCTGTCGTTCCTTGCCGGATCGCCGTCCGAAGGATACGGCAGCGTAGCCGACATGAACACCGGCTTCTCCATGGAGAAATCTGTTTTCTCGTCGGACACATTGGGTCTGCGCGGCAATGTCGGATACGGCAGTAGTTCATCGTCGGTAGTCTCTGCCTCGATCCGTCACAAGATGAGTGATGGATCCCAGCCATCGTTTGCGCTGACCATGTGGAACTCGCCCGCTCCCGATCTCGCGCTGCACAACCTGCAGGCGCTTGCCCTCAGCACCTCGGACGATCTTAGATTGGGCGACGTTCTGGAATTGAAGTTTGGCAGCGAACTGCAGACCATCCAGTTCATGGGCAGAGTAACAACCTTCCGTCCGTTCGGGACCACCGATCTGCACCTCTCACCCAATACTGTGGTTGAGTACCGCTATGCGACCTCAGAACCGGGCAACCGCATGGACAAAGGTTTTGAGTCCGATCCCGCGGATGTGAACGAGCCCGCACCGCACGTCACCATGGTTGGATACGCGACCACGGTAGAGCATGCTCATCACCAGGAGCTTTCAGTTTCGCATCGCGTCGGCAAAACTAATCTGCAGTTGGC
>CAWDNO010000010.1:0-15814 GCA_963803665.1 uncultured Acidobacteriota bacterium
GTCGGCGGGTATCAGCCGACGGGATACGAGGTGTGCTTTCTGAATGCTGCTGAGCATTTGCGGGGCGTTTTGGCCTATCCGAGCATTTGTGGGTACTACGACCCTGGGGATTATGTTCCCCTCCCCTCATTACGTCCCTCACCAACTTAGACGCAACTCTGTGATTTCCGTCGCAATCCACGTGACAACCACTCCTCTTCTTTCCTGGATAGCGATGAGCCACATAAGTTCCGTCGGCCTACTCCATTCGAAAGTGTAGAAGCTTACTCCGGCGCCGTTTCCATCTCCTTGATCTTCCTGCGGAGCCAATCGCGCTAGCGCCTCTTGCGCGCCCAGGTTGTCGCCGCGCTCGGCCATCGCGGCAATCGTGTCACCGCTAGGCGTTCAGCGGAATGTGTTGACAGGGGATTTCTTCGCCCCATTTTTCCGCCGGCACAAAATCCATCAGCCAGCACTCCGCGCACGAATGTTCTTTCATCGGGCAACGCATAATTCAGACATGAAGGCGAATCGCGAAAGATGGGAAGTTCCTTGTGCGCCTCCCTTACCGAAGGCTCATATCCGCGCATCTCCAGGAACCATAGCTCCGATTTCAGAGCCTGGAGCACTTCCCGCTGATGGTCTGTCATGTTCTATCTCCTCTAACCATCCTGAGTCTGACTCTATCTTGCACGACGCCACTGTGGCCCACGTCACAGGCCCTTGTGATGGCGTCAGACGCGGCACCAGTGGTCATGGTGGCTTTAGCTCTTGGGCGACGAATGCTTTCCTCCATCCACCGGATGTGCACGAAATCCTAGAGAGGGCGCGAATGTAGCGAGGCAGAAGAGGTCGCGTTGCAGCAAGCGCAATAGTGTCAAGAAGTCGCAGCCGTCCGGGACGCGTGACCTCATGCCGAACCCTGACTCCGGATAAACGCGCTTTGGGGTAACTACCTTTTCGCTGAGGCCACATTCCGTCTATAACGACGTCGGCTCCGTCAAGACACACTTCTCCGCGCACTTGCCTGGAAGTGTTTTTTCTTTAGCCCGAAATCTTTTCTCTGCGACCAAGGTTCGTTGCTCGAATCGTTCGATGGAACCATCTCAGTTCCACCAGCCATCTATCCGAACCCAACAAGCGCCATGACCATGATTCTTTCTTCAAACTCCCCAACCGTTTGGGGAGGCAGGATGCTCAACCAAGAAACCGGTCTTAACCACGAGCACGGAATGTGCCGGGCTGTCCTTCAAGCGAACCCTGGATCCGCTGCGCATAGTTCACTTGCAAGCGCAGCATCGAGTACAACCTCACCGCCAGCTTCCGTGCCATGGCCACCTTCGCCAGTGCACGACACTTCCGCTGGGCCAAACGTTGATACGCCCGACGCATCTCCGGCTCATACCGCAGCGCACTCTGCGCCGCTTCCACCAGCAAGCCATGCAGAAACGGATTGCCTGATTCAGCGCCAGCGCTTGCAACTTGTTTGGTGATGTGTCCGAGTCGCCTAGTTCTTCACCTGTGTGCGCATGCGTACCAGCTTGTGACGATGCAAGAGCAACTGCCGCCCGTCCCGCTCGGCCGCCGTGGGCACCCAAATCCGCGGAAAGCGATCCTCGGCCAGAAGCTTCATCAGCAGTTCCGCATCTCGCCGGTCGGTCTTCTGTTTCCGCTCGCAACTGGCGCGGATTTTCGCCGCATCCCCGATCCACATCTCGTGTCCCAACTCCGCCAGCATCCGCTCGAACCACTGCGACTACGAGTCCTCGTTCATAAAACGAGCACGGCCTGGACCGAGGCCTAGACTGCCGTGCGCCGACTGTGCGCGATAGCCCAGATGGAAAACAAAGGTTCGCTGCCGGTTGGGAGGCAGGTGGGGAGGTTATGCGTGCGCCGCGAGCGTGGCGGGCAAGGCAAACTGAAAAATTGCACCCCGCCCGGGGGCACTGGCGGCCCACAAGCGGCCGCCATGCGATTCAATGATCGACCGACTGATGGGCAGCCCCATACCGGTCCCGTTATCCTTGGTCGTGAAGAAGGCCTTGAAGATCTGTTCTGCCTGCTCAGGGAGCAATCCCACACCGGTATCGCTGACCGAGATCAACAGTTGACCGTTGGCCACTTCAGACTTGATCGTAAGGTCACGTCGGCCGGTTGTTTCCTTCATGGCATCGATGCCGTTAAGCATGAGGTTCATGAAAACCTGCTGCAATTGGACACGGTCTGCCATGACCCTGGGAAGATCTTCGGCAAGCTCGGGCCGGATGGAGATCGAGTAGCGGTTCGCCTCGCTGCGCACCAGGACAATCATTTCTCGAACGAGCTCATTTACATCGACCAACTCCCGCTGCAGAGATCCCTTGTTGAACAGCAAGCTGATTCTGTTAATGATATCGGCGGCGCGTGTAACGTCTTTGACCATTCTGGATGCCGCTTCGCGCGCCTCTGCCAGATCGGGGTCGTCGCGATCAAGCCATCGCGAGCAGGTCCGGGCGTCGGTGACCGCCGCAGAAATCGGCTGCTTGATCTCGTGCGCCAGGGAGGCAGTCAGCTCCCCCATCGTGGTCAATCGGCTCACCCGCGCAAGATCCGCCTGCGTCCGGCGTAGCGCTTCCTCGGCCTGCTTGCGTTCGCTGATGTCCGTCGAGCTACCCACGAATTGCACCAAATCCCTGGATGCGTTCAAAACAGGATGGCCGACGGTGCGTATGTATTTGACCGAGCCGCCCGGAAGGAGGATTCGGAATTCCACTTCGTAATCCGACTTTTTAGCGATTGCTCGATCGATTGCCTCTTGCCACTTGGCTCGATCCTCCGGATGAATGCGCTGCACCTGCTCTTCCCAAGCAGGTATGCCCTCTTCTAAATCGAAGCCATGTATGCGATACCATTCTTCGGACAGATGCAAGGCCTCTCTTCCCGCTAACCGCCAAGCCCAACTCCCCGTATGCGTGAGCCTCTGTGCTTCCGCTAGATAACTCTCGCTTTGCTGCAGCTTCTCTTCTTGCCGTTCCAAGGTCTGGTCAGCTGATCGTCTATCCATCCAGGATGTCAGCAGAGCCAGCCCGAGGACGATAAAGGTGACGGCGGCAATTCCGGCGGTGCCAAGCGCGGAGATGCTTACAGCATGAGACAGGTTCGCCGGCATGCCGGAGGGCGTGAAACTAGCAGCGGCCATGCCAGTGTAATGCATGACGGGGATCGCGGCGCCCATCACGACGGCTCCGGCTAACTTTTCCCAGTCGATACCCTTTTTCTCATCTCGGAAGTGAAAGGTAATCCAAAGCGCGGCGAGAGAAATCAGAACCGCGAACGCGACGGACAGGACGACGAGAAAAGAATTAAAGTGGCATTCGGCAGATAAACGCATGGCGGCCATGCCGATGTAATGCATGCTCGAAATACCCGCACCCATCAGCACACTTCCGGCGAGCGCTCGGAACGCACCCATTTTCTGTCGGCTCACCACGCCCAGCGCAACGACCGAAGCGAGAATGGCCGCAAGCAGTGACAGCAGAACGGTCGGCCAATGGTAGGCCACGGGAATCGGTAAGATGAGCGCCAGCATCCCAATGTAGTGCATGGACCAAATGCCAGTCCCCATCGCACAGGCCCCGCCCAGCAGCCAAACTCCGCGAGTCCAACCGCCCGCGGCCGTTACACGAGCTGCAAGATCCAGCGCAGCGTACGACGCAAAGATGGCGATCAACACCGAAAGCGCCACGAGCGAGTAGTTATATGAACCAATCAAGTTCACGGCAGCCATGTGACTCTATCCAGTCGCGCCGCTTCAATTAAAAATTAACCCTCTCCCTAACGCCGGCGCCAATTCTATGCCGGATTCGAACGAACGGTCGCGCACTTTTTCTGGGATCTCAATTGGGGGGCGACTGGAACAGTGACTCCGAATTCGGAAGCCCATGCATCCAGTACGTGCAGAAATTATGATACTTCTACTGATGGCCGTCCGTAAGAGAGAGCCTTTGGCTTCAAACCGTTCAATGGTGTCTCGAATGGCATCTTCGTACTGATGAGCGAGGTTGGGATCGCTCCTGTAGCCTCTTGCGATTCTCTTGATGAACAACGGGTCTCGGGATACTGCCAGTTGGCTCGGTTGCTATCGTCATTGGCGCAGGCTTGGCCATACTTACCGCCTTGCTCGAAAGTGTACTTGACCCCACCCTTTTAGGGTTCAAAGGGATTTCGGTGTCTTCATCGTGACGAAACGAACTCGGACGACGATACAGATGCCTTCTTCTAATCGATCCTGGATCGTCGGCAATCGGGAAGTTATCACGGAACGCGCTTCGCCCGGAGGCTTGGTATTCGGGGCTGTTTGCACAAGGCGAACTCCTCTCTGCCAGAATTCCCTGCCAACTGCCTCGTAATAGCGTTTTTCCTGCGCCAAATGCGGCTTCTTGCATGTGTGAAAGCTTACCTTTCTCTCCGGGAGAGCGACAAGGGAGGTGACGTGGTTAGATTTTCTCTGATCCCCTCTGGAGCAGAAGGCGATGGTTCGCCATGTATTCGCCGATGTAGAAGAGGTGACCAATCGCGGATTTCATGCCAACCAGGAGAGCTGTGAGAATCTTTTCGGGTGATTTGTCGCCTACTCAGTTCGCATATTTGCTTCGTCGGTGATGGGCCTGTCACAGCAGGAAGCACTCGATCTTTCCCATTCCGATGACCTGATCGGTATCGCATTGCCGCAAACTAAATAAAGAGCCGATCTAGATGTCCTTTCGACGAGGAGGCATAAGAATCGCATAGAAACGTCTTGACAGAGGGCGGCTTTTTTCACGGACGGCAGAAGAACGTAGAATTCGACGCGGTCCGGGTCATTGACGCAGTGCTGTCATCTTCCGAACTGATTACTGATGTTAGGTGGCACTACGACGAACGGGGTCTCTCTAGTCTCTTGGGTTGCTTCAGTACGGGCGGGCAGCCGATCGCACTACTTATCGACGCCTGCCATCGATACCAGGGTTTGCTTGGCCTCGTTGCTGGCTTCCAGGGTCATGTCGCGATTTCCGAGTCTGACACCGATCTTCTCCAGGAAAGCGCGAGGTGGCTCGCCCCCGGCGAAGATCCAAACGTAATCGTTGGGAATTTCGCGGACGCCGCCATTGATTTGCAACACGGCTTTATCCTGCCCAAATTCAGTAGGCAATGAATTGAACAATACCTGAACTTTTCCGGAGCGCATGTACTCATGAACTCGCTGAGCGTTTCGCTCCTTGATGCGTGCGAAACCGTCTCTACGATATGAAAGCGTAACGTTGTTCCCTTTCTGGTTCGCCAGACCCATGGCCGCCTCGACCGCGCTGTCACCGCCACCCACAACGAGTATGCGTTTGTTGATGTAGTGGTCTGTCTCAATCAGCCGGTACATCACTTTCGGGAGCTCCTCGCCTTTCACGCCCAGCTTGCGCGGGGTGCCGCACCGGCCCAGTCCAAGAATAACTGCCCGCGCGCGATATTGCCCCTTGTTGGACACAATCGTAAAGATTCCGTCTGCACTTTTTTGAATGTTTTCGACCTTTTCGCCGGTGCGGACATTGAAGTCAGAGCGCTCGAGAAGAGATTTCCACAAAGTGATCAGATCCTCTTTCGAGAGCTCCAGCTTTTTGAACTTGCCGTACAAAGGCAATTCTACCGGACTGGTCATCACCAGTTTCTGGCGAGGATACTTGGCGACTGTTCCGCCAATCTCGTCCTGCTCGATCGTGAGATAGCTGAGCTTTCGTTCCACGGCCCGGAGCGATGCACTGATGCCGGCCGGGCCAGCGCCTACGATTAACACGTCCAACACGCCGGGAGTGCGTAACCCGTTAGTTCTGCTGGCTACGGCGTCTACGCAATCGCGGCCCTGATTGATGGCGTTTTTAATCAAAGCCAGGCCACCTAGTTCGCCCGCGATAAATAAGTTGGGCACATTAGATTCGTGCTGGGCTGAGAGGACGGGCAAATCCGCAGACATTCCCGGGTGGGCCATGACCATGGTGATGGCGCCCACGGGGCAAGCTTCCGCGCAGAGGCTGTGGCCGATGCATTTGTAACCGTTAACGATGGCAGCCTTGCCGCCTAGCATGGCCAGAACATCGCCCTCCGGACACACGGTTGTGCACGTGGCACAGCCGATACAGGAGTTTGCGTTGATCTGGGGATGCTGCGCACGGGGTCCCTCGGAGTAGATCGTCCCCTTTTTGGCGGCGTCATGCGCCCGCATTTCCCGGTCTTTCATTTTTTTCAAGTAGCCGAAAAGGAAGAAGAGGCAAATCGCGGCAGCGATGGCAAAAGTGATCAGGCTATCCATGACGGACTATTGTAGCCGCGCAAAAGAATTTCCGGCCAACCCCTGCGACCTCAAATGCACCTGTACGGCTGGCCGGCATTGTTCAGGTGCGATTTCCTGTTCGAGGACAGGGGAAACACTGTCCCGCGATGCCCGATGGCGGATAAGAGCAGCGTGCTACGATCACGGTGCTATTCACTAATTGGCGTTGTCCAGCAAGAAGCGATGACGCCGACGCGACGATGCACCGCCCTCTTTCAGACGCATCGAATTTGCCCAGCCGATTCGCGCTTCGCACCTTGCCCACAATCTTTTTTCTTTTGGCGCTGTTTTCGTGCGCTGCTCCGGCACGCGCGCAAATCTCTCCCGGTCCTCTAGCAAAAGCGCATCAGTCACTTTCCGGAATCTTGAACTGCACGAAATGCCACGACCTGGGCACCGGCGGCGTGAAATTCAAATGTCTGGATTGCCACACGGAAATCCGGGAACGCCTGGCGCAGAACCGCGGTATGCACGCGGTCTGGGTAGGAACAAAAGGAACAAGCAAGGATTGCGTTCAGTGTCATTCCGACCACAACGGGACGGAGTTCCCGCTGATCCGCTGGCAGCCTAGCCGCGAGGCCCTGGACCATCGTCAGACTGGATTTGCGCTAACGGGCGCCCACGCCGGATTGCGCTGCGAGCAATGCCATAACGCCCGAGAGATCTTGCCCGCAGGGCGAGCGGTAATTCAAGTAAAGGACTTGAATCACACCTATTTGGGACTCACCAGGTCGTGTATCGGATGCCATGAGGATGAGCACCGAGGACAAGTCGGTGCGAACTGTACACACTGCCACACAACGACTGCCTGGAAGCCGGCTTCTGGATTTAATCACGCAGCGGCGAAATTCCCCCTAACGGGAGCGCACGCCACAGTGGCCTGCGCCAAGTGCCACACCTCAGTGGCTGACGCCAAGCCCTATATCAGATACACCGGGTTTGCCTTCCAGACGTGTACTGCCTGCCATACAGATCCGCATAAAGGAACTTTCAAAGGCACCTGCCAGTCGTGCCACAACACATCGAAATGGACACAGGTGGCACAGCTTGAGGGCTTCGATCACTCAAAGACCGCTTTTCCGCTTCTCGGGAAGCACAGCAGCGTGGCGTGCAGCGAATGCCACACCGGCGGTGACTTCAAAACGCCGGTAGCTCACGCGACGTGCGCGGCTTGCCATTCCGATTATCACCAAGGCCAGTTCCTGGCGCGCGCCGGCGGCGGAGATTGCGCTGTCTGTCATACGGTGAACGGATTCAAGCCTTCTACTTTTGGAGTTAAGGAACATGCTGCGAGCAGCTATCCACTCGAAGGGCGGCATGCCGAAGTGAAGTGCGAACAATGCCATATCCCCAAGGGTAAGAACACCGTGTTTCGGATCACCCGCACGGAATGCGGCAGTTGTCATGAGGATATTCACAAAGGCCAATTTGCGGCGGCGCCATATGAGAATCGCTGCGAGCAGTGCCACAGTGTTGCCGAGTTCCGTCCCGCGCATTTCACGCTGGCCCGTCACCAGAAAACCGGCTTCCCGCTGACCGGCGGGCATCTAGCCGTGCCCTGCGGGCAATGCCATCAGGAGCAGCCGCGCGGCTCAATTACTCCGGTGAAGTTCCATTTTGAAGATCGATCCTGCACGGCATGCCACACCGATCCACATTCCGGTCAGTTCCGCGAGCAAATGGCAGCAAAACGCGCGGACGGCAGAGCTGCGGGATGCGAGGCGTGCCACACGACGGTCCAATGGAAGGAACTGCACGGCTTCGATCATGCGAAGACCAAGTTTCCTCTGCTTGGCTCTCACCGAGCGGTAGCGTGTGCCGATTGCCACCGGCCGCCGGCACTGGAAACGACGTTGGAGCACGTGAATTTCGGCGCCGCGTCTGTGCAATGTTCCGCTTGCCACAACGATCCGCATGCTGGGCAGTTTGCCAGCCGCAGGGACGTGACGGACTGCTCCAGTTGCCACAACGTCAATCGCTGGAAACCGGCAGCTTTTGAGCACAACACCCGCACACCCTTCTCACTTCAGGGCGCGCACCAGAATGTGCCGTGTGCAGGTTGTCACATGTTGAAGCGGGTAGTGGGCGGCCAAAATGTGTTGTTTTACAAGCCCACACCCGCAAACTGCGCCGATTGTCACGGCAACGATGGCTCCGCGCCACCGACCAGGAAATGATTAAGCTTCTCAGTTGAACCCTTGTCCATCCAGACACTTAGGATAGTTCTATGCCTCTGTACGGTAATTACCCATAAGGACAGTTGTAGCTCCCACCCAGGACATTAGACTGGACTGAGCTTCCCAGTAAGAGAAACGTCGGAATCAGGTCCGTAGCACTGATCGCCATGCTCAAGCGGATCGTGCTGTCGCTCATGCTCTTGCTGTCGCTCGCGCTCCTCGTCCAGGCTACCGCTCTAGGACAGAATCGCCGTGTGCCCGATTCTCAGACCCGCAGCCCGCACGGCCCCCTAGCCATCCCCTGCGAGAATTGCCACACGCAGACAAGTTGGAAGCCGATCCGCGCCGTCCCCGAATTCAACCACAATACGACGAGCTACCCCTTGCGAGGCATGCATGCGAAGGTTGACTGCGTCCAATGCCATACGAAGCCGGTATTCAGCAACGTAAGCACGCACTGTTCCGACTGTCACGCCGATATTCACCGCAGTCAATTCGGCGCCAATTGCGAGCAGTGCCACAGCGTGGTCGGCTGGAATGTGTCCTTGCAGACCGTCCGCGCTCACGAAAATCGGTTCCCGCTCATTGGAGCTCATGCCGCCGTGGATTGCATCGCCTGTCATAAAACAGGCGCAAGCGGGCAGTTCGCGGGGCTATCGACGGAATGCTACTCCTGCCATGCGCGGGATTTTCAAAATGCGATTACGCCCAATCATGTCTCGGCGGGCTTTTCCACGAATTGCCAGGCTTGCCACGGAGTGAATACGTGGTTTGAAACCAATTTTGACCATAACGCCACGGGGTTTCCGTTGACCGGCGCTCACGTGAGTGTGCCGTGTACTTCCTGCCATGTGAACAACAACTACAATCTGACTGCAGCGAATACTGCCTGCTCCTCCTGCCATATGCAGGACTTCCAAAGCACCACGAATCCAAATCACGTCCTGGGTGGATTTTCTACGAATTGCCAAACGTGTCATACGACATCATCTTGGACGAACGCAACCTTTAACCATGCCCTGACCGGATTTCCGTTGACCGGCGCGCACGTGACGGTGCCCTGCGCTTCCTGCCACGTCAATAACAACTACAAGCTGACCAACGCGGCCTGTATCAATTGTCATCAAACCGATTACCAGGGCACAACCAACCCCAGCCACGTGGCGGCGGCCTTTCCTACCGACTGCACCGTCTGCCATTCCACCGCTTCGTGGACGGGTGCGACATTCAACCACGCCTCCACGGGTTTTGCCCTCACTGGCTCTCACGTCAGCGTGGCCTGCAGTTCGTGCCACGTGAATAACAACTACAGCCTGACGAGCACCGCCTGCGTGACTTGCCATCAGACGGACTACAACAACGCGCTGACGCCGGTAAATCACATTCAGTTGGGTTTCCCGTCGACCTGCGAGATCTGTCACAACACCGTGGCTTGGAGCCAGGGCACGTTTAATCATAACAACTCGCCGTTTCCGCTTACCGGCGCCCACGTTAGCGTTCCCTGCGCGAATTGCCACGTGAACAATAACTATACGAGTCTACCGACCGCCTGCTATGGCTGCCATCAAGTGGACTACCAGGGGACCAACAACCCCAACCACGCGGCAGCTGGGTTTCCGACAACCTGCCAAACGTGCCACACAACCACCGCGTGGACAGGAGCGACGTTCAATCACACCTGGTTTTCAATCACCCACGGCAATGCGCAAGGGGTCTGCGCGACCTGTCACACGAATTCGAGCGACTACTCAGTCTTTCAATGCACGGGATGCCATGGAAACAACAACTCGGCCAATTTCCATCACCCGAATGTTGGGGGGTATGTGTACAACAGCATTAATTGCTACTCGTGCCATCCATAGGGGAGCGGGGATTAAGGAAAGAGCGGTCATTTCGGCTGCTAGTTCTCTCGATCGAGCGAATGAAAATTGCGATTCTCATTCTTCCGGCACTTGCGATGCTGGCATTCGCGCAGGAGCCTGCGCCGAGCCGTGTGGTTCGGCTTGAATCCATTGGTGCTGCGGTCACACAAGGTGAGGTGCAGGTCAACATCGACACTTCCGAGCCGGTTCGATTTCCTGGTTCCGCTGTGATCTATGACGACAGCATTGTTTGGGACCTTCGCGGCGTGTCCGTTGAGGACAGCGGTAAACACCTTGTCGTAAACCGAAACGGCGTCCGGGATATCTTTGTGTCTCTCCAGCAGCAAACTCCGCCCTTGATTCGAATCACGGTCAGGCTGAACCGCATACGCCCATACGTTCTCTCCGCGAATGGAACGCGCATCAGTTTACGCATTGGCGGCGCTGAGACAAAAGCACAGGGTGGGCCCGCTCCGGCTGCACGCGGTGGAACGATCGATCGGGTTTTCCGGAGAGCGCCGAAACAGCAGGTTTATGAGCCAGCTAGCCAGGGCAGTTCAACAGTACACAATGAACCCGCCCCGGCTCCTCTGCCGCCGATTCGATTCCCAGATGCAGCACAGGCGAGTGGAAAGAACGGGTCACCGGCGTCCCCGACGAATACGGCATCGAGCCATCAACTTGAGGATACAACTCCGAAAGCGGTGCCCGTTCCGCAGACGTCCGAGCACGCCACGACTAAGGAAAATCGGCAAAACCCGGACGTGCTTGTCGCCGCCGCTTCAACCCCAGGCTTTGCGGAGCAATTCTTCCCGGTGGTGCGGGTTGCTCCAAGCGAATTCATGACCGCGACCCCGGCAGTGAGTCCACCGGCCAGAGAACCAGCAGTTGCCGTTTTTGAACCGCCGGCCGGAGCGCCCGCAGGTGCCGCAGAGATCAGAGCCGCGCCGCCAGTCGCGAATCCCGATCTCCGGACCATTTTCCACGTAAAGTTCGTTCAGCAGGATGCCGCTTACATCGATGCTGGACGAAACGCCGGGCTCACCGAGGGCATAAAGCTCGTTGTAGTGAATGCCAGCCCAAATACCGCTATGCCGAGCGGGACGTCTGCAACTCCCGGTATTGCGGAACTCACCGTGGTCGGCATTGCGGAGACCTCAGCGGTCACAGAGATTCATGTGCTCCAGCGTGATGTCGTACCCGGAGATTTGGCTGTGCTTTCGGATACGGATCTCCAGGCGCTCGTGCAACAGCACTCTCTCAGCGCAACAAGAAAATACCCCGCGGTCATTAGTTTCACCGAAGATGACGACGCACTTGACGAAGAGGCCCGCGCGCGGGACGTTCCGCGGCCGCCACTCCCCTCGGTGAACCGCATGCAAGGGCGCATCGGCTTCGATTACTTCGGCACGCATAGCCTCGATGCATCGCAGGCCAACGGGAAGGATCTGGGCATCGTGCTCCGCGCGAACTTCACACGGATCGCCGGCACTTATTGGAATTTTCAGGGGTACTACAATGGAACGATTGACTCAACCTCCGCGGCCTCGCAGGCGACGCTTCAGCAGTTAATCAATCGCACCTATCAACTTGGCCTTACTTACGATAACCCCACGGGTCGGTGGGTAGCCGGGTTTGGGCGCCTCTACCTCCCATGGGCCAGCAGCTTGGACACGATTGACGGCGGATATTTAGGACGCCGCGTCCATCCAGGTGTTATCTTGGGGATCTTCGCGGGTTCGACGCCCGATCCCACATCCTGGAACTACAATCCGAACCAGCAGATTGGCGGCACTTTCGTCAACTTCAGCGGCGGGAGCTTCGACGCGTTTCACTATTCGAGCACCGGCGGCGTGGGAATCAACCTGCTGAACTGGAGTATAAACCGGCCCTTCGTTTTCTCAGAAAATTCGATTTCGTACCGTCGCAATTTCTCGATCTTCAGCGCGCTACAGGCGGATAGTCCCACCGGCAATGCCGCGGTTGCTGCTCCAGGAGCCGGAATTGGCAGTAGCTTTTTCACTATGCGATGGAGCCCGGTGCAGCGTTTGCAGTTCGATTTCAATCACACTTACTTCCGAAATATTCCTACGTTCGATCCTGCTCTGATTGGCACGGGGCTGCTCGACAAGTATCTCTTTCAGGGTTTCAGCGGCGGAGCGCGCGTGGATATCGTGAAGGAAATTGCGATTTATACCGAGCTCGGACGCAGCAATCGGACCGGCGATAACGGCAGCGCGCTTAATCAAATGTATGGGATCACTTTCGGCAGGCTTCCTCGGCTCGACCTTCGTCTAGACGCTCACTATTCGCGTTTCAACAGCTCGTTCGGCTCGGGTACGTATCGGGTCCTCACGCTCTCACGAAATATTAACGAGCGCGTCCGTCTGGAAATTTTGGCGGGCGATCAGGCATTCACCTCTGCCTTGGCAGGTAACCAGAGCGCCAGATTCGTTACGGCGACGATGGAGAATAACCTCGGCTCCTATCTCTTCACGCAGGCAGGCTTCACGGTATACCGAGGTGAACAACAGAACTACAACCAGTGGATGTTGCTGTTGGGATATCGATTTGATTCTAAATGGAAGCGTAAATGAAACGGCCATTTCTCAAAATAGCTGGGTGGCCCGCGCGCGGATTCGGTGCCGCGCTGCTGGCCATTTGCATTTTCAGCCCCGCGGCTTCCGCGGATACGAGCCCGCTTCAAGCGTTGCTGGATCGTGCGAGCAGCAACGTCTCTACATTTCTAGATACGATCTCCGAGGTCAATTGCACCGAACATCTCACCCAGGAAAAGATCGCGGACAACGGCAAGACCATTGAGAAACACGAGTCTGCCTTCGACTACTTGGTTTTGTTGTCCAATACCGGCGGCGAATTGAGCCTGGTCGAGTCGCGTGTAGCAGCAGGGTCAAACAAAGACGCCGACAAAGCACCGCTACTGGTGAGCAACGGATTCTCCATGATGCTCTTGGTCTTTCATCCGTACTACTCCAGCGCTTTCCAGTTCAGCCTGCCGAATGGAGACACGGATTCTGAAGACGGGTTGGTCGAAGTCCATTTCCTGCATATTCCAGGCGCGCGATCGCCCGCCGCACTCGCGCTGCGGGGACGCGAGTACCCTCTGGAAATCTCCGGCACTGCCTGGATCGATCCGCGAACCGGAGTGATCGAGAAAATTGCCGCTCGAATCGGCACCGAAATGGAAGACGTCGGACTGAGGGCGATGAACTGTGAAATCGAGTATGCGCCGGTTTCTTTTCAGACCGCGCCCGGCACATATTGGCTCCCGGCTCACGCCATTGTCGAAGTGCACTCGCGACACCAGCACTGGCGGAACACACACGTTTTTTCAGCGTACAAACGCTTCTCAGTAAATACCAAGGAGCAGGTGTCACATCCATGAGCATCAATCTGACGCTGCCCACTACGGCAACATCTTTACCTGATCCTGATCGAATGCATCGCTTTCGGCTGCGGCTCGCCTATCTGCTGGCCTTAGCGGGCATGCTTGCGCTACTCGTGTACGGATTCGCTTACTACTGGTCGTCTCCTGAGCAACGCGCGCTTTCGCCGAAGCATGCTTACCTGAAGCCAAGCGGAACCATCGGTTTGCGCTTGGGCATGTTTGGAGTTCTGTTGTTTCTGTTCATCTATCTTTACCCTTTGCGTAAAAAATGGGCTTGGTTGGGCCGGCAGGGGAGTTCCCGGCGCTGGCTGGATTTCCATGTTCTTCTTGGCTTAGTCGCGCCGGTTGTCATCACGTTTCATTCTTCTTTCAAGTTCAGTGGTATCGCCGGAATCGCCTATCGGATCATGGTCGTAGTGGCATTGAGTGGTGTGGTGGGACGATATATTTATGCTCAGATCCCACGCAGCCTCAATTCTGCAGAATTGTCATTGCAGGAAGCGCAGGAGCAGAGTCAGCGGCTAGCCACGCAACTCAAGAACACAGGAATACTCTCCGCTCGCGACATTGACGGACTGCTTCGGCTGCCGGACTTGAAACGCGTGCAGTCCATTTCGTTGATCGGAGTGTTGTGGCGAATGCTGCTGTTTGATATTGGTTTTCCGCTTCGCGTCTGGCGGCTCCGTCAAAAGATGCTTTGGTCCCAGCGCAAGTGGTGGTCCCTTGTCGGATTAGGCCGAGGCCAAAACCCAGTCCTCGAACGCGCTATCTCCATGGCGCGTGAACAAACGCTGCTCACGAAAAAGATTCTATTCCTCGCAAAATCACACCGCATGCTGCACCTATGGCACGTCATCCATCGGCCTTTCAGTTACTCTTTTGCTGTGCTGGCGTCGATTCACGTAATCCTGATGCTCATGCTGGGCTATTACTAGAGGCGCGGAAAATGAAAACCATCATTTTGCTCGTCTTCGCGGCAATTCTCTTGGTTGGCTGCAAAGATCAACCGGGACCACTTTCGCGGTCCCAGGCACCGGAGGATGCCATTCGTACTGCCATTCAGGCCCATTTGGCACACAAAGGAACGCTCAATCTGCAAGCCTTCGACACGGATGTGAAGCAAGTGACGATTCAAGGAGATCACGCTCAGGCCGAGGTCGAATTTCGTGTCAAGGGCGGTCCTGGCGCGATGCAGTTGACCTATTCATTGGAAAAACGCGATGGCGCCTGGTCGGTTTCCGAAAGCGATCCGGTTGGCAGTAACTTCACCCATCCCGCTCTGGGCCAGGGGCAAAATCCTCCGATGAATGGGACCGCTGGCGCGAGCCACTCGCTGGCAGATACGTTGAGAAGCTTTGGCGTTGGCCCCGCCCCTGCGCAACCACTCCCGCCCGGGCACCCAGCTTTGCCGGGATCGAATGCGGGCGTCGCGCCAGCAGTGCGTTAGCGTAGCGTTCAAGCATGCAACACTCCAATTGCGAAACAGCAGATTCAGTCAGTAGCGGGCATCTGCTAAAAGGGGTTTTCGGAACCGGACACGCTTGACGACGTAGAAGTCCAGGCGTTATAAGAGGGTCGATTTCGACGGTCTTTGTTTCTTATGGAGGTGTTTCAGTGCGGAAGGTCTGCGTTGGATTGGCAGTTACCGTATTGGTGTTGGCTTTGAGCACTATGGCCTTTGCGGCGACGCAAACGCTCTCGGGCCAGCTCATCGACCAAATGTGTTACAAGCTGAACAAATCGAACACTGGGGTCGATCATAAGATGCCGAGTGGAGACGAGGCGAACTGCGCAGCAACTTGCGCCAAGATGGGCCAGCCCGTAGCGCTGCTGACCTCGGACGGAAAAGTTTACACCGTGACGGGTGATCTCGCGGCAAACAACAACGCAAAACTTGTGCCCCACCTGAGCCACAAGGTAGAGCTTACCGGCGACGTGACCGAAAAAGGTGGCACGTTGACGATTGCGGCCACCAACCTCAAGATGATTAGCAAGTAGGCTTTTTCGACGGAACGACACGAACTCCGGAACTTCAAAGACTCTCGGCGCA
>CAWDNO010000011.1:0-143280 GCA_963803665.1 uncultured Acidobacteriota bacterium
GCCTTTCGCGCCAAAACGAGCGACGAGCCCGCCAGACCAGCGAGACAGAAAAAACATGAGCAGAATCAAAGGAAGGACGGCAGCTCCCGTCGCTGTGGTGGAGTATTCCTGAACCTGGATCAGGTTTAATGGGAACAAGAAAAGGAAAATGCCGATCGCGGCATACATTTCAGGCTACGGATGCCGTTGCAGAGGCGTTTTTGGATTAACCGCTACGATGTACTGCTGACCGTTCACATTCATGTCGATCTTCTGCCTCATCGATGGGTCGCTGTTGCTTCTTCCTGATTTGCACAACCCGTCTCAGGAGGCGTGGTGTCACAAACCAAGATCGGTTAATCCCGGATGGTCATTCGGGCGCCGGCCCAATATCCAGTGAATAAGCCGAGTCTAACTTCGGGTGCGAATTCCCCTACAATTGTCCCGCAACCCCTGTGGCAAGGTCCCTTAACTGCTTGTCGTTGGCTCCCTTCGCAGAGATAAAAAACCGCACCTTCCCCTTGCGGACGTGCAGTCCATGCTGAGCGTCTAAATAAGCCTCGTCTCCGATCCCGGTCACCGACGTCGATCCCCGCCCGAAAAAGCTTTTCAATCTCGCAAATAGCTCTGCTGACGCCGCCGGCGAGGGATCAACGTACGCCCTGAACAATAGGTGGTCGCTCTTGGCTGGGTAGGTACAATCCATTCCTTCAGCGGTGTTTGCGTAAGGCCGGGGAGCGACAGCCTTTTCCGGGGGACCATAGGTTTCTCCTAAGGTCTTGCTCACCACAGCCGCCGGCAGCAGCGAACACAGGTCAGCCGGAGCTTCGGCCGCCGTTGCCAACCCGACCGAGCAGGTGACGAGGAGGAGACCTGCTGCGGTCCACGACAAGCGATTCAAGTTAACCATGTGCGACCCCCTTTTTTTCGCGAAGCGCCGAGATTATATATCGAGGGTGCCCGTGCTTCAACTGCCGCTGTCCTCAATCGCGGCCCCGGTTGCGCCGCCAGCATAAGGGTACCCTCGAGACGCAATCACTCGTTCGTTTACAGGCAGGCTCTTACATTTGGATATGCGTATTGCAGCCCGACGCATACGGCGTATTCCAGATGGATTGTCGTCCATCCGCGCTCATTTGTCCGGCATTCTGGACAGAAATGGCAGATGACATCGGGCGATTGCCCCTAAGACCCATAGCGCAGTCGTTATAGATCCTTTGCCAGCAAACCCAAGCGCCTAAGAAATAATAAAGGACAACGTCTACTACATCGTTTCGTCGTCGACCCCGGTAACCACCCGGTTACTTTTGTTACATCGTTTTGGACCTTTCAGGTTCAATCGCATACAGCCGCACGCTACCATCAACGTCAGATTAGGTATTCGCTCATTCTTCCAAGAGAGAGGAAAATCCGTTACCCTGATCGGCGGTGGGCCGGAGCCGATACCCCGGGGACGCGTCGTCGCGGAGGAAACTGGAGCGGCGGACTAGTGCGGACTCCGGAGCCGAATCTCGACTGGCTTAAGACCGCAAGGGCCAAAGCCGCGTCCTACGTAGTTCTGAGCAGAGGCAGGCAGATGTACCCTGTGCCACAAGCAGACGGTTTCGATCCGAATGCCGCGTTGCAATTAATCAGTCGGCGCGCGCAAGTGCTCACCCGCAGCACGGGCGTGGCCATCGCGCTAGGCCACAAGGAGTCGATGATCTGCCTGGCTAGTGTAGGAGCTAACGCCCCTTCGCTCGGCTCTCGCTTGGATGTCAGCACTGGCTTTTCTGGAGAGTGTGTCCGTACCGCCAAAGCGCAGCGCTGCGACAATTCGGACAGTGATTCCCGCGTTGATGGCGAAATCTGCCGCCGACTTGGTGTGCGTTCTATTCTGGCGGCCCCGATCACGTTCGCTGGCGAAGTAGTGGGTGTGTTGGAAGCTTTCTCCTCCGAGTGCTTCGCTTTCCACGACGGCGACCTCGTCGTCCTCGAGAACCTGGCGGAGACCATAGTCGAAATCCGGTCTTCGTTTAAGGCCATGCCGACGCCGGATCTTCTATTCAAGCTAGAACCGGCATACCGAGTTTTCTTTAGCAACCTGATCGATACTCTGCATCCACCGCAGCTCCCACCGCTAAAGATGACTTCACTGCCGTCGCGGTTTTGGCCGGATGTTTTCGTGCCCTCGCAATTGCCTTGGCAACGGTTCGCTCAATCGATGCTGCTGCACGTAATCACGATCGTAGCGCTGGCTGGTCTTCTTGAATTTGGATTTTCGCAGCGGCCGCGCCAGATCCAATTCAGATTCAATAAGTCAGATGTTATTTACTACTCACCTTCGGATTATCGCCCCTCGTTTGGGAGGGACACCGGGCCATCGCGATCGCGGCGGAGACAAGAACCCGCATTGGTCAAGCAGCCGGCCATCTCCGTGTCACGGGAATCGGGCAGCCGCACGCCGACATCGATCAGCCCACCCAACATCACGCTGAAAGAGGAATTGCGATTAGCGCGCATCATGGCCTGGAATTCGGTCCTGCCTGCGGTGCCATTTATGGCCACGATGGGAAGTCAACGGAATATGCCTGCCTTGAGTGCGCCGGTTATCGCACCTCCACCGGATATTTCGGAGGTCTCGCCTTCACGACACCTCACTCCTGCGACACCCGTTGTCATTGAGCCTGCTCCGTCTGTGCATCAGTCGATTCACCAGATCGCTAATATCAGCATTGGCCACTTGCAGGTCGTTGGGCCAGCGCCCGAGGTGCCCCTCCATCAGCAGGTTTCGTTTCCTGCACAGCGGACTCTAATCGCATCAACCTCGATTGTGCCGCCGCCGCCGTCCGTTAGAGGTCTCGGAAATACCGGGCATCGCACGAGTTCGCTACCGGATGAGATGTCAGTTGTGCCGCCTGCTCCGTTGCTGCAAAGTGCAAGTAGCTATCCGAGCGGCAGTTCGGACGGCATAGACGTTCCTGTTGCGCCTCCTCCACCATCCATTAACAGTCTCGGCCATACTGGCAGTCAGCGCGTAAGTTCACTGCTCGCTGCACGCATGCAAATCGCCCCCCTTCCTGCTGCGATCCATCCTGCTGGTGACCGCTCTAGAAGCGGGGGGCCGGCTACGCTGACCAGCGGACTGCCAGGTGGGCTGCTACCGGGAGAAATAATCCCCAACCACGAGGGACCTCTTGCCGACACAAAAGAACTTCCCGACACAAAGGAGCTCAATGTGAATTTTATGGTTCCAGCGTTGGTCCTCCCAATGACTTCGTATTTTTCGAACTATGAGGTATTCATAGCAGAACAGCGGGTCACCCGGCATCAGTCACGCCTCATAAAGCTCGTTTACGAATTTCTTTCTTACCAGCCGAGGCTTTCGGACTATGGTCCGAATTACCCGGGCATTGAAAACCTCCGCGCCACAAGAGATCGGAGTTGTGATCAGGCTCTAATGCAAGTAGCGTCTTCGGCGACTACCGTACTCGGATCGCTGTCCGGTCGACTTCAGCTTAGTGCGAAGTCCTTAGAGCAGCAACAGAGTACATTGGAATGTTACCGGACAACTGCAGACGACTTCCGCAGGGCGCGTGCTCGTCAGCACCGACAGAAGGTTGCTACCAGCACCCCGGGTTCAGATGCTCTTCCTGATTAGGTCTGTGCGCGGGAACATCCGGCAAGGGCACTCGCCCCTCCTACATATCATCAACTTGAACAATCCTGGCAACGACATCGTTTCGAACAGTCGGAATCAACACGATACTTACCGGCCACCTGGTGGTGGCGGAGGTTGGATCCCCCGATTCCTCCGTCGGGCTTCTGCAGATTAATTCAAACGGCTCAACCACGGAAGTCAGCGGCTCTCCCTAAGATCAGCTCGGGCGGCCCAGGGCTGCAGTCTCTGATAGTTGGTCCTCCGCGACCGTTCTAAGCGATCGGATATCCCGCCGAGTGTCCCAGGTTTCGCGTTCTTTGCGAAACCTGGGAAAAGAACTCAGATGGATCCACCGCTGCGAGTATTTCTGAAGCATGCGATAATGCAAGGCTTACACAGGGGTGGTGTCAAGGCATAGTGGAAGCCGATGATCGAAGCGGCTCGACGAATCGCAGCTGTGGCGGCAGCGCAAGCAACCCGACGTTTTGGCTTCCTCAAGCCACAGATTTACAATCCATTCCAGGGGTCAATTCGATCAAGACCACAGTCCTAGAAGTCTGCAACATTGCGCGTCGCGAGCTTGGCCCCGCGCACTTGGGCAATGGCTGCGATCCGCGTGGCTGATAGGTCTGCCGAGCACTCGTGCGGTGAGCGGCAATCACTTGCCTTTCTCTAGCGGAAGCATCACGTGGGAAAGTTAAGTTTTTGTTGCAGAGCAGCAAAACGCAGGTTTGAACGCAGGTCGTCGAGTTCGGGCTCTACCTTCAGAAACACCAGGCCATTGGATCGGTCGGCGAAAGCCTTCTCCAGGCAATCGATGGCTTCTTCAGGTTTCCCCAGACCCACGTACACAACTGCCAAGTAGTAGGGAGAGACGTACTGCCTTTTCGACTCCAAGATTAGATCAGCGAGAAGCCTCTCGGCCTCTGCCTTGTTCCCCGAGCGGGCGGAAACATTCGCCAAAGCCGAGACCATCAGCGGGGTTCCGTGGGACAATTCCACAGCTTTACGCAATTCTGGAATGGCAAGAGCAAAGTCACCCTTCTGTGCGTACGACAGGCCGAGCACTAGATGAGGCAGTTCGTAGGATGGATCCATTTCAAGCGTATTGCGAAGCTGTTGGATGGCCCGGTCGTATTGCCGCGCCATGTAGAGCCGCCAGCCGAGGCTGAAATTGATGCTGATAGACAGCGGATCAATCTCACGGGCTTTGTTAATTTGATCGAAACTATCCGCTGAACGGCCCATCGCCATGAGGTAAAGAGAATATCTCTGATAGGCCGTCGCGTAACTGGGATTGCGCTGGATCGCCCTGGCAAAGCCGTCAGCCGCGCCGTTCCAATCCCAATCATAGTTAAACTTCACCGTCGCCAGTGAAGTTTCAGCCTCCGCGAGAGTGGGATCAATTTCAAGCGCCCGTAAGGCAGCGGCTTTCGCCTTCGGAGCGGCCTCCGCCGCGGGCATAGTTCCGAAGATCTCGGCGCTGATGATGGCGTAGGAATCGGACAGGCCGGCATAGGCCAAGGCGTACCGGGAGTCCTGACGGGTCGCCTGTTCAAAATACGCGATGGCTTTGGTCAAGTTCTCATCGGTTCTCTTGTTCCAGTAGTAGCGTCCCTTGAGATAGTTTTCGTAAGCCTCGGGAGCGATCGCCGGATTACTGGCTAGCCGCTGTTCCTCCTCCGGAGTCAGGTTGATCCGGATCTCGTTCACGATGGCGGATGAAACGCGATTTTGCAGGGCGAGGACGTCCCCCATCTGGCTTTCATAAGTGTCGGCCCATAGATGACGATCGGTGGAGACCTGCACCAGTTCCGCAGTAATTCTCACGCGGTTGCCTACTCGCAAAACCGTGCCCTCAACTACAGCATCGACGTTAAGTTCGCTCGCGATCTGCGACAATGGTTTGCGCGTTCCTTTGTACGCCATGGCTGTGGACCGCGAAATCACGCGTAGCGACCGGATTTTCGCCAGGTTTGCAATGAGGTCATCGGTCATACCGTCGGCAAAATATTCCTGGTCTTTCTCTCCAGAGAGATTCTCGAGCGGCAGCACGACCAATGACTTGTTTCGCGCGGGAACGATCTTATTGGCATCGAAGGGGCGGTAATGAACCAAGGCGAAGCCGAGGACGACCGCCACAATTAATGTCGCAATGGCGAGGAGCGTTAGACGAATTGCTGAAAACCTTGGCCGGATGCTTCCCGGTTCAGAGGGGGTTTCTAAGGCTGGCGGTTCGATCAGCTGCGGCCCAGTACCTTGGGCATGCACGTTCTCCACTTCCTCGTGCGGAGGTGGGGACGCTGGAATGAAAGTACCTGCAACCGGCGCAATAAAACGGTAACCACGCCGCGGAACGGTTTCCACGAAGCGTGGGTTGTCAGAAGAATCGCCCAGAACTTCTCGCAATCGCATTACTGCATTGTTCAGCCCGTGGTCAAAATCTACGAAAGTGTCCCCTGGCCAGAGGCGATTGCGCAACTCATCTCGCGTGACAATTTCGCCCGGATTCTCCAGAAGCACGACCAGAACCTGAAAAGGCTGCTCTGGGAGCTTGAGACGAAGACCCTGCTTGCGAAGCTCGCAGGCCTTCAGGTCCACTTCGAAAACTCCGAAATGCAAAATCCTCGAAACCGCCGCAGTGCTACCCATTTGTTTTGTCAGAAAGCCGAGTCGGAGTATAGCTCCGGCGAGACTCAAGGTCAAAGTTAGAGAGCAACCAGCGCATCTTCCTTATTTTCAATAACAAGCTCGCGGATGCAGAAATGTTTCTGATTGGACCCATCAAGTATTGCCCTACAGCCCGAGTATTGCGCAAATTGACGGCGGCAAAAAAAGGCCTCTTTCTCCGAGGCTTGAGTTCAGAACTAAAAGTGGGGATTCTGGATTCTCCAAAGACGACATAATTTATTTGCGACACACGCCACAAGAAACTGTCTAGCCACGAAACGAGGAGCCCAATGACGATCCAAAAGGGAATAAAAGCAGCAGCCGCATTAATGACCGGCGTCGTGCTGGCGCTTTGCTTGAACCTGTTCTTGACTGCACCATCGGAAGCACAGGTAGCCGGTGCAACCCTTTCCGGGGAGATCACTGATCCGTCCGGGGCATCCATTGCCAACGCCACGGTTTCCATCAAGAATGTGGGGACGGGTGAACTTCGCGAAGTTCAGTCGAATGGCGACGGATTTTATTCCGCACCGAACCTGCTGCCGGGGTCATACGAGGTTTCCGCGTCGGCTGAGGGATTTTCGAAAGTCGTCCAGAAGGGCATCACTCTCACGGTCGGGGCGCAGCAATCCCTCAGTCTTAGCTTGAAGCCGGGCAAGGTAACTGAGGTTATAAACGTAACGGATACGCCGCCCGACGTTCAAACCACGACAACGGCGGTAAGTTCGACTGTGGATTCCAGGACGGTCCGAGAACTGCCTCTGAATGGTCGTGATTGGACGAGTCTGGCGACTCTCGAACCCGGCGTGGCCAGTATCCCCAACCAAGCCACCGCGTCGTTCAACGCCAACAAAGGCAATCGCGGATTCGGCAATCAACTAACCGACTCGGGCCATCGCCCGAATGAGAACAGTTATCGTCTGAATGGAATCTCGATCAACGACTACACCAACGCCGCACCCGGGGGCGCCACAGGCTTAAATCTGGGAGTCGACGCGATCCAGGAGTTTTCCGTAATTACCACCGGTTACACGGCCGAGTATGGAAGAACCTCCGGGGCGGTGATCAACGCAATCACAAAGTCGGGCACCAACCACATCCATGGGACCGGGTTCTTTTTTGATCGTGACAGCATTTTTGATGCCCGCAACTATTTTGACGGACCGACGATTGCTCCGTTCCGCCGTATCCAGTTTGGTGGTTCCGCCGGGGGACCTATCATAAAGGATAGAACGTTTATCTTTGGTGCCTACGAAGGATTTCGCCAGAGCCAGGAGGCCTCTGGAACCATTCACGTGCCGGATGCCGCCGAGCGTGCAACCGCCGTACCGGCGATCCAACCGTATCTGGCATTGTGGCCGCTCGCGCCTGCCGGTGCCCCGGACGTCGCCGGCATCCAAACCTTCAATGCGAACGTGGCAACCATCGCCAACGAGAACTATTTCATCACCAGGCTGGATCATAAGATCTCTACTTCGGACAGTCTGACCGGCAGTTATTTCTTCGACTCCGGCCCGCAATCGCAAGCCGACCCGCTGGGGAACACGGTGCATCAGGTTTTTTCCCGCAGGCAGACGGGCACTTTCGAAGAAACACATCTCTTCGGCGCGGGGTTAGTGAACACTGTTCGCCTGGGTCTTAGCCGCGCCCTGGGCAAAATCAACGATCCGCTGTCGGGGGATGCAGTAGCCAAGGATGCAGCATTGGCCATCGCGCCCGGCGCAAATGCGCCTCCGCAGATTCCAGTGCCCGGACTTACGACTGCCTTCGGATTGGGAGGATTCAACCGGTTCACGCATGCCTGGAATTCGTTCCAGGCCGCCGACGACGCTTTCCTGACCAAGGGAACACACTCGATCAAGTTTGGTTTTGCCTTCGAGTATATGCAGTACAACGTGCTTGAACAGTTAAGCCCCAACGGCAGGATGAATACATATGGCAGCCTGACCGACTTTCTCAGCAACACTCCCGATCAGCTCAACGCCTTGGCTCCAGGCGGATCTCATGAAGTGGGGTTGCGTGAGAAATTGTTTGCCGGCTATATCCAAGACGACTGGCGCCTTCGGCCGAACGTCACAGTAAACCTTGGTCTGCGCTATGAAGCTACGACGAGGCCAACGGACCACAATACCGTACCAGGCTATACGGTGAACGGGTACAGTGTAGCTGCTGCCGGTTTTCAGGAAATCGTCAGTCTATCTAACTGTCTGTCGGGCCCCACGGCGTGCGGACCAATCGGCGTGAGCAGCCCTCTTCTACAAAATCCAACCACCAAGGACTTCGAACCCCGCATCGGCGTGGAATGGGACCCATTCAAGCAGGGAAAGACTGTCGTGCGCGCCGGTTTTGGCATGTTTGACGTGCTGCCCCTTCCGTATGAATTCGGTTTGAATACGGCAGCGACCGCTCCCTTCCAGATCATTGGCGCCGCTCCCGGGGCGACGCTGGGCAGTGGCATCAACCAGAACGTCAACTTCAACGAACAGAAGATACGAAATCGGTTTATCGATGCCTATCCCAAACGTGCGTACGTGATGAACTGGAATTTCAACATCCAGCAACAGCTTGCGCCGGGATATACCTTGCTGCTCGGGTACGTGGGCTCGCGCTCATTGCATCTTTCTGCTGCTGCTGATGACATCAATCTGGTTCAACCAACCAACGTAAGCGGAGTTGGCTTGGTGTTTCCGAGTAAACGGGACACGAATTGATCCTAACTGGGGTGGCGGCGCTGGCATTCGCCCGGTACTTTATGACGGGGCTTCTTCTTACAACTCGTTTCAGTCACAACTAAAGAAAAGTTTCAGCCAGGGCGTGCAAGGCCAGGTTTCTTACACATTTGGCAAGTGCAGAGATTTAAGTTCCGCTCCAGTCACCGGGGATTCCTACCTGAACTCGATTGCCGTTCCATTGCTGCTGGTTAAGTCGGCCCGCGTTGGCGCCTGTGACTTCGATGTGCGCCAGGTACTTTCCGGGACACTGATGTGGAATATTCCGTCGATGAAGAATGGCTCCAGGTTCCTATCCACATTAACCGGTGGATGGGAAGTGGGCACGATCGTCACTGCAACCACCGGAGCTCCGTTCACGCTCACGGTCGGCGATGGAAACGATCCGCTCGGTACCGGCTTCAACGGCGACTTTTCCATGGACTTCGCCAGTCTCATTCCCGGCTGCAACCCCATTCACGGCGGCATCAATTACGTGAATACCAATTGCTTCACCCCGCCGACGGCTCCCATTTCTTATCCGCTCGCCACGGTCGCCAATCCATTGGGTTGCGCTCCCGGATCATTTCCCAATTCCCCGGTTGCGCCGCCATCCGGCACTCAGTTCTGTTCCAACGTTTTGGGCAACACCAAGCGCAATCAATTCTACGGGCCGGGGCTCACCACCGTGGATTTCTCCATTTTCAAGAACACACGTATCCCGAGTATTTCCGAAGCTTTCAATGTCCAGTTTCGGGCGGAGTTCTTTAACATCCTGAATCACACGAACTTCCTCTCGCCGGGGTTCCTGAACACTTTTGGCCAGAACAACTCGGTGTATGACGCCGACGGCACGGCACTACCCACGGCCTTGAATCAGACTTCCACGACGTCAAGACAGATTCAGCTGGGGCTGAAATTAATCTTCTAAATTTCCTCCCCCGTCGAGGAGGCCGCCACCAAATACAGCGGCCTCCGCGGCCCACGACAGCTTGGAACGCTCCGTACGAGTGACGGACGGCACTACACCTAAAATCAGCAGAAAAGGACGCAAGTGGCGACGAAGGATGAGTTATGCCGGGAACGTAGTGACGCGGAGGGCGTAGACCAACGCCCCACTCACGTGCGCTGGGTGGTGATGGGCATCGTCATGGCCATCATGGCGGTCACGGCAATGAATCGCCTGAACCTGAGCATTGCAGGAAAGTACATCGAGGAAGAATTTTCCTTCAGTACGATTTCCATGGGCCGGGTGTTTAGCGCCTTTCTGTGGGGTTATGGACTGTTTCAGATCCCCTGGGGATATGTTTGCGATCGCATTGGCCCGCGTCGAACCTTAACCTGGTCTATCCTCTGTTTTGCCGTTGGATCAGCAGCGATGGTCTTCGCGCCAAGCTTCGCGACGGCAACGGGACTCAGCGCGCTCGCAGTCTTTCGAATTGTTCGCTTTCTCACGGGCGTCGGAGAAGCAGCGGTTTCATCCAACGTAACCCGCGTCATTGCATCCTGGACCGCGCCGCGCGAGCGCGGGTTCGCCAGCGGTTTGCAGGTTTGCGGTCTGGGTCTCGGTGGAACGCTGACTCCCATCGCAATCGCATGGACCATGGTTCACTGGGGCTGGCGCGTCTCCTTCGCGATCTCTGCGGCGTTAGCCTTCCTCGTCGTTGCAATCTGGCACTGGTACGCAACCGACTGGCCGGAAGAAAATCCGCGCGTGAACCAGCAAGAGTTGCAGATCATCCACCCGCAACAGGAAAAAGCGGGCACTAAGGTGCAGCACGTCGTGACTACAGTTCCGTGGGTGAAGATGCTCACGAGTTTATCGGTGTGGGGATTGATCCTGGGCTACGGCTGTCAGGGCTACGCCTTTTACGTTTATTACAACTGGTTCTATTTTTACGCGGTGAAAATGCGCGGACTGGATATTATGCACGCGGCGGCGTGGACTTCAGCGCCTTTTCTCGCGATGGCAGTACTGTCTCCCGTTGGCGGATGGTTTTCTGACCGTGTTGCGCGTGTTACAGATCGCCGCAAGGGACGCCTCGCGGCGGTCTGGGTTGGTATGGGCATCGCGGCTCTTTTGTTGTACACCGGCAATCATCTCACCTTGACGGTGGTTGCACTGCCGATGATCGCGTTGGCCGCGGGCTTCACCATGTTCGGCGCGGCGAATTTCTGGGCATCGTGTATCGATCTGGCGCCTGGATATTCCGCATCGCTGTCCGCCCTGATGAACACCATCGGAAGTCTCGGGGGCGTTGTGTCATCCGCGGTAACTGCCTCGATTGCGGTTCATCAAGGCTGGGTGCCGGCGCTCGATGTTGCCGTATGGGTCACGATCGGGTCGGGATTGCTTTTTACACTGGTAGACGCCAATCACAGCATTGGATAAGTTCGGTTGTGCATCTGATGAAAAAACTTCTTACGATTGTCGTCGCATTGTTTGCGCTCTTCCTCTCATCCCTGATGAGATTAGAAGCGCAAGACAAAGCGCCCCTGCGGCTGATCCAGACAATTCCCATGCCGAACGTGAAGGGCCGCCTTGATCACATGGATGTGGACGTCGAAGGCAAGCGCCTCTTCGTCGCAGGACTCGAGAATGGGTCTGTAGAAGTGATCGATCTGCAGGCGGGGAAATGGGCGAAGAGCATTCAGGGATTTAAGAAACCGCAGGGTATTGCGTACGTGAAGTTGCTCAGTAAACTGTTCGTGGCCAGCGGCGACGACGGAATGCTCCGCGTCGTCCGCAGTGACAATCTCGAATTGCTCGATTCCATCAAACTGGATCTCGGTCCCAACCGCGTCGCCTATGATCCGCGTACGCAGGTGCTTTATGTCGGCTACGGCGGCCGGGACGCAGGCAAGGATTATGGCGAGGTTGGAATCATCGACGGCAAAACGGACAAACATCTCGGCGACATCAAAGTGGACGCGCACCCCTCGGAACTTCTGCTGGACAACTCCGGAGCAACATTGTTCGTGTTTCTTCCCGCGATAAGCAAGGTGCAAGCCGTCGACACCAAGAAACGGCAAGTTGTCTCCACGTGGCCTATCAGCAGCCAGCGCCCCGGCGACGGAGCCTTTGATGAAGCAACGCACCGATTGTTCATCGGCACCCGCACGCCCCCTGAAATGGTGGTCATGGATTCAGAATCAGGTAAGGAAGTCGCCCATCTTCCAACTTTAGAAGGCATGGATGGCGTCTATTTTGATGCCGCTCGCAAGCGCGTCTATATTTCGGGCGGCCGCGGCTTCGATGTTGGGAGTATTTTCGCGTATCAGCAACTGGATGCGGACCGCTACGTGACAATCGAAAAAATCCCAACGCGACCGGGCGCAGGGACTTCCTTCTGGTCTTCCGAGCTAAATCGCTACTATGTCGCCGCGCCAGCTCACGACCAAGAAGGGGCTGCTATTCTCGTCTTTGAACCAGGATCTTAAAATCTTATTGGACTCGGCTAGACGTTCTGAGAACGGAACCAGAAACAACAAATAGTGTTCAGGAGGAAAGATGAAAAGGTTGTTGACCATTGGTTTGGTGGCGGTCGCCGCGCTGGCGGTCCTCACGATTCAGACCACAAGGAATGCGCGAGCGCAAACTCTAGCGACGCGCGAATTGCTCCCGTTGCAACTGGAAGAGGAAATTCCCGTGCCCGGCGTGGCTGGGCGACTCGATCACTTCACGACCGACGCAAAACGGAAGCGGTTATTCGTCTCCGCTCTCGGCAACAACACCGTGGAAGTAATTGACGTTTTCGCGGGAAGGGTAATTCACAGTATCAAGGGACTCGCGCAGCCGCAAGGACCACTCTATGTTCCCGGCGTTGACAAACTTTATGTGGCAAACGCAGAAGACGGCAAAGTGAGAGTGTACGACGGTGCGACGTACAGCCTTCGCAAAACGATTGAGTTTGGCAAAGATCCCGACAATCTGCGGTACGACGAAGGCTCGAAGACGGTCTTCGTGGGATTCGGCGAGGAGGATGGTGGTATCGCGATGGTCGATCCAAAAACGGATGCACGTATAGGCGGAGTGTACAAGACAGAAGGACACCCGGAATCTTTTCAAGTAGAAGCACAGGGAGGGCGCATCTACGTGAACGTACCCGACGCGGGCAACGTGGTGGAATCGATTGACCGGAAGTCCGGCGTCGTGACCAAGTGGCCGCTCAAGGGCTTGCGTGGTAATTATGCAATGGCCTTGAACGAAGCCGACCACCGGCTGTTTACGATCACCCGGAAGACCCCGATGATGGTCGTCCTGAATACCGAAACCGGCAACGAAGTCGCTCGGCTGCGAGCGGCCGGAGAGTGCGATGATGTCTTCTTCGACGCATCACGGAAGCGTATCTACGTCATTGGTGGGGAAGGAATCATCAGCGTGTTCCAGCAAAATGATCCGGATCATTACGAGTTGATTTCGAATGTTCCGTCCGGGATTGGCATCCGCACTGGTTATTTCTTTGCAAAACGCGACCGCTTCTATGTTGCTGTCCCGGCAAAAGGAAGCGAGCCTGCGCAAATCTGGACATTCGAAGCCGAAGATTAGTCAATACGAGGCGGGCACTACCCGGTCCAGGCGAAGCAGCTTCTTGAATATTTTTTTGTAGGGCGAGACGTGGGCGGCCCAGCCCGTTAGCGTGAGACTCCGGCCCCGCCCAGCCCGCGAACAAGGGGAGGGGGAATGGGATTTGATCCACTTCATGCGTTGGCAGTGCATTTTCAGCGGCTCACCGGATCCTGGGCAAGTCTCAACCAGCCCCGAAACTCTGCGGAGAGCTTCGTGACTGCTCCATGCAGTTTTCAAAAATATATTTGCACCCTGCCAGCGTATGCAGGCATCTCTTGTACAAGCGCGTTTGACAATTGTGCGAGTAGCACCCTAGAATCGACGACATAATGTTAGACCAGTGCCAGAAGAACTTCGACTGCATGTGCTGTTGTACTTGTTGTTGCGCAGTTATGTCTTCTGGCGCCGGGAGGTTGCTGACTTAGAGAGTTTTTAGTACCAGCACTTATCCAACCCACCGCCAGCAGAAAGCTGGCGGTGGGTTTTTTATTTTTATGGAACAAACGGAAACGATTAAAGAGACGAAGGGACAGCGAGTCGAGCGCCTGAAGCGGGAGAAAAATCCGTGGGATGCGCTCGACGAAATCCGGGGGTTCGCGCGAACAGGATTTGATTCCATCCCGCCCGAATGGCTGGGCACTTACTTCCGCTGGTGGGGGGTTTACACGCAGGGAGACGGCGCCGGAGTGGTTGGCGGGAAGGGTGGCGAGGGCAAGGCTCTGCCCTGCTTCATGCTTCGCATCCGCATCCCCAACGGCATGCTGAACTCCTCGCAGTTGCGCACGGTCGCTGAACTGACCCAGCGTCACGCTCGCGGGATCGCTGACCTCACGGTACGACAGAACATCCAACTGCACTGGATCACGATCGAAGCGCTTCCCGAGATTCTCGAGACACTGTGGCAATGCGGCTTGAACACCATGGGCGCTTGCGGCGATGTCACCCGAAACGTCACCGGCTGCCCCGTCGCAGGTGTGGATGCCGACGAAATCTGCGATGCCTCGCCGCTTGCACTAGCTGCTACCCAGATGCTGGCTGGCAATCCCGAGTTTTACAACCTGCCTCGCAAATTCAAAATCTCGATTACGGGCTGCCGCGTCTGGTGCGCCTACCCGGAGATCAATGACATTGGGCTGACCGCGATCACGCGCACGCTGAACGGAAAATCGGAGACTGGCTTCTCCTTGCGAGTGGCCGGCGGGCTCTCGGCCGAACCTCACCTCGCGGCTCGTCTGAATGCATTTGTGCGGTGGGAGCAAGTTGAGCCGGTTATCAAAGGCATCGCTCAACTGTTTCGTGAGTCAACACAGTTGCGAGAGCATCGCGAACGGGCCCGGCTCAAGTTCCTGTTTCTCAAAGATGGCTGGACCGCTGATGACTTTCAGAAAGAACTGGAGCAGCACCTTGGATTCCGTCTGGATGCCGCCGTACCTGACCCTGCGCCGGCTGACGTTTATCGCGACCACATCGGCATCCACGCTCAGAAACAATCCGGCTATTGCTACGTGGGAGCAGCGGTGTTGCGTGGCCGAATCACGGCGGAACAAATGCGCAAGACCGCCGATTTCGCCGACCGTTTCGCAAATGGTGAGTTGCGAACCACTAACATGCAAAACCTATTGGTGGTGAACGTGCCGCAGTTGCAAGCGGAATCGCTGGCGAAAGAACTGGACGCGATCGGACTGCGAGTCGGCGGCTCGCCTTTCTTCCGTGGGGCCGTAGCCTGCAGCGGCACCGAGTTTTGCAAACTTGCGATTACGGAAACCAAAAGCTTCTCGCGATGGCTGGTCGAAGAACTGGAGGAACGGCTTCCCGGCTTCGAGCAGCACCTCAAGCTGCACGTTACTGGATGCCCCAACAGCTGCGGCCAGCATTGGATTGCCGACATTGGGATCGAAGGCAAGAAGCTGAAAGTCGCCGACCGCATGCAGGACGCGTACTACTTCTGCCTCGGCGGCGCGGTCGGACTGCATCAGTCGATCGCCAGGCCGGTGGGCTATCGCTGTCTCGCGAGCGAAGTACCCGATGCGATTGAGCGTTTGCTGCGCCGGTATTCGATCGATCGTTTCAATGGTGAAAATTTAAGGCAGTTTTTCGCGCGCCACGACGATGCGGAGTTGCGGGCATTTCTGGCCGGAGACGTCGTGGAGCCTGTGCCCCGAGATTTTTCGCCCGGGCGCGTCCCCCACGGAGTCGAAGGTTAACCATGAAGAGTTTGTTTCCCATGTTCGTGAAACTGGACGCTCGCGAGGTGCTGATCGTTGGCGGCGGGCGCGTCGGAGAGCCTAAGATTCGCGGGCTGCTTCCGACCGGAGCCAGAATTCGCGTGGTCGCTCGCGAAGCTAGTGAAGCGGTGCGGGAGTGGGCGCGGATTGGCGACATTATTCTCGAAGAGCGCAGCTTCGTTCCTTCCGACTTAGACAATGTTTTCCTCGCGGTCGTCGCCACATCATCGCGTGATGTAAATCAGCTGATCTACGGCGAAGCGCAGTCTCGCCGCATTCTGTGCAACGTGGTGGATGTCCCTGAACACTGCGATTTCTATTACCCGGCTGTGGTTCAGCGGGGCGACCTACAGATTGCGATTTCAACTTCGGGGCAGAGTCCATTTCTCGCACAGAAACTGCGGCAACGACTGGAAAAACAGTTCGGGCCGGGCTATGAGCGATGGGTCGCGGAACTAGGTGACACACGACGAAAAGTTCTCGCCAGCAATCTGGACTCCGCACGCAAACGAGATCTCCTGCACTCGCTGGCTAGCGCGGAAGCATTCGAGGCGCTGATCGCCGCTGAGTCGAAGACGAATGGAAGGAGCGATGCCATATGACAGGGAAGGTGTATCTGGTCGGCGCCGGACCCGGCGATCCCGAATTACTGACGCTCAAAGCCGCTCGGGTGCTGAAACATGCAGATGTCGTGTTGCACGACGAGCTGGTGGGGAAAGAGATACTCCGACTCGCGCCAGCTCACGCGGACATTCGTAACGTCGGCAAGCGCTGCGGCAAAAAGAGTATCAGCCAGGAAGAGATCAACTTCCTCATGGTGACTCTAGCTGCTTCGGGATTGCAAGTAGTGCGCCTCAAAGGCGGAGACCCGCTGATCTTCGGACGCATCGGCGAGGAAATCGCAGCCCTGCGCAAAGCCAACATCGAGTTTGAAATTGTTCCCGGCATCACAGCCGCTCTCGGGGCCGCCTCGACGGTACAAATTCCTCTGACTCATCGCCAATCTTCCCATGCGTTGGTTTTCCTTGCGGGACATACGGCCAGCGAAGCCGATCCAACCAATTGGCGCGCGCTGGTATCTCTGGGAGCCACGGTCGTCATCTACATGCCCGGGCACGATTATTCGAACATTGCCCACAAACTTCGGTCTGGCTGGACTTTCGAACGAAACGCCATGCGTCATCATTTCGCGAGCCACGACTTCCGAGGAACAAGCTTTTTCAACCAATGTGCAGGACCTGGCAGATGCTCCCCGCCTGCCCGCACCGACTTTGCTTGTAATCGGCGAGGTCCTGCGTCATGCCGGCCCCCGCCCCTCAGTGCACGAACTCGGACTTTCTAATTACTGGCCTCCGAGCACACCCGCTTTCGCGTCGCAGACACAATCGGAGATCTCGTTCAGTTCGAATAACAGAGGCGCCCCCTTGGTAGTGCCGGCATCTTGCCGGCTATCGCGAGGGCATCCTGCCCTCGCCGTTGGCGGGACGCCCCCGCCGACACGGCAGCGCTACCAAATGTCAGCAGAGCATGGACTCGGAGATAAGGAGCAGGGAATATGAAGGCGGGAGTGGAAAGAATCCATCAGTTGGTCGAGCAATGGAGTCCCGAAGACTTGCTGCGCTGGGCCTTTGTAACTTTCGGTGGCTATGTCGAAATAGCATCGGGCTTCGGCCCCGAAGGGATGGTGCTCATTGACATCGCCGCCAGAGTGCAGCCGGAATTCCGTATCTTCACACTCGACACCGATTTTTTATTTCCCGAAACCTACAGTCTGATGGAGCAGATTGAAAAGCGCTACAGCATCAGAGTAGAAAGAATCAAGTCGCCTCTCACTCCCGAAGTTCAGGAACGTCTCCACGGAGCGGCTCTCTGGAGCCACGATCCGGATGCTTGCTGCAATCTACGCAAGGTCGAGCCGTTGCAGAAGAAACTTTCACAATTGCGGGCATGGGTGACCAGCATCCGTCGAGAGCAGACCGCGGCTCGATCAGGCGCTTTGAAGGTGGAGTGGGACGCGAAATTCCATCTGGTGAAGATCAACCCGCTGGTCGATTGGTCAGCAGGAAAAGTCTGGCGCTACATTCACGACCACGATTTGCCCTACAATCCTTTGCATGATCGCGGCTATCCCAGTATCGGCTGCACGCATTGCACGCGAAGTGTGCAACCTGGAGAAGATGCGCGAGCCGGACGGTGGTCCGGATTCAACAAAACGGAGTGTGGACTTCACGCCACGGCGCCAACTTCGGCTTTGGTTTCAATTATTCATGAGGCGGGACAGAGTGCTCCCGAGGCGTGATCCCTCGCTTCACCTGATTGGATACGACGACTCCGAAGCAGCGCCGAACAAACCTGAGTAACAATCCGGCGCCGAGCTTTGCTCGGCCGGACGGCCCGGGGCGGTTGTCGCCACATAGTCCCCGGTAGCTATTCGGCTTGTTTGGAAATATTCAGCAGCGCGCCGATGCAGGCCAATGTAACCAGGAGAGAAGATCCGCCGTACGAAACCAGCGGCAGCGGTATGCCCTTCGTGGGCATCATCCCCAGCACAACGCTAATGTTGATGAAAGCTTGTACCACGATCATGCTGGTAATGCCCACCGCGAGGAGGCGCCCGAACATGTCTTGGGTTCGCAGGGCGGTGCGAATGCCGCGCCACAGGAAAACCGCGAAAAGCAGCACGATCACCAGCGCACCTAGCAATCCCACTTCCTCGGCTGTCACCGCAAAGATGAAGTCGGTGTGAGGCTCAGGCAGATAGAAAAGTTTCTGTTTACCTTCCATCAGGCCGACGCCGGTAATTCCGCCGGTGCTCACCGCGATCAACGATTGAATGATGTGAAAGCCGCGGCCCTGAGGATCTGAATACGGATCGAGAAAGGCGAGAATGCGGTCGCGGCGATAGGCTACATGGAAGATCAGGAAATACAGCGGCAGCAGTGAGGCCGCAAATGCATAGCCAAGCACGCGCAAGTCGAGCCCTGCCACAAATAGAACACAGCCCGTAATCGCAGCACAGGCTATCGCGGTACCGAGATCGGGCTGGAATACGATCAATGCAATAAACAACAATGTCGGCACCATAGCCGGCAAAATTGTGTTCCGCCAATCTTTCATAGCTTTCGTACGGGTCTCAAGAAAAAACGCCAGAAACAGAATGAGAGCCGGCTTGGCCATTTCAGAGGGCTGCAAGGAAAACGGTCCCCAATGAAACCAGCGATGCGTATGGTGTGCGCGATCAAGGAAGAAGACCAAAATCAGCAGCAGCGTAGTGAGGCCTAGCAAGGAGAAGACCACCGCAGGATGTTTGTAGCGGCGGTAATCAATTTTCGTCGCGACCACCATTGCTAGAATTCCAGCGGTCGCCCATCCCAGTTGCCGCAGCAGGAAAAAATATCCTGATCCATAGCGTTCTTTAGCCATCACAGCCGACGCGCTGAAAACCATGACCAGCCCTATGAAGATCAAGAGCAAGGTCACGGTGAAGAGCCAGCTATCGACAGCGACGCGCTTTGCCATGGAGAGGATTTCATTTCACCACGGAGACAAGCTCACGCGGAGACTTTTCCGAGATGATTTTGGGGAAGGATTTAACTCTCTTGGTTCGCCTGAACGACCAAACTATTTACGACTTGCTTGAACACCTTTCCGCGATGCTCGTAGTTGCGGAATTGATCGAAGCTGGCACAGGCCGGAGCGAGCAAAACGACATCCCCTGGCTTGGCAACTTGGGCGGCGTGTCTAATTGCGGTTTCCAGAGTTTCGGCGTGGTCGATTTCAGGGCCGCCGTTCTGCGAAGAAACGATTTGGGATTCGATCTTGGCCGCCGCTGCCCCGATGGTGTAGACGCGCTTTACACGCTTCCGGAGCAGATCGTTCAGTACTGTGTAGTCGCTTCCTTTATCCTTGCCGCCGAGTATGAGGTGGATATTTGCTGGGAAAGACTCGATGGCTTTGATGGTAGCGTCGACGTTGGTTGCTTTTGAATCGTTGTAATAGTCCACGCCGCCAATCGTAGCTACATGCTCCAGCCGATGTTCGACTGCTTTAAAATTGCGAACTGCTGTGCGGATACGGTCAGGTTCGCAACCGAGGAGTGCGCCCACGCAGACCGCGGCCAGAACATTTTCCACATTGTGCGCGCCCTTCAGGGGAATTTCCGACACCAGCATGATCTCGCGTTGGCCATTGTGATCGCGAAAGAAGATTCGTCCCCCGCGCACAAACGCGCCTTGCTTCACCTCGGTTGTCCTGCTGAACCAGAAGACTTGTGCCCGAGTACGAGTTGCCAATTCGACGCAGGTCCGGTCGTCGGCATTCAGCACGGTAAAATCCCCTGCTCGCTGATTTTCGAAGATGCGCGCCTTGGCATCCGCGTAGGCAGCGAAGGTGCGATGCCTGTCGAGATGGTCAGGAGTTACGTTAAGAACCACCGCAACCTGAGGCCTGAAGGTCTGAATAGTTTCCAGCTGGAAGCTTGAAACCTCCAGCACGGCGATGGTGTCGGCAACCGCTGCTTCGACCAGCGAGATCGCGGGGGTGCCGATGTTGCCGCCCACCGCAGCACGATATCCAGCTGCGGCCACAATTTCGCCCGCCAAAGTCGTCGTCGTGGTCTTGCCATTGGAGCCAGTAATGGCCACTATGCGCCCGGGAAAAAACTGGGCCGCGAGCTCGACCTCGCCGATAACGTTTTCGCCGAGCGCTCGCGCCTGCACCAGCGGAGGCGAATCCGTGGGCACACCGGGGCTGACCACGATCAGATCCTGCCCACGGAAAGTGCGCTCGCCGTGTCCTCCAGTCTCGACGGCGATGCCGTTATCGAGGAGAACCGGAATCTGATCTTGCAATTGGTCTTGCGGCTTGCTATCAGAAACAGTAACCCGCGCGCCCAGTGCCTTTAAAAACAGCGCCGACGCCACGCCTGATTTACCCAGACCGACCACCAGCACGCGTTTGTTGTTCACATCCACCGGATTCTATTTCACCACCGAGTCACAGAGCCACAGAGAAGACAAGATTTTTACGGCCCAGCGTGCCATTGATCGAATTAGAGTTTCTTTCTTGTCTTCTCTGTGACTCTGTGTGTCTCTGTGGTAAAGGCTTATCTTAATTTCAGCGTCGTCAGTGCGAATAGTGCGAACACCAGGGACGCAATCCAGAAACGTACAATGATCTTCGACTCCGACCAACCCAATAATTCAAAATGATGATGAATGGGCGCCATCTTGAAGATACGCTTCTTGCGAAGTTTGTAGGATGCCACTTGCAGGATCACCGAGATAGCCTCGATGACGAACACCCCGCCGATGAAAGGCAGCAGCAGCTCCTGCTTGATCATCACTGCAACCGTCCCGATTGCGCCTCCAAGGGCGAGCGAACCTACGTCCCCCATAAAAACTTCGGCGGGATGAGCGTTGTACCAAAGGAAGCCGATGGCCGCGCCCACCATGGCGCCGCAAAAAATGGTCAGTTCTCCGACTTGTGGCATGCGCTCGAGTTCGAGGTACGACGCGAAGGTAGCGTGGCCGCTCACGTAAGTAAGGACGGCTAAAGCCCCGGCTGCGATCACGGTGCAGCCAATGGCCAGGCCGTCCAACCCATCCGTAAGATTCACCGCATTGCTGGAGCCGACGATCACGAGTGCTACGAACGCGATAAATGGCAGAAAGGCCAAAGGCCACAGATGCGGATATCGTTCCAGGCTTCCGATCACCAGGTCGGGCCGAAATTGTTTGACAAAAGGCACCAGCAGCTTGGTCGAATAGAGCCCACGCGTCTGCATTGCGATGAGCGCAACCGCAACAAGAACGCTGGCAGCAATTTGAAAACCGATTTTTGCTTTGCCGGTCAGTCCCAAATTCCGCCGATTGACAACTTTAATGTAGTCGTCACTGAAGCCAATCGCAGCAAAGGCAGAGGTGGCAAGCACGGCAATCCAGACGAAGCGATTGCTAAGGTCGGCCCACAGCAGCGTTGGAATTACGATGGAGATTGCTATCAGCAAGCCGCCCATAGTCGGAGTGCCGGCTTTTTTCTGATGTGCTTTGGGGCCTTCTTCGCGGATGTATTGTCCGATCTGAAATTCGCGCAGACGATTGATTACGAGCGGGCCAACGATAAGGCCGGTAAACAACGCGGTCAGACTGGCAAATGCGGTACGAAAGGTCAAATAGCGGAAAATACGAAACGGCGGGAAATAGTGGAAAAGCTTTTCGTACAACAGCCAATAAAGCAATCAGCCTCCGTTTCGTCTTGGTCGTTGCCGTTAGTCGCTGGCACAATCGCCACTAATGACGGGCGACTGACGAGTGTTGCGACTGCCACTTCTCGAGTGCTCGTTCCAGTTTCACCCCGCGTGACCCCTTAAGCAATACCAGGTCTCCGCCGCGGGTTTCGCGAGACAACCATTCGCCGGCTTCTTCCGGCGTGGCGACATAGAGGGCGGGCATTCCAGCCAGCCGCGCAGCTTCAACCATTTGCTCAGCCTGGCCTCGCACTCCCAAGAGGAAGTCGATCTTCTTGCTGGCAATATGGCGCCCTGCCTGGCGATGAAGGTCTTCGCCCGCGGGGCCAAGTTCAAGCATTGCACCCGCTACCACAATCCTGCGTTTTGCCGGCATCGCTGCCAATGCTTCGACCATTGCCTCCAGCGCTTTCGGATTGCAATTGTAGCAATCGTTGATCACCGTGATGTTACCCAGTTCGACGACCTGTCCACGCTTGTCCGCCGGAACAAGAGTAGCCAGCGCGGAAATGGCCTCGGAAGGAGTCATCCCTCGCTCCAAAGCTACGGCAACCGCCGCAAGAGCGTTGTAAATGTTATGCGCGCCAACCAGATTCAGAATCGCTTTTTCGCGGCAACTTCCGACTACGAGATCGAACGCAGACCCTTCCGATCCGCGCGATTGAATGTTCTCGGCTCGCACATCCGCCGTAGTCCGCAAGCCATACAAAATCATTTTTCCTCTGAAATCGCGGCCGAATTGCGAAACATATTCGTCATCAGCGTTCAGCATAGCGGTTCCGCCTGCGGGCAGCGCTTCAATCAGTTCGTACTTAGCGCGCGCGATACCAGCCACCGAATCAAAAAACTCCAAATGCACCGGCGCCACGTTCGTCACCACGCCGATTTCAGGCTGCGCGATATTCGCAAGGGCGGCAATCTCTCCGGCATGAGACATCCCAATTTCGATGACAGCCAGATCGTGCTCCGGCTCAATTTTGAGCAGCATCAGGGGAAGGCCAAAATGATTGTTGAAATTGCCTTCAGATTTCAGCACGCGAAACCGGGACGACAGTACATGCGCGATAGCTTCTTTGGTGGTGGTCTTTCCCGTCGAACCTGTCACTCCTATCAGGGGTTTTCCCCACATGCGGCGAACTGCGCTGGACAGCGTCTGCAAACCCACCAGCGTATCGTCGACTGTCATTAACCCAGCCTTGGAAGTGTAGCGACCCAGTTGATCGTTACGAATTACGGCACCGGCTGCGCCTTTTTCTAGAGCTTGCTTTACAAAATCGTGGCCGTCCATGCGCTCGCCCTTGACCGCAAAAAAAAGCTCTCCCGGCTGAATGGTACGAGAATCGATAGAATAGCCTTGCGCTACCGCGTCGCGGCCGAACCGACCCGCAGCAGAAATAAATTCGGCGACGCGAGAAAGTGGCAGCTTCATGAGGTCTTTCCAGCGGCTACATTTGCGGTTTCGCAGTGGTATCCAGAGACGCGCAGAATGTCGCGAGCTATCTCTACATCGTCGAATGGAATTGATCCTTCGCGCGTGACCTGCACTTTTTCATGCCCTTTGCCGGCGATCAAAACAATGTCTCCTGGCGCAGCTTCACGAATGGCGAGGGCTATAGCCATTTTACGGTCGGGTTGCACTGTGTATTTTGCCCCGGAACGCTGCAGGCCCACGGTAGCGTCATTAATAATGGCAAGCGGATCTTCGTTGCGCGGGTTGTCGGACGTCAGGACTGCGAAATCGCTGCCGCGACCGGCCGCTTCTCCCATCAGCGGGCGCTTGGCGCGGTCGCGATCGCCGCCGCATCCGAAAAGGGTGATAACACGCCCCTTCTGTCGGGCATGTTGGACAAACTCTCTCGCCAGAGAGGTCAAGTTGCGCAGGGCGTCGTCGGTATGCGCATAATCCACCACGACGGTGAAGGGCTGTTTGCAATCCACCCGCTCAAAACGTCCCGGGACGCGAGCCAGCGAAGCAATACCCCTGGCGATCGCATCGGGCTTGCAAGCGCGCGCATAGGCCGCTCCCGACGCAGCAAGAATGTTGTACACGTTGACTCGACCAATCAGCGGCGAAAAGACGGGAATGGTTTCTTCAGGCGTAACCAAATCAAAACGCGTACCTCGCGGTGTGATATCGACCTTGTCGGCGTGCAAGTCGCCGTTTTTCAAACCGTAAGTCAAAACTTCAGAACCGCGTCTCTTACTGACTTTTGCCAGCTTCTGGCCGTATTCATCCTCGGCATTGATGACAGCAGCGCGCGGCGGATCGGTGCCGCAGCCTTCGAAAAGAATCTGCTTGGCGGCGAAATATTCCTCCATGTTGTGATGATAATCGAGGTGGTCGCGAGTGAGATTGGTGAACACGGCTACATCGAAGGGAATTCCATAGACGCGCTGCTGAGCTAGCGCGTGGGATGAAACCTCCATGACTGCTTCAGTCGCGCCATTGCCTAGCGCCTCCGCCAAAATGCGGTTCAAGTCCAGCGCTTCCGGCGTTGTATGCGGCGCCGGGAGCACTTTTCCGGCCACGTGATATTCGATTGTGCCGATGAGCGAGCTCTTGCGATTAGCCGCGGAGAGAATCTCTTCCAGCAGAAATGCAGTTGTGCTTTTTCCATTCGTGCCGGTAATCCCCGTAATTGCCAGGCGCTCGGCGGGGCGCTTATAAAAATTGGCGCTTAGTCGGGCCAGCGCCCGCCGTCCGTGGGGCACTTGCACCCACGCGACTCCTCCGCGCGGCGACTTACTTACAGAATCTGTAACGACTGCAACTGCTCCCGCTGTGATCGCTTTGTCGATGAAGTTATTTCCATCGCTGGATTCGCCTCGCATGGCAATGAATGCATCGCCTGGCTTTACCCGGCGCGAGTCGTATTCCAGTCCGGTGACACTCGGATTACCGCTCTGGGCGAGGATTTCCGCGCCATGCAGGAGTTGAGAGAAGTTCATGAAAATTCTACTGTGAGCTTACTCTAATTCAATGTCTTGAGGGCAAAGGCAAGCATCTGCTACATACAGCCACTCGCCACTACTGAGGCTTATGCACTGGAAAGCGCCGATCAAAGACATAAGCCAACAATGTACAGAAAAAAACAAAAATCGTAATGCCGATGTAAGAGGCAATCTGGGCGCTGTGGGAAGTGGTATGAATCTTGAAGTCAAAATACTTGACTTCGGTTAAGCAGAGAAGTAAGAACAGTCCCGTGACGAGGGATATGGGACGAGAATCGCCGCGAGATCGCGCACCCGTACCCCAGAACAAGCCGATTGCGAACAACATACTGGATACGCAAAAAACCACAGCCGGCATCGCCAGATCATTGAAGGAAATACGGAATGCCAGATGCAATATCAGATAGAAATAGGTTATCAGCGGAGCGGGAACACCCATCAACCCAAATAGGATCCATCGAGAGATTCTGTCATCCCGTCTCATGGTTGCAATGAATAGGTGACACTTATCGGCCGAAAGTCACCGTCACTCGTGTTCCTGTCGTGACGTGCGATCCCGCTACCGGAGACTGCTCGCGAGCCACTCCGCTGCCGACTGCGTCCAAATCGAGTCCGCTATCTTGCGCCAGTTCAATGGCGCCCCGCACGCTTTTACCCGAGAATGACGGTACCACAATCCCGCCCTGCTCCACGTCCAGCACGACCGTGCCGCTCGATGGAGGCCGTTCTGCACTGATCTCGCCGCCCGCCCGACTGCCATTGACTGGATGCTCAGTCACTCCTATGGTTGGCGCGGCCATTTCGCGTTGACGCAACGCAGCTGCAACCATAGCGCCCGGACTCGATTCCGGTTTCGTGCTGGCAGGACTTTTTGGTACAGCCGGGGCCGGGTTTGACGTCGAAGCATCCGCCACATCCAGCGGCTCTCCTAGATGGTCAGGCGATCCCTCCGCAAGTTCCTGCGCTTTCGTTTGACCCGAAGCCAGCAACAGTTGCCGGCTCTTGGGAAGTTCGACATCATGCGGGGTATGCAAGTATTCCAATACCTGTTGCGCAACCCGCTGAAAGACGGGTGCTGAGACTTGTCCGCCTTGATGCAGGCCGACTGCGGAATCCAGAATCACCGCGACCACGATCGCCGGATTGTTTAATGGTGCGAAGCCGGCAAATGAGGCTACGTACTTGGTCTTCGAATATGCGTGGGTACCTGGGTCCACTTTCTGGGCGGTGCCGGTCTTGCCTGCGGAGGAGTATCCTTCGAGGACTGCCTTTTTCCCTGTGCCTTCGAGCACGACCTTCTGCATCATCTGCTTCATCTGCGCGGCAGTTAAGGGAGAAATCACTCGTCGTCCCTCGGCAGGATGAAACGCGACCGTCTGCGGCGTGGGCTGAGGATCGGTGGTTGCTGCAACGATGCGCGGCGGCACCGCGATGCCGTCATTAGCAATCGTCGAAACCAATGATGCCAACTGTAGCGGCGAAATCCCGATCTCCTGGCCCATGGAGATCGCGCCAATGGAAACTTTCGACCATCGGTTCACTGGCTTGGTTAATCCGCGAGTCTCGCCGGGCAATTCGATTCCAGTTTGCTGGCCAAATCCAAAGGCTCGAATGTATTTGTAGAATCTATCTTCGCCCAGGCGCAACGCAATCTTGATTGCGCCCACGTCGCTTGACTCCGCCAAAATACCCCAGACTGGAAGCAGCCCGTGCGGGCGGCTGTCGCGAATGCGCATGCCATTGATGACAATCGATCCCATCTGGCAATCGAAGACTTCGTCCGGACGAGTTAATTTTTCTTCCAGCGCGGCTGAAATGGTCACAACTTTGAACGTCGACCCGGGCTCATAAACGTCGCTGACGGCGTGGTTCTTGAGCCGTTCAGGCGTAATCGCACGCGTAAGGTTCGGGTTAAACGTGGGCTGATTTGCCAGCGCCAGGATTTCTCCGGTGTGCGGATTCTGCACAATAACGGTGCCACTGATGGCGTGGGTTTGCTGCATGGCCGTCGCCAGTTCGCGCTCGGCGATGTATTGGATTTGCTCATCGACTGTCAGAACAACATTCTCGCCCGGCTCCGGCTGCTTCTCCACGCTGGCGAACCATTTGCGGTGAGCGTCCACCGAGATCAACATGCGTCCGGGATTGCCGCGTAGTTTGTCGTCGTACTGGCGCTCGATTCCGCTCAGGCCTTCATCATCCATGCCGACATAACCCAGCACCTGCGCCGCCAGTTCACGCTTGGGATAGAAACGCCGCGATTCTTTCTGAAAGTAGATTCCGCGCAGATTGAGGGCACGAATGCGATTGGCAATCTCGCCGTCCGCCTTGCGCGCGACCCAGCAGAACGTTCTCGCAGCCTTGCACTTCGCCAGAGTTTCCCGAGGATCAGTTTTGGTGATTTTGGAAATCAGGGAAATGGTGCCAGCGAGGTCGGGAATTTCCGTGGGGACGGCAAAAGCTGAATCTACCGAAATCGACATCGCGAGTTCGCGCCCAGTGCGGTCGTAGATAATTCCGCGTCTGGCTGAGACTTCCTCTGTGCGCTCGCGCTCGTGGATTGCCCGTTTCTCAAAACTGCCGTAGCGAAAGATTTGCAGGTAGACCAGACGCAGGCAGATGCCCCCGCACCACAGGACGAGAATTCCGGCCAGCAGGTAGAGTCTGGTATTGGTGCTATTGCGAGGTATGTTGACACTCACGGATCGCGCCCTCTAGACAAACATGGCGGCCCGGAAGCCGCCAGAACTACGGCCACGGATTTAGACTGATATTCACGGATTCTTTACGTCTTTCTTGTGTAATCCGTGTTCATCCGCGTAAATCCGTGGCTGAATTTTCTCCACAATCTTAGGGCAACGAAACTACTAACACAGACGCGCTAGCCATCTCCGGCGCGTTTACATCCAGAGGAGCGGAATCCATGCGGATTATCTGGCCCGCCTGCGGCGGTTGCATGCCATATTGACGCGCCAGCCGATCGATGCGATCAGGAGAGCGCAGCGACGCTTCTTCCAACCGGAGCGTGTGATTCAACTCCGAGAGTCCGTTGCGCTCGTTCTTCATGTATTCGATTTTGTAGCCGTACTCGATTGCTTTGAAATGCTGCCACGTGTAAGTCATTACCAGAAGAAAAAGGCAGCTCAACGCCACACCGAACTGTCTCATTTCGCGGCCTCGCCGTGGGTCTTCAATTTTTACCAGCCGGGAATTGTCGATCGGCTTGGCGAAGTAAATCTCTGGAGTGCCCGTCCAGCACGGTTTACGCCTGCGAGCACGAACTGCGCCTTGAGCTGCCACGGCTGCCGCGACCATTTATGCCACCCCAAGTAAATTCGAGTCGGATACTCGATCGCCAGCGGTTGGTGTGTACCAGTATCCCTGGCTCGCTTCTTCAGAACCTGCCGTCTGGCAAGAGTATTTCTCTGCTCGCTCCACACTTGAAATCAGATCGTCTATCAGTGTCCCCGTATACATCGTCCGCCTCCGTTGTCTTTTGACTAAACTTCTTTAACAATTGCCGAACCTCTAACAACTTGTCATCCCGAGTGAAACGAGGGATCTGGGTTCTTGTCCGCGCAAGCAAACTGCAGATTCCTCGCTTCGCTCGGAATGACAATTTTCTGAGTAACTTTCAAACTTTTTCCGCTGCGCGCAATTTCGCACTACGCGACCGCGGATTGCGATCAATCTCTTCTTCTGTGGCGGTCACCGGCTTCTTGGTCAGCAACTTGTAATGACCCTGCTTCACTCCCTCGCGAAGAGCATCTTTCACCATGCGATCCTCCAGCGAGTGAAAGCTGATAACCACCAGCCGTCCGCCCGGTTTGAGCACCCGCGGGGCCGCTTCGAGCAGCGCCCGCAGGTCGTTCAATTCATGGTTTACGAAGATTCGGATTGCCTGGAAAGTTTTCGTCGCGGGATGAATCCTCCTTGCGTTCTTGTCTTCAAACCGATTCATTGGCCGGGCCGCGGCTGATACGACATCTGCAAGCTGTGCAGTAGTTCGGATCGGCCGCGACCGGACAATGGCTCTGGCGATTCTCCGCGACCTCCTTTCCTCACCGAATTCGTAAATCAGATCAGCGAGTGTGACCTCGTCGACCTGGTTTACCACTTGTTCGGCGGTAAGCTCGGCTTGCGGATTCATTCGCATGTCGAGCGGTCCTTCCGCCTGAAAACTAAATCCTCGCGCGGCATCGTTAAGATGCAAACTGCTTACGCCGATGTCCGCCAAAATCCCATCGATGGTCGCTGGTCTTTGGTCACTGCCGATTTCCGCGAACGATCGGTGCAGCAACGTAATCGCCGGCCAGTCGGGCTGTTCAGCGCCTTCGCCAACGGCCAACGACGAACGACCAACGACCAGCCTTTCTCGCGCGATATCCAACGCCGCTGGATCTTTATCGAGCCCAATCAAATGACCCGGTGCGCCGAGGCGTTTTGCGATTTCGTAACTGTGGCCGCCCAGGCCAACCGTGGCGTCGATATACGTCCCGCCGCGCTTGATATTTAAAAAGTCGATCGCTTCTTTTAAAAGAACCGGAACATGGCCCGTCTTGCTTCCACTGCCATGCCCAACCCCCTGAGGGGTGTCTGTTGAACCCTCGCCCACTAGATGCCCAATTCGTCGAGCGTCTTCTCATCCTCAGGCGTGAACTTGTTTTCCTCGATGTCCCGGCCGTACTGTTCCAGATTGCGAACTTCCAGGTACGTCAGTTGCCCGGTCACGGCTACTTCGCCCTTGATCTGCGCCGACTCGCGCAGCAACTGCGGCATCAGGAGCCGTCCCTGCCCGTCCATTTCGACTTGCTGTCCCCAGTAGTTCGTCCGGTCGAGAAACTTCTTCTTCGTAGGATTGAAGGTGGAGAGCCCTGCCAGTTTCTGCTCGATCCGCTCCCATTCCTCGAAGGGATACACTTGTGCAACCTTCCCGTCGAAGCTCGTGATGTAAAATTGCTGTCCGTACTTCTCGTCGAGCACGCGCTTGAACTCGGCTGGGACCTTGAGCCGTCCCTTTTCGTCGACGCGAGTTGGGTGATTGCCGCGAAACATTTGTTTTGCCCTTTACCGGGGCGGAAAATCTTTTGGCAACTACGGCCGCAAGAACGAGGGAGGTAAAAACGCTGACAATGCCGGTCGATTCTGCTTCGTTAGGGCTGTTTTTGGGGGTGTCAGTTTCAAATCCCACTGGCGCCTCTCATTTCCAGTCTTGCCCACGACCTCTACTGTTTCGACCACTTTGTACCACTTCTGCCCACATCTTACGCCTAAGGCTTTTGTTGTCAATACAAAATTGGGTGGTTAAAGCCTTACGTTAAGTCGCAAATCGGAAAGCACTATAAATTGTAGCTAACTGATTCGGTGACCACAATTAGACGCGTTTATAGTATTGATGCTGCGAGGCATGTTTCTCCTATTGTTCGCCCTTGACTTTTGGCTTGGCCGGTGCTTCAGCTGTGGAAATGAGGGCGGCTCCAGATGATCCATCGCATTCAGTTCGAGCAATGGGTGCCGTTTGCGCTTGAGAAAGTCTTTTTGTTCTTCGCCAATCCGCAGAATCTGCCGCGCATCATGCCGCCGGAAACCGCAACTCATTTGGCCGCCGTTCGACTTGTTTCTCCACCGCCTTCGAAGGGGGTTGCTGATATCGATCAACTGGCGGGCGCAGGGTCGGAAATAATGACGTCATTTCGCCCTCTTCCTTTTATTCCTTTGCGTACAGAATGGATCGCTCTGATTACTGAATTTGAATGGAATCACCATTTCGCCGACATTCAGAAAAAAGGGCCATTCAAGCGATTCCAACATCGTCATGAGTTTTCCGTGGAGATGCGAAACGGAGCGACCGGGACAATCGTGCGCGACCTGATTGAATACGACGCCGGCTTCGGACCGTTAGGGGACGTGGCGCAGAGGCTTTTCATCGCGCCTGGATTGAAACAAACTTTTGAGTACCGGCAGAAGACGCTGGAAAAGCTGCTGAGGCAAGGCTGATGTAGGTGCGGTTCATCTAATGGGCTCTACAACTACAGCCGTCCCATACGCCAGCACTTCGGTGACACCTTGCATAATTTCAGTAGCGTCGTAGCGAGCACCTACGACAGCGTTCCCACCCAGCTCGGCGGCGTGTTGCAGCATCAAGTCAAACGCTTCTGCGCGGGTCTTCTCGCACAGATTAGTCAGCAATGTAATGTTCCCGCCCAGAATGGTTTGCAAACTGGCTCCAATCGTCCCGAAAATCGAACGCGAGCGCACCACGATGCCGCGAACCACTCCAAGGGTTCGAGTCACGCGAAATCCATCGAGTTCGAATTGTGTCGTGACCATACTGTGCGCCACCATGCGACCTGGAGTGCTGTAGCTCATGCCCATTGCATAGTCCTTTCGGCCTGACGAGAACTGCGACCACTTAGGGTCGCATAATACAGTGAGATTCACTCTCATTGTCATTCCGAGCGAAGTTTAGGAACTTGCTTTTCCGCCTGCACCGGGCGAAACAGCAGGTTCCTCGACTTCGCTCGGAATGACCGGAACTGGTTGTCACTCGATTCTGCAAAGCTCTGTCAGTGCCAACTGCTGCGCAATACGCTATTCCAATTCCGCCGCAATCACAAATTCTTGCCCAGCCTGATCATATTCAATACGGAGCACGTTGGGTTTGCAGCAGACCTGGCAATCTTCTACATAGGATTGCCGGCGCCCCGCAGACTCATCGACCGTAATTTGATTGCACTGCCCGCAACCTGCACATTGGAAGCTGGCTTCCACGGCACTATTCTAGGGCAAGATAAAAAGGGGAGCCAAAGCTCCCCCCTGATCAAACACAAATTCTGCAGAGAACATGCTACTGGCTCTTCACCGCGTCCCCAACTTTGGCTGGCGCGCTTCCCGTGTAAGTTGCCGTCGCCGATCCCGCATCCACGTCGGTGACGGTTGCGGTTCCCATTTTGTCGGTGATGGTTCTGAGCACTTTCCCTGAAGTCGGGTCTTTGACCGTCTTGACCGGACGGCTGATATCGATCGTGTCTCCAACTTTTACTCCGTCCTTGCTGCCGACATTTAGCACCAAGGTGTTTCCCGTGACATCAGCGACCAGGCCGGTGAACTCTACTTTGTGTGTCGGCAGCGCTGTGGCTTTGTCATCGAGTTGTGTCGCCATCGAATCCACGGCTTGATGCAGCGCCTCACCGAGTATGGTGTTGGCGAAATTTGAACTGCTCATGTCAACACCGCCGCCGCCAGCACTTCCACCGCCTCCTCCGGCACCGATCAGCGACGTTCCCGAACGAGCCGACTCGCCATTGCCGGTTACCGCAGCCAAAATTTCTGCCGTGGTCGTGTCTACTAAGCGGCCGGTTATTGCGACCACGGCTTTAGCGTTATGTTTCCCCACGCCGCCCAGACCAAACTTGCTGCCATATCCGCCGAGCCCCCCGCCACCCACAGTCATATTCTTATCGTCTCGGCCAAACTGGGTGATGCTTCCCATAATTACCGCATCCACGCCAAGGATTCTTCCGACCTTGGCCGCGGTGCTGGAATCGACGCGATCGCTGTTGGCGAAGTTCTGCTCGCCCAGTACCTTGTCGATAGCATTGCGCTCAATCACCGAGTATTTGCCATCCGTCACCAACTTCTGCACCAGCATGTCAGAAATGCCTTTGCCGATATCCTGGTTGGTTCCGAAAATTGCGGAGACCGAACTCTGCACGGTACCGTATTCAAAATTAAGCACAGCCACGCGCTTCTTTTGTTCTGCCATGCAAGCCGGAATCAAGGCACAAATAAAAACCCATACTAAAAAAGACCTGCCAAATTGTGCCGCGCCTGGACGTAGTGGAAAATTGCCAACGCCCACATCACTGATAGGATTCGTCTTCAAAGTTTTCATCGGTCCGATCTCCCCGTCCCAGATTGTCGTCCCATGGATCGTGCCCGGAATTCTACTCCGAATTTCCTGTCCGATATAGTGCAAAAAAGCGGGTTATGCGAGGTTGGCTTATGTATGAAGAACGTCAGCCAGCCAGTGACTCAATCGCCCGCACCGTCTCCGGCGGCAGCTGCAGATTGCGGCTGGCCAAGTCCTGCTTCATATGCTCGGGGTTAGACGTACCCGTAAGCGGCAGGATGCCGACTGCGCGGGCGAAGTTGAAGACAATCTGCGCGGGAGTGCACTGAGTGCGGGTGGCGAGATCTTGGATTCCAGGATGATGCAGTACCTCCGGATTCGCAGTGAGAAGCGAGAAACCCTGATAGACAATTTTTCGCTCCTTACAAAAAAGCCGTACCTCACGGTCCCAACCCAGGCGCGCGAAACAGCGATTCTGCACAAATGCGGGTGGTTCCGCATGCGAGGCAATCATCTGCTCAAGATGCCGCAGCGAAACATTACTTACCCCCAGAAAGCGCGTGTGGGCGGCATCGCGCTCCTTCATCATCGCAGCCCACACCTCGCTATCAGCGTCGGTCCAACCGGATCCGGAAGCGGGACCATGCAAAACGTAGCTGTCCACGTAGTCAGTCAGAAGATGCTCGAGTGAACTAGCCATCGACTGCGCGACCTGATCGGAAAGGCTGGCCGCAGAATCGTAAGGCAGGCGGTGATCCTGTCCCGGCCGATAGGTGAATTTTGTCTGCAGAAAGAGATCCGTGCGGATTACCACTTCGGCACGATACGCGGCAGCCAGACCCTCGCCCACACCGGCTTCAAAATAATGCCGCCGCTGGTTGGCAGTATCGACGCCGCGAAAACCCGTGCGGAGGGCAAGTTCGGTCAGCGCTGACGTGCGATCTTCCTTCCAGGCGGTGCCATAGAGGAAATCAGGGGTGCAAGAAGGTAGCGGGAGACCCATTTCAGTTTTCATAGAGTCTTACTTCAGCATTTTCGTGGAACGTCGTAGAATTGGTCTTGTGAGGCATCTCCATGATAGATCAGGAAAAGCTCCAAAAAGGACGTGGCTGGGCGTACTTGGTCGGGGTAGTCATTTTTGCGGTGGTTGTGGTATGGAAATTCGTGGCCCACTAAAGACGGGGTTTTTGTAATCCGTTGGCTGCATCTGATCACTGGGAAAGCGATATGCTGGCAGTCCTCATACTAGTCCCGCCGTCTATGCCCTTCCGTTACTCGGAATTACACTCCAATCCGATGCTTGCCGGATTACAATAAAATCATCTTCCCGAAAGGATTAAGTCAGCCTGGCTAGTGCTCGGCGCGCCTAAGGCCTAACACTGTCTGAAACCTGATGATCGCCCGCGACGAAAAAGTATCGCAGGTCCGCCTCACCGCGGTGCAGTACATCATCCTGGCCATCTTCATGATATTGGCCTACGGATTATGGCGGCTGCAGGTGGTGCAGAGCGATATGTACGCTTCGCTGGCGGAAAAGAATCGCGTTCGCAACGTTCCCATTCTCGCGCCGCGCGGCAAGATTCTGGATCGCGAAGGCCGCACCATCGTCGAGAACTATCCTTCGTTCACCGCTTTGTTATTACGCGATTCTTCCCGCGACCTAGCCGCTGACGCCGGCCTCATCGCTCAAGGCCTGCATCTTGACCCCAAGGATGTCAAAGACCGCATCCGCCACTTCGCTTCCATGCCGCAGTACCAGCCGATTTTCTTGAAAGACGACATCACCCAAGATGAGCTCGCCTTCGTCGAGTCGCACCGCAATGAGCTCCCTGAGCTGGATACGATCGTGGCCCACCGCCGGCTTTATCCCCGCAACGGCTTCATGGCCCACCTTATCGGCTACGTCGGCGAAGTCAGCGAGGAAATGCTCAACCAGCCGCGCTGGGAGTTCTACAATCCCGGCGACGTGGTGGGAAAATCCGGCGTAGAGCTGCAATACAACCAAATTCTGATGGGAAAGAACGGCTCACGGCGTGCGATGGTGAACAGCCGTGGAAGAGAAGTTAAACGCTTGGATGAAACCCCGGCCGAAGCTGGCAGGCAACTCAAGCTGACCGTCGACCTCGATCTGCAGATCGCCGCAGAACAAGCTCTGGGGGACAAGAATGGTGCAATCGTAGCCATGGACCCGCGCAACGGCGAGATACTCGCCATGGTTAGCCGCCCGACTTTTAATCCCAACGATTTTGCCGTTCGAGTCTCCCGCGATCAATGGAGCAAGCTGGTCAACGATGACGACCATCCTTTGCTGAACAAAGCGATTCAAGCGCAGCTCGCGCCCGGATCGACTTTCAAGATCATCATGGCCACTGCTGGTCTGCAAGAAGGCATCGCGCAAGACATGCACGTGACCTGCAACGGTGGCGCCACATTCTACGGGCGCTACTTCAAATGCTGGGTAACTGCGGAGCATCGCACCCATGGTCTGGTCGAAATCAGCAAGGCGATTTACCAGTCATGCGACGTTTTCTTTTATACCCTCGCCGAGAAACTTGGTATCGATCGCATTGCAAAATACGCGACCATGTTTGGCCTGGGGCAAAAAACCGGGATCGACCTGCCACAGGAAGCCAGCGGAGTAATGCCGTCAGAAGAATGGAAGGTGCGCAACTTCAAACAGAAGTGGTATGCGGGTGAAACCATCTCAGTAGGCATTGGCCAGGGCGCAGTGGCTGTAACTCCGATTCAGTTGGCTCGCGCCATCGGCGCCATCGCCAGCGGCGGCGTGCTGGTGAGGCCGCACGTCACCAATCCCGCGGAACTGCCGGCCAATTTCGTTCCGGCCGCGGATTCGACTGCCCCGGTGAAGATCCCGATTGATCCCGCAAATTGGGAGACCATTACTGATGCCATGTCCAATGTGCCGTCGCCCTTGGGTACGGCTGGCAGCGCGCATCTGCAGGGAATTGACTTCGCGGGCAAGACTGGAAGCGCGCAGACGGTCAGCAACGCGCTCAAAGCTAAAACTGCCAACGGGAAGTCGAAATATAAAGATAATGCCTGGTTCGTCGGCGTAACCCCGCGCCGGAATCCGGAAATCGTAGTTGCCGTGTTGTTCGAGGGCGGAGAACATGGACAGTTCGCCGCACGCATCGCCGCCCAAGTAGTTAAAGCTTACGTCGAAAAGCAGCGGCGACAGCCGACTAAAGTTGCGCAGGGCGATAAAAAGGTTGAGATCGGAGCCGTATGGAATTCCGACAGTCCCGATGGCGAAGATGAGGATACTTTGCACGGAGGCAGGTTCGTGCTTGATGTGCCAAAGACCCGCCTGCCGTTAGCGATGGCAGCGCCCGGTGTGCAATAACCGTCCACATTCCGCCAACTTGGACTGTGCACCGACTCGGTGAAAAAGACGTGCCCCAGTGTAGTTGAGATAGAAATCGTGCCCGTAATGCAAATGTGCGCAATCCAGACGCCGGCCATGCAGATGATCGATGAGATACCTTGCGTGCGCTTAGGTGCAAAGCACGATCGCGCAGCCCATATACTGAAATTCGGCGTGCTCAAATTGCAGCGCATTCCTCAAGTCGACGGCCTTCGTGCGATTGCGATTCTGATGGTTTTTGCGTCGCACGCTCTTGGGATTCACTTGCTCTGGATGGGCGTCGACCTTTTTTTTGTCCTCAGCGGCTTCCTGATCACCGGAATACTTCTCCGCTTGAAAGAAAATCGTAGCGCCGGGGCAAGTTATTGGGGTTCATTCTACCTGCGGCGCATTCGGCGAATTCTTCCTCCTTACATCGCATTTCTTGCCGTGCTGACTGTCTTTTGGCGCGTGCCATGGGGCCACATCTGGTACTGGTATGTATTTTTCGCTCCTAATATTCCGCTTGCGCTCGGCAAGGTCGTGCTTGCGGCTATGGGACCGTTGTGGTCGCTCGGCGTCGAAGAGCAATTTTATTTTGTCTGGCCCTGGGTCGCGTTGGCATGCAATAGAGACGGGCTGCGCCGAATCGCGCTCACCGTAATCTTAATTTCCCCTGTCCTTCGTGGCATCGCTACGCCACTATTCAGCACGCACTTCCCTATCTACTGTTTAACCGTATTTCGAGCTGATGCGCTGGCCATGGGTGCTTTCATTGCGCTCGCCGCAAGCCGCGATCCGCAGTGGATTGTCCGAGGCCGCAACACCGCTTTAATCTGCTCCGTGTCCACCCTTGCCCTGTTGATAGGTCTCTCCATTCTGCCCAGCTTCCGAGCCGCAGCCAACAGCATCCTCTTCAATTCGCTCGCATATTCACTCAGTGCAGCCTGCCTCGGCAGCTTGTTGGTTTATGCTCTCGGAGGGCAACAGGGTCTCCTGCACAAATTCCTGACCGCGGCTCCATTGAGGTATCTGGGCCTGATCAGCTACACCTTTTATCTCTACCATGAAGCGGTGCTTCTGAAGGCCGGGCAATACTTGCATTCCCGCATCCCGGTCGCCTTAACCGCGTTTTTAGTAACTGTGCTCATCTCGGCACTCTCCTGGCACCTGTTCGAGGCACCGATCCTGGGACGCTCAGTTAGAAAACAGATTGCCGATTTCAGATCGACATCAGGCGCACATTTGTGCCCGGGTGAAGCCAAACTGCACAGTCCGATTGTCGTAGCACCAACACTTTCTATCAACTTCTATCAACGACGTTTAAACTGATGTCACGCTATATTTCATTTCGCGATTTCGACTGGCTGTTGTTCATCTTTGTCATGCTGCTTTGCGGCCTTGGTGTGATGGAGATCCGCAGCGCCACCGAGCACACCAAGTTCGCCGGGGCTCACATCAGGCAGCTCTACTGGATTACCGGCGGGATCGTCGGCATGTTCCTGATGAGTTTCATCAATTACCAGAAGCTGCTCGACGCCGTGCACTGGATGTACATCGTTTCCATCGCCTCACTGATGACGGTCATCATCTTTGGACAAAAATACCTGGGTGCGCGGCGCTGGATCAAAATGCCCGGGGGTGGACATTTTCAACCGTCGGAGTGGGTCAAGCTCATCCTTATTCTGGCGGTCGCCAAATACTTTGCTGACTTGCACCAGAGAGAACTTTCCTGGCCCGATTTCATGAAGGCGGGCGCCATCGTCGGCGTCCCCATGCTCATGGTGCTGGCTCAGCCCGACCTCGGCACCGCTCTGACCTATATCCCCATTGCACTTATGGGGTTATTCCTGGGCGGGGTGCGCTGGAAGCAGGCCGTTACCGTCCTGGTACTAGCGGGACTGATGATGCCGCTGGCCTTCCACGTTTTGAAGCCATATCAGCGCGACCGGCTCACCAGCTTCATGCAGCCCGAGGCCGACAGCCAGGGTTCCGGCTACCAGGTAATTCAATCCCTGATCGCGGTAGGTTCCGGCGGACTTTGGGGAAGCAGTGGCGGCTCCCAGACTCATCTGGCGTTCTTGCCGGTCCCGCAAACGGACTTTATCTTCGCCGCCTTCGCCGAGGAACATGGATTTGTGGGCGCGTTAACCGTAATGCTGCTATACTTTATCGTGCTCATGCGTTTGACGCAGAATGCGCAAACGGCGCCCGATCGCGCCGGCACATTTGTGGTGATGGGTGTGGTGGCTGTGCTTAGCTTTCACATCCTGGTCAACGTTGGCATGGTGGTCGGCTTTATGCCGGTTACCGGAATACCCTTGCCGTTAATGAGTTATGGCGGGTCTTCCGTCCTGTTTATGTTTTTGGCGCTGGGTATTGTGATGAACGTGCGAATGCGCCGCTTTGTGAACTAAGCAGAGGAAGTGGGCAAGGAGATTTGCCGCGCTCGCCAGGTGCGGCCAAAGAAATTAAGATTACGATCGCCCTCGCGTAAAGAGGGCACTCACCGGCCAGAAAGTAGTGAACGGCCGGGCAGGATTGAAGCTAAAGCGCTGCCAGGCGGGTAACGGCCCCCCCAAAGACCAGAGACGGTTTTTGTGAGAGCAGGTCACAAACCTTGGGCAAGCGCAATGCGATAAGTGCGAAAAATTTCCAAGTTTGTGCTACGAATACGGCTACGGAAAAAACTCCGTAGCCCCAACTGTCCCTTGTGCGGGACGGTTATCGCATCGCTCGATTCTCCCGGCCTTTCCCTGCCTTGGTTCCGGTGAAACCTGCAGCCGCTTGACGGCGCAGAACCGGAGTCTGTATGACAAAAGAACTGTTTGTGTCTTCTACCCCTCATGAAACTAAAGTGGGGCTGGTAGAAGACGATCTGCTCGCCGAAATTTACCTGGAGCGCGAGAATGAATACACCTTAGCTGGGTCTATCTATAAAGGCCGCGTAACCCGTGTCCTGCCCGGCATGCAGTCCGCTTTCGTAGATATCGGCCTGGAGCGCGACGCCTTCCTTTATGTTTCCGATTTCATGGAATTGCAGGATGATGACGAAGTCGAGGAAATTCCCACCGGCCTCGCGCCTTCACAGCCCTATCAATCGCCGGTGCGGACCGAGTCTCAGCCTTCCGTAGCTGAACCTGGCGGCGTAACCCCTATAAGCGAACCGCATGCCTCGGAAGAACACACCGAGTCAGGTACGCCCGCCGGTGGAAGTCAGGAAAAGCCCAACCCAGGGGCAAGCCGGGAGGCTCGCGGAGATTGGCGAAGCCGTCGCCGTCGTGGCCGTCGCGGCGAACGTATGCCCGAATCCAAGTTTGCCCGCCCCACCGCTGAAGCCGCACGTCCTGAAAGAAACGACCGTCAGGAAAGAACGGATCGCCCGGAGCGCAGCGAGCGTCCTGAATATGGCCCGCCGCCGGGATACCAGCCGATCATCCTGCCCGGGGAATCCATCTCGAAATATCAGCGCCTCGCGCACGCTCAGCCATCCCAGCAGCGAGCTGCGTCTAGACCAGCCTCGCCCGGTTCAGACACCCCGGCTCCTATTGCAGCTGCTTTCCCTGAAGATGAACCACTCTTCGCATCGCCGGAGACCGATCAGCAACCGATAGCAGAATTTCAACCCCAAACCAACGACCGGGCGAAAGGCGCAGCCGCGAATACTCAAGTCGGATCTTCCGACTGGAATCGCGAACAAAAGCGTCTGCACGAAATGAATGTTGCAGCCGTGTTCGGAGGCGCAGCGGTTGAACATACGGAAGCCGAAGAAAATCGCTTAAATGACAAGATGACTGCCATTCCCGAGCGTTCCGATCAAGCTCTACCGCCGTTCGCAACCGGCGACGTGACGATGGTAGAAGAAGAGATTGAAGAGGAAGAGGCTCATCTCGGCTCCTACGCAGAAGATCTCGACGAAGACGAAACTTTCGAAGAAGAGGAACTGGAAGAAGAAACCCGGCACGCCGATGATTATCGCTCGCCTGCAACGCAAGAAATTGCCGCCTCCGCCGAACCAGCGCCAAGCGCATCTGAGACTAAACCCGAACCGTTCGTCATAGAAGGCGGCGTGGACGAGCCTGCAACTGGCGAGGAAGTCGATGACGCGGTTGCGGAACAAGAAGCCAAGGAGGCTGAAGAGGCCGAACTCGAGGAAGCCCAGGCTCAAGCTGAAGCGCTGCTTGATGCCGAAGCTCGCGGCGACGGCACGGTCGACGTCCGGGTTGAAGTGCGTGCTCCAGCGGCAACTGCGGCTTACACTCAACGTGCTGCACGTCCCGCATTCGACAAGCGCGGTCAGCGTGGACGCCGCGGTGGCGGCGGGCGCCGCTTCCGTCGTCAGGAACCGCAGAACGTGCCACTCATCACCGAGCTCCTTAAAGAGGGTCAGGAAATCCTGGTTCAGATCGCCAAGGAACCCATCGGGAAGAAGGGCGCCCGCATCACCAGCCACATCGCATTGCCCGGACGCTTCCTGGTTTACATGCCAACTGTCAACCATACTGGCGTGTCGCGAAAGATTGCTTCCGAAGAAGAGCGGCAGCGGTTGAAGCGCATCATCATCAGCGAACGCGAAAACGGGCACGGCGGCTTCATCGTGCGCACCGCCGCGCAAGGCGCATCGGAAGAAGAGCTGCGGGCCGACATTCGCTTCCTGAAGAATCTCTGGTCCGAGATCAAAACCCGCGCCGACAACGGCAAAGGCCCAACCCTGATCTATCACGACTTGAACGTAGTCGAGCGCGTACTGCGCGATCAAGTTACGTCCGACTTCACCGCCATCTGGGTCGACACCGAGCAGGAATACGAACGCGTCCTACGCTTCGCCAACCGATTCCAGCCAGCACTGGTGCGGCGGGTCAAGCTTTATAGCAAAGAAGTCCCGCTATTCGATCAGTTTGGCTTGAACGATGAAATCAATAAAGCCCTGAAGTCGAAAGTGTGGCTGAAGAGCGGTGGCTACATCGTAATCAATCAAACCGAAGCTCTGGTCGCAATTGATGTCAACACCGGCAAGTACGTTGGCAAGACAGCTCGCCTCGAAGACACCATCGTCAAAACCAACGTCGACGCCATTAAGGAAATCGTGCGCCAGATCCGATTGCGCGATCTCGGCGGCATCATCATCATCGACTTCATCGACATGGACGAGCGCCGCAACCGCCAAAAAGTCATGCAAGCCCTGGAAGAAGCGCTGCGCAGCGACCGCGCCCCGTCGAAGGTTTTGCAGTTCAACGATTTTGGATTAGTCGCCATAACGCGAAAGAGAGTGAAGCAGTCGCTCGAACGCACCATCGGCTCGCCATGCCCGTATTGCGAATCGACTGGCTACGTGAAATCGGTGACCACGGTCTGCAATGACATCTACGTCGAAATGCGAAAGATGGCCAAGCACCTCGATCACGCGGATGTGATGCTGCGCGTAAATCCAGAAATCGCCAAAGCGCTAAAGGCAAACAACGGACGCTTCCTAACCGAAATGGAAGAGCTAACCAAGCGCACGGTAATCGTGAAAAGCGACCCCGCGCTGCACCAGGAACAATTCGATATCAACTGAGCTGTCAGCCATTAGCTCTCAGCTTGCAGCAAAGACGGGCAAACTGCCCGTCTTTTCTTTTTTTCGCCCAACAGCTGTGTGGGGCGGACACTCTTGTCCGCCGCCTTTGACTCTGCTGCTTTTGCGGTTGAGACCTGGGTTTTTGCCATCCTCTCCACGCTCCATTGCGCTTGACATTTTCTGTAACCGACGTCAGGATGCGGCTCTGTAGACCGTGGGCCTTGAGCTAGCTGGACGGCCATCTGGCTACATGCCCACAAACGCGAAACATCAGAGAGGGACTCCGATGAAATGTCCCCAGATTTCCGCACGCCTTCCAGAATCGGTCATAGTGTCAGCAATGTTCCCGGTCTGTTTTGTCAGGGATGTGCCCGGTCTGTACCCATCGATGGTATCCACCCCCTCACCCCCTCCCCCCTGATCTTTTGGAATGAGAGCGGTAACGGGGGACCAGGGTTGAAATTTTTGAGTTCAAAGGAGTTATGGGCAAAATATTGGGAACAAACCTTGTGAGTGGGAGCGGGCATTTCCATTCGATGAGATATATGTTTGTTATCCTGTATATCTTATAGTGAAGTCAAGGGAATTGCGGAGAAAAAGTGACAGGCTGTGTCGAAATGGGAAAAATGCTGGCAAATGTTGGGTCCGGGGCATCTCGCCGTTTCACTTTTCGAAAAAATTAAAAGTAAACCGCCCGCGGTTGAGGTCCGTGCTGCCCACTCGTCGAACACCACGACGAGCGGGGCAGCCGCTTTCGTGGCGTATCAAACCAGTTCTAATCGCAACTAGTGGGCCAGCCCCCATTCAGAATAGATTTTAACCGCGAGTGGGCCAGGCTCCCCTAGTTGCCAAGGCGAAAGTTTCTGTGACCACTGAACGCCCCCGCCCAAGCGGAGCTTGAGCGGGGCACCCTAAAAAGTAGTTTAGAGGTTTGGGTTGGGACAGCCCCCGGTGTGGGACTGTTACGAAACTCGTGCCGTCCTCTAAAAGCGGACTCAGTTGTTCCACTTTCGCTTTCCCGGCACTGCCGTGCCGGGCTATCAGATTCCGTCGCTACGCGGCTGGGGCAGCCGCTTTCGTAGTGACGTATCAAGGGAAGTTCTAACCGCAGCGAGTGGGGCAGCCCTCGGACGCGGTTTTCCGTCGATATCGATCAAAACCGTGCTAATCTACGCGGCACGCGACGAAGCGGCATGCAGCAAGCCGCCAGCGTTCGGTAGTAGAGGTAGAAGTGAAAAGCATAGCTCTATTTGTTCTGTTGATTTTATTGCTGGCTTCAGTGGTTGCACAGCTTGGCTCTCCAGCTTTTGCCGGCGCGCCGGGCACCGTTTCGTTCAAGATCAGCACCATCACAAGTACTCTGGTGTATCCCGCCTCGCTCGCTGCAGGAGATTTGAGCGGTAACGGGATTCCCGATCTGGCTGTGGTGGGCGTGAATGGTCCGCTCAGTTACGCCATGGGCAAAGGCGATGGAACTTTCGGCAGCTGGCAGTTTGGGGACTCCGGCTCGCAGTCGCTTTATGTGACCTTGGCGGACGTCAAGGGCAATGGCAAGCTCGACTCCATTGTGGTGGATGGTGACAACTATGGCCTGCTTTTTATCGGTTTTGGCAACGGGCACGGAGGGTTTAACGGGGAAAAGATTATTCAGGCTTACGACTACCCCGTCCGGGTAGCGGTGGCCGACCTCAATGGCGACGGTGTACCGGACCTGGTGGGCATCGACGGCGGCTCGATTTTGGACAACGTTTTTGTCAAGCTGGGGAAGAAGCCTCACGGGTTCGGGCCGTTCCATTATTTTTCCGTGGGAGGCTGCAATCCGAGCAGCATTGTGGTGGGCGACCTGAATCACGACAATATTCCGGATCTGGTGGTGGCGGACACGGGTTGCAGAAACCACTATGGTCACTTGGCCGTGCTACTGGGCAAGGGCGATGGGACGTTTCAGAAGCCGGTGACTTACGAAGCAGGCGAGGGGCCCCTTTCCCTGGTTCTGGCCGACTTCAATGGTGACGGCAATCTTGATGTCGCGGTCGCGACCGTGCAGGGAGTGGAGGTGCTGCTAGGGAATGGCGATGGGACATTCTCGCGGCCAAAACTATATGCCAAGGGTCCGGGCCCAATTTCCATCGTTGCCGCAGACTTCAATGGTGACGGATTCATCGATCTGGCGGCAACGGAGAACAATAATGTCATCGTTCTTTTGGGCAACGGCGACGGCACCTTTCAGCCGCCCGTAAGGTTCCACTGCAAGGATTGCGGGCAACTGATCACCGCCGACTTCAACGTCGACGGGAAGCCCGATCTGGCCTCAGTAAATTCCTACTATGGCACCGTCACCATCTTGCTGAACACGACGCCGTTTCCCACGCCGCGGCCGTCGCATTCGCACTGAAGCGAGGCTTCGGGAGATGGCCCGGGGGCTGGCCTAAACTAGCGCAGGGGGAACTATGAAGCTCGTCCAAGTCACAGCGCATCGGGCTGCCGCTCTGGCGCTAGCTGCTGTCGCCGGCCTTGCCCTCGGCACGGCCCGGCTGGCCGATGCGCAGACCTTCACCGTGCTCTATAGCTTCGCCGGGTACCCAACAGACGGCGCGGGGCCCGAGGCGGGATTGCTCATGGACGTCTCCGGCAACCTCTATGGCACCACTACGTTTGGAGGCAATGTAAACAGCGCTCACTGCGGCGGCTCCGGGTATATCGGCTGTGGAACAGTGTTCGAGTTGGATACCAACGGCGGGGAGACTGTACTGCACAACTTTGCCGGCCCGGACGGGGCAAATCCCCGCGCGAACCTGATCCTGGACGCCAAAGGAGACCTCTACGGCACAACCGTGGCCGGCGGCACCGGTTGCGTTGGCGAAACTTTTGAAGGTTGTGGACTAGTGTTCAAGCTGAGCGGGGGGAAGGAAACCGTGCTGCACTACTTTACCGGAGGCAAGGACGGCAAGTGGCCTATGGCCGGGATAATCGCGGACGCAAGCGGAGCCCTCTATGGCACCACTTACCTTGGCGGGAAACTCAACGACGGAGCGGTGTTCAAGCTGGTTGGAACGAAGGAGATCGTGCTGCGCAGCTTCACTGGGGGTAAGGATGGAGGATTACCGACAGCGGGGTTGCTCATGGACACCAAAGGGAACCTCTTCGGCACAGCCACCTACGGCGGGGACATCAACTGCGACTACCCGTATCCCTGCGGAGTGGTGTTCGAGCTCGCTGGCACAAAGGAGACTGTGCTGCACGCCTTCAAGGGATCTCCGGATGGAAACACCCCAGCCGCAGCCCTATTCATGGATCCTAGAGGGAACCTCTACGGCACCACCGTCGACGGCGGGAACAGCTACAATTTGGGGACGGTGTTCGAGGTGAGGCGGGGTGGCACGGAGCGCATTCTGTACAGATTCGGTCCACCACTGGATCACGCCGGCGCCCGACCTCAATCAAGAGTAATTCGCGACGCTGAAGGCAATCTCTATGGGACCACTGAGGAGGGCGGCCTCCACGACTCCGGAATCGTCTTTGAAATTAGCAAAGATGGGAAGAAGAAGGTGCTGCACAACTTCTGCTCCACTAGCGACTGCTCCGACGGGGCATACCCAAACGATTTGATCATGGACGCGAAGGGAAACCTCTACGGCACAGCCTTCGGCGGCGGCGTCAACAAGAACGGCACGGTTTTCATGATTACTGCTCCGCCTTCCCACCCCCAGTGACGCCGTTGAGGTCCGGGGCGCCCACTCGTCGAACACCGAGGCTGTTACGAAACTCAAATTCCTGCAGTTGGGATCGCAAGATGTTGGGCTTCGTTTTAGGCCTGACCACAACCTATAACAAAAAGGTCGAGTTTCGTAACAGCCTCACACCACGACGAGTGGGGCAGCCGCTTTCGTGGCGTATCAAACCAGTTCTAATCGCAACTAGTGGGCCAGCCCCCACTCTTACGTCGCTTCTCGGCTCACACTTCTCGACTTTATGTTTGTAATGGAATGAGATGGTTGAGAGGGATCGGGTCGTTTGGGGGCTTGACAAGATTTTGGACGGGCCGTCGCTCCGGAGACGGTGGCAAAAGAGGCCACGCCCGGACTTCATTCTTCGTGGTCGAGAGGTTTTCCGTCCGGACCGACTTGCACTTCAGACCGCTTTCCATCCTTTATGATCTGTGCTTCGTAGGCCACGAGTCTATCGTGCTTCGCTATGGACTCGACCTTAAGCAGCTTGCCCTTGCCTGCTTTCAGTTGCAACCCGTCTTTGACCGCTACAGGGAGCGAGTCGATTGCGACCTGCTCCTCTACTTCGACGATCGCGCCGGTAGCATCCATCGCGACGTCTTTGCTGTGACCGTTCACCATCAACTGCGCTTCGTAATTGATTTGGCCGTTCTCCGTCTCTTGTGCAAAGCCGCGTATAGTTGCTCCCTTACTCTCGGTAGCCACGGTTTTCTCAACTGTTGCGGGTAGATCCGATCGCTTGATTTTCTTTTCCTGTGCTGTTGCCATTAGCGAGATCAAAAGCATCATGACGGCCACAAGACTGACAACGCGGAGAATTTTCATTGAGCTTCTTTTGGAACACGAATGACTGCAGGGACATCGTCCGAATATCCACGCTTACATGCCCAACCTTAAGCGAAGCTGAAGACGCATTCATCAGGGATTAACGGGGGCCACCACCATGCCTCTGAAAAGGTTCGTTAGTTGCGGGTCAGCTCTCCTTCTTTTTTGCCGGCTATTGTGACAAATCTGATTACGCCTTCGCTGTCCTCAAAAATCAGTCCGGTTCCCTCAGAGTTGACGACCGCCGTAACCAGACGACCGTAGGACTTGGGAATGCCGCCACGGGTCGGGGTTTGATCGTAGCGCGGCAATTCTCCCTCTTTCATTCCGGTGATGCTTACAAAGCGAATCACGCCCTGGGTGTCTTCGAAGACCAGACCGGTTCCGATGGAATCGGAAATCGCTGTAACCAGACGGCCATACGATTTTGGCACACTCCCCCGAGTGGGCGGAGTAGCGTAAGCTGCGGAGTCCTTGTCTTGCGGCCCGGCGTAGGCCACAGCGCTCCTGCTCCCAATCATGTATCCAGCCAGCAACAACAATGCGCTGCTGATGACAAACAGAATGCTCTTTCGCATTTCTCCTCACTCTTAATTGTGGTCGATCGCTATTGTGGTCGATCGCCCGGCCTGCTACCGGCGCTATTTCGGCAGTACCAGAATTTTGTGCATCATGCCCAAATCTTCATGAAGCAGGATGTGGCAATGAAACACAAACGTGCCCGCAATCGTGGGATCGCGAAAGTCCATGCGGACCTTCACGCTATGGTAAGGATTGCCGGGACCTTCCCAAAAAGGAATCTCGATGGTATCGCGCAAATCCTGATCCGCAGCCGGCTTTCCGTCCACTTCCATAACTTTGAAGTGGATCTGGTGCATGTGAAAAGCGTGGGTCTCGAGCGCGCGATTCTCAATGATCCAGTCTTCGACAGCTCCAACGTGAGTTGTGATCACTGGCTTTTCATTCGCTTCAAACACCTTTTGTTTTTGTCCGTCGACGGTGATGTAGAACTGGATAGGCCCGTTGGTCCCGCCAAATTCCTCGGAGAAGTAAAGTTTTCGCAGCGTGGTCGGCTTCAGTGCGTCTAGTCCGGTGAATTTTATGGCGTTTAACGCTGGGCCACTATTGGCGTCTGGCGTCTTCGTAGTTTGCGTTTCCTCTGCATCGGAGGTGACCTCGACCTTCGCCAGTTCCTGTTGAAGATCGGGGTTGCCCGTTGGACCAGTTGAATAAGCGTTCGACATAAACGTAGCTACGTTGTCTTGCGACGGAGCCTGCACGATGAACTCGGCTCGGCTCGCCGGAGGCACGAGAATGGTGTCTTCAAATCTTGGCTTCGCCAGCGGATAGCCGTCGAGAGCGATCAATTCAAGTTGCTGCGGCTTGCCATTGAACTGTACCTGCAGCGGCATGAAATCCTGGATAGTGGCATTGGCGACTCGCCAGAATTCTTTTCCATTGGCCTTCATCTTAATGATTGGATCAGGGAAAGTAGGAGCCGCCGCGACCTGGTAGTTGATAGTTAGCTGGTAAGGTCCGGGCACCCATGGAACCAGATACTGCTGGCGGATAACAAACACGCGCTCCGGAAGTCCGGCTACCTCGGGCCGCAATTTCTGCATCCCCTCAACAATCAGCGCACCGGCAGCGCCTCCATTCACCTGGAACTCGGTGAACCCATGCACATGGGGATGGTACCAATACAGTCCCGGCTGCTCGTTCTTTGGAATCTGCATGTCAAATCGAAATGGCGGTTTGCCCGGTTGGATCAGAGTTGTGAGCACATCGTCCTGATGGCAAATGGGCGGAACATTCAGACCATGGAAGTGCATGTTGGTCGAAGACAAAGTCGGCGTTCCGGTGTCACCGCAAACCGGCACGCCCGACATGTCCATCGCCATTCCCGACGAGTCGTCGTCGCTTTCGATGCGATCTTTGACGTCAAGAATCAAGCGGTCGCCCTGATTGAGGCGCAAGGTCGGAGCCTCAACTTCTCCTTTGCCGGTTTCGTAGTTCAGGCAATAGTGATTGTATCCACCGCTATCGACCGAGTGCCGCATAGTGAATCCGGCACTGAGAACGCCGTTCACGCTGTTGAGGCTGAGCGCATCCTGAACCACGCTGCCGGGATTGGGGCGCGCCGGGCACTGGGCCTCAACGCACACAAAAGAAAATACGCATATCGAGGCGGCGAGCAAATATCTGGCACAAGAACGCATACTCAACTCCCTTATCTCTTGCTAAAAATATCTCCTGCTAAAAAGGCATGGGCGGTAGTGGATTGTTCTCGTCCACCGGAATCCCGGTAGCGGCAAGCACCCTCAGCTGCAACGCCATCACGCGCAACGATCATAACTTAAGGGGGAGTTTCATACCTTGCGGTGGCAAGAATGACGCCGAATAAAGGTAAACCCAGAGGTAGTGAAGTTCAACAATAAATCGGCGCTTTGACGAGCGAATGACGGTTATTAGCGAAAATGTTTGCAGAATAACGGAAAACTGCGATACTCGGGATCCCTGCGGTTCCCTGGTGGACGACAGAGCTCTATCTCGACGGTCGACGACCTTCGACGACAGCACTCTTTTCACCGGCTTTCGTTGGGAGAACCGCTTTCGTCCGCTGCAACTGACGCCAGGCACTTCGCCCCATGCCGCTATCAGGCGATCGCGTCAGCAGCCTATACCAGTTTGAGGATTGTCATCTCTCTGGTTATTATGCTACGGTAGTTGAAAGTTCACGCCTTCAGAATCACAACACAGTCGCGCCGGGTTGTGGCCCGCGTTAAAAAGCGTGTCGGATAGGTGGTGCAGCTATGAAAGATGCGGTTGATTCCATGCCGGTCGAAGGTCCCATCGAACCGGAAACTTTTGCCAACCGGAAGCTGATTCGCCCCTCTTTAACGCGCACCGACCACAACCATTCTGGCCCGCCGACGGCGGAACGCCGTGACCGTCCCGAGCGCTCAGTGGAGCGTAATGACCGCAATGACCGCGGCGATCGCAATGGCGGCGGTGGCCGCAAAGCGGCTCCGCCAGAACAAACCAATGCGGAAAACTTTTATTATCAAAAGCAGATGCAGGCGAGAACGCCCATGGTCATCGTTCTCCGCGATGGCGAACAAATCCGCGGCATCATCGAATGGTACGACAAGAGCTGCCTCAAGATAAATTGCAGTGGCGCCCCTAATCTCATGATCTACAAGCCTGCGATCAAGTACATGTACAAGGAAGGCGAGAACGCCAGGAAGTAAGCAGGCTTCAGGCGACGGGCTTCAGGTTTTCAGACACTGCTTCATTTCGCATGAACATCCCGCCAGCAGGATTTCACCTAAAAGCTGATATTAGTCAGCCTGAGAAATGTTGACCGATCGCGAAGCCTTTGGCCTGAAGCCCGACGCCCGAAGCCTGTTGTTGACAATCTCCTATATCTCCCTTAGCATCAAGCACTTGATGAAATCCGTTGCCGGGAGCTAACCTTTGATCAAGCTCGACATCATCAACGAAGTGGTCAACAAGACCGGAATCACCAAGACCAAGGCCGAACTGGCCGTGGAAACTGTCTTCGGCAGTATGAAGCGATCGCTCGCCAAAGGTGATCGCATTGAGTTGCGCGGATTCGGCGTATTCAATGTCAGGCCGCGCAAAACTGGAATCGGACGCAACCCACGCACCGGCGCCGAGGTTTCCATTCCGCCAGGCAAAGCGGTGCGCTTCAAACCCGGCAAGGAATTGCAGTCCATCGACTGAGGTCGATTTCTCCGGTACGATGGAGATACGGGCGTTAGCGTCCGCACTTGCTCTCGAACCGTAGAATCCTGATGCCTGAATTTCTTCCCCCAGTTTCTTCGACTACCACCGATTATTACCGTCCCGTAGAAGTGTTTGTTGTAGAGCCGCTGAAGCAGCGGTATTGGCTGCACATCATCCTTCTGTTGGCAACGATCTTCACGACCCTCGTAGTCGGGGCGCGCATGGAATATAACTTCCAGCACAATCAGCCTGCTTTTTCGTTGAATGATGACGAGGTTCCGTTTTTCCCCATGCGATGGATGCTGCATGATCCGTCGCGACTGCTTCTAGGTTTACCGTTTGCGTCGACGCTGATGCTCATTCTTCTGGCGCACGAGATGGGACATTACCTCTGCTGCCGCTATTACGGTGTGAATGCGACCTTGCCTTTCTTCATTCCAGCGCCTACGTTAATTGGGACGCTTGGCGCATTCATCCGCATCCGTTCGCCAATTCGCTCGCGTGCCGCGCTTTTTGATATCGGAATTGCTGGACCAATTGCGGGATTCGCAGTTGCCGTGACGGTGTTGATGTTTGCCCTGCCGCTCTCGAAGCCCATGCCGCCGGATCTCGCAGGTCCCGACATTCAACTGGGATACCCGCTGATTTTCCGGCTGGTCTGGTACATTCTGCCGGTGGCGCAGCTCAAAGCCAGCTCGGGATCTGCTTTGCACTCGATTTATTTTCATCCCACCGCGATCGCGGCCTGGGTGGGAATGTTCGCTACTGCGCTCAACTTGCTTCCCGGCGGTCAACTGGATGGTGGACACATCGTGTTCTCTCTGGCTCCGCGGGCGCACAAGATGGTGTCGCGCTTAACCATTCTCGCGCTTATTCCCATGGCGCTTTATTTCTGGGCAGGATGGTTGATCTGGGCAATTTTATTGAAAATCAGCGGCATGCGGCATCCCATGGTCGCGGAATGGCCGGAGGTGACCGGAGTCCGCCGCTGGTTGGCCGGATTCGCTCTGCTGATGCTGATATTAACGTTGGCTCCAGCGCCCTTCGCGCATAGCTCTTTGCTGCAAGTATTGCGCGAGCTGCGGTCGGCACAGTAGGAATGGCGGCCAGAGTACTAGCGACGACGCTAAGTATTTTCTTTAACTCCGGCGAACAAATCCGTCTCTTGCTCGATCAGTCCAGGAGTAATCCTTGCCACGAGATGAAACATTTCCCGCCCTCCGCGCTGGCGTACGTGTGATTCGAATAGAGGCCACAAAGGCGCTTGGGTGGCATGGGCCTTGAATGCCGCGACTTTTGTTTCCAGATAATTGCCAATGTCGATGATCGCGGTTGCAGGCGGCAGAGTAACCGGTTGGCGGTCGGGCAGATTGAAGTCAACTGTGCCGTAGTAAAGCTTCTGGGTTCGGTGTGGCGAAACTCCTCCGGCAAGCTGATCCGGATAACGATTGGTGCGTCCCGCCCAGTGAAACGCCAGAGTAGCCAAAACTGACGCCATGGAATGATCGATGTGGCCGGTGACGGAACCGTCGGGTCCGAAGGTAATCAGCACCTGCGGACGAAAACGGCGAATGTGCAAGGTCAACTCGCATACGACTTTATAAAGATCCTGCCGATAGAGCTGCCCATCGGGATAGTCCAAAACGATTCCGCTGGAAATTTTCAGAATTTCACAAGCGGCCGCAAACTCTTTGCGCCTCATATCTGCCAGTTCCTGATCATTTGCGGCGTTGCCACGATGGCTCGCCGCCTGCCCCGGGGTCAGGCAGATTACACATGTCTCGACGCCTCGGTCGTGGTATAGGCGGAGGGTACCACCAAAGCCTCCAGCCTCATCGTCGGGATGGGCAGTGATGCACATCAAACGCAGCATAGCGTTATTGTAACTTGCTGGTTGCGGGCACTGGATTCCGGACGAAATATGCAACATCTTGCATTGTCATTTAACTGGACACGTTATTGCCTTAACAAACTGCTGGTTTAGCACTAAAATAGTGCCGTTCGGCGTCCTCTTGTCATCCCGAGCGAAGCGAGGGATCTGGGTACTTGCTTGAGGCGGCAGTAACGGTGGTGCAGGCAAGAACCGAGATCCCTCGCTTCGCTCGGGATGACAAGAGTATTCAGTCCGCGTACAGCCCGGGCGAGGACGCCCGCGCCTACACTGACGTCTGCGTCTACATTGACAGGGGACAATTGTGCACGTTCTGGTGACCACGGATACGTTAAGCGGGGTCTGGGCTTATACCCAGGAACTGGTTACCGGCCTGGTGAGCCGTGGTGTGCGGGTCACGCTGGTCAGCCTGGGCGATATTCCTCTGCCCCATCAAACCGCCTGGATGGACGAACTTCAAGGCCTTGAATACCGTCCGACTGCTTTTCGTTTGGACTGGATGCAAGAAGCCGAGCAAGACCTGACAGACTCATCCGCGTATCTGACCGCACTGGTAAAGGAACTCAAGCCTGATCTGCTGCACTTGAATCAACTGTGCTATGGAAACCTTCCCGTCGACATTCCCCGCGTGGTTGTGGCGCACGGCGATCTGATCAGCTGGTGGAAAGAAGTGCATGGACACGAACCGCGCGAAGGTCGCTGGATGCGGTGGTATCGCGAGGCGGTTATGCGTGGCTTGTGGGACGCCGACGCGGTGGTGGCGCCATCTCTGTGGATGCTGGATGCCATTCACGAGTGCTACGCGCGTCCCAGACGCGACGCGGTCATTTACAACGGCCGCAACCCGGCCTTCTTTAATCCCTACGTGAGTAAGGACGATTCTGTGCTCTCGGTCGGGCGCCTGTGCGATGCCGGCAAACAAGTAAACTTATTGACCCAGCATGTTCACCCGTTGCCGGTCTGCATTGTCGGGGCGGAAGCGGCGGTCGCGGAAGCGAAGATTCCCATTCGCACCGATGTCAAGCTTGCAATTGACCGCGTCTCCGTGGCTTTGAAAGGTCCACAGACGGAAGCGCAGTTGCGTACCTTGTATAGCCGCGCATCGATCTACGCTGCCACGTCGAGATATGAGGCCTTCGGCATGGCGCCGCTTGAAGCCGCGTTCTCGCGATGTGCCATCGTCGCCAATGACATTCCTTGCTTCCGCGAGATTTGGGGCGACGCCGCAATTTATTTCGAGGCCAACGACGCGTCGAGCCTGGCCGATGTGATTCGCCGAATGCACGAGCATCGCGATCTTTGCCGAGGCTATGCGACACGAGCCTACCAGCGTGCCCGCGAATGTTTTACCGCCAAGCGCATGATCGACGAGTATGTGAAGCTGTACCACAGCCTGGTGGGAGCGAAATTGGCGGTGGCGTAGAAAGCTCTTAGCTCCTAGCTCTTAGCTTCTAGCTTGCAACTCTCCTTCGATGATCTGCAGCTTTTCCGTGAGACCGCATTGACGCACAAATGAGGTGTTGTGGCTAGCAGCTAGGAGCCAGCAGCTAAAAGCTGTTATCTTCATACTCAACACATTTCATTTGGAGGACTCATGGCTACAGTCAAAATCACCGTCAAACCCAACGGCCCCTATCGCGTGGAAGCTCCTGAAGGTGCGGTCGAACTGGTCGACATCAATGGAACCAAGTACGACCTCACCGGTAAACCCGCTTTTTCTCTTTGCCGCTGCGGTGGATCTGTTACCAAACCATTTTGTGATGGCACACACAGCAAGATTGGCTTCCAGGGTGCGGAGTTGGCGGTGAAGAAGGCGGAGAACTGAGTAAAGTTTCAACAGCGCGGCTTGTTGGTGTTACGGAGCAAAATGAAAAACCAGCTTGGCTTTGGTTTGGTAAGCCAAGGGTTCGTACTTCCATTTCTTAATCGCCTTGACTGCAGCTTCGGCAAGGATGGGGTTTCCCCCGGTCACGTTAGCGGTTTCGACAGATCCGTTCGATGAGATGGTTGCCTCTAAGCGCACGTAACCGCCAATACCGGCGTGCTTCAGGTCCGGAGGGTATTCCGGCTCAACCTGGTAAACGATTTTTCTTTCTTGATTTTTCTGAGCGTACGCTACTGGCTCCATGAACGCGGTCAGCACTGAAAGAATGACCACGAGGCAAAAGCAAAGTCCTGACAATGAGCGGCTCTGCGGTCGTCGACAAAATGAAATTGGGTTGCGCACACAACTCCCATGGGGAATCTACAAACTAGCGGATATTCTCATGAGCAGACAAGGTTACCAAGGTAAGCGACGGAGATGGATTATCTCCTGCGCTAAGGAACCCTTGGACTAGTGGATGGTCTTCGTCTTTCGCGACATGTAATCCATCAGCAGGTACTGACCCAATGTGTAAGGCGTAGTGAAGTACGCTTTTCCGCGGCACATTTCTGTTACCTTCTGCACAAACTGCACCAGACCGTGATCGGACGCTAGCATGAAAGTATTGATCAGGACTCCGGCTCGCTTGCATTTGGAAACTTCTTCCAGCGTCTGGCTAACCACCAGTGGATCAAGGCCGAAGGCATTTTTGTAGATGCGGCCGTCTTCGAGAGTCAGTGCCGACGGTTTGCCATCGGTGATCATCACGATCTGCTTCATGTCTTTACGTTGCCGCTGCAGAATGCGTTGCGCCAGCCGCAGGCCCTCGCGGGTGTTGGTGTAATAGGGACCCACCTTCACGCGCGCCAGTTGCGACAACGGTACTTCTTCTGCTGAGTCGTGGAACAGAATCAAAGACAAAGAATCGCCGGGATATTGCGTACGAATCAGGTGCGAGAGCGCCATAGCTACTTTTTTTGCTGGGGTGAAGCGATCTTCTCCGTAAAGAATCATGGAGTGCGAACAGTCGAGCATAAGCACAGTGGCGCATGAAGACTGGTATTCGCACTGATGCACTTGCAGGTCAGAGTATTCGATGTTCAGCGGGAGCGTCATACCCTCGCGCTGGATGGCGTTTGAGAGTGTTGCAGTAATGTCGAGATTCAGTGTGTCGCCGAATTCATATTGTCTTGATGCGCCGCTGGCTTCGATGCCGGTGGCCATATCGCGCGTGTCGTGACGTCCAAAGCTCGATTTTCCCAACGAGCCCATGAGATCGCGCAGCGTCTTGAAGCCAAGAAAATCCAGACTCTTGTCGGTGATTTCAAACTTCACCTGCTGCTGCGCTTCTCCCACCTGCCCACCGACGCTCGACTGCCGCGAGGGATCGTGGGCCTCGTCGATACTGATGTAATTCTCCTGCTGCATGCGCTGAATTAACTGATCGATCAGTTCATCCAGCGTGCCTTCCATTTGCATTTGCTGAAGTTGCTGGCGCATTTGTTCATCGAGCAGGTTGCTGTCGAGCAATGCCTGCTCGATGGCGCGGCGCAGGTCATCCAGCGTCTGCTCGCCGTCGCCGAAATCGTCGTACATATAATTCTGGAATCCGCTCTGCAGCAGGTAGTCGGAGAGTGCGCTGAGCAAGTCCTCCATGCTCATTTCGCCGGCGGGGTCAGGCACGTATTTGCTGTAGCGAATGCGTTTCATGAGAACAGTCGTTGGTCATTCGTCGCTGGTCGTTGGCCTAACTGCAGATTCCTCGCTTCGCTCGGAATGACAAATTACGTCTGTTGTCGTCGCCAACGACCAACGACGAACGACTAGTTAAACGACCTTCTGCCGCGAAGCGGCGTGTCTTCGCGCTCGAAGGGTTTTTCTGCAACCTTCGGCGGCTTTTCTCCGGCGCTGAACAGCCGCTCTTCGTTTCGTCCGATACGCTTGTGCGCATGCAAGCCTTCGAGTACGAACTCGGCTGCTGAAACTTGCGACTCCGGGCTTTCTTTGGGTCCAACATTGAGCTTGACCAGCTTTTCCATTAGCCCCTGAATGCCGCGGAGCGATTGCAGCGCTTCGACCGCGCCGGCCGTGTCCGCCAGTTGAATTTCGCCGCCGAGATCGAACCACTGCACAACCTGGTTCATGTCCGTGCCTTTGAAGTATCCATCGTAAGTTTTAGCGATGGCGGTTCGGATCAACTCGCGGCTCACATGGTCCGCGCCTTTCATCTCGCCTTCGTACTCCAGTTCAAGTTTGCCAGTGATGGCGGGCATGGCCGCATACACATCGCCGATGCGTGGCACCACCATTTTCTCACTATGCCGGATAGCGCGGCGTTCGGCGTTCGAGATTACGTTCTCAATAGTGGAAATGGGCAGACGTTGGCTTACGCCGGAGCGCTTGTCGACTTTTTTGTCCTCGCGGGCGGCGAAGGCAATTCGCTCGATCACCTCTTGCACGTACTTCGGGATATGCAGCTTGTAGCCGTCACGCTTGGTCCAGGCTTCCTGGGTAGTGATGGCGATGCCCTCTTCGACGGATGCCGGGTAGTGCGTGCGAATCTCAGAGCCAATGCGATCTTTTAATGGCGTAATGATTTTGCCGCGAGCCGTGTAATCCTCCGGGTTGGCGCTGAACACGAGCGCGACATCGAGCGGCAGGCGAATGGGGTAGCCCTTAATCTGCACATCCCCTTCTTGCATGATGTTGAACAAGCCCACCTGAATCTTCCCGGCCAGATCGGGCAATTCGTTGATGGCGAAGATGCCGCGATTGGCGCGAGGCAGCAATCCGTAGTGGACGGTCATCTCGCTGCCCAGTTCGTGGCCGCCCCGCGCGGCCTTGATGGGATCGATGTCGCCGATCAAATCGGCAATGGTCACGTCGGGCGTCGCCAGCTTTTCCACGTAGCGATCGTCCTGGCTGAGATATGCAATCGCCGTGTTTTCACCGTGCTTCGCAATCTCATCGCGGCAGCGGCGGCAGATGGGCGAGTAGGGATTGTCGTGAATTTCGCAGCCCGCGATGTATGGCATCTGCGGATCGAGCAGCGTGGTCAGAGCGCGCAGGATGCGGCTCTTGGCCTGGCCGCGAAGTCCCAGCAGAATGAAATTGTGGCGCGAGAGAACCGCGTTGATGATCTGCGGCACCACGGTATCGTCGTAGCCGACGATCCCAGGAAAGATCGGTCCGCCCTGGCGAAGTTTCGCGATCAGATTGTCGCGCAATTCGTCCTTCACGCGCCGGCTTCGTAATTGCTCTTCGGAAAATGGACTATGGCGCAACTCGCCGAGCGTCCCAGGAAAACTCATGATAAAAAAACCCCCCACTACTTCTGGCCAGATTATACGCCGAGCTGAGCCGTCATCCCGCATGGCCATTGCCTCCAGCCTTGCGGCGGACGTGCACGGTGCGGCGCATTTTCGGCAAAATGTTTTCGAAGAACGAAATAATCGCACGCAGGCGCTCGGCCTCGGACTGCATCCCCAGCAAGCTTTGTTTAAAGTCGAGATCAAGCGGAAGCGAACCGGCCAGGTGGAATGACAACTGGCCTTCGTCAACTTCGGACGATCTTTCCGGCTCGGCTCCGGCCAGAGTCATAATTTCTCCGTGCAGTTTCAGAGCTTGGGCTATTTCCTCCCGCGAGGCAGCGCCCAGTTCGTCCTGCAAATAGATGACTTCGCCTTGCAGAAACGAGCGTTCCTGATTCAGTTGTACCACCTCGAAACGCACGCGTCCCTCGGTGACGATGTCCATGCGTCCGTCGGGATATTTCTTCGTGACGGTGAGTATTTCCGCGGTGCAGCCGACCTCCGCCAGCTCCTGTTCCTGCCCTCTGAGGACGCCGAAATGCTGGCTGCGCTCGAGGCATTCAGAGATCATCTCGCGGTAGCGTGGCTCGAAAATATGGAGCGGCAGAGGCGTTCCTGGGAGCAGAACCAGATCCAGTGGAAACAGCGGTAGCAGCGTGCTCAAGAACAGCCTCCAAGATCCTTAGCGTTGCGAATTTCTTGATTGTACGTCAGCGCTGTTGCCTTCAGCCTGCTTGACTTAACCGCGACAGAAGATTAGAAGCTCCCAATGGGATCGCACCAAACCGAACTTTCAGGCAAGGTCGTGGTGGTGACCGGTGCCTCCATGGGAATCGGCGAAGCCATCGCCAAGATTTTTGCCGGCGCTGGCGCCAGCGTGGTGTTGCTTGCGCGCGATGCGGAACGCACGGAAGCTGCCCGCACTCGAATCGGCCACGTGGAGCGCACTCTGGCGCTCGCCTGCGATGTGCGCAATCGCGAGGAGATTGATCGAGTTGTCAGCCTGACGCTGCACCATTTCAACCGCATCGATGTCTGGATGAACAACGCTGGTCACGGCATGTTGGATTCAGTTACGAACGTGGATATGGCCGCGTGCCGCGAGACTTTTGAAACCAATTTCTTCGGCGCGTTGGGAGCGATGCAGGCAGCCATTCCGGTAATGAAGCAGCAAGGCTCGGGCACGATTATTAATATTTCGAGCGTTGCCGGGCACATTCCACTGCCATTTCATGCGGTTTATAGCGCTACCAAATTTGCCATGAACGCAATTTCCAAAGGGGCTCGCATCGAATTGAGAGATTCAGGAATCAATGTGATGACCGTTTGTCCAGGCTACGTGCGGACTGCCTTCGGCGCGAATGCGGTTAAAGGCACAGACCAAAAACAGGTGCGCCCCGCAAGCGTGCGCGGGATTTCGGTCGAACGCGTCGCCAATGCCGTGCTTCAAGGATATTTGAAAGGCAAGCGGGAAGTGGTGGTTCCCTGGACGATGCATCCGATGATCAAGCTGTATCAGCTTTTTCCCGGGTTGGTGGAATGGTCGATGGTGAAGATGGCTCGCGAGGGTTTGTAGTACCGGAGCCCTTGTCATCCCGAGCGAAGCGAGGGATCTGCAGTCTTTTTGCAATCGAGAAACTGCAGATTCCTCGTCGCTTTCGCTCCTCGGAATGACAGGGTGATAGGGTTTGTCTGCAGCCTGACTGCGCTCTACAAGGATTTCAATTCGTCGAGCATGGCCGTCATCTCAGATTGCGCGTGACTATTCCCGGTGCGCCTAGCTGACGAAATTCCGTCAACCAACATTTTTTTCGCTTCCTCAGCTCGATTCGCCTTCGACAGTGTCTGCGCGGCCATAAAATATCCGGCTGTATAATCCGGGTGGGTAGAAAGCAACTTCGCGAATTCATCCAGTGCGCGTTCAACGTCGCCGGATTTCGAGTATTCCATGGCGAGACCGTAACGCGCGAAGGCGTCGTCAGGATTCTGCACAAGAATTTCGTTAAGCATTGCCAGTCGGTCCATAAAATCAGCTCTCAGCTTCAGCTTTCAGACAAACAATCTGAATGACGAGACTACTACAAAGCCGGATGAGTACGGGAAACGCTAATTGCTTTAAACACTGGCGGTTGATTTCCTTGCTGAGTACAATGCCTTCATCTCTCAATAGGAGTCTTAGCGAGTGGCCTGCCCATTTTTTATGCCGACCAGCACATTGGAAGACGGCGGATGGCTGCATCCGTCGCGGTTGCCTCTGGGCGGCGGATGGACCGGCCGGTGCTGCGCACCCGGCCACGAGGGCACGGAACCAACCGACCAGGAAGTACATGACTTCTGCAATCTAGGTTACGCCGGGAGCTGTCGTCGACTGCCCAAAGAACGCGCTTACGATGCGGTGCGATTTTCGATTGCTCGCGATCAAGGCGACCGGCTGCAGGTTTGGGTCGTATGCGAGTCTGCGCATCGCCCTGCAGGGCACGGAACGCTGGAATACGATCTCTCGCTCGGGCGGTGGGCGTCATCGCATTCCGACTCGCGCATTCAGAAAATGGCTGAATGTTATTTGCAATCGTACTTATTGCGCAGGACAAAGGCCGCGACCGCGACTCCCACTCCGAGCTGAACCCGATGAGCATAACTCACGATCAAAACTCCATGAACAATAACCCGATCAATCAGAGCGACGAGGTTATGCTGCCACGTCCCGTACGGGATTCGCAATCCGAGATGTCGGAGATTGTTTTACCCAACGATGCTAATCCGCTCGGGGCCTTGCTGGGCGGGCGACTGATGCATTGGATCGACCTCGCGGGAGCCATGGCGGCGCATCGGCACGCCCGCAATTACGTTGTTACTGCCGCGATTGATCACATGGACTTTTGGGTTCCTGTGCATGTGGGCGATCTGGTAATTCTTCGCTCGTCGGTGAATCGTGTGTTCCGTACATCCATGGAGGTTGGGGTAAAAGTCTGGGTAGAAAATTACATCGCCGACGACTGCCATCACGTCGGATCAGCTTACTTAACGTTCGTGGCGATCGATGCAGCCGGACGCCATGTGCAAGTCCCAGCGGTCATTCCGGAGACCGACGACCAACGCCGCCGCTACGACGATGCGGGCCGGCGCCGCGAAATTCGCCGCACCGAACGGGAACGCCGTCGGAGTAACACGCGTTAAGCAGCGACCTTGTCCCAACATTCGTTGCTGTGACTGTCAATTCTTCCCAAGCTGACGTACCCGTCATTCTGTCATTCCGAGGAGCGAACGCGACGAGGAATCCGGGTTTCTGCCGGCGGCGCGAAGAACCCAGATCCCTCGCTTCGCTCGGGATGACAATTACTGGCTTTGTCAGAAACCGATAGGCAGGTTGCTGCGTCTTTCTTCCTCTAAAGCAAGCGATACTCTACACTGACTGCGCATGAGTTCCCGCCTGAAAGGCAAGATGGCCATAGTCACCGGCGCCGGCAGTGGCATTGGACGCGCTTGCGCTCTGGCATTGGCGCGGGAAGGCGCAAATGTTGCGTTAGTGGGCCGCCGCAAGAAGCTCCTCGAAAAAGTCGCCGCTGAAATTGGCAGTTCTGCCGTGGCGCTTGCGGCCGACGTTTCTCAAAAGAGCGAAGTTGACCGAATCGTCGAACAAACGGTGTCCCGCTTCGGCGGCCTGAATGTTTTGCTCAACAACGCGGGTGCGCTTCACATCGGAACCGCGGAGCAGATCACAGAGGAGCAGTGGGATGAGACTTTCAATGTGAATGTTCGCGCCGTTTGGCTGCTCTCTCGCGCCGTGCTGCCTGCCATGCGGAGAACCGGAGGCGGCTCCATCATCAACATGGCATCGGTCTTAGGAATCAACGGGGCGCGCAACCGGGCTGCGTATGCTGCCTCGAAAGGCGCAGTGGTTTTGCTCACCAAGTGCATGGCCATCGATCACGGGCAGGAACAAATCCGCGTCAACGCAATCTGCCCGTCGTTCATCGAGACTGATCTTACTGCCGCCGTCATCAGCAAGGCTCCAGACCCTAATTCCGTGCGCGCAGAACGGACCAGCGTGCACCCTCTCGGCCGCCTGGGCCAGCCAGAGGATGTTGCGGGACTCGCAGTCTACCTGGCGAGCGATGAGTCTTCCTGGGTGACAGGCTCAATTTTCACGGTCGATGGAGGCTACCTTGCCGTTTGAGGCTAGAAACTTTCCTGCCCAATGGGTAGTCTAATCGGTAGGTATTTCTGCATTGCCTGCCTATTTTTTCATGAAACTTTGTAAGCTGATTTTCGCTTTTGCGCTTGTCACATTGGTCGCCGGACTCGTCTGGGCCAACGACACAGCTGCGTCCGCTCCAATTCTTCCCAAAGAGTTCGGCGGCTGGCAGATGGCGGGCCCGTCGCGAACCAGCAACGACCCCGCGGTCGCCGACCCAGTTAACGCCGCAGTTCTCAAAGAATACGGCTTTAGCAGCTTCGAATCCGCTACCTATACGCGGGACGATGGTCGAAAACTCACGGTGCGAGCTGCCCGATTCGGCGATGCCAGCGGCGCCTACGGCGCTTATACTTATTACAAAACGCCAGAAATGCTGATCGAAAAGGTAGGCGACGGAGCCGCTTCGATGAATGAGCGCGTTCTGTTTTATCGCGGCAACATCCTGGTCGACGCGGTATTTCAAAAGCTCTCCGCGATGTCTGCGGCCGAGTTGCGCGAGTTGGCACAAGATCTCCCGCTACCTGCGGGCAACACACGCAATTTGCCCGGATTGCCCGCCTATCTGCCGCCTCAATCCTACGTAAAGAACACGGCAAAGTATGTATTGGGATCTGTCGCGCTGCAAAACCTGGATGCTCCGGTTCCCGCCTCGCTGGTGGACTTCAGCTCCGGCGCCGAGGTGGTGCTGGGGAATTACAACAGCTCGGGCGGCGAAGCTACGCTAATGCTGATCTCTTATCCGACGCCGCAGATTGCAGCCGACCATCTGCGCCGTATCGAGGCCTCTCCGCATAATTATGGATCGTCGGCGAGCTCGGCTCCAATGCTCGCCAATCCCATCTTCGACAAGCGTACCGGTCCAATCCTGGTGGTCGTCGCTGGTCCGCTCTCGCAGGCCGAGGCCAAGTCGCTGCTGGCGTCGGTAAATTATGACGCCAACGTCACCTGGAACGAAAATACACATTTCACTAAACGAGACAATCTCGCAAACCTTTTGGTGAATGTAATTATTCTTTGTTTCATCATTATTGGCTTCGCTTTGGTCGCAGGAGTAGCCTTCGGTGGCATTCGAATCCTCGCTAGACGTATGTTTCCCGGCCGAGTCTTTGAACGGGCTGAGAGCCGCGAATTTATCGCGCTGCACTTGTTGGAGAAGCCTCCCGAAACATAAATACCGCCGTAAATCGTTAAATCAAAACGCTTTAATGGGATCAAGAGAGCAGTTCGTCTCACAATGACCAATTTACAATATTTATTTACCCGTTTCTTAAGTCTTTGAAAATAAAGACATTTATTTCCCAGATATAACTTGACACCCCCCTTTTTCGGCTCATAAGATTTCGCCAGAAAGTTTTGACGGCCTGATCTCCGTTAGAACTATTCTCCCTTGAAAGAAAAGGCCGCCCAAGTTGCCGGGCGGCCTTTTCGTTTTGCCTCGAGATTTGCACGCACTTGTTTCGTCAAGACTGATTGACGCAGGTGTTTTGTTGGAACGGCCATACGATACACTTCGTATCTTGTTTAGCGTAGCGCTGGCGGTTGGGCGGAGGGATTCATGTTTTGCGATAAATGCGGCGCCACATTACAGGCGGATCAGCTCTTTTGCAGCCGCTGCGGAAAAGAAGTTGCGGCGGGGCCGATGACGGGATATCCGCGGCGCAGTCGCGTCCGGGAGCATGTTCGGCTTCTGGGAATTTTCTGGCTGGCGCTGTCGGCGCTGGATGGCCTGATGGGAGTCGCGTCTTATATCGTAGCCAATACCGTTTTCAATCTGGACACTCATCCCGCAAGACCGCCGTTTTTGCATCCTCTGCTGAGCTTTATCGGAATCCTCGTGGTCATAAAAGCCTTCGCCGGATTTGCCACAGGCTGGGGTTTGATACAGAGAGAACCGTGGGCACGCACGCTCGCGCTGGTGCTCGCGTTTCCTTCACTGTTCTTCAACGTTCCATTTGGTACAGCGCTTGGCATCTACACTCTTTGGGTTCTGCTGCCCGCCGATTCGGACATGGAGTATGAGAAAGAAGTGCGAAGCGCAAGCGCGACTGAGCGATTCTGATGACCCATTAGATTTCTTACCAACTCCTCACCAAAGAAAAGCGGCACTCTGCGATCGTCGGTGCCAACGATCTACTGTCATTCCGAGGAGCGAAGCGACGAGGAATCCTGGTTCTTGCTGGCCCGCGAAGAACCCAGATCCCTCGCTTTGCTCGGGATGACAGGAAATCCTTCGTGCCTTGCGATCGAAGATGCCGGCGATTTTCGCTTCAGTCTAGTTACGGCGCGATCTTAAAAACCACTCCGAAACCATTCGCACCTCCTACGTTGGTTGTGCCGTAAAGATTGCCTTGCTTGTCGAATACGAGATTGCTGAATGAATATTCACCGTCGTCGCCGCCACTAAAAACATAAAGAGACGTATACGCCCAGGTTTTGCCCGACCGAGCCAACTTGTAAACCGTGCCGGCTTCATAAGCGCCGTCACAATGTGTGGTGGCGTAGATATTGCCACCTGCATCCAGCAGGAGGTTGCGGAAAGTTCCCGAAATATCCCATCCGGGAAGGCTGTACAGCACATTGAACTTCCAGTTGCCGTTGGCTGGTGTGAGCTGGAAAATTGTGCCCCCAACATCACTACCCACGCCACCTTCGGCGGCGGCACCGTAAAGGTTGCCAGCGCGGTCAAAGACCAAGCCGGCGTAAGGAACGGCACCGTCGGTTCCGTTCTGAAAATTATGGAGAATGCTTTCGGTCCAGGCTGAATTTGCGTGCGTCAGTTTGAAGATCGTGCCATAACCGTAAGTCCCTCCGGCAGAAGCAGTGCCATAGAGGTTGCCGGCTTTGTCGAGGGTAATGCCGGCGACGGGCGTTGTCCCATCTGTACCCTGGCCGAAGCTGTAAAGCACGTGCTCTTTCCACTTTCCCTTATTATTCTTTTCCAGCTTGAAGACCGTACCATTACCGTTCGCACCGCCGGCAGTCGTGGTGCCGTAGAGGTTCCCTTTCGAATCCATCGTTAAGCCAGCTTCGGGCTTAGCGCCGTCTATTCCGGTGAAACCATGCAAAATGGTTTCTTTACCTTTGAGATTTATCTCGAAGATTGTTCCATCACCCGAGGCGCCACCAGCAAAGGTGGTGCCGTAAAGATTGCCTGCGGAATCGCTGACCAGCCTTCCTTCCGGATTGGCTCCATCCGTCCCGCCGATGAAATCGTGCAACACCGTCTCTTGTCCGTTAGTGTCTAGCTTGAACACGATGCCGTATTCGGTGGTGCCCCCATAACTGGCAGTTCCGTAGAGGTTTCCTGCCTTATCGATAATGAATCCGGAAAGCGGAGATCCACCATCGCTCCCGCCCGTAAAGGTGTGAACTAAGCTGAAGGTCTGAGCCTGCGCCTGGGTTGACGCTATCGTTAGTCCTAACCCAAACAAAAACGCAGCTACAACCTTGCCGGCAGATATTGCCGATCCGAGTTTCATGGCGAGTAATTATCCTTTCAAGTCGCAATTCGAGGGATCGCTCAAAGACGACTCTTAGGGGAAGCCGTTCCAAAGCCTTCGAAGTGTCCTACGTCGTCAAGATATTGTCAAGATAGGCGGTGGACTCATTTCCTGGCACGATCGGCTTCCAGCGCGGCTTTGAGAAGGTAGGGCAGCCTGCGATTTACGTTTGTGCCAGCGGGCGGTGGCGGCTCGCGATAACTATTCAATCCGCAGCAGTAAGACCGGCCTCAGCATGAACGCCAAAGCATTGATTTCATCCACGGCGCGGCAAATCAGCGGCTCAGAGACGGGGTCTATCGTTATGCTAAGCGACAGTTCGTCCTTGGACTGGCGCGGTTCCTGCCCTAAAGACTCGATATGGATATCGTGTCGGCCGATCGCTTCAGCTACACAGGCCACCACTCCTCGCTGATCTTTAGTATTGAGACCGAGATACCAGCGGACCGGCCGCGGTTTATCGCAAATCTCAAGTTCCTTCGATTGTCCGAAACCGGACACATTTTTGGCCCTCAGCTGCCCCTGAGCGATATCGCGTGCAATCTCAATGAGGTCAGAAACCACAACGGCTCCCGTAGCATCGCCGCCAGCTCCGCGGCCATAGAACATCTGGGTTCCGATCTTGCTTCCAGTGACGAAAATGGCGTTATTAACGTCTTGCACTCTGGCCAACATGGAATGGCGGCTTACCATCCATGGGCGTACCGATACCTCGATGCCCGCATCAGTCTTCTCCGCCGAACCAATCAGCCGGATGGTGCTGTCAAGCCGGTTCACGGCGCGAACATCGGCTGCGCGAATCTGGCGGATGCCATGAGTCACAACGCGCCCAACATTTAATCTTCCGGCAAAGGCCATCCGCGCCAGGATGCATAGTTTGTCGCGGCTGTCCACGCCGTCGATGTCCAGCGATGGGTCAGCCTCGGCGTAGCCTTTCTGTTGCGCCTCCTGCAGCGCTCTGTCGAATTCGATTCCGCGATTCTCCATCTGGGTAAGGATATAATTTGCCGTCCCATTCATAATTCCGCGGACTGCGAACAACTGATCGCCAGTGGTCGATTCATACATAACCCGCACGATGGGAATGCTGGATGCGACGCTGCCTTCAAAGCCGATTGGCAGATTTTTCGCAGCTGCGAGAGTGAACAGAGCATCGCCGTGTTCGGCGAGCAGATTCTTGTTGGCCGTGACCACGGGCTTTCCGGCTTCGAGGGCGGCACGAACCAGTTGGAGAGACTGGTCCGTCCCTCCCATTACCTCCACGACTATGTCTACGTCGGGAGCGCAGACCAGGTCTCTCCAGTTGGAAACGAGTCGAGCGCCTGGTGGAATATCTTGCGGTTTAACGGTTGAGCGGCGGCATATGACCGTAACCTCGAGGCCCACGCCGCTTCGCCGGTTTATCAGATCACCATGTTCCGCGATGATATTCGCCGTAGCACGGCCCACCGCACCAAATCCAACAATACCCACGCGCACTCTTCTCATAACATGGTGCTGGTCGCTATGGAACAACCTGCTATTACCAATTTACGCGAATTCAACACTCGCATCTGATGACTAACGTCACCCGGGACGATTGGGTTTTGGGCGTCAAGTGTGCAATCCTCAGTCGATCAGGATTTATGATAAAGGGCGACCCGATATTACTCACGCCTCCGCTATTCAGCATTGTCATAGCGGTTTACAACGATTGGGAGCCGCTTAATCAGTGTCTGCAATCTTTGCAGGAACAGAGCAAAGCACCTGCTTTCGAAGTGATCATCGTCGATGACGGCAGCAGGGAACCCGCCCCTCAACATATCCGCGACTGGCTGCGGTTTTATCCATTAACGATCGAGAGGAAGCCCCATGCGGGAATCTCCGCTGCCAGAAACCGGGGGATTCAGGTTGCTAAGGGTACAGTCCTGGTTTTTGTCGACGCTGACTGCAAACTTCAGGCCAATTGTCTGACGGTTCTTGCATCGACTATCGCAGCCTCGCCGCAGCACAATGCTTTTCAGCTGCACTTAATCGGGGATCGCACCAACCTGGTCGGGAGAGCGGAAGAACTTCGCCTGATAACGCTTCAAAATCAAATGCTCCAACCCAGCAGTTGCATTCGATATTTGAACACGGCTGGATTTGCCATCCGACGAGCTCGAGTGAAGGTCGAGGGGAACCTTTTTCATCCCCTGGTCCACAGGGCCGAAGATACTCTATTGTTAACCGAGTTGATGCGGGACGGAGAATTGCCATTATTCATCCCGGATGCCACCGTTCAGCATGCCATCCCGCTCTCTTTGATAAAGTGGCTGCGCAAGACCGTTCGTTCGGCCTACCTGGAGGCGGGAACGTACGACCTCATCGGCTCGCAGGTAGCACGGTTCCGTGCGAGTCCTCAAGAGCGTCTCAGCATGCTCTCGTCGATGTGGAAAACCTCTGGGCAGCAATCCATTGGAAAGTTGGCCTGGGTTGTCGCCGTAGCCAGACAATCGCTTCGTCTGATCGTTCTTTCGCTGGCGGACGCCGCAGGAGGCTGGTCCAGTTCACCCAAGGCTCAGGCGCATCCCAAAAGTTCTTCTCGCAATTCATAACTTGCGCTTCGGTCGATGTGATCCTGAAGACGGTCTGCTATCATGCTGAGATTCGCTCAGTTTTTCGAGTTGCGATCGAGAATGCTGCTATGACGCTCTCAGGGAGAATCAGTGCCTAGCCAGAAACAGTTGAAGTGGTCTCAACTGAAGGTCGGGCTCACGGTGCTGGCGGCCAGCATCGCTTTAGGCATTCTGATTCTGCTCATGAGCGGTACGGGCGGTATCTTCACGAAGAAGATTGCTTTGAAATCGTATTTCGATAATGCAGGAGGATTGCGCGAAGGCGCGCCGGTCCGGCTTCAGGGCGTCGACATCGGCAATGTTTCAGCAATCCGCGTGGTATCTGATCCCACCCACCGGCTCACTCCGGTGGAAGTGACAATGAAGGTGAGCACTAAATATCACGCTAGTTTGCACAAGGACTCCTTTACTTTGCTCGCTACCGCCGGCGTGCTGGGCGAAACCTACATCGACATTGACAGCTCACAAGCCAGCGGACCTCAGGTCCAACCTGGGGACGTGCTGCCAACCCGTGAGACGCCAGACATTCAAGACGTGGTGCGCGCCAGTCAGAGCACTCTGCAAAATCTGGATGCGCTGGAAAAGCGGGTGGATCGAATCCTGGCGTTCATCGAGAGCGGCCAGGGTTCCATTGGCAAAGTGATCTATGACCCGAGTCTCTACAACCGGCTGAATGCCACTGTCAGTCAATTTCAAGGCCTGGTAAACGATGTCACCTCAGGCAAAGGCAGCCTGGGCAAGCTGCTCGTCGACGATCAGCTTTATCGGAGTGCTAATTCAACGATCGATAAATTGAATGGGATTATCGACGACTTGAATGCGGGCAAAGGCACCGCCGGTAAGTTCTTGAAGGATCCCGCCCTTTACAACACGGCGAATGACACCATTGCCAACGTCAAAAAATTGACCGACGACGTGAACGCGGGCAAAGGCGCGCTGGGCGTATTGGCGAAAAACGAGGAATTTGCCAGCAAGCTACAAAACACCATGACCAAGCTCTCAGACCTGAGCGACCGGCTGAATTCCGGTGAGGGCACGATAGGAAAGCTGCTGCAGGATCCGACGGTCTACAACCATACCAGCGAGTTGCTGGTGGAGACACAGCAACTGATTAAAGCGATCCGTCAAAATCCCAAGCAGTATCTGACCATCCACTTAAAGATTTTCTGAGTCTTACTCGAAATGCCCAACCTAGATCCCTCGCGTTGCTCGGGATGACAATTCATAATGGGATGAAGCAGGTGAGACGGATCTAAACGACGCTTGGCTGGTTGCGAGGCTCGCGCGATGTTGAATCAGCTTGCTCGTGCGCATGATAGCTGGAGCGCACCATCGGCCCTGATTCCACATGGCGGAAGCCAAAGCGCAGAGCCTCATCTTTTAAGTATCGAAATTCGTCCGGCGTGTAGAAGAGCGCAATAGGGAGATGATCGCGGGAAGGCCGCAGGTACTGGCCGACAGTCAGAATGTCAACGCCGAGCGAACCAAGATCGCGAAACACTTCGACCAGCTCAGGAATGGTTTCACCGAGACCCACCATTACGCCCGACTTGGTCACCATCCCCGGGGAGAACTTTTTGGCATTTTCCAGCAAGCGCAGCGTACGTTCGTAGCGGGCACCGGAGCGGACCACCCTATAAAGTCGCGGCACCGTCTCCGTATTGTGGTTCAGAACGTCAGGCTGGGCATCGAGAACAATCCGCAACGCGTCGTCGATACCTTGAAAATCCGGGATTAAAACCTCGACCCTGCATTCCGGAGATAGCTCGCGAATCTGGCGAATCGTCTCGGCAAAAACTCGCGCTCCGCCTAAATTATCGTCGTCCCGATTAACGCTGGTGACGACGGCATGTTTCAAGCCAAGCGTCGCCACGGCCTCAGCCACGCGCCGGGGTTCGTCCCAATCAAGCGGTCCAGGCCTTCCCTTGGGAACAGCGCAAAAACCGCACCGGCGGGTGCAGATGTCACCTAAAAGCATGAATGTCGCGGTCCGATGATTCCAGCACTCCCCAATATTGGGACACTGCGCCGACTCGCAGACCGTATGCAATCCCAATCCACGGGCCAGTTTTTTGAGATTGTGGAAGTTTTCGCCCACCGGAGCTTTGGCCCTTAACCACTCTGGCTTGGGCTGACGAACCGGCGGCGCGAGATCGATCTGTACGAACTGAGAGGCTCCTGCCATCTGCACCTTACGATTTTACATGCCCGATTGGTAATTCACGAAGCGCACCCCTTTTCACCACCGAGGCACAGAGACACAGAGAACCCTTAAACCTTTGCAAAAGCCACTGACGCTACCAGCGCCTCTTGAAAATGAAGCCTTCTCTGTGACTCTGTGTCTCTGTGGTGAAAGCCGGCGTGCGCGGAAGGAATTCTGCGAGGAGGGCAACCAAAGCGGAGCAGACCATTTTCGTGCACAGCCAACTAACCTTCCAGGTAAGCGTCGACCCACTCTTTGATTCTGAAACGGCGGTCGTCCTGATTGTCGAAGCGGATGCCAAAGGTTTTGCCGCTGGGATTGCGCCAGCTTACCGTGCAGCGAACCCATATCCGCGGCAACGTCAGCAAAGCAAATGAGATTTCTCCGGACAGGCCTATGGCGATATCCTCCGCGCTGCGCAGGGACATACCTCCGGAACTAATTTCAATACTGGTTGCAGTGATCTTGCGGCCATCGCTCGCGACGAAGGTAATCTCCGTAATCACCGGAATGCGCACATAGCGCCGCATTTCATGTAGCACCAGCATCTGCGTGGCTCGCACCAATTTCAGCACGGCTTGACGTTCCAGGGGTTCGTGGAAAATGGCATTGATCCCGCACTTCGAGTAGCGAATCGCGTCCTGGGCGCTGCCGCCCATCGCATACAGAACGATGCGGCTATTCGAAGGCGAGGTGCGTGCGGTTTCCATCACCTCCTGGGCGCCCGGACCTAGCTTGACCACGCAAGCCTCAAATTTCTCTTTTTTCAGACGTTCTGCAGCATTTCCGTTCAGCGCGACACTCTCGATGCCAAATTGGCGGAAGCATTCCGCAAGAGTGTTACGGAAGGGTTCTTTGATGTCGACAAGAGCCACCCGAGCCGAGGCTTTCTTGTTCCCAAGCGCAGGCATTACGAGGGTTCCAAAAGCTTTGTCCATAGACGAAGTTATTCTGGCCAGAATCTATTCTGTATTGCACTATCGGCATTGGCAAAGGAGAAGAAGGCCAATCCCTGAGTACGAAGGTCGCATTACCAGGCGTAACCGGAGGAGTCCTAACGTTCCTTGCCAACCTAGTCGTTGGTCGTTAGTCGTCCGTGGTTGGCCAAACGTAAACCCATTTGGGCTGCTGGCCAACTACCAACGACTAATGACCACCGACTGATTTCGGACTTTCCACCGTAGTCTGCATTAGGCCTTCGATGGTTGCGTAGAGCTCCTTGGCGGAGAGCGGCTTTGCAATATAGGCGTCCATTCCGGCTTCCAGACAGCGCTCTCTATCTCCAACCATTGCGTGAGCGGTCATCGCCACGATCGGGATATGTTTTCCAGTGACCTTTTCGCTCTCCCGGATGCATGCGGCGGCTTCGAGTCCATCCATCTCAGGCATTTGCACATCCATCAGAACGATGTCGAAGGAGCCATTTCCCGAAGCCTCCAACGCTGCTTTGCCGGTTTCCACCAACACCACGGTGTGCCCTCTTTTCTGCAAAAGGCGAGCTGCTAAAACCTGATTCACACGGTTGTCTTCAGCCAAGAGAATGTTCAAATGCTTGCGACGCTCCCGCAAGGAATGAACCGTAACCAGCGCAGACTGTTCTGGTTCTGCAGCCGAGTTTCGTGGCTGCTCAGCACTCGTGGTCATTGCACCGTGCAGCACTGCTTGAATGGCCTGGAGAAGATCCGAATGTTTGATTGGCTTAGGCAAATACGCCTGAATACCCAATTCGCGGCAACGCGTCGCATCACCACGGAAGCCGGCCGAGGTGAGCATAATCGAAACTGAGGACGAGAGCTCCGGGTCCTGCTTCATTTGCATCGCCACCTGGAAGCCGTCGACCTCCGGCATTTGAGCGTCAAGCAATACCAGCGAAAATGCTCTTCCCTCCGCGCGGGCTTGCTTTAGAAGGGCCACAGCGGAACGGCCCCCATCTGCCTCTACCGTCGTCATCTTCCAGCCGGCGAGCATTTCTTTGAGAATATGGCGGTTAGTCGCATTATCGTCCACGATCAAGACCGACAGGCCGCGAAGGGTTTCGAGACCGATGGACGTTCGCTTACCAGCAAAGCCTTTCTGCAATTCGAAACGCGCAGTAAAGTGAAATGTGCTTCCCCGGCCTGGTTCACTTTCCAGCCATAGGCGGCCATTCATCTTCTCCACCAGACGCAAGCATATCGATAGGCCAAGACCAGTTCCGCCATATTTGCGCGTGGTTGAATTATCTGCCTGAGTAAAAGGCTCGAAGATCGTGCCCTGCTTTTCCATCGGGATGCCAAGGCCGGTGTCACGCACAGAAAAATGGAGGGTCGTTTGGTCCCCGGTTTCATGCTGAGTTTCGACACGCATCACGACTTCGCCTTGGGAGGTGAATTTTATGGCATTGCCGACGAGGTTGGTGACGATTTGTCGCAACCGCGTAGGATCTCCTCGCAGCGCGTCCGGCACCTCAGGCAGGATGTGACAGGCGAGTTCGAGCCCTTTTTCGTGTGCGCGTATGCTCACGAGTTTCATGGTGTCGTCCAGGCAGTCGCGCAAGCTGAATTCGATAATCTCCATGTCCAACTTGCCGGCTTCAATCTTGGAGAAATCGAGGATGTCATTGAGCAGCACCAGCAAGGACTCGGAGGAGCTTTTAACCAGATTCAAGTAACCGCGCTGCTCATGGTTGAGTTCGGTATCCAGGGTTAACTCAGTCATGCCAATGATACCGTTCATCGGCGTACGAATTTCATGACTCATGTTGGCAAGGAATTCGCTCTTAGCCCGATTAGCCGCTTCGGCCGCTTGCCGGGCTTCCTGCAAAACCAGCTCGGCTTGCTTTCGCTGCGTAATGTCCACAAACGTCACAACCGTGCCAATTACATTTCCGTCTCGAAGCATGGGGTAAGACCAGTATTCGGCGGGAAAGCTGGTGCCGTCGCGACACCACAGCACTTCGTCATCGATGTGAGTACCCTGCCCGCGGCGAAAGGCTTCATAAATGTGGCATTCCGCCACCGGATAATGCGTCCCGTCAGGCCGAGAGTGGTGCATCAGGACGTGCATGTTCTTACCCAGCAACTCTGCAGCGTCCTGATAACCTAACAGTCGAACGCAAGAGGGATTGCAGAACGTGCAAATACCCTTCATGTCGATACCGTAGATTCCCTCGGGGATTGAATCCAACAGCAACATGAACAACTCTCTGCTATTGCGTAGTTCCGCATCCGTGCGTTTCTGCCCAGTAATGTCGATGCCTACGCCAGCAATTCCGGTTACCCGGCCGTCTTTATCTCGAATGGGCACCTTTGTGGACAAGATATGGGTTGCATTTCCCTGGTGGTCGATACCCATTTCTTCACGATTGAGCAATGGCTGTCCCGAGCGAATGATGTCTTGGTCGTCTTCGTAGAAACTGGCAGCGAGGTGTTGCGGGTAAATGTCAAAATCACCCTTGCCCAGCAACTCCTCGCTAGTTTTAAAACCCAGCTGAAGGGCACAATGCAAGTTGGCCACAACAAACTTAGCCTGAGTGTCCTTTACGTACAGGAAATTGGGCACGTTATCGATCAAGGACCGCAGGATCGTGCGCTCTTTCGAAAGCGCCTCCTCCATCCCGCCCCTGACCGCGATCTCCGCTTCCAAAGCCTCGTTGGCTCTGCCCAGGTCTGCAGTCCGTTGCCGGACCCGTGCTTCCATCTCGTCGTGGGCTCGCAGCAGTTCCTCTTCAATCTGCTCGCGTTCTGCAATGTGCATGGCCAGCGCCTGGTTAGCCCGAAACAAATCGGCGGCGCTTCCCGCCTCTGATTTGAAGATGGAAAACATGCTGATGAAGAGACCAGTCAGCACCGCCACATGCCCCAGAATTTTCAGCGCGTGTGCGACGAAATATTGGGCGTCAAAGAGCCTTCCGTAAAACGACATGTACCCCATGTGGCCCGCCGCACCCACTATGAGCGACAGCACTAGCCAGTGTTCGAAATCGTCCGTCTTCCATTGCCCCTTCCACAAATATCCGGCTGCCGCCAATGCGAAGAAAAGAGCTGGCACGAAGTCCGCGGGGCGATGAATCAGTTGGTGAGGATGGAAAGGTGGAGGCAGCGGCGCCAGCGCAAAAAAGATAAAGCTGGCTATAGTCCAGCTTCCGACCAGCACGTAAATCATGCTCTCGTTGATTCTGCCCCCGGTCGGTCTTCGCTGTTCTCTTTTCCAGGCCACGAGACTCGCGCACATGAGCAGGGAGATGAACACGCGCGACATGATTCCGCTCCAAGAGGTGAGGCTGGAGAGCGCTGAGTAGGTATGCCTGGCAAAGAACGACGACCTGACCAGCGCATGATAGCCGTCGAGGAAAGCGCCTCCGATGAAGCCGGTGCCCAGAACCAAGAACATTCCGCTTTTTTTGCTGTAATAGCGCACCAAGGCCATGGCCCCGGTGACAAATCCCAGTACGGTGACAATGGTCTCGAGCAAGGTGTGCAGTTGTTCATTGCCTTGCCACGCGGAGCGGTGGGCGGGAATGCTACCGAGAAGCAGGACTACGGTGAGAACGACGTAGATGAGGCTCCGTCCACGGGCGCGGTTTGGCCGTAAACCTTCCATTCAGTGGAATTATCGGCAAAGGCAGGAATTTGTTTAGATCACGAAAGGAAAGATTGTCCTAGCAGAGTGCCCTGGCCCTGCATTGCCACGTTGAAAGTGGTTAGGTGTGGGTTGTTGCAATTTTCCTTTGTGTACCTCCGTGTCCTTTGTGGTTAATGGGGTTGAAATGCTGAAACCACAGAGGACACGAAGGTACACAAAGGAGAGCTTAGTCGGTCCAGCGACGGAAGAGCAAGGCGCCATTGGTACCGCCAAATCCAAATGAATTGGACATGGCGTATTCCACCTCTGCTTTTCTCGAATGATTTGGAACGTAATCGAGATCACACTCTGGATCGGGATTATCCAGGTTGGTGGTCGGAGGGAGAATTTGATCACGCAACGCGAGCACGGTAATGCCAGCTTCCAACCCGCCCGCGCCACCAAGAAGATGCCCGGTCATCGACTTCGTCGAACTCACCGCCAGCTTACGGGCATGGTCGCCGAAGGCGCGCTTGATGGCAATGGTTTCCAGCTTGTCGCCCAGATCCGTCGAAGTGCCGTGGGCATTGATGTAGTCCACTTTCTCCGGGCCTACTTTCGCATCGTTCAACGTGTTCAGCATTACGCGATAAGCGCCGTCGCCGTTCTCGGCTGGCTGGGTAATATGGTATGCATCTCCACTCATGCCGTAGCCCACAACTTCAGCCAGAATCTTGATCCCGCGGCGGCGGGCAAATTCCAGCTCTTCGAGAATAAGAATTCCCGCACCTTCGCCGATCACGAAGCCGTCGCGTCCCGAGTCCCAGGGGCGGCTGGCCTTCTCGGGCGCATCATTGCGGGTCGAGAGCGCGCGCATGGCAGCGAAACCTCCCACGCCCATGGGAGTGATCGCAGCTTCTGTCCCACCGGCGATCATAACGTCGGCGTCGCAACGTGCGATGATCTTGTAAGCATCTCCGATGGAATGGGCGCTAGAGGTGCAGGCCGTACACGTGGCCTCGTTCGGGCCCCTGGCTTTGTAACGGATACTGACATGCCCCGCGGCTAAGTTAACGATTGAGGCGGGAATAAAAAATGGTGAGATCTTGCGCGGACCGCCATTGAGCAAGTTTATATGCTCGCGCTCGATTACATCGAAGCCGCCGATTCCCGATCCGATGTGGACGCCGGTGCGCGTCGAAATCTCTTCTGTCACTTGCAGCCCGGCAGCCTTCATAGCCTCATCCGCCGCTGCCAGCGCGAGGTAAATGAAGCGGCCCATTTTCTTGAGTTCTTTTTTATCGACAAACTGCAGGGGATCGAAGTTCTTGACTTCGGCCGCGATCTGGCAGGCGAACTGCGTCGGATCAAATTGTGTGATGCGAGCCACCCCGCTCTTGCCCGCGAGCAGGTTTCGCCAAATTTCCTCCGTGGTATTGCCCACCCCACAGATCAGGCCAATGCCAGTAACTACAACCCGTCTTGCCAACTACTTCCCGCCTTTCGCGTGTTTGCCGATGTAATCGACCGCATCCTGAACGGTGCGGATTTTCTCGGCGTCTTCGTCGGGAATTTCGATCTCAAAGGCCTCTTCAAAAGCCATTACCAGCTCTACCGTATCCAGAGAGTCGGCGCCAAGGTCGTCTACAAAAGAGGCGTTCTGCGTTACTTCAGCCTCGTCAACTCCCAGTTGTTCCACGATGATCTGCTTTACTTTCTCGTCAACGGCTGCCATGCGTTCTCCTTGCACTTTCGAATTAAACGGGAGTCAGGCTCTTCACTTCGCAACAATGGAGGACAGGCGTCACGCCCGTCCAGCCGGGCAGGGACGCCCGGCCTCCTTAAAAACTGCGGCTTACTTCGCCACTTTGGCGTGCTTATCTATGTAATCGATCGCATCCTGAACGGAGCGAATCTTCTCCGCATCTTCATCTGGAATCTCCAGATCGAATGCTTCTTCGAGCGCCATCACCAATTCAACCTGATCCAGCGAGTCGGCGCCTAAATCGTCCACGAACGAAGCGCTAGGCGTAACCTCGGCTTCATCGACTCCCAGTTGCTCGCTTACAATCTGCTTTACTTTTTCAGTGGTTTCTTTCAATTTGTCTCCAGCAGCCATCGCGATCCACCTCCGAAGAATGAGAAGAGAATGAGTAGTGTACTGTCCAGCACGAATCGCTGTAAAGGCGAGTCCGCCGCACCGGAACCTTGCACGGCCGACTCTGAGAAGGCCCCTAGGAATCCTAACCGCTGGCAGTAACCGGGGTCAATGTGGATCGAGTGGCTGGTGTGGCGCGGGCGCCCTCGCCCGTGCAGGCGGTCGAAAGCATGCAGGATGCGGAGAAATCTGCACAACGCAGCGGGTATGATGTTCTCTGATCGCGTACAAAAGAGCAATCACTGAATGAGCGTTTGAGAGATCCTATGCGCGCAGTGGTGCAACGTGTCAGCCGAGCCCAAGTCACTGTGAGCGAAGAGATCGTGGGCAAGATAGGCCGCGGCCTACTGGTCTTGCTGGGCGTGGCTCAGGCAGACGGCGAAGCAGACGCCGACTACCTTGCCGAAAAAATTGTAGGATTGCGCATTTTCGAAGACGAGAACGGAAAGATGAACCTGGACACGGCTTCGGTAAACGGTCAAATTCTAGTAATCCCGCAGTTCACCCTCTACGGCGACGTTCGCCGCGGCAAACGACCGTCATTCGACGCGGCAGCCCCGCCGCAACGGGCTCGTGAGCTCTACGAATATTTTGTGAACCGAATCCGAACCGCAGGCATTGAATGCGAAACCGGCCGCTTCCAGCAAATGATGCAGGTGGAATTGGTGAATGAAGGTCCGGTGACGATTCTGCTGGATTCGACTAAAACTTTCTAAATGTAGGCGCGAGCGTCCACGCTCGCGGTACGACGGCATGCTTTCCTTGAAACCTATGCGGACGGCAGCCGGTACAATTCTTGCAGCACTTTCCGCGCGTTGATCAGAGCTTCTTGCACTTTTTCCGCGGAATAATCGCGGGCGAACATCTCGGGGTCGTGAATCGCGCGGTTGCCCGCCTTGGCCACTTCGCGGGCGCAGCGCGGGCGATCGCCTGTCAGAATGCCCATCTCCACGGCCATGGCGATCATTTCGTGGATGGACTGATTGGTTTCACTGTGCGGATCCGCGACTTCTTTGAGTGCCCCCTCCAAAATGGCGCGGCAGAAGACGGCACAGGCCAAGTGAAAGCCATAGAGGTAACAGTAGTGGGCCTCCTCAAAAAGGAACTGAACTCTGCGGTTCGGCACAATTTCCAATCCCATGCGGTCCAGCGCCGAGGCGCGAGAAACAATCCCGTTCAGCTTTTCGAGAATCTCTTCTGCGTAATAACGCTCGAGCCCCTCTAACTGGTCGTTGAACGCGGCGACTTCACTCGCCGGTGAGTCATAACCCGAAGCGATTGGAGTGATTGCCTGGCCTAAGGCTTCCCGAGTTCCCGGAGTCAGTTCATCCATCAATTTCTTGAATTCATCTGCCAGAGAATCTACTGTAGGTGCGCCAGACAGGGATGTGCGTTGAAGGGCAACGGTGGCGAAACGTGGTCGTAAACCAGTCGACGCATTCTTCGAAAGACGACCTCGTCTTTGTTGAACTGCCCCTGAGAAGTGCCATCGCCCACTCCGAAGAACCACGACTCTCCAGCTTTTTCGTATCCGCCGTCATTGATGTATCGCAGGATTTCGGCCAGGAGTGGAGCACGTTTCGAGAGATGATCGGTCAAATCCAACTTCCCTGCGTACCGGCGAGAATCACGTGGCGACGGCCGCCCCCGGCCGTCGGGCCGAGTGAAACTCGGCAGCGATTGTGCACGACGACCATCGATGCCACCCTTTACGCGTGCACAGCGGCCGGCCTGGTCGAGAGCAATTGCCGCAGAACAAATTGCAGGATTCCGCCATTCGCATAATACTGCGCTTCCTGCGGAGTATCGATTCGGACCAGCGCTTTGAACTCCGTGGTCTTACCGCCGGCGCTGGCGCGCACCGTAACTTGCCGGCCGGGAGCGAAGCGGCCGATCAGATCGCGAATGCCAGCGATCTCGAACACTTCCTCACCCGTCAATCCCAGCGACTGCGCATTCTCTCCCTCAAGGAATTGCAGAGCAAGAATCCCCATGCCCACCAGGTTCGAACGATGAATGCGTTCGTAACTTTCCGCGATCACGGCACGGACTCCCAGCAATAGTGGCCCCTTCGCCGCCCAATCTCGCGACGAACCGGATCCATATTCTTTGCCCGCGAGAATCACCAGTGGAACGCGTTCCGCAATATATTTCTCCGAAGCTTCGAAGATGCTCATCTCCGCACCGTCGGGCAGGTGTCGCGTGAATCCGCCTTCGAGGTTAGGAACCATCTTGTTGCGCAAGCGGACATTAGCAAAAGTTCCGCGCACCATGACCTCATGATTACCCCGCCGCGACCCGTAAGAGTTGAAATCGGCTGGCTTCACGCCGTGTTCGATCAGGTACTTCCCCGCCGGGCTATCTTTTTTAATGGAACCAGCCGGTGAAATGTGATCGGTAGTAACGCTGTCGCCCAGCACGGCCAGCACCCGCGCATTCCTGATGTCTTCTACCGCCGATGGTTTCAGCGTCATACCATCGAAGTACGGCGCGCGGCGGATGTAGGTCGAATCTTTATCCCATGCATAAGTCTCGCCCTTGGGCACAGGCAAGCCGCGCCAGCGCTCGTCTCCGCGGTAAACCTCGCCATAGCTTCGCCGGAACATGTCCGCCGAAATAGATTTCTTAACCGCCTCATCCACTTCGCTGCGCGAAGGCCAGAGGTCGGCCAGGTAAACAGGCTTCCCCTGTTTGTCATTAGCGATTGCGTCTTTGCGCAGGTCGAGGTCGATGCGTCCAGCCAGTGCGAACGCCACAACCAGGGGCGGCGACATCAAGTAATTAGCGCGCACGTCAGGATTGATGCGGCCCTCGAAGTTGCGATTGCCAGAGAGCACGGACGCGACTACGAGATTCTGCTCGTCGATCGCTTTCGAGATTTCTTCTGCCAGCGGACCAGAGTTCCCGATGCAAGTGGTGCAGCCGTAGCCGACAATATGAAACTTCAATTTCTCAAGGTACGGAGTCAATCCCGCACGTTCCAGGTAATCGCGCACTACTTTCGATCCGGGAGCCAGAGAAGTCTTTACCCACGATGGAACCTGCAGGCCGCGCTCGACCGCCTTCTTCGCTAACAGACCCGCAGCCACCATCACAGAAGGATTGGAAGTGTTGGTACAACTCGTGATGGCGGCGATCACGACGCTGCCATGATGAATATGTCCATTGCCATCGCCAGTTCCACTCGGTTTCACGCCGCCCTTACCCGGCTTCATCAACGAAGGCAGGGCTTGCTCAAACGACTCGCGCGCCCTGGCCAACGGCACCCGATCCTGCGGACGCTTGGGGCCGGCGAGACTCGATTCCACCGTAGCTAAATCAAGCACCAGCAGTTCTGAATATTGCGCCTCGGCGGTTTTCTCGTCATGGAACAATCCTTGCTCGCGGCAGTAGGCTTCGACCAGCGCAATCTGTTCGTCCGCGCGACCGGTCAACCGTAAGTAGGTAAGCGTTTCTTTATCGACGGGGAAGATGCCGCAAGTGGCGCCGTATTCCGGAGACATGTTCGCAATGGTTGCGCGGTCGGCGAGCGGCAACTCCTGCAGGCCAGGTCCAAAATATTCAACGAATTTCCCCACTACGCCGTGCTTGCGCAGCATTTCGGTAACCGTCAGTACCAGATCAGTAGCGGTCGCACCCTCGCGCAATTTGCCCGTCAACTTCACGCCAACCACTTGCGGAATCAGCATGGATACAGCTTGACCCAACATCGCAGCCTCGGCTTCGATTCCGCCCACGCCCCAGCCCAGCACGCCGAGGCCGTTAATCATCGTGGTGTGCGAATCAGTGCCCACGAGCGTGTCCGGATAAGCCACACGCTTGCCATTCGATTCCTGCACATAAACAACCCGCGCCAGGAACTCGAGGTTGACCTGGTGAACGATACCCGTATCGGGCGGGACGATCGCCAGGTTCCGAAAAGCTGTCTGCCCCCAGCGCAGAAATCCGTAGCGTTCTTTGTTGCGCAGGAATTCGAGTTCGGCATTCAGTTGAAAGGCTTGCGGGGTGCCGAATTCGTCCACCTGCACCGAGTGGTCGATGACCAACTCAGCCGGTTGCAGCGGATTGATCAATGCGGGATCGCCGGAGAGCGTTCTCATGGCATCACGCATAGCGGCAAGATCTACCACCGCCGGCACTCCCGTGAAATCCTGCATCAAAACGCGGCTTGGCGTGAAGGCAATTTCCTTGTCCGGCTTAGATTTGCTGTTCCACGCTGCCAGCGCACGAATATCTTCTTTGGTCACGCTTCGCCCGTCTTCGGTGCGCAACAGGTTCTCCAAAAGAATGCGCAGCGAGAAAGGCAGATGCGTGGTCGAAATGCCCTGCTTATCGAGTGCATCGATGCGATAAATTTCGTAATCGTGGCCGGAAACACGTAGGGTGGAACGACTGCCAAAGCTATTCATAAAGATTGCCTTCCTGAAAAAGCAAATCCCAACTGACTAGTTTAGTCGTTCTGCGAGGGATTGCGTAGTCGGGAGCCGGCGAAAACCACGTGGCCCCGGACGAACTAGAATCCCGATGACACGGTTGAAACAAAACTGTGAGTTTGTAGCCGCGAAGCGGCGTCAGAATGCAGCCCATGGCGTAAGTCGTGGGTAAAAGTCGCAACCCGACCAGCCCCAACGGGGGCGAAAGATTGGTTCTCACGCATACACGTCAGCGCTGAGAAAAATAAAACCTATGTTTCACGCCCTGTCGCGACGACCGGCCTACGCTGTCGTTCGAAATGTGCATCCCTTATACTCAAATAACAAAATACCCTAAATGGCACAGATGACCAAAACGCGAACTCGCTCCCAGCAATGGTTTGAGAGCGCGCAAAAATACTTAATTGAAGGAGTGAATTCGCCTTCGCGCGGCAAGGCCATGTATTCATCAGGCCCCATCTTCCTGGAACGCGGCCGTGGTTCGCATGTCTGGGACGCTGACAACAACCAGTACGTGGATTTTATGATGTCGTTCGGCGCGCTTATCCACGGCCACGCTCATCCCAAGCTGGTTTCCGTCGTGTCCGAGGCCATGGCGGAAGGCTCACACTTCGCAGCCGCAACATCCGCGGAAGTCGCAGCGGCAGAACGTTTCTGTCGCATGGTGCCGTCGGCGGAAGCCGTGCGCTTTACCAACACTGGCAGCGAGGCAACCATGCTGGCACTGCGCCTGGCACGTGCGCACACCGGACGAACCAAGTTTCTGAAGTTCGAAGGCCACTACCACGGCTGGTACGACCCCTTCCTATTAAACGCGCACGGGCATGCGCCCGAACAACTCGGCCCCGCGGAAAATCCTTCAAGAATTCCCGACTCGGCAGGCATCCCGCCCGCGACCTTTGACGATGTCGTGCTCGCCCCCTGGAACGATGTCGCCGCGCTCGATGGCATCATGCAAAAATATGGGCGCGACCTGGCTGCGGTTATCACCGAGCCAATTATGGCAAACATGGGATGCATCCCTCCACGCGAGGGCTATCTCCACAAATTGCGCGAGCTGACCCGAGACTATGGCGTGCTGCTGATCCTCGACGAAGTAGTCACCGGATTTCGCTACGCGCCCGGCGGATGCCAGCAATACTATGGAATCCAGCCCGACCTCAGCACCTTCGGCAAGGCGCTGGGAGCGGGATTTCCGGTTGGCGCCGTCGCGGGCCCGCGTTCGATTCTCGATCGCATGCGCTGGAGCGAAAACATGGTTCTGCATTACGGCACCTTCAATGGGCATCAGGCTCACCATGAAAGTGGTCGCCGCGAACCTCGATCTGCTCTCATGCAAAGACGCCTACACAAACCTGCACGCTATAGGCAACGCAGCTATCGCGCGCCTGCGTGAAGTATTTCGTCGGCGCAAGGTGAAGGCCATGGTGCAGGGGTTTGGCCCTATGTTTCAAATTTATTTCACCGACCGCGACGCCATTCATGACTACCGCGACTACTGCACCTACGTCGACACGGCACGCTATTCCAAATTCGTCCACCGCTTACTCGAACGCGGAATTTACATGACTCCCTCGAATGGCCTGCACTGGATCATCTCCTCAGCGCACACCGAAGCGGATGTGGCAGCGCTCGGGGACGCAGCCGATCACGCTTGCGCGGATTTGGCGTGAAAATGCGAACTCGCGCGAAGGCAACGGTCTTTCTCGGAGGCGGACGCATCACCAGCGCCCTGGTGGCCGGACTACGGCTTGCGAAATACGATGAGCCGATCGTCGTGCATGACCTGCACCCGAGTAAACTGCGCGAAGTCAAAAACCAATACGGCGTGACTGTCGAACTGAATCTGCATCAGGCCGTAGAGCAAGCGGGACTTCTCATCATCGCGGTGCGTCCGGATTCAGTGAGCGAGCTCCTCCAGAAAATAAAAATCAATAGCCCATTGACCGTAGTCAGCCTGGCCGCCGGCGTTCCAATCTCCAATTTGCGAGCGCGCTTGCGGCCTCCAGCGCAATGGGCACGAGCCATGCCTAGTCCGGTCTGCCGCATCGGCCGCGGACTTACAGCTTTGACCTTCGACCAAACGTTTTCTCGCGCCATGAAAAGCAAAGTCAAAAGTCTGTTCGAGCAGGTAGGGTCCGTGTTCGAAATTCCCGAGCGCCAGTTCGATGCTTTTACCGTCACCTTTTCCAGCAGCCACGGCTACCACGCTCTGGCAACGCTGGCGACAGCGGCAGAGCGATTGGGGCTGAACCGAAGAACCGCATTGACTGCCGCAGCTCACGCCCTCGCCGACGGCATTGTCTCGTGGCGTGAGGGCAACGTCCCGTTAGATCAACTTACTCAAGAAGCCACGACCCCGGGCGGCATTGCCGCAGGGACCATACAAGCGATGGACTCATCTGGATACGAGCGAATCATCGAGAAGGGACTACGCGCCGGAATGGCACGCGCCCGAAAGAATGCGAAACTAGTCTAGCGCATTGTTATCCCTCAGGCAGTATTTCACGTTGGTAAGTTTCCAACGTGGCTTCCTCCTCTCCGCACATCAAATAGATATTGAACTGCGTAACTCCAATACTGGCTAGCTTGCGAAGTTTTTCGCGATGCGCCCCTGCCGGCCCGACCAGGCAAAAACGATCCACCACGTCGTCAGAAACGAATTTGGAGTGGTCGCTGTCAACCTCGCAATGTTCCTGATAATCGTAGTGACCTCGGTCGCGCACATACGAGGTCAACGCGGGTGGAAGATCCTCCGGCTTGTAACGCGAAATCAAATCCAGCACGTGATTGGAAACCAGCGCCGGAAACCAGCGAACCCGTTCCCGCGCCAGCTTTAAATCATCAGACACCCAAACCGGCGCCGCCGACATAACTTCAATCTTGCGAAAATCACGCCCCGCAGCCTCCGCGCCCTTCTTCACGAAACCGAGGCACCACTCGATCAAGTCAGGATCGGCAAACTGCAAAATCACTCCGTCTCCCACTCGCCCAGCGAGGTCCAACACTTTCGGCCCGTATCCCGCAATCCACACCGGAGGCGATCCCGTCGCCCACGAAATCCGCGTGGGCTGGCCGTCATATTCGATTTCCCGGCCAGCCGTCAGCTCACGAAAAGTTTTCACCGCTCGCTCCAGATCGCCCGCCCCAACCGGCTTCTTGCCCAACACTCGCCGTGAACTATCTCCGCGGCCAATGCCCAACTGCATACGTCCCCTGGAAATCAGATTCAACGTAGCGAACAAACTGGAAGTAACAGTGATGTCGCGAGTCGCCGGATTAGTCACGCAAGTACCAAGACGCATGTTCTTGGTGTTGCTCGCCATCAGCGTCAACAGTGGGTACGGCTCAAGCCACAAAATATGAGAATCGAAAATCCAGCCGTACTGAACTCCCGCAGCTTCAGCCTGCCGCGTGAGTGCAACAATGCGCTCTACCGGCATATCGGGTTTTATGGTGATGCCAAAGCGCATGCGATCTCCTTTGTGATCCTTCGTGTCCGGAGCCTGCCCTGAGCGAAGTCGAAGGGTCGTTATAGGTGTTGAATTTTGCTGTCACCCTCAAATCCCGCCCCAAGGTGTCGCAGTTTAGCATAAAATGCTCTGCCAGTCGGAGGCAGCCAATGAGCTTTGACACGGTCATCATAAACGGACGCCTAGCCACTGCCACAGACACATACGCTAGCGACGTCGCCATCAGCAACGGCAAGATCACAGCCATCGGTCAAAATCTTCCCCGTGACAATGCCACCAAAATTATCGACGCCGCCGGAAAATACGTAATGCCCGGCGGAATCGATGTTCACACCCATCTCGACATGCCCTTCGGCGGCACCAACAGCGCCGACGATTTCGAAACCGGTACACGCGCTGCTGCTTTTGGCGGCACCACCACGCTCATCGACTTCGCCATCCAATACAAAGGCCAAACGCTGCGAACAGCTTTCGACACCTGGATGCAAAAGGCCGCAGGCAAAGCCGTTTTCGACTACTCATTTCATTGCATCATCACCGATCTCGCGGATGCGCAACTCGCAGAGATGAATGCTTTGGTGCGCGAAGGCGTCACCAGCTTCAAACTCTTCATGGCCTATCCCGGCGTATTCATGCTTGATGATGGCAGCATTTTCAAAGCACTTCGCGCCACATCAAAAAATGGCGGCCTGGTCTGCATGCATGCCGAAAACGGCAGCGCCATCGATGTAATCGTGCAGCAGGCCCTGGCCGAAGGAAAGAAGGCTCCGAAATATCACGCCTTGACGCGGCCGACCACCGCCGAGGCGGAAGCTACATCCCGCGCCATCGCCCTCGCGGAAATGGCGGGAGCGCCCGTCTATATCGTCCACCTAAGCTGCAACGATGCTCTCGAAAAAGTCCGCGAGGCCCGTGATCGCGGCCTTCCCGTGTATGCCGAAACCTGCCCGCAATATCTTTATCTTTCCATCGAAAACTTCGACGTCCCCGGCTTCGAAGGCGCCAAGTACGTTTTCACGCCACCGCTGCGCGAGAAATGGCATCAGGAAAAATTATGGAACGGATTGAAACGCGATCATCTGCAAGTAGTTTCCACCGACCATTGCCCATTCTGTTTCAAGGAACAAAAAGAACTCGGACGCGACGACTTCACAAAAATCCCCAACGGTGGCCCCGGCATCGAGCATCGCATGAGCCTGATTTATTCTGGCGGCGTCGCCCAAGGCCGCTTCAGCGTGAACCGCTTCGTTGAACTGGTTTCCACCACGCCGGCGAAACTTTTCGGGCTCTATCCGCGCAAGGGCACAATCGCAGTAGGCAGCGACGGTGATTTGGTGATCTTCGATCCCGCCCGCAAACATACCATCAGCGCCAAGACTCATCACATGCGCGTCGACTACTCCATGTTCGAAGGCATTGAGGTCACCGGCATGCCGGACATCGTCCTCTCTCGCGGCCGGGTGATTGTGGAAGCCGACAAGTTTACTGGACGTGCCGGCGCCGGAGAATTTCTCAAGCGTTCACTTTACTCGCCGCAGTGACACTATCTCAGCCGGCCAAAGAATCTTGCTGATTGCGAAGGGTAGATAAGCGTGAGATAGCCGCCACCATCAGGCTGGAAAGCAGTTGCATGGTGGCCACGTCGCGATTATCAAAGGCGTGGGGGATGCCCGACAGAACCTCGAATACACCCAACGTGCGGCGGAAATGCCGCAGCGGCGCCACCAGGATGGATCGCGCTCCGAGACGGCGGCAACTTGCGATGTCGACATACGGATTTCTCTCAGCATCGTGGCAAAGCACGATCTCGCCGGTGCGCACACAGTCGGCGGAAATGCCCGAGTTGGTTTGCAGTCGCACTCCGAGATCCGGCGCAGTGCGTCCGGTGCGCGCCCGGCAAATAATTTCATCGCCTTGTCGTAGGGCAATCGCGGCGCCAGTGGCCCCGGTCAAAGCCTGGGCGCGTTCGGCAATCACGCTGATGGCAGGCTCTAATTCGATTTCGCCAGGATGAATATCAGGCTCGCCGTCAAAAACGTGCCCCACCCTTTGCATTTTCGCCAAATCCATGGCCCGAGCATGGCTGCGCGACGGCGCCAGGGTCGCGAATGACGCGGGAATGCGATCTTCTGAATTCGGAACCGTACCCAGCAACTCGCGTACCAGGCGATCTAATTCGGCGTCTTCGATCAGATGAGCCGTCTGCTGACCTCGCAAAGAACCGCCCAGCAGTCGCGACAAACTCAACAGCGCGCGGCTGCCGCAAGCCATGCAGTACGGAGTGTTGTTCTTGCTGATTAATTCACATTCGACACAGAATACGGCGGTCGGCAAGCCGATGAAGCTAATGTCCTGCCCGGTAAGCTTTTCCGCCATGCTTCGGATTTCCTCCCCGAATGTTTTTCCCAAACGAATTTAGAAAAGTAAATGGGAGCGCAATACTTCAGAAGTAGCGCATCTGGTTCAGGGCTGTGAATAAGAAACAACGTTTTTTAGCTGGCTTGCACGACAATCAGTTCTGAAGGCTGATGGGGCGTGGGCAACATTTCCAAATCAGGTGTCAATACGCGATCCAGCGCATCGGCTAAAGCTACCGGGAACGCCGAGGTTAGCAGGTTGATATCGAACTGCAATTCTCGGCCACTATAAAGACGATAAACGGTCATCGATCCGCAGCGCGCATGGCGACTGGTAACCAGATCAAGAGTCAGGCACCAGGCGCTCTTCGACTCCTGCGCAAAATGACTGCCTGGCCTGGTCCAGCGCAGGCAAGGTATTTCCCCCCAGCCCGAAACCAGATGCAATCCGTGGATTGCGGGAAGGTCGCTGGGTGGATATTGCAGCCGCAAGTCAAAAGCGTCGAAATCGTTACCCGCAAGAGCCGCCACCAGAATTCTGCCGAGTTGCGCATAATCGCATGCGACCTTCAACTCTTCCGTGGCTCGGCGGATGGCAAGATTGTTAATCAAAACCTGTCGCTCGATGGTACGGTGCGCCACTCGCCCGAGCTCTCCAAATTCCAAATAGCCAAGACGCTGCACGCCAATCCAAATCCCGGTGCCAAGCATGGCCAGAACCAGGCCGAGCATGTCGCCACTAGGCCACAGCAGAAACAAACTGAGCAAAGCAAACAACGCTGAAACCGCGTAAAGCGTAATGACCACCTGGCGATGTGAAAGGCCGCGCTGCAAAAGTTTGTGATGAATATGTTCGCGGTCAGCCGTGAAAACTGGACGACCCCCAAGAAAACGTCGGAAAATCGACAGCGCAGTTTCCAGGATTGGCAAGCCGAAGGACACAACCGGAATGGCGACTGCAATAATTGTAGGCGCCTTCTGCGCGCCCTGCAGAGCCAGTGCGCTCAGGATGAATCCGATGAAGAGACTTCCGCAATCTCCAAGGAAAATGGTCGCAGGGCTGAAATTAAAACGCAGAAATCCCAGAATCGACCCAGCCAAAGCCAGCGCCATCAGCGAAACCAGAGACGAACCCGAAACTAAAGCGACGGCAAATACAACGATCGTAGAAAATAAAGCCGAACCCGCTGCCAGACCGTCAAGTCCATCAATAAGGTTAAAAGCATTCGTGATCGCGAGCACCCACAACACCGTCATCGGAAGTCCCACGAACCATGAAAAATGACGGCTGCCAAAAAGTACCGGCAGATCGAGGATGCGAAGCCCGCCCGCGAACAACATCGCTCCCGCAATAGCCTGAACCGCAACCTTGGCGTACGGGCTCACCGAATAAATATCGTCGTAAACACCGAGGCCAAAAATCAGGCATCCGGGCGCGAGTAAGGTGAGGAGAGTTTTGCCGGAAAGGCCGAAGCCCACAGCAAAGTAATGCCACCCGGCTATCAACGCGAGCGCGAACGTGAGCACAAACGAGACAAAAATCGCTACCCCGCCGAATCGCGGCAAAGGACGGCTATGCAAGTGTCGATCAAGGGCGGGCGCTGCTACCCAACCGCGCACGGTTGCCACATCGCGCACGTACTTAGTCAGCGCGAATGAAAGCAGCACCGAGCCGACAAAGGTCCCAAGATAGAAAAGTGTCACTAACTCTCCTATTTAATTGAATCCTACAACCGTTACCCTGGCACAGCTATTCCCTGACTTGGTACAGGGACCAGGGTGGGTAAACCTTTAACCTCTGGAGATTCCCAGTGTTTGCCATCTAAGTACGGGGCTGGAACACCGGTCCATCGAGCCGCCATGCTGTGCTAGACTTTGCGAAAATGGCAATGGTTTTTTCTACATCGCCGATGCGATGGAGTTCGTCCAAGCTCGTCCGCGGTTGGGTCTTTTCATTTTTATTGCTGATAGCACTTGCAGCAAGAACTCCGGCTCAGCAGCCCGTCGCAGATGAAAAAGGAAAAATAACAACTGAGAACGTCCCGGCGCGGTCAGAGCGGTCGACTGAAACTGCGCCGCCACAGCCCGCTTCATCGCTGAGGCTGCAGACCGGAGACTTGGTCGACGTAGCCGTCTACAACGTTCCCGAACTCACCACGAAGGCCCGCGTCAGCACCAAGGGCGAAATCTACCTGCCCTTGATTGATTATGTTCACATCGCTGGCTTAACGGCGGAAGAAGCCGAGGGCATGATTCAGAAGCGGCTTTCCGATGGCGGCTTCGTTAAGAATCCTCACGTCACATTGTTCGTCGACCAATACGCGTCACAAGGCGCGAGCATATTGGGAGAAGTGGTTCGCCCCGGCGTTTATCCGGTACCCGGACAGCAACGGCTTTTCGACCTTATCTCTGCCGCCGGCGGGTTCACAGAAAAAGCAGGTAAGAGCATCAGCGTCACCCATCGCGATCAGCCCGAAAAGCCCGTCACTGTTCCCCTCTCGCGCAATATCAGCGACAACCCGGAAAGCAACATAGCCATCCTGCCGGGCGATACCATCATCATTCGCAAGGCAGATTTGGTCTACGTAGTGGGCGATGTTGGAAGGCCGAGCGGATTTCTCATGGATAGCGCGCATCTAACCGTGCTGCAGGCGATAGCGCTGGCAGGCGGTACAACTCACACCGCCAATTTGGGTGGCACTAGAATCATCCACAGGGGCCCGCACGGGCTGACCGAAACTCCAGTAGAGCTGAAAAAAATATTGAGAGCCAAGGCTCCAGACGTGACTATGCAAGCCGACGACATTCTTTTTGTTCCCACCAGCGCGACCAAAGTGTTTGCCGGACGCGCCATGGAGGCCGCGATGCAAGCCGCCACCGCAGCCAGCATCGTAGCCATTCCCTAGCCTCTCACCAGACAAGCCAAGCGATTGCCCTACCACATAATGAACTGTCATCCCGAGCAAAGCGAGGGATCTGGGTTCTTGCCTGCACAGCGCAAATTGTCGTCGCAGGCGAATACCAAGATCTCTCGCATGGCTCGGGATGACAAACATAATTTTTGCGTGTCTGAAGCCGGATCTAGGCGTAAATTTTGTCAACTCGGCCGTACGAACAGCACGTCTGCGCATTCGTGGCGTTACGCGGCAGCCGCTGCTCGTCGCGGGTCTGTTCCTAACAAGTCCTGCAGTACGTCAAGATATGTCCTGGCGCTGTCGCGGCGGGAAAAATAACGAAGAATATGCTGGCGGCCATTGCGGCCCATCGATTCGCGTAAGGCAGGATCAGACGCGAGCCTCATAACCGCCTCCACCAAAGCGGTGGGATCTTGTGGCGTGATGAAAATTCCCGCGTTGGCTTGCTCCATAACTTTGCGCGCGTGGCCGTCCACGCCAAGAATTATCGGTCGAGCGCATGACATGAATTCCAACATTTTTGTGGGCAAAACAGTTTTAAATAGTTCCGCCTTTTTCAACAGTACGAGACATGCGTCCGAGGCAGAAATGTAGGCCGGGATGGTTTCGCGCGGCTGCTGATCGACAAAACGCACGTTGCTAAGTCTGCGAGAACCGGCCAAAGACATCACGCACGCTTTGTCGGCCCCTTCTCCGACGATCAGGAATAAAACCTCAGGCATCCTTTCTCGCACCCATGAGGCCGCTTCCAGCAAAGTTTCCAGCCCGTGCGCCGCCCCGATGGTACCGATGTAAGACACGACGAATCGCCCTTCCGCATCCAGTTCACGTCTTAACGCCAGGTTTGGAGCGACTCTGCCGAACACGTTACTGTCGACTCCGTTTTCGACTACAACAATCTTCTCTTCAGGGACCCGCGAGTGTTCGATCAGATAGTCTTTGAAAGCCGGAGTGACAACCACCAGACGATCGCAATTTCGGTATAGAAATTCCGCGACTTTGGTCAACCCCCGGTGCAGCGCCGACTGTTCGTTACCCATGCCAACCGCAGCCAGGGATTCGGGCCAGAGGTCACGAACTTCGAAGACAAATGGCACTCCGTTGAGGCGAGCCAGCCACCAGCCAGAAAGCCCCACCAGCAACTGCGGAGAAGTGGCAATCACCACATCAGGTTTGCGCAGTAACATGCCAGTAGCGGCGGAAGAAATGCAAAACGAACCGTAATTCAATATGCGCTCGTACGCTTTGCGATTTGGCAATGGCAAAAGCCAGGTGCGAACCACATTCACACCGTGGTACAAGTCGCGTGTTACTAAACGGCGAAACTGTCGTCGATATTCGCGCGGCACAACTCCGGTGGGATGATTGGGAAATCCGGTCAACACAGTGACCTCATGCCCATCCTCTACCCACAGTCGAGACATCTCCGCAACTCGGCCCGCAGGCGCGCCCATTTCCGGCGGAAAGTATTGTGATAAGTAGAGAATGTTCACGAGTTTTAGTAATAAGCAAGCTTGAATGCACTCTTGTAACAGAGCGCGCGCGTGCGCTTGGCACGGCTGCACGCATACCCTTCCCATTTATCGGCGTAGCGGGCGAAGACCTCATCGCCAGTGATTTGATGCATGATGCGCAGCTGTATCACATGCAAGCGTTGATAGAAGGGGCTGGCAACCATAGGCAGCGTGGTGCCGGATTGCTCATAGAGCGACCAGAAACCGAGATCGTACCGCGCAAGATTTTCGCGAAGCGTAAGCGTCGCCTGCGCGAAGAGATTACGCGCCGCACTGCTTTCGGTCGCCAAAAAATAGTCGTAGACGCCCCAGATCGCCCAGATAAATCCATTAAGAATGTGAGTGGGCGGCGAAACAATGTATTCTTCGAACCAAAGATTCCCACGCGCATCGGTAAATGCAACACCACCTTCGCTGGTGGATTTGAGAAAGCTGCCAAACGCTTGTTTAGCAGTGTCCAGATACGCGGCCGCCCCTGTCGCACGATAAGCCCGCAGCAGCAGCGAAACTCCCTGACCCTGCGCCAGCCCCGAATACCAGGGAGCTTTCAAGGTCGAACGATATTCCCAATCGAACTTGTGATTCCACACCCACAACCCAAATGAATTCCGCTCCAAATGAGCACACAGCCAATCGCTAGCCGCTATGAATTTCTTTTTCCGCTCATCGCTGTGATCTCTGCAAAAAAGGTTGTAATTGCCCAGTCCCCACTGCGCAATCGCGATAGGGTTATGTTGCAGCCCGATTTTGCCCCGGTAATTAAGCTGCGGAATTCCCGCCTCATCGTGAGGCCCAGCGTAATAAGCCTTCTCGCCAAACAACATGTAGTATTCGCCGAGCCGATGAAAACTAGCCGTAGGATTCATCCGCGGCGTCTCGTGCCAAAAACTGAGATGACTTTTTCCCGGCACTAAATACGCGCTGAAAATGCGCCGGTAGTATTGCAGAAAAGTCACAATTGGACATTAGCATGAGAAAAGCGCAGCACCGGTAGCGTGCAGGATTCCCCCTCGCGTTGTCATAAACGCCAGATGCAAGTTTCCATATCCGACTGTTTGACCGCGACGGTTGTCACCGCAAGCAGCCCGCTTATATTTTTTCCATCGGGCAGGAACGCATTGCCATATTGAAATAATCCCATCGGCCAGCGATCTTTTTTCCAATGCTGCAATCGTTGCCAACCGACGCCATCACGGCTGCCGTAAAGACCCACATCACAACCCGAATTTATGTCACTCGGTTCAACCATCGTGGAGAAGAAAACCGCATCGCCCGCCAAACAGCCATAGATCGACGAAGCACTCAACTCTGCAACCGCGCACACATCGCCGCTCTCCCGATCAAAACGGTAAATATGATTTTGTTCAAACGGCGTGTCCGTAGAAAAATAAACTGCGTCGCGTGTAGGAACCAGCGCAGCACACCGAGTTTGCTGACTGCCGGATAAGATCACGTCAACGGTTCTGAAATCGCGCGAAGCACGAATGATCCTGCACTCTCGGCCTTGATCGCCGGTCAGCACCCACAAGCAATCCTCCCACTCGTCGTAAACAATATTGTGAACGTGACGAATCGCGCCTCTGGGAAATGTATAAGCCACCTCCCAATGCGCGCCACCATCAACCGACACATAAACGTGAACTTCATCCCGCCGAGGATTATCGAAATATTCTCCCCAAAAAACATTCCCGCCAGGAGTCGCAGCAATATGCAGCGGACGCAATCCACGAACCAACCGATGCGACACGCGAAATTCCATCTCTCCCGGCGACAGCGTAACAACGGCCCGAGGCACAGCGCCAATTAAATGGCCCGAAGGCAAAACCGCCAGCGCATGAAAACCATCCCGAAAGAAACGCGACGCCAGCCGTGTAGACGACGCAACCGTTCGCCACGCCGGCGGCCGAAACGAGCCAACCCGCTTCCATTCCATAGTCCGCGATACCCGAGCGCGAAGAACGGTATATCCCCGCGACGCATACAGCCAATCGCCGCTCCAAGCCAGCACGCGCAACCGAGGAAAACGGCCGACCAGAACCGGTTGCAGCCTCTCAGCCCCGACCGCGTAACTTGAATGGGCCGCCATCAGTTCTCGGCTTTCTCACTCCAATAAGGCCCAATCGCCAGCACATCCATCCGAGTGCGTTTAAAACAATCAATGGCCTCTTCGGGCCGGCACACAATCGGTTCATTCTCATTGAAGCTGGTATTTAAGAGGACAGGAATTCCTGTCTTGCGCTCGAAGCGCCGAATCAATTCGTAATAAAGCGGATTCTCCTCGCGCCGCACGCTCTGCAAGCGCCCGCTATCGTCCACATGATTCACCGCAGAAAGCTGCGCCCGTTTTTCCGCCCGAATTTTGTACACATGCAGCATGAAAGGCGACGGATGATCATGCTCAAAATATTCCCCCTGCCGCTCTTCCGGAATCGAAGGCGCAAATGGACGAAACCACTCCCGCTGCTTGATACGCGCATTCAGCACATCCTTCATTCCCGGAAATCCCGGGTGCGCCAGTATCGACCGGTTCCCCAAGGCCCGCGGACCCCATTCCATCCGCCCCTGAAACCACCCCACAACTTTTCCCGCTGCGATCTTCTCCGCCACAGAATCAAGCAATGGCTCCCGTTCCAATTTCCGATATTGCAACTTCGCTTTTTTCAAATCGGACTCAATACGTGCATCAGAAAACTCCGGTCCCAGATAAGAATTCTTCATCACAAAACGCCGAGGCTGATTGAGCACCGCGTGAAAAGTGTGCAAAGCCGCGCCTATAGCCAATCCCTCATCGCCCGCCGCCGGCTGAATCCAGGTACGCCGAAATGGAGTGCGCGCAAAAAGCTTTCCATTAGCGACGCTGTTCAGCGCGCACCCACCCGCCATCACCAGGTCTTCACATGGCACGCGCCCATAAAGTTGATTAAGCAAATGAAAAAAAACCTCTTCAAACCGGCGCTGCATCGCATAAGCAAGATCCATCTCGCGCTGCGTAAGCTCGCTATCCGGCTCCCGCGGATCGCCAAACGCTTTCACCATCCGCGCAGAAAAATGCCGCGCCAATTGCACCCTGCCATCCGGCATAACCAGCATTCCCTGATTGCTCCCGAGCGGCTTAAAAAAACTGCGGTCAAGATTAAAGCTCCCGTTTCGCAAACTAATAACATCCGCCAGCCGGTCGCAAAGGCTGTCCGTGCCATATGGCGCGAGCCCCATGATTTTGCCTTCATCGCCATATTGCGGGTAGCCGATGAACTCGCAAATCATGGTATAAAAACTGCCCAGCGAATCTGGCAAGAACACGCGATCGAGCACTTCAATCTGGTTCCCTTCGCAACGCGCCATCATCGTGGAAACAAAATCCCCCGACCCGTCGTAACTGAAGCCCGCAGCCTTCTCCCACGGCGAGCAATAATAAGCGCTGGCAATATGAGCAATGTGATGCTCGAGATGATGTTCCTCGAAGCGCAACGCCTGCGCATCGACATCGAGTGCCTTCGCCACCAGCGAACGCACATCCCGCAGCGGCTGCTTGCGCTGTCGCAAACGAATGAGGTTCAGAATTTTCGCCGGATTGCCCACAGCATACCGAACTTTCCTGGCAAGGTTGGCATCGATGTCCTGGCCGATCGCCACATGATCAACATCGGTAATCTTTGCCCCAGCGAAATCCAGGCAAGCTTTGATCGCAAGCGAAGGAAAGCCGGCGAAGTGCTTGATGCGATTGAGCCGCTCTTCGGCAATGGCGAAGACGACCTCGCCGTCCTGTACCAGTGCAGCCGAGGCGTCCGCGTGAAACATGTTTAATCCCAGAATCAGCATTCAGAGGCTGCGGAAAATTCAATGCTGCATTTGATTTTGGGTGGCGCAGCGCTTTCCAGCGCTGCGGTAAGTTCATTATTCTTAGTCCGGCTTTAACCGCTGAGGTCACGGTTAATTGCCAGAAGCGACTTTTCGACAGCCGCATTCAGCCGCGATCTCTAAATTTCACGCGCATTTCTGCGCAACAAACATCAGCAATGGCGCCCAGCGACTGCTTCGCTGCGCCAGCCCGGGCACAGGACCCCCAAAGGGAACAATTTTCCGCCCTCCAAAACCAGTTCGCGCAAGCAACAGTTCAAACTCACGCGTTGAATATTGATGACACGAATAATCCAGAAACTTGCACCAGCCCTGTCCCACCAGACCACCAAAATAATGACAAGCAAGCTGCATTCGTCGCACAAGCGAATTGCGATTCGGAACCGAAACCAATAGCAATCCACCCGGCTTAAGCACCCTGGCAAATTCCGTCAAACACGCGCAGGGATCAGGCACATACTCCAAAACGCTGGAACACAAAACGCCGTCAAGCGAACAATCATCCAGCGCCAGATGCGCCACGGAAGTTATTCGCACAAAATCGATCCGCTCAGAATAATTCTGCAATTGCGCCGACTGATTCGCAGCGCCCACCATCTCGTGCGAAGCATCAACTCCCAGCACACCGCATCCTCGCGCCGCCAACCAACGCGAAAGCGATCCAGTACCGCAGCCCGCATCGAGCCAAAGACTACCTGCCAAATTCCAACCTTGCAGCGACTTCAGCAACACCGTCTCGCGCATCTGAAACGAAGGTTTGCGATAACGTTGTTCCCATTGCCACGCCAGCGATGCGTGATACGCAACCGCATCCGCCGCAACATTAGCCTGCGCCGCGCTCATGATTTGCTCTCCATCCGCAATTCGTAAATTTTGGCTTTGATATGAAAAAGCTGAATGCCCTGAAAGCCGCAGTAGATCAGCCCGGGCACGCCATCGAGAAATCCCAGGCGAAAAAAATATTTGTACACAAAGAACAGAAACGGAGACCCGGGCAGTCCCAAATAATTTCGCTTCAGCCAGCGCCGCCGCTGCGCATCACTCCCAAACAACGATGGCGGCAAATCGCGGCAACTGCCATCACCCTCCATCCACACGCGCGCTTCCCAAGTCGAATATTCGTCATGCTTGCGAATATAGGAGGAAAGACTTTTTGCGTTGTCATGCACCAGCGCATTTCTTAATTTCGCCGTTTGCCCATCGACCACCACATGCTCATGCACTTCGATGTCGCACATCGAAGCGTCTTGCTCTTTCAGCCTGCACTCAAACCGCCCACGCCCACGCCGAAACAGCGACAGCTTGTAAAATCTCGCCCCGCTATGGCGAAGCATTCGTCCCAAAAAATGCATACCCAAGGCAATGTAATAACCGTCGCAAGTTCGATCCCGAATGGCCTGACGAATTTCTTCCGCCAACTCAGGAGTCAAAACTTCGTCCGCATCCAAAAGAAAAATCCAGTCATATGCCAGCGGTAGCGTATCCATAGCCCACTGCCGCTTCTTAGGCCACCCACCGTGATAATGAAACTGCACAACTTTCGCGCCAAAAGCACGAGCGATCTCCGCAGTTTCGTCGGTGCTTCCCGAATCAACGACGTAAATTTCCCCAACTCCACGCAGCGATTCCAGACAACGCGACAAATTCTGCGCCTCATTGCGCACAGGAATAATCACACTCACCGGCAGGGACACGCACCTGCGCCCGCCGACGCCGAGTTTTTGTCGCTCGACGATCTCCATACCGAAACTCAAATCTCAACAAAAAGCATCAGTAGGTCAGCTGGTTCTTACTTAGAAGGTCCGTCATTCCGAAGCCCCGCGCTTTCACCAGCGGGGCGAGGAATCTCACGCGAACGAATTCAAACTGACCCACACCACAAAAATTCTACCCTCGAGACTCGCGCCCGGATATGACAGAAAGGATGACAGAAGGAACTACGGAATTGTTCCAGTAGCGATAGCTGTGGGTGCCCCATGTCTCGCCGTCTTTGCGAGACATGGGAGCGGCCTTGAAAGGGCGCGGCTTCCAACCGCGCCGCCAGTACCGCAAAAAACAACAGCGGCCTTAAGAGGCCTGCGGAAAAACTCAATCTTGCATTTGATTTTGGGTGGACCAGCGCTTCCAGTCTGTGCGTGAGAACTAGATTTTCTAAGACACGGTGAAACAAAACTGTGAGTTTGTAGCCGCGAAGCGGCGTCAGAATCCAGCCCGCGGCGTAAGCCGTTGGGAAAAGTGGGAAGCCGACGAGCCCCAAGCGGGGCGAAAGATTAGTTCTCACGCACACACTTCCAGCGCTGCGGTAAGTGCATTATTTGTATCCGGCTTTAAGCCATTGAGGTCGCGGTTTCATTGACGAAAGCTGCAAAACCTGAAGAACCAAGAAAACGGCAAGGGAAAAGCCGGAGACGATAAAAGGCCGGACAATCGATAGCTACGCCGCGAGAGCATATTCCATCTCGCCGCGCTCGAGGCTCTGGGCCAGCCCAACGATCTGATCAAGATGATCGCGCCAGGAAAAATCACGCGACCGCTTCAATGCCGCCTCGGAAAGCTCATTTCGCAGCCCCAACGACCGATCCAACTCAAGCACGCGCTCTGCCAGCATCTGCGGCGAAAAACGCGGAAAATAAACCGCCGCGCCTCCACATATTTCCCGATGCACCAGCAGATCTGAAGCCACAATCGGCAATCCGCACGCCATCGCCTCTACCAGCGGATGCGCAAACGTCTCCGCATAAGCCGCCGTCACATAAATATGGCAAGCGCGAATTACGTGTTGCAACACCGAATATGGAACCGAGCCCAGCTCGACAACTTCATCCGATATCCCAAGCTCGCGAATCAACTCGCCCGCCGCCTTCGCGCTATAGTAGCCAGAATCTTTCTCAGTGAGTTTACAGGTCAGGAGCAACTGCACCCGCCTCGCGCCCAGCCGTTCCTTTATATAAGATAGTGCTCGCAGCAAAGTTTCAAAATTCCGATAGTAGTTGTAGTGGCTGACGAATATCAGGCGCAGCACGTCCTCGTCCGCATCAATCTGCTCCTGAATTGCCGCAGGCAGGCAGCCATCGTCTTCGAAGAATATTTCCCGATCGAAGCCATGATGAATTCCGACCACCTCGCCCTCAGTCCATGACTGCAGCGTCTCAGCGAACGTCTGGCTCGGAGCCACCGTGCAGTCAGCCCAGCGAACCGACCGCCGCGCAAAGAAAGCTCGAATCCAAGTGTCCAGCCAAATGCGGTAAGCCCTGCGGTCAAGCAGGTCGCGATTAAAATCCGGGCAGGTATAAAGACAATTCCCCGAAAGAAGAATCTGCGGCACCGGCGATCGCCACAAAGCGAAATTCCCTGCCGAGATCAAAACGTCCGCCGTACTCGCCTGGACCACACCGCGTAAATAATATTGTTCCCAACAGAATCGTCCCGCCGCTCCCGCAGGTATGTCCACCTCGAAAAACGAAATATTCGGCGGACTGCCCAGGGTGCTCCTCAACTTTGAAGGCACCGCAAGAGTAGCTCGCAACTCAGGACGCGCCGAGATCTGCGGCACGATATTACGCACATAAGTCAGCCCGCTCCCCGAGTTCGCAGCAAGGCAGTTGATAAACAGATGCATCTTCGTGTTCTATTTAAATAGAATTTCACCCAATGTCACCGACAAACGCCGAACGAAGTTGACTAACTTGGACACCAACCGCATAGCCGAGCTGCTAGAACCCTTCCTAACCGAGCCTGATGATCCCGATAAGTCTTGTCATTCCGAGCGAAGCGAGGAATCTGGGTTTCTGGGCCACGCAGCCCTCAGCGCTACTCAACTGAAAAATATATCGACGTACATCGATCTAATACTCCGCTGGAACGCCCGCATAAACTTAACCGCCATCCGCCAACCCGAAGCCATAGTAACCCGCCACTTCGGCGAATCCCTCTTCGCAGCCCGCCACCTCTTCCCGAAAAAGACGGCATTGGAAAAGCCCGCAAAAGAAGAGCCCGCGTGGGGACGGCTGCCGAAGCCTGCCCTAAGCGAAATCGAAGGGGCCGTCCAAGCCCAGCAAAGCTGCGGCTCAGAGTGTCGTCGACCTGGGCTCAGGCGCCGGCTTCCCTGGCCTGCCCATAAAAATCTGGAAGCCCGAAATCGCCCTAACACTGATCGAGTCCAACCAAAAGAAAGCAACCTTCCTCCGCGAAGTAACCCGCGCACTTACATTGACGAACATAAATATATTCTCCGGACGCGCCGAACACTATCCAACTCCAGGCGCCGACGTAGTAACCCTACGCGCAGTTGAGCGATTCGAATCCGTCCTGCCAACCGCAGCCAGCCTGGTCGCACCCAAAGGCCGCATAGCCATACTGATCAGCGAAGCTCAACTAGCGACCGCCAAAAAACTGACTCCAACTATCGGGTGGACATCACCACGACCAATCCCCCTAAGCTCAAGTCGCATCCTCGCCATAGGAGTTCGTGAACTATAACCGTCAATAAACTCTGGCATGCGTGGAATCAAAACAGTAATAGTGGGATCATGCGATTCAAGAACATTGATCCGAGAACAAAAGCGCAGAAAATAACCACAAAGTGGTATGAGAGAAATAAATCATTCGCTTCTAATTTCGCTCGGCCCGCAAAACGGGCATCTGCTGGCACGAGAAATGTTCCACGTGGAACAATTCGGAGGTGTGAGTGTTCCACGTGGAACACTACGCGAGAACATCAACCGAAGCTTCCAGTGTTCCACGTGGAACATTTTGTTAAGAGGTGCGTTCCCAAACCCTGTTGGACGGGGGTCGATGTGGAACACTTTGGGAGATTACCAGCTGAACTTTGTGGAAAGGATCGCCGCTTACTCCTGTAACTCTGTGTGGCAACAGCGGAATGTCTTTCTGGGTTCGCTGCACTGAAATCTGTCATTGCCAAGTGACATTGCTTGGGCCTATGCTGCAAGCGTCTCTCCGATTCTCTAAAAACTAAATGGGACGCGTCATCGCGGTTGCCAATCAGAAGGGCGGCGTGGGGAAAACTACGACTGCCATCAATCTTGCCTCGTCGATCGCGGCAGTGGGTGCGGAAACACTGCTGGTCGACTGCGATCCGCAATCGAATGCCACCAGTGGGCTTGGCCTAGCAAAAGATCCGGAACGAACCAGCACTTATCATTTGCTCATGGCTGAGGCTCGCGCGGATGAGGCCTTGCAGAAAACTGAGCTGGAACATCTGTGGCTGGTGCCTGCTCACAAAAATATGATCGGCGCGAACCTCGAACTGGTTGAGGGAGAGCGCAGAGAATTTCGCTTGCGCGATGCGCTTGCGCCTTTGCGGGAACGATTCCAGTACATCGTGCTCGACTGTCCGCCGGCGCTCGATCTGCTTACGCTTAACGCGCTGGTCGCGGCCGACTCTATTTTGATTCCGATGCAGGCTGAGTACTTTGCTCTCGAGGGCGTATCGGAATTGCTTGACACCATTGAGCGCATTCGGGCGTCGCTGAATTCTGAGCTCGCGGTCGAGGGCGTGGTGCTGACCATGTTTGATGACCGCACTAATCTGGCTCAGCAGGTGACCGCCGAACTGAATCGATACTTCGGAGACAAGCTTTGCCAGACCACGATCCCGCGCAACGTGCGCCTGGCGGAGGCTCCGAGTCATGGCAAGCCGGCGCTGCTATATGATCCGCGATCGCGGGGGGCGGAGAGTTACATGCAGTTGGCGAAAGAAATCATGGGGCATGGCGAGCCGGCGCAGGAGGTTGAGGAGAAGCAGGTGGTGAATGCGCCGCGGTGGAAGCGGTGGATTACGGAGCGGAATAAATTGACGACCATCAATATATTAGATCGATGAGCATCGATATGCTAGCAATGTGAAACGCAGGGTCCCTCGACTCCGCTCGGGATGACAGAGGGTCGGGATGACAGGGAATGGGGGATGAACAAAGAATGACTACTACAGCTATGACAAATACGGATAAGGCTGTTGTCGAGAAACGGCGGGCTTTGGGGCGGGGGTTGGATTCACTGTTGCCGGGGCCGCGGGTGGTGGAGCCGGGGAATGCGGGCGGGGCGCCCGCACCACACGCTCCGGCCGGGCCACACAGTTCTGTTTTGGCTGAGGTGCAGGCGACCGCAGTGCGGGGCGATGCTGTGGTCGAGATTCCCCTGGAGTTGATTGATGAGAATCCTTATCAGACGCGGTATTTCGCCAAAGAACAGGCGGCCCCGGATGATTCGGTTGCGACTACGCTGGATGAATTGGCGGACTCGATTCGGGTGAATGGCGTGATTCAACCGATTTCGGTTCGTCCGGGCGCGGCTGGCCGTTATGTTTTGATTCTTGGCGAGCGGCGCTGCCGGGCTTCGAAGATTGCGGGCCGGGCGACTATTCCTGCGATCGTTCGCAAGGTTTCCGACCAGCAGGCGGCGGAGATGACTGTGGTTGAGAACCTGCAGCGGCAGGATCTGAATTGCATGGAGCAGGCGGCGGCGTTTTCCAAGTTGAGCCAGGATTTCAAGTTGACGCAGGAGCAGATTGGACAGCGGGTGGGGATTTCCCGGGAGTCGGTTTCGAACTACATGCGGTTGCTGCGGCTGCCGGCATCGGTCACTCAGTATTTGCAGGAAGGGAAGTTGGGATTCAGCGAGGCGCGGGTGTTGCTGACGTTGCTTGATCCGAATCTGATTCCGAAGATTGCCGATGAAGCGGTGCGGAAGCATTTGTCGGTTGGGCAACTCGAGGACCTGGTCTTCAACACCAATGTGCCACTACAAAAGGAGAAACAGCCGGGGACGGCGCGCTGGGTGGATCCGAATGTGCGGCATGTGCAGACCGAGCTTGAACGGACGCTGGGCGTGCGGGTACGGATTCGCGATCGCAAGGGTAAAGGGAAGATTGAGATTGAGTATGCGACCTTGGAGGATTTTGATCGGGTGGTGGGGATGTTGAAGGGTAGGGGGTAGTCGTCGGTCGTTCGTCTTTGGTCGTTGGTCAGGGCGTCTGAGGGCGCCTTTTTCATTGCGCGAGTGTCGGCTCTGAATTCAGATTGTCAAGAATCTGGGTTGTAACCGTGGCATGGTAAGGCTAACAATTTACATTGGGGATGCGACGCTGAGAAGATTTTGGCCGGATTGTGGTGAAAAAGTGGTATGTCGCGCCCGGGGGCGATGGGGGACATTGAGCCGCTCATGGTGGCGCTGAAAGCTCGAGGATAAGCTTTCGGCGTCGAACTTTGAACGGGCACGGTTTTCCAGCCGTGCCTAAATCTTCTGAACCAAGCTTCGGCGCGGCTGAAGCCGCGCCCCTTCAAGGCGAAAGAGGGGGCACTTGGTTTCCCCCTTTTGAGGTTTAGGCTAGTGGTCGTGGCCTTCGTCGCGGTGGTCCTCGCCATGGCCATGGTTTTCGGCATGGCCATCGTGGTCTTCGCGGTCCCAATGTCCCTCGTGGAGTTGCCAGCCTTGCTGGTAGTGGTCATAGTGCGGATGATTCCAGTAGGCTCCCTCGTAGGGCGCACGGTCCCAGCGTCCCTGGACCCAGCGGTAGTGGTGGCCATTGGGGGCCCAATATCCCTCTACCCAGGCATAGCCGGGGCCGGGCATTGGCCCACGTTCCTCGTAGCGGAGGGGCGGTGGCGCCGTTCGGACGTAGACCGAAATCTGGGCTGAGGTGGGGACAACGATCGCAGCGGCCAGGAGTGCGGCATAGATAACGTTGAGTTTCAATTTCGTATCTCCCTTCTAGAAGTTCGGATTTCCAATAATGAAGATGGGCCGGGCATCGTTAAAGATGGCGAAAGGGACTGTCCCCTCCGTGCGTGGCTGATGCTCACAATTGCACAGTTTTGGAAATGTTTTGGGCCAGCTGCTGGCGCGAATCTGGTTGTACTTAGCGGTATATCGCGCTGCCTCCCACCCTTTCGCAAAGAACAAACACGAAATAGTGGGGCAGCCAAGTCTGAAGTGAAACCCAGGCGCTAGCTTCGTTTGATCCTCCGCTCTTACCTTCCGAGCTTTGCTCGGCTGCCCGGACGAGGGCGTCCGGGCCTACGTGTTTGGCGCCGGTGCAGCTGGGTCCGCCGTTGGAATCGACAGCACACGGCCTCTTGCTTGCCTGCCGAGCTTTGCTCGGCTGCCCGGACGACGGCGTCCGGGCCTACGTGTTTGGTGTGGCGAATTCAGATTGGCACGAATCTGGGTTGTAAACTGTGGGATGGAGAACTCTGATTCGCGATAACTCGAGTATTCGCACATTTTGTGGTGGGCGATTTTTGCTGGCGAAGTGGAGACTATCGTCTTGAAGGTGGACCGCACCGGGTGTTTTTTTGGTCGACGCGACTCCACTGTTTCAGGATGACAGATTGATAAGAATCAGCAGAGTAATCGGTGGAACACGGAGTCTGACTTTGGCGGGCAAAGGCGCCCGCCCCACACAGTTTGTGCGGGAAGTGGGATATGGTGTCGGCGGAGCAGAAAGTGTTGCAGTCGGTGGCTATGCAGCTTATGAATGGCGAGGACGTGGTGTTGGATGGGCAGAAGCTGCGGGTTAAGCGCGTTGGGAGCGGGCGATTGCGGATGGTGGAGTTCAGGTTGAATGGGCGTGTGTTTGAGGCGATTGAGCAGAATCCGGCGAAGTCCAGCCGGTGGGGAAAGTTGGCGCGCGAGAAGCATCAGGTGGTGCAGTTTCGGGATGTTGTGACGCATAAGTATGTGGCGGTCGCGGTTGATGGCGAGATTATCGAGTATGGGCACGGTTGATTCTGAAATTCCCTCACGCTTTGTAGCTGAGCCCACGCAGCACTGGGGTCCTTCGAACTACAGCGTCATACGCTTCGCGAATGACGCTTCCGCTCAGGATGACAGGGTTGAGTAGAGTCGGCTGGCTTATTCGTGTTTTGTGTTTCCGCTGAGTAGTTGCAGGGCGTGGGGTAGTAGATCGATTACGGCTTCGAGTGACTCGACGGCGCCGGCGGGGCTGCCGGGAAGATTCAGGATCAGAGATTTTTCCCGCACTCCGCAGACTCCGCGGCTTAGGGCGGTGAATGGAGTTTTCCTGGCGCCTTCGTAGCGCATGCGTTCGGCGACTCCGTCGACCAGACGTTCGCAGACGGCGCGAGTGGCTTCGGGAGTGACGTCGCGTTCGGCGATTCCGGTGCCTCCGGTGGTTACGACGAGTTGCGCTTCCTTGACCCAATAAGCAAGCGCGGTTTGAATGGCGGCCTGGTCATCGGGAACGACCTCGGTCCCAATGAGCGAGAAACTCTTTTTTCTCAGGAGTTCGCTGACGGCGGGGCCGGAGAGATCCGTTCGATCGCCGCGGGCGCAGGAATCGCTGACGGTGAGGACGGCTGCGGTTAGACCGTCAGGAGTCGAGGAGGACATCCTCTTCCTCCTCACTTGACGCTTTGCCGCCGTCGCGCTGGGCTTCGTCGAGCTGGCGCAAGCCTTCCATGAGCAGGCCCTGAGTATTCAGGTTAGTGGTCTTCTCCTTGGTCTTGCCTTCGAAGTTGACTTCGAAATTTCCGTCGGTCCAACGCAAAACTTTGAATACGGCGGGATCTCCGACCAACGAGCCGTAGGTCGCGTGGGTTACCTGGCCTTCGCTGAAGTAGAGCTCGCATTTGTCATCTTTGTTGGTGAGCGTGAGAGAGCAGCTTTTGCGGCCCATTTCTAGCGACTGCACGAGGTCGATGACATTCATCTGCAGCAGGCTGCCGCGCAGTACGCCGTCCGAGGGAACGGTCTTGGCCATTTTCTCCAGCGCGATTTTGTCGATAACGCGCTTGATGCGTTGCGTGGCTTCGCGGAGGAAAAAGGGTTTTTCGACGAAATCGTCGACGGGCAGATCGGCGGTGCTGAGTTTTTCGCTGATGTCGCTTTTCGTTGCGACTAGGATTACAGCGGCTTCGGCGGTGCGGGGGCGGCTGCGAAGTTTTTCGATGAGCTGGCGGCCGTCCATGCCGGGCATGCGATAGTCGCAGACCAGCAGATCGGGCGGATCGTCGACGGCTTTGAGAAGCGCGTCGGCGGCGTCGGTCGCGGTGGTCACCTGGGCGAGCGGCGTCAGGGCGCCGCGAAGCAGGCCGAGCACCATCGGATTGTCATCCACCAGCAGGAGTCTTACGTTGTTCGCCATTACGTCTTTTTTCGAGCGCGGCGATAGTCTCCGCTTTTGCCGCCGGATTTCCGCTGCAGCGCGATTTCGCGAATCTCGATTCCCTTGTCGAGCGCCTTAGTCATATCGTATACCGTCAGGGCGGCGATGGTGGCGGCTATTAAGGCTTCCATCTCAACGCCGGTCTGCGCTGTGGTTGAAACTTTCGAGGCAATCGCGACGCCATTCTCGCACAGCCGCATTTGCACATCAACGTGGGAAAGCGGTAGGGGATGGCACATGGGAATCAGATCGGCAGTGCGCTTGGCGGCCATGATTCCGGCGAGCCGGGCTACTTCGAGCGGATCGCCTTTGGGATTCTTGGGCAGCGCTTTGAGGATCTTGGGTTTCAAGAGTACGAAGGCACTGGCTTCGGCCTCGCGCCTGGAGGGAGATTTTGCGGAGACGTCGACCATTCGGGCTTTGCCGGAATGATCGTAGTGGGAGAGCTTTTTGGGCATGCGAAGAATTATCTTACTAGAAGCTATCAAGCTGCCTCGGAAATCGATTCAGATGCTATCGGCCACATTCCCCATACGCGGAACGCTCAAGCCCCAGCCGTTGCTTCGTACCCACGCCGCGAAGCCCGGGCGAAGCAGCAGGGTTCAAGCCGGATGACGGAATCGTCAATATAGACGGCCGAGCCGTGGGAAACGTAACTGAGGTCATGAGCGCGCTAAGCAACACAAGGTTCGACCATCCGGTTTCCAATCGTGTACGGCAGGTTCACTACGCTTTCCACTCTTTTGCCCGATTCCCGCGCTGAATGGCAACAGTTTTTCGAGCGGGCTCTTAGCCCTAAAACCGCCGCACGGCCGCAGTCAGCAAAAGAATTTGTTTCCTCTTTGGGGGAAGCGTTTTCTTTTGCGACCAAGGGCGATTGGCAATAAGCAATTGTGTGTGCACCACGGGCTGCCAGATTCAGGGCTAGGGGCTGCGAGACTCTCGAAATTGGGCGATAGCTTGAGATACGGAGGTGGGCCAAAGTCCAACAGAATTCAACAGACAAGGATAGACACGCATTCTCACATCTGCTTTCAACTGCATCTGTTCATTGTTGACCGCCGCTCCTCAAGCAGATGTAAAAATTCTGTGATTTCGTAATCAAGTGAGGTGACATATTTCCGCAGTCCGAGTCCATCGCTTCAACTAGGTTCCGGCAGGCGTGGGGTGCGCAATGAGATTACAGACATACACGCGGACGCTGGTTTTGTTAGTTGCAATTCCTTGTGTCAGCGCTGCAAATTGCAACTCTCAACAGCTGTTTGAAGGCCATACAAAGGCTCCGGACAATCTGTCGCGGGTGCTGCAGAAAGCGGAGAACGGCGATTCAGACGCGCAGTTCCGCCTTGGCTTAGCGTACGAAGGCGGTTTCGGAGTAACACGTGACTATGTGCAGGCTGCGATCTGGTACCAAAAGGCGGCGGACCGCGGCCATCCTGCGGCACAAAACAATCTCGGAGGTCTGTACTCTCATGGCTTGGGCGTCCCGCAGAGCGATACTGAAGCAGTTCGCTGGTACATGCGTGCAGCTGCGGAAGGCCAGCTCACTGCAGAAAATAATTTAGGTTTCATGTTTGCGACAGGTCGAGGCGTTCCGCAGAGCGATGAAACCGCCGTATTTTGGTATCGCAAAGCGACTGCGAAAGGATACGCGGGAGCAGAAACAAACCTGGGGTTCATGTATTCCACGGGACGCGGTGTTCCGTTCGACGCCAAAGAAGCGATGGCTTGGTATAGAAAGGCGTTGAAGGGCGGCTTTGGCCCGGCGGAATTTGAGATTGGTCAGATGTATTTCCACGGAACCGGTATACCGCAGAACTTCCCTGAGGCAATCAAGTGGTTTCGCAAGGCAGCGGAACATGGATTGGCGTCGGCTCAGAATCAGCTCGGTTTTGCATACTCCCATGGACAAGGCGTTCGACAAGACTACTCGCAAGCCGAGAAATGGTATCGCCTGGCTACAGAAAATGGTTCCCCTGAAGGGCAGCACAATCTAACGGCCATCCTCGCATTAGCTGATAAAGGGCGTGCCCCCGATACTACCGCAGAAGCGGAAGCGGGTTCACCGGTGATGCCTTCGCATCTTCCGGTCACAGCTCACGATTTGCTGGCTCCGCGAAACTCCGTCGAGGAGGACGCTCTGGGTTTGCGATTTTTCCACTAAGCCTCCGGCGATTTTGCCCTCTACGACCGAAGTCTTAGTCCGGGATGATTCGGAAGTCGTCTTGTTACGGAGCTTGCCCGGGATTATCCCAGTTTCAGGAAGAGGTCCACAGTGCAGATTCAAGATGCAGGTCCGCTCCAGCCAGTACACAACCTGAAGCCATACAAGCACGTTCAAGGCACGCACCAGATCGAGCATTTTTTTCGAGCCGCTGCAGGGTTGGATGTTGATAAAGAGGACATCAAGCGTTACTACGATTTCGTCGACCAGAAAATAGCCGATTTGCTCCTCGTGGCCCAGCACACGGCGAAGGCCAATGACAGAATCACCGTAGAGCCGCGGGACCTTCCCATTACCAAGGGACTGCAAGAGAGCATTCATGCTTTCGAGGCGCTTGACCTGGATATCGGCCTCGAGCGCATATTGGAGAAAACCGTTCCAGAGCCGCAGATCGATCTCCCTTATAGCGAAGAAACTGAGGCTCGCCTGCCGGCCATTGCGGGCGGGTTAAGCCTGGCGTTCGCTCGCACTTTCAAGATCATGTATCCCGAACTTAAGCATCCGGCGACGGAGGAGTGGGAGCGGGCGTTTCGGATTTTCGAGTTGTTGCTGTGACCGGTTTGAAGTAGCTCACGCAAGATTCCCCTCGGCCTGGCTCGGGGCAGGCTCTCGCCCCGCTGGTGAAGGCGCGGGGCTTCGGAATGACCGACCTTTTCAGACAAATATCCAAACAGTCCCACTAATGTCATCCTGCGCGCAGGGAAAGGGACATATTGCGTGCTTGACTTCAGAAGGCAATTGGGACTAGTCTCCGGCTGACTCGGGAACTCGATTTTCTACGGCTCCTGGGTTCTTCCTTAAATCTGGACTTTCCATTTTTGCGACATAGGAGGCTGTTCATGAGAAGAATCAGCGACGTGTTGTGTTTGGGGTGTCTCGTGGTCGGGAGCTTTGGCATGGCAGCGGCGCAGGAGCAATCGATGGCGCCGCCGAAAGTGTTAACGGTCACGCGGGAGTTTGTGAAACCGGGTAAAGGCGGTGCGATGCACGACAAAGCCGAGAGTGCGTTCGTGCAGGCTTTTGCCCGTATAAAGTATCCGACACATTATCTAGCTATGAATTCACTTTCGGGCAAACCGCGGGTGTTGTTCTTTACAGGTTACGATTCGTTCGCAGCCTGGGAAAAGGACGCAAACACGGTCAATAAGAATGCGGCTCTTTCGGGCGCGCTGGATCACGCCAGTGTGGCTGATGGCGACCTGCTGGATTCGGTCGACATGGCAGCTTGGGCGTATCGCGAAGAGTACAGCCTGCGGGCGAATGTTGACATCGCGCACATGCGCTACTTTGAAATTTCGCTCTACCGTGTCAAACCGGGGCATCACAAGGACTGGGATGACGCGCTCAAGATGGTCCTGGCGGCCGAACAAAAGTTGCCGGATAACCGCTGGGCGTGCTACCAAGGTGTCTATGGCGTGCCCGAAGGAACTTACGTTTTCATTACCCCACGGAAGTCTGCCGACGAGATTGACAAAAACATGTCGCAAGAGAAAGATTTCTTTTCTGCCATGGGCGAAGAGGGGATGAAGAAACTGGATGAGCTCGCGGCGGTAGCAATCGAATCGAGCGAATCGAATCTGTTCATGTTCAATCCGAAGATGAGTTATGTTTCGGATGATTGGGTGAAAGCTGATCCGGACTTCTGGAAGCCTAAGGCCGCGCCCACGGCGGCGCCGAAGAAGCCGACGGATAAAACGGGTACTGGGCAGTAGCCTTGGTGCTGGGCGTCTGCGCCTGCTGGGACGGGCGGGACGCCCGGCCTCCATTTTTTATCGCATTAGTATTGGAATCCATTCGCCGGGAGCGATGCGGTCGCGATCTGGTGGGATAACGATATAACAGTTCGCTGTTCCGCTTGCTGCGATGTCTCCTGAACCTTGCCAGCGCACTAACTCCACCTCCCCCTGTTCGAACTCGCCGGCGAGAATTGCGGGCAAGAAGCGTTTCAGGCCTGGCTTGATCTTGATCTCGGATTTCAATTTGGCATGTAGGAAAATTAGTTTTTTGGGCGTCATTCCGGCGAGGGCTTCGAGCATTGGCTTGGCAAAGAGTTCGAAGGTGACCATAGTTGAGACCGGATTTCCGGGTAGGCCGAAGAAATATTTGTGCTCCTCGGGGGCTAAACCCCCCGACTCTTTTTGAGGTTCGTCGGCGCGGCTGAAGCCGCGCCCCTTCAAAGTCGTCACGCTATTTTATGCAAAGGTTTTGATCGGCTTGGCTTTCGCGGGCGGGGGCGCCCGCACCACATGGGATTCGTCCGAAGATGGCTGGGCGGCCTGGTTGAATCTGGACTCCGGTGAAGAAAAATTCTGCTTGGAACTCTGCCAGCGCTTGTTCCACCAAATCGTATTTACCCATAGAGACTCCGCCGCTGAGCAGGAGCAGATCGGCTTCGAGGCCTTCGGCGATCAGTTCGCGCAGGCGTTGGGGTTCATCGGGAGCAATGGGCAAGAGCACTGCCTCACCGCCTGCAGCCTTGATTTGCGCCGCTAGCGAGTAAGTATTGGAATTACGAATCTGCGTGGGCGCGGGAGGTACGTCGATGTCGACCAGTTCGTCACCGGTGGCAAGCACAGCGACGCTGGGCTTCGAATATACCAGGAGTCGCGATCTTCCTACCGATGCGGCCAGCGCAATTGCAGCGTGATCCACTCGCACGCCCGGAGACAACAACAGGTCGCCGCGCTTGGCCTCGGCTGCGATGGGAACGATATTGTCTCCGGCTGCAATTGTTCTCGTGATCGTGACCTGATCGCCTTCTCGCGAAGTGTACTCGACCATGACAACGGCGTCGGAACCCGTGGGCGCAGGCGCGCCGGTCATGATTGCAGCCGCCTGGCCGGGCTGGAGTTTGAAGGTGGCCTCCGCGGCGGCGCCAGCGCGAATTTCGCCGATTACGTGAAGCGTGGCTGGGAGATTCTCTAAATCGGCGGCGTGGACTGCGTAGCCATCGCGCGTGGCTCGGGGGAACGGAGGGAAATTGCGGTCGGCGAGTACGGGCTCGGCGAGAATTAGTCCCTGACTGTCGAGCAGTGCGACCAGCTCTTTGCCGCTGGGATGTGCGGTTGCGGCATGCTGCTCAACCAGGCGCCGTGCCTGTTCGAAGCTAAGAACGGATGACATGCAGGGATCATACGACAGTTGGAATTCGCAATGTAGGCGCGGGCGTCAGCGCCCGTGCTGGATGCACCAATCAGGCCTGCATGGCGAGGACGGCGTGAATCTGTATTTGTAACTCTGCACGGGCGAGGACGCCCGCGCCTACATCAGTTTCTGGCGAAGCTCTTGAGGATCGGTTGCGTACATTATCGCGGTGTCGAGATCTACGACCTGCGCGCGCACGAGTTTTTCCAGCTCAGCGTCGAAATACTGCATCCCTTCCGAGACGCCGTCTCTCATGGCTTGAAGCAGGTTGTCGGCGGAGAAATCATTTACTTCTATGCATGCCTGAGTGCGGGGTTGGGCATTGAGGATTTCCACAACAGCGATGCGTCCAGTCCCGTCTTTGCGGGGAATCAGGCGTTGGGAAACGATGTAGCGGAAGGTTCGAGCCAGGCGGCTGCGAATTGAACCTTGTTCTGACTGAGGAAATGCGCTGACGACACGCTCCACGGTTTTAGCCACGCTAACGGTATTCATGCTGGTCAGAACCAGGTATCCGCTTTCGGCTGCTTCTAAAACCATTTCGATGGTCTCGCGGTCGCGGGTTTCGCCCACGAGAATCACGTTCGGAGCCTGGCGTAGAGCCGCTCGCAGGGCTAAGGCAACGCTGGGCGTGTCACTGTGTAATTCACGTTGATGAACGGTAGCCCGTTTGTGGTTATGCAGAAACTCTATCGGATCTTCGATGGTGATGATGTGGCAGACCTGTTCCTGATTGATGCTTTCGAGAAGCGCGGCGAGGGTGCAGGACTTACCGGAGCCACGCGGCCCGGTGACAAGTACGATGCCGTGGCGAAGGTGGGCCACCTTTTTGAGTTGCGCCGGCAAACCAAGAGACGACATAGCTGGAATAGATGTCGCGATAACCCGCATGACGACGGCGCAACTGCCGCGTTGGATGAAGACGTTCACGCGGAAACGCGCGACGCCGGGGAGCCCGTAGGAAACATCGCAAAAACCCTGCTCGCGCAAGAGGCCGATGGCCTGCTTGTTTTCGCCAATCAACTCGGAGGCAATGCGGCGGGTGTCATCGGCGGTCAGGGGACGGATGCCCGTGCCTTGGATCGCAATCAGTTGGCCGTGAACTTCTACTTGCGGCAGTCGTCCGGGGGAGAAAATGAGGTCGCTGACCTGACTGTTTGCTCGCAGAATGGCCGTCAACAGAGCGTGCGGAGCAATAACGCCTGAGCCGCTTGAGGGCTCGAGGAAGACAGAAATAGGAGCATTGCCGGGTGCCGCCATAAGTTTTTTGGGGGACTGAGTTTTACTCTAACGAAATCGGGGGCTTGGTTCTAGGAAGAACGTCGTGGACATAGACCTTGGTAATCAAGGCTTCACGCCCTCTGCTAATTTATGCGCGGCTCTATTTTGAGCTGCCTTCGTCCTGCCCTGCGGGGCCTGAGTCGTTTTTTCGCTTTACCCAGGGCTTACGCCCTGAGCTAATTTATGCCGCCCCTTCAGGGCTGGAAGACACGCCTTTTACCCACCGATGTGCGCGGCGGCAACTTCGTTCGGGATGACCCCAGGTCCCTACTGGTCCCGCACGGGCGAGACGCCCGCGCCTACATTTAGATTATTGCTGCTTTTTTGTCGTCGTCTTCTTTTTGCCGTAACTGGTTTCCACGGTGGCTCCGAGGCCTTGCAGCATGGCCTTCGCTTCTTCGGCGTGTGTGCCGGTGGGTTGCAGTTCGAGATATTTCTGGAATGCTTCGGCGGTGCCTGAGGGGGCGACCATTTTGTCGCCTTGCAACGTGGCGGCTCCGATCAGGTTTGTACCCTTCCAATAATAAGCGTCCGCGCGATTGGGGTCGGCGGCGATTGCTTTATCGAAAGCCTCGGCTGCGGCTTTGCGCATCTGCTCATCATTCTTGGTGTTGGCGTTGGTTAGAATCGCTCCCAGATTGAAGTAGTACATGCCAGCGCCCGCAGGATCCAGTTGCGCGGCTTGGTTGTAAGACTTCACCGCGTCATCGGTCTTTCCCATTTGAGCCTCGGCTTTGCCTTTGTTGTTGTAAAACGAGGCGAGAATCTTGGTCGCGTCAGGAGTTTTCGCGGTAGGCGTCGCGTCAAGCGCTTTCTGTTTGAGATCTACTGCTTTTTGATAATCGGTGACTGCGGCGTCGTAGCGTTTGGTTTTCTCGGCGGCATCAGTCTGCTTGGTGGCGGAAGTGAGTTCGTAGTCTCCCAGCTTGGCCCACAGCAAATCGCGGCTAGGATCCATTTGCGTGGCTTGGGTAATCTGCGCGATGGCGGTATCGAAGTCGCCGGCGTCCGCGGCAGTCTTGGCGGCTGCGAGCTTCTCGTTCAAACCCTTGATGGTGTTATTTTCCTGGGCAACCTTGGCCGCCTGCTCCTGCTGTTGCTTCAACTGCTCGGGAGTCAATCCGGCTCCCTTAGCAGCGTTAGCCGCCTCTTTCTGCATGTCAAAGTCGAGGGTGCCTTCCTCACCGGTGAGCGTGAATCCGTTGACATGAAAAATTTCTTTCTTGTCCGGGCCCAGGAGGGTGACATTGTAGTGCCCGGGCGCAATGCCCAAAGAAAAGTATTCGCCCTTGCCGTTAGTTTTGATGTCGTACTTCCGCCCAGTTTCGTTGCTTACCCATTCCACCGTTGCGCCGGCAATGGGTTTACCTTGCACGTCCTTGACGACGCCCTTCACGCTGGTTGTGTCCTGGGCAAAGGCTGGGCTTGCGCATAGGCCCGCGGTGAACATCAAAAGCGCTAGCATCACGAAATATTGCTTCATTGGTCTTGCCTCCGGATCAAACTTGAATTTCGGTTTGCGTTTTTCTACTTTTTATGACGGTCTGACTACGCTCTCTGTTTCGCAATAAAGAATCGGATCAGCTACTCCGGCCTGCTGAAACGCCCGCAACCGAAGTACGCAACTATCACACACTCCGCAAGCGCGATCTTCCCGACTGTAACAAGACCACGTTAAATCGAATGGCGCGCCCAGTTCAAGGCCAAGAGTGACGATTTCGGACTTTCGCAGGCCAATCAGCGGAGTCACGATTTCAATGCGACCGTCTTTGGTTCCGGCTTTTATGACCTCGTTAAAGGCGCGATAGTACGCGGGGCGGCAGTCGGGATAACCTGAGCTGTCCTGTTCGACGGCACCGATGTAAATCTTTTCTGCGCCCAAAACCTCCGCCCAACTCACCGCAACAGACAGGAAATGTGCATTGCGGAAGGGAACGTACGTGACGGGGATCTCATGGCCGTTGGTTTTGGGTGCGCCAAAAGGCGATTCGGGAACCGCGATAGCCGGGTCGGTGAGGGCCGAACCGCCAATGGCGCGCAGAGCTTGGTTTCGGACGATTAGCCGGTCATGGATTCCGAGGCGGTCGCAAATTCCTAGAAATGCGCTCCGCTCTCGTTCTTCGGTACGCTGACCATAGCTGACATGCACGGCCGCCGCGTCGAAGTCGCGCGCCGCCAAGGCCGCACAGACGCACGAGTCCATCCCGCCGCTGAGCAGGACAACCGCGCGCGATTTGGTTTCTCTCAACATTCCGAATACCGCACCACAGAGTCACCGAGACACAGAGAAATCAAGAAAAAGAACAGCTGCTCACGATTCGAAACTGGAATAGCTCCACTTGTGTTCCTTCTATTTTTTCTGTGTCTCTGTGACTCTGTGGTGCAAAACTTATACGCTCTTCATCGCCGGATCCCAGATGAACTTGTGGATCTGCAATCCCAGGCGAGCGGGAACGTTGTCGGCGAGCATCCACTCGGCCAGCTCGCGCGGATCCAGCAAACAGTGCGAGCTGTCGCGCGGACCGCCTGCGTCCTTGCTGAAGGCCGGGGAGAACAATACTGCGGTTACGCGACTTGCCAACTGGTGACGCGCAATGAATTCGCGGGCGAATTCGTAGTCGGTGCGGTCGCTAAGCACAAACTTCACTTCGTCCGCGGAATCCAGGGCTTCAAGATTCTGCATGTCGAAGCTGTCATATTCGCCTGAATTTGGACACTTGACATCGACTATCTTCAGCACGCCCTTCGGAACGCGTTGCAATGGTCGCTCGCCGCTGGTTTCGAGCAACACGGTGTAACCCTCGTCCAGAAGGCGCTGCATCAGGGGCACGACTTCCCGCTCCTGCAGCATGGGCTCGCCGCCTGTGATCTCGACCAGTCCGCTCGGGCTCAACCGCTCGACTTCTTCAGCGACTTCTTCCATCGTCATACGATGACCGCCAGTGAAGGTGTATTCGCTGTCACACCAGGAGCAACGCAGATTGCATCCGGTCAACCGGACAAACACGCAAGGCAGGCCTGCATGCGTGGACTCGCCTTGGATCGATTTGTAAATCTCCGTTATCTGCATGGAAAACAGTTGCCGGTTGTCAGTTGCCAGTTGCCAGTTTCTTAAACCAGGGCTGCACGGCCTACTCGCTGTAGGTAGCCGTGGTCGTGTCGGTTTCGAACACCGTCACGTTCTTCACCCGCACCCGCCCGGCAGTTACCTCGCCGAGTTTGGCATTGGTTTCGTCGTAAAAATATTTGGCCAGATTTTCCGCCGAGGGATTCACAACCGTGAACGGCTCCAGATCGTTGATCATCTGGTGATCGAGACGTTCGATGGCGCGCTTCATTACTTCGCGCAAATCCTTGAAGTCGAGCAGCAGGCCGGCCTTGTCCAATTCCTTGCCGGCCAGCGTGACCCGCACTTTGTAATTGTGCCCGTGCGGATTCTCGCACTTGCCCTTGTAATTGCGCAGGTAATGCCCTGCAGCGAAAGAGTCGTCAACTGTGACTTCGAACATTAACCCTCTTGGCGGTCTGTCAGCATATGGATCGGTCTATGACCTGGACGGGCGAGGACGCCCGTCCTCCACTACGAAACCGGGGTATCGCCCAATTGGTTATTGTACCGCGATGGGCTGATGGTTCGCTGGCGCGACCTGCCCCTTAAAACAGGCGGATGGCCTTGGCTTGTTCAATTGCTGATACTTTCCTCAATTCGGCCAGCACCTGATTCGATACGACTCCGTCGACGTGTACAACGGCGATGGCTTCGCGTGGCTTCGAATTACCTACGCGGCGTCCCAATGAAAAATCGGCGATATTGATTTTGTGGTTGCCCAGAATCGTGCCCACTTTTCCGATCACGCCGGGGACGTCGCGATTGCGCAGGTAAATCAGATTGCGTTCGAGCGGAGCTTCTACTTCGATTCCATCCACGTGCAGCAAGCGTGGGGCATTCTTGTGCAATACCGCGCCCTTGACGATGTGCTCTTCGGATTGCGCTTTGACCGCAATAGAAAGCACGCTGCCCGCTCCTCCGGTCGAACCTTTGGGCTTGCGTTCCTCGTGAACGCGTAATCCGCGCGAAGAAGCGATGGCGGCTGCATTCACCAGGTTTGCCTTCTCTTCCAGCGCTTCATTCAGAATACCTTTGATTGCACCATTGCGGATCAAGTCCGTCTTCCATTCGGCAATGTGGCCACTGTAGGCTAGCGAAATCTCTTCCAGCGCGCCTTCACTGACCTGGGCCAGGAAGGAACCTAATCTCTCCGCCAGCACGATGTAGGGTTGCAATTCAACATATTCATCATGCGAGACGGAAGGGACATTCACCGCGTTCTGGATCACGCCGTGCTTGAGATACTCCTTGACCTGCAGGGCAATCTGATACCCCACGGCCTCCTGCGCCTCGTGAGTTGAGCCGCCGATGTGTGGCGTCAGGATGACATTGTCTAACGCTGTGAGCGGCGAATTTTTCAGCGGCTCTTCGACGAAGACATCCAACGCCGCGCCGGCCACATGGCCCTGTTTGAGCGCGTGGGCGAGCGCTGCTTCATCGACCAATTCTCCTCGCGCGCAATTCACCAGACGCACTCCACGCTTCATTTTCTTGAGGGACGCGGCATTGATCATGCCGGTGGTTTGCGGCGTAAGACCGACGTGAAGAGTCAGATAATCCGACGCAGCATAAACTTCGTCCAGCTTCGCAATGGCGATGCCCTGTTCTTTGGCGACCAGGAGCGAGACGAAGGGATCGTGGGCGATAATCTCCATTGCAAAAGCTCGCGCACGGCGAGCCACTTCCATCCCAACGCGTCCCAGACCAACAATGCCCAGCGTCTTGCCGCGCAGTTCAGTGCCCTGCAAAGATTTTTTCTCCCACTTGCCGGCATGCATCAACTCATTGGCGCGGCAGAGATGGCGTGCCAGAGCCAGCATCATCGCCAAGGTATGTTCCGCGACGGCGACCGCGTTGGCCCCAGGGGTGTTCATCACAGCGATGCCCTGGCGCGTCGCAGGCTCGAGATCGATATTATCGACGCCTACGCCAGCGCGGCCAATCACGCGCAGCTTGCGGGCGTTGGCCAGTAGCTCAGCGTTCACCTGCACGGCCGAGCGCACAATCAACGCATCTGCCGAATGCAATTGCGCCGCAAGGCCTCCCTCCATCTGATCGGGCGTGATTACGGTCCAGCGGGGCTCGCGCAGCAAATCGACAGCCGAGGCGGAGATCTTTTCTGCGATGACAATTTTCATAGTTGGTTAAAACCGGCCACGGATTCTCACGGATTTCACAAATAAAGTTGCTCCGTAATCCTGATCCGTCTTATCGGTGGCAATCCGTGGCTGATTTTTGAGATCTCAACCGCGTACGGCCGCCACCATTTTCGACGACCTCGCATACACTTGCTGAGCGGCACGAACCGCCGCGCCATATTCGATCGGTTGCCCGGTCACGCTCGCGATCACTTGCTCGAGCGCAGCCAGAATTCCGACTGTATCGAGATAATCGTAGTAACCCAAGTGCGCGATGCGAAACAGCTGCCCTTTCATTTCGCCTTGGCCATTCGCCACCACAGCGGCAAACGATTCGCGAAATTGTTTGATGATCGCTCCGGAGTCGATGCTGGCGGGAGACGCAATCGCAGTAAGCGCGGCTGCCGGAGCTGACGGGGCGAACAGTTTTAGTCCGAGGGCCCGAGCGCCGGCGCGCGTCATCTCCGCCGCCAGTTCTGCATTGTCGACCAGCGCACTGCGACCGTTTGCGAGATTGCCATCGCCCATTTGCCGGATGAAGTCGAGTGCCGCGCCCAAGGCGGAGAATAATGAAGTCGCGGGCGTGTACGCTGACTCGCCTTTGGCTGCGGCCTTGCGCTCGCGGCGAAAATCGAAATAATATCGCGGCGACTTCGCCGTCTCCATGCGCTTCCAGGCACGTTCGCTGACGGCGCAATAGGCGAGACCCGGCGGGATCATCAGCGCCTTCTGCGATCCGCCGATGATGACGTCAATGCCCCAGCCATCCACATCGAAGTGCGTAGTGCCGAGGCCGGTGATCGCGTCTACGACCAAGAGAGTGTCATCGCTCGCTTTGCGTACTAATCGTGCGATGCCTTTGATGTCGTGGCGCGCGCCAGTGGAACTTTCAGTAGCCTGCACGTAGACGGCGCGAATGTCTGGCGTGATCTTTTGTTCAATGTCCTTGAGCGCGAAGGTTTCGCCGTAGGGCGCGCTAACGATTTCGACTGCGCATCCGAAGGCTTTGGCGAGGTCGCGCCAGCGCTCCCCGAATTTTCCCGCAGTGAGGACGAGCACTTTGTCACCGGGCGAGGTCAGATTCGAAACGGAGCCTTCCATCACGCCGGTCCCGGAAGATGCCAGCACCAGGATGTCATTTTTGGTGCCGATGAAATCCTTCATGTCCGCGAGCACCCGCGCGTATAGGGCGCGGAATTCAGCGGTGCGATGGTGCATGGCGGATGACGCCATCGCGGTCTGAGCCGCTGGAAGTATTGGAGTCGGGCCTGGTGTGAACAGCCGATTTTTGCGCAGCATGGAAAAAATCCTCGGAGAGAAGTATTTTGTAGTTTACCCGGAAGCTCGGCGCAATGCTGTGATGGGGCTCACGTATTCGTCGCCATCCGCCGCCGGCAAGACGTTGCGAGCAAGGTCGCTACGGTTTTGCAGAGACGCTGCTCGCGGCGTCTGGCTGTGTCGCGTCTACTATAATCCGGCACTATAATTCCACAATGAGCTTGATAGAACAGATTCAGAAAGATATCACTGCAGCGATGAAAGCACGCGAGGAGCAGCGGTTGTCCACTCTGCGCATGGTGAAGACCGCGCTTAAGAATCGCGAGATCGAAAAAATGGCCCCGCTTGACGACAAGGAAGCGCAACAGGTGCTGAGCACACTGATCAAGCAGCGCAAGGATTCGGTCGAACAATTTACCAAGGGTGGCCGACAGGAAATGGCGGACAAAGAAGCGGCCGAGATTAAATTGATCGAAGCTTACATGCCCAAGGCCGCGGGGGAGGATGAGATTGTGGCTGGCGTGAAAGCCGTGATCGCCGAGATGGGTTCTCCCACCATCAAAGAGATGGGAACGGTGATGAAGAATGTCATGGCCCGGTTCGGCGCCGCTGGACTACGAGTGGATGGCAAGCAGGTCAGCGAAGCGGTGAAGCGCGAGCTGGCTCCGAAGTGATGGAGTGCGCGGGCGTCTCGCCGCCCCGTCACTTGCTTCTCTGCAACTCCCGATAGGCTTCGCTTTTGGAAATTCCGATTTCTTTAGCAACTTTCTTCAGGGCGGCTTTCTCGTCCAGATTTTCCTCTGCGATCAGCTGGTTTATCCGTTGCCGGACGTTCACTCGAGTGGGCGATGCTTTCTGCTCCGTGGGTTCCATTTTGCCGATGAGCAGCGTGATCTCGCCCTTGATGTCACCGCGGACTTTCAGGGTTTCCAAAACTTCGGCGGCGTGCCCGCGCAAGAATTCTTCGTGCATCTTGGTAACTTCGCGGGCGATCACCACACGTCGTTGCCCTCCCAGAATTTCAACGATATCTTCGAGCGCTTCCGTCACTCGATGCGGCGCTTCGTAAAACACCTGCGTCCGCGCCGATTCTCGAATGCTTTCGATTAGCTGCCGACGCTGGCCTCGTTTCGCGGGCAGGAATCCGCTGAAGTGAAATGAATCAGTAGGCAGACCGCTGGCCACTAGGGCTGATAGAAATGCCGACGCGCCGGGAATGGGCACCACCGGGATGTGATGCCGGATCGCCAGCGAGATCAGGCGGAATCCAGGGTCAGAAATGCCAGGCATTCCCGCGTCGGTTACGAGAGCGATCCGCGCTCCCTGTTCGAGTTCGAGGACAAGTTCGGCGGAGCGCGTCATCTCGTTGTGCTCGTGATAACTGGTGGTTCGGGTGGTGATGCCGTAGTGGTTGAGCAGCTTCTGAGTCTGGCGCGTGTCTTCGCAGGCGATCAGGTCGGCTTGCTTCAACAGGCGCAAAGCACGCAGAGTAATGTCTTCAAGATTGCCGATTGGGGTTGCCACGAGATAAAGTCCGGGCGAAAGAGTAGGGTTCGAATCGACAACATCGGCAGGTTCACTCGGTTTCATTTCTCGGGCCACCTTCGACCGGCAGTCTATCATTCCAGTGCCGCGGTGCATCCGCCTCGCAAATTGACGGGAACTGCGCGGAACCCTAGAATTGACATAAGAGTTATTGGGGCGCTTGCCTGCATTTCAGGAGCGTTTTCAGGAGTCCATGCCACTTTACGAATATGAGTGCAAGAAGTGCCATCACCGCTTTGAGCGGATCGTGAAATATTCCGATGCTCCCATGAAGAAGTGCCCGGACTGCGGCGGGCCGGTCGAGCAGACAATCACCGCGCCGGCGGTGCAGTTCAAAGGTTCAGGGTGGTACGTCACCGACTACGCCAAGAAGTCATCGGCCACCGCGTCTTCCTCTAATGGAGATTCCAAGTCAAAGGACGAGGCCGCGTCGAAGAAGGAATCCAGCTCTAAAGAAGATTCTGCTTCGAAAAAGGAAGAAAAATCTTCGAAGTCAGGGGAAAAGTCGAAGTCGGAAAGCTCCAGCAAAAAAGCGGAAAAGAAGTAATCTCACCTCCACGTCATGTCATAGCCTAACGCGCTGAGGATGTGATTTTCAAACTCATACTCCAGAATCACATCGAAGTTGCTCCCATCGAACTCCCACGACGCCGCGTACTTCGTAAGCTCAGGCTGGTAGAACGAGTACGCGGTTGAGTAGCGTACGTTGCAGGGCGACGGGCAGGCAATCATCCCGGTTGGATTGGATCGCAGCTCGCCGGTGGCAGCGAATAAAAGCTGCGATGAAATGTCTGGCACGGCGCCCACCAGGACCTGGTGAGGTTTCACGCTCAAGGCGCGCGGGTCGCCAGGAAGTACCTTCGGAGAAATGCTCTTAGAAACTTGCAGAGGATTAATATCTATCTGCTGCGCTATGTTCTGCTGCGCTTGTGTCCAGATTGACTGTAGATCCGCGTTGGAATGCTGAGTCTGATTTATAAATCCGGCGGCTGGGACGGGGCTTTGCGGGTTTCCACTACATCCCAGTAGAACCATTATCAGAATGAACAAAACGACATTTCGCTTCATCATTTCTCCTTACAGCACGCTATTAACGGCATCGGCAGAGTATGGTGCTTCCTTATCTTCGACGATGGTCCGAACGGCATACGTCTTTCGCGGCTTTGGTCAGAAACGATTGCAAGCATGCCTACACCTTGGGCCATTCAGAACGCGGGCAGCCAGTGTGATTCAATAGCAAACTGAGGTGGTTTCATGGCAGATGATTCGAAACCGATCCATATTGTTTTGATAAATGGCAGCGTACGTCCGGGTAACTATACGAGCATGGCCTCAGCGCTGGTGGTGGATGAACTGAGAAAGGATCCGCACGTCAGCGTCGAGGTCATCAATCCATTGGAACTCGACCTTCCACTGCCAGGAATCAATCCTAATGCCGAGGGAACGCGCAAGCTCAAGGACTCGGTAAAGAAAGCTACGGCAATAATCCTGGCGACACCGGAATACCACGGCGGACTGAGCAGTGTGATGAAACTGGTGATCGAGAACCTCGGATTCCCGTCCGTTTTGGCGGGGAAGCCGGTCGGGCTTTTAGGCGTAGCCGCAGGGTCGATCGGGGCGATCAAGGCGCTCGAACAACTGCGGGGTATTGCTTCTCACATTGGCGCCTTCGTTCTGCCGCTGGCAGTTTCCGTGCCGAATGTGCAGAAAGCTTTCGACTCGTCGGGCCGTGTGCTGGATCCCGCAGTCGAGAAACTGGTGCGCGCTCTGGCGACGAATGTGATGAATTACATCCATCAAAATATTTGTCCATCGGTGACGCTGGAGCGGCTAACGCGGCAGGGAACGGCTGCGGTGGGATGAAATCAAATCCACAGGCGGCTTCCGTTCCTGGCGGAATCACTGCGATTGCGATCGTCTTCTTCCTGACTGCGGCTTATCTCGGTTTGATTGGCGTGCTCATGCTGGCGATGCCAGGCAAAGTTTCAATGGTTCTGGGAGCTCCGTTGCTGGGTGGTTTGGAGGTCGCGGGGCCTTACATGTTTTTGCTCGCAACGGTGGTCGCAGGGTTCATTGGATGGGGATTGTTGCGGCTGAATAACTGGGCGCGGCGTGCAGCCCTGATGGTGGGATTCGTTGGAGCAGTTATGCTAGTACCTAGTTTGTCGGCTGCAGCGGTGGATTTTCGTGCGTCGCTACTTTGGCAAGGGCTGGGCGTCGTTATTCGAGTGGCAATCGTCTGGTATTTGTTCCAGGAGCCAATAAAAGAAGCATTCGCAAAAGACTAGCCACGGATTTCACGGATTCAATTCCGCTTAGGTTCTTTCAGATCCTGACAATCCGTGTGCATCCGTGGCTGACTTTATTTCTTCGCCTGAACTGGTTGTGTCTCGCCTACGCGCTGGCTGACTTCGAACTTCATCTTACCGGTTCGCTTGTCGGCGTCGACGATGACGTGATCGCCCTGCAGCACTTCGCCGTCCAGAATTTTGAGAGCCAATGGGTCCTGTATCAATTTCTGAATTGCGCGCTTCAGCGGCCGCGCTCCGAAGTTCGGATCGTAGCCTTCGTTGAAGAGCAACTCTTTCGCGGCATCGGTCAGTTCAAGTGAAATCTTGCGCTCGGCCAACTGCCTCCGCACGTCTTCGAGGCGCAGCTCGATGATTTTGACCAGCTGTTCTTTTCCCAGCGGTCTGAAGATGATGATGTCATCCACACGATTGAGGAACTCCGGCTTGAAATGCGCATGCAGAGCGAGCATCACCTGTTTCGAGGCCTCCTCGAAGTCTTTCTCAGAGCGCGTACCTTCCGCTTGCAGGAAGGAAGACCCGAGGTTCGAGGTCATAATGATTACGGTGTTGCGGAAATCGACGGTGCGGCCTTTGCCGTCAGTGAGGCGGCCATCGTCCATAATCTGGAGCAGAATGTTGAAGACATCGGGATGCGCCTTTTCGATCTCGTCGAACAGAATCACCGCGTACGGACGGCGCCGCACCTGCTCCGTGAGCTGTCCACCTTCCTCGTAGCCAACGTATCCCGGAGGGGCGCCGATCAGCCGCGACACTGCGTGCTTCTCCATGTATTCGGACATGTCGATTCTGATCATGGCGTGTTCGTCGTCAAAAAGAAATTCGGCGAGAGCCCGTGCCAGTTCCGTCTTGCCCACGCCCGTGGGGCCGAGGAAAATGAATGAACCAATGGGACGCTTGGGATCGCTCAAACCAGCGCGGGAGCGGCGGATGGCGTTGGCAACCCGCTCCAGCGCCTCGTCCTGGCCGACGACGCGCTGCCGCAGACGATCTTCCATGGTGATCAGTTTCTTGACCTCACCCTCGAGCATCTTCGACACCGGAATGCCGGTCCACTTGGAAACAATTTTGGCGACGTCCTCTTCGTCGACTTCTTCTTTCAGCATCCGCGACTTGCCTTTAACGTCCATCTGCGCGGTGAGCTTGTTGAGTTCTTCTTCGGTCTGGCGTATCAGGCCATAACGGATTTCGGCCACCCGCTGCAAGTTTCCCTTGCGCTCCTCGGCTTGCTCTTCAATCTTCAACTGCTCGAGCTTTTCTTTGAGAGCGCGGGTTCGCGCGATCAGTTCTTTTTCCTGCTTCCACGTGGCTTTCAGTGTGTTGGCTTTCTCGCGAATCTCCGCCAGTTCTCGCTCAATCAGCGCGAGCCGCTCTTTCGAATTGGGATCGCTTTCCTTCTTCAACGCCTGGCGCTCGATTTCCAATTGTGTAGCTCTACGCTCAAGTTCGTCGATATCCGTCGGCAGAGAGTCGATTTGAATGCGCAGTGAAGCTGCGGCTTCATCGATCAAGTCGATCGCTTTGTCAGGCAGGAAGCGGTCGGTTATATAGCGATGCGACAAGGTTGCAGCCGCCACAATCGCCGAATCCTTGATGCGCACGCCGTGATGCACTTCGTAACGCTCTTTCAGGCCGCGCAGGATGGCGATGGTGTCTTCCACCGTGGGCTCGCCGACGAAAACCGGCTGGAAGCGGCGTTCCAGGGCGGGGTCTTTTTCAATATGTTTGCGATACTCATTCAGCGTGGTAGCGCCAATGGCGCGTAGTTCGCCGCGAGCGAGCGCAGGCTTTAGCATATTGGAAGCATCCATCGCACCTTCCGCCGCGCCGGCGCCAATCAGCGTGTGCAGCTCGTCGATGAAGAGGATGATTTGTCCGGATGATTCTTCAATCTCTTTCAGCACCGCTTTGAGACGATCTTCGAATTCGCCGCGGTATTTTGCCCCCGCTAGCATCGCACCCAGATCGAGCGCGACCACCCGCTTATTCTTCAGCCCTTCGGGCACATCGCCCGAGACAATACGCTCGGCCAAGCCTTCCACAATTGCGGTCTTGCCGACGCCCGGCTCTCCGATCAGCACCGGATTATTCTTTGTACGCCGTGAAAGTACCTGCATAACGCGGCGGATCTCTTCGTCGCGGCCGATGACGGGGTCGAGCTTGCCGCGCCGCGCCTGTTCGGTCAGGTCGCGGGTATAGCGCGCAAGCGATTGGTATTTGTCTTCAGGATTCTGGTCGGTAACTTTTTGCGTTCCGCGGACTGAAGTAAGCGCCTTCAAAATCGCGTCGTGGGTTGCGCCGTGCCGCGTCAGGATTTCGCGGGCACCATCGCGCTTCAGCTCGGTTGCCGCCAGCAAAAGATGCTCGGTGGAAACGTATTCGTCTTTAAAGTTGGAAGCTTCCTTGAAAGCCAGTTCCAGAAGCTGGTTCGCGGAGTTGGAAAGCGTTGCCTGAGCCGTGCTGCCAGAGACTTTGGGCAAGCTCTCGATGACTTCATAAGCGTCATGCAACACTGCCTGCGGACCGATGCCGATTTTCTCCAGTACTGGCGGGACGATGCCTTCCTTGTCCTCGACCAGTGCGGCCAGAATATGCACCGGCATGATTTCGGGATTGCCGTGCTCGGACGCCAGACTGCTCGCGCGCTGAATTGCTTCCTGCGCCTTGACTGTAAATTTATCCCAACGAATTGCCATAATCTTTCCTCGTGTACATTTTCACCCTGAGAGAAGCGAAGGGTCTATGGATTTATTGCTTCTCAGATGCATAGGTTCTTTCCTGCGATCACAATGACGGTATTAATAAAAACGGGAGACGGTCATCCCGTCTCCCGTCAAAACTGTCGAGCTTTGCTCGACCGGACAGCCGAGGGCGGCTGTCCCCACACGTTCTCTGCTTACGCGGCTTTGCTTGGGGCCTTGGATTCCAGGGTCTTCTCGCTGCCAACGTTGACTTTGATCTGCTTGGGCTTGGCTTCCGCCTTTTTTGCCAGGCTGATCTTCAAAATGCCCTTGTCATAGCTGGCCGTGACCTTCTCCGGATCCACGGTCGGAGGCAGGCTGAAGGTGCGAGTAAAGCTGCCATACTGCCGCTCCACGCGGCGGAAGTTCTCTTCTTTCTCTTCCTTTTCGAACTTGCGCTCGCCGTGTACGGTGAGGGTGTTGTTTTCAATGCGGACGTCGATGTCCTTCTCGTCGATCCCCGGAACTTCGATCTTTAGGGTGACGTTGTGCTCGTCTTCATACACATCAACGGGCGGCACGAACGCGCTAGTGGCTAGAGACTGGTCCTGCGCTTCTGGACCGAAGGAATCACGGAACAATCGGTTCATGCGGTCTTGCAAGGTGGTGAACTCACGGAACGGCTCCCAACGGGTTAAGACTGTCATGGTCATTTTCCTCCTCACAAATATTAGTAATTCTTGTGGCTCGTACGCTTTTTGGATGTTTAGTTAGCGTAGAACAAGCATAAAACCTGAGCGTGTTATTGTCAATATATTAAATTTGCTTATTTGTCATTAACATACGGACAGCACAAGGCACTTCAAATACGCTGTTTCGGGCACCGACAGCAGGATAGGATGGTCTTTGGCCTGAGTGCGGCTCTCCAGTAAGCGAACGGTGCGGTGGGTATCCTGGGCGGCTTGCGTTACCACCTGGAGAAAGTCGGTGGGGCTTACGTGATACGAGCAAGAGCACGTAACTAAGATCCCTCCCGGTCGCAGCATTCTCAGGGCTCGCAGATTCAGTTCCTTGTATCCGCGAAGCGCCGTGTCCAGATTGCTTTTGCTCTTGGCGAAGGCTGGGGGATCGAGCACGATGGTGTCGTACTGCTGTCCGGCGCTGGCGTAGTCCCGCAGCAGGTCGAAGGCATTGGCTTCGATCCATTCAATTTCGCGGCCATTCAACTCAGCGTTCCGGTCCGCGACTTCGAGCGCAGGACGCGAACTGTCCACTCCCGTGACCTTGGAACAGCGCTGCGCCAGGTGCAGAGCAAATCCGCCGTGATAACAAAAAACATCCAGCGCTTCGCCGCGAGCATACTGGGCCGCTGCCGCATAGTTTTCCCGCTGATCGAGAAAAGCTCCCGTCTTTTGACCTTCAAGCGAATCATGATGGAAGCGAACCCCATTCATAGTGAAAACCGTACTCTTCTTCTCGCCCTGCAGAAGGCTAGAGGAGCGCCCAGGCAGCTGCTCCAATTCACGCACTCGCGGATCAACCCGCTCAGCGATCGCCTGCGGCGCCAACCGCTCTGATAGTTCGGCGAGGATGGCATGCCGAGCAACTTGTGTATCCATGGCCTGGGTTAGCACTTGCAACGAAAGCAGGTCGTTGTAGCGGTCCACGATTAAGCCGGGCACGAAGTCCGCCTCGCTAAAGACAATGCGGTATGCGTCGGTGTCGCCGACGAATCGTTCGCGATAGGCGATCGCGTCTTGAATACGTTTTCTTATCAGGGCGGAGAGATCCTTGACCGCCTCCGCTGAAATCATGCGAATGGCGATCTGTGACGCGCTGCTGTACAGGGCAGTGCCAAGCAGCTTTTCGCGATCGTCAGCCACCGCGACCAAGGCGCCCGGAAGCAATGTCGCTAGCATCCACGATGTCAGAGCGATAGACCCAGACATGTCCGTCCTTAAGCCGGTTGGCGCCGCGGCGAGAGACTTTCACAACTGGCATTCCGCGAAAGTCCAGTGATTTTTGGGGCATGAAGGAATCCTAACCCGGCTGGGAATCTAATGGACTGTCAGTCCGAACAACGCGAGGGATCTAGGTTTCTTGCGCTGGCCGGGAAACCCAGATTCCTCGTCGCTTCGCTCCTCGGAATGACAGCGGGAGGTTTGTGGTTTAAGCTTCAGCTAGCGGCGGGATGCTCCGAGGCAACAGCTTCTCGGGCGTGCCTGCGCTTATGCGATTCCGCTCGCGCCAGATCAAGGTCTCGATGCAAAGCGTCTAGAGTCGCCGTGGGAAGCTCATTCCCCCACTCTTCGAGTTCCGACTCACTCCAATTTCCGTTCAGTCGGATAACATCGTCGGAAAAGTCCTCGGGAAACGCCAGCCGGTACTCGCCTTCGCGAACCAGGATGTCGCCAATACCGCGTCCAGAAGAACCGTCGTAGACGTGGCGGCTCGATGCTCCCTTGCTGTTGAGATAGACCAGGAACACTTCGCCGTGATCCTCGAAGTTAGGCCGGAAATACCAGGCCTGGCTCGATTCAAACTTGGGATGAGCTCTACGCCGTCTGGCGGTTACGGCCGGGTCGGCCACCTCGTCATTGGCTGGGTCGTAATAAAGAATTCGCTGGCAGGACTCGCAAGTGACGACATGGGTCGAGGCCCGCACTTCGTTGTAAGTCTGAGGCCGCAACATGACCTGGCAGGCCAGACACTTGTGATCTCGCGCTTCGGAAAGGCCCGTACCACGATGCTTTGCCACTCGGTCATACTGGCGGAGCAGATCGGCATCTACGCCGGAGCGGGCGGTGTCACGCTTGGCGTTCCACTCAGCCAATTGCTTTTCGTCTTCTGCCGTGCGCTGCCGGGCTTCGATCTTTTCCTTTTCGATCTCGGCGGTTTCCGCCTTTAAAGTCGCTTCCGCGGCCTTTACATCCTTTTCGCGGATCTCGGCATTGACCATCAATTCCAGAATCTTGTCTTCATGGGCGCGAATATCCTGCTCGGCGAACTGGATCTCGTGCAGGAGAGCTTTGTATTGTTCGTTGGTCTTGACGGCGAGTGACTGGTCGCGATACTTCGAGATTTTCTGCTGCTGGTCCTGAATTCCGCTCTCGTATTTGCGACGGGCCGCTTCGTCCGCCTTTACCGCGCCCTTGGCTTTTTCGAGAAGTGCCTTGGTTCCAGCCAGCCTTTCTTCGATGGCTGCCACGCGCTTAGGCAGGGCGGCGATTTCTTCTTTCAAACGCAGGATTTCCCGATCCGCCTGTTGCAGTGCGATCAGGTTTTGTACGTCAGGAAGCATCTTGTAGGAGTCGACCTGTCCTGATTTTAACATGCTCAGCTTTCTCAGACGTTGCCAGCAAGGTCTGTGTAGACGTCATTCCGAGCGTAGCGAGGAATCTGGGTTCTTCGTGTCGCCGGGCAGAAAACCTGGATTCCTCGTCGCTTCGCTCCTCGGAATGACAGGGGATGGGCTAACCAGCTCTGCCGGTGTAAACTTTTCAGCCAACCTTACAAGGAAAGAATTCGTGCCCGGGAGAAGGTTCGTGAATCGTTTTATTCGTCGAATCATGTTGTATTCCTTGCTGCTGCCCTTGGCGGGCGCGCAGTCGAGCAGCCCCGCAAAGAAAGCTCTCACCATCGAAGCGATTTTCGCCCAGGGTGGCCTGACCGGGCGTCCACCCGAAACCATCCAATGGACGCCCGACTACACGAAATTCACTTTCATTCAGCGCGACGACTCCGGCATGAACGGCGAATTATGGTCTGTTGACGAGAATACCGGCGTCAAAACATTGCTGGTTAGCCAATCGAAACTTGCGACGCTGGCGCCGTCTCCCACCAAAATCCCCGATGAGCGCGAACTAGAACGGATCACCCGCTACCACGTCGACCCTTATCATTGGGCGCCAGATTCCAAACATTTACTTTTCGTCCCCCACGGCCAGTTGTGGCTCTATTCCCTTGACACCGGCACCGCTGTCCAACTTAGCGCGTCGCCCGATCCTTGCGGTGATCCCAAGTTCTCTCCCGATGGCGGCCGACTGGCCTACGTGCGCAAACACAACCTCTATGTGCGAAATGTATCCGGCGACACCGAAAAACAACTCACTCGTGACAAGGATAAAGAGAAAGATAAAGAAGGAAATGTGCTGAACGGCGAGGTCGACTGGGTGTACGCCGAGGAGCTGAGCGTGCGCAGCAATTATTTCTGGTCGCCCGATGGCAAGAGCATTGCCTATCTGCAGATGGACGAAACCCGAGTGCCGACCTACCCAATCACAGATTGGATGCCGACCCATCCGACGGTGGATATGGAAAAGTATCCCAAGGCCGGCGATCCTAATCCTGTGGTGCGCCTAGGTGTGGTCAATGCGTCGGGCGGCGACACAAAATGGCTTTCACTAACCGACAACCCTGAAATATACATTCCGCGCTTTGGATGGGTACGCGACGGCATGCTCTGGGCGGAAGTCCTGAATCGCGCGCAAGACAACATGGACCTGTACTTCATCGACGCCCACTCCGGACACTCGCGGAAAGTGTTGACCGAGTCCACTCCCAAAGCCTGGGTCAACATAAACGACGACATGAAAATTCTGCAATCGGGCGACCGTTTCTTGTGGTCAAGCTGGCGCGATGGACACACGCAGCTTTATCTTTACAGCCTTAACAAAGAGAACCCGCTCACGGCCGACGCCAAGCTGGAACGCCAGCTCACCAAAGGTGATTTCGAAATGCTGGGCGTCGAGGCAGTCGACGAGGCCGATGGCGTGGTCTATTTCATCTGCAACGACGACGACCCGCGCGAGCGGCAGATCTATGCGGTGAAACTGGACGGCTCCGGCTTCGAACCGGTTACCGAGGAAGACGGAACCCATAACCCGACATTCGCTGACGATGGCAAACATTACGTGGACGAATTCTCTGCCCTCATGACGCCGCCGCGCGTTTCGGTTTGCAGCACTGAAGGAGACTGCAAGAAAGTATGGAACTCGCGCAGCGTAGACGATTACGGATTGACTGAGCCAGAATTTCTCCAGTTCAAAGCGGACGATGGAACCATACTCTACGGCGAACTCGTGCTTCCCCGGGAAAGCACCCAGACCGGCAAGATTCCGCTGATCGTAAATATCTACGGCGGGCCGGCCGCGCAGTTGGTCAGAAATATGTGGATCGAGGATTGGGTTGGTTCCTCCGGCCTCTTCCATCAACTTCTGGCGCAGCGAGGATTCGCAATCTTTACCGTCGACAATCGCGGCACGCCTGCGCGTGACCGCAAATTCATGACTGCAGTCCGCCATCAGTTTGGTGGAATTGAGTTGAAAGACCAGCTCACCGCGCTCGATCAGCTCTTCACTCAGTATCCGCAGCTTGATCGCAGCCGCGTAGGAATTTGGGGCTGGAGCAACGGCGCATCCTTGACGCTCTATGCGCTCACTCACTCGAATGTGTTCAAGGCCGGAGCCGCGGTCGCCCCGGTTACCGACTGGCGCAACTACGATTCCATTTATACCGAGCGTAACAACGGCCTTCCCACCGATAAAGACACCACCAGCTACACGGATCTGAATTTGCCGAAAGTAGCCGACAAGCTGAGTGGATCATTGTTGCTTGCGCACGGAACCGGTGACGATAACGTGCACTTTCAAAACAGCATTCAACTGGTCGAAGGATTAGTCAAGGCAGGCAAGCAGTTCCGCTTCATGGTCTATCCCAATAAGACGCACAGCATCCGCGGCTCCGACGATCGCGATCACCTCTTCCACATGATCGAAGACCATTTCGAGCACGAACTGAAATAGTGTAGAGCGCACACTCCTGTGCGCCGTTTTCCATGCCAGACCGCGCAGCAAAGCGAAAAAGCAGCATCCCGACTGTGGATAGTGCAAAATGAAGGCCGCGATAATTTCTATTAAAAAGAGGCTGATTCATGAACCGCTTAACCCTGGGTGACTTCGAACTCATCGCCGTTTCTGACGGCATTTACCGCCTCGACGGAGGAGCTTTCTTCGGCGTCATTCCCAAAGTCATGTGGGGGAAGAAAGTAAAGGCCGACGCCGAGAACTACGTCCCCGTCGGATTGAATTCGGTCGTGGTGAAAACCGGGCAGCAGACGATTCTGATCGAAACCGGCATCGGCAACAAACTGCCGGAAAGATTGATCAAGATTTTCGGCCAACCCGCGAAGTTGCTCGACAACCTCGCCGCCGCAGGCGTTTCGCCGGACGACATCGACATCGTGATCAACACCCACCTGCACTTCGATCACTGCGGCTGGAACACAGTGATTGCGGGCGACAAGGTCGTGCCCACATTTCCCAAAGCGAAATACTATGCCCCCGAAGGCGAGTGGCAGCACGGACGCCTCCAGCTCGAGCGCGACGCCATCAGCTACATGTCCGACAACTACGATCCCCTGATCAAAAGCGGACAGATGGAGTTGCTGCAAGGCGATCGGGAGATCGTCCCGGGAGTGTCGGTCAAAGTTTTTCCCGGACACACAGAGCACATGCAAGCCGTGATCTTAAAAAGCGGCGGTCAGACTGCTTGCTACATCTCCGATCTGATTCCGACCAGCGCGCATATCGATCTGACCTGGGGGATGGCGTTCGATCTGCTGCCGCTGCAAACCATCGAAAGCCGCAAGCGATATTACGCGCAATCGATTCCAGAGAAGTGGCTGACCATGTTCACTCACGATCCGAATATCCCGTGGGCTTATCTGGAAAAAGACGAAAGAGGAAAAATGACAACGAGAGAAGTTGCCTAACTTGCTGGTCGGGCGCCCTCGCCCGCCTGGCCTGATCCAAGTTCAACAGCAGGTCATTATCGTCCTAGCGGGCGACGGCGCCCGCTCCACACAGCCTTTGCTCAAAGAATTCCTCGACTCGCGCCAGAATTTCCGGCGCATTCTTGGATTCGTAAATCGCTTTCCGAAGACCGGCTCCGCCGGGAACGCCGTGCGTGAACCACGAGGCGAATTGCTTCATCTTGCCTACTGCGTCGGGCAGTTCTTCTTCGATCAGCATTTGGAAATAAGTGCGAATCATTTGGTACCGATCGGCCTCGGTGGGTTCGTCGTAAGGTTTCGATGCAATCGCGTAGCCCCGGACGCCCTCGTCTGGGGTCAGGATCGCCGGACCATCGGAAGCTGCAGACCTTCGCTCCGCCGGGCGGATGAGGGACTCAGCCGCTACGCGGTCATTGCTGAGCCACGCGTTATATTGCGCGATTTGCCGGAAGATCCACGGATTCGCCGGCGCGGTTCGTCCGATCATGACTGCATCGCAGCCAGTCTGAGCTACGATGGCGCACGCGTCCTCGGGCGTGCGAATGTCGCCATTGCCAATCACGGGTATCTTTACCGCTTGCTTGACGGCGGCAATCCACTCCCATCGCGCTTGGCCGCTGTAGCCCTGCTCGCGAGTGCGCGCGTGCAGCGCGACTGCGCAAAGGCCGCAATTTTCTGCCATCTTCGCCAGCTCTACGCAGACGATGTTTTCGTCGTCCCAGCCTGCGCGAAATTTTACCGTGAAAGGAATCTTGATGGCGGCGCGAACCGCTTCGAAAATTTTGCCTATAGCAGGCAGGTCGCGCAACAGGCCTGAACCGCCATTGCACTTGACCACCTTCTTCGCCGGACATCCCAAGTTCAGGTCGACCAAATCGAAGCCCAGACTTTCGACCATGCGCGCGGCCTCGGCCATCACTTTGGGATCGCTGCCAAAAAGCTGGGCTGAAATAGGATGCTCGTCCTCATAGAAATGCAGGTAGCGCTTGGCTTTCTGATCCTTCGCTCGAAGCACACCATCGGCCGAGGTGAACTCGGTCATGATCAGGCCGCATCCGCCAAGATTGCGAATGAAGCGCCGAAAGACGGTGTCCGTGACGCCCGCCATGGGAGCCAAGACGGTCGCGGGTTCAATCGGAATATTTCCGATCATGACCTTTGCAGGCACGATAGCAACCGCCGGGCGAGGACGTCCGCGCCCACAGTCGCCGGATTGTCCCAGTACTTGCGCACTTTGCTATTTTACTGCCTTCCCGAAGTAATGCGGCTGTGGCACAATCTGCATCACACAACTTATGGACGAAATCGCGAGAAACGCTTCGCCAGAATCCCCCGCCGCGGACGCCGGGAGATGGATCGGCCGGCTGCTGATAGCTGTGATCCTTGGCGAAGGGATCTGGGGGCTCATTGTATCGCTGACCCACAACCTTATTCTGCCTTTGCTAGCGAAGACTATGGGCGGCGACGTGCAATCTCCGCTCTATCTGGGTAAAGGGGACGTCAACGTTCCTGCTCTCTTTACCTCAGTGCTGGAGCTTTGCTTTGCGGGAATCGTCGCCGTGGTTTTGAACGCCTGGATACAACGAAAAGCTGTATCGACACGCAGTAAACCGGTTAGAGTAACTGCGCCCCCAGCGCGATCCGCTCCAGCTCTTACCCCAGTTAAAGCTGCCGCGGTACCGCCTCCCGTAATTAAGCCAGCCCCGGCTCCGGTAGCCCCCATTCCGGCACCAACTCAATCGGTGACACCTTCCGCACCATCACCGTCGTCGGGACAGTTCTGGTCGCCGCCCGAACCATCTCCTCAGCCAAAGGCCTCTGCTCCTCCATCTCCAAAACCTCCGGCCAGGCCAGCAAAACCGAAGCCGCCCAAGGAGGTTTATTACAACATCGTGGGCGAGCCTATCAATCCGACCGAAGATGAGTAGCTGATCCAAGCCGGAACGGCGAGGACGCCGGTCCTCTATCGATTGATTCAGTCACACAAAAACAAGAGCCTCCGCAGAGGGAGGCTCTCGAATATTTTATGGCCGCGTACCTTAGGCCTTTGGTGCTTCCTTCTTGGCGTATTTGCGGCGGAAACGCTCCACGCGGCCGGCGGTGTCCATGAGCTTCTGCTTGCCAGTAAAGAAAGGGTGGCAATTGGAGCAGATTTCTACGTGGATGTCGCCCTTGTGGGTCGAGCGCGTAGTAAAGCTGTTGCCGCACGCGCACATGACGCGGATCTCGTTGTAAGCGGGATGAATGGCTGCCTTCATGGTCTCCTAACCTCTTTTCCGAATCATTCGATTCTAAAGGATGCCCGCAGGATTCAGCAAATGGCGGGTGGCCGCCTTGTGGCCCTTGACATCGCTCAAACTATTAGATCATATTTGACAGTGTCATGACTGATCTAATCATTCTTGCCACTCTGCTTGATGGCCCGAAGCATGGCTACCAGTTGAAACGCGAGGCCGGATTTATTCTCGGGCACGGCGAGATGCACAACAATCTGGTGTATCCGCTCCTGCGGCGTTTCACCGCCGAAGGCTGGGTCACCAAAAAGACCATGCCAGGCGAGCGTGGCCAGACCCGGCAACAGTATGCAATTACCCCAGTGGGACGTCGCGAACTCACAACCCGCCTCAGCAACTTCGGCCAATCGGATGCTCCCTCATGGCCGGGTTTTATCACCAGAGTCGGAATGTTCGAAGCGCTCGAAGGGCCGGTCCGGGACAGCATTCTTGAAACCCGAGCAAGCTACTTGCAGGTCCGCGAGCAAAAGCTAACCTTATTGCAGCAGAACATGGACCTTGGAATGTACGGCGGAGAAGTTGTTCGTCACTTGATTGAACAGATCCACTCCGAACTGGCATGGATCCGGCGCTTGCGCCGGCTGGCTCCGAACAAGAAATCAAATCATCGCAAAATTGGGAGGGAATTATGAATGTCACAGCTTTATGGTATTTAGAGACCGCCCCTTGGTATGCACTTGGGGCGTATTGGGCCCTGAGCGCGCTGCGAGTGAAGCCAACGAAGGTTAATGAAGGCGCTGCAGGACGGCTCCTTCATATCGGCGTTATGGCGCTGGCGTTTGTGCTACTGGCTTCGCACAGACTGGCCATAGGTTTCCTGGGGCGGCGTTTTGTTCCGGAAATCTTCTCGTTACGAGACTTCGGGATCTTCCTTACATTTGTTGGCGCTGGAATTGCGATTTGGGCGCGATATTGCTTGGGTCAGTATTGGAGTGCCCGCGTCACGCTTAAGGTAGACCATCGGCTCATCCGTTCCGGTCCTTATGCACAGATCCGGCACCCGCTCTACTCTGGGTTGCTGGTGGCGATGGCTGGCACGGCGTTGGTAGTGGGAGAATGGCGGGCGTTGATCGCCCTCTTGGTAACAATCTTGGAATTTTCGCGGAAGGCGACGAAAGAAGAAGCCTTGCTGAGCACCGAATTCAACGACGAATACCAGGAGTACCGGAAGCACGCGGGATTTCTGACACCCCGCTTTCGATAAGCACTGAACGGGCGAGACGCCCGTCCTCCATGATTCCCCGCAAAATGAAAAACGGCAGGGCCGATCCCCTGCCGTCGATAGAAACCTGGGGTCCCTTATTTGCCGCGGTTGACGGCTTTCTTCAGCTCGGCACCGGCGGAAAACTTTGCTACTTTGCGGGCGGCAATCTTGATGGTGGCGCCCGTCTGCGGGTTACGCCCATTGCGCGCCTTTCTCTGCGATACAGAGAAGGTGCCAAAACCAATCAATGCTACCCGATCACCCTTCTTAAGCGCGGACGTGATGCTGTCCACGGTTGTGTCGATTGCAGTAGCCGCTTGAGCCTTACTGATGCCGCTACCGGATGCGATTCGGTCAATGAGATCGGCTTTATTCATCGTATCTCCTGGCAGGTTTCTTTGTCCTCACAGGGCACAAATTAGGGAGCACTCTGTGAGTGAGAAACCCGGCGGACCTTATTTAGCGCTCTGCCTACTGTGAATGTCAACTGTGAAAATCGGCTCTGGATGCCTTGTTTGAGTCATTAGTACATGGCGCAGCCCGCAAAGTTCGATCCGGCACAAAAGGAAAGCCACTCTGCTCGCTGGTTGGCGACGTGAAGAGTGGCTCTTTCGGTCCGAAATTGCAGTCGGCCTAATCTCCGGAAGGCACCAAACTCTCTTCGGGACCGGGTTCTGCTTGCATTTGGACGATCCCCCGATGACTGAGGAAATAGGCTGCAAAGCCGCATCAGGACTGCTCTTTGGGCGTACTTGAGGCTTCATCTGCCCAAACTGCTCGGCCTCGGTCGACCCCGCCAGCGCCGTCACCGACGAAGTTCCACCTGCGATTACCTGGGTGACTGCGTCGAAGTAGCCGGTGCCAACGAAGCGCTGATGCTTGACTGCCTCGTAGCCATGCTCCTATTCGCTGCCGAATTCTTTTTCCTGCAAGCGGGAGTATGCAGTCATGCCGGATAGTTTGTACCCCCGCGCCAGTTCAAACATGCTCAGGTTCAAGGCGTGGAAGCCGGCCAGCGTAATGAATTGGAATCTGTATCCCATGGCGGCGAGCTCCGTTTGGAAGCGGGCGATGGTGGCGTCGTCGAGTTTCTGTTTCCAGTTGAACGACGGTGAGCAGTTATATGCCAGCATCTTGCCTGGGAACTTGGCGTGAACCGCCTCAGCGAACTGGCGAGCTTCCTCCAAGTCGGGATGCGAAGTTTCGCACCAGATTAATTCGACATAAGGCGCATAGGCGACAGCACGTGCGATGGCGGATTCAATGCCGCCGCGAATGCCGAAGAAACCTTCTGGCGTACGTTCTCCAGTGAGGAATTCCCGATCGCGATCGTCCACGTCGCTGGTCAGCAAATGAGCGCTGTCAGCGTCGGTTCGCGCCATGATCAGTGTGGGCACGCCCATTACATCGGCCGCCAAACGCGCCGCAACCAGCTTTTGAATTGCCTCCACAGTCGGCACCAATACCTTGCCGCCCAGGTGACCGCATTTCTTGGCAGAAGAAAGTTGGTCCTCGAAGTGAACGCAAGCGGCGCCGGCCTCGATCATTGCCTTCATCAACTCGAAAGCGTTAAGGTTGCCACCGAAACCCGCTTCGGCATCCGCAATCAGCGGAGCGAACCAGTGGATGCCATTTTTTCCCTCGGCATGATGAATCTGGTCGGCGCGCGTCAGGGCCTGGTTGATGCGGCGGCAAAGATTGGGGACGCTGTCGGCTGGATACAGGCTCTGGTCGGGATACATTTGCCCGGCATCATTGGCATCGGCCGCAACCTGCCAGCCGCTCACATAGATTGCCTTCAGCCCGGCATTAACCTGCTGTACGGCTTGATTGCCAGTCATTGCGCCGAGCGCCGGGACATAAGATTCGCTTTGCAGGAGGTTCCAAAGCCGCTCCGCGCCTTGCCGGGCCAGGGTGTGCTCAATGTGGAGGGATCCGCGTAGCCGATCGACATCCTGCGCCGTATAGGGTCGGGTGATTCCAGCCCAGCGCGTGTTCGACTTCCAATCCTGCCCTGTTTTCGAGTTATTTCCGTTTCCATTTACTGCCATAATTTGTCATCCTTTGTACTGCCGCCTTCGTTTTCAACCCGGCCAATTCCGCCCGCAGCATTCCAAACCGCCGCTTACTCTCTGGGGATTGTGGAGTACGGACCGAGGGCGGTCAAACGGAACCTTTCTATCGGGCTGATAAACGATTGTTATCAGCCAGAGGACCTGTGATAATAGGATGTTGTTAGATGCATAAACTCGCCTGAGGGCCATCGTGGAAATTGACCAGGTTGAGACTTTTCTCGCGGTAGCGACTTTCGGCGGCTTCCATCGCGCGGCGGAAGCCCTCCGCATCAGCCAACCCGCTATAAGCGCCCGCATCAAGGCCTTGGAAGATTCGCTTGCGGTAAAACTTTTCTCCCGCTCCCGCGGCGGCTTGGTCGTTTCCGATGCCGGCCGCACTTTTCGTCCGCACGCCGAGCTGTTGTTGCGGACGGCAGCCATGGCCCGGCAAGCCGTGCATGACACGCAGCCTGCGAGCGGCACTCCGTTACAGATTGCCACTGCGCTCTCCATCTCGGTTTATTTTCTGCCCGACGTATTGAAGCGTTTTCAACGGGTTCATCCCAACGTCATCATCAGCATTCGCACCGGCCACTCGAAAGAAGTATTGGATATGATCCTGGGCGAGGAAGCAGAAATTGGATTGGCTCGTTCGCTTCATCATCCCGAGGTCGAAACCATAAGCCTGCGGGATGATCCCCTGTTGCTGGTCTCGCATCCGAAGCGAGGTCCGAAACACCCGTCGCGTGCCCGCCTCGAGCAAATAGCCAGTTGGCCTCTGATCTTTTACGAACGAGGATCAAGCGACTGGACGCTAACCCAAAGCCTGTTTCGCACTTCTGGGCTAGTTCCAAATATAGCGCTGGAAGTTGACTCTATCGAGACCGCGAAGCGCATGGTGGAACGTGGACTAGGTCTTTCTTTCTTGCCGCAGATGGCCGTTGGAAGTGAACTACGAACGCATAAGCTCACTACCGTGAAACTGCTCGACGCCGAACCGCTGCGTCGAAGCCTCGACGTAATTCATCCTCGCCATCGTCCATTGAGAGCAGAAGTCCGCGCGTTCCTCCAAATGGTTCGGGAGGCGGCAAATGAAAATTCGGGCGCGGGAAATGTTGCGAGAGATAAACGCAGGCAGGCAAAATAATTCGTCAACGCTGAACGAAGTGTATCAATGTTTCTCGGTCTATCTTTTCCGCCCTCGTCCACAACCTGGACCACATCTCCACAGTATGTGCACAGCCCAATAGTTTTTTTCTGTTGTGCGAGGCCGGACCATCGGGCATTCTTCCATCCGCACCCCAACAAAATTAAACCATTGTTATCCGTCACCAGCGGAACGTAGAGGAATGTAGGAATGGGAAAATTACCCGCTTTCATGTTTTACCCCGGGGATTGGCAGAAGGACCCCTGTCTTCGTCGTTGTTCGAAGGCAGCGAAGGGTGTATGGATGGATTTACTCTGTTTGCTTTTTGAATGTCCGGTTCGCGGCGTGTTTGTTGATGCCAGCGGTAAGCCTTGGAGCGATGAGGAAATCGCAGAGGCAATCGGTGGCGACATAGGCGCGAATTCGGGATACATCGCGGAGTTAGTGTCGAAGGGCGTGGCCCAGAGAGATACTCGTGGGGCCATTTTCTCCCGACGCATGGTTCGAGATGAGCAGAACCGTCGATCAGCTACAGAGCGTAAACGAAAGGAACGGTCCAGTCACACTCGTGTCACGCCTATGTCTGTAAATGAAGATGAAATTGGAATACAGAGTAAGTTGTTTATAGAAGTAAAAGAATTTGAAGAAGAAAAGAAAATGATCGACAATCTGAGTTCAGTGGTAGATGAAGTCGGGCATCTGTATCCGGCAAACAGCCACTTGAAAGGCCGTTCACTTCCACAGCCGCAACAAGATGCCATCTCCGAAGCGATAGCAAAGGATGGGCCGGATATCGTCCTTGCGGGGACCAAAACTTTTGCGGATAAAGTTGAGAACTGGCCATCAACCGATTTGAGGTTTATTCCTAACCCGGTTAAGTTCTATACCGAAGGCCAGTATTTGAGGAAGCCGGAGTTCTGGGAGAGGAGAAAAGAAAATGGACGAGAAGAGTGTACGCAGCATCCAGACTCTCGTCGCACGCAGTCAGGAGCATGTTGGGAATGTTACTCAACCAAGTACGCAACTGGATGTCAGCCCGCCGGATGAGCCTGCGGTTTGCAGTTCCTGTGGAGGAACCGGCTGGCAAACAGTTAGCGTCGGAGCAGATAGACGAGTCACACGGTGCGATTGTACTTCCCGAGCACGTGCTGATTATCTGCTCTCCAAGGCTAGGATTCCCGCGCACTATCAGCGCGCTAGCCTTTCTACGTTTAAGACCAATGGGCCGCAGCAGATTGCGGGCGAGGCACTAATTAAGGCTCGATGGTTTGTTGAGCAATATCCACTGGAGAAGACCGGATTGCTAATTTTGGGTCCGACCGGTACCGGCAAGACACACCTAGCAATTGGGGCCATCAAACAGCTCATCGTTGAGAAGAGCGTCTGCTCCATATTCTATGATTACAGCGAACTTCTAAAGTTGATTCAAAATTCGTACAACCCCTCTGTGCAAACAACCGAGCTTGATGTACTCCGGCCCGTTTTCGAGGCCGATGTCTTGGTTCTGGACGACTTCGGTGCCTCGAGGCCAACTGAGTGGGTTTGGGATGCAGTTAGTCTCATCCTAAAAACTCGTTACAATGAAAACCGCACTGTCATAATCACGACAAACTATCCAGACGGCCCGAGCGCCAAAGCCGAGGGGGTCGAGGGAGCGCAACGCTCAACCCGCGATGACACGCTCGGGGACCGCGTTGGAGATCGAATGTTATCTCGTATCCACGAAATGTGCCGCATCATCAATATGCCTGGTAAGACACCTGATTTTCGGGACAGGAATACCCGACTAAAGGGCTAATCCAGCCTAGAATGATGTGGTGCAGTCTCACCGCCTAGAGTTCGTCGCTGCCCTAGATGCTGAAATCTGGACGACGGCTCCCGCGGGGCCTGCTGTCTTTCTGCTGCGTGGGGACGATCCGCAATCTGAACCGTACGTAAGCAAGACTGCCAACCTGCGTCGGCGGTTGCAACGCTTGCTCGGAGCGCCCGCGGAACATAGCAAGAGACTCAGCCTGCGGGATCGCGTCTGCTGGATCGAATACACGCCCACCGGTTCCGACTTTGAATCCGGCTTTTTGCTTTACCGGCTTCTGCGTACTACGTTCCCCAAAACCTACAGCAGTCGCCTCCGGTTACGCTTCGCTCCTTTGGTCAAGCTTCACCTGGATAACGAATTTCCCCGGGCTTCGGTCACTACGCGGCTTGGGCGTCTGGGCGGCGGGAACGTTTACTATGGGCCTTTCGCTTCGCGCAGCGTGGCCGAAAAGTTCGCCAGCGACTCGCTCGATTTCTTCAAGATGCGCCGCTGCGTCGACGATCTGCATCCCGATCCCCAATTCCCCGGTTGCATCTATTCGGAAATGAAAATGTGTCTCGCGCCTTGTTTCAAGGGTTGCAGCGACGAGGAATACCGCGCCGAAGTATCTCGCGTGCAAGGTTATCTCGATAGTAAAGGGGAATCGCTGGTGCGGGAAATCTCGGCGCAGCGTGACGCCGCTTCGACCGCTCTCGACTTCGAAAACGCCGCCGTCCTTCACGCGCGTCTGGAAAAGCTGAAGCTCGTGCTGAGCCAACGGCCAGAAATCGTCCACCGCATTGATCACCTTGCAGGCGTGATGGTGCAAAAGAGCGCCAGCGCGCAGTCAGTCAACTTCTTCCGCATCGATGCTGGACACATTTCTGGCCCCCTGACTTTTCCAATCCAGTCGACGGAACATACCAAGTCACAGTCGATGGAATCGCGACTGCAAGAAACCTTGGACTCATTTCCACGCGCGACTCCAACCACTGTCCTTGAGACCATGGAACATCTGGTCCTCCTGAAGCGCTGGTATTATCGCAGCCGCCGCACAGGCGAAATCTTTTTTGCAGAGGAGAAAGGCGCGCTTCCCATGCGCCGCGTGGTGCGCGGAATTGCCAGAGTTTATCGCGGAGAAGAATCAGAACCCGACGCTCCGAATGTTATCGATGCTTCGCATGCCACAGTTGAATCAGCAACCATTGAAAGGAGCGACAAATTATGAAAGAAGATCGCAAGGACAAGGCACTGCGCCAGCATGTGCTTGAGTTGCTACGCGGAGGCGGCGCGCACGCCAAGTTCGACGAAATCGTCGCTGGTATTCCGCCGGAAGTGTTCGGCCGGAAGCCCGCCGGGCTGCCCCATTCGCTCTGGATGCTACTGGAACATCTGCGCATAGCGCAGCGGGACATTCTTGAGTTCAGCCGCAACCCGAAACACGTCTCTCCAAAGTGGCCCGAAGGTTATTGGCCGGAGTCGGACGCTCCGCCCAGCGCATCCGCGTGGAACGCAAGTGTCAAGCAAGTCAAGCAAGACTTGAAGGCGATGGAGGAATTAGTGGAAGATCCCAAGACCGATCTGTTAGCTAAACTTCCCTGGGGTGATGGCCAGACCATTTTGCGCCAAGCCCTGCTGATAGCCGATCACAACGCGTATCATCTCGGTCAAATGTTAGACGCCCGGCGTCTGTTGGGAGCGTGGCCGGGGTAGCGATGGGACCCGCAAAGGGCCGAGAGCCACGCCGAGGTGGGCCGGGGCCTGTTTCTGCGCAGCACAGTCTGCGAGCGGGCGTGAGGAGGCGAATCTCGAACCGAATCTTCACTCGCCCCAAAGGTTGGGGTCGGCCCCTTCGGGCGGCTCGACCCATGAGCTAACGGCCCCTTCGTCGATGTGCCATATGCCGACGGGGCCATCGTAGTGTAAAACCCAGCGTGACAGAACATCACGTCCGAGCAGACACCGAAACAGAGGGTGCAACAGTTCGCAACAAGGGACCTCGATGACCTCAATGGCACTTAATCCGGAATTCGGGAACTGCAACGAGGCCGCATACACGTTCGCTCTGGTTTTTCCACCGACCCTTATCAGGTTTGTCTCGTCGATCTTCGAGAGTCCTACTTTCTGAACGGCCTCAGGAGCCAAGATCGTTCGTTGAGCGCCAGTGTCGATCAAAGCGTCCGTCGTGGTAAATCCGGGGCTGCTTGCTGCGGCGGCTGGACTGTAGGTTTCCATAGTTCTCAATAGGGGATGTCCTATCGTGACCTTCAGGCGGGCCCGTAGAGCTTGAGGTCACGGGGGTCGCGGCTTGGCGAGTGATAAGTCGGCACGGCTAGAATACGAAGAAGACAGGCTCGTGTTCCAGAATTTGCTTAACCAAGAAGTCGGTGTTTAGGCCGTACGTGGCGGCACCGGCGCGGTATGCAGCCTCGAAGTTAGGATAAAAACCCAAAGGCGCGTTGTCTTTTATAACCACGTATTTTCCCGTCTTGCGCGAGAGCCATTCTGTCTTGTGTTGAGCGTAATACTCAAGCTCAACCGCTAAGCGGGACTCTTGATGCGTATCCACTTATTGCCCTCCCAAATCTCCGGCACACTGTCTAGATGACAACTCGTAGGCTTAGAGTATCGTGGTGATTCTTAAAAAGCGAGCTTTTTAAGAAGCATACTGCGCCTGTGAACCCATTTAGTCAAGCACTTTATGAAGCGAACTCAAGAAGACCAACAGTTCGGCGCGGAGTTCGCAAAACGGCTAGGGCCTTCTACGAAAAGCCCTGGCTAACGGGCAGACGGAAAAAGAGTTCGCCCGGCGCTTGGGAGTAGACAGAGGCGGCCTACAGCGGTACCTAAGAACCAACGCGATGCCGAGTTTTCGAACGATCGTACTGGCTTACCGGGAGTTCGGGATCGCAATCCCCTACGCCAGCACTGATCCGTAAAACTCGTCTCGGGGAGAGGCAAGCGGCGTCGGAAGACTTCCGAATTGCAGATGGAACTCCCCCTCACGATAGAGGCTCCCCAAGGGGAGATAAACGTCGTAATCAAGAGGAAAAGCCCTCAAAGAATAAGATTGCAGCTTCGCGCCGTGAAACTCGGCGGATAGAGGCAGCGAGTAGCGTTCGACAACCACGCGTCAGAGGCCGGAACTCGATAAGGTAGTCGGATACTTAACTCACCTTCAGGCTCCCCTATCACCGAACTGCGAACCGCTATGCCGTTTCCTGAAGATCACGGATAGTCCCTCCCACCCCTCTCTTAT
>CAWDNO010000012.1:0-35298 GCA_963803665.1 uncultured Acidobacteriota bacterium
TCGCACGCTGGCTGCATGGGATACCGCGGAATGGGTTCTGCATGACCCGCTCACCCGGCGAAGATGTGGCTCATACCGATTCAAGATGTCATAAGCCTATTGGTGTGGATCGCGGGTTTCTTTGGAAGCACCATCGACTGGCGCGGCCGTCGTTACAAACTCTTGCCGGACGGGCGCTTTCAATTTATCGGAACTGAGCCGGAGATGGCTGGAACAAACCGTAATGTCGTCTCTGCCGCGCCATTTAGCCCGCACGATTTGACTTCCAGCGCGACCGACAACGAAATTTCGGGACGGTAAAGCGCCGGAACTGCTGTTTCCGGTTGACGAAAAACACGGGGCTGGCGTCTTCGCTGACCGAGTTCGTTTCACTTCCATTTTAGCGATCCCTCTACGATGGTGACGTAGCGGTCAACTGGAAGGTCCGTGAAGCGTTCTATCGCGCCGCTGGGCAGCGGCCATTTGATTTCAGCCAATCGATTTTCGTGCGCTCACCCAGCCCAAGCACTATGCGTGGATCATGTGACGAAAGAAAGCTCCCGCCGCCAGCCTTCATTCGGTGACGCTTCATATCTCCGGCTTGATAGGTAATGCGCGCGCCAATCGCATCGCGATTCGATTTCGTTCCCACAAGATTAACGCCCAGCCAATGACTTTTTTTTGCTGCATTGTTTCGCAATAGAAGCGGGGCGCCATCGTTGACGGAGATCAGCACATCGACTGCGCCATCGTTGTCAAAATCGCCGATCGCCATTCCACGCGCCGACAGCGGTCTGAGAAATCGGCCCGCTGTCAGCGCTCACGTTCTGAAAACTTTTGCCATTGCCGTGAAACAGCAGCATCGGCTCCTGATAGCTCACGTCTTTGCGAAGGACCTGAATCAGATCATCGGGATTGCCGTTTGAGAGAAATAAATCAAGATTGCCGTCGTTGTCATAGTCGAAAAACTTCAATCCCCAACCACTCATCAGGCGAGTAGCGGAGGCGATCCCGGCAGCACCAGCTTTGTCATCGAAAGTCTCATCGCCGTTGTTCTGGTACAGCGAATACATTTCGTGATCGATGTTGGCGACGAAAAGATCCATCCAACCGTCTTCGTTAAAGTCGGCTGAATCGAGGCCCATGCCGGAACGTGGCCGGCCAAACTCACTGTAGGCAACTCCGGCTTGCGCGCCGATTTCCTCGAACTTCCACCGCCGCGATTAACATACAGAAAGTTCTGCACCGTATCGTTGGCAACGAATAAGTCCATGTGGCCGTCATTGTTAATGTCGGTCGCGACCACTCCCCACGCCTTTCCGAGGTAATTCCCGATTCCTGGACTTTTGCTGACGTCGGTGAAGGTTCCGTCGCCATTGTTGTGAAACAGCCAGCTCGCCATCGGCTTGTACAGCCGCGGAACGCAGTAGCCTGGGCTGTCGCCAGCCGCGCAGGGCAAGTTCTTGGATTTGTCGAAGTCGACGAAGCGGCAGACAAAAAGATCGAGGCGTCCGTCGTTGTCGTAGTCGAACCAAACCGCGCTCGAAGACCATCCGGGCGCGGCAACTCCGGCTTTGTCGGTCACATCGGTGAAAGTGCCGTCTCCGTTATTGTGATACAGAATGTTCCGGCCATACTGCGTTACGTACAAGTCAGGAAACCCGTCGCCATCGTAGTCGCCCACCGCCACGCCTTGACCGTAGCCGCCAGCAGCCACGCCGGCCTTTATGGTTACGTCAGCAAAAGTTCCGTCGCGATTATTTCGATACAGGGCATTGCGAAGCGGAGGATTCGGACTGAAGAAATCACACTGGCCGCCGTTGACCAGGTAAATGTCCATCCAGCCATCGTTGTCAAAGTCGAGGAAGGCGCAACCGGCGCCTGTCGTTTCTGGCAAATATTTTTGCGGAGATTTTCCGGCGGTGTGCTTCCAAGTGATGCCACTCGCTGCCGGAGGAACTTCCACGAAAGGGTAAACCGGTTCAGGCAACGCGCGCGCAAATCTGGACACAGCCGGAATGGCAAGGCTGGTGGCCAATCCACGAAGAAAACGACGACGGGAAAAAAGAGGTGTTCTTGGATTTCGAAAAAAAGTCACGATTTCAAGTTTAACTGTTCTAGCTTTAATGGAGCACGGGCGTGGACGCCCGGCCTCCATAAATAAATGTAAAAGACTGTCAATATCCGTAACTCGTAGACGCTTGACGCGTAGCAACTTTTCTCCTCTTTCCGCGTTTATATGTACAGGTAGGCGCTTCAGACGAACTGAAGCCTGAAGGCCTCCGGATCTGTCGATCGTTTGATCGCAGATCGGGAAAGGGGAGGTCACAATGCGTTATTTACGATACCTGGCTTTGCTGAGCATCTTCATGGTACCGGCAGTTCAGTCACACGCCGGAGTTGCAATTGGCGTCGGAGTAGGCGTCGGTCCGGCTTATGGTTATGTGGGTGCCGCACCGTCATGCGCTTATGGCTACTATTCATATTACCCGTACGCGTGCGCGCCTTATGGCTACTACGGCCCGCAATGGTTTGTGGGAGGCGTGTTCATTGGCGCCGGTCCCTGGTATCACGGCTGGCACGGTCCGTACGGTTACTACGGACATGGCCCGTATGGCTACGGTCGCGGATACTATGGCCGCGGATACTACCGGCCGGGTGCCTATGCATACCGTGGCGGAGTTGGATATGCCCGTGGTGGCGCAGGCTATGCGCGTGGCGGCTTTGCTCGCGGCGCGGGGGGCGGTTTCCATGGCGGTGGTGGACGTCGCTGAGTTTGAACAAATCAGCTGAACGCGGCTGGCAGCAGAGTCTGCCAGCCGTTTTGCTTTCTGGTAAAGCATCCTTCAAATAGTTTCTGCCGGGTGAAATATACTGGACTCTCCATGGCCGTGCTCGTCTCCATGCTTCGTGGCATTAACGTTGGAGGCCACAACAAAGTCAACATGGGTGAGCTTCGCTCCCTGTATGAATCACTCGGATTGCAAGATGCGCAAACGTACGTGCAGAGTGGCAATGTCGTTTTCCGGACCAAAGAGCGAAACCTTGCTGTGCTGACCAAGCGGATCGAGGAGGCTATCGAGCGGCGCTTCGGTTTTCGCGTCGACGTCATAGTTCGCACACCTTCCGAACTCAGGGATGTGATTGCGAGAAACCCGTTCGCAAAGCGTCGGGCGGTCGATCCAGGCAAACTTCTGGTTACGTTCCTCGCCAATCACACCAGTGTGCAAGCTCGTGATCAGGTTCTCAAGATAAACACAGATCCTGAGGAACTCCATGTTGACGGGCGCGAGGTGTATATCTACTTTCCGAACGGCATGGGACGCTCAAAACTCTCGTGGCCCACTATTGGGAAAAAGCTGGGGACAACTGGAACCGGGAGAAACTGGAATAGCGTCACAAAGCTGCTCGAGATCGCAGAACAGCTCGAGGTAGAGACGTAGCCAGCTACGTCTCCACAGCTAGGGCCGCTCTTTGCTGGATTGCGGGATCGTCGCCGAATCCTTCCAGCCAGGTTACTTCGCGCTCTCGCCGGAACCAAGTCATTTGCCGTTTGGCGTAATTGCGATGCGCATGCTGCGCCATTTGCACTGCGGTGTTTGGATCGATTTCGCCATGCAGTTGTTGCACTGCCTGCTTGTATCCCAGGCTACACAATGGTCGCGCGGCGTCGCCATACTTTGCCAGCAGGCACCTTGTTTCCTCAACTAGTCCCACGTCGAACATGTTCTGTGCGCGCTGATTGATGCGAGCGTACAGCGCGTCACGGTTGGGATTTAGACCCAAACGCAAGACGCGAAATCCGGTCAGCGGATCACGTCCTTGCTTCCACATCTCGGTCATCTTTCCCTTGCAGTAACACAGACCTCAATGGCCCGAATGAGTTTTGGAAGGTCATTAGCGTGGATCTTTGCTGCCGCCTCGGAATCGAGATGGCGCAATATTCCGTGCAGATACTGCGAACCTTTTTTTCTGCGCGATCACGAAGTCTCTCGCGCAGTTCTTCCGAACGCTGTGGGCCGGGGAAAAGGCCTTCGAGCAGAGCGCGGAGATAAAGCCCGGTGCCGCCAACCACGATTGGCAACTTGCCTCGCGTCTTAATGTCGGAAAGAACCTCTCTCGCTAAGCGGGCGTATTGACCTGCCGTTATAAAACCCGTGGGATCTGCAATGTCTAGAAGATGATGTGGAGCCCGTGCGCGCTCGGTGGCATTAGGCTTGGCGGTTCCGATTTCGAATTCGCGATACAAAGCGACCGAATCGCAATTGACCACTTCGCCGTCAAAACGATCGGCCAGCGACAGAGAAAGTGCGGTCTTCCCGCTGGCCGTTGGACCCAACACTACCACCAGCAACGGATCGCGAAGCACGATCAGCGCGCGCTCCAGGCAATGTGATGCCAGTAGCGGACGACGGTGAGGATTAGAATCAGGGCTGCAATCACCAGCAAGCCTGTGGCTTCCAGCGTGTAGATTTGCGGTGTGCGGTGATGCTCGCAAGATGGTTGCTCGGGCGGATGTGAATCCGGCTGTCTTTTGGCACCCGATGCAGGCATGGCAGTATTGTAGCTCTGTCGAGAGCAATGTTTGTCTGAAAGAGGTAGCAAAGGTGGCTAACTTTGAGGGAACATAAGGAGTCTGACACTGCGTATCAATCCTCGAAAGTCGCGGTTAGAATTCTGCCCGTAGGCCTGAGGAGACCATCAATGAATCGCTTCGCCTTGTTCATATTGGGAGTGTGTCTGGCTGCTGCGCCATTCATCCACGCTGAGGAATGGTCGAAAACCTACACCATCACGGGTAAGCCTGACCTTCGGGTGGAAACCTCGGACGCCGACATTCACGTCGACACCTGGGACCAGAAGACGATTGAGGCGCGCGTGACGTCTGATCGTTACAAGATTGGCGGCCGAGGCCTGAAGATCGAGGAGCATCAATCGGGCGATTCAGTCGAACTGCAGGTTCATTTTCCGCACGATGTTCACATCATCACCTTCAACTTCCACAATCGAGTTGATGTCGAGATTCACATGCCGCGGGAAGGCCGAGTCAATTTACACACCGGCGACGGCTCCATCCGGCTGGAGAATTTCAAAGGCGAAATGGTGCTGCAGACGGGCGACGGGCATCAGGAAATTGAGTCGGTAGATGGCACGCTGCGAGCGCGTGCCGGGGATGGCCGCATCACGGTTTCGGGAAGATTCGATGGGCTCGAACTCGGTACGGGAGACGGCCGCATCGAGGCTCGCGTCACGTCCGGTTCAACCGTCACTTCAAGCTGGACACTGCACACTGGGGATGGAAGCGTTACCTTGGAACTGCCCGCTAATTTTGCCGCCGATCTGGATATGCACACCAGCGACGGGCACATCACCGCTGACATTCCGCTCTCCGTCGACGGACGCCTGAGCGAGAAAAGCATTCACGGGAAGATCAATGGCGGCGGGAACCTGATTACGATTCATACCGGCGATGGTTCGATCCGGCTGCAGAAGTCGTAAGGGCCCGGCTATCAGCGGTTGCGGGAAAATTTCGAAATCGGCGACTGGGGCCTTGAAAGGCCGCGGCTTCAGTCGCGCCGCACATCGTTTTCAATCATTTACGGCACGGCTGGGAAGCCGTGCCCTTTCAAGACTCCGATGCCCAGAGTTTTTCCCCCAACCACTATCAGTCGTCGGAAAATAACAGCGGCGAGGAAGCAGCGCTTCCTCGCCGGAATGGTTATTAATGTAAGTATGAATTAGTTGATGGTGATGGTTACGGGGCTGGTATGGTTCAGAGCGCCAGAAGTACCCGTGACCATTACTGTGACCTGTGAGGTCGGCATTGTCGCTTTCGAACTATTCGAACTCCCACCGCATCCCAGGGTGAACATCGAGACGAGAAGCAGCAAACCCAGGGCGCTTGTCCAGAAAATGCCACGAGTAAGCCGTTTCCCTTTCCGAGTCGCAAAGGCGGTGCCGAACAGGCCCAGGCCAGGCAACAACCCGACGCCGATCAAACTGTAGCCGGTAACCGGAGGCGGAGTCGCTGCCACAGTGACCGTCAAGGTGGATGACGACGCGCTCGATCCAGGTGAGATCGTCGTAGGATTGAAAGCGCAGGTGAGGCCAGCAGGCGCAGTGCAAGAAAGCGAGATCTGACTGTTGAATCCACCAACCGCGCTGGCGCTGACCATTAAGCTAGCCGAACCACCCGCCGCCACGGTTGCGCTTTGGGCCGAGAGATTCAGCGAGAAATTCGGACTACCAGCCGCTGTTGCGGGGGCGAGGCTGGCGAACACACCGGTTGTGTTGCCTCCGGACGGAAAGTTGGGTTGGTTGCTGCCTCCGGCGGTGATGTAAAGCGTGTTCGGATCACCCGACGGTCCGCCTTGGCCGAAAACCATATCCCACAATCCAGGATTCACCAGTACCTTGTTCGAAGCGTCGGTCAGTTGCCCGAGAAACTTTCCCGTAGTATCGAAGGCGCTGATAGTGCCGTCCCCAAAATTCCCCACCAGGATCGCGTTCGGGAAGACTCCAAACGTAGCCGTCGCCGTCACCACTCCCCAAGGCGCATTAATTTTGCCGCCCGCCGCAACTAGGGTGCTGACGAAGTTGCCGTTGGTGTCGAAAATATCCACCTGCCCGAGACCGGCGCCGGGCTGAGCATCGTGCTTGGCAGCATCCTGCATCGCATAGGCAACAAAGATCTGGTTCCCGATAACGTGAATGCCGTGCGGAGCAAGTCCAGCCGGAAGCTTCGGATCGGTGAACGAACCGCTCAACGTCGTGGGATTAAAGTTGCGATCATAGACGTCAACTTTGCCGCTATTGAAGTTTGCCGCCAGAAGAGTTGTGCCATTCAGCAAGGCGAGGCCTTTGTAAACCGCGCCGCTGGCGGAGTTGTCAAAGGCAATTACTGCGCTGGTTGCGCCGGTCCAGTTAACGATGAGTCCATCTTCAGTGTCAAAGATAAACGCTCCGCCGGCAAAGTAGCTGCCGTTCGTGTTCGCTACCGTCCCAGTGGGGCAGCCGGGAGTGCAGTTTCCATTTGGATTGCTTGCCGCCCCAGGAATGGTCACCACGAGCGCATTTTTGGTGCCCTTCGAGTCATAGAGCGTGGACACGCCGGCATTATTGTCGGCGATCCAGAAGTCTTGCCCGGGGAAGATCGAAATCCCCCATGGGTTGGCCAGTTGAGTATCTGTAGTAGTGCCGACGCCGGCGGTATTGGAAACCAGATTGGTCTGGGAATAGCCGGCTTGCTGAGCCCATAACCCCGACGGTATAGCCAACGTCAAAAAGAGTGCGAGTAGAGATAATGTTTTTTTCACGATATCCTCCATAACCTTTTTCGTAATTTGATGACGTTGGGCCGGCAAATTCCTTGTGACCGCCCGCTGTCGGAACAACCGCCATAGCGGTGTTCGTACTTCAGCCACTTACGCCATACAGAGCGGGTAAGTGTCTTCACTGAGCTCAGTTGTAGGGTTAGACGCAGGCGGCCACGGCCAGATGCGGCGGGAATGTCATTTGATTGTCAACTGTTTGTCGAGTGTTTGTCATGCGCTGTTAGGCGCTGTGCGTGATCCCGCGTCGGTCGATCTAAGAATTTCGAGCGAGGACGAGCGCGGTTACGTCGTTGTGGGTGGGATTGGCGTGCATGAATTGCTGCACTTGATCAAGGATGGCCTCGCACAGTTCTTTCGCACTCGCCCCGGCGGGCGATTGCTGAAGCACATCTTTTACGCGCTGCAATCCGAACTCTTCGGATTTGTATTTTGCCTCAACAACCCCCTGCGACACTAGAACCAGAACCGCGCCAGGCTCGAGGGCGACGATAGAAGCATCGGAGGTGGCGTGAGAGAACAGTCCCAGAGGCAAGCCAGTGGCGTGAAGTTCAACTATGCCGTTGCCATCCCGGGCAAGCCCTGCAGTATGACCCGCGTTGAAGTAACAGACAAGCCCGAGGGTTTCGTCGTAGCAGCCGGCAAACGCCGGACATGAGTGGACTCCAGCCGCCGCGCTGATTACGGTACGATTCAACCCATGGCATAGCTCAATCATCGCATCTGTTTCATTGATCTCCTGCCGCAAAAACAATTCAGTTCCGACGGAACGAAAAGTATCTTGAGTGGAAGTGAGGATGGCGCGCGTCTGCGTCAAGCCGCCGGCCGCATCAAGAAGACCGAACATAACGCGGCTGGGGCTCACGCGAAAGAAGTCGTAGAAATCGCCCGCGATTCGCTGGCTGTGGTATACGGAGGCCAACTCCGCGCCGCGAACTTCCGGAACATCGGCGTGAACCGGAACACTAACCGGCTGGGGCGCTTCAGAATGATGGAAGAAAGAGCGCATGGTCCAAATCGAGCGGAAATGTTATCAGACAATTCGCCGAAGAACCACCCTACAAACTGGCATGGTACTAACTAGACGGAATAGGCCAAACTAGGTCGACAGGAGGGTTGAAGTTGTTGCGCCGCTAATTTCCGTACTTGCTGTTGAGGTACTTACCAGTTTCGGCTTCCAGTTGGCCGTAATCGGAGTGGATGGTGGCGCGAAGGGCAGCCTCGGTAGAGCTTCCCTGTCCAAGTCTACCGAGGACGCGTTGCAGATCGCTCATGCCGTAGGTGTCGCTGATGTATTGCACGGCTGCGAGAGATTCTTCGTAGGCTACAGTAGCCTGCACGCTGGAAAACGCCATGAAACTGCCTTCCAGTCCGTTGAGCGGAATTTCGCGTTGAGTTCGGAAGAGTTCAGCCAAGAGCTTTCCATGAGAAAGCTGCTTCGGTTCGAGCGCCTGGGCAATGCCTTCGTTGAGCCACTGCGGGCAGCGTCCGTTGGCAAGCTGGCTGATAAATGAGTGTGCGAGTTCGTGTTTAAGTACGCGCGCCAGCTCAGGAGTGACCGAAGTCAACCCGTTAATCGGGATGCGGAGCTTTCCATCGAAGACTGCTCCACTCCACGAGGGCGCCTGAGTGACATCGAAAAAGCTTTGCTCGGTGTAGAGCACGACCAGAATGCTGTTGCGAGGAGCGATGCCCAGCTGACGCACCAACTCGTCGTATTCCGACTCCAGAGTCGCGATCAACTGGCTGCGTAATGTATCCGATGTTTGCTTGCCTTCATATTTCAGAATGAAGTGGTTGCTCTCATGCTGCGTATAGTCGGCTTCGGCAGTTGCATCGCGCTGAGCTTTAGCCAGATATTTCTGCACCGTGGTATCGGGACGAAGCTCCAAAGAATGTTTCCAAGACCGTATAGCGTCTGAAGTGTGGTCGTCGGCAAACTGGACATAGCCCAGAACCGTTAGCGCGTCCGGCGAGTCAGGAGCAGCGCGAACCGCGCGCTCGGCGTATGGCAACGCCTCGGCCGCATTTCCTGTCCTTGCCAGCAGCGCGGCATAGTAGTTAAGGATGGTGGGATTTTGCGAATCGAAGCGCAACCCCGCCTCGAGGTACCCGCGGGCTTTGCTGAAATTTCCATGATCTAATTCGTGTTTAGCTGCGATAAAGTATCCGGCGGCGGTCGCAGAATTGTTTCCCGCCTGCTCGAGAGAATATAACGCGTCGGGATCGACTCGACCGCTCTGAATGATTTTGGCCATCAGCGCGGGATCGTTTTTAAAGTTATCCGCTGGCGCAAACTCCGGAAGATCGTGCGGTTGTTTGGAATTGCCCTCCGAAGACACATATGCAGGAGGAACTCCGCCTTCATCGATCTGGTCGACTGCCGATTTCGGAATCGCATAAGTATTGTCGCCAAGATCGTATTCGATATGAGTGCCGGTATCGCGGACATGATCCGCCCAGATCGTGCGACCATTCTTGAGGCGAATAACTTCCGCGAACGCGCACACCGCAGCCGAGGCCAGCACGAACGCTAGGAACAACCAGAAGATGACAGGTTTACGCACTTAGGCGCATTCTAGAGGACGGAAAGCAGCGAGCGTAGGTGACCAGGGTAATCTCAAAATTGCGGAGAGGCTTGCCGTCTTTAACCGGCTTTGTGCTGGTTTTTTCGGCCATGGTGCCGCTGGCATGGAGTCAAGGTGTGCCCCCATCAGACGTTGCGCCGACCTCCAGTGCCAATACTTCTGCATCTCCATCCAAGCCCGCCGAAAGTCTCTACATGCAATTGAGCAGCGTGGGCCTGGACAAATTGCGAGTCTTCCGCTTGCGCGATGTCTCTATCGATCGCGCGGCATTTCACATCACGCTGAACGATGGACTCATAGCGTTTACCGAGAATGTTGCCAACCACGTCACTGGAGCCTTTTTCGAAGGCGACGGCGAAATCCTATTGTCTCCGCCCAACCAGTACGAGCGCGCTTCAATGGCACTGTTTACGGGCGAGGCCATTCTGGAGGAGCGTTTCGTAACCGGATATTTCCGTTTCAACGACGATACATTTGCCGAGCTGCGGCCGTCCCTCGAGCCGGTGGAGCATGCTGAAGCGTTTTTGTCGCAGTGGAATGAAACCGCCCGAAATCTTGCTGAAGGTGACGCTCTGCGCCTTTTGATGGCCTTCAGTAAATTTCTCCCGATCGACGGTCAGTCGGCCGAAAATACTTCGCCCTCGTCCCCTTGGGTAAATGACGCAGACCGCTTTCTTCACGCCCGATTGCAAGGATTAAGACTGGGGACTTTCGACATTTACTTCGACGCTGACGCGCCCGAGCAGATATGGGCAGGGCAGTTGAAGACTGTCGAGGACACAAGCTACTACGATGTCTGGACCTCATTCTCTTCGGCGGAAGCAAACCGTGGAGTTGAAGCCGTCAATGCTACGGTGGGCGAAGGCGGCAAGGCCGATTCACTCGCTATCTCTCACTACAGCATTCGCACCAAAATAAAACCGCCCACTGAAATTGACGCCGAGGCGCTAATGCAAATGGAAGTGCGGCAGGGTGGAGAGCGTGCAGTTTTATTTGAATTATCGCGCTCGCTTCGGATCACAGAAGTTGAAGCGGACGGCCATCCGGTCGAGTTCATTCATAATCCGGAAATCGAGGGAACGCAACTCGCGCGGCACGGAAACGACCTGGTCGCAGTTGTCTTCCCTCAGCCGCTGCGGACAGGACAGCGATTAGATCTGCGCTTTGTCTATGGCGGGGCAGTGCTTTCGGAGGCAGGAGCAGGCTTGCTGTATGTCGGGGCACGAGGCACCTGGTATCCCAATCGCGGACTCGCCATGTCTAACTTCGAATTGGAATTTCGCTATCCGGCAGGCTGGATGTTGGTCGCTACGGGAGAACGCATGGATACGAAGCCTGTCGGCGAGACCTTGGCGCCGGGCGAACAAGTGAGCCGCTGGGTTTCGCAACGGCCAATCCCGCTCGCCGGATTCGATCTGGGCAAATATGAACGAGTGGTAGCGCACGCTGGCGGTGTATCCGTCGAGACTTACGCAACGTCAGGCATGGAGCGCGGATTCCCCAAGCCGCCCATCCAAAACGTGCTTCCACCGGCGCTGATCCGTGGCATTCCTCCGCGCCCTTCGCTGACTGTCGTGCCTCCTCCGCCTTCCCCGGCGCGAAATGCGCAAATGGTGGCGAGCACGTCCGCACATGCAATCGAATTCTTCTCTCGCCGCTACGGCCCGTATCCGTACGCAGATCTCAAGGTTGCCCAGATGCCAGGTGGATTGAGTCAAGGCTGGCCTGGGCTGATCTTTCTCTCCAGCACCTCCTTTCTCACGGCAGAAGAAAAATCAGAACTGCACATGACTCCAGTCGAGAAAACCCTGGTCAGCCAGATCATTGCGCACGAAACCGCCCATCAGTGGTGGGGCGATCTGGTCATGTGGAGCGGCTACCGCGATCAATGGCTGGTGGAAGCCTTGGCTAACTACAGTTCAATGATGATCCTCGAAAGCGAGAACCCCGCTCAATTTCGTGCCGCCATGCAGAAGTATAGAGATGATCTTCTGCAGAAGAATAAAGCGGGCGCGCGGTTAATGGAAGATGGGCCCGTGACTTTGGGGACGCGCCTTTCTAATTCGCAATTTCCAGAAGGATATGAGGCGATCAGTTATGGCCGCGGCACATGGCTGTTTCACATGCTCCGCTCCATGATGCGCGATGCCGAAAGGATTAGCGTTGGTCGCACCCGTGATGCGGGGCAACCGGATGAGCCCTTCGTGCGGGTTCTTCGCCACATCAGGGAACGTTACGAAGGGAAAGCCATTACTACTCGCGAGTTGTTGCAGGCGTTTGCGGACGAGTTGCCGCCTTCGCTAAGGTACGAGCGCCACAAATCGCTGGACTGGTTTTATGAGGGTTGGGTGAACGGAACTGCTATTCCACGCTTCGAATTGCGCGGAGTGAAGTTCTCGGACAAGTCCGGCTCAACCACAATTAGCGGAACTATTTTGCAAAAGGACGCGCCTGACGATCTGGTAACGTCAGTTCCGTTGTACGCATCGGTCGCTGGCAAGATGGTATTGCTGGAGAGGGTATTCGCTGACGGAGCAGAAACTTCGTTTCACGTAACTGCACCGCAGGGCGCACGGAAGGTCGTACTTGATCCCGAGCAGACGTTGCTGGCGCGATCTCGATAAGAACAATTGAAGCTACGGCTACCGTTTCAGAACGTATTCCCGATATTTTCACCTGGTTTTCCCAAGACGATCATTTTTCCATGAGTTAAAGCTGTCCTCTGTACTGAGTGGACCGTCCGCTGTTTCTAACTCGCAGTGAGATATAGTCGACCCAAGTTTTGCCCAGGGAGCATAGCAGTGGAGATACGTGTGCATGTACGTTTCGTGATTGGGAGGGCAGAACAAGTGAACCACGCGCAATCGTCCACGGCAACGGCACCAGAAGCGGCCGCGATCATAGACAACACGGCTTCACACCGGGGCCGCGGAACTATCCTGCTAGTGGAAGATGAACAGTTTCTTCGCGAGGTGACTTGCGAGATTCTCGAATCCGCTGGCTATCGGGTATTGAAAACTGGCAACGCTGTGGAAGCTCTTTCCGCATTCAAGGAATTCAAACCCATTGTCCGGTTGCTGCTGACCGATGTCGTCCTTCCAGGCCAAAATGGCTGCGACCTGGCGAATGATCTGCGGGCCATTTGTCCTGATCTGAGCATTATTTTTGTTTCGGGATATCCGGAAAACGCGGTTACCCGCAGCGGAATTCAAGGAGACGGAATGGCTTACTTGCCCAAACCGTTTTCCACGCAGTCTTTGACGCGAAAGGTCAGGGAAGTCCTGCAGCAAACGGAGACGGCGCGCGCTCAATAATAGATGGTTCGCCGAAGTCGAACGAGGTCACCGCCCGCGGCATCTTCGCCAGTCATTTGAGTTTTTCCTTACCCAAGAGGTGCGCATGCACCAATTGTTCGATTCTTGCGGTGACTGCTGCGATCTGTTCTTCCCCGGCCGGGCCGGGCGCGGGCAACGTGGTTGAGGAAATTACCGACTTGAGTTTCGAAGCCTTGTCGAAATTCTGCAACTCCCTGGCAATGCGTTTTGCGATTACTTCAAATCCGCTGGGGTCGGTGCAGGCGACGATGAAAAAGGTGTCTACCGGCTCTGGGTCACTCGCCGAGGGCAACAGCAGATCCTGGGCTGGATGAATGCAGCGCTCTAGAATCCTCCGTATTTCCGGCAGAATATTTGCCGGAACGGTTCCCTCGACCGCGACGATGTCCACCGCAATGAGGGTCACGGAACCCGCCTCCAGGTTTGGCGCGGTGAAGATGCGGGCACACAGTCTGGCCAGCGAGAACACCGGCAGGGTAAAGAAAAAAGTGCTGCCCTGTCCGGGCTGGCTTTCCACCCAGATTCGGCCTCCGTGCCGTGTGACCAGATCTCTTGCAATGAACAGCCCCAGCCCCAGCCCGCTGCGACTCGCTTGCATACTGCTTTTTACTTGCGCCAAACGGTCGAAAACGATCTCACAGTTTTCCGGGCTGATTCCGCATCCCGTATCGGAGACCGATAGACACAGAAAATCGTGGTCTTGCGCTAAGGGCCGGCACTCGACCGTAACGCTTCCGTTTTCGGGCGTAAACTTGATTCCATTGTCGATCAGGTTGGTCAGAATCTGCCGCACCCGGGCGGGGTCGGCCCAAAGAAAAGGAAGATCCGGCGGAAGCTCGGAACGCAGGCTGATATTCTTCCCTATCGCATTCGCCTGGCAGGTGCCGAGAACCTCGGCAATGACTTTCGCGGGACTTACATGCTGGGGCTCTACTGTAAGTTTATTCGTTTGCACGCGGGTTATTTCAAGGAGGTCACCGACCATACTCTTCAGTTGCTTGATATTGTCTAACGCGAACGTCAAGTGCTCGTGCTGGTCGGGGGTTAGATCACCAAGCAGTCCATCCAGTACATTGGTTGTGAAAAGGTAGATCGCCGCCAGCGGGGTGCGGAGTTCGTGGGAGACGTGAGAAAGCAGCTTTTCTTGAAGGTGCACGCGCTCCTCCCGAGACTCTTCCAGTACCATCGCGATTTTTTTCCGTTCGGTCTCATCCTGCAGGATGATGGCAAAGCCGCGAACCCGGCCTGCATCTTCCGACAATGGTGTGATGTTGGCGTTAGCCCAAAACCGCTTCCCATTCTCCGGGACGCGCCATCCCTCATTTTCGTCGCGGCCTGCTTGCAGAGCCTTGCGTAACTGTTTCTCGGGCATGCCATTCTGAATGTCTTCTGGGGTAAAGATGCAAGAGAGATTCTGGCCTACGATCTGTGCCTCGGAGTAACCCAACATGCGCTCCGCGCCGCTATTCCAACTGGTCACGCGCCCAGTGGGATCCAGTGTGAAAAGCGCGTGGTCCCTGACTCCCTCGACCAGCAACCGAAAACGTCCGTTAGTCTCCGCTAGCTTTGCCTCGAGGATCGCGCCATAGCGTTGCCGGAGAAAGGCATGACCCAACACGCAAAGCAAATCGCCCGATGTCTGGAGAACAGCGCTGCTTACAGGAGGCTGTTTCCTCGCCAAGTCCCAAACTTGCTGCGCCGAAACCCCAAACGCCTTGGCCACGCGCCGCAACGAGAGCGCTTCGGGATATCGATCGAACACTTGCCCTGCGATAATGGCGCCTAAACATTGTGTGTCCAATATGAGCGGAATGGCAAGATGAGCCAGGCCAGCTTGGTCATGCGCCATCACCGCCTTCCCGGTTTGCGATGCCTCCGCAACCGCAGTGCAACCCTGACCCATCGTTATGCAGAAGGGACATCCATCGCCGCGATCAGGTGTAGCGTCATGAATCAGCCTCCAGACCGGCTGCGTATTGTGACATTTTCCCAATATGTGGCCTTGGGTGTCGGTCAATGCGACCGCCACTCTCATGCTGCGGCCACAGGTCATCAGAATTTCCCCCCAAGCGTCGAGATTAAGCAATTCGGCCCGCACGCTGGGCGACAGTTCGATGCTGCCACTTTCATCGCTCAGGCCGTCTCCATTAGCTGGTAGCGGAACCGCCGGGGACAGATACTCGCTGGCGTCGATTGCTTTAACCGCTTCTGAGGTCATTCTTGCCCCTGGACTGCGACCGCGCCGTTTATTCGTTTTGCGAAAGGTAGTCTGGTGGGGGCGCGGCTCAACAGACTGGAGTATCCCTGCAGCGGCGATGCGGGAACCGGATTCTGTTCCAGAGGTATCAGAGAGATTCCCCCTTGGCCGATCACAAACTCGCGCGTATCGAATGAATGTTTACTGCCTCGCGATTTGACTACCGAAATGCAACGATGAAGCGAGTTGTTGATTTCCACCAGGCTCAACAGAATGAGGTTATCGACGATGGAGCTGACGGGAAAATCCGGCATATACGATGAGATCCCGAGAAACTCGGGATTCTCATAGTTGAAGAAAGTCGTCATCAAACGCTGCTTGCTGTAGGCCACCAGGGCGTGGAAAAAATCGCGGTACACGCCGACTTCTCCGATGGCAGTGCTATAACTTGTCATCCCATCAATCACCATCCGTTGTACGTCATGCTCCTCGATAAGCTGGACAATGCGAGCATAGTGTGAATCGATGTCCAACTCTTGAGGGCTCTCGAACAGGATCTTGATGGTTCCGTCAGCGACCTGCTCTTCCAGGTTCAGCCCCAGAGTCTGGGCATTGCGGACGATTTGCGCTGGGTGCTCATCCAAAGAGATGAGCAAACCCCTGGTTTTCTGTTTCATCGCGCCTTCCCGCAGAATCTGCGTAGCCAGCACGGTCTTTCCCACCCCGGAAACCCCGACTACCATGGTGGTGGACCCATCAAAAATGCCGCCGCCTATGAGAGTGTCGACAGCCTCAACCCCGATGACTGGATCGCATGGTGCTGGACGTGGGCTGCTTTGAGTCAGCGCGGAGAGGCGACTGAACCCGCCGGAAAATCTCCAAGCCTCGGCCCGACGTGATCTGCAGGGTGTGCTCTCCAGACTCAAAATCCTGGCCTCGGCTCTTCAAGACCTCGACGCTGCGCCGGGTGCGCCGCCCATGCCGATCGCGGCCCAACTGGATGACTGTATCAGCGAGGAAATCGGTCATTTCCAAGGCCGCAACCGAAGCGGGTGCGCTGCCACATTCGAGCGAAAGCATGGCCGTCAGATTCTCCCGGTTCAACGACTCGATCAATTGCTGTAATAATTCGCGGTACCCGGAGCGAGTGGAGTTGCGCCTGAGCCAGAGCTTAATAACCCAATGCCGTCGACGAAAATCCTCTGGGCGCCCATCTCCCTCGCGGTTTCGAGCAGCAGGCTGTCCGGCGCGCGCATTTCCTGATCGAATACCTGCGCCGTGGTAAAGACGATTTGCAGCTTCTTCTGCTTCTGCAAGTCATCCAGATTCCAGCCGAGTGCGGCAGCATCTCGAATGAGTTTGTCCGGGCTGGTCTCAAATACCACGACCAGCCCAGGCTCGCCATATTGGGTGATCCCACGGATAGATGAACTCCATGCCTAGTAGAGTCTTTCCGCTTCCGGTCACGCCCTGCACCAGGATCACATTGGTCCTCGGAATCCCGCCCAGCAGGATGGAATCGAGGCCCTTAATGCCCGTCTTAATCAATCCGACTTCAGACATAACACCTCTCTTCACTTTCTGGATTCAGTCGATTGTTCCTCTTGCCCCGCTCTCGGTCGAACGGGAGTCAGCAGTCTTGCCAGCAGCAGCCGGCCCGCGCGAGTTTCTGACAGGCTGAGCAGTTCTTGAAGGCAGCGCCAGCGCTCAGCATCTGTCCAAGCTGGGATGCGGCATAGATGCGCTCCCTGGGAGGGCCGCGAGCGTTCGATGAGCTTCTCGCGTTCCAGTCGCTCAAGCGCGTCACCAACTACGGTGCTTTCGTAGCCGATAAGGCGAGCGATCTGGTCAGCGCTGGTGAGACTTGCTCCGTGGCGGTACACGAACGCCAATACATCCCACTCACAGAGCAAGCCAATGCCAACGCTCTCTAAGCAACTTTGAACGGAGCGTGCCAGGAGTTCTTCGCGGCCGATGATAAAGCTTGTACTCGGCTGGACTTGGTGTGCCGCTTTAGTCATAACAAGCCGGCAATCTGCTCGCTGGAGAATCGCGACCGATGAAAGGACCGGACGGAGCCTGCTTCCCATGTTTGATTGGAGTAGAGCTGCGATGTTGACCGGACAGGTTGCTTCCGCAGAATGTCGAGCAAATCTTTACACCAGGCAGTTGCGCGATTACGATGCGCGGACTCCGTGAAAGTTGATCCCCTTGCAGAGACTCCTTCACATGATGCACTTTGGTTACAGCGTCCCTGGGAGAGGACTTTTGCATAGGGGACCGCAGCTGGGTTCGTGTCTTAACGTAGTATCGCAATATATCTTCGTACTGCGACACAACATTGCTGTTTCTGATCAGACTGGGTACCGGATTGGGAAATCAGAAAACATTAGGTCTACCTGAGGCCGTTTGAGTAATCCGTTTCGGCCCTCAAGCTTTTGCTCAACCGTCGATTTGGAATTTGTAAGTGATCAAATGGCGCCGCGGGGTCATTTAGCTCCAGTGGGAGCGGAGTTGAACGGATCAGGACTTGACGGGCCAAGACTTGACCGGATCAAACCAGACCGAACCCAATGGAGAATTCGAAATGGACAAACCGAAAATCCTGATCGTCGACGATGACCCTTACCTGAGGCGGGCGCTGAAACTACGTCTGCGGGCCAACCACTACGACACCGTGCATGCCCCGGATGGCTCTTCCGCCATCGCTATGGCGCAAAAGGGCAGCCGAATATAATCATTCTCGACCTCTGATTGCCTTCCGGGGACGGCTTTGTAGTTCTGGCGGACCTGCAAAAACGTGATTCTCTGGCGAGCATCCCCGTGATCGTCTTGACCGGCTGGGATGCAGAGGTCAATCAACCTAAAAGCCTGCAGGCGGGGTAAGCGGCTTTCTTTCTGAAGCCTGCGAATAATAACGAGCTGCTGAGTGCGATTCGCGCGACCTTGATGAATACCTGGCGGGAAACGCCGCGAGTTCCTCAAGTACGTGGAAGGTCAGCTGACCACCCGGCGCGAGACTCTGGCGAAATCGGCGAAGGCCAGGCTAAAACGTCATTGTGTAATCGGGTAACCGAGAAATTTGCCTTCCAATTACCCAAAAACACACTTGTCATCCCTGATCTGTCGTGTGAGTCGCCACCGCGGCGTTGTGACGTTGCGCTTGAACTTGCTCCGTGGCGGTACACGAACGCCAATACGTCCACTCACAGAGCAAGCCAATGCCAACGCTCTCTAAGCAACTTTGAACGGAGCGTGCCAGGAGTTCTTCGCGGCCGATGATAAAGCTTGTACTCGGCTGGACTTGGTGTGCCGCTTTAGTCATAACAAGCCGGCAATCTGCTCGCTGGAGAATCGCGACCGATGAAAGGACCGGACGGAGCCTGCTTCCCATGTTTGATTGGAGTAGAGCTGCGATGTTGACCGGACAGGTTGCTTCCGCAGAATGTCGAGCAAATCTTTACACCAGGCAGTTGCGCGATTACGATGCGCGGACTCCGTGAAAGTTGATCCCCTTGCAGAGACTCCTTCACATGATGCACTTTGGTTACATCGTCCCTGGGAGAGGACTTTTGCATAGGGGACCGCAGCTGGGTTCGTGTCTTCACGTAGTATCGCAATATATCTTCGTACTGCGACACAACATTGCTGTTTCTGATCAGACTGGGTACCGGATTGGGAAATCAGAAAACATTAGGGCACCGGCTTAAGAAGGCTAGTTTGGAGGCGTCTTGAGATGCCTCTATGTTTTGTCGGAGAAATTTCCCGGTCTCATCAAGAGAGAACGAGAAGAGATAATCCAAAGCGGATGCGGAATCTTTCCTAGCCGTACTTCTCGATCTGATTTCTGCAGAAGCACCCAAAAAATCAGCCCGCACAGTGAAGAGTTCATACCGCCGCATTGTCTCCGCTATAGGTTGATCCTGTCCGGCACTTGCCGGTCGAGTAACCGCAGGAAGGCCCAGGAAGAAATCGGGGCGGGAACAACAGAAAGAAGAAAGCGTCCCGACGCTTTTACCTTTTATTATCTCTCACCGAATCTGGAACCCGATTCCGCCACACCCGCACCGTATGATTCCGCCAACGCGTGCCTCTCATCTTCGGTCAGCTGCGCCGCAATGCTGCGCATACGCAGGTTGATGTCGTTCGCCCGACTGCCACTTGCGAAGGCGTCGAGCTGCTCCAAGAGATAACTGCCATTCTGGGTTGCAAGTGACGGCGCTCCCATTACGAATCCGATGGGACCGTGGCACGCTTGGCATGGCGGCAACCCGCGACTTCCGTCCCCGCTACCGATAAGCCGCCCGGCCACCGCTTCATGCCTCGGGTCTGACAGAGGCTGAGGAAAGGCGCGATCGTCCTGCGGATCCGGCTTGATTGGCATCATCCAGTAGTAGGCAGCTACGTCGGAGGAATCTTGCAGCGTTAACGAATTTGCTATCGGTTGCATGACGCGAGAACTTCGCTTGCCGGATCTGAAGTCATCCAGTTGTTTCCAGATCACCAGCCGGTTCATGCTGGCTAGGTTTGGAATTGACGCGCTGGAACTGAAACCCTCGCGACCGTGGCAGCGATCGCAGCGCCGCCCGATGAGCGACCCGCGAAAAGCATTGCCGGAGGAAGCCATCTCAATGGTTTCCGCCGTCCACGCGACGTTGGAAGGAACTCGGGTTGGCGGTTCAGCCGCATCCGATCCCATGACGACAGCGGCTCCCCATAGCAAAGCAAAAAATGCCAATGCCGGGAAAGCGAGGCCCACCCGCCTCTTCAGTCCACCGCGAATTTCGGCCAACCATCTACCGCGAGGCACAATTCACTCTCTCTTCCGGACTCAATTTTCGAAACTGTTCCAGCGAGACCGCAATCAACCGGCTTCTCATGGTGTAATGTCCGGGGCCGCAAAATTCATGGCACGGCATCTGGTGCTCGCCAGCCCGGTCAAACTGCACGCGGGTTTCGACGATATAACCCGGCACTACTTTAACCTCGTCGCCCGTCCCGCTGATGGTTAGCATGTGGACCACGTCCGCGCTGGTCATTCGAACACGGATGGGAACACCGGTCGGCACCACTACACAATGCGGCACAAAAAGATATTGCTCCGCAATCATCCTGACGGTCACGCCGCCGTCCCGCTCCTCGGTTGGCCCCAGGTTGCTTTCGACGAATTCACCGCGCAGGTGCAGAGTCTGTGGGTTGACCTGGTTGGGTCCGTTCAGTAGATATGCTAAGCCGGACTCGGCTTCATATGGGAATCGGACCGTCAGCCACACACAGATCAAGGCAAGGCTGATCAATAAGACTCGAATCCGCTTCCTTGCACTCGAACCCGCTGCCGCGTCCGGGCTGACTGCAATCGGAAATTTCGAGTTTGAATTCAGCACTCTCTCGCTCGATTCTCGCTAACCTGAATTAACTCGACACATTCTCTCATGCCACTTTGGTCCAGCTTTATCAATCTCCGTCGACCCAATGGACAAGGCTCCCCTCCAGAGTTATTCTCCGCTCATAAGAGGTAACGATGCCGCATGAGCTTGAGTGTTTTCAAGACCCGGCAGCCAGCGTATGAATTCAAACTGCGAAAGCACGCGCAGGATGAAGTACGACTTCAGCATTACGGACAACCTGGGGCAAAACTGGTACATCAACTTCGCAGTACCGAGGTTTCTCATGCCTGTCATTCGCGTCTGTAAGAGTTGCGGCAAAAAAAATCGCATCCCAGTGGAGCATCTGGCCGATAAGGGCCGTTGCGGAAACTGTAAGTCTCCCCTGCCGCCGATCGACGAACCTTTAGCGGTGGATACCCAGCTCTTCGACGAAATCATCGCAAAGTCCCGCGTCCCAGTATTGGTGGATTTCTGGGCAGCCTGGTGTGGTCCCTGCCGCATGGCCGCGCCCGAAGTGTCGCGTACCGCGGCTGACATGGCTGGCCGCGCCATCGTAGTGAAGGTTGATACCGAACGATATCCTGAGCTGGCCGGCCGCTATAACGTACGCGGTATCCCAAACTTTGCCGTCTTTGCCCATGGCAAGCTCGTGTCGCAGCAAGCCGGTGTCGTAAACCACGAGCAGATGGAGAGTTGGTTGTCATCGGCGGAAAAGACCCCGTCCCCGGCCTGATTTGAGCTCGCAACATTCTCTTACCAATCGCCGCAACCCAGCCCCGGAGGGGCGGCATAATTTAGCCCAGGGCGTAAGCCCTGGGTAGGTGCACCCACAGATTCAGGCCCCGCAGGGAACCCGCGGGGCCTGATTTGAGCTCGCAACATTTCTCTTACAAATCGCCGCAACCCAGCCCCGGAGGGGCGGCATATAATTCCCAGCCCAGGGCGTAAGCCCTGGGTAGGCGCACCCACAGATTCAGGCCCCGCAGTGAACCCCCGACTACATCATTTTGTGTATTCGCTATAGAACGTCAAAGGTCGAAGGGCAGAGGCTATTTCTTCAACCTCCGCCCCTGCCATTCGCGGAATTACTTGGGTTGATAAGTCCCGGAGCCGCGATACGGATACGCGACCCCAAGCGGGCACGAACTGCGCTGGTCCTGTCGTTGGCGCTTACGCCTCGATTCATCAACTTCTACCAAGGGCGGCAAACCCTCAATTGATCAACTTCCATTCCTGGAGGGCAATAGATAAACCCCTCGCGTTTCGGCTTTCGCCCCGCCGGACATTGGTGGGGCTGGTAATGTCGAGCACAAAAATGTTCTCCCTCAGCGGCAACGCAAGTCCCGTTCAGCCTTCCGGAAGTCAGCATACAATTTCCTAACCTGGGCGGCTTGAAAAACGTTTCGACGTCGTCGGTGATGTAGTTGGCTTCGCCATTGCTGAAGTTACGGAACGAGAGTTGAGCGGCTCTTGCCTCGCTGGCGGTTCCACTCTGAGGCACGCCATGCGGATAGCGAAAACCCAATCGGCCATGCAGCGCACCCATCCTCCCGCTCGGTGACGGACCGCCTTCGTCATCGTTGTCGGGTACTGCGTGACTAGCGCTGAGCTACTTTGAGCCGCGGCGGTTGCACCCTCAGCTTGCTCCCCGCAGTCCCCACTGTCGTCGTGGTTGTCGTCGCATGGAGTCAGCAGGAAAGCATGGCGGTCGCCGTTCGAGAGTGTTGCGCTGGTAAGAATTTCTCCCTGATCGTTGATGTAGGGATCACCCCCATCCAACTGAACACCAGGGTGGGGAGGGACAAGGGTGTTCAAATCGACCATGTCCCCGTTTTCCCAGAGAAACGCAGCCGTATTCGAACCACCACATCCAGGGCCGTTTGTCACACAGCCTACGATCTGGCCCTTTGAGTTAACGGCACCTGCGATGCTCTGTGCGTAACCTGTCAGAACCCCGAGGTCAATCGGTGTCGTGCTACCCTTTGGCCAAAGAACCGCATGGTTGAGCACGTCTCCTGCTAGGTCAGCCCAGCCAGCAGCGTCCCCGGCATCGTTGATCCCGTATGCCGCTCCGTAAACTCCTCCCAGGTTACCCAGGTCTTGCAGTCCTCCCTTTTTTGTCCCATCGAAACCCATGGGTAATAACGTCTCCCGGTAAGTACGATAAGCCGGTGACTTGGCCGCGATTGTTCAGCCCCCTGACAACGCCGCAGTTGCCCCCGAGCGTCCCGATGTCGGTCATCCCGGTGTCCTTCTCCCAGAAAAATGGGTCCTGCGTGGGTACGGCATTGCCGTTTCCACAATCGAATGTGGGTGGGAAATTCGGCGTCGTGTTCGTGTAAGACCATCCGGCTACTTGGCCGCGTTCGTTCACATATTCAGCGAAGGCATCATTACCACCTGGCAACGTGCCCAAGTCCTGCATTCCTGTTTCCTTATCCCACAGAAATGCCCTGTTTTGCGTTCCCCCTGAGATGCCCCAGATGATGTAGTCGAAAAGGTTGTACGGATCGGGAATTGCATTCGCTGCCACTCCGACCACTTGTCCTCGGCTATTGATCGCCTGCGAGACGCCATATTGTCCTCCAGAGTTCCAAGGTCCTCGATCTTTCCCTGGTCGCTCCAAAGGACAGCACGATAAAACGGATAATTCAGCAGCGGATCGACCGCGCCGTTGGTGGAGACCCCGACGGTCTGCCCGCGGTCGTTCATCCAGAAGGCTTGGCTGTCATTGTTGCCGGTGCCGCCCGGAAGCGCGCCGAGGTCGTTCAGTTCTGCTTCTCGCCATTTGAACGCGTGCTCAACGAAGCAATCTGGGTTGTTGAAGCATAAGGGGTCAACAATCGAGGTATCCACTCCACCCGTAACTGTCCCGTTATTGCCCAGGAGGCTGTTGGGGTAACCAGAAAAGTTAAAAAATACATTTGGTCCGCCGAGAGTACCGATGTCGACGAGATTGTATTTGCGGTGCTTGGTGGGATGTTGCTGCGCGGCCAGCGAAACTGGGATGGACAGCGCGACGAGTAACGTCATTGCCGAAATCAGTTTTTCGTATTTCATAAACACTTCTCCGTCCAAGTTTGCGGTAGCGTCGGCTCAGCGTTGGGGCCGGGGTGGGAAGGGCCGGCTGCGACTTCGCGGACGCAACTCTGCACCGCTTAGCCTTCACCGTCAATGGCGCGCACATGACATCGCATGACATATTCCTGACATGGCGCAAGCGCCCTATCCTCAATGGCATGGTGACTGCCAATTTTGTAGTGCGAGAGTCACAATCCGGTGTTAGACTTTCGCGGACCGATTGAGAGCCCGCTGAAAAGTCCTATTTTGCGGACGCACGAACCTGTAGAGACGTTGCTTGCAACGTCTCGCCTAAACAATTCCGCCATTTTCAGCGCAGCTGACTGGAGTAAGGCGTGATGGGAACTCCCGCCGAATCCGAATCGTCCGTGCGTTTTGGAGAGTTCAAGCTCGACCTGCACACGCGCAAACTCCGCTCCAATGGGCACAGATCGTATTTCAAGAACAGCCTTTTCACGTCCTCGCCGCATTGCTCGATCGCCCCGGCCAGTTGGTTACTCGCGACGAGCTGATGAAAGAATTGTGGCCGTCGGATACATTTGTCGATTTCGATCAGAGTCTGAATAAAGCGGTCAACCGCTTGCGCGAAGCGCTGGACGATTCCGCAGACCAGCCCCGCTTCATCGAAACCGTGCCCCGCCGAGGCTACCGTTTCATCAGCCCGGTTGCGCACGACCATGAAAATGACAATGTGGTGACGGGCGTCTTGCCTGTCCAGGAAATTTCGCTACAGTCTGGTGAAGCCAAAGAAGAGTACGTTCACCCCCAATTCGAGAACCAGCATGGTCGCCAGTGGAAGCTTCTCGTCCCAGCGGCGCTCTTCGTTGCGACGCTGATGGGCGGCGCATTGTACTGGCGCTCGCGGATAGCTCACAGGTACGCGGGGAAAGTAACCATCGTCCTTGCCGATTTCGTCAATAACACCAGTAACCCCGTGTTTGAAGATGCGCTCAGGCAGGCTCTGCTCGCCAGTCTGGATCAATCGCCATTTCTCACCATTCTTTCCGATGACAAAGTACGCAAACAACTCGGATACATGGGCCGGCCCGCCACGGACCGGCTCACCGAGCCGGTAGCGCGTGAGGTTTGTCAACGAGCCGGCAGCACGGCCGCACTGGTCGGATCGATTTCAAGCTTGGGCACTCACTATGCGCTGAGTCTTAATGCGCTGAACTGCCAGACCGGCGAGTCGCTGTCCCGGCAGGAAGCAGAAGTCGAAAGCCGGGAGAAGATACTCCAGGCGGTTGATCGTATTTCGACGAAAACCCGCGAGACATTGGGGGAATCGCTCACTTCCATCCAGAAGTTCGACGTTCCCCTTGACCAGGCGACAACGCCTTCGCTGGAGGCCCTGCGCTTTTTGCGGCTCGGACAAAAAGCCGAGGATACCGAAGGAAGCGCAGCAGCGATTGTATTTTTCAAGCAGGCCATCGCCCTGGATCCAAGCTTCTCGGAAGGGTACGAATCTCTGGGTGTGAATTACGCGAATTTCGGCCAGTCGGATCTGGCCGCAACCTACCTGAAGCGGGCGGTGGAACTCAGCAGTCGGATCAGCGAGCGAGAAAAGTTTGAGACTTTTGCCGCCTACTACTCGGTCGGCACGCGGGAACTGGATAAGGCATTCGGGGTATATCAACTGTGGGAAAAGACATATCCGGATGATCGCTTGGCTCCGGGGAATCTCTCCGATGCCTATTTGAGGGTCGGCCAGTACGAGCAGTGCGCTGCCGCAAGTCGCAGAGCGATCAAGCTGGACCCAATTGAATCGGTTGCCTACGAGAACCTGGCCATCTGCCTGATCAACCTCGATCAGATGCAGGAAGCAAGAAAGATCCTCGACGAGGCGCTTTCGCGGAAACTTGACGACGCTTGGATTCGGCTGCCTCTATACAGCTGGGGTTTCGTGCAGAGCAACAAGCAGGAAATGCAAGAGCAGCTTGCTTGGGCGGCTGGCCGTCCGGGCGATGAAGAAGCGATATTTCTCTTCGATCAGTCCGATACCGAGGCCTTTCACGGACGCCTTCGCAAAGCCCACGAATACTCCCGCCGTGCGGTTGACTCTGAGCTGCGGGCAGACTCGAAAGAAGGCGCTTCTGCGCATCAGGCGTACGCAGCCTTGTGGCAATCGGAGTTCGGGAATTTCGCTCAGGCTCGAAGGGATGTTGCGAGCGCGCTGGCTTTATCGCCTGGCCGAGATGGAAAGATCGTAATCGCGATGGCCCTCGCCCGAATCGGAGATTTCTTCCGTGCCAGCGCACTGGCGGATGAGCTGCAGAAGACACACCCGCAGGACACCTTGGTGCAGTTTTACTCTCTGCCTTCGATCCGGGCAGCCGTAGAACTCAGCCGCAGTGACGCCGCCAAAGCAGAAGATTTCATAGAACGCGCTCGGCCGTACGAACTGGCCGCGCCGAGCACTCCGCCAACCGATCTGAGAGCGCTCTACCCGAGCTATCTCCGGGGCCAGGCTTACTTGGCAATGCACCGTGGCAGCGACGCGGCCGTGGAATTCCAGAGAATACTCGATCACCGCGGACTGAACGGCAACTCTCCCCTCGGCGCTTTAGCTCACCTGCAAATCGGGCGAGCCTACGCAATGTCCGGCGACCCAGCGAAGGCCCACGCAGCCTACCAGGATTTCTTCACACTGTGGAAAGACGCCGACCCCGACATCCCCATCCGGAAGCAAGCCAAAGCTGAGTACGCGAAACTGCAGTGAGCGGACCTAAGGCGCCGGGGTAGGTTTTGTTACAGGCTCTTAAGAGAGGTCTCCAGAATTTGGCGGGGTGGCCCACTCAAGCCGTCCTTTGGCTTGAGTGGGGATATCCTTAGACGTAAGCTGGCCTTGTGGCTTGGGGACTCAAACGATTCCACGCGTGGGTAGTGCCTCAGTTTCAAACTGAGGGACTACCCACGCGTCCGGACAGACTCACACCGTTCTGCTGCTACCATCGTTGTTTGGCATTCGTTCCTTCAGGGACGCCCTGTCGGGCGCGTTCAGAATGAACTCAATGGGCAGTTTGAGATCTCTGCACAAAAAATCATTCCGTGTCTGCGCCATCGCATTCTTGGTCGTGAACTAGCGATGGTAATTCTTCACGAATTCCGGGACTGAATCGGCCACGCGCACTTCTCGCTTCGTAGCATCTGGCAGCGTGACCAAAACCTTCCTGGGGTAGTATTCGTCGCGAGGCCAATCGTAGCTGTACACAAGAACCGCTCCATTGCCAAACTGCTGGCGTATAAGAAATCGTTGCCGGAACCAGTTGCGGATCAGCAAGCGCCCGTTCTCATCCGTAATCTGAGTCATCAGGACTCCGTCGTACTCGTAATGCCTCTCCCGGCCCGAAGACAAGATCGCAGACTTCAGCATTCCGTCGGCGTTGTACTCGTATTGGGCCCAGTGACCCGCGTCGTCTTCAGCCCGCTTGATGCGCGAGGAGTCGTCATAGCTGAACCTGATCCAGTGCCCATGCGGAGTCCTGATCTCTTGTAGATTCCGCCGCGGATCGCGCTTCAATTCCAAGCGGTTGCCGTTCGCGTCCCGCATCTCGTAAGGCGCCCCTTGCGCCAGACTGCGCGCGTTATAAGACTCAGGAAAAAGGATCTCTGAACCGTCCGCAAGCCTCGTCGTCCATCCGTGACCGTCCCAGCGGGTTGTTGCTTTGTAGAAACAAGTGGAGGTCTCGGTGTGCTGAAACACTGAGTCCGCATACCCCATGCCTCTGGAAATTCGATCGAAGTACAAGAAGTCGCCGTCTTCGAGCACGATCATTTGATACGTATAAGGGTTTCGGGTACCGATGGGAGCGATGTCATAAGGATGATTGCTATTGCGTCCGAAAGCGTGCACGGGGTTTTGATCTACCCACTCATTTGAGGCATAGGTGCGAGTAAGCGGAACCTTGAAGACATCGTCGAGGAACAGATCAGTCTCGCGCAGGACGAAGTTTCCATAACGCAGGTCAGCTTCGAACCTGTCCACCGGATCGCGGTGCGTCGTAGGCATGGAGCAACTGCCAAGCTGAGGAACCACGCCGCCAGCGCCCACTTGTGCGAAAACGCAGGGAAAGTTCCCGTCAAACCGCGCCGCAGCAGCAACCGCATTGCTGTATTCCGGCACGGCTGCCGATTGGAGATGAACCTCCACATAGGCATCGGGATCGTATTCCACCACTCGCCCCGATACGAGGTCTACCTTCTTGTGTTGCTTCTCAAAATCTATTTCGAAAGTCGTGAAAGTCCACGGGCCTGCTCCCCGGCCGCCGACCACGTGTGCAGTCCCATCGCCGTTCGGGCCGTGCACGGGAATCGTCAGATGCGCTTCCTTCCATCCGGTCTCGTCCTGTTTGATTTCTCCTTGCAGTCCGGTTCCGATTATGATGGGCATTCCGATCAGCCGAACGACCTCCGCATTGCTGCCCATCCGCGCCACCGCATCCCTGGCAACGGCTGCACGCTGGGTCTGTCGCGTCCTTTGGACGCCGATCCCCACACCGACGCTAATAAGAATGGAGGCTAGTAGCAGGCTGAAGAGAACGGTCTTGCGATGCGAGTAAGGTACCTCTTTGGAATGGCCGCAAAGCGGACACACTCCACCTTTCTTCACCGCATCCCTAAGAGAGGTCTCCAGAATTTGGTTAACGGTCGTGTTGACCTGCTCCTGGGAGGGATCGACTTCCACCCCGCATCCCCGGCAATTCATAAGCGTCTCTCCCCCGTGAATCCTGTGGCGAGCGTAGCTGATTCACAACTTCACGACGGACACATCATAAGCCAGCCCTGCGCGGCATTCCACGTTACTTTGAGCAAAAGCCAACAATCAATTTAGGGTCGGCACGTTTTTCCGCGATCTCGTTGCCCCCTAAGCCGGACTGAGGGGTTTACTATACCTGCACCCTTTTCACTTGTGCGGATGGCGAACTCCGTACAATTGATTTCGGGTCCCATAAGATGAGTACGAAGGGTCCGGTGGTCAACATGCATGCCGAAAAAGATCGGCCCTTGAATTCTATTTCCCTGCAGAACGCTGTATTGTGCGCTGACTGCGACGTCGTCAGCGACAGCCCCCACGATCATTGCCTGGTTTGCGGCAGCCACTCACTATTGAACATGGCGCGTCTGCTAGGCGGGATGATGCCCAGCCAGCGGGCTACGCTGATCGAAACTGGGTATACTTCGCTGAAGCCTGTGCTGAAGTTCCCCAGAACTCGTCGAGTGTTCAATTCAGGCGACCGCGCCAAAGTACAGGGTGACAGTCGACAGCAAAGATTGTTCCGGTGATCCGCTGCCATACCCAGTCAAAAAGCCCGGCTTAGAATAGTGACTCGGACACCCTGTTGGCATCCGTTCAAGGCATTTCCCGGCACGCTCAGCTATGCACCGCGCAATCGCTTCAACACGTTCTCGGTTGTGTCTACCTCGCCTAGCCGAGGAAAGATCTTCTCGACACTATGACGGTGCGCTTCTGCGTCGCGGTCTGTCATTGCATCTACGGCAAACACGACGTTATAACCCAGATCATAGGCGCTGCGGGCCGTCGATTCCACACCGAGGCTCGTTGCAATTCCCGTCAAGAACACCTGAGTTACGCCGCGCTGGCGCAGGTAATCATCCAGGGACGTGCCGATGAACGCGCCCACTCGTTGCTTGCTCACGATGTAGTCGCTCGGCTGCTGCTCCAATCCAGGGACAAGCTCAGTCCAGTCCGGCGTAAACGAAAGCTTTGGACCTCCGGCATCCGTACGGCCCGGAGCCCTGCCCGTCACGTTGACGAGAACCACTGGCAGACCTCGCTTGCGGAACGCGCGCGCGAGTCGGGCAGCCCGGCCGACGATCTCTGAGGCAGGGTGCACAGTCGGCAGCCCGGCGATGCTTTTTTGCAGGTCAATCACGATTAAGGCAGCGGTAGTATCGAGTCTTGTGATGGGCACGATGGCTTAATTTCGTTTTGGATTCAATCTCGCCGGGATAAATTCTAAAAACCCGACGCCGAAGTATTCGGAGAGTGCTCAGGAGTGACTTTTCTTGGGGCCAGGGTTTCCATGAAATCCAGAATCATGCGAACGACCGCTTGATCGCCGATCGCTGTATTGATCATGGTGTGGTAAATGGCGCGGTCAGGCCATTCCACGTTGAAATATTTCTGGATAAAATCGGCCCGCTCACGATCAACCGTATCCACCAACTGCTCGGCTTCCGCTTCACTCTTGCCGCGAGCTAACAGGCGCCGCACCTTATCTTCTCTCGGAGCGTAAAGGAATACACGTAACGTGTCTTGGCGATTCCTGAGAAACTGCTGCGATCCCCGTCCCACGATCACAGAGTTTCCGGTTTGCCCCGCATGCTGAACTACCCGTTCTGTAATCTTCAAAATGCTTTCGCTGTCAACCACTTTGAGTTTGTGCGCATTGATGCTTCCTTCATAACTCCCGCGCAAGAAGGATTTGAAGAGCCGGTAGTATAGGGGATCGGTTCGTTCCTCTCGACGCTCGACAACCGCCTTGGGACATTCAGCAAGGCGCGCGATCTCCTCTGTCAGCAACTGATCCCAAAGCTTCCAGCCAAGCTGCTGAGCAAGCAGTTGAGCAATTTCGCCTCCGCCGCTTCCGTACTCGCGTTCAATGGTTATGATTTTGATCATCTGCGTCCATAATAGCGGAGCCAAGGTTTCAAGCGTGAACAGCGAGAACCGGGCAAGGTCCCAACTGGATCACTCGATAAGTTGTCGAACCAAAACCGCCCGATCCAAGGCGCCACGGCCACTCACTCCCATAGCCACCAAGTCGACTTGAGCTTCCTCGGCTAGTTGAATAATTTGCTGATATGGTTTCCCGATGCGCACCGCAGTCTTAATTTTAAGCTTATTGCGTTCCTGCGATGAAATCAGTTTATCGAGTTGCTCCGTCGCTCTCGCTATGGCCTCTTGCTTCGTGGCTGGACTCGGAACCTCCTCTAACACGTGCAGCAGGGTGAGCTCGGCGTCGTACTCCCCGGTCGCAGAGACAGCATAGTTCAAAGCGCGGCCTGAATTCTCGGAGAAATCCGTGCAGAAAAGAATCCGATTCAAATGGTGAACATGGTGCCGCTCTTTACCTGCGGCGATGGAGTCCTGCGGCTTACATATCGTCAGTACCGGGCAAGGAGTCCGGCGCATCACCCGGTCGGTCACTGACCCTAGCACCAAACGGTCAAACCCTCGCCGGCCGTGTGTTCCCATGACAATCAGGTCAGTTTTCTGCGCTTCCGCAAACGACAGAATCAAGTCCGCCGCTATTCCCTCATGCACCACGAGCTCCGGCGGGGCTTCATCTTGAGTGTGGTTCTTCACGAATTCTCGCAGTTTCTCCTCACCGCCCTCGTGAAGTGCCCGGCAAAATTCCTGATAGTCCCCCTGAGATGCAACATAGTCCGCGTAAGGATATCGCCAAAGTTCTACGATATGCAGCGCCACCACCTTGGCTCCATAATGTTGCGCGACCGATAGCGCGTAGCGATACGCCCTGATCGAGAACTCCGAAAAATCAATCGGGCAAAGGACGAGTTTAATTTCCAACATGACTACCTGACTCTGTCGCATCACATCAAATACACAATTACTCCGCCACTCTCACCCCACCCGCCCCAGGATCATTCTTCTTCAAAACAAAAGCCAGACCGAACATTATCGCCGCGCCCACGGCAAGAACCATGAAGGTATCGATGTAGGCCAGGCTCGCTGCCTGCGCTTGCAGGGCTTGGTAAATTCGAGCGTAGGCCACTGTGAGCGCCTCGCGCTTGCCTACGCCGGAGGTGGCCAGGTGCTGAGCCAAACCCTTCGCCGCATTCGCAAAATTGGGGTTGTCAACTCTGGCATGTTCCACCAGCCTGGCCTGATGGAATTGCGAGCGCCGCGCAATCAACGTAGTGACCAGGGACGTCCCCACGCTGCTTCCCATGTTGCGCATAAAATTGACGATTCCCGCGACCGAGTTGTTTTTCTCCGGCGCAATTCCGACGTAAGCTACCAGGGTAATCGGCACGAACAAGAACCCCAAACCAATCACCTGGGCGATGCGCAGCCAGGTGGCGGCACTGAAGCTAATCTGCAAGTCAATTCGCTTCGTGGAATAGTACATGGCAATGGAGAGCGCGAGCCAGCCGAAGGCAATCAGATAGCGCGCCTGGATCTTGGTCGTCAGTTGGCCCATGATTGGCATTTCAAGCAGCAGAATCAGGCCCCCGGCCGAAAGTGCAAGCCCAGCCAGTTGGGAGGTGTATCCCACCAGCGTCTGCAGGAACTGCGGCATCAGGACGAGGCTGCTGAACAACAGAATCCCGAGTGTGAACATCATCAGGCTCGAACTGGCGAAGTTAAAGCTTTTGAACATGCGGACGTCGATGATCGGCGCCTTTTGATACCACTCCCAGATAACCAGCGAGATCAGGCACACGGTAGAGACTACGACTAAAGTCGTGATGAAGCGCGACCCGAACCAATCATCTTCTTGGCCCTTGTCGAGCAGCACCTGCAACGCGCCGACGCCAAGCGCCAGAAAGGCGATGCCAATGTAATCCAGCTTGACTCCAGCCGCTTTGATCTTAGCCAAATAAGGAGGGTCTTCGACGAAGCGCCGCACCAGAAACCATGTAATTATCCCGACCGGGAGATTGATGAAAAAAATCCAGCGCCAGGAATAGTTGAAGGTAATCCAACCGCCCAGAGTCGGCCCAATCGTGGGCGCCATGATCGCCGTGATGCCATACAACGCAAATGCCAGGCCTCGCTGCTGCGGCGGAAACGTATCCGCCAGAATCGCCTGAGCCATCGGCTGCAATCCGCCGCCGCCCGCGCCTTGCAGCACCCGGAAAAAAAGAAGAAAGCCAAGGCTCGGCGCGATGCCACAAAGCAGAGAGCTCACGGTAAACACACTCAAGCAGGTCATGAAAAAGCGCTTGCGCCCTAATGCCCCTGCGAGCCATCCACTGATCGGCAAAATGATTGCATTCGAGACCAAGTAGGAAGTCAGCACCCACGTACTTTGATCGTTGCTGGCGCCCAGATTCCCGGCCATATACGGCAAGGCCACATTTGCGATGCTGGTGTCGAGCACCTCCATGAATGCTGCCAGTGCCACGACCACAGCAATGAGCCAGGGATTGTACTTCGGCTTCCAAACGTCCTGCTCGAGTGTGAGCGCAGCTGTGCTCATTGAAGGAACTCATTGAGAACTTATTGCAGGTACACGTCCGGCACCACGTTCATACCCGGTCGAAGCCAACGATCCCGGTTCTCTCCCGGATCGAGAACGATCTTTACTGGAATCCGTTGGACAATCTTCACGTAATTCCCCGTGGCATTCTCCGGTGGAAGTAAACTGAATAGCGGGCCCGTGGCTCCTGCAATGCTGTCCACATGGCCTTTTAGAGTCCGGCCATTCGAATCCACGTGAATGTCAGCTTTCTGTCCAACTCGCATACGCTTCAGTTGGGTCTCTTTAAAATTGGCCGTGACCCACACTTCATCGAGAGGGACGACGGTGAGGAGTTGCTGCCCGTCTTGCACGTTCATCCCAACCACCACTGTCTTGTTCACTTCACCACTGACCGGAGCATGGATCTTGGTGTATGCGAGATTCAGTTGGGCCTGTTCGAGTAGGGCGCGCTTTTGTTCGACGTCCGCGATCGCCGCTTGCACGCGAGACCGGGTCGACGACACTTGCTGCGGCCCGGTCTGCGCAGATTGATGGTTCGCAGTAGCCTGCTCCACGCGGCTCCGGGCCTGTTGCACGACTTGCGCTGCTGCTGATTCATTGGCGCTGGCTGCTGCTACGGCAGCGGTGCTGGATCTGGCCGTGGCCAATGCTTGATCGTAAATTTGCGCCGCTACCTCCCGCTTGTCGACTAATAACTTGTAGCGTTTGAGATCGTCTTGCGCTTTCACGTCGTTGGCCTCGGCCGCCTCCAGTTGGGCATGCGCCGCGCTCAGTTGCTTCTCTGCGGCCTCGACACCGGCTTTAGCGTCTTCGATGCCGGACGCAGTGAACCGCAACTGGCTTGACGAATTTACCGAGGTAATGGGAACTGTAATATTCAGCGATTTGGCGGTGGCTTCGGCATTGCCGAGATTGGCTTGCGCCTGCGCGACCGCAACTTCATAGTCTTTCGGGTCGATCTCTACCAGCACCGTGCCTTTCTCCACCCACTGATTGTCGCCAACGTTGACCCGTATCACATAGCCGGAAACCCGTGCGCTGACAGGATAGAGGTGAACATCGGCCTGCGCGTCGTCGGTCGATTCATAGCTGCTCAAGTAGCGCCACAAGAACAGGCCGCCGATAAACACCACCAGGATGACAGCCAGAATGATAATGTTTCTGCGGTGCTTGGGACTTCGACGCACCGGCGGCGTTCGATCCCTGTCGGTCAAGGATCGACCGATGGAGTCGAGGTATGTCTCAGGCAGATGGACGAGGTGGGTTTCCTTCCGCCATGTTTATTTTCCTCTGAAAAATTCCTGGACGCCCTGCTCAGCGATGCCTAGAGCTCGAACCAGGGAAATTTTCGCGTAATTATAGCTGTATAGACTCGAGATGTATTGTTCGTGCGCGCTGGCGACGGACTCTTGCGATTGCACCACTTCCACTGTATCGGTAACTCCTGCGCTGAAACGGTCGCTGGACTGAACCAGCGTCCTCTCCGCCAAATCGATGTTGCTGCGCGCTACATTTACTTGATCAGCCGAAGACTGCAGGTTCAGCAGCGCCGTGCGCACGTCGGCGTCGATTTGCGCGCGTAAATTGTCCAGACGTTCGCGACTCTGCTCGAGTTTCGCATCGGCCTGCAAAACATCACCGTGAACGCTACCGCCCTGAAAGATCGGAATCGACAGTGTCCCGCGCACGTCGAATACTTCGCGTTGCATTGGAGGGATGCGAGCCTCCCACCCCGTAATCTGCGTTAAAGGCAAGCGAAGGAAGATAGCCAGCCATAGCAGCTTTTTTGGCATATTGGGCTGCACGTACATCAGTCATCGCTGCCAAATAATCGGAACGCGATCGCGTATGCGCGTTTCAGAGCCTCATCAACGGACATGACTTCCAGCGACTGGTACGGTGACTTGTCGCTGATTTCAAATTCCTGCCCGGGAGCCAACCCGATAACCCTCGCGAGGGTCAACTTCTGGATGGCAAAGTTGTTCTTCGCCTGAATCAACTGTTGTTGCCGGGTCTGGAGCTCGACCTGAGTGCGCAGGCCGTCGATGTCCGGCGAAGTGCCGGCATTTATCTGATCTGTTGCCTGATCGTACAGCGCCTGCGCGGTCCTGACCTGCGCTTCTGTGGTTTCAATGCGGGCTTCGTCGGCGACAGCCTGCAAATAGGTATAGCCCACGGCTAGCACAACCAAATCACGCGCGTCTTT
>CAWDNO010000013.1:0-59541 GCA_963803665.1 uncultured Acidobacteriota bacterium
TTGAGCGGGGCACTCTGAAGAGTAGATTAGAGGTTTAGGTTGGGCCAGCCCCCCAATGATCCATCCGAATCCCGCGCCAAGGATCCAATGGGATGAGGGCGTACCAGCCACTCAGTTGCTGGAATTACTTCTGCTGGGATTACTTCTGGATTACTGCATCACGCAGTAATGAGATCCTTCCCGATAGCTGCGCGAGCGAAAACTGGAGGGGACGCAACAACGCTGGAGAGAACTGCGGTCGTGAACCCCGAATCGTGGCGTTACCGCAGCCCTGCTAATGACGCATCAACCTGTTCACGGTGATTCAAGAAATTGAGCTGGCACTGCATTCCGGCTAATCGCAAGTTTGCGAATTCGGGACGCTGGCGAATAGGCTCAAACAGTGGGTCCTTATCCATGGCGGGGTAAGAGCAGTAGTTTCCGTGGACGGCTTTTTGCAATTCTCTAAGCGCTGCGTCCGCCTGCCCACAAAAACTTAGGACGCTTGCGTTCAGATAGAGGACCTCAGGGTCAGGCTGCGAAACGCGATCAGACTGCACCGCCGCGACGGCTTTCGCCAACTCTAGTTGTGGGGCATGGTTTACGCAGGCGCGCGCCAGTGTAGCGTCAGCATAGGAATAGCCCGCCTCTATCGCGGCGTTGGCCTCAGCCAGCACCGCATTCCTGTTCCCGGTACGGAGCGCAATATCCATGCGCGAAAGCGCCGCGAAGCCGGAATTTTCGTCGACATTGATGTATTTCTGGGCATGCGCGTAGTCCCCCGTCATAATGAAGGTGGTCGCACAGGAACGGAACACATTGAATCCAGGATCGAGGGCCAAGCCGGCATCGCATTCTTTCCCGGCCTCATCGATTCGCCCGGCGTAGCGGAGCACATAACTCATCCAAAAATGGGACATGGAGGAATCCGGACGCCGGCGCAGAAAATCCGCCGCCTGATCATAAGCGCCACCCAGGTCTCCCTGTTCCGCACGCATCGTAGTCGAGCTGGGTGGCGTGCTCGGATCGAGTTCGGATTCGCGCTGGGTTGCCTGTAGAGATTTTTCGCGCGCGGCTTCGCCCCCGTTCCCATAATGATACTCGATGTAGTAACGCCACCCCAATTGCGACCACGCAGGTGCGTATCCGCCGTCGAGCGAAACTGATTTTTCCAGCGTGTGGATCGCATTTTGATTCGCAGTTGGATCTAGCGGGAGGACCAAGCTGTGCATGAAAAGCTCGAAAGCCTGCTCGTTCCGGGGCGTGGGCAGGTTATTCGTAGAAACGGCAGGAACATTGATTGTTGGCAGCAGGCGCTGATTTGCAGCAACCGCGAGCTTGTCGTGCAAAGTGATGAGTTCCTTCGGCATGACTGTAACTTCGTCTCTCCAGACCGCATGGTTCTGCGCCACGTCCACGAGTTCCAGGCTCACGCGCAGGTTCTGCTGGTCCATCAAGAAATTGCCCGCCACTACGTAGGTAACACGCAGATCCTTCCCCACGCCAACCGGGTCGCCGGTTTGGCTTGCGTATTTGATGGTCGAAGAAAAAGGACGCACATTGACCGAGCGCGCGTTGGTCAGATCAGTGACGAGGTCATCGGGGATTGCGTAGCGCAGGTAATCGAAATCCGGACCTGCTCCTTGATTCGAGAATGGAAGAACTGCAATGACTTTTGGGGCCGCGTGGACGACAGAACGATAACGCAGGAAATACCAGCCAGAGCTAACGAACAAAAGCACGAGCCCTACGACCGCGCATTTCAGCCACAATTTAATTTTTCGGGCGGGATGCGAGAGACCGATGCTCGGGGGGGAGAAGAGATTGGCACCGTTGTAGGTTTCGCCTGGTCACCAGGCGGCTCATGCTGATCGACCGAAACTGGGGCGATAAACCGATATCCACGCCGGGGAACAGTTTCTATGAACCGCGGGTTGTCGGAATCGTCGTCAATAGCGGCGCGCAACTTCTTCAGAACGACGTTGAGACCCGTATCGAAGTCAACGTAGGTGCCTTCTGGCCAAAGTGCCCGGTGCAATTCGTCACGCGCGATGGTTTTGCCGGGATTCTTCAATAAAAGGATGAGTACGCAGAAAGCTTTGTCTTGGATTCTGACGCGCACACCCTTGCGAGTAAGCGTGTGACCAGCAATATCCGCTTCAAATACACCAAATCGAAAGATTGGCCCGGAACAGACTGCCGACTCCATCCGCCACGACCTGCAGAGTGGCTGGAATCATAGCATGACTTCACGGCGAGTTCATCTATCTCGCTAAGCACATGATCCTGTAGCCAGTTACCTGTTCAGGCAAAAGTTAAGAATTAGTTCCCTTGATTCTGATCGCTGACTGCCGCATTCTGCGCGGCGTACCGCATGTACCGGGGGCCGAACTTTGGGGGGAGGGGGGTGGCTGTCGGGACTGGGAAGAGAACGCGAAGTCATCCACGGTGGTCGGCAACAGCCCAGGTGGTTTTTTGGACCGTAATGATCCTGATTGTGTGCAGCTTGTGGATGGCATTGAGACGGTAGGGATTTATTAAGAAGGCTGAATTTCGGAATGGTTAGAGAGCCGAGGGCTATTAAGCAAATGATCAAAAGAAAAGCGACCACCGTGCTCACCCTTGCTGCGCTTGCGGTATGCAGCGTGGCCCTCTGCCGGCCATCGCTGGCTCAGCAGACGCCAAAGCCGCTGACGAACGATGGCGTGATCAAGATGGTGCAGGCCGGGTTGTCGGAATCCGTGGTTGTAGCGGCGATTCAGTCGAGCCCCGCGCACTACGACGTCTCGACAGACGGATTGATTGAGTTGAAGAAGGCTGGCGTGACGCCCGATGAAATGAAGGCGATCATCGCGGCGCAACAAGCGGCCAACGGAAGCGGAAATGCCGCGCCGGGTCCCGAGAAGGCGAAGAGCGCGACCCCGCCCGCGGCACCCGCATCCCGATGGGAAATGCCGTCGGTTTACGTCCTTACGATGCGGTCTTCGCAGGAACTGCCGCGGGAGAAGACGCAATTGGCCGAAACGAAAACGAAGGCGCGCTCGCTAGCCAGCCTGGCCGGGGATTCCGCAGTGACGCAAGGAATTCAGGCGGGGGTCAACGACGTGGCGTGGGACGCGGCGGCGCACACCAACTCCGGGGTGGGTGGCTCGGCAGTTATGCAAGCCGGAAGCATCTTCGGCGGAATGATGGGACACAGGCAGCCGACGGTCACATACGTTTGGGGCGTGCCGGGTCCGGCATCAGCAAGTGTTGTGCAGACCACCACGCCGAAGATTGAGGCACAGTTTGCAAAAGCCCCAGGTGTGAATCCCGACGAATTCGCGCCAGAGATCGTGAAGCTCACGCCTGCGCAAAATACGTGCCGACTGGTAGGCGCAACGCAAGGGAAAGAGGATGCGCGTTCTGACAATGCCGCGGACTGGGAGATTTACTCCGCCTTCATCGAAGATCGCGTCCCGGTAAACCTCGAAAGAATCTCCAGCGGCGATTACAACATTTCGCCACAATCGCCGCTTTTGCCCGGTGAATATGCGGTAGTGCTTCGGCCAATGGTGAAGGATAAAAAGTTTTCGGGAGGAGATGTAGCGCGAGGACAACGCGCGGGACTGATGTTCAACACAGTGTGGACGTTTCAGGTAGCGGATTCCGCACAGTAATCGCAGAAAGAGGAGCGGCACCGAAAGGGCCCGATGAACTGGTTCTTTTCGCGACGAAAAACGAGCGCCATCGAGCAAGTGGAAGAATCGCTCGCGCGCCTGCACAAAGCCGCGGAATTTGTGCCCACACCGTGGGCGATCGCACGTCGGATGCTCGAGCTTGCGGCTACGCGACCGGAAGATACGGTGTACGACCTGGGGTCGGGAGATGGAAGAATCCCGATTCTGGCTGCCCAGGAATTCGGTTGCAAGGCGATGGGAATTGAACGAGACCGCGAGCTCTGCCGGTACTCGGACCGGAGAGTGCAAGAACTGAACTTGCAGAAGCAAGTCCAATTCCAGTGCGTGGATTTTTTTGAAGCAGACCTGCGTCCAGCAACGGTGGTGACCCTCTATTTGCTCAGCGCCGTAAATGGACAGCTCCAATCCCGGCTAGCCAGCCATCTGCGGCCTGGAAGCCGAGTGGTCGCGCTGGACTTTGAAGTTCCCGGCTGGAGGCCCGCGCGTACGACGAAAGTAGTTTCCGAGGGAAGTATCGAGTACACGCTGTTCTTGTATCTGCGACCGGCGCTCAAAACCCTTGCTGAGAGTGGCGGGGACGAAATGCGGACGACCCGGTCTCAAGATTATTTGTTGAGGGAGTGAGACATGAATTCGAAATTCAAGCAAGTACTGTTTGCGGCAGTTTTGCTGTTGATCGTATGCGGTGCACCAATGGCGCGTGCAACGGCAGATACCTCCGATGAGTGTCAGAGGCTCACTCCGGAGCAGGCCCAGAAAATTCTTGGGCGACCCTTCGAAGCGCCAACGAAAGCTCCGCTAATCCCACCCTTTGGCGACAAATGGGGCACACATTGCACCTACAGATCGCACAACGGCGGGAATGTAGTTATCGATTTTTTTATTTATGTGACCGCGTCGCCAGCGCAAGCCAAGCAGTGGTTCGACATGGGAATGGCAGCGGCTAAGCCGAAGTCAAAGTTGCAGATTGGAGACGCTGCGTATGTTGATTCCCACGGCGATGAGGTTCACGTGCTGAAAGGCAAGGTTCTCTACTGGATCATCGTTTCTGGGGTACACGACCCGAAAACGGTGGATCTTGCTGCATCAGTGGCGGCGCACATTTAAGCGTGATGAATGCTCGTAATCTTGGGGACTGAAAAATGTGCGGACGCAACAGCGTAAGTTTTTCGGGCCGCGGTGTATGAGCAAAATTAGGAGGATGGTATGCAAAAGATACTTCTCATTGGTTGTTTGACAGTATGCGTAGCGGTTCTGTTCGCGGCGGATGAACAGCGATTGAACGTCAAACCGGGACTCTGGCAGTTCGAGTACAAAGTCAAATACAGCGGTCTGCCTCAGCAAACACAAGCCATGATGAAGCGGTGCGTCAGGGAGAACGATCTGACTAAGGGTTGGACGCAGGGACACGAGAACTGCCCCTGGAAAGTGGTGAAGTCCACAAGCAGCGACCTCGAACTTCACAGCACATCGTGCAGGGCCGGGGATGGCTCCGAAGTAGACCTGAAGTTTCACGCTGTTGATTCCGAGCATGTGGTGGCGGCCATGCATGGGACCCAGAATGGAGCCACCCTCGATGGCAATTACACCGGCAAGTGGCTAGGTTCGACCTGTCCAGCCGACATGAAGTGAGGACCACAATGTGTACGACCTCAAGCACGTGGACTAGACGGTTCGAATTGATTTTCCAGACGGGGCAGAAAAAGCGGCGATTGCTTTTAAGACAGGTAAACAGCTCCATGCGGGGTGCACGATGAACCGAAGAAGCGCGGGTACGGTGTTGATGGCGATGTTAGTGGTGCTGGGCGGATGCGCGCGAAAGCCGGCGGGTCTCGAATCGGTTGCGGCGGCCGCCTCAAAGGGCTCCGGGAACGTCGCGCCGTGGGGCATCGACTTGAGCAGCGCACCGGGAACGAAGTTCCAGGCCACATTTGCCGATGACGTGGTTCAGGTTGATGCCGGGACCGTGAAGCGTACCCTGCGGGGCGTTACGCGCGATCACGACATTCTGTTTTTCGAGAACGTCCCTGAACTGCGCGACAAACTTGTTCCCGGCAAGGTGGTCTTCTTCCAAGGGTTCACGTTCAAGAGAGTACAGGCGATCGCGAGCGATGGAGCGCAACTGATTGTCGCAACAGAATCAGCTTCGCTCACGGATCTGTTCAAAGACGCTAACATCCAGTGGCACACCTCCATCAACTTCCGCGACCTCCACAGCCAAAAAATGCGATTGCGCGCCGCTTCGAATCGGCGTGGCTTGCTCCCCTGGCTCGATGAGCTGGAGCCGCGAGTTTATGCCGCCGGAGCAGAAGATTCCGAAAGTAAGGAAGAGGACGAAGAAGGCTGGAAGATCAAGAGCAACGCCAAATTCAACCCCGACCGTGTCGATTTCGACATCGACGTCGCCCGGCACGGTGATATCGATGCGGATATCAGAGGCAATGGCTACGTCAAGAATTTTGAAACCTCGATGGCATTGGTGGTGAACAACAGCAACATCAGCCAATTCGATTTTAAGAATGCAAACGTGAACGGAGCAGTGGATTTCAATTGGACAGTGGGCAGCGGTTCGGAAAAGCCGCCCGAGCTTGGTGAAGAGAAACTCAAGTTGCCTGCCATGATGTCGGTGCCGTTGTTTGTCGGTGGCGTACCCTTCACGCTTGAGATCGGTGAAGCTCTGCTGTTCCACCCTGGATTCAGCACAAAGCTGGAAATCGCGAAGGGCGCGTTCCATGTCGATTACAACGGCGTGACCGGCCTCAGCCTGACTCAAAGCGGTTCTCAGGATACCAGCCACGCCAGCGCCGAAAGTTCAATTGAGCCTTCAACAGCGTCTTCCCCTTATGCAGCTTTTGGAGTGGTGGTGGCGGTCGCCATGCCGCGCTTCGAGCTGAAAACAGGAGCTGAAGAGGTTGCAAACGCAGTTCCCGATTCAATCGCGGAGTCTGCGATTGCGTTGCTCGAGAAAACAACCATCGGGCATTACGTTCGCAACGCGGTGAAGAACGTTCTGAAGAGCGAGGCCGCGGCGACGTTCCAGGTAATCCTGTCGAGCACCGCATCGCACTCCGGCATGCTGAGCCTGGTGCCGTGCCAGAGATTCACCTTGCACCTTGAGGGGCAGGTTGGCGCTGACGCGCAGGTGCTCGGGATGAAGGTGCCAAACCTGCCAAAAGTTCCCTTCGAGCAGCCATACAAGATTTTCGAGAAAGACATCGATTTACCGAATCCGCCCGGGAAGATTTGCACCGGCTAGAGATGGCTTTAGCGCCTTGCAAGCACTTACAGCATTGCTGGCCAAATACCGCTTCAGTGGGTGAGAGCTATCGATGAGCACAATATGCGAAAAGTGCAGCGCTACGCTGGCCGAAACAGATGGCGGGTGAGGGAAGCCGGGAGACGGGAGGCTGGATGAGATCAAGCAAGAAAGCGATCACGGCGTCATTGTGCTCTGGCCTTGTTGTCTTGATAGTGGTAGCCATCGTCTTCGCGGGCTTCAGGCGTGGCACGCAGACGGCACAACCGGGGGGTAGTGTCGAATTGAGCGCGACCGCAATCAGCGCGTCAGACCAGCCGCGTATGGCACAAAACCAGCCAGACCAGCGGACTTCTGGAGTCGGCGCGCTGCTGAAACGCATCGCTGATGCGCCTGAACCATCGAGATTCAGCGTAGAGAAAACCGCCGACGAGATCGGGAATAACCCGCGGCGCTGTTCGTCTATGTTCATGATCATGTGCGCACGCAAATCTACAGTGGCGTGCTGCGTGGCGCTCGCGGCACGCTTATCAGCGGCGCCGGCAATTCCTGGGATCAGGCCCTGTTGCTTGCTACCATGCTTCGCCATCAAGGGAAAGAATCGCGATTCGCGCGCGTGCGCCTCACGCCCGAAATAGCCGCAAAAATTGTGGACCGGATGTTCAGCGACGCCGCCCGGCCACATATGCCAGCCGGGAAGCCTCTGCAGGTCCCGATTCGTGCAAAACGAGGAGCCGGGCAACGATGGCGCAGATTCAGGCGGATGCGCAGGCGGCGCAAACCGACTGTTGCAAGCTCTTGATCGCGCGAATGTTCTCTCTTGGCAACGCCGCGACCTCCGAACAGCAACTGGAATCGGAGGCGGCGGATCACGCGTTCGTGGAATACCACGAAGGCGATCGATGGATTGCGCTCGATCCGATTGCAGAGGATGCACCCGGCGCATCTGTTTCGTCTGCCGCGGAGCACGCTCCTGAAATCCCGGACTCCTTCTACCACAATATAACGATTCGTGTATGGATAGAAGAGCGCCAGGGGCAGACCTTGCAACCGCAGGAAGTCCTGCATTTCCCGACGACGGCGTCGGCGCTGAGCGGGGCACAGGTTCTGCTGTCGCATAAGTTTGATCATGACTTCCAAGGCGGATGGCGGGCGACGCCTGTGTTGCAATCGACGGGCATATATATGCCGCGCTAACATTTGGCGAGGCGGGAATCATTGCCGGCAAGGCAAACAGCAAGGAAGATCGAATCAATCAGGCGCAGCAAGCTATATCGCAGGCCGGCGAGGCAGCAGCCCTGTTCGGTGACAACAAGAAACCGGGAGCAACATCGGCAGCGGCGCCCCAAGATGGGTTCACCTCCGAAACGGTGGAGGTCGAGTTCACAGATCCTGCGAAGCATTCCGAGGTAGTGCGGCGAGAGCTGATCGACCGCATCGGAGCGGTCGCCCGGGCCAAAAATACGGCCGCCACCGCGCCCCTGACCCGATCGCTTCACGAACGGCATCCCTCTTCAACTAGCAGGCGTCTACGCCTTGGCTTTCGCAGCGGGACCGCTGAACCCAGCAATGCCGGCCCGCCGCCTCTCATCGGCTGCCGCGGTAATCGGAGACTGCATGCGCTCACGGGATGCGCGCCCGCCGCAGAACGGATCGCTTTCGCCTGAAAATCAGCAGCGTCTTGTGCGCATGCTGGACAAATATCCGGCGCTACTGCAGGGCACCGCCGAGAGCATTATCGTTCTTTCACAGCGTCTCGCGCGGAGCCTGCGCGCCGGTGACGCCTCCGCGCTGTTCTATGAGGCGACGCCCCGGCTGGCCATCGCCAGCTTTGACTTGAGATCCGGGCTGACGCTGGACCTGCGCCGTAACACGGTCCGAGCTTTCGGGCCGCAAGGCGTCTCGTCGGATCTGGTGCGCGCAAATTTGGCACGAAGCGTAGGCCGATGCCGCGATCGAGGGCGATGTGCTCATGCCTAAAGCGCCCGGACGGATCGCCGCCGATCGACATCTTTGACCGGGCACGAACGCAAGGTATTCCGACTCGTCGCGGTTCGCGGAGGCGCGCCCCTGGCGAGAGTGCAAGCATCCGATTGGTCCGCGCGCGAATGGCAACGCGGAGCCCGGCAGCCTCCTGATTGCTCCTGAGCGCACGCCCTCCGCCCCGTCTCACTTCGCGTGGTGGAAGCTCGATCCATCGACTGGCGAGGCAATCAGCGTGCTGGACACTGGGCTTAACGGTTTTCAGGACGGGGAAGAGGCCTTGTCGAAGAGGCGACGCCGTAACCCAAGAGGTCGATTCGTTGGCGGCCTATCAGCAGACATTGCCAGAGGGATGGCATGAAACGTTGCCAGCGCCCGAACTGGTGTCCGCCACGAATTATCAGGGAAATAGCGAACATCGTGGAATTGGCGGGCGACGTGACGTGACGTATACGAGTAGAAGTCGTTGAGTCAAGGCGATCATGAATACGAAAAAAGTGATGCGAGGTGGAGGAAGAACTCATGAACAGTTCCTGCAGACAATGCGGCGCGACACTGACGGAGTCCGGCCCGTTCTGCACGAAGTGCGGCGCGCGAAGAAACAATGCGAGCATGACCAGCCCAGTGCCGCGGCTTTGCACGAAATGCGGGATGGAACTGGTGGGCGGGGCAAAGTTCTGTAACAAATGCGGCACGCCTGTCGCGGTAGGCGCGACGATTTCGCCAGCCGCGTCCGGTTCCGCGGCTGCTGTTCCGCCGTCAACAACCGCAACGCCCAACCCGGATGCTGCGCGGCGATCTTCCGCCGCAGCGCCAGCTACACCAGTCCCTGTCATTGTCACGCCCGCAGTTCACCCGCAGGCCGCGCCTGTCCCTGGGCGAAGACCGTCGGGCATTTCGAAAGTCGCCATCGTTGTCGTAGCGATCTTGTTGGTGTTCGTCGTGGGCGGTATTGCGGGTGTCACTTATGTAGTCCATCGCGCGAGACAGAAGGCGGCCGAACTCGGGGCACAGGCTGAGGCCGAAAAAGCTCGTCTGGCCAGCCTTATCTCAGATGCAGCGAGCCCACAGAACGGAAAGAACCCCGGGGCAGCGAGCGGTGTGGCGAAAGCTCTGACCGGTTTGGCTGCCGCAGCACAAAACGGAAACGATCCCGCAGCCGCAGAGCGGTTGAAAAAGCAACTGGCTCAGCTCGCGGCTGCGGCGCAGGACCCGAAAACTCAAGCGGCCTTGCAGGCCCTCAACAGCAAACTAGCCGGTCTCTCGGCGCCAGGACAAAACCCAGGTAATGGCTCAGCGGAGGATATAAAAAAGGACCTTACCGCAATCGCCGCGGCAGCAAGCGCGCTCGGGCAAGGAAACGCTGGTGGCTCAACTGGAACTCCTGGGACGGCTGCTGCTGCATCGACTCCTTCTTCCGCGCCAGGCTCGGTTCCAAACGCGGGCTCTGGGGCGACCAATGTTGGTGTACCAACAGCGGACACCGCGCTCATTCCCCCACCCATTCCGAGCGGCCCTCCAATGGTGCCTGTAGCTGCAACTGGAAACCAGGCACATGACTGGGCCCTGGCATACGAACGTACCGTCGGGAGTCCGGAAGCGGATCTCGTCGTCCGATCAGGCGACATCAACAATCTAGGATTCGGCTGGCCGCCGGGATTCGACCCGTTTTCTGGGCTGTCGACTCCGATTCACCCCGGACCCAATATTTATCGCATACCACCCAACGCGCCGCCGGGAACGGATCGAATCATGTTGGGCACTGGTCTCACGCCCGTCCACATGATCGTTCAGCATACGGCAGGAAAGCCAGATCAAATCACGATCGATGGCCTAACCAAGACGGTCGGTGGCGACGGCTATAGTTGGTCGCTCGGATCTTGCTTCATGTTAGCGGACCGGGTTCTGTCTAAAACGGGCGACCAAGTCCTGAATGGCATGCAACTGCCTTCGGGCGTGTCTAAGGATGTCCTTCAGGTGGTCCCCGATGACGCAGCGAAATGCACGCGCGATCGGCAGTTGACCATGCCAGCACCGATTGTCCTGATCGTGGGAGCATTGCCAACGAAGATTAACGAAGTGGTGTTTCAAATCTTTGCCGATGATTTTCAGTCGCCGGTTTATGGCTCTCACTTCCAAGTCAGCTTGAACGGTACGCGCATTCCTACTTTCGAGTACGCCATCAATGCGCTCAACCAGTCGGGACCGATCGGTAAATTGGTCACCCTGAAGCTGCTGCCGGAGTATTGGTCATTACTGAACTCCGGGACGGTGAAGCTTCTTATCGACGACCCGACAACTCACAGGCAGGACGGTTACGCCGTTGACTTCGTCCGGATCCTGGTGAATCCGCACAATTTCAAGTACCAAGTCTCGCTCACCGCAACGGTTACCGATGCGAGCACCAATAAGCCCATTGCTGGAGCGATAGTCGGAGCGGGATTCGCATCGACGGTCACAGATCAGCAGGGCAAATGCGAGTTGAAAGGCATTCCGGCGGGACTAGTTGTCGCTACGGCAAACGCTCCGGGATACGACGAGAACTCTGTTCCGGTGGATTTGCCCGCGGGACAAAGTGGGCACGCGGATATCCAGCTTCATCCGCACCAGGAAAGCACGGCGGCTCTCGAACAATCTATCGCGCAGACTGGTACAGCCGCAGTTTACGGCATTCACTTCGATACCGGTTCCTCGAAACTACGTGGCGACAGCATGCCGGCTCTGAACGCGGTACTAGGTCTCATCAACGGCCGTGCCGACTCGAACTGGATCATTTCGGGCCACACGGATAATCAGGGCTCCGACGCGCTCAATATTCCGTTGTCTAAAGCCCGAGCTGCTTCGGTGGTTGCCTGGTTGACAGGCCACGGCATCGCGGCAAATCGTCTCGAGCCGCAAGGGTTTGGCTCGACGCGTCCTGTCGCGGACAACGCGACCGCCAACGGGCGAGCACTGAATCGGCGCGTCGAAGTTTCGCTGGCAAAGTGAGGAATAGAAGTTCGGAAGGACGCAGGGCTGGAGTTTAGGCGTCTTAACTACCTCCTATATAGAAGTGTCTGCTTTCCATCGAGCCGCGGGGAGTCGTCACGCTGATGAAGTCCGCTACGCCCCTCGCCTTCTGTGTTTGTTTTCTGTCCACAGAGCCCCAGAGCCTGCCATCCTCTTCTCCCTCAAAAACCCCGTGGGCTAAGGATGAATACACTTAAAACAGCAAGCATCAACGTGGTCCTTGGAATTTAAATTCATCGCAGCGAGCGGTGAGTGTCGGCAAAGACTCGAATCCTTTGCGCGTTCGATTGACGAGAGATTGGAGATGGCGGGCGTGGAGATTGAACCAGTGCGGCGATCTGCCCAAGCCCACGCTTTGGCTGGGAGCTTTTTCTCACTCCTAGAGTGGTGGATCGACAAAGGAATGAAGGCAGATCCAAGGGACATGGACGAATTGTTTCATCAGATGGCGTGGAGCGGATTAGGAGTGCACTGATCAGAAGACTTGTCCTGACAAGTCGGCCGTGCCTCGTCTACTTCGGGGTCTTAACCCAGGTTGGAAAATGAGAAACGTCGTCGTGATTATCCATGATAGATGTGAATTGTGTGGCGTCGACTTCTTTCAGTCGAAGCAGGGTTGCGCTTGCGCACTGGAGAATCCGTAAGCCCCGGGATTGCAAAAGAGCGAAAAGTCTTAGGAGAAGCACTTGGCAAATTATATTGGTGCTATTGATCAAGGAACCACAAGTACACGATTCATAGTGTTCGACCGCTCGGCGCGTGTTATTTCGAGCGCTCAAAAAGAGCATGCGCAGATTTACCCAAATCCCGGCTGGGTCGAGCACAACCCGGAAGAAATCTGGCAACGCAGTCGCGAAGTGATTGCGGAGGCCATGGCCAACGCAAAGCTTCGCCCCTCTGACTTGGCGGCGATCGGAATCGCTAACCAGCGCGAAACCACTGTGCTATGGAACCGCAAGACGGGCAAGCCGGTAGCAAACGCGCTGGTTTGGCAGGACACTCGAGTCGCGGACTACGTCAGCGAACTGGCAAAAGCCGGCGGGCAGGATCGCTTTCGCCGCAAAACCGGACTACCGCTTGCTACCTATTTTAGTGGTCTGAAAATCCGTTGGGTTCTCGAACACGTGAAAGCTGTCCGCGAGATGGGTGAAGCTGGAGATGTCCTGTTTGGCAACATCGATAGTTTCCTCGTCTGGCACCTGACCGGCGGCCCCCATGGTGGCGTTCACGTGACCGACGTCACGAACGCCAGTCGCACCCAGTTGATGAATCTCGAAACTCTCTCGTGGGATCCCGAGATGCTGGACGCTTTCGGCGTCCCTAAGGGCATGCTGCCGCGCATTCGCTCCAGCAGCGAGATCTATGCACACGCAAAAGAACCTGCTTTGAAAGATGTTCCGATCGCAGGCATTCTAGGAGATCAGCAAGCAGCCCTGGTGGGGCAGACCTCCTTTCGTCCCGGAGAGGCCAAGAACACTTACGGTACGGGATGCTTTCTGCTGATGAACACCGGCGACCGCTTAGTTCATTCCAATTACGGTCTTCTCACAACCGTCGCCTACAAACTTGGCGAGCAATCTGCTCAGTATGCACTCGAAGGAAGCATCGCGGTCACCGGCGCGCTTGTGCAGTGGCTGCGGGATAACCTTGGCATGATCCAAAAGAGCTCCGACATAGAGTCTCTGGCCCGATCGGTTTCCGACAACGGCGGCGTCTATTTCGTTCCTGCCTTCTCGGGTCTGTACGCTCCTTATTGGAACGACAATGCCCGCGGAGTCATTGCCGGCCTTACTCGCTATGCGACTAAGGGGCATTTTGCTCGTGCCGTGCTCGAAGCGACTGCCTTCCAGACTCGCGATGTTCTAGAGGCGATGGAAAAGGATTCGAACATCAAGCTAGACGCATTGCGCACAGACGGAGGCATGGTCGAAGACGACCTGCTGATGCAATTCCAGGCTGACATCCTGAATTTGCCGGTGATTCGTCCCGTGACGCGTGATGCCACCACTGCGCTCGGATCGGCGTATGCCGCTGGGTTGGCAGTCAAGTATTTCAAGGATCTCGATGAGCTGCGTTCCAACTGGGCGATCGATCACACCTGGAAACCAAACATGACTGATGGCAAACGGAAGGAAATGTACTCCTTCTGGAAACGCGCGGTCAGCAAATCATTTGACTGGGTGGGTGATTCACAAGGCCCGTGAGTCGAGAAAGGGAGTTCTCCGTATTTGCTCTTTTGACGGTCTACCGTTGTGGCACCGGATTGGCTCCGTCGCTGAACTTTCCGTCCTTGTACTGAAGCCGAAAATTCTGTTGGCTGTGTAGTACCCACCCATGATCGTTCCCTTTGAATTCACAGTTCTTCCCCATGTTTCCCTTCGGATCGTCGAGTGGTAAATTTCTTGCTCTTGCCGTCCCACCGAACACCGTACTCGATTCCGTTTTGATCGATGTAATCACCAACTACGACATTTTCGTTATTGATCCCGAACAGACTGGTTTGTTGGGCTTTGGGTCCACTCTTCAAGGATTTGAACTTAAGGGTTAGCTTTGGAACGTCGACCGCGGTAGCTATCCAAGCGAACACCAGAACAATGGCCAATGCTCGAAGTACTGATTTGCGGCTCATCTCGATTCTCCCTTCATTTTGATTTTTCTTCATTCCCCTCACTCACATCAGTTGTGACTGCCACAAGCACCTTTTTGCTAGATGCGGTTAGCGGCGGGATCTTGCCTTATTTTTTGGGGTCATAATCACCGGTAATTACCGCCTGCTTTGGAGAACACGAGTGTGTCGACGGAACGTCGGAGCCTGCCTCGTACGTCGGTTGAATCCCTCACCTACGTAAGTATCGGCGAGGAAAACGGTGGAATCCTTCTCGACATCAATAAGACCGGATTCTCTATGCAAACCGCAGTGCCACTTGATGGCGCAAACTCTCAACGGCAAGCCCGCTTCTCTGGCAACGGAGATTTTGAAATTGCAAATGGCATTCCTCCATTATCCTTATCATGTGCGCCTGCGACGGCTGACCGAATTCAAAGAGCTGCCACACTCGCGAAGTTGGACGAGGTGCGTTCCATGTTATTGAATAGTCGACTTACGATTAAGCGCTAAAGGAACCTCCTGCTCAATCTATAGATGAATGAATCGAAGTCTGGGGTAGCTATCAACCCGGCCGCGTCAAAAGAACTTGCTATACTACTAGACTAGTTGATAAACTAGTTTACATGGCTCACCAAACTACTGTCGGAGTGTTCGACGCAAAGACCCATCTCAATGGCCTGCTAAAGAGAGTCTCTAGGGGAGAGACAATCCGGATCACCAGGCGGGGGGTGCCAATTGCTAAATTGGTTCCAGCCGACGCTGGTGAGAAGGAGGACCCTGGCCAGGTTGTGCGAGAGATTCGCGAGCTTCGAAAGGGCGCGACTCTGGGAAAGATCACCATCCGCGAGTTGATCAATGCAGGCCGCCATTATTAAGCGAATGGTTCTGGACGCATCTGTGACCGTGGCATGGTGCTTCGAGGACGAGAACACGCCTTTTACAGAAGGAGTTCTCGATCTGCTTTCGGCAGGAACCGAGGTTCTCACCCCTGCGATATGGCCTTTTGAAGTTGCCAACGCATTGCTGGTCGCAGAACGACGGAAGCGTATCACGGTCGCACAAGTCACAGCCTTGCTGAGGCGGATCGCCGGGCTCCCGATTTCGGTTGAGCCTATCGAAGCTCGCTATGCTTTCGAGCAAATCCTGTCGGTTGCACGACAACAGAATCTCACCGAGTACGATGCTGCTTACCTGGAGTTGGCTCTGCGCGCCGGACTTCCGCTTGCCACTCTAGATGACAAGTTAAAGCAGGCAGCTAGACTGGTCGACGTCGGATTAGTGAAGATCTGAACCATAGCAGTCCGCCGCTAGACCCGTTAGGCTCCTGTGTATGTTCACTTTCTCTTTACAGTCTCGTCAGCGCGGCAAAGACGTCTGAGCACAATTGCTCTTCCGCTCGCGGTATCATTGACTTGCCCGTCTTGCCTACGTAAGATTTTTTACCTGTGATCGGCCAGACTATATCGCACTACCGGATCGTCGAGAAGTTGGGCGGCGGCGGGATGGGTGTGGTGTATAAGGCTGAGGACGTAAAGTTGCACCGCTTTGTTGCCTTGAAGTTCCTGCCTGACCAGATTGCCAAGGATCCGCAAGCTCTGGCACGCTTCGAACGCGAAGCGCAGGCTGCGTCCGCTCTGAACCATCCGAACATCTGCACTATCTACGAGATTGATGACCAGAGCGGACAAACCTTCATTGCCATGGAATTTCTGGACGGAATGACGTTGAAGCACCGCATCGCCGGAAAGCCCATCGAGACCGATGTTTTACTCGGCCTGGCTATTGAGATCGCCGATGCACTGGACGCTGCCCATTCCAAAGGAATCGTTCATCGCGACATCAAGCCAGCGAACATTTTTGTTACCGAGCGCGGGCGCGCCAAGATTCTGGATTTCGGGCTGGCCAAGGTCACTCTGAAGCCGGAGAGCGTTGCCATGAGCGCCCCGACCCTTGAGTCCGACAATCATCTGACGAGTCCCGGCAGTGCGCTGGGCACTGTCGCCTATATGTCGCCGGAGCAAGTGCGCGCCAAGCAACTGGACGCACGGACGGACTTGTTTTCCTTTGGCGTAGTGCTCTACGAGGCGGCTACTGGCACGCTGCCCTTTCGTGGGGAAAGCTCGGGAGTTGTTTTCAAAGCCATTCTGGATGCGGAACCAACGTCTGTCGTGCGGCTCAATCCTGACGTGCCCGCTGAACTGGAACGCATCGTTAGTAAGGCGCTGGAGAAAGACCGGGAACTGCGCTATCAGGGTGCGGCGGAGATGCGAGCCGACTTGAAGCGGCTGAAACGCGAAACGGATTCACGCCATCGCGCGACGAGTTCGGGATCAGTCGCAGTCGCATTGGAAAGCGTTTCGCAAGCGTCTGTGCCGGGGCCATCACTGTCTGCCGCTACGGCGGCCATGCCGACGCAGCCCGCACATATTTCCGGACAGACGACAAGCAGTTCCGCGGTCGCAGCCGCGAAAAAACATAAATTGGCAGTTGCTGTGGGCACGATCGCCGCGCTGGTGATTCTGGGTGCGGCTGGATTGGGTGTTTACTCCGTCCTGCACAGGACAGCATCCACGCCGTTCCAGAACTTCGCCATCACCCAAGTCACCAATTCCAACCGGGCCGTCGTTGCTGCTATCTCTCCCGACGCAAAATACGTGCTGACGGTGATGAACGACAAAGGGCTGAACAGCCTGTGGCTCCGCAACGTGGCGACGGGAAGCGACACCCAAGTGGTCCCGCCTTCAGCCAACATTCCGAACGTCGAGTTCTCGCCCGATGGAAACTACATTTATTTCCGCAAAGCCGAGAATGCTATCGCTAGCGATTTCAATATCTATCGCACCCCGGTATTAGGCGGTACGCCAAAGGCTGTGGTCCACGACGTGGATTCTGCGTTCACATTTTCGCCCGATGGTCACCGAATGGCCTACATCCGCGCCAACGACCCGGAGCCTGGCAAGTATCGCCTGCTCAGTGCCAACCTGGACGGCAGTGATGAAAAAGTGCTGCTCATTGCGGCGCTGGACAGCGGGTTGGGGCGCTGGGTGGCGTGGTCTCCCGACGACAAGAGGCTCGCGTATCCCGCGGTCCAGCCGGGCAACGCTCTTGGGGGGATCAACCTATTCGATTTGCAGACGGGGAAAATACAAACCCTCGCCTTTGCTGATAAAGCGATTTTTGAAATGAGCTGGTCGTTCGGTGGCGATGGCCTCATTGTCACCTATCAGCAAAAAGGGCCCAACTTCAACCGCCGGCAGATCGGCTACGTCGCCCTGGCTGACGGCCAGTTGCGTCCCATTTCGCGCGACACCAACAGCTATGCGACGTTGAGCCTCTCCGCCGATGGCAAGTCTTTGGCCACGGTGCAACGAAAAGTGGTAAGCAACTTTTATGTTTTGCCTGGCGAGGGCAGCGCGTCTGCTGACATCTCCCCGTTAGCTTCCGGCGGAGAACACATCCAATTTTTCAATTGGGCGGCCGATGGTAGCTTGCTCACCTCCGACCCATCGCAACTTGTGCGGATGGACGCCAATGGAAACAACCCCACTCAACTGCTTAGCGACCCGGCGGCGAACATTCTAAGTCTGTGGCCGTGCGGTCCCTACATAGTTTTTCCATGGGCATTTCACGACATCAGCAACTCGCTCGGCATCTGGCGTGTCCATGCCGACGGTTCCCATCCTGTTAAACTGGCGGACACCAAGTTTGACTCTTTTCCGGTGTGCGGCGCCAATCAGAACTGGGTTTACTACTTTACTGACACCAGACAACTCTGGCGCGTTGCCCTGGATGGGTCTGGTAAAGCCGAGCCGATTCCAGGCAGCAGCGTTGCCGGCGGATTTCTGACGGGGCGCGGAATGGGTATTTCGCCCGATGGAAAAACCCTGGTGTACGGGATCGAAATCGTGAATCCCGACGCCGCGATGGGCACTCACAAAATTGCCCTGTTGGATGTGGCAACTCTCAGTTCGCCCCATTTTTTGCAACCCAATCCGCGAATTTCCAAGGGCGTGCAATTCACCGCGGATGGGAAGGCGGTCGCTTACCCCGTCGCCGAGAACGGCGTGGACAACGTCTGGGTTCAGCCCATCGACGGCGGCCCGGGACGCCAGATTACGCACTTCAATTCCGAGCAGATCCTGGCATTTCACTGGTCTCCGGACGGCAAGAATCTCGGCGTTCTCCGCGGCCACACCGATTCCGACGTCGTCCTTCTACAAGAATCCAAGCCCTAGGTTGTTCCCCTTGACATCGGTTCGTCATTCGCGTGCGCCGGAGGAAATTAGGTGCCAGCCCGACGATTCCCGGAACTGGAGAGCGCCTCTGGCCGAGCTGTGGGTGTTGCCGATGCCGCGAATATGCAGAATTTCCCTAATAGCGGGCAACGCGACTCGGCTCCAAACAATCGAAACTCCGCGTTAAAGTGAATTTCTTCCCTGTTGGTTCAACCAGCACGGCGGTTTGCAATTCGAGTGACTTTGTATCGATCTCAAGGAGGAACTGTCACATGAGCGTGCCGGAGGACGATCGGATAAACGGAGTTGCTTCAGAGCTTCAAGGCAGCACAGCTACCGCTTTTGATGACATATATCTTCCGGGCATAGGAGTTCGGGGTGCATTGAGCAATGATGCGGCGGAGAGCTCCGATCTCCGGTCAAACATCGGCGAAACGTGTACCCGCTGGGCAGCACTTGTAAATGACTGGGCCATCCGGACAGTCAGGAGTGTTCGCCGCATAGGATCCCGACTGGTAGTTAAAGTGACGAATATTGATATTGGAAGCCAGACTGCCATCAAATACCGTCGGAAATTTCCGACGCAGGTGACGAATTGGCATACCCGTTATTTACCCCAGACTGAGTGGGACCTCTCCAACGCTCTCCGGACCGCCATTAGCAGGTTTCGAAGCGCAACCAGCACGCTGGCTTTATTACCACCGCGGAGCGAAACCGTAACTCGAATCCTGCAAGAAATCCGGTTTTGGTTCCTGCGTGTAGCGCAGAGTAGAACCGACAGGTTCCGACTGACCTCGTCTGCGATCTCAGAGACCGCAGCCCGAAATTTGCGCTGCGCGCAATCATTCCTGAGCAACGTCGTGGTTGACGCCAGAAATCGACTGCGGGTCGACGCAAGTTACAGAGTTATGCTGCGAGCCTTTGTCAACCGCACGCCAGACCTGCCCACATTGCGACGAACCGCCGCCCCGCTGGCGATACTGTTGATTATGGTGGTATTCGTGATTCAACAGATCGCAGTGGCCATTAAACACTAAACGATAGGCACGAACTCGCTCATGCTTCACTATTGTGATTTGATGGCGGAAATTTGATCAAAGCAGCAGGATATTCGCTGACCGACGACACCTACCGAAGATTGGATGCAACGACTTCGCCGCGGTGAGAAAGTGCGTCCGCCATCCGCGAGTTGATTAATCTTTCGGGACAAGCGGACAAGCACCAACTATCCGCGAGCATGGGGGCATTTTGTTTGGCACGGGCGGATCGCGCACCGGTCTCGAAATGGCGCAATAAGATGGCCCATGCCGAGGCTTCCTTAGCAGCCCGTGGTGAAAGTTCATCACGGTGAAGACCGGGATCGCGGAATGCAGGTTCATGAGCGGGCGTGTTAGGGGGCCATCACTGATCGCCACATCTCACGGCGGACGAGTGCCACGCTAGTCCTTCGCGCCCAGCATGATCAGCGCAACGCCTCGATCGCTACTTGATGCCTTGGATGGCCAACGGGAAGACCGGCTCCATCGCGGAAGCGCCGCCATCAACGTAGAGCAGCTGGCCGGTGATGAAGCTCGCCTGGTCAGTGCAGAGGAGAACCACGGCGTTGCCGACGTCGGCTGGCAGGCCGAGGCGCCTCATGGGCGTCCAGCCGCTCTCGTGCCAGTCCTTGATCATCTGGAACACCTTGGGCGGCAGCCCGCTGAGGACGCTGTCGTCGCAGGCGCCCGGACTGATGATGTTCACCGTGATGCCCTTCTGGGCGAGAGCGACCGCGAAATAACGAGCCAGCGCCTCCTTCGCGGCTTTCGCTGAGCCCATGGCGACCCAAGGCTGCCAGCTGCCGGTTTGCCCGCCGGGCGCATAGGTGATGGCGATGATCCGGCCGTTCTTGCCCATCATCGGCACCGCTGCGCGGACCGCAACCAGGAACTCAGTCGCCTGGGTGTCAAACGTCGCCTGCCATGCCTCCAGCGGGATCTCCATTGGTCCCGCGTAGAAGCCTGTGGCGAGCGTAGCCCTGGCGTTAGAAACGAAGATGTCCAGGCCGCCGAATTGGGACTTGATGGTCTCGAACATGCGCTGGATGTCCGCAACCTTGCCGATATCCGCCTTGATCACCAGAGGCGCCGCACCGCGGTCTGTGAGAAGGCGAGCGGCGTCTTCGGCGGCCGCGTCGTTCTCCTTGTAGTTGATTGCAATTCTTTTCACCCCCTGCTCAGCGAGCTTCAGCGCGATTCCGCGGCCAATACCGCGTGATGCCCCTGTGATCAGAGCGGTCTGCTGCGTGAGCGTGATTGGCATGACACCCTCCCGTTCGCGTGTACGGATCGACAGGATTGATCTCGATCTCGTGTATTTATACTTTGCCCATGTCCATGGGAAAACGCGTCCGCGAGCGGCAGCCGGAAATGTGGGTGGCGACGACGAATTTTCCGACGGCCGCCAGTCACCCATTCTACACGCGATTGAATCAACGGCTGGCCGAGCACTACTTCGATGATTTCGTCGAAGGTCAGTGTCAACCATTCTATGCGGAAATCATGGGACGGCCGGGCCTGCCGCCAGGCATGTACTTCCGGCTGTTGTTGATTGGCTATTTCGAAGGGATCGATTCGGAGCGCGGCATCGCCTGGCGCGGCGGACTCCTTCGCCTTGCGCGACTTTCTGGGCGTCGGTCTGGAAGATGCGCCCCCGGACCACTCGACCATTTCGCGCACCCGTCGCTTGATCGATCTTGAAACACACCGCGCCGTCTACCTGAGTGTTGCAGTGCCTGAGTACGGCCGGCTTGGTGAAGGGCAAGACGATCGGCGTTGACGCGACGACGCTTGAAGCGAACGCGGCGTTGCGCAGCATCGTACGGCGAGACAGCGCCGAGAGCTACCAGGAGTTTCTGACGAATCTTGCCAAGGCGTCGGGCATTGGGACGCCGACGCGTGCCGACTTGGCGCGGATCGATCGGAAACGCAAGAACAAGGGCTCGAACGACGACTGGGCGCATCCGTATGATCCTGACGCGAGGATCACGAAGATGAAGGACGGTCGGACGCATTTGGCGCATAAAGCCGAGCACGCGGTCGATCCGGAGACCGGCGCGATCGTCGGTGTCACGGTGCAGGGCGCCGACGAGGGCGACACGACGACCATCCAAGAGACGCTGCCCGAGACCGCAGCGCAATTCGAGTTGGCCCTGCTCACTGCTAGTTCCTACGTCGTACGAGAGTGTCCGGCGTAGTCGGTACCTTTCCCTGAGCATATCTCCGGAGGCTCAATTCACTCCGACGAGCGATTGTTTGCGGGCGCATCCGGTCACTAGCCTCGAAGATTGAGAGACCGCCCAACTGGACGATGCCGCCCTCGTTGCCGGCGAAGATGGGAACGGTAGGACATGCAGTTTTGGTCCCGTAGGCCTTTGGTACTTCTTACGCCAATTCGATACGAATTCCCGCTACTCCATGTTAACGGTTTGCATCTACTTACCGCCGCAATACCACCGACTCATCTGCAGGTCCTGACTGCAGTCGTTGCTTGTGCTCTGCTGATCTTAGTTTTGATTGACGCATTCGAAACGGTCGTAATTGCCAGGCGTACGCGGCGAACTTTAAGAATTACACGCATCTTCTATCACATCACTTGGTCTGGATTTTGTTCATTAGCCCGAAGAATGCGGTCTGGGAAAAAACGGGAACAATTTCTTGGTGTTTATGGTCCCATTTCGCTGATCCTCCTTTTGGGATGCTGGACAATCGGACTAATTACAGGATTCGCGCTGTTGCATTGGACAGCAGGTTTGGAATTCGATGGCATTCGTGCCAATTTTGCGACCGATTTTTACTTCAGTGCGGCTTCGCTGTTTATGCTGTCGCCAAACGAACCCTGGAACATGGGTTCGAAGTACCTCACGGTCATCGAAGCTGGAATCGGATTCAGTTTGCTCGGCCTCGTCATCGGATATCTCCCCGTTCTGTACGAGTCTTTCTCCAACCGGGAAGTGAGGATTTCACTTCTCGACGCGCGAGCAGGCTCGCCGCCGTCCGCGGCCGAACTGATTCGCCGACAAGGCAGGAATCCAAACAGACTGGAAACACAATTAGCCCAGTGGGAGGAATGGGCGGCCGAGCTTCTCGAGACCCATCTTGCGTACCCAATGCTGGCCTATTTTCGGTCTCAGCATACAAACCAATCGTGGTTGGCGGGATTGACCTCAATCATCGATGCGAGTGTGCTGGTTGTCGTGGCCTCCGACGGTGATTTGAAACATCAAGGCGAGTTGACGTTTGCTATGGGTCGTCACGCTCTGGTTGATCTCGCGACCATCTTCAAAACCCCGCCTCAGGCAGACGAGAATCGTCTTTCCACAGAAGTCCTCGGCCAACTTCGTAGCGTGATCTCCACGACCAGCACGCCATTGCGGCCTGAACGCCTGTTTGAGGACAAACTGAATAATTTCAGAGAAATGTATGAACCTTACGCGAATGCGCTGGGGCGACATTTCCTGATGGCGCTTCCTCCGTGGATGCCCACGTCCGCATCACACGACAATTGGCAGACCACATCGTGGGGGAGCACAGGAAGCCCGTTCACTGTTTCGGATCCTTTTCTAATCGAATCTGGTGAAAATGAAGGCTAGACTTCTTAGCTCGAATCTGACGACGGGACACGCACTGCTGGCGTTTCTTCTGCTGGTAGTGCTTTTCCTGTGCATACAGAGTCTATGGGCGCAAGAGCGGATTTCATCGGCGGCGGTGGGCGTATCTTTGGAATCCTTTGACACTGCATCGCCTGATGCTCAAGCTTCGCAGCAAGGCTTGTCGCCAGAACAGTCTGGGACATCGAGCACTGGCAGCAATACGAAGCAATCAGATGCGCATTCCACAGGCAACAATACGGCGAACCAGGGCGCTGAGCCCGAGAAGCAGCAACCGAAGCGAATCCTGGGCCTGATGCCCAATTTCCGCGCGGTGAGCGCCGGCGCGCACCCGCCGCCACCACGCCGAAGCACGCCTTCATCATCGCGACCCAGAACAGCTTCGACTACTCGTCGTTTGTTTTCGTCGGCATCACTTCACTCATGGCTGAGGGAACAAATGCGCACCCGCAACTCGGGAAAGGTGTTGCCGGGTTTGGGAGATACTACTGGCGAGGGTTTGTCGACAAGACGGACGGCAACTACCTCGTCATCTTTGCACTGCCTACAGTGTTCCATCAGGACGAACGCTATTACGCATTGGGTAAGGGCAGTATCTGGAAACGCGGGTTCTATGCAGCCTCTCGCATCGCTATCACCCCGGACTATCACGGACACAACAGCTTTAATGCTTCCGAACTACTGGGCAGGGCCATCGCGCAAGGAATTTCGGTAACGTATTACCCAAGCCACACTCGGACTGCCGCAGCGATCGCCACGAAATACGGATACGCGATTGGGCGGGACGCGCTGACAAATGTGTTCCGCAAACTCTGGCCAGATATCGCCCTGCACGTGTTACACCGGCATCCGTAACGTGCAATGGCGAGTGTTCGCCCGAGTGCCCGGAATGTGCTCATACTGCGAGTGGATTTACCTATGCATGCTGCAATGTGGGTATCCTCGGACCGGTGCCGGCCCCAGTACGTTCAATGGCGTTTGCAATCTCCTCAAGCTCGCCAGTAGTCAACTTGAGGGTAGCGGCGCCGATCCAGCCATCTACCTGTTGAGGCGATCGGGCACCGACGATAGCTCCCGTGACCCCTGGCCACACGATCACCCAGGCTACGGCGACTGCGGATACCGTCGTCCCGTGCCTTTTGGGCGATCGGGCGAAGAGCGTCCCTCAAGGCCAGATTGCGGCTTAGGTTGGGCTCCTGAAAATCGGGAGAACGGCGCCGCCAATCATCCTCGGCAAACTTCGCAATACTCTCCTTGGTGAAGCTATCGGTTAGCAGCCCCGAATTCGATATCGAAGCGCAAGGTGGCGGTTTTCGCATCGAAGTCTTCTTCGTCGGAAGTCAGCAGATCCATTAATAGCGTCGCCAGTCCAGCTTGCTGCAGTACTTCGGCAACATACCGGTTTCGGGGACTGTGCCGGCTGCTTCCACTTCCATGGGCAAACAGGACGATGCCGATTGCGGAAATCGGAACAGCCAGGTCTCCGTGCAAGATTGCCTGGCCGATCGGAATCTGGACCGCTCTTTCCCTGCCCGTAGTTTGTCGTCGCGCCTCATCCATTTGCTTGTTGCCTGCCGAAGTCGGGGAGAACTCCATCGAGAGTTTCTGGATGGGCGGCGACACGGAATCGCAGCAGGGTGTTCGTCCCGTCCGCTGATGCAGTCTCAAGGCCTTCATGCGCGCCAGAAGCGTCTCGCTTGAATATCAAGCGCACGGGGTCAGGCACGGAATGAATGTGAAGCTTCCCGCCTTCGAGGACTGAGATATTCACCGTGCACTTCTTGGCGACGCAATCAATCGCGATTCTTTGCAAGCGGCAATTGCTTGTTTCGATCGGTGCTTTGGACCCATGAGCCACAGAAAGCCTGCCCAACCATCCTTCATGCTGCAGGCTGAAACTCTCTAAGAACGACTCCCACTCTTTCGGTGGTATCTCGAGGTCGCCGCTTTTGGGCTCCGCCAGTTCGCCAATTTGGCTTGGAAGCCTGTTTCGGCTCTCCGGTGTTCTGTCGCGAATTTCCTTCGAATCAGTCATGGCTTCAGATCACGAATCTTCTGGACGCGCCCGCGTCGTCACACCTACTACACAGCAAACGGATAAGTCTCAGGAAACTCACCGGTCTCCCATTGCGAGGTCCTCTCGAGCGGTTCCACCGCACGCGTTTTGTCGAAGTGAATCACAGCGTCGAATTGATCGGTGAGACGGGCATGGAAGTAGTGACTGATTCGCTCCGATTCGGGCAGATAAATCACGCCGATTGCTCGCTCAAGCCGCTTTTCGCTGAGAACTCCTGCAAGCCATTCTTTCCCGCGTAATTCCAGCCAGAACTCTGGAATCCCGGTCTCGTGGAACATAGCTTCGTAGCTCTCTCCCAGCGCGGGCCGCACTCGTTTTCTTTCCGCAGGACCGTCCCAGTTGGAGGCCGCCGTGACCGTGCCGGTATAAGTGGTAAACCCCACGAGCACCGCGTCTTTCGAGCAGCGTTCGCGCACGAGTTGGCCGACGTTCAGTTCCCCATGCGTGCCCATTTCCGTGGCTCGCGCATCACCAAGATGAGAGTTGTGTGCCCAAACCACCATCTTGGAAGACAGACCGAGATGACGGTGCAGGGCCTCAAGAGTCTCGACCATGTGCTGGTCGCGGTGGTTCCAGGAGCCGATTCTGCTTTCGAACATTGACCGGTAATAACGTTCGGCGTTCTTGACCAATCGTGCATTCTGCTCGGCGACAAAGAAAGCGTCAGGATCCAGTTTTCCGTCGCGGTTCGCCAATTCGCCAGCTCGTTTTTGTAATTCGACTAGCTGGCTCACTACTTGGTCTTCACAAGATTTGCTCAGGCCAAAGCTGGCGGCGTACCCGTACGCCTGAGTGTCTTCACCGAAGTGTTCGAAACATGCATAGCGATAGCGCGCTCGTCTAGCTGCTTCGGGATCAACCTTATCCAGGAAATCGAGCACCGCTCGTGCGGAAGCGTGCAGGCTGTAGAGGTCGAGCCCGTAGAAGCCGGCCTTCCGTTGATCCTTGGGCAGTTCGTCGTTGTACTCCCGGAGCCAGTCTACGAACTCCAACACGTCCGCGTTCCGCCACATCCAGGTTGGAAACCGCTTGAATGAATCGAGTGCCTCGACCGCCTCTGGATCATCGCCTCGACCCTGCACGTAACGGTTGACGCGGTGGGCATCTGGCCAGTCCGCCTCAACCGCAACCGCCGAGAAGCCTTGCTCCTCAATCAACCGTTCAGTGAGCTGCGCTCGCGCGTGATAGAAGTCGTGGGTTCCGTGAGAAGCCTCCCCTAAGAGAACGAAACGTGAATCCAATCAACTCCGTCAGGCGTTGATAGTCTTGTGGTGCTCCTGTCACGGGGTGGGCATGTTCGCGAATTGCCCGGATCTGTAAAGGATTGTCTGGTGACATGTTTGTCATTCACGCTGCTTTAGGCATGGGAATATTTGCTGCTCGCCGGAGCAAGTCGCGGACCTCCTCATCGCTAGTTTGCGAAAAATCCCTGTACCATTGGCCCACTGCCCAGAACGGCTCTGGAGTGACGGCGCAAACTACCTGGTCGACCTCCGACTCAAACTCGGCGCATGTAGCCGGCGCAGCCACCGGCACCGCAACTATGATTTGGGCAGGATTCTTTTTCCTAAGCGCGAGCGCCGCAACGCGCATGGAGGAACCGGTCGCCAGCCCGTCGTCCACCAGGACGACGGTGCGCCCACTCACATCGACAGGAGGACGGCCGTCACGATACTCGCGTTCCCGTCGTTTGAGTTCCCGTTCTTCCTCCTCGGCCACCCTGTCAACTACTTCGGCAGGAATGCCTAGTGTCCGGAGGACATTCTCGTTCACGACCCGTACGCCACCTGAAGCAATCGCTCCCATCGCTAACTCTTCATGTCCAGGCACTCCCAGTTTGCGCACCACGAAGACATCAAGCGGGGCATTGAGTGCCTTTGCCAGCGCGTACCCGACCGGTACGCCACCTCGCGGCAACGCCAGAACTACAACATCGGGTCGATTGGCCAAATGGCTAAGCCTGGGGGCCAACACCCGACCGGCTTCAAATCGATCCTGAAACAACATAGCAGCCATCCACAAGATTGGGCCCTGCCGAACTTTCGCAATGATTCGGCCATTTCTGAAGGGTAATCCCAGTTTCTCAAAGCTAGCAGTTGCTCATGCCAGTCTCAATTCCACAGGAGATTGAATCAGCCCGCGGAGGGAATGGGTAGAACAGAGTCCATCGGCCGCGTGAGATGTCGATGCGACTTCAGAGGTACAGGAGTGAGCGCTGGTTGTGGGAAAGGACCCTACCACTAAAGGTTTACGAGGGCTTCGCCTCGCCCATGCATCGAGTCCTACATACTTCATCGCAACGTCGACTCCATCTTCTGATGCATTGCTCGGAATGTGCCTCCTCGGTAGCATGCTGATCAAGAGTGAATTTATTCTTGCCAGAGAGGCTGATTCCCCGCCGGGTACATTGCGGGAACGAAAGTAGGTTGGGAGGAATGATAGAACGGAAGCTCACTATTGCCGAGATCATACTTATCGCTGGCACCCGCGTCGCATTGGGAGCCGGGCTTGGACTGTTGCTTTCCAGTAAGCTGAACAACGACCAACGCAAAGCCGCCGGATTGGCTCTCGTTCTGGTCGGGGGCCTTACTACGATTCCGCTAGCCTTAGGTGTGATCGGCAAAAGGAATTCAGAGGAGATCAGGTTAGCCGCCTAGGCCCCGCGTACCCAATGAGTGACCACAGCGCGATTCGCTGATCTTGGTCCGGAACCACGACCAGCGTGACGAACAAGAAAGCAGGTAAGTATGGCGGTGAAACTAAACAGAACGGGATTCGAGCATGCCAAGGACCTCATCGGCGAAGGAAAAGTGGTAGTGGACGAAAGAGACGCGTGGAGCGAACACCAGCCATCCACCCAACAAGAAAACCACTTCATCGATGCGCATGGGTTCTCCGAGTACGGGAAGTGGCATTTGGGAATCGACGACGAGCAAGATGAAAATACTAAGAAAAGATACAAATTTCCCTACGGTGATTTCTCGAAGATCCACCGCTGTGCAGTACTTTCCGCAGAGAGTCGGGCAGGACAATACAAGCACTTTGATATTGAACGAGCGGCTGCACATTTGCATGGCATGATCGAGGAACTGCGGCAAAAGGTCGCGTGAGACCTCGTCGGATTCAACGGAGGTATTGGCAGTCAAGCAGCTTTGCCGGGTCAGGAGGTTGCACGTATGGCCGTGAAGTTTGTTCCGTTGCACGACCGCATTCTGGTGCGGCGTATTGAAGAGCAGGAAACGACGAGCGCAGGAATCATTATCCCCGATGTCGCCAAGGACAAGCCCCAGGAGGGCGAGGTGTTAGCCGTTGGCAAGGGCAAAATCAAGGATGACGGGAAAGTTCTTCCTCTCGATGTCAAAGCAGGTGACCGCATCCTGTTTGGAAAATACTCCGGCACCGAAATCGTTTTTGATGGCGACGAATATCTCATCATGCGTGAAGACGAAGTGTTGGGCATCGTCACGAAATCGAGTAAGCGCGAAAAAGTCGCTGCGTAATTGATCACGCATTACCCGGATAATGCCGAGATTCCGGAAGAAAAGGCGGCTGCGCCTCTTCGCCCTGGCATGGGCGATATGTATATTGACACTTACGAAACGAAGCGCTGGACCTTAGGGCGCTGAGCTGGACACGATTGTGGAACCGAATGGCACTAAATTTGTCGACGAGGATCCCGCGCTGCGCTATGTCGATCCCAGCAATCGCAAAGACGTGGAACGCTACGACCGCTGGGACGAGGCGCAACTTGCTTGCGGGCTACTCCGTACGAGCGGTATCGCGTGTGAGCTCAGCCCAATGCCGCTCCCCGGACTGCCGGCCGACATTATTCTCTGGGTACACAATCGCGATGCTGAACTTGCCTGGGCAATTCTAGCCGATGCCGAGCGCGAAGCATCCTTAAAAAGCAAAGGCAGGGACGCCGTTTGACGACGCCACTTAGCGAGAATCTATTAGCTGTGGACTTATAAAGACCAATTCGTGTCTAGCAGAAACTTCATAGCTCAACCCTGCGCAGACGCATTCCGAGGCGCTTGAGCTTCAGCCCGGAACGCCGCAGTGGGGATGCAGCTAGGAACTCCGCGAGATTGCCTTTGCGCTCGGCCTTGCGTTCCCATTCCTCAGCCGCAACGACCACCGCTGTTGTGCGACCGTGCTTCGTGATCTTTTGAGGCCCCTCCGATTTTGCCTTGTCTATCAATTCGCTGAACTTAGCCTTCGCCTCTGCCACTGTCCATGTCTGCGTGCTCATTGGCCGCCTCCGCCGAATCGGCGTTATGGTCATAACAGTCATTTTCTATTCTAAGCGCAGGAAGAACAGTCTCTTATTTTTGAGAGCCGACTCAGATCGCTTTCACCGAGAATGCTCGCGCCAAACCTAGATCCTTGCGGCCGCTCATTTCCGGTGTGAGTATGGCGCCAGCGCTTACAATCTCTCTTATGCGTTTGACAACCTGATTCGGCCCCACCTTGATACTCACATTTGGCCCCCCTGTATTAATAAGGATGCCTGTCGGACTTGCGGTTGGAGCCAGGAGGTGCGGGGAGGGACGGCGTTTGAGTTCCTTCCCCCGGCCCCGTTTTTTCTAGACCAGTCTCAGAGTGCTACAAAATATATAAATCGTGTCGGTAGCTAAGGTTAGATTTCGCAAAAGCGCAAGATCGCAAGAGCAGCAGAAAAAACGGGGGGCTTCTTCTCAACGTTGTCACACCTTAACAAGCTTCAGAGCGACACATTTCTTTCTGTTCTCGCGAACTGCGAGAAAGCAGTACGTTCGATTTCTTCGGTTGACATCTCGGTTTGAGACATTTCCTTCGTTCCCGTTTCTGGACCAAGGTCGCGTAAGTGCCAGAAAGTGCAAGGTATTTCATAAATTCCCGAATTGGCATTCGCCCTGCAAAGAAAATTGTGTAGGTGCCTACTCTTCTTGGTGGGCGCCAATAAGAAACCGCTTATCTAAGCGAGAGGGGCGAAGCCTTGCCGGACGCTATCGAAACCAGCGATCTTCTGATTGATAATACGGTACGCATACCTCCCTCACCAGCAATGATGGAGGCTGCTCATCAATCCCGGCACTGGTATGCCATCTGTACGAGGCCGCGACATGAAAAGAAGGTCCACGAATTCTTGCGCTATCGCCAGATCGAGTGCTTCCTGCCTCTATACCGTACCATTCATCGCTGGAAAAACGGGTGCAAAGCACAAGTGGAATTGCCTGCATTTCCAGGATACTTGTTTGTGAAAAGCCAATGCCGCGAGTTGGCGCGCGTACTGGATATTCCTGGGGTCCTTTCGTTCGTTGGAAGCAGGCAACGACCATCACGGCTGGATGACTTCGAAATTGAGGCCCTGCAGTCCGGCCTACATTTACGGCATTTTGAACCCCATCCTCGACTCACGATTGGCGAGAGAGTGCGCATTATCGCGGGGCCGCTGAGCGGCCTGGATGGCGTATTGCTCCGCAATAAGAATGGCGTACGAGTAGTCATTACATTAGGCTTGATTCATCAAAGCGTCGCGGTAGAGTTGGATATCGACGACGTAGAACCGCTTGTTCACCTCTAGATATGCGAAACAACCAAGAACATTCACTTGTTTCAAGTAAGAGGAGTGACAATACCGAGAATCGCATTCTCGAAGCGGCCGTACAGATTTTTGCGCGTCATGGTTATAATGCCAGCGGAACGCTCAAAATCGCACAACTTGCCGGCGTCAATGAGATCACGGTGTTCCGGCATTTTTCTCGAAAAAAAGACCTGTTCTGGGCGGCTGTTGAGTCGCAGCTACAGCGTGTGCGAATCAGTGAGGAGTTGCGAAACCGTCTCGACAATGATGAGAACCCTAGTACCGCTATACCTGCTATAGTCACCGTGTTCGTTGACGCGGTTCGTCAACAACCGGAAACCATTCGCCTGCTCTATTCCACTTTTTTCGAATTGGACTGCAGCGCCGAAAGCATCCTGCGGGAGCACTTAGTTCCCCTGTTTAAGCCGGTTCTCGAATACTTAGCAAGATGCGCAGCAAAAGGCTCGATTCGCAACCTCGATCCTGGTATTGCAGCACTAGGAATTGCCACTCTTTGTGCAACCCATCAAACATTGCACTCGGTAATTACCCCTGAAAAATCAACCGCTCCAAGTACCGACGATGTTATCGCTGTGCATGTCGACTTTTGGCTCAAAGCCTTAATGCCTAAACTTATCACTTCCGACGTTCCCAATGTGCGTCTCAACGCAGCTTTGGTATGAATCGATATCCCCTATTTGGAACCGAAGACGTCGAGAAATAACGTGTTCCCGAACGTCAGCTACTCTTGAAGTCCACAAAAGTCGAACACTCTTAAGGAGTACAAGAAGCTCAGTGACTGATCTCCACTTACACATTTTATGACTGACGACCATTCAATAGCCCTGAGTCGGAAGGCCGAAATTGATAAGTTGGCTTTTGCCGATTTCCAGCATGCAATGATTGATGCCCGCGATGACCAGATCTCGATTGTGCAGTTCTGGCGCGTCCTCCAGAAACGTCGCTTGCTCGTGCTCGGGAGTCTAATTGCCATCGTACTGCTGGTTACGGCAGTCTCTCTGATTCTTCCCAAACGCTATGAGGCTACCGCTCGTATCCTTCTTGATCTCGACGGGAACGATAACCTGGGTCTTGAACAGGTTGTCATGCCCATTGGGCTTGATCTCAATACAAAGCTGGAGACGCAGATTCGAATTGTGCAGAGCGATACCATCGCCACAAGTGTCATAAAGCAATTGGGCCTGCACCACAATAAAGATTTCGCTGGAAAGCTCGTAGTGCCGGGAAATCAGGACTTCGACAGTGCGGAGTTGGAGACTCGCGCGAAGTTGATGAAAGCGTTTCACAAATCACTGAACGTGCAGCTGATTCCTAAAACTCAGATAGTTGAGGTTCACTTCCGAAGCAGGGATCCCCAGCTTGCGTCCAAAATTGCTAATGCTGTAGCAAATACTTACATTGAACGCAATTTTCAGACTAAGTATAAAGCCACACTGCAGACTGCTGACTGGCTAACCAAACAGCTCGATGACGTCAAGAAGCACGCGGAGGAATCCCAACAGAAACTCACCGACTACCAGAAGAAAACCGGCATTCTGGGAACAGACGAAACGCACAATATCATCCTTGATAAATTGGAAGACCTCAACAAAGGGCTGTCTGCTGCGCAGGGCGACCGCATAATCAAGGAAGCAAAGTACCGCATCGCAATGACGGAGAACCCTGAACTTATCGCTAACATTGCTCCCGAAAGCGTCTTAGGCGCGCTGTACAAAGAGCGTGCAGAACTTCGTACCGAGTATGCCCAGTTTGCCGCGAAGTATGGAGCGTCGTATCCCCGCGTGGTTCAGCTTCAATCACAACTTACGGAACTTGACGGAGCTATTCAGCAGGAGATCAAGAAAGTCGGCGACGCCGTTCGCGCCGATTACCAAGCGTCTTTAAAAGCTGAACAGATGCTTCAAACCTCATTCGACAAGCAAAAGGGTGAAGCTTACAAGCTCAACGAGGACGCGATTCAATACGCCATACTTCGCCGCGATGTCGAATCCAGCCGCGATCTATACGATGGCCTGCTCAAAAAATTAAAAGAGGCCGGCATTATGGCAGGCCTCAAGTCCAGCAACATTAATATTGTCGATCAGGCAAGCGAGCCCATCGAACCAGTCGAACCGAATATTCCCCTTAACATTGCGCTCGGCCTTATGGGCGGACTGCTTGGTGGTGTCGCTCTCGCATTCGTTGTCGAAAACATTGACAACTCAATTCGCACTCCACAAGACATAGAAACCTACTGCCAACTGCCTTCGCTTGGAGTAATCCCCAGCGCCACGTTGAATGGCAGCCAGAGCAAGGCATTGGCACGCGGCGAACGCCAGTTCATCCTTCCTGTCACCATGGAACATCGCAACTCGGGCAGCGCGGAAGCCTTTCGCGCATTGCGCACCTCTTTATTGTTGTCATCCCCTGGCGCGCCCCCCCAAGTCATTATGGTGACCAGCGCCATGATGCAGGAAGGCAAGAGCTTTAATTCTCTAAACCTTGCGGTGGTGCTGGCTCAGACCGGACAAAAAGTTTTGCTCGTCGACTCAGATATGCGTCGCCCCGCGGTGCATCGGTATCTCGGCATTGGCTTGGGTAGTGGCCTCAGCGCGTGCCTAGCCGGAACCCTGACCGCCGACGAAGCCCCTATAGCCATCGAGCAGATTCCCGGATTGCACGTAGTCACGGCGGGTCATATGCCGCCGTACCCATCGGAAATGCTCGCGTCCGAGGCTATGCCTCAACTGGTACAGAGATGGCGCGGACAGTTCCGCCACATCGTGATTGATACACCACCCGTACTCGCTGTCACTGACGCGGTCGTATGCGCCCGCATCGCGGACGTGGTTGTCCTAATTGCTCGCTCAGAAAAAACCGGACGCCAGTCTTTAATCCGCACTCGCGACATACTTCGCAAGGTTCGCGCCAACATTGCCGGCGTCGTCGTCAACGACCTTTCATTCAACTCCGTCGAGTATCGTCAATACTACGGCCACTACGGATCCGAATATTCTTACTACTATCACGACACCCAATCAGGAAATGGAAGTAGCAACGGCAATGGTAATGGCAACGGAAATGGCAAAGGGCATCATGCTTAGGAGCATGTCAATGAAGTGTTACGTCTGGATTGCGTTGATTTCAGTTGGATGCGCGATGGCACAAGAACGCCCGCAAATGTCGATGACTCCCCCCATTCCTCCGACGACTCTCGGCGGCATAGGCTTTGGTAGCGGCGCCGCGGGACCAATTGGCAACGGTGATCTTATCGAGATGTCGGTATTCGACACACCAGAGTTAAGTGGAAGACTTCGCGTCAGCAATACCGGCGAAGTAATTCTCCCTCTGGTTGGCAAGCTGCAGATTGCCGGCATGAAAGCTGAAGATGCAGCCGCACTTATCCGTCAAAAATTTGTCGATGGCGCATATCTCAAAGATCCACAGGTCACAGTGTTCATCGCCGAATACGCTACGCAAAATGTTTCCGTGCTCGGCGAGGTAAAGAATCCAGGGATCTATCCAGCGTTTGGCGCGCATCATCTTCTGGATTACATCTCATCCGCGCAAGGACTGACACCTCTTGCCGGTACGCACATCACTATCACGCACGCGGCCAATCCTGGCACGCCCGAGCAGGTGAAGGTCACTGCCGGAGCAACTCCCAAGCCAGAAAATAATCCACAGATTTTTTCCGGAGACACGATTTACGTGGAGCGCACGGGAGTAATTTTCGTAGTGGGCGACGTGATGCGTCCAGGCGGCTATCCAATGGATCACGACGGGCAGCTCTCGATCCTGCAAGCAGTCGCGCTAGCCCAAGGTACCAATCCGACTGCGGCAAAATCTTCCGCCAAGTTGATCCGCACCACGACGGGAGGACGCCAGGAAATTCCTGTGAACTTAAAAAAGATTCTGCAATCCAAGAACACAGACCTCGCCATGCAAGACAACGACATCCTCTTCATCCCAACGAGCGCCGCTAAAAACGCTATGAAGGATATTGAGACCGCATTCCCCACCGCGGCTGCCGCATCCATATATCGGGTACCGTAACAAGAAAGAACCCGTTCCTCGAGTCGCTACAGCGGAACTCCGATCTGTCCAGATTTGAACCAACAAACAACACTTAACAACTTGCGCGCGACCCGCGTCGCACCAACAACTTAATAAGGTGATCGAAAACATGAACACGAAGATCGGCGTAGTAGGTTGTGGATACTGGGGTAAGAACCTGGTACGCGTTTTCCACGAACTGGGCGTTCTAGGGGCGGTCTGCGATGTCAACCCCAGCGTGCGTGACTCAATTTGCAAGACGTATCCCGGGGTGCGGGTGACTGCCGATGTTGAGGATATAGTTTCAGCTAACGACTTGCAGGCCATAGTGGTGGCGGCTCCCGCCGTTCAACATTACGCTCTCTCCAAAGCTGCCCTCGAACATGGTAAGCATGTGTTTGTAGAAAAGCCGTTGGCAATGAAAGTCGCCGAGGGCCGGGAATTGGTTGAAATTGCCCGCGGCAGAGATCAGGTCTTGATGGTAGGCCACATTCTGGAGTATCACCCAGCGGTGCGCGAATTGCATCGACTAGTGCGCGAAGGGGCACTGGGTAAGATCCAGTACATTTATTCATCTCGTCTCAATATCGGTAAGCTTCGCACCGAAGAGAATATCTTGTGGAGCTTCGCTCCGCACGATATTGCTGTAACGCTGTCGCTGCTTAAAGAATTTCCCACCTACGTGGCAGCACAAGGAGGCTGCTATATCAACTCCCGCGTTGCGGATACCAGTCTGACAACATTCGATTTCGCTAGTGGCGTTATGGCCCATATCTTCGTGAGCTGGCTGCATCCGTTCAAAGAGCAACGGCTGTGTGTCGTTGGCGACCGTGCAATGGCTGTTTTCGATGACCTTGAACCGGAAAGGAAGCTGGTCCTATACCGTCACCAAATTGAATGGCGAGATCGCATACCCGTAGCCAAAAAGGAAGATGGAGAAGTCGTCCCGATCGCTAAAGCGGAACCGCTCAAGGAAGAATGCAAACACTTTCTTGAATGTATCCGTGACGGCAAAGCTCCGCTGACGGATGGCGAGAGCGGCCTACGCGTGCTGCAAGTGCTCGATAGCTGCGAGCAATCTTTGCGCCGCAAGGGAGAACCGGTAGAAGCGAGTCATCGAACGCCAGCATTTTATGCCCATCCGACCGCCGTCATAGATCAGCCTTGCGAGATTGGTAAAGACACCAAAGTATGGCATTTCTCCCACATCATGGCAGATTGCAAGATCGGCGAGCGCTGCAACCTTGGACAAAACGTTCTTGTCTCCCCGGGAGTCCGCCTGGGCAACAATGTGAAGGTGCAGAACAATGTTGCACTCTACACGGGCGTGGAATTGGAAGACGATGTATTCTGCGGTCCTTCAATGGTCTTCACCAACGTTATTAACCCCCGCAGTTATATCGTTCGGAAAAGCGAGTACCGCAAGACCTTAGTAAAAATAGGCGCAACTCTGGGCGCAAACTGCACCATAGTTTGCGGGACAACGATCGGCGCCTACGCCTTTGTCGCCGCTGGAGCCGTGGTGAATCGTGACGTGCCCGATTATGCCCTGGTAATGGGCGTTCCAGCCCGGCAGGTCGCCTTCATATGTTATTGCGGAGTTCGTCTGCCTGTCGGGAATCACGTTACCTGCGAAGCTTGTGGTCGCAATTATGTCATCGATAACGGCGTCTGCAGGCCCCAGCCACAGGCAAAGGCAGCATGCGCCGACTAAAACTATAGCGAAGGCAGTTATCAAGTGCTTTCTTCATAACACAAAGACGGCTGCCAAGATCAGCCGCGGAGGAGAATAAATTGGAATTCATAGATTTGAAAAAGCAATATGAACTAATGAAGACTACGGTGGACAGCCGGATTCAGGCAGTGCTGTCTCATGGCCAATTCATCATGGGTCCCGAAGTGAAGGAACTGGAAGACAAGTTGGCGGCCCATACTGGTTCGCAACATGCTACTACTTGTGCCAGCGGCACCGACGCGTTGCTGATCGCACTGATGGCGCTTGGTGTGGGACCGGGCGATGAGATCATCACTACACCGTTCAGCTTCATCGCTACCGCCGAAGTTATCTCAGTCCTTCATGCGACCCCGGTCTTTTTAGACGTCGATCCACGAACTTATAACATCGATGCCTCACGCCTTGAAGAGGCAATTACTACAAACACGAAGGCCATTATTGCGGTATCACTCTACGGACAATGTGCTGACTTCGATGCCATCAATGTGATTGCGCAGCGGCATTCTGTTGCCGTTATCGAAGATGGAGCACAGAGTTTCGGCGCCACCTACAGAGGCCGCCGCTCGTGCAACTTGTCCGCGATTGGCTGCACCAGTTTTTTCCCTTCGAAACCGCTGGGCTGTTACGGAGATGGCGGAGCCTGTTTTACCAATGACGCCGATCTTGCCGGAAAGATAAAACAGATTCGAGTGCACGGTCAGGATCGGCGCTATCACCACCCGATGATTGGCATCAATGGTCGACTCGATACTCTGCAGGCCGCCGTGCTATTGGCGAAGTTCGACTGGTTCGCGCAGGAGGTAGAAGCGAGGATTGAGATCGGCAACCGTTATAGCCGACTGTTGGCCGGGGCTGTCGTCACACCATTCATCGAACCCCATAACACCTCGGTTTATGCGCAGTACACCGTACAAGTGGACGACCGCGAAATGGTTCAATCCGAACTGAAGAAAAGCAAAATTCCCACCGCTGTGCATTACCCGGTGCCGCTGCACCTGCAACCCGCATTCGCCGCGCTTGGATACAAAGCAGGTGACTTCCCAATATCGGAAGCGGCGGCCCGTCGCGTCATCAGTTTGCCGATGGGTCCGTATCTCAGTGAGGCCGACCAACGATCCGTCGCGGAAGCGCTGATCGAAGCTACAGCTCTTAAAACGCTAACCGCTCGTTAGGCGACGCTTAGCCAATATTTTTCATGAAAATCGCAACCCTCGTCGGAGCGCGCCCCCAGTTCGTAAAAGCCGCCACCGTTGCCCGTGCCGTCGCTTCCCGCCGCGACATAAGCCACGTTCTGATACACACGGGACAACATTACGATGCGAATATGTCAGACGTCTTCTTTAGCGAACTGGAGATTCCGAAGCCCCACCACAACCTGAACATCGGTTCTGGAAAGCACGGACAGCAGACAGGCCGGATGCTCAATGAAGTAGAAGAAGTTCTGCTTCAAGAAAAGCCTGATTGGGTGCTGGTCTATGGGGACACGAATTCAACGATTGCAGGCGCACTGGCTGCCGTCAAACTACAAATCCCGGTAGCCCATGTGGAGGCTGGCCTACGTTCATTCAATCGCCGTATGCCCGAGGAAATCAACCGCGTGCTGACCGACCATGCTTCGGACGTGCTGTTCGCCCCAACCGATTCGGCAGTGGCTAACCTCGCGAAGGAGGGACTACTGGGTTCAAAGGTAGTGCGGACTGGCGACGTAATGTATGACGCTGCGCTCTATTATTCTTCCGTCGCCGAAAAGCGCAGTAAGGTATTGCACAAGCTTGGCGTGACGTCGCGAAATTACACGCTCGCAACGTTGCACCGCGCTGAAAATACAGATCGGCTTAGTTGCCTGAAGAACCTGCTGCTTTCGCTGGATCGCGTTGCACAAACCATGCCGGTAATATTGCCGGTCCATCCTCGCACGCGTAGCGTTCTTTCTCGCGAAGCGAACTTGGCGGCGCTAACCAAGAGATTATGCGTCATTAACCCTGTCGGGTATCTCGACATGAGCATGCTGGAAAGACATGCGCGCTTAGTTATGACAGATTCCGGAGGCGTGCAAAAAGAAGCGTTCTTTGCCCGTGTACCGTGCGTCACGCTTCGTGAAGAAACAGAGTGGGTAGAGCTTGTAGAAGGTGGTTACAACAGGATTGCCGGCACTGACCCTGACCGCATTGCGAGCGCCGTCGAGGCAGCTTTGACATCCACGCCGGACTGGGACGCACGGCTCTACGGCGACGGGAAGGCCGCTTACGCGATCATCGAACATCTGCAGCAAACCGCAACGGAGTACGTTCATTGAGTAGTACAGCAAATATGTTTAGCTCCGACGCGCTGTCTTCGGAAACTCACTTCCGTATCGCCATCGTGACCTCAATCCACTCGGATTTCGATGCCCGGGTATGGAAATATGCGAAGCTGCTGCGCAGCCTTGGCCACGAAATTCACATGGTTTGTCCCTGGGCGGTAAATGCTGGAGAGACAGACGGAATCATCTTCCATCCCTTCGCGCGTGTGCGTAGTCGCTGGGCGCGCACCGTTCAGATTCCATGGCGGCTGGGGCGAACGCTGCTTCCCCTGCTACCCAAGGTGGACGTACTGCATTTTCACGATATCGACATTCTGCCCTGGATGACGCTGCTCGCGCTCTTCAAGCCGGTTATCTACGATGTGCACGAGAATTATCCCGAGGAAATGCTGGTTCGTGAGTGGATTCCACGCCCGCTGCGGCATCTGCTGGCATTCTCGGTCCGATGGATTCAGATCGCTTGCGCCGCCATCATTCGCAACGTGGTTCTGGTAGCAGAGTCGCAAAACAAAGATCTGGTGGGACCTACCCTGCGCAAGATGATGGTCATGAACTACGCTACCGTCGAACTGCTGCGAAATGTGACTCAGGACTATACGGAACGCCCGGACGCTGTAATCTTTCTCGGTTCTCAGCACGAAAATAACGGAAGCATGTTGCTGATCGAGATCGCCGACCGTCTCCATAAACGGCTGCCCGGAATGAAGATCTATGCGGTCGATCGTTTCGCCGACCCTCTCTACCGCCAAAAGCTACTCGATGACGTAACTCGTCGCGGCCTCCAAGATTGTTATCTGCTTTTACCCAACATAAAGCCCCAAGACATCATGAACCACTTGAATCGATGCACCATTGCGGTTTCGTGCAATCTGCGCGTGCCACAGCAGATCAATGGCGTGCATACCAAATTATTCGAGTATATGGCAGCGGGACTGCCGATGGTGGCCAGCGATCTTCCTCACCAGGTCTCTACGATCTCATCAGCCAACAATGGCCTGCTGGCACAGCCCGAAAATCCAAATTCTTTCGTGGAGGCCATGTGCCAGCTGGCTGCGAATCGCGATTATGCGCGACAACTCGGCCTCAATGGCCAGCGTTATTTTGTAGATCATTACAGCTGGGAAAGCCAGGCTGACAAGATTCAGCAGTTTTATTGCAGCGTTATGCAGAATCCGGGTTCTCAGTTGTGCTGCACACCTGTCGAGGGATAACGTCCTTGAATTTCCTATCAACAATTTGGCGCCAACTGCTGGCGGTATGTAGTCGAATCAGAGAGGGCGACTTTACCAAAAAGGTATCTCTCTTGGCGGGAGCCACGGCTGGCGCTTACGCGGTGAGTCTAACGGTCGCCCCGTTACTGACACGGATCTACAGCACAGCTGCGTTCGGACACCTCCAGATTTATACATCGCTGATGGCATTCATGACGGTATTGGTTGCGTTACGCTACGAGTTGTCCGTGGTGCTGCCCGAGGATGACGATGTTGCCGCGAATCTCGTAGCGGTATCGCTCACGGCTATCTTGTTTGTTACATCATTTCTCGTCGTGGGAGTCTTTGTAGCTCTGCATTATCATCTTCTTTGGCGGCGCGCTGCAGAGTTGGGTAACTATCTATGGCTGTTACCCGCGGGAGCGTTCGGCCTTGGCCTCTACCAGTTGCTTAACAATTGGGGGCTACGGCATCACGCTTACAAGGATGTCGCTCTCAGCAAGTTTAGCCAGATCGGAGCCCAGGCAGCGGTCCAGATTGGGATGGGGCTTGCGACCCACGGTTCCATGGGCGGCCTGATTGCCGGCGACGCGTGTGGGCGCGTCAGCGGGAGCCTGCGAATCGCGAAGATCACGGTCCGCCGTGATTGGTCGCGACTACGGCAGATTCGGCTTCGACCCATGTGGCAGGCGGCCAAGCGATATCGTAACTTTCCCCTTGTGCTCACTAGTTCCGGACTGATGAATTCTGCCGGACTCCAGGCGATGCCGCTTCTGCTCAGCGTATTTTATGCGCCGGAGATGTTGGGCTTCTACGCGCTCACTGACCGTACCATGCAGATTCCCGGCGTGCTCATTGGCCAGGCTGTATCGCAGGTGTACATGGTAAAGGCGGCGAAGCTGGGCGTGGTGGCACCAGTCGAATTACGCAAGCTCTTCACCAAAATCGTAACCCGCTCGCTGCTCTATGGCATCGTGCCCCTGCTGCTGTTCTGTGCCATTTCCCCGACTCTGTTTGCGGTGGTGTTCGGCCAATCATGGCGCATGGCCGGCGCTTACGCCAGAGTGCTTGCCCCGGTCTATTACCTTTGCTTTGTCCATACCTGCACGGGCATGACTCTGAGTATGCTGGAACGCCAGCACTGGCAATTGGCGTGGGACACATCACGAATGATTGCCATTGGAGCGACAGTGGTTCTCGGCGCCTCCGCAGGCGTTGGGATCGTGCAATTGTTAAGCCTGTTCGCCGTCGTGAGCGCTACCGCGTACGCCATACACATAGCGTTGTGCTATCACGCCATTTCCCTTTGTGAGCGGCGGAACGCACGACTAGAAGAGACGTCTCAAACGGTCGCAGTGCTCACAACATAGGAAATTCAAGATGCTGCCAAAACGAAATTGTGTCTTTCAAACCATCACGTTATTTCTCCTTCTCATAGCCTCTCCTTTTATGTGGGCACAAGTTCCACCGCCATCGGCTGGGCAGCATTCCGGCTTTGACTTGCAGGCAGAGATCAATTCCACGGCAGAGCTGAACCTTCCGTGCGGCCTCTATTTCCTAAAAAACGGACTGATCGTGAGCAGTGCTAACCATCACATTTCTGGTTCTGGTCCATGCACAGTTCTGAGCTTTTCCGGTGGACCGCTTGATTATGCTATTGCAATAAGCGCTTCGAATATTGAACTTGACCACCTGACTATAGGCGCTGCTCCCGGAGTCCTAGGTCGCGGCGTGTCCATCGGGGACGCTTCACATATTTATCTGCATAACTTGACTATTTCGGGCGCAGGGACCATACCGCCTCCCCGATCTGGGTTGCCTGCGGCGATCCGGTTCCTAAACGTCACTGATCTTGTGATCCGAGATAATGACATCAGTGGAACCGGTCCAGCGTCCGGTAACTCTGGTGGATTCGATATCCTAAGTGACTCCGGCGCATCACGAGGGGTCACCGTGGAAGGCAACCACATTCATGGAAGCAATTCACAGAGTTGCATCGCGCTCTTCAATGTCGATGATGCGACAGTTCAAAACAACGTGATCGATCAAAGCCACGCCTTTGACCACTCTGTGCCAGAAGATAGGGGCCAAGGATATGGCATTCTTCTGTATGGAGCCGGCCAACGACTCATTGCCTCCAAGCCTTCTGGTCTAGTTCGAGCTCACAATGTTGTTGTCATGACGACGGAGACTCCGCACGTTTTCGCAGTCGGGCAGCACATCGTCATAAATCAAGCTTTATCGATTGGCGGCAGCGATTTCAACGGGGATTTTAAGGTGAGCTCTGTTCCTACTAAAACAACCCTCACATTCGTCCAGGATGGGCCTGACGACACCGGGGGTGACGGAATTGTGAACCCGTCTTTTTCGTCCGCAAGGGTCGAGATGAACACCGTGACGAACACCTCTGGCTCGGGCATTTACTTACAGGGGTACACGGACTCGTTCGTCGAGCGCAACGTGGTGACTAACTACGGCCAACTGATGCAAGATACTTCCCTGCCGGAAGGCGGAATTGCTTTAATGAGTCCAATGCGTGTAATTGTGAAAGACAACTATGTTGACGGCAGCATACAAAGCGGAGTGGCATTTGCAGCAGGTCACGCAGTCACCATAACGAATAACATCATAAGTCACGTAAAGTACGGCGTTCAGGCTCGGGGAGTTAACCGCGACGTCCACGTCAGCGGCAACATCATCAGCTCTGCCCAGTTAGGTATCTCGCTGCCGCCTTCGGCACCAAAAGATGTGTTCGAGTTGATCGACAATACCGTTCGCGAAAATAACGCTCAAGCTCGCAACTCTGGGTCTGAAAGTCGCAGAGCCCAATAGGCTCGCCCGATTTCCAAGAAAAACGCAATGCCGCACAAGAATCAATCGCAAGCCTCGAGCTTTCCGCTATCGCGATGTGCGCTTATCGGTGGCGCTCTCGCGTACACAGCAGCGTTTCACTGGGCCTACGCTAGCTGGGTCGCACCAGTCTACGCGTTTGCAGGTGCAAATTATCTGCCCCCTTCCCAAACCGTGCTGCTGATTCTCTACATACTCGCAGTTCTCCCGTCAATCTGGATTCCACTTGAGATACGCAGGCCAACCCAATTTGTGTACGTGGTGATTTACATAACTGTGTACGTGCCATCCGTTCTCGTGCCTACCTTCATCGCTTATCAGACGGTAGATGACACCCTTCTGCTGTCCTTTACCTTGTGTATGGGATATGGACTCATTGGAGCGACCTATCGCTTCCCGACCGTGAGACTTCGTCATTCAGCCATAAGTGCAGATGTATTCTGGTCGCTCGTGTACGGATTGGTTCTTACTTTTGATGCGTGGATATTTATTACGTTTCGTGGTTCCCTTCAATTTGTAAGCTTTGAAGATGTTTACTCGGTTCGTCACTCCGCAACGGAAGTTCTGCAGAGTGCCGGATTGCTTAGCTACGCAATGTGCTGGCTTTCCGGGGCCTTAAACCCGTATTTGATGGTTTCTGGCATATTCGAAAGGAAAAAAACACGTATTCTTCTGGGCGTCGCTGGGCAGATACTGATCTACGCCGCAGCCGCTCATAAAGCGGCGCTCGTTTCGATCCTATTCGTGCCTGCCTTTGCGGTGTGGTTTCGGGGCGGACCTAGACGGTTTCCCCTCAAGCTCGTTGCTTTAGTGCTGGTGATAGTGCTTGCAATTGCTTTTGGTATGCAGATTTTTCCGTCGAGCCAGGCGGTGCACTGGACTGGAGTGGTGGTACTGTTTCGTACTTTCGCGCTGCCGGGAATGCTGACGGCGCAATACCAGGATTTTTTCTCTCGGAACCCCCGCACGTGGTTTTCGCAGTACGCTCCTCTCCAGACGCTACTTCAGTCCCCCTATACACACGAAGTCAGTTACGAAGTGGGCGAGTACTACACGGGAGACCAAGATGTTCAGTCCAATGCTCATTTCTGGGCCTCGGACGGAATTGCTAGTACCGGGGTGGGGGGCATTTTAATTGCTTCTGTACTCTGCGGATTAGTGTTTTGGGTGACTGACAACACACTAACAAAGTGCAGCGAGGGTTTTGGAGCGGCAGCCCTCACCTTCTGGGCGCTAGCAATCAGCAATGCCTCGCTGCTGACATCAATTTCATCGTTGGGTCTCGGAATCCTAATTCTCCTCTTCTACTTCGGACCCCCAATTACGCAGGCACACAACCGGTGCCGTTCTCTGCGATGGACTCCGCAGCGACAACCACAGTCAATAGAGATAGCCGTATGCGTGAAATAGCAGGCATCAGCAATAAGGACGGCGCTCCCTTAGACCGTAGACCTATCGAGCGAGTAGCAGAACACGTGATCACCGCCCTAGGCCATTCCTCTGCACACAGGTTGAATAATGACTGCTAGTGCATCTGCGCTGGTCCGAATTAGTCCGGCCGAGGCTAAGAACGCCGGGTCCAACCCGCAAGCTGGCGAGCGCATTAACAACATCCAAGGCCTGCGCGCCCTAGCCGCCATGGCTGTCGTATTTTTTCATTCAGGTTTTGCTTTTTCAGGATTGCAGCCTTTCGGCAGTTTTGGGGTGGCTATCTTTTTTGTGATCAGCGGCTATCTCATGGCGATGCTGTGCGAACAACAGCCGGACGCATTTCTTCGCAGACGGTTCCTTCGTATTGTTCCTCCGTACTGGGCCTGTACACTGCTGTTGTTCGCGGTAGCTCTGAAGTATCCGTTCTTGCTCAAAACAACCCGACCGGACGTTGTGGAGTTAATCAAGAGTTTGCTCTTTATTCCTTTCGCCAAAAGCAACGGGATCATGCAGCCAATTCTGTTTCTCGGCTGGACATTGAATTACGAAATGTTTTTTTACGTAATCGTAGGAGGGTGCCTGCTGGTGACCCGCCGCCATGCATGGTTACTCAGTTCCGGTGTTCTCACAGCCATAATACTTGCCTGCAGGCTCTTTGGAACGGGCAACCTCGCTTGGTTTTATTCACGTGGCCTTATTGTTGAGTTTGTACTTGGCATTGCTTGTTACTTGGCGTGTGGTTGGCTTCCACGGTCTTCTATCATTCACTTCCGCCCGGCAATGGTGACAGCTCTGGCTGGGAGTCTGGCTGGAATGATTTATATCCAAGGAACTAACATGCAACTCTGGATATCGCCCTCTGTGGTGATGGGAATTCTCGCCTTTGTGAGTGTTCTTAGCGCAGTATCTTTGTCAAAGGCCGGATGGGACATTCGCATTCGTGCGGTAGTCATCCTTGGCGATGCGAGTTATCTCTTGTATCTGGTCCATCCGTATATCGAGGCATTCATTCGACGCATTGTGGAAAATCGAGTCTCATGGCTTGCGCCAGAGTTCGCGTTCGGATGCGTGCTCAGCATGGTGTTATGTGCGGCTAGCTCGGTTGTTCTACATCTCAAGGCCGAGCGGCCAGTTCTTAAGGTTCTGAATCGCCTTGCGCTGCCTGGACGGCGGCAACAGCCCCCGAAATCCTATTCACTCGGTTGTGTACTTCGCTCGGAACGATAAGTAGGTCCTATGTGTGGAATAGCTGGCATCATCAATAAAAACGGTGCTCCCGTCGACCGTTGTCTCTTACAGCAAATGACGGAACGGGCCCGGCACCGCGGACCTGACGGCGTGGGTTATCATCTTTCCGGAAATGTCGGACTTGGACACCGCCGTCTGGCCATTATCGACTTGAGTGATGGTGGGCACCAGCCGATGCATTCCGGCGATGGCCGGCTCACCATTACCTTCAATGGCGAGATTTATAACTACCTGGAAATCCGCGAGCAGTTACAACGCCGGGGTCATCGTTTTGTCAGCAGTTCCGATACCGAAGTCATCTTGGCTGCTTACACCGAGTGGGGTGCGGAGTGCGTTCACCAGTTCAACGGGATGTGGGCATTTGCCATCCATGACCGAGAGCGCAGCGTTCTATTTTGTTCGCGGGATCGCTTCGGCGTCAAGCCTTTTAATTACATTGACAATTCTGGACTCTTCGCCTTCGCTTCCGAGATCAAGCAGTTGCTTGATATGTTGCCGCGTCGCGTCGCTAATAGCGACGTTATGCATACGTTCCTAATTTCCGGCTTGGTTGACTACTCGGAAGACACATTTTTCGAGAATGTCCTTAAGCTCCTGCCAGGACATAACCTGCTTGTGGATTTAAAGAGTGGGAAGGTGCAGTGCCAGCAGTACTACAACGTCCATGCAGCCGAACTGGAAGATGCAACGCCTCAGGAGATAGAGCAGCGCTTCATCGAACTGTTGTCCAGCAGCGTCGAATTCCGTTTGCGTTCTGATGTACCAGTGGGCACCTGCCTTAGTGGCGGTCTGGACAGTTCGGCGATCGCCATGCTGGCTGCCCCGCGGTATCGCAGTCGCAGCGGTCAGCCATTTCGCGCACTGACTGCGATCAGCACTTCGTCTGAGAACAATGAGTCCGGGTATGCGCAACGTATGGTTGAGCATGCCGGGCTGGATTGGTTGAGCATCACGCCGACGCCGGCCGACTTTATGCAAGCGATGCCGGATATCGCCTATCACCAAGATGAACCGATCCCGTCACCATCGCCTGTGATGCAGTATTTCGTAATGCGCTTGGCCCGCGAGAACGGGATCCCTGTGTTGCTGGACGGGCAGGGTGCGGACGAAACGCTGCTCGGATATCAGTATTACTTTGGTATGTATCTTCGCAGGGTGCTTCGGGAAAAGGGGGTAGTCGCTTCGTTGCGGGCATTGCGCAGTGCCGTCGCACGGAATTCGCGATTGTCGTATGGTTCCGCGTTGATATACGCCTTTGGCGCTGCGACTCCGCGGCTCCGTTATCTACGGGACCGGCTCGCGGCAGCGCATCTGCACTCTACGCCCATCTTGCCCAAGGTACTAAGCGATCACGCCGCTTGCGTCAATGAAATACACAGTTTCCAGGCACAGGAAATCTCAACTTATACCCTGCCTGCCCTGCTCCGATATGAGGACCGCAACTCGATGGCGTTTGGGGTGGAAACTCGCCTTCCTTTCCTTGATTACCGTCTGGTTGAACTGTGTATGGGCTTGTCGTTGGAAGACAAGATTCGCGACGGGTGGACCAAATGGATTCTACGTAAGTGCATGGCTGGAACGGTACCGGATGCAATCGTTTGGCGGAAAGACAAGATTGGATTCGAGGCGCCCGATGCCTGCTGGATGACAGCTGAGGAATCCCATGTACGCCGGACCATCATGTCCTCTGAGTTGGTGCGCTCCATCAGCAACGAGGTCCGGCTTGAGACGAGTCTTTCCCGAATGCCGTTGCGAAATCGGTGGCGTTTGTACTCGCTTGCCATCTGGGGAGAGCGCTTCAACATCGGGACAGGCGCGGCGGACCGTATCGCTGAGGTCTCACCCCTGAAAGTCTTTTCGGCATCAGCACCCGCAATTCCGGAGCAGTACCTTGCGTAATTTCCTCAATCGCATCCGCAATCTTCTGATGTTCAAGCTGCGTTATCCGTGGGTGGAGTACGGTAGCGATGTCCATGTGCAGTGGTCGACCAAGTTCTGGTCCCCGCACAAGTCGGTGCGATTGGGGAACCATGTCGGCATTGGCAACTGGTGCGACATCTCCACCGATATCATCATCGGAAACCACGTGCTGGTGGCGGGCGCCGTCGCATTCTTGTCCCGCGATGCGCACTCCGCATATGTACCTGGAGTAAGCATGTTTGACGCGCCTCGCGGGGACAAGTACAGGATCGTGGTGGAGGATGACGTCTGGATCGGTTGGGGGGCAATTATTCTCTCCGGAGTGACAATTGGGCGCGGTTCTATAATTGCCGCTGGCGCGTTAGTCGCCAAAGATGTCCCACGGTACAGCATTGTTGCATCGCCAACTTCACGAGTTATAAAAGAACGTTTTTCACGCGAAGAAATCGAGTTTCACGAAGCAGAACTGCGCAGACAAGGCATCCTTTGCGATGCTGACACAATCCCTCTGATCTGCCAATCAGTTTAAACCCATAGAACAAATAGGAGACATTCGCTTGCCAAACTCTCGTGTCCTTGTGACTGGCGCCGGCGGATTTATTGGTAGCCACCTTGTCAATTATCTCAAGAAAAAAGGTTATTGGGTTCGCGGCGTTGATCTGAAGCATCCAGAGTTCAGCTCAACCGATGCAGATGAGTTCTTGACTCTCGACTTGCGCCGATGGGAGAACTGTCTCAAGGCAACACAAGGGACCAATGACGTATACGCCCTCGCAGCGGATATGGGTGGCATGGGTTTCATCTCGTGCCACCACGCAGAGATCTTGCACAACAACTCTTTGATTAACATCCATACTTTGGAAGCGGCGCGGCAAAACGGTGTGAAGCGTTATCTATACACATCATCGGCTTGTATCTACCCCGAATACAAGCAGACGGATGCGAATGTCACCCCATTGAAGGAAGAAGATGCGTACCCAGCAATGCCTCAAGACGCATACGGATGGGAAAAGTTGGGGACCGAACATCTGGTGACGCACTACCACCAGGATTACGGTATCGACGTACGTATCGTGCGTTTCCATAACATTTTTGGTCCGCTAGGGACTTGGGAAGGCGGACGAGAGAAGGCTCCGGCGGCGATGTGTCGTAAAGCTGCGACGGCGAAACTCACCGGTAATCACGAAATTGAAATCTGGGGTGATGGAGGACAGACGCGTTCCTTCTGCTATATCGATGACTGCGTTACGGGCATTTACAAACTCATGCAATCCGGTTACACCAAACCGATTAATCTCGGCCAAGACCGCCTGATAAACATTAACGACCTCGCGGATATGGCTGCAAAGTGCGCCAAGATAAAAGTTGTTAAGAAGCATATTAACGGTCCGCAGGGCGTTCGCGGGCGCAACTCCGATAACAATCGCCTGCGCGAAGTTCTCCAGTGGGAACCTGAAATCTCTTTGGAGGAAGGCATGGATCGCACCTACGCCTGGATCGAACATCAGGTGGAGCTAAGACTGGGAGTGGCCGCTGTCGGGGCAAGTGCGCGATAGTCATCATCAGCAGGGCCGTCGCGGAGATCACTTAGGGCTCATGTCACTTAGGGCTCATGTCTTGTCTGTCAAACTTCATTAATTCAATAACTACCCATCGGCACAAACTCTATAAGGTCGGTCCAATAGCACATTCGCAGGACCCCTCAATGAAAATCCTCATTCTGAATCAAGCCTTCCATCCGGATGTGGTCGCTACCGGTCAGCATGCAAGCGATTTGGCCATAGCTCTGTCACGCGAAGGGCACGATGTGAGCGTTGTTTGTAGCGTTCGAGGCTATGACGATCCTAGCCGAAGATTTCCGTGCCGGGAATGGTGGAACGGCATCGATATTTTTCGCGTTTGGTCCCCGGGGCTAGGCAAGGGCAAAAAGTGGAAACGAGCCATCGATTTTGCTGTCTTCATAGTAAGTTGTGCAATCCGGATTCTGTTGCTGCCAAGGTTCGACCTTGTAATTGCGTTAACGTCGCCGCCACTTATCTCATTTCTAGCGGCACTGGCGGTGCCCATTCGGGCCAGACGCCTTCTCTTTTGGTCAATGGATCTTAATCCTGACGAGGCGATTGCGGCCGGATGGTTGCGTGAAGGTTCGTTCACATCTCGTTTACTGTCTTGGATGATGCGCTACAGCTTGCTTCGTGCCGAGAAAATCGTTGCATTAGATCGGTTCATGAAAGAACGAATCGTCGCGAAGGGAATCGCTGAACACAGAATATCGGTCCTCCCGCCTTGGTCGCACGATCAACACGTACGCTTTGACTCAGAGGGTCGCGAGTCATTTCGTGCAACTCACGGACTGAAAGACAAGTTTGTTGTCATGTACTCGGGAAATCACAGTCCGTGCCACCCACTGGACTCTCTTATCGCAGCTGCTGGTCATCTGTCTGTCCACGAGGACATCGTCTTCTGTTTTGTAGGCGGTGGAAGCGAGTTTCAGAAAATCAGAAAGCAAGCACAGGAACACGATGCTAAGAACATAATTTGTTTGCCCTATCAATCAATCGACAAGCTTTCAGCATCACTGTCAGCGGCCGACTTGCATGTCGTAGTGATGGGTAGTAGATACGTCGGTATAGTGCATCCATGCAAGGTTTACAACATTCTAGCTGTAAATAAACCGTTCCTCTACATCGGGCCACCCAGTAGCCATGTGTGCGACATCATGAGCGAAATGAGCCAACTGGGCATTGATACCTATTCCGCTGTGACTGATTGTGTTCCTGAGGTAGTAGCAAATATCCTCGAAGCTCAAGGTAGGTTAATAGCTCCGACGGAGTCAATGCGGCAAGTAGCTCAGTGGTTTTCACAGCTTTCGTTGATGCCAGAAATGCTGCGGGTCATTCAGCAGTCCGCAGCAAACGGCCTGCTACTTCCTGAAGCAACTGTTGCCGACCTAGACCCACAGTTCTCCCCTAGCCAACAAAATTAGCATCGTCATTAATTCTGACACGCTGTCCTGAGTCTCCCCTACGCAGGTTTTACCGAAACGGTGTTCGCGAACAATCATTTGTAGACAAAGAAGCTGCTCTATACGCAGCCGAAGAGTGCAGGGAGGCATAAGGTGATTGTCTTTTCGTTAGTGGTCTTTGGCGGATCGCTGCTGCTTTCTTTCGGATTGACAAAATTCGTCAGAAACCTTGCGATCGCGAGAAACTGGGTCTATGTACCTGACTCCAGACGGCACTTGCATCAGAATCCGGTGCCGCGACTAGGCGGCGTCGCGATCTTTGCAGCTCTGTATATCACGCTTGCTTTTGCGCTTGTCTTCAGCTACTTCTATCCAGCACTCAAGCTCGGTATTTCTGCTAACAGACTTCTTAAAATACTTGCACCCGGGTCTTTGATCTTCGGCCTTGGGATCTATGATGACATTCGTGGCGCTAGTCCGTATACAAAGTTTGTGATTCAGGCGATTGCGGGTGCAATCTTGTTCGCTGAAGGCCTGCGTATTGTACGTGCTCCTTTGTTTTTCGGGAATTATCAGTTTTCCTGGATTATTAGCTTACCGTTGACGGTCTTGTGGGTTATGGCGATTACTAACGCTTTTAATTTAATCGACGGCTTAGACGGTCTAGCCGCCGGTTCAGCGTTGTTCTCCACTGTAGTGGTTGGTATCACGACTTTATTCTCCAGTTCCCACTTTCCCCTAATCACCCTTGCACTTGCCGGAGCCCTCTTAGGATTTCTTCGCTTTAACTTTAATCCGGCCACGATATTTCTTGGAGACTGCGGAAGTTTGTTTCTGGGCTTTATACTAAGCGCTCTCGCTTTGCAACATGTAACGAAATCTCCAACCATGGTTGCGGTGGCCATCCCAATGGTTTCATTTGGTCTTCCGATTCTTGAAACTGGGCTCTCGGTACTGCGGCGACTAGTCAGCGGTCGGCCTATTTTCTCTGCCGATCTTGAACATATCCACCACAAACTGCTTCAACGTGGCCTTTCACATCGCCAAGTCGTCATCATTCTCTATGTTGTGTCTGGAGTTTTTGCCCTCCTCAGTCTTTTTCTCCTGATGCCTGGCGGCTCTATGATTGGCCTGGTGCTTTGTGTGATTGGAGTGGGGGTCTGGGTCGGGGTCGAGCATCTTGGGTATGTAGAGTTCGGTGAACTAAGGCGGCTTGCGAGTAAAACGATGGAACAACGCCAGGTTCTCATCAACAATATAGCAATCCGTAGAGCAGCAGAGGAATTAAAGTCAAGCAAGACCTACGACCGAGTGTGGCGGATACTGGAAAGCGCTTTCAAAGACAACGACTTTGATGGTTTTGATCTTTTGCCGCAGGTTGTCCCTCAACAGTTTCATATGCAGCATTTGCAGTTGCCAGACCAAGGTTACGGACTCTCCCAATGGAGAAAGAGCGATGGGGTTAGTGTCGAAACTTCATCATGGCACCTAACCTTGAATTTAGAAAGTTCAAACCATCACCACCGCGGCTATCTGGTTCTCTTTCGTCAATACAGTGATCGTCCACTTCAATTGGATATAAATTTACTTAGTTCCCACCTCCCGGTGGCGCTGGCAGATGCTATCGAACGTACCCTTGGCAATGTTCCTGTTATCACCGCGATTGGCGCCGAAAGAGCACTTGGAGCTGCAGCGAATTAGGTAACCACAAAGGAGACGCAAATATTTGTAGGCAACGTCCCGATTCTAGAATTACAGTTGCTTTTTTGGCCCGCTTAGACTCCAGTCACGGTGGGCCTTTTTATTTTCGTCGGAGCTTCGCCTCTCGGACACTTCGAATTCCTTAAACTGTAAAACCAAGGGCATAGTGATCATCACCAGCGCTGGAGGCGCTTTAGGATAAACCGTTTAGCGTCGAAATTTTATGCTTGAATTGCGCAGTAGATACTAAACGTCGACGACGGTTAGCATAGGAGCAATTTTTGTTTGGGGATTGAAATTCGGCGATTCCGAGTTGACTAGACTTATCCAGGGGCGGAGGTCATTTTGATCAACCTCCGCCCTTGGCATTCCCGAAATTACTTGGATTGATAAGTCCCGAAGCCACGATACGGATACCGATGGGCTGTTCGGGCACGAATCGCGTTGATCCTCTCGCCAGGCAGGCTGGCTCGACTCATCGTTGTTGCTGGGTTCTGGCTGACTTGTACCGGGATATTTTGAGTTACATCGGTTGCCCGCCCGTCCTCACAGCCCTTACCGTTGTGCTTGTCATCGCACGGGATTAGCGCGAAAACGTGCCCGAGGGTAAAGACGTCCGCTGGATTGACACCGGGAGGCACGCCTAGGCCGGTAATCTCTCCGCTGTCGTTGATGTTGTAGGCGAGGAGCAGCTTGTCGAGGCCGGAACCGGGATAATTAAAGACGTTCAGGTCTATGAGCTGGCCGTCCTCCCACAAGAATGCGCGCGAATTTAGCGCGCAATCTACTGAGGAGGCTCCAACCACGTGTGTTTTGGAATTGACACCAGAAGCTCCGCTGCACAAATCACCATCCACTGTTCCGAGGTCCGTCATCACGCCACGCCTCCAGAGGAACACATGGAACGCGGTCGGGGTATAGGAACCGCCGACAATGTCTCCAGCATCATTGATCCAGAGTGCTTGTGACCATGGCGGTGACGCTCCAGCGAGAGTACCCAAATCCGTCAGCACTCCCTTGTCCCAAAGAAAAGCGTGGGCATTGACATCTCCCGCCACATTCGATTGGCCGACGACTTGACCTTGGTTATTGAGGTAATTCGGGAAACCGAAGGTGCCACCAAGCGTGCCGAGGTCGATCATTTTGCCGTTCTCCCACAGAAACGGGTCCTGGGTGGGCACCCCAGTAACCGATCATGGCTGAATTCCAACCCCAACTCCAGGCCTACCGCTTGGATTGGCTGCACCACCGAGCCGAGCACATTGCGAAATCGTACGGGTCGTCTGATTCCGCCTTAGCGCGCAGGTTGTATGCCTGCGTCCAGGGAGAGCCTGGAATTGTGCAAATGTTGAAACCCATGCTCGAATCGCACGAAGCGCAGCTTATGGCGCAACGCAGCCGTGATCCAAGAGTTGCAATTCTGGAAGCAATCTGGTCCCGCTCGCATGCGGAGGCTGAAATGACCGTGAGTGAAATTATGACGCGGGTAAATGCACTCTTGCGCTCTCGCGGCTCCAATCAGGACTACAACGTCAGGGAAATCGGCTGGAAACTGCGCAATCTTAGCCTGTCCACGAGCAGCAACGGCAAATGTAAGTCATTGCGCTTCTCCGAAGAAGCTCGATGGGCCATACACAAGCAGGTTCAACAGTTCCAGCTAAAATTGCCGTTTTACCAGGAATGTGCCTATTGCCGAGCTAGCCAAACGACTGAGAAAGAGCCGATTGAGTAGTTTTTGCCGTTTTTGCCTTTTTCCTGAGGAGGGGAACATGTCCGTTAGAGATCCGCGGTTGAGCCGGACGCAACAAGCAAAGTATTTGCCTTGCCTGCAACAAATGCAGTCCGAAGGCATTGACGTTGAAATTCCCGAGGACTGGGAAGAGGCATCGCGCGCGCTCGACATCGAATTGGCTCCGCCTTCAGAGAGCATCGTCTTCGAAAGTCCTACTGGCGGAACCTATTATGCCGTTTGTGTACGTTTAGTCGCACTACGATCGGGCCTGACTTTGGTGGGGTGGGATATCGCGACATCTTGGGATGATGAGATCGAGCCTGAGTCTTTCAACTCCGCAGGGCCAATTTATACTTTGGGTCGGCAAGAGTATCGTCCCTGCGAAGTCCTCAATCAGAAAATTGAAAGCAATCTTTTCTTGCGCCGCGGGCAGATCGCCGAAGGTTGGATTTTGGCAAACGGTCTTCGCCCGATCCCACCGCAATTTGATGATCATTCCATCGCGCCATTTGAAGTCAGATTCTTCGATCAGTTTCACTGCGCACATCCCGCGCAGGGTACGCTCTCTGTATCTCGAAGAGCGCCACGGGAGAGCGTGAATGTGCCACGAGGCACGGGATTGTACGACCTCGACCATACCAACATGCTGCCGAAGTCGTCGGCGAGCGAACAATCCGCGCTCCGCTATCGCGAAGCCGTGCTCCGGGAAAAAGCTCGCAGCACAAACGCAGGCACTGACGGTCATCCGGAAAGAGGGTCTGTAATAGACGGAGTTAACGGCACGGAAGCGGCTTTCGGGGCATTGGGACCTGACCGATCATGACCTCAACCATTAACTGCGTTACGAAAACTTTTAGCTCTATGTCCCCTTCGGTGTTTGTTTCGAATGTATTAGCCGGGGCGAAGGTTCTTGCGACTCTTGCTCAGGCCTTGCACACGGCTGTGTGCCTGCGCCATACAGCGTTCTGTAATTCGTTAGAGAGGCGCGCGAGGAAACACTTGATTGCAGCCATCCTTATATTATTGGGTGTCCACTGATCGGGTACGGCGGCTAGGGGAAGCCGGATTGCTCCTTCTAGCGTCAAATCATTAGCGGGCCTGTTATGCAGGTTGTTTGTGCTTGACCGATTCCATGCTTTCCCGACGGGAGCCTGAGTTTGGAAATTTATCTTGTGGACGGCACCTACGAACTGTTCCGCCATTATTATGCGCTGCCCTCTGCACGCGACGAGGATGGGCGCGAAGTTGCTGCCGTGCGCGGCGTGCTCGCGTCGGTACTGGGCATGATCAGGGGAGGCGCAACCCACATTGCGGTCGCGACGGATCACGTCATCGAGTCTTTTCGCAATGGATTATGGTCTGGCTACAAAACTGGTGAAGGTATTGAACCGGATCTCCTGGCGCAATTTCCACTTCTCGAAGAGGTCCTCGTCGCAGCAGGCGTTGTGGTTTGGCCAATGGTCGAATTCGAGGCCGACGATGCCATTGCCGCGGCGGCGGTCGCCGCCGCCAAACAAAAAGATGTCACTCGCGTTGTCATCTGCACTCCCGACAAGGATCTCGCACAATGCGTATCCGGATCACGCATCGTTCAATTGAATCGTCGGACGCGGGTGACCATGGATGAGTCTGGCGTGATCCAGAAGTTCGGAGTCTCACCGGAATCGATTCCCGATTACCTGGCTCTGGTGGGCGATGCGGCCGATGGCTATCCGGGGTTGGCCGGTTGGGGAGCGAAGTCGTCAGCCGCCGTGCTCGCCAAGTTTCTTCACCTTGAATCGATTCCGAAGGACTGCTGCGAATGGCGAGTGAATGCTGCAAACGCGGGTACCCTCGCCGTTACCCTTTGTCGCGAGTGGGACAACGCCATACTTTTTCGAAGACTCGCCACGCTTCGGACTGATATCAAGCTCTTCGACGACGTGGACGAGCTGAGATGGCGCGGCCCTACTTCGGCGTTCGATTCGTTGGCAGCGCGCTTGGACGCAGCACGCACCGAGCGAACACTGGCACCCCGGCGGCGCTCGTGAGCGCGAAGAACTGAACCGGTATCATTGCAGTTGCAGATTAGGGCAAGGCGTCCGCTAACGGCAGCCAGACTTGAAAGCGGGTGTGACCGGGTTCGGAACTGACCTGAATATTTCCCCGATGTTTCTTCACAATTCGTTGGACAGTGTCCAGGCCGAGGCCTGTGCCTTCCCCAACTCCTTTGGTGGTGAAAAAAGGCTCGAAGATGTGGGGCTGCACTTCGTTGGGAATTCCTGGGCCGTTATCGCCAATCTCAACGACAGCGCAACCATCGTCCTGGTAGGTTCGGATGCGAAGCTCGCCCTGCCCGTGCATCGCGTCAATCGCGTTATCGATGATGTTGGTCCAGACCTGGTTTAGCTCGCTGCCAAACGAATTCACGAGCAGCGGGAGCGGGCTGGTATTCGCGCTGCACCGACACTCCTTTTTTCAGTTTGTGATTCAGGATAGTAAGCGTGGTTTCCAGGCTCTTTACGATGTCTACGTTTTGCACCGGCGCCTGATCCATGTGGGTGTATTCCTTGATGGCGCCGACCAAGTCCGATATCCGCGAGGTGCTGCTCTCGATTTCGTGCAGCAGGCTCGCAACTTCTACCGAAGCGGCGATCCTGACCAGAGCGGCTCGGGCAGTGTCCCCGTCGAGGTTCGCGAACAATGATTCCACCACCTCCGGCTTGATATTCCGCCGGGCCAGGCCAGCCGCTAGCATCCACAAGTCGTTTTGTCCGTGGCTGCGCAGCAGAGAATCAATCTGGTCTTCCAAGTCGCTCATGGTCAGAGGATCCGGTGGAACTACATCCGTTTGCGTGAATGAAGCCTCCAGCTTTTCGATTTCTGATTTCTGAGCAGGAGTGAGATCACGCTTTCCCAGTTCCAGACTCGCGTCTCTGATTTTCTTCAGAATGGCGCGTAATTGGCTCGCAGCACGTTTCGCAGCAGAAGCCGGATTGTTGAGTTCATGCGCGAGGCCTGCCGAAAGCTTTCCCAAGGAAGCCAATCGGTCTCGCTGTTGTTCGATCCGGGTGGTCTCACGGATGCGGTCGGACATCAGGCCCACCAGGCGCTTGGTCAGTTCCGGCATTTTCTGTACAAGTTCTGGGAACAGTGATGCAGGAAATCGCAGGGCGCGGCTATCCGTCTCGGCTCGCAAGCTCACAGTAAACTGCTTCATCCTAGAAAACGGCAACACTCCAGTAACGCTGCCGGCGGTTATGGAAAAGGTAACGGCGTCGCCCGCAAGTTCGCCGCGGGCCTGAATTTCGCCCTCAAGAAGTACGAACATTGAATCGGCGGGATCGCCTTGACGTGAGTAGCTGTCTCCCGCCTTGAGACGCAGCTCTTGCGATTGGCCGATGAACCAGTCGAGCTGATCGTCTGGCAAGTCAGCGAATACAGGGACGCGACGTAATTCGGATTTATCGACCATTTAGACCTTGCTCAGATACTGATGGATGAATTGCACTGCGACCGATCCTTCACCGACTCCAGAAGCCACGCGTTTTATGGAACCGTGGCGCACATCGCCCACAGCAAAGATCCCGGGAACATTGGTCTCGAGCAAGAACGGATCCCGGTCGAGCGTCCATCCCTTCGGATGTTGGCCGTCACGTAGAAGATCGGGGCCAGTCAACAAGAAACCACGCTCGTCCCGTTCGACAATATCTGCCAGCCAATCTGTCCGCGGCAATGCTCCAATGAAAATAAACATCGCACTCGCTGGCACGCGCTCAACTTTGTTGGTGTCGGAACAAAGCACGGAAATCTCTTCCAGATGCGTTTGCCCATGCGCCTCGGCCACGCCGGCATGTGTCCATAGCTGAATGTTAGGCGTCTCTTTAATCTGGTCAATCAAGTATTGCGACATGGTGCTGGAAAGCGACTCGCCGCGCACAAGAATAACGACGCGCTCGGCGTAGCGAGCGAAATTCATCGCCGCCTGACCGGCGGAGTTTGCGCCGCCCACAACGTAGACGATCTCACCCTTACATGACAAAGCCTCGGTGGCGCCGCCGCCATAGTAAATACCCGCACCCTGCAATCTGTCTATGCCCGGAGCGTCCAGGCGCCGCCATTGCACACCAGTCGCAATCATCAGGGCGTGGCATGAGATCTCGCTCCCGTCCGCCAGTTTCATGATTCGGTAAGGCCCTTCGACTCGGACACCGACAGCTTCCTGGGCCAGTATTTCCACTCCGAAGCGCTGGGCTTGCACCACCGCACGACGGGCCAGATCGGCGCCACTAAGCCCCGTGGGAAATCCCAGATAATTTTCGATGCGAGAGCTCATTCCGGCCTGACCGCCGGGCGCTTCGCGCTCAACCATCACGGTATGTAGACCTTCGGAGGCGCCGTAAACGGCAGCAGCCAAACCAGCCGGTCCTCCACCCACAATCGCCAAATCATAGAAGTCGGTTTGAGCGCGCGTCCGCAATCCGACCTTTTGCGCCACATCCGCGGGGACACTCTCTAGAAGCTTCGTCCCGTCGGGGAAGAGCACCACAGGGAGATTGGCTGCCTCCGGACCAAGAGCTTCGACCAGGCGCTTCGTTTCCGGATCATTGGCGGAAGCCTCGACATCGATCCATTGATAGGGAACGTGGTTGCGCGCGAGGAAGTCCCGCAACTCGTACGATCGCGGCGACCAGCGGGTTCCCAATACCCGGATTCCCTCGAAGGTTGGACGAAAGGAAGCTTGCCAGTCGTCGAGCAAATCGTCTAATTGCGGATAGAGATGTTCCGTCGGAGGATCCCACGGTTTCAAGAAAAAATAGTTGATGCTGGCCTGATTGATAGCGCTAATCGCAGCGTTGGTGTCCGCGTAAGCAGTAAGCAATGCGCGCTTCGCACTCGGGTAGATAGTCATTGCTTCTTGCAGGAATTCCACCCCGTCCATGCGCGGCATGCGTTGGTCGGCAAGCAGCAAGGCCACACTGTCGTTGCGCAGCTTCAGTTGCTTTAGCAGGTCGAGTGCGCCTTCTGGAGAATCACTTCCGATAACGCGATATTCAGCGCCGTACTGCGAGCGAAGATCGCGCTCAATCGCCCGCAAAACATCAGAGTCGTCATCCACACTGAGCAATATTGGTTTAGGCATTCTTCGTCCGGTCTAGGGCTATTGAGCAAAGAGAATTTAGACTACCGAGTGGCCGCTGATTTCTTTAGACTACAGAAGCTTGAATTTGGTCGCGCAATCCTTTTTTCCCAGCGGACCTGACCGTCAGTTGCTTCCGGAGCAACCTCACAGACCGTTGCTAGAACGCAGCCCCTCGGGCGCCTCAGGGCGATCACGATCCTGGGGAATCATAAGCCACGCAACGACGG
>CAWDNO010000014.1:0-218768 GCA_963803665.1 uncultured Acidobacteriota bacterium
CCTTCTTAGGGGGCGATTATCCGCTCACACACTTGAGGCCTCACTTGAACGGAGGATAGAACGTGATTGGTACGGGGGGAAGGCGTAAACCCTGTCCCAATGTGGGAGAACGGCAAATCATCGAATCTAAGCAGGACACTTTCTGCCCAATTCCTGGTGCAATCTAACAAGGTCAAAATGACAACAAGAAGAGAATCTCCGGTGGTGAATCCGCAACGTCGAATCACGAAGTACTTTCGCTCTCAACTGCGTCGGCCAGCGCGGGCCGACGAATCTTGCGCTTAACGCAGCACCTTCTGATGTCATGACACAAGCGACTTCACTATTCTTGCGTTCTGCCGCATTCGCATTGTGCGAATATTGACTAATTCGGGTGCATCAACCCGCCGACATCGCATCTGGCGCCCTCAAGAAAGGGTCTGTTTTCCGGCCTTTCTAAGCTGTTGATGCGCGGAGTGCGGGAATTGCTGATTTGCCCATCCTAAAAGGAATACCTTCTTGGAGCCCGGCAATTCCCAATCAATGAGTGTACGGCGATTTTGCAACAGTTGACACCTCCCGCCGAAGCCTTGCGTCTCCAGACTGCTTACAACAGGACTGCACGTTGGTTCAACACCAACTTTTCGTTCGTCCACCTCGTCCCGTGCTAGTATCCAAAACGCCGTAGGGAGACTCGACTGCAATCGCAGCCTGGCGGACTTGGAGATAACCGATGGACTGGAAACAACACGGTGTAAAGATCGTGCATGCGGGGGAACTGGACTCAAATACACCTCAGACTCCTGGAATGACACGGGCCGCAGCTATCACGCATGCGCGTACTGGGGCAAGTAAGCTGTGGGCAGGTACTGTAGTTGTCCAGCCGCACGCCAAAACTGGCCCCCACCATCATGGAGAACTGGAAACAGTGATCTATGTCGTCCGAGGTCGTGCACGCATGCGATGGGGTGATCGGTTGGAGTTCTGCGATGAGGCCGACCCTGGAGATTTCATCTACGTTCCGCCTTACGTACCCCATCAGGAAATCAATGCCTGCCCAGACATGCCGTGTGAGGCGGTGATCGTTAGAAGCGGGCAGGATCCGCTTGTCGTGAATTTGGATATCGCGAGTCCAGAGCCTCTGAGTGAGTCCAGCGACCAGAAAACATTCCATCCCCCTCGGAAGACTTAGGCGATGAAATACAGACCATTTGTAGGGAATCAGTAGGTTGAAGGTTTGATTCCTTCCGCGCTCACCACCCAAACCTGAGCCGTAAAATCCCTGCCTTGTCGTCGTCATCCTGCGAGCCGCACATAATGAATTCGGCGTTGCCAGCGGATTACAAGTTGTTCATGTTCTGCCACAGGGAGGTCAAGTTGCATCAATCCTGTTATGCAGTGGTTCCGGGCGTGTTCATTTGTTCCAAGGGTCTGTCATGTATTGATCTTTGTTAATCTCCTCTCTGGATACGTTGTATTGGGTCAGGAAACCTCAGCCTTGCCGGATGCCCCAAGTGTAAATCAAACTCAGTCGGGACCATCCAACCCGGCACCGCGCAATCCGCAACACGAACCGAGCAAAAATCATATCTTTTGGATCATTCCCAATTATCGATCAGACGAAAACCCGGCTGACGTCAAACCGCTGACGCCCGGCGAAAAGATGAAAGTTGCGTTAGACGACTCTTTTGATCCGTCAGCATTCCTGGTGGCAGGCATCTTTGCCGGGCTATCCAGAGTGCAGAACCAGTACCCATCGTTCGGAACGGGAGGGCTCGGCTTTGCCAAATATTACGGAGGAGCATTCGCCGATCAAGCAGTTGGCAACATCATGACCGAAGGACTGTTCCCCATCGCCCTGCACCAGGATCCTCGTTACTTCGTTAAGGGCACTGGCGGATTTTGGAAACGAACTGAATACGCGATAAGCCGGGAAGTGATTACTCGGGGCGATGACGGTAGAAATCACTTCAACACATCAGAGCTGGCGGGAAATGCTGTGGCCGCTGGCATTTCCAATCTCTACTATCCGGCGGCGGATCGATCATTTGGAAATACCGCGAACAAGTGGGGTCAACAAATAGCACTGGATACGTTCTTCAATGTGGCAAAAGAGTTCTGGCCGGATGTGCGCCGCAAATTGTTCAGGCAGTCAGCGGTTGCGACTGACACGTCAGCTAACCCTGCGGGCAAACAGTAAAAAGCCCCGACTACGCCAAGAAGACGTCGACAGTATGGGGCGGACACTCTTGTCCGCCGCTCTTGACTTTGGCATGGTTCTAAGCCAGCATTCACACGGGTGAGAAGGGTTCAGTCACAAGCGGCGGACAAGAGTGTCCGCCCCACACATGTACTTTACGCCGCCTGCAGCACGCTGACGGGAAGCGATAAAGTTATAATCGCGCCCCCCCCGGGACGATCGGAAACCCTTGCACCTCCGCCATGCGCCTGGGCAACTGCATCCACAAACGCAAGGCCCAGGCCGTGTCCTGTAGAATTTTTCCCTTTTGTGAATCGCTTGAAAGCCTGATCGCTGATATCAGGCGGGAATCCTGGACCATCATCTTCGATCACCAGTTCCGCCGATCCTTGTCTCGAGTGAAGCCGGATGTTCACTCGGCATCCCCCCGGCAAATGATTCAGTTCGTTTTCAAGCAAATTGCTTACCACACGATTCAGCAAGCTTACGTCAGCATCCACGACTACATGCTCTTCGAGGTCGGTCGTCACTTCGTGATGGTGCTCGGCCATCGCCGGTTGGTAAATATCAACCAGCTGCCGGACGACATCGGAGAAGTCAACCGGGCCGCGATCAATATGAAGCGCACCCGCCTCGGCTTCGGCGAGATCGAGCGTGGTATTCAGCAACTGCAAAAGCCTGTCCAGATCTTCGATCGCCTCGCCCACTGCGTCACGCCACTTCTCATTCCCTTCGTTACATAATGCCGATTCCAGGGTTCCGCGAATCAGGGTCACCGGACTTTTGAGGTCATGTGCGATGCCGCCAGTAACGGTGCGGAGTTGATTCACGGAAGATTGCAGGCGGTCCAGCATATGATTAAAAGTCTTCGCCAATCGCGAAATCTCATCCGAATTATCCGGCTCAGGCAAGCGTTCCTTCAGGTCTTCAGTTCCAATCCGAGCTACGGTTTCGGTAATTCGCTCGATGCGATGCAGGGTGCGGCGTGCGCTCCAGTAAGAGATGAGAAAACCCAGCAGGAACATGCCGCCCCAGACCATGCCAAAGCGGCGAGCTAATGTGTGCAGGACGTGTTTGTCGCCTCGGTCCGAGAGTCCGAGATAAACAGTCCTGCCATTTTGCGCCTTCGCGACGACTCGAAATGTTTGTCGATATCCGTTCACGGCTATCGATTTCGGAGGTCCCGGAACTAACTTCTCTTGCTGAATGGCTGTGATGAACGGATCCTTCGGGGTCGGTCCAACCCACAATGGACTTTCACTGTTAGTGGAGTCGGTTGTAAGGAAGAAAACGGAATTTAGTCTTTCTCCGCGCGAATTGCGCTCGTCCGGTACTTCTTGAGTGGCGAGCTCGGCCACTTCGCTAACGATTCGCGTGTATCGATAATCGCTCGGAGTATCGACCGAAATCTGAGCAATAACTTCAGCTTCGCCGCTAAGCCAGGTATCGCTGCGCTCTCGAAGACCCTGAGCGACAAGAAAATACACTATGGAAAAAGCCACGGCGGTTCCGAGCGCGAACGCCAGGGTTGTCCATATCGAAATCCGCCAAGCGGCGGTAGTGCGCAAATTCTTAGGCATGTTTGAGAACGTAGCCAACACCACGGATGGTATGAATCAGTGGCCGTGGGGTATCGTGATCCACTTTACTGCGCAGCCGATAAATATGAACATCCACAACGTTGGTTGCGGGATCAATCCTCATCTTCCAGACGTGATCGAGGATCATGGTTCGGGTTACCACGCGACCTTCATTCCGGCACAGGTATTCCAGCAGAGAAAATTCCTGGGGGGTCAGTTGCAGCAAGTGCTCGCCGCGCCGTGCTTCACGACGCACCAGATCAAGCTGCAAGTCCGCAGCTTGCAGGCGAACCGCCTCAGTCTGTTGATGCGCGGATCTCCGTAGTAGGTTTCTCAATCTTGCCAGTAGTTCGGGAAGGGCGAATGGTTTCGTAAGGTAGTCGTCCCCGCCTTGTTCCAGCCCTCGAACACGTTCGTCCACCGAACGCCGGGCTGACAAAATTAAAACCGGCGCGGTGTTACCTTGGGCGCGGCAACGCGCAATTAAGTCCAATCCATCCAGGTCAGGAAGGCCAAGATCGATGATGAAGGCATCGTGAATCGCTTCCAAAGCCATGGTTTCGGCAGCCCTTGCCGTGCTTGCCGTATCCACTTGATATCCGGCCTCGGTCAGCGCCCGCTTAAGGAACTGCTGAATGGATATGTCGTCTTCTACCACCAACAATCGCATGGGAGATTCCCGCCAGTTCAAAACTTTACACCTTTCTGTGGGATGCAGGAAACATCCTGAACGCCGCGAAAGTGCATAAGCATTTGTTCATGGCGTCACTGCGGACGCCATGTCATGTCGATGCGCACCGGGATTCCATTCTTGACGGGCATGGTCAAGAGGGATGGCGGATCGATTTTAAAATCGGAGAGTGTGGCCGGAATCGTGCCCGTGATGTGAATCTCGTCCCCATGTTTTTCCAGTTTGAAAGGAACCTGCTTGTAATGGGCAGTCTGGCCAGCGAACTGGATCTCGAGATCGGCCTCGATGGTCGAGGCTGTGGAATCCGACTCAGGCAAGCGAGTGCGCACCGTGACCAGCGGAAACTCGGCGCCGCGCGTGACCTGCAGCATGTGAAGATCTCGATTGCTGTCTCCGGAGTCAAACGATTTAACCGCTACCGCGATCAAGAAGTCGCATTGCCCCGCATGGCACACGCCCTTTCCTTTAGCCGCGTGGCTGACGCCCTCAGTCTCATGTAGTGGGTGCGATACATGGTAGGTGAGGGTGCTCTGTTGAAGCATCCATTGACTGTCGGCCGCAGCCGATGTAGACAGCGCGGCGAGCAGAAGAACAAACAGTAATCTCTTCTTCATAAATTCCGTGCTTAGAATTTTATAGAAACCGATAGGAGAGCAGCACCAAAGGCCCCGGCGGTAACAATCGCCACCGGTCCGTGCGCGGCGGCAATGCCGTGAACCTTTTCTCCCTTATTCTTTTCATCGAAGGCCATGATCCCGAGGATAGGTGTCAAGATCATTCCGGGACCATGGATCCAAGCCATGGCTTTATGAAAACGGATGGGACCGCGGGTTTCGGTTCCGGGCACCCTGGGTGCGCGAATCGCATAGTACGCCGTGATGAAATATAAGTCACCTGTCACTCCGCCAAGAGCCGTATGAAGATCGCGCGAGGTTGTGCTGGTGTTTTTTCCTCCGGCGCCCAGGGAGGTGACTACGGTGGCAATCAGCGGAATGGTTGTTATCAAGCCCATTCGTTGGTGGATCTTCAGCATGTGTGTTCGTTTGTCGAGCACTGCCTGCTCGCGCGCATTTCCCTGAGTCTGCTCCGGAGTGAGTCCAAGATCCGAAAGCGAAGGCGCTGTGGCACCGCTGGATGGCGCGTTGGGCAACGGCTTCTGTTGCGCGGGCGTAGGTTCAGGCATATTTGGTTCGCTTGCGACAAGTTTCTCATCCAGAACCGTGATGTCGGCTCGATTGAGTGTTCCGGAAGAAATCTCCAGAGTCTTGAAACCAGCGGCTTCAAACTTCAGTCGATATTGACCGGCAGCCAGAGCATCAAACTTAAAAGCGCCATCCGCCTCGCTGGTCGCGCTTCGCGTTTGGCCATTCTCCACGTTGGTCGCCGTTACGATGGCATTTGCGACAGGCGCACCGGATGGGCCGCTAACTGTGCCTCTCAATATTGCCGTGTCGGCCGACTGAGCTAGCAAGGGCAGATTCAGTTGGGAGAGTAAGAAAACAAGGAGGACAGCAAGTAGAGCCTCACGCGATCCGCAAGACTGATTCCTCGACATCCTCGACCTCGTTATTTTTTGAGGAATGACTTCGTGTGTCGACACAACTATCCCAGCCAGCATAAGTCAGAAACATTACTGCCTCATTTCCCGCAGATGACAATTTGTTCATCCTAATCGATCTTAATATTTTGCCTGTCGAACTTTGAGTATGATCATTTGCATCCGTTAAAGCAGAAGTGTGTCGAAGGATTCGTCACCGGATTTCGGGGGTGCGGCGAAAGATTTGCAGAACATCGGTCCGGTGAAGTCGAAGCTCCGCTAACCCACGCCGAACTGGGCCAATACGACGCGGAGTCAGGGACGGTGATAAGGTGCGCCATCCGCTCACGAGGGCAAATGGGATCTCCGGTGAAGAAGTTCAACATCACTCCTGACGAGGGGCTGGTAGTTCTTGCAGTACTTGCAGGATTGATCGTGGCTGCGCTAATCGCAGGAATTTACTTCGCTTTTCGCTAGGTCGAATTGCCCCGGTATCACGATTTCCTCGCCGAGAATTGCAACCTCTTTCCGCCCTTTATGCTTCATAATAGACAAAGATCTTGTTTGAGCTTTTCCTGGGCGACCAATACCCGTAACCTGCTACGGTGGATTCACGCAGCTTTCACCCGCAGTCCGTTTCCGTTTCCCATGCGGGCAACAACCGGAGTTATTGCAATGCGAGTAAGTGTGTTAGGGCCGACACTATTGATGGTTGGATTATCCTGCGTGGCGGGGGCTGCTCAGACGCTCAAGCCGCGGCCTCCCGCAGGCACTCCGCAGAAAAGCGAGGATATGCCTGGCTCGCAAAAGCCGTCCAATAGCGTGGAGGCGGCGCCGGTGACTATGCCGATGATCATAGCTGCGGGTACTCCGATCAAGGTGGCACTTGACGCTGAGGTGCGGGTGCGGAAAGTGGGTGAGGCTATTCATGCAAAGACGACAGAGCCGATGTATGCATTCGACAAGCTGCTGATTCCCGTCGGAACCGTGGTAAATGGAAAAGTATCGGCGATCGATGGTGTACCGAAGATGGTGCGAACCATGCAGGCGGCGAATGGAAATTTTTCTCCGGTACGCAAGGTGCATGTGCAGTTTGACGAACTGGTGATGGCAGATGGACGAAAGATCGCTCTGCATACAGTTGCTTCTCCCGCTCCAGATGGGGTTCTGCGGTTTGTCTCGGCAAATGAGTCGCAAAAGAAAGGTAAGGTCCAGGAAGCGGCGTCGAACAAAGTGAGTGCGGCGCGGCAAGCAATACACCAGCAATGGAGTGATTTGCAAGAGAAGATCCACGAGCCGGGGAAAATGCACAAGGTAAAAAGGATTGTGATCGCCCAGTTGCCAGTGCATCCGCAATACCTTGAAGCTGGGACGAGCTTCAATGCGATTTTGCAACAACCTTTGGATTTTGGGACCGAGGCGGTGAATCCGGAAGCTCTGACTAATATCGGAGTCACGCCGCCGACCGGCAGCGTGGTGCATGCGCGGCTGGAGACCGGGTTGAGTTCTGCGACGTCGAAAAAGGGAGATCCGGTCGAGGCGGTGATTACCGAGCCGCTGGTAGCGTCCAATCATCTTATTTTGCCGGAAGGCAGCGTGATCAAAGGCTCGGTGGTGCAGGTTGCGCCAGCTCGCCGACTGGGTCGCAACGGGCAATTGCGAATCTTATTTCGCGAAGTTGCTCCGCCGAACGGAATTGAGCAGAAAGTTGAGACCAGTCTGGAAGGCGTGGCTGTGGCCAAGGGCGAACACTTGAAGCTCGACAATGAAGGCGGCGCTGAGGTGACCACTCCGCGAACCAGATATTTGACGACCGGAATCCAGGTTATGCTGGCGGTTTCACAGGCGTCTCCTGATCGCGATGCTGGTCAGGGCGGACAGAGCTTTGGCGAAGCTGGAAATGGCGCGGCGAACGGTGCTTCAGGATTTAAGTTAATAGGAATGGCCGTTGCAATCGGTGCGAACTCGCGTGTGGTGAGGGCAGGATTCGGTTCATACGGAGCAGCGCTGTCGATCTACTACCACTTTCTGGCGCGGGGACGCGATGTGGTCTATCCCAAAGACATGGCGATGGTAATCGGGCTAGGAACTCGCGACAGCAAACCCTCTGCGCAATTAGCCCGACATTAGGCGTCACAGAGTACCGGCCCGTCCTCCACAGGGCGCCGTTACTAAAGTCCCAAAATAGGATAGAAAAATCTGCTCTGGGGTTTGACGGTCGTCTCCATATATCTTTACACTCAAGATTGCAGCTGAGGTTTTTGGGTCGGTCCGAATTTGGCGCGCGGGCTCCTGAAATCGCAGTTCGCGAAAGGTACACGTGAGCCCCACTGAAACCAGTAGCAGCACCAAACGAGAGATTCAGGTAGAAATCCCGGCGGAGGACGTTGCCCGCGAAACTGCGACCCTCATTCAGAAATATCAGAAGCTTGCCCGCATTCCCGGTTTCCGCACCGGCCATGCGCCTGCTTCCATTATTAAGCAGCGTTTTGCCGAAGGCATAAAGAGCGACGTGGTAGAAGCGCTGGTGCCGCGCTATTTCCGCAAGGAGACCGACAAATTGGGGCTGATGCCGGTGTCGCAGCCGCGAGTCTCCGATCTGCATGTGCACGACGGAGAGCCGCTGCGCTTTAAGGCCAGCTTTGAAGTAATGCCGGCCATCCGGGTGGAAGACTATAAGGAACTGCGTGCGGACAAGCCTGACATCTCTGTCACCGACGAAGACGTTGAGCAGTCGCTGAAAAGTTTGCAGGAACAGCGCGCCACGTTTACCTCGATCGAGGGCAGTCCGCTGGGAGATGGTGACTTCGCCCAGGTTTCACTGGATGGGAAACCTAAGGACAGTGAAAGTCCGACGCAGGCGTCAGCAAAGCCGGGGCCGACAGGAACGAATCCCGTACATATGGATGACATCCTCGTTGAAATCGGCGCCCAAGGCACGATGCCGGAGTTTACCGAGAATTTGCGCGGGGCGTCTGCGGGCGACGAACGGACCTTTGATGTGCATTATCCCCAGGATTTCTCCGACCAACGGCTGGCGGGAAAGACCTTTACCTATACAGTGAAGGTGAATGCGATCAAGCAGAAGAGCCTGCCGGAATTGAACGACGCGTTTGCGAAAGAGCTCGGCGAGTTCGCCGATCTTGCCGAAGTGCGAACGCGCATTCGCGAGGGCATCGAGGCGGAGAAGAAGCATAATGCGGAGCGCGAGGCCAAAGACAAGCTGGTGGGCGAGTTGGTGAAGCGTAATGATTTTGAGGTGCCCGAAGCGCTAGTCGAGCACCAGATCGACATTCGTCTGGATCGTGGATTGCGTGCCCTGGCCGCGCAAGGCATGAAGGCGGAAGATATGAAGAAGATGGACCTCAACCGCCTGCGCGGAGGGCAACGAGACCAGGCAGTGCAGGAAGTGAAGGCTGCGTTGTTGCTGGAAAAAATCGCCGAGGAGGAAAAAATCGAGGTCAGCGATGCGGAAATCGACCGCGAGGTCGAAGCTTTGGCTGCGCAGTCGAAGCAGACGCCGGAAAGTATCCGGTCGCGTTTGACACGCGATGGGGCGCTGGATAGAATCCGGAATAGAATCCGCAACGAGAAGACCCTCGACTTTCTTTATCATCAGTCCGCGTGAATCGCTTCCGATCCCCCTTGAAGCCTGAGCAGCAGGATCAGAAGTGTGAAAGGTGAAAGTGAAGGACCCACAGCTTATGTTAGTTCCAATGGTGATTGAGCAAACCGGGCGGGGAGAGCGGGCTTACGACATTTACTCGCGTCTTTTGCGGGACAACATTATTTTTATCGGGACACCGATTGACGACAACATTGCCAATCTGGTGATAGCGCAGATGCTGTTTCTGGCCCAGGAGGATCCGGAGAAGGACATTCAGTTGTACGTGAATTCTCCGGGTGGATCGATTACCGCTGGCATGGCGATTTACGACACCATGCAGTACGTCAAGAACGATGTGACCACGATCTGTATCGGGCAAGCGGCTTCGATGGCTGCGCTCCTTTTGGCCGCTGGAGAAAATAAGAAGCGGCTGGCCTTGCCCAATTCGAGAATCTTGATCCATCAACCGTCCATGGGCGGGCTTTCGGGTCAGGCGACCGATATTGATATTCACGCCCGCGAAATTCTCCGTATGCGTGAGATTACAAACCAGTTACTGGCCAAGCATACCGGGCAAAAGCTGGAAAAAGTAGAGAAAGACGTGGAGCGCGACTTCATCATGAACGCCCAGCAGGCTAAGGAATACGGAATCATAGACGATATCATCTATAAGACCAGATGAAGGTATGATCGGCATTCGGCCGGTCAGGTTTGGAAGTCTCGGCGCGAACGGTCTTTTCCCGCTTCCCCCACGGGTACGGAGCGCTAAGAAGCCGGGAGGTATAGGCAAGACGAGGTTAGTTGTAATAAGGAGTTGAGCCGAGTGAAAAACCGAACAGGCACTGAGGAAATCCTACGATGTTCATTCTGTCATAAGTCCCAAGACGCAGTAGCCAAGCTGATTTCATCTCCAAGCGATTATCCCCGGGCATACATTTGCGATGAGTGCGTGGCGGTCTGCAATTCCATCCTGGAAGATGACCGCGCCGCAACCCCCCCCGCTGCAACCCCGAATACCCTGCCCAAGCCGCAAGAAGTCAAGAGTTTCCTGGACGAATACGTCATCGGCCAGGAGCAGACGAAAAAAAAGCTGGCGGTGGCTGTCTACAACCACTACAAGCGCATCTATATGAACCGTCAGCGCGCTAGTGACGGTATCGAGCTGACCAAATCGAACATCATGCTGATCGGCACCACCGGGACCGGTAAGACCCTGTTGGCGCAGACCCTGGCCCGCATGTTGGACGTGCCGTTCGCCATAGTGGATGCAACCACTTTGACCGAGGCTGGTTACGTCGGCGAGGACGTGGAAAATATCATCCTGAAGCTGCTGCAGGCGGCGGATGGGGATGTAGGACGGGCCCAAACCGGAATCATATATATAGACGAGGTTGATAAGATCGGCCGTAAGGACGAGAATCCGTCCATTACCCGGGATGTCTCCGGCGAGGGCGTGCAGCAGGCGCTGCTCAAGATTCTCGAGGGCACGATCGCGAATGTTCCGCCGCAAGGTGGACGGAAGCATCCGCATCAGGAGTTCACGCCGGTCGATACCACCAACATCCTCTTTATCTGCGGTGGCGCGTTCGTCGGCCTGGAGAAGATTATTGGCCGGCGGGCGGGCAAGAAGTCGCTGGGCTTCAAAGTTGGAGAAGAGGGTGAAGTGGAAGAGCCAGTGGCGGCGCGTAAGCGCAATTTTGAGTTGCTGAGCGACGTGCAACCGGAAGACTTAATTAAGTTTGGCTTGATTCCGGAATTTGTCGGACGATTGCCGGTGGTTGGAGTATTAGAGGATTTGGATGAAGTTGCGCTAATTGAGATACTTACCCGGCCCAAGAATGCCATCGTCAAGCAGTACCAGCGACTGTTCGAGTTTGAGAATGTCCGCCTGAAATTCAGCGAGGACGCCCTGCGGGCGGTAGCGCGCCAAGCCATGGCTCGCAAGGTGGGCGCACGCGGCTTGCGCATGATTCTAGAAGAATTAATGCTCGATTTGATGTACCATCTGCCCAGCCAGAAGAAGGTGAAAGAGTTCGAAGTAACGCAACAGATGGTCGAGAAACATAGTGCGTCGTTCGCAATGATGGAAAAGGCGGGATAAGGCTACGGGCTTCTGAAGCCTGACGTCTAAAGCCTGAAGCCGAATTTGGGAGATATAGTGACCACATCCAAGGAAAAATTCGAAACTAAAAAGTTGCCCATGATGCCCATTCGGGATGTGGTCATCTTCCCCTACATGATGACGCCATTCGTGGTAGGGCGAGAGTCCAGCGTGCACGCGCTCGAAGAAGCGCTGGCCTCCGACAAGAAGATCTTTTTGGCCACCCAGCACGACGCCAGCATGGACGAACCTAAGCCCAACGAAATTTATCAGGTGGGCACGGTTGTCAACATCGTGCAGAGTCTGAAGCTGCCTGACGGCAACATCAAAGTGCTGGTCGAAGGCATCGAGCGCGGCAAAATCCTGCAGGTCACCGAGAGTGAAGGATTCATGCAGGCTTCGGTTCGGTTGGCCCGGTACGCCACCGAAACCAACCCCCAAATCGAAGCGGGTATGCAGCGCGTGACTGGCTTGTTCGAACAGTACGTCAAACTTTGCCAATCCCTGAATTACGAGACCATGATTGCGGCGGTGCGCATGGAAGATCCCGCCAAGCTCACCGATACCATCGCCGCCAACCTGCAACTTTCGATCGAAGAAAAGCAGGAACTGCTGGAAATTTTCGATCCTGCCGAACGTCTGAGCCGCATCGGCGATGTGCTCGATATCGAGATTGAAAAGCTGAATATGGATCGCACCATCCAGTCGCGGGTAAAGCGGCAGATGGAGCGGGCGCAAAAAGAGTACTACCTCAACGAAAAGATCAAAGCCATCCAGAAGGAACTGGGCCGCGGCGAAAAAAGCGAGTTCGATGAACTGAAGAAGAAGATTGACGCCGCCGGCATGCCCAAAGACGTACGCGACAAAGCCATACAGGAACTGAAAAAACTGGAAGCCATGCCGCCGATGTCGGCGGAGTCCACTGTTTCTCGCAATTATCTTGATTGGCTGCTCGCTGTTCCATGGAAAAAGCGCTCGAAAGAAATTCGTAATATCAGCCGCGCCGAAAAAGTTCTCAACGAAGATCACTATGGCCTCGAGAAAATCAAGGAGCGCATTCTTGAATTTCTTGCGGTCCGCCAGTTGGTAAAGAATCCCAAAGGCTCAATTCTTTGTTTCGTCGGGCCGCCAGGAGTCGGCAAGACTTCGCTGGGGATGTCGATTGCCAAGGCTACCGGACGCAAGTTCGTACGCATGTCGCTGGGCGGGGTTCGCGATGAGGCCGAAATTCGCGGCCATCGCCGCACCTACATCGGCGCTTTGCCGGGACAGATTATTCAGATGATGAAAAAGGCGGGGACAAAAAATCCCGTCTTCATGCTGGACGAAGTCGATAAAATGTCCATGGATTTTCGCGGCGACCCGTCGGCCGCGCTGCTTGAAGTCCTTGACCCCGAACAGAATTTCATGTTCGTGGATCATTATCTCGACGTCGAATACGACCTCTCCCAGGTGTTTTTCATCGCCACCGCGAACGTAATTCACACCATCCCTCCCGCGCTGCAAGACCGCATGGAAGTGCTGCGTCTGCACGGCTACACCGAACAGGAAAAAGTTGAGATCGCGAAGCAGTTCCTGGTGAGGAAGCAGATGGTTCAGGCCGGGCTTACGGACAAGAACATCAAGTTTTCCGACGAGTCAATATCCTCGCTGATCCGCTCATACACGCGTGAGGCTGGGGTACGCAATCTGGAACGAGAAATCGGCAACGTCTGCCGTAAGGTCGCCCGCAAAGTGGTTAAAGAGGGTGCCGAGTACAACATCGCAATCGCACAGAACAACGTCAACGATTACCTGGGCGTGATCAAGTTCCGCGATACCCTGGCGCACGAACGCAGCGAAGTCGGACTGGTTACCGGCTTGGCATGGACCGAAGTCGGCGGCTCGATTTTAAGCACCGAAGCAACAGTCGTCGATGGCAAAGGCAAACTCACATTGACCGGAAAACTGGGCGACGTGATGCAAGAGTCAGCCCAGGCAGCAATGTCCTACGTACGGTCTCGCGCAGGGCGCCTGGGACTAGCGCGCGACTTCTATCGCAATATCGATATTCACGTGCACGTGCCAGAAGGCGCGATTCCAAAGGATGGGCCGTCCGCTGGCATCACCATTGCAACTGCGATTTCGAGCGCGTTGAGCAAGATTCCGGTTCGCCGCGATCTGGCCATGACCGGCGAAATTACCCTTCGCGGCAAGGTGTTGCCAATCGGCGGGCTAAAAGAAAAGCTCCTGGCGGCGCATCGTGCCGGGCTGTTCGAGGTCATTCTCCCCCAGGACAACGAAAAAGACCTAGCCGAGGTTCCCGAAAATCTTCGCACCGCAATGAAGATGCACTTTGTCGACACCATGGACCAGGTGCTAAGCGTCGCACTCGAGCGCCCACTACCCGAGCCAATGGCTGAAGAGAATGAGGGTGGGCGAACCATTGCTCCACCGATAACGCCTCCCGCGGAAGGGTCTACCGCGCATCAGTAACTCTGGATCGATATTCTGTATTCCCTAAGGAACTGTCATCCCGAGCAACGCGAGGGATCTGGGTTCTTGCCTGCGCAGCCTATATCGCTGTGTAAGCAAACGCCCAGATCCCTCGCGTTGCTCGGGACGGCAGTGTGTTTTAATCCACAATGCGTTTTGGTCACGTCACCCCATATATTGTTTTAGTCCACGCTGCATGTAAAGACAGTCTAGAATGATCCGAGCGGTCTCGCCGCGTTTCAGAGATATCAAACAACGACAGGAGTCTTGAACCATGTCCAGTTCCGACTTAAGGAACGGCGAAGTCGGGTTGTTTCCGGAGATGTCAACTGCAAATGAAGAGCGCACGACCGGCATACTTCCATCGCAGGCGATCCGGGAGTTGATTGCCAAGGGACGCATCATCGGTAATCGCGCCATCACGGAAGAACAAATCCAGCCGGCAAGTCTCGATCTGCGCCTCGGCGATATCGCGCATCGCGTGCAGGCAAGTTTTCTCCCTGGCCCCGGAGGCAAAGTCGAAGCCAAAGTCAAAGACCTTCGCATGGCTCGCGTCGATCTCACCAGCGCGGCGGTATTTGAAAAGGGATGCGTTTACATCGTTCCTTTGGTTGAAGAACTCGATTTGCCTCGCGACATTTCCGGAAAGGCGAATCCGAAAAGTACGACGGGGCGACTGGACGTTTTCATTCGTTTGATCACCGACGATGGCGTGGAATTCGAGCGCGTGCCGCCGGGTTATAAAGGCAGACTCTACGCGGAAATCGTTTCTCGTACTTTCACTGTCGCCGTAAGGGCGGGCATGCGGCTTAATCAATTGCGCTTCGTGCGTGGGAATCCGGTATCTTCAGATAGCCGGATTCGCCGACTGGACGAAGAACAACAGCTCATCTACATGGACGAAGAAAGTCCAGTCAAGGCATCGGTGGATCGCGGCCTGAGAATCACCGTGAATCTTGAAGGCTCATCGCCGGATGAAGTGATTGCCTACAAGGCGCGCAAGCACGCCCCTGCGATCGAATTGGATCGAATAAATTACTACGCGCCGGAGGAATTCTGGGAGGCTCGCGGCAAAGCGCGAATCAGCGCGTGATTCTTGAGCCCGGCGATTTCTATATTTTGGCATCGAAGGAGCGGGTGCGGGTTCCTCCGGAATTTGCGGCGGAGATGGTGCCATTCGATCCTTCGGTCGGCGAGTTTCGCATTCACTATGCGGGTTTCTTTGATCCCGGATTTGGATACGGCGCCAGTGACATCAAAGGGACGCGAGCGGTGCTGGAAGTGCGAGCCCATGAAGTTCCGTTTCTGATCGAACACGAGCAGTTCGTCGGAAGGCTTACGTACATGCCACTGATTGCGAAGCCCGAAAAAATTTATGGGTTACAGATTGGCTCGTCGTACCAGCAGCAAGCGCTCACGCTGAGCAAGCAGTTTAGGCGGTAAGCTCCGTAGAGACGTTGCTTGCAACGTCTCAGCTCTGATGAGGTCCCCATTGTTGTCATCCCGAGCGAAGCGAGGGATCTGGGTTCTTCGCGTGGCTGGCAAAAACCTAGATTCCTCGTCGCATACGCTCCTCGGAATGACTGGAAGTCTTGTTTGGTCGCGCCGCGGACGTAGCAAGCTACGTCTCTACAGGGTGTTTGTATGGAGCCCAATTTTCATTCACAAGAACCCAAATCGCGGTTCAGCGGGGCGACTGGTTTAATCGTTGCGATCGCCGTGATAGCGATCGTTCTTATTGCATTTCCCGCTTACCGGTGGTTTTTCCTGATCAGCCTGGGAATCGGAGTCGTGGTCGCCGGGATACTTTTTCTCTGGCATAAGTTCAGGCCCATCCGCGAAAAAGATGTCCAAAACAAAAAGCCGCTGGGCTTGGAATAACTCTCGGGAATCAGTTACCGCCGCTTGCAACTTGCCCAGCGAAACTGCACACTGAAGGCATGCGCGTCTTGGCTCGATTCATGATGTCGGCGATGGACGCCAGCCACTTTCCCGCTCCCACGCTTCCCGAGGTCGCGTTTTTGGGCCGTTCGAATGTTGGCAAGTCGAGCGTGATTAATTCACTGGTGGGTAAGAAGCTGGCTAAAACCAGCTCTACGCCTGGCCGTACGCGAAGCATAAATTTTTTCGAGCTACGCTGGGCGGGAAAGCCTCGGCCGGAATTAATCTTCACTGACTTGCCGGGTTACGGATATGCCAAAATTTCGCGCGAGATTTCCAGCCAGTGGCACACCTTCATCGAACCTTACTTGGAGCAGCGGCGCTCGCTGGCGATCTGCTTGGTGCTGGTAGATGTGAACGTGCCTCCGCAGGAGAGCGACAAGGCGTTGCTCGACTTCCTTACGTTTACCGCGCGACCGTTCCTGATCGTTGGCACGAAAAGCGACAAGCTGTCGGGAAATCAATTGCGCAACTCTCTGCAAGCACTCAACCAGGAATTTCCTCAAGCACGGATTATTCCTTTCTCCGCCAAAAGCAGCGCCGGGCAAGAAGAGTTGTGGAAGGAGATCCGGATTGCAGTCGAGAACCATCGTCCCTAAATTTCGAATTGTCATCCCGAGCGAAGCGAGGGATCTGGGTGTTTCGCCTGGTGCGGCGGAGAAATAGTGCACGCAAGGACCGAGATCCCTCACTTCGCTCGTGATGACAACGGGGTGCGGAAGGTCGAGTGCTGCTTGTCGCGAACGGTTACCGACGTTCCATTTCTCAATCGACTCTCATCCATTATGATTTAACCATCTATGGCAACTTATCTTATTACTGGAATTGCGGGATTCATTGGATCGTCGCTGGCGCGAGCGGTTTTGGCACAGGGCGACAAGGTTCGCGGAGTTGACAATTTTTCGACCGGGAAGCGTAACAACATCGCCGAATTGCTCGACCGCATCGATGTTCGCCAAGCTGACTTGCTTGACCTTGAAGCGATGCAGTTGGCGTGCCGGGGCGTCGATTACGTTCTGCATGAAGCGGCCATTCCTTCTGTGCCCAGGTCGGTGCTGAATCCACTGGAGAGCAATCAGGCTAACGTTGACGGAACCGTCAACGTGCTGGTCGCGGCTCGCGATGCAAAAGTGAAGCGCGTGATTTACGCGGCTTCGTCTTCGGCTTATGGCGATACACCCACGCTGCCCAAGCGCGAAGATATGTCTCCGAATCCGATTTCTCCCTACGCAGTGGCGAAGTTGGCAAGTGAGTATTACATGGCATCTTTTTTTCGCTGCTACGAATTGGAGACTGTCGCGTTGCGCTATTTCAACATCTTCGGACCGCGGCAGGATCCCACGTCGCCATACTCAGGCGTGCTGGCGAAATTCATTACGCAGATGCTCAAGGGAGAGCAACCGACCATCTACGGCGATGGCGCGCAGAGCCGCGATTTCACCTACGTGGAAAACGTCGTCCACGCAAATTTGCTGGCCTGCAAAGCGCCGGCCAGCGAGGTGTCGGGAAGAGTATTCAACGTAGCCACGGGCACGCGAATTGATTTGAACGAAATGTTTCGCGTGCTGAAAAAACTCACCGGCTATCCTGGCGAGGTTAAATACGCTGCAGAACGCCCGGGAGATGTGAAGCACTCGCTGGCTGATCTGTCGCGGGCGGAGAAACATCTGGGATACAAGCCGCAAGTGAACTTCGAAGAAGGCCTGCGCCGCACCGTCGACTGGTACCGGACACAGGGAAAGTCAGCGACAGCGTGAAATAGGCTTCGGGCGTTAGGCTTCAGGCTTCAGGAATGTCCGGTGGAGTCGGTTCGTCGTGTCCAACAAAACTCGCAGTCGAAAGCCGGAAGCCCGAAGCCGGAAGCCGGAAGCCCGAAGCCGGAATCCGGAAGCCCGAAGCCTGCCCTTCATTACCTTCGTTATCTGTAGCCTGATTACGCCTGCAGCTACAGTTGCGATATGACACTCTCATCCATGGTTGTTTCCCGCGATTGGGCAGAAGTCAGCGTGTTGGAATGTATCCTCGGCGGCTTGCATATCGGCGTGGACGTGGAACCGGAGCCGGAGCGAGCGCGCGCCAAACTTGCTAAGTCGAAAGTAGACGCTCTTATCGTCGACTGCGATCTGGATGGGACCAGCAGTTTCTTGCGAGGGCTCGGTACCGGACTGAACGCAGTACCGCTGGTCATCGTCAGTGGTTCAAACGGCCATACAAACTTGCAGGACACTGTCGCAACATTTGTTTTCAAGAAGCCGATTTCCGTGGAGCAAGCGGTCCGCACTCTTTCCGCGGCGCGCAACATGATTCTCGACGGTAGGCTCCGCTATAACCGCCACGCACTCGATCTGCCGGTATGCCTCGCGTACGGTTCCAAAAAGAAAGTTGAAGCTCATCTGATAAACCTCAGCGAAGGCGGCATGGGGATCCGGCTCTCTTACCCCATGGCGTTTCAGGGTCCGGTGCGACTGAGCTTTCAGTTGCCGGAAAGCAAGGCTCAAATGAAAGCTTCAGGGAGAAGTTGCCTGGATCGACAAAATGGGCAACGCTGGAATCCGTTTCCTGAGCATGAGTCCGGATTTGAAGCGCGACTTAAAACTCTGGCTGGCCCGGCAGTATCTCACGCACTAAATCGTCCTCGCAGTTGATGCCAGCGAGATATTTCCTCTTTCTTAATCGATAAAGACGCTCGTAGCTATGCGGCCTGCACTGGGTTGGTTGCCGCTCGGTCCACCAGTTCAGTCCGAGTCCACGTATAGCGAATGCGATGGATCACGGTAATCGTGGAGAGAACAGCGATGATCCACAAGACTGGGGCCATGCGGTTGAAAAGCGCTCCGATTATAACCAGCACCAATCGCTCCGGACGCTCCATGAAGCCAACACGGCACGACCCTATCAGCGATTCTGCGCGGGCGCGCGTGTAGCTGACCATGATGGCGCTGATCATTGCGATGGCGGCAAGGATGACGTAGACGGAGCGGCCGCTGCGGCCGTAAAACACCATCAGCCCTACGAATTGGGAAGCATCGCTATAGCGGTCGACTACCGAGTCGAAGAATCCGCCGAAGCGGGTGACGCGATTGCTGGCTCGAGCCACGGCGCCATCGACCAGATCAAAGAAGCCCGACCCGATAATGACCAGTCCGGCATAACGGAACATGCGGGCTTGGTTTTCGCTATTGGCGTATCCGAAGAGAAAAGCGGCAATTATGTTTACGACCAGCCCAAGGAAAGTCAGCACGTTGGGATTGACTCGCGCTAGAGCCAGGCGGCGGACAATGGCATCGAGCAACATGCCGCAGCCCCGGCCAAAGACGCTGGTCCAGGTTTTGTAACCAGCACGACTCGCGTTTCGGTTGGCCTCTTTGGAAGGAGTCATGTGGCGTTAGTTATCCGGCAGCCGCTTCGTCGTGAATAGTACTCAGTTTCAGAATTTCCATTTCGCGCTTGCCGTTTGGAGTGACTACGATGGCGGTGTCGCCAACTTTTTTGTTCAGCAGGGCGCGGCCGATCGGCGAACTGGTAGAAATTTTGCCGGACGGAAAGTCGGCTTCCTCGCTTGTCACCAGCTTGTATTCGACCTCTTCGTTCTTATCGTTGTCATAAACTTTGACTGTCGATCCCAGTCCGACCTTGTCGCGGGGAATGTTATCCATGTTAATCAGCGCGAGGTCGCCCATGCGCTTGCCCAACTGGCGCAGCCGGGCTTTGACGAATTCCTGGCGCTGCTTGGCCATGTGATACTCGGCGTTTTCGCTGAGGTCGCCCAAGGCAGCGGCTTTCTTGATCTCTTTGGGAAGATCGTGAACCAGTTCGTGTTCGAGCTGATTCATTTCTTCCTGCAGTTTTCTTTTAATTTGCTCGGTCATTCTTCACCGGATTATAAACCTACCGCCAGCCGCCGGCTCGATTGCTCGGCGAACTTTTTACCAGAATGGGAAGCGGACGGTGCGTCGAAAAAGCGCCTCAGGCTTGGAATTCCGAGGCTTCGGGGAATCGCAGGTTCGACTTGGACAAAGCTTTAGTCAGCAACTCCTCGATCTGCGGCTCTTCGCAGTTTCTTGCCATTGCCAACTCGCTGACCAGAAGATAGCGGGCACGTTCCAGCATTTTCTTTTCCCGGAATGAAAGCGACTTGGACTGGTTCAGAACCAGCAAAGCTTTGAGCACATTGGCCACTTCTAACAAAGATCCGGTGCGCATGCGCTCGGAATTTTCTTTGAAGCGGTATTTCCAGTCGGCGTTGTTGTCGCACTCTCCATCTTCAAGAAAATCAACGATCTTCTGAATCTCGCCGTTCTTCACCACGCGCCGTAGACCGACGGTGCCGACGTTATGAAACGGCACCATGACCTTGAGGCTGCTCGACTTTATTTTGAGAAGGTAGAAATTTTCCACAGTCTCGCCGATGGTACGGCTGCTGATTTGCTCAATTACTCCAACGCCATGATTCGGGTAGACGACTTTATCGCCTATGTGGAAGCTGCCATTGCCGTTCAACATGAGAAGTCACCCACAAACACAGGAGGGGAAGCGAGGAACAACACGACATCAGTCTACCCGAATCGGGAACTAAAGGCAATCAGGGCGATACGTAGGTAGTAGGTTAGTTGGACTCTTGTGCTAGAAAATCGCAGAGAAACTCGACATTGCACTTGATTTTGGGGTGGCGCAGAATCCGGCTTTAGCCGCCGATGTCGCGGTTAATTGCCAAGGAATGACTTTGCCGCAGCCTCTCTAGGGAGCAGTCATTCCGAAGTCCCGGCGTTCTCTCCACGTGCCGACGAATCTCGCGTGAAACAACCTGAACCGTGTACATGATTGCAGAACAATGAGTTACCGGAAAAAGCATCGCCCCGCTGAGCAAGCGGGGCGAAGTGCGGCAAATGTACGGCCCAATTAGCGGTGCCCACCGTGCGAGCCGCCACCACCATGCGAACTACCGCCCCCATGGGAGCCGCCCGAGCTGCCGTGCCCTCCCGAACTCCCACGTGACCCGGAGTATCCGCGACCGCCGCCGAACGAGCCTGAGCCGTGCGACGACGGCGCGGAGTAGCTTCGGCCACTATATCCCCTCGACGAAGAACCACCATAGGGCGAGCCGCTGTACCCACGTGACCCGCTGTATCCGCGCGATGACGCGCCATAATTGCCGCCGCTGTATCCGCGCGACGACGCGCCGTAGTTGCCCCCGCTGTATCCGCGCGACCCGCTGTAGCCCCCGTACCCTCCGCCGCTGTATGAGCGGGCCGAGTATCCGCCGCGACTCTGCGCCGATGAATAGCTACGCGATGCTGGCATAACTGCGCCCGAAGGACGCGGCACGTTATTGGGCGTACCACGGCCAAAATATGGAGTCGAGTAAGAGCGCGAACCCGACGGCATACTTGGCGACGTATTCCGAGCACTCATAGTCGGGCCGCTAGAGGGCGGACGAGGCACCGATCGCGAAGCTGAAAAGCCAGGCGAAGCTCCAGCGCGTGCGCCAGTCATTCCTTCGGACCTTGCACCTGCTCCCGCTGAAGGTCCGGCCAGTGACCTTGCGCTACTCTGCGGACGCGGCACGTTGCGCCCAGCCGAAACCGCTGAGGATGCAATCGGCCGTCCTTCAGAGCCACGATTCGACATTGGCGAAACAGAACTACGACTCGCCATCGATGAGCCTGCAGTACGGCTAGACGGAGCCGGAGTGTTATGCGAAGCCGCGATTGCCGGCGAAGGCTTGGATGAAGCCGAACTCCTCGGCGGCGTCATTCTGCTGACTGTCGGCCGCGAAGTAGTTCCCAGCGAAGGATGCGCCGCCGCCATGCCTGCTTTTGAACCGAGCATGCTGGCACGCGTCGGAGAAATATTCGGCCGGTCAAGACTCGCGCTCGACAGGTTTCGCAAAGCGCTGCTCGGAATGTTGGCCCTGTTGCCGGCGACAGGCAGCCCGCGCTCCAGGGTATTTCGTGAAACAGCGGTCAACGCTCCTGGCCTGCTGGCATAACGCGGCATTGCAACCCCATTCCTGCCGTACAGAGCGCCGCCATTGCGACCGTAATTATTCACGATATGATTAAAATTGTTGATGCGTGTGTTGCTGATGTTGACGTTCCGGAAATAACCGCGGCTCGCCCCATACCACGGGAAGAACGGCTCGCCGAAGCCCAGCGGGCACCACCCGAATCCTCCGCCAAAGCCCAAGCCGAAGCCAAAGTTAATGCCGATACCGAAGTGCGGACCGCCAAACCAAGCGACCAGAGCGGGAGCGTAAAACGGCCGCTCCCAGTACGGTCCCGGCGCCCAACCCCAGTACGGCGCCAAAATCCACCCAACGGCCATAGTGGAACGGAGCGAATCCCCACGGAGCAGCGTCTACCCAAGTCCATCCCCAAGGCGCTTGCCAGATCCACTGCCCATCGCTATACGGCGCCCATCCCGGTGCGACTCCACTGGGTACCCACACATTTCCATATTCAGGCGTACTGCGCCAGGTTCCGTACTCATCCAGATCGCTGGCTCCAACCACGCCCGGGGCGACGTATTGCGCCGATGTGGATTCGTCTTCGCGCTGATCACGCACTTTGCACCAATCATCGAAGCCGTCGCGCCGCGGCGCGTCCATAGCCTGATGCGCCAGCGAAGTTCCACCTGTAAATCGCGCCTGCTCGCCTTCACGCACTCGAACCGACGGGCCTTGCCCAGTGGCTTCGCCCTCACCCTTCCACACTGTAACTATAGTTGTGTCTGAGTTCGGATCAACATCAAAGCGGTATTCGCCACCTTTGGTTATCGTGAACGCCAGATTCTGGGTATCGACCTCATACGCTTCGCCGTCATATAGTTTGCGAACGTGCACATTTAACGTGCCCTGATGCAGTTGCACCTGCACCGCATCGTTGGTGACATTCGTCACCGTCAAACTGCTTTCAGAACTGATGCGCATCACGCCCGTGCCCAAGTTCAGCTCGGCCCGCGAATCTTTGTCAGCCCAGACGTTATCGCCGTTGGTAAGCGGACGGTTCAGCGAACCTTGAACCCAATCCCCAGTCCCTTGCGGCTGCAGCGAAACCGATCCAGACATGTAGCCCAATCGGCCTACGCGGCCCGAAGGATCACCCGCCTGCCCGCCATCAGAAGGCAGAGGCTGTCCTGCCGAAGGCGGCGGTTCTGTCGGATAGGGTGCCTGTCCGCCGACCGAGGGCGGAGCCTGATCAGTGGGATATCCCGACTGACCTCCGGCCGAAGGAGCTGTCTCTGCTGGCGGAGGCGGTGCCTGATCTGAAGGATACGTGGATTGACCACCCTGATCTGCCGGCGGAGGTGGCGCCTGGTCAGCCGGATAAGCCTGTTGCTGATCCGGCGGCGCAGGCATATCTTGCGCATGTGCGGAGAAGGTTGCCGTGGCTATGGCCAGTATCGCCACAGTGAAATAGCTTTGAAACAAGCGCCGGAAGCCTTGTCATATCTATTCTCCCTTGGAACACCGCCAACCCTGCCGTGTTCCCAACCCCTTACGCCGACGCGATCAGCGAGGCGCAGGTGACTGATTACCTGCCTCTGAGAATGTAAACCCGGATTTGGCCTATGAGTTGCGCGAAAGGGTACGAAAGTGTGGCGGTCCATCCCGATTTTACCCCCGCTTTCCCTTGGGGGTGTTGTATTACATACAGCCAGCCCCGGAGGCGCGCCAAGGTATAGCTCAGGGCGTAAGCCCTGAGTGAGCGCAAAGTCAGATTCAGGCCCCGCAGGGGAACGGCGACCCGGTCCGACGCGCGAACCTTGCACGATGAATTTCTCACAAACCGCCGACGGGACGTTCCCCAGGTTCTCCCCAAAGGAATGCGGACAGGTTTCGTTACTCTGACAATTTTTGGGGAGGCTTTTGGTCGGATCGCCGCTCCGCAAATTCTCTAGCGCCGGACAGCTTGCCCGCGGCAACTATTCTTAGATGTTCTATGTGCTGACGGATAAGAATGCGGAGTTCCGACAGAACTATCCACGCATTATCGTTCTTAGCCTCGACCGCAAGTGAACAGAGATGCCGAATTTTGTCTTCTAGACGTCGAAGGTGCAGGGCAGTCGCGCCCCAGGCGCTTTCCGACCGTATCAATATATTCGTAAAGAAAGCATAAAGATACGAGTGGAACTTTGCAGTCGTGGGCGCGGCGGCCTAGACGGGCGAGACTCTCGCCCGTTCCGTCGTAAGACTGACGCTGCAATCTCTCGAGGTAGAAGCCACGACTTCCTTCGCAAGAACAAAATGGCGCGGCACGCCGTGCCCGGAATGTGCCGCGCTATTTCTTGCTGCGTCTACGTACCCGTTCTTCTAGCTTGGGCCTGCTGCGGAACGCCCAACACGGCCCCGACTCCAGTCCCAATCGGCGAGCCGAGCCCGGTACATGCATCCCAACCGGGGCCGGCCTGATAAGCTCCGTTGCTGCCGGAAGTTATGTCATGGAAATCCCCCGCAGTGCTGGCATTTTGATAGAGCAACGGATTGATGAAGCCGACAGGCTTCCCGATGCTGTGGTTAATGAGCGCGACCAACCCAGCCCAGAGCGGAGCGACCGCGCTCGTCCCTCCGATAACACCGGACTGTCCGTCAACTAGCGTAACGTAGCCGGTAGTTGGATCGGCGTCTCCAGACACGTCGGGCACGCCGCGTCCGACATTTCGTTTTGGGTTGGCCGAAGGAGGCACATTAGCTCCATTCTGCCAACTCGGCAAGGGGAAGACGTCGCTTATCCCGCCTCCGGTTGCGCCTTCATTACTTGCCAGTTCGTTCCATGCAGTTTCGCTGGTGATCTTACCGCCTGAGGCCTGCAAAGTGGTTCCTCCACAAGCCAGCACATTTGGACTCGAAGCGGGAAAGTCGACGTGGTTCGATCCGTCGGTTACGCCGTCGGTCGAGCCATCGTCTCCGGAAGCAACACAGACCGTTACTCCCATCGCGGCGGCAGCCTGGAATGCTTCATCCATGGAGGTCATCGCCTGCTGCGTCCACGAGGATTCAGGACCGCCCCAACTGATGGAAACGACCGACGGGTTGTTGGTGCTGTCGTGCACTGCGGTTGTGATCGCGTTTAAAAAGCCGGCGTCGGTGTTGTCGGCAAAATAAGCAACAATCTTGGCGCCGGGTGCAATCGCCCCGGAGACCTCGATATCCAGCATCACTTCGCCATCGGGGCCGTTCGGATCTCCAGTGGGATTGTTGCTGCCGTTGCCGACCGAAACCGCGGATACGGTTGGCGTCTTGGCAAGTTGAGCTGCTTCCAGTAGTTACTTAGATCCGTCGGATTGTATCCGCCGCCCAACTCGATCAGCGCGATACATTCTCCGGATCCGTCGACGCCCGTAGGATAGTCGTAAAGCTCGGCAACTTGTGTGGGCGTGTACGAGACACCCAGCGGCTTGGGCGCGAGCGCCGGCGCGTCCCTGCCGCCTACGAAAATGTGGTTTAGCTTGCGGCCGGTTGTCCAGGCCAAAGACGCCTTCGATCACATCCTGTAGTTCAGCGGGAATCTGGACAGGTCCGGTTCGCCCGCGATAGTTTCCGTTCGGATGCTGATATTCCTTCAGTTGGACGCCAAAAGCTTCGTTCATGGCGGCGACAGTTCCGGAAAGAATGACCGTCCGGCGTCCCGCGCTCTTTTCTTTTACGTTGAGTTTGTGCTCGCGGGCAAATGCCTCGACCTTAGCAATGCTTTGTGGGTCGGCCCCGTGGCTTTGCTCAAATTCTTGACGGCTCATGATCTTGCGTTTTTCAATCGGCTTGGTGAATGCATCGGCGCTGACAATTGGCTTCTTTCCCGCGCGCGAACGCAGCCGAATGGTTACGTCCACCATTTCATTAGGATTGGCTGGACCTATTTCTCGCGCCCCTTCCATCGGAGCGCGCTCACTACCTGCAAGTGGTGTTTTCGGAGTAGACATAGATCTCCTTTCTGTTGGGCCTGGCTGATGGTGAAGAAAAGCAGGGCAGCGTTACAGTCGGAGTTTGTTCTCGCGAAACTCCACCCAGGAGAGGAGCCGAGCTCTCTGCAAATCCTACGAATCAGTTGCTGGCCCGTTAGATGCCTGCGAAGTTAGCAGCACGGTGATGAGAAGGCAAGAGATTTTTGCGCGTGTTACAAAAAACGGACAGCGTTCAATCTATATCGGGAATCTCATGAGACGGATTAAAAGTTCAGCTCAATACCGCAGAGCCAGAAGACGCAAACAGTGTCCCATTCAAGACCGTGAAGGCGCATCGATTAGACGCAAACCAGTACGGAATCTCGCGATAATCGTCAGCCTCGAAAACGGCGAAATCGGCGTCCTTGCCGGCTTCGATTGAACCCTTGCGCTCGCCCAGTCGCAATGCCCAGGCGCCATTGATGGTCGCAGCAGAAATTGCTTCGGCGGGCGACATCTTCATGTGGGTGCTGGCCAGCGATAGTACGAATGGCATGCTGGGGGTGGGCGAAGAACCTGGATTGTAGTCAGTGGCCAAAGCCACCGGCACGCCTGCGTCGATCAATCTTCGCGCTGGAGGAAACTTCTCCAAACCCAAAAAATAATTCGCTCCCGGTAGCAGCGTCGCAATCGTGTCCCGTCGTGCCAGTTCTCGGATGTCAGCGTCATTGGCGCAATCCATGTGATCGAACGACGCCAAGTTAAAGCGGAATAGGGGCTCTAAAGACGTCTCGCTCAATTGGCACACGTGTGCTCGCACGCCTAAGCCATGCTTTTCGGCAGCAGCAAAAATTGTTGCGGTATCTTCGACACTGAAGGCTCCGCGCTCAGTGAACACATCCACAAACTGGGCGAGCTTTCGTTTTGCAGCCAGCGGAATCATTTTTTCGCATACTTCATTCACGTACTTGTCGGCTTTGCCCTCGAATTCTTTGGGAACCACGTGGGCGCCGAGAAGCGTAGCCACTACCGTGCCCGGCCAGGCGGCGCCAGCATCACGAATTGCCGCGAGCGACTTTAATTCCGATTCCAGAGTCAACCCGTAACCCGACTTGGCCTCAATCGTGGTGGTCCCTTGCTCAGCCATTTCACGCAGCGCTCGCAGTACGCTTTCGGTTAGTCGGCTTTTTCCCGCCTTACGTACGCCTTCGACACTAGTGCGGATGCCGCCACCGGCGTCTGCAATTTCTTCGTAGGTGGCGCCCGCAACCCGCTTTTCAAAATCTACCAGTCGCGGCGCGACGAACACGGGGTGAGTGTGCGAGTCGACGAATCCCGGAAGTACGACCTGGCGTTCGCAATCGACCTCGATAACTTTTCTGCGATTCTTCTTGAGCCACGAATCGCGTAGCGCATCTTTGCTCTTGCCGACGGAAACAATCTTTCCTTCCAGGCATAGCACAGCAGCGTCTTTGATAATCTCCAGTTGGTTGAGCTGGGTACCGCGGCGTGGACCTGATTTATCCGAACCAGATCGCAGCGTCAGCAGCTGGCCGATGTTGATCAGCAGCAACGCACGATCGATGTGCGATTCTTTCCTGGCTGGGCTCAAGCAATAGACAGTTTAGCAGGGGAAAACCTGGACGAACTTGAACTTAATTCAGAATATCCGAAAACAACAGCCTATAATACCGCGCGAGGTTCCCGATTGAACCGGCCCAGCAATCTAATCGGCACAACCGGCACTGGACGGCGTGTTCGCAGCTTTCCTCGGCGGACAGGAAGCGACTTCGATGAGACCTCGTTGCTCCCACAGGGAACGGGCGATTCTGTTCCCCATGCTCCACTGATCCGTCCCTATATGCCGGAACTGGATTCGGTGCGAGGCCTTGCCATCCTGCTGGTTTTGTTTTTTCATGGGATGGCTTCGCCGATGAACACCGAGTTGTCGGCCGGCGGCAAATTCATACTGGCCATTTCTCATTATGGATGGATCGGCGTCAACTTGTTTTTCGTGCTGTCCGGATTTCTGATTACTGGCATCCTCATCGACAGCCGCCACCGGCACAGCTACTTCCGTCGCTTTTACACCCGCCGGGCCCTGCGCATCCTACCCGCATTCTACGCAACCCTTTTGGTCCTATTGGTCGGCGGGTGGATTTCCTGGCGCTTTGTTACGCTCAGCGTTTTGTTTCTCGCCAATGCCACAACTCTGTTGGGCGTGCCTTTGCAATACGGACCGCTGTGGTCGCTGGCAGTGGAGGAACACTTCTACATGCTATGGCCCGCACTCATTCGCAGATTCACGTCCGTTCGCCTGATGGTTTTGTTGGCGATCATCGTCGCGGTAACTCCGCTGTTGCGCGCAATCGATTTCACTGTCACTGGCGCCCCGACAAATTTCGTGGCCCTTTATACTTGGTTCAACCTCGATGGGCTGGCGCTCGGCGCGCTGCTGGCAATCTGGATGCGGCAGCCGTCGTTTCAACGAAGACAGCTGTCGCGCATTGCTCTGCCGCTGCTGGTTGCCGGAACAGGATTGTTTGTGCTCGAGTTGAAACATCCTCTCGCCGAAGCGGCCTTTTCGTACACCGTGTGCAATCTCGCTTCCGCGGGTCTGCTGTCCTGCGCGTTGTTGACAGGAACCAGTGCGTGGAGTTTCTTAGTTGATCGACCGGTGCTCAAGTTTCTTGGCTTTGTGAGTTACGGTTTGTACTTGATCCATGTGTTCGCATTCAGGCTGGCGGAAATACTGTTCGCACACCCGTTGTTAGCTCTTTACTCTGCAGGGAATCCGACGGCTGCCATGCTGCTCCGCTTTGCTGCAGGTAGCGGTCTGGCAATCGCTATCGCCTATTTATCGCGCCGCTCCCTGGAAGAGAAGTTCTTGCGCATGGGGTTTGCCTCCAGATCAGCGCGCATGCGCGCTCCACTCGGATAGGGCGGAGATCGCTGCTGTATCCCGGGTCACCAGGGACAATTGCGACGCGCACCGTTTGCCTGAATATCAGGCAAATGGTAACATCAGGCATTCCGGCGTCGAAAAGGGCCTATTTATGGAATCGGCAAAAGTTGGGAAACGCGGCGCGATCATTGTTCCGGCGAGGTTACGTAAGCGATTTGGCATTGAAGAAGGCAGTATGGTGGTGGCCGAGGAAAAGGACGATGGAATCCTAATTCGGCCTGCGGTTCTCGTCCCGGTGGAACGATACAGTCCCCAGCGAAAAGCAGAATTTCTTCTTTCTACAACGACGACCGATGCCGACTACCGCAAAGCCAGACGGGCGGTGCGGAAACTCGGTTTGGACCCCGATTCAGTTCCCCATCGCCGACCCTCATAGATGGACCTGCTGTTTCTTGATGCCAATGTTCACCGTTGGTCATGAGTGGCCAGGGCAGGGCTCGAAATACCAAGCTCCTTCAGTGGGCATGTAAACCCAACTGACGAGCAAGTTATGGTGCTCTCGATCATAGATGTCGACGATTGTCACATCAACCCTGATTTCCAGTTTGTCGTTTGGATTCGCGTGGCTTGTTGGTAGGGCGAAATGCCCTGAAACCGACGACTGTGGATTAAGGTTCCAAAGCGCTTTGCCCGAGTAGTGAACTCCAGCAGGCATGCCGCAAGAAATCTCCTTGATGAAGATTTCGGACACTATTCTTAGCCGAACAGGAAGGGCCACGCCAAGGTTCGCAACTACAAAACCGACATCGGGAAGCTTGCGAGTACCGCCGCCCGGAAGAGCTTGGCTTATCTCGTAGTGGATAGGTGGAACCAAGTGGCGCGTGAACTCCTCATAAACCTGTTCCCTACGCTTCTTCAACTCATCCGGCCTGTATTTAGTGCCCTTGGGGTGCTTGGGGTTGTAGTGCTGCACAGAGCCATGACATTCGAAGCAGAGCGGAATCGCGTTGTCGACATCGTTGCTGCCGTTCTGTTCTTCTGGTACTAAGTGGTGGACCTCGATGTTAATTCCGCAAGCCTTTTTGCAAAGGCAGCAGTGACGATCCGACCACAGCAAGACTTTGTTCCTCGTATCCTCGCTGAATGGCATTGGAAGACCCCTGGAAAACTCTGCCCGGCGTGGACGGGCGGACGGCGCCCGACCCCACACAATCTTTGCGAAGCTCGCGACTAACTCTTCATCGGCACCTTCACGCTCATATTGTTGGCAAACTCTTTTGCCTCGTCATATCCCGCGTCTACGTGCCGGACCACGCCCATCCCGGGATCGGTGGTCAGAACGCGCTCGATTCGCTTGGCCATCATTTCGGTTCCGTCGGCCACCGTGACCTGTCCGGCATGCAACGAGTAGCCGATGCCCACGCCACCGCCGTTGTGTATGGAAACCCACGAAGCTCCCGCAGCAGTATTCAATAAAGCATTGAGCAGCGGCCAGTCGGCGACAGCGTCGCTGCCATCTTTCATGCTTTCGGTTTCGCGAAACGGAGATGCGACTGAGCCGCAGTCCAGGTGATCGCGGCCAATCACAATCGGCGCCTTGATTTTGCCTTGCTTAACGAGATCATTGATTGCCAGGCCGAATTGCGCACGCTCGCCATATCCCAGCCAGCAGATTCTTGCTGGCAATCCCTGGAACTTGATGCGCTTGCGTGCCAACGCAATCCAGCGCCGAAGGATCCGGTTCTCGGGGAAAAGTTCCAGCACTAACTCATCGGTGACATGAATATCGGAAGGCTCGCCCGACAGGGCGGCCCAGCGGAACGGTCCGCGGCCCTCGCAAAACAGCGGACGAATGTACGCGGGCACAAATCCCGGGAAATCGTAGGCATGTTTTACTCCCCGCTGAAACGCGAACGTTCGGATATTATTTCCATAGTCGAAAGTTACCGCGCCCATTTTCTGCAGGCGCAACATGCCTTCAACGTGCCGCGCCATCGCGTCCAGCGACCGCTCTTGATAACTCTGCGGATCTTGCTGGCGCAATTCCAGCGCCGCCTGCAACGTCATCCCGTTGGGGACGTATCCGTTCAGCGGATCATGAGCCGAAGTTTGATCGGTAAGAATGTCTGGGACCACGCCACGCTCGGCCAGTTCCGGAATTATGTCGGCGCAGTTGCCCACCAATCCGACGGAGACGTTTTCTTTCTTGCGCACGGCATTTTTCAGGATGCGCAGCGCCTCATCCAGCGTGCTCACCATGAAATCGCAGTAACCGGTCTTGAGGCGTTTCTTGATGCGCTCGGGATCGACATCAATGCCCAGGAAAGCTGCGCCGGTCATGGTCGCAGCCAGCGGTTGAGCTCCACCCATGCCGCCCATGCCGCCGCTCACGATCAGCTTGCCGGTAAGATCGCCGCCAAAATGCTTCTCTCCGGCCGCGGAAAAAGTTTCGAAGGTGCCCTGCACAATCCCTTGCGAGCCGATGTAGATCCACGAGCCGGCAGTCATCTGCCCGTACATCATCAGTCCCGCGCGCTCCAGTTCGTTGAACTTTTCCCAGTTGGACCAATGCCCGACCAGGTTCGAATTCGCGATCAGCACTCGCGGCGCGTATTCGTGAGTCTTGAACACGCCCACGGGTTTGCCAGATTGCACCAGCAGAGTCTCATCGTTCTCTAGTTTCTTTAATGACGCGACGATTGCGTGGTATGCCTCCCAACTGCGCGCGGCCCGGCCCGTGCCGCCGTACACAACAAGATCGCGTGGCCGCTCGGCGACTTCTTCGTCGAGATTATTCATGAGCATCCGCATCGCCGCTTCCTGCTGCCAGCCTTTGCAGGAAATGTTGGTGCCGCGAGGCGCGCGAATCGGTGTGTAGGTCGCTGGGGTAATTTCAGTTTCAACCGGCATGACTAGATGTTAGTGCGTTGAAGGCAAGTCTTCAAATCTGTCTGGTTGCGTTCGCGGGTTAGGATGGCGCGTCTTTGAGCTGAGGGCCAATCCCTACGAATTCGAAGACGATGCGCAGATCGCGCCAGTTTCCGCGTTCGGCGCCTTCGATTGCGGCTTGCAGTCGCTGGAGGTCTTTTTCCTGGAGCTCACGCTCGGGATTCTTTCGCTCCTTCGGAGCTGGATCATTTTCTGCTGTCGACCCACAGCTTGCGCTGTGGGCTGCATTCTTTCGCCGCTCCGCGGCTGGTTCCCCCGTGACGCCTTCGGTTACGTTTTCCAAAGATACATTGGATACATTTTGCTGCGCGGCTAGAGGTTCGAGCTTGGCGGCGGCGTTTGATTCAGCCTCGCGGGCGAGGCGCCCGCGCCACACGTGCTTAGCGGCGGGCCGAGTTCGGGATGCTCGATCAGGTACTGGCGGCATAGTCGGGAAACTGGCGTACCATTTTGGGGTCGTTGATAGTGTAGTCGCGTTCGTTGAAGCGGACGTTTTTGGCGTTCCGGGCGGCTATGCGCAGGGTTTGACGTTGCTTCTTGAATCCTCGGCAACCTCTTTACTTTCATTGACAGGTACGAACATTTGGGAAGGGTGTACACTTGTTGTCATTTTGGCGGTCAAGAAGGGGATCCGTGTCGACAGTCTTGACGAATCAGCGGAAATCCTACAAAGATTGGACACACGCCGGAGCCATTGCGGGTATAGCTGGTTAGTGTTGGTAGTGGTTGTTCTGAACAGGCCCAAACATATAGAAGATCTGGCCGCCGGACGACACTTTGAAGTTAAACCTGTGCTGCACCTTCTCGTTCTATTTGACTCCCTTGTTGATCGCGCTGGCGTACTTTTTGGCCAGGCCATTGCCCACAAAGTCGTCGTAGATCCACATGAACCCGCCAATTATCCCGCATTGGTTGTGCCAGCCCCTCATCACCGTCTGCACTTGGCTTGGCGTGTAGTTCTGGTCCCACACGCCCGGGAAAACAGGCACCTTGCCAAAATTCCAACCCGAGCAAGGATTGTTTCCTCGACCGCCGGAATAGGCCTGAAGATGCACTCCGTCTACCGTGCGCGGGAGTCTCTTGTTGATTCCTGAAACCACACTCTGCCAATAGCTGGCGTTGACATAAGGATCCGGCACGACGTGATAGCCGAGTTTGCCGACCATGACCCCGAACTTAACCGTAGTGCCGAGATCGTAGCTATTTTCGTCATCGAAATCGAGGGCATCCAGCGCCGGGATCGCTTTTTTCAGGGCCTTAAAATCCTTGTACAGAATGCTCTTCGGGCCGACGCCTTGCGCCTTCACCAAAGCAGTGATGTTTTCCCAGTCTCCGTAGTTTGAGGAACCGATGCTGAAGGTGACTCTTTTGACAGTTCCTGCTTGCTTTAACGTGGCCATATCCGCGGCAAATTTCGGATAAGTCTTACCGCCCACATAGACGCCGTTCGAAGTCAAGGGAAACTCGCCGTTGAAGTTCAAGTCGCCTTGGGCATTGACTTCAACGCTCCAGACGATGGCTTCGGAGAAACCCGAGTGTTCAATTTCAGCAATGTCCTTCGCGACATTGAAATTCGCAGTCTTGTAAAACGGGCCTCCACCAAATATTCCGGTAAACCCCTTCGGAGCGGGCGTGGAGATTTGTTCCAGCGAAGTCTGCGCCGGGGCTGACAAGGCGAGAAGCAGGAGGCAGGTTACAAGCTGAAACAACGGAAACACGAGACCGCGACTTCCTGGGGAAAGACTTCCTGGGGAAAACCGGGGCAACAATCGAGACATTTGAGATTCCTTTGATGTGAATTTGGCATGGGTTGTTGACGAGCCGTCTATGAAGTCACCTGTAGGCCTTGGCAGGTTTCCCAGGCGTGCGTGGCATGATTCCCCCAACTGGCAGCATCCAAAGTATCCCTCTGCGATGGGCAGGAGTCAACCGCCGGGCTCCATTTTCGTCTGCGCAAATTATTTCATCTTGACAAGCGGGCGCGGCTGGCGCAAAGTCTCGAATCGGTGTGAATTGGCTCGCCAGCTTGTGCTTTACCGGCTTTGGTTTTTAAGAGCGACTCCCTACGCTTTTCCCCACAGCTGTGGCTGCGCGAATTTCCGGTTACACAGTTAAAGGCGGACAATCCTGCTCATCTGAAGTAATAAGGAGAATGATGTGAAGAGTTCCGACGAAGAATCCAGCAAGGCCGAGCGTGGTCCAGAAAAGGCTGACGGCGAACACACTACGGACCAGCCTGGACGCCTGAACCGGCGTTCGTTTCTGGGTGGGGTGACTGCGGCTACGGTGGCGGCTGGATTTCTGGGGTTGCCGACGATTGCCGAGGCGAAAGAGATTGGACCGGAAAATCCGGTGCAGCGGCGGGAAGATGAATGGGTGCGGCGCAATGGCGATGCGGTCGCCGAGAAACTGCTTCCGCCGAAACATCCAACCAATGGCGACGAGGACCGATATTTCAATAAGATTGGAAACTTCTCCAAAGGATTGCCGCACGATGTTCTGGGCGAAGTCGAACTGTCGGCTTATACCGGGCTGATTACGGCTTTGACATCAGGTGCGGCTTCGGATTTCGAAGCCATTCAACTGGGAGGCGTGGTAAAGCTTTCCAATCCCCAGTCGTCCTATGCGTACTGTCTTGAAGGTTCTGATTCCCACGTAGGCGTTACCGCGCTTCCGCCTGCCTACGCCGGGAACGAGCAGGGCAGCGAAATGGCGGAGAATTACTGGATGGCCCTGGCGCGGGACGTGGCCTTCGCGAATTACGATTCGGACCACACCATTGCGGCGGCGGTGGCCGACCTGAGCACTTTTCCGAATTATCAGGGGCCACAGCCGGTCACGCCGGACACGATTTTTCGGGGTTTTACGCCAGGAGATTTAATTGGTCCGTATGTCTCGCAGTTCCTGGCGCTGCCCATTCCTTACGGGGCCATGATCGTGCCGCAGCAGATCACCACCAACGTGGCGGGCGACGACCACATGACGTCGTATCTGGGGTGGTTGAATATTCAGAATGGCGGCGCTCCCACCGACCACAATGTTTTCGACTCCACCCCGCGCTACATGCGGGACCTGCGCGATATCGCCGCATTTGTGCACAAAGATTTCTCCTATGAGGCAGGTCTCAATGCGGCCTTGATGCTGGGCGGCATGGCGGCAACCCTGGACCCGAACAATCCTTACCTGAGTTATACGAAGACGGCTGCGTTTGGGACATTTGGCGCTCCCGACGTGCTGGACATGGTCGGGCGTGTATCGGCTGCAGCCTTGCGCTGCGTATATTTTCAGAAATGGCTGGTTCACCGGAGGGTGCGTCCGGAGGAATACGCCGGAAATGTGCAGAATCAGATGGCTGGGCAGGGAAGCTATCCGCTTCCGGCTCGACTGCTTTCGTCGCCGGTACTGACCGCGATTTTTAACAAGTATGGAACCTACCTCTTGCCTATGGCGTACGCCGAAGGCTGTCCGGCACACCCGTCTTTCCCCCAGGGGCATGGAACTTTGATTGGCGCCACGGTAACGGTGCTGAAAGCTTTTTATAACGAGAGTTTCGAGATTCCTAATCCGGTGGTGGCGAGCTCTGATGGCCTGTCACTCGAGCCTTACAACGGGTCGCTGACGATTGGCAATGAACTGAACAAGCTGGCGGCGAACATTGCCAGGGGGCGCGACGCGTCGGGCGTTCACTGGCGCAGCGATGGCATGAAGGGCTTGCTATTGGGCGAGGCTGTGGCGATCAAGATTTTGAAAGATTTGAAGGCTAATTACTGGGAGCAGTTTGCCGGCTTCCAGTTGACCAAGTTCAATGGCCGCACGATTGTCATTTGAGATTCCTATTGGGTGAGGTTGGACTGGTTCACGCGGGACCTCAACTTCGCTGGTGAAAGCGCGGGGCTTCGGCATGACGTGCTGCAAAACATGAGCCCGAGCGACAATTCGGAACTCCGGTCATCCTTCTAGGTGTAAAATGTTTGGGCTCTTCTAAGAGGAGATCTTTATGCGCCTCGCTTCCCGGAAATCCCCACTTCTGGTGATTCTGCTTTTTCTGCTTCTGCCTTCGGTTTCGCTGGCGAATCCAAAAGTTTATTTGACGTCGTGCTGCGGTGAAGGCGCTACGGTTTCCATTGTCGATGGCATGATGCTGATGGAAATGAGTTTTATGCCTGCCGGAAGCGGAACCACAGCTGTCGCCATTGGCCCGGACAACATGACGGGATACTTTGGCCTGAATGAAAATGGCCAAAGCGTAGTAGAAGAAGTCGACACAATGATGGGAATGGTCATGATGACGTTTCCAGCGGGAAATGGCGCGGCGGCGATTGCCATTACTCCGGATGGTTCGACGGGTTATATCGCCAACAAGAATGATGGCAGCGTAACTGTGTTCGATACGGCTACGGGAACGGTGAAGGCGAATCTGCCGGTTCTCGCGGGCGGGATGTGCCTGGATGCGGACGTGTCGCCGGACGGATCCAAGGCTTATGCCGTATGCCAGATCACGCCGGCTGGGAAGCATGCGCAAAGTGTTCTCGCCGTGATTGCGAACAATCAACTCAGCAAGGTAATTTCGCTTCCCGGTACGAAAGCGTTTCCGGGAAACAATCTGCTGGCGATTACTCCAGACGGCACGCGTGCTTATATTGCGGGCATCTCGACGGCGAGCCAGACCGGGTATGCGGCCGTCGATCTAACGAAAGAGCGAGTTCTGCATTTCTTTGCCTTGAGCGGGATGAGTTACGGTCTGGCAGTTCATCCCATGTTCCCCGATGTGCTGTTTTCGTCAGGCGCCGGAGTGCTGAACTACATTGATGCAAAGACCGGGCAGATTCAAGGCAGCACCAGCCTGGGCAGCTCCGGCAAAGGCGGAGTGGTTCCGTACATGGGTGGTATGCGAGTGGCCGTGGCCAGTGTCGATGACGATCTGCTGGCGGTGGTCGATAATACGGATGGGCGGCTGGCCTCGTCCATTTCCGTGGGCGCGATGCCGCAGCGAGTGGTGATTTCAGACAACGAAATGATATCGCTGGCGGGTACGACATACACCACCGTCGTACACGAGTTTGACGCGGTGACCGGGCAATGGCTCATGGATTTTGAGGCTGGGACGGCGCCCGCTGGTGTGGCAATTTCGCCGGACGGATCGATGGCTTACGTGGTCGATCAGGGAATGCCTGGTTCGGGCATCGGCAGTGGTGTGATGGCCCTCGACCTCATGATGATGGGGCAGCGGCAGTGGGGTATTGCGATGGCTGGCGCCTCTAGTGTGGCGATTCGTCCCGACGGCCGGGTGGTTTATCTGGGAAGTTCGTCGGGCGCTATCGGAGTTATCAATCCTCAAAAGGGAATTCGAAGCAAGACGATTTCGCTGGGATCGATTAGTGGATCTCCGTCACTGGCGACGTCGGCGGATAACAAGACCCTTTACGCGGCGTACACCCAGGCTGGAGGCGGGAACGTGTTGTCGGTAATCGCCACTTCCACCAACCATGTGACCGCTACCATCGCGCTCGGGGGCGTGGCATCAGCCGCAGGTCCGTTCCTGGCCCTTAGTCCTGACGGCACGAAAGGATATGTGAGCTTGATGGGCCAGAGTGAAATTGCCATCGTTGATCTGGTTCACCAACAGGTGCTGGAAAATGTGAGCGTAGGTTCGGGTGTTTATCCGGGATGCATTGCGGTTCATCCCAACGGAATGAGCGCGTATATTGTGGCCAACACGGGCGTGCTGGTTCTGGATCTTGCTTCGAACACGGTGACGGGAACGATCGCAGTTTCGGGTTCGCCGCAAAATGTAGCATTCACCACCGATGGTTCCATGGCATACGTCTCGGTGGCGCAAGGTCAAGCCGTGGTGATCGATACGGCGATCGAGCGGGTAATCGAGCAACTGCCGGCGGCCAACACAGTTGGAGTGACCATCTCAGCCAAATAGACTGTAGTGCTGCAGTTTGGTTTTCCGCATGGCTGACATGCCGGGCCGCACAATGCCGCCATCCGTTAAGCGAATATTGCTACGCAAGCGCCGGGCGACGCGCGAGGGCTAATCACAGAGAAAGAGTCTCAGAATATTCCCTACAATCTTCGTGGCATCCTGGCCGCAACTGTCGATTATCTTCGTGCTCCATTTCTAGCGCACGACAAAGTTCGTCGAGAGGGCTTCTTTCGGGTAGGTGTGTTTGCTGTGGGGTCATACGCGATCCCCCCTTTTGTTTGGTTTTTACTGATTCCCAAAATGGTACTCGCCAGTCAAGGCCGTTTCTGAGCACTATTGCTCACGTACCTTTTCGGGAGGGGGCAATCTTACGGTGCTGGCGATATTACACGCGCAGAAGAGAGAAGATTGAAGAGATAAATAATAATAAAAGAGCTGCATAAATCTCTTCTCCGGCTATCGAAAATCTCGCCAAGCGAATTTTTCAAGAATCGTGCATTGCGTCATTACCCTTCCAATGATTTTCTTACCATTCACACTACTCAGACGACTCGGCCGGCGCAAACCCTAAACGTGTTGGGTTACTTTAACCGGCGGGTCATCAGCAGATCTGTTTTGCCAAGGTCCCATTTACGAACGTAAAGATCAACCACTCCAATGCACAATTGATTCGCGATAGCCCCGATTCTACAGTCATGCCAAGTGAGGGATTAAAAGTTGCTCAAGCCGTGCAATGACAAGGTTTTACTTCAGGCCATTCGCTCCGCCCTGAAACTTGAGCCGGGATTAGCCTGAACGACCGGTCAGTCCGCATCATGCAAGGGGGCACAACCACGCAGACACAGGACCATTGTTAAGGTTTATGCCCCTTTCGCATGAGGCTTCGGTATTTCGCCTCTTCACCACATTTCGCTAATAGCCAACGGATACAGTATGTAGTGTATCGAACACAATGCAGATTTATGAGAATCTGTGAGCTGTCCTCCCCCGCGTTATGCGTAAGCGACTTGAAGATCGGATTAGAGTGCTTTGCCTTGAAGCTACGGTGACTCCGGAATCCCCGGAGTTGAATGAGATTCTTCAGGAACTGAGAGCTGCCCTCGCGGAGCACATACGCCGTGTGAGAACGCTGGCTGCCGATTTTCCCGCCATCCGTGCCGAGCGGCGATGCAATAATCCGCCGTCCGGCAACAGCGAGTGACATACTACTCGGAGGAGACGGCAGATCGTGGACCCATGGATGGTCCTGGGAATTTCTCTATTTCAGATGCCCGAACTACCCGCCACTAGAGTCAGGACAACCGTCAGCACGGTAAGGGCAACCACAACCAGCCAGAGACGAAAACTGTTGGAAGTCACTTTAGGGACTCCAAAATGCGGTCGGCCTCCACGAGCAGGCTCCTCATTTTCCGAAGGAGCTGTCTCCTAAGCTCCTGGTCCTTGGTTTCCTTGAGTTTTGAAAGAGTTTCCTCAAGATTTCTTTGTACTTCAGCGAAATCAGATTGGATTCCACCGCCGGACACGTCGGTACTCTATCGAACAGAGTGCCGCAACCGGAATACAGTGAACCCCGTAGGAAATGTCTGCCTGTGGACCGTCTTAGAGGATTCCGATTTAGAATCGTGTTGAGATTTCATGCAGCGATCGCTGGATAAACCCTTTACTATTAAGACAAATGCCCGGGTGGCGAAACTGGCAGACGCACGGGACTTAAAATCCCGAGGGGCGAAAGCTCCGTACCGGTTCGATTCCGGTCCCGGGCACCATGGAATTTACTGGCTAGATTGAGGCTGTTGCAGCATGAGCTTTAAGCCCAGTAGAGTTCCGCTGCCTGCGCAATTCGTTCAGGAAGCTTTCCGCGGTGAGATTACCGTTTCTGTGGAACAGTTCGAGTAAGGGATCTTCGGTTTGCACCCAGACCTGGGTTTCTGACTCCACAGGTTCGGAGTCGTTCATACCTTCAGGTTCCACCACCAGCTGCGGTTGCGCCTTGCTCGTTTTGAGATTTTGGATGAATTTTTCCAGTTGGCTGTGCTGCTGGTCGGTAGTTCGAGTGAATTCCACTCCCATGCCAACTTCAGGATGCATCACGCGCACCACGCCTTGCGCCTGACTCTCAAATTTTGCCAGGCGGATGCTGAGGCTGACTCTGGTACCAACGGGAAACGGAGAAGACATTTCGACATAGCAGCCGCCGGGGCTAAGGTCGGTAAGCTTGCAGGGAGCCGGTGGATCGTCTGGCTCCATCGCCGGGGCATGCCGGCCTAACCAGGACTTCAGGTGCTCACGCTGTGGTGCAGAGAGATTCACGAAGCGAATGCCCGCCAGTGAGCCCCCGCCATCCCATGCAATTTCTGCCGCACTTTCGATGCTGCATTCAGCCCCGGGCAATTCGAATTTGACGCGCAAAGCACCGGAAGTCAGGGCTCGACGCGAAAGTTTAAGAGACATTCCGCCCACGCCAAGATCGCAGCTGATCGCTTTTCGCTGGGCTGTACCAGTATCTCCCGTCAAAGCTACGGGAATCTCAACCGGCACGCGCGCATTGCGGCGGCGTTCGCACTTCATCAAAGCCCGAGCCGCACGAAAACTGTTTCGGGCACGTTCCGCAGAAATGGGTTTATAAAGAACAAAATGCGCGCCCAACTCAAAAGCGGTGCGCACCGCATTTTGCCGGTCAATCAGGGCAACGGCGACGGACCGCTTGTTACATAAGGCTGAGCGGACGCTGGCGAATACTTTGGCCGCGGTCTCCGGTTCGGCACAGTCGACGATGACCGATTCAAATCTTCGCCGGGTGAGTTTGCTGACTGCCGAATCAGCATCGCTGCAAAACTCAACCGCGATTTCTAGATCGCTGAGAACGCGGCGGAGCGCGCGGATGATCTTGTCATCCGAGCAAACAACCAGCGCTTGCAGATTCATAGCCGCAGATTCCATAAACTACATCAGCCACCGACGATGACGCCGTCACCATGAGATTCTTCTTCGTTGAGTAAGTGAGCTACGCTGCGAAGTTGCTCGGCCGCGCTCTGTAGCGCTTCAATCTGCTTGCCCAGTTGAGCCTGTTCCGCCTGTTTCTTACGGAGTACTTCGTAGATATCCTTCACGGGTACCGCCTCCTTAATGCAATGTAGGTGGGTCCCTGTTGGCGGTCAATGAGGGGTGGTGGTGGCTGAGTTACGACAGTAATCAGGATTAAGTACGATCCACGTTATCGCCGGAAAAGCGAAGCCATCACCACCGAGCCCCGGAGGGGCGGCGGCACACATTAGCCCTGGGCGTAAGTGTGTGAGTGAGAACTAATCTTTCGCCCCCTGGGGCTCGTCGGCGTTCCTCCTCCCTACGGCTTACGGCGTGGGTTGCATTCTGTCGCACTTCGCGGCTACAATAACCGGATAAAGCTGCAAGAGATCCATCATCCGAACTGCACACCGACAAAACATAGCAACACCCAGCCCGTCGGGATGCCCCAAGACCCTTAACCGTAAGGTTCTTAAGGTTTACCCTCCACGGTTCAACCACTGCTTTACGATTTTTGTTGACTTTTGAGCAAAACACCCATAGAATCAAAGCCTTCCGTTTAGCCTTTGGGCTCAGTGTAAGGGGCTTCGGTCGGGTTTTGGTCTACGCCCAGTATGAGAATCCCGGCGTGTGCGGAATGAATCTAACTTTTTACCAGTGGAAGTTTATCTCATAAGCGAGGAGTTATAACTATGGCTAAGCGGCGCGGCAATCCTAACTGGGGTAAGCCGGAACCCATTGGACCCATTACTCCGACTATTACAGAATTCGAACAAGTGGTGCGGGAGTACAAGCTTTCCCCGGACCAGTACTTGCGTTCGACCCGCCTGCGGGAATGGGCTCGACGCAATAAGAATTCGAAGTACATTCCCGAGCCGTTGCTTGAGGCTTGGGGATTCGAAATCGAATCCACCCTCTAATTAAGAGGAACAAAGTTATTGAGGGTCGCCCAAGCGGCGGCCCTTTTTGTTGCAATTAACAACCGTCCGACAGTCGAGGTTTAGATGGCGTCTCCCTTGACCATTGCGGCGATTCCGCCCAGCGAGCTCGTTGCTTTGTTAATTGCCACGAGTTTTTCTGCGGGACTGAATGTCTACGCGACCCTGCTCACACTCGGACTACTGTCCCACGCCGGATTGCTTCCGCTGCCTCCGGCGCTGCAACTGGTATCGAACTGGTACGTGATCGCAGCCAGCGGCGTAATGTTTGTGATCGAGTTCTTCGCCGATAAAATCCCCGCCTTTGACCTGCTGTGGAATGCGTTGCACACGTTCATCCGCATCCCCATTGCGGCTCTGCTTGCCTATGGCGCGACCGCGACCCTGTCTCCGGGGGAACAACTCGTGGCTACGGTGGCTGGCGGCGCCATCGCGCTCGCCTCGCACGGAGGCAAAACGGCGGTGCGGGCTGCAGTAACTCCTTCACCGGAGCCGTTCTCGAATATAGCCCTAAGTCTCGGAGAAGACGGGCTCGCTATCTTCCTGACCTGGTTCGCAACCCAGCATCCGTATGCGACCATAGCCATCGTGTGCATATTGCTGGCCGTCATCGTTGTATTGTCCCGCTGGGTGGTGCGCTCGCTGCGGAGGCTATTCCGGGGAGCCGAACGCGAAATGGCGAAGTCGTAATCCCGTTTTTCCGTAGCCCGTTTGCTACAATCGCACTGTAATGACGCCCCAATCCGCATTCACGGATGTCCCCACCGCCATCGAAGAAATTCGTGCCGGCCGCATGGTCGTGGTGGTCGATGACGAAGATCGCGAGAACGAGGGCGATCTCACGCTTGCCGCCGAGAGAGTTACTCCGGAATCGATCAACTTCATGGCCAAGTACGGCCGCGGCCTCGTCTGTCTGGCGATGACGGATGAGCGCCTGGACCATCTGCGCATCGGCCCCATGACCGCCGAGAACACTTCGAACTACGGCACCGCATTTTGCGAAGCGATCGACGCCCGCGAGGGAGTGACCACGGGAATTTCAGCCTACGATCGCGCCCGCACCATAAAAGTTGCAATCGATCCCGCCACTCGCCCCTCGGATCTAGCCCGCCCCGGACACGTCTTCCCGCTGCAAGCCCGCAAAGGCGGCGTCCTGGTGCGCGCCGGGCAAACCGAGGCTTCGGTCGACCTGGCCCGCATGGCCGGACTGATTCCCGCGGGCGTGATTTGCGAAATCATGCGCGACGACGGCACCATGGCGCGCGTCCCCGACCTCGTCGAGTTCTGCAAAACCCACAACATGAAAATGTTGACGGTAGCCGAACTCATCCGCTACCGCATGCAGCACGAGCGCTACGTGCACCGCGTGGGCGAAGCGCTGATTGGCACTCGTCATGGGGAGTTTCGCCTGATCGCTTATGAGAGCGAAGTGGACGGCGGCGAATCGCACGTCGCATTAGTGCGCGGCGACATCGAAAGCAGCGAGCCGGTGCTGGTCCGCATGCACTCCCATTGCGTGATGGGAGACGTCTTCGGATCGACCGCCTGCGATTGTCACGAGACTATCGAAGGATCGATGCAAGCCATCGCCCGCGAAGGCCGCGGCGCCCTGATCTATCTGCACCAGACGTCAAAAGGTTTTTCGGTCGAAAGCATCGGACAGCGAAAAATGCTGACCTTCCATCGCGACAAGCGTCTCCCGTCTTTACCGGAGAGTGAACGCAAGACGCAGCGCGAGATCGGCATCGGCGCGCAGATCCTCTCTGATTTAAATCTGCGCCGAATTCGTCTCCTGACCAACCATCCCCGAAAAGTTCCCGCACTCGAAGGATTCGACATCGAGATTGTCGAGCAGGTGCCGGTGCTGCTGGATAGAGCCAAAACTCATCGTTGAAGTCGGGGCCAGTTTTCACAGCCGCGGACGAACTGACTGCACGAATTCGCTCGCGCTATTGGGCCCGAACATCGGTTGTCGTGAACCGATCATTCACCAACGCGGGCGGGGCGCCCGCGCCACACACACAACCGCTAGAACGGCTTCCGCGTCACCACTTGGCTATCATTAATAAAAAACTGCGCCGGACACTGATTAGATCCGCAAATCACAGGCAGTAATCCAGCCAACTGTTTGCGCGTGATCAATCCCAGCGTCCCGCATTCAGGGCAGGAAGAAACTGGGGACGAAGAAACTGGGACGAAGAAACTGGGGACAGACGGGACGTTCACCAATTTCCATTCGTCGAAAAATTAGGGAACGCTCCGTCTGTCCCCGGTTTCGTCCCCGGTTTCCCTGTCCCCGGTTTCCCTCGGTTTCCCTGAGAAGAATGGTCGGGGAGAGGATTTGAACCTCCGACCCCCTGACCCCGAACCAAGCAGGGCCGTTGGTCTGGAATCGCTTAGTAACTTGAAGCTCGGCTGAGTTGTACCCATGTACCCAGAGGAGTCTTGACTTCAATATTTTGTTTGCTTCATACTGGGTCATGACTACCGCTACTGCTGCAGAACGTGACCTCACCTACAAGGCCGTCATGTGGATTCGTGAAGGCTTGCAGCTCTCCTACGACGAACAGCACGCCTTCCGCTACGAGGTGCAGGAACGTGGGAGCCTCATCGGCTTCATCACAACCGACCGCGCCCGGAGTCACCCTGACGTGAAGTGGAAGTGTTCACGTCTCCGTGATGGCAAGATCGAGCCGGATGGCTACTACCGAAGTGAAGAGCTGGATGGTGAGTACCGAACGATTGAGGAAGCGCTCGCCGCGTTCTAAAGGACGAGTCCTTTTTATTTCAACAGCCCGGGGCCCCAGGTTCGCGCCCATTCCTTGTACATTCAGGCTCGTAACACTCGTTCTTCGGGCGCTAACCTGGGTTTCGCCATATTCCGAAGAGACAGCCGTAGATCGTCTTGCGCCATCGGGCCGACACAGTTCGCGCACTTTACGTTTCCCATTTCGGGAACCGTCTTCAGGGCCCATCCACTTTCCCCTTGATTTCATTCTCCCGCCATTGATATTCTAGAGCAACGCAGGTTATCTATAAGATAACCTAGCTCTTTGACAACCTGACAGGGCGCAGCTCTTGGCCATTGTGTTCACTACATACGTCAACTGCTGAGTCCGACCAGCAAGACGAAAACGAAAACCTTCGTCCGGCGCTTTGCTGTTGTCGCGAGCGTAGACGCAGCCAGCCCGACAGACACGCTAACCCCAACGTTTAGAATATTTTGCCTGTAACTACCTTAAGAACCATAGATCTACAAGGCAAAATTTCTCCCGGTCCATTGTTTTCTAGATTTTGGGCGGAATCGAGTGATTTTTTTGAGGGAAATTCTGCACCAAAATAGGTGCAGTTTTCGAAATCAGTCGTCGAAGGACATGGATGAGGCGCGGGGAGAGCACAAGGAGTCGGCAGCCATCCTCACGTCGGCGGCGTCAGAAAGGCTTTCGACTCACGACCTGGCTATCATTAATAAAAAACTGCGCCGGACACTGATTAGATCCGCAAATCACAGGCAGTAATCCAGCCAACTGTTTGCGCGTGATCAAGCCCAGCGTCCCGCATTCAGGGCAGGAGAGCACGGCCCAATAAGGATCGTCTTTTTCTCCGACGCGGCCAGCATTCTCCAGCACAAAAATGGTGCCGGGCAACATCTGTTCGGGAATCCATTGGCTTAGGACGTCCAGTTCTGCAACCATGTCGCCTCCTCCGTTTGTGGCCAAGCAAATGGCGCCGCTTATGTGTAACCAAACTTCCTTGCTATGAAGCCTGCCTCGCTTTTCGCAATGAATGTGACGAACATGTGCCGCTATTTTTTCTAGCTCGAATGTCAGCCCGCACTTGCCGTACGGCGTCGCTCAAACACACCGTCAGCATGGGCTGCCGCGCATTTTTCAGGATGTCGACAATCTGCCGCGGCGAAGTTTCGAGATAAAGCGTCTTTCCATCGGTAAGCAAGTGATATTCAGAAGTCCCACTGACGGTTTCAGCCAACCGCTTGCCAAACTCCCGCTGCAGAAAACGCATAACCTTGCGCAAGCGCTGCAAAGAAAAGCCGCGCCTGCGCAATTGACAGATCACCGCGATTTCCGCCAGATTTTCCATCGAATAAAGCCGCCGTCGACCCTCGCGCGCAGGAACCACGATGCGCCGCTCATCCCACCACTGCAGTTGCCGCGGCGTAATCCCGGTGAGCGATACCACATCACGAGATGTAAACGGTTGCTGCATGCGGAACCTAAAAATGTTTCAAACAATTACCAAGCCAAATGTTTGCAACATTCTAGGCGCTAATCAAGGGGAGTCAACTGTGTATTTGCTAAAACAGGGGTGACTAGACGAGTTCCCTTTAGGAGAATTTGCTTGCGTCAACGAAGCTCAAAATGTGTGAGTGAGAACTAGATTTTCTAAGACACGGCGGAACGAAACCGTGAGTTTGTAGCCGCGAAGCGGCGACAGGATGCACCCGCGGCTTAAGAGGTTGCGGAAAAACTCGATGTTGCATTTTTTGGGGTGAAGCAGCGCTTTCAGCGTGCGGTAAGTGCGTTATTTTGAATCCGGCTTTAGCCGCTGAGGTCCCGGTTAATTGCCAGGTAACGGTTCTTTCCGTAGCCTAGCAAGCCGTGGGGAAAAGTGAAAAGCCGACGAGCCGGGGCGAAAGATTAGCTCTCCCGCACACACTCAAAGCCTCGCAGACGATTTACCACCGCCCACGAAGTGGACAATCTCCAGCCGGTCTCCATCAGCCAACCCAGTCTCGGTCCATCGATCGCGGGCAACAATGCTCCGATTCAACTCGACAGCAACGCGGTCCAACTTCATTCCCAACGCCTCCAAAAGCCCCGCCAGCGTAAGCGGAGGATTGAAATCCCGCGGCTGCCCATTAATGACAAGATTCATCAACTCGATTCTCGCAAGCAAATGGTGCCAACGCAAGATTAGTGGATTAACCTGCGGTGCAGTTTTGGAATCCACAGGTTTGGTAATCGGTTCAGGGACGTGGGAAACTGTAGAAACTATGAAGAAACCTTCATTACGGGTTACGAAATGGCTGGGCGACATTCCAGTCGAGGGGGAGTGTACCGCCTGTTCCGACGTAACGTTCAAGGTCACGCCCATCACGCACCGGCCGACCCGCCAGGAATACGGCAAGAACTTGCAACAAGAGTTTGATCGCCACTTCAAGCACGTCCACAAGACGCCAGCTAAGCAACCGCTGCGGGAATTGTGAGGAAGCTATTGAGTAAAAGCGAGCGTCGCCTAGCGCGGGTGACGCAGCTGCTCCTACTTTCGAGAAGAGATCGTCAAACGGTGAGATGTGATTTGGGCATTCGTCTATCCGAAGCAAAAGCTCGACCCTTATTTTGAAGGTCGTCTTTTTCGAAAGTCCGTCATTCCGAAGCCCCGCGCTTTCACCAGCGGGGCGAGAGCCTGCCCCGAGCGAAGTCGAGGGGAATCTAGCGGGAAGCTTCAGGCGTCGCGCCCATGAGCGGGCTCTCAGTAACGAGTTGTACTGAACAGGCCGCAGAAAGCTATCCGATTTCGCTGAACGGCCAACCCTCAAAACGTGTAATCGTCTGTTCCCGCCGGTGAGTAGTCGATTTCCTGCCGTCCCGTTTGTCGCGCAAATGCGCTTGTCAAAATGGGTTTCGGATTCTATCGTGAACGTTGACTAGCGAGGTTCTCAAACACAATGCACGTACCGCGAGCAATAGCAGGGACCTTGGTGACCGTGTCTGTCATCGTCTTAGCGGCGATTGGCCAAGACGATCGTTCTCATGACCAAGAAAACGCGCAGGCGCAGGTTACAAACTGCCAGACAGCAATGCCGGTTATCTTGAAACAGTACAATAATGCAAGATACGCCGTACAAGCAGCGCAGAACTCAGGAGACAGGGGACACATACTGACCGAAGTCAATCAGGCGCAAGCCGCTCTCGATGCAATGGAACAACCACTAAAAGTATGCAGTGAAGCTATGCAGAACATGAAAAGTGGCCAGCCACGAGACGGCGCGAACTAATTGACTGCCGTAACATCGCCATTACACTCATTGCGAGATCACCTCCCTGTGCTGCCGTCCTTTAAGTTTCAGTTCCCAGGTCTCAGCCGTAAGATCCTTCCCGAAGCTGTGATGCTTTTCTTCGCGGACGATCTGGAAACCTGCATCTTTGTAGATGTGTCGCGCCGTGTGCAGAATGCTCTGCGTCCACAGTGTCATCTTCTGGTACCCGGCTTGCCGCGCGAAGCGGACGCATTCCGCAACGAGCCGCTTGCCAATTCCCAGCCCACGCGCTTCCGGTTCAACGTGCAGCAGACGCAGCTTTGCGACTGCGTCTGATTCCTTAGCGATAAAGACGGCACCAACCCTTTCCCCATCCTTTTCTGCAACCCAGGCGCGTTCGCGCTTCGGATCGTAACTCTTGATGAATTGCGCCACAACTTCCGCTGCCAGGGCCTCGTATGTTCCATCCCATCCATATTCCTCGGAATAGAGAATTGCCTGACGATGAACGATCCAGCCCATATCACCCGCCCGGTGCGGTCGCAGCAAATAGGGGGTCCTGGGTTCCGCTGTGTCACCCAGCAGTCTGTGGACCGTTTGCACGGCGTCAACCACGTGCTTCCGCTCCCTGAGTGAGAGTTCTTGGAGCATTGCGGCCACATTGCGATCCGAACGCTCGTCAAGTGGTGCGAAGGCTCTCCGCCCCTTGGCGGTCAGTGACAAGAATCTCTGTCGTTCGTCTGTCTTGGACTGTTCCCGGGTCACGAGCTTGCGCCGTTCGAAACCGCGCAGGATGCGGCTGAGGTATCCGGCATCCAGCCCAAGCTCCTTGCGGATGTCGGTCGCTGTGGGCTGCTCGCGATTCGCGAGCTCATACAATACGCGAGCCTCAGCCAGAGAAAATGGGTTACTTGCCATTCCATCCACCACGCCGACCTTGCGGGTATAAAAGCGCGTAAACGCACGAATGGCGACCACCTGTTTGTCAATGCTACGTTCCAGCATAAGCGCCTCTGATCAAGTTGACACTAGCATACATCTAGTTGCCGTTGTCAAGTACATCAATTGTGCCGAGGTTTGGGCATTGGACGTGTTTCAATTGCGGCTGCTCAATTGGCGAAACATCGCCATTACGCTCATTAACCTCGCGCAGGGGCGCTATCGCCTGCTTTTACAGCGATTGACAGTCAACTTTCGGTTTGCCCATTATTGATTCTCGGTATTATGCTGCCCCTTAGCTGTCCCACTCTGAGCGAATCGAGGAGAAATCATGTTGAAAATCAGTGCGCTAGCTTTCGCAGTTCTCGTAGCTGGCCTTTTATGCTCTGCATCTGCGGCCCAACCTCAGGTTGCGGTTGGCGTAAACATCGGACCGGCTCCGGTGTGCCCTTACGGATACTTCGACTATGCCCCCTATGACTGTGCTCCTTACGGCTACTACGGGCCAGATTGGTTTGTTGGCGGGGTGTTTCTTGGAGCAGGCCCGTGGTTTCATGGCCCTCACGGCTTTTACGGACATGTCGATAACCGGTTTGATCCTCATCACGGTTACGCTGGACCAATGCCGGAGCGCGGGGCGGAGCGCTTCAACCACTTCCAGGCAAACGAAGCGCGAGATGGGCGAGGCAACGTGGGCGACGCTGGCCATGACGGGAAGGCTGAGCACGCGCTCCCCGGATATCGGGGTGGTGGACATGGCGGCGGGCGCCGCTAGAGCGCAATCCACGTTACGCGATTCGAGTCAGGCGAGTCGGTTTAAAACCATCCGGTCTAAGCGAGAGACGAGATAAGGCGCGGGTTGCATTTTATCTCGGGTGTCGTTTGCACTCCGCAGCTATTGGGAGTGGCCTTCGTAGGCGGCTGCCGCATCGACACGAAACCTGATGCGGGGAGTGGAGAGTAGCCTCCGTCTGACCCCTCTCGCAAACGATTCGAGCTCGGGGCGCGCCGGGCCACAAGCTAAGCCGATCCGTGTGACCCTGGTTTGCCAGAAACGAACGCAAGGCTGGCAGATATCGCAACGCAGATGACGATGCAGTAACCCGCGAGCTGATTAATTCCGCTAGTCCTGCCATTGGGCTCATCAGCTTTTTCCTCGACATCTGGCCTAACATCGCCATTACACTCATCAACCTCGCGCGGGGGTTCTGAGCGCTATCACCTGTTTGCGACAGTTATCCCGATAACACTCACAGCCGAGTTTTAGACTGCGTTGCAACCTGATTCGACACCTTAAGGCTGAAGTCGGGGCGAAACGTACTCAGGTCAGGGCGCTTGCTTACCCCCAGCTTCTCCGCGTTGAATTTCGCTTCTGCGGTCGGTCGAAACGCGTAAATGTTACCGTCGTCAGATCCTGCATAAACTACGCCATTCACAACTGTGGGCGAGGACCACACACGGTCGCCGGTCACGTAGCTCCATAACTTCTCCCCCGTGGCAGCGTTCAATGCGTACAAGTTGCCATCCAGCGAACCCACGTAAACGACCCCATTCGCAACAGCGGGCGAGGAATAAATATCGTTGCCGGTAGCAGAGCTCCAAATCTTCGCGCCAGTGAATGCGTCCAATGCATAGATATTGTGGTCGTAAGAGCCGACATAAACGACCCCGTTCGCCACGGCAGGCGACGACAACACCCAATCGCCGGTGGCGTAGCTCCACAACTTGACTCCCGTGGTCGCATTCAGTGCATACACGTTGTGGTCGAATGAGCCGACATAGACCACGCCATTTGCCACAGCTGGCGACGAGCGCACAACGTCGCCGGTGGTGTAGCTCCACAGCTTGACGCCAGTGAAAGCATCTAAGGCGTACACGTTGAGGTCATCCGATCCGACATACACTACGCCGTCAGCCACGGCGGGCGATGAGAATGAACTCTCCACCACCGAACTCCATATCAGTTTGCCGGTCCTCGCGTCGACGGCGAAAACACTGTCCCCACTGTCATCTTCGGAGTTATTGAAATAAACCATCCCGTTTGCCACTGCGGGCGAGCAAATCACCCGAGCCACGGGTGGATAATTCCACAACCGGGTGCCGGTTTTTGCGTCAAGCGCGTGCAGTCCCGTATCGAACAAACCAACGTAGATGATTCCATTCGCCACTGCCGGGTCCGAACTGAGGAGATCTTCGCAACAGAAATTGTAGGTTCGCCGCACCGCACCAGTGTCGGTATCTAGTGCGTAAAGGTAAGGGGAAGTGGCGACATAAGCCACTCCGTCCGTCACCGTCGGTGAACCCCACACGCTGTATGTCGTGTTATGGCTCCACTTCAGACCCATGCCGCCGACGTTTTGACGATTGAGCACGTTCTCGTACGGGTTCAGGCCTTTGTGGTCGGGCGCGAATCGGAACTCGCTCCAATCGGTTTGCACTAGAAATGGTTTCTGTGCGCCTTTGTCGTTATTCCGTTCCAGCGCCGTCACCCAATGTTGGCCCGGACGCGCACTGCGCGGCGCATAAGCTTTGGCGGCCTTGAACTCCCCCTTGCTGTTGGTGACCACCAGCGCTTCGTCTTTCGTGTCGAAATAAATATCTACTCCCACGTTGGGCTCAAAACCTCGACCCGACACCACAATCTGGCTAGTCGGAGGTCCCGTTTTCTTCAAAAGAGTGATGGAAGGCGCGGCGCTGGCTGCACCACACAGTACTAAACACGCAATGAACAAAAATGCCCACGAAGCGATTGGCTGAGAGCGTTCCCGAGGGTTGAACATATTCCCTCCTCGCTCAAGCCGCGATTGGGTTTCCAGACAGAGACAGCGTACTTGAACCGTGCGGACAATCTTGTTCCCATACTGCTGGTTTGTCAATTGGCGTAACATCGCCATTTCACTCATTGAGGGGATTTTGAGGGCTATGGCCTAGGTTCGTCATTTCCCATGCAACCAAACCCATTTCCGCATGCAACTAAATAATTAGTTGACCTTTTAGCCGCCTATCGCGTCTAATAATTATAAGAATGGAGACTGGCTTTTGCCCCCAACCAAATCACCAACTCTGACGGAAGCTGAACTCCGGCTTATGGATGTGCTATGGCAACAGGGCCCATCGACCGTTCAGCAGGTGCTGGATGCGCTCCCCAAGAAATCGCAACTGGCCTATAACTCGGTGTTGACCACCATCCGCATCCTCGAAAAGAAGGGTTACGTGCGCCATATAAAGGATGGCCGCGCCCACGTTTACCGGCCGCTGGTGGCGCGCTCCGAAGCCACGCGCTCGGAAATCAGCCATCTGGCGCATCGCTTTTTCAAGAATTCGCACGAAATGCTGGTGCTCAATATTTTAGAGGACCGCGGCGTCGACGCCGACGAACTGCAGCGCCTTCGCCAGTTGCTGGAACAAACACAGCCGCACGATCCAAAAAACGGGACTGAATAAGATAATGACGCAGCTCAATCAACTGGCTCAATTGTCCGCCGAGCGCATGCTGAACTGCATGCTCGAGGGCATTGCCATCGGCCTGTTTGCCTGGATTTTGCTGCGCGTAACCGGCCGGCGAAATTCCAGCACCCGCTTTGCCGTATGGTTCTCTGCACTCGTCGCGATCGCCGCGCTTCCCGTGCTCAGCGCGGTTTCTGGTTCGGCACCTGCGGGTTCGTCAGCCATCACTGATCCCAGGCTCCTGGGCGCTCGACATCCTTTTTATATGGGCGGCAATTGCCGGCGTGTTGCTGCTCCGCGTAGGCGTAGGCCTTGTGCAGTTGCGGAACCTGCGGGCAAGCTTGCACCGCAATCGATCCAGCCACGACTTGATCCTCTATTGCAGGCACGCTGCAAGAATTTCAAAGCGTGAGGCGCGTGACGCTATGCCACTCCGACCGCTTGCAAGTGCCCACTGCAATTGGATTTTTTAAACCGCTGGTAGTCATTCCGTCATGGGCGCTGCACGAACTTTCCAGCACAGAGTTGAACTCGATCCTCATCCATGAACTGGCTCATCTGCGCCGCTTCGACGATTGGACGAATCTTGCCCAGCAGATCCTCAAGGCGCTTCTCTTCTTCCATCCCGCCGTGTGGTGGATTGAGAGGCATCTCGCCCTGGAGCGAGAGATGGCTTGCGATGACGCCGTTCTGGCGCTGACCGGAAACCCGCACGGCTACGCCCAGTGCCTGGTTTCGATAGCTGAAAAAACGTTTCTTGCGCCGTGGATTGGCCCTGGCACACGCCATCGTAAACCGCATGCGCCAAACCTCGCTGCGCGTTTCCCGGATTCTAGATGCGAATCATTCGAGCGGAACCCGCATCTGGAAACCCGCGCTGTATTCGGTAGCCGCAGCCTTCGTGATTAGCCTGGTGTCGTTCTCCCACGCACCCGAACTCGTGGCATTCCAGAATTCCAATGACTCGACGTCGAGGGTCGCAGTGGCCCAAGCGTTCCCTGCCCACGCAACGCTCGCGTCAGATGTGCATCGATTCGAAAGGGAACCAGTAGCAACCCTGGCAAGCTTCCACGAAAACTCCGTCGCCCCGGTGAGTCAATTTGGCGCGAAACCGTCGGCTAGGCCAACGCGTCCGCGAAGCAGCGTAAGAATGAAATCCACTGCGCAAATAGCGGCGAAGAAGTGGCAAACTGTCGAGTCCCCTTCGAACGAAAGAAACGCCGCGACGCAAAACTCCGCGAAACTGCTGGAAGCAGGCTTTCATCAACCCGAAGCCGAGAACTTCACGCCACCGTACTGATGACGTTCGACCAAGCACCATCGCCAGAATTTTTGTAGTGATGCAGACAGTGCAATACGACAAAGCAGGACCACATTTACGGAATCAGCGTTTGGCGCATAACCGTACTGCATGCGACGCCAGCCGCGAAGCTAATAATTCCCACAAAACAAATTTAAGAAGAGGAAAGGAAAAGCTGCACACGCGCGAGCTAATCTCAACAAACTAAATAATTAGTTGCTTGCGCAATAAATAAACCGCAATAAATTAGGGGGCTTGAGCCTCTGATGATTCACGAACTAAAAGGAGAAGGTAAAACAAAATGAAAAACTGGATCACAAAAACATCCATCGGACGCATGGCTGTATCGCTAATTGCGATCGCAGCCCTCGCCTCCGTGGTCACTTATGAAACCGCCAAACCCGCCGCCGCGCGAGCGGCAACTGCAGCCCCAGCTGCAGGGCCCATCGCCGACAACAGCGTCGGAACTTTGCTCTCGCTCGACCAGGCGATGGAAACTTTGGCCGCAAGAGTAACTCCGGCCATCGTCAACGTCGCCGTAACTTCGCACAGCAAACCTGACGCCGACGATCAACAACAACAAGAATTACCCGACGGCCTGCAGCAATTCTTCGGACCCGGCTTCGGTCAAGGCTTCGGCCCGCACGGCCGCCAGCAGCCGCAGATCGAGCACGGCATCGGCAGCGGCGTAATCATTTCGCCTGACGGTTACATCGTAACCAACAACCACGTCATCGATGGCGCAGTCGACATTCGCGTCACCATGAGCAACCGAAAAATCATGAAGGCCAAACTCATCGGCGCAGATCCTCTGACCGACATCGCCGTAATCAAAGTGGACGGCGGCAGCCTGCCCAGCATTCCCTGGGGCGACTCGACCGGATTGCATCCCGGACAGACCGTGCTCGCCTTCGGAAATCCTTTCGGCTTCCGCTTCACGGTAACGCGCGGCATCGTCAGCGCACTGAACCGGCCCAATCCGTTCTCGGATAACGCCCGCAAGCCCGGCGAATTCATCCAGACCGATGCGGCCATCAACCCCGGCAACTCCGGCGGCCCGCTGGTCGATGCACGCGGCGAAGTCGTCGGCATTAACACATTCCTTATTTCTTCCTCCGGCCAGTTCGCCGGAATGGGTTTCGCAATTCCCACGCAGATCGTGAAGCCCACCGTGGATGCACTCATCCGCGACGGCAAAGTCACGCACGGCTACATGGGAATTGGAATCAGCGACGTCACGCCTGAGAACGCAAAGTTTTTTGACGTGAACGACGCCAACGGCGCGGTCGTGACTCAGGTCGAGCCCGATTCACCCGCGGGCAAAGCCGGACTCAAAGTCGGCGACGTGATCACTCAGCTCGATGGAAAGAAAGTCAGCGATGCTGGCGAACTGCAGGTCGAAGTTGGACAGAAGCGTCCGGGCACGACCATCAAGCTGGAAGTGATGCGCGATGGCAAGGACGTAAATCTTCCGGTCACGCTCGAAGCCATGGGCAGCCGCGACAAAGGCGGCAACGAAGTTGGCGAAGCCGATCATGGAAAAATGCACTGGGGTGTTGGCCTCAGTGACATGACTCCTGATCTTCGTCAGCAACTGCAGGCTCCTCGCGAGGTGCATGGCGCGGTGATCGAACAGGTGCAGCCGGGCAGCTCCGCGGACAACGCTGGACTGCAACGTGGCGACGTCATCATGCAGGTCAACCGGCACGATGTGCAAAGCGCGTCCGATGTTCAGCAGGCATTAGCCAGCGTGCCTAAAGGCAAAGACGCGTTGCTGCTGGTGTGGTCGAATGGTGGCAACACCTTCCGCGTGCTGCATGCGCCTGAAGGTTCGTAAGAGTAAGTGAAGTAAAAAGTTTCTGCGTGGAACGCGAGGCGAGTTGGCTTTGTGTTCCACGTGGAACATTTTTTAGTTAATAGCTATAAGCTATTCGTTGACAAGTTATTGAAGCTTCTACCTTGAAGTGGGGGGCCAACCTTTGCGGTCTTGGCAAAGGTGGGACTTCAGCACCCCTTCAAGCCCCTTGACTCGCTGAAGTTCCCGGAGTACTGTCTCCTTCCCCCAAGCTGTCGGGCCCCGCACTTTATCCCAGGAAAATCAGATTCAGAGTCCAGGAGACCACATGAAACATGTGCTCGCTGCTGTCCTTTGCATCGCAATGCCTATTGCGATGTTCGCCTCAGAAAACGGATACAAGGTTACCTACGACGGAGGCTTCTTGCCTGATTCCAAGGCCGGAGCCGGCATGAAGATCTACATCGAAACCAACCAGGTCCGTTTCACGAAGGACAAGGCAGACGTAGTAACGATACCCGCGTCGGCGATTACCGAGATCAGCTACGGCCAGGATGTTCACCGCCGAATCGGCACTGCGGTTGCGGTTGGTGTCTTCACCCTGGGCGTGGGCGCATTGATCGCCCTGAGCCTTCATGGCTGGGATTGCCCTAAGATTTCTTGAACTTCAGCGCGTATGGCGGAGACGTAATGATGGCGCTCACGCTGTGACGGCAGAAGTTTGAGCAGATCATGGGCGTCCCCCGCATACGCGGCTCCTAGGCTCGTCGTGTATGTTGGCTTGACGTTGAGCAGCGCTGAAGACGGCCGTCGAATAATCTTTTTCTTTGTAGTCATTTGATCGGAGATCGAATTGTATCGTGCGGATCGACCTCCGCCGCTGTGCGAATTGATTCCGGCTCGCCAGTCGGCCGTTTGTCCTCGTGTTCATCTCACATTTGCCATATTATATAGCGAACAAAAGACGAACATGCTAGACTCCCTTCATGGACGGACGCAAGCGCGTGCTGCCGATCGCCGCGTCGATCCTTGCCGGAGGAAGCTGGATCAGCACGAGGCAGGGACGCGAGTTCCGGCGACAGTCAGTGCCATCGCGGACGCCATCCACCGGGCCGAGCAGATCATGACGAAGATCGACGAGCGATGGCCTACGACGTGAACCTTACAATGAATCTATGACAAAGGATAGCTTCTTCGTCGAGGTGTCGCATCGGCCCAGGCGCGTGGCGTTCTTGGTAGACGTGGATCAGTCCCCGGATGGCCTATTCGACGAGATAGTCAATTTCAATGTCCGCTGCTGGGGTGGTCGATTCAACCCAATTGTCCCAGTGATGGAAGGTCAGGTAACTGAGCCGTACTGGAGACTTCTGGATCTCGTCGACCCCGACATTCTCTGTATTTACTGTGATATCGACGGGCGCACGGCGGAAAGGATACACACCCAGCTCCGACCTCTAACCGTGTCAAAGCCCCGTCAGTATCCGGGGCGGGACAAAGCCGACTTCCGCGTTGGAATTGACCGGCAAGCTACGGTGCTTCCGTTGCTGAGACAGATTCCAAAACTGTACGGCACCCACATGCCCCCGCCCGAACCAGCGCTTCTAGTCTTCGAGTATAACGACACCCGTCGAGTGAGCTCGTTTGTACGCCGCAATGTCGGCGCAACTGAGCAACTCCACATTTGGTGCCGCGATAATTCCATTCCGAGCCTGACAGTCGCGCCCAACGACGTCGACGTGGTGAAGGCACTGGCAACAAACCGAAATCTGATTACGCCTCTGGCGCTAAGCGCCGAAGCCCCCCAGACCCTTTACGCATCGACCGACGACTATGACATCGCCTTGACTCTTTGTTATGGTGCGTGTCCTTGGAACTTCGTGGAGTATTGGAATCAGGTGCATTTTAGAGAGCACCCGTCCGGGATGAGAGGCTCCACTAGGGAAATTTGGCTGCCTCCAGCGCTCTTAGAAGATCGCGCCTTCTACGAGAGCTTCGTGGAACTCCTCCGGCGTAGAGTCTTTGCGTCGGAACACAGCTCCCGGCTGCGCCTAGTCTCCTACGACGAGAGTGCAGAGCGGATGAGTCAGCTCACGTCCAAGATCTGCACGGATCACAAGTGGAATCTGCATCCGTCCGAACCGACAGTCAGGAAGAAGGGTGAACTACCAAGCTTCGAAATCCGGAGGGCTAGTCAGCCTTTCGGCTATGGACCTGCTCGCGTCGAACATGAATATCTCACGGGGCCAACCCCCTTCCTTCAACTTACGCCTCCCCCTGAAGCACCTAGAGATCGCGACGAGCGCTGGATCGCGGAGATAACAATAGAGAACCCCGGACAGGAGAGGTATTTCGCCAACAAGACGCCGTGGTGGAAGCTTCCGAAGAAGAGCGATATATCGATGTTGTTTGTCCATCATGTGGCGTCGCGCGTTGACAACGCCCAGCGTATCAGTGCAGAGGTCTCGGCCCAACAGAAGGGACTGGTCCTGAACATCCCCGACCTAGGCTCTCTTTTTTCCGTCTTGTTACTGAGAGAGGGTGGTCCAGAATGGATGCGCGCCTTTCAACCGGCCTCGGAGGGGAGACCGTCGACCTTAGATGTGGTGATGTCCGACAAGGGGAGATACACGCAGGGAGTGCTTGGGCTGTTCGAATCGCTGCGGAAGGCCGCTTACGTCTTCGAGCATCCGTTTTGGTCCGGGGTCGTAAATTCCCTATCCACGCCGTCCGCCTCCGATCAGACGAAAAACAGAATCCGCAAGCAACTTAGCGCGGCAGGAGTCGAAGCGATCAAATCTGAGGACCGCATGGACTTGCTCGTCAGCGAGGTTTTGGATGCTGCGCTGCACATTCAACGACCACACTCGTATGCAAACTTCGGGTGGTTCTTGGATCGCTACAAGAAATATGTGATGACGCTTTCCAAGGATGAGCAGGCGATGGAGGTGACTCAAATGGAGACAGAGCCCAAAAAGCCCGAGGACGACTGGATACAAAAGGCGGCCCGCAACAACCTTCGAAGGCTGCTCTCCGAGATGACTGAGAGGAAGTTATTCATGCAGGGCGTGGAACTGCAATGCCGCCAATGCTTGGCGTCATTGTGGTATCACGTCGATGAGTTGAAGAGTGTCGTTGCCTGCCGCGGGTGTCGGCGGGAAGTGCAACTGCCCGCGGAAATCCCCTGGTCGTATTTCTTGAATGAGCTTGTGTCTGCCGCCGTTTGCGATCACGGCGTGGCCCCGGTCATCCGCACGATCAATCGTTTGTTCCATGAAAGCCGGGAATGCTTCTGTTTCCTCCCGGGGCTTGAAATCCGGGACTACAGGGCTGGCTCCCAACTATGCGAACTGGATCTTGTCTGGATCCGTGACGGAAAATTCGGCATTGCTGAAGTGACGCGAACACCCAAGAAATTCTCTGCCAATTCGAATTTCAAGGAACTGATCAATCGGGTCCTTCCAGACAGACTGTTGCTCGTGGGTCCGTCGGGTACCACTTCGGAAATGCAAGCTCTTTGTGCAACTGTCCAGTCTCAGATCAGTTCGAGCGTTACTGTTGAAAGCTGGGGCAACGACGTGTTCGCAAATTCAATCCACTCGGGCTGGAACTCATCCACGTATTCTTTGTTCCCTTGACAGGGAAGATCGCAGGTGCGGTGTAGTGCCCTGGGGGCAGATGGAAATCCAGGTTGACCCAACCTGGAAGGCCAGCGGCGGGTGGCCCATTCAAGCCGTTCTTTGGCTCGAGTGGGACGATGCGCGTTAGGGTGCCCCACCCTTTCAACGTTATTTGCGGAAGGGTGGGCGCTGCGAAAAGGCTAACCGCACCCGAATGTGAAATAGCACCAGGCAGCGTCAAACCGGCCTTTTTCGACGCTTCCGTCGGGGAAATGGAGCTTGTACTGGCCTGAGGCGCTCTTGCGGTTGACGTACTTTTCGAGATGCCGGGTGCCCCGCTCCTTGCAGTTTTATCGCAAGGGGCGGGCGCTAGCGCAACGATGGCTCCCAGTTTTCGCGCTACCACCGAGGAGAGTTCAGGATCAAAGTTGCATCACTGACGACATTGCTAGGGGTGAATCTGGGGACAGACGGGACGTTCACCTAATTCTTGCCGCCAGAAATCGGGGTCAGTCCCGTCTGTCCCCGGGTTTCCCCCTGAGCTTTCTCCGAAAGTCCGCGCAAGATTTCAACACCTCTACGCTGAAATTGAGCAAGCTCACGACGAGGAAAAGGCCGTTCAAGAACTTCTGCAAGCCCTTCCAAAACCGACAAAAGGGTGGAATTAGAGTTTCTTTTTTCATAGCTTCAAAAAACGCAAGGAGCGGGGCACCCGGCATTCTTGCGCCGCTTCGCGGCTGATTAACAGAAATGGCAGCCGTTCTTAGGATCGAAGAGGAAAGTCCGGATAAAATAATTCGTATCGGTCGTTAGCCGTTTTTCAGAGAGGGGATTGTTTTGAACAGGTATCTCGGGCTCACGCTCATGCTGGTGGTGGTTGCGAGTCTCTCTGCGCAAGTCATTCCGCATACCGAAGCCGACACGCTCGCTGGCAAGAAGATCGTGCTGCCGGAAGCAACCGCGGCGCATCCCGCAGTTTTCATCGTCGGATTCAGCCATGCGGGCGGAGAATCCTGCGGTCGATGGGACAAACAGTTGAGACAGAATTTGGGGGCGGACAGCAAGGTTCGAATTTATAACGTGGCGGAGTTGCAGGATGCTCCCAAAATGGTCCGCGGCTTGATCCGGCACGGTATGCGCGGCAGCGTTCCCAAGGATGAACAGGATTCATTCGTTCTTCTCTATCAGGATGAAGAGGTCTGGAAGAAATTAGCGGACTTTTCCGACCCGAATGATGCCTACATACTCTTCGTCGATGCAGCGGACAATATCCGATGGCGCACGCACGGAAAAGTTCCGAATCAGCAGGCGGTAAACGCTCTCAGAGACGAAATAACTAAGATTCCAATTAGCGACCCTTGATTTCATTGGCGAGACGCCCGTCCCTACATGAGCATTTCGCGGCACGACCCATCACTCGGAGGTAAGATAGATATCCTGCAAACGAGACGGCTTATGAAAACTGTTCCCCGAATTGCCTTCGTCCCACTAGCTTTGTTCTTCCTACTCACAATTGCGAACTTTGTTTTCGCGCAGGCGACCGCCTCCGTGGATGCCAAGGTCAGTCAATACTTTTTCGTATTGCTCAATCGTCCCGCCAATCCTCCCCAGTTGAGCAAAGAAGCGGGTGAGAAGCTGCAGGAAGAGCACATGGCAAACATCCGGAAGTTATACGACGAACACAAACTCGTGATTGCGGGGCCGTTCGAGGAAGATACGGCTTTGCGTGGCATCTTCGTCCTCCAGGGGAGTTCGGCGGCGCAGGTACAAGACTGGGCCAATGGTGATCCGGCGGTCAAAGCGGGCCGTTTAAGCGCGGAAGTGCACGGGCCTTGGCTTATCGATGGGAGCGCCATTCACCCGCCTGCCACTGCAGAGGGCATGGACCAGTACTCGCTGGTGCTGATGAAGCGCGGGGACAAATGGAATCCTGACGCGCCGGGGTTTATGGATGTGATTAAGCAGCATCACGCCTTTATCGAACAAATGACCGCACAGGGATACATGGCCATTGCCGGGCCGTTTCCATTGGCCGATCAGGGTCAACTGCGAGGTGTTGCCATCTTCCGTGTAGGGACGGAGCAGACCGCCGCGTTGGTGAAGCAGGATCCGACTGTCAAAGCCGGACTGCTCACGCCGGAAATCCATCCTTGGATTACAGGTAAAGGAGTGCTGGCTGCGGGACGGCCGGTGCAATAGGATTACCTTCGTCACCGCGGCATCCCGTGGTTACGAATCAGTTCTCTTCATGCTGTGCTAACTTTTTCTTTGGTCCGGCTTGGAATCGAGCGCGGCGGCAGAGTGCTGCCGCAAAAGATGTATTCCCGTAGCCGGTGGGGGACGCATTGCAATCAGGGGTGGCGGTTCAACGCGAGATCCACGGAACTGCATTCATCATGGCCAGTCCCGCGATGCAGCGTTTCATGGCCATGGTCGAGCGGGTGGCCGGGCACACGGAAACCGTCCTGATCACGGGTGAAACCGGCACTGGCAAGGAACTGATTGCCTGCAGCATCCATGAATTTTCTTATCGCAACGGCAAGCCCTGGATCGACATCAACTGCGCCGCGCTGCCCGAGCACCTGGTCGAGAGCGAACTGTTTGGTTACGAAAAAGGCGCTTTCAGCGGCGCCGACAATTCCAAGCCAGGACTCTTCGAACTAGCCGACAAAGGAACTCTGTTTCTCGATGAAATTGGCGAACTGCCATCTCACATTCAGGTTAAGCTGCTGCGCGTGCTGGACGGTGCTCCCTACTACCGGCTCGGAGGGCATCGCAAGATCACCGTGGACGTGCGCATCGTCGCCGCTACCAACCAGGATCTCGAAGCCGCAGTACGCGAAGGGCGTTTCCGCAAAGATCTTTTTCATCGCCTCAGCCAGTTTCAATTAAGAGTTCCACCTTTGCGCGAGCGGCCTGAAGATGTTCTCGCCTTAGCCGAGTATTTTCTGCGGCTGAAATCGCCGGAAATGCACTTCACCTCCGAGGCATTGCGCATGCTGCAATCACATTCGTGGCCCGGCAACGTGCGCGAACTTCGAAACGTAATCGCCAAGGTCGCAATGGTCGCGGTGGGTCCCGAGATTGGCGCGTCCGATGTGACGGCGGAACTTTCAGCCGAGCAACAAAAAACAAGCATTCCAGTGCCCTCTGGCGATCTTCAAGACATGGAAAGACAGATGGTGATGAAGGCGCTCGAAAATACCGGAGGACATCGCGCCAAAGCCGCCCAGCAACTGGGGATTTCGCGCAGAACCCTGAGCCGGAAGTTGGGCGAATACAAAATCACTGCCGCTCCAAGCGATAAGAGCCGGGCGCTGGGCGCGCTCAGCCTGAAACAAAAGAAATTTTTCCGCGCGAAACTGAACGTTCCGGTAATGCTCACAGACAGCCAGGGTCACGAATCGCAGGTGACCGCTGTAAATCTCAGCGTCGGCGGCATGGGCCTGGAGGGATTGCCCGACCCGCGCCGATCGGAAGGGCTCATGGATATCAGCTTCGCACTACCCGGTAGCCAGGCCCGCATCGAGGCGAAGGTGCAAATTGTCTGGGCGGATCTTGACGGGCGGGCCGGAGCCACATTTGTGGTCATCGACCCCGCGGTTTATAAAGAGCTGCAGGAGTGGACGAATCAGAGAATGAAGGACGAAGGCTGGGAACTGCCGCTCTAGGCTGGACCGGTCGAGGTCGCGAAATAAGTGGGCCGCCCTTAAGGGCCGATCCTTATCAGGAAAAATGGGTGTTTAGTTTTGAAGGGGCGCAACCTCTGGAAGCCATGCCCCTTCAAAGCCCAACGCCCCATTGCGTTACTTTAGTTTGCTGCTTGTCGTGTAAGTTATTGTTGTCACGCAACTTACCTAACTACAATAGATAAAATCCTGGTTTGAAAACTAGTTGTGCTGGGTGCTACTGCGCGGAGGTATCGATACGCTATCCGCATTGCCAAAACTCGTCGCCAAGATTCTGATTACCGTCCTGCTCGGCGGTTTTCTGGGAGCGACACTGGTGCGTTTTGCGCCCGGCTTCGGGATCGACGAGGAGGAGTTGGACTCGCGCCTCAGCGCCCAGAGCATTCAGGCGCTGCGTGAAACCCGCGCCGAGGACGCCAATATTTTCGTTTTTTATTTTCATTATTTGAGCCGCCTGCTGCATGGCGATCTGGGAATTTCCCGGACAGCTGCAACGGCCGGTTCGGCAACTGGTAGCCGAACGCCTGCCCGAGACTTTGAAGTCGGTCGCTGCCGGGATGGCTCTGGGATGGGCTGCGGGATTTCTGCTGGCAGTCGCGGTCGTGATGTCGAGGGCCTGGTATCTCGATCTGCTCGGCAGTTTGCTGGTCGGAGTTTTGCTTTGCCTGCCCGCCGCCGTGCTTGCACTTCTTTTTGTGCTGGCGCAAGCGCCGGCGCGATTGCTGCTTGGCCTGATTATTTTTCCCAAGGTGTTTCGTTATTCGCGCAATCTGCTGGGGCGAAGTTCGGCATTGCCACACGTGCTGACCGCGCGAGCCAAAGGCTTGGGCAACATGCGCGTGCTGGTTTGGCACATTCTCCCGACGGCAGCACCGCAGCTTCTGGCTCTGCTCGGCGTTACGGTCAGCTTCGCCTTCACTGCCGCGATTCCCATGGAAGCGCTGTGTGACATGCCGGGGATCGGACAACTGGCGTGGAAAGCCGCGACTGGGGCGCGATGTAGCGCTGCTGGTGAATCTGACGATGATCGTCACTCTGGTTACGCTCATGGCCAATTCAGCTTCCGAAATGATGGGCAAAACTTTTGCTGTGAGCGAAGCATGAACTGGGCGAGGACAGCGGCCATTGTTTTTCTGCTGGTGGTTTCCGCCGCATGCTTGTTGGCGAACTTCATCGCGCCGGCGCCGTATGCTCACCAGTTTCGCGACGAGCCTGATGCCGCGCCTTCGCGGCAACATCTATTGGGCACGGACGATTTAGGGCGGGATCGTTTTTCGCGCGTGTTGTATGGCACGCGAGTCTCGCTGTTGCTGGCTCCGGCGGCCGCATTACTCTCCAGCTTGTTAGCGGCGTTTATCGGCGGCATTGCCGGCTTCGCTGGCGGACGCGTTGAGCGTTTCGTGATGGCGGGAACGGATCTTTTCCTATCGCTGCCGTGGCTTTTCTTGCTGATTACGGTTCGCGCGCTCTTGCCCCTCAACGTTTCTCCGATTGTTTCCGTGTTGATTACTTTTGCAATGCTCGGCTGCCTGGGCTGGGCGGGCGCGGCTCGCATTATTTGCGCCGACGCTCGATCGCTATCACGCTCGGATTTCATTCTTCTGGCGCGGGCTTCGGGCAGCAACGGTTTCCGATTGTTCTGGCGTCATCTTGTGCCCAATCTTAAGCCCGTGTTGTATGCGCAGTTCTGGATTTCCGTACCGGTTTTTATTTTGACCGAAGCTAATCTCGGCATTCTCGGCTTGGGTGTGGCGGAACCACTGCCCTCGTGGGGCAGCCTCCTGCGCGAACTTGAAGGCTTTTCAACTATCTCTGGCCAAGCCTGGCAATTCGTTCCCCTGATTCTATTCATCCTGGTGGTCAGTAGTTTTCATCTGGTCCTGACGAAAGAGGAGTTGGCGATATGAAAAAACTTTTGACGAGTTTCCTTCTGGCAATGCTGCTCGGTTCGAGCGGAGTTGCTGGCGCAATCTGGCGGCGAATTGCATTTCTGCCTGCGGTCAGAACCCAAAACACTCAACCCGCTGCTGGCAGCGGATGATGCTTCGGAAACCATCCGCTATCTAACTGGCGGCGTGCTGGTGCGCGTCAACCGGCTCACGCAGGAGCTTGAGCCGGGACTTGCGACGTCATGGAAGGTGACGAACGGTGGAAAGACAATCACGTTCGAACTGCGCGGCGGCCTGCGATTCTCCGATGGGACTCCGTTTTCCGCAGACGACGTGGCGTACACCATGCAGCAACTGATGGACCCCGCACTGCATTCGCCGACGGGAGACGCGTTCCGCGCGTCTGAAGGAAAAGTCGAAACCCAGGTTTTGCCTAAGAATCGCGTTCGAATTACCTTCCCCGCGCCGATCGCCGGGCTGGATCGGCTCTTTGATCAGGTCGCGATCATGTCAGCCAAATCCCCACAAAAAGAAATGGCTGTCCTCGGACCTTATTACGTCTGGGAGAATAAAGCCGGCTCGTACCTGATTTTGAAGCGCAATCCCAACTATTGGGGAAAAGATCCCGCAGGCCGTCAGTTGCCATACATCGAGTCAGTGCGGCTGGATATTCAACAGAATCGCGACATCGAAATGCTGCGGTTAACCCGAGGCGAAATTCACTTCATCAACTCGGTTGATGCCGATTATTTCGACAAGATCGCTGCTCAGGATCCGTCGATGGCGCACGATGCGGGTGCATCGCTCGATTCCGAAGAGATGTGGTTCAACCAGGTGGCCAACTCTCCGTTGCCGCCATACAAGAAAGCCTGGTTCACTTCGACGAACTTCCGCCGAGCGATTTCAGAAGCCATCAATCGCGAAGATATTTCGCGCATAGTATTCCGAGGACACGCGCGTCCGGCGTTCGGACCGGTCAGTCCAGCCAACAAGTTCTGGTTCGACGAGAAGCTGCAGGCACGTCCGTATGACCAAAAATCCGCGCTACAGCGCCTCGCGCAGGACGGTTTCCATTTTCAAGATGGCACCCTGCGCGATCACGACGGGCACGCGGTCGAATTTTCAGTAATCACTAATGCCGGGAACAAGGCGCGCGAACGCATGGCGACCATGATCCAGCAGGACCTTTTGGGCATTGGAATCAAACTCAACGTGGTCACTTTGGATTTCCCCTCGCTGATCGAACGCATCACGCATACGTTCGACTACGAGGCGTGCCTGCTCGGAATGGTGAACGACGAACTTGATCCCGATGCGCAAATGACGGTGTGGCTCAGCTCCGCCGACAGCCACCAGTGGAACCCCAGCCAGAAAACTCCAGCCACCGCGTGGGAAGCGGAAATCGATAAGTTGATGCGGGCGCAGGCTTCCACTCTGGATCCGAAGAAACGCAAGGAAGATTTCGACAAGGTGCAGGAAATCGCCTGGCAGCAGGAACCGTTTATTTATCTGGTGAATAAAAACGCGCTTTCGGCGGTATCGCCGGCGCTGCACAACGCGCATCCGGTAGTGCTGAGGCCGCAGGTTTACTGGAATATCGATCAGCTTTCGCTGAGCAGCGAGGTCGCCAGGAATCATTGATGGACGCGCAGCCGCTGCTGTCACTGCGAATTTCCGTCGACTATCCGGGGAAGCCGGGAGTGCTGCGCGATCTCGCTTTGGACATGGGCAGGCAGGAAATCCTCGGACTGGTCGGGCAAAGTGGATGCGGCAAGAGCACTCTCGCGCTGGCAATCTTAAAACTGCTTTATTTGAAGAGAGCGCGAGGCGCGCGGTTCGATTCACTTCAATGGCCGCGACCTGATGGCGCTCCGCGAGCGAGAAGTTCGGTCGCTACGCGGAAAAGAAATCGGACTCATCCTGCAAAGCCCCATGTCGTCGCTGAATCCCGCGCTACGCATTGGCACACAGTTGGCGGAAGCCTGGAAAGTCCACCAGCGTGGCTCGGCGGAAGAGTGCCGCGACGCTTTGCGGGATGCGCTGCAAAATGTCAGCTTGCCTGGAGAACAGGATTTCCTGCGCCGATATCCTTCGCAATTAAGCGTTGGACAGGCGCAACGGGTGCTGATTGCGATGGCAGTGTTGCATCGGCCGCCGCTGCTTATTGCGGATGAGCCTACCAGCGCCCTCGACCTGATTACTCAGGCGGAGATTTTGCAATTGTTTGCCAGCCTCAGCGCGAAGTTCGGCATCAGCATTCTGTATATCTCGCACGACCTGCTATCGGTGGCGACCATCGCGCATCGAGTTGCAGTCATGCATCAAGGCGAAATTGTGGAGTGCCGCAGAACGGCCGAGTTATTCCAGAATCCCAGCCATCCTTATACGCAACAGCTCATTCGATCTCTTCCCGTGGTGCCACAGTTAGCAGCCGCGAGCGCGGGTGGGTAGTGAGGTTCCCTTTGTGAACTGGTGTCCTTCGTGGTAATCGCTTTTTCAAACGACGAGATGACACGAAGATTCACAAAGGAAACCCTCACTTTCCGACCGTGACCGGCAACACCATGGGCACGGCAATTTCCACTACGTCAGGCGTAGTCCAATTGGGCTTTCCGTTTGTCAGTTCCACACGATTCATGCTGATTTTCATCTTGCCGCGATCCACTTCCACCAGCAGGTAATGGTAATTGACCGGCTTGTCGAATAACGGATCGCCTGCCTTTCGAGGAATCAAGTAAGGGTGGGCCCCGCCCCCGCCGGTGACGAAGTAAGTCACTCCGCCATGCTCGTGGCGTTCATAGTTATGGACGTGTCCAGCGAACACCACAAAACGCGCGTGCGCGCCGGCCTGCCGATTCTCCAGCAACAGAGGCCAGTGCTTGCTCAGGATGGCGCGCCGAATGTCCACCACTAAAAAATTGATCCGACGAATCGGTGAAAGGAGGGTGATGGAGAACGATGCAGACGAAGTCGACGTCGGACGGCAGCGTATCCAGTTCATGGACGAGCCATTGACCCTGCGGTCCCGAAGTTTCGTCGAGTGAACTGTCGAGCATGAGCAGGAGCGTGTTGGCGGCGCGAACGGAGTAGTAACGTCTGTTCTGTAATTGCGGGAAGCGCTGGAAATAGTTCTCTAGCGCGATTTTCTCATTGCCGTAAAGTTCGTGATTCCCGAGGGCCGGATAAACTGGAATTTTATTTTGCGCCCATACAGCGGTTTCTGAGTCAAAGACTCGCCAGTCATTCACATTAGCGCCGCCATATACGAGATCGCCGCCGATGGATATGAACGCGGGATGGGCGTCGGCAATGGCTTGCACGAGCGCTTGGCGCACTGCGGGATTTGAAGCATCGGTGTTCTTCGGATCGGTGAACCGCGTGTCGCCGTAAGCCGCGAATCGGAACGGGAGGTTGACTTGGGCTTGCAGTTCGATGGGTTTGGTCTGAGCGGATAAAGCGAAAGCAGTGGCCGCCATTAAAACGCAATGCGTAATAAGTGTTCTCATAATCTGGTGTAGGCGCGAGCGTCCTCGCTCGTGCTTTTTCCCCAATTTCGCCAATCTCGTAAAAAGTCTGATCTGCCGAGTGCCCGTCCGCACGGGCGAGACGCCCGCGCCTGCACTAGCTGTCTTCGCCAACTTTTAGCACTGCGAGAAATGCTTCTTGCGGGATATCAACTCTTCCGATTCGCTTCATGCGTTTCTTGCCTTCTTTTTGTTTCTCGAGCAGCTTGCGTTTGCGGGTAATATCGCCGCCATAGCATTTGGCGAGAACGTTCTTGCGAATAGCGTGCACGGTTTCGCGCGCAATAATTTTGGCGCCAATTGAAGCCTGGATCGCCACTTCGAACATCTGCCGTGGAATCAGTTCGCGCATTTTTGAAACCAGGGCTTTGCCTCGTTCGTAGGCGAAGTCGCGGTGCACGATTACGGAAAGCGCGTCCACCGGTTCGCCTGCGACCAGAATGTCCATTTTGACCATGGGCGATTCCCAATAGTCCGCCAGATGGTAATCGAGCGAGGCGTAGCCGCGCGAAACCGACTTAAGCCGATCATAAAAATCCAGCACGATTTCGTTCAGAGGCAACTCGTAATGCAGCATCACGCGCGAGGAACTGACGTATTCAAATGTTTTCTGTTTACCCCGCTTCTCTTCGACCAGCTTCAGAATGCCGCCAACATATTCCTCATTGGTCAAAATTGTAGCCAGAATAACCGGCTCTTCGATCTTTGCAATCTCACTTGGCGCGGGCCAGCGCGAGGGATTGTCGACTTCGACCATTTCACCATCGGTCTTATAAATTTTGTAGCGCACGCCGGGCGCGGTTGTGATCAATTCCAGATTGAACTCGCGCTCCAAACGTTCCTGGATAATTTCCATGTGCAGCAGGCCGAGGAAGCCGCAGCGGAATCCGAAGCCGAGCGCAACTGAGCTTTCTGGCTCGAAGAAAAATGACGAATCGTTCAATCGCAGTTTCTCCAGCGCTTCGCGCAGTTGCGTGTGCTCGTGCGCGTCCACGGTATAAAGCCCGGCGAAGACCATGGGCTTGATCTCTTCAAACCCGGGCAAAGGCTCGATGGCAGGATTATTTTCTTCGGTGATGGTGTCGCCGATTTTCGTGTCAGCGACGTTCTTAATATTTGCAATCAGGAAGCCGACTTCGCCAGCACGCAGTTCGTCGACTTCGACGGGCTTCGGCGTCAATACGCCGAGCGTCTCCACATCGAGCACGCGTCCATTCCACATCAGCCGGATCTTTTGTCCTTTGCGCAGCGTCCCTTGAAACACCCGCGTGAGCACGATCACGCCGCGATACGGATCGAACCAGGAGTCGAAAATCAGCGCCTGCAGCCGCTTTTCGGGATCTCCTTTAGGCGGCGGAACGCGTTTGACGATGGCTTCCAACACATCGGGCACACCTTGCCCGGTCTTAGCGCTGATCAAAACAGCATCGGACGCATCCAATCCGACCGCACCTTCGATCATTTCCTTGGTGCGGGGAATGTCAGCGCTGGGCAAGTCGATCTTATTGATGACAGGAATTATTTCGAGGGCGTGATTGATGGCCAGATAAGCATTCGCCAGGGTTTGCGCTTCGACGCCCTGCGAGGCATCGACGACCAGCAAAGCTCCTTCGCAGGAGGCCAGCGCACGCGAGACTTCGTAAGAAAAATCCACGTGGCCGGGAGTGTCGATCAGGTTGAGCTGATAAGTCTGGCCATCCTGCGCCTGGTACATCATGCGCACCGCATGAGCCTTGATGGTGATGCCGCGCTCACGCTCGAGATCCATCGAGTCGAGCACCTGGGCCTGCATCTCACGCGCAGTGAGTGAACCGGTCAACTCCAGCAGGCGGTCGGCGAGTGTGGATTTGCCATGGTCAATGTGAGCAATAATGGCAAAATTGCGAATAAAAGCGGCGTCCATGGCTGCAGGGGTCAATGCTTTGATTCTAACAGGCGTTGCGCGATACGCTTAAGCTGCCGCACGAGAGCCTGCCACGGTAAAATAAATTATGCGTTACTTAGTCAGAGCGCGCGTCAAACCCGGCTGCGAACAGGCTCTGCTCAATGCGATCGAAGATGGAACTCTGGGGCAAGGTTCGGTGGCCGGAGGCGAGTACTTGCGAAACATGCGAGAGGCCAGGCTGTGCGAGGACGAGACCACTCGCTGGGTTGAGATTTGCTATTGCCCAACTCCTTTGCAGGAAGAGCGCGAATATTGGGAGCAATACTTTGAATTGACGCGAGTGCAGGATGCGCATGACCGCAGCCGTTGCCGGGATCAAAACGGTTCTGAGCCATGGGCTTGCGGCGGCTGCGACTGCACTGAGCGTCTGGAGCGAAAACTGCAAACGACTGGCAAGCCATTTCTCGAATCACTTCGCCAGACTCTAATTGCGCTGGCGTCTCCAGTATCCGCGGATGAACACCGATAATTGTTGCTGTTCCTGTCATCCCGAGCAACGCGAGGGGTCTGGGTTTTTTGCGACGGACGCGGAACCCAGATCCCTCGCTTCGCTCGGGATGACAAAACGTTGGTTCTCCGGGAACGATTCCCCTGATCGGCTAGAATCAGCTTTCATGCTTGTACTCGCATCCGCATCTCCGCGCCGACAGGAGCTTCTACGCAATGCGGGCATTGCTTTTGTGGCGCACCCAACCGACATTCCTGAAAAACCCAAGCAAGGCGAACCGCCGCGCGCCTTTGCCGAACGCATGGCACGGGAAAAAGCTTTGGCGGCATTCGATCGAGAATCAGAGAAGTTCGTTCTGGGGGCAGACACTATCGTCGTCGTAGATTTGGAAACCCTGGGCAAGCCTCGCAATCACGCAGACGCCGCCCGCATGTTGCGCTTGCTATCCGGACGCACACACCAAGTGATCACCGGCGTTTGTCTGCTGGGCCACGAACCTGACCAGAATCAGAAAAAAATCTTTGAAGATGTGCGATCAGAAACCACAATCGTGACCATGAACACTCTCAGCGACGAGGACATTCAATCCTATATATCAAGCGGCGAACCCATGGACAAGGCCGGAGCCTACGCCATTCAAGGCAGAGCTTCGCGCTGGATTTCGCGCATCGAGGGAGACTATTTCAACGTGGTGGGATTACCGGTTTCGCTGGTATATCGAATGATGCAGGACCACGGAGCGGTATAGAGCAGCAAACTTCAGGCCTGAGCCTACGCCTTTTTTTCGGGCTCTTTTTCGTCTTTATCTTTATCTTTGACCGCGGATTTGAAGTTGCGAATGCCTTCGCCCAGGCCCTTGCCCAGATCAGCAAACTTGCTGGGACCAAACAACAAAAGCGCAATGCCCACAATCAGCAGAATGTGCAGCGGCTGAAACAGTCCTTCACCCATAAACCCTCCAATAGCGCGCCTGTGGAAATTCTAGGCTTCCCATGCAGCGTAGTCAAAGACCGTCGCAATCTACCTGCCAGCAGGCTTTGCGCCACTGGCCATCTTTACATCGCGAGACGCCTGATAATGTGCGATCCCGCTGTAGAGCGCTTCGGCGATCTGCTGGCGGTAAGTCGAACTTTGCAGATTGTTCTCGTCGGTCGGGCTGCTGACGAACGAGACTTCAGCCAGAACGGCGGGCATCGAAGTCCCCGTCAGCACCACATACTGAGCCTGCTTGACACCCCGATTGCGCAGGCCGGAGTTGTTCTCAGACAGCATTGCGTACAAGGCATGTTGCAGGCTGGCTGCGATTCGCCGCGACTCGCGCACTTTTTCTCGAATGTCGATATTCGTCCAATCGATAGTTTTGAGCCCCGCTGCTGATGCATCATCGGCGTCCTCGGTCCTGGCTTTTACCGATGAATAGGTGTTGGTGTAATAGGTTTCCACGCCGCGCGCGGAAGGGAGATCGCTGTAATTGGCATGAATGGAAACGAAAAGATTGGCTTGTGCCAAGTTGGCAATTTCAGCGCGCTTTTCAAGCGAGAGATAGCTGTCATCTTTGCGCGTGTAAATTACCGCATCGCCCAGGCGAGTCTCAATCAAGTGCCCGAGACGTTGCACAATATCGAGGACCAGATCTTTTTCCAACAGACCTTTGCGGCCAACCGTTCCCAGATCCCACCCTCCATGACCCGCGTCCAGCACGATGCGAAGCTTGGGTCCGTGGAGTGGAGTGAGTACTTGTTCGAGTTCTTCCGGTTTTGTGAATGTTGCGGGTCGATTGTCATTTGTCTGGGCTGACAGTGATGGCTTCAGCGTGCCCGGAGTTAGGGAGATGGAATTAAGCGAAATTTGATTGGACTGTTTCTGGCTGAGGTTGGGCTGATTCGCAGACGCTGAGTCGGAAGACTGCTTTTTTGTGTCTTGATCCAGGGTAGCAGGATCGGGGAAAGCGAAAAGATCAACCTTCGCCCGGGGACGCGGCTTGTCTCCAAACTTGCGCACTTCAACTACCAACCGGTACGGATTCGGTTCCAAACTTACCGAGAAATCCGATGCGCCAGTAGTTTCGAGTACCACGCGGGTGACTCCCGCCATCGGCTGAGCCACACGAATCCGCTGCAGCAGCGAATCGTTGACCGCAATCGTGCGGCTGGTGATGCTGGGTGCGAGGGTAGTGTCGTGCAAATCGAAATAGATTCTCTGCGGATTGGGAAGCCGATGGGCTTCGTATTGCACCTGGTCCTGGATATCAATTACCACGGTGCTGGAGTCCGCCGATGACCAATGCCGGATGCCAGTGATCTGAGGCAACAGGCCGGCTTCTTCTGCGGTTGCGGCCGCGAGGCTCGCTCTCGTCTTCTGTCTCTGTACTTTTGTCTGCAGCGGGTGTTTCCGTTTTGCTTTGCGGTCTCGCTGCGATAGCAACTGAGCTTGCTTGCACTCGCGGGGAAGGCGCTCGGTGTCCTAGCTTCCACCACACTATTGCACCCAACGCCACAGCAATTATTACGACTGCAGCCACCACGGCGAGGCCAGGCCGGGAATGGGGGAAGCTCTCAGGTTTCGCCGCTGTCGAGAAGCTACCATTCGTCTCTGAATTCTCAGTTACGACAAATTGTGGAGGCCGGGCGTCCTCGCCCGGCTGGACGGGCGAAGACGCCCGTCCTCCAATCGAAGGCTCCAAAGGCTCTTCGGCATTGTCTTCCGGACTCGCCGCTTCCGCCATACCATAGTGATCGTCCGGCGCTTGTAAGTGCACCTCGGTAGTTTCAGGCGCGAAAACAAAACTCATTTCCGGCTCGGCTGCAACGGGTTGAACGACCAGGCGCGAAATTTCGCGCAACCGATCTTCTTCTTCCGGTTTCATCGCCGAAAGAATCAGCTCAGCCAGCAAGCTCAGGCTGCGAACATCGCTGTCATTAAATCCGTAAGGTTCACCGGAAAACGCCTCCAGCAAGCCCACCACATTTTGTTTCGCTGAAAGCGGCACGGCCAGCATGGACCTCACACCCAGACGGCGGCAGGCCTCCAGATTTACTCGTGGATCGGTGTCTATGTCGTCGCAGCGCACGATTCGTCCCGAGACCAGGCACTCGCCGGAAAATCCCGAGTTCGGGTCGAGACGCACGCCCGGGTCAGGCACAATGCTGCCGGCCGAGGCGCGGCAAACGATGGCATCGTCCTGCGCCAATGCGACGGCTACACCATCCGCACCCGTAATTGCGAGCGCCCGCTCCGCCACCAGTTGCAGCACTTCATCCAAAACGAATTGCTCGAGTTGCCAATCGTCTGCCGGATCCGAACCGTTGTTAGCTTGCTTGGCGCGACGGGTACGAATCTGCTCGTGTAGTGCCGAGAAAGCGAGAAGAGCCTGCAACGCTTCATGGCCCATGCATTCCGTGGGCGAAGAAGCGCGCGGTCGGGCAGCGGGAACTGCGGCCGCGTCTTCCTTCATTAACTCCAAATCCGGATTGTTAAGACCCGCGCTCATGACAACGGTGAAAAAGCGAACAGTCAGCGCTGAATGTCAATGTGACGAATGCGGCCCTATCGGGGGAGGACACTTTGCCGCAGCTTAACGTAAGGTACCGTGCTTTAGCTCTAATCGCAATGTCTGAGAATATTTATTCAGCACGAAGGTAAGGCCCTCTGCGGCCGCCCAACCCTTTAGGACTCAAGGTCTTCCGCTGCCCGTTGCGCAAGCGTGGGATTGGGCTTATCCTCGGTTCAGGAAGTATATCTCGTCCCCAATGGCAGGTCGTGGCAGGTGAGTGAACAAAAAAAGAAAACGGGTTGGCTGTGGCCGTTCGGCGTGGTTGCCACTGGATTGGGAGCGGCTGGCGTGGTGATTTTCCGCGGCTGCTGGCACCGCAAAATGAGCTGGCCGGTGCGCTTCCAGGACCGCTCCTACCAGGTTTGCCTGGGCTGCGGCATCAAACGCCTGTTTGATGAACAAGCTTTCCGCGCGTACGGGCCATACAGTTACGATCTGAATCGCTTAGTGACTCGCGACCGCATTCGAAAAGGTGAAGGTCAACCCGAACCCACAATCCATCGCACCGCCTCGTAGTCCGTAGATTCATTCGTAGCGCAAAGCTTCGGCAGGTAGAATCCGTGCCGCCGACCACGACGGATACACAGTCGCGACCAACGATACGCCAATGGCTACCGCGGCCACCAGCACACCGTCTGTTGCGCGTGGCGCGAAGGGCACATAATCAATCGAGTACACCTCGGGAGCGAGCGACAGCAGATGGTAGTGCCCTCCAGCCCAGGAGAGCGCATAACCGAGCACCAGTCCAATCGCGGTTCCCACCACTCCAATCAGCACACCCTGCGCAATAAAAATGCGGCGCACTTGCGCTTTGCGTGTCCCCATGGAAATGAGCACCGCGATGTCGCGAGTTTTTTCCATGACCATCATGGTGAGCGAGATCAGAATGTTGAGCGCGGCCACGAAGACGATCAGGCCAATAGTGATGAACGTCACCAGGCGTTCCAGGCGTAGAGCGCGAAACAGCGCCTTGTTCTGTTCCATCCAGTTCGTGGCCATAAAACCTTTGCCCGCGGCCTGCTCAAGTTGCCTCGAGATCTCCTCAGCCTTGTAGATATCGTCCACTTTGAACTCAAGCACCGAAACCAGATCGCCCAGCCCGAACAGCCGTTGGGCATCGCTGAGACGCGTGAACGCCCACGAGCTGTCGTAGTCGTAGAAACCGGAGTTGAAAATTCCCACCACGCGAAAGCGGTCGTATTTCGGCACCATGCCAAATGGAGTCAGCTCGCCTTGCGGGCTGGTGACGAGCACGGTTGAACCAACAGTCGCACCCAACTCGTCTGCCATGTCTGTGCCCAGAATAATAGGAGGCATGCCGGCGACGCGGTTTTCCACACCCTTGAAGATCAGTGGGAGATGAAGTCTGTGTGGACGTCCCGTGTGGCGCGGGCGCCCTCGCCCGCGTTTTGCGAAGGTCTCCTCGAGCGCATCCGCTGATCCGATTTTCACCGTACTCAGCAGATCGCTAACTTTTCTTTCCTCGCGGGGAATCATTCCCTTCAGCACCGCCCCCCGCGCCCGGGGTCCCCGGGAAATCAGCACCTGCTCATAAATCGCCGGCGCCGCCGCCACAATGTGCGGCTCTTTCGACAGCCGGTCAAGAGCTGCCGCCAGTCGCTGATTCCATCGCTCTGAATGCGTAGCAGGTTGATATGAGAACTCGAACCGAGAAGACGGTCCTGCAGGTCCTGACGAAATCCATTGTTGATTGCCAGCGCGACCACCAGGGAAGCGACTCCGGCAGCAACTCCAGCGATGGAAATGCCAGTGATGACGCCAATCACCGCCTGGCGCCGTTTAGCGCGAAGGTAGCGCGAGGCGACGAAAAGTTCGAAGCGCATAGAAGCTATCGGCGGCTAGCTTTCAGCCAAACTGGATTATAGCGAGAGACGCCGCTGAGTTTGGAATTGCGGGATAAATGAGAAGACCGAGGCGCCCTGGCGGCTTACACAAAAAAAATCGCCGCCGAGCCGTAAGGCCCGGCGGCGAGAAAGTACAGCGGAACCGAAGCGGAGTCGTGAAGACCCTGACTACGGTGTAACCTCAAATACCGAGCCCCCTCCATGGAGCTCCCCCGCTATTGGTCGTACCATAGAGCTTTCCATTGACGACAATCACTCCGTGGTAGGGATAGTATCCGTCGCCAGTGGTGCCGAAACTCCAGAGCACACTTTCCTTATAGGTGCCCGCCGTCAGCTTGTAGACAGTGCCATAATTCAGATTGTTGGCTGCACTTGACCCACCTTGATAGGTGGTGCCGTAGAGATTCCCCGCTGAATCCAGGGTAACACCTGCAAAATACGGGTATGCGCCGTCCTTGCTGGGCATAACCCTTGAAGCTGTAGATGATCTTCTGCGTCCACTTGTTGTTCGAGCCTGGCGTCAGCTTGAACACATCTCCGAGGTTGAAGGCGCCACCTTGATAGTTCGTGCCATAGAGGTTGCCGGTTGCATCCACGGCCAAACCAGCTTCGCTATATTGTCCGAGTGAATCTCCAAGAAAATTGTAAATTACCGAAAAGATCCACACGCCGCTGACTTGACGCAGTTGGTAAACCGCGCCAGCATTCCAAATAACACCACCGTTGTACGTGGTACCGTAAAGATAACCGTTCTTGCTGTCGACAACCAGCCCGGCGTAGGGATAATACGCGCTGCTGCTGCTTGTGGTAAAAGCGTGAATCAGCTTGTAAGTGTACTTGCCGTTTGAAGCCTTTAACTGGAAGACCGTGCCGCCACCGAACTTACCACCGTATAGCGTAGTGCCGTACAGGTTGCCGGCCGCGTCAAAGGTTAGGGTGCCGTATGGGTAGTACCCGTCGCTGCCGCTAATGTCGTCGAAGGTATGAAGCACAGTCTCCTTCCATGTGCCCCCCGAGTTGGACAGCTCAAACACCGTACCCTGGCTGCTTGCGCCGCCCTGGTAGGTCGTGCCAAAGAGATTTTTTCCGGCCGCATCGAAGACCAAACCGGCAAAGGGATACGCACCATCGCCATTATTGGGACCGGTAAAGCTATAGATTACGGTTTGGGACCACGTGCCACCGGAATTCGTCAGCTCGAAGACCTCGCCATAGCCGTTGGCACCGCCTTGGTAGGTCGTGCCATAAAGATGATTACCTGAGGTGTCGGCAACCAAGGAGCCATAGGGAATGTAACCATCCACACAGCTGGACTGAGAGCAGAAGTTGTAGAGCACACTTTCGGAGCTAGCCCACGCACTAGCCGCCAGGATTAGGGTGACCGCCACTAGCACAAGCGCTTTCACGCGCATAAATTTCCCTCCTGAATTTTGAACCACAAACATACGAGAACTACAAACATACGAGATCCGCAAACATACGAGATCCGCAAACATACGAGATCCGCAAACAAACGATAAAGGAGATGCCCTTGCCTGGGGGACGGCGACGGGGGGGAACCATGTACAGTCAACGAATCTGGTGACCTAAAAAATGTCGCAACATTGTGGGCCAGCAACCCCGCGCTGTCAAGATGAAAGATTTTGCATGTCGTACGGGCGCCCGTTTTTGCTCAACGGTCTGATAAGAAAAGATTCTTACCTCAGTTGGCCTTAAAGGCGCGCACCGCTTCAGGGGTTGGTTTTGAAAGGGCGCGGCTTCACATTTCAACGACTGAGCGGCCCGACTGAAGTCGGGCCCTTCCCAAAACCTGCCTGAATTATAGTTTTTTCCGCAGAGGCTGAAGTCGGAACGGTGCCAAAACTTGCGTGAATCATACTTTGCCGCAACGGTAGGAAGCCGCTCCCCTTTAAATGCCTGCCACCGAAAGTTGTTTTCGCAGCCTCGCGCGAATTCACAAAATGCAGAACAGTTCTCATTTCAGTAAGCGCCGAGAGTTGCCGTGCAATTGAGAACTCGGAACTGGGGAACTGATATCATCCTCCGCAAATGCATCCCATTCTTCTTAGCCTGCTTCTGGGCCTGACGGCCGCTGCCGCAAACGTATTCGGCGGCGCCATTATCGTGCAGAAGCATTGGGATCGTTCCTACCTCAGGTACTTCGTCGCGCTGGGTGCTGGATTCATGCTGGCAACCGCCATCGTCGAAGTATTTCCCGCCGCTCTGGAATTGCGCGGTAGGAGTGCGGCCTTTCTGGTTCTTGTCGGCTACTTGATCATTCATTTCTTCGAGCACACCGTAACCACACACTTTCATTTTGGAGAAGAGACTCACAAAGACCAATTCGTTCACACTCACAAGGGATACTCGATCCTGATCGGTCTGATCATTCACACATTTTTCGACGGCATCGCGATTGCGTCCGGCTTTCTGGTTTCCAACTTTCTGGGATGGATAATTTTTCTGGCTATTTTTCTGCATAAAATTCCCGAAGGATTCACTATCACCTCGGTGATGCTGGCCAGCGGCCAGAGCCGCCGTATGGCTTGGGGAGCCTCCGTGTTGCTGGGAGCGGCAACTTTTGCAGGAGTGGCGACCATGGCGGTTTTCCAGCGCGAAGTGAGCTTTGGGCTGCCGCTGTCGGCGGGAGTGACGATCTACGTCGCCGCTTCAGACCTCATCCCGGAAGTAAATCGCGAGCCGGGAGCAAAAATGGCGCTAGTCGTTTTCCTGGGGGTGGGGTTTATGTTCCTGCTAGACCACTTCGCTCACGTTCATTGAAGGATCTGAAACAGTCGGGTTTGAAGGGGTGCGGCCTCAGCCGCGCCGTAACGATTAGATTTATTCCACCGGGTGGATGGCGCGGTGCCCCAGGTTCGCGTCCGTTCTGTGGCTGACCTGGGTTGAGGAACACTCTCGCGGCCGTGCCTTCTGTCTTTATTGCTCGATCCGCTGCGGTACATGCTGACTCGATTTCGACTCTCGCAGATCGCTGGGCATAAAACTCCGTACCGTTTTCGTTGAATCCCAGGTTAGCGTCCAACAAACGGACGCGAACCTGGGGCACCGATCCCGGTTGCAGTTTCTACTCCACCGTGTGCTTCGCGGTGTACCCTTCACGCGCGATCACCATATACTTCAGATCTTTCCCCTTCTGATCTCTAACCTTAAGCGGACCGCCGTCCGGCGCGATCACCTCGACTTTCAGTTTGCGGTAAGTGCCGTCCAGCTTGGGATTGGTAGGGTGGTAGGCGATGCTGTACTGATTGCGGATGTCGCCGCCGATCTGGTGAAAAATTTCCGGGAACTCGGCTTGAAATCGGGGAAAATAGGCGCGGCCTCCAGTCAAACGAGCGAAAGTGTTCATCTCATTGTCGGCCTGCAGGTAATCCATTTGACCAATCGGGATACCCATCCCGTGCGGCGCTGCCCCGCCGCGCGCTTCGAAATATTCTCTTATTGCCCATCCCACGCTAATGGGGAAAATGGTCACATCCTTCGTAGCTTTGATTTTCTTCGTGATCTGGTCGAGATTGAGTTTGCTGAAAGTATCGATCCCGGTGGTAACCAGAATGACGTACTTGTGCCCTTCAATGCGCTCCACTCGGTCGAGCGTGTCATAAAGCGCGTCGAACAGATTGGTTTCCGTAAAACCCGGAATTCGCAGTTGATTCAGCGCCCCGTAAGCTTCCTGCTTGTTCTGGGTGAAGTCAGCCAGAATGTAATCCCTCATGTCGTAAGAGATCACGGCCAGCCAGTCATCTTTCTTCAACGTGTTTACGAATGAATACGACGCGTGCAGGATGTCGCTCATGAAGAAGTAATCGCCAGCCGCAAACTCCACCAGCAGAACAGCGGTAATTGGCGCTTCTGAAACCGTAAAATTGCTGATGGTCTGCGGCGATCCATCTTCACTAATGCGGAAATTTTCCTTTTTCAGGCTGGAGATAAATTGCCCATCTTTGGTCGTGACCATGACTGGCACTTCAACCAGCGGAATGTCCACACGGATTGAATAATCCGGCATGCCCTCGATTTTTTTCGGCTTCTCCGTAGGCGGGGGTGGTGGCGGCTCGTCCTTTTTCTTGGGGATAGCGTAGGGGCCAACATCGGATTGCGGGCCACCTGCAGCATCCGGGGGCTCGGTCTGGCCTTTTGAAGGTGCGGAGGACCCCTGGTCCTGAGCGAGAGGCAACAAATTAAAGGTTCCAAGAATCAAAATGAATAATAACGAGAGGTGGCATAGGTACTTTCGGGGCGGGGTAAAGCAAGAAAACATTTGATCTCCTCGGAAAACCTTATGCTAGTATAGACGCAGAGTTTCGCGATTGGGATGTTTTGCTCGGTTTCAACCATCCTCCTCCTTCCCGTCAAATCGCGAACAAAACATGAAGTGTAATCTGTTTGTTTTGAGAACCAGTTGGCGGTTCTCGGGGAAAAGTGTGGGTGAATCGTGGGCCTAAGTGTATTCAGACGAGCAGTTCTCGCCCTGGTAGTTCTTTGCAGTGTACTGTCTTTCGCAAGCCCAGCCCAAACTTCCAAACCAGTTGAGACCATCCCGATCGAGCAGATCCATGCCGGAATGCACGGCGTGGCGTATACCGTGTTCGAGGGCACAAAGCCCGAAGCCATGGATGTCGAGGTGCTTGGCATCCTGCAAAATGCCAATGGTCCCAAAGGCGATGTAATCCTGATTCGCCTCGGCGGGGCGAAAGCAATCTATACCGGCGTAGTTGCCGGCATGAGCGGCAGCCCGGTGTACTTGAATGGCAAACTCGCGGGCGCCGTTGCCTTCCGCATTGGTGAGTTTTCGAAAGAACCGATTGCCGGCGTGACTCCGATCGCGGAGATGCTCGAGATCAGCGCGCTCGACCGCAGTCCGGCTTCGGGGCCGATTGAAGCTCACTCCGCCGTACGTTCTCCCAGCAAAACTGCAAGTCCCGGCATTGCCAACTCGCCTGCGCAGGATTCCGCCAGGCAAGGTTTTACCAACTATCTCAAACCTATCGAGACGCCGCTGGTTTTCAATGGATTCTCTGAAGACACCGTGCAGCGCTTCTCGTCGCAATTCGCCGCCGCCGGAATCGTTCCGGTGATGGGAGCCGGCTCAGCCAGTAATGCCAAACAGCCTGAGCCAATGGAACCCGGCTCCGCCGTGAGCGCGATCCTCGTCCGCGGTGATATGAATATCGCCGCCACTTGCACCGTCACGTATATGGACGCCCAACACCTGCTGGCCTGCGGCCATCCGCTCATGCAATTCGGCGCGGTCGACCTGCCCATGACCAAAGCGACGGTGCTGGCCACTTTGCCCTCGCCGCTCAATGCCTTCAAAATCGTGAACACCACCGAAACCGTAGGCTCGTTTGTGCAAGATCGCCACAACGGTATCCTCGGAGAATTCGGCAAGAAGCCGGAAATGATTCCGGTCACGCTGACCATTCACGGCGAATCCGCCGACAAGCAATTTCACTACGAAATCCTGAACAACGCCCACCTAAGCCCTGTAGCAATGATGGCTACGGTATTCAACGCATTGCATGGAGTGAACGAGTACGGCGAGGAAACTACGTACCGGATGAATGGCAGCATCAGCGTTGACGGTTATCCAGCGGTCACCATGCAAGACATGTTTGCCGCGGTCGATGGCGGGCAGCCTGGAGCCATGCTCGCCGCCGCTGCGCTGGGTGAACGCTTCAGCCGCATCTTCGACAATCCCTACAGCATGCCTGCGATTCATGGCGTGCAACTGGATTACGATATCGTCCGCGAACGCCGCTGGGCTCGCCTTGAAAGCGCCCGCACCGATATTACCGAAGCAAGGCCCGGCGACGATATTACGATCGAAGCCATGCTGCGCCCGTACCGCGGCGAAGGCGTGGTGCAACACATTCCCATCCATATTCCGACATCTACCTCTAAAGGACAGTTGCGCATTCTTGTCAGCGACGGTGACACCCTCGACCATCTCAGCCGCGGCTCGGCGCTGCTTGGACGCAGGCTCGATCTGGCCGCAACCATCGCCGCTCTCAACAAAGAACACGTCAACAACCGCGTGTACGTCTCCCTGCTCGAAGCCGATCCCCAAGCCATGGTCGCCGACAAGGTCATGCCCACGCTCCCGCTCTCCATCATGAACGTAATGGACGGCATGCGCGGCACCCAGGACATGGTCGTCTCCAACGAGTCGTCGGTAAACGAAGCCGCCACAGCCCCGCTCGACTACGTAGTCGCCGGCGCGCAAGTGCTGACCATCACCATTAAGTAGTTTTGTCTTGCGGCCCGGCATGTCGTCCGCGCAGGATGGCAGCTATAACGCGTGGGCTTCTGCGTCCGTGGAGTACCGCAATGACGACCAGCGGTTTTTGGTCTGCAGCGTAAACAATCAGGTAGTCGCGCACTCGCTGAAATCGAAGTGGTAATGAGGTGAGGTCAGGCCGCTGATGGCATTGGCAAGGAAAAGTTATCAGCTTTCGAATTGTCTTTAAGATATCTTCGCGCACTCGACGAGCGGCGAGAGGATTGTCATCGGCAATGAATTCCCATATATCGTAATATCCTGCGCCGCACCAGGATGAAGAAAGAAAACCTGCTCAGCGCTCATTTCGAAGAACGCTGCTTCAGCAAATCATCCTCTCGGCATCGCAGACTCTCAAAGAAGGTTTCGCCGTCGACCGGCTTCACTCGGCCGTTCTTGATGTCGTCGTAGCGGCTACCGAGCAAGGTTCGCAACTCGGTCACTTCGGAGAGATATACCGCCATCGCGTCCTCCACCAGTCGGACGCCCGCTTTGGGAGGCCAGTTCGTGAAGCCCGGATTCTGTCTCAGGCTTGAAATGTACTTCCAGCGCATATAACTTGCAGGTTGCAGTGCCCTCGTCGTGATAACCTGAATTCTCCGCTCAACATTTTTAAAGAGGTATTTCAACTTGATTCGTTTTCGCCGGTTGTCTGTTATTTTTCCCGTTCTTCTCCTGCTTGCTTTCGTCTTCGCCGAAGGCACGCGTACCTGGGAACAGTCGAAATTCGATGAACTGATCAAGGGCACACCCAAAGGGGTGGCCATACGCAGCACCGGCGGATTGGAACTGGCTCCCGCCTTTACTGCATTATCGACGACTCCGTCGACTTATATCTGGTCGATCGCGGCAGATCGCGAAGGTAATGTTTATGCAGCCACTGGTTCGCCGGCACGGATCTATCGAATTACTCCAGATGGAAAATCGACCGTAATCTTCGAGCCGCAAGAGTTGCAGGTGCAGGCATTAGTCGTGAGTGACAAAGGAATCATCTATGCGGCCACCAACCCCGATGGCAAAGTCTACAAAATCGAGCATCATGCGATAGGGGCTGAAAAGAGTTCCAAGAAGTCCGCCGAAAAGCCAGCCGTAGATTCCCCCTGGAGCTCCTCAGTCTATTTCGAGCCTGGCACCAAATACATTTGGAATCTCTTGCTCGACGATGCCGGCAACCTATTCGTAGCCACCGGGGATCATGGAGAAATCTTTCGTGTCACGCCGAAAGGCGAGCATTCCGTCTTTTTCAAAAGCGATGAAGCGCATATCCGCGTAATGCGGTTCGATGCCAAAGGCAATTTGATCGCCGGTTCTGACGGAAGCGGCTTGGTCTACCGAATTTCGCCTGCTGGAGAAGGCTTCGTTCTCTACAGCGCGCCAAAAAAAGAAATTACCGCGCTGGCTATCGACAAAATGGGAAACATCTACGCCGCTGGAGCCGGCGAAAAACATGGAGGAAGTGCCGCGCCAAGCTTCTCCTCCCCAATTTCGATTCCCAGTTCTCCACCTGCGTCGAGCAGCGCGCCGGGCGGGATTGTGATCAGCAGTTCTAGTTCCGGCGCGCCGCCCGCATCGGTCAGCTTTTCATCATCTGGTTCGAGCGCAGCCGGCGGCTCAGAGATCTATCGTATCGCGCCTGATGGCTCTCCCAGCCGCTTATGGAGCTCGCACGAAGATCTGGTATACGCGCTCGCCTTCGATCAAAATGGCCGCCTGCTGGCCGGCACGGGAAATCGCGGGCATGTCTTCGCGATTCGCGGAGAAGAAGAATTCACCGACCTGATCAAAGCCAGCGCAACGCAGGTGACCGCCTTTGCCGGTGCTCCTCGCGGCGGGCTTTACGCATCGACCAGCAATTTGGGCAAGGTGTTTCTGCTGAGTGCCACGCCCGCATCCGAAGGCAGTTACGAGAGCGATGTTTTCGACGCGCATATTTTCTCGCGCTGGGGACGGGCCGAATTCCGCGGCACCGGGAATGTTGAACTCTTCGCCCGCAGCGGCAACGTGGACAATCCAGACCGCAACTGGAGCCCATGGCAGCAAATTAATCTGCGCAACGACAGCCCGGTCAGCGCTCCTCCGGCGCGATTCATTCAGTGGAAAGCCGTGCTGCGCGCGGGAAATCCCGCACCGCGCGTGGAAAGCGTCACGCTCAATTATCTGCCTAAAAACGTGCCTCCGGATTTTGATGACATCACGGTGCAGACCGGAGTGCGCTACCAGGCGCTGCCCAAGCCTCCGGGTCCAGATCTCGGTGGGGCAACGGGCCAGCAACCCCACTTCGACGCGCCGCCTCCGGCCATTCATGATCGCGAATCCATCGGCGTGAAATGGAGCGTTCACGACGACAACGACGATCAGATGGTGTACTCGGTTTACTACCGTGGCGATGCTGATTCGCGATGGCTCCTGCTGAAAGACAATTTGAACGAAAAGTTTTATGCCTTCGACGCTTCGCTTCTGCCTGATGGCCTATACAGGATCAAAGTCGTGGCTTCCGACGCGCCTTCGCATTCACCGGGACAGGCTTTGACCGCGGAAAAAGAAAGCCCGCCCTTCGAAGTTGACACCACCGAGCCGCAAATCGAAAATCTTGCCGCATCGGTGGAAGGGGATGAGATTCACGTGATGTTCCGCGCAGTGGATAATTTCTCAACCATCAAGCGCGCGGAATATTCGGTCGATGCGGGCGAATGGCAGTTTGTTGAACCAGTCGGACAATTGTCAGATTCGCGGACCGAAAGTTACGACTTCCGCCTTCCCGTGCCAGCAGCCTGTTCTCCGTGTGCGACCACGAAGAATGGCACAGCGGGACAGATCGAGCACGTGGTTGTGGTCCGCGTTTACGATCGCTTCGAGAATATGATCTCGGCAAAAACCGTTATTCGGGCAAAGTAGTGGCGGGTTTTCGCCACGAATCGGGCAACCTAACCCTCGGTCACCACCGTCCTACAATTAGGGGCAGTCCGCAAATCGGTGACGGCCGTCACATCCACGCCGGAATTACTGAAATACAGTTTCTTATAGAAACGTTAGCTGAAACGTTTCCGGCGTACCCGTGTTTTAATGAGTGGTGGCAACTTGCCTCAGGTGAGTCGGGTAGATGAGCGCCCGGCAAGCCTGCATTCCTGAGACGGAGAGCACCACCAGTGCATCTAAGTAAACAGGCGCTATTAAGGATCGAGGGGCTGAAAAAGGTCTTCCGGTCCGGTAAGTCGGATTTAGTGCTCTTTGAAAACTTGTCGTTTCAGGCTGATAAGGGCGAGATGCTCGCGATTGTCGGCGAATCAGGCGCCGGAAAAAGTACGCTGCTGCACATTTTAGGCGCACTTGATCGGCCTTCCGCAGGTGAAGTATACTTCGCCAACTCGCGACTGAGTTCGCTTTCGGAAAACGCTGCAGCCGAGTTTCGTAACCGCGAAGTAGGCTTCGTCTGGCAATTCCACTACCTGCTGCCGGAGTTTACCGCGCTGGAAAATGTGGCGATGCCGTTGCTGCTTCGAGGTCGATCGTGGCCAGACGTGCAGGCAGAAGCTTCGCGGTGGCTCGGTGAGGTTGGGTTGGACCAGCGTTCGAATCATCGTTCGGGAGAGCTTTCGGGTGGTGAACAGCAGCGCGTTGCTCTGGCTCGAGCGTTGATCACGAAACCCAAGCTTCTGCTGGCGGACGAGCCTACCGGGGATCTCGATAGCCGCACCGCGGATTCAGTTTTCGAACTGATTGCCAGATTGCATCGCGATTATCAGTTGACTTCCGTCATCGCCACACACAACTTCGCGTTTGCGCGCCGTTGTCAGCGCGTATTGCGGTTACAGCAGGGAAGGATTGAAGAAGTGGCGCCAGAGACGCTCCCGGCATGAGAACCGCAGGCCGGGCGATTAAGAGTTGGATGGGGTGAGTGTTAAAAATGGCACCTGGAGGTAATTGACTTTTGTCGTATGACGTGTCGGAATGATAAAAGAGATAAAGAAAGGATGGCAGCTGAAAGCGCCGCCAGTCGGGAAGTTGCAATCACTTGCCGAGAAACGACAAGTAAGTGTCTTTGGTAACTAATTGTTGCGAGCCAAACCTGCGATATAAAGAGGGTAGCGGTTGGCACGTCGATTGCACCATTAACAGAGGGTTAGGAGATCCGAGGAGCAGGGCCGCCAGGTTGACCCGCCAAGCTTCCCGAGAGCTCTGGGGGAAAGGGCCATATGTTTGAACGCTATACGGAGAAGGCAAGGCGCGTCATCTTTTTCGCGCGCTACGAAGCCAGCCAGTTTGGGTCTCCTTATATTGAGACAGAACATCTTCTGCTGGGACTTCTGCGCGAAGACAAAGCCCTGACCAACCGCTTTCTACGTTCCCACGCTTCGGTCGAATCCATCAGAAAACAGATCGAAGGTCACACCACCATTCGCGAGAAGGTTTCCACTTCGGTGGACCTGCCGTTGAGCAACGAATGCAAGCGAGTGCTCGCTTACGCCGCGGAAGAGGCGGAACGTCTTTCCCATAAACACATTGGCACCGAGCATCTGCTGTTGGGTCTGCTGCGTGAGGAAAAATGCTTTGCCGCCGAGATTCTGCATGAGCGCGGCCTGAGACTTTCGACCATTCGCGAAGAACTGGCTCGCACCAGCCAGGAAAAAGCTCAGCCCCAGCGCCAACGTGAGTCGTCGCTACTGAGCGAGTTTTCGCGCGACCTGACCCAGGCCGCAATGGATTCTCAGCTTGATCCGCTGGTTGGACGCGATGGCGAACTGGAACGCGTGGTTCAAATCCTCTGCCGCCGCACCAAGAACAATCCAGTGCTGATCGGCGAACCGGGCGTGGGCAAGACTGCCATCGTCGAAGGCCTGGCACAGCGTATTGCAGATGGCGAGGTACCGTCATTCCTGGCAGACAAACGCATTCTTGCGCTTGACCTTTCATTGATTGTCGCCGGCACTAAGTACCGTGGTCAGTTCGAAGAGCGCCTGAAGACCATCATGAAAGAGTTGATGGAGTCGCAGAACTCGATCATCTTCATCGACGAGTTGCACACGCTCGTAGGGGCAGGCTCGGCCGAGGGCTCGCTCGATGCAGCCAACATCCTGAAGCCAGCATTGTCGCGCGGAGAAATCCAGTGCATCGGCGCCACCACACCCGGCGAGTATCGCAAGTCCATCGAAAAAGACCGCTCGCTCGAACGCCGCTTCCAGGCAGTGAAAGTTCCACCGCCGAATGAAGCTGACGCAACCAAGATTTTGTTCGGGATTAAAGACCGGTACGAGAAGTTTCACGCCGTCACCTATACCGACGACGCCATCAACTTCGCAGTATCGCACTCGAACCGTTACATTCCCGACCGGTTCCTGCCCGACAAGGCAATCGACCTGGTCGACGAAGCCGGCGCCCGCGTAAAACTGCGCCAGACTTCGCTGCCCGAGGAATTGACCGAGGTGCAGAAGCGCATCAAGTTCATCGTTCACCGGATGGAAAACGCCATCGCGAACCACGAGTTCGAGAAGGCCCGTTTCTATTCGGACGAGGAACGCAAAGAGCGCGAGAACCTGCGCGCTCTTCGCGAAAAATATCATCTGGATGAATCTTCCACCGGCGTGGTCGGCCGCGAAGACATCGAAGACGTAGTCTCGCGCTGGACCGGCGTCCCCGTCACTTCGATCAAGGAAGAAGAAACCCAGAAGCTCCTGCGCATCGAAGAAGAGCTGCACAAGCGAATCATCAGCCAGGACAAAGCCATCAGCGCTTTGGCCCGCGCCATCCGCCGCAGCCGCGCCGGGTTGAAGAACCCGAACCGGCCTATCGGATCGTTCCTGTTCCTTGGCCCCACGGGCGTCGGCAAAACTGAAGTCGCTCGCACCCTGGCCCAATTCATGTTCGGCACCGAGAAGGCTCTGGTTCGCTTCGATATGTCGGAATTTATGGAGAAGCATTCGGTATCGAAGCTGATTGGCTCGCCTCCGGGATACGTCGGTTACGAAGAGGGTGGTCAACTTACGGAACGTGTGAAGCGGGCGCCTTATTCGGTTGTGCTGCTGGATGAAATTGAGAAGGCGCATCCGGATGTGTTTAACATCTTGTTGCAGGTGTTTGAAGACGGCCAACTCACCGACGGGTTGGGCAACACGGTGGACTTCAAGAACACGATTCTCATCATGACCTCGAACATCGGGGCGCGTCACTTACAGCGCCGCGAGGGCCTGGGCTTCCAGTCGAGCAAGGAAGACATGATCTCGGAAAAGGTCGAGGATCTGGTAAAGAACGAAGTCAAGCGCACCTTCAACCCTGAGTTCCTCAACCGGTCTGGACGAGATCATTCTGTTCAGCGCTTTGAGTGAAACCGATCTGATCCAGATTCTCGAACTCATGGTCAGCCAACTGAACCAGAACCTGGCGCAGAAGGCGATCACGGTCACGGTCACCGACGAAGCCAAGAAGTGGATTCTCAACCAAACGCTGGTGGACCGCAGCTACGGTGCCCGTCCGCTGCGCCGGGCGTTGCAGAAATATATCGAGGACCCGCTCTCGGAGGCTTTGATCCAGGGCACAATAGCAACCCGCCCCGCGTTCATAGAGGTCTTCCTCGGGGACAACAAACTGTTCTATCGCCCAGTAGACTCGAAAGAAACCGAAGGCGTATTGCTGTACGAGAACAGCTAGAAAGCAGCCGTCAGCTAATTAGCCGTCAGCCAAAAAGCTGGCGGCTTTTTCTTGTTCAAGGTCATTCCGAAGCCCCGCGTTTTCACCAGCGGGGCGAGGAATCTAGCGTGATCAACTTCAAACCGACCACCACCAATTCCACGGATGCTAAAATCAAACTGTCACTGATTAAACCCCAGCAAATGCTGACCGGCTCCCAAATTCGTCGCAAATTCCTGGACTATTTCGTCCAGCGAGGACACAAAGAGGTCCACTCCTCCTCGCTCGTCCCGGCCAACGATCCCACGCTGCTCTTCACCAACGCGGGTATGAACCAGTTCAAGGACGTCTTTCTGGGCCTGGAAACCCGTGATTACAACCGCGCCACAACGTCGCAAAAATGTGTCCGCGCCGGCGGCAAACACAACGACCTCGAAAACGTCGGCTTCACCAATCGCCATCACACGTTCTTCGAAATGCTGGGCAATTTTTCTTTCGGCGACTACTTCAAGAAAGACGCCATCGCCTACGCCTGGGAGCTGATCACGTCGAAGGACTGGTTTGCCATCGACAAAAACAAACTCTATGTGACGGTTTTTAATGGCGAAGGCGGAATGTCGCGCGACGCCGAAGCCTACGACTTGTGGGTCGCCCAGGGCGTACCCAAAGACCGCATCTTCGAGATGGGCCTGAAAGATAATTTCTGGCAAATGGGCGACACCGGCCCCTGCGGCCCCTGCAGCGAAATCCACTACGACATGGGCCCGGCAGCCTCCGACCAAAGCCACGCGGATTGCGCATTCGGCTGCGACTGCGGCCGCTACGTAGAAATCTGGAACTTAGTGTTCATGCAATTCGACCGAGACGCCAGCGGCAAACTGAATCCGTTACCAAAGCCGTCGATAGACACAGGCATGGGACTCGAGCGAGTAACAGCAGTCCTGCAAGGCGTAATTTCAAACTACGACACAGACCTATTCACCCCGCTAATAAAGCGAGCCGCAGAATTAACAGGAGCCCCTGATGCCCGCGTAGGGACGGACGTCTCGCCCGTCCAGGCCGAGCAAAGCTCGGCAGCAGCTGGCCACAAGACTGCGGCCTCCTTGCGAGTAATCGCCGACCACTCGCGCGCAGCGACATTCCTAATCTCCGATGGAGTGTTGCCATCAAACGAAGGTCGCGGTTACGTACTTCGAAAAATCATCCGCCGCGCAATTACCCATGGACGCCTGCTGGGCCAGACGAAACCATTCCTGCACGAAATGGTCTACGCTGTTCGCGAACTGATGCAGGACGCCTATCCAGAACTAAAAGAAACCGCGCATCGAGTCTCTGAGACTGTCCGCATAGAAGAAACGCGTTTCGCGCACACGCTCGATGTCGGATTGGAGAAGCTAGAATCGCTGCTTGAACAGAATTCACTCTCCGGCCAGGACGCGTTCAAGCTGTACGACACTTTCGGGATGCCATCGATTTCATGCAAGACGCAGCCCGCGATCGAGGCATCATCTTCGATCAAGCAGGTTTCGACGTGCCATGACCGAGCAGCGCGAGCGCGCTCGCGCCTCCTGGAAAGGCGCAGCCAAGCAAACCGCCAACCCTGCGTACCAGCAGCTCCCAAAATCAGAATTCGAAGGCTATCGCCAAACTCGCTCCGACAGCTGCGAAGTTCTCGCCATCATCCACAACGGCCAAGGCACGCAGCACTCAAGCCCGGAGACGAAGGCGAAATCATTCTCGATCACACGCCGTTCTACGCCGAATCCGGCGGCCAAGTCGGCGACCGCGGATGGTTCTACTCCGACGACCACAACACCATCGTCGCCGAAGTGAAAGGCTGCTACGCTCCGATTCAAGGCGTGCGCGCGCATCAGGTCATCGCCAAGCAACCAATCCGCATAGGCGACAAAGTCGATGCCGTCGTCAACGCCGAAATCCGCCAGTCCACCATGCGCAACCACACGGCAACACACTTGCTGCAAGCCGGGCTCCGCGAGGTTCTGGGCAAGCACGTGAAGCAGGCAGGATCGCTGGTCGCGCCCGACCATCTGCGCTTTGATTTCTCGCACTTCACCGGCGTCGCCGACGAAGAACTGCAAGACATCGAAGACCTGATCAACAAGGAAGTGCTGCGCAACGAGAAAGTCGAAGTCATCGAGAACGTACCCATCGATGTCGCCATCAACGAATACAAAGCCATGGCGCTATTCGGAGAAAAATATGGCGACCGGGTCCGCGTAATCAAAATCGGAGACTTCTCGACCGAACTTTGCGGCGGCACGCACACCGCCGCGACCGGAGAAATCGGCCTGATCAAAGTTCTAAAAGAAGGCAGCGTGTCTTCGGGAGTCCGGCGCATCGAGGCCGTCACCGGCGAGGGCTCGCTGAAGCATTTCCGTCAGGACCATCAACTGGAAAGCGTCGTGGCAAGCTTCGTCGGTCCCACCCTTTCGCAAAAAACGCGAAAGGATGGGGCACCCTCGTCCCCGGATGTGCCGGCGTCTCCCGCCGAAGCATTGAAGCTCGAGCTGGACAAGAAAGATTCCGAGATCAAACGCCTGCAGCGCGAACTCGACCAGGTGCGCATGAAGTCAGCCTCATCGACAGTCGCATCGGTCACCGACAAAATCAAAGACGTTCACGGCATCAAAGTGCTCGCCCACCGCGTGGACAATCTCGAACGCGCGCAGATGCGTACACTGGTCGACCAACTCCGCGATAAACTCGGCTCAGGCGTAGTCGTGCTAGGCTCGGCCAACAAACGGCAACGTCGCGCTGATAGTGGGCGTCACCAAAGACCTCACCAGCAAATCCAAGCTGGCAAGGTCATCGGCAAGGTAGCAGAAAAAGTCAGCGGCAAAGGCGGCGGCCGTCCCGATCTAGCCGAGGCCGGAGGCAAAAATCCCGAAGCCCTGGACGCTGCGCTGGGCCAGGCATACGAGGTGGTGGAGCAGTTGCTGACACCCGAATCGTAATCGCGGCCGTAGAGACGTAGCTCCGCTACGTCTGGGATGTTGCAAGGAACGTACAAATGCGGCGGACACGAGTGTCCGCCCCCACAGGTTGACATAGCTATCTGAGATAGCTACCATACCTAAATGCAAGTCAGCGTGGCCAACGCCAAGAACAACCTCCCGGAACTGATCAAGGCAGTCGAAGATGGCAAACCGGTAACCATCTGCCGGCGAGGTGTCCCGGTAGTAGATATCGTGCGCACGAAGAAACCAGTCCGCAAAAGACGGACTTTGGGAACGCTGAAAGGAAAAATTAAAGTCCTCGATCCGGACTGGTGGAAGCCCTTGACGGACGACGAAACCGAAGATTCCCTCGCGGGGCGCCTCTGAGTGCGCCTGCTTCTCGACACGGTGGTTCTGATTTATGCGGTTGAATCTCCGGAAAAGCTCAGCAGACGCGCGGCCTCCGCATTGAAAAAGCCTCAGAATGTCCTCGAGCTAACCCCAATTTCTCTGGCCGAGATCGCCATCAAGGCGGCCCTCGGTAAACTCCAGTTGTCGGCTGCAACGCTTCGTCAGGCGCTCCAGGATCTGGACATTCGACTTCTGCCTTACACCGCCGAGCACGCCTTTCGGCTTTTTGAGTTGCCGCTCTATCACAGTGATCCCTTTGATCGGCAAATCATTGCTCAAGCCCTGTGCGAGCACATTCCGGTCATTACGCCTGACGAAGAATTTAAGCTCTACGCCAGCCTCAAGGTGATCTGGTGAACAACTTGAAGCGCTGGACGTCTCGCCGCCGAAGGTGTATAACCCGCCATATTGCCCGGGCTTTCCTGTTAAATGCAATCGCCTATGAATGACCGCATTCGCTTCATCACGCATCAGGGAAAGCAGATCTTACTAGTGGATATTTCCCACTGCTCGCCCGCTGAAGTGCTGAAGGTTACCCGCGTCGTTCCTCATCACGTCATGACCCAGCCACGCGGCTCCGTCCTGCTGCTGGCCGATTTCACCGGATCCGAGTTCGATCGTGAGGCCATCACCAGCATGAAAGAGAGCGCAGTTTTCGATCGGCCCCATCTGAAAAAATCAGCATGGGTGGGCACGGAAAACTTGCCGCGCGTGTTCTACGAACACATCAAACTTTTTTCTCAGCGAGAACTGCCGACATTCAAGACTCGCGAAGAGGCCCTGGACTGGCTGGTAAAAGACGAATAAAGCCGCTACGAACTTCCAATCAGCACTCCAGTAATAAACACCAGCGCGCCGCCTAAGGCGACCTGCAAAGCCGCGGAAACCGTAGGCGTATCCATGTAGCGATGCCGAATCCAGGTGATCACTCCAAGCTCGACCAGCACCACCACACACGCAACTGCCAGCGCGACCCGAAAGTCAGGCAACAAGAACGGCAAAGTGTGGCCCACCCCGCCTAAAGCGGTCATGGCGCCGCAGATCAATCCCCGCACCCACGGATGCCCCCGCCCCGTAAGGCTTCCATCGTCGGAAAGCGCCTCGGCAAATCCCATGCTGATGCCCGCGCCGATCGACGCCGCCATGCCAACCAGAAACGCGTCCCAGGGATTGCGCGTGGCAAACGCCGCCGCAAATACCGGCGCCAGCGTCGATACCGAGCCATCCATCAGTCCCGCCAAACCCGGCTGCACAATCTGCAGCACAAAAAGCCGCCGCCGCGCATGCTCTTCGTCGCGCTTCACATCCGGGCTCAGTTCCTCTTCCTTAAGTTCCTGGGCGCGGTCTTCGTGGGCGCGCTCTTCCTGCGCCAGGTCATCGAGCAATTGGCGAATGCTCGCGTCTTCGGTTCGCCCCGCAGCTTTTTCATAAAACCTGCGGGTCTCAACCTCAATGGCGCTGGCTTCTTTTCGCACGATGTCGAGGCCCAGCGGTCGCGCCAACCACACCGGCGTCCGCTGCACAAAACCCTTAACATCGTGCCGTCGAATCAGCGGAATGTGTTCTCCAAATTTTTGCCGGTACAGCTCTATCAATCGCCGCCGGTGACCGGACTCCTCGTCGCGCATGCCTTCAAACACCGCCGCCGACGCGGGAAAATCCTGCCGCAATCCTTCCGCGAAATCCGCGAAAATGCGTTCATCTTCTTCTTCCAGGGAAATGGCCAACGCCAGAATCTCGCGTTGCGTAAGATTCTCGAAGTTCTTCATGGCGGATAGTGTAATTGGAACAGAAGGATGCTCCAACTTGGAAGTAGCTGCTAGCAGGCAGTACCCTATGTTGAAACTGTCACAGGTGCTGAAAAAGCTCGATTTGTAACAGGGTATGCCTTCACATGCCGTCATCCGCTTGACAACGGGTTCAGCTTTAGGCTGCGTTTTCTCTCCTTTCCGAGTCCCAAAGTGGAGACGGAATGTCCTAAAACTTCAATCCTTTGGACGGGAACTTGAGTAACTTTTGGTGCTCTAACCTGCGTGATAGGCTCGTCCCGTAAGCAGTAAGAACTCAATGGTTTCCGGGGGAAAAATGTCGCGCCGCTGGTGCGTCTACCTGCTGTTGTTTTCATGCTGCGTTGCGCTGGTTTGCGCTAAATCGAAGCCGGCGCAAACCCCGCAGAAGAATGTAATCGTCAAACTGCCGATCACCACTTCTTCCCCCCAGGCACGTAATAGTTTCGAGAAGGCAATGCAGGAGTTCGAGGAGTATCGCGTCCCAGAAACGCTGCAGGATTTGCGGGCCGCGACTAAGGCAGATCCCGATTTTGCCCAGGCTTTCATTCTGCTTTCCCGTCTCAGCCCGGACCCGGCGGAACAGCTAACGACGCGCGAACGCGCCAAGCATTTGGCGGCGAAGGTTAGTCCGAGCGAGCAGTTGCTGATTCGATGGCTGGCAGATGCACAGGAAAACAATTACCTGCCGGCGATCGGCGCCATGAACGATCTGCTGGCCAAGTATCCGCGGGACCAGCGCCTGGCATATCTCGCCGGGGACTGGCTCATGGGGCAAAAACGCTATGAGCAGGCGGTTACGGTGTTGGAGCGCGCACTCGGGGTATATCCCGACTACGCCGCAGCGTTGAACGATCTGGCCTACGCCTATGCGGACCTGGGGAATTTCGATAAGGCGTTCGCGACCATGGACCGCTATGTGGCGCTCGAGCCCGACCAACCGAATCCCCACGATTCTTATGGCGAGATTTTAAGAATGGCGGGCAAATTCGACGCTGCTCTCGAGCAGTTCCGTATGAGCATTCGCATCGATCCGAATTTTGGTTCGGAAGTAGGAGTGGCCGACACTTACGCAGTGATGGGCAGGGAGCGAGAAGCGCGCGAGGAGTATGACCGCGCCATTGTTTTTGCTCCCAGCAACGCTGACAAAGTACAGCGCGAGCTGCAATCGGCAGTGACCTGGATTCGCGACAATAATCGCAAGCAAGCAGAGCGCGCCTTGAGCGACGTTACCCGGCATGCGCATTCCGCCGGGTTAGCGCAACTTGAAGCCGAGGCACACCGAATTCTGGGAATGTACGTGTCTGATCCGAAGGAAGCCATGAAAGAGTTGCAAATGGCTCAGGACGTGTTGCACGAAGAGCATCAGATTTCGGCCAGCGACCGCGACGAAGAGCAAGCGCAAATTCTGCGAGTGCGAGTCGCTCGTTTGATCGAAATTCATGATATGGATTCGGCTTCGTATGCGCTCCAGCAGCTGGAAACCATGTCGGGCGCGATCCGCAGCGAGGCGATCGAGCTTTGTTATCACGGCGCTGCCGGCGCGCTGCTTGTGGCTCAAGGGATGTTCGATGAAGCGATTCCTCATTTGGAGGAAGGCACGACCGACCCGGAATCCATGCGGCTTTTGTGGCGTATCTACAGCAGCAGCGGTTCCACCTCTCAAGCTCAGGCGATTGCCGCAAAACTGTCAGCTCTGAACCTGCCCACGGTAGAGCAAGCTTTGGTAGTGCCACACTTTCGCGTGAGTCTGGTCAGCCAAGCGGGGCAGCCGTAGGGCAAATACCCGCGCCATGCCACGCATCCCCATATTCAGTTTCGGACACGAAGAGCAAGAAGCGGTCCCGCCACGGCTGAGCGGCTTCACTCCTTTTCTCTCGCTCGAGGGGCTGCAGCTCGGCGTCGACAACCTGCGGCACGATGTTCATCTCAGTCCTAAGTTTGTCACCCAGACCCGCGCGCAGATTGCTCGCCTGATCATCCGCCACGGCGATGTGGAAGGACTGCTGGCGGCGGAAGCGCCACAGGTGCGGCAAGGCGGCCATTTCATCGGATCCCATTCCGCTCCCAAGGCGAATGCCAAGCCGATTGGCTCTGAATTGAAGCCTCTGCTGGTGGAAATGCACACGGCTGCGCTTAATCGGGCGAAGGCCGAGGCAAACCCATCGCTGGACTTGCTGGCCCGAGTGGCGATCATCAAATTTTTGCGCATCGAACTAGGTCTGCAATTCGCCCAGATCCTGGAACGTTGCCGGGTCACATTGAAAAGTTATGAAGGCATCCGACAACAGAAAGCGCTGGAGTATCGCGAGCGAGTTGCCGCTTTCCAGGTAGCGAAGAAAGGCATCCTTCGCAAGACAGGGCAGGAACTTTTTCGCACTCTGCGCGAAATTGAAAAAGAAACTTTGGCTCGCACCCGACGGTCGCTCTTCGGAAACAGCAACAATAATGACGAGCAATACAAACTCTTTCTCAATCCTCTGATTTTTACCTCCGATGGCTGCGATGCCTATGTGAACGCCGAGCAGTATGTGATGCTGGGCAATTTCGATACCGATCCCGATCGCTTCGTCAATGTTCGCAAGCTTGCCTATGAGTTTCTACAGTCGTTGAACCTGGGCACGGAGGAAGATCCCGAGCGTGCCATTAATGCCTGGCTGAATGCGCCTGAGAATGCTTTGGAGCTGGTAAGTTCCGGCACTCCCGAAGACACCACTCCGGAAGGAAGAGCACAAAAAGCACGCCTCGCATCATGGCTGGGGTTGCTCGACCGCGAAAAGCTCATGGAGCACGTGGTCGCTTCTTATGAAGCAGTGCCGCTGCTGGCGGAGTATTCGCCGCGCATCAACGCGCCACAATTGAAGAATGCATTGATCTCGCGCGAAGAGCGCACCCGGGTAGAGAAATTGATTGTGGAGCAAGGTAAAATTTCGCGTGACAGTTTGCAAGCCGCGGTGCAGCGAGCGGCAGGTTGCCGGGGAGCGGAGCGCGGCAAGATGGCGGCGCGGTTTCTGCATGACTTCATGCGCTATCACCGCGATCTGCGGAACCTCGAGGCGCTTGGCGTGGCGATGGACAATGTCAACCTCATTGCCAATGACAAAATGCGCCAGCTTTCCGCGATGAACGGCACCTTGTACGAATTCCTGTTGCCGGAGGAACAGAAGCCGTCGGAAGAAAAAGTGGTGCGCCATGTGATTATCAAAGCTGACGTGCGTGATTCCTCACGACTTACGCGATCGTTGTTGGAGCGCGGGATGAATCCGGCATCCTACTTCAGTCTTAATTTTTACGATCCAGTAAACAAACTTTTATCCAAGTACGGAGCCAGCAAAGTTTTTCTTGAAGGCGACGCGATCATTTTGGCCATCCTAGAGCGGGACGGTGAACCCGGACTCGCGGTTGCCCGCGCCGCCGTGCTGGCGCGGGAAATTATCGACATCGTCCGTGGCTACAATCAACTGCTCGAGCGTGCCTGGTCTGCCGGGGATCGAACTAGGCGTAGGCATTTCCTATCAGGATTCGGCCCCCATGTACCTGATGGATGGCGAGCAGCGAATCATGATTTCCGATGCGCTCAACGAAAGCGACCGGCTGTCATCCTGCAGCAAGCGGGTGCGGAAATCCATGAAGACCTTGGATACTCCCTTCAACGTGTACGCATTTCAGACCGTGAGCGACGCCGACGTCGAAGACAGTCCGGACGACTTTATTCTGAAATATAACTTAAACGGCATTCGCATCAGCGAGGCCGCCTTTGCCAGACTGAAGCAGGAAATATCACTGCAGCTTTCTCCGCTTGATCTGCCGCCGGCCTGGGACGGCGAAGAGTTTCATCTATGGAGCGGGCTTGTCCCGGTCGGCAACGATATCTTCCGCAAGATCGTGGTGCGCGGCAGCCGTATGCCGCAAATCGATCCGCATAATTTCTCTGTCCAGCTCTGGACGGAACGCTGGTACTACGAAATTTGCTCCAACCCCGCCATCGACGCCAAACTGGAAAGAAAAGCCGCCGCCGCGAAGTAAACAGTGTGGCGCGGGCGCCCCTTCGACAAGCTCAGGGCAGGCTCTCGCCCGCGTTTGTCGCACAATCGCGTGGCCCCGGTTGCACATATTCTGGTGCAGAATTTGCCTCAAAAAAACGCTCCTCTTTTGCCTAAAATCTAGAAAACAAAGGATCAGAATTGGAATAATAGACATGGCTAAAGCAAATAGTGTATTGTTGGAGAGAGGTGGAGGGGGCATCTAAAGTGTGTGAAGAGATTTTAAGATGTTTGGATGACAGGGGCAAGAAACTAGCTTATTATTTTGAGTAGTGGAGTACAAGAGTGGATTAAGCAATAGAACAATTTTAGAGGAAGACTATCAAGATCATTTCTTGCTTTTGAGAATAGGGAAGATAGTTGAATATGGACAAAGAGAAGACGCATTTGTAGGAGGTAAAGAGGAAGTTAGGTACTTTTGAATGCAAAAGCAGGTGAGGTCATAGGTTGAGGTACAACGTGATTACTAAAGAGTTTGGGATTTTGGATACATCAGGAATTATAATGAAGTACTTATAGCTGAGAGGCAATACAATGGCAAGTATTTTAATCTCTGTTATTTATATTAGGAGTGCTGTAAATAGGAGGTAAGGTGTACTACGATTGTAGAGTTTGTGGCTACGGACAGATGACTGAGAGGAGAGAGAATTACAACATATGAGGAAGCTGTGGAACGGAGTTTGACTACGATGACTTTTCTAAAAGACAAGGCAGTTTAAGAAATAAATGGCTTGAGAATGGGGAGAAGTGGTTTAGCTTAGATACGAGGCAACGAGATATTAACTGGAATGGTTTAGTGCAGGTGAAGTGCGCTGATCTTACATACGATGTTAGAGCACCTTCTGATACGTTTAAAGAAATAGAGGTAACAGTAGACGGTTCAGAAGTGAAGGAAATGACTCAACGATGAGAAGACCTTTGATATTTGCGAAGTGTGAGAGAGTGATAATAGGGATGGGAGATCAGGCTGCATCGCTGATAGTAATACTGCAAGGGTTGGCAAATGCATGCAGGTGCGATTCCACCGGAATTGACGCCTCTTTACCGTTTTTCCGTTTTTACTCAGTGGCACAGGTTGCTCGAAGAGGAAGGTAGAACTTTCGAACAGCGAGTGGCGATGGTTTACGAGAATGAATCTCCAATTCTTGAAAAACATAACTGCGTTCAAAATGACTGAATCGACGACACACAGAGTCATCGCTAGTTTTCAAAAATTCCCGGCATTGACGAAATACGGCGAATACACTCTAACCTGTCGATCAGGGCACAAGGCGAGTCCGCGTGGCCAGTTCCGGTAGCAACCTATCCTCTTACTATCACTTTGGTTCCTAAAGCAACTACTCAAGTCCAATAGGGAGCTTGGCCGATGTTATGAAGTCCATTCCTGATACCGATACGACGCCAGCGCAGAAGATGCGAGCGTTCAAGGACGGCTTGCGCCAAGTTCTAACGTATCCAAGAGCGAACTGGCCGACCGAGAAAAGCAATACCAGGCTGATCGCGCAGGTAAGCCAATGTGCGGCTCTAAACCAAAACACGCGGGAAGGGTTGAGAATTAAACGTCAACTACTGCACACTTGCCAAATGGGTGCTAACAGACTTGGCGGGCTTTCAATTTCCGAGTTAGTTCATCGAATGAATTCAGCACGGTCGTATCAGATGGCAAGGATTCTTTCTCGATCTTTGGGCGACGATCCGCCAAGACTTCGTGAAAAGTTGGGTCAAGGTTGGCGACAGTCTCTCGCAAAGCCAATACCTCATTTACCAAAACAGAAATCATCTCGTAATTTTTCTTCTCTTGGTCAACCAAAGCCAATAACTTCTCGCGCAAGGCGTTCTCGTTAATCATTAAAGCCTCCAGAAATCAGTGCTACATTCTTCGGCTTCGGACCACGCTTCTTCCGATAAGGATTAGAAACTCTCTGGCCTCGCGTTATCCTTGCCAGTGAATTCTGCGAAGGTGAGCCGCTTTCCTGCGACCTGAGACAAGGCCAGCAAGAAACGATCGGAATCGTTTAGCGGATTATCTTAGTGGCGCGATTGTTGTAACGGAAAACCTGTTCGTCGATGTAACGCTCAAAGTGGAACGGCTCAACAGCAACGTAGGTTCCCTTGAGTCCGCGCTTGAGCAAGCTCCAGAAATTTTCCAGTCCATTAGTATGCACGCTGACCGCGCACGTAGCTCTTGCGGCGTGATTCACAACGTCATGCACGTAGCGCGAGTGCAGATGGTCGTAAGGCACGGCGCTATCGGTGTAGACTTGCGAGCCGTACTTCACGTTCTTGAGAACTTCGGTCTGCAAAGTCTCGCGCTTAATGTTCGGCACAACCTTGGCGCGAACTTGCCGAGCATCGCGGTCAAGCATTCCCACCACGATTGCCTTACCCGTAGCGCCGCCATTGTGATCGCTCTGTATCTGCGAAGTCTTTCGCGGCGATCCTTGTGCATATTCTTGATCTTCCCGCCGATGAAAGATTCATCTACTTCTACGACACCGCTTTCAGCGCCGCCGAGTTTGCATTCCGAATACGTTCTCTGGTTTGAGAGCGACTCGGAGACGATGCAGCATGAACCATGCGGTCTTTTGCGAGACTCCAAGAGCGCGGTGAATCTCCCAAGAGCTAACGCCGTTCTTGCAGCTAATGAGCATCCACAAAGCGGGAAGCCACTTCTGTAAAGGGATAGGCGAATCCTCGAAGATGGTTTCGACTTTGACGGAGAACTGGCGACGGCACGAGCGGCACTTCCAGCGCTTCTGAGTCTTAAGGTAATAGGGATTCTTGGCGTCATCGCCGAGTGGCAGTCGGGACAGCGCGGGCCATCCGGCCAACGCATCATGGCTACAGCGTCAATGCAGACCTGTTCGTCGCTAAAGTATTGAATCGCTTCCTGTAATGTCTTTGGGCTGTCCATGCCAAGGAATATAGCAAATTGGCGTGGGTTAGTCAAGTTAATTATTACCTCGGAATTCTTGTGCCTCCTAGGTCTATGGTTCTTAAGGTAGTTACAGGAAAAATCTTGGAAACATTGAAGTTATCGGGATGTCCGAGCGGTCCAGAAGCTGCGCCTGTGGTTAGTTGTCAAAGGCCGTTGATTATCTTCTAGATAATCTATGTGATCTAATGTTATCGAAAGTAAGGGGTCAAGAACAAAGCGGTAGGGCAGCGGACCTGGTTCCAAATTGGGAATCTCGCACCCACCCTTTCCGCAAAGAACGCGGAAAAGGGTGGGACAGCCGCTCGGTTGGCAAAGCAATGAAAGGCTGGGCCAGCCCCCAGGTTCGGCACAGCTCCTGTTGTTGTTTTCCCGGTTAGTTTCCATGGCCGAATGGCGCGGAGGCGCTGATTGGCCGGGAGTGCGATCACCGCCGCATATCGCTGACTGAGGACTGGCGCAGCCTAGGCGGGACCAATGTCGCTGCTACTCGCGTCTACCAGGCTGTAATCGCAGCCGTTCGATGCCGGGATGCGGTGCGCGTCGCAGTGGGATCAGCACGTAAGCATGGGTGCACAAACTCATCCTGCGGATGCATCCCGTCGGATATCCAGCGCCTGCAATTTCACCTTGGTCGTTGATATAACCCGCTATTGTCTCTAATTGTCAGACCCGCGCCAGGAGCCACCAGAGTGTTCAAGTCGACCGGTCGGCCATTCTCCCAGAGGAAAGCGTGTAGAAATAAGGTGCAATCAGAATCGCCCACGACCTGACCTCTTGAATTGATGCCATAGCCGCACTGCAGGGATCGCTGTCCACCGTCCCAAGGTCGGTAATCACGGTGGTGCTCCAAAGGGCCGCGTGAAGAGCTGATCCGGAAAATCGGCCGAGCCGACAATGTCCCCGGCCTCGTTGATGTGCTCGACGGTATGGGGCCTCCAATGGTAGGTTCTGCATAGGCACCAGTCTTCGGGCCAAAGAAACGGATGAAACGTTAAGTCTCCGGCCAGGTTCGATGTGCCGACTACCTCGCCTCGATTGTTGAGCAGGGCCAAACCAAAGGTCCCTCCCAGGGTGCCGAGGTCCAGCATTGTGCCGTGATCCCAAAGGAATGGGTCCTGGGTTGGGACCCCCGTAGTGGGATTTGGAGTGGCATTGGTATAGAACCCGGCTATCTGGCCGCGCTCGTTCACGAACAGCGCCCATGCATCGTTCCCTCCCAAGGTGCCCAAATCCCGCATCACTCCGTTTTGCCAGAGGAATGCCCGGTAGCTGGTGTGACGAGAAAGGAGAACGGATCGGGAGTCGTATTCACCGCTACCCCAACCACCTGTCCGCGGTTATTGACAGAAAACCAGCTCTCATTTCCCCCAAGCGTTCCGAGATCGATGATCTCACCATTCTGCCAAAGAACGGCACGGAACTCCGGGAAGCCGGGATAAGCGGATCGGTTAGACCGTTGTATGACTGTCCGGCGATCAGCCCGTTGTCACTGATCCAGGCGGCCGAATGCTGTTGACCGTCCGGCAGCGCACCGAGGTCAATCCTGGTGCCGTTCTGCCATTGGAAAGCGTGAAGAAGGGGGGTATGAGCAATCAAAGTTGAAACAGTTGGGGGCGTAAGGATCGGGCGTAGAGGTGTCGGCCCAACCCACTGCGCCCCTGGCTGTTACGACTTGATTCGGGGCTCCTTTACTGCGTTGTCGATTTGAAGGTAGCTGGATGGTCCTCCAAATGTCCCCAGGTCGATCAGTTGGTATATGGTGATGGGCTAGGTGGGTTGTCCTGCGCGTTGCCCGAGCGGGATGGACCAGCATGGCGAACAACGTAATTGCAGTTAGTAACATCAAGAATCTGGATTTCATGTTGATTTCCTTTTCTTTTTTCTTTTTTTGTCGAGCGGCTAATTTCTTGGGCCTAATGCAAAACCGGGGAAGCGGAACCGGCTCTATCCAGCGCATAAGATGGAGTCCCGCTGATGCGTCTTGAACCGAAGACTGGTTTGCGGCGGCGGGCGCCTCCACCATGCTGTAGTCGCAGCCCTTGACGCCGGGGTGCTCCTCGTCGCAAGGGATCAGCAGAAACGCATGGATGTCGCCTCAGGGAGCACTCCTCCCGGCGATCTCGCCACGATCGTTGATAAAGACCCCATCGCCCTCACGGTGTCAGATTAGAACCGGGAGGCAAGAAGGCATTCAAGTCCGTCATGAAGCCGTTCTGCCAAAGAAACCCGTGCCCGGAACCGCCAGCACACGGAAAGGAATTGCCCACGATCTGACCCTCTGGAGTTGATGTGAAATGCGATACTGCAATCATCACCGTTGAGTGTTCCGAGGTTAGTCATGACGCCATCCTTCCAGAGAAAGGCGAGGGAAGCCTGATCGTTTTCGTTGGTGGCCCAGCCCACAACTTCCCCGGAGTCATTGATCCCTTCAGCAATTCCGAAACTTCCTCCAAGGGTGCCCAGGTCTCTGAGCACTCCTCGATCCCAAAGAAAGGGGTGAGTCTCACAAGAATTGGACAGTCTGATCGCCCGCCAAGTTCGAAATGCCGACGACTTGGCCCCGGTTGTTCAGGGCGTAAGGCGAACCCATCGTGCCTCCGAGCGTGCCAAGGTCCCGCATTGTGCCGTGTTCCCAAAGGAATGGGTCGAGGTCGGCAACCCGGTGGTGGGATTCACGATAGCATTGGTAAACGACAATCCGGCCACCTGGCCGCGCTCATTCACAAACAGACGCCATGCTTCCGGACCACCCAAGGTGCCCAAATCCTGCATCGCGCCGTCCTGCCAGAGAAAGGCCCGTCAGTTGCGTGGCGAAGAATGAGAAAGGATCGGGGATCGTATTCGTAGCTAACCCGACCACTTGGCCACGGTTATTGACTGAGAACGCCGAACTCTCATTACCGCCTAGCGTTCCGAGATCGATGGCTTCCCCATCCTTCCAGAGAACTGCCCGAATTCTCGGCAAGACCAGGGATCAGCGGATCAACTACACCATTTCGTGCCTGCCCAGCGATCAACCCGGTATCACTAATCCACGCGGCGCCGCTGGCATCACCACCAGGAAGAGCACCGCAGGTCGGTCAGAGCACCTTTTTCCACTGAAACGCGAGAGGGAGGAAGCAGTCCCCATTGGGAATGGTTCGAAACAGTATGGAGCGAAGGGATCGAGGGTGGACGTGTCTCCCCAGCCGACGACTGTTCCCCGGTTATTCAGTACCTGGTTAACCGCGCCGGATGGTTAACTGCATTACTGCCCGCAAGATAGCTCGATGGCCCGCCGAACGTGCCCAAGTCGATGAGCTTGTAGTGATGATATTTGTGGTGTGTCTTGACTGTCCTGCGCGGCCAGCGAACCGGGATCGACAGCGCGGCGAACAGCGCGATTGCGGTAAAGCACATCAAGATTCTGGATTTCATGTCGTCTCCTTTAATTCTTTGTCGAGCTAGCTAATTCCTTGGGCCGAATGCAAAACCGGGCAAGCGATACCGATTCATCCGGCGCATCAGTGATGGCGGCAACGCGGGGCTGGCTGCGTTGGGAACTGGGGGACTCGTCTGAGGCACAGCGGCGCGGAACGTCCACCATGCTGTAGTCGCAGCCTTCGATTCCGGGATGGTGCTCGTCACATGGGATCAGCGCGTAAGCATGTCCACAGAAATCGATTTGATCTGCTGTGCAGCCCGAGGGCAGCCCGGTGCCCACGATTTCTCCCGGGTCGTTAATAGCGTAGGCGAAGGTGAGTTCCAGGCTGGAGTTGGGAGGAATCAATGTGTTTAAGTCCACCATTGGGCCGCCTTTCTCCCATAAAAAGGCGTGCTCGCCGGTGGGTATGGCGCAAAGCGTCTGATCTTCCGATGTCCCGACGACGTCTCCTCGGGAGTTGACGTAATACGCATTGCTGCACGAATCCCCCGTTAACGTCCCGAGATCCGTCATCACTCCGTTGTTCCAGAGAAATGCGCCGGACGCGTTTGGGAACCGGGAAAATCCGCCTACAAACTCCAGCGTCGTTGATCCAGCTTGTCTGTCCGTTGTTCCCGCCTAAAGTCCCGAGATCCTTCGGTTTTGGCCGGCCGTTTCTGTCCCACAAGAAAGGATGGAATGTTGCATCGCCAGCCAAATCGGAGAGCCCGACAACCTGACCTCGGTTGTTGATGGCGGCAGGGATACCACAGGTTCCTCCGAACGTACCGAGGTCTGTCATGCCTTTGCCCTTCTCCCATAGAAAAGGATCAGCAGTTGGGAATATTAGCTCCACATGAATCCGTAACAGAGTTGGGCGTCGAGTTAATATACGAGTATCCGGTGACCTGGCTTTGCTCATTCAGATAGATCGGTCGCTGAGTGTGTGTTTCAATGGCGCAGGAAACGCCTAACGGATGAATGCTTCTTGTGAGGTGATCCCTCTTTGCGCCGGTCGTGCGAGGGCCACCGGAACGCCCCTGGGGAATGACCGATCAGCTTAGGAAGAGCAGGAGAAGGTCGCTTTGAACACCGCCAAATGTTGAGAGCGGCTGGCTCTGCCGAAACTGCCGGAGAATTATCCTCTCGAAACGTCGGTGCGTCAAGCGGGATTTGGTGGATGGTTGATCGGCCCCGGACGAGGCGTCCGGGGTTACGTGATTTTCGCGGGAGCAAGGGCGCGGACGCCCGCGCCTACATAAACCGCTAGCGCTTTAGTGCCGCGTTCTTCGCATTCCCGCCGCACGACGACGAACCTTCGCTGCACTTGCGGAATGCGGGTACGACTAGCGCTTGCTCCAGCGTGGGATCGTTCAGGTTGGTCAGAGTTTCGGTGGTGCGCTTAGCTCCCGCGCTGTATCCGATCTTTTGATATGCGGCTGCGAGCAGCTTCAACGACAATGGATTGTTGGTGTCTTCTTCTAAATGCGAGATGGCTTGATCGTACTTGTGTTGCGAGAACAAGACCGCGCCCGCTGCTCCGTGGTATGCAACTTTCGATCAATTTGTCGTCGGAACTTTCTGACATCTTTTCCAGCCGCGCCAGATTGGAGTTTGCCAGTTCTTTGTTGCCCATCTTCAGGGCGAGTTCCACGCGGGCTCGTAAGATTTGCGCCAGTTCCTGCGAAAGGGCAATTTTCAGTGCGTTCTTGCCGTCCTGCGTAGCCGCTTCCGCTTTGCCTAAATACGCCATTGCCTGTTTGGGATTCTGCTCGCACATCGCCATTTGCCGATAGGTATCCGCTTCGGCCTGGCTGTTTTGCCTGGAGTGCGCATAATCAGCAATGGCCTGGAACGCGTGCTGGGCGCCGTCATAGTCGCCCTCGCGCACATACGTGGCAGCTTCGCGGGTCTTCCACAAAATCTGTTGCAGTTCGGGCAAAGTAAATTTCTGGAATCCGATTTCGTACTCCCGGCGGGCGCGAACCTGATCTCCCATCAGCGAATAGGTATCGGCCAGGCCGAATTGCGAAGAATAGAATTCCGGATTGATTACCAGCGATGTCCGGTAGTGTTCGATGGACTGATTGAAGCGTCCCGCCAGCCGCAAAATCTCGGCGTAAGAATCTTGTGGGTTAGAGTCGTTGGGCAGCGCCGCCACGTATTTATCCATCATCGCGAAGGCTTTGTCGAACTGCCGAACCGAAGCGTAGTTGTAGCCCATGTTATTTATCAGGCCGGGAGAGTCGGTAATTCCCGAACGCTCGTAGACGGCCAGCGAACGCTCATACTGGGCCTGATTCTGCAGCCACCACGTCGCCATCCAAACTACCCACTTATCGTGCGGATACTGATTGAGCACATCGTTCATTTTTGTGATGGCAGGAATCAGCTTGTGCTCAGCGGCATCCTGGTACCACTCGATAACCAATTGCTCCGACGACGTAGCGTGGTTTCTCGTGGCAAATGCTTTTTCCTGCTCTCGCAACCTGCTCGGCGGAGTCGAGGCTGATCTGCGCCAGAAACTCATGCGCCATCGCGAAATCAGGGTCAATCTGCACGGCCTTGCGTAGAATTTCGATTCGACTGCTCCTGTTCCACGCGGTCGAGGTAGAGGATCAGGGCTTCTTCGACAAGACGTTTCGCTTCTGGAGACTTGGTCGTCAGCGGCAATACAGCGGTGAGGGGATTGGTCTGCGATAGCGCGGTTTGCTGCGCAGCGCCAACCACGCCGATCAGGAGGCTTGCGCAAGCAAGACATGCGAACGTTCGACCGATCATCCTAATTTTGCTCATGGCTAATTCCCCCTCAAAAAGTAACCTTGCTCCACCGGCAACTTACTGTCGATCTTGACTACGTTTACATCCTGAGTGAGAGAATACAAATCCACCACGCCGATGGCTCCAGGCGAGGTCGAAACAAAACGGAGGACGGCGTCATCGGTGTCGGCCAGCATGATCGCGTCGCGATGGGCCAGCACGAATGCATGCGCCTGCTCGGCGGTCATGTTCAGCACCTTCCGCAAAACCATCTGCATGTCGCCTGAAGATGGATCGCGCATCACGACGGTTATGGGCTTTCCATCCGCCCAGGTGCGGGTATGCGCGGTAAAGATTTTTATCAATTCCGAGGCAGTCAGGTTTGAAATAGCGTTCGCCTTGTCAGCGACGACCGCGAACTGCTTGGCCTGAACGGCGCATGGCAGACTGGCGACAAACACGAGGAGAGTTAGGACTAGTCGGCAAAGCTTCACAATGGCGTGATTTTAGCCTTGTCTCTGGTTACCTCGATAGGTCACCAAAGTAATTCCTAAGATTTCATTTTTTGGGAATTTTGTTACTGGCCTGCGCGTAATGGTGAGATCAGCAAACGGCCAGTCGACTTCTTTTTTGAATCAGATTTGTCGGGCTGATATACGAGGTCGAGCGAACCTTCTGCCGTGGGCGAAGCCTCCGCCAAAGTCGCCGCGAGAGCGCGGAACGAGCGCGCTACATCGATGTTTTCGTGAAATGCCACCGGCGCGCCTTTATCGATAGCGGGCGCGATCGCCTGATGGTTGTTGGGAATTTTCCAGAGAAGCTTGCAGCCGGTCGCGGCCTCCACGTCTTCATCGCCGAAGCCGGGGATCTTCTTATATCTGATTAAGCACCAGACGGACCCGATCGCGTCCGCCGCCTTCTTCCAGATAAGAGCGCAGCCGGCCAGCACTCCACAGAGAAACTACATCGGACTGCGCCACTAACAGCACGGCATTCGACAAATCGCAAAGCAGCCGCGCCGTTTGATCGGTGCGATTGGAGCAATCGACCACAACGTATCGAAACTGTGAAACCAGCAAATCGAAAAGCCGAGCCAGTTCGGCAGCAGTCGGAATGACTTTGATGAGGCTCCTGCGGGCCAGCCAGCAATTGCAGGCCGTTCTTGCAGGTGGTCATCAATCCTTGCAGCAAAGACGTATCCATGCGATGCAGATTTTGCAGCGCATCGGTGAGTCCGAAGGTTGGCCTGGCATTGAGATGAAGCGCGGCATGACCCAGCAGCGCGAAGTCGACCAGCAGCACTCCGCCATGCAATTCCTGCAGCGCCACGGCGGTATTCACCGCGACCGTGGTGGCTCCGGCGCCGCCCTTCGCATTGGCGACAACAAACACGCGAGCGCGGCCTGAAGATGTCCGCGTGCGGCCGCGCGAAGCTGCGAACCGGGTGAAGGCATCAATCATGCTTTCCGGCGTCGCGTTGCGCTCAACGTATTCGCGAGCGCCCGCGCGCATTGCGGAAACAATGGTGCCGGGATCAGTCATCGGACCGACGGCAAAAATCACAATCTCGCTGGTGTTGGAGTGAATCAGTTCAATGGCGTGCATGGCGCGCTGCACGTTCTGCGGATCAATGTCGACTAACACGACATCGGCGCGCACATCTTGAATCTGGCGCAATATGGCGTCGGTCGGGCTGGTAGGAAATCCAACGTGGCCAAATACATTGCGGCCCATCTGCGTGCTCTCCAGCCGTTGCTGGAGGACCGTGAGCCGTTCTTTGTCCTCGGTAAGGAGGGTGACCGCTATGCCATGCATGGCTGGAATCTCAATTATCTACTGTCACGTGCATGTTATGAAGAGATGCGTACCCCGCCAAGTGACTTTCAGTAATGGACTTCGGTGCGACCTTCATCATACAGAGCATAATCAAAAGAACTAATAAAAGGACAAGCACAGCAGCGGAAAAACCCCGAAGTGAAGGAGTCCCTGAGTATTGTTACTTCGGCTATTCTACGCAAAAGCCTAGGGATTGCAAGCAACATGCGTGAGAAAATCGGCTCGCAGCAACTCATTTGGACATTAAGGCCTTGGAAGCCGAGTTGGCCTGCTCTTCATGCGGATGCTCATGCAGAGCGCCGAATCCGGGAAGAAGTGGAAGATGCGACTTCGGTCTCCGGCAGATATTCGTATTTTTCAACCTGCACAGCTACGACTGATCCTCTACCTTGAGCGGACGAAAGCACTCGCAGAACTTTCCCGCCGCAACGCACGCGCATATTCTCGGCCAGCGTGATCATCGACGGCATAACCAGAGTGATCTCCATGCGGATCTGCCTCTGCCATCTGCAAATCGGTGTGGAACAGCGCGCCTCGCGCGCTTAAGTTTTGCGTAGAGCCGCATCCTTCGCGAGCCGTCTGCGGGAGACGTACGGAAACCGGCAAGTGGAGTTCAAATCGTTGCGCGGCGCGGCGTTCAAAATGAATCTGATCGGTGCTCATAGCTTCTCCACTAAAGCGAATGATATGTGCCTCTATACTAGACACCAGCCTCGATTGCAACGTTCCGACTTTACCTCTTCGGCCTGCCTCTGGGAAGTCTTAAATTCGGCGGGACGAAACGAACGCAAACGGCGGAATCGGAACGTGCGGCATAGGCATCCTAAAGGAGCATAGAAAGATTCAGCTTTGAGCCATCCAGCACGCACAGCCAGTTCTGAAGAGCAAGCTCTGAAAAGAGCCGACGCACGAGGCATTACGTTGCCGGCGACCTTGCGAGCCTTGCGTCATCGCAACTTCCAGCTTTTTTTCAGCGGACAGCTCATCTCCCTCATCGGGACTTGGATGCAGAGTATGGCGCAAGCGTGGCTTGTCTATCGGATCACCGGCTCTTCCCTGCTCCTGGGTTCGGTAGGATTCGCCAGCCAGTTTCCCGTTTTCCTGGTCGCTCCGCTGGGCGGCATCGTGGCCGATCGGTATAACCGCCAGCGCGTCGTAATTTGTACGCAGATCGCGTCCATGATTTTGGCACTGGCGCTTGCGTTCTTGACCCTCACCGGAAGGGTTCACGTATGGCACATCTTCGTGCTGGCGGCGTTGCTCGGCGTGGTGAACGCATTCGACATTCCCGGGCGCCAGGCTTTTCTCGTCGACATGGTCGGCAAAGAAGATCTGATGAACGCGATTGCCTTGAACTCATCCATGTTCAATGGCGCGCGTATCGTCGGCCCGGCGATTGCCGGAATTTTGGTAGCCAGGATTGGAGAGGGCTGGTGCTTCTTTGCCAACGGCGTGAGTTATATCGCGGTAATCGCTGGACTAATGATGATGCGAGTGCAGCGTCCGGCTCGTCGCGCATCCGACCGCATCGCCTTGGGCGCATATTATCGAAGGCTTCGCTTCGTCCGCCAGACCGCTCCCATTCGCGCCATCTTATTATTACTGGGATTGGTGAGTTTGGTGGCGATGCCGTACACGATTCTTATGCCCGTCTTCGCCGACAAGATTCTGCATGGCGGTGCTGCGTGGATTGGGGATCCTCATGGGAGCCACGGGTATAGGCGCTTTGCTGGGTGCGCTCACTTTGGCGGCGCGCACCAGTGTGCAGGGCTTAGGCAAATGGGTTGCACTTTCTTGCGGAGGCTTCGGAGTCAGTCTGATCCTGTTTTCTCTCTCCCGGAATTTCTGGCTCTCGACCGCGCTTCTGCTTCCGGTGGGCTTCGGCATGATGTTGCAAATGTCGTCGTCGAATACGCTGATCCAGGCGATGGTGCCGGATCATCTGCGCGGGCGAGTAATGGCCGTGTACTCCATGATGTTTATGGGCATGGCTCCATTCGGAGCCTTCCTCGGAGGGGCATTGGCGGATCGGCTGGGCGCGCCATTAACAGTCTCCATGGGTGCGGTCGCCTGCATCGGAGGCGCAGCTTTATTCGGATTACAACTGCCGAAGATCAGAGTCGAAGGCCGCCAGTTGATCATCGCCCAAGGCATGGCCGCCGGCGCCCCCGCCGAAGAAATGACCGCCGGAGTAGTAGAAGATTAGCCCTCGCCGCCCAGGAAATGCACGCGTGGGACGGGCGCCTTGCCCGTCCGAGGAAATGCACGTGTGGGGACGGCGCCTCGCCCGTCCAGGCGGAGCCAAGCTCCGCAGCGCATTAGGAGGCAGCCTCGGCGTACAAAGACGAATTCGTCGCAAAGCTGCACGGGCGAGACGCCCGCGCCTACATTAAAAAACCCCGCCCAAGCTAGCTTGGACGGGGCACCCTCTGAGGTTTCTTGTTTCGCTTACATCAGGCGCGGCTGGTGCCTGCTGCCATGGCGTAAGCGCTCTTCTGTCCCGAGCCTTCACGCAGCGCGTGGAAGTATACGGTGAAACTGCGCTGTACGAAGAACATCAACGGCAGGATGAGCAGTGGAATGTACCAGGCGAAGGCATGCGCGGCCAGTTTGGCCAGGCCTGCTACGCCCGCGGCGAGTACGAAATAAGGAAACGTTAGTTGCACGATCCGTCTCCAGATTCCGAACACGTTGCCGCCTTCCGTCAAGGTGATAATCGACGCCACCGGGATGGTGTTGACCAGCAAGTATGCCGCTGCTCCCAGGGCGAGGCCAAGTCCTGAATTCGGCGCCACGGCTTGCATGGTGAACCATGCGGCCTGGGCGGCGATCAGGGTGACGGCCACGTTGAACATCACTTTCATCGGCTTTTGCTGGGCACCCTCGGACCAGAGGCATTGCACCAGCGTAGAGGTTGCGGTGATCAGAAGCGCTTCAGCCAGGCTGAGCTCGCTGAGAGCCAGAAGGATGAACGGCAGATTCACCGACATCGATCCAGTCAGCCGCGGCAGCGAGACCCTGAGCCGCGCTGCTAACAGTGCGACCAGGAAAGTTCCGGTGAAGCGTCCGTAGGCCGGGTGTCCCCAAGTCAGCGGCACCTGCAGAAGAATTGCAGTGCCGAGGACTACCATGAGCCCGACAAGTAGTTTGGTGTTTGTCGAGAGTTTTGTCATGGCTAGTTCTCTCCGTCCTGGCCATCGCTATAGGCCGAAGTTGCTGTCGAGCTGCCCCAGACAATGCTGTTTCCCCAGACTACGCTGAAGCCTGTGTCCACAGTGTTGCCCCACACCACCGAGTTCCCCCAGACGATTGAGTTCGCAGTCAATGCCGAGTTGCCCCAGACGATGGAGTTACCCCAGACGATTGAGCTGCCCCAGAGCACCGAGGTGCCCCAAGTCACTGAGTTGGTATTGACGATGGTTACGGTGTTGTTTAGCGGGTTGAAAACCGCGGTCGGAGACAGAGCCACTCCGTTGGCAACATCTGTGCTGGCTAGTGCTTCGTCAACGTCCAGGTATCCCGCTCCGTAGGTGAACAGGTCGTACTGGTTGTCGAACTCGTTATTGAAGACGTCCCAAGACCGGCAATATACGCCAAATCCCTTCCACGCCGTCTTCATGATGCGAGCTTTCACCGTGTCCGGTGTCAGCGTCGGATCCCGTTGCAGCATGAGCGCCACGGCGCCGCTCACGACTGGTGTCGACATGCTCGTTCCGCTCAACCGGAAATACTCGATTACTGCAGCCCGGACCGCAGGGCCCGGTCGGCGCAATCTCGAGAGTCGGGTTGGTAGTGTCGAGAGTGCTGTTCTTAACCAGCAAGGACCCGATTCGGTTGCCCGGAGCCACGACATCGGGCTTAACGATGTGGTCAACCAAGGTCGGCCCCTTGGAGCTGTAGCTGGCGATAGCATCATCGTTCCGTGTGGCGGTGTTGAATGTCCTGGTGGCGCCCACGGTGATGACGGCGGGATCGTTACCCGGAGAACCGATGGTGGCAAAACCATGGGTGTGCATTGAATTATCCCGGCCATTGTTGCCGGCGGCGACTACGACGACGATGCCTGCGGCCCAGGCTTGTTCTACAGCCTGATCCAGAGGATCGACAGTATAGCTTTCAAACACCGCCCGGCCCAGCGAAAGGTTGATGACGCGGATGTTGTATTGCGCCTTCAACTGGATGGCTCGCTGAATGGCCGCGATCACCTGGCTATCAGTGCCCGCGCCATTCTGATCAAGCACGCGGAGGTTAATGATGTTGACATTCGGAGCCATGCCCGTAATCTGTGAGGCGTAGCCGCGAGCCTGTGCCAGATGCGCTGCCATTTCCGCCGATGATGCCGCTGACGTGAGTGCCGTGTCCGTAGGCATCGACGCCAGAGGTATTTCCTGGCACGAAGCTCTCGGACTGTAAACCACGCGGCTTCCGTTGGCATTGTGAAGGTCAACGTGATCGGCGACGCCGCTATCAATCACGGCTACACCGATTCCGGTTCCATCGAGCGCATATTGCTGAGCGGCTACGTCCGCTTCGACTGCCGAAGCGAAGACCTCGTAACTGTTGTCCTTGAGAGTGACTTTGCGATCCGGCGAGACGTAGGCGACGTCGGAATCTTGCTCGAGCTTGGCAAGAGCGGAGACCGGAAGATTGAAAGCCGCCGCTTTGATGCCATGCAGTCTGGTCTTAACCCTCGCGCCACGAGCTGCCATTGTCTGGTAATGTTTGGCGGTAGGAGTCACCTTAAACTGCACGATCACATCCACCCGATTATTCGGATGGCTGCGATCGATGTCGCGGGCAATCTTCCCGTGCGTCATGCCGGGGCCCTGGTTGAAGAGCTGCGCCGGCGTTACTGCAAAGCTCGCCGTAGCCAGGACGACGGGAATTGCTAAACGCAATAGCGCCGTCCTATGCCCTTCCATTTTTGAGTTTCTAAGTTTCTCGGTTTCATTGATGGGTCGCTCCGATCCTTCCCATAACTTGTCATGTGCTGTTAGCTGCCCCAAACGGCTGATGCAATCAACGAGACAGCATGGTTAAAAATCCTCTGGGGAACGATTTGGACGACTACGTAGGCCAGCACCGTTAACACCGCCAGCCATCCGATTTTGTTCTTCGTTTGCACGTAAACACTCCTGACAAAGTAATCTACTTCGCTACTGATAATGCAGATGGGGTGCCAAAGGAGTTGCGTATTAACTGGCTTGGGATCAATCACTTAGACCAGCACGGCGGGTGGGTTGGCGAGGACAGATTGGCCTGCTGGCAGGGGCACGCACGGTGTATATTGCTGAAAACAGGATGGATGGACGGATTGCCCGGTAAACGGGACAGTTTGTCCCCTGGCTGGCTGAAAACAGCCACCTTTAGATGATCGTCCTTTATATAGGCTCACAGTTTGCAGAAGAACTGGATGATTCGTATCAGGGCTCGCCTTCAGCCGAGCCGTTATCCGGGTTTTTCCGCAACCAGTTCCGACACCGACGTCGAAAACGGAGTCAGCTCACCGCCTTGCGCCGGAACTGAGAAAGTCCGGCGGCCAGAAAGAGCAGGTCAAAGACGGTCAAAGCAATCAACACCGCTACCACCGGAATGTGCGGGAACTGAGGAACAAGTGTGCCTCGCAGGCCTTCGCTGGCGTACACCAGCGGATTCACCAGCACGATCTTCTGAAGGATAGGAAAGTGCGCCAACGCACTCCACGGATAATAAGTACAGCCAAAAAAGATCATCGGCGTCAAAACCATGCTGAACATCAGTCCGATATGGTTTTGATCAATGCTGCAACCAAGGGCAAGTCCGCCGCAGGCGGAAAAAAGCGCCACCAGCACCGTAACGCAGGCGAAGCTCAGCGGCGAGCGTAGATTCAACTCCACTCCAGGCCGGAGAAGCAACCAAGCCGCCGGAATAACCACGAGGCCGGCGAACAGCGCCTGCAGCGCACCGAAGAAGACTTTCTCTATGGCCAGCCATGAAATCTCGATTGGAGCAAGCAATCTGTCTTCGATCTCGCGCGTGAACTGAAACTCACCAATTAATGGCATGGCGACGGCCCACACTCCGGTGAAAACCATGCTGATCGCCATAATTCCCGGCAATAGCAAACTCTTGTATGTGACCGGCATGTAGCCGCTGCTCACCATGACGCGGCCGAAAATAAACACAAACATCATCGGCTGCAAGAAAGTCTGCAGCAGCAAAGGAATCAGGTTGCGGCGAGCCACATGCGCATCACGCCCCAGCAGGGCTAGAAAAGTCTTCCAGTTCATTCGCGCAAAGTCCTTCCGGTGTGGTGCAGGAACAGATTCTCCAGGCTGGGCTCGGAAATGTGTACGTCGCACAACTCCGCTTTAGCAAGCGCAGCGAGACTAGCGATCTCCGGGACCAGGGAGCCGCCGCGGTCGGCGTAGACATCGGCGGAGTTGCCGTCAGCCGCACGAACTTCCGTCACACCCGGTAGCTTCTCGAGACGCTGCAGCAAATCGGGAGAACGATGGCCAAACCGTAAGCGCAGCAAGAATCCGCCGGGAACAGCAGCCTTCAGCTCGCGAGGAGTACCCAAGGCGATGTTACGGCCGTGGTCGATAATAGCCAAGCGATCACAGAGAGTATCCGCCTCCTCCATATTATGTGTGGTCAGGAGGATGGTTTTGCCGCTCTGATTGTATTCACGGATGATTTCCCAGAGCAGCAACTTAGTTTGCGGGTCGAGGCCGGCGCTGGGTTCGTCGAGGAACAGAACCTGTGGATCGTGCATCATGGCGCGCGCGATGGAGAGACGTTGCATCATGCCGCCAGAGAAGCCGCGCACCAGTTGATTGGCGCGGTCGCGAAGTTGAAAACGATCGAGCAGCGCGTCGGCGCGTTGGGATCGCTGTTGGGCATCGATGCCGAAGTAAGCGCCGTGGAAGAGGAGAATTTCGCGAGCGGTCAAAGCAAAGTCGAGGTTGGGACGCTGTGATACGACTCCGATCAGTCGTTTGACCGCGACCTGTTCCATCCACACATCGTGCTCGCCAATCCATGCCTGGCCGCTCGTCGGCCGTACGCGCGTAGTAAGGATTCCCACCGTGGTCGATTTGCCCGCACCATTCGGCCCGAGCAGACCAAAGATTTCGCCGGGGAGGATTTGAAGAGACAGCCCATCGAGCGCAACGATTTCCGGCTTAGGCTGTTTTTTGCCTTTGCCGCGCCCGAATATGGGCGCGAACCCTCCTCCGCCCGAGGCGAGTGGAGGCGGCGATGTGAAAACTTTGCGCAGATCGAGGGTTCGAATTCCAGCCAGCACGGTACGGTCCCGGTGACGTTTGTCCAGAATTGTCTTGCGATCGTTGCTTCGCCTGGACGGGCGAGACGCCCATCCTCCCATCGAGTTGTTAATTAAGCTGAAACGTCAATCCGATAGAACCAGAGGGATGTGACGCTTGTCAATTCTTTCAGACTCGGACGATGGAGGACAGGCGGGGGCGCCCGTCCCCACAAGAGTACAGAGTTGGCTTCTTCATGGGGTGATTTCGAAGACGGTGCCGTAGCCGACTCCGTTTTCCGATATTGATGCGGTGCCGTAGAGTTTGCCGTTGGGGCCGAATACCAGCGTGCTATATGGTATTTCGCCATCGCTGCCGCCAGTAAAGCTGTGCAGGATAGTTTCTTTCCACCCCCTGCTGGTATGGGTGAGCTTGAAGACGGTGCCGTAATCGCCCCCCGGAGGATAGCCTTGGGTTGTACCGTAGAGGTTGCCAGCCGCGTCCATGGTAAGTTTGGCCCACGGGCCAGGTTCGCCGCCTGGACCTGGCAGGTTATACACCGTGCTTAATTTCCATCCGCTCTTCGCGGGGGTGAGGCTGTAGACCGTGCCTCCATTCCCGGAGCCGCCAGATGCAGTTGCGCCGATGAGTTTGCCAGACTTCTCCACAATGAGTCCGGCTAGGGGAATTACTCCGTTGCTCGAACCGTAAAAATCATGCACAGTGGTTTCAGTCCACGCGTTGCCGGACCGGGTTAGCTCGAAAACGGCTCCGCTATTATTCATACCTCCGGCGATGTCGGTGCCGAAGATTTTGCCTGTACCGTCGAGAGTGACTCCGCTATAGGGATTGCCTCCATCGGCGTTACCGGTGAAATCCCAGAGAGTGCTTTCCGTCCACTTGCCGGCGGATGGCTTTAACTCGTAAACGGTTCCGGGACCAGAGCTAGCCTGGGTTGTGGTTCCGTAAAGATTGCCCGCTGAGTCGAAAGCGACACCGCCGATGGGATAAAAACCATCGGTATTTCCCTGAAAACGATACAGAACGGATTCGGTCCACGAGCACGTGGTTTCACAGGACGCGGCCGGAGGCTTGACCTCATAAACTAGACCGCATCCGCTGGGACAGTTATTGACACCACCGTCGACCGTGGTGCCGTAAAGGCTTCCATTTGGACCAAAAGTTACCGGGCCGTAAGGACCTTGGCCATCGTTGTTGCCGCGAAAGGCGTAGAGACGCTGAAAAGTCCAGCCAGATTTGGAGTGCACCAGTTTGAAAACCGTGCCACAGCCGATGTTTTGCGGCGGGCATGTTCCACGTCCACCGGTGTTGGCAGTGCCGTACAGGTTTCCGCTTTTATCGATTATCAATCCGGCGTACGGGTAGCCGCCATCAGCGCCGCCGCTGAAAGTGTGAATTACAGTGAACGTTTGGGCTGCGGCTGGAGCTAAGGCCGCCAGTAGAGCGAAGAGAATTCTTACAGCGGCATTGCGTTGATTGTGATTCGGCACGGAATTTTTCTCGCAAGTTTGATTGTGTGGAGCGGGCACGGGTTGCCCCGCTTTCTTTCGCGCCTTCAGGCGGAATTTTGTGAGCTGTCCGCGATCACCCTAGCCGTTGATTCCCTACGGGCCTGAATCGATTCGGCGTTTTTATTGCAGCGCTGAAAAAACGCTGCTCCACCCGAACGGGCGCGAATCTCGCGCCTGGTGCAAGAAACCGGGGCGAGGTATCAGACACGGATCAATCGGGCCTGCGGCAGGTGATGATGGAGGAGCGGGAATCCGGGGAGTGAAGTGGGTTGTCGCGAAAGTCGTAACTCACCAGTTCACAGGGCGGTCCTGCATTTGAGTCGATGGCCGACTTCGCTCAACATCGCGATAAATTTATCGCGAACCAACGCAACCTACAAATAGCTTCGGGTTGCGTTTCACAGGTAAGCTCACCCCGAGGGGTGGGCTTTCTGCTTATCGGCGCAAAGCCGAGCGCCGCAACGGTGCGCCGTTGCTATTTGAAAAACTCGTTCATCGGCGCAGCGGTTGCGGCGCTGCCTGGAAAGTGTTTAAAGCTCAGCAATTCCATCATCGTGCGCAAAGTGTTCTCGTGGCGGAATTCCTTGTCCACTTTAATTCCGCGAATAACATTTGGGCCGATGACCGCGGTGAAGACTTGGCCTTGATGGTCACCATTGCCATTGTCGAAGGTGATGAACATAACCCCGGACCCTCCTGGCTTGAAGTATGGGCTGACCAAAACGGGGGGAATGTATTGCTTGAGCCAGTCATCGGCCATGGCAAGCGTGCCGTCGTGGGCGTCGTGCTGCAAATTTGGAACGATGAGTGAGTAACTGGGCAGTTTGTGCGCGGCAAGATCCTTGGCGAATTGCGTAAACGGAACCATATTGTTTTGCTTCGAACGGTGGTAAGCGACATCCGAATACCAGGGAGCCGGGTTGTGACGTTTTACGTAGTCGCCCGATTGCACGCCCATGTATCCAACGTATGGTAGCGAATCGGCGTAGAGTTTCCACGACAAGCCTTGGTTGTCGAGATGGCGAAATATATTGTCGTCGGTAATGATGTTTTTGCACCCCCATCCCCCACATCCAAAGGCCTGCTCGCCGCTGCCGGACGACAGCCACAAATAATCAAGCATTGATCCCGCTTCATCGGAGTAATAGTTTGTGGCAATCCCATAAGCATCGCCGAGTGCGCTCAACCATGGCATCCCGTGGGGATAAACCGACGAGAAGCTGTGGTTTTCTTCCACGATAAGGATCACATGGGCTGCTGTGAGCGAGGCTTCCTGGGTTTTGTCTTGCGCAGATACTTGTTGAAGGAAAATGCAGCTTAAGATGAGAATCAGTGGCAGTACGTTTGTGATCTTCACAACGGTAGGCTACGAAGCTGAGACTCTATCAGCAAGACACAGAAGTGCATCTGCCCGTGTCTTCGCGGGTACCGCCGTCACGATTAGTGCCAGTGTAGATTGATCCAATTTCCCGCAAGGAGCCAAAACAAATTGTACTCGGCACAAGAAATTAATTCTTAATCGGCACCGCTTCGCGGTTGATATCGAGATAATCCAGTGGCATGCTGTGGCGCTTCAGTATTTCAACTTTGATAATCGTCTCAGGATGTTTGTTCTTGCGAAGGTATTCATCGATTCCAGCAGCCGACTCTTTACGCTGCGTAACCCAACTGCGCTCGATGCGCGTTCGAGCGGGAAACAAAGCCGAGATCGATAGGAGGACATTCAACCTTATGAGATTCGTTGACGTGTCGTGTTTCAACCACGTAAGATTTCGATGCTAATGATCGGCCAAACTATTTCGCACTACCGCATCGTTGAGAAGCTTGGTGGTGGGGGCATGGGTGTCGTGTACAAGGCCGAGGACACGCGCTTGCGCCGTTTCGTCGCCCTGAAATTCCTGCCCGACGAAGTCGCGCGTGACCCTCAAGCGCTTAGTCGTTTTCAGCGTGAAGCTCAGGCTGCATCAGCGCTTAACCATCCAAACATTTGCACCATCTATGACATTGGCCAGGAAAATGGCCGGGCATTCATTGCCATGGAGTATCTGGACGGCTCGACTCTGAAACACATGATCGAGGGCCGTCCGTTAAAGACTTCGCAGTTGCTGGATCTGAGCATTCAGATCGCAGATGCGCTCGACGCGGCGCACTCGGGTGGAATTGTGCACCGCGACATCAAGCCGGCGAATATTTTTATCACCCAGCGAGGGCAGGCAAAGGTTCTCGATTTTGGCTTGGCGAAGGTCACGCCGCAAGGCCACCACGCAGTGGATGGATCGGCCGCCACTGTAGGCGGCCCAACTGCCGTTAGCGCTGATCAACTCACAACTCCCGGAACAGCCATGGGAACCATTGGGTATATGTCGCCCGAGCAGGCGCGCGGCGAGATGTTGGACGCTCGCACCGATCTGTTTTCTTTCGGCGTAGTGCTGTACGAAATGGCCACCGGCAAGCAGCCGTTTTCCGGGGCTACATCGGCCATTATCTTCGAAGCAATTTTGAACAAAGTGCCTGCCCCGCCGGTTCAGTTGAATCCGGCATTGCCGGCGTCGATTGAAATTATTCTGAACAAGGCGCTGGAAAAAGATCGTGAGTTGCGATGCCAAAGTGCAGCCGAGATTCGCGCGGATCTAAGACGGCTGAAACGAGATACGGATTCTTCCCGAGTTGCATCCAGTGGCTCTACCGCAGTTGTGGAGACAGCCGCCGCGAAAGACGCTCCTGTCGTCGAACGTAAACGGAAGAGTGGTCGGCTGCTGCCGGTACTGGTTGCTTTCGGTTTTCTTGTTGCCCTCGCAATCGGACTGATACTAGGCAAGCGCATGTGGGGATCAACCGCTGCTAGCGCGCCTCTCTATCACGAGATCACTTTTCGCCGCGGCGAAATTCGCTCCGCGCGTTTTGCGCCCGATGGGCAGAGCATCTTATACAGCGCCGCCTGGCAGGGCAATCCAGTGGAGACATTCTCCGCGCGGCAAGGCATGGTCGAGTCGCGTTCGCTAGGACTGGGCCGCGCCGAGCTTCTGGCTATTTCGTCGACCGGCGAGATGGCGCTTTCCTTGGGCAGCCATCCCGTCGGAACCTGGATAAATGTGGGCACGCTGGCCCGAGCGCCTCTGGCGGGCGGCGCACCTCGCCCCGTCCTCGAAGATGTTGAATGGGCAGATTGGGGGCCGGATGGAAATAACTTAGCGGTGGTGCGCAATGTCGGAGGCCGCGACCGGCTCGAGTTTCCTATCGGCAAAGTTCTCTACGAGACCAGCGGCGGCTGGATCAGCTATCCCCGCGTTTCTCCGAAGGGCGACTTCGTTGCCTTCATGGACCACCCCAACCAGGGAGACGATGGCGGCTTGGTTGCCGTCGTCGATATTTCCGGCCACAAGCGTGATTTGACTCGTGAGTGGTACGGGACGCAAGGCCTCGCATGGTCGGCCAATGGCGAGGAAGTTTGGTTCACCGCCAGCGAGTTGGGACTATTTCATTACATCACTGCGGTTGATCTTTCTGGCAAGACCCGGCTGGTCACACGCGTTCCCGGTTCTCTGGTCATGTTCGATATCTGGCGCGACGGACGCGTGTTGTTGGCTCGCGCCGATCGCCGCCGCGAGGTCATGGGTCTTTACTCAGGCGACACCAAGGAGCGCGACCTTTCCTGGCTTGACTACTCATATCCAGCTGACCTCTCCGCGGATGGGAAGACTCTACTGTTTGATGAGGAAGGAATCGGCGGGGGCGTGCAATACGGAAATGCGCAAGAGTTGACGTACGCGGTGTACATTCGGAACACCGATGGCACGCCGGCCATTCGACTCGGCGAAGGTGGGGCGACTGCGCTTTCTCCCGACCAGAAATGGGCGATCGTTCAGACGCCCAGCTCGCCCGAACAACTCCGGCTGCTGCCAACCGGCGCCGGTGAGACTCAGTCGCTCACCAACGATTCCATCAACCACCAATGGGCAAGATGGTTCCCCGATGGCAAGCATTTTGTATTTTCAGGGAACGAACCGGGGCGCGGCGTACGGCTTTATGCGCAGGAAATCTCCGGCGGAAAACCGAAAGCGATTACTCCCGAAGGAGTAGACGCGCAAGCCTTCGCAACTTCGCCGGATGGACAAACCGTGGTCGGGATTGGTCCCGATCAAAAGGGATACTTATTTTCTTCGGCCAGCGGCGATCCTCGCCTAGTAAACGGTATGGAGCCGGGCGACATTCCCATCAACTTTAGCCAGGACGCCCACTCCATTTTTCTATACCGCACCGGCGAGGTCCCCGCCAAAGTTTATCGATTGGAACTTGCCACAGGAAAGAAAACCGTCTGGAAACAGATTGCCCCGCTCGATCCGACCGGTGTTTCCACCGTCGGCCCCATCCTCATGACCCCCGACGGAAAGACATACGTCTACGGCTTCCACCGCACGCTTGGAGACCTCTACCTGGTCGAAGGCCTGAAGTAGATTACGAGTTTAGTCCGCAGTGCCGACTCTTTTTATCGTAAGCACGGAAATCGACATCACTTGATGCTATAATTGATGCATGAGAACAACCGTTGCGCTTGATGACGATCTCGTACGTATCGCCCAGGAGTTCACGGGAGTAGCGGAGAAAACGGCATTGCTTCGTGAAGCTCTAAAAGCCCTCATTGAGCGGGAGAGCGCTCGCCGACTAGCATCTCTGGGAGGCAAAATGCCCGGCTTGAAGAGTATTCCACGCCGCAGGGAACGGCCGAATTGATTCTCGCGGATACGTCTATTTGGATCGATCATTTCAGGTCAGGAAACAACCAACTTCGTCAGCATCTTAATCATGGGCTGATCGTCATCCATCCCTTCATAATTGCGGAACTGGCTCTGGGTTCCCTAAAAGACCGTACCCACACCCTTACACTCCTGGATCTTTTACCGCAGGTGCGAGTGGCGCAGCTAAGCGAAGTTCGACTAGCGATTGAGACTCATCGTCTGTACAGTCTCGGTCTCGGTCTAACTGACGCGCATGTAATAGCCTCCGTCCTTATCAATCCGCCGACGCTTTTATGGACAAGAGATAAGCGGCTCGGTAAAGCGGCAGAAGCTCTCGGCATTCACGCTACCCTGGCTTAAGAGAGGTGAATTGGTCCCGGTCTCTTCGACCCACGCCGGAATGATGAACCGATAAGAGATTCCACACATCCTCCTGAAAATCGAATGAAGCGCCGCACTCGCCTGCGATCAGGCAGTCGGCTTCGGATCCGGTGATGCCATCCGGCTCCAGCAAGCACGAAGGTCTTGACGGAATTTTTCCCGTTCCTCTGGAGTTCTCTGTTTCCAGCGGTCCCTCATGCCACGAAGCCGGCGCCCGCCCCGGCCTGCCGAACCTCGGAATCCGCCAAACAGAATTTTGCTCAGGATGATCAAGCCAAGGGCTTGCCAGTAGCCGATCAGCTTCAATCCAAAGAGCGCAGGCATCAGCCAGTTCCACAAGCCCATGACTACGAAGCCAAAGCCGGCAAGCATCACGACAAACAGCATCGCGAGTAATGGAAATTTCACTAAGCGAAGTAAGCTGTAATTTTTCATTTTGTTTCTCCGTTTCACAAATTCGTCGTTACATAATTTGAAGCTGCTGCCGAACGCGCATCCCATCGCCATTCCGCTGCTGCGCTGGCCTGCTCCTTCCATCGTTGAGCGTTGACACCCATCACAATCAACCATAGCTCCAGTGGTATTTCTCCGAGAGCAGAGGCGCCGGCGATGACGGGGAAAAGTCGGTGTGCGATCGGCGGTACCAGAAAGATCGTCCAGCCCAATCCGCTGATTGTCAGCAGCACTCCCAAAACTCGAGGCAGGAAGGTCGACTTGAAAATCAAATAGCCGATCAGAATGCACCAGAATCCGAAGAACGCCAGATAGGTATCGAAGGCGTAAGCATTCAGCTTGAGGAACGCGAACGCGAGCGCCTGCAACTGTTGCAGCGTAAATGCGCTCAACGAGCTGCCGCCTTGCAGGATAAGCAAAGGAGAAATGTACAAGAGACCGGTGACAGCCTGAACAGCGCATCCCACGAGGATGATAAACACTGCCAGTGAAGACACGCTCCTATTCACAGGTCTAAGCAACGCATACATGAGAAATGCCCAAACGATATGGCAGGCAACTCCGACGATCGAGGATGCGAACCCCAACCAAAGTAAGCGCTCATGGCCCACAATATTCACGGCTGTAGCCGCGGCGTTTCCATCGACAACCAGCCTGCCGAGAATGATCACTTGCCCGCATGTGGACGTCAGCCCTTCGAGCAGTTGGAACACACCGGCCATCCTGGCTTTAAAAGCCGGTGACGATTCTGTGATCTGTTCCATCGTTGCTGTTGCGCTCATATTGGGTTCTCCTTAGCGAGCGATTGAATCAGGAACTGATGTCTCCCGCTGGGCTGGCTTGCTCTTTCCATCGTTGAGCGTTCACGCCCATCACGAGAAGCCACAGCATCACCAACCCCTCCACGAGGAGGGCCAAGGCCAGATTGTAGGGGGACAGATCGTTTGCGAGCGGTGGCGACAGGAAGGTCAGCCAACACAAGCCCGCGATCGCCATCGGCGCGCCCAGAACTCGAGGCAGAAAGGTTGACCTGAAAATCAGGTAGCCAATCAGGATCCAATAGAATCCGTGAAATCCCAGCCCGATGTTCACGCCGTGAGGCAGAAATTGAAGAAGCTCAAGGGCGAGTGCTACGAAGTTGAGGGACGCCGCCAGCAAAGAAAGGCGCCTGTTGACCGTCCTAAAGATGTCATAGAAGAGCAGCGTCACGATGATCATGCACGACACCTCGATGATGCCGGCTGCGAGGTCCGCCGCGGAACTCAACCTTCCGCGAGCGAAGAACTCAGTGAATGCTGCCGTCAGTACGAGCAGCAAAAAAAGGCCCCCGGCCATTCTGGCCTTGAGATGTGGCGACGCTTCTGCGATCCGTTTCATCGTTACCGCTGCCCTCATACTCTTGCCTCCTTAGGTGCTGCGCTGGCTTGCTCGTGCCATCGTTGAACGTTCACGCCCATAACGAGAAGCCACAGGCAAAGCGCTAGTTCCGCGACGAAGCCGAGGACCAGATTGTAAGGAGACAGATGGTTTGCGAACGGCGGCGACAGAAAGGTCAGCCATCCCAAACCGGCCAGCGCCATCGGCGCACCCAGAATTCGAGGGAGGAAGGTTGACTTGAAAATGAGGTACCCGATCAGGACGCAATAAACTCCGAAAAATACCACGCAGATGTAGCCGGCTTGAGTATTCAGGTCGAGAAACAGCAGCGCTAGGGCCCGCAACTGTTCTACCTTAAAGACGCTCAAGTACTGGCTGCCTCCCAAGACCACCAAGGGGGCGAGTTGGAAGAGGCTACCGAAAGCCAAGATGGCGCATCCCACCAGGCTGAAGAACGCCGCAACTAAAGAGAGGCTTCTGCTCACAGGCTTAAACAAGACATAGAAGAGAGCCGTTACAGCGATGTAGCATGCGGTCGCGGTGAGGCCGGTTGCTAGACCCAAGCGAAATAAGGACTGGTGCGCCAGAAGGTTGTTCGCCGTAGCCGCGGCGTCGCCGTCCACAACAAGGCCTTTAAGGAAGAAATCGCCGAGTATTGCCGTCACAAAGTAAAGCAAATAAACCACACCGGTAATCCTGGCACTGGGACTTGGCGCTGTATCTACAATCCGCTTCGTCATCTCAGCCGTGCTCATATCGTTTCTCCTTGCGCGAGCGATTGCATCAAGATGCATAACGCTCTCGGGTGCCGCTCCTACACAACCGCTGCTGATACCCGCTCAGCTGACGGCTTTGCCGGAGCCAGCACCATCAGGCCTACACCGATAATGGCGAGCGCAGCCACGCCCCACAGGTCTCCGCGTTCGTCCGGCTTCTCGAATGCCATTACCGTCATAACAGCGCCGTGAGCGAAACTCGACCATGCTGCGAAGGCAATCAGGCTGCGATTTGCCGAAGGATTACGCACCGCCATCAGCAGGAAAATTCCAAGCGTGACATAGAGGCTAAGCATCATGTCGTCGGCATACATCGACTGATTCGCGTGCCATAGCGAGTCGGTCACGGGAAAAATGCCAGCCGAAAAAAGCAATCCCACCAACACCAACAAAACCTTCAGCGCCCGTTCTCGCCACATCGTGACCTCCGCAATGCTTTTCATTATTACTGTGTTCGTACTCTTTCCTTCTCATGCTTCACGCGAAATCAGAGCGCTCCTTGATACCGGCGCAGCCGCACCGCCGCGTAGAAAAATATCGCGGCGATTACCAGCCCAATCCACAGACTCGGACTGCTGAAGAACCTTCCGGGAGCAAGTTGTGTCAGCGGGATAAAATGCGGATCGATATAAACGCCAGCCTTATCCTTGAGGTCGAAAGCAGCCGCGGCAAATCCATACAAGCGGTCTTGCAGCAGCGAGCCGAGATACGAAGTGTGAAACGCAATGAACTCGAGCGCTGCCAGCGCCATCGGCGGCAACACGGCCCACAGAAACGTCGCGCGCCGCGGCCAGCCAGAAACCAGCAGCAGCCACATATACAGAGGCGCATGCCAGAGCGCGAGCACGATCAGGCTATAGAGCAGCACCAGTTCCATCTCCAACAATGGAGGATGCCACGGGGTTGCGGCACCCGCACCACTGAGCAGCAGGACTGCGGCGCTTACCAGCAGCATAATGAGTTGCAGAGTAACCGTGATCGCGAAGACGACCACAGGCAGAAGCAGCAGCGGAACGCTTGCCTTCGCCAGCACCGTCGTAAGGTCGGAGACCGGCAGCGACTTCCAGAACAGGATGCTGCGCTCACGACGTTCGCTGTGCAGCGCGTCGAGTGAGTAAAAGATCCCGACGAGGAATCCGACCACCATAATCAACATCGCAGCATGGCTGTAGGGCATGGCCAGCGCGATAGGCTGAGGCGTCGCGTCGTGCAGCGCCTCCAGTCCACGCAAGCTGCGAGGCAGCCAAAACAGGCTGATTAAGAAGCCGAGCATGTAGACGGCGGCGACGGCCAATGGCGCGATATAGATGGAACGGTTCTCCCACAATTCGCGTCGCACCGAGCAGTACAGCGGCCGAGTCGGCGAGATGGCCGCGGGCGCGATTTCCTGCGCGTCAAGCGGTTGCTGGGGTACGGCGTTCGATTGAGTCGTCATCGAGCTGTCACCTTATGCGGGCGTTTCTAAGCCCGTACGAAATTAAATCGGCCCTTGACGGCGCCGCAGCCGCACTGCCGCAGCGAGGCATGCCGCAGTAATTAACAATCCGATCCACAGGCCTGGGCTGGCAAGAAATCTCCCCGGAGTAAAGTGCGTCATGGGATCGAGAAAGTTATCTGACCCTGCAACTTCCGGGCCGCCGCCCGCGAAGCGGTAGTGCAACATGCCGAAGAAATGCGTAGTGTGAAACGCAATCTTCTCGATGCCGCCGATGGCGACCGGTGGCAAGAAGGCCCATAGGTACGTTGCGCGTCGCGCCCACGCTGAAACCAGCAGCAACCAGCCGTAGAACGGCGCGTACCAGAGTACGTGCACGGTGATCAAGTGGTAGAGCAGCATGAGTCCCATCTGCAGCAGCATTGGTGTCCCTGGCGTCGCCGCAGGTACGCCGCTCCCCAGCAAAACGAGACTGGTCAGCAGCAGCATGATCGCTACCGTCGCAACCACGATCACGAAGGAAAGCAGAGGCAGAACAACGAGCGGAATGCTTGCCTTCGCCAGCACTGTGGTGAGATCGGATACCGGCAGCGACTTCCAGAACAGGATGCTGCGGTCGCGGCGCTCGCTGTGCAACGCCTCAAGCGAGTAGAAGATCGAGACAAGAAAAGCGGCCCCCATGATCAGCGCCGTGGCGAAACCGTAAGGTTCTTCAAGTGCCGCACGCCGCTGGGCGATGTTGGTTGTCGACATGGCATAACCAATCGAGGCGATCAGGTATCCGAACAGCGTTACGGCGGCGACCGCCAGTGGCGCGATATAGATGGAACGGTTCTCCCACAATTCCCGCCTGACCGACCAGTAAAAAGGCCGAGTCGCGGAGGTAGTCGCTGGCGCTATTCGCTGCGACTCAAAAGACTCGGGCAGTGCGTTCGACTGAGTATTCATTTGGCCACTCCTTTCGCCGGGCCTGCATGATTGCCCATCACGGCAATAAACAAATCAGAGATGCTGGGTGTGCGCACGTCGCCAAGCCGCGCGACTTGTTGACGATCGACGCGATCAAACAGCAAAATTGTGCGACCGAGTATCTGGCGCTCGTGAATCGGCTTGAGCGCCTGGGCTGCGGCAACCTGTTCGGGACGCACCGTCACTTCCACATACCGCGACTCGAATTCGTCCATACTGCATTCGAGAACAATGCGGCCCCGATTGATGAACATCAGATCAGTGAGAACGTGCTCAACGTCTTCCACCTGATGTGTTGTTACTAAAATTGTGCGGGTGCGATCGAAATAGTCGTTCAGCAGCGAATCGTAGAACTGCTTGCGATACAGAATGTCGAGGCCAAGCGTCGGCTCATCCAGCACCAGCAACTTGGCGTCGATGGACATGACCAGCGCGAGGTGCAGTTGCGTGACCATCCCTTTCGACAGTTCCCTGATCTTGCTGGCGTGGCGGATGTCAGTCTTCGCCAAGAAACTTTCGGCCTTGGCGCGATCGAATCGCGGATGCACGCCGGCCACGTAGTCAATAGCCTGCGAAACCCGCGCCCAACGCGGCAGTACGGCAACGTCGGCAATAAAGCAAACATAGCGCATGAGTTGATCGCGCTCATTCCAGGGATCGCGTCCGAGCACCTTCAACTGGCCTTGATACGGCGTGAGGCCAAGAATCGCGTTGAGCGCAGTAGTTTTGCCCGCGCCGTTTGGACCGATGAGTCCGAGGACGCGGCCTTCTTCGACGCGCAGGTCGATGCTGTCCAGCGCCACGGTTGTACCGAAAGCCTTACGCAGGCCATGTGCTTCTATGACGCTCATGATTTCGGCTCCTTGTCTGGATCATCCGACGACGGCTCAGTTGGGGCAGTCCCATTCTTCAACAGTTCTTCTGCCCTCAGACCGAGCCGCTGAATGGTTGCGTGGACCCTCGGCCACTCTTCGGCAAGAAACTTCTGTCGTTCGCCCTGCATTAGCAGATTGCGAGCGCCCGCATTGATAAACATGCCCCGACCTCGCTTGGTTTCGACCAGTTGCTCGTCGACCAATTCTTGATAACCCTTAAGGACCGTGAGCGGATTGACCCGATATTCGGCCGCCACATTGCGCACCGAAGGCAACGGATCACCCTCCTTGAGCACGCCGTCGAGTATCATCGCGACCACACGATCTCTAAGCTGGCGATAAATCGGCTGACTGTCGTTCCACTCACGGTCCATTATGTTTTCCAGATAAAGCTAAAGACACGATTCAAAGAACAGCTTCTACTTGCTTCGGCTTGTAAAAATAATTCACCAACACGTATCCCCAGGGAACTGCAACGATGGGCAATATCACCCACAAGAACGACGAGGTGATGCCTTCCGCTGGTGAACCCGCCAACGTGCCCTTCGACCACAGTGGATACGCCACAAGAATCAGCCACAGCACTTTATAAAAAATCTCCAGCAGCACGATCGGCAGCATTTTCACCGGGCGGATGATTCCTATGCCCGCCAAGGTTGCGAAGGCCGTCCACACGCACCAGGCCACGGCATTGCTCGGTTCCCATGGTCCTTGATGCGTGAGGATGTGCGTCCACGTCTCTTTGCCCAGCACGAAGAACATCAATACGTAGAGCAGCCGCAGGAGGTAAATGTTGATCCTGCGAACACCTTCGTATTTGTCGTTCCGCTGAAAAACGGTTTTCAGGATGTTCATAAACTATCCTTCAATTCATTCGTTGCCCGAGAATTTCTCTATGCGCGACCGATCGATTCGAAGCTGCGTCACTTTGCCCGCTGCAGATCCATGTGCGCATGCATCGGCTTGTCGCCAGGCATTAAGTAAGTCCAATCCTCCGTGTGGTGGCTCTCATCGATGATGGTGAACACTGCATGCTCCATGTGTCCGAACTGCGTGCTACCGGCAACGTCGACAAAGTCGAACTCCACCGTCTTTCCGTCGGCAGACGTTCTCGCCGCCATGCGAGGGCGATTGCCGGCGTCGCAATAATGCGTCAGGAGAAGGCGATCACTGTCGAGATAAAACATGGTGACGGGATGATCGTATTTGGTCGGGTCGTCCCCGTCTCCCGCACCCTTCATCTCATGCACCAGCGCGTTTCCCCGCGAGGTCACGCGCAGCGAGACCTGCATGCGTGTGTTGTCCCCCATTCCCTCCATCTTCGGAACGGTTGTAACGGCGCCTTCCCAGGTACCGGCAAGACGTTTTATTTTGTCGAAAGATTTTTGCGCGTCGGTTTGGGTGGGAGCGGCAGTGTCAGCTGCGAAAGCGGCGGCGGCCATCAAAACGAATACAACGGAAATTGCGATGCGTGATCTCATTTTAGTCTCTCCTTAATTCCTCTTCTCATTTGGCTTGCGAGATTAGTCTGACCAATCACTGTTATACTTAACTACAACACTATATCAATTGTCAAGTCTTTTTTTTGATCTATTTTGCGTGATGCCTCTATCACATTGATAAATACCGATTTGCTAAGACGAGGATAAACGGTGTAGACGCGAGCTTCCTCGCTCGTTAGACTGCAGGGGCCTCATTTTTTAGAGAAGAGAGTTTTCGAATGAACCTCAGAACATTGAATCGAACATTGAATCGAACCAACCCTGCCAAGCATCTGATTAAAGATAGTAAGTCTTGTTATTGCTTATACTTACAATTGGCCAAAGGGGACGACCGTGCCAACTACATCGAGATTGACCACAGCCGAATATCCCGCCGAGCATCAACTCGTCTTTGATCAAGTTGAAGACCTCCTGAAGCTGCAGAAGGCGGCACAGAAGATCAGCTCGATCCTGGAGCTTGATCGCCTCATCGATCAAGTCGTGAACGATGTGGCGCTGTCGTTCGGGTGCGTCGAGGCAGACATTTATTTATACGACGAAGAACGCGGAGAGCTAGTCCTGGCCTGCGCGCATGGCTGTGCTGGCTGCGAGATTTGCGGCAAAGGCAACAGCTTGAAGCTTGGCAAAGACGGCATGGTCGGCTACGCGGCAGGCACTGGGCAGATGCGTTACGCGCCTGATGTGCGCAAGGATCCCTATTACATTGGATGCGATGAGTCCACGCAATCCGAGGTCGCGATCCCGCTGCACGTTGAAGGAAAGCTGATTGGCGTCTTCACGGCTTCGCATCCTGAGTTGGATGCGTTTCCTGCACAGCAACTACGGCTGTTGCAATCACTGTGCAGCTATGTGGCAGTCGCGGTTCACAATGCGCGTCGTTTTGAGGAAGAGCAGCACCAGCGGCAGAAGATGAGCCGCGAGGCCAACGAAGCGCGCAAGATTCAGCAGGCATTGCTGCCGCGCAGTTCGCCTTACATTCCGGGCTTTGTCATCTCTGGACTCTCGACTCCTGCCGGCGCCGTGGGTGGAGATTGGTACGACTTCATCCCTTTCAACGACAGCCGCTGGGGATTGGTGCTCGCCGACGTCTCCGGAAAAGGCATGGCCGCTGCGCTCCTGATGTCGGCAACGCGCGGCATGCTGCGCTCGTTGGCCGAGGCGTCCTGCAGCCCGAGTGAAGTGTTGACTAAGCTGAATCAGTTGCTGGTCAATGATTTTCCTTCCGGCCGCTTCGTCACCATGGTCTATGCGGTGCTGAATCCCGAAACCCGGACGCTGACCTTCTCGAGCGCCGGACACTTGCGTCCGCTTCTGATCGAGAACTCGCAAGCCCACTTTCTCGACACCGAGCGAGGCTTGCCACTGGGCATCGGACCTGGCGATTACTCTGAGGCTCAAATACACCTGCCCCAAGGCTCACGCTTGTTGTTCTACAGCGACGGTATTACCGAAGCGACCAATCCCGACGATGACGAGTACGGCGCGGATCGCCTTGAAAAACATTTTCGTCAGAGCGACGCATCAGCGGAGAGCATTCTCCAGGACGTGCGGACATTTGCCAACGGCGCCGGGTTGCACGATGACGCGACCGTGATTCTGCTGAAGGCGTAATTCGCAACCGACCTCACCAAATTTGTCATCAATCAAGACCCGCCCGGCAGACCTTACTAAAATCTGTCATCCCGAGCGGAGCATTGCGAGTGGCTTTATAAATCGCACCTCCTACCGGGAACGGGCCAGCAGCGGTTCACCGTCTAGTGCCGCTCGTAGCTCGGACTATCCGGGAGCGGAGGGGTATAGTCGCGGCCGTACATGTTTTCGTGACCCGCTGGCACGTTCGTGGCGGGAAGCCGCATGGCCCCTAAATTCGAAGCGTCCGGGGAAATATTGACCTCACGAGTCAACTTGTTCAAAGCTTCTGGCAGCGCATCTTCGTACCAGATTCTCAGCATGTAGCGGCCAGACGGCACATGCGAAATGGCAACGCGTCCGTTACGGTCTGAAATACCGTAATACGGACTGCTCACGGCAATTACCACCGCGCTCATTTCAGAATGAATGTTGCAGAAGATGTATGAAATGCCAGGCTTGTCAAACACTACGTTGCGCGTGGTCCCAGCCTCATACAGCCCGAGATCGAAGCGCTTGCCTTCAAAAAGCGAAAACACATTGTGAAAAAACGGATCGCGGTTGGGAAACTCTACCGATGCACCTACGGGAACTACGAGTACGTGAGGTTCGAAACTTTTATTTTTCTGAACCAGTCGCGGCCGGTCAGCATTCAGCACCGCGGGAAGAGTCGGAACCGTTGCAACACCCGCCGGAGTGAGCCACAGCACCACATTGTCGGCTTTTCGTGCCTTGCTTTTTTTGCCGGTCGCCAATACCACATCCGCAGTTACGGTTGCGTCCTGCGCGCATGCGAAGGTCCCGCAGACAATGAGCCCGCACAGGCACCCGATAGTTATTCTCTTCATCAAAACAAGATTCCCATTATCAAATTGAACTGGTCGGCACTGTTGCTGACATCGTATAGTTCAAACGTCCGCAAACGCGAGTACTCAGCGGAAAACAGCAGACTCGATCGCGGCCGAAAAACAACATTCGCCAAGATTGCCCGGTTCTGTATTAATAAGGGGCTGCCCAGATAAGCGACACTTGCCTGCGCGGCTCGCACTTCGGCAGCCGTCGGGTTGTCGACACCAGCGGCTGCGTTGAACTCGATCGTATTCGAGAGCTTGAATTTCAATTGCGACCAGCCGCCGATCGTGTCGAGGCCACGCACGGGGGTACGCGCAAGACTTGGATTGCCGTCGAAGACCACGCTCTGACTGATATCTCCGCCAATTCCGCCAATTGCCCTCCCACGATAAAACTCTCCGCTGAGAGTCACGCGCGGCGCGAGCGGAATTTGCCAATCGGCCATGCCTGCCCATCCATCCACGTAATGCTCGAAAGGCCAATCCTGACGACTGTAGTAGCCGGCCGCTCCAAAAGTCATTGGCTGGCCAAATAATGTATGAGTCCACGCAGTGCGGACCGCGTAAGCCGGCTGGCGCGATAACTCTCCCGGCCCTGGCACGCGGAAATATGAGTTTCCGGGAAACTCTCCCGTGAGATTGTCCATAATGCCGCCTTGTATCAGGACGCTCTGATCATCGGACAATATGAAACGATGCTCCACTCGCACCTGCGGAGTCCAGGCCCAGAGATTTCCCGCATAGTTAAACGCGGGCACTGCAAGCGACGCAAACGATGTAGGTGTGAGCGGCGAGAAAAATGCGTTGTCCTGGCCCATGACCAGAGAAGTATTCTTCCAGTCCATGCGCATGCTGGCCGTGCGCAAGCGGAAGATACCGGAATCGACGCCGTTCCAGGTCGAGGGAAATCCACCGGCGAAATCGGCCTGCAAGCTTGCCGACGTTTTTGCCCCCGCCAGGGTTGGCCCAAACACTTCCAAACCAATTTCAGATTGCCGCATGGTTGCGCCGAAGTTTCCCGTGCCTGCGCTTGGGCCGGTCACAAAGCTGGGAAAGTCCTGATTGTCGGTCGCACCGTGGTTGCTAAAAAGATTCAACAGCACGATGCCCGACAAGCGGACGCGGTATTTGGATGCGCTCTCGACTTTGGTCTGATATTGATCGTCGACTTTACTGTTCACCAGTTGCGTCGACTCTTCGAGCGAAGCAATACGATCCTCTAGGGACGCTGTACGATTCGGCTGCGCGGATTGAGCAGGCGCGGTATTAGTGTTAGCCGGTGACCCCAACTGATAGGAATCCTGAGGCGGCGCGGCAACTGGCGGTGAACCGGCCGAGGCTATCGATGGCCCGTGATTCGCGTGCAGCTCATGCCGCAGCTCAGCATTCTCGGCGCGATACCGCTCGCTCTCCGCACGCATCTCCGCCATGGCTGATCGCAGTTCGTTGACTTGCTGTTGCAGTTCACGGATCGCTGCCGCAGTCGCATCGCCCGACGACGAAGCTGCGCCGGACTGTTGCGACCAGCTTGCAACGCTCCCAAACAGCAGAAAAAACACTGCTAAGCCAGCTTTCCACATCCAATCAGGCAAAACATTCCCTAGCTTCACAAATCGCCCTCCTGAAGAAGATTGTGGAGATGCCTGTTGAATCCGATGCTTGTTCCGGATTTATTGTGCGCCATCTCCCGACCGGGAATGTTACTCCGACTGACCTTTTTTCGCCCGGGCTAGTGGCGGCACATGTGGCTTTCCCTCGCCTCCGCTGTCAGAGCTGGACGACGCAATGATCGGCAGGGTGATGCGGAAAACCGTCCCTTCCGGCGAAGTTTTCTCGACTGTGACATCTCCTCCGTGATCCTGAATAATCTTCTGCACCACAGTTAATCCGAGTCCGGTTCCGTTTTCTTTGCCATAGCTGATGAAGGGTTCGAAAAGTTTGCCTCGGATCGATTCCGGAATACCGCGGCCGTTGTCGGATAGCCGAATCTCGAGCCCTCCCACAACTTCGCGCAAATCGATAGTGATCTGCCCATCCTGCCCCGCAACCGCTTCGCACGCGTTCAACAGCAAATTGTAGAGGGCGCGTTCCAGTTTCCTACTATCGAACCAGCCGGTGCTGTCGCCCTCCTGGCGCACCGTAATCCGCACTGCCTGAACTCGGGGATGGGTACGCACAGCCTGCACTACGCGATCAACCGATTCCTTTACGCTTCCGTACGTTCGCCGCAGCGACTCCCTGGTGCGCGAGAACTCGAGTAAAGAATCGATAAGGTCCGTCATCTGATTTACCGCGATCCGAATTTCGTGATAAAGCTCCTCTCGCTGATCAGTCGATAAGTGGCTCTCGCACAGAAATTCCGCGTTCGCAACAATGGCCGCGAGGGAATGCCGCAGATCATGCGAAACCGAACTAGCCATTCGCCCGATGGTCGCCAGCCGCTCCGCATCGATCAACTCCTGTTGCGTTTTCAGCAAGCTGTCCCGCATTCGATTGAATGCTCCGGTCACTTCGGCAACTTCGTCGCTGCCTCGCGCGTCCAGTTGATAATGGAAATCGCCTCGCCCCAGCGCCCGGACACCAGCCACGAGATGCCCCAAGGGCCGAGTGAATGTCGTCGAAATGAAAAACACCAGCGCGCTGCCGCCGAGAACTGCGGCTAATCCTACAAACAACAACAAGCGATTCAGACTGTCTAGAAAGGCGGTCGCCTGGTCATACGATTTCAGCACGCTCAAGCGAACCGAGGGAGCATGGGCTGCTGCAAGTTCGAGAGACGTCGCCAGAAAACGTTCGTCTCCCAGCTGCACCTGCTCCGGCTCGGGAATGCCGGGAGCAGAATGCATGATCGGATGGTGAGAGAGTTCAGCTTCGTGTGTGGGATCAAGCGTGCTTCTGACAATTGTGTCGCCGTAATAAAAAGCCACCTGGCTGGCTGCGATCCGGCTTACCTGCGCCGCGACCGTGTCGTCAATTTCGTAACCGATTACCAGAAATCCGAGCAGATTGTTTTCTGCCGCCGGACCTGCATAGATTGGCTTGATAAATGTTTGGTACAAATGCCGGGCGCCGTACCACCACTGGCTTGAACCTTCCTGATTAGAAGGCCGGTTCAGCGACTGTTGCGCCATCTCCCGCGAAAATCCCGGCGTCGCCGTATGCAGCGCAACCACTTTGCCGGTGCGGTTGGCCAGAACAAACAAGTCACTGCCGCCCAGACGCCACAAATCGGTAGAGCCATCCTGGATAGTTGCCTCATGCTGCGTGGTCATGAGCGCGCGCAAATTAGGTAGGTCAGCGAGGAGCTCCGCCAGGTGGGTCAGCGTAAGTTCGCGCTCGCGATGGAAATTCTGGTAGGTGCTAACTGAGTTCTGCAGATCGGCGAAGATGCTCTTCTTCACCTGCGCTTGTACGGTGCGGCGCACCAGCAGCAGGCTTGTCCATGTAAGGCCGGCAGAAATCAACAGCATAGAGAGCAGAAACTTGGTCCGCATCCGAAGTTTCATTGCTCACCTCTCCCCGCGCTTACGCTTTTGGCCGCATTGGGAGTCAACGCACAAACTTATAACCCATGCCGTGCACTGTACGGAAATGTATCGGATTGGTCGGATCTTTCTCCAGTTTCTGACGCAGCTTAAGAATATGATTGTCCACCGTGCGCGTCGATGGATAATTCTGGTAACCCCAAACCTCGTTCAGCAACTCATCCCGCGAGATTACCCGCTCCGCATTCTGTATCAGGAATTTTAAAGTCTTGAACTCCTGGGCCGTGAGTACGACCAGTTCCCCATTACGGTTTACTTCCATTTTGGTGAAGTCCACCGAAATTCCATCAAACGTTACCACATCACCGGTCGCGGTTCGAACCGTTCGCCGCAAGGCCGCCCGCACCCGAGCCAGCAACTCGCGCGGGCTGAAAGGTTTGGTCACATAATCGTCCGCTCCCAACTCCAGAAGCAGCACCTTGTCCGAAACATCGCTGGCGGCGCTCAGAACAATAATAGGAACCGACGGCGCCTGTTGTTTGATCTCGCGGCAAACGTCCCGGCCGGAAACCAGCGGCAGGCGCAGATCCAAAACAATCGCAGCCGGCGCAGCTCGCCGAAACGCCTCCAGCGCCGACTTGCCGTCCGCGCTGATTTCAATTTCGAAACCTTCCGCCTCGAACAAACGTCTCAAAGCCTTCTGCACCGCATGATCGTCTTCCACTACCAGAATTCGTTCCATCGTGTTGGTCACCTGTACCGGGTACGGCGAGGCCTTCTGCAGGGTAACAGGGGCACGCTGCGCCACATCGCGGGTCGTTTCCACTCGAATCATTTCGCCCTCCACTCTCTCGTCAATACTGGACAAGCTTACTACCATCGGGTTGCCAAACAACCTTGCCAACAAATTGTTGACAATGTTTTTACAAGCCGTAGACAATCCCACCCAATGGGGGCACTGGCTTTACAGATTCAGCAGTTTTATTAAGGATTCGTGCGGTAGGACCACGAGACTTTCGCCTCCGCGGGAGCGATAGTCTCCCGGGCGGTTTCCACCAAATGATGGGTCGGAGCGAGACAGCAGACTGGATCCGTCGCGCTGGCATCGCCAGCCAGCAGAAATGCCTGGCAGCGGCATCCTCCGAAGTCTTCTGCGCGACGCTCGCAGCTTCGGCAAGGTTCCGGCATCCATTGCTCCCCGCGAAACCGTTGGAAAGCGGCGGACTCTCGCCATATCCATTCGAGCGAATGCTCGCGTACATTGTCAAAGCTCATGCCCGGAATCACCCCTGCCGCATGACAAGGAAGCGCCTGCCCCGCCGGATCAACCAGAAGCAACCGCCGGCCCCATCCGCCCATGCATGCTTTGGGATAGCGCGCATAATAATCCGGCACCACGCAATCAATTCTCATGTGGCCGGAAAGGCGTGCCTGAGCGCCTTCGACTGTGCGCAAGCAATTTTCCAGCTGCTGACGGGTCGGCATTAATGTTTCCCGATTCTTCAAAGCCCAACCGTAGTACTGCGCATGCGCAATTTCCAGGCGATCCGGCTTCAACTCTTCCGCAAACGCAATCATCTCTTCCAGACGATCGAGATTCTGCCGGTGCACAACCAGGTTGACAGTGAACGCAATAGGGAACCGCCGAATCACTTCAGACAGAACCATTTTGTGCGCGTGAGCCTTTGTCCCGGCAATCCAATTCGCAGGTTCGTCTCGTGAATCCTGAAAACTCAGTTGGATATGATCAAGGCCCCCATCGACCAACTCGGACAGTCGCGCTTCGGGTAGGCCAATGCCCGATGTGATCAGGTTTGTATAAAGACCAGCGTCGTGCGCAGCTTGGATCAGTTCTTTAAGGTCCGCTCGCGCCAGTGGTTCGCCACCGGTTAAGTGAAGATGCAGAATTCCCAATCCACGAGCTTGCTGGAACACTCGAACCCAATCCTCTGTCAAAAGCTCCGACTTCGTGCCGGCCAACTGCAGCGGATTCGAGCAGTACACGCAATGCAACGGACAGCGATGCGTGATCTCAGCAATCAACGCAAATGGGTTCGAAATCATTGAATAATGCTCTTTGTAGCGCCGCCGCCTGCGTACGGGCGAATCTAAGCCAGCTCTTTGTAGCGCCGCCGTCCCTTCACCTGCCGTGGGGGCGTCTCGCCCGCATCGGTGAGGGCAAGATGCCCTCGCGGCAGCCGGCAAGATGCCGGCGCTACCAAATATCTAATAATCGATAATGCGTTTCTGCTGCAGAGCTTCCAGAAAACTCCCAACGTCTTCCCGAATCCTCACCGGATCGCCCGCACTGTACGTCGCCGACAGACTACTGACAATTTCCTGCACCGTGCGCTTGCCATCACACAGTTCCAGGATTCTCTGCCCGGTCCCTTGGACACGAATCATGCCTTCAGGAAAAAGCACAACTCGTTCCTCGCTCTGCGTGCCCCAGCGGCAACCGGCGGCAAAGCGAGGCTGGCTTGAATCAGCAGGGCGAGCCACGATTAGGACTCTCCTATCCGAAAAGCCCCCGGCGGCGGCCATCCCGGCTGCACGTAGGCGAAGTACAACGCGTCCAACTGCGCCCACAGAATGTCGCATTTCGCGCGCAAAGCTGCGATCGCCATCTCCTGCTCAGCCCTTGTTCCTGCATTCTCCGTCACCCATTGCAAAGCGAATTGCGCGTCCTCCGGAGCCTGGTCCAAACGCGCCGTAAAATAATCCAATCCGTCCGAAAGCCACGGATAATGCTGCCGCAAGCGATCCATGCGCAGCGCGATCAAGTCCCGAGAAAACAACTCCGTCAACGACGAAGCCACAGCTTCCAGAAAACTCCGGTTCCTCACCAGACTCAAGTAAGCATCCACCGCATACCGCGTAGCCGGCAGCACTTCGTCGCCGCGTAGTACGCGCTCACGCTCCAGCCCAGTAGCTTCCGCCAGCTTGATCCAGCGCTCGATCCCGCCCGGATGAATCGCATCGCCGTCGTGATCAACCACGCGCTTGCGCCATGCCCGCCGAAAATTCGGATCGTTGCTGCGCGACAGAATGATCGAATCTTTTATTGGAATAATGCTCTGGTAGTAATAGCGATTCAATGCCCAGGCCTGTAACTGCCTGCGGCTCAGCCGGCCTTCATGCATCATGAGGTGAAAGGGATGTCGATGGTGATATCGCTCTCGGCCCACTTGCTGCAGGCGTGCCTTCAACTCCTCAGCCGAGAGCGCCTGAGAATCGCGCGAGATGTCTTCCGCTGCTTTCAATCCCGTCCTCCGTGCCGAGCTGCGCACAAACCAATCATCTGTCATTCCGAGGAGCGAAAGCCACGATGAATCCAGGGTTCCCCAGCGATGCGAAGAACCTAGATCCCTCGGTTCGCTCGGGATGACAGCGGAGTGGAACTCTTGTTTCTGGCCTACAGCTCGAGACTCCAGCCATCCTCAGCCACTTCCCAACCCGCGGCCCGCACTTCCGCATATTCGGGACCCGACTCCTGCAGCATGGGATTCGTATTATTCACGTGTATAAAAATCTTCCGCGGACGCCGCAATGCCGCCAGCTGGCGCAAGCTTCCATCGGCTCCCGATACCGCAATATGTCCCATCTGGCGCGCTGTCGAGCCACCGACTTGCACGCGAATCAATTCGTCGTCGCTCCAAAACGTTCCATCGAACAGAAGCAGATCGGTTTCCTCAAGACGCTTAAGCAGCGAATCATCTATCTCCGGGACTGCCGGCATGTAAGCCAATCGCTTGCCTGACGAGGATTCCGCGACCACGCCCAGCAAAGCTTCCTCCGGCTTGAGTGCAGAAAATCGATTACGCGAAACGTAAGCTGGAAAGCGATTCCCGAGTGAGAACACGTTGCAATTGATGCCCGCGCCTCCCTCACCTTGCAAACAGAAGCCGCCTTCGCAATTGATTTCCTTCCATGATACTTGGTCGGGCACGCGATTCAGCATGGCGAACATGCTGTTGTCCTCCTGCAGAATACGCCGGATCGAAGGCGTGCAATAAATGCGGAAGGGTTGCAATTCGCGGAGAGACAATAATCCCGCAACCTGATCGATATCGCCGCTGGTTAGCAGGACGCCGCCGATGGGAGAGTTTCGCCCGTGGTTCCGAGGACGGAGGACTGTCGTCGCTTCGATCTGCGTCCGCAAATCGGGAGAGGCATTTAACAAAAACCAGGCGCGATCGTCGTTACTTATCGCCACCTGAGTTTGCGTACGGGGCTTACCGTTGAAGGTTCCGTCGCGCGACGAGTTGCAATTTCGGCAGTTGCAGTTCCACTGCGGAAAGCCGCCTCCGGCAGCCGATCCCAGGATCGCTATGCGCATCCGTGCCGAGAATTACAGTGCGGCAGAGGCGTAAGAATTGATCTCACAATTCAACGCTACTTCTTCAAACTGCGGTGCTGTCCATTCCATGGATTCCATCCTCATTAGTACATCACTCGGCATAGTATACAGATTGGATGCCACTTTTCCCCAGATGAAATTTCCCTCCGCAAGCGCCATTTTTTCAAATACTTAGCGCAACGGTTACTTCTGGGTATGTCCTTATCTAGTTGGTGTCCTGTCCTTAACGTCAGTCTTGTGCTTACCCTACGCATGATTTTAACTAACCCTTGGCCCTCCCCCCAAAATCCAGGGATTAGTGCGCGCGGGAGCGACTGTGGTAGAGGATCCGAAGTGGGAGTTAGCAATTCTGGCAACCGTGCAGGGCTTCTACGAGAAGCTCTTGCAGGAACCCGTGCGCGGAGAAGTTCCCGTTCCCGCGGGACTCGAAGCCATCTCGCTGCAGAGCGATGACAGCGTTGTCGAGACCTTAACTCGCATGCATCGCTGGTTGCGTCTGCTCGATCTGGCGATTACTCCCGCCATGTTGCGCCGCGCTTTTACTCCTGACACCGACCCCGAAATCGCCGAAGCCATGCTTCGTTATTTCACGCGCACGAAAGATAGCACCGATGTGCATCGCGACAAGACTGACCTGGTCGCAACTTTCCTCTACCGCCATCCCCGCGTGCCCGGCCAGTGGGAGCGCCGTGGTTACGGCCTCGATGGTTCACTTCCGCTAGCGCCATTCGAAATTGCCATGCTGGAAATCCTGGCCGAGACCGAGGTTCCCGAACTAAGCGAGGATCACCTGCAATCTCTTCGCCTCTTCGATCAAATGCAGCGCGAGGCCGAGGGCTTTCGCGATCTGAATGCGCTGCTCGAGTCCGGAATCATCGCCCGCGTGCGCGACCTCAAACAGTCTTTCGACACAGCTTTCTACCACCCCGGCGTTCTGGCTACCATCGCGCCTTACAACACCGCTTTCGGCAAGAAGTTTGACGCGCTCTTTCACCAGTCAGCCGACGACATCAAGAACTTCGCCGAAGTCGTCCAAGAACAAGGAGGCAGTATCCTGGGCAATGTTGACGGCGTGGATGTCACCGTCGAACACGTAGCTGCGCTCGAAGAGGGTGAACTGCTGCGCATAGATTACGGCACCGCGCTCGACAAATTCCGCCGCATATCGAAACTGAAGAAGACGCTCGATCAGCGTCCGCCCATCCGCCGCACACCGCGCCTCGTGCCTGCGGCCGCGAAAGCAATCCCGAATCAGCCAGACAAACTGGCGTCTTTCCCCAGCCGCCGTCCTGCGCTGGATGTGAAGGCGATGCGCCAGGCGGTAACTCCGCAACAAATTTCGACCGAAGAAAGCAAACTCCTCCGAATCGAAGAGTCGATTCGCATCTTCGTACGCGTGGCTGACCCGAAATGCCGCCAGGTGGTGCCCATGCGCTTCTTTAATCTCCTGCTCACGCCCGCCGAAGCGGACGCCTATTGCGCCGACTATCTCGAAGAGAAAAGCGTTCGCGCCGGAGTTGCCCGCGTGATACTGCGCCTTGTTGCGGTAGTCGCGCGCATGACCACCGAGCTCGAAGAACTGAAGCGCGCCGAAAATTCCGCATCGCTGTGGAAACTACACGCCGAATCCATCGTCGTGCTGCTCGAGATCGCCCGCTCCGTAACCCAGAATGCCGAGCGCGTAACCACTCTCGCCGACCAACGCGGAGCTAGAGTTGAAGGCGACAAGCTACGCGCCCCAAGGCAAAAGCTGCATGATTGCTGTGCATTAGTCGAGAAAACCTTGACCCAGCTTCCCCAAGAAAAGTCTCGAGGCGCCAACAACGCCAGTTAAGTCCAACGGGCGCGGATTCAGACGTTGCGGAAAAAGTCGTCTCCTGGCAATAAACCTCGACCTCAGCGGCTAAAGCCGGATTCAACATGGTCGAGGCCACTCTGGCCGTTCGGCACTAACAGAGTCACGGCACCGGGCATGACGGATATTTCCGCGGGCAATGTGCCTAATAGTTCTCCGTCAGCTTCGACAAAGATGCGAGGGCCGGCGGTCGAAGCCGCGGACGAAGGCGCATAGCGGCAGATCGCGCCAGCGCTGTGAACCAGTTCGATTCCGGGGACTTTCCAGTTGGTCGCGAAGAGTCCACGCAGAACGTAGTGTAAATACGCCAGGCGGCTGCGGGTATGAAAGAGCACCATGCGAAGATCATCGCGTTCGAGCGATGCGCCGGGAGCAAGCTCACGCAGAACTCCACCAAAATTGCCGATGCGGACGGCCAGTAACTGCGACACTTGCATCTGACCGCTTTGTCCTCCCTTGATCTCTACCGCGAAATTTTCCATCTTGTGGGTCAGCCACAGGCGGGTTGCTTTTGCGCAATATGCCGCCATCCCCAGGCGTCGTTTCAGGAGCGGATCCAGCTTGTAGAAGAGATGGGCATCCACGCCAATGCCAACCGTCACGGTGAAATATCGCTGGTTGTGATTTCCGGTTAAATCCTGGTAACTCACTCGTCCTACGGCGATGCGGTGAGGCTTCGCGGTCAGCGCGGCCCGGGCAGCGCCGGCTGGCGAAAGTGGCAGCTTAAGATCATGAGCCAGTGAGTTGGCAGTGCCCAGAGGGATGACGCCCAACGCGGTCTGGCTACCCACGAGGCCCTGCAACACGTCGTGAACGGTGCCATCGCCGCCGCAGGCGAATACGGTATCACAGCCGTCGGCTATGGCATGTTTAGTTTGGTCGGTCGCATCCGATGCGGCGCGGGTGGGAGCGGCTGTAGCTTCAACCCCCGCCCTTTGCAAGACTGACATTGCTTCCTCTACATCCGCTTGACGGCGCTCGCGGCGGCGGCCGGAAAGCGGATTGTAGAGCAGGATTGCTTTGCGCATGAAATCACGATATGCGTTACCGCTGAAGGAGTCTGAATTGCTCCCGCACGGGCGAGGACGCCGGCGCCTACGCGGTCGCACCTGCCTGTTCGCGCCGGATTGCGTAGACGTAATGTAGCAGATTCACTCTGGTGACTTCTTTCCATATCGTCATGCCATTCTTTTCGGCTACGCGGCGCGACCCGATGTTCTCTGGCCGGATCAGAGAGATAAGCTTGTCGACTTTCAGATTCGCGAATCCATGATCTCGACATGCGCGAGCTGCCTCCGAGGCATATCCACGGCCCCATTGGTCGCGACGTACGTGATAACCGATTTCGATCTCATCCGTTCCGTCAACGGTTTGCCGGACCAATCCGCAATCACCAATGAGTTCGCCATTGGAGTTCAGAATCATAGCCCAGAGGCCATAGCCGTCATTCGCGTAACGAGCGCGGTTGCGGGCAATCCAATCTACAACTGCAGCATGGTCGAACGAGAGCGGGTAATAGCGCATCGTTTCGGGATCGCAGAGAATTGTGGCGAGCGCGCCGGCGTCCTCGGGTACAAATTCCCGGAGGGACAAACGCTGGGTTTGCAGGATCTGCATGGGAGAAGTTTAGTCCCTGGACATTTCTTGGGTCTGGCATTTCGCGGGCGAGGGCGCCCGCGCCACGCAATTCAGTACCTCGCCTATAATCCTTTTCGATGGCAAAAGATCTAGAGAAGAAGGTCGAGGCGCTGCGCGACCAGATCCGGCGACATGAGTATCGATATTTTGTGCTCGACGATCCCGAGATCAGCGATGCCGAGTTCGATCAGCTCATGATCCACTTGAAGAAGCTTGAGGCCGAGCATCCCGAGTTGATCACGCCTGATTCTCCGACGCAACGCGTTGGCGGGAAACCGCGCGAAGGCGTGGTTAAGGCGCGTCATTCGTCGCCGATGCTCTCGCTCGATAACACTTATAGCGTGGACGAATTGCGCAGCTGGGAGCGCCGGGTTCACGAACTGAGCGGACGCAAGGACATCGAATACGCCTGCGAACTGAAATTGGACGGCATGTCGCTGGCCTTGCTTTATGAAGATGGCCGACTCGTGCGCGGCATTACACGCGGCGACGGCATCGTCGGCGAAGATGTGACGTTAAATGTGCGCACGGTACGCTCCATTCCGCTTTCGATTCCGAAGGAAAAACTTAAGGCGGCTGGCATTCCTCCAGATTTCGAGGTGCGTGGAGAAATGCTGATGCCCCTGGCGGCGTTCAGAAAAATGAACCAGCAGCGCGAGGAACAGGGGCTTTCATTGTTCGCCAACCCGAGAAATGCTACGGCCGGGACCGTTCGTCAACTTGAACCTAGCATCACGGCACAACGACGGCTCGATTATTTTGCCTACATGCTGCTGAAAGACGGACGAACGATTTTCGACCGGCACTGGAAAACCTTGGACGCTCTCGATGCCGCTGGCTTCAAGGTTAATCCCAGTCGCAAACTGGCCAAGAACTTTGACGACGTGTGGGCGTTCATCGAAGAGGGAGAGACGAAGCGCGAAAAACTTCCTTACGAAATTGATGGCATCGTGGTCAAAGTCGACCGAACCGCAGTACAGGACGAGTTGGGTTACACGGGCAAGGCGCCGCGTTGGGCCATTGCCTACAAATATGCCGCGCGGGCCGGCATCACCCAGATTGAAGGCGTTCAATGGCAAGTCGGACGGACCGGAAAACTAACTCCAGTGGCGATGCTGAAGCCGGTACCGATTGGTGGCACCACAGTCAGCCGCGCCACGCTGCATAACCCGGATGAAATCGAACGGTTGGGCGTAAGGGTTGACGACTGGGTAGAGGTTGAACGCGGCGGCGACGTGATCCCCAAAGTCACGCACGTCGTGGATGACAAGGATCATCCTCGTGGCCACAAGTTGGTCCATGTACCGGAGAAATGTCCCGTATGCGGCACAAGGGTGGTTCGCGCGGAGGGCGAGGTCGATTATTTCTGCGTGAACGCCAACTGCCCGGCTAAGTTGCGCGAAACTATTCTGCACTTCGCGTCGCGCGGGGTAATGAACATAGACGGCATGGGTGAAGCGTTGGTGAACCAGCTCACCGACCGCGGTCTGGTCAAGAATGTCGCGGACATTTACCAGCTGACGAAGCACGTTCTTTTATCGCTCGAGCGCATGGGTGAAAAGTCGGCGCAGAACATTCTGCGAGAAATCGAGGCTTCGAAGAAGCTGCCTCTGGAACGCGTGATCTATGGCCTTGGGATTCGCTTTGTAGGGGAGCGGACCGCGCAATTCTTGGCCGAAGAACTTGGATCTATGGACGCGTTGATGAATGCCGGCCCGGAAGAGCTTCAACAAGTAAATGAGGTGGGGCCACGAATCGCGGAGAGTATCGCGGAGTTTTTTCAGGAACCGCGGAATCGTGAACTGGTGGAGCGGCTGCGCCAAGCGGGCTTGACCTTCACGGGCACCAGAAAAGAACGCGGCACGAAATTCGCCGGGAAAACCTTCGTGCTGACCGGAACGCTCAGTCTTCCTCGAGACCAGGTAAAGACGGAGATTGAAGCTGCCGGCGGACGCGTATCGGGCTCGGTCAGCAAGAAAACCGACTATGTGATCGCCGGGACCGATGCGGGTTCCAAGCTGGACAAAGCCAAACAACTGGGAGTAACCGTGATTGGGGAAAAAGACCTGGCCAATTTACTCGAAGACTGATTCCGAAACAAACCCGCGTGGCATTTCTCTTTTACTCTTTGCAAAAACTTACAAATTCTTGACATCCTTGTGACAACCAGAAGGGTGGATCGACTAATCATTGCTCTCAGTTGTCGTGCCAGCGAAACTCCAACGCCTTTTCGCCCGAGCAGGTTTTATGGAGATGCGCATGGGCGCATAGGGAGCATCGCGGCATCTGAGGTGTCGCGATTGTGCGCTTCTTGCGTTGTGCCGGCGATCATCCTGAGCGAGGTTTTCTTGCCCTTCGAAGCCTTGCTCAGGACGGTACCGGCAAATCGAGCGCCGCTTTAATTTTTTTGTAGGTTATCTCAAGGCTTTCCGGGAGTAGTCGCGTCTCCCCAACCACTGAAATAAAATTTGCGTCGGCCACCCAGCGCGGCAGGACATGCATGTGGATATGGCCGGCTACGCCTGCCCCAGCGGCCTTGCCGATATTCATGCCCAGGTTCACGCCGTCGGGAGCGTACAACTGCCGCAGCACGCCTTCGATTTTCTGCGACAAATCCATCATTTCGTGCGCCGTTTTGGGTGGCAGCTTCTGCAATTCGTCTAGATGCGAAAAAGGTACGATCATGACGTGTCCGGGCGTGTAGGGAAAAGTGTTCAGGATGATGAAGCAGCTTTCGCCGCGGTACACGATGCGCGCCCTGGCATCATCGCCGAGCTTCGGAAGATCGCAGAAAATGCAGCCGGATGTTTTGGGGCTGCTGACAAAGGCGTATCGCCATGGGGTCCAAAGATAATCCATCGCAGGGCAGAGTAGCAGATAGCGAGAAGTTTCGGAATGTGTAGTTAACTCGGAGACCTGCACGGGCGACGACGCCCGCGCCTACACTTAAGGCGTATTGGAGCGCAGCTCGGTCAGGCTGGCGTTTACTGACTCAGACTTTCTGTGCCGGGCTGCTAGAACTTGTTGCAGTAATTCCCAATCATTCGCAACATCGCGCTCCGAGGCCTTTGGAGATCCGCCATTGCGTAATTCTTCGCGTAGCCGAGTCACCAGCATGGACGCTACCAACTCGGGCGGGGCCGAAGTGCGCAGGACATTACTTCGCGAGACTCCGAGATCAACGGTTCCTTCGGCAAGCTTAACCTCCAGCACTGGATTGCCTGAGTCGTCCAAATGCGGCACGGCATCTGCCTCCACCTGCTGCCACGTGGTTGCAGTCGCGTTGTCTTCCGCGAGCGGCCGCTCCAGAGAACCCAGCCAATTCTGATATAAGCGCCGCTGTGCGGCTGCGAGTGGCGGCTCCAAATCCCGGCCCGGGTCAAACACCATTGCATTGCGTGCGGGGTTGAAACGCTCAGGCCCCACAGCTGCAACCACCAGGCAACTCGTCAGTATCGGGTGTACCAGGAGCAACGGCACGGTGTACTTCTTTTTTCTGAGTATGGATTCGGCGATGCCGTGGACCGGCGCGCTTCGTCGGATTGTGCCGGGAACTTGAGGAATCACGAAGCTGGACAAATGCAGCTCTGGATGGCGCTCGCCGAAGTGAACGTATAATTTTGCGATGTGCTTCGGAGTGGTGACGCCGACATCGCCAATCACGTTACGATGAAGGGTTTTCGGGTAGTAAAAGTTGATCAGGTTGCGGGCAAAGTCCGCACAGTTGTGAGTTACCAGATTGAACCGCTTTTGGTTTGGGTCCGAATTAAACTTTCGAATCAGTCTGTCGTCCTGGTCTTCGCTAGTGTCCAACTGAAAAGCATAGATGGTTCGGCGGTATCCAGCCCCAATCAATTCCGGCCAACGGCCTGCCGGGGGTTCGCCCTCCGGACCATCCGGCGCAATGGCCTCGAGATGGTCACGCCGATACTGATCGCGGAGAAAGTCGACGAGCTTTGGGTCCGCAGAGAGCGGCACATTCTCAGCTTTGTCGACCGCGTACAGGTAAGGAATAAGCGGAACTGCGATCCAGTCGTGCCCTGCAATCCCGTCGTAGCGGCTGATGACGGCGCCAAGTTCTCCTGGCGCGCAATGACGCAGTATGACCGGCGACTCGGCACAAATCCGCGAAAGATAGACAGCTGCGTGCCCCGTTCCCCCGAAAGTCCCGTCATAGCTGTATGGCTCTTCCAGCAAAAGCGTGACACCGGCATACGCCTGCGATGCCACACTTAAGAAGAAGAAAAACAGTCCAGCCAATTTGAAGCGCGTCATCATAAAAGCTCAACAAATACAAACACAACTGCCGACGATTTGATGCGGTCGAGGACGTTCAGGTAGTCGCAGTATAAGAGCTGATTTGGTGAAATATTAGTAACGAAAGAGGTTGCACTTTATGGACCGCCGCAGATGAAGATTTTGCTGTGGGAAGCTTCTGAAACGAATTCGCTTTTTAGCGGCATTTTCATAAATTCCAATTATTCTCAGTTTGGGGTTTGACACTGTTTGCAAGCGGTTGCTATAGTCGAGAGGTTCCCTTTTGGACGCGGGTTCGCTTTTTTGGAAACGTCCGACCGCTGGGATTGTTCAGGTCCGTCCGCCAGGACGGGCTCCACACAACCTAAGACTCACGCCAGCTGTCCTGAAGCATTCCCGCATCCTTCGCGCACGCGCGAGTACAGCAGAGAGGCGATAAACCTTGTTCGACGACAACACTCCTCACAACCCAGAATCATCCACCTCAACTATGACTGAAAACCCTGAGTCCTCACCGGAAGTGTCAACCCCAGACGCTTCCCTTCCCGCGCCGCAGCAGCAGGCCGAAACTCAGGCTCAGGACGACAAGCCCAGCGCTGCCGCCGCCGAGGATTTCGCTTCGGCTTTGGAAAATTTCACGACGGAGAGTGAAGAAGCCGTCCGCGAAGATAAAGTTCTTAAAGGCACTGTACTCAAGCTCACTGGCACGCACGTTGTCGTCGACATCGGCGCCAAGTCCGAGGGCATGTTGCCGCTGTCCGAAGTGCTGGATTTCGAAGGCAAACCGAGATTCCAGCCTGGTGACGAGATCGATGTGATGCGTGATAAGGGCGAGACTGAGGAAGGCTATATTAATCTCTCGCATCAGAAAGCCCAGAAGCTGCGCGCCTGGGACGAGATTGAGAAAGCCTACAACGAGAAGAAGCCGATTCGCGCAACCGTAGTGGAGCGGATCAAGGGTGGTCTCACGGTCGACATTATGGGCGCCAGTGCATTTCTTCCCGGCTCCCAAGCCGACCTGCGTCCCGCACGCAATCTCGACGCGGTGAAGGGCAAGACGCTCGAAGTTGCCATCATCAAGCTGAACAAGAAGCGCGGCAACATTGTGGTTTCGCGCAAGCAGGTGCTGGAAGGCGAGCAGAGTGAAAAGCGATCCAAGACTTTGGAGCATCTCGAAGAAGGCTCGATTCTGACCGGCGTGGTCAAGAACCTCACCGATTACGGTGCTTTTGTCGACCTCGGCGGCATCGACGGTTTGCTGCACATTACGGATATGTCCTGGGGACGCCTCACTCATCCTCGCGACCTGGTCAACGTGGGCGATCAGATACAAGTAAAAGTGCTTAAATTCGACAAGGATAAGCAGCGCGTATCGCTAGGATTCAAGCAACTGACGCCAGATCCGTGGCTCGACGCCGAACATCGGTATCCCGTGGGCGCACACGTTGGCGGACGAGTCATCAGCGTGACTGACTACGGCGCGTTTGTCGAACTGGAGCAGGGCATCGAGGGACTGGTGCACGTCAGCGAAATGACGTGGTCCAAACGCATGAAGCATCCCTCGAAGCTGGTGAATGTTGGCGACCATGTGGACTGCGTGGTATTGAACGTGCATCCGCAGGAACGCCGCATTTCGCTGGGCATGCGGCAGCTTGCGACTAATCCGTGGGATGCTCTGCATGAGAAATATCCTGTAGGCGCGACGGTCGAAGGGCGGGTGCGAAACCTCACTGACTTCGGCGCGTTCATTGAGATCGAAGACGGTATCGACGGTCTGGTTCACGTCAGCAATCTAAGCTGGACGAAGCGGGTCAAACATCCGTCGGAGATTTTGAAGAAGGGTGATCGGCTGAAAGCGGTCGTGTTGGCGATTGAACCCGATAAGCGGCGGCTTTCGTTAGGTGTGAAACAGCTTCAACCCGATGTATGGGAAAGCTTCTTCGGCCAGCATAAAGTCGGAGATGTGCTGCACGGGAAAGTCCTGCGTGTGGCCAGCTTTGGCTCGTTCGTGGAAATCGCGGAGGGCGTCGAGGGCCTTTGCCACAATTCCGAAGCAGTAGATGCCAATGGCCAGCCGTTAACTCTCGAGCCCGGACAAGAGCACGACTTCAAAATCATCAAGATGAATCAGGAAGAAAAGAAAGTCGGACTCAGCATCAAGGCCGTTGGCGAAGAGGCTTCGCGCACCGAAGTGGAGGCTTATAAGCATCCAGTCTCGAGCACCGGCGGTTCTACGATAGGTGAATTGATGTCGTGGAAGCGGGCTGGGAGCGAGAATAATTAAGCCTCAACACTTCTCAATTCAATGTTCTGTCATCCCTCGCGAAGCGAGGGATCTGGGTTTTCGCGCGTCCACAACGAAAACCCAGATCCCTCGCTTTGCTCGGGATGACAACGTGGTCAAGGGTCGAAGACAAATGCCACGACAGAAGATCTCATGAATTGAAAGACTGGGCGGGATTCATCACTTGGTATCGATCCGCAAAATGATGTTTACTGTCTTGCGGTCGTCGAATTGGCTCACCGTTTTTGTATCACTCTTTTGCCCTTTGAACTGAGCGTAAACCTCGTAGTCGATGTTCGGAGAGAGTTCCGGGAAGTGGTACGCGCCGTCGCTTCCGATTATGTAGCTTTTCACCGCCCGGGTGCGCGTATTGGCGAGATAAACCACAGCATCGGGCAGCGGATTATCGTGGTGATCGAGCACCTTCCCGGTCAGCATGCGGCCGGCATTTTCTTTGTCCTTATCTTTATCCTTCGCGTAGGCAGTCGTCACAGCGACGCAGCCGAGAAGCACCAGCAGGGCTACACCTCGATACCTTCTCATGGGTTTCTCACTCTCAGCTTACGGGTAATTATTCTTTTATTTCAGATGTAAGCCCGTATCCACGCGCTCATCCGCGTCTATATGCACCTTTACCGCTTCGCCTTGTAATCGTTTGCCACTGGCCGATTTGTAACCTGTGGCATCTGCCCAGATCACATAATCCTGTTTGCCCGGCGGAACGTGCTGGGCGAATTCCCCATTATGATCGGAATATAATTCCCAGCGGGCTTTCTTTTCATTCTCGCGACGAATCTTAACTTTTACTCCATAAACTGGGTGATCATCTGGTCCCCACACCGTTCCGAAAATTACAGCATAGGGTTTGTTATGATGGTTTCCCGCAGACAATAAGCTACTCGCAGCAAGATCAGGCCTGCAAACAATCGTGGAGAAGCACAGCCCCAGGAACACTGTTCCATACACCCACTCAAAGCGGGGCAGAGGCGTGCTGCGCTTAAAGATCACCATCTTCGACTTCTTCTTCGTCGTCCTCCTCGTACACCTCCTCATCGACTGGTTTCAACTCAATGGGGCTGACCGTTATTATTTCGAAATCAGTACCGCATTCAGGGCAGGAGACAATTTCTCCCTCATCGACCTCATCTTCGTCGATATCGAGGTCGGTTTCACATTCCGGGCAATGAACCACAGAGGCCTCCATATATTTAGACTCCCTTGATAATATTTAGTGTCTCTGAAGCCGAAGGTCAAGTCCTCGATGTCGAAAACCCTTGGCTTATGGCTATTTTCAAAAATACTATGGAACTTCCACGCTATGATGCAACCAATCGTTTTGAGGTAATAAACTTTCGGTTTCGTCCCAGAGCCGCTTCGCGACTCCTCGCGGTGATAGAAATCACATTTTTGTTGATGGCCATTGCCGTCGCGCAGGACGCCGTGCCTACGAGCCCTGCGGACCCGCAAATCGCAACCGCTCTGCAGAAGATTTCCAGCGCACGCATTCAGGCGACGATCGAGAAACTGGCGAGCTTCCAGACGCGTTCCACACTGTCCGCTCAGGATCCAGCTGCGATCGCCGCGGGACATGGTATCGGTGCGGCGAGGGAGTGGATTAAGTCCGAATTCGAGCGCTACTCCCGCGATTGCGGAGGATGCCTCGAGGTCAAGCTCGACAGCTTTACCGAAGTGCCGGGCGGGCGGATTCCAAAACCCACGGAAATTAGTAATGTTTACGCGGTGATGAAAGGTACTGACACTGAAAGCGCCAAGCGCATTGTGCTGGTGACCGGTCACTACGATTCGCGCAACAGCGACAACGCCAACAGCACTGACGCCGCGCCCGGAGCCAACGACGATGGCAGCGGAACCGCCGTGAGTTTGGAGTGTGCGCGCGTTCTCAGCCAACTGAAGTTTCCCGCAACAGTTATTTTTCTGACGGTTGCTGGCGAAGAGCAAGGTCTGAACGGCAGCCATCATTTTGCCCAAATGGCCAAGTCTGCGGGCTGGAACATTGAAGCCGTGCTGAATAATGACATCGTCGGTGGCGACCGCAGTCCGCAGCAGGACACCGGTGTGGTGCGTGTGTTTTCCGAAGGCGTATCCAGCGCTGCCAGTGACGCCGAGCTACGCCAGATCCGCAATCTTGGCGGCGAGAGCGATTCCGCTTCCCGGCAGCTTGCCCGTTACATCGCGGAGATCGGTCGCACTTACGATACAAGGTTCAAACCAATACTGGTGTTTCGTCTCGATCGTTATTTGCGCGGAGGAGATCACATTTCATTCACCGAACAGGGTTACGCAGCGGTGCGCTTCACGGAGTTTCGCGAAGACTTTAACCATCAGCACCAGAATGTGCGTACTGAAAATGGCATCGAATTCGGCGACCTTCCCAAGTTCGTAAATTTCGACTACGTGGCCAATGTTGCGCGTTTGAATGCGGCTACGCTGGCATCACTGGCTTCCGCGCCTGCCCCGCCCGGGAAGGTGCGTCTTCTAACCGTGAAGCTGGAAAACGATTCCACTCTGACCTGGGATCAATCTCCCGGCGGCCGTGTCTCGAGCTATGAAGTGATGTGGCGAGCCACTGCCAGCGCTGAGTGGGAACATGTGCAATCTGTGGGAAATACGACTCGGGCTATGCTACCGATGTCGAAGGACAATGTGATCTTTGCTGTGCGCGCGGTGGACGCTCAAGGCCATCGCAGCCTGCCAGTGATGCCGGTCCCGGAGCGTTAAGTAACCTGTTAAAATATTCGCACAGTCTGCCTGGTTTTGAGGCGCAAGCCCCACGCCTGCCAACTGAAAAACTGTAACTGCCTTTTATGTATCGCGGACGAACCCTCTCGTTGAGTCTGCCTCCTTTCACCAAGGCGGTGAAGTGGCTCATTATCATTAACGCCGCGGTTTACCTGCTGATCACGGTGCTGCAGGTTTTCACTCCTGACCTTGGCTATGAGGCCGTCCATTTACTTGGGCTGGTTCCATATCTGGTTACGCATGGAGCCATCTGGCAACTGATTACGTATTCCTTCGTGCATGCCGGGCTTTTTCATTTGCTCTTCAACATGCTTGCGCTGTGGATGTTCGGCGCACAGTTTGAATCGGATTGGGGCCATAAGCAATTTCTGGAGTTCTATTTCTTTTGCGTTGCCGGAGCGGCGCTGACCACGGTAATAGTCTCCTACTCTCACTTCGGCGGCGTGACGCCCGCAACCACAACCGTAGGCGCGTCGGGAGGAATTTACGGTATTTTGATGGCATTCGCAATGATCTATGGCGACCGCGAAATTATGCTCTTCCCGATTCCATTTTCCGTTCGCGCCAAATATTTTGTCGCGGTTATCGCATTTGTCGCGTTAATAGGTGCGATTGGCGCAGCCGCGCCGGGCCGCGGAGAAGCTGTCGCCTACTTTGCCCATCTTGGTGGACTGCTTTTCGGATTCATTTATCTCAAATTTTTGCCCAAGCGTGGTCTCTCGTTTGGCGCGGCGGAACGTTATTTCGGCGTACGAAATTCGTACCACCGCTGGAAACGTCGCCGGGCGGCGCGCAAGTTCGAAGTATTCATGCGCAAGCAGAATCGCACGGTAAGTGGCACTTTCGACGAAAACGGAAACTACATTCCGCCCGATGACGTGGACAAGAAGAACGGCGGTTCGAAATCCGGCTGGGTGAATTAGAGAGCGCCACTGATTTTCACGGATTCACACGAATGCCAACTTTTCCCAAATCGTCAGTCGAATAGCGCACGAAACTCTTTCAGCACTTGTGTCGTCAAATCATCTCGCCTTCCCGCGCCTTTGAATCCCAGATCGTGACCGGCTCCCTCGATTCGCAGAAAGCGGACCTTCGCAGGAATCAATCTGAGGGCTGACTCCACCTCTTCCGCGGTTCCAAACGGATCGCGTGTCCCATGCACAAACAGCCCAGGCGTGTGCAGCTTAGGCAGATGTTGGACGCGGAGTTGCTCAGGCTTGCGTGGCGGATGCAACGGATACGAGAGCAGCAGCAAACCGTCGACGAGACTCGGCTGATCCGCACAGAGCATCGTCGCCTGTCTCCCGCCGTAGGAATGTCCGCCGAGAAATATGCGTCCTGAGACCATCTTGCGAAGAACGCCCACGGCATTCTGCAGACCTTCGCGATCGTGAACGGCGTCTCCGGGCCGAGGCGGCCCGTGGGGCCGGCTCTGTCGATAGAGCAGATCGCAACGCAGCACGGTCACTCCCGCTGCCGCAAAAGCTTCGCCCAAAGCCATCAGCAAAGGAGCCCGCGAATTCGACCCGGCGCCATGTGCGAGTACCAGGCCATCAGTCGCCGGAGTTGCGGGTCGGTGAATGAATCCGCGCACGTTCGGATCAACCGACGTATCAACGAAAGGCTCGGGAATGGGCAACATAATCGGGGCAATTGGAAATATTAATATGCCTGTCGTAAATAGGATGAAATAAAAATGTACGCCATTAGCCGGCCACCTTTGATAAACAAGATATGCTCAAGAAGCGTTGACCGCATTTCGATCAACCGACGCTAAACACTGAATTGTTGAGGCTCTACGAGCAATGACCGCGCTACTACTCGCCAGCGAAGTCCCGACCCGACTGGTTCATCTTTCTGCTGTCGACATCGTTATTGTGGTCTTTTATTTTGCCCTGGTGCTTTGCATCGGCTGGTATTTGAGAGGAAAGGCCAAAACCGCCGAAGACTTCTTCATGGCGGGCCGCGAGATGACAGCCTGGGTTGCCGGACTCAGTTTTCTTTCCGCCAATCTTGGGGCGCTCGAATTGATGGGCTGGGCCGGTTCGGCCTACCAATATGGCATTCTAGCCACACACTGGTATTGGATCGGCGCCATCCCAGCGATGCTCTTCCTAGCACTGGTCATGATGCCGTTCTACTACATTTCCAAAACCCATTCGGTGCCGGGCTATCTGAAACTGCGCTTTGGCGAGCCCAGCCGCGCCTTGTCTGCGATCTCATTCGCGTTTATGACCGTGCTAATGAGCGGCGTCAACATGTTTGCCATGGCGAAGGTCATGCAGATCGTCCTGGGCTGGGACATCAACTTCAGCATCTGGGTTTCGTCGTTGACGGTTGCGATTTATGTAACCCTCGGCGGACTGCGCTCGGCCATCTTTAACGAGGTGTTGCAGTTTTTCTTGATCTGGGCTGGCGCCCTGCTGATTCCGATCCTTGGACTCTACGAGGCTGGTGGTTGGACCAATCTCAAACTGCAGATTGCGCAGCGAACATCGGAACAGTACGTCCATATGTGGTCGGGGTTGGGATCGTTCACGACCAATCCCATGGGAATCCATTGGACTGGTATTGTGTTCGGGCTCGCCGCGGTGCTCTCCATGGGTTATTGGACAACGGACTTCCTGGTGGTGCAGCGCATTCTGGCCGCGAAAGATATTCGTAGCGCCGAAATGGCTCCGATTATTGGCGCCGGGTTCAAGATGCTGGTCCCCGTCATCGTTATTCTGCCCGGACTTCTCGGCCTGGCTGTGCTGCCAGAGAAATTAGTTCCAGAATCAGTTGCAGCGGTAACTGGTGCCCATAGCTACAATGAAGTGCTCCCGCTCATGCTCGCGCGTTATTGTGGGCCTGGATTGCTCGGCCTCGGGGTTACCGCGCTGATTGCGGGTTTCATGTCCGGGATGGCGGGAAACGTAAGCGCATTCACGACCGTCTGGACCTACGACATCTACCGCCCGCTGATCAATAGCAAGGGCAGCGATCATCATTACGTAAACATGGGACGCTGGACGACGATCATTGGCGTCCTCATCAGCGTAGGTACAGCGTACCTCGTAATGCAGTTTGCCAGCATCATGGATTATGTGCAGGCACTGTTCAGCTTCTTCATCGCGCCGCTATTCGGAACGGTGCTCCTAGGAATGCTTTGGAAGCGGGCGACAGGTCCTGCCGGATTCTGGGGACTGTTGTGCGGGACGGTTTCTTCGATCAGCATGTGGGCTTGGGTAAAAGTTGATCCTTCGGCCTTGCGGTATGTCGCGCTGTCGCCGCATGCCAAAGCATTGGCTCAGGATATGTATCAGGGACTGTGGTCTTTTGTGGTTTGCGTGATGGTGACCGTGGCGGTGAGTCTCGCGACGAAACCCATGCCGGAAAGCGCATTAACTGGCTTAGTCTATGGATTGACTGAAGTTCCTTCGGTTGGCGATGTCCCACTTTATGAAAGGCCTTTTTTCTGGGCCGCTGTGGTCATTGTCGTTTTCTTCATATTGAACATTATTTTCTGGTGAGTTGTCCGTGGCGCGGAGTTCTGAGGATGATTTCAATCTGGTTTTTTATCGGTATTTCACTGGCGGTGAACGGCGCGCTGATCCTGGCTGCGGGAATTTACCAGCTGGTACATCCTCCGGCGAGTCCTGACGTTGTCCTCTTCAACTTACATGCTAATGTTTGGTGGGGTGCGCTGTTACTGGCGATTGGTCTGATTTATTGCTTCAGTTTCGCGCCTCGCCGGCGTTTCTGATCTGATGGGCGGTTGAAGGGGATGAGCCTCCACGCAGTATTCAGTGCGGCAGTCCTATGCGCTGCAACAATTGCTGGAAGCGGGGGTCGGATCCGAGGCTGTCGAAACGCGGATCGGCATTCAGCAGAATAAGACCGCCGTCGCGGCGCCGATATGCGCCTTCCAGTACTCTCAATGCACGATCGACTTCACCCAGCGCTAGGTAGATTTCCGCGGTTCCGCTATTATCAGGTAGAACGCCGCCGGGGCTTAGGTTAGCTGCTCTCTTCAGGCAGTCTTCCATTTCCGTTTTCTTGTTCGCCTGAGCGTATGTACTCGCGAGTTCTAACAACATCCAAGTGTGGTCACGCGCGAGCGCGACCGCCCGCTGTCCTTCGGCAATGGCCTCCGGGAACATCTGCTTTTGATCGTAGATACGTTCCAGCACGCGGTGCGCGTGGGCAAAGTTAGGATCCATTTCAACGGCTGCACGGGCTTGTTCAAGTGCTTCGTCGTAGCGGCGGGCCCAGTATAGGATTTCCGCTACATCAGTATTGATGATTGCCGAAAGCGGATCGGTCTGGCGCGCCCGCTTCACCTCCGCCACCGCTTCATCCATGCGTCCTATCGCCGCCAGATCGAATGCATACCAGTGATGAGCAATCGAATAGTTCGGATCTAATTCAATGGCAAGCTTGAATTCCTGTTCAGCCTCTTGAAATTTCCAGTCGTAATGCATTTCAACAAAGGCCAGCGAGGTGTGGGCATCCGCCAGCGAACCATCGAGCTTCAATGCCATGAGCGCCATTTCTTTGGCTTTGGCCATGGCGGTTTCGCGGGGCATCTTTGCGTTTGGTATTGATCCCAGCAGGGCATAAGCGTCGGCTGAGCCGGCATACGCCTGCGCATACTGCGGGTCTTCGGTCATCGCCGCCTGGAAGTAGTCAATGGCTTTCAGATAGCCGGCTTCGCTACGCAGATTCCAGAAGTAACGGCCTTTTAAATAGTTCTCGCGAGCCTGTGGACTGACAGCCGCGGAGGCCGCCAGTTGCTGCGGCCGAGGCGGTGCGATCTCTTTCTGAATTTGAACTGCGATGCTTCTAGACACTTCGTCCTCAAGCGCAACCAGATCGCGAAGGTCCCGCTCATATGACTCAGCCCACATGTGCTGATCGGTCGCACCGCGCACCAACTGCGCCGTAATTCGCACCCGGTCCCCGGAACGAAGCACCGCGCCCTCGATGATGGCATCGACGCCGAGCTCTTTAGCGATCTGTGGAAGCTTCTTGTGCGAATCCTTGTACTGCATGATCGACGTACGAGAGATGACCTTGAGGCCAGGAATCTTGGCCAAGTCAGTAATCAAGGCTTCGGTCATGCCATCGGCGAAGTAATCCTGCGCAGAGTCACCCGAGAGATTCTGCAGCGGCAAAACCGCCAGCGACTGGATGGGATCGGGAGCGGCATTGCGGAGCCGTTTCCATACTGGCAGAGTCAAGATCAAAACCGTCAGCAGCAACGCCAGCGTACCAATCGTGTAAGTCAAGGTTGGGAAGCGATGCCGCGGCAGGACACGTTCGGTAGCTCGAGTTTCGGCAACGCCACTCTCAGGAACGGCACTTTCAGCAACCGCTGGAGGCGATCGGTGGCTGGGGGTAGAACCTGCCACAACATCACCGTGCGGAGCAACGCCGCCAACATCCCGAACCTCCGCAATGAAACGATAGCCCCGCGTAGGTACGGTTTCGATGTAGCGAGAGCCGTCCTCACCGTCCTGCAATGTTTTGCGCAATACCGAGATGTGCTGGGCAAGATTCGACTCTTCGACGAAGGTGTCGGGCCAGACCTTTCGCAGCAATTCATCTTTTTCGAGCAGATGTCCTCGATTCTCAACCAGGACGACCAAGGCATCGAACGCCTTCGGAGGCAGGCGTACTTGAACTTGATGGCGAAGCAGGATGCGCTCGGCGGGATTCAAGCGAAACGGGCCGAACTCAAAAATCGCTTTTGTTTGCGGGGACATATGGCGTTCACAAAAGCTTTAGAAAAACTTTACGCAGGCCTAAAGACCAACAATCGGTTTTGCGGCTAGTGTCCTGACCGCAACGGGGGGAGGGTCCAGACCGGGTCAAGTGCTCCGGGCGCTTCACATTCTACACCCTCCGGAACCCATGTCTATGGCTGGATTCGCTAGGGCGTGCGCCCATCGCCGCGGGGATAAGCGCCAGATGCCAACTAAAGAGGAGAATCTATGAAAAACAATTCGTCAAGCTTGTTTGTACGAAGACCAATCTGGGGTGACCGGATTCTTGCGTTTCGCCTGCTCTGCCTGGCTACGGTGCTCGTGTCCTTGTTCAGCGGGCTAGGACTCGCGCAGGATGCCCCCGCCGCTAACGTGACCGGCAGCGGTACGGCGGACTTTATCCCCCGCTGGACGGGGACGACAACCATTGGCAATTCGAACATCTTTGAGACGGTTGGTGGCGAGGTCGGGATTGCGACTACAACGCCAGCCGCCAAACTGGATGTCAAAGGTACGGAGGCAGTCCGTGACAGTCTCATCCTGATTCCAAAATTAACTCATCCCACACTGGTTGTTCACGGCACTGCCTTCGCGGTCAGCAACACTGGACAGGTGACCTTCGTATCCGGCCAGACCTTCCCTGGCGCGGGCACGGTAACCAGCGTGGCCACCGGACTGGGCCTGAAGGGTGGACCGATCACGACTACAGGCACGCTGACGATCGATACTAGCGTGGTCCCGCAACTGGGCACGTCCAACACGTTCACCGGAAACCAGAGCGTGACCGGAAATGTTACCGCGAGCGGCCAAGTACAGGGCGCCGTCGTTAACGCCACGACCAGCTTAGATATCGGAGGCTCTCCGTTTGCCTTCCAAGTCGGTTCGAACGTCTTCTTCGGCTTCGCGGGGAATACCACGATGACGGGCACCTTCAACACCGGCGGCGGGGCTGTGGCGCTGGGCAACAACACCACGGGCTCCGGCAATGCCGCCTACGCCGAGGCTGCTCTCCTCGACAACACCACGGGCTCCGACAACGCCGCCTTCGGCACGAACGCGCTGTTCCACAACACCACGGGCAGCTTCAACACCGCCATCGGCGTAGATGCGCTCGAAGCCAACACCACCGGCAGCAACCTCACGTGCATGGGTTTCGGGTGCACCGCGGCAGACCAACCTCCATAACGCTACCGCCATCGGCGCCCACGCAATGGTTAAGGCGAGCAATGCCCTGGTGCTGGGCAGCGTTGCCGGGGTGAACGGCGCCACAGCCACCGTTCGGGTCGGCATCGGAACCAACAGCCCCACCAACCTGCTGACTCTGGGCCAGGGCGTTGGTCTTTCCATTTCCGATGGGTGGAGCACCTACAGCTCCCGCCGCTGGAAGACTAACATCCAGCCGCTGCACAACGCGCTTGGCATGGTCGAGCGGTTGCGAGGCGTCTCTTACAATATGAAGGATTCCGGCAAGCACGAGATTGGAGTCATCGCCGAGGAAGTGGGCGCGGTCGTGCCGGAAGTGGTGAGTTATGAGGAGAACGGAAAAGATGCTCGCGGCGTGGACTACAGCCGGCTGACTGCGCTGTTAATCGAAGCTACTAAACAACAGCAGCGGGAAATTCGACAGCAGCAAACGCTTCTGCTCACCCAGGCAGCGGCCATTCGTGACCTCAAGTCCGAGCTTCGGGTAACCCGCGCAGCTCTGCAGAAAGTGCAGGCACAAATGGCTGCCGCTCAGCCGGCCTTAGTTGCGGCGAAGTAGATACGGCCGTTGGCAATAAGCATTGACTGCTTGCGCTTTCTTCACTCGTCCCTGGCCCCGGGGCTCACTTGAGTCCTGGGGCCGTTTTTTGAATCGTCGGCTCCCTTTTAGAGAGCACACTAGCGATATCTGCTGCTGATGAAGTCTTCAATCGCCGTATAGGCTTTTGAAAGCGTCTTCTCATCCGGCAAAAAAACAATCCGAAAATGCTTGGTCCCAGGCTTCTGGCCGAACCCCGAGCCGTGGACCACCATCACGTGCTTCTGCAAAATAAGCTCCTTCACAAAAACATCGTCGCCTTCGGGAATGTCGATTCGCGGATACGCATAGAACGCCCCGCGCGGCGACACGCAACTAACCCGCGGAGTAGAGTTGCACCACTGCATCGGTAAGATCACGACGGCTGCTCAGCTTCTTGCGAACTTCGATCAAATGATCTTGTGGTCCCTCGGGCGCCGCCTTATCGCATACTGCTCGGGATGATTAGCACACAAACGCGACCGCAGCAGGCGCTGGATGCCCTCGTCGTAATTCTTCACGGATGCCGCTTCGCCGCTCACGATTCCCCAGCCGATGCGCCAGCCGGGAGCAAGATAATTTTTGGAAAGTCCGCCAAAGGTGACGACCGGAACATCCGGCGCGACCGATGCCATCGAAACATGCTCGTCGTCTTCGAGGATCAGCTTGTCGTAAATTTCGTCGGCAAAAATCACCAGATTGTGCCGCCGCGCCAGTTCGGCGATCTGTTCCAGCATTGCCCGCGAGCACACTGAACCGGTTGGATTATTGGGATTGATCAGCACAATGCCGCGGGTGCGCGGAGTAATCTTTTGCCTGATGTCGTCAAGATCTGGCTGCCAGCCATCTTCCTCGTTAAGGTAGTAAGTATTTAGCCCGATCCCAAGCTTGGCCAGCACGGCCGAATACAGCGGATAGTCTGGACACGGCGTCAGCAAATCGTCCGCGGGATTGAGCAGCGCGGTAAGACAAAGATCTACGGTCTCGCTTACCCCTGTCGTGACAAACACATCTTGCACGGTAGAAATTCCTTTGCGCGCAGCTTCCCCGCGAATCGCATCCAGCGCTTCCTTAATTCCCGACGAAGGCGCGTAACCATTCTTGCCATCTCGCATGGCCTTGTGCACGGCGTCAATTAAATGAGCCGGAGTCTTGAAGCCGAAGGTTATTGGGATCGCCGACGTTGAGCGGCAGAACCGTGTGGCCTTGCTTGATAACTTCGTCCGCGATGCACGCGAGATCGCGAATGGCATAGCGAACATTATCGAGGCGGGAAGCGGCCGCGATTTCACGACTCTGCGTGATGGGCATGAATGGCTCCTGCACCACAGAGACACAGAGTCACAGAGAAGACAACTAAACAAAACGAAAAACGCTAACGGTGCTCCCAGGCTGCTAATTCTTTTTGGTTTCTCTGTGGCTCTGTGACTCGGTGGTGAAAATCATTTAATCCACTCGATCAATCTGCGCCTTCTGCAAGCGATCGGAGTAATCCACGTAGACCGACTTCCACTCGCTGTAGAAATCGATGGCGCCCACACCGCCCTCGCGATGACCGTTCCCCGTGGCCTTCACTCCGCCAAAAGGCAGATGCACTTCCGCGCCGATAGTCGGCGCATTGATGTAGGTAATTCCGGCATCCAGGTCGCGCATGGCGACGAACGCCTTGTTCACATCTTTCGTGTAGAGCGACGAAGACAATCCGTATTGGACGCCATTGGCAATCTCGATAGCGTCTTCAAGGCCATCGCAGGCGATGAATCGAGACAACCGGCCCAAAAATTTCCTCTTGCGCGATGCGCATCTTGGGGTCAACGTCGGCGAAAACAGTGGGCTCCATGAAATAGCCATACTGATAAACGCCTTTATCTAAAACGTTGCCGCCGCACTTCAAGCGAGCGCCCTCATCCTTTCCGATGTCAACATAGCTGAGGTCGGTCTTCAGTTGGCTCTCGTTGATGGCTGGACCCATCTCGACCGTTTCATCCAGACCATTGCCGACTTTCAGCCTCTTTGCGCGATCGACGTAGCGCTCCACGAACTCTGCGTAGATGCCTTTCTGCACAATGATCCGGCTGGTCGCGGTGCAGCGTTGGCCTGTCGTTCCGAAGCCGCCCCACAGCCCGCCTTCAATCGCAAGATCAAGATTGGCGTCATCGAGCACGATCATGGGATTCTTGCCGCCAAGTTCGAGCGAACAACGCTTAAAGCTTTTGGCCGCAGTCGTACCCACAATGCGTCCCACCGCGCTCGAACCAGTCAAAGAAATGGCGCGCACGTCAGCGTGTTCGGTGAGTGGCGTGCCTACCTCGGAACCGAAGCCAGTGACGATGTTAACCACGCCCTTCGGCAAGCCGGCATCGTAAAGCACGCGAACCAGATTGAAAGTCGATAGCGGAGTATCCTGCGCCGGCTTGATCACGCAGGTGTTGCCGCACACCAGCGCCGGCAAAAGCTTCCACGACGGAATTGCCATCGGGAAATTCCATGGCGTAATCATTCCACATACGCCGATCGGCTGGCGCACGGCCATGGCGAACTTGTTGGGCAACTCCGAGGGCGTGGTCGGCCCAAACATGCGGCGGCCTTCGCCCGCCATGTAATAGGCGGTGTCCACGGCCTCCTGCACATCGCCGCGAGTTTCTTTGAGGATCTTGCCCATTTCGCGCGTCATGTCGCGAGCGTATTCTTCCTTGCGCTCCATCAGCATCTCGGCGGCGCGGTAAACGATTTCGGCGCGCCGTGGCGCGGGGATCAGACGCCACTTGGCGAAGGCTTGCTTTGCTGCCGCGACGGCGTTGTCGACGTCCTCCTTGCCGGACCTTTGGAAAATTCCAACCACATCGCGCGTGTCGGCGGGATTGCGGTCTTCAAAAGTCTGTCCGGTAGAAGCCTCGACCCATTCGCCGTCGATGAAGTTTTTGTAAACCTTGGTCCGGGTAGCCGTGCCGAGAATGGTTGGTCCGGTTAAGAGATCGGTTGGCATAAAAGCCTCCTGGGATTACGAAAATGCTAAGGAAAAGAATGACAATCTCTATGCTACAGGCCGCAGTGACGGCGGGAGCAAGCGAGACACTGGCGATCAATACGTAGCCCCGGACGCCTCGTCCGGGTGATGATCAAAGAGCGCGGAGACGAAAACAATTGGTTGAATCGTGAACTTTCACCAACCCGAATATTTCAGAACGAGGCGTCCGGGGTTACGTGTCCATCGCACGGGCGTTGACGGCCGCGCCTACATTGCTCTACTCCAGTTCAAAGTCCGCTGTGCGGGGCTTGACTGAGTTTCCCACCGAATCCAGGGCTCGCAGTTCGACACGATAGGAACCAGGATTGAGTGTAGCCACAGGCACTTTAATTCCCAACGGAACGACGGCGCTCCCCGCTTGCGTCGCAGCCCGGGCTGCGACGTCCACTTTTTTCTCTCCCGTTTTGCGATCCATGACTATGAGCTCCACTCCAACCTGCGGAGGTTTGGGGCCGGTTAGAAGCGGCGCATAGATTTCTGCATAGACACCCACATTGTCTGTCTTCTTAAACCGGTTCGACGCGGAGGGCACGACTTGAACACCTTGCACCACCAACGGCGTCCGGTCTCCCAGCAGTTCGGAGTCAAGGCCAGTCGACAGGTCGGCAACCCGTTGCATCTGGTTGCTGAGCGCCACGCCGCTCATACTGAATTGCTTGCCATCGTATGAATCGACGGCCAGCGGCAGTTGCAGCTTGCCAAAACTTTCGTTTCCCGAACTGAACACTACTTTGAGCGTGTATTGTCCGGAAGCAACGTCGAACTGGTTTTCATAATTGAATGGCTGCTTCTGAAATTCCTCCAGTTCTTTCTTCCCGTCAAAATCGAAGTTCACAGTATCACTGAAGCGGGCGGCAATTGTGCCATCTGGCTTGTAGGCGATGCCTAGCACATTGACCGCCGAATGTTGTTTCCCTTTGACCTTTTCAAACTTCAAAGCGTTCGATGGAATACCGATCGCAAGGTTCACTCGAGCCGTATTCGGCGAAGTATAAAAGTATGGCGCCTCCATGGATCCGGTAACGTTTCCGGCCATCTCTCCGGAAACGCGACCCTCCATCACTTTTTCGATCGGATTTCCTGCGAGCAGATCTTTTGGTCTCTCGTTACAGTATCCACTGCGGGCACGCACCTGGGTTCCGCCGCGATCTACTTTCACTCGCAACGTGTGACAGCTGCCTTCGGGCGACTCGGGAGGCGTATAGCTAAGGACGTAATACCTGGATTGATCATCAGCAATTCTCTGCATGCCGCCCAGCAGGTCATTAGAATTAACGATGACAAAACCACCCGTACCTTGAGCCAGCTCATACAGGATTTGCTGGTTGGTGGCGACATCCGGAATCTGGGGAACGATCAGTCTCGGTTGACTGTATTGAGTGGCTCCGTTCATTTGACCAGGGCTCATCACTCCAGCGCCAGGGCTTCCAGTGCCGCGCGTTCCTCCTGTAGTTGTTCCACCCCCAGTCCTGCCGCCACTGCTGTGCCCTCCTCCCGTACTTCCGCCGCCGGTGGTTCCTCCACCGGTTCCACCACCGTGACCACCGCCCCCACCTCCACCGCCGCCGCGCTGTCCGGGGTCAAAGTAAGCGAGCTTAAGGGGATAGTTCGGGTTCCATGTGCCAGTGTATGTAAAAGTCGCTGACCCAAACTGTCCCGATGCAGATTGTCCAAAGCCTGGATGTAATGGAGGTCGCAGCAGTGAGCCCTGCGGGGATGCGGCGTTTCCGGGCGCAACCAGACCGCGAACGTCCAGTGGATAAATCGCAACATTGTAGCGATTGCAAACCGCGATCACGGCAGTGAGCTCTGATTGAATTTCCGGAGTGATAGGAAAACCGGAAGTCAGCATCACCAGCGTCTTGCGTCCCGGTACTGTGCCGAGACCTTTCGCCAAACTGCGAAGCGCCAGCATCACACTGCGTGCCCCAAAATCAGCTTCCGCATTGCCTAGCAAGGGCATGCCGAAAGTAGGCGTGCCAATTGGCGACGGGCCGAGAGAAGCAACTTCTACCGGCGCCGCATTCGGCGAGACTGCCGAGGTCTTCAGTCCGGCGACAACTTGTTTCAACCGCGCAGCGTCCGCGGTAAAGTTCTGGGCAATGCGCACCGTACCGCCGAAATCCACTATGGCGATTAGACGGTTGGGACTGGCATTGGCGTCGATAAACTTGGCCGCAGCCTGCCGGGCGCTCATCTGGTCGCCAAAATCCATGGTCGAGTTGTCAAAGAACAGCACCAGATAGCGCTTCTGCGCCTTGTTCGGCGATGCACTGTCCTCTTCGAAAGAAAAATTCTTGATGGACTGTTCCTTATTGTCCTCCCAAACCTTGAAGTCCTTTGCGGTAAGATCGCGGACGGAGTTGCCCTTTTTGTCGGTCACCACAGTGTCCACAACCACCAGCCGGGTCTCTGCGTGAATGGTGGGCGAGCCGTTGGCCGGCGCCTCGGCAGATGGCTGTTGCGCCTGCGCCAAATGTCCGAGCAGAGCCAGGCCACAAATGACTTTACAGATCGTTGCGACGAAGCGAATCAGGCGATGAGAACGCATAGCTTTCTCCTCAAAATCACGGAATCTCGATGGCACCATTTTCCGCGGACATCATTTGCCCTTCTTGGTCTCGCACCACCAACCGGACGAGATAACTGCCCGGCTTCACATCGAAATTTGTCTTCAAAGTGATTCCCGAACCGAGCTTGCTCTCGAGCGTTGCATCCCTCCACCGCATGGTGAGATTCTTTTGCATGCCTTGCACAAAAACCCCATTGCGATTGAAGAGAGCGGCAACCACCGTCAGTTCATTTGTGTTGCGGCCATCCACCTTCCGGTAGCGAATGCGTCTGACGTCCACGTGCGCCAGCACGGCGAGCTTGGCCTCTTCGTCGCTCGGCTTAAAGAACTGGGTATGCAATTCCACGGGAAGATCGTGCAGCTCTTCCTGGGAAAAGACGGCTTCTTCGATCTCCTGCTTCGCTTGTTCTGCCGGATCGGCGGCGTGCTTAGGAGCGTAGTAGCCGCGGCGGGTTGTCAGGGTCAGCTTTGCGGGCTCCTTCAGCGAAACTTTCAAAGAGTGATAGCTGCCATCTGGTTTCAGATTCTGCGGCGCGAAACCTAACGTGTAAAAGTATTCAGGAGTCGCGGCCACGCTCTTGAATCCCGCGTCGAGATCGTTACTGTTGTGAAAGAAGTTCCCCCCGGTTGCGTACGCGAGGTCGGACAAGACCTCAACCTGCGCCAAATCGCTCTCAGTCAGGTATTGATGTTCAACGGCTGCCGAGAGTGGATTTGTTCTCCCCGGCTTGCTGATGTCGCCTCCGGGGACGATCGTATAAAGCCCACGAGCATCCAGAGTGCTGATGATCACTTGAGAGCGCAGCGCCCGGTCGACGACATCCATGTAGTCCTGAAACATGTTGGTCTCCTGAGTAAGAAATCCGGGTGAGACCACTACCATGCTTCGCTGTCCCGGCATGACAGCAATCCTGCGCACCACGTCCTTCAGAACCGACAGCGCAACCCGACTCTCCTGGCTGCCTCGCGCGAGTTGCTGGAACGTCTCTGCGTGCACCGCCATTTCCGCCATTTGCAGCGCAACCTGCTGTTGCTGCGGCGTCGCCGTCGACAGACGCAGACAAGTCACAGCGTCCTGAATAGCAACTTGTAGAGCTTGAGTATCATTCTTGTTCTGGATCAGGTCTGCCATGTAATAACTGATGTCTGGACAGTCGCTGGTGCCCGTTTGAGCGATGGGACGCGGCTGGAGGCGAAGCAGCGTGTCATGCAATTTTGCCCGATCATCCGTGAAGTCAAGCATAGTTTGGCCGGATGTCGAGAAAATTGCCGCCCGGTCCGTGGGCTGCAATGTTGCCAGATGATGTTCAGCCGCGGTTCGCGCCTGTGCGAGATCGCCAAAGGTTAAATGGATGTCATCAAAAACGAAAGCAATGTAACGCTCGGGAACGGAAGGCAATTTGTCGACGCCGCTCTCATTTGTAGTCTGCCGCTCCTTGGCCACCTGGCTTCCAGGTCGTTCGAGAACAAAATGAGTGATGATCTGCGGCTTGCGATTATCGAAGAGTTGGAAGTCTTCTTTATGCAGATTCCCGACGGCGTGGCCTTGGGAGTCACGTACCACAACCCGCACCAGAACCAGCCTGACGTTCACCTTGAATGTGGTCGCTTCGTCGTGGGAAACGATTTCTGCCGCACTCTGATCGGAGTCATCCTTCGAGGCTGGCGCAGTCTGTGGAGGGGTTGCTTGCGCTGGCTGAGACTGCGCGGCGACCGCAATGGCAATAAGACAGAGAAGAAATACAAGCGCGGAACGAAAACATTTCGACCGGCAATCAGGAGTTTTCGTTCGTAGCGGCTCCGATTTTGGAATGGGCGTCATGCAAGTCAACAAACCCACGCGGGGTTTTGCTCTCTTATCCGAACCCCCATAAGCCGCCGTCGGTGTGGGCAGATAATGGTAGTCCGTCTACGGACAAAGCGCCATAAGAGTTTCGAAGCTATCCTGGGGGGAACCTTATAAGAGGAAAACAGGGGCGGGAAAGTCAAGAGATCGAAGGGCAGGTTGCTCGCGGAGTTCCGCGGTACCTTCATCACTTACTCACTGGACGACGCCTTTTAATCCAGCCGGGCTCTCTGACCTGTTCTTCGTCCAGACGCCGCAAACGCGCGGCCATAATTCCGGGCCTGCCAAGATAACCCACTACTCTCCGAGCGTCCTTATGATCGACGACCGGCAGGCGACCAATGTTGTTGCGAAGCATCTTCGCGGAGGCCTCGTGCAACGTCTCATCCGGATAAGTGACCACAACCCCGCGAGTACCGGCATCGAGCACCGTCGACGTTCCGCTCGGATCCGTGTCCAGAGAGCGCATCACGTCTCCTCGCGTGATCACGCCGGCCAGCTTGCCATCAGCATCGAGAATAACCATGCCCTGATGCCGGCTTACGGAAGGTTCGCGCCGCGCAATCATGTCAGCCAACTCTCCAACTGTCATGGCAGCGGGAAGCTGGGGTACGTCCTGTTCCATGGTCTCGGAAACCTGGACTTGCTGCAGGATGTCAGCTTCGTACTCCTGATGAATGAGCAGACCGCGCCGGGCCAGTTTCTCGGTCATGATCGAAGCTCTCGGCATAAGCCACATAGCAATGCCGTCAGCGATCACGCTAACCAGCATCAGCGGCAAAACCGAGTTGTAGTCACGCGTGATTTCAAACGCAAAAATAATGAATGAAAACGTAGCCCGTGATGCCGCGCCGAACACCGCTCCCATCGCCACCAGCGCAAAAGCTCCCGCAGAAAGATTCGCCCCTGGCATGATGCGATCCACGCCCATGGCAAACACCCCGCCCATGGCCGCGCTCGACATGAACATTGGCGCCAGCAATCCGCCGGATGTTCCCGATCCCAGCGATATGACTAACGCCGCCGCCTTGGCAACCATCACCACCAGCAGTAATTTCCACGCCAGATTCGCATTCAGAATGTCACCAATAGTGTCATAGCCAACGCCCAACACCCGCGGCACGAGGTAACCAATGATTCCCAGACCCAGAGCGCCAATCGCCGGCCACCACAGTTCATCAATTGGCAGTTTTTCGAATTGATCTTCCGTCCAGTAGAGCAACTTGCTGAAGCCGACGGCGGCGAATCCGCAAAGCAATCCCAACAACAGATAGAACGGCAGGGCATGCGGAATTCCGAAGTCCATCGGCGTGACCTTGAACATCGGACCTGCTCCCAGCAATTGCATGTGAACAGCAGTGGCAAGCGTGCTCGCGACTACCAGCGGAATAAACGACCGCGCCTTGAACTCGAACAAAAGCAGTTCGATGGCCAGAATCACGCCGGCGATGGGCGTGTTGAACGTGGCCGACATGCCGGCCGCCGCGCCGCACGCCAGTAATACTTTTCGTTCTGAGGCGGTCGTGTGAAATGCCTGTCCGACCAGCGAGCCGACTGCGCCTCCGGTTTGAATGATTGGCCCCTCGGCACCGAATGGACCGCCTGTACCAATAGCAATGGCGGCAGAGATCGGTTTCAGAATCGCTACTCGCGGCTCTATGCGGCTGCGATTCACCATGACCGCTTCCATAGCCTCGGGAATGCCGTGACCTTTAATCTTCGAGGTCCCGTATTTCGCCATGAAGCCCACAATAATTCCGCCGATCACCGGGATCGGAATTACCCAGAGCCCAAGGTGGTTGTGTCGTGCACTCAGGAACTCGGCGACGAAGCGGTGGTAAAAGAAAATGTTGGTGAACAGGCCGATCAACTTGTACAGGACAAATGCGATGAGCCCGGCAAGAAGCCCGATCCCCGCCGCGAGAAACGAAACCAGCACCATGCGGAAATGTGCCGGTTCGGCCATTCTAACGTCGCCAACCTGTGCCCCGGTGGCACTAATCGTGGCTGGGGGTTGAGTTTCGTTGCTGGTGTTCATTCCCGGACCTTAATCAATTTTCTTTTTTCGTGAAGCAGGATTATTAGCTCCGATCGAGCTCTTGCTCACATTTATTGCGCGCCTCAGAGCTGACATCAGTGCAGGGCCGCGCAGACGGAGCTCGCTGCGGTGATGCAGGAAAAGTTTCCGCAACACCTGTTCTCCCTTGGAGGTCAAGGTGACCAGCACCTCCCGGCGGTCCGAGTCCTCTTGATATCGCCGAACGTAGCCGCCAGCGGTTAGCCGGTTTACCAATTCGACGGTGCTGTGATGTTGAATCTGCAGACGCTCCGCAAGTTCGCCGATCCTTGGCCGCGTCCCCCGGGGCAACCCTTTCAGCGCCAGCATGAGCTGGTATTGGCGGGGTTCCAGTCCAGCCGCCCGCGACGCCTCCTCGCTAAAGCGAAGATACCGGCGAATCTGGTAGCGCAGTTCTGCGATCGATTCATAATCTGTCGATGGCAACGACCGTTCCATGGCAGAATTTATATCGTATCACGATATAATGTGACAACGGAAATAGAAGAGATTCAGACCAGTCTGTGTTTTGCAAAGAGTGCCTGCACCGGGCAGAAATGACACAAGGATTCCCCACCATTTAGAATCCCTAGTCCTTCGATTTAACCTGAATAAAGATGGGGAGGCGGGGCCCGACAGATCGGAGACGCAAACGCCCTGTAGAAGCTAAGGAGGTAACGCAGTCGTGATTCCACGCTACACACGCCCTGACATGGGCCCCATATGGAGCGATGAAAATCGGTTCCGCACCTGGCTGACCGTCGAAGTAGCAGCCACCGAAACCCTTGCCGAGGCAGGCATGGTGCCGAAAGACGCGGCCAAAGCTATCCGCAAGCGTGCCGACTTCGATTTGCAGCGCATCCACGAAATCGAGGCTGAAGTGCGTCACGACGTGATCGCCTTCACCACCGCGGTGGCAGAAATCGTTGGTCCGGAAGCGCGCTGGTTTCACTACGGCCTGACCTCCAACGACGTGGTTGACACCGCACAAGCGCTGCTGATCGGCCAAGCCTCTTCTATTATCGCATCTGATCTCGACCGCCTTGCGGAAGTCTTGAAACGCCGCGCCTGGGAATTCAAGGACACTCCGATGATCGGCCGTACTCACGGCATTCACGCCGAGCCGATTACCTTCGGGCTCAAGCTTGCCAACTGGTTTTCCGAAACTCAGCGCAATATCGAACGCTTCCGCCAAGCCTCCGAGGACATGCGTGTGGGCAAATTTTCCGGCGCGGTTGGAACCCTGGCTCATCTCAGCCCCGAGCTGGAGGAAAAGATTTGTGCTCGTCTGGGATTGAAGGCGGCCGCGGTGTCGTCCCAGGTGATCCAACGTGATCGTCACGCCTATTACCTCGCCACGTTGGCGGTAATCGCGTCTACGCTGGACAAGATCGCTACGGAAATCCGACACCTGCAGCGCACCGAGGTTCGCGAAGCGGAGGAGTTTTTCAGCGCGAAACAAAAAGGCTCATCTGCCATGCCCCACAAACGCAACCCGGTAACCTGCGAGCAAATCAGCGGATTGGCGCGCGTAGTGCGCTCCAACGCGCAAGCTGGGTTTGAGAATGTCGCACTCTGGCACGAGCGCGACATTTCCCACTCTTCCGTCGAGCGCGTCATCATTCCTGACTCGACGACGCTGGTGGATTACATGCTGCAAAAGACAGCCAACCTTATCGAGACAATGTTCGTATATCCCGACCGCATGATGCGCAACCTCGAAAGTACCGGAGGTTTGGTCTTCAGCGGGCAGCTTCTGCTCGATCTGGTGGAGCACGGCGTATCGCGCGAGGACGCTTATCGGATGGTCCAAGGGCACGCCATGCGCGCTTGGACAGATGACCTGAACTTCCACAATCTGGTACTCAAAGACACACAAATCACGCGTCTCGTTCCGCGGCGGACGATTGAGCATGCCTTCGATTTGAAACGCCAACTGCGCAACGTCGACAAAATCTTTGCCCGGGTTTTCGGAAGGAATCGCCCGCCCACTAAAGCACGCCGAAGGCGAAGTCAGTAAGCCGTGTTTAAAATTGTTGAAGGTAGCTCGTCGTCCTCGCGCCGATAAGCTCGGCTCAGGATTCAGACCAGCGGCCTTCGCCTTCTTTACGAAGCTTTACGCCAACCTGACAGACTCTTTACAAGAGCCGACGCAAGTGCCTCCAATGTTTTTCGTTCCCCAATGTACGCAAGCATCTTGCAAAACGGGGAGGATGGTCATGGTGAATTATGGAACGATATTTCGAGACGGCAGGCCTGATGCTGGGAACTGATAAGTCGCGAGGCTATTGTCTGGAAATGATCTGCGCTGACTTCCTCGCGGGAGCCAACCTCGACTCTGGCAACTCGAATGTACTTTTGTATTCCATCCTGCGACTGTTCAAATTCCTTAAGGACGAAGAAAAGCAAGCGTTTGCTGATCAAGCGATCGAGAAAGCGTCATGAATGGGCTCCCACCGAAGCATGCGCCTTTGCGCTTGAACCCAGACTCGTACGACCAACTTCGTAACCAAGTGCTCCGCCGCGACGGCTGGAGATGCCAGTCGTGCGGCACTATGTCCAAGCTTGAAGTTCATCACCAAACGTACCGTAGCCATTCAGGTGATGATTCTAGCCAGAATCTGATTTCGCTCTGTACCACGTGCCACGCGAGCTGCACAGAGGCTGATGCGGAGCGATTGACCCCGCAGAAACATTACAGCGGAAGTGAATTCAGAATCCTGTTCGTGGTAGAGCTCCAAGTCCTTGACAGTTCTGCCTCCAGGAACCAAAATGTGACCGCTGGCGTTGCCGCCATGTCGAAGTGGCGCAGCCTCTGCGCTCGGGATCGTGTGTTCCGGTCCGGAGGGAGGGTCCATGAAGCTTCCGCGGTTACTTTTCCTCTTCACAGTAGGCATTATTGCCTTAGTCGCTTTCACGTCGGCACCTGTTCACCTCAGCAATTTCACCGCAGCTGCTTCCCCGCACAGGCTGTACACGCAACACCGACCATTCTTTTTCGAACAAAATGTGGGTCAAACGGACCCCGGTGTTCAATTCATCGCCCACGGAACGCAATACGACGTGTTGTTTCGTCCTTCTGGGATGGTTTTTAAGTCGAAAGAAGAAAGTAGGGGAAGAGGATCGGGACTTGCTGATCAGGAAGAAGTTTTCTTAAGCTTCGCGGGCGCTCGAGCCGGGACGAAGCTAGAGGGTAGTGACCGCCAGCTTGCGGTACTCAACTATTATGTGGGAACGGATCCCAGCCTCTGGCATTCGAGCGTTCCTACTTTTGCACGGGTTCACTACCAGGACGTTTATCCCGGTGTGGATCTTGTTTTCTATGCTGAGAACCAGCGGTTAGAGTTTGATGTTCAAATCGCTCCCGGTTCTGACCCCCGGCAGATCCACCTGAGGGTTGAAGGGACTTACTCGTTATCCGAAGATGGCGATGTTCTTGTGGGCAACCCGAACTGGATACGCATTCGGAAACCCCGTGCCTACCAAATCTTCGACGGTCAAGAGCGCGACGTTATCGCCGATTACGTGGCTACAGACGGTCAACTGAGTATCAATGTCGGAGAGTATGACCCGGCTAGAAGATTGATCCTTGATCCGGTGGTCCTATACCAGGGCTTTGTGCCTGATACGGGCCCGTGGAGTTTCGGAAACACCTTGTCACTAGCTGCTGATGCGGCAGGGAATGCCTACTTGGCTGGCTTGGTCTCTGCTGGCCTCAACGGGCCCTTCAACTGCGCCATCACCAAGATCGGCCCGACCGGTACCACGCTATATCAAACGCTATATGGGCCAGTGGGTCTTGGAAACTGTAATGCTATCGCGGCCGATGGGCAGGGTAATGCGTATATTACCGGGTTAACTTTCGGAGGCATTCCAGTAACGCACGGTGTCGTTCAGTCAAGCTTCAATGGTGGTTCGGATGCCTTTGCCGCGAAATTTACGGGCAGTGGGCAGCTCGCCTATGGAACCTATCTTGGCGGAAGCGGGAACGATGCTGGCGCCGGTATCGCCGTCGACATTAATGGAAACGCATACCTCACCGGGTCCACATCATCCAACGACTTCCCGATTGCAAATGCGTTTCAGTCTGTTTTGGATGGTCCATCCGACGCGTTTGTATCCGTGTTGAACTCCACCGCCAGTGGCTTCCTTTATTCCACGTACCTTGGAGGGAATTCCAACGATCAGGGCTCTGGCATCGCCGCGGACTCGGCAGGAGAGGCCCTTGTCATGGGAACTACGAACTCAACCGATTTTCCACTGAAGAACCCGTTACAGTCTTCTTGCGGTAACCCATGCCGAAGTTCGTTTTTGACAAAGTTCGATGCCAACGGTTCTGGGTTGGTGTATTCGACGTATCTGAATTTGCCTGGCGGGGGGATAGCTGGGCCGGGGGTCGCGCTCGACCAGAGCGGGAACGCGTTTGCTGTCTTAAGCGGCAGTAACTCAGTGACCCTAGAAAGTATCAGTCCGTCGGGTACTCTGAATTTCTCTCAGTCACTTACAACATCGGGAGGCGGTACGTTTCTTGGCGTCGCGGCGGACATGGCAGGAAATGCGTACTTTGGCGGTGATGGCAACGTTGCAGTTACGAACCCGCTGCAGCCCAGCGGTACAAGTTTCGTGGCCTCCTACACGAACTCTGGAACACTTATCTACGCAACGCCAGTTGACGGCACCGTGACGGGCCTGTCTGGCGCAGAGGCAGGGAATGTGTACATAGCCGGCAGTGCCGGAGACAACGGAAATTATTTCTCCGTGAACCTGAGTAATCCGGTGAGCACAGCTTTTGTTTCTAAAATCTCCGCGCAAGACGCTCCAGCGCTAGCCTACATGCCGGCATCACTTGCCTTTGGATACCGGCAGATCGGCGTGCAAAGCCAGCCGCAAATTTTGACCCTGAAGGACCTTGGCACGACGACGCTCGATCTGAATAGCATTGTGGTGAGCGGGCCAGGGTTTGCCCTGAATAATTCAACTTGCGGACCCACGTTGGCCGCTGCCGGTGCTGCGACATGCACCCTGTCTGTCACTTTCACTCCGGTGGATGGAAATCCGGCCCCCGGAGCCATCACAATTACAGACAACTCCTCGGGAAGCCCACACGTGATTCAGCTCACGGGTCAGGGAGCGGTTCCTGCCGTAACCCTCAATCCAACGAGCTTGTCTTTCCCGGATACGATTGTGGGTCAGAGCAGCCAGCCGGAAATAATGAGCCTTACGAATACGGGACATGCAACGCTGACGATTTCGCGCATCTCCATCTCCGGTGATTTCAGCGAAACCAATACCTGCGGATCATCCCTGAGTGGGGGCCAGAATTGTTCCATCAGCGTCACCTTCACTCCAACCACTCTCGGCAGCCGAGTCGGCACTGTGACGATCGCCGACAATGCCAGCAACAGTCCGCAGACGGTTCCACTGTCTGGCACAGGAATCAGCGGGGCTCTGAACCTTCAACCGTCACCGGGTGATTCGACTTCAGCCACGGTTCAAGCCGGCCAAGCTGCCGCATACCAACTTTCGATTGGCGGTGCCGGCTTCAGCGGCATGGCTTCGCTCAGTTGCACCGGCGCGCCAACAGGCGCAAATTGCTCACTGCCGTCAAGCATGAGCGTAAATGCCAGCACAGCTACCCCGTTTAACGTCCAAGTGACCACTACTTCGCAAACCATGGGAATGCTGTATCCTGCGAATCTAGCGTCCCGCTGGCTATGGGCAACATCCCTGTTGTTCCTCGTGATTTTGCCGATCGGCAGGGGCAAGAAGCAGTTATATGTCGGTAAACTCGGCGTACCGATCCTGTTGCTTTTGCTAATATCCTCCTGTGGTGGTGGATCGACATCGAATTCAAACGGTACTCCTGCGGGAACCTACCAGTTGACGGTAGCAGCGAAATCAGGATCGATTATGCAATCGATGCCCCTTACCTTAAAGGTCGAATGAAAGCGCGCTTGGCATCAGAAATTTCCGCGCTGGAGGCGTTCCACAGGGGCTTAGCGGCTGATGTTGCTATTGTCGCAGGCGCGGGCACGCTCGTTCTTCGCGCAGGCTAACCCGCTACCTTTGTGAATCAGCCTGTGGTCCCGATGACCGTCGCCTCGGGAAGTGGGGGCTTCGCTCGCCGAGGAAACCTACTCCGACTGAGGTACAACTTAACCGTGACTGGCCCTCTGGGCACCGAGTCCGCCCAATTGAGCCAAAGCACGAACTCTACACTGAGCGTGGCAGTAGCCAACAAGTCGAGTTGTGCCGCCGCTGCATCGGCTTCCATATCATTTTCGTTATTTTTTGCCGTAGCTTTTCTCTAGCAGCGCTGCACGTCCTCAGGTATTCTGTCACGGTTCAAATGCGGGTACATTTTTGAGCAGTAAGAAATGATTCCAAGAACACAGAAGTCCGTGATTGCTCTCGGCATTTTAGTGGGAGGGATTCTTTTTGTACTCAGTATCGGTTGTTCTCACGGCTCCTACTTTTCCTGTTCCGCCGTTTACCGGGCCTCCTCCTCGTCTTCCTCTAAGGAACTTTTTCCTGGAACAGAATCAAAGTTTGACATGTGTGACGATCATGGGCGCATCACTCACTTCACCGTTTCCCGTATGTCGAAAGCAGGTTGTGAAATCGGTGAAATTGCTGATTTATACATCACAAAAGACAGGCCAGGGGCCTACTGGGGGCCGACCTACGCTAACGCCAACGATCACTGGACAATGAAGCACGATCCAAACGGACAATGGCGGGCCATCCATCAAGATACGTATCTCGGACCCGGCGGTTTTTTGGGATATGACGGCGAAACCAGCGACATGCTTCGAACCTCCGGCAACCCCTATGTTGTCATTCCGGCTGCGGAAGACGAAGAGAGCGTACAAATCGGGACCGTTAATTTTACTGCCGACTTGGGAGGACATACATTCGACTGTACCGCCGGATTCCCAAGTTCTCCCTTTACATGGATATCGAAATTCTCGCGAGTCAATGTATCAACACCGTTCTACACCGGTGACGCTATACTCAACGAGGAAGCTGAAAATTGTGACGCAAACCCAAAGTGCGCTATAGAAAAATGGTATTTTACTCCCGGAATCGGCTTGGTCGAGATTGACGTGATAGCGCCTAGGACTCTTACTACGAAAAGAATCAACTGAGCTGCAGGGGACATTACCCCGGAAGTTGAAACACGTGAGAGCCGAGCAGGAGCTTCGCTGTCGCATGTTGAATTCATTCACCGCTGTACGTCGTATCGCCTACTTTGAATCCTGTACGCTTCTTGACTGCCACCCTCGATCAGGCAACCAGCATTACAAATTTATCCTCGTAAGAACGACTGGTTGGTAGCCGCTTGGATCGCTTTTCGGGAATTTGGCAGCCTTCCGGACGAAGCGCCATGAGATACCCAATCTGTTTTCGTGGTGGTGTTCTAGGCAGACCTGCTCTCGTATTCCTATTGATTTGCTTAACGTTATTCGGGCTCGGAGCGGTGGGATGTGGTGGACCTGCACCGGGCAAGATCGAACACGTAGTGATAATTTTCCAGGAGAATCGCACGCCGGACAATCTGTTTCACGGCTTGCCCAATGCCGACATCGCGAACAGCGGCTTGAATTCAAAAGGAGAGCAGATCTCCCTCTCACCTGAATCCCTTCAGACAACGTATGACCTGGACCATTCTCATCGGGCATTTGTGGAAATGTACGATGGAGGGAAAATGGATGGCGCAGACAAAGTTACGCTGGAATGCGGTGTTCCAAATTGTCCCGCGAACCCACAGTTTAAGTATGTCGAACCATCGGAAGTTGCGCCATACTTCCAGTTGGCCGAACAGTACACGTTCGGGGATCGCATGTTCCAAACCAATCAAGGCCCGAGCTTCCCAGCGCACCAATATATTATCTCTGGGACCTCTGCACCCAACGCTCAGAGCGATTTTTTCGCGGCGGAAAACGTTGCTGGCCCGGTCCTGCCGGGCCCGAACAGTTTCTTGCGATCCGGCTGTGCCGGCCCGCCGGCCCAAACGGTTGCTTTGATCGGGCCCGCCGGCTACGAGAGGAAGCAGCAGTTTGCTTGCTTTGATCACCCCACCCTGATGGATTTGCTGGACCCCCGACAGATCGATTGGCGGTATTACACAACGGCCTTGAACTGGGAGAGCACAATCTGGACCGCGCCGAATGCGATTCATCATCTGCGCTTTGGGCCGGACTGGACGAAAGTCGTCCCGTCATCAACCCAAGTGCTGAAGGATGTGGAGACCGAACACCTTCCCGCTGTCAGCTGGGTGATACCCACCGGCCAAGCCTCTGATCATGCGGCTATAAATGATGGATCCGGACCTTCATGGGTGGCGGGGGTTATTAATGCCATCGGAAATAGCCAATATTGGGCCAATACAGCTATTTTCGTTACTTGGGACGACTGGGGTGGATGGTACGATCACGTAGCGCCTCCCATTTACAATTCCTATGAATATGGTTTCCGCGTGCCGCTCATCGTTGTGTCTCCCTATGCCAAACCCCACTATGTATCCCACAAGACGCATGATTTTGGCAGCATCTTAAGATTCATTGAGGAAAACTTCTCGTTGCCCACGCTGGGATACGCTGACTCTCGCGCCGACGATCTTTCGGATTGTTTTGATTACACGCAGACGCCGATCACATTTCAGAACGTAGTGGCACCACTCAGTGCGAGGCACTTCCTCGAGTTCACCGCTCTGCCAACAGACCCAGACAATGACTGATTCGCTGATGCTCCTCACGCCCTGTTAGGTTTCACGGCCTGTCGTCAATAATTCCAGGAAACCCCTGGATACAGGCTTGGTATCCGGTAGGCTCTGTATGCATAGGTCGGAAACGGCACGGTCATTTCCCAAACGATCTGGGGGTCGGTTGTGTGGGTGACTTCCTGCACCTGCGCAGCAAAAGGAAAGCCCGACGGCGCATTTACGTCAAACTCCACGTTGCCGTTTTCTAGTTGATTGATGCTCCCGGCGAAAAAGCTAAACATTCCTGGAAGATCGTCCCACAGCAGCGTTGCTGCCTTGGTGCTCTCATCCATCTGAAAAATTGTTGCACGAGAATAACAAGCGACGCTTCCGGGCACTCCGCATATTTCTCCACTGCTATTCAAAACGCGATTGTCCCCATTATCCCAGATAGCCAACGTTGTCTGCGGGCCGCTCTGGCTGAGAATCCAAGGATAATGTTGAAAGGAGAACCACTCGCTGGGATCGTCGGTGGGGAGGCTGAAGTCGCCCTGATATCCCAGTTTCCACAGCACGTCACCGGTACCAGCGCCATTGTTGTAGTCGATTTTAATGATCCATGACTGATGGCGCATTGAAAGCAAGAGATTGCCATCGTTAGGGGAATATACGAGGGCATTTCCGTGGGTCCAGTCTGGTAAGCCATTCAAATGCCGATTCACATCGAGATAGTCAAAAGCCGACCACGCCCATACCGGGTTCCAATTAGGATCGAGATCCACTATGGCGTCTCCTAACACATCCGTCACTCCCGGATACCCCGGAAGATCGGTAAAAGGTTTGTAATAATTTCCCAGCACAATTAAGTGTCCGTTGGCCATGGGAATCAGGTCATGATGGTATCCCGTGATGTAGAAGCTAAAGCCAGCTTTTTGCATCTTCTGAGCCAGTACGCCGGTGTCCATTTCGCGGATAGTGTTTCCCGCCAAGTCCACTTCTCTTAAAATAGTCCCCTGAGCTACGCTCCTGCTTATGCTGAAAATCATGTGCCCGTTCGCCATTAATTTATAGGTGTACGGCCAATCACCTTGGGCGACTCCAGTGTCGTAGTACCAGATAGGGTTGGCATCCCGATCGGTGATGACAGCTTTCATTATGCCGCTAGCGGCCCCTGCGTCGATCAAATCGACGAGTTCAATTCCGGGGTTCTCACTTGAACTAAGCGACGGATTTGGGCGTGACACGGTCAACTTAGGAAAGGGAGTAGAGGGGAGCGGTCCAGTAGTGAATGTTTGGTCCTCAGTGGTGCCTGCGCGGGCGCTGATGTCATAGCACTGGAATTGCGAGCGCATGTGATAAGTCGTTGACGCTTTCATGCCAGCCACCAAGATAGTAACGGCGAAGCCTTGCGTGGGATACCAAGGTGTGCTGCGGCCGTATGATGTATCAGGTCCGAATTCCACCATCGCTTGTCCTACGCAGAAGGGCGCGAGCGTGTACTGGGCGACTAGCGGATTCTGTGTCGCCGCAATTGTTACCTTTGGCGTTTCAGGATTGGCTGTTCCGCACGCGACCAACACGTTGCAAACAGCAGTTATTGTGATCATACGAGCTGCAACGGAAACGTGCGAAAGTGTCATTTACATCCCCCCCCAAAGTGATGAAATTCTACAGCTAAAAACTCGCTATTGCTGTGTGGAGGATGATTCTAATGAAAATTCGGTCAGGAGAAGAGAAAAAAATGCTAGGATGAGCCGCAGCGATCACGAGGGTGCGGCCTGTACGCGTGCCCTCGAGCGAATCCCGGCTTGTCGCAAGTTGCCCTGCGGGATTGCTCGTGGCTGCGGCATCGCTAAGAAAGCTAAACAGAAAAAGAAGGGGAAACCAGCATGAAGGCACTCCGCAGCATCGCCGTTGCTATCAGTTTGTGGCTGTTCTTCTTGGTCTCCGCCCACGCCCAAAGAGTGGGCCGCTGTTCCGATCAGAAACGCGCCTTCAAATGCACCTTCTACCAGATGACGGCGGACAGCACCGTCTACAAGAACACCCCGAACACCTGGGGATTCGGAGCGGAAGTGCTGATGCAGCCCCCGGTGACTGGCACAATCGTCAGTGTCGCCGAACTTCATTTCAAACTGCCGCCCAATGGCACCATCCTGAAAGTGCAAGGAACCTTCGGCGCGATTGCGCCCTTCGGCAACAATTACACTTTGCCGGAATGCACCCAGCCGAATGCGGCGCTCGCCTCTATTCGCATCGACGGACGCACGGTTGCCGCTTTGGCACTGCACTTCGACGCCATTAATAACTTGTCCGGGAAAGACCGCGACCTGTTCTTCAGTTACGACATCCCGATTGCCTACACGGAGGGCAATGGTGTGATCGAGATACAGGCGAACCCTTTGGGATGCTGGTCCGACGAGGAACTGGAAGGGCTGATGCAGGTTGAGTTCCCGAAAAATTGACCCTTAGCGCTATAGTGCGCCAGTAATCTTCCTTCACTTCCGCTCAAAGAGGCTGCCGAAAACGAAGCCAGTTCTCTCTCCAAGAGCACAGCTCTCTGATACCCGGTCGATGGCCGTCGCTTCTTAAAGCACATTCCGCTCTGGCAAAGTGCGCTCGAAAACACTCTTCACAACAATCGAGCCGCGGAAGCGTCCGCCCGAAACTGCTGCGGCATTATGGGTACGAGCGTCGTGGTCCAGCAAAGCTAGGCAGGATTAACAACGTCGGAGTTAATGCAGCCAGCAGGGATACGGAGCAGACCAACTACGGTTGGAAGGAAAGCCTGGATGGATGGACAGCGGGGATTTAAGAAAGGTAAGACAGTCTGAGACGAGAACCGCCAGAAGCTGAAGCACGTTAAGGTCGACCGGATTTGATGGAATTAGATGCTAAAGGAGTATCTCTCAAAAGACTTAGCGCCTGTGAAACTCCGGGGCGCACTGTTCTATATCACGGACGCTGCTCGGGTGGGACAATCGATGAGTCACTTTTGGCCAACGAAAACCATGCAAGGTGTGGCACTGCGGAGCAAGTCAGATGGTGTTTATCGACAGTCGGATTCCGGGTCGATGTCTTTTATCTGCCGTGCATTTCGGACCGATGATGATGTGCTAACGTTCTTTATCCCTCCGCCGCCATTCATCCGGTAACATACGTTTTCCAAGACTGTGTTTTTCGCAGCCGCCTCAATTCGCACTCCAGCTCCACCCCCTTCTGTGAGTCCATTACCCACCACACGCACATTGCGGAGCACATTGTCCGAAGCATCCCAAACTGTGATGCCTTCATGTCGGGAATGATAAATCAGCAAATCTTCGAGCTTGTTTCCAGAAGAGCCACTATTGATAATTATTCCCTCCGCACCCAGAACAGTGCTGCGCTGCCCGGTTTCATAAATTTTGAGTTGGGTTATCGTATTATTGTTAGCGTGAGCAAGGCAGAGACCACGCCCTTCCGAAGATCCCTTCGGCCCCCCGTGCCATGAACTGCTGCCCGAGTAGCGCACGACCACATCTTTGGCGGTGTTGTAGACTACCGGTTTCACGCCGCCACCAAAATCCAGACCACTCCCTCCTGACTGCTCAATATTGATGGACGATAGCTCATTGTATGCGGCTCCATCGATCAATTGAACAGCGCTCTCCCCTACCGCCGACCGAGCAATCGCGCCTGTCACCGTATTGCGACTTCCTCTAGCAATCACTAGGCCGAATGTCATCCACGTATCAATATTGGGATTCTTGATCTGATTATCATCGCCCTCCACAAGAATGCCGGAGGCATTATTTCTGATACACCGCGGAGACGAGACTGCATTATGGGTCGCTCCCGGTCCGAGGTAAATCCCGTTAACACTCCGATTGGCTTCGACGTTCAATAGCTGATTTCCACTGGTGTTGCCGTTAAGACTGAATCCAGTATGTGCACGCTCCACCTTGCAGGCGTTGCAAGTAGTCGCGTTGCTTGGACCGGCAAGATCTATACCGGTTGCCCCTCCGGTCGTACTGATGTGATCTAGAAGTAAGTTTCGGGTGTTTTGGGTGGCACGGATCACGGAATCCTGCGATGCCGGTCCCCAGTGAATTGTCACATTCTCAAGGGAACACCGCACGCACGAAGTGAATACCATTGCTGGTCCAGTCGGGTTGTACAGCGATACTGCATCAAAATAGTACTTAGCGCTGGGAACAAGCCTGCGGAAGCCAACCAGGCTTATGTTTTTCATGTCTGGAGATAGTCTGCCATCAGTGCCTGATGGATTGGCTCGGTCTAATTCAATAAACTTCCAAGATCCATATATACTCGGCGGCGTCAGTTTCCAGTACGTAGTACGGCTGCCATCTGAAACGAAAAATTCGATTTCCTGCTGGGTTCTGGTCAGATTCAGTGTGACCCACAGCCCAATCTTGGCCGCTGATTCGAAGTTGGTGCGGGGAATTGACTTTGACACTTCCTGATTGGACCCAGGACCCGTCGCTACTTGGATGTAGCCGTCGCCCTCCATTGGATCGGGATGATCTTCTCCAATGGATGACAGCACACTGATGGTTGCGTGTGAGCTCTTCCACCCTTCGATGGAATCGGCGGAGTCAATCAGATGGTAACTTGCAGGATCGTAATTCAACACAGTTCCTGCGTCTGCTCCGATGATGCGAATCGCTGTGCCGGACACCGATATCGTTGTCGACTCAATATAGGACCCGCCCGGAAGTTGCACCGTGCCTGTCCTATTTGGCAGGGACGTTATTGCCGCGTTCACCTCGCTGCTGATATCGGCACCCATCTTCGCCGCCAACTTTACCGTAGCTTGTGCCCATGAGGCTGCGAGGCTCGCGAATAGAAAGAACACTCCTGCTACGACGTTCCGAGATAACCGTGGGGCTAAAAAAGGAACTAGCATTCCAGTTTCTTCCGTGCGAGATTTCGCCCTCAGCATAGCATGCTGTGATTTGTCAAAGAATTGTCTTAAGTTCGGATGTTCGCTCTGAAAATGATTATGAGCGGGAACTTCTAGAATGAAACTAGAGGGAAGAAGCGAAGCAGGCGATGTCGTGCGTGGAAATAAAGGATGGTGCCATTGCTGAGCCACAACCGTATCGTGACCTCACGGTGGCGACTCAGTTGCTATGCCGAGATTCAAGGTTCATGCACAGGCGATAGAAAATCTTCAGCTAAAAGGGATCACTGCGAAAAATCTTCGTCTCGCTCTTTCGGATAGTTAACTAAATTTTCGAAGTGGAAACCTCTTGCGCAGTGAGCATACGCTCCAAAGTCTGGACGGAGAGACCAGTGAAGTCGGTTATTACGTGTTCGGCGCCGGCCTGGCGTAGTGCCTCGGCCTTCGAACCATTGGCGACACCCACGCACCGCATCCCGGCCGAAGTGGCCGCTTCGACTCCACGTGGGGCATCTTCTAGAGCGAGCAAATTCTCAGCTCGCAGATTCAGTCGCTGTGCCGCCAATTCGTAAATTACGGGACTTGGTTTACCCTCAGAAACATCGTCCCCAGTAACCACGGTTTGGAAGTGATGTGCGAGTCCCAGCCTGTCAAGGGTGATCCGAGTCCGACGCTCACTAGCCGACGTTGCTACTGCAGCAGGAATCCCCAATTCTCCGATCTCTTTCAGAAAGTCGACCACTCCCGCCACTGTTGGAACTTCGTCCGCCATCTTTTCGAAAAACTCATCTTTCCGCTTTCCATACTCGATCAACTCGCGTTCGGACATCTCACCCAGGAAATGGCGAAGAATATCCTGACGTTTGCGGCCCTCGAGGATAAAATCGAGCTTGTGTTCAGACACTTTGCGCCCAAGGGTACGAAGAAACTGCTGCCACGCCAGCCTGTGTGCTGGGTGGCTATCGATAATCACACCATCCATGTCAAACACAATTCCGCTAAACATGCGACGACGATTCTTGCAACCCCGGCCAGGTCTTTTGTGCCTGTTCATAATTACTAATCGTACCGATATCCAGAAGGTAATCGTGGATTTCGTAGCCAATCATCCGGCCGGTCAGTTGGGGAAGAACATCAAAACCAATATCTGCCGGCTTTTCAATAGGAATAGCATCGAGTAGATCAGGGGTACCTATTAGAACTCCAGAAAATGCGAGGTTCGTTTTCGGATTAGATGGTTTTTCGATGAATTGATTCACAGTGCCATCTGCTGCGAGCTCAACGACGCCACAGCGGGAGGGATCAGGAACTCGATATATCCCAAGCGTCGCAGCCGGAGTTCGCGTTCGGTGCACTGCCAGCATGGGGCCAAGATCAACGTTAGTGAGCACGTCCGCATAGAAAACCCAAAAGAACGGCTCACCTTGAACCCAGGCACGATTCGCCCTTAACGTTCCCGCGCTTCCCAAAAGAGCTGTCTCTTCTACTAGTTTTACCTTGGGGAACCCCTTGCGCTGGGCCAAAAACAGCCTTACTGATTCAGCATGGGAGTGAACATTGACCAGCACTTCATCAATTCGGAAGGAGCGACATAATTCGAGCCAAATTTTCAGGATTGGGATACCGCATATAGGGAGCAGGCACTTCGGCGCTCTATCAGTCAACGGCCGCAACCGGGTACCATGTCCGGCCGCTAGCAGAAAGGCCTTCAAGTCAGTTCTCGGCTCTCGATACCAAAGACCATTGCTTCTTCAATGCCGTGCTGCGCCAACCGGCTTGGGCGTGAAAACCCAACGAGCCCCCCCTTTTTCATCCCCGTCGATAAATGGATCGTTTACGATTCCTTGAGCTCCTTGCATATCGAAAGTAAAGGCCATCTCCCGAATGCCTTCATCCAGCAGGGCACGGCGAACGGATTCCTGATTCTCGGGTTCGCAGTAAAGCAATAAAAAGCCTCCGCCGCCTGCCCCGGTAATCTTACCTCCAATAGCACCCGCCTTCCGAGCACAAGAATACAAGTGATCAATTTTAGGAGTTGAAATCTTATTTGAAACCCGTCTTTTAGCCTGCCATCCGGCATCTAGGAGTTCAGCGAAATCTCGAAGCTTGCCTTTTTCCAGCAATTGTCTCATCCCCACGGCGAGATCTTTCACTTCGTGCAAGGCATCGACTGTCGAGGTAGAGCCAGCACGGGTGGAAGCCTCTTGTTCTTCCAAAATACCCCAGGAGTTGTGCGCCGATCCCGTGAAGAAAAGCATCAGATTCGCCTGAAATTGCTTGAGGACAACGCTATCCAAATCTAAAGGTTCGACTCGCACGCTGCCTTCGCGTTCGATCGAAATATAGTTCAAGCCGCCAAACGCCGCCGCATATTCATCTTGTTTGCCGACGCGCTTCTTCAATATATTTCGCGCCACATGGTAGGCACGTTCCGCCAATTCATGTTTCGAGATTGGCTGCTGGACATACGTACGAAGCGTCTTCAGGATATTTACACAAACACTGGCCGAAGATCCCAATCCCGTGCCGGGAGGAATCTCTGAGGCCAAAAAAAGATCAACTGACACGTTGCACCCAACGTCCTTCAGGACGGCAAGCGGAATATCCAGTTCACTGCCCTGAATAGGCATGGTCGTGATATCGTCCCACGTCTCAAAAACCCGCAAATCCGAGGAAATTACTTGGATCCGACCATCGTTTCTCGTGCGCAGAATGGTATAGAAGTATTTGTTGATAGCCACGCTGAGCACAGCACCGCCAAATTGCTCGTAGTAAGCGGGGAGATCGGTTCCCCCACCGCCAAAACTAATCCGCACTGGACTGCGTACTATGAGCATTGGACAAACATCCTTCGAATTCGCTTGGAGTCGTGCCTTCAGGCGCTCTTTCGACAAAAGACGGCTTGGCGCGTCTCGGCTGAAATAATCTTACCATCAGGGTCCACCCCGACTGCAGGAGGAGAGAGAGATCTGAGAAAGGAGAACTATGCAACATGTATTGGAGATCAAACCGTGCCTTTTCCTCCGACGAGTGTTGCTCTCTCAGCCCGTGAACCTGTGCTAAGCCGGTAATTCCGGGCCTGACATTCAATCGCTGATGCTGCCAATCCGAGTAGTGTTTTACTCTCTCCTGTGCTTCTGGGCGCGGACCTACCAGACTCATCTCTCCGCGCAGCACATTCCAAAGTTGCGGCAGTTCGGTGATGCTTAGCTGCTGCAATAGTTGTTCAAATGGAGGCAACTGTGTAGAATTTCGATCGGAATTTAGCCGATACATCCAGAACGGCTTTCCAAATTGTCCGCATCGAAGTTCACGAGTGAACGGGCCACCATTTTTCTTCAACAGCCCTAATGCGCCAAATATCATTACGGGAAGCGCAAATGGTAGCAAAATACAAGTGAGAACAAGGTCTAAGAGACGTTTGGATGCTCCGTTTGCAAACCTGGCATTGGTCTCGTGCAATTGGAGCACCGGTAGTCCCCCAATGTCCAAAAGTTGCGGTGTTGAGAGGTAAAGTTCATAAGGGTGGGGAACAATACTGACAGATATTCCCTCTCTGCGGCACTGCGCGGCAAGACTCATCACTTCCGGAGCACCCGGCTTTGAAAGGGTGATTATTATCTCATCGACCCGCTGCTCGCGCAGGAGATCAGTAACTCCAAGCGTCTGCACCGTGATAGACCCCTCGCCATTGGTGGCAATACCACTGTCCAGGGATGCCTCCGCAGAGCAGAGATTGCCAACTACCTGGCAAAGCATTTCTGGATGTCTCTCGATCTTTGACGCCATCTCTCTGGCGACTGGTCCATTCCCTACAATCACCAGGCGACGCATTGTACCCTGCAGGTAGCGTGAACGGAGGATGGCGTGCGCAAGTCGACGAGTGCCTAGAAATCCCGCTAAAAGAATGACTCCCCAATAAGCCAATAGTAAACGAGATAGATAATGCCGAGCCAAATAGCCCACAGCAAGAACACCGGTCAGCACCAGACACGTCGCCAAGAACAACTGAGAAACGATCGTCGGCAAATACCAGCCGAGGCGAAAGCCGTCCAATTTCATCCGGGAGAACAATCCGGCCCACAATAAAACGGTCACGAGTACGACAGGCAAAAAAGTTTGTAGCACTTCTTCGCCTGACGGATAAAGCGTGAACCCATATCGCAGGATATAAGCCGTCATTGTGGCGACTAATATCCAGATGATATCTATGGCGAAAATCCAGTGCTGAAGTCTTTGCTTCTTCACAATTTTCAGTGGGACGTAGACAAAATAGACTTGTTGGCTGTTCTTAACAAATTTTCTATTCGTTGAACTTCTAAAACTACAGTTGCAGAAACCGCATTGTCCAAGTCACAAATTATGTTTATTAGCCATCAACTGTTCCTCTCCTGATTCATAGCCGTAAGGATGTAGACGCTTCCATTCCCATGCGGTTTCTATGATGTGACGCAAATTCGAAAAGCAAGGTTCCCAACCCAACTCTTGCTTCAGCTTCGCTGGGCTCGCGCAAAGAACTGCTGGATCCCCCGCCCGACGTGGAGCGTTTCGCAACGACAATTTACTTCGCGTGATCTCCTCGACAGTTCGGCACACTTCTAATACAGAATGACTGGTACCGGTGCCAATATTGAAAGCTGTCATTTCGGCTCGATCCGGAGCGTTAAGAGCCAACAAATGCGCTTCAGCAATGTCCAGCACGTGAACGTAGTCGCGGAGACACGTACCATCAGGCGTAGCATAGTCGTCCCCGTAAATCTCGAAATACGGGCGCTCGCCCGCTGCGGTCTCCAAAAGCAGCGGAATGATATGTGTTTCGGGTCGGTGATCTTCCCCTATATCGGTGGCTGCGCCGCAGGCATTGAAATATCGAAATGCAAATACATTCCAGCCATAAGCGGAAGCATACCAATGGAGCAAGCGCTCGAACATCAATTTGGTTTCGCCGTACGAATTGACAGGATGTTTTGCATGATTCTCCTCGATGGGTACGGTCGAAGGTGAGCCGTAGACTGCCGCAGAAGAAGAAAAGATGAACTTCCTCACATCAGTCGAACGCAGAGCTTCTAAGAATGCAATTCCTAATGCAACATTCTGGTCAAAGAATACTCCCGGATTCGAAACGGATTCAGGTATCAAAGCTTTCGCAGCAAAATGAAACACTGCGTCGAATCTATGTTCTCGCAGCAGTTCCGCGATTGCGTCGCGATCGCCAATATCTATTGGGTAGAGCATTGCCCCGTCAGGAACTGCCCGGGCATGGCCCGTTGAGAGATTGTCGACAGCAACGACTTCGTGTCCTTTCTTAAGGAGTTGTGAACAACAGACCGAGCCTACGAAACCTGCGCCACCAGTCACCAGTATCTTTGACAAGTCAGTATGCCCCCCTGCCGCTGATGACTCGTAACGGCGTTATCATCAAGATCTTTAAATCTGTCTGGACTCGCCAATGCGTTATATATTCGACGTCCATGCGAACCCTTTCTGAATAAGAAACATCCTGCCTTCCTCGCACTTGCCAACGGCCTGTGATTCCCGGCTTCATTGTTAGCAATAAGTCTCTATAATCGCCGTATTTTTCAAGTTCTGGAGCGGTTATCATTCGAGGGCCAACTAGGCTCATTTGACCACACAGAACGTTAAACAACTGGGGTAGTTCATCCAAGCTGTATTTCCTAAGGAAAGAACCAAGCTTGGTAACCCTCGGGTCCGACTTCAGCTTGAAGTTTTGAGAAAAAGCTTGCCGCAGTGCCGAATTAGACTTAAGTATGGCATCGGCATCGCGATGCATCGAACGAAACTTGAAAGCATCGAACTCACCTTTCGGGCCGATCACCCGTCTCCGATAGATGACCGGTGGACCGTCCACCAGGATGATTAGGAAAGCCAGCGCTATAAAGAAGGGCGATAGCAGAGTGATAAGCAGTAGCGACACGGCTAGATCGATGCCTCGCTTCAGTGCTCTCTCGTGCGGCTGAAGCAATCGGGCTGACAATGTTTCTGAATCTGCCGACAACTGATCAATTCTAACTGGCTGTGGACACGGGCCCAAAGGATTAGCCTGCTTTCTTGGTGTGGAATCAACCAGCGTGGGCCGCAGAAGTAGTTGTGGAAACCACTTTCGGGGATTCGACAATGCGCCGGCATATGCTGGTGAACAGCGCATGGCATATGCTCAAGTGAAAGTCTTCGATGACCTGCATATTATCGGAGGGCACAACAACACAATAATCGCAAAGGGCCTTCATCTTTCCGCCTGAATAGCCAGTGATGCCCATTGTTGTGCACCCTGCAGCTTTAGCGGCCTCAAGCGCTCGTAGCACATTCCCCGAGTTTCCGCTGCCACTGATCGCAAAAGCGATATCGCCAATGACGGCAAGGTTGCGTAGCTGCTCGGCGAAAATGTCGTCGTAGGAACTATCGTTCGCCCATGCCGTAATTAATGCCAGGTTGTCGGTGAGTGAGATCACTCGGAACCGTTTGGACCCGTTAAGTCCAATCAACGTTCCCTTCCCAAGATCGCATGCGAAGTGTGACGCTAACGACGCGCTGCCTCCATTCCCAAAAGAGAAGACAGTTCTGTCTTCGTGGTAAGCCTGCAATAGCTGTACGGTCACCTCTTCGATCTGATCATAGGGCATTGCATCCAAAATGTCGTAGTGCATACTGAAATAATCTTTCGCTTCTGGCGACCGCGTGTTGACCCTTCGCTTTTGCTTGCCGACAGTCCCATTGCCAAATCCGTTCAAGGTCACGACCTCCGCATAGTAACTAATTTTTTTTACTGCCATTAACAGCATTGATGTGCGGCCTACGCACAAGCAGCTAGGGCGCTCAAGAAGTTAACGCCGGTTCGACATTGAGTACAGCGCGGCGGTTTTTCTCAGTGAGTTCATCGAAAAGGGATGCTAACGTGGGAGCCCATACTTGAAGCGAGTACGAATTCTCGACGGTGCGTCGAGCACGCAGCGAAAGACGTAGCCGTAATCCGGCATCCTCGATCAACATGGACAAGAAATCGAACCACTCATCGACTGTACGAGCTAGAAGCCCATTATTGTTATGTTCGATTAAATCACTCGTAACTCCAACGGGAGAAGCCACCGCGACAGCACCTGTAGCCATATACTGAATGGCTTTGAAGGCGCACTTACCTCGCGTCCAAGGTGTATCTGGCATGGGCATTATTCCAATTTCCATGGAGTGCAAATCAGCGATCTCGGATGCAATCCGGAAGGGTAATGACTCAAAGTCAGGCAGACCCGGTTTGTAATCTGGGTGCCCAAAAAACCTAAACCGGACTTTTCCCGAATATCTTCTCGCTAGGCTCTTTAGCGCGGGCTCCACAAGACTGAGATAAGAAACTGTGGAACGGCTGCCCATCCAGCCCACCGTAATCGGCACATCATTTTTTGCTTGTGGCTCTCGATAGCGATAGTAATCGCAATCCACCACCGTAGGAACAACCGTTACCCGAGGATTAAATCTTCGCGCATAATCCCCCAGTATTCGATTTCCCGCCACCACATGGACACATCGTCCCAATACTTCGTCTACACCCCGACCATATTTGAGCCGGTATAGGAAAGGATGATTTAAGGCGGCGACATCTTGATGTCCCGCGTAAATTGCATCGTCAAAGCTGAAAACTACTTTTTGACTTCTTCGCAACACTTCGTTTTCGAATACGGGCATGAAAAAGGGAAACACTTCCCTATGGATAACAACCAAGTCGAATTGAGCTACCCGAAGCAACTGCAAAAACCGCCGGATGCTGCCATAAAAAGTGTGAAGCACTTTGCTAGAGAAATGACCTCTACGAGTCAGCGATCGGAACAAGTTGGCGGTCGAGAATGGCGCAACGACACATTTGTACCCGGCCTTCTCCAAATACGGTACAAATTGGTAGACACGGTAGCGGCATCCAGCGTCCTGGATTGGGTGCGGAACTAGGAACAGAATCGATTTCATGCGATGTAAAGAATTACCCGTTGGCAGTCGCTTTTGCGCTATCGCGGCAGCTGGACGTTATCGGCGGCCCGACAACTTTGGCCCAGCTCGGGGGCATATTTCTCGTCACCTCGACACCATGGTTAGAATTCAGCAGGTGCTCAACAACATGCGAACCCATAAAACCCGCACCACCAGTTACCAGCGAAATAGGCGTCCGATCGACCCTTTACTTCGGAATGAATTCTAATGGCGGCCATCGTCACTTCTTGAAGCACATCTACCCGCACATACTTGGTCGTATGCAGCCAGGCATTGCTGCAAGGGTTCCCCAGTCCAAGTGAACCTCTCGCGAATCCTCTTCTCTGCGTTCCGTCCGAGCTTATTCCGCAAGTCAGGGTTCCGCAGAAGTGTTTCGAGTTTTTCCGCGAAAGCGCTTTCATTCTCCGCGGGCGCCAAAATGCCACTTTCTCCGTCAACGATGTACTCCTTGTTTTGTCCAACTGCAGACGTAATCACAGCTTTTCCCATCGTCATGTAATCGATCACACGCACGGAACACTTAGAACGATGCACCCTGTTGTCCGGATACGGGAACGCGGTGATATCAGAAGCCCAAATCGAAAGAACGAACTGTTCATAAGGCAATCGTGGAAGGAAGTAAACCTTCAAATTTGGATGATGGGAGAAGAACTCTTTCACTGTCGGGAGGTCTGGCCCCTCGCCTACAAAAACAATGGCTGCTTGGTTTCGCTCAGCAACGGGCGTCGCGATACGGCAAAACAACATGACATCATCGCCGTGTCCAAAGTGCCCGCCATAGAAAACTAGTAAGCCGTCCGGCAGATTCAGCTGTCTTCTCGCTTCCTTTTGTGATAGAGCGCGAACTGCATCCTGAGCCTTTCGATTCTCAGCCGACACTCCGCAATTTGGGACGTAGTAAACACCCGACAGGTCCCGCCTCACTTCGTGGACCCGCTCTAGCAGCGCCCGACTGGCGACTGTGACTGCGGGCATCGAGCGCATCATCCAGCGTTCTTGTCGATCGATGTATTCTTTCAGAACCCACGGGTAAGGCTTGATGTCATTGAAGCCACCCCAACCTTCCCAATCATCGCAATCGAGTACGATACTCCGAAAACCCTTCAACCACAAATAGGAACCGGCGGCACCAGCAAACCCTTTAGGTTTGAAGATATGAACCAATTCAGGCTGATAGGCCTGGACAGCGCTCAGAAGGTCGAGCAGAAGACGAGGATAGCTTAGAGGCGTCGAACCGGCTTTAATACCTTTAATGCGCACCCCCTCCTCCACCCACTCGCGGCCTGACTCGTCAAGGTTGTCGTATGGAGTTACAAAGATTGTAACTTCGTGCCCCTCGCGGACTAGTTCAGCCGCCATCGGATACGCGCGTGAATGGATGGTACCTTTCGGCTTAAAACCAAACCCACCTACGAAAGCTATTTTCATGTCTACGACCGTCCTCGGTGGTCTGGTTTGGTCGCAGTGATCTCGATCATGTCACCTTGTCCTGCCAAATCAATCAGGTTCGCTGCACATTGGCAAACAAATCGCAGAAGGTAGTTGTTGATCATGATCCCATCTGTCGATTTTTTTCCATTCTTGCGGTTCAGCCAGATCTGGAGGCTACCGAGGATCCCGAAATAGTCCGAATTAAAGGATACCTGCTCTACATTAAATCCGTTTTTGACCACAATGTTACGAAGTGTGTCCGTTGAATAATTGAACGTGTGAACTGGCACGCAGAGGTGCCACCAATACTTCTCAAATACTCGCGCATTCAGGCTATTGATGTTAGGCACGCAGATGAGCAACTTGCCTTGCGGTTTTAGAATTCTGTATATCTCTTCTAGAGTGTCGTTGGGACAGCTGATATGCTCGAAAGAATGATTTGCTCGTACGTAATCGAAGAACTCGGACGGAAAGTTTGCGTCCTGAAGATTACCGCAACAAATTTGCAGACCTTGCGACTTACCAAGCACCGCCGCTTGTTCACTTATCTCGACCCCGTAGGTTTTCCATCCGCGGCTGCGCATGCTATCAAGGAACCAACCGCTTCCGCAGCCCAGGTCTAAGATCGTGCCAGGAGCTTTAAACCGCGGCTCCTTAGTTCCGACGTAGTACCCTAGCAGTTTTCTCGCAAGCTCTCTCCAATGGCGCACTCGAAACTTGTCTTGGTACGCATAATAGTCGCCGGGGTAAAGGGCCGCTAACTCTTGATCTGAATACATGGGATTCAACATCACAAGGAGACATCTGACACACCGCACTACCCGATAGGAACCCGAGATGCCGTAATGCCGATCTCTGGTTAGGTACAGTTCCTTGAAGTCAGTGGCATCGCACAGAGGGCAGGTCCGTAAAGCATGGCTCATTGTTCGCCAAGTGTCCAGCGCTCGTCCCGAACCTTGGCAACCTCAGAAGGTCGGGGCGCTGGGCCAGAACTAAAATTCGTGTTGCTCGGCTCAGTTGACGTTTGCTTCCACAGCCTCAGCCCTTCAACAAATGCCCTTTCGCGTAGAACAAATCTAGACAGCTTCAATCTTCCCATCAACAAGTTCATTACCAAGTAAACCTGATAAGCCAAGAGAAAGAACGTCCCACGCCAAATTCCCAAATGTTTCAACAAGTAGATTACGTGACTGCGGGTTCCATATCGTGCATTTGTAGCGGAACCGATGCCGCCGGTGGAGCTGCTAGCCTTGTGAAGCAGTGTTGCAGAGGGGATATAGAAAAGCTTGAATCCGGCGCGCATGGCGCGATAACACAAATCAGCATCGTCGAGACACAGAAAAAACCGACTATCCAAAAGCCCGATCTGCTCGAATACTTCCCTTCGCAGAAGCAAGCAACAGGCCGGCCCATGCTCGACTTGTCGAGGAAAATCGAATTGTCCACCATCAATTTGGAATACGCCGTAGTGTGATGGAGAGTGTCCTTTCCAAGAGTTCAACCGCCCCCCGGCACTCCAGATCATCTGTTTGTTGTCGAAGAAAAGGATTTTTGGAACAATCATGTCGCATGCGTACTCATCAAGGCCCCGGGCGAGTTTCTCCAGCAACGACGGTTCGAACTCGGTGTCATCGTTCATTAGCAGTATCAGACCACATCCATCCTCGAGCGCCGCCCTGATACCACGATTCGCACCCTCGGCCCATCCAAGGTTCTCATGACTACGAAAGACGCGGATCCGAGGGTCGTCATACCGTGCAATCTGATCGAGCGTGTGGTCGGAGGATGCATTATCGGTTATGTAGAGGACGAAGTCAGAATAGGTTTGCGGCAACAGGCTGGTTAGAAAGCCATCGATAATCGAGCTGGCGTTGTAAGTAACAGCCACCACCCCGATAGTATTCCGTTTAGCCATTGGCGACCGCGGAAGACTCGACTTGTTCCAATTGCCCAGATCCAGAGCCTTGATGAACACGCGTCTTCCTAGCCATTGCTGTCGAAAAGTCGACGACGGTGGCATCACTCACGTTTATTTCAAACATCAAAAATGAGGGACTAGGCAACTCACACATAGGTATTTCTTCCGACCTCAAACAGCACCGCAACGAACTGCCCTGTTGTTTTGAGCGTCCAATTTCACGAGATTCGCAAAACTTGCTGTAGTGTTTGCCGCTCAGAACTGATTAGGCCATAATTCCAAAATAACCAGACGCTGCCAACTACCGCCGCCACAGTGGAGAATGATATGGCGGCAGTCGGCAGACCGTGAGCGATCATACGAAACAACAGCAGAAAGCCGATCGGTGCGGCACAAATCAGCGGGCGCAGCAGACCTTGTTGAACTAGCGAGGGTCGGTCGATTGCGATGGATGCAGTCCTGGGCATGTTGTAGAGCACGTGGAACCCGACACTCACGAAAGAACCGATCAACGTTCCAATCGCAACTCCGATAGCTCCCAGTAAGTAAGCTCCGCCCACGCTCGTAAGAACGTTGGTTACGCCCTCTGCCAGAGGAGAAAGAAGGACTCTTCGTTGCTGACCTGTCCCCAACAGCAGAGTTGCGTACGGCAAGGCGCATAGCCTTATAACGTTAGCTAACAGCAGTACCTGCAGAATCGCGAGACTGTGCAGGGCGTAATCCGGTCCTACCCACAGCCTCAATAAGAAGTGCCCGGCAAGAGCCAGTGGCAATGCCATCGCGAGAAGCGCCAACATCCCATACCTTGTGGAAGAAACCAGTAACGTGCCGAGCCTTTGAGCATCGCCTCTTGCGCCTAACACAGCCGATGCCGGCAAGAGCGCCGAAAAGATCGCTCCTTGCGCTTGTGCGACAAAGTTCGTCACGGTTGCTCCAATGGCATAATAAGCAGTGGCTTTGTAGTCGAACACTCCAACAATACTCAGGTCCAGACCACTGACCATCAACATCCCGCCGATCCACACCATCAAGGCAGCACAGTAGCTAACGATCTCTCGGGCATACCTCCGAGATACCAGCGAAAACCGGATTCTGACATGGGGTGCCCAAATACTCCGCGCCACATATAGTGCCGCGTATGATACAAAGTTAGCGATCGCCACGCCTGAGCCCATTGCCACCAGACCCCGATGCCCCAAGACCGCTGCTATGACGAGCAAAACCATTATTAGTCTGTTCGCTACTGCGATCGCGGCCGGTATTCCGTTCCGTTGCAGGCCCACAAAAAGAGCCTGAATCACAGATACGGGAAGGCCCAATGCAAGCGATCCACCCATCAGCAAGAGAGCGACCCGGGTCTGGGTGTACAGACCAGCAGGCATGGCTCGAAAAATATGAGGAAGCTGCCATACCAGAATTCCCATCAACGTAAGGCCAATTGCGCAAGCTGACCAAAGCAGTACGAATGCGGTACTTAAAACGCCATCACGCTGCTGCGTGTCACCCAGTTCGTCTGCGTGAGCCACGAATCGAGCTACCGCTGTTTGTATCCCAAAATCGAGAAATCCGACATATAGCGTGAGCTGCAACAACAGCGCCCAGGCGCCATATGTATCCCTCGGCAACAGTCTCACCAGAACAGGAGGGAGAAGGACGGCGGCGATTCCGGAACCGACCAGGCGCACGAGATTCGCCGATGCATTTTTCAGGATCGTACGTCTGAAGCCTTGCTTCGCTGGCATACGGTTCAAACAAACCGGGCTAAATGCGGCGCCTGGTTAGCTCGCCCTTGTAACTGACTGTTCCCACACTTTCAGGCCCTCCACGAATGCCTTCTCGCGCAACCAAAACATTGGCAATCCGACTTTCCTCATGACTAGTTGGAACACGAGATAAACTTGGTAAGCCGGCACATAGTAGAGGCAGCGCCATGGTCCGAAATGCTTCAACATAAAATAGACGCGATTCCGCGTCGTGTATCGCATCATGAAGTCGGAAATCAAACCGCCAGTCAGGCTATGGGCCTTGTGCAGCAACCGAGCGGAAGGTAAATATGTTATCGTCAAGCCTGCGCTGTGCGCACGGTAGCAAAAATCAACATCCTCCCAGTACGCAAAATAGTTGCTGTCCAGAAGTCCAACCTTTTGGAAAACTTCCTTTCGCACTAATAGGCATGTGGTAGGCGCATTTTCTAGCTTTCGCGGCTCATCGTACTGACCGTGATCGATCTCCAAGTGCCCGTAGAGAAAAGGGGCATAACATTTCCACCGGCTGAGGCCTCCGCCAGCGCTCCAAATCGTCTGGTGGTTATCGTGGAACAATATTTTGGGTGCGACCATATCGCATGCATACTCCTTTAACGCACCAACCAAATGCTCCAATAATGACCGATCAAACTCCGTGTCGTTGTTAATCAGCAGAACGGCATCGCAGCCCGCCGCAATTGCAGCGGTGATCCCTTGGTTGTTGCCTTCGGCGGCGCCACGATTTTCCACATTGGCGAGAACATTTATTCGGGGATCGTTGCACCGGGCCACTTTCGCCAAAGTTCCGTCCGACGAAGCGTTGTCCACTACGTAGAGGATGAAATCGGAGACGGTCTGTTGCAGCAAGCTGGTTAAAAAACCATCGATCACTCCGCCGCTGTTGTACGTTACTGTTACCACGCCGATCTTTTGCATGTATTTAGAAGTCTAAGGCTGAACTTCGCGTAACCTGAGTTGCAATAGTGCTCTGCTGGAGAAGGCCACCGCACGTAGGCGATGAAGAACCATCCTATAGACTACAGACGAATGACTCCGATGCCATATCCATCCTGGGCTGCGCTTTCAACGAATTCATGGTGTGGAAACCGAGGGCTTATCTCGCGCCAGAGCTTGTGGACCCCACCGGCGTTATGCCCCGTGTCTTTGCCGAATCGTACAGAGTAGTCGGGCATAATATCATGAAAAGCTATCAGACCACCGGAACGCACTAAAGAGCCGTAATTTTCCAGATCCTGCTTGACGCCCTCATAGCTGTGATCTCCATCTATGAAAAGGAAGTCGAGCTTATTCTCTCCAAGAATCTCAACGATTCGTTGCCTGGCTGCAGCGCCATGAGAATCGGCTTCAATCAGCGACAAGCTCTGTCCTGCTCTCAACTTACTTCTAATACGAGTTTCGACTCCAGTACCGATCTTGATGTCGAGGCCAATCAGGCAAGCGTCTGCATCCGCTATTTGGGACCAAAGGGCCATTGTTCCACCCTGATCCATCCCAATTTCCATTAGCCACAGCGGATGCATATCGCGCAATATATGAACAAGGCGGCTAAGCTCTGACCAGTGCTGGGTTGTTCCTTCCTTACATGCCGCACGGGCTATAGACCAAGTTCTGGGGCTCGTTCTGAGGATTGTCTGCGCGGCTTGAAATGCCTTGCCGATTTTCATCGAGTAATTCATCTGTTTATGAAATCGAAATCTTGTGCTTTGATGTCCACTCGGCAGCGCGGATATAAAGAGTCTCACTCAAACCCAACAACAGCCACAAAAGATAGCCAGCGTGCGGACTGAACATGTTTGAGTCATCGCCGAAGCCGCCCATCATGTTCGTACTGATAGCAAATGCCAAGGCCAAAGCTACCAGCCCGAATTGGGGAGCCGTCCGCAAGGCTAAATTCGTACGGATGTTATAGAACATCACCAATAATACAGAGATGGTCCCGGCGAGACCAAAAGTTACGAGGAGGTTGAGGTAGAACTCGTGAGGAGTACTTCCGGGGTTGGAGGAAACGTTGGAATCCTGGCCGAAGTTAACAGCCCAGGACAAATTTTGATAATTGCCGAGTCCGACACCTATGAAGGGATGCGACCACCACGTCTGCACAGCAAAAATCCAAATTCGTAATCTAGTCAGGATGTCGAAGCCGATGCTGGCCATGCTTGATCCGAACAACTTGTCCTCAACCATTGTTCGAAAGGGGCCGTATACAGAAAGTAAGATAGCGAGCACTACAGCTAGCAGTTCTCCCATGGCCATCTTCCAGCGCCGTTTTTTGTCGAAGAGGAATATAAAGAGAGTACCCGTCCCCGCCAGAGCCAGCCATGCTGCAAAAGTAAACGTCAGCAGCAATCCTGCGAAGATAGCGAGTGCCACTACTAACCACTTTGAATACAAACGGCCACGCCCCTCTGTCAGCCAGAGAGCAACCCCAATCGGCAGACATAAATTAAAGTAATGCCCCATTTCCATCTCCGAGGTCAGCACAGAGATCAGACGATTCCGCCAGGGCCAGAATGTATCGCGAAAGTGAGCCATGCTCGTATCAAGACGAGGGTTCACGATCCAGAACAACGGTCCGTAGTCCTGAATTACGAATTGAAAAAATCCGTAGCAGGCGACGAGAAAAACTGAAACCGTCAATATTCGGAGAATCTGCGCAATCTTGTCGCGGCTGTCCACCAGATTCAAGACCAGGAAATACAGGCCAATATTCGAGTCAAAGCGCACGACCTCTTTTAGCGCAAAGGGCAAGTCCTGCGACCGAAGCAGTGATAAGAGACTCAAACCGATGAGAATACCGAAGCACCAGTTGTATTTACTGGTTCGGAAATTCCCGTAGTCGCGGCGATTGAGAAGGAAGGGAATCCATAGCACAATTTTCAGCAGTTCAACGGCAACAGGAATTGACCCAATCGTGAATATGAAATTAAACGGAATCAAAAACACCATTAGTAGCAACAGCTCAAAGGGGCGCGGCAGGAAATAAAAAAACAAGGGAACTGCGAGTACCAATACGAAGGGTATTGGCGAATATAAAAGCGAAAATGCCAGGCTTGCCCCGATGAGAGCGATTACAAACGCAGAACCCTTGCGCGGCAATAAGTTTGGAGTTTGAAGGATTGACGACACGGGCTTTAAAGAAACCAGAAATGCATGTTGACGGTCACTAGGGTACAAACTGGGAGCGCGAGTTCCGGGACAATTGCCTTAAAAAGTCATTTCTGAGCAAGGGCAATGAGTTTGTCCCCCAATCGCACATGCATGAAGCACCGGTTGACGCATTCGCGCAACCTGCCCATGCGACTATGTGCACCGAAGGACTTCTTGATATCCCCGATGTGCGTTCCATTTCTACGGAGAAGTCGGTTCACATTATGCGAATAAAAATCCTTGGTTCCAACAATCGTGCGCGAGAATCCGACATTTCGCAAAAGTCGCAACATAGTAGACGGCCGGAAATAGACGATGTGTTGATCTGGCCACACACCATAAGCCTTTGGACCGTACAACCTAACAAACAGACTTCCAAGATTAGGAGTGACGATAAATAACACGCCCCGAGGACGAAGAATTCGATGTATCTCAGAAATAAGTTCGCAGGGGTGGGGCACATGCTCAATGACATCCATCAGAGTAACAACATCGAAGTGTGCAGATGGAAACGCAGCTTCATTTAGGGTTCCAGCGTAAACCGGACAGCCGGTATGCTCCTGTGCGTATTGGGCTGCGAACTGGGATGTTTCGACCCCAGACGACTCCCACCCCACCGCAGCGGCTTCCTGAAGCATAAAGCCCAGTGCGCAACCCACATCCAAGTGGCGTGGCCGCTCCGGTACCTTGAAATACTTCTGAATCATAGCAATATGTGCCCGTCGTTCCGCAAGACTATTCTCGCGATTTGATAAGTGCAGCGGTAGATAGTCGTTGAGAAAGTAGTCCCGAGTTTCGTTTTCACCGCGATATGGCCCGAGAGGGTTAACGAGAGAGAGGCCGCAGCCTCGACATCTTTTGATCGTGTCGAACCATGCCGAGAACTCGCGTGATCCACACAGCGGACACGGGCGCCATAACAAAGTCTCACCGATTGCCGTCGACAGGCAAACATTTGCGTGTGGCTCCGCTCCCGTTCTGTGATTTTCCACCGTTGTCTCTTTCAATGGTGGTGCGGGCCTCCACGGAACGCGTGTTGGTTTCTTCGGCACGAAATGTCTATTGAGCAGGCCATCATGTTATCGGTAATGAGAAGGTTATACACTTACTCGCGTTCAGTTTCTTCCCCGTTCTGGCTCCCCTCTCGCCCCCGCAATCGGGGCCCTGCCAAATCTGAATTTGAGCCGCGGCGAATCCTCGAGACAAGCGCCCCCCTAAGGTTGCCCCAGATCTCAGTGGCGAATTGCTTTTCTGGGGAGCGGGGATCAATTTGTTGCCATTTGGCCGAACCCAACACAACAGCCGCGCCGAGACAAAACGCGAAAAGCGTTCCCAGTGCAATGATGCCCATTCTGGGCGGGAAAGACCTTTTCTCAGGTACATCCGCAGGATCAAGAACTTTGATCGTGGGAATCTCTTTAGCTTCCTGGATTTTGGCTAACTCATACTGCTGCGTGAGAAGTTCGTAGACAGTCTCTTGAATTTTTGCCTCACGGTACAAGTCCAACCAGCGAACCCCGACCAAAGGAAGTTGCCGCATGGGTGGGTAAAAGTCGCTCGTCTTGGAATCAGCGTTGGCGCCTTGATCGACGCTCCCAGATGTACCGCCCAATTTCGAGAGTTGGCTTTTCAGTTCATCCACACGTGCTTTCAAGGTGCGGACGCGCACGTTGGTAGTTGTGTAGGTTTGCTCGAGAGCTTCAAGTTCTGATTGCGCCACGATCAGTTGTCCTTGTAATTGAGCAGCCGCTTCCACCATGGCTTTAGCTTGATAAGGCATATCTAAAACTGTGTTCTTGCTTTCGTACTCACTGAATTCTTTGGCTGTCCGGTCGAGGGTTTGCTTCACGGTCTGAAGACGTCCTTCGATAAAGATTCTTTGTCGGCGTGCCGCAGAAGTGGAGACCTCCGCCAAGAGTCGGTCCAATTCGTCAACATAGGCTTGCGATAGCTGTTGAGCTCGGCGCGGATCCCGGTCTTCAACGCTTATCGTCATTACATCACTTTTTCGATCAACTTCAACGTCCGTGTGCTTGGCCAGATGTTTGCGCGCATCGTCCCAGTATCGGTCACCATATTCCTTGCGCAAGTCAAACCGCTGAATCATTCGGTCCTCGATCGTGCGGCCCTGCAGCATATCGACAAACAACGCTGAGGAGTTCTTAAGACCAAGAAGATCACCGGCGGCGCCTGCTAAACTTGGGCCCAAACTTCCCATTGAACCCAAGCTATCCTTGGCAGACATCATTGCAGCCATTGCCAAACCAGATCCCGATTGATTTTCGGGCGGCATTAACCTGACTACGGATTTGTACTTCGGGGGCAGGATAAAAGCAGCGATAGTAAGTAGAATGGCGCCGTAGATCGTAACCCGCGCCAAAAAGTACCGTTCACTCCAAAGCAGGCGAAGCCAGATAATATGCCTGGGTTCACACCCACCGGCATCCGCAAGCTCGCCATAGCCGTTTGTCTCTGGCTCGAACTCAGTCGGCCGCTCAATGACTGGAGTAGCGGTCTGTTTTGGCAGGTTCAACTTCGAATCCTCGAATCCTCGATTCCTTATCATCAATAATCTTACATATACTACGTGCTATCAAGCACTCGTAAAGAAATGACCTTATTGCGGTATCGTCTTTTTCACTTCCCTACGCGCCACCTTGGATAGAAAGTTAATTGCACGGAGGCTGTCACATCGGATTGCCTGGTGGGATCAAGAACAGGAAATCTCCACTGCTCGTATTGCAGCAAGCCTGAAACCGAGACGTTTGGCCCGACCATGAATTCGCTTCGAGCGGAGTAGTCAACCAACCGACCACCCTCGACGAAACGGGGTGAGACTTCCTGCAACCGATAGTTTAATTGAACCTGAGTTCGCGGCGAAAAAGAGTAGGTCAGCCAACCTTGACCACCCCGGCCGGCCCTGCCAATCCAGCTGGCCAAGAGGTTCCCTTCATTAGTGTAACCGCTAAGATAACGGCGCTGATCAAAGTAAACGAAACCCGGTGGAAACTCAGTGGTAGTGGATTCGTTAATGCCCTCAGCCCTTAGCTCCAGCCTGGGAATTTTCGGAAATTGAGGCATGTAAATACCGGGGTTCACATTGGCGCGGGTGGATCCTACGGGCGATACCTCGTCTACCACCAATGAGTCCATGTAAAACGTCAACCAGTTCCTGAGGTGAGGCACACGATAGGTGAAATCCGCCGCCGAGATTCGCTTGCCGGGATTGTTGACGGCAGTCGGCGAGTGGACGTAGTAAGTGCGAAAGAAGTTGCCGAACGTGACGGGTAGCCCGGGCCCACCGAACATCGCCGTAATGCCCATCCCGAATTCAAGATTTGGAGTGGGTTGAAAGCTAATTTTTTCCCCGTGAATGAATGGCTGGGGCGAGATATGGGGGCCGACCACGCCGGGATATCCCGGATACGTTTGGCAAGTAGGAGCGGCACAGAATTCCCACTGCTGCCCGGATAGTTGCCCGACAAAGAACTCCGTGCGGAAAGGCCCGAGGATTTTCGAGAGCCCGGGGATATTGTGCGGCACAACGTCGTCAATCTTGAACGCCGGAAATGGAGCAGCGTTGTTGCTCATTAGCAGCGAACCCGATTCGCCCGGTCCAAGCCATTGACTCTCTTCGCCGAAAGAAAACTGCACGTTGTCTATGTTGAGCAAAACCGCGCTGTTCAATAGCTGAAATTGATTGACCGTGGGCGTTCCATTAGGCAGCGGCGGTGTCAGATTGGCCGCAGCTATCGCCGCCAACACCTGCGAAGGATCGGAAGGCTTTGCCGGCGCGTGTTGGTATTCACCCTGAAAAGAAACTGCTACTGGACCCGCTTCGGCATCAGCGGTTACGCCCGTTATGTTGTTGACACCCGTCCAGTAGGGTCGTCCGTAGTCGTTAACGATGGTTTGGCCGAAGTCGTAGCCGTCCCGAAGTGGATTACCAGAAATTCCTGTGACTCGGGTATAAACAGAGTCCACCCGGGCGCCCACATTGGGGGCTCCATCCAAGCGATTAATCTCGGTCACAAACTCATTCGTCAATGTCTTGTATATTTTCCCCGCCTCACCCGTTTCGGCGTAATCATTCTGAAGCTTATCTCCTGCCTCTTCCAACATCCGGGCGCATGCCATGCGAGTCCAAGGACGCATTCCGAGCATATTAGATTGCATGTAACCCAAAGCGATCAAACGTTGCAAGGCCGGGTAGATCCAGCTGTCAAGGGGGACATAAGGCGACGCCATGTAGTTAGGATTGCGCGGCGCCCCTTCAGTCTTCTCGTCAAAAAAATTGCCCCAAGCGGTTCCGCCCAGTTCTGGATCGTGGTGGGCACGGTAGACCTGGCGTCCGAAGTACCAGCCTAGGGCGCTGCCAACGATTACGTCGGAGGGAAAGTGTTGCTTAGCTGTCACGCGGGTTACTGTAACCGCGGACGCTAACCCGTACGCCGCAGTTTGGCTTAGCCATCCCGGATATTCATGAGCCCAGACGCTGGCAATCGACCATGCAATGGCCGAGTGTTCGGAGGGAAATGACGCGCCCCCTTTGAAAAAATCACCGTTGCCGTTGTCCTGGAGTGGACGCTGTCGCTGTGTGATTTCCTTGAACAGGTACGCCACTCCGGTGCTGTTGATTGCAGCTTCACCCGCCAGAAGCCCGGTTTCCCGCAGATGATCGTTATGCGTCACCTCACCGAAGAGAAAAGAAGCTCCGCCCAAACCGATCATGGAATATGCGCCGTAGTCTGAGATATGCAGGCTGGTTTGCACGTGGGCCGGGTTCACCTGCTTGGACCACCAACTATCGCTGGCGACGAAAGCTGCCACGATGCCGGCGCCCGGCAGAATCCATTTGAGATCTTTGGTGCGAAACCGCGCTGGACTAGTCCAGAACTCTTTTTGATCGGACACGATGTGTTTTACAAACGGGGAGACCAAACGGTTTTCGGGATCCTCTCCAGGCTGTAATTCATAAGAACTGTTAGACTTCGACGTCGGCGCGGAGGGCGTGCCGGGGGTGGTATTTTGCGCGATAGCTGAAGTCATCATCGCGCTTAATATCGCGAGCTGAAGAACCGCATTCTTAGCCCGCGATCGAATCAAACCGGGTTGCACTGACTAGAAGCTCTTGGCGTATGCGGCACTGAGAGCAATCGCACTCACGATCTGGACGGCTGTTGCCGTGTTTTGCCAAGCGCGACTCACAGTGAATATTTTTTCTGGCACAACCACCATATCCCCTGGCTGCATCGCGACACTCTCAGCACCTCCGCCAAATAGACCGGCAGCGCCGCCCGCCACCGAACCGTCAGCCCGGATCACGAAGACACCTCTTTTGTTCGCGGTGCCCATGGGCCCACCAGCCTGGCTGAGATACCATCCAGCGCTCTTGCCAGGTTTGAATGTAACTCCGGTGGGGTTGTAAACAGCGCCATCCACTAATACGACACTAGGCCTCTTCGGGACATAAAGCGAGTCACCGGCGCGCACTTGAACATCGGACGACGTATTCATCCAACGTTTGAAATTGCTCGAGATGTGTATCACCATGCGCCCCTGCGGAGGAGCATTCTGTAGCTTTTGTATCGTAGCCTGATATTGCTCCACAGCCGCCTGCTTGGCCAGCGTGTCTTGGGCGTTGTTCTCGGGGATACCCTTGATGTCGGCTGCCTCGCCTTGCACTCGGTCGAGCAAGTCAGCGCGATTCTTCTCCTCGATTTCTTTGATCTGTTGCCGCTCAAACACCGCTCCGTATGGGTAAGCGTCATTGCGGAAACCGCCGGCTCGCTGAATGATGGAACTGAGCCGCTCACCTTCCTGGATGCCGTAGGTGCCAGGATGGACGACTTCGCCGCCAACCGTGATCTTTGCGCCTACGTCTTTCCAACCGGTTAGCTGCCGAATTGCGAGAACATCCCCATCGCGCAAGCGAACGTCAGCGTCCGGTTCGCTGGCCAGAGCTTTCGCAATTGGAACCGTGACGTGATCGCTGACCACTTTCGTCCCTTGCGCCACTTCGTACCGGGTGAGGTCCGCTTCATCGGTATACGCGCCACGTTTGAATCCGCCAGCAAGACGAACCAGCGTAGCGGCGGTCATGTTGTCGCCAAGCGGATACTGTCCGGGTCGGCCAACTTCGCCTTCTATTGTTACAGTCGGAGGATCAAGCTTGTTTAGATCTCGCTGAATGAAAATCCGGTCTTTGGGTTCGAGAGCGATATTGTCCTTGGCATCGCCTTCGAGCGCCTTCGCCAGATTCACATTGATCACTTCCAGCTTGCCATCATTAGTCTTGCGGAAGACTTGGGCGTCGGCCAATAGAGCGTCGCCAGTGGCTCCGCCAGCCATGTAGATGGCGTCGCGAAGGTGGGCAACTCCATTGGTCAAATGATCGCCGGGGTCTCTGACTTCGCCTGTGACCGTGATCACTGGCGGATCTTCGAAGTCGAATCTGCCGAAGACGCGCACGATATCGAAAGGCTTCAATACCAAGTCCTGATCTTTGCCCGCGAGTGCATCGCCCAGATTGAAGGTCAGCACTTCGGGCGCGAAGTCAGGCTGGGAGAGCCGGATGATTTCAGCGTGAGTGATCGACGGCTCTGGCAACAGGTCTTTGTATGACCTAAGCAGGTCGGTCACTTTCATGCCGTCGCGATAGGCGAATTTGCCGGGCCGAGAGACGTGGCCGTCAACGTAAACCGTCTTGTCGGCGTACGGCAGGATGGGGGTTATCTTGATTTTGTCACCGTCCTGCACCGTGAAATCTTCGAGCGCCTTGTTAACGCTGGCATCGCTGTCTGTCTCTGGAATGTCAAGACGCAGCATAGTGCGGCTCTCGTGGCTTTCGACTCGCTCCACATCCACGTGACGCAGCGTGCCGGTAGGCAGAACGCCTCCCGCTAATTCCAAAACTTGCGCGAGATCTTTTTCGCCGTCCAATTCGTAGATCGCTGGTCGCCGCACCATGCCCTCGATGGTGATCTCGCCCTGAAGAGGTGGAACTTGGATGGTGTCTCCAGCCTGGAGACGTTGCACGTCTCCACGAACACCATGCAACAGCAAGTCGTAGACGTCCACTTGCTGGATCAACTGGCTCCCGCGATAGTGGCGAAGAATTCGCAACGATCCCCCAGAGGTCGGCCCACCCGCTGTATAGAGAGCATTGAGCGGAGTCGATAATGAACTCACGTCGTAGGCGCCCGGACGCTCGACATCACCGGTCACGTAGACGCGAACCGTGCGAATGCGAGACAGCGAGACGTCCGCATCAACGCCGCGGAACTGCCCGCGCAGAACGGTCTGCACCAGGTGCTGCACGTCTCCTAGACTGCGCCCGGATACTTCTACAGCTCCGACCTCGGGCAACACAAGACGCCCTTCGCGATCAACGACCCGCTGGAGCCGCTGCGAAATTCCTCCCGAGAGATTGATGGTTAGCCCATCGCCCGGACCCACTACGTAGTCGGGACCTGCGGGTAAATCCATGGGAAGCTCGTCCAGGTTGCCGGTGCCGTTTCGGAAAACATCCGCTCCGAAACGTTCCAGCTTCGGTGAACGCTTGGAATATTGCGCGTACAAATCATAAAGCGAGGGCACGTCGGCATATGGATTAGGCCGATGACGCAACATGGGTTGCTGCGCTGGTTTAGGAAACCAATACTGCTGCAGCGGAAAACGGCGCTGATTCTCAAGCCGCGCCTGTGGAGGAAATCCTGACGCCTGATTCTGGTTCCCGAGTATAGAACTAATAGAGCCTAAAGGCGAGTTTGGCGAGGCACCTAAGCTCTGTGGATTCATTGCACTCAATCCGCCCATCCCAGTCTCCCCGTCGCTCATTGATCGAGCTGACATCCCTCCTGTTTGGCTGGCATTCAACAGGCTAAGATCACCTGGCTGGATGCTGGCCATCTCGCTCTGATCGCGGTCCATCCCGAAGTAACCTTGCGATGGTTCCGCCTGCGTCAACTGCAGCTGACGGCGATAATCGGTCGAAGGATTCTGCTCAGGTTGCGCTTGGCCCGGTGGATAAGATTCTTGGGGATACTGCTGCGGTGGCTGGGGATACTGCGATCCGGGATACGGTTGCTGCTGGAAAGGCGATTGCGAGGGCTGTGGCTGGACCGAGGTGTACGGCTGCACTCCGGTGGGAAGGTACTGGGTTAAGTAGCAATCTAAGTCATTCTCGTGTTTTGCCCAGTAGATCTCTTCTTGGCTCGGAGGACGTTTCGAATTCGTGAGAGATGATTGATCCGCTTGCTTGGCTTCACTCCCAGCGGATGCTGGTAAACGGCATGGCAAATCTCGCGCCAGCTCTTCCCGCCTCGGTTTCGCTTTGATGTATCCGCGATCTACGATTTCATGAGTCGCGATAACCCGGACATTCTCGTCCTTCCTTATCAGGTCAAATAGAGCGTCGTCGGTAAGATCGTTTGGATTCAGTATCTGTCCCTGTTCAAAGGCTTTTCGCACTAGCGCCTTCTTAAGTTGCAGCAGCAATCCTGGTTCTTGGCGCAGTATGGGAAGAATTCGGTCAGCGGAAAACGAAACCATCTGCTCCGCTTCACGTTCGGCGCGAGAGTTTGCTTGATCGATTGCCGTGCTGCGGCTGTAGGCGGCCGGTTGCTGGCTCCATGCGATTGGAGAGAGCGACTCCAGGACAAGTAAAATCAACGCGGTGCCGCGACGAAACATCGGGAAGAATTTGCTCATAACACCTCTTTGCGGCTGGCAGCCAATCGGAATCTCACGTTCGTCATGGGTGCGCTTGTTTCGAACGATAGTTCAGCAAGGCTCAATGTCGGCTTCGTCGACTTCAACGGCTACCGAACGCATGATCAGATCGATAGACAGCACCACCCGGAACTTATCTTTTCTGCGCACCAGAATGCCCTGAGTGCCGCCTAGGGGGCCATATTTCACGCGCACACGATGTCCGACTTTCAAATAGGGATGCGGTTCGGCGCGAATCCCCTTAGCTAATCCGTTAACCAGAACCTCAATTTCGGCGTCGGGCAGCGGTGCCGGATGACCGTTGAAACTTACGAAGCGGACTACGCTGGGAATCTGCAGCACACGCAAGCGATCCTTCAAATCCAGACGAACAAAAACATATCCTGGGAAAAGCACCAGGTCCAGTTCCTTGCGCCGATCTTTCCATCGGCGAACGCTTCTGTATACAGGCAAGAAACAGTTGACGCGCCGCTCTTCCAATTGCCGCGCGACTTGCTTTTCGTGGCGGGAACAGACGTGCGCCGCATACCAGTGGGTTTGCAGTTGGCCTATCCGCTGTGGACCGGCTGCCAGCGATCCGACCACGGAAACGAGATCAGGGCTGTCCGTCAAATTCACCGACCCCTTAAGGTTGTCAGATTCTAGTTGCAGCTTCGCCCCCTCACTTACAGGGCATCTGTGAGCTAACCCGTAGAAACTGCATCTGATCCACGCTACGTCCGGTTACGCCTTAGCGCATAATTCCCGAGCCGACCCGTATCAAAACCCCTGACGACGCACGAAGTCGCGGAGAGGTGAGCACCAGCGGCTTACAACTCCGCAATCTGGAAAAAATCCCACGCAAGCTAGCGAAATTACTACCGCAAGCTTAATTGATCCTGAACCGGTTCTATGTTTAGTCCGCATCGGCGCGTCTAAATTTCAACCAACGCCGCTTTGTTTCGCAAAACACTCAAAATGCCCTGCTCGGATGATTCAACGTGGCGTGAGCGGATATCCACAAAAGCCCAATAAAAAATGCCGCTGTTGCGTTCTGCGGCGAGCGCCAGAATCTTCATCTCCGGATAGCGGCCCAGCAAAAATCCGCTCAGACCCGGCCGAGCTTCGGGATTTTCCAAAGCGATGATTAGGTAATCAGGACGGGTGCGTTCGACCAATTCCGTGATTTCGGCCTCGTCCTCGGTTTCGCCAACGACTTCGATATCGGGTTGATCCCCAATCGTGGCAAGGACCAAATCCTTCATCAAGCGCGGCCGGTTTGCAACCAACACTCTGATTTTTTGCACGACCTTCTCCGTGCTGGACAGTTTCTCCTGTTCTGCCCCAGAAAGTAAGACCCAAATCAGATCTAGTGATTTAAAGCAGACAGTACCAAGAAGGTTCAAGCAGCAACGAACGTCCGGCTACTTCTATGTACTTTTCGTACCCAACAAGTACCAACGGAGAAATTGAACTTTGGCTCATGCAAGCGCTCCCGGGCTGCGGCAAATCTCGACCGCCCCGAACCGATCAGTTGCCCCGAGCTTGCGCAACATTCGATGAACGTGGTTCTTTACCGTTTGCTCCGAGAGATTCAGCTGCGCAGCTATCTCTTTATTTGTGAGACTGCGGCTAATCATCTGAACCAATTGCTGTTCGCGACGCGTGAGTCCGAGGTTATGTTTGATGACAAAGCTCGCAGGGGGGCTGTTTTGAGCTGCTACCAGCTCAAACAAACTCAAACAAAGACTGGGCGGACATACAGCTTCGCCATTTGCCACGGAGCGCACCGCAGTTGCCACTTCCATGGCAGAAGCATCTTTCAATACAAAGCCCGCAATTCCGTCCCGCACAGCTCGGAGAAAAACTTCCTGGTCCGCATCCATTCCGATCATTACCACTTTGAGTCCGGGGATGGCCGTGCGAACTTCCGTGACCAACCGAAGGTCCGATAGGGCCACTGCAGCCGAATCAGACAACAAGACGTCTGGTGCAACGCTGCAGACTTGCTCTACGACATCGGGGGCGAAAGCGCATGCCCCCACAACCTTGATGTCATTCTTTTTGCTCAGAATGCGCGTCAGGGCTTCGCGCAAAAGCCGGTTCTCGGCCAAGATGAAAACTTGTACAGTTTCGATCCGATCAGCCATAACAAACCTCAACCCCTTCGCATGCGCCCCCTCACGCGACGTTTTTGGTGCTCTGGTAAAGTGAAGCTATTTGTTGCCCTCAAGGATATATGCTTTCATCGCAAAACGCGAGAAAGATAGCAATTAATATTTGTATCCGTTCCAGTTAGACAATAGGATTACCTAATCTCCCAGAGCTGGGAATACCGTGATTTCCTTAGGGGAGCAGTAAGAAGTCTTTTCCATTCCCGTTAGCACACTGCTGCGACAGTTCGACCCATAAGCAGAGTCCGCTTGTTCTTGAGTCGAGCTGTTCTTAAAAAAGGTGGCCTGGTGCGTCGTATCGCGCACAGCTAAAATCGCACAGCCATTCCAGATGACATACGCACATTACGGCGTTCAAAAGCAGGAGATCCCGTCTTGATTTCATCAATCTGATTTCTCCAACTCAGTCGCCGGATCAGCCGCAAATCGATTCCAATGCCCAGTGCCTCGGCAAATAAGGTGTCCGATTTAGAAGCGGAAGGAAGATTTTCCTGAACATGTACGGCTCCGAACAGGGCCTCGGCAAACGGCCCAACCCTCCCGACTGAAGCGCCTCCGCGAATGCCGAACAAAAAATCACGCTGGCTCTCCGCGCCATATTGCCCGCCCAAATCAGCGATCACTCCGAAATAGCGCAGATACTTTTTCTCCAGGGACACATTCCAGCCGCTGAGGTTTGCGTTCTTGGCGGAGAACGGATCACAGACCAGGGCCGCACCCGAGATTGGCACTTCGCAGCGAGCCGCCCCGATGTGTGAGTAAGCGAAAAACAAATCACCGTGATTGGGAAGTTGCCCTTCCGCAAACGCATGTTTAGCCGCGCGAGTTTTTGGGCTGCTTGAGAGACTCATTTCTTGAGCATCGCGGGAAGCCCGATACCACAGGGGCTTTCCGTGAAGCACATTTGCGCCGCCGCGGATAGGATTGAGCGCAACCCGGACAGTCGATTATGAACCGGTTCTGGGTGGCGCCCTCGACTCGCCGGACAATCGTGCTGTCCAAAAAGTCTTCACCGACCAGCCAGCCCGTACCGCCCAGTGGCGTCATCACGATGTCAATCTGACCTACACCGGTCACGCAATGGCGCGAACACGGATACGATCCATTGTAATTCCACGGTGGCCTGTCTTTGGTTCCGTACTTTTCCACGGTGACTTCACTGACAGACCCAAGATTCCATTGCGTGCTGTAGGCAGCATTCCACAATGCAGCTTTAAACCGGCTCCACCAGTAGGCTTTAGTCCGCGAAAACTCGATCTTTTCAGACGCAGGATCATTCTGAATTTGGATGAAGCCGGTCAAAGCCCCCTGAATAGGATGCCCAACATAGCCAAACCAATTGGGGTCGCCGTCGTCCCATCCGGAATGCGTCCATTCTGACAGTGATTGTGTGTAGTCGCGCCAAAAGTGATTGAACGGAACCCCATTTTCAGACACTACCCAATTAAAGTCGGTGTGCACCACATACGCCTGTTCAATCACGAGAAACGTCAGCGATTCTTTTAGCGCTTGGCGCCAATGAAAACTATGCTTCTCGGGAGCCACAGCAACCATGGCGGCTGCTCTGGCAGCTGTTTCAATGTCAGTTCCCGCGCCCGAACTCTCTGGCGTACCTGCACCTCGATCTAGGAGGATCCTTTGGGATGTTAAGGTTTGAGCCTGGATAGGCTCAAAGCCTGTTAAGAAAGTGCAGTCTGGAATAGCGCCTTCGCTTGCATCGCAACGAGATGATGGCAGTTGACTAAAGCAGATTGCGCCAAAGAATAGTACGACGACAAGAACGGAAGGGGCTGTGTTAATTCTCATCGCTAAAGCCGATGCCAGCGGGGCGGCGCCCTTTTCTGCCCGCAGGCACTTATACTGAAATGCAATCTGCAACGGGAACTCTAGGCATCCTTGGGACGATTGCAGACTTCTACCGGATAAGTTTAACCGGATACGTTAGATGGCAACAACTCCACGTTGTGCTGTCTGGCAAATGAATTATTGTGGAAATTGATATGGCGCTGCTAACCTCAGCCCTGATGGGCCTGCTGGTTTTACTGCTCGTGGGCTCGTGGGTCTATTGCGTTCTAACCGTCGTCGCAGCGCGACGTTACCTGGCCATTTCTCCGCCTGCGCTCAAAACAATGCCGCCCATCAGCGTTCTGAAACCACTTTGTGGGCAAGACGATTGTCTCGAAGAAAATCTGCGCAGTTTTTTCACGCAGGATTATCCGGACTATGAAATTCTATTTGCGGTCCACGCACTGGCTGACCCAGCTGTCGCCGTCGTCGAGAAAGTTCGTCATGAGTTTCCCCGCGGTCCGCGAGTCCATCTGGTTGAGACTGGCGAGTCGGCCGCTCCCAATGCCAAAGCCCACAGCCTGGGACATCTGGTGGCGCGCGCCCAGCACAGCATTCTGGTTATGAGCGATAGCGACGTGCAGGCGCCGGCCGCCTTGTTGCGGCGTATTGCAGCAGAGTTTCAAAACCCAATCGTCGGCGTGGTCACCTGTCCCTACCGCGCAGTGCCGGGAAAGGGATTTTGGTCGCGTCTCGAAGCCCTGGGGATGAATACGCAATTTCTCGCAGGCGTGCTGGTGGCATGGCTGGTCGGGGAGATGGATTTCGCGCTCGGCCCCACGCTTGCCGCGCGTCGCGAAGTTATCGAGGCCATAGGCGGCTTCGATCAACTGGGCGATTACCTGGCGGAAGATTTTGTAATCGGCAACCTTGCGCCGCAACTCGGATACCGCGTGGTCCTCTCTTCCTGCGTGATTGAGCATCGCATTGGCAGCCAGCCCTTCAAACTAAATTTCCAGCATCGGCTGCGCTGGGCTCGTAGCACAAGACGTTCGCGTCCCGCGGGTTATTGGGGGGAAATTTTCACGAATCCGATACCGCTCGCCGTTTTACTTTGGCTTGCACAGCCCAAGCTATGGCCTGTGGTCGCGGTAACCGCTCTTTTTCGCACGCTGGCTGCATGGAGTACCGCGGAATGGGTTCTGCATGACCCGCTCACCCGGCGAAGATGGTGGCTCATACCGATTCAAGATGTCATAAGCCTATTGGTGTGGATCGCGGGTTTCTTTGGAAGCACCATCGACTGGCGCGGCCGTCGTTACAAACTCTTGCCGGACGGGCGCTTTCAATTTATCGGAACTGAGCCGGAGATGGCTGGAACAAACCGTAATGTCGTCTCTGCCGCGCCATTTAGCCCGCACGATTTGACTTCCAGCGCGACCGACAACGAAATTTCGGGACGGTAGAGCGCCGGAAGCTGCTGTTTCCGGTTGACGAAAAACACGGGGCTCGCGTCTTCGCTGACCGAGTTCGTTTTCACTTCCATTTTAGCGATCCCTCTACGATGGTGACGTAGCGGTCAACTGGAAGGTCCGTGAAGCGTTCTATCGCGCCGCTGGGCAGCGGCCATTTGATTTCCAGCCAATCGATTTTCGTGCGCTCACCCAGCCCAAGCACTATGCGTGGATCATGTGACGAAAGAAAGCTCCCGCCGCCAGCCTTCATTCGGTGACGCTTCATATCTCCGGCTTGATAGGTAATGCGCGCGCCAATCGCATCGCGATTCGATTTCGTTCCCACAAGATTAACGCCCAGCCAATGACTTTTTTTTGCTGCATTGTTTCGCAATAGAAGCGGGGCGCCATCGTTGACGGAGATCAGCACATCGACTGCGCCATCGTTGTCAAAATCGCCGATCGCCATTCCACGCGCCGACAGCGGTCTCGAGAAAATCGGCCCGCTGTCAGCGCTCACGTTCTGAAAACTTTTGCCATTGCCGTGAAACAGCAGCATCGGCTCCTGATAGCTCACGTCTTTGCGAAGGACCTGAATCAGATCATCGGGATTGCCGTTGCAGAGAAATAAATCAAGATTGCCGTCGTTGTCATAGTCGAAAAACTTCAATCCCCAACCACTCATCAGGCGAGTAGCGGAGGCGATCCCGGCAGCACCAGCTTTGTCATCGAAAGTCTCATCGCCGTTGTTCTGGTACAGCGAATACATTTCGTGATCGATGTTGGCGACGAAAAGATCCATCCAACCGTCTTCGTTAAAGTCGGCTGAATCGAGGCCCATGCCGGAACGTGGCCGGCCAAACTCACTGTAGGCAACTCCGGCTTGCGCGCCGATTTCCTCGAACTTTCCACCGCCGCGATTAACATACAGAAAGTTCTGCACCGTATCGTTGGCAACGAATAAGTCCATGTGGCCGTCATTGTTAATGTCGGTCGCGACCACTCCCCACGCCTTTCCGAGGTAATTCCCGATTCCTGAACTTTTGCTGACGTCGGTGAAGGTTCCGTCGCCATTGTTGTGAAACAGCCAGCTCGCCATCGGCTTGTACAGCCGCGGAACGCAGTAGCCTGGGCTGTCGCCAGCCGCGCAGGGCAAGTTCTTGGATTTGTCGAAGTCGACGAAGCGGCAGACAAAAAGATCGAGGCGTCCGTCGTTGTCGTAGTCGAACCAAACCGCGCTCGAAGACCATCCGGGCGCGGCAACTCCGGCTTTGTCGGTCACATCGGTGAAAGTGCCGTCTCCGTTATTGTGATACAGAATGTTCCGGCCATACTGCGTTACGTACAAGTCAGGAAACCCGTCGCCATCGTAGTCGCCCACCGCCACGCCTTGACCGTAGCCGCCAGCAGCCACGCCGGCCTTTATGGTTACGTCAGCAAAAGTTCCGTCGCGATTATTTCGATACAGGGCATTGCGAAGCGGAGGATTCGGACTGAAGAAATCACACTGGCCGCCGTTGACCAGGTAAATGTCCATCCAGCCATCGTTGTCAAAGTCGAGGAAGGCGCAACCGGCGCCTGTCGTTTCTGGCAAATATTTTTGCGGAGATTTTCCGGCGGTGTGCTTCCAAGTGATGCCACTCGCTGCCGGAGGAACTTCCACGAAAGGGTAAACCGGTTCAGGCAACGCGCGCGCAAATCTGGACACAGCCGGAATGGCAAGGCTGGTGGCCAATCCACGAAGAAAACGACGACGGGAAAAAAGAGGTGTTCTTGGATTTCGAAAAAAAGTCACGATTTCAAGTTTAACTGTTCTAGCTTTAATGGAGCACGGGCGTGGACGCCCGGCCTCCATAAATAAATGTAAAAGACTGTCAATATCCGTAACTCGTAGACGCTTGACGCGTAGCAACTTTTCTCCTCTTTCCGCGTTTATATGTACAGGTAGGCGCTTCAGACGAACTGAAGCCTGAAGGCCTCCGGATCTGTCGATCGTTTGATCGCAGATCGGGAAAGGGGAGGTCACAATGCGTTATTTACGATACCTGGCTTTGCTGAGCATCTTCATGGTACCGGCAGTTCAGTCACACGCCGGAGTTGCAATTGGCGTCGGAGTAGGCGTCGGTCCGGCTTATGGTTATGTGGGTGCCGCACCGTCATGCGCTTATGGCTACTATTCATATTACCCGTACGCGTGCGCGCCTTATGGCTACTACGGCCCGCAATGGTTTGTGGGAGGCGTGTTCATTGGCGCCGGTCCCTGGTATCACGGCTGGCACGGTCCGTACGGTTACTACGGACATGGCCCGTATGGCTACGGTCGCGGATACTATGGCCGCGGATACTACCGGCCGGGTGCCTATGCATACCGTGGCGGAGTTGGATATGCCCGTGGTGGCGCAGGCTATGCGCGTGGCGGCTTTGCTCGCGGCGCGGGGGGCGGTTTCCATGGCGGTGGTGGACGTCGCTGAGTTTGAACAAATCAGCTGAACGCGGCTGGCAGCAGAGTCTGCCAGCCGTTTTGCTTTCTGGTAAAGCATCCTTCAAATAGTTTCTGCCGGGTGAAATATACTGGACTCTCCATGGCCGTGCTCGTCTCCATGCTTCGTGGCATTAACGTTGGAGGCCACAACAAAGTCAACATGGGTGAGCTTCGCTCCCTGTATGAATCACTCGGATTGCAAGATGCGCAAACGTACGTGCAGAGTGGCAATGTCGTTTTCCGGACCAAAGAGCGAAACCTTGCTGTGCTGACCAAGCGGATCGAGGAGGCTATCGAGCGGCGCTTCGGTTTTCGCGTCGACGTCATAGTTCGCACACCTTCCGAACTCAGGGATGTGATTGCGAGAAACCCGTTCGCAAAGCGTCGGGCGGTCGATCCAGGCAAACTTCTGGTTACGTTCCTCGCCAATCACACCAGTGTGCAAGCTCGTGATCAGGTTCTCAAGATAAACACAGATCCTGAGGAACTCCATGTTGACGGGCGCGAGGTGTATATCTACTTTCCGAACGGCATGGGACGCTCAAAACTCTCGTGGCCCACTATTGGGAAAAAGCTGGGGACAACTGGAACCGGGAGAAACTGGAATAGCGTCACAAAGCTGCTCGAGATCGCAGAACAGCTCGAGGTAGAGACGTAGCCAGCTACGTCTCCACAGCTAGGGCCGCTCTTTGCTGGATTGCGGGATCGTCGCCGAATCCTTCCAGCCAGGTTACTTCGCGCTCTCGCCGGAACCAAGTCATTTGCCGTTTGGCGTAATTGCGATGCGCATGCTGCGCCATTTGCACTGCGGTGTTTGGATCGATTTCGCCATGCAGTTGTTGCACTGCCTGCTTGTATCCCAGGCTACACAATGGTCGCGCGGCGTCGCCATACTTTGCCAGCAGGCACCTTGTTTCCTCAACTAGTCCCACGTCGAACATTTTCTGTGCGCGCTGATTGATGCGAGCGTACAGCGCGTCACGGTTGGGATTTAGACCCAAACGCAAGACGCGAAATCCGGTCAGCGGATCACGTCCTTGCTTCCACATCTCGGTCATCTTTTCCCTTGCAGTAACACAGACCTCAATGGCCCGAATGAGTTTTGGAAGGTCATTAGCGTGGATCTTTGCTGCCGCCTCGGAATCGAGATGGCGCAATATTCCGTGCAGATACTGCGAACCTTTTTTTTCTGCGCGATCACGAAGTCTCTCGCGCAGTTCTTCCGAACGCTGTGGGCCGGGGAAAAGGCCTTCGAGCAGAGCGCGGAGATAAAGCCCGGTGCCTCCAACCACGATTGGCAACTTGCCTCGCGTCTTAATGTCGGAAAGAACCTCTCTCGCTAAGCGGGCGTATTGACCTGCCGTTATAAAACCCGTGGGATCTGCAATGTCTAGAAGATGATGTGGAGCCCGTGCGCGCTCGGTGGCATTAGGCTTGGCGGTTCCGATTTCGAATTCGCGATACAAAGCGACCGAATCGCAATTGACCACTTCGCCGTCAAAACGCTCGGCCAGCGACAGAGAAAGTGCGGTCTTCCCGCTGGCCGTTGGACCCAACACTACCACCAGCAACGGATCGCGAAGCACGATCAGCGCGCGCTCCAGGCAATGTCGATGCCAGTAGCGGACGACGGTGAGGATTAGAATCAGGGCTGCAATCACCAGCAAGCCTGTGGCTTCCAGCGTGTAGATTTGCGGTGTGCGGTGATGCTCGCAAGATGGTTGCTCGGGCGGATGTGAATCCGGCTGTCTTTTGGCACCCGATGCGGGCATGGCAGTATTGTAGCTCTGTCGAGAGCAATGTTTGTCTGAAAGAGGTAGCAAGGGTGGCTAACTTTGAGGGAACATAACCAGCCGACACTGCGTATCAATCCTCGAAAGTCGCGGTTAGAATTCTGCCCGTAGGCCTGAGGAGACCATCAATGAATCGCTTCGCCTTGTTCATATTGGGAGTGTGTCTGGCTGCTGCGCCATTCATCCACGCTGAGGAATGGTCGAAAACCTACACCATCACGGGTAAGCCTGACCTTCGGGTGGAAACCTCGGACGCCGACATTCACGTCGAC
>CAWDNO010000015.1:0-80784 GCA_963803665.1 uncultured Acidobacteriota bacterium
TTATGCTACTGCGACTGCTGGCGGATGACGGGCAAACCGGAAGTAAGCGCGGATTTCCGTTCTGATGGGCCACGGGTCCACGCCTGGGACTGGCGGAGATCAACGGGTCGCTGGCAAGCAGCACGGCTGAGATTGGGGCCGACGCTTAGGCGAACATCGGCGCTGGTCACAGAGTGGTCACAAAACTGGGGCCACTCTGCAAAGTTAAGTTGTTGAAGGACACGGGGGATACGCTGGTAGTACGCAGCCCTGAAAAAGGCTGGCGTCGGCGGTTCAAAGCGCGGACGCGATCAAGTCGGATTTGGGAACTCCAGAAGGGGCAACACTGCTGACGAAGGAAGTTCGTTCGATCATCGGCGAGCGATTGCATGTGCTCGTGTCCAATGCCGGAATCAGCAAATCTGCAACCTTCCAAGATCATACGGTGGAGGATTTTGACAATCTCTTTGCGACAAATGTGCGCAGTCCGTTTTTCCTGGTGCAGCAACTCGTGCCTATCCTAGGAGAAGGATCGAACATCATCGTGATCTCTTCGATCGGGGCCCACGCGGTAGTTGGGAAGCCCGGCTTGGACAACCCTTCCCTCCTTGCCTACGCCTCGACCAAAGGGGCATTAGAGACTCTGGTCAAGAACTGGGCTGCCTTTCTTGGGCCGCGAGGTATCCGCGTAAACGCAGTCGCGCCCGGTGTAATCGACACAGACATGTCGAACTTCGCCAAGACTGAAGCGGGTCGCGAAGTTACGCTGGGAATGCAGGCCCTGAAGCGAATCGGCAAGCCGGAAGATGTAGCAGATGTGGTCGCGTTCCTGGCATCGGACGCGGCGCGCTGGATCACAGGAGCGAGTATACCGGTTGATGGAGGATCGAAGCTGTGACTGAGAACGTGAGGAGCGCAATGCATACTGAGCGGAGCAAAGGCAAGGAGATCAGAATTCCTGGGCCTGACCATCCCATCACGATTTCTCCGGCAGAGGGCAAGGTGCGTGTAACGGTCGCCGGGACGATAGTTGCTGAATCGACGCGAGCGCTCTGCCTGGAAGAGAAGGGCTATCCGCCTGGTTACTACTTGCCGCGCAACGATGCGGACATGTCGTTGCTCGTTCGGACCACGCATTATAGCTATTGTCCATACAAGGGTGATTGTACGTACTACAGCATTCCCATCGGCGGATCGAAATCGGAATACGCCGTTTGGACGTACGAAAAACCTTACGAGGCAGTTGCCAACATTAAAGAGTACCTGGCGTTTTATCCATCACGCGTCGACGCAATCGAAGTGATCGCCTAAGACGTTTGCGCGTTGCATCAGCCGTCTGACGCGGTTTCCCGGTTTTGTTCAAATTGGTTAACTGATCACGAGTCTGTTGGAGAATCTCTCGTGAAAGGTTTGGGTCTGACACGGCACGAGAGAGGTTGATCGCTCCTAGCATTGCACTAATCATCAGAATGGCACGGCCGCGCCGATCAGAGGTTCCATTCGGCGGAACAAGGCCCGTCGGTAAGTGGCACACGTTTAGTGGCTCAGAGCCAATCGTTGACGGCATGCAACTCGTCCCGCTGCCTGGTCATACCCCGGGACATACCGGCTATGAATTTTCGTCAAAGGGACAAACAATTCTGTTTTTGGGCGACATCGTCCATGCACTACGAGTCCAGCTGCAGCATCCCGAGGTCACGGTGGTCTTCGACATCGACCAAATTGCGGCTGCGGCGACGCGGAATCAATGGCTTTTTAAGCTCGCTCGCGAGAATGTTTGGATCGCGGGGCCGCATATGTCATTTCCTGCCCTGGGTCGATTGCACAAGGAGGGGACGGGGTAGAGCTGGGCTCCGGTGATATTTACCGATCAATGGGACGAGAGGTAGACCTCACGGCGCTGATGACGCAGGGGCCGAGTCGCAGCAAGATGGAAAACTTATGCGACCGAACGGTCTCATCAACATCAAAACTATTTGACAAGGCAATGACCAAGGAACATAGCGCCGCCGCCGACCAGAGCAGTTTGTTCAGCACGTTCCTCAGTTCCTAAAGGGCTGAGCACTGGCACAAAACGCATGGGGGATGGAGATGTTCGTTGCAACTCGGAGAAAAAGAATGTCCAAAAAACTTAAAGAAAAGATCGCTCTCATCACAGGCGGCACCGAAGGGATTGGGTTAGCTACGGCCAAGCTATTCGCCAAGGAAGGTGCGTATGTATTCATTACCGGCCGTCGCCAGAAGGAACTCGACGAGGCCGTGAAGGAAATCGGCAGCAACGTTTCTGGCGTTCAGGGAGACATTGCCAATCTGTCCGACCTAGATCGTCTCTACGAGACCATCTCTAAAGTGAAAGGACGACTCGATATTGTTTTCGCCAATGCGGGCGTTGGCGAATTTGTTCCGTTCGGGGCAGTCACCGAGGAGCATTTCAACAAGCTGTTCAACATCAATGTAAGGGGAACGCTGTTCACGGTGCAAAAGGCATTGCCGCTCCTGAAGGACGGTGGCTCTATCATTCTCAACGGTTCGGTCGCGAGTGTTAAGGGTACCGCCGCTTTCGGCGTCTACGCCGCGAGTAAGGCTGCAGTCCGCTCTTTGGTGCGAACCTGGACCACAGATTTGAAGGACCGACGTATCCGCTCAAACGTCGTTAGTCCGGGTCCGATTAATACACCACTGGCGAGCCGGCAAAGTCCGGACGTGATTGCGCGGATTGTGTCCACCATCCCGATGGGACGCATGGGGGAGCCCGATGAAGTTGCAAAAGTGGCGTTGTTTCTGGCCTCGGATGACTCCAGTTTCGTCACGGGTATTGAGCTGTTCGTTGACGGCGGCAGAGCGCAGATCTGACCGCCAGATTGCTATAAGGATGGGCAGGAATCCAAAGAGAGGCTTGTGTCAATGACGTCCCACAAATTATCAGTACAGGTGGCAATCAATTCCTGGCGACTCGGCGTGGAGAGAGCCAACAAAATATTCTCTAGTCTCACGGAAGACGAGCTCTTGAAAGAGGTCGCTCCTGGGAAGAACCGTCTCATATATCTATGGGGGCACCTCACTGCCATTGACGACGCCATGTTCCCGATTCTCGGTCTAGGAGAGCGACTGCATCCTGAACTCGATGCGATCTTCGTCTCCAGTCCTGACAGGACAGGGGCACAGTTGCCCCCTGTGGGAGAGCTGAGAAAATATTGGGACGAAGTGAACGGTAAACTACTCTCACAGTTTACAAGTCTTTCGGCGGACGAATGGTTGCAACGGCACTACGCAATGTCCGAGGAAGACTATGCCAAAGATCCGACCCGGAACCGATTGGCTGTTCTGCTGAGTCGAACCAACCACATGTCCTACCACTTGGGGCAGATAACTCTGGCTCTCAAATAACGTTTCTCTTTCGCATGTCAATGACGGCTCCACGTTCCTCGAAGCGAACTTCATCCATTAACGCTCTTATCACGTGGATGCCACGGCCGTGAACCGATCCTATGTTTTCTGGGGCTGTAGGGTCCGGGACATTATTAATGTCAAACCCTTCTCCTTCGTCCTTTACCACGATTGAGACTTTCGTCGGGCACACAGCGGCAGGCAGCATGGACGTGCTTTCTACGATCTATAGGTTTTCAGAGGTCCTCGTAAACTGAGGTTGTCACCGAAGCCGACGCGGCACTTAAAATCGGTAGTTTCTCTCATGGCCGCATATCAAATGCGACGTGGGACCGGACGGTCTCATCGAAGTATGTGTATCGTGCGGTCAGCCAGCCTATTATCGCGGAGTTGGCGCTGCGAGGAGCAGGACATGCGTAAAGGTGAGCAGACTCGGCAAGAAATCATTCGTAAGGCGGCCCCGATCTTCAATCAAAAAGGATACGACGGCGCAGCGCTTTCCGATCTCATGCGAGCGACCGGATTAGAAAAGGGTGGAATCTACCGGCATTTTGGGAGCAAGCAAGAGCTTGCGGCAGACGCCTTCGACCATGCTTGGAAAGTCGCAATGGATACGCGCTTCGAAGGCACAGAGGCGATTCCAAATACGGTTGACCGCCTCCAACAAATCGTGCGCAACTTTCGAGACCGGCGCACCGGGTTGGTGCCGGGAGGCTGCCCGCTTTTGAACACGGCCGTCGATTGCGACGACGGCAATCCAAAGCTGCGAGCGAAAGCTCGCCAGGCTCTCATTTCTTGGCTTGACCGTATGCAATCAATTGCCGAGGATGGGCAACGAGGAGGCGAGATCCGTTCCGATGTCGATTCGGCAAAATTGGCCACCCTGATTGCCAGCACTCTTGAAGGCAGCGGGATGGTGAGTCGTCTGCAGCGCAATAAAGAGCCTCTTGATCTCGCCTCCGTCATCTGGAGGAGTACCTCGAAACCAAAGTTCGTGCGCGGAAAGCGAAAACCGGAGCCGACAAGTCATGAGCACTCAAGAAATTTCCTCGCAACCGGACTTCAGGGAACGAGCAAAAACGAACGATGTTCCAATCGCGCGTCTAATTGGATTTGAGGCGAAGGACATTGCGTGACGGACGGGCGACGGTCGTCTTGGCCGCTGGACCACAGCATGCAAATCCCATGGGAACGTTGCACGGAGGAGTTCTGTGCGACATAGCTGATGCCGCGATGGGCATCGCGTTTGCAAGTACTCTCGCTCCGGAGGAATCCTTCACTACGGTTGAACTGAAAATCAATTTCCTCCGTCCCGTCTGGCGAGCACAACTCAGAGCGGAAGCAATGGTCGTGCGGAGGGGTGGCACGACCGGCTACCTAGAGTGCACCATAACCGACGAGGAGAACCGATTGGTGGCGAAAGCGGTTTCCACTTGCATAGTCCTTCGCGGCCAAAAGGCCGCAGGACGGTAATCGCTTTTACGTGTCCCCTGCTTCTCTGATGTAGCAAACTCTGCTCACGGAACAGGTCTCTCAGGTTACCCCTCAATAGCCTGCCTTCGTTTGAACTGGCCCAGCAAATTTATCTTGCTTTCGCTGCGACCGTTCGGTCTCATCCGTCATCTGAAAGGCAGGAGAGGGTCGAGAGAATTGCAAATGACTCTGACGTAAATCGCGGGGGGTGCCGAATTGCTGAGCTTCCTGGGCGAGGAGGCTGGAGCGTCGCAGAAAGAGGTCGCGTAGGCCACTAGTTTGTAAGCTAGGTACCCGCGATCTTCCCATGGAAGCTTTGGATCTTAGCAAGTGTCCAGGTTCAACGCCATCATCGGGGAAGATCTGACGATACTTGTTCAGATGCGTTTGATGCCGAAAGCCTCTGGAGAACAGGCGGCAGGGGGAAACTGGACGGAGAAACTTCCAGTCAGGCGGGAATGCTTGTCGTCGATGCCGAAGGGAAAATGCCACTCACGTCAAATCCCAGGTCAAGGAGCACAAAATGAAGTTGACGAAGCTAAGCCTAACGTTTCTGACATTCATTGCTGCGATGGTACTCGTCGCTGGAATGCTTCGCAGCGGCGGGGCTCAGACCATGCCGTCGGATCAAAGTTCGTCGATAAGCAGCGGTGATTCGACGGAAGTCAAAATAGCCCGCGCGATGTCCGCCGGACCAACGGATGTCGCCAAGCCAGCCAAGATCGTCGACACCGACGCGCAAGGCAACACGGTGGTTCTGCGCGAGGGGAACAACGGTTTCACCTGCATGCCGGGAAATCCGAAAGTTGTTGCCGAACCGCCTATGTGTGTCGATAAGGCAGCGATGCAGTGGTACGATGACGCCAAAGCTCACAAACCGAAACCGACAAACACCGTTCCCGGCATCACATATATGTTGGCCGGCGCTACTCAGCGCAGCGATTCAGATCCTCATGACACGACGAGTATGCCGATCGAGATCGGTCCGCATTGGATGATCATGTGACCGTTTGATCCGAAAACTACCGGACTGCCGACCACGCACAAGCCGACGGGCGCCTATATTATGTGGGCTGGATCGCCTTACGCGCATTTGCACATCATGGGACGCCCATAGAAGACGAACTTCAAAAAGGAGAAATGTGATGTCGTCCCCCCAAACCGTGACTCAACGTCCTCCGTTGCCGCCATTTACCCGCGAAACGGCCACTCAGAAGGTTCGCCTGGCAGAAGATGCATGGAACACTCGCGAACCGGAGAAGGTGGCCTTGGCTTACTCAGTTGACTCACACTGGAGAAACCGTGCGGAATTTGTGAATGGAAGGCAAGAAATCGTCGCGTTTCTCAGACGCAAATGGACCAAAGAGCTGGACTATCGGCTGATCAAAGAGCTTTGGGCGTTCGCGGAAAACCGTATTGCCGTGCGCTTTGCCTATGAATGGCACGATGACTCCGGGAATTGGTTTCGTTCGTATGGCAATGAGAATTGGGAGTTCGATGAGAACGGGTTGATGCGCGTGAGGTATGCTTCAATCAATGATCTGCCAATTAAGGAGACAGAGCGCAAGTATCACTGGACACTGGGACGCCGTCCGGGTGATCATCCGGGGCTAAGCGACCGTGGCTTATAAGAGCCAAATCCATTCACCTTCTGGTCTTACGTAAAGGAGATGCTATGCAAATCGGAATGATCGGTCTTGGAAGGATGGGAGCCAACATGGCGCGGCGACTCATCCGCAAGGGTCACAGTTGCGTGGTGTGGAACCGGTCACCACAAGCGGTGAACGAACTGGTCAAGGAAAAAGCGATCGGCGCTCCGTCTCTCCCAGACGTCGTGAAGAAGCTTGAGAAACCACGAGCGATTTGGCTGATGGTGCCAGCGGCGGTTGTCGATGAAACCATCACCGACCTCTCACCTCATCTTGAGGCGGGGGACATTCTCATTGACGGTGGCAACTCTTATTACGTCGATGATCTCCGGCGTGCCAAGCAACTCGCTTCCCAACAGATCCATTACGTGGATGTGGGAACAAGCGGAGGAGTCTGGGGTCTCGAGCGAGGTTACTGCATGATGATAGGAGGGGAGAGAGAGGTTGTGAAGCGGCTCGATCCAATTTTGGCTGCGCTAGCTCCGGGAATCGGTGATATTCCGCGAACCCCCGGCCGGGAGAAGATCGACGGCACCGCCGAACAAGGCTACCTGCACTGCGGCCCGAATGGCGCTGGTCATTTCGTCAAGATGGTGCACAACGGAATCGAGTACGGCGTCATGGCAGCATACGCGGAGGGGATATCCGTTCTGCGTAAAGCTAACGTAGGCAAACAAGCAAACAGCCCAGCCGATGCGGAAACTACGCCATTGCGTAACCCCGAGCACTATCAGTACGAAATGAATCTGCGAGACATCGCGGAGGTTTGGCGGCGGGGAAGTGTGATAGCTTCGTGGTTGCTGGATCTGACTGCGGCCGCGCTCGTTCAGGATCCGAATCTTTCGAAGTTTGCCGGCCGTGTCTCTGATTCTGGCGAAGGGCGCTGGACGATTAAAGCTGCTATCGATGAAGCAGTGCCTGCCCCAGTTCTGACCACAGCTCTTTACGAGCGATTCACCTCTCGGGGCGAGGCTGAATTCGCTAACAAGCTCTTATCCGCGATGCGGTACGAATTTGGCGGACACCTGGAGAAATCGGCCGACAAATCCAAAGTAGCTTAAGGCGACGTGTGAGGAAATTCTCGCTTCCGAATGACGGGCATCACGGAACCAATGCCTCCAGATTGGTCCGGATAAAGGTGCTTGTGTGTGAGAATGATCACCCGGATTGCCGACGGTGCCGGAGTTAGCGGGGGGGCGGCCCGAAACGCCAAACTGCGAGCAGTCCGTGTACAGTTTCCAAGACCCTGGTTCCCTCGGCTGGGTTGTTGGATGCCCGCTGCGTGGTTGGCTCTCCGACCGTGTCGGACGTCGAAAACCGGTAATCATAGGCAGTGCGGCGATCATGATCCTGGCTGCCGCCCAAATCGCGTTCAGGCGGTTGCCGGTTCCTGTGCGCGAGGGGATTTAATAACGCCTTCGAATCTATTTCTGGGGGCCACGCTTGATCCAAGAATTTGGAGACCAAGAATCATGACAGCATGCTGGCATGCCCCGTCCTGCATACACATCTCTTTTGCATTCTTCCTCGCATTAGGTGCGTCGGTGCTTCCGGGAGCAGCGCAGCAGAGTCTGGGTTCCGACGACAAGTATCCCGATAACCCGACAACACAACAGAATGCGCCATCGAAATCTGAAAGTCTGAGCCGGTTGCCGATCGAGTGGCTCATTGGTCCATACATTCCGGTGCAGGGACCGCTTGAGCCTTTATCGAATACACAGCGAGAGGAGATATATATACGGCAAACGTTCCTTACTGCCGGATCTTATCTGGCGAGGGGGTTTTCAGCCGGACTCGATCAGGCACGTGGTGAACCTCGCGGTTGGGGAGGCGGGTTTGCTGGCTATGGCAGACGCTACGCGGCGCGGTACGGAGAGTTTGTAATCCAGAACAGCATAGTAGCTGAAGGGAATGCTCTGCTCGGGTATGAGCCTCGGTACGACTTTTGCCGATGCGACGGCTTCTGGCCCCGCACGCGCCACGCCATTTCAAGAAATTTCGTGGCCTATAACCGCAGTGAGCGTATCCTTCGGCCGCAACTCCCCACGTATGGCGGGGCCTTCGCGGCGGGCGTCCTGTACAACACATGGTTACCGGGACAACACAACATCTGGAGAGGTGGCGCATACAACATGTTGTCCCAGGCAGGAATCGGCAGTGGCTACAATTTCGTGAGCGAATTTTCGTTGGATATCCTGCACGCATTTGGCCTGAAAAAAGGCGTAAGGCGTGTGCCATGACCATGAGAACTCCTTCAATAACAAACGGGGCAGCCCCGCGAGCTAATCGGGACTAGTTCAATCATGACCCCGGCATCCCTGCATGAGGGACCATAAGGAGGCCTTCGACAAAGCTTCAGTCAGGTTTGTCAGCGTAGCTCAAGGCCAGTGACCTGCTTCGGCAGAGTTCGGGACGTGAGCAATATTGCACGTGTGCAGCTGATACGCCGTTCGCCATCGAAAAGCATGATTCCATGTAGGACTGAGCGTAAGTCGTTGGGTCGGTGACCTGCGTATTGAAAAAGCGGAGCGACCGGGATACGCTCTGTTGTTGCCGGCAAATCTCCCGAGGAGCTGACATTTGAGTTTGCACGCTTTCCGCGCTAGCCGAGTGGTCACTCACGACGAAATTCGCCCGGCGGTCATACTGGTGGAAGGAGAACGTATCCAGGGCGTTGTCTCTCCCGATCAAATCCCTGCCGACGGTTACAAAATCCATGACTTCGGGGAGGCGGCCATTCTTCCGGGGCTGGTCGATTCACACGTGCATATCAACGAGCCGGGTCGCATTGACTGGGAAGGTTTCGAAACAGCCACAAGGGCTGCGGCGGCAGGTGGATACACACTGCTGGTCGACATGCCGCTGAACTGTCTTCCCGCGACCACGACGGTGGCTGCGCTCGAGGCCAAGCGCGCGGCTGCGCACGGCAGATGCCGAGCGGATTGGACGGCGTGGGGCGGGTTGGTTCACGACAACCAAAATCACATCGAAGATCTCGCAGCTGCTGGAGCGCGGGGGTTCAAATGCTTTTTGATCAATCCCGGTATCGACGGTTTCACCATGGTCACGGAGCAACAGCTGCGAGCGGCCCTACCTCATGTCGCGCGAACTGGCCTGCCACTTCTGGTACACGCCGAACTTCCTGGCCCAATCGATCAGGCAACTGACGGTCTGGCCGACGCCGATTGGAATTGTTACTCCACGTACCTTCGATCGCGACCGGGGGAGGCGGAACTGGCGGCCATCCGGCTGATGCTGGCGCTGTGCCGCGAATATGGTTTTCGTTTGCACATCGTCCATCTGTCGACCAGCGCGGCGCTTCAGGAACTGCGCGACGCGCGCTCCGAGGGACTTGCGGTGAGCGTGGAAACTTGTCCTCACTACCTGCACCTGTCTGCCGAGAGGATCGCGAATGGGGCGACGCTGTGCAAATGCGCTCCGCCTATTCGCAACCGTGAAAATTGCGAGAAATTGTGGCAAGGTCTGGGAGATGGAACGATCGATCTGGTGGCGACGGACCATTCTCCGTGCCCTCCGGCGATGAAGCGGCTGGCCGAGGGAAATTTTCGGGCCGCGTGGGGAGGTATTGCCAGTCTTTCAATAGCGTTGCCGCTGATGTGGACCGAAGCCAGCAGAAGAGGTTTCACGTTGCTTGAGTTGGCACGCTGGATGGCAGCGGCACCGGCTCTACTCGCTGGTTGCGACACGCACAAGGGTCAAATTGCCGCTGGGTACGATGCGGATTTCGCGGTGTTCGATTCCGACCGCGAATTTGTTGTGACGGAGGACAAACTGCACTACCGGCATCCCGTCTCTCCGTATCTGGGAGAATCGCTGCGCGGCGTGGTGAAGGCTACTTATCTACGAGGGAATTGCGTCTTTGCCGATGGAGAATTTCCTGGTCAACCGGGAGGGCAAGAATACACTCCGAATTCGCATCGTTAAACACTTCCGCTCCATTGTGACCCTGTCATACACTATCCCATCCGCTGGGTCTTCGTGTCCCGCTTGGTTTACCGGAGCTGGGCGGATTCTCACGGAAATAGTTCGAAATGAACAGCCAGCAAATCGTCGGTAAGTCGGTTCCACGCAAAGAGGGACGCGACAAGGTGACCGGAAGGTCTCAGTACGTCGACGATATGGTTCTGCCCAACATGCTGTTCGGAGCGACGGTTCGCAGCCAGATTCCGCGTGGCCGGATCAGAAAAATTACATTTGGCGCCGGAATTGACTGGGATGAATTCGTGATCGTTTCCGCGCACGATATTCCCGGGAAAAATTGCATTTCGTTGATCGGGAACGATCAGCCCTGCCTGGCAGGTGAATTTATAAACCATCCCGAGGAGCCCATTCTATTGTTGTCTCACCCAGACCGCCATCTCCTCCCCAAGGCCGTTGAGGCGGTTTCGATTGAATACGACTCTCTGCCTGCCATTTTCACCATTGAAGAAAGCGAAAACCGCTCCGAAATTGTGTGGGGCGAGGACAACATCTTCAAAACCTACTTGATTGAAAAAGGCGATGTCGATGGGATCTGGGAAAAGGCGGACTACATCGTGCAAGGCGAATACACGACTGGCGCACAGGAGCAGCTCTACATCGAAAACAACGGAATGATCGCGGCCTTTGACGCCGCGCAGGGAATAACGGTGTGGGGCTCGATGCAGTGCCCTTACTACATTCACAAGGCGCTGATGGCACTTTGCAATTTGCCCGCGGAAAAAGTTCGTGTCGTGCAGATGGAGACCGGGGGCGCTTTCGGCGGGAAAGAGGAATATCCGTCGATGATCGCCGCGCATGCGGCGCTGCTGGCCATCAAGTCGGGAAAGCCAGTGAAGATTATTTATGACCGCATGGAAGATATGGCAGCGACTACGAAGCGGCATCCTTCACGCACGCGGCACCGGACGGCCGTTAGCAAGGATGGCAAGATCCTGGGTGGAGAAATCGAATTCACGATTGACGGTGGAGCGTATCTTACTCTGTCACCCGTCGTCCTTTCCCGCGGGGCTATCCACGCCGGGGGACCATATTACTGGCCGAGTGTTCGTATCCGCGCAAAGGCGGTGGCTACAAACGTGCCACCCCACGGAGCTTTTCGAGGCTTTGGAGCGCCGCAGAGCCTGTTTGCCATGGAGCGACACATGGACCGTATCGCGCAAGCGGTAGGTCTTTCTCCGGTTGAGATCCGCCGCCGTAATTTTCTGCAGCCGGGACAGACAACCACTACGGAACAGGTTGTGCGCGAACCGATTAACCTTGAGAAGTTGCTTGACCGCGCGGTGGAAATTTCGGACTATCACAGCAAGAAACAGCGCTTCGCGAACGAGAATAAGGGCGGCGCGACGAAGAAGGGCATGGGCATCGCCACGTTCCTGCACGGTGCTGGATTCACGGGATCGGGCGAGCGCTATCTGAGTTCGGTTGTCGGCGTAGAAGGTTGTGCGGACGGCAGCGTGCGCGTGCTGGTTTCGAGTACGGAATTTGGACAGGGAACGAAAACCGTCCTCAGCCAAATCGCGGCCGAAGCTCTCGGTCTGCCATACGAGACCGTTAGCATGGCCCAGGCGGATACTCTGGAAGTCCCCAACAGCGGCCCCACCGTGGCATCGCGCACAGTAATGGTGGTTGGGAAATTAGTACAGTCGGCGGCCATGGGAATTAAACAGACCCTTATTTCTTCCAAGCTGGTCCGCGAGTCCTATTCCGCGGACGAATTTCGCGCCGCCTGCCAGCAGTATGTGGCAGAGCATGGCCCGTTCCGTTGTTGGTCGCGTTACGAGGCGCCCAGCGACATTTTCTGGGACGATGAAAAGTATCGAGGAGAAGCTTACGCGGCGTTTGCCTGGGCAGTTTATGTCGCCGAGGTCGCCGTTGATCTGACGACGTGTAGCGCGTCGGTGGATGACTTTGTCGCGCTCCAGGAAGTTGGCAAAGTTCTGCACCCAATTCTGGCTACAGGCCAAATTATCGGTGGCATTGCCCAAGCCATCGGATTCAGCCTTTACGAAAAAGTGGTTTGGCAAAATGGACGCATGCAGAACAGCCAGATGACCAATTACATTATGCCAACTTCGAGCGACCTACCGCCCATCCGCGTGTTCTTCGAAGAGTTGGGCAATGTGTATGGAGCGTATGGCGCGAAGGGCATCGGCGAACTGCCGATGGATGGTCCGGCCCCGGCAATCGTCAATGCCGTGGAAGACGCGCTGGGAGTTCATTTCGATTCGATTCCTCTGCTTCCCGAGGACATTATGGATGCGCTGAACATGAATCAGTTCGCTGCATCGTCGCAAGAAAGCGGTCGTGGCTCCGCAGACGGGGTCCGATGAGTGATTCTCAGGTGAGCCGCGCCAAAACAGAGATTTCTTTCTTGGTCAACGGCGAGCCGAAAACTGTCCAGGCTTACCCGATGGAACGCCTGCTCGACGTTTTGCGGCTGAACCTTGGACTGACCGGCGCGAAGGAAGGTTGCGGCGAAGGCGAGTGTGGTTCGTGCTCAGTTTTGATGGACGGCACGCTCGTGAATAGCTGCCTCGTCCCTATTCTTCAGGCTGGAGGCTCGAGCGTGGTTACGATCGAGGGACTTGCGGCTGGAGAGACGCTGCATGTGTTGCAGGAGACATTTCTTGAGTACGGCGGCGCGCAATGTGGCATCTGCACGCCGGGGATGATTCTCGCAGCCTGCCATCTGCTGGACGAGAAGACTGAACCAACGAGGGAAGAAATCCGGCAGGGCCTTTCCGGCAATCTCTGCCGCTGCACCGGTTATAGTCAGATTCTAGAAGCTGTGGCGGAAGCGGTGCGCCGCAGAACGACCGCATGAGATCCAATCCCGCAGATTACGAAATAGTCGCGCCCGGCAGCCTGAGCGCGATTGTCTCGCTGCTGGCGAGAGAACCGGGCGTCTGGATTCCGATTGCCGGAGGCACCGATGTGATGGTGCAATTCGCGGCTGGGAAGCTTCCGGCGCGAAAGCTGGTCAGCATTTGGAATCTTCCCGAGTTGCGGCGTATTGAGGTCACGGCGGACGAAATACGGATCGGTGCCGGATGTACTTATACCGACCTCCGCAAGCACGAGCTTATCGCACATGAATTTCCCCTCTTGAATAGTGCGGCCCGCTGGACGGGGGGAATCGCGAACCAGAATCGCGGGACGATCGGCGGCAATATCGTTAACGCATCGCCGGCGGCGGACTCGTTGCCTGCGCTGCTCGTGTACGACGCGGAATTGATTCTAGTGTCAGCGCGAGGGGAACGTCGGGTGCCCTACGTGAGCTTTCACACCGCCTACAAGAAGACGCTGCTCCAACCCGATGAACTGGTTCAAACCATTTGCCAGCCGCGACGCTTCTGCGGATATCTATGCCATGCCCGCAAAGTCGGAACTCGGAATGCACAGGCAATCTCGAAGGTTTGTATCGCAGCTTTAGGCCGTCTGGCGAATGATGTGGTTGAAGATGTTCGCATCGCTCTGGGAAGCGTGGCCCCAGTCCCGCTCCGTCTGAAGAGGACTGAGCAAATCATTAGAGGAAAGGCTATCGATTCCGATCTTTTGCTTTCGGCAAGAAATGCAGCAGCAGCTGAGATTCGTCCGATTGACGATATTCGATCCACCGCTCGATATCGTGCAGCAGTGGCAGGCAATCTTGTGGCTGAGTTTTTGAACCGCCTGAATTCGGAGCGAACCGGAGCAAAGGGCGAGGGGAAGTTTGTGGCACGATGGAATCGTCTTCCACCAGACGAAGCCGTCAGAGCAATTCTGCACTGTTGCGGATCCAAGGCCTGGGCGCGAGGAATGGTGGCACGAAGACCGCTCGCGGACGAAGCTGCGCTGCTGGCTGCGGCGGACGAGACGTGGCGCAATCTGACTCGATCCGATTGGATGGAAGCGTTCCACAGTCACCCGCGAATTGGGGACTCGCGGCCATCGCAGAATCCATCGGAACAGTCTGTAGAATGGTCGGCGCAGGAGCAAAGGAATGTAGAGGATGCTGAGGCTGTCGTGAAGATCGCTCTGGCGGATGCAAACCGAGAATACGAGCGGCGTTTCAATCGTATCTTTATTGTGTGCGCCACGGGTAAGTCCGCGCCGGAGATTCTGAAGATACTTCGCCGACGCCTCAACAATGACCCAGAAACCGAACTTCACGAAGCCGCCGAGCAGCAGCGGCAGATCATGCAAATCCGGCTAAGGAAATGGCTTCAAGAATGAATCGCATTTCGACTCACGTTCTGGACACGGTTGTTGGCAAGCCTGCCAAGGACGTGCCGGTTCGGCTGGAGAAACAGAACACCCCAGGCGATTGGCGGTTGCTGAACTCGATACGCACCGATCAAGCTGGCCGGTGCCCCCAGTTGCTGCCGGAAGGCGAGGACCTGTCGGCGGGGGTTTATCGTTTAATTTTTGATACCGGAAGTTACTATGCACCACAGAAAATCGATCCGCTGTATCCACTAGTGGAAGTTACGTTCCAGGTGCGAAGCGGCGAATCGCATTTTCACATTCCACTACTCTTGAGCCCGAACGGGTATACGACTTACCGGGGAAGCTAAACAAGTGTTTCTCTCGATGGAGTTGAAGTGAGCTCGTCAATCCGGGAATGGCTTAACCTGCTGGTGCGCTGGTTCCACGTTTTTGCGGCTATCATGTGGGTTGGCCAAACGTACTATTTCACCTGGCTCGACGCCCAATTTCGCAGACTGGAGAAGACCGCCGCAGATGGCACCAGCCCCTCGGTATGGATGGTTCACAGCGGCGGTTTTTACGCCGTCGACAAACAGAAATCGCTGAAGGTGACACCCGATCAAGTTCGTTGGTTCCGCTGGGAAGCGTTAATGACCTGGCTAAGCGGAATGGTGCTGCTGTTTTTTGTCTATTACCTGAGCAGCGGACTCATCGATCCCGATGTCGCTGACCTCTCGCAAGGGCTTGGCATCACCATTGGATTAGCCGTTCTGGCTGGTGGATGGATCGTCTATGATCTGGCGGTACGATCGCCCCTGGGCAGGTCAGATGTTTTGTTCGCCATATTCTCTCTGCTGATGGTCGCCCTCCTCGCGAGGGGATTGATGCATATCTTCAGCGGACGCGCGGCCTACATCCACGTTGGTGCGGTGCTCGGCACAATTATGACTGCCAACGTCTGGTTCAAAATTCTTCCCTCCCAGCGCAAGATGATCGCGGCGGCCGCGGCCGGCGCTCAGGTCGATGCGTCCCTCAGCGCTCAGGCCAAGCTACGTTCCAAACACAATACTTTCATGGCCGTTCCTGTTGTCTTTATCATGATCAGCAATCACTTTCCCGTCGCGACCTACGGGAACCGATACGGTTGGGAAGTTCTTGTCGTGCTTGTTCTCCTCGGCTGGGCGGCGGCGAAACTTATACGCGAAGCCTAGCAGTTTGCGGAAAAACCCTCGAGGCGCTCGAGTTTTGCAGGTGCACGGCTTGCAGCCGCGACGAAAGTTATTGAGAGTTAATGGCCGGCGCGGCTTGGAAGCCGCACCCTTTTGAACCTAAAGGCCGATTTACGAGTTTTTACGCAGCCTGTTAGGCTTTCATGAGGCCCGTATTCGGCGCCACGACTCGAATCTAGTGCAGACAACTGAGACCACAAATCGCGCGGACGAAGTGATTGCTCGGTGCCGAAGGCTAGCGTCTTTTTCGGAAGACCCATGCAGCACGCGGCGAACGTTCTTGTCTCTGCCCATGCATGATTGCCACCTGGAAATTGCCCGATGGATGGAACCGCTGGGCGTTCGAGTGCGCGTCGATGCCGCTGGAAATTTTCGCGCACTTTATCCTGCCACGCAGCCGAACGCGCCGCGCCTCCTGATAGGTTCGCACCTCGACACAGTTCCGAACGCCGGTGCTTACGATGGCATCCTCGGAGTGGTGCTTGCAGTCGCGTTAGTCGAGGAGTTGCACGGTCGGAGGCTTCCTTTCAACATCGAGGTGGTTGGATTTTCTGAGGAGGAAGGAGTACGCTTCGGCGTTCCGTTCATCGGCAGCCGCGCACTGGTAGGTAGGCTGAATCAGGAACTTTTGAATGTCCACGATGCGCAAGGGATTTCAGTGCGAGAGGCAATCGAAGAGTTTGGGCTGAATCCAGAAGAAATTCCTCAAGCCGGATTGGAGAACAATACTTTAGGCTACCTTGAGTTTCATATCGAACAGGGACCGGTTTTGGAGAGATTGAATCTTCCACTCGCAGCAGTCGAGGCCATTACCGGACAGAGCCGGTTAGAGTTCACATTTTGTGGCCGGGCCAATCATGCAGGCACAACGCCCATGCATCTTCGATGTGACGCTATTGCGGGCGCAGCGGAGTGGATCGGCGCGGTAGAACGAGTAGCTCAGGGAGTCCATGGTTTGCTCGCGACTGTCGGAAAGATCGAGGCATGGCCGGGAGCGGCGAACGTGATCGCAGCGGAAGCGCGGCTCACGCTCGACGTTCGTCATAGCTCCGATAAAATTCGAGTGCGCGCCGTGGAGGATCTCATTCGCGAAGCTCAAGGAATTGCCGCACGCCGCGGATTATCTGTACGAGAGAGCACACGGTTGAGCCAGGATGCAGTCAGCGATGGACCCGTTCCTCATTGCGCAGATAGAACAGGCAATCCTCAAGACAGGATGCAAGCCGCATCGGATGGTGAGCGGCGCGGGTCACGATGCCATGATCCTGGCGGAAAAAATTCCCGCCGCGATGATTTTTCTGCGGACTCCCGGCGGGATAAGCCACGATCCCGCGGAATCAGTCGCAAGGGAGGACGTCGAAAAGACGATCCAGTGCGGCTTGCATCTTCTCGATCAACTTGCCTCGTCGTCCGAATTCCACAAAAGGATAAACCGTGCATAATCTTGGCCGCACACGAAGTTCCCAACAATTGAATCATTTGCTGCTGACAGCAGACACATTCGTGCGTACAACTCTGCCGGGAATGAAGGCGTGTTCCGCAATTGTGCATGTCGGCCCGGCACTGGGAGCAAAGTTTACGGAATATACCGCTGAGTTCGAGCCCGGCGGGGAACTTGGCAGTACAGCCGCGCAGCGCTTTATTCTTGTGATCGAGGGCGGCCTCAAGTTGGAAGTTGACAGCAAAACGAGCGAACTCGGTGTGCGTGGTTACGCCTATCTCCCCGAAGGATTGCGCCATCGAATCTTGGCGACGAAGATAAGCCGCGTCGCCGTCATTGAGAAATCCTACCAAGCTCTCGAGTCGGTTGAGCCCCCGCGCCTGATCGTTTCGAGCGAAGATGCGGTCTCTTCGCATCCACTCGAAGACGATCCTGCCTTGCAGGTCAAATGCCTGCTTCCCGATGAGATGAGTTTCGACTTCGCCGTGAATACGATGGTCTACCAGCCCGGAGCCTCGCTGAGCATGGTCGAAATGCACGTGATGGAGCACGGGCTCATCATGCTGGAGGGCGGCGGAATTTACCGGCTCGGCGATTCGTGGTATCCGGTGACGGCGGGAGATTTCATCTGGATGGGCCCATGGTGCCCGCAGTGGTTTGGAGCGATCGGCAAGGTGCCCGCAAAATACCTTATCTATAAGAACTGGAATCGGCATCCCTTGGGCGATCTACCGCGATGAGCATTACGATGGACGGAAATCGCTTGCTTTCCGAAATCGAGGCGCTGGCTTCATTCTCTGATGCCGAAGCTCCCGCCGTGACACGAATTGTTTTCACGCCAATCGATCTCAAAGCCCGGGCATGGCTGAAACAGCGTTGCGAAGAAGCTGGTTTGACGGTGCGTGAGGATGCTGTCGGAAATAGTTTCGCACGCTGGGATGGTTCTAATCCGTCGGCTCCAGTGGTCGGCACCGGCTCACACATCGACGCCATCCCGAACGCAGGAAAATACGATGGAGTCGTAGGAGTGCTCGGAGGCCTGGAAGCCATACGCGCGCTACGGCAGAGTGGGTTTCGTCCAACACATCCGATTGAGTTGCTTATTTTCACCGCCGAAGAGCCAACCCGATTTGGCATCGGATGTCTGGGAAGCAGGCTGTTGTCCGGCACGCTTTCCGCAGATGCGGCGAAAAAACTTAAAGACAACGACGGCGCGACCATCGACGAAGTTCGCCGCGAGGCTGGTTTCGGAGGCGAACTCGAGCAAGTGAAGTCGTCCAGCGGCTACTACAAAGCATTCATCGAATTGCACATTGAACAGGGTCCGTTATTAGAACGCCAGAAAATTCCGCTGGGCATTGTCACGAAAATTGCTGCACCGGCGAGTCTCCGGGTCTTGTTCGAGGGCGCGGGCGGACACGCGGGCGGTGTCTTGATGGTCGATCGCCACGATGCTCTCTGCGCCGCCGCCGAACTGATTCTGGCGGTCGAGAACGCAGCCCGCAGCGGCGGAGCCGTTGATACAGTCGCAACCGTTGGTATCTGCGAAGTTTTTCCCGGCGCAGTCAATAGCATTCCCATCCGCGTCCGCCTTAGCGTAGACATCCGCGACACGGATCTTAAACGCCGCGACAGCGTAGTGCGGGCGATTGAGGCTGCGTGCCATTCTATTTCAGCCCAGCGGCAGGTATCGATTCAGAGCGAACTCCTTAACGCCGATGCACCCGCCGACTGCGCGCCCGCGATCATCGAAGCTCTTTCTCAGTCTTGCCGTAAGCACGAACTGAAATTTGTTCCTATGGTCAGCCGCGCTTATCATGACTCGCTCTTCATGGCGCGCATCGCTCCAGCCGCCATGTTGTTCATCCCATGCCGCAACGGATACAGCCACCGCCCCGACGAATACGCAGCCCCGGAAGATATCGTTCGAGGAACGCTGGTCCTGGCGGAAACGTTGGCAGCCCTTTCGAAGTGAAGCATTTCAAAGTCGGAGCGAACGCTGTTGTACAATCCCAGCCCAACACGCCTTTAGGAAGGACTGCTCCGGATGACGCAAACGGTCTCGGTGAATTCGCGGGCATCGGACTATGGTTTGCGTCGCGAGATTCTCTCTCCCATGGAGACACTGGCCCAGTCAGTTTCCACCATGGCTCCCACAACTACGCCTGCGGCCACAATTCCACTCGTGTGCGCTCTAGCCGGCAATGGCACCTGGCTCGCGTATGTACTCGCTACCGCGGCTGTGCTGCTGGTAGCGCTATGTATCGGCCGCTATGCGCGCCACTCCGCCTCACCCGGCTCGTTATACACCTACGCCTCGATGACTTTGCCGCCGTGGCTTAGCGCGACCGTCGCCTGGAGTTTACTGCTTGCTTATGTCGCAACCGGATCAAGCGTCATCGGCGGCTTCTATCACTATGCGAACTTGTTGTTGCGGGATGCCGCAGGCCACGTTTTTTCTCCTGTTTTGCTGGCGTTCGTGGTCACGGGAGTTTCCATCTGGATTGCCTATCGTGACGTAAAAATCTCCGCTCGTCTCATGCTGTGGATTGAGGCTGCATCAGTCACCGTGATTGTGATCATGGTTGCGCTCTTGCTGTTGCGCCATGGGTGGCACTGGGACTGGGATCAACTGCATCTGCGCGGCATGACCGGCAGCGGCCTCCGGCTGGGCCTGGTGCTTGCGCTGTTTAGTTTCGTTGGGTTCGAAAGCGCGACCACGCTAGGATCCGAGGCGCGCAATCCGTTGAAGACAATTCCGCGCGCGGTCATTCAAAGTGCCATTCTTGCCGGAGCTTTCTTTACCGTGTGCGCTTATGCGGAAGTGTTGGGTTTCCACGCCGCCGGGGAGGATCTGGGTACAAGTCCGGCTCCGATGCATGTTCTCGCCCATGTGGCTGGCACCCCGGTACTGGGGTTGCTGATTGATATCGGAGCACTGGTGAGCTTGTTTGCCGGAACGCTGGCGTGCATCACGGCCGCGGCACGCGTGCTGCTGCTGATGGCGCACAACGGGCTCGCCCACGGTTCATTGCGCACCACCCATGCTCGCAATCACACGCCGAGTCGCGCCGTGGTTATAACTGGCGCTGCGGCAGTAATGCCGGTAGCCGTGCTTGCCGCGCGTGGGGCGAGCGGTTTGGACGTCTATGGCTGGCTGGGTTCGCTTGCAACTTATGGCTTTATCGTTGCATATGCGCTGGTTTGTTTTGCCCTGCCGAAATACTTGCGCGACTGTGGTGCCTATCGCCAAGGAGCGCAGATCATTCCGTGGTCGGCAGGTGTAGCCATGCTGCTTGCGCTTGCCGGCAATCTCTATCCTGTGCCTGAGGGACCGTACGGCAAACTGCCTTTCGTATATCTCGCCTACTTGACGGCAGGACTGCTATGGTTCGCCTTTCGCAGGCGCAGTAAAGACGCAGCAATGGCCAAGAGCTGAAGCGGTCGGAAACGAATCTCCCCCGCGCCATAAAAATATCTAATCCACGCCAAAGAAATTTTAACTAATCATAAGGCTTTCGTTCCGAGCTCAACTCGCGTAAATTCGGTCAGTCAATACTGCGACTAAAACGAACCACCTCTGCTGCAAACATCGTTTGAACAACAAAGTATTAGTTCAATCGCCGGCAGGGGCCCCCACGAGTGTACGTGAGACTTGCGAGGTCACCATGCTCAGGAAAGCTAGACTTACTGCTCTACTGGTCGCATCCGCTCTACTGATCCCGTTGTATGCTCCCGCTCAGCAAACCCTTGGCGGCATCACCGGCACGGTCGCTGACAAGACTGGCAGCGTTCTGCCGGAAACGGTTGTAACCATCGTAGGTGATCAGACAAAACTCACGCGCACCCAAAAGACCAACGCAAACGGCAGCTATGACTTCGTGAACCTGCCGATTGGCACTTACACACTCACTTTTACTCACGACGGATTTCAAAGCGAAAAGATTCCTTCGATCACGGTCCAGGCAGACCGAACTGCCACCGTCAACGCGACGCTGCCTATTGGAAAAGTGGGCACAGTAGTAGAGGTGCAGGCAGATCCGCTGATGAACGCGGTCGACACCACCAACGGTTACATTCTGGACGAGGAGCAGATTCAATCCATCCCGCTTCCTACAGGCAGCTTCACCGGGCTGGCGATTCTTTCGCCGGGTGTGAGTGCCGAACTACCCGCCGGTACAGGCGTAAATAGCGGCTTAGGCAACCAGTCGATCTGGGCAAATGGCCAGCGCGACACTAGCAATACGTTTCTTCTGAATGGGGTCGACGCCAGCAATCTTTTCAATGGCAAGAGCACCAGCCAGGTAGCGTCGGCCCGAATCGTAAACAATACTGGCGTTGCCGGCGCCAGCAGTACCACGGCGGAAGTCATCCAGAGCACGGCGTCGCCGTATCTGGCCATCGGCCAAGCGTTGCCGACGCCCGCCCCGGAGACGGTTCAGGAATTTCGCGTGAACACTTCGATGTATGACGCGCAGCAGGGATCGACCAGCGGCGCTCACATCGACATGAGCACCGCCTCCGGCACCAACGCCATTCACGGCAGCGCTTACGTTCACCGCGGAACCGATTGCCTGAATGCCGCGCCCTATTTCTACAATCAAGACGGCAATATCCCGAGCAATGAAAAGGTGCCACAGCTGCACCGGTACACCGCGGGTGGCACGCTCGGCGGCCCGCTAATCAAAGACAAGCTTTTCGGTTTTGTGAGCTACCAGCACGTCCATGTTTCGGATCTGGAGATTGGAACATCGCGCACGGCTGTTCCGTCAGGCCTCACTGATGATCGCAGCGCTGCCGCGTTAGCAAATGTTACCAATACCAACTGGCCAGGCTCGAACGTAAGCGCTGCGGTCGGGACTGCCCCCGGCGATATCAATCCGATTTCATTCGCGCTGCTGAACTACAAGTTGCCCAGCGGCCAGTACTTGATTCCCTCGGCGAATCCGGCTTTCACGCCCACTCTTAACTTCCCGGAAAATGTTTTCATCACGCAGCCGGCGTATTTCATCTCCGACCAAGTCGTATCCGATCTCGATTACCTGGTTAGTCCCAAAGACACGCTGTCATTGAAGTATTACTACCAGCATGATCCAACCACGGCGCCTTTCGGATATTCCTCGGTCAAAGGTTTTCCGCAACATTTGGACGCTGGCAGCCAGGTTGCGAGCATTACCAACACACAATCGATTACGCCGAACCTCGCCCTCGCTGAGGTATTCGGCTTCATTCGCGAGAAGGTCTACAGCACGATTGGCCAGCTGTTCACGCCTCAGGCGATGGGCATCAATGCTTTTGGCTCGTCGGTTTTCCCCGGAATTACGATTGTGGATGATTTAGGGAACAACTCCCCGTTGAATACAAATTTCGTTTTTAACGCGGGGATGAATATTGGCTCGACATCAGCTTCGCAGGGCGCCTTCACCGGCATTTTTCAAAACCGATGGATGCCTTCCGCCGACGCGGTTTGGAATCACGGCAAACATACCATTAACTTCGGAGGGAGTTTCTCCTACACCCAGCTCGATGCGCGCGACCGCAGAACCAACACCGGAGTGATTGGCTTTCCGAATTTTGCCAATTTCGTCGAGGGCCTGCCTATCACCTATACGGCGGACGGGTACATTACGACTACCTTCCTGCAGGGCGATGCCAACCGATACTACCGCTCGAAGGAAAACGGTTTGTACCTTCAGGACAAGTTTCAGATCCGCCCCAATCTCAGCGTAAGCGTCGGCCTGCGTTTCGATTATCACGGAGGTCTGACGGAAAAGAACGGACGCATCTTCAACTTCGATCCGTCTAGTTACAACTACGATGCGACAACGGATACCATCGTGTCGAACGGATTCATTGTAGCGGGCAACAATCCACTCTTCCCGAGCAAGGGAGTTAGCAATTCAACTCTAACCGGACGCCAGTGGGGCTTGGCGCCGCGCTTCGGAGTCGCTTGGAGCCCAAAGATGTTTAACGACAAGGTCGTGGTGCGCACAGGCTGGGGAATGTACTACGATCGCGGAGAGCTCTTCACGTATCTTTCTCCGGGTTTCGCCTCCGGGCTGATCGCGGGCGGTCCCTTCGGTGTGAACCAGACTCCGCCATGGGTCAATCAGACTTCTTGCAGTGTTTACGGATACTCGTTTTGCAGCACATTCGAAAATCCCTGGGGGCCTACGCTTGGTCCCCCACCCAGTGGCAATCCCAAGGATCTGGCGCTCCCCAATGCCACTGCCATCTCGACAGGGATACCTTTATTCTCATTCGCCGATTACAACCGTTCTAACAAGCTCCCCTACACGATGAACGAAACCCTGGACGTTCAATGGCAGCCGCGCCGCGACCTGGCTATCGATATCGGCTACGTCGGCAATCTCGGCCGCCATGAGATCGTTCCGCTGCCTTTCAACCAGGCCCGGATCGCCTCGCCCTCAGGTCCGATCCGGAAGGGCACGCCTTTTGAGCAGGACTATACCTACGGCTATTCGATCATCACCAACGCCAGCACCTTTGCACCGGCGAACCTTCCCAACGGACAGCCCTACCTGCAAACCTTCGAAGGCGGCAATGCTGACCTTCGCGTTCCCTACATCGGTTACTCCTCCGAGTCGGAGTCATATACTGCGGCGGGCATCTCTGCTTACAATGCGCTTCAGGCCCACGTTGAAAAGCGAATGAGTCATGGTGTGCAGCTGGGCTTCTCGTATACCTATTCTCACGCGACCGACGAACAGAGTGCGATGGGACTCTTTTACAATGGCAACAATCCTCTGGATCTGCGCTCTGGATACGGCCTTTCCGATTACGACCGCAAGCACGTAATCAATTTCACTTACATGTACGAGTTCCCGGCGTTTTTTTCGAAGTCTTCGTTTAAAGGCAAGGTTGCCGACGGATGGGCCATTTCCGGTTTGACCGTCATCCAAAGCGGCCAACCATACAGCGTTATCGATTACTCGGGCGCAGTCGGCAGCATTTTCTACGGCGTAAACGACGGCATCACGAATCCAGTCGTTCCACTCGACGGTTGTTCACCCCAACAGGCGGTGACCGGGGCATCAGGGGCGGGCTCTACCCCCGCGCTCAAAGCCAGCTGTTTTGGCATTCCATTGCTAAGCCCGGGAGCCTTGAATGGCGCGATTCCTTCCAACGACCCCTACGAGACTAACTTCATCGACCACGGCCAGCGCAATATCTTCCGGCAACCATGGCAGAGACGAGCAGACATCTCTTTACTCAAGACGACCCAGATCACCGAACGCTACTCCCTCAAGTTCAGCTTCGATGTCTTCAATGTAACCAACACTGCGAGCTTCGATATCCCCATCGACGATATAAGCCAGAACATCAACTTCAACGGCTTCCCGGTCGTCGGTACGCCAGCGACGTTGAATCCTTGTAACACCAGCTTCTCCGGATCTCTGTACGTATGCCCGACGCTCAGCGGCCTGGGCATCACGAACAAGACCATAGGAAGTCCAAGGCAGATCCAGATGTCGCTGGCGATCCAGTTCTAGGCAGATCAGGTTGAGTTATGCGCCTGACGCGTTCCGAAATTCTGACAAACTCCGCAGTTGGTGGCCGTTCGCATTGAAGTTGGATGGCTCCAGCCATTTCTCAAACGCTATTTTCCTGCTGGGCCATTCTTCATCCGTCATCGAGTACCATGCGGTATCCCGATTTCGACCTTTGACGATCATGTGTTTCCGAAATATGCCTTCAAACTTGAATCCGAGACGAAGCGCGGCTCGGCGGCTGGATGCGTTCAGCGAATTGCATTTCCATTCATAACGACGATGTCCAAGCTTGTCGAATGCGTGCTTGGCCATTAGATACATCGCCTCTGTAGCTCCGAGCGTGCGTTGCAAGACAGAAACAAAGAGGATGCTCCCAACCTCTATCACACGGTGATTAGGTTCGATCCGCATGTAGGAGGCATATCCGACGGCACGCCCCGAGCGGGAATCGATGATCGCCAAGAATAGGGGGTCGTCCGACTTCGCCATCGACTCAAGTCGCTGTTGGAATGATGTGAGATCAGGGAAGGGACCATCAGAAAGATAAGTCCAAACCTCGTCGTGGCCCCGAACTCCTTCGACAAGATCGGCGACGTGCAAAGCGGCGTCCAAAGGAACCAGCCGCACATGCTGCCCCGCAAGGGTCGTGCGCTCCGGACGTCTTGCGGCAACGGTCGGAACTTTATCGCCTATCGGCAACTCAAGTGCAGGTGACTGTTGTTCGTTCACAATTGTTCCCCACCATACCTGCGCAATTATGGAAGAAGCAACCTTCTACCAGAGTTGGCTTCTTGTCTTTTGCTCCACATGCTGGGAGTTTAAATGGGGGGAAACTTGATGCTTGCACTTTCTTGCGCTGGCAATTGCTTAGAATCCCGTTCTAGCTGCGAGACGAAGCGCTGGAGGGCGCATTCTGTTTTTCAAGCCCGGCCATCAGCTTTCAATAACGGATTGGCGGCTCACGAACGCGCACTCCGGTCGCGTGATAGGTTGCCAGAGTTAGCGCCGAGCACACCCGGTCAGACCGATTTCTCCGATGCTGCGGGCTTCGTACTCGTTCAGCACAGGGTCAGGATGCGCGGAGCTATGGTTGACGCCTATTTAGCGATGCTTGATGAACTCGCCAGTTTGCAATTCAGCCATTGCCTGACGTAGCTGCTCTTGCGTATTCATCACGATCGGGCCGTACCATGCAACTGGTTCTTCGATCGGCTTGCCTGACACCAGCAGGAACCGAATCCCCTCGTCTCCAGCTTGGACGGAGATTTCGTCGCCACGGTCGAAAAGCACCAGCGAGTGATTACTGACATCGTAAACAGGGGGTGCATCGGGATTCGCGACCCTCTCGGTGAGAACCGCGCGAGGATTCGAGGAATCGCGAAATGAGCCCGACCCGGCGAAGACGTATGCAAAGGCGTTGCGCGTAGTCTCGACCTTGAGCCGCTTGCGCTGGCCCGGAGCAACCGAAATATCGAGGTAATTCGGATCAGCAGCCACCCCTTCCACCGGTCCCCTTTTGCCCCAGAATTCACCGCAGATAACGCGTACGCGGGTACCGTCGTCGTCGGTGACCTCTGGAATCGCACTGACCGGAATGTCCTGGTAGCGCGGGTCAGTCATCTTTAGCGATGCGGGCAGGTTCGCCCACAACTGAAAGCCGTGCATGCGCCCCCGGTTGTCGCCTTTGGGCATTTCCTGATGAAGAATGCCGCTGCCGGCCGTCATCCATTGCACATCCCCGGCGGTCATTTTGCCTTTGTTGCCCAAGCTGTCGCCGTGTTCAACGGAGCCGGCGAGCACATAGGTGATTGTCTCGATGCCGCGGTGCGGATGCCACGGGAATCCCGCACGATAGTCGTTCGGGTTATCGTTGCGAAAATCATCCAGCAGCAGGAATGGATCGAAATCTTTTGTCTTGCCGAACCCGAAGGCGCGTTGCAGTTTGACGCCCGCGCCCTCAATGGTCGCTTTCGGTTGAATAATCTGTTTTACTGGGCGGAGTGACATAAGCTCTCCCTCCTTCTTTTCTGTGCCATGCAGCAGATTTTGTACTGCGACGCGAATCGTTAGGCTTTTACGAACTGGACGTCGAGGGTTATGGTGACCTCGTCGCCAACGAGAATGCCGCCGGTTTCAAGTGCCGCATTCCAAGTCAGGCCGAAGTCTTTGCGGTTGATCTTCGTAGTCGCAGAGACCGCGACTCGCGTGTTGCCCCAGGGATCCTTCGCAGGCGGAGTTGGCCCTTCGACCGTAAAGAGCACTTTGCGCGTGGTGCCCCGTATTGTCAGGTCGCCCTCGGCCGAAAGTTCACCGTTCCGGACAACTTTGATGCCGGTAGACTTGAAAGACATGGCAGGGAACTTCTCGACGTGGAAAAAGTCCGGACTCTTCAGGTGAGCATCGCGCTGGGCATCGCGCGTTTCGATCGAACCCGTTTCGATCGAGGCCTCAACTTTCGATTTGGTCGGATCGGATTCATCCAGCGTCAGCTTTCCCGAAACTTTGGGGAAGTGCCCCTTCACGTTCGAGATCATCATGTGCTTGACCTTGAACTCGGCAACCGAGTGAACAGGATCGATATTCCAGGTGGTCGTGACAGTTTGTGGTGTAGCCAGGGTACTCGTGCTCATAGTGGTTATCCTTTCTTTCTTTTTTGATTAGGTGCCTTGTGAATCTCCGTTACCCTTGGATTGGATGCCTTGCGACGACAATCGTTGCAACAAATATATGAGCCAACAAAGTCAACTCACGGCACTGCGGGCAGCGTGCAGCAGTTCAGTAAGCGCATGCAGCCGTTCCCGCCCCAGATGACCCAGGCACTTGCGGTGAGCTTCCTCGATCGGTTCATCGAGGAGGCTCAGAAGCTTAAGCCCCGCCGGCGTGATCCCGGCCATCACCATTCGCCGGTCTTTGGTTTCCCGGCAGCGTGAGATCAGGCCGCGTTTCTCCAGTCGATCAAGCAGGCGGGTGATGTCCGGATCGCGAGTAATCATGCGGCTGGCAATCTCGCCGCAGGGAAGTGCATCTTGCGCCCCTCTTAGGATACGCAGCACATTGTACTGATTGGCTGAGAGGTCTTCGGCCTTGAGAACTCCAACCAAAGAGCGCGACAGCATATCGGTTGTACGCATCAGGTCGAGGAATACAGTCTCCTCAGGACAGGGCGGCCGTCGTTTGGTTGGTTTGGGATGATTCATCTGTTGCAATATTAATCGTTGTAACGACTATTGTCAAGACGCGGGGGCGTCGATCAAATTCGCAAGATGAATGGGCAGAAATCCGTTCTTATCCTGAAATTCGCGGCGGACAGCAAAACACATCGCGTTTAGGTCATCTCGTTCCCAAGCAAACCCAAACGGGCGGGGGAACCCAAATCGGCGGGAAACACATGGTGCGCCCAGAGAGATTCGAACTCCCGACCTAACGGTTCGTAGCCGTTCGCTCTATCCAGCTGAGCTATGGGCGCACGAGCATCAGTTTATCAGAGGGTGTTGACGCGCGTCATTCGCTCAGCCCATACTCTGAGCGGGCCTGGCCAAGATTGTGGTGGTGAAAGGCGGCTTCGGCGCCGCAATATGTCGGAGCGGCAATGAGCCGTGGAGCGTTGCGCCGCCCGCCGTCAAGATGATTGACGACATCGCCGCTGGCGACACTTTCGACGCCGCTTTCATTCAGAGCGGTGAACGGCAAGAGCCCAACATGAAATATCGAATTGCTGCTTGGGCATTTGTAGGTTTTGCGGTTGCAGGCTGCTGGGCACTTTATGCCTTCGCAGCGACACCTCCGGCGATGACGTCGGGAGCCCCGATTATGACTCTCGTAGAATTTACTTGCCCGGTTGTGCTTGTCAGCATGTATTTCAACGTCGGCGTTTCTTTGTATGCGTGTCTCGTTGCGAATGCGGCTACGTATGCGTTGCTCGGTCTGATTGTAGAGACACTGCGACGACGCCTGAATCACGCACAATAATCAGGCAGCGCACAATCAGTCCCGTTATTTTATCGCCAGATACCACACCAGAAACTGGCGGAAAGCTGCGCCTCGATGGCTATATTGGGCTTTTTCTTCCGGGGTCAATTCGGCGAAGGTCTTTTGTATTTGCGGGAAATAAAACAGCGGATCATAGCCGAAGCCATTGGTTCCACGGCCGCGATTTAAGATCGTGCCTTCAGCTTCTCCGCGAAACACTTCTAACGTTTGTCCGTCGCGGGCGGCAGCAATCACGCATACGAAGCGGGCGTTGCGCTGTTCTGCGGGAACATCTTTCAGTTCACGCAAGAGGCGGGCATTATTGGCTTCGTCGTCGGTATTGTTGTTGATTAAGTGAGGCGCGTCTGCGGCATACCGCGCGGAATGTACTCCGGGTGCGCCTTTGAGAGCGTCTACTTGCAAACCGGAATCGTCTGCCAGGACAATCTCACCGGGAACTGCGCCACTGTAAGCCTCAGCTTTTTTTCGCGCGTTCTCCTCGAAAGTCATACCGTCTTCGACCACGGCAGGCCGGGAGGCTAAGTTTGGAACCGGGGCGATTGCAATACCAAGCGGCAAGGCCGCGCCGGCAAAGTCGCGCAACTTTCCCGGATTCGAAGTCGCAATCAGAATCTGATTCATTGAGCTGATGGTGCTGGTTCAACTTCGGCACCGCCTGACAAAATCATATCTACAGAAACAGAATGTGTAGCAAAATTTTGGATGGCACGAGCAACTTCCCACGAAGAGGGTCCTTTTGTGGGATGGAAAACGAAATTACAGGCCGCTTACTGCCTGCGTCGAACGATGAAAAAGCCTGCAAGAAATAACGCGGTGACACCTGAAATAATTCCCCCAAGGGTTCTGTCCCAGGTTCGCTTGAACTTCACCGTCACACGGCTCTCGCCTGCTTGAACAGGGAGCAACATCTGTCCAGTGACATCTCGTGTAGAGGCCGAGACGGTTTGTCCGTTGACTTCGACGTTCCAAGCAGGATAGTTGAATAACCGTAATACCAGTACGCCCGGATGCTCGAGATGAACGGTAAACACCTTCGATTCGGCGTTCCATCGCTGAATACGAAGTGGTTGGATTTCACTTTGTGTCGCGTCATCGTTCAAAGTCACACGCGGAGCGTCGTGTTTAACTTCGTAGGAATCAGCTCCGGCCGGCACGTACTCATCGGTACCTTCGTATCCCGCGCCGGTACGCTGCAGTTCAAGCATCTCGGCGAAATCTGCCGCACGTCTCCCACCACGGAGGTTGAACGCGATGCCACACGAAAGCGAGCACCGCCAACATCGCGATACAAATCAGCGCGCGGATAAACCAACGTCGCCAAGCCATGGTCACGAGCAAGGCAAAGGTTACATTGAGGCACAACAGCCAGCGCCATGGCAGTTGCAGATAGCGCAGTTCAGGGAGATGCTGCCACAGGAAGACCGTAAATGAAAAGTTAAGCAACACGGCCGCTGCCGCCCAGCCGACGACTGTATACCAAAGCTGAGGCCGTTTTCGTCTCCATGGGCGAGAAAAGAATATTGCGATTGCGAGCACGATCATTTCCGCGGATGCGACCAGCGAGACCAGTAAGTTGAAACGATTGTGATCGGCGTCGTTGATCTTCGCGAACAGGAAGTTATCCTGTGGACGCACGCCTGGGGACAAAACCTCGGAAATATTCACCCAGCGCCGTTCGTACGCCGCCGGTATGAGGAAAAATGCCGCAAGGGCTGCGCCGAGAAAACCGGCGAGCGCGCCGTAAAGCAGAACACGAGGCGATCGCTTAAGAACGGCCAGAATCACGATGAGCAAAGCAAAAGAATAATTCACCATTACAGCAGCCGGAATATTCGTCAGCCACGCAGCCGCAATTATCAGGCCCAATGGAATAACCGCCTGTTCTTCCTCTTCGCCACATCGGAGTGCGTATAACAGCAGCAGAGGCAGCAAAGCGCCGGCCAGCAATTCCGCAAAAGCGCTTCGCCAATACACAATGACAATGTAATAAGGATTAGCGGCATATAAGGCTGCGGCAAATATCGTATCCCGACGATCCAGACATTCTCTGCTCAGAAGAAACATGAAACATCCGGAGAGCGTCAGCGCCAACCAGACGTAAACGCCCGGAACCGCTTTCCATGGCAAGAGCGTGCCCAGAGCGGCTCCCAGGGTCCACGAAGCTGGCGGATAAAAAACAAATCGCGCTTCGCCGTACCCGTATTGCGCCAATGCGGCCCAACGCGGATAGACGATGCCATGTTTCCATTGCCCCAGAACTTCCATCCACGAGTTCACATGAAATTCGAAATCGTGCCCCGAGGGATTTCCGAGAAAGAAGAATGGAAGAACTACAAGAAAAGCAGTTGCCATTACGATGAGAAGAGGTGCCGGAAAGAGAGACGCGGCGTTATCGCGCGCACTTAGGCTTCGCTCCGTGGAAGACGATTTCAGCTCGGGATGGGTGTCGGCATCTTGCATGTCTCCGCCCAGAGATTGTGGCTTAAAGGGTAGCCCATGAGCAATGCGGAGTTAATGGCAGCGACGAGGACAAGCAATCCGCGAAAATTAAGTCCCGGGGATTTTCACGGGAAATTAATCTAATTGACACCGTGCCGAAACAAGCGACCGCTAGATTGCATGTATTCAAGGTGGAATTAAACCCGCCGCTGGGAGGCCCGCACGAGAGACGGCGTGCGGGCTTCTTAGTGCTCATGGCAAGGACCTTCGGTCCCATCGGTGTGCGCCTTACCTACAACATCTCTACGGGGTGAGGTCGAAGGCTACCTTCCCAAATCTTACGGCGCTCGCAATGGCTGCGGTTACCGCGAGGACAACCGAGGCGTATGTGAGAACTGAGGATCGCAGCTTCGGCAGCATTGAGCACCTCCTTATCGTCGAGAGGCTTACGGGGAAGGGACCGCATGGCAGATCCTCTTGCCGGGGCACAATCATATCATCGAATTTGCTGATGCGTCTCAGCGGAGTCAGTCGACAATGATGATGGCGGAAAGTTTCGTGGCACCGTGCAGCTAAGGCTCGGCGCGAGTTTTAGGACGAGGCGACTTCTTCGGAGCTGCGTTGCTGGCGGAGTTTCTGCAGAAATTCTTCCTGATTCAGAGATTCGTGGCTGCGCAGCAATTCCAGAAGTGAGTCTTCTAATTCCTCGGCTGGAGGCGGTTCGGGTTGATTGTAGTCATCGCTGGCAGCCAGGATTCGCGGCGTGATCAGCAACGCGGGGTACGTCCCGGGACGGCTAGTGAGGAATCCGATGAACCGCGCCACCTGCGCCCTCTCGTCGGTTGTGCGTGCGGCGAATTCGACGCCCATACCGAATCCGGGATGCATCACGCGAACCAGGCCTTCGGCCTGCACTTCCATATCTTCAGCTTTCAAGCAGAGCGTAATTACTGAGCGTTCAGGAAATGGAGATTCGGTTTCGACATAACAGCCGCCGAGGCTGAGATCGGTCAACATGCAGTGCGATACCGGTTCGGGATCAGGCGGCGGAGCTTCCGGTGAATTTGCCATCACCCAGGTTTTTAGAGTATCGCGAAGGTGTTCGCTGAGATCGACGAAGCGCACGCCGGCTTGCCCGTTCGGGCTGGCCCACGCAATTTCGCCATTGACTTGAATTTCGGCATTGCTATCGAGAAGATTGAATTGCGCCCCAATGGTGGCGCCGGGGCATAGCGCCTGGGCCGCCAGAACATCCATGCCATCTTCGCTGAGGTCCAGCAGGATGCCTTCCACCGGAGGGCCATTCTTTATCTGAAGCTGAATCGGAACCTGCACAGGCACGCGGAAAGAGCGACGGCGTTCGCGCTTGATCAGGGCAGTAGCGGCGCGCAGGCTGGCTTCGGCGTGCTCATCGGAAATCGGTTTGTAGAGAATGAAATTTGCGCCGGCGCCAAAAACGCTGCGTACTTTTGTCTTGTCACTCAGGAGGGCTACGGTTACAGCTGTGATGCCTGGAGCCGCTGGACTTGCACTTTGCAGTACCAAGGAAGCGCGGTGCGGATCGTCGAAATCAACGATGACGGTGTCAAACTGTTCTTCGGTTAGCCGGCATGACGCCTCGGGATATCCGCAGACGGCGACATCAACCCCGCAGCGATTGAGCAGCGGAGTTAAGACTACAGTTGCCTCTTCGTCCTTTGACACCAGAAGCGCGTGAAACGTCATAGAGCAGTTGTCTGTCGTGCGAACATTGCTGACGGTTTAGGGCCAGCGCGGAGCCACGCCGCGTGCCGACTTCGCGGGGGTAGCGCCTGCAGCAGCAGACGCAGCCTTCACGGGCATGCTGGGCTGCTCGTCGACTTCAGACAGAACCGCGGCGTCATCATCGTCGATTTCAGCCAGCAAAGGCGCCACCTCCCGCAGCTTTTCTGCCGCCTGCTGGAGCATCTCGATCTGCTTGGCTAATTGCGCATAACGGGCCTGCTTAAGCCGCAGGACCTCATGAATGTCCTTCATACAACCCCCTGTTGCGAATCTAAGGATGTGCGCAGCTATCGTCAATCCTTATGCCCGAGGAGCAGATTACTGCGGTAACCACTCGCAAGAGTCACGAGACGCTTTTAATTTTTGGTGTACGGTCACGAGCGGTGTCCGTGACTGCCTCGCGAGCCGTTATTCACACTACTGCCGGGAAATGTTACTTTGCGGAGATGACGAAGTTTACGACCGCGGTTGCGTTTCCGCCCACGCTGGCCTGTTTTTCCCAGGTCCGTGGGTCGGAAAAAACCGGGCGCTCAACTTTCTTTTCAGTGAGAACATCAAAGCTTGCCTGCCGTCCCAGAAGTTGCCAACCTTCGTGCCAGGCGACGACTGTATATTCTCCAGGCGGAACATTGCTTAACTGAAAAGTGCCGTTTTCGTCGGTGACGGCGTAGTACGGATGCGGCGCCACAAACATCTCAGCATTCATCCAGACGTGTCCGCCATTGCATTTCAAATTAACCAATCCCGGAGTATTCATGTCGCGAGAAATGGTCTGATTCTGGAAGGGGAACGGCAGATTATAAGTGGCGGCGCCGTCCATATGGATGGTGTGAAGCGTGGCGTCCGAACTCTTCATGTTCAGAGCGGCACTTTTGGGAACTAATAAAATATGTGGTTCGTAGCGGCATAAATGCTGGTCCAGCGAGCGTCGTCCGGGGGGCAAGTCAAAAGCTTTTCCGCTGGAGATGTCCTTGATATAAATTACGGTGTTTGCTACGCCGCCCTGAGGACCAATAACTAGGCGCTCCAGATCGCGGATCTTGTGCGAGTCAGGATCGCAAATTTGCGGATCTTTAGTTATTGGGAAGCCGACTGGATGAGGTTCCGGTCCGGACCACTTGACCGTTCCTTTGATTGTTCCCCCGTTGGCCACCGACACCACTTGATATCCGCTGCTTTGTCCCGCGGCCGTGTTGGCCCCGGTTAAGAGCGTGACAACGAAAACCGCAACTGCAACTGTTCGTAACATACCTCACCCACGTTGGCGCGATAGTAGTGCGGCACTTTAGGCGAAGCAAGTAACCAAGGTAATCGTTGTTGTCCGATTTCAAGACGGAAAGGCAAGGCGACGTCTAGCAGGGCACGAAAATGCGGCCCACGAGGCGTTGAGACTTGAAGGGGCACGGCGTCGAGTGGTTGCGGAAAAACTTCGAAATCGACGACTGGGGCTTTGAAAGGGCGCGGCTTCAGCCGCGCCCTTTCAAAGCCTGAATGGGCTCGAAAGATCATTTTTTCGGAGTCGCTAGAGCGCGAAGAGCTGACGCATCATTCTAATCTGCGTGGCTGCTGGCGGGCGAAACTTGCCCGGGCAACTGGCTTTTCTTGCGGCTTGAACGCAGACGAAGCCGGTCCATATAGAGATAGACCACAGGTGTGGTGAACAAGGTCAATGCCTGACTTACAATCAAGCCGCCTACAATAGTGAGACCAAGCGGCCTGCGCAGTTCCGAACCCGTTCCCGTACCGAGCGCCAGCGGTAAGCCACCGAGCAATGCCGCCATGGTCGTCATCATGATTGGACGGAAACGCAGTACGCAGGCTTCGTAAATTGCGTCGACCGGCGATTTCCCTTCTTTCCGCTCAGCCTCGAGAGCGAAGTCGATCATCATGATCGCGTTTTTCTTAACCAGCCCGATCAGCAGGATGATGCCTATCAGTCCGATGACGTTGAGTTCATTATGAGTGAGTTTCAGCGCCAGCAGCGCCCCGACTCCGGCCGAGGGAATGGTAGAGAGAATCGTTACGGGATGAATATAACTTTCATAGAGAATTCCCAGAACGATGTAGACCGCCAAAAGCGCAGTGATGATTAAGACCGGCTGGTTCGCCAGCGAATCCTGGAATGCCGCAGCGGTTCCCTGAAAGCTGGCGTGAATGGTCGCGGGAAAATTGATGGACTGCCCGGCTTTTATCAATGGCCGTGGTGGCCTGGCCGAGTGAGATACCGGGCGCAAGATTGAAAGAAATTGTGACTGCCGGCCATTGGCCCTGATGGTTGACGCCCAGCGACGTGTTGGCTGGTCCGAAATGCGCGAAAGTTGAAAGCGGCACCATGTTTCCGTTCGCGGAGTGAACGTAGACGCTCTCCAGCGTATCGGGGCTTTGCTGAAATTGCGGAGCGACTTCCATGACCACGTGATACTGATTCAGCGGCTCATAGATGGTCGAAACCTGCCGTTGTCCGAAGGCGTCATATAGAACCGAATCGATGTCCGCCGCCGCCACTCCCAGGCGCGAGGCGGTGTCACGGTCAATGACGACGTTGGCTTCAAGGCCCTTGTCCTGCTGATCCGTGTTTACCTGCTGAAGTTGCGGCAGAGAGCGCATCTTCTGCAACAGTTGAGGCGCCCACGTATTGAGCTGATCAAGGTCCTCGCCCTGCAGTGTGTACTGATACTGCGCCTGAGCCAAACGACCGCCGATCTGCAGGTCCTGCTGCGCCTGCATGTACAGTGTGGCACCCGGTACTTCGGCAAATTTCTTGCTGAGTTCGCCAATAACCTGATCGGCAGCTAGCTTTCGCTGGCCCAGCGGTTTCAGGGTGATGAACATGCGTCCCTGGTTCATGGCCGTGGTGCCGCCGCAAAAGCCAATCATGTTTGAAACATTCGGGTCCTTCATGCCGATGTCGACGTAGCGCCGCATTTTACGGCTCATCGCATCGAAAGAAATATCTTGCGCCGCCTGCACTGCTCCTTGAATGCGGCCCGTGTCCTGCTGCGGGAAAAATCCTTTGGGGACTTGTTGAAAAAGGTAGACGCTGAGGCAAGCCGTGGCAATCGTGATCATCAGCACGGCAAACTGATGACGCAGAACCCATCCTAGACTGGTGCTATAAATTTTCAGGATGCCATCGAATATTTTTTCACTAAGGCGATAGGCTCGTCCGTGCTTTTGCTCATGTAGCGGCTTCAATAGCTGCGCACACATGGCCGGCGTGGTCGTAAGTGACACCGCCAGGGATACGGCAATAGCAATGCTCAGCGTGACCGCGAATTCGCGAAACAGACGACCAACGATTCCGCCCATGAGAAGAATCGGAATGAACACAGCAACCAGAGACGTGCTCATGGAGAGCACGGTGAATCCAATTTCGCGCGCCCCACGGAATGCGGCCTGCACCGGTCTCATCCCCTGCTCGAGATATCGCGTGATGTTTTCCAGTACGACGATGGCGTCGTCGACTACGAAGCCGGTGGAAATGGCAAGAGCCATCAGCGACAGATTGTCGAGTGTGTATCCCAAGAGATACATCACGCCGAATGTGCCGATCAGCGACAGCGGCACCGCGATGCTGGGGATGATGGTGGCGCGTACGGTTCGCAGGAAAACGAAGACCACCAGAATGACAAGAACCACGGAAATCAGCAGCGTGATTTCGATATCGTGCAGCGAGGCGCGAACCGTGGTGGTGCGATCCGAGACCACGGCCAGCTTGATGGCAGGAGAAATGGAAGCCTGCAGTTGCGGCAGCAAGTTTAGAACGTTGTCGACAGTCTCGATAATATTCGCGCCGGGTTGGCGAAAAATAATGAGAATCACGGCGCGCTTGCCGTTCGACAAACCGTAAATATGAGCGTCTTCGACGGAATCCTGGACTGTACCCACATCGCCCAGACGCACGGGAGCCCCGGTAGCCGGGTTGTAAGCCACGATTAGCGGCCGGTACTCGTCCGCGTGGGTAATTTGGTCGTTGCTATTGATTGTCCACGCGTTGACGGCATTGCCCACTTGTCCCTTGGGGCGATTCGCATTGGCGGCGGACAAAGCGGTGCGGACGGCATCCAGCCCAACGCCCGTTTTGTTCAGAAGGTTTGGATCAAGTTCCGCGCGCACCGCAGGATTAGCGCCGCCTCCGACGTACACCTGCCCAACGCCGCTTACTTGCGCCAGCTTCTGCGACAGAATCGAGTTCGCCTGATCGTAAATATTCGGCAGAGTGACGCTGTCGGATGTCAGCGACATAATCAGGATCGGCGCTTCTGCGGGATTCACTTTGCGGTACCAGGGATTGCCCGGAAGATACGACGGCAATTGGCTGCGCGCGGCATTAATCGCTGCCTGCACATCACGAGCGGCAGCATCAATATTGCGGGTGAGATCAAACTGCAAAACGATGCCGGTCGAACCCAGTTGGCTGACTGACGTCATCTGGTTGACGCCGGCAATCCGGCCAAACTGCCGCTCCAGCGGAGTCGCGACGGCGGAAGCCATAGTTTCCGGGCTCGCGCCGGGCAGACTCGCCGAAACCTGAATCACGGGAAATTCCACTTGCGGAAGTGGCGCGACCGGAAGCCGCGTGAAGGCAAGCGCGCCCGACATTAAAAGTGCCAACGTCAGCAGTGACGTTCCAATTGGCCGTTTAATGAAGGGAGCAGAGATATTCATGACTTAATCCATTTTCAGATACAGCGTGTAACTAAGCGAAGTTGTCATCCCGAGCGGAGCGAGGGATCCGGGTCTTTGCCACAGCGGCGATGCCCGTGGTCCAGGCAAAGACCTAGATCCCTCGCTCCGCTCGGGATGACAGTTCGTAAGGGGCAGTTCGTAAGCATATGGCAACAGTGAAAATGAGCTAATCTCCGACCGCCGGTTCGTCCACTGGATGTATAACCGCCAAGCCTTCGAATCGCTTGGCTAGCCGATCGAACCACAAATAAACCACTGGAGTGGTGTAAAGCGTCAGTGCCTGGCTCACCAATAAACCGCCAACGATTGTGATTCCCAGCGGATGGCGCAGCTCGGAACCTGTGCCCGAGCCGAGGGCCAACGGCAAGCCGCCCAGCAGCGCCGCCATTGTGGTCATCATGATCGGGCGAAAACGCAACAGGCACGCCTGAAAAATGGCTTCCTCGGGCGGTTTATGTTCCACCCGCTCGGCTTCGAGTGCGAAGTCAATCATCATGATCGCGTTCTTCTTCACGATTCCAATCAGCAGGATGATTCCAATCAATCCCACAACGCCGAGGTCATGCCCCGTCAGCAGCAATGCCAGGATTGCGCCGACTCCCGCCGACGGCAGCGTAGAAAGAATGGTGATGGGATGAATGTAACTTTCGTATAAAACCCCGAGCACGATATAGACGGTGACGATGGCTGCCACAATCAGCCAAGGTTCGGTGGAGAGCGAATTTTGAAAAGCGGCCGCGGTTCCCTGAAAGGCGGTATGAACGCTCTGCGGTATCCCGATTTCCGCTTCAGCTTTTTCAATTGCCTTGGTCGCATCGCCCAGGGACATTCCCGGCGCCAGATTGAACGAGAGCGTTACAACAGGAAATTGGCCCTGATGATTGACCGCGAGCGGAGTATTCGAAGTGTGGATTTGCGTAAAAGCAGAAAGCGGCACTTGCGTTCCGGTGCTCGACTTCACGTACAGGTCTTTGAAGGAGCCCGGGTTCTGCTGGAATTGCGGATCGACTTCGAGAATGACGTGATACTGATTGAGCTGGGTAAAGATGGTCGAAACCTGGCGCTGCCCGAACGCGTCGTAGAGCGTATTGTCGATTTGCTGCGGGAGAATGCCGAGGCGAGACGCGGTGTCACGATCTATGGTCACATCGGCCTGAAGTCCTCCAGCCTGCTGATCGCTGGCTACATCGCGCAGTTGAGGCAAGGTGCGCAGCTTGTCGACCAACTGCGACGACAACCGTGCCAGTTCGCGCGCGTCTGCATCTTCCATCGTGTATTGAAATTGCGTACGGCTTACGCGATCTTCTACCGTAAGGTCTTGCACCGGCTGCATGAACAGCGTAATCCCCTCGACCTGCGCGACTTGTGGTTGCAGCCTGCGAATAATGTCCGTCGCAGATGCGGTGCGCTCGTCGCGCGGTTTGAGATTGATCTGAATGCGTCCGCTATTGGGGGTAAGGTTGGTGCCGTCCACCCCGATGAAGGAAGACAAACTCTCCACGTCGGGATCCTTGAGGATAGCCTGGCTAAGCGCCTGTTGCCGCTCGGACAACGCCTTGAACGAAATGTTCTGCGGAGCGTCAGCGATGCCGAGAATCAAACCCGTATCCTGCACTGGGAAAAATCCTTTGGGCACGACCATGTACAGAAACAGCGTGAGCACGAGCGTTCCCAAAGTGACGAGCAAAGTGATGGTCTGATGGCGAAGTACAACCTTCAAAGTGCGGCCGTAGAACGCGATCACGCGATTGTAAAAATCTTCGGAGAGGTTGTAGAACCGGCTACGTTTCGCAGGATCTCTGTGCTTGAGCAACTTAGCGCACATCATCGGAGTCAAGCTCAGCGAAACAGCGGCTGAAACCAGAATCGTGACGGCCAATGTGACGGCGAATTCGCGAAACAGTCGGCCGACAATATCGCCCATGAACAATAGCGGAATCAGCACTGCGATCAACGAGACCGTTAACGAAACGATCGTGAATCCGATCTGCCCCGCGCCTTTCAGCGCGGCATCCAGCGGAGAATCGCCTTCTTCCAAATAGCGATCGATGTTCTCAATCATGACAATGGCGTCGTCCACCACGAAGCCGGTGGAAATGGTCAGCGCCATGAGTGTGAGGTTGTTGAGGCTGTAGCCGAGCAAGTACATCACGCCGAAAGTTCCGACGATAGAAAGCGGCACAGCAATGCTGGGAATAACCGTTGCGGCAAGGTTTCGCAGGAAGAGGAATATCACCATCACTACCAGCGCAATGGTGAGCATCAACTCAAATTGCACATCCTTAACCGAAGCTCGGATGGTGGCCGTGCGGTCGGTCAAAATCGCAACGTTGACCGCAGCCGGCAATCCGGCCTGGAGCTGCGGCAGCAGCTTTTTAATTCGGTCCACGACGCCAATGATGTTGGCGCCGGGTTGCCGCTGAATATTCACGATGACCGCAGGATCGAGATTCATCCACGCAGCCTGCATCACATTTTCGATTCCATCAGTGACCGTAGCTACGTCCGACAGACGCACCGGAGAGCCATTTCTATAGGCCACGACGATGGGTCGATATTGGTCGCCACTCATCAATTGGTCGTTGGCGCCGATAGTGAAAGACTGGCGCGGACCATTGAGTGTTCCCTTGGCTTGATCGACGTTCGCAGCCGCCAGCGCATTGCGCACATCTTCCAGGCTCAATCCATAAGACGCCAGCGCGGTGGGATTTGCCTGGATTCGTACGGCCGGCTTCTGGCCTCCGCTGATCGAAACCAGTCCGACGCCCGTGACTTGCGAAATCTTCTGCGCCATCGCCGTATCCGCAAGATCTTCAATCTGCGAGAGCGGTAGAGTCTTTGAGGTAAGCGCTAAGCGTAAGAATCGGCGAGTCCGCTGGATTTACTTTGCTGTAAATCGGAGGGTTCGGCAGGTCCGTGGGCAAATAAGTTTGAGCCGCGTTGATCGCGGCTTGCACCTGCTGCTCCGCCACGTCGATATTCTGATCGAGATTAAACTGCAGCGTGATGACCGAACTGCCAAAGGAGCTGGTCGAGGTCATCTGGCTGAGTCCGGGCACCTGGCCAAATTGTCGTTCGAGCGGCGCTGTGACTGATGAGGCCATCACGTCAGGATTGGCGCCGGGATAGAACGTCATCACCTGAATGGTTGGATAGTCCACCTCGGGCAGGGCCGAAACCGGCAACTGGCGGTAGGCGACAATGCCTACCAGCATGATTGCCACCATCAGCAGTGCTGTGGCCACTGGCCGGATTATGAACAGGCGCGACGGATTCATTGCGCTCCTGTACGCGGAGCAGAACTGCCGGATCCATTGCTGCCTGCACTCTGTGGCCGGTTTCCGGGAGCGGCTGGGCGAGTTTCAATCTTGCTGCCTTGTTGCAATTTGTCCTGCCCATCGGTCACGACAACATCGCTCGGAGAGATTCCACTCGCGATGACCGAAACGTTGTCCTGGGTGAAGCCAACGGTCACGTCACGCACGTCCACCGTGTTATCAGATTTCACCACAAACACATAAGTTCCCTGCGGACCCCGTTGAATCGCCGCTGCCGGAACTGTGGTGCTGTTGTTCCGAGTTTCGAGGAGCAGCCGCGCATTTACGAATTGATTGGGCCACAGCGCATTGTCTTTATTGTCGAAGACAGCTTTAAGCCGTCCGGTGCCGGTAGTCTGGTCGATTTGATTGTCGATAGTCAGCAGCTTGCCCGTTGCCAGTTTGGTTTGATCGTCGCGGCTAAACGCGTCCACTTCGAGCGTGCCCTTCGCCATTCGCCGCGACACCGCCTGAAGATTGTCTTCCGGCAATGTGAACAGAACGGCGATCGGCTGAAGTTGCGTAATCACGAACATCGCATTGGTGTCGGTGGCGTGAACGATGTTTCCCGGGTCGACCAACCGCAGGCCAATCCGCCCGCTGACTGGCGCCGTGATGTGGCAATACACAAGATTCAGCTTGGCATTGTCAATCGCGGCTTGGTCGTTGCGGACGGTTCCGTCTAGTTGGTCAACCGTGGCCTGTTGCGTGTCGACTTGCTGTTGTGACATGGCGCCGGAGCTCTGTAATAGTCCCTTGAAACGCTGGTAGTTCAGCTTGGCATCGCGCAGTAATGCCTGGTCCCGGAATTGGGTGGCCTGAGCCTGCTCCAAGGCGACTTGATAAGGACGGGGATCAATAACGGCCAGCAGATCGCCGCTCTTGACCTCCTGGCCTTCTTTAAAATTCACCTGCATCAACTGGCCATCAACGCGGCTCTTCAGACTCACCGTATAGTAAGCGGTGACCGATCCCAGGCCGGTGAGGTAGTAAGGCATATCACGGCGCTCCGCGGTCGCGACCGATACCGGAACCACTTGCGCCACGTTCGCGCGCGCGGAGTTCGGTTTAGGATCGCCGCCTGCACAGCCTGTCGCGATTACGCTCAGCAAAAGAACTAATGGTATTAACGAGTTCCCAAGCGCAAAAAATCTCCGAGCTGGTTTGACCTGCGGTTGCAGCCAAGCCGAACCTTGCCCCCGCTGTGCGGCCTCCGGCCTACCGGAAGCGGTTGTCATTCGCAGACCTCTTTCCAAGACAGTAAAATGAATTCCCCACATTGTAATCGTGCTTGTACCTCAACGTTTGGACGCGTGAATTCCAACTCGGTTGCGGAATATTACGCCAGGAGAGTGGCGGACCCTCGCCTTTTTGCCGTGCACCGTTAATTTTATCGTCAAATAAAAGAAGCACTTGGAATATTTACAAAAAATTACCTTCATTGACCCGCTCTTTACCTTTTGGGACAGCTGGAAGGCTGTTATGGGGTGAATATTCGGCGTCGGCTTTCTCGGGACTGGCGATAGACGTCTCTTCTCGCGTATATGTTCCGACTCCACGCGAAGTCCCCAATGGCTGAACTCAGTTCCAAACCGGCGGTCACAATCAGGAATCTGCAGAGTCTCGATGACTTGAAACAGGCAGAAGAAGTTGAACGCGAAGTCTGGGGACTTTCTGACCTTGACACTACGCCCATGACCTTGGCCATCGCCACTAAAGAGGCGGGAAGCATTTGGGTGGGAGCCTTCGATGGAGCAAAGCTGGCGGGATTCGCCTTCGGATTTCTGGGCATGGAGCGCGGACAATTAATAGTTCACTCTCATATGCTCGCCGTTCGCGAGCCGTACCGCAATTCACGCTTGGGCTACCGGCTCAAACTGGCGCAGCGCGAGCGGGCGCTGGCTTTGCGTATCGATGACGGTAGAAATCATGACAATCGAGCCTCAGAAGTTCGTGAGCTTCGGGCGAACGAGCTTCTCACAAACGGCTTGCGGATAAAAGAAATGACCTGGACTTTCGATCCGCTGCAAAGCAGAAATGCGCATCTGAATTTCGCCAAGCTGGGAGTCGTGTCAGAAAGTTACAAGGTGGATTTCTATGGCCCCGAAACCTCCAGCGTCCTGCACCGCAATAGCACCGATCGCCTATGGGTGACGTGGCCTCTGACTAGCCGCCGAGTGCAGGAGCGACTTCTGGGCAAAGACAGCCGAGCCGCCATGGTGGATGCGCTTTCAACTTTGACTCCGTTGATTCGATTCAACGGTAATGGCAAACCGGTTCGCACCGACCTTGCTGCAGCAACCGGCCGCCAACGAATTGCGATTGAGATTCCGAGCGACATCAGCGACGTGGAACGAAAAGATCCAGCTCTGGCCAGAGAGTGGCGGCTGCAAACCCGATGGGCTTTCACCGAAGCTCTTAGCGCAGGTTTTTTTGTAGCGGAATTCTGTCGCACCGTACGAGGCCAGCAGGGTCCCGGAGTTTATCTGCTGGAAAAAGGCAAGGTCGAAGAGTACGTCCCTGAATTGCGACGCAGAGCGGAGAATTAATTCACGCCGTTCGATCTCTCAGTCGCAGCAGATGAAAATAGCGTCGAGCCTTTCTTACATCCTTGCTAATCTGTTCGCGCAAGCTTTCCACCGAGGGAAATTTGATTTCATCGCGCAACCTCTGCAGAAAATGAATTTCGACTTCTGTCTCCGGATTTAGCTCGATGGGATGGAAGTTGAGCAGATGGGTTTCTATAGCAAACGACTCGGTCCCGAACGTCGGACGGTTTCCAACGTTGGTCACTGAGTCGAAGCATTCATCGCCTACGCGGGTTCGAGTAATGTAAACCCCGTCTTTCGGCACAAGCTCTTCGTAGCGGCTTAAGTTGATGGTGGGAACGGTGTACCTGGAACCGTATCCGCGGCCGCGACCAGCGGTAGACAAAATACTGAACGGACGGGCCAGCAGATGGCGTGCTTTGCTTACCTGTCCCTGGTTGAGCAGCTTGCGAATCTGCGTGCTCGAAACCGGTTCTCCTCGCAGTCGCAACTCGGGATAAACCTTTACCTCGAAACCCATCTCGCGGCCGAATTCCGCGAGCATGTTGACGTCGCCCGCGGCCTTATTGCCGAAATGAAAGTTGAAGCCTTCGTGCACCTCGCGCGCTTGCAAAGCTTGTTTTCAGGATGTCATGGGCAAAAGACTGCGGCGGCATGAGAGAAAGATCGCGCGTGAAAGGAAGCAGCAGAACAGCATCCAGGCCAGTGGCTTGCAGCAGGCGCAGTTTCTCCGGAGTCGGCGTGAGCAGCTTCAGTCCGGCGTCGGGCCTCAGGATTCGCATAGGATGCGGCTCGAAAGTCAGCGCCAGCGACTTGAAGCTTTGCTCCCGCGCCCGCGGCACAATCTTGGCGAGCACTCGCGTGTGCGCGCGATGCACGCCGTCAAAGTTTCCGACGCTCAGTATCGTAGGCCCGAATCCGGCGGGCACTTCTTCGAGTTTATGGAAAACTTGCATTTGTTCGTGTGGTGTAGTGTTGTGTGGTGCGGGCGCCCTCGCCCGCAATGGCTCAAAACCAGGAAAATATCCCGAATATCCCATAGCCCTCGCGGGCGAGGGCGCCCGCGCCACACAGAATCTAAATCTCAAACTCCAGCTTCATGCCGTCGTACGAAAGTTGGACGTTTGCTGGCAGCGATGCATTGGTCGCCTCGTGCGGCAAATCGTGGCAAATATGGGTAAAAAAAGCGCGCTTCGGTTTGAGTCGTTCCACAATGCGCAACGAATTCTCGACCGTCGAATGCGTCGGATGCGGAACGTGGCGTAGTGCATCCAGAAAAAGAATGTCGAGATTCTGCAGCTTTGCCAACGATGACTCTGGAACGCTGCTGTGATCAGTCAAATAAGCGGCGCTGCCAAAACGAAAGCCGTCAATTTCCACCTCTCCGTGGATCACCGGGATGGGATCAAAGCGCGCGCCGAAAAGTTCAACCGGTCCCTGAAACGATTTGAGTTCGACTTGGGCCAAGCCGCCGAATTTGTAATCCGCGTCGAAAATGTAGCGGAACGTGTTACGGATAAAATCAGCCGCTGCTGGCCGCGCATACAGTGGCAGCTTGTTGGGTTTGTGGCGATAGCTAAGCGGACGCAGATCGTCAAGCCCAAGAATGTGGTCGGCATGGCTATGCGTGTAAAGCACGGCGTCAAGGTTGCGAATATGCTCGCGGATGGCCTGTTCGCGGAAGTCAGGAGTGGAATCGATGAGCACGGTTTTGCCGCCGTACTCTACCAGAATGGACGGCCGGGTACGGCGGTCGTGCGGATCGCGGGAGTGGCACACGGCGCAGTCGCATCCGATGGTAGGAACTCCCATCGAAGTGCCGCTGCCCAGCACCGTGAGCGTGGCCTTCATCGTTTCGCGACAGTCGAGGCCGGAGTCTGCGGCGGACGGGCCAGTGCGTTGGTCACTTCAACGTAGGCCATGCGGAGTTCGTAGAGAACGTTCTGCAGGAAATTTTCCTCGGTGCTGGTGAGGTTGCCTTTAGTCTTTTCGGAAAGCAAACTGAGCGTATCAATGGTCTGACGGGCTCCGATCAGGTCAACGCGTGGCTGCCCGCCTTGCTCGTGCATCAGCCCGAGTTGCATCATCGCGGACATATAGAGCGAAGCCATGAAGCGCTCGAACGTGATTTCCAGTTCTTTCGTGGAATGCCCGCTAAGCTCGACTCGAGCGTCGAGATCCTTTGCCGATTTGCGGTATGCATCCGCCTGTTCTTTCTGCTCAGCGGCTGTGGGCGCGGGCGGAGCTTCCGCTTCCGGTTGAGGCGTAGGAACGCTCTGCGGAGCCTGCGTCGCGGCTTGCGGAGCGGCCGGTGCAGTCGACACTTCCTCCTGCGGAACCTCCTCGCGGATATCGCCTTCGGCGGTAAACAAGCGCCGGTCAGTAACGGTAAAAGTTTCCTGCTTCTTCTCTGGCATAAATTGTTCCTTCAATAGTTACAGGTTTTCTCGTTGGAATATTTCCGAAAACGGCAGAGTCGCTACCGATAGCTGAGTGCTGCCCAGTCGAAGTTGCTTGCCCGGAGTTCCGATTTCGCGCCGAATATATCCGAGCGCAACACGCCGCTCACCGCCAGCAACGGGCAGGGAAGCGGTACTGGTGATTTCACCGACATCTCTCCCGTCGGCCTGAATCTTCGTGCCCAAAGCCGGCAATTCACCTTGGACCTCGAACCCGGTGAACATGCGATGCACGGCGCCACGGGAACGAATACGCTCCACGATTTCTTGTCCGACATAACACCCTTTGTTGAAGTTTAAAGCGCGCTGCTGCTCAGTTTCCTGAGGCAAATCACGTTCGCGGATGTCCTGCCCATAGCACGGAATTCCCGCAGCAATGCGCAGCAATTCCATAGCATTTGCGCTGACGGGTTTGGCTCCAGCTTGTATGAGTGCATCGCGGAGAGCGGTCGCCTTGTCGCTCGCTAACCACACTTCGTAAGTTTCCACGGTCGGATTGTCACCGCGTGCCACGGTCACTCGAGCATTTCGCCAGGTCATTTCCACAAATTGCAGCGGCTCCAGTTCCGGTATCTCAAACCCAGCCGCATGCAGCGCCTGTCTTGCCTTAGGCCCAGCAATCCCAATCGCCGTCACTTCGCCGATTTTGGAAACCTCCACATCGTCCATGATGATGTAGTGATCGAACGTAGCTAGTAACTTTTCCGATTGCGCCTGATCGGCGTCGACGGTAATTGAATTGCCGCGGTTGTAGGCGTACAGGTCGCCCAGTATGCGTCCTTGCGGATTCAGCAGAAAAGCATAAACGCCGCGCCCCACGGCAAGGTCGCGGATATTGTTCGTGACCATGCCATTAAGCCAGCGCACGTGATCGCCGCCCGTAAGTGAAATTTTCACTCTTGAGCTCAAGTCATAAACGCCGCAGCCCGAAAGCAATTCCCGGAATTCATCATGAACCCTCGCGAGGTCGGAGGTCGGAGCGGTTTCTGGAATGATGCTGGTAACCATGGGTACGCTTTAATTATACAAGGAGAGAAGGGAAACAGGCTTTGCGGGAAGCCTCGTTGATCCATTTAGATTCTTTACTTTACCTGCACTTACAGCTGGCCTCCGGCGTTCGACCATCTGTGCAGGTACGACTTAAAGTTTCTAGCTGCCCAGTCGATAGGATTAGCGAAGGGGAGGTAATGATGAAAACGAATCCAGTCAAGAGTACGCCTGCAGAACAGAATGAAGCAGCGGCGAAAACTGCGCCGCGACCGAGTCAAGCCCCACAAACACGTCGGCCCCACAGGACAAAGCGACCTTGAGTCCGCAGGCGCAAGCTCAGGTTAAACAGGCAGCTTCTGCAGACAAGAACCACGACGGCGATAGAAAATAACTAGTGTCGCTGTTCTTCCAAAATCCGTTTGTCAGAATGCTAACGCCGGGGCCGGAAAGTCTTCATCTGTTTTCCGGACTCGGTGATGCCTAAATAAATCCGCCCTCACCCAACTCTGACTAACCTTGCACGACTGTGTTACCTTCCTGCCGTGAGCCCGAAAAAACGTATTGCCATCATTCCCGGCGATGGGATTGGAAAAGAAGTTATCCCCGAAGCCGTCAAGGTCATTGTCGCCTCCGGCGCAGACGTCGAACTCGCGCAATTTGATTGGGGCGCCGATCGTTATTTGGCCGACGGCGTCACCGTGCCGCCTGGTGGGTTCGCCATGTTGGAACGCGATTTCGATGCCATTCTGGTCGGCGCTTTTGGCGATCCACGCGTTGCCTCGAATATTCACGCCAAAGAAATCCTGCTGGGCATGCGTTTCACAATGGATTTGTATGCCAACGTGCGCCCTGTGCGCCTGCTCGATGCGGCGTTATGCCCGTTGAAAGGCATCGAGCCCAGGCACATTGACTTCGTCGTAGTCCGCGAAAATACCGAGGGCGTTTACACCGATGCCGGAGGCGTGTTTAAACAGGGCACGCCCGACGAGATCGCAGTCCAGGAAGACATCAATACTCGCAAAGGCGTGGAGCGAATAATCCGCTACGCGTTTGAGTACTCAGAACGCCACCCTAAATTAGATGGCAGCCCACGCAAACGCGTGCTCATGTGCGACAAATCGAATGCCATGACCCACGCTGGCGGCCTCTGGCAGCGCGTGTTCAAAGAAGTGAGCGGCGAGTATCCGCAGATAAATGTCCAGCACATGTACGTGGACGCGCTCTGTATGCAGATGGTGCGTGACCCGCGGCAGTTCGATATTATCGTTACCAATAATATGTTTGGCGATATCATTACCGATCTCGCGGCCGGCTTGCAGGGCGGCCTGGGGATGGCTGCCAGCGGAAATATTCATCCAGGAAAAACTTCGATGTTCGAGCCCGTGCACGGTTCCGCGCCCCTAATTGCGGGTAAGAACATTGCCAATCCGTTCGGCGCTATTCTGACTTCGGCCATGATGCTTGGCCACTTGGGCCTAACAGAAGCAGCGAGCCGGATAGAAGCCGCCGTGCTGCAGGCGGTGCAGCAGAAACGGACGACGCAGGATTTAGGCGGAGCGCTAGGCACGAGAGAAGCCGGCGAATGGGTAGCAGAAACAATCGCCAAGATGGACAAATCAAGCTAAACTTCTACGATCACATTATTCAGACGGAGCGGTAATATCACATGACCCTGCCGGAAACCACTTTTTTAGACACGAAAGACACGAAGCGCAAATCTCGGCGCCGTGTATGGTTCTCGATATTCGGAGTGATTCGCGTTGTTGTGGACGATTGCCTGCGCTTCATTGTTCGCAGTCATGCGACAATCGCCCGACGCATTTGCGAGAGTGATGGCCCGAGTGCCGGGACCGATTGCGTTCCTGATTCTTCCATTTGAAACGTTGTGGACTCACGCCCGCGCGGGCAGTCTGCAAGTCGGCGATCCCGCGCCCGACTTCTCCCTAATGAAGCTGGACAAAACCTCACAGATCAAGGTGTCCTCGCTAACCGCGCAAGGGCAGCCAGTAGTTCTGGTTTTTGGAAGCTACACTTGACCGCCATTCCGGCGGGAGGTTCCTGCCCTCAACCAACTTTACGACCAATACCAAGGCAAAGTCGCATTCCTCGTCGTGTACATCTCTGAAGCACATCCCAGCGACGTCTGGCAGATGCAGAGCAACATTAAAGACAACGTTGTGTTTGCCAGTCCGAAAAGCGAAGAAGAACGCGCTCTTGTAGCCGGAGCGTGCGTGCGAAAGTTAGGAGTAAAAATTCCCGCGGTGCTGGACGAATTTGGCAACTCCACCGAGCAGGCCTACACCGGTTGGCCGGATCGCCTTTACTTGATCGATGCCACGGGCCGCATTGCGTACAAGAGCAAGCCGGGTCCCTTCGGCTTCAAACCGGATGACTTGAAGAGTGCTTTGACTCGAGTGGTAGATCGTCAATGAAGCAGAGACGAACCTAAGGCCCACCTACAGTTTTCCTGGTACGAATAACTTTCATTTACTTCGGAAAAAAATCTCTGAGTCACGAGAAGGCGCCATCTGCACCAGCGGCTATCTCGCTGCGCTTGCATGTAGCCGCATTTGGCCCCGCACTTGCTGCATACAGCGCGCACGAATTTAGTCCCATATGGAGGATGTAAAAAAATGAAGAAACTAATGACAGTAATGGCCACCGTGGCACTGGCCATGACACTTTCGGCTATGAGCTTCGCTCAACAGGATCAGTCAGCCCCATCCAACTCGCAGCCAACTTCAGATATGCAGAACGGCCGACAGACAAGCCCAGAACAGCAAGGCACCCAGCCGAGTTCCCAGTCTCCAGACTCGTCTTCTTCCATGCAGAATGGCCAGGGAATGCAAAATGCAGTCGGCTCGTCATTCACCGGCACCGTTGTAAAAGCCGGCGGCAAGTATGTGTTGAAGACCGCCGACGCGAACTATCAGTTGGACGATCAGGACAAAGCGAAGCAGTTTGTAGGCCAGCAGGTAAAGATTAATGGCAACCTCGACAGCAGCACCAGCATGATTCATATTGCCGACATCAGCCCGATTAGCTAAGGTGCGCTGTCAAGCAAGTAAGGGAGCTTGTGCCTGTTGGCCGGCTCCCTATTATTTTTTCTACGCGTAATGCAGGACGGGCGTCCTCGCCCGTTGAGAACCCTGTCCCCTTCTGATGACAAATCACCGTTGAAATTTTCTCCGTCAGTCCCCGTTGCGAGCGAACAATTCAGAACTGCGGTAAACTTTTTGGCGCGACGTTAAACTGCTTGTGTAAACCAAGCCAAACCGATTCGCGGTTCAATCCCACGCACCGCATTTTCCGTTTTCACCAATTTTAGGAGATTAATCGAATGCGCATCTCGAGACTGGCAATCGTCACCGTTCTACTCGGCCCTTTATTCGGAATCATTCCTGCTCATGGGCAGGTCCCCGCCGCTTCAGCAAGCGCGCCCAAACTGGAGCGCTTCGATCCCAGCCAGGTCGATAAGTCGCTCGATCCCTGCCAGGACTTTTACCAATATTCTTGCAGTAAGTGGAATGCCGCCAATCCCATTCCCGCGGACCAGGTGGCTTGGGGAACCGGCAGCGGCTTGCAGTACTGGAATGAAAATATTTTGCGTGAAGCCCTGCAGAAGGCTGCGGCGCAAACCAGCAATCGCACCGACTACGAGCAGAAGATCGGCGACTATTGGGCTGCCTGCATGGACGAATCGGGAATCGAAGACGGCCGGAACGCGCGACTTGAAAACTGGGTTCGAGCGAATTAGATCAGATGAAAAACAAGTCGCAGCTTGCCGATCAAGTCGCCCATCTCCATAGGGCCGTTCCCGGCGCCTGGGAGGGCGATAACAACCAGACTAGGGCTGCGCTCCTGGGCTTCGGGCAACAGCAGGATTTCGATGACGCAACCAAAGTCGTCGCCGGCATCGATCAGGGCGGACTGGGAATGCCGAACCGCGACTTTTATATAAAGGACGACGCCAAATCCAAAGAAATCCGCAGCCAGTATGAGATTCACGTGAGCAAGATGCTGATCCTTTCGGGAGAAACCACACAACAAGCCCAAGCCGATGCCAAGACTATCATCGTGATAGAAACCGCCATGGCGCAGGCACAGATGGACAATGTTGCGCGTCGTGATCCCAAGAACTTAAACAATAAGATGAGTCTCGAGGAAGTGCAGGCGCTGACCCCTTCGTTCGATTGGAAGCATTACCTCGAGATGGTCGAGGCTCCGCCATCTCCGCCCCATTACATCGTGACTTCACCTCAATTCTTCCGCAACCTCGAACCGCTGATCCAACAGCATCCGGTGGACGATTGGAAAGTGTATTTGCGCTGGCATCTCATCCACGGTTCCGCGCCTTACTTGAGCAAAGCCTTTGTCGACGAGAATTGGAATTTCTTATTCCCATACCTTGCTCGGAGCAAAACAGCAACTGCCTCGCTGGCGGCGGTGCGTACGCGCGGCCGACCGGGATCTGGGAATGGCCCTGGGACAGGCATACGTAGCCGCAGCTTTTCCGCCTGCCAGAACAAACAGCGCACGGTCGCATGATTCACGACGTCGAACACGCACTGGACCAGGACATAACCAGTCTGGACTGGATGCAGCCAGCGACCAAGGCCAGGCGAAAAGCAAGCTCCACGCCATCGAAGACAAGATCGGATATCCCGAATCACTGGCGCGATTACTCGTCGGTGAAGATCGTCGCGCAATAGTCATCTGGACAATGTTCATCAGGCGACGACTTTCGAATTTCATCGCCAACTCGACAAGATCGGTAAGCCGGTCGACCGCGCGGAGTGGGGCATGACGCCGCCTACCATCAACGCCTACTACGATGCGCAACTGAACACCATCAACTTTCCCGCCGGGATTCTGCAGCCGCCATATTTCGACAGCACCATGGAAGATGCGGTGAACTACGGCGCCATCGGCATGGTGATGGGACACGAGATCACGCACGGCTTCGACGATGAAGGCCGCAAGTTCGACGGCCAAGGAAATCTTCGTGACTGGTGGACGCCAGCGGACGCGAAAGCCTACGAACAGCGTGGAGATTGCATCGCCGACGAATATACGCAAGAAATTCCGGAGGCCGGGGTCAAGCAGAACGGACACTTGACCCAGGGTGAGGACACGGCCGACAACGGCGGCCTGCGACTAGCCTTGATCGCCCTCACGACGAAACTTCAAGCGGGAAAACAAATCGCCAGACGCCAAAGAAGCTGACGGCTGGACGCCGCGGCAAAAGTTCTTTCTGTCTTACGCCTACTCATGGTGCGAGCAATATCGCCCTGAACTGATGCGAACCATCGTGCTGACTAACCCACATTCGATCCCGAAATACCGGGTAAACAATGTCGTCTCCAACATGCCCGAATTTCAGGAAGCCTTTTCCTGCAAGAAAGGCGCGCCCATGGTGCGGGCGAATCAATGCAGGGTCTGGTGAGACTAAGAGAAGGGATTAATTCCATGTTGAGAAAGATTCTATCCGCAGCAGTTTTGTCAGTTGCGGTCTGTGCATTTTCCCAATCAGATGCGCCCACTCACTTCGACGGCAAAACCTGGTGGGATTACATCAAGGTTCTTGCCGACGACAACATGGAAGGTCGAGAGACCGGCAGCGCCGGATTACAGAGGGCCGAGGCCTACATCCTCGAGCAGTTGAAGCAGGCCGGAATTCAGCCGGCAGGCAGCGACGGATATTATCAGCAAATCAAATTCCAGTCGCGCGAGATCATCGAAAAGGATTCAAGCCTCGCCCTGGTGCGTGATGGAAAAGTTGAACCCCTTGCTCTGGGTGAAGATGGTTTTTTCAGTACGCGAGTCGATCTTGCACGCGAGTTGCAGGCGCCGATGGTTTTCGTGGGATATGGATTGCGCATTCCCGAGAAAAATTACGATGACCTCGCCGGCCTCGATCTGAATGGCAAAGTAGCTGTGATTCTCAGCGGCTCGCCCGCTGACGTTCCAGGTGCTCTGGCCTCGCATTACCAAACCGCCGCTGAGCGCTGGAAGACTCTTCATGCCGCAGGCGCGGTCGGAATAATAACAGTTCCTAACCCTGCGGTCATGGATATTCCGTGGTCTCGTATGTCAGTGAACCGCACACATCCGAGCATGAGCTTAGCTGATCCGGAATTCAACGAAACCGAAGGCGAGAAGCTTGTTCTGTATTTCAATCCTGCAAGTGCGAGCAAGCTTTTCGAGGGTTCGGGCCATACTTTCGACGAACTGGTAACCATTGCGAAGGAGCGAAAGCAGCTTCCGCGATTCCCGCTTGCAGCTTCCGTCAAGGTGAAGGCGGCGCTCAATAAAAAAGACTTGGGGTCAGCTAACGTAATTGCAAAACTACCGGGCAACGATCCCGACTTGAAGAACGAATATGTGGTGCTCTCAGCGCATATCGATCATCTTGGAATTGGCGCACCGATCAATGGAGATAGTATCTACAACGGCGCGATGGACAACGCTTCAGGAAGTGCTTTACTGCTGGACGTTGCGTCTTCACTGAAAAAGTCGCCGGAGAAACTGAAGCGCTCAGTTCTTTTTGTATTCGTGACCGGAGAAGAAAAGGGTCTGCTGGGCTCAAAGTATTTCGCCGCGCATCCCACCGTCGATGCAAAATCCATGGTGGCCGATATCAACGTTGATATGTTTCTTCCCATTGTCCCGCTGAAGATCATCACCGTCTACGGGCTGGCAGAATCCGACCTCGGTGATATGGCGCGTCAAATAGCCAAGTCGCATGGCATCACAGTGCAAGCCGATCTCGAACCGCAGCGAAACATTTTCATTCGCAGCGATCAATACAATTTTATCCGCCATGGGATTCCTGCGCTGGCGATGGGCGTTGGCGCCGCGCCCGGTTCTCCCGAACAGAAAATATTGAAGGATTGGCTGACCCAGCGCTATCACGCGCCTTCCGACGACTTGAATCAGCCCGTGGATCTCTCGTCAGCCGCACTATACGAAGAAGTAGTTCGCGGGCTCATGATCGCCGTCGCGCAGAGCCCGCAGCGGCCGCAATGGAAGCAGGATAGTTTCTTCCGCCGGTATGCTCAAGGGAGCAACTGAACGAATCGCCCCTGCCCCATTGCTAAAGCCTTATTCTGGTGCAGCGGGAACCCAGACCTTGTCGGCACTGATCAACTCCGCATTCGGCACCTCGGTCTGAACTTTAATTCGACGCATTCCCGCTTTTTTTTCGGGCTTCGGAACAAAGGTCAGCAGGTACTGATGGTTTAGTTTGCGCGTAATGTCCTCAAGATAAGGGGCGAATGTGACGGGCGGAGCGGAACCAATCAGGTAATAACTCTCGCCACCGGTCTCGTCGGAGAGCTGCGAGAGGTAATTCTGGCCCCAGTACGTCCGCCAAAAACTGTGGCCCAAGTGGCCCCCACCAGGCGTGTAGATGCTATAAACGATGACCCCGGCGCGTTGGGCTTGCTCGATCACTTGGTCGACATAGGCGTTGTCCGGGCCGCTGCCCCAGTACTGGTCGATGCCGTCGGTGATCATCAAAACCTCGTGGCGTTCGTTACTAGGGGGCCAGCGCTTGATTAAGTCACCCAGCGAAAAATAGGGACTCGCGGAGGCGCCAGGGTTTCCCATTGGAAGGCGCAATGCTTTGGCCGCCGCCGCATGATCGCTGGTGAGATTCTGCACCACCTGTGCTGTCCCGTTCTGCATGTACGCGATCCCGATCTTTGAGGTCGGAGGTTGCGCCATAATAAACTGACGCAGATCTTCCAACTGTGAACCCAGGCTTGCGCCCGACGAATCGTCGATCAGAATGAAAAACTCCAGCCCCGCGTGCTCGCTCTGCAGCGGCTGCCAGCGGGTGACTCTGTCCCGGTCGTGGCCTTCGTAAACCATCACGTCGTCGCGTTGAATCTCGGGAATGTTTGAGCCGTGACGAGCTTCCACCGTGACCACCAGATTCGCGGTAACTTCCGCTGCGGACGGGGCTTGCTGAGCAGTTGCCAGTTGCATGCCAGTCAGAAGCACGGCGATTGCGATGAGGCTCTCAACCATCAGGGAACGTTTCTTCATAGCTTTTTCCTTTCAGACCGTAAGACCAATATGAGCTATCGAAACAGTCTTAACGGTCTGGATATAAGATGCTGGCCAGCCAAAAAAGTTATCGGGATCACAGGCTTGCGTTTTTGACAGTCCGCCGACGATACTGGAATGACATAAACTATGAAGACGAATCTCTCTTTTGCTAACCCTTCCGAAGTCGAAACCGAATGCCTGGCCGTGGTGGTTTTGGACCATGGATCAAAAGATAAAAGTGAAGTCAGCGTCGAAACCAGCGACAGCGCCATTAAGGACGTCACCAGCGACCTAATGGCGACGGGCGAAGTTACGGGAAAGATCTTTGAAACGACTTTGCTCCATCGTCCCGCAAAGCTAAAGGCGAAACGCCTGCTGCTGCTGGCTGGAGGCAAGGCGAAAAATTTCACTGCCTCCGAATTACGCAAACTCGCCGGCGCAGCGGCCCGATATCTCAAACCGAAGGGAATTCGCTCTTTCGCCTTTTTGACGCCCGCAAGCATCCCTGCCGATCAAGCGGTGAACGCCATCGTGGAAGGAGCTTTCGTCGGTAATTTCGACCCCGATACCTACAAGAGCGACCGCAAAGACCAGAAGATCGATTCGATGACTGTAGTCGCGCGCGGCGACCAATCCGGACTGCAGAAGGGGATGGATGAAGCCCGCATCATTGGCGAATCACAGAATTTCACTCGCGACCTGGTAAACGAGCCCAGCAACCGTATGACGCCGACCATCCTTGCGGAACGCGCTCGCAAAATGGCACAGGAAACGGGCTTGAAAGTCGAAGTGTATGGTGCAGACAAACTAAAAGAATTGAAGATGGGAGCGTTTTGGGGCGTCGCTCAAGGCTCCGACGAACCGCCCGCCTTGATCGTATTGCGATACGAACCTGAGGATGCGCCGGCGACTCCGGTGCTCGGACTGGTGGGAAAAGGCGTCACTTTTGATACCGGGGGCATCTCCATAAAACCGGCTGACGGCATGGAGAAAATGAAATACGACATGGCCGGCGCCGCCGCCATGATCGGCGCTATGCGGGCCATCGCATTGCTAAAGCCAAAATCCCGCGTAATTGCAATTATCTGCGCAACAGAGAATATGCCTTCGGGCAAAGCGCAGAAGCCTGGCGACATCCAGATCGCGATGTCGGGCAAATCGATCGAGATTATCAATACTGATGCCGAAGGACGGCTGGTGCTCGCCGACGGCCTCTGCTACGCGCGTCAACTCGGTTGCACTCATCTGATTGACGCCGCGACGCTGACGGGAGCGGTCGTGGTCGCACTCGGTTATGTTAACGCCGGAGTTTTCGCCAACGACGAAAAGATGTACGAACGGTTCGATCGCGCGGTACAAAAAACTGGCGAGAAATTTTGGCGCCTTCCGGTGGACGACGAATATAAAGAGAATATCCGATCAAATATCGCCGACATCGTCAATTCAGGCGGCCGATGGGGTGGGGCAATCAATGCGGCCATGTTCCTCAAGGAGTTTGCCGAGGATACTCCATGGTTGCATTTAGACATCGCAGGGACCGCGTGGATGGAAGAGAATAAACCGTGGATAGCCAAGGGACCGTCGGGGATCGCGGTGAGGAGCTTGGTGGAGTTCGCCAGGGGATTCGCTGGTTAACCAATTAGAGGAATGTCTATATCTAAGCAGCCTCTTCAAGTCAGCGAGCATCTGAAGTTGCGCTGACACATGGTGAGCATATATACCAGTTTGCGCACACGGGAGAGCCTTCATGAGAGCATTATTTGGTATCGGCCTGGTGGTGTTGGTTCTGGGAATCCTTTCTTTTTTCGTGCCCGTACCACATTCGGAACACCACGGTGTCAGCGCAGGCGACCTACAGGTTGGAGTGACGACCCATCACGAAGATCGGGTTCCTCCAGCCCTCAGCGTGGTGCTGGTGGTTGTGGGGGCGGGCATGATGATCGCGGGGCGAGGCAAGAGCTAAGAACAATTCCGTCCGTAAAACGGAGATCAAGCGATTAGGTTTTGCTGCTTCTCGACTACCGCCGTTAGTTCGCGGCGTTCGGGTTCTGTCACATCGCCGACGGGACCGCGATTCCCATCACTGCCAGGGCACGGATGAGTTCGCGACGTACCACCGCGACAGTCGCAAGCAGAAATTGTTTCCGGACTTCATCTTGCTCGGCAAGTATGGGGTACCGGTGGTAGAAAGCATTGAATAGCTGGGCCAACTGGAAAACGTGCTTGGCTAAATAAGCTGGTTCGGTAGTCGCAATGCACTGGTCAATTACATAAGCCGTTTTCGATGACGCAAGCCACAGTTCCCAGATTTCGTTTCCATCGGCGCCATTAAGGTATTTAGCGAAATCGTCTGTAGAGACGTGCCTGGCCCCGTCTCTAGAGAAACTTTCCGGATCCAATCCGCCCTTGCGAAAAATGTTCGTGGCGCGAACTACCGCATACTGCGCATACGGTCCAGTCTCACCTTCAAAACTCAGCGCCTCTTTAAAATCGAAGGCAATGACCGAAGGTTTGGTGAACTTCAACATAAAGTAACGCAGCGCGCCAACCGCAATCTGCGTAGCGATGGTCATGCGCTCTTCTTCGCTCAGTTGCGGATGACGCTGGTCGACTTCTTTTTTTGCCGAAGCAATCAGCGTGTCGATCAGGTCGTCGGCTTTCACTCCGAAACCTTTGCGGCCGGAAACCTCGATATAAGAGCGCGTCTTCTCCTCGTCCGACAACTGATAGCCCAGATCGGCGGCGCAACGCGGCGTAAGCGCAACCATCTCATAGGAAAAATGCGTGAAGTGATCAGCCTGTTGGTTATAGCCAAGGCCGCGCAGCGCTTCAATTACAGTATTTTGGGCTTCAGCCTGCCGAGCGTCGATCACGTTATAAATTTCAGCCACATCACCGAAATGCGGATGATCCAATGCACCGACCTTGGTCGAAATCCAGCAATCATGCCCATTGGGATAGCGATAGAACTTGCGATAACCGAAATCGCGCCCCAGCAGCCCGAACTTCCAAAGGTGGTAGGCAATGTCCTTGCCAACATAGCCAACGGTGCCATTCGATCGCACAATAACTTTCTGGTCTTCCTCGGCGATGTTGCCGTTCTCTGCATCTTTCGCGGCCACCGTTTTTCCACGCCGCATTACCCAGCAACCTTTATTCTTCCCCTCGGTTTCGAACGTGAGTACGCCAGCTTCCTTCAGCTTGGTGAATGCCGCATCCCAGAAATGCAGATGCAGTATTTCGCTCTCGCGGGGCAGGAAGTCGTATTCGATATCCAAGCGGCCCATGGTTTCAAGATGGCGGCGCAGCACCGCAATCGAAATCAGATCGCCAATTGCGGCTGTCTCGTTCCCGCCCTCCTCGAGCGCATGCAGTACTTCCTGTCGCGCCTTGCGGTTCGCCTCATCCTCCTGATACCAGCGGGAAACCCGGGCATATAAATCCCAACAGTAGAAATCAAAGCGAGGCTGGCGAGTCAGCTCCTCAATTTCGGCGCGAGACTTTTTCTTTAGATACAAAAAGCCAACAATCACATCGGCGACCTGAACCCCGGTATTGTCGATGTAATTCTGAACATCGACCTCTCTGCCCGCAAAATTCAAAAGACGAACGAAAGTGTCGCCCAGGATGGCGTTGCGCAGGTGTCCGATATGCGCGGCCTTATTTGGATTAATGCTGGTGTGCTCAACCAGCACTTTTCCGGTTGGAGCATCGACCTTCGGTTTTTCATCAGCCACGAGCGCGGCCGCCAGTTGCGCGCGATTAAGCCGCGCATTAATGTAGCCCGCCCCCGCCAGCTCTAGTTTCTCGAAACCCTCGATCGGTCCCAGGCCCGCGATAATTTCTTCCGCAATTTTTCGCGGTGGCTTGCGCAGTTGCTTGGCTAACTCAAAAGCCAGAGGCAGGGCATATTCACCCAGATCAACCCGCGGCGGCTGCTCGATGACAATCCTGGGGAGCTCAAGCCCGTAGTTATGGCGCAAAAAGTCGCGAATTTGCTGGGCGAGCCGGCGTTCCAGATGACGATACAAGAGTTCCTCGAAGTGATTGGGGAAAACAGTGATTGTAGCAGAGGGCGCGCCGCATAGCGGTTTGACGGCATGTGCACGCTTCCCTATGATGAAAATCAGTCGTTGGTTGCCGGTCGTTGGTCGTTCGTCGTTGGTCGTTCGCGATTTGATTCCATCGAGCGCGGGCGGTGCCACGCAGACACCACGTACCTCGGGCGCTAAGGTGCATCGCCAACGACCACCGACGAACGACCACCGACAAGCTTTATGCGAATAGCCTATCTCGATTGTTTTTCCGGCATTAGCGGCGACATGTTCCTTGGCGCGTTGGTCGATGCCGGCGTTCCCGCGCAACTGCTGGAACATACCGTCGCCGCGTTGAATATTGGGGCGACGCTGGAGGTTTCTCGCGTTAAACGCAACGGTATAAGCGCGACCAAGGTCGACGTTTTTTCGCACGGCGAAAAAGACCTGCCGCGCGAACTCTACTGGGAACAAAAGACGAGACTGCCGGAACATTCTACCCACGATCACGGGAATAGTGAGCACTTACACGAGCACTCGCATGCGAAGATAGCGGAACCGGTTGCCCTGCTGGAGCACAATTACGCCTTACAGAACTCAACGCTAACGAGACATGAAGTCGCATCTCCTCAGGCGAAATCCGCGTCGGTAAATCCTGAGTCCGCATCAGATTCACGGGAACACGATACTGACCATAATCACAGACATGGCCGCGGATTGAGTGAAATACGAAGCATTATTGCGCAGGCTGCAATCAGCGACGGTGCGAAAGCAACTGCAATCGCTATTTTCGAAGCGCTCGGCACGGCAGAGGCGAAAATTCACGACACCGACATCGAGAAAATTCATTTTCACGAGGTGGGCGCGATCGATGCCATGGTGGACATTGTTTGTGCCGCGGTCGGGGCTGAGGCTCTCGGCGTCGATGAAATTGTGTGCTCACCGCTCAATGTAGGCGGAGGCACAGTCAAGTGCGCCCACGGAACCCTTCCGGTACCGGCACCGGCTACGCTCGAATTGTTGAAAAATGTGCCCGTGTATTCGTGCGGCATTCAAGCCGAATTAGTTACCCCGACTGGGGCTGCGATCGTGAAAACGCTGGTAAAACGATTCGCACCGTTCCCGCGAATGAGCATCGGAAAAATCGGATATGGCGCCGGCACGCGCGACTTTGACGGCCATGCGAATGTTGTGCGGCTTACCATCGGCGAAGCTCGGGCGGAAGTTTCATCCGATATATCCGAAAAGACGATCACAGTAATCGAAGCCAACATTGACGACTTGAATCCGCAGGTTTTCGGTTATGTCATGGATCGTTTGCTCGAGGAGGGCGCGCTGGATGCATTTGGCATGCCGGTGCAGATGAAAAAAAATCGTCCAGGCATGTTGCTTACGGTTCTGTGCCGAAATGAGGACGCCTCCAAACTGTCCGATCTCATCTTCGCCGAAACTACGACTCTCGGCGTACGCCAGCGCGAGGAAAAACGTCGCACCCTCGCTCGAGAATGGGTGACGGTTGCAACTCGCTGGGGAAATGTACGGCTTAAGGTCGCGAGCCTGAATGGCACGATCACAAACTATGCTCCGGAATATGAGGATTGCCGCCGCATCGCGAGCGAGCACCACGTGCCGCTCAAAATCGTGATGCAGGAGGCGCTGCAGCTTTATCTAAACGGAAAACGCTGAAGGTTATCAACCACCAAGGACACGAAAGTTCACAAAGGAATATCTTAAAAACACTTCGGATCCGGTAGCAGCTTGAACCGCACTATGAGCAAAAAGTTCTACCTTACTACGCCGATTTATTACGTGAATGCCCGGCCGCACATCGGGCATGCTTACACCACGATCGCGTGCGACACGATTGCGCGGCGGCAGCGCATGCTGGGTGCAGACACATTTTTTCTTACCGGCACTGATGAGCACGGGCAAAAAATCGAGCGCGCAGCGGAGGCTGCGGGCAAAACTCCCCAAGAATTTGCTGATGAAGTTTCGGCGCAATTCAGGACTCTGTGGAACCGGATGGGAATTACCTACGACGACTTCATCAGAACCACGGAGGAACGTCACAAAAAACGGGTGCAGGAACTCTTCCGCCAAATTCGCGATAACGGCCACATCTACAAAGGGACTTACACAGGCCAATATTGCGTCTTCGACGAACTCTACGTGGACGCGGTGGGACCGGGTGCGCCCTGCCCGGAGTGCGGCCGTCCGACGGAAACGGTGAAAGAAGAAAATTATTTCTTCAAACTTTCAGCCTTTGCCGACAGGCTAATGCAGTTGTATACGGAGCAGCCCGATTTCATCCGTCCCGAAACCAGACGCAACGAGGTGATGTCGTTCGTGCGTGGCGGCTTGCGTGATCTCTCCATCAGCCGCTCTACGTTTTCGTGGGGCATTCCGGTGCCGGATGATCCCAAGCACGTCATCTACGTTTGGCTGGACGCGCTTGCCAACTACATCACCGCGATCGGGTACGGATCGTCGCACAAAGGCGCTCAGGAAGCGTTTCAAAAATACTGGCCGGCCGATCTTCACATGATTGGCAAGGAGATCGTTCGCTTCCACTGCGTCTACTGGCCTGCATTTTTGATGGCAGCCGAACTGCCTTTGCCTAAGAGCATTGTGGCGCATGGTTGGCTTCTGTTTGAAGAAAGCAAAATGTCGAAGTCGCGCGGAAATATTGTGCGTGCGGAGACCATTCTTGACGTGCTGGGCGCCGACGCGCTGCGCTACTTCCTTCTGCGCGAAGTCGTCTTCGGTCAGGATGGGTCATTTTCTTTTGACGCCCTGGTGCAGCGCTATAACGCTGATCTGGCCAACGGACTCGGCAATCTCGCCAGTCGGACTTTGACCATGATTACGCGATATTTTCGCGGTGAGGTGCCGTATCCGTCGGCGACGGTTTCGCAAAAAGCGGGGGACAGCGCTATCGCCGAAACAGCGCGTAAAGTTATTGCCGAGTACAGCACCTTAGTCGATCAGTACCAGTTCTCTCGCGCTCTTGAAGTTGCATGGAGCCTGGTTGCCGCGGTCGACAAATACATTGTCGAAAATGAGCCGTGGGCGCTGGCTGAAAATCAAAGTGAAGAAAGCCGGTCGCGGTTGGCGACAATTCTGTATACCAGCGCCGAGGCGCTGCGAATCGTCACTGCGCTGGTCCACCCTGTCATTCCCGACGCGACTGCAAAGATCTGGGCCCAGTTGGGCCTGGGCGATATTCGCAAGTTTCCGCTGCCGGATTTGAAGTGGGGACAACTGCAGCTCAGCACCAAACTCGGTAACGTCGAACCTGTATTTCCGCGCGCCGACAAGACCGCAATCGAAAGGATGCAGACGATGGAAGATCAGCAACGAAGCGGAACGACCGCAATCCAAGCAGAGCCCGCACCCGAGCCAGCGACAGCGCCCGTCGCCACGCAAGCAGCAGCAACGCCTGCGGCGAAACCGGCCGCAGTTGTGCCTGACGGAAAGATCACCATCGATGATTTCGCGAAGGTCGAACTGCGCGTTGGGCAAGTGAAAGTTGCCGAGAAAGTGAAGGGCGCGGACAAGTTGCTCCGCCTTGAAGTCGATCTTGGGACCGAGGTTCGACAGGTCGTGGCCGGAATCGCCGAATCGTACGCACCCGAGTTACTGGTCGGAAGAAAAGTGGTTATCGTCGCCAACCTTGCCCCCAGGAAACTACGCGGACTGGAGTCGAACGGCATGATTGTGGCCGCATCGCCAGAAGGTGGAAAGGCTGTGCTGGCGAGCTTCCTCGAAGATGTGCCAGTAGGAACAAGATTGAAATAAGGCCTGCGACGCTTGTGTAGGAACGCTTGTGTGGGGACGGGTCTTCGATCCGTCCGGCTCCAATCTGAAACTCCGACGGCAACTGCTGGACTCCGCTCGCCGCCGCCAAGGACCAATGACCAACGACCAACGACCGATCTTCGTCGATTCCCACGCTCATCTCGAAATGGAGCAATTCGATGCTGACCGCTCTGCCATGCTGCAGCGAGCCAGCGACGCGGGTATTGAAACCATTCTTGCCATCGGCAGCGGTACCGGACCGGGGTCACTCGACTGCGCAATCCGGCTTGCCGCACAACATGAGTTCATTTACGCCACGATCGGAATTCATCCCCATGAAGCCAAGCTCGCAACTGAGGCCGATTTTGAAGAGATGGCGCAACTGGCAAGGTGGCCCAAAGTCCTTGCCTGGGGAGAGATTGGACTGGATTATTTCTATGACCATTCGCCGCGCGATGTGCAACAGCAAGTTTTCCTGAAGCAATTACAGTTGGCGCAACCGGCCAAGCTACCCGTCATAATTCACTGCCGGCCCTCTGCCAACAGCGAGGACGCCTGGGATGATTGTCTCAGGCTGTTGCAGGAAAACTGGGCGCGGAGTGGTTTGGGAGGCATTCTGCACTGCTTCACCGGGAGTTGGTCGCATGCCACGAAGGCCCTGGACATGGGATTCATGATTTCCTTCGCCGGCAACATCACTTTTCCCAAAGCACAGCAGATTCGTGAAGCCGCTAAACAAACCCCGCTCGACAAAATGCTGATCGAAACCGATTCGCCATTTCTCGCGCCAGTACCGCACCGCGGTAAGCGCAACGAGCCGATGTTCGTGAAAGAAGTAGCGCGCCAGGTGGGCGAATTACGCGGGCTTTCGACCGACGATGTCGGGGTGCAGACGGCGAAGAATTTCTATCGTTTCTTTTCGCTTCACGAAAAGCTCAACTCCATATAGTTTGTTATGAGCATCTTTCCGGTAAACTGCGTAATCTATTAATTAAGAAGCGAACGATCATGCCAGAAAACACTTTTGACATTGTCAGCAAGCTGGACCTGCAAGAAGTTTCAAACGCCATGCAGCAGGCGCTGAAGGAAATCCATACCCGGTTCGATCTGAAAGACTCGAAGTCGAATATCGAACTCGAGGGCAAGGAAGCTATCAATCTTCATTCCGTCGATGAGTACAAACTGAAGGCCGTCACCGAAATTTTTCAGCAGAAACTCGTAAAACGCGGCGTCTCGCTGAAAGGACTGACGTACGGTCCCGTCGAGCCTGCAGCCGGGGGAACAGTGAAGCAGAAGATCACCATGCAGCAAGGCATCCCAATTGAAAAGGCTCGCCAGATCGTGAAAGTCATCAAGGATTCGAAGAAAAAAGTAAACGCGTCGATTCAGGGAGACTTAGTGAGGGTGAGCGGAAAAGATCGCGACGCATTGCAGGAAATCATCGCCTTGCTCCGCAACCAGGATTTCGGCATCGACACGCAATTCACCAATTATCGGACGAACTAGAAGTTTCTGCGATTTTACTTGGGGCACGAAAATTGAGCACGCAGGCAGCCATCAACGGAAAAGAGATTTTCGAGTTGCTGCGCGGCGACCTTTCCGCCATTGAGCGCGAGTTCGGGCGCGACACCGTCTCCGGCGTTGAAGCAATCACCGAGATCGGCGAGTATCTGCGCAGCGGCGGAGGCAAGCGCATTCGCCCCATGCTGCTGCTGCTTTCAGCCAGGCTGCTCAATTATCAGGGACGCGGCGCCATTAAGCTGGGCGCGGTCGTAGAAATCATTCACACCGCAACCCTGGTCCACGACGACATCATCGATGAAGCGCAAACCAGGCGCGGCCGTCCCGCTGCCAACACCCAATGGGGAAACTCCAAGTGCGTGCTCGCCGGCGATTGGCTCTACATGCAGGCTTTCAAAATCGCGGTGCAGGAGCGCAACTTTCGCATCCTGGATACGCTGATCGATCTTACCCAGCAGATGGTCGAAGGCGAACTGCTGCAGATGGAAAAACTGGGCAAACTGATTTCCTCGGATGAACACTTCGACCTCATCTTCCGCAAAACCGCATGCCTTTTCTCTGTGTGCATGCGTATGGGCGCGATCCTCGGTGGCGCAACTCCCGAGCAGGAGGAAAACCTTGCGCAGTATGGCCGCGATCTCGGTATGGCGTTTCAAATTGTGGATGACGTGCTCGATCTAACCGCTTCCGAAGACGTGCTGGGCAAGCCGGTAGCCAGCGATCTGCGTGAAGGTAAAGTGACGATGGCGGTGATTCACGCCCTCGAACGCTGTACCTCGCGGGAGCGGGAGCGCATCGGCAAAGTGGTACGGCAGCGCGCATTCGACGGCGTGACCCACGGGGAAATTCTCGCTATTCTGAATCGCTACGGCTCCGTTGAAGCTGCCAATGCGCGCGCCACGCAATACGCTGGCCTGGCCCGAAATGCGATCTGCGGTTTCCCCGATAGCGAAATCAAGCGGGCATTGCTGTGGGCGCCCGAATTCGTGGTCGCCCGGGAAAAATAGTCGACCGGATTTCTAGTCGTCCCGCCTAACCCGCAAGCGCTCGCTAACTTTGAATCCCGCTGAGCATGCGGCCGATCTAATACTTTCAGTTTAGCTTCGAGCCAATGAATCACTTTTTCTCACTGATCGCGCATCATGAATACTTCTTCATTTTCGCCGTGGTGTTGGCGGAAGCGCTTGGCTTGCCCGTCCCCGCGGCATTAGCCCTGGTGGCTGGAGGCGCCGCCGCCGCGGCCGGCACTCTAAGTCCGGTTAAAGCGCTAGCCGCCGCGCTCACAGCAATGCTCATCGGCGACACGTTGCTGTTCATTCTCGGCCGCTATATGGGATGGGCCCTGCTCGGTCTGCTCTGCCGGTTGTCGGTGAACCCGGAATCTTGCGTCCTACGCTCGGCCGAATCTTTCTATAAACGCGGGAAGACCACGCTGCTGATCGCCAAATTCATTCCCGGCGTCAACACCATGGCGCCTCCGCTCGCTGGCAGCATGCGGATGCCGGCGCAGCAGTTCCTAAGATTCGATCTCGCGGGCGCATCGCTATATATCCTCGCCTATGGCGCGCTGGGATTTCTCTTCCACGATTTTCTGGCCGCACTCACACGCGGATTTCAGACCGCAAGCCACGTCTTCGGAGACGTCCTTTTCGTCGCAGCCATCGCATACATTGCATATCGTTTCTGGCTCTACCACAAAAACAAAGTCTACCGCGTAGTCCCGCGGGTGCAGGTCGAAGAGCTCGCGCGCAAACTCGAATCGGACGAAAAACAAAACGTTCTGATACTCGACGTCCGCAGCCACGGCTACTACGATGCCCACGCCGAACGTATCCGCGGATCCATCCGCATCGAGCCCAATAATCTCTCGGAAGAACTCAAGACGATCCCCAAAGATAAGGATATTTATCTGTACTGCACTTGAGCCCGCGAAGCGACCAGCGCCCGGGTGGCGCTGCAACTACGAGATCAGGGATTCAACGCATTCGTCATCGTAGGTGGAGTCGCGGCGTGGAAGAAAGCCGGTCAACCTCTGGAGCCCGTCCCTCCGAGCGATCTGGTAAAGCTGCCCACATTCGCCTAGCCCGAATTCCTTTACACTCTTGCCATGGGCTCATCGAAAGAAATCGAAATCAAATTTCGCATTGACGAGGTACGAGACCTCAATCGAAGGCTGCGAAAATCAGGCTTTCGCCTGATTACTCCGCGTACCCACGAAATAAATACGCTCTACGATTTGCCCGACAAATCACTGCGCCGGCGCGGCGAACTTCTTCGGCTGCGCAAATACGGATCCGAGTGGATACTCACCCACAAAGCCAAAGGCAAAGCGGGACGCCACAAAACGCGAGTCGAAACTGAAACCAAGGTCGCGGATGGAGCGAAGATGGACGCCATCCTGCGCGCTCTGGGATTTGCTCCCACCTTTCGCTACGAAAAATTCCGCGCGGAGTGGAGCGACGGCAAAGGGCACGTGGTCGTGGATCAAACTCCCATCGGCGATTTTGGCGAGATTGAAGGTCAATCGCGCTGGATTGATCGAACTGCGAAACTTCTGCATATCCCTCCCAGCGACTACATCACCGCAACCTACATAGAACTGTTTTTCGAATGGAAAAATCGCACTAAGAGTCCCGCGAATGAAATGACATTCAAGGCCATCCGAAGTAAAGCTCGCGGCTAGCGGAAGAAGTGACCGGCAGTCTCTTTCCGGCTCTGCTCGGGCCATTAGCGCACCAAACTAACTAACAAGTTCGATAAGTGCGTGCGTGGTACTCTTTTTCTGCGGCTTTCCGAGCGCGTGGCCTTGCAAAAAGACAATTTCCGGCGCCTTCTGCGAACGGTCGAAGCTCTCTCCGATCTCGGTCCCGAAATGACCGCCGAGCGCGAGTTTCCGCAGACCGCACGCGCCATGTTGTCGGCATCCATCGAGGCTGGCGGATCCCGCGAAGGCGCCCTCTTCACTTATAGCGACCGCCCTTCGCTGCTCACCTCCGTCGCCGCCGATGGGTTCGCCTTAATGCCCGAACCCGCAGTCGTCCCGCTTCTGCCGCGCCACGTCCACGCTCTCACATCGTCTCGCGAACCTGTAATACTGGACTCAGGATCCTATGACGTTTATATAAGCGCCAATGGAAACGTTGCTCCAGAACTTTTCAAATGCCTTGTTCCTCTCAAAGTAGCCAGCAAACTTGTTGGCGTTATCGCTTTGGGACGCCGCGACGGAGACGGACTCTACGATTCCAGCGATCTGGAAGCATTGAGTTTGCTCTCGCACTACGTCGCTCTCGCCATCCACAATAATTCGCTCACGCAAACTCTGGCACAACGAGTCTCGGAAAATCTGCGGCTCATGGCTTCATTGCACGGCTTCTACGACAACGCCCTTGAAGCTTTTGCCAATGCCATCGACGTGAAACACATCAACATTCATGGACACTCCCTGCGTGTCGGACGCTACGCCGCCGCGATTGGTGAAGCCATGAGCCTTGATCCCAGCGAGATTGAAGCCCTGCGCTCAGCCGGATACTTGCACGATATCGGAAAGGTCGCGGTCGACAAACGCCTGTTCGGCAAACCAACTTCGCTGGATGCCGAAGAATTCCGCGAGATGGCTGATCACACCATCGTGGGCCACCAGATTGTGACTGGCGTCCAGTTTCCCTGGCCGCGTATTCCGGAAATCGTACGCTGGCATCACGAGCGCAGCGACGGCTCGGGCTATCCCGACGGATTGCTTCTCGAAGATGTATCCATGCAAGTCCGCATCGTCGGATTAGCCGATACCTTCGACGCCATGACCAGCGAGCGCCCTTACCGTGAACGGCTTTCGCTCGGCAGCACCCTGAATGAAATCGTGCGCCTCACTCCACAGAAATATGACCCTAATGCGGTGCACGCTCTGCTTCTGCAGGTCCGCCGCGATACCGTAGGCAGTAACCGCACGCCGTTCCTTCAGGATCGCATGGGCGGCGACATTGCGGCCGCCGACGTCGATCAGCTCGCCGCCAGCCTGCAACACAAGATGAATCACGGTCGGCTCTTTCTTACCTAACTGGATTTCTCGATCCACCTCTAAAGTCTTTGCGCGATCCGTCGATAGTTGATTTGTACGAGTCAGTTTCATTCTTGCCCCACTATGCTCGATTGCACCCAAGCCTATCAATTCCAGTTGGCACCCGTTCGCCAGCCCAACAGAAATCCCCAAACCCGAGCTAAGAGGTGATTGTGGCAACAGCGGTGGAATGCCAATATGAAGCGCTCGCACAGCAATCCGATGCGTTGCAGGTGATCTTTGAAAGCCTTCCATGGGGCGTTATCGTTGCTGACCAGGCGGGTAGATTTCTGTTTTCCAATCCCGCTGCCGAAAGAATTCTGGGAATTGGCGCAGTCGAGGCCTTACCCAACGGCAGTACGTCGCTGCAAGGCTGGTATCTGCCTGACCAGATCTCAATCGTGCCGCCTGATGAACTGCCCTTGGTTCGCGCTATTCGCGGACAAGAAGTTCTCGATGAGCTGATTTACCTGCGCAACTCTCATGCGTCTCCCGGAGTGTGGATCCGCGTAAATGCGTGGCCCCTGAAAGACCCGTCGGGACTGGTCTCTGGTGGAGTCGTGATGTTTCACGATTTCACTCAAGGAAGGGAAGCGCTGCAAAGTTTCATACTGCTTTCCCGGGTGGTAGAGCATACCGCCGACAGCGTCGTGCTCACCGATACGCAAGGCGTCATCCAGTATGTGAACCCAGCCTTCGAAGCAACCACCGGCTTCAGCCGCGACGAAGCCCTGGGCAAGACTCCGCGAATTCTGAAATCGGGTCTGCATGACGCCGAATTCTACCGGCAGATGTGGACGCATTTCACCCACGGAGCAGTCTTCAAAGGCATGGTCATCAATCGCAAGAAGACGGGCGAACTCTACTGGGCGCAACAGACCATCACGTCCATGCGGGATGAAGCTGGCCACTTAACTCACTTCGTTTCCGTCTCGCAAGACGTTACCGAACTCAGAAAAAAGCAGGAGCAGGAATTTCAATTGCAACTGGCGCGCGATGTGCAGCAACGTTTCTATGCGGCCGCGCCAGTGATACCTGGCTTCGATATCGGAGGCTCCGCGAATCCCGCCGATGAAACTGGCGGCGACTATTTCGATTTCATCAGCATGGCAGACAATTCGCTTTTGATCGCTGTGGCCGACGCCAAAGGGCATGGCTTCAGCTCCGCGCTGGTTATGGCACTGACGCGAGCTTACGTGCGTTGCTTTGCGGCCATGCAGTTGGAGCTCGATGAGATTCTGGCTCGAGTCAACCAGATGCTGTTGAAAGATCTCGAACATGGCCATTTCGTCACCCTCTTTCTAGCCCGACTGAGTCCGCACAATGGCACTCTTTCATACGCCAGCGCCGGCCACGTCCCCGGATTCATTCTGTTCAAGTCAGGTGAGTTGAAGTGCAGCCTCGAGAGCACCGGCCCGCCCCTAGGCCTGTTCCCCGTGAGCCAGTTTGCGCTGCACCACGCAATTCAACTCGAAGCAGAGGATATCGCCGTATTCCCCACGGACGGCGTCACCGAGTCGACCACGCCAGACGGACGCCAATTCGGCACGCAACGCGTTCTAGAGTATGTTCGCAGCCGCCACCACGACCCCGCTGCCGATATTGCGCGCGGCATCTATCAAGCAGCTCGAGCGTTCGCGCACGGTGATTTACAAGACGACGACATCACTTCGGTGATCGTCAAAGTTGATCCGTCGAGGTAAGTAAGAAAAGCGCTTCAAACTACAGTCACTAGGAACGATGGCGCGCATTTACTTTGTAGGGTGCCCCGTCCAAGCTTCGCTTGGGCGGGGACTTTCCTCCGCGAACGCATTCCTACGGAGGAACGACGCCAGGCACGAACGTAACTCTTCTGCCAGCAACTTTTTCCCCGTCGAGGGTTCATAATTCTAACGACCTCCCCGTGTCCAGATGAAGCTAGGACGCATCCAAATCGGCCTGTTATTTGTGTTGCTGGGATTCGCCGTCTCCGCGGAATTTGCCATCGCCAAGAAGAAGGAAAATCTCGCCGCCGCGCAAATGGATCAGCGAAAGCGCGCCGTCCACGCTCTGAACCGGCTCACATTCGGCCCGCGGCCCGGCGATGTCCAGCGTGTAATGGCGATCGGCGTAGATCAGTGGATTGACCAGCAACTTCGTCCTGACAAAATTGACGACAGCGCACTCGATGCCCGCCTCACTCCCTTTCGAACGCTCCGCATGCAAACCCGCGAAATCGTTGAGAACTTTCCTTCCGAGCAAATGATCAAGGCCGTCGCCGATGGCAAGCAGTCGCTGCCATCCGATCCTCTGAAACGCGCTGTCTATCAGGCGCAGCTCGAACGCTATCAGGATAAAGAAAACCGCAAACAGCAGATCGCCATCGCAGGTGCCGACAAGGTTGCAGACGACGACCGCACTCGCCGCCAGCAAGAGCGCATCGACGCCGAGCAAAAAGTCGAAGAACTTCTCGATATGCCGCCGGATCAGCGGATGAAGGCAGTTCTTAAAATGTCGCCCGAAGATCAGCGCTCGATGACCAGTTCCTTGCAAGGTGACAAGCGGGACGAATTTCTCGAAGGAATGAATCCCCGACAACGCGAGACCATCGAAGCGCTCAACTACCCGCAACAGGTCGTTGCCAACGAACTGGTCGAAGGCAAGTTGCTGCGCGCCATCTACAGCGATCGCCAGTTGCAGGAAGTGATGACCGATTTCTGGTTCAACCACTTCAACGTATTTATGGGTAAGGGCGCGGATCGCTATTTGCTCACCAGCTACGAGCGCGACGTAATTCGCCCACGCGCTCTGGGTAAGTTTGAGGACCTGCTGGTCGCGACTGCGCAGAGCCCCGCGATGCTGTTCTATCTCGACAACTGGCTAAGTGTGGGGCCGAACTCCGACGTTGCCAATGGAATTCCCAAGCACGCTGACAAGCAAACGCAGCAGCGCATCAGGCGCAAAAGTCAGACCAACAAATCAAAAGGCCAGCACAACGGTCTGAATGAAAACTACGGCCGCGAATTGATGGAACTGCACACCCTGGGCGTAAACGGCGGCTACAGCCAACAAGATGTGACCGAAGTGGCCCGCGTCTTCACCGGATGGACGCTGAAAGAACCGAGGCAAGGCGGCGGATTTACCTTCGAAGAGCGTACTCATGAGCCCGGCAACAAGATAGTGCTCGGCCATCGCATCAAACAAAAAGGTGAAAAAGAAGGCTTCGAAGTGCTGCACATTCTGGCGCACCATCCGTCGACTGCAAAATTTATCTGCACCAAGCTGGCAATGCGCTTCGTTTCCGATGATCCGCCGCCAGCCCTGGTCGATCGCATGGCACAAACTTTCCTGAAGAAACAGGGCAGCATTCGCGAAGTGCTCAAAACAATGTTGGATTCGCCGGAGTTCTGGGCGCCCGAGGCGTATCGCGCCAAAGTAAAAACTCCGCTGGAATTTTTAGTCTCCGCATTGCGCGCCAGCGGAGCCGATGTCACTGACGCCATGCCCATTGCGCGGCAGTTGCAGAACATGGGAATGCCGCTCTACGGCATGCAGCCGCCGACGGGATACTCGATGAAGGCGGATGCCTGGGTAAATTCCTCCGCGCTTCTCGGACGCATGAATTTTGCCATGGCGTTGACATCAGGAAAACTAAAAGGCGTGCAAGTGGAATCCGAACCCGCACCAGCTCGAAGCGACGATCCTCAGCAAACTTTGATTGACCTCGAAAATAATCTACTGGCAGGAAACGTTTCCAAACAGACGCACGACGTCATCAGCGCCTGTCTGCAGGATGCCAAAATCAGCCGGCGAAAGCTGGACGACCCAGCCCGCCCCAACATCAGCCTGATTGCAGGTTTACTGTTAGGATCGCCAGAGTTTCAAAGAAGATGAGAACGTGTAGGCGCGGGCGTCCACGGCCGTGCGGTACCAGATTGAAAGCCAGGGAGACAGAAATGCCAATCACAAGGCGAATATTCCTGAGAAACGGTGGTCTGGCCGTCGTAGGCACGGCCGCTATTCCCGCGTTTCTTACCCGAGCAGCGTGCGCTGTCGAGTCCCTAACAACGAAGAACAAGCGCCTGGTCGTCATCTTCCAACGCGGCGCCGCCGACGGACTCAACATCGTCGTGCCGCACGCCGAGCGCGCGTATTATTCGATGCGTCCCTCTATCAACATCCGGCGCAACGCGGTCATCGAACTCGACGGATTCTTCGGACTCCATCCCTCGCTCGCACCGTTTCAACCGCTGTGGAAGCAGCGCCATCTAGCAATCGTTCACGCAGCTGGCTCGCCCGATCCCACGCGCTCGCACTTCGACGCGCAGGATTTCATGGAATCCGGAACGCCGGGAATCAAAGCCACAGAAGATGGCTGGCTCAACCGTGCACTACATTCTTTGCCCACTTCGCCCGAGCAGTCCGCGTTTCGCGCCATCGCCCTAGGGCCGTCCATGCCGCGAATTCTCTCTGGCAGCCCGCCTGCAGTCGCCATAAACAACATCAACGATTTCGGCGTCGGCGGAAACAATCCCCAGGCCTCGCCCAACGCGAACAGCTTCGAAGCCATGTATGAGCACTCCGTCGACTCTGTCCTCCACGGCACCGGCCAAGAAACTTTCGAAGCGGTAAAAATGTTGAAGTCCGCAGATCCCGGAAAGTACAAACCCGCGGCGGGCGCCGACTATCCCAACGGACGCTTCGGCGACAGTCTCAGACAACTCGCTCAACTGATCAAAGCCAACCTGGGAGTTCAAGTCGCGTTCGCCGACATCGGCGGCTGGGACCATCACGTCAACGAAGGCAGCACCCAAGGCCAGATCGCCAACGTGCTCCACGAGTTCTCGCAATCGCTTGCCGCATTCTGGACCGACCTCGGCGACCTGGCCGAAGACACAGTAGTCATAACCATGTCCGAGTTCGGCCGCACCGCCCGCGAAAACGGAAACCGCGGCACCGACCACGGCCACGCCAACGTAATGTTCGTAATGGGAGGCCCAGTAAAAGGCGGCAAAGTCTACGGACGCTGGCCGGGCCTAGACCAATCGCAACTCTACGAAGGCCGCGACCTGGCGGTAACCACAGACTTCCGCCAAGTGTTAGGCGAAGCAGTCTACAAGCATCTGGGAAACAAAGCGCTGAATCAGGTCTTCCCAGGCTTCGACAATCAACCAGGAAAATTCCTGAAGTATCTAGGATAGAGATTTCTTGCTGAGAGCTGACATCTGAAAGCTGACAGCTTATTTCGGCTGCAAAGTCTGCGCGATCATAACCTGCCGCTTGAAATTCTCCACCATATTCTGATCCAACCGCACCTCGGTAGGCTTCTTGGCAAGAGTCATCTGATCGATTTTGTCTTGCAGCTTGAGCAGGGCGTAGAACAGATTTTCCGGGCGCGGCGGGCATCCGATCACGTACACATCCGTAGGCACGATTTTGTCGACGCCCTGCAGCACCGCATAGGTATTGAACGGACCCCCAACCGACGAGCACGCGCCCATCGAGATAACCCACTTGGGATCGGGCATCTGATCGTAAATGCGCTTCACCACCGGCGCCATCTTCAGAGTCACGGTACCGGCGACGATCATCAGATCGCTTTGCCGCGGGCTGGGACGAAACACCTCCGACCCGAAGCGCGCAATGTCAAAACGCGCCGTCGACGACGCGATCATTTCGATCGCGCAACACGCCAGCCCGAAAGTCATGGGCCAAACCGCCGACTTCCGCGCCCAATTAAAGACGTAATCCACGGTAGTGATCAGGAAATTCTTTTCGAACTTATTTTGCAGCCAAGCCATGAGGCGTCCTCGGGTTTCCCGTTACGACTCCACATCCAGCCAGCGTTGGATGGAGCGGAACATTCCAAGTCTAGGGACGCGCCGCACCAGTGTCAATGCGGATCGCAGGCGCCATCAGATGCCATGCTTCGCGGTAGCATTCGAAGCGCCCGCCCCACCTGCATCCTGAAGGATAGAAATTAAGGACGCTTGAGGCCACGATAGAATTCACAGGAATTATGTACCAAATCTCGCGAGGAACAATATAAGCGACCACGAAATCGATTTCCTCGGCCTTGTAATAATCGTCAATCCGGCGCCGGCACGAAGCTCGATAGCCGTTGCGGAAAGGGCTGTACATTGACTTCACCTGCACCCGCCACAAGCGTTCGCCCGAATCGAGGATGAAGTCGTAGGCTTCGTCCTCCCCATTCGGCGTAGCCACGCCAAAGCCCAGGCTCCCCGCCTTGTGCGAGAAGGCGAGTTCTGCTAATTCACCCTTGGTCTTGGTGGTTAGCCTTCCACGCACCAGGGGCACGCTATGTGACCTGGGCTGGCGCAGTTTCCGGGAATCTTTTTTCATCTGGACTCCAATAAAAAAGGCGCGAGCCGGATTTCCGGTTCGCGCCCGTTATTTTTGCCTATATTTCTAGACTAGCAAATTGGAAGGGGTAAACCCGCCAAATTTTGAACTTTATATTTCCATCCGAATCAGCGGCTTGAGAGAAAATGGGCGGTTTAGGGGGCTTGACAACTTTTCGGCAAAATAGCGTTTTCGGCGATTTTGGCCGAGATTGGACGAAATCTAACGCAACGCCGCCAAGTCTGCGAAGTGCCGGGGCTGCAAAATCTCAAACCCTTTCTGCGGAACTTTCACGTACCGCCACGGAACTCCTGTGAGGGTGGATGCATTTTCACACCAATTCTTGGCGGCTGCGTCTTTCTGCGAAACTTCGGAAGATTCCATACCCTTCGTCTCGACCAACCAACGCAGTCCAGATGAATCCAGTGCCACGAAATCGGGATAGTAGGAACGCAAGTTCATGCCAAGGTCCACATAATCAATCGAGAATCCGAACGGTTGTGGAAGCTTGGCAAACGCGCTGATGTCGTCTGCGTCGTCAAGAAAGTGAGCGAATGCGCGCTCAAAGTCGTTGTCGCAAGGCACCATATTGAAGACGCAGTGATTGGCTTCGTACACTTTTCGTGACCACGGAAAAGGTTGGCAGGCGGAAAGCATGCGGGCAGGCTCCAAGAGTTGCGGCTCTTGCTCGGCGATACTCAACTGTTTCAGCACCCGGCTGAATTCCTGGATGCACACATACGAGGCGACCTGCGTGCTCATGGCCCGCACCGTGACCATGTCGGTCAGATCGACCCAGCGTCCGAACGCTTTGTTTTCGAAGAACTCGCGGACCTTGGGTGCAAGCGCCGCAAACTGCGACGGCAGTTTTACCGCCTCGGCGATCCTTCTGGCGTAATAGCCGATCAATTCCTGCGCTGTCTGGGGCTCCGGCACTTTGTAGTCGCGCTCCACAATTTTCTGCAGCGTGATAATGTCGTGGCCCTCGTAGCGGAAGGTCTTGTTGTTAGGGTCATCGGGAGTGAGCGGCAGCAGCATGGTTTGGAAAGACATCACATCGAGTGACGCGATCTCCTCAGCCAAAGTCTTTTTCCGGACCAAGGTTGGGGTAAGCACGGGCATACCGATGTCGAATGCCTTGCGTTCCTCCAGCGGCATAATCGTGAGGATGCGTAGCTTGTCTTTGCCGATCTCGAACGTATCCAGTTGTAGCTCTTCCAGCTTTTCCAGATCACTCACAAAGTCGAGAAATTTCTGGTTGCCGATAATGTCCACTCGCTCGGTGTAGTCGGTAGTCAAGTCGCGGAACATGAGTCTCAATCCCCGCCCAATCGCTTGTTCAGGCAAGATGTTAGCCTTCGCGGAAAAAGGCCTGAGCCCGAGAACCACGGTGACGTTCTGTACGTCCCAGCCTTCACGCAGCATCATCACGCTGACGATACCGTGTATCGGGTTCCTAGCATCGTCCACTCCACGTACTGCTCGGCGCGCCGCTTCAAGGTCCTTCTTGCTCACATTCCCTTGCTTGTCCGTGTGGATGATTTGCGTCATACCTCCGCCAAACTCAGCCGGGTAGGCCTTGGATATCCAGTCGGCGACATCATCCGCCTCCTCCGTGCTGTTCATCATGATGAACAGGACAGGTTTCTTGCCCAAGGGCTTCAGCTGGTCACGGTACTCCTTCCAGCGCTCGATAGCCGCGGTCAGATAGCCGCGATAGCGAACACTGGCATGTTCGGACTTGGGTTCAACGATCTTAGCGACACCCTTCACTGGCCGCTTCACAATGCCGTCGAGAATTGCTTGTTTTAACGGATAGTCGGATATGGTCCAGGGGAAAATTGCACCCTTTTGGAAGCGAGGTGTTGCGGAAAAATCGAGCTGTGCGGCCAAAGGTGTCTTCTCGTGCAACGCGCGGATGATTTCGTTCCAGTTCAGGTCTTCATCGTGCGTGTGATGGGCCTCGTCGTTGACCACCAGCAGCCGTCCTGCCCGTCGCGCAATGCGCTCAGCGAAATCCGCCGGCTCCTGCTTTTGTGCCGGTGGCTTCGGCCCCAGCACGGCAGTCATCACGTCGGGTTCTTCATCCTTACTCCGATCTTGCCGTTCATAAAACTGCTGAATGTTGGTGAGATAGAGCACCCCTTCGGAGTGAGCACGTTCGCCCTCGCCGCGCATGACGCAGTCGAAATCCCAGAAGATACCGAATTCCTTTGGCCGAATGGGCTCCTCGCGGAAAATGTTTGCGTTCGCGAAGTCTCCCTTGAGGCGTTCCAGCACGATGACATTGGGCGCGATCAGCAAAAACGTCTTGGCGTACTCCTTGGCGGTTTCATCTTGTTCCCGCACGGCATTGAAGTATTGCCATGCAATGGCCAGAGCCATGACCTTCGTTTTTCCGCTCCCCGTGGCCATTTTGGTGCAGTAACGCGCAAAGCCATCATCCGGCGGCAGGCGAAGATCATGGATGTTCTGAGCATACCGCTCAAGCAGGTCTTTCCGGGTGCGGACTTTTTCTACTTCCCAGACATAGATCAGGGTCTCGATCGCTTCCCGCTGTGAATCGTGGTATTTGAAAAACCTGCCGGTCTTGAGTTTGTGGTCGGAACAGAACCAATAATTGAGCAGGACGCTTGTGGTGTCGGTGATGCCTTTGCAGCCGCCAGCCTTCCACGATTTAACCGCCTCGCGCAGCGCAGGAACGCAGGGCCCCGACCGCAGCTTGGCGGTGATGTCGAGCAGACTTGGCTGATCGTCAGTCGCGGATTTTTTACGTCGTGGCATGCCATACCAACCCTCTGTCATCCTGAGCGCAGTAAACGCTTCGCGAAGCGAAGCACTTACGGAGTCGAAGGACCCCCAGGTCGCCTACGGTAGCACCGGCGCTGCAAGGCATTCTCACAGCGCTCTGCAAGCACCAGCGCGAGAATGCCTTGCAGCGTTCGTGCCGCTTCCGGCAGCATCGGGGTCCTTCGACTCCATGGTTCCTGCGCTTCGCGCAGGAGCTGCGCGCTCAGGATGACAGGTTTTACTCTCATCGACCCTTGATCGACTCCCCTGGAAAAGCCATCTGCGCTCCCCACTTTTCAGCCAGATCTTTCCACCGCGGATTCTTCGACTCAATCAAGGCAATCTTCTTAGCCCTGCGCCAGCCCTTCAATTGCTTCTCACGTCCAATGGCCTTGTGAACGTCATCAAAGCTTTCGTAGTACACCAGCCGGTTGCAGCCGTACTTGCTGGCAAATCCCTCGATCTCTCCGCTCTTGTGTTGCAGGGCACGCCGGGACATGTTGTTGGTCATGCCAGTGTAAAGCGTCCCCGACCCGCTGCAAACGATATACGCGAAATACTCGTGGTCCCTCACGGCACTCACTTACTCCCCAACCAACCCTCTGTCATCCTGAGCGCAGTGAATGCGTCGCGAAGCGAAGCATTCACGGAGTCGAAGGACCCCCAGGTCGCCTACAGTAGCACCGGCGATGCAAGGCATTCTCACAGCGCTCGGCGCGCACCACCGCGAGAATGCCTTGCAGCGTTCGTGCCGCTTCCGGCAGCATCGGGGTCCTTCGACTCCGTGGCTCCTGCGCTTCGCGCAGGAGCCACTGCGCTCAGGATGACAGGTTTTAGGTTCATCTTGATGACAGGTTTTGGGTTCACTTGATCTCTACCGTCAAAGTCTTGGTTGTGTCATTGCCCAGAATGTCAATCACCTTCACAACGACCGTGTATTTCCCCGGCTCCAGATATTCATGCTTCACCGAGAGTTCCAACTTCGGGTCTTTGCGGGTGCGGTAGGACTGCCACTGGTTATGGAAGGTGTCATCTTTGAAGTCCCAGTCTACGGCCCAGTAGTCCACCATCTGGCTCCAGTGCTTGATGGCGCTGCGCACTTCGGCGGGGACGTCGTCGGACGGAATAACAAAGTCGGAAAGTGTCAGCGTGAGCTCGCGTTTCTTGATCTTGGTCTCGACCGAGAGCGCGCCCAGTTCAAAGAAGTAGACATCGCCCTGCTCGACCGCTTTCTTTTCCAGCACCTCGCGAGGGATCCTCTTGAAAGCCGCGTCCACCCGAGCTTCGGCGGCAACTTGCTTCGCGGTCTCATTCATGTCCAGGGCGAACTCCCAGCCCAGCAGGTCCACGGCGGGCCTTTGCGGAGAGTTGGGGCCTTTGCCGGCGGCTCTCCATACCTCGGCGGCGATGGCGTTCACGTCCGCTCGGGTCACCGGCGCGTCCACCGCAGCCACGTGCACCACGCGTCCACCCTTGACGCCGTGCAGCCAGACGTGGCCGCTGACCGGCGTGGCGTGGTAAAGCTCAAGGATGAATTTGCGGTAGGCGGTCTCGCGTTCTTTCTGTTCTTCGAGCCTGTTCTTGCCGTTCGAAGGGAACTCGGCGACTTGCCATTGTTGGCGTTCGTACTTGCCGAGGTTCTGGACGATGAACGGCTTCACATTGGGGATGCCGAGCAGGCGCTTGCGTGTGGTGTGGATGGCGAAGCGCCCGAGATCGCAGGCAATCCACCGACGGTTGAGCTTTTCGGCGACGGCGGCGGTCGTGCCCGAGCCGACGAAGCAGTCAAGGACAAGGTCTTGAGGATTGCTGCTCGCATTGACCAGACGAGCAAGCAAGCCTTCGGGCTTCTGAGTTTCATACGCGAGGCGTTCGGGATGACCAGCAGGTAGCCAAGCAACATCGCCATCAACCTCACTACCATCTAGCAGCGCGTCTTTCGTGTGCGGCTGATATGCCCAAATATCTTGCAATGGCAGACCCTCCCCGACGTAAACCTTTGCGCGGGGTGCCATTCCAGGACCAGCTGGCGGAATGACGTAGCCTTTTTCCAAGAGGTAATCAAGCCGCTTCAAGAACGGCAGGTGGCTTATGTCTTCTCCGATTTGTTCGTAAAGGCTCTTCGGGGGTTGCCAGTGGCGACCAATCTTTGTGGGGTTGAATCCGAGCCACGTTTGGCCAGACTCGCCGGTCCTGACACCAGGTCCAGTAAGGTCACCCGAATCGTGGTACCCGCGTTGGTCCTTCCGGGTGAATCTATTTTCAACATAGGCCTTCGCATAAGGCGTCCGTATTACGTTGAAGGTTGCGCCGTCTGATTTAACATAGCGAAAAATGACATCATGAATTTGACCGAAGGCATTGGCCGAGTTGTGTGCGTTAGTCCGCCGCCACACGACCTCATTTGAAAATGCGTCTAGACCGAAAACCTCGTCAAGAACAGCTTTCGCGTAATGGCCAATGTGCCAATCGAGATGCACATAAATCGTCCCGCTATCACTCAAAAGCTCCCTAAGCAAGACGGCTGCCTCGTAGAGCCATTTCGAATACGTATCGATCGAGCTAGCGCCCCGCTGCCGACCATCGGCTGTTACTCCCCAAGTATCACGGTACGCCTTCTGTTCTAGGATTGATGGTTCCTTGGTCAACGCATCGTCCGAATCCGGAATCGCGGTAGTAAACGAGAAATCCGCGCCCGTATCGAACGGCGGATCAATGTAAATCAGATCCACCTTGCCGGCGAACTCGGGCAGGAGCGAGGGCAGGACGTACTTCTTATCGCCCCAGATGAGGCGGTTGCGCCACTCCGGATCGTGGCCGGAAGAAGACAGCTCCAGCGTGCGCTGGCGCTCCTGCACGCTCTCGTTGACGGTCTCGACGGTTTGAAAGGGCAGCTCGATACGAACCGGAGCACGCCTATTGCCGTGCTCGTCGTACTTGCCGTCCCAGATGAGTTCGGCCATGCTTGCGAGTAAAGGGGAAGAGCAACATCTTACACGAAAGTTGCCTTGTAATGGCGAACAGCCCCACCCTGTTCGCACAAAACGCGAACGAGGATGAGGCACCCGCGGCTGTTAAATTGACTCAGTTGTCGCTGTTCCGCACCCTCCTCTTACTCCGGTGTCCTTCTG
>CAWDNO010000016.1:0-7476 GCA_963803665.1 uncultured Acidobacteriota bacterium
GTCAATAGCACACACAGCGGCCAGTCTATATGGCGGTTCTTGGCTATCCAGTGAGGGGCATCAGTTCTCCGCGTTTTGAACCGACTCGCTTATTCCTTCTTTGCTGACCTGGAATCCAAACAGATCCGCATCCCCTGGCAGGCGAGCTGGCCAGGGTACAGCTCGGAGTCACTCGCCTCTTCACGTCTTATAGCCGATGAAGGCATCTCAAGACCATTCGAGAAGCACCCCGCTCGCACGGGTGCCTTGATGAATCGCCAGTTCACAGACGATCCACCGGTCCGGTGATCGAAACTCAAAACTCCAGGCGCGCATGCAGCGCGATCATGCGTGGCGAGCTATCAGCGCCTAAACCGACGCCAAGTAACCCGGTTGGCGGAGAGACGGTGTAAGTGGATGCGCCGAACCCGGTCTGCGTAGAAGGCTTTCCCGGGATTCCAGCCAACACGGTGCTCGGAAGGCCAAAATTGGGATGATTAAAGACATTAAAGAACTGGCCCTCGACTCGTAACTTCAAACGCTCGTTCAAAGAAAACAGCTTCGTAATATCGAGGTCGCTCCAAAAGAAATCAGGGCCGCGCAAAGCGTTGCGCCCCAGATCCCCGAACTGGCAGTTTTGCGGGCTATCTCCACCATTGCAAGCCCCGGTACTAGGATCGACTGCCGAAACGAAAGCATTCGGATTGAGCCACTGAACCGAACCCGGTTGCGTCACGCCGGGGATCGGGTTGTGCTCGTAAAGCGGCACGCCGAGAACGACACTCGCGAATTGAGGCCCCCCGCCCTGCACGATTCCGCTCCCATTTGCTGAATAAGGCGTGCTGAGGACGGTGAACGGAATTCCGCTGTGCCAGAACACCGTCCCGGACAATTGCCATCCATTCAGCGCGTAGCCCAGCTGATGATTCCTCACCTTGACCGGAAGCTCATAGACGTACTGCCCATTGAAGTTGTGCCGGATGTCGTAGTCACAAGGCCCGTAATCGCGAGCAAGATTTCCGGGCAGCGGAGAAATGATCCCGCCGGCGGAAAACGGCAGGAATCCGCCGTTCGAGACGGTATCCATGCAACGGCTCAAGTTATAGTTGATCGTGCCCTGAAGCCCGTGTGCCATCCGCTTGGTCGCCGTCAACTGCAGCCCGTGATAGTGACTGTTTGCTCCGGTGGAAAACTGCGTCACCGCCGCAAACCTCGGATCGGTAGGCTGCAAATATGGAAACGGCGCAAAGCAGCCTTGGCAGACGGTTTGATAACCGTTCACTTGCGTCAGATAGGGCACATTTAGAGCCCGAGTGCCCACGTATTGCGCGCGAACGCTGATGCTGGCTCCAAACTGATGTTCGACGCCCAGGCTCCACTCCATGAAATAGGGCGCATGCAATTGGCCATCGGGCGCGGCTGTAAGCGCGACCGGCTGAAGACAATTTGAACGACCCGCCGGCGGCGGTGGGCACGAAAGTTCGCCTCGGGCGAACCCTGAGCCGAAAGCCTGGTTAGCAGCCACCGCAGCATCGACCGCGCTGTTCGCGACACCCGGCGCGATGGCCAGTCCGCCAACGGTACCCAGCAAACCACCCTGAAATGTCTGCACATACGGGGGATTCATCCCGATCGCGTCCGCGACGCTGCCCGGCAAGATGTCGCTGAAAACCCCGAAACCAGTTCGAAGCACCGTCTTGGGGGCAAACTGCCAGGCGATTGCCGTCCTCGGCTGGAGAATCGCGATGGGCGTCGAGGCGAAAAGATTTTTGAGTCCGATTTGAATCGCCGCATTCAACGGCTGGTTGAGATCGTGATTGATCGACGCGAAAGAACCATTGAGGCGCGCCACTTCAGCATGCGGATTTGCGGGGTTCGAATTGAACGAATCGCGTATGCCGAAGTTCCACGTCAACTTGGGCGTCACCTTCCAGGCGTCCTGCACGTAGAAATCGAGATTGAGGAAGTTGAAAGGTTCGTTTTGCGAGACCGGGAAAGTCTCCAGCGCCGTCGAGGCCACGCCATAAACGAACTGCGGCAGTGTAGTGTACGTTACCGCGGGGACGTTCCCTTCCCCGAAGTCGTAATCGTTCAGCCGAAGGATCCGATTATTCGTCCCGAATCTCAGTTCATGTGCGCCGCGGGTCCAGGCCAGGTTGTCATTGATAAAGAAACGGGTCGCGCGCCTTCCTTGCACCCACGTGTTGTCCTGCCCGCCGATGTTGCTGAAGGGCGCGTTCGCTCCCTGGCCCTGCAAGACGATGGGAAAGGCCGCGAGCGTTTCCGGATAATTGCTGGGCGCGAAAAGACTCTCGTACCACGTGAATCCCGGATTGAAATAGTTCACCAGGTTCTGGGAGAAAACGTGCGTATATCCCGCCCCGAACGCATACTGCGGCTGCGAGGAGATCGAATCGAATAACGGATTGATCGGGTCGGTGTACTGCGCTTGCACTCCAGTATCGGCCTGAAAGCGAAACCACGCGGTGTTATCCGCGTTGCTGTTGTAGTCGATTCGCACCGTCTGCACCTGCTCGTGGTCCTTGCTGGTGTGCGAAGTGACTTGCCGGTTGGCACATCCATCTCCGTCCGGCGGATTGCCGGGCAAATTCCCTGTCGCCGCAAGCCCTTGAGGATTAAGCGGACAGCCGAGAACCGCCAGCGGAGTTCCACTCGTATTTCCGAACAGCGAGAACATTTTTTGGTAGAACGGCACTAACTGCGGCGCCGCCGGATAGCTCGATCCCGTTACGCTGTCGACTCCGCCCAATGGAAGTTGCTGCAGAACGTATTTTTGAAAAGCCGGAGTCGGCACCGTGGCCTGCGTGACAATCGGAAGCTCCAGGCGGACCCACTCGAAATCGGAAAAGAAAAACAGCTTTTCGTGCAGAATCGGACCGCCGAGGCTGCCTCCGAAATGATTCACCGTGGATTGCGGCTTCTGGTTTCCCGGCGTTGCATTCGTAAAGTAATCCGCCGCATTCAGGGCCGCGCCGTTCCAGATTTCGTAAAGATTCCCGTGAAACTGGTTCGTACCGGACTTGGTGACGTAGTCGACCTGCGATGCCCCATACCGCCCTTGGTCCACGGAGTAAGAAAGCGTGTTCACCGTCACTTCAGAAATCGAATTCATCCCCAGCACAAGGTTGGTGGCGAGGCCAATATTCAGATTGGTGAGCGGGTCGTTGGTCTCCAGGCCGTCGACAATGTAGCCATTCGAGGCGGCGGGCAGCCCGTTGAACTCCACATTGCCGTAACCATTCGTGCCCGATACGGCGTCGCTGCTGCTGCCTGCCGTATTGATCAGGGCGCCTGAGGCAAACTGCAAAGGGTAGGTCAGGTCGGCGCCGGGATTCGGAATGTCCGCCAAAACCGCGCCGCTGAGCGTGGAGGTTGTATTCGTGTTTGCCGGGTTCACGAGCGGTGCTTCGCTGCTCACCTCCACGGTTTGCTCGGAATGCGCTACGTTGAGCTTGAAATTCACTTCCTGCCTTTGCCCCAGACCGGAAGCGATATTGCCATTTTGCTGCGGATCGAAACCATCCGCCTCCACCCTCACCGAATACGTGCCCGGCTGCAGTTGCGTAAAATTGAATCGGCCTTCCTCATCCGTCTTGGCGCTGCGCTCCAGGCCGGTCGCGTGATTTGTCGCTCTGACCGTAGCGCCCGGAATCGCCGCGTTCGTTGCATCCGTCACCTCCCCGAAAATCGCGCTCGTCGTTTCCCCCTGTGCCTCCGTTCTGACGGGCCAGGTAAAGAGGCCGCCCGTCAGTAACAGACATAAGAGGAACGCTCTCGTCGGGGTCGAGAATCGACCGTTTCTGAAGGGGCGCCGCCGTGGCGCGCTATTTGGCCCCGGATCGTGCATTGGGTCTCCCTTAAACGCGATAGCAAGTGCAAGTTAACTACGCTTAACGCTGCAAGTATACTGCACTTCATAATTCAGTGGTTGGATTGAGGAAGAGCTGAGGGTTTATTGGTAATCTGACACGGAGCATCGGTGGCGAAGAGCGTGGCTGTGAAGAGCCGTCTGGCGACTTAGGGTGAACTGATGGCAGTTGTCGAGCCTTGAGGTCGATACGAAGTAAAGTGTCCAACAGTACGGAGTCATGTCGGCACGACCGGTTAGATAACTAACTCGAACTCCGTTCTTCGAAAACAACACCTCGTTTCTATTTGCATGTATGCTAACATTCGTGACTCTTGGCGAGTATTCCTTTGAAGTTCTCGCTCAATGATGAGACGCAGACAACGACAAGGTTGTAATTGGCTTCGTTTGGCGTGCCTTGGTGCCGCTACCTTGGCTGTTTTGCTCTTGGCCATCGGCGCTGCTTTCTGGCATCAGGATGCTCCGGGTTCCGAGGCTACCTGTGCCATTTGCCACCTTGCACACCTGACGCCGGCGGTCACTTCTTTCAGTGCCGGCCTCTCGGCGCCGCTAGTTCTCGCCTGGCATTTACCTGCTGAGATTTACGTCACACAAGCAAACCCGACCGCGCTGAGTGCGCCTCCTCGCGCTCCCCCCGTCTAGCCACATCGCGGCCCGGGCAACCGGTTTTCGCTCCGATCTATTTCCGCTCTTTACCGACCCGGTAACCATTTTCCGCGAAGTTGCTGGTGGCAATCCGCATTCTTCGCGCCTGGCTTCGAGGAGGCCACATGTTCTTATGCAAGCGGGGTTCAGGTCGTGGAGTGTTGTTTTTATTTGCAATCGTGGGCGTGTTGTCTATCGTGACGCCGACTATATTAAGCGCGCAGAACAATTCGGGCATGATTCAGGGCACGGTCACCGATCCGTCGAAAGCCGCTGTGCCGAACGCCAAGGTACGCATTGAAAATCCAGTCAGTCATCACATGGATCAAGTGGAAACCGACGCTAACGGAATGTTCCGGATTCCGAATATTCCCCTCAATCCTTACCACCTCACGGTAATAGCCACCGGTTTTGCGAATTTCACCCAGGACGTTGACGTGCGCTCCACCGTCCCGGTCAGCATGGAAATAACTCTGATGTTAGGTACGGCCACCACAAATATCACGGTGACCGCTGAAAGTGCCATCGACCTGATCGAACAGGATTCCACCGACCACACCGACATCGATCGCGGGCTTTTCGACAAACTTCCACTGGAAAGCCCCTCTTCGTCAGTGAGCTCACTCATTACCCTCACGTCGCCGGGTGTCGCCGCGGACTCGAATGGCCTCTTTCACGGGATGGGCGACCATGCGGAAAGCTCGTTCTCCGTCGATGGCCAACCCATCACCGATCAGCAGAGCAAGGTCTTTTCCAACCAGATCCCTGTTGACTCGATTCAGTCACTCGAAGTGATCGACGGAGCGCCGCCGGCCGAATACGGCGATAAGACGAGCCTGATCATTAACGTTACCACTCGTTCGGGTCTCGGAGTCACTCAGCCGAAAGGCGACGCCTACCTGTCTTACGGGAGTTTCGGCACCTCGACTGCCAGCTTTGATCTAGGCTTTGGTGGCCCGAAATGGGGAAATTTCATCTCTGCCAGCGGTCTGAACACCAGCCGTTTTCTTGATCCGCCCGAGTTCCAGGCCTTTCACGACAAAGGCAACGAAGAAAACCTCTTCGATCGTGTGGATTACAAGCTGTCGAATGGGGATACGATTCAGTTGAACCTGCAATACACGCGCTCCTATTTTCAAAACCCCAACTCCTACGATCAGCAATTTCATCCCGACCCAGTTTTGGGCCTGCCTGGATTTGTCGCTAATCCGATCACCGGCGCCCCTCTGGACCCAGCCGATCAGCGCTCGCAGATCAAGACGTTTAACATCGCGCCCACCTGGACCCGCTTGATCGGCACGGATACCGTCTTTACCTTTGGCGGCTTCGTGCGCGAAGACCAATATAACTATTACCCCAGCGCCGACCCACTTAACGACTTCAGCCCGGACCTCCAGGCGGAAACCTTCAGCCAGAGCCGAAGCCTCAAAAACGTCGGCCTTCGCGCGGATGTGTCCCATGTGAAGGGCATCCATAACATCAAAGCGGGCGCCCTCCTAGAACACTGGTTCCTTACAGAAAGCGACAACCTCGGCATCGTGGATCCAAACTTCCTGGCAGGCTTGGGTTGCCCGGACCCCACGATTCCCGCCTGCGTCGATCTTGCTCCCTTCGACCTGACCGCCGGAGGAACCCTCTTCAATTTTCGCGGTCACGCGGACATCAGAGAAGAAGCGCTCTATATCGAGGATACGATCACCAAAGGAAATTTCACCTTCAATCTTGGCCTACGCGGCGATTTTTACGACGGCCTTTCCAAGGCCAACCAGGCGGAGCCACGTCTGGGCGTAGCCTACAAAATCGGCCCCAGCAATACGGTTCTTCGCGTCTCCTATGCGCGCACCCAGGAAACGCCCTTTAACGAAAATCTGATCATTGGCAGCACGGGATGCTCTATACCCGTTATCGCCGATATCGTGCCACCGGCCGGCGTCCCCTGTCAGGCCGGACCGATTACGCCAGGATGGCGCAACGAATTCCACGCCGGCCTGCAACAAGCAATCGGAAAGTATCTGGTCATGGACGGGGAGTACATTTGGAAATATACCCATAATGGCTATGACTTCGGCGTCGTGGGCAATACACCGTTGGCCTTCCCGATTGAGTGGTCGAAGTCCAAAATCTAGTGGTTTTACATTCCGCACCACCGTACCGAATTACCATGGCCTCACGGCACAAGTGGTGATGTCCAGCGTCGCCGCGCGCTTCTTCCTGCCGCAGATCGCCGGAATCCCCATCGTTCCGCCGGCGATCGGCGTATTTCGGATTGACCACGACGAGAAATTCAACCAGACGACCCACCTTCAATACCAGCCGCGGCCAAATTTGCCGTGGATCTCTTTCAACTGGAGATATGACAGCGGGCTCGTAAGCGGCGCGGTACCGTGTCTTGCAACAACCGCGACCTGCTCACTTTCTACCTCCATCGCAGATGGCGGAAACAACGCGACAATTGCTTCTGGCCAAGTGGCTCTGGTGAACAACATCACTGGAGTGCCACTTACAGCTGATCAAGAGTTCGAGGCCGGACTCACTTGCGACGGCAAGCCTGCCGCTCCTAGTCCAACCGGACCCGCACTGGCCGTTTGCGACGCCGCCGGGCTGGGATCGACGTTAGTCAAAATTCCTGCGCCCGGAACGGAAAATGACGATCACAATCCTCAGCGCATGCAGCCGCGCCACCTCTTTGACGCCGGCATCGGCGACGACAATCTTTTCAACGGAGATCACTACAAGTGGAGTCTGCGTCTCACGGTCATCAATCTGACCAACAAAGTGACACTCTACAACTTCCTGTCTACCTTTAGCGGCACGCATTACGTTTCGCCGCGTAGCGAAACCGTGGAACTCGGTTTCCACTTCTAACGCAGTGCGAAATAATGCAGCCGCTTGCGTCGGAGGCTTCCTTTACCAGGAGCCTCCGGCGGCGGCAGCTTTGCGTCGGACGCTTGGCTTGAGACGCG
>CAWDNO010000017.1:0-11948 GCA_963803665.1 uncultured Acidobacteriota bacterium
CTGAATCCAAGGCACCGCTTGCCCGAGCGAGAATTTGCTTGACTTCAATTCACAGCGTGATGTATCACGCGCTCAGTTTTTCTACCCTACCCGGTGACGGGGGTCCAAAATGAATCCTTCGGTCGGGGTTTGGTCTTCGCTTGCGGGACTACAAAACCCAGTTGTTTTTATCTCTGCCGGTGGTGCTCAGCTTATTGCTGTTCGTAACGCCAAGTTTTGCCCAACTGAACTTGGGCCGGATTTTGGGCGCCATTACAGACCAGACCGGCGGAGTTATCGCAGGCGCCACCGTCACGGTCATTGACGAAGGACGGGGTGTTTCGCGCGACTTGGTATCGGATTCTGCGGGAGAATACGCGGCGCCAGGACTAACACCGGGAACGTATACGGTGCGCGCCGAAGCGCAAGGTTTTCAGATTGCTGAGCACAAGGGTATCACGGTAGGAGTCGGTGGCGATGTTCGAGTCGATCTCACGCTGCTTCCCGGCGCGCAAACCCAGACGGTCACCGTTACCGAAGATCTGCCCATGGTGAACACGACTAACGCTCAACTGGGTGGGACCCTCGACTCGAAGCTAGTGGATGAATTGCCGGTGAACGGACGCAATTTCATGTACCTGGTGCAATACAAGCCCGGCGTGCTCATGAAGCAAACCGGCGGTCAAAACGTCTTCACGATCGGGGGCTCCGGCATCGACGATACAAATTTTCTCATCGACGGTCTGACCGACTTCAATTTGTTCGGTGGCCCCGGAAATATAGTCGGCGGCACTCAGCTCGGCGCCGATCAGGCCACAATCTTGCCGCTGGATTCGATTCAGGAAATGAACGTGGTGATGAATCCTAAGGCGGAGTATGGCGATCGGCTGGGTGGCGACATCAATGTCGGCCTGAAATCGGGTACCAATAATATACATGGGACAGCATACGCGTTTGGCCGGGATGACGCTCTGAACGCGAAGAACCCATTCTTGTCCGCAGCTTTGCCGAAGGCTCCCATGGCTATGGAACAGTTTGGGGCGAGCCTGGGCGGACCGATCAAGGAGAATAAGCTCTTTTATTTCGCCAATTACGAAGGCCAGCGTTACTACGTGGGGAATCCCAAAATAGCGCAAGAGCCCACCACAGCGGCGGGCGCCGGATCGGGCAGCAGCATCCCCGATGCGATTTTCGACATCCTTCACAACCCTGCCAACGCGACCCGCATACCGAGTGCGCTCAGCCTGAACATATCCGGCTGTCAGGGCTTGGTACCCGCGGGATCGCTGACGGGCGCGGGGATTCTGTCTGCCGGGCAAGTTGCGGCCCTGAAATCCGAGACCTCCGCTCAATTGGCCTCAGGCTGCAATGCAGCGAACGGAGTGCTTGGAAATTCTGCCGCGGACCAGAACGAAGTTAACGACCTGATTGGCACGGGCCGTTCAGACAACTCGATCGTCAAGTTCGATTACCACCTCAACGACCATCATTCGATGAACATCGAATGGTTCACAGGTGGTGGCACTCAAGTGGCCACCGCGAGTGTGCCGCAGCCTTATTGGGACACGATTAACTACACTTGGGTGAACATGGCCAGAATTGTCTGGATATGGACGCCGGGCTCGGCCTGGGTGAATGAAGTCAGGGTCGGGTACGAATATCTGAAAGCTCCGATATATCAACCGGAATGCGCGAATCCAGGACAGGCGCCTAACTATGCCGCTATCGGCTTGGTTACTGGCGCAGCGCCGTGCGATCCAGGTAATCCAGTAAACGGCGGATTTCCGGGTACTACAATCAGCGGCTTTACCGCGCTGGGTTTCGGCGGTTTCAGTAGTGACCGCACCAATCAATACTATACGTTTGCCGACAACGTTTCGTATACGCGGGGAACGCATCTGTTCAAGTTTGGCGGGCTGCTCCGCCCCATGATGTTCAATGGAGATGCGCTCAGGAACAACCGGGGGACGTTGAGCTTCGGGACCACTGCGGCCTGGGCCGCGAGCACAACGATTGCCGGGTGCAGTGCCGCTTCGCCTTGCGCCGCGGCTACCGCTCTGGAGGATTTCTTAACTGGCGTCCCCAGCGGCACCGGCACCGTGCTCGTGGGCGACTTACTGCGCCATACCAAACTACAGTCCTATGCCCTCTATGCTCAGGATGACTGGCGCGTTCTAAAGAAAGTCACCCTGAATCTCGGTCTACGATGGGAATACACTTCGCCACTCAGGGAGCAGAATGGTCTCCTCGGCAACTTCGATCCGGCGAATTCGACGTCGGCCACCGGCCTTGTGCAACAGACCAGTAGCAGCAGTGTGTATCGCACGCAAACGCACCTCTTTGAGCCGCGCGTTGGATTTGCCTGGGATGTCTTTGGCAATGGCCGGACGGTTCTTCGCGGCGGAATCGGCCTGCTTTATACCTCGACTCCCATCTTGAAGAACTTCATGGCCGGAGCAGCGGGAGGAGGCGTGATCAGCGCCTTCCCGACAGGATTCACCTTCTACAGGCCGGATGGCACTACCTTCCCTGGGCCGGGTAATATTCTGGCGGGCAATGTGGCCGTGCCGGCAAACCAAATTCCCTGGGCCGTCAATGTGCCTATCTTCAACGTCACCACCAGCGCGCTCACATGCGGGAACGGCGTCGGCACAAATCCCGCACCCTGCCAACTGGCCGCGGATGATCCCAATTGGTTAACTCCTTACGGCATACCGCGGAACGTCGGGGTGCAGCATGCCTTCACGAACAGCCTTTCGCTGGACGTGGAATACGTAGGCCTGCAATCGCCAAGAATTATCTCCTTCGGCAACTTGAATGCCCCAACGCCGGGTGTCAAGAATACGGCCGCCAATAGCTTGATTGAACAGGCCCGAGGATCTTACACGGCCACCTATCCATTTTATTCAAACATAAATTTTCAATCGAATTTCAACTACGGTAATTACAATGCCCTGCAAACGACCCTCACCCAGCGGGTCTTTCACGGGATGAACTTCACTCTTGGCTACACTTGGTCGCACAATCTGGATACCGGCAGTGGCGCCAACATGATTGCGAACGATCCCCAAGCGGACTATGGCAACTCCAGCAATGATTCTCGACACGTTCTCACATTTGCGGTGACCTATTTGATTCCGGGACGCAAGGCGCCGGGTCAATTGCTCCAAGGCTGGCAAGTGAACAGTTCCTACTCCTACCAGTCTGCTAATCCGGTGAATGCTGACGACACGAGCAACGACCTCAGCGGGACCGGACAACTCGTTGACCGTTGGACTCTCGTGGGAACACCCAGCGATTTCAAGATCGGTTACGCTGCGCCGGCTCCGTGCTGGGGCGTGGCGGGAAGCAGCTTCTCCAAAGCTGCGAATTGTACGACCGTGTCCGTTCCTTCCGGGGCCGTTCTCGGAACCACCGCTTACGTATCGAATCTACCGTCAGCGTGCCAAAACGCTGCGGCGGCTGAACCCTCGAATTCGTCGGTCCCTTCAACCGACGCAAACTCGACCGGCCTCAAGGCGCTTGGCAACTTCGGCTGCTACGCAATGGGCAATTCCGTGATCGTACCACCCGCACAAGGGACCTACGGTACGATGGCGCGGGACGCCCTCTTTGGTCCGCCCTTCCGAAATTGGAACTTATCCGTGACCAAGAACTGGAAGTTCACCGAGCGTTATTCGGCGCAATTGCGTGCGGAATTCTTCAATATAATCAACCAAGTGAACTACGCTCCTCCGAATGCCAACCTTGCTGCGCCGGCGTCGTTTGGAGCGTCTTCAGCTACCCCGGATTCGGGCAGCAACCCTGTAATCGGACCGGGGCCGCGGAAGGTGCAGTTCGGGCTGAAAATTCTTTTCTAGGGCGCATACATCATGCGAATGCATTCAACAAGATTCCTTGCGGTGCTTATCGTATTCTGCACTCACTCTCGCCTTGCCGGTGCTTGCTCAGAATAGTCGCCGGCCTAAACCAATCGAGCAGCAGTCGACGGCTCCGGCGCCTCCGGCGCCGAAACATGATATCTCCGGCACGTGGAATTCTGGTGTCGGCGATGGCATACAAGCGAATGGGGTCCAGGCGATGCCTAACGATGGTAAGCCCGAACATCAGCCGCCCTATACTCCCTATGGGCTGCAAGTCTACAAATCCCATCACGCGCTCGAGGGTGCCGACGCCGTGTTGCCCGGTAACTATGACGATCCCAGGGACAAATGTGAGCCGATGGGATTTCCGCGCGCCAACTTCTACAACTTGCGAGAAATTCAAATTCTTCAAAGCGAATATAAAGTCGCGATTTTGTATGAGTACGACACCAGATGGCGGGTCATCTGGACAGACGGACGGCCGCTTCCAAAGCTGGTTGACGGCGGCGTTCAGGTAGGGAATGAGGTTGAGGAGCCCCGCTATTACGGCTATTCAGTTGGCAAGTGGGTGGACGATACGACCTTAGTAGTCGATACAATCGGCATGATGGGAGAGGACAGGGTCTGGCTGGATACTGCCGGGCGCCCCATCAGCGATCAATTGCACGTGACAGAGACGTACCATCGCGTCAATCAGAACCGCATGGAATTGACGGTGCAAATCGATGACCCGAAGATGTACACCAAGCCCTGGATTGCCATGAATAAGTTTCCTCTGCTTTTGGAGGACGCCCACAGAGATGTGATGGAGCAGTACTGCTCGCCGATTGAAATGGAAAAATATAATAAACTGTTCGCCGATCCCGCGAGTAAATGAGACTCCGTATTTTGGCTCTGGAGAACTAGAATTATCAGATACGAGGCAGCTCTCGGAGGCAATCGCAATGAGAAGAAGAATCGTTCTCGGGCTCGTAGCTCTCGCGCTTGCTAGCCCTTCGATCCCGTTGTTCGCACACCACGGAACAGCCGCTTTCGACTCGTCGAAAAAAGTCACCCTGAAAGGGACCGTGACCGAATGGTTTTGGTCCAATCCACACTGCCTTCTCCAATTTGACGTAAAGGGCGACAACGGAGAGGTGGTCCACTGGATCGGCGAGACGCAGAATCCAGTGACTATGGTCAACGGCGGCTGGAGTAAGTCGTCCTTCAAACCCGGAGACGAAGTCACAGTCACTGTAAGCCCGGTCAAGAATGGCAAGCCACTCGGCCGCATTATTACCGTCGTGGACCCCAATGGGAAAACCTATGGCGCCGATGCAGGTTTGCGCGGCGGTGCATACAAATAGCAATCCATAAGAAAAGTAGCGTTACGCCGCCTTCCAGCTTTCTTGCTCCTTTGCCGGTTCGGCGTTCGCAAACCATCTGTTTTTGAAACACTGAAAATACTGAACCCTACTGAAGCAAATTCAGTCACTTCCGGTGCGCAATTGACAGAGGGTTTTTGGAACAGCTTACCGCTTACGATTGACTAGGCCTCGCTAAAGCAAACACATCGAGAGGCCCACCGATGTTTCGGGACTGAGCAAACGTTTTGTAGAAATGCGAAATGACTTCCGTTTAAACTTCGCGGTTCTCGCATAATTGTCGGGAGAAGTTTTTCGCCATTGCGATAACTTTGAACGACCCCGCTCTTGACAGAGCTGAAGTCTTTACCGTTCCAACCGAACTCTAAAGCATGTCTGTTCAGAAAATCCGCCGAGGGTTCTGCATATTTCGACGAGAAGTCCTTGTATTGAAAGTCGTCCATGCCTCCGATATTGCTGAGATACCAAAACTCTGGAATATCCCGTGCGTTGTATCCACAAATGTGAAAGCCGGATGCCTGGGGGATAACGTACGCTATTTTTCGCACTTTTGAAGAGAGGTAGGTCTGGTTGGTAAAACAGAGGGCCTGAGGAAGGCCCGAGAAGAGGGGCAATGGAGCCCACCAATCAGAAGGAAACTGGTCAGGAAGTAGCCAAGCTGAGCCAGGTGATCCAAATCGATGAAGGGAAGATTCAGGCACACCTGGGAGAAGTGGTCCGCAGCACGGTGGAAGAGACGCTGAATGCCATGCTCGATGCCGAAGCGGATCGGCTGTGCCGGGCCGAACGCTACCAACGCACCGAAGCGCGCCAGGACACGCGAGCAGGTTCCTACCAGCGGCAGTTACACACCAAGGTGGGCGACGTCCGGTTGAAGATTCCCAAGCTGCGCAGCTTGCCGTTTGAGACGGCCATCATCGAACGCTACCACAAGCACGCCTTGACTCTGGTAAGAAACCATCGTTGCCCAACAGCGACAAATCGAAGCGATAGCTTCCCTTCCAAGCAGATGCCCCGAGCATTTTCAGGATTCAGTCTAGACCCTGGAAGAGACGAAGAGGCCGCCGACCCGGACCCGAAATAGTCACTCAGAAAATCGTCAGTCAGTTAGAATCCTGCGCCATTCCATGGTCCCACCCCTGGCGCGTCGAAACACCTGCAAATCTGCAAGGCGCGTACAATGTCTCGACTACACGACGCAGGGAGTCGTGATCATCGCTGCTGAGAAAACTATGCCTCTGCTCGACTGGAGGAGTGAGCATGCCGCATAACTTCTGTAAAACTCTTCTGCGAACGGCGCGAGAAGAAGCGAATCATGCCGGTATCGTCGTGCCGAAAGGATTGTCGGCACGGAAGAGTACAGACCGGCTCTATTTTATCGAAGCCGCTGAGGACTCGCCGCGAGTGTATGTCAAAGCTGATTGCAGTTACGAAGCTAGAGCGCGCTACATCGACATGCTGTTACGCAAAAAGGTCAGTGAACATGTACACCGGCTGTTCAGAGATTAATGGTCAACGTCGCGACGGGCGCAACTATCCCGCACTGTCTGCGGCGGAACGTCAGGCTATGGCGCGAGCGTTGACGGAGGAGCCTCCGCCGCGAAGCTGTAACCTTACCTTCCTTCGAGACGCCCTCGGTAACCTCCCCGTCGGGCCGTCCGTCCAACAACTCATCCATAGCACACGCGTCAGTCCCGGACCGACACGGGCTGCTTGTTTTTTTGTCGGGCTGGTGGTGGAGGTTAATGTGGCTGACACATATGCTGCCGAAGAACCCTTCGGAACCATCATTAAGCTTTTAGAGCAGCAACGAGCAAATCTTGAACACTGGCCCTACACGCCTGACCAGCTCGACAGGCACAAGCAAATCTCCGCTCGTCTGCATGAACTATGCGATCAGCTCCACAGTCAGAGGTCAAACAAGCAAACAGCGTGGTAAAGCGATGCACAAAAAACGCTTAAGGAAGACCGCGAGACAAAGAGGTTAAGATAACGACTCCAATGCCCGACGAACCCATCTTTTATCTATACGCATCCAGTTCCGCGTGCGAAGCAAAGGGGTGCTCGCGCCCGGTTATGTATCGCGGGGAATGGCCGAATCGCATGGTCAAGCTGGTGTGTGAAGTTCATAAGAAGGCCATTGCAGACAAGCCATGGGCTGAAATATGCGATCAGTTCTGAACCTTCCCGCCCGAATCAGGCCGTATCAGCACCCTCGTCTCAGCCGGACCTTCCTCGATTTTGATGATCTGTGCGCTCGACATTGACGTACGGATTTCTTTGCCAACTCGCTGTTCGACAATAATCGCTGCTTTTCCCAGACCGATCTGCTACTTGTTGCAGGAGGTCGCAGGTGCGGCCATCGCTCGAAACGGTCGCCGGGCTCGCGCTCATACGGTGTGGATCCTCACAAGCCGCTTGGACGATTGAAGTTGCTGCGGCTCATCTTTTCGTTGTGGATTGTGGCGAGCAGATGATAGAAGACCTGCCCTAGCGCACTTTCAAACGTAGTTTGATCGCGCGGGATGCCAGCGTTTTCCCGTACCTTGTTTCCTGGACGCATCTGGGATCATCTGGAAAAGGAAACTCCGCCCGCGATGTCACGTAGTTCAGAGAGAAAGGCTCACAAGTGGTGGGGGTGGGGCGGCTTAATGATGGCTTTGGTCTCGCTCAAGATTTATTACGTGCTGGAAATGATAACGGCTTTGGTCATCTTCTCGGCGTTGGTTGCCATTCTTGCCATCGTGATTTTGCCTTTTTGACGGCAAGTCGTAGCCGAAATAGCATCGCTCCAGAGTCGACGCTCCGTCCTGGCCGCGCACACCCGCAGCCAAGGATGGTCGTGCGGCAGGTATACGTCCAAGTAAGTCTTTTTAGAACTCCTTCAGCTTTCCTTAACGTTTGCGCGTGTAAGACCGCTACAGTTTTTTCTCGCCCCAGGGGTCGATTCGGTGATCTGTCGAAGACTGTGTAGTTCCTCATTGATCGGAGGCGTGGCCCATGAGCAAAATGATACGAATCCTTTCATTGTTGGGTTGTGTCTGCTTTCTCGGGTTGCCGTTGCTTGCGCAGGTCAATACCGGCCGTATTTTGGGAACTGTTACGGACCAAACTGGCGGCGTGATCGCCGGCGCCACGGTGACGGTGACGAACACGCAGACGGGCGTGGCAAGAAATTTGGTCACAGACGGCGCGGGAGAGTACAACGCGCCCAACTTGCTGCCGGGCACCTACACAGTCCGCGCAACGTCCACGGGCTTCCAGGCGTTCGAGCGCCAGAACATCACGCTCGAAATTGGCCAGGATGCCCGTATCGATGCTCAACTCTCGCCGGGCAAGATCACTCAAACCGTGGAAGTGAGCGCAGCCGCTCCGCTGCTGGACACGACCAGCGCCGTCGTCAGCGGGACCCTCAGTACGCAGACCATTCTCGATCTGCCGCTAAACGGCCGCAATTTCGAAGATTTGTTGCCGCTGCGCCCAGGCGTGGTGCAAACCCCTGGCGGCGGCTCACTGACGACCTCGACCAATGGACTGCCTCCGCAATGGAACAATTACTTTATCGAGGGACTGGATAACAACGAGCCTTTTACCGGCCAGAGCGTGACCAACACCACGCTGCCGTTCGGCGACGCAGCGAGCCTTTTGCCCGTCGACTCCATCCAGGAACTCAACGTGGAGACGAATGCGCCCGCCGAATTCGGCCGCCGGCCCGGGGCAGTCATAAATGTCGGCCTCAAGTCGGGCACGAACAATATTCATGGCTCGGCATTCGCGTTTGGGCGCGATGGCGCCTGGGATGCCACAGATTTCGCAAATCCGCCCGCGACTTTTAAACCTACAGTGCAACTGGAACAGTGGGGAGGCACGGCGGGCGGGCCCATCGTCAAAAACAAACTCTTCTTTTTTGGTGGCTTCGAGCGGCAGAGCGTTAGTGTAGGCAACGCATTTCCAATGAACCAACCTACCACGTTAAACACAGGCGATCCGAGCGTGAGTATTCCGGCTGCCGAGTCGGACTTGGCAACTCACGGAATCCTGGTCAGCCCGACCAGCGTGAACTTGCTGAAGCTGTTCGCTCCGAACAACGGGCCGACCAGTGCTATCACCCTCGGTTTTCCGAACGTCTACGGCATTAACAATGCCGTCGGGAAAGTCGATTACCATCCCAGCGATCACCATACGATTACCGGTTCCTACTTCTTCGGCAGGGGCCATGCCGTGGGCGAGGACAACGCGTTCACGCAACAGACTTTCGAAACCATTGGGGATATGCGGGCCCAGTTTCTCAGCACGAGCTGGACGTGGACGCCGAATTCGATCTGGGTCAACGACTTCCGCGTGGGCTGGAATCACTACGCCCGCACCACGAACGTGGGCGATTACCAGACTCCTTCGAGCACTTACGGCTTCAACAGCGGCATAACAAACTCCCAGGTGCTAGGCCTCCCACAGATTAATTTTGCGAATTTTGACTCGCTCGGCGGCGATGTGAATTCGCCGAAAACTTACGGTCCCTCTTCCGATTACGACGTCGTGGATCATGTTTCTTTCCTGCGCGGCAAGCACGCCTTCAAGTTCGGCGGCGAGGTCTTTTATTACCACATGTACTATGACGCGGTTGCTGATGGCAGGGGGGCGATCAACTTCCAAAACGGCGGCAATGCTTTTAAGGGCTCTAGCTCGTTGGAAGATTTTCTCGCCGGCGATGCCGATAACCCGACCGGCCTACAACTGCTCGCAGGCAATCCCGCGCGCACGTTCACGGACAAGGACTTCTCCGGCTTTTTCGAGGATTCCTGGCGGGCCACCTCGAGACTGACGGTGAACCTGGGCCTGCGGTACGAATACTATACTCCCCTGAATGAGATCAATAATCTCATTGCCAATTGGTCTCCGACCGTGGGCTTTGAGCAGCAGGGCGTGAACATCAAGCACCCCTACAACGCCGATCCCAAGGACCTCTCACCGCGCGTCGGCATCGCGTGGGACGTCACCGGAAAGGGCACCACGGTGGTCCGGTTGGGCGGCGGGCTATACTACACCGAGGCCGTGGCCTCGGAGTATGTAGGCAATATTGGCCTTCCTTCGCGCGCCTCCGGGATCAGTAATATTCCGACGGCTTACTCGCTGGTAATGCCGAGCGGAACGACACAGGCGCCCCTGCTATCCGTGGCGGCGGGTGGCATCGGAACGGCGACGGTTACCATTCCGGGCACCGCCCTTAACTGGAATCAAACGGGCGGCGGCACGGTCTATCCGGCATCCGCGATCAGCGGCTTCGTGTGCGGCAATGGTATCAAACCGAATCCGTCGCCGTGCAGCATCCTGGCCACCAGTGCAAACCTACCTGCTCCTCGCGTGGCCAGTTGGAATTTGGGCATTCAACACGCCTTAACTCCGACTCTTTCGGTGGAAGCGGACTATATCGGTAATCACGGCTACTTCCTGCCGGCCGACAGGGATTTGAATCAGATCAACCCGACTTCTCCCGCGGAAATCGCCTGCGGCCACTGCGAATCGATCACCGATCTCCCGTATTACTCGCAGTTTCCCTATCTCGCCTATATAAACTGGATCGATGACACCGACCACTCGAACTATGACGCCCTGCAGGCCACGCTGACCGCGCGGAATTACCACAACCTATCGTTCATTGCCGGTTACACATACAGTCATGCGCTGACCAACGAGGTAGGCTCGGCCGGGTATGGCCTGAAAAATCCAGAGGACAGCAATAACCCCCAATTGGACTATGGCCCCACCGGCTTTGACATCCGCCACCACTTCAGCTTCACGCCGACCTACAACATCCCCGGCAAGAAGTCGCCCCTGCAACTCCTGGAGGGCTGGAGCGTTCAATCGGCTGTCCTGATCAACACTGGTTTCCACTGGGGTGTTTCGGATAAAACAGACCACAGCAAAACGAAGGAACAAGGGGACCGGTGGGATTTCTTTGGAAATCCCCATGATTTTGCCTCAACGAACACCGCGATCCCATTCTACGGCAGCGTAGCCACGATGCCGGCGGTGTGTCTGCAAGAGGCCGCGGCCCTCGGCACGACCACCACCGCTCTTCCGAAATATGGCTGTTATGCGCAGGGCGGCTCGGTGATGATTGCGCCAGCTGACGGTACGTATGGCAACATGTCCCCAGGCATGTTCCCGGGACCCGGCTATGCCGATTGGGATTTCTCCATATTCAAAAACATGAAGATCAAGGAACGGCTATCCGCCCAGTTCCGCGCCGAATTCTTTAACATTCTGAACCACCCGATCATTGCGAGCCCGGACGGCAATCCCAAGGACACCACCGCGACTGGGTTTGGCTGTGCGTGCACAACGCCCGATCAGCATTCCACCAACCCGTATCTCGGAACCGGAGCAGCCCGCGAAATTCAACTCGGCCTGAAGCTGCTTTTCTAGAGTTTTGCGGAATATCGGGTCGTGCGGGCAAGTACAAACTGAGCTTTGCGCTGGAGTTTCTGTAAACGGGGCGTTAAGTGTTTTTCGTGGATTCGAGCTAGTAGCTTTCCCCACCTTAGACTAGTCCTACAGCAACGGGTTTCGCTGGCTTTTCTTTGCGATTTTGCCGGTGGAGTCTCGATTTTGGACGCAAGAGTGCTGTAGAATAGCGGAACGCGGAGGAGAATGCAGCAAGCACTTTGACGGTGCTTCCCACAAGAGTGTTGCTGGCGAAGCTTGTGCGGCGGTTTCACGGTTCGTCGCTGTTTTGCGCCAT
>CAWDNO010000018.1:0-196516 GCA_963803665.1 uncultured Acidobacteriota bacterium
GATCAGAATGATTCTCGCAGTAGAAACGTAGCTAGCTACGTTTCTACTGATTGCGGATTGGGCTTGCCGCTTAGTGGCCGTAGCCGCCATCGAGCGAGACTTTTCCGCGGAACATGCGGTACACGATAATGAAATAAAGCAGGGCCAGGCACATTCCAAAGGCCCACCAGATTAGTCCCACATGAAGCGTGTGCGGTCCCGACAGCGCGTTTGCAGTCGTAATATCGTATTGTGGGCCGGTAGTAGAAGGTAGCAGGCGCGGATAGAGTCCGATCCCAGCTCCCACCAGCATCACCGTGAGGTAAAGGCAAGAACAGGCGAAGGCCTTGCGATCGTCTCCCTTACGAGAGAATAGAATCATACTGAGCAAAGCGAGCAGAACCAGAATTGGAACGGCAAATGCGAGTGGATACGTTTTGTAATTCGCGAGCGTGTCGGGCCGGGCAATCATAGTTGCAGGGAGGCTCACCAGCGTCAGCGCAAAAAGCGCTGCCCACAAACGAGTTGCGAAGGTCCGAGCGCGAGCTTGCAAATCAGCCTCGGTCTTGACTGCGAGGTACAAAGCTCCATGCTCCGCCAGAGCGACAAGCGCAACAACGCCGCCGATAACGGTATACCAATCCAGAATTCCAGGCTGCGGTCCGACACACCAGTCTGTCCAAAGCGGCAGGAAAAAGTAGCCATCTGCATGAAGTGGAACGCCGCGAATTACGTTCGCCAGCGCCGCTCCGTAAAAAATAGGCAGCACGGCGCTCGAAAAAAAGAATAATCCGTCGAAGAATGCTTTCCACAGTCCCATGTCGATTTGCGTCCGCAGTTCGATACTGGCGCCGCGCATAATCAGCAGCCATAGAACGATCATCAACGCCAGATAGAATCCGCTGAATGCCGATGCATAAAGAAGAGGGAAGGCAAAGTAAAGCGTGCCGCCGCCGGCAATAAGCCAGACTTCATTGCCATCCCAGACCGGGCTAATGCTTCGCAGCATAAGCTGACGCTCTTGCTCGCTGCGTGCCAGGAATGGATGCAATATGCCAACCCCCAGATCAAAGCCGTCAAGCACGACGTACGCAACCAGCATGATTGCGACTATCCAAAACCAGATGAATCCCATCTTCTTTCCTTTAAGCAGGCGCTACCATTTGCGATGCTTGCTCTAACGGGCCAACAGCCGGCCCTTTGTCGATGATGCGATATACCAGCACGATGAAGAGTATCGACGTCACCGTGTAGAGACCCATGAATCCGAGCAGGGTAAACAGGCTGTTGCCGGGGCCAACATATTTTGAGTAACCCTCGGAGGTGCGAATCAATCCGTAAACCACCCACGGCTGCCTTCCGAGTTCTGCAGTCAGCCATCCCGCCGTATTGGCAATGTATGGAAACGGAAAACTGAGCAGCAGGGCCCACAATACCCAGCGGTTCTGAAACAGCTTGCCACTCCATAAAAGAAATGCTGCAACCACCATGATGAATGCGAAGTATGTGCCCAATCCGGCCATGATGTGATAGCTGTAGAACAACAGCGGCAGAGGCTCGGGCCATTGATCGCGGGGAAACTCATTGAGCCCCTTCACTTCCGCTTGTGTAGTTCCGTAGATCAGGAAACTCAAGACATCATTCACCGCGATTGGATTATCAATGGTCTGGTGCTCTTCGTCGGGCTGACCGATCAGCACGATGGGTGCGCCCTTTTGGGAATGAAACAGGCCCTCCATGCCAGCGATGGCGGCAGGCTGGTGTTTCGCCATGTAGCGACCATGCAGGTCGCCGGTCGGGAAAATTTGCGCCACCGAGGCGATCACTCCAGCCACGACGCCAATTCGCAAAAAAATCTGGCCGTGTTCGGCGAATCGATTTTCCAGCACATAAAACGCACCCAACGAGCACATCACAAAAGCGCCAGTAACAACCGCTCCGGACATGTTGTGCGCGTACTGCAGCAGGGCCCAGGGATTGGTGAGAAGCCCCCAGAAGCTGGTGACTTCATAAACGCCGTTGGGAAGAATCGAGTAGGCCACGGGATGCTGCATCCAGGCATTGGTAACAATAATGAAGAACCCGGAAATCCATGATCCGACGAAGACGAGAAATGCCGCGCCCCAATGTTGCCACGGTAAAAGCCGCTTTTCTCCAAACAGAAACAGTCCAAGAAATGCGGATTCCAGAAAGAAAGAAAAGACGCCTTCCATCGCCAAAGGCTGTCCAATGACTCCGCCGGTGGTGCGTGCGAACTGCGACCAGTTGGTGCCGAACTGGAATTCCATGGGAATGCCAGTGACGACTCCGAGCAGAAAGTTGATGGCGAAAATCTTGCCCCAGAATCGCGCAGCCTGGTTATAGCGTTCGTCGTTATGACGGATGGCAATGGTCTTGAGGACCACAATCAGCAGGGCGAGGCCCATGGTCAACTGGGGAAACAAATAGTGGTAGACAATGGTGAAAGCGAAGTGAATTCGGTGCAGCAGCATTGCATCCATAGGTTGACCTTACTCACCTGCGGATTAGGCACTCAATTCTAATTTGTAGATCAGCAGTTCAGATTAGATTGTAGCGCTCCGTGGTTCTGTGATTACCGTCACAATGGCAGGAAGTTAAGGAGCGCCAAATAATTTTTGCTGGACATCGTGGCCGCTTAACTACGCTTAACCAGCGGTTATGTGTTTGTCAGAAAGACAGGCACCGACATGAGCCTTCGTGATCCGCCGCGAGCAATGTAGTGCAAATCCCAACAGAGTGACACTAGTTCGGGGCGTTCGCGGTTAATGAGTTACAACAGTTACGCACAAAGAGCGGGTCTGTTGCCGCTCTGGAAAGCAGGCCCGCATCAGCCTCCTCTTGTTTATAGCAATGGCTTAGGGTACGTACGACCACAGCGGGTGCACGCCCGGAAATTAGTGCTGGCGTGTGTGCGCGTTCCCCTTCGATTCTGTGATCTCCCAGACCGTTCCGTAGCCAGACGTTCCGCCGTAGTAAGTAGTGCCATACACTTTGCCAGCCTTGGTCACGAAAGGACGAGAATTGGGGAATGCCCCGTCAGATTTGCTAAAGCTATGTAGTGTGGTGAATGTGCCGGTTGAGTTGATCTCCCACACCGTTCCGCAACCGTTCGTTCCACCCGCTTCGGTGGTGCCGAACAGGTTACCAGCACAAACCGTTTTCTTCCCTGGCTCGCAGTGCACGCCTCCAAGGGGATTGTCCCCATCCGAGGAATTAAAGCTATGGAGCACCGTGAATGTACTGCTGCGAATGTCGTATTGCCACACGGTTCCAAAGCCATAGCCTCCGCCCGAGGCGGTACCGTACAGATTACCCTTGTACTCCACGACATTTCCGGTGGGATAGCTGCCGTCGCTTCCGCCGCCAAAGCTATGCAAAATGCTGACACTACCACGCGAGCTTATCTCAAATAGAGTTCCTAAGTTGCTAGCCCCGCCTGCCTCGCTGACGCCGAACAAGTCCCCTGCAGCATCGCGGTGCAAATTCGTCAAGTACGGAGACCCGCAGCTTGTGCTGTTATCATCGCAACTGAGAAGGACCATCTCCGTGCCGCTTGTGGTCAATTCCCATATCGCGCCATGACCGTCCGCTCCGCCTTCGTAGCCGCTGCCATAAAGGTTGCCCTCTGAATCCAGCACCACGTCGCCGTCGATAAATGCTGGATCAGAATCCTGCGAGCCAAAGTTATACAATGTGGAGAAAGTCCCAGCGGAATTTATCTCCCAGACGGTACCGTAGCCTGCTGAACCTCCGTAGGCGCTGGTGCCAAACATATTGCCCTTCGCCGACTGCATTGTCACGCCCACGAGCGGACAACTTCCATCTGAGTAATCAAAGCTATGCAGCACCGTTATCGAGCGGTTACTACTAAGGCTCCACACCGTTCCGTAGCCGTCCGCGCCGCCCTTGCAGGCTGTGCCGATGAGATTGCCTTTTTTTTCAATTGGCTGCCCATAGGCATAACCTCCATCGCTACTGCTGTTAGTAAAGTTGTACAGAGTAGTGAAGATAACGCTAGGCTTATACTTCGTTTTCGAGGCCGTACCGGCTGCAAAAGCATGTGTCGCAAGGATCAAAGTTACTGCCAGAACGATGCCTGCTTTGCCTCGCATAAAGCATTCTCCTTGAAATTTCTTCGTGTCTTTCCTCTAGAATCCAGCAACACTCTAATCTCGCTGCGAATTATACGCGGGAGTGTTTGGGCAAAAGCAACTGTTTTGATGACCGAAGCGTAAGCGCTCTGCGGTGCACGTTTTCCACTTGGTCCTTAAGTGTCGAGAACAGGCGATTACACTCAAAATCCCGCCCAACGACCAAATCTACGTGCCTAAGCGAACAGTGCGTTGACGTTGTGGTGAGTCTTAGCCTCGCGGACAAGCCTCCTCGCAGTCGGCGCTGCGATTGGCACCCTAGCCTTCCTTCCCGCCAACCACCTGCGCATGGCCTAGAGCAGCAACCAGAGCCAATCCTCCGATGACGTTGCCGATCAGTGTTGGAACGAAGAACTGCACGACATAAGTTCCCCACGAAATAGATTTCATCACCACTAGAAACAACATCGTCGTCGAGCCTGCGATGATGTGGTTAAATCCGCTGATTCCGATCAGGTAGGTAATGATAATAATGATGCTGACCCGCGCAGATTCCGCGCTGGGAAGCAGCCAAACCATCAGCGCGATCAACCAACCCGCGAAAATGGCGCGCACCAACACCGTCCCAAAGCCTGCCCCAATGTGAGCAAAGCCGATCTGGGTTAAACATTGTTGCGTGTGCGCATCGAGGATAGTGATTTTCCCCAGGCACAGCGCGAACAAGAACGTTCCTACCAGATTCCCGCTCAGCACGACCACCCACAGACGAAGCATTCGCAGGAAGGTGGACAAGTCTTTGCGCAGCAGAAGCGGCAAGACCACGGTGAGAGTATTTTCGGTAAATAGCTGCTGGCGTCCCAGGATGACAATGAGAAATCCGATAGAGTATCCCGCGCGCGAGATCAATGGCCGCCACGGCTGGTCAGGCAATCGGGCCATCAGAAGACCCTCGGCAATAAATGAAAAACCCATGGAAAGCCCAGCAGCCAGCGCCGACCAAGCCAACGATGCCGCTGGCCGTGCGAGTTCCTCTTCGCCCTCGCGTCGAATCGTTTCGTAAACCACGTGGGCGCCAATGGCGAGGCGCTCCTCCACCTGCTTTTGTTCAGCCCGAGTCGTGATGGTTCCTTCTTGCGGAGTTAGGTCAACCTTGGCTTGCTTTTTGTTCATCGTGTCCGTTCTGGCGGCGATAGATCTCTAAAACACACCGATGCATCGTGGCCAAACTGCCGGCTCTTGAGATGAATAGCAAGGCGAGATCGTTGGTTGGGCCAGCCCCCCATGGGACATTCCCCGGATTTATCTCCCGATCCTGATGGTTCCACCAATCGCATGGACAAAGTGTCCCCGTACTGTTTTATAAACAGAAAAGACGAGCCCTTTTCTCAGCAAGCGCGCTCATCGCCTCGGGTGCTGCTACACTTTGTTCACCCTTGGCGATTGCCGGAGTTTGGCTTGGAATGGCTGAAGACAAGAATCCTACCGCACGCACGCGGGTGGTGCGCGAACCTCACCGCGGCGTTTACGATCGAAAAATGGCTTACCAGATTCTGGACGAAGGCATCATCTGCCATGTCGGCTTCGTGGTGGATGGCCAACCTTTCGTGATTCCCACAGGCTATGGGCGAGCGGGAGACAGCCTGTACATTCACGGGTCGGCCGCCAGCCGCATGCTGCGCCGGATCGACGAGGGAGTCGCGGTGTGCGTTACGGTGACGCTGCTGGATGGGCTGGTGCTGGCGCGCTCGATTTTCAATCACTCCATGAATTACCGCTCGGTCATGATTTTAGGCACGGCAGTGGCTGTGACCGATGCTAAGGAAAAGCTGGAAGCTTTGCGGTTGTTGTCTGAGCAAATTCTGCCGGGACGCTGGGCGGAGTCACGCCAGCCGAGCGAAAAAGAATTGAAAGCCACGCTGGTGATGCGGCTGCCCATCGAGGAGTTCTCGGCGAAGGTGCGACAAGGTCCGCCGATTGACGATGAAGAAGATTATGGTTTTCCGACGTGGGCGGGAGTCATTCCGCTGGAAGTGGTTCCGGGGAAGCCGATCAATGACCCTAAGCTCGATCCTGAGCGCGAGGCGCCGGCATACGTGCGCACATATTCAAGGAACCGGTCGTAGAATCGCTTGAGAGCCCTTGTAAAAACAGCCTCGCTGAAGGAGTTAGAATAAAAAAGCTTGATGCGCAAAGTCTTCCATTCTGATTCTCCAACCGGCCAGTATGTGGCGGATGCTGCCGTGCTCTGCTGCTTTGATCACCGCATCAGCGCGGCCGTGCGAAAGTTTCTGAAGAAGCTGGGGATTGATCGCGCCGATATGATTGTCGTCGCCGGGGGAGCCAAGACGCTGGCTTCGCCGCGCAATGACTTCGAACAGGATTTCATTCTCGAGCAGGTCAGAATGTCAATCCGCTTGCACGGGACCAAACGGATCCTGGTTATGAGCCATTCCGACTGCGCCACCTATGGCGGCCTGGCCCATTTCAAGGGAGACCGTGACGCCGAGGCTGAACATCACCGTGGCGAACTTCTCCGAGCCAGAGACCTTCTGACTGCAAATTTCCCTAACATTGTGGTCGAGCCGTATTTCGTGAAGTTTGATGGAGTCTGGGAAGTGAACGAAGGCAGAGTGATTGCGCTAACCCCGGAGGCGGGCAAGCCGATTGACGACCCGCGACTCGCGTCCACTTTAGAGGCTCCCGAGCATGCGCGAAAATACGGTCGCAGACGCTGACTCTCAATGACTGCTGAGTTTTGTACTTTCCCAAATTGCACGTAATCTGGAAACAGAACGTTCCGCTTGGCTCGGCGAGGGCAGGATGCCCTCGCGACAGCCGGCAAGATGCCGGCGCTACTAAGGGGGGCGGCTATTTTTTGCCGCAGGTCGATGGCGTCATTGGTGGCGTAAGTTCCTTTACGGGATCAGCAGGAACTTCCCGGTTGTTTTTCGGCCTTCGAGATCGCGATGTGCCTGTTCTGCTTCTGCCAGCGGATAGGCGTGCGCGATGCGGATCTTGAGCTTACCGTCCGCAATCATTTTGAACACCGCGCTTGAGCGCATCCGCAACTCGTCTGTCGAAGCGATGTAGTGCACCAGCGCTGGCCGGGTTAAATACAGCGAACCCTTTTGTGACAGTAGAATCGGATCGAACGGCGGGACGGGGCCGCTGGAGCCGCCGAACAAAACCATCATTCCGCGCGGCCGCAGAACGTTCAGACCTTTCTCGAAGGTGGTTTTGCCGACTCCGTCGTAGACCACGTCGACGCCTTTGCCGCCGGTCAGACGCTTAGTCTCAGTTTCGAAATCGGTTTTGCTGTATAAAATCACCTGGTCGGCCCCTGCCTGGCGCGCGATGTCGGCTTTTTCATCGGTTGAAACTGTGGCAATCACGCGGGCTCCGATGTTGTGAGCCATCTGGGTGAGCACTTGCCCGACGCCACCTGCCGCAGCATGGATCAAGGCGGTTTGGCCGCTCTTCAGCGGAAAAGTGTCGTGGATCAAGTACTGGGCAGTCATGCCCTGCAGCATGGCGGCGGCCGCTTGTTGATCGCTGACGCCTGGCGGAACCTGCACCAGGCGTTCGCCGGGGACAGCCGCATACTCGGCATACGAGCCCAGAACGCCGCACCAGGCGACTCGGTCTCCGCGCTTCACCGATTTCACCTCTGAGCCGACATCGGTGATTACGCCCGCGCCCTCCTGTCCGGGCACAAACGGAAGCGGAACATTGTACCTGCCCTCGCGCTGGTAAACGTCGATAAAGTTCACGCCCGAGGCTGCGATCTTCACCACGGCTTCGTTTGGCTTGGGCTGCGGAACCGGCAAATCCACCAGTTGCAGAACCTCGGGTCCGCCAGTCTGCTTCACTTGTATCGCTTTCATGTTTGACTTCGATTCGGGCAGGGCTGTGGGAGATTCAGAACTGCAAGGTCTGGCGAAATGCGAACCCGCCCGAATTTAATTCTGTCATCCCGAGCAGAGCGAGGGATCTGGGTTCTTGCTTGCACGGCGGTGACACTCGTAGTGGAAGGCAAGAACCTAGATCCCTCGCTTCGCTCGGGATGACAGAATTAGGGATGACAGAATTCGGGAATGGCCCACATCTACCCCGACCCCAATATCAATGGTTGCACCCGACGGAGCCGCCGAAGTAATATTCGGCACGGTCCCTAAAGTAACGTAATCCAACCGACTTGCAGATTGACCCATCAAAATGTGGGTAGTAGCATGAAATGGGCGTTCTCGAGCCAGATTCAGCGCGGTAAGTCATAGAGAAATATGAGGATTCAGAGACTCTATTTTCTGATCGCTGCCGTGGTTGTCCTGGTATCGGGCAACGCGTGTCAGACCGCTCAACGGCCGGCTGCTCTCGTGCCTTCGGTCAAATCCTCCGCGCCGTCGATGAACGCCAATTCATCCCCAGCTCAATCGAACGCTCAAGCCAAGGCTGTTCCTTCGCAAAATCAGATTGAAGCTAAGACCGACCCCGTCGCAGAATTGATTGCGCAGGTGGAAAAGGAATACAAGCTCGGCGAGGAGAATTACAAAGCTGGACACCTGGAAGCTGCCAAAGAGAACTTCGATCGCGGCTTCAATCTCTTGCTAAGCAGTTCATTGGATGTCCGCACCGACGAGCGCCTGCAGCAGGAGTTTGATCGCATACTCGATGGCGTAAACGGGCTGGAGCTGCAAGCTTTGCAGGAGGGTGATGGATTCGCACAGCAAAAGTCCGAGCCGGCGCCTATCGACGAGGCCAACGAGGTCACCACCTATCCAGTCGATCCCAATCTGAAAGCCAAAGCCGAGGCCGAAGTCGCGGCTACGCATTCCGACCTGCCTCTAATGATGACTGATCCGGTAGCCGGATACATCAGCTACTTCTCCAGCCGGGGACGCCCAACCCTCGAGCATGCGCTGGCCCGTAGCGGACGTTATCAGGAGATGATCCAAAGAGTTCTGAAAGAAGAAGGCGTTCCGCAGGAGTTGATTTATCTGGCACAGGCCGAATCTGGATTCCATCCACTGGCGCTGTCCCGGGCGGGAGCTCGCGGCATGTGGCAATTCATGGCCAGCCGCGCCAAAGGATATGGCTTGGAGCGCAACTGGTGGATCGACGAACGGCAGGATCCGGAGAAGTCGACGCGAGCGGCTGCGCACCACTTGAAAGATTTGTACAACGAGTTTGGCGATTGGTACTTAGCCATGGCCGCTTACAATTCCGGCCCCGGCACGGTTCAGAGTGCCGTGAAGCGTACCGGCTACGCGGATTATTGGGAGCTCTATAAGCGCAACGTATTGCCCAAGGAAACCCGAAACTACGTTCCCATTATTTTGGCGGTAACCATTATGGCCAAGAATCCCCGGCAATACGGCTTGGACACAGTGGTTACCGACAAGCCCGTTCCCTATGACGCTGTAAAGATCGACTACCCTGTGGATCTTCGCTTAGTAGCAGAATGCGTCGATGCATCGGCCAGTGATCTTCAGGATCTGAACCCAAGTCTCCTGCGGCTGACCACGCCTAAAGATCGGGAGTTTGAATTGCATCTCCCGGCGGGAACAAAGGATCGTTATCTCACCGCGATCACGGCCATCCCTCCTGACATGCGGGTGTGGTGGCGTTATCACAAAGTCGTGTCCGGAGACACTCTCGCCTCAGTTGCCAGCGCCTTCCATACCAGCCGACAGGCAATCGTTCAGGCGAATAATCTGGACGGCGACAACGATCTCAAGAGCCGAAAGCGAGCTCATTATTCCGGTTGCTCCCGGCAAGCATCCGTCCGACGAAGTGGCCAGCTACTCCCGCCGGGCAACAACCTACAAAGTCCGCAAGGGAGACACGGTTGAAACCGTGGCTGAGAATTTCGGCGTGCCCCCTGCAATGGTCCGCCGCTGGAACCACTTGAAGGGCGACAGCGTAGCAGGGCGGCATGTGTTGTATATCCACCTGCCGGTAGCCCCTGACGCTAACGCAAAACCACAGATTGCGTCCAAACCTAGATCGAAGAATAGTTTACGAGCCTCGGCCTCCAAGACTGTTGTCCATCACAAAGTGCAGCGCGGGGAAACGCTGTCCTCGATCGCCAAGTCGCACAACACCACGGTAGATGCGTTGAAAGAAAATAACCGAAATTTGGCCAATCTCAGACCCGGTATGATCCTGGTTATTGCCAATCCCAGCCGATAGTCGAGATAACCCCTGAGAAGCAACCTTAGATCCACACGGATTTTGCTGACTTTTTTACATCGCCATTACGAAACCGAAAACGCACATTCCAACTTCGGTGTAATATGCAGGGGAAAGTTGGAGAGCAATCGGTTTTCGTCACTGCTCGCAAAAAACTACTATGCTATAATCGCGGGCCGTTCCACTTCAGCAAGTAATTTTCAGTGGTCTTTTTAATTCTCAGCGTAAGCAGTGCGAGCAGCAACCGGCGCTATCCGCGGCCGGAAAAATTTCACAGGAGGAGCAATGAACGCTAACGAAACCCTCTACCTAAGAGACGACGAAATAGATGAATTTGGCGACAGCGGCGCCTATGGCGAATCGCTGGAAGAAGATTTTGAAGAAGAAGAGGAAGAAGAGGAAGCAGAACTGCCGGGCGTGACTGGCTCGGAAGCAGGAAGCGAGATGCCAAGGCCTGCACAACCGCCTATGGGCGGCGGCGGTGGTGGTGGTGGCTCGTCCAAGCCGGCGACCAAGAGGCCGGCTCCCAAAAAGGTCGCTGCGAAAAAGAAGGCTAAGAAGAGGAGCGCGCCGAAAAGGGCAGCTAAGAAAAAATCCGCGCCGAAAAAAGCTGCGAAAAAGAAGGCCAGCAAAAAGAAAGCCAAAAAGGCTGGCAAGAAGTCCGCACGCCGACGGCGATAGGTCGAGTTAATACCGCATGCGCGGGATCAAGCCGCAGCCAATCGCTGCGGCTTGATTACTCATTGCGATGAGCGAACGCTCGCCGATCGATGGCGAAATCTGGCGAACTCGTCCGCCAAGCAGGCCGCGAGGGCGTTAATTGAGTACGTGCACTAGTCTTTCGCCCCGCTGGGGTTGAAGAATTTCTAAATGACCCCACTTGCGCCGTGGGCTGTATTCTTACGCCGCTTCGCGGCTTTTGCCAGAGATCCGATTCCACGGCTTCGAGCCTTGGCCGTGACACAGCTGGTTAATTGCGCCTCCAACCGGCACCGCGTAACATCTAAACAGCATGCCGACAACTGCCACTACGTGTGCGGCGCCCACCCATCCTCCTAAGCTCGTCCTGGGTGAAATCTTCAGCTTCGCCTATGACACCTTCTGCAGTAATAAGGTTCGATTTGCGCTGACTGCGCTGGGCATGGTTATCGGCACTGCTTCGCTCATTCTGGTGGTAACCATCGGGATGACGGGAAAACAATATGTGTTGAATCAGATTCAGGCGATCGGCGCCAACATGGTGTATGCCGAGTACCAGGGTGGGGCAACCAACCTCAATCCCGACTTCCTCACCATTGACGACATGCACGCGGTATTGGCGCAAGTGCCGGGAATTGCGGCCGCATCTCCGGTGGTTCCGATCAATGAGCGAGTTCCAGTCGGAAATGGCAAGGAACGTGACGTGCGCGTGCTCGGGGTGATGCCGCAGTATAGCGCGGTGCGAAACCTGGTGATCCTTTCTGGCAGATTCTTTGACGCGGAGGACGAGCAGGCGCATAACAAAGTTGGAGTGATCACGCAAAAACTGGCGGAACAGCTTTACGGGTCGACCGATGACGCGGTGGGAAAAATTTTAAAACTGAGCGGTCTGCCCTTCACTGTTATCGGGACCTTCAAAGAGCGCGTGGACACTTTCGGGCAGTCAGAAGTGACCGCCAACACCATGGTCATTCCCTATACGGTGAGCCACTATTTCACCGACACGTCGGAAGTGAACCAGCTTTATTTTTCCGCAGTCGAGCCTTCCATGGTGGTTCCGATTACAGAACAGGTACGGAAAGTATTGCAGTCGCGCCATCGGCCAGAATCGGTTTATGAAGTGGACAATCTCACCGAATTGGTCGCGGTAGCAGATCGGACCGCGAACGCGCTCACGCTGGTGTTACTGCTGGTCGCAACGGTGACGCTGCTTGTGAGTGGAATCGGCATTATGAACATCATGTTGGCTACGGTGAGCGCCCGCATCCGTGAAATTGGCATTCGCAAAGCCATCGGCGCCACCAATCGTGAAATCCGCTTTCAGTTCTTGTCGGAAGCCATCCTGATTTCTTTGATCGGAGGCTTTGCCGGCGTCATTATTGGGCTGGCGCTGCCCTTCTCGGTGCGTTTCCTGACCGAGTATCGCATTCCGATTTCAGGATTGTCGGCGATAGTGGCCATCGTGGTGTCGTCGCTCGTCGGGATTTTGTTCGGAACGGTCCCCGCGACGCGAGCGGCTAAGCTGGACCCGGTGGAGAGCTTGCGATACGAGTGAAAAAACCAGCTCTTAGCTCTTAGCGCTTAGCTTCAGGCTCGGTTCGTATCAGGGCATCGCCTTCAGCGATGCCGTAGCCGCTTCAAATCAGTCGCGCCTTCAGGCGCTGTTGGTCGCAATGTTGATATCGGAATCTCAGCAGCAAGCGGCTAAAGCCGAACCTATTTGCAGCGACCGACGGTATGCCTGAAGGCATACCCTGATACGAATTGAGACTTGCTTCCGTTTGGGAAGCCGTGCCCTTTCAAAACCTAACTGCCCGTTTCATCTTCCCGCGGCTAGAAAAGCAAAGCCGGGCTGGTTAGCCCGGCTTTTGTCTTTCATCACCCTGTGGGGACTGACTTGGTTTTGAGACTCCCCTCAGATATTCTAAAATTTCATCGCGCCGTCAAGCGCGGTCACATCACCAGTGCCAGATTCTCCAGCTCTGTCTGCAATACAGGAATCGAGCAGCCCGACATTTCCACTCTGCCAGCGGCATCAAACGCCGCCTGGGGTGATACACCATAGCCTCGTCCCATGAGGAAGACTTGCAGTAGTTCGGCCGCTTCGCGCGAATCGATCAGGCCACCCTGCAACAGATCGTTTCTCAAGGCCGTCAGTTCGGTAACCGAAAATCGTTCTTTATACCTGTCATTCATGGTCGTCTCACCTCCGACCCTGCGACTGCACTTAACCTATTAGACTCCGCTAGTGCCACCTACGTTGTATGCAATTTTGATGCCGCAGTGCAACCAGCTTCGAAATTACCGGCACCCACATCGTTCATTTGTTGAAACCCCTGTGAGTGCAATAAGTTGCGGTGTCAGATGAAGATTTAGGGAGGATCGCATAGCCCTCAAAACACCGGGTTTCGTGGCCTCAGGTTGACACAAGGTGTCGTTCTGGCACAGAAAAGGGCGCAACCTGCCCATTGTGGACCAAAAAGTCCCCTGATTTCTCGAACGAGAATCATGCTTCAGGAAGGATCGGTGACGGCTTGATCAATCAGCAGAATCGGGATATTGTCTCGCACCGGGTAGACTCGGTGGCACTCGGTGCACTTCAGGCTTTCGCCAGTCTCCTTGAGCAGCAGCGGCTTTTTGCAAGCCGGGCAAACCAGGATGTCAACCAGGTCCTGAGGAATCATGTGAGATAGTTTACGCCTTTTCAGTCTGCGGGACATAGGCCCTATGCTCGAAGAAAACCCATAGACTCCAGTTTCTGGGGAGCTTGGCGTAGTGGGTTGTACGCCTAGCCTCCGCTTCGCGCCATCTCCACCGCTCTTAGCACTGCCTGGGCCTTGTTCATGGCCTCCTGGAATTCCTTGGCTGGATCGGAATCGGCTACGATACCGGCTCCCGCTTGCAAGTACGCTTGCTTACTTTTCATCAGCATGGTGCGGATGGCGATGCAGGAGTCGAGATTGCCGGCGAAATCAGCGTAGAGGACAGAGCCTCCGTAGATGCCTCTGCGCACGGGTTCGAGTTCTTCGATGATCTGCATGGCGCGAACTTTTGGCGCGCCGCTGAGCGTGCCCGCGGGAAAGCAGGCGGCGAAGGCATCAAGAGCATCCAGGCCGTCGCGCAACTTGCCTTCTAGTGCGGAGACGATGTGCATGACGTGCGAGTAACGTTCCACGTACATCAGATCGCGAACTTTCACCGAGCCGTACTCGCTTACGCGTCCCAGATCGTTGCGGCCCAGGTCGACCAGCATTACGTGCTCGGCGCGTTCTTTTTCGTCGGAGAGCATTTGTTTTTCGAGGCGCACATCTTCGGCTTCGTCGCGGCCGCGAGGATGGGTTCCTGCAATCGGACGGTATTCGAGCTTGCTGCCGGTAACGCGCACCAGCATCTCGGGAGACGAGCCCAGCACGCAAACATCCTCCATGCGAAGAAAATACATGTAAGGCGAAGGGTTCACCGTGCGCAGAGCCCGGTAGATATCAAACGGCGCGACCTCGGGAACAAAGTCCAGACGCTGCGACAGTACAACTTGAAAGATGTCGCCGGCAGCAATGTATTCTTTGGCGCGCTCCACCGATTTCACGAACCGGCTGCGGCTGGTTCCAGCGTGAACTTTCAGTTTGGCCTTACGCGATGTGCCCGAGTGGTGCCACTGAGTTGAGGGCAGGCGGCGAGCGAGCTTCTTCTCGAGCACGGCGATATCGGCAAGTGCGCGATCGTAGGCGCGGCGCGGGCTCTCATGAGAAACGTCAGCGGTAGCGATGATGTGAATCTGATGGCGCAGGTGATCGAACGCCAGCAGGCGATCAAAGAACATCAATACACAATCCGGTAGAGAAAGATCGTCTTTGGCGTGCTCGCCAATTTTCTCCAACTGCCGAACGCCGTCATAAGCGAAGTATCCAACGGCGCCGGCGGTGAATGGTGGCAGGCCAGGCAATGTCGCCGGACGATGCTGCCGCAGCAATTCCTTCACAATTTTGAGGACGCTGCCCCGGTGCTGCTCGCGCTTCCGGCCTCGTTGCAGCAAAATCTCGTCGCCGCGTGCCCGCAGCTGCAGGTAGGGCCGGGATCCCAGGAATGTGTAGCGTCCAATTTGCTCTCCGCGCTCGATTGATTCCAGCAAGAACGCGTCAGGCTCATTGGCAGCTACCGCTAGAAAAGCAGAGACCGGCGTCAACAGATCGGCGGTAACCGACTTGACCACCGGGACCAGCGTAAACTCGCGGGCCAGGCGCGAAAATTCCCTGTAATCGGGGCGTAGCAAGGGGTTTTGGTTCGACCCTTTCAGTAGGAGCGCGTCTGCCATTATAGGTCAGGAGTACACCCGCTTGCGTAACCTCCGGTAACCAGCGAATGAATTGACGGAATGGATGGCACAGCGGAAGATGGCAGTTTAGCCAGTATCCAACGTGGGGGCTTATGCGTATTAAGTTCTGGGGAGTTCGGGGGTCGACACCCGCTCCTCAGCCGGAAAATATGCGCTACGGCGGCAACACTTCCTGCGTGGAAGTGCGCGTTGGCAATGAGCTTTACATCTTTGATTGCGGCACCGGCTTCCGGGTTCTGGGGCAAGCGCTTCGCCACGAATTCAATGGGAAAGCGGTTTCTGCACACGTCTTCGTCTCTCATTTTCACTGGGATCACATTCAGGGCATTCCCTTCTTCGGTCCTCTTTACGACAACCGTGAAAACCGTTTTCACTTTCATTCCTCCAGCCGCACTCGCAGCTTGAAGCGGGTGCTCGAAGAGCAGATGGCCGCGCCTTACTTCCCGGTAGGACTGACTGAAATGCAGGCTCACCAGAATTTCCACAATCTTGAGGAGGGCCGCATCCAGCTAGGAGACGTGACCTTGCAGACCTTGTGGCTAAACCATCCCCAGGGATGCATGGGCTTTCGTATGGAGACGAAAGATGGCGTGTTTGTTTATGCCACGGACAACGAGCCGGGCGACGCGCTATTCGACAAGAATGTACGAAAGCTTGCGGCTGGCGCCGACGTTTTGGTTTACGACGCGCAGTATCTTCCCCAGGAATACGAACGGAAACGAGGCTGGGGACACAGCCATTGGCGCGAAGCTATCAATGTGGTCACAGAGAGTGGTGCGAAAGATTTGGTGTTGTTCCATCACGATCCCGATCATGACGACGCCTGCATCGACAAGGTGGTTAAAGAGGCTCGCGACTACTATCCGCGGCTGCGGGCCGCGTCTGAGGGCATGCAGATTGAACTCACTGGCAAGGCGTCCTCTTCCTAAACCTGGATTACAATGAAATGTTGGGCCAAGCGGATACTACTTCGAAAGGGGCCGTGAGTGACGCAGTTTTCAGCACCGTGGCCACATCTATCGATAATCTCGGTCATCGATATCCTGCTGGTCGCCGTCATCATTTACGAATTCCTTGCGCTGATCAAGGGCACGCGTGCATCCCTGATGGTGGTCGGTGTGGGGGCGCTGGCGCTGGCTTTTTATGTATCCCGGTTGGGCAATCTAACCGCGCTGAATTGGCTGATGACCACGTTGCTGCCGTACACCGTGTTCGCGCTGATCGTGGTTTTCGCCGCCGAAATCAGGCAAGGCCTGGCGCGGCTAGGGCGGGGCCTTACGTTGAGCAGGGCCTCGGGTTCGGAGGCGGATGCTTACGATGACATCGTGCTGGCAGCAAATCTGTTCTGCCAGAACCAGACCGGCGCCCTGATCGTCATCGAGCGCGAAATTGGCTTGCGCACTTACATCGAGAGCGGGGTTCCGCTCGATGCCCGGCTTTCGTACGATCTGCTGGCAACCATCTTCCGGCCGAGCGCTCCACTGCACGACGGCGCCGTAATTGTGCAGAATGATCGCGTCGCGGCCGCTGCTTGCTTTCTGCCCCTGTCCATGAATCCTGTTCTCTCGACCCAACTGGGCACGCGGCATCGCGCGGGTATTGGCGTGACTGAAGAAACCGATGCGATCGCCGTGATTGTTTCTGAGGAGACCGGCAGCATTAGCCTGGCGGTTTCCGGAAAGATCGAGCGCGATCTGACGGTCGAGCAGTTACGTGATCGCCTGGGAGAACTGCTGCGCCGTTACGTGCCTCCGTCCACCCTGCCTACGCCGATTTCAAATGGCAGCGAGGCATTGGAAAATTCCGAAGCGGAGGGATCGCGCATTGCTTTGCCCCGGCCCGCCGACTCGCGCTTAAGCGATGCGCGCTGGAAACAGGGGACGGATCGTTAGGCCATGCGCGACTTTCTACAGCGCCACGTGCAACACAATCTGGGATTGAAGTTGATGTCTGTGGCTTTGGCTGTGGGCTTGTGGCTCGCGGTGGCGCGCGATCCGGTGGCAGAAATTGCTGTCGATGTGCCGATCGAGTTTCATAATATCCCTCAAGATTTGGAAATCAGCTCAGAAAATATTCCGCGAGCACAAATCCGGCTTCGCGGTCCGGAGCGTGTGGTGCGCCGCCTGCAGGCCGCCGATGTTTATGCGGAGATCGAACTGAGCGGTACGAAGCCGGGGCAGCGCACGTTTGATTTAACCGCACAGCAGATTCACGAACCGTCCGAGCTTGAAGTGGTGCAGGTGGTTCCCAGCCAATTCCATCTTGCGTTCGACGCGCGTCTGACCCGCCAAGTCCCCGTGGAACCACGCGTTATCGGCACATTTGTTCCGGGGTATTCCATAGAGCGGATTGCGGTGGATCCCGCGACCATCACCATCAGCGGGCCGAAGAAGCATGTAGAAGCGGTAGAGTCAGCCATTACCGATCCGGTGGACGTGAGCGGCGCCATCAACCGCGCAAGCTTCACTCGTCACGCCTACGTTTCTGACGCTCTCATCCAGGTTGCGAGCCCTGACCCGGTGCACATAACGGTGATCATGCAGAAAGTTTCGGGCGCCCCCAACGATCAATCCGTAAAACCACAATGACAAGCCAGACACGACAGCTCTTTGGCACCGACGGCATTCGCGGCGTAGCCGGTGAATTCCCTTTGACGCCGGAGAGTACATATCTCATTGGCCGCGCCCTGGGTCATGATTTGATTCGCAGTGATGCGAATGTGAGGGTGGTGATTGGACAAGACACGCGGGAATCGAGTGGTTGGATCGCGGACCGCGTATCGGTGGGATTGGTTTCCAGCGGATGTGAAGTTCATAGTGCGGGCGTCATTACGACGCCGGGCGTGGCCTACCTCGCGCGTTCGCGAAAGTATGCTGCCGGGGTCGTGATCTCGGCTTCGCACAATCCATGGACTGATAACGGCATCAAGGTTTTCTCGGGCGATGGATATAAATTGCCTGATTCGCATGAACTGGCCATCGAGCAGGAAATTTTCGCTCTGCTGCAGAATCCTGAGCGCCACGTTGAATCGTCGGTAAAGCCTCCTCCCACCTTGCCCGGCGAGGCAAGCCTTCGCCACGCTTACATAGAATGGCTGGCGCAAAATGTGAAGACGGACCTCAGCGGGATAAGAGTTTTGGTGGATTGCGCTAATGGTGCAGCCACGGCTGAAGCTCCGGAACTTTTTCGCGAGTGCGGAATCAAGGCAACGTATCTAAATGCACGTCCCGATGGAAAGAACATCAACGAAAATTGCGGCGCCCTACATCCGGAGACGCTGGCGAGAGCAATTGCCGAAAAGAAAGGTCAATTCGATTTGGGAGTTACTTTCGATGGTGACGCGGATCGCGCACTGTTCAGCGACGCCAACGGTCGCATAGTCAATGGCGATGCTGTGCTTTTGCTGGTCGCGAGGGATATGCAATCCCGCCACGTGCTCAGCGGGTCGACGATTGTTGCGACTACGATGTCCAACATGGGATTGGAAATTGCTTTGCGTAAGGCTGGCATTCGCATGCTGCGGGCTAACGTCGGTGACAAGTATGTGCTTGAAGAGATGCTCAAGACTGGCGCGATCCTGGGCGGAGAGCAGTCGGGCCATATTATTTTTCGCGACGGAGACGCCACCACCGGGGACGGCCTTCTCACCGGGTTGCGAGTGATGGAAATTATGGCAAGGAGCGGGAAGCCTCTCGCCGATTTGATCGGCGATCTCAAAGTCTTTCCCCAGGTAATTCAGAATGTTCGCGTTCGCGAGAAAATGCCTTTTTCCCAGGTACCAGAAATTCAGCGGGCGATTGAAGCCGCCGAACGCGAACTCGATGGCAGTGGACGCGTGGTTGTCCGCTACTCGGGCACGGAAGCGCTGGCTCGGGTCATGGTGGAAGCGGAGTCGGAAGAGAAGATGAAGGCGCTGGCGGGGAATATTGCTGGCGCGATTAAGAACGTGCTGGGCGCATGATGATTGTGTGGGGACGGTCTTTAACCCGTTCGTGCTAAGTAATGCCTGGCAGTGCTGCTATCTATGAAGACACTCTTGTCCAATGCCGCTGCGATCTGGAATCTGTTGCTGCTACTGGCGGCAATCGGTACGCTCGTCTGGTTCTTCTATTGGTTTGGATTGCGTAGGCTTATTCGAGCGCGAAGGATTGCAACGTCTCGCGACCGCAGAATGCTCCGCGAGGCCGCGGAGCGGGAAGTGAATCGGGAACATTCGTGATCAGGCGGTTTGCGAGCGCCGAAACATGGTTGTCATCCCGAGCGCAGCGAGGGATCTGGGTGTTTGCTTACGGAGGCGATACAGGTAGCGCAAGCAAGAACCTAGATCCCTCGCTTCGCTCGGAATGACAAGCCGTTTTGAATGCTCGGGGTGACAAGCCGTTTTTAAATGCTCGGGATGACACTTCGTAACGGTTACTGCAGGTCTCGCCAGTTCGTTCCAACGCCAATCTCCACCAACAGCGGCACTATCAGCGGGTGGACGTTTTCCAACTGGTCGCGCACCAGCGTACGCATCGCGTCAACTTCAGTTTCTGGAACTTCGAATACCAGTTCGTCGTGCACCTGCAGCGTCATCCTTGATTTCAGTTGCTGCTCGCGCAGGGCTGCATCGATGCGAATCATGGCAATTTTAATCAAGTCTGCGGCAGTTCCCTGCAATGGCGTGTTGACTGCGGTGCGTTCGGCAAATCCGCGCAGGTTGGCATTCTTACTGTTGATGTCGGGGATGGGACGCACACGGCCAAACAGCGTTTTGACCTCCCCCTCGCGCCGGGCTTCTTCGAGAGTGCGATCAATGAAGGCGCGTACGCCGCTGTATCTTTCGAAATAGGCGCTGATGAACTGCTTGGCCTCGGCGGGTTCGATGCCTAAATTTTGTGAGAGTCCAAATGCCGACAGTCCGTACACGATGCCGAAATTTACCACTTTCGCTTGTCTGCGGTGATCGGGTGTGACCATCAGCGGCGGCACACCGAACACCTGAGATGCAGTCAGCGTGTGGATGTCATCACCGCGACGATAGGCTTCGACCAGCAGCGGGTCTTTCGAGAAATGGGCCAGCAAGCGAAGCTCGATCTGCGAATAATCCGCCGCCAGCAGCACATGACCGGGCTCCGCGGTAAATGCGGCTCGAATCTCGCGGCCCAGTTCGGTGCGAATTGGAATGTTCTGCAGGTTGGGATTCGCCGACGATAATCTTCCCGTTGCCGTACCAGTCTGACCGAAGGTAGTGTGCAGGCGGCCGCTGGCGGGATTCAGCAGGGCAGGCAGGGCGTCGACGTAGGTTGACTTGAGCTTGGTCAATTGCCGGTATTCGAGCACCAGGCGTGGTACATCGTGTTCCGCGGCCAATCCTTCGAGCACGTCGACTGCGGTCGAAATCGTCTTCCCTTTGCCGTATTTCACCGGCTTCGGCAGATTCAGTTTGTTGAATAGCACATCGCCCAATTGCTTTGGCGAACTGATGTTGAACTCAAATCCTGCGCACTGGTAAATCTCCTTCGCCTTGGCCCCGATCTCACGTTCAAGGCGGGCGGACATGTCGGCCAGGGCTGCGCGGTCGATCTTGACGCCGGCATGCTCCATGCGGGCAAGCACAGGAACCAGCGGAAGATCAACTTCTTCGTACAGTTTGATTAGTCCAGCTTCTTCGGCTTCGCGGCGCAATGCGGTTGCCAGCCGGCCAGCGATGTCGGCTGCTTCGGCCAGTGTCCCGCTGAGCTTGAGATTGAAGCGCCGCAGGGCCACGTCTGGCAAACGATGCGACGAGTAAGTTGGGTCGAGCAGGTAGGAATACAGCATGGGATCATGCCGCACGCCATATAGCGTGATTCCCTGACGTTCCAACACGTGGGTCGCTGCTTTGTAATCGTGAATGGTTTTGGGCAGATTCGCATCTGCCAGGGCAGACTTGAGCTTCGATGTTGCTTCCTGTGCGCTGGCACTAATAGTGACGGCTATGCCGTGCGTGGATGAGATAGCAATATCGCGAGGCCGTTCCGCCTGTACAGGTTCTGAGCTGAGCGCCAACATGCCGGTTTCGTATTCCTCCTCTTCAGGTTCCTCCTCTTCGACGACGTTGGATTCGGCTTCGACAGCGATCGCCAACGCCCCTCCGGCAGGAATGGTCGTCAATACAGCGCCAACGTCTGCTGCGGTCTTCGCCTCGCTGTAATTCGTATCGCTTACTTCGACTACGGGAAGCAACTCTTTCAGGAGCGAGGTGAACTCAAGTTCAGTGAACAGAGAGCGGAGCGCTTCCAGGTCAGGATCGCCAACCTTCATTGCATTTACGTCGAGCTCGATGGGCACATTGCAATCGATGGTGACCAGCGTTTTGCTTAGCAAAATGTTGTCGCGATTGTTTTGCAGCGACTCGCGGTATGTTTTCTTCTCGACTTCGGCAGCACGATCCAGCGCCTGTTCGACGGAACCAAACCGTTTGATGAGTTCAACCGAGCCCTTGTCGCCGATTCCCGGGGCGCCCGGAATGTTGTCGATGGAATCGCCGCGCAGGGCCATAACATCTACCACGCGTTCGGGAGGCACGCCGAGAATTTCCTCGACCTTAGCTGCGTCGCAGATAAGATTATCTTTGGGCGGATTCAAAACCGATACGCGGTCGTTCACCAGCTGCAGCATGTCTTTGTCGCTTGAGACCACGTACACGGAATACGACTGCGCGACGGCTTTTCGCGCCAGAGTGCCGATAACGTCGTCGGCTTCGTAGCCTCCGAGTTCGAGGATAGGAATTCTGTAGGCTTCGAGCGCTCGGCGGATGTAAGGCAATTGCTGCGCCAGATCACCGGGCATTTCCTTACGGTTGGCTTTGTACCCTTGATATTTGATTTCCTGGAAGCTCTGCGTCTTCAGGTCGAAGCGGCGGACGCTGGTCAAGCCTTCCGCCTGCTGATCGCGAAAGGTTGGCGCGGCGACATCAAATACAGCGGCTAGATAGGCGGGGGAAAAGTCATCGCGCAATTTGCGCAACATGTTGACGAAAACGTACGTTGCCGCCGTGGGCAGGCCGGTCTTTGTCGACATGCCGCGCTGCCGCGCCATGGCGTGATAGGCGCGGAAGATAAACGACATGGTGTCAATCAAGTAAACGCATCCCGCTTCAGCCGAGACTAGTTTCGGTTTCGGCGCGGAAGGCGGCGCATCCGGAACCGCCAAAATGGTGGCGCTCTCGGCCGCGGCAGACGGGGATTTCTTTCGAGGAGACAACCAGCTAGTTTATCAGGGAGGAGTGCTTGAAGAGACTGGGGAAAAAGTCGTTCCCTGGCATAGACCGCAACTCCAGCGGCTAAGCCGCACCCATTTTTAGCGACTTACGGCATGCCTGAAGGCATACCCTGATACGAATCGATAGTTTCTCAGCGGCCTGTGAAGTCCCTCTGCCAACTTCTATTCAAAAGTGAGGGTAAAGTCGGCCTGGACAAACTTGAGTTTTATATCATCAGCAGAATTGATGAAAACCAGATGGTAGGTTTTCGCCTCCGCACGTGTAGCGGGCACCCACCAGTCGACCATCTGATTATGAGCGGAATTCAATTCATAGGTGACGCTTTGCGGCTCGCCATGCTGAAACTGATTGAATTCCTCGTCATTCAATAACAGCAAATCGACGTCGGCGCTTCTGTCACTGGAATCCGGATTGTTGCGTTTGGTAAAAGAACGGAAAGTGCCGTGCAGCCTAGCATTGCTCTGGTGCGCCGGAATCAGGAATGCGAATTGTGCACGACGGTTTACGGAAAATACGTTGTGCAAAAGATGCTTAGGTTTTCCGGGCTCAACGGAGACGGGATGATCGATTGGCAGCGGGTCGCTTAGCAACGATTCTCGCGTTGGCGCCGTTTTGGTGTCAGACAAGGCTGTTTGTTTTTTCAAAACATCTAAAGGAAGGACGACGGTTGCGATCGGCCCGGGGTCCTCGGGAGTCGCTGCTTTGATTATGGGTTCTTCTACTTGTTCTTGCCGGGGTGGTTTGACCGTGGACCATTTTGCTTGGGGAATATTGTTTTTTCGGAGGCCGAAGATCAATAAGACCAGACCAATTATCAGCAGGGCGGGGTATTTCTTCATTACCTCTCCTTCAGTGCTTTCCGCACCTCCTAATTTTCTTATGGCCTCCGTTCCGGTGCACAGATGACCGAAGTCACTGTCGCTGTTTTCCGTGCTCAGTCGTGTAATGGAGCTTGATCTCGCCGCAGGTGTGTTGCTCCGGCGAATAAACCACACAGGTATCGAAGGGCCGGGAATAAACGTGAAGGCTGACCGCCCTCTGATTAAATTCGCGCGGATTGTGGACGCGATGCACGGGTTCCTGAGGATCGACGGCGCAGGGACGAGCCGGATTCATCTCCACAGTGTCGGCTGTTTCGAGGTCACACGTTCCTGCTTCGAGCTCTTGCGAAATCACACGATAGTTTTCAACCAGTAACCGTCCGATGGGCACCGCCATCCAGCAGTTCTGGTCGCGGTGGTTATGCACCGAGCTTCCCTGGCCAACCTCCCAACAAACGGCAATCAGCTCGTAAAGCGAAGTTTTGTCGATCAGGTTGCGAGTGTAATGCTGTCGATCCCAAGTTAAATAAGGAGCAAGAGTATCCGGCGCGACCGAGATGCTCGCAAGAAATTTGAGGATTGAATCCGTCCGGTCGAACGCGGGCTCGGGAAACTTGCGCAGCTCGGAGACGAAATCCTCTATCGGAACCTGTTTCGACGCTACCTGTGGTTGCATGACTCACCCCTGTGCGTGGATCAGTATATAGCCTTGCACAAGCGCACGGGCGATGATGCCCGCGCCTACACTCACTCTATAAACATGCAGTCGCCGTACGAGTAAAACCTGTACTTCTGTTCGACTGCGTGCCGGTAGGCTTGCACGACGGGTTCGAATCCTCCAAACGCGCACACCAGCATAAGAAGGCTGGATTGCGGCAGGTGAAAATTTGTCAGCAAGGCGCCTACTACGCGGAATTGGTAACCGGGATAGATAAATAAATCGGCCTCGCCGCAGCCAGCCTGAACCCTGCCGTCTGCAGACTGAGTAGCAGCAAATTCCAGGGTGCGCACGGTGGTGGTTCCGACCGCGATCAGTCGCCGTCCGGCAGCGAGAGCGCGGTTGATCGCTTTGGCCGCTTCCGTGGAAATCTCGTACGGCTCGGCGTGCAAGCGATGATCTTCAACCCGACTTACGCGTACTGGTTGAAATGTTCCAAGGCCTACGTGCAGCGTGATCTCTGCCGTCTCAATGCCGCGATTCCGTATTCCTGCAAGAATTTCTGGAGTGAAGTGCAATCCCGCCGTGGGCGCCGCAACTGAACCGCTCGTGTGTGCGTAGATCGTTTGATAGCGTTCCCGATCACTCGGGAGGTCGCTGCGGCTGATGTAGGGGGGGAGGGGGATATGTCCGAGCCGCTCTACCGCGGCAAAGAAATCTGGTGCTGGGGCAAAACGGATGCGGCGTTCGCCGAAGCTGCCTCGGGCCATGACCTCCGCTTCCAGTTCATTCTCCTGGCCAAAGAACAGGCGTTCTCCTATTCCGATCTTGCGGCCGGGGCGAACCAGGCATTCCCAGTCGTTGGGCGCTTGCGATATCTGCCGGGTGAGCAGGACCTCAATTAGGCCCTTCAGGAAGTCGCGGGCGGCCGGGTTGCCCGAGCTTACCGGCTGCGACCTGGCGCCGCTTCTCCTGCCGTAGAGGCGTGCGGGAAAGACCCGCGTGTTATTGAGCACAAGTAAGTCGTCGGCTTGGAGCATTTGGGGAAAGTCACGAAAAGTGCCATCACGAAGAAGACCTTCCCTAAGGCGGCGCATACTTAGTAAACGGGACGCAGCCCGGTCGGAAAGCGGCTCCTGGGCGATCAATTCGGCGGGAAGCTGATAATTGAACTCTGAAACTAGCACCGCTCATGATTATAAATTCCACGGGATTCGATAACTTTCCTAACAAACGCGTTGTGTTCCACCAAGTTTGTGCGATACCATACGCAAACTAGTTCGGGTCCGCTTTCCGCCGGCAGCCCCACACGAATGCCTAGCGAACGCCAATATCGCCGCGAAATGGTCCAGTTCGGCCAGATGCTGCATCAGCGCGGCTACGTGGCTGCCACCGACGGCAATCTTTCGGCTCGTCTGGATGACGAACGCATCATGATTACTCCCACCTGCATGAGCAAGAGCATGCTGCGCGTGTCCGACATGGTGTTGGTCGATTTGGAAGGACGCCATCTTGCTGGTACTCGCAACGTGTCCAGCGAACTCGCCATGCATTTGCTGATTTATAAGCTGCGTGCGGATGTGAAGGGGATCGTTCACGCACATCCGCCCACAGCCACTGGGTTTGCGGCTGCGGGCCTGCCGCTCAGCCAGCCGCTGGTGTGCGAGGTGGTGATTGGGTTGGGATCAATTCCCCTGGCTAAGTATGGGACTCCGGGAACGCCGGAGCTTTCGGACGCGCTGGAGCCGCTAATTCCGCAGTACGACGCTATCCTCATGTCGAATCATGGAGTGGTCGCTTATGCCGACACCCTTCATCACGCTTACATGAAGATGGAAACGGTCGAGCACTTTGCCCAAATCGCTCTGGTAACGCATCTCTTGGGACGCCAGCAGCCATTGGCTGGAGAGGATCTAGAAAAGCTGAAGCTGGCACGCACCAAATATCAGGTAGCCAGCTCCGTGCTTCCTCTGCCCTGCAGCGCTGTTCGGGGCACTAACGGCGGACGTTCCCAGGGAAACGGGGATGCATCGTCGGACGAACGTTCTCGATCACGAAACAAGGATTTTCGCAGCCCTATAAAAGCCAAGAGCTAAGCACGACGCCGTGGCCTCGAACTGTCATCCCGATGCGCAGCGAGGGATCCAGGTTTTCGTTGGTAGCGGCAAGAACCTAGATCCCTCGCGTTGCCCGGGATGACAACGTATTTTGGTCCCGAGAGCTGCCTTTTACTCCCCGCCGATTCGGAATCGCATCCCTGCCCGGAAGTTCGCGCCCAGCGCCGGGTACCCCACTACTTCCTGGTACTGTTTGTCGAGGGCGTTTTGCAGATTCACGTAGGCAGTGATTCTGGATGTGAGCGCGTACCAGCCTCCCATATCGACGCGCACGTAACCAGCGGCATGATTGATGCCAAATCCGAGGAAATCCGAGTCCTTTCTCCGGCCTACGAAACTTCCGCCCAGATCCGCGCCCCAACGTTTTCCTAAATACGTCAGTAGAGTGTTGGCTGAATGTTTAGGCCGGCGCAGCAAGGGCTGGCCCACGCCCAGCACGGTGGGATCGCAAAAATTGGCCGGTGTACACTCCGGAGCCTGCAGAATTTCCGTGGACGTATAAGTGTAAGCCGTGTTCAAGAACAGTTTCGGCAGAATCTTGCCTTGCAACTCGATTTCCGCGCCCTGCGCGAAAGACTTATCCACATTCACGTACTGCCCGATAAAGGTTACGGGATTCGAGGCGTAGTCAATCCGGTCGTAGTAAAGGTTGTTGAAGTAGGTCGCGGTAAATGTGTATCTGTTTCCCAGAAGATTTTGCAGAAGTCCCGCTTCGAAGGCGCGGTTGCGCTCTGGCTTCAAAGTTGGATTCGGAATGCTGAAAGGTGGGCCGGCAAAGGTCTCTTCCAGCCTGGGTTCTTTGAATCCGGTTGCGTAGGAAAAGCGCAGGCGCGTGCCTGAAAACACTTCATTGCCGCGCAGCGCCAGCAAGGTCAATGCGACTCGTGGCACTCCTGTGTTGCCAAAGGCGCCATTGTGAACGAAACGCGCGCCCGCTATTACTGACAGACGGCGCAGGGTGAGTTGCTGCTGCCCATAAACATCGTCGTTGAGGCGCAGGCCGTGGGTCAGTGGCGGAAAGTTCAGGTCGCCGACGAAGCCATTTTCGTTTTCAAAGCGGTAACCCACGGTTGTATGAGCCCAGCTGCGCTCAAGATAGTCACCTTGATATTCAACACCGGCCCGATTGATGTCGTCATAACCGTGGGCCGGAAAGTCGTTAACCCGCGCGGGATCGCCCGTCAGATTTACATCGTTGTAGCGATAGCTATAGTCGAAGCCGGTAAAGCGATGCTGCCAACCGGAGGGCGCGGCGACGGTCAACTCCACGCTGCCAATCAGATTGTTGAGCTGCGACCACTCATTCGGATCCGGCGGTTCCAGCGGGTTTCCGTTAAAGTTCCACTCGCCGGGCAAGCCGGTATGGCTGTTCGAGTGGCGGAGGCGCACCCGCAGAGCGACTTTATCGTTAAGCGCCACGCCGAGATTCCCGCCCTGCAGGGAGTCGGAATACGCATCGTTCACGCCTTGGCCGTTGGTGTTGAATTGGTCTGCGAAGAGGTTGTAATCGAAACGGCCGTGCGCGCCGGCGAGAGATGCGTAGCCATTCGCGGTTCCGAGGTTGCCGCCGTCCGCCCCGAAACGCAGCTCTGGAGTCTGCGCCGTTCCCTGGCGCGTCCAAACCTGCACTACGCTAGTCATCGCATCGGAGCCGTACAGCGTGCTTTGCGCGCCGCGCACGAATTCCATGCGATCAGCTTCCGTCAGGGGAAGTGTGCCAAAATCAAACGCTCCTCCCGGCTCATTTACGGTGACCCCATCAACGATCACTTTGTTGTAAGTGGAGTCGCCACCGCGCACGAAGAGAGACGCCAGGCCACCCCGCTGTCCGGCCGTGTTGATGACTGCTCCGGGTAGAAAGCGCAACGCATCGTCGGATGCAATCGGCTGCATGGTTTGCAATTGCGCGCCGTTTAGGGCTTCGACGTCGGCCCCCGCGGCTTCCGTCGGCACCAGGGTACGAGTCGCAGTTACAACTACGGTTTCAGCGGCCGCAGCCAGCCTGAGCTTTATCGTGGCAATTTCATTATCGGGCGAGAGGTCGGTTGCGGCTGGCGCAAAACCGGGGGCCAAGACCTGCACGTGATACGAAACGGAGGCAACGTTCTGAAATATGACGAAGCCTTCCGACGAGGTAGTCGCGACCGCCGCCGGCGTCGTGCTCTCTTTGAGAGTTAAGACGACCTGCGCCCCGGCAACCACCGCCGATTGGGGATCCACAACTTTAATTTTGATTTCGGCGGCCGAAGCTGCCGCCAGGAGACAGATGACAGATGTGAGAATACGAAAGAACCGCATGCACTCCTCCTTTATCTCGCGAAAGGGGTCGGTATGGACGGTTCGCGCCAGTCTCCTGGCTTTGCGAGTAAGGACAGCTCTTGCTGTCCGACGAATGCAGCCGGCCTTCCCGGAGTTACCCAGTGGCAGGTTGCGAATTTCCTCGCTTACAGTTGCGCGGCAGCGCGGGATTCTCACCCGCTTCCCTCCTCAGATCAATTTGAGGACGCGCGAACCAAAAGAAATTGAGAAAGAACGAAAAACCACTTCCCGGATTCTGAGCAGAACTTCTAAACCAGAACCAGAGAAGTGGCATTGTAAATCAACGGCGGTTATTTCCCTACTGCACGGTCACGCTAACCGGGGCAGACGGGATGCCATTGGCGACAACCACCAGACTGCTGGCGCCGGTTTCCGCACCTGCCGGAACATCGAAGCTGGTCGACACAACTTTCGTTCCTGTGGCGACCGCCATGGTGCTGGGATTGTGAGTGCGAGCATAGATGACATGCTTGCTCGAGTTATTGGTGATGCGCACCAACGCGTAGCTGCTATTCATCTGCGCGTCGTCGCCGTAAGCCGCGCCGTGGGTCAGACCATTAAACTGAGTACCCGTGATTTTGTAGGTGTCACCACGAGTAACGGTAGTCGGGGCAGTCTTGATCACAGGCGCCCATGCTTTCTGGTATGTGCCCTTGGCCGTGTAGATCTCTGCGTCGATAGTGGCGCCATCCGCCAGGGTGTAGAGGATCTGGCCGGTTGGAAGCACCAGCAATCGTCCCAAATACGAAGTATTGAAGTTACCGGTCTGCTTGGGTAAAGGAGCGTTAAGGAACTTAGTTCCATTGAATTCATAGAAAGTAACAGGAGAGTTGAAGACTCCGGGGCTGGTCTCGCAGAGAATGTTTCCATCCGGCAGGACTGCGGCAGGAGCGTCGGCCATATCGTTTCCATTGGGGAAATCCGGGCCAACTGCCCATTTGCCGGTGGCAGTGTTATAAATCGCGGTATGCCCGGCGCCACTGCTGCCGTTGGCTCCCATCGCAAACACCGAACCTTCAGGACGCAGCAAAGCCGGTCCGGTTTCTTCGCCAGCGCTTATCGACAGGCTTACGATCGTGCTGCCACCGGTAGTCCACGTGCTCGTCTTCGGATTGAAGATTTCAGAATTTGGAGTGTTCTGCGTGTCGACCAGCAGGACTTTCCCATTGGGCAACAACTCCATACCTTCCTCGGCGTAGTCGTCCGATTTGCCTGAGCCTTTGATGGTCCACTTCAAAGTCTTGGCGTTGAACTCAGCGCTCGTTGTAGTGAAATTTTGGCCTAGCAGGAGAGTGCCGTTCGGCAAAACCACCGACGGAGAATCGCCGATTTCGCTCCAGCCGGAAGGTGGATTGACATTCGTCCATTTATTAGTCAAAGGATCGTAGATCGCGCCCAGATTCGTTTCGTCCTGGCTGAGAAAGTTGTACTCTCCGCCTTCCACCAGCACCCGGCCATCCGGCAGCACCTGGGAGGCGAAGTAGAGCGGCGCATAATCGGATGGCATCGATCCCAGTTGCTTCCAGGTGCCCTTGATATAGCTGCCGGTTTGATCCGGGGTTAGCGCCCACCAGTTCGGGCTGTTATATTGGTGGACCATCGCCCGTCCGTCAGTCAGCAGCACGGCGGTATCGGTTTGGAATGTGGGTGGATGCTTCAGGTTTTGCCATTTTTGTCCGACGGAAATAGAAGTGAAGGTCAGGCAAGCGGCCAATGTGATTCCAAGCATTCTTAATGTATTCATATTTTTCCTCTCGCGATGGTTTCCTCACGGGCGGGAGGGATGCCGGAGTACACAAACATCGCCGCCGCAAATGATCTTTGTAGCGCCGCCGTCCCCGGCGGCGCTACACGGGTAAAGCGTAACTAACAATTCGCCGCAAAACGGTAGTCTGTAACACCACCGAAGTCAACTGCGGAATTGTAAAAACTTTGTCTCTTACGCGGGTCATCAAAAAGGCCGGGGCGGAAAAGCTCCAATCGACAACAATCCCGGGCTGTTTGGGTCAGAGACGGGCGATTTTGCCGACTCCGTCAAACTGCATTTCCCGCCGCTTGATTTCACGTTAATCTCTGCGATAGACGCCGGAGCTCCGTATTCGGCGACATACACCATACCTCCCGTCCCCGTAGATTGTTGCAAGGCCAGAGATGCGACATAGGACCAGTCTGTTACAAAGCCCTTGAGGGACCGGGTGACACAACCTTTCGAAAGCTTGCCGGTAGTCTTGTCGAAAAAAGCGGCAGTGACGGTGCCGGATTGATTGTTGCTTATATAGAGGAGGGTTTCATCCGGGCTTAGCAGAACGTTACTGGAATTAATTTTATTTCCTAAACGATAGACCACCGTCGGCGTCAACTTGCCTGAGGAGATATCCGAAACTTCCACCACGGTGAATGGCGAGGTATCTCCGAAAATCGCGTAGTGTCCATCCCGAGTAATATCGACGCCGCTCGGATAAGTATTGCCACCGCGCGAACCCGTAGAATTCTGTTCATCGTGGTTGGAAACCGGCGCGCCCCCGGAAATGTCGAAGGATTCGATAGAGCCATCGCCATAGGTCACGACCATTATGTTTCCATGGATAACCATTCCATCGATCGTGCCGCCTTGCAGGCCGCTAACCGCAATGTCGCTGACAAACTTAATTTTGCATCCCGGCAGCACTTGAAACGTTCCGATAGTGCTGTGATCGGTGAAGCTCGCATACAAATACCGGGAGTTCATTGCCAAACCGACACCGTTGGAGGCGCCGGTATCGTTGCGGGAGCCCGTCGCATGGCCATCAACTTTCAGAGTCCTGACACCGATTCCCTCGATCTCGCCTGACTGGGCCACGGAAGCATAGACGCATTCCGCATTTCCGTTTTCGAGCACGTTCACCCGGTTGGCCGCAAAGTAGCCGCCTGCAATACCGCCCTCGCCGGTTAATACTTTTGTTTTCAGGGTTAGTACGCCGTTCGCTGCCACCTTGAAAAAACTGACGCTGGTGGTGAGGCTCGGTGGCACATCATCATTGGTGATGACGTAATGAGGTTGGCTGGCGCCGAGTGCAACGCCACTGGCACAAATTCCTATTAGGATTATGGTCAAACATGATGAGCACAATCTGGACGCGATCCTCATAGACTGTTCCTTCATGCCCAAAGGGCATTTGCGACTCTTACTGATACTAAAAAACCCACTCGCCCGAACCGTCAGTACAGACCGGAACGGGTCGAGTGGATCAGTTTTTTTGACCGCTTTGCATACTAATTTACTGTCACTGAAGTCGGGGCCGACGGGATGCCGTTCGTGACCACTTCCAAAGTGCTGGCGCCAGTTTCAATGCCGGCCGGCACAGCGAAGTGGGTAGATTCTGGCCTAGTTCCAGTCTGAACCGCGAACGTACTCGGATTGAAAGTCTTGGCGTAAACGACGTGCTTTGAGGCGGTGTTGGTGATACGCACAAGAGCGTAGTTGGTAGAGGACTGGAAATCATCCCCGTAGGCGGCTCCATTGGTCAAGCCGCTGAGCTGCGTGCCCTTGAGCACGTAGCTCTTTCCGTGCGTAATCGTGCTCGGCACGGACGTGATGGTTGGAGCCCACGCCTTGTTGTAGGTTCCTTTGGGAGTAAAGATTTCAACATCGCTGCTGAAGTCGGTAAACAATAACTGCCCGCTAGGCAGTTCCAGGAAGTGTCCGTAGTAAGCACCGTCGGTGGGCCCATTGGGCGGTTCAGGAAGCTTCGTCAGCTTGGTCCCGTTCCACTCAAAGAAAACAGCACCTGTGCCAAAAAACAGGCGGGGCCGTCATTACGATTACGTTGCCGTTAATTTCCACCGCCGAAGGAGCATCGTCACAGGCCAAAGCTGCACCGTTGACCTTGGGGAAATCCGGACCAGCCTTCCATTTCTTGGTATCGGGGGTGTAGATCGCAGTGTGGCCAGCAGTCCCAGCGGGCGCTGCTCCGGCTGCGAAGACGGTTTCGTCGGGTCGCAGGATAAATGGGCCGACCTCTTGGGAACTTGGATCTTCCAGGCGGACGATCGTGCTTCCAGCACTGGTCCACTTCTTCGTCTTCGGACTGTAGACCTCTGAGTTCGGGGCATTGATTGCGTCCACGGTCAGGATGTCGCCGTTCGGCATCAGGCCCCATCCTTCTTCATCGAATCGATCAACTTTGCCGGTGTTGGTGATGTTCGTCCATTTTAAGGTCTTGGGATTGAAGTAGGCTTGGTTCACTCCCTCGCAGCAATCGGCCTGCATGTAGGTACCGTTGGCCAACAGAATGGCTTGGGCGTCACCGATGTTAGACCAGCCCGAAGGGGGGTTGACTGATGTCCATTTGTTTTTTACCGGATCGTAAATCGCACCAAGATTGGTCCAAGCGGAATTGCCGAAGTTGTATTCGCCGCCCTCGACGATGAATCGGCCATCAGGCAGTACCAGGGAGCCGAAGTAGAGCGGGCCGTAGCTGGACGGCATAGTCGCAATTTGGGTCCATTTCCCAGTCGCGTAACTGCCACTAGAGTCAGGTGTCAGGGTCCACCAGTTACCCCAAGTACCGCTGTTGCCACTTTCGTCATGTACAATGACGCGGCCGTCGGTGAGCATACCCATGGCACCGGCGCCGATGTTGGGTACATTTTTGACAGGTTGCCACTTTTGTGCACTGGCAATACCGGCCAAAGCCAGCACGGCGAGCAGGGAAATTCCGAACTCCTTCAACCTCTTCATTATTTTTGTCCTCTCCTGATTTGGGTCCTCTAGAGGCGGGTTCGGACGGGGAGCTCCTGCACGTTGCCGCCATAGATGAGACGTGCGAATGGATTAAAACAATCGCCGCAAGAATTTAAACGTAGAAGTCATTGAAGTCAATGTGGCCTTTCTTCTCCTAACCCAGCACTCACGACCAGTCTCCCGGCGCAACAGCACCCATTACAGATTTGTTGGAAGCGCCTGCCTGGCGGGCATTACACAGCTGTCCGCTACAACCGTTCCTCCCAATATTTTGCAAAGAGTACAAAGAACACGCGATTTGGTTCGGGGAGGAAGAGCGTCGCCGGCGGGATGGGCGCGGGTTGGCAGGCCGGAAGTACAGAGGTCCTTGGTGGGTAGTCTTTAAGTTCTTGCCATCGCTGGTTAGCACGCTTTCTGGGTGGAATTGGATGCCCTCCACGGGGGAACCGCTAGTGGCGCAAGCCCATAATCATGCGAGAGACGCCGATATCTGATCGCGATGCATCCGTCGCAAGTTATCGCGATCAGGTCCCCCCGGCGCGATATATTAAGCGCTGAAGGGCCGGGGATTCCTGGAAAACTCGCGAAAACCCTGGTCGCAGACCGAGCTGCTCTCCTTTAGTTCGCAGGGGAGAAATCGAGCTTGGTATCGCCTTTTACCGTCACCGTGACAGTCGTAGCCTTGCCGTTGTGCCACTCGGTTGCCTTGTAGGCTCCGTCCGGGACATCCTTGATCGAGTAGTTGCCAGCCGAATCCGTCTCGGCGAAATATGGAGAAGGACTGACCACAATCGTGCCAAGCATCTCGGGATGTACGTTGCACAGCAGCGGCACGTTCCCGGCATTTTCGTACTTAAAGTTCAAAGTCTTGCCCTTGTTGAAGGTGCCGACGTTGTGGCTTAAGCTCTTTTTGCCGGAAATATTCGGCCAGAAGACGTCGTGGGGGACATTGTCGTCGTTGCTGAATACGACCGTGGTGCCCTGCTGGATGACCAAAAGCGCGGGGATAAACTTCATCCCTTGCTGATTCATCGCGGCAGTCTGAGTTGGGGCTGGAAAAGGTTTGGAGGGCACAGTCTCAAGCACTACAGCCGATTGGCCGGTAATTTTGACGCCTCCGCTTAGCGTGCCAGCGAAAACATTGAGACATGAGAACAGCAGTACAACGAGCAATAATGAGGTGAATTTCATAAACACTCCTTTTTCAAAGTGCCACCGCTAGTTGCGTGGTGGGTACAGCGATAAGTACAGATATGCATCCGCTGCCTCGTCTGGTGTCAGGTATGTAAACACAGGCATGCGACCACGGAAGGGTATTGCGGGTGATCCCTCGAACACAGCAGAACCAACCGTGACCTTGCTCACGAATTCGTTAAGACCCAGGCGTGACGTAAGACTGCTGAGTGGTGGAATCTGCGCCTCCAGTTCTCCGGGGCTGGGATTGTGGCCGACTGAAGCATGGCAGATATGGCATGTGGATTTTACGATATGCTCACCCACCCGCAATGCTGGCTCGACCACAGCAACCTGCTGCTTCTCCGCACCGGGTATGCCCGCAAGCTGGCGTAGGTATGCGAACAGCGAGCGGACTTCGGCATCTGTCAGATTAGGATTTGGGGAAGGCATATCCGTGCCGCCGTTGTGCAGGCGGGCCAGCAGCATGACGTTGGCTTGCTTGGCGAGCGGCGTGGCATCCTTCGAAGTCACGTCCATCCCCACCTTCTTCATGCGTTCGATGTACATGCTGGCGGATGTCGCCCGCACGGGATCGATGACGGAGTTGATTTCAGGAGGAGCACCTGTGCCGGATGCGCCGTGGCAGCCCTGGCACTTGAAGCGGTACAGATCAGAGCCGTACAGGATGGTATTTTGCCCGGTAAATTTATTGGAAAGCTGCAACGCCGGGATTGGCAGCGGCCATTCGCTGGGCATCGGCGCTGCGGGGCCGTAAGTGCCGGACGACTTCCCCATGCTGGTTTCATCGAACGACCGATGAAGGTGCGCCAGCCAGCTCTCACCCGACACCGAAGTCACGACCTGTGCGCAAGCGGACAACGACACGGCCAAGAGAAAAAGAACTAGCGCGACAACCTTGATCTCATGTCTCATGACAGTTTGATTCCACGCGCGAGAGGTTCAACCTCGTGCTCAGTTCTATTTCTGGTCGAATCGAGAGACTGCCTGCGTGCTTTACTCAGTCTGGCTCATCCACCTCCGCAATACTGAGCAGGATTGCTCATGTCGAAGCCGGAGGGCTGCCGAGTCGTTGGCAGCCGCGCAATCTCATCAGGCCTTTCAAAGCCAGTGTTTTTTTTCAACACCGTTTGTTGCGGAGTGAAACGGGAACTAGATCTGTAGGAAATTTTTGACTAACTTCTTGCCCAGCCTGGTTAAAATTGAAAAGCACGGTTTCATTTCCATGCCTGTCCACTTTGAACACCGTGGACGCAGCGCCAACCGTGCCTTGCCCTTGAGTCGTGCCATAAAGATTGCCCGCAGCATCGCGAGCCAGGCCTGCCCTGGGAGCCGCACCATCGCTGCCGCCAAGGAATCTGTAGAGCACGGTGTATTGGCCGTTCTTGTCGATCTTGAACACCGTTCCGCAGCCCTGACCGTCGCAGTTCAGCCCGCCAAACGCAGTGGTGCCGTAAAGGTTGCCATCCGCATCTTGGATGACGCCCCCTCGGGGTAGTTCCCGTCCGTGCCCCCCGGTAAAGGTGTGAAGCAAGTTGAAGGTGAATTGCGCACTCGCTGGCGGTGTGGCCATCGCTATTAGCGCCAGTGCGAGCACTGCGGCAACCAGCATTTGTGGTTTTCTCAAGGGCCCCCCTCCGGCGATCGCAGCCACGTCAGAAAGATGGTTGCGGCCGATTTGCGACGCTGCCTCGCCGGTTAGCACGCTTTCGGGATGGAATTGCACGCCTTCCACGGGAAAGAGCTTGTGGCGCAAGCCCATAATCACGCGCGAGGCGCCGTTTTCCGCGGCGTACGCGCTGATTTCCAGACCCTGAGGCAGGCCCTTTTCTTGCACGATCAGCGAGTGGTAGCGCGTCGCGGTCATCGGTGACGCCAGGCCGCGGAAGATGGTTTTGCCGTCGTGTTGCACTTCGCTGGTTTTGCCGTGCATCAGTTTAGGGGCACGGACGATTTGGCCGCCAAAGGCTGCGCCGATCGCCTGATGTCCCAGGCACACGCCCAGCACCGGAACCTTGCCGGCAAAATAGCGGACTAGCTCGATGCTGATTCCCGCGTCCCGCGGCGTGCACGGCCCGGGGGACAGCAAAATGCGCTCCGGGCGCATGGCTTCAACTCCCTCCACGGTTATTTCGTCATTGCGGCGTACCACGACTTCCGCGCCCATTTCGCCCAGGTATTGGACGAGGTTGTAGGTGAAGGAATCGTAGTTGTCCAGGACAAAGACCATGACGACGTGTTACCAGATTACCGCAAAAGCATGAAGAATAGCGGCGCTGGGTTCCGCAACAGGGCATTGTCCAAAAGTACAGTCTTGACAGGGTGAACACAACACGCCATGCTTTACGAGCCTTTCTGGAGGACCCATGGCCGAGGTTGAGCAGGATAAGCGGGGCACCCGCCGCTTTGCGTTGCGGTTGCCTGTCTCGGTTACCTACACCGAGGATGGAGTGCAGGAAAAGGCCGCGCAGACTCGAGATGTAAGCGCTCGCGGCATCTGCTTCTATGTCGATTCGGCCATTGCCGCAGGTTCGAGCATAGAGTTTACCCTGACTCTGCCTCCCGAAATCACGCTCACTGAAAGCATTCGGGTGCGATGCAAGGGTAAGGTGGTGCGCGTCGACGACGGCAAAGAAGGCCGGGTGGCGGTGGCCGCCGTTATCGATGAATACGAATTTCTCTCCGAACCATGAACGGCGTTATCTGGGGCTGAGGCCGGTTGTCGCGCTCGGTCAAAAGATGGCGTAGTTTTTCCCAACGGCGAGGATTTGCAGCGGGCATCCCTGCCAAGCTGGACGGGCGAGAGACGCCCGGCCTCCATTGAGACGAATTATCCTGGTGACTTTCGTGCTTTTCCCGGCACTTCTCTCCATTGCAGCCCGTGATATCGTTTACTGAGCAGCTAACCTTTTCAATGAAGTTCCTCCCTCGCGTTCGGAGCCGGTTGTTTGTACTTGCGCTGATCGCCAATTTGCTGGTTGCTGCGAGCACAGCACAGTCGACTTCGAAGTTGCTGGCAACTACGGACACGCCGATTGTCGTGCGCAGTGTTCGAGTAGTGCCAGGACCGGCAGTCGAAATCCTATCCAGCCGTCCCCTGGTTCCTGTCATACGCAAGCTGGAAAACCCGCCGCGCCTGGTAATCGATCTCCCCAATGCGGATGTTGCTGGCGATTTACCGAACGTCGATTTGTCGAGCGCTGATTTGTCGGGTGCTGACTCGGCGGCGAAGAGTGCGGCTGCGGTGGAGGGTAATGGAACCAGCCTTCACAGTCAGGAGATTCGCCGGGTTCGGGTCAGCAAGTATCAGAATGCTCCGCCGGTAACTCGGGTGGTGCTGGATCTGGTCACGCCCGTGAGCAATACATGGGATGCGGCTGGCAATCGCTTGATGGTTAGGCTGCATCCGCTGGATGATGCTGCGTCGCAGCCCTCGACCGTCGCAGCCTTCAGCAAGGGAGTCCGACCCGTAGCGATTCCGTTGAGCGCAGGTTCGTCGGGACGAGTGGTTTTGGCGAGCGGACGCTTGGACGCGGGATCGTCAGTGACCGCGGGGTCTGAAACATCGGTGTTGCGCCTGGAGCGAGGCGGCGAAGTGCTGGTGTGCCCCGGGACGACGGTTTCGGTTACCTCGTCACAAAGCGGACATGCGCTGATGCTGGGCATGAGCACTGGAGCGCTCGAAGCACATTACAATCTGGACGCTTCAGCAGATTCGATTTTGACTCCTGATTTCCGCATCTTACTGGCTGGGCCGGGCGAGTTCCATTACGCCTTGAGCGCTGACTCGCGCGGCAACACCTGCATCCGAGCTTTGCCCGGGAATACGGCTTCGGTGATCGTTTCGGAACTGCTGGGAGAAGGAAATTATCAGGTCAAACCAGCAGAGCAGATTTTGTTTCATTCCGGGCGGCTTAATTTAGTAGATGCGGCTGTGCCGACCAGTTGTGGCTGTCCGGCGCCGCCAAGTCCCGTGCTGCGAGCTTCGGCGGTGACGCCAATTTCGGATGCTGCGCTGCCCTCGTCAATGCAACTCGCGTCATCGGCGGACAAATCCGCAAGCTCGGATGAGCTTCCGCCGGAAACGGCTGCACTGCCGCCGTCGAAGCCGAGCGATGTTCATGTGCAGGTAGAGGCGCCGTTCGTGTTTCGCGCGGACGAGGCGCGCGGGGACAATCCGCCAGTCGCCAAGCCTGCGGTGATTGCTGAAACTAAAATTCCCCCGCATGATTGGCCGCGCCCGGCCACCTTTCAGATCGGCGCTCTCCCTCCGGCTCAAAGCCGTATCAAGCCGAGCCACCATGGAGTTTTCGGCAAAATCAAAGGCTTTTTCTCCACGATTTTCAGCTAGGAATCAGGCTCGCTCAGAGGGCGTTCATCGGCGCTTCATAGCAGCGGCCAGCGGACCCACGCGATCCCGCAATTGGTCCGCGATTTCCTGACCGCGTTCCAGCACGTCCTCGGCAACTTCTTTGGCTTCGTCTTTCCAATCGTCTAAAGTTTCTCGTGCATCGTCCAAGGTGTTGCGCAGTTCCTTGCGCATTTGTTTTCCTGCCTTCGGCGCGTATAGAAGTCCGATGAGCGCGCCCGCTCCCAGCCCGATCAGCAAAAAAGTAATCGCGGTTCCAGCCGTGCCTGCGGAAGACTGGTATTTTCCTTGACTCATAAATGCTCCTCTCTACTCATGCCAACCTTTAGATGCGAATTCGCCAATCATTATTGTAGCTAAGTGGGGAGTATGCCGAACCGCATTCGCGCTTTGTTCGGATTGCGATTTCCCATATTGGCTCAAGTCCTGTAAAATAAGCACTTTGAGCCTCGTGTCTGGCGGAAAATGTGGACTACCCGCGTCCGCCGGCTACCCGCAATTAAAGGAGATTCATTCGGTAATGTCTATTCCTGCCACCCAGCTTCGTCCCGGCATGATCATTAAACACAATAATGATCTGCACTCGGTTTTCAGCGTCGAACACCGCACGCCCGGCAATCTTCGCGCCTTCATCCAGGCAAAGTTGCGCAACCTGCGCACCGGCGCCATGTTCGAGCACCGCTTTCGCTCGCCCGACCCGATTGAAAAAATCAACGTGGATGAGCAGGAGATGGAGTTTCTGTACGCCGACGGCGACAGTTACTACTTCATGGACACGACGAATTTCGAGCAAACACACTTGACTCGGGACATTCTCGGGGATGCCGTGGATTATCTGATTCCCAACTTGCAGATCAAAGTAGAATTCTTCGACGGCAAGGCGGTAGGGATTGAACTGCCACAGACGGTGGAATTGACCGTGGTCCAGACTGAACCGGGGATGAGGAGCGCAACTGCTTCCAGCGTGACCAAGGCGGCGAAGACTGAGACTGGCCTGGTGGTGCAGGTGCCGCCGTTCATTAACGAGGGGGAAAAAATTCGCGTGGATACTGCCGAGGGTGTTTATCTCTCACGGGCATAGAATTCGGGTAGCTTTTTAGCGGAATTGGCCCGCTGCATTGCTGAATCAGAATCAAAAGTGTCATCCTGAGCGGAGCACAGCGTTTCGCTCGCGAAACGCTCTGCGGAGTCGAAGGACCCCGAGTAGCAGGTGCAATCAGTGCTGACTCAGGGACTCTCGCGCTGCCGACGGCCGCACAGCACAGCGAGAATTCCCTGATGCCGCGTTGGTGGTGCGTGATTGTACGGGATCCTTCGACTGCGTAGCCGCTTCGCTTTTGCGAAGCGGCTACTGCGCTCAGGATGGCAATTGTTCGGTGGAGAGATGACATCGACCGAAAAAGCTGTTCTAGCTCGCCGCTTCCTGGTTCGCGGACGCGTGCAGGGCGTGGGGTTTCGTTGGTTTGTGGAACGCGAAGCGCACATTCTCGGCATTGCCGGATGGGTGCGAAATAATGCCGACAGCAGCGTAGAGATCCTGGCCATTGGCACGCGCGAACAACTGGCCGGATTCCGGTCGCGTCTGCGCGAAGGCCCACGCGCTGCCCGCGTGGATGATGTCGAGGAATCTGAAGCCAAACCGATTTCTGGTCTTAGCACTTTTCGCATCGAAGGAGCCTGGTGAATGCCGAGTAACGCAGCATCGATTAAAGCGAGTGCGAACTGCGAGCCACTGAAGAAGTTGATCAGAGAAGTCGCCGATTTCCCGAAGAAGGGGATTCTCTTTTACGACATCACTACGCTGCTCAAAGACAAGGTAGGATTCGCGGCTCTTATCGATGCGCTGTCTGAGCATTATCTGGACAAGAAGGTTGATTTGGTTCTGGGCATGGAGGCGCGCGGATTCATCTTCGCCCCCGCATTGGCCTACCGGCTGAATGCCGGCTTCGTTCCGGTGCGTAAGCCAGGCAAGCTTCCCGGCGCAACTACACGATACGATTACGCGTTGGAGTATGGGACGAACACGCTTGAGATTCACAAGGACGCGATTCAGCAGGGCCAACGTGTCATTATTGTGGACGATCTGCTGGCTACGGGAGGAACCGCCGAAGCCACGACCAAACTCGCCGCATCGCTAGGTGCGGAAATCGTGGGGCTGGGGTTCGTCGTCGAACTCGATTTCCTGAAGGGTCGGGAGAAGCTTGCGCAATATGACGTATTCTCGTTGCTGCATTACGAGAAATAAGCTATTCCTGCCTCTTTACGATCCTATCCAGTCTTTGAGTTTGTCTCGGTCAATACCAGGGACGCGTCTTTCGGGATATAGCTTTTCCGCCGGAACCAGTCTTCCATGGCATCTTTCAATTCCGTGAGCGGAACCTGGGTACCAATTTCCATAAGACCGTCGGCTAGAGGCAGGGTATTGTCAAAAACGGTGGCATTGGTAAAGTTGCGCATGGAGAAGCTATCCAGCCACTTCAAGGCGCAAGGCATACGGCGGCCATTCTGCTCGTACTCCACACGAATCTTTCGGGCAAACATGAATCTGAATTAAACCACAGGAAACACCCAGGCGTATTCTGGCGCAAAATGCGAGCTGCGGCCTCGCGAGCTAGTTACTGGGAGACGTGGGCGTCGCCGCCGGAGCAGGGGTTGCAGTTTCGGTGACTCCGCCGTTCACCAGATCTTTCAATTCTTTGCTTGGCTTGAAGAATGGAATTTTCTTGGCGGGGACTTCCACGCGATCGCCGGTTTTGGGATTGCGGCCCACTCGCGGCTTGCGTTGCCGGGTGCGGAAGCTGCCAAAACCGCGAATCTCGATTTTGTCGCCCACGCGCAAAGAACGCACGATGCTGTCGAAAATGGTTTCGACAATAACTTCACTGTCCTTGCGGGTTAACTCCGCCAACTGGGATACTTCGTCAATCAGGTCAGCCTTAGTCATACGCCTCTTCGCTCCCTAACTGTCGTAATGAAAGTGGCTTTTACCTGGGCAAGGCTCCCGAGCCACATCAGGGCCTGCATAACCTTCTCAAATTTCAGGGGTTGTGCGCAAGTGGCCATTTTTAAGAACTGTACATAGGCGGTGCCAGTCTGACAATCGCTGTCGAGAGGCGAGATCTGAACTTGTATCGACGCGGAACTCAATAACAGGCTACGCCGGAGTTCTGCGTTGTTTAACGATCCGCTAACAGTTCGCCAAAATTAACTGCGCCTGAGAGCCAATTATTTGTGACGCAGCTCACATTTGGCTGTGATGCCTAACAGTGCGCCTTCCGAAGACTTCAGATGAAACCGAAGCAAGGTGAGGCAGTGTCTGTGGGTACGTTCATCCGGCGTTTTTTCTACCTTTTCCTTCTATTTGGCATTGTGCCCGGAGGCGCAGGCCAGGACCATGCCGTCGCAGACCCCGTTCAACCAGCGCAAAGCGATGCGCAACCAGTATCACCGAACCCTAGTTTTGTGCGAGCTTTTTCCTCGGCCGACGATGTGAGAAAAGCACTACATCCGATTCTGGATCGCAGCATCGACATCATCGCCGGGCCCAAAGATGACGAACCCAAGGTGGACACATTGCACTCGCCCTCCGCCGATCACAACCGATTCAAACGAGCGCGTGTTCGTTGCCGATCGCGGCGCGAAGGTCGTACACGTCTTCGATTTTGTTCATGGAAAATATGGTCTCCTGGATCGCGGCAATCATCTGTCACCTCCTATCGATTGCCGTCGACAATCAGGACAACTATATGTGACCGAGAACTCAGGAGTACCATTCTTGTCTACGACTCAGCGGGGAAGTTTCGGCGTATCCTGGGGAAACTCGAGCGGTGATGAATCTTACTTTGAGAGCCCGGCCGGAATCGCCATCGATAACACCACCGGACACATTTATGTCTGCGACATGCATCGCCACATGATCATTGTTCTCGACGGGCGAGGTCGGCTGGTTGCCAAGACCGGCAAGCGTGGCGGCGGCGACCTTCCCGGCGACTTCAAACTTCCCACCCAGGCAGCCATTCACGATGGTGAGCTGCTCGTACTCGATGCCGGCAACACCCGAATCCAGATTTTTGATACCGCGCTACATTTCCGGCGAGCCATTAACCTCGCCTACGCTGATGGACGCACCGGCTTGGCCGTCGACGACAAAGGCAACATATATGTCAGCGATCCAATTCGTAGATCGGATTCAAGTCTTCGATCGCGAGGGGCGTCGGCTGTACACGTTTGATCTAACCACCGTCAAAGCGGCGAATCTGACTCAAGCCCGCGGGACTATGGATTTCGCAGAGTTCCTGCCTCTACGTAGTCGATGCGCAGAAACATTTTGTCGGTCTGTTTCAAATCGACGGACACGATGCGCAGCTCTGTCAATGAAGCTGCATAAGGTCAATCAAACGCTACAGATAATTTAAGGAACTCGTTAAGCGCGGCACACTGCAGCCATAAGAAAGAACAACAGGATCAGCAACATCGGTTTGGGCAGTCGGCGCATGACTTTCCACACCACTATGCTCATTGACTCAATCCTCCGCGCGGGGGCAAGCCGCGAATGAATTTGTCATTCAACGCCGTGTACAATGCGAATCTTGGCACCGCAGGCTGTGTTGGATACAAATTTTACGAAAACCCCATGTTAGAGGCAAGTTATGGCTTGGATTCGCACTATTCCGCTTGAAGAAGCCAACGAAAAGTTACGTCAGGCTTTGGAAGATCAGAAACTGCTTTATCCGAAAGAGTATGCCACGCCGGTGCATCCGTCGCCGGGCGGAGGGTCTTCGGAGATCGTTGCCTCACACAGTTTGATTCCTGAGGCTCTGTACCATGCGTTCGCAACCTTCGGCGTTCTGATGTCGCCCGACTTGCCCCTGACGCGCCGTCAGCACGAAATGATTACCACAATCGTTTCTGTTACCAACCGGTGCGTCTATTGAATCGAGTCACACGCAGAGTTTCTGCGTCGGGTAACTTTGGATGAAGGCTTAGTCAAAGCGTTGCAGAAAGACTACACGACCGCTCCCATAACTGAGCCAGAACGCGTGATGCTGGATTATGTGGTCAAACTCACCAGGGATGCCACAAAGGTCTCGCCAGAGGACCACAAACGACTGCGGACCGCGGGATTCGACGATAAAGGCATTCTGCAAATTACGCTGATCGCGTCGTGGTTCAATTACATCAACCGTGTAGCGGATTCGCTGGGCGTGGGGCGGTCTTCACAGTAGAAGCCGTGGCTGGAATCCCGGGTCTCGAAAAGCGAGGCTGTTACGAAACTCGATGAAACACGGAGACGGTGGTACCACTCTGCTCCAGCCGCGCAGCGGCGGAATGTGATAGCCCGGCACGTAGCGCCGGGAAAGCGAAAATGGAGCAAACAGAGCCCGCTTCAGCGGACGGCACGAGTTTTGTAACAGCCTCGAAGCGCGACGCCTAGGAACTTGGTTGCGTCGTTCATAACTTGCCTCCTTTGACGATGACTACCCCATTTAGTAATGCCGAAGCTGTTCGCTTACGGCTGGATTGCAAACACAGTCCCACAGTTTCCGGTGCCGCAGTTTTGTCCGTTCCCGCCTAGTTGCGTTACTCCAAAAATATCGCCGCCCTTGCCGAACACCAAGTCTCCGACCGGGTAACCGGCGTCTGGGTCGCCGGCGAAATCGTAAAGGACGGCAAAGTCCCACGACCCTCCTGTCCCCGGACGCAACCGAAACATTGTTCCGCCTCTGCGGCTGCCGATGATGCTCGCTGTTCCGTAAATATCACCTTCGGTGTTCAAGACGACGCTGCCTCGGGGCTGCCCGCCATCATTACCGTCCTGGAAGCTGTACAGTATGTGTTCGGTCCACGACCCGTTTGCATTGGGGATGAGCTTGAATACAGTGCCTGAGGAGTTGCCCCCGCCTCCTCCCTCCGTAGTGCCGTAGAGTTCGCCCTCTCCGTCGAAGATCACCCCTGCAGCCGGGCTACTACCGTCAGGAGCTGCCTTGAAACGATGTAGGATACTCTCGCCCCAACTGCCGCTCTTCGTCGTTGGCGTCAGCTTGAACGCCGTTCCGCAACCTTGCCCCGAATGATGGGGGCAGTTGAAGCCACCAGTGGACGTTGTTCCGTAGATAGCACCCTTGGTGCCTATGACCAAGCCACCATTAGGGTTGGCTCCGTCCGTTCCGGCCTTGAAGCCGTGCAATACCTTCTCTGCCCAGTTGCCGCCCTTTTTCTTTGGAGGACTCAGCTCGAATACCGCCCCGCAGTACTGGTAGAAAGGATCACAGGTCGTTCCGTAGCCTCCTCCGAACATGGTTGCCCCATACAGATTGCCTACGCTGTCGAAGACCAGATTCCCGTTGGGCAGATATCCTTGCTTGGCAGTTGGGAAGCTATATAAGCACGGTTTCCGTCCAAGCTCCGCCCTTCTGGGTCGTCGGTGACAGCTCATAGACCGTACCGCAGCCTACTTTCGTTCCCAAGAGGACGCAGTTTCCCGTGCCGCCGTAGCCAGTCGTGCCGTACAGGTTCCCGGCGGCGTCCATAATCACGCTGCCGGCCGGGGTATTGCCGTCGCCAGAGCCGTTGCCCTTGAAGATGTAGAGCACAGTCTCGGTCCAGGGATCGCCCTTCTGGGCTGGCGGAGCAAGCTGAAAGACGGTTCCGCACTGGGCTGGCGGGCATTCGCCCCCGCCGTCGGTCGTGGCGCCATAGAGATTGCCTGCTTTGTCAAAGACCACGCCGCCAGCCGGGTATTCGCCATCGTTAGGGCCGCCTTGGAAGCTGTAGAGGACTTTCTCCTTCCCCTCGGCCGAAGCGAACAAGGTTAGCGAGAGGACGGTCATCAGCAAATTCACAAAACATTTGGTCAGCCGCAGGTGTGTGAAGGTCATAGCGGGAGTGAATTTCCTGACGTGGATTTCGGGCGTACGGGGGAAAGGGGAAGCCGTAAACTTCTGCAATGATATCCCGCTCTTTCGCCGATTTCCACATTGAAAAAAGATCCTCTGTCGAATGCCTACAAGTTGCCTTCTAATGAACTTACGAGTCCTATTTAATCGGAAGCCAGGTTGTTCCCCCGCTAAACACTCCCAAACAGTCCCCCGCTGGGCACCGTCCTCGCAGAATACATAGTTCGGTAATTTATTCGACGCAGGGAAAAGCCACCCTCTATGTATTAGGCCTGTATCGGTCACCGCTACAACTTATTGGTCCGAAGGTTTCGCTAAATTATTATTTGCAACCGCTAAGTGCCTGGTAAGCAGCTCCCCAGACCGGAGCATCCTCATTCACGACAACCGAGAGTGGAACGCGCGCCAGCACCTCCGAGAACTCACGCTTGCCGCAAAAAGCCCGAAAAAAACTACCCTCACGAAGCTTTGGTAGGATTTTCGGTGCGATCCCGCCCGCCACGAAAACTCCGCCGAGAGCCACCGTGCGCAGGGCCATATTTCCTGCCTCCGCACCGTATGCTTCTATCCACACCGTAAGGCTTTCAACGCAAACCGGGCAAGATCGCTCCAAACCGCGCTGCGTGATTTCCCGAGCCGGGTCGCCATCCGCTGAATCAAAGGAAGCGTGCCGCACCGAGGGATTTAGAAACTGATGAATTCTGCGAAAGCCGCGTCCGGAAATAATCTCTTCGTTTGAGACCTGGGGCAAAGACTTATTCAAATGAATCAGCAATTGAATTTGAACTTCGCTGCGCGGAGCAAAATCCGCTTGTCCGCCCTCCGACGCCGCAACCCGATACTGCTGTCCATCCCAGAGAAGACTGGCCTCGCCTAAACCGGTGCCCGCAGCAATCACCGCCTTGGTCGCGTTGGGCGCAGGAACGCCTTGATTCAGGATTTCGAAGTCGTGGGAGCCGAGATGATCAAGGCTCAGCGCAGTCGCAGTAAGATCATTGAGCAAGACGACTTCATTCAAATGCAGCTTCCGCGCAATCGCCGATCTGCTTATTACCCAAGGAAGATTTTCCGCATGAAGCGAACCCTCGACAACCACTCCGGCTACGCCGAACCCGGCCGCCTCAATTTCCGGTCGAGGTGCGCTGCTCTCGGAAGCAGGTGCGTGGTCGAGAAAATCTTCTATGAGGTCCTCGAACCCCGCGTAATCCCGGGTCAGAAGCCGGCGCTGGAACACAGGGCGAAGGGACGGTCCCTGCCTTGCGAACAGCCCAAGATTACATTTTGTCCCCCCGACATCGCCTGCCAGAATCATCGTGTGATGGGTTTCCCGCTCGGCTTAATCCGAGAAACTTAGCCAGCTACGTTTCTATATCGTAATTTCAGCGCCTGGGAAAGTCTGGCGGAGAGCGAGGGATTCTCCCGCTGTGAATCCGCGGACTCCACACCCTGCTGTCCAGAGCATCATTATATGCTGTCGAGCACACGACTCAGCTGGAAGGACGAAAGCCAAGTACGACATTCGGCTGTGGAACCGCTCTCCGAAACCCCTCAATGAGTGTAATGGCGATGTTTCGCCAATTAAGGTACGGAAGCGTCGTCAAACTGGGCGTAGATGCCGTAGTTTGGGTAGTTTGTATAGAGTCGATCGCCCCCGATGCCAACTTTGAAGGAATCCTTGCGGGCCAGCCACCACTTCGACCAGCACGATTTTGGGCTATCGGGACACTGGTTAGGTGAGATTCCCCCGCCATGATGCCAGATCACTTCGCCGACTGTCAGATTTGTAAGTGCCAAATCTCCGACTAGGTTCAGGCGCTTCGATCTTGGATCAGTCGTTGCGTCATTTCCATCTGTGAGTGTCTCGATGATCGGCCAGATCGCGTTTTCGTCGCCAATGCCGCCTAGTAGCATCACAATTTGATCTTGTATAGGTTGGTCGCTCACATGGCGGCGCAAAACGTCCTGTGCGCTACGTCCAGCTTGCAAGATTTCCACCATTGGGCCGGTAAAAGCAAAGTCCCAGCACATCGGGCTGCAATGGTTTTCTGGGCCACGCCACGGCACGACTTTCAACTGTCTCACCAGTTCCTCGATTGCTGCTTCGCTCAACTCGCTGCCTTCTATCGACTGAACAATAATTCTTCGACGGATCATTTTCATTCCGTATTCACCGACTGGTTCTTCTTCGAGGACACCGCTGACATTTACGCGCTTACGCTCGAATCTCTCCAAGCTCGGTATGTCCCCGTAGAGCAGATACGTTTTGCGCCCCGAAGCGAGCGCCCAATCAGAGGTTCGACAGAACATCTCCTTTACGTGCGTCTTAGCACAGCGATGATCGGCAGTGAGGACAATGCCGGTCAACTTAATCTCTGACCTCTGGGACGTCACAGTTTGAGCACGACAAAAATGCCCAGTCATGGCAACCAAGGCACCCACCAGCAGAACGTTCGTCGAAAAGCCTTTGATGACGGTCATCCAATTCAATTTTCCTTGCATTTATGGGGTATTGCAAGGTAACTGTTGTTAACAGGCCATTACACGTTTTGACTGCTGTCATTGAGTGTAACGGCGATGTTACGCCAGTCGAGTGGTGCGCACACCGTTGTAGTGCAACACAGCGGAAGCTAATCAGGGGGGAATGCTACATCTACAATCACCTGCACCGCGATTGGATGACCGTTTTTGCTGGCAGGTTCAAATCTCCATTTTTGCATTGCCGCTAATGCTTTCTCATCCAGCCCCATCCCCGCTGCGCGATAAATTCGGATCTCCCGAGGAAAACCATCTTTCCCAACAATGAGCCACAAGGTGCACGTTGCCGCGTATTTTGCCTTGCGTGCCTCTTCGCTGTACCCAGGCTTTGGTGCATAGATTGCACGTGGCGCGATAACCTCGGGGTCATCCACCGCATAAAGAGCTATTTTGGGTGCGTGATAGACCGCTTCAGGACGACCCTGAGCCGACAAAATCGCGGAAAGACATACGATGCCTGCAATCAGAATCGATGTCGTGAGAAGCGGCTTCAAAGCAACCCCGCACCACATTTTACATCCTGCTAGATCGAAGGCTGTCGCAAACAGGCGATAGCGCGCATTGAGAATTGGCCGAGACGAAACTCCGAGCCATCCTTTGGTGTCCGAACCATCACGGAAAAACCCACAAAAGCTTTGTTATTCCCACGCGCTAGAAGCGCGGGCCGGATTTCGTCGCAATAGAAAAAGGTCGTAAAATCGCCGTTTCACTCGCAAACCGTTGAGCAGCCCTGTTTATCGGAAGCGCAAAGGAAGGATCTCTCGGAGATGCCGAGCGCTTCAGCAAGCCTTAAGGTAGCATATCTAGTCTTCGGAGACATGAGCCGGATGGATCGAAATCTGCTTAGCTTCGTTGCGGGAGCTCTGGCCTTAATAAGTGCGGGCAGTCTCGCTGGAACATCTTTCGCTCAAGAGGCGAAGCCAGCCAGCGCTGGAGTCATTTCATTGGCCGAGGCGATTCATCGCGCGCAGCAAAACGAGCCTGCCTTTGCGAGCGCCTTGGCTGCGCAGAAATCCGCCAATATCGACCGTTATATAGCCAAAGCCTCGTTGCTTCCCTCCGTCATTTATCACAACCAGATGATCTACACGGAACCGAACGGAAAAATTAATCCTACCGCTCAACCTGGCACACAGGTAGCCCCGGTTTTTATCGCCAACAATGCCGTTCACGAATACATTAGTCAGGCATCGATTAACGAAACCGTGGGACTGAAGCAATTCGCTGATGCAGCGGTAGCATCCGCCAATGCGGCCCGCGCAACTGCGGAGTTGGAGATCGCGCGTCGTGGACTTATCGCGAGTGTGGTCAATCTGTATTACTCGGTTTCCGCTTCTGAAACCAAGCAGCGTCTTCTGGCGGAAGCCTTGCGTGAGGCTGAGTCTTTCACGGATGTGACACAGAAGCGTGAGGCCGCGCGTGAAGTGGCGCACGCCGATGTGGTAAAAGCTCAACTGGCTGCAGCAGCAGCGTCAACGAGACCTGAGCGATGCAGCCTTGGCAGCCGACAAGGCTCGACTGGAATTAGCTGTTCTTCTTTTTCCTGATCCTAGAACGCCTTATTTAACTGAAGCAGCCGGACCTCCAGGGCCGCTTCCCACGCGGGACGAAGTGAACCGGCTCGCCGCAAGCCATAACCCCGAAATACGGAGCGCGTTAGCGGAGGTGCAAGCCGGGAATGCAGGAGTCAGATCGGCGAGAGCGGCATATTTTCCTGACTTGGCGTTGAATTTCAGTTACGGAATCGACGCGCCGCAATTTGCCGAGTACGGGCCCTCTGACGTGCGGAACATCGGCTATTCAATCACCGGGACGATCGACATTCCAGTGTGGGACTGGTTCTCAACCCAGAAGCGCATCAAGCAGACCGAGATTCGGCGGGACGTAGCAAAGGTAACGCTTACAGCTGCTCAGAGAAAAGTCATTGCGACGTTGGAAGAGGCCTATGCCGAGGCCACTGCTTCGCAAGGTCAGTTGGACCTCCTCGATTTGAGCGTCCGCACGGCGGGCGAGAGTCTGCGGTTGACGAAGCTTCGCTATTCGGCTGGTGAAGCCACTGCGCTTGAAGTGGTGGATGCGCAGGCAGCATATCTTTCTGCAGGAACTGCTCGGGAGGATGGAGCGGTTCGCTATCAGACCGCTCTCGCCGAACTCCAACTACTGAGTGGAACACTGTGATCGCGAACCTCAGCTCTCTTCGAAAATCAGCCGTCCAATTCTATGCGATACCAATCGCACTCTTCTCTCTTGCGCTATCGTCAGGCTGCAAGAAAGCAAACGAAGGCGACGCAGCACCTCTGGTGACGGTGCAGGCGGAACATCCTGAAATCGGCCCGATTTCTGAACACATCATGGCTGATGCCACGTTGACCGCCGTGGCAGAGGCTGCAATCTCTCCCAAGATCACTGCTCCCGTGCGCACTTTTTACGTACAGCGTGGTTCGAAGGTGAGAAAAGGACAACTGCTTGCAGAGCTGGAGAACCGCGATCTCAGTGCTCAGGCGCTCGACAACCAAGGTCAGTACACAGCGGCGCGGGCTGCCTTCGAAATGCAAACCAAGGCGCAAGTGCCGGAAGATTATCACAAGGCCGAGTTAGACGTAGCGCAGGCAAAGGCGCAGCTTGATTTGCAGCAGCAGATCGTAGACGCACGACGAAAACTCCTCGCGGAAGGAGCCATTCCGGGTAGAGATTACGACACCGCGGCGGCAGCCCTGGTACAGGCGCAGGCAGCCTATGACGTGGCGCGAAACCATATGGAGTCGCTGAAGGCGGTGAGCAGAGCCGCTTCTCTCGATCAGGCGCAGGGACAACTATCTTCCGCCAAAGGCAAGTACCTCGCGGCCGAGGCCCAAGTTTCTTACTCCGAGGTCCGCAGTCCGATCACAGGTACTGTCACTGATCGCCCGCTCTTTCCGGGCGAGACGGTGAACTCCGGCAGCACACTTATCACCGTGATGGATACTTCTTCGCTCATCGCGAAGGTTCATCTGGCGCAAACCGTGGCACAGCAACTGAAGGTGGGCGACGATGCCTCCGTTTCTGTGCCTGCGGTAGAGAAGCCTGTGCCGGCGAAGGTCTTTCTGGTAAGTCCCGCGCTGGATCCTGGCAGTACGACCATCGAAGTGTGGCTCCGAGTAAACAATAAAGCGGGAGAGTATAAAGCCGGTACTCCGGTGAGGACCTCTATCAAGGGAAGAACGGTTGAGAAAGCTGTGAAGATCCCGCTTTCCGCCGTGCTGACCGCGCAGGATGGTTCAAAGTCCGTCATGGTCGTCGGCGCTGATGGCGCCGCTCACAAGACTGCGGTCGAGCTCGGCATTAATGACGGCGAGGACGTTCAGGTCACAAAAGGGCTGAGCGGTTCCGAGTTGGTCATCACTACGGGGTCGTACGGTTTGGACGACGGTACGAAAGTGAAGGTGGGTAAACCGGCGGAGGATGCGGACCACGCCGGCGGAGAGGCGAAGTGACGGAAAGCCTTTTGCCCCCACCCACCGAGCCCGTGCAATCCGATAAAGAGTTTTGGCTCGTTCGCTATCGCAGTCCAATCTTCTTCTTCCTGATTGTGTTTTCGCTTGCGGGTATTTATGCGGCGCAGCAGGTTCCGATCTCAGTCTTCCCCGAAACAAATTTTCCTCGTGTGGTGATCGGCGTTGACAACGGTGTAATGCCGGTCGAGCAGATGCAGGTAACCATCACCAAGCCTATTGAAGATGCGGTTAACTCCGTGCCGGGCCTGGTGAGGGTTCGTTCCATCACCAGCCGGGGTTCGGCCGAGATCAGCCTTTTCTTTGACTGGAACGTCGACATGTTTCAAACGCTTCAATTGGTGGATGCAGCCATCAGTAGAGTGAGGCAGACGCTGCCCAGCACCGCGGTCGTTACTACGAACCGGCTCACCTTCGCTACTTTTCCTATTCTCGGATACAGTCTCACTTCTGACCGGCTTTCGCAGTCGCAACTCTGGGAACTGGCTACCTATCAGCTGAAGCCGCCATTGAATCGGGTACTGGGCGTGAGCACTGTCACGGTGCAGGGCGGCAAGGTACCTGAGTTTCATCTGGTGCCCAGCCTGGCGCGGATGCAAAACGCAGGCGTGACCATACTCGATCTCGTGAATTCGGTGCAGGCCTCAAACATCATCGATTCGCCAGGACTCTACGAAGCCAATCACCAACTGATACTCGCTCTGGTTGGAGCGCAGGCGCATGACGCAGATCAACTTGGCCGACTGGTAGTGAAGACTACGCCGGCCGGAGTGGCTGTACACGTGTCGGACGTGGCGACGGTCCAGACTGGAGTATTGCCCACATACACCGCAGTCACAGCCAATGATCGTCCGGCTGTTCTTCTAAACGTGACCCGCCAGCCTTCCAGCAATACGGTTGCTGTCGCGGACGCTGTCGCGGCACAAATTCAGCAACTGCGTAAGACTTTACCGGCAGGCGTGCACTTTGCACCTTACTACGATCAATCGGAGCTGGTACGCGAAAGCATTCGCAGCGTCCGTGATGCGATTTTGATTGGGCTCGTTCTGGCATGCATCATTCTTTTCCTTTTTCTGAGTGACTGGACGAGCTCGGTGGTCGCAGGTCTCGTGATCCCCGTAACAGTTGCCATCACCATCCTATTCATGTGGGCCGTGGGAGAAAGCTTCAATCTGATGACCCTGGGAGGCCTGGCGGCTGCGATCGGGTTGGTAATCGATGACGCGATTGTGGTGGTGGAGAATATTGTTTCGCACCGTGACCGCGGTGAAACTCGCGCGCAGGCGGCACGACTTGCATTGCGAGAAATTGCTGTGCCGCTCGTCGGATCGACCATCACTCCTGTTGTGGTTTTCCTTCCGCTGGTTTCGGTCACCGGCGTTACCGGAAGTTTCTTCCGCGCGCTGGCAATCACTATGACCGTAGGGTTGCTCACATCTCTGCTCCTGGCTCTCACCTGGACTCCGGCACTCAGTCTGGTTTTCTTGCGGCTGAAGCGCAACGGTCATAACGAGCCAGATGATGACAAGCCAGACAAAGACAAGCCGCACGAAGAGCATGGCCGCATGATGGGCAAAGTCCTGCACTGGCATGAGCGCGGTCTTTCATGGTCCCTCGGCCGCCCATTCATGCTTCTCGGCATCTGCGCGATGATTGCCGTGGGCAGTTTCTTTTGCTATCGAGCACTTGGCAGCGATCTACTTCCCGAGATGGATGAAGGCGGATTCATCCTCGACTACATCATGCCTGCGGGCAGTTCACTTTCAGAGACGAACCGAGTGCTCGAGCACGTGGAACGAATTTTGCACGCCATGCCAGAGGTCGAAAGCACATCGCGGCGCACCGGACTACAGATGGGGCTGGCGGCAGTCACTGAGGCGAATACCGGCGACGTCACCGTGAAGCTAAAGAACAAGCGCGACCGGGGAATCGACGAAGTGATTGCGGATGTGCGCGCCCAGATCAAGAAAACCCAACCGGAACTGGATGTCGAGTTCACACAGGTTCTTCAGGACATGATTGGCGATTTGTCGAATGCGCCCGAGCCGATTCAAATAAAGATCTTCAGCAGTAATACCGCACTGATGAATGACCTGGGTCCTCGTATTGCCGACGCCATCGCCAAAATAAACGGCGTGGTAGACATCCAGAACGGAATCGACAATACCATCAGCGGTCCTGCAACCGACTTCCAGATCGATCCCGGTATTGCGGCGCGAACGGGTTTCACGCCTACAGAGATTGCCGAGGACGCAACTTCCATCCTTGACGGCGTGACTACAACCGACCCCGTCATTGCGAATGGAAAGCCCTACACGGTTCGTGTGCGATTGGGAGATGAGACTCGTCAATCGTTAGATACCATCCAGAACACCATCTTCAACAGCGCTACCGGCAAGCTGGCGACGCTTGGCTCACTGGCTCAAGTAACGCAGTTGCCCCCGCAAAATGAGATAAGACGAGAGAACTTGCAGCAACTCATCACCGTAACGGCGAGGCTCGAGGGCTCAGACCTCGGAACCGCCATTGCGAAGGTTCAGCAAACTATCGCCTCAATGCATCTGCCCCCTGAAGTTCGAATTGAATACGGCGGGACCTATCAGGAACAGCAACAATCTTTCCATGAACTTCTACGCGTGCTGATCTTGTCGCTGGCGCTTGTCTTTGGAGTGCTGCTCGCCGAGTTCCGCAATTTCTCGGCGCCCATCGCGATCCTTACCTCGTCAGTCCTTTCGATCGCGGGCGTGGTTCTGGCTTTGTTGATCACGCGCACAACCTTCAACGTCGCCTCTTTCATGGGACTGATCATGGTCATAGGAATTGTGGCGAAAAACGGCATCTTGCTACTCGATGCGGATGAGCGCTATCGCCACGAAGGCGGGTCAGCGCGGGACGCCATGGTTCACGCCGCGCAACGCCGCTTGCGGCCAATTCTTATGACGGCGATGGCCGCAATCTGCGGCATGTTGCCGCTAGCCTTTGCGCTCGGCTCGGGATCGCAGATGCTGCAACCGCTGGCCATCGCGGTCATAGGCGGGCTTGTAATCTCGATGATCTTGAGTCTGATTGTCACGCCAGTGATTTACTACTTGCTTACGCGTTCTCGCCACCAGACGGCATAAGAAGGTTCTGCAATCGGTAAGCACACACTCAGCCCTTTTGGTCATGTAGTGCTGCTTGTCCTCGTGCTGGAGGCTGTATCTATTGCGGCAAAACCCCGGCGACGTTGGTCAGTGGGCGCTATGGCCTGTTCTCGATAGTTACCTGATACGAACCGACAAAAGCCGCCCCAGAGGGCGGCTATTTTCTTCTCTTCCTATAAGTTATTTCAAGGTTACTTCGCGGGCGAGTGAAGTGCTGAGAGTAGGCGCGATCTCGTTACGTTTCTTCGAAGCATCCATCATGGCCTGTCGGCTCCCATAGTGCTTTTCCGAAATCCCAGCGGCTTTTTCTGCCATTTCGTCCAGAGTTGCCCAGCTCTTGTATTCGATTGCTATGGCAACGCTCCAGTCATCGGGATGCTGTGCGACAGGGTTTGTGTAAAACTTATAGTCCACAACCCAACCCTGTTTTTTGAACTCGTCGTAGATTGGTTTGAAATTCTGCCGGATGTCGGTCCAGAAAGCGTCGCCCATGCCCGCTTTTACGTCGACGTAAATGACGCGCCAAACGGGACCGTTATTGTAATTGGGATTCTGCGCAACTAGCGTTGGGGCCACGAGTAACAGCACCATCATCACAGAGAACAACCACAGGGCATGCCTTTTCATTATGGTCACTCCTTATGCCTATTTTTAGGCCGCAAGAACGCAAGAAAGGACGACTCGACTCGGCACTGAAGTCGCCAAACAGCGTACCACGGAAACTGCGTGCACGCTACCGGCGGTGTATTCGGGTACCGATAGTTGACGTAATATCGCCATATCACTCATTGACCTTCTGACGGGGTGACAGGGTTGTGATTCTAGATCACCGCGACCGGTTTTCGATAAATATCGTTACTCTGCTTTAAGCGAACTTGAGAGTGTGGAGTCAGGCGCCGTCGCCTCCGCCGGGAGCCTCACAGTGACAATAGCGCCACCTGCCGGGTGGTTTGCGATCTCGATCGATCCTCCCACACGCTCACAGATGGCCTTGCAAATCGACAGTCCAAGGCCCGTGCCTCCACTCTTCCGGCTTCGCGACGGGTCGCCCCGATAGAAAGGCTCGAAGACAGAAGCGCGGTCTTCCTCCGAGATGCCTTCGCCGTGATCCTGAATCGTGAGCTGAACCGTTTCCTCCTCGGCATGGACCGCAATTATAACAGTGGTTCCTTCGGGGCTGTGCTGCAGTGCGTTCAGCAGAATGTTCGAGCACAACAGAAGCGCGTCGCGGCTATCCATCGGCACTCTTACATCACGGGTGAATTCCACCCTGACTTCAATCGACCGCAACTCCGCGAACGGCTTGCTTTGATGCACAGCCTCCTCAATGGTATCGCGCAGAGAACAAAACTGAGGCGTCCTCGATGAGCTGTAACTCTCCTGGGGCTGTTCCAGTCGCGCCAAAGTAAGCATCTTCTGCACGGTGGATTCCAGTCGAGTGAAGTCCTCCAGACTCAGCGCCAAACCTTGCCCGTATTCCTCGAGAGTGCGCTTCCGCATTGACAGTAGTTGCAGCGAAGACTTGACGATTGCCACGTCGGTCTTCAGTTCGTGCGCGGCATCATTGGTGAATCGTCTCTGTTGCTCAAATGAACGTTGCAGGCGTGCTAGCGCGGCTTCGAGCGCGGCAGCAAGCGGCTGCAACTCTACCGTTTCTTTCGCGCTAATGGGCGCGTGGAATTGCCAGTCGCTAGAACTGATGCGCTCCGCTTCGCGCGCGAGTTCGTGGACGGGTGCCAATCCCTTTCGCACCAGCCACGCCATAACGAAGGCGGTGATGCCCATCAGTAGAGCTGTGGCAATGGCAAAGAACCGAACAGCCTCAAGAACCTCATGCCACAGGTGACTCAAAGGGGTTCCGTAGACAATCGTGATACTGTGGCGAACTCCGCCGTTCGGTTGACCCGGATCAACGATACGAAGGCCTTTGAGGATGAGGAATCGGTAACTCCGGCCATTTACTTCCACGTTGCGAAAGACCTGCGCCCCGGACGTTTCTGTCTCCAAACGTGGCGGATCAAAGGCGGAGCCAAGCACCTTGCCTCGCTCATCCTGGACGCGATACGCCGCATCCTTAGCAACCCGCACTCCCCGCATGTCAAGCATCACGTTGTCGGCTTCATCTTCTGTATCTTGAACCGCGCCCATCAGCGACTCGGCTGTCGCCACCAGAGACGCGTCGAAGACTTTCAACTGCACGCGCCATTCGTGAACAGTAATCGCCCCAATCAAGGTAACTGCTGATAACAGTTCCAGAATAAGGACGGTGACGACAAGCCGGCGCGTAATGGAGACGGACCTTGTCATTGCGCGCCCCCTCCCTCCCGCAGACGGTATCCGCGATGCCGCAAAGTCTCGATCAGCGGCTCCGTACCGTTGATGTTCAGCTTTCTTCGCAGGTTCGATATGTGCGCCTCAATCACGTTGGAATGATGTTCCCAATCGAAGTCGTACAGATGTTCCAGCAACTCGCGCTGGGAAACCACGGCGCGAGGTCGATGAATAAGGTATTCAAGAATTCGGTATTCGGTCGGCGAGAGATCGAGAAACCGTCCCCGACGACGAACCGTTTGCTGCACCGTATTCAATTCCAAATCCGAAACCACTAACACCGGGGTAGAGACACCTTTCGCGCGTCGTATGAGAGCTTTGATACGAGCAAGAAGTTCTCCCAGATCAAACGGCTTGCTGAGATAGTCATCCGCACCGGCATTCAGCAGACTCACGACCGACTCTTTGCTTTCTTGCGCAGTGAGAATAAGGACTGGAGTATGAAGCTTTCTTCGGCGCAGGTCCTGGAGAACCCGCTGACCACTCTTGCCGGGGAGCATCAGGTCGAGCACGATTGCGTCATAAATGTCCTGTTCGGCGAGATGAGAGCCGGTTTCTCCGTCGGCAGCATGATCTACTGCCAGTCCGGTTTCGCGCAGAGCGGCAACAATGTTCTCGGCAAGCCGCTGCTCGTCTTCGACCAGGAGTACGCGCATGAAATGCAACCCGAGAATATTGTCTCAAAGCTTGCTTAAGTCTCGCTGAACTCATTTGGTCGGAATCTGATTCCTCACTCAGTCGCAGGCTGGATGGACAAGACTATGCGCTCAAACTGTTTGCGTAGGCTTTCTTGGGTGCCGTCTCCGCCCAAAGCGGCGCGTCACTATGAATGCGGTCGATTCCGCTTCAGTGTCCATGCGCGGCCATACAAGTCAGTGTGGCTCGGCCACCAGTGATCTCGAGGGTTCCATATTGGTTTGGCTCGGCCAATTGGGAGTGAATGGCTATCCGCCAGTGCTGCGAGCCAGAGTAAAAGAACTGTAGGAGTTACCGCAGGTGATTTCGTTGTTCACGTAGATTGTCGCTGGCAGTTACAACCCTCTTGGAAACGGATAGCCGCCAGGTCGCGAGCGGCGAAAGGTCGCTACTGGCGACGACAAGGTGGGCGCTTTCCCGCCCCCTCTTCCAGGCGATGCAAACAACCGGGAAGGTCACAGAGGGGGGACGTCAATGAGCGTTATGGTAATTTTTCGCCAACAAGTCTTCTGAGGTCTCAGCTGCGCACCTATCATTGACTTGCCCGTCTCACGGACGTAAGATTCGCGCCAATGATAGGCCGGATCATCTCGCACTATCGCATCGTCGAGAAGTTGGGCGGCGGCGGGATGGGAGTGGTTTACAAAGCTGAGGACACCCGGCTTCATCGATTCGTCGCCCTCAAATTCCTGCCTGAAAACGTTGCCCGAGACCCTCAGTCCCTCGCCCGTTTTCAACGCGAAGCTCAAGCCGCATCCGCACTCAACCATCCCAACATTTGCACAATTTACGACATTGGCGAGCAGGACGGCCAGGCTTTCATTGCCATGGAGTTTCTGGATGGAGTCACACTGAAACACCGTATTGCTGGGCGAGCCATGGAGACGGAACTGATTCTCTCGCTGGCCATTGATATTGCGGACGCGCTGGACGCTGCTCACTCCGAAGGCATCATCCACCGAGACATCAAGCCGGCAAACATTTTTGTTACCAAGCGCGGGCACGCCAAGATTCTCGATTTCGGGCTGGCAAAGGTTACCCTGAAGCCGGAGAACGTTGGCGCGAGCACCCCGACAATCGATTCCGAGGAGCATCTGACCAGCCCAGGCATTGCCATGGGCACGGTAGCATATATGTCCCCAGAACAAGTCCGCGCCAAGGAACTCGACGCCCGAACCGACCTCTTCTCTTTCGGGGCGGTTCTATACGAAATGGCGACAGGCTCCCTCCCTTTCCTTGGGCAAAGCACAGGAGTAATTTTTGATTCCATCCTGAACCGGGCGCCTGTTGCTCCCGTGCGGCTGAATCCCGACCTGCCAGCCGAACTAGAATGGACCATCAACAAGGCTCTGGAGAAGAACCGAAATCTGCGCTACCAGAGCGCGGCGGAAATGCGGGCCGATCTGCAACGGTTGAGACGGGACACGGAGTCTGGTTCCAGTGGGCGGCGTGCGATCGAGCAGTTATCCGACGATCAACTGCCCAAGTGGCATGCGTCGCGTGCCGCAGCAGCCAAGACAGGCGTTTTTTCCGGTCCGTCCGCTTTGGCTGGAGCAACGGCATCCGGTTCGAATGAAGGCATGCCCTGGGTGGGTTCTTCAGCATCTTCGCGAGCAGGAGCCTCGGCGGTCTTGGATTCGTGGTGGAAGACTTCGGTTGTGATCGTGGTTGTGATCGCAGCTTTGACCGCAGGCACATTTTACTGGCTATTCCGGCAAGCACCCAAGCTAAGCGAGAAGGACACCATCGTTTTGGCGGATTTCAGCAACGCCACCGGGGAGCCGGTGTTTGACGAAACCTTGAAACAGGCGCTCCGCGTTCAATTGGAGCAGTCGCCCTTCCTTAACGTGCTCGCCGACCAGAAAGTGAGCCAGGAAATGAAATTCATGGGGCGGCCGAGAGACGAGCATCTCACGACGGAAATCGCGCGGGAAGTCTGTCAACGCGCCCAGAGCAAGGCTGTACTGAGTGGGTCGATTGCAAGCCTCGGCCAGCATTACGCGATCGGGCTGAATGCTGTGAACTGCCAAACCGGCGACTCATTGGGCAGCGAGCAGGTGGAGGCCGCCACGCGGGAAGAGGTGCTCAAGGGGCTGGGCATGGCAACTACGCGGCTGCGCAAGAAACTGGGTGAGTCGTTGGCTTCGGTACAGAAATACGGCACGCCGGTCGAGCAAGCCACGACCTCGTCGCTCGAAGCGCTGCGGTCCTACAGTCTGGGGATCAAAGCCCAGCACGAAAAGGGGGATGAGGCTGCTGTCCCGTTCTACCGACGGGCTATCGAATTGGATGCCAACTTCGCCATGGCTTACGCGCGATTGGGGGTTGCGTACTGGAACGAAAACCAAGCCCGACTGGCTAGCGAGAATACGACGCGGGCATACCAATTGCACGACCGGGTTTCAGAGCGCGAGAGGTTCTATATCGACGCTCATTATTTCGATCTGGTCAACGGGCAAGCCGAGAAAGCAATTCAAGTGTACGAGTTGTGGGGACAGACTTATTCCAATGACTTCTCTCCTCATGCCAATCTCAACGTTGTTTACAAGGACCTGGGACAGCAAGAAAAGGCGCTTGCTGAAGCCCGGGAGGCTTTGCGGTTGGAACCAAATTCGGCAAGCAGCTACGGTAATCTGGCGTCAGCGCTTAGGGGCCTGAATCGGTTGGACGAGGCGAGAAAGGTCCTGGACGATGCCGCAGCGCGGCACCTCTGGACCGATCAGTTGTCATCGAACCGCTACTTGCTGGCATTTCTCGAGGATGACACGAGTGAGATGCAGCGTCTGGTTTCAGCGTCCGTAGGCAAGCCCGGGGAAGAAGGTGAGATGTCTGTCACGCAGGCAGACACCGAAATTTACCACGGCCGCGTGGCAAAATTCCGCGAATGGGTGCGCCGCGGGGTCGATGCGGCGCGGCGCGATGGCGATATGGAAACGGCGGCAACCTACGAGATAGAGGCGGCACTGGAGGAAGTGGAGATTGGTAACCTGGAACAGGCACGGCGGGACGTGGAAGCTGGGTTAAAGCTGGGGACCAATCGCGACACGCAGATAGAATCCGCCATTGCTTTGGCCAGAATCGGGGATTCAAGCCGTGCACAAGGAATAGCGGACGAACTGCGCAAGCGCTTCCCGACCGACACTTTGGTGAATAACCTCTGGCTCCCCACCATCGAAGCGAGCATAGAACTCAGGCGAGGAAACCAGGCACGCGCCTTAGACCTGTTGCAGACCGCCGCCCCATACGAACTTTCGAGCAGTCTCTGGGGTAGTCTTCTGTACCCGGCATACCTGCGCGGACAAGCTTACTTGATGGTGCAGGATGGCACGGCGGCGGCGGCCGAGTTCCAGAAGATCGTGGACCATCGCGGTGCTGTAGTGAACCGGGTGTTCGGCGTTCTCGCGCACCTCGCCCTGGCCCGGGCGTATGCCCTTTCCGCCAATAAAGAAAAGGCCGTGGCAGCATACCAAGACTTCTTCGCCCTCGGCAAAGACGCCGATCCTGACATTCCCATCCTGAAACAAGCAAAAGCGGAGTACGCGAAGTTACAGTAGCGGCAAAAAGTCCTTTCGTCGCTTTCGTATTCCTGGTTCCTTTTCTCCTTCTAGACCAGTTCCGAAAATCCTAACGGCATCTATGTCGACAAGAATATCTCTCCATCGATCCTACTCGGAAACATTTTCAGACAAGCATTCTGAGGGTTCACGCCCGATCCGCTGCAAACATCGAATTCCCAATGATGCCCCGCACAACGGAGGATCTTGTCCGTCAGAGTGCCTTCACTTAGACGAACTCTTTTGGTAAGGACAGATATCAGCGTAGGCATAAATATTGTTATCCACGTTGACCAGTAAAATAGGCTCGCCATTCACCTCTACTGCCATCATTTCGCCGCTCCAGAGGTTTTCTATTTGGCGACCTTTTGAAACGCCATCACTTCCAACCCGGAAACGACGTCAAATCGATCCAATGCCTGCCCGGCCTGCGCGACTGTCACTGTTAGGTCCATTGTTCTGTCGTTGTAAACCACCCGAACTCGGTCCCTACTTGCGACCCGAAGTTTGGCTGCAGCCTGCAGTTTTCGTGCCAAGGCTGCGAGTGTGTCCCCGGTGTCACCTTGCAGGAAACCATAAAGAGGAACTGGCATAAACGTCAGTCCGGCAAGCTAAGCGGCAGAGTCTTTTCGAAGCTCCGAGCCACTCATAATCGCCGTTATGAGCGTCTTTGCCCCAAGTATCTGGGGTGAGATTGAAATACTCGGTCAGCAAATTGGGCAGCTGAGCCGGGACCTTTCCCGAGAGGACGCGCTTCACGACATCCTTGTGGTTGGCATATCGTTCAGGCTCATGTAAAAAGATCCACTGGCAGAGCTCAGAGCAGAATGTACTTGCGCCCGTCGTGGACGAGGACTCTCGCAGTGTTCTTGCGCGGGCAACACAGAAATTGACACGCCGGTGGATAATAACTGCAGGGTTGTCGACTATGTGTGAGCTACCAGAAGAGCATTAAACCCTCCATTGGATTTCAAGTCCGAACTCGGGCTTGTTAATCTTCACCGCAGTGAGCTAAATTTGCTGCGGTAAGGCGGTAAGCATGGGGTACGCCTGCGCCAATGACGTTAGCCACCGAGCCATTGGCAGCGTCCCAAGACCGGTTGATCTGATTGAGCGAGTCACATGGGTGCGATGAACTTGATTGGCTCGTACAACTACGCGCTCGTGGCGCTTTCGGTATTGATCGCCATGTTTGCCTCGTACGCCGCTCTAGATCTCGCAAGTCGCGTAACGGCTGCGGGCGGTTGGACTCGTGCGCTTTGGGTGCTGGGCGGTGCCTGTGCGATGGGGACAGGCATCTGGTCAATGCACTACATTGGGATGCTCGCGTTCATCCTGCCGATTCCCGTGGCTTACCACTGGCCAACCGTTCTGCTGTCACTGGTTGCGGCCATTCTCGCGTCGGTCATTGCGCTGTACGTGGTGAGCCGACAGAAAATGGGCGCGTCTCAAGCGCTCGCTGGAAGTGTCCTGATGGGTTCGGGTATTGCCGGTATGCATTACATCGGCATGGCCGCTATGCGCTTACCGGCTATATGCCAATTTAATTCCTTTGTCGTCGTCCTGTCCGTCGCGTTAGCGGTTCTAATCTCTCTCGCCGCGCTATGGATTACCTTTCACTTCCGGGATGAGAAAACGGGTATCGGCCGGAAGAAGTTAGCCGGGGCCGTCCTAATGGGTGCTGCGATCCCTGTCATGCATTACACTGGCATGGCCGCCGCCAGTTTCACGTCCTCCGGCATGCCGGCCGACCTGTCTCAGGCCGTAAGCATCTCCGCACTCGGCATTGCCGGAATTGTCGCCATCACCTTTATCATCCTCGGGGTGGCTCTGCTGACGTCCTGGGTCGATAGACGATTCGCTGCCCAGATCTTTGAACTGCAGCAGCAGCGAAGCGAGGCATATTTGGCGGAAGCCCAAAGGCTCAGCCACACGGGAAGTTTCGGCTGGAGATCTTCCACCGGCGAGATCATCTGGTCAGAGGAAACCTTTCGAATTTTCCAATACGATCGAACGACGACACCGACTGTGGAACTCATTCTCCAACGGGTCCATCCGGAAGACGTGGCGCTGGTGAAACAGACAATTGAACGCGCGACGCAGGATGGAAAGAATTTTGAACATGAATATCGCTTGCTGATGCCAAATGGTTCCATCAAGCATGTCCATGTTGTGGTTCATGCCGTAGGCGATGAATCGAGCGCGGAGTTCGTAGGAGCGGTGATGGACGTCACCGAGAGCAAACGCGCCGCGGAGGCCCTGCTTCGCACCGAAGTGTACTTAGCGGAAGGGCAGAAGCTGAGCCATACCGGCACTTGGGCATGCAATATTGCCACTCGAGAGATGATCCATTCGTCCGAGGAACACCGGCACTTGTTTGGTCTCGTTCCGGAGAGGGCCGAGATACCGTCATTCGCAGAGTTATATCAGCGTATCCATCCCGACGATCGCGGCCCGACCGTCGGAGATCTCGAGAGAGCGATGACTGCAGGAAGTGATGTCGAGGCCCATTTCCGAGTCGTTCTGCCAGAGGGGACCACGAGATATATGTACGGAATAGGCCACCCTCTGGTCAAAGCGTCCGGCGAGACCGGCGAGTTCGTGGGCACCGTGATGGACATCACCGAGCGTAAACGGGCGGAGCAAAAATTCCGCGGGCTTCTAGAATCCGCTCCGGATGCAGTGATCGTCATCAATGGGCAGGGCAAGATCGTGCTGGTCAATGCTCAAGTCGAGGAGATGTTTGGATACCAGCGCGACGACCTCCTGGGGCAAGAGGTTGAAATTTTGGTGCCGGAAGGATTTCGGGGGCTGCACCCCCGACACCGCAAGGACTTCTTCGCCCAACCTCGGGTGCGGCCGATGGGTGAGGGTCTGCAGCTCTTTGGACGGCGCAAAGATGGAACCGAGTTCCCCGTAGAAATCAGTCTAAGTCCGCTGGAGACGGAAGAGGGCACGCTGGTCTCCGCTGCCGTCCGTGACGTCACCGAACGCATGCGGTCGCAAGAGGCATTGCGGCGAAGTGAAGCTTATCTGGCCGAAGCGCAGAAACTCACACATACGGGAAGTTGGGTCTGGGAAGTAGCGGAAAGACGAGCGTCGCATCTATCCGAAGAATGGTATTGCATATACGGCTTCGACCCTGAAGAGGGCATGCCTGCGTGGGAAAAACGGCTGGAGCGTATTCATCCAGACGATCGAACAAGGCAGCAACAAGCAATCGATCGGGCAATCAACGAAAAATCAGATTACGAAGTTGAATACCGAATTCTTTTTCCAGGTGGCGCCGTAAGGTACCTCCGCAGTGTCGGACACCCTGTTCTGAACGCTTCCGGGAACCTGGTGCAATTCGTTGGCAGCTCCACCGACATCACCGAACGCAAACAAGCCGAAGAGGCTCTGCGCCGGGCGCAGGCTGATCTCGCCCACATCAACCGCGTGAGCATGATGGGAGAATTGGCCGCCTCCCTGGCGCATGAACTCAAGCAGCCAATCACCGCCGCCGTAACGGACGCCAAAACCTGCGTGCGGTGGCTACGGCGCGATACTCCTGAGGTCGCTGAGGGTTGCGAGGCGGCATTAAGAATGATCAATGATGCAACGCGCGCTGCCGAGGTTATCGACAGGGTTCGTTCGCTTTATAGGCGAGACACATCGGACCGGGAACTGCTTGATGTAAACGAAATCATTCGAGAAATGATTATTCTGCTGCACGACAACGCGGATCGGCATTCTATTTCAATCCGCACCGAGCTCGACTCAGGGCTTCCGCTGGTCACAGCGGATCGCGTACAGCTGCAGCAGGTATTAATGAACCTGTTGCTCAATGGCGTTGAAGCGATGAAAGATGCGAACGGTGAACTGAGCGTCACATCGAAGAAAACCGACGATGGTCAACTACTCGTTTCAGTGAGTGATTCAGGTATCGGCCTTCCTATCGGAGAAGGCGACCGTATTTTCGAGGCGTTCTTCACCACCAAAGAACAGGGCACCGGCATGGGACTGTCCATCAGTCGAAGGATTATCGAGTCCCACGGAGGCTCTTTGTCAGCGTATGCCAATGCGCAACGCGGCTCGACATTTCAGTTCACACTGCCCACCGACGTGGCGGCGTCCTCACCATCGGCCGCATAGCATTGGGATAGCGTTTGTGCCGTAAGGGGGGATCCCACGTGTTGACACGCCTGTCCAATCCGGACGCTGCTTCTTGTCTTGCCATCCACCGACGAACCTTTCCTCGCAAATCCGAAGTACTAAATCCTTATCTCTCAGACATGCTTGGCGTCGTCGTATGGGTGCGACGCGCACGACGTTGTGAATCGCACGCCGGCGCCATCAATTTCCTTAGTCTCGTGCGCGCCTTTGCCAACTGGCCTTTCACGGTTCCATCCGCCACGCCGAGAAGGTCTGCTGCTTCGCGCGTGGTCAGACCATCCAGATCGCGCAACTGGAATACCCTGCGCAACGAAGGCGGGAGTTGAGTCAAAAGATTTTTCAGGCGGGCATGAAGCTCAGTGCTTCGGCACTCGTCCTCAGGATTCTGCCGACCGTCCGCCAATTGTCCTGCCGCCGAGTGTTCCTGCTCTTCGCCGACGGGCTCGTCCAGTGACACGTGAATGTGGCGTGGCCGCCTGCGCAACTGCATGCGCGCAGAATTGGAGACAATCGCGGTTAACCAGGTGGACAGCTGCGCCTCACCTCTGAACTGGTCAATGTGCTTGTAAGCGGACAGGAGTGCGTCTTGAACTGCATCCTCCGCATCAGCTGCGTTTTCCAGTACGAGATAAGCGCGCCTGAAGAACGCCGCTCGGTAGCGCGAGAGAGTCTCGTTCATTTCCTCCTTTACGTTATGGACATCGCAGGGGGTGAATCGCGGTTCGCTTTCGAAGTATGTTTGCGCCTCTTGCACGTTATTTCCTCCTGCAGGGCAAAGAGGCACGTCACGTTCCAATCGACTTCCTTGCGTATTTTCTGCAGCCTACGAAGCTATGCGGCTGCAGATCGCTCTGTGAAGTTCAGGGAGGCGTCACACGGCGGACAGGATGTCCATATTTCGACAGATTTCGGGGTTAACCAGGAACATCGAATTTCTGCGCCAGATGGCTGGGAAAACACGTTCTTGCTTTAGTGACTAGTAACGCTGGAAGCAACGCGCCATCACAGTGGTGTGGAAAATTCTGCGGGGGCGGGACTGCGATGGCGAGCCTTGCTTCCAGCGAATTGCCATATGCCTGCTTGATGCAATGGCTCACGATATGGTTACGTTTTTCTCGCGAATCATTTTCGTCAGCTCAAGAGATTATTTCAACAGGATCTTCGCCATCATTCCTTCCCAACGAACTGACGCACACCGCCACAAACGACCGTTCTTAGCAATCCAGTTCGGCGCGGCTACGAGATGCGAACTGCCGAAATGTGAGCGGACATGCCGGGTGGCTGCATTGACACGCAATCTCCACATCTTCGCTTCCCGCATCACGACAGGCATCTCCGCAGTATTCTTCTCCATCCGATACCTCGCACAGGCACGGTATGTGCGCGCATTTCTTGCTTCCTTGATTTGCCATTTCGATTCCTTCCTTTCCAGCTCAGTTCTCAATTCTTGACGTAGCGCCATTCGCTGTACCGACTGTGGAACTTGGGGGAAGCACGGTCACACACTCCGCGCCGTCAGCTTTCGGCCGCTACGTCATTGCGACTGAATGCATGCGCATCTCCAAACTCGAATTCTCTGCTCGCATACGGATTTGCAAGCGTTTGTGCTCAGCTTAAGAAAAATCGAAAGGTCCGAGTGTCGACAGGTTGATAGCGCGTCGATATTCGGACGGCCACAAAGTGCGGCCGAGTTCTGATCAACGTGGGATGCGGATAAATTCCCAGGGCCTATGCTCTTGAGCGAATGGGATCTATTTGCCCGGCTGGCGCTTTTTTATTGGCTAATCTTTCTCTGGCCTGGGTTTGGTATCTGCCGTGCCTTAGTAAAAGTGCAAGCGCAACGCTGATGCGTGGCGGACTAGTCTCGCTCCTTAAGCATTCATTCGGCGAGGCAAAAGCCGCCACGCGCAGCGAAAAAACAAAAGAGGAAAACTGAAAAAGCTTTTTGCTCTCGTCACCATTGCCTCTGCATGTCGTCCTCGTCATTCGGAGCCGATGTTGTCGGCCATTCGGTTAAGACCGCAAGGAAGGACACTTACAAAGCCGGGAATTTCTCTAGCAAAGGACACTGGCAAAGCAGGAAAAGCAGTTGTGAAGTTCCTTTTTTAACGCGACCGGAAATACCAATACTGTTTTAAAGGAGAAAAACAAATGAAAATCAACAAAGGTTACATCGTCGTAGGCTTGATCATTGCTTTTACCCTGATCTTCGAACTCGCTGCTCACGCAGACGAATTTGACCACGCCACTAAAATCACTTTCACTCAACCGGTCCAGATTCCGGGGCAGGTATTGCCAGCAGGAACCTATTTGTTTGAATTGGCCGATCATGGTACCGAAACCCATGTCGTTCAGATATTCAGTTCAGACCGAAGTGTTCTGTACGGAACTTTTCTGACCAGTTTCACCGAGCTTCAGGAGCCAGCCAATGATGTCGAGGTCACGTTCGCAGAGTCAGAAGCGGGAGCACCGCCTGTCCTTCTGAAGTGGTTCTATCCAGGAAGCGAAATCGGAAACGAATTCGTGTATTCCAAGCAGACGGAGAAGCAATTAGCACAAGACAAACTTGAAACCATCGTGGTAAAGCAAGCACCTATGTCTCGCTCCGAAACTACCGGAGCTGGCAACTGAACATAAAACTGGCATTCGCGTTAGGGCCCGGAATTGAAACAGCCGGGTCCGCGCGAGAGGCCATTTTTGATCACAACCTGAGACCGGCCGTCGATCACTACTTGTCGACACAGGGAGCCGAAAATGATCGGATACAACATAATTCTTTACATATCTGATGGTGCGAGCGGTAGCAATTCGGTATTAGCCGCACTGGAAGAAAAAGGCTACGAGGTCGTGAGCACAAACCGTCCAACTGAAGGGGTCGCCTTGTTATACGTTATGCATTCAGCCGCCGCTGTTGTGGTTGACAAGGACGCGAGCGAACAGGCCGGCTTTGATTTGGTGCAGAGCCCTGCGCCACATTCGCCCGAAGGTTCCTGTAACGCTGCTGTGCGGTGGCCAGATTGACAGTTCTCCCTCACCGACCGATACGTGCGTGAAGAAAGATGAGCTTGTCTTTGGGTTACAGCATTTGCTGACTGTAGAGTCTGTCGCCTAATAGCGCTGACCCTCGCGTGAGTAGCGCACCCGTTTAATCTGGAGAATTCAGGTGGCTGCTGCTAAAAGCCAAATCTCCTTTTCGCCGAAATCACCATCTTCCAGTCCCTTGATGAGCGTAAAATCTCTTCGGATTACTCACAGCCGCAGAGGCGCATGAATGACGCCCACAGCCGCCGTCCCCACAGTATTCGTTATTGATGACGATGACTTGGTACGTGCGGCCATCCAAGGCATGTTGAAGTCGGTTGGCTTGCGTTCCGAAACTTTCGCAACACCGCAAGGGTTCTTGCGCAGCAAACGCCCGGACGGGCCAAGTTGCCTTGTCCTGGACGCGAGACTTCCTGGCGTCAGCGGTCTGGACTTCCAGTGCGAGTTGGCTGATGGGGGCATCCGGATTCCAATCATCTTCATAACCGGTCATGGCGATATTCCGATGACGGTCAAAGCCATGAAATCCGGTGCGGTGGAATTCCTCACGAAGCCTTTCCGCGACCAGGACCTGCTGGATGCGATTTACCAGGCTTTGGACCGTGACCGTGCATCACGCCAACAACAGAGTGATCTGAGCGAGTTGCGAAAACGCTACGAGTCGCTGACCGCACGCGAACGCGAAGTCATGGGACTGGTGGTTTCGGGCATGCTGAATAAGCAAATCGCGTATGACCTCGGCACCAGCGAAATCACCGTGAAGATCCATCGCGGGCACGTAATGCACAAGATGCGGGCCGACTCCCTCGCGGAATTGGTAAGAATGGCGGGCAAGCTGGAGATCCATGGCGGCAAGAAGTAGGTTAGCGCGCGGTAACGATTCTTTACGTTGAAGGGTGCGTCTTTCGTGAGAAAGATTTATCCATAACGTAAACAGACTCTCGACGATGACTGTTACGGGTACAGGTAGATGGTTTGCGCGGCCAGCGGCCGCTGCTGTTCTGCGCTATGGATTGGCCTTCGCGTCGATCGCAGCAGCTATGGGCCTGGCGCGGCTGTTTTTATATTTTCATCTGCCTCAGCCGTTTGCCGCATTTGCGCTCTCAGCAATTGCGATTACGTTTTGGTACGGCGGCAATATGCCCGGTATCGTGGCGGCACTGCTTGCTTCCGCCATCCGGTACAGCCATTGGTCAGAAGTCCAGGCCGTGTCTCGCGTTATTTATGATCTCGTATTTCTGATTTTTGCGTTTCTAATGATGGCCATAAATCGGGCGCGAAGCGAGCTTGAAGTCAGAGTCGCGGAGCGCACAGCAGATCTGACTCGGGCCAATCAGGAACTAAGTCTTAAGATTGCTGAGCACAAGCGCACGGAAGAGAAATTGCGGGAGAGCGAGGCCTACTTAGCAGAAGCGCAGAGCCTCAGTGGAACGGGCAGTTGGGCACGGGTTTCTGCCACCGGCGAGATGAGGTACTGGTCAGAAGAATGCTTTCGGGTGCTGGGTTTTGATTCGCACGATGGACCGCCGCGGTTTGAAACATTCTTGCAGCGCGTCTATCCAGATGATCAAGCCCGGGTCAGAGAGCTATCGGAAAAAGCTGCCCGTGAGAAGGTGGATTACGAAGCGGATTATCGAATAGTCCATCCCAGCGGCGAGGTCAGAGACATTCACGTCGTAAGTCATCCCGTCTTCAGCCCATCCGGCGAGCTGGTTGAATTCGTGGGTACGGTGATGGACGTGACGGAGCGCAAGCATGCTGAAGATAAGCTGAAGCAGAGCGAGGCCTACTTAGCGGAGGCACAGAAGCTTGCGCATACAGGTAGTTGGGTGTGGCGGGTCGATGGAAAAGAAGCATTGCACCTGTCAGAGGAGTGGTATCGCATATATGGTTTTGATCCGAAAGATGGCATGCCGACTTTTGATAAACGGCTTCAGCGCGTCCATCCAGATGATCGAGCTCGCTGGAAAGAAACCATCGATCGCGCAATACGGGAAAAATCGGAGTACGAAATTGAATTCTGCATTCTTCTTCCAGAGGGCACCGTAAAAGACCTGTACACTGTCGGCCATCCTGTTCTTGACGCTTCCTCGCTCCTGGTGCAATTCGTTGGCACTACCACAGACGTCACCGAGCGCAAGCGGGCCGAGCAGGCGCTGCGCCGGAGCGAAGCCTACCTGGCTGAAGCTCAGCGGCTCACCCACACAGGTAGTTGGGTCTGGGAGGTAGCTCCAAGACGGGCCTTGCACCTATCGGAAGAATGGTATCGCATATATGGCTTCGATCAGAAAGACGGCATGTCGGCTTGGGACCAACGCCTGGAGCGGATTCACCCGGATGATCGAGCCCGCCGTCAGCAAAAAATCGATCGAGCAATCAGTGAAAAGTCGGAGTACGAGCTTGAATACCGAATTATTCTTCCCAGCGGCACCGTACGACATCTCCACAGTGTCGGCCATCCCGTCTTGGACGCGTCTGGAAATCTGGCGCAATTCGTCGGCAGCTCCACCGACATTACCGAGCGTAGGCAGGCCGAAGAAGCTCTGCGTCAGGCGCAGGCCGATCTTGCGCGCATCAGCCGCATCACGACGATGGGAGAGCTGACCGCTTCTCTCGCACACGAAGTCAATCAACCGATTGCGGCCGCCGTTACCGACGCCAACACCTGCTTACGCTGGCTCAATCGCGATCAACCCGATCTGGACGAGGCTCGCGAGGCCGCATCGAGAATGGTGAAAGACGCGACCCGTGCCGCGGAGATCGTCAGCCGAACTCGCCTGCTTTTTAAAAAGGCTAGTCCGCAATGGGAGTCGGTCGATATGCACGAGATCATTCGAGAGATGGTAGCCCTCATGAGCGGTGAAGCAGCGCGATACTCCATATCGGTGTGGGCGGAGCTCGCTGCAGAACTTCCTGAGGTCAAGGGAGATCGCGTACAACTACAACAGGTACTGATGAACCTCATGATGAACGGCATTGAAGCGATGAAAGATGCAGATGGGCCGCGCGAGCTATTGGTTCGCTCGCAGGCAACCGAAGACGGCCAACTGTTGGTTTCGATCAGCGATACCGGCGTAGGACTGCCGCTGCAGCAGGCGGACCAAATCTTCAACGCTTTCTTTACTACCAAGCCTCAAGGCACTGGCATGGGGCTTCGCATCAGCCGATCTATTGTGGAATCGCATGGCGGCCGCCTGTGGGCTGCCGATAACTCCTCGCGCGGTGCCAGCTTTCACCTTAGCCTTCCCACCAAAGTCGAGACTCACGAATAAAAGTCACAACGCTGGCAGCGGTTACACGCCTCATACCAAAGTATGATTGCCAACTCCCAAAGCATGATTGCGGCGGCGGCGGCGGAACGATACTTTGTGGCTATGGCTATTCAGAGGAAGGAAAAAATGGTCGCGATCGTCGATGACGATGAGTTAATGCGCAGTGCGTTGCAGGGAATGCTGAAATCCGTCGGATTGCCGTCTCAAGCGTTTGCTTCAGCGGAAGAATTCCTGAGGTCCGGCCAGCACCAGCAGATTGCATGTCTAATCGCGGACATTCGCATGCCCGGAATGTCCGGTCTGGAACTGCAGGCCAAGCTGAACGCTGAACACTGCAGAATTCCGACCATCTTCATCACGGCCCACGGCGACACAAAAATGCGCATGCAGGCGCTAAGAGCAGGTGCGGTGGAGTTCCTGGCCAAACCGTTCGATGATGAAGTCTTACTCGAAAGTGTTCGAGCAGCTCTGGCGAATTGAGCCCGTTAAAGAGCGCGTCCGCACCAGGAGGTTCTCTGTGGGAGCTTTCCAAAAATTCGGAAGTAGTGATCAAGCATCTTATGAGCGCAGATTCGAGCAGGTCATAGGCAATAGTCCTGCTCTGGAATCGGTGCTCGAACAAGTCGAACGGGTTGCGCCGACGGATTCCACCGTTCTTATTCAGGGCGAAACCGGCACTGGCAAGGAGTTGATCGCGCACGCGATTCATAACCTCAGCGCGCGGTGCGGGCGTCCCTTCGTGCGACTGAATTGCGCTGCCATTCCGCTGGATTTGCTAGAGAGCGAACTCTTCGGCCACGAGAAAGGTGCGTTCACCGGAGCCATCGCACAAAAGATTGGCCGTTTCGAACTAGCCGACAAAGGCACGCTTTTCCTGGATGAAGTAGGAGATATTCCGCCAGCGTTACAGCCGAAATTGCTGCGCGTTCTGCAGGAACAGGAGTTCGAGCGCTTGGGCAGCACTCGGACTCATCAAGTTGACGTGCGGCTGGTGGCTGCCACAAATCGTAATCTGTTGGAAATGTCGAACCGGGGCGAGTTTCGCAGTGATCTCTACTACCGCTTGAATGTGTTTCCGGTCCTGTTGCCGCCGTTGCGCGAACGCCGGGAAGACATTCCGGCCCTGGTGTCGCACTTTACCGAGATCTATGGCCGGCGGATGAGTCGCCAGATTGAGCACATTCCTCCAGCCACGATGTCTGCGCTCACGTCATACCAGTGGCCAGGCAACATCCGCGAACTGCAGAACCTGATCGAACGTGCCGTGATCCTCTCCGATGATGGCGTGCTTCCCAATCCGTTGCCGGCAGTAGGGCCTTTGGGTATCACCGCGTCTCCTGCGGCAACTACCCTAAAGGACTCCGAGCGCGTTCTGATTCTGCGCACGCTTGAATCGGTCGGTTGGATAATCGGCGGCCCGAAAGGAGCAGCTGCGAAACTCGGTTTGAAGCGCACTACACTCATTCATAAAATGCAGAAGCTGGGGATTTCCCGAGCCTCTCACCAACGCTCTCAGGGCGCGACGGAACCAGGTACGCTGGCGACAAACTCGATGTCGCAACTGCAGTAACACCGCTTGAGCCTTTGAACTGCTGTCGCCATGCGTCACGATGTCCGTCCGTGTCACGACATCCTAAAGGCTCGGGCGAATTGAACCGTGCCAATGCAGGATCTGTGGCATGCCTCGCGGTAAATAAAGCGGCAGAGCCCGTTGACGGTAGCCTGAGCAACTTGCGGCTGCTAATGGATTAAGCGGAGGCAGTTCAGATGATTCGGTTTCGCACATCGCGTGCATTGACAGACTTCAAGAAGCAATAATGAAGAGGAGGACATATATGAAGGTCGGAATTATTGGAGCGGGCGCAGTTGGCTCAGCGTGCCTTTTGTCGATAGTTATGCGTGGAAGTGCGCGCGAGGTCGTGCTCGTCAACCGCGACCGCAAGCGAGCCCAGGGAGTCGTGACGGACGTCCAATACGGTGCGGTCCTGTCCCCGCCAATCACGGTGCGCGCCGGCGACTATTCCGATCTGGCTGGCTCGTCGGTGGTGCTGATCACTGCTGGAGTCAACGAAAAAAGCGGAGGCGCAACCGATCGCAGCGATCCTGTCGGAAGGCTCCGCTTGCTCGAGGCGAATGCGGCAATCTTTCAGGACATCGTTCCACAGATCCACGGCTCCGCTCCCAATGCGCTGATTCTGGTCGTAACCGATCCGCCGGACGCGCTGGCTGATGTAGTGCGTATGTTGGGACACGAGCGCGTGCTGAGCACGGGCACTTCTCTCGACACGCTACGGTTCCGGTTTCACCTGGGAAAGCGTCTTGACGTCAGTGCATCGGACGTGGAGGCGCTGGTCTTAGGTGAGCATGGTGTCTCCTCAGTTTTCCTGTGGTCATCAGCGCGAGTGGGCGGCAGAAATGTATTGGACCTCTTTGGGGCGAGCCCAACATCACAGACGGTGCGTGAGGAAGTCGAACGCGAGGTGCGTTACGCTAACATTACGGTCATTGAAGGTATTGGGGCCAGCCAGTATGGCATAGGGATGGTCTCCGCGCGCCTGACTGAGATGATATTGCGCGATGAGCGGGCAGTGATTCCCATCGGCTGCTACAACCCGACATTCGGGGTTACGCTTTCCTTACCAAGTATCATTGGGCGGGAAGGCGTGCATCGTGTGCTCGAGCCCGAGATGTCCGCCGCGGAGCAACAAGGTTTGCAGCGTAGTGCCGACGCGATCAAGGCCGCGCTATCTCGGCTCAGTCTCAAGGAATCCCGGCGAAGAACAGCTTGAAGAGCTGTTTCCGGAAGACAGAAGCTGCTGTTGGCAAATTAACTTGCTACCGGCGCCGAGCGATCAGCCGCGATACCGGCAACTTCTTCCATCCGCCGCAACACCGCAGAGAAGTCTTCCTCTTCACCGCCAGCCAGTTCCTCGGAGTTTACCTGAAAGGCAGCTTCTGTCGCGGGCATCGGAATCCGCGCTTCAGTTGCCGCCTCCAGAATCAGTTTGAAATCTTTGTTCATCAGGCGGAGAGGAAACTGCGGAGTGTAGTCGTTGATCGCGATCCTAGCCAACTTTCCCACATGAGCCGGCGCGATCACAGCGGTCTGCGATAGGACGTCGAGCAAGTTCTTGCGATCGAGACCCGCTTTCTCTCCAAGAACTACGGCCTCAGCGATCGCTTGCATGCCCACACCCAGCAGCGTGTTGACGACTAACTTCATTGCTGTCCCTGAGCCAGGACCGCCCAGAAGAAAGTATTGTTTTGCCACTGATTCGAAAATTGGCTTGGCAACGCGGAACAGTTCTCGGTTTCCGCCTGCCAGCAGCGTCAAGGCGCCGTTTTCGGCGGCGGTCGTACTGCCTGAAATCGCAACATCCATCACCTCGATGCCGCGTGTCGCGCCGAGCTTGTGCAGTTCGCGCGAGCTTTCTGGAGAGATCGTGCTCATCTCGAGCACGACGGTCCCTGCCCGTGCCCCTGCAAAAACCCCCTCAGCCCCGGTATAAACGCTCCGCACTGCTTCATCATTGGTCAGACACGAAAGAAGCACATCGATGTTGCGCGCAAGTTCAAAAATGTTGTTTGCAACCGCGCCACCCTTTGCAGCCATGGCTTCTGCTTTAGCGGGATCTCGATCGTACACTTCGAGATGGTATCCGTGATGCAGAAGGCGTTGTGCCATGCGGCTTCCCATGTTGCCCAGGCCAATGAAACCGACCTTTACTTGATCTGCAGTGAGAGTTTTCATAACAGTGCCTTCCTCCGTAACCCGGTTCTTCCTTCCATCCCTGGTACCAAAGCAGGTTGGGGAGCCGTTTCGTTCTCAGATGAAGAACTTATTTCGCTTTACCTAGAGTGCGAATGTACTTCACCAAAGCGTCGATCTGGTCCCTAGTCAGCCGAGTGCCGAAAGGAGGCATATTTCCTCGTCCTTCAGCGATTACGCCGGCTAGTTGTGCATCAGACTGCTGTTGAACTTGCGCCGAGTGAAAATCCGCGGCATGTAAGCTCTTTCCCACCGCACTTCCACGTCCATCCGGGCCATGGCAGGAGGCGCAGTTCGTTTTGTATAAGCTCGCAGCCGAATTGCTCGCCGCCTGTCCGAACCCAAGGCTTGCGGTGGCTGCTAAAAAAGTTGCAATAGCCAGGATCCTCGTGAGTAGTCTTGCAGACATAAATTCTCAACCCCTCCACACACATTATCTCTATGAATCGCGCGTGCATTTGAGCTGCCAAATGTGGTACGTGAGCCGAAGTCACGAACAATGTGGAAGTTCGCTGGCCATTTAGCAATGGCAGCACGGCGGAATGTCGGTCCAAGCGGTGCTGTGAGGTGACCGCTGGAAGACAGCTGTCGAAAGGTGGACTCCAGCTAATCACCCAGATCTCGGAGGAGCGTTCCGCAGTCTTATCTTTCCGCACTGGTCTCATTGGTTGACCGTGTCTTGAACTGTTGCACAGCACTGGTCACGGGATCAGCAGTGCCGTCAGCCTGAGTTGAGCTCACCGTGTAGTAATACGTGGTATCGGGCTGCAAATCGTTCATGCGCACCCGAAAAACCATGTCACTGCGAGTTGGGTTGATTCTGGTGGGAGACACCGCCGTCAAGTCAAGATGATTGGGATCTTTGCCGTAGTGCACGATGGAGTAGTGCAGGATAGTGCCGCGCGGATTGCGTGCAGTCCAACTGATAAAAGCGAACGTGTCCGCGGCGGATTCGACGGTCGGGCTGACATTGGCCGTGGTTGGGTTCGAACCCTCACCCGCGAATGACATTCGTGATTGCGACAACAATAAGCCAATGGCGAGAACGCCGATCAAAGTAGTGAGGCGCAATTCAATTGCTCTGGTCATATGCAAGTCTCCTGTAAAAAGTTACCAGAATCCCGCTCTTTCGTTTGGACAACTGGTGAAAGACGGGGGCGAACCAACAGGTCCGCCCCACGTGTATTAACGAACCATCGTCACGGCTTGAAGCCGTCGATGAGCGTCTGCAAGAAGGCAACGAGGTCGTCTTCTTCATCCGACGTCAAGCCAAGTTTGCCGATCGTCATGTTTTCGTTGTCGGGATCTTCCGGCTCCGGCCAGCAGGTTACCTTTTCGACGGTTCCCTTTGGACAATGCCCGGACATCACGTGATAAGGGTAAACATCACGCGTGTTGTAGAAATGGACGACCTCCTTCAAGCTCGTGAGATAGCCATTGTGCATGTAAGCTTTCACGAAGCCTTTATACGGCAGCATTGCTGCGTTGCGCGCCGTCGAGGTTTGGAATTTGCCCTCGAAATTTGTAAACTGCGCAGCCCAGCTCAAGTTAGGAGGAGCGCCATAGTAGCCATCCAGGAATAATCCCATGCCCAGGTCGATGAACCCGAAGCCCAGTGGGTTCGCGGTAAATCCCCATTGGTCTGGAGTGTCTTCGGAATACCACGGGAGCATCACATTTTTGGGAAGGCCAAGATTGTTGTAGGTGGTGTCAGTGAACAAAGGCTGAAGGCTTGCCGCCTGGCCAGTATCGCTTCCGCCCTGCAGCGTACTCGCCCTTCCATCCAGGTGACAGGTGTTGCAACTGCCTTTGCCGCGGAACAGGTCATAACCGTTCTGTTCTTGCCCGGTGAGGGTTGTTTTTCCTGCAAGGTAGTAATCGAACTTCGACGTGAAGGGGCTGACGCTATCAGAACCTTCATAGGCGGCAATAGCCTGTGCGAACTCGCCGAAGTCTTTGGTAGCGAGAGTACGGTCTTTGGCGCTGAGCTTAAGCGGAGTTGGGTTTCCATGAAGCACAGCAGCGCCTGCCGGGGTGCTGCAGATGGTCTGTACGTCTGAAGGCCAGGCAATTTCCAGGGAGCCGACGCCGAACACCTGCTCAAAGAAGGAGCTGTATTTGCTGAGGGAGAGCTTGTAGATAACACAAGCGGGATCGGGATTGGCCATTTCTTGGGTATCCAAGGGCGGGCCTTGTGCCTGATTCGCCGACGAATTCTGCAGCAGGTACCCTGTTGCGCGGCCATCCCAGAAATTGCCGCCGTAGAAATCGGCTTGGCTTTGGTTGTAATGGAGAGGCGGGTAGTAAGTTGCGTAAGTGTAACCCTGCGGATTCCGCTTCGCAATCCGGTTATTCGGGTAGGCATGGGGAACTGTGATGGGAACCGATCCGGGGTTCGATCCGCCCGTGTACACGCTCAAGATGGATACGCCGTTGGCATAGCCCGCCATGGGGTCATGGCAATAGCTGCAGGCGATGTTGTTGTTTACGGACAGGTTGGGATCGAAGATCTCAAGCTTGCCCAGAGTCTCGACTTGATGATATGGATCCAGTTTCCCTGACATCGCCGCTTTCAGAGCTTGGGCTTCGAGCTTGGCCTCTTCAGCGCGAATTCTGATTGCGTCTGGATCGTTCTTAATGATGCATTGAAGGTCCAGTCTGTGGCCACTCAGTATGCATTTTGAATCAGACGGTGGAATCTGGAAGCCCGTTGGAAGTGGAAAATCAACTATTGGCGGTGGCGGAATAGCCTGTGCTGACGCGGTTGAGGCTATCGTCAGAATGGCGAGCGCAGTCAAGCCCGCTGTTGAGAGCAATGAGAATGTTTCTGAGAGTTTTCGACTCATTTGTTCCTCCTTACTAACTCACTACGTCATATCCGCAGAGTTCCGCGGTGTTCAGCTAATAGCAAGCCAAATACCACGGAGTTAATCGAGTCACATCTCTGAATCGTTGAAGTCGGGAAGGGGTGATCGAGCGCCGAGGTGCGTCCGGAAAATCGGGATCACGCGAAAAACACTTTGCCGGGCACAGCAACAGCTTGTTATCGGCTGACGCACACCCGAGGAAGACAACAAGTCAGCTAAGGAAAGGGGCGATCGAGGCGCTGAGGTGCGTCCGGAAAACTGGATCACCAAAACAAATATTTGCCGGGTGCGGCAACAGCTTGCTATCGGCTAACGTACACCCGAGGAACAGAACACATGTAGGTCTAATCGAAAATATAGGCGCCAGCAATACGGTATTTACCCGATAACAAAAACGTTAATTAACATCAACGTTAATCCTTGATGCGAGAAATGCGGGCCTCCCGCACCGACGGGATGCGGGAAATTATCGAATTCAGAATCTCAATTCGCTGAGTATTTCAGCGCACGGTGACAAGAATGCCGTAAATGCTTGTCCCTACCATAGTTAAGATCAACCCCGTAACAATGACTGTTGCCAAACAACTAATGACTTGGATCGCGGTGATTGTGCGGTTTGCGATTCTGGTATCCACAACGTGTATCTTCCCTCCAGCGGACAAGCATTTTTGAGGCCGTGCGGACTGACTGAGTATTCGGATATCGGCGCGCTGGAGTGAGCCGCGCCAGTCGTTTCCCTGACCGCTAACTGACATCTGTGTCGAAATAGTGACTCTCTCTGACGAGTCCATGCTGGCTCAAAATATCGGCAATTAAAAATGCGCATTCGACAGTCAGAATGCCGCCGTGGCAATACACCGCAATGCATCAGAGGCGAATCTCACAGAGCAAGACAAGAGAGCAGTCTGTGCCTGGGTTAAGGAAGAAACGACTGCCGCAAGATGAGTTGAGGTGGTTCGCGGACGAATTCTGTGTCGTGATTCGAACACACCGCATCAATCTGTGGTCGCTTTCACGCGTTGTCTGAATTGGTCTGCGCGCACTCCTAATATGTTTATTTCCGGTTTCTCATGCAGGCGTTGGTGCATTTTGCTCTATCAATTTCTCAGCTTTCAGTTCTGTCCAGAATTCAGACGGAATCTTGGTTTGCATGGAGGTATAGTCTGCGAGAATCTGTTGCTCATTGCTAGCGCCGACGATCAAAGCTGCAGCCACGTCAGGGGACGCAGAGAACTGAAGCGCTGCTGTGCGAAGGTCTACTCCATGATTCGCTGCCACTTCACGCAGTTTTCTGCGTTTCTCCAGGAATTCTGCGGGGATCTTATAGGAGTCCTTTCCATAGTTGTAGCGAGGACTGCCAGAGATGAATCCGGCATTCAGCGAGGAACCAACAACCAGAGAGGCGTTCTTTTTTCGGACCGCAGGGAAAAGCTGGTCGAGCGCATTCTTGTGATCGATAAGGGAATATTGCGAGGCCATTAGACACACGTCAGGATCGGCCTCGCTTAGCACTCGCAGAATCGGTTCGGGTGTATTGACGCCAATTCCCCAGCCCTTGATCAATCCCTCTTCCCGCATACGCGTCAGCTCTGGAAAAGCACCTTTTTTAGCGATGTCGAATTGTTCCTGCCAACTCGTCGGCAATAATTTGTTATCCGAAGAAATGTCATGGACAAAAACGATGTCCAGGCTATCAATGCCAAGTCTTTGCAGACTGTCCTCGATCGACCGCCTCACGCCGGATGCCGTGTAATCGAAAATTACATCGTTAGGCGAGGGTGAGAACGGGAACAGTTCGCGGTTCTTCGCTGTCTTCGATGCCTTTAGCAGCTTGCCCACCTTGGACGAGATGACATATTCACTCCTTTTTTTGTTGTGGAGAAAGCTGCCATACCTTCTCTCGGCGAGACCCAGCCCATACCAGGGAGAAACGTCATAATAGCGAATGCCCGCGCTCCACGCGGCTTCGAGGATCGCGTATGCATCTTTATCAGTCACTACGGCAAATTCATTTCCCAGTGGGACGCCTCCCAGGCCAAACTTGAAGGGTGGCTTGTAATGGACATTGCTGCTGCTGTTCGCGTTATTTTCCATATTGTTCATGCTCCTGCTATCGCCTGTGTTGACCTGCGCTGTCGAGGTCCGCGGTAGAAAGGCAGCCGCGGCGGCCATTGCCGATCCTTTGACACTTAAGTTGAGAAAATCTCTTCTCTTCATACTCGGTGATTAGTCCGGTTAATTCACTGGCTCCTCGCCTCATTCATGCAAGGACTTTGCCATACGCCAGATTGCGAATACTGCACTTGCTCGTGAAATCCATTCGATCTCTTCGATCAGTGTCGTTTCATCGACGTTGAGTCCACATTTCGACACTAGATTCGTGACAAGTGTTTTGTTGGACGTTTGCACGATGGTGTCGCCGTCCTCTTGCGAAGCGGCCCTGGCAGACTCAGTTTTCCGCCCAGACTGGATTTCGTCGAACTGCTGTCAGAAAAGGGGCAGAGATCAATTCGGCGGGACGAGTGTGTATGAAGGCGTGAGTGGCGTAAGATAATCAAATTGCAATGGATGCCGAGAAGACCATCGCCGAAATTGAGTTACTGGAGCGCATTCACGAACTGCCGGACACCAGACCCTTCTCAGTGGCCGACCGCGAAGCCGCAAATCGAATGCATGATGAGAGGCACGGGGCGAATCCATGGTTCCGTGTCTGGCAGCAATTTGGATTGCCGCGTTAAGTTACAGGAACATTCCCTTCGGAGGCTTCCCCTACAGAGTTTTGCGTACTCGGTTTTTGCTGCCTTATAGATAGGAATCCCGGGGTCAGCATCTTTCCAGAAGTCAGACCGCGACACCTTCGCCACAGGCCAATAATCTCATTGGTCCACCAGGGCCGCAGAACTCGCGACGGGAAAGCTGATCATCACTTCAAGTCCTCCTCCGCTGCGGTTCTGCGCCTTGATTTCACCGCCATGGAATCTCACAGCTCGTTGCGCGATCGCCAATCCCAAGCCGACTCCGCCAGTAGAACGTTCTCGTGACTCGTCGAGGCGAAAGAATGGACGGAATAAGTCGTCGAGAGACGACTCCGGCACGCCAGGGCCATGATCTCGGACCGCAATCATGGCTGTGGAAGCGGCGTCGTTTGCTTCACACGTGAGGCTGACTTCTACTTCCGTGTGCTCAGCCGTGTAGCGAATCGCATTACGAATTGCGTTCTCCACGGCGCTCCGGAGCAGTTCGGGACTGCCGGCCACTGTGCAATCTTCCGACGTGTGCAGAACTACGCGGCAGTTGCGAAGGCGCGCCTCGAAGTCGGTATCGGCCACAACTTGTTGTAGCAGGTCAGCAACATCCATGGTCTCCGTATCGGCAACCGATTCGCAGGCGTCAATTTTGGAAAGTGTGAGCAGATTGCTGATCATGCCGTTCAGCCGCTTTGTCTCTTGCTCAATCCGCGCAATTGCCGTCTTCACCGCCTGGCCATCTACGTTGCGAATCAGTTCAGCAGCAAGATTGATCCGCGTCAGCGGGGAGCGGAACTCGTGAGAAACATCGCTAATTAGTCTTTTTTGCGCGCACATGAGCTTTTCAATTTGCGCCGCCATCTTGTCAAAGTCTCTTACCAGCTCTGCAATCTCATCGTGCCGATGCGTCAACTGCTTGCCGGCACGCGCGGCCAGATTTCCTCCTGCAACTTCTTGTGCGGCGTTTCGCAAGCGAACAATGGGAGCACTCAAATACCGAGCAAGCCAAAAGCAAACGATCCCTGAGATTGCAATTGCGACAATCAAGCCTCGCAACAGAGGCGGTCCTGGGAGACCGGGCGCGCGCGAAAGTCTGCAAACAGCTACATACCGCGCATTAGCTTTCGATATCACAAGGTCGGCGAGCAAAGCGCTGTTTCCTAAACGAATAAATTTCACTTTGCCGTGAGCAGCAGCGCGCGCAGCAATATCTCTCGCCTGCGGAGTAACTTCCTGACCATTAAGGTCGTTGCCTCCGGCATCGAGCAAGAACACTTGATCGTAGGAGCCTTGACGAAGGCGTTGTATGTAGTCACCGAGTTCCGGCTTACCCCCTCTTTCGTACGCCTGAACGAGATCCTGTGCCTGGATGGCAAAAGCATCGGAGACCAGGTTTTGCCATGCCGGCAGGGGCACGTCGGGTCTGAAAAACAAGCTGCCGGAAATCGACACCGCTACCACAGCCCAAAACGACAGAAATATTTTCCAGAAGAGAGTCCTCACGGTTGATCAGTGCTTCTCCATTTGAACTCGCGCGGTATAAATATATCCGACACTCCGGATGGACTTGATGCGTTCCTCTCCCGAGGACTGCAGACCCAATTTGCGACGGAGTTTGCTGACGTGAACGTCAATGCTGCGATCCAAAGGCGAGAATTGCCGTCCCAGAACAGTTGTTGCAACCCGCTCTCGTGTAACCACCTGGCCTGCTGTGCTCAACAGCAATTCGAGGAGATTGAACTCAAGCGCGGTAAGTTGGACATCCGATCCCGCGCGCCTTACGGTGTGGGTTCCCTTATCCATTTCGACGTCGCCTAGCACGATTCGCGAGGGGCCTCGTGACTTTGCCGCCGGTCCAGTTTCAGGTCTGCGAAGAATCGCGCGGATGCGAGCCAGGAGTTCCCGAGCGCTAAACGGTTTGGGAACGTAATCATCAGCGCCCACTTCCAACCCTATGATGCGATCTACTTCCTCTCCTCGCGCAGTTAAGAGCAGCACACGAGCATTCGACTCGGTTCTAAGCCGACGCAGCAATTCAATGCCATTGATTTTGGGTAGCATGACATCGAGCACGATCAGAGAATGCTCTCCAGACAATGCTCGTTTGAGACCTTCTTCCCCGTTATGGACAGTCTCGGTGTGAAGTCCTTCTGATTGAAGGTATTCCGCGAGCATGCCGCACATCTCAACATCGTCGTCGATTACAAGGATACTCTCCATTATTTCTCCCACTACAAGCCTTGATGACTCAGTGCACCAAATGGGAGGATAAGTTTTGTAAAGTTTGTGTAAATGTTCGCAAAGGAACGTGAAATTGAATCAGTTGAGATCCGGAAGCATGACGGTTGTGTATCCGCCTGATTGCCCGTCCAGACCAACTACGGTTCGAATTTGCTGCGACGTGAACGACAGCGGGCCGCTATCGATAATCGCCGCTTTCTGGCCCGCCTGCGTAAAATACACCTCATAACTGCCCGCATTCAAAGTTAGATAACTTGACGCGGATTCGAAATTCAGACTGCTGACCGTTGCCGTTGTATTGATCAGGTTAGTTCCAGGTGCGAGGACATACACATCTGCAGTTCCCAGCAATGGCGAGGCATTGACAATGCGAATGTTGACGCTGCCAGACGAAGGTATGGTGTTGTCATCCGTTAGTACTGTGGCGTTAATCGCTGAAGAATAGTTTCCAGCAAGGATCGTATAGTAACCGCTGGAACCTAGACTGATGCTCTGGTTGATAATCACGTTTGTTGTGGTAGCGTCCGTCACCGAAAGGGTTGGTGACCCCGAAGTAACGGACGTATAACTCGATGCAGTTCCATACTGCACGCTGCTCCCTATCGTCGTGCCGGCAAGAGATGCGGTTATAGCTGATTCACCTGGAGACGCATTTAACAACCTGACCTGGCTGGTCCCGCCATTTGCGCAACCGAGTGTGACGGCTGAGCTAGCGATTAACAACAGACCTAAGGCAGATCGGACTACGTTCGACTGATTTCTCATTGTTATTTCCGCTTCCTTGGAAGAAAAATTATTGCTAGTGATTACCGCGGGCAATCGCCTGGATTTCCGCCGGTTGTGCTGAATTGCATTGCGTTGAAATCGAGAGTAAAGCTGGTAAATGAGTTGAGCGAATTCTGTCCAATGTTGCCGTAGAACTCGTCTGCCAGGCCGGTAGGTTCAGTTAAAATCTCAACCCCTTCGACCGTGGCGCATTCTCCTCCAAGCTTGGCCGCGACACTGCGAAGCATGTAAGCAGGCGAAACCATACTTCCGCCTGCTCCTACTAGCTCCAAAGAAACCTGGTGGGCAGGATCAAGCGATGCTTTAGCCTCTTTATAGAACTGCGCGGACAATACCGTTCCCAGTGCACCGGTATCGAGTGAGAAAAGTTGACTTCCGTATCCGAAATCGGCTGTGACAACGGGCGTGAACTTTTCAAAGAAAAGGGTGTGAGAGTCTATTTTCTTAGCCGCTGGTTGCGTGTCTTGGCCGAATGCGACTCGAGCATCTGGATAAAACGTCATCCTGCCCAAAGCGGCAAGGACGGCAATGCCCAAACTTCCTTCTATCTGATACCCCAGTTTCGGGAAATAAAGATCTGAATCATCTGCGACTAGCACAGCGACGTTTCGAAGAACTGCCTGGCCGAGTTGCATCTCAGGAATCACTGCTGTGCGGATCGCCACCGTGCGTCCTGAGGCTCCCTGTGGGGTTTCGTATGAAATCGAAAGCTTCAGTCCCATTTTGTCGGCGACAGAGCGGCTGATCAGTGACAGATTGGCGCCGCTGTCAACAACCCAGAATCCTGTATAGTTGCCCACCGCGACTGGGACTTGGAATAACCCTATGGCATCACGCTTGCCCTGGACGGTGAATGCCCGACTACTTTGTATAGTTTGCGCCGGCGCATCAGCCAGCAACGCCCAGCGCGACGCTTCGCGTGCGGCATCGCAAGCCGAGACTTTATGTTGGCTTTCCGCCAGGCGGCTGGCATCGGAATATTTTTGTGCCGCATCGTCATAACGGAAACCTTTGGCGTAGTCGTCAGCAAGCGCGCACAAGGCAATCTCAGCGCGAGCCGGATTAATCGCTACGAGCGCGGGAAGCGCTCCTTTAAGTAAATCGCGAGATTTCTGTAGTCGATTTGTCCGGTTCGCCATTACGCCCTCGAAATAGGCGCGGCTCAGAGGAGTTAGCTCTGGCGCATTGGTGGCGAGAGCTTGCTTGAGTTCTACGTATTCTTTCTGCCGCAGTATCTTGTCCAGATAATCTGCTGTAAAACTCTGAGACTGCGCCTCTGCACAAAGAAACTACCCCGTTACCGTGAACACGCCGGAACTCGTTCCGGTACCGCCTTGCGTGGTCACGGCAATCTTTCCGGTTTTCGCGCCTGTGGGAACCGTTGCCGTTATCTGAGCATCGGAGTCCACCGTGTAGGTTGTCGCCTTCACTCCGCCGAATGTGACCTTGGTTGCTCCGGTGAAGCTGTTTCCCTTGATCACCACTTTCGTTCCTACCTTTCCACTCGTCGGACTGAAGCTGGCGACCTTGGGAATCACGCGGAACGTTGTGCTGCTGATGAGAGTGCCTGCGGAAGTTGTGACGGTGACCGGCCCGGTCGTGGCGCCTGCGGGCACCTTGGCGGTCAAGTAAGTGTCGCTCACGATCGTGAAACGTGAAGATGTGCCGTTGAACTTCACCTTGGTTGCTCCGTTGAAGCCGGCGCCGAGGACTTGAACTGTGGTGCTTACTTTTCCGGACGACAGCACTAACTTCACAAACTGGCTTACGCCAAGATCCAAACTGTAAACCACGCCGTCGTTGCGATTACCTCCCGAGCCCGTCATGCCATAAACAATCCCGTTGGTGTGTTGCACCTGGGTGGTCCCAGGACCGGAGCCATGGGTCTGGTCCATGTTGAACACCACTGCGTTCTTCCCGGCTGGCGTAGTCTGGAACACGATCCCCAAGCTATCGCTTCCGCCAGCGAAGGTGTCGCCATAGAAATTGCCGTCTGTGGCCGCAACCAGTCCAGCGATCGGATCGTTGCCGTCGTTGGGGTTATTCGTGGGAAAGTTGTGCAGTACCTTGTAGCTGCCGCCATTTGTCACGCGGAACACGACTCCGCCATTCCCGCTTCCACCTCCCGACGTAGTCCCGTAAAAAGCGCCGTCCGCCGCCTGAGCGAGACAGCCGATAGGAACGCTGCCGTGCGTGCCGTCGAAACTATAGATTGTGGTCACTTTCCCGGCAGTGGTCATTCTGAAAACCGTACCCAGATTAAGCTTTCCGCCGTGTTGCGTAGTTCCATAAAAGTTGCCGTCCGCGCCCAGAAGAAGGGGCGCAAAGGAGCGATCAGGGATGCTGCCCAACAGTTTGAAGATTCCGGAAGGAGTGATTTTGTAGGCCGTCGCAGCCTGTGTCACTCCGTAAAAATTTCCGTCTGGGCCCAGAGTCGGAGGGGCGTACGGATAAGCGCCGTCGCTGCCACCCGTGAACTTGTAAAGGGTAGTGATCGCTCCGGCTGGCGTCACCTGGAAGATCGTTCCAACGTTGTTGGGCCCTCCGTATAGTGTCGTGCCGTAGAAGTTGCCGTCGGTCCCCATTGCGAGGCCCGAATCCGGCCGTGAGCCGTGGGCAGTGCCGTCGAAATTGTAGATCACGCTCAATGCGCCGGTCGGAGTAATTCTGAACACCACCCCGGAGTTGTTTCCCCCGTAAGGAGTGGTGCCGTAAAGGTTGCCATCCCGACCCTGCGCCAGCAACTGGGGAGCAGCGGGAGAGCTGCCGTGAGTCCCATCAAAGTCGTGGATGTCAGTGTAGGTTTGTGCGCTGGCCGCAACCACACCGAACAGTAGTGCGAGCGCGAGCATTGCCGCAACCGTCAAACTCAAGTCCAATCGGCTCCTTACTGGCCGAATGCAGGCTCTCTTGATAAGTATCTGGCTCATAATTGTCTCCCCATGTTGAAGTATGGTGTGCCCCCACTTTAATAGGCGGAAAATTAGCGGGAATTGGCTCAAGCCGAGTTAAAAAAGGCCGGGCATGAAGAGAGCAAGGTTGGCTAAGCTATGCCTTGTCAGCAGCTTGACAACCAGGCAAAGGCATCATATGCTTCGCCACCAGACGCGTTCTTCCCCCCGGGGTGCGGTGACCAACCAGGTGACACAGCAGCCAAATCAGGTTACAGAATTGTTGATCCGTTGGCGCGGCGGCGATCGTGAGGCGCTCGATGCACTCATGCCACTGGTCTACGAAGAGTTACGTCAGGTCGCCCGCGCCTATTTGCAAGCGGAGCGGCCCGAGCACACGCTGCAAAGCACGGCCCTCGTGCACGAGGCCTATGTCCGCCTGGTGGGGCAAGCCTTGCCGCAATGGCAAAACCGGGCACATTTTTTCGCGGTTGCGGCCCAGATTATGCGGCAGATACTGGTCGACTATGCCCGCAGCCATCGTGCCGCCAAGCGTGGCAGTGGGGTCTGCCGGCTCACGCTCGAAGATGCCATCGACCTCCCCGGGCAGCAGAATCTGGACGTCGTCGCACTCGACGATGCATTGAAGATCCTTGCCACCATGGATCCGCAACAAAGCCGCATCGTTGAACTGCGTTTCTTCGCCGGTCTTACCGTGGAAGACACCTCTGAAGCGCTGGGAATCTCGCCCGCCACGGTGAAACGCAGTTGGACGAGCGCTCGCGCCTGGCTACACCGTGAGATGACCGGGGAGTCGGCGCCATGAATCCGGAACGCTGGCAACAAGTGCGCGAGGTGATGGAAGACGCGGCCACGCTCGACCTGCCCGAGCGTTTCCGGTATCTCGACAGCGCTTGTGCTACCGATCCCGAACTGCGGCGCGAGGTGGAATCTCTTCTGTGCTCCCACGACCGCGCGGGGAGCAAGTTCCTCGGGACTCCGGCTTTCGATTTGTGCCAGCCACCGTACACTAACTCGCGCGCTCCCGGTTGGGCTGGGCGGCGCATCGGGGTCTACCAGATCATGGACCAACTCGGACGCGGGGGCATGGGAGAGGTTTACCGGGCGGCTCGGGCCGACGGGCAATATAAGAAAGAGGTGGCGTTTAAAGTGGTGCGAGGGGGCTTTGACACCGCTAGCGTCTTGGAGCGCTTCCGAAACGAGCGCCAGATCCTCGCGAGTCTCGATCATCCGAACATCGCCCGGCTGATGGACGGTGGCACAACCGAGGACGGAATTCCTTACCTCGTGATGGAAATCGTCGAAGGCGTTCCCATCGACAATTATTGCGATCAGTACCGGTTGAGCGTCACCCAACGCCTGCAACTTTTTCGCGAAGTGTGTGCCGCAGTGCAATACGCGCACCAGCGGCTGATCATTCATCGCGATATCAAGCCGGGCAACATTCTAGTAACTGCAGAGGGAATTCCAAAGCTTCTGGATTTCGGAATCGCGAAGATTCTGGATCGGTCGACGCGACCCGAAACCACGCTGGCACACCCCATGACGCCCGAGTATGCAAGCCCGGAGCAGATCCGGGGAGAAGTTGTCACCACTGCGGCTGACGTCTATTCATTGGGCGTGGTGCTTTACCAGCTTTTGACCGGAAGATCGCCCTACCCGGGAGATACGCGGTTATCGCATGACTTGGCGCGAGCCATTTGCGAATCGGAGCCGGAACGGCCGAGTTCAGTGATCCTCAAACCGGAAGACGTTCAGCATGACGTTGAGGTTGCACAACTCACCCCGGCAGCGGTAAGCAGTACGCGCGAGGGCTCAACCGCAAAATTGCGACGCCGGTTGCGCGGGGACCTCGACAACATTGTGCTGAAAGCCCTGCGAAAAGAACCGCAACGCAGGTACACATCAGTGGAACAGTTTGCTGAGGATATGCGCCGTCACCTCGACGGGTTGCCGGTCACCGCTCGCAAGGGTTCGTGGAGCTACCACGCCACCAAGTTTATACAGCGCCATCGCGCGGCCATGGCCGTCACCGCGATCATGGGAATGATGCTGATCGCGGGAGTCATCCTCACCGTCCAGCAAGCGCGGATTGCAAGGGCGAATGGACAGCGCGCGGAGAAACGGTTCAACGATGTTCGCAAGCTGGCCAACTCCCTGATTTTCGAACTCCATGACTCCATCAGGGATCTGCCTGGTTCCACCCCAACCCGAAAGTTGCTCGTAAGCCGCGCACTCGAGTATCTGGACAGCCTCGCTCAGCAGGCGAAGGGCGACGCCTCCTTGCAGAGAGAGTTAGCCACCGCGTACGAAAGGGTGGGCGACGTCTTGGGTTACCCCTATTCGGCCAACCTGGGCAATAACCCCGGCGCGCTCGAAAGCTATCGCAAGGCCCTGGCGATTCGGGAATCACTGGCGGCAGGGCGGCAACAGGACGTACAACTGCAGGGCGAACTGGTCGAAAACTATTTCCGCATTGCCAACGTGCTGGAGTCGAGCGGCAATTTTAATGGGGCACTGGAAACCGTACGCAAAGCCTTGCCCATCACCCAGAGAATGGCGGCTGGAACCAGCGACCCCGCGCTTGCCGATCACTTGGCTGGAAGCTACTACTACATGGCTGGATTGCTGGGCCAAACCGGGGATCCGGTCGGAGCGCTCGAAAATTATCGCCGCGCGGAGTCGATCCGCGAAGTCGCGCTGCAATCCGACCGGACGAATCTACTTTTGAACACCCACCTCGCAGCCGACTATGCGGGCATGGCTCAATCGGTGAAACGCAGAGGCGACCTGGCGCAAGCCATTCAACTTCAAGGCAAGGCAGTCGAGACGCTGGAACAGATATCGAGCGCCTACCCAAATAACGCTACGATCCGCGAGTACGTGGCCGAGGCTACCAATCGATTGGCCAGTTTCCGGCAAGATCATGGCGATCTCGCCGCAGGGTTGGAAGCGTACCGGCATGCCCACCAGACCTTTCAAGAGTTGCTGCAAGCCGATCCAAAGAACTCCTTGGCGAAATCAAATTTCGGATTTAGCGACAATGGAATTGCCAAATCCCTCATCGCCTTGGGAAGACCTGCTGCCGCTGAGAAAGTCTATCGAGAAGCCGTAGCATCCTTCGAAGCCATGTCTCCAGAGGCCTCAGGCGACCGCTACATTCGTACTGGGCTGGCGGGCGCCTATTCTGGGTTGGGCGATGCTTATTTCGCATTGGCAGCTGCGCCACGCACCTCCCCTGACCTGGCGCGAGAACGCTGGGTCGAAGCTCGCGGCTGGTACGAAAAGAGCAGTGCGGTCTGGCGCGAAAAAGACAAGCGCCAGGAGTTGGAAAGCGACGAGCGCGAAGAGTCACGCCTGGTCGTGCAAGCCATAGCCAGATGCGACTCGGCGCTCCGTGCTGCTAAGCCTGCTCCCATCCGGTAGTATTCGAGTCTATGTTCAGAACCGGGCAAATTGGATCAAAACGGAGCAAATCAAGTGCCTGGTAAGCGGTTGAAGAATCATGTAGAGTGCCTAGGCGAAAATCTCATTCACCTTCTCCCGCACTCGCTGACTCCGCGACGGTTTGAGATAGCGCATCGTGCTTTCCATGTAAGAGTGACCAAGCCACTGCTGCACAGTTCGAAGATCGACGCCAGCCCAAAGACACCGCGTCGCGAACGTCGCACGAAACTTGTGTAGCCAGAAGTTTTCGGAATCGAGCTTCGCCCGCTCGGCAACAGCCTTGAGGCAATCGAGAAAATCTAGCTTCGGCCTGCAGCCAGCGGTCGGGAATACAAAATTGCAGGTCTTATCTGTCTTCGCCTTCCATGCCTTCAGTCCTTTTACCAGCCTGGTTGGAATCGGGATCTCACGTTCTTTGTAAGCCTTCGGGGTCCATCCGCGGTCTGGCTTGTGGGTCACGCGCACCGTGCCTGCAGTCAGGTTCACATCGGACCAATAGGTATACATGATTTCCTGCTCTCTCATGCCGGTCATCAAGAAAAACTCGAACCACAGCTGCTCTTCTGCGTCGCAGGCTTTAAGCAGCTTTTCTAATTCGGATTCTTCGTACATCTCCGGTTCTTCTTCGGTGTAGCGCGGCCAATCGTTCTTACCCACCAAACCGCGAACCCCTTGGGTCTTAAGAAATGACATCACGTTCTCGAACTTGTTGTACACGCTACGTGGGGCCTGGTTCTTCTCATCACGGAGGAAGGCCGAGAACTTCAGCATGTCACGTCGTTGAATGTCTTGCACGTACAGCTTCGGGCAGGATTCTGTGAAGTAATTTAGTGCGGTCGTGTATGCGGCCAGGGTTTTCGGCTTCTTGGTGAGCTTCGTTTCGTCTAGGAACTCAGCGACTGCGACCGCGAGGGACCTGTGCCCGGTGTCGCCATTTTCAGGCATTACAACGACGCCATTGTTGGTTGCATTGAGTTCCGCTTCTTTTCGCTGGCGTCGCGCACTGGCGTCGCCAGCATCTTTCCCCACGGATAGACGCACCCGCCTGCCGTTCTCCCGCCATTCCAGATAGTAGGCGCCTTCTGGGTGTCGTTCCTGTTGTCCGTCGACGATGACTAGATCGGGCTTGACCCGGCCATTGGCGGCCAGGACCACAGGGCAGTAGCGCATGCCCTTGGCGGTTTGAACTCGTTTGGTGAGATTTACTTCTTTACTCTGGGTATTTGGCACCGGACGATACCTCCGATTCAACTTGGAATCAGTGTAGGTATCATCAGCTCGCAAGTGCTAGATAACTAAGGTAATGGCGGAGAGGGAGGGATTCGAACCCTCGGTACAGGTGTTAGCCCGTACAACGGTTTAGCAAACCGCCGCATTCGGCCACTCTGCCACCTCTCCGGCGGGCAGAAATATTTTGGTTAACGACTCCGCATTAGTCTACCACTTCTCGATCTGGTTCAGATCGCCTGCCTTCGACACATGCTCCACTAAGCCATAAAGACGTTGGTGGCAACGACTCTTCAGCAATAGCAGCTCAGCGCTTCTGCGACCCCAGTAGCGGCCCCGGGGGTAGCCGCGGTCGGCGTTCCGAGTTACAATTTAGCAAAGGTCGGCCCCGGAAATTAGCTGAACATTCAAGCTGAGCGCTGCTACCACGGCTCAGCGTGTGGAATCTTTATGCGAAAACTTCTCCCCTGTCTTTTATTTATTTCTGTTGTTTGCTTGCCTTTCGCACTTCGCGCCGATGATGAGGTTATCGAAGAGATTATTGCGCGCGTCAACAACCAGATCATCACTCGCAGCGAGTTCCTGCACAGCAAAGACGAACTAAGAAAAGAAGCGCAGCAGCAGGATCCGGTGAATGCGGACAAGCTTGTGGCTGAACGCGACAAAGACGTGCTGCGCGACCTGATCGATCAGGAACTGCTGCTGGGGAAGGGCAAAGATCTTGGCATTACGGCCGACACCGAAGTCATCAAAAAGCTCGACGAAATGCGCAAGGACATGAAGCTCGACAGCATGGAAGAGCTGGAAAAAGCGGCGCAGTCCCAAGGCGTCTCTTTCGAGGATTTCAAGCAGAACCTGCGCAATCAGATCATCACTCAGCAAGTCATCGGCAAAGAAGTGGGCCAAAAGCTGGTCATCAATAAAGATGATGAGAAGAAATTTTACGAGGAGCATAAGGCCGAACTGGAGCAGCCCGAGTCGGTGCGCTTGAGCGAGATTCTGGTTTCAACCGAAGCCAAGCCGAAGGATTCGACTGATCAAGCCAAGCGTGATGAAGCCGCTCAGGCCAAGGCTGATGACCTGCTTGCCCAGATTCGCAAAGGCGCCAAGTTCGAAGATGTGGCCAAGAAAAGTTCGGACGGGCCGACGGCCGCGCAGGGCGGCGATCTCGGCGACTTCAAACGCGGCACGCTGGCCAAGGAAATCGAAGAAAAAACCTTCGCTATGAAACCGAATGATGTGTCGGACGTAATCCACACCAAACAAGGCTTCATCATTCTGAAAGTCACTGAGCATCGTAGCGCAGGCATTCCGCCGCTGAGCGAGATCGAGCCGCGGATTCAGGACGCGCTGTACATGAAACGGTTGCAACCGGCGCTGCGGGAATATCTCACCAAGCTGCGCGAGGATGCGTATATTAAAATTTATCCCGGCTATGTAGATTCTGGCGCGAGCCCAAACCAGACGGAACCTGTCGAGACGGCGACTAAAGACCCTAACGCCAAGGAACTTAAAAAGAAGAAAAAATTAGGGCTGTTTTAGGTTAAGCTTGGCCTGAACCTGAGGAATGCATTTCCGGTCAGGTCTGCCTTGCGGACCACCGATGTGCGTCTCCGATGCCAGGCGACCGAAATGAAGGAATTCTTTTTATCCGATTGCAGCCACCACGAAAATAAGGTCATCACTTCGACTTTCGTCGTCGTTTCCAAGCAAGTCAAGCCGAAGAAGAGCGGAGAGCCATATCTGGCGCTCATTCTCGGGGATCGCACCGGCCAACTCGACGCCAAAATGTGGGATAACGTCGAGGATGCGATCGACGCCTTCGAGCAAGACGACTTCCTAAAAGTCAAAGGGCTGCTCAACAAATATAAGAACCGCTTTCAGATCACCATTCACAAACTTCGCCGCTTGGGCGATTCGGAAATTGACTTCTCCGATTATTTGCCGAAGACCACCAAAGACATCGGCGAGCTGTGGCAAACGCTGGCGAGTTTCGTCGCTACTTTTCGTAATCCCCACCTCAAATCGCTGGTAGAAGCATTCATGGCTGATCCGGAAATTGCGGAAGCCTATCGCAACGCGCCCGCGGCCAAAACTTTGCATCACGCTTACATTGGCGGATTGCTCGATCACGTGGTCTCGCTTTTCCGTTCGTGCGATCTGCTGTGCCGCAATTATCCCCAGATCAATCGTGATCTGCTGCTTACCGGTGCGTTCTTGCATGACATCGGTAAGATTCACGAGCTCACGTATAACCGCTCCTTTTCTTACACGACGCGCGGACAGTTGCTGGGGCACATGATTATCGAGTTGGAAATGCTGCAGGCCAAACTCGCTCAAATGCCCGACTTTCCCGCGGAGCTTAAGATCCTGGTTGAACACCTTATTATTAGCCATCACGGGGAATATGAATTTGGTTCGCCGAAGCTGCCCATGTTCCCCGAGGCGCTGATGCTGCATTATCTGGACAACCTCGACTCCAAGATGGAAAGCATGCGCGCGCACTTCGAGCGCGAAGCGGCCTCCGAGGGACCGTGGACTGGCTACAACTCATCTTTGAGCCGTCCGCTGCTGAACTCGGCAAAATTTCTGGAGAAGAAGACTGCGGCGGCCGCTGCCAGTTTTAACGCCGGTTCCGGGGCGGGCGCGTCATTATCGGAGTCGCAGGCATTGAAGGTGGATAACGAGGCAGAACCAGTGGAATCCTCGGTCGGCGAAACTGCGTCCGATGAGGCGTCGGTGACCGCGCACCCGGACAAATTTTGAAAATACCGCAGATTCTTTGCTAGCCTTATTCTGGTTTCAACCGCGCCACGAGATCGTCGCTGCAAATTTTCTTTGGCCAGGCGTGATAGGCTCCGCTAAACTTCTTGCTTGATAATTCACCGCCAATGGAGGAACTATGAGATCCCGCACATTGCTGATGACCCTTGGACTTTTTCTTTCGCTGATTTTTTCCGCTTGCAGCAAGAAGCAAGACCAGTCAGCCAACAACAACGCAGCGAATCCGGCGCAGTCGACTTCAACCGCTGCCCCGGCGCAACCAGCCCAGACTCAGCCAGCGCCAGCCGCCCCGCAACCAATTGTCGTTCCCGCAGGCACAACCGTTACCGTGCGCCTCGCGCAGTCCGTCGGATCGAAAATTAGCCAGGCTGGACAAGGCTTCTCCGGCACCGTCACTGATCCTGTGGTAGTTGGCGGCACAACTGCGATCCCTGCTGGTGCTAAAGTCAGTGGAACGGTACTCGACGCCAAGCCCCTCGGCCGTTTTGCTGGAGGCGCAAGTCTGTCCTTGCGGCTGACCTCGGTCAACATCCATGGCACGTGACCTTCCGATTAAAACTTCCTCAGTGACTCAAGTAGAGAAAGGCAAAGGCAAACGCACTGCCGTGCTAGCTGGCGGCGGAGCCGCCGTGGGCGCGTTGATTGGCGGATTGGCCGGCGGAGGCAAAGGCGCTGGCATTGGCGCGCTCGCCGGCGGCGGCGCTGGCACTGGCGGCGCTGCGTTCACCGGCAACAAAGACATCGTTCTTCCAGCGGAGTCCGCGCTCACCTTTACTCTGTCGCAACCGCTGGAAGTTCAGGCACAATGACCTTTATTGTTTTCTTTGTGGATTGTTGAGGCGACGAATCTCGCCATCATCATGCTCGACCTGACTCGCTTCCAGGCTCTGACCTTCGACTGCTATGGCACGATGATCGATTGGGAGAGCGGCATCTTCTCCGCGCTGCGCCCAATCCTCGCCGCCCACGGCAAGATGCTGTCCGATTCCGCGCTTCTGGCCTTATACGCCGAACTCGAACTCGCAGCCGAGCAGGGAGAATATTTGCGTTATCGCGATGTCCTGCAGTCAGTCGTGCGCGGCTTCGGCGAGCACCTGAGATTCACGCCGACTGACGCAGAACTTCGTTCGCTGCCGGAATCGGTGGCTGCCTGGCAGCCTTTTCCAGATACCGTCGAAGCGCTGCGCAAATTGAAGAAACGCTATCAACTCGCAGTGATGTCGAATATTGATGACGATCTGTTCGCCACCAGTGCACCCAAGCTCGGACTAGCATTCGACCAGGTAATTACCGCCCAGCAAGCCGGCTGCTACAAACCGTGCATGAACATTTTCAGGCTAGCTGAAAAAAGGATCGGCGTAAGCCGCGAGCATTGGCTTCACATCGGGCAGAGCATCTATCACGACGTGATTCCCGCGCAATTATTGGGCCTTGCGACCGTTTGGGTAAACCGCCGCTCGCCTCGTCCCGGAGCAGGCGCAGCCAAAGCCGCCACTGCTACGCCCGACCTCGAAGTTCCCGACCTGCAGACGCTGGCAAAGATGGCTGAGGCTTGACCGATAAATTTTGAGGAGATCAGAATGCGTTTTCTTGTCGCCAATTTTATTTTGATGTGCGCGTTGTTGTCGCTCGCTCCGGCTCAGCAGACAGATTCCGCCAATCAAGCCACCCAGAAAAAGCCGCCAGCGGCGAAAAACGAAAAGAAGCCTGACAACGCTGCGAAGCCAGCAGAGACGCCCGCGCCCGAAGAGCACAAACCGGACGCCGCCAAAGACGCCGCCACCGACAAAGAAGAACACTACGACGTCAGCGAAGTACCTCCAGTGGTCACTCACCACCAGATCACGGTCGATGGCAAGCTGCTGAAATATACCGCAACCGCCGGACGCCTTCCCATCAAGCGCGAGGACGGCAAGATCGAAGCCGAAATGTTTTTCGTCGCCTACGCCCTCGAGGGTCAGCAGGCAAACCAACGTCCGCTGACTTTTGCATTCAATGGTGGCCCAGGGTCGGCCTCGATTTGGCTCCACATGGGCGCGCTCGGACCCAAACGGGTCGTGCTGCAACCCGACGGCTTTATGCCCGCCGCGCCGTATCGCGTCGCCGATAATCCCTACACGCTCCTCGACAAGAGCGACCTCGTGCTGGTCGATGCCATCGGCACCGGTTTCAGCCGTGCCGCCGACCCCGAACTCATGAAGAAATTCTGGGGCGTGAAGGGCGACATCGAGGCCTTCTCGGAATTCATCCGCCTTTACCTCACGCGCTACGAGCGCTGGACCTCGCCGCTTTTCCTGCTGGGCGAGAGTTACGGAACCACGCGCGCCGCCGGGGTTTCCGGCTATCTCGCCGATCGCGGCATCGCCTTCAATGGGATCACGTTGCTTTCCACCGTGCTCAGTTTCGAAACCATCGCCGACAACAAAACCAACGACCTGCCTTTCGTCTTGCTCATTCCGTCGTTCACCATGATCGCCGGTTTCCACCACAAGCTGCCGCAGGATTTGAACGCCGACATGGCCAAAGCCCGGCAGGACTCAGAACAGTGGGCCTCCAATGAATATGCGTCCGCGCTGGCCAAAGGAGACGCACTCTCTCCCGACGAGCGGCAAAAAATCATTGAGCAAATGGCGCGCTATACGGGATTGACCCGCCAACTTATCGACGAAGCAAATCTGCGCGTCAATGTGCAAGAGTTCACGCACAACCTTCTGCTCGACCAGAAACTGCGCGTGGGCCGCTTGGACGGCCGCTTCACCGGACCCGATCCCGAGGGTTTGCTCGACACCCCGTTCTACGATCCAACTCAGGCGGCGATTCTTCCGCCCTACACTTCGGTGTTCAATAACTACGTGCGCACCGAATTAGGCTATCAAACCGATATGCCCTACCGCGTATTTGCTCGAAACGCGGGCGTCGAGCATTGGGATTGGGGTTCGAGCATCCAGGGCTTTCCCGACACGGCCAGCACGTTGCGCGAGGCCATGGTAAAGAATCCGTACCTCAAGGTGCTGGTCATGGAAGGCTATTACGACCTGGCCACTCCCTACTATGCCGCGAACTACACCATGGATCATTTGGACCTGGGCGGAAAATACCGGCAAAATATTTCCTTCGCCATCTACGACGCAGGCCACATGGTTTATCTGGCTACGGATTCGTTGAAAAAAATGAAGGCCGATCAAGCCAGTTTCATGGCCAAGGCGGGAGCAACAGAGTAAGAAAGAAAAAACAACGTCGGTCGTTCCGAAGCCCCGCGTTCTCCAAAAACATCTGTCATCCCGACCGCAGCATTGCGATTGGCCTCATCAATCGCAATGCGGAGTGGAGGGACCTGCTTTTTGGGAGCCCAGCAAAACCGAAACGAACCCAGCGTGAACAACCCCAGAAAGAATCGCTACGACACCACTCTAAGAATCGCGCTGACCACTGCCCATCTTCCTTGGACTCGATCTGCAAAGTCCCACCTGGCTAAGAGCTAAAAGCCCACCTGCAGATTTCCGCAATCGGTTCTAAACTATAAAGGCATAACCGGGAGAACACATGCCAACCGCCACTACTCGCGCAAACCCGCTCTCTTATCTCACCGACCAACTGAACGACCTCAAAGCCAAAGGCACACACTTTCGTCTTCGCGTGCTTGAAGACGAACAAGCTCCGGTCTGCACTTTCGACGGCAGGAAAGTCATCAATATTGCCTCGAACAATTATCTCGGACTGACCACGCATCCCAAACTTCGCGAGGCTGCCCTCGAAGCCACGCGCAAGTACGGAGTGGGCTCAGGCGCGGTGCGAACCGTTGCCGGCACCATGAAGATCCACATGGAGCTCGAAGAAAAGATCGCCCGCTTCAAGAACGTCGAAGCCTGCGTAGTATTTCAATCCGGATTCGCCGCCAATGCAGGCACGGTATCGGCCGTTTTAGGTAAAGACGATTTCATCATCTCCGACCAGCTAAATCACGCGTCCATCATCGATGGCGCCCGATTGTCCCGCGCTAAGATTCTCGTCTTCGAGCACAAGGACATCAGGCAGGCCGAAGAAAGATTAGCCAGCATCAAAGACCAGCCCGGAAAAAAGTTGCTGATAACCGATGGCGTTTTTTCCATGGACGGCGACATCGGCCCACTGCCAGCCCTATGCGACCTCGCCGAAAAATACGGCGCGATTATGATGGTCGACGATGCCCACGCGTCGGGCGTTCTAGGCCGCAATGGCCGTGGCACGATAGATCATTTCAAAATGCACGGACGCGTAGACATCCAGGTCGGCACGCTCTCGAAAGCCATCGGCGCGCTCGGCGGATACGTCTGCGGCACCCGCGACCTGATCGACTTCCTATACCATCGCGCCCGCCCATTTCTGTTCTCCACATCACATCCTCCAAGCGTCGCAGCTACGTGCATCGCGGCTTTTGACGTTTTAGAAAATGAACCCGAGCGCATCGAGCGCCTCTGGGAGAACACCCGCTTCTGGAAAAAAGAACTGGGCCTGTTAGGCTTCAACATTGGAGGCCAGACCACTCCAGCCAGCGAAACCCCAATCACCCCGATCATAATTGGCGACGGAAAACTAACCATGGAGTTCTCCCGCGAACTATTCAAAGAAGGAGTAATGGGCACAGGCATAGCCTTCCCCACAGTCCCCGAAGGCAAAGCCCGAATCCGCACCATAGTCACAGCCACGCATACCAAAGAAGAATTGCAGCAAGCATTAGAGGTTCTGAGGCAGGTAGGGAAACGAATGGGTATAGTGAGCTAGATAGGCCTGATTAACATACCACCGAATATGACGTTCCGAGGGCACGAATGAGGCCGCTTACCGTCACGTTCAAAAGTCAGAAAAGGGAGTACGTCGTCCCGATCGAACTCAGCCTCTGTCGAGACGCGAGAACTTTGCTTTTTATAACCGAAGAGTGCCGAGAATCTCAGAAGGCCAATCTTGACGCGGGACGCACTTGGGCGTTTCTTGTGAATCACCGCGCGGCAGTAGAGGCATGCTTGAAAGGTCTGTGCTGCCTGAGTCTTCCTGGCCAAGAGCGACTAGGAAAAAACAAGGGCTTGCATTTACCAATCTGGAAAAGATGGCGGAGGCTCTAGGCGACGAACCGTGGGGGCTGCGGGTTTCAGGGGTATTTAAAGGCGGGCCAATTATTAGCGACCTAAGTATTGCCGCCCATTGCAACGTCCGCGCTATGAAACGGCTACAGAAACACGACCCGGCAAAAATCCTGGCTGACTTGGATTTCCTACTGTCGCACCTGAGAGTTATGGTGGAAGCGTTTGAATCTTTAAGAACGACGCGAGTAATCTCCGTCGACGACGAATCCGTCCTTCGTCAAGTTGAACGGTTTCATAAGGCGCGTAACGTCGGCAAGGTACTACAGATGGTTCGGTTCTACGGAAGACCTAGTGCGAATACTCAACAGAAGTAAATTTTCTCAATGCGCGGCCGCAGCCAACTCCCTCTGAACAACTTGTTTGTTGGTCTGCGGGAAACGGGCTTTGGCTTCAATTCCCAGTCGCCCGGCGTAGTAAAGCAACTTGTCCACACTCTTCTTGGCGATTTTTCCGTTAAGCAACTCGCTCACCCGCGGCTGCGGCTCCGCCAGAATCACCTGCAATTGCTTTTGCGAATATTTTTGCGCGTGCCTCAGAATGGCTTGGTACAAGTCCGCCTTGAACTTCAACACCGTGGCCTGCTCCGGTGAGAGTCCCAAGTCGTCAAGCACATTGCCGTGCGTCACGTGAGTTGGCTTATTGCGTCCGCCCACCATGCTTCTTCTCCTCAATCATTCGTGCCCGAACCATCTTCAGTCGCTGACGCGCCACGTTAATTTCCTTCCTGGGCGTTTGGCGACTTCTCTTTTCAAAACAGTGCAGCACATGGATCACATCGCGAACCCTCGACAAGTAAATCACGCGATACCATGCCCGTTCGTCCTGATCGCGCAGTTCGAAGACCCCGGCACCTACAGAACTCATCGCGCGAAAATCCCTCGGTTGCTGCCCTCGCTGCAACAAACGCAAGTCAAATCCCAAGTTGTGCTTCGCTTCATCGGGAAACGAGCTGATTACTTCCCTGGAATCGCCTTCCCAAGCAATGGTCGCGTCTTTTGCAGCGATGGGCTCCATTTCTCACACCGATAGTCTAGCACCAATCCAGGCAACAATATACATTTAAATGTATACCATTTGCCAACCGCACCAAGCCCAATCGTCGCAATCATCCATGCCTAAACACGACACCATTGAAAACGTTGCAGTTAGCTCGGCTGGATGTTCCACGTGGAACACTTCTGCGGTCGCGAGATCCTATTCCGAGTGGTACACAATCTTTCCGCTAACGATCGTCGCGACAACTTTTCCTGTTAGTTGCCAGCCATCGAAGGGAGTGTTGCGCGATTTGGAGCGGGAGTTGGCTGCGTGAAAGGTCCAGCGTTTTTTGGGATCGAAAATAGTTACATCGGCGTGGCTTCCGCGGGCTAGTGTGCCTCGACCTCTGAGATCAATCACCCGTGCGGGACCGGCGGTGAAGAGTTCGACGATTCTTGTCAGAGGAATTTTGTGCTCGCGATGCAGGCGAGTGATGGCTAGCGCGAGTGCGGTTTCGAGTCCTGTGATCCCAAACAGAGCACGCTCGAATTCGATGATTTTTTCATGCGTCGCATGCGGCGCGTGATCGGTCGCGATGGCATCGATCGTGCCGTCAGCCAGACCAACCAGAATGGCCTCGCGGTCGGCGATTGAACGCAACGGCGGATTCATTTTGCAGTTGGCGTTGTAGTCGCCGACGTCAGCATCGATCAGACTGAAATGGTGAGGGGTCACTTCACACGTGACGCGAGCTTTGCCGCGCTTGCCTCGGCGCACGGCTTTGAGAGCATCGGCGGTTGAAATGTGGGCCACGTGTATCCGCGCTCCGGTAAATTGTTGCGCAAGCTGTATGTCGCGCTCGACCACGGATGATTCCGCCGCCGCCTTCATCCCACGCAGGCCGAGGCGGAATGAGGTAGGTCCATCGTTCATCGAACAGTTTTCCGTCATGCGCGTGTCCTCGGCGTGTTGAATCACGGGGAGGTTAAGTCCCGAGGCGGCGCGCAGCGTCTCACGCATGATGGTGTCGTTAAGAATGGGACGACCATCGTCGCTCACCGCGACCGCTCCTGCGCGTTGCAAGGCCCCGAAGTCGGTAATGACTGCGCCTTTGCTGGCGTGAGTGGCGGCGGCTATGGGAAACACATTGACCATTGCGCCGCGCTCGGGTTGCTGAATCCACGCCACCCATTCGGGCGAGTCGACAACCGGGGAAGTGTTTGGCATGCAGCATACTGAAGTGAATCCGCCGGCGGCCGCGGCTGCAGTTCCCGTGGCGATGCTTTCTTTGTAGCTTTGTCCCGGCTCGCGCAGGTGGACATGCAGGTCGATGAATCCAGGGGCGACGATCAGGCCGCGCGCGTCGAAACTTTTGTCGGCGCTGCTGCGGATTTTATTTGGCGGAGCGACCTCAGCTACGCGGCCGTCGCGTAGAAGAACGTCCATCGGCGCGTCCAGGTTTGCGGCCGGATCGATGACGCGGCCGCCTTTGATCAAGAGCGCGCCTGATTTCGTTTTATCGTGTCCTATACTTTGCATCGTATGACGACATATTACAAAAAAGCAGATGCGGTCCTTACACAGCCTTCTACCTCGCTTTGCCCAGCGCCTTGGCCAGAATCGCCATTCGCACTGGGACTCCGTTATGCACTTCTTCGACGATCACCGACTGTGGGCAATCCGCAACTTCCCACGTGAGTTCGAGGCCGCGGATGATTGGGCCGGGATGCATCACGATCGCATCCGGCTTAGCAATCTTCAAGCGTGGGATGGTCATTTGATAGCGCGCAATGTAATCCTGCAGGCGAAGTTTGGTTCCCGCCAACCGTTCTTTTTGCACTCGCAGAACCATAATTGCATCGGCGCCCCGCAAGGCTTCTTCGACGGTGCGCGAAATGCGCACTCCTGGCGCGAGACTAGCCGCTACTTCGGGCAGGAACTCCGGCGGTCCGCATAGAGTAATGTGGGCGCCGAATTTGCTGAGAAGGTGAATTGCAGAGCGGGCCACGCGACTGTGAAAAATATCGCCCACAATCGCCATGTGCAAACCCTTGAGCGTTTTCTTGTGGCGCAGGATGGTATAGGCATCGAGCAATGCCTGCGAGGGGTGCTCGTGCATTCCGTCTCCGGCATTGATGACCGGGATGTTGAGGTGTGACGCCATCAGCAGCGGCGCGCCTGCGTTGGGATGGCGGATCACCATGACGTCGGCGCCTACGGCCTGCAGGGTGTATCCCGTGTCGAGCAAGGACTCGCCTTTTTCGATGCTCGATCCGCTGGAGAGAACGAGCGTGGTCATGGCTCCCAGAGACTTGGCGGCGATTTCGAAAGAGCTGCGGGTACGGGTGGATGCCTCGTAGAAAAGCAGCAACACACGTTTGCCGCGCAGCAGAGCACGCGGCTTGAGGGGATTCATGCGCCGGGCCAGATTGAGGACGCTCAGAATCTCCGACGCTTCGAGATGTTCGATGCCTAGCAGGGAACCGCGTGCGGCTTTGTTCATGCTTTTCTGCGAAGCTAAGGGTGCTAATCCCTGAAATCGTTTTTGACCGGCGCGACTACGCTACGTGCCACGACACCTGAGCTTTGCTCGGCCCTCGGACGAGGGCGTCCGGGGCTACGTGGGCATTTGCTTTTCTACTACCAGGACTTTTTCGGTGTTATCTATCTCGCGCAACTGAACCTCGATAATTTCCTGCTGCGTGGTTTGCACTTTGCGGCCAACGAAAGTTGCTTCGATTGGCAGCTCACGATGGCCGCGATCGATCAGCACGCAGAGTTGCACCTGTTTTGGACGTCCCTGCTTGAACAGGGCGTCCATGGCAGCGCGCACGGTACGTCCAGTGTAGAGTACGTCATCCACCAGCACGATATTCTTGCCGGTGATGGGAAATTCGGCTTCGGTTTTCTGCACTACCGGGGATGCACTCACGGTCGAGAGATCGTCGCGATACAAAGTAATATCGAGCGTGCCGACTGGGACCTGGGTTTTCTCGATTCGTCCAATCATTTGACCGAGGCGTTGCGCCAGAAAAACACCACGGCGGCGGATCCCGACTAAACCAAGGTCGGTGGCACCGTTATTTTTCTCGATGATTTCGTGCACCAGGCGCACCAGGGTGCGTTCAATTTCCGACGCAGACATCAATTGCGATTTCTCTTTCAGATGGGCCTGGCGAGGTGAGGGTCGTGGAGACATGAACGCTGCATCATACGTGGCGGAGGCAGGCTGCGGCAAGTTGGTAGGACAAAAGTTTAGAGTGATGGGTAGTTTGAAATTGTCCGCGCAAGATTCCCCTCGACTTTGCTCGGGGCAGCCTCTCGCCCCGCTGGGTTTCAAAAAAGCAGGTCCCTCCACTCCGCATTGCGATTGATGAGGCCAATCGCAATGCTGCGGTCGGGATGACAGATATTTAGAAAGGGGGCTTCGGAATGACGGTTTACCTATATGGTTTGCAAGAATGACTTTACGATTGAGCGGAATTCTTCATCGGTCAGCAGGGCGCGCTTGGCTATGGAACATTTTTTTACCTCGGCGAGTATGGGCGCGCGCTGTTCGGGCTTTATCGCCAAGCCGAGCTCTTTGCACTTCAGATCAATACTGTCCAAGCCGCTCTTTTTCCCTAAGACGATATTGCGGTCCGCATTTACCAAGTCAGCAGAATAAGGTTCGATGGCTTCGGGGAGATGAAATTGGGCGGCGACAGCGCCACTCTCGCGGGTAAAAAGATTTTTCCCGACCAGCGGTTTCCACGCGTCGAGCGAGTAGCCCGAGAACCTGGATACTGCCTGTGAAATTGCGCGGGCTTTGCTCAGATCCAAAGCAACAGGCACGTCATAGAGACAGCGCAGGGCAAGGGCGATCTCACAAATGTCGGCGTTGCCGGCGCGCTCGCCCATGCCGTTGATAGTTCCCTGAATCCAGGTGGCCCCGCCGCGAATCTGCGGCGATGGCGCAAGCGGTGGCCATGCCGAAATCGTTGTGTCCGTGGAAATGGACTGGGACACTGGGACCTACCCAACTGCATACTTCGCGAACCAGAAATTCGACGGCTTCGGGGCCGCAGGCTCCGATGGTGTCTACGACTACGATTTCGGCGGCGCCGGCTTCCAGTGCGGCGAGATTAATTTTCTTGAGAAATTCGAGATCGGTGCGGGTGCCGTCGACGGCGAAGAAACGCTACAGTGATTCCGTTTTGTTTGGCGAAAGACATCGCCTCGGTTACACGTCGCAGCACGTCTTCGCGGGTAAGGCCATAGGCTTTCAGCTTGATGTCGCTGGTGGGGGCTTCGATTACGGAGGCGCGCAGGCCCAGGCGCACTAACTCTTCTACGTCAGCCTTGATGGCGCGGGAAAAGCCCCATAGCTCGGCTTTCAGGCCAGCCTTTTGCATGAGTTGAATGGCTTCGGCGTCTTCGGGAGAGACGCGGGGGAATCCGGCTTCGATGCGGGTTACGCCCAGGTCGTCGAGTTGGCGGGCGATTTCGAGTTTTTGCTGCGGCGATAGGACTACGCCGACGGTTTGTTCGCCGTCGCGCAGAGTGGTGTCGTAGAAATGGATTTTGGTTTGAGGAAAGGCAGAGCGGATTTCGGGGCGGGTGTTTAGTTGGCTGACCCAGATTTTTGGATTTGTTGTCATTTTTACTTCGCTTACCACAGAGACACAGAGAACAACATTAGTAATTTGAGAAATCGGGGAATTTAGTAATTGAAAGAGCGACTCGATTCGACGCTGTTGAATTGCTCAATTACACAATTCTCAATCCTCCACTTCGCTACTCCTACGTGTTCGTTGCTGGGGTTTTTGGCCGTAGGCTTCTTCCCAGGAAATTACAGGGTTTCGCAGGACGCCTATTTTTTCTATTTCGCATTCCATTACGTCTCCGGGTTTTAGATACCAGGCTTTTGGGTCTCCGCTGAATGCGGCTACTCCTGAGACTGTGCCTGTCGAGACTACGTCACCGGGGCTGTATCCCATGGGCGAATAGTGGGCGAGAATTTCGGGAATTTTGACTGACATTTTGCTGGTATGCGAACGCTGTCTGGATTCGCCGTTCACGCGCAGCTCCATGGCGAGGTTGTGCGGGTCGGGAATTTCGTCGGCGGTAACGATCCAGGGTCCGAGCGGGCAGAAAGTATCGATTCCTTTGCAGAAGCTGAACACGCCGGACTTCATCTCCTGGCGCTGAATGTCGCGGGCCGTGATGTCATTAAAGATGACATAGCCTCCGATGCGATGGGCGGCTTCTTTGGTAGAAAAATGCTTGCCGCCTTTTTTCAGGACAACGGCGAGCTCCAGTTCGTAGTCGAGTTCATGCGTCAGATGCTCGGGATAGATTACAGGCTCGTTGTGACCGATTATGGCGTCGACGTTCTGGAAGAAAACGATCCATGGCATTACTGGATGTGAGAATCCCGCTTTGGTTGCCTCTTCATGGTGCTCGCGAAAGTTGCCGGCGGTATGAAAGAACTTGCGAGGAATGATCGGAGCCTTCAGTTTGATTTCGGAAGCGGCGCAGAAGATGGTTTCCACCCGTGGGCCGGTGGCGCCTGGGTTCTGCAAGGCGTGATCAAAGGCTTTGTGCGCGGCTTCGAGACTGGTGTCTCCGCCTTCGAATAGCGCGAGCATGTTGGGCGGGACCAGGGCGTCGGCGAGTCGATAGAAGGCGCTTTCATTTTCTACTTCGGCGAGGTAGAGCGCGCAGGCGGAATTCAAATCGACGATTTGGCCGTCGTCGGTCACGGCGCCGATGCGGGAACGCTTGGCTGCGTCTTCGAAGGTGACCAGTCGCATAGTGGGATCTTAGAAAGTGTATGGGCGGGGATGAGGCTTGTCCACTGGGCGTAAGAGGAGGCCTTTCGCCGTAAGGGCGTGAGAACTAATCTTTCCCCCGCTGGGACTCGTCGGCTTCCCACTTTTCCCCACGGCTTACCAGCTTGCGGAAGAACCTTCGCTTCGGCGATTTCCCGCAAGCTGTTACGCCGTGGGCTGCATTCTGTCGCTGCTTCGCGGCTACAAACTCACAGTTTTGTTCCACCGTGTCTTAGAAAATCTAGTTCTCACGCACACTCCGTAAGGGCTTCAATAAGATTCGCGCCAAAATTTTTCCGGTTGAGTCTGCTGCATGCGCCGTGTTAGCGTTCCTAGGCTTGAAGACGGCCCCTGACAGGGCTTCCCAAGAAAAAAGGAGAATTTCCCATGCTGTCCAAAATACTCCGCACATCTGCTCTGGTTCTGGTCGCGATGGTTGTGACTGGCAGCGCCATCTGGGCACAATCAGTTGATATTGCCACGGCCAATCCGGCGACGCACACGCTCACTATCACGATCAAGGGCACGCTCGGTCCCGTCCTGTCGGGAACCGATCCTCTGGGCTTGGACGGGAAGAAAGGGACGGTCACGGTGATGGCGAGTGAGTCGCTGTCGCCCACGAAACACACGGCTACTTCTGCCACCTATACGCTTCCTCCGGGCGCCATCAAGGTTACGGCGGGGAGCAACAAGTTCACGACCAAGTCGCCGTCCAAGATGATTATCAATCTGACGAGTACGGCGGACATTCTGACTCTCATCGCCTCGGGTAAGGACGGTTTGATAGTTACGGACACGACCTATTTGCAGGCGGGCAGTTGGACCACGGCGGTACTGAAGCATCCCGGAGTATTCAAGCCGTCTCCGCAAACACTGAAATCGGCCACGACGGCGAACGGCCCGGGCTGCAAAGTCAAATATACGATCTTTGGATCGACTACGATTCTCGGTTTCAATGGAACCGGTGCGAGCAGTTCTACGGTGGATCCGGTGCTTCCTGAGGAGGATCTGGATCTGGAGCAGTAACAATTTCAATTAACGAAAAAACGGCCCCAGGAAAACCTGGGGCCGGGTAAGTCCAGCAACGTAGCTTACTGGACGAATGGGTTGCAGAAAGCGACGCCACCGATTGCCGTGCCCCAACTTCCGGTCGCCTCTGAGTATTGGCCGGCGATCCACAAGAGCGGACAGGCGGCGATGGTGTCATCGGGCGCTGTACCTTCGTAGTCTCCCCATCCGGGGCCTCCATAGAATCCCTGGCCGCTTGAAATCGAATGACGGCCCCAGGGTGCGCCTAGGGCCGTATCGCATTCCGGAAAAATGACCCTCTCCCCCGAGAGCACGTCTTTCCGGAAAACTGTTCTTCGCCCAGACCTCTGCATTCATGGGCTTTCGTGTGCATAGTGTCGCGGACGCCATTTCGTTTCAGAAGTCATGGATCGAAAGCATCTGCAAGCGAATAGGCAGCGAACAGCGCCAATATCTCTTACTTTATAGAGCGCGAAGCCGGGGGAAAAAGGATCATCGGCCGTAAACAAATTTGTAGCGGCGGTTTATTTGCAACCGAATTTGCTGTGGAGCGTGCGATGATGAATCGTGTTTCGCGTCGGGTTTCGCTCGACTGGACAGCCGCGGGCGGCTGTCCCCACGAGTTTGTATATGAACAGTGAATTTCGTGCGCCCATGTCATCCTGAGCGTAGCGAAGGATCTATCCTTTTCTCGGCACGGAGGAATACATAGATCCTTCGCTGCGCTCAGGATGACAAGGCTTTCTTGAAGGGGCACGGCTGGGAAGCCGCGCCGCTTTAAGACTCCACCGCCGACAGTTTCTCCTCAATCGCTGAACCGTTGCTGCATCCAACATCGCCATCACAGCATTGCTTACTCCAGAACGCTATCGTCCAATTTTTTTCTTCCCCAGTCGGCGGCAGCTTGCACGAACGCGAGAACCAGCGGATGCGGCTTTCCGGGCTTGGAGGAATGCTGAGGCTGAAATAGCGTAGCAATGTAGAAGCGGTGCGTGGGTGATTCGATAGCGCGAATTTCACCCTGGGCGCCACGGGCAACGACAGGGAATCCGGCCTCCATGGCAGCCCATTCGTATTCTGGATTGACCTCGAAGTTGCAGAAGAATTCTTCGGTCGCGCTGTCCTGCGTATAGAAAGATTGCAGATAGGAGCCTGGGCGCAAGCGAATTTCGGGAATCAGGCCGGAAAGTTTGGGCGCATCTTTCTTGCGGTTTGGGACCGCGCACGCCACGGGATAAATGATGACGTTCTTGGAATCGGAGTTGTTTTCCGCTGTGTCCGCATCTTTGATGCCCAGCACATTCCGGGCGCATTCGATAAGCGCATACTGAAAGCCGCCGCAGGTGCCGAGAAAGGGCCAATCGTTGCGGCGGGCGAATTCGATGCCATTTAACATGCCATCGAAGCTCTTGTACGGGCTGCCGGGCGCGGCCCACAGTCCATCAAAACTTTCCAGCAACTTCTTGGCGTCTGATGCGAGAAGCGATGGGGTGGGAATCCAGGATGAATCGAGCTTGATTTGCAGTTTAGTGGCGGCGTGGCCTAAGGCCTCATTGATTGCCTTGTAGCCGCGCGATCCAGGCTCGAGGTCGCCCAGAATTCCAATGCGAACATCGTCGATCACCGGCTAATTCTAATTGAGTTAGCTTTCCTTGTGCGGTTACCATGGTGTGAAGGTTGGTGCCCCGGCAGGCTGGCTTCTCCGTTTACTAAAAACTCCATTCTCGACGTCAGCGCCTGAACCGGCGGGTTTTCTTCCGGCTTCCCCACCTAATGCTTGCGGAGCTTTGCTCCGCCTGGACGGGCGAGGCGCCCGTCCCTACACAAGCTAGAGCCTAGCGCGTGGCGACTGCGCGTTCTTTCAGGATCTCTTCTACCGCGGTAATGGCGGTTTCCAGTTCCTGGTCGCTGTTGTAGAAATGCGGGGACATGCGGACTCCGGCTTTCGGGCGCCAGTCCACCATGATTTCCCGCTTCAGCAATTCGCGGCAGACTTCCTGCGAATCGGGCATATCGATGGATACGGTTCCGCCGCGTCTGTTCAGGATCGCGAGGCGAGTTCACTCGCCAGCCTTGTTTGTCGACCAATTCAATCAGGCGCGCGGTTTGGCGTTTTGATTTTTCGCGGATTCGCTGAACGCCTACCTCGGCAATGATCTTCAATCCCGGGCGGGCGGCTTCGAGCGACGGAACGTGCGAGGTGCCGTTCATAAAGCGGAATGGCGGATCGGTGTAGCGGATCGGTCCGGTTTCAAAAGCCATCGAGTTCTGATGCGCGAACCAGCCGGTAAATCTTGGCTCCAGCTTTTTGCCGAGATCTGGCCGCACGTATAAATAACCGACGCCAGGACCGCCGCAAAGCCATTTCAAAACTCCTCCGCAGGCAAAGTCGGTGTCGAGGGCTTGCACGTCAACCGGCACAGTGCCGAGCGACTGAAATGTATCGAGCACCACATAAGCGCCGACTTTGTGGGCTTTTTCAATGATTGCCTTGGCATCGTTGATATACGCGCTGCGGAAAATTACGTGCGAAACCGGAACCAGCAAAGTCTGTTCGTCGATGGCATCCAGCAGACGCTCGGTGGGAACGGTGATTCCGTCGTCGGTCTTGACCATGTGAACGCGAGCGCCAAGAGGCCGTTGAGCCTCCCAGAAATACATCACCGAGGGAAAATTCAAGTCGGTATAAACCACTTTGTTGCGCTTGCCGGAGAAATCGAAACACGAGGCGACCACGGCCTGGCACGTAGTGACATTCTGATGCGTCGACACCGATCCTTTAGGCGCATTCATCAGCGCGCCAATCTCGTCGCCAACTTCGGCGGCCAGCATCCACCATCGTTCTTCCCAGGCGCGGACGCCTCGAGTCGCCCAGGTTTCGGCATAGCCCCGCATGGCGTCATAGACTCCGCGCGGCATAGCGCCAAGAGAATTGCTGATCAGGTAGGTGGTGCGCTCGAGAATGGGAAACTCGGCGCGGTAGCGGAGCAGGTCGTCAGTCATGGAAATATTGTACTGGGCAAAGGGGGCTGGGATGCTAAAAGCTGTGGATTCTGGGTACTGGTGCCGTTTCGCGCTATTTCCCTATCCAGAATGGATTCTTGGGGCCGACAATGATCCTAATTTTGTCGCTTGTGTTGTTCGGATCATTCGGTACGGCGATGAACCCTGCACCTGTAGCATCCCTTAGAGCCTTGGCTAGCAGTTCTGAAGTAGAGAACTCTGAGCTAGTGATAAAAACCCCAGCTGGCCCTCCAGAACCGCCCATTGCTCCACAGCCCGCGTTTGTGTCTATTTCGGCGGATTGTAGCGCCGAGGATATGGACTTACAGAACACCCTTCCTTCTTCGTCTCCCGCCCACGACATAATAACGACCGATTTCCCTTTAAATGGTTTCAAGTCCTCGATTAGAGGCTTAAACTTGTCTGCGATTATGTGTCGGGCAGATACGAGAGATTGGAGCGCCACAAGATCGCTCTTGGCAATGAGTATCTCTTTAGAAAGGCCGTCAACTTGCTTCTTTGCCGACGCAATATCTTTTTCGAAGGAATCTGCTTCCCGCCTTGCATCCATCGCAAGAGTTAGGGCATTGGATGACGCCGTTTGTGCCTTATTAGCTTCGGCCTCTGCTTTTCCTAGAGACTGTTCGGCCTGTCCAGCTTTGGCCAACGCATCTTTGGCTTGAAATAGTGCAGTTCCAGACTTATCTGCGGCCTCGCCCGCTTTACTTTGTGCTTCTTCGGCCTTGGTTTTCAACGAGCCTATCAGCGTTCCGTATAATGCGTTTGTTTTAACTAGGCATATAAGCTCTAAAGCCAGAGCGGCTATCAGTAATAGCGTAGAACGTTTTGCAAGATTATCCTTTCGCTCCTTTACTCCGTCGGTAAACCAATTGGTAAAATCGGCTACGTATTCACCGATGCAGCCTAGCGTGACAAATCCAGCAGAGACATATTCGGCGGTTTCCCAGCGAGACAATGACATCGCAACAGACCCGATATCCGAGGCAGTTAGGGTCATTTTGATTCCGAGCAGCAGCGTCCCGCTTAGGACCTGGCCGCAGCGGCATCGAACAAGTTCAGAAATCCCAACTTCTTTTCCGCAGGTAAGAATGAAGCTTCAAACGAATTCCGGGCCAACTCGCGCAGGTGCTCATCGGTAAAGCCGAAGGCATCCTGCGCCGTCTGATATTCCCGGCTCAGAGAGGTCGCAAACATTGCCGGATCATCCGTATTGAGCGTAACCATCACGCCCTGATCAAAATAATTGCGCACCGGGTGCTCGGCTATGGTTGGACAAATTCCGGTGCGCAGGTTACTGGTAATACAAATCTCCACGGGAATCTGTCGCTTGGACAGCGCTTCCACGAGTTCAGAATCTTGAGAGGCGGTGAACCCGTGACCGATTCGTTCGGCGGGAAGATTAAGTGCGCCCCATATCGACCCGGGACCGGCAGTCTCTCCGGCGTGCGCCGTGAGCCGAAGACCGTTCTTCGCGGCATATGAGAATACGTCGCGAAACAATTCGGGCGCGGCTTGGCGCTCATCTCCGCCGATGCCGAAACCGACCACGCTTGCATCTTTATAGCGCGCTGCCAGCTCAGCCACCTGCTGGGCCTTGTCCGCGCCGAATTGGCGCACCGCATCGAAGATCCAAAGCAGCGAGATGCCGAAGTCACGTTCACCGCGCTCGCGGCCACGTTCCATTCCTTTGAAGATCGAATCGAAATCCTGTTTGCGCCACAGGCAGACGCCAACCGAGACATACACTTCGGCATGCAGTACGTTGTCCGCTTTAAGCTTTTCCATCAATCGATAAGTGATGAGCTCGTAATCTTCAGGTGTCTGTAGTTCTTCGGTCACGGTCTTGAAGGCCATGAGAAAGCCGGTGAAATCCTTATACCGGTAAAGTTGTTCCACTTCCGCGAGCGTCTCTGTTTTCCCATGACGCCTTTTCAACTCAAGCACAGTAGGAGGATCGATCGAACCTTCGAGATGAAGATGTAGCTCGGCTTTCGGCAGGGCAACGATGAAGGCGTTTAGTGGCGTAGACGCCATAGGGTGATTCTACAACTCATCGGTTCACTAACAAATTTGATTTCATTAGGAGCAATTTAACAGGGCTTACACAGGTTCGCGTATGCAGTCGGCCTTCGTTTTACTTACCCGGAAGGCTGACGATCAGGCCCTTGGGTCCCACAGCGATCGCGTTACCGGTCGAGCTTACACTCAGCGCATTGAGATTCAAATTCCAGGTTTTTTGCCATGATGTTTTCGCAATGTCATCCGCGTAAGCGGCACGAGCCGATCCCACAACCAGTACCGCCTTGCCTCCAGCAAGCGGCGCAAAAGCAATAGCTGAAAAGTAGGCTTGCGGCGAGATAGGGGAAAGTTTCCAAGTCGCACCGCCATCGTCTGTGAAAGCGATGTTAGGGCCGTCCTGCTCGGGATGTTTGTAGTCGCCTCCGGCGATCACACCATGGATGGCGTCGCGGAAGGCGATGGAAAAAATCCCAGCGGAATCCGGTCCGTGAACGATTGGCGTGTCAGCGACTGTCCAGCTTTTGCCGGCGTCGGTCGAATGGAAAACGCGCGCGACTTTTCCTCCGGTGGCGAACCAGACGTTGGAATTGCCATGCACTGCGATGCAGGTTCCGCTGGCCGCAAATGCGCCTTCGCCTTCTATGGCTGGCGGAAGTGTGCCGGATGGAATCGCTTTCCAGTTTTCGCCGCCATCTTCGGTTGCGATCAATTCGAATCTTAGCTTGCCCGAGTTATCAGGTACTGGGTCACCGACTGCGATGCCGTGATCGCGATTCCAGAAAACCATGCAGTCGAAAAAGCCTTTTGGATTTTTGTTGGTAAATTGCAGAGTCCAGTTCTTGCCCACGTCAACGGTCTTGTAGATGCGCGACTGCTCGCCCGGACCGGCGCTCAGCAGGTAGGCGACATTGGCGCTGAAGGCTTCGACATCACGGAAGTCAAGCGATTCCGCACCCGGGAGCTGAGCGGCTCGCCACGAATTCCCGCCATCGGTGGTACGGAGATAGGTCCCGTGGGTGCCGCTCGCCCAAGCAATTTGTTCATCCACAACGCTGATGCCGCGAAGATTTACCGTAGTGTTTGAGTTCTGGACATTGGGATTCTGTCCGAAAAGCGAACTCGCGAAAAACAGGCAGAAAAGAAAAAGTCGGAGATCGGTGGTAGAAAAGCAAAAATACATGGATCAGATCGAAGCGAAAGCCTTCCTCAAATTAATAACCTACTTCTCGTTGAAGTCGACGAACGCTCCATTGGTCTCGTAATAAAGCCGGATACTGCACTGTTTGGGAGCAGTGTGAGCAAACGAGGCCTGCAGCCGCTTCGGAGGCGAGTTTACGCCGCCCATTTCCATGGGAGCGCGTACCAGGTCTTGTTTCTCGTCGTAGTTTTTTGGATTGGTCACATTCTTGCTTACTATCAGAGTCCAATCTTTTTTGTTCGGAATCACGTACATGCTATAGGCGCCCACCGGCAGTTCGACGTGATTCAGAACCAGCGGGACCTGGGTGAACAGCGTCATAGGAGAGCCGCCGGGCAGCCAGACTCTGCCAGTGCGGGGCTGGTCTTTCTCACTCATGGCTGCGTTGTTGTATTGAACGGTGATTTCGTTGCCGTCGGTGAAATCACAGGTGATGGTTGCGGTCTGGTCGGCTGCGTCCGCTTGCTCGGCGAACGCGCTTGTGCACAAAAACGACTGGGACATCAGGATTATAAAGACTGCTAGCACACGCATGAAGTAGTCCTCCGCGGACTAGACTTTCAACGTTCAGGCAGCCATGCCCGCCTCATTGTACGTCGCTGAGGCCCCGATTGCAGGTGGAATCGACGCCTGAAGATTATTTCCTGACCGAAGTTGCACTGACGCAGTATTTCTCATACCACGAGGCGGTTGCCGCCGAATAGTGACATGTCCTATTCGGACGTGGTCTTCGGTGACGTTCTCTAATCTCGCAGCCATTGCTAACGTGAAGCCAGAAAGAAGAAAGGCTGGCTCTAATCACCTCATGGCAAACAGTCAGAAATCGTCATTTCAGCTCAAGATTCTCTACGGCGAGGGAGACTCGGATGTGCTAGTCTCGCAAGCCGCGTCGGTTCAAAAAGCAGGCCATCAAGTGGAAATGGCGGTAGGCCGCAAGGCTATCGTCGAGGCTGTGAATCATGGCGGATTTGACCTGGTAATTCTTGGCCCTACCTTGACCAGAAACGACCGCCATCATTTGCCTTATGTGATTAAGAAGACGCAGGCCGCCACCCGCGTCCTGGTCATGCATACCGATGGCGAACGGCATCCCGCAGTGGACGCGAACCTCGATACCGGGAGGAGCATTGCCGACGTCGTGGCAAAAATCGCTGCCATGATGACGAGTGGCGAGATCGCTCCCCACGGATTGGCCAAAGGCGCAGCGGCCGGCAAATAACTCGTCGGCGTTCAAATTATTTCCCCCTTGCGGCGGCCTCTCGCGGCCGCCTTTTTCTTTATCGCCCGAACCCCTCTGAACAAGACTCAAGAAAGTAATAAGTGGGATGCGGTGGTAACGTTCGCGCCCTTGGCAGCCCTTCTTTGGCGGTGATCGCGTAAAATTGTCGACGAAACTTAAATTGAGGACGAAAAGCCATGAGCACTAATGCCAGTGACGGCAGCGGACAAAAGAAAATCTACACGACTCTGACCGGGCTGCCGCTTTCATTTCATCTGGAATGGCCTTTTCGCAAATCCACTTCCGGCGCGGATTTTTACTTTCTGCATGGCGACATCCGGCTGGAAAATTCAACCGGGCTGCATGCGCCGGTAGCGGTGAATCTTTCGGCGACAGTGCGCGAAGTGGTGCCATCGCTTGAGGCGAAAGACATACAAGCGCCAGTCATCAATGCATTGCGCAAAGAGGTGGACAAAAGGCAATTGGAGTTTGTGAAATCCGGCAAGCTTGTGCCAGTCCAATTTTCCAGCCGCCATTACGATTTCAAGCGCAATAAGTGGACGTTCGGCAAGGCGAGCGAGCAAGAAGTAGAGTTATTGCTGGCGCGGAAAGTTTATTGGCAGACGCGGCTGGATGGCGGCAGCGCCTGGATCGGCGATCCCGCAGAAGCGCTGTACGTGGAGACGACTTCGGCCCATCTTCTCGATATAGCGAAGAAAATGGCGGCGCACGATTTGATCAAGCTGGAGGGAGACAAGGCAGTCGCGAATCCTTCGCTAATGGCGCAGGCAGATAAGTTCGAAGCCGACATGCGGACGGCATTGGAAGAATTAGAAAAGAAGCACGCGTTTGAACGAGGATAGTTAAAGAACGATCGATGCGTATCAGGGTGTGCCTTCACAGGCATTCCGTAAGCCGGTAAAAATAGGTTCGGTTTTAAGCCGCTGGCGTTCTATGTTCCTTGTGTGGAACAGCAATTTTCCGTAGCGCCTTTAAGGCGCCATTCCTTCTTCCATCCACCGCTTGAACAAGGCAACCTGTTCTTTGGGCCAGGGATCATCGCAAGGCATGCTGCCGTCGAGAACGCGCGCATAAATTTCTTCCGCCTGGGCTTTGACGCTGGGGTACGACGAAAGATCAAGACCGAAATCCTTCATCGTGTCCACATCCGGAGTGTCGCGGAACAGCGGGCGAATATCTTTTGCAAAGCTAAGAGCCATGGATCCTCGCTCACTCGGCTTTCATAGCGTCGATCAACTGAAAAAGCTGGGTGCGGTCTACCACTTCCACGAACGGCTTGCCTTGAGTCTTGTTGCTGACCACGTAAATGGTCGGAGTATGTTCAAGGTGAATTGATTTTCCCAGGTCACGATCGGCGACGACCGCGGCTGCGAGTTTGCCTTGCGGATCGACCACAAACGGTAGATCGACTTTGTGGTCGGCGGCAAATCTTTCTGAATAGGAGCGGAGATTCTCCGGAGTAATCTCGGGCTGATGCTCAAAGATGTAATCGCGATACTGATTGCCCAATGGTTTCGAATGAGTATCAAAATAACGGGCGATTACGGCCGCATCGAATGACCACTTGTGAAACGGCAGGGGAAAATCGTGGCGAACCACGGGAATTTTGTAAGTCTTCCCGGCCTCTTCCACCAGCGGCGCGGCCCGGCGGCAATCGGGACATTCCAAATCCTCAAATACCACGATGGCAACCTGCGCGCCTTTAGGTGGCTTGAGGACTGGGTTGACTTCGTCCTGGGCGCGGACATGAGCCGCGAGCAGAAGGACTACCAACGCAAGTGCGACGTGTATTTTATTCATAAGATGTGCTGGGCGCCACAGTTGTGTTCTATGGTAACCCAAGCGTGATTGTCTGGTATAGCTTGAGGCCGGGCGTCCTCGCCCGGAGGACGGGCGAAACGCCCGTCCTCCACTTTAGATCAGACGCAACTGGCGTCGTTCCAAGGCCAACAGCTTTTCTTTGATGGGCAGGCCGCCTCCGTAGCCGGTGAGCTTGCCATTGCTGCCGATCACGCGATGGCACGGAATCACAATGGGAATCGGGTTGCAGCCATTGGCAAGCCCTACGGCTCGGCACGCTTTGGGATTTCCGATTCGGTTAGCGAGCTCGCCGTAGGAAACAGTTGCGCCATAAGGAATGTCGCAAAGCCTTCGCCAAACTTCCAACTGGAACGGAGTGCCCTCAGGCGCAAGCTGCAGATCGAAGTTTTCCAGTTCTCCGGCGAAATAGGCATGCAGTTGGCGGATAGTTTCGCTGAACCGAGCTTCATCTTTCTTCCACGATAATTCCGGCTGTGCCGCGTGCCTCCCGTTCACAAAAAGGAATTGCCGCAGTCCGGCATCATCCGCCGCCAAAAGCAACGGACCCAGCGGGCTTTCGATTTGCGTGTAAAACTGCATCATCGCGCGCTGCCCAGCGGTCACAATACCGCGGCTTGTTGCCGGCGCTTGGCTTGAATTTCAATGTAGACGTGGACTAACGACACTGCGGCGGGAGTTACGCCGGGAATCCGCGATGCATGGGCCAGAGTGCGCGGCTTTATCTTTAGCAGCGTCTCTTGCATTTCGCGAGAGAGGCCGCTTACCGAATGATAATCGAACCAGTCGGGGATGGCTCGCTGCTCGGCCTTTTTCAGGCGCTCGATGGCGCGTTGCTGCTGCAGCAGGTAGCCTTCGTATTTTATTTCGGTTTCGATCGACTTGAGTTCGTTGCGTATTTCAGAAGGCAAAGCAGCCACGGATCCGCGCGGATTAGCACGGATTTCTTCTCTCGCAAAAAATCCTGGGTCTAGTTCTCGCAGAGCGGGAACCATGTTCTCGATTGTGATTTCGGGGCGTTTGAGCAGTTGGGCGCAGCATCTGGCCGAGGCGGCAGTTCGTCAGATCAACTGCTCGCCGAGCTTTGCTCGACTGGACAGCCGGGGGCGGCTGTCCCCACGTGAGCATGGATGTGGTCCAGCATCGTGCTTGTTAGTTTGGTTTTCTCCAGCAGCTGTTTCATTGCTTGCAGGCGACTCTGTTTGGCCTGGAAGTCGGCCCAGGCTGCGTCGGAGATTAATCCGATGCGGCGTCCGTGCGGGGTCAGGCGGCGGTCGGCGTTGTCGATCCGCAGATGCAGGCGGAACTCGGCGCGCGAGGTGAACATCCGGTAGGGTTCGTTGGTACCTTTTGAAATCAGGTCGTCGATGAGGATCGCCGTGTACGCTTCGGTGCGATCGAGGATCAGCGGGGGTTCGTTCTTTACTTTGAGCGCAGCATTGATTCCCGCCATCAAGCCCTGACAAGCGGCTTCTTCGTACCCGCTGGTTCCATTGATTTGGCCGGCGAGAAACAATCCGGCGATCTTCTTCGTTTCAAGCGTGCGCTCAAGTTCGGTGGGATCGATCGAATCGTACTCGATGGCGTAGCCGGGGCGCAGCATCTCCGCCGTCTCCAGACCGGGGATCGACTTGAGTATCGCCAGCTGCACCTCGACCGGCAGCGAAGTGCTCATGCCGTTCACATAAATCTCATGCGTGTTCAGCCCCTCGGGCTCGAGGAAAAGTTGATGCGTGGTCTTGTCCGGAAATTTCACGATCTTGTCTTCGATCGACGGACAATATCGTGGGCCGATGGATTGAATCTGGCCGCTGTACATCGGCGACCGATGAACATTCTCGCGGATGATGCGTTGCGTTTCCGGTGTGGTCCAGGCGATATAGCACGGAACTTGCGAATCGTGGTGCGCGACCCGCCTGGTGCGAAAGCTGAATGGAGTCGGATCCACATCGCCGGGCTGAAGCTCGAATCGTGACCAGTCGATCGTGCGGCCATCGAGGCGCGGCGGAGTGCCGGTTTTCAGTCGGCAGCCACGCAATCCAAGTTGCTTTAGCGATTCGCCAAGCAAAACAGCCGCCGGCTCTCCCGAGCGTCCCGCAGGATATTGTTGCTCTCCGCAGTGAATGAGCCCGTTAAGAAAAGTGCCGGTGGTAATGATGATCGCACTGGCGCCCACGGTGCGGCCGTCGCGAAGTCTGATTCCGCGGCAAATGCGGGTGGAAGAGTCGTTGGTCGTCGGTCGTTGGTCGTTCGCCAAGTCCGAATGCGCCTACGTGATTCTGGCGAACGACCGAACGACCGACGACCAACGACTCTTCCACGATCAGATCTGCCACTTCTGCCTGCTTGATCTTCAGATTCGGCTGGGACTCGAGCACCTCGCGCATCTTCAGGCGATAAGCTTGCTTGTCGCACTGGGCGCGCGGAGACCAGACGGCCGGTCCGCGGGAAGTATTCAGCAGGCGAAACTGGATGCCGACCGCATCAGTAATTTCGCCCATGATGCCGCCGAGCGCGTCGACTTCGCGCACCAGATGTCCCTTGGCGATTCCACCAACGGCCGGATTGCACGACATCTGCGCAATCAAGTCGACGTTCAGCGTAAACAGTGCGGTCTTCAGGCCCATGCGGGCCGCGGCCATCGCGGCTTCGCATCCGGCGTGCCCAGCGCCGACCACGACTACGTCGAACTGTTCCGTGAATTGCATCTGTGGTCTCTATTCTAGCAATGAGAGGGCGAACCGTGTTGTCCGTGCAATGCCACGTGGGGACAGCTGCCCTCGGCTGTCCAGCGCAGCAAAACTCCGCAGATGAACGCGCCTAAGCAAGTCGAGCTTCGCTCGACCGGGCGGACGAGGGCGTCCGCCCCTACGTATGTTCAAGTGGCTCTGGCTAGAATTGCGGGCCGCCGATATCAGTGAAGACGGCTTCCTGCCATTGTTCGGAGGGAAAATACCAGTTGCTGGCTCCGGCTTCGTGGTTGTTTCCACCTGCGCCATACCGATGGTCGGAGTACGCCAGTAGTCCATCCCGATTTGCAGCAGGACTCCAGGAGAGATCTTGACGCGGGCTTTGACGGTGCACCCTTCGAGGTTGCCGGAGGGCAGAGCGGCGCGAGGCGACGCGCTCCAGAAATGCCAAACACGATCGGAGCGCTGCCCGACTGAGAGTATGACGCGCATGATTCGCAATGTCGTGAGTCACGGGCATCGGCTCGTGCTGATCGGTGCCAAACCACGGATCGCGGCGGTACAGTCCGCCGCGAACTTCGCCATTGTCCTGGTTCAGAACGATATCTTCGCCATTCACTCGGCAGCTGAGTTGGGTCGAGGCGATTTCCACTGTAGCCGTTTCGTGGCCTGGAACGCGGGTGTCGGCGATAGCGATTCCCCACAGCAACGCGGATTTGAATTCGCGCGGCGGCGGAACCGGGTTCACATAGCCAGCTTTATAGCTGACTTCGTCGGGAACGCGCGGGTCATTCGAAACTACGAAAGCAAATGGACTCGACGCGCTGCCTCGCGGCGTGGCCACGCTAAAAGTCGAAGTAACGCTCTTATGTGGTACGAGCGCCACAATCTCTTCGGGAAGAAACAACGCTGAAAGTTGAGCTGCTGCTGCCAAAGAAAACAGCCGACGCTTCCTGTAAATTCTCGCCGGTAATTACAACTCTGGAACCTTCCGGCCCACTGGTGGGAGAGATCCGGAATATCTGGGGACGCCTGCTTTGCGCGATTGCGACTGCGCACAGCGCGTAGATCGCTGCTCCGCACGCAATCAGCACAATCGCAAGTCGTTTGTCCATGTTCGTGCAGCACCTGCGCCCAGCACGGGCGAGGACGCCCGCGCCTACATTATCTCCGGATGGGGGTCGCTCTTAGCGGCTTACTCGAAACTGCATTGTCATTTCTCATCAATTCCCGGTTTGGGGTCGTTTGCATGCTTTGAGCTGCACTCGTATATTTCAAATGTGCCGTTATTGGAGGTCTAGAAGCCCGGAGGCGCAATCATGAATACTGAGCAATTCTTCGAGCAATTGAATACGCGGATCGCGAAGTATGATCTGCTTTGCCATCCTTTTTATCAGGCATGGAGTGCGGGCGAGCTTACCCGCGAGGATTTACAGGCATACGCTCGCGATTACTATCATCACGTGGAGGCTTTCCCAATCTACTTGGCTGAGCTCGGTATTCGCCTTGACGAGAGCGAACTTCGCCAGGCAATCCTGGCCAACATGGCGGATGAAAAAGGCATGGCCGATGCTTCAGGCCGCACGCTAAAGCCGCACTCCGAGCTTTGGCTCGACTTTGCCGAAGGCATGGGCGCGAAGCCGCGATATGCGGGGACACACTCCGATCCCCGAAATCACGCAGCTGATTTCATTCTTCCACGGAGTTGCAAGCGAGGGCACGCCGGAAGAAGCTCTGGCCGCTTTTTACGCCTACGAATCGCAAGTTCCGAGGGTCGCAAGGGAGAAGGCGCGAGGACTTCGCGAGATGTATGGCGCGGACGAAGGCGTAACCGCTTACTTCACTCTTCACACTACCGCCGATGTTTACCATTCACAGGTATGGCGGCAACAATTGGAGAAACGTTTAGCGGAAAATCCGCAGGCGGCCGAGAAAGCGCTGGTTGCGGGAGAGAACGCTGCCAAAGCGCTATGGCATGCGCTCGATGGAATCGAGATGCGGCGGACACGAGAAAGCGGCCGCGTAGGAAAGCGATTTTTCAAACCGCGAAATGAACGATGGAGGACGGGCGTCTCGCCCATCCAGCCGGGCCAATGATTCGGTAGAATCATTGGCTCTTTCTTTTTTCGGAGATGCTCTATGGCAAAAGCGATGCCCATCGGCGCGCGCGGAACAGCGGAAGAGACGGTCGAATTCAAGCATACGTTGAGCGCGCATCATCCTGAGTTGCCGCCGGTTTATTCGACTCCTGACATGATCCGCTTAATGGAAACCGCCGCTTTTCACGCATTGCAGCCGTACTGTGAGGGCGACGAAATCACCGTAGGCACGGCGAATCACGTGGAGCATCGCGCGGCGAGCGGAATCGGGGCGAAGATTCGTGCGGAGGCGGTGCTGGAATCGTTCGACGGCAAGTTTTATGTGGTTCGCGTAACTGCCTGGGACGATGTTCAGGAGATTGGCCGAGGGACAGTGGGCCGCGCAGTGGTGAGTGTTGGGAAATTTCTGGAAAGAATGAAGCAGCGGAAATAATTTCGGGGCGCTGTCATGTTTCGAGCTTGCACGGCGTTGAAGCAGCCAACGTAACTTACTAGGTTCTTCGCTTCGCTCAGAATGACGCCTCGGTAGCGGGCCGCCGCGATTCTCATGCTGGTTGTACTATGTTCCCGTGCAAAGTCTGCGCCACAGCATCCTCGACTACATTCGCAAACATGAACTTCTGAAGGCTGGGGATCGCGTGGGGATCGCGGTCTCAGGCGGCGCGGATTCGGTTGCGTCTATTACGTCTGCTCTCGAGCTGCGCAAGGACATTGGCGCCGTACTTTCGGTGGTTCACTTCAATCACCGATTGCGTGGGACCGATTCCGATGATGACGAAAGATTCGTCGCCGATTTAGCTCAGAAGCACAAACTCGAACTCCACTGCGGAAGCGGCGAAGTATCCGCTTATGCTACAGAAAAACATTTAAGCCTGGAAACCGCGGCACGCGAAATGCGGTACCAGTACTTTCGCCAACTGTTGCGCGAAGGCCGGTTAAACCGCATCGCAACCGGGCACACGCTGGACGATCAGGCGGAAACGGTACTGCTGAAAATCATTCGCGGGGCCGGTGGACGCGGGTTGGCCGGAATCTATCCTAAGTTGTCGGTAGGCAGCTGTCAGCTTTCAGCTGTCAGCTCTCAGCAAATCTCGATCATCCGCCCGCTACTGGGAACCAGGCGAGCCGAGCTTGAGGCTTACCTGCGTTCGCTCGGACAGAGCTGGTGCGAGGACAAGAGTAATCGCGACTTGCGGCACATGCGCAATCGAGTGCGGCACGGGATTTTGCCGCGTCTCGAACGAAACTTCAATCCCGGCGGTGCGTGAAGCTTTAGCCGAAACCGCCGAGATTGCGCGGGCCGAAGAGGAATACTGGGAAAAAGAAGTTGCCCGAATTCTTCCGCTGGTTTGGCAATCCAAGGGCACGGAAGGCGTACTTAAGCTATCTCGCCGTTGACAACCCTACCTCTGGCACTGCAACGACGCGTCGTCCGCGCGGCAACCGAATGCCTGGGATTGAGGCTGGATTTCCGGCACGTGGAGGAGATCATCGCACAAAGCTCGAATCGTATCGCCACTACCGTGCTGCCAGGCGGCTGGATGGTTCAGCTAGAAAAGGACGCATTGCGATTCGCATCTCACAGCGGCTAGCCTGAAAAATTGGAGTACGAATATCGACTTTCCGTACCCGGTTCAGTCGAAGTGCCGGAGACAACATCACGTTTCGACGCAGTATTGGTTTCTGGGAACGCCGCCAAAGGGTATAATCCCGAGGATTTGTTAGATCGAGCATTACTGGCTGCAGAATTAACGGTCAGAAACTGGCATCCTGGAGATCGATTCTGGCCGGCGCATACTAAGGCCGCCAAGAAGATTAAGGAGTTGCTGCAGGAGCGGCACGTAACCGGCCGGAGCGGAAAGCTGTGGCCTGTGATCGTGAGCGGTCAAGATGTGGTTTGGGTTCGAGGCTTTGCGGTGCCGACGCGGTTTCGGCCGGCAGGGTTGATGACACGGCAGTTCTGCTACGGGAGGCAGCGCTGTGAGACCGCGTCGATTTTGGGAATCGAGGAGCTCGCTAAGAGCGGACGGGCGAGGCGCCCGTCGCCACATGGACACACATAGGCAACGAACAACATGAATGCCAACCCAAAACCTGAGCAGTTACGTATGGTGATTCCCACCGAGCAGATCCAGAAGCGCGTGCGCGAAATGGCGCGGCAGATCTCGAACGACTATCAGGGCAAAACTATTCATGCGCTTGGACTGCTGGAGAACAGCTTTATTTTCATGGCCGATCTGGTGCGGGTTCTCGAAGTGCCAGTCATTTGCCAGTTCATCAAGCCGACGATATCGCAGGGAACAACAGGACACCCCCGCCGGGTTTCTGGAAATATTTTTCAGCCACGAACTTGGCTTGGTCTGGGCAGCACGTATTGTTGATCGAGGGCCTGGTGCACTCGGGCCTTACCAGCGAGTTCTTAATGAATGACCTGCGAGCCCGCGGCGCGGCGTCGGTTAAGCTGGCTACCTTGCTGGACCGGCAATCGGCGCGAAGAGTACAATTACAGCCGGATTACTTTGGCTTTTTGGTGGACGAAGCGTTCCTGGTCGGCTATGGATTGGGATCGCCCGAGCAAACACACCGCAACCTACCGTATTTGGCAGCCGCAAGCTGAACTTGTGACTTAAGTTACGGCGAGAAGTCCGTCCTTTTTTCCACAAGAAGCGTTAGAATGAGAACGTTGGCAATTTCCTTCATCCAATTCCCGCAGCTGGCATCTAAATATATGTGGCTAGTCCAGTTGCGTCCTTTGGAAACAGGCGCAATTTTTTCAGGAGTTTCTAGGTGAATTCTACAGTTAAAACCGTGGTGTTCTGGCTGGTGATCGTTCTCTCGGCGTTCTTGCTCTGGCAGGTGGTAAAAGCAGGTGGCGCAGGGCAAAAAGAGAAGGAAGTCAACTTCTCGCAGTTCATGACCGATGTGGATCAGGGGAACGTCAAAGAGGTCACCATCAACCTGCAAGAAGTCCATGGCAAGTTTCAGAACGACGGATCGACCTTCCACACTACTGTCCCCACAAATTATCCCGACATGATCAAGTTGTTGCGCGACAAGGGCGTGAATGATTAACGTCCGTGACGCCAGCAGCGGCAGTTGGCCCAGCTGGCTGCTGAATCTGGCGCCGCTTATTTTACTGGCTGCCCTGTGGTTCTTCATGATCCGGCAGATGCAGACGGGCGGCAATAAGGCGCTTTCCTTCGGAAAGAGCCGGGCGCGGCTGCTCTCCATGCAGCAGAAGAAAGTCACGTTCAAGGACGTGGCGGGCGTGGAAGAGGCTAAAGAAGAGCTGCAGAGAGATTATTGAATTTCTCCGCGAGGCGCAGAAGTTTCAGAAACTGGGCGGACGCATTCCCAAAGGCGTTTTGCTGGTCGGACCTCCGGGAACGGGCAAGACTCTCCTGGCGAGAGCAGTTGCGGGCGAAGCGAATGTACCGTTCTTCTCGATTTCCGGTTCCGACTTCGTCGAGATGTTCGTCGGCGTAGGCGCGAGCCGGGTACGCGACCTGTTTGAGCAGGGCAAGAAGAACGCTCCCTGCATCATCTTTATCGATGAAATCGACGCGGTTGGACGTCATCGCGGCGCTGGCCTCGGCGGTGGACACGACGAGCGCGAGCAGACTCTGAATCAGTTGCTGGTCGAGATGGACGGCTTCGAATCGAACGAAGGCGTCATTCTGATGGCCGCCACCAACCGTCCCGACGTGCTTGATCCCGCGTTGCTGCGGCCTGGCCGTTTCGACCGTCGAGTGGTCGTGCATCGTCCGGATGTACGCGGACGCGAAGAGATTCTCCGCGTGCACACTCGCAAGATTCCTTTGGCCGACGATGTTGATCTTTCCGTGCTGGCACGAGGCACACCGGGCTTCTCCGGAGCTGACCTGGCCAACATGGTGAACGAAGCTGCATTGAGCGCGGCCCGGCAAAATCGCAAAGCCGTGCTCATGTACGACTTCGAATTGGCCAAAGATAAAGTTCTGATGGGCGTGGAACGCAAGTCGCTCATCCTCACCGAAGAAGAGAAGAAAGTGACCGCGTATCACGAAGCTGGGCACGCATTAGTCGCATCCAAGCTGCCCAATTCTGATCCGCTGCACAAAGTCACGATCATCCCGCGCGGCATGGCTCTGGGCGTAACCATGCAGCTGCCGATCGACGACAAGCACAATTACACCAAGGAATATCTGGAGACGGAAATCGCCATTATGATGGGCGGGCGCATCGCCGAAGAGATGTTCCTCAGCCAGATGAGCACCGGCGCAGGCAACGACATCGAGCGGGCTACGGAACTGGCACGCAAGATGGTCTGCGAGTTCGGCATGAGCGATCTCGGCCCGCTCACCTTCGGCAAGAAAGAAGAGCAGATCTTCTTAGGTCGAGAGATCAACCAGCATCGCGATTACAGCGAAGCCACGGCGGTTAAGATCGACGACGAAGTTCGCCGCATCGTGGGTCAGGGCTACAACACTGCGAAGGGCATTCTGGCGCAGGATAACGGTGCACTGGTCAGAATCGCGCTGGCATTGCTGGAACGCGAAGTCCTCGATGCGAACGAAATCAAGATGATCATCGAAGGCAAGGAACTGCCCAAGATGACGCCTCCGCCGAAATCCGATGACGGCGTGCAGCAGGTGCTGAAGCCGGAACCTGGACGTCCGGGGATTGCCAAGGGCGGAGAGAGTCCTGCAAGAGCGTAACTGAACAAATTGTCATCCCGACCGGAGCCTCTCATACCCGAAGGGGATGAGAAGCGGCGTGGAGGACCTGATGTTTAGTAGATAGTGCGGGCGGCCCTAACGGCTGCCCGATTTATTTCGGTCCATATTCACCCGTTCACCAGGTCCATCATATGCTCGGGATACCGCGCGCCTGAGGTCGCATCAACCGGAAACACTTCGTCGATGCGGGCCAAATCGTCCGCGCTGAGCTGCACATTCAGTGCGCCAACATTTTCTTCTAGATACTTCCGTCGCTTGGTCCCAGGAATCGGCACGATATCGTTTCCTTGCGCCAGCACCCAGGCCAACGCCAACTGCGCCGGCGTGCAGCCTTTTTCTTTGGCGATCTCTTCAACCCGATGCACGAGATCAATATTCTTCTGAAAGTTCTCCCCTTGAAAACGGGGCGAATTGCGTCGGTAGTCATCGGCTGGGAGATCCTCGAACTTTGCGAATCTTCCCGTCAGAAAGCCGCGTCCCAGCGGGCTGTAGGCGACAAAGCCGATTCCCAGTTCACGGCAGGTGGGCAGAATTTCATCTTCGGGGTCTCGCGTCCATAGCGAGTATTCCGTCTGTAGTGCGGCAATGGGATGCACCTTCACCGCACGCCGCAAAGTCTTAGCGCTCGCTTCCGACAGCCCCAGATACCGGACTTTGCCTTCCTGGACCAATTGCGCCATAGCGCCCACGGTCTCTTCAATTGGAGTATTAGGATCCACGCGGTGCTGATAGTAGAGATCAATCGTGTTCACACCTAGTCGACGCAAGCTGCCCTCGCACGCCTGCCGAACATATTCCGGCTTACCATTGACGCCGCGAACGTTAGGATTGCTTGGGTCGCGAACGATGCCGAACTTGGTTGCCAACACAACCTCGCCGCGGCGTCCACGAATTGCTTTGCCGACCAGTTTTTCGTTAGTGAATGGCCCGTACACGTCGGCGGTATCGAGGAAATTGATGCCGAGTTCCAGAGCACGGTGAATCGTGGCCAGGGATTCGTTGTCATCGCGGCCACCGTAGAATTCCGACATGCCCATGCAGCCCAAGCCCATGGCGGAAACCGTGAGCCCGCTGCGACCCAGTTTGCGAGTTTGCATAAATGCCTCCTGACAGAAAATTTAGAAGCGCGAAGAGAAAAATCCTTATCTCATCCACTAGTGCATAGATGCGCGCAGCGGTGGGCAGGCGTCATGCATTTGACGTTTTCTCGGGCGCTAGAAGTGCTGCTCCAGGGCTTTGAACGGGCGCGGCTTCAGCCGCGCCGCAAGTCCGTTCTTGAAAAAGGGTTTTATCTGTGTATCACGGTGCATCGATGAGTCAAATCCCCAACTGGTTTGAACGAAAGTTCGAATTTTCGTTCCCGACAGAGTTATTTCCCAACCTCTGCGTCCGCCTGCGAGGAACCCCGGCAAGGCTAGAGGAGATTATTCACGCTCATCCCTATGAGCGGTTGGTGCAAAAGCCGGAGCAAAAATGGTCCGCTCAGGAGCATGCCGGGCATTTGCTCGACCTCGAGCCTTTATGGCTGGCGCGAGTCAACGACTACACACCGCAGCCGTTGAACTCACGCACGCCGACTTAAGCAATCGCAAAACTCACGAAGCCGGACACAACGCTCGTAGCAGTGAAGACATTCTTGCCGAATTCCGTAAGGCACGATCACTGCTCGTGGATCGATTAGGCCAACTCGAACCCGCGTTATTTTCCCGTACCATCCCGCATCCGCGGCTTAAAACTCCCCTTCGACTCGTCGACCACTTATACTTCGTTGCGGAACACGACGATCACCATCTGGCACGAATTTGGGAGCTGCTGAAATGAAATCCCCTTATGAATGTCATCCCGAAGCGAAGCGAGGGATCTGGGTTCTGGCTTACGGCGTCGGTATCGCCGCGTAGACGAACACCCAGATCCCTTGCTTCACTCGGGATGACAGCGCGGCGTAAAATCTGACAATCTGAACGTTGTCATCAATTCCGCTTCGCATGAATGACATTCTCAGCTTTCGCTCAGCCGCTGAGTTTCGTAAATGGCTGGCCGCAAACCATCGCCAATCCGACGGCATCTGGCTGCGTATTTTCAAGAAGGACTCAGGCGAACCCACCGTCACCTACGCCGAAGCGCTGGACGAGGCTCTCTGCTTCGGATGGATCGATGGTCAAAAGCAGCGTCACGACGAAGCTTCGTGGCGGCAAAGGTTCACCCCAAGACGGCCAAAAAGTGGCTGGTCGAAAATCAACACGCAACACGCGGAAAGGCTGATTAAGGCAGGGCGGATGCAAGAGGCCGGTCACGTCGGCAATAGATGCCGCCAGGAAGGATGGCCGCTGGACCGCTGCCTACGATTCCCCAAGCAAAGCCACTATTCCCGAAGATTTTCTAGCCAAGTTGCGCCGAGATAAGAAGGCGCAAAGCGTTCTTCGATTCGCTCAACAAAGCAAATCGCTACGCAATCGCCTACCGGCTGCAAACCGCGAAAAAGCCGGAAACCAGGCAGCGCCGCATGGAAACGATTCTGGCAATGCTGGCCAGAGGCGAGGCCTTTCACTAATACCTCCTGGCGGTGCAACCATACTTAATCCTTCTTACTATATTATTTTTTCTCTGTGCCTCTGTGGTGCAACTGATTAGGATTCGACCGCGATCAGCGGTTTGCCCGCCGGCAACACTTCGCCAATTTCAACGGCTGGAACTCCGGCCGCGATGAGAGCTTGCGTAAGCTTGGTTGCATCCTCCGGCGCGACCGAGATCAGTAAGCCGCCGGCGGTTTGCGGATCGAAGAGAATCGTCTTCAGTTCCTCGCTGATTCCATCTTCGTACGCCACCACGCACTCGGCGAATTCGCGGTTAGCTTTCAGACCGCCAGGGAATGTGGCCGGCGAGAACACACTCCAACGCGCCCTCAAGCAGCGGAATACGATTGGCATACAAGCGCAGCGAGACGTTGGAAGCCAGCGCGATTTCGCGAGCGTGCCCGATCATGCCGAAGCCGGTGACGTCGGTCATGGCGTGGACGGCGAAATGGTCGTTAGTCCTTGGTCGTTGGTCGTTGGCTGCGGAGCCCCGCTCAGCCTGACCCGGTCCTACTTGGCCGGATATAACTTCAGCGGCTTTCTTGTTGAGCGTGGTCATGGAGGCGATCGCGGCGTCGATCCACGATTGCTTCGCCGCTTTTTTCTTGATCGCGGTGGAGATCACGCCCGTCCCCAGCGCTTTGGTGAAAACGAGACGATCGCCCGGTTTCGCGCCGCCATTAGTCAGCACTCTGGCGGGATCGACCAAGCCGGTGACGGAGTATCCAAACTTCATCTCCTCATCTCGAACGCTGTGTCCGCCAATCACCGAGCATCCGGCTTCGATCATCTTGGAAAGTCCGCCGGCGAGCACGCGCTCCAGGATCGCCAAATCGGCTTTTTCGGGAAAACATACCAGCGCCAGTGAAGTGCGCGGCTGGCCGCCCATGGCGTAAACATCGCTAAGCGAGTTCGTGGCAGCGATCTGGCCGAAAGTGAAGGGATCGTCGACCATGGGCGTGAAGAAGTCCACGGTTTGTACCAGCGCAGTGCCCGGCCCGATTAGATACACTCCGGCGTCGTCGGCGTGATCGAAGCCGACCAGAACATTCGGATCATGCTGCCGGGCTAATTTCCCAAGCACCGTGTCCAGCGCCGCCGGACTCAGCTTGGAAGCTCAACCCGCAGCTTTAACTGACTCCGTTAAACGAATTGGCTTTGCATCGGCCATAAAGGCATTCTAAAGGAATTGGAATTCGGCCACGGATTACACGGATCATAACGCAAGAAAAGATAAGAGATTCATCCGCGAAATCCGTGGAGATCCGTGGCGGAATTTGCTATTTCACCGAGACGTCGGTCACTTGCAAATCAGGATAGGCCTGGTTCCAGTCGCTGCTGATGTGTTCGAAGGTAAGACGGAACGGTTTGCTCTGGCCCGGGGCCAGCGGTGACAGGCTGAGATCGACCGCATCGGGATAGGGCCCGTTAGTCTGGAGGACGTGCAGGGGAACATCTTCGGCTTGTGCGACTTCTCCCAGGGAATTCTTAAACGCCACATGCACGATCGCGTGCGTAACCGTTTTGTCTCCGCTATTGGTGACGTTGCCGTCGATATAGGTCACGCTGGCGCCGACAAAGTTCTCTGCCGCGCTCATTTTCAGATCGGAAAGTTTCAGGTTAGCTGCGTAAGGATGTGGGGTCGCCGCGCCCTTCGGACTGCCGCGAGTAAGCAGCGCAATGGCGCCGACCACGATTACGACTAGCGCCACGCCCAACAAGATCGGCCGCAAGTTCGAATCCCGGTCTCTTTCGGTCAACGGAGATGGCTCGATGAGGCCGCCCATGCGACGATTGTACTATCGCTCCGGAAGCCAAATCTTGCCGGACGGCTTTGGATACGACCTAAAGTTATCAGCGTCCATGCCGAAGGAGACACTAGGAGGTTCTCTCACATGGTCAACCCAGTGAGTAGTGCACCAACGCAAGTCCCAGCTCAAGCTGCAGTCCAGCCGTCACAAACGCGTCAACCAGCGCCTGCAGCGACACCGAAGGCCGCAGTCAATGATACGGTTCAGCTCAGCAACACTGCCAAAATTGTGCAGGAGGCGACCGAGACTCAGGCTCAGACCGCCAAAGAAGCCCGTTCTGGAGACCTGCAGGCAAAGGCGCTACTGGCAAGGGAGGCGGCCGCCCGTGCCGGCACGAAGTAATTCCTGTACGTGATCCATCGGAAAGTTTCCCGGGAGCGTACTGCTATCTACCACAGAGCCCCAGAGAAATTTAAAAATCTATCTGTGCCTCTGTGGTAGATGATTTCTGGTGGGCGGGAATCTATTCTCCCCCGACTGTGAGGCCTTCGATCCTGATTGTCGGACAAGCTACCGCGCCGCGGAACTCCAGATCGTTTCCGATTTCGGAGATATTGAAAAACATCTCCTTCAAATTGCCAGCCACAGTAATTTCTTCGACGGGGTAGGCAAGCTCTCCGCCGGAAATCCAGAGTCCCGAAGCACCCCGCGAGTAATCGCCAGTCACGAGGTTCGCTCCGTGGCCGAGAAATTCGGTTACGTAAAGTCCGTCCTTAATCTCGCGAATAATTTGCTGCGGCGTTTTCGTGCCTGCCTGCAGGAAGTAATTTCCCGGACCAATTCCCGGCGTACCCGCCAACCCGCGAGAAGCATTGGCAGTAGTCTGGAGGCCGAGCTTTTTCGCGGTATACGTGTTCAACAGATAAGACTTGAGCACGCCATTCTCAATCACGATGGTGCGCCTTGTGGGAACGCCTTCACCGTCAAATGGACTGGTCCCAAAACCGCCGCGGATGGTGCCGTCGTCGATCACGTTGACGAGTCGCCCGCGATCTTTTGTCCAAGCTTGCCCGCCAGGAAAGATGCGCCGCGATAAACGGAGTCTCCATTCACGCCCTCGAAAATATGTTCGAGGATCGAACTCGAAACCATGGGATCGAAAATCACCGGAACTCTTCGCGGTCTTAGATTTCCGCGCGCCGAGGCGACGCAACGTCCGCTGCGCGGCTGTCTTTCCCACATGCTCGGGAGACTCAAGCCGGCTCAAGCTGCGGGCGACCGAAAACCAATAGTCGCGTTGCTTGCCGCCGTCATCCGACTGCGCGATGGGCACTGCGGCGAGCGAACAATAGGAACGCTGGTATTCGCCGACGAAGCCGTTCGAATTCGCCAGAATTTTGTGTCCGGTTGCGGCTTCGAACGAACCGCCTTCCGAGTTCTTGATGCGAGGATCGTAGTCGAGCGCAGCCTTCTCGGCGCGGACGCGCGTAGCTGATGCGATCTTCTCCCGGCAGCGAATAGACGTCGGCGGAGTACAGATCGAGGTCGCCGGTAAGCGGAGCCAAGCTGCGAAGCTTCGGGTATTCCGCCGAATGGGTCTTCGGAAGTTATTCTGGCCAGCTCCAGCGCCGACTTCACCATGCGGTCGAGGCCGGCACGGGAGAAGTCACTGGAATACGTGCTGGCCGCGCGTTTGCCGTAGAACACACGCATTCCGATTGCTTTCGAGCCGGATTCCTTCAGAGTTTCTACTTGTCCTAAGCGGACAACCGTAGAGAATTCATCGCCTTCGCGGATCGACACATTCAGCAGCGCTGGCTCCGCCAGACATGGCGCGCGCGACAATATCTTGCGCCAGCTCGCGTAAATCAGTTTCAAGTTTCTGGTTTCGAGTTTCGAGTTGGGTTTGTGACATAGAATTATTTTATGAATCAGGTCCTTTGTGTACCTTCGTGGCCTCTGTGGTTGACGCACTTTAAAAGGCATAAACCACAAAGGACACGAAGGTACACAAAAGGAAACAAAGCGATTTACTGCATGAAGCCGCCGGGATCTTTTCTGGCGGTTCCGCCGACGGTCAAGCGATCAATTTTGATTGTCGGAATGCCGACGCCAACCGGAACGGCCTGTCCGTCTTTGCCGCAGGTGCCAACGCCCTCGTCGAGTTTCAGGTCATTGCCGACCATGGAAACTCGAGTCAGCACGTCGGGACCATTTCCGATCAAGGTCGCACCTTTGATCGGCGCGGTGATTTGTCCGTCTTCGATCAAATATGCTTCCGACGCGGAGAAAACAAACTTTCCATTCGTGATGTCCACTTGTCCGCCGCCGAAGTTCACCGCGTACAGACCGCGCCGGACGGAACGAATAATGTCTTCGGGTTGATCTTCACCCGCCAGCATATAAGTATTGGTCATGCGCGGCATGGGAATATGCTCATAGCTCTCGCGGCGTCCGTTGCCGGTATCAGCCATTCCCATCAAACGCGCGGAAAGTTTATCGCTCAAATATCCCTTCAAGATTCCTTTTTCGATGAGCACGGTATTTTGCGTGGGTTCGCCTTCGTCATCAACGTTGAGCGATCCGCGCCGCCAGGGCATGGTGCCGTTGTCCACGACCGTGCACTTTTCGCTGGCCACCCGCTTTCCGATCAGTCCAGCGAATGCGGAAGTCTGCTTGCGATTGAAGTCAGCCTCCAGCCCATGACCCACGGCTTCATGCAGAAGCACGCCAGGCCAGCCGGGACCGAGCACAACTTCCATCTCGCCTGCCGGAGCCTCGCGAGCATCAAGTTGCAAGATCGCCTGCCGCGAAGCTTCTTTGGCAAAATACTCGGGAGTTTTTTCTCCGAAGAAAAAGTCCAGGGCAACGCGTCCGCCGCCGCCGGAACTGCCACGAGCGGAATTGCCATCGGTCTTCGCGATGCAGGAGACATTCACCCGCGCCAGTGGCTGCGAATCCTCGGCAAAGGTTCCATCCGAGCCGACGACCAGAATATGGCGAAGCTCATCCGCATAGCTGGCACGCACTTCTTTAATCCGAGGATCGTACGCACGTGCCGCCTTGTCGGCGCGCATAACCAATTCGACCTTGGCATTGATCTCGGCATCCACCGAAGGCAGAGTTACGGGATACAAACTGCGAGCAGGCTTTTCCTGAAAGCCAACCGTTGGCGTCTTCGCTGGCCCACTGGCGATCAGAGCAGCGGTACGGGCAGCGTGCAGAATGCGTTCGGATGAAAGGTCGTCGGTATAGGCGTATCCCGGTGCGCTCGCCGGCGATGACACGCACTCCGCATCCCGCCGAAATTCCCTGTGAAGCGGACTTCACCATGGACTCGTCAACCATCAGCGAAGTCGAGGAAAGATATTCAAAATAAAGGTCGGCGTAATCGCCGCCAGCGGAAAGAGCCGCAGCCAGATAGTGCTCAAGATCGTGTTCCGTGAGGCCGTAATGCTGGAAGAAGAATCGATTTTTGTCCACGTTAATTAGATGTCCTTTGACCGTGAAAGACGCATCGATGGGATGTATTGATTATCCCACATGCCATCGCCTGCCGCAGGCTGGTGCTGGTGCAATCGACCCTGTTCATTCGTCACAGACGTAATTATGGATCACTGAAACAATTCCCCAATGACGCCGGAATCCCTGGTACGCGCGGTGGAGGACTTTCTTACCTGCGCGCAAGATGCCGTGATCATCGAAGATGGCGCTGTAGTTTTTGACCTCGCGCAATCCAAATATTCCATCTCCGGAGAACGCAACAAATGCCTGCTGCATTTATGGTCTGATGAACGGAATTTCGTGCGGCGAGTGCTGGAAGCTGAGGTTAAGAATGAAATCTTGCGGCTGACGGTTCAGCGTATTGGTCAGGCAAAACCTACGAAGCTCGAAATTTGCCGCGAACGCGACCGGCGGACTCCGACGGCCAAGCGGGCGGCGCGCGTTGCGTATCAGCGAGTGCTGCATCGGGTGCTGCAGAGGCGTTTCGCCGGGTTCACGGTCGACCGGCTGAGCACATCGATGGATCTGGAGCGGTCTTTCGGGCCCAGTTTACTCGCGAGGATTGCTGCACCGAGGGCGATCGGCATTTGCTGTGCTCGGGGTAAATGGGCAGGAGACACAGGGCTCCATCGATGCTGCTCTGACGTTCGGCATTTTGTGGCTCGATGCCTGCCGGATTGCGAAAGCCGGAAAGTTCGCGGTTGAAGGCCTGAAATTATTCTTGCCTGCTGGTGATTCCGCGCTGACGCGGGAACGAGTCGCGCATTTGAATCAAGACGCTGCCAAGTGGCAGCTCTACGAACTCGAAGAGCGCGACGAAAACCTGAAAGAGCTGGACACATCTGACTGCGGCAACGTGGCGACGCGGCTGGTTCACTCGACCGACGAATTAGCAGTAGAAGCAAGATTTGCCGTTGCCAGTGGCGCAGGTCCGCGCGCTTATGTTCAGAAGCCGAAGTCGCAACGTTGTCGCCAGGCGAAATTGCTTTCCGTTGCCATGGCCTGGAATTTGCGCGAGCGCGCCTCGCCCATCAGCCCGGATCATTCAACAGCATTCCGGAAGTGGTATTCGGATTAGGCGCACAGGAAAAGATTCTGGCCGAAAGTAATATGGCGGACTTCGCTCGCTTGGTGCGAAGCATTGGAGAAGTGCGCCATGCCGATGGACCGCGCGATCATCCGCTGTGGCGGCTGCATCCGGAGCGCTGGCTGGAATCGCTGGTCGTTCGCGATGTCGCTGCGGTGGACGAGCGTTTGGACACGAGTTGCTTGTATTCGCAGGTGCCGGCGTTCTCCGCCGCTGACCGCGCCATGATTGACGTACTCACGCTCACGCGGGATGGCCGCCTCGCGGTGGTCGAACTCAAGGCCGACGAAGACATCCATCTTCCTCTGCAAGGACTGGATTATTGGGCGCGGGTTGCGTGGCACCATGCTCGCGGCGAGTTCCAGCGCTTTGGATATTTCCCGAGGCGAGAGTTGCGCGCCGACAAGCCGCTTCTGTTCCTCGTGGCTCCGGCATTGCATGTGCACCCGTCAACCGATACCTTGCTGCATTACGTTTCGCCCGAAATCGATTGGGTGGTTGCGGGTATTGATGAGAGATGGCGGGACGGAGTGCGGGTCGTGTTTAGAAAGAGGCCCGCGCAAAATACGCGGCTCACCAAAGCAGGCTAATCCACGATAGTCTGTTCAGATCGGTGTGATGCGCAATCCGTGGGTGAGGTTCATTTTCCGGCCACGCTCCCAACAGACGGCGTGCGTCTAACATTTGACCGAGATGATACGCGTTGTGATCGGCTATCAGCAGGGCTTCGCGCAAAATGGTCTGGCCGTCACCCCAGGGAATTTTGGCCAACAGATCGGTCTTGGGATCTTCCACTAATTCCTCCATCGCCTTCAAGTCTTGCTTGACTTGCTTGACGCTTGCGTTCCACGCGGATGCGCTGGGCGGAGCTTCCGTCTCCGGCCAATATCCTTCGGGCCACTTTGGAGAGACGTGTTTCGGGTTGCGGCTGAACTCAAGAATGTCCCATTGCGCTATGCGCAGGTGTTCCAGTAGCATCCAGAGCGAATGGGGCAGCCCGGCGGGCTTTCGGCCGAGCACTTCCGGCGGAATGCCAGCGACGATTTCGTCGAACTTGGCGTGCGCGCCGCCTCCGCGAAGCAGCTCAAGCACATGCTGGCGCAGTGCCTTGTCCTTGCGATCTTCTTTCATAATTTGTCGCTCCTTTCAATGGTTGCTGATTCAACTGTGGCACGGCGAAGCATCGATAACATTCGGAGCGTCGGGTTCTGATTTTTCTCCGCGATAAACTCTGGCAATTCCGCGCACCACGCGGCGCATGGGCAAGCGCGCCTTTGTCATCTGCAAAAAAGATTTCGCCGGTGCGGCGGCTGCGATAATACCAGCGCTTCAGGAGGACCAGATGTTCCATGGTCTCAAGGGCAGTGGTTGGAGTCGCGTGTGGAAATGAGTCCAAGGTTTCTTGCAGCCGCGATTCCATCGACTGCGACTTGGTATGTTCCGTCGACTGGATTGGAAAAGTCAGGGGACCAGAAATGTGTCCAGCATCGATGCGGAAGAAGTTGACTGACTCGCGCGCTGGCGCTCTTTTGCACCATCACGCCTGCAAGGTGATCAATGCGGTGGACAATTTCTGGCCGTTGGCTCAGCACGGGCTTCAGCTTTTCCAGACGCGCGTGAAGGACGGCGGCGTTTTCGAAGTCGAGAGCGGCCGAAGCGGCGTCACGCTGCGCCGAGATTTCCCGCACCAGCGATTCCCCTTTAGTATCGAGATAACCCTGCACGCGAGATACTTCGGCGCGGTATTCCTCGTCGCTGCAACCCTTGAAACAAGGCGCGAGACACATTTTCATTTCCGAATAGATGCAACCGGGGAATTGGGGATCGGGATGCAGATCGTCGACGCAGCGGCGCATCTTGAAGAAATCGAGCGAGTCACTGGCGAACTTTTCGGCCACGCTGCGCGAAGCGAAAGGCCCATAGTAAACGTTCCCGCCGCCCAGACGCCCAAGCCGCGTAGTGACCGAAGCCCGGGGAAATTCGTTATCCAGGTGAAGCTTGACCAAAGGAGCGAAGCGTAACCGCAGGCGACTGCTGTAGGTCTTTGGGAACGTAGTCCGCAGAAGCCGGTAAAGCAAAAAGCCGGATTCAAAGTCGGAGCCGGTGGGCGTGTATTCGATCCAGCGGACGCGATCCCGCAGGCTGAGTTTTTTGCTATGTTCCGCGCGGCGCACCGAGCAAGCGTTGCAACCGCCGACGCAGGTTCGCAGTCTTGCTTACGTACGGTTCAGATTGCGGATCGTCCCCGCGCAGCAGAAAGACAGCAGGCGCAGCCGGGACAGAAGCAAATATCTCGGCATCGCGGACCGGAATGAACTCTAGACCGCAAGTAGGCACAAGGCCATTCTAGTGTGGATTGCGCCTTGGGGGCGCTGCGGAATAACAGATGTTCACTAAGCTTAAACTAAGCCAGTCCTTACCAGGCTAGCGAGATGTGGCGCTGCGAAACTTCTGCCGATAATCTTTGCCGTTTACCAGCACCAGTCGGCACATTTCGAAGAGCCGGGAACGCATTCGCTCCCCAATGCGGTCCCCCAGTGTTTCTTCGCGTGCCGCTCGCCGTGGCCCATCGACTCTCTCCGCCGCCGCGCTGGCGCCATCCAGAAAATTGCTCGTGATCAAAGTCGTGAGCTTATCGTTGTAGCGAGCATTTAATATTAAGCTGACGGTATCCCAAACCCACTCTGACGGCTTCACCGCGCCAAGATCATCGAGCAACACTACTTCGGTTTCGAAGACTGGACGCAAAAGATCCAACTCTGTTGTTTGCACCGACGGGTTGTAGGAGTTTTGAATTTTCTTCAGAAGCTCGCGATAGTCACAAAATAAGCAGTGCACACCTTTTTGTGTAAGTTGCTTAAGTGCAGCGACAGATAAATGAGTCTTTCCCACGCCGCTTGGGCCAATTATTAAAAGCCCAGACCTATTCAAGGGATACTGCGCAGCCCAAGTTTCAATCGTAAGCTTCGCCGCTATAAGACCGTCGTTCCCGCCAGTTTCGTAATTTGAGAAATCACAGCCGCCATAGCGCGCCGGAATTACCGATGCCGAGAGAAAATGTTTAGCTTGCGTTTGTAGGAAGCAGTCGCAGCGCGTCACGCGTCTTTCGCTTCCTGACACGACATCTTTCCATCCGCTTCCCCCACAGATCGGGCAACTCTGGGGCTGGTCAGATAGCTTGGCTGCTGCATTTTTGTGCATAGCACTCCCAGCAGGTTCCCCACTGCGTGAGGCCAGACTGCGGATGATCTGTACATTCTTCTCTTCCATTTTCTCTCTTAAGTGTACCTTCAAAATCTAGATAAGAAGTGGCGTTGTCATCTGTGGATTTTGAGGATTTACGTCTTCTCTTGTGGAATTTCAGTACTTGTTCATCGTAAATTTCAAGGAGCGTGCGGTTATAGATCCAAACGCCACCGTCAGTCGTCGAACCCTCGCGCTCGAACATGCACATCACCGGCTCACATTCTTTTTCGAAGAATTGCCGAGTGCGCGCATTCGCGAGGCGCCACAACTGCCCGTCGTCTGGCAAATATCCAGGTCGCTCCGAAACCCACGACGCAAAAATCAGATTCAAATACCAGGCTTGCTGATAGTCCTTCATGGCCCTGTATCGCACGTCACCGATGAAGCGATGTACGTAGAAGGGAAACCACTCCAAGAGTTGACTGCGTCGAGAACTCACAGATACCGAAGCCATGATTTGTTGGGGTGCGGATGGAAGAATGACCGATGGTCCGGCCTCGCACAACAGGAAAAAACTGTTGGGCTGTGCACATACTGTGGAGATGTGGTCCAGGTTGTGGACGAGGGCGGAAAAGGTAGACTGAGCGAAATTGTACGCTTCGTTCAGGGGCGACGATTATTCTACATGCTTGCGTTTATGTCTCGCGACATTACCCGCGCTGGAATTTTCATTCGCTGCTTCTCTAACCATCTGCAGGAACGCGCGGACTTCTGCTCGCAGTGGACGATGGCGAGGATGAATTACGTCGAGGCTTCGACGCAGCGGTTCGGCGTCGAGCAGTTTCACGGTGGTGAGCTTATGCGTTCGTAGTTCACTGCCAACCGCCATCTGCGGTAAGAAGGAAAGACCTAGTCCACGTTCCACCATGCGCTTCGCGGTCTCGATAGAGTCAACTTCCAGCGCTATATTTGGAACTAGCCCAGAAGTGCGAAACAGGCTTTGGGTTAGCGTCCAGTCGCTTGATCCTCGTTCGTAAAAGATCAGAGGCCAACTGGCTATTTGCTCGAGGCGGGCACGCGACGGGTGTTTCGGACCTCGCTTAGGATGCGAAACCAGCAACAGGGGATCATCCCGCAGGCTTATGGTTTCGACCTCGGGATGATGAAGCGAACGAGCCAATCCAATTTCTGCTTCTTCGCCCAGGACCATATCCAATACTTCTTTCGAGTGGCCGGTGCGAATGCTGATGATGACGTTGGGATGAACCCGTTGAAAACGCTTCAATACGTCGGGCAGAAAATAAACCGAGATGGAGAGCGCAGTGGCAATCTGTAACGGAGTGCCGCTCGCAGGCTGCGTGTCATGCACGGCTTGCCGGGCCATGGCTGCCGTCCGCAACAACAGCTCTGCGTGCGGACGAAAGGTGCGGCCGGCATCGGAAACGACCAAGCCTCCGCGGGAGCGGGAAAAAAGCTTTACCGCAAGCGAATCTTCCAAGGCCTTGATGCGGGCGCTTACAGCGGGTTGGCTGATGCGGAGGGCTTCCGCCGCGCGATGGAAGCCGCCGAAAGTCGCTACCGCGAGAAAAGTCTCAACCTGGTCAATTTCCACGATGGCCCTCAGGCGAGTTTCTGCATCTAACAACATCCTATTATCACAGGTCCTTTGGCTGATAACAATCGTTTATCAGCCCGATAGAAAGGTTCCGTTTGACCGCCCTCAGTCCGTACTCCACAATCCCCAGAGAGTAAGCGGCGGTTTGGAATGGTGCCGCCGGAATTGGGCCGGGCTGAAAACGAAGGCGGCAGTACAAAGGATGACAAATTATGGCAGTAAATGGAAACGGAAATAACTCGAAAACAGGGCAGGATTGGAAGTCGAACACGCGCTGGGCTGGAATCACCCGACCCTATACGGCGCAGGATGTCGATCGGCTACGGGGATCCCTCCACATTGAGCACACCCTGGCCCGACAAGGCGCGGAGCGGCTTTGGAACCTCCTGCAAAGCGAATCTTATGTCCCGGCGCTCGGCGCAATGACTGGCAATCAAGCCATACAGCAGGTTAATGCCGGGCTGAAGGCAATCTATGTTAGCGGCTGGCAGGTTGCGGCCGACGCCAATGATGCTGGGCAGATGTATCCCGACCAGAGCCTTTATCCGGCCGACAGCGTCCCCAATCTTTGCCGCCGCATTAATCAGGCCCTGACGCGCGCTGACCAGATTCATCATACCGAAGGGAAGAATGGCATCCATTGGTTCGCTCCACTGATCGCCGACGCCGAAGCGGGTTTCGGCGGCAACCTGAACGCTTTTGAATTGATGAAGGCGATGATCGAAGCCGGCGCCGCCTGCGTTCACTTCGAGGACCAACTTTCTTCCGCCAAAAAATGCGGACATTTGGGTGGCAAGGTCCTGGTGCCGACCGTCGAGGCAATTCAAAAGCTGGTGGCAGCGCGTCTGGCGGCCGATGTAATGGACGTGCCCACACTGATCATGGCGCGAACCGACGCTGACAGCGCTCATTTGCTAACCAGTGACGTGGATCCGCGCGATCGGGAATTCCTCACTGGAGAACGAACTCCAGAAGGATTCTTCGGCATTCGCGGCGGCATTGAATCCGCCATAGCACGTGCCATCGCCTATGCGCCGTATGTCGAGCTCATCTGGTGCGAGACTTCGCATCCCGATCTCGATGAAGCTCGCCAGTTCGCTGAGGCGGTTCACGCCAAGTTCCCAGGCAAGATGCTGGCGTACAACTGCTCACCCTCGTTCAATTGGAAGGCGAAGCTGGACGACGCCACCATCGCCCGCTTCCAGACCGAGTTGGCGGCCATGGGATACAGATTCCAGTTCATCACGCTGGCCGGCTTCCACGCCTTGAACCTGAGTATGTTTGAACTGGCGCGAGGCTACAAACTCAGCGGCATGACCGCATACTCACGGCTGCAGGAAAAAGAATTCAGTCGCGAATACCAGCATGGCTACGAAGCGGTGAAGCACCAGCGGTTCGTAGGTACCGGCTACTTTGACGCAGTCACGCAGGTAATCGCGGGCGGGACGTCGTCAGTAACGGCGCTGGCGGGCTCGACCGAGGCTGAGCAATTTGCGGAAATGAAGCCTCAAGTACGCCCCAAGAGCGGTCCTGACGCGGCTTGTCAGCCTATTCTCGGTGAATGTCCGTCGGTCGGGGGAATCATCCAAGTGCAAGTGGAACCTGGCCCTGAAGAGAGCTTAGTGCCTTCCGGGGACTAGGCTTGACTACAATTTCGGACCGAAAGAGCCACTCTTCACGTCGCCAACCAGCGAGCAGAGTGGCTTTCCTTTTGTGCCGGATTGAACTTTGCGGGGTGCGCCATGCACTAATGACTCAAACAAGGCATCCAGAGCCGATTTTCACAGTTGACATTCACAGTTGCGAGAGCGCTAAATAAGGTCCGCCGGGTTTCTCACTCAGAGAGTGCTCCCTAATTTGTGCCCTGTGAGGACAAAGAAACCCGCCAGGAGATACGATGAATAAAGCCGATCTCATTGACCGAATCGCATCTGGTAGCGGCATCAGTAAGGCTCAAGCGGCTACCGCAATTGACACAACCGTGGACAGCATTACGTCCGCGCTCAAGAAGGGTGATCGGGTTGCCTTGATTGGTTTTGGCACCTTCTCTGTATCGCAGAGAAAGGCGCGCAATGGGCGTAACCCGCAGACGGGCGCCACCATCAAGATTGCGGCCCGCAAAGTAGCAAAGTTTTCCGCCGGTGCCGAGCTGAAGAAAGCCGTCAACCGCGGTAAATAAGGGACCCCAGGTTTCTATCGACGGCAGGGGATCGGCCCTGCCGTTTTTCATTTGCGGGGAATCATGGAGGACGGGCGTCTCGCCCGTTCAGTGCTTATCGAAAGCGGGGTGTCAGAAATCCCGCGTGCTTCCGGTACTCCTGGTATTCGTCGTTGAATTCGGTGCTCAGCAAGGCTTCTTCTTTCGTCGCCTTCCGCGAAAATTCCAAGATTGTTACCAAGAGGGCGATCAACGCCCGCCATTCTCCCACTACCAACGCCGTGCCAGCCATCGCCACCAGCAACCCAGAGTAGAGCGGGTGCCGGATCTGTGCATAAGGACCGGAACGGATGAGCCGATGGTCTACCTTAAGCGTGACGCGGGCACTCCAATACTGACCCAAGCAATATCGCGCCCAAATCGCAATTCCAGCGCCAACAAATGTAAGGAAGATCCCGAAGTCTCGTAACGAGAAGATTTCCGGAACAAAACGCCGCCCCAGGAAACCTATGGCCAGTCTGTGCGAAGCCAGTAGCACAAACGCCAGCGCCATAACGCCGATATGAAGGAGCCGTCCTGCAGCGCCTTCATTAACCTTCGTTGGCTTCACTCGCAGCGCGCTCAGGGCCCAATACGCCCCAAGTGCATACCAAGGGGCGGTCTCTAAATACCATAAAGCTGTGACATTCATAATTCCCTCCCAATTTTGCGATGATTTGATTTCTTGTTCGGAGCCAGCCGGCGCAAGCGCCGGATCCATGCCAGTTCGGAGTGGATCTGTTCAATCAAGTGACGAACAACTTCTCCGCCGTACATTCCAAGGTCCATGTTCTGCTGCAGTAAGGTTAGCTTTTGCTCGCGGACCTGCAAGTAGCTTGCTCGGGTTTCAAGAATGCTGTCCCGGACCGGCCCTTCGAGCGCTTCGAACATTCCGACTCTGGTGATAAAACCCGGCCATGAGGGGGCATCCGATTGGCCGAAGTTGCTGAGGCGGGTTGTGAGTTCGCGCCGTCCCACTGGGGTAATTGCATACTGTTGCCGGGTCTGGCCACGCTCGCCTGGCATGGTCTTTTTGGTGACCCAGCCTTCGGCGGTGAAACGCCGCAGGAGCGGATACACCAGATTGTTGTGCATCTCGCCGTGCCCGAGAATAAATCCGGCCTCGCGTTTCAACTGGTAGCCATGCTTCGGGCCATCAAGTAGAGTGGCAAGAATGATTAGATCAGTCATGACACTGTCAAATATGACCTAATAGTTTAGCGATGTCAAGGGGCACAAGGCGACCACCCGCCATTTGCTGAATCCGGCGGGCATCCTTTAGAATCGAATGATTCGGAAAAGAGGTTAGGAGACCATGAAGGCAGCCATTCATCCCGCTTACAACGAGATTCGCGTCATGTGCGCGTGCGGCAACAGCTTTACTACGCGCTCGACCCACAAGGGCGACATCCACGTAGAAATCTGCTCCAACTGCCACCCTTTCTTTACTGGCAAGCAGAAGCTCATGGACACCGCCGGCCGCGTGGAGCGTTTCCGCCGCAAATACGCCAAGAAGGAAGCACCAAAGGCCTAAGGTACGCGGCCATAAAATATTCGAGAGCCTCCCTCTGCGGAGGCTCTTGTTTTTGTGTGCCTGAATCAATCGATGGAGGACCGGCGTCCTCGCCGTCCCGGCCCGGATCAGCTACTCATCTTCGGTCGGATTGATAGGCTCGCCCACGATGTTGTAGTAAACCTCCTTGGGCGGCTTCGGTTTGGCTGGCCTGGCCGGCGGCTTTGGAGATGGAGGGGCAGAGGCCTTTGGCTGAGGAGATGGTTCGGGCGGCGACCAGAACTGTCCCGACGACGGTGATGGTGCGGAAGGCGTCACCGACTGAGCTGGCGCCGGAATGGGGGCTACCGGAGCCGGGGCTGGCTTAATTACCGGAGGCGGTACCGCGGCAGCTTCAACTGGGGTAAGAGCTGGAGCGGGTCGCGCTGGGCGCGCAGTTACTCTAACCGGTTTATTGCGTGTCGATACAGCTTTTCGTTGTATCCCGGCGTTCAAGATCACGGCGACGATTCCCGCAAAGCAAAGCTCCAGCACTGAGGTAAAGAGAGCAGGAACGTTGACGTCCCCTTTACCCAGATAGAGCGGAGATTGCACGTCGCCGCCCATAGTCTTCGCTAGCAGGGGCAGAATAAGGTTGTGGGTCAGCGATACAATGAGCCCCCAGATCCCTTCGCCAAGGATCACAGCTATCAGCAGCCGGCCGATCCATCTGCCGGCGTCCGCGGCGGGGGATTCTGGCGAAGCGTTTCTCGCGATTTCGTCCATAAGTTGTGTGATGCAGATTGTGCCACAGCTGCATTGCTTGGGAAGGCAGTAAAATAGCAAAGTGCGCAAGTATTGGGAAAATCCGGCGACTGTGGGCGCGGACGTCCTCGCCCGTGCGGTTGCTATCGTGCCTGCAAAGGTCATGATCGGAAATATTCCGATTGAACCCGCGACCGTCTTGGCTCCCATGGCGGGCGTCACGGACACCGTGTTTCGTCGCTTCATTCGCAATCTCGGCGGATGCGGCCTGATCATGACCGAGTTCACTTCGGCCGACGGGGTGCTTCGGGCGAAAGATCAGAAGGCCAAGCGCTATCTGCATTTCTACGAGGACGAGCATCCTATTTCAGCCCAGCTTTTTGGCAGCGATCCCAAAGTGATGGCCGAGGCTGCGCGCATGGTTGAAAATCTGGGCTTCGATTTGGTCGACCTGAACTTGGGCTGTCCGGCGAAAAAGGTGGTCAAGTGCAATGGCGGTTCAGGCCTGTTGCGCGACCTGCCTGCTATAGGCAAAATTTTCGAAGCGGTTCGCGCCGCCATCAAGATTCCTTTCACGGTAAAATTCCGCGCAGGCTGGGACGACGAAAATATCGTCTGCGTAGAGCTGGCGAAGATGGCAGAAAATTGCGGCCTTTGCGCAGTCGCGCTGCACGCGCGCACTCGCGAGCAGGGCTACAGCGGTCAAGCGCGCTGGGAGTGGATTGCCGCCGTCAAGCAAGCGGTAAAGATACCCGTGATTGGCAATGGCGACATTCGCACGCCCGAGGACGCGTGCGCCATCGTAGCTCAGACTGGCTGCGATGCAATCATGATCGGACGAACCGCGCCGGCGAATCCGTGGATCTTCAGACAAATTGCCCAGTACAATGCATGGCTGAGCGAAGGTCGCGTGGGGACAGCCGCCCTCGGCTGTCCGGCGGAGCAAGGCTCCGCAGCTGCCTATGACGAACCCACCGAGGCCGACCGGTACCAGATGATTCGTACTTATTTCCAGATGCTGATCGAAGAAGAACTACCCGACGCCGTGGGCAAGATGAAGCAATTTGCCTCGTGGTTTACGCATGGCGTCCCCGGCGGGGCGGCGTTGCGGAAGGCGATTTACGACTCCAAGAGCGCACCAGAAATTCTGGCGCGAGTCGAAGAATTCTTTGAGCAAAGGCTGTGTGGAGCGGGCGCCCTCGCCCGCTCGCTGTGACGCCACGCATCCGGCAACAAGTGAAACAATTTGCATGTTGACACACCCGCGACGGGCGCACATAATCTCTGACGCGTCATATCGTCCTGCGAGCATTTCGAGCTCCAGACTTAGAGAGATCTTACACTTCTTACTGTCGCTGTCTCGTAGAAATATATGGATTCGATCCAACGCGGCGGAGCTCGCTGGGCCGCCGAGTTGGAAAAGGAAAGGACAATGTCGCCAATGACCATGACCGCATCGCACCCTAAATCTGGAATGCCGATTCTGACAATGGAAACCGATGAAGAATTTGGCAAAGAGTTCGTCGCGTTGTTCATCGCAAGTGTCAACCTCATTAGCTCAGGGCCTATCCGATCTCAGCGTTGGAGCACTGTCGTCCCCCGGCCTGCCGAGCATCACCGGTGTCGAGACATTGTTGTCATCTTCTTGAAGGAGGCTAGGCTTGAAAGACAAGTCATTCGACGTCACGGTTGTCGACCGGTACAAGGCACATTGGGTGCAGACCGGGCAGGCCCGGCTTGATGCTCAAAAGGATGCTGACAGAGCGCACAACTCGGACCAATCGAAAGCTGTGCATCCTGATTGGCGCGAATCAAGCGGGATCGCTCTTCCTACGGTGGAAGAACTGCATTACGCGCATGACTTTCTAAACCGGGCTGTCGAGCGCCGTCTAAAGAGTTTTCCCCGGCCACTCTCCGCGCAAGCCCTCGATAGCCTCAGTCCACCTGAGGTTGCTATGGAACTGAATTCTCTGATCCGGATGCGGACTCAAAACCGAGCACTTCTTGTGCCCGTAAGTGATCTAGAGCTTCGGCAGAACAAGTGCGGTGCCGCAATTCGGAACTCGAGGACGTGCTTGTCCGAACTTGAGGGGCGGCCGGAAGCGCGTCTCGATGCGGAAATCGGTGCAGGCGGTGCGCTTCTCTGTTCCGTGAGAAGCGGTGTGAGCATCCCGCACTAGGGAACATACCTTGGTTGGATGCTGTGAAAACATAGTTGAATGAGAGGCTGAGTATGCAAAGATTCAAAGACGACAAGGGAGGCTGGGTAACCCGTCATCGCAAGTCTATGAAGCCGCGAGATGCGTTCATCACCTTCCAGTGCTCTGCACCAGACTTCGTCGAGGTCAATGAGACCATCAATGGCGAGAACATTCATAGCCAAATAATGCAGCAACATCCTGACGTTGTGACTAAGATGGAAGGAAAGTACATATTCTTCGCGGACGAAGCAGAGATCGCCAGGAAGATGGTTAGCAGTGGCCATTCCTGCGTGGTAAGCGTCTATTTTCGAGAGCCGTAAATAAATACATTTTGTTAACCATATGCGATGGTCATACTCGCCGGCATATGATTGCCCGTTTATAGCGATATGGGAGACGATGGGCGCTGCATCACTTCTCGCTCTGATCGGTTTTGGGAAAAGAGCAAGCCTCGCCTCGAAGCATGTATGACTCGGCAAGCCGCCGAACAGACGACAGCGGCGGCAACGTATAGGGCCAACACGAGGGGTAAGAGAGGGGCTCGCCTTCCGGAGAGCCCGTTCGAGGGAGATGTAGGGACAGATCACGTGAGGAGGGGGTCGTGCGTGGCTTAGACACAATAGGAGATAGATGCTCTGAAACCTGAAGGTAGGTGTCTCTCCCTGATTGCTCAAGAGTGTACCGGGAACCTCGTACAAAAACTGGTCAATATTGCACACTCAACATTTGTTTTCGAACACCGAACGGAGTACAACTACGCGGACCGACGTAGCCGTCAACGACCGCGGCGTCCGCAGGTTGCCGGTTGTTTCACCGATCTACGTCGTCTGCAACGCGTTCCCCGCCCTACCGTTACCGTTACAGGGTCACCCACTACATACCGATCTCCCTCACCGTCGCTCCCAGTTTGTCACTCTATTAGTCAGTGCCACATAACCGTGAACGATGGCAATGACGTCTTTCACCCCCGCAAAGTTTCGTGGCCTCACATAGCTTCTCGAGTTCGCGACCTTCCGCTGCTTCAAAATCACAGTTGACTTGCCCCTCATCGGATGGTGTTGGGTCTCGAGCGATCTCGAGCGAGAACAATATATCTCTCCACATGAGCACAATTGACCATCTAGAATCGCTCACCAATTGCCATACTTCGCCGTAGGCACGCCTGCCTGCACGGATCAAGCCATGTCATCTTGCCAAGCGAAACACTGAATTCAAAATGTGATTTATCTTGACGAGTTGCCGGTCTCGGCCGGCGACATCACCTACCGGAGCAACTGAGTCTCCGTGCACTTCGCAGGAGGGTAAGAGATGACCCGCGCGACACAACGCAGCATTCGTCTTGTAGATAACCAGAAATACATGCGCGACACAATGGCTGTTCTCCTTGACATGGAGGGCTATCGCGTCTCAACCGCAACCCATGGACTCGACGCACTTCCCAGGCTCGCGTCCTGGCCTGTGAGATAGAGATTGCGAATCGGTGTCCGGGCTCCGAGCTCGCGAATGGCATAGCGCGCCGGCGTTGAGGCGATACCATAAATCTCGCCCTTTCCATAGTTCATGAAGTGGCGTGTCGAGACGGGTGTGGACAACTCAGCGTAATCGATATGACCCGCAACCGCCGGCACCTGCCTTTCAAGCTCATGGCGCAGTCGCGCCGCCAGTTGTTGTTTCAACCGGTCATACTCCTCACCGCGGTGTTTCCAGTGTTGACCGGTAGAGTCCCCAATTCCCGGCGGAGTGATCTCAATACCGGGATGTCTCCGGGGAGGAGTCGCTCAAATGTGTTGGTTGCCCCGGCATCGCTGATCACAATCGGTGCTCGGAACTCGCGTCCGTCTGCCATACGTACACCCGTTGCCCATTTCCCTCGCACGTGATTTCGGTGACCTCTGCGCTGGTCACCACTGCTCCGCCACCGCGCTCAATGAGGGGAAGGATGGCCGCGGCTATGGTCGAGGCTCCGCCGACAGGGTAACTTGCGCCTTCAAAGTAGTGAGCCGCGATGGTGGCGTGGATGGCGAAGCTGCTCCTGGAGGGTGGCAGGCCATAGTCGCCCCACTGGGCAGTAAGGACGCCAATCAATTCAGGTTTCCGGTGATACTCTCAAGGACTTCAAGGGTCGTGCGTTTTGCCCAACGCAGAAAGGGCGCGCGCAAGAGAGAACCCGCGAGGGCAGCTGCAGGCGCTGGAATGACTTTCTCGGCATAATACAGCCCGCTTACGCGATTCACGGCACGTACCATTCGAATGTACTTGTCGATGCTCTTGCCTTCACGCGGAAAGTACTGCTTCATGCCCTCGCGAAAGCGCTCAATGCCCGCAGTCGAAATCGAAAATGCGACCATCGATGACAGCGCGATCGTACACTTCGGGCATGGCACTCCATCGAACGGCGCCATCGGTGATGTGGTCGAACGCCCTGCGCACCGCGGATTGCTCATCCTGCACCTGTCCGATGTAATGCAATCCAACATCCCACTCATATCCGGGGCGATGGAACGAATGCGTAAAGCCGCCCGCAACGTAGTGGCGCTCCAACACCAGAACACGCTTTCCGCCATGAACTGACAGCAGTGCCGCAGCGGTCAACCCGCCGATGCCGGAACCAATGACGATTGCGTCCCACTCTTCCGCCAGTTGCGCCTGCTTGTATGAATAGGTCTTGCTCGGGTTTGCCATCGTCGCTGGCGTGATCCCGCCTGCCTTTCCGGAGGCTGCCCACTCCCGGGGTGCAGCCATGCCGCATAAGTTGGAGAGCTCACCGCGGAGGTCCACACAATCATGACGCTAGTTCGACCGGCTCCCAAGCCACGCGTCGATGTACGGCCAGGTGCGCTTGTGCGCCGCGCTCCCCGCCATAACACCGATGTGCCCTCCGGGGACGCGGAAGAACTCCTTGTCACTGCTTCCTACTTTGGGAAGCATCGCGTCAGACTGGCAAGGCGGGGTGATGTGATCGCCCTCTGCGATGACTGTCAGCAGATTGGCACGCAACCGGCTCAAGTCGACCCGCTGGCCGCGAATCATCAATTCGCCCTTCATGAGGCGGTCGTTGCGATACAAGTCGACGACGAGCTGCCGAAACGCACCGCCTGCGAGCGGAATGTTGTCGGTGACCCAGGTGTTCATCGCGTGCCACGATTCAACTACCTGTGGGTTATCTATGTTGTCCCACAGTTTCAGGTAGTTGCCGACGTAGTTCTCCATCGGTTTGAGCGCCTTTGCGCCGTAGTCGATCATTTCGCCGGGCATATTGCCAAATGTGGCCAGTACCTTATCGACATCGAAATATTTCTCGTTGGTCCAACGCGCAAACGTCAATCCCTCCTTGTTGGAGAAATCCAAGGGTGCGGTGAGCAGCATGAGGTTACGAAGGCCATCGTCGGGCAATAAGGCGGCATAAATCGTGGTAAGGATAGCGCCTATGCACCAGCCCAGCATGCTGAACTCTTCAGCACCAGTAATTGCCTTGAGCTTGCGGATGGCTCGTGGCATGTATTCCAGGGTATAGTCGTCGAACTTCAAATTCTTGTCCTCCGGGCCTGGGGCACCCCAGTCCAGGAGGAAGACGTCATAGCCGCGGCTCACCATGAATTCAACAAAGCTATGGCCGGGACGTAAATCGAGAATGTAGGGCCGATTCATCAGTGCGAACACAAGCAGCAACGGAACCGGATGCCGCTGTTCAGGCGGAACAACCGGGATGTAGCGGTACAACTTTGCTTTGTTAAGCGTCCAAACGAGCTCTTTGGGCGTTTGCCCGATTGCGGCCTTCGTCGTCATCACCTTGTTGATGGTGCGTAGCCGTTCTTCAAGAAGTGTAAAGTGATCTGTCATCACTGGAGCTAGCATTGTGGTTACCGCGTCGCTTTTCTGGAGGCCCGCTTGTGAGGTTGTGCCTGTTTGGCCGCCCGTTCCGTGGCCGCAGGCGCCTTGGCCGTCACTGACTTCGGAGCTTTTGCCTTGACTGGTTCCTCTTTGGTCACCGGCCGCCCGGCAGAGGACTGCTTCTCGATGCGGTCCAACTTGGCGTCCATGTCATCGAGGCGCATTTCCAGATTGGTAAATCGCTCAGCCAAACCGGCGAAGTCTTGCCGAGATGGCAGTGAAAGCTGCTGCAAGACTTGCAGCATGGACTTCTCCATGGCTTCCCGGATGGGGGCTGAAACTTTGAGGGAGTTTTCGAGCATGGCCCCGCTTGCCTGGGCATAGGCTTCAGTGTTCACGGCCTCGACCATCACTTTGGCCATGCCGTCGAGGTAGGCATCTCGCATGCTGCGAAACTGCTCGAAAGGATCGGGCGGCTTTGAACTTCCAGCTTGATCTTCACTCATCATTGGCTCCATTCCTGAGAATCACAGAAAGCCCAATAGAGCCGGGTGTTACCCGGCTCGCCTGGGTTTTCCATGAGAGAACCATCTGGGCTGTTACTGCACCGATGCGAACGGCTTGGCGGCAATATCCAGCAATTCTTTCTGGGCTTCGATCAAGCCATCGACGCCGCGCTGGAATGACTCCGCAGCTGCTTCGGCAGGGGTTCCGCTCATTCCGAACTGTTGCTTGGCCGTTTCGAAGGCTATCTTAGTTTGCGCGACGGAGTGGTCCAATGCGCTCTTTTGGGCAGTGACTGCTTTTTCCACCGTCTGTCTCACGATTGCGCTTGCGCCAGCCGTCGCGCTTGCTGTCGAGGCGGCGCGCTCCTTGACCAGATTGGCAAGGGCATGGCTCTGTTCGAGAACCAGGTCAATCGCGCCCTTTTGCGTGGCTGCGTAGCGATCGAAAGCGTTCGACGCGAGATCGAGCATGGCCATGCCAGGCGCCGCCGGAAACGCTTGAGCGATCTTCTTCCAGGCGTCGAGCAGTTCGGCATTGTGCTTCACTGCCAAGTCGAAGCCCATTTTCTGCACTTCAGCGAGGCGTTCAACGCCGTTGGTGTAAAGCGTGGCAATGGTTTCAACAACTTCGGTCTTTTCAGCTGCGGCAGCCGACACCGTTTCAGTGGTCGTCTTCTTGGTTGTGGTCATATGATCCTCCAATGGACTCATGTTATGCTGCGTAATATGCTGCACTGCAGCATGATCTAATGCTACGCCTTCTCCCAAGCTTGTCAAGCAGCATTATGAAGACCGGTATGAAGCCAAAGTCGATCCTCATCAAGAAGTACGAAAACCGCCGCATTTACGACGCCAGCAACAGCCGCTACGTGAACCTCGACGAAGTGGCCAAGATGATGCAGAACGGCGACAGTGTCCGAGTTGTCGACGCGACAACAGGCAAAGACATTACCCGCCTTATCCTGACGCAGATCATCGTTGAGGACGCCAAGGCGCCAGATTCCAGCTTTCCTCTCGATGTGCTGCGGCAAATGGTGATTGCTTCGGGGAAGGCAAGCCAGGAAAGCGCTCTCCAATATATGAAGGCCATGCTGGAGATTTCCCAGAACGCCTACCGGGCGATGGCTCCTCCATTTAGTCCCTTCGAATTCGCACAGCGAAAAGGTGCCCAACCAGCCGATGGCTCGGAGAGCCCATCCGTTGCGAGTGCCGGCGAGCGCAGTCCGGATCAGGCAAAGAAGCCTGAGGCTGTAGAAGTGGACGAATTGAAACAAAGATTGGCGGAACTGGAAACACTCGTCTCCAGAGCTTGCGCCAAAGAAGGCAACACGCAAGAAAAAGTAGCACCACAAACTCAATCCGAGTCATGCGTTCGCCGAAATTACCATGGCGATCCCCATTCCCCCTCCGATACAGAGACTTGCAACGCCGTGCTCTTTTCCTTTTCGCCGCAGTGCATGGACCAAAGTGACCAAAACTCGTGCCCCGGAGGCGCCGATCGGATGCCCCAGCGCAATCGCCCCGCCGGTTATATTTACCTTCGCTGCGTCGAGACCCAAGTCACGAATGACAGCTATCGATTGCGCAGAGAAAGCCTCATTCAACTCGAAAAGATCGATATCAGACAGACCCAGCCCCGCGCGTTTCAGTGCGATTGGAACTGCTGAGGCGGGACCAATACCCATGAACTGGGGCTCGACGCCTACCGTGGCGTAACTCAGAATCGTGGCAAGAATCGGAAGACCATGCTCCCGGGCATAGTCTTCGGTTGTGATCGCAAGCATGGCTGCCCCGTCATTGAGACCGCTTGAATTTCCGGCAGTAACGGTTCCGCCTTCGGTCTTGAATGCGGGCGGGAGTTTGGCAAGCCTCTCCAGGGTTGTGTCTGCCCTCACATGCTCATCTTCGGAAAACACAGTCACGCCTTTGCGCCCGGGCACACTCACCGGAATCAGCTCCTCTGTGAAGGCGCCATCCGCCTTGGCGGAAACAGCCCGCCGCTGACTCTCTAAAGAGAAAGCATCCTGCTCTTCACGTGTAATCTTCCAGTGTGCCGCGACATTTTCGGCCGTGATGCCCATGGCATAGTTAAGTTGCGGATCCGTAAGCCCCTCACTCAGGATGCTATCTAGCATGTCGGAGTGGCCGAACCGACTGCCCGCCCGCGCATGCGGGAGAAGAAACGGTGAGCGAGACATGTTCTCAATCCCGCCGGCCAGGTAAAGATTGCCATCGCCAGACTTCAGTCCCTGAACCGCACTGACGACCGCTTGCAAACCGCTACCGCAAACGCGATTTATCGTCTGTCCCGGTGTCTTCAAAGGCAAGCCGGCCTTTAATGCGACCTGGCGTGCAGGGTTCATGCCTTGAGCGGCTTGCAAAACATTGCCGACGATTACATCTGCGATATCGTCTAAAACCAAACCTGCGAGAATAGGGGTGACTGCGGCAACGCCCAAATCCACGGCGGATACGTCTTTGAGGCCTCCCATGAAGGCCCCGATTGCGGTACGCTTCGCCGCAGTGATTACGATTTCTGCCATGTTCGAATTCCTTCGTGGTTCGGGCGCTCCAGTTGGGCACTGATCACTTCTGAAGCGTGACGCCCTGCAACTCTATAGGAACGCGTTGCTCCATACCGAGCAAGATTGATCACAGCCAATCAGCTCCTGTAGGCGACCACGGAGTGCCCCCATCCAATTCTTGAAGTCCCTACTTCGAGCCCTCGCTGTCGCTCGGCCGGGCTGCGCGGTGGCTGTTTTTGGATCGATCGGGCTTTGGTGGCACGCAAACAGATTGGGCTATTCTTGCTGCAAATAATGACGCGGTGCAGCAAATGGTTTAGGCTTATATAAACGTTCAGCAGCCCTGTAAGAAGCAAATTCACGCGAAGGATCCCTTCGCAAAAGCGTGGAAGTGTGTTTGCCGGCCGCCAAAGGAGTAAATAGATCATGGAAGGTCAGAGTTTCTCGGGCAAGATGATCCTCATCACGGGTGCAGCAGCCGGCATCGGGCGCGCAACAGCCCTTCGCTTTGCGCGCGGCGGAGCCACGATTGCCGGATGGGACGTTTCGGAAAATGCAGCTGCGGTATTCGAGGCCGACATTTTGGGACGCGGGCGGTCAGGCATCGTTTCAGGTAGTCAATGTTACCGATCCAGCTGCTGTAGATGCCGCGGTAATTAGAGTGGTCGAGAAGTGGGGAGCCATCCAGGTTCTCATCAACAACGCCGGCATTGTACGTGACGCGCAACTCGTGAAGAAGAACGGCACCGGGTCTATGAAGGCAATGCTTGAGGAGTCGTGGGATGCTGTAATCGACGTCAACCTCAAGGGCGTTTTTCTGGTGACGCGGGCCGTTGTCCCGCTCATGATTCGTCAGGGCGGGGGTGTGATCCTCAATGCCTCCTCGGTGGTGGCGCTCAATGGAAACTTCGGGCAGACAAATTACGTGGCATCGAAAGCGGGTGTCATCGGGATGACGCGCACCTGGGCCCGCGAACTGGGCAAACACAACATTCGCGTCAACGCCGTCGCTCCTGGCTTCATTGCTACGGATATGCTTAAGTCCATGCCTCCCGACATCCTTGACAGCATGGTGTCTCATACACCGGTAGGTCGGATCGGAACACCCGAGGACATTGCCAACGCATATTTCTGGCTGGCCTCAGACCAGGCCAGTTTCGTGCATGGAACGGTCCTGTCCGTCGACGGTGGCGTGGTGATAGGGACCTAAGACGACCTCGACGCAATGTGAGACTGGTCCGACGATCCAGGGCAGGCTCTAGGCCGGAGACATCCACAAGATACTCACTCAGTACATGTGCTGGCCACCGTTTATCGAAAGTGTGGAGCCGGTGACGAAATCGCTCTCGTCGCTAGTCAGAAATACGACCCCCCTGGCAATGTCCCCGGGCGTACCGAGCCGGCCCACAGGTATTCGCGCGATGATCTTTTGCAGCACGTCGGGGGGCACCGCGCGCACCATTTCCGTGTCAACATAGCCCGGCGCGATTGCGTTGACAGTGATGCCAAACCTCGCGCCTTCCTGCGCCAAAGCCTTGGTGAAGCCGTGAATCCCGGACTTCGCGGCGGCATAGTTCACTTGGCCGTATTGACCTGCCTGCCCATTCACGCTGCCTATATTCACGATTCGGCCAAACTTCCTCTCGCGCATGTCTTGAAATGTGACCTTGCAGAGGTTGTAGCACGAACCTAGGTTGGTATCGATGACCGCATCCCACATGTCGCGGTCCATCTTCTGCAGAGTTCCATCGCGAGTAATCCCGGCATTGTTTACCAGTATCTCGATGCGCCCCACGTCCGACACAATCCTTTGCACACCCTCTTTGCAATCGTCAAAACTGCACACATCAAACTTGTAGACCCTGATTCCGGTCTCGTTTGAAAATTCACTCGCAGCTTTATCATTGCCTAAATAGGTAGCAACTACATTCCGGCCGGCTTCCTTCAACGCCCGGCTGATTTCAGCTCCGATGCCGCGCGTGCCACCGGTCACAAGTGCTAATCGCGCCATTCCGAGACCCCTCCCTTTCCAACGCTTCCGCCAATAATCCAATTACACCGTTCTCACCGGATTAAATGGGCAAATTCGTGTTTCGAATACGGGCTGATATTGAACCCCAAAAGTACATCGCCGATTCCCGAGTGAATCGTGCACCTGCAACGCCAGGTGGATCAGTTTCAAAGTCAGCCGCATCGGACCAATCTGCCGGAGACGCTTCAACGCGTTGTCAAAAGCGTTCCGAGAGACTCCGTTGCCGGTACTTCCGACGGCTGTCTTGCGGCCAGAAGCACATTAGTCGCCGTTGCCGCCTTTTCCTGCTTGATGGCGTTCAGCATTGCACGGTTATCGGAGTACTTGAAGCCAACCAGGTCCCGCGCTCTCGCTTCGCGCTCTTCAACGCGTGCGAGTGCGAGGAGATCGCTCTTGTTCACCGGCTGTAGGCCCTTGCTCTCAAGCAACGCTTCTATCTCGAAGGCATGCAACGAGTCCTTCTCGGGAAGGGTCTTGAGATACTCAATGACGTTGCCCGCGGCATTTTCGCCATCATGACGCGCGATGCCGACCAAACCTGTGCTGGCGCGCCTAGCCCAGCCCGCAACATAAATTCCATCGAGCGATTTGTCAGTGCGCGGATCCCACATCTCGTACACCGGCTCCGATGGCGATTCGATATTCGGCTTGGTGGCATAGCCATCCAGCCCCATCGGCAATCCCAGTCCCGGATCGTGTTTGTCCCCGATTGCGAAGATCAAGGTATCCACATCGAGAATAGCCGTCTTTTCTGTAGCCTTCGCTCCGGTCATGCCGTCGCCGCGCAGCACCAGATCGTTTTCCGTCACCACTAACTGCCTGATTCTGCCATCCGGGCCCACGACGATCTCTTTGGGCGAGCAGAGAAAGCGGAAGGTCAGCTTCGGCGAGGCCTGGACGAGATTCTCGTTCCGCAAGCCAGGGAACGTCGCGTTGCCGATCTTCTCCACCGACACATCCTGATCGCAGGCCCCGCAACGCGCTTTCACACGTTCCAGTTCCTGGACAAATTCGTCGCTATCTAGGTGAGCGTCAACGTGGCCAAGTTCCTTTTGGTCGAACTTGGCTTCATACGGTCCGCGGCGGGCCACCACGATGACTTCTTCAGTTCGCCGTGCCGGGCTATCCTCCAGCAGCCATCGCATGATGTCGGCCGCCACGTTTCCCATTCCCACCACCGCGATGCGTTTGCCGGTGGAGAAGTCCTCCGACGCGTAAGGAGGCAGTTGATTGTAGTGGTAGACGAAGTCTTTGGCGGAGTAAACCCCCTTGGCGTTCTCGCCAAAAAGATTGAGCTTGTTATAGCCCTGCGCTCCGCATGTAACCACCAACGCCGATGGCGCCAGCGCCTTGAGATCGTCCAGCGTAACGTCATATGCGGAGCCGACCTTCACGTTGCCGAAGTAGTGAAGATTGGGGAGCGAAAGCACTCGGGAAAACTGCTTGCGCAATCCCGACTTCATGGTCGTCTTCACTGGGTAAATCCCATACTCGGCAAGTCCGCCCGGTTTAATATCCCGATTAAAGACGAAAACCTCATGCCCCGCCAAGGCTATCTTCTGTGCGGCGAACAGACCGGCGGGACCGGCCCCCACTACGAATACGCTTTTCAAATTTTCCTCTTTATAGCGGTTCCACGATTGCTGTACCCGGAGGGCCGACTCGCTCTTTACGCCGAGAGCTGAGACGTTTAGACGCAGAATCCTGTCCATGAGAGGCGGTTGGTCTTGACGATAGCTCTTTTATAGGTTGAGGCTTGAACAATGCAGAAAGGCCCGGACTGGGTGTCCGGGCCTTTCTGGGTGGTTCACCTCGTGCAGGAAACCTATGCCAGGACGGCGACGTTTTCGTCCGTAACTGCCTTGGCGGTATGTGATCCAGTGATGTCCAACACAATGCGGCCATCGATCGTACCGGCGTGCATCCGCTTGAAGATATCGTTGATGTCTTCGAGCTTCTCGGCCTTCGTGGTGGCGCTGACCAGACCCTCTCCGGCGAAAGACGAGTGCCTCGGCCAGATCCAGACGTGTGCCCACGATGGAGCCGCGAATGGTCAAGGCCTTCAGCACCACTTCAAAGATGGGCAGAGGGAACGATCCGGGAGGCAGGCCGTTAAGAACGATAGTCCCGCGAGCGCGCGTCATGCCGATGGCTTGTGCAAATGCACCGGTGGAGGGAGCCGTCACGAGCACCGCCTTGGCTCCGCCGATCTCCTTTTGGAAGAAGGCTGCGGGGTCCTGCTCTTTGGCGTTGACGGTGAGCTTTGCGCCGAGCTTACGAGCTAGCGCCAGCTTCTCTTCGGACACATCCACAGCCGCAACACGGAAGCCCATCGCCTTGGCATATTGCACAGCCAAGTGACCAAGACCGCCGACACCGGAGATGACAACCCAGTCGCCCGGCTTGGCCTCGGTGGACTTCAGACCCTTGTACACCGTGACGCCGGCGCAGATGATCGGTGCGATCTCAATGAATCCCACGTTGGAGGGTAGATGAGCGACATGGTTCGGATCGGCCACTGCATACTCCGCATAGCCGCCGTTCTTGGTGTAGCCGCCAAACTGCGCTTTTGTGCAGCAGGACTCTTGTCCCGCGAGGCAATCTACGCATTGTCCGCAGGCGGAGTACAGCCAGACGATGCCGGCGCGGTCGCCTTCCTTTGCTGTCTTGACGTTCCTGCCAACGCCGGAGACGAACCCAACACCCTCGTGTCCAGGGATGAAGGGCGGCGTCGGCTTAATGGGCCAGTCACCTTCCGCGGCGTGCAGATCGGTATGACATACGCCGCATGCCTCCATCTTGATCTGAATTTCATCCGGACCGGGTTCCGGGATTGCCACTTCTTCGATGACCAGGGGCTTACCGAATTCACGAACTACCGCCGCCTTCATAGTCTTCGCCATTTTTTTTCCTTTCCGTCGTGGGAAATGCATTATTGCCAGGGATGGCGAGGATTTCTGTGGTGCTTGCGGTGCCTTCGGAGGCCGGAAATGACCTTCCGCAGGAATCGCTACAAGTGAACAACAGCCGCTCGTTCCCAATACTTTCCGCAAATGTGCTGCCGCTTCGCGACTCATCAGACTCAATCGTCAAAACGAGCCACTCTGCAGAGGTTTTCTAGAACAGACCCAGGGCCTTCGGGCTATAGCTCACCAGCAGGTTCTTGGTCTGCCGATAGTGATCGAGAATCATCTTGTGCGTCTCGCGACCGAAGCCCGATTCCTTATAGCCGCCGAATGCCGCGCCAGCAGGATAAAGGTGATAGCAGTTCGTCCATACCCGTCCCGCCTTGATTCCACGTCCCAGGCGATAGGCATCTGTACCGTTGCGCGACCAGACGCCTGAGCCGAGACCATAGGGCGTATCGTTGGCAATCTCGAGCGCTTCTTCAATCGTCTTGAACTTGGTTACAGAGAGGACCGGGCCAAAGATCTCTTCCTGGAAGATACGCATCTTGTTGTGACCCACGAAGACGGTTGGTTGCACATAGTAGCCATTCTCCAGATCGCCGCCCAGATGCGCCTGCTCGCCGCCAGTCATGCAGCGGGCGCCTTCCTCTTTCCCGATCTTGATATAGGAGAGAATCTTCTCCAGTTGGTCACGCGACACCTGTGGTCCCATCTGTGTCTCAGGATCGAGTGGGTTGCCCACCTTGATCTTTGCAACACGGGCAACAGCGCGTTCCAGGAACCGATCGAAAATCGACTCATGAATGAGTGCGCGCGACGGGCAGGTGCAAACTTCCCCTTTATTGAAAGCGAACAGTGCAAATCCTTCCAGCGCTTTGTCGAGGAAGTCATCGTCTGCATCCATCACGTCAGCCATGAAGATGTTCGGCGACTTGCCACCAAGTTCAAGCGTCTGCGGAATGATTGGCTCGGACGCATATTGCATGATCAGGCGGCCAGTGGTCGTCTCTCCAGTGAATGAGATCTTGCTGATGCGCGGATTCCCGGCCAGCGACTTGCCAATCTCGCCACCCGGTCCAGTCACGACATTGATAACGCCCGGAGGCACGATATCGCCGACCAGTCCCATCAGGGTAAGCAGGCTGAGCGGTGTATTCGAGGCTGGCTTGATCACGGTGCAATTTCCAGCCGCGATTGCCGGCGCTATCTTCCAGGCGGCCATTAACAAGGGGAAATTCCACGGAATGATCTGCCCAACCACGCCCATTGGTTCCTTGAAATGGTAGGCGACGGTGTCCTTGTCCAACTCGCCTGCTGAGCCCTCTTCTGCGCGGATGCAGCTTGCGAAGTAGCGGAAGTGGTCGATCGACAGAGGCACGTCGGCGTTGCGCGTCTCACGAATTGGCTTGCCGTTGTCCACCGTTTCGGCCAGCGCCAGAAGTTCGAGGTTCTCCTCCATCCGATCAGCGATCCGGTTTAGAACAGCAGCGCGGGCGGCAGGCGATGTGTTGCCCCACTCGTCCTTGATTGCATGTGCGGCGTCAAGAGCGGTTTCCACATCTGCTGCCGAGGAACGCGCGAACTCGGCGAGCTTCGCGCCATTGATCGGGCTGTGGTCGGCGAAGTACTTGCCCAGAATCGGAGCTACCCATTTGCCGCCAATAAAGTTGTCATACCGGGAACGCACGCCCTTCTTACGAATGGTCGCAAATGCCTCCTCAAAGATTGCATTTTGAGCCTCTACGGCTGCTATCGACATAAATTACCCCTCCGGGTGACGTGGATCACTTTCTGCGTAAGTCTGCTCCCGGATTTGCAAGACTAGATGTGACCCGCATCACAAGAGAGGTATTGCAATGATTGCGACGTAATTTATCGCTGCTGCCCGGCTTAATTAGGCTTGCCCAGCCGGCCCGACTCGCGAAACTCGGCAAAGATACAAATGTATAGACTGTTACGATGAAGGCATGCCCAATTTATGGTTCAAATATATTCCTAGTGTAGGCCGCCATAAATAGGATCAGTTATACAGTGCCGGTCATCTCATACAGTAGAGGTGACCAGTATGCGTGTAGCGCCAGCGATCGAGTTAAGTTCAGCAGCGCGGGCAGAGTTGGAGAAGCTCATGCGGCGGCGCACCACGTCGCTGCGTGTGGCCGAGCGTTGCCGGATCGTGTTGCTGGCCTCAGAAGGGCTGCAGGATAAGCAGATCGGGGAACTGATACATGTGGCGCCGCGCATGGCGGCTCTCTGGCGCAGCCGGTTTATCGAACTTGGCGTGGACGGTTTGTTGAAGGATGCGCCGCGCTCTGGCCGCAAGCCGACCATTAGCGCTGAGAAGATCGCGCAAGTGATTGCCACGACCACGCAAAGCAAACCCGTGATCGCCACGCACTGGTCGCGTAGCACGATGGCGCGCGAGGCGGGCATTTCTGATTCCAGCGTGGGCCGGATCTGGCGTGCCCATGGACTGAAGCCGCATCGCGTCGAGAGCTTCAAGATAAGCAACGATCCGGAGTTCGCCGAGAAGTTAGAGGACATCGTTGGGCTCTATCTGAACCCGCCCGAGCACGCGCTGGTCTTGTCGGTCGATGAAAAGAGCCAGATACAAGCTTTGGACCGCACCCAGCCCGGCCTGCCGATGAAGAAAGGCCGCGGCCAGACCATGACGCACGACTACAAACGCAACGGCACCACCACGCTGTTTGCCGCTCTCAACACCGCTACCGGCGAAGTCTATGGTCTGTGCCAACAGCGGCATCGTCATCTCGAATGGCTGAAATTTCTGCGCCTGATCGATGAAACCGTGCCTGCCGAAAAGCAGATCCACATCATCTGCGACAACTACGCCACGCACAAGCATCCGCGGGTTCAGCGCTGGCTGGACAGGCATAAACGCTTCCATGTGCACTTCACGCCGACCTCAGCATCATGGTTGAACATGATCGAGCGCTTCTTCCGCGATCTGACCGAAAGCCGCATCCGCCGCGGCGTATTCCGCGACCTGGAACAACTCATCATCGCCATCGGTGAATACATCGACCGCCACAACGAAAGCCCAAAGCCCTTCATCTGGACTGCCAAGGCGAGCGACATCCTGGAGAAGGTCACCCGTGCCCGCATCGCACTCTATAAATGATGAGATTAACGGCGGACTACACTAGAGATCCAAGAACTTATCCGAAAGAAAATACCCGTGTGGAGATGAAAGATGCAGATGGAACGCAGTGCTCTGGAGGATACTTGGCGGGCCATTGTGTATCTGGTGGCGTTAGTTCCGTAAATGCTGCTAACTTGCCCAGATTCTGGCGCTATGCCGATATAGGTTGAATCGACCAGTAACCTCGAAGCCAGTTTGAAAGTACGGACGCAATGGCGTAGTTTCACAACAGCCACTACCCCTTCCACTTATTCACCAAAGCCTTTCGGCAACCGAGGGACTTTCGCGCGTTTAGGGTTTACCTCAACACTGAGGGCTGGTTCGTATCGGGCGGTGTTTGAGCAGTGATCTCGAAGCTCGGCGGCTGAGCGCTTTTCCAGGGCTGCCAGCGGTAGAAATAGAGGCATGGCCTGAATGCATCAAGTGAGACCGTTTGAGGCGTTCGCTGAACATTGGCGCCGTGATCAATCCTGATCAGCCTCCGGCGGCGAACTCGTATAGACTCGTGGTGAGTGTGAATACAACCTCGCTGACTGAGATGAATATATGGCACAAAATCCGGATAATACCACGCCGCCAAAGATCTTGTTGGTTGACGATAGTGAATCAGTTCGAAAATCCCTAAAAATGGTGCTGGAGCATCACGGCTTTCTCGTCACGCCTGCCGCAAACGTTGCCGAGGCCCTTCATCTGATAGATACGGAGCCGTTTGACGTGCTCCTTTCCGATTTGCACATGCCCGGACCAGGCGACGGGTTCACCGTTGTTAGTGCGATGCGCCATAAGCACCCTGACGCAGTCACTTTGCTGTTTACTGGGTATCCCGCATTGAAAGAGGCGATGGATGCCATACTTTTGCAAGCAGACGAGATCCTGGTGAAGCCGATGCCGATCCCGGAGTTGGTTCAACTGATTCGCGAGAGACTGGATAAGGGTGGCAATCGGCGCGCGTCGAATATCGAGCGGGTGGCGTCCATATTAGAGCGTGAGGCGTCGACCACCATCGCCGATTGGCTCAGGCGAGTCGGACGCGACGACGAGTTGACTAGTATTGTGCTCAGTGATGACGAGCGCAGCGGACACCTTCAAAAGCTACTTCAAGAACTTGTTCATCGATTGCGTGTACCGCGAAGCCTCGGGAACGAAACAGGTCTCGGAAGGTGCGGTCGAACACGGCCACATTCGACGCTCTCAGGGCTATTCGATTCCGATGATTATTGAGGAATCGCGCGATGTTGCAGGTGAGCATCTTCCACACGCTGCAGAACAACCTGAGCGTCGTGGACTTTAGTCTGCTCCTTATTGATGTCATGGCAATAGCGGATGAAGTCGATTCCCAACTGAAGCAGGCCATCATGAGCTTCACGGAACCGGCGATCGAACTCGCGATTTAGAGCCTCATCAGGAATCAGGAAGTGGAGCCTTTGCGGCGAATTTCGAACCAGTTGAATTTGCAAGGTCCTCAAACAGGTCCTCCCAACCGGCGAGAATAGAGACTGGGAGCTCGATTGTCCGCACGGCCGGATTACTAGTGCTGATGGCATGGACAGCTACGCAGTCACCCTCGTCAAATGGATCGGAAACCAACTCAAAGTGTTCGCCGTACAGATTCATGCGTTTCCCAACGATGTAGCCGAGCTTTTTGATTCGCGCGCAGTTCTCGGAAGGCGACCGAACGGCAATGTGCTCCGAGGAGGAAAGAAGACATTTGGCAACTCGGCAGTGAGGAGGCTCTGGTGCCAGTGACATCGTGATTTCCTTTGACCTGCCTACGATCCAATCCTCTTCCAACACACACGGTGAAAGCTGAGCTGTCTGATACACGGCGAGCATCCTCAGTCTGGTGGATTCATGCAAAATCGCCTGGCCGCACATTTCATGGTAGCCGGCGGTGGAACTACAGGTTGGCATGTGGGCGTCAACCGAGATCGCGCCCCGACAGATCGGCGGACGCTAGCTGACATCTCGGCACCAAGAATTCGAGCGTCGATCCCTCAAACTCCATCCCCCTCATTTAGCTACTCCCGGCGCGCTGTCGCCGCCACTTTGGTCTCCCGCCGAGCCGCGGCGAGAAAACCATAAGGCTGGCTGAAGAGCCAAGTAAACGAATGCAATCTTCAAGCTAAGTGCGGCCAAATTAATGCCGCATCCGGCCATTCATTTGCCTCCTGACATTTTGCTTTGACTCTATTGCAGTCAAGGTTCTCGATGAAATCGCGGCGTGTAAGGTTTCGAATGAGGAAAACCCACGGGCAACGAGGATCTCATAGCTTCGTCGTCCGCAGCCTCAGCGCATTGGCGATCACCGAGACGGAGCTGAAGCTCATGGCGGCCGCGGCAATCATCGGGTCAGAAGCAGTCCGAAGGCAGGAAACAGCACGCCCGCTGCAAGCGGTACCCCGATGGCGTTGTAGACGAATGCGAAGAACAGGTTCTCGCGAATATTGCGCATTGTTGATTTGCTGAGATGACGGGCGCGGAGAATGCCGCGCAGATCGCCCTTCAACAGCGTGATGCCGCCAGCTTCCATCGCCACGTCGGTGCCGGTCCCCATGGCAATGCCAATGTCAGCCTGCGCGAGCGCGGGCGCATCGTTCACTCCGTCTCCAGCCATCGCGACCACGGAGCCCTTTTGCTGACGCTCTTTGACGACCTCTGCCTTCTTTTGAGGCAATACGTCGGCTTCAAACTCGATGCCGAGCTTTTCCGCGACAGCTTTGGCTGTCGTCGCGTTGTCTCCAGTGACCATGATGATGTTCAGACCCGCTGCCTTCAGTTCGCGGATCGCATCCGGTGTGGAATCCTTGATGGGATCGGAGACCCCCACCAGGCCCGCCGCCTTGCCATCCACGGCAACCAGCATCACCGTCTGGCCCTCCTTGCGCAGGGCTTCGGCCCGATCGAGCAAAGGGCTCGGATCGACGGACAGGTCGTGGAACAGCTCCGCATTTCCGACCGCAACCTGCTTGCCAGAGACGGTTCCCTTTACACCTTTGCCGGTAATGGAGTTGAAATCCAGTCACATCGGCCAGGGAGAGCTTCTTTGCTTCCGCGCCCTTGACGATGGCTGCTGCCAAAGGATGTTCGCTCGAGCGCTCAAGGCTGGCGACGAGCTGCAGGAGGCCGATTCGTCGATTCCCGGCTGGGGAATGACGGCGCTCAGTGTCGGCTTGCCTTCGGTGAGGGTTCCCGTCTTGTCGATGATGAGTGTGTCAACCTTGCCAAATATTTCCAGCGCCTCCGCATTGCGAATGAGGATGCCTGCGCGAGCTCCGCGGCCGGTGCCCACCATAATGGCCATGGGGGTGGCGAGCCCAAGAGCGCAAGGGCAGGCGACGATCAGAACGGCCACTGCATTTACGAGTGCATGGGCGAAGCGCGGTTGAGGGCCAACGAAGAGCCAAACGGCGAAGGTGACGACGGCCGCAACAATAACGGCCGGGACAAAATACGATGACGCTTGATCTGCCAGCCGTTGAATCGGCGCGCGGGATCGCTGCGCCTCGCTGACCATCTTTCACAATTTGCGACAAGAGCGTGTCGGCGCCAACACGCTCCGCATGCATCACAAATCCGCCGGTACCGTTGACGGTCCCGGCTGTGACTTTCGCGCCGGTGTCTTTCTCAACAGGATGGGTTCCCCGCTGATCATGGATTCATCGATGGAGCTGTGACCTTCAGCGACAGTCCCGTCAACAGGAATTTTTTCTCCGGGGCGGACGCGGAGCCGGTCGCCGACCTGGACCTGGTCGAGCGGCACGTCAGCCTCGCCGCCGTGGTCGTCAAGCCTTTTCGCCGTCTTTGGAACAAGGCCAAGCAGCGCACGAATCGCACTGCTGGTCTGGCTACGCGCACGCAACTCCATCACCTGGCCCAGGAGAACGAGTGCGACGATCACCGCAGCCGGCTCAAAATAGACGTCCAACTGTCCACCGCTTCCGCGAAACGAAGAGGGAAAGATCTGAGGAATCATGGTAGCGAATGCGCTATAGAGATAGGCCGATCCAGTACCAAGCGCGATCAGCGTAAACATATTTAGGCTGCGATGAACGATGGATAGCCAGCCCCTGACAAAGAACGGCCACCCACACCACAGGACCACCGGGGTGGCGAGCGAAAACTCGATCCAGGCCCAGACTCTTGCCGAGAACAGATGTTGCATCTGGATTGCGGGCAGGAATTCCGACGCCATCAGCGCTAGCATCGGCATGCCAGTCCGGCACTGAACCACAAACGCCTGGTCATGTCGGAAAGCTCCGGGTTGGTCTCTTCGGCAGTAACATCCCGAGGTTCGAGCGCCATGCCACAGATAGGACAGGCGCCCGGCGCGTCACGCACGATTTGCGGATGCATCGGGCAGGTATATTCGGTAAGTCTGGCCGGCGCGGATATGGTTATGGGTTCGAGCGCCATGCCGCACTTTGGGCAGTTTCCCGGCCCAGATTTGTTGATCTCAGGATGCATGGGGCATGTGTACTGCCCTTGCGGTCTGACCGTCACGACTCTGGGCGAGTCAGCGGTCAACGGTCCGGCCTGCGCGTATTTCTCCGGCGCGGCACGGAACTGTGCGGCACAATCTTGACTGCAGAAATAGACAGTGACTCCCTGATATTGAGCAGTTGCCGCAGCCTTCGATGGGTCAACTGTCATTCCGCACACGGGATCGTGCTGCATCGGGCGATTATCGCCCCCTTCGCTCATTTCCATTTTCCCCCTTACGCTCATGATGGGAGGCTGCTTGGAACTATTGTGTGACAGTGCTTCCTACCGATTGAATCATCGAAATTAACGGATAAGTTCATTAGGCGTGTCTAGCACACCCAATTCCGCGAGCCCAACCAGACGCACAGTGGAGAGATAGTTGCAAATGGTTCGCGCAGCTCTGTTGGCCTATTTGGAGACTACGAAGAGACCGCTCGCCCCGCTGATGGGGACGGGAGAACCTGGATCTTCAGTCATGCCGTTCGAACCGACGGTGTAGACGCGCAGCATGCCCGTGTAACTGTCGAGCCCATAGAGATGCCCGCTGCTGTCCCACTTCAGGGTTGTCATCAGCCCTTTCACGGGAATCTGGCCGGTCGTGCTGGTGATGGGGCTGCCTCCGTTGAAATGGAAGAGCTGGAGATCGTTTCCGAGTCCAACGGGGAGAACGGTGCCCGATGGAGAGATCGGACCGAGATCGGTGCCGGCGCCACTGCTGGGAACCGCGGTGGGTATGTTCTCATACGTATTGGTTGACACGATGCCGCCATTGTTGTTGATGGTGAAGCTGGCCAGTTGCAGGGAGCCGCGTGTTCCGCAGGGGGAGTTCAGTTCCGGCTGGACGGCGATGGCCAGGTGATTGCTGGAATCGGCGGAAATGTAGTACGGAAAATACTTCCACCCGCCCGGCTCAGGCTGCGGAAGCGTAACGCTCTGCGTTCCCGCCAATTCCAGCGCACCAGAGCTCTCGCGCTGGTAGCTGACGATTTCCGGTTCGTCGCAGGTCCCGGAGAGTCCGGCCACCGTACCGTAAGCATAGGTGTCGCTGCCTGAAAGGACCGGCGGATAGTAATACACATTCATTGTGCCGGACGGGTCGTTGTACGGAATGATGCTTGCAAGATATGAAATCACGCCGGAACTCGCGATTTTGAATGACTGAAAGGCGACGCACAGGATTGCCTGGTTCTGGTTCTCAGTGCCCGAGACATCGACATAGAGGTCCTGGCCGGTGCGGTCAAGAACGCCGAACTGCGCGGTTCCGCATTGTTTTCCGTTGTAGTCCTGGGTGCTGATCTGCGCGACCTGTCCCCCGATCGCGCCATTGGAAGCCAGTGCGTAGACATGTACGTTGTCTTCGCCTAGGCTGACGAAGTGGTTTCCGCTGACGCCGATCATCTGGCCGGTGATTGGGAACGGGGAGCCGGCGACCAGCGTCAGTCGTCCGTTGGATGCGGCGTTGTAGAGGGTGACACCTTTGGAAGTCTGAACATAGACATCGGCGACGGGGGTTTGGGCGCACATGGCCTGGGTACACAGGGCGGCCGACAGGGAAAGGGACGCGACAACAGTTTTCAGCATATTGGGGGGGGACCAAGTACTTTCTTCGGAAATTGCTTCCGATCGGCGAACATCAGATTAGATGCATCCTAGCCGCGATTTCTCATGAGTTCTGAGCAGAATCGCTCGAACCTTCCGATCGAGCCCGCCTCTTGCGCTGAGCGAATGGAATACTCAGCTGCGAACACCGTCATCCCTTCACTCTCATATTCTTGAATGCACGTTGCTGTGCCTCCGGATCTTGGCACTGCGGCAAAAGCCGACACTGTGATTGTCGGGCTCCGAGCGGGAAGGGTTGTATCCAATTGCACAGATCGCGAGCTGCTTCTGATGGGAGGATCATGACGAGGGGCGTGCAGGGCCTCCGAAACCTCACGATCCTTCGCGATTGGCCGGACACTTCATCCGGGTATGCTTCGCCGCGACTGTGACTGCTCAAATTATGCGGTTCACGAGGCCCGCTCAACACAAAGACATGAGAGTGATTTATCCCCGAGGGAATTGGGAGACAAAAAAATTTGGCACACAAAAGTGTTCAACGAAAAGGATGCGAAATCAGTGTGGACAGAAAACTGAAGCACAACAGGATTGACCTCCCACTGCCGGCGGCCATAGGTGGCTTCGGCGTCTGGTGGGACAAGACTCACCGCGAGCACGCAGCCATGATTGCTCAACTGTCCGCACTCATGGGTGCGCCTCGTCAAGTGGACTCAGGTCGCGGGTCTACAACAGGCACGCCAGTTGATCAGTTTTGCAGACCTCTCGCTTTCATCGCTCGCACCATCAGCTCGGCCGTACGGATTACGTTATGAATTGGGATAAGACTATATGCGCGTCCCGCACTGAGGTCGTCTGGCAGAGCTGCGTCGCAAAAGGGAGTCACTCACCAGCATTGTTGCTGCTCCTCTGCTTTTTTGCATGTGCCTGCAGCACGCAGCCAGTACCTCAGTCGAGACATGCGGGAAATGGAGAGACCCCAGAGCAGGTTGGCGGGCAACTACACACAATAGCTGCTGAAGGAGTTCTTCCTTGGCTTCGGTGGGCGAATTTTAGCGATTGCCGCCAGAATGTTCAGGCGATGTATGAGGCAATCAACTATGCGCCTGCATGGGTGCGGGAGGGCCAGGCAACCCCGCAGGCTTTGGCCGTGATTTCGGCGCTGGTAAACAGCCAGACAAAAGGGCTTAATCCCGAAGACTACGATGCATCGCACTGGCCTTCGCGACTGATTGCACTGAAAGCTGCACCCGGAAGCGCAGATACCGTGGCACAATTTGATGCGGCTCTTACGATCAATGCCATGCGGTATCTCTCTAACCTGCGCATCGGAAGGGTCAATCCAAAACCCGTCGAGTTCGGGATTGATCTCGACCAGATACACTACGATCTCCCACACTATCTGGCCCAACAGATTTTGACCGCGAGCAATTTGCCGGACACATTGAACAGGGTGGAACCTCAGCACCTGGGATACAAACGCACCGAGACGGCGTTACAGACCTACTTGACTCTTGCAGCTCAGGATCAGGGCGTTCAGCTGCCGGATCCACGTCAAACCGTGACTGCGGGTGAGGCCTACAGCGGCGTTGAGCAGTTGGACAAGCGCCTGCGTCTGCTCGGCGATTTGCCCCAAACCGCAGTCGTCGCGGCAGGTCCAGCCATCTACGAAGGGCCCCTGGTGGAAGCGGCAAGCACTTTCAGGCCCGGCATGGGATGAAAGCCGACGGCAATCTGGACCGAGGCACGATACGCCAGTTGAACACGCCATTGGGCGTCCGTGTGGTCCAGTTGAATGATTCCCTTGAGAGGTGGAGATGGCTGCCACCGGATTATCCACGATTGCCGGTTATGGTAAACGTTCCAGGCTTCAGGTTGCGGGTATTCTCGGATGATCACCACGTTGCGATGCGTATGAATGTCGTAGTGGGACAAGCGGTCCGGCACCAGACTCCCATGTTTGCCAAGGAAATGAAGTACATCGTTTTTCGTCCGTATTGGAATCTTCCCTTGGATATTACTCGCGCGGAGACCGTTCCCAGACTCCGGAGGGACCCTCATTATCTTACGCGCAAGGGGTTCGAGGTTACAGATCACAGTGGACAGATTGCGGTCAGTGGGGCAGTGAACGCCAATACGCTGGCAGAGATACAATCCGGAAAGCTTCTGGTACGCCAGAAGCCCGGACAGTCCAATGCGCTAGGGTTAATGAAGTTCATTTTCCCCAATGAATTCGACGTCTACCTCCACAGCACTCCGTCGCCGCAGTTGTTCAATCAATCACGCCGCGATTTCAGCCACGGATGTATTCGCGTGGAAAAGCCTGCGGAACTTGCGGACTGGCTTCTACGGGACCAGCCAGAGTGGACCTTGGAGAAGATAAGGGCAGCTATGCAATCGGGTCCGGACAATCAGCAGGTGAACCTTTCCATGCCGCTGCCAGTCGTTATAGTGTATCTGACCGCGATCGTCGAGGAAGATGGCCAAGTTTACTTCTTCAATGACATTTATGGTCACGACAGCGCGCTCAAGGCTGCGCTTGCAAAAGGTCAACCCTATCAGTGATTGAAGGCCGTGCTACCAGCGCCGCACTGGGCCAACGTCGACATGCACAAAATTCGATTGGGCATAATAGCCCACGTCGCCTTTTTGCAGTGACAAGGCCGCATCGCGAACTTTTGCGGTCGATATTCCCGGAATTCGAATGTCGATCGCTTTGGCCTCCATGTGCTGGCTATTCAAGACCACGCCGTAGCCATGCTCGCGGAGATAGCCGTTGCTCCACGCCTTATTCCACTGATCTGCAACCTTGATTGCTGAAGCAATAATGTAGGCGAGAATGGTCGACACAACAACGATCGAAATCGCCGCGACATCAGATGACAACCGATACAGTGCAAAGGCGACGGTGGCACCGATAGCTAGAATCACTACGAAGCTCAGTGCTTGAAAGGAACTGCTCTGCTTCATATGAACGGCCTCTTAGTCTGCGTCACAAACTGGAAGTCCCCACGGACGGATTTGAAGATCAATCAGGCCAATACAATCTCACCATGCACGGTGTAAGAGTTATGCTCAGTCCCCGTGAGGATGTCTCTTGCTTTGCTTACGGCGTCCGGCGTCCCATGGACAACAAGCAGGAATTTGTTGGTTTTTAAGGCAATTTCGTACTTGAGAACGCTGTCCTTCGGAACACCAATACTCACCAGGGCCGCTCCCACAGCACTGACTCCTCCGACTACTGCCGCCCCTTCGAGTCCGGCTATGATCCAGGCCACCAGCGGTCCGGCCACCAGAATCGGTCCGATACCCGGTATTGCAAAGAGCGCCGAACCAAACAGAAGTCCCCAGAATCCGCCCCAGAATGCACCCGCCTTGCCCCAGTACTTCATCCGGTCACCGATGTCATAGTAGCCAACGACATGCTCATCTGTATGCGTGTCTTTCGCTGCAATCGAGAGAGTCCTCATATCAATCCCGGCCTTTTGCAACTCTTTGATGGCCCGTTCGGCCTGTTCGTGCATGTCATAGATGGCCACTACAGAATTTGTCGTGATCATTGCTCTCTCCCTGTTCCTGAATTTGAGCGAAAGTCTCTCTCGGAATGCCGCACATTGAACACGGCTGTACAAAGCGAGGTACGTATCTGCAAGCGACAGAGAATCGGGTTCAAACGCGGTGATCGGGTGCCGTACAGTCGAACCGCTTGCAGCTTCAGCGTTTCACTCTGGGGCGGCGCACGCTGAGCAATTGAGCACACGATGGAGGAAACGCGGCCGGCGCGCGGCCAGCCAGGGCGATTTCAACTTGAAGGGAGCACATAGCCGGGATCAGATGCGCAATATTGCTCAGCCATCGCATTCATGGCAAAGGAGAATGAGAGTGTAAACGTTACCCAGATTCGCCGAGGAGACCACAATGGCCGAACACCACGCTCTTCCTTCGATTCCCACAAAGATCCTGTTGCCCATCGACTTCAGTCCTTCTTCGCAGGCCGCACTAGAAATGGCTGCCGACCTTGCTCTGCACTTCCATGCCGAACTCCATCTTGTGAACGTCATCCCGTTTTTTGCCTCGACAACCTTTCCCGACTTTGTTCCGGAAGAGGCGTTCCTGAAGGAGGCACGGAGTCGCGCTGAGAAGGACCTGGCCAAGTGCATTGCGGTACTGAAGGTTCGGAGGGTCAAGGCAAGCTTCAGTGTCGAGGCCGGTAATGACGTGGCTGGAACCATCATGGACGTTTTGGACCGCGAAAAGATCGACATGATCGTGATCTCTACCCACGGCATTTCTGGATGGCATCCGCTGGTGTTTGGCTCGATTGCCGAAAAGGTTGTGAAGCTCGCGCAATGCCCACTTTTGCTTCTCCGCTCGGCCAAGCCCGAAACCAGCGTGAAGACGGGATCCGGGCGCTCCATGGAATGGTGGTAGCTAGGAAGCCGGTACGGGAGACCGATTGTGAGCGCAACGTCTATCCCGGCCCGATCATTTAGTTCGGTCGTAGACTCGAACGGGAACAAAACCACGAGAGGGCTTACGAGCGATGTGGCGCGAGCCCGTCTTGAAAGAGATGGCCCGAATGCGACACCGGATACCACTGATCATCCGATGCGCAATGCATTAGCCAAATTCTGGGCGCCTGTTCCGTGGCTGCTTGAAGCTTCAGTCGTGCTTGAAATTGTTCTGCATAAGTACTATGAGGCTGGGGTCATTGCGAGCCTGCTGGTCTTCAACGCTGCGCTCGCTTACTTCCAGGAGAGCCGGGCACGGCAACACTGGCGGCTCTGAAGTCGCGCCTTGCTCTCAGCGCATCTGTCGAGCGCGATGGCACATGGAGGACGGTACCGGCAGCAGAATTGGTACGCGATGATCTGGTAAAACTGTCGCTTGGCGGAGTGGTGGCTGCCGATGTACATGTGACCAGCGGGTCGGTCGAACTTGATCAGTCGATGCTCACTGGTGAGTCTCTTCCCGTTGAAGCGGGTCCAGGGGCCGACACGTATGCCGAGGCGCTCGTTCACCGTGGCGAAGCAATTGCCATCGTGACGGCAACGGGTTCCCGCACAAAATTCGGTCGCACGGCTGAACTCGTCCGGACTGCACATGTGGTGAGCACGCAGCAAAAAGCCGTGCTCAGCATAGTGCGCAACCTGGCGATCTTCAATTGCCTGGTAATCCTCGCCATGGGGGTCTATGCCTACCACCATGCCATGCCGTGGAGTGAGGTTGTTCCCTTATTGCTCACTGCAATCCTTGCCGCGATCCCAGTGGCATTACCCGCGACCTTCACGCTGGCGGCGGCGATTGGAGCTCGCACGCTGGCGAAGAATGGGGTGTTGCCGACAAGGCTTTCTGCCGTGGACGAAGCCGCATCGATCGACGTCCTGTGCTCGGATAAGACGGGAACTCTTACCCCCAATGAGCTCTCGGTAACAAGCGTTTGCGCCCGCTGCCCGGATTCGACGAAGAGCACGTTCTTGGGATGGCGGCGCTGGCGAGTTCCGAAGGCGGTCAGGACCCAGTTGATCGGCCATTCGACTTGCCGCATCGCAGAAGACGGCTACTGGCTTGCCAAAGTTGACTGACTTTTGTTCCGTTCGATCCGGTCAAGAAAACCTCGGAAGCCACCGCGACAAATCCGAGGGGAGTTCACGATGCGCATCATCAAGGGCGCGTTTACGGCGGTCGTGGCTCTTACCGCGCCCTCTCCCGCCTCGGCGGCTATCGCTGATGAACTGGAGAAGCAAGGTTTTCGAGTTCTGGCGGTTGCCGCGGGACCGCTGAGGCCATCGAACAAGATCATCGGATTGATTGCCCTCAGCGATCCACCGCGGACCGACTCCATCTCTCTTATCTCAGAGCTGAACGGCCTCGGTGTGCGCACAGTGATGGTGACAGGGGATGCTCCGACCACAGCCGCAATCGTCGCTCACGCAGTCGGATTGCAATGGAGCAATCTGCCCGGCCGGGAAAGCTTTCCGGACGACATCAAACCAGAAGACTTTCTCGGTCTTCGCGGGGTTCTTCCGGAGGGCAAGTTTGACCTCGTCAAAGCGTTTCAGAAGAGCGGACATACAGTTGGGATGTGCGGCGACGGAGCCAATGACGCGCCTGCGCTGCGCCAGGCACAAATCGGCATCGCCGTCTCGACCGCAACCGACGTAGCCAAATCTGCCGCAGGGGTCGTACTGACCGAGGCAGGCCTCGGCGGCATTGTGGCCGCCGTAAAAGAGGGCAGAGTCACTTTTCAACGCATTCTCACCTATACGCTGAATTCGGTCATGAAGAAGGTATTTCAGGTGCTCTTGCTGGCGGTGGGCCTTGTCATGACGGGACATGCGGTGCTGACTCCAATGCTGATGGTCATCGTGATGATCACAGGCGACTTCCTTGCCATGTCGCTCACCACGGACCGTGTACGGCCGTCAACGATGCCGAATTCCTGGCAGATCGGCCGGATCACAAGCGCAGGAGTGATGCTCGGGCTATTGCTTCCTCGCTGTTCTCCACGGCAATTCTGGCGGTGGGCAAATATCCAGTTGCATCTCGGCATCGAGGCGCTTCAAACGCTGACCGTGGTCAGCATTGTGTTTGGCAGCCAGGCCACAACATACGTCATTCGCGGCCGCCAGCACCTCTGGGGCCTGCGGCCCAGCGTTTGGCTCGTCCTGTCCTCAGTTGCCGATGTACTTATCATTTCAACTCTCGCAGCCTTTGGAATCGCAATGGCGCCGTTGCCCCTCGCAGTAATACTGGGTGTGTTCGCCGCGGCAATCGTCTTCGGCCTGCTGCTGATGATCGTCAAGATTCCGATCTTCGCTCGCCTTCACATCAGCTGACGAAACAACTGCTTGTTTTGGTCCACCGATCTCTTGATGCGAGTCTCTGACCGATGCCGATAGCCGGCTTAACGCGTCCCGACCGCCAATTATTGTCGATGCACCCGCTTTCACCGCATCTTCTCTTGAGCTGTACTGCACAGCGCAGAGCCCAGCTCCAGGCTCACACTGTCTTGGAGGCTTTATGCCTCCTTGCGTGGCGGATTCGAACGTACCACTGCTTCTATCGCCCAACTTCAACGATTCATGGAGAGATAGGAAGGAACATTCAATATGGCAACTACCGAACTCCCCATCAGCGTCGACGAAGATGACTCGCCTCAACCCTTCAGCAAGAACTTCGATCAGTTTGGAAATTCTTCCGGATTCATCTTCGACGTGAGCCTGTCGACCGCGATTGCGGCAGATGGAAAGAACGAGGTAGAGAGCGCCGATAGCCCAAGGGACCGCTTTCGCCCGAAATGCTCGACAAGATGAATCGCTACTGGCGTGCGGCAAACTATCTTTGCATCGGCCAGATCTATCTGTTTGAAAACCCCTGCTTCGCGAGCCGCTCAAGGCGGAGCAGATCAAGCCGCGATTGCTCGGTCACTGGGGAACCTCGCCAGGCCAGAACCTCATCTACATCCATCTGAACCGTCTGATCAAAGAACATGATGCGGACATCATCTATATCTCCGGTCCGGGGCACGGAGGCCCTTCACTGAATGCCTGCTCCTATCTCGAAGGCTCTTACACGGAGGTTCATCCGGAGATCACACCGATGAAGACGGCCTGCGGCTTATGTTCCGCAAGTTCTCGACGCCGGGTGGCGTGCCCAGCCATTGCGGGCCGCACGTTCCGAATTCAATGCACGAGGGCGGAGAACTCGGATATTCGCTGGTTCATGCATTCGGCGCGGCCTTCGACAATCCGGATCTGATTGTTGCCTGCGTCATCGGGGATGGCGAATCCGAGACTTGTCCGCTTGAAGGAAGCTGGAAGTCGGTCAACTTCCTCAATCCGGTGCGAGACGGCGCGGTCCTGCCGATCCTTCACCTCAATGGATACAAGATCTCCGGACCGACCGCCCAGGGACGCACCAGCGATGCAGACCTGAAGGCTCTGTATATGGGCCGCGGATACAAGCCCTACTTTGTTGAGGGCGACGATCCCGAGGTCGTGCATCAACTTCTTGCGCAGACGCTTGACGATTGCTACGCCGAGATTCGTGCGATTCAGCAGGAGGCCCGCAAGAACGGATTCAAGAAGCAGCCCGTCTGGCCCATGATCATCCTCCGCACGCCCAAGGGATGGACCTGCCCGAAGGAAGTGGATGGGATCCCCATCGAAGGCACATTCCGCGCGCACCAGGTTCCACTCGCGACCGTTCGCGAGAATCCCGAACATCTCAAGATCCTTGAAGCATGGATGAAGAGTTACAAGGCCGAGGAACTCTTCGACGAGAACGGCAAGTTCATCGACGAACTGGCGGCGCTCTCGCCCGTCGGCAACCGGCGCATGGGAGGCAATCCCCATGTGAATGGCGGACGCGAGCTGATCACTCTCGCGCTGCCCGACTTCACAGATTATGCGCTTGAGATCCCCGGCCCGGGCCAGGTTCTGGCCGAGGCTCCGCGCAAGCTCGGAGATTTCTTCCGCGACATTTTCAGAATGAATCTGACGAACTTTCGCATGTTCTGCCCCGATGAATCGAATTCCAATCGTCTGAACTCCATCTTCGAGGCAACGAAGCGCTGCTCCATGGCCGAACTTGTCTCGATCGATGATGAACTCGGTCCAGATGGCCGCGTCATGGAAGTGTTGAGCGAACATCTCTGCCAGGGATGGCTGGAGGGCTACCTGCTTACGGGCCGTCATGGCATGTGGTCCTCCTACGAAGCCTTCGCGCAGGTGGTCGATTCGATGCTGACGCAACATGCCAAGTGGCTTGAGCAATGCCGCGAGTATCCATGGCGCAGCCGCTCGCGTCTCTCAATGTTCTGCTCACAAGTCATGCATGGCGCAACGACCACAATGGCTTCAGCCACCAGGCAACCGGGTACGTGGACAATGCACTGGCGCGCAGGAGCGAAACTGATTCGCGTGTACTATCCGCCGGACACCAACTGCCTGCTTAGCGTCTTCGATCATTGCCTGCGGAGCCGCAATTACGTGAACATCGTCACCTGCGGAAAGCAGCCGCAACTTCAGTGGCTGAACATGGACGAGGCTCTTGAGCATTGCTCACGCGGCGCATCGACTTGGAAGTTTGCAACCAACGATGAAGGCGGAGAGCCGGATGTGGTGCTGGCCTGCGCCGGCGACGTACCAACGATCGAGATCTGCGCGGCATCATGGCTGTTGCAGAAACACGTCCCGGGCATCAAGGTGCGCGTTGTCAACGTTGTCGACTTGATGACTCTGATGTATCCCGGACAAGCATCCGCATGGGATGGACGAAATGTCTTTCAATGCGCTCTTCACTGAAAGATGCGCCGGTGATCTTCGCCTTCCACAACAATCGCTGGCTCATTCATACCCTGGTTCATGGGCGATCCAATGAAGGCCGCTTCCATGTGCATGGCTATATGGACGAGGGTACAACCACAACACCGTTCGACATGGTGGTGCTGAATGAGATGAGCCGGTTCCATCTTGCGCATCGACGCATTGAAGCACATCCCCCGGCTTCGCGTGCAGGCTGAGACGCAATCCAGCTATTCAACAGGAAGCTGAACGAACACCACGACTACATTCGCGAAAACCTTGAGGATATGCCCGAGATCAGGAACTGGCAGTGGACGGCGGACTTCAGCGATTCCGCTGCTCCTGCTCCGCTGGCCAAGGGACATCCCCAGAAGGCGATGTTCACGGACAGTTAGGCCACAAGCTCGGCTGAAATCCAAGTGGAGGTCGGATAGTCGGAGTAAGAGGTTGCGATGGCGAGCTTCCGCGTTCTTGGATCGGACAGGGGGAGACATTGAATGATCCGAAGGCACCAACCGATTGGTTAAGGTGGATGGAGTCGATGCGCTGGTTGAGTTAGCACTCAACTTGCATTGGTCCTGGAATCATGCCGCGGACGAATTGTGGGACGAAGTCAACCGCGCTTCGCAGGGTAGATTCCGCGCTGGGCGCCGCCTATCAGGCCTCCAAGCGAGGAGCAGTTGATGATGGCGCCGCTGCCTTGCTCGCATTTGCTGCAGCTCAAACTTCATGCAGCTCCACACACCGCGAAGGTTGATTCTCATCACCCGGTCGTAGTCTCCCCGGGCAGTATTGGCAGTCTCTGCGAGGACATTTTGAACGCAACAAGACAACGCCACCGAGGCGTCGCGCGAGAGTCTGCTACTGAAAACGTTGAACGTGGAACATCTCTACACATATCCCCATTTGAACTTCATTGCGCAAAAGGACGCAGACCAATCGCCCAGCAGCGTGATTCTGTTGTGATACCCAGTTACCAGTGTTTCTTAGCTCGGAGTCCCCATGCGGCCATCTTTCTCGCTCGGCATTGAAGAGGAATACCAGACCATCGACCCGGTCACGCGCGACCTGCGTTCTCACACCCCAACCTCATTACTTGCGCAGGGTAAGCTGCGACTGCAGGAGCGGGTCAAAGCAGAGATGCATACGTCGGTTATCGAGGTCGGTACCCGCGTCTGCCGCAACATCGACGAGGCACGCCAGGATATCTACGAATTGCGGCGAGAGATGATTAGGCTGGCCCGTGAAAATGGCCTGACTCTGGTAGCCGGCGCAACCCATCCCTTTGCCGACTGGCGTAAGCAGACTATTTATCCCGATGCGCGCTACCTGAAGGTGGTCAAGGACCTGCAACTGGTTGCCCGCGCCAACGTTATCTTCGGCCTACACGTCCACGTGGGCGTTGAGGACCACGAGGCGGGCATCCGCATCATGAACTCGATGCGCTACTTTCTGCCCCACATCATGGCGCTGGCCACCAACTCTCCCTTCTGGTTGGGTCTGAACACCGGCTACAAGGGCTACCGCGCAAAGGTCTTCGAGAGGTTTCCCCGTACCGGCATTCCCGACACCTTTTCAAGTTACTCAGAGTTTGAAAACTATGTCAGCCTGCTGGTGCGCACCAACTGCATCGACAACGCGAAGAAGATCTGGTGGGACATCCGGCCTCATCCCTTCTTCAAGACCATTGAGGTGCGCGCCTGCGACATTCCGCTGCGCGCCGAGGAGACGGTGGCCATCGCGGCGCTTATCCAGGCCACCGCGGTTTACCTATACAACCTGCACGCCGCGAATCAGGATTACCGTCAATACGCACGCACGTTGCTGATGGAAAACAAATTCCGCGCCGTCCGCTACGGACTCGACGGCATGCTCATCGACTTCGGCAAGCAGGAGGAACTCCCTCTGCGCGACCTGCTCGAAGAGTATCTTGCGCTGATCGATCCGGTCGTAAACGAGTTAGGAAGCCGAGAAGCCATCGAAGGCGTCCGGAAGATCATGGCCACCGGAACTGGCGCAGACCGCCAGCTAAAGGTCTTTGAAGCCACCAAAGGCGACCTGAAAGCCGTAGTCGATTACATGGCCGAAGAGACCGGGGCGGGACTATCTTAGGCCAGACAGGTGATGTTCATGTGTTTTGGACAGCAGGGAAACAGGTCCCCTAAGGCGGCTCGCGGGAGAAATGAATGTCAGGTCGTCATGGCCGAAGAGTCTGAATACATCGTTCGAAGTGTCCTCCAGACGACTATTGGGCCTATGCAACATGCGCGTCGCCTTCGAGGCAATACTTGTGAGCAGATAGCGATTTGTAACGTGCGCTGTGGCGGCGAATACGAGTTCAGATCGCATAGTCGCACGCTTCCAAAGCCTCAAGATTGGGGACAATCAAAATCGATCCGCACTGTTCAACCAGCCCTTGGCTCTTGAAATCCTTCATGACGCGGGAGATCGTTTCACGGGAAGCGCCAATGTGCTCACCGATCTCCCCGTGGGTGAGCGGGCACTGGATCCGGACACCCCGTTTTGTTTCCTCGCCATCCTTGCACCACTCCAGCAAAAGTCTCGCGAACTTCGCCGGCGCGGTCGATGCAAGACCGAGCGTCCGCAATTGTTGGGCGGTGCGATCGTAGTCCAGGCTCAACTCGCGCATAACATTCTGACTTGCCATCGGATAACGCATCAGGAAGCCGAGAAAGGCCTGCCGCTGGAGCGAAGTGATCATGCAAGGGAACTGAGTCTCTGCCGTTATCACGTGAAGGAAGCCGGAAATGGCAGAAGTAAGCCCCAGGATTTCTCCTGGCCACGCAATAGCCAGGATGAGGCGCTTGCCATCGATTGAATTCATCGAGAGTTTGACCCTTCCCTCAAGAAGGAACAGGACTTTCGATGGTTCTTCTTCCTCGCTGATCAAGACTGCCATGCCCGGATAGCAGTGGGGTTCTGAAATGGATTCAAATTCACTTATTGCTTCGGTTGACAGGTTTCTGAAGAATTCACCCCGTCCGCGATGTGGTCCGCTGCCGTCCCCCTGAGCTTTCGAGGCGATTCTCGAGGGAAATTCATAGACCCTGCATTCCTCGCGATTTTGGGTATTTTCATCGAAGGAACCGTAGTCGTACCAACCGGTCTGGGAGGCCCAGCCGGCCTGTCCACCGATCACTGGCAGGGTCCGCATTCCATCTCCCTTCGACATTCGAAGATCATTTCCTCAAGCCACGACCGCTATATCGCACCGGCATTTAAAGGGCGCTTACGGCCTCATCTTGCCCGAACAGTTGCTCCAATGCCGGCAACAAGTTCATCGCACTTGCCCTTGAATGTTGCATTAGGCAATTTACGGCTATTTCGTTGTGCGTCGAATGTTACGGCCGAATCGTTCGTGCTGGGGTAAAGCGGGGATGATCTGCTCCTTCAGCCGTGACTTTTGCCGCGAACCTCCGCCGTCGCCGGGTGGGGAGTCATTCGCCTTCATTCTTCACCTTGCTTCAAAAAGGGGAAGAAAGCAACCTCAGAACCTATATGACTCCCCTTCCACTACGTGGGCGAACGAGTTAGCGGAGAATCGCACAAATGTGGCGGGGGTATCTGTTCAATTCTGCTCACATATCTTTACGGGAGGCGAAAAGCTGCAGTTGTCGCTCGAACGTGCCACCATGTATTCGGCTCCGGGAACGTTTCCGGCACGAGGCGTACGCAAATTGTCGTGGATTCCGCTCCAATTGCCGGCAGTCATCGGAACCGCCGCTTCCGCCACATCGAGGCAATTGATTGCTTCATGAGCCATTTTGAACAGTCAGCATTTCAGGAAGGGTTCATACTTCGCCAAACTCCCTCCCAGGGAGGCGAGTCGATCGATGGTCCGGGAAGCACTCTTGATTCGCACCAAAACGGGCGTGCCCTTGTCGCTGCGCTGAATAGAGCGAAGCTTGATTATGGCACGCCCATTTTCGCTACGAGCACCCTCAACTTGAGTTACGTGCAAGGTCCACCGTCTCTCGGTAACGCGATCCGCATGTGTAGGCGTTACATAAACAATCTTCGGCGAATTTCTCATGAGACCAGAGGACGGCATTTACTGTCCTCACACTCAAAATCGTCGAGCATCGAAGTCAGTTCCCACCGGGCCTCCCACCTTTTCAAGCATGAGCAATATTGGCCATCCTTAGAAGCAAGTTTCCGCTTATTCTCATCGAGGCGGCCCAAAAATTAGAACGATTCCACTACTTATCGAATATTGGGGGCCGCACGGAGCGTCAGACAATGACTTATATAATCTCATTCACCCGAAGGTGGAATCGCGACTCCTCAATCGATTCAATCTGTACCAAGTGCTTCCGAACCATTGCATCTTCAAACAGCGAAGACGAACTTTCTGATCGTAAGAATAAACATGTCTGCCACTCCAACGGAGAATTCATCCGAGCGGATGTCGCTTCTCGCCATCGTACGTCTCTTTCGGGCCTCGCCAAAGCTACGAGATCAGGGGACAGCATTTAATGTTCTCGCCTCGAAACTTTCCAGTCAATGACGATCCGATACCGAAGATCGTCTGAGTCCGCCTCCGGGTCGAACCAGCGCGCCTGTGAGCTAAATTGAGCAGATTTGCGCTCAACTCTGGGGAACACTAATTATGGCGGGATTCGACTAAGTTCGATTATTGGAGTTCAAGACATGCCCATTCATGACAATGTCGCCAACGTCCTGGAACGTGAAACGGGCGAAACCATCGACAATTGGTATAGCCGCGTCGAGAAAGAGAATGACCTGGTTTCCATATTCCAGACCCTCCAGTTCCATGTGAAGGACGAGAGGCCTGACGAGTTGCTGCCGGACGTGATGGCGATCGCCAATGAGGTAGACTCGCAATTGGCTCAGGCCATGACAAGCTATATCTCCGAGGCGAATCAGGATTCTAAGCCCATCAAACCATAGCCCGATGTTTATGTAAACGCGATTCCGGAACCCGGCTCGATAAGCCGTCACATCGCGGGCCGGGTCCTTAGATGTTGCCGTCCATGGTAAAATCAGGGCAGCGCAATCTTGTTAGAGAGCTTCAGAAGGCCTGCCGAAATTTGTGCCAGTTAGATTGTTAATTGGCGTAATCACCGGCCTGGGAATCTCCCCGTGCCTGGAGAAGTGAGAAGCAAGTTTGGCTTTCCGTCTCCTTGTGCTCTGCCCAGTGTCATTGTCCTGTTAGACCTGTGGAACAGAGCACCCACCTTTCAAGGCTGGCACGAGCTCCAAATGCCTGACGATGCGGAGACACGATCGGAAGGCGTTTAAGATGCAAACGAATCCAGGCGTCACCCGCAGTTGGGAAGGGCGACATCCTCAATTTATGAAGCCACGGGACGCACTAATCAGCTTTCAGTGCTCTCTGCCTGACCTGGTCGAAGTGAGTGAGATGATTTACGGTGAAAGCATTCATACTCAAATGTTGCAACGACATCCCGATGTCGTGGCAAAAATGGAAACGAAATATATGTTCTTCGCCGACGAGGCAGAAACCGCAAAGAAACTGGTCACCTCCGGCCATTCCTGCTCTTTTACGGTTTACTTTCGGGAGCCCTAGCGCCTACGAGCCTTCGAGTACCGCAGAATGAGTACTGGGAAACGATAAGATTCCTACCGGCATCCTCTCCGGGCCTACACTGGGTCCCGATGGGTAGAAACGACTTCTGGCGAAGAATTGCAATGCCCTCGCTTGCTGCTTGTCAAGCAGGTCACTCAGAGGCGAACCGTTCTTCGGTCGAGTCGCGGCATGTAGTCATCGGGATCAGATATGGAGCGAGCATGGGCAATCAGAACAAACCAACGCACAAGGATCGGAGAAGCGTATCGCAACTCACATTCGCCGGGGTATCTCCTCCGTATTCTTTGGGCATGTCAGATTCGAGCGACCATAGGGCCGGAATTGATCCGGACGAAACGGCGATGGAATTCAGTATCCGTGCGAGAAGGATGCTGTCCGAAGCTGAATCTCTCAGCCTGAAGATGAGTTGCGGTTTTACCGAGCTGGACCGCTGGACGGCCATTGCGAGACAGCGTGGAATGACCTGGGTGGAGGGTATGCAATTCTCGATAGACGGGATGAAGGAAAAACGCCGGATCGTAATTTAGTTTGCCGGCGGTGAGGAAATCGACGATTTAGTCGGCACCTCGCCGGAAACCGTTACAACGCACGCTGATCAACTTCTGGAAATCGCCGCATGGTGGCCTTTCATAGTTCCATCATGAAAGTTCCGAGCCGCGCAGCGCTGGCAGACTATGCACACGCATAGTTTTACCGTTGAAACACTTTGCGCTGGATCCACCATGCGGCCCGACGGCCAGAGGCATCTTGAGTGCGATGCTCATGGGCGCAGCTTAAGCGTATAATTGCGCTAGTCATCGTCAATCGAGGGAATCATGCGCGGCGGGCACGCGAAGCAAGTGGTGTATCGATATAACGGCCACCAAAGCTCTGATGAGATTGAGCTTGATGCCCAAGGCGATCTTTCGTTCGAAAAGGGCGACATTATTCGAAGGCCGGGAAAGAATTGGAAAGTAGAATCCACTCGCTTGGAAGAAATAAGGGGGCGCAAGCCACTGCCGTCGTTGTTAGTATGTTTGGTCGATCATCCATAAGCGATGCGACGACTGATCGATTCGCCCTCACGCGTATTGTGCCCATGAAACTATGTCTACACTTTCGGCCCCTGGCCTAACGCACCGTGCTATTCCTTCGGCTGATCCCCAATTGCTGCTTTAGTCTTCCCGCCCGACAACGAGCGTAGATACGCGACAAGGCTCCAGCCATCTTGAGCATTCATACGATCTCCCTCCGCGGGCATCTTGTCTTTGCCGTCGCGGATTGTGCCATAGAGTTGCTCGTCGGTCTTGTCCTTCAACGTGGCCGGGTCGCTCATGTCGCCTAACTTCAATTTCATCTGCGAGGCGAGTTCTCCCTTTCCCGCACCATCTGCACCATGGCACATAGCGCAGTCGTACCCGTATACTTTCTTGGCGTGGGCAAGAGATTCGGGGCTGGGTTTGATTCTCGGTGGTATTGGCTTGGCAGGCGCCTGAGGTGTGGTGGTCTCGGGTGCCTTCCCGGGTTCCTGGCTGGGCGCGAACATTACGAGTAAGAGAATAGAGGACGCCACTAGCAAAGGCCTGATCATAACTTCCCCCTGTTCGTCTTCATCGTCTTTATATGATTCAATGTTATCTCCTTGGATGGCGTCGGCCAGGATGCAAGAAACTTATCAAGTCATGGCTGTCGGATGCTGAGCAATATTGAACAGAGGAGTGGCAGGTTGTTCTGCGCAAATGTAGTCGGCCTTAAGTTGAAGAGTTTCCTTTGGACCATGATGGAGTGCCGTGGCAGGCTTTGACTTGTGAGGCGTTGCGTGAACGTGAGCGAGCACCGGACTAAGGAGGCAAAAGACCAGCGCCGGAAGTAAAAAGGCGCCGACGAGAATGGCGGGAGACTTATATCCAAACCCGAGGGACGCATATGATGTGATCGCCGGGCCCTCTAGTAAAAGCCGGTGGCGGTCACCTTCCTTTGGCCGGCAATGAAGTGAAATGCGGAGTCCGGCTTGGCGGGTGGCTTTCACCGAACTTTCCCGACGTCCATCTGACTATCCAGCTGATAGGCCTGACCCAGGGGCTTGGTGTGCCGCAACTCTCACAGCCAAAGATCGGACGCACGTCTGCCAGGATGGTATAGGCAACGTTGAGAATCGCCTGAAAGGGGCGCAATCCAAATATGCTGACGGCAAACGTCCAGGTGAACCAGTCGGCCTGAGTTAAATGGCGCAGAACCTCGGCGACGGCTTCTCCGCCTAGTCTCATCGACCCATCGGGCATCAGGAGATGAATTGTCGCATAGGCGTTCCAGATATCAAGGTCCGGATTGAGCGCCTTAAGCGCTGCCGGATCCTCACCAATTGGTCGCACAATCATACTCGGTTCAACGGATTGTGTCTGTGCCGACTTAAATACCCACTGCGCAATCCATCGACAGACGCCGCATTCGTCATTGAATAGCAAGATTGGCTTGGCGCATCGAATCAAATTCATTTCATGACGCATATGGCTGCCTGACCACATCCAGGATGTCTGATACAACCGGGCTTGGCCCCTCGTCGCGTCCGACGACTGTTCCGTTCAAAAACATGATTAACGTTGGCGTTCCCTGGATCTCGTAGAGTTCTGCGAGTTCCCGCTCGACCGCAACATTAACTCTGTAGATCTTCTCGCTCGCCTCAACCATCTCAGCGACCTGCTGGATGCCCGGCTCCATCAGCCCGCAATGCGCACATGAGTATGACATGAACTCAACCACGATCGGTCCTTGACCTTGTAACACCAACCGGTCGAATGTATTGGCGGTGACGGTTTGAATCCTGTCCATTGATTTAGACCCCGGCATGACTCTCCTCACGGTTCCTCTTCGGCCCTGTGTTGTACTTGACTGCTGTCGAGAATGGCGTAGAAGCGGGGTGAAATTGCGGACCGATTGAGTTTCCGCAAAAACGGCGATCCCGCATCTGGCCTGTGAGCGACTGCTCCCAAGCGGAAGTCCGTCCTCCTTCAGGCAGGGAGAGCGGCAGAGCCAATATGCTTCTTCGCGATCTCCTCGATCTCCGCTTCTGTCAGTGCGGAAATATCCGCGTCCTCGGTAGCGATCACGCGTTGAAACGTCTCTGGATGATGGGTCTTCAGGTACTCGCTCAGAAAGTTAACTGCGCTGCTCTTTCCTGTAGCATGACCGATGAGGATAATCGCTTCGGCATGGACCAGGTCTGCGGCGACTTCTTCGTAGTAGAACTCCTCCTCGGGAACATGATCGCCCTGGTAATGGGCTTCTTTGCGGTGGATGAGGTGGTGTTGAAATCCAAAGGGATCATATGGCTTAACGGTAACTTCGTCTTCGGGACGGCTGCCACCAAGATCGTGATAGATGTGGGCGGCATGATGGTCGATCACCACGACCATTCGCCCGATCTGATGCGCCTTGACGGGTTTCCCGAAGACTCCGGCATCTCTTAGAAATTTACGCAGCCGGGAAATCTCCGCGACGTCGAGATTGTGGGAGCTGGGACGCTTGAAGAAGCCCCGCTGCGAGCCGACTACAAACGCAAACTCGTCATTTCCGTGCGGCTGGACCTCGCCGACCTGTCCAATCAGTTCAACTACAGCACTCCAATCGAGATTGCGCGGCAGTTTGCCGCCAACAAGACTCCTGAGAAGCTCTTCATGGTCGTGACGTATATGTACATTCATCCTAATATCATCTCAGCGGCGAACGACAATTGCTGTTCCGGTTTGCTCATCCCGGTTGAACGCAAACCAGAAATGTCTCGGAAAAGTGGGAAGAGTCGGTTTCCCCTAGAAACGGTCGTGAATTTGTTCCGACTACCAATGGCCACTGTTCACGCCCTTTTACGAAGTTCAATTCTAACTATCAGTCCTGTCAACAAAGGCCTGTGTGCTGTTCACAATTGACCGGACTTCTCTTCGTTTTGTGTTGAATAGTGCTTATACTGGCCGCGCATCAGCCGGCTTTTGCCCGAATCTCGTGCTGTGGCGAATGCTCCACGGCAATGGAGGATAATTGACCGGCAGCAAACACAACTTCGAAGGAAATAGTGGTGAACGAGGTGAGCATGATCCCGGCCCTTACTGGAGACGAATGCATCGCGACTGGCGTTTCTGGGTGGGCGCCCTGTTTATGTCTGCGGCGCTCGTTATTTACGTTTTGAGTGGAGACCTGGCATGGGTTCCATGGGGTCGATCGCATTAATCGTTGCCGGCAGGTGTCGCGAGATGATGCCGCATTTTGGATTCGGTGAGTGACCGGTTGATAGCCGGCGATCCCCCAGCAAATCGAGCCTGGCTGCCAGTGGCTGTGCTCGAGATCTGGGCAGGTCTCTCCAGTGGAAGGGCTGCTGCCGATCTGGGAGCCAGGCATGGCTTGAGCGCGGCTCAGCAACAGCGGATTCAGGACTGGTTAGCTCGCAACCATGACTTCATCGCCCGTGTCTTCACGCGCGGTGCGGAGTCCGCAGCATACGTTGCGGCCACCGCGGTCTGGCTCCTCGCCGTTCCCATTCTCGCCGTCTTCATTTTGCGTGATGGGCGTCCAATGGCGGACGCGTTTATTGATGCAGTCGGGCAACGGCGGGACCAAACAGTTGTCAAGCGGATCCTCGGGCATGTTGATACGATGCTTGCCAATTACATCCGTGCACAGCTTGCCCTGGCCGGCCTCTCTTGTGTGTTTATAGCGTCGCCATGTTAGTGCTGGGATTCCCCTATGCGATCGCACTGGGCGTTGTCGGCGGCGTTCTCGAATTCCTTCCGGCCGTGGGGTGGATCGCTTCGGCCGTGACCATCCTGGCGATCGGTTTCCTGACTCACGCGCACTGGATATGGATGGCCGGATTGAAGCAGGCGCCGCCAAATTGAAAGCCTCTGTGGAACAATTTGGCGCGAAACTCAAGAGCCACGCGGCCGCGAAGTGAGGAGAACCCCGGGGCCAGCGGGATCAGAGAGAAGCAAGCTCCAGGGTTACTTGCCTCAAACGAACCCTCGGTCCTCGAGTCGGCAGCCGCCCACGGAATGATCACACGTATCGCCCAAGGGTTAAAGCAACTCTTGTGATGGGATGTTCTATCTCGGGGCGGTTGCATTCTTATTTGTGCCCAAACGGAGAACACGCGATGATCAGTTCATTTTCTGTTAAGCCGATTAGTCAGGTCCCGCTACCTGTTGTGGCCGGTTATCCCCATCCGTTGGGGGTTACGCCTTCACCTTCGGGAGTGAATTTTTCACTCGCTTCGTCGAATGCTACAGGCGTCGAATTGCTTCTATTCTCAGCTCACGACTCGTTGGAGCCATTCCAGACCATTCGGTTCGATCCTTACGTAAACAAGACCTTCCACTTCTGGCACGCCTTTGTGCGCGGTCTGAAACCGGGCGTTCACTATGCATACCGTGTCGATGGCCGGTCTGACTCCGCCGGACAGCGATTCAACCGCGCCAAACCGGGAACCCGTTTCCAGCCCCCGCCACATCGCACCCAGCGTGCAGATTTCCCGCACTTGGCGCACCTGTTTGCTTCATGCCAAGGTTTATGGGGCCTATCTTACTGGGGCAACTTTCCAGCGTGTCTTAATTACTTGCTGTTCGCGCTGGACCATCGACGAAGCTGGCAATCGCTAAACAAACCCAGCCCATTCATAAAGCCACTGGCTACTCCGCCGCTTCCAGGGAAGCCGTTTCTCAATTTCCCCGCGACACTGCCCGTGAAGTCGCCGGATTCATGCGCCTCTTTGTCTCTAGCTCCGCGCCGCTCCCCACCCAGATCTTTGAAGACTTCCGCCGCAAATTCGGCCACGCCATTCTCGAACGTTACGGAATGACGGAAACGCTCATGAACATCTCCAACCCTTATGCTGGAGAACGCCGCGCGGGCACGTGGGTCAACCGCTGCCGGGCGTCTCGGCGCGCATCGTTGCCGGGGAGGTCCAGTTACGCGGGGCCAAATGTCTTTGCAGGCTACTGGCGCCGAGAAGCGGACACACGTGCCGCCTTCTAAGATGGCTGGTTCAAGACGGGCGACATGGCCGAGTGTTCGACCGATGGCTACTATAGCCTGCTCGGCCGCAAGAGCGATCTCATCATCTCCGGTGGTTTCAACATCTATCCTCGCGAGATCGCGAGATTGAGGATTTCCTCACCGAACAAGAAGAAGTGGCCTACGCGGCTGTCGTTGGCGTTCCCGACAACCTGCGCGGAGGCGGTGGCATACTTCGTCCCCCGCCGACCTGGAAGCTCGCTGTCGCCTCGTTTTTGCCTCCTTCAAGGTGCCGCGCTGCTTTCTTCGCGTGGACGGTATTCCGCGAACGGCTCTTGGCAAGATCCAGAAGCACCTGCTGCCGAAGCTGAATCCACAATTTCGCGAAACCTGACGGCTGATCCTGTTTTGCTGCCCACAGTCATGACCCAGAGCACCGTTGTTCAGATTCAAAATGAAAAGCCGGGACGCGTTCCGAACTGATGCCACACGAACAATGAGTGACGCCTGCAGCCCAATGCCATTCCTAGACCCTGGGCCGTCTTCCGGGGCGCCCATCATCTTCGCTGGCCTGGTCGGCGCCAGGGACGGCGAGAAACTCTACAACAACAAGAGAGGACATGGTCAATCGGCGTCTCTACTGATGTTCCGCCACGGTGATGCTCGCCGGCGCTCCAGTTCCTCCCTTAATGAAGAACAGTTTCGTCCCATTTGTGATCGCCACCGAATTCGGACCGACATTGCCCGTACCCGGGCCCTTGGCATTGTCGATCGTGATGGTCCCGCTAACCGTTGTCTGCGAAAGAAAGGCCGGTGAGTCCGCGCTGTCGAATTCCGTTCCGCTCAGTACTCCCGCACTGCTGATGCCCATTACGCCGGCCCGGCTTACGGCCGATCCATCCACAGCGAGATCCTCGTCCCCGAAGAAGTAGCTTCCAGAGAGCGAGGCCGTCGTGACGTTTGCTGCGGCTCCAGGCTCCAGCAGGCCAAAGGTCGCGGTGGTCGCAGTCGAGTCGAGGCCCGTGACAAAAGCTGCGATCGATTCCGTATTGGCACTGTGTGTGGTCAGATAAACGACAGGCGGATTGGTCAGCCCCTTTCCGGTCAGGGCCACTCTCCCGAAGGTTGGATCCACGGTGTAGGTTTCGTTGGCTACGGTGGTGGTGGTGGTGCCCGCAGCCGGGCCGTATCCGAAGACCGTACCGGTCAGGCTTCCTCCGGTGAAGTTCAGCAATCCCAAATCCACCCTTGGACCTGAGGTACCGTTGAACTGGACAAGTTCGTTGGCATGATAGATGTTGTTGCCCGCGATGGAACTGGAAGTGAACGCCGAACCGGAGGCAATGGCCCGGCCTGCGTAGACAAATGCGGGAATGGCGCCGAATCCAGTGATGCCAGGAGGGTCGAGAGAGACGAGGAAGAATTCGTTGGCATTGACGATGTAAATCGCGGCCTGCGTCTGGGCGCTTCCGTTGGGGAAGAAAAACGGGGATATCGGGGAGAAGGTGAAGATGCCCCGGCCGGTGAGGGGCGACACCGATGCGATGGCGCCTGTGCTTCCCCGAATGTCGTTGTGCGCCGGGGGGATGGCCGAGCCGATTCCATTGAAGTCGAAATCGCTGTTGGTGATTGCGCCTGTGGCTGGGTTAAGCACCAGCGCACCGGCAAGCGAACCCTCGAATCCGATGTTGGCAGCTACCAGCCCGATAGCGAAGTTCGTCCCCAGTTGGCTGGTGTCCGCCGTGGCAAAGGCGGTCGGGTCCTGGCGAAGCAAAAGCCCGGAGGCGCGCGTGGGAATGCCCGACGGATTAATGGTCTGTTCGTCGTACTCCGTAATGCGACCCGCAGTCGCGACCCCTCCACTCACCTTGCCCAGCGTGAAGCGGAAGACGCGCCCGCTACCGTCCGCGCCGTAGAAACCGAGGCAGCCCACATCTCCATCGCCCGACGGATCGGGTCCCACGGTATAGCCGCCGGCGCCCGAGTTCGACCCTACCAGGGTGATGCTCTGCGGGTTTGACCCGTCATTGATGTCGAGGCTGCCTACGTTTCCGCCGATGCCCCCGCTGCCCGGCTGCATGAAGTACCCATTGCCGTCGGCGTCGAATTCGCCCGCCATCACGGTGTCGCCCTGTGCGAAGAAGGCATACTGCCCATAGATCAACGACTCGTGACCTGTAGGCATTCCGGCGCAGGAAGTCGGTGTGCCGCCGATGATTCCGATCGAATCGTTGTCGGACTTGGTCTTATCGAGAACAGAAGTGGCAATAACTATCGCGGAATTGTTTGGATACGCCATCGCTGTCACAGGAGGGGTGTAGACAACGGTGTTGGCTGTGGCCGAGCTCAAGGTTCCACAAGCCGGCCCGGTACACGTGGTCAGCTGCCACTGCACACCCGCGTTGGCGGGATCGTTGGTTACGAGGGCATTCAAGGTGATCGGAGCGCCGCCCGCCTGCACCGTGTTCACTTTGTCGATGATCGTCACCTTGACCGGACCGGTGACGATCGTGAATGGGTTCCTGTCGGACTTGGTGGTGTTGGCCACAGATGTTGCCGTGATGGTGGGCGCATTCGACGGGGCTGCGGGCACAAAATACGGCGGCATGTAGGTGGCGCTGGTCGAAGTCTCAAAGGTGAGCGAGCCGCACGCCGGATAGCAGTCGACGCCGCCAGCCGTCAGCGCCCATGTAACGCCCAAGCCGCTGGTGTCACCCTGCACCTGCGCCGTCAATGTCACCGCCGTGGCCCCGGCGGGAATTGAAGTGAACTTTTTGGCGATGGCGACAGTGACCGCGGCAGGCGCAGTAATCGTGAACGCGTCCGAGTCGGACTTCGTCTTGTCTGCCACTGAAGTTGCGGTCACAGTGGGAGTGTTGTTCGGCGCTGCGGGAAGACTCAGGGGAGGTGTGTACACGGCAGTTGTGAGGGACGAGGCGACGAGCGTGCCGCATGCCGGCGAACAGGCCGCGCCGCCAGCCGTTAAGCTCCAGGTTATGACTCCACTCGTTGTGTCGTTCTGGAGTGACGCATTGAAGCTGATCGCCGTGGCGGCAGCGGCAATGCTGGTGATCTTGTTGGTGATGGTGACTGAAATTGTACCGGTGAAGGTGAAAGCGTCCGAATCTGATTTTGTCGGGTCCTTTACCGATGCTGCGGTGATGGTTGGCGCATTGTACGGCACCCCGGGAATAGTGCTGGGAGGGGTGTAAGTGACGCTGGTAGCTGTGGCTCCACTGATGGCCCCACAACCTGGTGAACATGCGATTCCGTCCGACGTCAGCGTCCACAGGACGCCCGAATTGGTCGCGTCGTTCTGCACCTGCGCGGTCAGCGTCACCGGCGCGGACGCCACCTGAATGGTGGTGAACTTGTTGGCGATGGTTACCGAAATTGCCGGACTGGTGATGGTGAATGCGTCCGAGTCTGATTTTGTCGAGTCCTTTACCGATGTTGCCGCCAGCGTCGGGGCGTTGCCCGGCGCCGGGGGAAGCCTGCCGGGAGGCGTGTAGGTCACGCTCGTGGCCGTAGCTCCACTGATGGCCCCACAACCTGGCGAACACGCAGCACCGCCCGCCATCAGCGTCCAGGTCACGCCCGAATTGGTCGCGTCGTTCTGCACCTGCGCGATCAGCGTCACCGGCGCGGACGCCACCTGAATGGTGGTGAACTTGTTGGCGATGGTTACTGAAATTGCCGGACTGGTGATGGTGAATGCGTCCGAGTCTGATTTTGTCGAGTCCTTTACCGATGTTGCCGCCAGCGTCGGGGCGTTGCCCGGCGCCGGGGAAGGCTGCTGGGAGGCGTGTAGGTCACGCTCGTGGCCGTAGCTCCACTTATGGCCCCACAACCTGGTGAACACGCAGCACCGCCCGCCGTCAGCGTCCAGGTCACGCCCGAATTGGTTGAGTCGTTCGGCACCTGCGCGGTTACAGTCACCGGCGCGGACCCCGTCTGAATGGTGGTGAACTTATTGGCGATAGTTACTGAAATTGCCCCAGTGACGGTGAACGCGTCCGAGTCCGACTTCGTTGTGTCATTTATTGACGTGGCAGTTAACGTCGGGGCATTATTTGGCGATGCGGGAAGGCTGCTGGGAGGCGTGTAGGTCACACGAGTCGTCGTTGCTCCGCTGATGGCGCCACAGCCCGGTGAACACGCAGCACCTCCCGCCTTCAGCGTCCAGGTAACGCCGGAATTCGTGGAATCATTTTGGACTGTGGCGTTGAAGGTTACAGCCGCGGCTCCAGCGACCAGAGTAGTGATCTTGTTGGTGATCGAAACCGAGACGGAAGGGGGCGGCGTGCTACTCCCGCCGCCGGAACACCCAACTAGGCCCGCGGCTCCTGTCAGAAGGACACCGAATACTCTTAGTCCCAGCGGCGTAGATACGCTCGGAGTCTGCGTCATGGTCTTGCCTCCGAAATGTCCTGAAGGGGAAACCTTATAGCGCTTCTCTCATTTGGCCTGTTTGGGGTGAAGACCGATTCTATATTGATATGGACGCTCAGTCGACTCACCGGGTTAGCTGCGGCCTGAGCGCCGGCATAGGTTAATTTTCGATAAAGCGTAAGCCTCGGGCGCTGCACTGTGGAATTGAGATCGACCCAGCCGGTCAATCACCGTGGGTTCCTGCTTCGGTCCTATCGAATAGAGCCTGGTGGTTCAGAGATAAGCCACCCCTCTGACGTCCCTTGGGCTGGATCTCGGCTGGCGCTCTACGAACTTTAACGAGTACTATTCGAAATCCACTTAGATCGTGGCGAAGCCGTCAGTTACCCCTTGGCATCCATCAACGATTGTTATCTACCTGGTTAATGACGGCTCGGGGTAATACACCAGCGATAGCCCAGAAACTACTGCCACCGTTTCTCAGCGCCCCGTCCCGATCCGGCGCAATTGCAGTGCCCTAGCTAAGCTAGGAACCTGTTGGCGTTACGTACTCGTCATGTCGGCGCACCCAGAAGGGTCCTGGTCATTCTCGTCACGGCCCTTGGGCACGATATCGAGGTAGTGATAGTTGATGTTGAACAACTCGTTGCCGCGGATGTAGCAGGAATAGGTGTTGAAGACAGCACCGCGCTCGTCCCTGTAGAACACGCTGTGCCCCTCCCGATCGGCTGGTCCGGGGTTCTGGATGGTGTAGTTGAAGTACGCCTTCGAGACGGAACTTCGCATAACGTGAGCACTTTAGGTCTACGATCGGACTTGGTGCTTTTGGTCCGGCACTTGTACGCGCCGGATGAAAAATAGACCATGTTGCGCCGCGGAAGCGGCGTGACGTGGCGGGATAAAAGTAGTCCACCGCCACATTCTGGTTCCATGGTCAACCGAGCCCATCAGGGGTAACGAACAAGGTTCGTCGCCCATGCGGGGAGCTTTGCACTGTGGGACACCGGAGGTATGTACACCGTGGAGATTTATGCGCGGGTGCGGCGGGCGGTTCTTGTAGAAGGCAAGAGCCGGCGGGCGGTGGCCCGGGAGTTTGGGCTGGCGCGGAAGACGGTAAGCAAGATGCTGGATTATTCCTTGCCGCCTGGGTATCGGCGGCAGAAGCCGGTGAGGCGGCCCAGGCTGGCGGCCTGGCAAGGTGTCATCGATGCCATATTGGAAGAAGACAAGCAACGGCCGAAGAAGCAGCGGCACACGGCCAAACGGATCTTTGAGCGGCTGAAGGCCGAGCACGCTTACCCGGGCGGCTACACCATCGTGAAGGATTACGTTCGGCAGTCCAGGATCAGCAGCCAGGAGATGTTCGTGCCCTTGAGCCATGCGCCCGGCGAGGCGCAGGCCGATTTTGGCGAAGCCTTGGCCGTCATCGCAGGTTCAGAGCAGACGGCGCACTACATGGTCTTCGATTTGCCCCACTCCGACGATTGCTTCGTGCAGGCATTTCCGGCCGAGACAACCGAGGCATTCCTTGAAGGTCACGTGCGGGCGTTCCAGTACTTTGGCGCCGTGCCCTCAAGGATTCTCTACGACAACACCACGCTGGCGGTAGCTCGCATCCTGGGGGATGGCGAGCGGCAGAAGACACGCGCCTTTTCCGAGTTACAGAGCCACTACCTGTTCGCCGAGAAGTTCGGCCGCCCTGGCAAGGGCAACGACAAGGGCAAGGTCGAAAATCTTGTGGGCTATGCGCGGCGGAACTTCATGGTGCCGATTCCACGAGCGTCGAGCTGGGAAGAACTCAACGCGCACCTGGAAGCCGATTGCCGTGAGCGCCGTAAACGCCGATTGCGCGGGCACACGGAGACCATCGGTGAGCGTTTCCAGCGTGACCGCGTGGCGATGTTGCCCCTGCCGGCCGCTCCATACGAGCCCTGTGAGAAGGTTACCGCGCGAGTCAACTCCCTGGCGCTGGTGCGCTATCGAACCAACGATTACTCGGTGCCCACGGCCTATGGCTATAGACAGGTGCTGGTCAAGGGCTACGTGCACCGCGTGGAGATCGTCTGCGGCAGCGAGGCGATCGCTTCGCATCCACGCAGTTATGACCGCGAGAGTGCCATATACGATCCTGTTCATTACCTGGCGTTGCTGGAACACAAGAGCCGGGCCCTGGACCAGGCCGCGCCACTCACCGGCTGGCAGTTGCCGGATTGCTTTGCCCAGTTGCGACGCCTGCTCGAAGCGCGTCTCAGCAAACACGCCAGCCGCGAGTACCTCCAGGTGCTGCGGTTGATGGAGACCTTCGCGCTGGCGGAAGTAACAAGCGCCGTCGAAGGTGCCCTGCGCCTGGGCGCCATCAGCTTCGACGCCGTGCGACATCTTCTGCTCTGTCGCATCGAGCGCCGGCCGCCGCGGCTTGACCTGGCCAACTGGCCGCATCTGCCCATGGCCAGCGTGCGCACCACCCAGGCCGGCGATTACATGGCCCTGCTCAGTTACTCATCGGCCTTGCCGTCACGCCAGAATCCGGAGGCGGTGCTATGAGTACCCAGCCGGAAATGCCGACTCCCGATACACCGCAGGTTTTGCTGGAGCATCATCTCAAGGCACTGCGTCTGCCCACCATCCTGCATGAGTATGACAAGGTGGCGCGACAGTGCGCCCAGGAAAAGACGGACTTCCCGCGTTACTTACTTCGCCTGACCGAGCTGGAGTTGCTAGACCGCGATCGCCGAGCCACGGAGCGCCGTATCCGCCAGGCCAGATTCCCAGTGGTCAAGGGCCTCGACAGTTTCGACTTCCTCGCTATCCCCTCGCTCAACAAGACGCTTGTGCTGGAACTGGCTCGATGTGAGTTCCTGTCGAGAAAAGAGAATCTGCTCCTTCTCGGCAACAGCGGCACCGGCAAGTCGCACATCGCCCTGGCGCTCGGCCTGGCGGCTTGTCAACGCGGCTATCGTGTTCGTTTCACTACCGCCGCCGCACTGGTCAGCGAGCTGATCGAAGCCCGCGACGAAAAACACCTCCTGCGCTTCCAGAAACAGCTGGCAGCTTACGAGCTACTTATCGTCGATGAGCTGGGCTACGTGCCCTTGTCCAAGACCGGCGCAGAGCTGCTCTTCGAGACCTTCAGCCAACGCTATGAACGTGCATCTACGCTGGTGACCAGTAACTTGCCTTTCGACGAATGGACAGAAGTCTTCGGTTCAGAGAGGCTGACCGGCGCCCTGCTCGACCGGCTTACCCACCACGTTCACATCCTGGAGATGAACGCCGACAGCTACCGTCTCAAGCAAAGCCGCCGCAAAAGAAATCCACCCGCAGACCGCTGAGAATGCTCCTCCCAACGCGGCTTCGGGGGAGAAAGGCCTCTTCCGCTACGCTCCAGAGCCCTTTCTCCCCCGAAAACTACCCCATCCTCAGCCTATAAGTGGTTCCCTATGCCTCCGCCCCAGTGGTCTCCTTTTACTCCGGCCT
>CAWDNO010000019.1:0-33675 GCA_963803665.1 uncultured Acidobacteriota bacterium
TCCGTTTTCGAAGCGGTGGATGGTATAAAGTTTCTCGGCACCCGGCGCCGACAACCGCCCATCACCATCTCGCGCGAAGTTAATCCCTAAGCTTCGTCCTAGAACACCTTCGTCCGTGGCCATCCACTTCACACCCAGATCTTGCGCGATGGCCAAAACCTCTTCTGACACGCTTCCCTCAGAAGGCCAAACCCCAACCGGCCGTACGCCGAAGACTAGTTGGTGAAGATCCAACCCGCGCCGCAGCTGTTCCCTTGCGTCCTCGGGATGGCGAAAACGGTTCTGCGGCAGGGGCAGCCCTGGCGTCGAAATCGCACCCATGTTCGTGTCGCAGACCAGTGGCAGGATAGGATGATAAAAAGGCGAAGTTGATATCTCAATCCTCCCTGCTGCGCCGCGGTAGCGTGCCGGGAATCACTTCGCCCACCAGTTGAGTTGCCGGGAAATGACGAACGCCTGATCTTCCAGCGAATATCCGTGACCTTTCTTGATCAGCGCTGCAATCTCGGAGTCTTCCAGAAAGAACTCATCAAACCATGCAATTTGCGAGAGCACTTGCAGGTCAGTGAAGTCCTGCGCCTGGAAATACTTATCGGCCCGTTCCGGAAATCGCCCGCGCCTCGAAAGCGCTCCCAAAGCGCGTGATAGCGAGGATACCGGCCGATCATGTGTACGGGATTTGCCTGAAAGAGATACTGCAGCGCAAAGCGTCGTTCCGTTGCCGTGAGGTCCTTCGCCGGTCTGGCCGCCACTTTCAGGAACGGGTCCTGCGCTGTTCCCTCGACGTAGTCCTGAATTTGCGTGATCAGCGATGGGACGAGGTTGAAAGTCTGGTGAACATTGGGAAACTCATCCAGCAGTTTCACCATGCCGTAGTAATCTTTCAGGGCATGCAGGCGAACCCAGGGAAGACGGTACTCACCCGTAACCAGATCTTTATAAAAAGGCTGATGCTGGTGCCAAAGAACAATGACGCGCAGAGCAGGCATTTAAAGTGTCGGCCCAGCCAAAAGATAAAAATAAGAATTAAAGAGCCGTGCTAAAAGTCTAGCATGAGGCGCCACGTTCACAAGGATCTGCAAAAGCCTTGCCGCCCGACAGTTTCATTCCGGTACACTAAAGATCACTTCGATGACGGGAACCAATCCAACAGGGTCTTTCATGGCCGGGCGTCCCCGCCCGGCTAAACGGGCGAGACGCCCGTTCTCCAATGTGGGGACGACCTTGAGGTCGCGCTGACATGGCACTTCTGACTGAGCAGGATCTTTACCTTTTCAATCAGGGCCGCCACTACCGCGCTTACCAAAAGCTGGGCGCGCACCTTACCGCGGTAAACGGCGAACCCGGCGCCAGCTTCGGCGTATGGGCGCCGAATGCACGGTCAGTGACCGTCATGGGCAGCTTCAACAATTGGAATAAAGATTCGCATCCGCTGCGTGCGCGTGAGAATTCCGGCATCTGGGAAGGTTTTATTCCCGGCATCACCAAAGGCGCCTTTTACAAGTATCACATCGTTTCCCGGCATCACGGACACGTGGTCGACAAGGCAGATCCATTCGGATTCTTCCACGAGAAACCGCCGCGTACCGCTTCAGTGGTTTGGGATCTCGACTACCAATGGTCCGATCAGGACTGGATGCACCAACGCCAAGGCCGAAATTCCCTGCAAGCTCCCATCTCTATCTATGAAGTCCATCTCGGCTCATGGATGCGTGTTCCCGAAGAACATGGGCGTCCGCTTACCTATCGTGAAGCTGCGCCGCGCCTGGCGGACTACGTTCAACGCATGCAATTTACGCACGTGGAACTGCTGCCAATTATGGAGCACCCCTTTTACGGATCATGGGGATACCAGACCACGGGTTATTTCGCCCCGACCGCGCGCTATGGTACGCCGCAGGATTTCATGTATTTGATCGACTACCTCCATCAGCGGGGCATTGGCGTAATTCTCGATTGGGTTCCCTCGCACTTCCCCACCGACGAGCACGGTCTCGCCTACTTCGATGGCACTCATTTGTTCGAGCACTCCGATTCCCGCCAGGGTTTTCATCCTGACTGGAAAACGTTGATCTTTAATTACGGACGCGACGAGGTCCGAAGTTTCCTGCTTTCAAGCGCAATGTTCTGGCTGGATAAGTATCACGCGGATGGTTTGCGAGTGGATGCTGTCGCGTCCATGCTGTACCTCGATTATTCGCGCAACCCCGGCGAATGGCTTCCCAACAAGTATGGTGGTCGCGAAAATCTGGAAGCCATCGAATTCCTTCGCCAGTTCAATATGGAGACTTACAAGGAATATCCGGGCATTCAGACTTTCGCCGAAGAATCCACCGCGTGGCCCATGGTCTCGCGGCCGATTTATCTCGGCGGCCTCGGCTTCGGCCTGAAATGGGATATGGGCTGGATGCACGACACTCTGCAATACTTCGCGCATGATCCCATCCATCGAAAATTTCATCACAACCTGCTCACTTTTCGATCGCTATACGGCTTCACCGAGAATTTCGTATTGCCGCTCTCGCACGATGAAGTTGTCCACGGCAAAGGTTCGCTGATTGGCAAAATGCCGGGAGACGAATGGCAGAGGTTCGCCAACCTGCGATTGTTGTTTGGCTACATGTTCGCCCAAGCGGGCAAGAAACTGCTGTTTATGGGAGATGAGTTCGGACAAGTTCGCGAGTGGACGCATGACAGCAGCCTGGAATGGGATGTGTTGCGGTATCCCGTGCACCACGGATTGCAAAATTGGGTTGAGCAGTTGAACCGGGTTTACCGCAGTGAGCCCGCGCTGCACGAATTCGACACCGATCCAAAGGGGTTCGAATGGATTGACTGCAACGACAACGCCGCCAGCACCATTTCACTGCTGCGTAAAGGAAGCTCGCCTGGACAAGTTGTTGTCGCGGCCTTCAACTTCACTCCCATCCCACGAATTGACTATCGCCTGGGAGTGCCCACTGGAGGCTTCTGGCGAGAACTTCTTAACAGCGATGCCAAAGAGTACGGCGGCAGCGGCGTGGGGAACGCCGGCGGAGTCATGGCTGAGGAACATCCGGTCCATGGACGCCCATACTCCCTGAAACTAACGTTGCCGCCGCTGGCGGCGCTGTTCCTGAAAGCCGGGTAATCGGCACTTTGCCGGGCATTCGGCAGTTCACACCGAGTTTTTCAAGAAACAAAATGTCACCGAACATGACAATGGGCTGCGGTTCATCGAGTGCTTAAGGTGCCAGCAGGATTTGCAGCCGGTCCAAAATGTGTCGTAATGGACCGCCTTTTCCTATAGCGGCATCGACGAACGGCGCCATCTGTTGCAGCTCCGGATGCGACCCCGAAATCATAATCACTGGCAGCTTCGGATGCCGCTGCTTAAGCCATGTTGCCAGCTCCAAACCATTCATTCCAGGCATCTCGTAATCGAGAATGACGGCGTCAATTTCTTTTTCTTTGGACTCAAACACGTGAAGTGCGTGGCGCCCGCTGTGGGCGGCTATGACTTCGTAGCCGTTTTGTCCGAGCAGGGCTCCGTACAATTCTCGGATCGCCGCGTCGTCGTCCACGCACATCACAGTTAGAGCCTTCATAGGGGAGGACTGCCCTTCTCGCTTCGCCTAAGAGGGGTCTAGGACGAAGCCATTGTGCAGTTCAGTGTGCACGTCAAATGCCACGCCTCTTTTCATTGCCCGCACTCTTCTGACCATATGGATTTCGAATGTCCCTGAGAGATGACAAATTGATTGCAGGGAAATGACAACCTACAAGGCCACTCCAGTCAGAATGCCTGCGGGTTAACTTCGATGAAGCTTCCGCGCCGTGGAACCTACCAAACTTAAGAGAGGAAAAATATGAAGAGCTTCGCAAGGAACTTGCTATCCACCAGGCTATCGCTGATTGTCGTGTGCGCATCGGTACTGAGCGCGTCAACTATGGTCCTGGCACAGGCCGGTCATTTAGATAGAACTTTTGGTGCGAACGGAATTTTTACCCTATCCCTGGCCAACAGCCAGGCCAACGTTGTCGCTTTACAAAGTGACGGTAAGATCGTGGTCGCCGGGCAACTCGGTAACAAGAGTGGTTTGATCCGCCTTGGCACTAACGGCTCTCTCGACAATACTTTCGGCAGCGGCGGCGTGGTCGTCGTCAATCACTTCGGTGGCGATATCAACCAGGTTATAGTCGGGTTGGCCATTCAATCGGATGGAAAGATTGTGGCAGCGGCTACGGGAGTTCCTCAAGGGGGACAGGTTGCCCGTTTCAACACTAATGGCACACTCGACACTACGTTCGGCAGCAATGGCATTGCAACCTTGTCGCTGAACGCAGCCCTGCTTGCGTTGCAGACCGATGGAAAGATTATCGTGGCCGGGGGACAACTGGGAGGCGCGGTGATGGCACGCCTCAACACCAACGGCCAACCGGATACAACTTTCGGTACTGGCGGTGTGGCCGCGCTGGCCGATTTCGGTTCCAGCTCGATCGCGCTGCAAGCCGATGGCAAGATCCTGATTGGATCCGGCGGCTTTCCGCCTTTGCCCGTTCTAAATCCGCTCGGAGCCGCTGGCTCTGTCACTCGATACAACACCAATGGCAGCCTCGACAAAACCTTCGGGATCTTTGGCCAGGCAGCCGCAACGGCAGCCCCGTCGGCAATCGCGGTGCAGAGTGATGGCAAGATCCTGACTGCAGGAGCCCAAGCCGGCAAAGTCGCGGTCCATGGCAACGCGCTGGGCTTCGGCTTGGCTCGTTACAATACCGACGGAAGCATTGATACCACTTTCGGAAGCCACGGCGGCGACGTCACGACCTTCCGAAACACCAGCCTTACGGGGGCCTTGGCCCTTGCTCTCCAGTCCAACGGGGATATCGTTGCGGCGGGAGAGGCCGGAAACGTTGTCAGCAATTCGACGATCTTCGAGGCCTTCGCACTGGCCCGTTACGCCGCCACTGGAAAACTGGATGCCGCCTTCGGGACCGGAGGTCGCGTCACAACCAGCTTTGGCAGCAATGACGACGCATTCATTACCTCGGTTGTGCTCCAAAGCGACGGAAAGATTGTCGTGGCCGGTACCAACGGAGGGGGCAGCTTCGAGGTAGCGCGCTACCTCGGTCAGTAGCGATCGGAGGGTTGACGGGAGATCCATAGTCGGGGTGCCCCGCTCCTTGCGGTTTTTTCGCAAGGGGCGGGTACACAGATCGATCACACAGTCAGTTCTGTTAACCTCATCCGCGTGGACGCACAATCTTTAACTCAAAGCTGGCCTCACGCGCCGGCATTAGGTCAACCCTCCCGCCCCTTGCAACTAACGCAAGCAGCGGGGCACCCACCGCAAATCGTCGCCGCCGCGCCCTGCGCCTCTCACGCGTGCTAGACTCGACTTAGCTGCTGCCCATGCGGATCCTCACCCGCTACATTCTGCGTGAAGTCACGGCTCATGCCTTGATCGGTGTGGCCGTGTTCACCTTCGTCTTATTCACCCGCGATCTAGGGCAGATCCTCGAACTTGTGGTTCGCAACAGCGCTCCCTTGCCCAGCGTTGCCCAAGTCTTCTTTTTTATCATGCCCGTCACCCTAACTATCAGCATTCCGGCGGGCGTGCTGGTCGGGATCCTCATCGGTCTGAGCCGCCTGGCGGCTGACAGCGAAATCACAGCTATGCGGGCCAGCGGCATTGGGATTTGGGGCTTTCTCCGCATCGTTTCCATCTTCGCCGTGGCGGCTTGGATTCTGGCGCTATTCAATGGACTGTACGTTGCGCCACAGTCGCAGGCCGCTATGGTTCACTTGCAGGACCGCTTGAAATCTTCGCAGGCGTCGTTCGAAGTCCAGCCACGAGTTTTCTACGAAGGCTTTCCTGGGCTGGTGCTCTATGTACAGAATGTGAAAGCAGCCCAAGGCGCGGCCATCTGGAAGGGCGTTTTCATTGCTGATACGTCCACTCCATCCTCGCCGAGAATTACCTTGGCACAACAGGGCATTCTGGTCAGCGAAGGTCCGGAGACTCTGCATCTGCACCTGACCGATGGCGAAACCCACGAGATCGATCCAAAGGTCACTGACCACTATCAGATTTCTACCTTTGAGCAGACGGACATCCCTATCCCCGTGCCTCAGGCCGACAGCGCGAAGGAGCAAGAACCGACGCCGGTTTCGCAAATGGGAACATGGGAACTGTGGCGGCAGGCCAAACATCAGAAAGACCCAGTCCTGGCGCGATGGGATCTGATCGAGTTTCATCGCCGCTTTGCCTTACCCACAGCTTGCCTGGTATTGGCGCTGGTTGGAATTCCTCTTGGCCTATCGTCGAAAAAAGGCGGCAAGTCGACAGGATTCGTGCTCAGTATCCTTCTAGTATTCGCCTATTACTCAGCGTCGCTGGTCGGGGTTTCACTGGCGCGACAGGGCAGGTTATCGCCCGGCTTTGGGGTTTGGCTCGCGGATATTGTGTTCTTCCTCGGAGGCGCGTTCCTGCTCTGGCGCGCCGAACAGCGGCCGTTTGAAATCACTTCCCTGCGAAGATTATTGCAGCCCCTGGGCGCCGCGGGAATGCAGGAAGCTGCCCGGCTGCCATTTCGCCGCGCCGAAGATGCTTTCGAGCGCGCAGCCAGCCGGCGCCGTGTGTTCAGCGCGCGCTTCCCCATGATCCTCGACGATTATGTGTTGCGCGACTTTGGCATGAACCTGGCCATGGTCGTCGCCGCATTCCTCATGCTACTGCTCGTGTTTACGCTGTTTGAGTTGCTGGGAGACATCCTTCGCAACCAGATTTCCCCGCTGGTTGTCGGAGAGTACCTGCTGAATGTTTCGCCCTATTTCATTTACAACATCACGCCGTTAAGTATTCTGCTGGCTGTTCTCATCACATTGGGTGTGATGCAGCGCTGAACGAAATCACCGCGATCAAGACCACCGGCATTAGCATTTACCGTATCGTTACGCCGCTGGTAGTGGCCGCGGCGATGCTTGCGGTAGGCCTGTTCTTCGCCGATCAGTTTTATTTACCGCACGCCAACAAGCGGCAGGACGCTCTGCGCAACATGATCAAAGGCAAGCCTGCCCAGACCTATTTGAATCCCGACCGAAAGTGGATTTTCGGACAGCACTCGGACATCTACTATTACGAATTATTTGATTCCGATCGCGATCAATTTGGACGGCTCGCGATTTTCCAGTTCGATCCCGCCACCTTCCAACTGACCAAACGCATTTACGCCGATCGCGCCCATTGGGAAGACAGCTTGCGCCGTTGGGTCTGCACTCAGGGTTGGGAGCGCGACTTCCGTGGTCCCGCGATCGAAAACTATCGCACCTTCGACGTCGCCACATTCTCGGCGGTAAGCGAACCTCCCACGTACTTCAAGAAAGAAGTGAAACAGTCCTCGGAAATGAACTATCAGGAGCTGCGCCGCTACATTCGTGACCTGCAGCAAAGCGGCTTCGACGTTGTGCGCCTCAGAGTTCAACTGGAAAAGAAGTTTGCCTTCCCGATCATTACGCTGGTCATGGCGGTGCTGGCCATCCCATTCTCGCTTTCTTCGGGACGGCGCGGCGCCATCACCGGCATCGCTGTCGCCGTGGGTATCGCGCTTGTTTATTGGACGGTTGCCGGACTGTTCGAAGCCATGGGGAATATCAGCCAATTGCCGCCGGTTCTGGCGGCTTGGTCACCAGATCTGATTTTCGCGTTGCTAGGCGGATACTTGATTCTGAAGGTGCCCACTTAGGAAGCGGAGACGGAGCTAAACGGGCGAGACGCCCGTTCTCCCATAAAAAAATCGTAACTAAAATTTACCGGCGACCGCCGAGGTCTGTCCGAAAATGACAACGGGCTGTCCGACTACATTCAGAAGACCGCTGCTGGTAGTAAGTGAGAAAATCGAGATCGTGCCCGCTCCGATATTCGCCACATACGCGTAGTCTGTTGTGTCGAAAAGTGTGTTCCCCACATCGGCCCGTACCACTCCGGGCAAAATCGCGATCGATACCGGATTCAAGCCAGTCGAAATGGTTGCCGGAGACAGCGGGGTCAGCACTCCACTTCCCGGACCGTACGAATATTGCGAAATGGTGCTCGATCCTTTGTCGACCACATAGGCGAAGTTGAAACCTGGATCAAACGCGATCGCGATCGGTCCCAGCCCAGCCGGAAACGGGGAACCCGTGACCGGGCTAAGCGTGCCATCCGGAGTATTGGGATTGACGCAACTGGTGACGACGTTATCGCAGATCGCCCAGGCAGAGATGTTATTGGAGTTCGCTCCGGCATTGGCAACATAGAGAAAAGCTCCATTGGGGGTTACAGCGAGTCCCGACGGCGAGGTTTGCGCGTCCTGGTAGAACGGTACAGGCAATGCAGTCAAAGCGCCTGAAGTGCTATTGATCGCAAAAGCCGAGACGAAGTTGGCGAGTTGGTTCGCCACATACAGGAACTTTCCCGAGTTGCTGACCGCGACCGCCGAGGGCAGGGTTCCATTTCCGAAAGAGTAACCCACCGGAATCGTAGTAAATGGCGAACCCGGCGCCGGCGTAAGGCCAGTGCCGTTAATCGAGAATACTGAAATAGTGCTGGATCCCTGATTGGCGACAAATAAAAACTTGCCGCCCGAATCGATCGCCAAACCCATGGGCGTGGTTCCGGTGGCAGTGGTTCCACTAACTGGAGTCAGCGTAGAGTCCGAATTTACGCTGTAGCTGGAAATGCTGTTTGAACCGCTGTTGGCTACAAACAATGCATTCCCCGAAGGAGTCAGTGCGATTGCGGAAGGAACCGCACCGGTTGCAACGGCGTTTCCGTTGGCGGTAAGCGCGCCCGTACTCTGGGTCACTGTGTATGCCGAGATCGTCGTGTTCGCCTGCGCGGCGATATAAAGGTAGGCGACGCCGGTTGTCGCCGCATTGTTAATTGAAGTGCAACCCGCCAGGCAGAAAAGTGCAGCCGCAAGCCCGACATACTTCACCAAAGCAAACTTCGTCCCCATTCTTTCTCCCAGTCGATTCAGATCTCGCAGCACAAGGCAGCAAGCGCCCAGCAAGGTGGAGATCAAGGATACATTGTTTCGCGTTATCAGGGATTATAAGGCAAGAGCAAACTTCGTTCTCCGATTGGAATCGCTGGGGAAGACAGAAGTTGCTTGCGCGGCCGAATCTACTCGAAGAAAGCGAAAGGTGGGTATCCCCCTCCCCCCTGATTTCCTGGAATGATGGGATTAGGGCGAGACTACCAGCAAAATCTTTGAGGAATAATGGCTTATAACTAAAATATCCCAGGATAAGGAGTTAGCAGTACGACTTTCCCGAAATTGGTCTGGGCGCGAGGATGCCGGTTTCGGGATTTCCCTGATTGTCAAAGAGCTAATACTTACCCAACAATAATATCTCCTAGCTTGGCTTAAAGTCAAGAATTAAATTCTGCCCACGCTGATGTTCCGCAGTCGTAAAGGGGCTGTTTTGTTGTTGATTTTGTTTGAAACCGTGCTACCCTTCCCGGCACGTGATTGGGAGGCGCCTCATTAGCCCCGCGGTAGACCTCAGGCTGTAGAACCCGGTCTGCGAACTCTGGGACAGTACCAAACTCGCGGGTAGCACAACGGCGATGCCGGGGTCGGTCAAATTCACCGTGCCCACCATTGTGGACGGGTACATAATCGTTGGGGGTGGTGTCCCCGATTATTTCGGGGCGGGGAACACCGCTTGCCCGCCTCCCCCCGCGAACCCGCCATTCACTTGTGCGGGCCAGTTGACGATCTTAGGGATTCCACCAAAGTAAGGTTACCCATGAAAAGCACTATGTCGGTGATCGGTTTGGCGCTGGTGGCCGCGACGGTCCTAGTCGCACGTGACGTAAGCAACATGATGCCGGTCGCGCAAGGCTCCTTGTCGTTCGACAGAGCGATCAATATCGTCAGTCCCGTCCTCTATCCGACTTCGCTGGCGGCTGGGGACCTCAACGGCAGCGGCTTCCCCGGCCTGGCGGTGGTGGGCAACGAGGATCCGGATCTGCTACACGCCGTGGGCAAGGGCAACGGCCACTTTGGTTATTGGAGCCACAATGGTGGCACGGGCGGTGCTCCAGGCTTTGTGTTATTGGCGGACGTCGACGGGGACGGTAATTCGGACGCGGTGACTGCCGATGCGATGCGGCCTCTGGTGACGGTTGCCTTCGGCGACGGAAAAGGGAACTTCGACCGTGGCGTGAGGCTGGATACGGGCGTAGGTTTTGCTGTCAGCCAGGTCGCGGTCGCCGATCTGAATGGAGACGGAATTCCGGATATCGTAGGGACAACAGTACCGTTTGGGAACGAGCCCGGCGAAATCTTCGTCTTCTTGGGGGCTGGAAACCGGAGATTTGAGAAGGCGGTTCACTTCGCCAGCGGCGGAGCCCAGCCCATTGGAATTGCAGTGGGCGATCTGAATCATGACGGCATTCCCGACCTAGTCATTGCCAACTGGGGACACGGTGCGGGCCCATACGGAAACCTGTCCGTGCTCCTAGGGGAAGGCGGCGGGAGATACGGCAAGCCCGTGAGCTATCCAGCGGGAATTCACCCCCACCAGCTTGTGCTGGGCGACTTCAATGGAGATGGCAACCTTGATGTCGCGGTGACCAGTAATCTCGATATTCGCGTGTTCCTGGGCGCGGGAGACGGGAGCCTGTCAAAAGGAATCGCGTACTTTGCCGGCCAGTATCCCACTTCCATTGCTACGGCCGATTTCAACGCGGATGGAATCCCGGACCTGGTCGTGTCGAACTATACTTCTCCGAAGCCTTGTCACGTATCGGTGCTGCTGGGCAAAGGCGACGGCACATTTCAAAGGCCAGTGCATTTCCGCGTCGGCTTGAGCCCGGTGCAGGTCATAACGGCCGACTTCACTCACGATGGCAAACCGGATATTGCCACGATCAACGGCGGCGATTCGACCATCAGCATTTTGCTGAATACCACGAAATTCCCGCCTCCGTCCTCGCACTGAAAATGAAGCTGATTGTATAGAAACCCAACTGTTTGTGCGGGCGTCGACGCGCATACATTTCCAGCTAAAGTTCAGGCAAAAGGGGATTGGCGGCGGGTGGCTGCTCGGACACTATCTGGCCAGGGTGGAGACGGCTTTCATCGACTCGGATCGTGGCTGATGCGCTCTTGAATACGCGAGACAAATCCGGGCGCGTGGCTCATCAGCAGTTGCCGGATGCCCGGGGCAAACTCGTGGAGAACATTCATGCCGGCGTCGCTGCCGATCGTCGAACCAAAATTGTTAAAGGTCGAGGAGGCAGACGTCCGCACCCAGTAAGGGCGGTAAGCGTTATCGACCACTACGGAGGTCAGCGTACCCATAAGATACGAAGTGCTGAGTTTTCCCTTTCCGGAGTCGTCACGGGTAATGAAAGTGTGCAAGGCTGCGGAAGTGGCGCGGCTCATAAAGCTGCCGCCCGTCGAAGGCTGATAATGCTGCCGGCGGGTTTGCAATGAGCGGGAAAGATACTTGTCGAAAATGCTGGTTTTTTGACCCGCCACCGGTCCATAAAGAGCTGTCGGGCTTGGCTGCCCCGAAAAAATTAGGGATTTCGATTCCGTTACGCCTAGGGCAGTCGCAGGCATATCAGCCGGAGATGGTCCTTCAATAACGGATGCTTGCAGTCTATCTGCGGATATTTGCAGGTGTGCAGATGGAGCCTCCGGTAGGCTCTGGCAGCCCGCCGCGCAAGTAATCAACAGCAAAACGGAAATTATTTCAATTGGCCCAACTCGCCTCATGGTCGACTCTGCAGAACAATAAGGACTTTCGTGCCCGGTACCAGTCGGCTCACAAGCACACCCCCAAACGCAGCACTTCAGATGCCATTCTATGGTGGGTGAGATGGCTGGTTTTGGGACGAAAATTGCACCCGCGTTTACTGCAGGCTACGCCTGCTATAGGCCGGCAGGATGCCGGCGCTACGCCTTGGAGCCTTACGCATGCGGGCGAGGGCACCCGCACCACACTGCACACTGGGTCTAGAGCTGGCGGGAAAGAATCGTGACAGTTGCCGGATCGGGCTTTTTGCTGTCCTCCACGGACACCAGCGGCAGGCGAATTTCAACCATCAGGCCGCCTTCGGGTCGATTGGATATCCTGATGGTGCCGCCGTGGAGGCGCACGGCGCGGTCCGTGATTGCCAGACCCAGACCGACGCCGCCGGTCTGGCGGCCGCGGGCGTCGTCGATGCGGTAGAACGGGCGGAAAAGTTTGTCGAGCGCGTCCTCGGGCACGCCGGGGCCGGAGTCGGTCACGCGCACCACCGCTTCCGGTTTTCCCGCGGCATCATTCCCTGGCGGCGCTTCGTGCAACCCAATTTTCTTGAGACCGATGTCGACAACCCCGGTTTCGGCAGCGGAGAATTTTGCGTCCTGCTCCAGCCGCAGCTCGACCTTGGTGCCTTCGTCGGTGTAACGGATCGCGTTACGCACAACATTCTCGATTGCGCTGTGCAGCAGACTCGGGCTTCCCATGACCACGCAATTATCAATGACCTCGGCTTCAACCTGGCAATAGCGGCTTTGCGCCTCGAAGGTGGCATCCCGCGCGATCTCATGGATGAGCTGCTCGAGATGAACCGGACTTTTCTCTATGAATTCGTCACCTGCTTCAAGGCGGGCGATGGTTAGCAATTTCTGGATCAATTCGTTGAGGCGGTTGGATTCGCGATCGATGCGATCGAGGGCGCTGCTGGCCTCCGTCCCGCTGCGCTGGCGAGCCAGTTCCAGTGCGACATTCAAGCGTGCCAGCGGAGATCGCAGTTCATGCGAAATATCAGTCAGCAGGCGGCTTTGCGCGTTTACCAGGCTTTCCAGGCGTTCGGCCATGCGGTCAAAATCACGCATGAGTTCAGCCATTTCGTCGTGCCGGCGGGATGCGGGCGTACCGGCGCGCGCAGTCAGATCGCCAGAGGCCAGTTTCTGGGTCGCGCCCCGGAGCTGGACGATGGGTGAGGTCAAATATCGTGCCAGGATATAACACACCAACCCAGAGGAAATGATTGCGATCAGGATGCCGATGCCATGAATGCCGTGCGGTCCAAAGAATGGTTGTTCTTCCGGAGGCAAGTCGATAATCAGCATGTAGCGGCGGCCGTTATCGGCGGTGAGAGTTTGCCGCAAGACTTGACCGGGTCCGAAACGTCCCAGGAAGGTGTCGGCGGTGTGGATCCGACCGCGCCTGGCGCGATCGATCCAGTCAGGCTGGCTGCGGCCTAACAGTTCGCGGCCCTGTTCATCGAAGATGAAAAGCCGGACGTGCTGACTGTCGCGGACAGTTCTGAAGTATTTTCGAGCCCCGTCTTCGCCGCCCGATTGATAGGCTAGCAGAGCTTCGTTGAGAAACTTCGGTTCCTGCGCCTGCAGATTGGAAATCTCCCGAGACGGGCGCATGGCGAGAGTTACGATAATAGCTAATGCGAGAAAAAGCGCCTGCGCCATCCAGTAGGAGAGAAATATTTTGAGAAACAGGCTTCTCATGCTTCCTCGGCCTTGGCTGTCGGACCTTTTGCGTGGTCTCGCGGATGGGCGAAGATGTATCCCACGCCACGCACGGTCTTGATGTGGTCGCTGCCGATGTCGGAATCACCCAGCTTCTTTCGCACTTTGCTGACGTGCATGTCGATGCTGCGGTCGAACGGAGAAAATTTGCGGCTGAGAACCGCATCCACCAGGTGCTCGCGCGTGACTACTCGCCCAGCCTCGCGCAACAGGACATGCAGCAGATTAAACTCGACAGAAGTTAGCTCGATTGGCTTGCCATTCTGGCGAACGATTCTGGTAGCGGGATCAAGTTCAATGTCGCCCACCTGCACGACTTCGGGAATTTGATCTTCGAGTCTTTCCGCGCTCTTTTCGCCGGCTTGGGTGCGACGTAAAATGGCGCGGATGCGCGCTACCAGTTCGCGGGGATTGAACGGTTTGGGAAGATAATCGTCGGCGCCGATTTCAAGGCCTACAATTCTGTCGACGTCTTCTCCCCGCGCCGTAAGCAACAACACCGGAGTTCGCGACGTGTTACGTATTCTGCGCAGCACGTCGAAGCCATTCATGCCGGGCAACATTACATCCAGTACGATCAGCAGATGATCCCCGTTCAAAGCACGGTCGAGGCCGCGATTGCCGTCGTGAACTGCCTCGATCTCGAAGCCTTCAGGCTCCAGATATTCACCCACCAGGCTGCATAACTCTACGTCGTCGTCGATGACTAGAATGCGATCCACTTTAGTTATTTTAGTTAGCGGCATAGATAAAGGTGGTAAAGAATTGTCAAACCAGCGATTATCGCGCTTTACAAAACTTTACTCTGGTTGACCGACTCTTTACCACTGCTGAACTGGAAAGGTGTTTCTATGATCAGAGGCAATTGAGGTTTCCAGCTCACGGGAATGCTCACAGGAGAGAATATGAAATTTCGCAGCAAGATGTCGATCGCAGCTTTGGCTATCGTACTGGTCACGGGAATCGCGATAGCACAACCCCACGGAGGCCCCCATGGTGGTGGTGATTTTTTCGGTGGTCCGATGTTGGGTTTCTTTACCGACATGCTTGATCTCACCGACGCGCAACAGGCACAGATCAAACAAATCATAGCCACGCAGAAGCCGGCGATGGAGCCTCTGTTCACGCAGGAAAAGGCGAGCCATGAGCAAATGATGCAACTGATCGAGAGCGGCGCATTTGATCAGGCGAAGGCGCAATCCATTGCCAATCAGGAAGCGCAAGTTCACGCACAACTCGAGGTGCTGCACGCGCAGATCGCTTCGCAGGCTTACCAGGTTTTAACTGCTGACCAGAAGGCCAAGCTGACGCAGTTCATGGCCAAACGGCAGCAGCGGATGCAGGAGCGTATGCAAGAGCATCAGCAAGCTCAGACACCGAACCAGTAGTTGAACTGGGACAAAGGGGGGGACGCGGGGTTCCCTCCTTCTGAGTGAACGTTTCATTTTCCAGGAAAGGCGGGTAGTTACTTGGCTACTAGAGCGATCCCCACGGATCTGGTAGATGTTATCGCGCGAGAAATGTCAGTCGGCGTGGAGCGCGCCGTCGAATGCTGGATGGCAGAAATTGAAGATGCGCTTACCGATATGCATTTGACCTCGCTCGGCCGGCTCAATGCCGTTTGCGAAATTGTGAATGAATACAAGCATCTGACCGGAAAAGCAGAACTGAAGGACCGAAGTATTTGCTGACTACCTTGAAGTAATATCCGCTTGGTTCGAGGTGCGGCCGTGAATGTTGATCTCGTTTACTCCTACCTTATAGATTTCGCCTGGTTCTTTCTCGGCATCTGGGTTCTGTTGCTGTTGACCGCGGGCATAGTGGCATTCGCCGAGGGGCCATGGGTGCGCCTTCTGCCGTTGATGGACACGATGCGCCGCAACTGAGGCCGGTGCTGTTAGAATCTCATCTAACACGCCGATGCTGCCAAAAAGTCTGCGTCCCCTGATTCCCTACTTCAGCAAGTATCGCCGCAGCTATTTGCTGGGGACGGTATGCGTCTTCCTGACGAACGGCATCTGGATTCTTTTTCCGCAGGTAATTCGCCGGGCGGTGGATGACCTTAATCTCGGCGTCACTCGGCACAAGCTCGTCACCTACGCGCTGATCCTGCTCGCGGTCGCCGCGGGCAAAGGAATCTTTCAATTTCTGACGCGCTGGGTGGTAATCGGCGTCTCCCGCGAAATCGAATTTGATTTACGCAACGACCTCTTCCGTCATCTCGAAGGCCTTTCTTACTCTTACTATCAGCGCACGCAAACCGGCGACATTATGGCTCGCGCTACCAATGACCTGAATGCGGTCCGCATGCTGCTTGGCCCAGCGATTATGTATTCGGCGAACACCGTTGTCTTTACCGCCGGGGCGTTGGCCTTCATGCTCTCGATCAGTCCTAAGCTGACGCTGTATGCCTTCCTACCTCTGCCGATTGTCAGCATCACGATTCAACACTTTGGCCGCAAGATTCACGAACGCTTTGAACGAATTCAAGCGATGTTTTCCGATATTTCCGCGCGCGCGCAGGAAAATTTTTCTGGAGTGCGCGTGGTTCGTGCATACGTTCAGGAAGAAGCCGAAATTGCGGCGTTTGAAACCGCCAATCAGGAATACATTAAGCGCAGCCTCAAGCTGGTTCGTCTGATGGGGATGCTGTGGCCAACGCTTGAAACCATGCTTGGACTGGCCATTGTGCTGGTGCTGTGGCTCGGCGGACGCGAAGTAATTTCCCACCGTATAAGCGTCGGCGAGTTTGTGGCGTTCAATACGTACATGGTGCAACTGACCTGGCCGATTATTGCCTTGGGCTGGGTCATCAATATTTTTCAGCGTGGCACAGCGTCGATGACACGCATCAACGAGATTCTGGTTGAGAAACCTGAGATTAGAGACAGTGAAGAAGTCGAAGTCGAAGTCGAAGTCGAAGTCAAAAGCAGCACGAGCGAGACGCTCGTGGCTACACAGATTCGGGGTGAGATCGAGTTCCGGCATTTGAACTTCTCTTACAATTCCACTCCCGTTTTGCGGGACATAAATCTTCGCATTCCAGCTGGCAGCAGCCTCGCAATTGTGGGTCCGACCGGTTCGGGGAAAACTACGCTGGTGAGTTTGATCCCGCGAATTTACGATGCGGAACCGGGAAGCGTACTTATCGACGGCATTCCCATCCGCGAATATCCTCTGGCGACTTTGCGCCGCAACCTCGGCTTCGTTCCCCAGGAAACTTTCTTGTTCAGCGAAACCGTGCGCGAGAATATCGCCTTTGGAAAAGAAGACGCCACCGACGAAGACGTGCGTTCGGCGGCCCGTGCCGCCAGCATTGCCGAGGATATCGAAGGTTTTCCTGAGCAATATAAAACGTTAGTGGGCGAGCGCGGCATTACCTTATCGGGAGGCCAGAAGCAGCGTACGGCGATTGCGCGGGCGATTATTCGCAATCCCCGCATTCTGATTCTCGACGACGCGCTCTCCAGCGTCGACACTCATACCGAAGATAAGATTCTCAATCATCTGCGCGAAATCATGCAGGGCCGGACCACGATTTTCATCTCTCATCGAGTTTCCACCGTGCGCAACGCCGACCGCATCGCCGTCCTCCACGCCGGACGAATCGTCGAGTTAGGAACACACGATGAACTGGTCGCCAAGGACGGGTACTATACCGATCTGTATAACAAGCAATTGCTCGAAGAAGAGTTGGCAGAAGTGTAGCAATCCTATGGAGGACGGGCCTCTCGCCCGTCCCGCCGGGCGAGGACGCCCGTCCTCCATCAGTCAGTTTTCATTATGCGGCGCGTCGTCATCCCCGAATTGCTCGACACCGATTCCGGTACTCCGGCCGAAATCGCCACGGCGCTCTCCGACTTGCGCAATATCAATCAATGGTTCGGCGGAATCGACACCACGCAGTCGATGATTTTCGAGGTGGCGCGTAAAGTGAGCGCCAGTTCCCTTTCAATGTTAGAAGTCGCCGCCGGCGCCGGATATGTCCCCCTCTCCGCCGGCGCCCGATTGCGCGAATCGGGACTCAAACTTCAAGTCACGCTACTTGATCGCGCGCATTCTCACCTGAACAGGAATGGAACCTCCGCGGTGGTCGGGGACGCGCTCTCGCTTCCCTTCGCAAACGAAAGTTTCGATGTGGTAAGTTGCTGCCTCTTCATTCACCATCTGGAGCCGCGGGAGATATTTCAGTTCGTTAATGAGGCAGTTCGGGTGTGCCGTGTCGCAGTGATCATCAACGATGTAGTCCGCGACCCAATTCATCTTGCCTTGGTTTACTTAAGCCTGCCGCTTTATCGCAGCCGGCTCACTCATCACGATGCGCCCGCCTCGGTGCGCCGTGCCTACACGGTTGCTGAGATGCATCAGATGTTAGAGCAGACCGGGGCGGCCACAGTGCGGGTTGAGCGCCACCCTCTTTTTCGCATGGGAGCGATTGCCTGGAAAAAATAAAACGATGTACGACGTGATCGTGATCGGGGGCGGCCCGGCAGGAACTTCCGCAGCCATTACTTGTGCCCGCAGCGGCGCAAGCGTACTGTTGCTCGAACGCGGACGTTTTCCCCGTCACAAAGTCTGCGGCGAATTTGTTTCCGCCGAATCGCTTGATCTGCTCCGTGATTTGCTGGCTACACAATATGCGCAGCTACTTCCCGCGGCGATTCGCATCCCGCAATCGCGAATATTTCTCGACGGCCGTACCCTCCACGCCGCAGTCGATCCCGCGGCAGTCAGCATTGCGCGTTTCGACCTCGATGCCGCTTTGTGGCAGTCGGCGCAAGAGGGTGGCGTAGCTTGCCGGCAGCAAGCCTCCGTGCAGAGTGTTTCCGGAGCCGGCCCGTTTCTGGTGAAAACTTCGGGTAGAGAGTTTGAAAGTCGCGCGTTGATTATCGCATCGGGCCGGTCGTCAAATCTAACCTCAAATCTGACCTCCGCATTTTCCGACGGCGCAGACTCAAGGCCTAAATGGATCGGCCTCAAAGGACATTTCGCTGAGACTTCCCCACCCGCTTCCGTGGATCTCTATTTTTTTGACGGCGGCTACTGCGGGGTGCAACCAGTAAATCTTGCCGGCGAAGTTGAAAGGTCCGGAAGAATTAACGCCTGTGCCATGGTGCGCGCGGATGTGGCCACCACGTTGCCGGAAGTTTTCGTTCGCTATCCTCAGTTACGGCAACGTAGCCGCGTATGGAAAGCGCTTAGCGATCCGGTAACGACATCGCCGCTGATCTTTCATGAGCCGCGGCCCGAGAGCGACGGAATTCTCATGGTTGGCGATGCGGCAGCCTTTGTAGATCCTTTTGTCGGAGATGGCATTTCTCTTGCCCTGCGCAGCGGCCGTATGGCAGGGGATTCTTTAATACCATTTTTTGCGGGAACTATTCCGCTTCCGGAAGCTGCCCTGAATTATCGCGCGAGCTACGAGCAGCGCCTCGTGCCGGTATTCCGCACGTCATCGAAAATCCGCCGCATGCTGAGTTTGCCGCGGACGGTGCGAACTCCGATTCTCCGTTTGCTGGAAAAGTCGCCGACGATCACGCGATACGTGGTTAGTAAAACGCGTTAGCAGTTTATCGTTCAAGGAACGACCTCCTTCGCAGCCTCCAAAGTAATCCCCAAAAACTCCCCTTACTTATGTAACTGGCGCAGGTTGCGTGGATTGCTATCATCACGCAGAAGCCGAGGAGGCGATCGTGAAGAAACCTATTATTCTTATTTTGAACCTATGTTTGGTCGCCCTTTTCACCGGCTTATCCGCGGCTGCCCAGCCTGCGCCCCAAACCGCGCGCCAGGCGCTGCTGGAAATGTTCTTCAGCAAAACTCCGGGCACATTCGAGAAGCATCTTCCGCAGGCGACGCGGGCTGCGCTGCCAAAGGCGGGCACCACTTCGGGCACATCCTTACTCGGCGGATTTTCTATGATAACCGGCCAGATGGCCGCCCGCGGCCAACAACTGCAGACATTTGAAGCCGGGCCAACACTAGTGCTGATCGAGGATCCCCAGGCTCACAATAAGTTCGAAATCACGGTGGAACGCGACGATCTGCATGCCGATGAAGACCAAATTGATCTCTCGTTCCACGGCTCAAAGAACGGTGAGACGCAAACCGCGGGAGCAAAATTCGGACTCACTTTCATTATGAAGCAGGAGACCGGCATCTGGCGGCTTAATGAAGTCTCGGTGACCATGGGAGTATCGCTGACTGACCCGGAATTCTTGAAGGCTCTGACCACCAAATTGAGTCCTGGAATAAGCGAAGCTGCACCGGGTCATCCAGCGACAGCCATCGGCACGAATGCAATGATGATAGAGGCCAACGAATCCGCAGCTGTGGCTGCGGTTCGCACGTTCAATACGGCCGAGGTAAGCTACAACGCGATTTTCCCGGCCCATGGCTTTACCTGCACGCTCTCAGATTTGGGCGGCATGGGAAGCGGCAGCGGAATGACCGAGCACCAAGCGATGTTGATCGATCCGCGGCTGGCTTCCGGCAAAAAGAACGGTTACGTTTTCAGCCTCAGTGGGTGCAATGGAACTCCGTCAGTCAAGTACAGCATCGCTGCCGAACCTGCCAGTCCTAGCGCCGGAACTCGCGCCTTCTGCAGCGACGAATCCGCGGTAATTCGCTTCTCCGCAGATGGCAAAGCAAACTCCTGTCTGAATGCAGGTATGCCATTGCAGTAAGCAACCTAGGTGCTCCTCTTCCTGAGCTGCCCACGAAGCCCGCAAATTGCGCCTTTGGTAATACATCCAGCCGGGAAAATGATTACCACCGTAACTGGAATGGCACGGTTGCGAACACTCCCGTACAACGCCCCGCCATAAACTAGAACCAGGTGTGTTCTGGCGGAGCCACGGCCTGTGAGCAAAATGGAAACTCGCTGGGGTAAGCGCTTCGGACGATACGAGATCATCGCTGAACTCGGTCGTGGAGCGATGGGAGTAGTGTATAAGGCCCGCGACCCCAAGATCGACCGCTTTGTAGCCGTCAAGGCAATTTCGCTGTCCAGTCAGAATCCAGACGAGGAACGGGAGTACCGGGAGCGTTTTTTTCATGAAGCTCAAGCCGCCGGCCGCCTATTGCATCCCGGCATCGTAACTATCTTCGATACCGGCGAGGACCCTGAAGGCCATATCGCCTACATAGTAATGGAGTACATCGCGGGCCAGTCACTGGAACGAATGCTTTCCGAGAAATCGAAAAAACTGCCGCTCGAAAAGGCGCTGTTGTTGACCGAGGAGTTGGCGGAAGCGCTGGATCACGCGCACGGACAAGGCGTCATCCATCGCGATATGAAGCCTGCGAACATTCTGGTGACGCCGCAAGGTCATGCCAAGATCGCAGACTTTGGCATCGCAAAAATGAACCTGGCCTACATGACTCTTCGCGGCCAGGTGATTGGCACGCCAGCATACATGTCGCCTGAACAGTTAGAGGGGGAGACGGTCGACCAACGCTCCGACCTGTTCTCGTTAGGCGCGATTCTGTATCGCATGGTGACGGGCTACGGTCCCTTTCAGGGCAACAGCACCGCGACTGTTTGCTTTAAAGTAGCCAACCGCGATCCGATTCGCGCGAGCGCGCTTGACCCCGATCTTCCTCCTGAACTGGATGCCGTGATCGCGCGCGCCATGGCAAAAGAGCCATCGCAGCGTTACCAGCGCGGCTTGGAATTTGCGCTCGATCTTCATGAACTGCGCGAGCGAGGTCAAGCGCTGAACAGAACCCCCGACCGACCGTCCTGGTTTCCGGGATCGCGCGTAAGTCCTGCCCGGCCGGGCCAGCACGTTTCAAGCGCGCGCCCCCCGGCCAACTATGCCAACTACGCTTCTGCGGCTTTATTTAAAAGCTTAAGTGAGGCAGCGAGAAAAGTACCGCCATTTATTCGGCGGCAGGTCTTACCTCAATGGCGTTTACCCGAATTGCGCTTATCCCAATTGCGCCGGCCGTCGCTTCGCACAGGTCTTCTGGTTTCATTCGCGACGGTTGTCTTGAGCCTGTTCGCTTATGATTATCATCGTCAGGCACCGCTGAATAAAACTCACATCGTAACGCCTTCGTCGGTGACAGCACCGCCAGTGGCTGCTGCGACGACGGCAGAACCAGCAATCCCACCGCCGAGTGTGCAACCTCCGGTTCCCGCCGAGTTACAGAACGAACCAACTCCGCGGCCAACTGAGTCCAAAAGGACAGTCGTCCTCGCAAGGAAAAAGAGTCAATCAGAGCCGGCTATTAGATCGGCTGACGAAGCTGCCCAACCGGCCAGTGCATCCGTCCCCATAGTCTCTGATTCTGCGAACGCGGTTGCAGATCCTCCCAAACCCGTCGTGGAATCTCCGAAACCGGTTTCCTATTCTCCTAGACCGGTCGCGGATTCAACGTTGGACATACAGATTGAACATCGGTTCTCCGAGGCAGACCTGTCCGTTTGGATCGACGACAAGCTTGCCTACGACCAACCGTTACGAGGACCGACCAGGAAACATTGGAATCCGTTTCGAGGCAATATTAAGGAAACGGAAAGCATGCGAATTGCCTCCGGCAAGCACCGTGTGCGTGTCCGCATCCGTTCCACGCCGGACAAGTATGAACAAACAGAAACGATCGTCGGAAGTTTCGCCAGGAACCATCCGGCAACGCTGCAGATCAACTTCCAAGGTCATGCAAAAGACATGCATTTGGAATTTCAAAAATCTGGCGCCGAAACTTCGACCCTTTCAGAGCCTCAAGCCCCTGAATAACAAATTGGGAGCGTTTTCGCGCTCCCATTGTTCTCAGCTACGCTGCAGGCCGCTGTTGAGCGCGCCCTTTATTGAACAGCGCGATCATGGCCCGGTTGAACGCCGGGATGTCATCCGGCTTTCGGCTCGTTGTCAGGTTCCCGTCAGTCACCGATTCCTTGTCCATCCACTCAGCTCCGGCGTTGCGGAGATCAGTCTTGAGCGATGGCCAGGACGCAATCTGCCGCCCCTTTGCTGCTCCCGCCTCGATGATCGTCCAAGGCCCGTGGCAAATTGATGCCACCGGCTTTTGCGCATCGAAGAAAGCTTTAACAAACTGAACCGCCTTCGGCTCGATGCGAAGGCTATCTGGATTAATTACGCCTCCCGGGAGCAACAATGCGTCGAAGTCGTCGGCGCGGGCTTTATCGAGGGGCACGTCGACTGCAACATCGTCGCCCCATTCGGTAAATTTCCAGCCACGAACGCGTTCGTTTTTCGGCGAGACAACTTGCGTCTTCGCTCCGGCCGCGTCGAGAGCCTTGCGAGGTTCCATTAGCTCTACCTGCTCGAAACCATCTGTGACTAGGATTGCAACTTTTACTCCCTGTAATTCTTGCGTCGCCATGTGTTTTCTCCTATGACAAATTCGGATGCGATGACGGCAGACAAGGTGTCCTCGAATTTATCTTTTTTCGATTCTTCAATTGCAGCTTGAACTTTCACATCTCTTTGGTTGAACTGAGGAGGGTTCGCGGTCGAATCCCTGATATGGCACACCTGCTACGGGCAGATGGGGATCCATCCCTTTGTTCCGGATCACCACGATGACTCGGGATGACCACGATGGTTTGTTTAGAGGGGCAACGAATCCGCAGAACCGGTTAGACTCGAGCTTTCCGAAAGGTACGAGGGCACCGGCGGCCCGCAGACGGCGCCCCTGTCCGGAACTGGAACTTAGGGCTGAACAGCGAAAAACCCGCGAGAAGGCGGAGTCAACTCCGCCTTCCCGAGTTACTCGGTCTTGAAGGGCCGCTCTTGCATAGTGACCGCCGAATTACTCTCACAGCCTAGGCCGCTTTGCGTGGTGCTGGCTTGTTTCGATCGGAACTCTCTTCCTTCATGAAAGAAAGATTTGGGGTGCCAGTTCGCTCCAGCATTTTCCGTTTTCTCCACCTGCCGAAGACAGGGACCAGCGTGCCTAAGACGACTACCAGCATGGCAACCAAAATCAAGAGAAACAAAGACCCGCTCTTATGAGTCACGGCGGGTGCAGTGGCGGCCGCAGCCGGTGGGCTGACAGTCTCCGAGGATGTGTTGGCAGTGGCAGCGGGCGTTGTGGTGTCCGCAGTAGCTGGGATGACCGGATCCGAGGAAGGTTTGGCCGTCGCAGCAGGTACCGTGGCGGCTGCAGTTTCTGTTGCCGGGACGCTGCGAGGACGGGCTGACCGTCGCGCCGGTGGAGCGGCGTCCGCAGCCGGCGCGCTGACAGTCGAAGACGGGCTGACTGTCGCAGCCGGTGTTGTGGCGTTCGCAGCGGGTGCACTGACTGTCGAAGACGGGCTGGCTGGCGCCGCTGGTGTTGTGGCGTCCGCAGCCGGCGCGCTGACAGTCGAAGACGGGCTGGCTGGCGCAGCAGGTGTTGTGGCGTCCGCAGCGGGTGCACTGACAGTCGAAGACGGGCTGGCTGTCGCAGCGGCATTCGCAGCGGGCGGGCTGGCAGTATCCGAAGACGGGGTGCCGGTAGTCGCAGCCGGTGCAGTGGCCGCCGCAACCGGTGGGATAACGGGTTCCGAGGACGGGCTGGCAGTCGCAACCGGTGCAACAGCGGCTGCGGCGCAGTGGTCGGAGATCATGTTCAGTTCGGTGACGGCAAAGCTGTTATCAGCGGCGCCGGAACTGGCGTCTCCACTTGCTTTGTGCCCAATGAGGGTTACGTCATGGCCCACATGTGACTTGAGATCAACACTGCTGGTGGTGATCTTGAAAATCTGATGAGTGCCATCTTCCGCAACTGTGTAGTTGCCATCCGATCCACCCAGGCAACCTTTAATGTTGGCCTGGGCCGCATTGCTGTCAGCGCCGGGAGTTTGCGCAAAACCCAGCGTCACCAGCAGGCCCGATACAACCATCAGTAGAAATACTTTTTTCATGGAACCCTCCTCAGGATTCTCGCCTTGCGGCGGTCAGAGGTTTCACTGGGGACTTGATTTTGCTGTTGGTCCTTACGCAGAACACTCGCGCGTTGTGCAACGCCTGAATTTCCGGCCTGGGAACCTGGAGCATCCAGAGTGGAACAGCACAAACACTATCTGAAACGGATTTGACTGTCTGAGCACAACCGCTCACATTCGATGGAACAGCACTCACTAAGACAAGCTGCACGTCAGACGAGCAATCGCGCGTGGATTTTCTTAGTAGTGGATGCCGCGCTGCGCGGATTTTCTTACCGACTTGAAAGCTAAAGAACGTCCTGAGGATCGGACGTGGAGCAGTGCCCCGGCACTACGCTACCGGGAAGAAGGCGCGGTCGAAATTGAGTCTCGCTGGACAGCGCGGCGTCGTGAGCAGCTTGGTTTGTATCTCTAGCAAAGTACGCGAGAAAAGGACAGGGCACCGGTTTTTGCGTGCGGTGAAAGCATAGGCCAGACAGCCTGGGATTTCTCCTTGTAAATTTCATGTTTTGTGTGACGCAGGCGGTGATACAATCCCTCCGCATTAACTCGGGGTCATCCGAGGAATCTCAGCTCAAACAAAAGAGGAGTTTCATATGAAGAACACTCTCACCTGCAAGATCGTCGCCTTGGCTTTCGCCGGCGTCGTATCGCTGTCCGCTACGTCGGCCTTCGGCCAGGGCGCCTCGGACGCTTTCAACCGTCTGAAACTCGGAACGAGGTGGGCTGTAACAAGTGGTAGCCTCTCCATCTCGAACCACGAAATGGTTGGCTCATCAGAGGCGCTCGGCTACATAAAGGGTGCGAAGAACACCGCTGCCTCCGCGGTTGTGGAACTAGGTGGTACTGACCTGGAATACGGCGCCATCGCGCTGGGCAACATAGCCGGAGGCAACAATGCCTTTGTGAAGATCCAGGCACAGGACGGTGCAGGGACCTTCGACCACGCCGCCTTCTATAACGGCAATAACGGCGGCGGTAATTTCTTCACGCTCTCGAGCCCCGTGCCCAGCCCGGCCATCTTGGATGTGTTTTTCTGCGGTACCACCGCGACCTTGAGGATCACGAGTGCGGCCGGAGTCCAAACCTATACCAATAACTACGGTACCACGTACGGCCCTGGCGGCGGCCTCGGAACGTATGGTTCGGTCGGACTTGATAACTATGTCGGCTTTGCGAGCGGCTGTAACGATGCGTCAGTGCACGGGGTTCCCGCCTCTAAGATGCCGAGTGACAGGGACCTGTCTCTGAAATAAGTGAGACATCTTAGCGTCGCCATATTCAGGGGACACTGTCAACACCGGAGTAAAAATGCATGAGTGGGCTGGCAGCCCCCACCCGGTTTTGTTGAGTGGTGAAAGCGTGGGCCAGCCCCCATAGCACCATTAGGTCACGGTGAAAGTTGTGGCGCTGGTCGCGATCCCTCCTCGAGTCGTGACTTGGATTTTGCCGGTTTTCGCGCCGGTCGGAACCGTGGCCGTGATCTGAGTACTGGAATCAACCGAGAACGTGGTCGCTTTCACTCCCCCGAACGTGACCTTGGTTGCGCCCGTGAAGCTGGTGCCGGTAATCGTCACTTGGGTTCCCACCGACCCACTGGTCGGGTTGAAACTCAGAATCGCGGGCGTCACCCGGAATATTTTGTTGCTGGTCAGGTCTCCTCCGGGCGTGGTTACGGTTACGGAGCCCGTGGTCGCGGCGGATGGAACCACTGCAGTAAGATAGGTATCAGAGACCACCGTGAAGGTTGCCGCGACTCCATGGAACGAGACCTTGCTGGCCCCGGTGAAACCTTGGCCGAGGATTTCGATAGTCTTCCCGACTTTTCCCTCGAATAGGGGACCCACGAAACTGACGAACGGACCAAGCTTCATACCCAAGCTATAGAGCACGCCGCAAAAACACAGCTTCCCAGTACCGCCGCCGTAAGTGTCTCCGTAGAGAGTGCCGTTGGTGTGCTGGAACAGGGCAACTTGTGGATTCGCGCCCGGATACTTGCCAGTGGTGTTCGTGAGGTTCAGGAGGACGGTGTATTTGCCTGTGGAAGTGATCTGGAAAAGCACTCCGGATGACTCATTGCTTCCGGTCGCGCCATAGAACTTGCCATCGGTCGCCTGTACCAGGCCAGCCTCCGGAAAAAGCCCCATCCCGTCGTTCTCACTAAAACTGTGGAGAATGGTGACAGCTCCCGCCGGGGTCATCTTGTAAACAGCGCCCTCAGCGTTTACTCCGCCCTTCGCGGCTGTGCCATAGAAATTTCCGTCCTTGGCTTGAATGATCGTACCTTTAGGGTCGCCCCCAAAGTCGGTGAAGGTGTAGAGTACCGTGAGTTTTCCACCCGGTGTGATCTTGAACATGCCGCCGTAAGGGGCTGCACTGCCGCCCAGGATTGTGCCGTAGAAATTGCCATCGGTCCCTAGTGTCAGGGCCGCGGGATACCTATAGGTGCCATCAAACGTGTAGATGAATGTCACCTTGCCCGCGGGCGTCATTTTGTACACAGTGCCAAAAACCTCGCCGCCGCCGTCACTGGTCGTGCCGTAGTAGTTTCCGTCGAAGCCTTCGATTGGGGCAGCGTAGGCACAGCAGTTGAAGCCGGTGAAGCTGTACAGGGTCGTGATTTTTCCGCTGGCAGTGATCTTGAATATGGTTCCAAAGCCTGCAGAGCCACCCGCGTAAGTGGTGCCGTAGAAGTTGCCGTCGGTGCCCAGCGTCAGGCCGCTGTAAGGGTAAGCACCGGAGTTGATTTTGTTGGTGCTATCGAAACTCCACAAGCGTGTCATCGTCCCGGAGGGGGAAAGTTGAAAGACGGCACCCTCATTATTGTTATTCAATCCTCCATTAGTGGAAGTGCTGTACAAGTTGCCATCGCGGCCTTGTGCGAAGAGGCCGATCCAGGCAGGGTTCGCGGGGTCGCCGGAGTTGCTTCCGAGGTTGTACAGATCGGTATATGTTTGGGCGTGGACGGTGGTGGTGCTCGCGGTGACGATGATGATGGCGACGGCGAGAACTTGTAATCGCACGGCATAGCCATTTTTCATAGGATTCTCCAAAGTGGCTCGGTTGAGGATTAAGTGACTGCTCCCGTGCCGGGGGTGCACGGCTTTTGCCTTTTGTATCTGGCGGTTTTCCGGGACCCACGATAACACAGAACAACCATCAGTGCCGCAAAAGTTGTACCGCCCGCGACCGCGAAAACCAGTTCGAGGCGGATCTCGCGGGCTGGCCCACACAATCCCCCGCTCCGCCCGATGAGATAATCGTGCCGCGGCTGGCCCACGTTTACCTGTTTTGAGGTAAAGGTGGGCCAGCCACCACCGAACGTGAGACCTCAAACCTAACGCAAGCACCCGCCCCTGGCCAAAAAGCCGCAAGGAGCGGGCACCCGGCAAAAATTGGGAAACGTCCCCGTCTGTCCCTGAATTAAGTCCATACTCTACTGCGTGACCGTGAATATTCCGGGGCTTGTGGCAGTGCCGCCCGGAGTCGTGATCACGATCTTGCCCGTCTTTGCGCCAGGGGGCACTGTTGCTTTCACTTGCGTGTCGGAAATGATGGTGACGCTGGTCGCTGCTACTCCGCCAAACGTCACCTTCGTCGTCTGAGTCAGGCTGACTCCTGTGATCGTAACCACCGTTCCCACTGCCCCACTGATGGGCTTGAAGCTTGTAATCTGCGGCGTTACGCGGAATATCTTGTTGCTGGTCAGCTTCACACCAGATGTGGTCACCGTCACAGAGCCGGTTGTCGCGCCGTTAGGGACCGCAGCCGTTAAATATGTGCTCGATACTACCGTCGGCTTAGCGGCAGTCCCGTTGAAAGACACCGTGGTCTGCCCCGAAACAAAACCCTGGCCCAGAAATTCGATGACCTTGCCAACTTTGCCAGAGTACGGCAATAGGCTGACGAATGCTGGCAGACTGCTGCTCTTCCAGCTATAAAAGACGCCGCAGTTGCCCGTTGTGCATGGGTTCACGTTCCCAGTGCCTCCTACCTGGCTGTCCCCGTAAACCAATCCACTGGTGTGCTGGAAAGGCGTAATCTCGGGCGTCGCTCCGGTCGTGAAATCAAATTTGTCGAGCACCGAATAAACTCCCTTGGGGGTAATCTTGAAAACCGTGCCACAGCCATTCGAACAGTTAGAATTGACAGTTCCTCCGTAGGCGTTTGCGCCATAGAAGTTGCCGTCGCTCGCTAGCACCAGACCGCCGTAAGGTCTGGCTCCGTCCGTGGTTCCATTCATATTGTGCAAGACGGTCAGCTTGCCTCCTGGAGTAATCTTGAACACGACTCCGGCGCCAATGTTGCCCCCATTGATCGTGGTCCCGTAGAAATTCCCGTCGGCGCCCTGAACCAGTCCGGCGAAAGGGTTTTCCCCGTGGGTGCCGTCAAAGCCGTAAAGCAAAGTAAACTTGCCAGCGGGGGTAATCTTGAAGACAACGCCGGAGTTGGCACTTGTCCCGTTTGGAGCCGTTCCGTAGAAATTGCCGTCCGTGCCCAGGACCAGAGGCCCGTACGGAAAATAACCGTTGGTGATGTCGAATTGATATAGGGTAGTAAGTGTTCCTCCAGGCGTGATCTTATAAATCGTCCCGCAGCCGCTACCGCACCCTGCTTTTCCTCCGGCGGTGGTTGTGCCGTAGAAATTTCCATCATTTCCTTCAACCGGGGGCGCGTAAGGATACGCTCCGTCGCTCCCGCCCGTGAAGCTATAGATGGTCGTGTAAGTGCCGCCCGGCGTTAACTTGAACACCGCTCCCGCCGTGACCGATCCGCCCTCGTAGGTGGTGCCGTAGAAGTTCCCATCGGTACCGAGCGTCACGCCGCCTTGGGGGAACGCGCCATCGTCGTTGTTGCCTGTGAAGTTGTGTATGTTCTTCAGCTTCCCCGCCGGCGTGATCTGGAATACGGCCCCACAGCAGGTGCCTCCTGCGGGCGCCGTGCTGTACAGATTGCCGTCCCGGCCCTGGGCAATGATGCCTGAATATGCAGGTTTAAATGGGTCACCGGTGTTGCTTCCGAAGTTGTACAGCACGGAAAAACCCTGGGCATGCGCGGTGGCATTTGCTATCACCACGGCCAGAACAAGCAGTGCGGGTAGAACGAGCCGAATTTTTCTCATTGCATTCCTCCTTGGTTCAAAATCAGACATTGACGGGCCCGTAAGGTGCCGGACCTTCCTTATTCAGATCTTTCTGCCGTACACAATCCGCAAAAGCGGAGCATCACCAATCAATAGCTTTGCTTCAGTTCATGTATTCCAAAAACTGAAACCAGCAACTCACTGACGGATTTTGACGAACTTGTGCTCACCTTAGACCTTCGTAAGCGGTTAGGCGTGCTAAGCCTCTACCATAAAGAGCGCAAATTGCAGTTCAAAAAGATCAAATTGAATGAAAAAAGCTTGCGAGGAAAACCGGGGACAGGTCCCCGAATTTCCCCCCGAATTTCCCCACCCCCCATCCCCTGATCTTTTGAGATCATGGGATTACGCGGAGACTGAGGTCAAAATCTTTGAGGAATAATGGGTTGCGGGCAAAATATCTTCGAATAAGGACTTAGCTTCGAATATTCCTAAAATGATCCTAAGGGCATTCCGGGATGCTATGGTTGTCAATGAGCTAATATAGCTATTATACATAATATCTTTGGGAAATGTAGATGTCAATGCCGAGTACCCGACCGGCTGGCCTAGGCTTTCGCAGAGAGGCGGGTGCCCTGCCCTTCTCGCGTTCTTTGCGAGAGGGCGGGGCTTTTATGGGCCTGCCGCCACCGCAAGACTTGGTGTTCGTCCGTCACAGCGGAACTTTGCACTGACTCAAGTTACCCTTTGCAGGTTCCGGCATCCAAGTTTCCGGCGGTTGTTCTATTCGCCCGAACCCGAATAAGAAAGGTTATGAACATGAACCGGAATATAGCGTTATGCATCGGCTTGATTTTGTTTGCTATAACCAGCGTTGCTGGCGCGTCGGACATTAAACTTACCGCGGATCCCAGCATACCGGCAGGCGCCGGAAAAGCTCATTTGAGTAAAGAGAAAAACGGTAATCTCAAGCTGAAGGTAGAAGTGCATCACTTGGCAAAGCCAGGGGCGCTTACGCCGGCTAAGCAAGCCTATGTGGTCTGGATGCAGCCTCGGGGGAAAGATCCACAGAATCTGGGCGTGCTCAAGGTAAATGACAAGCTCGAAGCGACCTTTGAGACAACGGTGTCCAATGAGGATTTTGATCTCTTTATAACCGCTGAGGATAATCCTAACGCACAGATTCCTTCTGAACCGAAACTGCTCAATGGGACGATGCAGCCCTAACGAGTCGTGAAATCGGCGCCAAGAGCCTATGCATCAAAACCCAGTTCAACGCGGACTAGTCGCTCGCCCGGAGATTGGATGTGGAGCAGCGCCCGCCACTATGCGACCGGGGAAGAAGGCGCAGTCGAGATTGAATCTCACTGGACTGCGCGCCGGCGCGAGCAGCTGGGATTGTATCCGGTGGTCCGCCGCCGCGATGTCAGCTAAAAGCCCCGCCCTCTCGCAAAGGACGCGAGAAGGCAGGGCACCCGCTTTTGTGTGGCGAAAGGCATGGGCCAGCCCCCCGCTGTTGACTATGCTTCCCAAAGCATGGGGGTCAAATGTCCATGAGCGCCGCGATCTCGGTTCCTCACCCAATAATGCCGATCCTCATCGTAGTTCCAGCCGTGATGCTTGATGACTTTGGTGAAGTCATCTTTCGAAATATCCAGGGAACCGATTGCTGATTTCCGCCAAGCTTCGATAACAAGTTGGTTGAAGAGTTGCTCTCCGTAAACTACTCGCGGAGCGGCCTCAAGAATTTCACCCACCGTGCTAACAACATCAAGTTCTCGCCCATTCTGCACGTGTTGAGGCTTGCCGGTTCTCTCAAACGTAAGAATTAACTCTCCCGCCAAAACAGACTGATTGCCTTTTTTCTTGTGCATGGACCAGATTGGATCGCCAACTTGGGATATAGCGGCCCTAAGTTCAGCACCGGCCTCAGCGGCACCGGTCAGTATTGCCTCGAAGTAGCAGATATTCCAGTGTTGAAATACGACGGAAAGCCAGCGGCCCTTCTTAAGCATATTCACACACGCCCGCACACTATCGCTCAATCGCGCCGTGTAGAGCGCCTCTGTATGATTTAATTCGCCGCCGACGATTAACTCCCGCTCCCTCGCTTTCATGCTCGGACAATGACCAAGCCAAACATTCCACAGAGTTGAAAGATCAAGATATGAAATATGGCCCCCGTAGGGGGGGTCAGTAAATATGTAGTCGATCTTGCCCCGGTAGTCCTTCTCCAGTTCGCTAATATCCTTGGCGTGAACCTCAAAGTCACCGTGCCATCCGCTCGTCATTTTCTTATGTTGAATTGTTTTATCAATCTCCGCTTTCGCACCTATTATGTTCATCGCTCGTTCTTCGAACGTTGCCCAAGGTGGAAGCTCAATCGGGTTTTTCGCTATTTTGTAGCGATAAATGCTAAAGATGCTAGAACCGCCCCTGGACTCAGCACGACCCTCAGCAGAGAGAAATGTCTTATTCAGCTTCGCAAGAGTAGCGGACCACGCGAGAAGCATCCCCGCCTTCGCCGGTTTGCTTTTCAAACCGTCAATCCCGTCCCTCAAGATCGCTAGAGATAATAGCTGCGACTTGGAGAAAAGATCGTGGTAGAACTCAACATCGGCATTGCTTGGCAGCTTGATGTTTTCGGGTAGCTTCACACCTCGCCCTAATTTAGCCAACGCTCTCTCATCGGCGTTTTGCAATGCTGCCAGTTTTTTCTCGCATCGCTCTTTAAGCTCGCTGACCGCTGCCTTGTATTCAGAGCCGCTCCCTTTCGCTAGGTCAACAACGCCCTTTGCAATGAAGTTCGCCAGTGGATTGATGTCGTTCTGCACGCCGATTCGATTTTCCAAGAATGCTTCTATCGCGGTGACGCCGGACCCTCCGAACGGGTCAAGTACATGATCTCTTTCTCTTGAGTAGTGAAGAATGTACTCTCGTACAACGTTGTATGGTCGCCTAGTGAAGTACGGGTGTACGCCATAATGCCGTTTCGCTCCCTGGCGGTCGGCAGGAATTGGTTCCTTGAGCGGTTGGATCCTGTCGCGTCCGGTCATATTCTGCCCTCCAGCGGAAATTTATGAGCGTACGCGCAAAGTGCCTCAAGTTCGATCACGTCGATGTGTTGCGGCATCTGCTTGTGTTTGTGGATTGCGCAAAGTACCACTGCACGAGACAACTCATCCTTCCCGTATTTCTTTTGCTGATACTGAAACCCGGTGCTGTCGCGCTTTATTTCGACCGGGACTGAATATGCTGGTAGGCCCTGAAATTGAAAATCTGTGACGCAATCGTACCCTTTCCCGACATAACCACCGAGACTCACGCCAAGATGCCTTAGAGGGCCAGAAGCCCTCAACAGGTCGGGTTCCTGGATATGAGGGAGGCGCGTCGCAGGTCGGTGATCCTTCACAATTCTGCAAATCTCATCGAGCGCCCAGCTAACGATACCCGGCTTCTTCTTGTTGGTGTAGACGAGTTGCTCAACCCAAAACGGACTAGCGTATACGCTTGTGAAGGTAAGCGGTCTGTCGATCCTAGGGATTTCCTTCGTCTTCGGCTTGTTCGCGTACTTAAACGAGAGTGGCGTTAGATAAAAAACATCGTCTCTGATTTCAAGATCGAGGTCAATCCGTTCGAAATCGCCTGATGAGAGTTGATACCAACTTCTAATGGATTCTCCGATACTTTCGCGGGCCAAGCCCTGCTGTATTCTGTCGTGGCCGACATTGCCCGGAATAGGTCGTTGCTTCGAATCTAATTTTCTGTCCGTGCTTACAGCAAAATAATCGGATTTTGTGGCGCCGTAGGGGGTTACAAGCGCAACCCTCACAGCCCCTTTTTTTCGCAAAAACGTTTTAACGGGGTCGCTCAGGTCGTGAAAATAGTATTGAGGACCACCGGTCCCCCTGCTTCCCCTCTTCGTTTGCTGGAGGTGCATCGCTATAGGATTCCTTCTGATGTGCCAACTCAACCAGTCATATCGTAATAGGTTCCGCTGCGTTGCGCGAGACCTCATTCAAAATTTCGCCAGGTGCATCTGGCAATGTTATGAGAAAAGACCAGGAGCAGGGCACCTCATGGTTGTCAGCCGTCCCTCTTTACACCGTCGCAGCCTGCGTTACTTCCTGTAATGCTGCGGCGAATGCATCGATGGCTTGGTCGATCTGCTGACGGGTGA
>CAWDNO010000020.1:0-83761 GCA_963803665.1 uncultured Acidobacteriota bacterium
TCGTGGACTTTCCGTCTGTTAACAGAGTCTCGATTGTCATCCCGAACGAAGAGAGGGATCTAGATTATTCGCCCGGCCCTGCGAAAACCCGGATTCCTCTTCGCTTTCGCTCCTCGGAATGACAGAAGTTAGCTGAATGAGAACCCTGAGACGTAGCAAGCTACGTCTCTACGGTTGGGTTGTTTCATGTTCTACTCGCGTCAGGTAGAATGCCCGTTTCCGGGAAACACTGTCGGGGGGATGCTGTGGCGCGAATGGCTCGCTCGGTTGTACTTTTGATCATCGCCTGTTTCACGACGATGGCTTTAGCGCAGTCCGGAGCTGGCGCTGAGCAGCGCACGTCGCGCTATTTCGAATCCATCCGCCGGCAACCTTCGCTTCAGTTGGCTTTCCTGCGTGACATGCCCAAAGGCGGCGATCTTCACGTTCACCTAAGCGGAGCGCTCTATGCGGAGAATCTGATCGATTATGCCGCCAGCGACAACTTGTGCGTGGATCGTACGACGTCCATTCTTATTGCTCCCCCATGTGATGATTCCTGCGAGAAGTACACAAGCAAGCCTGGCATCCGTTGCGCCTACGGCGATCATGTGCTTTACAACTCGATTGTCGATGCCTGGTCGATGCGCAACTGGCAGCCGGGCGAAGAATCAGGGCACGATCATTTTTTTGCGACCTTCGACAAGTTCTCGCTGGCCACACACAATCACATCGGGGATGCGATTGCAGAAGCCGCATCGCGTGCGGCGGAGGATAATCTTCAATATCTCGAGTTGATGCACACAGCGGATTCCGTGCAATCCGGTCAACTGGGCGCGAAGCTGGGATGGGATGACGATTTCGCCCACATGCGGGACAAGCTGATGAGTGGTGGATTGGAGAGCATTGTCGCTGCTACGCGAAAGCGTCTGGACGGCGACGAGAGCACGATGCGATCTGTGCTCAAGTGCGGAACTCCGCAGGCGAACGCCGGTTGCGACGTAAAGGTTCGTTACCTCTATCAGGTGCTGCGCGGGCTGCCACCGGAGATGGTCTTCGCCGAAATATTGTTTGGTTTCGAATTGGCCCAGGTCGATCCGCGCTTTGAGGGCTTGAATCTCGTCATGCCGGAAGACTGGTACGTGCCCATGCACGATTTCGAATTACACATGAAGATGCTCGACTATCTGCATGGCCTTTATCCCAGGGTGCATATCAGTCTGCACGCCGGGGAACTGGCTATGGGCCTGGTCCCTCCGGAGGGGTTGCGTTTTCACATACGCGAATCGGTTGAGCGTGGGCACGCTGAGCGCATCGGGCACGGCGTCGATCGTGATGAATGAGGATCGTCCGCTTGATTTGCTGCGTGAAATGGCTAAGCGAGAAGATTATGGTCGAAATTTGCCTGACTTCGAACGATCTGATTCTGGGAGTAAAGGGCAATGCGCATCCGCTGCCGATTTACCTTCGCTACGCCGTGCCGGTGGCATTGGCTACCGACGATGAAGGCGTGTCGCGCTCCGACATGACGCACGAATATTTTCGTGCGATTCAAACTTACGATTTCCTCGGGTACAAAGAATTGAAGCGCATGGCGCGCATGAGTTTGGAACACAGCTTTCTGGCGGGATCGAGTCTGTGGGCCTCCGAATCTCGCATGGTGGCTGCCTGCGCGACGATCGTGCCGGGAAAGTTTCTAGTGCGTGTCACAAATTTCTCGATGCAAACCAGCGTGCGCAGCTGCAGTGGAAGCTCGAAGAGCAGTTCGCTGCCTTCGAGAAGAAGTTTTGATTTTGTAGCGCCGCCATCTTGGCGGCCCGCAGGCGGGCGAAAGCCCGCCCAGCCGGCAATACGCAGGCGCTACAAAGATGATTATGAATTCTGATTTCGATCGTGCCGAGTCCGCTGCGCAATTTCTGCTTGCGCAGACCGCGCTTCGCCCTGCAATCGGTCTGGTTCTGGGCTCAGGCTTGGGCGGATTTGCAGACGAATTCTCCGAAGCCATGCGAATTCCGTACGCGAACATTCCCTCGTTTCCCCGGTCCACCGCCCTAGGTCATGCGGGGCAAATGGTGATTGGAAAGGTTGGCGACGTCGCTGTGGCGGCGATGCAGGGGCGCGTACATCTCTACGAAGGCTATTCTGCAAAAGAGGTCGCGTTCCCGACCCGCGTGCTTGGCAGAATGGGGATTCGCGCGCTCATCCTGACCAATGCGGCCGGTGGCATTAATCTCGAATACAAACAGGGCGCGCTGGTCGTGGTTACCGACCACATCAATCTGCAAGGAACGAATCCGCTGGTCGGGCCGAACGATGAGCGCTTCGGACCGCGGTTTCCAGACATGACTCAAGCGTACTGGAAACCGTATCGCGAGATTGCGCTTCGCGCGTCTCAGCGTCTCGGCAAGACGGCGTATGAGGGCGTGTACGCCGGGCTGTTGGGGCCGAGTTACGAAACTCCGGCGGAGATTCGCTATCTGCGCACCATCGGCGCGGATCTGGTCGGTATGTCTACTATTCCGGAAGTGATCGTGGCGCGTCACATGGGATTAAAGGTGCTGGCGATTTCTTGTGTGACCAATATGGCTGCGGGCATATCCGATGAAGTGCTCAACCATGAAGAGGTGCTGAAGACTGGCGAGCGGGTCAAAGGAGATTTTGTGGCGCTTTTGCGTGCAGTTTTGCCAGAGATTGCGAGTGGATGTTAAGACCTAGCTTCGCGGGCGAGGCGCCGACGCCACACTTGCTGGGACGGGCGAGACGCCCGTCCTCCACTATTTATTTCGCTCGCGCTATGAAGATTCCGGTGGGAGGTCTTACTTCGTACTTGGCGGCGAAGCTTGCCTGATTTACGGCTAAACCTAGATGCCCCCGCGAATCGATGTACAGCAGCGGTTGGTTCAGCGGCACATCGCTAAAGGTGCGTACCCATGGAATATCCATTGCATTCTTGCCGATGGTGACGTGAACGGTTTGCCCTTGTTTATAGCCCAATTTCACGAACTCGTCGCCGCTGATATTCGTAACCAGGTTGCCGAATGGTCCGTCGGTGGCGATCACTTCTCCGCTTAATCCGCGGTTATCCAGTTTGGCTACAGCGATGTCCAGGCGAACGAGTTTACTCACATCCAGTTCGGGTCCCACCGCGGTCCAATCGTCGCCCCGCGCCAGATGCGCGCCCACGGGCGAAAATATATCGCGTCCGTGAAAAGTCGACGACAAGGCAGCGCCGATCATCCAGTCGCGATTCGTGATCTCGCGTGCGCTCTCAATTCCATCGCGGTCCTGCACCAGCGTGATGAGCCCGTTATCGGGCAGCACAAAATATTGTCCTCGTTTCGATTTGACCACTACCGCTTTCCGGGTGCTGCCAACCGTCGGGTCCACCACTACTACGAAGACCGTCCCGGCCGAATAGTATGGCGTCGTGCCGTCGAGGAAGCGGGCACCGTCGAGAATCGAGAACGGCGTGACCTGATGAGTCAGGTCGACGATGCGCACATCCGGCACAATTGAATACATTACGCCCTTGCAGATCGCAACGGAATCGTCGACTGTGCCAAAGTCGGTCATGAAAACGATGGTGGCAGGATTGCCGGCAGCGGCACACAATTCCGTACAGAGAATTAATAGCAATAACGCAATGAAAAAACGTGCAGGTCTTCGCCTGTAAGGATGTCTTCGTGGCATGGTTCCCTCGATAACTTGCATTAAATGCGAACTGTTGCCCGCGCTTCCCTAAAAGCCACGGCCGCAACACGAAACCCTTCGCGCCGTCTATAATTCTTGCAAGTCTGCTTGGCAATACTACCGTAAGGAGGAAGTGATGCCTGAGGCTATTCCGGAGAAATATCGTGATCTATTTAATAAGCGCGCCTTTGCCAGTTTGGCGACTTTGATGCCGGACGGGCGTCCGCAAGTGACCCCGGTGTGGGTCGATCTGGAAGGCGACTATGTGGTTTTCAATTCCGCCAAAGGCCGCCAGAAAGACCGCAACGTGCGGCGCGATCCACGCGTGGCCCTGGCAATCATCGATCCTGACAACCCTTACCGTTACATTGAAATTCGCGGGCGCGTGGGTGAAATCACGGAGGAAGGCGCGGATGCGCACATCGACAAGCTGGCTAAGAAATATCTGGGTGTCGATAAGTATCCGTATCGGCAGCCTTCGGAAAAGCGTGTGATTTACAAGATTCTGCCAGAGCACATTACGACTATGGGTTGATCTGAATGATGGAGGACGGGCGTCTCGCCCGTCCGGCCAGGCGGGGACGCCCGCCGTCCGTTATTGTCTGCTGTCCCGAAGCCGTTTCAGGAGATAACTCATTCGCACTTACAATCTTTGCCTGCTCGGCTTGGGAAACGTCAACCGCACTCTGTTTCGTCTGCTCGAGAAGAAAGAACCTGAGCTGCGCGAGCGGGACATCGCATGGCGGATCACCGGTGTGGCGACGCGACGGCTAGGATGGGTCGCAAACGCCAATGGGCTGGATGTGGAAGCTCTGCTGAGTACTGCGCGGCCGTTCCCATCGACAATCTCTCCATCACGCGATGTACGCGGCTGGTTGCGCGACGCCAAAGCCGACGTTCTGTTTGAAGCCACTTCGCTCAGTCCGTGCGACGGCCAACCCGCGATTGATCATATTCGTGCGGCGCTCGAAATGGGCGCACACGCCATCACCGCCAACAAAGGCCCGATTGTGCACGCTTACGAGCAACTGACTTCGCTGGCCATGGCGAAGGGGCGAAGATTTCTGTTTGAATCGACCGTGATGGATGGCGTGCCTGTCTTCGCTTTATTCCGTGACAATTTGCCGATGCTCCAGTTGCACGGATTTCGCGGAATTCTAAATTCGACCACCAATGTAATTCTCAGTGGCATGGAAGACAGCCTGAGTTTTGCAGACTCGCTCGCTAAGGCACAACAGATGGGCATCGCCGAAACCGATCCGAGCAATGACATCGATGGCTGGGATGCGGCAGTGAAAGTCGCTGCTCTGATTCGAGTGCTGATGGGCGTGCCCATACGCCTGCAAGATATTCAACGGGAGGGTATCGGCAGACTTACAGGAGAGGCGGTTCGCGCTGCACGTGCTGAGGGCCGTCCGTACAAGCTGGTGTGCCGCGCGCAGCGCGGTGCCTCCGGCGTCACGGCTAGCGTTCGGCCAGAGCAGGTACCGTTGAGCGATCCGCTGGCTTGGGTGGCTGGAACGTCGTCGATCGTGTATTTTGAGACTGACATCTTTCCCGGGCTGGCCATTACTGAAAACAATCCTGGATTGGACGCTACCGCATATGGAATGCTAGCTGATTTCGTCCGCGCGGTGAGCGAGACGTAGCGGAGCTACGTTTCTACAAGGACAATTAAAGACTATTTTATGCTGACTGCTCAGAACGAAACTATAAATGCTCTGGACCTGACCTGGGTTCGCTCCCAGTTTCCCGCGCTTGCGCAAAGTGTCAACGGACAGCCTGCGGTTTTTCTCGATGGCCCGGGTGGGACTCAGGTTCCGCAGCGTGTGATCGATGCGATCTCCGATTATTTGAAGCTCGACAATGCCAATACGGCGGGCGCGTACGCCACCAGTCGGCGCACTGACTCGATAATTGCAGGCGCGCGTTCGGCGATGGCGGACTTCCTGAATTGCGATCCGGACGAAGTCGTCTTCGGACCCAATATGACTTCGCTGACGTTCGCCATCAGTCGCTCCATCGGACGCGAGCTTGGTCCAGGCAACGAAATCGTGCTCACCCATCTCGATCACGATGCCAACATTTCTCCAGTGGCGGGCCCTCGAAGAGCGTGGCGTGACCATCCGCATGGTCGGAGATTCATGAAGACGATTGCACGCTCGATATGAACGATTTGGCGCGTAAAATCACAGAGCGCACGAAACTGGTTGCAGTCGGATACGCTTCGAACGCTATGGGCACGATCAACGACGTTCGGAAGATTATCCGGCTTGCTCACGAGCGTGGCGCGATGGCTTACATTGACGCCGTCCATTACGCGCCGCATGGTCCCATCGATGTTCGCGCGCTCGATTGCGATTTTCTGGTTTGCTCCACTTACAAGTTTTTCGGGCCGCACATGGGCGTGCTCTACGGAAAGCGCGAGCACTTAAAGCGGCTGGAGCCGTATAAAGTTCGGGCTAACACGAATGCGATTCCTAATCGTTGGGAATGGGGCACGTTGAATCATGAATGCATTGCCGGGATCACTGCGTGCGTTGATTATCTGGCTGATCTTGGGCGACGCGTTAATCCGTCGGCATCCACTCGTCGAGCAGCCCTGCTGGCCGCGTATGAGGCGATCCAGAAGCACGAGCGTCGAATTGATGGAGCTTCTGATCCGGGGACTGGTGGCCATTCCTGGCCTAAAGCTTTACGGAATAAGCGATCCGAAGCGATTCGATCAGCGCTGCCCGACACTCGCTGTGCGCATCAAGGGCCGCACTCCGCTCGATCTCGCTACTCGACTCGGCGAACGTGGCTTCTTTACTTGGGACGGCAACTACTACGCGCTGAACCTTACTGAGCGTCTGGATGTAGAAAAAGACGGTGGATTTCTGCGGATCGGGCTGGCTCATTACAATAGAGCGGAAGAGGTTGAGCGGTTTCTGGTGGCTCTACGAGAAATTGCGGTGTAGGCGCGGATGTCCACGCCCGTGCAGGACTACGACAACTGCGGACTAACGGTGTTGCGGCTGAGCTCCGTGACATTCTCGCCTTTCGCGACCAGCACTACGGTGGCGAGGTCGATGAACAATCCATGTTCCACGATACCTGGCATATCACTTAGGGTGCGCGCTAACGCTGGCGAATCCGGAATATGGCCGAAGCTGCAATCGAGAATGTGGTGGCCTTCATCGCTTACAAACGGGTTCCCTTTCGCATCCTGGCGCATCTTTACAGTTGAGCCAAGAGCTGAAATTCGCGCTGCTATTAGCGACTGAGCGAAGGCGAATCACCTCAACTGGTAGAGGGAATTTTCCCAGCACCGCAACCTGTTTGTTGGAATCGGCGAGGATGACCACTTGCCGTGATGCCGACGCGATGACTTTTTCGCGTAACAGCGCGCCCCCGCCGCCTTTGATCAGGCGCAGTTGCGCATCGAATTCGTCGGCTCCGTCGATGGTGACGTCGATTGGCTGGAGTCCGAGGTGCTGCACCTCATCGAGCGTAGTCAAGGGAATTCCCACGCTGGTGGCCAGATCTCTGGTTTGTTCGGAGGTTGGAATGCCACGTATCTTCAATCCTGCCCGCACTCGCTCGCCCAGAAAGCGCACTGCGTAGGCCGCGGTTGAACCGGTTCCTAGGCCAACGACGTTGCCGTCGTGAACGAAACGCAAGCTGGCGCGAGCGGCTGCCGCCTTTTCCAGATCACTCGTTTTTGGATCATTTGCCATCTGATCGCTATCCCCAGTACTTCGCGCGAGAGATCCCTCGGCTCGCTGAAAAACGCGGACCTTCGGGATGACCTCCTCCAAATGGAGCGTACGACCGATTACTCTATCGCTTTCTCAACCAGCGCACCAACTCCCGCGATATTTTTCACCAGATCTACCGGGAATACCATGCCTCTGCTGCAGGTACTCGGTGCTGTTGTAGGAGACCCAGACTTTCCCATCCGCGTCTTCCCAGACCAGCGTTTTAAGGGGCAAATCTATGGCTAAAGTGGGGGCGGCTGTCATTAATGGAGTTCCAGCTTTGGGGCTGCCGAAGAGCAGGAGTTCAGTCGGTCTCATCTTCAGTCCGGCTTTTTCCGCTTCGCCACTGTGATCGATTAGAGCAAATATTTTCAGTCCGCGGGCTTCAATCGTGGTTTGAAGTTTTTTCAGAGTTTCCGGCACTGAGTGCGAACTAGCGACATGAACCAAGCCATGTTCGTTTGAAGGCATCTATCCCTCCTAAGCGTTCAACAATCGCTTTAGTTAGACGCGAAAAGGTTGCCGGGATGCGGATTGTTACTTATAAACGTTTCGTTCGCGTTCTTTAGTATTTATAAGGTTGAGCTTCTGGTAATCTCCGGCAGAAGTGCGTGCAGCCGCCATATTCGGGCCGGGATGTTCCCCTCAAGACCTGTACCAGTTCCAGGCGAGCTCAGAGTCGCATTGGAGTATTGGTCTGCCTGCGGAATCTAATGAAGCCGACGCAATTATTATTTTCGGCGGAGACGGTACTGTTCACCGCCATTTGCCGCAATTGGCGAAACTGCGACTTCCGGTTCTGGTGGTTCCTTCGGGCAGCGGAAACGATTTCGCGCGCGCGTTGAGGTTGCGCGGAGTTCGAGATTCTTTGACTGCGTGGCGCAGGTTTTCCTCCGGCGGTGATAATGTGCGGAACATTGATTTAGGTTTAATCACCCCACTGGCCGATAAGAACTACGCGGGCGAGACGCCCGCGCCACATGAGCATCTTTTTTGCTGCGTGGGTGACGTTGGTCTGGATGCGGAAACTGCTCGGCGTGCCAACCTGCTTCCGCGCTGGTTACGGGCGCACGGCGGATATGTTTTCAGTCTGCTGCTCGGGTTGTTAAGGTTCGTACCCGTCGCCGCGAGGATTTCTGTGTTCAGCGGTGAAACGTTTGTCTCTTCGCCCATCAAACGCATCATGGTCGCTGCGTTCGCCAATTCCCCGACATATGGCGGTGGTATGAAGATCGCTCCGCAGGCCAAGCTTGACGATGGGCGTCTCGACATTTGCATTGTTAGCGACATCAATAAATCGGCGTTATTTTGCCTTTTTCCCACCATCTATTTCGGACGCCACTTGAGTATCCGCCAGGTCGAGTACTTTCAAACGGAGCGGGTGCGAATCGAAACGGATCATCCGACTGATGTTTATGCGGATGGCGAATACGTGTGCCACACGCCGATCGAGGTCAGCGTGGCGCGAAAGGCGCTGCGAGTGATTGTCCCCTAACCTGCGGCGGGTGCTAAACTACCCTCACTGTATGGCTGAGAATGGTCGTTCTCGCACTGCGCTTTGGATCGTAATCGCCGGAGGAGTGTTTTTCCTCTTCGTGCTGGCGGTGTTCACGCTGGTGTATCTCGTCTTGCACGCAGGCGGCGAGGAAGCTTCGCTGCATACCTTCGGCGACAAAATTGGAGTGGTGGACCTGGAAGGTGTAATCCTGGATTCCAGCGTCATCGTGCCTCAGCTTAAGAAGTTCGGAGACGACGATTCCATCAAAGCCATCATCCTGAAAGTGAATTCTCCCGGCGGAGGGGTCGCGGCGTCGGAGGAAATTTATCGCGAAGTCAAGCGCCTGCGCGACGAAAAACACAAACGCATTGTGGCTTCGATCAGCACGGTGGGCGCCAGTGGTGCATACTACGTGTCTTCTGCCACTAACAAAATTTATGCCGACAATGGCAGCGTAGTCGGCTCGATCGGAGTGATTGCCGAATGGGTGAATTATGGCGACCTTATGCGCTGGGCCAAGCTGAAGCCCGAAGTGCTGAAGGTCGGGGCGCTGAAGGATACGGGTAATCCGATGCGCGACATGACTCCTGCGGAGCGCGCCTACCTGCAATCATTGATCGACAACATGTACGGTCAGTTTGTGCAAGCGGTGGCCGATGGCCGGCACGCAAAGACTGATGACATCAAGGCGATCGCGGATGGAAGAGTCTGGACCGGGCAGGAAGCACTGCCGATGCACCTGATCGATCAAATCGGCGATTTCCAGACGGCGGTAGACGAAACTGCGAAGTCAGTCGGGATTAAAGGTGAGCCGGTGCTGGTTCATCCTGAGAAAGACCGGAGAACTTTATCTGACTTACTGTTCGGAGACATTTCCCAATGGCTGCCGACTAAGGAAAACCTGCTCGATAAGCAGATGGGATTTTATTATTTATGGAAGTGAGCCGCACGGGCGAGGACGCCCGCGCCTACATAACCCGGTCGTACACTCCCTTTCGGTAACCCTTAGTAACCATACGATTCTGAGTACCCCGCCGTACAATTACCCTTGTCCTAAAGACCATCTCCTGATATTGGGCGTGATGCCGATGGAATGGTTTAATTGGGCACGAACTCTCGTCACGTAGAGAAAGTTCTCGAACGAGAGGCAAATCGGAGCTGGAGTCCGCACTCTTATGGCGTTTGGTTTTGGCTTCAATAAGCAGAAGGTTCTCAGTGCTGCGGAGAAGTTCGTCCAACAGGGCAAGCTGCCAAACGCGATCACTGAGTACGAAAAAGTCCTCAAAGCCGACCCTAAGGACCTTACGGTGATGAACACCGTGGGCGACCTTTACTCGCGTCTGGGCAATAGCGAAAAAGCCGTGGAATGCTTCAAGAGCGTGGGCGATGCCTACGCCTCGCAAGGCTTCACGGTGAAAGCAATTGCCATGTACAAGAAGCTGAGCAAGCTGAAGGCGTCGCTGGAGTGCGCACTGCGGCTAGCTGAGCTCTACACCCAGCAGGGTCTTTTTAATGATGCGCGAGCGCAATACTTGCAGGTCGCCGAAGAATTTCTCGCGTGAAGGTCAACTAGAGCAGGCTGTACGGATCTTCCAGAAAACTCTGGAAATGGATCCAGAAAACGTAGCCATGCGCACGCGGCTGGCCGAGGTTTACGTTCGTCTGGGAAAGAAGACGGAAGCCTGGCAGATTTTTTCGGCAGCAGCAGAAACTTTGCGCGGCAAAGGACAACTGGGTCCGGCGGAAGAAATTCTGCAGCGTATGATCACGCTCGATCCGGGCAATGGGTATGCGTTGCTGTTGCGTGGTCGCAATGCGTTCGATGCAGGCGATCTCGCCGCGGCGGTCGAGTGTCTCGAGAAAGTCACGGACCTCGATACTCATCCCGATGGGCTGCGAACCCTGCTGCAAGCCTATTTACAGACCGGGCGTTTGCCCGAGGCGGGGACTCTGGCGGCGAAGTTACTCACCGTCCATAATGATATTGGTGCAATCCTTTCGTATGCCGACGCACTCATCGCAGCCGGGCAATTCGAGGATGCTCTGCAGTTGTATCAGCAACACTCTGATCGGCTGCTGGCCGCAGATTCGGGGAAAATCCTGGAGAACTTACATTCCCTGATCGGCCATGTGCGGGAGAACACGCCAGCCCTCGAAATGCTGCTCGCTCTGTTGAACAAGGCAGCAGACAATACGCATCTGACCGAAGTGTACGAACTTCTCGCCCACGGATATGTTCAAGCGGGAGAGTTGGAAAAAGCCCGCGACTATTATCTGAAACTCACTCAACTCGAGCCTGAGAATCAGCTACACGCCCGCAACTATCAGCAGGTAATTGAGAAGCTAGGGGGGCCGACCGTATCGCGGCTGATCACGCCTGAAGAAGGCTCGGTGATGGTGGATGAGCTCGAAGCCACCGCGCCCTTCATTGACCAGCGTTATCCCGATGATGTGGCGCTGTTCGTCCGCGGTGCCCTGACCGATGCCGAACTTTTCATTTCCTACAACATGCCGGCGAAAGCCTTGGGGCCTTTGCTCTCCGCTCTGCCCCAGGCGCCTCGCGATTTGCGGGTAAACCAGCGACTGGCTGCACTACACACGCGAGCCAGCCGATTTACCGATGCTGCCCTTTGCTGCCGCACGCTGGAAAGTGTTTACCACGACGCTGGATTTCCGGACGAAGCGACCCGCTATGGTGATCTGGCGGCGAAGTATGAGGAACGCGGTTTGGGCGTCCCGGCGGACGCCAGCGTTGTGGCGCATGTGAAGCCGAAGTTTGCCGAGTCTGAAGCTCCAGCCGTCGATACTACGCTCGCAGCAGCCATTGAAGAGGCCGCTCCCGCTGATGAGGAAGTCGCGGCTGTCGGACACACCACAGCGCCAACTGCGGAACAAGCGCCCGCGGAATTTGAAATACACTCCGCCATCGAAGCCAACTCCGCCCCACCAGAGCCGGTTGCATCAGGGAATGAAATCGATCTCTCGTCCGAGTGGGAAGATTCGTTCACTGTAGAGGCAGATGCCCCTGCTACTCCTGAAGAAGCGACTGCTCCTGCGCAAGTTGCCGCGACTGATACCGAGCCCGACGCAGAGGCAGTCAAAGAAGCGATCGAAGAGATTCGGTTTTATGTTTCGAATGGCATGCAGGAAGAGGCTCGCGCAACCTACACCAAGCTGTATCGGTTGAGGCCAGAGCCGTCTTTGTTGTCAGCCCTGCGGCACGAGATCGAGGCTGCCGCTGCGCAGGCTCGGACTCCCGAGCCAGAGGCCATCGAGGAAATTTCGGTTGCGGACATTCCTGCAGCACCGGCCGAGCAAGTGGCTGCCGTTCCTGAGCCCAAGCCTGCGATCTTGGACGCGTTAGTCAGCGACTTGGAATCATCGCTCGGAGATGGATTCCTTCCGCAGACGACGGTCCGCGAGGTGACTCCAGAATCCGAGCCAGGGCCTCCGCAAACAGTGGAAGTTGCCTCGGCGTTTACTCAAAGCCAATCTCATCCTGGCGGCAAGTTGGACAGCTTCGTATCCGATCTCGAAGCCTCTCTCGGCGACGGCTTTCTGGCCGAAGCACCCACGGTGCACGGTACTCCGGCCGCGCAGCCGGATATGGTTGCAGCAAAACCGAACACTGCAGTCCCGGCGAGCGCCGCGGCAGCACAAGTTCCGGCTGCCATGGCCGCGGCCGCTACCCGCTCCGGCCCATCGCAAGATGCGGTTAGCGCATCACCAGCTATTTCGTATCACCCTCCGGTCGGCCGGCCTTTAGCCCCAGGGATTGCGGGCGGGAGTTCAGCGAAATTTGATCTTGGTCCTGCGGTCGACTTGGGCGACATGTTCGGCGAGCTGAAGCATGAGCTCGAGGAAGACTCGGCCAAGGCCGACGAAGACCCGGAAACGCATTACAACCTCGGCGTGGCTTTCCGTGAGATGGGACTATTGGACGAAGCCATCGGCGAGTTGCAGAAGGTATGCCAGTCCGTAGATCGGGGGCATTCGTTTCCGCACATAATGCAGACTTACACCTGGCTATCGCAGTGTTTCCTCGATAAAGGCATTCCCGAGGCAGCCATCCGCTGGTATGAAAAGGCGCTCAAGCTGCCGACCATCGATGCAGAGACTCGAACCGCCCTGCACTACGAGCTTGCAACTTCTTATGAGGTTGCCGGTGATAAGTCATCTGCCTTGAACCATTTCATGGAAGTGTACGGCAGCAACATCGATTACAGGGATGTGGGCGAGCGCATTAAGACCCTGAAGTCGTAGAATGTCGAGATGGGTTTTAACGCTCTTACTCTGGGTACGTACTTTTACAAAATCCGGCCCGCATTGCTCACCATTTCCCGGAGCGTGCGGTGACCGCGGATCCGAATACACCCCAAGCTATTCCTCCAAGGTCTTTGGGAGCGAAGCTGCCTTCGGAGCGCAGTGATTCTTCCGCGACCGCGCTGGAAACGCCCCCCGGGCGTCCCGAAGGACGCCGTTACGTTGGCGTTGAGCTTTGGTTGCACCGGATTACCGTGCTGACCTTCGGACTGGTCTGTGCGGTTGTCGGCGTGCTTCTCGTTTTGCTTCCGTGGAGACCGGAATGGACCGACAACCATCTTCTAATGGGATCTCCCGAGTTGCGAGCATTCATTGCTAACGGATTTGTGCGCGGATTGTGCAGCGGGCTCGGAGTTCTCGATATCTGGATTGGATTCTCGGAAGCAATTCACTACCACGAGGAAAAGCGCCCCTAAGCAAGATTCTCCCGGCGAACGCACTAACCTGCTGCCGGCTAATTAATTTACGGAAAGAAATGTTCTTATGAATGAAGACGACTTGAAGCGCGCGCCACTGGCGTACGCCAATGAAAACTTTGTGAATAGCCCGGACGGGCGCATCCTGCGCATACTGTCGGAGTACATGGAACCGATCGCGCGTTTCCGGCGGGAGCAAATTCAGGACACGGTGGTGTTCTTCGGGTCGGCTCGTTTCCATAGCCGGGCCATCGCTGAGGATAAGCTGGCTGAATTGAAATCAACAGCGTCGCAGCTTTCGGAGGGCGAGCGCGAAACTTTGCTGAAACGAGCGATCGCGGGTGTCGAGATGGCTCGCTACTATGAAGATGCGCGCCGGCTGGCTTTTCTGCTGAGCAAGTGGTCAATTCAAGATTCCAGCACGCCGGAGACGTTTCGTAGTTACGACTGGCGGCGGCCCTGGAATCATGGAAGCGGCCAATCTTGGGGCGCGAGAAGCGGGCGCCAAGACGATTGGGCTGAATATCGCGTTGCCGTTCGAACAAATGCCTAATCCTCACATTACCCCATCACTGAATTTCGAGTTTCATTACTTTTTTATGCGTAAGTTCTGGTTTGCCTATCTTTCCAAAGCGCTGGTGATTTTCCCCGGCGGATTCGGAACCATGGATGAATTTTTTGAAATCCTTACGCTGGCGCAGACTCAGAAGCTGGCCAAGAAAATTCTCGTGGTGGTTTACGGCAGCGAGTACTGGAATAAGCTTTTTAACTTCCAAACCATGGTGGATGCGGGCACTATTTCTCCCGAAGATTTGGAACTCTTCAAGATCGTGGACTCGCCAGAAGAGGGATTTGAATTTCTGCGTGATGGGCTGACCAAATACCATCTCGGACCGGAACCGAAACATAAAGGTGAAGGCGAGCGAGTGCCGGAAATCGCGAAGACTAACCCATAGCCTTGCTTCTTTGCTATATCACCGATCGCACGAAATTTCCAGGTGACGAGGACGCGCGCCAGCACGCTCTGCTTGCGAAAATCGCCGAGGCAACTCGCGCCGGCGTTGACCTCATTCAATTGCGGGAGAAAGATCTCTCTACTCGCGAACTCGAAGCTCTCTTTCGCGCTGCGGTGCAGGCTGTCCAGGAAAATTCCCGCGAACCTGCGACTCGCTTGTTGATCAACTCGCGAAGCGATATCGCCATAGCCTGCAACGGCGATGGAGTTCATTTGCGATCCGAAGACACTTCGCCGCCGGAGGTGCGAAAGATCTGGATCGAAGCAGGGAGTTCTTTACGTCCGGTAGTCATCGTTTCTTGTCACACCATGGCCGAGGTTGCTGTTGCCGCCTCTAACGGCGCTGACTTCGTTGTTTTCGCCCCGGTGTTTGAGAAGAAGGATTCTCCAGAAACTAAAGGTGCCGGCCTCGATCAACTGCGTGAGGCTTGCCGGCAGAAGATTCCTGTACTCGCGCTCGGTGGCGTTACGCTCGAAAACGCTGTCGCCTGTGTTGATGCTGGCGCAGCGGGCATTGCCGCGATCCGGCTGTTTCAAGAGAACGACATCGCGGAAGTAGTGCGGCGGCTGAGGAACTTAGCCTAGGTTCACAGTTTCGTAATCGCGATGGGCAAACCAGGAGTCGAGGATCAGATGTTCTTCCTCGAATCTGAAACCGCAGCCTATAACGGCGAGTTCGCCAGGAGCCACGACCTGACGCATCGGGCAGCCGATTCTGCGCAACGAGGCTCCCGCGCCACACCACACAAACTAACTCTCGCGCATCTCTTTGGGCACAACCTTCAATTCAAGTTTTTCTGTGTGCCGCACAATTGTGAGCGCACTTACGGATCCCACGCGGGCATCGGTCAGCAGACGATGCAGGTCGTCCACGCCCGCGACTGGCTTGTCGTCCATCGCCACTATCACATCACCTTCGCGCAATCCTGCTCTCTGGCCCGGGCTGCCATTCTCCACCGATATCACGATCACGCCGCTTTCCTTGGGGAGATCGTAGAAACGCACCACACGGCGAAGCAGCGGCACGGTCTGTGCCTCGACCCCGATGTAACTGCGCCGGATTCGTCCTTCGCGCAGCAGACGTCCGGCAACGAACTTCGCGGTATTGATTCCGATGGCGAAGCACAAACCTTGCGCGCCCATAATTGTCGCCGTGTTCACGCCTATCACGCGCCCGTCCGAAGTGACCAGCGGGCCACCAGAGTTGCCGGGGTTGAGCGACGCATCGGTTTGAATTACATCTTCAATCAGCCGCCCGGAGTAGGAACGCAACGAACGTCCTAAAGCACTAACAACTCCCGCAGTGACCGTGTACTGAAAGCCATAAGGATTGCCGATGGCAATCGCCAACTGGCCAACCCGAAGCCGCTGCGAGTCTCCGAGAGGCGCCGCCACCAGACGCGGAGCGCCGTTGCTGGGCAAACCGATGCGGATCACAGCCAGATCGGTTGCGGCGTCGTCGCCGATGATGTGAGCCGGGAAGCGCTGCCCATCCGGCAGCGAGACATCAATTCGGCTCGCTCCATGCACGACGTGGCTGTTGGTCAACACCAGGCCGTCGGGAGTAAACACAAATCCAGATCCCCCGCCTTGGCGCTGGCGAGGCTCGCCGGAACGGCTTCGGCCCGGCTGCGCAACATCAATCTTGACTACCGAAGGGCTGATCGCTTCCGCAGCGCTGACGACAGCTTGCGAGTACGCATCGAGCAAAGACGCGTCATTGAGCGTGCTCACCTCTAAGGGCTGGGCGATTGGCTGGGAATAATCTGCCACGGGAAAAACACTACGTTGCTGAGTCATAGCTGCTAGATGAGGTCGACGGGATTCTGGATTCAAGGCGTGGCGATACGGTTCGATTCAATCCGCAACCCGAGACTCCATTGCTTCCTCCGCGGGTTTCCTTTAAGCTGGCGGCACTTGGGGCAACATACGCCGGCGCGTTTCCTGTCCCCTAATTCTAAGGAGGACTGTCCGAATGCGATTTTGCATATCCGTTTTGTTCGCCGTGTCGTTATGCCTACCGTCTATTGCGCAAGAACATTCCAACCACAGTCGGGCCAAGCCCGCGACGCTTATGAGCGGGCTGGGAAACGGTCATCATCCCGTATCAACCAGCAATCCCGAAGCGCAGAAGTTCTTCGATCAGGGATTGCGTCTGATTTACGATTTCAATCATGATGAGGCGGCACGCTCGTTCCAGCGTGCGACTGAACTCGATGCCAAACTCGCAATCGCTTATTGGGGAATTGCGGAAGCGGTAGGACCGAACTACAACGATCCCGCCAGCGAGGACCGCTTCAAACAAGCGCACCAGGCGATCCAGAAGGCGGTCGATCTCTCATCCAACGCCTCGCCCAGCGAGCAGGCATATATCCAAGCCATGGCCAAGCGCTTCCCGTCCGACCCGAATGCGGATCTCAGAAAGGCGGCCGAGGATTATCACGATGCCATGCGCGAGGTGTCGAAGAAATACCGTGACGACCTCGACGCAGCCACGCTGTTTGCTGAGTCAGGCATGAACCTTCATCCCTGGGGCTTGTGGCATGTCGACGGCACACCTGAAGCGGGGACCGAAGAGATTGTCGCTACTCTTGGAATCAGTAATTCGCCGCGACCCGAACCACTTGGGCGCGATTCACTATTACATCCATGCGACCGAGGCTTCGGCGAATCCCGAACGGGCTTTAGCGGGCGCCAATCGCTTAGCGGCACTCGCACCCAATGCCGGACACATCGTACACATGCCCGCCCACGTTTACATCCGCACCGGCGACTACGAGGCGGCGATAAAGACCAACGAGGAAGCCGCGGCGGTGGACCGAGCGTATATCAAGGCGAGTGGCGCGCAGGGCATCTACCCGATGATGTATTACAGCCACAACCTTCACTTCATCGCCATGTGCGCCAGCATGAACGGCAACTATGCGGAAGCCAGGAAGAACGCGGATTTACTGGTCGCGAATGTGGGACCGCATGTGAAAGAAATTCCACCCCTCGAAGGTTTCATGACCATCCCGATGGCGGTGGATGTTCGTTTTCATAGGTGGAATGAGATTCTGGCCATGCCGCAACCCGATCCTGCGATGAAGATCACGACGGGATTCTGGCATTTCGCGCGTGGCATGGCTTTGGCAGGGACGGGCAAACTGAATGAGGCCGAGGCCGAATACAAGATCGTGTCTGAGGCTGAGCAAAATACCCCGCCTGACATGGTCTTCTCCATGCCGATCAACAACAAGGCGAAAGACATCATGAAAATTTCGGAGGATGTGTTGGGAGCGAAGATTGCCATGGCCAGGAAGGATAACGTGCAGGCAATCTCTTTGCTGACCGCTGCCGTAACGATTCAGGATACGTTGAAGTATGGTGAACCTCCGGACTGGTTCTTTCCCGTCCGCGAATCGTTAGGCGGCGCGCTGTTGATCAATGGCGATGCGGCGGGCGCCGAAAAAGTCTTCCGGGCGGACCTTGATCGCAATCCGCGAAATCCGCGCTCTCTGTTCGGATTGCAACAAACGCTGAAGGCTCAGGACAAGAACTACGACGCGGGCTTCGTCGAAAGCGAGTTCCGCGATTCGTGGAAGGGCGCAGATGTGAAAGTAGAAGACTTGGTATAGCCCGGCGACGTGAAATCAGGGCTGGCACGATGCAGCGCTAGATCCCTCGCTGCGCTCGACGACAACTGTACTTTGGTGCCTAGCCCACCTTTGCGTGGTTAGACAGTGCAGCGTATGTCGCGCATCTAGTGCTAACTCGCACCCGAAGTGGTTGGACGATCCGCGTTGTGACCGCCAGATAGGAGGACGCATGAAACTCTGTCGATACCTGCTCATCTGCAAATTGTTTTCGCAGCCACTGAGAACTGCTTGTCCTAATCAACCATGGTGCCGTGGCTCACCCGCTCTGCGGATAACTCAAGAAGCGGTTGGAATCAGCACGAGACGCAGCTGATGCAGGCGTCTGTTGCATTTCGGCCTGTGAGCGACAATTCCCTGCTCATCTATTACGATCAACACATTTCGCTATACCATGTCGCCCGAACGAGAAGATCCGCCCCCAGCAGCCTCCAGTGACATTAGTAATCTTGTCCGACCTATCTAAGCAATAGAAAATGAAGAGTTCATCGGGGGCGAGTCTAATCTTGCCCGCTCAATCCGTGCCAGAACCGGTTTCTTTAGAGGCTTGGACGGTGAATCCTAAACAACTAACGATAGCGGGCAATCTTAATGAAGTGTCGGATTATCGCGGTCCTCGGCACCAGGCCGGAAGCCATCAAATTGGCGCTGGTGATTCACGCGCTGCGGCAGCGCTCGAAAGAGTTTGAGACCGCCGTCGTTCATACGGGTCAGCATCGCACCATGCTCGACCATGCCTTGCAGTTCTTCAAGATCAAGCCTGACTTTGATTTGGATGTAATGCGTCCCAATCAGACGCTAAACTCTCTCACCGCGCGCGTATTGGACACGGTAGAGAATGCGTGCCGCCGATTCGAACCCAATATGGTGCTAGTGCAAGGCGACACTACTACCGCTTTTGCTTCGGCACTGGCAGCTTACTACTGCAAGATTGCTGTCGGTCACATCGAGGCCGGCCTGCGCAGTCATGACCTTTACAATCCATTCCCAGAAGAAGCCAACCGGCGGCTGGCTTCGGTGCTGACCGACATTCATTTCGCGCCTACGGCTCTGTCACGGGACAACCTGCTGGCCGAGGGCGTCCCTGACGAGAAAATCGTGGTCACGGGCAACACCGTGATCGATACCCTGCGCGCGCTGAGTATACTGCCGCATTCCTGGGAAAACACTCCCCTTGCCGGTATTCCGGACGACAATTCCCGGCTGGTGCTGGTTACTTCTCATCGGCGGGAATCCTTGGGCTTGGATCAGGAAAACATGTGCCTGGCGCTTAAAGATTTGGTCAATCTGCATCCCGACATCCGGGTCGTCTATCCCGTACACATGAATCCCAACGTGCGCAGCACGGTGAATGGGCTGCTGCAGAACACAGACAGAATTCACCTGACCGAACCACTCGACTACATCACGTTCGTCAGCTTGCTGCGGCGTTGCTTTTTGGTGCTAACCGACTCGGGCGGGATTCAGGAAGAGGCGCCTACGTTCGGCAAGCCGGTGTTAGTGCTACGCAAACTCACCGAACGTCCGGAAGCCTCCCAGTTTGGTATGGCGAAAATCATCGGTATGTCGCGTGACGGAATCGTCAACGAGACCAGCCATCTGCTCAACGATGCGGAAGCGTATCAGGATATGTCGGAGGGCGAAAATCCTTACGGCGACGGTCACAGTTCGGAGCGGATTGTGGAGGCTGTTGCCCGGTGGTATGCCAAGAAGACTCCACTGCTGGAGGCTGACAAGCAGTTTAAGCTCGCGCCGAGGCCGCAGCTGCGGCGCCGGAAAACCGACTCCGTGGACGGGGCTCACAAAGCCGCCGCAGCAGGCAAGGAGTGAACCCGCAGAACCTGTGTCCTGGGGGCTGTGGTTGCGCGCCATGATCTATGTTCTCTACAGCATTGTTTTCCTCATCTGCATTTACACCGGCCGCCACTACTGGTTTACGCTAAATCGGCTTTTCGGATTCCAAAGGCACCCATACATCGACATTGACACCGCAGACTGGCCTCCCGTCACCGTGCTGGTAGCCGCGCACAACGAGGAGAAGGTGATTGCCAACATTCTCGACGCCTTGATGACGGTCAAATATCCCGAGGATCGCATGCTGGTGATACCGGTGAACGACCGTTCCACGGACCGCACGCGGGAGATCATTGATAAGTTTGTGCAAGATTTTCCTGGGCGCATTCAAGCCTTTCATCGCGTCGGAGGCAAAGGCGGCAAGGCGGCGGCACTGAAAGACGCCATGGAATTGGTGAACACAGAGGTCATCCTTATTTTCGATGCAGATTACATTCCAGGCGCGGGACTGATTAAACAACTGGTCGCGCCATTCTTTGATCTGGAAGTTGGCGGCGTAATGGGCCGGGTAGTTCCGTTGAACGCCGGCACGAATCTGCTCACACGTCTGCTCGATTTGGAACGCTCGGGCGGCTACCAGGTGGATCAGCAGGCGCGCATGAATCTTCGCCTCGTGCCCCAACATGGCGGCACGGTGGCGGGAGTGAGGTTGAGCGCTCTGCGAGAAATCGGCGGATGGAATGAGAATTCACTTACTGAAGACACGGACCTGACCTATCGCCTCCTCCTGAATGGCTGGAAAACCGTATACCAGAACCGCTCGGAGTGCTATGAGGAAGTCCCCGAAGTTTGGCCGGTGCGTATTAAGCAAATCATGCGCTGGGCTAAAGGCCACAACCAGGCCATGGTGACTTATGGACTGCGCCTGTTACTGGGACAAAATCGCGCCACCCTGCGCGAACGGATTGATGGCACGTTGCTGCTGGGAGTCTATGCCATGGCGCCGGTCACGCTGGTCGGATGGGCGCTGGCGCTGGGTGTGTTCTACCAGGGTGTAGCCCCACTCCATGGGGTTATCGCACTGCTTTCCCTGACGGCGTATGCCGCGCTCGGCAATCTTGCCGCTTTCTTCGAAATCGCCGCAGCCGTCCGATTGGATGGGACGCGCAAACGAATCTCCCTGCTGCCGTTCCTCATTCTGGGATTCGCAGTAAGTATTTTCTCCGTCTCTCGCGCAGCATTTTCGCAGCTTAGCGATCTTGTCACTGGAGCTGAGTTTCATTGGGATAAGACCGAACGTTTCCGGAAGGTCTTGTGAATCCCTACCTCGCAGTGGCGGCTCTGTTTGTCATGGTCAGCGTGATGTTCATGCTGCCTCTTGTTCCGGCGCTCGTGGAATTGCGCCGCAAGTCGGATGCACTGCCGCTGAACGTGGTTCAGCAGAATTCAGGAGAAATCCGCCATTTTGCCAATAGCTTTCGCGACTATATCAAAGGACTTCAGCCCATCATGCAGCACTGCGCGGCCGATGGGACCTCGGCCACTGGCACGTTTCCCGGCGGCGAAGAATACATTGTGCTGGGCCGGGCCGATGAACCGCTGATGCTGGCGTTCCAGCAGCGAGACGCAACCCATCCTGTGATGATGGCGGCGGGGGTTGACCTTATCGTGCCCCCCAGCGGCACGTTTTCGAAAGACATCTATGCGGGCGGGCAATTCCTTGGTGGAGACCAGAACACCTATCGGGCGATCCTGGGAGAAACAACTGTTCACCTGGGCGCTTCCAGCCGCGTGATGCGTTGGGTTCATGCCGTCGGGGAATTCACGGCCGATCTCGGCTGCAGGCTCTACGGGCGTGTTTCCTCAGACTCGCTCATACGCCTGCGCGGCGATTGCAGTTTTCTGCGGCTGAATGCTCCGCGTATTGAAATTGGGAGCGTGGCCGCTAGTCAAGACGCACCCTCGCCAAACGGAACCCTTCCCGCAAGCACGGGGGTGGTGCCAGTGGAGCGTTTTCTGCATGACGGCGACTTCGAGGTTCAGGCCGGCCAGATCATCAACGGCAATATCGTTATCCGGGGCAATTTGCACATTCGCTCCGGTGCGCGAATTTGCGGCAGCGTGAAAAGCGTTGAGGACATGGTGCTCGAGGACGGCGTCTCGGTGGAAGGAAGCCTGATCAGCGCACGAAACATGCGCGTTGGCCCGAACTGCGCGGTTCACGGACCGGTGATTGCCGAACAGGAATTAACCATTGCCGCCGGAACTCGATGCGGCACCTTAAAACATCCTACAACGGTCAGCGCGCCTCGGATCGAGGTCGAGGAAGGCGTAGTCGTGTTTGGCACGTTGTGGGCCCGCGAACAAGGTGAGGTGGTGGCCAGACAATGAAGCGACCTCGAACCATTGTGGCAATCGGCAGCGTCATTCTCGTGGTTTTGATCGCGTGGTCCTGGGCGACGTATGACCGCTTTCGCTCGACTGCCGATCGCCTTCTGCTGTTGGTGCCCGACGGCGTCAGCTTCTCCAATCCCAAAGTCACCATGTGGCTGGACGCAGGCAGCGAGGAAGGACTTCATGTGGTCCCGGTTCATGACTCTGAATTCCTGCGTCCTTTATGGGGAGAGTCCAAGTGTGCGGGCGTGATTTTGCCGGATTCCATCCACCAGCAGGCAAGTGATCTTTTCGTCGCCACTCTGCATCGCTTTGTAGGAGAAGGTGGCAAACTGATGCTGGTCTACGACGCCGGCACCTTCTCTCTGAACGGCGCTTTCGCAGCGGGCCGGTCCCGACTGTCGGATCTGGCAGGTGTGGACTACGCTCTCTACGACCTGCTGGGTGATAAGACGATTCAATGGAGCAAGGTCACCAGCACCAATGCAATTGTTAGTCAGATGGAAATACCTCCCGGCAAGTACTATCCGTTCCATGCGGGAACTGATGGCTTCGCTCTGAAGGATGGTTCGACCGTCGCTGCTGGCGGAACCTTCGACGTCGAGCTCAGGCGCTACAAATATGGCGATCTGCAGTATCCAAGCTTCGTAACTTCGGGCCACTACGCGGGCGAGGTTTTATTTCGCTCGAGCAATGGATTGGTGGCCGGGCAACAGCCTTATCAGAAAGGCTCCGTCCTGTTTGTGAATCTGCCGCTCGGATATCTGAAAGGCAGCACCGACGGATTGATGCTGCACGTCTTTCTGAAGTACTTCGCCGGCCATGCATTGTCTTTACCCTATTTAATGCCGGTCCCGGATGGAGTTGGAGGACTGGTCCTGAACTGGCACGTCGACTCCAATGCCGCCATAAAACCTCTTCAGGAGATGAGTTCATGGAGCTTGTTGCAACAAGGGCCGTATTCGATTCACATCACCGCTGGACCCGATTCGGGCAAACTCGGCGACAGGAAGGGCCTTGACGTTGATCACAATCCCGTCAGCCAGGATCTGATCCGCAAATATGAGGGCCTCGGCTATGAGATCGGCAGCCACGGCGGTTGGATTCACGACTACTTTTCCGCTCACGTGGAAACCGACAATCCCAAAGACCTCGAGCAGTTTCTCGCGCTGAACAAGGATTCCCTGGAGCGGGTGACCGGGAAGCCGGTCGAGGAATATTCCGCTCCCAATGGCAATCAGCCGCCCTGGGTTACGCACTGGCTGGAGGCTCACGGTTTTGTCGCCTACTATTTCACGGGCGATACCGGAATGGGCCCGACTCAAGGTTACCGCAACGGAGAGCGCGAAGCGCGCAACGTGTGGGCTTTTCCAATTCTGCATCTGGATCGAGCTGCGGGTTTCGAGGAGTTTATGACGGAAGGATATTCCGACGCCGAAGTCGCGCGTTGGCTTGCCGCCATCACGGACTTTACGACTGATCAGCATTCGGTGAGGCTGATGTACTTCCATCCTCCCGGAATTTTGCCTTACCACGATCTGGTGGATCGTTGGATGGAACAGACGGGCCGTCTCAAAGCTGACGGACGATTTCGCTGGTACACGATGACGGAACTGGCCAACTTCCTGAATTCCCGCAAGCAGGTGAAATGGAAAATGTCTGACAACGGCGGGCTGATCACGGTCGAAGCCACTCATCCCCAGACGCTCGATCACGAGACCTGGAGAATTCCAGCCACAAGGTTTGCGCAACCGAAGATCGTGGAGGGTTCCGCCAAAGTGGTCCGCGATAACGATGCTTGGATGATCATCGCTGGAGAGGGGAGAAATCTTCGTTTCGAGATGGAGACGTTCAACAAATGACGATCACGCAACAACGACGGTGCCGGTTTGCGTCAGTGCTCCTGCTCTTGAGCTTTGCCCTGGTCCAGGAATCGCGCGCCCAAGGGAGCCCCATTTCGGTTGCCACCGCTTCGAACAATTTCGCTTCCGCCACTTCTGAGCAAGCTTCACCGCAGCAGGCTGAAACTGACCTTCCACCGCAAAGTGGACCGAAGCAGTTGACCAACTACGTGGAAGCTGGCGGGGACTATCTGACTCTGACCAATGGCTTCGGCTACTGGTCGGGTGGGTACGCTCGCGGGGTGGTTACGAGCGGGCATAACGTCTGGAATGCCGAGGTCAACGGTCAGCACGAATTTGGCGACTCCGGCGTGTACTTGGGCGCTGGCGATATCTATAACTTCAATCCTGACTGGTACGGCTCGCTAACAATTGGTTCGAGTGTTGGTGGCTTTTTCTGGCCGCGCTTCCGGGGCGATGGATTCATCAACAAGAAATGGATGGCTCACAAGCAGTTGATCACGACGTTCGGTTTTGGATACTACGCCGCCAAGGACGTTCACCGCGATCACAGTTTCTTTGTTGGCACGACTTACTACTTCACGACGCCTTGGATCCTTGAAGAAGGAATTCGCTTTAACGTCAGCAATCCGGGATCGGTCTTTTCGCCGGCGGGCTTTGTAGCCGTAACTCATGGACGAAACCTGCGACAGTACCTCACGCTTCGCGCTGGTTTTGGAGTAGAGGCGTACCAACTCGTCGGGCCCACTGTGGCCCTTACTGATTTCGAGAGTCAGACTTTAACCGTTACCTGGCGTCGGTGGGTGGGTGAAAGCTGGGGCGTAAATCTGGTGGGAGACTCCTACCACAGCCCCTTCTATACGAGAGGCGGAGCTAGCTTTGGATTCTTCCGGGAGTTTTGAGCGTCGCGAGAACTCAGCCAGCGGGATCAAAGCCCCGAAGCTGGCGAGTCCTGTCCCTTCCCGTGGACATCGCGGCGGTGTTATTCCCATGCATCGCGCGCTCGCCCACTTCCGTCTTGGCCCCATGAATCTGGTTATCGCCATTTTTCTTTTTGTATTTTTTACCTCCATCTGGTTGGCGCTTCTGCCGAAGGTCTGCCGATTCTGGGAGCGCGTTTTGGCTTACGGGATTCGTGTACTGCCTTTACATGCTGGACTCGGTCTGGCGGAACATCATTTGACGCCCTTCCTCCGCTTCGATATTCCCTTTCCTCGTATGGAACCTATGCTGCCCAGCTCTCAGACTTGGTGGCTAGTCAGTGCAGCCGGGTTGGCACTCTTGGCGGCGACCTTTCTGCTGCCGAGTAACCTAATCCCGGTCAAGTATCTACTTCGAGGAATGTTGCTAGTGGCGGCAACGGCGCTATTGTATTTCGCGCTTTTACCGGCGCGTTTTCCTCATACTCCCGACAGCTACATGGAAGGGCTTGTCACCGCTGGAATAGCGTTGATATCTACCGTCCCGCTGTTATTCGGATTGACTTACTACATTTTCGATTTCGGTTTGATGAAGAAGGCACTGCTTACAGCCATCACCATGACTCATATGGCATTGTTCTTGCCTCTGCAAGTCCTGGCGCAAGCTTTGTTTCTACAGAAAACTGTTCTATTTATGCCGGTGCTCTACATTATTTTCGGCATGCCGGTAAACATTCTGATCATCATCGCTTTCTACTCCTGGGGAATGACTTGGTTCTTCCGCTCGGCACGGGAACACCCCCGTGGGCTTCAAACGCTGCTTGGCCTCGCGGAACGATTCCTCCGTGTACACGAAGTTGTCGATCCGCATGTTGGAGTAATCAGAAAACTGGGTGTGGGAGTCGAGCAGACCGAATAACACCAAGTCATACCGTCGATCCGTCCGCTTCACAAATGCCCGAGCGTCAGTCAGGTGAACGGAAACTCGCGGCGAATCATAAGGACGCTCAGGATGCTCACGCCTTCCTAAGGCGAGTATGGCAGGATCAATCTCGACCGCGTCCACTGAAGAACTTTCGTGTCGCAAAGCCGCCGCAACATCGTCCCCGGTTCCTGATCCCACGATCATTACATCCGGCAAACGTTCGGCAAAACGGAACGGCAAGTTGTAGGGATTCTCGTCAGGCGACTCTTTCAAGAGACCAGGGTGGCGATCTAGAAAAACTGGGGAGAGATTCACGATCCATTGGTAGCCAGTGTGATTCACTTCCACATTTCCACCCGAGTAGTCCCCATTCTTAGCACAAAACCGCGAATACTCAATCTGCTGGTACGGGGTCCAGATGTTGTAATGGCTCGGGTTCGAGGGGTCATGGAGTAGCAGCAACAAGGGCACCAGCAGACCGAATAGCAATATCCGATCTCTCGTTCTGACTTGCAGTAATGCAAACCCTATCAGCACTAATCCAAGCCGAAGGAGGCAACATCAACCGGCTCACCCACAAGAACGCCAGGATTCCAGCCAGGCTGCCGATTAAGTTCAAAGAGTATGCAGATAACGTGCGGAGCCGAATCCATTTGCCGGCTGACCAACTGGCCGAGCGGAACGAATATGTATACCAGCAGCAGGAACAGAGTTTCCGCTAACAGCGCCGCCAGGAGGAAATGCGCCCAGTTCCAGACGTTTCCTGCTCCCCATATTTCGACGTCCGGGGCCGCCCCCAGGCTTTGCGAAAGTGTTTCCAGCAGCCTTCCCTGCTGCACGGGCAGGCGCAGGACCAATATCAGACCCAGAAAAGCCGTAAGCCCGGCTGCCCAACGTACCGGTCTGCGCGCTAATGCGCAGCCCAGGCCAAAACCTAAAAAGCACAACAGCAATGCCAGGTTCATAAAGTAAGCAAAGACCCGAACCTCGACAGAGATCCAACGAATGAAAGCCAGTTCGGCAAACAACGTGAGAAAGCTGGCCAGTAGCAGGCGCGACGGACTTCAGCCCAGTCCTTCCACCTCCATCTCGGAAGCAGCAAAACGTCCTTGTCGTAAATCCTAACCCAACGCTCGGCCCATTCGCGGAACGATTTTGAGCCGAGACCGACTTCAGTGGGTTCGGATTCAGCATCGATAGGGATCATCGCTCGGATCAGATGGAAGCCTGTCTAAGAGTAAATTCTCCATGCTTCTACGATTCGGTTTTCAATTAGTACCCTAGCTGCCAATTATTCCGAGTGATGGCCACAATGACGTTAGTGGCGAGACCGGAATTTAAGGAAAATCTTCCCTGAAGTTGCAAAAGATTTCATCTTGACCCCTGGTCCAAGCAGGACGATAATGACGATCCGCTAGTGTCATCCGGTTGCGTGCAGTTGCTGGGCTGAGCCAGAGGACTCAAGTCACCACCCCGCGGAAGTGCCTTCAAGACGCCTTCATCTGAATGCGTTGTTTTAACTTTCGCTTTTCTCAAAGTCTTTTTGCAAATTGTCGTACCAGTGAAGTTCGGCAGCGATTCGCCGGCGCAAGAGCATGCTTGGTACCTAACTTCCTGTCACCAGCTTCTCACGCTTGCGACAAGAAGAGGGAACAACAATTTTCGCTCGGGAGGAGAAATCAATGCAAAAGAGCAAGTACCTTCTAGGCTTGTTCGTGTTGGTTGTGGTGTACGCGTCGGTGGGCACCGCGGCCGCACCGCCGCTAACCTTCAAGTTCCGAAACGTTAAGGCGCCAGGGGCGACAGAAACGGATACCTATGCGATCAATGCTTTCGACTCAATTGCCGGCGATTACGTCGACAGTGGCGGTGCACAGCACGGTATGATCCTCAACGGAACGAAGCTGACCTCATTTGATGACAACAATTGTCCGTCGACCGCGGGACCAAGTGCCATTGCGATGTACGGCATTAATTCCGCCGGAGTAGCTGTCGGCTGGTGCACGTTGAGCAGCGGATCGACCGTCGGCCTCGTGTATGCCAAAGGGAAACTCGTGGAATTCAACGTTCCGAAGGCATTGGGGACCGAAGCTAACGGAGTCAACGACAAAGGAGAGATCGTAGGCATGTTTGTTGACTCGGCTGGCGCCCAGCATGGGTTCCTCCTACAAAACAACAGATACACGCAACTAGATGTACCGAACGATACTGCTACGACGGCTTGGGACATCAACAACAAGGGTCAGATCACCGTGTACGCGCTTAACTCCGCCGGTGCTTACGATTCTTTCGTTTTGACTGGCAAGAAGTACACGAAGATCAGTGACCCCAACTCAGCCTCACCGGGGACAGTCGTCCACGCCCTAAACAACAAGGGTGATGTTGACGGCAGCTACTACGATTCCGGCGGCGGTGTTCACGGTTTCCTGCTTCACGGCGGCAAATACTATACTCTGGACGATCCGAATGGGTGCAAATGCGCCACCCGTACTGACGGGCTCAATGACAAGGTCTGCATGGTCGGACGTTATTCGACGACGTTAGGTGGCGCTAATGTAGGTTACGCCATAAAGACGGGAGGCCTTCCTCCAAGGAAGGCTGGATGCCCGGGCTAAGGGGCGGCAGCAAGTGAAAGATGAGGTCGCAGCTTACATGCTGCTGGAGCGACGTGACGGTTAAGTAGTTTCTGCTGTTCAGGCTCATTGTTGGTGGGCTCATTTGAGCTTTTCGTACTCTACTTTGGCGTCGCGCAATACTGGAATATTCGGATCGGCGTGGCGCCAGAGACTAAGAAACTCTATGTACTCTTTTCGGGCCTTTGCCGTATCGCCAGTTCCAGCGTAGGCCCGGCCCAGCTGAAGGTGGGCCAGAACGCCAAGGGGAAAGTTCCAAACGAGTCCGCGGTGATCCGAGATTTTCCGAAATTCCGCTGCTGCATCGCTCCATCGTCGCATACGCAAGTACGCCTCTCCGCGAAGATATGCTGGATACAGAGTTGCCCCGGACGTAAAAGGTGGGGGCATACCTCCCAGTTCATAGGGCGCTGTGACTTCCAAGAAGCCGATAGCCAATGGCGGGTCGCTACGACTAATCGTTATCGCCGCTCTGATGGATGGCAGCCAGTATTTGTTCAGTAGTGTACTTTTAGGATAGTTTTTCCTCAGTTCATCCACCATTGTCTGCGCCCGGGTGAGTTCGCCGGCGCGCGCAAACGCCATGGCAGCGGCAACCTGCACATCCCCATTGGAGGCGATGGCAAGGGCCGCAGCAGCCTGGTGTTTTGCCTCAGCCGCATTTCCGAACTCCGCCTCGCGTAAAGCTGCATTCCCCTGCCAAGAGGCTGCCGTTTCTTTTGCGCCGGCCGCCAGAGCAGAGTCAACTGCCATGCGGGAATACAAGCGGGCTTTTTCCAGACGACCGTGAAATGCCTCGGTATCCGACTGACTGGACAAGAGCTGATCTTCAAATCCCGACTTGCCTGCCGCAGCTGACACACACCGATCCATCTCCTTGGCGTCATCGCGCAAGAAAGCCACCTGATAATAATTTGGCAGTAAGGAATCGTCTAACTGCCGCGCACGTGCCTGGTCGAGGATCGCTTTGGCTTCGTCCAAGCGATCCAGACTCATGTAATCGAAAGACAGATTTCTGTAAACAACGGACTGGTCACTCCCAAGCTGCAACCCGTTCAGATCGTTGGCTAGGGCCTGGTCCAACTGTCCCAACAATGAAGCAACGAGTCCGAGGTTAACGTAGGAGGCTAGATCCCGCGGATATATTTGCTTCCGCTCCTCGTTCGTCTCCGCCATCTTGTCCAACTCTTCCGTCACGGACTGATAATAATTCCAGTCGATTGCGAATCTCTCTCGCTCGGTCACGCGGTCCCGTAGTTCAAAGGCTCTCTTCGCCGATTGCGCAGACAAAGCGGGTTCACTAAGGTTCGAGTACATTACGGCCAAGCTGGCATGGGCGAGGGCGAAATTCGAGTCTAGTTCAATCGCACGCTTGAGCAGTGGCACAGCTGCCATGTCTCCCTGGGACCTCCATGTTTTCAGTGCGACGCTGTACGCTTGCAGTGCTTCCAGAGATGACGTCGTAGCTTGTTCTAAAGGGGTATCGTACTTTTGGACAGAGGCCAGCGACTCGCCCAGTTTTGAACGTAGTCTCGACCCTGCCTGGCCCAACTGCACGAGCACGTCCTCTTTACTGGCAGCTTCTGCCTGCTCCACACCCAAGGATTCTCCGGTCCGGCAATTCTGTGCCTTAAGCGTAATCACGTAGTGACTTCCGAGGTTAGAAACTGCGCCCCATAACACCGCCTTGCTGCTTTCCCGGCGGCACACCTCGCGCGCCACTGCGGGCGTAAGCCGTTCCCCCGCGGGGCGACCCATGTAACGAAGCTGTTGGTTCACTTTTTCATCCGAGAGGATGTTAAGGAAGGTTGACTGCTCCAACTCGGCAGAAAGCCCCCCTTTGAGTGCATCGTTGAACACCTCTTCGCCGGTGGTGTTCGTAAAATCAGCGAGGACGATTGCGTCCTTTTCCGTCAAAGCCTGTACCCGGCGCCAGTACAAGAAGCTGGCCACTAGGGCGAATACGAATCCGACGACAGTCAACCCCAGTGCTAGCTTCTTTCGTTTTGCGCGCTCGCTTGCTTGCCGAATTCCAAGAAGTTTCTTCGGCAGTTCCTGGTTGCCTACCTCGTCCCTGCGGAAGCTGAAGAGGTGAACTCGGACGCCATGCTTAACTTCTACTTCGCCCAAGTCGTGCAACGTGCCCTGCCAGGCGCTAAAATGGCTCAGCGTGTCGGCGACAGACTTTGAAACTAGGATATGACCGGCGTCACCACAGTCCATTACCCGCTGGGCGATATTGATCCCACCGCCGGCAACGTTGCGATTGGCATTGATGTCGTCAACGCGGTAAACCGGACCGGAATGGATCCCCATGCGCAACTCCAACCCAGGCTGAGCGTGTAAGGCGCGGCTCAGTTCTATCGCACACCGCAGTGGAGCTTCGACTTCCTGAAAAAACACGAGCGCCATGCCGTCACCCGTTGGCAAGCTGATCAGCCGTCGACTCTCTCGGGCTCGCTCAAATTCCTTAGTCTGACTCACGGTTTCCTGCAAACGCCGTAAGGCTTGTTCCTGTTCTTCCATAGGCAAGCGCGAGTAGGCCACAATGTCCAAGAACAGCACGTGTGCGATCTCAAGTACCGGACGTTGGTTCGAACTCGTATTCGTTTGGCTTGTAGACATTGAGACGTTAGTTGGGCAGAAGTGTAAGCCGGAGCACTAATGCGGTCAACCCGGAATACCGAGACCGCAGCCAATGCTCAGATTGTCGGTGCAGGACTTGGTGTGCTTGCCAGCGTAGAACGTTGCGCCGAATAGGTTCCCCCCGTGGTCGCGCAGTACACCGCCCGAAGCCCTAAATGAGATGCCGGCGCCAATGAAAAAGCTCTAAACTAGTTTCTGCATAGCTTGACCATCCCGCTTGATCCGGAACCCAATCAGCTTGCCATTAAGAAGTCGGAGGAATCCGTTTCCCTCGATAGCGGATACGCTGCCGCGTGGGAGGAACTTGCCTGGCGGTACTACATTGATGCTCGCTAGGGAAATTCCTTACGGCTGAGGTTTGAGCTTCTGCGGATCCGGGGACTCAGCGCTCAGGTATTGCGAAAAGCAATTGCTGGGAACTACTGTTCCTATCCAGCCATGGATAAGGACCCGCTATTCGATCCGATTCGCCATCGCCCTGAGTTTGGGGAGTGGCAGCAAGCCGGCCTCAAGTGCGAGGAAAATTTCAGGCGCACCGGCAGTAAGTCCATCCTCTGCCGACCACATTCCGAAGAAGCACGCGCCAACGTATCCCGGCTTTTTGTTCAGATTCGAATTGGGCGTGGATCGCCGAGTACAGGCGAAACTCCCGCCGGCGGTTCTTCACGAACCTGGTAACCGCTGTTTTGAGTTTTCATCATCAACGCCGCCAAATTTAGGATCCGCTGAGCGGCATACTCTGTGCTTACACCACGAGCGTGGATGTTCGAGATAAGGTTTCGGTCGGAATTACTGTGCGACGCTTTTGGCTGGTATGCCATGTACGCCGAGAGACTTTCAGCCGTTGCCAAGCCCGGACGTTCGCCGATCAGGAGCACGGCAACTCTTGGCTTCAGCAACTCGCCAATGTCGCTGAGAATGCCTACCCGGCAATGACGAATCACAAATATCGAACCGCTACTCCAACCTCGGGTCCGTGCTCCTTCACAAAGGAGCGGCAACAGGCGAGGAACCTGCGTGGCAACAGCGGTTACCGACAGCCCGTCGCCGATCACGACTTGCAAATCGTTTCCCGTAGTGCAACGCTGGCTAAGTTCGGCGCGGGACGAGTCATGCAGGTGACGGCCCAAGTCAGGGCGCAAAAGATACTCGTCTTTGCCACCGGCCTGGGAGCAGACTTCAAACAAATTCCACTTCCGTACAAATTCGTTGCCAAGGTCGGTAAGGAGATTCAGTTCCGTCCGCACGGCGTCGCGGGCCGCGGCATACGCCTCACGCAGGGTGAGTTGGGTGTTCGTCCGATACGATGCTCCGCTTCGGCCTTCCAGCAGCCGTGCGGGAGTCCGTAGGCGAACTTTCCTTATGATTTCGGACAACTCAAAGGGCTGCCCAAGTTTGTCTTCTTGTTTCTTTTCCCTTTTGTCGTCTTCTGGATCCATTCAGACAGTCCCCTCCAGCGACAATTCCAAATGTTGCATGAGTTGCCTCCGCGCGAATGGATCGAGGGATGCGGGTTCAGTATCACGATAGATCCCTCTATTCTGCAGCCACGCAAGGAACTCCGGTGCAGGACGCAGTTGGAAGAGGCGCCGTGCGGCTAACGCATCATGATAGCTGGTGGACTGGTAATTCAACATGACGTCGTCAGAACAGGGAACCCCCATAAAGTAATTGCAGCCCGCGGTTGTCAAAAGCAGCAGGAGGTTGTCGGCAGAATTTTGATCGGCGGCGGCGTGATTTGTATAGCAGACGTCGCAACCCATCGGTAAACCGAGTAACTTACCCATGAAATGATCCTCAAGTCCGGCGCGGATGATCTGCCTCTCGTCATACAAATACTCCGGCCCGATGAAGCCGACAACGCTGTTGACGAGGAAAGGGCGGAACGCCCGCGCAACTCCATAAGCCCGCGCTTCCAGCGTCAGTTGATCGACTCCGTGATGTGCCTCCGCGGAAAGAGCGCTACCCTGGCCGGTTTCGAAATACATCGCATGATCGCCTGCCCAGCGGACATCGCGTTGCGCGTGATGCTCGAGAATCCGTTCGCCGCCTTCACGCAGCATGGTCAGAGTAATTCCGAAGCTTCGGTTCGCCGCTTCCGTCCCCGCCACGGATTGGAAAAGAAGATCGACCGGCACGCCCCGATCCAGTGCGGCCAACTGCGTTGTGATATGCGCCAGGCAACAGGTCTGCGTGGGGATTTCGTAGGCGTCAACCAGGCGATTCAACCCCAGGAGAATTGCGCTCACCGTCTCCACCGAGTCGGTAGCTGGATTCACTCCTATCACTGCGTCTCCGCAGCCGTACAGCAATCCTTCGAATGCAGCTAGGAGGATTCCACCGATGTCATCAGACGGATGGTTGGGTTGCACGCGAATGCCTAAGACGCCACGCTCCCCCATCGTATTGCGGCAACGTGTGACATTACGAATCTTAGCCGACGCAAGCACCAGATCCTTGTTACTCATCAGCTTGGTTACCGCGGCGGCGATTTCGGGGATGATCGCGTTCTGCAGCGAATGCAGTTGCGTCTCTGTCGTTGCATCGTCGAGGAAAAACTCGCGAAACTCGCCGACTGTCATACTTGCGATTGAGCGGAATGCTTGCTGATCGAATAAGTCGAGCGTGAGGCGAGTGACGTCATCATCGTCGGGGTCGATCAGCGGCCGTCGGACAATTTCATCGAGCGTCAAGTCCGCGAGTCTGCATTTCGCCGCGGTTCGCTCCCGTTCCGATCTCGCAGCGATGCCCGCCAACCGGTCGCCGGACTTTTCCTCGTTGGCTTTGGCAAACAGTTCGCGGAGATCAGAGAAGTCGAATCGCTCAATCACGGGATACCGTCCGCACGGTGACACCATGTTATCTAAAAAATCCACCACGCGACGTCCAACAGTTGGTCGGAATCTCCGGTAGCTCGGTCTTGTAAGGCGTTTCTTTTAGGCAAGTCGGTCGTGAAGCATCGGTGGCTATGTGAATCCGACGCGACGTGATCTGTTGGCGCATAAGAAAAGCGGGCACCGTTGAGATGCCCGCTCGAAGTTTCGTTAGCGCCGATCCTCCCGGTTATTTCTTTCCGGAAAAAACTCCGGGTAGTACTTCCGTGCCTTGTACTTGAACTGCCTGCAAGCTCCCAGGGTTTAGCCCCAGCACCTGCAGAACAGTTGGAGCAACTTGCGCCGTCTGTACCGGAGTAGTTAGGGTTTTGCGTGCGATGCTCGGGTTCGAGACCAATATCATCACATTGGTATCGTCATGCGAGAAGCCGCCGTGTTCCGCCTGTTTCGCGGTGCTTCCCGAGTAAGTCACACCCACATTCGGCGCAACCGCGATGTCCGGGCTTCGCGGATCGCCGTTCGGCGGGATGCCTGGCGGGTTAAACAGTTGATTGATAGATTGCCCAAAGAAGATTTCGCCGATGCCCGCAATGTTATTCGTTGTCGGGGATTGGGTTTCCAGAATCCCGACCTCAGTCGCCGCATTGCAGGAACACTTCAGCCACAAGAGCGAAATGTCGTCTTCTGTGGGGCCGATTTGGCCACCTGCGTTTGACTCGGAGGGCGGCAAGCAGCTGTCGATCAACCTACTCGGCGAGGTCGTTACCGGCCCGGACGAGGTAATCCCAACGTAGCGTTGAGAATCGATTGGACTCTGACCGTGCTTTGCCGTAATGATGACGAGCGTCGAGTCCAATAGACCCTGCTTTTGGAGCTCCGCGGTCCATTCTCCGATGGCTGCGTCAGCAAACTGAATCTCCTGGAGCAAGAAGGCGCTTGGGGTGCCCATTCCGTCCTCGTAACCGCCCTTGCCTGCGGTGGCTTCGATCAGCTTTTGCCCTACACTCACGGCCTGGAAATTCATGCCGAAAATTGTGGGCACTTTGGTCTTTCTCTTACGGTCGTGGCTATAGCCATCGATTTCGTTGAGAATGGCGTTCACCTTGAGCGTGTCGTAGCACTGGATGTTTAGAAAGCTGTTGGTCCAGGCGCTAAGATCGGCGTTCGGGTCCGGAATGGGATCGCAGGCCAGCCCAAGCGGCGTCGTGACACCCTTCAGGGCAACCACCTCGGAATTGATTTCGGGTGCATAGAAGTCGTCAAGGTTCGTACCGTCGCCGGGGCCGGAAACCGAGGAGTAGGCTGGGTGCTTGTCGGACCAGGCGGTGTAGCCGCCGGCAGCGTGAATCACGCCGAAAATCGTGTTCGTGCGGACGAAATTCCAAGGGTACACCGGAAGGCAGTTGTTAAAAGGATCGCGAACCAGTCTTGCCGGATCAATCGAGGTGATTCCACCATCCCCGTTCTTGGTGCTGATGCCATCGATGCCGTTCAAGAATTTCTGGTTGATGTCGATGCCCTCTTCATACTCGGTCGAAGTGCCGTTAGCCCGGCCGGCCGTACAGGGTCCGCCCTTGAGGCCGTTGCCTGTAGTTTTAATCGGAGGGGCGAGGACCCGGTCGTAAGCGACATCGTAAAACACACCCATGAGGCGCGGTGTGCCCCCGGTCACAATCGCCATCAAGCCAGGGAATGAATCGGAGGGCCGTGACGTGCTGGTGTCCAGATAGTTCACGGCAGTTGCCCCCAGTTTCGCCAGGTTCGTGCAGTAGGGTTGTCCGCCGTTTATTCCTTTAACTCCCTGCGAACAGTTCAAATAATCCACGGCATGCATGCCATCAATGCTCACAAGCAGGACATGGCTAATTTTGTTCGGTCTACCTGAGTTTTGCGCAAACACGGCCTGTACCAAAGCCGCTGCCATAAAAAGAATCATGAAAAAAGACCCTGAAGGCCTCTTGGTTTTCATTGAAAAAATCCTCCTGAGCAAAAACTGTAGCCGCCGAATGTTGCGCTCAAGTTACGCGCTGGTGAATTTCTGCTGTACGCATGTGGAAATCTTTAATGGCAAGATGACAGTTCTACATCCTGCGTTATTGACGAGAGCCCCAACTCACGGAGACCATCTCCGTCCGTAAGGTTGGCCAGGAAAGAGCCCGGCTCAGATCTTCATTGATCAGATCGTTTGCCGCATCCTTACCGTGGCAAAAAAGGACGCAACGTGTGCCCCCTTTTCTGATCGGGCCGGTAATCGGCAAGATTGACCTGGAAGGACCCGACGCAATTTTCTCACTGCCCAATAAACGTCATTCCATGTGGACTGACCATGCCGGTCACAACCGGAGTGAGCACACCGGTGTGTGTATCGAGACGGCCTACAAACGTCGGTCCTGCAGAATAGGCTTCACTCGGGCCGAAAAATGGCGCTTGTATGGAATAAATGGTTTCGCCATCGCGATCCGAAACCAGAATCAAGCCTTGGGATGAATTTGCCAAAACCGTATCGTCAATTTGAGTCGAGTTACCTCCTGAGGTAAGTGCCAGGTGAAACACGCTCTGATCCGCGGACCCAGGGTGGTGAACGAAGATCAGTTCTCCGTCAGCTTGACTGTCAAGAACCAGGTCGCCTTCCGGATCATGAGTCATGGAATCCGGATCCTGAAGATTTAGTTGAATTGGCTCGCCCGTGGTTATGTCCTTGGCATTGGCGTCACCAAAAAGAACCGGAGTCACATCAACTCGGTCTCCATTCAGAGTCGCCTTCACGATAGCCTGCTTGGTATTGGGGTTGTTCGATGGATTCGAGGCGCTGATATAAACGTCGTCTCCGATAAACGCCATATCATCGTAACCGCCGCCGTGGGCCGGCTTTGCGAAGGTATATTTCTTCGAGCTCCAGTTGCGCGGATCGATGATAAGCAGATTCGGACGCGCGTCTTCGTTTTGCATCGCCCACAACAGGTTTGTTTTCGGATCTACCTTCAATCCATCGTTGTGGCCCCGGACTTTCATCTTATGTAGCACAGTTCCGTCCATCGCGTATTCGACGATCGTGCTGAAACCGCTGGAACCATCAGGCTTGGCATTGTTTCCGTACCCAACGAACACACGGCCGTTCCAGACAGTGATTGAGTCGGGCTGGAAATAGACATGAGGCACGCTGGTGGCAAATACCGACACTGTATAAGGCGGTACAGCCGTGACTTGAGCAGCGGCCGTAGCTGTAGATGCCATCGTCAAGAACAGAATTCCGCAGATCGCAGAGAGCTGGGAGCACAAGTACCCGGTCCCAGTCACACGTATCGATTTCATCGCGTATCCTCCGTAAGAATTTATGCAAAGCAGCGCAGAGGGAGTCTATGTCTTTGGCGCGCAGGCTGGGTTAATGACAGGTTAAAAATCGTCTCGATTGTCAGAATTTCATATTCACATGTAGACCCATCTAAATGGGATTCTGAGAAGCAGGTAGAAATCATGGCAAACGTTGCATGCCGAGAACAAGAATTAATCCGTTATTCATCTGGCGGTCACTTGAGCGTAACCATTCGCGGCATACGCTACGCCGAAAAAATCGCTGATCAGGCCCGGGATTCAAAGTTTAGGTCGCGGAAGATGGCGGAGTATGCGGCCTGCCACTTTGATGACGAGTTAGGACACCGTTTCGCGCTCCTGCGAAAATTGGTTGGAGGCCCGCCGGGAGCTTGCGCATATTGCAGGTGAACCGCATGTGCAATACATCAATCTACTGATATTAAGAATGTGAGCCGCCGTCGCGACTAACGCCCGATTGGATAAGTGGAGGGGTTGCTTCGTCCGATCTTCAGCAACCTCTCGAGCCACCTCTTCGTCGCAACCCCTGGTTCGCACCCAGCACCGAGTGGGGGTTGGAGCTTGGGTTCGGTAGAGCGATTCTCTCCGGCTTTCGCCCGTCGGTTCGCGGCAATTTTGGCAGTAAGCAGGAGAGCTGACAAGCTTGCGAGAATTACAACAATGGCCTTCCAGCCTCCCAGCATCGGATCGTTCTTCATGATGGTGAGTGCGCAGAAGACACACAACAAGTGCACACAGAACACCGGAAGCGAGGCCTGGCCCAGCATCACCAGGGGCCTGATCGCAAAAGGCCTCAGAAGCGATCGAAGCCGGATCGCCAGAACTGCGACGGCGGTGAAGTCGATCATCCTGCCGAATCCAAAGTCCCACTTATCGAGCAGCAAACCGAACCTTCCGAATGAGAGAATCCCGTTTAATTGCGCGTAGCGTAATCCCAAGAAAAAAACGCTACTATTGCTGCCGGAATCGTCACTCGCTTCACCCAGTCGAGACGCAAGTTGTCCTTGGCCCAACGCACGCCCAGCCATAGGCCGACCAACCACCATAGCTGCCACGCCCACAGATCGAATGCGCCCATTTCATTCAACAGGATACGCATGCCGAAAATCCGGCTCTGCAGGTGGTATACGAAACTCCGGAGTCCGAACTGTGCGAGCAGCCAGAGTGTGAAGCCACCAGTAAGGGCGTACTTCCACCCAAATCGCTCCCCTAGCACGATTGCGAAAGGAGTCAGGGCAAGAAGAATGATGTAAATCGGAAGGATATCCAGCAACGGCGGCCTGTAGACCATCAATGCCGCATCGATGAAAGCACGTGTGTGACCCGTTGAAAAGTAGAAGTCGAGAAGGTTATGCACTGCAGGTCTGTTGCCGCGCGCCGCAATCGGCGCTTCTATCACGAAAGCAAACGCCAGCAGCAACAGTTGGTAGAAGTACAGCTTTCCGGTTCGCGTCCATAACTTCCGCCACATCACGCCGTAGCCGTCGCGCTCGGCGATCCGGAAATAAATGCGGCCAGTAAACAGAGCTGAAAGAAAAATGAAGCCTTCAGTTGCGGCGAAAAAACCAAGCGGCTGATTGACATATGTGCTCAGGATTGTCGGCAAATGGGGGCATGTGATCCAAACCAGCATCAGTCCACGAAGGGCATCGAGTTCTTCTATTCGGCGTGGCATGGATGCTCGTAATCACTTGTTCGCAAACCGGGCAGTGTCTCCGCTATACGCCTGCAAACCATGGGACTCTACGTACTGCCTGGCCTTAGTATCTTGCTTCAAATATGCGTCCCAGAATGCCAGCGTTTCGAGCTTCGCGCACTGAAATACCTCGACCCGATGGACGCCACCCGAAAAAGGGGCGGCGAATCCCATGTGGGTTCCACCCTCGAGTTCCACTTTATATTTGTTGCCGGGCTGGCGCCTTTTCGTACGCCTCACTTCGCCAAACTGGCTCCTGGCCAAATGGCCCGAAATCGCGCGAACCGTACATAAGCAGCATGGGCAAATGAAGCGTATCCCACGAGTGAGCGGTCAGTCCCATGATGCCTTCTCCTTGAGGAGATAACATCACAACCGCAGAAACCCGTTTGTCCGCAAAACTCTGTGGCTGGGATTTTCCCGGTAACTGAATAGTCGTGCCCGCGATCAGACCAGCTGTGTAAGCGCCAAATGAGTGTCCACCCACGCCAATATGCCTGAGATCGAGTTTGCCGCTGAGTTGCGGAGCAAACTTTTCGACATGCGCAAGCGAATCGATAATGAAGGAAACGTCCTCCGGACGGTTCTCCCATCCGCGAGGATCGCTGATCGCCTCGCGCAAGCTGCCGCGGAAGCCAGAATCTGCAACGGAGTCGGCGTGCGAAGGATGGATGCATACATATCCGTTACTTGCCCAGAACTCGCCAAGGGCCGAGTAACTATTTTTAGACGCCAGTGCGCCGTGGGAGAAGATGATCACGGGGAACGGCCCTACACCGCCTGGATAATAGACTTTGATTGGGATGTTTTTATTGCGCGCCGTGTCGTGCAGGGAAATATTCTCGACCGTAAGTACCTTATACGGCGGTGAAGTTGGGGCGTATTGGCACCAGACTGGGGACGACCACAGGCAAACTAAAATAACCGCAATAGTTACGCTCCAATCCGGTTGCCTGTGACTCACAACTAAGATCCCTCCAACTTCTCGCGACTGTTTCTCTTCAAGTTTTAGATTTGGTCGCCGCAATGTCGGCTTCATAGAAAATTGTAAACCAAAATGCAGTTGCCAGCTCTTGCCCCACAGTCAAAGGTTTCCGCCCGGCGGCTGCAGCGAGGTGACCGCCGATTCTGATCAGCATGCCAGTCATGAAGGTGAGACTCACTGACTCTGCGCCGATCGTAGACAAAGCCGGATTCATCATGCCCATGGCCAGGCTGAGCATCGCGATTTCGGAGGGGACATTCCAAGGTCCAAGCCATTCAAGGCCAGCAACCGTAGCCAGCAGGCCTGCAATCACGCCGAAGATCAATTCAGACGACGCGTGAAAGCGACCACAGATTGATGCGGTGTGTTCGAATCACTACACAGAATTCGTCCCCGTACCACCTCAAGCCATCTTGCAGCAGTCGTTTCTTCCTTCACCCATGCACAGACTGCTTTCTTGTCTTTTTCTGTGAGATTCGCCTCTGGATGCATTGCGATGTAGTGCCACGGCGGCATTCTGACTGTCGAATGCGCATTTTTAATTGCCGATGTTTTGAGCCAGCACGCACTCGTCAGAGAGAGTCACTATTTCGACACAGATGTCAGTTAGCGGTCAGTGAAACGACTGGCGCTGCTGACTCTAGCGCGCCAATATCTGAATAGTCAATCGGTCCGCATGGCCTCAAAAGTGCTTTTCCGTGGACGGGAGATATGCGTTGTGGATAGAGGAATCGCAGACCGCATGATCAGCACAATTCGAGTCATTAGTTGCGTGGCAACAGTCATTGTTACGGGGCTGATCTTAACTATGGTAGGGACAAGCATTTACGGCGTTCTTATCACCGTGCGCTGAATTACTCAGCGAATTGAGATTTTAAATTCGATAATTTCCCGCATCCCGTCAGTGCGGGAGACCCGCATTTCTCGCATCGTTAAGGTTAATTAATGTTTTCGTTATCGGGTAAATACCGTATTGCTAGCTCGTATATTTTCGATTAAACATACATTGTTCTCTTTTATCGGGTGTGCGTTAGCCGATAGCAATCTGTTGCCGCACCCGGCGAATATTTTTTTGGTGATCCAGATTTTCCGGACGCACCTCAGCGCCTCGATCACCCTTCTCTTGGTAGCGTGTTGTCTTCCTCGGGTGTGCGTCAGCCGATAACAAGCTGTTGCTGTGCCCAGCAAAGTGTTTTTCGCGTGATCCCAATTTTCGGAACGCACCTCGGCGCTCGATCACCCCTTCCCGACTTCAACGATTCACAGATGTGACTCGATTAACTCCGTGGTATTTGGCTTGCTGTTAGCTGAACACCGCGGAACTCTGCGGATATGACGTAGTGACTTAGTAAGGAGGAACAAATGAGTCGAAAACTCTCAGAAACATTCTCATTGCTTTCAACAGCGGGCTTGACCGCGCTCGCCATTCTGACGGTAGCCTCAACCGTGTCAGCACAGGCTATTCCGCCACCCCCGATAGTTGATTTTCCACTTCCAACGGGCTTCCAGATTCCACCGTCTGATTCAAAATGTATACTGAGTGGCCACAGACTGGACCTTCAATGCATCATTAAGAACGATCCAGACGCAATCAGAATTCGCGCTGAAGAAGCCATGCTCGAAGCCCAGGCTCTGAAAGCGGCGAAGTCAGGGAAACTGGATCCATACCATCAAGTCGAGACTCTGGGCAAACTTGAGATTTTCGACCCGAACCTGTCCGTCAACAACAACATCGCATGCAGCTATTGCCATGACCCAATGGCAGGCTACGCAAACGGCGTATCGATCTTGAGCGTATACACGGGCGGATCAAACCCAGGATCGGTTCCCATCACGGTTCACGGAGCTTATCCGAACAACCGGATAGCGAAGCGCAACCCAACCAGTTACGTTTACGCAACTACTTCCGCCTCTCCATTACAACCAAAGCCAAGCCGATTTCTACGGCGGCAATTTCTGGGATGGCCGCGCAACGGGATATCGACTGCAGAATTCGGCTGCTAATCAGGCACAAGGCCCGCCATCGGATACCCAGGAAATGGCCAATCCCGATCCTGCTTGCATTGTCTATAAGCTCTCCCTGAGCAGCTACAGCTCCTTCTTTGAGCAGGTCTTCGGTGCCGGCTCGCTGGAAATTACCTGGCCTTCAGATGTTCCAAGCATCTGCATCCCCCCGACGGGCGCTGCGGTGCTTAAAGGAAACCCGACTCCGGTTAACCTAAGCACCTCGGATCGTACGCTCGCCAACAAAGATTTCGACGAGTTCGCACAGGCCATTGCCGCTTATGAATCTTCCGATAGCGTCAGTCCGTTCACGTCGAAGTTCGATTACTATCTCGCCGGCAAAACAACCCTCACCACACAGGAGCAGAACGGGTATGACCTGTTCCGCGGAACGGAAGCTGCAATACCTGTCACCTGGATGGAAGGTCAAGCACGCTCCCGGGCGGAACCGATACCGGCCAGGCAGCAAACCTTCAGCCTTTGTTCACCGACACCACGTACAACAATCTTGGCCTTCCCAAGAATGTGATGCTTCCGTGGTATTCGGAGGACACGCCGGACCAATGGGGATTTACCGGGAACCCACTGGGCTTCGGGTTCATCGACCTGGGCATGGGATTATTCCTGGATGGCTACTATGGCGCTCCTCCGAACTTGAGCTGGGCTGCGCAGTTTCCAACTTTCGAGGGCAAATTCCAAACCTCGACGGCGCGCAACGCAGCAATGTTGCCGTACAAGGGCTTCGTGAAAGCTTACATGCACAATGGTTATCTCACGAGCTTGAAGGAGGTCGTCCATTTCTACAACACGCGTGATGTTTACCCTTATCACGTGATGTCCGGGCATTGTCCAAAAGGAACCGTCGAAAAGGTAACCTGCTGGCCGGAGCCGGAAGATCCCGACAACGAAAACATCATCGATCGGCAAACTTGGCTTGACGTCGGATGAAGAAGACGACCTCGTCGCCTACTTGCGGACTCTCGTCGACGGCTTCAAGCCGTGACGATGGTTCGTTAATATACGTGGGGCGGACCTGTTGGTTCGGCCCAGTCTTTCACCACTTGTTCAAACGAAAGAGCGGGGTTCTGGTAACACTTTACAGTGGATTTGCATATGACCAGAGCAATTGAATTGCGCCTCACTACTGTGATCGGCGTTCTCGCGATTGGCTTATTGTTGTTGCAATCACGAATGTCATTCGCGGGTGAGGGTTCGAACCCAACCACGGCCAATGTCAGCCCGACCGTCGAATCCGCCGCGGACACGTTCGCTTTTATCAGTTGGACTACACGCAATCCGCGCGGCACTATCCTGCACTACTCCATCGTGCACTACGGCAAAGATCCCAATCGTCTGGACTTGACGGCGGTGTCTCCCACCAGAATCAACCCAACTCGCAGTGACATGGTTTTTCGGGTGCGCATGAACGATTTGCAGCCCGATACCACGTATTACTACACGGTGAGCTCAACTCAGGCTGACGGCACTGCTGATCCCGTGACCAGCGCTGTGCAACAGTTCAAGACACGGTCAACCAATGAGAACAGTGCGGAAAGATAAGACTGCGGAACGCTCCTCCGAGATCTGGGTGATTAGCTGGAGTCCACCTTTCGACAGCTGTCATCCCGCGGTCACCTCACAGCACCGCTTGGACCGACATCCCGCGCGTGCTGCTATTGCTAAATGGCCAGCGAACTTCCACATTTTTCGTGACTTCGGCTCACGTACCACATTTGGCAGCTCAAATGCACGCGCGATTCATAGAGATAATGTGTGTGGAGCGGTTGAGAATTTATGTCTGCAAGACTACTCACGAGGATCCTGACTATTGCAACTTTTTTAGCAGCCACCGCAAGCCTTGGGTTCGGACAGGCGGCGAGCGATTCGGCAGCGAGCTTATACAAAACGAACTGCGCCTCCTGCCATGGCCCGGATGGACGTGGAAGTGCGGTGGGAAAGGGCTTACATGCCGCGGATTTTCACTCGCCGCAAGTTCAACAGCAGTCTGATGCACAACTAGCTGGCGTAATCGCTGAAGGACGAGGAAATATGCCTCCTTTCGGCACTCGGCTGAGTAAGGACCAGATCGACGCTTTGGTGAAGTACATTCGCACTCTGGGTAAAGCAAAATAAGTTCTTCATCTGAGAACGAAACGGCTCCCCAAGCTGCTTTGGTACCAAGGATGGAAGGAAGAACTGGGATCACGGAGGAAGGCACGGTTGCAAAAATTCTCACTGCAGATCAAGTAAAGGTCGGTTTCATTGGCTTGGGCAACATGGGAAGCCGCATGGCACAACGCCTTCTGAATCACGGATACCATCTCGAAGTGTACGATCGAGATCCCGCTAAAGCAGAAGCCATAGCAAAGGGTGGCGCGGTTGCCAACAACATTCTTGAACTTGCGCGCAACATCGATGTGCTTCTTTCGTGTCTGACCAATGATGAAGCAGTGCGGAGCGTTTATACCGGGGCTTGGGGGTTTTTGCAGGGGCACTGGCAGGGACCGTCGTGCTCGAGATGAGCACGATCTCTCCAGAAAGCTCGCGCGGAACACGCACAAGCTCGGCGCGACACGCGGCATCGAGGTAATGGATGTTGCGATTTCAGGCAGTACTACCGCCGCCGAAAACGGCGCCTTGACGCTACTGGCAGGCGGAAACCGAGAACTGTTCCGCGTTGCCAAGCCAATTTTCGAATCAGTGGCAAAACAATACTTTCTTCTGGGCGGTCCTGGCTCAGGGACAGCAATGAAGTTAGTCGTAAACACGCTGCTGGGTGTGGGCATGCAAGCGATCGCTGAGGCCGTAGTTCTTGGTGAGAAAGCGGGTCTCGATCGCAAGAACTTGCTCGACGTCCTATCGCAGACAGCTGTGATCGCGCCGGCTCATGTGGGAAAACTTTCGAGAATTGCGATCAACGACTACACACCACAGTTTCCTCTCCGCCTGATGAACAAAGATTTTAAGCTGATTCTAAAGGCGGCAGGTGAAGCGCGCATCCCGATGCCCGCGACGGAAGCTGCCTTTCGCGTAAACTCCGAGGAACTGGCTGGCGGTGAAGAGGAAGACTTCTCTGCGGTGTTGCGGCGGATGGAAGAAGTTGCCGGTATCGCGGCTGATCGCTCGGCGCCGGTAGCAAGTTAATTTGCCAACAGCAGTTTCTGTCTTCCGGAAACAGCTGTTAAGCTGTTTTCCGCCGGGATTCCTTGAGACTCAGCCGAGGATCAGCGCGGCCTTGATCGCGTCGGCACTACGCCGCAAACCTTGTTGCTCCGCGGCGGACATCTCGGGCTCGAGCACACGATGCACGCCTTCCCGCCCAATGATACTTGGCAAGGAAAGCGTAACTCCGAATGTTGGGTTGTAGCAGCCGATGGGAATCACTGCCCGCTCATCGCGCAATATCATCTCAGTCAGGCGCGCGGAGACCATCCCTATGCCATACTGGCTGGCCCCAATACCTTCAATGACCGTTATGTTAGCGTAACGCACCTCGCGTTCGACTTCCTCACGCACCGCTTGTGACGTTGAGCTCTCCCCGAAGAGGTCCAATACATTTCTGCCGCCCAATCGCGCTGACGACCACAGGAAAACTGAGGAGACACCATGCTCACCTAAGACCAGCGCCTCCACGTCCGATGCACTGACGTCAAGACGCTTTCCCAGGTGAAACCGGAACCGTAGCGTGTCTGGAGAAGTGCCCGTGCTCAGCACGCGCTCGTGTCCCAACATACGCACTACATCAGCCAGCGCGTCCGGCGGATCGGTTACGACCAGAATCAGCGCATCGGGAGCGGAGTGGTGGATCTGCGGCACGATGTCCTGAAAGATTGCCGCATTCGCCTCGAGCAAGCGGAGCCTTCCGACAGGATCGCTGCGATCGGTTGCGCCTCCGCTTTTTTCGTTGACTCCAGCAGTGATCAGCACCACCGACGAGCCAGCCAGATCGGAATAGTCGCCGGCGCGCACCGTGATTGGCGGGGACAGGACCGCACCGTATTGGACGTCCGTCACGACTCCCTGGGCTCGCTTGCGGTCGCGGTTGACGAGCACGACCTCGCGCGCACTTCCACGCATAACTATCGACAAAAGGCACGCTGAGCCAACTGCGCCCGCTCCAATAATTCCGACCTTCATATATGTCCTCCTCTTCATTATTGCTTCTTGAAGTCTGTCAATGCACGCGATGTGCGAAACCGAATCATCTGAACTGCCTCCGCTTAATCCATTAGCAGCCGCAAGTTGCTCAGGCTACCGTCAACGGGCTCTGCCGCTTTATTTACCGCGAGGCATGCCACAGATCCTGCATTGGCACGGTTCAATTCGCCCGAGCCTTTAGGATGTCGTGACACGGACGGACATCGTGACGCATGGCGACAGCAGTTCAAAGGCTCAAGCGGTGTTACTGCAGTTGCGACATCGAGTTTGTCGCCAGCGTACCTGGTTCCGTCGCGCCCTGAGAGCGTTGGTGAGAGGCTCGGGAAATCCCCAGCTTCTGCATTTTATGAATGAGTGTAGTGCGCTTCAAACCGAGTTTCGCAGCTGCTCCTTTCGGGCCGCCGATTATCCAACCGACCGATTCAAGCGTGCGCAGAATCAGAACGCGCTCGGAGTCCTTTAGGGTAGTTGCCGCAGGAGACGCGGTGATACCCAAAGGCCCTACTGCCGGCAACGGATTGGGAAGCACGCCATCATCGGAGAGGATCACGGCACGTTCGATCAGGTTCTGCAGTTCGCGGATGTTGCCTGGCCACTGGTATGACGTGAGCGCAGACATCGTGGCTGGAGGAATGTGCTCAATCTGGCGACTCATCCGCCGGCCATAGATCTCGGTAAAGTGCGACACCAGGGCCGGAATGTCTTCCCGGCGTTCGCGCAACGGCGGCAACAGGACCGGAAACACATTCAAGCGGTAGTAGAGATCACTGCGAAACTCGCCCCGGTTCGACATTTCCAACAGATTACGATTTGTGGCAGCCACCAGCCGCACGTCAACTTGATGAGTCCGAGTGCTGCCCAAGCGCTCGAACTCCTGTTCCTGCAGAACGCGCAGCAATTTCGGCTGTAACGCTGGCGGAATATCTCCTACTTCATCCAGGAAAAGCGTGCCTTTGTCGGCTAGTTCGAAACGGCCAATCTTTTGTGCGATGGCTCCGGTGAACGCACCTTTCTCGTGGCCGAAGAGTTCGCTCTCTAGCAAATCCAGCGGAATGGCAGCGCAATTCAGTCGCACGAAGGGACGCCCGCACCGCGCGCTGAGGTTATGAATCGCGTGCGCGATCAACTCCTTGCCAGTGCCGGTTTCGCCCTGAATAAGAACGGTGGAATCCGTCGGCGCAACCCGTTCGACTTGTTCGAGCACCGATTCCAGAGCAGGACTATTGCCTATGACCTGCTCGAATCTGCGCTCATAAGATGCTTGATCACTACTTCCGAATTTTTGGAAAGCTCCCACAGAGAACCTCCTGGTGCGGACGCGCTCTTTAACGGGCTCAATTCGCCAGAGCTGCTCGAACACTTTCGAGTAAGACTTCATCATCGAACGGTTTGGCCAGGAACTCCACCGCACCTGCTCTTAGCGCCTGCATGCGCATTTTTGTGTCGCCGTGGGCCGTGATGAAGATGGTCGGAATTCTGCAGTGTTCAGCGTTCAGCTTGGCCTGCAGTTCCAGACCGGACATTCCGGGCATGCGAATGTCCGCGATTAGACATGCAATCTGCTGGTGCTGGCCGGACCTCAGGAATTCTTCCGCTGAAGCAAACGCTTGAGACGGCAATCCGACGGATTTCAGCATTCCCTGCAACGCACTGCGCATTAACTCATCGTCATCGACGATCGCGACCATTTTTTCCTTCCTCTGAATAGCCATAGCCACAAAGTATCGTTCCGCCGCCGCCGCCGCAATCATGCTTTGGGAGTTGGCAATCATACTTTGGTATGAGGCGTGTAACCGCTGCCAGCGTTGTGACTTTTATTCGTGAGTCTCGACTTTGGTGGGAAGGCTAAGGTGAAAGCTGGCACCGCGCGAGGAGTTATCGGCAGCCCACAGGCGGCCGCCATGCGATTCCACAATAGATCGGCTGATGCGAAGCCCCATGCCAGTGCCTTGAGGCTTGGTAGTAAAGAAAGCGTTGAAGATTTGGTCCGCCTGCTGCAGCGGCAGTCCTACGCCGGTCTCGCTCCATCGAAACCGACGGTTCGGCCATCTTCGGTTTCCTGCGAGCGAACCATTAGCTAGCACAGCCCATATTCCATATTTCATCGCTTCAATGCTGCTCATCGCAGAAATTCATCAGATTACCTCTTCCAGGTGCACGCGATCTCCATAGACCTCAGGAACTTCTCCGACGAGCTCCGGCCACACCGATATCGAGTATCACGCTACTTCACTGCTTCATGAAGGCCACCCATTTCTTCAAATAATACTCGTGCATCTTGATCGACTACCCATTCCAAATTAAGCCTTTTTAAAAAGCAGGCGAGTTCGGCTAATGATCCCCGCCGCACGGATCACGTCTTTCACCGATTCTCGCTACAGCCTCGCAGACTCTCGTCCTATCGGGTTCATCGCAATTTGACAAGCATCAGCAAGTGTTCGCGTCGGTAACGGCGGCGGCGATGGGTTGAATTGACTTCATAGACAAGAAGCGGTCAGCTCTCCCGTCGTACGATCTGATGCAGCTCATGCGCGCAAGATCCGCCTGCGCCTGACACAGAGCTTCTCGCCTGCCTCGCTCTGTAATGTCGGTGGAGCTGCCGACGAATTGCACCAGATTACCAACGCGTACCAGACGGGATGGCCGACACTGTGGAGATGTCTTCTACAATACACTCGGAAGAGTGATTTCGGTATCGACTCATTCTCCGATTTTTCACTGATTGCTCAATCGATTTTCTGACGCCGGCTCGATGACGTGGGTGAATCCACTACAGGCGTTCATCCAACCGACATGCCGTCTCTCAGATCGAAGCCATCTGTGCGATCTCATTCTTTCCGATAGGTGCAACGCCCATTCTCGAGGAGCTACCTCCCAGACCCCAACTTCCGGGGGGGGGGGGGGGGGGGGGGGGGGGGGGGGGGGGGGGGGGGGGGGGGGGGGGGGGGGGGGGGGGGGGGGGGGGGGGGGGGGGGGGGGGGGGGGGGGGGGGGGGGGGGGGGGGGGGGGGGGGGGGGGGGGGGGGGGGGGGGGGGGGGGGGGGGGGGGGGGGGGGGGGGGGGGGGGGGGGGGGGGGGGGGGGGGGGGGGGGGGGGGGGGGGGGGGGGGGGGGGGGGGGGGGGGGGGGGGGGGGGGGGGGGGGGGGGGGGGGGGGGGGGGGGGGGGGGGGGGGGGGGGGGGGGGGGGGGGGGGGGGGGGGGGGGGGGGGGGGGGGGGCCCCGTATGCGTGAGCTTCCACTGGCTCCTAATTCACCTGGCTCTTCCCCCGCACTTTCTCTTCACATACTTCCGCTCGGTCACGTCCATCACATTCCTACGAATCAACCAGCTCACAGGATAGGCTGAAGATAGGGATGACTACGACGTGAATGTCTCTGACCTCACAGCCTCCGATAAACAATTCGATAATCCGCTTGGTAATTCGCCTCTCACCGCCAGCTATTTCCGATAACTCTTCTGACCTTGGCTTGATCACCCGGATCAGAGCGCGCTGCAAAATATTCAAACCGCGGCGGTCCATCGTGGAGATCAAACCCAGCACCCAAAAGCATTCTTCTGACCCGTGCCTTCATCTCGCCGGTGGCAGAGTTCCGTACCTTACTCCCCGTTCTACTGAGCCTCTGTCACCCTCTGCTACATCAGCCTCGCTCTCCCGCAATTTCTCTCCGTCGATTATACTGACAATCTTAAAGCTCAGTTCCTCAATTCCCTCCGTCTGATCTGCTCTTGCGCTCCACAAACTATCAGTTAAAGACTCACTTCACACCCGGTTTATCGGTCATCATTCAAAACACAAAAATCAGAAATACGAGATCATAAAATAGCACAAAACAAACGTGGTATAACTGACAAATGGCTGTCCCGTTGATAATGTGAACAACAGCACCGCAATTCCGGCATATTCCCGCCCGAATCTTCAAAAACGTAACCGCAATTGCGGAGAGCACAATGCGGCAAACGGCTGAGGCAGTGAGAATCTTGAACAGACGGCCCACCACCACCCATGGCTGAAGCGATCGACGCAAAAGCCAAATCCATACCGCAAAACAACAACGACCACTGGCCGCGCAAACCATATACTGTACCCATAACAGTAATCGTCGAGAATTTCTTTACGTTATCGATGAAGATTTCCCAGTGAAAGATGCAGTCCTTCGATGCAATTCACAACTCACTCAGATCCTCTGTTATTCGTGTCATGCGCGGTCATCCACCTCTGCGACTGCAAGTAATCCAAAGAGATTTTACGCTAATCAGACTGACTCGAAGATGATGATTTCAACGGAGAGGAGATTTCGCTTGTGACACCGGCCACCTGGACCCTCCAGACCAAACAGGTGCGCTGCTCGCTCGAGGGTCAGCGTTATTCGGCGACAGACTCTGCAGTAAGCCATGCTGTGACCAGGAGACAAGCTGATTTTCTTCCCGCACGCATCGGTCGGTAAGGAGGCTGTCGATTTCGTCACCACACAGCAGCGTTCAGGAACCTTCTGGCGAATTTCGCACAGGCTTTGCACCAAATAAAAACCGGCCCGTTCGATCACGGCCTTGCGAACCACAACGACGGCGGTTGAATGCATGACGATCACAAGACGAACCCTTGAGTTCGGCTGTTTCTGCTCACAACCTCGTAACCTTTCTTCCATGCGGCTAATCCCAAGTCCCAGCACTCGCCCCATCAGATATGTAAAGGATTATGTTATATCCGATCATTTCGGCTCCCTCTGAAGTAGTGCTCAACGGCGGGTCTCAGCTTGTGATCCAAAATGGCCTTCCGCATGGACCCAGTTTCTTCAATTCCGGGCCCTGACGCGAATGCCTGGTTTATGTTCGGTTGTCAGCTCCGGTCATTTCGGACGCGACGTCAGTGCTCCGTTTTCACGATGGTTTCAAGATTGTCTTGCGGTCATTGCTTCTCTGTCTACTTCGAATACACCAATTCGTTTCCGATTTTCGCTTCCTCGATAGACCATTTCACAAGGACCGGCGGTGTCTCCCGCTCTGACTCTGCGAACGTGAGCTCGACATCATTGACCATCCTCCTGAAGCTCGGTGGAATTCGTCAGAAAAGTTCCGTACGGACACTCGGTGTGCGCTGGATATCTGGACGACATCGGTTTCGTTCCCATGATCGGCCATTTCAAACAATCGGTTCCTTTTGGTAATACCTGCCCCGGAATATGGACCGGTTGAGTGAAGATGATTTTTGTGGCATCGTCGAACTCGTCAGCGTGAGCAGCCAGTTCGACCAATACAGTAAAGGCGATGATCAAGCCTATCGCGATGTAACCTTTGTTGATTTTCATTTGTTTTTCTCCTTTAAAACGGTGTCGGTATTCAAGTCGCGTTAAAAGAGGAACATTCACAACTGGTTTTCCCTTTATTCCCGCTCCGTGACGCCTTTTGCCCTCACCGAAGTGAATTCTTCGGGACAAGGCTAGTCCGCAGCGCATCAGCTTTGCGCTTACACTTTTACTCACACACACATCCAAACGGCCCGAGAAAATATGCCAATCACACAGGCAAATAGATGCCCCGTCTGCTCAAGAACATAGACCTCCAAAATGTCCGCCGTTCCACGTTGATTAGAACTCGGCCGCGCCTTGTGGCCATCCGAATATCGACGCGCTATCAATCTGCCGAGCATTCGAAACATTTCGATTTTTCGTAAGCTGACACAAACGCTTGCCGATCCGTATGCGATCAGAGAATTAAAAAATTAGAGATGTGCATGCATTCAGTAGCAATGACGTCACCGCCGAAAGCTCGACAGCATGTAGTGTGTGACCATCTTTCCCCCAGGCTCCACAGTCGGTACAGCGAATGGCACTAGCATCAGATGAGAAGTCACTGGAAAGGAAGGAATCGAAATGGCAAATCAAGAAAACGAAATGCACGCACATACCGTGCCTGTGCGAGGTATCGGATAGAGAAGAATATCCAGAGATGCCTGTCGTGATTCGGGAAACGAAGAATGGAGAATGCGCTGTCAATGCCGCCACCCCGGCATGTCCGCTGACCTTTCGGCAGTTCGGTTTCGTTTCCTCGCCGAAGTCGATTGCTAAGAACGGTGAAGTTCTGGCAGCATCAGTCAGTTCGTTGGGAAGGAATGATGGCGAAGATCCTGTTGAAATAATCTCTGAACCAACGAAATCATTCGCCAGAAAACGTAACCATATCGTCAACCATTGCATCAAGCAGGCATATGGCAATTCGCTCGAAGCAAGGCTCGCCATCACAGTCCCGAGCCCGCAGAATTCACACCGCTGCGATGGCACGTGCTTCCAGCGTTCCTAGTCACTAAGAGCGAGAACATGATTTCCCAGCCATCTGGCGCAGAAATTCGATGTACCTGGTTAATCCCGAAATCTGTCGAAATCTGGACATCCTGTCCGCCGTGTGACGCCTCCCTGAGCTTCACAGAGCGATCTCCAGCCGCATAGCTTCGTAGGCAGCAGAAAATACGCCAGGAAGTCGATTGGAACGCGACATGCCTCTTTGCCCTGCAGGAGGAAACAACGTGCAGAGGCGCAAACATACTTCGAAAGCGAACCACAATTCACCCCCTGCAATGTCCATAACGTAAAGGAGGAAATGAACGAAACTCTCCCGCGTTACCGAGCGGCGTTCTTCCGGCGCGCTTATCTCGTACTGGAAATGCAGCTGATGCGGAGGATGCAGTTCAAGACGCACTCCTGTCCGCTTCAAGCACATTGACCAGTTCAGAGGTGAGGCGCAGCTGTCCACCTGGTTAACCGCAATTGTCTCCGATTCTGCGCGCATGCAGTTACGCAGGCGGCCACGCCACATTCACGTGTCACTCGACGAGCCCGTCGGCAAGGAGCAGGACACTCAGCAGCAGAACAATTGGCGGACAGGCGGCAGAGTCCTGAGGACGAGTGCCGAAGCACTGAGCTTCGTCGAGCAACTGAAAATCTTTTGACTGAACTCCCGCCTTCGTTCGCAGGGTATTCCAGTTGCGCGATCTGGATGGTCTGACCACGCGCGAAGCGGCAGACCTTCTCGGCGTGGCGGATGGAACCGTGAAAGGCCAGTTGGCAAAGGCGCGCGCGCGACTAAGGAAATTGATGGCGCCGGCATGCAATTCACAACGTCGTGCGCGTCGGACCCATACGACGACGCCAAGCATGTCTGAGAGATAAGGCTCAACCAGGAAACTTTATGTGGATTGTTCAACTAGCATTCGCGGCTGCCTTACACCTTGTGATGATGTCCTCTCATTGTCATCAGGGGTGGGCTCGCGATCTTCGCACTCCCCCCGACATTTCCCCGAACATCAAACATTCCGGTCGTCAGCATCATCTAGAGCTATAACGGTCTTTCCCCAGAGGACATGAGTGACTCACATCATCAATGTCACGAGCGACCCTGACCACCACAGTTGACAACATCAGCACATCGAATCGTCCGGATTCGACAGGCGTGTCAACACGTAGGATCCCCCTTACGGCACAAACGCTATCCAGATGCTATGCGGCCGATGGTGAGGACGCCGCCACGTCAGTGGGCAGTGTGAACTGAAATGTCGCGCCGCGTTGCGCATTCGCATACGCTAACAAAGAGCCTCCGGGCAACTCGATAATCCTCCGACTGATGGACAGTCCCATGCCGGTGCCCTGTGCTTTGGTGGTGAAGAACGCCTCGAAATACGGTCGCCTTCTCCGATAGGAAGGCCGATACCTGAATCACTCACTGAAACGAGTAGTTGACCATCGTCGGTTTTCTTCGATGTGACACTCAGTTCACCGTTCGCATCTTTCATCGCTCCAACGCCATTCAGCAACAGGTTCATCAGTACCTGCTGCCGCTGTACGCGATCCGCTGTGACCAGCGGAAGCCCTAGGTCGAGCTCGGTGCAGATTGAAATCAAATTCCGATCCGCGTTCTCGTGCCGCAGAATAATCATTTCTCGAATCATTTCGTTTACATCAAGCAATTCCAGTCCGATGTGTCTCGCCTATAAAGCGAGCGAAGCCCTATCGATAACCTCGGCAACGCGCGTTGCATCATGGATATTCCCGATGCCGCCTCGCAACCCTCAGCGACATCGGGAGTATCGCGTCGTAGCCATCGCACGAGGGATTTCGCATCCGTACGGCGGCGGCGAATGACTACTTCACCATCGCCGGAGGCGGCGAGTTCTTCCATCATCCTCACGCGGTTGATCTCGGCGAGATCAGACTTCACCACACAGAACCTTCTGCTTCTTTCCGTTCGGTCATGTCGGTGGAGCTGCCAACGAACTACAGCAATACCCAAAACATTCGGAACGGGGTCTCCGCACTACAAAGATCTCTCCAGCGCCGCTGGAAGAAGAATTCGGTATTCAACTCGTAATCCAATTTTCGGTTCATTCTCGATCCGATTACAATTTGCCACCCATCTCGATCGTCTGGATCAATACGCTCCAAACGTTTCTCCCAAGCCGACATGCCCTCTTTCGGGATCGAAACCATACACGCAATACCATTCTTCGGATCAATGCGAATGTCCACATCTTTCAGCTCTTGGCAGACCCAACTTCCCATTATGTGTTAGTTTCTCCGCTTCGGCCAGATAAGCTCTCGCTCAGCCGCAATGCCTCTTGCAACCACATGCGCTCCGTGACATCACGGACGGCAGCGGAAAACGACCCTGTTACAACTCCAGCGGACTCGAACTGAATTCCACAGGAAATTCTGTGCGGTCTTTGCGCCGTCCGGTACGGTTGGGGGCCTTCGCCCATCGGCCATACCGGAGAGGGTGCGAAGAACTCCTTCCGGTGCTGGGGGTGCAGGCCCCGAAATGGTTCCGGCGCCAAAACTTCAACCTCTTCCCGAGGTAGATCCGCTGATACTCAAAAAAAACATATCAACTTGAGCATTGACCAAGACAATCTGAACTCCCGAATCATGACGATCACTGCATCCGGAGCAGATTCCAGAAGCCCGCGAAATTTCTGCTCGCTTGCTTGCGCTCGGTGACGTCCATCACCGCTCCTACGAACTCTAAGGTGCATTCATCGCCTAAGGCATGAGCCACAACGTGGACATGTTTGACGGAACCATCCGGCATCAGTAAGCGATATTAATGATCAAAATACTTTCCATCCTGCGTAGCACATTCAATTGACTGTTTCACCAGCGCCACGGCATCCGGATGAATTCGTTGGAGAACGAGTTCGACGATCGGTGTCGTCGATCGGTCATATTCGAAGACTCGAAAGGTTTCCCTGACCAGATCATCTCACCATTAGAGGGTTTCCAACCGAAACTGCCCGTGTTGCGAGCCTTCCGGGCTTCCACCAGGTACGCCTCGCTTCGCCGCTGCTGCAGTTCAAAGATCTGGGCGGCGATCGTTTGTCCACCCAGGACGTCAGCAGAGCCAGCCCGAGGACGATAAAGGTGTCGGCGACAATTCCGGCGATGCCGAGTGCGGAGATGCTTGCAGCGTGTGACAGGTACGCCGGCATGCTGGAGGGCGTGAAACTGGCGGCGGCCATGCCGGTGTAATGCTTGACGGGGATCGCGGCACCCATCACGACGGCTCCGGCTACCTTCTACGGCCGATATCCGTTTTCTCATCTCGGAAGTGAAAGGTAATCCATAGGGCCGCGAGTGAAATCAGAACCGCTAACGCGACGGACAGGACGACGACAAAGGAAATAAATTGGCATATAGCCGGTAATCGCGTAGCGGCCATGCCGATGTAATGCGTACCGGCAATGCCCGAACCCATCAGGACGGCTCCAGCGAGCGCTTGAGACGCGCCCATTTCCGTCGGCTCACCACGTAAAGCGCAATGACCGACGCGAGAATCGCCACAACCGGTGACAGCAAAACGGTTGGCCAGTCGTAAGCCGCGGGAATCGGCAGGATGATGCGAGCATCCCAATGTAGTGCATCACCGAATGCCTGTCCCCATCGCACAGGCACCGCCCAGCACCCAAAGCGCACGAATCCAACCGCCCGCAGCCGATACGCGACTTGCAAGATCCAGAGCGGCGTACGAGGCAAACAGGGCGATCGACACCGAAAGCGCCACGAGCGCGTAGTTGTACGAGCCAATCAGGTCATGGCGACCATCGCACCCGCTCAATCAGATCGGCCCCGGTCTCCGGACGCTGCCAATGGCTCCAGTGGGTATAGTCACTGGCGCAGGCGTCTGCCATCTTACCGCCCTGGCGCCGCGAATTTAGCTCACCGCGGTGAAGATCAACGAGCCCGAGTTCGGCTTTGAAATCCAACGAAGGGCTAATGCTGTTCCTGTTACGCTCACGCATCGATCGACACCCCTGAAGTTGGTATACACCGGCGTGTCAATTTCTCGTGTTGCCCACGCAAGAACACTCTGCGAGGGTTGCTCCCCTTCCGCTCCCCGGACCATGGTTTTCAAATGATCGCGTCCTACACCGGCCAAATCGCTCCCAGCGGGCGTATTACGATTCCGGCGGCGCTTCAATCCGCCGACGAGATGCGTCACATTCAGCGGATCGCCTATCGCATCCGGCAACTCAGCTGATCTCCCCTCGATTGGCGGTCCACAGCAGGACTTGTGGAAAGGGGCTCAGTTGTGGCAACCCCTGCGTGAAGCCGTTGAGCGACCGCTCGTCACATATGATCGGGCAGAATCTTTCGTCGGGTAAAAGGTGGTGCTCAAACCTCTCGTCGACGAGTTATTCATGAAGTATTTGAGCGATCCGGCTCTTCCGAGGACGACTACTTACTCGGGCAGGTATTTTATTCTCTAAATGAGCTGCGATGGCACCGCAGTGGAGTGAGTCCTTCGTTCGAATGGCGATCGAAGATGATGTCCACAACGGGACACGATTCAGGGATGGATCGATCACTGGTATCCGCTTGCAGCTCGTGCGGTGCACACATTTGTCTCGCTCCTCGACGACGCCTTGGAAAGCACCAGGACGCCACTCCTCCAACCCATGCGCGAGGCGATAGATCGCTATTATCGCGATTACCTTCGATCGATGAACCTGGAACTTGTTCGTGACTATCTTACCCTCTCCACCAGTCGCCATCCTCTTGCGAAGCGGCCCTGGCAGACTCGGTTTCCGCCCAGACTGGATTTCGTCAAGCTGTTGTCAGAAGGGCAGAGATCGATTCGGCGAAGAACGTGTATGAAGGCGTAAGTGTCATAAGATAATCAAATTGCAATGGATGCCGAGAGACCATCGCCGAAATTGAGTTGCTTGAGCACATTCACGAACTGCCGGAACCAGACCCTTCTCGGTGGCCGACCGCGAAGCCGCAAATCGAATACATGATAAGAGGCACGGGGCGAATCCATGGTTCCGTCTCTGGCAACAATTTGGATGCCCCGTTAAGTTACTGGAACATTCCCTTCGGAGGCGTCCCCTACAGAGTTTTGCGTACTCGGTTTTTGCTGCCTTATAAATAGGAATCCCGGGGTCAGCATCTTTCCGGAAGTCAGACCGCGACACCTTCGCCACAGGCCAATAATCTCATTGGTCCACCAGGGCCGCAGAACTCGCGACGGGGAAGCTGATCATCACTTCAAGTCCTGCACCGGTGCGGTTCTGAGCCTTGATTTCACCGCCATGGAGTCTCACAGCTCGTTGCGCGATCGCCAATCCCAAGCCGACTCCGCCAGTAGAACGTTCTCGTGACTCGTCGAGGCGAAAGAATGGACGGAATAAGTCGTCGAGAGAGACTCGGTACACCAGGGCCATGATCTCGGACCGCAATCGTGGCTATGGAAGCGGCGTCGTTTGCTTCACACGTGAGGCAAACCTCGACTTCCGTGTGCTGAGCCGTGTAGCGAATCGCGTTGCGGATAGCGTTCTCCACAGCGCTCCGGAGCAGTCGGGACTGCCGGCCACTGTGCAATCTTCCGACGTTGCAGAACTACGCGGCAGTTGCGAAGGCGTGCCTCGAAGTCCGTATCGGCACAATTTGTTGTAGCAGGTCGGCAACATCAATGGTCTTCGTATCGGCAACCGATTCGCAAGCGTCAATTTTGGAAAGCGTGAGCAGGTTACTGATCATGCCGTTCAGTCGTTTTGTCTCTTGCTCAATCCGCGCAATTGCTGTCTTCACCGCAGGGCAATCTACGTTGCGAATAAGTTCAGCGGCAAGATTGATCCGCGTGAGGGCGAGCGGAACTCGTGAGAAACGTCGCTGATCAGTCTTTTTTGCGCGCACATGAGCGATTCAATCTGTGCCGCCATCTTGTCGAAGTCTCGTACCAGCTCTGCAATCTCATCGTGCCGATGCGTCATCTGCTTTCCGGCACGCGCGGCCAGATTTCCTCCTGCAACTTCTTGTGCGGCGTTTCGCAAGCGAACAATGGGAGCACTCAAATACCGTGCAAGCCAAAAGCAAACGATTCCTGAAATTGCCATTGCGACAGCCAAGCCCCGCAACAGAGGCGGTCCCGGGACACCGGGCATGTGCGAAAATCTGCAAACCACTACATACCGCGTACTAGCTTTCGACACCACAAGGTCGGCGAGCAAAGCGCTGTTTCCTAAACGAGAAAATTTCACTTTGCCGTGAGCGGCAGCGCACTCAGCGATATCTCTCGCCTGCGGAGTAACGTCCTGCCCAGTAAGGTCGTTGCCTCCGGCATCGAGCAAGAAGATTTGATCGTAGGAGCCTTGCCGAAGGCGTTGCATGAAGTCGCCGAGTTCCGGCTCCCCGCCCCTTTCGTAGGCTTGAACGAGATTCTGGGCCTGGATTGCAAAAGCATCGGAAACCAGGTTTTGCCACGCCGGTAGGGGCAGATCGGGTCTGAAAAACAAGCTACCGGCAATCGACACCGCCACCACAGCCCAAAACGATAGGAATATTTTCCAGAAGAGAGTCCTCACGGCTGATCAGTGCTTCTCCATTTGAGCCCGCGCGGTGTAGATATACCCGACACTCCGGATGGACTTGATGCGTTCCTCTCCCGAGGACTGCAGACCCAATTTGCGACGGAGTTTGCTGACGTGAACATCAATGCTGCGATCCAAAGGCGAGAATGCCGTCCCAGAACTGTTGTTGCAACCCGCTCTCGGGTAACCACCTGGCCTGCTGTGCTCAACAGCAATTCGAGGAGATTGAACTCAAGCGCGGTAAGTTGGACGTCTGATCCCGCGCGCCTTACGGTGTGGGTTCCCTTATCCATTTCGACGTCGCCTAGCACGATTCGCGAGGGGCCTCGCGACTTATCTGCCGGACCCGTTTCAGGCCTCCGAAGGATCGCGCGAATGCGAGCCAGGAGTTCCCGAGCGCTAAACGGTTTGGGAACGTAATCGTCAGCGCCCACCTCCAACCCTATGATTCGATCTACTTCCTCTCCTCGCGCAGTTAAGAGCAGCACACGAGCATTCGACTCGGTTCTAAGCCGACGGAGCAATTCAATGCCATTGATTTTGGGTAGCATGACGTCGAGCACGATCAGAGAATGCTCTCCAGACAATGCTCGTTTCAGACCTTCTTCCCCGTTATGGACGGTCTCGGCATGAAGTCCTTCCGATTGAAGGTATTCCGCGAGCATGCCGCACATCTCAACGTCGTCGTCGATTACAAGGATGCTCTCCATTATTTCTCCCACTACAAGCCTTGATGACTCAGTGCACCAAATGGGAGGATAAGTTTTGTAAAGTTTGTGTAAATGTTCGCAAAGGAACGTGAAATTGAATCAGTTGAGATCCGGAAGCATGACGGTTGTGTATCCGCCTGATTGCCCGTCCAGACCAACTACGGTTCGAATTTGCTGCGACGTGAACGACAGCGGGCCGCTATCGATAATCGCCGCTTTCTGGCCCGCCTGCGTAAAATACACCTCATAACTGCCCGCACTCAGGGTCAGATAACTGGACGCGGATTCGAAATTCAGACCGCTGACCGTTGCGGTGGCACTGATCAGGTTAGTTCCGGGTGCGAGGACATACACATCTGCAGTTCCCAGCAGTGGCGAGGCATTGACAATGCGAATGCTGACGCTGCCAGACAAAGGCGTGGTGTTGTTATCCGTTAGTACTGTGGCGTTAATCGCCGAATAGTTTCCAGCAAGGATCGTATAGTAACCGCTGGCACCTAGACGGATGCTCTGGTTGATAATAACGTTTGATGTGGTAGCGTCCGTCACCGAGAGCGTTGGTGACCCCGAAGTGACGGACGTGTAACTTGATGCAGTTCCATGCTGCACGCCGCTGGCTATTGTCGTGCCCGCAAGAGATGCAGTTAAAGCTGACTCACCTGGAGACGCATTTTAACAACCTGACCTGGCTGGTCCCGCCATTTCCGCAAGCGAGTGTGACGACTAAGCTATTCATTGTTATATCCGCGTCCTTTGAAGAAAAATTATTGCTAGTGATTACCGCGGGCAATCGCCTGGACTTCCGCCGGTTGTGATGAATTGCATTGCGTTGAAATCGAGAGTGAAGCTGGTAAATGAACTGAGCGAATTCTGTCCAATGTTGCCGTAGAACTCGTCTGCCAGGCCGGTAGGTTCAGTTAAAATCTCAACCCCATCGACCGTGGTACATTCTCCATTAACAACAGACCTAAGACAGATCGGACTACGTTCGACTGATTTCTCTTTTGTAGTGGCGAATGAGCACACAATTTGAAACGAACAAGAATCAAGGAGAATCGAATCTCTTACCTTCACCGCCTGCAAAGCGGACACATCACTTGCTAATCGGACCGGACATATCATGTGCTAACAACACCGCAATTTGCTCCACATTGACGCGTTTTCAAGGGTCTGATGCCATTCGGCAAAGTTTTGGGCTTGCCTCATCCGGCACTCGCCGGACCTGCAAACATCCAGCCCATATCTACACGATTCCCGGAGAAATCAACCGGGCATCTTTTTGGGGGTTTACGTGAAGCACCTGCCGCTGCTCATCATATTCTGTGCCGTCGTCTTCCATTGCGCTATTCCGCAAGGTGCACTCGGCCAAGGGAGCATCAGCAGCGCATCGGCAACCTTCTTCATAGGGGAACCTTGAACTCGCGATTGCATAAAGTGCAGACCCTGCAGACCCCGACTGCCGGGAGTGTTCCAAGCCATTTGAGCACTTGAAGTCTGCGCTTTTCCATAATGACAACGACTCACTAGGCAGCCTTCTTCTGCTGTGCCTTCACCTTCGCCCAGCGTCGCTGGTAATTCTGCCAGTTATTGGGGTACCGCGGCGCTCATAGAATAAGAAACCCTCTCCGGGGCGGGAAGGCAGGCATGCGATGCAAGTTGTGCGGATCGGTCAACCAGCGAAGTTAACAGCGGAGATGGCCATCCATTTCCTCGGACCGAAAAACATTGACGAGCCAGTGGTGTGGATATTCACCGAGCTTGTTGTCTGCGTGGACTGTGGCATTGCGGAATTTGCCGTGCCGGAAGCTCAATTGCTCCGACTCGCAGAGGGCGACGCAGCGGTACGATGACTTACAATTCAGTTCCTGCCTTTAAGCCGATACTGACAAATTGCTTACCCCGCAGAACCGCTTCGACAGCAGGAAGTAGTTCCCCTCGGGCGTTTGTTTTATGAACGTAGCCCAAAGCGCCCGTGTCCAAAGCTGCCTGCACGATGTCGGGATCATTGTTCTGACTTAGGAAGAGTATTTTGGAGTCGGGAGAGAGTTGTCGTATGCGCCGGGCGGCTTCGATTCCATTCAACTTTGGGAAACCGATGTCCAGCACAATTAAGTCCGGTTTCAAATCGTCGGCCCTCTGAACAGCTTCTGATCCATCCGACGCTTCGCAGATGACTTGTAATTCTGGCCTCAGCCGGAGAAGTAGACGGACTTGGCGTCGCCAGCGTTCGAAGTCATCAGCTACGAGAACCCGAATTAATGACAACAGGTGCTCCGCTTTGTGCTAGTGGCAGGACGGCGTTCAGAAGTTCGAGCAGCCGTGAGGGTCTGAACGTCGATACTGTTCAATCGACACTACCCATGGCTGGCTGATTCGAACATGACGAACGGTACATTGCCCAAAAAAGGACCGCTGGTCAAAATATTTTGAATACTGGGAAAAGGTGGCGAGTCGTCCGTCGCCGCCCCTGAATCCACACTTCGAACGCAAACTACTTCGCATGCGCAATGAAACCGTGGCTGGAGCCATCCGACGGCGAATAGCGTCCCACGATCTGCAAAGCGCCGTTGAGCCCGTCCGCGCGAGTACTGCAAGGGCTTACGCCGCAATCATTGGTCTCCTGAAATGGATAAAACTTCCCCAAGTGGAAGAGCACGCCCTTTCCTAAACCATTGGAGTCGAAATAGGTACCGTCAATGTCGCCCTTGTTGCTGACCGCGTGAATGACCGTCCCCAATGTTCCCGCTCCGGAGTAGGCAAAACTCTTGTAAGTTTTTCCATTGTTGCTTGTGGTGAAAGAAACGTAGCTGCCCGCAGAATTGAGTCCATACACGCCAATGACGCCAGAATTGTTAACTGACCACGCGGCGGTATAGCCTGCGGCACCCGGCACGTCGAGCGTCTTATACTTCTTGCCGATCAGAACAAACCCGTGCGTAGCGCCAGTGGAATCCACATACGAACCGACGACTCTTCCTTTGTCATTGATCCCATTCGCTTCGGTGGAACTCGCACCTGGCGGAGAGATTGTGGTGAACTTCCCGTTAGCATAGGTAAAACCAATCGGTGTACCCGAGGACCCGATGCACCAGCCGGCAAGCTCCTGGGCTGCATTGATACCGTAGAACGAGATTGCGGAAGTGCAATTCGTGTTGTCGATTGACATCAGGGTTTTGCCTTTGAGGATCATCCCATGCTGTACGCCAGAGGTGTCGATGTAGTCGCCTGTAATGGCGCCATCGTCGTCGATAGCGTAACTGTCAGTTTCTGTGGCGCCAGGCGCAATGACATCTTTAAAAGTGAATTTTCTCCTGAATGCGGGTGCGGCAGCGGACGCACTCAGGGACAGGAATACCAGCGCAAGCATTATCTGAACCGAAATGGGCTTTGTGTTCTTCATTGTCGTTCTCCTCCTCAAGAATTTAGCTTTCCGTCGAGATTTTCGTTTTTCTTGGACTTGTTTTCGAGGCTTTCCAAACCATAATCCCCATTTTGTATAGCGAGAACTGGGCTCCGGAACTACCATGGCGCACGGAAAAGACATTTCTATTCTGATAAGAGTGCAATTCTCTGCACATTGACGCGTTTTCAGGGTTCTGATAGGATTCGCGAAAGTTTTGGGCTTGCCTCATTCGGCACTCGCCGGACTCGCAACATCCAGCCCAAATCCACGATCCCGGAGAAATCAACCGGGTATTTTTTTGGGGGTTACGTGAAGCACCTGCCGCTGCTCATCATATCCTGTGCCGTCGTCTTCCATTGCGCTATTCCGCAAGGTGCACTCGGCCAAGGGAGCATGAGTAATGATCAATTCTCTGCCAGGGTTTCGGGCAAGGGAAAGGGCTTCCGTGTGAAACACACATTCACGGGTGGAGATGGCGGCCTACCTACCGCAGTTTTGATCCAAGACTCGGCGGGAAATCTCTACGGGACAACATCCTCGGGTGGCGACTCTGGTCTCGGAGTAGTCTTTAAGCTGGATACGGGAAATACCGAGACCGTGTTGCACTCCTTTACTGGGTCAGATGGCGCAGTTCCTCACGGAGGTTTGGTGCGGGATAGTGCCGACAATCTCTACGGCACGACATCCTCTGGTGGCGCTTCTGGATTGGGAACGGTCTTCAAAATCGATACAAGCGGCACGGAAACGGTGCTACACAGCTTCACAGGTAGTCCAGACGGGGCGCAGCCTTACGCCGGTCTGGTTATGGACAACTCGGGGAACCTATACGGTACCACCGAGAATGGCGGAGCGTCCGGCTTTGGTACGGTGTTCAAGGTAGACAACGACGGCACAGAAACCGTGCTGCACAGTTTCGCTGGTGGTTCGTCTGACGGCGCCGACCCGACAGCACGTGTGATCCTAGACGCAACAGGGAATCTGTTTGGCACTACCTTCGCGGGGGGCTCTAGCGACAAGGGAACAGTGTTCAAGCTGGATACAACAAACGTGGAAACCGTCCTCTACAATTTCACCGGCGACGCCGACGGCGGAAATCCGTTTGGAGGTGTGACTCTGGGCCAGGACGGTACACTGTACGGTACCACCGAAAATGGCGGCAGCAAGTCTCCCCATCAATACGGTTGTTGCAAAGGTGTGCTGTTTGCGGTGAGTGGCACTTTTAGTTCCGGCAGCGAGAAAGTACTGTACACCTTCACCGGAGGCAAGGACGGAGGAACACCGGCAGCTGATTTGGTTCTCTATAATGGCGCTCTTTACGGGACAACTTTGTCCGGCGGTCCTGGCCGTCGGGGCACAGCGTTCAGCGTAAGCATCGCGAGTGGCCAGGAACAGGTGCTGCACGGTTTCACTGGGAGAGCGACGGAGCAAGTCCCCAAGCCGGATTGCTGATCAATGCCGCGGGTGCTATCTACGGTACTGCCGAAAAAGGTGGCCGCTTCAAGCAGGGGACAGTGTTCCAGTACCATAAGTGATAGCAGCTCGGCGTTGAAGAGTTTCTCGTTTACGTAGTCTCATAATCTCCCTAACGCAAGCGAGAGTATTCGACTGCAGCTTTTCGCAGCAGTAAGTTGTTTGGGTCGGCGTCCTTCCAAAGCCCTACGAAGTCCTGGTAGGCCGTTCGAGCTTTAGCCGGGTCAGATGACAGCGCGTAAGCCCTTCCCAGCTGAAGATGAGCAAGCGCGCCAAGCGCGCCATTGGCCACTCGGCCACGGTGGTCAATGATCTTCTGGAACTCGGCGACTGCTGCTCCCCCGTTCTTCTGCATGAGATAAGCTTGACCGCGAAGATAGACGGGATACAGGGTGTCGAGCTGATCGGGTCTCCGCCTAGTTCGTAGGGTCTGCTGATCTCCAGTGCTTGGATTGCCCGCGCAGGATTCTTTCGTTCAATCTCAATTGCTGCTCGAATGCTGGGTAGCCAATAGCTGTCGAGCCAGATGTCGTTCGGAAATCGCTGGCTGAGATCCTGTGCAATAGTACGCGCACGAGTAACGTCGCCGGCCCGCGCCAAGGCCAGAGCCGCCAGAGCCTGCACGTCGGTTCCCGACGTCATGCGGAGAGCAACGACAGCTTGCCGCTTTGCTTGGATTACATTCCCAAACTCCGCCTCCCTCAAAGCGGCGTGCGCCTGCCACTCGGCTGCCCTTCCTTTTGCTCCGTTCTGAAGAGCTGAGTCGACGGCTCTGCGAACGAAGTCTCGTGAATGGTGCATCCGTCCGTGAAACGCCTCTGTGTCCGACTGGCTCGAAAAAAGTAGTCTGCGTTCCCGGGGCTGCTAGTCGCAGAAGAAACCAACTTTTCCATTTCCTTGGCGTCGTCTCGCATGAAGGCTAACAGGTAAAAGAGTCTGGGGAACGTATTCATGTTCCAACTTCCGAGTCCGCACTTCATCCAGAACGGCCTGGGCCTCATCGAGACGATTCAGAGTAATGTACGTGCTGGCGAGATCACATAATTGATCACATCGTTTGGCTCCAGCTTTAGCGCCTCGCGATATCCGGCCATGGCTTTCTCGTACTGCCCCAGGTATCCATCGCAATATGCCAACTTTTGGTAACGTGATCCGATCTCGCGGATACGCTTGCTGCCACTGCTCGTAAACCTCGATTTCCTTCTCCAACTCTCCCGTGGCCATGTCGTAGTAGGAAGAGTCAATGTAGAATCTTTCCCGCTCTGTCACCTGCTCCCGGAGTTCGTGAGCCTTCCGGGCGTGATCGGCAGCCAAAGCGGCATCTCCGAGGTTTGAATAAACCGTCGCCAAGACGGCGTGTGCCATGGCAAAACTTGGGTCTAAATCGACCGCCCGTTTTAGCAATGGCAGGGCCTCATCATCGCCTCGGGAGCGCTTGGTTCTCAGGGCTGCGCTATAGGCCTGCAGCGCTTCAAGCGATGGCGTCGTGGCTTGTTCCACGGGCATGTCATACTTCTGGATGGAAGCCAGCGATTCTCCAAGCTTATTCCGCATGCTCACTCCAGCGTCATGCAGCTTGGTCAGTACTTCCTCGCGGCTGTTTGCCTCCTTTTGTTCTTGCGCCAGAGAATCCTCGTTCTGACAATTCACCGCCCTAAGCCCAATGGCGTAATGAGTGCCTACGCTGGAAATGGACCCCAGCAGCATGGCCTTGCTGCCCGCGCGCTGGCACAGGTCTCGAGCCAGGTCCGGGTTTAGCCTCTCGTTGGTCGAGCGCCCTGCGTAACGAAGCAACTGGTTTACATTTTCATCAGACACGATATTGAGATAAGGCGACTGTTCCAATTCGACTCGTAACCACTGCTTCAGGGTTTCATCCCATACGGGATCGCCGGTATTGTTCGTGAAATCGGCCAGTAGAACTGTGTCCTTATCAGTCAGCCGCGGGAACGACCGCTGTTGACGGTAGAAATAAATTCCTAGCAACAGGACGGCCATCACTCCGGCTGCCAGCACCGAAGAGCGCCAACGCTCTGTCTGCCGGCCTGCATCAACCCGATGACTCTCCTTGAGAGTTTTCAAATCCGCCAGCATTTCGCTGGCGGACTGGTAACGTGCCGCACGATCCTTCTCTAGCGCTTTACAAATAATTCGCTCGAAAGTGCGCGGCAGAGCGGGATTCAACTCCAGGACGGGCTTGGGCTGTTCTCCCAGAAGCGAGTGAAAGACTACTGCCGTCGTGCTCCCGCTGAATGCCTGCTGACCGGTTGCCATTTCGTACAACACCACGCCAAAACTGAACAGATCGGTGCGAGCGTCGAGTTCTTCTCCACGCGCCTGCTCCGGTGACATGTAAGAAACTGTTCCGACCGTCGCTCCAGAAATGGTCAGGCTTGGGTCACTGTCTCCCGCATTCAACTGAAGTGATCTACCTGACGCCTGTTGAGCTAAGCCTTCTGGGGCTGAGACTAAACCGGCCTCGACTGGGTGTTCGGACCTGGAGTTTGGCGATGCCGAAATCCAGGATCTTGGCGTGCCCTCTCTGGGTTACAAAGATGTTTGTCGGCTTGATGTCACGATGGATGATTCCTTCGGTGTGCGCGGCTTCCAGGCCATCCGCAATCTCAACCGCCAGCTGCAACAACCTGCCGGTTTCGAGCGGCCGGCCTGAAATCAAGTCCTTGAGCGTTTGCCCGTCCATGTACTCCATGACCATGAAAGGGCGGTTCTCGTGCTCGCCCACTTCGTGAATGGTGCAGATGTTGGGATGATTCAGTGAACTGGCAGTGCGAGCTTCGCGGTCGAACCTGCTGAGCGCATACGAATCGTGGGTGAAGTGCTCGGGCAAAAATTTCAGTGCGACGATGCGACCCAGGCGTGTATCTTTGGCTTTGTAGACAACGCCCATGCCGCCGGTTCCGAGGTGCGAGATCACTTCGTAGTGGGAGATCGCGCTTCCCGCTGTATACCGCTCGACATCACTTCCCAGTTCGCCAGCCTGCTCTTGGCTTTCGTCCTTGGCCAAGGCTCTGGCCACCGTTTCTAGTGCCGGGGACTCGAAGAAGTTATTCGACCGCTTGCCATAAGCAAGAAGCGATTCAACCTCTCGGCGGAGAGCTTCATCCCCTGCACACGCTACCTCGAGAAATGCAGCGCACTCCGATTCGCTCTGCTCCAGAGCGGCGTGATACAAGCTCTCAATTTGCCGCAAGCGCTCAGTCATCACGCTCTTCTCCGCTGAGAGCGCGCATCAGCCATGCTTTCGCAAACTTCCAGTCGCGCATGACGGTTTGCTGAGAGATCTTCAGAACCTCCGCGGTTTCCTCGACGCTCAGTCCGCCAAAAAAACGCAACTCCACGACTTGGCTTTTTCTCGGATCCACCTCAGCCAATAAGTTCAGGGCAGCATCGATGGCTACAATATCCGCATCCGGTTCCGAAGACACGACCAGAGCTTCGTCCCAGGAAACATGAACCGAACCTCCCCCGCGCTTCAGGTAATGCCGGGAGCGGGCGAAATCGGTGAGGATGCGGCGCATTATCCGGGCCGAGATAGCAAAGAAATGAGCACGGTTCTGCCAACTCACTTGCTGGGTCTCGATGAGCCGAAGGTAGACCTCGTTCACCAAGGCGGTGGTTTGCAGGGTTTGGCCGGGCCGCTCCCTGCTCATGTACTTGTGCGCCAACCGGTGCAGTTCATTTTCGACCAGAGGAGCCAACTGCTCTAGGGCGCCCTCAACCCCATCACCCCAGGCTCGGAGCAGTAGGGTGACCTCCACTTTCGCGGGGCCGTCCGGAGAATCCTTCATGGTTTTCTTACTCCTGCCTGCGGTATCGCGCAAAAGTAACACATCGACTGGACGCATTCCATCAAGTTACCGCTCTCCACCATTCTCCTCTATCTCTACACTGCAAACCGCTGAAGCAACTGTGTTCATCAAACCAGTCAGAAATCTCAGAAGTGAAGCAGGTAGCTAATCTTCACGAAGAACTGCCGGCCGGTCAACGTGTTCGGAGGGCCGAAGTTAGCCAAACTGTAAGGGGCGAACGGAGTGCGATTGATGTTCTCGTAGTTCGATGTATAACCGCAGAAAAGCGCGGTGCCCGGATTGATCTGGTAAGTCACAAGGAGATCTCCCGTGAGATTCTTGTAGGGAGTGTCCGAGAGCAACGCCGAATTGGCTAGCAAGGCATCGTAATCGACTATCGCCCGGACGGACAGCGCCCGCGAGAATTGATAATTCACCTTTGTGCGCATGAGGTGATTGTCGTAGACGGCGCGCGGGCCCGGGGGAAGAGCGGTAGACTGACTGTCGGCTCGCGTGCGCAGATTTACGAAGTAGTAGGATTCGCCCACCGTGAGTCGTGGCTTGGGGTGGAGCGTGAATCCAACTTCAGCCTCGGAGGAGTTCCCCAGAAATGGCATGAGGCCGGCAGCCGGCGAGTAGTTGATGGATGTGCCCTGATCGTAGGAGGCGTAGGTGGTCAGCCATCGCAACCAGTCGCTATAAGTGGAAATAGCTGTTATTCCGTGGAGAAACCACAACCCCTCGTAGAGTTCGTTGGAGTCAAATCGCGAGACGGTCACGCCAGTCGAATGCGCAAAATCAATCTTGAAGTCCGCATAAGTCGACCAATCTTGTAGTTGGTTCTTCGTGTTCCAGTCGACGGTTGTGGAGAAAGAAGGGCCGAAGCTCAAGACCTTACTGTTCTCGCGCCGCCAATAATAGGCCGCGTATTGCTCCATGGAACGTACGTCCAAGCGTGGCACAAATCCCAACTCTGAGCGAAAGTCTGCGCCGAGCTGAGAAAATTTCGCCAAGTAGCTGAAATGCTCCCCGTTGTTGGTGAGTTGCGCGTAATATGCGCCACCGTCGAGACTGCCGTCCGTGGGATCGCGACTGAAGCTGCGAGCAGCCTGCCCGCTGAATGACCAGTTGCGGTTCAGCCGGGCAAAGGTATCGAAAGAAAAGACGCGGTTGGACGTGGCTCCGAAACTGTCGGTGGTCATCAAGCCGCCGAACCACAAGTTGTCATTAATTTTCCGCTGCAGCCGGAACACACCAATTGTGGCGCGGCTGCCGTAGGAGGGGTCTCCGGGTTGCAGCAATTCACCAGGAGCACGATCGTCGGTGGCCAATGCGCCCAGCGTCCAATCTCCCACTTGCCCGGTCAGGCGAACGCCGAACTCCGGGTCCTGAATACGGCGCGAAAAAAAAAGATCGATTGGCGTCTGAAAGTAATTCGCATTGTCATTGAAGAAAGGCCGCTTCTCTGGGTAGTAAACTTCGTAGCGCTGGTTGATGGTGACCTGAGGATCGTCCGATTCTACCTGACTGAAATCTGGATTGACCGTCGCGTCAAGAGTCAAGGAGTGGTGCAACACGATTTTCGAATCAAAACCCACGCGGCCTTGCGCATGGTCTTGTAAGTCAGTATAGGTAGCGTTCGGTAAAGTTGCCTGGGTCAGCGTGGCATAGGGAACGACTTGGATGTTGTGTCCGGTTGAAATCTTTTCCATGCCCTGGACGGTTCCCATCTGTTGCAGCAGGCCATCGGTTTGGCGGCCTACATAAGGCCAATATGCAGTCTCATCTTTTCTATTGATCACCCGGCTTAACGCGATGCCCCAGGTTTGCGGGGACGCATTCTTGAAACGCAAACTGGCGAAAGGGAGCGCAATCCAAACGACGTATCCTTTTTCGGTCAACCGACCTTTCGAATACCACAGCGTGTCGAACGTGAAATCGGCGTCGTGGCCTTCAATTACGGTGCCGTCGAGTTGAACACCGAGGGGGTTGGTTCCAAAGATGTAGGCGTGTTGGTGGTCGAGGAATGTATCCAAGTAAATTCGCACCTGGTCGTCGTAGCCGATGTCGTCGCGTTTGGACGTGCGGGCACGAATCTTGTCTGGCTCATCTTCACACACGAACACGACATAAAAGTTCTTGGCGTCATAAGAAAGGTAGGCCGTGGTTGTCTTGCTAACTGGGACTCCATCGGCCGGCTCCAGTTGCCGGAAATCATCGATCTTGGTTTCAGCTTCGCGGGACGCTCCGTCGAGGAAATCTTCAATCCGAGGAGGCCGGGTTACATGCGGAATCTGTACTGTCCGCACTTGAACCAGTTGCATCGCCGGTTTCTTGGGCGGTGTTTGGATCGATTGCGAGAACCCAGGCAGAGTGGCTACGAGCAGAAGCAGACTGATGACGTGCCCACCACGATTCATCGGTGGGCGACGACGGGAAGCTGGAAAAACCGCCAGATGCGTACTGCAATTCATCGTCCTCAGTCTCGGACATTTTCCAAATAAGGCGGGATAGCCGTGCGCGCGTCCAGCACAACCGGTTTGTTGGCGAGACCTCTGACCTCTTGGAACGTCTGATCTCTGCCGACCTTCCGTATCAGCCCAACGGCTATGGCGCAATCTCGCAGAGACAGGAGCAGAGGCAAGATGGCCGCTACGAGCAGAGAATCGCAAGCGACCCCGGCCTGCGCGTGTCCTGCCGCACTTGCCAGCGCCCCCAAGGCTGCTGCGAGGGCGAAGCCGATCCATCCAAAGCGGGGCCAGACGCGCAGCCGTACCAATTGCCGTTCCTGACCGTGCTCCTCAACCACTATTTTCAAACGCGCGGATCCAAGCAGGCCGCCGCAAACCTCGAGATCCCAACTGTCAAAGCCTCCTCCGCGATGAACCACCGCGCCTTGTGCCTTTAGAGCAGCCTCCAAATCGCACATTCGCTGCTCAGCAGAACTCCAAATCTCACTCCACAGGGTAAGAAAATACGTCGCCGGGATGGAGAGGATCGCAATAGTCGTTCGCCGCCATGGCGTCAGGCCCCATCGAACTCGTCCCACCAAGCGTGCAACCGGCTGGAGCAGATGGAACCAGGCTATGACGCTGCGACTGCGTAGCTCCGCCAGGCGATTTTTGGGGGCGTCAGGGAATCGCGCGTGCAAACTGCTCGCTATGGCATGAACCAATGGCAGGCCAAATGCAGTGAGCAGCAGAGGGGCTGCGAGAAACAGTGGTTTCCAGCTCAGGCCGAGCAAAGTCAAAACGCTTAGCAGAGCCACGATCAAGTGCCATTCGGGCATCAAGATCAGGCCTGACAAAGTACCCGGCACTGGTTGATAGAGACGCTGGAACGGGGCCGAGCCCCACATTCCACCGTAGATTCGTCCCGCGCGCGGGAGGACCGTGAAAAATCCGTTGCCGTACACTCTGCCTGCCCAGGACACGTGGCCGGCGGCATTGTATTTTTCCGGCCACTTTTGCTCCAGCAAAGCTTCTGCGCGTCCATAGCCTTTCTGTTGCTTCCAATACCTTCGAATCGACTTGCGGCGGTGATGCCAGACGACTGCTGCGGGGCTGAAACCCAGCTTCCATCCGGCCTCTTGTAGGCTCCAGCAAATATCGACGTCATCCCCTGCGGTCCGGAAGCGATTATCGAAACCACCCACCGCCAACAGCGCCGACTTGCGGAACGCCATGTTACAACCAGGAATGTGTTCCGCTTCGCGATCGGTCAGCAGCACATGGATGGGGCCGCCGGGAGAATTGGTCACGCAGTCGGCAATCCAACCGTCCCCTGGCGGGGGAATATTCGGTCCGCCAACACCCACGTAATCTCCGCGCAGAAATGTTAAAGCCAGATACTTCAGCCAATCCGTATCTGGATACGCATCGTCGTCCAGGTACGCGACGATCTCACCGTTCGCCGCGTGTAGTCCGGTATTGCGCGCGCTGCTGAGCCCGGCATTCGGAGTCCGGATAAGACGATAACCGTAAGATTCGGACTGATCAGCTCCACCGTCGGTGGAACCATCGTCGACCACGATTACTTCAAAATCGGGATAGTTCAGGTGCTGGAGATGCCGGAAAGTTTCCCGCAGCGTAGCGCCACCGTTGTATGTGCACACGACAACGGAAATTTTGGGCCACTCTATATTGGAAGAGAATGGTATCTGGTTGAATGCATGCTGCACTGCAGGCAACGCCGCTTTCGGGCTACGGTCTCGGCGCGTGAGGCCGAAATTCCAATCCTCGATATCGCAGCCTCCACGGTGCCATTCGTCGGTCCAGGAAAAAATAAATATCCCGGCTGCGCCTCCTTCAAATGTACTGCGCACCTGCCAGGCAAGAGATCGCGCCTGCTGCTCCTCCCCATTGCGGCGGCTGTCCAACCCAATTTCGGTCATCAACAGCGGCTTATCGCCTGCCAGACTTTGCAAGCGCGCCAAATAGGCTTCGAACTTCGGCTTTGATTCGAGATACACATTGAAGCAGAACAAATCCAGGAACGGGAGTTCCAGAAATTCCGTGGTGGGAAAGTTCACATAGGTACAAAGAGCTCGCGGGTCCTCATCTCTGACAGCTCGACAAAGTCTCGCGATGAAGCGCTCCACTCGTTTCTTGCCGAGCCAGCGCACAATTCCTGCTGGAATCTCGTTGCCCACGGCAAAGCACAGTATTGCGGGGTGGCACGCACATCGCCGAACTCCACTGCGAACGCTCTCTACGATGGTGTCCGCCATGCCGGGTTCGTCCAGAAAGTTGACGTGCTGTGCCCACGGAAGGCCCACCATCACCCTTAAACCAGCGCGGGCCGCCGCATCCAGCAGCCACTTCGGCGGCACACTGTAGACGCGGATGGTATTAATGCCGTTTCGCTTCATCTGACTGAAGTCCCAAGCCACCGCTGCGGGTGCTGGGTATTCCACTCCGTCGGCGCGTGCCGCAAAGGGCCCATAGGTCACGCCGCGGACACAAAACTTTTCATCGCCAGCAAAAAGGAATTTGCCGCGGGCGCAGACGGATTTCATACTCGACTTGCCACCACGGGATTCCAGGTCACCTACCCTGCGTGAGACCACGAGATTACGAATGCGATTTCGATTTCTATCATTCGTCCCAACGGCGACGGCCATGCCTGACTCCCTTTGGATTTGCTTGGAGAAGAACTTTCCCGGACCAGTGCGGGAATACCTCTTACTGGATATAGCGAGGACTGGCTTCTGAAACTGACATTGTCTTGGCAGGAAATTTGCCAAAGGTGAGCAGCTAGAGACGAAAGTCTGCTCTCAAAGAGAACGAAGTCTCTAATATTTCCCGCGCCCAAAGCTTTCAGTAGGCAATGGAAGTTTCCGCGCCCATTTCTCGCTATATAAAGTGAGGCGTCCCGATTAGGCGGCGAATCGAGAATTGTTTTTACGGAAGAGCTGGCGAGCGGAAAAGGACTGCGACGGTGACAGTTAGTCGACCGGGATCACTCACGGAAACCGGATTGCTTCTTGAGCCGGACACACACAGCCTGTCTTCGGGGCTGAGGTCAGTCCTTTGTGTGTCCAATGGCAGGGAGCTGACGATCCTTGAGCGTGAACGCAATGCTTACTCGAGTGGCTCTCTCAGTGAAATTGTGACTTGCACATGCGCCGATGGCCGCCCCCTGCGGCTGCTCGTCAAGTACGCGCAGTATCCGGATGCGGCCCTTTACCGTCACCTGATCCATGGTCACGCGAGCCATGAGCCATTCACAGTGGGGTCCTGGAGCAACGTACCTTACGAAGCGAAAGTCTACCGGGAAGTGCTGGAACCGCTGCGGCTTTCGACTCCGAGGTTTTATGGCACTTATCAGGAGCCCGGCTCAGGCAGGTTGTGGCTGGTGTTGGAGTATTTTGACAACGCAATTCCGTTGGATGAACAATTTGATGATTCCGCAATGGGCCTCGCGTCTAGCTGGCTGGGCCGATTTCACGCCATCAGTGAACAGCGCATCGCCAGTAATGCGGCCCTGCCCTGCCTCAAGATTCGCGACGGATCGTATTATTCTGGTTTTGCGGATCGGGCGCTGGCGCACGCGGGAAGGCTCGATCCTTCGTTTTATTGGCTGCCTGATCTTTGCTCGAGATTCAAGGAGTTCGCGACTTCCATCTGGACTGTGCGCCCGACAATCACCCATGGCGATTACTTCCAGCACAATATTCTGATACGCGATGGAAATATTCATCCCGTTGATTGGGAGCAAGCAGCCATCGACTTAGGCGAAATCGATCTGGCATGTCTTACTTATCGATGGCCCGCAAGCATTACGGAGTGCTGCGAACTTGAATATCAAAAAAGTCGCTGGCCGCAAGGTTCGCCCGATGATTTTGAAACCGTCGTGAATGCGGCACGACTTGCGCTGTACTTCGACGACATACGGAATGTGGCAAACTGGACCGACCGCGACGAGCGTCTGACTTTCAGCAAAGAAATGCGGTCTCTAGGCGAGCGGTTGGGATTGATCTAGTTAATACCGATGAGCAGGCTGCGACGCATTCTCGATGGCATAACGAAGATATTTCCGTGCGGATATCTACGCCCGCCTGTTTCCGTACGTCCGCGCCTACAAATGGATCATGGCCGTAACCGTGGTCTTGGAATTGGCACAATCCAGTCTAGCTTTATTGGATCCTTGGCCCCTGAAGGTGCTGATTGACAACGGTTTGAGTGGCAAGCCCCTTCCCGCCTGGTTAGGGCGGCTGGTTTTAGTGTCATTCGCAAGTCCGCGGGTCGCAATCATCCTGGCAGCAGTCGTGTTTGGACTCATGCTGCGCCTGATTGCCGGTGTGCTGGACATCGGAATCGAATATGTGAAGACGCGGATTAATACCGGCATGAACCTCAGGTTCGCGGCCGATTTGTTCGACCATCTCCTGCGTTTGTCGTTCAAGTACCACGACCAGACCACGGTGGGCGATTCGATTTACCGGGTAAACAGTGACACCTCGTTCGTGAGCACGATGGTGTGGAGTAACTTCCGCCACGTCCTCACCGCGCTCGTTACTTTTACTGGCATGTTGTGGATCGTGGTCAGGCTGGACTGGCAGGTAGCGCTGCTAGCACTCGGAGTGGTGCCTCTGCAGTACATCTCGGTGGGCCTTTACGGCCGATTGTTTAACGAGAAAACCAAACGCATAAAGATCATGGAGAGCAAAGCTCAGAGTTTCATGCAGGAAGCGCTTTCCTGCTTGCGAGTTGTCAAAGCCTTTGGACAGGAAGACCGCGAGCATGAACGGGCAGTAGATCAGCGCTGGCGAGCGGTGCGGGCGCGCATTCATCTGGATCTGCAGGAGAGTATCTTCTCGTTCGCTTTGCGATTTCTCTCCCGCATCGACCGCAGTGCGGTCTTGTTGCTTTGCGCCTATCACGTTTTCCAGGGACGCCTCACCATTGGAGCCCTCCTGGTCGTAATGACCTACGTGGGCCAGCTTCAGGATCCCATCGATGCAATCGGCGATGTGCTCACCGATATGCAGAACTCCCTGGTCAGCGCGGAGCGAGTATTCGAGGTGCTCGACATCGCGCCGGAGATCAAAGACCGCCCAGATTCCAAGTCGCTCCCACTGGTTCATGGTGCGGTTGCGTTCGAGAACGTCAGTTTTGGCTACGAGCCGTCCCGCCCCGTAGTGCACCAGATCGACTTTAAAGCTCGTGCCGGAGAGGTAGTCGCCCTGGTGGGGCCCACGGGCGCGGGAAAAACCACGATTGCAAGTTTGCTGATGCGTTTCTACGATCCAGACTCGGGCCGGGTGACGATTGATGGAGAGGACGCGCGCGATCTCAGCATGCGCACCCTTCATGACAACGTAGCTCTGGTGCTGCAGGAGTCGGTGCTTTTTTCCGGCACGATCCGTGACAACATCGCCTATGGACGGCCGGACGCGTCGCTAGAGGAGATTGAGGAGGCCGCAAGATCAGCCAACGCTCACGATTTCATTTCCGCGCTGCCCGATGGTTATCAGAGTCAGGTCGGAGAGCGCGGTGTGAGGCTCTCGGGAGGTGAGCGCCAGCGCATTGCGGTGGCCAGGGCATTTCTCAAGAATGCGCCGGTGCTCATCCTCGACGAGCCAACCTCATCGCTCGATTCGCGCACCGAGAGGGTAATCCTCGACGTGCTCGACCGCCTGATGGCAGGCCGGACAACTTTCATCATTGCCCACCGTCTCTCCACCATTCGTTATGCCGATCAAATTCTGGTTCTTGATAAAGGCCGCATCGTGGAACGTGGTGCGCATGACGAGCTTCTCCTGTTCAACGGGCTTTACTCTCAATTGCATCGACTGCAGAATGGCGCCCTCCGCGACCGTAAGCTTCGTGGAGTAATGCCGGAGGAACCCTCATGAGAATCTGCCTGGTTTCTCAAGAGTATCCTCCGGAAACAGCGCGGGGCGGAATCGGGACCCAAACATGGAATAAGGCGCACACCCTGGCCCGCCTGGGCCACACGGTTCATGTGCTCTCCTGCTCCCGGACATCGGGACTTGACCTGAGAACGGAGATCGAAGGTGGCGTCACCGTCCATCGGATGCGCCCGCCTGGAGAAGAGACTGGAAGAGACTTTCCCGTCTACACCTCCGCCACTTACACGGTCGGTTATACATGGAACATCCTCCGTCACCTTCATCGCAACATGCGGACGATCGAGTTCGACATAATCGATTTCGCCGAATACGGAGCTGAAGGATTTGCTTACCAATTGGACCGCACTCTCTGGAACTGGGCGCCGGTAGCAGTGCAGCTCCATGCGCCCCTGGCTATGCTTGCGGAATGCTTGAACTGGCCGCCAAAGAACGGCGACTTGTATCGCCTGGGTACGTTTATGGAAGGAGTATCGATCGAGAAAGCCGACGCCTTGATGGCATGCAGCGCGAACATCGCCGATTTCACTGCCGATTTTTATGGTGTGCCGCGCGAATCCATCGACGTAGTGCATTGCGGAGTCGACGCCGAGACCTTTCGACCGGGCGAGGAACAAAAAAGCGCTGGGCATCGGCCGACGGTTCTGTTCGTGGGCAACATCGCAAGAAACAAGGGCGTGACGACAGTGGTCGCGGCGACTCTGCGACTGCGTTCCAAGTACCCCAACATTCGCTTGCAAATCCTGGGCACCGGAGACGATGGATTGCGGGAAGATTTGCAGCGCTGGGCGCACAGATCAGGGGCTGAGGCAAACATCGAATTTCACGGATTCGTCGAACGCTCGGCCCTGCCGGACTTCTACCGCCGCGCCAATTGTTTTTGTTCACCGGCGCTCTACGAAGGTGGCGTGGCAAATGTCTACCTCGAAGCTATGGCGTGCGGTTGCCCAGTCATTGCTAGCATCGCGGGGGCAGCGCCTGAGGCAGTGACCGACGGCGAAACCGGGGTGCTCGTGCCGCCCGAGGATGAGGGGGCAGTGGCTGCGGCGTTGGATCAGATCCTGGGCAACGAGTTCTTGGCACGGCAGATGGGTGAAGCTGCTCGGCGGCGCGTCAATGACTATTTTGCAATGGACAAATACATCGTGCGAGTTCTCAGTAACTATCGAAGGGCGATCGAATGCTCTCGCAAGAAATTGGATGCGCTCAAGGCGGCAGAAACCGCGGGTGTGGCGTGAGGCAAGGTAGGTACTTTCGCATTCCGGAAAATCCCATTGATGTCGAACAGCTGTGGGGCGAAGCTGAGCTTCTAACCGCAGCCAGGTTGCCCCCGTGGCTCGGTCTCGAGGACAGCAACAGCTATCGGTATCTTGGGTGCACCTCGATAGCTTTGCCGGCGGCCAGGCATTCCGACGGTTGGCTCTCCGAGCAAACAGCGCTGGAAGCTGCTGGACTAGTCGTTGATCAGGCTCCCGGGCAAAATTCGATTCGACACCTGTACATCCCGGCGCCAAGCGAAGATATTTGGTCAATTGGAATCTATGCTGGTCGGTCGCCTTTTGATTTGTGCGCTCCCCGCGGCGTACATAATCCGGTTCTGACTCGGGAGGTAGTATCCGATGTGCCGGCCGCGTTTGTGGCCGACCCATTCATGATCGAAGCAACCGGCAGTTGGCACATGTTTTTCGAGGTAATGAACTGGCGCAGTGGAAAAGGCGAGATCGGACTGGCGCAGAGCCATGACGGCTTTGCCTGGACCTATAAGCAGATCGTGCTGGCCGAACCATTCCACTTGTCTTACCCCTATGTGTTCGCGTGGGGAGGAGGCTACTACATGATTCCGGAAAGTTATCAGGCGGGCTCGATTCGACTGTATAAGGCAGAGAATTTTCCGACACGATGGTCTTTCGTCGCGCAGTTGCTAGAGGGACCCTACCTTGTCGACCCCTCTGTCTTTCATTACGACGACAAATGGTGGCTCTTCACAGAAACCAACCCTGAGGTGAAGCACGATTGTCTGCGGCTGTATTTTGCCGACGAACTCACTGGACCATGGATTGAACATCCGAAGAGTCCGGTTGTCAAAGACAATGCAAAAATTGCGCGGCCCGGCGGAAGGGTTCTGGTACGAGGGACTCAGATTGTCCGCTATGCCCAGGATTGCTCGGTTTCGTACGGTTTTCAAGTACACGCATTCAAAATCACCGAGCTGACCACAAACAACTATGCCGAAGAAAAGTTCCGCTCCGAACCGGTACTGGCGCCCAGCGGCAGTGGTTGGAACGCGGATGGAATGCACCACGTCGACGCTCATCGCGTTACCGATGATCGATGGATTGCCTGCGTGGATGGACGTCGCGCGCCCAAGCTTTAATGACTAAGACTTAACCTTATGAAAATCGGCTTCCTTTGCTCTGATATCGATATTCCCCTCTTTGGCGATGAGGGTTGCTCAATCCACGTGCGCGATTTCACGGATGCACTTGTGGATTTGGGTCACGATGTTTTCATAGTGTGCCCATCTCTCGGAGAAGGCACCTCTGTGCAAATCAAGTCGAGACTTTACCATCTTCAGCCCCGCGGCCTGGATGCGTTGGCTTGGAGCCTGGTTGAAGAAGAGCCCGTCATCCAGAACCAGCAACTGGAACGCGATTTGAGGTCGGTGGCCTACAATTTTTGGCTGCAATCCGAAGGCACGTCGATTATTGAGCGGGAGAAGCCGGACCTGCTGTATGAACGCTACTCGCTTTTCGGTTGGGGAGGGATCGAACTGGCACGGCGTCATGGAATACCGCTGGTGCTCGAAGTGAATGATCCGCTTTGTCGCGAGCAGGAGGGTTACGAGAAGTTTACCTTGACCGCAACTGCCGCGCGGATGGAGAGCGTGATCATTCGTGGTGCTGACGCTGTCATTGCGATTTCTAAGTGGATCAAGAATTGGGCCGTATCGCTTGGCGTGAACGAGCAGGATGTTCATGTTATCCCGAATGGTGTGTCTACCAAGCTGTTTGCGGAAAAAAGAACTGGTGAGATTGTTCGCCAGCGTTACAACTTGGGGAACAAACGGCTGATCGGCTTTGTGGGGAGCTTCCAGCCCTGGCATGATGTGCAAGGTCTGCTCCGTGCCTTCTCCAAGCTCTACGCGAACGATCACAATCTCCGATTGTTTTTGGTAGGAGACGGCGAGCCGAGAGGGACTCTGGAAGAGGCCACGCGTCAGTTGGGCTTGGAGTCAGCCGTAATCTTCACGGGCAACATTCCGCATGACTTAGTTCCAGACTACATTGCCGCAATGGACGTCGCGGTTGCGCCCTACAACTGGAACGAAGACTTCTACGGTTCACCCCTCAAGCTCTTCGAATATATGGCAGCAGGAAAACCAACAGTCGCAGCGGCCATCGGACAGATCGAAGAAGTGATTGAACACGGAAAGACCGGTTGGCTTTACCCATCTGGCGATTACGAGCAGTTGGCTCAGGGACTAGCAAGCCTTCTTTACTCGCCCGAATTGTCGTCGGCAATTGGCGCTGCCGCTAGAGAGAAGATTTTGACTGACTACACTTGGAAGGCAATCGCAACCAGGATCACCGACCTTGCCAACGTGCTGCTCGAAGAGGAGACCGGAGCAGAAACGAATTTGGTGGACGACAACGGCGTGTACGAATGCATGATAAACCAACTGACTCTAATGTTGCCACCGCTTCAAATCGCAGTGGAAGAAGAATCTGCCGTTGCGGCCGCTCGCTCCGCGCTTGCAGCTGCACTGGCTGACAAGGTGCAGTCGGACGTCGCCGCCGCGTCCTTGCCAGCGCAGAACGAGTGGGCCCTTCCCATGGACGAACAGCGATTTCTCGCAAATCTCGTCGCCCACTTGAAACCCCGGCACATTCTGGAACTAGGTTCCGGGACATCCACCCAAGTACTCGCTCGCGCCTCTTTGCAGTTACATACGCCTTGCTGCATCACCTCTGTTGAGCACGACCCCGATTTCCGTCAGAGCACCGTTCGCGGATTAGCCGATCAGCGCCAAGCAGGCAGTCAGATAGCCCTGCAGTTCGCCCCGCTGGTACTACGCGAATGCGGTGGGAAACTGCTTCCCGTCTACCGATTGCGCCCCCAGCGTTTCGCCGCATCCTGTCCGGCTGATCTGGTGCTGATTGATGGGCCACCAGCGGCCCTCGGTGGGCGCGAAGGAACTCTGTATCAAGTTTTGGATTTCGCCCGAAGCGGAACCCTCGTGCTGCTTGACGACACGAACCGTGCGGAAGAGCGTGGCGTGCTCTCCCGATGGCAGGATAACCTCGGAGACGCAATTGAAGTGAAATTACTGCCAGAATTCTCCCATGGGATGGCAGCCATCGTCGTACGGGAGCGTATCCCCAATTCTGAATTGTGGAACCATCGGCTTCGGCTCTGTGAGCGGGACCTTGAATCTCTGATTTCGCCGGAAGACACATTTATTCTTGTCGACCAGGGCCTCGCAAGCGATACGCTTGGCCGTAATCGCCACGCCATCCCATTTCTTGAGCGAGACGGCCAGTACTTCGGGCCTCCTGCCGACGACGCCACCGCGATTCGCGAAGTTGAGCGATTGCGACACTCGAAAGCAGCTTTCATTGCCTTCGTCTGGCCGGCATTCTGGTGGCTGCAACACTACCTGGCATTTAGAGGTCACCTGCGCGCGAGATATCGGTGCGTTCTCGAGAACGATCGAATGGTCGTCTTTGATCTGCGCTCATGAGCAAAAAGTTGAAAATAGTGATTCTGGGAATGATGGGACGCTGCCCGTTTGGGGGCCAAACTTGGCTCTATCTTAACTGGCTGCGTGGCTTCGAGCGCCTGGGCCACGAGGTCTGGTACGTCGAAGATGATTCAGTATGGCCATACGATCCCCGGCAGAACACAGTCACGGACGACTGCTCGTATGCGGTTCAGCACATTGAGACTTGTATGGAGCGAATCGGAATACCCAATCAGTGGGCATTCCGATTGGCGGATCGAAAAGGCACGTGCTTTGGAATATCTGACTCACAGCTCGATGAGCTGTACCGTTCCTGCGATGCGCTGCTCAACGTGGTGGGTGCTACTGACCTCCGTGAAGAACAACTGCGGGCGCGCTTGAAAGTGTACGTTGAAACTGACCCGGTGAGTGCTGAGTTGCAGTTGGCCAACGGCGATGAGCATACCCGTAAAGAGTTCGCCAAATATGACCACATCTTTACCTACGGCGAGAATTATGGCGCCGCCGATTGCGGCGTTCCATTGAACGGAATCAAGTATGGTAAGACCCGGCAACCTGTAGACCTCGATCTCTGGCCAAAGAGCTATGATCCGGAAGCGCGCTTCTTCACCACCATTGGAAACTTCCGCCAAAAGGGAAACGATATTGTTTATCGCGGAGAACTCTATTACTGGAGCAAGCACTACGAGTGGGAAAAATTCCTCGGACTGCCCCTGAGCACGCCGCAACCCTTCGAACTGGCGATGAACTGCGAAGGCGAGGATCGCCAACGTTTGCAGGCGGGCGGCTGGAACCTGGTTTCTCCTTTGATGATGTCTCTGGATGTGTTTGGCGCGTATCCGGATTACTTTCGCCAATCGCGAGGAGAATTTACCGTAGCCAAGGATCAGAACGTGCGTCTTCGCAGCGGATGGTTCAGCGAGCGCGACGCGTGCTACCTGGCAAGCGGCAAACCGGTGGTTGCTCAGGACACCGGCTTTGGCAATATCTTGCCCAGCGGCGAGGGCCTTTTCGCATTTGCCACGATGGAGCAGGCCTTAGCTGCCATTCAAGCTATCAATGGCGACTATCGACGGCATTGCGAGGCCGCGCGAGCCATCGCGGAAGAGTATTTCGCCGCTCCGAAAGTCGCTGCGAAGTTGCTCCAGGATCTGGGATTCTAAGCCATGGTCGGCAAAAAACAACTGATCGTCAACGCCGATGACTTCGGCCAAAGTGCGGGTACAAACCGTGGCATCATCGACGCGCACGAGCGTGGCATCGTAACCAGCGCCAGCCTCATGGTGCGCTGGCCGGGCGCAGCGCAGGCTGCTACCTACGCTCGAGCTCACCCGGAACTGAGTGTCGGCCTGCACCTCGATCTGGGGGAGTGGGCTTACCGGCATGGCGAGTGGGTCCGGGTCTATCAGTTGGTCGATGAAAACGACGCCGCAGCGGTGTCCAGAGAACTGGAGGCACAGCTCGCGACCTTTCGCACTTTGATGGGGAGAGATCCCACTCACTTCGATTCCCATCAACACTCTCATCGGCAGGAACCAGCCCGCTCCATTGTCTTGGCGATGGCTAAGGAACTCGGCCTTCCAGTCCGCAGCTTCAGCGAAGGAAATTCGCTTTTGCGGCGAGTTCTACGGACAGACGGACGAAGGGTTGCCTCATCCGGAAGGTATTGGCGTGGAGAACTTGCTTCGTATCCTCAAAAACCTCTCGCCTGGTTGCACCGAACTTGGCTGCCATCCAGGATACGGAAGCGATACGGATACGATGTATCGGGTCGAACGGGAGCAAGAGATTAAGACCCTCTGTGACTATTCGGTCCTCAAAGCCATAACCGACATGGACGTCGAACTGGTTGCTTTCGGTAGCAAGTGAATCAGTTGCAGTCTTGGCTAGAAGAATCGGGCGAGAGCACGATATCTCCAGGACA
>CAWDNO010000021.1:0-9749 GCA_963803665.1 uncultured Acidobacteriota bacterium
CCGTCGCTGTTCCGCGCCGCAAACGCTTCCGGTGATTCATAGACTAGCAGGGCAAATTGCATCGGATCTTCTCCTTTGGGAACGATTGTGAGCGCCTTTGTGCGCCTGAACGTATGACGGATGAGAGGGGGCTCATTCGACAGAATTCAGGAAATCTCAAGAAATTTCAAGCAGCCATAAGCAAATTGACCAACCTCACCGTCAAGGGGGCATCCACGAAGCGTTTCGTTGAGGGCCGGCTCGGAACAATCTTGCGGGGACGGCACATGATCTTTATTTCGAGCGAAAAAACGAGAAGTTCCAGCCACGAAACATCTGGAGTTTCTCCAATGCGTTGGCGTCTGCATTCAAGGAACTGGCCAGAGGATGATATTCTCCTTTTGTTCGCCTATACTGTTGGCGTGACTAGGGGCACATTTTCGGGGCTACCTCATGCCTGGGTGGTGAGGTGCAAGAAATGCAGTTGCACGATCACCTGTCGCGGGGTCGATCCGCAAAACGAGCACGCCGACAGGACAAGTCAGAGCAGGCCCCCCAGCATCCGGTGTTCATCAGCTGTTCCTGTTGCTGGACAGCGTTTCGCTACAACCCTACGGAGGTATTCAAAGGACAGCCGTCTCCCAGCAATACTTGTCCCGAACACCGGAGCGGAAAAGGCAGTAACAATAATCAAGAGGAGAAAAGGTCGAATGCCGTGATACTCATCGCTGCCTTGCTTATTGCGGCTGTGCGACTGAACCGGGAAGAAATCAGGCCGTCGCCATCAGTCACGGCGAAGATCGCAGACAGCATTCGCCTAGCGGAGATGATCCAGGCACGGTTGCTCCATTAAGACAATGCCGAATGAGCCAAGTCGATGCGCTTCTCTCCTGCGTAGCGAACTGTGTGCTCGAAACGCCGCATACGCCGCACACGAGCAGCTTCCTCATGTGACCAGCTACGGAGCAGCCCCGATTGTCGTTTATCAGGCGTCTCCGCGTGGAACGAAGCACGGAAATTTTATTTCTGCGAGCTATCGGGCCATTCTACGCCGGCCGCAATGGCGGCGAAGACTCGAGAAAGTGCATAGCCAAGCCGAGCGCGCGTTGCCGAAAGGCGACTGCGTTTGGAAGGAACTCGATTCCTCAATGAGTTCTGACTCCCTATTAATGAACATCTTCTGCTATCCCGGTGTGATCAAAAGAAGAGAAGTCAGCTTGATGTTAGGAACCGGGATCGGAGATCTGCCAGAGTTTGGATTCAAGCCTAGGGTCCCCCTGACTTCAGGATTCGTGGAGCGGACCGAGGTCGATATGAAACTCGGCTACGTCCTCTTCGAAGCAAAACTCACGGAGTCAGGGTTTCAAACCCAGAACGCCAGGATCGTCGAAGGATACCGCGACCTGAAGGAAGTATTTGAGTGCAGCAAACTGCCACGCCGCGGCCGCGAGTATGTCTCGTATCAACTGTTGCGGAATGTGCTCGCCGCTTACGCGCTCAACCTATCCTTTTGCGTGCTGCTCGATTCGCGGCGTCTTGATCTGGTCGAAGACTGGTATAGCGTCATGAAGTGCGTACGCTCCGCAGACCTCAAAACGAAGTGCAAGATCCTGACTTGGCAGGAACTCTCAGCAGTTTTGCCATCGCGATTGCAGCGCTTTCTAGACGTAAAATATGGAATTGCGAAACGCGCAGCGTAAGGTCAACATCAGTTCGGCCTCCGATGATTCTATGCCATCGAAAGCGCGCGCCTTTATTTACATAACTCTTCCCTGAGCGCTGATCTGAGTTCAACAGGCAGTCTCAATTAAGGAACAAAAGCCATGTTTCAAGAACTGATGCCGCTACTCGCACAGCGGACCCTGATTGTTACCATGTCGCGCGCCAGCGACGATGAGATGCGTATCAATGTCGTTCCGAGGCCGCTGAAGTCCGATCAAAAGGATGACGAGGCCGGAAGCGAAGCAGCCAAGAAATCAACCAACTCGAAATGCCAACGCACAAGCCGACCGGCGCGTAGATCATGTGGGCCGGATCGCCCTACGCACATTTGCACATCATGGGACGCCCATAAAACGATTCAGCACGTCGGGGCGTTCAATGATCATGAACTGTGGTTGAAACACATCGCCAGTTAAGCAGCGGGTTCTATTCGGTAATCTTTGACAGTCGGGTGCAATAAGGAATCGTATTTTCCACTTGATGGAGAAGGGCATATGAACGATCACCGTAAACAAAAATCCGTCAATTCCCGTTGTTCGTTCATTGTCGGGTTTGGTGGCGTACTGGCAGCCGCCGCTGCCCTCACAAAAACAACGTTTGGCGGAGGTCTTGAACGCGAAAGTCTGCTGGTTCCAGCAAGTCCATCGACGCCTCGCTATACGGAGCATCATATTCCGCGAGACGGGGTTTCCCTTCATGTAGAAGACCACGGCAGCGGTAAGCCGGTGCTCTTGCTACATGGGTGGCCGGACTCTTCGTATCTTTGGCGTAACCAGATTCCATTCCTTGTCGCGAATGGCTTCCGCGCCATCGCACCGGACCAGCGGGGCTTCGGGCGCTCCGATCGCCCGGAAGGAGTGGCCGCTTATTCCCTGCAGAACGCAGCCGCCGATTTGGTCGGCATTCTCGACGCGCTAGGTATCGACGCAGCCGACATTGTTGCTCACGACTGGGGAGCCTCTGTGGCATGGCTGACAGCGACTGCCCACCCGAATCGCGTTCGCAGGCTTGTCGTTCTTTCGGTGCCACATCCACTTGCGCTATATACGTTGCGGCAGCGGGAGATGGCCTGGTACATGCTGTTTTTCCAGTTCGAGGGAATTGCGGAGGCGTGGCTGCGGCACGACAACTGGACGCTGTTCCGGGAAATTCTCCGAGGCAATGGTGATATCGACCGTTACATCTCAGATCTGTCCCGACCAGATGCTCTAAAGGCATCGCTCAACTGGTACCGCGCGAACCTCGCGCCGCGCCTGCCGGAGCCGCCTCCCAAACTGTCGCCCGTGGAAGCTCCAACTCTCGGCATCTGGTCCTCAAACGATCACTACCTCGACGGTGAACGCATGAAGATGTCGGGACAATTCGTGAAAGCACGGTGGCGCTACGAGCAGATTGATGACGCCAGCCACTGGATTCCATTGGACGCGCCCGACCGGCTGAACCAGCTCCTCATTGAGTGGCTGGGCTGAAGCGAGAAAAAGTTGGCATCAAGAATATTGCAACTATAAACGGCGCCACTTGGCTATTGGGAATCGGGTCGGACGCCCATAGGCGCTATGCGGAGGGGAATTTCGATGAAGAAATTTGCTTTCCTATTATTGTTCACCGCTGCAGAGCGGATGCGATTTTCTCCACATCGGACTTCGACTTGCGCGATGCTGGCATTTTCGAAGAATTGCAGCTGACGCAAATGGCCATTTTTTTTTGCAACGCCGTTTGCCTTCCCTTACTCCAAAAGAAGAGAGCAGTTCGACGCTGCAAGTTTTAGCGCTCGGAAGGGAAGGATATGCAGAATCAAAAGCTCACGGTGCAACGGGGCCAGACATCGGCTAAAAAATCTGGCGAATTCCTGATCGGAAATGATCTTGAGGTTACGCGCTTGGGGCTCGGGGCCATGCGACTCACGGGAGAAGGAATTTGGGGCGAGCCTAAGAATCGGGCTGAGGCTGTCCGAGTTTTGCGGCGAGCCGTGGAATTGGGAATCAACTTTATCGATACGGCGGACTCCTACGGTCCGCACGTCAGTGAAGAAATCATCGCGGAGGCGCTTCACCCTTATCCGGTAGGCCTGGTAATTGCTACCAAGGGCGGTTTTGGTCGGCCCGGTCCCAACCAATGGGTCGAGAACGGGACGCCGGAACACCTGAGATCGGCCTGCGAGGGCAGTCTGCGCCGGTTGCGTCTCGACCGGATTGATCTTTATCAGTTGCATCGAATCGATCCGAAGGTGCCGGCTGAAGATCAGATCGGCACTCTGAAGAAGTTGCAAGCGCAAGGAAAGATCAAACACATCGGTTTATCGGAAGTGAGCGTCAAGCAGATTCAACATGCGCGAACAATGGTACCGATTGTCAGCGTCCAGAATCGTTACAGCATCGTTGACCGCGGGTCGGAAGATGTTCTGGAGTATTGCGAAAAGGAAAAACTGGGATTCATTCCGTGGTTTCCTTTGGGGGCAGGTCGTGTTTCCAGTCCCGAGAGTCCCATCGGTCGCATAGCGGCACGATGGAAAGCTACCCCCTCGCAGGTAGCTCTGGCATGGTTGCTGGCTCGATCTCCTGTCATGCTGCCGATCCCAGGAACCTCCAAGGTCAAACATCTCGACGAAAATGTGGCAGCAGCGGAGCTAAACATTGACGCAAATGCAATCAAGGAACTAGATCAGATGGCCCGTGCAAGCTAGAAAGAGCCGCAATGCTTTTTGATTCGTGAACAAGCGCCCATCCGTGTGTGTGAATAACGGTTTTAAGGAGAAATGAGATGTCCTCGACGGCTCAGGCCACCGCTCAACGCCCTCCGTTGCCACCATTTACACGCGATACGGCTATTCAGAAGGTTCGACTGGCAGAAGATGCATGGAACTCTCGTGATCCGGAAAAAGTGTCCTTGGCTTACACAGTTGACTCACGCTGGAGAAACCGCTCGGAATTTGTGAACGGAAGGCAAGAAATCGTCTCGTTTCTCAGACGCAAATGGACGAGAGAGCTGGACTATCGGCTGATCAAAGAGCTTTGGGCGTTCGAGGGAAACCGTATCGCCGCGCGCTTCGCTTATGAATGGCACGATGACTCTGGGAATTGGTTCCGGTCGTACGGCAATGAGAATTGGGAGTTCGATGACAACGGGTTGATGCACGTGAGGTTTGCTTCCATCAACGATCTGCCAATGAAGGAGACAGAGCGCAAGTACCGCTGGGTATTGGGGCGCCGCCCGGATGATCATCCGGGACTAAGCGATCTTGGCTTCTAAGGGCCAAATTATTTACATGCGTCCCTGATCTGAGAAACCCGATATTGAAGATCAGCAAGGAATCCAAGATGTTTAACAATATTCTGGTTGCGCATGATCAATCTCCGGAATCTGGACGAGCACTACTCACTGGCATCCATCTTGCCAAGAGGCTCAACGCCGACCTGAGGGCTGTATCTGTACGGGAGAATCTGCCTCCGTACGCTGGGTACATCGATGCAGAGGTGTCGGGAGGGACTAGACTACTGCGTCAGCGGGCCGCCGACTACCACCGGGACCTGCCTGCGACAAGCCCGGATCGGGAAGTGAGCATGACTAACCGTCAAAGTAGGGAGCTGAGAGCATGACACCGCTGCAGGAATTCAGGTGTGAAGTCTGTGGACTCGTTACCACCCATCCCACCCATTGGTTCGTGATTCGATGTGGAGAGTCCGACCTCACCGTGTACCGGTGGAATGCTGATACCGCCAACGCGGCAGGAGCCCGGCATTACTGCGGTGAAGCTCATGCCGAGGTATACATCAGTCGCTGGTTTGACTCGGTGTGCGCGCCGCCGAAGCCCAATTTTACCTAGCGCCTCGCCGGTGAGTCATCAGGTTGCTACACTGAACCGGGCGGAGCCAGTCCTTCTCATCGAATTACTTTTTCATCGCGGCAATGGCAAGTATCGCAAGCTCCCGCAGCCGCCGCTCAAGTGCCTTCCGATCACCCTGAACCTCTGGGTCGTGTTTGGCCCCCTCTGCCGTCCGCACCATTATATGGACGATCTGCTCCACAGTGAGCCCCTGTGGAGGCCCTCCAATCGCGCCCGTTTTCTGGAGCGATCGCAAGAAGTTTGCTAGCCGATTTTCGTACTCCGTATTCAAGTCGCCGATCCTCGCCCGCGCCAGCATTGCGAAAGTCTCCTCCAGTTCCGGCATGTGCTCAGATCTGCTGAATATCTCGAACGCCATTCCAAAGTAGGCATCGAGCAACCCAGTCAGCCGCTCGACAGCCGTGCCGCCGGCGCTCTCGGCGGCGGCACACCGCTGTCGTACCTGGTCGCCGAGATATTCAAGAATTGCCAGAAAGACCGCCGCTTTGTTCTCAAAGTGGAGGTATACCGTGCGCTTGGCCACCTGCGCCGCGTTGGCAATGTCATCAATGGAAGTCTTACGATATCCGTACTGGGTGAACAGCTTCAATCCCGCCAGCACAATGGCATTTGGCTTGGCCGAACCACCCTCCCTGGCGCCTGCGTTTTTTTTCTGCACCTTTTTCACTGGCATACCATGCAATGGTACTAAGTATACCATAAACGACTATACGGTATACTGCAAACGAGAGGAGTGAACCTGAAAAGGGTAGCAGTGGTGACAGGCGCTTCAGAATCAACGAGGCTACGATGAGGATTTCTAACAATACGATTTTGATCACTGGCGGAACATCCGGTATTGGTCTAGAGCTCGCCACCCAACTTCTAGCACTCGGCAACACGGTCATCATTACGGGGCGCGATCAAGCCAAGCTCGATCGAATCAAGAGGGAGCACCCTCTCCTTCACACAAACCAAAGCGATGTCAGCGGCCCCAAGGCTATTGCGTCGCTTTACGAGCGCGTGAGCCGAGAATATCCGGCACTCAACATCCTGATCAACAATGCTGGCGTCATGCGAAAGATCAATCTTCAGGACAAAGGCAGCGACCTGGAGAACATCAGCCGGGAGATTGAAACGAACCTCATAGGACCGCTGCGTATGGTGAAGCAGTTCCTGCCACTGTTAAAGGCGCAACCGAGCGCGGCAATCGTCAACGTATCGTCAGGGCTTGCCTTCACGCCGTTTCCGATTTCTCCCGTCTACTGCGCTGCGAAGGCCGGCGTTCACTCCTTTACGCAATCTCTGCGGGTTCAGCTCAAGAACACGAACGTCAAGGTCTTTGAGCTGGCGCCTCCGTCTACACAAACGCCGCTGCAGAACGGATTTGATGCCTCCGATACAAAGGGCAGCCCCATGATGGACGTGAAGAAGCTCGTGCAACAAGCCATGAGGGGGATTCAGAAGGACCACCTTGAGATACTGCCTGGCCTCAGCAAAGTTCTGAGGCTCGTAAGCCGACTCGCTCCCGGTCTGGCGGTGAAGGCGGCTAGCGGACCGGTGGATGCCATGCTGTCGCAGACAAAACTCTAGCCCCAGCAGGGGGGATGGCAACTCACAATGATCGGAACTACCCGAGCTATGTCCTGTTTAGAGTGAATTGCATTTCGTGCGGTTAAGCTGCAAGCGAATTTCTGAGAGGTTATGCCGACAATCCGAATGGCGGGTTGGGGAGTGGATGCACCATGCGTGTACGAAAAGACTTAATTGGTTTCATCGCAGTTATTCAGGCAGTTCTTTTTTTGACCCATTATCTACTCTATGAGACGTGGACCTTTTTGCCCGCAGGGAGCGAAACCCCCGGCGTGTTCTGGATCAAACTCGTCCTCGGGTTTTTGTCGGTGAGCTTTGTTGCCGCTTCACTACTTGCCTTTCGCTATACAAATGCTGCTCTGCGCACGTTTTACAGGGCTGCTGCGGTTTGGATGGGTCTGGTGAGCTTCCTCTTTCTCGCCGCAGTTTCCTCCTGGATTATTTTCGGAGTTGCGCGGCTGGTGGGACTGAACATGAACTTCCATCGGACCGTGGAATTGCTGTTCGGTGCTGCGGCAATGACCGGATTCTACGGGGTTTTCAACGCAAGCTGGACGCGGATCACGCGAACGACGGTGCGGCTCGCGAACTTGCCGGCAGCGTGGCGCGGGCGAAGAGCTGCGCTGATCAGCGATGTGCACCTGGGGCATGTGCGAAACGGCAGCTTCTTGCGGCGATTGGTTGCGAAAATTTTGAGGGAAGAGCCAGACGCGGTTTTTGTGGCTGGTGATTTGTATGATGGGACGGCCATCGACGCGCGGCGAGCGGCGGAGCCATTGAACCAGCTCGTGGCACCACAGGGTGTGTATTTCGTCGCGGGAAATCATGAGCAATTTGGAGACGACAGCAGATATCTGAATGCCATCGCGGCGGCAGGAGTGCGCGTGCTTAGCAATGAGAAAGTGGAAGTGGACGGTTTGCAGATTATTGGCGTTCCGTACCGGAACGCGACACAGAACGGGCAGCTTGCGTCGGTGCTGCGCGAGATTGACTTGGATCGCGACCGCGCGAGCATTCTGTTGACGCATGCACCTGACCATCCGGAGATCGCGGAGGCCGCCGGCGTCTCCCTCCAGCTGTCCGGGCATACGCACCTTGGCCAGTTCCTACCTTGGAGTTGGATGGCGCGGCGGATTTACCGGAGGTTTGTGTATGGCTTAAGCCGGATCGGGGGGATGCAGATTTTCACTTCTAGCGGGGCCGGAACATGGGGACCGCCACTGCGGCTGGGCTCGAATCCCGAGATTGTAATGCTCGAGTTTCAGCAAAGTTAATAACTGTCAGCTGAATTGAAAGGTGCTCAGATGTGAAGGTGATTCTGCTAGGGGCCACGGGAATGGTCGGACAAGGCGTCTTGCGGGAATGTCTGCTCGATCCCGAGGTGGAAAGCGTCCTCGCGATCGGGCGCAATGCCACCGGACAGAAGCAAGAGAAACTGCACGAAGTCGTACTCAGCGACCTTTTTGACTTCTCCGCAATTGAAGGTAGACTCTCGGGTTATGACGCATGCTTCTTCTGCCTGGGCGTCTCCGCGGTAGGGATGAAAGAGGAGACGTATCGGCGCGTGACCTACGATCTGACGATCTCGGTGGCCAGAATATTGTCCCGGCACAACCCAGGCATGACCTTTATCTACGTGTCGGGTGCGAATACCGATAGCACAGAGAGCGGTCGCATGATGTGGGCGCGGGTGAAAGGCAAGACAGAAAACGCGCTGTTGCAGATGCCGTTCAAGGCTGCGTACATGTTCCGGCCTGGCTACATCCAGCCGCTCCACGGGATTCGTACGAAAACGAGGTGGTACGGAGTCATTTACGCGATGATGGGGCCCCTCTACCCTTTATGGAAGTTGCTTTTCCCGAAGTACGTGACAACGACAGAATGCCTAGGCCGGGCAATGCTGACCGTCGCCAAGCGGGGTGCTCCTAAGGCTGTGCTTGAAAACCAAGACATCAACGGTATGTGCCGGGATGGATCGTGACCTCGCGCTCGCCCTCTGTTCCCACTCGTAGATTTTGATCTCGGATCAGGGAACAAGAAAAAATGTGCGGAAGAGTTCGTAAGCGCTGGCATCAGGATCGCCGACGGGTGGTTGAGACTAGCGATACGCGCGACCGTCGCAGCTCCTAGATCCGACGCTCATCTCGGCCAATGCCGTACTACGGATTACGCTACGGTTTTACCCCGGCTATCGGGGATTTCCAACGACTTAGAGGTCGTCCGCCTCTTGCGAGTCTTTTAAAGTCGTGTATGCGCCGTTTTTTCACGGCGATGTTCAAACAAAAGCACCCGAGCCGCCAATCCAAAACAGTTCGTCGAGTCCTCTGGGCGTGAAAGCTGGCTCATCCGATCCGTCGTGCATGATTCTCATCACCGCACCCGACATCTGTGTGGCCGCACTGTCCGCCCTAACCCGGGGGGAGGGAAGTGCCTAGGCTTGGTTGATCCAGAGCCGAAAGCTGTTCGCCGTTTCGGCCCGACGAAGCGGGTCTCTCCACAAAACCGACTCGTGCCAACGGGTGAACGGCGAAAGGGGCCCTATGGTACTACAAAGCAACTGCACCGGATTTTGCACCGACTGCGTGCATCCCTGGCCTACTGTGGGCTACTGGCCGTCTTTATAAGTGATTCT
>CAWDNO010000022.1:0-62130 GCA_963803665.1 uncultured Acidobacteriota bacterium
TTAATTTTAAATAGCTTGACAATCTCGCCTCAAAAGTAGAACAATCAAAGCGAACAAAAGGCGAACATGCCTACAGAGAGCCTGAACGCGGCCCCTGACGTTCCCTGAAATCCTGAGGCTCCATGTCATCTTTACCGCTTTTTTCTGCGGCGGCTCCAAGCCGCTCGATTGTCGTTGCTTCCCCGGCGTGGTCCACGCTAGTGTTCCAACGTTTGTCGGCAATCCCCAAGCTCGCCGGGGTGACTTCTGCCTCACGATTGGAAGTGCGGCCTGCTCTGCAAATGGTTTCGAGCGGAGTTCGCGAGATCGATGCGCTGACCAGCGGACTTCCGCGCGGATGCCTGACCGAAGTTTGCGGATCAGCCTCATCCGGACGCACCAGTATATTATTGGCCGCCTTAGCGGCAGCGACACAGCGGCAGGAAGTGTGCGCTCTGGTGGACGTCAGCGATGCTCTCAATCCTCACTCGGCTGCGGCGGCAGGAGTGGATTTCGAAAGACTGCTGTGGGTGCGTTGCGGGATGCAAAAATCAAGTTCACCACAGAGACACAGAGTCACAGAGAAGAAGGAAAATGCTCATCGGCAAAGCGAAAGGCCACTCGAGCAGGCATTGCGGGTTACGGACCTGCTTTTGCAAAGTATCGGCTTTGGATTGGTGATTGTCGATCTTGGCGATACTCCATTAAAGATGGCACGCCGCATTCCCTTGGCTACCTGGTTTCGTTTTCAACGCGCGGTAGAGCACACATCCACCGTTTTGTTCGTCATTAGCCAGGTTCCCTGCGCCCAGACTTGTGCTTCCTTGCTGCTGAAAGTTTCGGGGAAAAAGCTGTCAGCTGTCAGCTCTCAGCTTTCAGTAGAAAATTTTCCAAAACAAACTTATCCAACTCATGCGCAACTTCTGGATGGGCTTCAGGTGCAAGGAGAAATTTTGCGATCGCGATTGGATCGCAAACCGTCCCGATCAGTGACAGCTGCGTTCACAACCAAGGTGCGAGTGGGATGAATTGAATCATGCGCCATGAGAGTTACAAGCTGAGAGCTAATGGCTAACAGCTGACAGCTGATTTCACTCATGCCTTTTGCCTGCATCTTCGTTCCCGATTTTCCCGTGGAAGCGCTGTTGCGCGCTGAGCCGGAGTTGCGTTCGCAGTCGCTGGCTGTGCTCGAAGGGAAAGCTCCTCTGCAAAAAGTTTTTGCGGTGAATGAAAATGCGCGCCGTGCGGGGGTGATTCCAGGAATGTCCAAGCTGCAAATAGAAGCGTGCGCTGGGGTGGTATTGCGGGCTCGCTCTCTGCCCCAAGAATCTGCTGCTCACGCCGCCTTGCTGGATTGCGCGCAATCGTTTTCTCCGCGAGTGGAAGATGCGGGTTGCGACACAATCGTATTGGATCTTGCCGGAACTGCAGCCGCTTTTTGGTCCTCTGCCCAAAATTGCCCGAGCTTTGGCATGTCGCGCTTCCGGCCTTGGACTCGAGACTAGTGTGGCCGTGGCAGGCAATCCTGATACGGCTGTGCTGGCGGCGCGAGGGTTTTCCGGCGTAACCGTGATTGCTGAAGGCAAAGAAGCGGAACAGTTAGGCAGTTTGCCGGTGGAAGTTTTGTTTGAAAATGCGGCTGCGGAATCCGCGCAGTTATTGGAAACTTTCAGCCGCTGGGGGATTCGCAAGCTGCGCGAACTGGCGGCGTTGCCGGACGTGGCATTGAGTGAGCGTTTGGGGCAGGCAGGAATTCATTTACAAAAACTGGCACGTGGCGCTATTTGCCGCACTTTGGTTCCGTTCGAGCCGCCCCTGGTTTTCGAGGAAGTAATCGAACTGGAATATCCGCTGGTGCTGCTGGAACCGCTGGCATTTCTGCTGGGACGGTTATTAGAACGACTGTGCGCTCGTCTGCAAGCGCACGCCTTGGCAACTCAAGAATTGCGATTATGTTTGGAGTTGGAGAATGGTTGGCAGACAGAAGATCTCTCAGCAAATAATGGAGAGACGGGCGTCCTCGCCCGTCCCGGACGCGCGCAAGCTCAATTCTTTCAGCGCACCCTTCGGCTTCCCGTCCCACTGCTTGATTCCCGAATTTTTCTTAAGCTGTTGCAACTTGATTTGAAGGCGCATCCGCCCGGAGCTCCCATTATCAAGATTCGTCTGGCGGCAGAACCGGCGCGGCCACGGGCAGCACAGAGTGGGCTTTTTCTCCCTCCCACGCCGGAAACGGAGAAACTCGAGCTTACGCTGGCCAGGATCGCGGCCATTGTTGGGGAAGATAAAGTGGGATCGTTGGAATTGCTGGACACGCATCGTCCCGAGGGATTCCGCATGCAGCGCTTCGCGCCTGCGAAGGGCTTTCACCACAGAGACACAGAGTCACAGAGGAAATCAATAATAAAAGATCGACAGATTCCTCTGTGTGGAGCCTCTGAGCGTAGCCGAAGGGTGCCTCTGTGGTGACGACCTCGTAACCGCGCTGCGCATCTTCCGTCCGCCAATCAATGTCGCTGTGATTATGCAAGACGGCAAGCCGGCGCACATAACGTGCTCCAAAAACAAAGAAATGGAGGGGGAAATTCTCTGGACTGCCGGACCATGGCGCTCCTCCGGAGACTGGTGGGAGCACGAAGGATGGGCGCGCGACGAGTGGGACATTGCGGTGCAGAGAGAAAGTGGCATCGTTTTGTATCGCCTGGTCCGCAACCGGCTAAACGGAAAGTGGGTTTTGGAAGGTAGTTATGACTAGCATACTGTGTGTGTGGCGCGGGCGCCCTCGCCCGCGAAATGCATGCATCGGCAAAACTCACGTGGGGACAGCCGCCCTCGGCTGTCCGCGAGCACAGCTCGCCGCAGACTGCCGTTAACCACGATTTGTCATCCCGAGCGTAGCGAGGGATCTGCAGTTCTCGAGGGTCAAAATAACTGCCGATTCCTCGTCGCTTTGCTCCTCGGAATGACAAAGAATAGGTTTATAACATCTGCGGAGTTTCCGCAGGACAGCCGAGGGCGGCTGTCCCCACGTGAGTTTTATGTATATCGAACTTCACTCTCGTTCTGCTTTCAGTTTTCTTGAAGGCGCTTCTCTGCCGGAAAATCTGATCGCAGCCTGCGCCCATCTGAATATGCCGGCGATGGCGCTGCTCGATCGCGATGGCGTCTATGGTTCTCCGCGTTTTCACATGGCGGGGAAAAAAGCGCGGATCAGGGCACACATTGGAGCAGAGGTTAATTGCGAGTATTTTTCACCACAGAGGCACAGAAACACAGAGACAACAAATCACAAATCAAAAGATTCCTCTGTGCCGGAGCCTGCCCTGAGCGTAGCCGAAGGGTGGCTCTGTGGTGAATTCCGCCTTCCTCTTGTCGTTTCTTCCCGCCTGGGATATCAGAATCTCTGCCGCATGATTACAAAAATGAAGCTGCGCTCGGCCAAAGACGAAGGCGCAGTTAGTGAAGATGAACTGAGAGAACATGCCGCCGGACTTATCTGCCTTACCGGAAGTGACGATGGACCGCTGGCTCTCGCTCTCGCTCACGGTGGCATGGAAGAAGCTTGCAACTGCATCGACCGGCTGACAAACATTTTTGGCCGGAAAAATGTCTATGTAGAATTGCAGCGTCATTTTCATCGGGAGCAGGAAGACCGGAATCGTGCCCTCATCGAAATTGCTCGCTCGCTGCAGCTTCCTTTACTGGCGACTAACGGCGTTTGTTATGCCACGCCTCGAGAGCGTGAACTTTGCGATGTATTCACGGCCATTCGTCATCATCGCACGCTGGCCACAGCCGGACGATTGTTGGCGCGCAATTCCGAACGTCATTTGAAATCGCCGCAGGAGATGCAATCGCTTTTCGCCGATCTTCCCGAGGCTATCGCGAATACCGTAGAACTTTCTTCCCGGCTCACATTCACCTTCAAAGATCTGGGATATGAGTTCCCCAAATATCCCGTGCCGGAAGGCGAAACCATGATGTCGTTCATGCGAGAGCGCACTCGGGAAGGATTTCGAGAACGCTATGGCCGGTCTTCGTCAGAACTGCAAACTCGCGCGCGCAGCCAGATTGAGCGCGAACTGCAACTCATCGAGAAACTCGATCTCGCCGGCTACTTCCTTATTGTTTGGGATCTGGTCCGGTTCTGCCGCGAGGAAAATATTCTAGTGCAAGGCCGCGGCTCTGCTGCCAACAGTGCGGTCTGCTATTCGCTTGGTATCACTGCGGTCGATCCCGTCAGAATGGAGTTGCTCTTCGAACGGTTTCTTTCCGAGGAACGCGGCGAATGGCCCGACATCGATCTCGATCTTCCCAGCGGGGACCAGCGCGAGCGCGTGATTCAGTATTTATACAAACGTTACGGCGAGCGCGGCGCTGCAATGACTGCCAACGTCATCACTTATCGCAGTCGCATGGCTTCGCGTGAAATGGGCAAGGCCCTGGGTTTCGATTCAGAAACTCTCGACAAAGTGTCTGCCGCAGTTTCCACCTGGGAATATCGCGACGACAATGACACCTTCGATCATCGCTTCCGCGATGCTGGCCTGGATTTAAATCATCCCCGGCTGCGCAAATATTTCGAGCTGTGCGTCGCGGTGCAGGATTTGCCGCGCCATCTCGGCCAGCATTCTGGCGGCATGGTGATTTGCCAGGGGCAACTCGACTCCGTAGTTCCGCTCGAACCTGCATCGATGCCGGGCCGCGTTGTGGTGCAGTGGGATAAGGAAGACTGCGCCGACCTAGGCATCATCAAAGTGGACTTGCTCGGCTTGGGAATGATGGCGGTGCTCGAAGATTCGCTAAAGCTCATTCAGGATCATCACAACGAAGAAGTAGACCTTGCTCACCTGCCGCCAGACGATCCCACGGTGTATTCCGTGTTGCAGAAAGCAGACACCATTGGCATGTTTCAGATCGAGAGCCGGGCGCAGATGTCATGCCTGCCGCGCCTGCAGCCAAAATGTTTTTACGACATCGTGGTGCAAGTCGCCATCATTCGGCCCGGCCCAATCGTCGGGCAGATGGTGAATCCGTATTTGCAACGACGCATGGGGCGCGAACCCGTCAACCATTTGCATCCGTCGCTAGAACCCGTGCTGAAGCGCACTTTAGGCGTGCCGCTGTTTCAGGAGCAATTGCTGCGCATCGCCATGGTTGCCGCCAACTTCACCGGAGGCGAGGCCGAGGAACTGCGCCGCGCCATGGGATTCAAGCGCTCGCAAGCTCGTATGAGGGATATCGAGGCCAAGCTTCGCAGCGGCATGGAACGCAATGGCATTGCCCGTGAGGCGCAGGAGCAAATTATTCTCTCTATTACTTCGTTCGCGCTGTATGGATTCCCCGAGTCTCACGCCGCCAGCTTTGCGCTCATCGCTTATGCCAGCGCCTATTTGAAATGCCATTACCTCGCGGCGTTCACCGCTGCCATGCTCAACAATCAGCCGATGGGGTTTTATCGCCCAGCCACGATCGTGAAAGATGCGCAACGCCACGGCCTGAAAGCATTGCCAATCGATGTAACAAAATCAGACTGGCAATGCACACTGGAACGTGTGGCAGGACGTGTGGAGCGGGCGCCCACGCCCGCTTTCTCTGAGGTCGATCAGGAAGCCGATGAAGGACCAGCCTTGCGCCTAGGACTCCGCTACGTCCGCGGATTGCGCGAAGACGCCGCCCAGGCGTTGGTTCATCAGCGTAACCTCGCTCCATTTATTTCCATTCGTGATCTGGTCCATCGCGTACCCAAGTTGCGCAAAGATGAATTGAACACTCTGGCGGAAATCGGAGCGTTGAATGAAATCAATTCTGAAGACCGAACCAGCCACGTCGACAAATTCAGCATGCATGCCGATTGAGCGATCTGCACTCACAAACGGCCAGTCGTAGCTTGTATAACCAGCAGCGCGCCTATGCAAATCAAGCCTAGATAGATGTACTTCAAAAAGGCCTCGCCATGCATGCGATGATTAATCGCCCTGCCCACGAAAACCGCCACCAGCATGGCTGGAAGCGACACCAGATAATAATGTGTCACGGCAGGCACCCACAGCCCCGCGACCCAATAACCGGCCATTCCAATGATGCTGGCTGGCAGAAAATATCCTTGCAGGGTTGCGCGAAAATGTTGTGCAGACCAGCGTCGCATCGCTCCATAAATCACCAGCGGTGGTCCATTCATTCCGTAGGCTCCGCCCAGCACGCCCGCACAGAATCCACAAACCCAAAGCCATACTCGATTGTCGCGCTTTAGTTCCAATGGTGTGCGCCCTATCAAGGAATAAGCGGAGAAAGCAATGAGAATTAGTCCCAGCGCGCCTTTTACCAATCGTTGATGGCTACTGGTGAGAAGCAAAAGACCGAGTGGGATGCCCAGCAAGGTTGAGAGCACAAGCCAGCCAGCGCTTCGCAGATGGATCTTTTTCCAGTCCTGCACGACCACGATGCCTGCGATCGTGATCGACACCAGTACGACCAGCGGCGCAGCGACCGTAATCGGAATGACGAAAGCGAGAAGCGGGACCGCGAGTAATCCCTCGCCAAATCCAAATGCTGATCGAATCAGCGTGGCGACGCACACGATCAGTACAACCAGCAGCGTTGTTGTGTCGATTGTGATCTCCGAAGCGAACAGAAAATTACGGCCCAGAAAAAGGCCGCCAGCGTTGGCGGCCTTCGTCAATTTTCGTATTCTGGGTAAGCGAGTTAATCGCCCAAAACCGGCTCGCCCACATCTACCTTGGGCTTCGACGCCGTCAACGCACCCAACGGAATAAATCCGTTCTCGGTCACCACCGGCTTCTCCTGCAACACGACTTCGCGATAAAGGGCAGCCATGCGCGCGTTGTAAGCCGCATCGTCTTTCTGCGGACCTCGCGCTGTAGCCTGCTTCGCATCGCGCGCCCGTTTCTTCTCTTCCCCGGAATTCTTGGCGATACCCAGCTTATCCAGATCGTGCTGGACTTCGTTGGTCACCAGTTCATCCTTCAGCAGCAGCGAGTGCGCCGTCGATTCCATCTTAACGTTCTTGCCGCCGGCGAAGATCTCATGCCGCCCATGCTCCTCATACCACTTGGTGAGGGTGGCAGTCATGTGCATCTTCTCGATAATGTTCCGCCAACCCACGCCGGTGTTGTAGGCGCAGAAAGAAATTTCACCTTCCTGCGTGGCGTAAGGAATAATGCACTGCTCCGTCCGCCGAAAATCGTAGTTGAACAAATCCTGAAACCACATACCGGCGATAAACAGGAAATTCCATCGGTCCTGCCGCCGTTTCATCACGTCGTCAATGGTCCGGTCCGGACCCACTTTCCCGTAATTCTTTCCAGTGGCATTGAAGTTCTTATCAAACTTCCTAAGCAAATCCATCAACTTAAAATGCGTTGGTGATTGGAATGGATCGTAGTTCTTCATCAAGCACAAAGCCATTCCCACGATAGTGAGAAATTTTCCTCGCGCCGCGTCATTCACCTTTTGAATATCGCGCGCCAGCGAATCGCCCTTCAAAAACGCCGTGACCGGAACCGCTTCTTTCGTCTCCTTGTCGATCATGACCGCCATTCCGGTTCCGCAATTCGGATGGCAGCCACAGGAGAGTTGGCCCCAGTCGTTGTTCTTGTCTTCTACGTGCATCAGGTCGGCCCAATCGCTGAAAGTTCCCATGAAAGAGATCGGGAACCAATCTCGAGCAGGCTCGCCCAGTCCGGTTTGATTTTTCACGTCGTGCGCGAGATGGGACAACGTGTAGCGCTGGGCTTCGCGGCGGTCGTCGGTGACAGCTTCATCGCGGCCGGTGAAACTTACAGGCTGGAAGGACAAAAATCCAATTCGCTTCGGATTGTCTAGCGCGAACTTGATGATGCGTCCGACCTGCTCGTTGTTGATGCCGTTCACAATGGTGACCACCGGAACGATTTCTACTCCGGCGGTATGCAGATTCTCAATGGCCTTCAACTTCACGTCAAACAGGTTTCCGACCTTGCGATGGGCATTGGCGGCGTTGCCGATTCCGTCGAACTGCAAATACGCATAGCGCATTCCTGCTTCGGCAGCCTGTTGCGCAAACTCCAAACTCTTGGCGAACTCAATTCCATTGGTGGCGGCCTGCACGCTGTTGTATCCGACTTTGCGGGCATAACGGACGGCATCCAGGAAGTACGGTGAGAGCGTAGGTTCACCGCCGGAAAACTGCACTGACATCTGGCGCCGCGGCTTGATCGTGATGGCGTTGTCGAGCATGGTCTTGATGTCTTCCCAGCTCAACTCGTGCACGAAACCGACCTGGTTGGCATCCATGAAGCAGGGGTCGCACATCATGTTGCAACGGTTGGTCAGGTCGATGGTTAGAACCGAGCCACGGCCATATTTCACCGTGCTGGATCCGTGGTGGTGCAGCTTTTCGTCGTTGTGCGCCACGATGTCGCGGCCGGGAAATACTTCTTCGAGATGGCGCGAAAAGCCGGTGTCAATGGACATTACGTCTTCGAAGTGACCGTGTTTTTCGCAATCCTTTACCATCAGGATTTTGCCGTCGCGCTCGATAATTTGCGCTTTGATCTCACCGACCTTTTCGTTGCTGAGCACTTCGACTGGCAGCTTCCCGTCGAGAATCTGCTGGCGGATTTCGGGGACACATCTCGGGCACAGCGAGTCCGTGGTGCGCGGCCAGCCTAGTGGAGGCTTGGTCTTTTCATAGGACTTGAGCAGCGGCTTGTCGGACCACTTCGGCGTGGGAGAAGGATTCTGTTTTATCCGGTTGAATCGCTCAAATACTGCCCAGGCTCCCGTCGCGGCGACGGTCACGGCTTTCTCCACGTACTTTACTGGCTTGTGCATGTCTCTCTCTTTCCACTGCTTGGCTGCGCCATTAAGCATCGGCTGTTTTGCGGAATTTAAATGCAAATCCGAAAACAGCCTGAACGTTAAACGCCCCTACCCCTGTTGACCTTCACTTCCTCACCTGCACCCGCAACGGCCTTCTCGATAGACCTCTGCGGACTCTGCCTTGCAACTATCTTATTGAGGGCAATACGGTAAAGGCACGCGTAACTCAATGAAAGGGGCAAAATAGGGGTTTAGCGGTTGACTGGCGCATTGGACGGATACGTAAGTACTTGAAAAGGCAACACGATTTGACCTGCTGCTCCTCTGGTAATCGTTCAATGAAACGGGGGATTGCAGAAATCGGCGAAAGGCCTAGGTATCCATGACCGCAACTCCTGCGCTGATAAATGAACGGTAAACATATAAGAGGTGGTGCTGAACGCCAAGCCCGACGCGCAGTTCGAGGGAGTGCATCATGAACGTTATCGCTATCAGCCCGGTTGCTTTCGCTAACGCGTTTATGGCATTTCAGTCAGATGTCCCACCCTGCCTCAATCCCACGGACGATACGCCACTGGCCCTACCGTTGAAGGTCACGGAGGATTTCAGCGGCCTCAGCGCCCGCATGTTCCGGTGCCATGGCAAACGTGTACGCCTAAATAGGGCCGCACTTCCGATGCAAACTCCGCGCTATTAGCCTCTAAGTGGTTTCATCACTTCGATGTTTATCCGGTTACGCGCGCACGGTTACCGAAGTTTACCTCAAAACCTGTAAATCATTGTTCCTAAACACATTAGATGCTATTTCTAGTCAGAGATTCTGCTCTCCTCCCCAAGAGCGACAGGACGTAATGGCTGGCAATTCACAGTCGTGGAGAGGTCTGACACTTCACGCCAAGATGTTCGTTGGCTTGATTGTGACAGCAGGCACCAGTGTGCTCCTGTACGGAGCCATCCACCAGACCAGCAAAAACATCGCTGAATTCATCTGTTATCTGGGAATTGGCGTTCTCGCCTCGCGGATGAAAGTGAACCTGCCCGGCATCACCGGCACGATGTCGGTGAACTTCCTGTTCGTCCTACTGGGCATTCTTGAACTCAGCTTTTCCGAGACTTTGATTCTCGGTTGCGTATCTATTCTGGTGCAGTCGCTTTACCCGGACCGGCCCAACGCGCTCCAGGTGACCTTCAATGTTTGCGCGGGCGCATTCTCCACCGCGGTTGCGTATTGGGTGTACCATCTCACAATATTTAGTCACGTGATGGGGAGTCAGGCCCTGATGCTAACTCTCGCCGCGTGCACGTATTTTATTGCGAATACCGGTTCTATTGCCACCGTCATATCCCTCACCGAAGGGAAAAAGCTCAAAACGATAATAGTGGACTGTTATTTCTGGTCGTTCCCCTATTATCTGGTAGGCGCCGGAATTGCTGGCGCCATTGGATGGTTCAACCGCACTTTTTACTGGGAAACCTCGCTTCTCCTGGTGCCGGCCATCTACGTGATTTATCGCTCCTACCGCTTGTACCTGGGAAAGTTGGACGATGAGAAGCGCCACGTCGAGGAAATGGCCAGCCTGCACCTGCGCACCATCGAGGCTCTCGCATTGGCGATTGAAGCCAAAGATCAAACCACGCATGACCACTTGCAACGCGTCCGCGTATATGCGGTCGAGGTAGCTAAAGAACTAGGCGTCACTCCGGATGAGATGCAGGCCGTGCATGCCGCCGCCCTCTTGCACGATATCGGCAAGCTGGCCGTGCCCGAACATATCATCTCGAAACCTGGGCGGCTTACTCTCGAAGAATTCGAGAAGATGAAGATTCACCCGGTGGTTGGCGCCGAGATCCTCGAGCGTGTTCGCTTTCCGTATCCCGTTGTTCCCATCGTGCGCGCCCATCACGAAAAATGGGACGGGACGGGTTATCCCGCCGGCCTTAAGGGTACGGACATCCCCATTGGTGCCCGCATCCTTTCGGCCGTCGACTACCTGGACGCTCTGGCTTCCGACCGGCAATACCGGCGCGCTCTGCCACTCGAAGAAGTCATGCAACGTCTCGGCGCGGAGTCCGGCAAAGCCTTTGATCCGAAGGTAGTGGATATTCTCAAGAAACGATACCTCAGCCTCGAAAAATTGGCCGTCGCGCAATTTGGCGGAGAAGTGAATCCAGCACTTTCGACCGATCTGAAGATCGAGCGTGGACTCGCCCCGGCCGCCGGATTTGAAAACATCTCAGTCAAAGACGGCTCTGGCCACGAAGCCACGTTCCTATCTTCGATTGCGGCTGCAAGGCAGGAAGCGCAGACCTTATTCGAACTCAGCCAGGACCTTGGCGCTTCGCTCAGTTTGGTCGAAACCCTTTCCGTATTCTCGGTCAAACTGCGCTCGCTGGTTCCCTACGATGCCATCGCGATTTACGTTCGCCGAAACGAAGAACTGATTCCTGAATACGTCAATGGCGACAACTTCCGCCTGTTTTCCTCATTGCGCATTCCGCTCGGCCAGGGGCTTTCCGGATGGGTCGCCCACAATCGCAAACCTATAATCAACGGCAATCCCTCGGTTGAGCCCGGATATTTAAACGATCCCACTAAGTTCAGTACGCTGCGCTCCGCTTTAGCGATTCCGCTGGAGGGCGTAAACGGCGTGATTGGAGTGCTCGCCCTCTACCGTGGCGAACGCGACGCATTTACCTCTGACCATCTGCGTATTCTTTTGGCGGTCAGCTCGAAGATGGCTCTGGCCATTGAGAACGCGCTTAAATATCAGCAGGCGGAAAATTCAGCCACCACTGACTATCTCACCGGCTTGCCTAACGCGCGCTCGCTGTTCCTGCAACTCGATCGCGAGTTGGCCCGCTGCAAGCGAGATAATTCCACGTTAACTGTCATGGTCGGTGACATGGATGGCTTTAAGCAAATCAACGACCGCTTCGGCCATCTCGAGGGCAACCGGGTGTTGCGCCTGTTTGCTCAAGCCCTGAAAGAAACCTGCCGCGAGTACGACTACGTAGCCCGAATGGGAGGCGATGAATTCGTCATCATCGCTCCTGGCCTGCCCGCCGAAGTGTCAGCCAAGAAGGCCTATCAACTCCAGGAACTGGCCAAACAAGCTGGATTCGAAGTTTGTGGCGAACAAATCCTTTCCCTGAGCCTGGGACAAGCCATGTATCCCGAGGACGGCAAGGATGCGGAGGAACTCCTCGCCGAGGCTGACCGGCGCATGTATGTGGAGAAGCAGAAACAGCCAAGCCGTAAAAACCGTCGGCTCTATCCTCGCATGAAATGCCGCATCACTATTGAATTGAATCCAGAGAACCAGGGCGCACCGATCTTCGGAAACCTGGTCGACATCAGCATGGGCGGGTGTTATGTGGAAACCAGCGCTATCCTTACCCCAGGTACGAATTTGACGTTAGTGTTCTCGATTGATGATGGCAAGCTGCAAACCGAAGGCACCGTGGCGAGAATGCATCCCGGCTCGGGCGTGGCAGTGCAGTTCAAGGAATTAAATCGTGAGGACAAAGTCAAAATGCACCGAGTCCTCGAATTCGTACAAAATTCCACCGCGATGTACGACAAGCGTTATTCCGAAAAAATCAACCGCTAACAGAAAGTTGAAGTTTGTAGGGCTTGCGTAGGAATTTTCCAGGCGGGACAAACGAAATCTATTACTTCCTTCCGGGATGAGCTTCTCCCTTGCTGGAAAACACCGAGTAAGGCCATTGACCCGCTTTCTTGGGTGGCGCAGCCGTAGGCGCCGACACGTCGGCCCGCGCAATTGACGCTCGTTCCCAGTTCGCCGGAGCAGGCCGGATGCACCAGATATTTCCCGGTTCTTCCAGGGCGATTCCCACCAGCCAGTATTTACCCTCCGTTCCCAGGGGAACACAGTTCGCCACATGGGCCTTCGCCTTGGTCCCGCCCGGAAGTTCGTCGAGCAAAACCGGCAGCCCCGCGTCCAATGGCTGGGTGAGCCGTACGCCGCATCCTTCGGTGTTCACTATCAGCGTGTAACACTGCTCGCTGAATGGGACTGCAGGGTCCATGCTTACAAGCCGGAACGGTATCTGCGCGCGAAGGCGAGTGCTGCGCCGCACTGCTTCGAACGATTGTGTAATCAAGGTCATAAGTCTTTTTCAGATTGTACGTTGCTTAAGAAATCTGGCTCATCGTTACCGGTCCGGCTGCAAAACCAAAGTAATCGCTGACGTGACAATCAGCTCAGGTAACCGCTCACCCTGACATAAAGACTGTCATCCCTCACGAAGCGAGGGATCTGCTGTATAAGACTGTCATCCCGAACGAAGTGAGGGATCTGTTGTAGACAGGCGTTATTTTGCTGTCTCAAGGAATTCTGGGCCAGAAACTTAACCGCAAAACGCGCCGCACCGGAGAACCTTCCTTCGAACTTAGCGCCGTTCAACCGCGAAGTTACTATCTCTCCAATGGCTACTATCGCCGAGCTGCGCCCGATTACATCAAAGGCCGATAGGCTCTTGGCAAAACGACCGTTCAGTGCCAATCCTGAATTCGATTTGCTGGTAGCTTGTTGCGCTACTGAGCCATCGGCTGATCGCATCCGGCAAATGGTTTCATTTCCCCTTGATTGGCAACGATTGCTGCATCTGATCGATCACCATCGCACAATTCCGCAAGTGTACGGACAGTTATCCCCGTTCTCACATCTGATTCCCACGGACGCGTTTGACGCGCTGCGCTCGCGTTATCAGGAAAACGCTCGTAAAGCCTTGTGGTTTACTGGCGAATTGCTGGGAATCCTCAGCTATCTCGAATCCGAGGGAATCAACGCTCTGGCCTATAAAGGACCGGTCCTGGCCGAAACGTTGTATGGCGACGTCACCCAACGTCAGTACAGCGATCTCGACATTCTTATCCTTCCCCACGATGTGCCTAAGGCAAAAGCCGCATTGCTCGCCTTGGGCCACACCTGCGGGCCGGAGCCCCGCCAGCACGAAGAGCCAGCCTACATTGCCTCAGGATGCGGCTACGTTTTTCACACTACAGCCGGAAGAAATTTGCTCGACCTGCAGTGGCGCATCGTGCCACGTTTTTATTCGATTGACTTTGATATGGCTGGCTTTCGTGACCGCGCCCACGAAATCATCGTGGGCGGACGTCCTGTGCGAACTTTGTGCGCTGAAGATCTTCTGCTCGTGCTCTGCGTTCACGCCGCTAAACACGTCTGGGTTCAGCTCTCGTGGCTGTGCGACATCGCCCAGCTCGCCAAGTCCCGGCAGCTTGATTGGAACGCCATTCAGGACGAAGCGCAACGGCTGGGAATCGAACGCATTGTCAACATGAATTTGCTGCTAGCTCACAAACTGCTACGCACTCCACTCCCTCTGACGATCGCCGGGCGCTTAGTTGATGGCCCGTCGACCACCATACTGGCCGATGAGATTCTTGCCATCATCAAACGGAGCGCCTACTACGAAACCGAATCAGTCGCCTACTTCCGCCTGATGTTGCGGCTGAGAGAACGCTGGCAGGATCAAGCCCGTTTCATCTCGCGTCTCATCTTCACCCCAAGCGTAAGCGAGTGGAAAGCAGTCCACCTTCCAAAATCGTTGCAGCCAATGTACCGGGTAGTGCGTCTGTCGCGCCTAGTCAAAAGACTAGTTTTATCCGTATAAATCGCGTGCCAAATCTCGCCAGAAAATTCTGTGCACGTTCAGATGTCACAGCTTTTCTTTGCCAGCTTGACTACGCTGGCAACTGTTAAGGCATCAACAACGCGCATTTCTGTTTTTCAAGAAAGAGAGTACTCAATCTCACGAAACTCTGTCATCCCGACCGGAGCATTGTGATTGGCCTTATCAATCGCAATGCGGAGTGGAGGGACCTGCTTTTAGGAACTGCCATGAAACCTCACACCTACAGCGTCTACATAATCGCAAGCAAATCGCGAGTAATCTACATTGGAATCACGAACAACTTGGATCGTCGCATCTACGAACACCAGCACGACTTGGTAGATGGCTTCAGCAAGAAATACCGCTGCCACCGGCTCGTTTATTACGAGTCGTTCGACGACGTGCTCAAAGCCATTGACCGCGAAAAGCAGCTCAAGCGCTGGAACAGAACCAAGAAAGTTTGGTTGATCGAACGCCACAATTCTACCTGGGAAGATCTTGCGGCCGAGTTATTTGCCAAGCACCTGTATCAACCGGAGAAGCAGGTCCCTCCACTCGCCAGTTGATCTGCTTCGCAGCTCAACTAACTCGGTCGGGATGACAGAGCATTTTAAGAGCTGTGGCGAGCAGCACGGCGCGTACCCCCCGAATAACTCTGTGATTCCGACCAAAGCATTGCGATTAGCGTTATCAAACAGTACTCAATCTCACGAAAACCTGTCATCCCGACCGGAGCATTGCGATTGGCTTTATCAATCGCAATGCGGAGTGGAGGGACCTGCTTTCTTCTGTCTACCTTCGGATGGTACAAAAACATTCCCGCAGTTGCCCCAGGTCTCGCCGCCTTTGTGAGACCTGGGAGCTCGTATCCAATACACAGAGGTTTCGTTTTATACTTCGCCCATGGAACCAAACATCAAGGGCGCCATACCAGTTCTCCCTGCCGCCGACACCGCAGAGTCGCTCCGCTGGTGGACTGAAATCTGCGGCTTCAAGGAAACCTTTCGCGACCGCACTCCTCCAACTTACGCCGGTATAAATCGCGGCGAGGCTTACCTCCATATCGCAGGAATGGACGACAAAGCACTCGCCCGCAAAATTGGCAACCAGACAATGGTGAGAATTGCCGTGAAGGGGATTGAGGCGCTGTACTCCGAATACCAGAATCGCGGAGGCAAAGTGCATCCCAACGGCCCCCTGAAAACCCAGCCCTGGGGCACAAAAGAATTCGGCGCGATCGATCCTAACGGCGTGTGCGTGACTTTCCAGGAATAAAACCGTAGGGTGCCCAAGGCTCGCCGTTTTACCAGTCCCAGGATGGACCGAATGCTGAGTTCCGCAGAGCGTTTTTCCTTGACTCCACTCACTCAATCGAGATAATATATACCGATATAAGTTATCTTAAAGATAATCTAGATCTTTGACAACCTGACCTACCAACGGCGTGGTTTTCGGCTGGCTGCCCGTTTCGCCTTGTCTAACTACTGTGTTCTCAGGATTTTGTACGTAACTCCTGAAAACTCAAAGATCTAGCAACACTCAAAACAGCTAGAGCGCTTGTTTTCTTGATTTTGCGGCCGAAAAGGGGGGAGGGGGTACCAGTACTAAACAGTAAACTCCGTTCCAGATTGGGAGAACGAGCTACCAAAGCCAACTAGGCTGGGGGCAGTTGTCGCTGAAACTTCATTAATGCGTAGTAGATAACAAAAGACACCGCGAAGCCGACGAACCACGAATAGTCATAGAGAGTTCGCAGGGCAGGAATCACTAACCCCACTAATGCAGTTCCAGCACCCAACACCAGCGCAGCGATGGCTCGCCAATTGAAGCCCCGCAAATATTCATAAGCCCCGCGGCGCAAGTAGAGGTCATCAACCAGCAGCACCCGACGGCGCACCAAGAAATAGTCGCAGATCATAATGCCGGCCACCGGTCCCAGGAACGCGGCGTAGCCCCCGAGCCATCCGAAGATCATGGTCTTGTAGTTGCCCAGCAATTTCCACGGCATCATCGCAATGCCCATGAAGCACGTAATAATTCCGCCGGTGCGAAAGCTGATCCGGCGCGGCCACAAATTGGAAAAGTCGTTCGCTGGAGAAACTACGTTGGCCCCGATATTCACATTCAGCGTAGCCAACAGAATTGCCAGCAACGAGATCACCACCGCAACCGGAGAATGAAACCGGCTCAGCAGTTGCACGGGATCCCAGATCGCAGTCCCGTAAATGACCACAGTAGCCGAGGTCACCAGAATCCCGATCAACGAGTAAAGCGTCATCGTAGTCGGCAGCGCGAGAGCCTGACCAATCATCTGTTGCCGCTGGCTCCGAGCGAAGCGGGTAAAGTCCGGGATATTGAGCGAGACCGTAGCCCAGAAACCCACGGTAGCATTCAACGCGGGAATGAGAAATTTCAGAAAATCCGCAAAGCTGGCAAACCTCGACGGAGCTGCGAGCATCGGTCCGAATCCGCCAGCAGCGCGGTATGCCCATGCCAATAGCAGGAGTCCAACTGCCAGCAGAACCGGCGCGCTGATTCCTTGCAACACGCGGATATATTCCACGCCCTTGAGAATGACAGCGAGGTTGATGAGCCAGAACGCCAAAAAACAAATTGCCGTGCTGTAAGGAAAATTTCGCCACGAGGGAACCAAAGTTGCGATCAGCGTACTGATGGCTTCGCCGCCGATCCAGGTCTGAATGCCAAACCATCCGCAAGCGACCAGCGCGCGCAACACCGCCGCCACATTCGCGCCGAGCACGCCAAACGAAGCCCGCGCCAGAACTGGAAAAGGCACTCCGTAACGCGCACCTGGATGCGAGTTCAACAGCATCGGAACAAGAACGATGGTGTTGCCCAGAAACACCGTAAACACGGCCTGCTTCCAGTTCATTCCACCTTGGATCAGGCTGGCGGCCAACATGTAAGTAAGAATATTGACCGACATCGATACCCACAACGCGGCGTAATTGTAAGTTCCCCACGTGCGCCGCCCGCTCGTGACTGGCGCCAGGTCAGGGTTGTAAAGAGGACTCGATTCAATAGCGGGACGCAGCGACTCTCGGGTAGCCATCGGAATCAGTCAGCCGCGACGCCGCGTCCACTTTGCGCAGTCAGTGCATCGTAAGTCTCGGGACGCCGGTCGCGGAAAAATTGCCAGGTTTTTCTCACTTCCCCAATCATGTCGAGATCGAGATCCGCGACCAGCACCTCGTCTTTATCGCGGCTGGCTTGAGCCACGATCTGGCCGCGCGGATTGCAGAAGTAACTCTTCCCATAAAACTCGCCAATGTTCCACGGCTTCTCCGTGCCCACGCGGTTGATTGCGCCAACGAAATAACCATTGGCCACGGCGTGCGCAGGCTGCTCCAGTTCCCACAGATGTTCGGAGAGTCCGGCGACCGTCGCGGAAGGATTGAACACAATCTCGGCGCCGTTCAATCCGAGGATACGCGCGCCTTCAGGAAAATGACGGTCGTAGCAGATATAAACTCCGATCGCCGCATACCTGGTTTTGAAAACCGGATAGCCCAGGTCGCCAGGCGTGAAGTAGAACTTCTCCCAGAATCCAGGATGCACGTGGGGAATGTGGTGTTTGCGGTATTTTCCCAGATACGTTCCGTCCGCATCAATAACAGCGGCAGTATTGAAGTACATTCCCGGCATCTGCTCTTCATAAACCGGGACGACGATCGCCATGCGATGTTTGGCCGCAATCTTCTGCATCAGTTTGGTTGTCGGTCCATCGGGGACGCGTTCCGTCAATTCATACCAGCGAATATTCTGCTCGGCGCAGAAATAAGGTCCGTAAAACAGTTCCTGCAGGCAAAGTATTTTGACCTTCTGTTTTGCCGCCTGCTCGATCAGCTTGAGGTGCTTATCGATCATGGCTTTCTTGATCTGCGGCAGCGAGCGGTCGCCGTTCAACACGTTACCTGCCTGAATGAGGCCACAGCGCACGATGCGGGACATGGATATACCTCCGCGGAAGGCTAAATATAGCAGACGTTCACAAGGTTTTTCTGATGCCTCATTGAACTTGACTCAGGTAGAAATTCCAGCCCACTGTCCAACAAACTCAGATGCATCAAATAAATTAGGCGAGCTTCAATGAAGGACGGGGGTCGCATCTGAAGCGACGCACGCCCACTTGCCGCCAGTGTAAATCCAGGTATCAACAAAGCGCTCGCGCCGCACGTAGGGCTTGCCTGCTTCGACTCCCTTGGCACGAAACACTCCGGTCGCGATAGCAGTATTTCCAAACACGCGTACGCTCATCGATTCCGGAGCGACCTGTTGCTCCTGCGATTTGGACGGTTTTACCCCGGCCAGAAACTCTGGCTTCGTCTGCACAGTTCCGTCATCGTTAATCAGCACGATCTGATCATCTAGCAGTGTGTCCAGTGCCCGAACGTCACCGAGCTTGTACGCCTGGTTCCAAGCCTTCTCCAGGGCGATGATTTTCGATTGGACATCTGAGCCGGTATCTTTTTGTGCCACAACGATTGCGGCCGTCGTGCATACCAATGCCAGCAAGAAACTGGTCAGTCTCATGATGCAGCCCTCTGGCGAAGTATAGCGGCAATCGTTAACCGACGCCTCCGCTTTCCCGCTAAGCTTGACCGGCTGAGGCACGGCTGTTAGATTTCGGCTCTACACCTGAGTATTCCGGGGGCATCGCGCTGAGTCAGCCAGCGAAGACGAATGATTCGGTTGATCTTCGCCGGCGCAATTTTCTGATCCGGTGCTGCCAGGGAGTCTCCGCAGCAATGGTTCCCGTAAGGCTGCGCGGACTGGCTCTTCCTTTCGCACCTTTCCACTCCGAAAACCTGCTGCCGCCGAACGGCGAGTTGCACCTGCACCCTCACTATCGAGCCCAGATGCCGGTCGGTGCCATGCTGCTCAAGACGCAGGCGGGTCTGGACGAATTCGTCACTGAAAAATACCAGGATCAGATCGCGTCGATTCTTGAAGAATGGAGCGCAAGCTTGCTGCAATCTCCCGAGAACACGCGCGCGGTCGAACAGATTCTTACTTCTGACTTCTCAGGATCATCTTTCCGTTCCGTCGAATCGCGGCTGGTGCGTTCGGATGCGATGCTGGAAATCCGGCAGAACACATTTCTCGAGCAAAGGCTCCTCGGACGCGATGCGTTTATTCAGGAATTGCAAGCCGCCATGAGTTTCTTTTCGCAGGTTATGACGGCCGAGTTCCAAGTTGTAAGCATCAGCGTGATTCCTCCGAACACGGGCGGCCCGGATGCCGCTAAAAACCAGCTCCCCGCAGGCTTGCGGACTCGCGTGCGTTACGAGATTGTGGGTTCGGGACGCGATTTCCATCGCGGCCAAAGAGTGGGTCACTGGGACATCGATTGGAAAGCGACCTCGGCTGGCAATTTTCAGGCGAAGACGTGGCAGGCGCTCGCTGAGACGCAGAGTCGCGCAGCCAATCCAATCTTCGTTGATATCGCAGCGCAGGCATTTGGCAGCAATTCGAGTTTCACTTCGCAGTTGCAGCGGGGAAGTGATTACTGGCGCACGGTGCTTGATGGCGCCTGCGGTATCGACATTTACGGGCACAACGGCATTTCCGTCGGCGACATCGACGGCGATGGCTTTGACGATTTGTATGTTTGCCAGCCTGCAGGCCTACCCAACCGGCTCTATCGCAATCGCGGCGATGGCACGTTCGAGGACATCACTGACAGTTCCGGGGTCGGAATCCTCGAGAATACGGCTTGCGCGGTTTTTGCCGACATCGACAACGATGGCAGGCAGGACCTGATTGTGGTGCGTACGGATGGCCCACTCTTGTTTCTGAACGAAGGCGGTGGGCGGTTTCGCCAGCGGCCCGGCGCGTTTCAATTTGCTAATCCCCCGCAAGGCACTTTCACCGGAGCAGCCATTGCCGATTATGATCGCGACGGATGGTTGGACATTTACTTTTGCCTCTACATTTATTACCAGGGCACCGACCAATATAGATATCCCTCTCCTTATTACGACGCGGAAAACGGTCCTCCGAACTTCATGATGCGCAACCACCGGGATGGAAGTTTCCGTGACGTCACCGCGGAATCTGGCCTGGATCGCAACAACACGCGCTACAGTTTCTGCTGCGGATGGAGCGATTACAACAATGACGGCTGGCCGGACCTGTACGTCGTGAACGACTTCGGCCGCAAGAATCTTTATCGAAACAACGGTGATGGAACGTTTAGGGATATTGCTTCACAGGCGGGAGTCGAAGACATTGGCGCCGGCATGAGCGTCTGCTGGTTCGATTATGACAATGATGGAACTCAGGATCTCTACGTTGCTGATATGTGGTCGGCTGCGGGCATGCGGGTCGCGACGCAGGATGTTTTCAGCAAGGGCACGCCGGAAGAAGTGCGAGCGCTGTATCGCAAACATGCCAGAGGCAATTCTTTATTCCGGAATAACCACAACGGAACGTTTCAGGATAAGAGTGCCCTGGCCGGGATTGAAATGGGGCGCTGGGCGTGGTCGAGCGATGCGTGGGACTTTGATCACGATGGATTCCCTGACCTTTATATTGCCAACGGTATGATCTCCAGTCCGTCAGGCAGGACCCGAACAGAAGACTTGAACAGTTTTTTCTGGCGTCAGGTGGTCGCCAATTCGCCCGTCGATGCCAAGCCGGCACACAAGTACGAACAAGGATGGAATGCATTGAATGAACTCATCCGCTCGGACTATAGCTGGAGCGGCTTTGAGCGGAACACGTTCTATGCCAATAACCGGGACGGAACATTCGCTGATGTCTCTGGAGTCGTCAGCCTCGATTTTGTCGAGGATGGCAGAGCATTCGCGCTGGCCGATTTCGATCATGATGGCCGTCTGGAAGTATTTTTAAAAAACCGCAATGGTCCGCAGCTGCGGCTCTTGAAGAATGCGGTTGAGAATCTTCCGCCGTCGATCGCTTTCCATCTGCGCGGCGGCAAGAGTAATCGTGACGCAATCGGCGCTGCGGTGACGGTGGAAACAGAGGTTTCCCGGCAGACGCGGTTCCTGCAAGCGGGATCAGGATTTCTTTCCCAGCATAGCAAGGAAGTCTTTTTTGGTTTGGGCGACGCCAAGGGCTCCGTGCGGGCGTCCATCCGATGGCCGAGCGGGTTGGTCCAGCCGTTGCACGATCTTCCCATCAACCATCGAATCTGGGTCGATGAGGGGGTGGAACCGTCTCGAATGGAAGCCTTCAAGGTTGCCCCACGTGAGGCGCAATCCCCATCTTTGGCCAACCAAAGCGCCACCGGACTACTCGAGCCGCTTCCGAGCGTAGTTGAAACGTGGTTGATCGCCCCGATAACCGCACCGGATTTTTCTCTTCCTGATTTGAACGGCAAGACTTTAACACTCGGCGCCTTGCTGGGAAAGCCGGCATTGCTTAATTTCTGGGTAATCGGCTCCGAGGTCTGCCGGGACAATTTGAAGATTTTCAATGATATTAATGAACATTCGAGCCTCGAACTGTTGGCGGTGAATGTCGACGATGCCGGCAACGCGGAACGCGTGCGTGCGCTGGCGCGAGAACTGCATGTTGCTTTTCCCATTCTTCTGGGCTCCGACGATGTCACCGGCATTTACAACATTATTTACCGATATCTTTTTGACCGGCATCGCGACCTCGGCCTACCAACTTCGTTCCTGATTAGTGAAAAGGGTCAAATCGTCAAGGTCTATCAAGGACCGGTAAATGCTGAGCACGTCGAAGACGACTTCCGGCATATTCCGCAAACTCCAGCCGAGCGATTAGCGAAGGCGTTGCCCTTTCGGGGAGTGAGTGGCACTTCGGAATTCCGCCGCAACTACCTATCTTATGGCTCGGTTTTCTTTCAGCGAGGCTACTTTGATCAGGCCAAAGACTCCTTCCAGTTAGCCCTGAACGAGGATCCATCGAGCGCAGAGGCGCTATACGGACTGGGTAGCGTTTATCTGAAGAATGGCAACGCGCTTGAAGCGCAGCAGAGTTTTGAACGCGCGATCAAACTTCACGCTGGTTATCCTGACACCCTGCCGAACGCCTGGAACAACCTCGGATTGCTGGCAACCCAAGAAGGCCGCACCGCCGAGGCGATCCCCTATTTTCAGGAAGCTCTGCGGCTCAGTCCCGATCATTTGATTGCACTGGATAACCTCGGCAATGCGTATCGCCAGCAGCGGCAGTGGGATGAAGCTCGCAAAGTGCTGGAGCGGGCGATTGCTGTCGGACCGCAAGATCCCGAGGCGAACTATGGTTTGGGAATGGTGTTTGCGCAGATGGACGATAGCAATCGCGCTTATGAATATCTGCAGAGAGCGTTGAAGTTTCGTCCCGGTTACCCCGAAGCATTGAACAATCTCGGAGTACTTTATTTGCGGACGCAGCGCAGAAATGAAGCGGTCGCAAGTTTCGAAGAATGCATCCGCGTGGCGCCAGCTTTCGATCAGTCTTATCTGAACCTCGCCAGGGTCTACAGCATCGAGGGTGCCCCGGACAAAGCGCGAACGGTTCTGCTTGAGCTTCTCAAACAGCATCCTGAGAACGCGCAAGCGCAGAAAATGATGAAAGAATTATCGCGATAAGTGGAGAACGGGCGTCCTCGTCCGTCCGGGAGAGGACGCCCGGCCCTCCATTAAGAAAGCGCTAATGTTTCGGCGTGGGTGCGGTCAATAAATCCAAGAACATCTTGTAGAACCTTTCGAGATCTACATCGACCTGAATCTCCATAGGCCGCACATCGACCTTCGGTTTATCTTGCTCTGCCCACGTTAGCGTATCGCCGTAGCCTGCGCCCTGATCCAGATTGATATCCATGAAGCGCGTTTCTTTCTGGGTAATCAGGCTGGGATCGAGCCATGCGACCGCTGCCAGTTCGTCCCACAAATAATTGTATTCGCCATGCAGGCGAGCATATTTTACCACGTAACCTGCTGCCGGCGAGTCGCTGGCTTTAATCCGACTGATCAGTTCGCTTGTAAATCTCGTCTTCACAGAAATGTCCACCGTTGTGCAGACAATTTTCTTCCACGGTGCGCGCAGTGTGATATGAGCGGCTTCCGGATCGAACCAAACATTGAATTCGCGCCGCGGAGAATTGATGAACTCGGGATCGGTAGTCTGCGGACTTAGGCTGGCGCCCATGAAAACCAATTCCTTGGCTAGCTCAGCGAATTGAGGATCGATGGAGATGGCCAGAGCAAGGTTCGTCATCGGCCCACCTTCGTAAATCGTAATTTCGTTGGGAAATTTGTGGACCATGCGAATGAGAAAGTGAGCAGCGTCTTCCTCTGCCGGTTTCGTAGTAGGCTGACCTTCGGGCATGTCACCGAGTTCGTCCGGCGGATGATAGAGCCTTGGGGTCCACGCCCCCAGCCAGCGCACAGAGCCGTAACGTTCTTCCCACATTTCCGTTTCCTGTTTTTGGCGGACGAGCGGATACTCGGCGCCGGGCACGACAGGAATGTCGCTCCGCCCAATGAGTTCGAGCATGCGCAGAGTGTGCGCGACTTCGGCTTTGAGCCACTGATCGCCAGTCACAACGGTAATGCCCAAGATTTCCGTTTGTGGAGATTGGATAAGCAGGATCATCGATTGCTGATCAGTTCCGCCGGGTCCAGCGGCATCCTGATCGATGATGATCTTTCTCTTTTGCCCTGGGCAAAGGAGGGAAGTCATCAAGAGTACAGTGATTGCGACAAAACAAAAGCGGAAGAGTTTCATCATTCACCTCAAACTTGCGAGCCTCGCGACACGCTGCCACATTCAGCCCATCCACAATCGTCATGCCGCGAGTCAACTCGCTGGCAGTTTCGACATCAGCATAGTGCGCGCTCCATTCAGTTCCGATGCTCGGGTCGAGGGCAATGGCGATGGTCACCGGGATGATTGCGCGGCCTGCTTTCGAGATTACCTCAGATCGTGAACTTCAGGGGACAACCGCAACGAAGGGCCACTCGATGAATCTTCAGCAGGAGCTGAGGAGTTGAAAGCAAGTTCGAATCTCCCATGCACGCAAGAATCAGTTAGTACAACAACCGCGTGACTGTTTTCTGCTGCTGAAGAAACTTGTGGTGGATGGCCGGGCGCCTCCGTCCACGTATCACTCATCACGCGGTCACATACTAGTTCTGCTTCATGCTGTCATCTTTCTTCATGTTGTCGTCCTTCTTCATGTTGTCGTCCTTCTTCATGTTGTCGTCCTTCTTCATGCTGTCATCTTTCTTCGCCTTTTTCTTAGACTTCTTATCCTTCTTCATGTCGCCCTGCTTCATGCTGTCGCCCGCTCATGCTGTCGCCCGCTTCATGTTGTCGCCCTGCTTCATACCGTCGTCTTGCTTCATACTGTCGTTCTGCTTCATGGCGTCGCCAGACTGTGCAAAAGCCGTGAGCGATACTGCCAGGAAACACATGGCCATTAAACTGCACATCATCTTCTTCATGAATTCTCCTTGTTTTGTTGTTGATGTTTTGTTTTTGATTTTGAGCTCGGCACACCCGAGTCGCACGAATGAGATGCACTGCCGGCTGCGAGGTTACAAGCTTCTGCATGGACGGATATCCGCCTTGCGCAGAGACGCTCGCGTGGCATAGTCGCGGAAGAACAGACGTTCGTCTTCTAGCATTGGCCGGGTGATATTGCCGGCGAAAGTAATTGTAAAAAGTTCGAAACCTTCCTTCCCATAGTGACTCTCATGGATGCGCGCAGTCAAAACGGAGGAGCAATGCTTTCATCGTTCCTCCACTCGAGTGCGCGACATAAAAAAGTACACACAGGAGCTGGAAAATGCGTAAGGCAGTTCGCATACTCTGTATGGTCGCGCTGGCGATCAGTGTCGTTTCCCCCAATCTCAGCAACGCACAGGACGAACATTCCCGAGGTGCAGGCGCCGTGTTCGTTATGACGAATGCCGCCGACCGAAACGAAGTTATCTCTTTCACGCGGGCCGCGGATGGCTCATTGCAAGAAAATCGGAGATTCGCCACCGGAGGACGAGGCAGCGGTGGCAACAACGATCCCCTGGAATCCCAAGGTTCCCTCACCCTAAGCCAGGATCACACGCTGCTGTTTGCGGTCAATGCGGGCAGTGGAGAGATCTCAGTATTTAAAGTACACGGTGCGGACCTGTCGTTGGTTGACAAGGAACTCACAGGAGGCAGCGAACCGAACGCCGTGGCCCAGAATGGCAACCTCGTATACGTTCTCAACACCGGAGGCAGCAGCAGCGTAGCTGGTTTCGAGGTCGAGAGGAACGGAAGACTTCGCTCGATTGCCAACTCTCTTACTTTCCTGAGCACCAATACTTCCGGTGCCGCTTCATTAGCCTTCAGCCCGAACGGCACGTTCCTTCTCGTCACTGAACGGGAAACCAACGATATCGACGCGTTCAGCGTGCAGAGCAACGGAACCCTGTCGCCAATCGTAATAAATGCGAGTGCGGGGCCAGGAGCTTTCTCGGTTACTTTCGCTCCGAACGGAACTGCGTTGGTCGCTGAGACCGGTCCCACGGGTGGCCAAAACGCGTCTGCCATCTCGTCCTACGCAGTCAATTCCAACGGAACCCTCTCCGTGATCAGCGGTAGCGTTCCGACCTCTGGGAGCTGCAACCTGCTGGGACGCAGTCACGCCAAATGGCAAATGGGTTTATACCTCTAACGCAGGAACATCCACTATTTCGGGCTTTACGATCGGCACGAAGTGGAACGCTTACTGCGCTACCGGGAACCGTCGTCGGAACTAATCCCAACGGAGCTACGAATCTGGACATTGCGATTAGTGCAGATAGCAAATTCTTGTACAGCCTCGATAGCAAGATTGGGATGATCAGCGTATTCGGCATTCAGTCCGATGGCACGCTGAGTAACCTCGGAACCGTCGGCGGACTGCCGCAGAACGTCGGGTTCAACGGCATCGCTGCAATCTAAGTTGCTATTGGTGAGTTGCGGCGATTATCACCGCAACTCACTTTTTTCTGATTTTTCAAACTAAGAACGAGAAGTTGCGGTTTCGGCGAGCAAATTGGTTGTAACTTCTTGCGGATCGGCAAATCTCATATAATCTCCGTCTCTTGTGACGGATTAGTTATGACGTCGCGAATCGACAACCGCAAGTTCAAAAGCATAACCCGGCGGGAGTTGTTGAAACTCACACCGGTGTTGGCGCTGGGAGCTTTTGCCGTTCCCCGACTGCAGAAGCCGCTGCTCAAAGGCGGCCTCAGATTCAGCGATTGGGCTTCGGCAAAGCTATTCCGCAGCGGACATTTGGCGCCCACATTCGCTGACTCCCACGTCACGCCTTTCGATAAGTTCCCGATCAACGACTATGACGTTGATGACCCCGGAGTTGATTTCGACACATGGACTCTCAAAGTCACAGGTACGGTACAGAAGCCGGGAGATTACACGCTCGCGCAGATTCAGGCTTTGCCCAAGTTCACGCAGAACACCCGGCATGTTTGCGTCGAAGGATGGGACGTAATTGGCCGCTTCGGCGGAGTGCGCCTCGCGAACTTCCTCAATATGATTGGTGCTGACCTGACCGCCGGCTTCGTGACCGTCAATTGCGCGGACGACTACTATGAGTCCCTCGACATGGCTACCGCCGTGCATCCGCAGACTCTCCTCTGCTACGAAATGTACGATCGGCCTCTGACTCGCGAACACGGCGCTCCGCTGCGCTTGAACATTCCCACCAAGATTGGCTACAAGCAAGCAAAGTACCTCACCAGCCTCAAAGTGAGCCATGTACTGGAAAAGGCCGGATATTGGGAAGATCAGGGCTACTCCGAATTTTACGGGCTGTAATTGGAAGAGACGACTATGGCTACTCGCGCAGTAGCAATCGAAGACGTAAAAACGGGCGAAGTAACCGAAGCAGTCTACGAACACCCGTTCGTGGTTAGGCTCTGTCATTGGGTGAACGCGGTCGCGCTGTTCGTAATGGTCGGCAGCGGACTACAGATCTTTCGCGCGTTCCCCAGCTTCGGCGCAAAAATTCCACAAAAAGATCTTCTTAACTGGCCCAAAGCGTTCGCGATCGGCGGATGGCTGGGAGGCGCGCTGCAATGGCACCTAACCTTCATGTGGATCTACCTGGGAACCGGACTGCTGTACGTCTGCTACGAGATCTTCAGCGGAAACTATAAGCAGACGTTATTCGTCCGGCGAGATATTCGCGGCGTTTGGCCGATGGTGCGCCACTACCTCTTCTTTGGCCCCAAGCCGCCCTCAAGGGAAGTCTACAACCCGCTGCAGAAGCAAGCGTACACCGCTGCGATTGGATTAGGCGTGTTGTCGGTACTCACAGGTTTCGCCATATGGAAACCGGTACAGTTCTCGTGGCTGGCGTGGATGATGGGCGGGTTCCATCTGGCGCGGCTGTGGCACTTCGTAATTATGTGGGCAATGCTGGCATTCGTGTTTGGGCATCTGGTGATGGTAGTGCTGCATGGCTGGAATAACTTCGTCTCTATGTTGACAGGATGGAAGAAGGACCCAGAATACCGATCAGAATAATGACGGTGTGCAACTGCAGAGAGCGCACGGTGAGGAACGATGCCGGAAGAAGTAACTTCGCTGGAGCATCCAGCAAGACCATTAAACGAGGAGATGCTGATCCAGCGTATCCGCAATGGTGAACACGATCTTTTCTACGAGTTGATCCGGCCGTACGAAAGGCGCGTGTACTCCACGGCCTTTGCCATTTTGCGCAATGAGGCCGACGCCGAAGACGTGGCCCAGCAGGCCGTGCTGAAAGCTTTTAAGCACATCCGCCAATTCCGGGCGGAGGCGCGGTTCAGCACCTGGCTGACCCAGATCACCATCAACGAAGCACATATGTGGAGAAGGAAAGCGCACACCAACATTATGGAGCCGATCATTGACCATCACGACGAGGAGGGCAACTATACTCCCCGCGATTTTGCCGACTGGCGCGAGATTCCTTTGGAGACGCTCGAACGCAAGGAAGTCCGACAGAAGCTGGCCGAGGCGCTAGCCTCGCTGGGAGAGAAGTATCGCGAAATTTTTGTTCTGCGCGACATGCAGCACTTGAGCATAGAAGAAACTGCCAAAACCCTCGGCATCTCAACCGCATCGGTCAAGACACGCCTGCTGCGCGCACGGTTGATGCTACGCGATCTGCTCGCCCCCGGTTTCGGCGGTGGCTGGACCAGCAAACTGTTTTTTGTGAAGGGGACAAAGCCATGGTAGTCAGTTGCGAACAAGTGTGGCAGGAGATTTCCAACTACCTCGATGGTGAAGTCGACGCAAGCCTGCGCGCTTCCATGGACGAACATTTCCGCAACTGCAAGCGTTGCACATCGGTGCTCGAAGGTACGCGCAATGTGGTTCAACTCTACGGCGACGAAAGAATGGTCGAAGTCCCCCTCGGATTCAGCCACCGTCTGCACCGCAGGCTGGAAGAGAATATGCCCGGCAACCGCCGAACTTTTCTGGGATGGATGGTTGCTGCTGCGGCTGGAGTCGTGCTCGCCGGCAGCTTCGAAGCGGCCAGATCCTATAGCCGCCCCCCGTTGCGTTCCCGCCACGCCCAGCCCGCTACCAGCGTGCCTCCAGAACTGCTGGTAGTGGTTTCAACTGTTGGTAAAACCTTCCACGGCTCAACTGCATGCCCCTTCATCCACGATAAAGCGCACCTTCAGACCATCCCGGCCCGGGAAGCTGTGCGACAGGGCTACGTCCCCTGCGTGCGCTGCATGAAAAAGTATCTGACCGCCTGAGCGGTGTTACCAGTGGGTACTGGACGCTGTTTGCCAAACAGTCGAGTGGCCTTTCAGCCATTGGGGTTCAACTCCCTCGCCCTCCGTAGTCACTCGCCTTATAACAAATCTTCTTGAACCCTGCCTACCGCAGGACTAGCATAAAGGTGTTTGGCAAACAGCGTTTGGTACCAGTGAACAGTCCCGGCTGATTACCGGGGCTGTTCTATTTACGCCTGAAGGTCGTATGGAGCAGCGCTTTCCAGCGCTGCAAGAAAACGACCCAAGCAATCAGGATCTAGCTATGAGCTCACCCCGCGTTTCAATCCCCTGCACAATCGCGCCCTGGCTGACAGTTCGGAACGGCGAGCAAGCTCTCCGCTTCTACCAGGAGGCATTCGGAGCCACGGTGGTCTACCGCCTGGACGACCCCGGCGCAGGGGTGGTGGCGCGACTCTCGGTCGGAGGCGCGCAGTTCTGGCTGAGTGACGGGCAGCTTGATGGGTCACGCCGGGAATCTCTCGGGGGTGGCTCGGTCCGAATGATTTTGACGGTCGGCGACCCGGATAAAGTTTTCGCGCAAGCACTGGCAGCCGGCGCCTCCGAGGTGTTCCCGGTAGGCGAGGAGCACGGCTGGCGATCGGGACACCTGGTCGACCCGTTCGGTCTTCACTGGGAGATTGGCCATCCCCTGGCCGCATAGCTGGCCATCCCCGCGCAGAGCGTGAGAGCGAAGGGCATGAAAGGGACGCCCGTGAAAGGGAAGAGCACAGCTTCAGCCGTGCCAAAAAGACCATATTCGACCCAGGCTCGCAGGGAGTAGTGGCCTATCGAATTTCTGCGGAGCGTTGCTCCGCCTGGACCCTTCGACTTCGCTCAGGGCAGGCTCGCGAGACGCGAGACGCCCGTCCTTCATAAGCTACTTTCTCTGGTAGGCTTGTTCTTCCGCCGATGAGTCAACTCCTTTTGAAGCTTCTGCTGATGTCTGGCACCGCTGCCTTTGTGGGCTGCGGCGTCCCTGGCGCGCCGAAGCCTCCGTCGTTGAATCTGCCCCAGCCGGTAACCGACCTTCGAGCTGTGCGTAAAGGCGACAGCGTTTTTCTTGATTGGACGGTGCCAGCCGAAACCACAGATCATCTTCCAAGTCGCAACCTGGGACCGACTCTTATTTGCCGAAGTCTGGGTACGCCGATCAACCACTGTACAAACCCTGTTGCCAAAGCTTCTGCGTCGCCGCTGACGGCAGAAAATCATCAGAAGACGAAATCCACGAAGCGTTCTGCGAACATCACAGCGAGCTACATCGACAATCTTCCCCCCACAATGCTGGTGGAAAACCCCAGCGCACGAATCTTCTATGCAATTTCGGTGCTGAATCAAAATGGCCGCAGCGCTGGGATCTCGAATGTGGTGCAGGTTCCGGCGTTACCTGCTTTGCCTCCACCGTCTGACTTCCGAGCGGAGGTCACGGCAGAAGGAGTTGTCTCAAGTTGGACAGCAATTGCACACGCGCCCGTGCTGCCCGGGGTGGAATACTTGTATCGCGTGTATCGCAGACCAGCAGATGGAAACGTCGACACCGTTGTTGGTGAACTGCCGCTGTTGCCGTCCTCAGCCACGCAAATGTTGGATCGCAGCTTTGAATGGGAAAAAACATATCTTTACCGTGCTACCGTAGTCACGCGAATTCACGAGGCGGGAAAACGTGACACCGAGTTCGAAGGCACAGATACACCTGCTGTAAAGGTATTTACGCATGATGTATTTCCACCCGCGGTGCCTTCCGGTTTGCAGGCTGTATTTTCTGGAAGCGGTCAGCAACCATTCATTGATTTAATCTGGGCTCCGGACGTTGATGCCGATCTCGCGGGCTACAATGTCTACCGCCGCGAAGCGGAGAGTGAACCCATAAAACTCAATTCCGAACTGGTGAAGACTCCGGCGTTTCGTGATATCAACGTGACTTCGGGAAAGACATATTTCTATTCCGTTTCGGCGGTCGATGTGCGGGGGAACGAAAGCGCGCGGTCGCACGAGACGAGTGAAGCCGTACCATAAGAGAGCGATTGGCAGAACATCCCAAAGCAGTTTCACCAGGCTCAACAATTAACGTCAACACAGTCTCAAATACTGGGGTTTTTTATGAAATATTGCGCCTTCGAATTAAATGGTCAAGCGCACTACGGCTTGGTTGAAACCTTCGCGGGAGCGGAACAGATCACGCGAATGCTGCTCAAACCACCCGAACAAGATGGCGGTGATATTGAAGACCTGCCCTCGCGGCGCATGGACTATCTCGTTTTGGCTGACGCCAAGCTGCTCGTCCCCATTCGACCGTCGAAGATTGTTTGCGTAGGCCGCAACTATCGTGAGCACGCTGCCGAACTGCAACATGAAGTGCCCAGTGAACCGCTGCTTTTCTTCAAACCTCCGTCTTCCCTGCTCACGCCTGGAGGCACCATCCGCCGTCCTAAGCTCTCGCAACGGGTGGACTATGAAGGCGAACTGGGAGTAGTGATAGGCAGGAAATGCTTCAAGCTGGGCGCGGATGAAGATGTGCGTCCGTACATTCTTGGTTATACGTGCGTCAACGATGTCACGGCGCGTGACTTGCAGAATAAAGACGACCAGTGGGCCCGCGCCAAGGGCTTCGACACTTTTTGTCCGGTGGGACCAGCGGTGACGGATGAAATCGATCCATGGGCGGGAGTCGGCGTTGAAACTCGAGTGAACGGAGATGTGCGCCAGCAGGGCAACACGCGCGATTTCATATTTTCGCTCGAGGTAGTGATTCGCTATATCGCAGAGGTGATGACGTTATTTCCCGGGGATCTGATTGCAACTGGCACTCCCAAAGGCGTGGGTCCAGTGGTTGCGGGAGATGTGATTGAGATTAGCGTGGAGGGCGCGGGAACGCTGCGGAATCCGGTGGTCGATGAATAGACTTTCGACGACCTTCACTTTTTTACCCGTACCTGCACTGAAGTTCCATCGGGCAGCTTGCCATCTAATAGCTCGATCTTTCCATCGCGAACTACTCCGTTGAATTCTTCTCGCGGTTCAGAGATACCTTTCGCTGCAGACGCGGGCGAGGGCGCCCGCGCCACGCGGCCCATGCCTTTGTCCATGGCGGCATTAGCCAGGCGGTCGGCTTCTTCATTGTGTCCGCGCAGAACATGGCCGATCGAAAACCAGTCGAGTTGGGCGATCAATTCTTTTGCGCGTCCGTGGAGATCCCGGAGAACTAGATTGTTCACCTTGTAAATGCCTTTGATTTGCCGCACCAGCAGCTCCGAGTCGCTAATCACCTTGAGCGCCTTGTGCCCGTTGGCGATGGCATATTCGAGCGCGGCGATCAATCCCTGATACTCGGCAAAATTGTTGGTCTGGTGGCCGAGATATTCACTGAGGGCGGCAACTCTTTTTCCCGATTCATCTTGAACAACAACGCCGTAACCCGCAGGGCCGGGATTGCCACGTGCCCCGCCATCGATGAAGGCAACGAGATAATGCTCGGGAGGATTTTCGCGCACGTTGAAAAGTTCTTTGCTGGCGCTCGATGACGAATATGACGGCATGCCGAAAGTTTACACTGCGGGCCGATGGACGGGCGAGACGCCCGTCCTCCATTATTTTTTGTTTTATTTTAAGTAGTGGTCGAACCATGCTGTCAGGCGGTCGATTACATCGCGCCGGTGTTCGGACTGCAGGAATTCGTGGCCTTCTCCAGGATAGATGACGAGTTGCGTCTTCATCCCTAGCGTCTTGAGTGCCCAGAAGAATTCGCGCGACTGCGGCATTGGGCATTCCCCGTCGTACTGGCCGACCAGCACCAGCGTAGGCGTCTTGACATTTTTTATGAAAGTGATGGGTGCGCTCTTGGCGTATACGGCAGGATCGTCATAAACGGTTGCGCCAAAATAAGGAGGCATCCATTCATCAATATCGTTTTCTCCGTAGTAGCTTTGCCAGTTGGCGATGCCTGCGCCCGCGACTGCGGCGCGAAACCGGTTGGTCTGCGTTACCGCCCACATGCTCATGTAGCCGCCGTAGCTCCAGCCGGTGATGCCGAGGCGATTGTTGTCCACGGGCACCGTTTTCACAACCTCGTCGACGCCTGCCAAAATATCTTTAAAATCTCCGTAGCCGAAATCCTTGACGTTGGCCGAAGTGAATTTCTCGCCCTGACCGAAACTGCCACGCGGGTTGGGAAAGAGCACGAAATATCCATGGGCGGAGAGATCGTAAGTATTAAAGAACGGCTCAGGCCAACCTATGTGCGCCACTCCGGCCGGGCCGCCGTGCACAACCACGACCATGGGATAGCGCTTGCTGGCATCGTAATCGGTAGGATACATAAGCCAACCTTGAATCTTCATGCCGCCATTCGACCAATGAAGACTTTTCAATTGACCCCAGGCCGGACGCACGTTGTTGTTGACGCTCGTAATTTGTTTCCAATCGCCGATCGATCCGGCCCATATTTCTGGCGGGTGCGCTGCTGAATTTCGAATCACTGCCGAAGTCTGGCGATTGGCCGCCAGCGAAATGGTCGGTCCGCTTTCAGCGTCACTAGAAATCACATCCGGCCCCATCCACCGCGAAGAGACTTTCCCACTGGCAAGATCAATTGTGGAAACTCCCGCCTGGCCATCAATGTTTTCCGTAAAAAGAATTTCACTCGGAGATTCCCAGTACAGCCATGACGGAGACGCTGCAATTCCAGGGGTAACGTTGCGGGCTTCACCTCCCGAAGCGGGGACAATAAAAATGTCGCCCCCGATTGATCCTTCATCGCTCATCAATCCGCCGATAAACGCGATGGTTTTGCCGTCAGGAGACCAGCGCGGCACTGCCATCTGCAATGAAGGTTTGTGAATCGATTTGAGTTCTCCGCTTGCCACATTCAGCGTGTACAGCTGGGCGACATACCAATTGGAATCGCCTGCGCCGTGCGCCGCAATCGCCGCGAAATTCTTGCCATCTGGCGACCAGTCGTACTGGTAAACATACATGTCCGGCGGCGAAATTTGTTGGACCTTGCCGGAGGCGAGATCCACCAGAGTCAGGCGCTGTTCGTAAATTTTCTCGTCGATCACGCCAGTTTCAGGGACCATGGGCATCAACGGGCCGGCGACCCGCGGCGCATTCTCTGTAAACAGAAATGCCAACGTCTTTTCATCTGGAGACCACGCCGGATCAGCCAGAAATCCCTTGAGGCCGGTCAATTTGCGCGCGCTACCTCCATCGACGTTGACCACGTAAAAGTTAGATTGCCCGCCGCCCTCGATATCAGAAAGGAAAGCCAGATGCTTGCTGTCAGGCGACCACGCAATTGTTCCCTCGCCTGCAATCTGCGAATCGGCGCTGGCGCTAATTCGTTTGGGTTTGGAGTTCGAAGATTGAATATCCTGAACAAAGATTGCCGTGCCTCCGGTGGCCTCTCCGGATTCGTTCACTGCGGCCTGCACCCAGGCAACCCGATTTCCATCAGGAGAAACGGCTACCTGATCAAAGTTTTGTGCAACTGGATTGGCACTCTGCGCCCGAGCGCCAACAACTGCAAAGCAAGCTGTGAGCAAAGTGGCCAGGAACACTAATCTCTCCCAACTGCAACGCTTAACTTTCATTTGAGCTTTTCCTCGAACAGGGTTTTTCCTAGAAAATGACGAGCACACAGTCCTTACGCAAACAAGAGCATCCTGCGATTGAAATAAAAGTATTTCGAGTGCAGGGTATCAAATAATTACGTCCTTAGCAGGCCGTCGGGGACTGGCGTGCGCAGGGCGAATCGCATAGCCGATGCGAAACATGAACGTCGGCTGCCACGTGGAATCATGCGTGAGTTCGGCCAATTGAGCTGAGGCCCGCGGTTCCTGATTCCGCAGCCGCTCATGATCGATGAGCTCCACGGCTTCGTTTACCGGTCGCCCTGCCACTCCCCGACTCGTCAGCAACAGATGGGCTCGCTGCCAGATCCGCCCCGCACGGAGACTCTGCTCCTGATCGTAACGATCGCGCACCGCGATGAGTCCAAAAACCGGAGTGGCTCGCAGCAGATCTGCATACGGATCCCCATTGCCACGCGGAGCGTACCTTTTCAACAGTCGCTCGGGCGTGATTTTGATGATCGCAGTAGTCACTGGCGGCAAGCCAATTGCGTCGACGGTGAGGCCATCGCGGTATTTCTGAATGTCGCGCCAGTTCCATCGGATCCATTGCTGGCTGCCGCGCTCTACATCTGGGTCCGCATATACTTCGTGATTGGCTTTAGCGATTAGATCGACGATGCGGCTTCGATCTGACTCCGAGTTAAACAGAAAAATCTTTACCTCCGGTTCCTCGCTGGTCAGACTCTTTAGCGCATCCGTCACCTCAGCCGGAACCGGCTTCAACACATCATAAGGAGCACGATTGGTGTGGCGATGAGGAATCGCATCGTAAAGTTCGCTGGCTTGAGGGCTGCCGGGCGAAAGGTCAACCTCGGCCACCATTTCGGGCCGTGGGTTAGAAGGGATTGCCTGAAGTTTTCCCGGAAGCAGCGTGGCTGTTGCGTTGTATCCGTTAGCAACTGCTGCGAGCATAAGATTTTCCAGCGCGCAGCCTAGCCCGATATGCTGTTCTCTCAAGTAAGGATCAAGAGCACCGGGGAATCGCCCGGTGTCCGCATACAATTCGACCTCTTTGTCCGTCACCTTGAACAGCCACGGTTGGGTATTGTGCGGACTGGCCGCGAGAATGGCGGCGCGCACCAGCGCCAGAGGTCCATCGCTCTGGCTCTGCCAATCCTTCCACGGCTGGTACGCCGGACCTTCATCGATGCTGAAAACGCCCTCGTCATAGGCGCGCCACACTCCAGCACCCACGACCACTACGAGGACCGCTCCGCTGCCTTTAAGGAATGATCGTCGTTGCATCGCTCACCTTCGGGCAGTTATCTTCCTGCAGCCAGGCGTGTCGCTAAGCGTTGCGGCAACTCGGCGGCGAGGATACGATCCTGCGCTCGCTTGAGATTGTAGGGCACGCGGTAGAATGCGATGATGCTCGCATCCGAGTCGAACACCGCGAATCCCGCGCGCCAATCGCCATCACGAGGCTGCCCCACCGATCCGGGGTTAATCAAGTAGCGCATGTCTTTTTTAAGAGGAAGCTCAGACTTTTCTATTTGCCCGACGGTCCTGTAGGCGGGAAGAATGGCGTCGATGTGCTCTCCGTTCAAGCTGAAACTCCCTTGCAAATGTGTGTGTCCAAAAAAAGTAACCCTGAAAGAGGAAACCATCAGTGGGCCAACGGCGTCGCCCACATTCACGACGTACTCGTCTTCATGAATCGGCGATCCATGTACAAATTGAATATCGGCCAATTCCTCGATCTGAACCGGGCCCTGCGGCAAGCCGCGCAGCCACTCCAGATTTTCTTTAGTCAGTTGATCGCGTGTCCATGAGGAAGCCAGCGCCGCCACCGGATTGAAATCCCTGATATCGACCAGGCCGCACACCGCTTTGTCATGATTGCCGCGGACGAAAAACTTTCCCAATTGGCGCGAGCGCTCGATAACTTCATTGGGACTGGCGCCATAGCCGACAATATCGCCCAGGTTGACGACGAGATCATAAGCGGGAGCGGCCGCGAGGCACGCCTCTAGAGCTTCGAGATTGCTGTGAATGTCGCTGAGCAGAAGTACGCGCACTCGTCACCAGGCAAAATGGCGATTATAGACCAAAGTGACCTGTGGGCGGACACTCCCGTCTGCCGCCTTTGATCTTCGTTTGTTTGTTGTTAAGAAAAGTCGGACAAGAGTGTCCGACCCACACATTCATCATGGATTCACCACCGGACACCGCGCCCAGTGGCCCGGCGCTACTTCGAGCAACGGTGGCAGACCGCGGCTGCATTGCGGCTCGCGAAACTCGCAACGCGGCTCAAACGGACATCCGGGAGGAATATCGTGCAGAGGTGGCACCGTTCCTTCGATGGTCTTGAGAGGACGCGCACGATCCGTCTTCAACGTAGGTACGGCGTTAAGAAGTCCACGTGTGTAAGGATGCGCCGGGGCATGGAAGATTTCATACTTCGAACCCAATTCGACGAGGTTTCCCGCATACATAACCGCAATGCGGTCGGCTACGTGAGAGACCACGGCGAGATCGTGCGAGATAAACAACATGGCCAGAGCAAACTTCGCGCGCAGCTCCGCGAGCAAATCGAGAATTTGCGCTTGTACGGTGACGTCGAGAGCTGTGGTGGGTTCGTCGGCAATTAGCAGTGTGGGACGATTCACCACAGCCATAGCGATCATGACGCGCTGTCGCATGCCTCCGGAAAGCTGGTACGGATAAGCGCGAGCGCGAAGCGACGGGCTCGGTATGGCTACGTCATTCATCGCCGATACTGCCCGGTCCCAAGCTTCCTTTTTCGTGATCTGGGTGTGGACGGCCACAGCCTCAGCAATCTGCTCACCTACACGCATTACTGGATTCAAGGCGGTCATTGGCTCCTGAAAAATCATGGCGAGCTTTGATCCGCGCAGGTTTCTAATGTCTTCGTCGGGGAGGCGCAGAAGATCCCGCGCAGAACCATTTCCGTTGGCAAAAAGAAGCTCTCCGCCAACTCGCGCCTGCGGCGGAAGCAAACGCATGAGAGCCAGTGAGGTTACGGATTTTCCTGAACCGGATTCGCCGACCAGGCCAAGAACCTCACCGGGAGCGATCGTGAAACTGAGGTCGCGAACCGCGCGACGGGCTGTACTGTCGAGCCCCGGCCAGGGAATTCAACAGTAAGACGCCGCACATCGAGCAATGGAGGCACGGGGCAATATCCTAGCAGGGCGGATGCGAACTGGCTCAATGCGCCGGCCGCGCATGATCCATCTGTACGTCAAGGCAGCAAGAGCCGGGAAGATGAAAAATGATGCACATTGACACAGCGCGAATAGCCGATGTATCTTCGCCCGACGCCTAACTGTTGCCGCTCAGAGATGTCTCCCATTTTGACGTAGCAACCGAGTCGCCAATATTACATTTCCAGCCACAAGGATAATCCTATGAATAAAGTGTCCTCCAGGTCGCAATCAGGCAGAGACGCCTCCCTCTTTTCGATTTTCGTGCTCGCATTTGCGATTTGTTTTGTTATGTTGGCGCCCGTTCAAGCGCAAAATAATTTAGTCAAGATCAGCACCGATAGCTTCCACAATTCCTACAGTCAGCACAAAACCGAAGTTGAACCTGATACCTATTCGTGGGGCTCAACCATAGTCGCAGCTTTTCAGGTAGCTAGAGTCGCTGACGGCGGAGGCGCGGACCTTGGGTTCGCAACTACCACGAATGGCGGCAAAACTTGGACCTATGGTTCTCTTCCCGGCCTCACCGTCAACTACAAGAATGGGCCCAACTCGGCGGCCAGCGATGCCTCGGTGGTTTACGACGCGAAGCATGGGGTATGGCTGATTTGCAGTCTGCCTATTGGCAACTCAGGACTTAACGTCGCCGTCAGCCGATCCACCGACGGACTCCATTGGGACAAACCGGTTATGGTGGACACCAGCGGCGGAGACGATAAGAACTGGATTACTTGCGACAACAACGCGAACAGCAAATTCTACGGCCATTGCTACGCCGAATGGGACACGCCCGAAATCTTGATCAGTACTTCTACTGACGGCGGCCTTACGTGGGGAGCAGCCAAGACTTCGGCTGACACCGCATTCGGATCAGGCGCTGAGCCGCTGGTGCAACCGAACGGCCAGGTAGTCATGATTTATCTGGGCGGCGAAATGATGGCTTTCACCTCAACCAACGGCGGCGCCAGTTGGGGTTCGAGCTTCGGCATTGCTCCCGTCAATACGTTTCAGGGCAATAGCACTTTGCGGAGTGTGGGCTTGCCGTTCCCTTCTACCGGCATTGATAAATCGGGAAAGCTCTACGTGGAGTGGTCCGATTGCAGCTTCCGCTCAGGCTGCAGCACCAACGATTTGGTGCTGATCACTTCGACGAATGGAACCAAGTGGACGAAACCTGCGCGGATTCCAATCGACCCACTCAGCAGCACCGTGGATCACTTCATTCCCGGGCTGGCGGTCGATCGCAACACTTCCGGCAGCACCGCCAATCTGACCACAACTTATTACTTCTATCCCCAGGCCAACTGCGACGATTCGACTTGCCGCGTGCACGTTGGCTTTACCACTTCCTCGAATGGAGGCAAGACATGGACGGCGGGAAAAGATGTGGGCGCCGGCGCCATGCAGATAAGCTGGTTACCGCAGTCGCAAAATGGTCCCATGCTGGCCGATTATTTGTCCTCATCATACGTAAACGACAAAGCATTCGGAGTGTTCATGGTGGCCAAGGCGCCGTCGGGCGGCCTGTTTAACGAGGCCGCATACACTACAAAGAATGCGCTCGAGGCTTCGGCGGACGAACCGCGCTTCAGTTCGAAGGGCGAGAAACGCATACCGGGCATCCACGCGGACCGGCCGTTCCCAAGGAATCAGGGTAAGGAGCGAGAGGCTCCCAGTGCTCCTCCAAGTGAAGGCTTGCAGAAATAGCAATTGGCTGATGAGAAACCGTGTCGGCTCCCTTCCTCCGAGCCTTGGCCGCTTTGAGCGCTTCCAAGTCTGCTCGCTCGCAAGCGCCGACACGGTTATCTCATCAGCCGTTCCCCGCACGTAACAGCCTTGCCGAAAGCGCTCCTACGAGTAGGGGTTTCTGTGCTAAACTTCGTGCCTATCGAGGGTCTACGCCTCGCATCCCATGCGAGTCCCCTTGAGCGAAGGTGGTTCCCAATGCGACCCAAACAATGGTCTTTTGCTTTAATCAACGCTCTGGTGGTCGTTGCCGTCACTCTGCTCTTGGTAACTGGGGCTTGGGCCAAGCCCCAGTTCAAAGTGTTAGCTAGTGTCCCGGGCGGGCTGTGGACCGGGCTGACGATTGACTCGAAGGGGAATCTATACGGGGTGACCAGCGGCGGAGGCACCAATGGCGTGGGATCGGTCTTTGAGTTGTCGCTGGACTCGAAAGGCAAATGGAGGGTGACGACGCTGCACAGCTTCGACGGCACGGACGGGTCGTCTCCCAATGGGAACATGATTTTCGATGCTGCTGGGAACCTATATGGCACAGCGCCCGACGGCGGCCTTCACGATGGTGGCACGGTATTTGAGTTGATGCCTGGCTCGGCCGGCTGGATCTTCGCGGTTCTTTACAACTTCTGCCCACAGTACAACTGTCGGGACGGCTCCGCGCCTGGGGATGGCCTGACCCTGGGCACAGCTGGGAACCTGTACGGGACAACAGGTGGGGGGGGCGAGTATGACTGCGGCACCGCGTACGAGCTAACGCCGGGATCCGGCGGTTGGACCGAAAGCGTGCTTTACAACTTCGGTTCCAAGCCCTATGACTCGACCGCCTCCACCGCTCCGCTGATTCTTAGCAAGGCTGGCGATCTTTATGGCGCGGGCCAGCGGGGGGGCAAGTACAATGGCGGGACCGTTTTCAAGCTGACGCACCACGAGGGGGGCTGGCAAGAGCGCGTGCTGCACAGTTTCGGCGCGCACAGTTGGTACCTCGAAGGCGGAGTGATTCTAGATGGCGCAAAGTTTTATGGCACTACCTTAGACGGCGGTGGCGATACATGTTACGGCTACGAGTGTGGCACCATATTCCAGCTAGCGCAATCTGGGGACGGTCATTGGAAAGAGGTTGTGCTGTACTCCTTTGCAAATCCGCAGGACGGATTCGGGCCGGTCAGTGGGCTGGTCCGCGGCGACGGGGGCGTTCTTTATGGCACGGCTGCGCTTGGCGGCTCTGGCGGGTGCAACGACGGCTGCGGAGTGGTTTACAGGCTGGCCCCTAGGCCGCATGGCGAATGGGCTTATTCGGTGCTCCACAAGTTTGACGGCACCGACGGTGGACTGCCGGACGGCGGCGTGATTCTGGACAAGAGGGGTAACCTCTATGGCACAGCCTACAGCACTGTGTTCGAGATTACCCCCTAGTGGCGAACACCAGCGGCGGTCCCGCCCCGGCGGCAGCGTGGGCGGAGGCACCGTCCGGCACCCGGTTTCAGTCATCGTCCGGGTCTTCGGGGTTGCCCGGATAGTTAATGAAGCAGGCTACGTTGCACGAAGTCTGCCCGCAATCTCCTACGCTGTTTTGAGTGTTGTTGCAATATGTTGGATTGGCTGCAAGATTGATCGATATGAAGGGACGCGCGCATGGGGTACGAGTTTCCCACTTTACGCGCGCAAAGGTGGGCCAGCCCGATTTCTGACCGCGGCCTGTTGTTGCATGGCGCGATCCAGATCGTATTTTTCGACATCGGTCAGTGGCCGCGAGGCGCCTTTTGGGAGATCGCCGAGCCGTAGAGGCCCGATGGCCACGCGAAGCAGTCGCAGCACCTCCACGCCTAGTTGCGCCAGCATGCGGCGGATGTGGCGATTCTTTCCTTCGTCGAGCACGATTTCGAGCCAGGTATTTTTGTCCCCACTGCGCAGAATGCGGGCACTCTTTGCCCGCAGGAAAACACCATCCCCGGTTCGGACTCCGGCAGCTATGGATGCGAGCAAAGCCGCGTCCGCAATCGCAGCAATTTGCACGTGGTAGGTCTTATCGAGATGGGTCCCCGGCGCAAGCACGCGTGCCGCCCACTCGGAATCATTGGTCAGAAGCAACAGGCCTTCGCTGGCCTTGTCCAAGCGGCCGACGGGTACGAGCCACGGCATACTTTCATCCAGATAGGCGTATACCGTCTCGCGTCCGTTTTCGTCGGAGGCCGTGGTCACTGCGCCACGAGGTTTATTGAGCATGAGATAGACTTTCGCGTGGGCTGCGACCTCCCTGCCATCCACTTCGATTCGATCGCGTTCAGCGCGGATTGGCGCCTCGGGATTGCGACAGGTTCCGCCATTCAGGGTCACGCGTCCTGCGCGGATCAGATCGCACGCCCGCGAGCGCGAGCAATAGCCTAACTTGGAAAGTGCGCGGGCCAGACCGACTCGCCGGGATGAATCCGCGGGGGGCACGCTCTCATGCTAAACCAACGCAACGGCGGCAGCGGTGTGCTTTAACTTCTGGCCGCCCCTGGCAAAAAACGCAAGGCGCGGGGCACCCGCACCCTGCGCAAAAAGTGCAATCCGCTTCACATTGACAGTGCGGGAGTCTCACGTGTATCGTCGCTAGCGCTACTACTACCGCGTCTCGTTGCGTCCTCGAATGCTCTCTCCATTCAAACCGCGGCGGCTTTGCGGGCGGTAAATCCCAGGGTATAAGGAAATCCCGATGAATCGAACTTCCCTCAAGGTCTCACACTGGCCGGAACACGTCTGCCCTCTACCTAGTCGTTCTTAGTGTTTGCGATTGCGTTCGCCATCGTGGCATCGGCGCATGCCCAGTCAACGCTCGTAAAGCTCAGCACGGATACGTTTCACGACTCTGACGCCCAACATCGCACCGAGGTTGAACCTGATACGTTCGCGTGGGGCTCGACCATCGTGACCGCTTTCCAGGTGGCACGCATTTCCGGCGGCGGTGGTGCTGACGTAGGTTTTGCTACTTCCACGGATGCGGGCAAGACCTGGACCAGCGGCTATCTTCCCGGTCTGACGGATAACTACAAAGGCGGAAGCTTCACCGCCGCGAGCGACGCAGCTGTCGCTTACGACGCCAAGCACGGGGAATGGCTGATCTCCACTCTTCCTATCGTTAACGATAATGGAGAAGCCGTTGCTACCAGCCGCTCGACGGACGGAATCCATTGGAGCAAGCCGATCATTGTTGATAACAGCGGCTCGGACGACAAAAATTGGATTACCTGCGACAACACTACTACAAGCCCACACTACGGCAATTGCTACACGGAATGGGACGAGCCTGGGCAGGGCGATCTCATTTTCATGAGCACATCCACCGACGGCGGGTTGACATGGGGACCAGCGCGGAATACAGCGGATAATGCCAGCGGCATTGGCGGGCAACCCTTAGTGCTGCCAAACGGTACCGTCGTAGTGCCGATTTCAACCTTTGGAAGCATGATCGCGTTCCGTTCGACAGACGGTGGCAAAAGTTGGACCAGCAGTTCCATTATCGCCAATCAAAACTATCGCGGCGAAGATGGTGGTCTGCGCGACGGCTTTGGTATGCCCACAGCGCAAATCGATGGCGCGCGGAAAAATCTATATGGTGTGGCCGGATTGCAGCTTCCGTTCTGGCTGCAGCACCGATGACCTTGTCCTGACCACCTCCACCAATGGCACAACGTGGACAAAAATTGCCCGTATTCCGATTGATCCGATTACAAGCACGGTGGATCATTTCATCCCTGGTATCGGCATTGACCGCGCAACTTCGGGAAAGACAGCTCACCTCGCCGTGACCTATTACTACTATCCTGTCGCAGCCTGCAACAACTCCTGCAAGCTGTACGTGGGTTACACGATATCGCAGGATGGAGGCAAAACCTGGACGAAGGGAAAAGAATTGGCTGGCCCGATGGAGTTGAGCTGGCTGCCCAATTCGCAAAACGGGTTGATGGTCGCCGATTATCTCGCGGTCGCATACGCGAACGGGAACCCGTTCGGAGTATTCGCTGTAGCTAAAACCCCCTCTGGTGGCCTGTTTAACGAAGCGATGTACACGACCAAAGCTCCGCTTCTGGCAGGGGCCGACGAACCTCGATTTAGTTCAAAAGGCGAAAAGCCGGTGCCCAACGCCAAGGGGAAATATGTTTGGAAATATTATGACGACGATGGAAAGTATCCCATCCCGCCTGCGAAACAGGTGCGACCTTCGAAGCAGAAGTAGAGTTTGATCTCAGGTTCGACGGCGAGCAGCTCGGTGTGGCTGTCAGTAGCAGCATTTTGCTTAACCCAAAAAGGAAACTCTGATGAATCGAAATGCGTTTGCCTTCCCTACTGTGGTGTTAGCATTGGCAATTTCCGCTGTGCTAAGCCTGCCTGCAGCGGCGCAATTCACGCTGGTAAAACTCAGCACTGATACGCTGCACAACTCCGACAGCGTGCATAAGACAGAAGTAGAGCCCGATTTTTTCTCCTGGGGAAACACCATCGTCGGCACTTTCCACGTAGCTCGCGTGCCCGGATCAATCGGATGGGGCAGCGGCGACGTGGGCTGGACTACATCCACCGATGGCGGCAAGACCTGGACATACGGCATTCTGCCCGCACTCACCGACAAGTACAAGAAGGGCCCGTATGGATGGGCAGCCGATCCGTCCGTTGCCTATGACGCTAAGCACAAGCAGTGGTTGATTTCGACGCTGCCGCTCAAGAATCAGGAAAACTCAGGCACCATCGGAGACGTGGCCGTAAGCCGTTCTCCAGACGGCATTCACTGGGGAAAGCCGGTCATCATCGACAACACCGAACTTGACGATAAGAACTGGACCACCTGCGACAACACTCCCACGAGCCCTTACTACGGCAATTGCTACACGGAATGGGATCAGGCATACGGCAGCGGCGACGTCTTGATGAGCACATCGCACGACGGCGGGCTCACTTGGAGCGCGGGCATACCCTCCGCAGACCATGCTGGCGGGCTCGGCGGCGAGCCCGTGGTTCAGCCTAATGGCACAGTGATCGTTCCGTTTTCGGGCGGCGGTATTGACGCCTTTCGTTCAACCAACGGCGGCAAAACGTGGAGCACGACTGTAAATGTCGCAAGCCCTACAACTCATCAGGAAGACGGAGGCATCCGTGCCGGATTTGATATGCCCAGGGTATCCATTGACGGCGTCTGGCAAAGTCTACGTCGTATGGTCGGATTGCCGCTTTCGCAGCGGCTGCAGCTTCCAACGATATAGTAATGAGCAGTTCTGCGGACGGCAAAACCTGGAGCGCGGTCACGCGCATTCCGATCGATCCGACAAACAGCACCGTCGATCACTTCCTTCCCGGCATTGGCGCAGATCCGACTACTTCGGGCAAGAGCGCTCATCTCACCATTGTTTACTATTTCTATCCGGTGTCGGCCTGCAACAATTCATGCCAGCTCGAGGTCGGCTTTACCACTTCTGAAAATGGCGGCAAGACCTGGACCGCCGGAAAAAAACTTGCTGGTCCCATGAAGTTAACCTGGCTGCCGCTCTCCGACGCGGGATACATGGTCGCGGATTACATTGGGGTCACGTATACGAATGGCGGTCCGCGCGGCATATTTGCCGTCGCCTTTGCGCCTTCCGGTGGCTTGCTGAACGAAGCCATGTACACCACGAAGGAGGCGCTGTTGGCAGCGCCTGGCGAGCCACGATTCAGTTCCAAAGGCGAGAAGCCTGTGCCCGGAGCCAAATCCGATCATGAAATGAAGTTCTACTACGACGACGAAGGCCTGAGGCCGATTCCCCCGTCGCGGCAGATTCCACCGCAGCAAAAATAACCGGTCGGATTCTTAACTTGAAACGCCAGCGTCCCAGCGCTGGCGTTTTCTTTTGCGCATTGCTTGAAACCGTCTGTGGAAAAAGCGGAAAATCGGCGGTTAGGCTTTGAAGGGGCGCGGCTTCCAGCCGCGCCTTACATCGTTTTTAAAGTTTTATGGCAGCGGCTGGGAAGCCGTGCCCTTTCAAAACTCCGACGCCGAGAGTTTTTCCGCAAATTGTTAAAAACTACAGACTCCGCGCCCCGCAAGCATTTCGACCGATTTTCCACATTTGAAATTTGAGTCGGCGCGCGGCTTCGTAATCAGGTATCGGCCTTGCCATGCGGAAATAAACGACCTGCTCGCGAAAGACTAAACACTACACATCGCCGCTTTGCACCAAATCCGGTCACCGGCTTGTGGAGCGGCTGCACTTGGCTGCATTCAAAGCAGATACACTCTCGCGTTTTTCGTTGACTCCCAGAATAGGAAGAGTAAAAACATAATCGTTCTTTGACACGTTCTGAGTTTATCCGGTTGGCGCGGCGTCCGGGACTCAAGCAAAGTCACTCTGCGGCATCGCAAGATGAAAAGTGGAGAGGGCGAGCAAGGGTCTATAGCAAAGCGCTGGTCGAGGCGAACCCGAACATCATGTCAAAGGCAGGATAGAGTCCCGAGGCGTTGAACTGATTTATCCGGTTGGCGGTAAGCCCGGAGCCCAAGCAAGGATCGGTAATTGCAGTCCGCAAGGATAGCAACTATGTCAGGTCAGCAAGGGTCTAACGCGAGCTACTGGCCGAGACGAATGAGATCAACACCACCTCGGGACTCTTAGTGTTTGTAGGCAGCTTCCCGCGGAAGCCAGCACTCCCGATGACTACGTGGGGACGGGCGCCTCGCCCGTCCAGGCCGAGCAAAGCTCGGCAGTTGGGCACTGCTGCTACCCAAATCTTAAGTGAGTTCACCTGCAAGCTCGAAACTATTTCCACCGACGCAATACACAGAGTCATCGGTATACTGAAGGATCTTGCGACCGCGATCTGAAAGCCGAACAGCAGAGGGCAACGTGAGCGCGTAACGAACTCCTGCCGAGCTTTGCTCGGCTGGACAGCCGAGGGCGGCTGTCCCCACGTGGGTGTGTCTCGCACAATCATTTACAATATTTAATTCCCTGCTACTCAGGATTCTCAACTATGCATCGCTGGTCTGAATTGTTTATTCCTACGCTGCGCGAGGCGCCTGCGGACGCTGAAGTCGCCAGCCACAAATTTCTGGTGCGGGCTGGGTATATTCGCCAGCTTGCCGCCGGACTTTATTCTTATTTTTTTCTGGGAAACCGGTCGTTCAACAAGATCATGGCGATCGTCCGCCAGGAGATGGACAAGATCGGGCAGGAATTTTATTTGCCGGCACTGCATCCGCGGGAGCTTTGGGAGGCCAGTGGGCGCTGGGCGGTGATGGGCGCAGAATCAGTTTCGCCTGAAAGATCGCAAGGGGGCGGATCTGTGCCTCAGCATGACGGCGGAAGAAGTCATGACTGACATTGCGCGCAAGGAACTGCGCAGTTACAAGCAGTTGCCGCAAATCTGGTATCAGATCCAGTCGAAGTTTCGCGATGAGCCGCGTCCCAGGTCCGGGCTTTTGCGGGTGCGGCAATTCATCATGAAAGATTCGTACTCGTTCGACATCGACGCCGCGGGTCTCGACATTTCTTACCGGAAGCACTATGACGCTTACTGCCGCATCTTTGACCGGTGCGGACTTAAGTACATGGTCGTCGAAGCGGATTCGGGTGCGATGGGGGGCAAGGAGTCGCACGAGTTCATGGTGCGCACGCCGGCCGGCGAAGACCAGATTGTCAGCTGCGAAAGCTGCAACTATGCGGCGAACATGGAGAGGGCAATTTCGAAACTCTCGGCGGTCGACGAACTTGCGGTTGAGGGAGACGGCAAACCGGTTGAAGTTCATACGCCGGGAATGAAAACGATTGAGGATGTCGCACGTTTTCTCGGAGTCTCGCCGAAAAATAAGATCAAAACCCTCGCTTACATGGCCGAGGAACCCGACGCCAAAACGGGCAAGCCAAAGCTCCGCGCAATCGTTGCCCTCATGCGCGGCGATCATCAACTCAACGAAGCGAAGTTTGCTGCCGCGGTTGCCGGGAAACAAACTCGTCCCATGCAGGAGGATGAGATCAAGAGCCTGTTTCGTTCTCCGGCGGGATTTCTGGGGCCGATCGGCATCGATTGGGCCACCGACATGAGGGATGGAAACCGTCCTGTCTTGCTGGTCGACAAAGCTTTGGAAGGACGGAAGAATCTGATCGCCGGGGCGAACAAGGAAGACTACCATCTGAAAAACCTGACTCCCGGGCAAAACTTTCAGCCGACTACTTATGTCGATTTGCGAACTGTTAGCGCGGGCGAAGCTTGTCCTAACTGCGGCTCACCGCTTCGCATCGACAGTGCCGTCGAAGTCGGCCACATCTTCAAATTAGGATACAGATATTCCGAATCGATGGGCGCGAGAGTGCTCGACCGCAACGGCAAGGAAATTATGCCAATTATGGGATGCTATGGGATTGGTATCGAACGCATTCTTACTGCGGCTGTCGAGCAGAATAATGATGAAAACGGCTTCTCGCTGGCGCCGTCGATTGCTCCATTCGAGATCGTTGTTTGTCCCACTAATATAAAGGATGAGGTCCTGCTCAAAACTGCGGTCGACATTGCAACTCGCCTGGAATCAGAGGGATTCGACGTATTACTTGATGATCGGGATGAACGGCCAGGGGTCAAGTTCAAGGATGCTGACCTGGTGGGCATTCCCTATCGGATTACCGTGGGCAAGAAGGTTACCGAAGGTACTGTGGAAGTGGTTCAGCGCTCGACACGCGAAATGCACGATGCTAGCATCGCGGGAATAACCGATTATTTCAAAGCTTTACGGCCCGCACGCTGATTGGATCGGCGTATTGGCCGAAGCCGGGAGCGCGCGATGGGAACGATCAAACTTATCATTGGCATCTGCGTGATTGTCGCGGGAGTCTATCTCGGGGCGGAATTGATCCCTGTTTATTACGAAAACTATCAATTCCAGGACGTTGTGAAGACCGAAGCCACGCTCGAAACCTACACCAGCAAGCCAGAGGACGATATCCGCGAGATGCTTTACAAAAAGGCACAAAGCATGGACATTCCGCTGAGCAGAGACCAGATCAGGGTTCAGCGTCACGGAACTCAGGGTACTGGCTCACTAACTATTAGCGCGCCGTATACCGTCCACCTCGATCTTCCCGGCTATCCTGTTGACCTGCATTTCGATGCCTCCACTGAAAACAAGAGTCCGTTCTAGTCCGGTTGTGGATTATTTGTGATTTAGAATGGGGAGTGGAGTGAAATCCTGGAACTTGTCGCCATGGAGCGGTTTCTAAGTTTATTGCGACGGTTCCGCTCCTGCTCTGGGGATAACGAATTCGCAAGCGCGGTCATCTCACTGAAGAGTGAGGCGGCAGATTCGCGATACTCAGGCGGCTCCGCCAATTGCAGTGGCCATCAAGCTTAAAATTCCGAAGAGAAGGAAACCAACCGCAACCGGCAAGGGACTTGTCTCAGGCGATCCGGTCATCCGCATTGCCTTGGCCGTTTTCATAGTGCTGTCGGTTGCGCTCTGCGGCTGGTGTTCTTATTACTACCTTAAATACGATCACATCATCGATCAGCGTTTTAAGGGGCCGGTTTTCAGCAGCTCCGCCACTATCTATGCTTTGCCGCGCGCAGTGACGGTGGGCGAGAAAGTTGACCCGCGTGAGATCGCGACCCAGCTTCGCCGCGCCGGATATGCGGAAAACGATGGCAAGGCGCCGATGGGAAGTTATCGCGCGCTGAAAAATGGAATTGAGATCAACCCAGGTCCTCAGTCCTACCATAGCCCCGAGCCAGCGACGATTCATATACAGGACGGCAAGGTTTCGAGCATCAGCTCGAAGTCTGGTGACCTCGATGCCTACGAACTTGAACCTCGTATGATTACAGCGCTGTTCGATGCTGAGCAGCGCTCCAAGCGGCGTCTGGTGAAGTACGATGACATTCCCAAGATGCTGGTGGATGCGGTGCTCGCGATCGAGGACCGGCGATTCTTCCAGCACGGTGGAGTGAATTTCATTCGCTTGGGCGAGGCGGCCTGGGTCGATATTACGCGTCAGAAGCATGAGCAGGGTGGATCGACCATCACCATGCAATTGTCGCGCGCGTTTTTTCTGACTCCGGAGAAAACGTTCAAGCGCAAGATCGTGGAAATGCTGATTGCGATGCAGCTGGAACAGAAGTTCAGCAAGCAGCAGATCTTCGAGTTTTACGCCAATCGAGTGGACCTGGGACAGCGGGGCTCGTTCACCATCAGTGGCTTTGCCGAGGCTTCGCAGGCGTACTTCAATAAGGACTTGAAGGACATTACTCTGCCTGAGGCCGCGCTCATTGCCGGGCTGATTCAGGCGCCCAGTTATTTATCTCCATATCGCCATCCCGAACGGGCGACGGAACGACGCAATCTGGTGCTGGACAGCATGGTCGAAACTCATGCCATCACCAGAGACCAGGCGGACAAGGCGAAAGCAAGCCCGCTGAAGCTCGCGCCTCCGAATGTCGAAGCCAGCGATGCGCCGTATTTTGTTGACCTGGTCCGCGACGCGGTAATCAGCCGGCTGAATGAGCGTGAACTCAACGAGCAGTCTTACCGCATCTATACGACTCTGAACCCCGATCTGCAGCGGGCTGCAGCTCAGGCGGTCGACACCGGCATGAAGCTGGTGGATGACCAGGTCACGAAGCGGCGTACCAAGAAAATAAAAATCGGCAAGAACAAGTACGAAACCAAAGTTGCGCCCGGGCCGCAGGCACAGGTGGCTCTGGTCGCGATTGATCCTCACACGGGAGAAATTCTCGCTTTGGTGGGGGGAAGGAATTACGGATTCAGCCAACTGAATCACGCGGTCGCGCGGCGTCCGACGGGATCAATCTTCAAACCGTTTGTCTACGCGGCTGCGATGAACACTGCGGTGGACGGCGCAAATCCGGTATTCACCCCCGCGTCGATGGTTACCGACCAGCCGAGCACTTTCTCTTACGGAGATCAGATCTACGAGCCGCGAAATTATAAAGAGGAATATCACGGAGACGTGACGGCACGGTATGCGCTCGCGATGTCGTTGAATAATGCGACGGTCAAGTTAGCCGAAGAAGTGGGCTACGACAAAGTTTCAGATTTGGCTAAGGCTGCGGGGATCACCTCGGTGAAACCCACGCCGGCTATGGCTCTCGGCTCCTACGACGCCACTCCGTTGGATATGGCTGCCGCTTACACCGTCTTTGCGAATGCCGGCTTGCGGATCTCTCCGGTGATAGTCAATTCGGTGCGCAATGCAGCCGGGGACGTGGTCATGGACTTCAAGCCGGACAAGCGCCAGGTGCTCGATCCGCGCGTCGCGGCTGTCATGACCAACATGATGGAAGGCGTGCTGAACTTTGGAACTGCGTATGAAGTTCGCACCCGCGGTTTTACCGCGCCTGCGGCGGGCAAGACGGGAAGCTCGCACGACGGCTGGTTTGCCGGGTATACCAGCAATCTCTTGTGTATCGTCTGGGTCGGGTTTGACGATTACAGCGACCTGCGATTAAGCGGAGCACAAACTGCAGCGCCCATCTGGGCGGAGTTCATGAAGAAGGCGGTTGCGCTTCCCGAATACTCCGACGTGAAGTCTTTCGCGCAACCTGCAGGGGTTGTGGATGTGCAGTTGGACAAAAGTACAAATCTGTTGGCTACGCCTGCCTGTCCGCAAACTTATACCGCGGCATTCATTGCAGGCACGGAGCCCAATCAAACCTGCGATCAGCCGGTTAGCGTGAAGGGATTTTTCTCCCGAATCCTCGGCTTGGGGGGCGATAAAGCTCTTCCACCTCCGGCGCCTCCCGGTACCCAGACCGTTGCCCCGCCCGGTACCGTCACTCAGGACGCCAATGCTGCCGACCAGGATGCAAAGAAGAAAAAGGGATTCTTTGGCAAAATCGCAGGTATCTTTAAAGACGACAAACAGTCTAACCCTCCGCCCAATCCACCGGCACCGGCGGGAAATGGACCGCAGTGAAGGAACATTATTTGCCCTGAAGGTGTCAATGAGTGTGTAGAGAGTTCGCCCGATTTTTTCGGAGGTGAGCTATGCGTTGTAAATCACTCTTCTGCCTGCTGATCTTCTTGCTGACCTTGACCGCTTCTTCTGCGTCACTTCTTCAAGCTCAAAATTCGAACTCGGAACTGGTGCAGATCAGTCCGCCTACCATCAGGCGTACTGAGCCTCCGTCTGCTACGGCCACGGTCGAGGAATTGGAAAAGCGAGGAGACGAGCTTCGCCTGGAGAAGGATTATCTGGACGCTCTGGATTATTATCGCGCGGCTCTCAGCAAGAACAGAAATGATGCGCGCATCTATAACAAGGCTGGGATCGCTGAGCTATTGCTGCAGCGCTTCAACGAAGCCGGCAAAGACTTTGAACGCGCGGTTCACGCCGACCGCCATTTTGCCGATGCGGTCAACAACCTTGGGGTAATCGAATACGAGGCAAAGAAGTACCGATCGGCGATTAAGCAATATGAGAAGGCGATCAAGTTGGAGCCGGAATCGGCTTCTTTTTACAGCAACATGGGCGCGGCGTATTTCGGCAAGAAAGATTTTGTGAAAGCCAGCGAAGCCTACACCAAAGCAATGGAACTCGATCCCAACATTCTGGACCGAACCTCGCACAACGGAATATCGGCACAATTGCCTTCGCCGGCCGACCGCGCAAAGTACGACTATATTATTGCCAAACTGTGGGCCAAGCAGGGCGATCGGGACAGGTCACTGCTGTACCTGCGGCGCGCCATGGAAGAGGGATATAAAGCCATCAACGATGTTTATCGGGATCCGGAGTTCGCCGGGTTGCGTACTGATGTTCGTTTTACTGAGCTGATGGCGTCGCGTCCACCTGCGATTCCGGAGTAAGCCTAACTCTTACAAGGGCTTATATGTATCCGCAAAATTAAATGACCCGATGCCCGAAACTTTCTTCTCGGGCCGGGTTTTTATTCAGTAATGACTCCTGAAAACAAAAGGGTGAGTAAGGAGCGGTAGCCCGTCGGTTGTCGACCCGAGCACGCCCCAAGCAGACAACCGATGGGCTTTTCTCGTATTGCTATTGTTAGGTCTTGCCCGATTTATCACCTACAAATCGCTGAGCTACTGCATCTAATAAGAAACGTCGAACCTGCTCCGGGTTCTCTATGCGAGTTGGTCATGCGGTATTCTCTATGTGGGCGAACATTTAACGAAAGCTTGTGCTAAAATGCAGCCAATGATCTCCCCTCCCTCACCTCTTGATTGGGCTCACCCGCTTGTCAGGGAGTGGTTTGTTCGCCGTTTCGACACGCCCACCGAGCCGCAGGAGCAGGGCTGGCCACACATTCTAGCCGGCCACACCACGCTGATATCCGCGCCTACTGGTTCAGGCAAAACTCTCGCCGCATTTCTTGCGTGCATTGATCGGCTGGTACGAAAAGCCCTCGCAGGCGATCTTCAGGATCGCACTGAAGTACTTTATGTTTCGCCGCTGAAGGCGCTTGGCAATGACATTCAGAAGAACCTCGAGATACCGCTGGGCGAGATTTTGCAGATGGCGGGCGAGCGCGGGCTGCTGATGCCGCAAATTCGCACCGCAGTGCGAACCGGCGACACGTTAATGCCCGAGCGGCGAGCGATGCTGAAGCGGCCTCCGCATATTCTGGTGACGACGCCAGAGTCTTTGTACATTCTGCTGACTGCGGAAAAGAGCCGGGCAATCCTGCGAGATGTCGAAACCGTGATTGTCGACGAGATTCATGCCGTAGCCGATGACAAGCGCGGCGCGCACCTGACCCTTTCCCTCGAGCGGTTGGAGGCATTGACCTATCGACCGCCGGTGCGGATTGGACTCTCGGCTACGCAAAAGCCGATTGAACAAGTGGCGCATTTCCTCACCGGCAATGGTCGCCCCGACCCGGTCATAGTCAACATTGGGCACAAGCGCAAGCTCGATCTGGCGATTGAAGTTCCCGCCAGTCAACTGGGCCCCATTGCCAGCAATGAAATGTGGGAGGAAATTTATAACCGGCTGGTCGAACTGGTCGAACAGCATCGTTCCACGCTGGTTTTCGTGAATACGCGGCGGCTGTCGGAGCGAATTTCGCACCATCTGGCGGAAAAACTTGGGCCCGACAACGTCGCAGCTCACCACGGGAGCTTATCGCGCAAACTGCGCCTGGCTGCGGAAAAGAAACTTAAAGATGGCGAAGTCAAAGTACTGGTCGCGACTGCTTCGCTGGAATTGGGAATCGATGTCGGCACCGTCGACCTGGTAGTGCAGATCGGCTCTCCGCGCGCTATTGCCGTGGCTCTGCAACGTGTAGGCCGCTCTGGACACTGGCGCGGCGCAGTTCCCAAGGGACGCTTTTTTGTCACTACGCGCGACGAACTTCAGGAGTGCGCAGCTCTGGTGCGAGCGATTCGTCAGGGCGATTTAGATCGCATCATGATTCCCGACTCGCCGCTGGACATTTTGGCGCAGCAGATCGTCGCCACATGTGCCGCAGGCAGTAGCGATGTGCTGCAGGCGACATCGCCCGCGTCTGATGGCGGCGAGGGTACCGACACGCGGGCGGGGGCGCCCGCTCCACACGATCCCGGATGGGTTGAAGATGAACTGTTTGACCTGGTGCGGCGAGCCTACCCGTATCGCAATCTTTCGCGCGAGACTTACGAAGCGGTTCTCGAAATGCTCTCCGAGGGCATTGCTTCGCGCCGCGGACGCTATGGCGCTTACTTGCATCGCGATCGCATCAATCGGAAATTGCGCGCGCGGCGCGGCGCACGGCTGGCATCAATCACCAGCGGCGGGGCGATTCCTGAAACTGCGCTGTTCACCGTGGTTGCCGAACCCGAAGGAATTGTTGTAGGCACGCTCGATGAAGACTTCGCCGTCGAGAGCAATTCCGGCGACATCATGTTGCTTGGCAATAGTTCATGGCGAATCCGGCGGGTGGAAGGAAAGTCGGGACGCGTGCTGGTAGAAGATGCCCACGGAGCTCCTCCCAGTGTTCCCTTCTGGCGCGGCGAGGCGCCGGCGCGAACCGAAGAGCTGTCTTTGCATGTTGGCGATCTGCGACAGCAGATCAGTGACCGTCTGCCGAACATTTCGCCTGTCGGGCTTTCTCCCAGTCAGCCTGAAGTCGCCGCGACGGTGGCGTGGCTGAAAGAAGAATGCGGCCTGGACGACTCCGGTGCTGAGCAGATGATCGAATACATTTTGCAGGGTCGCGCGGTGCTCGGAGCGGTGCCGACGCAGCAGACGATTATCGCGGAACGTTTCTTTGACGAAGCGGGGGGGATGCAACTGATAATCCACTCGCCCTTCGGAGGCCGAATTAACAAGGCCTGGGGACTGGCTCTGCGCAAGCGCTTCTGCCGCAGCTTTAACTTCGAACTGCAAGCAGCCGCTACGGACAATGGGTTGAACATTGCCCTTGCGGAGCAACACAGTTTTCCTCTGGCTGATGTTTTTCATTTTCTGAATGCTGAAACCGTGCAGCCAATTCTGGAGCAGGCCGCCCTGGCTTCGCCGATTTTCGGAACGCGTTGGCGGTGGGACGCAAATCGCGCACTAGCTTTGTTGCGGTTCCAAGGCGGTAAGAAAGTCCCGCCGCAGATTCAGCGCATGCGCTCCGACGATCTGCTGGCGTCGGTCTTCCCTGACGTCGCCGCCTGCCAGGAAAATATCGAGGGCGACATTCAGATTCCTGATCATCCGCTAGTGAACGAAGTGATGAAGGATGTGCTGACCGAGGCGATGGATTTGGAAGGGCTGAAGAATCTGCTGCGTGGTATGGCAGACGGCCGCGTACGCTGCGTAGCCGTGGATACGCCGGTGCCATCACAGTTCTCGCATGAGATTCTCAACGCGAATCCGTACGCCTATCTCGACGATGCTCCGCTCGAAGAACGGCGGGCGCGCGCGGTGGAGATGCGGCGGATTCTGCCGGAATCGGTGTTGGAGGAAGTGGGGAAACTTGATCCCGCGGCGATCGCACAAGTTCGCGAAGAGGCGTGGCCGGATGTGCGTGATGCGGACGAACTGCATGATGTGTTGCACACGCTGATCGCCGTACCCGACCGCGTAGGGACGGACACCCACGTCCGTTCAGAGGAGCAAAGCTCCGCAGCGGCTGATGGCGAGCTTGTGCTTGCCCACCCGGACGAGGGCGTCCGGGGCTACGTGGACAATCGCGAATGGGCTGTTTTCTTTCAGCAACTGATTGAAGCACGGGCGAGCAGTCAATGCTATTAATGACGGCAAGCACTACTGGGTCGCCGCTGAGCGTGCCCAGATGTTTTCGCTGCTCTTTCCCGAAACCACTTTTGATCGGCCGACTATCAAAATCGAAGGCGCACTTCCCTCTCGCGATGATGTTCTACTCGCGCTGGTCACCGGCTGGATGACACATTTGGGTCCTACAACTGCAGGACACCTCGGATCGGTGCTCGGACTTCCTGCCTCTGAAATCGAAAAAGCTTTGCTGCGCATGGAAGCTAGCGGAACAATTCTGCGGGGGAAGTTTACCGATCAGGCCACGCGGGCGGGGGCGCCCGCGCCACACGAGGCTGCTCCACACGAGATCGAGTGGTGTGAGCGGAGGCTGCTGGCGCGAATTCATCGGCTCACTGTCGCCACTTTGCGCAAGCAGATCGAGCCTATAACAGCGGCGCAGTTTATGCGCTGGCTGCTGCGCTGGCAGCATGTCGCGCCTGGAACGCAAGTTCAGGGTGAACGCGCAACGCTTGACGTAGTGCGCCAGCTGCAGGGTTTCGAAATTCCGGCAAGCGCCTGGGAGCGGCAGATCCTTGCACGACGCATTGCCAACTACGATCCGCAATGGCTCGATCAACTCTGCTTGACCGGTGCGGTGGGATGGGGACGGTTGTCGCCGCATCCGGCCACACTAGAAGATTCGGCGGCAGGCAAACGGCGTGTGATTCCGACCAGCGTGGCTCCTATTACATTCTTCGTTCGCGATGAGGCCGACTGGATGACTCCGCACAATCCCGCCGCCAATCAGCCTGAAGGTCGCGGCTTGAGCGAGGGATCGCGGCAAGTGCTGGATTTCCTACGCCAGCGCGGGGCTTCGTTCTTCGCTGACATCGTTCGCGGCACGGGCAAATTGAAAGCCGAAGTCGAAACGGCTTTGTGGGAACTGGTCGCCGCGGGCGTGGTCACTGCTGACGGTTTCGATAACCTGCGTTCTCTAATCGATCCCAAACGGCGCGCTGGACAAGGCAGCGGGCGCACTGCGCGTCCGCGGCACAACTCGGGACGATGGGCTCTGCTTCATACCGACCAGGCTCTCGAACGCAATCGGACGGTTGAAGCTACCTGCTGGATGCTGCTTAAACGCTACGGCATCGTCTTTCGCGATGTGCTGGCACGAGAGACCAACCTGCCCAAGTGGCGTGAATTGCAAATGGCATTTCGCCGGCTGGAAGATCGCGGAGAAATTCGCGGCGGCCGTTTCGTGGATGGATTCCTGGGCGAGCAATTTGCCTTGCCGGTTGCGGTTGAGTCGCTGCGGGCCACGCGGAAGATGCCGCCGACCGGAGAAATCATCACTCTCTCGGCGGCTGATCCTTTGAACCTGGTCGGCATCCTGGTGCCGGGTGAACGCGTTCCAGCGATCTCAGGAAGGACTCTGAGCTTTCGCGACGGAGTTCCTGTCGACCAAGCAGACGCTCATGGTTCGCCACAACGATCCGCGGCTGCGGACTGACTCGGCCCTGCGCTTTGGAAGCCTTTGAGCCGCTGCGCTTCCCTCAAAATCTGGCTGGTAACTGCGACCGAGAGCAATTCAAAGGGACGCATGTCCCCCGTCTTCTCCCGGTATGCCTGGAGCGCCTCATCCACAAAGATCTTGTCCATAGTCGGATCGAACAAATTCAGACGAAGAATGAGAATCGGGAGTCTGACGAGGGGGTCTCTCAGGCTCCCGATTCGGCCTTACCCTGGCAAGACTGCCAAAAGCGCTTCCCCCATCGCTTCGCCAGGTCAGGGCGTGCACAGGCTAATGCACGTGTAAGACCACGGTCGCGGCGGCGCAGTCTGTTTACAAGTAGTTGATTTGGCGTGGCAAAATCTTTCGCAACCAGAATCGCCGTTTTTTTCTGATTCGAAAAGCTATCCGAATGGATAGTCCAAACTATCGCTTCGGATAGTGATGAATCGAGCTGATCGTTTCAGCGGAACCTCTAACCATGCAGGCTCAGGCTGCTACCTGAGCCTGCTCCAGAAAGTGCAGCAGATTTTCCGCAGCCTTGACGCCGTAACGCGGCTCAATGCCGATCGCCGCTTGCTTTCGGAATGTCGCGACATCATCCGCCTCATGCGACGAGCGTTCGGGATGGCGGACAGTTTGATACATCCACAGGTTAAAGGCGCGGGCAAAAACCGCTTCAGCAGGCGCCACCGCAGCCCCTTCGATCTTTGTCGCAGCTATCGGAAGAATGGAAGCGTTGCCCAGATCCATGTATTCGAGCAGGTGCGCTGCCGCTCCAGCCCCGTGCGTGGGCTTAATACCCAGGCATAACTGTTTGCGGAAAAGCGCCACATCGTCCAACTCGTGCGACCACTCTTGCTCATGGCGGACGGCTTGATCCATCCACAGATTGAAGGCACGGGCAAAAACCGCTTTGGCTGGTGAAGACGAAATCGTCCTGCCGCGTAACAGGGCTGGCAATTCTGCGACTGCCGCTTTCGTCGTGCCCAGCGCGACGAAACCCGCGCTTCCAAAAACCAAAAAATTGCGTCGATCTACTCTCATATGTTTGCTCTCCTTGGTTGAGGCGACGCGGCTGGCTGCCAGGCCTAGCCCCTCAAATCCTGGAATGCCGATTACGCCTGTTTGTGTTTTGTGCTTTTAAAATGCAAGACTCAGACCATGGTGGTCGCTGCGCTGCCGTGATCCGGGCGGTCGGAACTCACTGATTCAGAAGTCCTCATTGGCTGCGAAACTGGGCTGATTCTTTTGCACAGTTAATCGCTTATCCGAATGGCTGGTTGACTATCTGTTCGGATAGTGGAACGACCATAGATACTTTTATGGAACCTGCGAAAATGTGTTACAGAGGTTGCGGGCGTAGGGAGAGTTGAAAGTGAATCCAAGGCTGCTGGTAATTGCCGGGCCGTTAAAAGATTCGACGTTTGCGCTCCCCAGCGGCGAGATTCACATCGGCCGCGACCCATCAAACCTACTTGCCATCAGCGACCCTTCCCTGTCGCGCCGCCATTGCGCGCTCACGCGCGACGGTGAAGGTTACAAAATCCGCGATCTCGATAGCCGTAATGGCACATCGGTGAATGGAGTTAGCGTCAAGGAGGCGAGCCTGCGCCACGGAGACCAGATTTCAGCAGGAGACTCTGTTTTCCTCATACTACTTCACGAGGATCGAGAGGAATCTACCACCGGCCGAGTCGAGTACGAAGACAGCCTGACCCAGGCAACCGCGCAGTTCCGTCCGCAAGACGTGCTCTATCTACAACCGGATCGGATTCTCAGAGAGCTGCCGGCAAATTCCCGCGTGGCGCGCAACCTGAATGCCCTGCTTAAGATCAGCCGCATCGTGCACTCTATCCGCGATCTTGACGAGCTGCAGGGGCAGATCCTCGATCTGATTTTTGAGGTAGTGCCTGCGGAGCGTGGTGCGATCTTACTGGATGGCAAGTTCGACGAGCACTTCGGTTCAGTCTATGCGCGCCAACGCATCGCCAAGTCTGTACTGCCGGTTCGCATTAGCCGCACCATTGCGCGCCAAGTCATGAAAGAAGGACTGGCGGTTCTGGGCGCTGACGTCCCAGCTTCCACTGGTCTGGCCGGCGTCGAAAGCCTGGTGGATTGCCAGATTCGCTCCCTGCTTTGCGTGCCCCTGACAATGTTCCAGAAAGTGACCGGATGCATTTATCTGGACACGTGCAATTCAGCCAGCCGCTTCGATGAGGATCACCTGCAATTCGTCGCAGCCATTGCGGGAACTTCTGCCGTAGCTCTGGAGAATGCGCGCCGAATACAGTGGCTGGAGCAGGAAAATCTCAGGTTATCTGCAGAGATCAATCTCGATCACAACTTGATTGGCGAGAGTCCACGGATGAAGGAGGTCTACCAGTTCCTGGCACGAGTGGCACCCACGGATTCCAACGTACTTCTGCAAGGCGAGAGCGGAACTGGAAAAGAACTGGCGGCCCGGGCCATCCATCGCAACAGTCCGCGTTCAAGCAAGCCCTTTGTGGCAATTAATTGTGCCGCTATTCCGGAAGGTTTGCTGGAGAGCGAACTCTTCGGCCACGAAAGAGGCGCATTTACCGGGGCTGTGGCGCAGAAAAAAGGCCGCCTCGAAATCGCGAACGGCGGGGTGGTTTTTCTGGATGAAATCGGAGAACTAGCGCCCGCTCTGCAGGTGAAGTTGCTGCGCGTGCTACAGGAACGTGAGTTCGAGCGCGTCGGCGGCATGCGTCCGATTGCGGTGGATATACGTTTAATCGCTGCTACGAATCAAGAGCTAGGCGAAGCAGTAAAGGCAGGAACCTTTCGCAAAGATCTCTTCTACCGGCTGAACGTTCTTTCTCTGGTCATGCCGCCGCTGCGTGAGCGTCGCGAAGATATTCCGATACTGGCCGAGTATTTTGTAACCAAGTACATCAAGAAGCTCAATAGCCGGATCAAGAAACTTTCCGCTGATGCAATTGCGTATCTGGTGAACTATGACTGGCCGGGCAATGTGCGCGAATTGGAAAATGCCATTGAGCGCGCCCTGGTGCTGAGCCCGTCCGATGTGGTTCAACCGGAAGATCTGCCGGAATCGATTTTGGAGAAAGGCGTCACCTCGAGCGATGAAGCAGCCAACTATCACTACCAGGTGAAAGAACTGAAGAAACAGTTGATACTGACTGCGCTCGAACAAACCAATCGCAATTACACTGAAGCCGCCGAACTGCTTGGCGTGCACGTGAATTATCTGCACCGCCTGATTCGCAATCTCGATCTCAAAGACGCGCTTCGCTCATCGTCGAATACGCGCACCGGAACCGACCAGCCCCGAAAGGGCTCACGGCAACTCGAGACTTAGCAAAGTCGCCGGATTCAAATAAACTCCCTGCCAGCGCACGGCCACGTGCAGATGTGGTCCAGTTGCGCGACCCGTTCCGCCGCTCACACCTACCGTCTGTCCGGTCGCAACGTGGTCCCCTTCTTTCACGTCGATCTTCGATAAGTGCATGTACAGAGTGAGCAGGCCACGCTTCGGCCTTCATGCGCAGGTCGAACGTCTTGTAGCGCCTGGCCTGCCCGGCCAGGAAATTGAGGAAGTCCCATTGCGGCATCAGGGCGATGAATTTGCAGCGCGTCGGCAGGTGGCGGAAATCCGCCAGCTCGAGGTGTTCGTCGCTGACCTGGCCGCTCAGCGTCTCGACCTTCTGATGCGGCAGCTTCAGGAACTCGTCGATCAGGCCAATTCGCTCATACGTCAGCTCGAACGTCGAAGGGTGAACCGTGTCCCCGCGGAAATCGCGGAAGAAATCCGCGTGCTTCTCGAGCACTACGACGTCGACGCCGGCGCGCGCGAGCAGGAGAATCCGACATACACATTCCCGCCGGTCCGCCGCCGGCGATGCAGCACTTTGCGGTGATCGTTATTTCAGCCATTCCTGCGGCAGCACTAGTAGCGCGCCGAACCGCTCGCAATGACGCCGCGGCTTGTCACGACGAACCAATCGCCGCCCCGTCTCTCAATTCGCAATACGCGCCCCGCCCCAGGGATAAAATCTCCGGGCGATATGTCTTGCGGGCCATAGCGACTGTCAACCACCGCAATGCCGTCCCGTACATCTTCGACGCTATAGCCTCGGAGCAAGGGCCTCGGGTTGTCGGGTCTAGCTATCTCGTTCGCGGCGGAAGGTTCCGCTCTTGCCGTAAGCGTCGATGGGTTCGGCGTGGCGGGCGCGAGGGTCTTGGCCGAACTTGCGGCCGGGACGGCGGCTCCCTTCTCCAACTTATCGAGCCTCGTCGTGAGGCCAGCAAATTCGGAGGCAGGCGCCGCCGCGACGGCGACTTTCTTCTCAATTTTGTCGAGCCTCGCCACGACATCGGCAAATTCAGCGGCAGGCGTAGGCGGCGCGGCGGCTTTTTCTCCAGCTTATCGAGTTGCCGCAATATCGGCCAATCTGGACGAGGAATCTGGTCGATGCGCTGGCTGAGCTGATCCAGACGCCCTCCGTAGTCGTGCTCGATCTGGTCGGGCCGGAGTCGGACACTTGCGTGAGCGTGGCGCTGACATCTCGCATCGCGGAGAGCTGCTCTTCGCGCCCTGTGATCGCCTCCAGAGGCGCCTTGAGGCCATTAACAGCTGAGGCAAGACCGGCGATGGCCTGGCTTTTCGTGGTGGGGAACGTCCAGTTTAGTGGCGAACCATAAATAGCAGAC
>CAWDNO010000023.1:0-25472 GCA_963803665.1 uncultured Acidobacteriota bacterium
TTATTGTCCTTTGTGGTCAATTCCTTTGTCTGCTATCGCACGCCCAAAAGCTCAACATCAAAGATCAGCGTGGCATTCGCAGGAATCACGCCTCCGGCCCCGCGATCCCCGTAACCTAACTGCGGCGGGATTCGCAACTGCCGCTTGCCTCCGACCTTCATGCCGGCGACGCCTTCATCCCAACCTTTAATCACCTGGCCACCACCCAGCGGGAACGTGAATGGCTCGCCGCGATCGACCGAGCTGTCGAATTTCTTGCCGTTGGTTAGCCATCCGGTGTAGTGGACCTTTACCGTCTGGCCTGCCGTTGCGGCTGGCCCGGTTCCGACTTTGATGTCCCAATATTGCAGCCCGTCGGCAGTCTTGGTGCCGTCGCCGGTAACCTTGGTCGGCGCGCTGGTATCGGGTTTCTTGCTACCGCCCTGCGCAAAAAGGGCCGTAGCCACGAATGTAACGATTGCAATCAAACACACACTCTTCAGCATCAATTGTTCTCCTGAGGATTGACTTTAATAAAGAGCAAAAATTCAGGCCAATGCAATCACATCAATTTCGACCAGCACGTCCTTGGGCAAACGAGCCACCTCAACTGTAGAGCGGGCCGGTGGCTTGGCATTGAAATAGCGTCCGTAAACCTCATTCATGGCGGCGAAGTCGCCCATGTTTTTGAGGAACACGGTCGAGCGTACTACTTTTTCGAGGCCACTGCCGGCGGCATTCAAAATCGCGGAAAGATTCTTGAGCACGCGATCGGTCTGGACTGCAACGTCGCCGCCGAGCACCTGCTGGGTCGATGGATCAATGGCGACTTGTCCTGAAACGAAGACAAACTCATCAGTCCGAATCGCCTGCGAGTACGGCCCAATCGCTTGCGGGGCCTCTTTGGTTGAGATTACATCGCGCATTCATCCTCCAACAAATCGCTGCCTCTGATTAGTAGACGAATGCAGATGATATCAAATGCCGTTCGCAATGGGTTTGACCAGCGGCCAACGACGAACGACCAACGCCGAATGGCCAAACGGCTAGACTTTCTGCAGCCTCTGTACGTCGTGTACGCCAGGAATTTTGCGCACGCCGTTGATGATATTTTCCAGGTGCTTGAGGTCGGCAATATCCAAAACAACATCGACATTGGCCTGCGCATTCGCGCTGCGCACCTGGACATCGCGGATATTGGTTTTGGCGTCGCTGATCACTGCCGTAATCTGTTTCAGCATGCCGAAACGGTCGTCGCAAAAGACCGTAAGCTTCACCGGGTACGAACTCGGGGTTCCCTCATCGCGGGCCCATTCCACGTCGATGCGGCGCTCTGGCTCGTACAGAAGATTCACTACGTTCGGACAATCCAGCGCGTGAACGGCGACGCCTTTGCCGCGAGTCACATAACCGACAACCTCCTCGCCGCGGATGGGATTGCAGCAGCGGGCGCGATATACCAACAGGTCGCCGTGGCCTTTCACTCGGATCGCATTATTGCCGCTGTCGCCGCCGAAAACCCGCCGCACTACGCTGGCAATGCCGCCAGATTTGTCTCCGTCGTCAGTCACGGGCGCAGCAGAACTGGGCGCCAACCGCGCCAGCACTTGCCGCGCAGAGAATTTGCCATAACCGATTCCGGCCATCAAATCATCAATCTGGCCCAGGCCGTAATCGGAGGCGATCTTGCGCAGCTCTTCGTCCTTGATCTCTTTAAAAGCGACCCGGTATTTGCGCGCTTCTTTTTCAATTAGCTTGCGGCCAATTTCAACCGCGCGCTCGCGCTGATGAATGTTGAGCCAGTGTTTGATTTTGTTTCGGGCACGCGACGACTTGACCGCAGCCAGCCAATCGCGGCTAGGCTTGTGCCCGGGCTGCGTGATTATCTCGACGATATCGCCGCTGTGCAATTTGTGACGCAGCGGCACCATGCGTCCATTGACCTTCGCGCCCACGCAACTGTGGCCGACTTCGGTGTGAATGGTATAAGCGAAATCAATTGGCGTGGACTCGCGCGGCAGCACAACGACTTTGCCTTTAGGCGTGAAAGTGTAAACCTCTTCGGGGTAGAGATCGATCTTGAGAGTGGAAAGAAATTCGGTGGGATCGGATACGTCGCGCTGCCACTCGACCACCTGCCGCAGCCAGGCCAGCCTTTGTTCGTCTTGAGCCGAGACTGGGCCGTCTTTGTACTTCCAGTGCGCTGCGATCCCTTCCTCGGCCATGCGGTGCATTTCTTCAGTTCGGATCTGCACTTCGAACGGCGTACCCTCTTCGGTGATCACCGAGGTATGCAGCGACTGGTAAAAATTTGGCCGCGGCATGGCGATGAAGTCTTTGATTCGTCCGGGGACGGGACGCCACACGTTGTGCACAATGCCTAGCACCGCGTAGCAATCCTGCAAAGACTGTGTGATGACCCGCATGGCGTAAAGATCGTAGACCTGGTCCACGCTGATTTTCTGGCGAACCAATTTCTTATGAATGCTGAACAGCCGCTTGATGCGGCTTTCTACCTCGGCGGTAATGCCCGCTTCTTTCAGCTTGTCGCGGAGGGTTTGTTCAACCCGCGCCAGGAACTGTTCGCCTTGCTTTCTGCGGGCTTCAACCGCCTCATGCACCTGCTGGTGGGTCAGCGGATCGAGATAGCGGAATCCCAGGTCTTCGAGTTCGCCGCGGATCTTGCCCATTCCGAGACGATGGGCAATGGGGCCATAAATTTCCAGCGTTTCCTTGGCAATTTTCTGCTGGCGGTCTGGGGGAAGATGCTCGAGCGTCCGCATGTTGTGCAGGCGGTCGGCAAGCTTAATCAGCACGACGCGAATGTCGTCGACCATGGCGAGCATCATTTTGCGTAGATTCTCCGCCTGCTGCTCCTCGCGGGTGGCAAAGTCAATCTGGCTGATCTTGGTGACGCCCTCGACGATGTGTGCCACTTGCTCGCCGAATTCTTTGCGGATGTCAACAATCGTGACAGACGTGTCTTCGACCGAGTCGTGCAGCAATCCGGCGGCGATGGCCACTGCATCCATCTTCATTTCCGCTAAAACCTGCGCTACTCCGAGAGGATGGACCAGGTAAGGCTCACCCGAAGCACGACTCTGGCCAGCGTGATTTTTCTGGGAAAATTCGTAGGCTTTGCGCACCAGTTCCAGATCATCGGTGGGGCGGTTGGCACGCATGGTGCGCAACAGTTCCCGGAACTTGGTGACCGTCAGGGCGGTGGTCGCGATCTGTTCGCGCAGCGTCGCCATAGGCGATTATAGCCGGGAACTGGCGTTGCAAGCAACGTCTATACAGCCTTTAGGACGTGGCTTTATGTCACTGCGCATTGGTGAACTGATAGAGTTAATTTTATGCCTGCTAAGGTTTTAGTCAGCGGTGCTTCGGGTCTGATCGGCTCGGCTTTGCTACCCGCATTACAGTCGAGTGGATACGAAGTCACGCGCCTCGTGCGCAGTGCGGCCTCTGGCAAAAGTGACATTGCATGGGATCCGTCTCGGACCGCTTGCGCCTAAGTCAGTTTCCGGGTTCGACGCAGTTATACATCTCGCGGGCGAATCCATCGTTGGCCGTTGGACAGAAACTAAGAAACGCCGCGTTCTTGAAAGCCGGGTGCAGGGCACGCGAAATTTAGCTGAAGCGCTCGCGGCAGCACCGCAAGCTCCGCGAGTTTTCATTTCAGCGTCGGCCATTGGATATTACGGCGATCGGGGTGAAGAAACTTTGCGTGAAGAAAGTTCATCCGGAAGCGGCTTTCTTCCCGAAGTATGCCGGGAGTGGGAAGCAGCCGCCGAACCGGCCAGAAAAGCTGGAATACGCACCGCGCAAATGCGGTTTGGTGTGGTGCTGAGTGCATCGGGCGGCGCACTGCAAAAGATGCTGCCGCCGTTTCGCATGGGAGTTGGGGGCAACATTGGCAGCGGCCGCCAGTGGATGAGCTGGATTGACATCGATGATGTAGCGGCCGCGATTCAGCATGTAATAAAGAGCGATACGCTGCGTGGACCGGTCAACGTGGTAGGTCCCAATCCCATAAGGAATGCGGAATTCACCAAGACGCTGGCTTCGGTATTGTCACGTCCCGCGATTTTCCCAATGCCCGCGTTCGCAGCGCGCCTGGTTTTCGGGCAGATGGCCGACGAGCTTTTGCTGGCCAGCCAACGGGTAGAGCCAGCAAAACTTTTGAGCACGCGGATATGTCTTCCAGAAGCCTGAGTTGAGATCGGCTTTAGAGAATATTTTGAAGTAAGAGCGGCCACGGATTTGCACTGATCATCACGGATGTTCTCAAACTATAACAAAAGAAATATCGGTGAGATCAGCGCAAATCCGTGGCTTATTTGTTCGCTTGGGCTTTGGCGAATTCTTCCACCCGCTCGCGCACGCTGAGCACGTGTTTTGGCAATTTCAGATGGCTGCCGGCTTCGAGGATGGGAATCAGTTTGTCGAAGTCCGGCCCTGAGTGTGAACCCGTAATCACAATGCGGATGGGATGAAATAGTTCTTTTCCCTTGGCTCCGGTTTCAGCTTTGACTTCATTGATAATTTTCTTGAACTGTTCTGCTGTCAGTGGGCCCGCGCTGGCCGATTCGTCTGCCAGAATCTTGACGATGAACCTGGCAAACACTGCACTAGCCTGTGGCCAGCCCAGAACCTCGGCGTTATCAGGGGCGGTTAAGGCAGCCTTTGCATCGTAGTTGAAGATGAAAGATGCCTTCTCCGGGAGTTGGTCGAGGCGATCCACATAAGGCGCGAGCAGTGCTACAACCTGCGAAAACCAGCTATGAAAATCATCGCCCAGTTGGACTACCGGCAGCCTCTTGGCGCACGGCCAATCAGCATCGCTGCACTCGACCAATCCAGCTTTAACGAAAAACCACACTCCAATAGAAGCGATGTCCTCTGCGGGCCAGGTTTTGATGTACTGGCGGTTCAGCCAGTAAAGCTTTTCCATATCGAAGACCGCCGCGGATGGCGTGATCCGCTCCAAAGAAAACTCTTTCACCAGTTCCGGGAGGCTGAAAATCTCGCGTGTGCCTCCGGTTGGAGCCCAGCCCAATAGCGCCAGATAGTTGACCAGCGCTTCCGGCAAAACACCCATGTCGCGGAAGTTCGCAATCGAAGTAGCGCCGTGGCGTTTCGATAACCGTTCGCGATCACCGCCGAGGATGGTCGACAAATGCGCGAATTCCGGCACTGGCCAGCCCAGCGCCTCATACAGCGCGACTTGCTTGGGGGTGTTAGAAAGATGATCGTCGCCGCGGATTACGTGAGTGATCTTCATCAGCGCGTCATCGATCACCACTACGTAGTTGTAAACCGGCATGCCGTTGGAGCGCAGAATGATGGGATCGCTGACGACCTCATTCGAGAACTCCACATCACCGTGAACGATGTCATGAAAGCGAATGGGGTGTTCGGGAATCTGCAACCGGATGGCGCAGGCTTCACCTGCAGCGCGTCGACGCTTGGCTTCTTCGGGATCAATGGCGCGGCATTTGCCGGAATAAATTGGCTGGCGGCCTTCGGCTAACGCCTTGTCGCGTTCTTTCTGCAGTTCGTCTTCACTGCAGAAACACAAATAGGCTTTGCGTTCGTTTAGCAGACGCTCTGCGTGTTCGCGATAGAGATCCAGCCGGTCGGATTGGCGGTAAGGGGCGTAGGGGCCGCCGACGTCTGGACCCTCGTCCCAATCGAGACCGAGCCAGTGCAGATCCCAAATGAGTTGGTCCTCGAAACGAGCTTCGCTGCGCTCTACGTCGGTGTCTTCGATTCGCAGCACCATGGTGCCATTGTTGTGGCGCGCAAAGAGCCAGTTGAAAAGGGCGGTGCGGGCGTTGCCAACATGCAGATGTCCGGTGGGCGAAGGCGCGAAGCGCACGCGGACGGGAGATTTTTCGTTCACAAAATTATGTTAACAGGAGAACAAGGAGCGCACAGTCGAGGCCAAGGTTGATTCCAGAGAACAGCGGCTGAAAGCCGCACCCATTGGGTAAGCATTACGATATGGCTGAAGCCATGTCCTGATACGAATCGTGATCCTGATACGAACGATCCCGATACGAATCGTGGATTCGCCGGCAACCTGAATCCTTTACGAACTGGGTTTGATCGGCAGATTCTTCGGCGCCTCATCCCGGTGCATCTCGTCCAGCAATTTTGCCAGTACTTCCGCCCGCGTGTCGCTATTCAATTCGCGGCGCAACTCTTCCAGTGCGAGCGCAACAATGTGATAGTGATGGGCGCCGGCGTATTTAGGATCGGAAGTGATATCGAGCCATACCTGGTGCATGAGTTCGAGATCCTGGGGACGCATGCGCGGAGCGTGGGGCCCGAGCAGGTATTCGTGGATTTTTCCGTTGGGCTCGTGTATTTCCAGGATCAACCGCGGTCTGGGTTCGGGCAGACGTTCCCACGCGTCGCCCAGGAGTTTTGCCTGCTCATCAGGAGTGAGTTTGTTGGAGAGTCCGCACACGATCTTGCTCGAGTCCAGGCGTTGGGCGGTTACTATGATCGCTTCGAAGACGTCGGTGGCAGGGACGACGAGCAGAGAGACCGGCTTGCCTTCTTTTTCCGCAACCGCAACGGCGGCGGTGAATAGTTCCTGCTCATAATGATCGAAAACTTGCGACGTCTCAATGACTGCGCTGCCGCTAAAGGAATGCTCGCGATGATAGAGGCGAGCTGTCATCACAACCACATCCTGACGGTTTGTGTCGGTATTCCTTAGAACGTCGCGCAGATAATAAAGATTACGAGGATCGCGCACCGCAACCAGGATGTTTCCCGGCCTTACCCCTAGCGCGCCGGATCCCAGTTCCTGGTTGCCGTAGACGCGGAATTGATCCAGATTCTCCGGCTTGCCATGCCGCTCTTTCGCGACTCGGTGCTCGGAGTAGGTGAAAAGCGCGAAGAAAACCGCGCTGAAGGTCACTCCGGCGATTGTGGCTTCGGACTTGGTGAACAGGTTGACCAATGCTGTAATCAGCAGCACGGCGGAGATAAGAATCAGGCCTAGCGGAACTTCGCGGCCACCCAGGTGAATATTGCCGGGCACTTTCCATTGGCGATTCTCGGGCTCCGTGTAACGCAATACCAAAACGGCCAGCGACTTTAAAGCAAAGCTCCAGATCACGCCGAAGGCGTAGAGTCCAGCCAGGACGTAAACATTGCCTCGGCTGAGAATGATGGTCAGGAGTTGCAACCCGACGATCAAATCGATGATGCGATAGCTGGTGCCAAATCTTGGGTGCGGCTTCTGGAACCAGTCGGTGAGTACGCCGTCTTCCGCCACGCGGTTCAAGACGCCATTCGCCCCTACGATCGAAGTATTTTGCGCCCCCGCCAGAATCAGTACACCGACCAGCACTACGAAGGCGTGGAAGATCAGCTTCAGCCACATGGGCCCGACCAGGTACATCGCAATGCCGCCGATGAGGTTGGCGAAATACTCGTGACGCACGTGATCCGGAATAATCATTACCGCGAAGAACGAGACCAGCGAGGTGAAGAGCAGGCTGTAGATGAAAATGACTAAGCCAGTTTTTTCCAGGTTCTTCAGCTTGGGATGTTCGATTTCGCGATTGACCTGCGCCAGCGTTTCCTCGCCGCTCATGGCCAGGACGGAGTGTCCAAATCCGACGAAGAGGATGATCAATGTGATGTGACTGAGCCGCGTCCCGTAGAGCCAGCCCAGGGATTCTTTGGTGAGCTTTACCACCCCGGGATGCAGCGGGTTCGGCGGTAACTGAACCGGCACCTTGAAGCAGGTGATGGTGCACCAGATGATCAGGATCACAACCATGACAGTTGTGACGATCATGATCTGAAGCGCCTTCTCACTCGATTCATGCATGCCCTGGATGTTCTTCCACCAGAAATACAGCACGATCAGAATGGCGAAGCCGGCGGAAAAATGGTCCTCGGAAAAAACCAGAGGATGGTGAAGATATTTGCCCATATCCTCAATGAAGCCCGCCAGATATTGGCCTGCCGAGACGGCGCTGATAGGGCCCGTGAGCACGTAGTCGAACAGCAACGCTGACACCGAGAATTTGGCCAGCGTGCCGCCCATGGCTTCTTTGACTACGCGGTAGACGCCGCCACGCACGAACATGCTGCTGGACTCGATATAGAGAGCTCGGACGCAGTAACTGAACAACATCACCGCCAGGATGAACCACGGGGCGCTCTTGCCGATGACTTTCTCGGCATCGCCGCCCGCGTAATAAGCCGAAGAAGCCAGGTCGGCAAGGACAATGGCAGCGGCCCGCCAGAAGGAGATGAAGGTCAGCATCACCGTAGTGGCGACGAACACCTTGACTGCGGGACGCCTGACGCTTGGGATGGATGAAGACATTTAAAAAATGCGAAAAGCATTAATTGTAAGAATTTAGCACAGGCGTCCGTTCGATTGAGGTTTCTGGCTCCCTGCGGCACGTAAAATATCCTCATCTGTCTCTGATATGCTCCTGCCCAGTGGCCGCTTCAAAACCCATTCCGGCTGCGCGACCCTTCGAGGCGGACGAGCGCCAGCGGGAGGCCATCGAACATGTGCGTGGTCCAATGCTGGTGGTCGCAGGCGCGGGTACGGGCAAAACCACCGTGCTCACACGGCGTATCGCTCGGCTTATTCAGCAAGGGCATGCTCGACCTGACGAGATTTTAGCCGTCACCTATACCGACAACGCTGCCCGAGAAATGCAGGAACGGGTTCGCGCGGAGATTCGCGGGACCGACGTCTCGCGTCTGCAAATCACGACTTTTCACGCCTACTGCAACAACCTGCTGATTCGCAGCGGAAAACAGTTTGGCGTACTTGACGACAAAGATCTCTGGATCTACTTGCGTAAACGGCTTCGGGAACTGAACTTGAAGTATTTCGTCCGCGCGGCGAACGTTACCAAGTTTCTGGACGACCTGCTGGATTTTTTGCGCCGATGCCAGGACGAACTGATAGGTCCAGAAAAGTACGCGTCCTACGTGCGACAGCTTATGCGCGGAGAGCTGCCTGTCCCGCGGGTCTGCAAGACTAAAGATGCCAATCTGCTCGGCGACGAAGAAGTGCTAGGGCGATGCCAGGAGATTGCGGATGTTTTTACGACCGTCGAGCGCATGCTCGGTGCAGAGAATCTTGGCACCTTTGGCCACATGATTACGCGGGCGTATCAATTGCTGGCACAAGATGAACCGCTCCTGGGCCGCGAGCGTGAGCATGCCCGGTTCATACTTGTAGACGAGTTCCAGGACGCAAACTTCGCACAGGTGAAAATTCTCCAGAAGTTGGCGGGAGAAGAATCAAACGTATTCGCGGTTGGAGATCCGGATCAGGCGATCTTCAGGTTTCGTGGCGCCTCGAGTGCCGCGTTTGGTCTTTTCCAGCACCAGTTTCCCGCAGCAAAATTAGTGGTGCTGGAAAAGAACCGGCGCTCTACGACGCCGATCTTGCGTTGCGTCTATGCGCTCATTTCGAAAAATCCTGAAACTTTTCCAGGAAGCAACATTGCGGCATTTCCCTATAAACGCTCGCCGCTAATTTCGGCGCGCGAAGAAGATGCGCTGCGCGAAGGTAAGGAGTTGAAGGGTGCGCTCGTAGAAACAGTTCTTCTGACCGCAAAAGAACTCGAGTCTTCAGATTTGGTCGCGGCCATACGCCAGCAGCAGAAACAATCCCGTTGCAAGTGGAAGGACTTCGCGGTTCTTTACCGGCAGCATTCGCATCGCGACGACTTGGTCGAAGAATTGGCCGAGCAGGGCATTCCTTTCACAATCGAAAACATGGATGTGATGGATACGGCGGAAGCTCGTGATCTGTTCGCGTGTTTGGGAGCCGTGGTGTCGACCCGGGATGACGCCAGCCTTTTTCGGGTGGCGGCGTTGCCCCAGTTTGCGATTGATCCGGAGAAACTGCGCAGCGGAATCAAGTCGATTCCGCGGCAACAGAAAGATTCCGGAGTCGGATCAGTACTGGCACAGATTGATGGCGGCCCGGCGGTGTTGGCTAGTCTGCAGAAAGTGCGCGACGAAATTACGCAGACCGCCGCTAAAAGCCTCGCCGCTCTAGACATCCTCATCCGATCATTTGGCTTCGATCGCAGTTCGCCTCCGCTTGCCTCCATCCTCGATTTTGTAAACAAGTGGGAGCAAAAACCAACCACCAAGACGGCCGAAATCGGAGAGTTGCTCGAGTATCTGGAATATTTTCAGGAAGCCCGCGGCGCGATTCCCCTGCCGTCAACCGACGATGATGCCGTACGTCTAATGACCGCGCACGCCGCCAAGGGCCTGGAGTTTAATCACGTATTCATTCTGCGAGCCAATTCCAATTCTTTCCCGTGCTCGTTCAAGGAATCGCTGGTGGAGTTTCCCCGCGAGTTGCGCGATCCCGATTCGATTTCTCAGCAGGACGACAAGACCCTGAATGAGCAGGAAGAGCGTCGCTTGTTCTACGTTGCCATGACTCGCGCGCGAGACTCGCTCACCATTTACGCCCGCCGGGGAAAGGGAAAGGATGCCAGCCCGCCGGGCTTCATGCGTGATCTGGTGAAGGACGCTCCTCTTAAACGCTACTTGCGCGAGCGCCCCGCGCGCGGATTTCAGACGGATCTTTTCGGTGAAGCTGGAACCGAAACGCTTACTCGCATAGCCGAATGGCTTTCCCTGGCTCCAGCGTCCGACTTGAGCGCGAAGCTTAGCGCGAGCGCAGTGCAGCGGTACGAAGTGTGTCCTTTGCAGTTCAAGCTCGAACGGGAATGGAAAATTCCTGGAGAAGTTCCCGCGGCCATGCAATACGGCGCGACCATGCATCGCGTGCTGCGCGCCTATTACGACTCGGTTCGCTTTCAGCGGCCAATGTCTCAGGATGCCCTGGTAACATTCTTTCGTGCCGACCTTGATGAGGCCGGGATTCAGGACCACTATCAATATCAACTCTACGACGCTCAGGGGATCCAGCAGTTACAGGATTTTCTGGCGGCCTGCAGGCGACTGCGCGTCCCTGAAGTTTTGCATACCGAAGAATTCTTCGAAGTGCGAATCGGCGCCGCGGCTGTAGTTGGACGCATCGATCGCATCGACAAACTCCCCGACGGACGAGTTGTTATCACGGACTACAAAACTGGCAAACCTCAGTCTCAAGAGGACGCGGATGACAGTTTGCAACTTTCCATCTACGCACTGGCGGCCCGCGAGAAATGGGGATACCGCGCCGGGCATCTTGCCCTCTATAACCTGGGCGAGAATACGACGGTGATTACGGAGCGCACTGATGCCCAACTACACGAAGCCCAATTGAAAGTGGAAAGCGTCGCGGCGAGTATTGCGGCAGGAAACTTCGACCCCAAACCCAGCTTCAATTGCCGCTTCTGCGCCTATCGCAGTCTTTGTCCCGCAACCGAGAAGCGCCTCTATACCATTTCGGTGGACGGCGAATCGCGCAGTCGGAACTAGCGCGGCGAAACGTTGAGACGCTTTTCGCGCTCCGACCCAACCATCGTCCTGTCATTCCAACCATCGTCCTGTCATTCCAACTAACGTCCTGTCATTCCAACCCACGTCCTGTCATTCCGAGGAGCGGAGCGACGAGGAATCTAGGTCTCTGCCGGCCACGAGAAAAACCTAGATCCCTCGCGTTGCTCGGGATGACACCGGTGGTTTGGGATGACGACAGTGGTTTGGGATGACAACAACTGGGGTAATCTCACGCGCAAAAACTTAGGGGACGCTTTGTGCGTCCCCCTCTTTGTTCTTTTTGTTCAAGGCCTCTTAGTGTTTCTTCTTGGCGGCCTTCTTTGCTTTCTTTTTGGTTGCCATTGATCTATTCTCCCTTTCCATTTTTCATGGACTTGAAATGCAACGATCGTTTGTTGCAACTGATTGATGTATAGAGTCATTGAAAAGTGAAGTCAAGAAAAAAATGATGTTCGATGAGCATGCGACCCATACACCAAAGTCACTGAAGAGAAGCTCAAGTAGAAATTTCTCCGAAGGGATTCTATTCATCGTGTCCACCAGCGAAAATATTTCGCGCGAAGTGTGAGCGGCAGCTCGTACACGACGCTTTCAGACACCACCTTGTTTGAAAAAACCAATTTACCTGTAAGCAGGCGCGTGGCTTGATCGAAATTCATCCTTTTCTCGCCCGCGACATCTATAATTGGTAAGTCCAAAATAATCGCAGGAGCACATAAATGGCTGCTTTCGACGATGTCGTGATCATCTCGGGTTGTCGTACTCCGGTAGGAAAATTTCAGGGAAGTCTTTCAGATTTGAGCGCCACGCAATTGGGAGCGATCACGGTTCGTGAAGCCGTGAAGCGCGCCAATGTCGATCCCGCGCAAGTCGACGAATGCATCATGGGCAATGTCGTCTCCGCCGGCCTTGGACAAAATCCCGCGCGGCAAGCAGCAATATTTGGCGGACTCGCTCCCGAGGTAGGTGCCATGACCGTAAACAAAGTCTGCGGCTCGGGACTCAAAGCGGTCGCACTCGCAGCCCAGGCAATCCAGACTGGGAACAGTTCTGTGGTCGTCGCCGGCGGAATGGAATCGATGACCAACGCTCCCTATCTGCTTCCGCAGGCGCGAAAGGGATATCGTTTGGGAAATGCACAAATCGTCGATTCGATGGTGAATGACGGGCTCTGGGATATCTACAACAACTACCACATGGGGATCACTGGGGAGAACGTGGCGGAAAAATACGGCATCACTCGCGAAGAGCAGGACCAGTTCGCTGTGAACTCGCACCGCAAGGCGCTTTCCGCGATCAAGGAGTGCCGCTTCAAAGCGCAGATTGTTCCCGTTGAATTGCCCTCCAAGAAAAAGGGCGAAGCGCCAATCATATTTGATAAAGACGAATCTCCCCGCGAAGACACGACGATCGAAGTTCTGCGTTCTCTGAAGCCCGCATTTAAGAAGGACGGCACAGTAACCGCCGGCAACGCTCCCGGAGTGAACGACGGCGCCGCCGCTGTGGTGGTCACGAGTGCAACGCGCGCAAAAGAACTTGGCGCCAAACCCATGGTTCGAATCGTGGCGCAAGCTACCAGCGGAGTCGAACCGAAATGGGTGATGATGGCTCCGGTTGGCGCGGTTCGCAAGATTTGGGAAAAGACTGGATGGAAGAACGAAGATGTGGATCTGTACGAACTGAACGAAGCGTTCTCCGTGCAAGCGCTGGGCGTCATGCGCGAACTCGGACTCGATCCCAACAAAGTGAATGTGAACGGCGGAGCAGTGGCCATCGGGCATCCCATCGGCGCCAGCGGCGCGCGCGTGCTGGTCACACTCATTTATGAAATGATTCGCCGCGATGTTCACCGTGGCATCGCGGCTCTTGTGCCTCGGCGGCGGAAATGCCGTAGCTATGGCAGTCGAAAGATAAGCGTACATCGCGCAATCGAATGGTTGACGCTCTGCGCCGGACTGAACCGTGGTAACATTTTGCCGTGCCCCTCACTGATACAAGTCCCACGGTGCAAGCCATTCAGCTTCAAATTCAACGAGCAATGTCAGGGGAACAGCGTTTGCTGATGGCGTTTGATATGAGTCTCTTTGCGCGCGAGTTGGCCAAGGAGCGAATCCGGCGAGAGCACCCGCAGTGGCGGGAAACGGAGGTCGCGCGAGAACTCCTAAGGCTGGCATTCTGGCCGGAGCCATTGCCAGCGCAATTGCTGTGAGCACGCGGGACGTTTTTCGCAGAATCACAGCGGGGCTAGATCAAGCTGGCATCGCTTACATGCTATCCGGATCGTTTGCCAGCGCCTACTACGGCGCGCCGCGCTCGACCCAAGACATCGACCTGGTGATCGTAGCTACTCCGTCGCAATTGCGAGCATTCGTGCAAGGCTTGCCGAGTAGTGAATACTACGTTGACTTAGATGCTGCTCTGCAAGCGCACAAAAGGCAATCGTTGTTCAACGTCATTGACTTGGCGACAGGTTGGAAGATCGACTTAATTATTCGGAAGTCGCGCGCGTTCAGCGAGGAGGAGTTCCGTCGTCGCCAGCAGGTCAATTTGGAAGATACACCGCTGTTTGTGCCGAGCCCGGAGGACGTAGTTATTTCGAAACTTGAGTGGGCAAAGCTAGCGCAATCGCAAAGGCACCTTGAGGACGTAGCCGGGATCCTGAGAATGCGCTGGGAGTCGTTGGACCGCTCCTATTTGGAAAAATGGATCTCGGAGTTGGGTTTAGAGATGCAATGGACCGATGCTCGACGCACAGCGGGAGTCGGTTTCTGACAAATTCTTGCTAACGCGGTCAGCTTTCCTTTAGTCCAAAGAATAAGCGAGGTAATCTGTTTGCCTGATCGGCCAGCTTTTTTCAGCCTACTTTTTCTCATCCTGCTTGCGCTGACTTGCGCGGCACAACAAACACCGGCGGCGCGAATTGCAAGCCTTACCACGCCGGATGGAATCGTTCTGAAGGCCACGTATTTCGCCGCAGGCAAGCCCGGGCCTGGTGTTCTCTTGCTTCATCAATGCAATCGGCAACGCAAGGTGTGGGACGGCCTTGCGGAACGGCTAGCCTCGTCGGGCATAAATGTTCTCACCTTGGACTACCGCGGGTACGGCGAAAGCGGCGGTACGCCAAACGATAAACTATCCCCGGAAGAACAAAAGAAAATGGCCACCGAAATATGGCCGCGCGATTTCGATATGGCCCTTGAATATCTTGAGTCGCAGCCTGGCGTAGTGCGCGCCAAGATTGGCGCGGGAGGAGCGAGTTGCGGCGTCAACAATTCCATTCAATTGGCACGGCGGCATTCTGAAATACAATCGTTGATGTTGCTCTCCGGTCCGACTGACCGATCCGGAAGGCAATTCTTGCAATCCTCCGGTCTGCCAATTTTCGTTTCCGCGGCGGATGATGATGAGTTTGGCAATATGGTGGAACCAATGCAGTGGTGGTTCAGCCTCTCGCCAAACTCCGCCAGCCGGTTCGAACACTATGCGACGGGTGGACACGGCGCCGATATGTTCGCGGTTCATCAAGAATTGGTTGACTTGATTGCCGATTGGTTTGCCGCAACGCTCACAAATCATCCGGCCAGAGTACCGAAGACCAAGGGCACCGCCTTTGAGCCTCAAGTAATTCGCACTCTGGAAACGATTGACAAACCCGGTGGTGCGGATGAAGTTGCGAGGACGCTCTCGCAGACTCGTGAACACGATCCCAATACTGTGATTTTCCCGCAGTTTATCGTCAACCTCCTCGGCTACGAACATATCCAACTCGGTGATGCCAAAGGAGCCGTCGAAATTTTAAAACTGAATGTGGCTGCGTATCCCACTTCTCCCAATACATATGACAGCCTCGCGGACGCCTATTTGGCGGCCGGAGAAAAAGATTTGGCCCTAAAAAATGCTAAGAAGGCGCTTGAACTTCTACCGGGCGATAAGACGGACAGCGAAGCACTTCGGAACGGTATAAGAACCAGCGCCGAACAAAAGATTACCCAGCTCGCCAAACCGAATTCGAAATGAGCGCGTTGAATCGAGGGATTCGTTTTCGAGTTTGCATGAACCCAACACAAGTTCCCACTATTTATTTTCGGCTGAAGTCGCAGCCGTCCCGGTCGGCAAAGTCACCGTGAACACCGCTCCACCACCCGGCCCCGACGCCGCTTCCACGTTTCCGTTGTGCTCTCGCAGAATAGCTTTGCAAATGCTCAAACCGAGGCCGGTCCCGCGCCCTGGGCGTTTGGTGGTGTAGAAGGGATCGAAGATGTTGGGCAGGATTTCAGGGGAGATTCCCGGGCCATCATCCTGAAAGACAACCGAGACCGATTTGTCATCCTGGTTGATGCGTATGCGCAAAGTCCCATGGTCACGTACTTCGCGCATGGCCTGCTCCGAGTTCAAGACCAGGTTCAGGAACACCTGCATCAACTGGTGCGCGTCACCGCTTACCGGCGGCAGCGACGACTCCTTCAGAAAATCGACCGTGATATTGCTCTTGCGCAAGGAATAGGCGTGCAGGTGCAGAGTTCTTTGCACCAGTTCACTTAGATCGATACGACTTTTGCCGGGGGCTGGCGGGCGCGAAAAGTACATCAGGTTCTGAACAATCTCCGCCGCGCGGCGAGCCTGCTGCTGCAGAATGACCATTTGTTTCCGCACGGACTCCGGCGCCTCGCCCTCCTGCAGTAATTCAGCCATTCCTAAAATGCTGGTCAGCGGATTGTTCAACTCGTGGGCGAAGCCGGCAATCATCTGTCCCATGGCGGCAAGCCGTTCACTCAGAATGATCTGCTGTTCAAGTTTCTTCTCCACCGTAATGTCACGTACGGAGACGATGGCGCCGCTCAATTTATTTTCCGCATCGAATAGCGGACTGGCCGAGGCGCGCATGGTGCGCCAGCTTCCATCGCGATGCCGCGCCTTGTAGTCGCATGTTCCAAACTTTTCCCGGCCCTCCGTCAGGTCGCGACATAGTTCAAGGAGTTCGGGCGAATAGTCTTCTTCCTCTTCGACCTTTTTGCCTAACAAATTTTCTGGTTTGAAACCTCGCAGATCATGAATGCGCGAGCTGACGAAACTGTAGCGACCGTTCAGATCGATAACCAGGATGAGGTCGGGAAAGCTTTCCAGAAGATAACGGTGGAATTCCTCCTGACGACGCAAAGCCCTCTCCATCTCGCGGCGCTCGGTTACATCCACCAGCGTCCCCTGATATCGGACGATTTTGCCTCCCGCATCCCAGACTGCGCGCGAAGTATCCAGAAACACGCCGAGACTACCGTCTTTGCGCCGCAAAGTAATTTCGCGCGTGCGTACGCCACCCTGGTCGTCGGCGGATCGTCCGAGCACCGGTGTTTGATTGGGATCGGCGTTCAACGCCCGGGAGTCGACAGCGAGCAGTTCCTCCTTACTTTCGTATCCAAGGACGTAAACCAGCGCGACGTTGCCATCGAGTAATTTGCCTTCCGGCGTGCTGAAGTAAACACCTTCCTGCAGGGTCTCGAACAATTCGGTAAATCGGCGTTCCTTCTGGTGTTCTTCGGTGACGTCTCGGGCAAGCGCGCTAACGCCGACCACTTCATCCCCTTTCACAATCGCGTTAAGGGCACAATCAAAATAGAACATTTTGCTACTCGACTTCAGCCGAACTGTGACCAGGCCAGACCACCGTCGCTTCTCAATAAAACGGGATAACCCACGATCCACTTCGTCACGTTTCGGTTCGTCCAGAAATTCGTCTAAGTGATGCCCGATAACCTCGGCGTATGGAATCCCAAGCAATTCAGCTACGCGCCGGTTTACGGTCTTGATTTTGCCGTCCAGTGCGGTGGCGAAAGCGATGTCATCGAAAGAATCGATGAGTTCTTTGAAGCTTCGCTGGGACTTGGCGATGATCTCTCCCAGTTGATCGAGTTGTTCGTTGGTGGGCGCGGTTGCGCGTTCTTGCAGGCCGCGTACCAGGACTTTCAATTCTGCGACGCGTTTTCTTCTCCCATATATAAAGCCGACAAACGCCATAGCGACGCAGAAAACTGCAATGGCAAGTAATCCCAAGTGATACGGGAGGCTCTGCAATCTTTCCCACGACTCTGCGGCTAATCCCGTGGCGAGCAGGACCACAAACAAAAGCGCAACGCGCCACAGCCAGGCTTCTTCTTGCTCCAGGGTGCTGGGTATTGCCCCAGGTTGGGTCGGTGGCTTCTCAGGTTCCGACATAGGATTCATTGCACAATCGGCACGCGCTGCATTGGGACGAGCCCGAGCCTAGGCGAATCCTAGTTCACTCGGCGGATGCAGACAACCAAAGCGTGTTGGGTAATTTGGTTCACAGACAAAAAACCGGCCAATTGTTCACTTGTCACAACTTCGCGGTTCATCAGTCACCAATGGTTGAACACCTCAAGGCGTAGTGTGTGCTCTAGCCTGACTTGTCGGTGCGCCACCCGTTTGCTCGACGGGCAGAACGGGTTCGCACAATCTTGGATGCTTTATAAGACGCTGAGCGCCGCAGTTTATGGCATCGATGCCAACATCATCGAGGTCGAGGTTGACGTGTCTGGAATTAAGACAATGGAAGACCACTTTCACACCGTCGGCCTTCCCGATGCCGCGGTCCGTGAAAGCCGAGACCGTGTGCGAGCGGCACTAAAGAACTGTGGATACGATATTCCTCCCACCCACATCACGATCAATCTTGCGCCTGCCGACATACGCAAGGAAGGCTCCGGCTTCGACCTGCCTATGGCTCTCGGAATCCTCGGCGCCTACGGCGGACTTAATAAGAAGGAGGTACCGGACTGCCTTTTCGTGGGCGAGTTGTCACTCGATGGCGGAGTTCGAGGAGTTCGTGGAGCGCTGCCCATCGCCATTGAGGCGCGTGGGAGAAAGATCTCGCGGATGGTGGTGCCTGAGCTCAACGCCAAGGAAGCGGCAATGGTCAGCGGGGTAGAAATCTATCCCGTGAAATCGCTGCTGGATGTAATCCGCTTCGTGAATACCGGCAACGGCATTGTGCCCCTAAAAGTGGATAGCGAAAGCTTGCTTAGCGAAGCCCAGCAGTTTCATGTGGACTTCAAGGACGTGCGGGGCCAGCACTCGGCCAAGCGCGCGCTCGAGGTAGCATGCGCCGGCGGTCACAACATTCTGATGATTGGTCCCCCAGGGTCAGGCAAGACCATGCTCGCCAAGCGTATGCCCACGATCCTGCCGCCTTTCACCTTTGAAGAAGCCTTGGAGACTACCAAGATTCACAGTGTCGCCGGGGTGCTCGATCCGGGCGCGGGATTGGTCGGCGTGCGCCCTTTTCGCTCGCCTCATCACACTATTTCCGACGCGGGACTGATCGGCGGCGGCGCCATTCCTCGTCCCGGCGAGGTTTCCCTGGCTCACAATGGAGTGCTGTTCCTGGACGAACTTCCCGAATTCCCACGTAATGTGCTGGAGGTCATGCGCCAGCCTTTGGAGGATGGAACCGTCTGCATCGCCCGCGCTTCCATGTCGCTGACTTTCCCCGCGCGTTTCATGCTGGCTGCTGCGATGAATCCATGCCCTTGCGGTTACTTTAATGATCGCTCACGCGAGTGCCATTGCACGCCCCTGGTGATTCAGCGCTATATGTCAAAGATTTCAGGGCCATTGCTGGACCGGATCGACATCCATATTGATGTGCCCGCAGTGAACTATAAGGAGATGCGTTCGGGCGCTGAACCGGAAAGCTCGGCCAAGATTCGCGAGCGGGTAATGCGGGCTCGCGGCAGCCAACTGGAGAGATTTCTCTCGTCCCCCAAAGAGAAGCTTTACTGCAACGCCCAAATGGGACCGCGGCACATCCGCGCTTTTTGCGATCTTTCGGCCGACTGCGAACGGCTGTTGGAGCGGGCTATGGCCCAGCAAGGTTTGACTGCTCGCGCCCATGATCGAATTCTGAAAGTGGCGAGAACCATTGCGGATCTGGAAGGGGTAAAGTCGATCGAGCCCAAGCACATTGCCGAGGCGATTCAATACCGCACGCTGGATAGGACCTTTTGGGCGTAAATGGAGTACGGGCGTCTCGCCTGTTTCGGGCCGGATAATATCGACAGGATTAAGGTGCTAAGTTATTAAATACAATAATCTTAATGGTATAGATGGCTGCAGATTCGGAAATGACACCACCGGCGGGTAGCCTTTTTGTGTAGAAATCCAACGGTATTGCAAGAAACACTTGACGTTCCGTTCATTCTAACGTAGGGTGAAAAGTTCCGAAGGCTACGTACTCAGTTTGGTCTGACGAATCTCCGCTGGCAACCGAACAAATCTAGAAACCGAGAAACTTTCGGGCCAGACGGAGCATCTATACGAGTAACCAGAGATTTCCCGTACAACCCATCTGAATTGAGTAACTTAGGCACTCTGGTCGGGTTCTTCTTGCCAGAAAAGGGACGTGCGGCCAATTTGCTCGGACTAGGAGAGTGACTTAATATGCGCTCTGATCGCGTTTTTGACGCTTTACATACATTGCGGAATCGTTATATGCTTTGCCAGCTTGCATCCAAGGCTACCCGTAAATTTCACAAGCCCAACACCAGAATCCAGGAAACCATGAACGAAGTTCTGGATAAGATTGCAAGCTCGGAACGGCAGACGGTTTTGTCGGAACCTGAAAATTTTGCCGAGGCACAACGGCGGGCTGCGTAGTACCAGCCCCGCCGTCCTGCCCGCGGTTGACCAGTCTTTTCTGAGTACCCCCCTTTGAAAATCCCTTCGCAGGTGAACTAAATAATGACCATCGCAGAACTAAAAGAAAAAAATATTACAGAGCTGACCAAGATCGCCCGATCCTTGGATCTGCCCGGCGCCAGTGGATTGCGCAAGCAAGACCTGATCTTCAAAATTCTTCAAGCCCAAAGCGAAAAAGAAGGCCACATCTTTGCGGAAGGAGTGCTCGAAATCCTGCCCGACGGCTACGGCTTCCTGCGCTCGCCCGATTACAACTATTTGCCCGGCCCGGACGATATTTATGTCTCTCCGTCGCAAATTCGTAAGTTTGATCTCAAGACCGGCGACACCATCAGCGGCCAGGTTCGTCCTCCGCACGAGGGCGAAAAATATTTCGCGCTAGTCAAGATCGAAGCCGTCAACTTCGAATCGCCGGACGAAGCGCGCAACAAGATTCTGTTCGACAATCTGACACCGCTCTATCCGCAGGAACGCATCAAGCTCGAAACGACGCGTGAGAACGTCAGCGCCCGCGTCATGGATTTGCTTACGCCGCTCGGCAAAGGACAACGCGGCCTGATCGTTTCGCCGCCTCGCGCCGGCAAAACCATGCTGCTGCAGAACGTCGCGAATTCGATTACGACGAACCATCCCGAAGTAGTGCTGATGGTTCTGTTGATCGATGAACGCCCGGAAGAAGTTACCGACATGCAGCGTTCGGTCAAGGGCGAAGTGATTTCATCGACCTTCGACGAACCCGCCGCCCGCCACGTGCAAGTCGCGGAAATGGTGATTGAGAAAGCCAAGCGCCTGGTCGAACACAAACGCGATGTAGTCATTTTGCTCGACTCCATCACGCGTCTCGCTCGCGCTTACAACACCATAGTTCCGCCCAGCGGCAAAGTGCTCTCCGGCGGCGTTGATTCGAATGCCCTGCAGCGTCCGAAGCGGTTCTTCGGCGCGGCCCGAAATATCGAAGAAGGCGGATCGCTGACCATTATTGCTACGGCTTTGATCGACACCGGTTCCCGCATGGACGACGTGATCTTCGAAGAATTCAAGGGCACCGGCAACTCCGAAATCATTCTCGACCGCAAACTAGTGGACAAGCGCACCTTCCCGGCTATCGACATTCAGCGCTCCGGCACGCGAAAAGAAGAGCTGCTGATCCCGAAAGAAGACCTGACCCGCATTTGGGTGCTCCGCCGCGTACTGAATCCGCTGTCGCCGGTCGAAGCCATGGAACTGCTGATTGACAAACTCAACAAAGCGAAATCAAACGGCGAGTTCCTCGCCAACATGAGTTCGCTGTAGCGAATATCTTGTGGAGGACGGGCGTCCCGCCCGTCCTTGTGTCAACGTCACGCTAAAGATCTAGTATTCCAGTCCATCCTGCCTCCTTCGAAACAAGCTAGGTTCATTTCCAACTCAACCCAACGCCGTATAATTTCTTCATTCTGGTGTTGACGAGGTTACCGTGCGATTCAAATCTTTCGCGCTGGCTCTTTTTCTTCTGATTATTACAACTGTTCTCCCTGCTGCGTGCTTTGGTCAAAGCTCGCTGCAAACTCCTATTCCGCGGCTGGGCTCCATCCCTCCCATCAATTCCGACGATCGCGATAATGAGCAACGCGTCAAATTGGAAAAAGACCTGGCCAAGAAAGCGAACCGCGACCGTCAGGCTCAACTGCAGCGCGACACGGACAACCTGCTCAAACTCGCCAACGAGCTAAAGCAATATGTCGACAAATCCAACGAGAATACTCTGTCTCTCGATGTAGTGAAAAAGGCAGAAGAGATCGAAAAGCTCGCGCACAGCGTGAGAGAGAAGATGAAAGCAAATTGACCTGATCACCCCAATGTTTGGCGGACACTCCTGTCCGCCGCCTTTGATGTAGGTGTTGGTTTTCTTGCTTACTCCATCTTAAAGAGGCGGACAACAGTGTCCGCTCCGCACTGTTCCTTGCGGAACAAGGGTGGCGACGTGAAAGGGGCATCCGCCATTAAATATTTCTCGTTCTGCTCGTGGTGGCGCCGCAATGGCCGAGTTAGGCTGATCTCTCATCAAAGATTAAGAATGCCAACGGCCAGGAAAACTGGATCCCGCCGGGCAACTCCGCGGTCTAAACCGGGCGCAGTTCCGCCTCAAACTCTCCAGGCGCCATTTCCTCCGATCGACCTGCCGATCAAGCCCCCGTATCCTCCGATGGAAGCGAAGTCCGCCGACACTATTCCTGAAGACGGCCCTTACTTATACGAGCCCAAGTGGGATGGCTTCCGCTGTTTGGCCTTCCGCAGCGGCGATAACATTCTGCTGCAATCCAAAGCCGGTCAGCCGCTGGGCCGCTATTTCCCAGAGTTGGTCTCTGCACTTGGTCAATTGAAGGCACTCAAACTTGTGCTGGACGGAGAAATTGTCATCTTCGTCGATGGCCGTCTTTCATTTGACGATCTTCTTATGCGCATTCACCCGGCGGAATCCCGGATTCGCAAACTATCTGCTTCGACGCCCGCGACACTCATGTGCTTCGACCTACTGGTGGATGAAAACGGGAAATCGTTAGTGCAATTGCCGCTGAGCGAGCGGCGCCGGAAACTCGAACAGTTTCTCGCGTCCAGTTCCCCTCCAGGATTAATCCGTCTTTCTCCCGCATCGCTCGAATCCCGCCAGGCAAAGCAGTGGATGCGCGAGCGGTCGACGATGGGACTGGATGGAATCATAGCCAAGCGCCTCAATGAGCCCTATCATTCCGGCGATCGCACCGCGATGATAAAAGTAAAACGCATCCGCACAGCGGACTGCGTGGTAGGCGGGTTCCGCTACGCGGAAAAAGGTAACGGCATAGGCTCACTTCTGTTGGGACTGTACAATGCCGACGGTTTGCTCGATCACGTGGGCTTTACCTCAAGCTTCAAAGCCGAACAGCGCGAGGAATTAAAGAAAACAGTCGAACCGCTCATTGGTCCGCCCGGATTCACCGGCCGAACGCCAGGCGGCCCTAGCCGCTGGAGCACGAAACGTTCCAGCGAATGGCAGCCGCTCAAGCCAAAATTAGTGTGCGAGGTCAGCTACGACCATTTTTCAGGCGACCGGTTCCGCCACGGAACTAAGTTCATACGATGGCGTCCGGAGAAGAGGCCCGATCAGTGCACCTTCGAGCAAGTACAACGTCATTGAGATTGAGACATCTTCCCGCATCGATATTTCATCTGACAGCAGCCGTATCCAACTTCGATCAAGGAGTTTCAAATGTCAGAAGTAAACATTTCACCGCCAGAACCCGATGGGGAAGTAAAGACACCTCAGAAGAAAGAAAACAATCCATTCAGCGAACAGGAAAAACATGGGGACGAAGCCCAACGCCGCGCGCCAGGGAGCGAGCGGGAGTACCAGGGCGATCCGTCAGTACAGCGTCGAGCTCCGGGGGCTGAGGAGGACAGCGACGAAGAGGATGAGAACGAAGATAGCGAACGCGAAATAGCTTAGTTCTCTGCGAGCCAGGGACGGATGCCAGTCAACTTCACTACTTCGAACATCCGTCCTCGTTCGCAAAAGCGTCATTCGGCAAAGTAAAGAGTATATTTCTCGCCGCAAACGAAATTACATAGATCCCCCGCTAACCCGATACTTTCGGGCTAGATTCAAGTATTCTGAGTCGGAATCCATCTCTTTTACTCACCCGGAGTCCGAGACTGCATATAGAGCCCTTCAAAGTAGCGGTCGCTGAGCAGGTCCTCTCAGATCTTAAGACACGCATTCGCAACACGCGTTGGCCTGATAGCGCACCTGGCGCTCCATGGTCGCAGGGTACGGATCTCGAATGGCTGCGGAATTTGATGGACTATTGGGCCGAGGGATTCGACTGGCGCGCTCAGGAGCAAAGACTCGGGGAACTCGCGCAGTTTCGCATCGAGATAGATGGCGTTCCCATCCACTTCGTGCACGCACGAGCGCCAAGCGGTCGTGGGATTCCGCTGATACTCACTCACGGTTGGCCCAGCGCGTTCATCGAGTACCTTCCGCTCGTGCCACTGCTCACGGATCCGGCCCGACATGGCATCGACGGCCCCGCATTCGACCTGGTCATCCCATCGCTGCCAGGCTACGGTTTCTCAGAGCGTCCGAGGCGTGCCGGTGTGAATTATCGATACGTCGCGGCACTTTGGCACCGCCTCATGACCGAACTCGAATATGTACGTTATGGGTCTGGCGGCGGCGACTTTGGCGCCGGTGTTGCCACGCTGATGGCACTCGACAGGCCAGATTCAATCATCGGAATCCACCTGACCACCCTGGAGCTTGCCCCTTACATTGGTCCCGGATCACGGGCATTATCGCCCGCGGAAAAAGCGTATATCGAGACTTCCGACCGGTGGTTGCAATCGGAAGGCGGCTACAAAGCGATCCAGTCAACCAGACCGCAGACACTGGGGTATTCACTCAGCGACTCTCCAGCCGGACTGGCCGCATGGATTGCTGAGAAATGGAGATCTTGGAGTGACTGTCAGGGCGACCTTGAAGGGCGCATTCCACGTGATTTTTTGCTGACCCTCCTGACTCTGTACTGGGTCACTGGAACAATTACCAGTTCCATGCGCGACTATTTCGATAACCGCTGGCACGGGATTACGCTTGGACCGGAAGACTTCGTCCGCTCGCCCAGTGCCGTCGCCAACTTCACATCGCAATACGCCTTCGAAGGAAATCCACCGCGCGAGTGGGCTGAGCGCCTATATAACATCCAGCGGTGGACACCAATGGAGAGCGGTGGGCATTTCGCACCCACCGAAGAACCAGTGGCTCTCGCCCGCGACATCGCAGCGTTCTTCGCAAGTTTGATCTAGAAGATCTGGATTAAGAAAGTTATGGATCGCGAAATCCCTGCTTACAACACTTGCGGGAGAGTTGATCTGGCGAGGTCCACTTAAGAGACAAATCCGGGGCCATCCACTGGATTACCTGCGCGAGCTTCGCAGAGAGGCAGTCGCAGGATGCACCTCGTGCAGCATCGGCACCGCGACTTCAAGGGGGTCGGAGAGCGCAGACGCGTTAAAGAAAGCTGTCTAAACCATCCAGGATTGCCGGCTTTCCTGCGCTTTTCGCTTGCGGCCCACGACTCGCTTCGTGGGCCGCAATTTTTATGGTTGCGGGTTTACCCTATCAGGCCATAGCGCCCAAACCCCCGGTGAAATGGTGCTCAATTCCAACAGTGTTGGGAACCTCGGCTTGCAATGGTGATCGCGCTTGCTTCTTTTCTTGCGGGCACGCGCGACGTCGTCATATCGCGCAATTTGCCTGCCGCTATAATTGAAGCGGGAACAGTAGCAAA
>CAWDNO010000024.1:0-15334 GCA_963803665.1 uncultured Acidobacteriota bacterium
TCGAGTGGCAGCGGCGGTGGTGATTCCGCCGGAAGAAGAGCCAACGAATGGGGGCACGCTGATTCAGTAGGTTTGCACGTAGAATTGCTGGGCCTTGGGCGAGTTATCGCGCCCCCTTTCTCTTGCTATCCACGTTGACTGGTTGCACAGGCAAATCTATGACCAACCCCGATGATTTTCGACTGACAGATGCCCGCTTAATGCTGGGCAAGTGGCATACCAATACAACTTCACTTCTCTGTATTGCGTCGATGTCCAATTTCGTTTTTAGCGTGGATGGAATAGTGTCATCCTTAACGGATGAACAATTTGTATTTCCGCCAAGGGCGGGGACGCCAAACTAACTTTTCGTTTAGATGATCCTGAATTAGTTTTCTTATACGCGGAGCGCCGTGAACTTCCCGATGCGGCAGAAATGGACGAAGAATCCGCGAGCCGTTCCGGCCTTGATATTGTTTTGCCCGCGCGAATTCCGATGCGACTTCCACTGCCCGACGTTCCACCTAAACGAGAGTCGGTGACAATTCTTGAACGGATTCCTTATTGACCGACATGGGGACCACCCATGCCGTTGAATTACAGATCGCGCTGACCATGATGCTTCCATAGAGCCCCCAGTGTTGGGCACTGGAATCTTTCTATTTGTGATTACATCATGCCTGTCAAGGGGACTAGAATCCAAAGCATGATATGGATTGTGATTGTCGGCTCTACGCTGATACTTGCGGGAGTGTTTGGGCTGCGTCGTGCCGTGACCGACCTGCGCTATCAAGTCGCAGGACTAGACGAAAGACTGAAGCAGATTCAATCAGCGCAGAAAGAAACCTTGGAGTTTATCATTGATGCAGTCGATAACTTCGCCTTGATTTCCGGCGAGACGCCAGAAGGAGGGGAACCGCTATCAACGCGAATATACGAAGTCCGCGCCGCTATTCGGGAGCGACTGCCAAAGTAAACGCACAGATCTTTGATTAACTCGTAAAAAGCCTCCCCGTCGACGCTCTTTTCCAGATGCTTCGCCACGAAGTACCCGCAAAGGTCCGCTAATTGAATCCCAATGGAGAAGCGAGAATCTCCGAAGTACATGTCGTCGTGGAAGCGCGGCAAGTCTGTCATTGCTGGCAACCGCTCCCGGTACTCATAGAACGAATCGCGTATCGCCTTCCTCTCCTTGTTCGATTCGTCGACAATCAACAAAGCGAATGTATCGGGTCGACTCTGCGCTACCAACTTTTCGACTCCTTTCATGCAGATTCGGAAACACACGTCAAGCGGGCTGGCAGAGCCATATACTAGCTTCCGGAATTTCGCCTTCTCTAATGCACCGTACACAACTGGCAGGCTAAAGTCCTTCACCATTCGCAGCATGAACTCGATAATCGAAAAGCGTATGCTCTGCTCTATCCCGTCAAAGGGCCCGTGCCCGCCGTATAACTGCCATGCCTTAAACTCCTCAAAGTTTTCCCAAAATACCTCTGCTTTCTCGCTAGGAATCTTCGCGGCAAGAGAACTGAACGATAGAATCTCCGCAGATTGAAAGAACAAGTCGGGGATAATGACGGCGGTCATCAACTGGAACGGCTTAGCCTTGTCGCCAGTTCCGGAATCGTCCATGTAGGCGAGAAACATGAAAACTTGGGCGCGATTCTACCTTGTTCATCATAACTCGCGCAGTTATCTCACGGGTTTCCAAGTCGCTGGGTAAATGAGGCACCAAAGGCTTGTCAAAGATATTAGTGCCGGCGGAACTATTTGGAGCGCGTTGAACCTCATCCCAGAGGTCTCTTCAAACTCTACCCATTTGTCATGGAGAGAACACAGAACGAGCCCAGGCTGATCCAGATCAATCCGGCGGTAGGATTTGGCAAACCGGTGATCGCTGGTACCGGGATCTCGACTGCGGTCGTCGCTTCCCGGTTTGATGCCCGGGAATCCATAGACGATCTCGCTTCCAAATATGGCGTTAAGCCACGGCAGATCGCAGAAGCAATCCGCTGGGAGCAGAGGAGGGGCGCTGTCGCTGCGTGAACGGCTGTGGATCTTCGAAGTTGAATTCTTCCTCGTGAAGGTTTGACTTCGCGTACCGGAGAGGTGCTCGTGATGTGGAATCCCTCAGCGGCTAAAGCCGAATTCAAAATGATGCACTTCCCGCACCGCTGAAGCGCTGCGCCACCCAAAATCAAATCCAACATCGAGTTTTTCCGCAACCTCTGAAAGCCATGCCCTTCCTAAAACTGCCGCCCTGCCAGGTCTTGAAAACCGCGACCTGGGCAACCGCGCAAAACAGCAGGTCCCTCCACTCCGCTTCTCATCCCTTCGGGAATGAGAAGCTCCGGTCGGGAGACAGTTCGTTGGTTGTTGTAACGATGAAAGCGCCGGGGTAACGATACGCGCTTTTCCGAATTGGGAATTTGCTTGTCAACATGGCGAAATTACACGATCGGGCTTAAGTCGATGAATGCGCGGGAAATATAAAGTTGCTAAAGGTGGCGGGTTTACCCCTCGGAAAATGCTAGCATTGATTTAGAGATCTAATATCAATTCTCAGACGCGGCCTTTCTGGCCGCGTTTTCTATTTCCAGGACAATTCAAAATGGACAGAGAAGTTCCTATCAAGCTCTGCAAGGAGCTTGGCGAGTGGGCGGAGTTGCGTTTTATGGTACGTGCGGCCGAGGAGGGACTGCGAGCCGCGAAGCCGTATGGAGAGAGCCCCAGCTATGATTTTATTGTTGAGCACAAGCGAAGATTTCTGCGGGTGCAGGTGAAAGCCACGCGCAGCAAGCAGTGCAATTCTTATTACTGCCACGTCCGAAGAAGCCATCGAGCGGCATATACCAGGGAGCACATTGACTTCATTGCGGCTTATCTGGTTCCGAGAGATATCTGGTACATCATTCCTTTGGAGAAAGCGGGTACGGATATGATTGTACTTTCGCCTGATTTGGCGACTTCTAAACATGCTGCTTACAAGGAGGCTTGGCATTTGCTGCGAGGAGATTGATTTGGCCGCGGTCCGACCGCTCTATTTTCTTGCACAAACTGGCCTTCGGGGGATTGAAGGAATGTCATGGTAATCGGCATGGATCGCCGCAGGTTGTGGTGCGGGGTGTCAGGGGTCGGGGTAGCGCTCACGAACTTGGCACCTGTGCGTCTTAGAAAAGGGGTCTCCATCGTCGCCACCGGGAGCAAGAAGCCAATGATCAGCAAAGCTGGATTTCTTTTTTCCTTTTTCGTGCTGGTTGTACTCACTTTGCCCTCCCAGGCCTCCAATCCAGGCCAAGCAGGATTTGAGCTTCCCCAACCCAATGGCTGCCACCCCGTGGGCACCGGAACCGTAGTGTTGACAGACCCGCACCGGAACCGGGATCTGCTAGTCACGATATGGTATCCGGCAGTGGAAGGTACGTCCGCACTGGCGCCCTACATGGACAAAAAGACTGCGAATGCGCTGGCCGAAGAGTGGAAACTGCAACAGGGTTTTCAACGCCTCGTGCGCACGCATGCCAGACTCCAGGCACCCATCGCTAAGGGCGGCCCTTTCCCAATTGTCCTTGTGGAACATGGCTCCAGTGTCGTGCCGGCCATCTACACAGTTCTGGCTGAGGGGCTGGCGAGTAACGGTTTCATCGTGGTTGCCACCAATCATCCCCCTGACTCACTGATTTCGGTGTTCCCGGACGGGCATGAACTAAAATTCACGCCCTACTGGCCCGCTGAAGCCGATCGACGAACCCAAGGCGTGGCCATCGGTAAGTTCGCCGACGAGGTCTTGGTGGCAGACGTGCGATTCGTTCTCGACCAGCTCCAGGAAATGAATTCGCATGATCATTTCTGGCATGGCCAGCTGGATCTGTCAAAGATTGGAATCGTGGGCCACTCGATGGGTGGCACGACTGCAGCACTGGCCACTCAGCAGGAGCCTCGTATTCTGGCCGGTGTCAACCTTGACGGCTCTACCTATCCCGGTATGAACGGGGACGTTCGGCCCATTCCAGTGCACAAGCCGTTTCTGTTTCTTGCTACCGAAGAGCACGCTTCGGGTGAAAGCCGAGCTCGTGAGTACGTCGGCAGCGAATCCAATACCTACTACGTGGTGGTGACCGGGGCCGATCACATGAGCTTTATCGACGCGGATCTCCTTTCGAGCAGGTTCACGCGTGACCTGAAACCGGACGACAGTGCATTTGAACGGGCCTTGATTACGAGCACCTATACCCGATCCTTGGTCGAGGAATTTCTTAGCCAAGTATTTGAAAGCTGGTGTCGCCCCCGACCTCGACTTGATTGTGCGAGTAGACAAAAAGTAGCGAGTCCCTCAGAGATCGGAACAGTGGCCCCGCACGGACATTCTTGAAGATCAGCCGTGAAATGATTTTAGACACGGCCTGCTATGGTATCCCTGTTCAGTGGGTTAATGCTTACGGTCTGGTGACGACTTCGTTTGGGGCGGATGGCAGCATGAAGTTTACGCCGCTCGCGTGATTGGCCTGGATGGTGGCTGGGATGTCGAGTTGCGGAGAGTTGAATGTTTTTCGTCCATTGGCCGCTCTGCCAATAATTTCCTGTGGCGTACAGAGTGCTCCCTACGATGGCGTATTCGGGAATCTGTTCGCGATGGCCGTCGCGAAAGATCAGCACAGTCGGCGGCAGTTCATGTTGTGATGGGCGTTGCGGAACCGATGAAGAGTTTGCCTGGGCTTCAGCGTAGTCGGGCGCGGAATTTATTCCTCGATCCCTCGATTGCTGCGTCCCTCCGAATCGAACGTACCGATTTCCCTGGAGCTCAATCATTAGCGGTTCGGATTTTGGTTCTGGTGCAGCATCGATAGTTGTCGTCGGCTGGGTTACGACGTACTGCGGCGGGATTGTCACTGGCGCAACTGGATAGTCGGCGTAGAAGGGATCGCCGAGGAAGATCGCGCCGCGGCCGTACGAATGAGAAAACGGCCGTCCACCAAATGAAACATTGACGCCATGCCCGAAACCAGAGTGTCCGCCGCCGCGCTGCGCCAATGCATGCCGGCACGAGAATCGTCAGCACTGCGGAGATCAGCGCGATTAGCAATCGCTTGGACATACGCTAGTTCGCCTGGGAGGTCGTCGGAACTTCGAAATCAATTCCGCGATCGTCGTTCTGCTTCGATGTGGCGCTGAGATCGAGATCGGAGAGAGAGATTTTCTGCCGATGTCCGGAGCTCAAGTCATACAGCGTGCTTCCTACGATCGCATAATTCGCTACTTCGACTTGATGGCCATCCTTGAAAACCAGCACGGTTTGAGGCTGATCGGAAGCTGATGCGCTGTCATCTTGCCCCGCTGGGTCCGTGGGTTGGCCTTGCGCGCTATAGCTGCTCGGACGCGCAGGATAAGACGCCGAAGCAGGCGGAGCCGCGCCCGAACCGCGCCGGTCAAAAATTGTGGGGCCGCCATTGTATTGGTCGGCTGGTGAATCGCTGGCTACATCGTCGCCAGAATCGTAATATCCGTAATACGGTGCTGCATAAACCCCGCCCCACGCCAGAGGCGTGTTGCGTGGATGATGATGAAAGTCTGGGTTGGTATGAGGGGTTTGGGGGGTAACACCACGGAAGCAGCACGTGGGGTGAGCCGGAGTGTAGCCGCGTGGCCCGAGAGAGGTAACGCTGGGCGGTACGCCATTGACCTGACGGCCGCCAAATCCGGGCGAAGTGACCGAGGCAGGCATGCCATTGATCTGGGCGCCCGCGGTCGCAGTCAGCGTCAAAGCGACAAAGCCCAACCCTAACAGCACCGACGCAAGACCCGCGCCTATGGCTCGATTTAGCAATCGCACGAAGAGATCATACCCTATTTTGCGAAGCATGGCTCACTCCCCTTTATATTAGAGCATGAGAGGCAAGTCCCAGACTCGACCGAAAGGTAACCGCACTGAGAGTTACAAAAGTGTCCGGATTCAACCATAACCGCCTTAGATAATTGGATGCGCATCGGAGCGATTTTAGTGCTACTGACCTAAATCGCGATGCGGAAGGAAGTTAGAGCATGACCTCGGTACGAATCGACAAATGGCTTTGGGCCGCGAGGTTTTTCAAAACACGAGCTTTGGCGGCTCGAGCCTGCGATTTGGGCCGGATCCTATCCAACGAGCAGCCTGCCAAACCGGCGCGCAATGTGCGGATTGGCGACTTGCTACGGGTGACTAATGATGGCGGAGACTTTGAGGTGGAAGTTCTGCTGCTAAGCGAAGTACGCGGTCCCGCGTCGGTTGCGCAAACACTTTATCGCGAAACCGAAACCAGCAAGGAGTTGCGCCAGAAGGCGGCAGCGGAGCGTAAGGCGATGAAGCAATTCGAAGAGCTACCTGCGGGAAGACCCTCGAAACGCGATCGCCGGAGGATTATCCAGTTTCGCGGGAGGATCTGACCAAGTTAAAACCGACCAGGACTGCAGGTTCTCTAATTCACGAGAATGTCCGGGTGGTAGGCTGGAGCACTCTCTCTCTGACTCTGAGCAAGCAGAACCCTCATTCGTTCTTTCAGGAATTCGAGCTTGGTAGGGTCTTTCTCCTCAGCCACTCTCTTGCATAGCGCACGGAATGTTTCGACGTCAAGCACGGAAAAACCTCAAAGACCACTCTACACACGAAACATGCTTTGCTAGTGTTCAAAAGAGAACAGGTTGCGCTGTTACTGAAATGACTTAACCGGGCGGGATATTGGACTCAGAAAGCCGTGCGGATTGGCAGTTTGCCAGCATGAATCATGCAACCACAGCCTCAGGTTCAGTATCCAACTGAATTGGTTCTCCGTAAGCCGCACGGCGGTAATATCGGTCGCGCGTCCACTATGTTATATAATCCGACGAAGTGGACGATACACGACGGCTCAATGCAATCGCTGATACTTGGAAATCGTAAGGTTGATGCGCACGGATGGCGAAGCGCGCTGATTGTTATTGCCATCTGTTCGTTGACAGTCAGCGTGGCGACTCGTTTCTGGGTCTTATCCAGTTCTCAGTCTCAGACCGTAAAATCTGTTGATCACCAGCCGGTCGATCCCAAACGGCAACACCTCAACAAAGACGCAGCCCGCTGGGTGTCTCCATCTACCACTTTTAGCATCATCGCGCCTGCCTCCATTGAAACCAGTCTGGATCCCGCAGTCCCATTACTTCCGAAACATGTTTTCAGCGACACCTTGTATAACAGGCCCCCTCCATCGTTCGCATTCTCCGTTTAATTCTTAACTTTTTTGTTCGCTTGTTGGTTAAGCGGGGATCGTCTTAATGACAGATCTTCTCTCTTGGCCGGCATAAGCAAATCGGTTGATGCCGATGTAAGCGAAGCGACTAATCTCGGACCGACAAAAATTAGTCGATAATTTGGGGAAAGGATTCGCATGGCTCTTGAGCCTGTATCCGCCGCGGAACTGGACGCGCTGCGGCGGTTAGACACTTGCACGGTTTCAAATGCGATTGAAACCTTCGAGCTCAGGCTGCGCAACACAGGTTTTGCTGACTCCCGTGTGCGCTGCATGTTCGAAGACTTCCCTCCCATGGTTGGCTACGCAACGACGGCGCAAATGCGTAGCGGTGAACCTCCGATCGCCGGCCGGATTTATTACGATCGCACGGACTGGTGGAACAGCATTCTGCAGGTCCCGGCGCCACGGATTGTGGTTTTGGAAGACGTGGACAAGCCTCCGGGATTGGGAGCTTTTCTCGGGGACATGCATGCTGCAATCCTGAGAGCACTGGGTTGCGTGGGATATGTGACGGATGGCGCGGTAAGGGAGCTGCCGCGCATAAAAGATATTGGATTGCAGCTGTTTGCGGGCAATGTTGCCGTGTCTCACGCCTACGCTCATATTTTCGAATTCGGATCGAAGGTCAAGGTGGCCGGCCTGGAGGTGCATCCGGGTGATCTGTTGCACGGAGACCGCCACGGGATATTGACCGTCCCCAAAGAGATTGCAGCAGAAATTCCAGCGGCTGCGGCCAGGTTGCAGAAGGCTGAGAGAAAGGTCATCGAATTTTGTCGCTCGCCGGAATTCTCCGTAGACAAGGTGCGGCAGCTTCTCAAAGGATTGAACCAGGGAGACTCTGATTGAGTATGAATGTCAACTGGAGAGGGGTACGGGCTTGGAGGTTCACGCCTACTTTGGCAAATCGTAGGCGGTTATTGATGTCTGGCGCTGGTTACGCGGCGCTTGGACTTTCCTTTGCGCTGGCGCTCGGGCTGTCGTCATGCAGTAGCGGACGCAATGGGAAAGTTGAAGCGGATGCCGAGCACGCAGTGACGGTAGGAGTCACGCATGTAGTGAAAAAAAATGTGGGCCGGCAAGTTACTTTGTCGTCAGAGCTCGTACCTTTTCAGGAGATCGACGTGTATGCGAAGGAAGCGGGGTACGTGCAGAAGTTGAATGTCGACTATGGAACTCACGTGAAAACGGGCCAGGTGATGGCACAGTTGGAGATTCCAGAGTTGCAGGCGCAATTGCAGGAAGATGAAGCCGAGATCAAGAACGCAATGAACCAGGTCGGCCGCGCCGACAACGAATTGAAACGCTATAACGCGCAATATAACGCGCTTCATCTTCAGTACACGCGATTGAACGGAGTCTTTCAGACTCAGCCGGGCATTGTGGCGCAGCAGGAAGTGGACGATGCGCAGAGCAAAGACCTGGCTGCGGCGTCGCAAGTGGATGCCGGGAAAGCCGCGCTGGATGCGGCGGAGAGCCAATTGGGGGCGGCAAAAGCGAAACTGATTCACGATCAGTCGCTCTACGACTACGCGAAAATCACCGCACCATTCTCCGGAGTAGTGACCGAGCGCTATGCGAACCTGGGCACGCTGGTGCAGGCGGGGACCAATTCGAGCACGCAGGCGATGCCGATCGTAAGACTGTCTGAAGACGATCTTTTCCGGCTGGTTATTCCGGTTCCAGAATCTTACGTCCGCTACATTCGTGTTGGCGATCACGTGGATGTTCGCGTCCCCTCGCTGAACCACACGTTTCCCGGGAAAGTCGCGCGCTTCTCCGTGGATGTGCGGGAAGACACGCGCACCATGCACACCGAAGTGGATGTGCCAAATCCCGAGCGGGTACTGATGCCGGGGCTTTACGCCGAGGCCAATGTGATGCTCGATCAGAAAGAGGACGTTCCGACTGTCCCGGTGCAGGCTATCAATCACGTGGGCAATAAGACAACGGTGTTCGTGGTGAATGCGAATGGAGTACTGGAAGACCGCCCGGTACAGGTTGGGCTGGAAACGGCGAGCGACGCGGAAATCATTTCCGGATTAAACCCAGGGGAACAAGTCGTGGTTAGCGACCGCAGCGGATTGAAAGCTGGCCAGAAAGTGCGCCCGCAACCCATGACGGTGATGCAGTACCAGGAGCAGAACACGCAGTAACAGCTAGTTTGGAAAGGTTTATGCCAGGATTTTCAATTCGTAATCCGTACTTCATTATCGTGATCTGCCTGGTGCTGCTGGTGATTGGCGTAACCAGCATCTCGCGCATGCCGGTGGATTTATTTCCGCCCATCAATCTTCCGGAAGTTGTGGTCGCTACTTTCTATTCGGGCATGCCTCCACAAGACATTGAGACTGACATCACCGATCCGCTCGAACGTTTCTTCACCCTGGCTGCGGGCGTCGATCACATGGAGTCGCGATCGCTGCTGGGCGTGAGCATTATCCGCGTGTACTTTCAACCGAGCACGAGCCCCGATGCCGATGTAACTGAATTGTCGAACCTGGCTCTCGCAGATTTGAAGCGGTTGCCGCCAGGAACGCTGCCTCCGGTCGTTTTGAAATTCGATGCCTCCAGTTTGCCAGTTGCGCTGGTCACGGTGAAAGGTGAGGGCCTTAACGAAACTCAGCTTCACGATTATGCGCAGTTTCAGATTCGCAACCAGATTGCGAGCGTACCCGGAGCTGAGATCCCAGGCGTATTTGGCGGAACGTATCGCCAGATCATGGTCTACGTTGATCCGTACAAATTGCTGTCGCGTCAGTTGAGCCCGATGGATGTGGTGGATGCGGTCAACAACTCTAATCTCATTCTTCCCGCCGGCGACGTGAAGATGGGTCCATTCGATTACTTCGTTTACTCGAACAGTCTGGTCGACAACATGGACGAGTTGGGCCAACTTCCCATCAAGGTGAAAGGACACTCCTGGGTCACGGTAAACGACGTCGGAAAAGCAGAAGACTCTCATCAGATTCAAACCAACATCGTACGAATTGATGGGCAGAAATCTGTCTACATCCCGATCATGAAGCAGGGCGGCGACACCAATACTATCGCCGTGGTCGATGGTTTGCGTGAACTGACCAAACATCTGTACGACATTCCCAAGCAGATGGTCACCAGCATCGTGTTCGACCAGTCGGTGTACGTAAAGGAAGCAATTGACACGGTACTGCACGAAGGCTTTATGGGACTGGTCCTGACCAGTCTCATGATTTTGATTTTCCTGGGAAGCTTTCGCGCTACTTCGGCCGTGTTGCTTTCCATTCCCTTATCTGCGCTGGCGGCGTTTGTGGTGCTGGCCCTGATGGGAGGCACGGTCAACACAATGGTTCTGGGCGGGATGGCGCTGGCGTTTTCGCGCGTGATCGACAACTCGGTTATCTCGCTGGAGAATATTTATCGGCATCTGGAAATGGGGGCCGCTCCCATGGTCGCCGCCGAAGTTGGCGGAGCGGAGGTGAACCTCGCCGTACTCGCCGCTACTCTGGTGGACGTTGTCGATTTCTTTCCTGTGGTTTTCCTGTACGGCGTTTCGAAGTTTCTCTTTTCCGCCTTGGCTTTGGCGTTCTGCCTTTCGCTGCTCGCGTCGTTCGTCGTGGCCATGACGGTAATTCCTCTCTTCTGCTCGCGATTCTTGAAAGCTGTGCCGCACGCGGCCGAGCATGAACATAAAGGATATGAGATTGAGCCGGAGAAGGCGGTGAGCCAGTCGTGGATGGACAGATTCAACGCCCGCTTCAACCGGATGTTCAATAAGATTTTGGATTTTTACGAGCGCAGCGTCAGGCGGGCACTGGTACGTCCGGGTTTGACCGTGCTGGTTTTAAGCGGCGTGTTCCTTGTCAGCTTGGCAATTTATCCCTTGCTCGGCTTGGCGCTCTTTCCAAAAACTGATGCCGGCCAGTTCAGTATTAATCTCAAAGTTCCCACCGGGACGCGTATTGAAGTCACCGACCAGTACATCGCCAAAGTTGAAGACTTGATCCGACACGCAGTAGAACCAAAGGATCTTAAGTTGATCGTGTCCAATATTGGCGTGGTTCCTGATTTCTCCTCTCTGTACACGACCAACGCTGGCCCCTATACCGCGACCATCCAGGTGCAATTGAACGAACCTCACCGGCTGAGCAGTTTCGAGTATATGGACCGGGTTCAGAGCCGCATCGCAAAACAGTTTCCTGATATTCGGACGTTCTTTTCCAGCGGGTCGATGGTGGATGCGATTTTGAATGCCGGTATGCCCGCTCCTATCGACGTGCAAGTGAGCAGCCCGGATCTGACGCAGATATACAACATCGGGCAAAACCTGGCCACGCAAATTCGGCAACTGCCGGGAGTCGGCCAGGTTTATATACCGCAGGACATGAATTACCCCACGCTGCGCCTCGATGTGGACCGCGTACATGCGGGCGAACTGCACCTTACACAAAGAGACGTAGTGGACAACGTGATAACCGCGCTTAATTCCAACTACATGATCGCTCCCAACTACTGGGTCGATCGCAAGAGCGGCAACGATTATTACCTGACCGTACAGTTCTTCGAACACGGACAACCAGCCATTCACGACATGGCTGACCTGGGACAGATTCCCTTGCGCGATCCCAACGACCTTAGCGGAGTAAGCTGCGGCCCTACCGATGCAGCCAAGGCCGGAGGCAGCACGCCAAAATGGGCTTGCGGCGGCCAGGGCAGACCGATTACGGTGCTCAACAATGTTGTGAATGTGAAACAGGTTCAGTCGCCGACCGAAGTCGACCACTATCAGATTCAGCGCGCTGTGGACGTCTACGTCACTCCGACCGGAGAAGATTTAGGCCGCGTTACCAGCTCCATCCGCGACATTCTCGCGAAAACCCGTATCCCAGGCAACGTCCGCGTCAATCTGCGCGGGATGGTGCAAGGCATGGAAGCGTCGTTCAAAAGCTTTGCCCTGGGCTTTCTGATTTCTTTTCTGCTGCTATTTCTGATTCTGACGGCGCAATTCAAATCTTTCATCGATCCGTTCCTGATCATGCTGGCAATCCCGATGGGATTCGTCGGTGTACTGATAATTCTTCCGCTCACGCACAGCACGTTGAATGTTATGTCGCTGATGGGAGTGCTGATGCTGGTGGGCATCGCGGATTCCAACAGCATCCTGATTGTCGACTTTGCTCACAATTTGGAAAAACAAGGTTTATCAGCGGAGGACGCAGTGATTACCGCATGCCGTGTGCGTTTGCGCCCAATTTTGATGACATCGCTGGCGACCATTATCGGCATGATTCCGATGGCACTCAAACTAGGAACTGGTGCGGAGCAGTACACCCCGATGGCCCGCGCCATTATCGGCGGGCTTACTTCGTCGGTTCTGTTGACTATCTTCATCGTGCCCGCGGCTTACTTGCTCGTGTATGGCCGACGCAAGACCGAGCCCGCAGGGTCGGTGCCCGAGGAGCCAGCGCGATGAGACAAATCCATTTTCAGATTACTGATAAGGCCATCTCGAAGTGTCATGAATAAGAATGTTTGTGTTTGTATTGTGGCTCTGATGATTCTGGTACCTGCGCTCTACGCCGCAAAGCAGAGCCGTTCTGATTCTTATGTGCAAGGTACTGTCGTGCAGGTTAAGAAACAGAAAATCTATTCTCCTGACACAACAATCGGGGGGAGCAACCCGTCGGACGCGCCGCTCACCTCGCGCTACTATGCGTACGAGGTCTCGGTACGCGTCGATTGCAAAACGTACGTTGGCCGGTACGAAACGCCGTTTAATTATTTGCCGTCTGCCTTTACGCCTGATCAGCCGATCCAAGTTCGCTTGACAAAGCATGTCATGTACTTTGATCTGCCGAACGACCCGGATATGAGGATGGGTATTGTCCGCCGTAAATCGGATTGCGGTACAAATCGCTAGTTTAGAGGCCGGCAGCTGAAGGCAATTGGTGATGCGAAGGCATAGATTCATTATCTCGGTCCTAGTGTTGTGGGTCTTGCGTTTGGGTTGCTTCGCCCAAGCGCGCAATCAACATACGGCGCAGGGTCTGCCGCCGGCCCCGGTGCCACAAACTGGTTTGACGCCAAGCGTTTCGGCACAAACTGTCTTGTCTCAAGTAAGCTTGGCCCAAGCGGTTTCCACACAAACCGGCCCACCACAAGCCGGCTCCGCACAACCGCCGGCTCCGACGTGCCGGCCAATACACAGACCTCCGCGGCGACACCGGGCACGCTATCTTTGAGCCTGCAGCAGGCAGAAGCATATGCGATAAAAAATAATCCCCAGGTTTCCGTCGCGCGGTTGCTCGCTCTGGCTTCCCAACAAGTTACTCGTGAAGTGAAATCGAATCTGTGGCCCACGGCGACCGGCGAGATTACCGGAGTAGACGCGCAGTCTGGCAGCCGCATCACTGCGGGCGCGCTGAACAATCCGCTGATCTACGAACGCGCCGCCGCGGGTCTCATGGTGTCGCAACTGATCACTGACTTCGGGCGCACCGCCAATCTCATCTCCAGCGCAAATTATACGGCCAAAGCCGAAAACCAGAATGCCGTTGCCACTAAAGAGCAAATACTCCTGGCTGTGAGCAAAGCTTTCTACAACGCGCTGCAAGCTCACGCCGTGCTGACGGTCGCCCAACAGACGGTGAATGAGCGCCAGACCGTAGCTCATCAGGTGGAAGCGCTTTTCAAGAACAAACTGAAATCTGAACTGGATTTCAGTTTCGCCAGCGTAAACCTGGCGCAGGCGCAACTTCTGTTGTTGGACGCCCAAAACAATGAGAATGCCGCTTTCGCTACGCTCTCCATGGTGCTCGGTTTCCCGAACCTGCAGACGTTTCAACTTGTAGAAGACACCAACCCGATGACTCCGCCGCCGGACAATGTGGACGATCTGATTGCCCAGGCTTTTTCCGCGCGCCCGGAAATACTTTCGCTTCAATTTCAATATCAGGCGGCCAAGAAATTTCAAATCGCGGAACGAGACCTGCTGTTTCCCAACATCCGCGCGCTGGCTGCGATCGGAGATACGCCGGTGGGAAATCCTGCCGTAGCTCCGAGTCCAAGCGCTCTCAACAATACTTATGGCGCGGTCGGCGCAAATGTTGAGATTCCAATATTTAACGGCTTTCTTTTTACGGCGAGAGCGAAGGAGGCGAATCTGCGCGCCCAGGTTACGCAAGAACGGCTTCTGGACATGCGCAATCTTATTTCACGCGACGTTCGCACCAGTTGGCTCAATGCGAACACCGCTTACCAGCGCCTGGCAGTCACGCAGCAATTGTTGCAGCAGGCCAAGCTATCGCTGGATCTGGCGCAGTCGCGCTACAACCTGGGTCTGGGATCAATCGTTGAACTAAGTCAGGCACAACTGCAGCAGACGCAAGCTGAAATCACTTACGCCCAGGCTGGTTATGACTATCGCCTGAGCTTGGCAGTGTTGACTTACGAGACCACTGGGATCTAGTAGTGATGGTTTCGTTTATTCGACAGGCATTGGGCGGGCATTGGAGGAAGCACGATGGATCCACCCTTCGGAGGCGCCGCCGCAAAGAGTTGCCGCTCAGTACGCGACAATGGCTGGTTCTTATTTTCGGTATCGCCACGCTAGTGGGGACTATATTCATACTCGCGCTTTACTACCAGCCTGGCAGGTGATGCGGAAGCGTTAACCAGTATGTGAGGAGGAGTTTTATGAATCGCGCAAAGAGTCTGATAGTCAGCATCGCATTTGTGTTCATTGCGGTCGCAGCAGTCGCACAACAACCATCAACTCCGCCTGCATCGACGGGGAGTTCATCCAACATAAGTACGGTTCGCGGCTGCCTCGACGGCCAGCGCGGGAACTACATTGTGGTCGAGGACAAAACCGGTCTGGTCTATGCCCTGAAAGGAGTCGGCTACAAGCTCGACGGCCAGCTTCACCATGAAGTCGAAGTGAAGGGACGAGTACGCCCGGGAATAATCAAGACGGGTATAAATCCGGCGAAGGCAGGCAGCAATCCCAGCGACACCGAACACGGCGTCGACGGCGTCCCGCTCGAAGTAGCGGATGTGCATACAGACATTCGTACCATCTCGAAGCACTGTAAAGCCGCGGATCAGCAATAGCCGAC
>CAWDNO010000025.1:0-14904 GCA_963803665.1 uncultured Acidobacteriota bacterium
AGCCGTCAGCACTCAGCATTCAGCACTCACTTCCTGAGATCTGGTCGCAAAGACTCGGTGGCCGGATGCTGAGCACTGACAGCTGAATGTTCTCTGCTGCTATCCTGTCGCGTGCGGCGCTTGATTGTTAATGCGGATGATTTTGGGCTCACTCGGGGTGTGAATCGCGCCATTGTTGAATCCCACTGCGACGGAATCGTAACGTCCTCCACCCTCATGGCCAATGGTCAGGCATTTGAGGATGCAATCGCGCACGCAAAGTCCGCGTCAAGGCTGAGCGTCGGCTGCCACGTGGTACTCGTCGACGGCTCGCCTGTACTTGGCGGACAACAAGCTTCCACTCTCTTTGACCAGAAGGCTGACGACGGACGCTTCTACGACGGGCTCGGCGCCTTCGCGTTACGTGCAGTCAGTGGCAGGGTCGACGCCGACGAGATTGAAGCTGAAGTTACGGCACAAATTCGGAAACTGCAATCGGCTGGCGTTTCCGTCTCGCATCTGGATACGCATAAGCACACTCACATCTTGCCGCAGGTATTGCGGGCGTTGTTACGGGCAGCTCGCACCTGCGGCGTGCCCGCGGTGCGTAATCCCTTCGGACCGGTTCGCTTCTCCATCCTGGCAAAACAACCCGAGCCTATGGAAGCGCTACAGTCAGGTCACGGTTCTGAACCGCCTAGGCGGAAGGTTCCGAAACTCCGTCACCAACGCAGGCATGCTCACGACCGACGGAACTGTAGGCGTTGTGGCCACCGGCGCCATGGATAGCTACCTGTTTCGAAGCATCGTAGACAGCCTTCCGGAGGGCACTTGGGAACTCGTCTGCCACCCCGGATATAACGACGCCGAACTGGGCAGCATTCGGACCCGACTGCGCGAGTCTCGCGCGGTGGAGCTACGGCTGCTAACTTCGCCTAAGGCCCTTGAACTACTGGTTCGGAGCGGAGTTCAGCTCATCTCGTATCACGACCTCGCCTGAGTTCCCGAGTATCTCGACCGCGGACGTACACGGCCTTTGGATAGCCGCAAACCACCAAATTGCAGTAACAACCGCGCAAGCGCCAAGGTATCATATGCCAGCCGCTGAGAATAGCGCGGAAGGCACGCAAAAACATGGACAAAAGACCGGAAACTCGGGTCGCAACCCTAATCCTGGTGCGAGTGTGGGGAATGGATGCAGATGGCCGTCCGTTCTTTCAGAACGCCAATGCCAACAATCTCAGCAGTGAAGGCGGCCGGCTTTCCGGGATCAGTCATCCGCTGAAAGCTGGGGATGTTATCGGCGTGCAACACGGCGACAAGAAAGCTCGATTCAAAGTAGTGTGGGTTCTTGATGGCGGCATTGCAAGGCAGATTGAGGCTGGAGTACAGATTCTGCCAAACCAACAGACCCCCTGGCGGGAACTGGCCACGCCAGACAAAACTGAGGTCGCTCCCTCAAAAAACAAACGCCGCTACCTCCGGCACAAGGTTTTGTTTCCTCTGGAGATTGGGTTCGAGGATGCCCGGCGCACTCACATGCAAACTAACGCTACTGACATTGGCGGTCGCGGTTGTTATGTAGAAACCCTTCTTCCTTTACCCCTCGGCACAAAAGTCAAAATCACTTTCTGGATGGACTCTGAAAAGATTCAAACCAGCGGCGTGGTCAGGGCCAGCGATGGAGGAGTGGGGATGGGCATTGAGTTTACCCAACTAGACAATCACGTCCAGGACCGGTTGCAGAAGCATCTCGATAAGCTGGATGAGGGCCTCAAGGGCCGCGAAGCCGCAAAGAGCGCCAGCAACGCAGATTCCTAGTCCCGATTCTCTTCATCCTTCCTCAGTTTCCAAAATCTGAATCCCATCGCACCGGTCACCATCGAATCAGAGAGCCGAACAGGCTGGGCTGAAAGGACCGGCGAATGAAGATCGGAATCACCTGCTATCCGACCTACGGTGGCAGCGGAGTTGTAGCCACTGAGCTGGGTGTTGAACTGGCCGTGCGCGGGCACGAAATTCATTTCATCTCGTATGCTCAGCCGATCCGGCTGACCGAACTGCATCCCAATATTCACTACCACGAAGTCGACGTGTCGCGATATCCGCTATTCGAATATCCTCCTTACGATTTGGCGTTGGCGACGAGAATGGCAGAAGTCTCGGAACTTTATGCTCTGGACCTTCTGCACGTGCATTATGCGATCCCGCATTCGGTGAGCGCTCTATTAGCCCGACAAATGCTGGCTGCCAAGCCCAGAGGACAGAAGCTGCCTTTTGTGACCACGCTCCACGGCACCGACATCACGCTGGTCGGGCTGGATCGCTCTTACTTGCCGATCACGCGTTTCTCGATCGAGCAGAGCGATGGCGTAACTGCCATCTCGCAATATTTGCGCGAGCGTACGCTGCGGGAATTCGACGTCAAGAACCATATTGAAGTCATCTACAACTTCGTGAATTGCGACGTCTACATTCGTGATGCCGAGGCTCCGCAGCGCCGGCTCGAGTATGCCCCGAACGGTGAACGCCTCATGGTACATCTATCCAACTTTCGGCCAGTAAAGCGTATCACCGATACCATTGAAATTTTCGATCGCGTCCGCAAGAAGATTCCTTCCCGGCTGTTGCTGATCGGCGATGGGCCAGATCGTTCGCGCGCGGAATGGCTGGCAGTGCAGAAGGGAATTCATAACGACGTTTTGTTTCTGGGCAAGCAGGACGACGTTCACGAAAAACTGGCCCTGGCCGACCTGATCCTCATGCCCAGTGAATTGGAATCGTTCGGGTTGGCCGCTCTGGAAGCGATGGCTTGTGAGGTCGTGCCCATTGCAACTCGGGTGGGCGGGGTGCCTGAGGTGATTGAGCACGGAAAGAGCGGTTTTTTAGCGGATGTCGGGGATGTCGATACGATGGCGCGCTACGCGATCGAATTACTAAGTGATGAAAACCGCCTGCAGGAAATGGGGAAGGCGTGCCGCGCAGTGGCAAAGTCCAGATTCTGTTCCTCGAGGATCATCCCTCAATATGAGGAGTTTTACCGCCGCGTGCTCGAACGTTCTTCGTAGAGCGCCGCTGGAATCGAGCCCTCACTCTGCAGGACGGGCAGGCGCAAGCGAATCAGCGTTCCCTTCCCTTCATGGCTATCGATGGTCATGCGAGCCGTGTCTCCGTACAACACTTTCAGCCGCTCGACGACGTTGGCCATCCCAATTCCGGTTCCGCCCAGGCCGCTGGGCTTTTCCAACAAGTTCGCGGCAGCCATGCCCACGCCATCGTCTTCCACCTCGATAATCAGCTGGGAGTCCGTCAACCGGCTGCGCAGGAAGATGCTGCCACCTTCAATCTTAGAGGAGAGACCATGTTTGATCGAGTTCTCGACCAGGGGCTGCAGCAGCATACTGGGCACCATCACATCGAGTGACGCGGGCTCCAGCTCCTTCATGACCCGTAGTTTGTCGCGTCCGAAACGGACTACTTCGATGTCGAGGTAATTATCGATGAACTCCAGTTCTTCGCGCAGAGGTACAAAGGCGTCGCCGCTGCTCAGTAGTCGTCGTAGAATCGTGGCCAGCTTGATGATCAGTTCGCGCGCCGTATCAGGATCGAAGCGCACCAGCGAGGAGACTGAGTTCAGGGTATTGAACAGGAAGTGCGGGTTGATTTGGTTTTGCAGCGCTTCCATTCGGGATTGCAGCAGCAAGCGCTCCTGTTCTTCGAGCTTGATCTGGATGCGAACGCTGTTCCAGATCTTCAGTTCTATCCCGATCACCGTAGCCGAGGTGGCGTAGATCAACGCTTCCACCCACAGGTTTGGACTCTCCAGGCTGAAAGTGGCATTTGGCAGGAAGTGAGAGATCTCTGTCTGCACGAAACGCAGCGCGATGATGGTAACGAAGAACATGGTCTGCCAGTCGAACAGGCGGGGAGTGGGCAGATTGCGACGGATCATGCGATAAATGCTCAGATCGATGAAAGGAGAGAATGACCAGATGTCTTCACGGTCGGGAGTGAGGGTGCGCAGTTGTCCGGCGACGAAACCTACCAGAAGGTTGAACGGTAGAGTGGCCCACTCCCCATGCAAAAGGGCCGGAAGAGCTAGAACCGCTCCGCCCACCATCCCCGTGAACCGGCCACCAATAACACCTAGAAGGACCGTGGTTTCAAAAGATAAATCTCCGGCTAAGAAACTTGTTTGAATAAAGCGGACCCATACGCCCAAGGCCATCGGAACGCCGATCCATAGAATGAGGTAAATCCGATGCTTCAGAGCGCGACTTTCGCGGAACAGAAGAGATTTAAATTCAACCGAACGGACGAGAACGCTCGCCACGGCGGCCGCTACGCCGAGCTTGATTAACAGATTGATAAGGATGAGGCGCTGTTCCATGGTTCGCCGTTGAAGAGATCCGCTGAGGAGAATGTAGCACGGCGCTTCGCGTGGGGACAGGCCACCCTTGGCCGTCAGGCCAAGCGGAGACGTTGCAAGCAACGTTTCTACAGAGAGAATTGAACCGTAGAAACGTAGCTTGCTACGTTTCTAGCCGCTATGCTCGCGCAGCTGGGCCGCGAGCTCGGCAAGGGCTGGCTCCAGTCCTTCGATTCGTGTAGGTCCGCCCTGCGCCATGTCCTTGCTTCCCCCGCCGCGTCCGCCGAGGCGAGCGAGCATTTCCTTCATGAGCCCTCCCATGTCGAACTGTTGCCCGGGGGATTGAGCAAATACTAATGCGGCCGGCTCAGAAGTGGTTCCAAGAAGTGCGACGACTCCCGCACTCTGACGAGTCAACCTTTGGGCCAGCAATTTAATGAACGTCAGGTCGCGGTCAGGCAAAGTGCGAATTATGATTTTTCGACCGCCGCTCTCCGGAGTTTCGGCAAGCAAGCGGCTGGCATATAAGGCGGCCAACTCCTCCAGCAGGTGCTCACCCGATTTCCGCACGACTCGCGATTCCTGCTGCAACTTCCGTAGCTGTTGCGGAACATCCCAAATGTGGCTGGAAAGCAGACCGCCAGACTCTGCTAGAACGCCGTAGTCGTGTCGCGCGGTGGCGACGGCGCGTTTGCCACAAACGAACTCGACTCGCCATCCCTGCCGAGTCTTTTCTGTTTTCCTTAGCAGGATGCAGCCGATCTGTCCGGTCGCCGAGACGTGCGTACCGCCGCACGCGATCAAATCAAAATCGTGCACATCGATGAGCCTGAGCTTATCGCTTTCAAGCGGCGGAATCTTGCGCAGTCCTAAACTCTGCGCCTCTTCCTGCGTCACAAAACGGGTACTGACAGCGCGGTTCTGCATGACGACATCATTCGCCAACACCTCGGCGGCTTCGACTTGGCCACCAGTTAGATGGTTCGTTTCCAAGTCGATGGAACAGGACTCCGCACCCATGTGAAACGAAACCGTGGGCAAATTGAACAAGCGTACGAAGGCTGCCGAAAGCACATGCTGGCCAGAATGCTGCTGCATGTGATCGCGGCGACGGTCAACGTCAATCAGACCATGTACGCGGATTCCCTTGTGAATCGATTCCGCATTCTCCAGCACGTGGAGGATCTGCCCATCCTCTCTTTCCGTCACCTCGGTCACGCGCAATTTGCTGCTCGTCTGGCTGGGAAGAATCCAGCCCGTGTCGAAAATCTGCCCGCCACTGGTGGGATAGAAGGCAGTTCGGTCCAGGATGACGGCAGGACGAGATTCAGCGGGCGACGCAAGATCCAAGACTTCCGCGTCGAATTCGTACAGAAAAGAATCGTGATAGTAGAGATGCTCGGTCACAATCTGCCTCTTTGTAGCGCTGGCATCCTGCCAGCTGTCCTGAGGGCATCCTGCCCTCGGTGGTGGAGACGGGACACTTCCACGACAGCCGGGACGGCGGCGCTACTAATAAGGTCCAATGATTCCGCCGATTTGCCGCGAGGCGGGAGCCAGTCGATGCTCGGACTTTTTCTGATCCTCGATCACATCCAGATACTTCAAGCCCGAGCCCGTATTAAACAAGACCACCGTGTCGTCCGGACCGAAGAAAGTACTGGCGCGCAACTTGCGATACGCAGCCAGCGCGGCCGCTCCTTCCGGCGCGGCAAAGACTCCTTCTACTCGGCCCCATTCCCGCACTGCGTCCATGATTTGGTCGTCGGTGACGGCCAGTGCAACGCCGCCGCTCTTCTTGAGAATATCGAGAATTAAATAGTCCCCATATGCCTTGGGCACACGAAGACCCGCGGCCAAGGTGGCGGCGTTCGGCCAGAATTCCGCAGTGGGCTTTGCATCGTCCCACGCTTTCGCGATAGGAGCGCAGCCAGCCGCCTGGACTGCGATCATCTGGGGACGCTCCGCGCCGATCCAGCCCAGGTCCTGCATCTCTTGAAACGCTTTCCACATCCCGATCAGGCCGACTCCGCCGCCAGTGGGATAAATAATGCCCTGCGGCATCCGCCATCCCAATTGTTCAGCGACTTCGTAGCCCATAGTCTTCTTGCCTTCCAAGCGAAAAGGCTCTTTAAGCGTGGAAACATCGAACCAGCCTTCTTTTTCTTTTCTCTCGGCAACCATGCGCGCACAATCGCTGATCAAGCCGTCGACCAAAGTGACGTTTGCGCCGTAGGTCTCGCACTCGACTCGATTGGCGCGCGGCACGTCTTTGGGCATGAAGATATATGCCTGAAGGCCAGCCGCGGCGGCATAAGCTGCCAGTGCACTGCCTGCGTTTCCCGCGGAGGGAGCAGCCAATTTTTTCAGGCCGTACGATTTCGCCATCGTGACGGCAGCCGACATGCCGCGAGCCTTGAACGAGCCGGTGGGGTTTAAACCTTCATCCTTTATATAGACGTTGGGGAACTCACGGGAGTGTAGCATCGGCGTAAAACCCTCGCCCAGCGAGACCGGCTCGGCTTCTGGCAGAACCTCGGCGTAGCGCCACATGGTGGGCGTGCGCCCAACCAGCGAAGCAGGCGTGAATTTAGATTTCAGCGGCGCGAGCTTATAGCGGACGTAGAGAACACCGCCATCTTTCGGACAAACCGTCTGCGGACGAGCGGCGTCAATCGATGCGCCACATTTTGTGCATTCCAGATGGGCGATGCGGGCCACGATTGAAAGTTTAGCATTCGCAGCGCATTTCTAATGGAGGCCGGCTTCCATCGAGCATCATTTCTTGGCGAACTTGGCGTCCAGATCGAGATTCAACTCAAGCACGTTGACACGCGGTTCTCCGAGCAGACCTAGTTGGCGCGGCAGAGTGTGCTCCTGAACGAGGCGCTTTACTTGATCTTCGGAAGCTCCACGTTGTGTTGCGACCCGTGAAACTTGAAACTCAGCCGCGGCGGGAGAGATGTCGGGGTCGAGGCCGGAAGCTGACGCCGTTATCAAATCGACAGGCACGGGCTGACCCGGATTATCCGCCTGGTTAGTGGCGACATCCGCCTTCACCCGGTCAATCAGATGCTGGTTGGTGGGACCGAGTTGAGAACCGTTGGAATTCGCAGCGTCGTATCCGTTTCCCGCCGCGGAAGGCCGCGAATGAAAATAGCCGGGGCCGACGAATGCCTGACCGATGATGTGCGAACCTACGACTTTGCCATTTTGAACAATCAACTGCCCGTTGGCTTTGTCTTTGAAAAACAGTTGCGCCAGTCCCGTGACCACCAACGGATAAACGATCCCCAGCAGCACCGTGGTCACGATCGTCATCAGCACCGAAGTTATCAAATTCTTTTTCATGACGATCCTCTCAGGCCATCCCTACGCGGGTAATGAACATATCGATCAGCTTGATTCCAACGAACGGCACAATGATACCGCCAACGCCGTAGATCCAGAGGTTCCGACGCAGGAGAACCGCGGCTCCCATGGGCCGATACTTCACGCCGCGCAGGGCCAGGGGAATTAAAGCAACAATGATCAGAGCATTGAAAATGACCGCCGACAAAATTGCCGACTGCGGGGTTTTGAGCTGCATGATGTTCAGCGTATTCAGCACGGGAAAAGTCGCGGCAAACATCGCCGGAATAATCGCGAAGTACTTGGCTACGTCGTTGGCGATGGAAAACGTGGTTAGGGCGCCGCGGGTCATCAGCAACTGCTTGCCGATTTCCACGATCTCGATGAGCTTGGTCGGATTGGAATCGAGATCGACCATATTTCCGGCTTCCTTCGCCGCCTGCGTGCCGGTATTCATGGCTACGCCGACGTCCGCCTGCGCGAGCGCGGGGGCGTCGTTGGTGCCATCGCCGGTCATCGCCACCAGCTTGCCTTGCTTCTGTTCGCCCCGAATCAGGTCCATTTTGTCTTTCGGAGTGGCCTCGGCGAGAAAGTCGTCCACGCCGGCTTCTCGCGCGATGGCGGCTGCGGTCAGCGGATTGTCTCCGGTAATCATGACGGTCTTGATGCCCATGGCGCGAAGCTGATCGAAGCGTTCGCGCATTCCGCCTTTGACGATGTCCTTGAGGTGAATCACGCCGAGGGCGCGACGATTCTCGGCAACCACCAGCGGCGTTCCCCCTGAGCGCGCAATGGTTTCCACGGCAGCTTGAATTTCTTTGGGAAGAACGGTGCCGTGCTGGGTGAGATATTTTGTGATGGCGTCCACCGCACCCTTGCGAATCTCACGGCCATCCATGTCCACGCCCGACATTCGTGTTTGCGCGCTAAATGGAATGAATGTGGCTTCCTGCGAAGCCAATTCCCTGCCCCGAAGAGCGTAGCGTTCCTTGGCCAGTACGACGATCGAGCGGCCTTCCGGAGTTTCATCCGCCAACGAAGAAAGTTGGGCGGCGTCGGCCATCTGCGCTTCGGTGATCCCAGGCGCAGGAACAAATTCCGAGGCTTGCCGGTTTCCCAGAGTAATGGTTCCGGTTTTGTCGAGCAGAAGAGTGTTGACATCGCCTGCGGCCTCTACCGCTCGCCCGGACATGGCCAACACATTATGTTGCACCAAGCGGTCCATGCCGGCAATTCCGATGGCGGAGAGAAGTCCTCCGATCGTTGTCGGAATCAAGCAGACCAGCAACGACACCAGCACAAAAACCGTCTGCGGCGAACCGGAGTAAATGGCGAACGGCTGCAAGGTCACAACGGCCAACAAAAAGATAATCGTCAGTCCTGCCAACAAAATATTCAGCGCAATTTCGTTCGGCGTCTTCTGGCGCTCGGCTCCTTCTACCAGAGCGATCATGCGATCCAGAAAGGTTTCGCCCGGGTTGGACGTAATCTTAATTTTCAACCAGTCCGACAACACGCGCGTACCGCCGGTCACGGCCGAACGGTCGCCGCCGGCTTCGCGGATTACGGGCGCAGACTCGCCGGTGATGGCGGATTCATCCACGGAAGCCACGCCCTCGAGAATCTCGCCATCACTAGGGATGAACTCACTTGCGACAACTCTCACCAAGTCGCCCGCACGCAATTTGGAACTGGCGATCTGTTCGATCTTGCCATCGGGCAACAAACGATTGGCAATCGTCTCCGCTCGGGCTTTACGCAGAGAGTCGGCTTGCGCTTTGCCCCGGCCTTCTGCCATGGCTTCGGCAAAATTGGCGAACAAGACCGTGAACCAAAGCCAGAGCGTGATCTGGAGGTTGAAGCTGAACGCTCCCTGATGCCGGAGAACATCGCGAATCAGCAGAATGCTCGTGGCCAGGCTGCCAACTTCGACCACGAACATCACGGGATTCTTCATCATGTTCCGCGGGTCCAGCTTCACCAAGGAATCCCAAAGCGCGCGGCGCACGATCTTCATGTCCCAGATGGATTTCGATTTCTTCTTATCCGCCATATCTCCTCAGAAAGTCTTGCCAACTGACATCAACAGGTGCTCGAGAATCGGTCCCAGGCTCAGTGCCGGGAAAAACGTCAAGGCCCCCACGATGAGAATCACGCCCACCAGCAATACACTGAATAGAGGCGTGGTCACGGGGAACGTCCCCAGCGACGGCGGGACATATTTCTTTTTGGCCAAATTGCCGGCAATGGCGAGCATGGGAATGATCATGAAAAATCTGCCCACCAGCATGGTCATCGCGCCTGCCGAGTTGTACCAAAGCGTATTCCCGTTCAGTCCTCCGAAGGCGGAGCCGTTATTTCCCGCCATGGATGTAAAGGCGTATAAAATCTGCGTCAAACCGTGGGGACCCGGGTTGCTGATGCTGGACGTCCCAAATCCTTGGACGGACGAGATAGCAGTGAGCACCAGAATTACGAGAGGGAACACTAGCGTGACCAGCATCGCCATCTTCACGTCATAGGCTTCGATCTTCTTGCCCAGATACTCCGGAGTGCGGCCAACCATGAGCCCGGCGATAAACACCGCCAGAACAACGTAGATCAGAATGCCGTAAAGTCCCGCGCCAACGCCTCCGAAAACGGTCTCGCTGAGCATGATGTTGGCTAGAGGAACCATTCCACCGAGCGGAGTGAAAGAATCGTGCCAACTGTTAATGGCTCCGCAACTGGCGTCGGTTGTGACGGTTGCAAACAGAGCGGAATCGGCAATGCCAAACCGAACTTCCTTGCCCTCCATATTGCCGCCAGGCTGCAACGTGCTCACGTGCTGATCCACTCCCTTCAGCAGCGGATTGCCACGCGCCTCCGCCCAATACGCCGTCGTCACTCCGGACAGGAATAAAAAAGCCATGGCGGCCCACACCGCCCATCCATGACGTTGCGATCCGGTCATGCGCCCGAGCGTGTAGGTCAGGCCCGCGGGGATCATGAAAATAGAAAGCATCTGCAGATAATTGCTGAGCGGCGTGGGATTCTCGAACGGATGGGCGCTATTCGCGGCAAAGAAACCACCGCCATTCGTGCCCAGCATCTTGGGGGCTTCCTGTGATGCGACCGGCCCTTGCGCCACGGTCTGATCAGTTACCGTATCCATCACCGGTTTGCCGTCCTGGCCGACCATCGGCTTTCCGTCTGGTCCGGTCTTCTGCACTTGCTGCGGCTCAACCAGCTTTACCGTGTCATACGGTTTCAGGTTCTGCACGGCTCCTTGGGAAACCAGAGCCAGAGCGTAGACGATGCACATCGGCAGCAGCAGCCACAACGTAGCGCGCGTCATGTCCACCCAGAAGTTGCCAATGGTTTCTTTTTCCCGCCGTGCAATGCCTCGGACGAAAGCGATGGCAAGCGCGATACCGACGGCGGCCGAGACGAAATTGTGATACGCGAGCCCAGCCATCTGGGTGAGATAGCTCATCGTCGTCTCGCCCGCATAGTTCTGCCAGTTAGTGTTGGTGGTGAACGACGCTGCCGTATTGAAGGCCAAATCCTGAGCGACGGCTCCAAACTTTTGCGGATTCCACGGTAGCCACTGCTGAACCCGCTCGATCACGTACAGCAGAAGCATGGACATGCCGCTGAACAAGAGCATGGAAACGGCATACTCCTTCCAGCTCATCTCGTGGTTGTCGTCGACTCCGGTCACGCGGTACAGCAAACGCTCGATGGGCCGAGCCAGAGGATCAAGGAACGTGCGCTCGCGGTTGAAAACCCGAGCCATGAATACGCCCAGCGGTTTCGTGATCGCGAATATCAGCACCAGAAATAGGAGTATCTGAATCCACCCATTCAACGTCATTAGAACTTCTCCGGCATCAAAAGCGCGTAAAGCAGATAGACCATCAACAAAACACAGACCACCAGCATGAGGATCGATTCAAGATTCATGACATTTCTCCTCAGCGAATTCGATCGCAGAATCGTACGTAAGCCAACGCCATGGCGAAAAATGCCAGCGTTACAACTATGAAAATAATGTCTTTCATGAATGTTCTCCCCTGCCAAAGTGTCCGCTGGCCAAACTCACCACGCACCCTCCTTGCGGCCCCACCACCAGACCAGACCGAGCGTCGCCGTGTTCTGTTGTTTGCTCAGCACACCTTGCACACTGGTCAGGAATGACGGCTGGTTCGAAAAGTCACGGCGCCATTCATACCGCATCAGAAAACCATCCGCGACGTTGTAGTCGAGCGTTGCCGTCGTTTCCTTCAATGCCTGATTCAGGCCGCTGAAAAGACCACCGCGATCGGAAAGATACTCGGCCCGACCGGCCAACGCGAACTTGGACGAGAGTTGATATTTCACGTAGGCGGCACCGCCATCGGTATGAGACGGCGCCGACGATTCTCCCGGCGCAGCATTCTTCCAGAGGCGTTCAATGACGTAATCGCCCTCGATGGCCAGAGTGAGCTTGGGAGTACTTTGCCAACTCACGTAACTGTCAAAGATGTGAAGTCGTCCACTGGGAGCGGGAATAACCGGCGCAAAACTGAGGCCGGGCTGCACCGGAATCGGCGAAGTGGGTGGCACGCTGATCCGATCGGGATGCTCCTGACCAAAGTAGTAATTCGTCGTCCAGCTAATCGTTTTGCGTGGGGTCGCGGTAAAGCCGAACAGCTCATCCTTGAAACTGTTGGTGGGTTCGACCTGATTCGTGCCATTAATCAGCCAGTAGTTCAGGGCAAGGTGATCGTTGACTGGGTAACTGGTTCGGAAGCCCATGTGGTAAAAGGGCAGGAAGTCGAACCAGTATGATCGCGAATAGTTCATCTGGTCCTTGGTGTAATTGCCTTCGATTCCAAGCGAGCTGGCAAACTTTCCGAAATCCACATTCAAGCCGCGGCCAACCGGAACAATATAGGTTCCGTAAGCCTGGAAAATGTTCCGATAGATGTCCGGCCGCGGTTCGTTGGAGGGATTTCCCTGCAGCGTATCCGTGGCCTGACCAAATTGCAGGTCGAGGCGGCCCCCGAAACGGCGCCCCTCGGCAACCTCCGGCGGGTGATCAAATATCACGCTCGCCTGATTCAAGCTGAAACTGTTGCTGAGAACGTCATAGGCGCGCAACAGATTGACTCGCCCGACAGGAGCATTAAAGTTGTATTCGTAATATCCATCCAGCCCAATGTTGATGGTGGTGTCGCGCAGGAAGTCGAGGCTCTGCCTGTCCTGTGGCGTAAGCTTCGCTTGCTCCACCGGAACGGATTGCGGTTGCGCTACGGACGTCAACTGAGCGTTCGGAACGCTTTGCGAACCGCTTGGCAGCGAATTTGATTGCAGTTCTTTCACAATGCGCTTCAGTTCGGCTACTTCACTTTCAAGCTCCCCAACTCTCTGTTGCAGCCCTTCACTGGTCAGGGCTTTGCCAGGAGCATCCGTCGAAGCAGTTCCTGTTTGGCTCTGTACACGCGTCGGCAATAAGCATGGGAACAGGATCATCAGTAGTCACCAGCGCGCTTCCAGCAGATCTGTCCGCTCTAAAGAGCACGACCGGCAACTGCCCCTTCCGAGAAATGAATGAAACATGGCTTCTACCCTCCTGTCGAAGAATCGTCGCCAGAAGCGATAGATACTAGAACTTGACTAGTATTGCCAGATCAAAACGGTTCTCATCATTCACCAGATCCCGTGTTCACGCCCAGCAGAGTTACCTCGTAGACACAGTCAGTGATTTCTCGAAGTTAACTACCTCTCTCATGAAAAAGCTCAGAATTTGTAGATCAGGTCCATGCCGAAAAATAGCTGATTTCTAGCCTTTCCGTTGTTGTATGCCTCCAGGTCCCACGAATGATCAAAACGGAGTTCAGGACGGAACATAACCGTCGTGCCAATGTATCGGGTGGCATACAGCGTATTTTCCGTATATTTCGTGGCGAACCCGGTCCGCTGCCCCTTCTTGTCGTCGAGAAAGTCCGACCGAAATCCGAACATAAACTTGGAGGTGACCTCACGATTTACGTAGTTAACGACTGCCCACTCGGGAGCAGTGCAGCGTAGTTCTCCAGCCAGGCAGAACGCACCATTCGCGCCAAGTTCAGGCTTGATCGGATTCGCAACGTTGCCGGCGATGTTCGGCACATCGCGCTCGTACATGTACCAGGTTTCAGTCGCCATGTGCCATTTGCTGTTGAACTTGTGATACCAGGTGAAGTCATAGTCCTGCAGGTTGTTGTAGCCGTATGTGCCGCTGTTGATACCATTCGCGCAGCCGTAAAAATTGTCGTTGTTGGTCGAGGTCGAATAGTTCAAGCAAAAGATGCCTGAGGCTCTGGCATCATCGGTCCAACACGCAACGTCGTGGCTGCACGATACCCCAAACTGAACAATCCACTGCTTGTTGAGCTTGAGGGTGGCATAGACGCCAGTGTCAGTGAAGGGATCGATGGTGTAGAGCAGCGAGTGCGTCATGTTGTAATTGTTCGGCGCTAATTGCGCTTCGATCCCAGGAACCGAGAGGAACCGGCCAAATCGGATGTTAAGGCCATATTTGACCGGAAAGTAGAGATCGAAGTACTCCAGAACTGGGTCAAAACCATACTGTTTATTCGATAGCAAGAGTTGCTGGCTGAAATAGCCCTTCGCAGTCGTGAAGCGATAGTCGATGCCATAGAACCCGGTCACATGGTATCCCCAGTCGAAATGGGTGTTTTGCACGGTGTCGGGAAGGCGCTCGATGTATACGACTGCCTGATTGAGTTCGATCTTGTTGGGAAAAATGTCGTATGAGACCGGGAAGTTATTCTGGGCTGAGGTGCTGAAATTGAAGCTGCCTGCGACCCATCCGTAGACTTTCGTACGGCTGTTCTCGAGATTAAGCGCCGACATCAAAGGATAAGTGTTGCCATCGGGTGCGCCGATGTCGGGGGATCCTCCGTATCCCCAGTCGGAGAATGGGAACGGCGGCGAATCCAGCGGCGGTGTAAGGCCGCGTTTCGTCACAGAGGGCCCGCTTGGGTTTGTACCTGCCCAATCCTGGCTATAGAACTGCGCCAGGCGGTGGAAGAAATTGCCAGTCAATGCGTAATCGGTATTCGTAGCCGATGCGCCTGAACTCTGCCCGTTAGCAGGGTGTTCAGAGTCTTGAGGATCCGGGTTCGGAGCGACAGGTGCGGTCCCGGCTCCCAGCGTGTCGGTTTGCTGATTCGCAA
>CAWDNO010000026.1:0-53848 GCA_963803665.1 uncultured Acidobacteriota bacterium
TCGTAATATTCGAGGCCTAAATGCGTGATCAGTTCTTCGCCGCGGAGATGGCGTAGCGTGTTCTTCAGCTTCATCAACTGAATGAATAGATCATGCTCGGGATAGAGGCCTGGGGCGGTCATTGGGGATTTGAAATAAAAACTTAGCCACTCCTGAATGCCGAGGCCGCGAAGTTCGGCGCTGCGCTGGGCTAGATCCATGAAGAGCACCAGGTCGAGCACGATGGGGGCGGCGAGAATCGAGTCGCGGCAGAGGAAATCTACTTTGATCTGCATCGGGTAGCCGAGCCAGCCGAAAATGTCGATGTTGTCCCAGCCCTCTTTGTTGTCGCCGCGCGGCGGGTAATAGTTGATGCGAACCTTGTGGGTGAAATTTCCGTAGAGTTCGGGATAAAGTTCGGGCTGCAGAATGTGTTCGAGGACGGAGAGCTTGGATTCTTCCTTGGTCTTGAAAGACCCGGGATCCTCGAGCACTTCGCCGTCGCGGTTGCCGAGGATGTTGGTGGAGAACCATCCGTTGAGGCCGATCATGCGGGCTTTGAAGCCGGGGGCGAGGATGGTTTTGATCAACGTCTGTCCGGTTTTGAAATCTTTGCCGCAGATAGGGGCTTCGTTTTTACGCGAGAGCTCGTGCATTACTGGAAGGTCGACGGTGAGGTTGGGCGCGCCATTGGCGAAGGGCACGCTCTCCATCAGCGAGGCGTAGGCGTAGATCATCGAGGGCGCGATGTTCTCGTCATTCTGAGTGAGGGCTTTCTCGAAGGCTTTCAGTGACTGGTGAGCGGCGGTTGGCTCAATGTAAGTTTCGGTCGATCCGCACCAGATGGTGATCAGGCGCGTGGCTCCGGAGGTTTTCTTGAAGTCGCGGATGTCGGCGCGCAACTGCTCGGCCAGATCCATCTTGTTCTTGCCCTTCTTGACGTTGGGGCCGTCAATCAACTTGACGTAGTTGTGATCGAAGACAGCTTTGCGCGGCTTGATGGAACTGAGCAACGGCTTCACTTGATCAAGCAAGTCGCGATCGAGCACTCCAGCCTTCGTGGCCGCCGCGTGCATGTCTTCGGGGAAGATATCCCAGCCGGTGAAGACCAGGTCGTCGAGTGCGGCTAGGGGGACGAACTCTTTGATCTTGGGCGAGCGGGCGTCGGTGCGTTTGCCCAGGCGGACGGTTCCCATTTGCGTTAGCGAGCCGATGGGCTTGGCGATTCCTTTGCGTATGGCTTCAACGCCGGCTACGAATGTGGTCGCGACCGCGCCCATGCCGGGGATCATTACGCCGAGCTTGCCTTTGGCTGGTTGAATCTCGCTGCCGTTTTGTTTCGCTGGTTTGAGTTTTTGCGGGCTTCTGCCGAGTCGCCATCTGGGTGGAGGCTTCCTTATGAGAATTATTGATGATAGGCAAACAGTTATGTTCTCGTATAGGGAGCGGATTTGCAACAGCGTTGGGTCGAAAGTGGAGCGGGAGGATTCAACAGCGTATCTTTCGCATCCGGCGGGACGGGCGGGACGCCCGTCCACCATTATTTTTAGTTTGCTTCCAGGTCGACGGTTTTCACTGGGAGGTCCCAGTGGGCTGTTAGGATTTCGAAGCGCTGCTGCTCTTCGCGTTCGTAGGTTTCTTTGTCGGGGAATAATTGCTTCTTGAGCGCGTCTTCGTCGAAGGGCTCGTTGGCGACGGTGGCATTTTTGAAGACGATGGTCACGCGATAATCCCAGCGGCCGTCTTCCGTGGTGTGGTAGCGGGGGTGGTCCATCCAGACTTTAAGCATGCGGCCCATTTCGACTTCTTTTTTCAATAGCGGATAGTGATTCTTCTTGAACAGACGCAGGAATTCGTCGGCGTGTCCCCACTTGGCTTTGTAATAGTATTCGATGACGAAGGGTTGGCCGGATTGGGCTGGCGCGGTTTGACGATGACGTTAAGATTGGTGCTAGGAATAACACGCCTAATGCGATGATGAATGGCTTCATATGTGCCTCTGTTTTTACTGTCATATTCTGCGGGCGAGACGCCCGCAGGACAGCCGGCAAGATGCCGGCGCTACTAATTTATTCTGTGGTGATGCGGTTTTGCCAATGCGACCAGGCGAACCAGATTATTCCTGCGACCAGCGCTACTCCGATGACTGCGTCGAACTGGTGGAAGTACTTGCCTAGGCCGCGCCAGTTTTCGCCTAGCTTCATGCCTAGCCACGCTAGTACGAAACACCATGGCCAGGAGCCGAGAAAGGTGTAGAGATGGAAGCGTCCGCGGGGCATGCGGGCTACTCCTGCGGGTAGTGCGATGAAGGTGCGGACTACCGGCAGCAGTCTGCCGATGAATACGGCGAGATAGCCCCAGCGGGCGAAGAAGCGGTCGGCCAAGTCGAGTTCGCGCTTGCCCATTAGGATCCAGCGGCCGTACTTTTCTACCATCGGGCGGCCGCCGTAGCATCCGATTTCGTAGGCGACGAGCGATCCCAGGTTGCATCCGATGGCGCCGGCGGTGGCGACCCAGAAAGTTTCATCTGGCCTTCGTAGACCAGGTAGCCGGCGAAGGGCATGATCAGCTCGGAGGGCAGCGGAATGCAGGCTGATTCGATGGCCATGAGCAGGGTTAGGCCTGGGTAGCCGCCGGTCGTGACGATTACGGATTTGATGAAGACGAAGAGGACGGCGAGAATTTTCTCTGTCATGAAAAATTAAAGTTCTATGTACAAAGCTTTTTACCAGGTAATTTCTAACAGACACCTGATCCAAATGACAGCGGCTGAAGCCGTATTAATTCGGTGCAGTTGCGATATGGCTGAAGCCATATCCTGATACGAATCCTGGCTGCCCAGACCCGAGACGTGGCTGCCAAGTCTCCAATCTCCAACAACGAGACGTGGCTGCGTCCCCAATTGACAAAGTGTCCAACAAAGAGACGTTGCAAGCAACGTCTGTACAGAGTTCTAGAACGATCCTTCCTGAGTAAAGGTGAATCCGGGTAGAGATGCGCCCTGGGCGCTTTTGGCGACTTTCACGCGTACCGTAGGGGCGTCGGGTGCGGTGACTTCGGCCGGCCGCAGCACGGCGTATTGCGAAAAGACCTCGCTGTACACCTTGGTAACGAGGTAGTCGCGGCCATCGTCGTCCTTGCGCCAGACTTGTCCGAGTTGGATGGATTTCACTGCCACCAGAGTTCCTTATTGATTGCGTTGGATCACTTCCAGAGTACCTAGGGTGTGGGTGCTCGTCAATTGTAAGTCGAGCTGATTTGATGTTGGTTAAACCATTTTGGCATCCCGGAAAGCAACTATGTCTGCACCGGCGTTTGTTGCATGAGCTTCAATATGGCTTCCGCGGCGCGTTCTGCGGGATGAAGATGGTTTGCATTCGGGCCCTGCAACAACTTTCTTACGGATGCCAATCCTTCCAGCATCTGGTTGCGCGGCTGGCCGTCGGGGAGGATTTCGCGCAGACGGGCGACTACTTTCTCGGCGGTGAAGTCGTGCTGCACCAGTTCGGGGACAACGTCTTTTCCAGCGATCAAATTCACCATGGCAAAATGCGGGACTTTGACGCGCGAACGGCCCAGCAAATAGGTCAGCGCGGAGACGCGATACACCATGACGAACGGCGTGTTCATCAATGCGGCTTCTACGGTTGCTGTTCCGCTGGCAATAATTCCGGCGCGCGATTGGGCGAGCGCGGGCAATGCATCGCTGACCAAGTGGATGGACTCGCGGCTGCCAATCAGCGATGCAAGAAATCTGCGATCGAGCGTAGGCGCGACTGGCAGAAGGAATTCATATTCTGTAGCCGAGCTTCGCAGCCGAATCTAAGATTGTGGGCAGGTTCATGCGCACTTCTTTCATCCGGCTGCCTGGCATGAGCGTGATCCAAGGCTTCGCGGGATCGAGATGGTGAGTTGTGGCGTAGGTCACGCGGCTGGTTGCTGGCGGGGAAAGATCGGCGAGAGGATGGCCGACGAAGGTCGCATCCACGCCGCGATCGCGATAAAACTTTTCTTCGAAGGGAAAGATTACCAGAGCTTTATCGATATATTTGCGCAACAAGCGGACTCGGCCCTGCCGCCATGCCCAGAATTGCGGGCACACGTAATAGACGACGGGGATGCCGCGCTTGCGCATTTGGCGAGCTACTCGCCAATTGAAAGCGGGCGAATCGATGACGATGGCGAGCGCGGGATGGCGCTTGTCGGCCTCGGCGATCAATTTGTGGAACAAACTGTAAATTTTGGGCAGATGGTTGACGATTTCGGAGATGCCGACTACGGCGAGATCTTTCGCGTCTACGACAGTGTCGCACCCGGCGGTGCGCATGCGGTCTCCGCCTACGCCGAAAAATTCCAATGATGGATCGCGACGGCGGAGAGCGTCGATAAGTTGCGCGCCATACATTTCACCGGAGGCCTCGCCAGCGGAGATGAGAATTCGCACGCAAGCATTGTAAAGGGATGCGAAATTGAATCCTGCTGAATTGTAGCGCCGCCGTCTCCGCGACTGTCGTGGGGGCGTCCCTCCCGTACAGCGAGGGCAGGATGCCCTCGCGACAGCCGGCAAGATGCCGGCGCTACGCGTTATTAACTTCCGGCAGCCGCGGCGCAAACGCTGCGGTTACTAGCCAGCAGTTTCAACATTGCCTGATCGTCGGCAGGCTTGGAGAAAAGATATCCTTGGGCCATCTCGCAATTGAGTTGCTTGAGTTGATCTATATGGGTTTGTGTTTCCGTCCCTTCAGCGACGACCTTCAAGCCGAGATTGTGGGCCAGCATGATGATGATCCGCACGATCTCGTGGCTCTCCGGATCGGTGTCCATGTTCATGATGAAGGCACGATCGATTTTTAAGGTGTCCACGGGAATACGGCGCAAACGGCTGAGTGAAGAATATCCTGTGCCAAAATCATCGATGCTGAGGCGAACTCCGAGTGCCTTCAATTGAGACAGCACCTGGCCCGATTTCTCCGCATCGCCCATAGCGAGGGTTTCTAAGATTTCGAATTGCAGGCAGCTGGGATCAACTCCGGTCTGCTCCAGAGTCTTGCTGATCTCGCTGGCCAAATCCGATTGAGCGAATTCCTTGGGCGTGATGTTTACGCTCATGGTTAGGGGTGGGGAAGACGGAAATTCAGCCTGCCACGAGCGCAGATGTTCGCAGGCTTCACGCAGCAGTTGCCGATTCATGGGAATGATAAGCCCGGTTTCCTCGGCCACTGCAATAAACTCGATGGGCGGAACAATGCCCTGTGGGCGTTGCCAGCGCGTCAGAGCCTCGAAGCCCGTGATCTTACCCGTTTGTAGCGACACGATGGGTTGGTAGAAAACGCGAAACTCTCCCTGATCCAGAGCCTTGCGCAGGTCCGTCTCCAGCTGCAAGCGCTTCACTGCATTCGCATGCATGGCGGTGTCAGACACCTCACAGCGGGCCTTTCCGGCTCGCTTGGCGCGGTACATGGCTAAATCTGCATCGCGCATCAGGTCTTCCGCCTGGGTGTGAGGGCTGGTGCTGGAAGCGATCCCGATGCTTGCCGAAATGACAATCTGCCGCTGATTTACGACAAACGGGGTCGCCAGTTCTATTTGAATTCGTTCCGCAACCCGTACCGCCTCAATGGGATCGCGAATGTCGTCCAAAAGGATGGCGAATTCGTCGCCGCCGAGTCTGGCTAACCTGTCGTCGTTGGTGGGCTTGTCAAGCTCGCAGCTATTGTGCGGGCGGGCGACAGTATCGGCGCGCCGCACTGCGTCGCTTAATCGTTGCCCGATTTTAATCAACAACGCATCACCGGCTGAATGTCCGAGGCTGTCATTGATGATTTTGAATTCGTCCACGTCGATGAGTAACACCGCGAATTTGTAGTTTGAGTGCCTCTTGGAGAGGGTCAGAGCGTGCTGCAGCCGGTCCAGGAAGAGAGCGCGGTTGGGCAGGTTGGTAAGGCCGTCGTGGAAGGCGTTGTGGGCGAGCAGTTCCTCGGCTCGCTTCCGCTCGGTGATGTCGCGGTTCACGATTACCAGTTTGTCGGTTTGGCCTTTTGCGTTACGGATTGCGTTGGCGGTTGATTCCAGAGTGCGCCAAGTCCCGTCTTTGTGGCGTATCCGGTATTCCAGCCGTTCTCCACGGCCGCTCGTTCGGGCGTTTTCTGCGGCTTTCAACACGCGCGGGCGATCGTCGGGATGAATTTGCTCCAACGAAGACGTGCTGTTCAAGTCCTCGGGAGAATACCCGAGAACCTTTTGATATGCGGGGCTGTTGTACAACCGGCGGCCGTCGCCATCGACCAGTGCGATCATATCGGCGGCATTTTCGCTGATGAGTTGGAAAAGTTGATCTCGCTCAGCGAGTTGGCGTCGAATGCGGTGCAGTTGCATGTACTGGTAGACGGTGTAGAAGTCGAAAAGCAATACCAGAGCTGCCAGCCCGCGCACCCATTCCCTGAGGTCGAACCAGTACGATGCGTCCGTATCCCAACGAAACCAGGGAAAAGTAAAGGAGACGATGCCCAGCGTCAACGCCAAGGTCACGGCGACGGCGAATCCCCAGAGCCACCATTCGCGACCCTCGATCTGACGCATCTGGGTCGGAATTGCCTCGGGACTGTTCTGGCTAACTTCCTGGAATGCTTGTTGATCCATGCCGCTTGATTAAATGCTTCCTGCCTCGTACGGATTCTAGCCTGCGGAAGAACTTATAGAAGCGTTACGAAAGGACTGACCGACGGGTAAAAGATAGTGACAAGTTCGAAATTTGAAGGGACTGAAACGGCGAGCCGTCGCCATGAGTCTAGTCATCGGCGTTGGCGGTGACTTGTGGGCCTGCGGCTGCGAGTTCCTGATCTTTGTATTGCAATTGATAGAGCTTGTAGTAAATGCCGTGCTGGGCGAGCAACTGCTGGTGCGAGCCCATCTCGCGGACTTGGCCTTTGTGCATGACAATGATTTTATCGGCGCGCTGGATGGTCGATAGCCGGTGCGCGATGATTACCGAAGTGCGGCCTTCGACCATGCGGCTGAGGGCGTCGCGCACGCGGAATTCGGTTTCGGTATCGACACTGGATGTGGCTTCGTCGAGAATTAAAATTCTGGGATTGTGCGCCAGGGCGCGGGCAAATGAGATCAGCTGCTTTTGGCCGGTGGAGAGGGTGCTGCCGCGTTCGCGTACTTCTTCGTTAAAGCCGTTGGGAAGGGTGCGGATGAAGTCAGCCAGGTTCACGTCTTCGGCGGCTTTTTCTACGTCCTGGTCGTCGATGCCTTCCGTGCCCAGGCGGATGTTGCTGGCGACCGTTCCGCTGAATAGGAACGGGTCTTGCAAGACGACCCCAAAGCGGCGGCGGAGATCGGCTAGGTCCATTTCCTTGACGTCGACGCCGTCGATTTTGATTGCGCCTCTCTGCACATCGTAGAAGCGCATCAGCAGGGATGTGATTGTGGTCTTGCCGGCGCCGGTGTGGCCTACGAAAGCTACGGTTTCGCCGGGCTCGATGGCGAAGCTTACATCGCGGAGGACCCAATCGGGGCCGGAGGTAGTCGAGCTTTGCTCGACCGGACGGCCGGTGGCGGCCGTCCCCACGTGATTGTTAGCCGGAATCGAGCGGTAGGCGAACCAGACGTGGTCGAATTCGATGCGGCCGGGGCCGTCGGGGGCTTTTATCGTCGCTGGTGGCGTGACCTCGACCGGCGCGTCCAGCAATTTGAAAATGCGCTCGCTCGACGCCATGGCTGATTGCAGGATGTTGTACTTCTCGCTGAGATCCTGAATGGGGCGGAAGAAGCGCTGCGCGTATTGGATGAATGCGACCAGAACGCCCAGAGTGGTTGTGCCACGGATTACATCATTGCCGCCGAACCAGATCACGCAGGCAATGGCAATCGCGGAGAGAATTTCGACCGCCGGGTAATAGACCGCGTGCGCCAGGATTGCGTCTTTGTAGGCGTCCATGTGAAGCGCGTTTACGTCGGAGAACTTTTCGTAGGCGCGTTCTTCGCGATTGAACAGCTGGAGCACGACCATTCCGCTCACGTGTTCTTGCAGGTATGAATTAATTCTGGCGATGGCTACGCGAATGCGCCGATAGGAATCGCGGACCCGGTCGCGGAACATCTTCGTGGCGACGCCAATCAGCGGGAGCACGGCGAAGGTGATCAGCGCGAGCTTCCAGTTCATGTGCAGCATGATGGCGATAATTCCGGCCAGCACGAAGACATCTTCGAAAATCGAGACTACGCCGGAGGTGAACATTTCGTTCACTGCGTCGACGTCGGTGGTTACGCGAGTGACCAGGCGGCCGACGGGGTTTTTGTCGTAGAAGCCGATGTGCATGCGTTGCAGATGGCGGAAGATCTGGGCGCGCATGTCGAACATCGTCATCTGCCCGGTCCACTGCATGAAATAGGTCTGCAGGTATTCCAGCAGGAAGCTGAAGACCAGCAGGGCGACGTAGAGTGAAGCGATTTGGGCAATGCCAACCAGCGGTTTATTGCTTAGGAAGCGGTCCAGCGCACCGTGCGACCCGTGGCTGGGCGCGAGATAGCGGTCGACGACGACCTTGGTGAGATACGGTCCGAGAACGTCGGCGCCGGCTTTGATCAGGATGGAAATCAGCGCAATCCCGACCTGCCATTTGTAAGGACGCAGGTAGGTTAGCAGTCGCTTCATCAGCCGGCTGTCGTACGCTTTGCCTAATACTTCTTCTTCCGAGGCCATAACATCCTATGGAGGCCGGGCGTCCTCGCCCGGTTGGACGGGCGAGACGGCCGTCCTCCACGCTGATCTAAAGATACCTTAGATGGATGGGAAAGAAACTGGGCGCGATGGAAAAGGTTGGCGCGCCTGCGCTGGCGGAGGAACAAAAAACATGTAACCCTTGTCCTACCAGCATCTTTTGCGTAACAATCTTCATCATAGAGCTTAGAGACCTGCGGGATTTCCCGGGAGACGTTCCTGAATGTTCTTTCAACCTAGGCGCCAGCCTCGGGGCACAGCAAGCCTTCTTGTCCTGTTGCTTGTATCAGTTTCGTTACCAGCCTTGGCGGCCGAAAAGACGCGGCTGCACGTGGACGATTATCAGATTGACGCCGAGCTAACGCCGCACACCCATAAGATTTCTGCTCGCGCGAAGGTTAAATTCACCGCTTTGGATGACATCAACGCCGCCACTTTTGAACTGCATAATGGTTTGCGGGTTAGCAAAGTGACGGACGAAAGTGGTCAGGCATTATCGCCCGAGCGCATTAGCCAGGATTTTACGGTGCGGGTGCAGCTTGCGAAGCCGCTCAGCAAAGGCAACTCAACCACGCTCACGTTTGATTACGACGGCACGCTCGATTCCGCGGATGACAGCCCGGTGCAGGGGATGAAGCTGGCTTCCATCAACGATGACACCAGTTATCTGCTGTACGCTGGGCGCTGGTTTCCGGTGGTTGCTTATGGGATCAACCGCTTCACCGCGACTATGAACATCACGGTGCCAGCCCACATGGTGGTTATTGGCAGCGGGACGGAGACGGTTAACAATACGCCGCCGTCGAAAAAAGCGGCGGCGAGCGCGGGGTCTACCAAGACATTTACTTTTGTCTGGAGCAAGCCGAGTTTTCCGGGAAGCATTGTTGCGGGAACGTTTCAGGAATTTAAGAGCGATGAGGCGGGCGTCGATCTGCATTTATTCTTCAAACCGACGCACCAGAATCTGGGCGCTATGTACGCGGAGACGGCGATTAAAGAATTTACTTACTACGTGACGCTATATGGTCCGGCGCCGTCGACGACGTTGAGGATCGTGGAGCTTCCGGATGACACGGTGCCGTCGGCGTGGGCTCCGGAAATGGCTGCGGTGGCGAGCCGGGCGGTGACCGAGAAAGTCAATTACAGGTTGCTGGCAAATGCCATATCGCACCAGTGGTGGGGAGTTTCGGTGAGTCCGGCTTCGATTGATGACTGGTGGTTGTGCGATGGTTTCGCGCGGTACTCGGAAGCTCGCTATGTCGAAAACGCTGCGGGGACCAATGGTTTGGAAGAAGTGGTGAAAGACATGTCAGTGGGCGCGTTGGCTTATGACTCCGTGCCGCTGGCGACCATTGGCAAGCTGGATATGTTCTCTCCCGAATTCCAGTCGCTGGCGACCGACAAGGGTGCGATGATTTTGCATATGCTGCGCTGGGTGGAAGGCGATCAGAAATACGACCAGACGATGCGCACTTTTGCCACGAAATACGCGGGCAAATCTGCATCGCTTGATGATTTCACCGCGATAGCCGAGCAGACTTACGGAGAGAAACTCACGTGGTTTTTCACCCAGTGGCTCGACTCTACCGGCGCTCCCGAGTTTAAGACTAAATACACGGTTTACCGGCTGGGAAATAAATGTCCGCCGGCGGAGAGATGTCCGGGCTTCCGGGTTGTGGGACAAGTCACGCAGGATCTTGATCTCTTCCGCATGCCGGTCGAGCTGCGAATTGATACTGACGGTAAAACTGAAGAAAAGCGGATTGACGTGGTCGGAACCGATTCGGCTTTTACACTGGAAACTTTCGGTAAGCCGCGGCGCATTTCGATCGATCCCGACAATCGTGTGTTGAGAAATTCTTCCGACGTAAAGCTGCGAGCTTCCATTCAGCGCGGGCAGGCGTTAGTTCAGCAAGGTGATTTCGCCGGGGCGCTGACGGAATTCAATAAGGCTCTTGAGGTGAATAAGAACAGCTCGCTCGCGCATTACCGGGTGGCGGAAGTTTTCTTTCTGCAGAAGAATTATCAGGCGTCGGCCAATGCTTACCGCGACTCGCTGAATGGCGATGGCGATCCGCGATGGACCGAGGTTTGGAGCCACATTCAGCTAGGCAAAATCTTTGATCTTACCGGGCAGCGGGAGCGCGCTACCAACGAGTATCGCCAAGCTTTGCAAACTAACGACAACACTCAAGGTGCGTTGGAAGAGGCCAGGAAGTATTTGCAGAAGCCATTCGAGCAGCAGAAGGCTAACAGCGGGGCTAATGGCGCGTAACACCTGAACGCGCGTTCCAGACTAATCAAACTGTCATCCCTCGCGAAGCGAGGGATCTGGGTTCTTGCCGGTACGATGATACCGATAGTGTAAGCAAACACCGAGATCCCTCGCTTCGCTCGGGATGACAGTGTATGTGCGATTCGGGATGACAACGTGTGGTGGGGACAGACGACAGTCGTGATGGGATAGAGCAACTGTGGCTAGTCTAATATGCCCAGCGCAGCAACGTCGCGCCTACCGTGAATCCTGCGCCTACGGATGCCAGCAGCACCAAGTCACCTTTCTTGAGTTTGCCTTCCTGGCGCGCGGTGTCCATCGCCAATGGGATGGTGCCGGCGGTGGTGTTTCCGTAGCGGTCAATGTTGATGACGACCCTTTCCGGCCGCACGCCCAATCGGTCCGCAGTCGCGTTGATGATGCGTTTGTTGGCTTGATGCGCGATGAACGCGTCGATATCGGAGGCTTTGATGCCGTTGCGCTCCAGAATTTTTTCGCATAGCTCAGTCTGCTTGCGCACCGCGAATTTGAAGACGGCCTGTCCATCCTGATGAACGTAGTGCATCTTTGCGTCGACGGTCTCATGCGTCGAAGGATGCAGGCTGCCGCCGCCCGGCATGTAGAGATAGCATCCGCCCGAGCCATCGACCTCGTGGATAAAGTCGATCATGCCCAGGGAGTCAGTATCTGCGGCTTCCAGAATTACCGCTCCCGCGCCGTCGCCGAAGATGATGCACGTAGCGCGGTCGGTGTAATCGATGATCGACGACATCACGTCGGCGCCAATCACCATTACGCGTTTGTGAGCGCCGGTGGCAACAAATTGAGTTCCCACCTGCAAAGCGTACAAAAATGCTGAGCAGGCCGCCGAGAGGTCAAAGCCCCAGGCTCCTTTGGCTCCCAATTTGTGCTGCACCAGACAAGCGGTCGAGGGGAAAAACATGTCGGGCGTAACCGTGCCCACGAGGATGGCGTCAAGATCGCTGGGTTCGATGCCGCGCTGCGCCAAAGCTTTCTTCGCGGCTTCGACGGCGAGATCGCTGGTTGCAACACCTTTGTCGACAATGTGGCGTTCACGAATGCCGGTGCGTTCCGTGATCCACTGGTTGTTGGTTTCGACCATCTTTTCCAGGTCGGCGTTGGTCAAAAGGCGGGGCGGGACGTAGGTTCCGAGAGCGCTGATCTTAACGCGCACAAGTTGGCTCACCTATAAGTTCTCCACGATGGAATGTAAACCAACTATTCTACGCACAGGATGGGCAATGTCCAACTTGATGAGGGGTAGGTCTTAAATTCATCAACCACTAAGGACACAAAGTTACACAAAGGTGACGATTCTGAGAAGTTTCTTTTGCTCGTCGGCGCGTTCGCAGCTAATTAGGATACTGCCAAATCTCGAGGCACCTTAAAGCCGCTAGGCGGAGACGCTCAACTGGCGGCGCGGCGAGCTTCCGCCTCTTTTTGCGAGACGTAGCGCAGCAGGATGTCACGCAGCGAGACCAGTCCCTTGAGCTGCTTGCCATCCGTAATGGGCAAATGGCGGAAGCCGAACTCACGCATGAGAAAGAGGCAGTTGTCGATAGTTTCGTCCACGCTAACGGCTTTAGGATTGGCGGTCATGACTTCGGAAATTTTTGTGGTTCCGGGGCTGCGTCCCAGCGCTACTACGCGGTTCATTACGTCGCGCTCGGAAAAGATGCCGACTATTTCTCCTTCGCGCAGCACCGGCAAAGCGCCGATGCGATGTTCCATCATGAAACGGGCAGCCTCAAGTACCGTGCTGTTGGCGTCAATGGAATAGACCCGGCGGTCTTTCACGATATCGTAAACTTGTCCCATAAGTGACTCCTCGGGAAGCGGCGCAGACCCGCTGCTAGCCGCGGGATTCAACACTTTACCATGCCTGCGGGGTTCGCGAAGAGAGGCCTTCGAAAAAAAAGGCGGCCCGCGACTGCGCGGGAGACCTTGGGTCGTCCCTCGGAGCCAGTCTTCCGCCCCCTCGGGGCTTAAATCCGCCACCTGCTACCCACGGCTTGCGCCGTGGGCTGCACATTCTTACACCGCTTCGCGGCTATTCTGATTGCGCGTGCCAACGCTCCCGCCATCTGCTATCTTCTTGCCTTCGTATTGCTCAAACGAATTTAAGTCAGCGAAGGAGTGTTGATGCCCGAATCGGTGCGGCCGGAGCCTTCCCCGCTATATCGCTGGATGGTGCTGATCTTTCTCAGCCTGGCGATGTTTGGAAATTACTACGTCTACGACGCGCTTAGCCCCCTGGCCGACGTCCTCAAGCTGCAGTTAGGCTTGTCCGATTCGAACATTGGCCTGCTGCAGGCCATTTATAGCTTCCCCAACATTTTCACGGTGGTGATTGGCGGGGTGCTGATTGACCGGATCGGGCTGCGAAAATCTTTGATGATGTTCGGCGTGCTGTGCTTCATTGGGCCGGCAATTACGGTGGCCTCAGGGCATCTTTGGCTGATGGCAGTCGGCCGGTTGATTTTTGGCATGGGGGCGGAGTCACTGATCGTTGCCGTAACCGCTGCCTTGGCTCGGTGGTTTAGGGGCAAAGAGTTGAGCTTTGCTTTTGGCATCAACCTGACCATTTGCCGGCTCGGTTCGTTCGCGGCTCTGAACTCGCCTACCTGGGCGCGGGCAGCATACGCGAATTGGCGCTGGCCTTTCCTGATCGCACTCGGGGTTTCGAGCTTATGCGTGATTGGCGCAGTCATCTACTGGGTTTTAGAGGTCCACGCGGAGAAGGTTTATCACCTCGGCGAAGTATCAACAGATAAAGTAGTTTTCTCGGATTTGTTCAAGTTCGGCACGAGCTATTGGCTGATTGTGGCGCTGTGCGTCACGTTCTATTCGGCGATTTTTCCTTTCCAGACCTTCGCGGTGAAATTCTTCATGGAGGCGCATGGGACTTCACGCGAGTTTGGCGGATTCCTTTCCAGCACACTGACTCTCTTTGCCATGATTGCTACACCTTTGTTCGGGCTTATGGTGGATCGGGTGGGCAGGCGGGCGATTCTGATGATGCTCGGCTCCCTGATGCTGATTCCTGTGTATCTAATGATGGCCTACACGCACATCAACTTGTACGTTCCGATGATTATGATGGGCGTGGCTTTTTCTTTGATCCCGGCGGTGATGTGGCCGTCCGTCGCCTATATCGTGGACCAGTCGAAGCTGGGCACGGCTTATGGGCTGATGACAATGATCCAGAATATCGGGCTGTTTGGGTTCAACCTGCTGATTGGCTGGGCAAATGATCTCGGCCATGCCAGCGCGGACAATCCGGCCGGATACCATCTGGGAATGTGGATTTTCTCCGTTCTCGGTTTCCTGGGAGTGTTTTTCGCTTACTTGTTGCACAAAAGAGAAACCGGACCTGAAGGTCACGGGCTGGAAACCATTACGACAGCCTCGGCGTCGGCGTAGCAGCGCCTAAAGGCGCCAGTCTAAAGCTTCGCTTATACGGCTCACCTGAAGGCGAGGCCTGATACGAATCATCAGTTTTTAGCACACTGCGAAGGCATTGTTGAAGAGACCTTGTTTGCGGCTCCCACACGTTGCGCAAAGTGAGGCGGTTAAGTCTATGAAGGGGCGTCGGCTTACAACCGCGCCTTAAATCATTTGGAATTGATTAGCGGCGCTGCTGGAAGCCGACGCCCCCTTCAAAACTTAACCGCCAATTTATTACCTCCGCAGTCCGTAAAGCGAGCACTGATACGAATAGCCGGGTTCCTAGCCGATTATTAAGGTCGACACGAGGTTGTTCTTTGGACCTTTCTTCCGGCTGATGAATCTACTAATTATTAAAGAGAATCGGCTCGCCAGAGTTGCCATAGAAGACGATATCTGACCCACCCCGATGCTCGTCTAACATTGTGACTTGCAAGCCCATAAGCTGCAACTTGTTGCAGCGCCCAAATTCTTGCGGGGCTCGAAGCTAGTACTAAAGTACCTGCAAGCGGTACAACGAAAAGATACTTACGCCGCATCTGACAGAATGCGGCCGGAAAAGACGACTTGACGGACGCGAAAAAACAGCAAGGCAAGCTTTCCGAAGCAGAAGCGATCGAACGGGCTAAGCAGGGAAATGCAGAAGCCTTTGAGGCACTGTATAACCTGCATAAGCGCCGGGTCTATTCGCTGTGTCTCCGCATGACCGCTAACACGGCGGCAGCTGAGGATTTGACTCAGGAAGCTTTCCTGCAATTGTTCCGCAAGATCGGAACTTTTCGCGGCGAGTCCGCTTTTTCCACCTGGTTGCACCGGATGGCGGTGAATGTTGTCCTGATGCAACTGCGTAAGAAGGGTCTTCCCGTGGTACCGCTCGAGGAAAACATCGAGACGGAGGAAGAATCACCACGGAAAGAACCGGGCGGAGACGATCCGAGACTGGCAGGATCGATTGACCGGATGCAGTTGCAGCGGTCGATCGAGTCGCTGCCACCGGGCTATCGGATGATTTTCCTGCTGCACGACGTGGAAGGTTACGAGCATAATGAGATCGCCGAAATGGTGGGATGTTCCATCGGCAACAGCAAGTCACAGCTGCACAAGGCGCGGATGAAGTTGCGCGAGATCCTCAAAACGAGCAGAGCTGAAAAAGCCACAAAGCCGTGAGGATTTCAACGGACATTGGGAGGTAGTATGACCTGTGAAGAGTTCGAACGGGTCCTGCCAGAGCTTGGGAGCAACCATAGTATTGAGCAGGAAGAACACCTGAAATCCTGCTCCGCATGTTCCGACCTGGTATCGGATCTGAGCGCCATTTCGAAACAAGGGCGGCTCTTGCGAGCTTCCGAAGAGCCCAGTCCCTGGGTATGGAACTCGATTGAAGTTGCTTTACGGCAGGAAGGACTGATTCGCGAGCAGCCCGGCAATCTCCGCGTTCATCCTGCAAGGTTGAGTTGGAAATTGCGATGGCTGGTACCTGCGGCCGCCGCAGGCCTTATTTTCTTTGGTGTACTGCTGCACGAACGTGGAGGCATTCCAGCCCACGAAGCCAAGCAAGAGTCACCTGTCGGCGTGGTCACTGCCGACCTGCAGGCTGAGGGGATGCCCCGCGAGGATATGCAACTTCTGAATTCTGTGGCCGCGCGTACGCCGTCGATGCGTGACGCGTATGAACAGAATCTGCGGGCGGTGAATGCCTATATCCACGATGCTGAGCAATCAGCGCACAACGATCCTAACGATGAGGTCGCACAACAGTATTTAAGAAATGCGTACGAACAAAAGGCTATGGTCTACGAGATGGCCTTAGATCGGTCTTTACAATAGTAGAATAGCCGTGGCGCGGGGCCAGCGACGTAGCGCTGGCATTGGGGAGATGTCTATTATGTACCGCAAGCAGCACATCGCAACTGTATCGGTCGTGATGATTCTTATCGTGGCTGCTTTTGCCGCAGCGGAAACCACTCGTAAGGAAATGCATTTCAAAGTTGGCCGGCGAGCCAACATTTCCATCGTTAACCAGTACGGTCCAATCTCGGTGAAGCCGGGGGTTGGCAAGCGGGTGAGTGTTACCGCGACTTCCTACTCCGGCAAAGTGGAAATTGACCAGAGCAAGCGCGGGAACCGGGTATCGGTTGTTTCGCATCTCTTGCAGGGAGCCGACGCCGATTCCGGGCGCGTGGATTACGAAGTTGTCGTGCCCATGGATGCCAACGTAACCCTGCATACTGCAACTGGTCCATTGCACATCGAGAAACTTCATGGCGATTTGCTTTTGGAAGGCAGTACCGCGAATGTCGATGTGCGAGATGTCAGCGCCGGACGGGTTCACATTAAGACGTTGAACGGGCCGGTCACGCTGACCAATGTGAACGATGGATACGTGGAGATCACCTCGGTTAGCGGGGATGTCACTCTCCACGAGGTGAACGGCGCCTCGGTTCACGTCAATTCCAGCAGCGGAAAAATACATTATGACGGCGAGTTCGGCGAGGGCGGCCAATACTCATTGACCAGCCATAGCGGTGATATTGAGGCGATTGCGCCATCTTTCGCTTCGATTGAAGTAGTAGCCCGTTCGGTGCAGGGAAGAGTGGACAACGATTTTATCCTGCAACCCGAGCACACATCCTTCGTGACCCGGGCCGGGAGTGCCTTTGCAGGCACCGTAGGCCAGGCAGCATCTTCAGTTAATTTGCTTTCCTTCAGTGGTAAAATCCATCTCAAGAAACGCGAACAATAACCCTGAACCATCGGACTGAGCGGGGTGCAGAACCGTTTCGGTAAGTCGAAGACCGGCTGCGGTTCACGACCTGCGGTCAAGCCGCCTGCGCGCGAACGTGTAGGTAATAGGCGATCGATTTTTCTCGTGGGTTTCATGGGCGCGGGTAAAACCACCGTTGGGCGTGCTCTGAGCCGACGACTAAGTTTACCGTTCGAAGATTTGGACGACCGGATTCAGCAGCGCGAGGGTAAGACCATCGAGCAGATATTTCGTGAGTCCGGAGAGGCGGAATTTCGCAAAGCGGAGACAGCTGCGTTGCGCCAAGTGCTCGCTGAGCTCGATTCATCGACGGCCGTGGTGGCGTTGGGCGGAGGCGCTTTCGTGCAACCAGCCAACTGCGCGCTGATCCAAGCAGCCGCTGTACATTCGGTCTTCCTGGACGCGCCGGTGGATGAATTGCTTCGGCGATGCGACGCTGAATCCAAAGAACGTCCGTTGCGGCAGGACGCAAAACAATTTCGCGAACTATACGAAAAGCGGCGGCTTCTCATACCTGAAAGCGGCCGTCCGTATTGACACTAACGGTAAAGATGTCGAAGCAATCGCGTCGGAGGTGGCATGCAGTCTGGGATTGGAGTAGGGAAGTCGGCGACGATGGTGAGAACCGTGCTGATCGTGATATCGCTGTTTGCGCTCGCAGCGTCGATGCCTGCGGCAGCATCCGGTAAGGACGACAAACCAGCTGCGGCGCAGATGGTCGACTCCGGCTCATTTGGCGTCTTTATGAATGGACGCCGGGTGGCTACGGAAACTTTTTCCATCCGCCAGAACAGTGGCGGCAGTTCAGTGGTTTCCGAGTTCAAGAGCGAGTCGGGTGTCGATAAGGCCGACCAGACATCCGACTGGCAAATGGCTGCCAACAGCGAATTGCGAAAGTACGAATGGAAAGAAGTGAGTCCGGGACAATCGCAGGCTGTGGTTGTGCCCAACCAGGATTTCCTCATCGAGCGCTACCGGAATAGTCCGCAGGATAAGGAATTGGAGAAACCGTTCCTCATTCCCGCCTCCAGCAGCGTGCTGGATGATTATTTTTTTGTGCAGAGAGAAGTGCTGGCATGGAAATATCTGGCCACTACTTGCAAAAAGGATAAAGGTGCGCTGCAGTGTCCATTGAAGCAACCAGTGCCGTTCGGCGCGTTGAATCCGCACGCGCGGTCTCCCGTGTCAGTGACTTTGGAGTTTGCCGGCAGAGAAAAGGTTACGATCCGAGGCACAGACCAGGAGCTTAATCGGTTGAACTTGAAGAGTGAATCGGACAACTGGACGCTATGGATGGATGACCAGTTTAAACTGCAACGAATTTTAATCGTAAGCGACAACACAGAAGTGGTGCGAGACTAGGTCGTATTGGCCCTCATTGACTCACGCACGGTGCGGGTGCTGCTGACAACGCTGGTCTTCGCGCTGGTGCTGGTTTTTTTGTACATCACCCGGCACACCTTGATTGCTTTCCTGTTTGCAATTTTCTTCGCTTACCTGGTTGACCCGGCGGTTTCGAGTTTACAGAAGTGGACCCGCGGCCGCGGACCTGCGATAGCTGTCATTTATCTTCTCTTTGCCATTCTTCTCAGCACGTTTTTTTTCTTCGTGGGACCGCGTACTGCGCGCGAAGCCCGACGACTCGGCGAATCCTGGCCCTCTTTGATCGAGCGCGTCAACACCGGCGATCTGGCACATCAGATTGGACAAGAACGGGGATGGAGCGGCGAAACCACTCAGTTGTTGCAGAGGATATTGTCCGATCCTCGCCTGGGCAACGTGGCGCAAGAGGCGGGACTGCGGGTCGCGGAAGTCGCACAACAAGCCTGGCTGCTGATCGTCGTGCCTATCCTCGCCATATTTTTTCTCAAGGACGGCCGCGGTTTCGGCCAAGTCGGATTATCCCTGGTGCAGAGCCGCCCGCAACGCGAGTTCTTGAATGATGTCCTTACTGACCTCAACGAGATGCTGGCGCAGTTCATCCGCGCCCAGCTTGAGCTCGCGGCTCTATCTCTGGTGGTGTACATCTCTTTTATGACCGCCATGCGGGTGCCTTATGCGCTGGTTCTAGGGACAGCCGGCGGCATAATGGAGTTTATTCCGGTAGTCGGCCCATTGGCTGCCGGAGTTGTGATTCTAGCGGTCGCACTGCTCATGTCGTATCCGCATTGGCTAGTCCTATTCGCCTTCCTGATCGCATGGCGTTTGATTCAGGACTACGTTATTTCACCGCGTGTCCTGGGAAAGAGTACGGAGCTGCATCCGCTGGCGGCAATCTTCGGCGTATTGGCGGGCGCGGAAATTGCGGGAGTGCTGGGCGTGTATCTTTCCATTCCGGTGATGGCAAGCCTGCGCATTGTGTGGCGGCGTTGGCGATTGTACGCGGAGAAGAAGCGCTTCGGGCCGCTCAATGAGTATTCGTTCGGAACCGAGATCACTCCGAAGGTGTGATTTTTGAAGTCACCACAGAATTGTCATCCCTCGCGAAGCGAGGGACCCAGGTGTTTGTCGGCTGACCGGGTATGCCGGCGCGGGCAAGAACCTGGATCCCTCGCTTCGCTCGGGATGACAGTACTAGTTGTTGATGACAGGCCTTTCCCTTAACGCAACTCTTCCATCACCTGCTCGAGCACTTGCCGTCCCGGGCGCGTCACCGACTCTGGCAGTGTCGCCAACGGCTCTTCCGTAACGTTCAGCATATCGATGAAACTTGGCGCTTCGGGGTTCACGTAGAACACTCCGGTCAGCACTTCGTTTTTCTCGTGGGCTTCGTGCAGGCGGCTGATGGCTTTGATGCGATTGGTCGCGTCGTACTCTTCTTCGAGCTTGCTGAAGCGCAAGCGGGAGCCGTCATGCATGGTGACTTCGACCGTCGTGCCGGGATCGTAATCGACATCAATTTCCTGGAACGCGGGGATGAAACTGATGTCCTGCAGCGGCTCTTCGTGGTCTTTCATGTATTTGTAGGATTTCGTCGAGCCTTCGTGGTCATTAAACGTGACGCAGGGCGAAACCACGTCGAGCATGACCGTGCCCTTGTGAGCGATGGCGGCCTTCAGCATGCTGTGCAGTTGGCGCTTATCGCCGGAGAATGAACGGCCAACGAAAGTTGCGCCCAGCGTGATCGCCATGGCGCAGGTATCGATCGGAGGAAGATCGTTCAGTACACCGCTCTTCAGCTTGGAGCCGAGGTCGGCAGTGGCGGAAAATTGGCCCTTGGTTAGGCCGTATACGCCGTTGTCTTCGATGATGTAAATAATTGGGAGATTGCGGCGCATCAGGTGTACAAACTGCCCGATGCCGATAGAGGCGGTGTCACCGTCGCCGCTAACTCCGAGCGCGATCAACTTGTGATTCGCCAGCATGGCGCCGGTTGCGACAGAAGGCATGCGACCGTGCACAGCGTTAAAGCTGTGCGAGCGGCTCATGAAATACGCCGGGGTCTTCGAGGAGCATCCGATGCCGCTGGGTTTAATAACGCGTTCGGGCTGCACGCCCATCTCATACATGGCATCGATGATGCGTTCGGAAATCGCGTTGTGGCCGCAGCCGGCGCAAAGCGTAGTCTTGCCGCCGCGATAGTCGAGCACGGTCAGGCCAATGCGATTTAGCTTAGGTGCGGGCGTGGGTGTGCTGGTTGTTGCCATGTTATTTGCCCTCCATGGTCATGAGTTCGTCGGTTACCGAGCGTGCATCGAGCGGCAGCCCGTGAATGTGCGCAATGCTGCGCAGGCGCGTAACCAGTTCCGGTTTTACGTCTAGCTTGATCAGGCAGAGCATTTGCGCGTCGCGATTTTGTTCGACCACATACACGCGGTCATGCTGTTCAATGAACTCGTGAACCTCACGCGAAAATGGATATGCCTTCAGCCGCAGATAATCAACTTCAATGTTGTATTCATCGCGCAATTGATCACGCGATTCAATGATCGCCCAGTGAGAGGTGCCATAGGCGATAATGCCGATCTTCGATTTGGATTTACCACCGGTGAACAAGTCAGGACGCGGAACAAAAGATCGCGCCGTCTCGAATTTCTTGTTGATGCGTTCCATGTTTCGTTCGAAGTCGTCGGGGCGTTCGCTGTAGCCAGATTTTTCGTTGTGTCCAGTGCCGCGAGTGAAATACGCCGCGGCTGGATGCTCGGTGCCCGGCAGCGTGCGATAACCAATGCCGTCGCCGTCGACGTCCTGGTAGCGGGAGAAGCCGCCCAATCGGTCGAGATCTTCTTTGGTGAGCACCTTCCCGCGGTTGATAGGTTCTTTGGGATATTCAAAAGGATCTGACATCCAATTGTTCATCCCGAGATCAAGATCCGACATCACGAATACCAAAGTCTGAAATTGCTCCGCCAGATTGAAAGCGTCCTGCGCCATGGTAAAACACTCAGCCACGGAGCAAGGCATGAGCAAAATGTTTTTGGTATCGCCGTGCGAAAGAAACGCGGTTGAAAGAATGTCGCCCTGCGAAGTGCGCGTGGGCAGACCGGTAGAAGGGCCGACGCGCTGAATATCCCAGATGACGCCGGGAACTTCAGCGTAGTAAGCCAAGCCGGCAAATTCAGCCATAAGTGAGATGCCCGGCCCCGCAGTCGCGGTCATTGAGCGCGCACCTGCCCATCCTGCACCCAGAACCATTCCGATGGCCGCGAGTTCGTCTTCAGCTTGCACGATGGCGAATGTCGCCTTGCCGTCCGGATTGATCCGATACTCTTTCATGTAATCGATCAGAGTTTCAACCAGTGACGACGACGGCGTGATCGGATACCAGGTCACGACCGTGACTCCGGCGAACATGCAGCCCAGCGCGGCCGCGGAGTTGCCGTCGATGATGATCATGCCCTGAGTTTTGTCCATGCGCTGGATGAAGTAAGGATCTTGCTTGGTGAGATTAGCGGTCGCATATTCGTAGCCGGCGCGAACCGCCGCCAGATTCAGATTAGCCGCTTTTACTTTTGTAGCGAACTGCTTGCGCAAGGCCTTTTCCACTTCGGCCATGTCGATTCCGAGCAACTGTGCCGCGACGCCCACGTAAATCATGTTCTTGACCAGTTTGCGCAGCTTGGCTTCGGGGCAGACGGGTGCGACCAACTTGTCGAAGGGCACGGGATAAAAAACCAGATCGGTGCGCGCCTTATTTAAGTTCAGCGGCTCGTCATAAAGCACAACCGCGCCTGGCGCCACAGACATAACGTCTTCCTGCGCCGTCTCGGCATTCATGGCGATGACGAAGTCGATCTCTTTCTTGCGCGCTATGTAGCCATCTTTGTTGGCGCGGATGGTGTACCAGGTCGGCAGTCCGGCGATGTTCGAAGGGAACAGGTTTTTGCCGGAAACCGGGACGCCCATCTGAAAAATGCTGCGGAGAAGTACGGTGTTCGAACTTTGCGAACCCGAACCGTTCACGGTCGCAACCTGAATGCTCATATTGTTGACGACGCGTTTTGGCTCCCGTTGCCCTAAAGCATCGTGGAGCGCTACATCGGTAGTAGCCATTACCTAATCCTTCCTTTGAGCGAGCGGAAGTCGGCCCACTCGGAGTCTGCTTGGAGTAAATGAGGAGTACCCTTGATTATACGGCACCGGAGTGATGGCGAATAGGCTTCTGGAGGCGGAATTCAGACACCAAAGTACCACGCTGGGACCCATGCTCGTTATTCCGCGCGCAGGAACTGCGCCATGTTGCGGAACTTGTTATATCGCGATGCGACTAATTCCTCGGTTGACATTTTTGTCAGTTCATTAAAATGTTTTTGCAGCGTTTCATCTAGCAACGCGGCTGCCGTTTCGTGGTCGGTATGGGCTCCACCCTTGGGCTCAGGCACGATGCCATCAATACAGCCAAACTCCTCCAAGTCCGCGGCAGTGATGCGAAGCGCCTGCGCGGCAAGTTCTTTCTTGGTGGAATCACGCCACATAATGGCTGCGCAGGATTCAGGAGAGATGACCGAATAGATCGCGTTCTCCATCATCAACACGCGATCGGCGACGGCGATGGCCAGCGCGCCGCCGCTGCCACCTTCTCCGGTAATGGTTGTAATGATCGGAACTTCCAGTCGCGCCATCTCCCGCAAATTTCTGGCAATGGCTTCGGCCTGTCCGCGCTCCTCGGCACTGAGTCCGGGATACGCGCCAACTGTGTCGACGAAAGTAAAGATGGGCCGGTTAAACTTTTCTGCAATCTTCATTACCCGCAGAGCCTTGCGATATCCCTCGGGATTAGTCATGCCCCAGTTGCGGAAAACGTTCTGTTTGGTATCGCGCGCCTTCTGATGGCCGATTACGACTACTTCCTGGCCGTGGAAGCGGGCCATTCCGCAAACCATGGCGTGATCGTCGGCAAAACCGCGATCGCCGTGAATCTCGCTCCAGTGGGTGAAGATGCGGTCTACATATTCGAGCATCAGCGGGCGTTGCGGATTTCTGGCCAACTCCGCTTTTTGCCACGCGGTGAAATGCGCAGCAACCTGCGCCTGCAGAGCGTGAATGCGATCGTGAAGCTGCTGAATCTGTCCGCGGACGTCCTCGTCCTGTCCCGGCAAAGCGTGCAGCCGTTCCAATTGCTGTTCGATCCTACCCAGCTCTTGTTGTGCTTTTAATTGAGACTCCATCTTTATGCCATTACCATTCACGGCCGACCAACGATGCTCCACCATCGACAAAAGGAATTCCGTTCCAGTTACCACCAGCATTGCATTTCTGACCGCCGGAACAGTCGCTGTTTGCAAATCGGCGCTCCTTTGAATGGAAAACTCTTTTCCGCCGCACGTCTCGATTCCACTGTAGAAACATAGCTATGTTTCTACGTGCGCGTCTCAGTTAATGACGCGGACTGCGCCGCGGCCACACAAAGCCTCGACGCGAGACACAAAATTGCGGTCTGGATGGACATTATAGCCCTCCGCCTCCATCACCACCATGAAATCGCCCTGGCGTTCGACATCAAACAATACTTTCGCCTCGCCTTTGCGCTCGGCGCAGAGTGCGTGGAGTTCGTCGACAACCGACTCATTGGCTGTTTCGAGCGGCACCCGGATGCGCAATGAGCGCGGCAATGGAACCTTAGCCTCGGCGAGCGGAGTGATGTCATTTGCCAGAAGCTTCGGATTTACTCCCTCTTCAATGCGCAAGCCGCCACGTATCAGCACCGGGACTTCCAGCTTCACCTTATCCTGCAGTTTGCGATAGGCATCGGGAAACACAATCATCTCGACCGAGCCGACCATATCTTCGAGCGCGCCCTGAGCATACATATCTCCCTTTTTTGACTTCAGAACACGAATATTGGTGATGATGCCGGCAGTGCAGATAGTTTCGTCTTTCCCCGTGGAAGCTTTGATGCCCGCGATGTCGGCGGTACTCAGCGCTTGCAAGTCTTCCAGCTTGTCTTGGTATTTTTCCAGCGGATGCCCGGTAATGAAGAACCCGAGAATTTCTTTTTCTGCAGCCAACCGGGTGTGCTCATCCCAATCCGGCGTGTCAGGAAGTTTGTCGTTGTTGACGGGAGATTCGTCCTGCTGAAAGACTCCGAACAAGCCGTGCTGGCCGGATTCCGCGTCGCGCTGAGTTTTCAAAGCGCGATCCATAGCTTTGTCGAGGACGGCCATTAACTGGCCGCGCCGTCCCAGCGAATCCATAGCGCCGCTTTTGATCAAGGATTCCATCACACGCTTGTTGAGCAGGCGCAAATCCACCTTCTCGCAGAACTCATAGATCGACTGATATCGTCCCTGATCTTTGCGGCCCGCGACAATCGACTGAATCGCATTATGGCCAACGTTTTTCACCGCCGCCAAGCCAAAGCGAATCGCGCTGCCATGCGGAGTGAAGTTGGCGTCGCTCACGTTGATGTCGGGTGGTTCGACGGCAATCCCCATCTCGCGGCACTCGTTGATGTATTTCACAACGTCATCGGTGTTGCCAGTTACCGAGGTCAGCAGGGCCGCCATAAACTCGACCGAATAATGGGTTTTGAGATACGCCGTGTGATAGGCGAGAAGCGCATAGGCAGCTGAGTGCGCCTTGGGGAATCCATATTCCGCAAACTTAGCCAGCAGATCAAAAATCTTTTCAATCTTCTTGGGCGGGTAGCCACGCTGTACCGCGCCCTCGACAAAGCGCTCACGCTGCTTGGCCATTTCCTCCGGCTTTTTCTTGCCCATGGCGCGCCGCAGCAGGTCGGCTTCTCCTAGCGAGTATCCCGCCAGACGGTTGGCGATCTGCATCACCTGCTCCTGGTAGACGATCACGCCCCAGGTTTCTTTCAGAATTTCTTTCAGTTCCGGAAGTTCGTATTCGATGCTCTTGCGTCCATGCTTGCGATCGATGAAGTGGTCGATCATGCCGCCTTGAATCGGCCCAGGACGATAGAGCGCATTCAATGCGGTGAGGTCGTCGATGGAGTTCGGCTGATAGCGGCGAAGCACATCACGCATGCCATGAGATTCAAATTGGAAGATCCCCGAGGTCAGTCCTTTGTGAAAAACGCTTTCGTAAGTTTTATCGTCTTCGAGCGGGATTTCGTTCAGCGTGAGGTTCTGATTGCGAGTCTGCGCAATTAACTTAAGCGTGTCGTCCAGAATGGTCAGCGTGGTCAGGCCGAGGAAATCCATCTTCAACAGGCCCATTTTTTCGATGGCGACCATGTCGAAGGCGGTGACGATTTCGTCGTTCTTAGTCTTGAAAAGAGGGACCAGGTCGGTGAGCGGCCGCGGCGAGATCACTACGCCAGCCGCATGAACGCCTGCGTTGCGCACTAGACCTTCCAGCTTGCGCGCGGTATCAAGCAACTGGCGCACTTGCGGCTCGCTCTCGTAAGCCTGCTGCAACGCGGGGGAGTCCTTGATCGCTTGCTCCAGTTTGATGTTGAGCGTGGTCGGAACCATCTTGGCGATTCGATCCACATCCGCGTAGGGAATATCCATGGCGCGGCCCACATCCTTGATTGCCGCCTTGGCTGCCATGGTGCCGAAGGTGATGATCTGCGCCACGTTTTCCCGGCCGTACTTGCTGGGTGACGTAATCAATCACCTCGTCGCGTCGGTTCATGCAGAAGTCAATGTCGATGTCCGGCATCGAGATACGTTCTGGATTTAAGAAGCGTTCGAAGAACAGCTCGTGCTGCAGAGGATCAAGATCGGTGATGTTCATTGAATACGACACTAGCGACCCTGCCGCCGATCCACGGCCCGGGCCAACGGGAATATTATTTTCTTTGGCGTAGCGGATGAAATCCCAGACAATCAGAAAATATCCCGAGAACTGCATCTGTTGAATGATGGCCAGCTCGCGCGCCAGGCGTTGTTCGTACTCCGCAATACTGTGCTTTACTCGACCCTGCGCTTGCAAGCTGCGCAGCAAGTCGAGCCGCCGCGCGAAGCCCTGTCGCGTGACGTGTTCGAAGTAGCTGTCGAGCGTGTAACCGGCGGGCACATCGAAATGCGGGAACGGATTGCTGACTTTTTCTAATCGCGTGCTGCAGCGCTCGGCGATGGCGAGGGTGCGCGAAAGCACGTCGGGCGCATCCTTGAACACGCGGAACATCTCGTCGTGGCTCTTGACATAGAAGTCCGAGCCCTGGAACTTCATGCGATTGGTGTCCTGAATGGACTTGCCGGTTTGAATGCAGAGCATCACATCCTGGGCGTGGGCGTCGTCTTCGCAGAGGTAGTGGCTGTCATTGGTGGCGACCAGCGGCAAGCCCAATTCTTTTTCTAGCTGGAACAGGTGCGGATGGATCTTTCGTTCCATGTCCAAGCCCTGATCCTGAATTTCGAGAAAGAAATTATCCTTGCCGAAGATGTCGCGATAGAAAACGGCCGCATCCCGCGCGGCTTCGTATTTCTCTTCCATTAATCTTTCGGCGACCTCGCCTTTGAGGCAGCCGGAAAGGCCGATCAGACCTTTCGAGTGCTCCGCCAGAAATTTCTTGCTCACGCGCGGCTTGTAATAAAAGCCATGCAGCGAAGCCTCGGAAGTAATCTTCACCAGATTGCGATAGCCTTCTTCATTTTCCGCCAGCACCAATAGATGGTTGTAAGTATCACCGTCGGGTGGAGTGCGCGATATGTCGTGATCATCTTTCTTACAGATGTACAACTCGCAGCCGATGATCGGCTTGATCCCAGCTTGCTTGGCGGCATTCACGAAATGCACCGCGCCGAAAATATTGCCGTGGTCGGTCATGGCGACAGCGGGCATGCCGAGTTCTTTCGCGCGCTCGCAAAGTTTATCCACGTCGCAGGCGCCGTCGAGCATGGAATAGTCAGTGTGTAAATGAAGATGGACGAATTGAGACATTGAGTTCAAAGTAGGTCGAGGTCAGGCTCATTCTAATTGGAGTTTGCCAGCCGCGATGCAGCTAGTTATCCACAGCGGTGCGCAAGATTTCATCAGGACTACAGCGATCAGCCGGGCAACTGAAAATCTACGCCGCGATCATCATTGGCTTTCTTGGTGGCAGGAATATCTAGCTCGGTGAGCGGAATCTTTCGCGCCCGCTGGCCGCTCAATATCCATAATGTCTGTCCCACAATCGCGTAGTTCTGCACTTCCTCGACATGCTTATCGCGGAAAACTAGTTCGGTCTTATCGGAATCAGACTTTGATCGCGATTGCGACACAGACGATTCGCGGGCCTCGCGTTCCTGGCGTAAGCGATCGACTTCATTTTCCAGCCGATCAATATCCGCCTGTACTCGGTTGTCGCCATACGAGCTTGAATAATCCCGCGGCGGATAATTCTGGTAGTAATCGGCAGGATAAGAATTGTCGCCGTAATCCCAATCGTCACCGTAATCCCAATACGGATAGCCGTAATAGCCAGCGTAGGGCCAAGCCCGGAAGAAACGATGGTCGCGATGAAAGAACGGCGATCGCCCGGGTCGACCAAAGCCCGGTCGGCCAAAACCAGGTCTGCCAAAGCCGGAGCCAAGGTGCGGGCCTCCGCGAGGACCGCCTGAAAAACCAAAGGAATGACCCGTCATGACAGGGCCGCGTCCGCCGACCATGGCGTGGCCTCCGGAAAATCCCGAGTGTCCGGCGAAACCTCCGCCTCCGCCACGTCGCTGCCCCAATGCCGGTAACGTGAGCAAAGCCACGCCCAAAGCCGCAAGTGACAGCCAGCGCCACATATCCATATTATAGCGCTGCTGGGAACAGAAAGGGGTTAAAGCATCTCGCCTGATATGCGATATTTTGTTTGACAGCTTGTAAGCTTTGCCGCGAGTCCACAGGTTTCTGACCCGATGCCATCTGCAGCGTCTCTTTTGGAATTCCAAGTGTAGGGAAACGGCGCTAGCGTCGCTTCTTACCTTTTGTTTTCTTGGCGGGGCTTGCTTTCTTTTTTGCGGGCTTCGCCATTTTCTTCGGCGGGCTAGGCTTATTCGTCTTCGGCGGAGCTTTTGCTGGCGCGGCTTTCGCTGCCGGAGCTTTGTGTGCCGGCTGCGGGGCCGGTGCCGCAGGCACGACCGCCGCCGCGGTCTTCCCCTTTTTCTTGCCCGTGACCGCAGCTACAACTGCCGGCTGAGGAGCGACTGCATTTTTTGCCGCCCGCCCGCGTTTGGGCGGAGGAGGAGGCGGAGGTGGTGGCGGTGGCGACAACGGTTTCAAAAATTTGAGAATTTCCGTCCGTGAACGCAGCTTTCCATCCAGCAACAGCATGAAGACATCGTGTGCAATCTTCGGATACTCGGGCAGTCTGCGGAGTAATGCGCAACTCCGTCATTTCTAGCAGCGGAAGTTTCTGCTGTATTTGCCTCCACTTGCCCAGGAAGTTTTTGATCTTTTGCGCCACCGCTTGTTGCCTGGCGGTGACATCAAGAAACAGAACCATCTCCGGACGCGCTTCCGACAGTAACTTCCAGGTTCGCGAAGGGGTTGCTGCTTCCTTGCCAGTCAGGCGCTTGGCCAGATCTTTGGCGTTGTCTTCGAGATCCTTCCAAGCTGCCACGAGATCCTTGCGGGGAATCGCCTTGCGCATGTCTGCAATATCTTTATCGCCCATCCGCGACGTCAGGAAATACAAAACAGCCGGGGAGGGATCCGGCGTATATCCGAGTTGATTCATCTGCTGCCGGGTTTTCATCAACTCTGCCAACCCCGACGAATCAATTTTTGCCGTAGACCAGTGGGGATTGAGCACCTTGAGCAGTTCTTCTTTTTCCAGCACGCGGACGATGTGCAGCGGATCGTCCTCGTAGGCCAACTGTTCGATCTCCTGGCCGATGGCCCGGTCAGTGATGTACTCAATGTAGTTATTTTCTTTCGCCGACTGAATCCGCGCTTGCGTGCGCTCTTCGAGCGGCCAGTGGAAACGCGCCGCGAACCGGACGGCTCGAATCAACCGCGACGGATCTTCCATGAACGAGTAATTATGCAGAATGCGGATCAGCTTGGCTTCAATATCCGCTGCCCCATTGAATGGATCCATCAGCAGGCCGCGCGATCCTGGATTCAGCGACAGAGCCATCGCGTTGATGGTGAAATCCCGGCGGCGGAGGTCTTCGATAATCGTGCCCGGAGCAATCACGGGAGGTTTCCCGGTTTTCTCGTAACGCTCAGTGCGCGCGGAACTGATCTCGGCGCGTACGTTGCCCGGCAGCACTAGATATAAGGTCTTGAGGTCATCGTCAACCGAAGCCACTCGCGCGCCGGCATGTTCCAGTTGTTTTTGCAGTTTGAGGGGATTGCCCTGAACCGTGAAGTCAAGGTCGCGAATAGGAAATCCGCTGATGATGTCGCGGACCGCGCCGCCGGTGAGGTAAATGTTCATGCCCGCGTCGCGGGCGATATCCTGGACCAGGGTGACCCCACGCTGCTGGTCGGGGGTCAGCCGGATCTCCATGGTGTAAATGTAGTCAGCCATGCCTTATTCAGAGCTCAGCCATCACCAGGCGGTAAATATCCCTGATCCCGCTGGAGTAAGATTTCCACAGGGCCAAATCTCGCCCGCCCCATAGCCTCCGGCACGTTGTACGTAAACTGCTCTGTAGACTAGACTTAAGCGAGTTAAGCTGGATGGCAGCAAACTAAAGAAAATATCACAACGTTGACATTTTGGCTACTGCGAATGAGATGACACACTATGTTCAAGGGAAACGTGTGAGAATCTGAATTAATCTCCTTGTAGCGCTGGCAGCTTGCCGGCTGTCGTGAGGGCATCTCGCCCTCTCTGTTGCGGGCGGGGACGCCCTCACGACAGCCGCCGAGACGGCGGCGCTACGAAGAAGACGGTTTTGGTCGCGGGAAGCGGCCTGAGCCACTTTGGCCAAATCCATGCCTTCCACGCACAAGAAAGTCGTAGTCCGGAAAATGGACCGCGATTCCATCAACGGTTACGTCGCCCCCGCCGATTTTGTGCGCGAAGGCAAACTGGAACTGCTCAATACCGCGGGCAATGTAGTGGCAATCGACCTGAAAGATATCAAGGTCGTCTATTTCGTCCGCGAATTCGGAGACGCCGATTCGCCCAGCCGAAAGACTTTCACCACTCGCCCACGCACTGAGGGACTCTGGGTGCGTCTCCGCTTCAAAGACAACGAAGTGCTCGAAGGCATGATGCCGAACGATCTCTCGCTGACCACGACGGAGGGTTTCCTGATCAATCCGCCAGACCAGCGTTCCAACACGCAGCGCATATTCGTGCCTCGCACCGCACTCGAATCTCTGACTGTGTTGGCAGTGATAGGGGCCACGCGGCGCGCGCGGCGTGGAGTCACCGTCGATACGGCCCAAGTACCAATGTTCGGCGAGAACTAATGCAGGCGCGAGCGTCTTCGCTCGTGCTGGGAGAAAACCAATTTGATTTCTTAAAACAGATCGAACGCAGGGCGCGAGACGCGCCCTGCGCGAGCGAGACGCTCGCGCCTACATTCGACTGTGAGTAATGGTGCGCCCGGAGAGATTCGAACTCCCGACCTACAGCTCCGGAGGCTGCCGCTCTATCCAGCTGAGCTACGGGCGCGCCCGTCTTTCCAGTTTACATGCGGAGCTTTAGCGCATCAATTATTCGATCGACAGTCAGCGCCAACCCGCAGCCAAATGATCGCCCAATCTTGAGGTCGCGAATTGCGACCTCAAGTTCAGAACTAATACCGGTTCCGCCCGCCCCCGCCACCGCCGTGTCCAGCGCCCCGTCCCCCGCGATCACGACCGCCGCCTCCGCCGCGTTCGACCTTGGGACGCGCCTCGTTGACGTTCAATGTACGCCCGCCAATCTGCGAGCCGTTCATCGCCGCGATCGCTTTCTCTCCGTCTTCCGCGCTTGTCATTTCGACAAAGCCGAAGCCGCGTGATCGCCCAGTATCCCGGTCGGTCATGATGCTGACCCGGTCCACTTGTCCGTGTGCCTCGAAAAGCCTGCGCAGTTCGTCTTCCGAAGTATTGAAGTCAAGGTTCCCAACAAAGATGTTCTTCACGCGAATGCCTCACAGTGAGCTATTTGAACGTCGGCGACTTCGGCGCAATCTGGGAGGCTGGTTGGCCAAGGGGACAGCCAAAGTTGACTAACAATCAAATGCGCACGAAGTATAGCAGGTCTAAGCTTTTTACTAGGTTAATTAGCAGCGCTGGGATTATTGGGAACATAGATGACCCAGGCCCGACTTAGTCAGTCCGAGGCTTTTGATCGTAGTCTTCAACAACTCGGCCGAGTGGCGAAGCTTGTCAACCTCATCTTTGTCTAACTCAAGATGGATTACCTGCTCAACGCCGCCGCGGTCAACTACCGTAGGTAAGCTGAAGCACACGTCACTTAGCCCGTGGTGGTTATCAATCAAACGTGAAATCGAGAGCACGGTACTCTGGTCGCGCAGGACCGCTTCAGTAATGCGCCTAAGTCCGGCAGCAACAGCATAGTAAGTCGCGCCCTTGCGCTCAATGATGCGGTAAATTCAATCGTCCTTAAAGAGCTGTCATTCTGAGCGTAGTCGAAGAATCCCGGGGTGCGGGCGGTAACATACTGCGCTCAAGATGACACTGTACTCAGCGCTCTTCTTCCGCCATCGCCATCGAACTTCGCTTCCGCTTGTTCGCCTGCAGGACTTTCTTCCGCAGACGCAGCGATTTAGGAGTGACCTCGACAAACTCGTCGTCGGCGATGAATTCAATCGCCTGCTCGAGATTCAAGTTACGAAACGGCACCAGGCGAACCGCAATGTCAGAAGTCGAAGATCGCATGTTAGTTAGCTTCTTCTCTCGAACCACATTAACGTCGAGGTCGTTATCTTTCGCGTTTTCGCCAACAATCATTCCTTCGTAAACGTCGATCGTCGGGCCCACGAATAGCTCGCCGCGCTCCTGCAGATTGTAAAGCGAATAAGGCGTAGTTACGCCCGCGCGATCAGATACGAGAGCGCCCGTCAAACGGTGCGGAATTTCCCCTTGCCATTCCATGTATCCATCAAACAAAGAATTCATGACGATAGTGCCGCGTGTGTCGGTGAGCAACTGGCTGCGTAGTCCAATCAGCCCTCGGCTGGGAACACGAAACTCAATTCGCACCCGTCCGTATCCATGATTGTGCATGTTGAGCACTTCGCCTTTGCGCGCGCCGAGTTGTTCCATCACCACGCCCACAAACGTTTCCGGCACGTCCACAGTTAACTTCTCGACCGGCTCCATAAGTTTGCCATCCACGCGCTTGGTCACAATCTCCGGCTTTCCCACCATAAGTTCGTAGCCTTCGCGGCGCATCATTTCTATCAGAATGGAAAGTTGGAGCTCGCCTCGGCCCATGACTACGAAGGAATCCGTTGCATCGGTTTCTTCCAGTCGCAATGAGACGTTGGTCAATAATTCTTTCTGCAGCCGCTCGCGAAGATTCCGGGAAGTCACATAAGTGCCCTCGCGTCCCGCAAACGGCGAGGTGTTCACCGTAAAGAGCATGGCAATTGTCGGTTCGTCGATGGTAATGTGCGGCAGCGGCGCCGGGTTCTCAACGTCGGTAATGGTCTCGCCAATCGTGATGCCTTCAACGCCAGCCACTGCGATGATGTCTCCAAGAGTGGTTTCCGTGATGTCGGTCCGCTTCAAGCCGGAGAATGAAAACAGCTTCGTGATTTTCGTTTTGTGAAGTGTTCCGTCCAGTTTCGCGATGGCAACGTCTTCACCCGTGCGCATGGTTCCGTTGAACACGCGCGCAATTGCCAGGCGTCCCAGATAGTCGCTGTAATCGAGATTTGCTACTAGAATTTGCAGCGGTCCGGCTACGTCGCCCTTAGGCGCGGGAATGGTTCTCACGATGGTCTCAAACAAAGGCTGCAGGTTTACGCCGCCTCCTTTTATATCTCGCGAAGCGGTTCCAGCTTTCGCGTTGGTGTACAAAACCGGGAAGTCGAGTTGCTCTTCCTTGGCGTCGAGGTCGATAAAAAGATCGTAAACCTCGTTCAACACTTCCTGCGGGCGAGCGTCGGAACGATCGATCTTGTTGATCACGAGGATGGGAGCAAGATGAGCTTCCAGCGCTTTGCTGAGAACGTAACGCGTTTGCGGCAGCGGACCTTCACTGGCGTCGACAAGCAGCATCACGCCGTCGACCATTTTCAGCGCGCGCTCCACTTCTCCGCCAAAGTCACTGTGGCCGGGCGTGTCCACAATGTTGATCTTCACATCGTGATAAAGGATGGCCGTGTTCTTGGCCAGAATAGTGATACCGCGCTCGCGCTCCAGATCGTTCGAGTCCATGACTCGTTCAATGATGTGCTCGTTCGAGCGAAAAGTGCCGCTTTGCTGCAGCATGGCGTCGACCAGCGTGGTCTTGCCGTGATCGACGTGGGCAATAATAGCGATGTTGCGAATGCTGGAACTCAAATGAGACTTCCTTCCCGATAACCGCACAGCGGCCTACTATCACTTTACTATGTGTTCGGAGCGTTCACCACAGAGACACAGAGTCACAGAGAGTGAAATCTATAGATTTTCTCTATGTCTCTGTGACTCTGTGGTGAAGAGATGTAAAAAAGGTCAGCCTGACACAGTCTTGGGGTGGGGAATTGGCTTGCCGGCCATCCGGCTCTCAGCTTCGTTCACGGCACGCCGCGCGGCCATAATCGCCTTGCTGGTGGTGGATTCGGGGCCTTCAGAATCAGTGTTGGCGAAGAACACGCGGTCCATTGGCTGGCGCACCAGCGGTTGCACCTTGGTATAGAGTCCGGGCGTAGACATATAAAGAGGATGGCCGCGGCGGTAAATGTGAACCTCAATAGGATCCACGTTGGAACCGGGGAAGAGCTTCTGAAAATCGCTCAGCACGCTGACAGCTTTCTTACGCGCGCCACCGTCCGTGAGAAGCGAACCGCGATCTTCTTCATTCAGGGGTGTGTAGCACGTAAGGATATTGTATTTCTGCTGATAACCAGGCTGATTGCGTACTACCCAATCCGCCACAATAAAATCGGTGAACGCGTTCCCCGGACACCAAGTGTCAAAGCTCTTATGGAAAACCGGCTTGTCGAAAATCAGGTTTACCACGGGGTAAGGTATGTACCGGATCTCATGCATAGCGTCACTTTGTTTTTCTGGCAGACCCTCGACAATGCGCCGCGTGATGAACTTCGGAGTGGCCATAATCACGGTTTTCGCGGCCACCGTTTTCAATTCTGCGCCTTGCACGTAGGTGACTTGCACTTCGTTGTTGCCGGGAACGACGGCGACGGTGGTCGCGCCCGCCTGCATGCGGTCCGCGAATTGCGGCTGCAAAGTTTCTCCTAACTTCTTGGTAATCGCACCCAGCCCGCCTGGCCAGGTGTAGAAGTCGGGGATAGTTTCCGCGCCGATCTCCTGCATGTCCGCGATTCCGAGCGCGGCGGCTGTGTCTTCGGTGGCCGCTCCCCAGTTGGAAGGACCGTAGTTATCCCACCACTGCTTTACCTCGGCGGGATAGCCCTTCATGAAATCAGAAAAAGGAAGATTATCGAGTTCGAGCGCACGCTTCTCCACATCAATCGCCAACATGTTTTTCTTAAACTTCTTAAAGCCCTCGCGCACCGCGGCGGAATAAGGCAATTTGTCGAGCCCCTCCGCCCATGTATTGCCAATCCATTCGCCTTTGAGAATGGTACTGTCTCGATCGTGAACGGGCAGTGGCTCCAGGCCAATCTCCTTGGCGAAGCTGTAGGTGTACTCGGTCTTGGCGAGAAACGCCGACCCAGTCGCGTATGCGCTTCCTTGATACTCCATCAAATATGCGTTTCCGCCCCAATGCGGTTCTTTTTCCAGCAAAAGGAAATCGTGGCTCCGCAAAAGATATGCAGCAGTCATGCCGCTAACTCCGCCGCCAACAATCACCACGTCGTGACGCGCCGAAACTGGCGGACGAGTAAAAACTTTGCCATCGCGTACCTGATGGCAGATACGATTGTCTTCGCTGTCGAGCTCAGGCTGCGGCGTTTCCGCGGCCAACAAAGACAGATCAATTGGACACCCAGCCGCGACCGATCCCGCGACGACGAATTTAATAAAGTCCCTGCGATTTGTACTCATAGAAGATTCCTTGTGTGGCGCCGCCGTCCCCGGCGGCTGTCGTGATGGGCGTCCCGCCCGCACATCCGAGGGCAGGATGCCCTCGGGACAGCCGGCAAGATGCCACGCTACAAAACCCTAAGCTGCCTCTACTACTTTGGCGACAATTTCCGGCGCCGCTTCTGAAACCATCCGCAGACGGTACCAGCTGACTATGGCGATCAAAGAAACAACAAAAATGATGCTGGAGATTGCATTTATTTCTGGAGTGATCCCCCGCCGCAGCCGTCCCCAAATTTCCAGCGGCAGCGTGTTATCGCGTCCAATGAGAAAGAAGCTGACTGCAATCTCGTCCATGGATAAGGTAAAGATCAGCAGGGCAGCGCCAATGAGCGATAAGCGTAAGTTTGGAATTGTGATCCGCCAAAAGGTTTGCCAGTAATTGGCGCCAAGATCAAGCGAAGCTTCTTCCTGCGATCGATCCATTTTCTGCAAGCCCGCGAACACCTCGGTAGTGGCAACGGAAATTAGCGCGGTGCCGTGACCAAGCACGATCGTCAGCAGGCTCAGCTTTACGCTAGCTTCGCGAAACAGCATCAGCAGTGAGAGCCCGGTGATGATGCCCGGCAGAATTAAAGGCAAAAGCACGAGCCGGCGAAAAAGAGTTTTTCCCGGAAAGCTGGCTCGGTCGAGGGCCAGCGCTGCGGGAATACCGAACGTCAACGAAATGGCCATTGCAGCAAACGCAACGATCAAGCTGTTGAGAACTGATTCCCAAATCGCATCATCCGCAAAAAGCATGCGATACCAATCCAGAGTCAGATTGCGTGGAGGAAATCCACCAACGCCCGCTCCATTGAACGAGTAGACGATGAGCGTGACGATCGGCAGGTAGAGAAATCCGAAGACAGCCATCGCGTGCCATGGCAGCCAGCGCGACATGATGCGCCCGGCGCTCATCGGAAGCTCCATTTCTTTTCCAGTTTCTCCGAAAGCAAAAGCAGCGCCAGCACCAGCAGCAGCATGCAAAATGAAATAGCCGCACCTAAAGGCCAGTCGTAAGCTGCGCCGAACAAGCTCACCACGATGTTCGAGATCATGATGCCGCTCGGACCGCCAAGCAGCAGCGGTGCGAGAAAGTCGCCGAAGCTGAGTACGAATGCAAAAGTCGCTCCGGCCAGCACTCCAGGAATAGAAAGCGGAAAAATCACCCTCCAGAAAGTTTGTAGTGGCGACGCCCCCAGATCATGCGAGGCTTCGACGAGATTGCGCGGAATGTGCTCGAGCGAAGCGTAGATCGGCAAAAATGCAAACGGCGTATAGATGTGAGTCAGCGTAAGCACCACGGCGAACGGGCTATAAAGCAAAAACTCAAGCGGATGTTTCGTGACGTGAAGATATTGTAATAAAGTATTGAGCACGCCATCGCTGCCTAAAATTGTTTTCCAGGCATAGGCACGAACCAGGTAGCTTACCCACAGCGGAATAATCACCAATTGATAGAAAACATCTTTTCTGGCGCCCGCATAAAAGGAGAGATAGTAAGCCAGCGGATATCCCAGCAACAACGAAAAGATCATTACTCGAGCCGCAATCCACATCGATCGAAACAGAGTTTGCAGGTAAACATTCACGCGGAAGAGTTCACGATAATTGTCCAGTGTCCAGCTGTGCACAATGGTTTGTGACGGTGAGACCGACCAGAAGCTGTAGCAGAAAAGCAGCGCATAGGGCATCAGCAGAAATACCACGACCCACAGCAGCGGGGGCACGGTAATGGCGGCTTTGTATGCGCGTGAAAACATTTAGCCTCTATCCGATTCGCGAACCGGTACTGCGTCAGCCGGAGAGAACTCCAGAAGCAAGTCTCCTTGCCGGGTTTCGCGAGTTGCGGTCCTCACCGACAGTGTGAGCCCATCCTCGCAGACGATCTGCAGTAAATCGGTAGCGCCGTGAAAAGCCTGGCGCTCGATCTTGCCCCGAACGCGAACGAAATTTGTTTCAAGGTTGCCCGCTGCAGATGCGACAAGGCGAATATTTTCCGGCCGCAAAGAAAACAAAGCTGCCCCATCCGGCAACTCGACCCTCCACGAAAGCGAGTGGCAATGCGCGACTCCGGCTCTTACTTCTCCGCGAAGCAGATTGGTATTGCCGATGAACTGCGCCGTGTAAGCCGTAGCCGGACGACGGTAAATTTCGCGCGGCGAAGCCACCTGCTCCAACTCGCCCTTGCGCAACAGCGCAATGCGATCCGACATGACCATCGCCTCCTCCTGGTCATGAGTAACAAACACAAACGAAATACCGACTTCCCGCTGCAGCGATTTCAATTCGACCTGCATTTGCCTGCGAAGATTTGCATCCAACGCGGAAAGCGGTTCGTCAAGCAGCAGCAGCCGAGGCCGGTTCACTAAGGCGCGCGCCAATGCAACGCGCTGTTGCTGGCCGCCGCTGATGTTGGCGGGCTTGGCGCCGGCAAACGTACTCATCTTGACCATCGCTAGCGACTCTGAAACCCGCGCCGCAATCTCAGCCTTCGGCAACTTAGCCACGCACAGCCCGTAAGCTACGTTGTCTTCCACGCTCAAATGCGGAAAGAGTGCGTACTGTTGAAAAACTGTATTGACGCGCCTGCGGTAAGGCGGTCGTAGATCCAGGCGTTCGCCCTCCATAAAAATCTCGCCAGAATCCGCGCTTTCAAAGCCGGCAATGATGCGTAATAGCGTCGTCTTTCCTGAGCCACTTTCTCCGAGAATAGTGAGAAATTCGCCCTCCGCGATCTGCAGAGAGATGTCGCGAAGTACGGGATTCTTGCCAAAAGATTTGGCAACGTTGCGGATGTCAAGCAAGGGACGCACGCTTGACTTGTCAGAACGAGCGATCGCGGGTTCGGTGATGGTCGTCATTTGTTTGGTAGCGCCGCCGTCTCGGCGGCTGTCGTGGGGGACGTCTCGTCTCCACGTCCGAGGGAAAGTGCCTTCGGGACAGCCGGCAAGATGCCGGCGCTACATTTATTGTGCGGCCTTCAATTCGTTCCAGATCTCGACATACTTTGCGCGCCGTGGCACGTCCTGCCAGAAATAGATGTGCCTCTGATAATTGTCCACATCGTCCAGGTGCAGACTTTTGACCTGCTCCGGAGTCATATACTGCGCTGCCTGCGGATTCGCGGGCGTATAGCCGGTAACATCCGCAACTTGTTTTTGTGTGTGTGCTTCAATCATGTATTCAAGAAATTTGTATGCCAGATCTTTGTTCTCACTGCCGGCGGTCACCATTAAATGATCAATCCAGCCGGTGGTATTTTCTTTTGGAATAGTTTCGCCAATGGGAAAGTTGAGCTTGTGAAGTTGGTTGGTCATCAGAGGCCATCCCATGGCCAGAACCACTTCGTGATTTTGAAAAAGGTTGGTCAACTCGCCTCCGGTCGACCACATCTTGCGGATATTCGGCTTCAACTCCAGCAATTTCTTCTTGACCGCATCCAGTTCTGCATCGCTCAAGTTGTAAAGGTGAGTAGGGTCTGGCTTGTCGAAACCTAAAACCTGCGCGGTCATATACACGGTCGAAAGTTCGTCCCAGACGGAAACCTTGCCACGGTATTTCGGATTCCACAAAACATTCCAACTATCGGGTGGTTGCGAAAATACAGTGGTGTCATAAAGCAACGGATTTGGTCCCCACATGAACGGCACGCCAAAGACCTGGACGTTGATGCGAACCAGCGGCAGGGAAGTGAGTTGAGGCGAGAGTTGCGAATAGCTGGGAAACTTTGCAAGGTCGAGCGGGGCAGCCAATCCCGCCTTAGCGATCGAGGTGGCGACATCACTTGAGGGAGAGATCACATCGTAGTTTCCTGCGCTACCGCCGCGCAACTTGGCCACCAGTTCGTCGCTCGAACCCATGTACGATGCGGTAATTTTGCAGTGGCATTGTTCCTCGAAGCCATGCACGAACGATGGATCTGCATAGCCTTCCCAGACCAAAAGATTCAGCGTCGGTGTCTTTTTGGTACAAGAGCCAAGCAGAATCGTAAATATTGATATCAGCGCGACTGCAAAGCGGCGGCTCGTCAACGTGCCTCCATATATCGTTGTGCTCTCCGTTTGACGCGGCTTTAAAAAGTTGGCGGCGTGTTGACCCACAACACCCGAGTCTCGGTGCGTCCGGGATTGAACCAGCTATGCGGGGTTGCACTTTCGAAATAAAAACTGTCACCCGGCTTCAGCCGATACTCAACTTCCGCTACTGAAATATGCAACTGCCCACCCAAGACGTGCAAAAATTCCTCGCCTTCGTGCGTATAAGATTCGCCGCTGCCGGCACGCGGAGAAATACGAAAAAGATGCGGCTCCATCACCGTGTTTCCCCACGCCAGCAACTCCATGCGAACGCCCGGTCCCGCCTCGAGAACTTTGCGTTTGTCCGGCGGCACTAACGGGCTGCTCGATTCCGAAGCATTGAAAAAATCAAGGATGTTAGTTTTGTAAAATCGCGCCAGCTTGCGCAGAGTGCTCACGGAAGCGCTCACGTGCGAACGTTCCAGTGCGCTCAGGAATCCAACCGAGATGCCAATGTTCTTAGCTACGTGGGCCAACGACAGCCCGCGCGCGAGGCGCATTTGACGAAGATGCACGCCAATAGCGCCACTGGCTCCATTCGGCCGTACCAAGCCTTCACGCTTGAGCAACTGGGCAATGGCGGGCGCGTTCAGCCCGCGCACCTTGCGCAAGAATCGGGCGCGCTTGAGAAGTTTCACATCTTCGGTTGTGTAAAGACGATACTTGCTGCTAGTGCGATGCGGACGCGTAAGCCCAAGCTTTTCCCACGAACGAATCACCGACGAGGAAACGCCGACAAGCCGCGCCACGTCGCCGATTTTCAAATAAGGTTTTGGGCTCGCGTTTTTCAATTCAAGCTACGCTCCCATCTTTTTCCGAAGCTCGGTAAAACTCTTTTTTACTTGACAGCAGGCAGGCAGGTTCTCTAACCTTGCGCGATTATAGCAAGGTTTTATTTTCACGCAAGCATTGTTGTTTCAATCTTGCAGCGGAGTCGGGAGGAGCCTCATGCATCCGAATCTGACGCATCGGTCGCCCCTTTTGAGGGTGGCTGTGCTCGGCTTAATCGTCTGTTTTACTGTTCCCGCATTCCCGCAGAGCACCAGCGGCCGAATTGTCGGGCGAACCGCTGACCCCACCGGCGCGGTGCTAGCGGGCGTGAAGATCACGCTGGTAAACGAGGCTACTGGCGCCAATCGCAGCACTCAGATCGAATACTAATGGAGATTACAATTTCGTTGAAGTTGTGCCCGGCAGTTATCGAGTCGAATACGAGCTCACTGGTTTTAAGAAAAATGTCCAGACCGGCGTAGCTCGTCGATGTCAACCAGGTAGTCACGCTCAATTCGATTTTGCAAGTCGGTGCCACGCAAGAAGTCGTCGAAGTTACTTCGGAAGCTCCCCAGGTCGACACCACCAGCACGCAATTGGGAGCGGTCATTAATAACCGCTCCGTAAATGAATTGCCGCTCAACACGCGCGACACTTATCAGTTCCTGCAACTGCAGCCTGGCGTGCAAGCCCAGCTGGGAAACGGCAATGGCAGTCTTTTCTACGGATCGCAGGACACAGGCTCCGTTTCAGTGAACGGCGGCCGCACCCGTGCGAATAACTTCAGCGTAAACGGCGGCGATGCCAATGACCAGTTCGTGAACCTTCCCACCGTCCAGCCGTCTCCGGATAGCGTCGAAGAATTCCGCGTCATTACCAATACGTTCGACGCCGAATACGGCCGGAATTCGGGTTCGGTCGTGAACGTAATCACAAAATCCGGAACCAACAACTTTCATGGCGACCTCTTCGAGTACTTCCGCAATACGGTTTTGGATGCGCAAGGCTACTTCAATACCACCAGGCCGCAGTGGAATCAGAACCAGTTTGGCGGCACTATCGGTGGTCCTATAAAGAAAGACGGTACTTTCTTTTTTCTTTCTTACGAAGGACGTCGCATCCGCGAGGGAACTCCCGGTGCAGTACTGAACGTTCCTACGACAGCGCAAAGGTCAGGGGATTTCTCCGGAGTGGGCGGTTTTGCCAACGGGGGAAGCATCAGCAATGACTTTGTAGCTAATGTCCTCAACGCTCGATCCAATGGGGGCACCAGCTGTCCGAATGCGATCAACGCTCTGGGTGGCACGGCGCCGGCCGCAGGAGTGGCGTGGTCCTCGATTTTCCCAACCGGCGTGATTCCGACTGCGTGTCAGGATCCGGTCGCCGCCAACCTGATGCAGCGCTTCGTTCCAACAGCGAACGTGGGGACAGGCTTTAACCAGTCGGTACCTGTGAGCACGGATAACTCAGACCAGTTCACCGTGCGCTTCGATCATAAGATCAGTACCCGTCAAAATTTTACCGCATACTATTACTTCGACGACCTTCGCCAGCTTCAGCCCTATAACGAATTTGAAGCAGGCAGGCGCCAATGTCCCGGGCTTCGGCAATTTCAACAACAATCGTTTTCAGCAATACAACTTGAGCCACACCTGGACTATCACCAATGCGCTGGTGAATGAAGTCCGCTTTACCTACATGCGCGAAGGGCAGCTCGGTTTCCTGAAACCCCAGACCAACAACGCGGTCACCGCGTCGTGCACGGGTGCGGCCGCCGCTTTCTGCTTCACCGGTACTTCGGATGCCGCACCCATCAACGCTCTTCTCACCAGCTCTGGCATTTCCCCCGGCAAAGGCGGAATCACTCCCGGCCTGCCTACCAGCCTGACCGGCGTTCCTTACATGAATATTAGCGGCGGGGTTTCGTTTGGTAACAATTGGGAGGGCTTCCTTCCGCAGGTCGGCAACAGTTTTCAGTGGTCCGATGATTTGACTTGGGTGAAAGGCAATCACACTTTCAAGTTTGGGGCCGACGTCCGCCGCGCCCGCTTCGATCAGTACTATTATTTCGACGTCAACGGCGAATTCACTTTCAACAACTCCGGGCCAAACGCCATCCTCCCCGGGGACGGCGATAACTATGCAGAATTTCTTTTAGGTCTGACCGATACCTATACCCAGGGGTCTGGACAGCGGGAGGATATTCGCGCCACCTCCCTCTATCCGTTCGCCCAAGATAGCTGGAAGATTAAGCCCAACCTGACCCTTAACTACGGCCTGCGCTGGGAACTCGATACTCCGCTCACGGATATCAGCGGACACGTCGAGACTTTCCGCCCCGGGCAGAATCTCCACTGTGCACCCATGCCAGCTGTCTCCCTTGAGCCAAGCCTACTTTGGCGTGGCGACTTCCGATTGCAACGCCGTGGGCGTTAACCCTACCGGTCTGGTGGTTCCCGGAGATAAGGGTGTTCCAGCGGGGATGACAAATACTTACTACAAAGCCTGGGCGCCGCGCGTGGGTCTGGCGTACAGCCCGAATGCCAGCGGCGGCCTCCTGGGAAAAATTTTTGGCAACAATGGCGCAACCAGTATTCGCGCCGGATTCGGGCTGTTTTATAACCCGATTGAAGAACTGGTGATGGCCCAATTCGGCGCCGAGCCGCCCTTTGGAGGCAGTTCGTCGTTGTTCAACACCTTTATGAACACTCCGTTCGTTTACCAGGCCGGAGGAACGCCCGCGCCCAATCCGTTCAACGGCATTATTTCGCCGGCTCCCGGCCAGCCCGTGGATTATTCCCTGTTCCGCCCAATCCTCCTTTACGGCGAGTTGCAACCGAACCTGCGCACCCAGTACACCTCTCAATACAACCTCACCATCCAGCGGCAACTTACGAGAGATATGATGTTGCAACTTGGATATGTAGGGTCAGAGGGGCATCGTTTACTGGCCACGCACGACATAAACCCATCGATTCCCCAGACCTGCGTGGACATGATTACCCTTTACAACATGAATCCGAATAATGTGACCTCATTCGGAACACCAACGCAGTGCGGCCCGTTCCTGCAGGACACGCAATGGAGCGTTACCGTTCCTAATGGTTTCCAGTTCCACATGCCAAGCGGGCAAGTTTTGAATGGCGCAGGACAGACTTTGCAGTTCGTTGGATTGCGGCCTTTCTCCTCCCCGACTTGCAACCCGCTCACCGGTGCCGGCTGTCCGACCGATGGAGTCCCGGTGTTTAGCGATATTTTCGCCGAAGACACCATCGCCAATTCCAGTTACAACGCATTCGAGGCTATGCTCGAAAAGCGTTTTTCGCACGGCCTGCAGTTCCAGGCTTCCTACACTTTAAGCAAGTCCCTGGATGACGGATCAACATTTGAAGAAACACTTAACCCGTTCAACTACCGCTCCAATCGCGCACTGTCGCTGTTCAATTCCCACCAACGTTTCGTAATCAGTTACGACTGGGAATTGCCTATCCCGAAGCATGAAGGTTTCGCTGGCAAGCTGGTGAATGACTGGGCCGTCTCCGGCATCACGCAGTTCCAGAGCGGATTTCCCATTCGCCTGGATACTAAGATGATACTGAACTCATCGCCAGTATCTTCTTTCTAGGCACTGAAGCGCCGCAGCGGGTAGCGCCATTTCAAAAACTCAACCCCAAGACCAACGGCAGCTTTTGGTTCAACCCTAACGACTTTCAGGATCCGCCACTGGGTCAATTCAATATCGGAACGCAGCGCTCGCATCTGCTGCGGGCCGGGGCTCGAGCAATGGGACTTCGCCGTTCACAAGAAAATTGCGATCACAGAAAGCAAGTATCTTCCAGTTCCGGGCGTGAGATTTTCAACCTTTTCAACCACACCAATTTCTACAATCCCGACGGTCATTTCTCCGACGGCCCGACTCTGTTTGGAAAAATAACCCAGGCTCAAGACCCGCGTCTGGTGCAGTTTGCGCTAAAATTCTACTTCTAGCCTGAAACCCGGGCGGCCCTCGCGCCCGGACATTCTAATGGCCGCACAGGCGGCTTGAGATCTCTGGAGACCCGGATGTACCCCGAACTGCAAAAGGAGCTCGAAACCTTCGAGCGTCGCACGCCCAAGTCCGCCGCATCGCACAAAAAGAATCTGAAGCGCATCCCGCTAGGCGTAGCCAGCAACTATCGCGCCTACGATCCTTACCCGATCTTCGTGAAGGAAGGCAGCGGATCGCATTTCCGCGATCTCGATGGCAACGATTACATCGATCACAACCTCTGTTTCGGCGCGCTGATGGCGGGACATTGCCATCCCGCGGTGATGAAGGCCGTCGAAAAGCGTCTGAAGCACCGGAACCATGTTCGGCATGCCGCACGACATGGAGTGGGAACTGGCCGAGGAAATCTGCAATCGCTTTCCGGTTGAGATGGTTCGCTTCGGCAGCAGTGGAACGGAAGCTACCATGCACGCAGTTCGCCTCGCCCGCGCCGCGACAGGCCGCGACAAGATTTTAAAATTCGAAGGCGGATACCACGGCTTGCACGATGCCGCGCTCGTCAGCGTGAAACCTCACGCTCCAGGATTTCGGCGACCCCGAATGCCCCCACTTCAGTTCCCGGTGGCTTGGGTGTGCCGAAGGCAAGCATTGCCAACGTCCCGGTCGCGGCATTTAACGATCTCGCCAGCGTCGAGCTCCGATTCAAGCAGAATCCCGGCGAAATCGCCGCCATCATTCTTGAACCCATCATGATGAACGTCGGCCTGTGCATGCCGCAGTCCGGATTCCTTGAAGGCCTGCGCGAAATCGCGACCAGGAACGGCGCGCTGCTAATCTTCGACGAAGTAAAAACAGGCGCGAAGCTCGGCTGGGGCGGAGCCTCAGAATATTTCGGCGTGAAGCCCGACATGATCTGCCTCGCAAAATCAATCGGCGGCGGCTTGCCACTCGCCGCGTTCGGCACGCACAAATCCGTGATGGATCTGATCTCGCAACACAAGGTATTTCACGGCGGCACCTACAACACGAATCCCGTCTCGATGGCTGCCGGTCTCGCGACTTTCCGTGAAGTGCTCACGCGCGCAAATTATGCTCACGTGAACAAGCTAAGCCAGAAACTCAACGCGGGATACCGCAAGACAATCGCGAAGGTTGGTTTGCAAGCCTACATCGCAAGCGCCGGCGCCAACGGAGCTCTCATGCTTTATCCCAAAGAGATCCGCAACTACCGCGATTGGACCACGATCGATATCGACCTCTGGCGCCACTACTGGTTCGGCATGGTGAACCGCGGCGTGATGCCGCAACCCTACTGGTGGGACGAGCAGTGGACAATCTCAGTCCAGCACACCGAGGCCGATATCGACAAGCATCTCGCAGCCTTCGAAGATGTAGCGCCCGCGCTGGCCAAGGCCCAGCAGGAGCGCACAGCAGAAGTAGTGGCGCATTAAGATCACGTGGGGACAGCCGCCCTCCGGCTGTCCCGCGGAGCAAAGCTCCGCAGACGGTCGTGTATTCGAAGGGGCACGGCTTTCAGCCGTGCCGATTTGTCATTCCGAAGCGAAGCGACGGCAATCTGCATCCTGCGCCGCTGCCAGAATCTAAACGCAGATTCTTCGCTTCGCTCGGAATCGGCAACTCTTCGGGCGACAGCGATGAAGGACCAAGGACTGCCTTTGTCAGCCAACGCCCAAGACGCGAACCAGCCTCACCTGAAGCGCGTCCTCGGCCGCTTCGATCTGGTGTTGCTTTTCGTAGTCGCCGTCTTCAACCTCAACGTCGTCCCGAGCATCGCCGCTAACGGCGGCGTCACCGTCTGGCTCTGGATCATCGCCTTGCTCCTCTTCTTCTGGCCGCAAGGCATCGCCGTAATCGAACTGGCTCATCGCTATCCCGGAGAAGGCGGCGTCTACCTGTGGGCCAAAGAAGTCTTCGGCGACTTCCACGGATTCCTCTCCGGCTGGTGCTACTGGACCAACAACATGCTCTACGTGCCCACGGTCATGCTGTACTTCGTCGGTGTCTCGGTCTTCGCTCTTGGCCCCGCCCACGCCGCGCTCGCTGACAACAAAACTTTTGCCATGGTGGCATCGATAGCTCTGCTGGCGTTTCTCACCGTGCTCAACATCATCGGCCTAAGCGTAGGAAAGTGGCTGAACAACCTGGGCGGCATCGGCACCTTTGTCGCGGCTGCCGTTCTCGTTGGGTTGGGCGTAACCGTCTGGTCGCGCTTTGGAACCCCAGTCACTGCGGCGGATTTCAGAATTCCTGCCGACCCCAAGTTCGTCCTGAACTCATTCGGCGTAATTTGCTTCGGCCTGGTCGGACTCGAACTCGCCTCCGTGATGGGCGACGAAATCCGCGATCCCCAGAAAACTTTGCCCGGGGCCGTCGCCTGGGGCGGCGTGATCTCCGGCGCTCTCTATGTAGGCGCGACCCTCACGCTCCTTGTCGCCATCGGAAAAAACGACATCAACGTGCTGCAGGGAATCGTGCAGGCGGTTAGCCACATGGCCGGCAAAGTCGGTGTGGCGTGGATCATCGCCCCCTTCGCGGTCATGCTGAGTTTGTCCATCGCCGGCATCGGCTCCGCCTGGATGGGCGGCTCGGCCCGCATCCCCTTCGTCGCCGGCCTCGATTCCTACATGCCCGCTGCCATGGGAAAAGTTCATCCCAAATATGCGACTCCGCACGTAGCACTGATCGTGCAAGGCATAGTGTCGCTGGTCCTGATCGTTCTCAACTTCACACTTTCCGGAGGCGTGCAGGAAGCCTTTCAGAAAATGCTCTCAGCCGCCGTCGTGTTGCAATTGGTTCCGTTTCTCTACGTCTTCGCGGCGCTTGATAAAGTTTGCCGTGCGTGGCTCTCTGCAAGGATGTTATGGCCGGGGAACGCTCATGTTTGCTGGTGTGGCTGGATTCATCACTACGACCCTCGCGATCGTCGTGGCCTATTTTCCAGCCAAGCAAATCACCTCATTGTGGAAATACGAAGTCAGCATGTTCGGCATCACGTTGGGCTTTATCGCATTGGCGGTATTTTTCTTCTTTGGATACAGCCGTCTGAAAACACCAGAAGCAGTGGTGGAGACGGGCGACTCGCCCGTCCACGCAACGAAGTAAATTGATATTGAACTACGTGGGGACAGCCGCCCTCGGCTGTCCGGTCGAGCAAAGCTCGATGGTCGCAGGAGGAAATTATGCCAGGCGGAGTAAAGACAGACGTTCGCACCTATCAGATGTACGTCAATGGCGAGTGGGTCGACAGCAAGTCCAACAAGACTTTTCCGGTCTACGATCCGTCGACGGAAGAAGTAATCGCGCAGGTCCCCGAAGCGAACGCCGAGGACGTCAACCGCGCCGTAGCCGCCGCGAAAGCCGCTTTCGAAGACGGCCCATGGGCATCGACCACAGCTCAGGAACGCGGACGCGTCCTGTTCCGTCTAGCCGAAAAAATCCGCCAGAATGCGACCATGCTGGCAGAACTGGAATCCCGCAACACCGGCAAGCCCATCGTCGAAGCCGAATTCGACATCGCCGACGTGGCCACGTGCTTTGAATACTACGGCGGCCTCGCCACAAAAATTCTGGGATACGTGAATCCGGTTCCCGACAACGCAATGAGCCTAACGCTAAAAGAACCCATCGGCGTCGCCGGACAAATTATTCCCTGGAACTATCCGCTCCTCATGGCAGCGTGGAAACTCGCGCCAGCATTGGCCGCAGGATGCACCTGCATTCTCAAGCCCGCCGAGCAAACGCCCATCACCGCACTAGAAATGGCCAATTGGCTCACCGACGTCGGCTTGCCGCCGGGCGTGGTCAACATCATCACCGGATTCGGCGAAAGCTGTGGCGCGCCCCTAGTCCAGCATCCCGACGTAAACAAGATCGCCTTCACCGGCAGCGCCGCCGTCGGCAAAATCATCGTCAAACAAGCCGCCGAAACGGTGAAGCGGGTCACACTCGAACTCGGAGGCAAGTCGCCCAACATCTTTTTCGCCGACGCCGATTTCGAAGCCGCCATCGACGGCGCACTCTTCGGCGTCTTCATCAATCAAGGCGAAGTATGCTCCGCCGGCAGCCGCATCCTCGTGCACAAACCCATCTACAAAAAGTTTGTCGACGCCATGACCGAAAAAGCCAAGAAAATCAAACTGGGATCGCCCGCCGATCGCGACACAAAGATGGGCCCGCTGGTGAGCAAAGATCAATACGACCGCGTACGCTCCTACCAGGAACTTGGCAAGAAAGAGGCAAAGCTCGCCATCGGCGGAGGTCGCGCCGAGAAGTTCGCCAAAGGCTATTACGTCGAACCCACGATCTTCTACGACGTGACCAACAACGCTCGCATCGCTCGCGAAGAGATTTTTGGACCAGTCGCCGCAGTGATCCCATTCGAAGATGAAAAAGACGCAATCAAAATTGCCAACGATTCGCCCTACGGGCTAGCCGCCGCCGTGTGGACGCGCGACATCTTCAAAGCATTCCGTACCGTGAAATCCCTGCGCGCCGGAATCGTCTGGGTCAACCACATGCAACCAACTTACGTCGAAGCGCCCTGGGGAGGCTACAAGCAATCCGGCTTCGGCCGCGAGCTCGGCCCGTGGGGAATCGAGGAATATCTAGAAACCAAACAGGTGCATATAAATCTCAGCGAAACCCCAATCGGCTGGTACTGAACAACATGACTTTCACTTACTGTCATCCTGAGCGCAGTAGCCGTTTCGCGAAGCGAAGCCTGGACGCTGAAGAAAAAGATGAATTGTTGCAACAACTTTAATCCTGTCATCCTGAGCGCAGTAGCTGGTTCGCGAAGCGAACCAGCTACGGAGTCGAAGGACCTGATGTCGCTTGCGCAACGATCAAAGCCTCAAGGAATTCGCACAATAACGTAGGAAGCACCGTCATGAACACGATTCAACTCAAAACCCCAATCCCCGGACCAAAATCCAAAGCGCTCGCCGAGCGCCGCAACACAGCCGTGCCGCGCGGCCTCTCGCACGGAACCCCGGTATACGTGGCCAAAGCCGAAGACGCCTGGCTCGAAGACGTAGACGGCAACCGCTACATCGATTTCGCCGGAGGCATCGGCTGCCTCAACGTCGGACATCGTCATGAGCCAGTAATGACTGCGGTCCGCGAGCAACTCGAAAAGCTTCCTGCACACCTGCGTGCAAGTCACACCGTATGAAAACTACATCCGCCTGGCCGAGCGAATGAACCAAATCACCCCCGGCAATTTCCCCAAGAAAACACTATTCGTAAACAGCGGCGCTGAAGCGGTCGAGAACGCAGTAAAAATCGCCCGCGCTCACACCGGACGCTCAAGCATCATCGCCTTCGAAGACGCGTTCCACGGCCGCACCATGATGACCCTGGCGCTCACCAGCAAAACCCATCCCTACAAAGCCGGCTTCGCGCCATTTCCCGGCGACGTCTACCGCATCCCCTACGCGTATTGCTACCGCTGTTCCTATTCGCTGAAGTATCCGTCGTGCGATCTGTTCTGCGCGCGCCATCTCGAAGACACATTCAAACGCGTAGTAGCATCCGAAGACGTAGCTGCGGTAATTGCCGAGCCAGTTCTCGGTGAGGGAGGATTCGTTGTCCCCCCGCCCGACTTTTTCCGCGTGCTGATCGACATCTGCCGTAAGCACGGGGTCCTCTTCATCGCCGACGAAGTGCAAAGTGGCTTCGGCCGCACTGGCAAACTATTTGCCAGCGAGCACTACGGCATCGAACCAGATATTCTGGTCACCGCCAAGTCGCTCGGCGGAGGACTGCCGCTGGCCGCGATCACCGGCCGCGCCGAAATCATGGACGCGCCCGGACCCGGAGCTCTCGGCGGAACGTTTGCCGGCAATCCGGTCTCCTGCGCAGCAGCACTGGCTGTGTTGGATATCTTCGACCGCGAAAACCTATTGACTCGCGCCAACGAAATTGGAAACCAATTCCAGAAGCGCGCCAAAGAATGGCAGAAGCGCTGGCCGATCATCGGCGATGTCCGCGGCTTGGGCGGAATGCAAGCGATCGAACTGGTGAAGTCCTCGGACAAACGCGAACCAGCCGCCGAAGAGACCAAAGAAGTGACAAAATATTGTTACGAGCATGGTGTGATCACAATTACAGCAGGCTCGTATTCCAACGTGATCCGCCTTCTGGTTCCGCTGGTAGTAAGCGACGAGCAGATGGATGAAGGACTCGACGTCCTGGAGTCGGCGCTGCAAGCAGTGTCCGAGAAAAAAGGGGCGTCGCAACCATGATCACGTAGGGGCGGACGCCGTCGTCCGCCCGGCCGAGCAAAGCTCGGTGGCATCAGAAACGTAGCAAGCTACGTCTCTACAGAAAAAGCACGCTGTAGAAACGTTGCTTGCAACGTCTCGCGACGAATCTTCGTAATAGCAGAGGTAACCAAATGACCATCGCAGCACCGCCTCTAACCAAAGTTCCCAACTACGTCAACGGCGAATGGGTCGAATCCACCGCCACGGAATGGTTCGACGTCACCAATCCCGCGACCGGCGAGACCATCGCCAAAGCTCCGCTCTCCGATGCCGCCGAAGTGGCCAGCCGCCGTGGAAGCCGCCGCCGCAGCCTATCCCGAGTGGCGCCGCACTCCGCCGGAAGACCGCATCCAGCCGCTATTCAAACTGAAGCAGCTTCTGGAAGATCACATCGACGAACTGAGCCGCATCATCACTCAGGAAAACGGCAAGACCTTCACCGAGGCCAAAGCCGAGTGGCGCCGCGCCATCGAGAACGTCGAAGTCGCCTGCGGCATTCCCATGATGATGCAAGGCTACAACCTCGAAGACGTGGCCCGCGGCATCGACGAAATGATGATCCGCCAACCACTCGGCGTAGTCGCGGCGATCACGCCATTCAATTTTCCCGGCATGGTCCCGTTCTGGTTTCTGCCCTACGCCATCGCCTGCGGCAACACCTTCATCCTCAAACCGTCCGAGCGCGTTCCGCTCACCATCCAGCGAACCTACGAATTGCTCGCTCAGACCGGCCTGCCCAAGGGCGTAGTCAACCTCGTGAACGGCGGAAAAGCCGTAGTCAACGCCTTGCTCGATCATCCCAAAGTGCGCGCCATCAGCTTCGTCGGTTCGACTCCAGTAGCGAAGTACGTCTACGAACGCGCCGGCGCCAACGGAAAGCGCGCTCAGTGCCAGGGCGGCGCCAAGAATCACGTAATCGTTCTCCCCGACGCCGACATGAAGATGGCAACCCAGATCATCAGCGACAGCGCCTTCGGCTGCGCCGGCCAGCGTTGTCTCGCAGTCTCGGTCGCGGTAACCATCGGCGAAGCGCAAAAAACTTTTCGCGACGCCATCACCGATTCCGCCGCAAACCTGCGCGTAGGCAACGGCCTCGACGAAGGCGTCCAGATGGGACCGGTCATCACGCGAGCAGAGCAAGTCGCGAATCGAATCTCTGATCGCGACCGGCGAGAAGCAAGGCGCGAAAGTTCTGCTCGACGGACGCAATCCCAAAATCCCGAAGCACGAAGCAGGAAACTTCGTGAAGCCGACGATCCTCGACGATGTCTCGCCCACGAGCGAGGTAGCGGACACCGAAATCTTCGGTCCAGTCCTGAGCCTGATTCATGCCCGCGATCTGGACGAAGCCCTGGCATTTCTCGAGCGCAGTAAGTACGGCAATCAGGCGTCGTTGTTCACTTCGAGCGGCGCGGCGGCCCGGCGGTTCCGCTACGAAGCTCCCGCCGGCAATATCGGAATCAACATCGGCGTAGCCGCGCCCATGGCCTATTTCCCATTCAGCGGCTGGAAAGACAGCTTCTTCGGCATCCTGCACGGCCAAGGCCGCGACGCCATCGAGTTCTATACGGAGAAGAAAGTAGTGATCGAGCGCTGGGCCAAAGAACACTCACGCAAGTTCTAGACTAGGGTGCCTCGCTACGCTCGGTGGACGGGCGAGGCGCCCGTCCCACACGAGTGTCAGCATACGAGTTGCACCTGCGACGCAACTCACGATTCGTATCAGGATATGGCTTCAGCCATATCGCAAAGCGCGCTCAAAATTAATGCGGCTTCAGCCGCTGAGGTTGACGAACCAATGTCCGACACCATCCAAAAATACAAAGACTACGTAATGACCGGCTTCATGAAGCAGGTAGTCCCCATTGTCATCGACCATGCCAACGGAGCCACAGTCACCGACGAAAACGGCCGCGACTATCTGGACTGCTTCTCCGGAATCTCGGTCGTGAACGCCGGACACTGCAATCCCCAAGTAATCGCCGCCGCTAAAGCGCAAATGGACAAGCTGGTCCACGCCGCCTCCTACATCTACCACGTGAAACCAGTAGCCGATCTAGCCGAAAAGATCGCGCAAATCGCCCCCCAAGGCCTGACCAAAACTTTCTTCGGCAACGGCGGAGCCGAAGCCATCGAAGGCGCCATGAAGCTCGCCCGCCTCTACACCGGCAAGCACGAATACATCTCGCTCCACGCCAGCTTTCACGGACGCAGCTGGGGCACCCTCAGCATCACCGGCAACCAAGGCCGCAAAAAACGCGGAGGCCCCTACGCCCCCGGCGTAGCCTTCGCCCCCGCACCCTACGCCTACCGTTCGCAGTGGCGCAACGACCCCGAAGAATGCGGACGCCAATGCGCCAAAGCCATCGACGACACAATCCGCTTCGCCACTTCCGGCGACGTAGCCGCGTTCATCGCCGAGCCGGTCATGGGCGAAGGCGGCATCGTCGTTCCGCCGCCAAACTATTTCAAAGAGGTAAAGAAAGTCCTCGACCAGCACAGCATCCTCTTCATCGCCGACGAAGTCCAATCCGGCTTCGCCCGCACCGGCAAAATGTTCGCCATCGAGCACTACGGAGTCGTCCCCGACATCCTGGTCACCGCCAAAGGCATCGCCGACGGATTCCCCCTGAGCGCCTTCACCACGCGCCCCGAAATCGCCGCCGCCTTCAAACCCGGCGACCATCTTTCCACCTTCGGAGGCAATCCCATCTCCTGCGCCGCCGCCCTCGCCAACATCAATTTCATGGAGAAAGAAAATCTCCCCGCCCGCGCCACCGAAACCGGCAACTACGCCATGACCAAACTCCGCGCCCTGCAAAAGCACCACCCACTCATAGGAGAAGTCCGCGGCCTCGGCCTGATGATCGGCGTAGAACTGGTAAAAGACGAAAAGCTAACCCCAGCCACCACCGAAGCCGAAGCCATCCGCGACGCCCTGCTACGCAACGGCGTCCTGGTCGGCGTAGGAGGCATCTACGGCAACGTAATCCGCTTCCAACCCCCGCTAATCA
>CAWDNO010000027.1:0-54319 GCA_963803665.1 uncultured Acidobacteriota bacterium
GACAGTGACTTTGGTACCTGCGGATGCCCTCCGAAGCGCCGTATAATCGAGGTGAAACCAGCATAAATCTGGTAAGGATGGGCGACGCACACGGTGGACTTTGCATTGGCATTGCCGATTTTCGCGCTGGGGCTGGCCTTTGGCAGCTTCCTGAATGTGTGTATCTGGCGGCTGCCGCGAGGGTTGTCGGTGGTGCGTCCGGGGTCGGCTTGCCCGCGGTGCGAGCGGCCAATTCGGCTTTATGACAATGTTCCCATTTTGAGTTGGCTGATTTTGCGGGGGCGGTGCCGCGACTGCAAGGCTCGGATCACGCCGCGTTATCTGTTTGTCGAGTTGCTTACCGGGTTGATGTTTCTGGCTTGCTACGCATATTTCGGGCCGACACTGGCCGCGCTGAAATATTGCGTTTTCGGATTTCTGCTGCTGGGCTTGATTTTCACCGATGCGGAAACGCAGCTCTTGCCCGACGCATTGACTTTGCCCGGACTGGCTCTGGGATTGCTTTTCAGCCTGGTGGTTCCAGTTAATGATTTGCTTTCGCGGATGCTGGTTGGTTTGGTTTACCAGCCGGCGGCGAGCGCTTCCAGTCCGTGGCTGTCATTGTTGCAGGCCTTGATGGGAGCGGCGGCGGGCGCGTCGTTCATTTACGGGGCAGGAGCAATTTATCTGCGGGCGCGCGGCGTCGAGGGCATGGGATTCGGCGACGTCAAGTTGATGGCGATGGTGGGCGCGTTCCTCGGACTGCGGCTCACTATTTTTACTTTGTTCAGCGCCTCGATTGTCGGATCGCTGGCTGGACTTTCGACAGTTTTAGTTGTATGGATCAAGCGCACGCGCCGTCATATGGAGAGGCATCATGAGCCCGCGAGCCTGGCGAGACGTCATGCGTGGCATTCGGCCAGTATCGCGTTGCGGCGGTTTCCCATGCCGTTTGGCGTGTTTCTCGGAAGCATGGCGATAATTGCTTCGTTCTTTGGCGACCAGTTTTTTCGCTGGTACTGGAGGTTGCTGTGAAGCTGCTCAGCAACCCGATGGTGATTCGCATGGCCGTGGTGCTGTTCGTCATGGGCTTCGCGTTTTGGATCGCGACTATGCTGCTGCGCAGGATGCGGCGCGTGCTCACGGAAGAATCTTTTGCCATTGAGGCTGCTCCGGAGCTGGAGCGGTTGCCCATGCACACCTACAACGCCGTGATTCAGCAACTGAAGCAACAGAAACATGAACTGCTGAGCCTGCAACAGGTGGAGCGCCGTCGCGCCAAGACTTCAGAAAATATTAGTGCTGCGGTGCTGTCGAATCTTTCAAGCGGCGTGCTGTTCCTTGATGCCAACGGATTGGTGCGTACGGCGAATGCCGCTGCGAAAAGCATTCTGGGATTTGCGTCGCCCGTGGGCATGAGTGTCAGAGAAATATTTCGAGAGGCGAGATTCAGTTCGGCATGGTCCCGCGAAACTTTGGCTGAAGCCGTGCGATCAAGCGTGCGGGCAGCAAGCGCTTCGCGAACCGCGGAAGCGGATTACGTCACTCCCGGCGGCGAGCAGCGCATTCTTGAATTCACGATTTCGCCAGTGTTCACGCCTTCGGGAGAGACGTTGGGTTCGGCGTGCCTCTTCACTGACAAAACCGAATTTGCCTCGATCCAAAGGCAGCAAGAACTGCGCGGAGAAATGTCAGGCGAGATGGCCCTGGCTTTGCGCAATTCGCTGGCGACGATTTCGAGCTACGCGCAGCAACTGGCAGTCAGTCGCGATCTGACATCGGTGCGACAGTTGGCAGTCGACATCGTCTCAGAGGCGGCGGACCTGGATCACAGGATTGGCGGATTTCTCGCGGGCGGAAAAGCCGCGAAGGCCGCTGGAGCTTAAGTTCCATCAACGCCGACCGGCCTGCAGATTGGCAGACCGCGGCACGGAGGATAACACGACTATGAAACGCATCGCACATTACTTGACTGCAGCAATTCTGGTAGCGGCAGCGGCATCCTTGGCCAGCGCACAGGATCGGACTGCTCAACCGCAATCATTGGGCGATTACGCCCGCACCGTCCGCAAAGACAAAAAACAACCCGCAGCCAAACAATTTGACAACGATAATCTGCCTGTTACGGATAAGCTTAGCGTGGTGGGTGGCGCGGCGACGGCGGGCGATCAGCCAAGTACGGCGGGCGCAGCACCGAGTGCGGGCACGGCCGCGGACGGCAAACCAGGCGAGATCAAGCCGGGAGAATCGAGCGAAGACCGGCAGAAAACTTACGATGCGTGGAAGGACCGGATTGACGCGCAGAAAGCGAAAATTGATCTGGCGGCGCGTGAATTAGACGTGCAGCAGCGCGAATACCAACTACGCGCGGCGGCAATGTATGCCGACGCCGGTAACCGGCTGCGCAATGCGGGAACATGGGATAAGGAAGACGCGGACTACAAGAAGAAGATCGAGGAAAAGAAAAAGGCCGCCGACGAGGCTAAAGCGGAACTTGAAAACATGCAGGAAGACGCTCGCAAGGCGGGCGTGCCTTCGTCGGCTCGGGAAGAGCAGTAGGTCGGCGTTCTGCGAACTTTAAGCCCTCTCGATAATTCGAGGGCTTTTTTTTGTCTCCGTCACTTTGATTTTTGTTCGGCAATCCATTTGTCGGTACGAGCCTCGAGAAGATCGAGGGGAAGGGTTCCGCCGTCGAGCATTTCATCGTGGAAGGTGCGGATGTCAAACTTTGTTCCCAGCTCTGTTCGGGCACGCTCCCGCAGTTCGCGAAACTTCAGCTGACCTAACTTGTAACTCAGTGCCTGCGCGGGCCACGCGATATAGCGGTCGGTTTCGGACTGAATCGTGGGCTCATCGACCGCGCCGGATTTACGCATGAACTCCACCACTTGCTCTCGTGTCCATCCTTTCGCATGGATTCCCGTATCGACGACTAGCCGCACTGCGCGGAAAAGTTCCGAGGAGAGGCGGCCGTAGTCCGAAACAGGATCCTGGTAAAAACCGATTTCTTTGCCGAGTTGTTCCGCGTACAGTGCCCATCCTTCGATGTAGGCGTTGAATCCAAGGCTATGCAGGCGGAACTTGGGCAGTCCGGTGAGTTGCTGTTGCACGGATAGTTGCATGTGATGCCCGGGAATGCCTTCGTGGTAGGCGATGGCTTCGTCGTTAATCAGCGAGCGAGTAGCGAAATCCGATGTGGCGACGACGACGCGGCCAGGGCGTTTGCCATCCGGAGTGCCAGTCACGTAGTGAGTTGCTGCGGCCGCCTGGAACGCGGGAATGGCTTCAACCGTGACCGGAGATTTGGGAAGGAGAGTAAAAAGTTGCGGAAGTTTCGGCTCCATCTGGGCGATGTAGTGGCGGAAGTCGTCGAGGATCTGCTCTGCCGAAGTCGGAATGTATTTGGAATTAGTTTTGAGTGAAGCTCGGAACGATGCCAGATCCGCAAAACCTTCCTTCTTGGCGATCGCAGTCATTTCGGCTTCGATGCGATCGATTTCGCGCAAGCCAAGTTGGTGGATCTCGTCCGGACTCATGTGGGTTGTGGTTCGGGCGTAGATGTCGTTCTGGTAGCGCTTCTCGCCATCCGCAAGAGAAGTTATCGCGAGCGTAGTACGGCCCTGCGGAGCGTAGTCCGTCTTTAAAAATTCGGCGAAAGTTTTGTAGGCGGGAATGACGTCGCTGTTGATCGCGTCGGTGATCTGCTGCGTCAGGCGTTTCTGGTCTTCCGGCGAAATGTCCTTGGGATACTTCTTGGTCGGCAACAGAAAGGGATCGGCATCGATGATGCCTTGACACTGGACCGGAAGTTTCTCGGCGATGAATCGCACCGGCATCAGTTTGTCTTTCATTCCAGCGCGCAGGACTTCGGTGGTCTGGCTCAGCACCCGCGGGATCTGGTGAAGGCGGGCGATGTAGTCTTCATAGTGCTTGACCGAATCGAATGGGACGGAAAGCGGCAGATCCGCGAGATTGGTATGAATGCCATTCTGCTGATTGATTGGCATTTCGTATTCTTTGAGATTGAAGTCGGCAATGCGCTGCTGGAGCACGCGAACCAGCAGGTCGCGGGAGAGCTGGTCTTGATCGGAGAAGCCCGTAGTGGGGATGGCTTCGAGTTGCGCTAGGAAACTCTCGTCAGTTTTGTGCCTCTGCATGATGGCGTCGAGTGAGTACTGGGCGAGCTTGTCGTTGTAGCGATAGTCTCCATAGGCCGTGGCGCGCTCCGGGAAGTTGCGCAGATCGGTTTCGTAGTGGTCCTCGAATACCGCGTTCTGGGCGGCTACTCGGTCGGCGACGGGCTTAAGGTTTTGGGCGAGAACAGGACTGGCTAAGGCAATCAGGACAAATAAAGTTGTGTGAATGCGCATGGTGTAACAGAGTATCAAATGAATAAGTGGTTGGGCGATAAAGATGGGCTGCCCGCCGTCGGGGTCCGTGGTACCCACTCGTCGAACAACCGCGACGAGTGGGGCAGCCGCTTTCGTGGTTACGCATTCAGAACAGATTTAACCGCAACGAGTGGGCCAGCCCCCTTGCACCGATGATGCAGCAAGAGCTCCAAGCAGGGCCGCAAACGTCAATGCGGCACTTGCCGCTCGCAAAGTTATCCTTGATTTCGAGGCCAGAGCCAGGTTGGTCATAGATGACTCCCTTGTTCAACCCAGACGTAGTGCGTGCGGCGATTGCGCGAGAATTGGCACGGCCGGACTCGAAGTGAGTCCGGCCTTTTGCCGTGCCAGGTAATTCTTAGTTGACGCCCTCGGCTTCGATGGCGGATAAGCCGTCCCCGGGTCTGCAAGGCGGAAGATAGCCAGGCGTTGCCGGGCGACCGAAACGCTTCGTTTCCAGGTTGGGGATATCAAAGAGGGGCGGAAGTTGCACATGGACGATCCCGTTCCTAACGGCGTAGAGCACCAGCTCAGCGATGGAATGAAGCCTGAGCTTGCGCAAGATATTGCTTCGATGCGTCTCTGCGGTTGAGAGGGACATGTGCAGGATGGTGGCGATTTCTTTGGAAGCCTTGCCCTCGGTGACGAGCTGCACAACCTCGCGCTCGCGGGGTGACAATCTGGTTAGATTGTCAGGAACTGGACTAACGCGATGCCGCTTGTAACCATCCATAATCAGGTCGGACACTCGCGAGCTGAAGATGGTCTTTTGCTGTTGTAATGCCTCCACTGCTGTCATCAGATCGCGGGTGGCCTCGGACTTAAAAACCCATCCGCGAATACCCGCTTCCAGGCAATCTCGAATTATGTGCTCGGAGTCCACGGCAGTAAGCACTAAAATTGCCTGGTCCGGATTGTGTTTCAGGATTTGCCGTGCGGCGTCCAGACCATTCAGTTCTGGCATGCAAATATCCAAAATCAGAAGATCCGGTTTGAGCTGCCTGCACTGCTCGACCGCATCCCGTCCATCAGCGGCCTCTCCACAGACGTCCCAACCCAGGTGAGACCGAAGAAGCGCGCACAAGCCAAAACGGAATATCGGATGGTCGTCAGCCACTAAAATGCTAAACCTATTCATAGAACCTCCCCCACAGTAGGGACCAAGTTATCAGTGCTACGAGCCGGTGTCTGAGCACAATTGCTCACCTGTCTCGATTGCCGCAGCGCGGCGATGGCAGGCGGGATTTGACCTTCTCAGCCGAATGCAGAGGCTGGTGCGAAAATCCTAATCGTGAAGAACTACATTGGAGGAGGGAACTATGGACTTGGGATCGGCATTTCTATACCGCCCGAGTAAAGGATGAAGCCTGGTTCCGGAAGCGATTCAAAAAACCTTCCTTTTTACCTAAGCACCGCTCAGCGGAAGAAAATCTATTATTCGAGCAAATGTAGTTGACCAATATTGCACAGACTACGAGGCATGCGCTTGTATAGAGTGCCTAGTGTAAATCACGCGTAGAGAGGAAATAGCATATGAAACTGCTTGCGATGTCTGTGGTGGTTGTGTCGCTTTTGGGAGTCGGCGTATGTGCTCAAACGGATGACGCCGCAGTGACAATCAATCTTGGGACGGCCGATAAATTTGCCTTGCTGGGCGGCTCCGGCATCACCAATGTTAGGTTCAGGAACTTTCATAATTGGTGATGTAGGCAGTTATCCGACATGCGCCATAACTGGGCTCGTGCGAAAGCAAGTGGATGGGTCACTTATTCCTCAAGTGCGAACCGGTGACGGCCAAGGCGCAGAAGGGTCTCACCGTGGCATACAATCAGGCGGCGGGCGCGCCCTGTGGCACCAACCTGACCGGCCAGGATCTGGGCGGAATGCGACTCGGACCTGGGGTCTACTGCTTTTCGTCTTCTGCCGGATTGACCGGCACTCTGACGCTGGACGCTCAGGGCAATCCCGATTCGCAGTGGGTTTTCCAGATCGGCAGTACTCTGACGACTGCCACCAGTGCCGAAGTGCACATGGTCCTAGGGCATAAGGCACCGCCCTGGGCAAAAGGTTTGCGAGGGTGCAACGTGTACTGGCAGGTCGGTTCCTCAGCGACGATTGGGGGGGCACCAGCCTTTTCGTCGGAAAGATCCTGGCGCTTACCAGCATCACGCTCGACGGCGGGACTTTTAAGGGTAAGGCTCTGGCCAGCAATGGCGCGGTCACGATGTCTGCGCAGGAGACGGTTGACGGTCCGCCTTGCGACTAGCGCTGCGGATGAGGACTGAAATGGCTTCCTCCGCTCAGCATGCTGATTGAGTCTTTTGCGTTGTCAGTTTTCACAAAGGGATTTAAGGCTCGCGCTCGGCATTCTTATTTCATGTCTACAACGGGGCGATGACAGCGGAATGCTGCCTATCGCTCTGTGTCGGCGCCTGGTTTCGGAGAGAAATGCGCTGCGAAGAACAGCTAGTCATGAAGAACAACATTGAGCAGCGAACTGTGTACCTGCAATCCACCTTCGATACCGCCCGAATAATGGATGAAGCCGAGTTTGCGGAAGCGGTTCATAAAAAAACTTACCCGCGAGCGGGTAGTGCCGACCATTTCTGCCAAACTTTCCTGACTGATTTTGGGAACCACGGTCTCGGGCACGCCCTCCTTGCCAAAATGCGCCAGCAATAACAGGACGCGGGCGAGCCGCTTTTCGCTGGAATTAAATAACTGGTCCACCAGATCTTCTTCGTAGCGGATATTTCGAGCCAGCAAATAGGCGACGAATAAATCTGAAAACGTGTGCTCGCGATGCAGTGCGTCCAGCATTGCCTTTTTGTCAATACGCAGAAGTTCGCAATCCGTCATTGCCGACGCGGACCCCATTCGAAAAGACTGGCCTGCCAGCGCGCCTTCACCAAAAAAGTTTCCCTCACTTAACAATCCGATGGTGGCTTCTCTCCCTGTCTTGGATACTACGGTGAGCTTCACTTTTCCCGACTGGATATAGAAGACCGCGTTGGCCTCATCCCCCTGGGTAAAGATGCCTTGCTTCTTGCCGACAGCCACGCTCTTCCTACCCTCGCCTATGGTCGCGAGGAAAGTGGTGGGATTGAACTCGCGTTTCTTTTTGTTAACCTGCACGTTAGAACTCGTTGGTTACAGTATAGGCCTAAATTAATCTTTTCTGACACAAATCGTGACAGCCCTGTCAAGGATCGGAATATGTAGTGGTTGGGCCGGTTTGAGAGCATTCATGCTGGATTCCTCGCCGCGCTGGTGAAGGCGCGGGGCTTTGGAATGACGACCTGAAAAATGAGAGTCAATTACTGGCCCGCTGTGAAGGCAACGGGCTTCGGAACGAAAAAAAAGGGTTATTTTTTTACGCCTGCTAAGCGTCTCTCCCGGTGCGGATCTGTGCGCGGTTGGCCGGTGCTGAGTTCACACTTCTCGCCCACTCTGGCGCCGCAAGTCGGGCATCGCACTCCGAGAGCTCGTTTTTGTTTGCCTGTCATGAAGGCATAATGCAACATTTTTCGCCAGGAAGATGGTCAATTGTGATCAAACCAACGTCAAAATAGCGGCCTGACGCTGAATCGCATATTCGATGCGAACATACCTCTGGCCCGAATCTCCTCCCAGGGCAGATTAGAAACATCAAAGTGAGCAATTCAGACCAGCTATTGTTTTTTATGTAGCCGATCATAACTGTAGAGACGCAAACCTTCTCTCTTTTCAGCTTCTCTGAGCTAAGTCAGCGATCTGAAGTCGTCTTCTCTTAGTTTCGAAACCTTGAAAGGGACAGTTCATGAAAAAGATGATTTCACTTCTGCTGATGAGCTTCACGGGCATGATGGGCACTTATGCTCTGGCAGGCTCGACGCACGAAGCCACAGTCCAGCGCCTGCAAAACTCGGTGGACGTTCTGCACGCAATCATGGCAACACCTGACAAAGGTATCCCGGAAGAAGTGCTGAGCAACGCGAAGTGCATCCTCGTAGTGCCGGACTTAATCAAAGGTGGATTCATTTTTGGGGGCAAGCATGGCCGCGGCGTCGCGTCTTGCCGCACCTCTGAAGGCTGGAGCGCACCTGCGTTCGTGTCGGTGGGCGGGGGAAGCTGGGGATTACAAATTGGAGTCGAAGGTGTGGACCTGGTCATGTTGGTCATGAACGAGCAAGGTTTCCAGCATCTGTTGTCGAGCAAGTTCGAACTCACGGGCGAAGGATCGGTTGCAGCAGGTCCGGTGGGACGTCATGCTTCTGCGGGTACCGACTGGAAGATGAACACGGAAATGCTGACTTATTCGCGCTCGAAGGGCGTTTTCGCCGGCTTGACCCTCGAAGGAGCCGTCGTCCAAGAGGATAACGATTCGACCCGCGCCATTTACGGCAAGGATAAGGCATTTCGCACCATCCTTGATGGCAAGACTTCAACCCCTAAGAGCGGCGAGGCCTTTGTTCATGCGGTTGCCGAGGCAGGCCAGCAGGCACGCATTGCCGAAGCTGGCGATAGCACGAAGTAGTAGTTGCACCGCCAAAGTTTTGCGTTAGACAATTTGGAGAAACGGCAGAAATCTGCCAAGGAGACACCATGAAATTGAAACTGTTATGTCGCAATCGGACTGGTATTAACTTTAAGCGCAATGGCTCAGACCACGCAAAATACTATGGCTCTAGAGCCGATGAGCCGGACACCAACGTTCCGCGTAGTCGTCATCAGCCGCACTACGCCAGCGGTCAACTACAAGCATCGCAGCGGGGCCACAAAAGTGGATTTCGCGGGCACGAACCTTATGCCCTCAGCGGATGGTAAAGCCGAAGTGAACAGCAAGCGCGGAGCGATTGAGATCGAAGCGGAATTCGGCAACCTGCAGAAACCGACGACTTTCGGCAACGAATATCTGACCTACATTCTGTGGGCGATATCGCCCGAAGGACGCGCGGTAAATCTGGGCGAAGTGTTAGTAGGCGGGAACAGCCGCAGCAAGCTGCACGTAACCACCGACCTTCAGGCATTCGCCTTGATCGTTACCGCGGAACCTTATTATGCGGTCCGGCAACCTAGCAACGTGGTGGTCCTCGAAAATGTTATTCGCACGGACACCAAAGGAAGCGTCGAAACTGTCAATGCAAAGTACGAACTGATGGAGCGGGGCGGCTATATTCCGACCGGCTACAAGTTCGACCCGGTAGTCATGAATGCCAGGTTGCCCTTGGAATTCTTTGAGGCGCGCAATGCGCTGCGCATCGCGCAATCCGAAGGAGCTGAGCAGTACGCCAGCGACAGCTACCAGCACGCCGTCCAGTTGATGAACAATACGGACGAATATGCCACCAGAAAGAACGTCCCGAAAAAGCCGCTGATCGCGGTCGCCCGAGAGGCCGTCCAGACTGCCGAAGACGCTCGCGAGATCGCGGTCAAAAAGATGGAGGATGTCCGCCTGGCCGACGAACGCCAAGCCTCGAGCGACGCACAGGCCCAGTCGCAAGCCCAAGCCGACGACGCAACCCGGCAGAAGGAGCGAGCTCAGTCGGACACAGCCAGGGCTCAGTCGGATACGGCCAGGGCCCAGTCGGATGCGGCAAGAGCGCAATCCGATATGGCAGCAAGTCAGGCAGCATCCGCAGCAGCGGTCACCGCAGCCCAGGCCGATGCTGACCAATCCCGTTTAGCCGCGCAGCAAGCCCAGATGAATGCGCAGCAAGCCGAAACCGATAAAGCCGCTATGCGCGCCCGTTTGTCTGAGCAATTGAATTCCATTCTTCAGACTCGCGACAGCGCACGCGGCCTCATCGTTAGCATGTCCGACGTATTGTTTGACACTGGACGGTATTCCTTGAAACCGGGAGCACGCGAGAAGCTGGCGAAAGTTGCCGGTATTTTGCTGGCTTATCCGGGACTCAACATTGAAGTCGGCGGCTACACCGACAACGTAGGCGGCGATGAAATGAATCAGAGGCTCTCGGAGAATCGCGCAAGTTCAGTACGCGACTATCTGGTGCAACAAGGCGTAACCACCAACTCAGTGAGCGCAAGAGGCTTCGGCAATACCTCGCCTGTAGCCTCGAACGAGAACTCATCAGGCCGTCAGCAGAACCGGAGAGTCGAACTTCTGGTATCGGGCGACGCCATTGGTAATTCTGCGAACGTAACGACCGGAAACTTGCAGTAAGGGCAGGAACGTTAGATCCGGGCCCGCTGGCAGAGCGTCCTGACATTCCAAGTCAGGGCCTCAAGCTGATACCAGATGCACAGCGGGTCTGGAGCTAGTTATCTTCGCAATTCACTGCCCGGGATTGCTCGTGGAATCCTAGAATTTAACGTGCGGATGGTTTAGCTCGGCTCTTATCGCTGGTTGCTACTTGTGCGTCGTTTCTGCCGAGGCTGATCTTGGTGCCGGCTTCACGCGAATAGTTCAAGGTTAGTACCTCGGGCGATTGCTTCCGAATCTCGCTCCGATATTCGGCGCGTGAAGCGGTCGAGTGCGGACCGGCCTGATCGCGTCTTGATTCACTGGTGCCCATCACGATGATCGAGTACGTCCCGTTCTGCGTGGGCAACACTTCCAGCTTATAAGTGCCGCTAACTGGACCGCAGATCTGGATGTGGGCTGCACAATGTTTGAGGCCAGTCTTATCGTCAATTTCGTTGCACTCGACAAAACCGTCAGCGAGGGGCAACTCCTGCCATACTTTAGGAGTTCGCGGATCATATCCAATCTTCCGGCCCCGCGGATCAGTAATGCGTAATCCGATGTTTGGCGGTCCCGCATTTCCCGTCTCGTAAACGATGCCGATTTGCCCCATCGACTCGCATGACTGCTGATCGGTGGGATCGGCTTCATCGCGGATTTGATGCAGAGGCGAGCGCGCCGTGAGGTTTGTGTCCGCATCGAGTTCTGCCGCGCGACCCGACGATACTCCCAACTGCAGAAGGGAAATTGCAAGCGTCCATACGAAACACCTAGGTTTCATATCAACCTTCGAGATACCCGATCCAAAGATTCACCGTTTGCCATGCCGTTCATCGGGCGCGAGGGCGCTATCAGGCTGTTCCTGGCGAGCACACTTGCAAACCGCTGGTTGCGCCGTTGCGGTCCGATTAGCACTTAATGATGAGGCGAAATTGTAGGGTAACGACAATACTGATGCGGCGACAAGTTACTCTGGTGCATCACAGCGATGGAAAGCCGTGGAAGACGAAAAGTAGGGAGTTGTGAATTTGGCTGCCCCCCAGGGATTCGAACCCCGATAACCTGCTCCAGAGGCAGGTGTCCTACCATTGAACGAGGGGGCAGAGTGCGCCTTCGGGCGGAAGATCTGCCGTTCTGATTCTATGGGGCTGTGCGCGTTGTGGTCAACAATCGCCGGCCCTGCCTCGCCCGCGCGCTCCAGGAGCCTGCACGGTTTAATATTGGACCCAGGAGAATTCTTATGGTGACCGCAGTTGGTAACGTCACTCCGCTAAGCAGTGACTACAGCGAAATCGCTCGTACCCCTCTTGAAGCCGAGCGGTGCGCGCTTCTCGTGATCGACGTACAGGAAAAACTTCTTCCGCCGATTTTTCAGAAAGCGCAACTAGTGAAAAACTGCCAGTTGCTGATTCGGCTTGCCGGCATCCTGAAACTTCCCGCGCTGATGACGACGCAGTACGCCAAAGGTTTGGGAGACACGGTGCCTGAGATCGCGTCTTTGCTGCCTGAAACCCAGGCCATCGACAAACATATGTTCTCCTGTTTTGGCAGCGATGCATTCTGTTCCGTGCTCAAGCGGATGCCGGGAAACCGAAATACGGTTCTGCTGTGTGGCATGGAGAGTCACATTTGCGTAGCTCAGACGGCGCTGGCGGCTCTCCGCGAGGGGTACATCGTTCATGTAGCGTCAGACGCGGTGAGTTCGCGCACGGAGTGGAATTGGAAGATTGGTCTGGAACGCATGCGTGCGGCCGGCGCTGTGATCTCGTCGACCGAAATGATTATCTATGAGCTACTGCGCTCCTCTGGGGCGACTGCGTTTAAGGAGCTATTGCCTTATTTGAAGGAATAAAAGATTTTCAACGAGCGTCAATCTTTCTGTTTTACCCTCACTACGGTGATTTTCGAAAATCCTTCTTCGAAAGTCGGTTGCTTGAGCTTTCCAGCCATGCGACGCATCGCGTCTTCCGGCACTTTGCGTTCGCGGCGGCGGTTTCGCTCCAGGCAAACTTCAACGGGCACATCGAAAAATACCGCCTGCACTTCGTAGCCATAATCCTTGGCCAGCTTAATCCATCCATTGCGCTCATGGGGCGATAGGTTGGTAGCGTCCACGTAATTCATGGGACGCCGCGCGATCAACCGCGCCTTCAGCATGGAACGGAGGTTGGAGAAAATCAGATCCTGAAAGCGCTGCTCCGTGGGATCGTCAAATAAAAGCGCGCGCAACAAATCGCTGGAAAGCGGAGTGATGTTGTGGCGTTTGAACCACGAGCTCTTGCCTGAACCGGGCAGCCCAATTGCCAGCACGACTACACCTTTCGACGGTTGCAGCGTTTGTTTTTCAGGCTGCGATGGCGCTCCGGTCGCACGAGCATGAGCGCCGGGTAATGGCACAGTCTCGTGCGGAGTAGGTTGCGTCGAGCTCGATGGCGGGCTGCCGGTTGTCGATTGTGCGGGAGGTGCGCCGTTGCGTCCTCGGCCACGTCCGCCTCTGCCGCGCCGACGACGGCGCTTGGCCGCGTCTCCGCTTCCGGCCTGCCGTTGGTCCGTAGGCCGCGGTTCGGCGGACGGTAAACCATGTGCGGCTTCAGGTTGCAAAGGCGCTGCTGGCTGGTTCCGTTCAACTGGAGGCTCTGGGTGCGCCGGTTGGGTATCGTAGAAAGCTGGCTGCAGCGGAGCTGGCGCGGGCTCCGTACCCGCTTTTTCCGGCTCCTTTTTGCGGCGCTTTAAGCGCTCGCTCATCCATTTGCGCATCTCTGGCTTGTAACACACCCACGGCCCTGCGAGCAACGTATCCACATGCAAACGTACCAACCCGGTCAGGGGAAGGCGCTTTCAGTTCTTCGGATGCTGGTGACGTACAATGTGCGAATGGCTATCCCGCGCGAGATTCATGGCCAGAAATACATCAGCCTGACAACCTTCCGCAAGAACGGAGCCCCAGTCGCGACGCCGGTTTGGTTTGGAGAGGATGATGACAAGATTTACGTAATGACGCGCAGTGATTCCGGGAAATATAAACGCATCCGGAATAATCCGCACGTGCTTGTGGCTCCTTGCACCATGCGAGGCAAAATCATGGGCCCGACTTTCGCCGCCACAGCACGGATATTGCCTGAAGCAGACTGGCCTCGCGCCCGCAAGGCAATCCAAAAGAAATACTGGCTGACCCGAATTACATTTCTTTGGAGCAAGAAAAATGTCTATATCGAGATTAGTGATTTCAAGCCGAATTCCTGATCTCACATTCAATCCGGTTGGAGGGAAACACCTACCGCGCGTAATTTCACTGGAGGCTCATTTGCTGCGGTAGTCTTTCCCTGTTAACATTTTTAAGTTCCCGACCCCGCATTCTTATCAGTCATATCTTCATCATCATCATGGAGGCTAGATGGCTATTAAAGTAGGGATCAACGGCTTTGGACGCATCGGGCGCAATGTTTTCCGCGCGTCGCTTAACGATCCGAACATCGAAGTTGTCGCGGTCAACGATCTCACCAATCCCAAGACGCTCGCGCACCTGCTCAAATACGATTCCATTCTCGGCAACCTGCATAATGAGATCTCGGCTGGTGCTGACAGCATTACCGTAGACAACAAGACGTTCAAGGTTTTCGCTGAAAGGGATCCCGCCAAACTTCCATGGGACTCGGTTGGCGCGCAAGTTGTGCTCGAATCCACGGGCCATTTCACCGATGCCAACGACGCTAAGAAGCATGTTCGCGGGCCGGTGAAAAAAGTCATTATCTCCGCGCCCGCCAAGAATGAAGACGTCACGATCGTACTCGGAGTCAATGAGCAGACTTATGACCCGGCCAAGCACCACATTATTTCGAACGCGTCGTGTACCACGAATTGTTTGGCGCCCATTGTGAAAGTCGTTCATGACAACTTCAAAATTATTTTCGGTACCATGACGACCATCCATTCCTATACCAACGATCAGGTAATTCTGGATTTTCCACACAAAGATTTGCGCCGTGCGCGGGCAGCCGCGATCAACATGATTCCGACTTCGACCGGTGCAGCCAAAGCGTTAAAGCTTGTGATCCCCGACATGGCGGGCAAACTCGATGGGTTCGCTATGCGTGTTCCCACGCCGAATGTTTCGGTAGTGGACCTGGTCGCGCAAGTGGAGAAGAAAACTTCCAAGGAAGAAGTAAACGCTGCGCTCAAGAAAGCATCGCAGGGAGGACCGCTGAAGGGTTACCTGGGATACGAAGAAAACGAATTGGTCTCGTCTGACTTCCGCGGAGACTCGCGCTCCTCAATCGTGGATGCGCCCATGACTCTGGTAGTCGGAAACCTGGTCAAAGTAATTTCCTGGTACGACAACGAGTGGGGATACTCGTGTCGCGTGCGTGATCTGATTAACTTCATCGGTAAGAAAGGCCTATAAGGTTTTCGTAGCGCCGGGGATCCCCTGGGCAATGGAGGACGGGCGTCTCGCCCGTCCAGCCGGGCGGGACGCCCGGCCTCCACTAACGACCGGCTAAGGATCATAATGTCGAAGCTTTCCATTCGCGATCTACCCGTAAATGACAATCGCATTCTCATGCGAGTCGATTTCAACGTGCCCATGGAGGACGGGCGGGTGATGGACGATACCCGCATCCGCGAAACGCTACCGACTATTGAGTACGCGCTGCGTCACGGTGCGCGGCTGATCCTCGCTTCGCACCTTGGCCGACCCAAAGGTAAGCCCAATCCCAAGCTGAGCCTCAAGCCGGTAGCCGAGCGCCTGCGCATGCTGCTCGATAAGGAGTTGGCGCGAGGCGAGAACGTTGGATTCTCTCCTGAGTGCGTTGGCCCGGAAGCCGAGGAGATATCCGGCAAGCTGGAAAAAGGACAATCCCTGCTGCTGGAGAATCTGCGGTTTCATGCCGAAGAGGAAGCGAACGACGAAAAGTTTTCCAAACAATTGGCTAGCCTCGCCGACTATTACGTGAACGATGCCTTCGGAACCGCGCATCGCGCGCACGCCTCCACGGTCGGCGTCACCAAGTTTGTCAAAAAGTCGGCTGCCGGACTGCTCATGGAGAAGGAACTTCGATACCTGGGAAAAGCGCTGGAACATCCCGAGGAACCTTTTGTTGCCATCTTGGGCGGCGCTAAAGTTAGCGATAAGATCGGAGTTATCCGAAATCTCATGAGCAAAGTGGACACACTGCTCATCGGCGGCGCGATGGCTTACACGTTCCTGAAAGTGCAGGGCGAGCAGGTCGGTAAGTCGCGGGTGGAAGAAGACAAGCTCGATTTGGCGCGCCAACTTCTGCAGGAGGCCAAGAATCACAAGGTGAAGTTCTTGTTGCCGATTGATCACGTCGTCGCGGACAGAATTGATGTGAACGCCGTAACTCACATTGTGAGCAGCGGGCAACCGATCCCGCCTAACATGATGGGCCTTGATATTGGACCGCAAACGATCGAATTGTTTTCGGAAGAAGTTTCGCGTGCCCGCACGATTATTTGGAACGGCCCCATGGGAGTTTTCGAGGTTTCACCGTTCAGCAAGGGAACTTTCAAGATCGCTCGCGCAATTGCCGAAAATGTTGGCGCGATTTCAATTGTGGGCGGAGGCGATTCCGTATCCGCCGTACACGCGGCGGGCGTCGCCGACAAGATGACTCACATCTCGACCGGCGGCGGTGCTTCTCTCGAATTCATGGAAGGGAAAAAACTCCCTGGCGTGGAAGCGCTGACTGACAAGAAGTAAGCTTTCCTGTTCGACATCACGTTGCCCTGCGAACTCAATCACCGCTGTCATTCTGAGCGTAGCGAAGGATCTGTGATAATGGCTTCTGTTTCTCAGATTCCTACTCGGCGCCGCGCGGGCGTGGACGCCCGCGCCTACACGATTGAAAGGACAGTATGGCCCGTAAGAAATTGATCGCTGCCAACTGGAAGATGTACAAGAATACTGACCAGACTCGTGACTTTTTTCGCGACTTTCTACCCTTGGTTGCGAACCACGATCGCGATGAAATTGTCGTCTGCCCGCCTTACGTTGATCTTTGTGCTGCGGTGGAGGCCGCCAAGGGCGCGAACGTGGCGATCGGGGCACAAAACCTGCACTGGGAAAAAGAAGGTGCTTATACCGGAGAAATCTCCTCAAGCATGTTGCTCGCCGTTGGATGCACTCACGTCATTATCGGACATTCCGAACGGCGGCAGTATTTCGGCGAGACTGATGACATTGTGAACTTAAAATTAAAAGCCGCTCTCGAAGCCGGACTTACACCCATTGTTTGCGTTGGCGAGGTTTTGGAAGAACGCGAAGCGGGACTGACTGAAGACGTGCTTCGCCGCCAGTGCCTGCGGGCTTTCCACGCTGTCTCCACCAAGAAAGCCGGCAAACTGGTAGTTGCCTACGAGCCGGTCTGGGCTATCGGAACGGGCAAAACTGCCACACCGCAGCTTGCCGCAGAGTCCCATAACTTGATCCGCGGCGAGGCCACGAAGGCTTTCGGCGAGCAATTCGCGAATAATCTGCGCATCCTCTACGGCGGCTCGGTGAAACCCGAAAATGCGAAAACGCTTATGGCAGAAGAGGAGATCGACGGCGCTCTGGTGGGCGGCGCCAGCTTGGATCCAAAATCGTTCGCCGCAATCGTAAAATACTAGCCTATTTCACCACAGAGACACAGAGTCACAGAGAAAGAAAAATCTTTAGGGGTTTACTGTGTGACTCTGAGGTAATTGAAATTGACTATTTCGCGGTGGCGGAAAGCTGCCTGACCGTAGCGATGAATGTAGTCGTGGGCCGCGTATGGGTTCGATCCCGACGATAGGCCAATCCCAGTTCGCGCCAGAGCTCCACTCCTTGGAGCGGAATCAGTTTCACTCTTTCCGCCAATACCTGGTCGCGAGCGAAACTCGAACTAATTAGCGAAACTCCAAGTCCGGCGGCGACGAAGCTCTTGATCATTCCGATGCTGGGTAGTTCCATCCTGACCTGCAATTGAGCACGGTAGGGCCGAAATAGCTTGTCCATTACGCGGCGACTGTAGCCGGTTCTCGGTAACAGCAGCGGTTGGGTGACGATGTCTGCCACGGATACGTGCTTTTGCTTCGCCAGTGGATTCTGCGGATTGACCATCAGCATAAGCTGGTCGCGGAAAATGGAATGCACTTTCAGGCTGGGAGATTTTATGGGCAAGGTTACGATGCCGACGTCAATGGAACCGTTCTCCAGCTTTTCGATAATTTTGTAGCTGAAGTTGCGGTAGATGCTGATTTGTACTCCGGGATAAAGCCGGCAATATTCAGCAAAGACTTCTGGCAACACGTACAGACAGGTAGCTTCGTTAGCGCCAATTAGAAGGGTGCCGCGAGGCGTCGCGCCCTGGTCGGCTACAGCAAGCAACGATTCATCGCGCAACCTGAGCAACCGCTCGGAATAAGCAAACAATACTCTTCCCGCTGGCGTAAGTCGCACCGACTTTCCTGAGCGGTCGAGAAGTTTGTCTCCGTATTCCTGTTCGAGCAGGCGAATCTGACTGCTGACGGCGGACTGTGAGCGGAAAACTTTTTCTCCCGCGCGCGAGAAGCTGCCCAGCTTGGCGACTTGTAGAAACGTGACTAGCTGATCAAAATCCATGCGTGCGTGATTATAACGGAGGCGTGCACCTTATTGAGTACCGCGAAGTGCGCGCTGCTTTCGATAGGCAGGCAAGTGGCTAATCGGAATAGCCCTCGATATATCGAAAACCGGGGATTTTTTGACTTTGAAACGTTTGAGGATCGCGTCCCACGTTTCTGCGATCGAACAAGGTAATGACAAAGGCTCGACACGACTGAACGGTAGAGGCTGATCACTGCGCAATAATTGCGCAACCTTTGGACTTCCGGTGAGACGTTCATGTCTGCGAAGAACCCGGCGAAGCCATAATTCTTCTTTCAGTTCGAGTGGGACCATTCGTACGGATTGTTCGTTATGCACGTGTCCGGTGGCCGAGTCGCGCAGCAGGTACGCCAGGCCGCCCGTCATTCCAGCTCCAAGATTAATTCCGGCAGGTCCGAGAATGATAGCGACGCCGGCCGTCATATATTCGCATGCATGCTGGCCGACGCCCTCGACCACGGCAAGGGCGCCGCTATTGCGCACAGCAAATCGTTCTCCGGCGCGGCCTGCAACATAGAGTTCGCCACTGGTGGCCCCGTACAGAACGGTGTTGCCGGCCAACACGTCTCCGCGTAGAGAAGCTTCCGCACCAGCCGTGATGGCAATGTTACCGCCCGACAAACCCTTGCCTACATAATCGTTGGCTTCGCCGAGCAGCCGCAGATTGATTCCGGGAACCAGGAACGCACCAAAGCTCTGGCCTGCGGTTCCGATAAATTCGTAATCGATCGGCGAGACAATTTCGGAATGCCACCGCAAGATTTCGCCTGACAAATTGGCTCCGACAGCGCGGTCAGCGTTGGTGATGCGGAAGCGTTTGTCCCGAGCGGTGTCTCGATGCGCGAAGGCGTGTGCCAATGCGAAGTGAAGCGTGCTACTGGGCTCGCGCCTGCAAGTTGCTTGCGCTGGCGCATCGATCGGCTGAAGCAGTTCTCCGAGGATGTGCGCAGCACCCTGGTTGCGAGGGTGGAGTCGATCGACCGCGCCAACGATTGCGTCGACAGAGCGAGCGCCCATTTTCGAGAGGAGATCGCGAACCTCGGCAGCCACGGCGCGGAAGTAGGTTTCCACCATTTCCGGTTTACCGGTGAAGCGCATCCTCAGAGTCTCGTTTTGCGTGGCGATGCCCACCGGGCAAGTGTTCAGATGGCATTGACGAGCCATAACGCAACCCAACGCGAGCAGAGCAGCCGTGCCGAAGCCAAATTCGTCGGCTCCCAACAGCGCAGCAATAACTACGTCTCGTCCGAACTTGAATCCGCCGTCCACGCGCAGTCGAACCCGGCGGCGCAAGCCTGCGCGCACCAGTGCGCAGTGAGCGTCCCGTAGTCCGATTTCCCAAGGGATGCCCGTATTTTTAATGGAGGTTAAAGGCGACGCTCCGGTGCCACCGTCATAACCGCTGATGGTGATAACGTTGGCGCCAGCCTTGGCAACGCCTGTGGCAACGATTCCCACGCCAGTGCTTGAGACTAGCTTGACTCCAATACGTGCCTGCGGATTCACCGCGCGCAAATCGTAGATGAGTTGCTCCAGGTCTTCGATGCTGTAGATGTCGTGATGCGGCGGCGGCGAAATTAACGTCGTGTTCGGCACCGAATGTCTCAGCCGGGCAATGTAAGCTGTCACTTTGCCCGCGGGAAGTTGGCCGCCCTCGCCGGGTTTCGCGCCTTGCGCGATCTTGATCTCCAACTCATCGGCATGGACGAGATATTCGGTGGTTACGCCAAATCGTGCCGAGGCCACTTGCTTGACGCGATTGTTGGCCTCGGGCTGATCGCGGTACACATCGGGATCTTCACCACCTTCGCCGGTATTGCTGCGCGCTCCCAGCCGGTTCATGGCGATGGCGAGGGTACGATGGGTTTCTGGCGAGATCGCCCCCAATGACATGGCCTGAGTGCTAAAACGGCTGAGTATGGAAATGTCCGACTCCACATCTTGTAGCGGCAGCGGAGTGGACGGCCCAATCTCTAACAGATCGCGAATTGCAACTGGCTCTCTTGTTTCGCTGAGTTCGCTGAATGCATCATAGTTTTCGTTTGTCGGTGACTTGATGAAACGATGCATTCGACGAACCAACTCCGGCGAGGTCGCGTGGCGCTCACCTTCGTGGCGAAAGCGGTATAACCCCAGATCTCGCAGCGGGGAAGTTTCCGTTTTGAATGCGGCCGCGTGACGTTCAATGCAATCCTCGATGAGCCCGTCGAGTGTTTTACCTCCGAGGGCTCCGCCAGCGTTTTCGAAGAAGCGATCCCGTAGATCCTTGTCGATGCCGATCATTTCGAAAAGCTGGCTGTTGCGGTAGCTGGCGATTTTCGAAATGCCCATGCGCGCGATTACTTTACGCAATCCGTTCTCGACCGCTGAGCGATACGCGGCGACTCCGTCCGCGCGCAAAGTCGCGGCTTGCTCCAATGCTGCATAGGGGAACACTGCGCTGGCGCCTGCGGCGACGAGCAACGCAATATGATGTGTGTCGACGACTTGGCCGGTCTCGATGATCAGAGGTATATTCCAGCATCCAGCGCGAACCATCGATTTCCAAACCGCCGCTAGAGCGAGCAACGCAGGCATGGCTGTCTTCTCGGCGTTCACACCACGATCACTCAGGAGGACAACACTCGGCCGAACTCGCCACCACGCCCCGATTTCTTCAAGATGCTCAGAACCCGCTTCGCTCCATCGATCCCATCTGCGACTTCAAAAGTAAATTCGACACTCTCAACGGGAGGCAGCTCGTCTTTGATCGCTTCGAGTTGACCGGAATCGAGCAGCGGGGACTGGAGCAGCAGAGTATCATCCAGATGAACATCGAGCGACATAACGTGGGCTTCGCGCAGCGGATCGATTGGAGGATTCGTAACCTGCGCGAAACGCTGCTTACAATGGTCCCAAAGCGGCCGTCTCATGGCCGATAAAAATGCCGCGGGTGCGTCGTCGCCCATGCTCCAGACGCTTTCCTGTCCATTTTGAACGAGCGGTTGGAAAAGCAATCGGAACTGATCTTCGGTCCAGCCTAGGGCGGCCAAAACATTCTTGGGTTCTGCCGAGGCAATCGGAGCCTCATTTGTTGGATTAATTCGCTCCGGCAAAACGGCGGAAACAAATTGCCGCCACTCGCCCAGCTCAGACACTTTTCCAGGACGCACGAATTTGCCGTTCGCGGGATCGACCACCAGCATTTCGCCTGGTCCCAGTCGCTGACGTTCAATCACTTGCTTGTCATGCAAATCGGCGATCCCGACTTCCGAGCCGGCAGTGATCAGCCCATCCGACGTTAACGTGTACCGCAGCGGACGCAAGCCATTGCGATCGAGCTTAGCGCCCACCGTGCGCCCGTCGGAAAAAATGAGTGCGGCGGGGCCGTCCCATGGCTCATGCTCGCGCGCATGCGCCTGCAGAAAAGACGAGAACTCCGAATCGTCGCCGAAATCATTCTCCGAGCGCCGGTGGGACCATGCTCCAGATGGCTGACGCGGCGTTGTACCCTTTCCGCAGGAGGATTTCGAGAGCATTGTCGAAGCTGGCCGAGTCGCTTACGCGTTCTTCGAGCAAGCGCGCTGTCGCCGGAAGTCCGAGCGTGTGGCGCAGGGAAACTTCTTTGGCGCGAAGCCAACGCCGGTTCGCGCTGATGGTATTAATCTCTCCATTGTGCGCCACGAAACGGAACGGTTGCGCCAACGACCAACTAGGATTCGTGTTGGTGGAATAGCGTTGATGAAAAATGGCGAAAGGACTGACAAAGTCGGGATTGGTTAAGTCCGGATAAAATGCCGGCAATTGGTCCGGCGTTAGCAATCCTTTGTAGACGACGGTCCGCGAAGAAAGAGAACAGAAATAGGTTCCATCCGGCGCGATGGATTCCACTTCTTTGCGAAGGCCAAACAAATAGGCTTCCAGATCGATGGGTTCGTTGGAAGCCAAGAAGCATTGTTGAATGACAGGAAGAGTATCTAATGCTCGGGGACCAACAATCGAGGGATCGGTTGGGACAACGCGCCATCCCAATAGCCGCAGCCCACGGCGTCTCGCAAGCGTACCAATTAACTCGCGTGCGCAATCCTGCTGCTCGCGAGGCAAGAAGACCATTCCCAGGGCATACTCGGCGGGCAATTCGATTCCGGCTTCGCGGGCGCAACTTCTGACAAACTTATCTGGAATGGGAGTCAGCAGACCGGCTCCATCGCCACTTCTGCCGTCGGCGTCCATGCCGCCGCGATGGTCAAGCCGGCGCAGCGCTTCGAGCGCACGCTCCACCACCTCGCGCGAACCCGTGCTGCCAAGTTGCGCCACGAATCCCACGCCACAGGCATCGTGATCGACGGATGGTGGAACTGCTGGTCATCTTATATGGTGTACCCTCCGCGGTGCAGGAAAGTACAATCAAGAATTTCGATAACCGCAATGTATTTTTTGGGAAGTCAGTCGTGGGTCGTTGGATGTTGGTCTTTGGCTTGGTCTAACTTCATTCACCACAGAGAACAGAGCCACAGAGTAAAACCTGCAAGATTTTTTCTTCTCTGTGACTTGATCTGTGACTCTGTGTCTCTGTGGTGAATATAACGCTCAAGCCCCGCTGTGCAAGGCTTCTCTCAATGCCGCCTCCACTTGTTTCAGATGCTCGGGAGCTAGCTTGTTCCGAATCGCCGTGAGATAAAAGACATCAATTGCCATTTGTCCTTCGGTGTCGATGAGCGCAATTTCGATGTTGCACTTGTGACGGGAAAAACACGAAGCGATTGTGTACAGGAACCCGGGACGGTCCTGTGCGACCACCTGCACCAGCGTGCTGTTTGAAGAGCATAAGTTGTCAGATTGAATCGACATCTTGATCTTTACTTTCGGCTGGCTTTTCTTCTCCTCGGCTTGCATGCGGCTCTTCAACATGCGGTCCAAATCCGCTTCCCCCATAAGTACCCCGCTTACGCCGCGCTTGAAGCGTTCCCATTCTGAGAGGTTCAGTTCTAGGGTGCGGAAGCGGTCGGTGAAATAAAATGTATCGACCACGGTTCCGGCCTGGTTTGAAAAAGCCGTCGCCTTCACAATGTTCATGCCCCACGCGGCCAGTGTTCCAGCCACTTTGCCGAAAAGAAACGGACGATCATTCGTCACCAGCGTCAGTTCGAACCAGTGGCGGCCGCGCGTTAAATCAAGCTGGACGGGATGTTTGCCCAAGGCCTCCGCCATTTCGAGATGGTGTAGGACATCCTGGGCCGCATAGGTCTTCAAGTAACGTTGCGGCAACCCCTCGAGAAAAGCTTTCACTCGCTTGCCCGCGGTGGGAGCCAGCGTGCGCAGGTGGGCGATCTTCTCGTTATGGACCTCAGCGTCAGGGTGCAGTCGCTCGTCGACATTGCGATTCAATTGGTTCGCGGCTGCAATGTAGAGTTGCCAAATATTTTCAGCCTTCCATGGAGTCAGCGCATCAGGATTGACGGCCTTAATGTCCGCGTAAGTAAACAGGCAGAGCATCTTCAGCCTTTCGGGAGTACCCACTTTTTCTGTGAATGCAGCCACGGTTGCTGAATCGAAGATGTCGCGGCGAAGCGCGGCGGACATTTCTAGGTGATTGCTAATCAGAAAGAGAACCGTCTCCCGCTCGGAAGATTCGAGATCCAACCGCTGCAGGCATCGTTCTGCAATAGCCAAGCTGCCCTCTACATGATTTTCAGAAACTGCGCCTTTGCCCGTGTCGTGCAACAGAAGAGATAAGTAGAGCAGTTCCGGGTCTTCGAGTTCGTTCAGAATTTCGGCATACTGCTTTTCCCACTCCGATCGCGGTTCCCGCAGCCGGTGCAGCGTTTCGATTGCCAGGAAGGAGTGTTCGTCGACGGTGAAACGATGATAGAAATCGCGCACTACCAGAGAATCAATTGGCTTCAACTCGGGCAGCAGCAGGGTGAGCAGTCGCAGCGAATGCATGGTGCGCAAAGCTTCGGCCGCATGCGGTTGGGTCAGAATTTCGCCCAAATAAAGCCACAGTTCCGCTCCCTTGGGCGGCGTAGCCGCGAGAGACGGCAATATCTGTTCAACCTTGTATTCCGTAGTTGTGCTGAGCCGTACGTCGTGAAGTGCCACGAAATGAAAAAGCCGCAGTAACACTTCCGGATCGCGCAACGCGGAAGATTCACGCAGAAAAACCAAGCCATCAACTACCGAGAAATCAGCATCAGACACGCGGGCTCGCAAAGTTTGAAAGTGCCGTGAAAGCGACGACCATGCTGCTGGAATCTCTTCCAGCAATTGTGTCGCGGTACGATGAATAGAGCGGGCGTGGCCGAAGTAACTCTTCATCCAGTCGGCAGCGGAGAGTTCTTTCGACTCGTACACTCCAATTCCGCGCTGGGCGGCTTCTTCCTGGGCATCCCAGGAGAGCGTGTTATCGTCCCGGCCGTGGCGCAAATGCAAGAAACATCGAACGGACATCAGAAAATCCAGCGCGGGGTCAAACTGTTTTCGCGCCGAAGGTGATAGCAGGGACTTGGGATCGGGCCAGTCCTGCAGCTTATCCATGGAGGAAAGCAGGCTGAGCCAAAGGGCGACGTTGCAATCCCGCAGACCTCCCGGCGTGTCCTTGACGTCGGGTTCGAGATGGAAGATGGTGTTGCCGAATTTTTCATGGCGGCTGCGAGTGACATCCGCCAGCCTCTGCAATAGAGATTGCGACTCTCGCGTCATCAATCTTGGAATAACTTTCTCGTGCAATCGGGTGAAGAGGTCGGGATCACCGGCAAGATAGCGGCAGTCGAGCAGCGAAATAGGGAACTCGACATTAGTGGGATCGAAGCGGTCACACTCCTGCAGAATGCGGGTTGCAGGGCTCAGCTTTAAACGGAGGTCCCACAGGCCCTGCGAAAAACTGCGAATACGATCCTTGAGCGCCTGTTCGGTGTCGCGGTCAGCATGCAGGAAAAGCAGATCAATATCGGAGTGCGGAAACAGCCATCTGCGGCCGAATCCGCCCAGAGCAACCAAGGTGAAATTTCGTGCACCGCGCTGCTCGGGGCAGACAATTTCACTCCACAGTTCCAGAGCAATTGTTTCTACCAGCGCGGTCCGCCGCGCGAGGGCTGCGCCGCCATTTCCTGTAGCAGCAAACTCCTGCCGGATTCGCGCCGATTCCTCTGTGTAATGATCACGTAGTGCGCTGCTCGATGAGCCTGCCGTCGACATGCTTTTTAATCGGGCCGATCCTCACGCACTTAGCAGCGTTCTTGTGGCTGGGGGATGCTAATCTGTCTATGCTCCTCGATCGTGCTCTTGCGTTTTCACAGGGCATTCTCTCCGCGCTCATCATTGCGTATTCGAATAACCTCGTCCACGCGTGAGAGGAAGATTTTGCCGTCGCCGATTTTTCCGGTACGGGCTGATGTTGAAATCGCCTGCACGACTTTCTCGACCATGTTGTCAGCGACCGCGAGTTCAAGCTTTATCTTGGGAATAAGATCGACGGTATACTCGCGGCCTCGATAGAACTCTGTATGCCCTTTCTGCCTGCCATGGCCGCGGGCTTCGAGCACCGTCATGCCCTCGATCCCTATTTCATGCAGCGCTGCCTTCACGCTTTCCAGCTTGGAGACTTGGATAACTGCTTCGACTTTGGTCATCGCGGTTTGTGTTGTGCCTTCTAGTTCTTATCACATGTGCCAAAATATCTGTGCAATTTTTATTTATGGCCGACATAAGCGCCCTTTATGCGGCCTTTAGCGCGCGCGAAAATTCGACATCATTTGACCTGTTCCACAACCGCAACTTTATTCACTCCGCTGCACGCCAGATACAACCGGCCATCGGGAGTTGCCACTATATTGCGGACTACCCCACCGCCTGACGGTATCGGCTGAGCGCTGAAACTTTGCGATTTAGGATCGAACTTAACTAAGGTGTTGGGCTTGACGCCCGACTCGCTGTACCAGACCTCGCCATCTTTCGTGATGGTAATTCCATACGGTTCCGACTCCGAGCCTCCGGGCGATGGCCATTCTTTGAGCAGCGTTCCGCTGGAGGGATCGAAATGTCCCAAGTAACCGCGCGCGAAATCCGTGTAATAAATCGTGCCATCCGGAGCCAACGCAAGCCGCCGTGGGCGCGCTCCCGTCGCCGGCAACGTGTATTCGCGGATCTTCATCGTGCTCGGGTCTAAATTGGCCAGCTTGTTGCTACCGAATTCGCAAAAGAAGGGCGTGTTGTTCTGCAAGATGACTATGCCGTACGGCACAGCGTGGGGCGTGGGTACCTGGGCCAGGCTCATCTTCCCGGTTTTCGGATCGAGACGCCCGATGTAGTTCGTCTGCTCATTGGTGAACCAGAGAATGCCGTCATGGTCGAATACCGGTGTGTGCGGGTCGATCTCGGTGCCGTCGGCTGGGCGATATTCGGCAATGCCTCCGGTCTTGGGATCGAGTTTGCCAACGTAGCCCGCGGAAATCGCAGTGAACCAAATATTGCCATCTTTATCCGCGACCAGCCCATGCGGACCGGAGTTCGGCGTTTTCAAAGGGTATTCTTTGAATTCCCCAGTCTTTGGATCGAGCCTGCCTAATTTGTTCGCTGCCTGCCCCGTGTACCATAACGAGCCGTCGGGCGCGACTGCGGGATCGTGTGGCCGCGACTTCGGCGTTGGCACCTCGTATTCCACGATTCGCACGTTGAGCGTTCCCACTGCGGCGCCGGCAAAGAGCGTGCCGGCCAGTGTAAACAAGGACAATCTGCGAAGAGACATAGACGCTCTCCTTCCGAAAAATTGTAATCTTTTATCGCGGTTTATTCACAGTTGACAAAGGCTCGACCACTCTTTTCGAGACTAGAGACAGGTCGATCCTTTTCCGCTCCGGCCTCCGCGTCAATTACAATCACGGGTTCCGGTCTTGCGGAAAATCAAATGAAACTTGCACAAATTGTTTCTGCGCTGGGTGTGCGTCTGGAAAACGGCTCGCCCGATGCCGAGATCACGGGCCTCGCGGGAATCGAAGAAGCTGGTCCTGGCCAACTCACTTTCGTCGCCAACCCAAAATACGCGGCTGCGGCGCATAGAACCAAGGCTTCGGCTGTCGTCGTTTCCGAGGAGTTTCCAGCCCTCGCGACCGCTATGTTGCGAAGCAAGAATCCCTATCTGACTTTCGCGCAGGCCATAGCCTTGTTTCACCCGGCTCGAAAATACTCATCGAAAATTCATCCCACCGCAGTGATTCATGCTTCCGCCAGAATCGGCGATGGCGCACACGTCGGACCGTACGTCGTGATCGGTGAAGATGTCGAGATTGGGAAGAACGCCGTGCTGCTGGCGCATGTGGTGATTTATCCGAGCGTGAAAATCGGCGACAACTTTATGGCTCATGCCCATGCGGTCGTCCGCGAACAGTGTCGTCTGGGAAACAATGTGCTGCTACAGAACGGCGTGGTTATTGGCGGAGATGGATTTGGTTTTGCTAAGGATGAAGTCGGCCACTGGCACAAAATCCCGCAGCCGATGCCGGTTGTGATTGAAGACGATGTAGAAATCCAAGCTAATACCTGCATCGATCGCGCCAGTGTTGGCGAAACCCGTATTTCGCGAGGCACGAAAATTGACAACCTGGTTCAAGTCGGCCACGGCTCTCATATCGGAGAGCATTCTTTGTTGGCTTCTCAGGTCGGCCTCGCCGGTTCTACAGAGATCGGCAAGCACGTAATTCTCACGGGGCAGGTGGGCGTTGTTGGCCATTGCAAAATCGGCGATGGCGCCATCGTCACGCCGCAAAGTGGCGTTGCTGGCGACATTGCAGCGGGTGCAATCGTCAGCGGAGCTCCTGCCATCGATCACAAGTTGTGGCTGAAGGTTTCAGCTCTGATGAGCCGCTTGCCGGAAATCGCGAAGGCTGTGCGGACGAAACCGACAAAAGACTAAACCACAAAGGGCACAAACGCACACAAAGGAAAACGGGTCAGGCCGATGCCGTTTCCTCGTCGACCTTCGTGTCGCTCGTGGTTATGGATTTCGCTTCTTGAAATTCGGCAGGCAATCCGCTGTCGATCGACTTGCGGACTTTAGCCATCAGACATTCGCGGCTGCCGAAATCTTTGGGCTCGATCGGATCGTGGAAAATCACCGTCACCGTCCCAGGCCTGATGGCGAATCTCGTCTTGGGCATTACGTAGTGCGAGCCAACTATCGTAACCGGGACTATCGGCACGCCACATTCCTCAGCCAAGTAAAATGGGCCCTTTTTGAAGGGGAGAAGCTTGCCATCGAAAGAACGGTGTCCCTCAACGTAGACAGTCATGTTCAGGCCTTGACGAATTACTTCCGCGGCAGCCCGGACCGCAGCAATTCCTGACTCCCGATTTCCGCGGTCGACCGGGACCAATGATCCGAATCGCATGAGCCTTGCTAATATTGGATAACGAAACAATTCTTTCTTGACCATGATCGACATGCGGCGCGGAATCAGCGGCATCAGGATTGGGGGATCGACATTGGAAACGTGATTGGACATGAAGATATAAGTACGCGATGCGTCAAGCTTGTCCAGGCCAACCGTTTCTACGCGAATTCCAGCGAGGCGCACCCCAGTCCACGCCCCCCACATTGTCATGCGATACAAAAATCGGATGTCTCCGGTCAGCAGCGTCCAGGGAAAACCGACTACAGCCGCCACGGGAAGCAGTGCGGCCCAGAAACCTAGCATGACCAGAGTGCGAATCATGACCTTGAAACTCGCGACGACAGTGATTGGATTTCGGAACAGGCTGGCTCGAAATCGAATATTTCAAGTTTGGCCGTCGATCGGAATTTTTCCTGTGACGTAATTTTATCCGCCTCGTTCAACTCAGCATCACTTTGTTTTCGGTGCCTTGCGGGTTGCCTTGGCCAAGCGACTTCAGGCGTTCCGGCAGCTTCTCGTAAATACCGCCGAAGCCTCCATTCGAGAGGATGGCGACGACATCGCCCGAGCGCAACTCAGGAGCAATCAGTTGCACGATGCCATCAACGGTAGGGACTATGCGCGCCGGCCGGCCATGCTTCAGGATCTGCGCGGCTACTGCAGCGAGATCGAGACGTTCGGCGTCCGGGATCGCTTCCGATTTGAAGACGTTGGCCACAACCACTTCGTCGGCAAGCGATAGGCTCGTTGCCAATTCATTCTGCAGCACGTTGCGGCGCAGGGTATTGGAGCGGGGCTCCAGAATTGCCCACAAGCGCGCTCCGGGATAGTTTGAGCGCAACGCGGTCAGCGTGCTGGCGATGGCGGTGGGGTGGTGCGCGAAGTCATCGATAATAGTTACTCCATTCACTCTCGCGCGGACTTCAAGCCGACGTTTCACGCTTTTGAACGTCTTCAACGCCGCCGAAATTTCTTCCCGAGAAATGCCACACCCTGCAGCCATTGCAGCCGCGGCGGTGGCGTTCCACACGTTGTATTCGCCGCCAACACCGTATTCAAACACCGCCCATGGTTTTCCGTCTCGCGCCACCGACCACGTGGTGCGCCCCGGCTCCAAATGCAGATCATGAATTCGCCAGGTTGCATTCGCGCTGGAACCATATCGCTCCACGGGGCAGAACGCGCGAGCCAGACAACGCTCGATACTTTCGCCCGTATCGAAGGCAATAATGCGGCCGCGATGAGGCACTAGATTCACCAGGCGCTTGAAAGCGGTTTCCACGGCGTCGAGATCTTTATAGATATCGGCGTGATCAAACTCAACCGATGTCAGGATGACGCAGTCGGGAAAATAGTGCAGAAACTTCGGACCCTTGTCGAAGAAAGCGGTGTCGTACTCATCGCCTTCGAGGATGAAGTGCTTGCCCTGTCCCAGTTGAAAGCTGCTGCCAAAGTTTTCTGCGATGCCGCCGATCAGGAATGAGGGCTGCAAACCAGCAGTATGAAAAATCCATGCGAGCATGGAAGTCGTCGTGGTCTTGCCATGCGTGCCTGCGACCACCAACACTTCTTTGCCGCGCAGGAATTGATCATGCAAAATCTGGGGCAGGGAACAGAATGGGATTCGCTGATCGAGCAAATGCTCGAGTTCCACGTTTCCGCGCGAGATGGCATTGCCCACCACCACCAGGTCGGGCGACGGTTGCAGATTCTCCGTGGCAAACGGTTGTGCCACCGGAATGCCGAGCGACGCTAGAAAATCAGACATTGGCGGATAGGCGGCAGCGTCTGACCCGGTCACGCGAAAGCCGCGTCCCCGCAGCATCCCCGCCAGCGAAGCCATTGCGGTCCCACAGATTCCGATCAGGTGAATGTGTTTGTTCTCAGGCATGTGTTCTGTTATGTGAGAGTCACGTTTTTATCTTCAAGATCTTGACGCTTGCGATGACACCGCGGCAAGCGTAATAGCGGATTCCAGGATGCGAAGACTACCTTCCTTTTTGCCCACGTTCAACTGCGCACGCACGCCGAGTGGGAGGGTTATGTTGCCATGCGAGACGTGACCGGACCGCAATCCGTAGGCCACCGGCACTCCCAGGTCGCCGATTATTCCTAACACGACTTCTTCCAGGGTGTAATCCTGGAATTTGTTCTGCGAACAGTCCAGCATTTCACCGAAAATAATGCCACGCACGTCTTCAAATTTTCCTGCCAGTTTCAGTTGCATCAACATGCGATCGATCTGGTAAGGCTTGGCGGCCACATCTTCGATAAACAATATCGTGCCTGAAGTGTGGATTTCGTAAGGCGTACCCAAAGAAGCTACAAGCATGGAAAGACAGCCGCCGTAGAGCGTGCCTTCGGCAGAGCCTGGCATCAAAGATTTTGCACCAGATTCCGCCCCAAAGTTTATCGTCCATTCAGAAGCGGCGGTCAGTGCGGATTCCCACGATGTGAGATCGATTCCATCCGAATGAGCGAAGTCTTTGGCAACCATAGGCCCATGAAAAGTCACAAGTCCGATCGCGTCGGAGATGTAAGTCAGTAGTGAAGTGATATCGCTGTAGCCAACCAAAATCTTCGGGTGCGATTTCAGGTTTGCCAGCTTGATCGTATCCAGAAGATAGTTTGAGCCATATCCGCCGCGGGCGCAGATGATCGCTTGCACATCGTCACGCGAGAACATCTCCTCCAGTTCACGTGCCCTGCGTTCGGCCGAGCCTGCGAAATACAGATACTTGTCGAAAATGGAATCGAAATAGAAGGGTTTGTATCCGAGCTTTCGCAAAGCGTCGCATCCCGCTTCGAGGAGTTCGCGTTTAATGTTGCTCGCGGGAGCAATGATTCCGACCGTGTCCCCGCGCTGAAGCGCGGGTGGCTTGATGCGCGGGATTGGCGGAATTAGCGGCATCGGAATTCGGCCGAGTATTAGCTCAGAGACGGTTAATCTTAACAGGCTGCCGAAGAACTGAATTTGTTACTTCGGTGACTTCTACCTACTGAGATCAGTCTGCCTCGCTTCACTCGGCTAGCGAGGTGAGGCGTGCGGGCATACGCATGTGTTTGCCGGTTACAAGAAAAATTCGCCCCGGCAAACGAGCCGCGCCGTGCCGCGAAGGTACACCTGCTGCTCCCAGCGCACCGTCTGCACTCCGCCTGGCGTGTGAACTCTCACCGGCGATTCCGCCTTACCGGCTACGATGGCAGCGATCACCGCAGCGCATGATCCAGTGCCGGAGGACTGAGTTTCGCCAACTCCACGTTCAAAAAACACAGCCTCAATGTTGTCTGAGCCTCGAGTGTTTACCAGCTCAACGTTAGCCCCTTGCTTGAAGTATTTATGTTGCCCAATTTCCGCCGCGTCCGCCTGCCAACCAGAAACGAATTCCTTCACGAAAATCACATAATGAGGGTTGCCCATCGAAACCGGAATGCCTCGCACTTTGCGACCATTCACTTCAATGGCTAATTCGTCGCCCACCTCAGGCTCGCCCATTGCAATCTCGAACTCAAACTGAGCATCGCTGCGGGAAACGAAGTTGCACACCTTGAGACCTGCGCCGGTAAGGATCACAACTTTTTCTTTGGCCTGTTCGGAGCAGATGTGCGCAGCCACGCAGCGTGTGCCATTGCCTGAGATTTCAGCCTCGGATCCGTCAGCATTGAAGAGGCGAGCTTGGACATCGGCCTGATCGGTCGGAAAAAGCCATTCAATGCCGTCGGCGCCCACACCCTCGTGACGATCGCACAAACGCCGGCTGAGAGCAGCCAAGTCGGCCGTAGCGTGTACGCCATCAATAATCAGGAAATCGTTTCCGCAGGCACTGGCCTTGACGTAAGGAATAGTACGACCGAGCGAAGTCATTCGGTACTTACTGCTCCCAACCAGGTCGCACTTTCAAACACCGAAGATTGCTTGAGGAGTTGCAGAACCTGCCGCTGATCCTTTCGCGACGCTTCCAGTTCAAATTGCACGCGCACGTGCTGCGGGGTCGGGGCGACTTGCAAGTTGTCCGCCATGCCGTGAACGCTTTCGAGAACGCGGTTGACCTCGAGTGTGACCTCATCGGCGCTTCGTCCGGCTACCTCGTAGGCATGGACCGCGGCTTTCAAGCCGAATCGCTCTTCCGCTTGTCCCAGCAGGAAAAGGCAAAGCAAGATCAGCCCAGTAGCAAATACTGACGTGAGATAAAGCCCTCCACCGACTGCCATACCGACGGATGCAACGACAAAAATCGTTGCCGCCGTGGTCAGACCGGTAACCAGCTTGTTGCGCGAATGAAGAATGGAACCGGCTCCGATGAAGCCAATACCAGGGATGATCTGCGCCGCAATGCGAGTGTGATCTCCAATGTGCTCCACGGCGAGCTCGTCCGAAAGCAGCGTGTACATGGCGGCGCCGAGGCAAATGAAGAGATTGGTGCGAAGGCCGGCTGGCCGATGCTTAAGCTGGCGTTCCAGTCCGATCAGGCCGCCGAGAATGGTCGCCAGCACCAGGCGCGCTAGGGAAACTCCGACGACCGACGACATCTCGTTCTGAAGGACATCGTAGATATATCGCAGTGTAAGCACGTAGTTGGCTGGATTTTATCACTGGAAAGTGCGCGTCACCGGGTTGATCACGGTTGAGGTTAACGCGCGTGATTACCGTGCGGCACGATGCGTCCAGTAGATTGTGGCCGGAGCTTGTCCGGCGGTACGAATCACCAGCACCGAAGACATATCCTGTTTTTGCACGCTGGTGTCAACCGGATCGCCTTGCATCGCGATTACGTAGTCGACATATTGCGATGGATTCGCCAAAGCCCGCTCCCATAGGCCTTCGCGGTCTGTCGGCGCTTTCCAGGGACGATGGTTGCCTTCATTGATAGTACGGCGCAGAGGGATTCCGGCTCGCTGGAGCGCACCGACGTGATCGCCGAGATACATGAGCAGGGAAGAGTCGTGCGGCAGTTTTTTCAGATTGGATGCCAGTTCGGTTTCAAAGGCAATGCGGCTGCGGGAATTCACCCAAGCCTCTTGGAAGGAAACTGGCTGCGCTCGCCACACAGAGGCATAGCTGGCAACAATCAGTATTGCTGCGGCGGAAGCAACTCCTATTTTGACTGACTTGTTAGGCGCAAAGCGGAGCAAGAAACAAACTATCGCTGCCGCCATCGCGGAAAAAAATGGAAGAAGTTGGAGTCCATAACGTACGTTGTAAAACGAGAATGGCCACCAAGTGGGCAGGTAAAGAGGGACGCCGCTATAGGCGATGGAGAGCATGTAGAAGGGAATCGGGATTCCAAGCAAAAGAAGTGGCGAGAGTCGACGGTTGAAGATCAGGACTGTGCCGATTCCGAGTAACAGCAGCGCGACCCACAATTTCTGCAAGCCTCCGGCGGCCATATTCAGTTCAGCGGATTTTAAAAAGTAACTCAAGGCGACCGGTAGATCGTGGGAGCCAGGATGCGTTGTCGCAGTGCTTTTTTGCTCGATGGCGCGGGCAGAATACGGTCCGTTGGCGAATTCCAGCGGGTTGCGATAAACGATCGCGTTATAAGCTAGCCAAAGTATTGGCGCTGCTGCCGCGAGCAAAACGAATTTGACCAGGCTGCGGCGCAAATTTCGATCAACCGCTTTCGCTTTGAGCACAACTGCGAGCGCGGCTACACCCGTGGCGGCGGCGAGGAACCATCCGTCATATCGTGTGAGGCAGGCGGCTGCGAGGCATAGCCCGCATTTTACCAGCGAGGACGAGGCTATTTCCGACGAACGTTCCCTTGTCGTTGCTTTGAGATCTTCGCGTCCCGTTCCGGCGGGACGGGCGAGACGCCCGTCCTCCATCAATCTTACAAATTCACTGAAGTAGACTACCGCCCAAACAAACAGAGCGAGGTATAACGACTCCGTCATGGCCGTGGCTTGCACGTAAATCAGATTGGGATTTGCAGCATAGATAATTGCGCTCAGCCAAGCGGCAATTCTTGCGGCAGCATCGGGATGCGAATCAACCGTCAGGGCGCCTCGCAGCAGGCGGAAGATGCCAGCCGTTCCCAACGCGTAAGCGATCATCGAAGGGATGGAGCCGCCAATACCGGATTGCCACGCCGCGTCGAAGATGAGAAAGGGAAGCATCAACAAATGCGGCAGCGGCAGCCATACTGTGCCAAGTTGCAGTAAGCCTGGAGTGCGGGAATCGAATACGCGGCGCGCGATATTCATGTGCGCCACGGCGTCGCCGTAAAGAAGCAGACTCACTGTGTTGAAAGTAAAACGCTAAAGAAATGAATGAGACGCAGGCGGCGAACTGGGCTACGAGCGCGGTTTCACGGTCCCAGCGACCCCAGGTCTGGGATTTCATTAGCGGCACGCTAGCTGGCCGGGGTGTCATTCCAGATGCGTCAGTTCGCGAAAGACTTGAAAGCGTGCATCGATTTCTTCGCGGGTGAGTGATTGCAAGCGTTCCGTGCCAAACCGCTCCACGGCAAATGATCCCATCACCCCGCCGTAAAACAGCCCGCGCTTCAGTACCTCGCGATTCAACTGCTCTTGCGAGGCGATGTATCCCATGAACCCTCCGGCAAACGAATCGCCAGCGCCGGTCGGGTCTTTCACTTCTTCAATGGGCAAAGCGGGGGCGCGAAAGGGATGACGGCCGATGCCGAATGCGCCTTCACGAAAGAAAATTGTTGCCCCATATTCTCCATGCTTGATAACCAGCGCCTTCGGTCCGAAAGCAAGCACCTTGTTTGCCGCCCGCAACAGGTTGGTGTCATCTGCAAGTGATTTCGCCTCGGCATCGTTGATTAACAAAACATCGACCAGCTTAAGGGTTTCGATCAAATCCGACTTGAAACCGTTGATCCAATAATTCATGGTATCGCCGCCGGTGAGGCGGACTCCATCCATGTTCTGCCGAACGGCGGTTTGCAAAGTTGGATGAATGTTGCCGAGAAACAGGAATTTTGAATCCGCATACTCTGCCGGAATCTGAGGGTGGAAGCGCTCGAACACATTTAATTCAGTGAAATTGGTTTTCGCTTCATTCAGGTTATCGAGATACTGACCGCCCCAGCGAAACGTTTTACCTTTGGCATGCTCGATGCCACGGATGTCGATCTTCCGTTTTTTCAAAACATTTTCATGCTCTGCCGTGAAGTCATCGCCCACCACGGCAACGATACGAACCTCGGTGAAATAGCTGGCAGCAAGCGAAAAAAATGTACAGGAACCGCCCAGCACGTTTTCCACGCGCCCCGAGGGCGTAGTAATGGAGTCGAAGGCTATCGAACCTACGGCAAGAATGCTCATTATGCGGTCTTGGTCTCCAGATATTTTCCGAGGATTAGTTTGAGTTTCTCACGAGTGGCGGCGGGAATTTTGTCGCGGTCGGTGAGAATGGCATGCGCAAGCGCCGCGCCGCATTTGCAGTTTCGCTTAGGCATCGAAGCGACCGTCTGGCGCACAACCTGGCAGGCATTCTCAGCATTTTTCACCAACACGGCGACGATTTGATCGACTGTGACGGAATCGTGATGCGGATGCCAGCAATCGTAATCCGTAACCATGGCCACGGTGACATAACAGATCTCGGCTTCACGGGCCAGTTTGGCTTCCTGCAGGTTGGTCATGCCAATCACGTCCATGCCCCAGCTGCGATAAACATTGGATTCCGCTTTGGTCGAGAACTGCGGCCCTTCCATGCACAAATATGTTCCCCCGCGCTTCCCGGTGACCGCGGACGTCTTGCAGGCAGCTTCGACGACCTCAGCCAGTTGTGGACAGATAGGATCGGCAAACGCAATGTGAGCTACGATGCCATCCCCGAAAAAAGTATCCACGCGATGACGAGTGCGGTCGAAGAACTGGTCGGGAATTACGAAGTCCAGCGGCTTATGTTCTTCCTTCAACGAACCGACCGCGGACACGGAGACGATCCGTTCCACGCCAAGTTGCTTAAAGCCGTAAATGTTGGCGCGAAAATTCAATTCAGTGGGGAGAATGCGATGGCCGCGTCCGTGGCGCGCCAGAAATGCAACTTTGCGGCCTTCGAGTGTGCCCAGGACGTAAGCATCCGAGGGTTCGCCGAATGGAGTGCCCTGTCGAAGTTCCTTTACGCCGGTAAGGCCAGGCATCGAATAGAGCCCGCTGCCGCCGATAATGCCAATTTCCGTCTGCGACAAAAATCCCCCAGAACCACGACCCGATCAGTGGAATTCGGATTATACAAAAAATCTTCGGCAGCTATTGAATCCAGCCAGGAAAGGTGTACAGTACTCGGCGCGGCAGCCTCCCCCCGAGGGCGTCCGCGAGACGCGGACCAGGACCACGGCTTCATCTGACCGCAGCTATAGCGCGCTCAAATAGCTCATGCTCAAGCTGCTCGGTTGTTGGCTGGTCCAGGCTTTCGGTTATCAGCACACTGTCATCTTTAACATCGATCACTACCGGCCCTTCTTCGGTAAGCCAGGTATGCGTTCCGGTCAGCGATTCGAGTTTTTGTAAATCGATAGTATTCGCTCCATCCTGGGTAACTTCGTGCACATGCTTGTATCGTTTGGCCAGCGACTGAGCGTAAATGGCAGCGAACGCCGATGCCTTCTCACGATTTGCCCAGCGTGAAACGTACAGCAGCGCCAGGGGCGCCGAGGGATCTCCTTTAGGGCGGGCAGCGTAGTAATAGCCTCCGCGCCATTGTGGATACAAATTGTGCGACGCATCTGTGCCCGCATATTGATCGACCAGAATAGCAACATCGAATTCTCCCATCGCTCCCACATCGAAACGATCGTAATTCTTGAAGTCGCGCGGGAAGTCGGGCAGGCGCATGGGTTCTATAGATTCGCCCGAAAGATATGTCTTGGGCTCCATGATCTGACGGGTGGTGTGTGGTGGGTTGCGCAGAGTTGCGGCAAAGGCTTTTTCTTTCCCGCCAGCGCGTAACAGTTCCGCCTCAAAGTCCAAGCCGTAGCGATAGGGGAAGGTCAGCTCTTCTTTGAGAAACACGGGAGCGTTCTTGAATTCGGGTGAGTCCGCGGTGCCCACGAGCATGCCCTCTTTCAAAGCATTTGCGATTTGCGGAGAACTTAGAATCGATTGCCCCGAGGGTTCGAGCATGTAGTCAACGAGCACAACCATGGCTTGGCCTTCGACCACGGCTTGGCGGGCTTCGCTGATTTCGTCGTTTTCAATGTCGGTGCCAGTCGGCTGTTTCTTTTCCTCCAGGTCGGTGTCGCCAATCTTCATCCATTTTTCCAAGCCGACGGACTGGTCCTGCAGCGCATGAGTAAGTTCGTGCGCCATCACCGGACGTTGCTGTTCAATGTCAACCCAGTCCAGCAGGTTAACGGTTTTAGTTTTCATGTCGTAGTAACCGGCCACTTGCTCGCGCAGTAGAGCAACAAGAAAAGTTTGCAAATCGAAATCCCGCGGCAGAAGCCCGAACTTCTTCAGCACGAGTTCGGAGCGGCGCAAGCGCTGCGCGTCCTTGTCCTCCGCCATGGTCTTTTCAAGATACGCCACCACGTCGTCGCGGCTGGTGAGGCGGCGTTTTACTTCTTTCTTGATGGGTAAGCCGGTGTCTTTGCTGGCGAACTGTAGAATCTGGTCAATGTCGTGAAAAAGTTCTTCTGCTTCTTTGGGCGAAATTTTCTGTTCCGGAGTGATGGCGTCAGCAGCGGGCGCCTTCTGATCCTGCTGCTGCTGTGAAGCGCCGGGTGTAGCTGTTGCGGCCTTCTGCGATGGGGGTGCGGCCGCCTGCGCCCAGGTCCACAATGCGGAGAGCAATAACACGCTGGAGAATGCCAGCTGAAACCATAATTTTCGATACAATTTCTTCGATTCAGTCATTGGGCCCATTTATGTCCGAAGATGATCCTCGCCAAATTGCGGCTGATTACTTTCAAAAAGCTTACGCGCTGCAGCTGCAAGGTGAGTACCAGCAAGCCATCGAGTTCTACACCCGCTCCATTGAAGCCTTCCCGACAGGGGAAGCCTACACGTTCCGCGGCTGGACATATTCATTCCTGGGCGATTACGATCGCGCCATCGCCGAATGCCTGCAGGCGATTAAGTTGGATCCGGATTTCGGCAATCCTTATAACGATATCGGGGCTTACCTGATTGAACAAGAGAAATGGGATGAAGCTATACCGTGGTTTCAAAAGGCTATGGTAGCGCCACGCTACGAAGCGCGCCCTTATCCGCATTTCAATTTAGGGCGGGTGTACGAGCACAATCGAAATTGGCAGAAGGCGAAAGAATGCTACGCCACGGCTTACTCGATGGATAAGCGCTACGTCGCCGCGCTGGCAGGCTTGCGAAGGTTGCGGGCCGCGTTTAATTGAGCACTTTTCTTGAGGCAGGCGCGAAGCTCCTGGCTGGAACTGGGCCCGTCCGCGTTATATGCTCGGAGCGTGCGTCGTCCGCCTGCGTCTGGCAACTCTCCAACTCCCGGCCTGTTCCTGGGACTCGTCATTACTCTGGCTGCGGTAATCGCGTACTCCTGGTACATCACGGTGCAGATCTCGGGACTCCGCGAATTGCAAAACGATCTTGCCGGACGCAATCGCAAAGACTCGCTGCAACTTCTCCGCATTCAGAATGACTTGAACTCGCTCGCACTGGCGATGCGTGACATGCTCGACAATGATGAACCGTATCCTCTCACCGCATGGTCGGCGCAGTTTCAGCGTATCCGCGCAGACTTGGACAATGCTCTGAAGCTCGAAGAGCAGGTTGCTGTAGCAGAGCGTACGCCGGAGCAAAGACAATTTCTTGGCAACTCCATGGCGCAGTTCTGGGATGCGGTCGACCGCACCTTCGCGCTGGCTCGCAACGGGAAAGAGGCTGATGCACGCTCCCAGATTCGTGTGTCGCTGCAAGCGCGCCAGGCGGCGCTGAGCACCGCAGTCGCGCGGCTGTTGGTACAAAATAATGAAAGCGAAGAGCAGGTGGCGTTGCGCATCGGCCGCATCTACGATCGTGTCCAGCGGCAGGTATACATATTTTTCGCCGCAATCTTGAGCGCGATCCTGCTCACCAGCCTCTACCTCATCCAATCCAACCGGCGGCTGTTTGCGCAGCTCGCAGCTCTCTCCGAGCAGCGCAGTGAGCTGGCGCAGAAATTGATTTCAACGCAGGAGTCCACGCTGCTGCACATATCGCGCGAGCTCCACGATGAGTTCGGCCAAATCCTGACCGCGATCGGCTCCATGCTCAGCCGCGCGCGAAACCATGTCCCGGAAGATTCGCCGCTGCGTGGTGAACTGCGAGAAGTTTCGGAGATCGCCCAGTCCACGCTCGAAAAGGTTCGCAGTCTTTCGCAGGCGCTGCATCCGGTGATGCTGGATGAAGCCGGTCTCGAGAGTACGATTGACTGGTATATTCCGGTGGTGGAAAGGCAAACAGGAATTTCCATATCCTATGCGAAATCAGGAAAGTCGTTTCCGGTCAATGGAAATGTCGGCATTCACATTTACCGCATTTTGCAGGAGGCTTTGAATAATCTCGCTCGCCATTCCGGCGGCAGTAACGCCTGGGTGCGGCTTCGTTTTTTGGCAGAGTCCCTGGAGCTTGAGATTGAAGATCACGGCACGGGATTTGTGGAACGATCCGCGAGGTCAGGCATAGGATTGGTCGCCATGCGCGAGCGCACGGAGTTGCTGGGTGGCAGCATAGAATTTCTCAAGCCAGCGGAGGGTGGAACTCTGGTTCGCTTAAAAGTCCCAATGGAGAAGCATGTCCAATAAGATCTCGGTCCTGCTGGTCGACGATCACAGCCTGGTGCGCCGCGGGTTTCGCCGCATCCTCGAGGACGCGGCCGATATTGAGGTTGTCGGGGAAGCCAGCGACGGAGCCGAAGCGGTGAAGCTCGCTGCGCAATTGCGTCCGCGCCTGATCGTAATGGACTGCGCGCTGCCCGGCATGAGCGGACTGGACGCAACTCGCCGCATTCTAAGTAAACTTCCTGAAACTGCGATTTTGATGCTGAGCATGCATTCCGAAGAAACCTGGGTGCATCAAGCCCTGGATGCGGGCGCTCGCGGCTACATTTTGAAAAGCGCCGTGGACATGGAACTGGTGACTGCGATCCGACGAGTGGCACAGGGCGAAATTGTTCTCGACCCGCAAATTTCCCGCGCTACAACATTGAAGGGCGAGCGTAATTCGGGACTCACGGTGCGAGAACTCGAAGTTTTGAAATTAATTGTCGCAGGGAAATCGAATAAGGAAATTGCTTCCGACCTCGACCTGAGCGCGAACACCGTCGCCGTTCACCGCGCCAATATCATGGATGCGCTCGGAATCCATAAAACCGCCGACCTCGTGGTCTATGCCATTCGCAGCGGCTTGGTGAACATCCGGTGAACCGCAGATCTTTTTTATTCAGCCTCGCGGGTGCAGCCTCGGCTTCGCTTCTGCCGTTCGAATTACTGGCAGCGCCAGCGCCGGAAACACTGAGTCCGGGCTTCCGCCTCGCCGACGTCACAAATTCGGCAGGCATTCATTTCTTGCACAACAGCGGCGCTTACGCAGGCAAGCTTCTTCCTGAAACGCTCGGATCGGGATGCGCTTTTCTCGACTACGATCGCGACGGCTGGCAGGACATCCTCCTTATAAATGGCATGGATTGGCCCGGCCACAAGCGGCAAACGTCCACGCTGCGGCTCTATCACAACAATCATGATGGAACTTTTTCCGACGTAACCCATAAAGCCGGACTCGATCTGGAAATGTATGGCATGGGCGTGGCCGTGGGCGATTACAACAATGACGGTTTTCCTGACATCCTTATAACGTGCGTAGGCCAGAACCGGCTTCTCAAGAATACGGGGAAGGGAACTTTCGTTGATGTGACTCAGGCCAGTGGACTCGGCCATCGTCAGGCGCTGAGCACTTCCGCATTGTGGTTTGATTACGACCGAGACGGCCATCTCGATTTATTCGTCTGCAATTACGTGAAGTGGTCGCCTGAGCACGATGTCTTCTGCAGCCTGGACGGCAAGCACAAATCGTATTGCACACCCGAAGCCTACCGCGGCGAAACCTGTTGGCTGTTTCACAATAGCGGCGACGGCACTTTCGAAGACGTCACGGCAACCAGCGGAATTTTCGATAGCAGTTCGAAATCGTTGGGCGTCGCCATGTTCGACTATGACCAGGACGGCTGGCCCGACCTTCTGGTGGCCAACGACACCCAGCCGAACAAGCTCTACCGCAATGCGCACAACGGCACTTTCAAGGATGTTGCAGTCGAGGCCGGAATCGCGTTCAGCGCCGACGGCAAAGCGCGCGCGGGAATGGGAGTTGACGCAGCCGATTTCGATAACTCAGGCTCTACCGGTGTAGCCATCACGAATTTTGACAACGAAATGATCGGATTGTACCGGGCCGCTGGCAATGGCACCTACGAGGACATCGCAACTCAATCCGGGGTCGGACTTCCGTCGAAAACAACTTTGGGATTCGGTTGTATATTCGCCGATCTTGATCTCGATGGCGCTTTGGACCTGATCGCTGCCAACGGGCACATCGACGACACCGTGCGCAGCATCCGCGGCAACGTGGGTTATGCGCAACCGCCGCAGCTTTTTCTGAACAGCGGAAAGCGGACCTTCCGCGATATCAGTTCGGAGGTCGGCGATGCATTTCGCCAGCCGAAAGTGGGACGCGGCCTCGCATACGGCGATTTCGATCACGATGGCGACCTCGACATTCTTATGACTACGAATAACGGTCCCGCGTATCTTTATCGCAACGATCAACTGGCAGGAAATCGCAGCATCTGCTTTCGTTTAGTTGGAAAGCAATCGAACCGCGACGCGATCGGCGCAGCTGTGCGAATCTACTACGAAGGCACCGTGCAATCGCGCATGGTGAAAAGCGGCTCAAGCTATCTGTCACAATCCGAACTTCCCGTAACCTTCGGGGTGGGAAAGCGCGACAAGGTCGAACGCGTAGTGATCCAATGGCCGAACGGCAGAACTGAGGAATACAAAAATCTGGCCGCAGGCAAGGCTTACGAGTGCGTCGAGAGCGAGGGAATCACGCCCGCTTCGGGATTCTGAAAGTCTTGACGCGCGTCCAATATCAGACAGAGACTTGGCTCATTTCCCAATCGGTGGTTTACTAGTCCTTCCTTACACTCGGAGGCATGTCATGCATCTGCATCAATCAGCCGTAAAGTTAGCCTTATTATTCGCTCTTCTTGCTGTGGCTCTAGCTGCTTCTGACAACGGGCAGCGAAGCACAATAAAAGGATACGTTCTCGATTCCGCATGCGGCTTTACCAAGAATCTCAAGAAACCCATAAGCCCTGAGTGCGCCGTCGCCTGCGCGAAAGCCGGTTCGCCGCTGGTCATTCTTTCCGACGACGGAATCGTTTACTGGCCAATTGCCGACTCGACCCCTTCGTCCGGCCAGAACGACAAGCTCCTTCCCTTCGCCGGCAAGAAAGTCACGGCTTCGGGAAAGGTTTTCGAGCGAGGTGGCTCGAGGGCCATCGTCATCGACAAGATCGATTTCATATCACCTAATTAGGATTACGCAAAATGCAGCGTCTAGAATTGAGGAGACCACAATGGTGAAGCTGCGCGTGACAACAACTTTCATACTCGGTTTTTTAACGGCGACGATCTTTGTGTCTGTTCTGCAGGCTGAGGCAAACTCGAAAATGCAAAAGCAACCATTTGGCAAGACCGAAGACGGGCAGCAAACCGATCTTTATCTATTAACTAATAAAAATGGCGTGGAAGCCGCGATTACCAACTACGGCGGCACGGTCGTCACTCTGAAAGTTCCCGACCGCAACGGCAAGTTTGACGACGTGGTGCTCGGCTACGACAAACTCGAAGACTACGAGGCTGGCAAAGCCTATTTCGGCGCAATCGTCGGACGTTATGCCAACCGAATCGCGCACGCTAAATTCACCCTCGACGGCATCACCTACACGCTGCCAAAGAATGACGGCGACAATCATTTGCATGGCGTGTTCAACAAGCGGGTCTGGAATGCGAAAGATGTTTCCAGCGGCGCTGGCCAGGCGCTCGAACTCACCTACTTGAGCAAGGATGGCGAAGATGGCTTTCCCGGAAACTTGTCTGTCAAGGTCGTCTACACGTTAACCAATCAGAACGAACTCAAAATAGATTACAGCGCAACCACAGACAAAGACACGGTGCTGAATCTGACCAACCACTGTTACTTCAACCTGGCCGGTCAGGGCAACGGAGACATTCTGCAGCAGCAGCTAATGATTCGCGCCGACCGCTTCACCCCCGTCGATGCCACGCTGATTCCCACCGGCGAACTACGAAGTGTTAAAGGAAGTCCGTTCGACTTCACGATTTCGACGGTCATCGGCGCGCGCATCGATCAGGACGACGAGCAACTGAAGCTCGGAAAAGGCTACGACCACAATTGGGTTCTGAACAACAGCACACCAGGATCTCTATTCGTAGCGGCTCAGGCTTATGATTCGCATTCGGGCCGCCAACTCGAAGTGTCGACCACCGAGCCCGGCCTCCAGTTTTATACCGGCAACTTCCTGGATAGGATTCACGGCAAGGGAGGCAAGGCCTATAACCGCCGCTACGCATTTTGCCTTGAGACTCAACATTTTCCCGACTCTCCCAATCACCCCCAGTTTCCTTCCACCGTTCTGAAGCCGGCCCAGCGTTTCCAATCCACAACCGTGTACAAATTCTCGACCAAGTAAGCCTCCAGTAGGAGCGCAGTAACGGGATTTCTCGCCTCAGAATTAGTCGAGCAGTAAGACTCCTTTCGAGCATAAAGGATACAGAATTCCGTAGATACAGGCTTCACAATTCTATGGTTTTCTATACACATCTTTACAAGCAAAGCCATTTCGGCCCGGAAGTTATACATAACACATGTGCTCAACAGAGCGTTGTCTTGGAATATCAGTTGCATCCTCCAGATGTTTCTCTCAGTGTTAAGTCTGTCTAGTTAGGCGTCAAGCAAATCTTCGCCTGCGTCAGTGCCAGTGTTCTGTCAACTTCTGAATGGGAGGGTGTTATGAAGTTTACTTTGGGGCGCAACAGCAATCCTTCTCGAAGCTGTGCCAAGCTGCTACTAGTCAGCATGGTGGTAGTCAGCTTCTTGACTTTTTCCGCAGCCGCTTTCGGCCAAGCCGAGGCCGGGTCGATCAGTGGCACGGTTCGAGATGCCTCAGGAGCCGTCGTGAGTGGCGCCGCGGTAAAGGTTACGAGCACAACAACCGGAGCTGCGCGGACCGCTACGACCGGAACCGTTGGTCAGTACAACATTCCCGGCCTCACGCCCGGCATGTACGATGTGACCATCAGCAACAGCGGTTTCTCTCCCTATAAGACTCGCACTGAGGTCACAGTCGGCGGTGCAGCCACAGTTGATGCCCAACTTACTGTTGGCAATCAGTCGGTCACTGTCGAAGTGGTGGGCGAAGGAGCTACACAAGTCAACACCCAGACGCAAGAATTGTCGCAGCTGATCGATACCCAACAACTGGCGCAGCTTCCGAGCCTTACCCGCAATCCCTATGACTTTGTTGCGATTTCCGGCAACGTCAGCAGCGGCGACAACACCACCAGCAACACCAACAGCAGCCAGAATCTCTCCAGCCGCGGCGTGGGCTTCTCCATCAACGGGCAACGCGAATCCGGCACGGAAATTCTGTTGGACGGCGTTGAGAACACAGCCGTATTCGGTGTCAGCGTCGGCGCGCAGATCCCAGTCGATGCGGTACAGGAATATAGCGTAATTACCAACAACTTCTCTGCCGAGTATGGACGCGCGTCGGGTGGCGTGGTGAACTTGACCACCAAAACCGGCACGAACGCCTTCCATGGGTCCGCGTGGGAATTCAACCGCCTTTCCGCGTACACCTCCAACACCTATGCCAATGATGCAGCGAATTCCGCATTTCTGATGGGCGGCAGTACAGGAGCACTTCCGGCCCCCAAGGGCACGTACACGCGGAATCAGTTTGGTTTCCAGGTCGGCGGCCCCCTCATCAAGAACAAGCTCTTCATCTTTGAGAGCACCGAATGGACCCGCGTGCGAAGTTCCTCCTCTCAAACCCAGGAAGTATTGGACCCAAGCTTTATCAGCACACTGCCGGCGAACATCCAAAGCTATTTCACCGCCTTCGGCAGTGGTGCGGTCGCGCCTTCCGGTACCATCACGGCAGGAGATTTAGCCGCGCAGGGCATTACGGTAGGTCCTATCAACGGTGTCACTGCGGTTCCGGCTTCAACGCCGGTGTTGGATATCACGCGCTTCCAAACGCCCTTCGACGCCGGTGGCGACGTTCCACAAAACACTTATCGGCTGGTAGGACGCCTCGACTTCAATCTCAGCGAGCGGACGCAGATGTTTTTCCGCGCTGGCCGGGAGAACGAGAATGAGTTCCCCGGTTCGGCCTCCTACAGCGCCTACCCCCAATACAATGTTGGTTCCGCAAACCTCAACCAAAGCTTTCTCTATTCGCTCAGCCACTCCTTCGGCCCCAATCTGTTCAGTAATACCAAGGCCAGCTATACTCGTTTCAACGACAAGAACTCCTTCAACATGGCCTTGGTCAATACGCCGAACCTGATACTTACGGGCTTCGCCACCGATCCGGTCACTGGCAATGCAATCCAGTTGCCCGGTTTGGAAAACGTAGCTGCCGGGTTGGGTGGGCTCCCCTTCGGAGGACCGCAGAACACCATACAACTGGAGCATGACATCGCATGGACGAAGGGCCGGCACGCCGCGCGTTTCGGCGGTCAATTTACCTACATCCAGCTCAACGTGGCGTACGGCGCCTACGCGCAGGCAGTGGAGCTTCTGGGCACCGACCTGCAAGGCGGGTTTAATAGTTTGACTAACGTGGGCAACAATGCGGGTGGAAGTCCGCTGGCCCAGTTTGCGGCCAGGGTCGATCCTAATGGCGCACTCCCCTGCAGATTGATTAACGGATCTTACGTCATTGTTCCGAGCTGCACCGTGACTCCGCCGCTCGGTCCGGCCGCCTATGCCCGAAGCTATCGCTACAAAGATTGGGCGGTTTACGCGCAGGACAGCTTCCGGATTACTCCGAGACTGACCATCAATTACGGCATGCGCTATGAACATTACGGCGTACAGCACAACAACAATCAGAACCTGGATTCGAACTTCTATTTCGGTCCTGGCGCCAGTATTCCGGAGAGAATCGAAAGTGGTCAGGTGTTCCTCACCCAGAAGAGTCCCGTCGGTGGCTTCTGGGCGCCGGATTGGGGGACGGCTGCACCCCGCATCGGTTTTGCCTATGACCTATTTGGAGATGGCAAAACCAGTTTGCGAGGCGGCTATGGCATTAGCTATGAACGCAACTTCGGCAACGTCACCTTCAATGCCAGCTTTAACCCGCCGGCTAGCGCGGTGATAAGCGACAATTGCGGGCCCGTCGCCGGAGTCATTACCGGCTGTACCTCCTTAGCTACTACCAGCCCCCTTGGCCCTCTGGGTGTCCCGGGTCCTTCCACCTTCTTACCCAACGTCCAGATACGGATGCCCGCCCCGAACATCAACACGGCGCAAACTCAATTCTGGAGCCTGGCCTTGCAGCGGCAATTGGCCAGAAGCACGATCCTTGAACTGAGTTATAGCGGTGCGCACGGGGTTCACCTCTATGATATAGAAAACCTCAATCAGAATGGCGGGGCTCAATTCTACCTCGGAGCTCCCTTCACTGGTGCCTATACTCGGGAAAACACCCAATACTCGGCACTCAATATGCGTGGCAGCTTGGGCGACAGCGCCTACCATGCGCTGAATGTTAAGTTTCAGACGCAAAACCTGCACAACACCGGCTTGAGCCTGATTGCAAACTACACTTGGGCGCACTCGCTGGATGACCTGAGTTCAACCTTCTCCGATAACTTGCAAGGCGGCTCCGGAGCAATTGGCAGTCTCGGATACACCGATCCGCTCCATCCGCTTCTCGATTGGGGCAGCTCGGACTTCGACATCCGGAACCGCTTCGTTATATCTCCGATCTGGGAAACGCCCTGGTACAAAAGCGGCAATGGCTTCATGCACCAAGTGGCAGGAGGCTGGTCGCTGGTGGGCATAATCACGGCACGGACCGGGCTGCCCTTCTCCGTGTTCGACTACACCTATGACAATAACGGCTATACGGTGCCGCGGCTGATACCTAACAGCACGATCACCAACTACCATACGGGTTCAGCTCAATATCTGGCACCGAACCTGTACAACGTTCTGACCGTCCCTGCCCCCGATCCTAACGTTGGGCCTCTGGACCCGACCCTGGGCATTTCCGACTTCGGGCCTTTCCCAGCCAGCATGACTCGCAGAAACGCATTCCGTGGACCGGGAGCGTGGAACACAGATATGGCGGTTGGCAAGAAATTCAAGGTCACCGAACGCGTGGGATTAGAGTTCCGCGCTGAAGGATTTGACGTCTTCAACCACCACAACCTGTACGTGAACACCAGCAATCTGTACTACACTTCCGATGCCCCAGGGACGCCGCAGCTGCAAGTGACCGCACTCAAGGGGGGTCTCGGTTCTATCGCCCTCGGCGGCAACCATGACGAGCGCCGTTTCGGTCAGTTCTCACTGCGCGTGAGCTTCTAACCGAATCTGAGACGGTGTCATCTTTGGATGGATCAGGGGAGCCGCGAGGCTCCCCTGATTTTTTGGTCGGAATTAAGCCCGCTTCAGTTTCGCTCGCCGCCGACACGCTGCTGCCTCACAGTGCACTGCTGCCCCAGAGCGCGCTGCTTCCCCACGATGCGCCGTTATCCCAAACGGATTGCAGGCCGCGTGCCGAAAATGGCTAGAAAGTAAACTATTAATATCAGTCAATTACAAACGCCAGTGTGACCTGTGCGACAGTCTGTCCTTCTTTTAGAGGTGGGTACTTTAGCAATCGTTGAATCCGACCATGGCCGACTAGCGTCAGACATAGGGACTCCATTATGAAAATTCTAGTCATCGGTGCGGGCGCTGTCGGCGGATACTTTGGGGGTCGCCTGGCTCAGGCGAACCGCGATGTCACGTTTCTTGTTCATCGCAAACGAGCCGAAGCGATAAAGGCCAACGGACTTCAGATTGTCAGTCCGCATGGCGATGTGAAGCTGCACCCGAAAACTATCGTTGCCGAGCAAATTAACCAACCCTATGACCTCATTCTGCTGGGGGTAAAGAATTATGCGCTCTCCGCCGCTGTCGATGATTTCGCGTCAGCGGTCGGATCAGACACCATGATTCTCCCGTTCCTGAACGGCATGAGTCACATCGATCTTCTGATCGCGCGCTTCGGAAAGCGCGCCGTTCTGGGCGGCGTATGCCTGGTGGCAACTGAGATTGATCGGGAAGGTCGCATTCTGCAGCTCGCAGGTTTTCAAAAGCTGATTTACGGCGAGCTCGACGGTTCCATCACACCGCGGCTCGAAAAAGTTGACGCCACGCTCCAAGGCGCTGGCTTCGATGCCGCAATGTCGACTCACATCATGCAGGACATGTGGGAAAAATGGGTGATGATTGCAAGCGTGGGAGCTACTACCTGTCTTCTGCGCGGCAACATCGGTGAAATCGTCGCCACTCCCGGAGGCGCCGACTTGTCTCGCGCAATACTGCGCGAGTGCTCCGATATTGCCCGCTCGTGTGGACATCCTCCATCCGAATCATTCCACGCACAACAAGCCGGGGATGTTACAGCCCCTGGTTCGCAGTTGACCTCTTCCATGTATCGCGACCTCAAGAAGGGCGCACCGGTCGAAGTGGATAGCATTCTGGGCGATCTTCTCGAACGCGGCACGAAAGCCGGACTGCCGACGCCCCTCCTACAAGCCGCATTTGTAAATCTCTCGATTTACCAGCGGTCGCTCGTGGAGGCCAAGCGTCCCGCCCGGCTCAGTGAACAATAAACTGACTCTTTAGACCCGAGTCCAGCATCCGGTGGCAGTTGGCAATAGCTCATGGCAGGCGGATAATGTTGGTGATCGGGAGCAACTGTGAGAATTTTCATCCTGTTTTTCTCACTCTCCGCTTTGTCGTCGACCCTTTATGCTCAGGAACAAGAATGCCCCCATTTTTCAGGAGCAGCAAAAAACAGGCTGGAAAAGCAAGCGCGATGGCTGGTCAGCGAGTCTCTCCAGGAACACGTAGCCGAGCGATCCAGTGCATTCGGACACCTGATCAAATTCGAGCAGTGCCACATCTTGGAAAGTAGACTTCTTTCGGACGAGGACATAGTGGTACAAGGGCCGTTCTTCGTGGCAGACGGCGTTGAACTTCAATCTCTGGTTGGACGTTATCGAGGAACTTGGATGATGGCTGTGGTGCCGAGGGAGGCTGCCAGGAAAATGCCCGAGGGCAATCTCCTGGAGTTGACCGCCCACCGTTGGGCTCTGATGTATCGGGGCAAGGACGGGCGCACAAACACATTGGCTGCGGGGGAGTATTAGACTTACCGTCTGCAATGGGCGTAGCCGTTATTGTCGTAGAATCGTCGTTCCACTCATCGACGTCGTGAATGGAATGGCTACTATTTGCTCAACCGAGATTTCATAAACGAACCGAAGGCGAATATGGCGAGCACACCTATTCTGAAAGACAGACTGTCGGCTCGTATCGCCATTGTTGAGCAACACGTTCGACTTGAGAACGCGCATGATCTTGAAGGTGTTCTCCGCACCTTCGGCGATACTGCGCGGTACGATGATGAGCCGTGGGGCGAACACTATAACGGCCGGGACGGAGTCCGCTTATTTTACGAGCAGCTGATGAGTGCGCTGCCTGACTTGGAAATCGAGGTGCAGCGCCGGCATGTTACCGATGACTCGATTCTGCTTGAAGTCATAATTCGCGGCACGCATCTGGGTGGCTGGCGTGGTCTTCCGGCGACTGGGCGACGAGTCGAGTTTCCGCTTTGCGGAGTGTACACGTTCGACGCCGATGACCGCCTGGCCGGCGAAAGAATCTATTACGACCGGGGGACGGTGCTGAGACAACTCGGCGTCTTCCACGAGCCGCAAAGCGCATTGGGACGAATCTGCATTTTGGCAACTCATCCCGCCACGATTGCGCGTGCTCTCGCGAGAAAGCTCCTACACAGGTAACCCTCTACCGAACTCAAAAGTGGAAGAGCGACGCCCGAATTTTTTATGCGTAGGATGAATGGCACGGTAGCTGGCATAAAATCGCTGCGCCTAATTTCAATGGGCTGGTTTGGTATGGTTCTCCAAGTCGAATGAACTCCCAGGAAGTATCCGGTCCGATGGTTTGCTACGCCACGGACCCGGGTCGCTTCTTCATATTTTCGTACCATGATGGCCCAGAAATTGTCGAAGCGCAGCCGAATTGAAACTCACGCGCTTACAACTAATGGCCAAGTTCACTGGTCTTCTCAGCCACGTTGGCTGGTCGCACGCGCTAACTTCACGCCGGCGTGCCGCGCTGCAGCATTCGCGTAGTGGGAACTTTTCACGGCGTACATGCGGCGATCAGCTTCCGCGAGCAGTTGTTCGGCGTTATTGCCGTCAGCCGGGTAGAACGCTTGACCGATGCTGACTGAAACCAGGCCTTCGCCGCAAACCGCTTTTCCGGCTGCGGCAATAAGTTTGTCCAGCCGCCGTGACATTTCCGTGGCCGCCTCCTGATTTAAACCAGGAGCAATCACTACGAATTCGTCGCCGCCCATTCGTGCCGCGTAATCGTATTCCCTGCATGATTCTTTCAGGCCTTCACCGAACATTTGCAGCAGTTTGTTGCCTTGAAAGTGTCCAAAGCGGTCATTCACTTGTTTGAATCCGTTGAGATCGGAAACAAACACTGCCAGCGTCTGCCGTGAACGTTTGCAGCGCGCCAGTTCCCGGTCGAGGTGAAGGAAGAGCGAGCGTGCGTTGGGCAGTCCGGTAAGGTAGTCGGTAGTGGCAGAATCCTCCGCCTGGCGATATTTCAATGCGTTTTCGATAGTAAAGCCGAGTTTTGAGCTGACTGCCAACAGAATTCGCAGGTGGTCCTTGGTGAAGGCATCCTGATAAGTGCGATAAAGCGCGAGCACCGCGACTACGCCCGAGACTCCCTCGAGCGGCACTGCCAGCGCCGAGCGCAGTGTACTGTATTTGGTCGGATCATTCAGGTATCCAGGCTCAACCGATGGGTTGCCATTCAGAATAGGCTTACTGTTTTGAGCCACCCAGCCCGACAAACCTTCACCCAGCGGAATTCTCAAAGAAGAGAACAGTCGAAAATTATCGCCGCTCACAAACTCCGGGGTCAGCACATTTTCTTTCTTCAAGTAGACCGCCATCGAGTCATACGGCACCAGCCGCTTCAACCGCACCGAGAGCATCGACAGCGTGTCGTCAAGGCTCAACGAAGTGCCCAAGTCATGACTCAACTCGAAAAGCATTTGCCCTTCCTGACGGGCAGCAGCGATGGAGGCAAGATAATCGCTACGCTGCTCAGCTTGGTGGGCGACAGGCGTTTCCGCTTCCGCGAAACCTGCGTCGGGGGCTAGTCCGCGTTCAACCTTAACCTCGGTCGAGAGCTTGGCCGGAGTTTTTGAAGGCTTAGCCCATGCCATTTTTTCCAACTCAATGTAGCGTCGCTGCAATACCTCAACCACGCGTGGATCGAAACTCTTTCCGGATTCACCGACCACGTGTGCCATGGCTTGGTCCAAAGGCAAGGCTCTGCGATACTGCCGGTCGGAGGCCAGCGCGTCGAGGCAATCCACCGCGGACAAGATTCGTGCTCCGATAGGTATGTCTTCGCCCTTCAATCCGAGCGGGTAGCCGCTGCCATCCCATTTCTCGTGATGCGCCCTGACAATCGGCACGACAGGATACGGGAACTCCACTTGTTCGAGAATCTCAGCCCCAATAATCGGATGAATCTTCATCTTCTCGAATTCTTCCGGTGTAAGTTTGCCGGGCTTCGAGATGATGTGCTCGGGGACGGCCAGTTTGCCGATATCATGGAGAACCGACGCAGCCTGCAAGGCCTCGGTATCGTCTTCGCTTAGACAAAGATCTTTGGCAATTTCCATGGCGTAGACGCGCACTCGTTGCAGGTGATCGTGAGTAGTGTGATCCTTGGCCTCAATTGCCAGCGCGAGCGCTTCGATGGTTCGCAAGTGCAGGTTCGACACCTGCTCGGCATGGCGTGTTTCGTCTTCGAGCTTTCCCAGGTAAAGCCGATAAGACCGGTACATGAGATATACGGGCGGCAAAACCAGCAGCGAAGACTGCCATCCGATATGGCGATTCAAAAAGCTCACTAAACCGGCAATTGCGGCACCAACGAGGTAGTAAGGAAAGAACCAGAAATAACATTCCGACCACACCTTCAGAACCGGCTTGCCCTCGGTCAACCGGATGATGGTCGCCATGGCAAAGGTATTCACCGCGAAATACGTGATCGCTACCGCGAGCACCGCCAGAGGATCATGCGGATGCAGCCCATGTGTAGTAACGATTTGATAAATGTAGTACGCTGCGGCGGTTCCGACCGGCAGATACGACAGATTAAAAATGACGTGGATCGGTTGTAGTCCCTTCGAGGATTTCCAATAAGACTGGACCAGAAACGCGGCGAAACCGATTACCAGCGTTTCCGAAAAGCTCATCTCCAAAACACCAAGGAGAATGAACAGGAAATTCACCGACATGGTTCCATTGATGCCGGGGAGTTTTATCTTCAGGAATGAAGCCAGGAGCGCGACTGCCAGGTAGCAGAAGAATTTTAGGGGATCGCTCGAATGCCAATGAGCAAATGCGAACCAGAAACACGCCATCGCCGCCAGGGCCATAGCCCCAATAAACACTTCTGCGCCCAACTGACGAGGCACCTTCGATGACATTAGAAGATTCTGGCTCAGGTTGAGGGAATTGTCTGGCTAAAAGGACTCCAGCTTGGTTACCTTGGTGTTCCGCTTGCGGTACAACAGTTTACGAGTCAGGTCACGAAGCCGGAGATTATCTTTTAAGCACTTCAGCGGGCAGGCCTCTGGCTATCAATGCTAGGCTGATTTCGAATGGATGCTTTCTCGAGATTTCGTCGCATCTGCCGCGGCAACATTGCGATGCTGCTTGTAGGCGCGTTGGGCGCGATTTCTGTTTGCGCATCTGAGATACCGGCTGCAAAAGCGAAGGTCAAGGCTGCAGACTTAATTGTTCGCTGGCAACCGACAGTTCCGGTCAATGGGTCTCCTATTTTATTTCGTGTTACTTCGCCGCAGCGGTTAACCTCGCTTTCTGGCAAATGGCTGGGGCATGAAGTGTTCTTTTCCTCGAATTCCCATGGCAAAGTCTGGTACGGATTCGCCGGCGCGAGCCTGGAAACTCGTCCGGGGAATTATCCGTTGGAATTGAATGTAGAGACAGGGTCCAACAAAGAGATTTCATTTCAAAAACGGATCACGATCGGCAAAGGGCATTATCACAGCATCGCCGCGAGCGTGCCTAAGCAATACACAGAACCCAATCCCCAGCAGCTTCAGAAAATTGGGGAAGACAAAATCCTCAAAGAGCACGCATTTGCACACGTAACTCCCGAGCAAGAGTGGGCCGGCAGTTTTCGCCCGCCAGTGAAAGCGCAGATTTCGGATGTCTTCGGGACGTCGCGCACCTTCAATGGAAAAGTACAGAGCGTGCATCAGGGTCTCGATTATGCCGTACCCGAAGGTACGCCGGTCGCGGCAGTGAACACCGGAACCGTGCTCTTGGCGCGCCCTTTATTCTTCGAAGGCAACTGCGTAGTGCTCGATCACGGACAAGGACTG
>CAWDNO010000028.1:0-201761 GCA_963803665.1 uncultured Acidobacteriota bacterium
TGACTTCACGCAGAATGTAGCGGGTGAGGATCCGCATGGGCAGCAGCTAAATCGAGTCTAGCACGCGTGAGAGGCGCAGGGCGCGGCTGCGACGATTTGCGGTGGGTGCCCCGCTGCTTGCGTTTGTTGCAAGGGGCAGAGGGGGGGGTGCCGGCGCGTGAAGCCAGCTTTGAGTTAAAGATTGTGCGCCCACGCGGATGAGGTTAACAGAACTGACTGTGGGATCGATCTGTGCACCCGCCCCAAGCGAAAAAACCGCAAGGACAGGGGCACCCCGAGGAAATAACGGGGCACGGTTCTCCCGTCAACCCTCCGATTGCTACTGACCGAGGTAGCGCGCTACCTCGAAGCTGCCTCCTCCGTTGGTACCGGCCACGACGATCTTTCCGTCGCTTTGAGCACAATCGAGGTAATGAACGCGTCGTCATTGCTGCCAAAGCTGGTGGTGACGCGACCTCCGGTCCCGAAGGCGGCATCCAGTTTTCCAGTGGCGGCGAACGGGCCAGTGCGAAGGCCTCGAAGATCGTCGAATTGCTGACAACGTTCCCGGCCTCTCCCGCTGCAACGATATCCCCGTTGGACTGAGAGCAAGGGCCAAGGCCCCCGTAAGGCTGGTGTTTCGGAAGGTCGTGACGTCGCCGCCGTGGCTTCCGAAAGTGGTATCAATGCTTCCGTCGGTATTGTAACGAGCCAAGCCGAAGCCCAGCGCGTTGCCATGGACGGCGACTTTGCCGGCTTGGGCTCCTGCAGTCAGGATCTTGCCATCACTTTGCACCGCGATTGCCGACGGGGCTGCCGTTGCGGCTGCCTGGCCAAAGATCCCGAAGGTTTTGTCGAGGCTGCCATTGGTGTTGTATCGAGTGACAGAGCCAGCGGCTCCGAGCGGATTTAGAACGGGCAAAGGCGGAAAGCCGCCGGATCCAATCAGGATCTTGCCATCGGCTTGCAGCGCGATCGAGCTGGAACCGAAATCGGCCAGCGCGGCCACACCGCCAGTACCGAAAGTTGTATCCGGTTGGCCGTTGGTGTTGAGGCGCGCCATCACCGCGCCTCCCAGTTGTCCCCCGGTCACGATAATCTTTCCATCGGTCTGCAACGCAAGCAGGGCTGCGTTCAGCGACAAGGTTGCAATGCTTTTGCTGCCGAACGTAGTGTCCAGTGTGCCATTAGGGTTGAAACGGGCAACCTGTCCCCCCTGAGGAACTCCCGTAGCCGCTGCCACAATCTTTCCATCCGATTGAATGGCCATCCCAATTATGACCTGGTTGATATCACCACCGAAGTGATTGACAACTACCACGCCGCCGCTGCCAAAAGTATTGTCGAGAGAGCCGTTAGTGCTAAGGCGGATCAAACCACTCTTGTTACCGAGTTGCCCGGCGACCACGATCTTGCCGTCACTTTGTAAAGCGACAGCGTTGGCCTGGCTGTTGGCCAGGGATAGGGTAAAAATTCCGTTTGTACCAAAAGTTCTATCTAAATGACCGGCCTGTGCCAGGACCATAGTTGACGCGCTCACTACCGCTGCGCACACGACAATCAGCGATAGCCTGGTGAATAGCAAGTTCCTTGCGAAGCTCTTCATATTTTTCCTCTCTTAAGTTTGGTAGGTTCCACGGCGCGGAAGCTTCATCGAAGTTAACCCGCAGGCATTCTGGCTGGAGTGGCCTTGTAGGTTGTCATTCCCCTGCAAACAATTTGTCATCTCTCAGGGACATTCAAAATCCAGATGGTCAGAAGAGTGCGGGCAATGAAAAGAGGCGTGGCATTTGACGTGCACACTGAACTGCACAATGGCTTCGTCCTAGACCCCTCTTAGGCGAAGCGAGAAGGGCAGCTCTCCCCATGAAGGCTCTTACCGTGATGTGCGTGGACGACGACGCGGCGATCCGAGAGTTGTACGGAGCCCTGCTCGGACAAAACGGCTACGAAGTCATAGCCGCCAACAGCGGGCGCCACGCACTTCACGTGTTTGAGTCCAAAGAAAAAGAAATTGACGCCGTTATTCTCGACTACGAGATGCCTGGAATGAATGGTTTGGAGCTGGCAACATGGCTTAAGCAGCGGCATCCGAAGCTGCCGGTGATTATGATTTCGGGGTCGCATCCGGAGCTGCAACAGATGGCGCCGTTCGTCGATGCCGCTATAGGAAAAGGCGGTCCATTACGGCACATTTTGGACCGGCTGCAAATCCTGCTGGCACCTTAACCACTCGATGAACCGCAGCCCATTGTCATGTTCGGTGACATTTTGTTTCTTGAAAAACTCGGTGTGAACTGCCGAATGCCCGGCAAAGTGCCGATTACCCGGCTTTCAGGAACAGCGCCGCCAGCGGCGGCAACGTTAGTTTCAGGGAGTATGGGCGTCCATGGACCGGATGTTCCTCAGCCATGACTCCGCCGGCGTTCCCCACGCCGCTGCCGCCGTACTCTTTGGCATCGCTGTTAAGAAGTTCTCGCCAGAAGCCTCCAGTGGGCACTCCCAGGCGATAGTCAATTCGTGGGATGGGAGTGAAGTTGAAGGCCGCGACAACAACTTGTCCAGGCGAGCTTCCTTTACGCAGCAGTGAAATGGTGCTGGCGGCGTTGTCGTTGCAGTCAATCCATTCGAACCCCTTTGGATCGGTGTCGAATTCGTGCAGCGCGGGCTCACTGCGGTAAACCCGATTCAACTGCTCTACCCAATTTTGCAATCCGTGGTGCACGGGATACCGCAACACATCCCATTCCAGGCTGCTGTCATGCGTCCACTCGCGAACTTGTCCGAACTCATCTCCCATAAACAGCAGTTTCTTGCCCGCTTGGGCGAACATGTAGCCAAACAACAATCGCAGGTTGGCGAACCTCTGCCATTCGTCTCCCGGCATTTTGCCGATCAGCGAACCTTTGCCGTGGACAACTTCATCGTGCGAGAGCGGCAATACGAAATTCTCGGTGAAGCCGTATAGCGATCGAAAAGTGAGCAGGTTGTGATGAAATTTTCGATGGATGGGATCATGCGCGAAGTATTGCAGAGTGTCGTGCATCCAGCCCATATCCCATTTCAGGCCGAAGCCCAGGCCGCCGAGATAAATCGGCCGCGAGACCATGGGCCAGGCGGTGGATTCTTCGGCGAAAGTCTGAATGCCCGGATATTCCTTGTAAGTCTCCATATTGAACTGGCGAAGGAATTCGATGGCTTCCAGATTTTCGCGACCACCATACTTGTTGGGAAGCCATTCGCCGGGGTTGCGCGAATAATCGAGGTACAGCATGGACGCGACCGCATCCACTCGCAAACCATCTGCGTGATACTTATCCAGCCAGAACATTGCGCTTGAAAGCAGGAAACTGCGGACCTCGTCGCGTCCGTAATTAAAGATCAACGTTTTCCAGTCAGGATGAAAGCCCTGGCGGGAATCGGAGTGCTCGAACAAGTGAGTGCCGTCGAAGTAGGCGAGACCGTGCTCGTCGGTGGGGAAGTGCGAGGGAACCCAATCGAGAATTACGCCAATGCCCCGCTGATGGAGGTAATCGATCAAATACATGAAATCCTGCGGCGTACCATAGCGCGCGGTCGGGGCGAAATAACCCGTGGTCTGGTATCCCCATGATCCGTAAAAGGGGTGCTCCATAATTGGCAGCAGTTCCACGTGCGTAAATTGCATGCGTTGAACGTAGTCCGCTAGGCGCGGCGCAGTTTCACGATAGGTAAGCGGACGCCCATGTTCTTCGGGAACACGCATCCATGAGCCGAGATGGACTTCATAGATAGAGATGGGAGCTTGCAGGGAATTTCGGCGTTCGCGTTGGTGCATCCAGTCCTGATCGGACCATTGGTAGTCGAGATCCCAGACCACTGAAGCGGTACGCGGCGGTTTCTCGTGGAAGAATCCGAATGGGTCTGCCTTGTCGACCACATGTCCGTGATGCCGGGAAACGATGTGATACTTGTAAAAGGTGCCTTTGGTGACGCCGGGAATGAAACCTTCCCAGATGCCGGAATTCTCACGCGCACGCAGCGGATGCGAATCTTTATTCCAATTGTTGAAGCTGCCCATGACGGTCACTGACCGTGCATTCGGCGCCCATACGCCGAAGCTGGCGCCAGGTTCGCCGTTTACTGCGGTAAGGTGCGCGCCCAGCTTTTGGTAAGCGCGGTAGTGGCGGCCCTGATTGAAAAGGTAAAGATCCTGCTCAGTCAGAAGTGCCATGTCAGCGCGACCTCAAGGTCGTCCCCACATTGGAGAACGGGCGTCTCGCCCGTTTAGCCGGGCGGGGACGCCCGGCCATGAAAGACCGTGTTGGATTGGTTCCCGTCATCGAAGTGATCTTTAGTGTACCGGAATGAAACTGTCGGGCGGCAAGGCTTTTGCAGATCCTTGTGAACGTGGCGCCTCATGCTAGACTTTTAGCACGGCTCTTTAATTCTTATTTTTATCTTTTGGCTGGGCCGACACTTTAAATGCCTGCTCTGCGCGTCATTGTTCTTTGGCACCAGCATCAGCCTTTTTATAAAGATCTGGTTACGGGTGAGTACCGTCTTCCCTGGGTTCGCCTGCATGCCCTGAAAGATTACTACGGCATGGTGAAACTGCTGGATGAGTTTCCCAATGTTCACCAGACTTTCAACCTCGTCCCATCGCTGATCACGCAAATTCAGGACTACGTCGAGGGAACAGCGCAGGACCCATTCCTGAAAGTGGCGGCCAGACCGGCGAAGGACCTCACGGCAACGGAACGACGCTTTGCGCTGCAGTATCTCTTTCAGGCAAATCCCGTACACATGATCGGCCGGTATCCTCGCTATCACGCGCTTTGGGAGCGCTTTCGAGGCGCCGGCGATTCTCCGGAACGGGCCGATAAGTATTTCCAGGCGCAGGACTTCACTGACCTGCAAGTGCTCTCGCAAATCGCATGGTTTGATGAGTTCTTTCTCGAAGATTCCGAGATTGCAGCGCTGATCAAGAAAGGTCAGGGATATTCGCTGGAAGATCAGGCATTCGTCATTTCCCGGCAACGTCAACTGGTGGGCGAAGTGATTCCCGCGCACGCTACCGCGGCGCAGCAGGGAAGGATTGAGATTTCAACTTCGCCTTTTTATCATCCTATCCTGCCACTGGTCTGCGACACGAACATGGGTGCGATTTCGACGCCAGGGCTGCCTCTGCCGCAGAACCGTTTTCGCCATCCCGAGGACGCAAGGGAACAGTTGCGGCGCGGGTTGGATCTTCACCAACTAGTCTTCGGCGTACGGCCGGTTGGGGTTTGGCCTTCTGAGGGAAGCGTGTCAGAAGAGGTTTTGGCCATCGCGCAAGATCTGGGTGTGAAGTGGATGGCCACGGACGAAGGCGTTCTAGGACGAAGCTTAGGGATTAACTTCGCGCGAGATGGTGAAGGGCGGTTGTCGGCGCCGGGTGCCGAGAAACTTTATACCATCCACCGCTTCGAAAACGGACCGACCCAGATGCACATGATCTTCCGCGATCACACTATCTCGGACTTGATTGGATTCGTGTACTCGGGAATGCCCGCGCAGGATGCCGCCAATCATCTCATTCACAATATCTGGCAAGCCGCGCGGCCGGTGCTCGATCAGGGCCGCGATGCGGTTGTGTCCATCATTCTCGACGGCGAGAATGCCTGGGAATATTATCCGCGGTCCGGGCGCGAATTCCTGCGGCGCTTCTATGAGAAACTGCAGCATGAGCCAGGGATCGAGGCGGTTACGGTGTCCGAGGCGATCGCGCGTCACCGCGATTTTGGCAAGCTGACTTCTTTAGTGCCCGGCTCTTGGATCAATGCCAACTTCAACGTGTGGATTGGCGCTCCCGAGGATAACCGCTCATGGGATCATCTTTATCATGCTCGACAATTTTACTCCGCGGCGGCGGGACGGGCGAGCGATGCCCAACGTAGATTGGCTCTCGAAGAATTATTTATTGCCGAGGGCAGTGACTGGAACTGGTGGTACGGACCCGAGCATCACTCGGCCAATGATCGCGAATTCGACGAACTGTATCGCAAGCATCTCTCGAATGTTTACCAGGCACTGGGCGCAACCGCACCGGATTATCTAGCGCAGCCGATTAGTGGCGTAGAGGCGCGGCCGCAGTATACGCCGCAGACTTCTTATATCCATCCTCGCATTACTGGCGATATGGTCCGCTATTTCGAGTGGATGGGCGCGGCGGTGCATACTGCGGATCATCGCGCTGGCGCCATGCACGGCAAGCAATTCCTGGTTGATTGTGTGCACACGGGGATTGATGAAAATTTCGTTTATGGCCGCATGGATTTTGTGGGCAAGCCTCCTGAGTTGGACTTTGATCTGGTGGTCAATCTTGAATCAAGGGCAACTGATGCGCAGCGTCCACGGCGGGCTTTGCGATTAGATGTGCGGGTGCAGGGAGGCACACCCGTCTCATGGCAGGTGAGTTCTCAGGATGAGCAGACGACCATTGCCTCGTCGGAGAATCCTGGCGATGACGTGAAAGTAGCTCTGCTGCGAAACTTCGAATTCAAAATTCCCTTGGCTTGGTTATTGGCAAAGCCAACCGCTTCGGTCGCCGTCGGAACTGGCGGAAGAGCAACCACGCCGGTAGCGACCTTGCTGCGCCTGCGTTTCAGTGTGTGGCAAAACCGTCTGCCAGTCGATGCTTTGCCTCTCGAGGGATGGATCGAGCTACGGCTTTTGAGTGAGGAAGATTTAATGGCGTTAGCCTTTTAGGCAGGCAGGCGCATGAAACAAAAGCCGGAAGCGAATGCTTCCGGCCAGTTGAAACGGATCACGGATTTCTACTGACCCGTGGCCGCAGCAGTCATCTCCAGCGGTCGGCTCAATTCCATCACCAACTCTGTACCCGCAGGCAGCATCGCTGAGTTCTTCTTCCCCATCCAATGAGCGACGGTCGCCGTAGCGCCTACCGCGCCGCCAATCAGCATGCCTTTGGCTCCGCCGATGAGGCCGCCCAACAGCATTCCGCCGCCGGTGCCCATGCCGATCTCCGTTATATCTTTGCCGTCGTGCCCCTTGCCTTTGAATTGGCCCTCGTCGTTGACATCGGTTCCGTTACGCACGCTGGTGTCCACCAGAGTGGCGTTTAGCATGAAATGCTGGCCGTCAGGCAAAACTACAGTTTCGGGGAAGATGGCAATTGTCGGTTTGCCCGCAATCCGCCGCGGTTCGCTTGTTTTGGTGACGCGCCCCTGCACGGTTGCGCCGATGGGAATCACGGGTTTTCCATTGAGCACGACAGCTTCCGTCACTCGAGCGGAAAAAGGGTCGCCGCTTTTGTTGGAGAAAGTTGTTAGAGCATTTTCCAGTTTCACTTTCATCGATGTGCCGGCAGGCAATGCGATATTGCTTTGCGCTACCGCAGAAATTGCGAACATCACTATGCTGAGCCATACAAGTTTCTTCATTTCGCCTCCTCAGTCAGTCATAAATTCTGTAAACTTTTTACGCGCTTCCCGTTGAGCGACATTCAAGCAGCAGACGGCAATTTCCGGACTGCTTCAAGCACCTTCTCGATTGGCGCCCGGTCGGTCTGGTTATCGCCACGATAGATGTAGCGCACCGTGCCGCCGCTATCGATGACCAACGTAGCCGGATGCGCGATATTAATGGCATCCTTCCCCAACCGGTGATAAAGCCCGTAGGCCTTTGTTACCGACCGGTCTTCATCCAGCAGAAACGGAAATCCCACCGGGTGCTTTTCCAGAAACTTCGCAGGTTTAAACATCCCGTCGCGTTTTTCCGCTGCGATGAACACCAACTGCGCCCTCGCTTGTTCGAGTTCAGCTTTCATTGGCTCAAACTGGGCCATGCGCTTTACGCAGTTCGGTCACCAGGTTCCGCGCAGGAATTCAAGAATCACCGGCCCACGCTCGCGCAGCGAGGAAAGCGAAAACGTCTCCTGTGCGTTCGCTGCTGCCAGAGAAAAATCCGGGGCACGTGATCCGATTCCCAGCGTTTCAGTACGATTCTGCATCTGGAAATCGACTGTAAGTTAACTGAGAAAGCAGAACAAGAGGCTATACAACAAACGAACCACCGGAGGCACCAAGGAATCTCTAAACTGGTCCGCGAACCGTTCGTGCAAACACCGTGAGTACAGGAAAACGAGTGAGTAGACTGTGCACAGAAGTAACTAACCCACTAGAAAGGTCGGCAGGCGCCTTGAAGGGCACATGTTAAAATCCACAGTGATCTCACCCAAAAAACTATGACTATTGAATCAATGCCGGTCGCTTTGTTTTCCGATCTGAAGAGCAAGATTGAAAAGAAACAGGCGCGTGTCGCCGTGATCGGCCTCGGCTATGTGGGTTTGCCCCTGGCTCTGCTCTATACCGAGCAGAAATTCTCGGTTACCGGGTTCGACATTGATGCCCGCAAGGTCTCCATTCTGGACCAGGGAGGCTCTTACATTTTTCGTATTCCAGCAACCGATATTCAGGTAGCGAAAAAAGGTGGATTCAGCGCTACTGCGGAGTATTCGCGGTTAACGGAGATGGACGCAATCATCATATGCGTTCCCACGCCGCTGAACGAATATCATGAGCCCGATTTGAGCTTCATCACGGACACGGCAAAGTCAATTGCTCCCCATCTGCGGCCGGGACATCTGGTGATCCTCGAGAGCACGACTTATCCGGGAACGACCGAAGAAGTATTGATTCCGATTTTGGAGAAAGGCAATCGGCACGGGCTGAAAGCATCCCGCGGTGACTCTTCAAACGGAAACGAATTTTATGTTGCCTTTTCGCCGGAGCGTGAAGATCCCGGCAATCAGACGGTGGCAAGGCGCGACATCCCGAAGGTAGTGGGCGGACTTAATGGCAAAGCATCAGACCTGGCCGCCGCTTTATACGGTGCGATCTTCGCCCGGGTGGTGCGAGTTTCCTCGCCAGCCGCCGCTGAAATGACAAAGCTGTTAGAGAACATTTATCGCTGCGTGAACATCGCCTTGGTGAATGAGTTGAAGCTGTTGTCGTTGCGCATGGGCCTCGACATTTGGGAGGTGATCGAGGCGGCTGCCACCAAGCCTTTCGGATTTCAACCCTTCTATCCTGGGCCCGGGTTAGGCGGGCATTGTATTCCAGTAGATCCGTTTTATCTTTCGTGGAAAGCCAAAGAATGGGATTTTCGCACCCGTTTCATTGAGCTGGCCGGAGAGATTAACACCAACATGCCTTATCACGTGTTGGAGTCTGTCGGGAAAGCTCTCAACCAGCACAAGAAAGCGCTGAATGGCTCCAAGATTCTGGTGCTCGGACTGGCTTACAAGAAAGATATCGATGACTTACGCGAGTCCCCGTCCCTAACGATTATCGAACTGCTGCAAAAAGAAGGTGCCCAGGTCAGCTACAACGATCCCTACTTTCCAACCGTCGGCAAGGGACGAAAATACGATCTGCAGATGAAATGCTCGCCGCTGGAAAATCTGGGACAGTACGACTGCGCGCTGATAGTCACCGATCACTCCGATTACGACTATGCGCGCATCGTGCGCGAGTCACAGCTTGTGGTGGACACCCGTAATGCGACGAAAGGTATCAAGAGCCCCAAGATCGTCCACTGCTAAGCCCGAGTCAACACTGAATTCTAAGATGGGTAGTAAACCGCATGCGTCTTGAGGTCAGATTGTCCGAAGGAAGGAAACTTCAGGCCAAGCTGGATAGTCCGCCCTCGCTTCTGCTCGGCCTGATTGGAATTAACGTCGGGGTTACTGCGCGACGGAACTGGCCACCGATGAAAAGACGTTGTTGGCGTTTCCACCAATTAGACGAATAGTTCCAACTACGATCACCAACACAACTGCCAGCATGACCGCATATTCTGCGACGTCCTGCCCTCGTTCATCCGACCACAGTTGCTGCAACAATCTTGCCACGGAGCTCCTCCTTGGGTCCTAGCTATTTACTCCTACGCGGGCGAGAGCAGTTGCCAGGTCGACATCAGCAGAAGTGTCCCGAGATCACTTCTCCTCTAGATGCTAGTTTTGGGGCGAGTTATGAACAATAGCTCGGAGGTGTGCGGTCTATGGCACTAAAGTGCCATATCAAGCGATGGGCTTCAGCGGCAGGGATTGATTAACGGCAAAAAGCGCGAGTTCGAGACGGGTGGAAACGCCGAGTTTGTCAAAGATATTGCTGAGGTGGTGCTTCACCGTGTCTTCGCTGATCTTGAAGTATTCCGCGGTTTCTTTATTGGAATAGCCGGCAACTACTGCGGAAACAATCTCCAGTTCGCGGGGCGTGAGACCGAATTTTTTCTGTCGAGCTTCCTCCCCCGACGACTGAACCAAAGTTCGCAGGTACTGCACCAGGTTGGAGACACTCTCGCGCCCCACCCAATATTCTCCTGCCATGACGGTGTGAATCGCTTTGAGGAGAAGCTGAGTAGCGGAATCCTTGAGAACCACCCCGCGAGCTCCGAGTTGCAGAGCTTCGACAATCTGATTTTTCTCGGCAGCCGCCGTCAGCAATATGACGCGAACCGCGCTCTGGTTCGAAGCCGAACTCATCTCGCGTAGCGCTTCCAAGCCTGGATGGCGAGGCATGGCGAGATCGAGGAGCAGAATGTCAGGCTTCAGCTGCCGGGCCAACTTGACTGCCTCAGCGCCGTCACACGCTTCCCCAATCACTTTGAGGTCAGGTTCGGTTTCCAGAAGCCGACGTAATCCGTCACGGAAAATAGGATGGTCGTCAGCAATAACGATGCGAGTCGACTGCGATCGTCGATTATCCATAAGCGGCTTCCCGCCGTTGCGGGACTGTGATTTCTAAACGTGAACCGGACCCCGGGTTTGATTCTACAGTGAGTTCGCCTTCAATTAAACGCACACGTTCCTTAATGATCACAGGACCTTTTCCCAGGATGTCGAGTTCGGCTTGTGCGAGGCGGCCTGCGAAAGGAAAGCCGCAACCATCGTCTTCAATCAGTACGTGCCACGCGCCATTGCGCGAACCAAGCCGTACCAGCACTTGATGGGCGCGGCTGTGCTTGCGTACATTGACCAGCGCCTCCTGCACAATGCGCGCCAGTTCCCGGCAAACCGGCTGCGGCATATTCAGTTCGTTCAGATCGGAAAGAAAGCGGGCAGAGATTCCGGTCTCGCGCTGGAATCGTTCCACCGTGTCAGATAGTAATCCCAAAAGCTTTTTGGAATCCACGTCCAGGGTTTTCATCTGTTGCATCAGTTCGCGCAACTTGAGAACTTCTTCCCGCAGCAGTCCTTGGATTCTACCTAACTCCTCAGTCACCAAGCCGGGCTTTCCGGGCGATTGGCGCCGCAGCACATCGACCTGCATCTCGACAGCGATGAGCGACTGCACTGCCCCGTCGTGCAATTCGCGGGCGAAACGGGCGCGCTCCAGCGCTCCTGCGCGCAACCGCAAGCGGCGTAACAGAAGAACGTTGTAGACGGCCGGTCCGACCTGGCGAACCAACTCCTCCAGGAAACGCAGTTCCTCTTCGATCTCGCCAGTTAAGGAGGGATCCAGCAGAATGATTCGTCCCGACCACTCGCGACCAAAGAGAAATGACACCGTCATCAAACTTTGAAAATCATAGGTTTGCGCCAGTGGACTGAGTGATTCCGGAGTGAGATCACGCACTCTCGCACCTGCGCGGTCTAATCCCACGATGGAAAATTCCCCGTCGCGCCGGTTACTTCGCCGCGCATAACAGGTTATGGCGGGTGATTCAAACATGAAGGTTTCTTTGTCATTGACGGACGGTTCGAGCCAGCGAAATGAGGCGTCGCCAATCCCATGCCGCAGTTCACCGACAAATACGCGGTAATTACTGGTCTCCTGGGAGGCGATCAGCAGTTGTTTTGCTCCATACATTGAGAGCAATTCGACGGATATTTCCTGAATAGTGCCGCTAAGTCCGGCCTCGACTCGGGCCTTTCCAATGGTTCGCGCGATTACAGCTTTCTCGGCGCGAAGCTGTTTCTGCTGCTCTGCAAGATATCCAAGGAGAAAACCCAATACCAGCAGGTAGACCGACCGCATGAAAAGGTGTTTGGGCTCGAATTCGGTGGTATTGACTTGCAAGAGCGGCAGGTGCCATTTCAAACGTAAGAGCAAATCGTTAACCGCCCCGACAAAGTTCAAGTGAAGCAAAACAAAACTTTCTATCCAGAGCAAAACCACGGACGCAACCGCGGTTCCCACGGTCTCCCATAAACCCCAGCGGTAAGCCGCGCCGGCAAGAACAAAAACGAAGAATAAGAAAAATAGATTGCTTTGCCCGGTGGCAAAAACTGAAATGAGACCCGGCCAGATTATGTCTGCGCTGTGAACTAATAGGCGGAAATTTGGCGTCGATTCCTGCCGCCTGCGCAGGAAGACAATGATGAATAAGCCTTGAATGATGTAGAACGCCAATAAGCCATAGGCCCACAAGGAAACGCGAATCTCCGTCGGATCCATCCAGATCGCGACCACCGAAGCCAGCGCGAGCGAAACCCGCGCCGTCGCCAGCCAGCGCTCAGTGCGGCGTATTTCGCTCGAGCCCATGGGGGCACGAAGTCGCCAGAGGAATCGATCTCGCAGGGTTTGGAATGGCAATCGAATACGACCACGCACTGGGAATGGTGTCACGCGGATATTATTTGCAATGCGGCCAGAGAGCAAGTGAAACTTCCTGCACACAGAGCTAACGGTAAGAGTCTAAATACAGTAAACCTCGACGACTGATTCTAAGCATTGTAGCGGGCGTTTCAGGTTACTTGAGTAACTTTCCCTCACGGGTGTTGTGACTAAGAATCATAAGTGGATGAATATGTCCGAACGCTCGAAGCTATGGATCGCGGGCATCGCCGCCTTGGTGTGCGCGCAAGCCCTGGCGTCGCTTTTTCTTCATCGCGGCTTCGCCCTCACTGCTTTGAGCGACGTTGTCCAATTGGTTCTACTACTTTCCGCGACCATCTCGCTTCTACCCAGCGTGGCTGCCAGCCGCGGACGGATCCAACTTTTCTGGGCGCTGATGATGCTGGGAATGGGCTTCTGGTTTTCTTATCAGATTTTGTGGACCTACTTCGAAGTTCTAATGCGACGCGATGTTCCCAATCCGTTCGGTGGCGACGTAGTGATGTTCCTTCATATTGTTCCCATGACAGCCGCGCTCGCCTTGCAGCCGCACCTGCAACCGGACAATCGTACCACTCGTTTGGGAACGCTTGATTTCGCTTTGCTGCTTGTCTGGTGGTTATATCTTTATTTGTTTGCGGTGATTCCATGGCAGTACGTGCGTCCGTACGAAGCTGCCTACAATCACAATCTGAACACGCTTTATCTAACTGAGAAAATGGTGTTTCTGTCGGGCGTTGGTATGCTATGGCTTCGCAGTCGAGGTTCGTGGCGAATCATCTATGCGAATTGGTTTGCCGCCAGTCTTACATATTCTTTCAGTTCCTACTTCGCGAATTGGGCCTTCGCCCGGAAAATGTATTATTCAGGCAGTTTATATGATTTGCCGCTGGCCATTTCCATGGCGTGGATCACGGTGCTGGGGATTTTCGCAGCGAGTTCTTCTACTAAGCAACAGCCTGCCCGCGCTGTTGGCAGCTATGGCGTGTGGGTGGCAAGGCTGGGAATGGCGGCGATTTTTTCGCTGCCTCTATTTGCGGCCTGGTCTTTGTTCGATGGCGAAATGCCGCAAGCGGTCCGCACATTCCGCTTGGTGTTAACGCTGGTCAGCATGCTGGTTATGGGCGGGATGGTCTTCTTTAAGCAGCATCTGCTGGACTGTGAGCTGCTGCGTCTGCTGAATGATTCGCAGGAATCATTTGTGAACCTCAAACGAGTTCAGGCCCAGTTGGTGCAGTCGGAAAAGCTGGCTTCGCTTGGTCAGTTGGTGGGCGGCGCTGCTCATGAATTAAACAACCCGCTGACCGCAATGATGGGGTATACGGATTTGCTGGCGGCGACGGAACTCGGCAGCGAACAGCGCCTACTGATGCAAAAAATTGAGCAGCAGGTGCGCCGGACTCGCACTCTGGTTTCCAGTCTGCTGAGTTTCGCAAAGCAGGTTCCCGCGGAAAAGACCCTGGTTGACATCAACGCCCTGGTACAAACTGCGGTCAAGCTGTGCTTGCCACAATCTTGCGCCCCAAATGTTCAAGTTCATACCAACTTCGCTAGGGAGTTACCGCATGTTCTGGGTGATTCCAATCAACTTTTACAGGTGTGCTTGCATATCACAAATAACGCTCTGCACGCCCTGACAGATCAGGGTGGAACACTCACGGTTTCCGCGCGTTTGCATAATGCTTCCGTAGTGGTGGAATTTTCCGACGATGGACCGGGCATGCAGCAGCCGGAGCGGGTTTTCGATCCTTTCTACACGACCCGGAAGGTAGGTCAGGGACCGGGCTTAGGACTCAGCGTCTGCTACGGCATCATTCAGGAACATAACGGAAAGATCACTTGCCAGAATCGGCCTGAGGGCGGAGCCACATTCCGCATTGAACTGCCTGCCGTGATTGATGCGGCGGAAGTTTCCGGCTCATTTTCACCGCCGACCGAATTGCTTTCTGAAGCGAAGGCGGCTGCGGGCAACTGAGAAAGCTCGTGTAGGCGCGGGCGTCCACGCCCGTGCGGTGGCCAGAAGAAATTCACCCGGATTTGCGGACTCCTGATCAGAAATGTATTCCGATTCCGCACGGGCGGGACGCCCGCGCCTACACTCAACCCGCCAGCTCCACGGTTCTTTTTAACTGGCCGCAGGCGGCGTAAATGTCGCGTCCCCGAGGGCGACGAATGAATGCGGGCACGCCGGCGTCAATCAGTATTTTTTGAAACTGCGTCACCCGGTTCTCGGCGGGAGTTTGGAAAGAAATTCCGGGACCGGGATTCAACGCGATCAAGTTGACTTTCGCCCGTACCCCACGAATGAGTTCGACCAATTCCTGGGCACTTTGCGGCGAATCATTCACTCCGTCAAGAAGAACATATTCGAAGGTCAGTTTCTCGCGGTTTCGCAGGGGAAAATCACGGGCCGCGGCGATTAACTTTTCCAGATTCCATTTGCGATTGATCGGCATCAGTCGCCCGCGTATTTCATCGTTGGACGCGTTCAGCGATATTGCCAGTTTTGGCCGTACCGGTTCGGCGCCGAGATCGTATATTCGCGGCACTATTCCCGCAGTTGAGACAGTCATACGGGATTCCGGGATTCCCACGCCCTCGACCAGAAGGTTGACCGCTCTCATGAAATTTTCGAAGTTCAAAAAGGGCTCGCCCATGCCCATGAAGACAACGTTCACCCGGTCTTGCGGCGGAGAAACACTTTGGTCCTTTAGAACCGCACACACTTGGCCGACGATTTCGCCGGCCGTCAGATTACGCTTTACGCCGAGTAGAGCGGTGAGGCAAAACTGGCAATCCACGGCACAACCCACTTGGCTGGAGACGCAGATTGTAGCCCGGTCCCAGGCCCTTTCGACTTCGTTTCCAGCCTCGCTGCCGTCACCGGCTTCTCCATCGTCGCCTTCTGGCATCCAGACCGTTTCCACGCTCTGCCCATCGGCAAATCCGATGAGATAGCGAACCGTGCCATCTCGCGACACGAATTTCTTTTCAATCGACGGAACTCCCAGGGACAATCCTTTTTGACTGAGACTCTGTCGAAACTCCTGCGGAAGGGTAGATACCTGTTCAGCGGACGCGACACGCTGACGATAGAGTGCCTCGAACAATTGCCGTCCCCGATAGGAAGGCTGGCCCGCTTCCTCGACAAAATCCGTCAGTTCGCGAAGATTCAGGCCTAACAGAACCGTTTGCTTGTCTTGAGTCATCGATTAAGCCCGTCTCATTTACATTGTAGAGGAGATGCCAGCGCCCAAGAGCTGGGATTGCCGTACTTTAGATTTAGGCCATAAACGATTGATTCTAAATGAATAGGCATGATTTAGCATAGGTCGGCCAGGTATGTAACAATAGTAAAGGCCTGCCCGGTCCTGAGGCGGTGCAGTTTAGGAAAAAATTAATGGTTCAAGAAGTACGCAATATTCAGCGCGAAATGCTGCCGAATGGTCTGACCGTGATCACGGAACAGATGCAGCATATTCGTTCGGCGTCCATCGGGGTCTGGATAAAAACCGGGTCGCGCGATGAAGACGCGCAATGGAATGGTATCTCCCATTTCGTTGAGCATATGGTTTTCAAGGGCACGAAACATCGCTCCGCAGAAGACATAGCGCGCCAGGTCGACTCTATCGGTGGCAACATGGACGCCTTCACCGCCAAAGAGTGCATTTGTTTCAACGTCAAGATTTTGGATGAGCACCTGCCCATCGCCATGGACGTGCTCAGCGATCTGGTGCTGAACCCCACCTTCGATGCCCAGGACATCACCCGCGAACGAGGGGTTATCCTCGAAGAAATCAAGATGGACGAAGACAGTCCCGATTACCTGGTGCATGAGATTTTCACGCAAAATTTCTGGAAGGACCACGCTCTGGGCAAGCCGATCCTCGGCACCAAAGATAGCGTTAAGTCATTCGAGCGGGATCCGGTGCTCACGTTCTACGATCAGCGGTTTACTCCCGCCAATCTGATTATTTGCGCTGCGGGAAATCTGAAGCATGAACCGTTTGTGGAGCTGGTGGCGAAGCACTTCCAGCACATGAAACCGATGAAGAACGGGTTTCACAGTCCTCAGCCGAAAATTGTTCCGCGCATTATCATGCGCAACAAGAAGGCTCTGGAGCAGGTGCAGATCTGCGTCGGCGTGCCTTCGCATCCCATTGCTCACGAGCGAAGACATGCGTCATACATTCTGAATACGTTGCTCGGCGGAGGAATGAGTTCGCGGCTGTTTCAAAACATCCGCGAACGGCAGGGACTTGCCTATTCTATCTACAGCGATCTGAATCCGTACCGCGATACTGGCTGCCTTTCGGTCTATGCCGGCACATCGCGGGCTTCGGCCGGCAAGGTCGTGCAAAGCATCGTTTCCGAGTTCCGCAAACTCAAGTCCGAGAATGTGCCCGAGGAGGAACTGCGGCGCTCCAAGGACCAACTGAAGGGCAGCTTAATGTTGTCGCTTGAATCCTCCACCGCGCGCATGTCCAGCCTGGCTCGGCAAGAGATGTATTTCGATCGCTTCTACAGCATGGACGAGCTGATCGAAAAAATCGAAAGCGTAACCGCGGAAGAAATCAGGCAGCTTGCCAACGAGTTCTTTCTCACCGAGTCGATCGCGGTTACGGTTCTCGGCAATCTGAACGGTCTGAAGCTGAGCCGCGAACAACTGGTCTGCTGACGTTTGTCGTTTGCTAACCAGACAGGCACGACGTTATAAACGCGCTGGCTTTGTGCACAGTTTCCGGGCATACTAGGCGGCAAGTCTCCAGTTACGACAAGGGAGTTTTCGCTACGTCTATGCCGGAGCAGAATCGCAGTACGGAAGTGGGCAGCGCCCTGCAGCATCCGCCCTTCGAACAACAGCAACGTCGTCGGATGCTGATCGCCCTGGGTGTGTTGTTGATAGCGCTGACCGCGGTGCTAATCAAGGACCGCCAGTACTGGTTTCCGCCGAGTCCAGGCGCTGAGTCGGAAACTCCTGAGCAAGGTGCCCCACCGGTCGCGGCGTCCAAGACGGGCCCACGGATCGCTTCGCCGAAAGCCGCAGCCCCAGCCGCCACTCATGTTCGCTCCAAGTCAAAGCCGCCGGCAAAAACTGCGCGTTCCGCTGTACCGCAGAGCGACGAGTCGCCCGTGATTATTGCTACCAACCGGGCTGTGCTGCCGCCACTGGAAGTTGAGGTCGTAGCCGGCAATCAGCACCGGGCGGTCAAACCGGGCGACAGTTCCGTGAAACTCGACATGCAACCGAATGCTCCGGCTGCGGATGAGCAAACTTCGAGTTCCGCGCCAAGCCAAGATAGTAGTCCGGCAGAAAACCATGCCGCAGCACAGGCGCAAATGTCGCCCGGAAGCGCTCAGGTAGTGTCTCGCGTAAATCCCACTTATCCGTTGCTGGCGAAGCAGATGAAAGTTCAGGGTGCTGTCATTCTAGAAGCTCTGATCAGCCGGACGGGAAGCATTCAAGGCATACAGGTACTCAGCGGACCAGCGATACTTTCCGAGGCCGCTCGCGAGGCAGTAAAGCAGTGGCACTTCAAACCCTATTACCAGGGCGGCAAACCGGTGGAAACCGCGGCTCGCATCACGGTAAATTTCACCATTTCAACATATTGATCAGAGTGTGGATGAGGGAGTCATTCCGAAGCCCCCGCGTTTTTACCAGCGGGGCGAGAAATCTAGCGTGAACAATTCAGATACCGACTTCCGGGATGCGTGAAGAGAGTTGGACCCGGATTGGAGCAAATAAAACGGGCATCCGACTCTTTCGAGTCATTGGACGCCCGGGCAGCCCTCCCCCAGAACTGCTCACCTGGAAAAGTAAATCTCTTTCCCACTTCTGTGAATGGCCCGACCGGGCCAGATGGAGCCACCAAGGTGCTATCCCACGATCCCACGATTAACATTGCGGTTAGAAAGTCCCGATCAGCCGCCGTGCGGAGTAGCCTCCAGCGCAGCCGGAGCGCTTTCTACACGATTGCGGCCTCCAGCCTTGGCGGCATAGAGAGCCTGGTCGGCATCGTGAAGCAATGCCTCGCGGCCGATCAAGCCAGAAGTAGTTGCTTGTGTAGCCGCGAGCCCGAGGCTGATGGTAACCGGAATTGGGCCTGCGGTTGTTTCAATGGGTTTATCGGCGATTATTCGGCGCAGCCGTTCAGCAGTTACTTTCAGGTTCAAAGCGTCGCACCCCGGTACAACGATCAGAAACTCTTCTCCGCCATATCGGCCCACTGAGTCGTAGCTTCGAAGTCCGGACTGCAAACGATGGCCAACCTCTCGCAACACGGCGTCGCCCACCAAGTGGCCATGACTGTCGTTGATGTTTTTGAAGAAGTCGATATCAACCATGATGATGCCCATAGAGTCTCGGTTACGGCGGCTCCGTTCCATTTCTCCTATCAGCAAATCGAGAATGGCACCGCGATTCCAAATGGCAGTTAGCCCGTCGTGAGAGGCGTCGAACTGCAAAGCGCTTTGGGCTCGGATCAGCGCCGCCTGGAGATCGAGAATGCGTTTGCCTGCGCGAACTCTGGCATGCAGTTCATCTACATCGAAGGGCTTGGTCAAATAATCATCCGCACCAGCTTCCAGCCCGGCGATTACATCCTGCTTGTTATCTTTAGCGGTGAGCAAAATAAGATATCGATACGGACCCTGATCGCGGCTACGAATTCTGCGACAGAGTTCGATTCCGTCCAGCCCCGGCATCATCCAATCGAGCACCGCCAACTGCGGAGCGTCATCCTTTTGCAAGACCTCCCATGCGTCCAGACCATTTTGTACAGCCGTAACCTGGTAGTCCCAGCGCCTGAACCAGCTTTCGAGAATTCGACGAAAAATGGGATCGTCTTCAGCGATCAATACGGAATTCAGCGCCACAGCTCCGGTTTTTGGATCAGCGAACTGCTGGGTTAGTGGTGCAAGAATCTTGTTCACAGTTTTCATAGTTGGGCACCCGCTGAATCTTTCAGCTCATCCTGCAGATTTGAAATCTGCCGTTCCAGTTCTGCCAGCGTACCGCCCGCGCCCGAAAGGTCCCGGTTGCATCCCATATCTTCCAGTTGCCGCGCAGCCTGTGAAGTTCCCTCCGCTCCGAGATAGCTCGATTCGCCCTTAAGGCTGTGCGCAGCCCGCATAAGGCCGTCGCAATCTCCAGCCGCAATCGCTTGCCGTAGTTTCGTCATCAATTTGGGAGACTCTTCGAGAAAAATCTGACACAAGTCCTGGAGGAGTTGCTCATCTCCTCCTATGCGCTCGAGAGCTTCGTTTCGGCTCCAGGATTCCGTCTTCGCCACCGCCGGAGACGAATTCAGATTGTCGCGGATCAAGCCAGCCAGAGCTTCCTCAATGTCGCTAAATCGCACTGGCTTGGCGATATAGCCATCCATCCCGGCGGCGAGGCACCGTTCGCGGTCGCCCTTCATGGCGTGAGCGGTCATGGCGAAGATGGGCAGATGAATTCCCTTGTGCTTTTCGCCTTTGCGAATTGCTGCCGTTGCGCAAAGACCATCCATTTCCGGCATTTGAACATCCATAAAAGCCAGATCAAACTTTTCAGTTGAAACCAGGGCCACCGCTAATTTGCCGTTTTGTGCCAACACCGGAGTGTGCCCCATTTTCTGCAAGGCCCGGATGATCACTACCTGGTTAACCGAATTATCCTCTGCCACCAGGATTCTTAGTTTGCGAGCGGACTCTCGCAAGTTATGACGGGTAATCAAGGCTGGCTTGGCGGAGGTCTGCATATGGCTCTGGATTAGCGCGGTACGAATAGCGGTCAGCAGATCGGATTTAGCAACGGGTTTGAGCAGATAGGCTGAAATCCCTAACTGCCTGCAACGATCAGCTTCTCCCGGCCGTCCTCTGGAAGTAAGCATCAGCAGGCTGGACTGGGTGGGGAAGCCGTTGCTCTTCACTATTGCCTGTATCTTTTCGGCTAACTCGAAACCATCCATAATGGGCATATTGCTATCGATCACGATGAGGCGGAACGGTTCTCTTTTTTGCTGCGCGGTCTCGAAACAAGCCAGTGCAAGCGGGCCGTTCTCGACAGCGGTGGGTTTCATTCCCCACCCGCGAGTCATTTCGCAAACGATCCGCCGATTGGTTTCGTTATCGTCGACCACCAGCACTGAAAGACCTTTCAACTCGGATTCGGTGGCAAGAGATGGCGCGGTGGAGATGATCCCGGGTGGAGCAAATCTCGCGGTGAAATGGAACGTGCTCCCCTTGCCCTGACTGCTTTCCACCCACAGTCTTCCGTGCATAAGTTCGACCAGGCGGGCGGAGATCGCCAGCCCCAGGCCGGTGCCGCCATACTTGCGTGTAGTGCTGCTGTCAGCCTGGGAAAAAGCTTTGAACAGCAGTACTTGCTTCTCTGCGGGAATCCCTATCCCGGTATCCGTCACCTTGAAATGCAGTTCCACCCCACCGTCAACTTCCGGGCGGTTTTCAATTGTGACCAACACTTCTCCGTGCTGGGTGAATTTAATCGCGTTGCCGACGAGGTTTAGCAGAATCTGCCGCAGGCGTCCCGGATCGCCACGGAGATGCGCGGGAACGTCAGGACCTGCGTCGTAAGCCAACTCTAACCCCTTCTGATGGGCTCGCAGCGCGAGCGTTTTAACCGTCTCGCCGACGCAGTCGTAAAGATTGAAGTCGATGTTTTCTAACTCGAGTTTGCCTGATTCCACCTTGGAAAAGTCCAGAATGTCATTGATCACCGCCATCAACGACTCGCCGGAAGACTTCACCAGGAGCAGGTAGCCGCGCTGCTCGGAGTTTAATTTCGTATCCAGGGTTAATTCCGTCATGCCCATGATGCCGTTGATCGGAGTACGGATCTCATGACTCATATTGGCGAGAAATTCGCTCTTAGCTTGGTTCGCAGCCTCGGCTATTTCCTTGGCGGTTTTCAGTTCGACGTTGATGGCCAGCAACTCTGCGGTCCGACGCGTAACCTGCTCTTCCAGACTTTCGCGATGTTGCTGCAGTTCCAGGTCGCGCCTTTCGATCTGTTGCAGCATGGCGTTGAATTCGGTCGCCAGCAGCCCGAACTCGTCACGATTGAGAATCTCTGCACGAATGGAGTAGTCACCCTGGCCTGAAACCGCTTTGGTGGTTTCTACCAAGTTGAGAACCGGCTGCGAGATGGATTTCTGCAGACGAGATGCCAGCATGAAAGCCATGGAGAATGTGACCAGCAAGGTCAACACAAAGGTGAAGGCATATCCTCGCAATCGCGCATGCAGTCTTCGGAGATCAGATTCGAGGTAAAGCGTGCCCACGGTCTCGTCAGCGAGCACGATCTTCCGGAACTGAACCAGGTGACCGTTCTTGAACTGGGTGGTTTCCGCCTGCGGGACCGGCGGTAGGAAGCCTGAATCTTTTTCATCTCGTGCGTATTTGGCGAAGGCTCTGCCGTCCGAGGTATAGATACAGGCCGCGGTCACATTGGGTTCGGCCCGCAAAGCCCGCAAGACATCGCCAGCCGCGTCCGCGTCACGAAACGTCAGGGCAGCCGTACTGTTGCCGGCAAGAACATCGCCCAGGACCGCCAGGTTCTGGGCCACTGCGTGCCTGAATGTCAGTACGTCATAAATAACCATGGGGCAGGAAACCGCCAGTGCGGTGAAGCCGCTGATCGCCATGAACAGGACGGTGAGCTTGCGGCGGATCGACAAATCCCCAAAATGACGCATTGGAACTACTCCCTCATAGTGCTTACCCGACTACAAGTTTCGCCACGCTCAACAGCTTGGAGCTGATTTTCAATCCACCTTGCTCTGCCGCCTTGCGGTTCACTTCGAACTGCACCCGGCTGTTTTCCAGCACGAAATTAATCATCCCGCCCTGCTCGACAAAACCTTTCGTATCGCCTACGGTCAGGGCATCGGTCCCCCGCAGGCTTTCGAAGATCTGCTTCAGTCGCGCCGTCTCCGACGAAGCGATGAAGAAAATGTGGCAAGTTCTGGCCACCTGCAGATCGAGCACCTGATTGACCTCGAGTTTGCGTCCGTTCACTGTCTTTTCCTTGGTGATGTTGCGTAATTCTTCACCGAAGGGGTCGCGCCCGAAAACGCAAATCCGAAGCGGCGCAGAAGCATCGGAGAAACTGCTCGGCGGCCACTCCACAAACTTCGCGAAGTTGAACAGAAAGGCCGCCTTGACTTGATACTCGCCAGCAGTCGGAGATTGTGCATGCGTGCCGCTGAGGAACAGCACGACCACGCCCAGCACCCATAGAACTCGCATTGGACTCGGCATGCCCTTAACCTTCGCCGGAGTCAAATTCACCATTTGCATGTCGCTCTCGAAGCACTGTGACGTACCTTTACGGGCTGAGTCCTGAAAACAAATGCGTCCACAAATGCTGGCGCTCATACCCTTTCAAAACCGGCCAGATTTTGATCCGAAAACTTCTTCCATCTCCTGAATCGCATGTTCCGGATCCTCCGGGCGACGGGTCCAATAAGCCTCCCTACCAGAACCGCCACGTGATCTTCGCGTAGGCACTGCGCTTAACTTGTGTCGGGTTCACGCTCGTGAGCATGTCGTTGGACTCCAAATGGTGGTCTTGGAGCAGATTCTGGCCCACCAGACTGAATTCCAGCCGTTCCCCGAGCTGCCGGCTCAGCTGAGTATCGATCCGAGTATAGGAAGGCACTGCTTGTGCCGGCAGGCGTTCGACAAAATAGCCGCTCGCATCCCAGACAAAGCGACCGGGCAGATTCAGGTGGGACCGCAGTTGTGCCTGGTGGCGCGGGCTGGAACCCTCGGTGTCCGTCACCGAGGTTGTGTCCTGACTGGTCGGGTCGGTATGCAGATGCATCTGCAGCAGCGCATAGCCGGGACTTAGCGTCCACCGATCGTTTACTTTCCAATTCGCAGGAAACCTCGATGCCGTCAGTCGTTCCATGCATCTTGTTGCCCCACACCAACGGAAAGACCAGGTGAGCAGGAGCGGGGTTGACCACCAGGAATGGCGAACCTGGTTCTGTCGTCGCCAGATCGGTGTAGCTGTTGAAGAATGTCGCCACATCAATGGAAAACGGGCCCGCAGGTTGTGCTCGGTAGCCTGCCTCATAAGCCATAACGTGTTCCGACTTCTCCTCGGGATTCCCAAGAAGAGTGAGCAGAGCCGGCACCCCGCCCGGCCCGGGAAATGCGGCGATGTTGATGTCCGCATCCTCATTGCGGCGGGATGGACTACGATTGGCTCGTGAAACCGTGGCCCAGAATGAATGCTGCTTACTCGGAGTCCAGGCCACACGGACGCTCGGGTCAACGTCCCAGCCGCGTAATAGTTGTTCTCCAACTTCGTTCCCACGGTCAAAAAGACGCGATCGGGTTTCAGGACGATTTCGTCCTGCGCAAAGGTGCTGAAGAGTTGTAGCGCGCCGCCGGCTGGCACCCATGCTTGGTCGATCGTGCCCACGGTGAAGTCCGAGCTATGGCGATAGTCCACGCCCCAGATAAGATCGTGCCGCGCACCCAAGGCCAGGTGGTGTTGGAAATCCAGGTCAAAAGTATCCCGGTTCTCGCTTAATTCCTGGCCATCTCGCTCGTACCGGTCGAAGTAAAACTGCAACCTGGTGTCGGAACGGCTGGAGAAAACGTGGTTCCACCGGCTTAAGATGTCTCCTCCAGGTATCTTCTCGCTCCCATTTACATTCTCATTGACTGGCGGAGCTATCGAGACGATGTGCCCGAAATTCGCCCCTTCAGTTCCACCGTAGAGATCCCCTTCGACGGTTAGGGAGTCTTTCTGCGACAAGCTTGCGTCTGTCCGGAACCCAACGTGTGACAGGTGCCACCGATCCTCGCCGTTTTGTCCGGTCAGGTTGGGGAGATGATTTTGATCGAGGTATTTCGCGAAAACGCGGTAACTGGCATCCTTCCCGATTTTTCCGCCATACTGCGCCATGCCTAACGCCAAATCCTGAGTGCCGCCGCCCGCTATCAGCAAGCCACCCTGAGTTTCGGCGGCGCTCTTGGTGATAATATTGATCACGCCGTTCACTGCGTTGGCGCCCCATACCGTTGCCCCCGGACCGCGAATCACTTCAATCCGCTCAATGTCTTCCAGCGGAACGTCTTGGGTGTCCCAGTAAACCCCGGCAAAGAGCGGTGTGTAGACGGCGCGGCCGTCGATGAGTACCAGCAATTTGTCGGAAAACTGATGGTTAAAGCCACGCGCCGATACGGCCCAACTATTAGCGTTGATTTGGGCCACATCCAAACCGGGCACCATGCGCAGTAAGTCAGGAATGTTGGTCGCACCGGAGCGTCGGATGTCGGCAGTGGTAATGACGAAGATCGCCGCCGCCGTCCGCGAGAGGGACTGCTCTTTCTTGGACACAGAGGTGACTTTAGTGTTCATCAAGTCCTCGAGACTCAACTGGGTCAGATCCTGTTGCTGCGCAAAGGCCGCCCCACTCAGCACGAGAAGGGTCAGTGCCAGCTTTGCCAGTTTTCCGAAATCAGTCCCCGCCGCGAACTCCATCGGGCTATTCATAGCTGCTACGCAGTCCTCGAACAGATTTCCTTCCGTGAGCACGCAAGTTGACACCATGCCACGAAGGTTTCTTCGGCAAATGTGAGTTCTTCTTTACTTGACTTGCGGTCAGATACGTCGGAGAGAACTAGCAGAAAACAGATGGCAACGGAGGAGCCGCCGAAACCGTCCATTTTGACGCGCCCATGAAGGTTGTCTAACTATTCGCTTAATCGACACTCAACCGCCTGAAGTACCGCCCTTTCTCTGCCGATGACAACTCCAGCGTTGCCTTCTAAGCTCCTATGTCTGAACTTCAGGATCCAGAGATTTTCCGCACGGTGTTGGACACACTGCAGACCGGAGTATCCGTGGCGGATCGAAACGGGAAAATTCTCTTTTGGAACTAGGGCGCCGAAAGGCTAACCGGACACAAGCGGCATCAGGTGGTGGGACGTTCTTGCCGCGACAATATTCTGCTGCAGTGTAACGGCACGGCGACTGATGCAGCACGATGGGGTGCGAGACGACCAGGTCACGCAGATCCGCGGCTACGCTGATCAGATGCCGCGCAAGAAAGACGAACCGGTGGATGCATCCAATCGGCGCATCTCTGTCATTGTGCAAAATCTGGAGAGTAAGCCAGAAGAGCCGGAAAAAGGCGTGGCCCAGCCCAGCCCACCTTCTCAAGACCTTCCCAAAAAGGAATGATTTTGCCGTCATTACATTCGTTCTTCTACCGTCACTGCACGTCGAACGCTCATCCGCTACAATAGGCGGTTCGCGCCGTACCTGCTTCAAGAGGAAATAACTTTGTGATCATCGGTGTACCCAAAGAGAGTTATCCCGGCGAGCGCCGGGTTGCGCTGGTGCCCGCAGTAATCCCAAATCTCGTGAAAGCCGGATTTGAGATCGCGATTGAGAAGGGCGCGGGCGTGGAAGCCGGCTATCCGGACGCGCTCTACGTCGAAAAAGGCGCAAAGATTCTTCCTGATCGCGCTGCGATTTTTGCCGCCGCGGATATTGTTGTTCAAGTCCTCTGTTACGGCTCCAATGACATCACAGGAAAAGAAGATCTGGCGTTAATGCGACGCGGTCAGGTTCTCATCGGTTTTCTGCGTCCATTGGGATCGGCGGAGGCGGTTCAGCAAATTGCGCGAACCGGGGTGACCTCGTTTGCCGTGGAGTTGATGCCGCGAAGCACGCGTGCTCAAAGCATGGATGTGCTGTCATCCATGGGCACAATCTGCGGCTACAAAGCTGTGCTCATCGCGGCGGACACGCTGCCTAGAATTTTCCCCATGTTGACTACCGCAGCCGGAACCATCACTCCGGCTCGCGTGTTTGTGATTGGCGCCGGCGTGGCCGGATTGCAAGCGATTGCCACTGCGCGCCGCCTCGGCGCTGTGGTCTCCGCTTACGATTTGCGACCTGCCTCCAAAGAGCAGGTGCAAAGTCTGGGAGGACGCTTTGTAGAACTTCCCATCGAAGCCAAGGATGCTCAAGATGCGCGTGGTTACGGTACCGCACAAGATGAGAGTTTCTACGCGAAGCAACGCGAGCTGCTCGCCCGAGTGGTTGCCGAGAGCGATGTGGTGATCACGACGGCGGTGGTTCCCGGCAAAAAAGCCCCTGTGCTGGTGACGGCAGGAATGGTAAAAACGATGGCGCCGGGCTCGGTTATCTTCGATCTCGCAGGCGAGCGCGGAGGCAATTGCGAGCTGACGCAATCAGGCAAGACCGTGGTGGAGCACGGCGTCACGATTATCGGCCGCATCAACATTGCGACCGAAGTCCCATATCACGCCAGCCAGATGTATGCGCGCAATATCACGGCATTTCTATTGCACCTGGCTAAAGATGGAAAGCTGCAAGTTAGTCTGGAGGACGAAATCACTCGCGAAACACTGCTGACCCGAGAGGGTGAAGTAGTAAACCAACGCGTGCGTGAATTTTTTTCTTTGCCCGCGCTGGTCTCGCAGTAACCAATGTAGGCGCGGGCGTCTCGCCCGTGCTTAGCGAAAGATGTAGCGCCGGGCGTCCTCGTCCGTGTTTGGCTGAAACGAACCACAGGAGGAAACGTGAGTTCCACCCTGATCAACGGATTGTATGTCTTCATGCTGGCAGCTTTCATCGGATTTGAAGTCATCCGACGAGTCTCGCCGTTGCTTCACACGCCATTAATGTCGCTCACCAACGCCCTGGACGCCATCGCGGTCGTCGGCGCCATCGTGCTGGTGGGCGAACATAAAAGCACACTGTCGTTCGTCTTCGGTGTGCTCGCGGTAATCGCCGCCACCAGCAACGTCGTCGGCGGATTTCTGATCACCGACCGCATGCTGAAAATGTTCAAGTCCAGCCGCCCGACAAAACCATGACCTCCGATTTCGCGGGAAATCAGCAGATCATCGAGATCGTCTACCTCATCGCCAGCGTTCTCTTTATTCTGTCGCTGAAATGGATGAGCTCTCCAGCCACGGCCCAGCGCGGCGTGCGAGCTGGCGAGATCGGCATGGTCCTCGCCATCGCCGGCACCCTGCTCCATCACGGCATCGTGGACTACAAATGGATTGCCATCGCGCTCGTGCTCGGCACCGGAATCGGAATCCCGCTGGGCATGGTGCACATGACCGCAGTGCCGCAACGAACCGCGCTCAGCCATGCGTTCGGCGCATTTTGCGTGACGTTGGTCGGCACCGCTGAATTCTATCTGCGAACGCCCGACGTCCCGCGTTTCATGATGGCAGTTCTCTCCATGGAAGTAATCCTCGGTTCGCTAACATTCACGGGCAGCTTGATGGCCGCCGGAAAACTCCAGGAAATCCTGCCGCAGCGACCGCTCACCTACAAAGGACAGAACTTCGTCAACCTGTCACTACTCGCAGCTTCCGTTGCGGTCGCTGCATACCTCGTACTGCACCCGGGCGCGCGCCAGCTTTTTCCCGTAATGATCGCTGTTCCGCTCCTCTTCGGCGTGCTTATGATCGTGCCGATCGGCGGCGCGGATATGCCCACGGTCATCTCACTGCTCAACTCCTACGCCGGTTTATCGGCTGCAGCCATGGGATTCGTGCTGGACAGCAAACTCCTCATTATTGCGGGCGCGCTTGACGGCTCTTCCGGTCTCATACTCTCCGTAATTATGTCCAAGGCGATGAACCGTTCTTTCACCAACGTTCTATTCGGCGCCTTCGGACAAGTGCAGGCTGCGGCCGCTGCTGGGCAGGAAGACAAGACGGTGCGCAGCGCTACTGCCGATGAAGCCGCGGGAATCTTGGCTGCTGCCAACAAAGTTGTAATCGTCCCCGGCTACGGCATGGCCGTCGCGCAGGCACAACACAAAGTTCGGGAGCTCTACGACGCCTTGACGAAGCGCGGCGTTGACGTGCGCTTCGCCATTCATCCGGTCGCCGGACGCATGCCCGGTCACATGAACGTCCTGCTCGCCGAAGCCGACATCCCGTACGACCGCTTGATTGAAATGGACGACATCAACGGCGACTTCCCCCAAACCGACGTTGCCCTGGTGATCGGCGCCAACGACGTCACCAACCCCGCCGCGCGAACCGATACCGGAAGCCCGATCTTCGGTATGCCAATCCTCGATGTCGACAAAGCCCGCACGGTGATGGTGATCAAGCGCAGCATGAGCCCAGGATTCGCCGGCATCGACAACCCACTTTATTACCTCGATAAGACCTTGATGCTTTTTGGAGACGCCAAGTCATTCGTAAACAGTATTGTCCATGAGTTGACCGGGTCCGCCCACTAAGCCGGCGGCGGTCAACAGGCCCACGCAAAAACACCCCCTGCTATGGAATTCAGTACTCGGTGGGACCGCATCGCTTCCGATTACCATATAGATAACATAACATTTTTGTAACTAACTGATACATAAAGACTAAATAGCGACTTCTTTGGAACATTACATGCCTCTCCTACTACCGTGACGATCATAAAACAGTCAACATGAAGAGCCCGTTATGTTGTGTAATGGCTCGCTCCTCGGTAGTCGAATTTATGCCGTCGAACCGAGGCTACAGACTAGGTCGTTAGGAGATGTTGAATGATCTGTCAATCAAAAATGAAAACGTTTAGTCAGCAGGAGGAAACGTATATGCGATTTAGAAACTTGGCGATGTTTCTCGCCATATTTGCCCTCGCAGGAACTCTTCAGGTAATTGGGCGCAAACAATCACCACCGGCGAACTGGCTGGGACGATAACCGATCCGTCAGGCGCCGTGGTGGCCAATGCGCCCGTACAATTGAAGAGCCTGGACGAAGGCTCCGTAGTCACACAGAACACCAGTAACAACGGCTACTACCATTTCGCTTATCTCAAGCCCGGTAACTACAGCGTCACCGTAAACGCACCCGGCTTCCAGACTGCCGAGAAGAAGGTTACTGTCGCGCTTGGGGCGGCTGCTTCGGCTAATTTCCAGCTTGGACTTGGATCCTCTACGACTACGGTCGAAGTAACGACTGGAGCTCAGGCAATCGAGACCGAAGATGCTAACTTGACTGCCAACTTCAATGCCCGGCAGGTCGAGTTACTACCCAACCCGGGCAACGACTTGTCAGCGGTTGCTTTGACTTCTCCCGGCGCGGTGATGAATACCGCCGGCGGCGCGATGTTCGGCGGCGGAAACTTCGAAGTCAATGGTCTGCCCGCCACCTCGAACCTGTTTACCATCGACGGTTCGAATGACAATGATCCCTACTTCAACGTTAACAATAGCGGCGCCACCAACCTTACTCTTGGTCTGAACGATATTTCCGAGAGCACCGTGGTTTCCAATGGCTATAGCGGATCCTACGGCGGCTTGGCCGGTGCCAACGTGAACTACGTCACCAAGTCCGGCACCAACAACTTCCACGGCAACGCGATCTACTGGTGGAATGGTGACATTCTGAATGCCAACAACTACTTCCGCAATCAGCAGAATGCCTTGGCTGGAAGCCAGGTAGCCCCGCGCACATTTGTGAATGACAATCAGTTCGCCGGTTCGATTGGCGGTCCGATTAAGAAAGACAAAGCGTTTTTCTTCTTTGACGTTGAGGGGTTGCAACTTGCGATCCCGTCGCCGCAGACCCTGCAAGTGCCGACTCCCGCTTTTCAGTCGGCCGTCCTCGCAAATCTGGCCTCGCCTACCCTTGGCCTGAGCCAATCTGTTCCTTTCTACCAAACCATCTTCGGCTTGTATAACAACGTTTCTCAAGCCGGTGCTAAGCAGTTGACTCGGGATTGATCCGGCGACGGATAACCGCAACCAGCGGGGCACGCCAACCGGCGGCGGATGCAGCGACGTTTCTCCTTCGACCCAACCAGCGTTTGCGGCCTTCGCCACAGCTCCTTGCGCGGTCCAGGTCCAGGCTGCGCTCTCCGCTCACACTCACGACCGGCTTTATGTTGGCAAGTACGACATGAACATCGGCAATAACGATAAGCTATTTGTCCGTGTCGAGAGAGAGCACGGTCTCCAGGCCACTTATACCGATGGCATCGATCCCGCGTTCAACGTCATCAGCGATCAGCCCCAATGGCAGACGCAGGTCGGTGAAACTCACACCTTCGGCTCCAGCAAAGTGAACGATTTCAAGGGCTCGTTCTTGTGGTACAGCGCTGGGTTCGCCATGCAGAACCAGCAGGCTGCGAACGCCGCTCTTCCGGTTCTTAATGGAACCGAGACGTTTGCTCTTGGTGACGGCAGCCTCTCCAGCCTGAATCCCGACAACGTCGTGATACCGCAAGGGCGGAACATCACCCAATACCAGTTTGTGGATGATTTCAGTTGGATCCACGGACGGCACAACTTCAAAGTTGGGGTGAATTTCCATCGCGACGACATCAGCGACCAGAATTTCACTTTTGTAACCCCTATCGTGTTACCGCTCAGCTTGGATAACTTCGCCACCGGAGGAACCGGAGGCACGGCGCCGAGCCTGATCGAACAGAACTTCCCTTCGCACCAGGAAGTGCCGATCGCTCTTTACCAGCTCGGAATCTATGCGTCCGACGACGTCAGAGTGACCAAGAATCTAAAGTTAACAATCAGTCTGAGAGCGGACCATCTTTCCAATCCGGTTTGCCAGATCGACTGTTTCCAGAGGCTTGCTAACGGCGCTTTCGGCGACAGTTCGGCTCCAGTTAACACAGCCATTAACTCTGGCCTGCACCAGGCCTTCCCCTCTGTGACCGGCATTGCCTGGCAGCCTAAGATTGGTTTCGCCTGGTCGCCGGGCGGATCGCAAAAAACTGTTCTTCGCGGCGGATTCGGGATGTTTGCCGATGCTCTTCCCACCGGTGCGATCGACAGCTTCCTGCAGAACGCCCCTCTTGATCCTGGCTTCGTCCAAGTCGGCGGCTATATCGCTCCCGCAGCAGACAGGACCCAATACCACTTTGTATCAAATGTCGCAAGCTGCCAACGCCAGCTTCCAAGCGAACTATGCCGCTGGTGGCGCAGTGACTCCGTTCAACTTTTACAACTCCACGCCCGTCCAGGTTCCGACCTATTACAAATGGAGCTTGGAACTGCAGCAGGCGATTGGCTGGAACACCACTTTAAGCACCATGTATGTTGGCAACCACGGTACGCATGAAGAAATCTCTAATGCCGCCCTGAATGCTTTCAGCCCGACGCCTTTCGCGAATCTGCCGACCACAGTACCGGACGGCCGCTTCGGGGTGGTGGCGAATGCGCAGAACATCGCCAACTCCAACTACAATGGACTGACTGTGACTGCAAACCACAGCTTTTCCGGTGGCTTCCAGTTCCAGGCCAGCTATACCTGGAGCCATGCTCTGGATGAAATCTCCAATAACTCACTGTCCCCGTTTGGATTGAACGTCACTGGACTGTACGCGGACGTGGTTTACCCGGAGAATCCTTTCAACGTCCACCAATTCAACTATGGCAATGCCGACTATGACATCCGCAATAACTTCACCATGAATTATGTGTGGAGTGATGCCTTCCGCCACCTGACTCATTGGGGTCCGAACGCCTTGATGAAGGGTTGGTCGTTCTCAGGCACGATTTTCCGTCACAGCGGTCTGCCATTTACTCCATACTCTAGTAGATGACACCACCGCATTGCAGGGAACGAACTTCGGCAGCCAAAGCAATCCCCAATACATCTTTGCCGATGCCACCGTGAGCCCCAACGCCATTTCCTGCAGCTCTGCGGCGGCGACTGTGTCTCCTTCGGGAGCTGGAAATCCCTGCTTGCTAGGACCCAGTTCCGCGAACCCGCAATTCACTGACCCCGTCAATAGTTACGGAAACACGAGGCGGAACCAGTACCGCGGCCCGGGCTACTTCGACACCGATTTTGCAATCGAGAAGGGATTTGGCATACCGAAGTGGGAAGGTGCTCAATTCTCCCTCGGTGCGCGCTTCTTCAATCTTTTCAACCACCCGAATTTCAACTTCCCGGTCATGAATACGGACTAGTTCGTCGTTCGGGACCATTATCTCAACTGTCGGCACTCCGACCAGTATCTACGGATCTGGCTTGGGCGCGGATTCTTCGCCAAGAGCCATCCAGCTCCAGGCGAAGTTCCAGTTCTAACGGTTGCGTGAGTTCCATTCAGGGCGGCCTCTCGCGAGGCCGCTCTTTTTCTGTCTGCGATCTTTATTTGGGTGTAGCATAGGTCAAGTTTGTCCCGCACGTGGGGAGGGACAAATGCTCGGCCATCGCCCTCTAGCTCTCCTGCTTTTATTGTCTCTGCCGTTGGCATTTTCACCAGCCATCGCCCAAATTAAGGCTGGCAATATTCACGTTCACGTGACCTTTCCGGACGACCGCGCCCCACCGTCCAATTGAAGGTCGTGCTCATCGGCGACGGAAATCAGGTCGCGGAGACTTTTACCAACGATAACGGGCAGGCACAATTCTTGAACGTGGGTCTTGGCAACTATCAGGTTTCGGTTAGCGGATCAGGCATTCAAACCACGACAAGTGAAATGTTTGAAGTGGATGCCCGCAAGGGAACGCAATCCATTTTCGTCAGAGTAAAACCTGCGGAAGACGGCGAGTCCAAGACCGTCAAGGGTCGAGAGTGCGACAGTTGCGGCCAGCGACCTGAAAGTGCCTAAAAAAGCCAGCCAAGCCTTCGACAAAGCCACCAAACTGATCGCCAAGAAACAGTGGCAACAAGCCATCGATCAATTGAACAAAGCTTTGGCGCTTTATCCATCTTATGCCGAGGCCTATAACAATCTGGCCGTGGTCTACGCGCGTCATGGGAGATACGGCGAAAGAACGTGATGCTCTCCATAAGGCGACCGCTGCTAACGATCATTTTGCCCCGGCTTTCGTAAACTTGGCACGATTGGAAATGAAGGAACACAACTTCGCTGCCGCCGAAGCTGACCTCACAAAAGCGACCTCTGCTGATCCTACAGATGTGCGCACTCTGGCTTTGCTTGCCCAGGCGCAACTGCTCGACGTTCACTACGAGGATGCGATTGCCAGCGCCCGCAAGGTTCACGCCTTGCCGCACAATTCTTATGCTTTGGTGCATTACATAGCCGCCCGAGCCTGCGAAAGGCTGCACCGGCTATCAGAGGCAGTCAGCGAGCTTGGATTGTTCTTGAGCGAAGAACCCACAGGAGAACGCGCCAGCGCAGCCCGCCAGGAAATGGCCGCCCTCCAGCAACAAATGCGCTAAGTAGAGAAGAAACACGTAGCTCCGGACCCCTCGTCCGGGGGACTGGGAAGCAGCCAGCCGCGTATCTTGGTGGACTGCAGTTGTACCGAGGCCGAGCAAAAACACCTCGGCTGGAAGCCGTGCCCGTTCAAAACCCCGGCCGCCCGGACGTTTTTCCGCAAGCTGTTCAGCCGCCTTCTGTTGCGAGCAAAAAAGCCATTCGTTTGTGCGTGTCCCGGCTGTACAGTCTATGGAATATTGTATCAAGCTCAGCCATTCCTTCCAATTACTGTATTAACAAGCAATAAACTCCATAACTGATTGATTTGTATAACTAAACAAGACGTTTATTTGGAACACAACTTGCTTAACATCTAACTGTCAATGTCTGTCCTGTTACAACGAAACGCGAATCGCAGCAGCCGGGCTCTTTAGTTTGTTCGGCAGACTCAAACTATCTCATTCAAATAAGCTTACTTCACAAATTTGACATTTCAGGAGAATCCAAGTGACCTACCACTTTAAAAGCTCACTCATCATATGGTTGCTGGTTGCGGCTGGCTTACTGGCGCCGGCTGCCTTCGGGCAGTCGCTTATTTCAGGCGATATCGCCGGTACGGTTACCGACCCTAGCCATGCGGTTGTTCCGAACGCGACTATCGGGCTGACGAGTGTAGACGAAGGCTCCACGCAAACCACCAAGACCAATGGGACTGGCTACTATCGGTTTTCGCTGTTGAAGCCGGGGAACTATAAAGTCACGGCAAGAGTGACCGGCTTTTCTACGGTGGAAACTCCGGCCACGGTCGCTGTAGGCCAGACCACAAACACGGACATTTCGCTGAGCATGTCAGCTTCGTCGGTGACGGTTGAAGTCAGCGGCGCGGCGCCCACAATTAATACGACAAGCGCCAGCATCGCGACCCCCTATTCGCAGGAGGAAGTAGCACTGCTGCCCAACCCCGGCGGCGACCTTACCAATATCGCCCAGACATCGCCGGGTGCTCAGATGAACAATACGGGTGGCTACGGCAACTTCACCATGAATGGCTTGCCGGCGACCTCGAATTTGTTCACGGTCAACGGCGAGAACGACATGGACCCGTACTTCAACATCAACAACTCCGGTGCCACCAACCTCACTATCGGTTCCAACGAAATTGAGGAGGCCACGGTAATCGCCAATGCGTACTCCGGCGAGTACGGACAATTGTCCGGCGCTCAAGTCACTTACGTGACCAAGTCCGGCACCAATAAGTTCCATGGAAACGCCCAGTACTGGTGGAACGGGCGGACCATGAACTCCAACAACTGGATGAACAACAATTCCAGTCCCGTAGTGCCGCGGCCTTTCTCTAACGCGAACCAGTGGGCCGGCTCAATCGGCGGTCCCATTATCAAGAACAAGACCTTCTTCTTCTTCGACACTGAGGGCTTGCGCTTCGTCCTGCCGAACGTCATCGCAACTAATATCCCGACCCCCGCATTCGCAAGCGCAGTCCTGCAAAATGTGGGCATCCTGCAGCCAGCCTCACTCCCCTTGTTCCAACAAATGATGGGTCTATTCGCCAACGCCCCAGGCGCTGCCAATGCGACGCCAATCGCCAATAACGCTGCGTGCAACGCTCTGACTTTCCAGCCTGGAGTCACTTTCAACCCGGCGACGACTCCCTGCTTTGCTACCTTCAACGCCACTCCTTCTGCTCTCGCGAAGGAATGGATTATCGCCGCCAAAGTCGACCAGAACATCGGACAAAACGACAAGTTCTTCGCGCGCTACAAGGTAGACCACGGAGTGCAGCCAACCTATCTGGATCCACTCAACTCCAACTTCGACGCGCTCTCCAATCAGCCCTCATGGGATGCTCAGGCCCAGGAGACGCATATTTTCTCTCCCACCAAGACCAACGAATTCACGGCGGCTCTGAGCCACTACGTCGCCCAGTTTGCACAAAACGAAGCCAAGGCGCTGGGTACGTTCCCGCAAGCCCTGATCTTCGGCGGAGACAATCCTCTCGGCGCGGCCAGTGACTCCGGGGTCGTCGGCAGGATGGAGGCATTCCCCCAGGGGCGTAACATTACCCAGTATCAATTTATCGACAACGTCACCTGGACCCACGGAAATCACGGCTTCAAGTTCGGAGCCAATTTCCGCCGCTACGACGTCAGCGATCACAACTTCTTCTACACCAACCCGTTAACCTACTTTTATTTGGGCGCATGTTCCGTAAACGTCAGCCCATGCCCGACCGCCGATGCAGTCAGCTCGTTACAGTTGATGGCCAATGGCTTGGCGGGCCAGTACCGCAGAGCCGATAACGCCTTCACCAACGTACCAGTTGCTCTGTGGGGCCTGGGGGTTTATGCGATGGACGAGTGGAAGGTGAAGCCGAACCTGACCTTGACCCTCGCATTGCGCGCCGAGCGCAATTCCAACCCGGTTTGCCAGAAGAACTGCTTTGCCAACTTCAAGAGCGATTGGTTCTCGCTGCCCAGCGTAATGGCGGGCGCTAACGCCGGTAATGTCCCGTACACCAGCGACATCGCCTTCAACCAGCACCAGGCCTACCCTGGTGTCGACAAGGTGGACTTGTCGCCACGCTTCGGGTTTAGTTATTCACCTCGAAACTCGGGTAAACAAGTGATCAGCGGCGGCTTTGGCATCTTCTACGACAGCCCACCCGCTGGCTTGGTGGATGATCTGCTAGCCAATCCTCCAGTCTCGGTTGCGATTCGCGTCCGCCCGGCGACTGGTACGCCGGCCTTCGATACCGGTGCGAGCGGCTCCGCCAGCACTTGGAGCCAATCTGCCGCGGCCTTTAACAGTGGGTTCGCTAATGGTGCAACCTACTCCCAGATCGCGGCTTCCTTGCTGCCCTTTGGGGTGCATTTCGCTGCCCCCAGCTTTACCGCTCTCACCGGAACGATTCACGCTCCCAGGTGGGAGGAGTGGAACCTGCAGCTCCAGCAGCAACTTAATACTGCGACAGTACTGGTTATGAACTACGTGGGTAATCACGGCATTCGTATCCCATACGAAAACGGCTTTTACAACGCCTACGACGGATTTGGGCTCTGGCCAGCGGGTACACTCCCAGGGGGGGCCGCCCCTCCGGTACCCAACTATGGGACGGTCATCCAGGTGCAGAACGGCGCTGTATCGAACTACAACGGTTTGACCGTCAGCCTCAGGCGTAACTTCGCCAAGTGGTTTTCCGCCCATGCGAACTATACCTGGGCGCACAACCTGGACGAACTCTCCAACGGCGGCATCTTCCCTTACGGTGGAGAATCCTACAACATTCCCCAGAACCAGCTTTGCCCGCAGAGCCTCAAGTCGTGCAACTATGGCAGTTCGGATTACGACATTCGCAACAGCTTCAATGCTGACTTTGTCGTGCATCCCTCCTATCATTTCGGGAACGGTTTCATGAACGCGGCATTTGGTGGATGGGAGTGGTCGGGAAAGATGTTCTGGCGCGGTGGCCTGCCGTTCTCCGTCGTCGACGGCAACCTGAACGGTGGCGTCGTCAACGGAAACGCGACCGTGCTGGCTACCCCACTTGGCGGCGGCAATGCGCCCGGACAGCTCGGGTGCGGCGAAGGGGCGGCCAGTATTTCCGGCACCGCTACGCCTTGTCTGAACGCAGCGTCATTCCTGGATACCTTTAACTTCTTGCCTTCCGCCTATTCGACGCAGCGCCGTAACCAGTACGTCGGACCACACTTCTTCGACATGGACATGGGCCTGTTCAAGACCTTCAAGGTAACTGAGGGTATGCAACTCGGAGTTGGTGCGCAAGCCTATAACGTGTTCAACCACCCGAACTTTCAGAACCCGGACAACGTTCTGGGTGATTCGACGTTCGGTCAGATTAACGCTATGCAGCCGATGCCGACCAGTCCCTACGGCGTGTTCCTGGGATTCGATTCCTCAGTGCGCGTTGTACAGGTGTCGGGCAAGCTCATCTTCTAACTCGTTCGACTCCGCGAGGGCGATCCCCCGAGGGATCGCCCTTCTTTATTGTTGTCTCTATTGTTGTCTCTGCTGACACGGCCGGCCCGACCTCGGGAAAGCATCTTCGCGAACTAGGTGAGCTTGCAAACCCCGGGCACGAGATGCTGCGCGGCATATGCTACATCGGTCCCAATTAGCTCCCATACGCTCTACGCGCCGGCCGTTGGTTTTCCCTCTGTGCTTGCCTTCTCAATTCTGTTGCCGGCTTGTTGCTTTCCGGCGTTACAAATGGGATCCGGTCGGTGCATTCTCGCTCGGACGCTTTGGAATTCGATTGAAATGCAAACCGCCCAAACAAAGACGCCATCCGTTTCGGCGGATGGCGTCGAAATGCTTGACTTACAGTTTCACTAATCTGCCGCGGCATGTGCCTTGGCGGCCACGCTCTCCGTGCCAATTCGCATTCCATAGAACGAGCGATAGACGAAGAAGAATGAAATCACGAAGAACACAGCTGCCAGCAAATTCGTCAGTCCGGCATTGGTTTCCGTCAGCTTCACTGCCAACTCCACCGCCAGCAATCCGAACAGCGTAGTGAACTTGATGACCGGATTCAAAGCCACCGACGACGTATCTTTGAACGGATCGCCCACCGTATCGCCGATCACGGTGGCATCGTGCAACGGCGTGCCTTTCTGTTTGTATTCGACTTCGACAATCTTCTTGGCGTTGTCCCAAGCCCCACCAGCGTTAGCCATGAAGATCGCCTGATACAGGCCAAATATCGCGATCGAGATCAAGTACCCGATGAAGAGAAATGGCTCGATGAAAGCGAAGCACAGCGTAGCGAAAAACACCGCAATGAAGATGTTCAGCATGCCCTTCTGGGCATACTTAGTGCAAATCTCGACCACCTTCTTGCTGTCGGCTACCGAAGCCTTCGTGACCCCTTCCAGCTTGATGTTCGCCTTGATAAACTCCACCGCCCGGTAAGCCCCAGTGCTGACCGCCTGCGTGGACGCCCCAGTAAACCAGTAAATGATCGCTCCCCCACTGATCAAACCCAACAAGAACGGCGCATGCAGCAACGACAATTTTTCCACGTTCTGCGTCAGCCCATTGGTCAGCGCCATAATGATGGAGAACGTCATCGTGGTCGCACCTACAACCGCCGTCCCAATCAGAACCGGCTTCGCGGTAGCCTTAAACGTGTTTCCGGCTCCGTCGTTCTCCTCCAACATATGCTTGGCGCGTTCAAAGTTCACGTTGAAGTTGTAGTTCTTCTTTAGTTCGCTTTCGATGTTGGGTTCTTGCTCGATCAGTGACAGCTCATAAACAGATTGCGCATTGTCCGTCACTGGACCGTAGGAGTCGACCGCAATCGTCACCGGACCCATGCCTAGAAAGCCAAAAGCCACTAGCCCGAAGGCAAACACCGGAGCCGCGATCATGGTTGCGGCCGCTGCCAAACCCATCGTGCTCATGTAGTAGCCAACGGACATCAAAAACACCATCGACAATCCCAAGTAGTAGCCGCTGAAATTTCCCGCTACAAAGCCAGCCAGAATTCCCAGCGATGCGCCGCCTTCTTCCGCCGAGGCTACAATCTCCCTGACATGCCGTGACTCGGTCGAGGTGAACACTTTCACCAGCTCAGGGATGAGCGCCCCGGCCAGCGTCCCGCACGAAATGATCGTCGCCAACTTCCACCACTGCGTGGTATCGCCGCCAATATCGGGAACAATGACGGCGGAAACGATGTAGGTCAGGACGATCGAAACCACCGAGGTGACCCAGACCAACGAAGTCAGCGGCGTCTCGAAATTCATCACATCCGCATCGGCAAAGCGTGCACGGGCGACTGCGCTGTTGAGGAAGTACGCCCCTGCGCTCGACACCAGCATCATGATGCGCATGACGAAAATCCAAACCAGCAACTGCACCTGCACCGTCGGATTTTTTACCCCAAGCAAAATAAACGTGATCAGCGCTACGCCGGTCACACCATAGGTTTCAAATCCATCCGCGGAAGGGCCGACCGAGTCGCCCGCATTGTCGCCGGTACAGTCCGCGATTACGCCCGGGTTGCGCGCGTCGTCTTCTTTAATCTTGAAAACGATCTTCATCAAGTCTGACCCAATATCAGCAATCTTGGTGAAGATGCCGCCCGCAATTCGCAGCGCAGCCGCGCCCAGCGATTCGCCAATGGCAAATCCAATAAAGCACGGCCCAGCATAATCTCCCGGCACAAACAGCAGAATGAACAGCATGATCAGCAACTCAACACTGATCAGCATCATTCCAATACTCATGCCCGCCTGCAGCGGAATGCTGTAAATCGGATACGGCTTGCCGCGCAAGCCAGCAAACGCTGTGCGCGAGTTGGCAAACGTATTCACCCGGATGCCGAACCACGCGACGCCAAAGCTGCCCGCAATTCCCACGAGGCTGAACGCCAGGATGATCGGAAGCGTCGTCATCACGGGCTTTCCCGGTACCGGCGACAGCACGCCGAAGTAAAGAACAATCACCACCGCGATGAACACCCACAGCAGCAGCAAAAACTTCCCTTGCGTGACCAGATAAGTCTTGCAAGTTTCATAAATGAGTTCGGAAATCTCCAGCATGGCGCGATGCACCGGCAGATTCTTGAGCCGCATATAAATCGCCATTCCGAAACCCAGTCCCGCGATGCAGAAGAGAATTCCGATCATCAGCAATTTATGGCCGTCCACGCCCAGAAAGGTAACCGAAGAAAGGTCGGGAAGTTTCAAGCCGGCCTCGCCGCCCACTTCCGGCGAGGGTTGGGCCAATGCGGCAGACGCGCCTAGAAACACAACCGCAATAACGGACGCAGCGATACTCGCCCGGGTCTGGACCAGACTGCATCCTCGGGACACAAAATTAGCAAGCCAAGTGCGCATAGGGAAGCCTCCACTCATTGAGAACGATATAAAGGATGACTAAGGATTCAGTCCTCGAACCGGCACACAGTTTCTCGACGCTCATTGCGGAGCGCGGGAGCGCATGGCCGGAGTTCCGAACACGCTTCCACTGCAAGACTTGAACAGGGATGCTGAGCTTGGCCGCGTCGGATGTCAATGTGCCACGGGCAGGGAAGTGCTACTGATCCAAGACCAACGACACAAGACCAATTTTTATAACACGATAGCGGGAGCAGGTCAAACCAATCCTTGCTGCAGTGAAAGAACTCCGGCTACTGGCCAAATACTCCTACCGCGCTCAGTACCTGATAGCTGGTGTTCCAACCTGTTCCAGTGTTGTTTGAGAAATACTTTCCCTGCTTTTCTGCGAAGTTGTCGGCCCATACATCCCAGGTATCTTGAAACCTCTGCTCTGGACGTAGAACGACCCAATACAACTTACCCTTCGTAACTTTGATCCCCTTGGCGTACTTTCCGGTCTGCAGTGTGCAGCAGCTCCAAACCACCGGCAGGTTAGAAAAATGCCAAGTATGAAGTGCCTTCCCCGGAACTCCGAAATTGTCTTCATTCAAACTGACCACCAGCACATTGGTGCCTTGGAGATGCGTCGCACCCACCTGAATCTCGGTCACGACGTGGTCGGCTTTTGGCCGGAAGCCGTTCGCCACCATCTGTGGCAACATCTGCCCCGTATCCGTGCCCAGGATGCCAAACCCGCTCAGCGTGCTGTAAACGTTCTTACCTTTTCCCAAAGTGCTGTAGATCGTAACCAGCTTTGATGATGGCGGCACGGCCGATGTAAAGGGTTGCGATGGCGCCCGCATCAAAATCGCATTTCTTCCTCCATCGATCTTGATCACGCCATCGTTGCTCGCCTGCGCCGCAGCCGATACGTTTGCCAGCACCAACATTCCCAAACAAATGAGCATCCCGGATAGCTTTCTTTTCCTCATCATTTCTCCAGTCTCGATTCAGCGCAGTTGAGAGGCTGCGCTCCGTTGGCATTCTACCTGCAAAAACCTTGTTTTGTGCGAAGTCTAGAAATTGAATTGCGTGCGGGTTAATGTGACAACTGCCTGTCAGTCGTGAAGAACGACGTTCAGAAGTGAGCTATGAACCTGCAGCCCGGCGCCGTTGTAGTGGATAAATCCCAGCTTCCGGAACCGGTTCATAAAAAAATTCACGCGCGAGCGAGTTGTGCCCACCATCTCCGCCAGCGTGGCCTGACTTATCTCTGGGACCACCGTTTGCGGCAAGCCTTCCTTGCCGAAGTGAGCGAGGATCAGAAGAATCCGCGCTAATCGCTTTTCGCTCGAATTGAAAAGCTGGTCAACCAGATCTTCTTCATAGCGAATGTTCCGAGCCAGCAGATAGGCGACAAACATGTCCGACATTTTACGCTCGCGGTGAAGCGCTTCCATCATGACTTTCTTATCGATCCGCAGAATGTCGGAATTTGTGATTGCGCTGGCCGACCCCATGCGCAGCTTCTGCCCGGCCAGGCAGCCTTCGCCGAAAAAATCACCTTCTCCTAATATCCCAATAGTCGCTTCCTTGCCATTGCTGGATATGACGGTGAGCTTGATCTTGCCTTTCTGGATATAGAAGACCGCGTCGGTCGCGTCACCCTGCGTGAAGACAGATTGCTTTTTGGCAAAACGCAAAGCTCTCCTGCCTTCGCCGATGGTGGAGAGGAAAGTGTCCGGATCGAAACTCAGTTGCTTTTGCGGCACTAAACATCATGCTAGCCCCCTTGCGGCAGATTGTCACTGTCAATGACACTGACAGTCATTTCAATTCAAGCCAGCGTCTGGCAACTGAGGATCCGGCGGCTCGCCGAGCAGATGCCATGCCTCGCGATAAGCCGCGTGGACGTCGGGCGACCAGATTCCTGGGCAAAAAAAAATGATGTTACGCGTCCCTCTATATCGAGCACCGGCCCAAAAGGGGATTGACAACATTTCGGCAGAGCACGCGTTTTGCTTAGAAAATCATCTTCAGAGCCAGTTGCACCTGTCTCGGGGAATATGCGTTCGTGGTTCGTAGCAGGTTGCTCGGAATCTGAAAATGACCGGGATAATAATTGACTCCCAGTTCGTTGCTTATTTTGACAAAGTAGGCCGTATCGCTTGCCATGCCGTTTTCGGTTATCAGCACTCGTTTGTTATCGCGATTCAGCAGATTGAAAGACTCCACCACCAAATCTAGCTTCAGGCGATCGCGAACGTAGAGGCGGCGAGTCAAGCGCGCGTCGGTGGTCGCGTAATCAGGTCCGATAAATGAATCGCGGCCCGCTCCGGGAAGACGATCATTGTTCTCGTTGCCATCCTGATTGGGATTGCCCGAGACCATCACGTTCTCCGGCCGTCCGCTGCCGAAGGTCAACACGCCAGACAGCTTCCAGTCGTTGAAGACTTCTGCCATCAAAGGCTGGTCGCGGCCAAAGATTTTAGGGTCGGCAATCCAGGCGAACATCAAACGATGACGCTGATCAGTTACGCTGAGGCCTTTTTCGGCGGCGGTGTTATAGGAATTCTGCACCAGGGCGGGCTGCCCAGCGACCAAAGCGTCCTGCCCGTCGTCGATGGCTTTGGCAAAAGTGTAGGCGAGGCGGAAGTAGAGTCCGCTGGTCATTTGGCGATGAATGGAAAATGTCATTCCGTTGTAAACGCTCGATGCCGCGCTCTGAAACACATCGATAGCGCCCAGTTGTGGAATCGGGCGAGCGAGAGGATTGATGCACGGCGGATACGGGCAAGTGAACGACGGAGTCATCTGCCAGGTAGCAAACGACTGCACATTGTAGAAGGTGCCAAGGAAGTTGGTGCCGGTGCTGTCATAAACCGGATATTGCACGTTCACCGGCGGCGGCAGATTTTCGTCAAGCGCCCGAATAAGGTCAACACCGTGCACATACATGTAAGAAACGCCGACTGCTAAGCGGTGTGCCACTTCTTGTTCGAGGCCGAGGCTGGCCTGCTCCACCTTTGGTGTCTTAAAGTTTGAGGCAAAGGCGGAAACTCCGGCTTGTGAATATTGCGCCAGACTCGGTGGGATGGCGCAAGACGTCGCGGTCAGCGGGCAATTCACCAGCGCATTCGGATATTGAGGGAAGACCTGATGATCATAATAATTTGAGTTACTAAGGAAAAGATTGGCGGAGTTGAACCCGTTATCAGTGGCAACCGTGGAAGTGTAAATCTGCGGAATGCGGGTGTAGAACCAGCCATATCCCGCTCGCACCACCAGCGGCTTCGCATCCCCGAACGAGTATGCAATGCCCGCGCGCGGAGCAAAATTGTCGGGGTTGAACGGAATCTTGCCGGAATCCGGCCACAGCGCATTAGTCAGCAGTCCTTTTTTCGTGAAGGTTTGCAAGTCGTACCGGGCGCCAAGACTGATGGCAAGATGGCTGGTGGCGCGGATTGTATCCTGCAAGAACCCGGAGTATTCGTTGGTGTCGGGATGGCTCGACTGATTGCCAAAATTCTGAATGTAATATTTCGGAATGTCGTGCGCATAAGCGCGCAGCGGCGTCAGCAGCAAACCAGCCTCCTGGGGTTCAAAGGTGAACGGGTTCACTTTAATCAGATCGAATATGTACTCCCCGCCGGCTTGCGAGGGGAAATAGTTATAAATCCAGCTGAGTAAAGCGTCGCCGCCAACTTTCCAAGAATTGCGTTTGCCTTCGAGGCTGATGGTTTCGGCTACTTGCAAACGATGCTCGCGAGTTTGGCGCGGCAAAATGTTAGACCGTCCAAAGCCGTCAATAATGCTTCGTACCTCGGTCAGAGGCTCGGTGGCGTTGGTACTGGACTCTTGCAGATCGTGCGAGAACTGGGCGCGCAGATGGCTGATCAGCCGCCAGGAAAATGTGCTGTTCAGCGCAACCGAACCGGTCTCGGTCTCGACATGCTGCTCGCCATTTTCACTGATGGCATTCGTCGTGAGCGGGCTGGATGGATCGAGGAATACATTGTTCAGCCCGGAATAGCGAGAAGTGCTGAGCCGCGTGGAAAGCGCTTCGTGTGGCGTGAGCGTGAAATCCATTTTAAAGAAGCCGGCATTACCTATCATCTTAGAAGGATAGGTTCCCGCCAGGTTAGACAATCGCGCGGCGGAGGCGAACACGAGTGCCTGATCGCTGGCCTCGTAGTCGCCGTCGTGCAGTGGTTGCTGGCCGGCTTGCGGAACCACTTGCGAGCTTCCATCCAGAAACCGCACTACCGTGGGAACATGAAAGATGTGCTGATCGATTCCGCCAAAAAAGAACACGCGGTTGTGGCGCAGCGGCCCGCCTAAGGTGAATCCAAATTGCTGCTGATTCGAGCGCGGTTTGAAGTTCAGCAACGGCTGGGTAGCGCCGAAAGCGCTGTCTCGAAGGAAATAAAAATCGGTGCCGTGCAACTGGTTCGAACCGGATTTCGTGACCACGTTGATGACCGCACCGCCAGCACGTCCCAGCTCCGCACCGTAGGTATTCGACGAGACTCGGAACTCCTGCACAACTTCGTTGGAGAATTGGTAAGGAGCGCGATAGCCGCCGCGCGACTGCGCGAAAAAAGCGTTGTTGTTGTCCTCGCCGTCGACCAGATAGCTGGACTGATAGCCGCGGATCCCGCCGAAAGCCAAATCGCCATTGGAGCTAGAAGTCAGCCCCCGCGGATCCTGCGACACTCCGGGCGTCAATAAGGCGAGGTCCGTGAAGCGGCGGCCGTCGAGGGGCAATTCTTCAATCGCGCGTTTGTCGACCAGTGAAGAGACGGCGTTGGACTGGGTTTCGACCAACGGCGGCTCGCTCGAAACGGTGATCTGCTCCTTGGCTCCGCCGACTTGCAGTTTGAATTCGAGTTCTAGGGTCGCGCCCACGGCGACGTGCAGCTTAGGCGTGAGCTGTGGAGACATATCCGGAGCGACGGCCCGCGCGGAGTATTCGCCGGGTGGGAGCAATTCAAAAACAAATTCTCCTTCGGGATCGCTGGTGACGAAGTAACGGAAGCCCTGGGCGTTGTCCACCAGGACGATGGAAGCGTCGACAATGCGGCGCCCGGCGGAATCGCTGACGGTTCCGCGAATGGCACCGGTGGAAGCGTCCTGCGCGAAGGCAGAAATGGTCAGCAAAAAAATAAAGCTAAGAACGAACGGACAGCGCGGCATTGGACATCACCTGCAAAGAATCGAGGTGAGCCCAGACTCGACGGGAGACAGTTTCTGTATAACATCGCGTGGGCTGGGAAGTCTGTGAGGATGCAGTTTCTTTTTTCAAACTTGTCCCGAGCCGGGAAAGTGTAGGCGCCGGCGTCATCGCCCGTGCTTTGTACATCGTCAGACCGCACGGGCGATGACGCCCGCGCGTACACTTTGCGGACGACGACGCGGTATGTTTCTGTCAGGGTGCTAGTTTCTTCTGCACTACCTCTTCTACCTGGCGCAGCACTTCGTCTTCTGAGAGGTTGGTGGAATCGATCACCACAGCGTCGGGCGCTGGGCCAGGGGTGAGGCTGCGCGGGTACGGTCGCGGCGATCGCGTTCGCGCAGTTCGGCGGCCGTGGCTTGGGCTGCGGTTCCCCGCAGATTCTGTTGCTGTAAGCGTCGCTGCTCGCGAACTACCGGATCGGCATCGAGAAAGATTTTCACGTCGGCGTGGGGAAAGACTTTGGTTCCGATGTCGCGGCCTTCCATTACCACGCCGCCGCCCGTCCCCAGTTCCTGCTGGCGGGCAACCATCCACTCTCGCACCTTGGGATGAACAGAAACGCGCGACGCTCCGGCGGTGACGTCGGTATCGCGCACCCGCTTGGTAACGTCGCGTCCGTCGAGCAGAACCCGGGTGCCGTTGGAAGCCGGCTCCAACTGAATGCGCGAGTCGTGCGCCAGTTTAGCCAGTGTGGCTTCGTCGTCGAAAGAAACATCCCATTCAATGGCCTTCAGTGCGAGCGCGCGGTACATGGCTCCGCTTTCCAGGTTGGCGTAGCCGAGCTTGCGGGCGAGGCGTGACGCGATGGTGCTCTTGCCTACGCCCGCAGGTCCGTCAATGGCAATGATGAGCTTACGCGGTTGCGGAGGGTTCATCTGAACGAATGATTTTACACGGTAAGGGGGAATACATCGGTATGTGATTTGGTTTGGGTGGAGCACAGCCGCTGCTGCCCTAGGTCAGCGGCTAAAGCCTGTCAGCGATCGCGGATTTCATGCAGGCCTGAAGGCCTGCTCCACCCAAAGTGGCGCAGCCACGGAAGATCGTCGGCAGACCAATTTTTGGCTGATGCTGCGAAACCAAAAATTCAATCGCCGACCTCCATCGTTGGGACTATACTGGCTTGCTCCCGATAACTTTGACGAGGTGAAGACATGTTCAGCATCCGAAGTTCGGTGGCTGTGGGCTTGTTTATTGCCTGCTTGAGTTGGCTGGCGTTCGCGCAGGGCGGCGCGACTGGGGCGATTACCGGCACGGTTTCAGATGCATCCGGAGCCGTAGTTGCCGGCGCCAAAGTAGATATTGTGCGAGAGGCGACGGGAGAGGTGGAACGGCACCTGACGAGCGATTCCACCGGAGCCTTTACTGCCACGCTATTGCCTGTCGGAACCTACACGGTGCAGGTGGGCGCTGCCGGATTTGCCACCACCAAATTTCCTGGCGTAGTTGTAAACATCACGGAAACCACGCGCCTCACTACGTCGCTGAAGGTGACATCCGTCAACGAGGTGATCCAGGTTGAGTCCCAGGTCGCCCAAGTGGATACGACCGATGCCACCACCGGCCAGTCGCTGACCAGCAATACCATCACGGAACTTCCCCTGGCCACCAGGAATTTTCAGCAGTTGCTGACGCTCTCGGCCGGTGCTTCTTCCGATTTGAACAACGCATCGCAGTTAGGCCGCGGACAGGTTTACATCCACGTCAATGGCGGGCGCGAAGACAACAACAATTACCTGATCGAGGGCATTTCCGTCGCCGACTATTCGTTCGGAGAATTGACTTACACTCCGCTCCCCAATCCAGACTCCATCCAGGAATTCAAGGTCAGCACCAGCCTTTACGACGCTACTCAGGGTCGCAATGGAGGCGGCAATATCAATGCCACTCTGAAAAGTGGCACGGCCAACTTTCACGGCGACCTTTGGGAGTATTTTCGCAACACCGTGCTGGATGCGAATGACTTCTTTCTCAACCGGGCAGGACTTCCGCGCCCAATAATCCAGCAGAACATCTTTGGCGGCGATTTAGGCGGACCGATCGGGAGCAAGGCGAAGCTTGGTTACTTTTACGTTAACTATCAAGGGACGCGGCAGCGCAGTGGCGCCTCGCCCGGAACCTACATCAATACCAGCATTCCCGTAATACCGGCCGACCGCTCTGCGGCCAACCTGCTGGCCACTTTCTTTCCCAATGGAGGCCTCACCAGCATCGACCCCGTGGCATTGGCCCTGCTGAATTTCAAGAGCAACCAGTTCGGCGGTGGCGGTGGTGGCTATCTTCTGCCTACGGTTCCGGGGACTCCAGGTTTCACCAACGGACAACTGAACTTTGGCCCACTCATTCTGAGTAGTGCCGGCAAGTTCACTGACGATCAGTTCACCACCAACTGGGACCGCGAGTTCCACGGCGGCAAAGATCGTCTAGCCTTTCGTTTCTTCTGGGCTGATTCCGAAACCTTTCAACCCTTCGGCGCCGATTCTTTCCAGATCCAGACCGGTGGCGCACCAACCCCAAACAACCTGAATTTCCCGCTGGACATTCCGCTGCACAACCGAGTGGGCAGCATCACCGAGACCCATCTGTTCTCGAATACGATCGTGAACGAGCTTCGATTTGGACTCAACGTTATCAGCGACAAGTTGAACAACCAACCACCGGTTACCAATGCGCAAGTCGGAATCAACATTCCCACTGCGAACGGTGACCCAAACATTTACCGCTTCACTTTTGGCAGCTGGGCGTTCGGTCCGTTCCCGCAGCAACTGCAAAGCGCGCTTTCGGACAGCTTCGTTTTGCTGGATACTTTCAGTTGGAGCCACGGCTCTCATCAATTCCGCTTCGGTGGAGAATGGGATCGCACCACCATCCGGCGCACGCTGCCGGTTGCCGATAACGGACTATTGTTCTTTGCCGGCCCGACAGGATTTGCTACTGACTTTCAAAGCTTCCTGGCAGGTGCACCTCTCTTCGGTGAGGCCGGTGGCGGCGTCGGCAACCATGACTACCGCATTCCCGCGTACTCCTTGTTTGCCCAGGACGATTATCGCGCAACCAAGAACCTGACCTTGAACCTTGGGTTCCGCACCGAGTTTGTGGGCGCTCCTTACGATGAGCTTTGCCATCTCGGCAATTTAGATCCGACGCTGGCCAACACGACCGGCCAACCCTTCGAGTATCCCTCCTGTGTAAGTCGATTCAATCTTCCCGGCCTGAGTGGAACCCTCAATCAAGCCGCTCTCAAAAATGAATACGCCACAGTTTGGGAGCCTCGCATCGGCTTCGCCTACGACTTATTTGGTAAACACACCACCACCATTCGCGGCGGCTACGGTATTTACAGTGTCCGCGAGGACTTGGGCGCAGTGGATAACCTTTCCTTCTCCGCCCCGTTCTTTCCCATCGCTGTCAACTTCTTGCCGGGAGCAGGCAGCTTGACCAACCTCTTCCAGCCGAACCCCAAAACGGGATTCACCGGAATTCCGCCCCTAGGGGTGCTGAGTCCAACTTTCGTACCCCAGGCCGCGCTCTTCACCGGATTCGCGCCCAATTGCACGCTGGGGAATGGAAACCCGTCAACCAATCCAGATCAATGCGGCCCCGGCTTCACTGGCAATGTAAATAGCTTCATTGGTCTTCAAGTCCCATTCCACTGGATCGCAGCTACCACGCAGCAGTGGAACTTTACGATACAACGAGAGTTGGGCAGGAATTGGTTCGCCGAGCTCGGATATGTCGGAACCAAGGGCACTCACCTGCGCTCGACATTCGATCCCGACCAGGCGACACTTGCCACACCTCAAAGCCCGGTCACGATTCCGGGAGTCAGTTGCGCGGGTGTACGAGCGGCAGGGAATTCATGTCAGATAGTGGATACTACGGCAGAGAACGCTAACGCACGCGCTCCGTTTCTGGGACTTGCTCCCGCAGCGTTCGAGTCGTTTTCCCCGAATTCCGACTCACATTACCACTCTCTGCAGGCGACGCTGGCGCACCGCTTTGGCCAGGGATTGTATTGGCAGAGCGCTTACACTTTTTCCAAAGCAATCGATGACGTCTCGACAGCGACTGTGGCTTTTGATACGCGCTTCAACGATCAGACCAATGCCCGCGATTCCCGCGGCTTGTCAGATTTTGACCGCCGCCAACGGTTCGTGACCAGCGCGACTTATCAATTACCGTTCTTCGCGAACGCCAGTGGATTTACCGGCGGTGCTTTGGGCGGGTGGGTACTCAGCGGCGTAATCACCTTGCAATCGGGCCTGCCATTTACGCCGATCGATTCGGCGGGCGGAAGCGCTTACGCGCTCAGCAGTCCGAATCTTGCGACGCCAACCTTCGCCCCGGGTTTCAGTTGTGCCAACGCGCCGACTACAGGCGGCGTCGAGTCACGCTTAGGCCATTGGGCAAACCCCGCGGCCTACATGCCTGACGCGATCATACCGCTCGCCAACGGCGCGCCCGGAGATGCCACTGGCTACGGCGACGCCCCACGCAACTGCATCATCGGACCGCCGCAGAAGAATGTGGACTTCACCATCGGAAAGACTTTCAAGTTGACTGAGCGACAGAGTCTGCGCTTTCGCACCGACTTCTTCAACCTGTTCAACCACCCGTCGTTCGCCAATCCATCGGCGACGGATGTCGAAAGTCCCAGCTCGTTCACCCAGATCACGTCAGTCGTGGGCACGCCGCGGCTGATTCAGTTCTCGTTGAAGTACGGCTTTTGACGAAGCGCGGGGCCAGACCGGTCGCAATAGGCTGCTTCTCACCTGGACCCCCCGCAATACCCACCGAAGCCCGGACGCCTCGTCCGGGCAGTTCAAAAATTATCGTATCAGGACGTGGTTTCAGCGATAGAGTAACCGCCGCAAAATTGATAGGGCCCTCAGCCTTCGCTCCGCAGTGTCCGAGGTGCAGGCCGCTCTACCGACGGAAGAGGGCGCTACTTTTGAGGACTTGTGCGCGTGGCCGATAGGTTATAGCTTCGATTCCGCTCAAGTCTCTTCGGAGCAGAAATGGACTCTCATGTTTCGCAGATTCGCTTTCATGCTAGCTGTTCTCACCCAGACGATCATGCCCCTGCAGGCAGGAACTATTCATGAAGTTTTCAATCAGACCTATACACTCACAGGCGCTCTGAACACCACGGACCTTTTGACGCCGCCCGCAGTTGATACCAGCTATCTCATCACTATTTATTACACCATGTCAGGAACCTCTGCCGTCGGTGTCAAAGACGTCGTGAGCCCTTACTTCAATTGGACAGACGCCGCCGGAACTGAGCAGTTGGGGGATAAACTCTGCCCATGGAACGAGAGAGGCGCGCCGAAGAAATGTTCTCTCAGTCAAGCCGACGGTCCTTGGCTTCCGGCCCTGCAGGTTTATGGCGGGACGACAGGAACTCAAACCAATGCCGGCCCCGTGGCCGTCACATTTCCCATCCGCGTGTTGGCCAACAGCCATGTCACGCTCACGATTCCGGTTTCGAATCCCGACAACCTAACTTACCAAGTCAGCGTCCAGGTGCAAGGCTGGTAAAGTGTAGGGCGGACATTCCTGTCCGCCGCCGTTGACGTTGATGTTGCAGTTGATGTTGCCAGTTATGTTCCTGTGATCTTACTTCTTCTCCGACTCTGTAACTCTGTGACTCTGTGGTGAAGACTCACCAGACCCGGCAAACCTTCTCCGGCGGACTCACCATCGGCTGACCAGCTTTGCAGGAGAACGCGTGGGCGAACTCCGGCATATTCACCACCACGCCGTTGATCCGGTATTGCCCCGGAGAATGCGGATCGGTTATAGCCCGCACCCGCAGATCCTCATCACGCATATTGGCGCAATCCCATTGTGCAAACCCGACAAAAAAACGTTGTTCAGGAGTGAGTCCATCAATCGGGAGAAGCTTCTTATCTTTGGTCGCATCTTTCCATGCCATGAACGCGAGAATCTCGCCACCCAGGTCGGCCACATTTTCGCCCAAGGTCAGTTCACCGTTGATGTGGACGTCATCGACCATTACGTAAGACGAATATTGATCCGCCACGCACTTAGTGCGGGCATCGAACTTTTCGCGATCTTCTTTAGTCCACCAGTTTTTAAGATTGCCCTTAGCATCGAACTGGCTGCCTTCGTCGTCAAAGCCGTGAGTCAGTTCGTGTCCGATGGTGCCGCCAGTATCGCCATAGTTGGGAGCATCGTCCATTTTGGCGTCGTATAGCGGAGGTTGCAGCACTCCGGCGGGAAAATTGATGTCATTCATCTGGGGGTTGTAGTAAGCGTCGACCGTGGCCGGCGAGATGTCCCACTCTCCGCGATCGACCGGCTTGCCAAGCTTGTTGATCTCGCGATGCAACTCGAACTCGCCACCTCGCCGAATGTTTCCCGCAAGGTCGTCATGAACAATGGTGAGAGAGCTGTAGTCGCGCCACTTGTCGGGATAGCCAATCTTGTTGCGAATCCCCGCTAGCTTGAGCAACGCCTGTTGCTTGGTCTCTGGACTCATCCAGTCCAACCGGCGAATGCGCTGTCCCATGGCCGCTTCGATACGATCCACCATATCCAGCGTGCTTGCCTTCAACTCGGGCGAGAATACGCGCTGAACGTAAACTTGTCCCAGCGCCTCGCCGAGATTGTAGTCCGTATATTGCACGCAACGCCGCCAGCGGGGCTGCATCTCTTTCGCTCCGCGTAGATACTTCCGATAAAACTCAAAATTCTCCTGCACAAAGTTTGCCGATAAGAAAGGCGAATACTGATCGGCGACATGAAAGCGAAGATAGTTTTTCCAGTTCTGCAGTGGCTCCTTGGCTAATTCCGCGTTCAGTTCCTTATAGAATGCCGGTGCGTCCACGTTGAGAATTTCGATGGGCGGATATTGCAACGCGCGATAATAAGTCTGCCAATCGAAATTCGGAGCCAATTGCTCCAGTTCTCCCAGCTTCATTTTGTTTTTTAATTTGTAAGGATCGCGGCGCTCGACCTGGGTCCAGGAAGCCTTGGCCAGCGCCGTCTCCATGCGCAGGATTGTGTCGGCATTCTGCTTTGCGTCCTGAGAATTGTCGCCGAGCAATTCAAACACCTTTTGCACATGCTGGACGTAGCGCTCCCGAATCTCTTTCGATTTGGCGTCTTCCTTCGTGTAGTAATCGCGATCGGGCAATCCCAGTCCGCCCTGATCGAGATCGGCAATTTCCTGATCAGAGTTGTCGGGATCCTGAGTTGAGCCAGCGGCAAACAGAATCGTGCGGCCAAAAGGCAGCGGCAGCTGAGCGACGAGCGCCGCCATGTCTCGCTGAGACTTAATACCTGCGATGGCGACCAATTGCGGTTGGATCGCACTCACTCCGCGTTTGTCCGCGTTGGTCTCGTCCATGCAGGACGCGTAAAAATCGCCAATCTTTTGGGTGCTGGCATCACGCTGTGCACTGCCTGCCCCAGCCTGCTCCAGGATGCCGCGCAAAAACATGAGGTTGTCCTGATACAGCTTGCCGTAGACGCTCCACGAAGTCTGGTCCGGCGGGATGGGATTCCTTTTCTGCCAGCCACCGCAAGCGTAGTGATAAAGATCGATGCACGGATCGACCGACTGGTCCATCGCAGTAACGTCAAGGCTGGGGATGTAAGGCAAAGCTGGCTCATCTTTTGACTGCGCTCCCGACACAGCTTGAGCTGCGGCAATCGATACCACGAGCAGCGAAGCTAACCACAATGCAAAAATTCTCTTCATATGCTCCTTGGACTGGATTCTTGGGAAAGAGTCAACAGTGCGCGATCTTTAATCAAAGATTGTCATCAAAGATGGTCATCCTGAGCCCATGCTGTCATCCTGAGCGTAGCGAAGGATCTCTGCACTCTGCCGGCGTCAAAAAAATGCATGGATCCTTCGCGACGCTCAGGATGACAGAGGAAGTATTGCGCATCAGGTTCGCGGAGGAGACAGCGTTTTCCGAGCTGAACGTAGTTCTCGCGGACCAGCAATCCGCGGAGAAGCCTCCGCTTTTTCTGGCGTGATCTGAATCAGCGACCGGTTGCCCACGTGAATAAAGCTCAACTCGCGCGCCGCCAGCAGCGCATTAATCGCTTCCTTCACCCGCGAGCGAGGAACGAAGTTGCCGAAAAATGATTCCAGTTCCTGCTGATCGGCCGCGACCACGCAATCCAAATATTTCGTGAGCAGTGCAGAAAGCGACTCTCCCACCGAAAGATTCATTCCTTCCCGCACAGCATCCGGCGACCAGCGATACAGCACATCCCAGAACGCGCCTTCCGTCGGATTATAGTCGACACGCGTGATGCGCAGCTTGGACCACAGTTCGCCCAGCGCATGATCGAGAGCTACGAGCGATACGCTGCCACCCAAAACGTCACGCATCTTCTGCTTGGAGATAGGACCCTCGCGACGGATCAACTCAAACGCATCACAAGCCAGTTGCGAGTAATCCGAATGCGGCTTTGGTCTAGGCGTCGACTTCGGATTGCGCTCTCCCACCAACGCATAAAAATAAGGAAAGATGGAGCCGGCAACAAGAAACGCATTGTTCTCGTCGAAGCGGTTAGCTTCGTAGGCAGAGCGGTCCCGCAACAGACGAACCATCAGCTCTGTCGCTTCTTGTGCTCGCGGGTCGGCGAAAGCGTGCTTCCAATCGGGCAACTGCTGATCCGACCCAACCCAAGCTCCCATGAATGTTGGCACCAGCGCCTGGTTGCGCATGGGATACATCATGCAGAACCCGACCGACTCAACGAACGAGCGGGCCTCGTCAAAAGTTCGGATCGCACGACCATCCAAGTGCCACTTCTCCCGCCGCAACTGATCGAGATCGGTCATAAAAGTATTAGACCACATACAACATGCGTCGACCGCCATTTCCCTAAGTCGAGTTTTGAGCGACCGGCGGTGGCTTCATCGCGGCTCTAAATTCTTTTGAACGCCTTTTGAATGTCCTTCATGGAGTATCGCAACACCACGGGGCGTCCGTGCGGGCAAGACACTGGGCAGTCGGTTTTGGCAAGCTCCGCCAGCAGCCATTCGATATTTATTTTGGTGGCAGCGGCATGTTGACTTTGATGGCGGCGTGGCATTGAAGAATCCGCTACGGGGGATTGCTGCGGTAACGGAAGTTTGTGCACGCGTCTCAGACGAGAAACGGGCCCTAATCCGAACGCCGGCCTAGCCAGTCATCGATTTTGGGCCAGGTGCGTTTGTTGGCGCCGCTTCCTGCCATGATTCCGATGTGTCCGCCGGGAACGCTGAAGAGTTCTTTGTCTTTACTGCTTACCTTCGACAGAATGGCTTTCGATTGACAAGGAGGCGTGATGTGGTCGCCCTCCGCGATCACCGTCAACAAGTTGGCCCGCAAGCGGTGCAAATCCACTCGCTCGCCCTGGATCATCATCTCTCCCCGCATTAACCGGTCGTTGCGATAGAGATCGACGATGAGCTGCCGGAATACGCCGCCTGCCAGCGGGATGTTATCCGTCACCCATGTGTTCATGGCTTGCCAGGCTTCAATGACCTGCGGGTTCTCGATGTTGTCCCAAAGCTTGAGGTAGTTGATGATGTAATTCTCTACCGGCTTGAGCGCTTTGGCGCCGTAGTCAATCATTTCCCCGGGCATATTGCCGAACGCCGCCAGTACTTGGTCCACGTTGAAATAGCGTTCGTCGGTCCAGCGGGCAAAGGTGAGAGCTTCTTTGTTTGAGAAGTCCAGCGGAGCGGTTAGTAGAATCAGGTTTCGCAAACCATCGTCGGGCCGCAGCGCCGCATAAATCGTGGTGAGGATGGCGCCAATGCACCAGCCGAGCATGCTGAATTCTTCCACTCCCGCGATCGACTTAAGTTTGCGGATCGCCCGCGGCATGTACTCAAGCGTATAGTCGTCGAACTTCAGGTTCTTGTCTTCCGGCCCCGGAGCTCCCCAATCGAGCAGGTACAGGTCATAGCCTTTATTGAGCATGAACTCGACGAAGCTGTGGCCGGGTCGAAGATCGAGGATGTACGGCCGGTTCATCAGCGCGAATACCATCAGCAAGGGAACCGGGTGGCGCTGCTGTTTCGGTACGACCGGAATATAGTGATAGAGCTTTGCTTTATTGAGTGCCCACACCAATTCTTTAGGGGTTTGAGCAATGGCGGTTCGCGTCGTCACTGCTTTGTTAAACGCGGTCAGTTTTCCTACCAAATCCGTAAACGGGTCAGTGACAACCGTTGCGTTTTCCATTGCTACTTCGCCCCTTGGGTTTTCCGCTTGTTCTGGCGGCTCGGTTGCGCTGGTACCGGCTTTCGTTTGCTTTCTGTTGCCGGCTTCGTATACTTCTCGATCCGATCCAGCTTGGCATCCATGTCGTCGAGCCGCATTTCAATATTAGTGACGCGGTCTGCCAGCGCCACGAAATCAGCCCGCGATGGCATGCTCAACTGCTCGAGCACCCGCAACATCGCCTTCTCGACCGCATCTCGAAACGGAGAGGATGCCGAGAGATAAGTGTCAAGCACCATTCCCGTAGTTCTGGCGTAGGCGTCCGTATTCACCGTCTCCACCATTGCCTTCGCCCAGGCATCGAGGTAGGTATCCCGCATATCACGGAAAGCGTCCATAGGATCGGAGGCTTTCCGTTTGCCGCTTGTTCATTGCCCATTTGCTACTCCTCTGCTGCCAAGCCGCAACTCGAAGACAGCCCGGGAGTGAAGATTCCCGGAAGACACCCCGGAGACAAGACCGGTGTGCCCGACTGTCCACCAAATCGCAGTATACAACCGGCCTTACGCTGCGACGACACTCTTGAATGGTTTGGAGACAATGTCAAGCATCGTCTTCTGAGTTTCAATCAAAGCATCAATGCCATTTTGAAATGCGTCGGCCGCAGGATTGTTGGCGAATCCGGAACTGCTTCTTGGCAGATTCGTAGGCTGTTTTGTGCTGCTCCGCATAATAATCAAGCGCTTTCTTTTGCGTTGCAACAGAATACTCGACCGACTGCTTGAACAAGCCCGTCACGCCTTCAGCTACCTTGGCTGCCGAACCGATACGCTCTTTCGCGAGGCCGGCCACGACATGGCTTTGCTCAACTGCCAGGTCGATAGCGCCTTTCTGAGTTTCGACAAATCGGTTGAACGACTGCCCAACCAGGTCGAATAGGAATGAGCCTGGAGTCTCTGGGATGTAAGAAAAAGCCTTCTTGCAGGCATCGATCAACTCGTCGTTCTGTTCAGCGGCGGTGTCCAGCGATTTCTTCTGGAGTTCCGCCAGGCGTTCTACGTTCTTCGTGTACAGGGGGATGAATGCTTCAGCGACGCCGTTTTTCTTGGCTGCTTCCGCAGTGGTTTTGGTTGACTTCTTGTTGGTGCTCATGTTCTGCTCCTTTATTCGGGATTTAAATGTGATGCTGCGATCTGTGCTGCAGTGCAGCATAACTTCATGACTAATCTCTTTCCGGCGGATGTCAAGCGAAAAATGAGAACAAAATGAACCGAAAAACCGTGATTATCAAGAAATACGGAAACCGCCGTCTCTACGACACCACCCATAGCCGGTACATCAACCAGGACGAAGTGGCCGAGATGGTGCGCGAAGGGGCACGACGTGCAGGTAGTGGACGCGGCTACGGGCGAAGACTTAACCCGCCTGGTGCTGACGCAGATCATCGTGGAACACGCCAAAGAGCCTGATTCGGCTTTTCCCCTGGATATATTGCGCCAGATGGTGGTCGCCTGCGGCAAAGCCACGCAGGAAAATACTTTGAAGTACACGAAGGCCGTGCTCGATATGTACCAAAGCGCCTACCGGGCGATGGCGCCGCCGATGAATCCTTTCGAATTTGTCCAAGCGCCGACGGCGCCGCGTCCGGCTGGCCGGCCAGCACCTGGGGTCTCAACCGGCGGAGATCTCGCAGGCCGCACAGCTCGATCAAAGAACGACGAAACTGGTGAGGTCGGCGAATTGAAACAGCGTATAGAAGAGTTGGAGTCCATGGTTTCGGAATGGGGACAAGAAGAACGGAGCGTAAGCGCAAGGGAAAATCACGCAGGAAGCCGTTGACGTGGCACCGATCAGTATGGCAACCTCGCCCCCGAGCGCATTCCTCGCAAAAGCGAGGCATCTGCTCTCGCCGGTGACTGAAGTGAAACTGGACCCGCGCCTTGCTCGGGATTACGACTCGAGTTCACAGGCGCGTCAGAATGCTGTGCTGGCACGAACGATTCGCGTGCCGTCCGATCTTCCGCAACCGCGCACGACTATGCAACCATGATCTTATCGAAAGGATCATCCTCATCCAGCGGCGCGGCAATGTTCACCGCCCGGGCTTCGTACTGTTCCTCTCTCAATGCGTCTTGCAGCCGGACTACAAGGGTCTGTAACGTTCTCCCGGTCATCCGCGCGGTTGTTGATGTCCCGGCAAAGCCGCCGGACTTTCTCGTGAACGCAAGCAATCTCCTTTGGCCATATATTCACCCCTTCGGCTGGAACTGATCGAAGCTGCTTAGGAAAGTAGCCTCGACCCAATACCACTACCTTATCCATCCGCGGGCTTCTGCGGAAACTCAAAATGGAGATTCACACTATCAAAAACATTTCGGTGCGGGCGCATTCGACTGCTCTGTGAAGATCACCCGCCGAGGGATTGGATTTCATCTCGCCACGTGACGAGGAAACACCGACGAGGATGACGGCTGTCACAAACTCTCCGACCATAAGGAATAGACTATAAACAGCCGCTGCTCACCCACGGTTCACCTTACTTGCTGCTGGGTTTCCTTTACCGGTGGTGGGCAGTGTACTCGAAACAGGAAGGGAATCTACCATGGCCCACGGAATCGGATCGAATTCATCTTTTTCGAACCAGATCGTAGCCCGGCCGCGCATCACTTCATATGACTCAGGATACGAGCACAGCCTCGATCACTATGTCGACGTCAAGTTGCTTCTGCAGAATGCGGACAAACAGGAAGACAAGGCTCCAGCAACCTTCGCTGAGGCCGCGTAGCTGCGTTGCCGCGGCGTTAGAAATGGAAGCCTCCGCCGCAGATGAGGACCTCGCCGGTTACGTAATCGGAGAGCGGCGAGCAGAAGAAAAGGACAGCGCCCGCCGCCTCGGCAGGCGTGCCCAGCCGGCCCAGTGGGCAAGCGGTTTTCACCGATTCCAGCATCTCAGCCTGCACGCCGACCCGGATCGCATGCCCGCGCATTTCGATGTTTGAGTTCTCGCCCGTGAGCGGCTGCGTGAGGCGAGTTTCGATCAGCCCGAAACCGACGGCGTTAACGTTGACGTTGTAGCGGCCCCATTCCTTGGCCAGGGTTCGCGTGAGCCCGAGTACTCCCGCTTTTCCGGATGAGTAGCCAGCCTGTCCGGGGTTGCCGTCGGTGGCCGCAATCGAGGTGATGTTCACGACCTTCCGCATTACCTGCTTGCCGGCTGCGATTTCACGTTTGGCCGTTTCCCGGAGGTAGCGACGAGGCCGCTCGCAGCACACGGAAAGGCACGACCAGGTGGATTTCGAGCATGGCCTGGAATTGCTCATCGGTAGTTTTTTGAATGACATTATCCCAACTGTAGCCGGCATTGTTCACGATAATGTCGATGGACCCGAAAGCGTCCAAAGTGCCCTGAACCAGTTTGTCCGGAAAGTCAGGTTGGGTGAGATCGCCGGCGAAGACCTCAACCCGCCGTCCGATCGAGCCCAGCAGATATTTGGTCTCCCGCAGCGCGGTCTCGTCCAGATCGTTCACCATTACCGCGGCGCCGGATTCCGCCAGTTTTTCCGCAATCGCCCGGCCTATACCGCGACCGGCCCCTGTTACCAGAGCTGTCTTGCCATCAAGAGTAAAGGCCATTTGTGATCACCTGATTGCCGTTAGCTGCAGTGCAGCGAACTATTGCTGCACTGCATCATTAGATCACAAACTATCCTCAAAAAACAGTGACTGAGGTCACGCCAGTCACGTCGGCTATACCGCACTACATGTGGTACCCACCGTTGACGTTCAACTCTTGTCCCGTGATATAGTCCGCGTCCGCCGCCAGGAAGCCCGCTGCCTTCGCGATTTCCTCCGGTGAGGCGAAACGTCCCAAGGGAATTTTCAACTTGATCTGCGCCGCGATCTCTTCGGGAATGGCATCGACCATCTCCGTCGAGGTGAATCCGGGCGCAATCGCGTTGGCGGTGATGTTGAACTTTGCCATTTCCAGCGCGAGGGTTTTGGTGAAGGCGATGATGCCGCCTTTGCTGGCCGAATAATTGGCCTGTCCGAAAGCGCCCATTTGCCCAACCACCGAGCTGATATTGATGACCCTCCCAAATCTTTGGTTGATCATGGCCGGCAAGGCGGCGCTGGTGCAGTAGAAGGTGCCGTTCAGGTTGACGTTGATCACTTCTCCCCAATCGTCGTCCGTCATCTTGCGCATGGATCGGTCGCGCGTAATGCCGGCGTTGTTGACCAGAATGTCGAGCCGCTGCCATTTATCAAGCACATCTTTGACGATGCGGTGCGCTTCCCCTTTCTTCGAAACATCACCCTGAACGATCGTGCACTCCACGCCCAGTTGCCGAATTTCGTCGGCCGTGATCTCGGCATGCGCGGTGTCGGCTCGATAGTTGAGCGCCACGTTCGCGCCGCGCCGCGCCAGTTCGAGAGCGATCGCGCGTCCAATGCCTCGTCCCGCGCCGGTAACCAGCGCGACCTTCCCCTTCAGCGAGTGCGCTCCGTTACTTCCATTACTTCCATTGTTTTCCATAGATGTATTCCTTTCCTGAGAGTTGCAATGCACGATTGCTGGATCCACTCGCATCACCACGTACCCGCCCACCGCCCCGGCGCCAAATCCGGGCGCGAACACGCGCAGTGGCCGGTCGATTCGTCCCTCCCGCACCGCGTCGTGAATGGCCAGGAGGATGCTCGCGGAGGAAGTGTTCCCCACTCGCTCAATGTTGAAGTAGAGCCGGTCAGCGGCCACGCCCGCAGCTTTGGCCAGATCCATCACCATGTTTTTATTGGCTTGGTGCGGGACGACCAGATCGATCGCATCCATCAGCGTGCCTTCCCCACCGTCCGGATGCGGCAGCGCCTTGAGTTCACCGATCATCTGCACCAGGTAGCGCTTTGCCAATATCTTCACTTCGGGCCCGTAGACGGTGATGTTGTTGTCGAACTCCGGATTCGGCCAAATGATGGAGTTCACCTCGGCCCACGGACCGCTGGCATAGGTCTGGAACACTTCGATGTCGGATGCTGCCCCTGCCGGCGCTGGGCCTATCACCATGGCCGCCGCCCCATCTCCGAAGATCATCCGTGAGGTTCGCACTGTTCCAATTTTGTCTGAGAACTTTTCCGCGCACACAACGATGACTGGCCGCTCGATCTCCTGTAACAGGCGCACCGCTTCGCCGATGCCGTAAGACATGCCCGCACAGGCCGCGATAATGTCGCAGGATGAATGAGTCTGTTGCAGACCCAACTCTCCCGACAACCACGTTGCGATGGATGGGATGAGAGTGGTGCTGGTGCAACTGCAGAACAACACGGCGCCGATTTCGCAGGGTTTGCGGCCTGATTTCGTCAGCGCCGCGCGCACCGCCAGCAGAGCCATGTCTTCCAGACTCAATTCGCTGTAGCAGCGCTGCTCGATGCCCGTCTTATCGGAAATATCCGCTGCGCTCATGCGCGACCAGCAGTAAGCGTGGTTGCTGATCAGGTCTTTATTAGTGCAAGGCACCTCGCCTTCATAGACCGCAATAGCTTCTACCCGGGGCAAAACCTTGAAGCGCTCGCGCACCACGACGGGCGGATAGGGTTTTTCAGGCTCACTCAATGCCAATGTCTCGGGTCGCGAAGGCCGCGGCCGATGTGCCAGGTGACCATTCCCGTTTGCTGAGTGGCCGTTCCGTTTCACTCGCCGAAGAAACTGCAGCACATCGCTGTTACGCGGATGGTATGCAACCACATAATCATCGTCGCGCAGCTTGCCCACTTCGGTGCTGCTGCTTGTCGCCGGGTCCCACCGGTATTGGTTGTGCAGAATCATAGACTGCCGCATGAGGGCTTCGAGTTCCGGGACCGTATGGACGCAGTCAATGACATCGTCGTAATCATAACCGTGATAATCACGGTCGTAAGTTGCCAAGCGGTAGGTGAGATTCTTGGGATCGGAAAGGATTTCATCCACCGTAGGTTTTATGCCGCGAAATTCTCCTCCCGCGCCCTGCTTGTTGCGAAACACGTCCATCAGGAGTCGGAAGCTTTTGTCTTCTGTCTCTTCGTCCCACATCGCTGGCACGCTGAGATAGCCCGCTTCGATGGTGGCCGCTAGCCCAGTCGCGTTGCGCGGCTTGTATACCGGGAGGAAAATATCGTTTCGGTGCCGAGGTAAATCTCCCCAGCGCGTCGGCCGTTTTTCGTACATGGTCAGTACATAGCGCTGAGCCCAGAAGAGATTCAGAGCCAGATCCCGGCAGATTTCGTAGCGGTTCTTATACTCGCCGGCTTGAATGCGGGCGACGATTTCCGCTTCACCGGGAGCTTTTTCTCCAAAGTCCCGCCGGATAACGGCATTGAACTGGTTGAGGGTTGCGAAGACGGAGAAATCCAATTCCGGAAAAAAGTTGCAGGGAAACACCATGCGTCCATAGCGATTAATCACAAACGGTTTGAGTACCATAAAGCGACTCCTTTCGAGCCGGTCGGCTGCTATTCGAACTCAACCAGAATCTGGTGGAGTTTGACTGCCTCGCCCGGCGCTACTTTTACAGATTTCACCTGTCCCGCAATCGGGGCGATAACGCTGGTTTCCATCTTCATGGCTTCCAGAACCACGATCAAATCGTCCAACTGTAGTTGTTGTCCGGGCTGCACGCATACTCGTGCCACGATTCCAGCCACCGGACTGCGGCTCACTTTCGACTCATCAGCATCCCCTCCGGTAGAAGTAGCCTCGTCGAGGAACCGTGGGCAGAAGCACGGACTGAACCGGTGAGGCGCCCGCTAGCGGATCTTCTCCGCCTTCGACATCGGCCTCGACTTCATAGGTCTTTCCGCCAATCACGATCTGTATCTTCAAGGGCGGCCCCTCTCGAGATCTCACGTCATTCATCTGCGAATCCGATATTGTTGAGTCATGATTCGCGCCCTCGCTGAGCGAGGTTGTGCGAAGCCTGGATCACAATGCGCCCCTGTTGTGCCCACGGGTTGACGATTGCGTTTTGTTGCTGCACTATCCTCACCGAGCGAATGCGAACCTTCTTGCCGAGCAAAGCGGTGACGGTGTCAGCGATCTTCACCAAGGTTTCTGCCGTAATCTCCTCGGGCACTTGCGCCGCAGATCGGCTCCGCTGCGTCCGCCGCCTGTGACGCAACCTTCCCGGATAGCGTCAATACGGAAGCGGCAGTCTGCGCGATGGCGGTTGCGCTTCGAGAGTCCCAACCTTCGCCGACAACGCATCGATTTGCTGCTGGAACTCGAGATGAAGGTCCGTCAGCGTCCGCTTCAGTATGCGTAGCAAGCCGATAGAAACCGCCAGCAATCCTGCGGCAATCAACACGACAATAATTGAGTAGTTGTATGCCATCAGCATGTTCCTAAAGCGGAATCAAGCCATGCTTCTTCGGTGGACGAAGTTCTCGCTTCGAACTGGATGCTGCGAGAGCCTGCGCCAGGTACTTCGTGGTCTCGGCGGGCTCGATCACGTCATCCACTAGTCGCCGGCCAGCGGCCACATACGGATTAGCAAAAGTATTGCGATAGCGATCGATCAGTTCCTTGCGACGCCCGACCTTGTTTTCCGCGGCATCAATCTCATGCCGGAAGACGATTTCCGCTGCGCCTTCAGCCCCCATGACTGCGATTTCAGCCGTAGGCCATGCCACCACGCGATCCGCGCCCAGCGCTTTGCTGCACATCGCGATGTAAGCGCCGCCATACGCTTTCCGTAATACGACAGTTATTTTTGGAACGGTCGCGGCCGAGTAGGCGAAAAGGATTTTCGCCCCGTGTCGAATAATGCCGCCGTACTCTTGCTCGATGCCCGGCAAGAAACCAGGGGTATCCACAAAAGTCACCAGCGGGATATTGAAAGCGTTGCAGAAGCGCACGAAGCGGGCGACTTTATCTGACGCGTCAATATCCAGGACCCCGGCCAGCACCTTGGGTTGATTTGCGACGATACCCACAGCCCGTCCCTGTATGCGGCCGAAACCAATCACTACATTGGCAGCGAACCCCGGCTGTACTTCGAAGAAGTCGTGCGAATCCAGCACTCGCGTGATCACCGCACGCACGTCGTAGGCGATTTTCGGATCTGCCGGGATCGCGTGGTTTAGCGCGGGATCGGTCTCCGGTGCAAGGTTGTAGGGCAGCCGCGGAGTTTCTTCCAGGTTATTCGAAGGCAAGAAGCTCAGCAGACGACGGCACAGAGAGAGTGCGCCAGGGTCATCTTCAGCGATCAAGTGAACCACACCCGATCGATTCATCTGCGCCGCCGGGCCGCCTAATTCTTCGGCCGTGACTACCTCTCCGGTCACCTGCTTGATGACCGATGGTCCGGTGATGAACATCCGGCCGCGGTTGGTCTGAATAATGAAATCGGTTAGCGCCGGACTGTAAGCGGCGCCGCCTGCGCAAGGGCCGCAGATAACTGGAAATCTGCGGAACCGTTCCGGATAATAATGTGTTGTTGTAAAACACGCTCGCGTAACCGGCAAGGCTGTCGATTCCTTCCTGGACCCGCGCACCTCCCGAATCATTGATGAACACGAAGGGACTCCCGGTCTTCAACGAACCCTGCATCATTTCTGTAATCTTGGCGCAGTGAACTTCGCCGGCAGCGCCGCCGGCGACAGTGAAATCCTGGCTGGCAAGATGAACCAGGCGGCCATCGACTGTCGCGCAGCCCGTGATCACTCCATCCGCCGGCAGGTCCTTGCCCGCCATGTCGAAGTAAGTGGAACGATGTTTTGCGAAAAGCGCCGACTTCCTGGAAGCTTCCTCGGTCGACGAGATTTTCCACCCGCTCGCGAGCTGTGAGCTTACCGTCCGCGTGATGCTTGTCGATTCGTTTCTTGCCGCCTCCCTGTTGGATCAGCGTTCGCTTGAGGCGCAGTTCGGCGATCTTTTCCTCTATCGTCGTTTTCCGCTCGAGAATTGGTTTCGATTCAAGTGTGAGAATCGGATTCGCCGCCATGACAAACCTCCTCAGAATTCCTGGGCATCCCTGCCGTGACAAGTTCTGGTGATGGCACTGGCACCAGCCCTGGCAGATTAGAGATAATTCATTGTGCGAGAGGGTCGCGGCATCGACGGTGATGTAAGTCACAGATCATTGTGATCCGGAACAAATCCTTGTAATCCGTGCGCAATGACTTCACCACGCGCTGGTTACTTCCGGCGTCGTTCCACGCGCAGGGGTGGCTTCTTAGCACGCTCGTTGTCGGGAGGGCCGCCGGGCGTTGCAGGCGCCTCGAGGCGCTTGTTAACACGGACAGTTGGATTCTCGGCCTCCGGAACCACAGATGTTCCGTTGTCATCATTAAGAACCACGCTGATGAGAGAGCTATGGACGTGCAAATTGTCTCCAACGTCGTAGTTGATAAAGCGGAGCTTACGGAATCGATTCATAAAGAAACTGACCCGCGATCGGGTGGTCCCCACCATCTCTGCCAGAGTCTCCTGACTCAGCCTCGGCACGACCATTTCGGACACTTGTTCTTTGCCAAAATGCGCCATCAACAAAAGAACCCGCGCTAGCCGCTTTTCGCTGGAATTGAAAAGCTGATCGACCAAGTCTTCCTGATAGCGGATGTTTCGCTTCAACAAATACTTGACAAACATGGCCGACAATTTTGGTTCGAGACTCATTGCCAGCACCATCGCCTTCTTCTCCACGTGGAGAAGGACGCAGTCTGTCACGGCAGTCGCAGACGACATGCGTAGAAGCTGGCCCGCAAGACCACCTTCGCCAAAGAAATCGCCTTCGCCCAAAATGCCAAGAGTTGCTTCTTTGCCGCTTTCCGAAACCACGCTGAGCCGCACCTTCCCGGTTTGGATAAAGAACAGTCCGTCCGTAGAATCGCCTTGAGTGAAGATCGCATTCTTCTTTGAAAGAGACACCATCTCCCTGCCCTTCCCTATAGTTGAAAGAAAGGCATGCGGGCTAAAGTGAGGTTCGTTCTTCGCAGTCGTGATGTGTTTCGCCAAAGAGGCCGTCCTAATTGCGGGAAGATGCCGCCGACCTCAAGTATGCGGGAAGGAACTGAATCTCGGCTGGTCAATATCGCTCACATCGGTTGGAGCGACTATGGCGACCCAACCGACCGTTTAGCGAGCGTCCCGTGACTCTAACCGGAGTTGGGGCGTTTTCGTTTTTGTCCCTACAGTGCTCGCCGCAAAGCTGAAGACGTGGCTCAACCGAGTCGCGACCTGATTGCAGATTGTCATAGCAGAAAAGAATCCCCGGCCCGATCAGGGCGGCTCCTGCAATTGTTTTGGTACTTTCGACGGATGTCTGCATGGCTGTATCTCCTCGGTTCTGTATTGCGCCCTCTATTTATTAGTCGAGCAAGGGGTCACCAGATCGACACGGATGGGGAATTATTTTGGAAGCGTAACGACTGCAGTTTCCTCGTCGCATTCGTTCCTCGAAATGAGGGACCGCTTAAGCGACACACCGACTGCCCATCGCGGTTACTGTTTTATGATATGGAGTTCGATTTTTATCCCTGCGAGGTCCCATGGCACGCATTGCATTAGTCGAAATTGAAAGCGCCACGCCCGAAGTAAAGGAGATCTACGAAAAAGCCCTGCGCGGCAAGCCGGGAAACGCGCAGAAGGCGTTAGCGCATCGTCCGGAAATGCTGAAGAATTTTCTGCCGTTCTACGCCAGTGTGGGCAAATCCCTCGATCGCAAACTGTACGAGATAGTTTATCTCCGTGTGTCGTTCATCAACGGCTGCCATTACTGCCAGCAGCACCACGTGGCGTCGTCAAAGCGAGTCGGATTGACCCCAGAAGACTGGAAGGCCCTGAAAGACGGAAACTACGCCCGCTTCACCGAGAAAGAACAGACGGCCTTGGCTTACACGGAAAAGCTGACGCGGACCCCACGAGACATCACGGACGCTGACTTCGAGAAACTGAAGAAGCACTTCTCCGACGCTGAGATCGTCGACTTGCACTTGCTGATCGGCCTCGCCAACCTGACCAACCGCTTCACCGATCCGCTTGGCCTGGAGTTGGAGTTTCCAGAACAAAAAATCTAGAGAACTGGTTGGCTGATTTCACAGGGGCTCGCGGCCACAATGAGCATTGGCCGCAGGAGCTACTGTTTAATGCTGGCCAGCAACTTGCTCTCATCCGCCGTGGCGGGTTCGAATCTTCCTCCCAGGTATTTCGCCAGAAATTCTTCCGAGGCGGCGTTGAAGGCCATGTTGTTGGTCGGGCGCGCAAAGCCATGTCCTTCATCGGGGAAGACGTAATACTGGACCGGCTTATCGTTCTTCCGCATAGCTGCCACAATCTGATCACTCTCCGCTTTATTTACGCGCGGATCGTTGGCGCCTTGACCAATCAAGAGAGGTACCTTGATCTGGTCCGCCTTAAATAGTGGCGATTCTTCCTTGAGCACCACTTCCGAGTCGCCCATGCGTTTGTGGAACGTCGCCAATATCGTGGACCAGTAAGGTGGGATGGTTTTGAGCAGCGTGTTCAGATTCGATGGGCCAACGATGTCAACTCCGCAGGCGAACGCGTCTGGCGAAAACGTTACACCGGCAAGAGTCGCATAGCCTCCGTAGCTTCCGCCCATGATGCAGACCTTTGCCGGATCGACGATGCCCTGTTTAGTAACCCAGTCTTTGCCATCCAGTAAATCGGTATGCATGGTCCCGGCCCACTGGCGATCACCAGCATTCATATACTGCTTACCGTAACCTGCCGATCCGCGGAAATTAATCTGCAACACCGCGTATCCGCGGTTCGAGAGCCACTGCGCATAACGGTTGAATCCCCACTCATCACGACCCCATGGACCGCCGTGCACAAACTCAACCATGGGCAGGTTCTTCGGTTCCATACCCGCCGGCGTAGTCAGATAACCGTAGAGCTTCATGCCGTCGCGGGCGGTGAACTCGATGGGTTTCATCGCCGAAAGTGTGTACTTCTCCAATTGGGGACGGTTGCTGAACAACAGCGTTGGCTGTTGCTTCGACCGGTCGTACAGATACCAATACTCGGGCGCGTCGTCGCTCACGAAGCCGACAATCCATTGTTTGTCATCAAGGCTCTGTGAAACCGACGCGATATCGCCTTTACGAACTTTTTGCAGAGCTTCGAAATCGGCTCGCACCTTGGCATCGACGAACACATATTCCGTACGCTGCTTAGCGTAGCTGACGGCTTCCAGTGCATTGGTCTTGGGATTGTTGATGGTGTTGCTGACGTCGAACTGCGGATCTTCCGTAATCACTCTGCGTTTGCCGCTGGCGATGTCGATCTCCAGCAAGCGGGCAGCGTTAACGTCTAGACTGGTCGTTACCCAGAGAGCTTTGTCGTCCGGCGAGAACCCATTGACTCCGCCGAAGGTCTCATCGGGGCCCCACTTGATCAGTTCACGCCAGGGTGACTTGGCGTCATCGCGCACTCGAACAATCGATCCGCCGTCGTCGGTCTGCGCTTGTGCTGCGCGGATGCGCAGCGCATTGTCAGCCTGCCAACTTTGAACGTCCCCGGGGTTCTCGGTGTCGAGCTCAACTTTCCCGGTTTTCAGATCAATTCGATGTACGTCGAAAAGTTTTGGGTCACGCTGGTTCAACTGCACCAGGATCGTGTCGGGAAAATTCCATCGATAGGCGACGATGTCGACGCGGACCTTCTCGAATGGAGTTAAGTCCTTAGTCTGTTTGGAAGCAATGTCGGTCTGATACAGCCGCCAGTTCTCGTCGCCGCCAACATCCTGCGTATAGAGAATGTGCTTGTTGTCGTATTGCCAAAGAAAATTGCGAATGCCCCGATTTTTGTCAGCGGTCACGGCTCGGTCGTCGGTTTTCCCCACTGTGCGAATCCACACGTTCAGCACGCCATCGACGGGGGCGAGATACCCGATCTGCGTGCCATCCGGAGAAATCTGAGGATCGGAGCGCTCCGGATTCCCGAACAGCACCTCGCGAGGAATCAGCGGGGTGGTGAACTTTTCCTGAGCGGGAAGGGAACTGGCAAACCATCCGCAACACACCAGTACGACGAGAGTTCGTTTGAGCAAACGCATAATGCCTCCGATATTGGTAAACCATGATAGGCGAAAATTGCGGGATCGGTCCACGCGCCTGACTTGATTACGCCAGACAATCTACAAGTCCATGCACGTCTGTCACTTTGGTTCTAAGGCGGCAATCGCTAAGATCAGGAATGGCCTTAGACTGCTTGGTCGTGACCTGCGATCCCACCCTCTTGGGCCAAATCAAGGCAAATTTTAGCGCGCGCGGAGCCTCGCTCGATCTCCGGCAGGATTCTGCAAGCGCGCTCGAACTCGCCTCTCGCCGCCACTGGGATGGACTGATCATCGACTGTGATGATGTTGCCGGGGGCGCTGAAGCAATCGTTAAGGTGCGGAGCAGCCGCTCCAATCAACAAACTCTCATTGTCGCAGTTTTAAACGGTTCGACCAGCGCGGAAAAGGCTCTAGACTTAGGCGCTAACTTCGTACTTTCCAAACCAGTTGAAGAGGGTCGATTGCGTGGCATCCTCGATATCGCCGTTCCCAAGATGGAGCGCGAACATCGCCGGTACTTCCGCTACGACATAGATTTGCCGGTGCGTTTTCAGAATCACCTTGGTCAAACCTTCAACACCAGGATGAAGAATGTGAGCGAAGGCGGAATGGCGGTCAAGCTAGTTGATCCCGTGCAGGTCAAAGGAGTAGTTCCAGTGGATTTTGACATTCCCAGCATCGAGCCACAGCCTTTTCATGCGAAAGCAGATGTTGTCTGGTACGACTCGTTTGCCATGGGCTTACGCTTCTTGCACGTTGAAAAAAGCTGTGAATTGGCCCTTCAGTCGTGGCTCAGTTCGTTAGAGTCGCAGGAGAAGTTCCGTGACGCAACGGATCGCATCGGACAATAACCGCCATTGCGGCTCGGAATCCACTTAGCCAGTCCCCGTCTACAATCTTAGTCCCCTTGAGCCACCCGCTGCGCTTGGAGGTGGGGAGTTTCCAGGGGGAAAGATCTAGACGTGGCTAGGGACGCCCATCCTGAGGTTACTCGTAATCGTGACTTCGACAGCCTATCAAGCGAGGCTTAGCGTGGACTACGCGAAGCGGCACTTTGGACCGCTCCGTGCTCAATCACTTGCCAGAACTGCAACGCGTCGGGATCTCCCGGCAGCATGGAGCCTCGCGTTGAGGTGCACAAGTGGCTCTTCCCAGCAACGATTGCCCGTCTTTCCAAGAAGCTGAAGCCGTAGCCGGTTCTGGCAACGAGCTTTGCCAAGTAGATTTTCGACAAGCAGCGCTGCCATTCAAGTCAACCACTTTACCCATAAGTGAAAAACCTTTCATAGCCCAGCGCAAGGCTCCCGCTATTCGCTGCTACGTGCGGCTTGCTATCTACGCCACTGTCTCCCTTTTTTACGCGGCATGCGCTGGGGCTTCGGACGATGCGTCCCCCGCTATATCAAAGACTACGGAACGGACCTCAAACTCTACCTCCTCGACGTCTCAGACCCTCTCCGGCGACCAAGAGAAAATAGAGAATGCTGGTAAATATGACATTGACCGCATTGGGCAGCGAAGCGTTGGAAAGGGAGTAAATCTCTACTCGCTGGAGAAAGAGCGTGCCCTTGGAAGGTCGATGGCGGACTCGATCGATCTCCACACCAGATTCGTCCTCGATCCCGACATCAATGACTACATAAATCGTCTTGCCCAAAAAATCGCGCGCAACTCTGACGCTCAGGTTCCCTTCACCATAAAGGTGATTGATTGTCTGGATCTCCGGACTTTTGCCCTGCCGGGCGGCTTTCTCTATGTCGACAAGGGATTGATCATGGAGGTCGATAGCGAAGCCGAACTCGCCGGGCTGATGGCGCGCGAGATTGCCCACGTCGCAGCGCGGCACGCGACTCGTTATGCCACCCGGAAGTACGCCTGGAATATGATCTCTCTTCCGCTCGCTTATCTTGGGCCAGCCAGCCTCGGAACCCGGCAGATAGGTCCGCTAGCCCTAAAGAAATTCAGTCGGGATGCAGAATCGGAAGCCGATCTGCTTGGAATCGAATACCAATACGCCGCCGGTTACGATCCGCAGGCGTTTGTCGATGCCTTAGAAAAATTGCACGCCACAGAACTGCAGATGCGCAATCGCATGTCTACCGCCCCGCGGAAAGGCGCCTCGGTGCCGTTGCATCAACAGATTGCTCGAGCATTTGCCACTTACCCCCCTACCGAAGAACGCATTCAAAAAGCGCAGACAGAGATCTCCACCCTGCTCCCAAATCGGAATGACTATGTGATGGACACCAACGAATTCCAGGAAGTGAAGGCCAAACTCCTCGGGGCGGACCGGCCTATCCTGCGTCGGCACCGCCCGGGAGACAGCATGGCTAACGCCCCGCTCCTTCACCGCCGCCCACCGGAGCCGCAGCAGCAGCTCGCGCCGTATCAGCGCGGATATTCCCTTGCCGAAGTGGAACCGGTCGCAAGATAATTACCAAAGTTCCATTGTCTTCAGTTACTTGCCCGCATTCCCATAATGAATTTCACTGTCTAAAGCACTTTGACTTCGCCCAGGCTGACGCCTCAGCTCGCTTGGTCCCCTGCGGCCGCCGGGTACGACGACCGAAGAGGAGTGCGAAATTCAATTTGGAGGAGCACCATCATGCGTAAACTTGTCGGGTTCGCTCTGTTCTTGGGCATATTTTCCTTGGCAGCCTTCGCTCAGGAGTCTGGCAATGCGCCAAAGGCAGAAATCTTCGGAGGCTATCAGTACACCAGATTCGACGGTGGCCTGAACGCCAATGGCTGGGATACAGCTTTGACCGGAAACCTTAACCGTTGGTTTGGCGTGGCTGCAGATTTCAGTGGCGCGTATGCGTCGCAAAACGGGGTGAGTTCCAATAACTACACCTATACGTTCGGGCCGGTGGTCTCATGGCGTCACAACGACACTTTTACCCCATTCGCGCACTTCCTGGCGGGCGGCGTCCGCAGCTCAGCTTCGTTTAGTGGCCTGTCTGCGTCGGACAACGGATTCGCGATGATGTTCGGAGGCGGAGTGGATGTGAAAGCGTCCCCACGCATCGCTGTACGTGCGGTCCAATTTGATTGGCTCTCGCTGCATTCCAATGGAAACAGCGACAACAACAACATGCGAATCTCCACCGGACTTCTGTTCCGCTACTAGCAACTTCCAAGGTGAAAAGACTAAAGGGCGACCGAAGCAGGTCGCCCTTATTATTTTATGTGAAGGGCCTTTTCACACTGCAAAGGTCTTGCCCACCCGACAATTGCTTTGGAAAATGCCTACGCATCGAAAGGAATTCGGGGCCGAGTGCTAAGTGCTCCGCTTCTAATACTTGTAAAAGCCACGCCCGCTTTTCCTCCCCAGCCAGCCCGCGTCCACCATCTTGATCAGCAGCGGGCATGGCCGGTACTTGGGATCGCCCAGGCCATCCTGCACGACGCGCATGATGTCGAGGCAGACGTCGAGGCCGATGAAATCCGCCAGCGTCAGCGGGCCCATAGGGTGCGCCATCCCGAGCTTGAATACTTCGTCGACAGCTTCTACCGTCGCAACGCCTTCCATCACCGCGTACATGGCTTCGTTCAGCAGCGGCATCAGCACACGATTGGAGACAAATCCCGGGGCATCGTTCACCTCGACCGGCGTCTTTTCCAGCTTCAATGCAAGGTCACGCACCGCCTGAAAAGTTTCATCCGATGTAGCCAGCCCGCGAATGACTTCCACTAGCTTCATGACCGGTACCGGATTGAAGAAATGCATTCCGATAACTTTGTCGGGCCGCTTGGTCAAGGCCGCCAGCTTGGTGATGGAGATGGACGAAGTGTTCGAGGCGACAATAATTTCAGGCTGGCAAATCCGGTCAAGATCACGAAACAATTCTGACTTGATATCAAACTTCTCGGTAGCGGCTTCCACCACGAAATCGCAGTCAGCCAGCTTTGCGCGGTCGATGGTGGGTTCAATACGCTTGATCGCCGCCGCTTTTTCTTCGGCAGAGATTTTGTTCTTTGCAACTTCGCGCTCAAGATTCTTGCCAATCGCCGCCATGCCACGGTCGACGAATCGCTGTTCCACATCGCACAACACGACGCTGTACCCAGCGCGCGCGAAGACATGCGCAATGCCATTACCCATCGTCCCCGCGCCAACCACTCCCACCCGCTGAATGTTCATGATGACTTCTCCTTAAAGTACGAGCACAAGCACTAGGAAAACCCCAGAGTCTAACACTTTGGAGATCCCGTCGCGGTCGCGGAGCATGGCCGAAGAATGGAGTGAAAGCAGAATTCCGCCGGAGCAGCCCCGCAGTCATGAACAATCGGACTCCGAAGGTATAATCGCCATGGTCTATGGCGCTGATCCCTGGCACAAGATTCGGGCCGTACGAAATCCAATCGCTCCTTGGGGCAGGCGGCATGGGCGAAGTGTATCGCGCCCTCGACACTCGGCTGCAGCGCACCGTCGCAATTAAGATCCTGCCCGCTCATTTGTCTGCCAACCCAGAATTGCATGCCCGCTTCGCGCAAGAGGCTAAATCCATCTCAGGACTGCAACATCCCAACATCTGCGTGGTTCATGACATCGGTTCGCAGGATGGCATTGACTTCATGGTCATGGAGTATGTCGCCGGACAGACGCTGGACAAATTGATTCCTCCAGGCGGCATGGCAACCGATCAAGCCCTCAGGTACGCCGTACAAATTGCCGATGCTCTCGGACGCGCCCACGCCACGGGCATCGTCCACCGCGACCTTAAGCCGGCGAACATCATGGTAGACGAAAGCGGGCTGGTAAAAGTGCTGGACTTCGGGCTCGCCAGACTTGCCGACTCCGCATCTGCGACAAGCGGCGAAGATGTGACGATGGCAACGACCCCAGGGATGATCGTGGGAACGATGGCCTACATGTCGCCTGAACAGGCGGAAGGAAAGGCCATCGACGCGCGCAGCGATGTCTTCTCCTTCGGTTCGGTGTTCTACGAAATGTTGACCGCGCGAAGAGCTTTTGAGGGCCAATCCAGCGCCGCGCTGCTTTCCGCGCTCATCCGCGACGACCCGAAGCCCTTCAGCGAAGTCAAGCGAGATGTCCCGCCGGAAGTACGCCGCATCGTTACCCGCTGCCTGAAAAAAGACCCCGCTGCGCGCTACGCCTCGGGCGCCGAACTCTCCCACGAACTCAAGCACTGTCGTGAGTTGCTTTTCCCAGATTCCGGCGCCATGCTCAGCCCGGCACGGATTGTCAGAGAGGCGCGACAACCGCGGGTACTGGTTCCGCTCCTGCTGGCGGTCATCCTTCTTGTCGCAGGAGGTGCGTGGCTGATAAAGCGCTCGCGTGATGCCAGATGGGCGCGCGAAGTGGCTTTACCGGAGATCCAACAACTTTCAGATCAGGGAAAATTTGGCGACGCGTACGCGCTGGCTGTGAAAGCAGAGAAATCAATCGCAGCCGATCCAGCGCTAAAGAAGCTGTGGCCGTCAATTACCTACCAGATTTCGCTCGAAACAACGCCGCTTGGCGCAAACGTCTACCGCCAGAACTACGGCAAACCCGATGCTTCGTGGGAAGCAGTCGGCGCTACTCCCTTAAAGAATGTCCGCCAGCCGCGCGGGATGTTCATCTGGAAGTTCGAGAAGCCAGGCTTCGCTCCGGTTTTGCGGACCACCGCTGCCTTATTTGGTTGGTACTCAGTTCCTATCGGTCAGCCGGTTGCCGCCAACGTGGCTCTCGATGAATCCGGAAAAATTCCTCCTGGCATGGTGCGGGTTTCGCCGGCAAAATATTCTAAAACGCTATTCATCCCCGGTTATGAAGGCATGCCTGAGCTGGCGCTAAAGGATTATTGGATCGACCAATACGAAGTAACCAACCGCCAGTTCAAGGCCTTCGTTGACCAGGGTGGATATCAAAAACGCGAGTATTGGAAAATCGACTTCCAGCGAGACGGAAAACGTCTTTCATGGGAGGATGCCATGGCATTGTTCCACGACGGGGCGGGGCGGCCGGGGCCGAAGGAATGGGTACAAGGCGAATATCCGAAAGGACAGGATGAATTTCCTGTTGCCGGCATCAGTTGGTACGAAGCAGCGGCTTATGCGGAGTTTGCGGGAAAGAGTCTGCCTACGATCTATCACTGGAATCGGGCTGCCGGGCCTTCTTCCGCGGCATATATCGTGCCCGCAAGCAACTTCGGCAGCACAGGAATTTTGCCCGTGGGCAGCAAACCAGGCATGAGCCCGTGGGGCAACTACGACATGGCGGGCAATGTCAAAGAATGGATCTGGAATGAAGCGGATTCCGGCAAACGCTACCTGCTTGGCGGAGCCTGGGACGAGCCCAATTACATGTTCGTTGATCCGGATGCGCAGTCGCCATTTCTGCGTGCCGCGAACGTTGGTTTTCGTTGCATGAAGTACATCGAGCCGGACGCCAATCTTACGATTGCAACCGCTCCAATGGCAACGCCCAGGCGCGACTTGACCAAGGAGAAGCCTGCCTCGGATGTATTGTTCCGCGCTTATCGCAGCGTCTATTCCTACGACAAAATCCCGTTGAACGCCACCGTCGAACCTTTTGGCAAGGATGAAGACGATTGGAAGACCGAGAGAATCACATACACGGCTGCCTACGGACACGAGCAGGCGGTTGCTTACCTGTTTCTTCCCAAAAAGAGCAAACCGCCTTTCCAGACGGTTGTGTTCTTTCCCGGGTCAAATGCGCTTTTGCTGCGAACCTTCGTTCTTTACCCGACCGCCGCATTGGACGGCATTCTCAGGAGCGGCCGTGCCGTGCTGTATCCCGTGTACAAAGGCACGTACGAACGCGGCGACGGCATGGAGTCTGATGTGAGCGACACCACTAGTACCTGGCGGGACCACGTCGTCATGTGGGTCAAAGACGTTTCGCGGGCAATCGACTATGCGGAAACTCGTCCCGACCTCGACCACGAGAAGCTGGCCTACTACGGCTACAGTTGGGGGGCGGAAATGGGAGGCATCGTGCCTGCCGTGGAACCGCGAATCAAGGTTTGTGTCCTCGCTCTGGGAGGACTCGACTTTCACCGATCGCTTCCTGAAGTCGATACCATCAACTTCGTGCCAAGAGTGAAGCAGCCCGTCTTGATGCTGAATGGACACTACGATTTCTTCTTCCCTGTGGAATCGACGCAGGATCCGTTCTACCGCCTGCTGGGATCGAAGAAAGACCAGAAAAAACGCCTGCTCTACGAAACCGGCCACAACCTCCCGCGTAATGAACTGATCAAGGAAACGATCAATTGGCTGGATCAGTACCTGGGGCCGGTGAACTAAGCGTTCACACCTACGAGCGGACGGCGAGGCGCCCGTCCTCCATAAACCTGGGCTATTCCCGGTTGAGGCTTTCTTCGATGGAGACCTTGCCATTCTTCTCCACGTTGACAACGCGATGAACGCTCTTGAATCCTGACAGCGTAATGTCGACCACGTACGTTCCAGGATCCAAATAGAGCTCGACCGGCGAGAATTTGTCCAGGATGCGGTTGTTGATGGCAACCTGCGCGCCCTTGGGCTGCGTCTTCACGCTTACCGTACCCATCCCGGCGGTGTTGCTGCCGCCAAACATCTTCTTGAACTTGCCGCCAATCCTGATGTCGTCGGTGTTGCCGAGCACACGCAAAGTCGGCGATAACCGGAAAGTTTGCCCGACTTGCAGATTAGTCGTGGCGCTTTCGTCGAGGTAGCCCTGTTTCTTGAATACGAAGCTGTGATTGCCCGGTTTGTCGACAGAAATTTGCGCGGGAGTAACGCGGCCGGTGTCTCTGCCATCCATCCAAATTGCTGCCCCCGCAGGATCGCTGGTCACTGAGACGGCAGCCGTCATCTGCGGCAGTTGCAGGCTGATAATTGACTTGCTGCCCGACGCAACCTCAATGTTTCGGGTTTCAGCCTGATAACCCGGTTTGCTGATAATCAGGGTGTGCTGTCCGGGATTCAGTCCGTTGAGGTTTAACGGTGTAATCCATGACGAATCGTTCTTCCCATCGATCTGAACCTGCGCTCCCGCAGGCGTTGAACTAACACTCAATTGTCCGGCGACAATGGCAGGTGCTGCGGGCCGCGCTTTGGCCTTTTTCTTCGGATTGTATTTTGGTTGCACTGAGACCGCGTGTGGTGCCGTTGCCGGCTCCGGAGCCACGCGTGCTGGAGCCTCGACAGTCGAGGGCATCTGCGCAGGCTGGGCAGTGGCGGTAGCGGCCGACTGCGCGGGCGTGACATCTTCGTCCGCGTTTTCCGAGTGAATGCGCCAGGCGATGACAGCCACGATCAGCAAAATTATGCCAACTGCGGCCGCCACTGAGACCATGAAGAGTTGAGGCGGGGTTTTCTTGATTTCCGCCACTGCTTTTTTCGCGACTTCACGCGGCTGTACTCTTGGTTTTTCCGGCACACTATTCTTGAACACCGCAGCATGCACCGCATCAACCTGCGCAGTCGCATTCGCGGGCGGAGGCGGCGGAGGCGGAATGTACACCGTCTTGAGCGGGGGCAATTCATCGATCTCGGAGAAACTCCGAGTCGCAGCCGCACCAGGTTGAGGAGTTCCCGACATCATCGGATCGACAGTGATCTTCGGAGCTTCTACCTCAGGCTCAATGATCGTGGCCGAGGACATGCTCGGCGACGCGTTGGCAGACGCTTCTACGGAAAAGGCTTCTGAAGCTTTGGAAGAATTGACGATGGGCGCGGCCTTATCGAGATTGGGGATATTAAGTCCGCTCGCAGACTTCGTGCCAGCCTTGCCGGCTCCAGCAGCCGCGGCCGCAACTTTAACCGCTGCGGGTTGCGATACTCTGGCTACTGGTGCGGCTGGTTTGGCAGAAGGTTTGGCCGACGACGTCGCTGGTGTCGGAGTTGGTTTAACGGGCGATGCATTGACTGGCGGAGTTGCTGTCCGTTGAGCAGGAGCTTTCTGCGCCGGCTGGCCGGGCTTTGTCGCAGCTGCGGCCTTGGTGGCACTTTCTTTGCACTTCTCCAGATCGTTTACCAATTCCTGCCCCGACTGGTATCGCTCTTCAGGAGCCTTGGCCAGCGCTTTCATGATGACCTGGCTGAGCGCGGGATGGAGTTTGGGATTGATCTGATCCGGCGGGACTGGCGTAGTGTCCGAGATCGACTGCCGCACCTGGTCCGCATCTTCTCCGTCAAAAGCTTTGCGCTCGGTGACCATCTCGTAGAAAATTGCGCCCAGACTGAATATGTTCGAGGGCGCGCTGACTGAATCTCCCTGCAGTTGCTCGGGCGACATGTAGTGCAAAACTGCCGGTGGTTTCCCCGAAGCCTGCGCTGCGAAAGCGCTCATGGTGGAAATACCAAACCCCAGAATTTTTACCGTGCCATCCCACGCCACCATAATTTTGGCCGGCTCGAGCGTATAGTGCGCCAGATTATTCGCGTGGGCGTGATCGAGGCCCTGGCAGGTTTGCCGAGCAATATCCTGCAGATCCCAGATTGAAAATCCCTCTTTGCGCGCCAGCATTGTGGCTACACTGTTGCCCTGCACATATTCCGACGAGGCGCAAAAGAATCCGTCTACTTCTTCACTCCCGTGTAGCAAAGCAATGTTTTGGCTATTTAAGACCTTGCTGGCGGCCGATTCTTCCAGAAGGTTTTTCACCAGAGTGGAAGCCAGTTCGCCCAGCGGCGCAAGCTTGATAACCTTTAGCGCCACGGTTTGAGAGCTGGTGGGATCAGTTGCTTTATAAACGGAACTGGAATCTGAATGCGCGATTTCGCTGAGTATTTCGAAGCGCCCGATTTTGTTCGCCATTATCTTCGCAGCCTCATGAAGACAAACCGCAATCGCCCCTCGGTGGGGAAGACCTCGGGCACATCTTTGAAGAACAGAACCTGATCAGGATAGTCGGGGATAGGGCTAAAGTGGAGTTACGAAAGTGCTCGTAAACTAGATTTCGGGGTCGATCAGAGAAACTTTAGTACTGTGATTCACTCCCGCTCGCTTTAACTGCGCAGCTTCGGCACCCGCGTGGGTGCGAGTGAAGGTGCAGAAATCTCGCTTGGATAGGGGTGAACTGACCCCACTTTTACAATGACAGGCCCGTAACCTTTCACCCGTGACCAACGTTATTACCATAGAATCGCCGGCACCGTCTGATGACATTTGTCATCCCATGCCGGTGACGATCCCCACTGGTGCCGCGACTCGAATACGGCGATCCTTAAGACGGCGATGCAAAGGTTGTCCGCGTCGCACCTATCGGCTATGCTTAACGGTATTTCGTGCGGGGCCCCCGATAGGCAGATAGGTTTTCTCCCGGAGTTCGGATTATGACTCTGACCCGTTTTGTCAGTAAGAACGCGTTCCGCAACAAGCGCCGCAGCATCTTGACCATCTTGAGCATAGGCGGCTCGCTGCTCTTGCTCACGTTCCTGATCACCATTTGGCGGAGCTTCTATGACAGCAAGCCTTCCGAGCAGTCGGCGCAACGCCTGATCGTGCGCCACAAGGTGTCGCTGGTTTTCAATTTGCCCAGCTATTACCGGCAGAAGATCCATGCCATTCCTGGCGTGAAGGAGGTAGTGAATCAGCAATGGTTTGGCGGGCAATACATGGACGACAAGCCGGAACACTACTTCGCCCAGTTCGGCACCGACCCGCAGGAATTGCTGAAGGTGTACCCCGAGTTCAAGCTGCCCGCTGACCAACTCGAAGCTTGGCAACATGATCGGGCCGGCGCCATTGTGGATGTGGGCCTGGCGAACAAGTTTCACTGGAAAGTCGGCGACCGCCTGAACATTACCGGGAAGATTTTTCCGGTCAACCTGGAGTTGACCATCCGCGGAATCTTCACGCCACCGGATCCGACTCAGTCGATTTACTTCAACAAAGACTACATTGACGAAGGCTTTCCCAAACTCAAAGGCTGGGAAGGATTCTTCGGGGTTCTGGCCGATTCGCCCGATTCCGTTCCCCGCGTGGCGGAAGCCGTTGACGAGCAGTTCCGCAACGCCGACCGCCCCACCAAGACGGAGAGCGAACACGCTTTCCAGTTGGGCTTCATTGGAATGTTGGGCAACATCAAGGCCTTCATCATGAGCATTTGTTTGGCGGTGGTCTTTACCATCCTGCTGGTGTCGGCGAACACCATGGCGATGTCGATTCGCGAGCGGACGCGGGAAGTTGCGGTGCTGAAGACGCTGGGTTTTACCCGCAACAGCATATTGGGATTGTTCGTCGGCGAAGCGGTCTCGCTCGCGCTGGTCGGAGGGTTGCTCGGTTCGCTCCTCGCCTTTCTGGTGGTGAAAGCGATGGCGAGTCAGGGTGGAATGTTCACTGGCATGAAGGTGACCCCGATCACCATAGCGGCGGCACTGTTGATCGCGGCCGTCGTGGGTTTCGCCAGTTCCTTTGTGCCGTCATATCACGCGGCGAAGGTCAATATTGTGGACGGCTTGCGCCACATAGGATGAGTTCCTTTGTGTACCGGAGCCTGCCCTGATCGAAGTCGAAGGGTGTCCTTTGTGGTTGATAAAGTGCAAATGCTAGAACCACGAAGGACACAAAGGGACACAAAGGGACACAAAGGGAAGAAGCACCCTGAAGGACGAGAATAGAAATGGCAATCCCCCTCAGCTATAACGTGCGCAATCTGCGGCTGCGCAAGAGTCTCACCGTAATGACCGCGCTGGGAATCGCGCTCACAGTGGCCACCGCGGTCTTCATCATGGCGCTGCTGGCGGGCTTGGGCCGCGCCTTTGCCAGTACCGGCGATCCCCTGAATGTGCTGATGCTGCGCAAAGGCTCGGACTCGGAGCTGGCCGCGGGCGGAGTGTCACGAGATGCGATGCAGGTTTTGAAAGACCTGCCCGGAGTCGCCAAGAACAGCAAGGGCGAGCCGCTGGTTTCGGGCGAGGACATCCTCGTAGTTGTGATGCCACGCAAAGGCGGCACTGGAGAGACCAATGTCACGACTCGCTTCCTTACTCCGCTGGGAATCGAAATGCGCCCTCAGGTTCACCTGGCCGCGGGGCGCTGGTTCACTCCAGGACAGCGGGAGGTGGTGGTAAGCAGCTCGATCAACAAGCGATTTGAGCACGCCAACATTGGCGATACCGTGCGCATCGGAAAGGGTGACTGGCCGATCGTGGGCATCTTTGACGCCAGCGGCACGGCGCACGCTTCCGAAATATGGGGCGATATCAACCAACTGGTCACGGATTTCGAACGTACAGTGTATTCGTCGGTCCTGGTGCGTGCGAGTGATCCGGTTGCGGCTCTGGCCCTGAAAAATCGCGCGAACGACGATCAGCGCCTCGAACTCAACGGCCTGCTCGAACCCGACTACTATGCCTCGCAAACCAAGTCCGGAGGACCCATTAAAATCGTAGGCTGGATCGTGGCTTTCATCATGGCGGTCGGCTCCTGCTTCGCCGCAGCCAACACCATGTACGCCGCGGTGGCATATCGCGGACGCGAGATTGCTACTCTGCGAGTGATTGGATTTTCACGTCCCAGTATTCTGACTTCGTTCATGCTGGAGTCGTTGTTGTTGTCCTTGCTAGGCGCGACGCTGGGCATCCTGCTGATGCTGCCGTTCAACGGCATGACGACGGGAACGCAAAATCAGGTGACGTTCAGCGAAGTTGTGTTCAGTCTGCAAATGACGCCGGTCGTGGTCGCCAGCGCCGTCGGGTTCGCCCTCATTATGGGAGTTTTGGGCGGCTTCGCGCCGGCCTGGCACGCGGCGCGCCGAGACATACTTAACGCTCTGCGGGATTAGACGTAAGGCCCTTTGCGGCGTCTCGGATTTGAAGGGGCGCCCAGCCGCGCCGTGATTCGGTGTTAACGACTACGGCACGGCTTGAAGCCGTGCCCCTTCAAAACCAGAGCGCCTCGAGGAGTTTTTTCGCAGCTTTAAAGCACGATGGCGATTGACGCAAAACACGAGGACCTGCAAAGCCTGCGGATCGATCGCAGTGCGCGCAGCAGCGGCGAGGGTGAACCTCCCGCATGGGCGCGCCGCTACATCCTCGCCGGAATCGGTTTGCTGGTCTTGCTGGGCGTAGCGGCGACAGCCTATCGCTTGTTATCTCACGATGCTCCTGAGGTGGAAGTGGTTCGCGCCTCGGCTCGGAGCAGCGATGTTGGCGGGGTTGTGCTCTCCGCCAGCGGCTACATCGTGGCTCATCACAAGATCAACCTGAATTCCAAAGTGACGGGCCGGGTGAAGTGGATCGGCGTGGAAAAGGGTGACAAGGTCAAAGAAGGCCAGATCCTGGTGCGCCTCGAAGATGATGAATTCCGTGCGCAATACGAACAGGCCAAAGGCGCCGCCGAGAATGCCCGGGCTTATCTTGAGGAACTGCAAAACGGATCGCGTCCTGAGGAAATTCAGCAGGCGCAGCATAATCTCGATGAGGCCCGAGCTACGCTGGTGAACGATAAGCTGACCCTCGATCGCACCCGCGACCTCGCGAACCAGGGCGTGGTCTCGAAGCAGTCCTTCGACGACGCCACCGCGAAGTTTGAATCTGACCAGCAGCGCGTGAATTCGCTGGAGAAAACTTTTCAGCTGTCAAAGATTGGTCCGCGGAAGGAGGAGATTGCCCGCGCACGGGGCGCTCTCCAACAGGCTCAAGGGTCGGCAGACTACGCCAAGTCCTTGCTTGATGCTACCGTCATCCGCGCACCGGTCACGGGAACCATCCTTGAACGTGCCGCCGAAAAAGGTGAACTCGTCACCTCGGGATTTGCGAGCACCGCCGAGGGCGGTCCGCAAGGTCTGGTCGTTTCCCTGGCCGACCTGAATGATCTTCAAGTGGAACTCGATATCGCGCAGGACGACTTCGCCAGGCTTGGTCCCAGGCAAAAGGGTGTGGTCACCGTGGACGCATATCCTGACCTCAAATGGGATGGAATTATCGCGGAAATCTCACCTCAAGCCAACCGCGCCAAGGCAACAGTGCAGGTCAAGGTGCAGATTCTGAATCCCGACGCCCATTTGCGGCCGGACATGAATGCCACGGTAAAATTTCTGGCAGACGAAAACAAACAAACGAGCACCCAGCCGCAGGGAGTCTTCGTGCCGACGCCCGCGATTCATGATCGCGACGGCAAGAAATTCGTCTTCCTGGCATTCGACGGCAAGGCACTGTCGCGGGAAGTGAAAATTCAGGCACAGCGCAGCGGCGGCGTGATGGTGCAAGGCCTCAACGGCGGCGAAGACGTTATTACCTCGGCGCCACAAGAGTTGAAAGACGGCGAAAAAATCAAGATCAAAGGACAGTCATGAGCGCAGCTACCGTTCCCCATACCGCAGTTCAAGCCAAGGTGGTCCAGGTCCGCAACGTCAGCAAAGTATTCAAGCGCGACGCGTTCGAAGTGAAGGCGCTCGACGATGTTTCCATCGAGATCGCGGCCGGAGAGTTCATGGCTCTGATGGGCCCGTCCGGCTCGGGCAAAACCACGCTGCTCAACATGATTGCCGCCATCGACCGTCCTACGTCGGGAGAGTTGCTGGTGTTGGGCGAGAACGTGTTCCGCTTCAGCGACTCTCAGTCTGCCCATTGGCGCAACGTGCATATTGGATACGTTTTCCAGACATTCAACCTGATTCCCGTGCTCACTGCGTTTGAGAATGTCGAACTGCCGCTATTGCTCACAAAACTGAATGCCCAGCAGCGGCGCGATCACGTAATGACCGCGCTGAAACTGGTTGGCTTAGAGGAACGCGTGAAGCATCTTCCGAAACAGCTTTCAGGCGGACAGGAACAAAGAGTGGCGATTGCACGGGCAATTGTGAGCGATCCAACTCTGCTGTTGGCCGATGAGCCTACCGGCGATCTGGACAGCCACTCGGCGACGGAAGTACTGGAGATTCTGAAGCGCCTAAACGAGGATTTCCACAAAACTGTTGTAATGGTGACGCACGACCCTCACGCGGCTTCGTATGCTCACATTACTCGGCACTTGGAAAAAGGAATGCTCCTGCCTGCGTAGAAGCAGGGCGCGATCGATCAGTGGAGACGTTGCTTGCAACGTCTCTGGATGGGGTCTATACCCGACGAAGCGCAGCGTCAGCAGGTTCTGGCGAAGCCGGATCGGATACCCACTGCCATGCCCGTCGTCCGTTATCGCGGACGACACTTAATGCCTCACCATACTCCACCAATCGATTAAGCACCGTGGTCACCGAAGCCAGCGGATCTTTGTGGCGAAGTAAAACCGCTGGAAGCCGCTGCTGAATTTGTTCGCACACCTCGCGTACCGCGAGAGGGCGTCCAGCTTCCATCAAAACCATGCGACAGGCTTTGGTGAAACCAGGTTGGCGTCCTCCGGTTTTGCGATCGACTAATTCCAACAAGTCTTCGCCCAGGATGTCGTCGCCAAATAAATTGGCCAACCCCGAAATGGTCTGCTTCAGTGTGCCAATGCGTTTCATGATTTCAGCGCGCTGGTGCATCAGATGCCGCAGTTCTTCATGGGCGGTTTTGACCACTTCCTGCACATGCGGATCCCCGCCGCGCGAAATGGTCCCTATACCTACTTCGTTGCTGCCATTTACTTCGTACCGCATTACTTCACCCTCCCAACTTAGTGGCTAAGTTTGCCAGCCGCTTGCACGTTGATACGCAAATGTCTGCTTCCCTGTTCCATATGAACCAAATCTCGCGGCCAAGGTTGCACATTACATTCGTCGCAGGAATCAAGTTCGCCTCACTCTCACCCAGACTGATCGAATATTTGGACGATTGGACTCACGAAAGGTGAGGTATTTACGAGAATGTTACAAATGGTCCGAAAGCGTGGATCAATGGCGCTCGTGTGAGGGCGAAGTACGTGGGTAAGGGCGCAGAGCTGTCCGGAAATGGACGCCTCCGATCTCTGCAGTCGCGCGTAGCGAATCTAGCACTGAGCAGTCGGCATTCAGCATTCAGCAGCGTTCCGCCCCGACAACGGACATGAAGACTAAGCGCTGAGTGCCAAATGCCAATCTGCTGACCAAGTCAGCGGACAGAATTCCGCCGGGCGTCGACACTCCAGGGGCCGGCTCCAAGTTGCGAGATGAGCAGCGCTCCCCCGAGCATAGTCACGTTCTTCAGAAACATCGCCATCTGCATCTGGGCCATCATGGGATCTTTCACTGCCCAGAAATTGTGCATCATGACCGTAACCGGAACCAGGAAGAGCACTAGCAACCATGCCCCCATCTTGGCTCGGTATCCGAGAAGAATGCTCAGTCCTCCGACAAGCGCGAGAATTCCGGACGCGGGAACCAATAGCCCCGCCATGGGCACTCCGGAATGTGCGGCGTAGCCGATCTCCTGCTGAGAAAAATGGAGGAATCCCGACATGATGAAAATTGCCGAGAATAAAATCCGTCCCGCTACCGTAACGAGGGGACTCGCAGATGCCTTTTCCTTCCAATTCGCTGAACTCCACGTGCGCGCAGTTTGCGAGCCCTGCGATGTAGCTGAAATCGAGTTGCTGGCCATAATACTAAACCTCCTTGTGTATTCGTGATTTGAACGACACTTCGAGATAGATGCTGTACCGGCTCAATAGTTACTTTAAATAACTACTTGCTTTTGTAAAGTAGGCACTTTAAAGTAACCTAGTGACTGAGAACCCGCACCGACATGCCCAATTGCCTGCTCCGTGTCCGATGGGGGGCCTGCTCGAAGTGCTCGCCCGTCCGTGGACCATGCACATTCTATGGGTCTTATCGACAAACGGGGCCACACGGTTCGGCGCGCTTCGCCGCCAGATCGAGGGTATTTCCTCCCGTGTGCTGACGGAGCGGCTGCGGCTCCTCGAGCAGAAGGGATTCATTTACCGCGATTACGAGCCCACAATTCCCCCTGCCGTCACATATGGCATTACCAGGCGAATGAAAGATATTCAAAAGGTGCTGAGCGAATTGGATCATCTGGCACGAAAATGGCAGCAAGAGGATGCGCCTGTGGCGCGCGCGAGGCCGAGATCAAAGCCTGCGAGCACATCCCGCACAGCTAGCCGGGTTTTCCGCTGGTTCTTTCTTGACAAAAACCGCATACCTGTTAGAGTGCGGGCAATTGCTTCATATAAGAAACGCTAAAGAGGGGACTCTGGTATGAAGAATGTTTACGAGGTTCTGCGGCAGAAGGAGCTCGAACTGGCACGGTTGGAGAAAGAAGTCGAGGCACTCCGGGTAGCCGCTCCTTTATTGTCGGATGATAAGGACTCCGGGGTGGAAGCCGCCAGCAATAAGCCCACGTTAGCCACTACTCCTAATCCGCAGCAACCCATCCGCATTCCGCAAGCGGCGGTCAACGCCAGTCCGCAAACAGCGCGAGCGGCTGGTTGGGAAGATACAGCCAAACGCTGGCCGTAACGTACGACAAATAAAGGGTTATCCGACGCCGACAGGGTCCACATCTGGCGTCGGAAAAACCTTCTCCGCTAGATACTATCGCGATTTTTCTACATCGGCCCCTTGAACTACACGGAAGTTCATGGAGGATTGATTGCCGGGAAGCGAATGCTATACTCCCCCTACATACCTCTGGCCGAGCGTTTTGCCCCCTATGAAATGGGCCTTCACCCCAAGGCGACACTGGAGTGATGTCATGAACCTCGAGGATGCGCGATGAGTGCAGCAGTTACTCAGTCGCCGCAAACAACTGTAAACAGCCGTCGCTTTCCCCGTTTTCCGCTATCCATTCCAGCCGATGTCACAATTTTGCGTTCGGGAGGCCCTCTTTCGATTCCAGGACGCACTGTCACCCTGGGCGAACGGGGCTTGGGGGTTGTGCTCGCGGGAGAAGTGCACCCCGGCGACTCGGTGAATCTGGACTTCAACTTGCCCGACTTTGGTGGCCGGTTGCAGTTGCAAGCCGTAGTAAGGTATCAGGCACTCCTGAAATGCGGCCTCGAATTTCAGAGTCTCACTCCCCAACAGCAGAGGCTGATCGAACACTGGACCCGAACCAAGTCAGTTACGAATCCCAATCCAGCATTGCCAATTGAGGCTTCTCAGTCTGCAGCTAAGCTTGCAAGTACGGCCAGCGCGAAGGCCGCACAGCGCCTCCGTAGCCGCGCGAGGTTGCGGCGTGCAGCTAATGTAATCCTGATAGGATTGCTCGTATTCGGCGGATTATATTGGTGGCATTGGCATCGGACATGGGATGAACTGGAATCACGGATCCCTGCCGTCAAGTCGCTTCTAAAGCAAGCGCCAATATATGTACCTGCGGCAGCAATGCAAGGACTCTTGATTCACAGAGTCGAGCCTATTTATCCCGAAGGTGCTCGAAAGGCGAATATAAAAGGAGTGGTAGCGCTCAATGTCGCCATTGGGACGGATGGTAATGTAATCGCCGTTCGTCCGATCAGCGGACCTGATGAACTCACTTCTGCTGCCGTGGATGCGGTCAAATGGTGGCGCTTCAAGCCCTACGTGGTAAACGGCGCGCCCATAGTAGTAGAGACAACCCTCGCGGTGGACTTTCGAGGAAATTGACGACTTGGTGGCGCTTATTTAGATGTGGTCCTGTGCTTGCGAAAAGCGTGCAGAATCATGGCACTGCTGATAGCGAAACTTCCCACAGCTCCCAGCGCCATTAGTTCAGCTATTTGCCAATTCAAACCGAGCAAATCCGAAAATAGCGCAGTCAAAGCGAACAATACTCCAACGATGTTCATCCATACCGGCGCATGTATGGGATTGCCATGTTCCCGGTTGTAGTAGCGAAGTTGCAAAAGCACCGCGGCCAGCCCAATCGCAGCCACCACGACCACAGCCAGAGGACTGAAAAAGGCGCTTCGCTTGGTATAAATCACAACCAAACCGAGTCCGCAGCAAAGGAAGGCGGAGGCAATTACGGTCCAGCGGCGAGAATTGGGTTCGCTCTCAGGCACGAGGAGTGCTTCCTCGCCTTTATACAGGGCTTTGGCGGCAGTTTCAAACGTTGCATTGCCTCTGCGCTTTTGCAGTTACCGCCAACCACGGACCTTAGACTCATAATCGGCGCAGTTCCGTCTATTCGCTACCCCCTGCGACCCACTCCGCTTGTCTGGCACCGCCGTGGCTCATTGCGTAAAGCGTAAGTTCGACCCGGCTGGAAATCCCTAGCTTATCGAAAATGTGGAACATGTATTTTTTTACGGTGTGCTCGCTCAGTCCAAGTTCGCGGGCTACTTCGCGATTGCTGAGTCCGTCCGCAACCAGGGCCACCACCTGCTCCTCGCGGGGAGTCAGTATCGTCCCCCCCGAGCGTTCACCATTCGCAGTGAAGGCACTTGAGCGATGATCTCCAGCAGAAACTGCAGTTGCTGGCTATTAGCCCACACTTGACCGTGATGAACGCTCTGTATGCACTTGCAGAGCGAACGAAACGGGTAATCGGCAAAACAAAACAGACCCTTCACTCCGGAGCGAAAGGCGTTCACTACCGAGTCGCGATTCGATTCGCCCAGCACCAAAACCTTGGCAATATTGGGATGAGCCAGATGCAAGCGGCGAACATTGGCCATATCCTGCCCTGCCAGTTTAGGATGATCCGCGTTCATGAGGATCACGTCGACGGGGAATTCTGCCACGGCGCGCAAAATGACGTCCATGTCCGCCCCGCATGAAATAACCTGGAACTCCGGTCGCCGGCGTAGCGCGCCCACCAATAGCTGGCATTGCATCTGATTCGAGTCGGCGATCAGGACGCCAATTGTACCCGGGCTGGTAGAGGGTGCGAATTCCATGGCACACATCCGCGTTATAACGATCCTGTTAATCGTAAACGGGGCACGACCCTCATTGCTGTGATAGAAGTACGCGCTGGCGAAACTTATTTGTGTGCAAAACTTTGGGATGACTCAATCGGGATTGTCGGTTTCCCGATCCTGCACTCCCGGCGGATAGATAGCAATTGGTTGTCGCTGGAGTCGTTTGCTGAGAACCGCGATTCTACCTCTATGGTCATGGAGCCCTCCGCAAGTCCACTTTCGTAGTGACCACTAAAGTAGTAGCGAATCGACGGTACACGACTACGAACTCGACCTTTCGAGAAAGCGCCTACGTGGTGATTTTGGCTTAGTTCGGAGCGTGACCCTGGACGTCTCATCGCATCTCAAGAGGATACCTTTGTGGGCCATACTTCCCATGTCTTGTGACTCCTTGCAGGCCACGATAAGTTGGAGGAGTTAAGAAACCAGAGGGCTCGAAGCTCTCGGTAGCGGGCGAGGCCTAAGGAAAATGAAGATCAATCACAGCGTTGTCTATTGTCTTCTAGGTCTCACCTGCTGTTACATGCAGCGATCGTTGGCGGTGGCTCAAATGCAGCAGCCGAATTTGACTGCTCTACAGACCGGGCCGCTGGTAACCACGAAACCCGGTGTTGCGGACGGTGCATGGAGTCCAGCCCTGACGGGGGTACGCCGTCCGCTCTACCGGCTTTTCAAAAGCGACGTAGTGACGATTTCTTTCACATTCTCACCGGAATTCGACCAAACTGTGAGCGTGCAGCCGGACGGTTATGTTGTTTTGAAGGGCGTGAAGCCATTGCCTGCCGAAGGCACAACCGTTCCCGAACTGCAAGATGCTATTACTCGGGTCTATGCCGGTTTCTTGCACGATCCCGTAGTCACAGTTGAGCTTAAGGACTTCGATAAACCATATTTCATCGTTGGCGGCGAGGTTAACCATCCTGCCAAATACGAATTGCGTTCGGACACCAGGGTCACGGAGGCAGTCGCCATCGCCGGAGGCCTCACCGCGCGCGCGAAGCACTCCCAGATCGTGCTGTTTCGGCGGGTTTCTGATGACCTCGTTGAATCCAGGGTGCTGGACGTGAAGGCGATGCTGGAATCAAGAAATATGGCTGAAGATATCCACCTCAGGCCCGGTGACTTTTTATTTGTACCGCAAAATCTGATTTCTAAGATCAAGCAATACTTGCCTACTTCAAGTTTGAGCATGTACGCGAGTCCGACACAGTTCTAGGGGGGAACCGAGCGCGAGGGCCGTATCGCCTTCAATTACACACCATCAGAAACAGAAATGACTATCTGGACTTTCATATGCCGGAGGAACTTAGACTCATCCCGAGATCGGCCCACGTGCCTGCGCCCACCTTGCGCGACCTGCTGGCGGTTGTGTTCCGGCAACGCCGCCTAGCGCTGATCTCCTTTGTTGCAATCTTTCTTGCCGTTGTCCTCTATGGATTGGTCGCGCCGCCTTATCAGTCGGAAATGAAAGTGTTGGTCCGTCGAGGCCGCGTCGATCCTGTGGTTACTTCCACGCCAAGCCAAGCTGAGTTTGAACGCGAAAGCGTTACCGAGGAGGAATTGAACTCCGAAGTGGAACTTCTGCACGACCAAGAAATCCTGCGTACCGTGGTGCGCCGTTCCGGTTTGATATCTGAAGGGCAATCTTGGTTCTGGAGTCTTTTCGGAGATTCCGACGATCGACAGTTGGCGCGGGCGGTGCGCAAGATCGATAAAAGACTAACCGTTGAAGCGGTGAAGAAAGCGACTCTGATTGACGTCCGTTATAAATCCTCAGACCCGGTGCAGGGGGCCAATGTTCTCCATTCCCTGGCTACGGCCTATCTCGAGCGCCATGAACAGGTCCATCGTCCTTCCGGAGAATTCAAGTTCTTTGATCAGCAGGTGATTCAATCGCGGGGCGGACTTGAAGACGCGCAGCTGCAATTAATGAGATTCGGAGCCGATCAAGGCGTGACCTCAGCCGCTCTTGAACGCGATATGGCTCTTCAGACACTGAGCCAGGCAGACACGGACGCGCACCAAACTGAGGTCTCAATCGCAGCAACCACCGAACGTGCCCGCTCATTAGAAAAAAAGTTGGTGTCCCTGCCGGAGCGAACCATTACGCAAATTCGCAACTCTGATAATCCCGAATTGATGGAAAAGATGAAAGCGAGACTGCTCGATTTGCAACTGAACCGGACCGAACTCGCCGTGAAGTACGAGCCTTCCTATCGTCCGATGCAAGAGATAGACCAGGAAATTGCGGAAACTAAGGCATCCATCGTTGCCGAGGATCAGTCGCCCATTCGCGAACGCACCAGCGACCAGGATCCGGATCATGAATGGGCGCGTGCTGAGTTGCTGAAAAGTCAGGTCGAACTGAATGCCCTTAACGCTCATGCCGCAGCCGAGAACACTCTTCTAGTTCATTACCGTCGCGCCGCAAGTCAGTTGGGCGATCGAGCTATTGAGCAGGAGCAGTTGCTGCACGATTTGAAAGCGGCCGAGGAAAAATACTTGCTGTATCTCAACAAGCGTGAGGAAGCAAGAATTGGAGATGCCTTGGATCAAGGCGGCATTCTCAATGTAACAATCGCAGAACAAGCAACCGTTCCAGCGTTGCCCCAGCTATCTGCAGCCGGCTTCGGTTTGATTGGATTAGTGGGCGCAAGCACCATGAGCGTCACCTTGGCGTTTGTTGCGGATTATCTGAACCCGGCGTTCCGAACTCCGGACGAAATCGTTGCTTATTTGCAGAGTCCGGTGTTGGCATCTCTGCCCCGCAAGAATGAGTAAAAACTGAAGATCTATCAGGTTCTATTTGTTCGAAGAAAGGACCAATGAGCACATTTCTCGATTTGTTACCACAGAAGTTGACCGACGTTTGTGAAGCAAAAAGTGTCGAAATCGAAAGCGAAGTATCTCGCCCCCTCGATCGCGCAGCTTGGAACGCGGATGCATTCGCTGATGAGCAGATCCGTGGCCTGGTGCGGCAGGTGTTTTTCCCGGGATGGCCTGAGCCGGCTCGTCAAGTTGTCTTTAGCCCAGTCGACCCGGAAACTGATATCAGTGGCATTTGCATGCATGTGGGTCTGGCATTGTCTGCGGAGGTATTGGGAGCAACTTGTTTGGTAGAGGCAAATCTGAACAGCCCAGGGTTGGAACGGGTAGTCGAGAGAAACGGTCACGACCTGATTGCGAATCAGAAAAGGCCGCCATTCCGAGACTCCCGACGAAAATCCGACGGGCTGTGGCTTATCCCAAAGAAAGATTTTTTCGCTGAAGGTGCAAATCGTTTTTCGGGCGATTGGCTGCCTGATCGACTCAGCGAACTGCGTAAGACTTTCGACTACTCTGTACTCTATGGGCCGCCGGCTGCAGCTGGCAGCGAAGCGGCTCTGCTGGGAAGCCTTTGCGATGGGGTAGTGCTGGTTGTCGAAGCTAATTCAACCAGGCGAGTGGCAGCCCAAAAGGTGAAAGAAAAATTGCACGAGGCAAATGCGCGTCTCCTGGGGACCGTGCTTTGCGGCAGGACATTCCCGATTCCCGACATTATTTACAAAAACTTATAGGACCGCAAAGCTCTTGGCGATGTTGAGAGGTTCCGCAAGCTTTAGAAATCGCGTGAAAGACGTATCGAAATAGCATCTTTTCCGGAGGCAACAGAGAAACTTCGTGCAAAACAGACTAAAAATCAGTCGGGACTCAATTAGCGGAGCCACGTTCAAAGAATTGTCTTGATGACGGCTGCAACCCACCTGCCTTTACCTTTTAATCTCCAATCACAACAGTGGTATTCGATTCAAACTCGATACCGCTTTGAGAGAAAGGTAACCGCTCACCTGCAACACAAAGGTCTGCAAACGTTCCTTCCAATGCTCGAAGAATTCCATCGCTGGAGTGATCGCCGTCAATCCATCAACATACCATTGTTCTCGGGGTACACATTTGCTCACTTCGATTTGTCCTCCGGACTGCGAATCGACATTCTCCATACCGAAGGTGTTATCGGGATCATCAGCTTCAGAGGCCTACCAATTCCGATTCCGGCGAAGCAAATTGAGGATCTGCAAAAACTTCTAGCCCAGAAAGTCCCGTGCTCCCTCCACGCGTTTCTCAAGGTCGGACAACCGGTGAGGATTCGAGGCGGTTGCTTGGACGGTCTCGAAGGAATTTTGGAACAACGCGGGGACAAGAATCTCGTGATCTCCATTGAATCTATTCAGCGCTCGGTGGCTGTCACTATAGAAGGATACGAACTGGAACTGATCTGAACGTGCGTCCTCCCCTGACAATTAAGCCTGAAAACCCCGAACGCCGTTTTGCGCTGCCTTCCCGGCTGATTCCCGGAGCAGAAGCTTCGGTCGGCAATGCTCCCAGGAAAAAATCTTCTGCCGCTACTGTGGACGGGCGCTTTTGGGACTGGCAAAACTCGGAGGGCTTGGGAGAACTGCGGAAACGTCCTCGAACTGAATTATTGGCCAAAGCTCTTTTCCCAGGACTTTGGCTCAGCGGTCAGCGTTGGAGTGTTGCTCGCCAAGCCAGCGCAGACTTTTTTCTTATCATCTTTAGCTTCGCGGCCGTAGGCCACGTGAGCGTGATGCTGCAGTTTGCGATCCGCCATGACCCAGCGACGCTTCTTCGTCGCGGCGCATTTCCAACCTCTGGACCGGGAGTTCTCCTACTCTACGGAGCCCTGTTCACCTTGTTCGGTCTCTCCGAACGTCTCTATCACCCGGAGACTATTCAGGCACCATTGCGCGAACGGTTAATCCTCGCGAAAGTTGTTTTTTGGTCCGCCTTGATGGTAGTGGTGGCGGTTGGATGGTCAGGACCCCACCTGATTTCTCTCACGACCCTGGCAGCCAGCGCGCCCGTCAATTTTCTGATGATGCTCGCATGGAGAAACCATTGGCGGCGAGTGCCGCCTCATCCGGTAACGAGCGGACGCGATGTGCGCAACGTGTTGATCATAGGAGCGGGCAAGGTCGGACGCGAACTTGCCGCCCACATGCGCCACGATTTAGCCAGCCAGCGCGTGGTCATGGGTTTTCTTGACGAAGTTGAGTCCGTCGGTGGTGATATTCATGGCCGGTTGGAAGACCTGTCACGCATCGCACGTACCGATTTCGTCGACGAAATTATTCTTACGTCACCGCTGCAGCCCGACATGGCCCGGCGCGTCATTCGCGAAGCCAGGTGCAACCAGATCGACGTCAAAGTCGTCCCCGATTTATTTGGATTCGAGCCGGACGATCCGCTGGTCTTTGAGAAGGTCGGCAACGTAGCGGTGCTAACTTTGCGCGAAGAACGAATGCCAACGTTTCGTTTGTTCCTTAAGCGCAACGTCGATGCAGTCGCTGCTGCCACGGTCCTGGTTTTCACCTCTCCCTTGCTCCTCATCATTGCGATCGTGATCAAGTTGGAGTCACGTGGTCCGGTCCTTTATCAGGCGTATCGAGCAGGTCTGAAAGGAAAACGCTTCCGCTGCTACAAGTTCCGAACCATGGGCACAGATGCCGACAAGTTGAAGGAGCATCTGCGAGCGCATAATCAGCGACACGGACCATTTTTCAAAATGGTGGACGATCCACGCATCACGCGCGCCGGACGATTCCTCCGCCGTTACAGCCTGGACGAGTTGCCGCAACTGTGGAATGTGGTAAAGGGCGAAATGAGTCTCGTAGGACCCCGTCCCCATCCCATTGATGATTTCGAGCGCTACGATTTGGGCGACCTGCAACGTTTAGATGTACCACCGGGGCTGACCGGGTTGTGGCAAGTGACGGCTCGTCGCGACCCGTCATTCGAGCGCGGGCTGGCTCTCGATCTCGAATACATAAGAAGTTGGAGTCTCTGGCGGGACTTCCGCCTTCTTTGTAAGACAATTTCTGTGGTGTTTCGCGGAAGCGGTGTATAGCCATGTCTTCAACGCCCTATCCTGCGACACGAATTCCCGGCAGTAATGTGCTTGCATGGACAATCGGAAATTTGTTCCGACCTTTGCACGGATTGATCGTGGCGCCATCGCTGCTTTTCTTAGCAACGCTGGCTCTCATGCTTTTTCATCCCCCAGATTTCAATTTTCATTCCGTTGATCGAGTGGCGTTCGGGCTGCTGATTTTTGTAGTACTGCTGCGAGTCTGCGCGCTGCGGAATCCTCTGCAGTTCCGCAGCCTGGTCACGTGCCCCATGTTGGCCCTGGTTCTGCTGGCATTCTACGGTGTTGTTTCACAGCCGAGCGATGTTGAGACCTGGAGCCTCTTTGCGGCCAAATGGCTAGTCCCTTTCACTCTGTATCAGCTTGCGGCCTACATTTTCGATGATGAACGATCCTTGTTGAGGTTCGAAACATTTTCACTGGTTGTGCTGGCATACCTCAGTCTTACCGCTATATTTTTCATGGCCGACGCGAAGCAATTAATTTTTCCTCGCTATATTCTGGACGAAAGTTTGGGATATCATGCCGAGCGCGCGCGCGGACCATTTCTCCAGGCTGTGGCCAACGGCGTCACGTTAAACCTGCTCGGTTTGATTGCCTTGAACTCATTCAGGCGCAAGCGACTGCGCGGTGTGCTGGCATTCCTTTTCCTGGCTGCATTGCCACTGGCGATCGTGGCTACGAGGACCCGTGCCGTATGGCTGTCTTTTACTCTCTCAATTCTCGCTTTGCTGTTCTTTTCGCCGAGCCGTCGATTGCGACGCACATGCTTATGCTTTGTGATCGCTGGGGGTTTGGCACTCGCCGCAGTCGTTACTTTCGCCGATCACAATACCTCCCTGGGCGACCGGCTCGAAGAGCGGGGACCGGTTATGTTCCGCATGGCTGTTTACCAAGCGGGTTGGGAAATGTTCTTACAGAAGCCGTTCACCGGATGGGGCGCGGCCGATATGCAGCCGGAACTTTCAAAGAGGATCAGTGATTTTCACCAGGATCAGTTCTTTTTTCACAACACCTATCTCGAGATCCTCGTTCAATACGGACTCTCCGGATTACTGCTCTATCTGTGGGTGATAGTCGATCTCTTTAAGCTCGGTCGAAAACAGAATCAGGCCAGCTTGCGAAGCGACAGTGACTTCCTGGATACACAGTTCCGGAAACTGTGGCCAGTATTGTTAGGTGTGTACTTGCTGAACGGATCGTTTGTCGTCATGAATTATCAATTTGTGAATGGCTTCATATTTACCGTGGCGGGCTTGTTGCTTGCACAAAACCGGCGACTGAAAGCCGCCGAGTCCAGCCCTTCAGGTAGTTAATGCCGGTAATCGTCTACCTCGCCAACCAATTTCCTTCCCCGGTTGAGCCGTATGTCGCACAAGAGATTCAGGAACTCCGCAAACGCGGAGTAACGGTAATCCCGTGCAGCGCGCGCCACGCTTCAACTTCTCTGAATTCCGACCTGGAACGTCTTGCGAACGAAACTCTGTACCTGCAGACGCTGCAACTTGGGCTGCTGGTTTACGCCGTGTTCTTGTGCCTGGTGAAATTCCCGTCTCTGAAGAATTTTTTTTGTCGCGCACTATTCCAGGGACACGAGCCATTTGGACGCCGGCTGCGCGCGCTTCTCCACACCTGGCTTGGTGTTTACTTCGCACTTCTGATTAAAAGATCGGGTGTGCAGCACATCCATGTGCACCACGGATATTTCGCCTCGTGGATTGCCATGGTGGCGGCCCGCGTCTTAGAAGTCGATTTCAGCATGACACTGCATGGATCCGATCTGCTGGTCCATGCCGCTTACCTCGATATAAAACTGCAAAACTGTAAGTTATGTCTCACAATTTCTGAATTCAACCGGCAGCATATCCTCAAAACTTATTCCACGCTCTCACCAAACAAAGTCGTGGTGCGACGCATGGGAGTTGATCCCGGCACGGCTCACGATTCCTGTCTGCAATCCAGCCGCGAGAACCGGCCGCTGGTCATGTTCACAGCAGGACGTTTACATCGGGTCAAAGACCATGCGTTTTTGATTCGAGCATGCGAGCTACTGAAGAACAGCGGTGTCCCATTTACTTGTGTGATTGCCGGCGAAGGGGCAGAGCGGACATCCATTGAGGCGTTGATTGGAGAGTTGAACCTCAAAGCCCACGTGCAGCTCGCCGGACACTTGTCTGCTCAGCATCTTGACGACTGTTACGCAGGTGCGGACTTGGTCGTCCTCACTAGCCGGAGCGAAGGTATTCCGCTAGTTTTGATGGAGGCGATGGCTCGCGGCAAACCTGTGCTGGCGCCGGCGATCACCGGCATTCCGGAACTGGTGCTAGACGGCAAGAACGGCTTCCTTTATTCACCAGGTTCGCTGGAAGATTTCGTGGCTCGGATTCAGTTGATTCACAAGTCCCTGGCAACTCTCGGCAACCTCGGTCGCGCGGCCCGGGAGCAGGTGCTACAACATTTCAACCGCGAAAAGAACCTCGAGGCGTTTAGCCAGCTCTTTCTTACACGCATCAGCCCCTGCCTTGTTAACAGTACCTCGGAGCACCATTCATATGAGAATCCTTTACTGCAATAAATACAATTTCCCTTTTAGTGGCACTGAAGTCTACATGTTCGAGCTTATGGACTTGATGAGGGCTCAGGGCCATGAGGTCGCGCTTTTCTCCATGGCGGACCCTCGCGGCCAGCCCACACCCTACGACGAATTTTTTGTGCCGAACATTGATTTCAAGAAATCTGGACACGGACTGTATACACGAGTCAAGCTCGGCGCCCACGCCATTTATTCCACCGACGCGCGGCGGCGATTGCGAAAGGTCATCGCTGCATTTCGTCCGGACGTCGCCCACGTGCGCAACATCTATCACCATCTATCCCCGTCGATTCTTTGGGAACTCAGGGGACAAGGTGTGCCCGTGCTCTATCACTTGAACGACTTCAAGTTGCTATGCCCTACCTATAACATGGTCGCGAAAGGACGAGTGTGCGAGCGTTGTCGGGGCGGACGGTTCAGACACGTCATGACTGAAGGCTGTTATACCGGCCCGTCCGGTTCGGCCTTTTTGTTAATGGCTGAGGCGTACTTTCATCGCTGGCTGGGAACATATCGGAAATGTGTCGATCAGTTCATGGCTCCCAGTCGCTTCGCAAAGGACAAACTTATTCAAAACGGTTTCGACGAAAAAAAGATTACCGTTCTTCCCCATTTCCAGAAGTTGCCCCTGCAGTCGCCGCCAAGTTCCGCAACTACAGCGCCCATTCTTTATTTCGGCCGCCTGTCTCCGGAAAAGGGAGTCGCTGACCTTTTGCAGGCGATGAAACATTTGCCACTGGTGCAACTCCAGATCGCCGGCGATGGCCCGCAACGACCCGAACTCGAGAATCAGGCTCGAGAGCTACAGCTGAAGAACGTGGAATTCACCGGCCACGTCGGAGGAGAAGTCTTGCAGCGGATGATCGCTGCCTCACGTTTCACCGTGCTGCCTTCACGAGCGTACGAAACCCTGGGCAAAACAATTCTTGAATCCTATGCGTGGGCCCGCCCGGTTGTGGCATCGGACCTCGGTTCCCGGCGTGAACTGATCGAGCAGGGTGAAACCGGTCTTCTCTTTCCGTCGGGCAATGTGAAGCAACTGGAAAAAGCCATCGCTTTTCTTGTGGAGCGGCCAGAGCTCACCGCACAGATGGGCATCACCGGGCGCAGATTCGTCGAAGCTGAACACGCACCCGAGGCTCATTACCGTGCCTTGATGCGTCTCTACACCCAGATGAGGCCTTGGCCCGGCAAATCAAGGAAACCCGTTGCAACGCGACCCGTCCGCGTGGCCTTCATTGGCGGACGCGGCGTGGTCTCAAAGTACAGCGGTATCGAAAGCTATTATGAGGAGGTGGGCAAGCGACTGGCGGACACCGGCCACGATGTCACAGTGTATTGCCGAAGTTACTTTACGCCTGCTCAGGCAACACATGCCGGAATGCGCCTGGTTCGGCTTCCCACGTTCCGCTCAAAGCACATGGAGACATTCGTGCACACTTGGCTGAGTACGATCCACGCAATGTTCAGCGGCTGCGACATTGTTCATTACCATGCCCAGGGTCCCGCGTTGTTTTCATTTTTTCCACGCCTGGTGGGGAAAAAGACCGTGGTTACTGTTCAAGGCAGGGACTGGCAGCGAAAGAAGTGGGGACGCCTTGCCTCATTCACCCTCCGCCTCGGGGAGCTTGCTTCCGCAAGGCTGCCGAATCGAACGATTGTCGTTTCGCAGGCTTTGCAGCAGCATTATCGGATTGCTTACGGTGTCCAAACTACGTATGTGCCCAACGGATCAATCATTCGCCAACGGCTGCCGCCAGCTGAGATTCTGCAGTGGGGACTCGAACCCGAAAACTACATTCTGTATCTGGGCAGGTTGTCTCCCGAAAAGAATTGCCATTTGCTGATTGAGGCGTATGAGAAGCTGGATACGCGCGCGAAACTGGTGCTGGCTGGCGGTTCGAGTTATACGAATTTATACATCGACGAATTGCGCAAGCATCAGAGTGAGCAGGTATTATTCGTCGATTGGGTTTATGGCCTGGCACTGGATGAGTTGCTCACCAACGCCGCGTTGTTCGTTTTGCCCTCCGATTTGGAAGGCTTGTCGCTCTCTCTCTTGGACGCGATGGGAGCCGCTTTGTGCGTTCTAACCAGCGACATTCCGGAAAACCGGGAAGTAATTCAGGACACCGGCTTCACCTTCCAACCCGGAGATGCGGCTGATTTGGCTCGAATGCTGTCGCTTCTTCTCTCTGACGCGCGCGCCCGCGCTCTGGCTGGCCGCAAAGCACAAGCGCGAGTTCGAGAGCATTACTTGTGGCCACGAATCGCAGCCCAAATCGCGCACTCGTATTTGGAATTGACCAACCGAACGACCATGGGCCCCTACCCAGTAGAGGCCGAGGAGACACAAACCTCAAGACTGGTTGGATAGCTTGAAATCCGCTACAAGCATCGGATTCAGCTATCATCCGACAACTAGTCGTCGAGGCCTCTGGCCCTGCGTCGTCATGGCCTTTCGGGCTGTGAAAAAAGTGCGGCCGCGCTGGCCAAATCCTGGACAATGTGTCCGAGCGACTTATAGACGGTAATTTCTTCCGGCGAGCGGCGGCCTTCGACCTCCCCCATCAAAACCTGGCCAATCTCGGCGACAATGTGTGCCTCACTGACTAATCCTGCCGCCTTAGCGCGGAGAAACTCACCACCTTGTTGAAGAACGCCTTCCCGGCTATCAGCAATGAAGCGGGAGCGAGCCACGAGGTCGTTGTCCACTTCCGCAGCCGCGGCATAGCTTGACCCGACTAAATTAACGTGTGTCCCTGGTCGCACCCACTCGCCCCTGAGGATCGGTTCCACCGCTGAGGTGAGCGTGCAAATTATGTCCGCCTCGACGACTGCTTGTTTGACGGTTTCCGTTGCTGCGACGGGCACGGCCAGTTCAGCCTGCGTCCGCTCCGCGAACGCGTGTGCGCGTTGGAGCGACCGCCCCCACACCACAATGGATTCGAGAGCGCGAACCTTGCTGATCGCTCGCGCATGTGTGCTCGCTTGCTCGCCATAGCCGAGCAGGGCCAAGCGACGGGCGTCTTTACGCGCCAACGCATCGGTGGCTACGGCACTAGCTGCGCCAGTGCGAATGGCCGTGACCTCCCCGGCATGGACTACGCAAACGGGCGCACCGCTTTCTGGATCAAACAGCACGATGAGCCCCTGATGCGACGGTACCCCTCGAGCGAAGTTTTCGTGGAATACGCTGATCAACTTCGCGCCAAATACAGCGTGTGACCCAAGCGCCCCAGGCATAATTCCAAATAACCGCCCATCGGAAAGAGGGATGATGGAACGAAGAAGTTGCTTGCTCTGGCCTTTCGAGAACGCAATCATCGCGTCACTCACGATGGGAATACATACCTCATAGGTAAGCCGCCGTGCGACTTCTTCTTGGTCTATGAATCGCATCACACGCTTCCTATTGGAGAAATTCGGCGTGCTTCGAAGATAGCCCTGCCGTTGAGAAAAAGGTATCAGCTCACTTCAAATTGTTATGGGTGCCCAGACATTCCTGCGATAACTGTGACTAACCGCTTCCCAGCTACCTGTAACTTGCCCGGGCTCCCGAATTGGGAGTTCATCGTTTAGTCCAACCCCAGCAAGGTTTGTCGTCGAGACTCGTCACTCAAAAGAAGCGACGTAGTTGATTCAACTTGAGATGGGTTCGATCGCAGCAGGCGAATGAAACCGGAGGCGCTTGATCCAAAAAACTAAGGAGCAACGGATTTCTCCGTTGCTCCCTGGCTTGTACCCTCCCCCAGGTACTTCGCCAAATTCAAACTACTGCAATTGTGGCCACGCGGCGCTGACGCAGGTCGCCCAAGTCGTTTGCGGGGCAGCGTTCCAGGACGCGTTGTAGTGGATGACGCCATCTTCGTTCGAGCAGAAGCCGCGCACACCAGTCTGGTTGAACGCAGCGGCTGAGCCGCCGACCGTGTAGCTCAGATACGGCACACCAGCTGAGGTGCTGCCCAGACCGAAGTAGAAGCCGCTCTTAGCATTGGCTACGGCAGAGGCGTTGGACAGGTTCCAGTCAATCAGGCAAGCCGCGGTGACCAACGGACCACCAGCGGGGCAACCCGTCACAGCTCCCGGCCCAAGAGCCAGCAAGCCGGCCGCGCCAGGCGTCGAATAACCCTGCGCCGGGTAGGTGGAATAGAAGCTAACTTCAGCCGTATTGATAGTACGAACCGAGCTGGCGGCAGACGACTCGTTAGCCGAGATACGTGCGCGCAGCAAGTTCGGAATGGCGATAGCAGCAATAATCAAAATAATCGCCACCACGATAAGCAACTCAATCAGTGAAAAACCCTTTTGTTTCCGCATGTGTGTCCCTTCTCTCCGTTTATCAGATGTGGTCTCAGTAGACCCAATTGCCGATTATGTTCGCATTTTACCGGCCAGAAGCAGAAGTTACTATAGGGTGGGGTGAAATGGCTGCACGTGGTTTGTTTTCAAAGGTTAAGCCATCTTTCGTAACCATTATGCCGCATCCAGAAGGGCTGTCTTTAGCAGATTTTGTCGGTGGGCTGACAAGTTGTGTCATTTCGGCAAGTCGGCGTTAAAGCTCGTATGGACCAGGTATCGCCCGAGTTACACGACCAAAAAGTAAAAAAGGAGCAACGGATTTCTCCGTTGCTCCCCGGCTCGTACCCTCCCCCAGGCACTTCGCCAAAATCAAACTATTGCAACGATGGCCATGCGGCGCTGGTGCAAGTTGCCCAGACTGTTTGCGGGGCGGCGTTCCAGTCCGCGTTGTAGTGGATCACACCATCTTCGTTCGAGCAAAAGCCGCGTACGCCGCTCTGGTTGAAAGAAGCTGGCGACGCACCGGCGGTGTAACTCGTGTACGGCACGCCAGCGGAGGTGCTGCCTAGACCGAAGTAGTAGCCACTCTTGGAATTGGCTACAGTAGCGGCGTTCGACAGGTTCCAGTCAAGCAAGCAAGCCGCAGTCACCAGCGGGCCGCCAGCCGGGCAACCGGTCACGGCTCCCGGGCCCAGTGCGAGCAATCCAGCTGCGCCAGGCGTCGAGTAGCCCTGCGCTGGGTAAGTCGAATAAAAGCTAACCTCGGCCGTGTTGATGGTACGAACCGAGCTGGCGGCAGACGATTCATTAGCTGAGATGCGCGCTCGCAACAGGTTCGGAATGGCGATCGCCGCGATGATCAGAATAATCGCTACCACGATAAGCAGCTCAATCAGTGAAAAGCCCTTCTGTTTCTGCCTTGTCATAATGTCTCCATTAAATGGGCGCGGCTTTCTGATACCCCACGCCAAAATTGAAGGCAATTCAGCGGCCACGCGGGTCCTAAAGTTGGACTGGAGGTCACTTTCGATTAAGTCCTACGTTTGCAATGCCCTCAAAGAATGAACGTTAGGGAACCTGGTCAAGATGAACGAATCCTGTCCGCGAAAGCTGACAAATTTCGTCAACCCGAGTCCCCTTTTCTGGGAGGCAGGTGATTCCCGGGCTACGTTGAGGCGCAGAAACCTTAGTCCAACTTCCTGCCATCAGAATAGTTTCATCTGCTCCGGATCGTCCGCGGCCTGGGGATGAGTGTTGTGGCTGTAGCGGTCGTAATCGGTCGGAATCCCATGCTTCTCCCGCAATCGCTTCATTAGCTGGGAAAGCCGCTTGCGGTACGACGCCGGCAGGAAAGCGCGATCTTTATAACGTTGCTGGTAGCTTTCGACTAGCTCGAGGAAACTCCTTTTCGAGAAACGGCATGAATACAGCCGATGAGCAAGGCTTGAGAAAAAGGGGATTGGCATAAATATATTTTCCGCCCGCCTGGGCTGTAGCTCGGACCAGCGCCTCCAAGTCACGTGGCGAATCGGTGATGCCTGGAAGCACCGGCGCGCAGATCACGCCGGCCGCAACGCCTGCCTGGTTTAATTCTTGTATCGCATCCAGACGAAGATCTGGCCGGGGGGCGCGGGGTTCCAGAATCCGCGCCAGATCGACGTTCATAGTTGTTATGGTTATATTCACGAACAAACGGTTCGACTTTGCGACCTGCTGAAGTAGCTCGACGTCCCGCAGAACCAGATTGGATTTGGTGACAATGCCGATTTCGAGCCCCCGATACCGCGCCAATTCTTCAAGGATCGTCACGCGTTACTTCGAACCGCCGCTCCGCCGGCTGGTAAGGGTCGGTAGCTGTACCTATCGCGATGTCTTCACCCGGCTTGACTTGACGGAGTTCCTGTCGCAGCAAGTCGGCGGCGTGTTGCTTGACGAAGATTTTTTGTTCGAAGTCGACGCCGTCTCTCAGCTCCATAAATTCGTGGGTGTAGCGGGCATAGCAGTACTTGCAGGCGAACTCGCACCCGCGATAAGGATTGATCGTCCAGGTGAAAGGCATGCGCGAACCAGTGCAGCGATTGAGCAGGGAACGGACGGGCAGCGTGAAATATTCGACTTCATGCCCTTGACGAAGGGTTTCGCCCTCCGAAGCCAGGCGAGCGATGCCGACGAGCTTGGGTTTTGAGTCGGGAAAGATGGGGAGTGATGCCATAGCTGTATTCGCTTTTTGTTCGCTATGAGAATAAATTTGCGAAGAGGCGAGGTCAACGGCAATTTAAGATTAATGCTGGACGGGCGTCTCGCCCGTCCTCAGAGAAACGGGCGAGACGCCCGTTCTCCATCGACCCAGCCTTCTTGGTGAGGCGTTTCTTAGGGATTCGACGCCGAAGGCTTGCTGGGATTTTTCTTTCGCCAGGGGGCGGCGGGATGCTGATATCCAACTGCGTTACCGGACCGAGGGAAGACAGAGGTTTATCGAACTCCGCCGTATTGCCTATGACCAGCACCGCGAGTTTGTCTTTGTGTAGGTATTTCGCGGCGGCGCGAGCTACATCTTCCCTCCCGACTTTTTCGATTCCCGCGCGATAGCGCTCCAGGAAATCCGCCGGGTATCCGTAAAACTCGTACGCCATTCGTTCGCGGAGTACTTTCTCCGGCGAATCGAAATTGAAAACGAATGAGTTTAGGATGGCATCCTTGGCCCGCTTGATCTCGTCATCCGAAATTGGATTTGTCTGCAGACCGTCGATCTCCTTATACAGAGCCTGAATGGATTCGACAGTGGTCGAACTTTTCGTACTCATGGAAACGCGCACGATTCCAGGATGGTCGAACGCAGCCCCAATCCCCGCGCCGACACCATACGCAAGACCTTGCGCGGTACGGATGCTCTTGAACAACCTTGAAGAAAAGCCGCCACCGAACGCCTCATTGAAAACCTGAGCCGCATAATAGTCCGGATTGTCGCGCCGAATGCCGAGTTCCGTCATGCGAATGGAACTCTGGTTCACATCTTCTTTCGGGATCAGATAATAGCCGGGTTTGGCTGGATGGAATTCGATCACCGTCTTCTTTTACCGGCGGTCCTTTGGGCCAGTCGCCGAATGCCTGGCGAAGCTTGGCTTCCATCGCGGCGGAATCAAAGTCGCCGACGATGCCCTAGAATAATGTTATTGGGATGCACGTGGCTGTGATGCCAATCGACCAGGTCTTGCCGGGTAACGGCGGCCACGGTCGCGTATTCGGGCTCGCGAGCATAAGGATTGTCCGCGCCGTATGCCAGTTTCGTGGACTCACGTGCCGCAATCTGACTGACATCGTCATTACGGCGCGCGATGGAATCGTACATTTCTTTTTGTGCCAGATCGAGTTTGTCGGCGCGAAACTCAGGTTCGCGCAACACATCGTTGAATGCCTTGAACACATCGTCGAAATCGCCCTTCAGGCAAGACCAGTTAATCGTGGTCGAATCGATGCCGCCATTGGTTTCAACTTTAGCGGCGCGAATTTCGAGGTAATCATCGAGTTGATCGCCCGTCTGGCTTTTGGTTCCACCCGTGCGCCAGACTTCGCCGTAAATATCGACTAACCCTACTTTGTTCGCGGGTTCCGACCGAGAGCCGCCACGCACGCGCGCGGTGCCATCGATGATTGGCAGTTCATGATCTTCTTGCAGAAAGACCACCATGCCATTTGGCAGTTCAATGCGCTTGGGTTCCTGCGGATGAAACGCAGGCAAGGATGGAATCGGGATCTGTCGCCAATCAGCAGCTTGGCCTGCAGTATGCGGAACTAGCGACGCGAGAATGATCATCAATAAGAGGATGCACGAGCGATGAATTTTCATTGCGCTCCTCCCTGCTCGGCTCGTTGCGGGCTTCTTGGTTTCGATAATTCCGACTGTGCGGTTAGTGGGAACGAAAGTTTGACTGGCCACGCGGCGAATATCAGCTTTACTGACCTTATCGATGCGGTCGACCGAGCGGAAAAGTTCGCGCCAATCATCGTAGCGAGTCTGATACAAGGCCAGACTCGAAGCCAATCCTTCGTTGCTGCCCAGGCTGCGGATCAGATTCGCCTTGGCGCGCGTTTTGATCATCTTCAATTCCTCGTCGCTGATGTCTTCCTTTTTCAGCCTTTCAATCTCGACATGAATTGCCTCTGCCATTTCCTCCGGTTTATGGCCCGGCAGCGGGAACGCGTAGAAGGCAAAAAGATGGGGATACTTATTTCCCGGCAGCCCGGAAAAGCCTTCCGAATCGGCAGCAATCTTTTTGTCGCGCACCAACGCGCGATAGAGGCGCGAAGTCCGTCCCTCCGACATCAGATCGGCAATGGCGTCATATATGGCATCGTCCGGACTGAGATAACTGGGCCGGTGATAGCCTTCAAGATAGAGCGGCTGCGACGCTTCTTCGAGCACCACCCGCCGCTCGGCATTCTGCGGCGGCTCGACGGTAGCATACTCGTCTGGTTTGGGCCGCGAAGGGATGCGGCCGAAGTATTTCTCGACAATCGGCATCGTCTCAGACGCTTTTACGTCGCCCACCACGGCCACGACCATATTGGACGGAATGTAGTATCTGTCGAAAAAGTTCTTGGCGTCAGTGGCGGAGAACGTATTTAAATCTGAGATCCATCCGATAGTCGGACGATGGTACGGATGCGCCTGAAAAGCCGCGGTTGTGAACTGTTCCAGCAATCGCCCAATCGGGTTACTGTCAACTCGCATGCGGCGTTCTTCGATCACTACATTTCGCTCCTTGTAAAACTCGCGCATGACCGGATGCAGAAACCGTTCCGACTCGAGATACGCCCACAGTTCCAGCCGGTTTTCCGGGAACGAATAAAAATAATTGGTTTCGTCATCGCTGGTATTGGCGTTCAAATCCTCGCCGCCGTTGATCTCCACGATCTGGGGAAATTCGTTGGGCTTCACGTATTTATTCGGCTTCAGCAACCGCGTCTTGCCAGGCCTTTTGCAGTTCCTTCACCTTCTGCTCATCACGACCTACCGGCTTATCGCGCTCTCTAATGTAGGCAGCGTAAGCCTCCTCCACCTTCTCCAGCGCCACTTTTTCGGCGGCATAATTCGTGGTTCCGATCTTGTCGGTTCCTTTGAAAGCCATGTGCTCGAACATGTGAGCCAGCCCGGTCTCGCCATGCGGGTCCTGGACTGAACCCGCATCCACATGCGTGAAGAACGAAAATACTGGTGCCTCAGGCCGCTCGCAGATCACGACAGTCAGACCATTGTCCAGTTTCTTGACGGTGGTGCGCTTCTCGAACGAAGCAATATCCTGAGCTGCGGCCAAGGTTGCGAGTGCGAGGAAAATGGCAAAGGACTTGAGCGGGCGGTAGTTCATCGGACCTCCACGAGGTTGGACGTAATTCAGGGGTAGAAGTTTGAAATTACGTGGCGGGAGGGGAAGTTGTCAAACCTGAGGCCGCTCCAGAGATTACAATTCGGCATCAAAGAACATGCGTTGCTCGAGGAGCGAGATTAAGCATGGCTGGCAAAGCATCCGTAGTTGAGATCGAAGGCAAACATCTGAGTTTGACCAACCTCGACAAGGTCCTGTACCCCGCGACCGGGTTCACCAAGGGACAGGTGATCGACTATTACGCGCGTATTGCACCCGTTTTGTTGCCGCATCTTAAGGATCACCCTCTGACTCTGAAGCGTTATCCCGGAGGAGTGAACGAAGAATTCTTCTTTGAAAAGAACGCCACCAAGCATCGGCCGGATTGGGTAAAGACAGCGCCCATTTGGAGTGAAGGCAACCAGCGCGACGTAAATTACATTCTGGCAAACGACCTACCCACACTCATCTGGATCGCGAATCTCGCGCGCTATTGAACTCCACCCGTCGCTTTCGCTGGCGAAAGATATCACTTCGCCGCGCAGCATGGTGTTCGATCTTGATCCCGGAGCGCCAGCGAATATCGTGCAATGCTGCCAGGTAGCTATGTGGCTGCGCGCCATTTTCGAGCATTTCGGATTGCAGAGCTTCCCTAAGACTTCCGGCTCCAAAGGCCTGCAGATCTATGTACCGATAAACTCGCCCACCAGTTACGACGTCACGAAACCGTTTGCGCACGCGCTGGCGCGCTTGCTGGAAGATGAGCACCGTGATCTGGTTGTTTCTGACATGAAGAAGCAGTTGCGCGTAGGAAAAGTATTTGTGGATTGGAGCCAGAACGATGAGCACAAGACCACAATCAGTGTGTACTCGCTGCGAGCACGCGAGCGCCCCACCGTCTCGACCCCAGTGACATGGGAGGAAGTGGCTCAAGCGCTGCATAAAAAAGACGCAAATCTGCTGGTGTTCGAGGCAAATCAAGTGCTCGACCGCGTGCAAAAAATGGGAGACCTCTTCGAACCCGTGCACTCCCTGAAACAGAAACTGCCGAAGCTCTCGGGGATTGCGGAAATCCATCCCGAGGTAGCTGAAAAAGGATTGGACATCGCAGCTCAAGCCGACGAGAAGAAGACCAGGAAGTCCAAGCAGGCACCCCGCCGCACGGCGCCAAAAAAGAAGTCACGAAAGGTATAATCCAAGCTTCTTTGAGAGTATTCCGGTCTTTGGCAGAGCGGAAACATGGCGCAACTTTATGCGGGCACATCGGGATGGGCTTATCCAAGCTGGAAGCCCGATTTTTATCCAGCCAAACTCGCCCAGGCAAAATTCCTGCAATACTACGCCACGCAACTGAATGCGGTTGAAGTCAACTTCACCTTTCGTCAATTGCTGAAGGAAACAACTGCCCAGAAATGGATCGACACCACCCCATCCGGATTTCGTCTCAGCGTTAAAGCGCACCAAGTAATCACTCATATCAAGCGGTTAAAGAAAACTGAGGACTTCATTCCGCGCTTTTTGAGCACGATTGAACCGCTGGAGCGCGCTGGCAAGCTGGGACCGTTATTGTTCCAATTGCCTCCGAATATGAAGGCTGACCCCGCGCTGCTACAGGAATTTCTAGCCATCCTGCCACGCGCGGTTCCTTCCGCATTTGAGTTTCGCCATGCGTCATGGTTCACCGACGACATTTTTACTCTGCTCAAGAATTGCAATCGCGCGCTTTGCGTAGCGGAAACCGAAGAGCGCACCACGCCGGACATTGTCACCGCCGACTTCTGCTACTACCGCTATCGCAAACCGAATTACACGCCCGAAGAACGGCGCGCCATGGTAGATCGGATCCGTGAGCACCTTGGCCAAGGTCGCAACGTGTTTGCATATTTCAAGCATGAGGAAACGCCGCAGGGTGCAATTTACGCGGTTGAAGTGCTGAAGGAAGTAAACGGGCCTGCTGGCATCGAGAGCGTCACTTCCCGCAGTGTCTGATAACGCGCATACTTTTTCTGTGTCTCGCGAAGCAAACTCACGCGTGGTCTCTGGTTTTCTCGATTACCTGAAAGTTGAGAAAGGCCTGGCGCCGCTCACCGTCGCCGCGTACACCTCTGACGTTGCTCAGTTCACCGGTTTTCTGGATAAGCGCAAGCACTCGCTGCTGACTGCACAACGGAACGATGTGGGCGATTTTATTCAGCAACTATTCGCTAATTCAGTGGATGGACGCTCGGTAGGACGAAAACTTTCGGCGTTACGTCACCTGTATCGTTATCTCTTGCTCGACAAACTTATTCAGCACGATCCCACGCTGAACATCGATTCCCCGAAACAGTGGAAGGTACTGCCCAAGTCGCTCGCCCGCGACGAGATGGAAATCATGCCTGCGCGCGCAAAGGCCGGCCTCGAAAGGAAAGTACGCCGAAGCCCTGGCGTTGCGCGATCGTGCCATGCTCGAAATGTTTTACGCCGGCGCGCTCCGCGTGTCTGAAATTGTCGCTGTCAAACTTGAAGACCTGAAGCTCGATCTCGGCTACGTGTTAGTGCGCGGAAAAGGTGACAAGGAGCGAATTGTGCCTTTGGGAAAATCGGCTCAGGAAATACTCGCCACATACATGAAGCATGCACGTCCGCTACTGGCAGGAGAGCGCACATCGCCGCTCCTGTTTCTCGGACGTGGCAGCGCGCAAGCTTACCCGCCAGCGCGTGTGGCAGATGGTTCGAACTGCGTCAGCAAATCTGGGACGCAACGCCAGCCCGCACATGTTGCGCCACAGTTGCGCAACTCACATGGTAGAGAATGGCGCGGACCTGCGCACGGTTCAGACGATTCTCGGCCATTCAGATATTTCGACTACGCAGGTGTACACGCATCTGGCGCTTGATCGACTGAAGACCGTGTATCAGAAACATCATCCCAGAGCGAGGGTGAGATAAATGATCTTGTCATCACAGAGTCACAGGGACACAGAGAGCGATCCTACATTCTCTGTGTCTCTGTGACTATGTGGTGAGATCGGTTCTGGCAAGTATGACGAAACGCACTCCCGTCGAGAAATCTGTCGGCCAGTTCCTCAGCGCCTTGCGCCAGCGCAATGCTTCGGTGCATACGATCAAAGCCTACACCCAGGATTTGAACAATTTTGCGGCGTATATTGGTTCGCGCAACTGGCGAGACGTCGATCACCTGATTATTCGCGGATTTCTTTCTGTTCTGTACGAAAGGGATCTCGACAAAACTTCCGTCGCCCGCGCCCTGGCTGCAGTCCGTTCGTTTTACCGCTGGCTGGCGCAAGAAGGATTGGTCGAACAGAATCCGGCAGCGTTGGTTTCGACGCCGAAGTTGCCGAAGAAACTGCCTCGCGTGCCTACCATTGAAGAGATGAACACGGTACTCGACGGGAAGATGCCGGAGATCGCGTCGTTTCCAGAACGTGACCGCATCATGTTCGAGCTGCTTTACGGCTGCGGCATCCGCAACTCGGAGCTGGTGGGAATTAATCTCGATGATATTCGCTTGAGCTCCGAAGCCATTCTCATCCGCGGCAAAGGCAAGAAAGAACGCTACGTACCCTTCGGCGATTCCGTGAAGGCCGCTCTCTCTGGCTACCTGCCAATACGCCAGCAGATGTTGGCTGAACGCCGGAAGAACACTGCGTCGTTGCTGATCAATCAGCGAGGCGGCCGGCTTACCACACGCAGCGTCGGACGCATCATCAAGAAGATTGCCGTAGCGAAAGGCCTCTCACCGGATGTGCATCCGCACACCCTGCGCCACGCCTTCGGCACGCACATGCTCGAAGAGGGCGCGGACCTCCGGTCCATTCAGGAAATGCTCGGCCACGAGCGGCTTTCTACAACCCAGCGATATACACAATTGTCTATGAAGCACGTGCTGGAAGTTTATGACCAGACCCACCCGCGAGCGAAATGATCAACTCCGACTCAAGCAACCACTGCCATTAATCAATGGGCTGTCATCTCGAGCAACGCGAGGGATCTGGATTATTCGCCTGGCTGAAACCCGGATTCCTCGCGGCGTTGCTCCTCGGAATGACAGAAGACACTCTGTCGGCGGTCGGAGGCGTCCCCGGCCTAGATCCCTACGGAGAATGCCCGCGCAATCGCTCCCACATCGCCACCACAGTCCTTTTTAAGTTCGCCGTGAGTTCGTCGTACGCTGGCTCCGATGCCTCCGCTTTGGCCGGCGGACGGATCGCGTCACCAAACTGGTAATTTGCAGCGGCGCAAATTTCTGAAACGGTTTTCCCCGTGGCCACGCCTCGTGAAACCCTTCAATCGCGACCGGAACAATGGGGACTTGCAAGTGAATTGAAAGAATCGCGGCGCCTTTTTTGAACCTTTTCGGCTCGCCGTCAATCGAGCGCTCGCCTTCAGGATAGAGAATGAGCACACCGCCCTGCCGCAACCCGTAAGCCCCAGCGCGCATCGCAGGAATCAGGTTCGCATCCGGATCCACCACCACTACACGCAGCCATCGCGCCAGTGTGCGCAGGAAGCCTTTACCGAAAATTTCGCTCGTCCCGACGGCAAAGCTGTCGCGGAACACATGCCAGGGAAGAACGCTTCCGAGAACAATTGGATCAAGGTAACTCTGATGGTTGGAGCAAATAATAAAAGGTCCATGGCTGGGAAGCTTTTCGAGACCGCTGACGCGTAACCGAAAACGGTCGATAGCGATGATCTGAATCAAACGGCTGATAACGTACCAAAACGTTTCTTTGAACAGCGCAGGCCTGAACAGAGCGCGGGACTCAGGTTCGGTAGGTTCTTCCTGCAAAATGGTTTTCCAGCCTGCAGCCTGAGTTGAGGGTGGACCACCCTTGCTTATGGCTGCGCTTTCGCGCACTGCCTCGATCAACTCGCGCACGGTGTAGATTTCTGACAGCCGCGATTCTTCGACATCTCCGCCAATCTCGCGTTCGATTGCGACCAGGAGTTCGATCCGTTGCATCGAGTCGAGACCCAGATCGAGTTCAAGATTGTCGCCAGGGCTGATCGATTGAGGATTCATCCGCGACGCTTCCCGCACGATCTTGAGTGCTCGCTGCACGTCGGCCTGCTCCAGCCACGCGGCATCTTCCGTACTCAGCGATTTTGTTGAACCAGCTTCTGCATCATTCTGGTGGCCGTCGGCTTGATTCGCCCGCACGCGCTTCTCAATCTCAAATCGCTTTAGCTTTCGCGTGGTTGTCCGGGGCAAGGCTTCCTGCCAGATTTCATAACCTCCGATCCGCTTGGTTGAAGGCAGCTGCAGAGAAAGTCCTTCAATGTCGTAGCGAATGACCTCTTTTGTATTCACGATTTTTCGTTGTTTCAGAACCTCGAAATTCGGAACCACCACCGCATGCAACCTGTCTTCTCCCGCGCGAAGTTCCAGCCCCATTACCGCGATTTCTCCAATGTAAGGCGACTTCAGGTAGTGAGCCTCAACTTCTTCCGGATAAATATTTTTTCCGTTGCTGAGGATGATGACTTCTTTCTTGCGGCCGGTAATAAACAGGTTTCCATCGGTATCGAAGTAGCCCAGATCACCTGTGTAGAGCCAACCATCCTTGATTGCTGCCGCGGTAGCATCCGGCCGATTCCAGTAGCCCTTCATCACCACCGCGCCGCGAATCGCGATTTCGCCTACTGGTTGGCCGCCATCTTCTTGCGGCTGCGGGTCGATAATTTTTCCTTCCACTCCTTCAAGCGCTTTGCCGACCGAGCCAATGACGTTGTCGTCCGGTGACGTGGCGAAAGCGGCGGCGCTGGTTTCGGTGAGACCGTATGCCTGCAGAATGTCAATGCCGAGCGCGTGGAAATCACGGCCAATCTGCGGAGCAAAGCGGGACCCGCCGGTGACCAGATAGCGCATCTTCCCGCCAAAAATGTTGTGAATTTTAGGAAAGAGAATCGGTCCAGGATTCCACCCGAATGTTCGGCCTAATCGCGTGATGGCCATCATGGTTCGAAAGGCCCAGGTTGCCACTGTTCCACGTTGAGACACTTCTTTGAAAATGCGTTCATGGATCAAGTAGAAAAATTGTGGCACTACCGCGAATGCCGTGATTTTTCGCTCCGCCAGCGCTCGAAGCAATTCCGTTGTGTTTAAAGTTTCGAGATAGACAACTCGCGAGCCCCTTCACCAAGGGCAAAAGCAAATTTGCCATCTGCGACAGCACATGAAACAGCGGCAGCACACCGAGCAAAGCGTCTTCGGGGCCGATGTGTGCCCAACTGAACACCGCTCGCACTTCGCCCATGAGATTGGCGTGGGTAAGCATCACCCCTTTGGGGTCAGCCGTCGTGCCGGACGTGTATAGCAGGGAAGCAATGCTGTCGCCCTCGCAAGCCACCGGCACAAAATCTCCCGGGCCGGCAGCAAATATCGTGTCAAGATTGGCGATAGGTTGAGCTTCCGGGGGGTGCGTGGTGACAGCCGCCCTCGGCTGTCCGGCCGAGCGAAGCTCGGCAGTTTGCGTCTCCGGGCCAAGACGGTCCAATATCACAATTCCAATTGCGGCTTCACCCAACAGCTTTCCTTGCGACCTCGACATGCTTCGCATCGCAAATCAAAAGCGAGCTGCCACTGTCGCGAAGAAGCTTCGCAACTTGATCGGCGTGAAACGCAGTGTCCAGGGGAACGGCCGTGCATCCCGCCGCAATAATGCCGAGATACGAGGCGATCCAACGCGGATGGTTATCCGCCAGAATTGCAACCCGCGTGCCTTGCTGAAATCCGCTCGCAGTCAGCCACCGGCCAATACTTTCCGCCATGCGCCGCAATTCATCATAGGTGTTGCTCTCCACTCCATCGCGCCGCTGAATTTCGAGCGCAACATTGTCGGGCCAGCGCTCAGCACATTTGCGGAATAGTTGATAGAAGGTCTCCATAGGCCAGCGGGAAAATATACCTGAAAATGCTCCTTAAAGCTGTGATCGGATAGTTCGCCTGGAATTCTGATGTTACAGTTGCTGAAGTGTAGCGTTCTTCACCTGGCTCTGGGGAGGCTGCCTCGCGACTTACGCGCTGCGCACGCATCTAATATACTAAGCGTCTAGGGGTATAGTGGCCCGCCAAGGATTTCATTTTGATTAATGCTCTTGTAGCTAAGGTCTTCGGGACCAAGAACGAGCGCGAGATTAAGCGTTTGATGCCACGGGTTGAGGCCATCAACGCGCTTGAACCCGAGATGCGGAAGCTCAGTGATGAGCAACTGCGCGCCAAGACGGACGAATTCCGTCAGCGGATTCAGGAACGCGTGAACAGTATTCCGGATGAACCGGATGCGGATCAGGATCGCCGCAAAGAACTGGACGCCGAGCGCCTCAAAGTGATAAACGAAGTTCTCGATGAGCTTCTGGTTGAAGCTTTCGCCGTGGTGCGCGAAGGCGGTCGCCGCGTTCTTAACATGCGGCACTTTGACGTGCAGTTGATCGGTGGCATGGTCCTTCACCAGGGCAAGATCGCGGAAATGAAGACTGGCGAAGGCAAAACTCTGGTCGCAACTTTGCCAGTATATCTGAATGCCCTGAGTGGACGCGGAGTGCACGTTGTCACGGTCAATGACTATCTGGCCAAGCGCGACTCTGAGTGGATGGGCAAGCTGTACAGTTTTCTCGGCCTCAGCGTTGGTGTTATCGTTCACGATCTTGATGACCAGCAGCGTCGTGAGGCCTACGCCGCCGACGTTACTTACGGCACCAACAACGAGTTTGGTTTCGACTATCTGCGCGACAACATGAAGTTCGATCTGCATGATTGCGTGCAGCGCGGCCACAACTTTTCCATCGTCGACGAAGTTGACTCCATCCTGATCGACGAAGCTCGTACCCCGCTGATCATTTCGGGTGCCAGTGAAGAATCCACCGATAAATACGCCAAGGTCAATCGCATCATTCCCAAGCTCGAGAAGGGCGAAGAGATCGACGTTGCCCCCGGCGAGCCCAAGCAATATACCGGCGACTACGTCGTCGATGAAAAGCATCGCAACATCACCGTGACCGACGAAGGCTGGGAAAAAGTTGAGCAGTTGCTCGGCATCGGCAACATTGCCGATCCGGAAAACTGGGACCTAAAACATCATGTCGAAACCGCGGTTAAAGCCCATGCTCTCTATCACCGCGATGTGGAGTACGTGGTCAAAGACGGCGAAGTCATTATCGTCGACGAGTTCACCGGCCGCCTGATGCCCGGCCGGCGCTGGTCCGACGGCCTGCACCAATCGGTTGAGGCCAAGGAAAACGTCAAGATTGAACGCGAGAATCAGACTCTCGCCACTATTACTTTTCAGAATTATTTCCGCATGTACAAGAAGCTGGCTGGCATGACCGGTACGGCGGAAACTGAGGCTTCCGAGTTCGACAAAATCTATCGGCTGGAAGTGATGGTCATCCCCACCAACAAACCACTGCTGCGGCTGGAAAATCCGGACGTTGTTTACCGCACCGAGAAAGAAAAGTACTTCGCAGCAGCCGATGAAATCCAGAGATTGCATGCCACCGGCCAGCCGGTGCTGGTCGGCACTACGTCGATTGAAAAGTCTGAGCGTCTTTCCGAACTGCTGAAAAAGAAAGGCGTCAAGCACTGGGTGTTGAACGCCAAGCAGCACGAAAAGGAAGCTGAAATCGTCGCTCAGGCCGGCAGCAAAGGTATGGTCACGATCGCCACGAATATGGCTGGCCGCGGGACCGACATTCTTCTCGGCGGCAATCCCGAGTTCATGGCCAAGCAGGAATGCGTGAAGAAGGGAATCGCGCAGCCTTTGCGAGCCGCGCAGGGTAAAGTTCAAGCCGTAGTCGACGACACCAAGAGTACCGTCTGGTACTACGCCGGCAACGAATACGTCGTTCCTACCGATCAGTGGGCGGAGATTTTCAATCGCCACAAAGCGCGAAACCGACAAGGAGCATGACGAAGTCATCGCCGCCGGAGGCTTGCATATATTCGGCACCGAACGCCACGAAGCCCGCCGCATCGACAATCAGCTTCGCGGCCGCGCTGGACGCCAGGGCGATCCCGGTTCATCGCGCTTCTATCTTTCGCTCGAAGACGACTTGATGCGCATCTTCGCCAAGGAGTGGGTTTCGAACCTGCTTCAGCGTCTCGGCATGGAAGAAGGCGTGCCGATTGAATCGCGGCTCATTTCACGCCGTATCGAAGCGGCGCAGAAAGCGGTTGAAGCGCAAAACTTCGAAGCCCGCAAACATCTTCTTGAATACGACGACGTAATGAACAAGCAGCGCGAAGCCGTGTACGGCTTGCGCCATCAATTGCTCGAAGGCGTGGATCAGAAGGAATTGATTCTCGAAGATTATGTCTCCGGAATCCTCAGCGATCTGATGGATGAGTTCTGCGCGGTCAAAGTTCACCTCGAGGATTGGGATCTTAAAGGCCTAAAAGATGCCATTTTCACCCGCTTCGGCGTGGATATTCTCGCGGAAGGCATCAAGCCCGAGACGCTGAACCGTCAGGAACTGGGCGACGCGATCTTCGACAAGCTCAAAGCCCGCTACGACGCCAAGGAAAAACTGATTGGCCCCGATGCCATGCGCTATCACGAGCGCATGATCATGCTAAGCGTGCTGGACTCGCAGTGGAAAGATCACCTCCGCGACATGGATCATTTGAAGGAGGGCATTGGTCTGCGCGGCTACGGGCAGCACGATCCGCTGGTGGAGTACAAACGCGAATCGTTCGACATGTTCGAAGCCATGATGCGGCGCTCGCAGGAGGACACGGTCCGCTATCTCTACCTGATGCAAATTTTGGAGCGGCCGACCGAAGGCGGACCGCCGAGACCTATCGATGGCGGTTCTGGCGCAGGTCCAGAGGCGGGCGTGCCGGTTCCGAGAATGGGTGGGGATGGCAATGGCCGCAAGCCCCGGCAAGTCGCGACATCGGTCGACGAAATCGAAGAAGCTTTCCAACGCAAGAAACGGCGAGAGCTGGAACAGGCGCGCATGGCCGGTTCTGGCGACCTCCAGAAGGTGCAGCAGGTGGTACGCGGCGCGGCCAAGATCGGACGAAACGATCCCTGTCCATGCGGTTCCGGAAACAAATACAAGAAGTGTTGTGGCGCGAAAGCGGCCTTGTCAACAACGTGCTCTTGTCATCCTGAGCGAAGTATCTACTTCGCGAAGCGAAGCAGATGCGGAGTCAAAGGATCTCGCGCAGCCGATCTCACGAACACCACATCGGGCGGGTTCTCAAGGGCACTTGGAAGCCGGTGTGCGTGAAGAACACCTTGAATCGACAACGTAGAAATCGACCGCGCAGGGGTCCTTCGACTCCATTTGTACCCTGCGTTGAACGGGACAAATTCCGCTCAGGATGACCAATTATTGTGGAAGCGGGCTTTGCCAGCACGAACGATTTCACCACGATGTTGTTGGGCTGAACTCCCACGGGAATCATGGTCAGCAGAGAATATTCTCCCGGTTCGAATTTCTTTTTCGGTGTTCGTTTTTGGATGACTGTGACGTCTCCTGACGCCGAATTCAGAACCAGTAAATAGTTCTGGCTTTGCGAAAGCGCAAGACCATCCGGATGGCTGCCAACCGGCAGCGTCGCAATCAGTTTCCCGATGTCAATGTCATAAACGGCGACAGTATTCGATCCGAAGTTGCTCACGTATAAACGGGAGTTGTCCGCGGATACCAGCCCGCGCGCGGGATGGCGTGCCAATAAGATAGGTGCCAGCAACTTCGTTGTTAGCAGTCTCAACGATCGAGATGTTATCCGAGTCGAAGTTGCTAACCATAAGTTCGCCGCCATCGGGCTTGAGCGCCAGGTGCACGGGAGTTTTACCCACGTCCAGCAGGGCCAGCAGCTTGTCATTTTTCAGATCAATCGACGCGATTTGTCCCGATGCGGCACAAGCGACAAATGCTTGGTTGCTCTCCGGCAAAATCGCAATGTCTTCCGGCTGCTGACATGCCGGAATTGTGCTGCGAACAGCAAGATGCTGCGCATTAATCAGCGAGACGGTGTTATCACCGCGGTTGCTGACCACCACGGTCGCGCCATCCGGTGAAACTCTGGCCACGCCCGGAGAAGCGCCGACGCGAATGTTCTTGATCACTGCTCGCTTCTCGAGATCAATCACCGAGACATTCGACGACCCAGAGTTCGCCACATATCCACGCTTCCCATCTGTTGACACATCGATAAAGTAGGGCCTGCCATGGACGCCCAGAGTTGCGACTACGGCATTGCGTTCGGCGTCAATGACGCTGATATTGCTCGATCCAGAATTCACCACGTAGATTTCATTTTTCCTGCCATTAGCCGCAATCCCGGTCGGCTCGCTCCCTACTCTGATGGTTTTCGCGAACTGAAACGTGCGCAGATCGATGACGCTCACCGTGTTGCTCTTGCCATTGGTGACGTAGGCATACTCGTGGTAAGCCGGGCCGTAATCCGTGAGCTGCCGCTCCTGAAAATACAACCACGCAATAGCGACGGCAACAGGGGAGAGAACTACGATGAAGAGAAGCTTTCTCAAGTGCTATTCGGAACAGGCAGAAGCAAGATTACCAGAGCAGCGCGACGGGTCAATGTGCCCTATAAAGCTGGAAGCTCACCATCACTTTTATCTGGACTGAAGTTGGTTGCCCGTTCTTGGTTGCGGGCCGAAATTTCCATGTGCGCACTGTTCTAACCGCATTTGCATCTAATTCGGGATCAAGGGTTTTGATAACTTTCACGTCCTCCGCCTTGCCTTCCTTGGTGACAGTTAGCTGAAGCCCCACCAAACCTTCGATTCCCGCCACCCGGGCCTTGGCCGTATAGTCGGGATTGGGGCTGTAGATCGCGTGCGGAGCTGTCGTTCGGCTGTCGCCATGGGCAGTGTGGTCGTTCTGAGCGGGCGGGATCGAATTGGGAATGGGACTAGTCGGCGGCGAGGAAGGCTGTCGCTGATCCTGGGTTTGAGCAACTAGATAAACGCTTGCGGCCAATAAGACTACGGCGAGGGCCACCCGAGGATTGTTCATGCTGTTGGATTTTCCATGAGAGCCTAGAAGTTATGGTTTGCTAGCGACGGACGGCGGCTTTGCCGACGCGACCGATACAACTCGCCCCACCACTGGCGCAATCTGTCGGACCTGCGCCATCAATTCGTCAAACTGATCGGGATAGAGAGACTGTATGCCATCTGACAGCGCCTTGTCGGGCTGATGGTGTACTTCGATGATTAAGCCATCCGCCCCCACCGCGACCGATGCCCGCGAAAGCGGGGTGACTTTATTGCGTTTGCCGGTCCCGTGGCTGGGATCGACGACGATGGGCAAATGGCTTAGGCGTTGTACCGCCGGGATCAGGCTCAGGTCGAGCGTATTGCGCGTGTGATCGGCAAAGGTGCGGACGCCGCGCTCGCACAGTATCACGTTGTAATTGCCCTCGCTCATCACATACTCAGCTGCCATTAGAAATTCTTCCAGCGTCGCTGACATGCCGCGCTTCAGCAGCACCGGCTTGCGAGTTTTTCCCGCGTGCTTCAGCAGGGAGAAATTCTGCATGTTACGCGCGCCAATCTGGATGACGTCCGCGTACTCTTCCACCAGTTCCAAAGATTCATTGTCGATTGCTTCAGTCACAATTCTCATGCCAAATTGCTCGCGAACTTCGGCCATGATCCGCAAGCCTTCTTCGCCCAGGCCCTGGAACGAATATGGAGAAGTGCGCGGCTTGTAAGCTCCGCCGCGAAAGAACTGCGCGCCCGCACGCTGGACGCGCTCTGCTATCGCGAATGCCTGCTCTCGGCTCTCAATCGCACACGGCCCGGCAATGACCGCAAGCTCAGGGCCGCCAATCGTGGCATCGCTGCCGGCAAAACGAACGACCGTGTTCTCTTCCTTAATGTCGCGGCTGACCAGTTTGTAAGGTTTGGTAACGCGGATTACTTCCTGCACACCCGACATTTCTTCCAGCGTGCCGGGTTCGACCTCGCCCTGATTTCCGGTAATACCAATCGCGGTGCGCTCCGCCCCAGGGATGGAGTGGGCGCGATATCCGAGCGCCTCGATTTTCTGGCAGACGGCGCGCACCTGGGCTTCACTAGCGTGCGCCTGCATGACCACTAACATGAACCACCTCGAGAGCTTCAAGTCTATCGTTGAAGGCGCATCTATCGCAAACCAACATGTCGTCGTGGTTATGTCCGGAGTCCGGCTCGCCTCGAACGCTGGTTATACTTTATTCATGCCCCGTTCCATGGCTCGCGAGCAGGATATTCTCAAGCTGCCCGCGCCAAAACGACCGCCCCGCTTGACCTCTCGCCGTATTGGCATCCATACATCGAGCGCAGGCGGTGTTCAGAATGCCGCTGAGCGCGCCTATCGCCTGGGCTGCAATACTTTCCAGATTTTCTCGTCCAGCCCGCGCCAATGGGCGCCGTATGACCTGAGCCGTCCGCAGTGCAGTCGAAATGATGCGCCTGAGGGAGAAATATGATCTCAAGCCCATGGCGATCCATGTGAACTATCTGGTAAATCTCGCTAGCACCACGCCGCTGTTTCTGAAGAAATCGATCGAAGCCTTTCGCGGCGAAGTGGAGCGCGCCCTGGCTCTATGCGCGGATTATCTGGTGCTTCACCCTGGTTCCTTCCGTGGCGCCGATCGAGAAGCAGGACTGATCCAAACTTCGGCGGCCATTGCGGCGGCCACTCAAGGGCTTGACCTGGTCAAGGGCAAGCTCACCATCCTGATCGAAAACACCGCCGGGGCCGAATACTCACTGGGCGCAAGTTTTGAACAAGTCGCCGAAGTGCTGGAAAGGCTTCGCCATGTGGTTCCCATCGCTGCCTGCATCGATACCTGTCACACTCATGTCGCGGGATACGACATCGTGAGTGAGAGCGGAATGCGCCAGACCCTGGCGCATCTCGACGAGACTGTGGGGCTTAAGAATGTATTGGTCTGGCATTGCAATGATGCCAAGGCCGCACGCGGATCGAAGTTGGACCGGCATCAGCACATCGGGAAGGGAACCATTGGTTGTGAGCCGTTTCGCCGGTTGCTGGATGATCCCCGATTGGCCCACGCCGCTTTCATAGCTGAAACTCCAATTGACCAGCCGGGAGATGATCGAAGAAACGTGGCTGCGTTGAAACGTTTGGTGACCAAGACATCGCCGTAATCAAGCGTTCCTCACTCGAGGAATTTGTGAAATAGCCCGAAACCTGTTATGTTAAACATGTTTAACAATATGCTTGGCATTCGACTCGAACCCGAACTCGAAGAGAAGCTCGACTCTCTAGCTAAAGAGACGGGCCGCAGCAAAAGTTACTACGCTCGCGAGGCTATCCGGCAATATCTGGAAGACCACGAGGATTACCTAAAGGGCATCGCCGCGCTGGAACGCCGCGAACCTACCATCACGCTCGAAGAGCTGGAGCGCAGGCTTGGTCTGGACGATTGAGATTACCCGGACCGCTGAAAAGCAGATCAAGAAATTAGATCGGCCGGCTCAACAGTCTATCGTTCGATTTCTGCGCGAGCGGTTACAATCTGCCGATAATCCGAGGCAATGGGGCAAGCCTCTTCACGGCGACAAACGCGGACTTTGGCGATATCGGGTTGGCGATTACCGTCTGATTTGCGATATTCAAGATGAAAAAATCACGGTGTTGATTTTGGAGGTCGCGCATCGAAAAGATGTGTATCGCTGATATCCACGGCCGGGGCACTTGTCAGCGAGATGCGACGACTTACCTCTTACAGGAAGTCCGGCTGCTCATTGTAAAATCAAAGTTTATTTGGAACGCAATTTTCCCTTTATGCCGCAGGACGAACAAACTACCATGGTCCGCGAAGACCGCTACGACGCGCAGCGCATCGAGACCAAATGGCTCGAGCGCTGGCAGCAGGACGCGTCTCTCTACGCCGCTGAGCCCAACTCCACCAAGCCGAAGTATTACGTGCTCGAAATGTTGCCCTACCCTTCGGGCGCGCTTCACATGGGGCACGTACGCAACTATGCCATCGGAGACGCGCTTGCCCGTTTCATGTGGATGAACGGTTACAACGTTTTACATCCCATGGGTTGGGATTCGTTCGGCCTTCCCGCGGAAAATGCTGCGATTTCGAACAACACGCCGCCGCGCCAGTGGACCCTCCGCAATATTGAAAACATGAAGGCGCAGATGAAGCGCCTCGGCTTCGCTTACGATTGGTTGCGCGAAGTCACTACTTGCTTGCCGGAATATTACCGGTGGAATCAATGGTTCTTCCTTAAAGCTTTACGAAAAGGGCTTGGCCTATCGCAAGAAGAGCAGAGTGAACTGGTGTCCGCAGTGCGCCACGGTTTTGGCCAATGAGCAAGTGGTGAACGGCTGCTGCTGGCGGCACGAAGACACATTAGTGGAACAGCGGGAACTCGAACAATGGTTTTTGCGCATCACGAAATATGCGGAGGAGTTGCTACGCGATCTCGATAAACTCGACGGCTGGCCGGAAAAAGTCCGCACCATGCAGCGCAACTGGATTGGGCGCAGTGAAGGCACGCTGGTAGATTTCAAACTCGACGGCGCGACCGAGTCGGCCGAATTCGACCATCTCCGTTTTCACCACGCGGGTTGACACGATCTACGGAGCTACCTCAATCCAGCTTGCTCCGCAGCATCCGTTGGTTGCTCGCTTGGCGAAAAACAACGATGCACTTCGTGCGCAAGTCGAAGAGTTGATTGCAGAGCAGCGCAAAGCCAGGGAGGTTGGTGATATTGGCGCGATCGAAAAGCATGGCGTCAATACTCACAGCTTCGCGGTGAATCCTTATAACGGAGAGCGCATTCCCATCTGGGTGGCCAACTACATTCTGATGGACTACGGCACGGGCGCGATCATGAGCGTGCCCGCGCACGATGAGCGAGATTACGAGTTTGCGCGGAAGTATAATCTCAAAATTCGGACCGTGATTGTGCCACGATCCGTCGATCCTGAAGAAACTAGCGGCGAACCGGTGCTTCCGTTCACTACATTGAATGGCAAGCTGATAAACTCAGGCCCATTTACCGGCCTCCGCTGCGAAGAAGCCATCAAGAAGATGTCGGAGTATGCCGAAAAGAACGGTTTCGGCAAAGCCACGGTGACTTACCGTCTCAAAGACTGGGGCATCTCGCGACAGCGTTACTGGGGCACGCCGATTCCCATGCTGTATTGTGAGAAAGATGGAATCGTCCCTGTGCCGGAAAAAGATTTGCCGGTGATCTTGCCGGAAAACGTCGACATAACTTTGACTGGCGGCTCGCCGCTCGGCCGCGTGCCGGAATTCGTAAATGCAACTTGCCCGAAATGCGGTGGTCCCGCGCGTCGCGAGACCGATACCATGGACACCTTCGTCGATTCGTCCTGGTATTTCTATCGTTATACTGACGCGCAAAACGACCGCGAACCATTCGATTCCAAAATCGCCGCGCATTGGTTTCCGATCGATCAGTATATCGGCGGCGTTGAGCATGCAATTCTTCACCTCATTTATTCGCGCTTCTGGACCAAATTCATGCGCGATATGGGATTGGTGAAAAACGACGAGCCGATTGAACGATTGTTCACTCAAGGGATGATCATTAAAGGCGGAGCCAAAATGTCCAAGAGCCTGGGCAACGTGGTTTCTCCTGATGAAATGATCGCTCGTTATGGCGCCGACAGCACTCGCATGTACACGCTCTTTGCGACGTCTCCAGACCGCGAACTCGATTGGCAGGATGAGGGAGTGGAAGGCGTGCAACGCTTTCTAGGCCGCGTCTACCGCTTCATCGCAAGAAATGCTCCGGTGGAAGCGCAGCTCGCTGGGTCTCAGTCAGCACAGCGAGAGACTTTGCAAGCAACGTCTCTACAGCCCGAGGCGCGGAAAATTCAGCGTAAGCTTCACCATACGATCAAACGCGTTAGCGATGATTTCCAGGGCCGCTGGCATTTCAATACTTCAATCGCAGCAATAATGGAGTTGGTGAACGAGCTCTATGCGGTCGAAGAACGTGTGGCGCGGGCGCCTTCGCCCGCGGAAATCATTCCCGCTTCACTTTGGTCCGAAGTGCAGCGCGATCTTGTCTTGCTGCTCGCGCCATTCGCTCCGCATTTGGCAAACGAGCTTTGGGAAATGTTGGGCGGGAAGGGAAGTTTGCTTCGCGTCCCATGGCCGAAGTACGATCCCGCATTGGCTAAGGAAGACGAGATCGAAATCCCAGTGCAGATCAATGGCAAATTGCGTGGCCTCATCGTCGTGCCAGCAGGTTCTCGGACGACATGATTCGCGAGCGTGCTTTGTCCGACGAAAAAATCAAAGCGGCAGTCGCAGGCAAGCAAGTGGTCAAGGTGATTGTGGTGCCGGGCAAGCTAGTCAATATCGTAGTGCGGTAAGCGAGTAGTAACGTCGCATCATGGAGGACGGGCGTCTCGCCCGTCCAGTTGGCGAGACGCAGGCCTCCAGCAACCGACGCATTCACCCAGGCTGCGCTATCCTAAGCCTTGCATGCAACAGCGCTCGCCCACACTCGAAGGCTTCCGCACCATCCTTCCAACGGCCGTCGTTCGGATTCGCGGAAATCGCCTGGCGATGGAGCTTCGGCGCCGCGGCTGGCGTGTTGCTTGTGTTTTCTTTTTTCGAATATTTGGACACGTTGCCGGTCAGCAATGGTGATCTGCTTTTGCTGCGAACCCGCCAGCCCCTCCTGATTTCTCGAGCTGTCCTCGATATTTTCCGCGGCAGCTCATTTCGCCTGTTCGAAACCGTCGCGGTTCCTGGCGCTGACTCTGGGAGTTGCGTGGGTGGTTGTTGCTTCATTAGGACGCGCTGCCACGTTGAGCGCGCTGGTGGCTCATTTTCGCGAGAGCGATGCTCTGCTTCGCTGCAGCACGAAGAGAAGAGCTGGCGATTGCCGTCTCTGTTCGCGCTGAATTTCTTTCGGCTCGGAGCCACTCTCGCAGCCGCCGTAGGCTGCCTCGCGGCAGTGCTTCTAGGGGCGGCGGCGTCACGGCCAAGCGATCTTCCCCAGGCAGCGCATTTTTGATTACGCTAACTGTCGCCATGCTGGTGTGGCTCGCTTGGTCCATCGTGAATTGGTTTCTATCGCTGGCGGCAGTATTCGTGGTTGCACATGGGCAAGATACTTTCGGCTCAATTGTCGCCGCAGTCGATTTATGCCAGACTCGCCCCGGATCAATATTCGCCGCGGGGACGTGGTTCGGATTGGCCCACATCACAGCATTCGTCGTTGCCAGTTCGGCGGTTGGTTTTCCCTTAGGATTCGCGGCGGTTCTTCCCGTAGCCGCAGTCCTTGGCGGCGTCCTTCTGGTAACAGTTCTGTATCTTGCCATTGCAGATTTCTTATATATCGGACGGTTGGCAGCGTATGTGGCGATGGTGGAGTTGCCCGAATCAACAGTCGCGCTTTCGGATTCCGGAACGGCGCCTGAAAGACATGGGCCTCCCCCAGTCGGCGCTTCTCTGAGCGAAACCCGAGTCGATCCGGCGGAATTAATCCTGAGCGATGTTCCCTCGTAGTGACGATTAGCAGATCAGACTCGAACTCCACGACGGTTGCGCCCCCGCCGCCTTCATTTTGCGGAGGCTCGATAACCGATTCCACGTGGGGATGTTTCTGCAAATATTGGCGTAGGGCTTTCCGCAGAATTCCCATGCCGCTGCCATGCACTACGCGTACTCGAGGCAGCCCGGCGAGGAAAGCGCGATCGACGAACTTTTCGACTTCACGAGTGGCGTCGTCCACTGTGCGTCCGATCACGTTAATTTCCGACGGGATAGTCTTATTCTCGTTTTCTAGCGAAACCGAGATCCCGCGGGCACGGGCGGCTTTCACAGGAGAATCCGACGAACGCACCAAGTACTTCCGCAATGTCTTCGCGGGCGATTTTCATCTTCATGGCACCGATCTCGACCTCGAAGTGGTTGTCATCGATGCGGCGTGAAACTAGCGCCGGGCGGCCGACAGACTTCAACTTCACCGTATCGCCCTCCGAAACAAGTTTCACGAGTTGCGGCTGGGCATGGGGATCGTCCTGATCGGCCCCAGTTGTGTGGGCTACGACGGCAGAATCAAACTGCTCGCGAAATTCGCGGCGTAATTTGGAAACACGCCGTTCGGCGTCTTTGGACAGCTTTTGCGCCGCCGCCCGATCCTGAATAACATTTATCATTTCTCGCGCGTGATACTCGAAATCGCGCAGCAGGCTGTCGAGCTTTTTCTCCATTTCTTTAACTTTGGCCTGCTGTTCTTTTTTCCCTTCCGCGGCAAGATAAGTCTTTTCTCGCTGAAGTTCTTCTTCGCGGGTTCGCAAACGCAACCGTTCGCTTTCCACCTCGCGCAAATCGGAGTGCAGGCGATCGAGGAACTCCCCAACATCTCGTGCCTGAGAACCCAGTCGAGCACGGGCGGCAGTCGATGATCGTCGGATTCAATCCGAGGCGCTGCGCGATGTTTATACCAGCAGACGCTCCGGGCACGCCGATTTTCAATTCATACGTAGGTTGCAGCGTAGCTTCATTGAATCCGACAGAAGCGTTTACCACTCCGGCCGTGTTCGCGCCGTAAACTTTCAGGGAAGTGTGATGTGTAGAGATGACGGCTATACATCCGAGACGGCGGAAGTGGTCCGCGATGGCGACTGCCAAGGCTGCGCCTTCCTCAGGATCAGTGGCGGAACCGAGTTCGTCGAGCAACACCAATGATTGTGCGGTCGCGGTGTGTGAGATGAAATCAATATTGGTGACGTGAGCGGAGAAGGTTGACAGGTTTTGCTCGATCGATTGATAGTCGCCGATGTCAGCCAGGACTGCGTCAAATATAGGAAGCTCGGCGCGGTCGGCGGGAACTGGAATTCCGGATTGCGCCATCAGAGCAAGTAACCCTATTGTTTTCAGAACAACCGTTTTGCCTCCCGTGTTTGGACCGGTAATGACGAGTTCGCGCGTCTCGTCTTCTAGTTCAATCGTAGTAGGAATGACGCGACCGCCCTTTGCTTTCAGGTTACGCTCAAGCAATGGATGACGCGCATTAATAAGAACGAGTCGAACTTTGCTCGACATGGACGGCCGGGTGTCGCCCTCCCCACGCGAAGTCTTCCGCGGACAAAACTACAGGGACGCAGTTGTACTCCTCAGCAAATCGTGCTTTGGAAAACTGTAGCTCCAGTTCTGCTAACGTGTCAGCCGCGGCGAGGATCGGACGCCGCACTTTCGCCGATGCGTCGTGTCATGTCCACGAGAATGCGATGTATCTCCGCCTGCTCTTCGTCGAAGAGACGCACCAGTTCGTTGTTCTGTTCGATAGTTTCCAGCGGCTCGACGAACACCGTCTGCCCGCTGGAACTGGCGCCGTGCACCACGCCCTGCACTCGCCGCTTCTGTTCCACCTTGATTGGAATGACGAAGCGCTCACCTCGAATCGTGACCAGTTCGTCCTGCACTGCACCGCCTTCGGAGAGCCGTCGCAGATAACCGCGCAGCGATTCCTGGATCGAACGTCTCTGCTTTTCAATGTCGCGGCGAATGCGAGCCAGTTCAGGCGAGGCTTTATCGTCGAGCGTGCCATCGGGGAGGATTTTATTTCGAAACGCTCGCAAGAAGTCGGTGAAGTCTACGATCTGCGCCGAAAGCTTCGCCACTGCCTTCCACTCGAACTTCATCGCGGCAGGCGGATTCAGCGCGACTTCTCGCCACTCGGCGGCGCGATCGACCACCAGTACCACATCGCGAATATCCGTCGTCTCAAGCGCTGCGCCTGCAATCCGAGATTTTTCCACGAGCTTGGTCACATCCAGCAAGCCAGAAAAATCGAAACGACCGCCGACGCGGCGGAACTCGCCAATTTCCCTGGTAAGTTGCTGCTGATTTTCGATCCACTCGCGATCGGTTGAAGGTGCGAGGTGCGCGATGAGAGCCTGTCCCAAGGGCGACGAAGCATATCCGCGCAGCAGGTCGCGGAGGGATTCGAACTCCAGCACGCGCGCGCTGGTCTGGGAAAGGGGCTGGGGAATCATCAGAATTCAATGTTACAAGATGCGGCGGGCTGCTCTGCTAGAATCATGGGTTACGGGACGGGGTGTTGCTCGTCCGGGACTTGCTGCCATGGCCTTTCCGATCACCCGGCTTCGCCGCCTTCGCCAGTCTGAACAGCTTCGATCCATGGTCCGCGAAACGCGCCTGTCTCCTACTTCGCTGGTTTATCCCATGTTTGTTTGTCCCGGCGAGGGTGTTCGCAAGGAAGTGCGTTCCATGCCCGGCGTCTTCAACCTTTCGGTAGATGAGGCAGTGAAAGAGGCTAAGCAGGCGCATTCGCTGGGAGTGCCCGCGATTATTTTGTTTGGGTTGCCGGAAAAGAAAGACGAGTTGGCTACGGGCGCCTGGGCAGACGATGGAATCGTGCAGCAAGCAGCCCGCGCTATCAAACGCGAAGTTTCCAAGCTGATCATTATGGGCGATGTATGTCTGTGCGAATATATGTCGCACGGTCATTGTGGAATTGTGCGCGCGGCGCATCCGCAGTCGCTCGGCGCAGCCGTGGCCGCGCCCCCGGCGGTCGCCACGGAATATGAGATCGTCAACGATGCCACGCTCGAACTGCTGGCGCGCACCAGCGTCTCGCTGGCTCGAGCGGGCGTCGACATTATCGCGCCTTCCGACATGATGGATGGCCGGGTGGGTGCTATCCGCAGCGCGCTCGACCACGCAGGCCTGGCCAACACGCCTATACTTTCTTACGCTGCGAAGTTTGCTTCCGCTTTCTACGGGCCATTTCGCGAAGCGGCTGATTCGACACCGCAGTTCGGTGATCGGCGCTCGTATCAAATGGATGGCGCGAACCTGCGCGAGGCCATGCACGAGATCGAACTCGATATCGCAGAGGGCGCGGACATGATTATGGTGAAGCCCGCCATGCCTTATCTCGACGTGATCGCGGCGGCTCGCGAACGTTTCGATCTGCCTCTGGCTGCATATCAGGTTTCAGGCGAATACGCGATGATCGAAGCTGCCGCGCGCAATAACTGGATCGATCGCGAACGAGTCATGATGGAATCACTGCTCTCGATCCGGCGCGCCGGGGCCAGCATCATTCTTACCTACTACGCAAAGGACGCAGCGAAAGTGCTAGCTTGAGGTTGATCACCCTTCGGCGTTTCCCGAATCCTTCAACCCTGTCGTAGAATCACCTATTTGGATACTCGCCATTATTCTTGTTGAGGTGCCAGCTTGCCTGAAACTATTTATGACATTGCCATAATCGGCAGCGGTCCGGCGGGATACACCGCTGCCATCCGCGCCGGCCAGTACGGTTTGAAGACTGCGTTAATTGAGAAGGATGGATTTCTTGGCGGCACTTGCCTGCATGTAGGTTGTATTCCGACAAAAGCTCTCCTGTTTAATGCTGAGCTTTGGGATCACTTGAAAGAGGCGAAGGAATTCGGGATTGAAGGCGTCGATTCGCGCAAGCTGAACTGGGCAGCGATCCAGGATCGCAAATCGAAGATTGTGAGCAAGCATGCCAAGGGACTCGAATTCCTGATGCGTAAGAACAAAGTGGAAACAATCAAAGGTTACGGCAAACTCACCGGGCCTGCGCAGAACGGAATGCTGACTGTCGAAGTTACGGATGGCGGCAAAAGTAATCTGCTCAAGACGAAGAATGTTCTACTTGCGACCGGCTCGGAAGCCCGCATGATTCCAGGCTTGGAGCCGGACGCGCGTGTGCTTACCAATATTGAGATTCTTGGCTTGAAGGAGATTCCGAAGTCATTGATCATTGTAGGTGCGGGCGCCGTGGGCGTAGAGTTTGCCTCCATTTTTCGTTCTTTCGATGCCGAGGTCACCATCCTTGAAATGTTGCCGCGACTCGTTCCAGTCGAGGATGAAGATATTTCCAAGGAACTGGCGCGCGTGTATCGGAAGCGCAGCATTAACTTTCATACCGGAGCGAAGGTCGAAAAAGTCGAAAAGACAAAGGCTGGAATTTCGGTGACCTTCACGGTGGGCGGCAAGCAACAGAAGATTGAAGCTGAGAAGATTCTGATCGCGGTGGGCCGCAAGCCGCGCACGGAAAACATTGGACTGGAAAAGACACGCATCAAGCCGGACCGTGGCTTCATTAAAACGGATAGTTGGATGCAGACGAACGAGCCCGGCATCTATGCTATTGGAGACATCGTGCTCGGAACACCGCAACTAGCCCACGTCGGCGCCATGGAAGGTATTGTTGCAGTCACAAAAATTGCAGGAAAGCCGGCCAAACCGATCAACCCGGAACACATTCCAAACGCCACTTACTGCCATCCGGAAATAGGCAGCGTTGGCCTGACCGAGGAGAAGGCTCACGAGGCAGGCTACAACGTGAAGATCGGGAAATTTCCATTCACCGCGAATTCGCGCGCGTCGATCGTGGGCCAGCACGAGGGTTTCATCAAGATTGTGTCTGATGCCGATTACGGTGAGATTCTCGGCGTGCACATAATTGGACCGCAGGCCACAGAACTGATCGCCGAGGCCGTGGCTGCAATGGAACTGGAGGCCACGGTAGAAGATTTGATGTGGACGATCCATGCCCATCCGACGCTGGCAGAGGCGATGCTGGATGCATCCAATAGTGTGTACGGGATGCCGATCAATGCGTAATACTGTTTATGAAGGTGCGGGATGTTCTGAAAATGCTCGAGCGGGACGGTTGGTACCTGGATCGGACACGCGGCAGCCATCGCCAGCTTAAACATCCTCAAAAACTGGGCTTGGTAACCGTGCCGGGCAAGCCCAATGATGATTTGGGGCCTGGTACGCTAAATAGTATCTTTAAACAAGCAGGGCTGAAAAAATGAAAAAATACTTGATTGTCATAGAGGAGACGCCAACCGGCTATTCGGCGTACTCTCCCGATCTTGACGGATGCGTCGCCACAGGAGCGACTCGTGAAGAGGTCGAAAGCCAAATGAGGGAAGCTATCTCATTCCATTTGGAAGGCATGGTGCGAAGCGGCCAGCGGGTGCCCGAGCCACATAGCTACTCCGCGTATGTCGAAATTCCTGCCCATCCTTGCTGATAAGTGCGACGCGACCTTGATCTCTGTCCTCCAACTCGATTCTCTCGATTACGCCACCGGGCTACGTCTGCAGCAGAAGTTAGTGGGGCTTCGCAAGGGCGGGCTGATCGGTGACGTTCTTTTGCTGCTGGAGCACACACCAGTGATCACGCTGGGTCGGAATGCGAAAGCTGCAAATGTGATTGCCTCAGCGGAGAAGCTGGCGGAACGGGGTGTAGAGCTTTTCGAGTGTGATCGGGGCGGCGATGTCACCTTCCACGGCCCGGGACAACTGGTTGGTTATCCAATCTTCGACCTGCGCGGTTTCGGTTCGCCTGATGGCAAGCGAAAGACTTTGGGTGCCGTCGAATATGTGCGCCGGTTAGAAGAGGTTCTAATCCGTACTTGCGCCGACTTCCGCATTCCTGCTGAGCGGGTGGCAGGATTAACGGGCGTATGGACAGGCCGGCCTGAAGCCAAGATTGCGGCAATTGGCGTTCATATTTCTCGTGGCGTCACCTCGCACGGATTCGCTCTGAATGTGAATACCGATCTCGATTACTTCAACTTGATCATCCCCTGCGGGATCACTTCAAAGCCGGTAACCTCCATGGCGAAAGAACTGGGCCAGCAACTTTCGTTGTTGGACGTCGCGCATTCGATATCGCGCAATTTGGGAACAGTGTTTCAAAGCCAGATGCTTTGGCTGGAAAACCTGGACGATTTGCTTGGTCATCCAGTCGGCGTGCCAATGAAGCCTCCGACGGAGTTCCGAAAACTGCATGGCGACGACGATACGTTTTGGGCGTGACGCCAGGTTGCGCCCCTTCGCAGGAGTTGGTTAATTCCGGCGCGCCGGGTTAGGATTCTTGTGATAGCAATCACTGGCTACAAACAAATACATGGCCAAGAAAAAAAAGGCTGCTCTAAAAGCTCGTGTCCGGCATAGTTCAAACGGCCGTGGCAACCACGCTCCTCAATCCCCGATAACTAGTTCATCTCAGCGTACCTACACCATCGCTCGACTATCGATTGGAGAAGCCCACCTTCGACATTCGTCAAGTACGCAAGGGCGACGAAGTTCGCTACGAAGTGAGCGGTGAGGTAAACGCGCCCGTTCCGTCCATTCGAGAATCGAAGTACCTCGACAAGAAGCAGTGCATTGAGATTTATCGATTGATGCTTCTGAATCGAAAAACGGAAATTGCGCTCGAGAACCTGTACAAGCAGGGCAAGGTCGTAGGAGGTGTTTACTTCGGTCTCGGCCAAGAGGCTTGTTCCTGCGCGTCGGCATACGCTCTTCAGAAGGATGACTGGTTCGGTCCCATGATCCGCAACCAGGGATCGCTGCTGGTTCGCGGTTTCCGCGCCCGCGACATCATGATGCAATACATGGCGAAATCGGGATCTCCGACTAAGGGACGAGACGGAACGTCGCACTTCGGTGACATCGAAAAGCGTAATATGGTTTCGCCAATTTCCATGCTGGGCGATCTGATTCCCGTGCTCGCGGGTGTGGCTCTGGGCGCGCGGTTGCAGGGACGCAACATCGCAGTCATGACTTACATTGGGGATGGTGGCCAATCGACAGGCGTTACCTATGAAGGCCTGAACTTCGCCGCCGTGCAGGATCTTGGTCTGGTGCTTTTCGTCGAAAATAATCTGTGGGCATACTCGACTCCCGCCGATATGCAGTTCCGAGTGAAGGATCTTGCCGAACGCGCCATCGCTTATGGAATTCCGGGTGTGATTGTCGACGGCACAGATGCTTGCCAGGTTTATGATGCAGCCCACGAGGCCTGCGAGCGCGCCCGGCGAGGCGAAGGCCCGACGCTTATCGAAGCCAAGATGATGCGTATGAAAGGTCACGCCATCCATGACGCAGCTGATTACGTTCCTAAGTCGATGTTCGAGTACTGGCGCAAGCGCGATCCCATAACTCGTTTTGAAAACTACTTAGTGAATGTGAAGAAGTGGATGACTCCGGAGGAAAACGAAAATCTAATCGCTGGTGTGGAGCGCGAACTTGAAGCCGAGCGCGAGTTCGCGTTGGCGTCGCCGCTACCGAAGCCGGAATCAGCGGCAGGGGGCGTGTACTGCGAGGGCGACTGCCACGAAATCAAGCCGAAGTACGGAGCTCCTAAGACCGGGACGAAAGTTTCCAGTCGTCCTAAAGAGACAAACGCGGCGATACACTTTAAATGAAGTCCTCAAGCATCCGCGTTGAAGACTAGACGGTTATTTTCCGCGTTGCCGGGATTTAAAACTTATTGCCAGCGTAAGTGAGCAAACAGGATCTTATGCCTCAACTGACCTATCTCGAAGCTATCCGCCAGGGAATTTGGGAAGAAATGGAACGCGATCCCACTGTCTTCTGCATCGGGGAAGACATCGGTATTTATGGCGGCGCTTTCAAAGTGACCGACGGATTTATCGACCGCTTTGGTCCCGAGCGCGTGATTGATACGCCGATCGCCGAATCTGCCATCGTCGGCGCTGCCTATGGCGCGTCGCTCACGGGCATGCGTCCTGTGGCCGAATTTCAGTTCATGGACTTTATCGGGTGCGCTTTCAATCAAATCGTCAATATGGTGGCCAAAGGTCACTATCGCTGGAATGCGCCTGCACCGTTAGTGATTCGCGGACCGAGTGGGGGAAATGTTCACGGTGGCCCTTTCCACTCGCAGAATCCGGAGGCTTGGTTTGTGCATACGCCAGGGTTGAAAGTGGTTTGTCCTGCGAGCGCCTACGATGCCAAGGGTCTGATTAAAGCTGCGATCCGCGACAACAATCCGGTAATCTTCTTTGAGCACAAATATCTTTATCGACGAATTAAAGAAGATGTTCCTGATGAAGATTACATAGTGCCGCTGGGGAAGGCGCGAGTTGCCAGGGAGGGTCGCGATCTCAGCATCATTACTTATGCCGCCATGGTGCACGTTGCGCTTGAGGCCGCGGAGATTCTGGCGAAGGAAGGAATAGAACTTGAGGTAGTCGATTTGCGAACGCTTTCTCCCCTCGATCGTGAAGCGATTTCCCATACCGTGCGCAAAACCAACAAAGTGATCGTATTGCATGAAGACGTGCGTACCGGCGGCATCGCTGGCGAGATCGCTGCGATCATCAATGAAGAGGTTTTCGACGACCTTGACGGCCCCATAGTCCGCATCACGGCGCAGGATTCCCCGGTGCCGTTCTCGCCGCCTCAGGAAGAATATTTTCTGCCCAAGGTCAGTGATGTCGTGCGAGAAGCGCGCCGGTTGAAAGCGTATTAGCGAATAGCGAATAAGGAGGAAAATGCGCAACTTCATCATCGGGATTGTGGTTACGCTGCTGGTGCTCGCTCTGGGCGGATTAGCTGTCGCAACCCTGGGTCTGATGCCGACGAATGCTGATGCGACTCCATCTCGGCTCGAACGTCGTATTGCGATGAGCGCCCTCGATGCGTCCATGGAGCGTCATGCGCCGCGGGTGAACAATCCGATTCCGCCAACTGACGAGAACTTGATCTATGGTATGAAGGTCTACACCATGAACTGTTCCCTAGTGTCATGGGACGCTGGATAATAAGCCGAGCCCGCTGGAGAAAGTCGTTTTACCCGCCGGTGCCGCAGCTAATTCTCGATCCGCTGGATGACCCCGAGTGGCACATCTATTACGCCGTCCGCACCGGAGTTCGCTATACCGGCATGCCGGCTTGGAGTAAGGTTTTGAGCGATGAAGATATTTGGAAAGTTACGGCATTCCTGTCGCGGGTAGAAAAGCTGCCTCCGGGGGTGCAGGATTACTGGAAAAAATCATTCGGCGTCGGTCCGCCATCGGCGGGCACCAAGAAGGACGACTAATAGCGTAGGCAGGCTCAATGATCGAAACCTTGGATATAATATGAGGTTGCGTTCGGCCTGAGATTTGTTACCGGGGCCGTACGGAAGGGGAACTGTGCCGACAGATATCGTGATGCCCCAAATGGGCGAGTCAATATTTGAGGGGACAATTACAAAGTGGCTCAAGAAGCCTGGCGATAAAGTACAGCGCGACGAGCCGCTATTCGAGATTTCTACCGACAAGGTAGACGCGGAAATCCCTGCGCCCGCTTCGGGCATTTTGCAGGATATCAAGGTGGTCGAAGGGAATACCGTGCAGGTGAACACGGTAGTGGGAACGATTGCTGGCGATGGCGAAGCTGCATCCTCCCGGCCTGCTGCTCAAGCCACGGCGCCTGAGCCAGCGCCTTCCTCGCCGCAGAAGAAAGAAGCGGCGCCGACAGTTCGCTCCTCCAGCAGAGGCAAAAGCCGAAACTGGGACGCGCGAAGAAGCAGACGACCACGCACGTTCCTCGCCTTGGTTCGCAAGATCGCCCGTGAGCACGACATAAATCTCTCGCAGGTAACCGGCACCGGTATGGGCGGACGTATTACAAAGCAGGACATTATGGCGTTCCTGGAAAAACCCCAGACCGCCAGCTGTACCTGCGTCCGCGTCGTCATCGGCCTCCGCGCCTGCGCCGTCGCCACGTCCGACCGCGCCTCCAGCCACCATCCCCGGCGATCTGGTACCGATGACGCAGATGCGTAAGATCATTGCGCAACGCATGATCGAATCCCGCCGCACCAGCGCTCACGTCCACTGCATGTTCGAAGTGGATATCACTCGTATCGTGCAGCTACGAAACAAAACTAAATCCGCATTCGAGCGGCGCCATGGGGCCAGGCTTACGTTCATGCCGTTCTTTGTCCGAGCCGTGATCATCGCGCTACAGCAGTTTCCGATTGTGAATGCCTCTCTTGAGGGCGAAAACATTCGCTATCACCGGCACGTCAACGTAGGAATTGCAGTGGCACTCGATTGGGGATTAATCGTCCCCGTGCTGAAGAACGCCGACGAATTAAATTTCCTTGGCCTGCAACGAGGTATTTCAGACCTGGGAGAGCGTTCGCGAACGAAGAAACTCAAACCCGAAGAAGTAGAGGGCTCAACTTTCACAGTGACCAATCCTGGACAGTTCGGCGCTGTTTTCGGCTTACCAATAATCAACCAGCCGAACTCGGCAATCTTGGGGGTGGGTGGAATTACCAAAGCGCCACTGGTAGTCACTGACGACGACGGCAACGACTCGATCGCTATCCGTTCGGTTGTTCACCTGACCCTCGGCTACGACCACCGCCTCATCGACGGCGCAGTTGCCGACCAGTTCATGGCGTTGGTGAAGAAAACTTTGGAGAACTGGAGCGAAGAGGTCGGGTAGTCGAAATTATCGAACCTGATAAAGGTTTTTGAGTCGCTACTTGGCCTTTGCCCAGACAGATGCGTTCAGGCACTCCACTACTCCGTCAATAGCTTTCCCCAAGCCTTCTTTGAACTTATCCTGATCCACAATGTCGCGGTGTGCGACGGCCGTACTCATAGACAAGGCCGTCTGCAGAAATGACAATGCGGCATCTTTCTTTTCGATTCCTGTTCGATTGCCGAATAGTCCCTCTACTCCGCTGACTATTGAGGGAACAAAGCCGAGGGTTTGCAGGAGCACAGCTACGAAGTTCATTGATATACCTCTTCTGATTTTTATTTGAATGAAGCGTGAAGTAATACGGCTGACTAGCTAATGAGATGAGTATCTATCTGGGAACGCTGTTCAGTACGACTTTGGTGATGTACATGATCAATCCGAACAAGGCGCTCAGAACCAATCCACCAACTGCGCCTGCTACTCCGGAGGTCACCGATGATCGGCCTTGCCGGGCGGAAAGCGTCGCGTTTACCTCGTCTCGCCATTTGCTGTGTTCCTTGGTTTGACTTTCATACACCTCGCGGCCCACGAAACTCGCTTCTTTCTGTCGAGCCTCTTCGTGGGCGTGATTCAGGAGATCCAGCCGCCGAAGTGTTTCGACGTGATCCAGTTCGACTGCCCTTTGAGCCAACTCAAAGCGCAGGTTGACCATAGCCTCTCGTTGCGTAGCCGTTTCGCGCTGATTGGCGAGCAGCGCCAACAGATGTTCTTTAAGTGACACGGAATTGCCTGGTCATTCAGATTCACAAGCACCTCTGGATTCTAATTATTTGGTAACTCGTGCTGAGTCGCTAAAGCGGATAATCCACATGAAGGGCGGCTGAGTATCTGGAATATTTTGGTGGCACCGAATTGTCGTACTGTTGCAAATAACAGTCCTGTACCTTAGATAGCCTGGGCACGGTGAAAGCTTGCGTGGTGAATCGGCCTACAAGATTGCGATCGTTGCCCGGGCCCCAACCCGCATCGCTCCAACGGGCTTCAATTCCGCCGCCAGTGACTGGCGCTGCGCCTGCATCGATGCTCACCGTAGTTGAAGTTACCAGCGTGATCTGTGCTGCCGTCAAATCCGCAATGTAATTTGCTCCGACTTGTGCATTGGTTTGCTGATTCACAACCAGAGAAGTTGTGGCTGTTGTCGTTTCGAACTCAAACGCCGTTGCCTTTGCAGCGTCGTTGGCAAATTTTATCTTGTAAGCGAGGTGCTGGCCTTCCCAATTCTTTACCGTGATTTCCACCTCGTTAACGATGGCAGAAAACGCCGCTTGTCGGGAAGGAATGCTTATATTCAAAGCGTCTCCCGGGAAAATATCGCCAGCATTTCCCGGCAAAAAGTCGCTCCACACGTCGTATTCACCCTTCCATGCGGGACCAGTAGCGTCATCGAGGAGCGCAAGAGCGGCCATTTCACAATCCGTCGCGGTTCGTGCGACAGGTTCTTTCGGAAGGCGCACTACACTGTGTATGCCATTATCAATACCGCGCTGCTGAGCTGCAATGCTTGCCGGATTTGTAACCCGAGCAAGGGCGTGCCCGAGGCTTCTGTAATGAGCCTCAATTATCGTTGTCGTCGGAAGTGTTTGCGCCGAAACCGTCAATGCCGCCAATCCCGCGAGCAAAAGAAAAAGCCACCCATAAGGGCGGCGCGCGTCCAACATAAATCCTCCGTTACCTACCGCATTTCAAATAACAGCCAACAAAGCACACCCAGGCCACGGCCTGCAAAAGCAAGCCGGAATTCGTGAGTTGTAGTGGAAATAAAAGCAGGAAAGTAGAAGCTGAGAAGCTAGACTCCGAAAGTCAAAAGCTAGTAGCTAGTAGCTAGCAGCTAGCAGCTATCGCTTCGCTTCAACCTGCAAAAACCCCTTCACACTATTCACATAAACCTCTGCAAAATCCGCCACCGGACGCCGCTTCTCCATCATTTGCACCGCATCCTCAATACTCCAACCCAGCGAACACAAAATCGCCAAACTCATCATCGGCGCCCGATGCACTCCAGCCGCGCAATGCACGAAAAGTTTCGTCCCACCCTCATCCAGCGCTTGCAACGCAAAATCCACCCCGCGCTGGAAAACCTCCGGCGACTTCGGCTGAAAATCATCATCAATCGGATTCCACAAAACCGTAATCCCATGCGGCTCAGCCAAAGGCGTGTCATCAAACTCAATTTGCATGTCAATGATGTGCGTTACTCCCGCCCGCGCCACCTCGGCCATATTCTCCGCACTCCAAATCCCGCCTCCCAGCGCGATGCGCCCGGTCAACCATGTCATATCCATTATGAAAGTCCTGTGTAGACGCTTGCGCGTTGCGGCAAAATGCGGCCGCAAATCGCCTCGATTCCCCAAAGCCTTCGACCAATTCCCATAAGCCAGCGCCGAACGCTCAGCAATCTTCGCCCACTCACTTGCTTTCATTTTACGGTATCGCTCTCCAACCGCGCCGCATCCGTGAGGCCTTCGCCGGTAACTTCAGTACTTTTTTCCAGAATATTCAATCTCTCCAACAGGATTTTCGCCAGCGAATCTGCCTCTTCCTCAACCCCAGTGTCAGAATTTATCGCCGGACACAATCCAACCATCTCAAACAAATATTTCATCGCCAGATAATGCCCTTTATTCACTTCCTTTATAGTGGTGTCCACCATCCCCACAGCGTGATTCCCCACCAGATTCCTGATCTGCTCCAGCACAACCTTGAGATCGACCGGCTGCAGTGACTCGGCAGCCACACCAAGCGGTTTCTCTGCCGCCGGCGAGACGACCTTCAGTTTCTTTTCCGTCGTATTAGTCCGAGATTTCTTCACCAGATCCCCAATCGACCCTAATGGAGGACGGACGTCTCGCCCGTCCAGGGATTTCCGCAAAAAGTAAGGGCGCGCTTTGTCGGCGCGCCCTCTTGGCAGATCTTTATGATCTAAATCAAGAGTATCAGAGTCAGAAGGGTAAACCCGCCAAATTTTGAAATTTATATTGGCATTAATATAGCACGCTAACCACGCTTTGTGTTAAGCTCTGCGCTATGAGTGCAGAGCTTGGGGATGCCCGCCGAAAAGTCGAACGGGCCAATAAGCACATCACTGATCTTGACGAGAGAATCCGACTTTTGGGAGAGTCCCACACCGCTACTATCGAGGTTAACGCGGGCAGTGGAAAGGCATTCATCAAGCACGACCTGAGCGATAGAAAGGCACGAGTCGATATTGCTGTTATAGCCGGGGATGCTATTCATAACCTGAATTGCGCCCTCGACTACGCATGGTGGAAAATCCGAGAGAGGTTGCCTTCTGAGTCGCTTGAGGACGACCTTAGAGATAAATTTCCCGTTCGCGGCAAGCCGGACGAGCTTAAAGGATTTCTTCGGAAGAGAAAGATAGATGTCAATTGGGTTGACCTCTATACAATGATCGTCGATGACATAAAGCCGTACAAGGGAGGGGATATTGCCGTTTGGCGAGTCCACAAAGCCGACAACTTTGATAAGCATCGCCTCCTCCTCCCATTCGTTTACTTTGCTTCCATTGAGGGCGTCGAGTTTGAGGATGAAATGGGTCGGACGGAAAGACAGGGGTACTGGCCCATTACCCAAGAGCCGCCCCACTATGTCGATATCCCAAACGGTTTCCAAGTCAAGAATTACGGAAGCATCTCCCTTAGCATACTTTTCCATGAAGAAGTGTTTGACGAAGAGTTCCGGGCGGTTGATTCGTTGAAGGTCTTTTCGCAGGCCATTTTGAACGTCGTGGAACTTTTGGAGAGCTTGTGATTGACTTTTGACAGACGTAGAACTACCCTGCTTTCTAGCAGGGACTTTTACGTGCCTCAAAAGCTAACTCGTCCAGACTTCCCGGGCAGGAATGACAAAGACGAATATGCTACGTTTGAAGCCGCATTAAAAAAAGTCTTGTCTGTCCCGCACTCTGCTATCAAGGCTCAACTCGACGCCGAGCGGCCAGTGCGGAAACGGCGGAAGCGGGCTTCCGGCCACGCTTCCCGCGAAAAGCATTAGAAGGGCGTTTCGCTCACCTTGCTAGTCACCTCCGCGAAGGTTAACCGCTTTCCCGCGATCTGCGATAAAGCTAAATGAAATCTATCAGAATCGTTCAATACGTTGCCAGCCGCATCTTTGCGATGGTTGAAACGAAACGCTTGCTCATCGACGTACCGAAACAAATGGAACGGCTCTACGGAAACGTAGGTTCCGCCGAGGCTGCGCTTGAGCAGTGACCAGAAATTCTCGATACCCTGAGTGTGCACATTGCCCTGTACATAGCGTTCAAGGTGGTTGATGACCAGATGAGTGAAGTCAGACGAAAGCCCCTGATATCCCTGAAACTCATCAGTCATAACCCAAGTGCCGGGTAGCACGCTATTCTCAATAATCTCTTTCATCTGCTTTCCGACACGCTGACCGATCACGTGAGTTTTGACTTTGCCGCCGCGCTCAAGCATTCCCAAGACCGCAGTCTTTGCTTTGTACATCCCCACGTTGTGCATTTTCTGACGGCGGCTTCGGTGCATGTTCCGAGCTTTCCCGCCGATGAAAGTTTCGTCAATTTCGACTTTCGATTGAGGGCTGCCACCGAGCTTGCCACCATCCTTGCTCTGGATGGCGTAGCGGAGCCGATGCAGCATAAACCATGCCGACTTCTGGGTTACACCGATTGCGCGATGCACTTCGTACGAACTGACACCATTTTTGCAGTTGACCAGCATCCAAAGAGTGACCAGCCACTTGTCTAGCCCGAGCGGAGATTCTTCAAACACGGTGCCGACCTTGACGCTGAATTGTTTCCAGCACTCTTTGCACTTCCATCGGCGCTGAGTCTTGAGATACCAGTGCTCTTGCTTGCCACAAGCTGGACAAGTCGGTTTTCCATCGGGCCAGCGCATCGCGGCCACAGCATCAATGCAAACCTGCTCGTTTGAGTAGTACTGGATGGCTGCTTGAAGGGTCTTGGGGTGTTCCATGAACGTAAGGTAGCACGCTCACCATGGTGTGTCAAGAGAAATCTGGTTACCCTGCTATATTAGTGCCTTTATATTTGGATTGTATTCAGTCAGTTGCGCGAAAAGGACCGCTTTTACCCTCTTGACAACTTTTCGGCACTTCGTGCCGTCGTTTCGGCAGTCCGGTCAGAATCCCCCTTTCCAGTAAAATTTCGCTCACCCGGTCCAGCGCCTCCGGAAAAAGACGCTCCACCGTCCGATACCCGCATCCCAGCAGCCGTCCCGCTTCTTCCCTCGAGAACCGCTGCAGCACAATCTTCGCAATCAGCTTCTTCTCGAACTCATTCAATTCCTCCAGGCTGCGCTCCATATCATGCACAAAAATTACCGAATCCTCAAACGTCGAAGCCCCATACGAAGTAACCCGCGTCCGAAAAAACTCCCGCCCCAGCAACGACGGCGTCCGCCCGACCTCAATCGAAAGCCGCATATACCGCCGCAACAGTCCCACCGTCCGATCCCGATACATCCACAAATCAGGATTGCTGCTCGCCGAAGTAACCGCAGGACTGAATCCCTCATCTCCTGTAGCCTCTTCTGGCGGTACCTCAGCGGCGATCTCTACATCGGGATTCAATAAATCCAAAATTAAATTGGACCCATCAGGACTTTCGCTAACTTCAGCCAACGTATCCTCAACGGAAATCCCAGGCAGCCCCGGGATTTCCGCGCATGCATTCAGCAGCCCGATCACCGCGCCGCTCAAGCATTTCCTCCTTCACCCCAGAATTCCGCCAGCAGCTCACATTCGTTCTTGATATCAACTCGATCATCCACCAACAAAAACGGTCGTGTCCTCCTGCGCACCGGTGGAAGATCCGACATTTCCACCGCACATGTCGGGCAATAAATTTCGTCCGTACCCCATGTGCGCATCCACAACCCCCCGCACCTTTCGCAATACTTAAGTTCCAAGCGCACAATCTCCAAACCTTCTATTTCCATAAATGCCTCCATAGTTAATGAATTGAAGAATATGAACGAATTGGTGAAGCTGCTGCCGGAAATAAAAAAGCCCCGCACCGATTGCTCGGTAGCAGGGCCCGTTTCTCTTACGGAGAACCTGATAAGTTATTTAGCTATAAGTATGATGGCGATTACTGGTTATTCAGCCCACTGCCTGCGTTTAGCTAAGCCGGCGGCTGGCGAAAATAACCCTCTTCATACCCGGATTTCAGCACCCGGCCGTTCTGAACCACAATGCTGAGTGTGCCAGTAAACCGCAGAAACTTAAGTAGTTGTTCGATCGAAGCGGAAAGCACTTCAGCGGCCCGGACCTTGCGGCGAAACTCCTCAAAGCCCGATCCTTCGTTTTCGGGTTGTGTGCTCCAAGTCATCGTTTTTTCTCGATTAGCGAGATAGTTATAACGTACTAGTTACGTATAACTTTTGGTTCGCCATATGTCAAGCACAATTTTTCTGCAAGATGTGCGTGATGCATGTCACAATAGCACAATGCTATTGCGTGGCCAGACTGAAATTTCTGTGAAAATCTGTTCTTTCAAAACCAATCCCGCTTTGCAGGCGGCGGAACCCCCGGGAGTTCACGCCCAAGCCACGTAGCCCCGGACGCCTCGTCCGGGCAGCCGTGCGTAACTCTCCGAGAGAAAGGCACACTTCAGTCGGTTGCGGAAAACCTCGATTTGTAAAGGGTATCTTCAGCCGTCAGTCCCCAGCGCTCAGCCGACCCCGGCTTTTACTGATAGCTATAGTACGGCTGAAAGCGACAGCTTCTTTCCTTATAGATGTTGCCCAAATGATATCAATAGCGATCCGCTATAAACAGTGCTATACTGATTCCATGAAATTTAAAGTGTTGCAAGAGAACCTCCGCAAAACTTTGTGGCACCGCATCGAAGAAGAAGGATTAACCGGCTTGCGCCTGGCCGAGCAAACCGGATTCAAACAAGCCCACATTTCCAACTTCCTCAATCGCAAGCGGGGCTTGAGTCTCGAGGGCATGGACAAGGTCCTGCGAGTTCAACATCTCTCCGTCCTCGACCTGCTGGATCCCGAGGAAGTCAACAAACGTGCCAGCATCCTGCCGCCCAGCGATGACGAATTCGAAAACGTCCTCCAGGTCGATGGCACAGTGGCCGCGACCGAGCCGCTGGTCATGAGCATGAACGTGAAAGAGATTCACAAGTTCAAAAAGAATTTCCTGCGCAGCCTCCGCCCCGAAACCGAAGGACGCCGCGATGACTGGGAGCGTTTCGTTGTACTGCAGGTCGACGCCCGCGATGGCATGAGCATGTATCCCCGCCTCCTGCCCGGAGCCACGGTCCTGATCGATCGCCAATACAACTCCCTGAAACCCTATCGCAAGAGCGAAAACAACATGTACGCCGTAAACAAAAATGGCACCTGCACAGTCAAGTACGTGGAACTAGCCGAAAATAATCTGATCCTCCGCCCCCAGAATCAAGCATACCCAGTAGAAGTAATGCCACTTGAAGCCGACAAAAAGCCAACCGATTACATCGTAGGCCGAGTCTGCCACGTAGGCATCGAAACCTAAGCACCACACGTGTGGCGCGGGCGCCCTCGCCCGCGAAACGGGAGAGACCAGGAGAGCCACACGGGTTCCGCCGAAATGTTAGCGCCGAAAAAATCAGCCCCGAAAGGGGCGACACAAAAATAGCCCAGGACGTAAGTCCTGGGTACAGACAAACTGGATACAGACAAATAAAGATTCAGGCCCCCGCACGGGCACGAATCCAGTAGAAAACCCCGACGGCCCCACCCATGACGCCGGTCTGCCTTGCCGTGATACAAATCACCATCGACGCAGTCCTTGACGGTATCACCGGGGATTACACGATACGCAACGTGCCGCCAACTTGTAGAAACGTAGCTTAGCTACGTTTCTTTCACGCAACCGTAAGACGCAAGATTCAAATGCATAATCCATTGCCAAAATCGTTGCTTAATCTCCTCTGCCTCCGTCCTTTGTCCTGGTTCGTCCTCCTCGCAGCCTGCTCACTGGCATTACCCCTTGAAACCGGAATCGCCGCAGCCGAAACTCAGACAGCAGCGCCGAAGCCCTCAATTCGTCGCACCTTGCCACTCACCAGCTTCTACGACACTCGCAATCCACTACCCGCAGGCAAAGAGGGCGAACTAATTCGCTCCGAACGCTTCGAACAATACACCTTGGCTCCCGGCGTCTCAGCGATTCGTATCCTTTATCATTCGCGCTCGGCCAACCGAGACGATGTCGCAGCCTCAGGCGTTGTTTTGTTTCCCGAAGATGAAACCCCACCTGCCGGAGGATGGCCCATCATCGTCTGGGCTCACGGATCCAGAGGCGTGGCCCGCCAATGCGCCCCCTCCCTCACGAGGGACCTATATTACGGATCGTTTCTTTCCATGTACGTCGAGCTGGGCTATGCCGTAGTTGCCACCGACTACACCGGGCTGGGTACCAGATTCAGGAACGCATTTTCCGATATGCAGTCCAACGCAGCCGATCTCATCAACTCCATTCCAGCAGCCCGCGCCGCCGTGCCCGAGCTGAGTCGAAAGTGGGTGGCGATGGGAACCTCCGAAGGCAGCATGGCGGTCGCCGCACTCGCCGAGTCGGAGAATGAAATTCGCGACCCCAATTACCTGGGAGCAATCGCGATTTCAGGCGTATCCGACCCCAAAAATCTCTACGAGACTTTGGCCAAAGGCACTTTCAATGACATGCTCACCTTCCTCGCTTATGGAATCAAGACCGTCTATCCGCAATTCGAAGTCGGCGACATGCTCACCGAGAAAGTCCTCCCTGCATACAACCACGTCGCCGATGATTGCAGCAGCGCCACCCCCGGACCGGAACTTCCAGCCGCCCAAATGTTGAAACCCGATTGGCAGAACGATAAATACGTCAAACAATATGTCGCGAGGAACACACTAGGAGAGAAGCCCTCATACGCCCCGCTTCTCATAATCGCCGGCGAACCCAATCCAGCCCAGCCCACAACCACAACTCAAGTCGTATCACGCATGTGCAAACAAGGCGATCGCATCCAGTTCGAACAATACCCGGACCCCGACGCCAGCAGCCTGATCGGAACCTCCGTCTCCGCCCAGATAGCCTGGCTGCGCGCCAGGTTTGCCAACGGCCCAGCCCCAACAACGTGTCACTGACCGGCCCACGTCCGATTCTCCTGACTAAGCATTCTTAATCAGACATTGATTTACGAAGCAGACGGACTTCAAGATTTGAAGGGGCGCGCGTTTTCAGCCGCGCCGTTCGGGACCAGCAAACACCGGGCTTTAGCCCCTGAGGTTCGTCGTCGGAACCGAAAATCCTGGCGGGTGCCCACCCTTTTCGCGTTCTGTGCGAAAGGGTGGGAGGCTTTCGACAAACCTCCCCCGGGATTGCATGGCAATCACGACAGAACGCTCGCTGAGACAGTTCGTGTGGCGCGGACACTCTTGTCCGCGGATTTTGACGTTGTATGTGTAGCGCGGTGCCGCCAGCGGAATGGAGAGATCAGCAGAACCCGACGCAACCCGCCGAACCTCACCACCGCGAAACATCAGCCCAGCAGGGCGGCATAAATTAGCCCGGGGCGTAAGCCCTGGGTGCAGACACAACGAAGATTCAGGCCCCGCATGGGTGCGACCCAGTAGAAGACCCACCCGCCCCGCCGGTGACGCCCTCCACCCGGCCGTGACGGAACAACACAGCAGTCATCAAAATAACCCCCGGGTGCCCCACCCTTTTCGCATTCTGCGAGAAGGTGGTTTAGCTAGGAGCTAAGAGCTAAGAGCTTCCCTTCACATCAACCAAACCGCATCCACATCCACAATCACCTGCGTCCGCGGAATCTTCTGCTGCGACGCATACATGAGCATCGATCTCAAAAGCCCATTCAACTTCTCCCGGCTCTCCGACTTCAAAACAAAATGATACCGATAGTCCCGCTTCAAACGCACAATCGGCGCCGCCGCCGGACCCAGCACCCGAACCCCTGCATGCCGCGTAGTCTCCAGCCACTTGCCCAAAACCCCCGACCAGCGCAGAGCCTCATCCAACGTATCGCTGCGCACCAGCACATTCGCCAGCGCACTGTAAGGCGGATAGTGCATCCAACTGCGAAAGCGCAACTCTCTTTCATAGAATCCAACAAAATCATGCAGCGCCGCATACTGCACCGCATAGTGATCGGGAAAATAAGTCTGCAAAATAACTTTGCCCGGAGTCTGCCCGCGCCCCGCGCGTCCCGCCACCTGCGTCAGCAATTGAAACGTGCGTTCAGCCGCGCGAAAATCAGGAAACCCCAAAGCCATATCAGCTCCAACCACTCCCACCAGCGTCACTCCATGAATGTCGTGGCCTTTAGCGATCATCTGCGTCCCCACCAGCAAATCAAGTTCGCCTTCATTGAGCGCGTTCAGCGCCCGCTCAAAGTCTTCATTGCCGCGCACCGTGTCCCGGTCAAGACGCCCAATGCGCGCCTGCGGAAACAGTCCATGCAATAACTCTTCCAATTTTTCTGAACCAGTCCCGAGAAAATAAACATACTCACTGCCGCACTCCCCGCAGACCTTTGGCACTGGCGCCATGAAGCCACAGTAATGGCACACCATGCGGTTCGAGCCCTTGTGATGCGTCATCGCAATGGCGCAATTCCTGCATTCCATCCGGTTCCCGCAAGCGCGGCACAGCGCCACCGGCGAGTATCCGCGGCGGTTGAGCAACACCATCACTTGCTCCTTGCGATCCAGTCGCTGCTTGATTTCGTCCACTAGCTTCCGCGAAATCACCTGCTCCTTCCCGGTCTCCTGAAATTCCTGACGCATGTCGACGATCTCAACCTCAGGCAGCGGCCGATTTTCCACGCGATCCCGCAGTTTCATCGAGCGCATATTTATTTTTCTTCGCGTTGAAATAAGATTCCAGCGAAGGCGTCGCCGATCCCAGCACCACCACTGCACCAGCCATCTTGGCCCGCATCACCGCCACATCGCGCGCATGATAGCGCGGCGTCTCCTCCTGTTTGTAAGACGAGTCCTGCTCCTCGTCGACAATCATCAACGCCAGATTCGACACCGGAGCAAATACCGCCGAGCGCGTGCCCACCACCATGCGCGCGTCTCCACGCTTAATGCGATGCCACTGCTCCGCCCGTTCCTGATCAGTAAAAGCCGAGTGCAGTATGGCGACTTCATCTCCAAACACATGATGCAGATCAGCCGCAACCGCCGGCGTCAATCCGATCTCGGGCACCAGCAGGATCGCCGACCGCCCAGCTTCCAGCACCGATCGCATCGCGGCAAGATAAACCGCGGTCTTACCCGACCCAGTCACGCCGTGCAGCAACATCCCAGAAAACTTTTCCGCGCGCACACTATCGTTGATCTTCTTCAACGCATTCTGCTGCGCGGAATTGAACTGAAAATTAAGCGGAGACGAACGCGCCTTGCTCGCCACCACGAACTCAACTGGCTCCTCAACGATTTCAACCAGGCCGCGCTTCACCAGCGTCCCCAGCGTCGTCCGGGGGACCTCGAGCGCCTGCAGAGTCTCCACCGGAACCCGCCCGCCTGCCGCAGCCAAAGTTTCAATTAGCACTTGCTGGTTGGAATTCAGTTTGCCCTCGGCGGTCTTGAGCAGCGCAACCTTCATCGTGCGAGTGGCGTCGCGCGCGCCGGATAGATCTTCGCGCACGATCCATTTCTTGCGCACCATGCCCGCCAGCAGTGATTTTGAAACGCCGGTTGCGTTGCGCAGACTTTCTTCCCGCACCACCTCGCGCTCGGCCAGATAATCCAGCACGCGAACCTCTGCCACTTGCTCTTCGGGTGTCTTGCGCGAGCGGGCCGATGAGCCTGATGTGCCCGCAAGATGCAACGCCATCTGCCCTTCGTCAGTTATGCGATAGGCAATGGCTCGTTTGAATTCGGCGGCCAGCGGGAGCATGGTGCGAAACACTTCGCCCGGAGGCGCGAGGTAGTAATCCGCAATCCATTTCCCCAACTGCAAAAGTTGCGTATCGAGTACAGGTGCAGCGTCGAGCACGCTGAGAATATTTTTCGCCTGAACTTTTGGCGCGCGATCGTGCAGCCCGATGACCACGCCGGACATGCGCTGCTGGCGAAACGGAACCAGGACGCGCCCGCCAATCACGGGCTGCATCCCTTCAGGGACGCGGTAAGTGAAGGCAGTATCGAGCGGCACTGGAAGCGCGACGTCGCAGAAGTCTGGCATGCAAGTTTGATATTGGATCGTAACAAATTGCGCTGGCGGCGAAGGAATGTTCCACGTGGAACGTTATTCTGGCTATAGCTAATAAGATATAACAAGGAAATGCAGCTTTAATACGTTAACTACTTGCGGTTTTTGCCGGGCGGGGTGCTGAATTCCGGCCGGTATGTGCCAGATTTTACAAAGCCGTGACATTTCATTGACAACAGGTGTACAAATGAGCCCTAATATCGTGCTCGCGGGTCAGGCATTGATACCTGCGCAGGATATTGGGTCCTCCCCCGCCCTCTCAGAAAAGGAGAAATCAGCATGAAAAGTCTGTGGCTCCGTGCAACTGTTCTAACCTTATGGGCCGGGCTGTTGGTAGGATTCGCTTCGACCACGGCTGCGGCGCAATATAAACAAACCAATCTCACTTCAAACAAGGCTGGTAAAGCCAAACATCAGGATCCGTTGCTGCAGAATGCGTGGGGATTGGTATACGCTCCCGGCGGTCCTTACTGGATAAGCGACGAATGGGATGGCTGGTCCACCCTTTACAACGCCGCCGGTGTTCCGCAGAAGCTGCAGGTCGTTGTTCCTCCGGCCAGCGGGAGCGGTCCGGGCTCGCCCACCGGGATTGTCTATAACGGGTCGACTGAATTCCAGATTGACACTTGGACCTCCGTCTTCTTGTTTGCAACTTTGGACGGGACAATTCAAGGCTGGTCCAGTTTCGATCCTTCAACCACCCTGATCGCCGTGAACAATAATGCGCAACAACGCCAGCTATACGGGGCTGGCGATTACCAGCCACAGCTCGGGGAATTTTCTCTACGCCGCCGACTTTAACAACAACAAAATCGATGTGTACGACGGCACCTTCACGTTCGTGAAATCGTTTACTGATGCCAAAATTCCGAAGGGCTTCGTAGTGTTTAACGTTCAGGATATCGGGGGCAAGCTTTATGTCGCCTATGTCAACGCGAAAGGCGGCGGAGGCGGATATATCGATATCTTCACGGAAGCCGGAAAATTCGTGAAGCAGCTTACGCATGGGGCGCCGCTGAATCAGCCCTGGGGATTTGCCATCGCTCCGAAGAATTTCGGTCCGCTCAGCAATACCTTGTTGATTTCGAACAACACGAATACCGGAACCATTAATGGTTTCAATTTGAAAACCGGAAAGTTTGCCGGCACAGTGAAAAACTCGGCTGGCAAGGCGATCACGATCGATCAGCTTTGGGGAATCGAGTTCGGCGGAGGGTCTGTAAACAACGGGAAGACGAATCAGTTGTTCTTTACCGCGGGACCGAACAACAATTTGGATGGATTGTTCGGGGTGATTGCGTTCAAGTAGTTTTGGGTGATTGCGGTAAAGAGTAGTTTAACGATTGCTGCGGAGGGTGCTGGATTCGAACCCAGCACCCTCGCAGTTTTTTGGGCGCGATTGAGTCGGCCAGCTTAGTTCTGAGAACTCGAGGCTTGTCCCACTCGCCGTGGTGTTCGACGGGTGCTGGTGAACCAAGGACAGGAAGCAGAAATGCGCGTCCGCCAGATCGCATGATAGGGCTGGCCCACTCGCTGCGGTTAAAACTTCCCTTGATACGTCACCAAGAAAGCGGCTGCCCCACTCGTCGCGGTTTTCGACGAGTGGGCACCTCGGACCCCGACGGCTTTGCCCTGAGATCTGACAGATGCTCTTCGCTGTGCAGTTTCTGGCAGAGATGAGAATCGTTGAAGCCGTGATACTTGCCGCGGGCCAGTTCCAGGATCGTCCGCCGCTGGGCCGCGGGCAGAGCCCAGGGCATGGGCCGTCCCGCGATTGCCGTGATGCACCGAGGCCACGGAATCGGGACGGTAGCGGCGCTTGAGCTGTTGCACTTGCCGTTCACTCAACTGCAGCAGTCGCGCTGCTTCGCTTACGCTCAGCCGCCCGCCTACTGCATTCTCAATCACTTTCACGCGTTGGAACTCTTTCTGACTCACTGTCACCATCCCTCTAGGGTGACAAAGTCTGGTTGCAGTTAGGGGGTGACATTATCTTGGAGCATCTACAGGTTGGAAAGTGGAACTTGACGCCCCGCGACAACTTGGCGCACACTGTTTCGGCCTTGGAAATATCCGTTCCTTCGTAGATATTGCTTCCGGAGGCGGCGTCCCTAGGCGGTTGCACTTTGCCGGCCCGAATCGAGACCTCTCATGTTTGGTTCAGCGTGCATCGCTGATGGAGACGAAATATGAAAGTGTACGTTTGCGTGCGGCTACTCGCTCTCGCCGGAGTTGTCATGACCTCACGCGGCAGTCTCGCACAACTCTCATTCGGCAGCGATTCCAGTCGGTCGCCAGCCCTCGCCTTCAATTCGAGCGCGCAACTGGTTAGCTCAGAACTGGCTCACTCTTCGCCACCCATCTCGGATCCGCTTACATGTTCGCCGGCGCCTTGCGTACTTCGAAGTGTTCTCACTTCTCCGAACCAAGCGATCAACACAACTGTCTCTGTGAATCCAACGAATCTCATGCAGTTGCTCGCGGGTGCAGAGCTGCAGGGGTGCGCTCTCGCTTATGGATCAACTGATGGAGGTTCGAGCTGGTACTTTGGCGACGGGTCTTGTCTGGAAGGCGGGAGTCCCACTCTGGCTTACGGTCGTAACGGCACAGGGTACCTGGCGGGGGGAAGTAGTGACATTGCGTTGGCAACCACTCAGGACAACGGCAACACCTGGAGCCAACCTGCCGTTGTGGTGTCTCCTGTTTTCAACGGCGGATCGGCATTAACACCCTGGCTGGCCGTGGATAACACCAAGAGCAGCCGTTTCTACAACCGGCTTTATATTGCGGCTACGCAAAGCGGCCCGGGACAGGTACTGACCCAGATCTCCGTTTCCTTTTCGGACGACGGCGGGCAGACTTGGGTAATAAATACCGTCGACAAAGTGCAGATCGAGCCCAGTGTCGATCAGTTCAGCCGAGTTTCGATTGCTTCTGATGGCACCGTTTATGCCGCGTGGCAGAGATGCACGATGATAGGTCGGAGCATCGACTGCGGCGGCACCAACGCAAACATGCTCCTTTCAAAGTCGTCCGACGGAGGTAACACTTGGTCCAGGCCGCTGCACATCGCTGCCGTAAAGTTGGTCCCCGATAGCTGTGATTGTGCGTTCTTTGGAAATCTCCCGCATACCGACGAACCCGTAGCCAACCCTCCTCTGCTCGCCGTGGACAATAGCAGAGGTAAGTATGCGGGTAACCTTTACGCGATAATGTACAACTGGACTGGCAAGCAGATGCAAGTCCAAGTCGTAACCTCCACGGACCAAGGCCAAAGCTGGGGAGCGCCTGTCACCGTCGCCCCTGCTTCCGCGAGTCATGATCAGTTCTTTCCTTCTCTTTCGGTCAGTTCAACCGGTGTGGTTGGCGTCAGTTGGCTCGATCGTCGCAACGACAAACTCAACGTCCGCTATCAGCCCTTTGCGGCATATTCCACCGATGGTGGCGCCTCCTTTTCCAACAACTTTGCCCTTACGCAACACCTCTCGAACCCATTTTTCATGAGCACGTACATGGGAAGCTACACCGGCAACGCGTGGGCAGGTGGACTCCTTTACGCGGCGTGGCCGGACACACGAAATCTGCTCATGCAGGGCTTTGTGGGAGGGCTACGCGTCAAGTGAAATTGGCGTCATGATTGTCACTTGTGCCAGGAACCATCTCAGGCGGAATGAAGGAGAATTGCCATGAAAAGATGCGCGCCATGCAGCTCCGTCCGAATTTTGGTAGTAGCGCTCTCAACGGTTCTTTTGTCTAGCGCCTGGGCTGGCAGTACGGCCAAAGTTCTGTACCGTTTTCCAGGTGGTAGCCAGGGCAATCTTCCCCTTGCTGGTGTGGTCTTTGACCAGGCAGGAAACATGTACGGCACAACCTACGACGGGGGTACGTACGGGTGGGGAACGGTCTATGAGCTACAGCCGATAAAAGGCGGTTGGAAGCACCAAGTTATATTCAGTTTGGGCGACAGTGACGGAGCCAATCCACCAGCAAATGTTATTGTCGACGCTGCCGGAAATCTTTATGGTACGGCGCTCAAGGGCGGTTCGAACCAATGCGGTACCGTGTTCCGCCTTACTCCCTCACATGGCAAATGGCTCCGCACCGTGCTGCACAATTTCGCTGGTCCTCCGTCCGACGGCTGTGGACCTCTGAGTTTGGCGATGGACGCTAAAGCAAACCTTTACGGAACTACGCAGGCCGGAGGAAATGCGTCGCAATGCTTTTGTGGCACCGTTTTTGAGTTGACGCCTTCGAACGGCGTGTGGACCGAGACCGTCTTATACAGTTTCACCGGTTTCCCGGACGCCGAATCCCCATCGTCCGGCGTTGTACTGGACGCGTCAGCGAATCTTTATGGCGAGACCGGCGCTGGCGGAAGCAAAAATGGTGGCACCATCTTTAAGCTGAGCCATTCCCGCAACGGCTGGAAGGAGGTCTTGCTCTACACATTCGTCCAGAACCAGGGCGACCCCCTTGGCGGTTTGGTGTTCGACAGCTCAGGTAGGCTCTATGGAGCAACCGAACTTGGTCCCGGGGAGTCTGGATTTGGCACGATCTTCAGACTAACCCACTCCCACAGCGGTTGGACGGAGAGCGTTTTACACAGTTTCGGCGGCAGTGACGGGCGCTATCCGAGAGCTGGTGTTATTTTGGACAGCGTCGGAAACATTTACGGCACAACCGCGGAGGGAGGATCCAAGGATTTGGGCGCCGTATTCAAGCTGGAAAGTAAAACCTGGAAAGAGACAGTCCTCTACAATTTGCTGGGAGCCAGCAACGGCGACGATCCCGAGGCCGGCGTCATTCTCGGGCCTGATGGCAACCTTTATGGCACGAGCTCTTCTGAACTTTCTCGTACCTACGGCGGCACTGTTTTCGAGGTCATCCCTTAGCTGAAGGCTAGAGGAAGTGACCACTAACGAGCTCAACGGCAAGGTCGCCATAATGATTAATACCCAGTAGGTGTGTTTAGCCCGCCTTTACGTTTCGAGGCTGTTACGAAACTCGTGCCGTCCGCTAAAGCGGACTCGGTTGTTCCACTTTCGCTTTCCCGGCACTCCGTGCCGGGCTATCAGATTCCGCCGCTACGCGGCTGGAGCAGAGTTTGTCCCACCGTCACGCTGTTCCATCGAGTTTCGTAACAGCGTCTTTCTTGTTAGGTGGGGACGGAGCAGTGCTGGTGAAGCAAGCGCAGAAAGTAGAACTGCGCGTCCGCCAGACCGCGTGATAAGATCTCGGCGCAAAACGCCGGGATCCCGTGGTGCCCACTCGTCGAACACCGAGGCTGTTACGAAACTCAAATTCCTGCAGTTGGGATCGCAAGATGTTGGGCTTCGTTTTAGGCCTGACCACAACCTATAACAAAAAGGTCGAGTTTCGTAACAGCCTCACACCGCGACGAGTGGGCAGCCGCTTTCTTGGTGACGCATGGAAGCAAGTTTAGCCGCCGCGAGTGGGCCAGCGCCCAGCCGATGTGTTTGGTCGATCAGAAAGAGTCAACGACGGATGGCCCATTCAAGCCTCTTTTGGCTCGAGTGCGGCAGTGCCCGACAAGCAGGTCCCTCCACTCGCCAGTTGATCTGCTTCGCAGCTCAACTGACTCGGTCGGGATGACAGAGTAGATTTCAGTTTCGCTGCACGAGCGAGGACGCCCGCGCCTACACGGATTGACGCTTGCGCCTAATGGATTAAGCCCGCGCCTGCGCTGGCAACTGGCGGGTGAGGACCGTGCCTGCTAACATTTCAGCACATGGCACTTCGCCGGTTGGCGGGAAAAACTAAAGAGCGCGGGCGCAAGGCTCGGGGCGGGGCGGTTGCTCGCAATCGCGGACGGCGAGCTGAGCTGGTCATCATCACCGGGATGAGCGGGTCGGGGAAAGCCTCGGTGCTCAAGGCTTTCGAGGATCTCGGTTATTACTGCGTGGACAATTTGCCGGTGGGGTTGATTCCGCAATTCGCGGAGTTGGCCGGCCAGTCTTCTGAAATCGAGCGCACCGCGCTGGTGGTGGATGTTCGCGAAGGCGCGCAACTCGACGATCTGCCCAAGATCGTGAAGTCGGTTCGACGAATCCTTCCCACCAAAATGATTTTTCTGGAGGCAGCGGATTCGGTTTTGTTGCGCCGTTTCAGCGAGACTCGGCGGCCGCATCCGTTAGGCACGAAGACATCGGTTAAGGCATCGCTGGCTGCCGAGCGGGAGCATTTGCGGCCGATTCGGGCAATGGCGGATCTGGTGATCGATACTTCGAAATTCAACGTCCACGAGCTGCGGTCGCATATTACCGAAGGTTTTCAAAAGCAGGAAGCGGGCAACAACATTCTGGTTTCATGCGTGAGTTTCGGCTTCCGGCATGGTGTTCCGGAGGATGCGGACCTGGTGTTTGACGTTCGCTTTTTGCCTAATCCGCATTTTGTGCCGGAGTTTCGTCCGCTGACCGGACGCGATCCCAAGGTTGCGAAATATATTCGCTCATTTCCGCAGACCAAGGAATTTATCAATCGGATTTCGAAGCTGCTGGTTTATCTTTTGCCGCATTACATCCGCGAGGGAAAAAGTTATCTGACGATTTCGTTCGGATGCACGGGCGGGCAGCATCGCTCGGTGATGATTGCGGAAGATGTGTCTAAGCATTTGGGCAAGGCTGGGTATCGGGTGAAGGTGGTGCATCGGGATAGTCCGGGGTAGAGTGTCGTTGGCCGTGGGTCGATGGTCGTTGGCCCAACCGAGCGACAGGAGATGAGATCGCCAACGACCAACGACGAACGACCAAGGACTGAAGTAGAATGAGGGCTTGCAACGCATGCCGAGTTTATTCGTAGCGTGGCCGGTTCGGTTGCTCATCGGGAGTCCTGAATGCGGCAACTGACACGCCTTATCCGGTACGTGGCGCCGTATTGGTGGCCGGTTGGGGCTTCTGTACTGTTGATGGCGGCTGTGGGCTTGCTCGATGCTTTTCGTTTGCTGCTTATCGGACCTATCTTTGATCGGGTGCTGAATCCGGGTTCCCAGTCTCGCGAGATGCAGTTGTTTACGGTTCCGGGCAGCGGACATCCGATTTACCTGCAGCAGTTCGTGCCGTCGCACTTTCAGAATCCCTGGACGGTAGTGGCTTTTGCCCTGGTCGCGGCAACTGTGTTGAAAGGGATTTGTGATTACGCGGGCACGTACCTGGTGAACTACGCGGGATTTGGCATGATCACTGACCTGCGCAACGATTTGTACGATTCGATTCTGCAGCGCTCAGCCGCATTCTTTCACCGGCACACGACGGGAACTCTGGTTTCGACGATCGTGAATGACGTCGAGCGGGTGCAATACGCAATGTCGAGTGTGCTGGCGGAATTTCTGCAGCAGTTCTTTACCTTTATTTTTACCGCGCTGGTGGTGGTTGCGCTGGGACGGAAGTTTGCCTGGATTCTGGTTTTGTTCGTGCCGGTAATTATTTTTTCCGCGGGACGAATCGGGCGCCGGGTGCGGCATACCACGCGGCGGGGTCAGGATAAGCTGGCCGACATTCAGAATATTCTGCACGAAACCATTACCGGCAACCGCATTGTGAAGGCCTTCAGCATGGAGCGCTGGGAGATTGCCCGCTTCCGCAAAGCCGCGCAGAGGCTGTTCCGGGCTAATCTTCGTTCAGTCGCGGCGGTCGCGATCAGTTCGCCGCTGATGGATATTTTTGGCGCGGTTGCGATTGCGCTGCTGCTGTTACTCGGGCGCGAACAAATTAATCATCACGTATTTTCCTCGGGAACATTTTTGGCATTTATCGTGGCGGTGTTCAAACTTTACGATCCGGTGCGCAAGTTCGCATTGTTCAATAACAATTTCCAGCAGGCGCTGGGCGCGTCTTCCGAGATATTCAAGTTCATGGATACGGAGGACGATGTAAAAGAAAAACCCGGAGCCAAGCCACTGGTGCCGTTTTCGCGCAGCATACGGTTTGAGAAGGTTTGCTTCTCGTACCAGTCGAGCAGTGGGTCGGAAGACGAAGAAGGCCGCGAGATTCTGCGTGATATCAATCTCGAAGTTCACGCTGGGGAGGTTCTCGCCGTTGTAGGATCGAGCGGGGCAGGGAAGAGCACGCTGGTGCATTTGATCCCGCGATTTTTCGATGTGACCTCTGGCAAATTGATGATCGACGGCGTCGACGTGCGCGATACTACACTGGCTTCGCTGCGTTCGCAGATCGGCGTGGTGGCGCAGGACACGGTTCTATTTAACGACACGGTGCGGAATAATATTGCTTACGGGCAGCCGGGCATCTCGCAAAAAACGGTGGAGGCCGCGGCGCGCGCGGCATTGGCGCATGACTTTATTATGGAGTTGCCCGGCGGCTACGAGACAGTGATTGGAGAGCGCGGGGTGCGACTTTCGGGCGGAGAGCGGCAACGCATCGCGATTGCGCGAGCGCTGCTGAAGAATGCGCCGATTCTGATTCTGGACGAGGCCACTTCGGCGCTGGATAGTGAGTCGGAGGCGCTAGTGCAGTCGGCGCTGCAGAATTTGATGACGGGACGAACCGTGGTGGTGATTGCGCATCGATTGTCGACGGTGCGGCGCGCGGACCGGATTGTGGTGCTGGAGAATGGCACGACGGCGGACATTGGGCCGCACGAAGAGCTGATGAAGAAGTTGGGAACTTATCGGCGGCTGTATGAGCTGCAGTTTGCGGAGGTGGAACAGCCGAAAGTGCACGCGGAGTGACGTTTCTGGTTTCGGTTAGTTTGAACTTTGGGCTGCACGGGCGAGGACGGCCGCGCCTACATTAAATATGTCGATTCGATCCATGACCGGGTTTGCGCAGGTGAAAGGGCAGGTGAATGGGCAGTTTGGCTTCACCTTGTCCCTCAAGTCCGTGAATCACCGTTTTCTCGACATACACTTCCGCATGCCTTCGGATAGCGACGATCTGGAGATGAAGTTGCGGCGGCGGTTGAAAGAGAAGATGGCTCGCGGACATGTGGAACTCACTTTGAATGTGGAACGGAATGTGAGCGAAGGTTTTTCCGTCAATCGAACTTTGGTGGGCGGATACATTCAGGCATTCCGCGCGGCGGCGGCTGAGTTTAAGCTGGCGGCTGATCCTGACCTCAATGCGATTCTGCGTATACCGGGTGCACTTGAATCGGAAAGTTTGCCGGCAGGCGACGGTTTGGAAGATGCAGTCCTTGCCAAGATGGAAGAGGCGCTGGTGCGGCTCAATCAAATGCGCGAGGAAGAAGGACGCGGCACAGAACGCGAATTGCGGCAGCGCATGGGGCATGTGCAGCAAGCCAGAGAAGGTGTGGAGAAGCATCGGCAGGCCGCTCTGCACGTTTATGCGGATAGATTGAAAAGCCGTCTGCAGGAATTGATTGGTTCACAAATTGAGCCGGAACGCATCCTGCAGGAAGCCGCGCTGCTGGTGGATCGCAGCGACATTCAGGAAGAGCTGGTGCGGCTCGATCAGCATGTGAAACATCTTTTGGGTTTGCTCGATCAGGGCGGTGAAGTGGGAAAGAAGTTGGATTTCCTGCTGCAGGAAATGAACCGCGAGGCGAATACATTGCTGTCGAAGACTTCGGGATTGTCAGGCGAGGCAATGAAAATTACGGAGCTGGGATTGTCCATGAAAGCTGATATCGAAAAAGCGCGGGAGCAGGTGCAGAACCTCGAATGACTACCGTCTACATAATTTCGGCGCCGTCGGGTTCGGGCAAATCAACGCTCGTGGATAAAGCTCGGAAGATTGTTCCCGACCTGGACTTCTCCATCTCCTACACCACGCGGCCGCCGCGAGGGACGGAGAAGAACGGGCAGGAATATTTTTTCGTTCCACGTTCCGAGTTCGATGAGATGGTGCGTAAAGATGAATTCCTGGAGCATGCCGACGTGTTTGGCCATTGCTACGGTACCGCGAGGCGCGTCCTGCGGCAGGCCGAACAGCGCGGTCACGATCTGCTGCTCGACATTGACGTCCAAGGCGCGGAGCAGATCAAACGCAAGCTTCCCCAAGCGGTGAGCATCTTTATTATGCCGCCCGATCGCAAGATTTTAGAGGCGCGTCTGCGAAAACGCAGCCTGGATGCGGAAGAGGTAATCCAACGCCGGTTGGTCACGGCCAGTCGGGAGATTGAGAATTACGAGAAATACGACTATATTCTGGTTAACGACCGTCTGGATGAATCCATAGAAGCGCTAACGGCGATCCTGCTTGCGGAACGGCTAAAGCGCTCGGGAATTCAAGGATCCACTGTCGATGCAGAGAAGCTGGCCAAGGCCGAAGGTTGCCGATTGAGCAATATTCGGGAGCGGTTGCAACCGATCCTGGCTTCGTTTTCGACAGCCGCGACAACCGGCGGGCGTTAGAGTGACAGGGGAGAACACAATGAAGTTGATTGAAGGCTTCGACAGCAACTATCGATATATTCTGGTAGCCGCTCGCCGCGCGCGACAGTTGCAAGGCGGTGCGCCCCCGGTAATCGAAACTCACTCCCGCAAACCCTGCCGCATCGCGCAGGACGAAATCAAGGCGGGCAAAGTGAAGTGGGTGATTCCGGAAACGCCCAAGACTCCGGTCGAGGTCGTGAGCGATATGCTCGACAAGGCGCTGGGGACAGAGTAAGCGTTTCTGATTTGCTGATTGCCAACTGCCGAGTGACGATGATCGGCAATTGGAGATTGACAATCGGCAATTATGAAAATCGCTCTCGGCGTCAGCGGCGGAATTGCGGCTTATAAGGCGGCGGAAATTGTCCGTCTGCTGCAAGACCGCGGCGTGCGCGTGCAGGTTGTCATGACTCACGCGGCGCAGGAATTTATCCGGCCTCTTACCTTTGCAGCACTCTCCGGCGAAAAAGTTATTACCGATATGTTTGGCGCGGGTGCGGATGCGCCGAATATCGATTCCGCAGTCGAACATATTGCGGTGGCGCAATCCATCGACGCGTTGCTGGTTGTTCCTGCGACGGCCGACGTTCTAGCAAAATTTGCTCAAGGCATTGCCAGCGACTTTCTCACCACGCTTTATCTGGCAACCACGGCCCCGGTCGTAGTTGCGCCGGCGATGAATGTGAACATGTGGGAGCATCCGGCGACGCAGGCCAATCTCGAGATTCTGAAAAAGCGCGGTGTGACGATTGTGCCGCCGGGCACTGGATATCTGGCCTGCGGCATGACAGGTGCTGGACGCTTGGCCGAAAACGAAACCATCGTAGCGGCCACACTGGAAGCTTTAGGCGCCTCGCAGGAACTCGCTGGCGAAACTGTATTGATCACGGCTGGGCCTACGCGGGAAAAAATTGATCCGGTCCGTTACCTCACTAATCGTTCGAGTGGCAGGATGGGATACGCATTGGCGGAAGCTGCGCTGCGACGCGGAGCGCGAGTGCTGCTGGTGAGCGGACCAACTGCGTTGACGCCGCCGGGCGCCGCAGAAGTTACGCGCCGTGGAATCTGCCGAAGAGATGCGGCAGGCGGTTCTAAAGCTGCTGCCGCAGGCGACCATCGTGATCAAGACGGCGGCCGTCTCCGACTATCGGGCGAAGTCTGCGGCTGTCTCAGAAGCTTAAGCGTGCCGGTCCTATGACCCTTGAACTTGAACCTACGGCAGACATTCTCGGCGAGATCGCCCGCCACAAACAATCGCAATTGATCATTGGATTCGCCGCTGAAACCGAGAACGCGCTGGAGAATGCGCGCAAGAAACTCGCCTCGAAATCTCTCGATGCCATCGTCGTAAATGATGTTTCGCGCGAAGGCGTCGGGTTCGACTCCGATCGCAATGCGGTCACGATTATCACCCAGCACGAAGTTGTGGAGGTTCCCGAGACCACGAAATGGGAAGTTGCGCAACGCGTGCTCGACCAAGTAGTACGCCTGAAAAATCCACGAAACACTCCCGCGAAGATTGGTAAATAGCGAATGGCTGGCGTGCTCGATCCGCAACTGAAGCGCGCTTTGGCTGAACGTGTCCGCTTCTACAACGAATTGGGCATTTACGATTTTTACCGCCGCGATCCTGCCGAATCCAACCTCAGCGACACGCAGGATTCGGAAATGCAACCAGAACAGCGAGAGGAAATGACACCCAGAACTAACGCTGCGGCACGAGTCGTACGAGGAGAAGATTCGTTCGAAGTGGGCGAAGCCAGAATTGAATGTGATCGATCCGGCGCAGGCGCTGCGCCTGATCCGAGAAGACCTCGGCGATTGCACGCGTTGTGTGCTGCATAAACAAGGGCGCAAGCAGATCGTGTTCGGCGTGGGCAATCCTAAAGCTGATCTCATGTTTATCGGAGAAGCTCCGGGAGCGGATGAAGATGTGCAGGGCGAGCCATTCGTGGGCCGTGCCGGTCAGTTGCTCAATAACATGATCAAGGCGATGGGCCTGCGTCGGGAAGATGTTTACATTGCAAACATTATCAAGTGCCGTCCGCCGGGAAACCGCACGCCGGAGCGTGATGAGTGCGAGACTTGCTCTCCATTTCTGATGCGGCAGATCGCAGCCATCAAACCGAAAGCGATAGTCGCGCTGGGGGCGGTCGCCGCAAAAACATTGTTGGCGATCAACGCGCCGATGTCTGAATTTCGCGGACGCTGGTTTGATTTTCGCGGTACCAAGCTTGCCGTGACTTATCATCCCGCGTTTCTCCTACGGGATCCCCGGCAAAAGAAAGAAACGTGGAAAGACTTGCAGATGGTAATGAAGGAATTAGGAATGGCGATACCAGCGAAGGGTGTGGAGTAAGTTCTCTAGAAAAGCACGAGCGATGACGCTCGCGCCTACACTCGCAACCGAAATGGCGCGGTCAAAAGCCTCGCCGGCAACATCACAGCCGCCCACACTAACTCCAACACTCCATGCACGGCAATGCCAACTATCCGAAATGGCAGAAGCAGCAACCAGACGAACGGATAGAGCACCAGCGCGAACAACGCCAGCGGCCAGCACAATACAAATAACAGACACCAGAGAAGGAAAGTGAACATGACAGGCTCTCCTTGTTTTCTAGTGTAACTTACGAAGATTCTGGCCGAAAAGTTCCCTCAGGAGGATCTAGTTGCGGTTCGATTATCTGCAACCAGATGCTTGCTCAGGAAAGCCAGAGTGCGTAATCCGGCATCGCGCCAGATTTCGCCGCTGAAACCGTGTCCTACACCCGGATAGATTTTCATCTCGTAAGCGATTCGTTTCTTTTCGAGAAGCTGCTGCAAGTGGTAAGCCTCTTCGACGGGAACCGTTTTGTCCTGTTCTCCGTGCAGGATCAGCACCGGACACAATCGCCGGGCAAACAGTTTCATTTCTTTCGGCATGCCGCCGAAAAACTCGACCACTGCCTGGATGCGCGAATCGATGGCCGCAGCTGATAGCGCGAGATATGCGCCCAGCGAGAATCCCAACAATCCAATGCGTTGCGCATCGACCTGCGGCTGGCGCGCCACGAAGCTGACGGCGTCCCACAAGGTTTTCATCCAGAGAGGGAAGTGGCGGAGGATGGATTGCAGGCCATCGATTTCAGTAGTGCCGGTGCGGTCGAAATAGTGAAGCACATAAACAGCGAAGCCCTGTTCGGCGAGCAGGCTTGCTGGAGCGGCCATTGAAGCGTGTCCGCCTCCGGAACCGTGCAGCGCAATCACAGCCGGGAACCGTTGGAGGACGGGCGTCTCGCCCGTCCAGCCGGGCGCGGGCGCCCCGCCTCCATTACCCCCGGAAGGCGCGTTGATGCATGGCAGAAAGCAGTCAACGCGAATGTCTTTGCCTCCGCTCTCGAAGCAAACTTGGGATTGGGCGATGGAATACATGAGTGACGTTCGGCTTCAGCGGTCAGGACTTTACTACCGCGCGCTCCGCTCCAGCCAGCTTCGCCAGCGAAGTCTCGTACGGTGCTCGCGCGATTCCGCGTTCGGTCACAATCGCCGTGACATATTTCGCTGGAGTCACGTCGAACGCCGGGTTTTCGATTTGCACTCCATCGGGCGTCATCTGCTTGCCGGCAATGTGCGTCACTTCTTTTTCGTTCCGTTGTTCAATGGGAATTTTGCTACCGTCCGAAGCGGCGAAATCAATCGTCGATAACGGCGCTGCCACATAAAACGGAATGCCGTGCTCCTTTGCCAGCACGGCAACGGAATAAGTTCCAATTTTATTGGCCACGTCGCCATTGGCCGCGACCCGATCCGCCCCCACCACGACGGCTCCAATCTTGCCTTGCAGCATGATCGAGCCAGCCATATTGTCTGAGATCACCGTGGTGGGAATTCCATCTTTCATCAACTCCCATGCGGTGAGGCGTGACCCTTGGAGAAATGGGCGAGTCTCGTCGGCGTAGACGTGGATTCTATTTCCCTGCTCGACGGCGGCGCGAATTACACCGAGCGCGGTGCCATAGCCGCAAGTTGCCAGTGCCCCGGCATTGCAATGGGTAAGAACGCCGCCGCTCGCGGGCATGAGCGTCGCGCCGAAGCGGCCCATAGCCTGGTTGGCCGCGATGTCCTCTGCGTGCATACGCTGGGCTTCTTCGATCAATGCTTGTTTGATCTGCGGTAGCGGACGCACTCGCAGCATCTCGAATTTCTCTCGCATACGACGGATGGCCCAGAAAAGATTTACTGCCGTGGGACGCGTTCTGCTCATTACCTCGCAGATTTGGTCGAAGTCGCGCTTAAGTTCGCCTCCGTTCTCGGCTTTCGAATTCTTTATACCGAGGGCGATTCCCATGGCTGCGGCCACGCCAATGGCGGGCGCGCCGCGCACTACCATGTTGCGGATCGCGTCGGCGACCTGCTCATAATCTTTGCAGGTGACGTAGGTTTCTTCGGTGGGCAGCTTCGTCTGATCGATGAAGCGTACGCCTTTGTCAGTCCATTCCAGGGTTTGAATCATTTGATAGTCGTTGGTCTTTCGTCGTTGGTCGTTGGCCGGCAACGTGATTGCCATTGATCACGTTTTGTGCACTTCGCAACGGTTGCGCGGAACATTTGTCACGGCAGGCCTTCCGCATAGTTCGCAAGTGGCGGCGACCGCGAAGACAGGCGGCGCGGGCACGTCTTTCATTTGCAAATATTCGCGGCGCACGTCGGCGGCGGTGAATATCGATACAAAAGGCGCGGGCGCGGCGGCCTTCTCTACAGCCGGACGTCCGTTCGCTTCTTCGCGCTCAACCAGGCACATTGCGCCCACGATTTCAAATCCGAATTCGCGGGCGGTCTCGATCGCTTGGACCGTAGACCCTCCCGTGGTGCAGACGTCATCGACGATCACCACGCGCGCGCTTTTGCCGCGAAAGCCTTCGATGCGCTGTCCGGTACCATGCTGCTTGTCTGCTTTGCGGACAAGAAAACCGTGAATCTCGCCGCTGGTGACGGCGACCGCTACCACTACGGGATCGGCGCCCATGGTCAATCCGCCAATCGCCTGGGGCCGCCATCCGCGCTGTTGAATTTCGTCAAGGAAGACTCGCCCGGTCAGTTGCGAACCGCGCGCATCCAAGGTTGTGGTGCGGCAATCGACATAATAATCGCTGGTCCCACCGGAAGAAAGCTTGAACTCCCCCAGGCGAAAAGACTTGATTGCCAGCAGACGCAAAAGTTCCTGACGGGCAGAAGACATGGAAAATCTAAGATAGCATGAAGCGGGCGTCGGGCTTCAGGCGTCAGGCTTCGGGTTTCATAACATATGCTGTGAATGGAAATAATCCTGAACGCCTGAAGCCTGCCGCCTAAAGCCTGCTTCACTGGTTCAGCCGCTCCAGATGTCGGAATGCGTCGGTTCCTACAAAGAGCAACACCGAAAGCGTGCCGTTGTATGCGATGTGCATCAGCACGCTGGCTGCGACTGACTTGGTGATGGCGCGAGCGAGAGTTAACGCCAGGCCGACCATGAAAATCACCAGCACTGGACCCCACGCGCGTCCAAGTTGCGGGGCATGGATAAGGCTAAAGGCTGCTGCCGTCGTCAGTACTGCGATTACGATACCGAGACGGCGAAGCAGCACCGGATAAAGAAATCCGCGGAAGAATAGTTCTTCTAGCAGCGGCGCGAAAGAGACGCTAAACAGCGAAAGCACCCAAGCTTCACCTGCCGTTCGGAAGAAGCGGTCCATGGGCAATTCTTTCGGCATGGGAAGGAAGTGTGCGATCCCTTGCAGGGCAACTGCCAGCAGGACGCCTCCGAGTAAATAGGCTGTCCAATTGTGCGGCCAGTTCCAGCGGATCGCCTCCCAGAAATTCTGGTGAGGCGTTCGTTTCACAATTGAAATCATGAAAACCAGGATCAGAAGATAGGCCAAACCTTGGGCCAATACCGTCACTAGGGGATAAGTGACGACCTGTACGAAGGGGACGCCGGGATAGAGCAGGCGCTGAGCGCCAAACCCAACCAGCGGCAGAAAAATAGCGACCGAGGCAATCGTTAGAAAAATAATCTGCAGCACATCCCATCCACTCCACGGCGGATTCTCGGCGGTGGTTGGAATGGGCGGTTGGGGAAGCGGATTGAGCTCAGACCACGGATTTTGAGATGAGGACACGCGATTCTTGAATTTACACGAAAAAAGGATTAAGCCAGTAACTCCGCGGTCGAGGTTTTTTTCGATTTCCCATTGAAATACTCCGCCAGCGCCTGCCCGGTATACGACTTCTTATTTCGCGCGACCTGCTCCGGCGTGCCCTGACGCCACGATGCGTCCGCCCTCTTCTCCACCCTCGGGGCCGAGGTCGATGATCCAGTCCGCATTGCGGATCACGTCCAGATTATGTTCGATGATGAGGACCGTATTTCCCAGGTCTGTCAGGCGATGCAGCACGTCCAGTAGCTTTTTGACGTCATCGAAATGCAGGCCGGTGGTGGGTTCGTCCAGCAGATATAAAGTTTTTCCCGTTTGCCGTTTGCTCAACTCACGCGCCAGTTTAATGCGTTGCGCTTCACCGCCGGAAAGCGTTACCGCGGATTGGCCGAGGTGAATGTACCCCAAGCCCCACATCGACCAGCGTCTGCAGTTTCTGTTTTACCTGCGGAATATTCTCGAGAATTGGCAGAGCATCCGAAGCCGGCATTTCTAGCATATCGGCGATGGAGTATCCCTTGTACTTCACGGCCAGGGTTTCGTGGTTATAGCGGCGGCCTCCGCATACTTCACAAAGCACGTACACATCCGGCAGGAAGCTCATTTCAATGCGACGCTGACCCTCGCCCTGGCAGGCTTCGCAACGGCCGCCGGTAACGTTGAATGAGAAGCGACCCGGCTTGTAGCCGCGTTCGCGTGACTCAGGCAACATGGCGTAGAGATCACGAATCTGCGCAAACACTCCGGTGTAGGTTGCGGGATTCGAACGCGGCGTGCGTCCGATTGGGGACTGATCGATGCGAATGACTTTGTCTATATTTTCCGCGCCTGAGATCGCTTTGTGAGCGCCGGGTTCTTCGCGCGAGCGGTACAGCGTTTTGGCCAAGGCGCGATAAAGAATGTCATTCACCAAAGTCGATTTGCCGGAGCCGGACACTCCTGTCACTACCGTCATCACGCCCAACGGGAAAGTGACGTCAATGTTTTTCAAGTTGTTTTCGCGCGCGCCCAGGATGGTAATGCCCGCGCCGTTCGGTTGGCGGCGCTCGGGCAGCATCTCGATCTGAGCTCTGCCCGAAATGTAAGCTCCGGTGAGCGATGCCGGGGCTTCCATAATTTCTTCTGGCGTTCCATGGGCGACAAGTTCGCCGCCGTGCCGTCCCGCGCCCGGGCCAAGATCAATTACGTAATCAGCGCGCCGGATGGTCTCTTCATCATGCTCAACTACCAGCACCGTGTTGCCCAGATCGCGCAACTCTTCGAGCGCTTGCAGCAAGCGCGCGTTGTCGCGATGGTGCAGGCCGATCGATGGTTCGTCGAGCACATACAATACGCCTCTCAGCTTTGAACCGATTTGTGTAGCCAGGCGAATGCGCTGTCCTTCGCCGCCGGAAAGGGTGGCTGCCGAACGATCGAGCGAGATGTAGCCCAAGCCAACAGCATCGAGGAACTGCAAACGTTCCACGATTTCATGCATGACCCGATTCGCAATCGCAGCTTCGCGTCCCGTAAGGTGAATCTTTCTCGCCAACTCCAGAGAACGCGAAACCGGCAGTTCGGTGAAATCCGCGATCGACATGCCGTTCACTTTTACCGCGAGACTTTCCGGACGCAGTCGCTGCCCGTGACAGGCGGGGCACTTCGTTGCGGACATATAATCCAGCAGAAAATCACGGTAGCCGTCGGAGGTAGATTCTTCGAGCACTTGTTTGAGATACGCGAGAATTCCGCGGAAGCCCGACTTGCCCGATTTACCGTTTTCTCCGAACAACAGCAGATTTTGCACTTTCTCAGGAAACTTTTCGAAAGGTGTGCTCAAGTCCAAGCCATGCGCAGTGGCTGCGATTTGCAGCATGTGAATCAGATTTTGCGAAGCCGAACCCGGTCCCAATCCGCCTTCGAGCAAAGGTTTCGACCAATCAACAATGACTTTCGCGGGATCAAAATCGTAGCGGCTGCCGAGTCCGTGACATTCCGGGCAAGCGCCGTAGGAACTGTTAAAAGAAAACGAACGCGGCTCGAGTTGGGGCACGCTGATGCCGCAATCTGGACACGCCAACCGCTCCGAGTAAAGCTGTTCCTCGCCGCCCACAACGGCGACCTGCACCAACCCTCCCGCCAGCTTCATCGCCAGTGCGACCGAAAGTTCAAGTCGATGTTCGATCCCTGGTTTGACCAGCAGACGATCGATGACCACTTCAATCGTATGGTTCTTTCGCTTGTCGAGCGGGATGTCATCGTCAAGATTGACCAGTTCGCCGTCTACTCGCGCGCGGGTGAAGCCGTGCTGCACCAGCTTCTCCATCTCTTTCTTGAACTCACCTTTGCGTCCGCGCACAATCGGGGCCAAAACCATGACGCGGTCTTCAGGAGTGAGAGCCATTACCCGCTGTACAATCTGGTCCGCCGTTTGACGGCTGATTGCCCGTCCGCACTTCGGGCAATGCGGTACGCCAATCGAAGAAAATAAAAGCCGAAGATAGTCGTAGATTTCGGTAATAGTTCCGACAGTCGAACGCGGACTCCGGCTGGTGGTCTTCTGCTCAATCGAAATCGCTGGACTGAGCCCATCGATAGCATCCACATCCGGACGTTCCATCTGGTCCAGAAACTGGCGGGCGTAGGCCGAGAGCGTCTCCACATAACGGCGCTGGCCCTCGGCGTAAATGGTGTCGAATGCGAGCGAGGACTTGCCCGATCCGCTCAGACCCGTGATTACCGTCAGGCTATTACGAGGAATCTCGACGTTGATGTTCTTCAGGTTGTGCTGGCGCGCTCCGCGCACCGAAATCTTGGTAATAGCCATAAGACAGCGGAAAGTGATGCCCTTCAGTGACCTTCCGTAATATGGACGGGTCCACAGAGATGTTGGAAAGTGGAGGTGCGCAGCTCTACTTACGTATCTTATTTGCTAACACTGGCAAGCGTCAACGCAGGTAAATTCATGGTGCGCGGCAACTTCTAAGAAAGTGAAATTTGCAAGAGGGCGGGGACCTTGGGCAGTTTATTTAGTGTTGGCATTCTCTGTTTCACTGTGATTACAGTGTTGGCGATTGGAATTGTATCTGCCTACGGCGCCGTCATAGGAATTCTTCATGCCTTTGCGAGCCAGTCACGGCCGCGTCCGACTGAAAAACCCATCCTTACCCCTACTCGAGCCCAAGCTGCTCACGCCGGAAACTAGCGGCTTGGGTCCTCAAGGTCGCTGGAATTAACCTTTAGCTGTAATTAGTTATGGGGTGGAGCTGCGTTCGGTGCGTCACCCGGCCCAGCGCTCCAGGATTCGGGAAATTGTTTGGCACTCCCGGAGGAACTCCTGGCTGAATGCCTTGCTGTATCTGCTGCTGACGCTGTTGCAGTTCCTGCAAAAGTTGTTCAGGCGTTTTGACGTTCTGCTGCCCGTTTTGCTGTTGCTGATCGTCGGTGGCAGCCTGGTCATCGGCTTGATTCTGGTCGGTTTGATCGTCGGCCTGCGCGTCATCGGTGGTGGCGTCGGCAGTGTCGTCCGTTGCGTCATCCTGCGCGTCCTGACCTTCAACCACGACCGTGTTTCCGCCTGGGGCAGGTTGCGGCGGGGCGGCCATAGGTGCAGTCGGACGAGGCGGGAACGTCTGGTTGTAGGCGGTCGCCTGCTCAGCCGGCGGCTGGATTGCTCTCAGCCGAACCGCCTGATTTCGCCATCAGGATCACACGATCCAGCGCGCCAGGATCAGTCGACGAGCCCAACAGAACATAATTGAAGTGCGATCCATTTAGCAGAGCAGTCAGCACATCGCGGGCGGGGCCGGGACCGAAATTTCCGATCACGCGCTCGGAGGCCGTGCCGGGAAGGTCGATGGTGGCGCCAGTCTGCGCTCGTACTGCTTTTAGAATGTCGCCCAAAGTCGAATTCTGCGCTGAAATAGTTAGTTGTCCGCCCTGAAAAGAAACTTGCGGAGGCGTAGCCGGCTGTTGCGCCAAGGTCGGCGGAGGCAGAGTGGGAGCAGCCTGGTCATCTGTCGCTGTCACCGGATGGCTAGTGGAGTGGCGTCGTTCGCCGTAACACGGACCTGCCACCAGCAAACCCAGACTCGACGATGACGAGGAATTTCGATTTCAATGGCCCACCTGACATGAGAACGCCTGCCGCCACCGGTCTTGCGAAGATTCGCACAGCCCGGTGCAATCAACAGAATTGTAACATCGGCCGAAGTGGTTATAGGCAGAACAAAAGGGAGTCGCGGCAGACTCAAGCCATCGAAATGGAAATAAAGGTTTTAAGGCCTTTCGGCTTATGCATATTTACTGCCTCGGCGCGTAGTAACCCTTGCGCGAGCGCACCTGAAGATCCTTCTTCAATGCAGTGATTTCGATGGGGCGATAGCGACCGTCTGCCTCGAAAGTTCGCGGGATGATAGGAAATGATGTACTGGCTGCGTAGCTCATCTCCGATAGCCGCAAACGCGTTCTTCATATCCTTCATCTTGTAGGGAAAGAATGCGCGACCGCCGGTGGCCTCAGCAACCCGCTGCAGAACTTTATCGCCACGGAGAACCAGGCCGCTGTCATCCGTCGAGATGGCGTAAATGATCACTTCCGCGCGCTGCGCCATTTCAATGGCCTGCGCCTCGCTGAATTCACTTTGATTGTCTTCTCCGTCGCTCACCACCACGATCGCGCGTCGCGACGGACGATCTTCGTGATCCTTCATCAGTTGGTCGCGGCAGGCTCGATAAATGGCGTCGTACAGCGCTGTTCCTCCACCATCCCGCATGTGGTGCACAGCCGCTGAGAGCAGCGCAGAATTGTCCGTGAAGCCCTGCATCATTTGGCTATGGCCGTTGAAGGCAACCACAAAAGCCTTGTCGAAATTCGGCCGAATGGTATTTTGCAAAAAACTGACCGCCGCATCCTGTTCGAAGTCGAACCGCGCACGCACCGATCCGCTGGTATCGATCAAGAGCCCAAGCTGGATAGGAAGGTCAGTCTCGCGGCGAAAATTCACAATCGATTGCGGCGGCTGATGATCGTCTAGAATCGCGAAGTCTTTCGCGTTAAGATTGCGCACAAACTTGCCATGTTTGTCGGTGGCAATGAACAGCACATTGACTTCGTTGACCCGCGTCTTGATGGTAATTACGGATTCGTCGGGATCAAAATTCGAGGCTGGAGACGAAACCAGGCTGTTGCTCGGGACCAGATTCGTGACCTGCGCGCGCGATGGCAAACCCGCCATGGCCGCAAGTACGCCGAGCAAAAAATACTTTGCTATGTACTTCATTCCACATCCCATCCCGACCTACGGCGTTTGTCCTCCGCGCACCACACAACCCCGCACCATATTAGATGCACGCCATGGGCCGAAGTACCTGCCAGATGCCGCTTTTACTGATAGGACTTTAGGAGACACTTCCACAAATGCCAAGTTACAAAAGGAGCACTCGTTGGGTCATGGGCAAAAGATCACCCGCCGCATCAACAGAGCCAATAACCCTGCACTGCTGGTTCGCCATTGCACAAGCCCACAAGGTTAAAATAGCGGCACAACGCAACCAGGAGACTGCGAATGAAAACGCTATTAACGCTCGTTCCTAGTCTGTGCCCTCATCCTGCCCGCCCTCGCCAGCAGCGGCACAGAGCAAGATCGCGTCGAAAACGTCCGGCCACGTACTTAAGGAAATCCTCAATATCCCGGACGACATTCCCCAAGATCTGCTGGACAAGGCCGAGTGCATTATCGTTTTGCCGTCGGTGAAAAAGGCGCGCGTTCGGCGTCGGCGGGAGCTACGGCCGCGGGGTCATGATCTGCCGCAGCGGAATCTCCTATACCGGACCGTGGGGACCGCCCGCCCTGTACGCCTTGGAAGGCGCCAGCATCGGCTTCCAACTCGGGCGGCCAGGCTACCGACTTCGTCCTGCTGGTGATGAATCCCGCCGGAGCCCGATCTCTGCTCAGCAGCAAAGTGAAGCTCGGCGCCGACGCTTCCGCCGCCGCAGGCCCCAAGGGCCGCACCGCCGAGGGAGCGACCGACATCGTAATGACCGCCGAGATCCTGTCCTATTCGCGTAACAAAGGATTGTTTGCCGGAGTCTCGCTGGAAGGTTCCACGCTCCGCTCGGATGGAAGCGCCAACGAAAAGTTGTACGGGAAAAAAGTCAGCGCCCGAGACATCATTCGCGACGGAAAGGTGAAGACTCCGGCCAGCGCCGCAGAACTGGTAGCGCTCCTGGACAAGAAGTCCCCCAAGAACCGCTCCGACCCAAAATCGCTGAAGTAGTGGACGTGCGACTGCCGTACTTGGCGGTGCCAGCGAAGGGCCGTCCGCAGCCGAGCTAGTGTAGGGACGGGCGTCACGCCCGTCCAGTCGAGCGAAGCTCGACTACCACGATGAACCCAAACTCCCCAATCCGCTGCCCATGGGCAACCAACGACCTCTCCATCCGCTACCACGATGAAGAATGGGGCTCACCCGTTCACGACGACCGCACCCTCTTCGAATTCCTAATCCTCGAAGGCGCTCAAGCCGGCCTGAGCTGGGACACCATCCTAAAGAAGCGAGAAAACTACCGCGCCGCCTTCGACAATTTCGATCGCCAAAAAATCGCCCGCTACGACCGCCGCAAAATCCAAACCCTGATGAACAACGCCGGCATAATCCGCAATCGCCTGAAAATCGCCTCCGCCATAAAAAACGCAAAAGCATTTCTAGAAGTGCAAGACGAGTTCGGATCATTCGACGCCTACATCTGGCAATTCACCGGAGGCGCGCCAATCGTGAACGCCCGCCGCTCAATGAAACAAGTCCCAGCCCGCACCGCAGAATCAGACGCCATGAGCAAAGACCTAAAAAAGCGCGGATTCTCTTTCGTCGGCACCACCATCTGCTACGCCTTCATGCAAGCCGTAGGCATGGTGAACGACCATCTGAGCTGGCTGTTTCCGCTACGATCAAGTCGGCGAAACACGCAGGCGTGCCTGACGGAATGTGTGGCGCGGGCGCCCTCGCCCGCGGATTTTCGCAGGTGCTAAGAGGACACACTGACAATCCACCAACTCATTGTCATTCCGAGCGAAGTCGAGGAATCTGCTGCTTGGCGGGGGCTGGCCCACATGTGGTTTTGTGCATGAATACCACGCCCGAGGCTGCCTCACTCGTCGCGATTTTCGACGAGTGGGCATCACGGGCTCCGCACCCACCAGCGCCACATAAAACGCTCGCGCTTCTCCGCTCTCGTGCTCCAGACGTGGCTCTGTCAGTTCACCCGTGTCCGTGTCCAACATCGCAATCTGCTGGTAGCGCGTGTGCAAATCACAACCTATAATCATCATCGCTCGGCTCCTTTCCTCCGGGCCTTGGTCGCTTTGAGCGCTTCCAAGTCTACTCGCTCGCGAAGAGCCGACACGGTTATCTCATCAGTCCTGCCCCACGCAAGCAATCCATCAGCTCCCACTCCTTTTACAATATGCCCAGGCCGGGCGTCGTCACCCAGCCGGACGGGCGAGACGCCCGTCCTCCACTGTATGCCCCGAATACCTGTGGAGGTTTGCAGGTTGCGCTGAGCGCAGTTAAATTAGGTACGAGAGTTGGAGGTGTACATGAAAAAGCCCGTCCCGGTGGAATCTGCCTCTGTATTAATCGATGAGATGATCGCACAACTCACAGACTGGCGTGGCAAAACTCTCGCCAGCGTGCGCAAGAGCATCCTTGAGGCCGACCCGGAGATCATCGAGGAATGGAAGTGGATGGGAAGCCCAGTGTGGTCGCGCGACGGAATCATCGCGGTCGGCAATGCCCACAAAGATAAGGTGAAGCTTACCTTTGCCCACGGGGCGAGCCTCCCAGATCCTGACAAGCTCTTCAACGCGGGCCTCGGAGGCAATCAGTGGCGAGCGATCGATTTGTTCGAGGGCGACAAGATCAACGAGCGCGCTCTAAAAAATCTGATCCGTGCCGCCGTTGAATACAATCAGACCAAATCGAAAAAGAAAGCGCCTGCCGGTACTCGAGCGAAAGCACATAAAAGTAAAAGGTGATGAACGGCCTGTTGGGCGATATCGATATCCTGGCGGCCTATATCGTTCGCGCAGACGCGGAAAAACTTCGAAATCGGCGACTAGAGCCTTGAAAGGGCGCGGCTTCAGCCGCGCCGACATCCACTGCTGAATGACTCACGGCACGTCTGGGAACCCGTGCCCTTTCCAAACTCCGACGCCCAGAGTTTTTCCGCAACCACGCAAGCCGTGGGTCGTAGGTGGGAAGTTCTTGAGCCCCAGCGGGGCGAAAGACTAGTTGCGACACAGCTTCAGGAGTGCCCGCTCTACACAGCCTATTTCCTCTTTTCGATCCTGGCCCAGGTATCTTTCAGCGCGACCGTACGATTGAAGACTGGTTTTCCTGGCGCCGAGTCGGGATCGACGCAGAAATATCCCAAGCGCTCGAACTGGTAGCGGCTGCCGGGCGCGGCATTGGCCAGAGACGGCTCGAGCTTGGCATCCGTCAGCACTTCGAGCGAATTCGGATTTAGATTTGCGGTGAAATCCTCTCCCTCTGCGGTTTGATTGGGGTCTTCCTTGCTAAAAAGATTCTCGTAAATTCGCACTTCAGCGTTCACCGCATGCGCCGCCGAGACCCAGTGAATCGTGGACTTCACCTTGCGCCCATCAGGAGGAGAATTTCCGCCGCGAGTTTCGGGATCATAAGTGCAGTGAACTTCGATCACTTCGCCTTTGTCATTCTTTACCACGCTCTTGCAAGTGATGAAATAGCCGTAACGCAAGCGAACCTCGCGTCCCGGGGAAAGGCGAAAATATTTCGGTGGGGGGATCTCGCGGAAGTCGTCCTGCTCGATGTAAAGCACGCGCGAGAACGGAACCTTACGAGTGCCCACGCTCGGATCTTCGGGATTATTCACCGCGTCCATTTCTTCGGTTTGGTTCTCCGGATAATTGTCGATCACGACTTTCAGCGGACGCAGCACGGCCATGGCGCGCGGAGCGCGTTTGTTCAGGTCCTCGCGAACGAAGTGCTCTAGCATGGCGAGCTCAATCGAGCCGGTAGTCTTGGAGACGCCAATCGCGTTGCAAAAATTGCGAATGGCTTCGGGAGTGTATCCGCGGCGGCGAATGCCGGAAAGCGTGGGCATGCGGGGATCGTCCCAGCCATTGACGCGGCCTTCGCGCACCAACTGCAGCAGCTTGCGCTTGCTCAATATTGTGTAGGTCAGGTTGAGCCGGTCGAACTCGATCTGCTGCGAAGGGAAAATGCCCAGCTCTTTTATAAACCAGTTGTAGAGCGGGCGATGATCCTCGAATTCAAGCGTGCACATGGAATGCGTAACCCGCTCGAGCGAATCAGATTGCCCATGAGCAAAATCGTACATGGGATAAATGCACCATTTGCTTGCGGTGCGATGGTGATCGGCGTGGAGAATGCGATACATCACCGGGTCGCGCAAATTAAAGTTGGGCGAGGCCATGTCGATTTTTGCGCGTAGAGTTCGCGAGCCATCGGGAAATTCGCCGGCTCGCATGCGTTCGAAGAGAGCGAGATTTTCGTCGACCGAACGGTTGCGATACGGGCTGTCTTTGCCGGGCTCGGTCAAAGTACCGCGATACTGGCGGATTTCGTCCGCGGTTAAATCATCGACGTACGCCTTGCCTGCTTTTATGAGTTGCACGGCCCAGGCATAAAGCTGGTCGAAATAATCCGAGGCGTAGAAAAGACCGTCCCACTGGAAGCCGAGCCACTTCACGTCTTCCATGATCGAGTCGACGTACTCGGTTTCTTCTTTCTCGGGATTGGTGTCGTCGAAACGCAGGTTCGTATGTCCGCCGAACTCGGCAGCCAGACCGAAATCGAGGCAAATCGCCTTGGCATGGCCGATGTGGAGATATCCATTGGGCTCGGGCGGGAAACGGGTCTGGACGCGTCCGCCATATTTATTGGTCTTCAGATCGTCCAGAATAATGTCGCGAACGAAGTTCGAGGGACGGGATTCGGCAGGCGCGTTGGCGGCGGCTTCGGTATGGGCATTCGAAGTACTCATAGCTTCTTTTTGAGGCCGGCTCAACTTTCAGCGGCCAAAATATGGCGGAACCAACAATATAACTCATCCGAGAACGAGCCCGCAGGAGCGGGACATTAGGGCAGCGCGTCAAGTATCGCCGGTAACCACCAAGTGGTTACTTTCAGGTGATTCAAGCCGCCGTAGCCTCATCTAAAACTATTGTCTTTGTCCAAGATCGTATGAAACTATTGAAAGCTCATCGGTCTTGGTTGTAGATGTAATAAAAGCTCTCCTCCAGCGCGATGGATACTATTCCGATCACCGTAGTCATGGGTCCAGGGCTGGTTGCCCTGCTGCTCCTTCTGCTGTTCACCTACCTCTACGAGCAAAGCCGGCATCAATACTTCCGCGCCTGGCAGCTTGGATGGGCGGCCTACACACTGCATTACGCTGTGGATTCCTGGGTTGTGTTCCGGCCGTCCTCGGCACTGGTTTCATTTTTCAGTTCATTGCTGCTGACGACGATGGCACTCTGTATCTTCGTCTCAACCAGGTTAATGGGACGGCAGAAATTCCGCGTGCGATGGTACGACGTCGCGCTCGGGGGAGGCGGTATTGCGCTCGCTGTATGGAGTTTGAGGGCGCAGTCTGTCGGCGGAGTGTTTCATCCCGAGAGCCTTTCGAATCCGCACCTGCCGTTGGATATCGGCCTGGGCGTCGTGCTTTTGTATTGCTCTTTTTATTTCTATCGCTACGCGCATCGCAAGAATTCATTGGCCTTCACATTTCTCGCGGTTTCACTGGCACTGTGGGCTGTGCTGATGGTTTTCGGAGACGTTGCACAATCCATTTCTGGCAATGTTCGGAGTCGCTGGTCACTTTCTTGGCCCGATCCCGCAGATGTTGCTCGGCATCGCGATGGTGATGGTGTTGTTTGAGAACGAGCGCAACGCGGTGCAGGAGAATGCGCTGGCTTTCTCCACCTTGGGCGTCGATCCCATGCGGCTGCTTTCAGCGGAAGAACTGGTGCCCAGCCTGCAAAATATTCTCGACCGGCTGGTGGCTCCATTGCCGACCGGGCGGGCGATGATTTATATAACCGAACGCTGGCGCGCCATTCTGCCTTCCGTGCAGCAGGGATTTTCACCCGAGTTGGTCAGCAAGATGGAAAAGAGGGGTGCCGGAGAATACATGGCCGAACTGGCTTACCGGCGTGGCGGATTCGTGACCTTCCATAACATCGCTGAAATGTCCGAGCCGCTGCCGGCTTTTCCTGGTGCCCGGTTCGAACAGTTTCGCCAAGTGGCGGCCGAAGAACATATAAAGAACATCACCGCCGTCAGCCTGCAGACCCGCAAGCACAACTTCGGGGTAATTATTTTTCCCCATGCTGAGCGCCGTGTGTTCGGATTGTCAAACTTGCGTCTATTGATCGGGCTGGCTTTGCAGATTGGGCTCACCCTGGAAAGTTATGTGGTGATGCACGACGCCCAGCGCCGCACCAAGGAATACGAACTGCTGACTCAGATTGGACAAGCCATCAGTTCGCGTCTCGATCAGGATGAAATCCTGCGCACGGTTTACAAAGAGCTTTCGCAAATTTTTGACACGGCAGATTTTTACGTGGCTTTTCTGGAAGGCGAGGACATCCGCTTTGAGCTCGAAGTGGAAGATGGCCAGGTTAAGGCTAAGCGCTCTCGCAAGGTCGACAACGGTCTAACCGAATACATTATTCGCACCGGGCAGCCGCTGCTGATTCGCGCCGATTTGGAGAAGGCGCGCGAACGTCTGGGCACGACTTATGTTCCGCCGCGCCATTCCAAATGTTTCTGCGGCGCGCCCATTCTGCAGGGCGGCAAACCGGCTGGCGTCATGGCGGTGATGAGTGTGGACCGCGAGTATGTCTACGAACAGCGTGACCTCGAAGTAATGACAACGGTGGCGGGCCAGGTGTCCGTTGCGGTGGAGAACGCGCGACTGTTTGCCGAAGAGCAGCGCCGCGCCCGGCAGTTCGCCTTTCTTAACAGCATCTCTAAGACTGCCATCTCCAGTGAAGATGCGGAGCAGATGCTGCTGGAAATTGTCGGTCATATCCAGAAGAACTTCCGCTTTGATCACATCGGCATCGGCATTTTTGATTACATCCGCAAAGACATCGAAATCAAAGCGGAAGCCGGCAGCACGGCGAAAGCTTTGGGGATGCGCATCCCGCTCGGCGTGGGAATTCTCGGACGCGCGGCTCGAAGCGGCGAAAGTGCCTTGGTGCAGACTACCGGAGAGGCAAACATACAAGGGGTGCTGCCCGATTCGCGGGCGGTGCTGTGCATTCCCATTACTTATGGAGAAACGCTGCTGGGCGTACTCAACGTGGAAAGCCGTAACGAGGATGCGTTCTCGCCCGAAGATGTCTTGATCATGAATACCCTGGCCGACCTGCTGGCCACGGCGCTGCATAATTCTTTCGTATTTCAAAAGCTGCAACAGCAATCTATTACTGATGGTCTTACCGGAATCAAGACGCGACGCTTTTTCTGGGAAGCTCTCAGTTCGGAGTGGAAACGCGCTTCCCGCTCCGGCCGTCCTTTCTCGGTTGTGCTGGTTGATCTCGACAAGTTCAAGGAAGTGAACGATACGCTGGGGCATCTTGAGGGCGATCTCGTGCTGGCGCGGGTAGGACGATTGCTGGAACAAAAATGCCGGCAGTCGAATGTGGTGGCGCGCTACGGTGGCGACGAATTTATCATCCTCATGCCTGAAACCGGGGTGGAACAGGCGCAGGTGTTGGCTGAGCGTTTGCGTCTCTGGCTATCGACGGACCCCATGCTGCAAGAGCATCTCATCACCGGAAGTTTCGGCGTAGCCAGTTTTCCGGTGCATGGTTTTACCGCGGAAGAAATCATTCGCGTGGCGGACGCGGGTATGTACGTGTCGAAACGTGCGGGCGGAGATCGCGTTTCCAGCGCCAATGAATCCGAGGATAGCGAGAGCGCAGCGGTACAGCGGCAGCTTATTTCCGGTTACATTGAAGGTTTTCTGCACCGCCAGCACACCGGGCCCGAGCACCTTGAGGAACTTCTCACCACGCTGAGAAAACTGATTCAGGAAAGCCAGGATGAGGCAGGCAGCATTCAGATACTTCGTGAGGCGATCGAGGCGCTGTCTCGTGCCGCTGAGTCGCGCGAACTAAATGCTACGGGACACGGCGAAGCGGTGGCTCGCTACTCCGAACTGATAGGACGTGCTTTGGGACTGCCTATGGAGGAAATCGACGATCTCATTTATACCGCCCGCGTGCATGACGTTGGTAAGATATTTGTCTCCGAGCGGATTCTCGACAAGGCGGGTCCGCTGAGCGATGAAGAATTTAATCAGGTAAAAGTGCACGCCCAGGTGGGAGGCGAGATTGTTGGTACCCAGCCGGCCAGCGAATTGTTGCAGAAAGCCATCCAGCATCACCACGAATCTTTTGATGGAACCGGTTATCCTGCGGGCCTTCAGGGCGAGCAAATCCCTTTGTGGTCGCGAATTCTGGCGGTTGCCGACGCCTATGCCAACATGACCACGGAACGCTCGTTTGCTCCCGCCAAAAGCAGCGGCAGGCTTTGGCTGAACTAGAGCGCTTGAGCGGCATCCGTTACGACGGAATGCTGGTGCGTGTGCTTTTGCGGCAACTGAAAACCGAGCGGACTTCCTCGAACTTTTCAGACTTAAGCAACTCGGAGGCGGTTTGCTGAATACTCGTCTCTCCGGCTCCTGACTTGCAAGCTCGGACCCGAAGCTGGAAACTATCTGACATGCGTCTTTCGCTCTCTGGCAAGGTTGCTCTCATCACCGGGGGCTCGCGTGGCATCGGTGCGGCTGCGGTGCGAATGTTTGTGGCAGCGGGCGCGCGAGTATTTTTCAGCTACGAAAAGTCCAAGCAGCAGGCGGAGCAACTGGTCAAGGAACTTGGCGCGGACAACTGTGCCGCGGTCGCCTGCAATCTTTCCGGTACAGAGACGGCTCGCGATCTGGTGGCTAGCGCGGTCGACCGCTTCGGACGGCTCGATATTCTCGTCGCCAATCACGGGGTGTGGCCTGCCGTGGACGATGCCCGTCGACCAGATGGACGATGCGCAGTGGCGTGTCCACGGTGGCCATCAACCTGGACAGCGTGTTCGCGCTTATCAAGCATTCCGTCGCTCAGATGAAGAAGCAGAAGAAATCAGGAGACGCCGCAGGTCACATCGTGCTGGTGAGTTCTACCGCCGGACAGCGCGGCGAAGCTTTTCACTGCGACTACGCTGCGACCAAGGGCGCGCTCATCAGCATGGCGAAAGGGCTTTCCACCGAACTGGCGCGCGATGGCATTTACGTGAATTGCGTGGCGCCTGGTTGGGTTGATACCGATATGTCCGCGGCCGCGCTGAATGATCCCAAGAGCCGGGAAGCAATTTTCGCAACTATTCCGTTAGGACGCGTGGGCAAGCCGGAAGAAATCGCGGCGCCGATTTTGTTTCTGTGTACGCCCGAGGCTGGTTTTATCACCGGAGAAGTTTTTAATGTCAACGGCGGCGCTGTGCTTGCGGGATGAAAAGATCTTTGTGTAGAGCGGACACTCTTGTCCGCTGCCTTTGACGTTGACTCTGAATTTTGGGCTTGCAAAAACAAAATCAAAAGCGGCGGACAAGAGTGGTGGGGACCGGGCGTCCTCGCCCGGTTAGCGGGCCAGACGCCCGTTCTCCATTCCGTCCGACACATACAGCTACAATGGTGGTCTCAGCGTCTAATCATTGAGAAGCATGAATTATCTTCTATCAATAATTATTTTCACCGGGCTGGCCTTCGGGCAGGCGAATGCTCCCGCGCCTGCGGCGCAATCTGTCCCCATCGATCAAGAAAATGCCCACAAGGCCAAAGTTCTGGTCGATCAGATGATTGACGCGCTGGGCGGAAATGCTTACCTGAATATTCAAGACGTCAGCCAGGAAGGCCGCACCTACAGCTTTCATTTGGGACAATCGGAAGGCGTTGGGGTGTTATTTTGGCGGTTTTATAAATTCCCCGAGAAGGAGCGAGTCGAACTCACGAAAAAGCGCGACGTCGTTTATGTCTACCGTGGCGATCAGGGTTTCGAAGTCACTTACAAAGGCACGCGCGCGGACGACCCGAAGTCGGTAAGCGACTATCTGCGGCGCCGCGAATTTTCGCTGGATTGGGTGCTGCGGAAGTGGCTGCCGAAGCCGGGCATTGCGCTATTTTACGAAGGGCACACCGTAGCCGCGCAAAAAGACGCCGAGCAAGTCACGATTATGGATTCGAACAATCGGAGCGTAACTTTGTACATCGATAGCAATACGCATTTGCCGGTGAAGAAAACTTATTCGTGGCGCGATCCGACCGATAAGCAGCGCAATATCGAAGACGAAGTCTATGACAACTACCGCCCCGTGCAAGGCGTAATGACTCCGCTCAGCATTACGCGTTTCTACAACGGGGACATGTCGAATCAGCGGTTCCTGAATTCGGTGAGCTACAACAAGGGGCTGAGCGATTCGATGTTTGCGGCTGATGTGACCTATGATCCTTTCAAAGGCGCACCTAAATAGCCATCCGGCGTGTGTATATGTGTCGGGTCATCGTCTTCGGTGTCACTAGGCAAAATTCCCCACGAAGTGTGGCTAAATTGCCACAGCCAAGTTATCTGCCGCAAGCCGTAATATCTTCATCAAACAATAGATAGAGACTTCATAGGCTGAGACACGAACAAACAATTCGTGGGGCAGTGGAGTGCGCCGGAGTCGGCTTGCACAGTGGCGCCCCTGTCCATTTGCGAATCCTGCCTGCGCCCGCAGGTTCGGGCATTGTGTTCCACCGCGTCGATCTCGACGGTTTTGCGGTCGAGGCCGTCAGTCGCAACGTCGCCCGCGTGAGCTATGCCACCAGCCTGATGAAAAAAGGCGTGCTCATTTCTACGACCGAGCATTTGCTTTCGGCTTTCATCGGAACCGGCATTGATAATGCCATCGTCGAGTTGGACAATCTCGAACTGCCCATCCTGGATGGCAGCGCGCGGCCTTTTGTCGAACTGATTCAGCAGGCGGGAATTCGAAAGCAGCGGCGTCCGCGGACTTATCTTCGCATTCGGCATGCGCTGGAACTGCACGAAGGCAACAAATTTATCGCGGTATATCCGGCGGAGACTTATTCCGTTTCGTACGCCATTGATTTTCCGCATCCGCTAATCGGCAAGGAAACGTTCAGCGTGGAGCTGGCTAACGGCAATTATTTCCGCGAGATCGCGTCGGCGCGCACCTTTGGCTCCCGGCAGGACGAGCAGACGCTGCGCAATATGGGATTGATCCGCGGCGCGTCGCGAGAGAACTGTGTGGTGCTGACTAGAGATAGCGTGGAGAATCCTCCGCTGCGGTTTGACGATGAGTTCGTGCGGCACAAAGTGCTGGATCTAATCGGCGACCTGGCACTTTTGGGGAAACAGATTCTGGGCAATGTGGTTGCGGACCGCGCCGGCCATGCCATGCATACGGCGCTAGTTTCGCGCCTGCTGCGTGACCGAACGCTGTGGGAAGAGACTACCGTCGAAGATCAGCGCGATACGGTCGTGCCATCCGTCCAGGCTATGGCTGGGCAGATGGCGTGAGGATTCAGTCAGCGGCTTGCGGAGTCGGGTCGTTCGAATCCCATAGCAATCCTTCTTCGATCAACTTTTCCAGTTCAGCGCGGGTGTGCGCGGTTAACTGCGCCGCGAAGTCTTTCGCTGACTGCTGGCGCTCTGCGGTTAAGGGCGCAACTCGCATAGCTAGCAGTGGAGCATCTTCTTCAAGCATGCGAAGTAAACGCTGGGTACGATCGATTTTGGCATGAAGCGGAAGCATAAGCTCTCCTTGTAAATGTAGCGCGCGGGCGTCCCGCCCGTGCTTAGTCAGTAAGAATTCAAACCAGCGATGCTGCTTAGAGCCTGCCGGGCCCGGGTATCTGCCGCAAGTCTTTATCTGGATACCGGGTGATCGGTTGACATCCTCTCCACGCAATGGCAAAGTGTAGCGCCGCTGTCCTGGCGGCTGTCGTGGGGGCGTCGCGTCCCCATCGGCGAGGGCAAGATGCCCTCGCGACAGCCGGCAAGATGCCGGCGCTACTGTCATTTGAGTCCAAATGTCCAACCTCGTTTATCTTTCGCTTGGTTCTAATGTCGGGGATCGTGCGGCGAATTTGCATTCCGCCATAGATCACTTATGCGCTTTCGGCAAGGTCGTGGCGGTTTCATCTTTCTACGAAACTGAACCTGTGGAATTCATTGCGCAGGCTTGGTTTCTGAATTGCGTCGTCGCGCTGGATACGGAGACGACACCCCGACAACTTCTCGATGCCATTCTCGAAATCGAGCAACAGATGGGGCGGCGGCGAACGCAGAAAAAAGGACCTCGCATCCTTGACATCGATATTTTGCTATTTGGGAATTTAATCGTCGACGATTCGGGACTTAGCATTCCTCATCCCGCCATGCACGAACGACGCTTTGTGCTGGAGCCGCTCGCAGAGATCGCGCCAAATGCGCAACATCCAGTGCTCAAGCGAACAATTCGGCAATTACGCGATGCCTTGCCGCCGGGACAAGCGGTGCGCAAGGATGAGCAAAAGCTAGCCACGGATTTCACGGATTAAATTGTTCTGTGCGAATCCGTGTAGATCTGTGGCCGGTTTTGCTACGGAATAATTATGCGGCTGGCGGATTCTTCTGGCGCAGCTATGGCCGATTGTTTTTCGGGTTGGAATTGCGACAGAACGAAATCCACGAAGGCTCGTGATTTCGGCCTTCCGGAAGTATGGGCGTGGCCCATGCGCAAAAGGAAGACGAGCGCGGCGAGCAGATCAGACTCGCGCAGCCTGCTGTATCCGAGTTGCTTCTGTTCTACCTCTCGATAGCCTTTCAAAAGCTCGTTGATCTGGGCGATCACTGCCTGCTGGCTCAGACTGGCGGTCGGACTTTCGTAGTGCAAGCCTGAGTTCACCAGCGTTTCCTGTTTCCTGGTCATCGAGGTGAGCGCGGCAATCAAATCCGCATCGGTAATTGCGCGATCCGCTCGCGCGCTCTTTGCCAGCGCGTAGCTCAGTCCCATGATCAAGGGTTCATGTTCGTAGAGGAATTGTTGGCCGATTTCAATCTGCGGGAACAGCGCTGCCTGATCCAAATCCTGCATTGGGCGCGGCCTCTCGTGCTCGCGCGCCTGTTGCAGGTAGACACACGTGCTGGGACAATCGAGCGTCACTTCGCGCTGCTCGCCGCAACATTGCGGGCAAATGCGTCCATGGATAGCCGGACAAAAGCGTTTCTCTTTACGCTTTTCGCAGATGGCACAACTCACGATAGAAACTCCTGAATCATTATCCCATGCAGCGTGCACCTGGCCGGAACGCGCTCCTGACGGCTTCGACATCTGCTGCGGAGAGCCGTTTTGAGCGCCGCAAGTGCGAAAAGCGCGCTATTTGTGGGTTTTTCGGGTTCCTAAATAAACAAAACCGCATAAAATGCGGCCGAAACGCTATATTTCCACAGGGTCGTGATATAAGATGGCGTCATCGCAGGCAAATCCAACGTTTCACCTAGAGGAGGATTCATGGCTTCAGGCATGACTAAGACACAGCTCGTCCGGCATCTTGCTGAGAAACTGGAAAGCAATAACAAGCACGCAGCATCATTTCTTGAGCACCTAACCGACGTCGCCGTAAAAGAGACCAAGAAGAATGGCGTGTTCGTCATCCCCGGACTGGGCCGCCTGGTGAAGGCTCATCGCAAGGCCCGCATGGGACGCAACCCGCAAACCGGCGAACCCATCCAGATCAAGGCCAAGACGGTAGTAAAGTTCCGCGTGGCAAAAGCTACGAAAGACGCCATCGCGCCTCCGGCCAAAAAGTAGTTATTGAATTTCTCGTTGCAAAGGCCGGCTGAAAAAGTCGGCCTTTCCTGTTTTATCCTCCAGTTTTTCTGCCTCCGCCGTTTCCACGCCATGAAATCCCGCGTGCCGTGCAACTCTCCGATTGCAAGGAACGATGTTCACGATCGCGGAGGGGGGCAGTGTCCCATTGCACAGACGAAAAGACACCATCGTGTGGAGCTTTGTAGACCAACTCGCGTTACCTTACTGGAGAACTCGAGTCCGCGCCACGGACACGAGAAGCGCACTTCGTCAGAAGGGATCCCCATGCGCGCGCAAAACCTGCCTGACTTACGTCGTAGTTCGCGACTACCGATTACCCTACCAATACTTGTAACCAGCCTGGAGCCGGATTCCGGCTTCTCCGAAGTATGTGAGACGTTGGTCGTCAGCGCCCACGGCTGCGCCATGCGTTCTTCGATCAAGCTGGACGCTGGCGTTCCTGTGCAATTTCAAAGCAAAGACGGCCGCTGGACCATGGCTCACATTGTCGACTGCCAGCCAATGGACTCGGATCAAGAGGGCTGGAAGCTGGGCGCAAAGCTGGATCAGCCGGATAACTTCTGGGGGCTCGAAACTTCGCCTGACGATTGGTCACAACTGTCAGAGGCACCGGCACGCGCAGAGCAACCGGCGCGGGGAAAGCGGCTGCCCGAGTACGCCCGCTTTCGGGCTGTGATTGCAGAATTCGTTGAGCCGTTGCAAGCGGAGATTAAGGAACTGCGCGAAAAGCTGGCGCAAGCATCACCCCGGCGCAGCCAATTTGACATATCGCTCTCGCACATTCCGCCCGAGGTAGAAGAAAAACTTTTGCTGCGCCTCCGCGAGGAACTCGGCGTGCAAGTTCTGCGCCAGACACGCCAACAGTCGGAAGAGGTGTTGGAGGCGGCCAAGGAAGCCATCGGGAAGAAGATCACAGCTGCCAACAAAGAGTTTCGCGAGCAAATCGGGCAAGATCTGAAGGCGGTTGAGCACCGCGCTCAGGGGTTGTCGGAGGAAATGACCGATGCGGTGCAGAAGCATCTCGTTTCTGGAGCAGAGCGGTTTCAGCAACAAGTGTTGGAAGCGGGCATCAGGCTGGAGCGGCGCAGCGAGGAGTTCTTACGAGGTCTGCAGCAGCGCCTGAGCGAAGAGCATGCTAGATACCGCGAGGAAATGCGAAAAATCCAGGCAGCGGTGGGAACAGAATCGTTGCGCTTGCAGGCGGAAAACGCCGATCTTGCCACTCGCATGGCCAAGCTGGACGAATCAGCTCGCCACCTCGAATCAGATTTGGACAGCCGCTTGGTGCAAATCGGCAGTGACATTATTTCCGGCGCGCGTACGCAGTTGGAAAGGGCTCTCGACGTGGTTCTCAAAGAGCTGGGAACACGTAACTCCCAGGAACTGGGCAAGCACCTCGACGATGCCTGTGAACATTTGAAGAGCGTCCAGAAGGGAATCGAAGGCTCAATCTCCCAGCTGCTGAAGACCCAGGTTGCGGGAACATTGCTCTCCTTCGGACAGACCATGGAAGAACTGGCGCAGGATTCCGTGGGACGCTGGCGCCACGCACTTGCCAAGGATTTGAGTTCAGTGGCAAACACTCTTGGCGCACAATTTCGCTTGGACGGCGCATCCGGTAGCCAGGAGACTCAGTATGCGTCGGGCGAATAACCGGCCACATTTTACTTCATTTATACAGGGGACCAGAACAGCATGACTCCACCATTGTTTAAGCGACTCTCAGAGATGTTTTGCCGTCATAATTTTTCATGGCCACATAGTGGAGCCCAAGGGCAGGACTACCAGGTCTGTCTGGTTTGCGGAGCGGCCTACGGATTTGACTGCGCAACCATGCGCCGGACCGGCCGGCTGCTGACAACCGACGGCGCTCGGTCGGGGCCGTCAAACAATAATTTTTCGATGAATAGAAAGACCGCCGGATGAGCGCCTGCTCGTGCAAATGCGTGGGACCAAAGTCCTCGCAAGGTGCGGATGCAGGTGTTCGCGCGGAGCCGGAGGAGCCGCGACCCAAGTCGCGGCTTCTCATTTGTCCCCGTCAGCTTAGAGATTTATGGTACGGTGCCGTAAACCGTCTGTTTCCACTTGTGTCCCGCCGTATTCACTATGTAATAGACAAACGTATGGGTTCCTGAAGCAAGCGAGATGTTCGTTTTCAGGGTGTTCTTTCCATACGTCGTGTATTTCTTCACGCCGTCCACCCATACTTCCATACGGGCGACGGTCCCGGTTACGGTGCCACTGGCCCATGCGAGCACGGGCGAGTCAACAGTCGCATGATTCAGCGGGCTACAAACATTGACGCCGGGCGACGATGGAGAAGCGCAGGTTGTACTCCCCACCGTCAAAGGAAAAGTGAACTCCTGCAGCAAATTGTCCCAGCCTGCGGAAAACACGGTCACGGTGTGATTTCCGTTCGATAGCTTATAGGTGGCATCCAGGAAGCTGTAGTAAGAGAACGCACCTTTCAACTGCTGGCTCATCTTTTTGCCGTCGACCCAGACTTCTACCTTGCGCCCGGGCGTCTGGTTAGCCGCGCCGATGCTGAATTGCACCGGCGATGAGCCGACCACCGTGGTAGTAGGGGCGCAGAGAGTTATTCCCGTGTAGCCTGTCGGCGCATCGCAAGCTGGGAAGTTGCCAATCGTAGTGTTTTGAAATAAGAGGTTCGACCCATCCCCGTACTCTTCAGACAGGACAAGATCGGGTTTACTGTCCCGGTTGGCGCGCACGACGGAAGTGCCAATTAGCAGTTCCGTGCCGTTTCCGGTGTAGATCACTTGCTCGTGCTGATATGTGCCATTGCCATTGCCCAGCAGCACATTGAAAGTATCAGGCCCGTCGCCCTGGCAGTCGGAAGCTTCAACTGCGGCAATATCGTTGATGCCGTCGCCGTTAAGATCTGCAATGGCAGGCGGAAAGCCCCAAGCATCGCAGTTGGCGGTTGCGATTTCCCTCTCGCGAAAGATCCGATTCGCATTGCCGTAAAGGACCCTTATCTTCTTGTAATAGGTGTTGCCATTAATCGAGAAGTCGAACGGTTGCCCGACGAGGTCCGACCTTCCGTCCCCATTCAAATCATAGATCGCATAGTCCACGTCGTCGACCCAAACCTTGGACGCTTGAAAGTGACCGGTTCCGTCGCCGTAGAAAACTTGATAATCGGTCCCGCCCTCGTCACCGTACACGCCGAGGATGTCGGCTTTGCCGTCGCCGTCAAAGTCGCCTACCAAGAGATAGCCACCGATCGCCATGGGTGTAGCGGGACCGGCCGTGAAGGTGCCGTCTCCGTTGCCGAACCAGACCCACAAGTTATTATCGCCACCCCAAAACAGCAGATCGATCTTTCCATCATGATTTACGTCGGCGGCCGCAAGTGTAAGCACACCGGTTGGCGCCACAAAACTCCCCTTAAACCGCAGCGTCCCAGACCGGTTGCCTAAATATTCATAAACCGTATTCGTTTCGTTACTGACGATCACATCGGCATTGCCATCGCCATTGAAGTCACCGATAGCAAAATAGGTTGGGGCTCCGTTGGGCAGTGTGTAGCACACCGGAGCAGCATAAGTGCCGTCCCCTGTGGACAGTGCAAGGCCGAAACTCGAGCTAGAACAGCCGGTGGAATTGATGAAGTCCTCTCGGCCGTCGGAATTGAAGTCTGCGTGGAGGGAGTCGAGATATGGACTAGAGAAGGTGGTAAAACTAACTGCCTGGGAGAAAGCGACAGGGATCGCGAGCACCAAGCAGGTAAGGACCAGAGCAAACCTAGAGATGTGACGAAGCATAGGAACTCCTAAAGCGAAGTTTCACAAAGGCGGGGGCTTAGATGCCTAAGAAGGAGTTCCGGGACAATACCCAGATGTCTGTAGTGTGGACGAATTGTGTTTGTAGTTCGTAGCGTGTCGCGCCGTCCTTGTCTTCATTGACTTACCCTTTTCACCGACGTAAGATTCGCGCCAATGATCGGGCAGATTATCTCGCACTACCGGATTGTCGAGAAACTCGGCGGCGGTGGTATGGGCGTGGTTTATAAAGCGGAGGACACGGAACTTGGCCGCTTTGTCGCATTGAAGTTTCTGCCCCCGGACGTGGCCAAGGACCCGCAGGCTTTGGAACGCTTCCGGCGCGAGGCGCGGGCAGCGTCTGCCCTGAACCATCCGAACATTTGCACCATCCACGAGATTGGGAAACACGAAGGGCAGTCGTTTATTGTGATGGAGTTTCTGGATGGGTTGACGCTGAAGCATCGCATTGCGGGGCGTCCGCTGGAAACCGAGCTGATCATATCGCTCGCAATCGAAATCGCCGATGCTCTGGACGTCGCTCACGCGGCTGGCATCGTTCACCGCGACATCAAGCCTGCGAATATTTTCATCACCAAGCGGGGACAGGCCAAAGATCCTGGACTTTGGGCTGGCGAAAGATTACGCCCATTGCCAGTTCGCTTCAGTCAAGTGGCATCAGCAAACACGATGTCGGGCATGGTCGAGGAGCAGCATCTCACCAGCCCGGGGGCCACGCTTGGGCACGGTCGCTTATATGTCGCCGGAGCAGGTGCGCGCAAAAGATTTGGATGCGCGAAGCGATCTGTTCTCCTTCGGGGCCGTGCTCTACGAGATGACTACGGGCATGCTGCCCTTTCGCGGGGAAAGCTCAGGCGTTATTTTCAAGGCCATTCTCGATGCGACGCCTGCGTCACCCGCGCGGCTGAATCCTGACGCGCCAGCGGAACTGGAACGCATCGTCAATAAGGCGCTTGGAGAAAGATCGTAACCTTCAGATATCAGAGCGCGGCGGATATGCGGAGCGATCTGCTGCGTCTGAGGCGGGAATCGGAGTCCGGCCACAGAAGTTCGGCATAGATTCCGCCGAGAAACACGAGTACCGGGCGGATGGGCAAAAAAGATCGCCATCGCTGCGGTTGCAGCGGTTGTGTTGATCGGAGCTTTTCTGCAGTTTGGCGAAGGAATTCGTCAGCAAAGGTCCTCGACGCCACCGGCTGCCAGTACACCCGCCTCGCAACCGGTCGTGCATAGCGTTGCCGTGCTCCCGTTTCGCGATCTCTCGCTTCGTCCCGGAGAAGACTCGTGGGGAATCGGCATGACGGATGCGATCATCACGCGGTTGGCGTCGCTGCAAAACCTGGCGGTGCGACCGACGAGTTCAGTTTTGAAATACGTCAAAGACCCAACTGACCCCGCGAAAGCCGCGCAGGAACTGGGAGTGAATTCAGTCTTGGACGGTACCTATCAGCGCGTCCTCTGGGATCATGCGGGTCTCGGTGCAACTGATTGATCGCGAGAATGGCGCCATGCGGTGGGCACAGCACTACGACCTTAGGGCTGACGATATGCTGAAATTTCAGGACGAGGTCGCGCAGAAAGTCGTGGAAGGGCTTGCGCGTCCAGGTTTCCGGACAGGAAGCAGCAATCGCTCGCGGCAGAGCCTACGACATCCCCTGAAGCCTACAATTTGTATTTGCAGGCGCGATTCTACAAGAACGAATACTTCATGCGGTCGCAGACCGGAAAGTCTGCATCAAGGTCAACGTGGCTTTACAGCAAGCCATAGCCTTGGATCCGTCGTTTGCCGACGCCTACGGCCTTACTGGCATATCTCTACGCCACTGGAAAGCGCGAACGTCACCGAGAATGGCGCCCAAAATTTAGCGCTAGCCGAGAAGACAGCACGTCGATCACTCGAGCTTAAGCCGGATTTAACTGGAAGGAAATCATTTGCCTGGGCAGGATACTGTACCGAGACCGGCCGGAACATGGAGGCCATTCGAATCATTGCGGCAGGCTCTGACACTAGCGCCCAACTCGGAGTGGGAATGGGACCAACTCGGCTACATTTATCATTATGCCGGGACTGGACGATGCTGCGGAGAAGGCTTACCGCCGCAGCGTAGAGTTGAACCCCACGACTACGCGAATTCACTGGATGCACGGACGCATGCTCCTTTATGTGGGACGCGCGCCCGAGGCTGAGCAAGAGATGAAACAAGCTCTGGCTGAGAATCCGAACCAGTTTAAGGCGATGGCATATCTGGGAGAATTTCTTTACTACCAGGGCAAACTCGATGAGGCCGAGGTAGTGTTAAAGCGCGCTCGAGGAATTGGGCCGCGACAGCGATGACAATTCTGCCCGGTCATGGCCGGATTTTTGCACGCTTCCAAAGGCGAGCGGGACAAAATAGACCCGAAGCTCTTGCGGTTTCACCCGGGTGACGAAATCGACGGCGACGGCGCCTATTGGATGGGCGGCATTTACGCGCTGCTGGGAGAGAAAGAACAAGCCCTAGCCTGGCTGCGCAGAGCGGTGGAAGTCGGGAATCACAACTACCCGTGGTTTCAGCGCGACAAGAACTACGACAAACTGCGCGGCGATCCCGAATACCAGCGCATCATGGAAGGAGTTCGGCAGCATTGGGAAGAATACAAGACAGACTTTTGGTGAGGCTTGATGCTGCCGAGCTTTCATCCCTTTAGTCTCCGCCGGGCGCGTCGTTGCTGACGTACTGTTCGAGTGATCCCACTTCGCGGTTCAAATCATCAATCCGCCACTCCAGCACATTGCGAATCGAAAGCATGCCCAGCAGCCTGCCATTGTTGTCGACGATGGGAAGATGGCGGAAATGGCGTTCGACCATGGTGACCAAGGCTTCATCGGGACCGGTCTGCGAAGTTGCCAGCTCCACTGGCGTGGTCATCAGCTCGCGAACCGGGGTTTGGTCGGGATCGCGTCCGCTCAAAGAAAACTTGCGCAACACGTCGCGTTCGGTGAAGATTCCGGCGACTCGCCGCTCACTGTCAATGATTGCGACCGCTCCCACATGAAAGTCGAGCATCTTGCGGATGGCGTCCGCCACAGTTGCTTCTACCGGAACCGCTGCTGCTTCGGGATCACACAGATTCAGTACGTTCATATTCACCTCCGCTGCAAACCACAAATCCCGCGCCGCTTCCTGAATGCAGGGACGGACGAAAAGGATTAGGGCATTATGACGCATGCGCGGCAGGTGTCAAGTGTATTGATTACACAAAAATTGGCAGGCTAGGATTACTTAATTTCATTGCGGAAAACCTTGCCGTCTTTCATGACGAACTGAACGTTCTGCAAGGATTTGATGTCACGCACGGGATCATCCGCCACCGCGATGATGTCCGCATAGGCCCCGGGCGCAATCACGCCGATCTGGCCTTGCATGTCGAGCATCTCGGCGGCACGCGAGGTCGCGCTTTTGATGGCATCCATGGGAGACATGCCGAGTTCGACCATGTGGGGAAATTCCTGGGCAATGGGCTCGCTCCACGGAATGCCTCCGATATCGGTGCCGAAAACAATTTTCACGCCCGCATGCAGTGCTTTCGGGAAGGAGACTTCATGCACCGCCGCGCGCTTTCGATCACGCTGACCCTCGGGAGTGTCCGCCGGAGCCCAATCGTGGTAATACGCGCTTAATGTGGGGCAGTACCAAGTACCCTGCTTGAGCATCTGCGCGATGGCAGCGTCGTCGAGATCGAGCCCGTGTTCGATGGAGTCGCAACCGCCGTCGAGCGCGCGATGCAATCCAATTCCGCCATAGGCGTGGCAGGCAACTTTTTTCCCCCAGCCATGAGTTTCGTCGACGATCGCCTTCAGTTCCTCGACCGTCAGCGTGGGCTGCGAAACCAGTTCGCCATTCTTTCCCACCCACGAACGATGGGTCATATAAACCTTGATCCAGTCAGCGCCATGTGACAGTTGCTCGCGGGCCGCTTTACGAGCCTCAACCGGGCCGTCGATCAATTGCGCGCCCGTGGGCATGTCGAGTTCGGGCGCGTAGCCTTCGAGCGGATAACCTCCGGTTGTGGAAATTGCGCGAGTGGAGATGAACAGGCGCGGGCCGGGAATGTATCCGCCCTCGATGGCTTCTTTGATGCCGACGTCGCCATAGCCCGCGCCTTCGGTCTCGAGATCGCGCAGCGTGGTGAAACCTTGCTCCAGCGCCCGCCGCACGGAAACCGTTGCGCGCGCCGCACGCAATGCCAGCGGATACTTGAGAATGTTCACGTCGTATCCGCCCTGCGCCGGCTCCTCGCCTTGCAGAAAGATGTGAGTATGCGAATCGATCAGGCCGGGTAGCACGGTTGCATGGGAGAGATCGATAACATTTGCGCCGTCGGGAATTTTCGCGGCGGCGGCGTCCGAAATGCTTTCGATGCGATTGCCGCGGAGGATAATGACCTGGTCGTGGCGGGGAGCGTCGGACTTGCCGTCAATGAGTGTGCCAGCGCGAATGACGGTAAAAGGATGCAACACCGGACTGCTGTTGTTTTCCTGCGCGTTGCAACGAATCACAATCGCAAACAGGACAATCCACCAACATGTTTTTCATTCGCATGCTCCACCGATCTGGGATGAAACCGTTATAAGGTCCAGCGCATTCTACGCCTGAGAGTCGCCGATCACAGCGTCCGCCTCGATTTCCACCAGCATCTCCGGAGAAATCAGCGCGCTCACCTGCACCATTGAGGTCGCCGGACGAATGTCGCGAAAGAATTCGCCGTGGGCTTTGCCAATCTTTTCCCAATCGGCGATGTTGATCACGAACATTCGCGTGCGCACTACATCCTTCAATGTAGCTCCAGCCTTCTGCAAGGCTGACTCAATGTTTTTCAGCGTCTGTATGGCTTGGGCATAAGGGTCGCCCACGCCCACGATCTTGCCATTGGCGTCGGTCGCAGTGGTCCCAGATACATGCACGTAAGACCCTACTTTGACCGCACGCGAGTAACCCACAATTGGTTCCCATGGTGTACCGCTGGAAATGTTCTGGCGTTGCATAGAGTCCAATGCCTCTCTCGCCGATATTGTAATCGTAGGGCTACAGCGATTAGCAGCCGAGTCTCGAGTGTGCCAACAAATCGTGGTGGGAAACCTTTGCCCAGCGACGGGCACTCTAATTAAAAAGAAGACGCCCGTGACTTACAAAAGTTACTTGCGTTTTCAAACCAGACGCGATAAAAATCGCGCAGCAGAAGAACCCGCTGGGGTAGCGGGTTTCGAGGGGGCTAGCGAATGATTCCGGAGACGCATCCGCTGCAACAGCTGTTCATCGACCTCGTGGGCCGGCACTATGCCGAGGAAATTGGGATTCGCGATCCGCAAATCGTTAACTACGTCGCGCATCTTATGGCCGAGTTTTGCGAAGTGGAACAGTTGTTCAAGATTCGCAACGGCGAAGACCAACCCATCACCGATGTGGGCGAGATGCTGATCGAATCCAATCCCGTGTACGGACCTGCGCCTTCTTTCGATCGCGAGCGCCAGGTGCGCAAGCATATCGGAGACTACACACTTTTCTTTGCCGGCATGTTTCCGGAAAGCATCAACCATTACCGCTTGCGCCGCAACCGCACAGAAAACTTTTTGGATTGGATCAAGGCGGGAAAAGAGAGTTATTACATCGTCTCCAAGTTCGAGCATTTCGAATACGAGAAGGTCGCGCCGCTGTTCGCCAACTTGTCGAGCCATTTCGAGCAGTGCGTTTACGGCCTGAACCAGGTGAAGAATGATCTGCAGGAGATGCAGCACCCGATCGTGCGGCGCACGAATGAAATTCTGATGTGAGGTCTGAAGGCCGCCACAACACATTGTCATTCCGAGGAGCCGAAGGCGACGAGGATCTGGGTTTCGCCGGTACACCGAGAACCGAGATCCCTCGCTACGCTCGCGATGACATACTATGCAACGTCTTTGGGTGACTCTCAGGCTAGAGCCAATCGATAGAAACTCAGCGCCGCATCACCCTGCACTAACTTCCGGTAACGACGCAGCGATCCAAAAACCTCTCCCGGATCAAACTTTTTCTGATGTTCAGCGATGACAATACTCTCGTCTTTTAGCAAGCCCGATTTCGAAAGCGTCTCCAGCGCCTGCCCGTAGGCTTGTTCCATCTCGTAGGGAGGATCAAGAAAAATAAAATCTGCAACGTGTCGTAGACGCCAGCGCTCGGAGCGCACGAATCGAATCCTGTTTGAGGATTTGAAAGCCTGTATCTATTCCCAGCGATGCCAGGTTTTTTCTAATGAGGCGTACTGCGCGTTCGGACGATTCCACAAAATGAACCATGCTTGCGCCGCGGCTGATGGCCTCAATGCCGACCGCACCGGTTCCCGCATACAGATCGACCCAAACCGTTCCCTCGAGGGCGGTCGGATTTCCCGCCGTAAGCACGTTGAATAAGGTTTCGCGCAAGCGATCTGCGGTGGGACGAAGTTCCAGGCCGGGCAGAGACTGCAGCCGCCGGCTCCGATATTTTCCTGCGATCACTCTCATAACTGATCACTGGGAGCCGCTGCTCCGGCTGGCAAAGCTCAGCAGATTTCGGGCGTCCAGTGGACAGCAGGCACTGTCCCCACGCAGTCACGCTCCAGTTAAGGTACTTTCGATTACTGCCGTCGCATCTCGCGTACGCGCTACGGCGTCTAACTATATAGAATAGAGAGAGGGGAGTGTCGAGGTCGCATGAGGAACTGGTCCATTCCGGCGGGTCGGATATTCGGAGTCGAACTTCGCATCCATCTGACATTCTTCTTTCTGCTCATCTTCGTTTGGCTCACTGAATCAACCACGCATGGTGCAGCCAATCCCGGCCGCGGTCTGGCTCTGGTGGGAATTATTCTCGGCAGTGTGGTACTGCATGCATTGGGGCAAGCGCTGGTGGGTATGCGTGCCGGAGTTCCTGCCAAAGCTATTATCCTGCTGCCCATCGGTGAGGTCACGCTGCTCGACGAAACCCAGCGTCCTTTGGAGCCCGGCATACTCACCTGGAAGCGGGATATCCGCATCGCCATGGCCGGGCCTTTGGTCAATATTATCATTGCTGCAGTCACAGCGGGCGTTTTACTTGCTTTCGCGCCTCAGATTCATCTTTTGGTCGAAGCCGTACATTTATTCCGGAAACCTGCCGCGCAGCTTGGTCTGGTCGAACCTGGGGTTGGCTCTGTTCAACCTGCTGCCGGCCTATCCAATGGATGGAGGCCGGGTGCTGCGAGCCATATTCAGCCGCACCATGGATCCAGTGCGAGCCACGCGGCGCGCGGTTTCGATTGGCCAGGCATTCGCGACTTTGTTCATGCTGGTGGGCATGCTGTGGAATATCTGGCTCACCATGATTGGTTTCTTTTTGTTCATTGCGGCGCAACTGGAAGAGCGATCGGCTGTCTTTCAATCAGTGCTTGAAACCGTGCGACTGGAAGACATCATGCTGACCGATTTCGCCACGCTCTCTCCAGCCGATACTTTGGAAGACGCGTTGGAGAAAGCCGTGCACTCACTGCAGGACGATTTCCCGGTTATTCGCGGCAGCGACATGGTCGGCGTTATCTCGAAACAGAAAATCCTGCAGGCGTTGCGTGCGGAAGGGAACGGATACGTGCAGGCGGTAATGAATCGCATTTTTGAAGTGGCGCAGAAGAAGGAGTCTTTGGCCTCTGCATTCCGGAAATTGACTGCCCGCAATCTCAGCATTATCCCGGTGGTCGAGGACGAACATCTGATCGGTATTGTCACCCTGCAAAATCTGATGCACTCCATGGCCTTGCTGGCGGAAAGCCGCAAGCTACGCAAGGCAGCATTGAACTCCTAAGATCAGCCACGGATTTCACCGATCAAGATCTTTTATCATATCTGATCCGTGTAAACCCGCGCAAATCCGTGGCTCTTTTCAAAATTGAAAACCAGTCCAATCGAAGGCTCGGACATGTAGCCTTTGCTTCCCGTGGACAGATTTACTGACCCTCCTGAGAGAGCAGCATTCACATTAAAACTTGGCGCGTTATAAATAAGGCCACGATACTGCAGCCGCAGGGCGAATCTCCAAGGCAGGCGGTAGTCGAATCCGCCGCCATACAAGTACATCAGTTCGGTTTGCTTACTGGTATTCAAAATCGCCTGCACACGATTGGGGACGCCAGGAACAAAATCTGGCAGAAACAACCATGTGCTCTGAGGATTGAAACTAAGCGCTCCCGCTCCTATGAGCACGAACGGCTGGAACTTGCGCTTGTCAAACAGGGTGTACATGTAGGCGCCGCTGTATTCGGTTGTTTTGGTCAGCACATGGAAGTCAAAGTTTGTCTGGTAAATCTGAGAGTTCCTGGCGCTGCCGTAGTTGAAGAGAAGCGAGTGTTTAGGTTTGAATTTGAATCGGAAGGTGCCGAAATAATCCGAGCCAATGGTCGCGCTTTGTTGAATGCCGTTTCCACTTGAAGGATGAGTGAGAACCAGCGCGGCATTGAAGCTCGCGTCGAAATGGCCTTTGTCCTGGCTGAGGGCCGACAAAGTAAAGAGAAAGAAAGCTGCAGTTACGAATCCTGCTTTTTTGAGCATCCAGTGCCCTTTCATTTGGTTTGATGCCGAGTCCATCCATATTAATGTACCCGGATCGTATGATTGCGATTCGAATTACGAACAACTCAATTTTCCATCGGAAAGACCAGGGTGTTCATCCTAAGCCTCGACGGTAATGGAAATTTCAATTTAAGTTTACAATTTTCTAACAACTCCGTGACACAAATGCAGGATTGCTGACGTTGCTTCGTGAAGTTGTCAACCCGGATCCCCGAAACGCGAACCCACGGAGATTGCAATGCAGAATATAAAGAAGAAGTCGTCAAAGTTAGACACCGAAAGAGGATTCCGACATGCCGACTTTCGGTACTAATAGTGCTGCGCAAGTAGCGAAACATGTTGCGCAACGACCGGATCACGAGTTCCTATTTCTCTCATTGCTGTTGCAGTTCATCTCATGCGGCGGAGATCTGGGCTCCTCTCGTCTCGACAACGTTGTGCGCTGACGCCGCGGATGAGAACAGAGATATGAGACCTTCGACCAGTGTTGGGTGAGTCAGGACCGCATCGCGCAGCGCGGTGTAGGGCAGCCCTGCGATCATCGCAATCTGGACGGCGGCCAGGGTCTCCCCCGCACCGACACCGAAGGCCGTGAACCCGAGGATGCGATCGCTATCAGCCTCCACGAGGGCCTTCACGAACCCGCGGGTCTCCGAAAGCGTGCGTGCACGCAGGTTGGTTTCCATTGGGACCTTAAACAGGCGATACGCTATCCCTTGAGCCTCCGCTTCTGTTTCACTCAGACCGATACGAGCAAGTTCGGGGTCGGTAAACAGACAATATGGGACTTGCCTGCCCGTGGTCACACGGTTGCCGCCGGTTAAATTGGCATGGACTACGCGGAAATCGTCGATGCTGATGTGCGTGAACTGCGGGCTACCTGCGACCTCGCCGATCGCCCAGACGCCGGGCGCGGTGGTCTGCAGCCGCTCGTTGACCTTGATGTATCCCCGGTCGGTGAGCTCAACGCCGGCCAGTTCCAGGCCGAGTCCTTCGGTGTTCGGATTGCGGCCTGTGGCGACCAATACATGACTACCCTTTAGGACTTTCTCAATTCCATTCTGCTCGACGACGACACTCACCGAGTCGCCAGATTTGCCCGACACTTGCTTGATCCGTGCATTCAGGAGAATGTCGATGCCTTCATCTGCGAGCAGGCTGCGAAGAGCCTCGCATACGTCCGGGTCTTCTTTGGACATCAGCCGCCCGTTGCGATCGATCATCGTCACCTTGCTGCCGAAGCGGCGCATCGCCTGGGACATCTCCACTCCGACGTAGCCCCCACCGACAACAAGCAAGTGTTCGGGAATTTCATCGAGTTCAAGAGCCTCGATATGCGTGAGCGGCTGCGCTTCCGCAAGGCCAGGAATTGTCTCCAGCGCGGCACGCGTGCCCGTACTAACGATCACATTCGCGCCCCGCAGTTGACGTGTGGTCCCATCGGCCAGGGTGACTTCCACTGTTCTCGGAGCTAGGAACCGGCCCGTTCCCAAGATGAACTCGGCTCCCGTGTTCCTGTAATTTTCCATATACATGTGCGTTCAGGCCGCGCACCATCTTGCGCTTGCGGTCACGCACGTCCGACATGTCGATCGCGAAGCCGTCGTGTGTGATGCCGAATTCCTTGCTTCGGCGAAAGTACGATGCGACTTTCGCGCTGTGGATGATGTTCTTGCTCGGCAAGCACGCGATGTTCGGGCATGACCCGCCGATGTATTTGCGCTCGACGACTGCGACGCGCTTTCCTTCGCCAGCAAAAGTCCACGCAGCGATGGTCGAGCCCGTGCCACCCCCGAGAATCACCAGATCAAATTCTTCCGGCTGCGTCTTCTTAAGAACCTGAGCGGATGAGGTGCTTTCGGTGCTCTTCATGCGGCTTTTCCTTCCTGAGCGACAGGTTCACTCTTGGGCTTGCATTGATTTCACGAGAGCGGCAGACGATGCTCCTTCGAGCGACAGTCCATAGCCAACTTCTCGGACGATGCGCTCTTTCAAGGGCTGAATGAAATGCACGCGCGTGTTGCGGCGGGTCACTTCCGGAGCCTTCAGGTACAGCTCGGCCAATTCCCGCGCCCGGCTGAGCGCCTTGCCGTTCGGCACAACTTCGGCAACCACTCCCCATTCATATGCGGTACGCGCCGTCAGCGGCTGTGGGTTCAGCAGGAACGCCTCCGCTCGTCCCGCTCCAGCGCGATAACTCCACGTGGTAAAGATTCCGTCACCGGGCGCAACGCCCGCGGAGAAGTGGGCCACATCCTGGAAGGTCGCACCCTCCGCCGCCACAATTACACTGGCAAGTAGCGCGTAGTCGGAGTGCACATGGGCGCGTCCCTCGATAGCCGCGATCACCGGCACGCGTATGTTGGCGATATTTTCCAAAACCTGAACGCCTTCGTCGTGAACCTGGCTCCAAACGCCGGGATCGGCGACGTCGCCGAAAGATGACCAATCGACATCAGTAATGAACTCCCCACCTGCGCCCGTCAGGATTACGATCTTGTTCGCTCGATCTTGCGAAATCCGGTAGAAGGCATCGACAAATTCCGTGTGAGATTGCGCGGTCATAATGAACGGCCCGCCGTTGCTGTGGAATTCAGCAACCAGCACGCCTTTGTCATCTCGTGTCAGCTTTAGGTTGTGATAAGCAGTGAAGTAGTCACTCTGAAATTGCATCGTATTCTCCTCTCTGTGTTGCCCTGACGTTCACCGAATGTGTTATTGCGAGGTCAGCACATTGCCCTCAGGTGGCCACAACGAGACCGCCTGCGGCACGAATGACCTCCCCGGTGATCCAGGCTGATTCGTCTGACGCCAGGAACACCGCCAGCGGGGCGATATCCGTGACGCGACCGAGCCGGCCGAGCGGCGTCTTCCCAGCCAGAACGGCGCCGGCACCACCCTCAAAGGTCCCCGCGGCTACATTGCCTTCGGTTTCTGTATGACCGGGAGCGATGGCGTTGACGCGTATCTTGCGCGGCGCCAGTTCGAGCGCCAATCCCCTGGTCAGCGTTTCGATGGCGCCTTTCGTGGAAGCGTACAGCAGGGCTCCCGCCACCGGATGCGAGCCGACGATAGAGCTGAGGTTGATGATGCTCCCGCCGTCGGCCCCGAACCGCTTGATCGCCTCCTGCACGGTGAGAATCGCCCCGAGAACGTTGATGTTGTAGTGGAGGTGAAAGCTCTCTTCGGTGATCTCCGCGAAGGCGCCGAAGCGGAATACCCCGGCGTTGTTGACCAAAACGTCCAGTCTTCCGAACGCAGAATCCACTTCTTTGAATAACCGCGCGACATCTGCGGCCTTGGACACGTCGGCCCCGACCGCGATCGCCTCGCCCCCGTTGTCGGTGATCGCCTGAGCGACGCGTTCGGCGCCTTCCCGGTCGGAGGAATAGTTCACGGCCACGCGCGCGCCCGCAGCTCCCAAGGCCGTTGCAATCCCAGCGCCTATGCCTTTGGACGCGCCCGTCACTATTGCCACTTTATTAGACAGTCTGCTCATATTCACCATTGTTCTTGATCCGACTCCCCGTACCCCCGAACGTCCATCGCTGTGAATTGCGCCTCGCGCGTATGAAAATCTCGATTTATGCTCCTTATGCTAAAGAGCGTTTTGAAACAGCGCGTCAACATTCAATTTTGCATCTTGAACGAATCGTCGGCAATCCGGAAGCGATGGCAAAAATCCTCCGTTCTGGGGGGCTGGCCCAGCCCCCAAGAGGCTGCCCTCAGCATTCAGCACCAGAGTTACATGCCTGTTCGTTCCCAATGCAGTAGCATTTCAAACGTGATCAAGGAAAACCAGCGTTTATGCCCGTCAGCCCGCAATCGAGGGCTTCGTTGGTGTTGGGCCGGTATCGCTGTTCTCGTCGTCTTAACCTGCATTACCGCTCCGCTGTCAGCGCAAAATTGTACTGCGAGCAACCCGCAACTTGCGGTCGCCGTTCTCCAGAGAGTTCTAGACGCGTGTTCGTCGCCGGATGAACTCCAGGCGATGCAAATGAAGTACGGTCACGATGTGATCCTCGTGCAAGCCTCGGTGGCGGGCAAGCTCGCCATCCCCGTGCTTCGTGAATTCGCCGGCCTGCCCAAGCACAACGAGTGCACATCGTCGACTTTTGATGCCGCAGCCCGGACCGCCCTCGCGAAACTCGGCGACGAAAGTGCCTATGCAGTGATTAAGAAACAATGGGCCCAACACCGCATCAGCTCATACCCAGCCAACATTGATTTCATTGGCGATGACTGGGCGCTTCAGACCCTGGTCGAGTATCTGATTCAACACGCGAACGATCCCAGAATGATCGGACTGATTGGACCATCGGACGCGCCTTTCGATGGTCGCGACGCAATGCTTGCGCAAATCAGGGGAATTGCCCGCCGACACGTTGTCCACGACCTTCCAGACGCGGATTACTCGCCCTCCGGGATTGCACAGTGGAAGGCATGGCTCGGGAAATACAAGGGACAGCACCTGAGCACACCAGTCTTCGAGAGCGTGTCGGATCCTTATCTCCAGTGTTTCGCCAGAAGGGTCGAGTGGGGACACCCTGATGCCATTCTCGACATCGCTACCTTTGGCGACCGATCTGCGGAAGCGATTCTCAAGCAGTTTCCCGCTCCGCATGCCGGGGAAGCAATGGGCGCGCGCGAGCTATTCCCAGAGATACTTCAGAATGAGGACGCAAGACCAGAGCTGGACTAGCCAGATTCAGGGAGATCTTCAAGCCGCCCTACTGCGCTTTGGAGACCAGAAAATAGCGGCTCAGGTTGCAACCGAAATAAATGAATTTCCGATTTATCCCGGCTATGTTCCGTTTGAGGCAATCCGAAAGCTGAGGTTCGCTGGAGGCAAGACTGCCGTCGGAATCCTCATCGATGGATTGGGGAGCTCGAATCGGGTGAGTCGGGATGCGCAGAAGAACTTCGACGCCTGCCTGGCGAGGGTCATGCCCGTAAACCAACCTTCGCAGGAGCAAAAAGAAGCCGCCCAGAAGGCATGTGCCGGATTTTTTTCCTGGTCCGATCGCCGCACAGCTCTGATCCTAAGCGCCCTCAGACAAATGGTGAAAGACCCACGCCTTCCCGCAAATGCGCCTCCCACCCCAGAGAACTCTCAAAAGTGGAAGGACTGGTGGCTGAGAAATCGGGACAAGGCCGTTTTCGTTGTCCCACCGCGTGCGTCCTACGATTGGCACTGACGTCCACAAAAAACTCAATTCAGAACTGCGACAAGCCCAGCGCAAATTCCAAATACTCCTGATATGGGCATGACGCGGGTTCGGAGGCGATGGTCGGCCAACCAGAAGTAATCCAGACTGGGACATGCGGATCGGTAC
>CAWDNO010000029.1:0-569995 GCA_963803665.1 uncultured Acidobacteriota bacterium
TGATTCCATAACAATGTCGGCTCCCACGCCCGAGTAAACTTTGGTGGTGGCAAAACCAACCAAAGGCTCGGAGAAAGGAGCCGAACATGATCATTATAGGAGCAGACTACCACCCGGGCTTTCAGCAAATTGCGTTTGTGGATACTGACACGGGAGAGTTTCAGGAACGGCGACTGCAACACCGCGAGGAAGCGGAAAAGTTTTATCGCGATCTCGCGGCCCAGGGAATGCAGGTGCGTGTGGGGATGGAAGCCAGTGGACAGGCGCGCTGGTTTGAACGATTGCTCTCGCAGTTGCACTTCGACCTATGGATCGGAGATGCCGCGGAGATCCGGACGAAGCGAGTACGCAAGCAGAAGACCGATCGCCAGGATGCGCAGTTGATTCTGCGGTTGCTTCTGGAAGATCGCTTCCCGAAGATCTGGGTGCCGAGTTGGGAGAATCGGGATCTACGGCAACTGTTGTGGCACCGGCATCGCATGGTGCAGGCGCGCACGCGGATCATGAACCAGTTGCAAGCAGTGGCGCTCAACGAAGGACTGCGCTGCAAGAAGCGACTGTGGCGAGACGCTGGGCGAGAGCAACTGGAGTCGTTTGCGTTAGCCCCGTGGGCCAGTCGACGCCGGCGCGATCTGCTGGAGTTGCTGGATCGACTGACTCCGACGATTGCCGAGTTGACGCAAGCCATCGAGCAGGAAGTGGAGAAGTGTCCCGAAGCACGGCGCTTGCAGACGCACCCCGGAGTGGGTGCACTGACCGCGTTGTCCTTTGTGCTGATCATCGGGCGAGCCGATCGGTTTCAGTGTGGCAAGCAGATCGCGAGCTATCTGGGACTAGTGCCGTTGGAGGACTCCAGCGGACAGCGGCGACGGCTGGGACACATCACCAAACAAGGCAACTCTCTGTTGCGCTTCTTGCTGGTGGAAGCGGCGCAAGTCACGGTACGCAGCGACGCGGAATGGCGCAGCCAGTATTTCCACCTGGCCATGCGACGAGGAAGGAAAATCGCGAATATTAATCCCGCATCTTGTAGCTGACGGAATTTTTCTGGGCACTCCACACGCGCTGTGATTAAATTCCGATGTGAAGCTGCGAGTCGCGTGGATCGGCAAGACCAAAGAACCCGCCATCCAGTCGCTGACTGATGAGTACTTGAAGCGGTTGACCCGTTATGCCGATGCGCAAGGGCTTGCACTTAAAGACGAGTCCGCATTGTTGAAGCTCTGCGGCCGCGATGCGCGTCCCGTGCAACATACCCTGGTGGTGCTCGATAGTCGTGGTAAGCAGCTTTCGTCGGAAGAGTTGGCAGTATATCTTGAAAATTATTCCGAAAGTAATCCGCTATTGTTCGCGGTCGGACCGGCGAATGGATTCACTGCGGAAACACGGCAGGAAGCGAAGCTGTTACTTTCCCTGGGCAAAATGACGCTTGCGCATGAATTAGCCAGAGTCGTATTGCTCGAACAACTTTACCGTGCTTTCACAATTTTGAAAGGACACCCTTATCACCTTGGCCACTGACGGCTGGTGAAGGCCTGGTGTGTACCTTTGTGATGTTTCATTACTGGAGTTCGCAGTTTAGAGTGCATGAGTGTTGGTGAATAATTAGGAGCCCTCCCCCGATGAAAAATCCGGTTGAAGTGTTACGCATGAAAGAGCAGGAAATGCTGCGAGTCAAGCAGGAAATAGAAGCTCTGCGAATCACCGCCAAGTTACTGGGAGAAGAACCTTCCACCCGAGCAGAAAAAACTGAATTACGCCCCGTGGTCAACATGCCCTAACTGTAACCGTCACGGTTTAACAGCTTCGGTCCTGGTTGAGTCGTCTCCACGGGCGAGGACGCCCGCGCCTACACTTGCGTTTTCGAACCCCGCCGCACGCTCCGAACAGGTACAATCAATCATTCCCACCTATGGACGATATTCGTCGCGGTCTGATCATCGTTAACACGGGACCGGGCAAGGGCAAGACCACCGCGGCCATGGGAACGGCGCTGAGAGCCGTCGGCCAGGGCATGCGGGTTCTCATGCTGCAGTTTTTGAAGGGGTCATGGCATTACGGCGAACTGGACGCGGTGCAGGCCTTCGGTGACAAGTTCATCCTGAAGCAAATGGGCCGCGGCTTTGTAAAAGTGGGAACCGAAAAACCAGACCCCGAAGACGTCAGGATGGTCGAAGAAGCATGGGCCGAGGCGGAACGGGCGATTGCTTCAGGCAGTTGGGATTTAGTAATCCTCGACGAGATTAACTATGCGATCAGTTACGGTATGCTCGATCCCGAGAAAGTCGCCGCAAGCCTGACAAAGAAGCCGCAGATGGTTCATGTTATCTTGACCGGCAGGAACGCGCACCCGACAATTGTCGAACTGGCTGACACCGTAACCGAAATGCGCCAGGTGAAGCATGCGTATGAAAAGGGTGTGATGGCGCAGAGAGGAATCGAGTACTGAGTGGGCAATTGGGCTACTAGCTCCTAGCTGCTGGCTTCTAGCTAGAAGCTAGGAGCCAGCAGCTAATTACAAATTTCCTATGCCTTGGTTCAAACGACAATCCGGCGAACTGGATGCCACCGGCGAGAAGAAAGTCCGCACCGAGGGCCTGTGGGTAAAGTGTGAGCACTGCCGGCAGATCATCTGGAAAAAAGACTTGGAAGAGAACATGAATGTTTGTCCCAAGTGCGACAAACATTTTCGCATCGACGCCAGAACCCGTCTGTCGCAGCTTCTGGACGAAAATCAGTACGAGGTTTTCGATGCCAACCTAGTCTCGACCGATCCTTTGAAATTTGTTGACCTGAAACCTTACTCGGCGCGCTTGCAGCAGGCACAGTCCGAGACCGGACTGAACGATGCCGTCATCAACGCGCGGGGCAAGCTGAATGGACGACCGGTTGTTGTCAGTGCTATGGAGTATTCGTTTATCGGCGGAAGTATGGGAGCGGTTGTGGGCGAGATGATTACGCGGGCCATCGAACAGGCTACGGACAGCAAAGCTCCCCTCATTATTGTTTCCGCTTCGGGTGGTGCGCGCATGATGGAAGGCGTCGTCAGCCTGATGCAACTGGCGAAAATCTCGGCTGCATTAGCGCGATTAGATGAAGCCCGGGTGCCGTATGTTTCCGTGTTGACCGATCCCACCACCGGCGGCGTTACCGCTTCATTCGCCATGCTCGGGGATTTGAACATTGCTGAACCCGGAGCGTTAATCGGATTTGCCGGCCCGCGCGTGATCGAGCAGACTATCCGCCAAAAGCTGCCTCAGGGCTTCCAACGAAGCGAATTTCTCCTCGAGCATGGCATGCTGGACGCGGTCGTACCCCGCAAGCAGTTGAAGGCGTATATCGGGCGCGCGCTGGAATTTATGGCGGCCGCGTGAGCTCTCAGCCGTCAGCTCTCAGCCAGCGATTCATGCCGTTCAAGTTGTCTACTCCCACGTTGGCTGGGACGCTGTAGGCAATTCCCAGATCCTAGCCGCACACTGATAATCTAAAAGCTGACGGCTGATAGCTCTCTATGTCCTACCAAACGGCAGTGGCAAGCATGTACGCGCTGGGCCATGAATTGGCGAATGCGCCCTCGCATAAATTTGATCTAGCGCACATGCGCGTCCTGCTGGGAGCTTTGGATCATCCTGAAAGAAAGTTTCCCGCTATCCTGATTGCGGGAACCAATGGCAAGGGCTCGACGGCTGCTACGCTCGCCTCTATTCTGCAAGCCTCGGGCTTGCGAACTGGCCTCTATACGTCCCCTCATTTGGTGAGAATCAATGAACGCCTTCGCATCAATGGCAATGAAATCAGCGACGACGATTTCACCCTGCTGCACGGCGTAGTAGCGCGAACGGCTGAACGATTAGTGGAGGAGAGCGAGTTGCCCTGGCATCCGAGTTTTTTCGAGATGCTGACCGCTATCGCATTTGAATATTTCGCGCAAAACAAAGTTGAGATGGCGGTGTTAGAAGTGGGTATGGGCGGACGGTTGGACGCGACCAACGTAGTTGAGCCGCGGGTGAGCGTGATTACCGACATTTCGCTCGATCACCAGAAATTCCTGGGCAACACGGTAACCGAGATCGCGCGCGAGAAAGCAGGAATTATCCGGCCCGGCGGCGTCGTAGTAACCCTGCCGCAACAGCCGCAGGCAAATGATGTAATCGGAAATATGATCCTGGAGTTGGGTGCGCAGGGGATGAGCGCGGTGCCTTATGTTCCGCCGGTCTCTCCCCATAGCCCCGAGTGCACCGGCGTGGCGGGCGCAAGGGCGATTTCGACTTATCCGTTGCAGGTAATGGGACAACAAATCCGAGTAGAGAGCCCTCTGGTTGGCCGGCATCAATTGCGGAACATCGCGCTGGCGATTGCGGCAGCAGAAGTGCTCAGCCATCAGGGCTTGTCTATTACTCCGCGAACGATCGAACAGGGCATTCGCCAAACCCATTGGCCCGGGCGTTTCCAGGTCATTCCCGGCGATCGCGGCGAGCCCGAATACGTGTTCGATGTGGCGCACAATCCCGCCGGGGCGTGGGCCTTGCGTTCCGCGCTTTCCACCTGCTACGAAGATCGTCCGATGACATTTGTTTTTGGAGCCATGCGAGATAAAGCCATTGGGGAGATGGCTGAAATTCTCTTCCCTCTTGCCTCACAAGTCATTGTCACGCGGGCTGATAACCCCCGGTCGGCGACACCAGAGGAGATTCGAGAGGCAGCCGCGCGCACTGCAAGCGACATCGAAGATGCAGCGGATGTGGCGTCGGCATTGGGCCGGGCCCGTTCCCTGGCTGGTTCTCGCGGCATAGTAGTTACAACCGGTTCGATATACATTGTAGGAGAGGCCATGCGCGCCTTGCGCGTGAAGGTTTAATTTGCAGATGCAGGACTTGAGTACACCCGTCGGAGAGCAGGCGCAATCAAGCGCTCCTTTGTCTGTGAATGTGTCTTCAGGCGCCATCAGATTCGCACCCAAAGACGGGGCTTCTGCTCCCATTATCCCAGCCAGAAAACATGGCTGGCTGAGCCGCCTGCGTTCCTATTTGATCTTCGATCCGCTGATCTGGCTGTACACCGTCGTGCTCGGGATTGTGTCGGTTCCGGTATCTCTTTTCGGAGAGAAAAGTCGCATCCTGCATCGTTTCGCAGGCTTCTGGTCGTGGCTGATCATGAAGACGATTCTTTCGCCAGTCGCGGTCACTGGCCTGGAAAAGATCGACACGTCAAAGCCGCATGTTTATGCCGTAACCCACGCCTCCGCGCTGGACATTCCGGTGCTCTACGTTTATTTGCCATTTCAATTCAGAATACTGTTCAAGAAAGAATTGCTCTCATATCCGATCATCGGATGGCACCTGAGGCGCTCAGGGCAAGTTTGCATTAATCAGCAGAAACCAACGCAATCGATCGCTCACATCCGGTCGGCCGTGAAGAGTCTGCAAGGCGGGATGCCGCTAGTGATTTTCCCGGAAGGCGGCCGCACACCGGATGGCGAAATCAAGCCGTTCATGCCAGGCGCGTTTTATCTGGCGATCAAGGCGCAAGCGGATATCGTTCCCATCGCGCTTGTCGGAACCTACGAATTGCTGCCGATGAACACCTACCACATTAAGTCTCGCCCGCTGGAGATGCGAGTGGGCGAGCCAATTTCGACCGCCGGATATTCGCTGCGCGAAATGGAAACGCTTTCGGCGAAAGTTCACAAGGCGATGGAAAGTCTCTACTACGGAGGCACTGCTCAGGTAGGCCCGGACGCCCGCGTCCGGGCAGAGCAAAGTTCGCCTTAGTGGTCTTCTGCCAGCATCTCGGAATGCTTGCTGCGCGAAACTGCCGAGCTTCGCTCGGCTGGCGGACGAGGGCGTCCGCCCCACACACACACAAAGAATATGGACAAATGGACCTCCGGAGCGGCTTACGATCTTTGGATGGGACGGTGGAGCCGGCTGCTGGCGCATGAGTTCTTGAACTGGCTGAGGCCGTCGTCGAATTTGCGCTGGCTCGATGTGTGCTGTGGAAGCGGGATGCTCACCGAAGCGATCGTGCAGCGATTCGCGCCCGCTCTCGTTATGGGCATAGATGCATCTCCCCAGCAGATTGAATTTGCTTGCGCGCACCGTTCCAGCTCCGCTGCCAGCTTCGAAACCGGAGATGCCATGGCTCTTCCCTTTGCTGATGCCAGCTTCGACGTTGCTGTTTGCGGACTCGGATTGAATTTCATTCCCCAGCCTGAAGTTGCTTTACAGGAAATGCGTCGCGTCACGATTCCAGACGCAGTCATCGCGGTTTACGTTTGGGATTACGCGGAGGGCGCGCGCTTTCTGCGTGAATTCTGGGACGTTGCCGCGGCAATCGACCCCGAAGCGTTCGCGTACGATCAGGCCCACCGCTTCCCTATGTGCAATCCGGATTCGCTCAGCAAGATGTTCGAAAGCGCTTTCCTCGCGGACGTGACCGTGCGTGCGCTCGATATCACAACCCGGTTCGCCAGTTTCGATGATTACTGGCAGCCATTCCTCACCGCACAAGGTTCCGCTCCCAACTATCTCGCCAGCCGCGATGAAGCTATTCGCAGTGCGATCCGCGAGCGCCTGCGCGAGTCGATTCCTACCAATTCCAGGGGTGCAATCGAATTGCCCGCTCGTTCCTGGGCTGTCCGCGGACGGCGCTGAATGCCGCAACAACCCGATCGTCTCGCTAACTGAACCTGACATTTCCCGTCCACTCATTCATAATGCTGAACCGGAGGATGTGAATGAAACTTCGCGTCATATCGTGTCTATCGCTATTTCTTTTCGTAATCGAAGCTCAGGCGGCTTCAAAACCCACGGTGACCGATGCCGAACAGTTCATGAACCAGGCGGAAGCTCGCCTCAACGACATCGAGGTCAAAGCGGCTCGAGCCAGTTGGGTGCAGGAAAACTTCATCACGGATGACACGCAAGCGTTGTCAGCCGACGGCCAGGATCAACTCACGGCAGCCACCACAGAGTTGATAGAACAGGCCAAGCGCTTTGACGGCCTTCAGCTTCCGCCTGAACTCGCTCGCAAGTTTATGCTGCTGCGCCTTTCGTTGACCGCGCCAGCTCCAAAAGATCCGGCGCTGCGAAAAGAAATGACGCAGATTGGCGCCTCGCTCGATGCGGATTACGGCAAAGGCAAGTATTGTCCAAAGCCGGACGATTGCCTCGACATCACCGCCATCGAAAAAATTATGGGAGAAAGCCGCGACCCCAAGGAACTCAAGGATGTCTGGCTGGGATGGCACAAAGTCGGCGCGCCTATGCGGCAGCGCTACGCGCGATTTGTTCAGCTTTCGAACCAGGGCGCGCAAGAACTCGGCTTTAAGGATACAGGAGCGCTTTGGCGCGCGGGCTACGACATGCCTCCCGACCAGTTTACCGCGGAAGTTGAGCGGTTGTGGCAGCAAGTCCGCCCGCTCTATCTTTCTCTGCATACTTACGTTCGGGCACGGTTGGTGCAGAAATATGGGCCGCGGATTGTTCCACCAGATGGGCCCATTCCCGCGCACTTGCTCGGTAATCCATGGGCACAGGAGTGGGGCAACGTTTTCCCCATTCTCGGTCTGCCAGAGAAAAGCAGTGGCTATGACCTTACTCAGCTTTTACAAGCCCAGCACCTTGACGCCAAGGGCATGGTGCACTACGGCGAAGGTTTCTACAAATCGCTGGGCTTTGCTCCTTTGCCTGAAACCTTTTGGGTGCGCTCGCTTTTGACCAAGCCTCGCGACCGCGACGTGGTCTGCCATGCCAGCGCATGGGACATCGATAACTTTGACGATCTGCGGGTGAAGATGTGCATCCAGATTCGCGACGTTGACTTCGTCACCATCCATCATGAGCTTGGCCACAACATGTATCAGCGCGCCTACGAGAATCAGCCGTTCCTGTTTAAGAATGGGGCAAATGACGGCTTCCACGAGGCAATCGGCGACACCATTGCGCTGGCCATCACGCCCGAATATTTGCGGACGATTGGACTCTTGGACAAGGTGCCATCCGCCGACAGCAATATTCCGCTGCTGCTGAAGCAGGCTCTCGACAAGGTCGCGTTCCTGCCCTTCGGTCTGATGATCGATCAATGGCGGTGGAAAGTGTTTTCTGGCGAAGTCACTCCCGCCGATTACAACAAGGCATGGTGGGATCTTCGGCTGAAGTACCAAGGCGTCGCCCCGCCGGTCGCGCGCAGCGAAGCGGATTTCGATCCCGGGGCCAAGTACCACGTTCCCGCCAATGTGCCTTACACACGATATTTCCTGGCGCGCATTCTGCAATTCCAGTTCTATCGCGCTTTATGTCAGGCGTCGGGATACACGGGCCCGTTGAACCGCTGCACCTTCTATGGCTCGAAAGAGGCCGGCGCGAAGTTCAACAAGATGTTGGCAATGGGACAAAGCAAACCCTGGCCTGATGCCTTGGAAGTGTTGACCGGACAGCGCCAGACGGACGCCGGTGCCCTGCTGGAATACTTCGCCCCGTTGCAGAAGTGGCTCGATGAGCAGAATAAAGGTCAGAAAATAGGTTGGTAAAAAGACCACGTAGCCCCGGACGCCTCGTCCGGGGTGGGAAGTGAAACTGGAAAAGATCGTTGCACAGCTGCGGCGCTTCGCACCGATCGGCGGACGAGGGCACCCGCCGCTACGTGTTCGTCGCGCCCTACTCCACAGGGCGTTCCAGGACAACGGGCGGAGTTTTCTTCGGTTCTCCGTTGGGGATTGCGGTCGTTGTGGTCAAAACGACTGCTGGTCGCGGCTCGGTACGGGCCGAGCGTTCGTCCCATTTGCCAAAGATCATTTTTCCCGCCGTAGTTTGCAGGACCGAGGTGACGGAAATGTCGATGGTCTTGCCGATCATTTTGCGGGCGTTGTCGACGACCACCATGGTGCCGTCATCCAGGTAGGCGACGCCCTGGTTGTACTCCTTGCCTTCTTTCAGAATGAACACCTTCATGGTCTCGCCCGGCAGCACGATCGGCTTCAACGAGTTCGCCAATTCGTTGATGTTCAGCACCGCGACGCCCTGCAATTGCGCTACTTTATTAAGATTGAAATCGTTGGTGATAATTTTGCCTTCATAAAGCTTGGCCAGCTCAATCAGTTTGAGATCAACTTCGCGGACCGCGGGAAAATCATCTTCTACGATCTGTATTTGCACCGAGGCAATCTTCTGCAGACGCTGCAGGATGTCGAGGCCGCGGCGTCCGCGATTGCGTTTGAGCGAATCAGCGGAATCAGCCACCAATTGCAGTTCGCGCAAAACGAATTGCGGGGCCACGATTACGCCATCGAGGAAGCCGGTTTCGGCAATGTCAGCAATGCGCCCGTCAATAATTACGCTGGTATCCAAAATTTTGAAACTCTTCCGGGATTGTTTCTCCCCGCCGAAAATCCCGCCTAGAGCCGCGAGATTCAGCAGGTCGCCCTTGTTGGCCCCGACAATCAAACCGACGTACGCCATCAGGAGCATGACCATGATCTGCAGGAAGCTCTGCGTATGTCCGGCAGGAATACTGTTGCGGATCACAAGGGCAAACAGGTAGGCACCGAAAATGCCAAGTACGCTGCCAATCGCGGCTCCGATCAGACGCTTTAAGCTGACCAGCCGCAACCGCCATTCGAAGGTGACGACGGCAATGCCAAGCAGCGCGCCGACTCCAGCGTCGAACTTAGGAGAAAGACCAAAAGGTTGAATCAGGTAGCAAGTAACAGCAACAAAAAGGACAAACAACAGACGGACCATTATTAAGTCCACAAACGTTCCTCCTCAGAACCCACGGTCAAGGTGGTGTTCCGCACTGCCGCCAACTGCACAAGCTATCGCGGCCAGTGATCTATGTGCGGAGCCTATGAATGAGACAGCTATAAACCGCTCCGCTGACGTCCAAAAATTGGACAGTGACCAAAATACAGATATTCCAAGGAAGTATATACCCAGGCAGAAGCCTCCGCGGTTACTCAAGTCACAACGCCGGGTGCTGTAGGAGAACCGGCTCTGCCCTGCGATAGACTGAATCGTATGAAAGCGGTTGTCATTACTCGCCTGGGAGGACCCGAAGTCCTTGAGGTGCGAGATGTTCCTGATCCAGTGCCCAGTCCTGAACACGAATTGGTTCGCGTGAAGGCCGGCGGCCTGAACTTCGCCGACGTCATGACCACCCAGGGGGGATACCCTGGCGCGCCGAAACCTCCGCTGGTGGCGGGCCGGGAGTTCTGCGGCAAAAGGGAAAGTGACGGCCGCCGAGTAATGGGCTATGCGCAGTGGGGAGCATTCGCTGAAATCGTTGCCGCACGAAGCTCACTGTTGTGGCCGGTCCCCGACGACTGGAGCGCAGAAGAGGGTGCTGCGTTCCCGGTAAATTACTTTACTGCGTACTTCGCGTTCTGGAAGGCGGGATTCATTGGCGCGCCGAATCCGGCTACGGGGGGCACTCAGCGCGTCCTGATCCATGCCGTGGCCGGAGGCGTGGGAACGGCAGCGGTGCAGATTGGAAAACTGCTCGGCGTAGAAATGTATGGGACTTCTTCGTCCGATGAAAAGCTCGCTCGAGTAAAAGATCTCGGCTTGCAGCACGGGATCAATTACAAGCAGCGCGATTACGAAGAGGCAATCAAAGATCTGACGCACGGTGAGGGGGTGGACGCAGTATTCGAAATGTTGGGCGGTGAGCACACGGCTAAGAGTGTGCGCTGCCTTCGTGATTTCGGGCGCGCGATCGTGTACGGAAGCGCGACCGGGAAAAAACCGGAATTAGATACCAGAATGCTTTATGCCAAGGGCACAAGTGTGCACGGATTGTGGTTGACCTATCTTTCCGCCAAGACAGAACTCATGAGCCAGGCATGGAAACAAATTTCCAGTTGGATCTCGCAAGGCCACCTGCACCCAGTGATCGGACATGTGCTGCCGATGGAGAGAGCCGCCGAAGCTTACAGATTGCTATCCGAAGGAAAAAACTTTGGGAAAGTGGTTTTAAAAATCACTTAAACTAACTGCGCCTGAACAAACTTCCACTCGCGTCCAACGAAAATCAATTCACCACAGAGACGTCGCTGTGTCTCTGTGGTGGTTTTGGGGAAGTTGTGTGAATTTTTGTTAACGCTCGTAAAATCTTTGCGATAAGCAGAACCCCGCGTGCGATCGCTTGCTAACGACACTGCTCATCAAGCGTCCAACTTTGTAATTGCAATCTGAAACTACAGGGAACTTTGAAACATCGAAGATCGTATATTCACACGGTGAGGTGAAAACGGCGCGGGTGGGTAGCTCACCCAGAGTGCAAAAACAATTCAGGGGTTAAGGGACTGGCTCAATCTCGGTTTGGCGGCCCAGGTGAGCGCAATCCCTGCAGCAGAGAGCCCGCGGTCTTGCGGCCACGCGCTTTCTCCTTAACCCCGCTGCAGCATTGTAAGGCTTTCACGGCAAAAAAATGCAAGTTTTTCGTGGAAGCCGAGTCCAGGCCGCCCAGAACCGGTTCCCGACGTTTTCGGGAAAGAAAAAGGAGCTTATGAGATTCGCAAAGTTTTCCAAGGGTTTGCTACTGGGACTGGCTTTGGTGCTGGCAACAGGCGCCTTCGCGGCCTCTAACAAGGGTTCATTGGAAGTCATAGATCCCGTCACCGTAAGCGGCAAACAGTTGCGCCCAGGTGATTACTCGGTGAAATGGGACGGCAATGGTCCGAACGTGGAGTTGAGCATCATGCAAGGCAAGAAGGTTGTAGCCACAACTCCCGCTCGGCTCATCGATCTGAGTCAAGTACCCAACAGCAACTCCGCCGTGGTGAAGAACAACGACGACGGTAGCAGATCGCTCACTGAAATTCATTTCGGTGGGAAGAAGTACGCACTCGCAATTGGCCAGGAGACGGCCAGCATGGATGGCAGCAGCGGTAACAGCAAGTAGAGTTGATCGGGGTGAGAAGAAAAAGGGGAGCGTTTAAGCTCCCTTTTTTCGTTCTGTTCCGCAGTTTTCCTGAAGCCGAAAGCGTGAAGCCCGAGCGTTCAGTACTTCGGCATCCTCGGATCCACCCGATCGGCCCACGCCAGTATTCCGCCGGCGAGATTGTGCACCTTCTTGAATCCTGACTGTTGCAGGAAGGCGACCGCTTTTGCGCTGCGCACGCCGGAGCGGCAGTGGGCAACGATTTCGCGGCTGGAGTCAAGTTCGTTTACCCGCTTCGGCAGATCGCCCAGCGGAATGAGATGGCCGTTGATGTTGCATATCTGATATTCGTGGGGCTCGCGCACGTCGAGAACGAAAAGATCATCGCCCGCGTCCAGACGCCGCTTCAGTTCTTCTACTTGCATTTCGGGAATGCCTGCTTCCACTGGTTTCTCCTCGCGTTTTTCTTCACCGCGGATTCCGCAAAACTCGTTGTAGTCTATCAGTTTTGTGATGGTGCGATGGGTTCCGCAGGCCGGGCAGTCGGGATTCTTGCGCAGCTTGAGTTCGCGAAACTTCATGCCCAGCGCGTCGATGAGCAGCAGCCTCCCGATAAGCGGATCACCCTTCCCCAGGATCAACTTGATTACTTCCGTCGCCTGAATCACGCCGACGAGGCCGGGCAAAATGCCCAGCACTCCGCCTTCGGCGCAGGAAGGAACCAATCCCGGAGGCGGCGGATCAGAGTACAAACACCGGTAGCAAGGACCATCTTTCGTGGCAAAAACACTGGCCTGCCCTTCGAAGCGGAAAATCGAACCATAAACATTTGGCTTGCCCGTTAGCACGCAAGCGTCGTTCACCAGATAGCGCGTAGGAAAATTGTCGGTGCCGTCGGCGATGATGTCGAAGTCGCGAAACAGGTCGAGCGCATTGTCGCTGGTGAGCCGGGTTTCAAACTTGCGGATGTTCAAGAATGGATTAATCGCCTTCAGCTTTTCAGCGGCAGAATCCAGCTTCTTGCGTCCCACGTCTGCGGTGCTATGAATAATCTGACGCTGCAGATTCGTGTAATCCACCACATCGAAGTCCACGATCCCAAGCGTGCCCACGCCCGCCGCGCCCAAGTAAAGCGCCAACGGAGAACCCAACCCGCCAGCTCCAATGCACAGCACGCGCGCCGCTTTGAGCTTCTGCTGACCCTCCATGCCCACCTCGGGCATGATCAGGTGACGCGAGTAGCGCAAAATCTCGTCATTGGTAAGAGCAGCCGCTTCGGGCTTGGTTTCACTCGGTTTGACTTCTGTAATGGTGGCCATAAAACCCTCGGTTAATAATTTTGATGTTGGATAGCTTGCGAGTGGACAACTAGAAACAACAACACAACGGACAACAACAGGCGCTGTGGCGGGGCATTTGCAGAGTGGCTCGTCCGTCGGTCATGAGTTCACCAGCCTCCGGCAATCGAAGGCACAATCGAAATAGTATCACCGTCTTTGACTGCAGTGGCTTCTTTTTGCAGATAGCGAACGTCTTCGTCATTCAAATAGACATTCACAAAAGACCGTAGTTTTTTGTCTTCGGTGTACAAATGCTTTCGCAATTCTGGGTGCTTGGAAACCAGTCCCGACAAGGCTTCGGCCACGGTTCCAGCTTTGACCTCCACCGTCGGCTGCTTCCCGGCATATTGGCGTAAGGGAGTGGGAATGTTGATCTTTGTCATCATGGTACAGTGATGCCAAAAAAGACCTGCAGGATTCAGCGAGCCCGAGACGTTGCAAGCAACGTCTCTACAGACCTCTCCCGTAGAGACGTAGCTTGCTAAGTCTCTGCTTGGCTCACTTCGATCTTCTCATCTACGAGCTTTTTCTCGTCTTCGTCGCTGCCCGTCAGCTCGAATGAATTTGTCGCCGCGGCCTTCCCCTTTTCCACGCAGGTAATCACATAGGAGCAGCCGAACCAATGAGCTTCGGCTAGATCAGTGGGCGACCAGCGTGCAGGATGATCGGGATGCGAGTGGTAAAAGCCGACGATGTCTTCTCCGCGTTCGCGTCCCTGCCGCTGAATGCGAATTAATTCACGCGGATCGATGTGATAACGGTTCTGCGGGGAATCAGTGCGCGTGTTTCCGCAGCGCACGACTGAACTCACGCTGCGCACGTCCCCGTCCATCCGCCCGAGCAACACCCCGCAGCACTCGTGAGGATACGTTTCCTCGCCGTGGAGGCGAATCTCGTCAAAGTCACTGCTGCCCATCTTCAACATAAAAATTTCACCACCGAGACACAGAGCCAGAGGAGAAGAAACAAAAAGAATTTCTCTGTGACTCTGTGACTCTGTGGTGAAGCTAATCCTCCTGCCAGAATCTCTCGCTCAAATACTTGTCGCCAGAGTCGCAGAGAATGGTCACGAAGACGGCATGTTCTTTTTTCTTCAACTGCCGCGCTACTTGCAGGCAGCCCACAACCGCTGCCGCAGCGGATATCCCTACGAGCAGGCCTTCCTCACGAGCCAGGCGCTTGGCCATCGCGTACGCGTCTTCGGTGGAAATTCCGAGGTCCGCATCAGCCAACGACGGATCATAGATTTTGGGAACGATGGCGCTGGCCATGTACTTCGCGCCTTCGATTCCGTGGAACGCGGAATCCGGTTGCAACGAAATGCATCGGATGCGAGGATTCAATTCCTTTAATCGCCGCGTCGCGCCCATGAAAGTTCCACTTGTGCCTAGCATTGACACGAAGTGAGTAACTCGTGCTTCGGTCTGTTCCCAGATTTCATTGGCTGTGCCGTGGTAATGAGCCTGCCAGTTGGCGTCGTTGGAATACTGATCTGCGTAGTAGTACAGGTCGGGATGCTTGGTGGCCAGTTCGCGAGCCATGCGAATCGCGCCATCGGAGCCATCCGCGGGGTCGGTGTAAATAATATTGGCGCCGTATGCGTGCAGAATGCGTTTGCGTTCGACGGAAACATTCTCCGGCATGCAGAGCGTCACGGGAAAACCCTGCGCGGCGCCCAGCATCGCATAAGCAATGCCAGTGTTGCCGCTGGTCGAGTCGAGCAGAATTTTACCGGATGTTAACTTGCCGCTGGCCTGCGCTTGCGCCACGATGTTGGCGGCGGCGCGATCTTTCACCGAGCCTCCGGGATTGAGCCACTCCGCTTTGCCCAGAATTTCGATTCCAGGCAAATCGTTGGCGACGCGCTCGAGGCGAAGCAATGGAGTATTGCCAATGCGATCCAAAGTTCGTTGCCCGAGAGTGAGCTTACGCACGGGATCATTTTCGCCTGTATGCTCACCAGAGCGGGCCGCTTCAGCGATCTTTCGATACACACCATGCATAATAAAACTATAAGAGCCGTGACCTAGGTAATGTCCCGTACAAGCGAAATTAGGAACTAAAAACTGTTGATTAGATTATAAGAGAGGTACTTGGTTTCATCGAAGATGCTGGGCAACGTACCTTTTTCAAGCGGCCGCATCTAACCTAACCGAGAACGAAGGACACAATGGCATCAAAAGTAGAAGAACGCACTTATGAAGAAGCTCTAAATTGGCTTCGTGACCACGGCTTTGATCTGATCGAGGCGCCGGGCACGCAAGGCCGAGTATTCGTGAAAAAGTACAACGTATCAGCCGCCATCCAAAAGGACGGCGACGACCACGTTAAAATTTTCGCTTATCCCGGCTATCTGATTAGCGGCGAGATTTCGAAGTTGGTGAATAAGGGATACCAGCAGTTTCTTAAGACGTCCAAGACCGAAGTTCCAGCGACCGCGGACCATTTGAAAGCGTTACAGCAATTCACCGAGGAATTAAAGGAAGGCTTGGGTCTGCCGACGCTCTACAACGAATCGCTCGGCACGGTTAGCGAGTCTTATCAGTACGACCGCATCGAGAATCGCGATAAGCCAGCCGAAGCTCGCCCGAAGCGTCCTTGGGAAAAGGCCGGAGTTATCGCTGCTGCAGCGAAAAAAGGCCGGGCTTAAGCCTCGATCCCAGGTGGCCTCCACAGCATAGGCAAAACCTTGCCTTGCGCGTGTCTCTCTACACTTATTTCAATTGCTGAAGCTTCGATGAAGCCAGTTGCGCGGCTTCCGTGGCGGGATTTTCTTTTTGGATGGTCTCGTAGATTCGTTTAGCTTCGAGTGGCTGATTGTCGGACTGATAAGTTGCGGCTAATTCCATTTGCGCCGCCGCCTTGCCTACCGTGGTAGTCGGCTTTGCGGCTAGTTGCTTGTAAAGTTCGATGGCTTGCTTGTTCCGTCCAGTATTGCGATAAACCGATGCCAGCGCCATTTTCGCTAGCGCGGCCACATCGCTGTTGGCAGACGAAATCACTTTCTGAAATTCGCGCTCAGCCGATGCGTTATCGCCGAGACCTGCCGATGTCAGGCCAAGAAAATAGTGCGCGAACTCGGCTGAATGGGTGTGCGGATATTTGTCGACAATCGCTTGAAACTGTTTGTGAGCCGCAGTCGCGCGCTCCGCGACGCTGGCAAAGCTGGGCGCGTCAGGCTGTGCGGGCATGTTCGGAGGACGCACCGGCGTATTCAGGGTACGCACGGCCACGCTCATATCGAGGCTGGCCTTCTGATCCTGCTGGCCCAAGTAGTACCAGGACCCGACAACAGCGGCAACCACAACAAGCACGATAATCGCTGCAACAACCAGCTTGCTCTTGTGTTCAACCGACCAGTGCGCGGTTCTCTCGGCCGCGTCGATGGTGACCCGGCTGAACCGGTCCTGCTTTAATTGATGACGAGTTTCTGCGCGCACGAACTTCCCTTCTAAACACGTTTGCGTGGGATTGTCAGTCTTTGAGTTTAACAGGCGAAAATCAGCAGCGTCAAAGGGTTGCTGTCCGCAGATCAGCTTCGCTTACGGTCGTGCCACGTGGATTTAGTGGCTTTTCAGGCGGATGAGCCCGACAATAATGCTCAGGACTTTTTCCACTGCCTTGACAAACAAGACGACTACAATATCACCCGAGAAAAAATAAAGCGCGGATGCCGCGATAAGACCAGTAATTGCCGCGACAAGCGTGTATTGCCAGGATTTGCTCACTGCCATTCGCGCTGGAAAGTCAAAAAAGCGAGCCGCCCGAAATCAGACGGCCCTTCCCACTTCGTGGCGAGGCGCTTGATCCCGTAGAGACGTTGCTGGCAACGTCTCTACCGCGATGAACTGCTACCGTGGGGTCTGTTCCAACAGGCCCTGCTCCGCTTTTTCCTGGCATTCGATGCAATGACGGGTCCACGGCACTGCTTCGAGGCGCTTGGCATTGATCTCTTTACCGCACGAGATGCACTCGCCAAAGCTTCCCTCGCGGATGCGCGACAGAGCGCCCTCGACCATCTGCAGAAGCTGACGGTCGTTGTTGCTCTGGTGAAAGAGAAATTCTTTGGTGTAAGAGCTGGCTGCGCGGTCGGCGATGTCCTGCGCCGAGTCTTCATCGACCGTGCGGCCGTCCTGCTCGGTACGCGATACCATGCGGCGCAACTCCTGTTGCCGCGTTTCCAATCTCTTTTTGAATGCTTCCAGCTTCTTTTTATCCATGGATAATAACTTCACTATTTGTGGCCCTTCCTAGCTCGTTCCTGCCTGTGAGGCCAAACGAAGATAATATGCGTCTAAAATGAGATGCGTCAACTGGGGTTGGAGATTCCGGTAGTGTCTGAAATGTGCGTTGGTGGAAAACTTTAGGCCGTTGCGTCCATGCCCGTCAGTCGGTATCGTGAAGGCGTGGCAGATTGCACAGAATTGGCTACCCTAAAACGGCTCATCAGTGAAGCCGATCACATCCTTGCCACTACACCGGAACTACCCGAAAACCGAATCGCACGATGCCGGGAATTGCTCGGCTCTGCTCTAGCCCTAGCTGATGATCTTCTCTCCCAAGCCAAGATGCCAGCGGCCAAAGCACTAGGGCGCAAGGGCGGCTCTGTGACCGCCAAACGGCACGGCTCCGAACATTACCGCCAGATGGCAGTACGGCGCAAGACCCACGGGGGGGGCACACCGCAAAGAATCCGACTGATGCTTTTGTTTTATAAAGTGATTTTGATATGCTTCGGGCGTTCTACATACTCGTTAGCGTCCTTTACATCATCGGGGTCAATCGGACTCACGATTGACCCATCTGTGTAGGTTCGGACGACTCCCTCTTGAGACTGAATCACAAGTAGTAGTGCGACGGCGTCGTCTGGACGTCCCTGCATTCGCTCCCTGTCGTCGCTCATCTTTTCGAAGGCCGGGTTTGGGTAGGCGTCCGTACGTACGCCGTGGAACTGGGGTTGATCTGGTGGAGCGGGCAATGGGGCCAGCGGCAAGAACCGGCCCATGCCCAAGTCAGTTGCCAGAGCATGTTCGGGTCGACTTAGGCCCGTATATATCGAAGTTCGTTTGGGTTCCAATGTAGACGTACCCGTTTGCAATTGTTGGAACGGAAAACTTTGTGGAAGGACCGGGTTGGTCCACCTGCACGTGGTTGATGAAGCACTGGTTGCTGTCGTATAGCTCCGTCAAGGTTAAGGCGTCGAACGCGTACAGAATCCCTGGTGTCGAGTCCTGCGCCTGACCGATGTGCGATATGGCCCAAACGATTCCGTTCTGCGTACCACTCGACGAAATTGAGGGAGTGGCGTCGTAAGTGAATGTTACGCTGGTCGAGGTGTACGGCCCAGGACAGATTATGGGCTGGCCATTCCCGTTGCACGCTGGAGATAGGGGATACATTACTATGGGATCGTGACCCGCCGCTATGTACAGCCTATTGTTCCAAAAGGCGGGCGTGCTCCGAAAAACGTGCTGGTCGCTCGTCCAAACGGTTTGAACGTTCTGGTTATTCTGGTTCGTCGGAGAACATCGCACTAGACATTGGAAGCACGGCGTTGAAGAACAGTAGGATAGACAGCAATGCCGTAGCTCGCAGCACAGGTAGTCTCTTCATGGTTTCTCCTCGCAGTTGGGTTGCACCATTCAATAAATCCCACCTACAGTTTGTCGACCCTGCCGAACGTGTAATTAGCCGTCCAGATGTTGGCACCATCAAAGGCGATTCCGGAGGGGCTCCCGCCTAGCTCAAACCTGCCGATGAGAGTGCCGTCAGCGATTCGCAGTCTCACAACGCGAGCTTGGCCAGACACCCAAATGCTTTCCCCGTCAAAGGCAACTCCGTAGGGTGAAGTTGGCACGTTGAACGTGCCCAGGTTTGCACCATCGCGGGCACGCAGTTTGGTCACGTTGTTGGTGTTGCTGTTGGCCACCCAAATGTTGGCGCCATCGAACGCCAGACCCAGCGGCTGAGCGCCCACATTGAATATTCCCGCATTCGCTCCATCCACCTTTAACCGCGTCACCGTATTGTTCGCATTGGTCGCCCAGACATACGTTCCATCGAACGCCACGCCCGCTGCCGGCCCGTTGATCGCAAAGCTGCCAAGATTCTTGCCATCTTTCGCACGCAATTTTGTAAGGGTCGCGTTACCGTTGTAGCCCACCCATATTTGCTCACCATCGAAAGCCAGCGCATCGGGTTCACTTCCCACGTTGAATGTGCCCAGGATGGTCCCGTCGCTTGCCCGCAGCTTTGTGACTGTGTTGCTACTGCTGTTGGCTACCCAAATATTGGCTCCGTCGAAGGCCACGCCCATGGGCTGGCTACCTACCGCAAACGTACCCCGGTTCGTGCCATCCGCGGCTTTCAACTTGGTAACGGTGTTATCGGACGCGTTGCTCACCCAGACATTCTCGCCATCAAAGGCCACGCCCAAGGGCAGTTGGCCGACCTTGAAGTGGGTCGCCTGGTTCGCCACGTACCACTTCAGCAACGCCACCTTTAACGGATTCACTGGCGGCGGGGCTCCGTTGCCCGGCGGCTGTTTCGGAGGCGCGCTCGCTTCCTGCGCCCGCCCCGGGTTCAAATTCGCGGTCGCGACAACTATTAGGACTAAAGAGATTCCGACTAGAATGCGTTTCACGGTTCTTGCCTCCGAAGGGTTCGATCCAATGACACAACAACACCGAAATATGGAAGAGCCTGACTGCTGATTCCGAGGGCCATGCGCAGAAGTTGGGGAAAGCGGCAGACAGCCCTAACATCCGTGTGTGAATTCTTGTCCGATCAGGAATGAATGTCAACTGCAAAAGTGCCCAGAACGTCCAAATTTACACTTCCCTAACCTAAGAATGAATCGAAGTTGTCTGGAAGAGTGGGCTATGGACGTGCGTCACCCTGCCGCTCGTAATACTCCCCAAGATAAACGCACCATTGGGCTAGCCTGCGTCAGGCATAGAGTTTAAATTGAAAGACGGGAACCTGTAAGCTCTCTGCGGTTGGGGATTCGACGGCGGGTGGAAATCTGCAGGCTTAACCGGTCGCTAATCGCCGTTAGGAAACTGGTCCCGTACAAATGCTAACGCTTCCTCCTTGTTGCGCAGTCTTCCTTCCAGTTGTCCGTCTTCCACCGCTGAAAGAATTTCCTTGAATCGTGGACCCGGGGCGAAGCCGGATGAAATCAAGTCATCTCCAGTGATCAATGGTGTCGGCCTCATTGCCGCTGCTGGCATGGCATTCATTTTCTCGCGTGTGAAATTGTATGAAGTCAGATCGCCATGGCTGGACAGACAATCCATACGATGCAGCTCCAGGTGTTCGTCGAAGCGCGGCATGCGCACGAATCTCTTAAACGTAGATTCCTTCATCTGCTGAACGTGCGCGAAGCGCATGTGGTTGTCGACCAGCGCTAAAATTTGGCGAGTGTCGTCGTTCGAGAAGCGTAGACGCTCACAGATTTCTTCCGCCATCTTGACGCCGACATCGACGTGGCCATCAAACCGGATGCGGTCCGGCGCAATCCGAAACGTTGGCGGCTTGCCCACATCGTGCAGCAGCGCACCCCACGCCAACGTGACCGGAGACGGATGCGGCAGTTTGTCCAGCAATAGCAGTGTGTGTACAAACACATCGCCTTCAGGATGGAATTGAGGCGGCTGCTCGACTGCCTTCATGGCTTCGATCTCGGGCAAGACTTCGTGTAACAATCCGGTTTCGTCGAGCAGAAGAAAAGCCTGACGTGCATGGCCCTCAATCAGCATCCTGCTAAGCTCATCGCGCACGCGCTCGCGGGAAACCTGATGAATCTGCGGTGCCAACTTTCGAATGGCCTGGAATGTTTTTGGCTCAATTGCGTAGCCGAAACGCGCCGCAAATCGGACACCACGTAACATCCGCAGCTTGTCCTCGGCGAAGCGCCTCTCTGCATCGCCAATAGTTCGAATGATTCCCGCATCGAGATCTTTGCGTCCGCCGACATAATCCAGAACCTCGTTCGTGAGTGGATCCAGTAGCAGTCCGTTGATCGTGAAATCGCGGCGCTCCACATCTTCACGAGGATCTTTGCTGAAACGAACTTCATCAGGATGACGGCCGTCGCTGTATCCGACGTCGCAGCGAAACGTGGCAACCTCCACCACGTTCGCCTTAGTCGAGACGTAACAAGTTACGTCTGTACATTCTGTAGAAACGTTGCTTGCAACGTCTTTTTCCGGCGCAGGAATCAGCACCACACCGAACTGCGCGCCGACTGCATAAGTCTCAGGAAAAATCCGCATCACCTCCTCGGGGAGGGCATCGGTGGTGACATCGTAATCGGCGGCCTCACGGCCCAGCAGCAAATCGCGGACGCATCCACCAACGAGGTACGCTTTGTGTCCGTGCTCGCATAACGTGCGAATGACCGAAATGGCAAACTCTTTGAGCATGGCCTTTCGCCCTGGCCTCAATCTTTAAAGCAGAGAATTCAGTAGTCTGTGACTTCTTTATCTTACAAACTGATAAGATTTTATATACACCATCGCCCACACTTGAGGTCCGTAATGTCAAGAATCCAGCGCGCAATTCTAAGTGTCACGGACAAAACCGGGCTCGTCGAATTTGCGCGCAAGCTGTCCGATCTGCGCGTGGAGCTCATCTCGACTGGGGGCACGGCACAACTGCTGCGGCAATCCGGCATCAACGTCAAAGATATTTCGGAGCTCACTGGATTTCCTGAAATGCTGGATGGCCGGGTAAAAACTTTGCATCCCAAAGTGCACGGAGGGATTCTGCATCGCCGCGAGAATCCCGCGCACCGTACGGCGGTAGCCGAGCATGGAATCCTGCCCATCGATATGGTGGTCGTGAACCTCTATGCATTTGAGAAGACCGCAGCCAAGCCCAATGTTCATTTCGACGAACTGATTGAGAATATCGACATCGGCGGGCCTTCGATGATTCGCTCTGCCGCCAAGAATTTTCAGGATGTCGCCATCGTCACTTCGCCATCTGATTACAACGAAATTGCGGAAGAGTTGAGCCAGTCAGGCGGAGAATTGTCATTAGAGACGAGATGGCGTTTAGCACAAAAAGCGTTTGCGACTACGGCAGCGTACGATGCCGCGATCGCTTCCACGCTGGAGCGGGTGAGCAGCAACGGCCGTTTCGAATTTCATGAACCAGCGGGTTTTCCGCGGAACCTGCGATTGTCTTTCACCAAGGCGATGGATCTTCGCTATGGAGAGAATCCGCACCAGAAAGCCGCCCTGTATTCCGACGGCTCTGGGCGAGGCGTGGCCAATGGGCGGCAGCTCCAGGGCAAAGAGCTTTCCTATAACAATATTGTCGATCTGCAAGCGGCTTGGGAGTTGGCTCAGGAGTTCGACGGGCCCGCATGCGCAATTATTAAACACACTAATCCTGCCGGCGCCGCGACTGGCACGACTTTGGTCGAGGCCTACAGGAAGGCGCTTGAGTGCGATCCGGTTTCGGCGTTTGGAGGAGTGATCGGGGTCAATCGTCCGGTGGATGCAGCCGCTGCCGAAGAAATGGCCAAGCTTTTTCTTGAGGTAATTGCAGCTCCGGCATTTGACGAAGGCGCCAGAGCTAAATTCGCTTCGAAGAAAAATCTGCGGCTGATGGAGATCGCAGATTCACCCCAGAAATGGGTGGTCAAAAATGTCTCCGGTGGGGTGCTGCTGCAGGATGCGGATGTGCGCCCGCTTGCGGGGAGTGATCTGAAAGTAGTCAGCAAGCGTCCGCCAACGGAAGATGAAAAACGTGCGTTATTGTTCGCATGGAAAGTTTGCAAGCACGTGAAGTCGAATGCAATCGTTTACGCGCGTGACGGACAGACCGTCGGCGTGGGCGCCGGGCAGATGAGCCGCGTGGATTCCTGCAAGATCGGAGCTATGAAAGCAGTGTTGCCATTGAAGGGCACGGTTGCGGCCTCCGATGCGTTTTTTCCGTTCCCCGATGGGGTCGAAGAGATAGCCAAGGCTGGCGCGACTGCAATTATCCAGCCGGGTGGATCCGTGCGCGACCAGGAGGTAATCGAGACTGCCGATCGGTTGGGGCTGGCAATGATTTTCACGGGTGTGAGGCACTTCCGACATTAGCGTCCCGACAGCCTGCATTCGGTTTAGTAGTGGTTCAGTTTGAAAGTGTTCGTGCCAGATTCCTCGCCCCGCTGGTGAAGGCGCGAGGCTTCGGAATGACGGCCGTCAAAAAGGGGCAAACTGATCCTGTACTTGATCCAGCTATTTCATCCGTGGCATGTATTTAATTTGTGGTCCAAAGTCACGAGTATCGTCATCTATGTGTGGCATGGGAGATGAAGCCTTGAAATCAGATGACCGTCAGGCGGGATGGGTTGACCTTTATCACTCCGCGCTGCTCGAAGTGGACTATCAAAAGCTGCCCGAGCGAGTTAAGCGTGCGGAGGATGCCATCAACGTCCTGCTGACGCGATCGGGTAATAGTGAAGAGATGTCCGCGATTCGGGATGCTTTACGGAACTTGCGGGTTTTGCAAAAAGAGTTGGATGCTCATCGGACAACCGAGCGCATCAGTCACTGGCATCCTGAAATCGACGGCGACTATGTCGTGTTCGTCGATGCCAATCGACGCTACGTCGAAGTGAGCGACGCGGTTTGCCGGTTGCTGGGCTACAGCCGGGAAGAACTGCTGGCAATGACCATTGACGACATCACCGCCCCGGAACTGCGATCGCTGGTGCCGGAAACCTTTCGCGAATATGTCACGCAAGGCGAATTGGAGGGAGACTATAGCCTCGTCGCCAAGGACGGCAGCCAGGTTCCGATTCACTATCGATCGCGAGTTTATCCAGACGGATGCCACGTTGCTCGCTGGAAACCGCTAGATCGGCGGACACAGCATCAATTACCGAATCAACGAAAAGATCAAGCGTCCTAAGGCCATCCGTCCCTGTACCTCCGGATGTTTTCCGCGTGGTTCTCGCGGGGACATTTTCCCTATCCTCATTGACGAAGGTTTACAATAAAACGAGCACCCAGCTTTGGCGGTTTGGCATCCAACCGCTATGGGTTTGGAACTCCAAAGGTATTCGATGAAAAGCATACGCTGGTCTATTTTTGTTTTTGCACTCTTCTCGGCGGCTATTCTCGTCGCACAGCAAACTCCCGCGTCATCCACCCCGCGGCTTCGACTTCAAAACCGGCCAGCGCCTCTGCTCCGCGAAAGACGGACCGGGCAAGCGCCTATTACCACTACTCCGTGGCGCATATGTACGAAGATCAGTTTGCGGTGTACAACCGCAGCGATCTCGCGACCAAAGCCATCGAGGAGTACCGGCTTGCCATTGATGCAGATCCGACATCCGAATACCTGACCTCGGGTCTGGCAGAACTTTATGCCAAGACCGGACGCATCCGCGATGCCGTGCTCGAAGCTCAGGACATTCTCAAAAAAGACCCCGACAATTTGGAAGCCCACAAACTGCTGGGCCGCATTTACCTGCGCTCGCTCGGAGACGTGCAGAGCGGCAGCGGTTCTGACAGTGTGCTGAAACTCGCCATCGAGCAGTACCAGGAAATCATAAAGATCGAGCCCGACAATGTGGACGATCATTTACTTCTAGGCCGGCTTTACCGCTTGAACAACGATCTGCGCAAGGCGGAGAGCGAATTCAAGACCGCGGTGAAGTTGCAGCCTGACTCCGAAGAAGCCGTGACCACGCTGGCTTACCTATACAACGAAGAAGGCGATAGCGCCCGTGCTGCGGAAGCCTTGAGCGCCGTTCCGGACGCCGCCCGTTCTGCCAAGCTTTATTCAGCGCTGGGCTACACCTACGAGCAGCGCAAGGAATACAAGCAAGCAATTACTGCCTACAGAAAAGCGATTGAACTGGATCGCGACAACCTCGATGCCATCCGGGGTCTCGCGCAGAATTTGTTGAACGACGGTCAGACCGACGCCGCTCTCGAGCAGTACAAGATTATTGCGGAATCGAATCCTGAAGATGCGCAGACCTATCTGCGCATGGCTGAGATCTATCGCAGGAACGGCAAGTTTGATCTGGCATTGGACAATTTGAAGAAGGCCGAATCCATGGTGCAGGATTCCATGGAAGTTCCCTACAACATTGCCGCGGTCTATCAGGCGCAAGGCCGTTACGACGAAGCCGCGGAAATTCTGCAAGACCTGGTAAAGAAAACCGACAAGCCGGATAACAGCTACAGCCAGAGCGAGAAAAATAACCGGGCTGTGTTTTTGGAGCGCCTGGGCACGGTCTATCGCGACAACAATAATCAGCAGCTGGCGTTAGAAACGTTCCGCAAGATGCTGTCTTTGGGCGATGACAATGCCGAGCGCGGCTACCAGCAGATTATCGATACTTATCAGGAAGCCAAGCAGTGGCAAAAAGCCGCCGACGTTGCCAAGGAAGCAACCCAGAAACTGCCCAACGATCGCGGCCTGAAGATGGTTTATGCGGCTCAGCTTGCTGACATGGGTCAACCGGACGCTGGCCTGAACCAGGTGAAATCTCTGCTGAACGGGACCCCTCAGGATCGCGAGGTGTACATCAATCTGGCGCAGATGAACAGCCGCCTCAAGCGCTGGCCAGAGGCGGAAGCAGCACTGGACAAGGCAGCGCAACTTTCTACCAAAGATGAAGACAAGGAATATGTCGAGTTTTTGCGCGGATCGACCTACGAGCGGCAGAAGAAATACGATCAGGCGGAAGAAGTTTTTCGCAAGGTGCTGGCTACGGATCCTCAAAATGCCGCCGTGCTTAACTATCTCGGATACATGCTTGCGGATCGCGGCGCCAAACTGGACGAAGCTCTGATCATGATCAAGAAGGCGGTCGAACTCGAGCCAGCTAATGGCGCTTATCTTGATTCTCTGGGCTGGGCCTATTTCAAGATGGGCAAGTACGAACTGGCTGAAGATAATCTGATGAAAGCTTCGCAGCATATGGGCATGGATCCTACTGTTCAGGACCACCTCGGCGATCTGTATCAAAAGACCGGGCGTCTGAAATTGGCCGCTGCGCACTGGGAACGGGCACTCGACGAGTGGAACAAGACGGTGGCTGCGGAAGTGGACACTGACAACGTGACCCAACTGACGCAGAAGCTGGAGTCGGCGAAGGTTAAGCTGGCTAAGGAAGAGCCGGGGAATAAGTAGTAACTCGACACTCTGATGCCGTCCCGCGCGAAAGTGCATAGATCCTTCGTTGGGAATTGCTCGCGAGCGAGCGATTCCACCGCCTCAGGATGACAAGTGCTTTTCTGTTAGACTTTCTCCATGCTCGCCGACTACGCGGTGCGGGTGGAGCAATCCCGCGGACGCCGTTATCCCGAGCCTCCGCATCCTTATCGCGACGACTTTCAGCGTGACCGCGACCGCGTCATTCACGCCAGAGCCTTTCGCCGGCTGGAAGCAAAAACCCAGGTTTTCACCCGCCGCCATTCTGACCATTTTCGTAATCGGCTGACCCACACCATTGAAGTTGCACAGATCGCGAGAACCATTGCGGCTCAGCTTGGTTTGAATGTGGATCTGGTCGAGGCTCTGGCGCTGGTGCATGACGTGGGCCATCCCCCGTTCGGCCATGCCGGAGAAAAAGCGCTTGACCTTGCCATGCGTGAGCATGGGTATTTTTTCGACCACAATCTGCATGCTCTGCGCATCGTGGAAGACTTTGAGTTGCGTTATGCAGCCTTTCGCGGGCTTAACCTGACTTTCGAAGTTCGCGAGGGCATTATCAAGCACTCGCATGATTATCAGGCTGACCAGCATCCAGAGCTATCCGAATACTTGCTTGATGCTTCGTCCGCCGCTTGAAGCACAACTTATCGATGTCGCCGATGAAATCGCTTACAGCACGGCCGATCTCGACGATGGATACGAATCTCATTTATTGACGCTCGATCAAATCCGGGACGGGCTGCCCGTTTTCGGGCGCCTTTATGCTGAAGTCGAATCTATTTATCCAAATGCGATTCAATAAGCTGAAATTCAACGAGGCGCTCAAGCGCATGCTTAACCGTTGGGTTGGAGATCTGATTGAGAATACGAAAGAAAAAATCCGGCAGGCAGGCATCCGCACTCTCGAAGATGTGCGTTCCTGCAACCACCGTCTGGTCACGCTGAGTGCGCCAATTGAGCAGGAACGGCGCGAGACCAAGGATTTTCTCTACAAGAATCTTTATTTCAGCGAGACGCTTAGTCCTGAGAAAAATGATGCGGAGCGAGTGATCAGAGAGTTGTTTAAGTTTTGGATGGAGAATCCCGAAAATTTGCCGCCTAGCTACAAGGAGAAAGCCACGGTGGAACCGCTTCCGAGGATCGTCTGTGACTACATCGCCGGCATGACCGACAATTTTATTTATGAGCAATACGAGAGGTACTGCGGGAAGAAGTGATCGTCCTCGGGGCCTCTTGCCGGGGCATACTGCATGAATAGGCTGCGGACAAACCCTTGAGGCGTCTAATTTTGAAGGGGCACGGCTTCCCAGCCTCGCCGTAATCGCTAGAGTGAATGGCGGCGCGTCTGGAAAGCCGCGCCCTTTCAACAAACGCAACGGCCCATTTGTCAGCAACCTCTTAAAGCAAACCGTACCATTCATTTTACGCATCCAAGCTGATGTGCCGCTTGAATCTCGGTCACGCAGTTCGCGAAGTGGCATTGCCAAAATTACTCTGCAGGCGGAGTATTCTTCTCCGCATGCGCGGTTGTTGGACTACAAGGTTGTTGTAAACTAAGGACTTCGGGGGTACGGAGTTTGGCAATAGACCTGTTCTATAGACTGCGGCACCGAAGTGAATGGCTGCCGACATTTCAAGTTGTGACCATTTGAAGATACAACACGCCAGTAGGCGTGCACGAGCGGAGCCCTGATGCTCCCTCTATTGGAGGACGTTGAAAATGAAGAACCGTGTACTTCTCGCGCTAACCGTCTCAGTCATGCTCGCTTTGCCAGCTTTTGCTCAACAAAGCGGCGCGACTACCCAGGATCAATCGGCCACCCCATCGACGCAGACTGCGCCAGCGACTCAGAGCGCGCCTGCTCCGGCCACCACTGATCAGAGCTCGTCTTCTATGTCGTCTTCGTCGTCTTCGCAAGGCGTGGGCGCCACCGGCAAACAGCCTTTGCAGGCTGAGAGCCACGAAGGTTTCTGGGGCAGAGTGAATCCCTTCGCCCGCAAAAAGTATGTGCAGCGCCAGACCCAGCCTATTCGTGATCGCCTGAATGAGCTCGACGAACTGACGGCCAGCAACAGCAAGATGATCAAGGACGTGGATTCCCGCGCCCAGCAAGGCATTCAGCTCGCTTCGGCCAAGGCTAACGAAGCTGACCAGCACGCCATCGACGCCGGCAACAAAGCTCAGGCGGCCCAGCAGACTGCGACCCAGGCCAATACCCGTCTCTCCACGGTTGAGCAGGTAGTGGGCAATATCGATCAATACAAACCCAGCACTCAGACTGAAATCCGCTTCCGTCCTGGCCAGAGCGTCCTAAGCCAGAACGCCAAGACTGCGCTTGATGATATGGCGACACCGCTGAAGAGCCAGCGCGGTTATATTATTGAAGTGCAGGGCTTCTCCTCCGGACACGGCCAGGCTGCGATCGCTACCTCGCAGAAGATGGCGGACTCGGTGGTGAGATATCTGGTCCTCAACCACGACATTCCGGTGTACCGGATTTATGTGGTGGGCATGGGCAATGCGCCAGTTCCCAACGCTAGTACCGAGGAGCAGCCAAAAACCAAGCGAGCCAGCGGTGGCCGCGTGGAAATAAGTCTCATGAAGAATGATTTGGAACAGCTGAGTTCGAACGCCGCGCCTGCAGCGGATCAGCAGGCACAACCTAAGTAGTTTTTCGGACGGTCGGGCTCGCGCCCGGACGGCCCTCCCCCAGAAAAAGCTTCTTGCGCAAGCAAGAGGCTTTTTTGCTGTGGAGGGACTCGGTGTTCACGTAGACCCGGACGCCCTCGTCCAGGTGGGCGCGTAAAGCTCGGTGTGATCTGTAGCAGCGACGGAATTTCAGTTTCGGTGCAGGGTTCGGCTACCCCGGACGAGGGCGTCCGGGGCTACATGGACATCGGTTGTTTCAGACCACGCTGGCAGTTTCCTGCTTCATCTTCTCCGCTTGATAATGGGTAGTCAGCGCGTCGATGAGAGGCTGTAACTTTCCGTCCATCACTTCCTGCAGCTGATGAATGGTTAACCCAATGCGGTGGTCTGTCACGCGGTTCTGGGGGAAATTGTAAGTCCGGATCTTCTCGCTGCGATCTCCCGATCCGACCATTGCCTTGCGTTCCTTGGCCAGCGCGTCCTGCTGCTTCTGCATTTCCATTTCATAAAGCCGCGAGCGCAGCACCCGCATACCTTTTTCGCGATTCTTGATTTGCGATTTTTCGTCCTGGCAACTCACTACGGTGTTAGTTGGGATGTGCGTAATTCGGACCGCCGAGTAAGTCGTGTTCACCGATTGACCGCCCGGCCCCGAAGAACAGAAGGTATCAATGCGAAGGTCTTTAGCCTCGATTTTGACATCCACATCCTCCGCCTCCGGCAGAACGGCAACGGTTACCGCCGAAGTGTGAATCCGGCCCTGCTGCTCAGTTGCCGGGACGCGCTGCACCCGGTGCACACCGCTCTCATATTTCAAGCGGGAAAAAACTCGCTGGCCTTCAATCAGCGCGATGACTTCTTTCAATCCGCCAGCGGAGGACTCGGAAGTCGAGAGCACTTCCACTTTCCAACCTTGAGTCTCGGCGTATCGCGTATACATGCGAAACATTTCCGCGGCGAATAAAGTAGCCTCGTCGCCGCCGGTCCCGGCGCGGATTTCGAGGATTACATCCTTTTCATCATTTGGATCTTTGGGCAGGAGCAGTACTTTAAGCTCGTCTTCCACGCCACCTACTCGCGCTTCGAGTTTGTCCAACTCCTCTTGCGCGTAGGCCCGCATATCAGGATCTTTTTCGTCGGCGAGCATGGCGCGGCTCTCGGCGATCCCTCGCTTCAAATCTTTGTATTCCCGGTACCGCTCGACGATAAGACTGATTTCGCTATGCGCTTTGGCAGTCTTCTGGTATCTCGCCGAATCATTCATGATTTCCGGCGAGGCGAGAGTCTGCGTCAGTTCCTCGTAGCGTGCTTCGATTTGGTCAAGCCGTTCAAACATATATTTAGTCGTTGGTCGTTGGTCGTTCGTCGTTGGCCGCTCGGGATCAGGCGACTTTCCCGTTGAGAGAGTTTATCAACCCGCTTAAGGCGCGACCAACATCCTTCGCACTTGGCTGACAGTCGCTGTGCATCTTCCCGAGATAAATATTGTAATTCTTCCGCAATCAAAAGCTGAGTCTGCAATTCCAATAGCGACCCTCGCGCGTGAAACAGGAAATGCGAGAATTCCTTGTCTGAGCGGTGTCCTTTGCCTTCCGCAATATTACTTGGTACTGAGACTGCCGCTCGGCGCATTTGCGAACTTAAACCATAAAGCTCGTGGCGTGGAAAGCCAACCGTGCTTTTGTAGATCTCAGCCGTAAGCTTCATTGCCTCCTGCCACACCCGCAGATCCCGAAACGATGATGACGCCATACAGACCTCCAGATGAACTTTCTAAATGCTTCTTCTGGAAGGTTGTATGTGATGAATGACCAGAATGGATCGTCCACTGTCTGTTTAGCGGATTGTCAGCGAACGACCAACGACGAACGACCGACGACCGCTCGCTAGGCGATTACTAACTCGCCGCCGCGCTCTTTTTCGAGCGACATGGCATGGTCCAGCGCCACGATGGCGCACTCTGCCTGTTCGTCTGAGGGAGGCTTGGTAGTGATTCGCTGCATCCACAGGCCCGGCGCGGTCATTAGGGCGAATAGCGATCCGCGATGCTTGGCGGCGAAACGAATGATCTCGTACGACAGCCCGGTGATCACGGGCAGCAGCGCAATCCGAACCGCGAAACGCGCCCAGAAGGTGGTGACCGGCACCAGCATGTATACGAAGATCGATATGATCATTACGGTCATCAAGAAGCTGGTTCCGCAGCGCGGGTGATAGGTCGTATATTTCTGCACCGAACGCGTGTCCAGCGGATCGCCGTTTTCGAATGCGAAAACTGTTTTGTGCTCCGCGCCGTGATACTCATAGACCCGCCGAATGTCTTTCCACAGCGAGGTGCCCCAAATAAACAGTAGAAATAAGACCAGGCGAATGAGACCGTCCACCAGGTTGAAAACTACTTGTTGACCGAAAACGGGATTGACACGCTTCAATTCCGTGGTCGCCAGTAACGGCAAAAACTTATACATGAAGATAAAGAAGCCGACTGAGAAGACGATGTTGACGGCGGCAATCCAACCGCTGATTTCCAGCTTCTTCTTGTCAGGCTCGCCCGGATCTGGCGCAGGTCGCAACTCATCCAAGGCAACGTTCGCGGAAAATTTCAGCGCGCGAAATCCCAGCGTCATGGCGTGGCCCAGCGTCATTACGCCACGTACCACCGGCCAGCCCATCCACTTGTGCTTTTCCGAAAGGCGCTCCAGCGGCTCGCTATGAGTCGACACTTCCCCGGAAGGCTTGCGGCAGGCAATTGCCCAGGCATGCGGCGAACGCATCATAACCCCTTCGAGCACGGCTTGGCCGCCGACGAGGGTTTCCTCTCCACCCTCAAGCGCGGGCAGCAACTGGATTGCTACGAAGAATCGCCACAATGTTCGCAAAAAGCGCATGTTGATTGGATGATCTTTCTGGTGACGAAGCACCAGAGGTAAGAGTACCACAGGTGTGGCGGATTTAAGATGGTTTAACCGCAACGTTAAACGGCAGCGCGACAGTAAGTTAGAGCACAATAAGATTGACATGCGAAAATTCGCCGAAGCCTGCGAGCGCATCGCGGGTACGACAAAGAAGCTGGAAAAAATAGCAATCGTGGCCGACTACCTTAAGTCGCGCCCGTTGCAGGAAGCCTCCGTGGCAGCGATTTTCCTTTCCGGCAGGCCGTTTCCCATGTGGGAGGAGACGACGCTTCAAGTGGGTGGAAGACTGCTGTGGCAGGTAATCGAGGAACTTTCTGGCAAAAGCAGCGAGGAACTGACTGCAGCCTACCGCCAACATGGAGACCTCGGCGCCGTAGCCGCCAAAGTTCTACCCCAAGGTGGTGTGGGGACCGCTGTCCTCGTGCGTCCAGGTGGCAGTTCGGACGGAAACGACTATCAGACCCCGACTGCTGACGGCCTTAGACTCACTGCCGTTGAGGCTGAATTCCGCAAGATAGCCGCAGCCCGCGGACCGACTGCCAAAACGATTTTCGTTCGCGAACTTTTATCTCAACTGACCGCGCTCGAGGCCAAATATATCGTGAAGATCATCACGGGAGATCTGCGCATTGGACTCAAAGAAAGCCTGGTTGAAGAAGCCATCGCTAAAGCCTATGGCGGCAATTTGAAAGATGTGCAACGGGCCAACATGCTGCTCGGGGACATAGGCGAGACGCTGCAGCTCACGGCCGACAGCCGACAGGGCGCGGCGGCGCTTAGCCAGGTCAAGATGCGATTGTTCCACCCTCTCGGCTTCATGCTCGCCAGCCCTGCTCAATCCGCGGACGAAGCGCTCAGCTATTTTGACAACGCGCTGGTCGAAGACAAGTACGACGGAATCCGCGCGCAGGCGCATTGCTCCGGAGGTGAGGTGCGTATCTTTTCGCGTACCCGAGACGACATCACGGAATCTTTTCCCGAACTTCCTGAGGCGCTTTCCGGCTTTCATCAGGACGTGATTCTCGACGGCGAAATTGTGGCGTGGAGCTACCTGACTGGTGAGTCCGGCGGGGCTGGACGCGCGCTGCCGTTTAGCGCGCTGCAGCAGCGTTTGGGCCGCAAGAAAGTGAGCGAGGAAATGCTGCGGCGTGTGCCGGTAGCCTATCTGGTTTTCGACGTGTTGTACGCGGGCGGCGAATTGCTCATTGACCGTCCGCTTTCCGAGCGGGCAAAGGTCCTCGATGAGTTGCTGGCAGCTCCGCGAATTCCGGTGCAAAAAAGCTTTAACGGAACGCAAGCTCAGCTGGCGTTGGAATCGACTGAGCCGGCCGCAGGCACCCCAGTTGAGACCAAAGTTTTCCGCGCACCGGTGTTCCGCGCATCCTCTCCGCAGGAACTCGACCAACTATTCGAAACTGCTCAGGCTCGCGGCAATGAAGGATTGATGATTAAAGATCCCGTGTCGGCCTACAGCCCGGGACGCCGAGGAAAATCCTGGCTCAAACTGAAGCGCGAATTGGCGACGCTGGATGTGGTTGTGACCGCAGTCGAATACGGTCACGGCAAGCGTATCGGCGTTCTAAGCGATTACACGTTTGCGGTGCGCGACGGCGATCGGCTGCTGAATATCGGTAAAGCTTATTCCGGTCTCACCGACCTTGAGATTGCCAAAATGACCCAATGGTTTCTGAAGCACACGATTGAAGACCAGGGCTTCCGCCTGGTGGTCGAGCCGAAAATCGTATTGGAAGTCGCATTTAATAACATGATGCGCTCCGATCGGCACAATAGCGGCTACGCGTTGCGCTTCCCGAGAATTGTGCGTATACGAACGGACAAGCCACCCGAAGAGGCTGATACCATCGAACGAGTGCGGAGAATTTATGAGAGTCAGAACAAGAATTGACGACAACTTGGCCCAACCAAGGCTGCTGTGACACCCCTACTTTTTTGGTTCAGGATTGTCTTTGAAGAGATCGCGATACTGCTCGTTGCCTTCAACCTTCGCAATCCAGCCGTGTGTTCCATTGGTCACCGCGTATTTACCGAATCCGAACTGCCATAACGCCTCTCCGGCTGGGGATGCCAGATCCTTGTCAAACAAGTTCTTGGCCCAGTCTGCAGTTGCGTTCTTGTTGTGTATGACCAGGGTAGCCACTCCCCCAACATCTTCAACGGTACCGTAGATATCATCGCCAAATCTGCGGTGCACTTGAGCGGCAGCGAGCTTTCTTTGCTCTGGCGTATCCCACTTTCCTCTTTGTTCTGGAGAAGCGGGTTCTTGTGGATGAACCGGAGAAACCGCGGTCGAGGGCGCTTCGCTCTCCGATTCGTCGGGAACCGGATTGTCCAGAACCTGAAGGATGGCGCACTCTTTGTCCGCATACACTTGCTTAACCTTCCCGAGCCTCATCATGTAGCGGAACCACTCCGGCCTGGGAGGAGCCGGACTATTGCCCACAAAGAGGTAAGTCAATGCTCCCGGGTTAACCGTCGCGAAAATAGATCGGATTGCGGCGGCCGGATCCTGCTCTTGCCCGTTCGACAGCCGATCGTCTAACCGGGCAAACTCAGGATGTTTATCCCGCAGGTAAATTGCATCCAGGCCCCCAACATAACTGTGGGTTGTGTCATAGAAAAACAGCTTCGGGAAGTCTCCCCAGTTCACGTCGAAGATCAAGCTACCAGGAGGAACGTTGGCCAACAGCCATTGTGTTCCCGCTTGGTAGTAGTTGGGAGCCCTTGTCACGTCTGTGATCCTCATTCGGGCGGCATGCAGGTTGTAAAACGAATCGGCACCCAGCAGGATCACCATCAGACTGATAAACAAGGCTCGCCTGAGCGCTCCGGCAGCCTCAGGTTTTGGTTCCTCAGCCGGTTCTAGTTCTAGCGGAATAGGTTGGAGGTTTTCAGTCTCAGCAGGTAGTCGGTTGGGCTTGCTGTCCCAGGCAGCTTGGAGGGTAAAAGCTGCAAAAAGCACAGCAAACGGTGGCCAATACTCTATGAAGCGAATCGAGCGAAGGGTAATGAGCAGGAGAAAACTTGAAAAAATCAGGAACAGCAATGGACGTTGCGCGCGGATTTTATCGCGCTGGATGCGAGAGAGCACATATCCGAACGCAACGTAACCAACGCACATCGACAGGCATGCGACGACAGCAGTGTTCAGGAACTCCCAGGTGGGCAAGGGATACCATTCAAAGCCAACGCCCGCAGGCATGGAAGCCGAACCTGACTTGGCGATGAGATGTTCGAGAAACAAACTTACATTGTGCGGGAAATAAGGATTGACGATGAAGCCCGCCACCATGCCCAGGCCTGTCCACAAGAGCGGACGCCATTCGATCCGCCGCTCGCTCCACCACACCACCACGGCCCAAATCAATACCAGAACTCCTAACATCACGAACAGGTTGTAGGTCCAAACATAGAGAAACGCAGTCGGCCCAAGCCAGACGTATTTTCGCTCGAACAGTAAATAGATTCCGGCGACGATGAACAGGATCGAGACACCCTGCGCTTTGGTCATGGTCAAACGCGAATAGAAAAACGAGGAGCATGCGATCAAAGCCAAGAGCCACAGCAGCGGATAACGAATACGGTAGCGCAGAATGAGCCAGTAGAGAGAGAAAACGGCAGCCGCACTGAATAGCGCAGTCGCTACTTTTGCCCCCAGTCGAAGGTCGCTGAACCAAGTGAATGGGATTAGCAGAAGGTGGAAGAAAAAATGCTGATCGGCGTATTGCGAAGGGTTAAGGGTTGTGAGCGGCAACCAGGTAAATGCAGGAGGGAAATGTCGGCTGCGCAGTCCCTGCCACAAAAGCTGGCTCCATTTGATGTGGTAATACCCGTCAAAGTCTCCGCAGCAAATGCTGGGTAAGGAAAACTGAAGCCACCAGAAAACGGCTCCAATCGATAGCGCGCCAACGGTCAGATATATGACGCGCAACCACCGCTCAGCAATGACGAACTCCTTGCCAAACAAAACTGTCCTACTGTTTGCTGTCCGCATTCTAAGGATCGAGGCCTGCCAGTTCGAGGGTATGGTTCCCGCCAAGTCTCCAGCTTGAGTCGGTCGCCGCATGCCAGTATAGCCTGACCTCTAGCGTAAGCACGCGTTCATCCTACCAGAGGCAATGGTCGGGCTAATGGCTGTGCCCATGCTCTTCGCTTACTGGAATCACGCAACCATGGGCCACTTCGCAGATTACGTGTTCGAATTGAATGGTGGTGTGATCGATGCGAAATTCCGCATGCAGCCGTTCTTTTACATCGCGCAGAATCCGCTCGCTCACTGACGGCGGAATGTCTTCGATCGAAATATGGCACGACAGCGCCCGCGTCTCCGATCCGATGTTCCACACATGCAAATCGTGCACGTCGTTCACGCCCTCGACCGAGCGCATAGCGGCCTCGACACGATCCAACCGGATGCCGCGGGGCGTGCCCTCGAGCAGGATGTTCAGGGTTTCGCGGCAAATGCCGAATCCTGACCACAGAATCAGTGCGCCAATGCCAAATGAGAGCGCCGAATCAATCCAATATTGTCCCGTGGCGAGAATCACCCAGCCGCCAACGATAACCGCCGCGGTTGAAACGGTGTCGCCAATCTCATGCAGCAATGCGCTACGGATGTTTACGTCCCGGCCCGAGCGATAGAGCAAAAAGGCAATCACGCCATTCATCACCACGCCTGCAGCGGCTACCCAGATCATGACGTGGGCCTGCACTTGGCCCGGATTCTGCAAGCGCCGAAAAGCCTCGTAGAAGATCAGGAATGAAACCACTACCAATGATCCCGCATTCACCAGCGCCGCCAGCACTCCGGCGCGATGCCAGCCATAGGTCTTGGTGGCGCTGGGTGGACGCGATTCTAGATACACGGCGACCAGCGAAAGCAGAAGCGCCACAAAATCCGAGAGATTGTGTCCAGCCTCGGAGAGCAGCGCCAGAGAATGGGCGCGGAGGCCGGCAACCACAAGCAACACAATGTAGGCCAGCGTGACGCCCAGCGAAATACGCAGAACCTTGGACGTTCCCTCACCCGAGCCGTGGCTATGCGTATGCATCTAGATTAAGTTTAAGGGTCTGGCAGAAAGGGTTCAAGGTAAACCACGCTCGATCTGTATGAAATACAATGCAGCCCTATGCAGACAGCGGAAGTCGTCATCATCGGCGGAGGAATTGTTGGCTCAAGCATCGCCTATCATTTGACCGCCGCGGGATGTAAGGACGTTTTGGTGATTGAGAGAGAAACGGCTCAAGGCAAGGGTTCCACCGGCAAAAGTATGGGTGGCGTGCGAGCGCAATTCTCGACTGCGGTCAATATTCAGATGTCGCTTTATTCCATTCCTTTTTATGCCAGCTTCGACGACAGACTCGGATATCCCGCTGACTACCGGCCTCAGGGTTACCTGTTCTGTGCTACAAACGAAAAACATCTCGCCTATCTGCGCACGAACTATGAGAAGCAAGTCGCGATGGGACTCAAGGATGTACGGCTCATCTCGGCCGACGAGATCCGCGACATGTTTCCCCAACTTCGCGGCGATGACATCGTGGGCGGCAGCTTTTGCTCGAGCGACGGCTTCGTCGATCCCTACAGTGTGATGATCGGATTCATGGCCTGGGCGGCCGATCATGGAGCGCGACTGTGGAAGAACACGCAGGTCACCGGCATTGATCGCGATGCTCAAGGAGTTTTTAGCGTGCAGACCAGCCGAGGGCCAGTCTCCACGCGCAAAGTGGTCAATGCTGCCGGTGCGTGGGCGAAGTCCGTCGCCGCAATGGCCGGCGTCGACCTGCCAGTGGAACCGCTGCGCCGCATGCTCGTTCCAACCGAACCGTTCGATCAATTTCCCCACAGCGCTCCCATGATTATTGACATGTCGAACGGTTTTCATTTTCGTCCGGAAGCACTGGGGTTCCTGCTTGCCTGGAATGATCCCGAAGAGACTCCCGGATACAAAATGGATTTCGATCCGGCATTCATCGAGAAGATCCTCGTCCGCGCAGCAGACCGGGTGCCAGTGTTTGAAAATCTGGCAGTCAATCCCAAGACGCGCCTGGGCCGGCCTCTACGAAATGACGCCCGATCACCATCCAATTCTCGGCGAAGCGCCCGCCGCTCCCGGGATTCTACTTGGCCAACGGCTTCAGCGGCCATGGGGTGATGCATGCTCCTGCCACGGGAAAGATTCTGTCCGATCTGATACTCACCGGGAAGACCGACCTCATCGACGCGTCGCTGCTTGGCCTGTCTCGTTTCGCCGAGGGCAGAACGATTCACGAGACAGCGGTACTTTGATCCGCGCACACGATATGGCCCGGACACGCCTCGTCAGCGGCGGCAAACTCGCTGGACTTTTCTGTGTTCAAATGTTCCCGTGCCTCTGAAGGACGCACTCACGTCAGCCATCAACCGCCTCACTGCGGCTGGAGTTGGTTCGCCGAACATGAACGCTGAGTTGCTGATGATGTTCACTCTGGGCTGCGACCGCGCCTATCTCTTCGCTCATCCTGAACGCGAACTCACTGCGGAAGAACAATCGCGCTATGAAGAAGCGCTCAGCGAGCGCGCCAGCGGAATTCCCGCGCAATACATCACTGGACACCAGGAATTCTGGGGCTATGGACTTCATCGTCACCCCCGCCGTCCTGATTCCCCGCCCCGAAACCGAACACGTAATCGAAACTGTGCTGAAGTTGAGCAATGGAGGCCGGGCGTCCTCGCCCGGCTACCTGACCCGAATCGTCGACGTAGGCACGGGATCAGGCTGCATCGCGCTGGCTCTCGCCAAGGAGTTACCCCATGCAGAGATCTATGCCAGCTGATATCTCCGCTGCAGCGCTTGAAATAGCTCGAACTAATGCCGCCCGCCATCAACTCGAAAGACACATTCATTTTCACCGAACTGATCTGTTGCAAGGTCTCGATCGCGACGCATTTGATTTTGTGGTGTCGAACCCTCCCTATGTCGGCGAATCGGAAGAAGATCAGGTGCAGCTTGAAGTCCGCAAGTTTGAACCGCGCAATGCAGTCTTCGCGGGAACGACAGGACTCGAAGTAATCGAGCGGCTGATTCCGCAAGCGCACGCCGCGCTGAAGCCTGGCGGCTGGCTGGTCATCGAGATCAGCGGTACCATCGCGGATCGCGTCAAACTTTTGCTCGGCGGATGGAATGAGGTTCAAATCACCAATGATCTTCAAGGCATCCCCCGCGTGATCTCCGCACAAAAATCGTGACCGTGTGGCGCGGGCGCCCTCGCGCGCGTAAACGCTGCCCTGTGTCCAACCCTACGAGGTCTGGTAGTAGTCCCTTCCGCGCGCTAGTCTCCTCTCACTCGACCGCGCTCCCAGGCGACGACCCACCACGGTTGGGACAACTCAGCAGCGAGCGGCCAAGCTTCGCCAATTTCTCTCGTGCAAGATTTGAGGGGCAACCACCAGAATGCAATCAGGCCGGTTCAATAAAGCTCTCGTGTCCCTGTTCGCGGTATTGCTCTGCGTCACCGGCTATGCCCAGAATCCAACCGGCGCGCTCCGTGGCGATGTGCAGGACCCCGAGGGCGGACGAGTTCCTGCCGCGACCATCGTGGTGCAAGCGGCGGGATCATCGCTGAAACGCGAGACAAAAACTGACGACCACGGAGAATTCCGCCTCAGCGAGTTGTTGCCGGGCACTTACCGCGTGATCGTGGACGCCAAGGGCTTTGCCGAGGCCCAAGCGGACGTAAGCGTTGTCGTCAGTTCGGTCCGCGACATAACCGTCACTCTGCACCCGGCCGCGGTGCAGGAAACTGTGAACGTCGAAGCCCAGCCGTCGTCCATTACCACCCAACCGATCGATCTGGCCAGCGCCGTTCATCAGGCCACGGTTTCGACCCAGGACCTGCAAACCCTGCCGCTGGCCGCCCGAAGCTTCGCCAACATTGCTTATCTCGCGCCCGGAACCGAACCGGTTGAACCCTCCGATCCCACCAAAGCCCGCATCACCGCGGTTTCGACGGGCGGCAGCTCCGGACTAAACAATGAGCTTTCGGTCGATGGCGGCGACAACTCCGACGATTACATTGGCGGATTTCTGCAGAACTTCTCGCCCGATGGCATTCAGGAATTCGCCGTGCGCACCGCGCAGGAAGACGCTGATACCGGACGCACAACCGCCGGCTCAGTCGTGATCACCACCAAGCGAGGGACCAACCAATGGCACGGTGGAGGAGCTTTTTATGCGCGCGCGGCTGCCCTCAACGCTCGCTTCCCAATCGAAAATCCCCCGCCAAATCCGAAACAGCCATTCTCGCGGCAGAATTATGTGGGGACGATCGGCGGCCCAATCAAAAAAGATAAGCTGTGGTTTTTCTCTTCCCTCGAATACGTTCACGAGAACGCCAGCATCGCCTACAGTCCCGCCAGCCAAGCGCAGTTCGAGGCGCTCGCGTCTCTCGCTTCGCTAGGACTGATCGACGGCATAAAGTCGATCCCAGTCCCGCCCAATATTCCCGTGCCATTCCGCGATTATCTGGGTACTATGCGATTCGACTGGTCGCAATCACAAAAGTCGCAGTGGTTCCTGCGCGCCGCTATCGACAACTACATCACTCGCAATGCCCTGGTCCAGCAAGCCGCGTTGCCATCAACGGGTCTCGAGCAGCATAACAATTACATGAACATGGTGATCAGCAACCAATACACGTTCAGCCCAACCTGGCTGGGAAGCTTCGTATTCGACGCCAGCGGATTGCATTTGACCGAGGCGCGCAACTCCGATCTCGGCTTCGCGCTGGCGTTCCCATTCACTTCGACGGCCCAAACCATTTCCGGCTTCGAAACCTTCGGCGACAACCAATTCATCACCCCAATCACCGCTTTCCCAGTAACCCGCACCCAGGAAAAATATCAATTCCGTTACGATGTGAGCCGGGGCTCGGGCGACCACGCGCCGCGATTCGGAATCAATTTCATTCACGAGCCCGTGCTGAGCGGCGCGCTCTCCGGCACGCCCGAAACTCTGATCACCTATACCAACGATCCAGCCTTCTACGCGGCCAACCCATCGCAGTTTTATTTCAATCTGAATTGCGTCAACCCGCCCGCCGACGTTGTCTGCGTCAACACCCCCGCGCGCAACGGCGGCTTCTCCCAGAATGTGCAGCGGCTTGGGCTTTACGCGGAAGATTCATGGCGCGCGACTTCTCATCTCACGGTGAACTATGGCCTGCGCTACGACACCACCTTCGGCCTGTTGACTGCATCCGGCCGGAGTCAGGCGGAGAATCCCGCATATCTCACGCTAAAAGCTCTGGGCATCCCTCTGATTAGCGGCGTAGCCCATGACTATCGGAAAGCTTTCGGGCCGCGCCTCGGCATCGCTTATTCTCCCGGCAAATCTGGAACCACTGTGATTCGCGCCGGCTTCGGTCTCTATTACAACGATCTGGCGCAGAACGGCTGGGTTGCCGCGCTTCAGGCCGTCAACGCGCCTCCCGGGGTGTGCGTCAATCCGGGCGATCCTGGTTGCATCCCCGGCGGGGCGTCAGGAGCAATCATCGATCCGCATTACAAGACGCCTTACGCCCTCCACGCCACTGCCGGAGTCCAGCATGCCTTCAACGCCCGCTGGACTGCGAGCGCGGATTACACCCACGAAGAAGGAAATCACGCCTACCGCGCGTATCCCTACACCGCCGGGACTTCGCTATTCGCCGCCAATCCTGCCGACCAAGCCGACGTACCCAATATTGCCGTCTTCAAATCCGACAACCGGTCGAGCTACAACGCCCTCATGCTCCACCTGCAAGGCAACGTCTCCCGCCGCTTCAATCTGGTCGCAAACTATACGCTTTCGCGAGCCCAGACCTGGGGCTGCGTTTTAGGCGAACTCTTTGACTACGTCAACGGCGTCTGCGATCCGCTGAATCCCTTCCGGCCCGGTGATTACGGTCCCTCCGGTGAGGACGTTACTCATCGCTTCGTGCTCGCGGGAACTTTCTACGTGCCCGGCGGCTTCGAACTTACCACTCTTACCCAAGCCGAGAGTGCCCGTCCTTTTACTGTCACTCTCGCCGACAACACCGATCGCATTGAAATCAACGGAGTCAGAACTAGTCTCGATGAATTCCGCGGAACGCCTTACATTCAGGCTGACCTGCGCGTAAGCCGTCCTTTCAACTTTCACGACCGCTGGTCGCTGATTCCCTTCGTGGAATTCTTCAATCTATTCAACCGCAATAATCCTGGCGCGAATTACGTGACGAACATCTCTCTTCTGCCAGTACCGCCCGCGCAAGCGCAGAGCGGAAATATCACGTCTTACTGCACCAATCCCGCCTGCACCACACCTTCGCCCCTGACCAGTCTGAACCCGCTGCGCGTTCCCGGCGGCGCTCTCGGAGATTTCTTCGGTCCTGGGACCACGGTAGGAATTCCTTTTGCCGCCCAGCTTGGCATACGTTTCACCTTCTAGGACTCGATCGATCGTCCATGAACGAAACCGAGGATCTCCGCATTTGTTTTGATGTGTCTCGTCTTCTCCCGCGGCCGCCCGTTAAGGGCGGGCTTTTCATCCCTCCTTGATACCCGCAGTCGGACTGTCATGAACCGTGCCAACATCGCTCGCGGAAGACGGCCAAACACCGTGTCGCGCGCTTGCGCAATAGTTGCAAGAGTTTTCCTATGGCAAAATTAGTGACAAGTTGCCATTGACTTCGGCAGTTTAGGCGTCCAGAATTGGTTTCGCTTTTTATTGCTCCCCCACAGTAGCAATTCAGGACCGCCGAGAAAAGTATTTGCCAAGAATTTCTCTCTCATCGCGCAAACCTTTCACCATGACGGTCCGCGCCCCGTACCCTTTCCACCAGTCAATCAAGGAGACAAGTCCATGAAAAGTTCAATCGCGTTGCTGACAATGTTGCAGCAGCGTTGTTCGTAGTATTTGTTATGTCTACTCCGGCAGCTCTTGCCCAGCCGCAGGGCCTGCTGACGCACCATGTGCAACCAGTAATTCTCAACGGGCAGGCACCTTTCGTCGGCAAGCTTCCCGCAAATCAATCTATGCGCATCGACATTGTTCTGGCCGTGCGCGATCAGGCAGGGCTCGATCGTTTTCTGCAAGATGTCTACGATCCTTCCAGCGCCTCTTACCACGAGTACCTCACCGTCGAACAGTTCACCCAGAAGTTCGGCCCCAGCCAGCAAGACTATGATGCGCTGGTGCGTTTCGCGAGCGCCAACGGCTTGACAATGACTGGCGGTTCCCGCGACGCCTTGGACGTGCAATTCAAGGCTTCGGTGGCGGCCATTGAAACCGCTTTCCACGTCAACATGGGTCTCTATCACGATGCCTATGCTAAGCGCGACTTTTATTCTCCGGACCGCGAGCCCACGATCGATCTACCTTTCCAGCTCTGGCACATCACCGGCCTGGACAACTATTCCGTCCCGCGTCCTCTAGTATCGCGTCGGCCCCCGGGCGTAAAGCCCCCTGCCACGACCGGGTCCTGTCCTCAGAGTTCCTTTTGCGGCAGCGACATGCGTGCAGCTTATTACGAAGGAACAGCTCTCACCGGCAAAGGCCAGAACATCGGATTGCTCGAGTTCCTTGGATTCGATATAGCCGACGTGAACACTTATTACAAGAACGCCAAGCAAAAGCGAACCGCCAAGGTCATAGGCATTTCCACGGATGGCTCGCCGTTGAGTTGCCTCGCTTCGCAAGGCTGTGACGATACCGAACAGACCATCGATATCACCCAGGCGCTCGGTATGGCGCCAGGCGTGACAGCGGTGTACTTGTACGTAAGTAACACCAGCGATACCGCGCTGCTGGGCAGCATGTCTTCGCATAAGCCACTGCCTTTGAATTTGAGCTCATCGTGGTATTGGAACGGCCCGATAGACCCGAAGCAAGATGATCCCTACTTCAAGAAGTTCGCTGCGCAGGGCCAGAGCTTCTTCGAAGCGGCTGGCGACAGTGGCGCATGGCATACTACGCAGACCTGGTGGCCGATGGAGTCTCCGTACGTCATCTGTGTCGGCGGCACGGACCTAGTCACGAAAGGCGCGGGCAAGGGCTGGGCTTCGGAAACCGTTTGGGTAGATGGCGGCGGCGGCATTTCTCCCGACGATTTCGCGATTCCAAGCTGGCAGAAACTTAAAGGAGTCATCACCAAGGCTAACAAGGGCTCCACGAAATATCGCAACGGCCCAGACGTTTCTGCTAACTCTAATTTCACCTTCTACGTGTGCGCCGACCAAAGGGCTTGCACGGCTAACGAATACGGCGGGACCAGTTTTGCCGCGCCCGATGTGGGCCGGCTATTTGGCTCTGGCCAATCAACAAGCGAAGGCTCATGGCGATAAACCGCCCGGCTTCATTAACCCAACCATTTATCCCCTGGGTCTGGGAAAGGGCTACGCAACCGACTTCCACGACATCACCGTCGGTAGCTAACGGCTTCCCAGCCACTAAAGGCTACGATTTGGCCACCGGTTGGGGCAGTCCCAACACGAACGGCCTGATCAACGCATTGGCCAAGTAAACGTATCTGATCTTGCTTGACTTGAACCCGCTCCTGAGGGAGCGGGGGTTTTTTGCGCTTGTGTAGGGCGGACACCCTTGTCCGCCTCTTTGACCTTGATCTCGGCAATTAACAAAACCGGACCAAAATCTAGATCAAAGGCGGCGGACAGGTGTGTCCGCCCTGCACGGAACTTTGTAACGCTGTTGAGGGCTCGCATGCACTATTGCGAAGAGTGGCGACTGGAGGGCGGTTCCGGGCTTGATGGATCAATTGCGCAGGCGACAACTTCGCCAACTGTGCAATTATTTTCATCTTGACTTGGAACCGACTTCCACTGACAATGTCGCGTCCCTACTCTACGGGAAAAGATGGCCCAAAGTTAAATCTCTGAATTGAGGAAACATAGATGAAAAAGCAATGGCTGAGTATCGTGATCGCAGTGTGTTTTGCATGCTGCGCTTTCGCCCAGGACAACACTACGCACGCCTTGCGGCCGTATGGCAACAATCATCCGCCAGCGAACTGCAATGGCAACCCCTGCGACATTAACTACAACGGTGGCCCGGTATTTGAGAAAGCTCCGACCGTGTACATCATCTGGTACGGTAACTGGAGCACCAAAGACAAGAGCATCATCGACTACTACTTTTCGCATCTGGGCGGCACCACCCAGGAAAAAATCAACACCACTTACAGCGACAGCACTGGCAAGTTCATTCCGAACGCCGTGAATCACTCCGGCGCAAGAATGATTACCACGACAATTATTCGCTGGGAAAGGCCCTCAGCGGCGACAGCGCGATTCAGACCATCGTATCCAAGGCAATCAAGGGCAAGCACCTTCCCGACGACACCAACGGCATTTACTTCGTGCTGACCTACAAGGACGTGACTGATCCAGGATTCTGCAGCCAGTTCTGCGGATATCACGGTCCCTTCGACCTCGATCGTCAGCGGCCAAACCATCAAGTACTCGATGGTTGGCGATCCTGACCAGTGCCCCAGCGGCTGCGAAACCAGCTTCATTCTCGGCGACAAGGGCAGCCCGAACAATGATCCCGGCGCCGATGGGACCACGGCCATCATGTGGCACGAGTTCTCCGAAACCTCGAGCGATCCTGAAGTTAACCTGGTCACCGCCTGGGCCGGCAACTTCTGCGGCGAGTCTGGCGACTGCTGCGCTTGGCTATTTGGCACCGTGCACACCGACTCGCAACGGTCACTTCTACACCAACAAGATTGGGACCAAAGAATACGCCATGCAGGAAATGCTGCAACTGACGAGCAAGAGCCGGAATGGAAACATCCCCGGCAAATGCGTGAACGTGTACTAGTTCGCTTTTTTGCCGCTCCAAGGCGTTAGCTTCGGCTAACGCCTTTTTTTCGCGTACGCAAACCAGAGGAATTTCCTGTATTGATGGAGGCGGAGCGTCCCGCCCGTCCAGGCGCGCGAGGACGCCCGGCCTCTAATCCGAACAGCTGTTATCTGGCTTATAGCTGGACTGAGACGAGAAGAAGCCGACTCGAAAAGATTGAATTGTCCGGAGACTTACCGTTTGCTTATGCTCACAGGTTGAATCTCCTCCACATCGACCCAATTCGTGGGATACGCGCCGGTGTAGCAGGCGGAGCAGTAGGTAGTCTTCTCGCCGTCTCCGCAAGCTTTCTTCAGGCCCGGTAGAGACAGATAAGCCAGCGAATCCGCGCCAATGAATTCGCGAATCTCTTCGACCGACTTGTTGGCCGCGATTAGTTCTTTCTTCGACGGCGTGTCAACGCCGTAGAAGCATGGCGAAATAGTCGGCGGACACGAAATGCGCATGTGCACTTCTTTGGCGCCGGCGCTGCGCACCATGCGTACGATCTTGCGGCTGGTCGTGCCGCGCACAATGGAGTCATCGATCAACACCACCCTTTTGCCTTCGAGCAGGCTGCGCACCGGATTGATCTTCAGCTTCACGCCAAAGTCGCGCACGCTCTGCCGCGGTTCGATGAACGTGCGTCCCACGTAGTGATTGCGGATCAGCCCGAAGCGGAAAGGAATCCCGCTCTCCGCCGCATAGCCCACAGCGGCGGTCACGCCGGAATCTGGCACGGGAACTACGACGTCGGCTTCGGCTGGTGCTTCCCGCGCCAATTGCCGTCCCAGTTCCTCGCGACTTTCCTGCACCGCTCGCCCGAACACGCGGCTGTCCGGCCGCGAAAAATATACATGCTCGAAGATGCAGCTCGATTGCGCTAGAGCCGGGGTGTAGGTTCGCGATGTAATTCCCTCTGGGCCGACGATTACGAGTTCTCCGGGTTTCACGTCGCGTTCGAAGGTGGCGCCGATCAAATCGAAGGCGCAGGTTTCGGAGGCAAACACGATCGTGTCCTGCTTCTCGCCGCCCTGCGCCGGAATCCTGCCCATGGCCAGCGGACGAAAGCCGCGCGGGTCGCGGGCGGCAAAGATCCGGTCGGGACTGATCATGACCAGCGAGAACGCGCCTTCTACCTGGCGCAGCGCGTCGGCAATGGCTTCCGGCAGCGTCTGTTCTTTCGACAGCGCGATCAGGTGCACGATCACTTCGGTGTCGCTGTTGGTTTGAAAAATGGAACCCTGGCTGTCCAGCCGCTGGCGGATATCCTGCGCATTCACCAGATTGCCGTTGTGCGCCAGCGCCATCATGCCCTTGTTCGATTGCACCATGATTGGCTGCGCGTTCAGCAGCGCGGAATCGCCCGCCGTCGAATAACGCGTGTGGCCGATGGCCAGCGTGCCCCGCAGCTTGGCCAGAACGCCTTCCTGAAAAATGTCGGCGACCAGGCCCATGGCTTTGTGCATATGCAGAGCCATGCCATCGGAGGTGACGATGCCTGCGGACTCCTGACCGCGGTGTTGCAAAGCGTGCAACCCCAGGTAGGCAAGCGTCTCCGCCTCCGGGTGGGCATAAATCGCTACCACCCCGCATTCGTCGCGAAATTTATCCGAAGTTAGCATTTTAGCTCTCAGCCTTCAGCTCTCAGCTTGAACACCGCAATCACACGTGGGGACAGCCGCCCTCGGCCGGCCAAAGGTCCCTACGCGCCGTCATCCCGAGCAAAGCGAGGGATCTCGGTTTTTGCTGGCGCCACCACAAACCCAGATTCCTCGCTTCGCTCGGAATGACAAACATCGGACGGGTCAAAGACCCGTCCCTACATGGCCGTTGCTTGTTTCAGTATCGGTCCGCAATGCCGCTTCGAGCGCGCCTTCGTACGAATCGCGTAATTCGCTCGTCGTGGCAGCGACTACGACCCCGCCATCTAACCTGATCTCTATTTGTTCGGGAACAGTTTCGCCAATCTCATCGGCAGAGAGGCGATATTTAGCCGCTACTTGTTTGATTCGCGCGAGATTGCTCGCGGTCGCAAGAGATCACAATCCGGCTGGCATCTTCCCCGAAGAGAACAAACTCCGGCGGCAGTCCCTGTGCCGTGAGATTCACGGACACGCCAATTCCCTTCCCGAAAGTTGACTCGGCAAGCGTGACCGCAATTCCGCCCTCCGAGCAATCGTGGGCGGAATCGACCAGCCCCGCTTCAATCATTTCGACGATGGCCTTCTGCAGTGCGGCTTCTCGTTCCAGTTCGAGCGCGGGTGGAAATCCCCACACCGCTCCTAAGATTTCCTTGGCATACTCGGACGAGCCAAACTCACACTCCGCATCGACGAGATCACCCGGCTCCGAAGCACGCAGCAAAACAACCGCGCGTCCCGGCTCGCGAAAGTGCGGGAACACGGCTTTGTGAACGTCCGCGTGAATGCCGACGATTCCGATTACCGGCGTGGGATAAATTCCCTCCCCCAAGGTTTCATTGTAGAAGCTGACGTTGCCGCCGGTAATTGGTACATCAAGTTCCTCGCAGGCTTTGGTGATTCCGTCAATCACTTTGGAGAACTGCCACATGATCTGCGGCTTCTCCGGATTGCCAAAGTTCAGGCAGTTGGTTGCGCCCACCGGCGTCGCGCCCGAGCAGGCTACGTTGCGCGCGGCTTCGGCAACGGCGTGCATGGCTCCAAGCTGCGGATCGAGATAACACCAGCGCCCATTGCCATCGAGCGCCATGGCCAGGCCGCGTTCGGCACTGCGCTGGTCTGAATTCTTAATGCGGATCACGCCAGCATCTCCGGCGCCGGGACCTTCTACCGTGTTGGTCTGCACCATGTGGTCGTATTGTTGCCATACCCAGCGCTTGCCGCAAATATTCGCGCTGGCCAGCAGGCGCTTGAGATTGCCGGTGAAGTCCCGGCTTCGGCTAGCATGATGGACTCTGGCATCTCGCGCGCTACCGGCGGCTCCCATCGTTCCATGGGACGGTTGTAGACTGGCGCGTCGTCGGTCAACGCTTCGTTCGGAATTTCGGAAACAACTTCTCCGTGATGCAGCACCCGCATTTTGCCGTCGTTGGTAACGCGGCCGATTTCGACAGCATCCAGACCCCACTTCTCGAATACGCGGAAGACTTCGGCTTCGCGGCCTTTTTGCGCCACCAGCAGCATGCGCTCCTGCGATTCGCTGAGCATGATCTCGTAAGCGCTCATGCCGGTTTCGCGTTGCGGGACGCGGTCGAGTTCGATCTCGGTGCCAACACCGCCGCGCGCGCCCATCTCGCAGGTTGAGCAGGTCAGACCCGCCGCGCCCATGTCCTGGATGCCGACGATCGCGCCCGTCTGCATGGCTTCTAGGCAAGCTTCGAGCAGCAGTTTTTCGAGGAACGGATCGCCGACTTGAACATTCGGACGTTTCGCCTCTGAAGCTTCGCTGAATTCTTCGCTGGCCATGGTTGCGCCGTGAATGCCGTCGCGCCCGGTTTTCGATCCCACATAAATTACCGGGTTGCCTTCCCCGGCGGCTTTGGCATAGAAAATCTGATCGCGTCGCACCAGGCCAAGGGCAAAAGCGTTTACCAGCGGGTTGCCCGAATAACAGGCTTCGAATTTGGTTTCGCCGCCGAGATTGGGCACACCAAAACAATTTCCGTAAGAAGCAATACCGCTGACAACGCCTTCGAGCACAGAATGATTCTTGTGAATCTCAGCCTGTGTGGCGCGGGCGCCCTCGCCCGCGTTAGCCTGTGGAGGACGGGCGTCCTCGCCCGTCATGTGGGGCGCTGTAATCGGCCCGAAGCGCAGCGAATCCATCACCGCGACCGGCCTTGCTCCCATGGTGAAGATGTCGCGCAGAATTCCCCCGACTCCCGTCGCCGCGCCTTGAAACGGCTCGATGAATGAAGGATGATTGTGCGATTCAATCTTGAAGGCGCAAGCCCATCCATCGCCAATGTCGATGATGCCAGCGTTCTCGCCCGGACCCTGCAGCACGCGCCGGCTGCGGGTCGGCAGCCGCTTCAAATGCACGCGCGAGGACTTGTATGAGCAGTGCTCGCTCCACATCACGCTGAAGATGCCCAACTCGGTGATAGTAGGTTCGCGTCCGCCGAGAAGCGCTTTTACCTTCTCGTATTCTTCCGGCGTGAGGCCGTGTTCGCGGACGATATCTGGAGTAATGGCAAGAGTGGAGGCCGTGGTCATGGGGAAGCTCTATTGTCGCATCTGCGACGGGCAGAGGAAAGGAGTTTCCCCGTTACACTTATAATCTTTTTTTATCACGGTAATTTAGGGACCTTTTCTGCGTCTCGGGCTTGCGCAGGATTTCGTCGATTTGAGGGTGCTGTCGTCACACAGGGAATAAGACACTGGCAATCTTTGCCAACTGTAGATACAATTGCTCCATCGAGAGGGCTTTCGCCATGCCTACGCGGAACGTCAATTTGACCAAGGAACTTGACCGCTTTGTAGCCACGAAGGTCAAGAGCGGGCGCTACGAAAACGCCAGCGAAGTGGTGCGCGCCGGGTTGCGGACTTTGGACCGCGAGGAGCGGGAATACGAAGCGAAGCTAAAGGCGCTGCGGGCGGCTATTGACAAGGGCGACGCCAGCGGTATCGCCAAGGGCAACGTCTTTGGCCGAGTCCGTAAGGCCCTGAAACTTCCCGTATCGCGATAGCCGTGGGTAAGTTTCGATTTTCGCGCCGCGCTGAAGCTGACTTGCTCAGCATCGGCGATTACACCTTACATCAATGGGGCAGGGACCAAGCCGCCCAGTACCTCGGCGAGCTTGAGGCTTGCTGTCAGATCCTTGCGAATAATCCGGCAATAGGCCGACCCTGTGACGACGTTCGCCCCGGCTTGCGACGTCATGAGCATGGTGAGCACGTCATATTCTACCGCCAGGAGCGCGGTGGCATTTTGATTTCGCGAATCCTGCATCGACGCATGCTGCCCGACAGACACGCCATCGATGACGCAGAAAAGCCTTAACTAGTCCACATAACCTCGCTCGGCATGGGTCAACTCCGCACCCTGTATCATCATGGTGGAATGAAGTCCGTCATTGTAGGCACCGCTGGACATATTGATCACGGGAAGACTGCGCTGGTGAAGGCGCTCACTGGCATTGACGCCGACCGCCTGGAAGAAGAGAAGCGGCGCGGCATCACTATCGATATTGGCTTTGCCAACCTTGAGTTGCCTATGCCCAGTGGCGAAATTTTGCGGCTGGGCTTTGTTGACGTGCCTGGGCATGAACGCTTTGTGCGCAACATGCTGGCTGGGGTGGGTGGCATCGATCTGGTGCTGCTGGTGGTGGCGGCGGATGAATCAATCATGCCGCAGACGCGCGAACACTTTGATATCTGCCGCTTGCTCTCGGTACGCCGCGGCATCGCCGTGTTGACTAAGTCTGACGCGGTTGATGCGGAGACGTTAGGCGTGGTCCGCGCCGAGGTGGAAGATTTTCTCGCGCGAGTCTTTTCTCGGCGCCCCCAACCCCATTGTGGCCGTCAGTTCGCTGACTGGCGCGGGGATGGATGATTTGAAGCGCGAACTGGTGCGGGTGGCGAGCGAGGTTCCAACCAGAGATTCAAAAGCAATCGCGCGCCTGCCCATCGATCGCGTGTTCACCATGAAAGGCTTTGGCACCGTCGTAACTGGGACGCTGGTTTCGGGCAGCGTCCGCAAAGAAGATGAATTGGAGCTCTTTCCCAAAGGGCAGCGGGTGCGAGTGCGCGGCATTCAAGTGCATGGCAAGTCTGCCGATCAAGCGGTCGCCGGACAGCGGACTGCGCTGAACCTGGCAGGCGCGACTACGGAAGAACTGAGCCGCGGCATGATGCTGGCCCCGGTTTCAACTTTTCAAGCTACCTCGCGCGTGGATGTTGAACTGTCATTGCTGCCTTCCGCCAAACCGCTGAAAGACCGAGCTCGCGTGCATTTCCACTCTTACACTTCCGAAACCATTGCCAGCGTGGTGTTGTATGGCAAGAAGCAGGTTGGTCCAGGCGAAAGCGCTTTCGCCCAGTTGCGGCTGAGTGACGCAACGCTGCTGTTGCCGGGAGATCGCTTCATCATTCGACAGTTTTCGCCTGTGATTACCAGCGGCGGCGGCGTGGTGGTCGAAAATGCGCCGCCGAAGCGAGTGAAGAATACGGCCGAGTACGTGCGTTTTCTCGAAGTGGTGGGGAAAGAATTCCAGGCTGGAAGGCTGCACGCTCGGGTGCTTGCCAGCGGCGCCCGCGGAATTAGTGTCGCCGAAGCCGTGGCGCGCACTGGCTGGCTGGCGCAACAAATTATTTCCGCGGCAGCCGGCGCTGGGATTGTTCGCATCGGCGACGTTCTTATCTCCAAGACTGCGCTTGACCTGGTGCGCAAAGAGATGATTGTCTGCGCTCGATGCTTTCCATAAACAGAACGCCCTGGTTGCAGGCATGAGCAAGGAAGAATTGCGCGGACGTTTTTCCGAAGTTGCGCCTACCGTGTTTGACCACGTCTTCGCGGAAGCGCTACAAACCAGGAAAATTGAAGTTGCCGGAGAACTGGTGCGTCTGGCCGGGCGCGGCGTAGTGATGAAAGATGAGGAGGCCGAGTCCAAGAAGATTATCGAGGCAGCATTCGCGACTGCCGGGCTGAAAGTTCCCGCGTTAAAAGACGTGCTCGCAGGATTGAAAGTAGATAAAGCGCGGGCGCAAAAAATCGTGACCCTGCTGCTGCGTGACAGAATCCTGATCAAGATTTCAGACGAATTAGTCTTTCATCAGAAAGTGCTGACCGACCTTCGCCAGCGCATGACGGCGGAAAAGGTCAAATCGCCCAGACTCGATGTAGCCCGCTTCAAAGACCTGACCGGAGTAAGCCGCAAATATGCAATTCCTCTGCTCGAATATCTGGACCGCGAACACGTGACGCGGCGGGTTGGGGATGAGCGGGTGATTTTGTGAGGTAATCAGCTCTTGGCTATTAGCTCTTAGCTGTGAGCCACTTAGCTTGTACCGTCTGCTTCCTGGCCGCAACGCAATTAGATTTTGCATACGATTCTTAGAAGCGCTGCAGCGACCACCTGCCCGTTTGTATTGAAAGCTAAGAGCTAAAGCTAAAAGCTAAAAGCTGAACCACACCCAAAGGTGCCGGGATAGCTGCAAAGTTACTTCTGTTTCCACAGTGGGAGGGAGTATGCTGCGCGCATGGGTGTGTCGGTGTCGGTGCTGGCTAGTGGGAGCCGGGGGAACAGCACGATTGTGCAAAGTTCGTCCACGCGAATTCTCGTGGATGCGGGAATCTCCTGCCGCGAGACTTTCAAACGCATGAAGGCTGCCGGAGACGACCCCCATTCGCTTTCCGCAATTTTGATTACTCACGAGCACACCGATCACGTTTCCGGGTTGCTGGTACTGGCGAAAAAGTTAAGAATTCCGGTGTTCATGACTGGAGCCACACATCAGGCTTGGGCGAGGTCGGTGCAGGATGCCGCGGGGGAACGTCCGCAGCTCGAGCGGTTGGAGTTTTTCTTCTCCGGTCATAGCTTTCGCATCGGCGATATTGCAGTCACGCCATTCACCATTCCACACGATGCAGTCGATCCGGTAGGTTTTACCTTTCTGGCGGAAGGTATCAAGATCGCAATCGCCACTGATCTGGGCCGGCTTTTGGCCAATGTAAAAGATAATTTGCGGGCTTGCGATGTGCTGGTCATCGAGTCTAACCACGACCTTGAAATGCTGCGCAACGGGCCTTATCCGTGGTCGGTGAAGCAGCGCGTGGGTAGTCCGACGGGACATCTGTCGAATGAGAAGCTCGCCGAATTCTTTGCCACCGGGTATGATGGCCATGCATCCTATATAGTGCTGGCGCACCTCTCGGAGCATAATAACCATCCTGAGCGCGCTCGGAGAGAGGCGGAAAAAGCTTTACGCGACCGCCGGACGCTGTTACGTAACCGTGTCATGCTGGCCGCGCAAGCCGAACCCATGCAACCAATCCGGTTCTGATGCGATCTGAACAATGAAGACTTGACCGGGTAGGACTTCTAATTCAAGGTGAAGATAAGCGGTCCCTATGAGCCAGTGTGTTGATCCCGTCGTGGGCAAGATTCTGGCCGGCTGGCGCTACGATATTTCCGGGCTGGCGCCCGAGATGGCTGGCGACTACGAGGAGCATCTGGCCGCCTGCGAACACTGCCGTGGACGGCAGCGTCTGCATCGCACCATCGATATTTCATTGATTGCTTTGGCTTCAGTTTCCGCCGCGGTGTTTCTGCTGGCTTTCGGAGTGATTCGCCACTTTGGGCCACGCCACGCCTTGTGGCTGGAAATTGCGGCGCTGCTTGGGTTCGCGTTGTCGGCCTTGATCTGGCTGATTGTGGCTGTCGCCACGCCCGCGCCCATGGCGGTAGTGGATGCCGCCAAAATTGGTGCACGACATGTGCATGATCGTTTGCCGCCCGAGATCCGCGAACGGCTTCCGGAAGAATTGCGTCTAAAGATTACCGGTTCGTAATTTATGCAGTCCCTTTTCAAAGCGTCGGTTTTGCTTTTGTTGGCTGCGGTGATCGCCTCGCCCTTGGCGACGCAGGGTCTTGCTGCGGAATTCTCTCCTGACCAGCGGCCGGCCGGATGCCATCAACACACCACGCCTGTTCCAGAACCTGGACCGACCAGCCATAGTTGCTGTCAGGGCGGGCACTATCCCGCGATTTTGCAGCAAGGTTCTACGCCGCGGCCCCCGCTTCAACGCTCGCCACAGCTTGTTTTGATGCCGGATTCGCTTTCGACCACAAAGTTAGCAAGGTCTCTGAATCTTGCGATTATCTGCAGCGATCCGCCGGTTACTTCTCCTCTACGCGTGTAGGCTCCGCCCGTTCGCGCGAACCTCCGATCAATCCTTTATCGAAATCGTTGCGTTAACCGCCCGTCTCCAAGGCAGGGTTGGCGCACCCCAATTTTCTTGCGCGGGAGTGATGCATTGCGAACAGCAATACTGCAATTTTTGGCGATCGCCATTCTGGTTATCTCGTTCTTAGTTATTTCGTGCCTGGGGCAGAATATGGATCACGATATGAGCGTGTCTGCGCAAGCGCAGTCCGGGCAAACTACGCAGACAGACATGCAAGAGTATGAACATGCCAGGCATGAATATGTCTGAGTCTGGGTTATCGATGCCTTCGTTCGACGCTTCCTCGGGCACGGCGTGGCAGCCGGCTTCGGTCGCTGAACCAATGTGGATGCTCTCGCGCGGCCAATGGGAGTTAATGCTGCATGGCACCATTTTCATTACCTATAACCAGCAGGGTGGGCCGCGCGGCGAGGGCAAGGCGGAATCCACGAATTATGCGATGACGATGGAGCAGCATCGTCTGGGTTCTGGGCACGCTTTTGTTGCGGCAGATGTTTTCCGCCGAGTCGCTGACCTCGCCGCATCCCGGCTTTCCTGAGCTTTTTCAGACTGGCGAAACTTATCATGGTCAGCCGCTGGTCGATCATCAGCATCCGCATAACGTTTTTGCGGAACTGGCTGCGGTGTACACGTTGCCGGTCAACGAGAAAATTACCTGGCTGCTTTACGGAGGCCCGTCGGCTGAACCTGCGCTTGGCCCGGTAACCTACATGCATCGCCAGTCCGCATCGGAAAATCCGGAAGCGCCGTCTGGGCCATCATCTGCAGGATTCCACGCACACCAGTTTCGGCGTGGTGACGACCGGTTTTATATTCGATATGTCAAAGCTCGATTTGTCTCAGCTCGATTGTCCAAGCTGGGCTTCCTCAAGATTGAAGGCTCAGCTTTCAATGGACATGAGCCGAATGAAGAACGCTGGAGCATCCAGTTAGCGCCGCTTGATTCGTGGTCATTCCGCGTGACTGACGCGCCCACTCGCAACTGGACTGCGCAGTACAGCTATGGATATTTGCGGCATCCCGAGGCGCTCGACCCCAGTAACGAGTTGCGGCAGACGGCCTCGGTCGAATACAACCGTGCACTGTCAGGCGGGAAATTGCGAGATGGAAATTGGGCAACTTCGCTGATCTGGGGACGCAAGCACAAGGAACTGGAAAACACTACGCAGAACAGTTACTTGCTCGAATCGACGCTGAAATTTCTGGCGCGGAATTACGCTTACACGCGGCTTGAGCTGGTGGATAAAGATGAATTGTTTCCCCAGGCGGCGACTCATCCTGCATACCGCATCGGCGCATACACCTTCGGCGGGGTGCGCGACCTCGTCCACAATGAGCATTGGCAAATCGGATTGGGCGGCGACGTCACTTTCTATTCAAAGCCCGCAGTGCTTGATCCTATTTATGGCGACGATCCAGTGTCATTCCATGTGTTTGTGCGGATACGTCCGGGATTCATGGGGCAGCGCCATTGATCTGCCTCAGTCCATCTGGTCCACGTAGGGGCGGACGCCCTCGTCCGCCCAGCCGTGCGAAAGCACCGCAGGTTTCGCGGCCATGCAGCGATCCCCCCGGACGTGGGCGTCCGGGGCTACGCGGGCATTTCTTGCTATGCTTTGATATGGCAGCTCGCGAGGCCTTTCTTTTCCAGATATTGCTGGTGGTAGTCTTCGGCTTCGAAGAAGGTTGCGGCCGGCACGATTTGGGTAACCACAGGCTTGCTGAAGCGATGCGATTTTTCCAGTTGCTCCTTCGAAGCCTTGGCTGCGGCTTCCTGTTCGGGAGAATGGAAGAAGATCGCAGAGCGATATTGTTTGCCCCAGTCGGGTCCTTGCCGGTTGAGTTGCGTGGGATCGTGATTCTCCCAGAAAACTTCGAGCAGCTTGTCGTAAGAAAGCTTGCTGGGGTCGTAATCAATTTCGACGGCTTCTGCGTGGCCGGTTGTGTCTGTGCACACCTGCTTGTAAGTCGGATTCGCGGTGTTCCCGCCAATGTAGCCAACGCGGGTGGAAATCACGCCGGGAAGCTGGCGGAAGGTAGCTTCCACTCCCCAGAAACATCCAGCGGCAAAAGTAGCTTTCGCCATAAATTACTCCTTAGAAGTTTAATCATTCTATTCGATGCGGCAGCTGGCGGAAAGAATCGAACGAGGCTTGCTTAGCACTTTGGAGGCGAGGACGTGCGAGACGCCGGCTCTCGATCTTTCGTGTTGGCATGGCCTAGGCGAGCGTTGTAAGCTGGCGTACAACCGGAGTGATTTCACCATGCTCCTGACGCACGCGACAAAGTTCGCGGTTGCTACTGCACTGATAGCAGCTACTGCCACGGCTCAAGATTCTACGATTTTGCGCGAGTCTTCAGCTGTGCCTTCGCAAGTGCCGATGTTCTCCGCCGTGGGCAGCAGTCAGTGCGACTCCGATGGCAATCTTTATTTCAACACTTCGCTCGATTTCAGAGACAGCGGGCTATTGAAGATCGCGCATGACGGTTCCAAATTCCATCTTTACAAACTGCCAACCAGTGACGGCGATACGAAGTACGTCTTCGGGCAGTTCAACGTGGCTCCCTCCGGAGACCTTCGCGTTCTGACCTATGGAAACGACCACGCGGTCTATGTTTTTCGTTTCGACTCCGATCTGGGGAGCACTTCGAAAACCAAGCTGGATCTGCCCGAGCACGTCCATGTGAATTCATTTGCCGCATTCGAAAGCGGCACCCTGTTAGTGACAGGCTACTTTGGCCGTGGCGCGGACCAGCAAGATCAGGGCAAGACATATACCGCGATGTTTGAAGCATCCGGAAAATTGAGGGCTGTGGTCGCTGGTCGTTTTGCGGATGTCGATCTCGCTTCGGTGACCAAGAAGTTGCCGGAGGGCGGAGCGGCGATTGGCGAAGACGGTTTCCTCTATCTTCTGCGCCCGAATGAAGTGGTGGTGATTTCTGAGAACGGTACCATCGTTCGACGCATGCCCTTCAAGAAGCCAAGCCCGGAGCTGATTTCCGGCCGAATCGACGTTTCCGGCGGGCTGCTTGACATAGAGTTTCTGACGGATCAGGGATTAGGTAAAGAACTTAAGGCGCAATACTTGGTGCTGAATGCTTCTACGGGAAAGCGCGTTGGGCTGTACCGTGAACCTGAGCCTTCATTTGGGGGTTTTGTCTGTTTTACGCGAAGCGAGGGTTTCACCTTTACAACGATTCGAGACGACAAGTTTACCCTTTTAGCCGCACCCTTGCGCTGAACCGCCTGCCCTGTAAGTACTTAAAAGTAACAATATCAGGAACCTTCGCGGTTGACGGACCCCGGTTTGCCACGATAGATTGCTTTAAGCGGTCCTTGCTCCGAAGCCCGCCTTGAGGTTTGGTGACCTTGATTTTCCGCCGCGCCAATTGGACTTTCCGGCTCGCTCTGACCATCTTGCTGGCATGGGTGATCGTCCCTCAGGCGTATGCCGCGAAAGCAGGGTTTACCTCCCAGGCGCGGGTCGGCTTCACAGTGGGCGATCAGTGGGAGCCGGCCATCGCAACCGATGGCTTTGCCCACCTTTACGTGCTTTATCCGCAATATGGCCGGGTTCCGGGATGTGCGGCTTGCCCTCTGCCGTCGATGATCCTCGAAATCAGTAACAATAATGGCGCCACCTGGCAGCCGCCGCGCGAAATCACGCCGCCCGGCACCGGCCAGTACGATCCGCAGATCGTGGTCGATCCCGCCGATCACCGTACGGTGTATGCTGCTTGGCTGCAAAATAAAAGGTTCGACCTGGTAGTGGCCAAGTCGGTCGACTTCGGCCAGAGCTGGTCGATCGTGGTAGCCGACCGCGGCATTATGGATGCCGACAAGCCTGTGCTCGCGGTTCGCGGGCAGGATGTTTACGTTGGGTTTAATCGCGATGGCAAGATGCTGGTTGCCGCATCGCATGATCGTGGAATCACATTTCTCACGACTGGGGTAAGCCCGAAATTGCAATTGGTGCGGGCTTTGGCTGGAGGGGCGACGGTCGATCCCCAAGGCTCGGCGTATGTGGCTTGGGCGGGATACACGCGGCACGATGGCGCTAAAGGCCGCGAAAGCCTATATATCAGCAAATCGTCTGATGATGGTGAGAGCTGGTCGACCCGGCTAATGGACATCTCTGGCGCGCCTCCTGATTGCAGCGCTTACCGTTGTGAGTGGGGCTATCTGGGCGCGCAAATCACCATGACTTCCGATTCCGCCGGCACCCTGTATGTGCTGTGGAATTCCGGCGCGGCCGATAAAAGTCCGCAGCGGATTTATTTTGCCTCTTCTACCACGGCTGGCGATACCTGGTCGCCGAAGTTGAATGTCTCGACTGCGCCCTCAAGCGTGGAGCATGCCTTCCCCGCGCTCGCCGCCGGAGATGCCGGCGATGTGCGTATTGCGTGGATGGACACGCGCAACACTCCGCTGTGGAATGTGCTTTACCGCAGTTCCACGAACGGCGGCGCGACTTGGTCGGCGGAGTCAAGAATTTCCAGCTACGTGCCAGGCTATCGCTACATCCGCGCCAAGGGCTTCAGCTTTCCATTTGGCGATTATTTTTCCATCGGGATCGATAGTCTGGGACAGACGCAGGCCGTTTGGGGCGAAGGTTTGAACTTCAGGTCGCCGGGTTCGATCTGGTATAGCAACGGGCGGTAGCAGCGCATGCCGCCTTACCGTAGTGCATTTTTTCTCGAGCAAATCTGTCCTGCTGCCAGTCAAAAGTGCTAGTAGGTTGCCCGGAAGCCTGAGAACGGACCGCCAGAAACGGTTTCATAGGCACCGACGATCGCACTAAAATCATTGATTCCTTCCGCATAGTCCGAAACACTTTTGGGGTCGTCGAACTTGTAGTATTTCCCTCCATGGAGCAGCGCACCGTGAGATACACCGCCGGAATCCAGCCATTGATAGGCCACGTCTCCTAAGTTGTTGATGTCGGTGGCCAGTGAATCTGTCGCGCCGGGGACATTGATAGGTGTCGACTGCTGAGTCTTAATGTTGTAGAGGTAGGACGTGGTTGCGCCGGTTAGTCCGTTCACCGACCAATAAACGAGTTTGCCACGGTCGTTCACCCCGGAGGCAATCGTAATTTGAGCCATGTAGACATCCAAAGTCGTGTAACGGCCTCGTATAAGCAGAAATCCATGGGTAACGTTGCTAGAGTCGGTGTAGTATCCGACAATCTCGCCACGGTCGGAAATACCGTTGGCGCCCGACGCGATTGCACCCTTGGGGCCAAGGATGTCCGTATATTTACCATTCCGATACAGAAATCCGACGTACCGCCCTGCGGAGTTTTTATAGCTGCCGACGACCTGAATCGGGCCCTTGCGCGTGAGATGGTCAACTGAAGTATTTGAGCCGTGCGGGACATCGAGCGTAGTGATTTTCTTGCCTCTCAGAATATAGCCATGAAAAGCGTTGGCGTTATCCTCATAAGTTCCAACCATAACACCGGCGTTGTTGATTCCGGAAGGGTAGGTCTGCGCGGCTCCCGGCACGTTCACGGTGTGAAATTTAAAACTGAGTTTCGGGACGTCCGTCCCACTACCCACAGTCACGAGCATCAGCAGTAGACCTGGCACAAATATCAACGATCGATAGCTTTTCACTTCATCCTCGCAACTCCGAGTTTTAAAGTCTTCTCTGATGCACATGGGACGTCACGGTTGCCCACGAAAGCTGAATGGCGGACTGGGCCACCTTTACATTCTTGTTTGTAAAGGTGGGAACGGCGAGGTCGGCGCCCGGCATCGCTTCCCACCCTTGCCAAAAACGCAAGGATTGATTGGATAAGAGCGAAGGCTCGGTCAGACCGGGTAGTCTTGGTTTGAGGACTAAAGGCTTCTCGGAAAGGAAGGAGCCTTCGCAATGATGATTATAGGATGTGATTTTCATCCCAGCTGGCAGCAGGTTTGTTGGCTGGACACGGAGACGGGTGAAACTGGCGAACGCAAACTGGTCCATGCAGAGGGTGACGCCGAGCGTTTTTACCGGCAAGTGCCGGCGCCGGCGTTGATCGGAATGGAAGCGACTGGCAACTGTCACTGGCTGGTGGATCTGCTGGCGGAGATCGGGCACGAGTTATGGGTAGGCGATGCGGCGCAGATTCGGGCCAGCTACGTGCGGCAGCAGAAAACCGACAGGCGGGATGCGGCGCACATCATGAAACTGCTGGTGGAGGGCCGGTTTCCGCGTATCTGGATGCCGTCGAGCGAGGTGCGCGATCTGCGGCAGCTGCTGTTGCATCGCTACAAACTGGTGATCATACGGACGCGGGTGAAGAACGAACTGCAACATCTTTGTCTGAACCAGGGAGTGCAGCGCAAACGCAAGCTGTGGAGTCAGGCGGGACAGAAGTTGTTGCGCGAACTTCCGCTGCGGCCCTGGGCCGCGCGTCGACGCGACGACTTGTTGCGGCTGCTGTCTATGCTGGACCAGCAGATCGAGCCGCTGGACGCGGCGGTAAAAGCAGAAGCTCTGAGAGACAAAATGGCGCTTCTTCTTCAATCGCAACCCGGAGTGGGACCGATTACCGCGCTGGCTTACGTTTTGACGATGGGAGACGTGAGCCGTTTTCCGCGTGGCAAGCAAGTGGCTAGCTATCTGGGGCTAATTCCGCGCGAGCATTCTTCGGGCGGAGGGCAGAAGCTGGGCGCGATTACCAAGCAAGGCAATCGCATGCTGGGCATGTTGTTGGTGGAAGCGGCGCAGACGACCGTGCGTTTAGATCCCGGATTTCGCAAACAGTATTTGCATCGCTGTCATCAGAAACCGAAAGCGGTGGCCAAGGTGGCAGCGGCGCGCAAGTTGGCGGTACGACTCTACTGGATGCTGCGCACCCAGACCGGGTATCCGGAGATCGTTCGCATCGAGAGCAGCCCGCGGGTGCCCCTGGTCGGCGCAAGCTAGACCGTAGGAATTGATTGGGCGCTCTCGCATCCCGCACGAGGCGGGATGTTCGCATAGAAGAATCATGGCTGAAGTCGTGGCCGAATCGATGGTTGGTGGAACGACGTTTCACCGAGAAATGATTTACGCGTGAGATTTCCAGAGCCTTGGTCCTCAACCTCTCTGGCAAACACAACGGTGCTTAAAACGCCGAGGGAGAAGTTTGTCCTTGACAGAGCCTTCGCTCTTATCGAGGGGCATCCTCAGTTTTGTTAGGGGAAAGGGAAATGTCAGAACCATGGCCGAGGCAGCTATTCGAGGACAAGACCGCCGGTGAGGCTGGCTATGCGCTCGATTCCGTGTTCGGTACACCAATCTCGTAATTCGTCCACGATCTTTTCGGTGGCGCAGGGATCCCAGTAGCTGGCGGTTCCGATTTGGACGGCGGTGGCCCCGGCTAGCATGAACTCAACGATATCCGCGGCGGTGGAGATGCCGCCCATGCCGATTACTGGAATCTTTACGGCCTTAGACGCGTCATAAACCATACGCACCGCGATTGGCTTGATGGCTGGGCCGGAGAGTCCGGCGGTGACGTTGGCGATGCGCGGCTTGCGAGTTTCGGGGTCGATGGCCATCGCGACGAAGGTGTTGACTAGGGAGACCGCGTCGGCGCCGGCTTCCTGGGCGACGTATGCCATTTGCGCGATGCTGGTCACGTTTGGGGAAAGCTTCACGATCAGCGGGCGTTTCGTGTAGTGGCGCGCGGTGGCAACTACTTCGTCGAGCGAACGGGGATCACTGCCGAACTGCATTCCGCCGTACTCGGTGTTAGGGCAGGAAACATTCAATTCGTAGGCGGCGATGCCCTCGCCTTCATTCAGGATTTCGATGGTGCGCTCGTAGTCCTCGCGAGTGTAGCCAAAAACGTTGGCAATGACGACGATATCTTTTATCTCACGCAGCTTGGGAAGTTTTTCGTCGACGAAGGCGCGGGCGCCGATGTTCTGCAGGCCGATCGCATTGAGCATACCTGCCGCGGTTTCGTAAAGGCGTGGTGGCGGATTCCCTGCCATCGGTTCTTTTGACAAGCCTTTAACGACGAAGCCGCCGATTTTGTCGAGATGGACTACGTCTTCGAACTCGATGCCATAGCCGAAGGTGCCGCTGGCCGCGATTACGGGATTCTTGAATTCAATGCCGGCGAGGTTGACGGCGAGATCAGGAGCGCGTCTGGCGGCGGGGGATGCGGTCATCGCGATTGTAGTGTAACGCGTTCGCGCAACCTTTGTAGCGCCGGCATCTCTTCGACTTCGCTCAGGGCAGGCCTGCCGGCTATCTAGCGGGCTTCGCCCGCTTTTCAGGCCGCCGGGACGGCGGCGCTACAAACGTGCATTCCCGGCCACTTTTCCGTTACAGTATTCATTCTCATGCTTGATCTGAACTTTGTTCGCGACAACTTCCCGCTGGTCGAGGAAAAGCTGCGCCAGCGCGGCATGAAACCGTCTGAAGTTTTGAAGAACTTCGCCCAGGTGGATGCGCAGCGGCGACAGGCCATCACCAGCGCAGAGACCATGAAGGCGCAGCGCAATCGTGCTTCGGAAGAGATCGCGAAATTAAAGAAGAGTGGACAGGATGCGTCCACGCTGATTGCGGAGACCAAGAATTTGCGCGAGCAGGTCGAAGAATTGGGCAAGGCTGCGGAGGAATACGAAACCCGATTGCGGCAGATTCTGGTGGGGATTCCCAATGTCCCGCATGCTAGCGTGCCAGTCGGCAAGAGCGCGGCGGATAACGTGGAAATCCGCCGCTGGGGAACTCCGCCGCAGTTCGACTTTACTCCCAAGCCGCACTGGGAGATTGGCGAACAGCTTGGCGTGCTTGACCTCGAACGAGCGGCGAAAATTTCGGGTGCGCGCTTTGCCGTTTACTGGGACATGGGAGCGCGGCTGGAGCGGGCGCTAGCCAACTTCATGCTCGACCTGCACACGCGCGAGCATGGTTATACCGAAGTGTTGCCGCCGTATATGGTGAACTCGGATTCCATGTACGGGACCGGACAATTACCGAAGTTTGCAGCCGATTCTTTCAAGGTTCCCCACGGAGAAAAAGATTTATGGCTGATTCCGACCGCTGAAGTTCCGGTGACCAATCTCTATCGCGATGAAGTGCTCGATGCGGCGCGGCTGCCGGTTTCGCTGACCGCATATACGCCGTGTTTCCGCAGTGAGGCTGGATCTTATGGGAAAGATGTGCGCGGCATTATCCGGCAGCATCAGTTTCAGAAAGTTGAAATGGTGAAATTCACCCAGCCGGAAGATTCCTACGACCAACTGGAGAAGCTCACGCATCACGCAGAGGAAGTGCTGCAGAAACTCGGGCTGCATTATCGCGTAGTGACGCTTTCGACGGGCGACATCGGATTCGCGGCGGCAAAAACTTATGACATCGAAGTTTGGCTGCCGGGGCAGCAATTGTTTCGCGAGATTTCTTCATGCTCGAACTTTGAATCGTTTCAGGCGCGGCGGGCGAATATCCGGTATCGTCCTGAGGGCAAAAACAAGACTGAATTCGTGCACACGCTCAATGGCAGTGGCTTGGCTGTGGGACGAACCTGGGTCGCGATCGTAGAAAACTATCAGCAGGCTGACGGTAGCGTGCTGGTCCCCGAGGCTCTGCGCCCGTACATGGGAACCGACCGGCTCACGCCGAGGAAAATGTAGCGCCGCCGTCTCGGCGGCTGTCGTGGACGCGTCTCGCGTCCAGCCTGCGAGGGCAGGATGCCCTCGCGACAGCCGGCAAGCCTGCCCTGAGCGAAGTCGAAGGGATGCCGGCGCTACTCTTGCAGAGGCAGGGAGTAGAATTACAGCTTGGACGGGACTAAAACAAATGCGACGGTTATGGCCGCTCCCACCGTCCCTATGAGTGGGATCTGGCGCACAATCCGCGATTACATCTTCTGGTCGTATGAACGCGGGACCATCCAATACGATGTGATGGTCACGCTGATTCTGCTGTTTGTTTTTCTTTCCCCGAAGCTGATCAATTTCAAGGACAAACCGGTTGAGCATAATCCGCATCGTACTGCAGTCGCCGTAGTGCCGGACGGCCAGGGCGGGCTGATCTACCAGATTGAAGCTGCGGCTGTCACCGCCCAGGGCGACGGAGCAGTTCGCAACCAACTACTGCAAATTATCGAACCTATTTCCGGCGAAGTCAGCATCGCAAAGATCGAACCGGTACGCGACGGCTCAGGCCGCCTTCTCAGGTATAAAGTTTGGGTCGCGCGGCAATAGTGTTTAGCTCACAATGAAAATCACCCCTCGGCGAATATCGGGATGCCTCCGCAATATGACCTGCGGTTTTGCGATGCTTATCGCACCGGGGATGGCGTGGGCTCAACAGCCTGCGCAGAATCAAAACTCTGAAGACCTACAACACATTTTAAGCCGGTTAGACCAGACTGCGGCGGAATTCCACACGGCCCAGGCGTCCTTTATCTGGGATCAATATCAGAGAGTTGTGAACGAGCACGATGTGCAGAAAGGGACCATTTACTTTCGGCGCGTCGGAAATGATTTGCAGATGGCTGCCGACATTACCGACCCGCCGCCCCCGAAGTATGTGCTGTACACGGATAGCAAAGTAGAGGTCTATACGCCGAAACTCGACGAAGTCCAGAGATACAACACGGGAAAGGATCGGGCCACGATCGAAAGCTATCTGGTGCTGGGTTTTGGCGGCAGCGGCAAGGACATGGTTAAATCCTTTGATGTGAAGTATATGGGACACGACAAGATAGACGGCACTGATACCGTTAAGCTTGAACTTGTGCCGAAATCAGGCACGGTCCGCAATACTTTCGATCACATCTGGTTATGGATCGATCCCTCATTAGGAGTGTCTGAGCAGCAGCAGTTCTTCGCGCCTGAATCAGGGGATTACCGGCTGGCCAAGTACTCGAATATTAAACTCGATCAAAGAATTCCAGATTCGGTGTTCAAGCTAAAAACAACACCAAAAACGAAGGTCGTATCGCCACAGGGATAAGTTGCGGATCGCTTGCCGATATCGGTTCTCAAACTGATGCATGCCCTGTGGAAGAATAAAGGCTGAAAAACAACGTGCGGGACGCTATACTGCGGAAAAGCCCTCGGTTTAGAGACGGAAGGTAGAGGGCTATTAGACTCCGGTCGGAACGCGCACAAACATTTATGGCCAAAGTTTTCACCATCCCCAGTCCTCCCCAGATCGGTCGCCGGCGGCGCGAACGGACTGCTGATCCGCGCTATGTCGACGGCCAGCGACTATTGGTTGAAGCGATGAGATACCTGGCCCAAGCAGACCCGATAAACAATCGCGGCGCCATCGAATTACTTTCCGAGCACGTGCGGACGCGCTTCCGCATGACCGATTCGCCGCTGGCCTGAATCAACATTCCTTGGCCAATCGCATAAATCTTCACGCAGTCTCGCGGCTCTTCGGTTGGAACAATGCAGCCGCGAGAATAATCAGGATGGGATAACACTCAAGCGTGTAGCGCGGTTCCGGATTCTCCAGCGTGCCGAGAAACAGGGTGCGCAAAATCACAAAAGTGAGCAGCAATCCGATATGAGGTGAGAATCGTCCGCGCACTAATCCGGCAAATGCCGCAACCACATACGCCAGATTCACGATCCCGAGGCCCAGAGACAGCGCCAACCATTTCGGATCGTCATCAAATTCCCACCATCGGGTATCCGAGGGCAAGGTTTCGGTGCGCGGCCGCAGCCACATGTCAGCAATGCGCATCAACGGCAGCACAACGTAATAGCGCAATAAAGAATGATGGACGCGTTCGGCGGCGAGCGCAGCAAATCTGGCATCTAGCTCGGGAGTCACGTGGAGCGCGTCGTTGTAATCGTTCAACAACTGCATGGTCTGCTCGCGCTGCGAAGGCGAATCGAAGGTGCGCTCAGGAAGCTTACTCGTGTCGACGGGATTTCCCGGCACCGCCCAGTAGATATCCTCGACCGAGGTGTAATCCGCGATCCAGGTTCTCATCCAGCGATTGAATCCTAGCGGGACGAAGGCATTTTCCTCATTAGCGTAACGCGGCGCGAGCGGTTGGAATTCGTGGAACGTGCGCAGGTTACGCAGAGTCCAAGGGATCAGAGTCGCGAGCGAGACTAACGCTAGAATCAATCCCGCCTTAACTATGTGTAAAGCAGACGGTCCTGTTTTTTCTTTCATGCCCGGTAGCAGAATCACCAACAGGTATGCCCCGATAGCAACCAGAAGCATTGCGCCATCCGGGCGCAACAGAACCGCCGCTCCAATGGCCAGTCCGCATCCGACCCATGGAGTCAGCGAGGCATCAGCTAAGTGGTCAAGTCCGACGACGGCGAGGTCGAGAGCCAGCACGGTGAAGAATACTTCCCATGTTTCGGTGAGCGCATTGGCGACATAATTTGCGAGAAATGGACAAAGCGCGGTGAGCAGAAAAGCAATCCGCGCAGCCCGCGCAGAAACTATTCGCCGCGCGAGATCAGCGGTTAGAAAGCAGGTGCCAAGGTCCATCAACAATTGCAACAGCAGCACCGCTCGGTAATGTTCCATGCCGAAGATGGCGAAAACCGCTGCCAGAAACGCAGGGTACCCGGGCAGGCGAATGTACGTCGGAGAGATATCATTCACGCCGCTCAGGCCGTAAATCCCATGCTGCAGCCAGTTCTTGGCAATGTCGCCGTAGACGAAGGAGTCGGTCGAGACTCCGGGAAAGCGGAAAATGAAGAGAAGACGAAGCGCGACGCCCGCGAGCGTCGCGATGAGAAAAAGCCGGAGATGTTTGCGCAGCAATTCGCGCACGGAGGGAATATAACAGCTATTAGCTTTTAGCTCTTAGCCTTTAGCTTCGGGCGGTTAGGCCGGCGTGATTGTCCAAGCTAAAGGCTAAGAGCTAACAGCTAAAGGCTGCTCCTGCGTTTGACCCTACTTTCTTCACAGCTTAGGATGGATAATAGCTAACTCCTCCATGGCGCAACCCGTCTTCTACGATCCTCGACAAGCCCGCTGGAAGCGATTGCGCGGCTTGTTTGACATTCTCGGCATTAGCGTCATGCTGCTGGTCGCGTTCTTCATTTATAACGCTCTGCAGGGCGAGCAATTGCCAGCATTGATATGGCAGGCGCAGAAAAAACCTTATCACTCGCTCAAAGAAAACGAACGGGATAAAGCGCGGGAACGGCGTCGTAAACAAACTGCGCTACGCAGCAACCACAAGCCTAAGTCGAAACTTTCGCCGGTAAGTCTGGATTCCGAGGAAGGCGTACGCGCCGCTTTCTATGCGCCATGGGATGCTGCTAGCTTCTCGTCTCTTCGCGAATATGCCCGCCAGGTTGATTTGCTTTATCCCGACTGGCTTCACGTCTTGACTCCCGATGGCCACTTGCAGGGAGTCGATGACCAGACCAATACATATTTTGCTGTCATTCAGAACTCTGCCCAGGGATCGACCGTGCGCCCGGTTGATGACAAAGTCATGCCATTCCTGAAGTCCGAAAACACGGGCATGGAAGTGTTCCCCATGGTGAACAATTCCGATGGCGTGAATTGGGTGGATATCACGCCATTTCTAAATAACGGAGGCGCGCGCGCTGTCTTCCGCCAGCAAGTGGCTGAGTTTCTGGCGACGGATAAATATCGCGGCCTGATGATTGACTTCGAAGAAATAGATCCCAAAGCCCAGCCTGGGTATATGGCTTTGCTGCAGGAACTTTCAGACGATCTCCACGGCAAGGGCATGAAGCTGTATGTGAGCGTGCCACCTCATAATGAGGATTTCAACTATCCCGCCGTAGCCAGCCGCGTAGACGGTGTTGTGCTCATGAACTACGACGAGCACTATCCTGAAGGCACTTCTGGTCCGGTTGCTTCGCAGGATTGGTTTGTTGCCAATCTGAAATTCGCCCGCAAAGCGGTGCCTCTCGAAAAACTGATCTGCGCCATTGGTAATTACGGTTATGACTGGGTGCGCAAACCGAAACACGGCAAACTGCCGCCTGACGTACGCGACACCAACGTGTCGGTGCAGGACGCGTGGCTGGTCGCGCGCGATTCCGATGAAGACATTGATTTCGACGGCGACAGCAGCAATCCTCACTTCAGTTATATGGACGAGGCTAACCGCCGCCATGACATCTGGTTTCTCGACGCAGTTACCGCGCTGAACGAGATGCGGGCAGCGCAACAACTGGGGATTCAGACTTTCGCACTCTGGCGTTTAGGAGCTGAGGACCGCTCGCTGTGGCGGGTTTGGGACGTGCCCGGTGAACCCATTGCGCCGGATAGGTTGAAAGATGTTTTGCCCGGCCAGGATGTGGACATGGAAGGTCAGGGCGAAATTCTGCGCATAGAAGATCGTCCGGCTAACGGCAAGCGGGAGATCACGGTCGACCCGTCCGGAATCATTACCGATGAGACCATGGATAATCTGCCCGAACCCTATCGGGTAGCTCGCTACGGCTACAATCCACACGCCGTTGCCATTACCTTCGATGACGGTCCTGATCCCACTTGGACACCAAAAATCCTGGACGTGCTTAAAAGAGAAAATGCCACTGCGACGTTTTTTCTGATCGGGCTTGAGGCCAAGGACTTCGGCAGCGTCACTTCTCGCATCTACCGCGAGGGGCACGAGATCGGGAATCACACCTTTACCCATCCCGACATCAGCAACCTATCGCGCAGCTACATGAAAGTCGAATTAAGTCTCACCGAGCAACTGTTTGCCAGTCGTTTGGGAATCCATACAATCCTATTCCGCCCGCCATACTCCATCGACCAAGAGCCTGATACCGCAGACCAGGTACGCCCGCTGGAGGTGGTTCAGGACATGGGCTACATCAGCGTAGGAAATAAAATCGATCCCAACGACTGGAAGCCCAACCCGCACGCGGAAAAAATAGCCGCAGTGGTGCTCTCCCACATCCCGCCCTGTGACCCCAAGGACCGGCTCTGCGGCAGCGTCATCCTTTTGCATGACGGTGGCGGGAATCGCAGCGAAACCGTTCGTGCTTTGCCAATGATTATCGACGGCGTGCGCGCAAAAGGGGATGCGATCGTCCCGTTGCATGAGTTGATTGGCAAGACGAGGGCGGATGTAATGCCGGCGATCCCCACTAACGAGGTTTGGGCTGCGCGATTGGACTGGATGGGCTTCGCTCTGTGGGACTTCAGCACCCATGCCATTGTCTGGATATTCTTTCTTGGCGATCTCCTCATGACAGGGCGGTTGCTGTTTGTCGGAGCTTTCGCGATTTATGATCGTTTCCGTAAGCAACATTACGGTACGCCGGGCGAAGCGGAGTCCTACAAACCCGAGGTCGCGGTGCTGATTCCCGCTTACAACGAAGAGAAAGTTATTGAGCGCACGGTGCGGGCCGTGTTGGCGTCGGATTATCCTGGCTTGCACGTGATCGTGATTGATGATGGTTCGACTGACAATACTCTGGAAGTCGCACGCCGGGCTTTTATAAAAGAGGAAGCATCGGGAAAAGTTGTTATTTTGACCAAACCGAATTCGGGCAAAGCGGAGGCGCTTAACTTCGGCCTTGAGCATTTACGCGATCATGAAATTTTCGTCGGCATCGACGCGGACACAGTGATCGCCCGCAACGCGATTTCCCGGCTGGTTCCGCATTTCCTCAATCCCAAAGTCGCAGCCGTCGCGGGAAACGCGAAGGTTGGCAATCGCGTGAACCTGTGGACTCGCTGGCAAGCTCTCGAATACATAACCAGTCAGAATTTCGAACGAAGGGCGCTGAATGTGCTCGGCGCGGTAAGCGTGGTGCCGGGAGCCATAGGAGCGTGGAGAACTTCCGCAGTCCGCGAAGCCGGGGGATATCACACCGATACCGTGGCGGAAGACGCAGATCTGACTATGGCTCTGCTGCGCAACGGTTACCGCGTGGAATATGAAGATTTGGCGCTCGCTTACACGGAGGCGCCGATCAATGCCAATGGGCTGATGCGGCAGCGCTTCCGCTGGTCGTTCGGAATTTTGCAGTCTGTGTGGAAACATAGGGCCGTGTTCGCCCGCAAGGGAGCGCTGGGTTGGGTTGCTCTGCCCAATATCGTAATTTTCCAAATTTTACTGCCGCTGGTTTCACCGTTCATCGACTTGATGTTCGCTGTGGGAGCGATTTGGTATTTCATTCAAAAATATTTTCATCCCGATTCTACTGATCCGGCCAGTTTCCAGCGGCTCATAGTTTTCTTTGCGGCTTTTCTGATCATTGATTTCATCACTTCCGCCATTGCGTTTGCGCTTGAACGACGCCAGCCCGAAGCGCGCGAAGACACCTGGCTGCTCAGCCAGGTATGGCTGCAACGTTTCGCCTATCGTCAATTATTTTCGCTGGTGTTGTTCCGAACGGTGAAACGCGCCATCGAAGGCCAGCGCTTCGCCTGGGACAAACTGGAGCGCACCGCAAAAATGAGCTTTCGAACCGCAGACAGCCACGACTCGGTAAAAGTGCCGTAATTTGTCATTTTTTGTGACCTGATGTGTTTCAAATCAGGATATCGGCTCAAAACCATCACAACAAACTGAGCGGATCTGCTCGGATTAGCGTATGCTAAGAACATGCTGCTAAACGGAAGAGAAGCGATCCTAAGCCGTGTCCACCTGCTGAAGGAAGAGATCAGCGACATCCAAAGACTCAACGAGCAGTATGCCCAGCAGCGCCGCACCTTGCCCGCGCAGCAAAATCACGCCCAGCGCCGCGGCCGCTTGGAACAAATCGTAGAAGAATTGAAAGCATTGACCAACCGCAAAATCCAGTAGGGCTCAGCACACGCGGGGACAGTCGCCCTCGGCTGTCCAGTCGAGCAACGCTAGACATAGATTGCGGATAGACTCGGTCCTGTCGTCATCCCGTGCAACGCGAGGGATCCAAGTTGAACGTGGCGGCAAACACCGAGATTCCTCGTCGCTTCGCTCCTCGGAATGACAACCAATGGTCGGTTTTTGAATGCTACAATAGTTGGTTCCGCGCCCCTCCGCGCAGCATCCATATACCTTTCGAGGAGCACTTATGGCAACCGTTGAAGCCCCTACACAACCACAAATTCGCCTTCATCAACGTCCATTCGCCAACGAGCCGTTAACCGATTTCAACAAGGAAGACAATGCCCGCAAAATGCGAGCCGCCATTGATAAAGTTCGCAGCCAACTGGGACGCGAGTACGAACTCATAATCGGCGGCAAACGCATCAAGACGCAGGATAAGATCAAATCGCTAAATCCGGCGAAGCCGTCGCAAGTTGTCGGCGTACACCAGAAGGCAGGCAAGGAACATGTGGAACCGGCCATGCAGGCCGCACTCGGTGCATTCGAGCATTGGAGCCGCACCTCGGTTGAGCAGCGTGCCAGCCTGCTATTTCACGTCGCCGATTTGCTCCGTGAACGAAAATTCGAATTTGCTGCCTGGCTGGTTTTCGAAGTAAGCAAGAACTGGGCGGAGGCAGACGCTGACATCGCCGAGACCATCGACTTCTGCGAATACTATGGCCGCGAAGCCCTGCGACTTGCCAAGGTCAAGCCGGACGTACAAATGCCGGGCGAGCATGATTCTCTGCGCTACATTCCCTTGGGGGTTGGCGCAGTAATTCCGCCGTGGAATTTTCCCTGCGCAATCATGGCCGGGATGACAATGGCTTCGGTCGTAGCAGGCAACACGGTCATTCTGAAACCATCGAGCGACTCGCCTACCATCGCAGCAAAGTTTATTGAACTCGTCGAAGAAGCTGGCATTCCCGATGGCGTGGTCAACTTCTGTCCCGGAGCTGGCGCGAGCTTTGGCAATGCGGTGGTGGCGCATCCCAAGACGCGCTACATCGCCTTCACCGGTTCGCGCGAAGTTGGTCTCGACATTCACAAGCGTGCCGCCGACAAGGTTCCGGGCCAGGTCTGGATCAAGCGCACCGTGCTCGAAATGGGAGGCAAAGACGCGATCATCGTCGACGCGGATGCTGATTTCGATGCGGCCGTTGAAGGCGTTGCTCAATCCGCATTCGGATTCCAGGGCCAGAAATGTTCAGCCTGCTCGCGCGCGATAATCGACGAACGCATCTACGATAAATTTCTCGATCACCTCAAAGCTCGCGTGGAAAAAATCACGGTCGGCGATCCCGCTGAGAATCCGAACATGGGTGCGGTGATTAACGAAGGCTCGATGAAGTCGATTCTCGAATACATCGAGTACGGCAAGAAAGACGGTCGCGTGATTACCGGCGGCGGTCCGGCAAAGAACGCGGGCGAGGGCTATTTCGTTCAACCAACCGTGATCGCAGACATCAAGCCCAAGTCAAAGCTGGAACAGGAAGAAATCTTTGGCCCCGTGCTGGCGGTGATCAAGTCGAAGAACTTCGATCATGCGCTTGAAATTGCTAACGACACCGAGTTCGGCCTGACCGGTGCGGTGTACACCAGCTCGAAAGACAAGATCGATCGCGCCGTCCGAGACTTCCACGTGGGCAATCTCTATATCAATCGCAAGTGCACCGGCGCGATGGTCGGGGCCCATCCCTTTGGCGGATTCAACATGTCCGGTACCGATTCGAAAGCTGGCGGCCCGGATTATTTGTACTTGTTCACGCAAGCCAAGTCGGTGGCGGAAAAGATAAAGTAGCACGTCCTTTTCTTGTCGTTCTCTCCGTCCCTTTGTCATTCCGAGGAGCGGAGCGACGAGGAATCCAGGGTTCGCTGGCGTCGCCGCAAGAACCCAGATCCCTCGCTTCGCTCGGGAGATGACAAAGCCAATTTGATGCAAACAAAAAAGCCGCCCGCAGGCGGCCTTTTTCATCGTCCAAAACTTTACGACGGAACCGCTTGACCCTGCTGTGGCGCTGCCGCAGCGGTCGCCGCAGCGGCCTCATTCAGAATGCGGTGATGTATGGTAAATAGCGCCAGCTCCAGCCGATCCGATACTCCGATTTTGTCATAAACGTTGCGCAGATAATTTTTGATCACCTGCTCGGTAGTCCCGAGTTGTGTGGCGATTTCCTTGTTCTTGTAGCCTTGCACGATCAGGGCGACGATGCGCAGTTCCTTTGCAGTCAAGCGATCGCGCACGCGCAGCCCGACCATATCGTTTTCTGTCAACTCGCTGGGAACGGCGATGTCCTGCACCCAGGTTTCTCCGCGAGCCACCTTGCGCACACAGTCGACAAGCGCGGCACTGGTCACGTTGCGGTAGACAACGCCGTGCGCCCCTGCAGCCATGTAGCGTTGCGTGCTTTCGCCCGTATCGGCCAGCACCACTACGCGGGTTTTGGCTTTGTTCGCCGCCTGCAGCACGGCTAGGAAGTCACCATGAAATCCGCCAGCAATTACCAGCACTGCCGCGCGGAATTTATCCAGCGCCATGAACATCTGTTCCTGGGTTTGCGCCTGCGCCACAATACGCATTTCGTCTTCAACCGCCAGCACTTTGGCGATTCCTGCGCGGAAAATTGCCTGATTGTCGGCCAGAATTAATTTAAGCATCGCTTCAGCACCTCTTTACGAGTTCCGAAACAAGTAACTACGCTTTACGAATGACGCACAAAATCGTAGGAATCAATCACGCAGGCCACACCGCGAGCCTCAGCCGGATTACTGCTGCCGCCGGTCGCCGGTTCGTCGGTGCGCACCACGCGTCCTTTGCACTGCACCGTCACATTCTCTTTCGCGCCGGTGACTTCAGGTGGCAGAACGATTTCAAACTCCACGTTGGAACCCACTTCCAGCGCTGCGTCCGCCCGAATATAAACTCCGGCGGCGCTCAAGTTTCCCGTCACTCCGCTGGATTGTCCGCCCTCGTCTGCCTTATGAATTTTGATCGGTAACTCAAGGGGAAATCGCTTTCCCGTCCGCGCTTCGGACACAAGTCCTCCTAGCTCCTGGCTCTCCCGGCGTGCAAAAGCCAACTCCATCAAGGCATCTCCTGCATATGGAGCACAACAATCTCGTACCCGGTCCTTATATCACGGATTATACCCGCTATCAAAGCCTGGAGACTCATTTAGATAACAGTAGAAACTAGGTGCCCCCTTTCAAGGCGTCGGCACCTCACCGAGATTCACGGCTGCATTGCTTTCTGTCACAATAGGCGATCGTCGCATTTATCTTGCCGGATCATGGCGTCTACAGCCAAGGAGTCGCTTTCATGCGCGATCCACGTAGCTTGAAAATTCGCTCTCGTTTTTCGTCTATGACCTTCGTGGTGAGTTCGATATTGCTTTCTTGGACGTCTGCCAACGCTCAACAAGCAGCCCCTAACCCCGCGCCTGCGGCTCCTTCGCAATCAAGCATTCCGCAGAAGGCAAGTCCGGAGACTGAGGTGGGAAAAGCGGTGGGTCCGCGTCCGGAGGAGGCGCCGCATGTTCTGCAACAGCTGAATTCAGCCCTGCAGGCTCTGGTGGCTAAAGTTTCGCCCGCCGTGGTTCAGGTGCTGGTCACGGGTTATGGAGCGATCGAGCAAAGCAACCGTAGTGAAACTGCACTGATCGCACGCCAGCATGCAGTCGGCTCCGGCGTGATCGTCGAATCCGACGGTTATATCATGACCAACGCCCACGTGGTTGAAGGAGCGCAGCGCATTCGAGTGGTGCTGCCAATGCCTTCCATTGATTACCCGCAGGTCGAGCCGATCGGGAAAGAGCATGTGCTGGAGGCCAAGCTCATCGGAATTCACAAAGAGTCGGATCTGGCCCTGCTCAAGATCGAACAAAAGAATCTGCCCACGCTTGAGCTGGGCAGCGCGCGCCGCATTCATCAGGGCCAACTGGTGCTTGCGATTGGCAGCCCTGAGGGCTTGCAGAATTCGGTCAGCATGGGCGTCGTCAGTTCGGTCGGACGGCAGCCCGATCCCGATCGTCCCATGGTTTACATCCAGACCGATGCCCCCATCAATCCCGGAAACAGCGGCGGTCCGCTGATTGATATGGACGGTTATGTTCTCGGCATTAATACTCTGATTCTTTCGCAAGGCGGCGGCAGCGAAGGGTTGGGGTTCGCCATTCCCGCGCGCATCGTGCGTTTCGTCTATCGGAGCCTGCGCAAGTATGGGCACGTGCATCGAGTTGAGATTGGGGCCATCGCGCAAAACATCACGCCCAGCCTTGCCGAAGGACTTAATCTTTCCCGCAGTTGGGGGGTCATCATCTCCGACGTAAATCCCGGCGGCTCCGCGGAAACGGCAGGATTAAAGACCGGCGACATCGTGGTGAGCGCCGATGACCGGCCTATCGACACCTTGCCTGCGCTCACAGCCGCCATGTATTTACATCCTCTTGACGAGGTGATGAAACTGGTTGTGCTGCGCGGCGGTGAAAAGAAAATTTTGTACGTCGCCGTGAGCGAGCACCGCGATCAGATGGACAAACTCGTAGACGCTGTCAATCCGGATGAAAGTCTTATCTCGCGTCTGGGAATCCTTGCTATTGATTTGAACGATCAGATCCGATCCATGGTCGGCGATTTGCGAATTTCGGACGGTGTGGTAGTGATTGCCCGCGCCGCCAACCTAATCGGCCCTGAGACGGGATTGAAGAGTGGAGACGTCATTCACTCCGTGAATACGACGCCGGTAGATTCGGTAACGTCGCTTCGCCAGGTGCTACGCGGCCTCAAACCCAACGCGGCGGTGGTGCTGCAAGTGGAGCGCGACAGCCAGTTGCAATGGCTGGCATTCGAGATGGAGTAAACAAACGCCACAGATTTACACGGATCTTCACGGATATTCTTTTCTTCTTAATCCGCGTGATCCGTGGAAATCCGTGGCGAATCAATTCGCGAGTCGCTAGAAGGCGCTGCCTCCGCCACCACCGAAGCCGCCGCCGGAAAATCCGCCGCCACCGCCGCCGCTCCAGCCTGATCCCGACGAACTCGAGCGCGGCGCCGACACAAAGACTTGGTGCATGTCCGTCGCCATACTATGCATCGAACTCGAAAAGAAAATCGGATTGAAGCCTGCGCCTCCATTCGGCGACACATACCAACTCGGAGCATTTTGCACGATCCCAGCAAACGCTTGCGCCCAGTGATGCTCAACTCCGAGCGCCATAGCATAGGGCAGAAACTTTTCGAATGTGTCCGTAGGCATGCGCCTTATTTTGTCGGCATCCACGCGATTCATGAACTCCTGAAAACCAAGGACCGCAATCCGCGCGCGCCCACCTTGTATCGTCTTGGCCGACATCTGGCGCGCAAACAGCCACCAGATGATCGCGGAAACAATTCCGCCCAAAATCAGCAAACCGATGGAGCTGAAAACGGGTTTATTCCAGAGAAATTGCAGCATCAGGAAAGGCGCGACAATAATCGCAATTGCTCCGAGGCTGTACGCATTCGCCGAGTCGGGGTCGAGCAGATACATGCCCTTATTCTTTAGCGCAGACTTGATATCTTGTCGGATAATGGGAATCGCCTGGTAAAAGCGGTTTTTCAGGCTGGACAATCTCGTGTCCTCGCCAGCGGCAAAAACATTCTCCAGCATCACGCGCTCGTGCGGCGCCAAGCCGTTCCACTGATCGCGCCGCTCGAGCAGATGAAAAATGTAATCCTTATGGTGGAACACTATGCCTTTGTCATCCACTTCTTCGATCTTAACGAACCCTCGCACAGCCAAATCCACCAGCGTGCAAGTAATGTCACGAGGATGAATCGAGTCATCGAGTAAAGTTCCGGCCTCGGCTGGAGTCATGCCGACGGGCGGCTCGTACATGGGCGCGACCGAAACCCCGGGATCAGGATCGCGTCCCTTGTACCACCACAGCGTGAACATCACCGCGAACGTCCAGAAAGGCAAAAACACAATTGGATTGCTGCCCAGGAACCACAGCAAGCGCGTGAATCCGCTCGGCTCTTTAAGAATGCCTTTAGGAATAAATACATCGATGGTCATTCCGCCGCGCATGGGCAGCGGATTACTGGTCTCGAATGAAATTTCTGAGCCTCTGACTTCAGCACTGGCGCCACGTTCCGCCGATCCGTAAACCCCGGTAAAAGCCTGGGCACGCAACGATCCCGCGGCGGATTCCGGAAATCTAACTTGCGCAGAAGCGTGATCGATCGGCACCGGCCAATCGTTGCCCGTTACATTCCAATAAAACTCGTCGTGATCTTCGAAGAAACGCATGCCATTGCGCACGCTGTAATCAATCTCAACAATGCGAGTGGCATCAATCGCGTCGGGAATGTAAATCTTCAGGTCGCGAAAACCGTTTGAGGTGGAGGATTCGTATTTCAGTTTGCCGCCGTTGCCGTCGGTGACGGCGGTGACATTCAAAAACAGCGTGTAGTTCGTGCCCTGCGGACCCGGATATTCGATCGGGATAAAGCGGTGAATGCCGTGCCACTCGCCCACAAAAGTAAGCGTAATGCGTTCGTGGACGTCGCCTGATCCGTTTTCATGAACGGAAATGTTGTCGTTAAAGTCGGCGACGCGCCAGCTCTTCGCGCCCGCGAGCGTGGCACAAAGAAGAAAAAAGCACAGAGCAACGACTCTGTAGAGACGCAACTGGCTGCGTCCCACGCAGCCGCGAATGCCATCCCCTAATCCGCAGCCTACCCCCACAAATGTCATTCCGAAGAGCGCAAGCGACGAGGAATCTCGGTTTTTCTCGGCGCCGCGAAGAACCCAGATCCCTCGCTTTGCTCGGGATGACAGTGCTTCTGTAAGCAATTCCGCGCTCTGCACCAGAGGCGTTGCCCGCAACGCCTCCACTGAAAGGCTGGTTGTCTGAGGCATGACTTTTAGAACTTCACCGCAACCGGCTCGCGGTCGGCCGCTTCCACTTCGAAGAACTGCCGCGCCTGGAAGCCGAACATACCCGCCAGAACATTCGTCGGAAACGATTGAATCTTGGTATTCAGATCGCGCACCACGGCATTGTAGTAGCGGCGGGCGTTCTGAATGGTGTCCTCAGTCTGGCTGAGCGAACCCTGCAACTGCGTGAACTCTTCGGACGCTTTCAGCTCCGGATAATTCTCAGCCACAGCGAACAAACTCTTCAGCGCTCCGCTCAGCTGATTCTCTGCGACAGCCTTGTCTTGCGGCGATGTCGCCTGCATCGCCTGCGAACGAAACTTAGCGATGTTCTCAAACGTGCCCTTTTCGTGCGTCGCGTAACCCTTAACAGTCTCAACCAGATTCGGAATGAGATCGTGCCGCCGCTTGAGCTGCACATTAATATCCGCCCAGGCCGAGTCGCAGCGAACCCTCAGCTGGACGAGACTGTTGTACATCCCAATCAGCACGGCGGCGATGACCACCAGGACGCCTAAAACAATCCAAATCATGAGTGCTTCCTTTCCCTTCCAAGTGGGAATCAAGGGGACGGTAACACAGAGAAGGAAGACGTGCAATTAAGGTGACGCCAGAAGTCGCGAAGGACTCGCATCGTCCAACCTGCCGTCGTAGAATACGAAACTATGAAGACGTTCACCACGAATCCGCTAAAGCTTCGCCTGTCGACAAGCCTTTGCGTAATCGCTGTAATCCTCGGCGCGGCATTAGCCCACGCGCAAACCTGTTTCACCGCCAGTGACATGGATGAGCCCACGCGCACTGCTCTGGTCAGCACCGCAAAGCGCTATTTCGACATGGCGGCTCGCGGCGATTCCGCCGGACTGCGGCAAAATTCCATTCCCAGCGTAGCTTCGGATTTTTCCGGCATCGAAACGGTTATTAAAGATAACCAGGCAACTTTGTCGGGAGCGCAAGCCACTCCCCGCTCTCCATTCCTATTGAAGGTCGAAGGAACAGCGCCCATTGCGCGGGCCGAGTTTCTCTGCGGAGTATTCGGCAAAGTCGGTCAGACTTCGGACAGCGCCGTATTCGAGATTCCCAACTTGCAGCCCGGAAGCTACGGCATCGTCACCCTGGATGTTCCCACGCCGAAGCAAACTTACGCCGTCTCATTTGTTCTGCAACAAGACGGCAAGGACTGGAAAGTTGGCGGCTTCTATGTGAAGGAGACTAAGATCGCTGGACACGACGGCAACTGGTTTGCCGAGCACGCCCGCGCGTTCAAAGCCAAAGGCCAGAATCACAATGCCTGGCTCTATTATCTCGAAGCGCGCGATTTGCTGGTGCCCGTATCTTTTATGTACACGCAGGTCACCGACAAATTGGGAGACGAGGCGGAAACCGTGAAACCCGCCGACCTTCCCGGCGGCGGCAAAACCGTGGACCTCGCTGCGGGAGGCAAAACTTATCACGTCACAGCGATGTTTCCAGTAGTGGTAAAGCAGGATCTCGATCTGGTGGTGAAGTACCAATCCCCCGATGTTTCGAACACCACGCAAACCTTTCAGGACAATACCGCGGTAATGAAAGCGCTGGTAGCAAAGTATCCCGAACTCCGCGACGCCTTCGATGGCATCGTGGCCCGCGCCGTGGAACCCAGCGGCCGCGATTACGGCTCGCTCCTGCCCATGAAAGATATTAAATAGCAGCTCCACGCGACGCACGCGTAGGCCCGGACGCCTCGTCCGGGCAGCCGAGCGAAGCGAGCCGCCTGCGTCACATGTCAGTATTGTGCTCAGGAACCCGGTCGATGAGTGTAATCGCGATTTAACGCCAACTAAGAGGAAGAACGGGTTGACCTACTAACTGGCTAAACAGGCACACGTATCCCTTAGGGTGTGCTGGTCTCCCAATCCCCCGCCCGCGATTTTTATTTCGCCGGAACCAAGAGGTCCTCGAGTCGAGTGCCTTTCTTAGCAACGTAGAAGGCCAGCGCCTTCGCAGGCGCGCTGCTGCTGGCGTTCTTGACGTTATGCACTTCGCCGGCCACCGTGGTGAATGCCTCGCCCGGCTTGAGGGTCACAGCGGGTTTGCCCTGAGCCTCAAACGTCACCGAGCCCTCCTCGATATACACGATTTCGTTGCCCGATTGCGTATGCTTTCCGCTCTCTGCACCCGGCGGAAGGATGCGTTGCACTAGAATCGCTTCCCATCCTGGCGCGCCCTTCAGTTCCGTTCGCTGCAGAACCGTACCGCCCTTCAAATTGTCCTGTGCGCTCAACATCCGGCGATTTAACAATAACTACACCTTCATGGGCGGCCCCATCCCTCGCCGAAAACACCGGGGAAACTCAAGTAACGTGCGGATTCCGCTCGCAGCGGTGTCAAATGGTGATATGGCTTTCCTTCAAAAGCAGTCCGTGTTGGCTAACTGAAACCTCATGCTCCGTGTTACATCGCTGCGTCCGACTGTCCGGTGGATTTGCTGGACTGGCGTCCTATTCTGTGTCTCGTTCCTAGGTGCAACATCGTTGGCTCTTTTCTTGAATCTGCAAACGAAAGGCAGGGCTGAGGATCTCTTGCAGGCAACGCAAGCAATCAAGACTGGGGAATCGACGACCGCAGACGTGCAGCGTCTTGCTGATCGTTTTCACGGGCGGCTCAATCCCTACCTTCGTGCAAGCAGGTGTCCATCAGCAGACTCTGCATATGCGGTTCAGATCGAAAATGGCACGTTAAATCGACTGGGTGGGACTATTCCATTTCTGCGGAGACTCGGGTTGCGACCTTGGGGCGTCGCCGCAATGTTTCTCTTGCAGGGAGGACGTGTCTGCTTTGCTCAGTATGCGGTTGGTGTTTACCCGCTAGATGAGGAACCCATCTTTGAGTTGTCCGCAACGGCGCTACCGCTTGGAAGCGATGGATTTGATCGGAAGTACCACAGCTACAGCGTAGGAAAACGTTTGCATCGGGGTGTCTGTTATTTCGAATCCGAAGTTGCATCTGAGGCTACACCCGAAGAGAAACAACATGCCTTTGCTTTTGATTTTTCCTGCATCACCACTACCCGGGGCTGCCGTCGAATTTCGGAGCTTGCTCCTCTCGCGTGGACCGATTTCACCTCACGGAGCAAAGAGCAGATGTGGGTTTCCGAGCACGGGGAGGATAAACTCTCGGCGTCGTACTGCAAATAGCAACCATCGAGGAAAACACCTCAAACTCCGTCCAATCAATGATTTCTGCCGATGACTGACGCTAACAGGCGATAGCACTCATTGGGGACTGCAATGGTTCCGTCAGAACCTCACCGCCCCACCTGCTCTTGCAGCCCACAAAATGACTAATCAGTTCATGGGGTTCCTCGAAAGCGCGACATCACCGATCAGGATCGATTCAGGTCTGCTCCGCGATGGTGCATTCTTTCGGGTCTTTATCTTCTCTCAGCCCGATAAACACCGGCGCGCGCAACTTCATTCCGCCATCGGCAGTTTCATGCGTCCACTCAGAAAATTTGATCTCCGCCACTAGTTCTGGTTTCAACCAGTGCACGTGAGCCGCGTCCACTTTGCCGTAAAACGGACTGCGATCGGTTTCCAATTCCTTGAGCAGTTGCCAGATCTCTTTGAGCATCACCTGATTGAATCCGGTTCCCGCCTGTCCCACGTGAATCAGTCGCCCTTGCTTGTCGTAAAGGCCTAGCACGATCGATCCGAAGTATTGCCGGCTGCCTTCCGGATCGGTGTATCCTCCGACCACGCAATCGACGGTTTGCGTGACCTTGATTTTGAGCCACTCGCGGCTGCGGCGTTCTTCGTAGCAACTTCGCCGCTTCTTCGCGAGAATGCCCTCGAGGCCTTGTTTTTTCGCCGCCTCGAAAAGCTTCAAGCCTTGCGGAAAATGATCGGAATACCGGACCAGATCGCTGGTCACGATTATCCGAGAGAGCACCTGCTTACGCTGTTCAAGGTCGACGCGTCGCAGGTCATAGCCGTCGAGATAGAGCAGATCGAAGAGGTAGTAAACCACCTGGAGTTCGCGGTGCGCACCGGCGCGGCGTCCGCCTTTGCGAATGCCGGTGCGCTGCTGCATCAGGCTGAACGAAGCGCGGCCCTGCTCGTCGAGGGCCACCACTTCGCCGTCGAGGATTGCATTTTTTGCTTTGACCAACTTCGACAGCTCGCGCAGTTCGGGAAACTCGCCCGTCAGGTCATTCTGGTTGCGCGACACCAAACGAACCTTGCCGTCTTCGATGAACGAAACCGCACGATAACCGTCCCATTTAATTTCGTACAACCACTCCGGATCGTCAAAAGGTTTTTCGACGGAAGTCGCCAGCATGGGATGAATAGTGGTCGGCATCGGCCTTCGAACCGCACCATGAAGATCTTTAACCGAAGAGGGGGCAGATTTCAGCGAGGAGGTCGCTGTCGTCGCCGTTGATACACCAGCAGATGAGGTTGATGGATCACTTCCGGTTTTTTTTATTAGTTTTTTTTTACTTTGCACTTCTTGGGTGTCGTCTGTTGCCGCTTTTTGTTTCTTGTTTTTCTTGTCCAGCTTGGCCAGCGTCTCCGCCAGCCACGGCGCTTTCACTTTCCCCCGCGATGCCGGCCGGCTGCTCTTCCACTCCGCCGAGTCTTCATCGCCTGCGATGCCAGCCATAGTTCGCTTGCTGAGCACCGATTTGTCGTACTGCTCGATGTCGTAACCCGGGACTGCGTACTCATCCTGCTTCTTGATCAGCAACCATTCCGTCCCCTTACTACCCGGACGCCGCGCGCGCATGTGAATCAACGCAAAATCGCCCTTGAGCTTCTGCCCATGCAGCCGAAACTTGAGATCTCCCTTCTTCAACATTTCAATCGCTTCGGCCTCGGTCCCCGGCACATATTTTCCATTCACCGGCTTCGGCGATAACGGTTCCCACGTACCCACATCCCATACCATCACTGTGCCGGCGCCGTAATTGCCTTCCGGAATGGTTCCCTCAAAATCGAAATACGAAACCGGATGATCCTCGACTTGCATCGCCAGCCGCTTGTCTGCCGGATCGAGCGACGGCCCTTTCGGAATCGCCCACGACTTGAGCACGCCTTCCATCTCCAGCCGAAAATCGTAGTGCAGGCGCGTGGCGCGATGCTTCTGCACCACGAAGCGGTGTCCGGTTTTTTTCTCCACCTTCGGAGGAGGCTCCGGCGTCTCCTCAAAGCGGCGTTTGCGTTTGTATTCTTCCAGCGGCATCGAGATATTCTACTGAAACTATCAATTGATGTCTGAAAGCTGGTACTCCTGAACTTTGCTTAGAATCGCCCGCATGATTTAAGGTTGCTGACGCACTTTCATCCGATGAAACGCGAATATCCAGACGCGCCGCTGGTTGGCGTAGGCGCGATCATTATCGAGCGCGACCGAGTAGTTCTGGTAAAGCGTGGACAAGCGCCGCTGCAGGGACAATGGTCAATTCCGGGAGGCATGCTTGAAGTGGGGGAGACCTTGCGCGAGGCGGCGGTGCGCGAGGTTCTTGAGGAGACCACACTGCAGGTGGAAGCCGGTGAACTGCTCGGCGTGTTCGATCGCATCCTGCGGGATGACGAGCAGCGAACGCTCTATCATTATGTGCTGATCGATTTCCTGTGCCGAAGAATCGCCGGCGAGCCTGTGGCTGCTTGTGACGCTGCCGAGGCCCGCTGGTTTAGACGCGACGAAATTGGCAAACTCTTCCTGGCGGAAGACACTGCCAAGGTTATCAACTTAGGATTCGAGAAGTCCCTTCGTGAGTCCGATCCTCGGATTTGAGCATCCGAAATACACGCGTACAAACTTCCGATAGCGAGGCGAACATGTTGCAAAAAACAGTGCACACCAGTAATGACTCTGCGATAGCTATTCTGCGTCTGGCGCTCGGCGTCGTATTTTTCGCGCACGGCGCGCAAAAGATGCTGGGCTGGTTTGGCGGATACGGCTTCAGCGGCACCATGGGCTTCTTCACTCATCAAATGGGAATTCCGGCGCCCTTCGCCTTTCTTGCCATTTGTGCCGAATTCTTCGGCGGACTCGGCCTGGTCGTCGGGTTCCTGGGACGCATCGCCGCCTTCGGAATCATTTGCAACATGCTCGTGGCCGTCATGATGGTCCACGGAAAAAACGGCTTGTTCATGAATTGGGCGGGCAATCAGAAGGGCGAGGGCTTCGAATATCACGTGCTGGCCATCGCCGCGCTGCTGGTGATCTTGATCAAAGGATCAGGTGCTTTCTCCGTCGACCGGTTCCTCACCGACGAACTCCCGTAAAATCAGAACGGCCCATGTTTTTTACGGTATGGGTCCGTTCCGGCGACTGTTTCGGATTGACCATACAGGTGGTCACTCTAATCTGCGCATTTGGAAGTAACGTTTTGGCTAAGCAGATTGGGAGCCTACCTTGAACGGGGCTTACCAGATGCCCTTATCGCTTCCAGTAATCTTCTGCCCGACTGCTGCTGCGGTCGCGAGATATGGCAAGAGACTGAGCCGGGCGCTGCTCTTGAACTCCCGATTGCGCAGCATGGTCGTGAGCTGCGAGGCGTAGAGGGCCGCCGATTCTGGCAGAATCGGGACGCGCAGAAATTCTTTTCGATAGTGTAACTTGTCGCCGCCGAACTGCGCGGAGGATTTCACGAATGGGGGGAGATCCAATCCTCTGCCGCGGTAATGCCGCACGTAGTCCGACACAATTATGAGGTAGGTGGCGACGCCCTCCCAGATGCCGGCCGCCGTGGCTGATGCTCGTAGATCGTCATAATCGATGACGCCGTTGTCCGCGAGGCTAGCGCTGTCGATGATGTCGCACAGCCGGAAATAGAAATGGCGGTACATTCGTTGCAGCGTGGAAATCATCAGGCGATCGGAGACTGAGGTTACGCGGAACGATTGGTTTGCAACTTGAATCACCCGCGCGCGCCTGGGTACCGAACTCGCGATTGAAATTTGCTCCCCCGTTTGTCCGAGGCGACGCATGTGAATCTCAACGGCCTCGGGCAATCCGAGGATATTGAAATTCCATTTGTTTGCCAGACGGTCGCCCCAACTGCGCGGCGCGACTTCTGCCTGGAAGTGTTGCTTCATCAGGCGGATGACATCGTCCGGATCGGTATTGGTGTAGAGATCCAAATCGCTGCCTAGATCAGGCCAGTGGTCGAGGGATTTAATGACGGTTACGTCGTAACCTGCCGCTTCGAAGCCGTCGCAGATTTTTCGCAGAAACGAGATCGCATTCTCGATCCGCGCAGACTCCAGGGCGAGCGCGGTAGCGGCCCATTCTGCCCGAGCGGAGTCGCCTGAGTCCTTCGCGATCTCCGCGAAGGCTTTCATTGCGCGCATAATTACGTGATTGGAATTGGCCAGGGCCACGAGATCGTCAAATTCTTTTCTGTTTGTTTCTGCGATGCCGAAATCTTCAGCTTTAGCGGCAGCCGTCGTGGCGCCGCCTTCAGGCCGCAACAGCAGCCGCGAAAGCAACTCCATGGATTGGTTTGAACCGAAGGCAGGAATGGCGTTAGCAGTCATAAATTTGGCAATAAATTCATAAAGGCTATTGCTGCGGCTGCGAACCGGGCGCTTGTGAGGCTGGCCCAGGAGCAGGTGACGGTTGCGGCGGAGGTTCTATTACCGGCGTATTGTCACGGTGTTTCAGTTCCACCGGACCAGGATGCTGACGCCTTACCGCATTTTCCGCTGTAATTTTGTCGTCAACCTTCTGGTCGCTGTCAGACGCCACCGCAAAAATCCGCATGCCCTCGGCCGACTGCCGGGTCGCTAGTCCAACTTTGGCTCTGGCATCTTCCGCCTGGCGAGCTCGCTCATAGAAGAACTCCGCCGTCTCGAGGTCGCCATCCCTTTCCGCGAGATATCCAATATTGTTCAAAGAAAACGCGCTGTGGGGATTCAGCGAATAAGCCTTCATAAAATCTTGCCGGGCAGTAGGCCAATCGTTGTGATTCGTCGCCGACACGCCTTGAACGGTTAGCAACGCGGCTTGCGCTTGGGCCGTGGCCGCATTCTGCATGCGCTCACTCAGCTTCTTTGCGCTATCCGCTGCCATTTCGCTGATCGGCTTGCCTCGCCACGCGCGGTTTAGCGTAACAATCACCGGCTCGGTAGAATGCGAATTAGCCGCCGCCATGTAATACTTCATGGCTTCGTCGTAATCTCCGCGAGCTTCCTTGGCGACTCCGAGATTGTTTAACGTGTAGGTGTTCTGTGGATCTATGGTCAGGGCCTTCTGCAGAACCACCAAGGCCTCCTGAGCCCGACCCTGCGAAATGAGTCGAATCGCTTCGACGTTCATGCGATTGACCTGCATGGGCACGTCTTTCAGACTACCGAATGCATCCCGCATGGACTTACCTTCCAACTGCCGGGCGCTGGTGCGGTCGATTACCGCGTCAGTGGCCTGCTCCGAGGCTAACCCGTAAAGCTTCTGCGCCCGCTCCAGTTGACCCTTCAACTCTGAGACGTATCCCAGGTTGTATAAAGTGAAAGGGTCCGCGGGATCGAAGAGGTAAGCTTGATAAAAGAGCGTCTCAGCCTTCTCGTAATTATGCTTCTCAACGGCATCAACGCCTTCCCGATTGAGTCGCTGTACCGGGGTAAGGTGGCTGCGTTTCGGAATAGTGACTTTTATGTCCTTGGCTAGGGCGATCTGAGACCCCGAGGCCATAATCATTACAGTCAGTATTGCTATGACGCTAAACCGGTTAGCAAACATCTCTTACCTCTGGCTTCTTTGACTTCTGGAGAACATCTTTGTTAAGACCCAGTTTGGATGCATCGGCCCCCAAGGCGTTGCCCGCAAGCCGTTGAATTATCACAGAAATGGCTCCAGACCACCGTTTTGGCCTTTCTGCCATCAAAGAGTAGGCGGAAATCCAATTAGTGGGAAGGGTGTCCTCATGCGTCATCTCTTGATCGTAACTATTCTGGGGGGCGTGGCATTTGCCCAGCAGCCTGCAGCTGTACAGGCGAATACTACGCATGAAACGGGTGCCCAACTTGCCTCCAACCTGGATGCCCCTGCGGTGTTTCTGCCCGATCTGCCCGCCATGCCGCGTGGCAAGAGCACAGTCATCGGGGGCTCGATTCGCAATGTCGACGGCGTGCGCGACCAACTCACCCTGAATATCTTCGGTGGCCGGTCGATGAAGGTTCTCTACGACGCGCGTACCCAGGTTTATCGCGATGGACAGAAAGTGGCGCTGCGAGATTTGCGCAGCGGCGAACACGTTTCCGTGGAAACCATGCTCGACGGAACGACGGTGTTTGCGCGCAGCATTCACATGCTTTCAAAAATGCCCGAAGGCGAGAGCCAGGGTCAGGTAGTGAGCTACGATCGCAGTACTGGGGAGCTCGAGGTACGGGATTCGCTGTCGCCCGAACCTATCAAGTTGCACATATCTCCATCGACGCAAATCGTCCGCCAGGGGCAAGAATCCACCGGCGGCGAACTGGTCGCAGGGACATTGATCACCATTCAGTTTCAAGCCGACAATAGCGGTAAAAACGTGGCCAGTAAGATCGCGGTGCTTGCCACTCCGGGAAGCGCATTTGTATTTACCGGCAAAGTGGTCTTCCTCGACTTGCACACAGGAGTGCTGGCGCTGGTTGATCCGCGAGACGATAAGCGCTACGAGATCTCTTTTGACCTCGGCCACTTCACCGCTAGCCGCGATATTCATGAGGGCAGCACTGTAACTGTTACGGCGAACTTCGATGGCGTCCGCTATGCGGCGAGCGCGCTGACGGTCAACCCGGCCAACAAGTAGGTCTCGTTGAGATGAATCTTTAGGGAGAACGTCCACAGTCTTTCGCCCCACGATGAAAGCGCGCGCTCACCCGCTATAATCTCCTTGCTTTGAAATTTATTCGACTCACTGCTGTTCTTTGGTCGCTTTTAGCCGCGGCCGCTTTTGCCCAGACGCCGGCCACGGCGGGCGAAACTGTGTTGGTAGTTCCTTTTGAAAATCAATCGAAAGCCCCGGGCATCGAGTGGATCAGCGATTCGTTTCCCGAAATTCTGCAAGACCGTTTGAACTCCGCCACATTGTTCATGCTGCCGCGTGAAGATCGCATTCGCGCTTATGACCGGGTGGGAATCCCGGTCGAACTTCATCCCTCGCGTGCCACCATCTACCGCATCGCTGAACAGTTAGACGTGGACTACGTCGTGCTCGGGCTTTACCGCTTCGATGGCCGGACCTTTACTACCACGGCGCAATTGCTGGACATGCGCCGCCAGCACTTGCTGCCTGAGCTATCTGAGTCCGGTCCGCTAATACAACTCATCGAAATTCAAACTGCCCTGGCGTGGGACGTCTTGCATGCGCTTCGCTCAGAGACCTCGATCAGCCGGCAGGCGTATGTAGCCGGCGCGCCTCCCATCCGGCTGGATGCGTTTGAAAACTACATTCGCGGTGTTACCGCAGCTACCGCGGATGAGCAGATCCAGCATTTTCGAGAAGCCCTTCGGCTGAATCCAACTTATTCCGCGGCACTGCTGCAATTGGGCAAAGCATATTATCGCGGGCGCGAGTACGAACAGGCGATCTCCACTCTCGCGCGAATGCCGCAAGACCATGCGCTCGCGCGGGAGGCAAATTTTTATCTTGGTCTCGCCGCTTATTATCAGGGTGATTTCCCGCGAGCCGACTCTGCCTTTCACTTCGTTGCGGCGCGTTTGCCATTGGCCGAGGTTTATAACAACCTGGGTGCGGTCGACTCTCATATCGATCGAAAAATGGCTGCCCAGTATTTTCAGAAAGCAATTGACGCCGACCCGAACGATCCTGATTATCATTTCAATCTGGCCATAGAGCTTTACCGCTCGGGAGATCTGGCGGGTGCTTCGCGACAACTGCGCGAAACGCTTTCGCTGAAAGCTGTCGATCCCGCGGCCAAATCCTTGCTTGATGGAATCACATCAGAGGCGGGCAACCGAGCAGCTAAAAAAACTCCAGCGGAGCGCATCCGCGCCAACTACGATGAAAGTTCCTTCCGCCAGCTTGCGCTGAAAATCGACGCCGCGGCCGAGCCACGTCTTGCCAAAACCGATTCTCGTACCCATGCGAGATTCCACAGCGATCGCGGACACCAGTTGCTGGTCCAAGGCTTTCTCACCGAAGCTGAAGCCGAATTCCGCAAGGCGCTTGCGCTCAACTCCGCAAACGCCGAGGCTCATTCAGGCCTGGCCAGCGTGCTGGAAGCCGAGAATGAATTGGCCTTAGCTCGAGCCGAAGCCGAACAAGCATTGCGGCTGCGGCAGTTTTTGGAGCCGCTTTTAGTGTTAGCGAAGCTTGATTTGCGAGACAATAGAGCTGAAGCGGCTGCGGAGAACATTGACAAGGCTTTGCATTTGGAACCCTCCAATGCGGCCGCGCTGGCGCTCAAACGCGCCGTTGCAGCCAAGCTGGCGCAGGAAGCGCAGCCGCTGCCCAATCGATGAAACGTTTGATTGTTCCCCGTATTTCTGCCCTGCTGGCTGGATTGCTGTTATTCGTCCTCTCGACTCCCTCGTCCGCCGAAGTATTAAAGATCGTAGTCGATGACGCGATTCATCCCATCACCGATGAATATATCGGACGGGCCATTGCCGAAGCTGAACGCAGCAAAGCCCAGGCGTTATTGATTGAGATCAATACCCCGGGCGGCCTGCTTGATTCCACCCGCGACATTATTGAAAAGATACTGGCTTCACCGGTTCCGGTGATCATTTACGTGACTCCCAGCGGGAGCCGCGCCGCGTCTGCTGGTTTTTTCATTCTGGAGAGCGCCGATGTTGCAGCGATGGCGCCCGGAACGAATACTGGGGCGGCTCATCCCGTTTCACTGGGCGGCGGCAAAATGGACGATACCATGAAGGAAAAGATTGAAAACGATTCCGCGGCACTCATGCGATCGGTGGTAGGGAAACGAGGCCGCAATGTGGAAGTCGCCGAAACCGCCGTACGTCAGTCGAAGTCTTTTACCGATCAAGAAGCGTTGTCGCAAAAACTGATTGACTATGTAGCGCCGAGTACGGACGACCTTTTCAAACAATTGCAAGGCAAGCAGGTAAAGCGATTCAACGGCCAGACGGTTACGCTCAATCTGGTTGGCCAATCCGTTCGTCCTTTCGACATGACACTGAAGCAGCACATTCTCGCTTACCTTCTGGATCCGAACGTCGCCTTTATTCTGCTGGCTGTCGGCGCGCTCGCGCTTTACGCGGAGTTCAACCATCCCGGGGCGGTTGTTCCCGGAACTGTGGGAGTGGTGTTCATCCTTCTAGCCGTTTTCGCGCTGAACCTCCTGCCCACGCGCTTCGCCGCCGTAGTTCTGATCTTTGCCTCGTTCATTCTGTTCGCGCTGGAAGCGAAGTTTGCCGCTCACGGAGTGCTGGCAATCGGCGGAATCGTGACCCTCACTTTAGGAGGGCTGCTGCTGGTGGACGCGCCCATCCCGGAAATGCGAGTCCATTTGCTGACGGCACTCGCGGTCAGCATTCCACTAGGAGTTATCACAGTTTTCTTAATGAGCATCGCTCTGAAAGCACGAGCGAATAAGGTTGTGACTGGAATTCAAGGTCTGATCGGAGAGATCGGGCTTGCTCAAAGCGCTTTGTCGCCGCAAGGAAAAGTTTTTGTCCACGGTGAACTCTGGGACGCCATTTCCTCGGCCAATCTTCCTGCGGGACAGCCGGTCGTAGTGCGCGAGGTGGATGGACTGCAGCTACGCGTAGACCCGGTGCGGTCAGGCCAGAACACTGAATCCGTTGTGTTCGAACAAACTTCCTAAGTTCTGGGTAGCGGTGCAAAAAGCCACTACCCAGTTCTCATTCGTCTCAAGCGACTCGTTTCATTTACCGGTGCCGTGCAGAGCTACCTTCTGGATGCGACCGGGAGCATTGTCAGTGAGAGTCACTTGACCCGTGCGAATCCCTTTTTGCGTGGGCTTAAACGATACTTGAATCGTGCAACTCTTCCCAACCGCCAGTCCTTTTCCACAGTTATTTTGCTCCAGGAAATCTCCACTCACGGTGACACTGGAAATCTTGAGCTTAGCGTTCCCGGTATTGGTCAATTTGATCTTCTTCGGCGAACTGGTCTTGCCAACCTGTTCCGAGCCAAAATTCAAAGCGGTCGGGAATAAGTTGGGAGTCGGTGTGCTCAGGTACAAGAAGACAACGGGAGTGTTGGAAGCAGGACTTTGGCCAGGATTGGCGAGGTCGGCGACTCCGTCGGAATTGAAATCGCCCGCAAATCCGGCCCCGCCATAGCCATTCGAGTTGGAATCGTAGTCTGTCGGTGGCCCAAACGTCCCATCGCCATTGCCGCTCATCACCAGGGTTCCGGTGTAATAGTAATTACTACGCGCGGCCAGATCGAGTTTGCCGTCGCCATTGAAATCGGATGCAAACAACGGACCTGATAATTGGAGCGCGGCGTCGGAATAGACTTGCGTTTGGAAAGTGCCGTCTCCGTTCCCTGCCATAAAAGCGATCCCGTGGGAGGTGCCAACCACTACGTCGAGCTTCCCATCGCGGTTGAAGTCCCCAATGACCGGCGCCGAGTAGTAGCTGTCACTCGGTCCGAAGATCGGATTCTTGAAAGTTCCATCACCATTGCCAATAAATACCAGCAGATTGGATCCGTATCCAAAACTTGTGGCGGTCACGACCAGATCCAGATTGCCATCTCCGTTGACATCCGCAACGGCGACATAGGAGCTGGGATACACAACGTACGACGTTCCAAGGGTGAAAGTTCCGTCGCCATTGCTGAGATAAATGTTCATTGCTGAATTGCTATTGTTGGTGGTAGCTACGAGGTCGCCCTTCCCGTCCTTGTTGAAATCTCCGGTGGCGAATGAAAGCAGCGAATAGCTCAACGGGGTATCAACTGGCGTTGCAAAACTCCCGTCTCCGCGGCCGAGTAGAACCTGGAAGCCATCGCCGTTGTTGTCCTCAACCATCAGATCGGTCTTTCCGTCACCGTTAAAATCCGCGGCCAGCATGAGGTTCGGACTCGACGCGTTCGAGGTTAAAGCAGAAACGATCGGTTGCCCCAACGTACCATTGCCTTTGCCGAGTTCTACAGAAACTTGTCCGTTCGGGTAGTATTGTTCCGCGACCGCCATATCGAGTTTCCCATCTCCATTGAAATCGGCTGCGACCCCCGTGTTGGCGCTGTATGCCGGAGTTGCCTGGGCAATGGTCCGCACATCCAAGAAACTGCCGTCACCGTTGCCGAGCAGCACGGGGATCGAACCAGAATTTGTAATGGTGACAAGATCGGCTTCACCGTCTCCATTGATATCGGTAATGACCATCGGAGTCGCCTGAGCAAAGGACAGAATTGGGTTCTGAAATGTGCCATCGCCATTGCCCAGCATTGCCCACACGCCGCTCAATACGATGTCGGGTTTGCCATCGTGGTTCAGGTCGCCCACCACCAGGCTAGCGTTGTATTGATTCTGTGGTGCGTTAGCGATGGCCACCGGATTTTGGAAAGTTCCATCACCATTGCCGAGCGAAAGGTACAGACCGTAGTTCGCCACGATTACCGTATCCAACTTCCCGTCATGGTTAAAATCGGCCACGCCCATGGCCGTCGCAAACGGGGAGGCCTGCGACTCCACCTGCTTAAACGTTCCGTCTCCATTGCTCAACAGCACGGTAATTGTGCCGCTGCTGTAATTGTTATTGCACGTAATCAGATCAACCTTGCCGTCTTTATTGACATCGCCGCCTGCCAGCAGTGTGGGTCCGGACGGCACTGGAATCAGACCCTCTACGTCGAACGAACCATCTCCCTTGCCAAGCAATATCGCAATCGCACTATCATTTGTGCTGATTGTCGCAAGATCTATCGTGCCGTCGCCATCGAAGTCGGCGGCCACAATTTCCGCTGCGCCTTCGCCGACCGCGTAATCGACGCGACTTTGAAAAGTACCGTCACCATTCCCTAGCAAGATGGAAATTGTTCCCGCATTCGCATTAACCACGGCGAGGTCAATTTTTTTGTCGTGGTTGAAGTCCGTCGCTACCAGCGCCGTGGGATTAGCTCCTGTGGCATAAGTACCGCCGGCCACAAAGCCTCCGCTGGCCGACCGAAGCAGAACGGAAATCTGGTTGGTCTGCGGATTTGTCACCGCCAAATCCGGCCGCCCGTCGCCGTTGAAGTCCGCGACGACAACGCTCCCAAGATAGTTGCTGCCACCGGGAAAATCGGCACGGCCGTAGAGGAAGACCTGAGCTCCTGCCACAAGAGGCAGAAAAATTACAACCGCAGTCAAAAGAATCAAAAGCCAAACTATCCGGGGCGAAACTACGCATTTGTTACCGTCCACTTGAGCCTCCGTTCAGGCGGACGGGATAATATCACAGAAATCATTATTCGCAATTTTTCTTCACGCCAGCGAAGACCTTGGACAGGCCGCATGTAGGTCTGTTCATATCGCCCCGATAACCCCAATAGTCACCGCTCTTTGCCCTCCAATTGCGATACAATCCGCCTCAGGAACATTCCTGACAATCAGGCGGGGAGGCACAGATGGAGCTGGGCTTTGGTTTCACGACCATCGTAATTATCATTGCCGGTTTATACCTGCTAAGTTCAATCAAGATTCTGGCGGAGTATGAGCGCGGCGTTATCTTCCGCCTGGGTCGTTTGCTTCCCCAAGCCAAGGGTCCAGGCCTGATTTTTGTATTCGCTCCGCTTGACCGCATGGTTCGCATTTCGTTGCGTCAGGAGGCTTTGGAAGTGCCCCCGCAGGACATCATTACGCGCGACAACGTTACGTTGAAAGTAAATGCGGTCATCTTTCTACGCGTGATCGAGCCGCGAAAAGCTGTGGTCGAGGTTTCCAATTACGTGTATCAAACCTCGCAATTCGCACAAACCACGCTCCGTTCCGTGCTCGGCGAGCAGGAACTCGATGAACTGCTGGCTCATCGCGACAAGATCAATCTGCGGCTGCAAAGTATCCTCGACACCCACACCGCGCCCTGGGGAGTAAAAGTGGCGAACGTAGAAGTCAAGCAGGTTGACATGCCCGAGTCCATGCTGCGCGCCATGGCGAAGCAGGCTGAGGCAGAACGTGAAAAGCGTTCGAAGATCATTCACGCGGAAGGCGAATTTTCCGCAGCGCAGCGCCTGGTGGATGCCGCCCATCTGCTTTCCAGCGAACCGGTCAGCATTCAATTGCGCTACCTGCAGACTCTGACTGAAATCGGAGTGGAGAAGAACACCACGGTAGTTTTTCCTGTTCCCGTAGACTTTTTTTCCGGCATGCAAAAGCTGTTGGCAAAGCCCAATGCAGACGCCGCTTCGGCTCCTGCGAAAAGCTGAGCAGCTTATATTGGCAACAAAAACGACGAGGTGCACATGACAACCGCTACTTCTCAAGACACGGAAATCACGCTGGGCACAGGCAAGATGCTCACCCTGTTTTTCGGACTGGTAGCAATTTGTGCGGTCTTTTTCGGATTAGGCTTTTCGCTGGGAAGAACTTCGGTCAAGATAACCGCGCCCGACTCGGGCGCTCCAGCTTACGCCAGCAGCGGCGTGCGCCCGTCGGCGGTCAAACCTGCCAGCACCGCCGGCACGACCGACATGACGTTTTACAAAGCGGTTCAGGGTGGCAAGGAAGATAATAACCAGCCGCCTCCGACCGAGGTCGCGGCTTCAGCGCCCGAACCTGCTCCTGCACCCGCGCCAGCAGCCGTATCCGATCCCGGCGCGCCATTAAGTAATTATTTTGTGCAGGTGGCGGCTGTAACTAAGGCTGAAGACGCGGAAGCTCTGGTCGACGCGCTCAAGAAAAAACAATACCCCGCGTTCTCCACCAATACGCCCGCCGACAAACTCATCCACGTGCAACTCGGACCGTATTCCGACATTAAAGAGGCAGAAGCCATGCGCGCGAAGTTAATCACTGATGGCTACAACCCCATCCTGAAAAAGTAACCCCGCCTGCCGCTCCGCCTACTTCGGCTGAGGCATCACGCGCAGATACGGCTTTAATGTCTTCCATCCGCCGGGGTACTTCTGCTGCGCCTCCTCGTTTGAAACGGCGGGCGGAATAATGACGTCCCCGCCTTGCTTCCAGTTCGCCGGTGTCGCGAGTTTGTGCTTCGCGGTGAGTTGCAGCGAGTCGAGGACGCGCAGCACTTCGTCGAAGTTGCGGCCGGTGTTCATCGGGTAAATGAGCATTAACTTGATTTTCTTGTCTGGACCGATGACAAACACCGTACGCACGGTGGCATTGTCTGCCGCGGTGCGGCCTTCAGAGGTATGCCCGCTCTCCGCGGGCAACATGCTGTACAGTTTTGCGATCTTCAAATCCGTGTCCCCGATCATCGGATAGTTAACTTTGTGGCCCTGGGTCTCTTCGATATCGGCCGCCCACTTGCTGTGATTGCTCACCGGGTCGACGCTCAGACCAATAATCTTGGTATTACGTTTCGCGAATTCTGGCTGCAGCCCGGCCATGTAGCCCAGTTCGGTGGTGCAGACGGGCGTGAAATCCTTCGGATGCGAAAACAAAATCGCCCAGCCGTCCCCGATCCATTGGTGAAAGTTGATCGTGCCTTGCGTGGTTTCAGCGGTGAAATCAGGAGCTGTGTCATTAATCCGCAGGGCTTTGGTGGTGCTTTCGGTTAGAGTATCGGTGGCCATAGTCTCTCCTCGTTAAAATTATTGGGCAAGCGGTTCATCAGGCCTGCCGCGGCTTTCGGAAGGTGGCGTCTCAGCTATAAAAACGAAACCCACCCTCATTAATGGGGTGGGTGTGAGAACTTTTTCCGCACTACCCACACGCCAAGGCCAGCGGACAACAAGCCATCCGGCGAGGCGTGGAATCTACGTCCATTGGGTCAGGATACCGGGCGAGTGAAAATCAGTCAAACTCCGAACTGAGTTCTGGGCGTCAATCAACGCAATCCCGATCGGCTTAAGTGTACCGCTAATGCAAGCGGTACAATAGTCATCCATGGCGAGACTTCGGCGGTTTCCCTTCGTGCAGGTAGACGTCTTCACCTCGCGGCCGTTTGAAGGCAATTCCCTGGCGGTCTTTCTCGATGGTCGCGGACTCAGCGATGACGAAATGCAGGCGCTGGCTCGAGAGATGAATCTTTCCGAAACTACTTTTATTCTGCCGCGTGAATCATTGGTCGAGCGTGAACGCGGAGTCCGGGTGCGAATTTTCACCGTGCAGGAAGAGTTGCCATTCGCCGGGCACCCGACGCTCGGAACCGCGTTTCAACTGCGCGGATCGACAGGCGCTCACGAGGTTGCGCTGGAGCTTACTGTGGGCAAGGTTCCCGTGCGGTTTGAGGAAAAATCGGGCCAGCCAGTGTTCGGCGAGATGACGCAAATCGATCCCCAATTCGGCGAGCGCCATGATCGCGAAGCGGTAGCGCGCGCCTCCGGCTTGCGCGATGGTGATATCGATCCTTCGCTGCCCATCCAGACAATTTCGACTGGCGTACCGTTCACCGTGGTTCCGCTTCGGGGACTGGACATCATGCGCGATCTGCATGTGGACTTGAAAAGCTCAGCCGAATATCTGGAGCGGTCCGGAGGAAAGTTTCTCTATTTTGTCACGCGTGAGACGGAGGATCCCGCAGCACGGCTGCACGCCCGCATGATGTTTTATAACGGCGAAGATCCGGCGACCGGTTCCGCCGCGGGGTGCGCAGCGGCGTGGATGGTAGCCAATGGTGTCGCTCAACCGGAAGAGCGCGTGTTGATCGAACAGGGACTCGAAATGAAACGCCCCAGTCGCATTTTTGTGCGCGGGTCTCGCCGGGATGACAGAGTGGTTAATGTGCGGGTCGGTGGAAATGTTGTCGAAGTGCTTCGCGGTGAAGTCAGTTTCTGACAACAGTCGCTCGAATCTCTAGGAAAAATGCTCCCATGCATAAGTGCTGAAATTTTTCAATGGGGCGATTCTCCCATTAGCATCGACGGCACTTTACAGTAAACGGCTTCGGCTTTACGATTCATCGCGCTCTGAAAATTCTCTATCAAAGTTTTCGGATCCCCGAGCGGCCATCTCGATGGCTCGCTTTTTCGGAAACAAAATGAAACCAAAAAGAACGATCCTCTGCGTTGACGATAACGAACAATCGCTTTCCATTCGAAAAGTAATGCTCGAAACCCGAGGCTATCGCGTGCTCGCATGCGCCGGCGGCCAGCAGGCACTCGATCATTTCAAGAAAGGCGGCGTTGACCTGGTGCTTTTGGATTTGACCATGCCCGGTCTGGATGGAAGCAAACTCATCGAAGAATTTAAAAGCATTTCACCCCACACACCCGCCATTTTGCTGTCGAGCAAAGCAAAAATGTATGACACCAAAGCAGACGTCTTTCTGCCTAAAGGAATGTACGCGCCCGTAGAGTTGCTGGAGCGGATCCGCGTATTGTTGGTGCGGAAGCGCGGTCCGAAGCGTACGCAGCCGAGCGTGGTCCAACCTCCCACGCAAACCACCGCTGCGTGATCTAAGTAAAATCTCATTGCGCGGATTTCGCTTGAGCCTGTCGAGGCGGATTGCCGCGCTCACATCAGCTTCGTGTAATATCGATGGTTTGGATGTCAGCCATCATCGAAGCCGTGGATGTGCGTAAGACCTACCGCGTGGGCAAAGTCGAAGTTCCCGCGTTGCGCGGGGTTTCCTTTAGCGTGGTGAAGGGCGAGTTCGTGAGCGTAGTTGGCCCTTCGGGCAGCGGCAAGTCCACGCTTTTTTATCTTTTGGGCGGGCTGGCCCGGGCGGATTCCGGGCGCGTGATCGTCGATGGGGACGACTTCGCGCAGCTTTCCGACGCCGAACGTACTCGCATGCGCAAGCGCAAGATCGGGTTTGTATTTCAGAAATTCAATCTGCTGCCCACGCTCGACGCGCGTTCGAATATCGAGATCGCGGTGGATATTGCCGGAACCGATGGAAATCGCGACTCGGCTTACTTCAACAAAATCGTGGGCTTGCTGGGCCTGGAAAAACGTCTTCAGCATCGGCCTTCTGAGTTATCTGGGGGTGAGCAGCAAAGGGTGGCGCTGGCACGCGCACTAATCAACAAACCGGCCATCGTGTTAGCGGACGAACCTACGGGCAATCTCGATTCCCAAAATTCAGTAGTCGTGCTGAATATGCTGCGCCATTCGAATCGCGAATTGGGCCAGACCGTGCTCATGATTACCCATAATCCAGAAGCTGCAAGCTACGGTGACCGTATAATTCACATGCGCGATGGTGAGATAGTGCCGCCAGAAAAAGACCCACAGTGGAGCGGGCTGAAAAAATGCACGTGAACCTTCGGAGATAGGCAGCGATGGACGATTTGAAAAAACCGATCTTACCTGGTAAGGGCGCGTCTGATTATGAACGCTACCTGCGCACCGACGAATTGCTATCCCTGCAAAAGCCTTCGGAAGAATTCCTTCATAAAGATGAGATGACGTTCCAGGTAGTGCATCAGAGTTCAGAATTGCTGCTGAAGGGCGTCGCTTGGGAACTGGGACGCGTGCGCACACTTATCGAAGAGGGTGACTTTTTGAATTCCGCCCGGTTGATTCGTCGCGCCAATCAAATGCTCGATTATCCAATCTCCATGCTGCACGTTTTGGAGACGATCACGCCTTACGACTATCATCTCATCCGTGCGGGACTTGGCCACGGCAGCGGCTTGGATTCGCCCGGTTTCCTCTCCCTTCTCCATATTGGTCCACGCTTGGGCGAGGCGTTCCATGCCCAGTTGCGCAATGCCGGCCTCAGTGTGGACGACCTTTATCGGCGGCATGATGAATTCTTTGGCCTGCACGATGTGGCGGAATGCCTGCTCGATTTTGACGAGCGCGTCCACCTGTTCCGCTTTCATCATCTCAAACTCGCGCAGAGAATCATCGGCGGCGGCGTAATTGGCACCATGGGTACGCCGGTCGAGGTTCTTCATCAAAGGATGGAGCACCTGTTCTACAAAGATCTCTGGGACGTCCGAAACCAGATCACAGCCAAGGCATATGCAGCTACGCAGAAACCCACCACGGGTTGCACGTACTGAGGCACACACCCGCAGCGAAGTTAAATTAGGGGCAGTCTCGTCTGTTCACTGTTTCTGAGCCGCAGCCGTGCGCCCTCCGTATTACGCACGGCTTGCCTTTCTAGAAAGTCTCGTCGAGGGTAATCTGTTGCACTATCTGGTCGAGTTGGGCCCTGGCTTGATTCTGTTTTTCCTGCAGGTCCGTGATCTCCTTTGCCAGCGTGTTCAGACGGTCTTCCTGGGAATCGAGTTGGTGAGCGTAACGCTGCAGCAGAGCCTTTTCTTCCGCGCTGCCTTTCAGCGCTTTCATGTTTTCGCGCACGCGCGCTTGATCTTTTGTGATGGTTTCGACTTCGTGCTGGCGAGTTTTGATCTGCATGCCTAAGCTGTCCACTTTATTTTTCTGGTCGAGGACACGGCGAAAAGCGTCCTGCATGGCGGGCGTGATCTGCCTTTGCTGGGTGATAAATGCGACTTGCTTCTCGTCGAGATTGGTCAAAGCGAATTCGCTGCTCTCGGGATGGAATTCCTCGATGTGTAGATTCGTAGTCTGACCTGCGGGAACACCTATGCGAAAGCGCAGATACGAAGCGGAGGTTTCCTCGGGCTTCGGGCCTTCAACCAACTTCCAGTTTTCGCGTGCTGGATGCTCGACGACTACCTGGCGAGCGGCGGCATCGGCATTGTGCAGAGTGAACTTGCGGCTGTCGCGCTGCTCGCGCGTTAGATACATCAGACCTTTGACAATGTGGATGCGGGTGACGGGCTTTTCGCTGGACTCCTGCTCCATGGTCACCCGCAGAGCGGGATCGGCGGCGTAGGAGATGAGACGGCGCTCAGCCGGATGGACGGTCTCGATCAGACCTTCGCCGGCAAAAGTATCGCTTTCTAGAATGTTGAAGGTTCCGGAGTCGAGCGTCAGGCCGCTGCTGTTGGTGATCCAGAGGGCACGGCGAATTTCGCGGGTGTTCTCGTTCCAGATGGTGACCTTCTCGGCTTCGATGGGAGATTGCAGGATCGGCACCAGGGCGGACTGATTCTTGCCGATCGTGATTTTCTGCTTGAGGTTGTATTCGAAATAATCGCCAAGGTCTTTGCTCTCGGCTTCGACTTGCTGCTTAGCGGCCGCGGCAAAGGGGTTGAGCCTGTCGCGGGCGTTGAATAGGGAGTTCCTATCTCCGGCGATCACGCCACCGCCAACTCCTCCGCCAACACCGGGTTGGGCCATCGTCATTAATGTTTGGCCGTTGACGTCGACTGTCTCCGCCACTGTCGATGCAGGTGCAGGTGCGCTCATCGACGCTTCCTGCGTCTGCGGGGTGAGCATAGCTGCTTGCGGCAATGGCACGACGGGTCGGCGGGTGTATAGCGGCCGAGAAATATCCTGTATAAACGACTGCGGAGCGCCCGCAATCAGCGAGAGTTGGACATCTTTCCAATCTTCGCCGACGGTGTTGTCCACGATGGCCCACCCTTGCAGCACTGGCTTCTCATTCGTTTTTTCCGGCAGAATGATGCGATACGTGCTCTTCCACACCGGCACTTCGCTGATGTAGCTGACGAAAATTTCGCGATCGCCGGTGCCGGTAGCGGAGATAGTCATGCGGCGCAGGTCGCGGGCTCGTGAGGAGCTGATCAGGTTCAAATATTTTTCAACCTCGTCGCTCAGGTCGCGTTCCGCGAGGCGGACAGAGGTGTTGGGGCTGAGATCGAAATTCCGCATGTCGCCGTTGTCTGTCACCACCGAGAACTCGGTGACCTCGTAGGAATCGCCTTTTTCGTTGAATTTTTTTTCTTTCTCCACGCTGAGCAGACGTCCAGTTGCAGCTTCTGATCCGTTGTGTACCTCGACACGCGCGCCGCGTAGGGCAGCAAGAAAATCAACTCGAGTGAACTGCTCGCCGAAAGGAAGGCGTAGCGCCTTCAGACGCTCGTCGAGGGGCGCAATCGAGTTGTAACGGACGCCGGATATGCGTCCCTCGCCTAGATCCACCGCGGTCAGGGACTTCAAAACATCGTTGAGTTGGCTGGTGGTGAAGTCGATGGCGAGATCCTGGTTGCCGCGAATGCGGGTGGAATGCTCAAAATATCCCATACCGTTCTTGTAGAGAACCACACGCCTCACCGGTAGGCGGATGCCGGAATCGGCTTCAGAACTCGAGGCGGACGGCTTCGACTCATCTGCAATAGGTTGCTTATCCGCGAACGCGGTGAAGAAAAATGAAATAGTTATTATCGTGGCGAGAATAGACTTCCGCATCGACACCTCCCGCTCTCGCGGGGAGTGTAGCAGTGGATGGCGTCAAGATGTCAGTGACAAGTCAGTAGCGCTTGGCGGAAGCACAACGTGGGTCATCCTGACGCTTCGGCTGCATGCTGCCGATTCTTGAAATCGCGAAGTGAGAGTTCAAGTCCACCGAAGTCGGGGTGATCGTTTTGATCGAGGGTAAAGGCGATATCCAAAGCATTTCCGGGAAGCATTTGCGCTTGCTGGATGCGTTCGGCCATGCGCCAGCCGAGGGCCGTGTAGGTCACGGGTTTTCGCGGCCTTGCGTTTGAACTCTGAGCGTGGACACGGCGCAGGACGGACGAATCGGGATGACACCGTGGGATTGTCAGCACGGCTTCGTCGCTTAATTCCTGCTGCTCAGGCTGCGACAATTTCAGTTTGACGTGCTTTTCTTTCATCACTCGCGGCGGAGCCATCAAAACCAGGTTGCGCGAAGCGAAAACCGGTTCAGGATTGCCCATCCCAAAGGGTTCCAGCTGATGTATTGCATGAAACAAATCGGGCGTGATTTCCTCGAATGCGAGTTCGGCGTCGAATTCGAGTGTGGGTTCGAAGTCTTCCAGAGTTAACTTCGTGCGCGCGTAAGCGTCGAGATGCGCACAGAGCGCGGGCAAGTTCGCGGCGGGCATGGAGAAGCCGACCGCGTGCGCGTGCCCACCAAAACGAGTGAATAATGGAGCGCAGGACTCGAGCGCATTCAGCAAGTGAAAAGTAGAGATGGATCGGCCCGAGCCGTGCGCTTCATTACCATCGCGGCAAATCACCAGTGTGGGGCGGCAATAGCGTTCGACAACGCGGGTTGCCGTAATTCCTATCACTCCCCGGTGCCATCCATCACCGTCAATCACCAAACAGAAAGAATTGAGTAGAGCGGGATCCTGCTCTAGCCGCGAATCGATAGCATCCAGAATTCTGCGCTCCTCGTTTTGACGATCCGAATTTAACTGATCAAGCTTGCCGGCAATCTCGCGTGCACGAGCTGCGTCTTTTACGCTGAAGAGTTCGATCACGTCGCGAGCCACATCCATGCGTCCGGCGGCGTTTACGCGCGGGGCAATGCGGAATCCTACTTCGCTCGAAGTGAGCGGGCGGCCGCTTACCTGCGCTACTTCCAGCAGTGCTTTTAAGCCCGGGTTTACGGCTGAACGCAGCGCTTCGAGACCGAGCTTGGTGAACACGCGATTTTCGCCGGTCAAGTGCACGGAGTCGGCAATAGTCGCAATCGCGACCACTTTCATGAACGACTTCAGCAGCGGTATTTGATCTCGATGACTGAGACGGCGCTCCATCAGCGCTTGCGCCAGCTTGAAAGCAACGCCTGCACCGCACAACGCCTTGCAAGGATATTCGCAGCCCGGTTGATTCGGATTCAGCACAGCAAGCGCGGTGGGCATGCCATCTGTGCCCGGAAGATGATGATCAGTGACGATGAGATCTACGCCCAGGCGATGCGCGGTTTCGGCGGCGGCGAAAGCACGAATGCCGGTGTCGACGCTGACGATGAGATGGATGCCGGCTCCAGCGGCGCGCTCGATGACGTCGCCGCGCAGGTCGTATCCTTCCTTGATGCGGTGCGGAACATGGAAGTCAGCAGAGCCGCCGCAGAGCTCGATTGCGGTTTTGAGGATGACGACCGCGGTCGTGCCGTCGACATCATAATCGCCGTAGATCAGAATGCCCTCTTTACGTTCTATGGCTGCATCCAGGCGATCAACGGCGGCTTTCATACCCGACATTAAATACGGCGAGTGTAGATGGGCGACGGATGGGGTGAGGAAGTGTTCGGCAGTTTCTGGGTCGTGAATTCCGCGCATTACCAAAAGCCTTGCGAGGGTTGCGGCGCATTCTGGAGTTTTAAGTCCGAGGCCGCGATTAGAAAATAGAACGGGTGCGAGGGACTGGGTCTGCGCGGCGTCAGCGGTCTTGGGCAGCCATTTCATTTGTGACAGATTCTTCGGGAAGGATGATTTTACTCGAAGGGTTGGTGGCGCCGCCGTCTCGGTGGCTGTCGTGCGGGAGTTTCGCCCCCACAGCGAGGGCAGGATACCCTCGCGACCGCCGGCAAGATGCTGACGCTACAAAACGCCGAGCTTTGCTCGGCTGGACGGGTCGAAGACCCGTCCCCACACAGGCATTGTCCACACTGACATTGTCCACGCTGACATTGCTGGTTTACGGTTCGTCGTCGGAGTCGGTTTCGTCGATGGGAAAGCCGGCGAAATCGTCGGCCATTTCGAGAATGTTCTGATAACGGTCGTACCAGAGCGTGGAAGCTTCGTAGACCATCATCACACCCTGTTGCGCGAATCCTAGTTGCACGAAACCGGTTTTGCCGATGTAGGTGCGCAGCCAGCGGGCATCTTCCACATCATCATCGCTGCTGAACGCGGCCGTGCTCAGGCGCTCGATCATGGCATCGAGTTCTTCGCGCTCCAGACGCCACGAGTCCATAGTCAGGAATGGCGCGCCGGAAGCTTTGGCAAGTTCGACGAAATCTTTCCAGCTGTCGGGATTGTCTTCAGACTTCCAGGTAACGCTCTGCACTTGTTCATAATCGACGAGGCCCGGAAAACGGCGCATGCCGTGGCCTTCGATGAAGGCAACCATGTCATCTTTGAGGCTCGTCAGATCGTCGGGCGCAGAAGGCATAAAGCGGTTGATACCAGCATTGTATGCCTGAAGACCGGCAAATGGGGAACCGGTCATTGGTCGTTTGTCGTTGGTCGTTGGCAAATGCGTTGCGTTCGTCAGCGAACGACCAAGGACCAACGACCAACGACGATCTCCCCGTGTGCTACACTGTTTCCTTCACAACGAATCTCTCATCCGCATCATGCTTCTTTCCAAAGATTATGTGGGCTATCTGGCCCGCGAAGTCACGAAAAAACTGATTGCAGGCAAGTTCATCGAGACCAAAGCCGCGGCTGCGGTCACGGAGAAAGTGCATGCGGCGATACTCGAGGAATTTTCGCTCGAGGATCGCATCAATGACGAAGTGCGCGTGATTTTGGAAGCCTATTCCGCCGAGATGCAGAAAACCGGCGCCAATTATCAGGAGATGTTCCGCAAAGTGAAAAACGAACTGGTGCGCAAATACAAGGCGGTGCTGTGAGAGTCAGCCGCGACAAAGTGAACAAAGTGGCGCACGTCGCGACCGATGCGCTGGCTGAGATGGATGACCTGGATTTTATCGAGGACCGGAATACGATTCGGCTCGAAGTGCGCAAGATTCTCGAAGAGTTGTTGAACCAGGAAGAGAAGATCGATCAAGCGGCACGCCATAAAATTGAGAATCAGAAGCGAACCATTCTGGAGGGCAGTCAGGAATGGGATATTCTCTATCGCAAGTATTACACCGAAGAAGTGAAGAAGTTGGGGATGTAAGCCATCGTCCCTGGCTTGAACCGCAGTGCCACCTGAAGATGCTGCGAAGTTGTATCTACCTCGACGGGCGAGACGCCCGTTCTCCACATTCACTTTTATTTCGTTACCGTGCAGCAGTACCATTATCACGGCTTCGGGTGACTGCTATCACCGCAAAAATGAGCGCAGAGGCCTTAAATAGAGTGTTGCGGAGGTTTATTAGTGTGCAATGCACCAGAGCAAAACGTACGTTCTGAAATTTAATCTTATTGGAGGAAAATTCTATGACCGTCATGACACCGCCCGGAACTAAAACTTCGGGCGATTACATTGAAGACGTAATGAGCATCGTAAAAGCGAAAAACGCGGCAGAGCCTGAGTTTCACCAGGCAGTTCAGGAAGTGTTCGATTCTCTACGGCTGGTTTTGCAGAAGCATCCGGAATATAGATCGTCGAAGATTCTTGAACGCATCACCGAGCCGGAGCGCGTCATCATGTTCCGCGTGCCCTGGTTTGATGATCGCGGCGAAATTCAAGTGAACCGCGGTTTCCGCATCGAAATGAACAGCGCCATCGGCCCGTATAAAGGTGGCCTACGCTTCCATCCGTCGGTGAACCTCGGCATTTTGAAGTTCCTCGCCTTTGAGCAGGTATTCAAGAATTCGCTGACCACGCTGCCCATGGGCGGCGGCAAAGGCGGATCGGATTTCGATCCCAAAGGCAAGAGTGACAACGAAGTCATGCGCTTCTGCCAGAGCTTTATGACCGAACTGTCGCGGCATATCGGCCCCGACACTGACGTTCCCGCCGGCGACATCGGCGTTGGCGGCCGCGAAATCGGTTTCCTGTTTGGCCAATACAAGCGTCTGCGCAATGAGTTCACCGGCGTGCTGACCGGCAAGGGCCTGAGCTGGGGCGGTTCACTCATTCGTCCAGAAGCCACCGGCTACGGCTGCGTATACTTCGCCGCCGAAATGCTGAAGAGCAAGAAAGACTCGCTCGAAGGCAAGCTGTGCCTGGTTTCGGGCAGCGGCAACGTTTCCCAATACACGGTGGAAAAGCTGCTCGATCTCGGAGCGAAGCCGCTAACCTTCTCTGATTCAGACGGCGTAATTTACGATCCCGACGGAATCAATCGCGAAAAACTGGCTTGGGTCATGGACCTGAAGAACGTCCGCCGGGGACGCATCCGCGAATACAGCGAGAAATTCAAGAAGGCTATCTTCATGCCGACCGACATCAAGCTGGAACACAGCCCGCTGTGGAACATCAAGGCGGATTGCGCGTTCCCCAGCGCCACGCAGAATGAGATCAAGGCGAAAGATGCCGCGAACCTCATCAAGAACGGCTGCAAACTGGTAGCCGAGGGCGCAAACATGCCCAGCACGCTCGAAGCCACCAAGATGTTCCTCGAAGCCGGGATTCTCTACGGCCCGGCCAAGGCTGCAAATGCCGGCGGCGTAGCCACCTCCGGCCTCGAAATGGCCCAAAACAGCCAAAGGCTGAGCTGGACCCGAGAAGAAGTAGACGACAAGCTGCACAAAATCATGATCGCCATCCACAAGAACTGCTTCGAAACGGCTGAGAAATACGGCACGCCCGGCAATCTGGTGAACGGCGCCAACATCGGCGGCTTCCTCAAGGTAGCCAATGCCATGCTGGATCAGGGCTTGGTGTAGCTTGGCTGTGTGGCGCGGACGCTCTCGCCCGCGTTTCTGTAAAGACGTTGCACGCGACGTCTAGCGTAGCTATGATGCGGGGTGGAAGCAGCTCCACCCCGCTAGTTTTTTAGAACATGCCAGAGTCAAAACGAGTTTTTCTTTCTGCTGAATGGCGGGACCTGGTGATGTTGAACTATGAGGTTGAACCCAACCTTTTGAGTCGGTACGTTCCGCCAGGTACAGCGCTGGACTCGTTCAAGGGGCGAACCTATCTCAGCCTTGTCGGGTTTCGGTTCTGCCGCACAAAGCTGCTCGGCCTTCTCCCTATTCCATTTCACGTGAATTTCGCTGAGGTAAATCTACGATTCTACGTGCGTCGAAAAGAAGGCAACGATGATCGGAGAGGAGTGGTCTTCATCGCCGAGGTGGTGCCCCGACGCGCCATTGCGACCACCGCTCGTCTGGCGTATGGCGAGAAGTATACGCGCCTTCCAATGAGGCACCGCATCGAAATACAAGGGCTGGGTACGACACTCGAGTATCAATGGCAAGTCGGCGGCCACTGGTGCAGGCTCTCCGCTCAGACACTCGGTCCTCCGGCACAGCTTCAAGATGGGAGTTTAGAGCAGTTCATTACCGAACATTTCTGGGGTTATTCGTCGCAACGAGCCGGCGGTTGTATCGAGTACCACGTCTCGCATGCCTCCTGGAAAGTTTGGACATCCTCTAAAGCTGAATTTGCAGGAAAACCCGGTGCTCTTTATGGCGACGAATTCGGAACTGTTCTTCAAGGCCGCCCTGACTCCGCATTTGTGGCAGATGGCTCTCCGGTGATTGTCTTCAGAGGCAACAGAGTTGCATGACAACGTCAAACAATGAATCGGAATCCGTTGTCCCTCGTGAAGGCTGGATACTTTACGATGGTGGATGCGGGTTCTGCTTTCGATGGGTTCACTTCTGGAGGAAAGTAGTTGAACGCCGGGGTTTTGCGCTTAAAGACCTGCAATCTGCTTATGCCGACGGTAGCTTGCAAATCCCGCGGGAAAATCTGCTGGACGACATACAAGTATTAACGCGGGCTGGACGATTAGAATCAGGTGCCGACGCATACCTTTATGTAACCCGGCGAATCTGGTGGGCATGGCCTTTCTACGGAATCTTCCAGTTGCCAGGTTTCAATTGGATACTTTGGCGAGGCTATCGTTGGTTCAATCGAAATCGATACCGAATATCTCGCCATTGTCCGTTGCCTCAACAAGCCAGCGCAGCCCACGGCCTGAAAGACGATACTTGAAACACCCAATCGCACTGGAATGCCTGTAACTCACCAAACCGACCCCATCGTCGACCCCGAGCGCCTCTTCGAAGGCTTCGAGAACCTGATGCCCTTTCGGGTGCAGGATATTCTGCTGGTATCCAGCCTTTACGACTCTTTTATTCTGCGCGAGGACGGTCGCCTGAATGAACTGCTGATCGGACAATCTCTCGAACTCAACCTGTCGCAGGTTCCCGGCATCACCCACGTTGCCCGAGGCGCGCAGGCGCTGGATCTGGCGAAGTCTCAGCGTCGGTTCAACCTGATCGTTACCAACCTCGAAGTGGAGGACATGGATGCGGCGCAGCTCGCACGCGACGTCAAAGCTGCGGGGCTCGATGTGCCGGTGGTTGTGCTGGCCTACGACTATCGCGAGGTTAAGAAGTTCATCGCGCGCAATCCGGTCACCGATATTGAGCGAATTTTTCTATGGCAAGGCAACGCGCGCATCCTGATTTCGATCGTCAAATATATTGAAGACAAGCGCAACGTTGACCACGACACTCGCGCCATTGGCGTGCCTGTCATCCTGGTGGTCGAAGATAACATTCGTTATTACTCTTCATTTCTGCCCACGATTTATACCGAGCTGATCACCCAGTCGCGGCGGCTGCTCAGCGAAGGATTGAATGTCGCGCACAAGCTCGTGCGCATGCGGGCGCGGCCTAAGATTCTGCTGGCGTCGAACTATGAAGATGCGGCGCGACAGGTGATGCAGTATCGCGAGTATCTGCTCGGCGTGGTCTCGGATGTGGAGTTTCCGCGCGATGGTGAGTTAAGCCCTGACTCTGGATTCGAATTGGCGCGCATGGTTCGTGGGCAAGTGTCGGATGTTCCGATTGTCCTGCAGACCAGTCGCACCGAATTCAGGGCGCGAGCGCATTCTGAGGGATATTCGTTTCTGCGGAAACGCTCGCCTACGTTGTTGCGCGATCTGCGGCGTTTTCTAACGGAGCAATTCGGGTTCGGCGACTTCGCGTTTCGTCTGCCGGATGGCGGCGAGGTGGCGCGGGCAAGTAATTTAAACGAACTCGAAGCGCGGCTTCACGAAGTTCCGGCGGAGAGCATCGCGTATCACAGCGAAAGAAATCATTTTTCGCGCTGGCTGCGCGCGAGAACAGAATTCGCGCTGGCACAGAAACTCAGGCCGCGAAAGGTTTCCGACTTTGCCACGCTCGAGCACTTGCGGCGCGATTTAATCGATTCCATCGCCGAGTATCGCAATGAGCAGAGCCAGGTTCTAATCGGGGATTTCAACGCGTCCACTTTCAAATCGAGCGAGGGATTTTTTCTGCGCATTGGCGGCGGCTCGCTGGGCGGGAAAGCGCGCGGGCTGGCTTTTATCCGTCATCTGTTGCACAAGTATCAGACCGCACGACGCTTTCCCGACGTTAACATTGCAGTTCCCCCGAGCGTGGTGCTGGCGACAGATGTGTTCGATCGCTTCCTTGCCGAGAATAACCTGCTCGATTTCGCCATCAACAGCACCAACGACGAGGAAACTCTGCGCCGGTTTCTGGATGCATCGATCCCAGCCTCATTGCGCGAAGATCTTCTGGCATTTCTGGCCGAGGTCCATTATCCGCTGGCGGTGCGGTCTTCGAGTTTGCTCGAGGATTCGCAATACCAGCCTTTCACCGGCGTCTACGAAACTTTTATGCTGGCGAACCAGCATCCCGATTTGTCGGTGCGGTTGGAGCAGCTTATGGAAGCGATCAAGCGCGTCTACGCTTCCACCTTCAGCCAGCACGCCAAGGGATACGTGCGGGCCACGCCGTACCGGTTAGAAGAAGAGAAGATGGCGGTCATCCTGCAGCAAGTCGTGGGCAGGATTCATTCTTCGCGTGACGGGGAGCGCTTCTATCCAGATTTTTCTGGTGTGGTGCGCTCGCATAACTTTTATCCGGCTCCTCCGATGAGTTATGGGGATGGAATCGCCGCGGTAGCATTGGGATTGGGACGAACGGTTGTTGATGGGGGAAAGTGTCTGACCTTTTGCCCGCGCTATCCTCGAAATATTATGCAATTTTCCTCGGTGGAAGATATTTTGGCAAACTCGCAGCGGGAGTTTTGGGCTTTGGAGCTTGATCACATGGAGCGCGGAGTTGAGTCCGCTTCCGACCCGCTGTTGAAGCTTAAAGAAGTACGCTTCGGACTGGACGTGGCGGAGAGTGACGGAACCTTGGACAACCTGGGATCGACGTATTCCGTCGACAATAATGTGATTTATGACGGGCTGAGCCGGCCCGGGACTCGGGTTGTAAGCTTCGCTCCCATTCTCAAGCACGGAGTGTTTCCGTTGGCGTCGATTCTTGAGCGGATTACAAGAATCGGCGACGAGGCTTTCGGCCGGCCTGTGGAAGTGGAGTTTGCGGTGAGGCTGCCGCAGAGACCAAAAGAAACGGCCGAGTTCGGATTTTTGCAAATACGTCCGCTGGTGCTTTCCCGCGAAGGCGAAGAACTGCGGATGGAGGATGTGAGTCCCGAGCGCCTTATCTGTCAGAGTTCCCAAGTGCTGGGCAACGGGCGCGTGCGGGATTTACACGACGTCGTTGTGGTTGACTTTCACCGCTTTGAGCGCGCGCGAAGTCAGGACGTGGCGGAAGGCGTGGCCCACTTTAATGCGAAGCTGGGTGAAAAGGGAGCGCCGTATTTGTTAATCGGAGTAGGACGCTGGGGATCGAATGATCCCTGGCTCGGCATTCCGGTGGAGTGGGATGAAATTTCAGGCGCGCGAGTAATCGTGGAAGCGGGGTTTCGCGATTTTCGCGTGACCCCGTCGCAGGGCAGCCACTTCTTCCAGAACCTAACGGCGTTCCAGGTGGGATATTTTACTGTCAATCCAGATGCGGGCGAGGGATTTGTAGACTGGGATTGGCTCGGCGCAGCCGCAGCAGTCGAAGAACAGGGGTGTGTGCGGCACTTGCATTTCGACGCGCCACTGGTCGTCGTGATGAATGGACGCACCAGCCGGGGAATGATTTTCAAACCAGAAACAATTGTATAAGCGATTTTGCGGCGCGGACGGTTTAGTCCGTGCCCGAGTGGGGCCATTGAAGCAGATCAGCGAAATAACAGCTCTAGTAAAGCGCGCGGCTCACGACGCCGGCTTTGAACTCGCAGGGATTGCGCCGGTGCGCGACTTCGCCGAGCTGAAATACTTTCCGGATTGGATTCAGGCAGGGCACGCTGGTGAGATGAAATACATGGAGGCACGCGACGAAGCGGGCGAACTCAAGCGGTCCTCGCTTCGTTCGGCTGCACCATGGGCACGGAGTGTAATTGTATGCACGATTAACTACAACACGGCGAATCCGTATTCTACGCAGGTCGACGATTCAGATCGGGGATGGATTTCGCGGTACGCGTGGAGTCGCGAGGATTATCACGTTGCGGTGATGCGAAGGCTGCGTGCGGTGGAAAACTGCCTGCGCGATGCGGTTGGGCAGCGAGGGCAGGATGCCCTCGCGACAGCCGAGACGCCTGCGCTACAAACTCGCTGCTACGTGGACACCGGGCCTTTGATTGAGCGCGTATATGCCAAATATGCGGGTGTTGGATGGATCGGGAAGAACACTTGTATCTTGAATCAGAAGCTCGGATCCTGGCTTTCTCTCGGCGTGATTTTAACCTCCCTTGAACTCAATCCTGATGTGCCCGCGCCAGATCGCTGTGGCAGTTGCACGCGCTGTATCGAAGCCTGTCCTACTGACGCTTTGATCGCGCCTTATCAACTCGATTCCAATAAATGCATTTCGTATTTGACCATCGAAAAACGGGGTGCGATCCCTGAAGACATGCGGGAAGGCATGGGCCGTCACGTATTCGGCTGCGACATCTGCCAGGATGTCTGTCCGTGGAATCGCAAAGCTTCCGCGACCGGCGCACCGGAATTCCAAGCGCGCGAAGAATTGGTGAATCCGGCGTTGGGGTGGCTGGCGGAAATTAGGGCGGAGGAATTTCGCGAGCAGTTCCGCGATTCTCCGATTCGTCGCACCAAGCGCTCCGGCCTGCGTAGAAATGCCGTCATTGCCATGGGCAATAGCGGAAACCAGAAGTTCTTGCCGACCCTACAACGATTAACGGCGGACGATGACGCGGTAGTGGCGGAAAGCGCGCGCTGGGCGATGGACAGGCTGGATGAGTCCGTTTTTAGCAAGGTCGATTCATAGCTCCAACCGGGAAAAGACTAGCCTAAGCAGAATGCGCACAATCCCTGTTGCGTATTTACAGCTTGCCTGTTTACAGCCTCCGCCGCGGCTTGCGTGTTAGCATCATTGACGTTCGCAAACGCTAACGGCTAAACAATGTCTCGGAATTACTGTTCGCCGCGCCAACTTCACTTCACGGTGTTGCTATGTGCAGTAGCTTTTCTTCCCATCGCCTTCGCCCGTTCTGATGAGCCTCACTGGATTCGCGTCAATTCCAGCCACTTTTCAGTCGTTACCGATGCCGACGAAAAACATGGACATGACGTCGCCGTTCGCTTCGAGCAGATGCGCGCCGTCTTCGGACAACTGTTGTCGAGAAGCCGTATCAACATGTCCGAACCGCTGGATATAATCGCGCTTAGAAACGACGAGGAATACAGCAAAATCGTTCCCATCCGCCAGGGGCAGGGGATAGCCGTTGGATTTTTCATTGCCGGCGAAGACCGCGATTACTTTACGCTTAATCTTTCGAAAGATGAAAGCTGGCGTTCAATATCTCGCGATTTTGCTCTGGCTTTTCTGAATTACAACTATCCTCCGACGCAGCCCTGGTTCGACGAAGGTTTCGCGGAATATTTCTCGAGCTTGCGCCTGGACAAGCAAGTGCAGATCGGAGCCGATCCGGAATCGTTTACCGAACTGCTGAATTCATCTAAATGGCTGACGATCCCTGACTTATTCCGGACGGTTCGCGAGTCCTCGTCTGGCGAAGAAAAGTCGCGACACACGTTGTTCTACGCCGAGTCATGGATCGTGATGCATTATCTCCTGACCCAGAACAAGCTTTCGGAAACCGGTGCATACCTCGACTTGGTCGAAAACCAAAAGCTTGCGGTCGAGGAAGCAATTCAGAAAGCATACGGTATGTCGGCAGCCCAGTTCGAGCAGGCAGTGAAAGACCATTTTCATTCGCTGTCACAGCCTGGCGACAGCGCGGCTGGAGCTCAATTGAGCGGCGTGCCCTTGCCCGAGAATATCGGCAGCAGCACTCAAGAACTCCCCGAGGCGGAGGGGCGAGCGCTGGTTGCGGAAATGAGTCTGCGTCTTCCTGACCACCGCGAGCAGGCGGTGCAACAACTGGAGTCAATTACCAACCAGCCCAAAGGGGACAACGTGGTCGCGCGTCGCGGGCTGGCATGGGCGCACTTGGAGAAAACGGAATTCGATCGCGCAGTTGACGAATTGAACAAAGGTGCAGAACTGAATGCCGAAGGACCCGTGGCTCCATTATTATTTGGCCTTGGTCCGATTGCGGGCGGCGCAGTCCTCCCGAACGTCGATACAAGGTCTTCCTAACATGATGCAGGATCTGCATCTGGTTCTCGACTGGGATCCGGAATTCGCCGCCGCCCGCAGTATGTTGGCCATGGCCCAACTGGACGGCGGGGGCGTGCACGCTGCCATTGGATTCGATGCGGCCGGCGCTTCAACTCAGCCCGCGAAACCAAAGCTATCTGTTGGACATGGCACAAATTTATCTTGCGGGTAAAAATTGGGATGCGGCTACCGCTATGCTCGAGCGGCTTAAGAATAGTCCCGATCCGAAGGTCGCAAAGTCCGCACAGGAGCAACTGGAAGGGTTGCCTACGTTAAGAAAATATGGCGTACTGCCTCAGGGCCAAACGTCAGGGCAATCCCAGCAAATCGGATCGGCGTCATCACAATCTGCAACTCCTTCAGTTGGACCTCCATCAAGCGCGAAGAGACCGCCGGAGCCGCAGGCGCAAACGGCGAAGCAAAATCCTAAAACAGATGAAGAAGTCACTGAGGATCACCGCGAACAAATTCCGGCTGCGCCACAGATTGATAAACGGGCGATCAAATTTGTGAAAGGGAAGTTGATCGCCGTCGATTGCACGCAGCCGCCATCGGCGATTCTGACCGTGGCTGCGGGAGCGAGAGTGCTCAAGCTTCGCACCCAGGACTACAAATCACTGACGCTGATTGGTGCGGACGCATTTTCCTGTGACTGGAAAACCCTCGCGGTAGCTGTCAACTACAGAGCGGGAGGCACTACCGACGGCGATTTGGTTTCCTTGGAAGTGCAATGACGCCCGACTTTCTCTCATCGGGTCAGCAAAAGATTTGATGTTCCTTCGTCCGGCGACAATTGTCGGGTTGAAATATTTGCCGGGACTGCTTCATGATTCCAATCCGCGATACTGTTGCTGGGGCCGTTTTCGTCGATTAAGATACATCCGCGCGCGAAGAAGAATGCGATTACTGGAGTCGTCGGTGATGCCCTGAAATTGGCGGTGACTGCGCCTCCCCTCGATGGACGGGCGAATGAGGCCTGCATCGAATTTTTCGCGAATCTTTTTGCTGTGCCCCGCTCTTCCATTACCATAGCGTCCGGCGAGACCAGCCGCAGAAAACTGATTCGGGTTGCCGGATTGGCGGCGGAAGAATTGCGCAGGAGGCTTGAACCTTAGTGAATCCCGCGGGAGGTACTGTTTCTGTTCTCTGAACGCTTGCGCGAAATTCGAACTGGCTTCGAGCGCCCTTTCTGGGTCGCCAACGTCAGCGAGATTTTTGAGCGTCTTTCCTACTACGGTGCTTTTGCTTCGCTGGCGCTGTATCTGCAGGAGCGGCTGAATTTTTCCACTGAGCAAACTGGAACGCTGACTGGAATATTCGGCGGCATGGTGTGGTTTCTCGCCATTTTCGGCGGCGCCGCCGCCGACCGGCTTGGCTTCCGCCGCGCTCTTTCGTCGGCATACCTGATTTTGGCCGCCGCTTATTTTCTCATTGGCTCAATCGGTTCGCCGTGGCTGGCGCCGGTGCGCAACGCAGTCCCGCTCAGTCTTTTTGTGGGCTTCATTCTCATGCTTCCAGCGCTCGGCATCGCGCTGGTGAAACCTTGCGTGGTGGGAACGACGGCGCGCGCTTCAAAAGAAAACGTTCGCTCAATCGGCTATTCGATTTATTACACAATGGTCAATATCGGCGGCGCTGCTGGCCCGTATTTCGCCTCCTGGGCACATCGCCACTTGGGCGTTGAGAATGTGTATCGCCTCGCAGCTTTAAGCGTCTTCGCGATGTTTTTTGTGGTCATATTGTTCTTCCGCGAGCCGCGCAAGCCAGGGGATGCGCCTCCGCCTTCGATCGCAACTGTAGCGCGAAATTTCTGCACGGTAGTGGGAAATTACCGGTTGGTCTTACCCGTCTTGATGATTGCCGTGGTGATGCGCATCGCGCTCTGGTTTTATCCGAATTTCAGCGTGCCCTGGTGGATCTGGGTTGGGCTTCTCGCGCTTGTGCTCGCCGGGATCAGCCGATTTATGTGGTTCCTGGTGCTTTTCACAGGCTACTGGATCGTTTTTTGGCAGCAGTACATCAGCCTCCCCGGATACATCCACGGATACATCGACCCGCGCGCCGACGTCGAAATAATTCTGGTGACCGACGGGCTCACAGTAATTTGTCTCACCCTCGTGGTGAATTTCCTCACGCGCAAAATTCCGGCGTTTCAGGCCGTGATTCTTGGCACCGTGATCACATCGCTTTCGTGGCTGATTTTGGCTTTCCGGCCGACGATCTGGGCCGCCGTTCTCTCACTGTTTATTCTTGCGCTCGGCGAAATCATTCAGCAGCCTCGTTACTACGAATATATTTCGCGGCTTGCGCCTCCGGGACAGCAGGGCACGTATATGGGATTCGCGTTTCTGCCGATCGGAATCGGTTCCTTGATTGGCGGGTGGTTCGGCGGGACGCTGGTGCATCATTTCGGAGAAGTCGTGCACCAACCGGAGCGCATCTGGTGGTGCGTCAGCGCTGTCGGTTTGATTACGTCAGCGCTGCTGTGGATTTACGATAAAAGTGTGAAAACAAAAAGCAGCGCTTCGGCGCAATAGCCCCATGAGCGCACGCAAACGTTCCCCAGCAACCATCGCCGCGGAAATTCGTCAGTTGCTTGAGGACGGCGGTTCGGCTAAGCATGCGAGCGGTGTGCAATGGTTCTTCAAGGAGGAGATAAAATCTCACGGATGGTATACCGCCAACTTGCGAAGTGCAGCCGTTCAATCCCGGCAGCGGCTTCGAAAAGAGTTCGGTCTTGATTTTCTGGTGCAAGTCGCAGACAAACTTTTTGCCGGGAAAGTTTTGGAGGAAAAGATCTTTGCCGTGCTCCTGCTGGAAAAACTAACTTACGAGTTCGGCGACGCGGAATTCAGACTATTTGAATCCTGGCTGCCTCGGATATCGAGTTGGGCTGACCACGATGGCCTGGTGCATTACCTGATCGCGCCGATGGTGGCCACGAGGCCAGCCCGAATGAGCCGGGTTTGTCGCTGGGCGAAATCGCCGGACCGTTGGCATCGGCGTGCGGCATGCGTGTCGCTGATCCAGGGAACCCGACGGAAAATGTTTTTTGCCGAGATCAAACGATTGTCGAACTCGCTCCTTTCCGACAAAGATGACATGGTGCAAAAGGGATTGGGCTGGCTTCTTCGTGAAACTGCCAAAGCTGACGCGAAACGCACAGTGCCTTATTTAATGAGCATCCGCGGACGTGCGCCGAGGCTCGTGCTGCGAACGGCTTGCGAGACGCTGCCGGCGGATGTGCGGAAGAATATCCTCGCTAAGCCATCCTGATTCCAATTGCCGAGCTTCGCTCAGCGGAACAGCCGAGGGCGGCCGTCTCCACGCGAGCTTTTGGTAAGTTGACGGCGATCCTCACAACGCGATTCGCCCAAAGCCGCTGAGGTTGTTAGAATAGTTGTTTAAATTTGTCATCCCGAGCAAAGCGATGGATCGAGGTCCTGCTGCACCTGCGCAAACCCGGATTCCTCGCTTCGCTCGGAATGACAATCTATACTCCATGAACCTTTCCGCAATACAGGCTGCCTTGCGCGAGCGCAATATCGACGCATGGCTTTTCTACGATCACCATCATCGTGATCCCATTGCTTATCGAGTGCTGGGGCTTTCCCTCAACTCAATGGTCACAAGGCGTTGGTTCTATCTCATCCCGGCGGAAGGTGAGCCAACCAAGCTGGTACATAAGATTGAGTCGCGTCATCTCGATTCTTTGCCTGGGAAAAAACTTCAGTATTCTGGTTGGCAGGAGTTGTTCGATCAGGTGAAGGTGCTGTTGTCAGCGCATCGCGACATCGCCATGCAGTACTCGCCGAATAACCTTGTGTTCACCATTTCTCTGGTAGATGGCGGCACGCTGGAGTTGATACGCGGCTTGGGGAAAAATGTTTTGAGTTCGGGTGATCTGGTGGCTTTGTTCGAAGCGACCTGGACGGATGAGCAGATCCAGTCCCACTACGCGGCGCGCGACGCGGTCGATGCAATCACAGCGGCGGCGTTTCAAGAGATCGGGCGGCGGGTACGCAACGGCGGAACGAACGAACATCAGATGCAGCAATGGTTCATGGAAGCATTTCGGCGGGAGAATCTTGTAACCGACGATCCACCTGTAGTTGGGGTCAATGCCCATAGCGGCGATCCTCATTACGAACCGAGTGCTGAGAACTCAGCACCCATTCGCGAAGGCGATTTTATTCTGCTCGATGTTTGGGCGAAGAAAAATTCGCCCGCAGCCGTCTATTACGACATTACCTGGACCGGTTTCGTTGGCAAGGCGCCGTCTGATCGCATGCGCGAAGTTTTCCACGTGGTTCGCGATGCGCGCGACGTCGGCGTTAAGACGGTGCAGGAAGGCATCGCCAGCGGCCGCACAATGTGCGGTTGGGAAGTAGATCGGGCAACCCGAGATTACATCACGAAAGCCGGCTTCGGCGATTACTTCATTCATCGTACGGGACATTCCATTGGCACCGAGGTTCATTCGAACGGGGCCAATATGGATGATCTGGAAATTCACGACGAGCGCCGCATCCTTCCGAATTCGTGTTTTTCCATCGAGCCCGGCATCTATTTGCCGGAGTTCGGTGTGCGCAGTGAAGTGAACGTATTGGTGCGGCCAAAGGCCGCAGAAGTAACCGGTAAAATTCAACGCGAGTTAGTAATCATCTGAATGGCAAATCCCTCGACAACTAAAGCAGCACCAGTATCGCAACCCATCACAACCATGTCGGTGTTCGCGCCGGCAATCGGCTGGCTGATTCCAGGCGCGGGCCATCTAATCCAGAAGCGCTGGATTCGCGGTCTGTTGATCATGGGCTCCATCGTAATCATGTTCGTAATTGGCATAGCCATGCAGGGACGCGTGTATCGCCCCAATGGCGGCGACATCCTCGATATCCTCGGATTTGTTGGCGACGTTGGCGCGGGAGGTCTGTATATTCTGACGCGAGCGATGGATCTTGGACAAGGCGCGGTCGCCCATGCCACCGCCGACTATGGAACCAAATTTATCATTGTCGCCGGCTTGCTGAACTTTATCAGCGCGGCTGACGCATACCACATCGCGATTGGGAAGAAGCCATGAACCTGCAGCTCTCCCATTTCAGCGCGGCCGTATTGTTCGGCCTGTTCGCCTCCGTAGTTTTCGGGATTACTCAGCGCAGCACTTCGCGCGAGCAGATCCGCTACGGCCTGTACTGCTTCGCCATGTTTGTTGGCGGAGTCTTCGTGGCAGGCTGGGTAATGTGGATTTTGCGCCGCTAGTTCGATGGACGCAAGAATCCAAGTAATTCAAGGCGACATAACCAAACAAATCGTGGACGCAGTCGTTAACGCCGCCAACAGTTCACTGTTGGGCGGAGGGGGCGTCGATGGCGCCATTCATCGCGCAGCCGGACCGGAATTGCTTGCCGAGTGCCGTCTGTTGGGCGGCTGCACTACGGGCCACGCGAAAGCCACTAAAGGATACAAGCTGCCAGCGAAATATGTGATCCACACGGTTGGCCCGGTGTGGCATGGTGGAGATGAACGATGAAGATCAGTTGCTGGCTTCTTGCTACCGCAGGTCGCTCGAGGTAGCCGCGTCCTTACACGTTCGGAGCATCGCATTCCCCGCCATCAGCACGGGCGTCTACGGATTCCCAAAGCAGCGCGCGGCGAAGATAGCCGTGAGCGAAGCGTCCGCGGGCATGAGCGAGATGGAAAAACTGCTGTTCGTGTGTTTTGATGCGGAGACTGCGGAAATTTATCGCCAACTTCTGCGCTAGGTTTGAGCGCGGTCAGCTATCCCTCCCATACGAACGCATCAAAAATCCTTTGCGTATTGAATCCCAGCCGCAAATAGAGTTGCACAGCGCGGTCGTTGGCTTCCGTCACCGTCAAAGAAAGCAAAGAGAATTTCCGCTGCCGCAGGTTCCTGGTCGTTGCCGCCATCAACGATTCGCCGATGCCGTGCGAGCGGTACTCCGGCAGCACGCACACCTGGGTTACATGGCCGACGTCCTGGCGCACCCGAGAGCACAGGATCAGCCCAACCAGCGTACGCGTGCGTTTGTTTATCGCTGCGAAGGATGAGTCGGGATCAAACGTTCCGCATCCCGGGAAACGCACAATATTATTCAGGAAACGCAGAGAGCCGCTTAAGGTCCGGTATTGATCGTTAATTTCGGAATCGACGTGCCCGCGATACGCGGTAGTGATGACGGCTGCGGCAGGTTGGTAGTCCAGCTCCGACCATTGACGAATTTCGATATCCGGGTGCGACGGCCGCTGCTGACGGAAGTGCGTTGTCCAATGGCAGGAGCATGAAAAGCCGCGCGTGCCGGCTGAAGCCTTGCGCCACAAATGGCTGGGAGACGATTCCGGTTTCGTGCATCAGCAATTGCGCTTCGACGCGATGGATGCCGGGGGATTGTTGCAGAGTTTCGATCACATGCGTGAGCAGCCGGGATTCGACTTCATGCGCATTGGGTAAGCGTCCGCCATTAGCGACAAATAAATCGCCGATCACACCCTTACTACCTTCGTAAACAAAAAACGCATAGCCGAAGATTCGTCCGCGATCGATGGCCGCATAGCCGGGCAGAATCTTTGCGTCAACGTAACGCAGGATCATGTCGGCCGAACCGCCGTAATCCCAGGAAAGCAGGCGCGACCACACGCTGATCTCATCGTCCAGCAAGGGGCGCAGGTCGACAGAAGAAAAATGCCTGAGATCGAGAATCTCCACGCGGCTCCTGGAGGGCTACGCCTCAGCGGTGCACAAAATTGCGGCCTTAAAGGCCGAGTGTATTAGCTTCGCACGCCGCGAGGCAAACGGGGGTATCTCGGAGGATTCAGGATTCTTTACGTACATCATCAAATAGATTGTTGTCCCCATCGAATGGATTGTCATCCCGAGCGCAGCGAGGGATCTGGGTTGTTGCCTGCAGTCGCGCCGGCGCCAGCGAACGCCGAGATCCCTCGCTTCGCTCGGATGATATGGGGTGTGGGAACCTCGTGATTATTCTTGAATTTTAGTGGCCTAGCTCATATTCATCCCTTCTGCCGAAACCCAGTAGTAATCCAAACCTTGCGGCGCGAAACTTCCCAGATAAGAGACGCGCCGGCCCGCAACCTTTTTTGGCAATCGCAGTTTGTGATCCCTCTGGCGCTACTACAAAATGCTCAGTGGCTGGGATTTGTCCCGATTCATATCGATTCAATGATTTGGTCTCGATAGAACGCCAGACCATATTCAGTTTGTCGGGAAACGCCCGAAACTGCCAGCGGTAGCGGCTTAGTCTCAAGATGGCTGATTTCATTTGCCAGTGGCCGAGCCGAGAGCGTGCTGTCAAGCGCCGGTGGCTCCGAGACGCAGAGCCGCGGCTACTGACAACACGACCGGCACCAAGGTGATAAAACGCAATCCGGCAAAGCCGAGCTTCGTATATAGCGTGACAGCAATGCCGATAGCCAGTGTTCCGGCAAAGGCAAAAGAGATTGCGGCTGCTTTGCCCCAAGGAAGATGATGCTGAAGAATGATGTACTGAATCATCAGAGCCGGCACAATCGGCGTCGCAGCAACAATCGAGTGCAAAGCAATTAGAAAGAATACCCGGGCTTTCGCTCGCTGATACTCGACGCCGCAAATACTCTGCCAGCAACAGCGTGCCTGCGGGCAAGGCCGGCACAATATAGCCTGGGAGTTTCGATTTCGAGAGAGAAAAGAAAACCACCGGGACGACCAGCCAGATCATCAGGAATACGTTGAGAGCGTCTTCCGAAGCCAGCATTTGTTGCCGTTCTGTCCACCAGACCCGAACGCTTTCCACCGCCGATGCCACTACGCAAACCGTCCATGGGATCAAACCAATCAGCGTAACCGGTATGAAATACCAGAATGGTTCGGGGTGGTGATACAGGTTGGTACCAAATCGTGCGAGATTATGTTCAAGGATAAAGACGCGTAAGAATTCCGGATTTCGAATCTGCACCGCAACGTACCAGGGTAGCGATACGCGCAAAAGAGCAGTATTCCTGGAATCCAAAGTGTGCGCAGAAGCAGCCGGAAATCATGCTTCGCCGTTGCAAAAAGCGCGATTATTACGGCCGCTAACAACGGCGCCACGGGTCCCTTGGCCAGCATGCCGAGAGCAAGGAATGCATAGAAAATTGCCAGATCGAGATAGGATTCGCTCTCGTACCACGCATACCACGCCGAGCAGCGCTATGGTGAACATGGCTGCCAGCGGCATATCGGTCGAAGCTGCGCGGGCGAAACCAATCACGCCGAGCCGCCGAGGCGGTCATCAAAGCGCCATCAAGTTGGAATCCGGGACGAACACGTTTTAGAAAAAGATAGACCGCAAACACCATCAGCGTCGCGTCTACTGCGGACGGCAACCGGGCAGCCCAATCGCTCACGCCGAAGATGCTGTAAGCCAGCATCGCTTGCCAGTAGTAGAGAGGCGGTTTCTCCAGCCACGGTTTGCCTCCGAGTGTTGGCGTAATCCAGTCGTGACGAGCCAACATCTCGCGCGCGACTTGAGCATAGCGAGGCTCGTCCGCGCCGATCAATCCAAAATATGCAAGCCCGAAGAAAAACAGAAACCCGCAGAATCCGGCAAGCAAAAGCCAATCAGTAGACGCGCGCGCGATTTTCAATTTTTCCTCAGAAAACTATTGTACGAAGGGATTCTTCCGAAGTTGTGCGATGATTTGCGTAACCGCTGCGGACAAGGGGCCGTCGATAGAGCACCCACTGGCGCACGCGTGGCCTCCACCGCCGAACTGCTCCGCAACTGCTGCCACATCTATCTGTCCTTTGCTGCGCAGGCTTACACGGAAACGGCCATCGGGAAGCTCGCGAAAAAATACAGCCACTTCAACGTCCTGGATAGAAAGCGCGTAGTTTACCAGCCCTTCGCAATCTTCTTCTTTGGCCGCCACGCGCTCCATCTGGTCACTCGTTACCCAAATCCAGGCTAGCGGTCCTTCCCGATGCAGATTTGAAAGCGCCGCGCCCAATAATCGCATCTTGGCGGTTGAATGTCCGAAATACACATTGCGGGCGCAATGCGCGGCATCTGCGCCAGCCAGCACCAACTCACGCGCCAACGCAAACGTATGCTCGTTGGTACCTTCAAACATGAACGAACCGGTATCGGTGAGTACGGCGGTGTACAGGCAAGTCGCAATCTCCGGAGAAATCTTTACTCCAGCTTCTCGCGCCAAGCGATAAACCATCTCCGCAGTCGCAACCGCCTTAGGATCGATCCAGTTCACATTGGCAAAGGGCCGGCCGCTGATGTGATGGTCAATGCTGATCAGAAAACGGTTTTCCAGGCCCTCCAGACGGGTACGCTGAATGCTGTCGCACTCCAGAATAATGGCAGCTTCGTAATTGCCTTCGACGCTAACGGCGCGCGCAACCGTGTCGGCAAAAGGTAATGGCTGATAAATGCGAGGCACCCCGTCATGCAAAACGACATCGGCTTGCTTGCCCATGGCTCGCAGGATTTGGCAACAGGCTAGCGCAGAACCGACCGCATCCCCATCAGGACGCGCGTGCGAAGTCAGTAGGAAGCGGTTGCGACGCTCGATGTGGTTGAGAACTTCTTTCAACATATCAGCCTGGTCTGGTGCGACTCGCTATCCGCTCCTTTTCCGGTTGCGTTTTAAAAGCTCATCGATTCTCGCTGCGTAAGTCTGCGAGCGGTCCAACTGAAAAAACAATTCCGGCGGACGTCGCAGGTGTAAACGTTCTGCCACTTCGCGGCGGATGAAACCCACCGCCGCAGTCAGTCCCTCCAGCGTGCGCTCAGCTTCGGCATCGTCACCTTGCACCACCACGAAAATACGAGCGGAGCGCGAATCGCTTCCTAGAATCACGCTGCTCACGCTGACCAGGCCGATGCGGGGGTCGCCGAGTTCGCCTTCGACGATGGTTTCGATCTCCTCGCGCAAAGCCTCTCCCAATCTTTCGCGATGATATTTGGCCCCACGCTTTTCCACAGGTTTCTCTCAGAGTAAAACGAATGAGAATATCAGAAAATCAGGTTCAAGGCGTCATTAACATTGAGGTGAAGAGTACTTTCGTGTCTGGCTGAAAACCATTGAGAAGTGGTTCCGGGTTGCCATGCATTCTTTTTGTTTTGAGAGGCGGGTTTAACAACCCCGTACTGTATTGTCCGCAACCCAGAGCACGATTTGCCTGAAGCCCGCTATGCATTTAATCTGTCTCTAGGAACGATAGATGACATATCAGGCTTTGACTTGCGATTTATGTCCTTTAATTGTCGTCTCCGAGATTGAAGATTGGGATATAAGAAGCAACTAGGCTGCTAGCCCGCTCATCCATAGATCTGGCTCGTATGTACATTTTGACGCTCAATCCCGGCGAATCCGCCTTCGTGCGGTGTACTCGTTGCGAGAATTTGAATTTGATGGTGACCAACGAGAAGGAGAACGACGTTTCGCTTCAGTTCCATGCCAAAGATGATCAATTGGATGCGGAGTGCGTTCAGTGCAAGAGCCATTATCTGTGGACTCCCGGCTCCGTTGCCATCGTCAAGCCCTCGCAAAGCGCGAACTGAAAGGTCGGTTCGAATGTCCGTGGTCACCAGCCCGTGCGATATCCCTCGCTTCCGATGAGCGGTACAAAGCGGCATCCTTCCAGACTGGCGACCCCCGGCAGGCCTGCCTGCTTGCTCACTAACTGCAACTCTTGAGCTTTCGCGGGACCAACCGGAATCACCATTCGTCCGCCTTCGCGCAACTGTTCGAACAATGGTGGCGGAATCTGCGGAGCGGCGGCGGACACGACGATGGCATCAAAGGGCGCGTGTTCAGGCAGGCCATTGCTGCCATCGCCCAGCAACACCTGAACGTTGTTGTAGCCGAGACGACCGAGCGTAGCTTCGGCCATGCGGGCGAGAGACGCATGCCGTTCCACTGAGTAAACCTGACGAGTAAGTTCGGTCAGCAATGCGGTTTGATAACCCGATCCGGTTCCTACCTCCAAAACTGTGTCCGACGGATCGAGCGCTAGGGCCTGCAGCATAATGGCAACAATGTAGGGTTGAGAAACCGTCTGTCCCTCGCCAATTGGAATGGGATGATCTTCGTAGACCTGGTCGCGAAACTCCGCAGGAACGAACTCCTGGCGTGGAACACGTGACATTGCCGCAAGCACGCGCTCGTCCCGAATTCCTCGCGCGCGCAATTGCGACTCCACCATATCCCGGCGTTGCGCCAGAAAAAGATCGACTGGAGTCTCCGCTGCCATAGTTTCGTTGTTATCAGAATAACGCGAATCTTCACAACGCGAATCTTTGGCCCCGCTGGCGAATCTTACAAGATTGCGTTTCTAGTACCATGCATTTTGAACCCTTGAGGATAGATCATTGAGCGACGGAGAACGATACGCTCCGGGTTGGCCGGGAATTCCCCCGCGCTGGACTTCGAGCGCGAAAAGTGGCGTAGGCACAGCTCTGAATCAGCATAGTCGGGTATGGTTTACCACCAGCCACGGCATCTTGAACGAAGTTTATTACCCTCGCGTTGATCAAGCGTGCACCCGCGATATGGGCTTTATCGTTACGGATGGCAAAGGCTTTTTCTCGGAAGAGAAACGTCACTGCAAGTTCGAGAATATTCCGGTCGCGCCCGGGGTACCCGCCTTCGAGTTGACTAATACAGAGATGCAGGGACGGTACCGGATCGAAAAGGAAGTTTTGACCGATCCGTATCGCAATGTCGTGCTGCAGAAGATTCGCTTCATCCCATTGCAGGGCACACTCGCGGGCTACCGCCTTTACGCTCTGCTTGCGCCGCATCTTGCGAATTGGGGAAATGGCAATACGGGTTGGGTTGGCGATTACAAGAGCGTCCGCATGCTGTTCGCCGAGCGCAACGGCTGCGCGCTGGCATTCGGCTGCTCGACGCCCTGGAAGAAAATGTCGGTGGGCTTCGTCGGTACGTCCGACGGTTGGCAGGACCTCTCGAAGAATTTTCAGATGACTTGGGATTACACCCGGGTTGAAAACGGCAACATCGCGCTCACGGGCGAAATTGATCTGGAAGCCTGTAGCGGCGAGTTCGTGCTTGCGCTGGGTTTCGGCTCGATCTGGTCCGAAGCAGGGCAACAGGCGCGATCAAGCTTGCTGGAACCCTACGAAGAGCTTCGCCACCAGTATGTGGCGCAATGGGAACGTTGGCACCAGAGCCTGATGGGCTTAGACGAGACCGGCCCGCCCCGTGAGCACGATCTCTATCGAGCCAGTGTTGCGGTGTTGCGCACTCATGAATCAAAAGATTTTCTGGGCGGAGTGATTGCCAGTCTTTCCATTCCGTGGGGCTTCAATAAAGGCGACGAGGATCTGGGGGGATATCACCTCGTCTGGCCGCGTGACTTGGTGGAAACTGCATTCGGTTTTTTGGCGGCAGGTGCACAAGAGGATGCAGTGCGCGTGCTTCGCTATCTCGAATCCACACAGGAGGCCGATGGACACTGGGCACAGAACATGTGGCTGGATGGGCGTCCGTACTGGAATGGGCTGCAGATGGATGAAGCCGCATTTCCCATTCTGCTAGTCGACTGCTTGCGCCGCGATTGTCCGTCTGTGTTGGGCAAGTTGACGCGCTGGTGGTCGCTGGTGCAGCGTGCGGCAGGGTTCCTCGTCTGCAATGGCCCAGTCACACAGCAGGATCGTTGGGAAGAAGATGCGGGTTATTCCCCATTCACGCTGGCGGTCGAAGTTTCCGGATTGCTGGCTGCCGCGGATATCGCCGATGCCGTGGGAGAGAAAGCGACCGCTGAATATCTACGTGAAACCGCCGACAATTGGAATGACAACATCGAACGCTGGACTTATGCCACTGGCACTGACCTGGCGCGTCAAATCGGAGTGGAAGGGTATTACGTTCGAATAGCGCCGCCGGAAATAGACGGCGCGCGATCTCCAGCCGAAGGATTTGTTCCTATAAAGAACCGGCCGCCCGGCCAAAGCACTGAGCCGGCAACTCACATCATCAGCCCGGACGCGCTGGCGTTGGTGCGGTTTGGCTTGCGTGCACCGAACGATCGTCGAATCCTGAATACGGTCAAAGTAATTGACGCGTTGTTGCGAGTGAAATTGCCACAGGGTGCGTGCTGGTACCGCTACAACGGCGATGGTTACGGCGAGCACGAAGATGGATCGCCTTTCGACGGCAGTGGAATCGGGCGCCCTTGGCCCTTGCTTGCGGGCGAGCGGGCCCACTACGAGATAGCAGCGGGACGTCCCCAGGTTGCGGAGCAACTCCTGCAGGTAATGGAATTTTCAACCGAAGGCGGACGCCTGCTGCCGGAACAGGTTTGGGATGCCGCTGACCTCCCGGCGCGGGAATTGTTTGCTGGCAAACCGACAGGGTCGGCTTGTCCCTTGGTGTGGGCTCACTCCGAATACATAAAGTTGCGACGGTCTCTGCGCGACGGAAAGATTTTCGATCAGCCGCCGCAGACTGTGCAGCGCTACCTGATCGATAAAAAGCAGTCGGAATACTTCGCCTGGCGATCCAACAATAAGTGTCGATCGATACCGCAAAGCAAGAAACTGCGTGTCACGGTGATGGCACCGGCGCTGGTGCATTGGAGCAGCGACCACTGGCGCAACGCGCAGGACATCAATACACGCGACACCGGGTTGGGCACTCATGTGGCGGACCTTCCCACTGAGAGACTGCCAGCCGGAAGTGAGATCGTCTTTACATTTTATCGGCTGGAGGAGCAGAGGTGGGGAGGCGCAGATTTTTCCGTGGTGGTGGAAGGATAGCTGCAAACAGCGGCTGAAGCCGGTGTACTTCTTGCGTCCGAAAGGCATGCCCTGATACGAACCTTGCGTTGCTCCGCATGCCTGAACGAATTGCCCTGATACGAGTCTTGAATCAGGGATTCGTTAGAGGGATTCGTTAGAGGAATTCGTTAGAGGGAGATCCGTATCAGGGCATCGCTTCAGCGATGCCGAAACGCCGCAGAAACAGTGGCGCCTTCAGGCGCTGCGGATAGCAATGGGGTTCTTTTCAATGCTCACAGGCGCTGGATCGAGTTCGAATCCATGATGCGCTGAAGACCACTGATAATCCGCCGCATCGCCAACCAGACCACGCGCTACCGGATTATTGTGGATATACTTTCGAACTTGCTGAAAGGCGTCAGCGTCTGAGATACGCACTTCGGAGAATCCCTTCTGCCAAACTGGTGACCTCATCCCCAGTTCTTTTCCCGCCCGAAAAGAAAATCCGCCTTTGATGCATTGCACCGCACGCTCGATCGTCATTTCGCTGTCAATTGTCAGCAACAAATGAAAGTGGTTCGGCATGACTACGAATTCGTGCAGGCGGAATTTGTTCTGCGCGCGATACTCATAGAGAACGTTCAGGAATAATCGGACGGCTCGATCTGACTGTAGGAGGTTCCGCTTGCCCCACGTCGAGGATGTAACGAAAAACGTGCGAGCTCCGGCCTTCACGTGGGCTGGCTCGGCGCGTCGGGTCGGGATTGCCATAAAAACAGCGGCTAAAGCCGGTCTACTTCGAGCATTCGTTCGGCATGCCTGAAGGAATGCCCTCGATACGAATCTTGGCATACCTGACCGCATGCCCTGAGACGAGTCTTGGCATGTCTGACCGAATGTCCCAATACCAGTCTTTTGTTGGGCCGGCACCCGCTGTTATGAATCTACGGTACCCTGACGCTGGTCGTATGTGATTAACGTCACATCAGGCGTAGGAAACGTCAAATCGGGAAACAGGTTCTGTTTCTAAAACGTGTGAGGCCTGCTCTAGCCCGTGTAGAGCAGTTCTACCACGGTGCAGTCATCGTTCAAGGGAGTGCCGCCACAGAAAGTGGAGATTGCCGTAAAGATTTGTTCGAGCGTGCCTGTTTTCGCGGCCTGTTCCAGGCGCGAGTCTTCGAAGAAGTCCCCGCGGGCATTTTCGGCTTCGGTGACGCCGTCCGTAACCAGCACCAGGCGGTCGCCGGGCTTCAACTGACAGTGATCGCTTTTATACGTCGCATCGGGCAGCAATCCGACGGGGAGGTTGCCGAACGCGGGCCGCTGAATTTCTCCATCGGAAACTACGAGCGGCAAAATGTGTCCGCAATTTACATACTCCACATTGCCGTCGTGCTGAACCCGCGCAATGATGACCGTCGCGTACTTCTCTCCAATATTTTTGTCGGTGAAGAAGCGATTCACGGCGGTCACAATTTCTGTCAGTGGCATACCCGCGGTGAGCTGCGAATAAATCATCCCTTGCAAAGTGGACGCGAGCAGCGCGGCTGACACTCCTTTGCCACTCACATCGGCCAGCACAATGGTCAGACCTTCATTGGTGTTTACCGCATCGAAAAAATCGCCGCCAATTTCCTTGCAGGAAAGATTTCGTCCGGCCAACTTGGCGAATGGAACTTCGGGAATCGTAACTGCCATCAAGCGTTGCTGAATGGACGCCGCAATCGACAACTCTTGTTGGTACCGACGGCCCGCCTCTTCAGCTTGCACCAGCCGGGCGTTCTCGATGAGCGAGGCTGCTTCAGTCGCGATGGCGTGCAGAATATCGTTACTCACTCCGGAGATATCCCGGGAGGCAAACCGCGAATCCACATACAGCGCACCCATAACTTCTGCCGAAATCGCAACTGCAGGCGCCTCGGCGTCGCGAGTGGCCTGAACCTGTGGCTTACGCAGGGGCACGCAGATCACGGTCCGCAGATCATAGGCAACGATGCTCTTGCGTCCGGTAAGGTCGGCGGAACGGCTGGTGTCGGTCAGCACGAATTCGGAGTTGGACTTCAACGCGTCTTCGAGAATGGAATGAGAGATAGTTTTGTCGTCTAGGAGCGGTTCGCCCTTTGCATTGCGTCCAGCGGCCAGTCGAAGTTCACCTCTGGCATTTTTCATGTAGACGTATGCCCTCTCCGCCCGCGTGAGTTTGAGAGTTACGTCCAGCAGCGTCATCAGAATCTCATCGAGTACGCCGATCGTGTTCAGCTTGCGGGCAGCTTCGAGAAACAAAACTAATTTTTCCAGATCTGTGGTTTCATCCGAGATGTGCATCCCGGAGATCTGGCTGAGAAATTCGCGAGCAGAGTTGGTAGTTCCATGCTGAGGATTGAAAATCACGTACGCAACTTCACGAACGCCGAACTCCAGCCGGTCGTTGCGTTCGAGAGTCTTACGCTCGACTCGTTCCCCGTTGACGAACGTCCCGTGCTTGCTGCCCTGGTCGACGACGCTGAAGACTCCGTTTTCGGACACGATCAGCGCGTGGTCCCGGGAGACGCGCGGGTCGGCGATGACCAGATCTTTGTCGACTTTTCGTCCTACACCAAAAGGACTGTGATCGAGGTTAATGACACGTTGCTCATTTCCCTGGACAAAAACAAGTGTGGGAAATACTCCGGAACCGGTTCCTGAAGACGAGCCGACGATGGTTTGGAATGCCATGTAGCGCTGCAGTGCTCCTTAAAGTAGTTAGGAGAACAATATGACAGTACCAAGCGCCGGTGGGAAGAGGGTAAAAGTTTTCACTCGATGGCTTGGCTTCAGGCGGCGCCACGATGGAATGTGGCAATAGCCTCCTGCTCGCTGTCGTAGACCTCGAAAACCGTGGCCAATTTTGTGATTTGCAGAACGTCGCGCAGGCGTTGACCGAGTCCGGTAAGCTTTATATCCGCGCCACCGGCACGAGCCGATGAGTACACTCCCACCAAAGTGCCGAGGCCGCCGCTGTCGATATACGAAACTCCCGAGAGATTAAGCACCACCTGCCGCGTCGACTCCAAAGTTTTCTTGAGATTCTCGCGCAGTGTGGCAGCTTCTTCACCAAACACTATGCGGCCCTGCGGCGAAATAATCGTCACCCCTTCAGCCTGCCGCGTATCAATTTTCAGGGACATCGCGATCCCTCCCACCGCAACGGTGCCCGAGAAGCCTAACGCGGGCAGTGGCCTGAATGCAAGCAGGCTTATGAGATTACCGCAATTCTGGATTCGCAAGTACAGGTGCAGGACGGGCATCTGGCGTGGGTTGGGTCCGGACAAATTCCACAAAGAGGACCACGAAAAAGAGTAAAAGCACGGCTCCCATCAACTCCGAGTGCTGGTAGCGGAGAGTGAGCAGTATGTACACAGGGCTGCAAAACAGCATTCCTATGCAACCAAGAAGCGCTCGCCTGCTCCAGGCGTGGAACATCTGGCTTGAGAGCAAAACTTCGAGCACGATGAGCACGGTTAAAAACAGAATGCTCATATCGTGAAGCGAAGATGTGATAGCTCACCAAGGCGGTTGCGATCATGCTCAAAGCGAAAACCAGTTCTGGATAGACAGCAGTTGTTCGAAACGCATTGCGCGCCGCGTATGTGAGAGCGGCGAGGAGCCATCAAGCAGACAACTAGGATCAACCCGATTCTCAGGTGAGGGTGTCTCGCGGGACACAAACTTTCAACGACACCTCTTACATTCGCGGCGTGTCCGACAAAAGAATTCCAGAAGTAGCCGGGGTTATTTTCCGAGGCTATAACGTAAGCAGGGTAGCTCAAGGAACCTTTCCATCCCACTGCGGCTAACCCTAAAAGAGCCAAGAAAAGGGCAACAGAAAAGAAACCCGCCAAAAATTTCTTGCGACGCAGCAGGATCAGCGGAAAAACAAAAGGAACGCACCAGATGAAATTTGCATAGACCTAATCCCACCCATGCGCCTTCGCGCGATTCGGATCCACGACGAAACGCCACAAATGCCATGGTGTAGCAAAAGAGTACGAGAATGGAATCCTGACCTTGCATTAATGCGATGAACAGCGGGTAAAAGCCTAAAGCCCGCCAGCATCCAGAGGTAAAACGGTGCGCTACCCAAAATGACAAAATTTCTGCGTAACAAAACCAACACTGCGAAAGTTAGTCCGAGATTAATTCCGAGCCAGACAAGATAGGCACCTATGTAAGGGAGGCGAGCAAATGGAATAAACACAAGAGCTTCAAAGGGAGGATGATTGAAGGGAAGAATGGAACCTCGCTTTTGCAGGCCGATCGGAGAAAAAGATCGTTGGACGGCCTCTTGAACTCTGTCGTCATACAATTCATAGCCATGCCCTTCATGCAGAATCACGCCTGCGGTATAGAAAATACTGAAGTCCGGAAGGCCGATTTCGACGCCGCCCCAGGAACGCCAGGCAAGGAAAATGTGCAGCAACAACATTGCCGTGAGCCATAAGGTGAGTTTCTTGCGTGTCGATTGGGTCAGCATAGATCAGGACAGGGCATTATAAGCTGAGCATCGCTCGCACTTTGGGATCTGGCTTTTTGTCTTGCCGAGAGGACAGCGCAGGCTCATTGCTTATAATCAGACTGCATGCCAAATTTCGCTCCGGTTGACGAGCAGTTAGCCTACATAAAAAAAGGTAGCGCGGAAATAATTCGCGAAGCCGAGTTGCGAGCCAAGCTCGAGAAATCCCGCGCCCAGGGCAAGCCTCTGCGAGTGAAACTTGGCATGGATCCGACCGCTCCGGACCTGCATCTCGGGCATACGGTAGTTCTCCGCAAGCTTAAACACTTTCAGGATCTCGGACACACTGTCATTTTTCTGATCGGCGACTTTACCGGAATGATCGGTGACCCCACTGGCCGTTCAGCCACCCGCCCGCCGCTTTCCCGCGAGCAGATCGAGCAGAATGCGGAAACCTACAAGGCTCAGGTTTTCAAGATTCTCGATGCCCAGAAGACTGTGGTTGATTTCAATCGCCGCTGGTTTGCGAAGTTCACCGCCGATGACTTCATCCGTCTCGCCGCGAAATACACAGTCTCGCAGATGCTGGAGCGCGAAGACTTTCACAAGCGTTTTCTCGAAGAAAAGCCGATCGCAGTGCATGAACTGCTCTATCCGCTGGCCCAGGGATATGACTCGGTCGCCCTCGAAGCCGACGTCGAACTCGGCGGCACCGACCAGAAATTCAACCTCCTCGTAGGCCGCGAACTGCAGCGCGCCTACGGCCAGGAACCGCAAGTCGTGCTGACCACGCCAATTCTCGAGGGTCTTGATGGCGTGCAGAAAATGTCAAAGTCATTGGGAAACGCAATCGGCATCCACGAGCCCCCGCTGGAAATGTACGGAAAGATCATGTCGATCTCCGACGAAATAATGTGGAGGTACTACGAGCTGCTGACAGATGTATCGATGAGCGATATCGAAAAGATGAAGCGGGATTCGCATCCAATGCAGGCCAAGAAAGATTTGGCTCATCGAATTGTTGCAGATTTCCACTCGACAGAAGCTGCAACTAAAGCCGGTGAGGATTGGGCGAAACAATTCCAGAAAAACGAAGTGCCGGAAAGCGCAGAGGAAATTCCCATTAGCATCGTGAAGTCGAGGCTTCGCGTGATCAACAGTCGCGAGTTTTGATAAGGCTAGACCGCATTTTGGTCAGGTGCGGCTTGGCGGACTCGACAACAGATGCCACAAGAAAGCTAAAACAGGGATCCGTTAAAATCGACAATGAAGTAACAACCGACCCACGCCATGGTTCTGGTGTCCCGGTGGGGGTCAGCCATTGAAGCTGACGTTGAAGGTCGGGAAACGCGTGAAAATCGCTGTGATCAATCCGTAGTCCTAGTATTCTCGGAGCCATGGGCACTACGCCCCCGCTGGAAAATATGCGATTGCTTTCGGCCACTCGATTAAATCTTGCTTGCGCGCCGCAGTGGAAAAGACTAACTTGTGTCTCATCTCGTGCTTAATCTCTAGGAGAGAAGGAATGAAGAATCTCACGAAGGCAGTATTAACGGTTCTGGCATTCACACTGGTATTTTCAACCTGGTCTTTGGCTGACGGTGCGCCGACTACAAAGCGAAGTGCGCAACGTGTCATGGCGCTGACGGCAAAGGCGACACCAGCATGGGCAAAATGATGAAGATTCGCGATCTGGTTCCGCCGACGTGCAAAGTCAATCGGATGCTGAACTGGCCAAAATAATTACCAACGGCAAAGGCAAAATGCCAAAGTACGACGGCAAACTTACTGCAGACCAGATTAACGACCTCGTGAAGTACATCCGCACCTTCAAACACTGACGCGCTTTAACCCATCTTATGATGGCCGACTGGAACCCGTGCGGTCTGATCGGCCATTTGTTCCTAGCGCATGTCTGGAAACAGTACTGCCATCGCCCCAAAAATTCCGCTCGCAGTTGTATACTTTTCTGGCCGCGGAGAGTCAAACTAAAAATCGACGATGCCGCCTAATTGCGCCAACTGAACCGATCTCATTTTTTTCTTATGTTCTTCTAGCTTGGTTTGTTGCACTGCCCGGAGACTATGAATGCAAGATCGCGATCCACTGAAAGCAGATTCCGAAGAAAAGGTTGACGACAGTTCCGGCGTCTCCCGCCGCGACTTTCTGAAAATTTCCACCATCTCAGCGGCTGCAGTACCGATTCTTGGGACGAAAGTTGTGCAAGCCGCCGGTCAACCGGTAAAAGTTTATGGCCCAGGCAAAGTTCCTATTGAGCTGACCATCAACGGCCAGAAACATACGTTGCACGTTGAGCCGCGGGTTACCTTGCTCGACGCGCTCCGCGATCAGCTCGATATCACTGGCGCCAAGCGCGTGTGCGACCGCGGCGAATGTGGCGCCTGCACCGTACTTCTCGACAATCGCGCGGTCTATGCCTGCACGGTTCTGGCGATCGAGGCTCAGGGCAAGGCAGTCACCACGGTTGAATCTCTGATGCAAGGCGAAAACCTTCACCCTATCCAGCAGGCCTTCGTTGACAACGATGCTTCGCAATGCGGCTTCTGCACACCCGGATTCGTCGTAGCTTTCAAAGCGTTTCTCGATCAGCATCCTAATGCGAGCCCCGAAGATATTCGCCGCGGGCTGAGCGGGAACCTTTGCCGCTGCGGTACGTATCACGGAATTCAGCTTGCCATTGCGCAGATGGCGCAGAAAGGAGCATGACGATGCCTGACTACAATTGGCCTGATGCAGAACATCGCACTCTGATTGGCAAGCGTATTTCTCGCATGGACTCACCCATCAAGGTTTCCGGCCGCGCGAAATATACGTACGATTATCACGGCGCGAACATGCTCTTTGGCAAGGTTCTGCGCTCACCTTACGCGAAAGCAAAAATCATCAGCATCGATGCGAGTGCGGCAGAAAAGTTACCCGGCGTGAAAGCTGTCGAAATTATTCAGAAACCCGGCAGCACCGCTGCGTGGGCCGGAGATGAAATCGTAGCCGTCGCAGCCGTCGATGAGTCCACCGCTGAAGATGCCATTCGCCTGATCAAAGTTAAATATCAGCCTCTGTCGTACCTGGTCAGTGACGCCGAGCCTCCCGCGGGCGCTGGGGAAGCCGCTGGGCCCTTGAGCGGAGACGATATTGACGATGCCATCAGCAACCAGACGCCCGACGCGCAATTGATAAAGGATCTGCAGGAACACGGCGTCAGCTTCAAGGTTGACGACGATTTCCTGAAGGATATGGAGGGCGAAGGAGCTTCTCAGGAAGTTCTCGAAGCCATTCGCAAGGCTCCGTATCATGAGGCGACGGGCAGCGGCTCATTCCGCGTATCAAAAGACTGCGGCCCAAACCAGCGGAGATCCCGACCGAGCGTTCTGCGGAAGCGGAGGTTGTGTCGGAGGGTGTTTACGGAGCTCCGGTCATCGTGCACTGTTGCCTTGAGCCTCATGGCTCTGTCTCGGAGTGGACTGACAAAGATCACATTTTTACCCACATCTCTACGCAAAACGTTTCTGGCATTGCGGCGCAGATGGCCGAACCGCTGGGGGTTGCGGCCGCTAATATTCGGGTTCATCAGGACAACATCGGCGGCGGTTTCGGCAGCAAGTTCGCCGCCGATCGTTGGGACATTGCTGCGGCGCGGCTTTCCAAGAAAGCTGGTGGCAAGCCCGTGCGAATCATGCTGGAACGCGACGCGGAGCTGAAAGTGGCCGGCGCGCGTCCGTCTGCATACGCGCGGGTGAAAGTAGCGGCAAAAAAAGACGGCACCCTAACCGGCTGGCAATCGCAATCCTGGGGAACCGGAGGTCCCGGCGGAGGCGGAATGCCGCCGATTCCATATGTCTTCGGCATTCCCAATCAGCATAAAGAACACACTGCGATTCGCAACAACATCGGTCCCGCCCGCGCCTGGCGCGCTCCCAATCATCCGCAGGCAGCGATCATTACCATGGGAGCTTTGGATGACCTCGCCGCCAAACTCAACATGGATCCGCTGGACCTCTGGTTAAAGAATCTGGAGATCACTGGGCCACGGCGCGATGTGTACCGCGAAGAGCTAGCCGTCGCGGCCGATCTCATGGGCTGGAAAGATAAGTGGCGGCCGCGTGGCCAGAATGTTTCCGGAAATATTGCTCGCGGCCTTGGGCTGTCGATTCACACCTGGGGCGGACGCGGTCACGCCAGCGATTGCGATTTGACTATCCATCCTGATGGCTCAGTCGATCTGAAAATGGGAACGCAGGACATCGGCACCGGCACTCGCACCACGATCGTGATTGTCGCCGCGGAAACTCTCGGTCTTCCCATTGAAGCGATCAATCTCTATATCGGCGACTCGCTTTATCCTCCCTCGGGCGGATCGGGTGGTTCGACTACGCCGGGAGGAGTCAGTTCCTCTACTCGCCGCGCAGCAGTGGATGCCCGTCAAGCGCTCTTCGCGAAAGTTGGTCCGGCTCTGAACGCGCAGCCCGACGATCTCGAATGCGTCAACAGCACGGTGCGAGTGAAGAATGACCCAAGCCGTTCGTTGGACTGGAAGCAGGCCTGCTCGAAAATGGGCGCTATGCCACTAACCGCGCGCGGACACAACGATCAGATTCCCAGCAAGAATCATCCCGATCTCACCAACAGCGGAGTGGGCGGAGTGGGCATGGCTTACGTTGAAGTCGATACTGAGACCGGCATCGTAAAAGTTAAGAAGATGGTGGCAGTGCAGGATTGCGGCCTGATCATCGACGTCAAGATGGCGGAGAGTAGTTGCTATGGCGCGTTGACCATGGGCATCAGCTACGCGCTGTTCGAAGAAAAAATAATGGATCAGGCGACCGGCCGCATGCTCAATCCGAACATGGAGTTTTATCGGCTCGCCGGGCTCAATGACATTCCCGAACTCGTGGTTCACATGATGACGGGCAAAGGTTATGACGAGCGGGGCGTAATCGGATTGGGCGAGCCTCCGGTGATTTCTCCCGGAGCCGCGATTGCGAATGCAGTTGCAAATGCAATTGGGGCGCGGGTTTCATTCTTGCCAATTACACCAGACAAAGTTCTCGCGGCATTAGGTTCGCCGAACATGCCGCAAAAGGCAGGTGCGTAATGCGAGCGTTTGAGTACGCCAGTCCGAGCACGAAAGAACAAGCTGTGGGACTGTTAGGCGCAACCTGGGGGCAAGCTGAGGTGCTCGCCGGCGGCACCGATCTTTTGTCACTAATGAAAGATGACGTCGTCCATCCCAGGCGACTGGTGAACATTAAACAGATCAAGGAAATGAATGGAGTCACGCCGGGGCCGAAAGGACTTCGCATTGGCGCCCTCACTACGCTGGGAGAACTGGCCGACAATGCGAATGTGATCAAGGATTATCCCGCGCTGGCTGAGGCGATCAACGACGCTGCCAGCCCGCAGATTCGTAATATGGCGACGCTCGGTGGCAATCTTTGTCAGCGTCCTCGTTGCTGGTATTTTCGTGGCGGCTTTGGCCTGCTGCCAAAAAGCGAGTCGGGCAAGGATCTGATCACGAACGGCGAAAATCGTTATCATGCGATTTTGGGAAACGATGGCCCCGCGAAGTTCGTCAGCCCTTCGTCCATTGCTCCTGTACTCATCGCTTACGGAGCTGTGCTTCGGTTGATTGGCCCCCAGGGAATGCGCGAACAGTCGGTTGAGCATTTCTATGTAATCCCAAAAAGCGAAAACGAGCGCGAGCACGATCTGAAGCCGAACGAGATTCTCGCAGAGGTAATCCTGCCGCCAACTCGCAACCTAAGAGTGGCGCACTATGAAATTCGACAGAAGGAGGCCTTCGACTGGCCCCTCGCTGTGGCTGCGGTTGCGCTGAATATGAATGGATCTGAGCTGTTTGGTTCGCGTCTGGTGCTGGGCTACGTTGCGCCGATCCCCTGGCGCGCAGGGGATGGCGAGGCAGCTTTGAACAGGGCAGCACGCGCCCACGGCGGTATTACTGAGGAAGCCGCTAAAGCTGCTGCTGAAGGCGCACTGCAGACCGCCACGCCGCTCAGTCACAACGCCTACAAAGTTCAGCTGGCAAAAGTTGCCGTCAAACGAGTCATCATGAAAGCTGCGTCGGGGAGTGCCGCATGAGCAGACAATCACCGGTCGTCGAATCCGATCGTTTCAATACTAAGCATCCCGATCTTTGCCCGGCCCTGCGCTGGAAAGCACAATTCATCCTCACCGAAGCCGACCCTACCGTGCCGCCTTCGAATGAAGGCTTGTTCTGGTGCATACACACGCAAACGTGCATCGGACCAGACGGCAAGTTGGCCGAGCCTGGTAACTGCTCATCTTCTCGTCGCAAATGTCATGGCACGGGCAAATGCGGCTAAGGGCCAGAGCGCGGAACTCCAATTCACTTTCGTATGAGATAATTTTTTACAGAGAGGTTTGAAAAGATATATGGCTCAGCACAATGTTTTCTGTGTCAAGTTGCACAAAGAGCTTCCGGGCTTGGATGAGCCACCGTTTGACTCAGAATTCGGGAAGAAGATTTATGACAACGTCTCTCAGGAAGCGTGGAGAGGTTGGACAGAATTCTGCAAGATGCTGTTGAACGAATATCGCCTCAATCCTGCCCGCCGCGAAGATCAGGAAGCGATTGTTAAGCAGATGGAACAGTATTTCTTCGGCGAAGGTGCGGCTCCACCGAAAGAGTACGTCCCGCCAGCTCAGAAATAAATTCTCGCGTTAGTGATCGAGTATCCACTGCCTGACAAATTTGAGGATTTCGGGTGTCTCAGGGTCCCATAGAGTAGTGTGGCGAGTTCTTGGGAACACCTTATATTGCCTGTCGTCGATTCCGTGAGTGGCTTTTGTTTGCGCTAAAAGCTTGCAGTCCTTATGGCTCACGATCAGATCTTTCCCGCCTTGAACAATCAGCGTTGGCATAGCTAGATTAGGCGCGATTTCGCTTTTCCAATTTTTCACAAGATGCTTGATGTCCCATAAGTATCCGAAACTGATTTTTTTATATGCCAGAGGATCGGTGCGGCGTTCGGCGATGAATTGCGGATCTCGCGAACTTTCTTCGAGACGCTTGCCTGATCAGGCTGATCTTTGCGGCTCTGTGGGCAAACAGAAAATAAGGCAGCAAACCCAGGTTTCCGATTTGTAAAACTTCATGCTTGTTCAGGCCGAGCGCGGGCGCTAAAAGGATCAGGCCACGCAGTTCGCTACTGTTTTTCCGAACGTAGTTGAGGGCATAGGCTCCTCCCATGCTTTCGCCCAGCAGATAAATCTTTGCGCCGGGCCGTTCCTTCGTGAACAAAGCTGCACGATAGATGAAACGTCCTCGGCGACCTCGACTGGAGTACCGATATACCCCCGACGTCCACAGGACAAGCCCGTGGGCCCGCGCGTCGAGGGCGTAGACGTCGATTCCTTGCGGGATTCAACGCATCCGCGATGACTTTGTACGGAGCGCTTTGATATCCGATTCCGTGCAGCACTACGACTACGCGATCGGCGGAAACAGTTCCGGCAGCCGGCCAGTAACGATAGAAGAGACAGGTTTTGTCCTCGGACGTCAGTATTCCGTGTTTGTCAGCAACCGATTCGGAAAGGCGCTGCGCATCCGACAATGAGTTGACTGGCGGCGGCATTTGCGCCCGCGCTGTGGCATCGCCCAACGCACAACTCATTGCAACTATGGCTAGCCACAATGCCAGGCCTGCAAAGCAGCGAGGTGTTCGAGTTAGCTTTTCTTGACATTTCACGCACTTGGCAGCCACGCGCCCGTTATCTTGAGAGATACATGTTTACCGCATTGTTACCTGGATTTCATCAGCCCGTAACATTGCCGCGCTAGAAATAAAGTGTGGATCCGCCCGTTTACGATACGCTGATCCTTTCTGACGTCCATCTGGGCGCCGACACCAGCCATGCTCGCGAGGCCACTTGCGTGCTGAAGGAAAATCATTTTCGGCGACTGATTCTACTGGGCGACATCTTCGCCGACCTGAATTTCCGCCGCCTGACCAAAGAGCATTGGAAATTCCTCGGATTCATTCGCAAGCTTTCCAATCCCAAACGCGGCTTGGAAGTAGTTTGGGTCGAAGGCAATCATGACCAGGGCCTCGCCGACATTATGTCGCATCTGGTCGGAGTGCGCGTGTATCAGCAATACGCGTGGGAATACGCTGGTTTGCACCATCTCGCCATTCATGGACATCAGTTTGACCGGCTTCTGGCTAATAATCTCCGTCTGAATTATTTCGGCACGCTGCTCTATTTGCAGTTGCAAAGACTCGATCTGAAAGGCAAGCCGGTAGCCCGTTTCATTGATCGCATCAATACCCGTTGGCTGCGCATGTCGCACAAAGTGGCATCAGGCGCTCTGTTTCACGCCCGTCTGCATAAGGCCGACCGGATTTTTTGCGGCCACACCCACGAAGCCATGCACCAGGAGAAAGAGAACATCCACTACTACAACGCCGGCGGATGGGTGGATGAGCGGCTCACTTACGTCACCATTGACCCAACCGGAGTGCGCATTCACGAATATCGCGCGCATGCTGACTATCAGGATCTCAGAGGACCAGCGAAACGAGATTCCACACTTCTTAATGTGAATGACGAATTGGAGATCGCCCAGGATGCAGAGTACGAAAACATTGGAAGCTGAGACTGACTTGGCCCAGTCAATTTTTCCAGGAGACACTTGCGCCAGCTGACCATCGTTTTCCACCACGCTGGTGGAGGGCATCGCGCTACAGCCGATGCCCTGAAATCCACTCTCTCGAAACAACAACAGCCTTGGGACGTCAGCCTTCTAAATATGCAGGAGGTGCTCGCGCCTCTCGATGTGCTTCATCGCGTAACCAGGCTGCACATTGAGGATACTTACAATCTGATTCTGCGAAGAGGCTGGACACGCTTCACGCCGCAACTGTTGTTACTTCTTCAGACAACGATTCGGCTTTATCACCAGCCAATCGTCAAGGCGCTTCGGGCCTATTGGTCGTCACATCCGGCAGACATGGTGCTTTCGGTAATTCCGCATTTCAATCGTGCGCTTGCTGAGAGCATTCGAGGGCCGGAAGCAACGCCTTTCGTTACGTTGCTTACCGACCTGGCTGATTATCCGCCCCGCTTTTGGATCGAGCCGGAGTCTGAATACATCATTGTCGCGACAGAGCGTGCAAGAAAACAAGCCATAAGGATGGGCCACCCTCCAGACCGGATCTTCGAGACGTCAGGAATGGTTTTGAAGCCGAAGTTTTATCAGAAAATCGCGGTTGATCGCGTTTCGGAACGCCAGCGACTCGGGCTTGAACCCGACTGCCCAACTGGGATTGTGCTCTTCGGAGGCCATGGCTCTCGAGTGATGGTCGACATCGTAAAGAGACTTGATCAGAGCGACAGCGGCGTCCAGTTGATCTTGCTCTGCGGACATAACCACAAGCTTGCGGCTCAATTAAAAAACCTAAAAACCAGGAAGCCGATCCTGGTGCAAGGATTCACCGAGAATGTTGAGTTTTTCATGGCACTTGCCGACTTCTTCATCGGAAAACCAGGCCCCGGCTCGATCAGCGAAGCCCTGCAGTTTCACTTGCCCGTAATCGTCGAATGTAACGCTAAAACCCTGCCGCAAGAGCGCTACAACGCGGAATGGATAACGGAGCAAGGTTGTGGAATTGTCGTGCCCAGCTTCCGAGAAATTGCGTCGGCAGTGAGGCGCTTACTCGATGGTCCGACATTTAACGAACTCCGTGGCAACGCCAGCAAATATTGCAATCGAGCGCTATTCGAGGTGCCTGCTATTCTCGATGAGTGCGCAAAACGCGCCATCAATCCCATCCAACCTGAGACCACGACCCGTCTCATGCAACTGGCGCAAAATTCCGATTGAACGTATCCGATTAGAAACCGTTTCGAGTCGTTTGATCCTATAAAACATTTTCAACGCTGGAGTAAGATGTAATCCTGCTCAGGTATGGGAACGCTTAGATCGAACCCGGTAGAGGCCGGCCGGGAATTGCCTCTTGGCCCAAGCACTCGCCGCCGGCGAGTGCGGCAAAAGGTTCATACCCCTGCGTACGCCAGTCTCAGTGGGAATTCGAATGACCAGTTGCTCGACCTCAGCAAGATCATCGACATCAACGAAGATGGGATGGCCATCCAGGCTTCGTTTCCGTTACATATTCAACGCGACGTGAATTTGTGTCTGGATCTGGCAGCGACCAAAACCCGCATCAACACGCCCGGCGAGGTTGTTTGGGCCGACGGCAGCGGACGGGTCGGAATCAGTTTTCCGCAAATGCGGGACGACGCTGTTCGCCAGCTTAAAGAATGGCTGTTTGTAAATTTGATGGTGGCATGTGTTAATTACCAGGCCGACCGTGTGACGGATCAGTTATACGGCAACCGGTTGGTTGGTCAGGTATCAGCCGAGCGGTTGCCTCAAAATCTCCCTCCGGCTCTCGCCGAAAAACCGACAGAGAACAGTGCTCTCGTCAACTGGATGCGTCAGGAGCTCGAACCCGCGGCTCCTGCCGACTACACTTCGATTCTGACAGCTCTGGCCGCGGTCAAGCGAGAAGTAGATTCATTGGGCTCCGACCTCGATTCAACCTTGCAACTGCTGGCGCAAAGAGCTCAGACCTTCACTCGCGCCACCGGCGCCGCGATCGCGCTGACCGAAGGTGCAAGTATGATTTGCCGCGCCAGTTCTGGGCAGGATGCTCCCAGCCTTGGCGCGCGGCTAACCACCGGCTCAGGTTTTTCCGGGGAGTGCGTGCGAACTGGGCAATTGCTGCGATGTGAAGACGCGGAAACCGATCCCCTGGTAGATCGCGAGAGCTGCCGCGCGCTTGGCATTCGTTCCATGATTGCGGTGCCTGTGCTGTGGGGCGATGCCGTCATCGGCCTTTTGGAAGTGTTCTCTCCCGAACCCTACGCCTTCAGCACCAACGATCCGGTTGTGCTCAAGCGGCTCGCCGGAATCATTTCCAACGCTATTTATCGTGCCGGTGCCGAGGACAGGACTGAACCACTTTATCCTCAGCAAGACCATACCAGGGCGGCCGTCGCGAAGTCCGGTCAACCCACTCCATCGCCAGCTATGGTGGACGACGAATTCCCCCACGAGACATCTGCAGCTTTGCCGTTTCTACATTTTTCAGGTGCCCGGAAGATTTTACTGTCTGCGGCCGCGGCTGCCGCCATATGTGTAGGATTGTGGCTGATGTCACCGGCAGATTTCGCGAGGATTGCCGGTACTTCTTCTCCACCGCAGCAACTGGCGAAACCCGCTTCCCGGGCTTCGATGCCTGTTGCAGCCGTAACCGGCGGTCTCCAGGGTCTGCGCAAACTGGCGGAGCAGGGCGATGCCACTGCCCAATTTTCTGTGGGAGCAGCCTACGCGACAGGCGACGACGTTCCGCAGGATTACGCCGAAGCCGTGCGCTGGTTCTCCATGGCGGCGGAACAAGGACACGTCGTCTCCCAGGCTACGCTTGGCGCGTACTACTGGGCCGGACGCGGCGTTCCTCAGGATCAAGTCAAGGCCTACTTCTGGTCAGTGCTGGCCCAGGCTGGCGGAGACGAAGCCAGTAAATATCGGGTTTCCGTGCTTGCCTCGCGAATGACCCACGCGCAAGTGGCCGCCGCGCAGCAGCAGGCTAATGATTGGATCAAAGAGCACCAGGTGCTCAGTCAGAATTCTCCCGCCCGCCCGTAATTCTCAATTAATCGATTGTGCCAGGTTGACCAATTCAAGTAGACTTCGAGCGCGCCGTTTGCGAGCCTGCGGAAGGCCGCGACAGACGCTGGTTTGTATGATTTTCGATCAAAGGGGAATTATGTCGGTGAAGAAACCGTTGTTTGCCGTGATCGTGCTTGTGTTCGTTGTTTCCAGTCTTTCGCTGGCGCAGAAGCTGCAAAATCTGAAGAACCAGCCCCCTGACGGTGCAGGAATTGGTTTTTTGATGACTGACGGCACTGCCATTTTTCAGGGCAATAACCAATCTGATTGGTGGAAGCTCACGCCCGATATCCACGGGAGTTATATAAACGGAACTTGGTCGCAGGTCGCCAGTCTGCCTTCAGGCTACGTGCCGCTGTACTTCGCCTCTGCCGTGTTGGCGGATGGCCGGCTGGTGATTGTTGGCGGCGAATACAACAACCTGCAATTCGTGCTCACCAACATGGCTGCGATTTACGATCCCAAGGCGAACACATGGACTGCGCTCGGCCATCCCAAGGGTTGGGGTTACATAGGAGACTCCCCGGCAGTCGTGCTGCCGGACGGGAAGTTCATGGTGGGAAGAAAGCTTGATAAGCGCATGGCGGTGTTAGATCCTAAGAAGCTCACGTGGACGGAACTGAGTTCCACGGGCAAACGCGATTTCAATGCCGAGGAGGGCTGGACCCTCATGCCCGACGGTTCGGTCTTAACTTACGACGTTAAGGATGCTCCGCAATCGGAGAAATACATTTATTCGATGGAAAAATGGTTCACGGCCGGCAGCACGATTGTCGATTTGCATTCTCCGCACAATGGCGGCTGTATTCCTTATCCCGGCGGCTGCTATAACCCTCCGGGAGAAGTAGGTCCTGGCATACTTCAAACTGACGGAACTGTTTTCGCTACGGGTTCAGGTTCGAACGGCGGCAGCGGCGCCGGCCACACGGCCATTTACACGCCGGGGAAGAATCCCACCGATCCGGGCAAATGGACAGTCGGTCCCGATTTCCCGAACGGCGACAACGCGGGCGATTCGTTTGCTGCGTTGCTGCCAAACGGTCGTCCACTGGTGTTGGGCAATTCCGGAACTCTTTATGAGTTTGATGGAAAGAACCTGGTCGCCGGACCCTTTGCGGGAGGCAGCAGTTTGATGGTGCTTCCTACAGGACAAGTAATAGTCGGGGGCAGCCAGGTCTATACTTCCTCCGGGACATATAAAACTGCGTGGGCGCCCGCGATTACTACATACACAAAGGCGGTCACCCGCGGTTCCACTTACAAAATTTCGGGCACGCAATTCAACGGCTTGTCCCAAGCTGCCTCCTTCGGAGACGAGGATCAAACGGCCACAAATTATCCACTGGTGCGAATCACGAATCTGTCTACGCATCACGTTTTCTATGCCAAGACGCACGACCACAGCACCATGGCTGTCGCTACGGGGAACGCCATAGTTTCAACTAATTTCGATGTGCCCGCAAAAATGGAGACCGGAGCAAGTTCGCTGGTCGTGGTGGCGAATGGAATCCCATCGAAGCCGGTTAGCATTACGGTAAATTAAGGGATGATGTGTTGGATGTTCGCGAGGCAATCTGGCCAGCGTTATGAGGTAGTGATTCAGCGCCGAAGCGTCATATCAGTCTTTTGGACGGCCGGGTTTCGTCAATCCGGTTTTCTTTCTCAACTTCTCATAAACCTCGGGCATGTTCTTCCTTAGCCACTTGTAACACTCCCGCCGTAGGAGCGTGTGTCTCCGATTATGCTCCCGCCTGCGCAGGGCGATGCGCTCCTCTGCAGCAGTGAGTCTTTTTTTCATCCGCGATTTCTCCGTGTCAACGACTAGGTTAAGCACGATAATACCTGGTTCGCGCAATTACGCGAGCGCCTCCCCGTGAGGCAAAACGGGACACCTCGGTAGAGACGTAGCTAACTACGTCTCTACCCGAATGCCCTGTGCGGTGCGTGCTTGATTTTTCAGGGACGCTGCTAAATGTCGGCCGCGAATGGCGACACAGCATCCGATACGCTTAGCTCCGGCGTACGCGCAGGCGCGACCGGCGGACGTTGTTCCAGTGTGCCAAGCAGTGGGGTGTCCATGACTCCGCGCTCCAACACAGAGACGAAACCGTAACGCGCGCACATACTCTCAATACGCCTTTGTTGCCGCTGGCTAAGTACCTTCACTGGCAAAGTTTCGAAGTTGCGGAATATCCATAACAAGTAAAGCCGTTGCCAGAATGAAGGATTAAGGTACCGCGGCCCCAGCGGCGTGAGCACACGCAGCACACCGTAGGATAGCTTTTCCATCCACATGACCGAATCACCTGACATTTGCAGTTTTTAATAACGAATATCTTGGAGCTGAGCAATCCAAGGGCCAGCATTATTGCATCACCGAACCCAAAAAAGGAAGCAGAATTATGAGTTTTCAATAACTTTTCACAAACCGCCCCGGGTGTCACGCCGTTCTTTGTCACGTTTTAGCCCTGGATCTCGGGCAGCGTCGCGATACTGCGAATGCTGGCAGCCACCCCAAAACGGCCGTCTTCTCCGCCAGGTTCCACGCGCAGAACCGACGCTTGACAGCAGACCCAACGCTTTTCCCCGTCGGTCAGTTGGGCTGGCAGCATCAGCACCATCTCCAGTTCGCTTCCCACCTTCATTTCAGAGTTCGCGTAAAGGAAGATGCCGCTGGCACTCAAATCGCGAGTATATCCGGTAGCTGGCTGACTCTTGGGCGATTGGATTGAGACGCCCACCCGCGCGGGTATCCGCTCCCGCGACCGCCGTTCTGACTTGGATTGGGACATGGAGTGCGAGGGTATCACAACCTCGGCTTCGGGGAAAACACTCGGATGGCCGACGCGGAATACGCAATCACCTGGAATCGGAAACCGCGACGAATGCTCCCAAACCAATCAACGTAAGTCCCGTAGCCGTTCGTTGTCTGCGACGCAAGGTCGCGGATGATCGCAAACGCGCGCCGATCGGTGCTGCCGCAAACGTCACTATGAGATCGCACGACGTGTTCAGCACGACCGAGACGGTGCCCAGGAACAGGAATTGCCAGAACACTCCGCCACTTACGCGGTTCACAAATTGGGGAATAAATGCGAGGAAAAAGATCGCGGTTTTCGGATTCAGGACTTCAGTGGCAATACCTTGCCAGAAGGGATTTTTGGGCGCTTGGCTCGACGTGATTTGGATTTCGCCATCAGAATCTCGACGCGCACTGATAATCATGCGGGTGCCCAAGTAGATCAGATAAGCGGCGCCCGCGTACTTAACAACCGCAAAAGCGGTCGCCGAGGTGGCGAGCACAATCGACAATCCGGTTGCTGCCGCCAGGACATGAACCAGGCCGCCGGCAAATGTTCCCAGACAGGAAAGCACTCCTTCGCGACGTCCGCCCGCGAGCGTTCGAGCCAGCACATACAACATTCCAGGCCCTGGCGCAATCGCAAGCAGCGTGGCCGAGGCGAGAAAAAGCACGAACCGGTGGGGATCGATCATGCGATTGATTTAAATTGGTGCGATAGTTTAGGTCTGCTGTTGACCCAGGTTAGCGTCAAAAACCGACGCGAACCTGGGGCACCACGCTTTCTTTAATTGCTTCTCTCAACTGTTCTACAGCGCCGATAATTTGCTCTTCGGTGATGATGGCTGGAGGCGCGATTACCAAATGATCCCCTGCAATTCCATCCACGCAGCCTTGCACGGGATAAACCAGTAGTCCTCGCCGCATGGCCGCTTGAGCGACGCGGCCAGCGAAATTCACCTCTGCATCAAATGGGCGCTTGGTGTTTTTGTCAGCGACGAGTTCGACGGTCCACAATAATCCGATGCCGCGCACATCGCCGACCGCCTCAGTCTCAAGCAATGCTTGCAATTCCCGACGCAGCGTGGCTGCGATCGAATCTGGTTGTCCAGAGTCGGCGCATTGCACCAGGTCATGCTCTTGCACAAATTTCAGCACAGCCCTGCCCGCAGCCAGCGAAATTGGATGCGAGTTGTAGGTGAAACCGTGCAGAAAAGCTCCCGAACCGCAGGCAATGGCGTCGGCTACTTTTTTTGAGACTATGACGGCGCCCAGCGGCGCGTAACCGCTCGATAAGCCTTTGGCCGTGACTATAACATCCGGAGCGACGTCCCAGTGCTCGACCGCGAAGTTTTTCCCGGTGCGCCCCATTCCGGTCATGACTTCATCAGCCACGAAGAGAACGCCGTGCCGCTGACAAATCTCGGCCACACTTTGCAGATAGCCGGGTGGTGGCACAACTGCACCGAGCGTGGCTCCGCTGACTGGCTCGGCGATGAACGCAGCAACTTCTCCGTTTGCGCCTTCGATTGCCTTCTCTAATTCCGCCGCGTACTCCTGGCCGCAATTGCGGCAGCCGTCGGTGCAGTCAAACGCGCAACGGTAGCAATACGGAAACGCGATATGCGGGAACTCCCGCAACATTGGAACATACATCTCACGCCGACGTTTGTTTCCTGAGACCGACAATGCTCCCAGAGTGGATCCGTGGTAGCTTTGTCCGCGGCTGATGATCTGATGTCGCCCCTTTTGCCCGATCTCCACCTGATATTGCCGCGCCAGCTTGAGGGCGGTTTCGACTGATTCCGAACCGCCGCAGGTAAAGTAAATGCAGCCTCCCTCAAAGTTCTTGCCCGCGAACTCGAGCAACTCTGCCGCATATTCCTCGGCTACCGGGGTGGTGAACTGGCCGCTGTGGACGAATTCCACTTGCTTGGCCTGCGCCCCCATTGCGGTAGCAATCTCCGCCACACCATGCCCGACGAAATTCACCGCAGCGGATCCTGAAAAGTCGAGATATTGCTTGCCGCGCGCATCCCAAAGATAAGCGCCTTGCCCGCGCACAGCGGGCGGAAAAGCCTTGCGGAACGAGCGCCGCAATAAGGCGGAAAACGAAGCAGGACTGGTTGCGGTGGATTGCGGCACGATTCGGATTATGCGGCGGTTTGCGCCTAACTGTCAAAATTTACTTTTTCGGTCCGCGGCCAGTTCTGTCCCGGTAACTGTGGTCAACAGGAACCATCCGACCCAACCAGATGAACCGGCTTCTGCGTGTAAAATCGCCACTTGATGTCGAATTTCACCCATAACGCTGAAGCCGGCAAGGTAACAGCCGCAGGCCGCTGGCTGCGGCTCATCCGGCCCTCGCACCAGCACACTGCATTTTCGGCAACCATCCTCTTGATGGTCGCCATGGTGCTCTCGCGCATTGTCGGCTATGTTCGCGAGGCCTATACGGCTTGGGCGTTTGGCGCGGGCTCGACCACGGATGCTTACATCGCGGCCTTCCAGATTCCTGATTTCCTGGCGTACCTGGTTGCGGGCGGCACAATTTCCATCACTTTTGTATCTATTTACACGCGCTTTCTCGCGGAAAAACGAGAGCAAGATGCGCAAAAGACTTTCTCCGTAATTATTACGGTGATGACGCTGGTTCTCGGAATCGGCGTGATTCTGGCTGAGATATTCGCTCCGCAAATTACGCGGCTGATGTTTCACAACTTCAAGCCCGCGCAGCTGGATTTATGCGTGCGTCTCACTCGCGTGTTGTTGCCAGCGCAGATTTTCTTCTACGTCGGCGGAATTGTTGCGGCGGTGCTTTCTTCCCGCAGGCTTTTTCTATTCCCAGCCTTGGGGCCGCTGATCTACAACGGCTTCATCATCCTTGGCGGCGTCACCTTTCCCGCTCGCTCGGAATCGCGGCACTGGCATACGGAGCGCTGATTGGGACGTTCGTTGGACCATTTCTGATCAACGCAATCGGTGCGGCACGAGTGGGCACAGGATTCAGTATCTCGTTCGACGTCCGCAATCCGGCCTTTAGGGAATGGGTGCGAATGTCGATTCCGTTGATGGTCGGAGTATCGCTGGTCAGCGCCGATGACTGGATTCTGCGCTACTTCGCTTCCGATGCCGCTGGCGCTATCAGTCACATCAACTATGCCAAGCGCCTGCTGCAAGTGCCCATTGCGATTCTCGGACAAGCAGTGGGCCAAGCCTCGCTGCCGTTTTTTGCTCGTCTGTTTGGCGAAAAACGTTTGACTGAGTTTGCCGACACGGTAAACGGATCGGTTTACCGCACCGCCGCCGCCGCGCTCCTGGCCTCAAGCTTGATGATGGCGGCCGCTCTCCCCTTAATCGACCTGGTATACCGGTTGCCGCACGGACACTTCGTTTTCGCTGACTCGCAGGCCACGGCAACTTTCTTTTTCTGGTTTTCGCTCTCCCTGGTTTTCTGGGCGGCGCAAGGACTTTACGCGCGCGCTTTTTACGCTGCCGGAAATACGCTCACGCCCATGGTTGCCAGTAGTCTCATCACCGTCGCATCGCTGCCCATGTATCGCGCCTTGTACCACGCATTCTCGGCCGTTGGGCTTGCGCTTGCGTCCGACGTGGGAATTGCAGCCAATTGCCTGGCCATGGCGATCCTCGTGCACCAACGCAAGCTGGTTCCATGGACTGAATTGCAATGGAAGGAATTGGGGAAAGCCACACTCACCGCAGTCGTGGCGGGCGTTTTAAGTTATCGAGTCGCCTCTGCCGTCATGGTAAGCGGCAGCCGCATCGCGGACATCAAGGCTCTGGGCTTGATCGGAATTACATGGGCAGGGGCGGTGGCAGCGGGACTGTGGCTTACACAATCGCAATTACCTGGCGATTTGCGACGCCGCAAATCGCCAGTTTTGCCGCAAGCAGCCGAGAAGCAAGTAGAAGAGCTGACTAAGGGAATTGTGCCGTAGCCAACGAACTTTCAGGTCTCAGGCGCCAGCCCAAGACCTGTCCGTGAAAGGTTGTTTAGGCTCTTGCCGCGACAGCTTCGGCGGCAGCAGCGGACGGCGCTTTTACTTCCTCGCCATTCGGCTTCTGTCCGCCCTTGCGGATATCGATCCCGCCCTTGAAGAAAGCACCATCTTCAATCGAGATGCGAGCCGCGACCACGTCGCCAGTGAGCGACCCGTCGCTGCGGATATCTACCCGATCGCTGGCGGTCAGGTTGCCCCGGACTTTTCCCAGCACCACAATCTCGCGCGCATTGATGTTGGCAGATACAACGCCGTTGCGCCCGACAGTGACGCGATTACCCGCGAGGTTGATCGAGCCTTCCACGCGGCCGTCAATGTAAAGTGACTCCGAACCGGTCACTTCACCTTTGATCACCAGCGATTTCCCGATCGTCGCCTGGTCCGCAGTACTGGCCGCAACGGCCGGACGAGGCGCAGCGTTTGCAGACTCGCTCGGCGCAGACGTTACCGGAGTAGGAATCGAGGGACGTTCCGGCTCACCCGGCCGGGATGGTGTCGTAGAAGGCTGATTAGTGGGTTTCCACATGTTGAAAAAATCCTTTCCTCACGAGTAGATGTTGATTGGGGTCAAACCGCACTTTGGTGACCAAACGAATTCTACTCCGCGAACAGCCCCAAGTCTTGTGGAAATTCTGTGCTTTCTGTGTTTTTCGACCCTTTCGTAACCGCTGCCAAATGCCGCCTCCGGAGCCTCCCAAATGTAATTCCTCCTTCGGATTGGCAGTTCTTATACGGCCGAGAGGGAGTTCTTCAAAAATGCCGCCGAGCCCCATTTGTAGCCCCGAGGTCACGATGCCGACGCACACGGCTTCTTGCGGCCAACCCGCACTTTGTGCACAATCTCCCAGCACATTTTCCGTGCTTTGCCGGATTCCTCAAGGTGCGCGACAAACAAATGCCGCAGAGCGCTTCGGCTGAGAGATCCCCGCAAATAAGCGTCGTACAACTGGCTGCCCAGGGTGTAGCCGAGTTTGCGGGCAACAGAGTCGAACTTATCTCGATCGCCGCGCACGGCTTCGTGCATCAACTTTTCGCAAGAGGCAGTCGAAAAGTCGCTTGCCTCCTGATCGCTGATTGCTCGCCGAGCCGGATACAACACCCGCGAACCGAAGTATGCCAATGCATGTTCAATCGTCCGCGCGTAAAAGCGGTCTTCAGGTGAGGCGGCTGCGCCAGGAATTTCGCCGTGGCCGTTTCTGCGCAACGGCAATCCCCGGCAAGCATGATGCAGAAAGCGCGAGGCTTCCTCAGCCGCACATGTCATTTGAAATTCGCGAACGTAAAAAGCATTGATCGCAGGCAAATAAACCGTGCCCTGTGCTTCGATCTTGCGCAGCATCGCCTCAACTCGGTCGGCTTCTCCGCTAACCCGGAAAAGCTGTCGCCGCAAGCGCGCATGCGAAGCCCCGGAATGCACTTCGGGCAGCACGTCAACCAGGAACTTCGGCTGGGTTCCGTTATGTGGGGCGTAACGGTTCACGTCCAGGAAACAAACCAGGCTGTCAATAAGGTTATAGATCGTTGGTCCGATATCTGGCGGCTGCTCGCCCTCTTGATTCCATCGCGACAGGCAGAGCCGGTAACTTTCATATTTTTCCAGCGGCGTGGAATTGAACACGCACACCACATCCTCGCTCACGCGCACCGCATCCACAGTCTCTTGTTGCGCCTCGGTCGCTTCCCAGTAAAGCGCGTCCACGTTTTGCAGCACGGTGAGCACGCGCTGCCCCGGCAACCGCGGACGCAGCATCTGAGGAAGATGTTGTGGCGCCAAATGCGATTCCCCGAATAGCACTATGACCACAGCATTAGGATGGCGTTGACGCACCTCCACAATCTTATGAGCAGCATGTTTGTCCCGAGCGCCAATTTTGCGTAGGTCTTCCCTCGGCTCACAATCAAGTCCATAAACCGCGTCTGCATGTTCGCGCGCGGTTACCAGCAATTCGTAAAACGGAGCCCACTCATAACCCCAGTCAAGATCGAAGCGAATGCGCTGCCGGAATTCTTCTTCATCAATTTCCCGCCGCCACCATTCCTCGAGAATGTGCTGATGCCGCGAAAAAATTGTTTCCAGTCCCAGCACTACGGGACGGTCTCCCGGCTGCGCTCGCTGCTCAAGCAGAGTCGCGGCGAAACGTTGTGCGGAAGGCAGCGCATGATAATCGCCGATCAGGACCACGTCCGCGTCTTTGACCGCAGTCATTAACTGCTCGGAATCGATGACCGACTCGTAAGAACGAAACGCGTTGTTGTAATCCCGCAGATATTTCCGGCGCCCGCTGGAATCGTACGCGCGAACCTCGCGCTCAACGCATGCCAGTGCATGCATCTGCGCAGCATTGCGTCGTGATCCCAAACTAGTTGACGTTGCCATGAAATCGCCGTTAGTCTTTGGTCGTTGGTCGTTGGCCAGAATCGGTCGTTAAAGGCGCGCCAACGACCAACGACCAACGACGAACGACCAACAACCATCGAGGAGCCCTTGCCCAACCCGCCACCGCAGAATCTGACCGTTGCTACGACCGGGGCCAGCGGGTCGTTGTTTCTTAAACAGCTGCTAGTAACAGTCGAACGCGATCCCCGCATTCATACCGTGAACTTCATCGTCTCCGACAGCGCCCTGCGCGTCATGGCCGAAGAACTCACTCTCCGCGGCCGCAGCAACCTGGTCAGCCAGCTTCTCGGCAAACCCTCCCGCAAAATTCATCAGCAGTCCAACGCCGACATCGGAGCCAACATCGCCAGCGGTTCCTGTCCCGCCGACGCCATGGTCGTAATCCCCTGCAGCGTAGGCACGCTCGCCCGCATTGCCAACGGCATCGCCTCGCACCTGATCGAGCGCGCCGCCGACGTTTGCCTCAAAGAGCAGCGCCCGTTAATCCTGTGCGTGCGCGAAACCCCGCTCAACAAAATCCACATCCGCAACATGTACCGTGCCGCCGACGCCGGAGCTACGGTCTTCCCCCTAATCCCCACTTTCTACAACCGTCCGCCAACTTTGGATGCCATGGCGCGCGAGTTCGTCAACCGCGTCCTCGCCCACATCGGCCTGCCACAATCCAACGCCTACCGCTGGAAGGGCTAAACGGCCGCAACTCAAACAATTCTCAGAGAAAGAGATCGGAAACTTTTCGCGGATACTTCAAGTGTAGAAACCCCAAGGTGCGGGCACGAGATTACTATGGGAGATGTCCCAAGGAGCGGTGAAGAGGAGCGGTGAAGAGCAGCGGTAAAGGAATGCGCGCCCGCAGCAGGTCAGTTTGGACCTTGTTTTGAAGGTCGTCATTCCGAAGCCCCGCGCTTTCATCAGCGGGGCAAGGAATCTCGCGTGAACTACTTCACAACTGACCCACCATCGCGCTCGCCGGGCGCTTGCACCCATGTAATTTATAAGTTACAGAGTCAGGGCATGCTTTGCTAAGCATGAACTTGTTCGAATCGCTTCAGTTCGGACACAATATACTGACAAACCACCACGCTCCTGTCATTCCGAGAGAAGTCGAGGAACCTGGTGTTTGGCCGGCCCGAGAGGAGAAGCGGGTTTCTCGACTCCGCAGGATCATCCGCATTTTGCGTATCGTTACGGATTGTCATCCCGACCGGAGCTTCTCATTTCCCAAGGGGATGAGAAGCGGAGTGGAGGGACCTGCTGTTTCGTCCACGCTACAGCAATCCTGACAATGCTCTAGGCATGAACTTGTTCGAATCGCTTCAGCGTAGGCAACGCACGAATAGACTTCCCCGATCTTTGCTCAGCCAGCCGGATTTCATAGAGACTCTGCAGGTTCAACCAGAATTCCGCACTGGTGCCAAAGAAATGAGCCAGACGCAGTGCCGTGTCGCCGGTGACGGCCCGGCGTCGGTTCAGGATTTCGGTGATGCGATTGGTTGGAACCCCCAGTTGCCGCGCTAGCTCCGCAGCGCTCATTCCCAACGCGCCGAGCTCCTCGGCCAAATGTTCCCCGGGATGAATTGCAGTCCGTGCCATGGCACTCTCCTAATGGTAATCAACAATCTCCACGTTGATGGGACCTGGCGCACCTTCCGGCCACTCGAAACAAATCCGCCACTGATCGTTGATGCGGATGCTGTATTGCCCCTTGCGGTCTACCTTGAGCGCTTCAAAACGGTTACCCGGCAACGCGGCAAGATCCTTGAGGGTTCCCGCTGCTTCCAGACGGTCTAGCTTTAGACCCGCGGCGCGTTCAATTCCGGAGAAAGCTTTAACCCGTTTGCCAAGCGCGAAGTCTCTGGTCCGCTTGTCCCGGTAACCGCCGACCATGAGTCAGGATAGCACAAAAATACGCGTTACGTAAAGCGTACATAATTCAGAGACCGGGTACTCTAGGATGAAGTGACATCATGTCTGCGGGATAGGCCATGCTGAGGGCTTCCCGTCGGAAAGGTCCCGTCTGTCACTGGGTTTCTCCGACGGGAAACGTCCCGTCTGTCCCCGGATTTGCCTGTCGACGGGAAACGTCCCGTCTGTCCCCGGATTTGCCGTCCCCGGATTTGCCTGTCCCCGGATTTGCCCCGGCTTCGGCCCGGTAGCCCCTCCCCGCCGATAGCTAGGGCCGCGCTGCGGGGGTGCCTGCCGTTGCTGGCGGCAATAGCTCCCTCAAGAGGGCATTGATGTACGGCAACAACTGCACCAACTCATCTCGCTCGGTGCCCCCGTGGGTGGCCGCGCTGCCACGCTTGTAAGTTGCATTTATAACGCTCGCCAGCCTTTCTTCTACAGCGGTCATGTACGATTCAGCGGCTTCCGTTCCCGCCGAGCCCTTCGCCCGGCTGCGTAAGATGAACTTCGTTCGCTCGGCTCGCGTAGGGGTTGGCTCTGTTCGCGTGCCCGATCGTCTCGATTCACGGTACCAGTCTGTCGCCTGCACCTGCGCGTTGGGAGCTAGGAGATGTAACACGCCCGTCAGCACCTCACGGATTTCCGCCGCCGGGCCGCGATAGCTGAGCCGCCCCGAGTCCTCGATATCAATAGCGGCCTGTTCGTAGCTGTCAGCCAGTTCCCTTTCGAGCTGCCGAAGTCGAATTGCAACTTCATCGTCACGTCCGGCGGGCGACCTTTCGGGGGCCCTGGACCAGTATGCTCGACTCAACGGTACCAGCAAGTTATCTTTGAAGTGCTGCATGGCCGACGCGGTTGCGCGAATAACCGTCCGCCGGGCGCTGTCCGCCGAAGCGAGCTTCAAGAGGCTCTGCATGCTTTCGTCCATCGAGAGGATGTATGGCTCCTCGCCGACGACCTGAACGAACAGGGGCCTATACTCCGAGAACCATGCACCGACCACAGATCGGATATGCTTGCGCTCTGCCAAGCGGATATTCTTGCGCTCCGCGAGCCGAGAGATTTCCCTTGTCGTCCCTGCTTCCAATCGGACACGCAGGCGCTCAAGAACGTCGATAAATTCAGGAGGGTTCATCGTGAGCAGCAGTCCCTAGGGCGCGGAGCCGCTCGGTCGGCTCAACTCTATTTCTTCCGACTGGACTTACGACGAGGCTTTCGCAATTGCTTTTCTCTCGCGCGTGCAGGGCCCAGGCCGTGTTCGACCAGGTTGTATCCGACCGCATTCAGACGGAACTGCCCACCTTCGCCTACAGAGTCTAAGTACCCGGCATTACGAGCGTTCGTGAGCGTGTAGATCGTGCGTGCAGGAAGGGGCCTTTTCGCTAGGCGGAACGCCTCTTGAAGAGCAGCGGAATCGATGGTATCCCGACGGACTGCCTCGGGAGCTAAGTATTGGTTGTAATATGCAGCAGCAGCCGCTGCTTCGATATCGCTCGAAGGTTTTTTCTCGTCAAAAAAAGATCGAATGTCAGTGGAAGAGCTTCGAGGTGATGCCGGAACGACCAAGGAGGTAGAGCCAGTTCCTGTGGAGGTAACAGGCCTTCGTCCGCCACGGAGAACTTCTGAGAGCGCCTCCACAATTCTTACTACGCCACTTTCCGCGCCCTCCACATTTACCTCAGCGTCACCAATCTTAATTTGGACCTTGTAGTTATTTTTAGTTTTCACGATACCTCCATAGAAACCGCTCGATTATAGCGCCCATATGAATGCAGCGGCGTTGGCTGATCACTCTCCGCTCGTTCAGTTAGGGGCTGCCCATCCTTGTGTTTTCGTAAAGGTGACGAGCGTTTCGACGCCGCCGCAGCGGACGCGAAAGATGGGCACTCCGCGTTCCGTGTGGCGTCCGCAGACGGCGGATCAGCGGCCAACTACTCGCTCTGCAACTTTGCCGGAGTGAGTTGGGGGATGATGTGCTGCTCGATGGCGCGATAGGCGGGAATCACTTCGCGCTCGATTTTGGAGCGTGTGAAGGTCAGCAATCTGTATCTGGCGTCTTCGCTGCGATCTTTCAGGTTTCGGTATTCAACGCTGATTGCGCGCAAATACCATTTCTCTCGAACGTAGGCGCGACGGATTTCGTGGTTGTCGGGGTTCAACTGTTCTTTCTCAAAGAGCAGCGCATCGACTAGGTGAAGTGCGGCGTAAAAGTACGCGACGACGACCCAATCCAAATACGGTGTCGAGTCCAAGTCGAATGATTGGGCGAATCGAAGGTTTTGTTCTGCTCTGGCGCGATGTTCTGAGGTGGTTGGCACTAAAGCGCAGGGCGTTGGAACATAGGCTGGGCAGCGGAGATGTAATCTTCCATTCTGCGGCCCGCAGGAACCGGAACCACATGGAAATCAAAAAGCACTTGGGAGAACCGCTGGGAAATTTCGTCCTCGAAGCGATAAATCTTGGTTCGAGTGGCATCGTCATCTTCGCTGATGCCCACCCAGACCGACAAAGCGTTGTCAGTCGACAAAAAATAGACTGAAGCAACGGCGTCCATGGCAGACAGTCCCGCCTTGAGTTCTTGTGTAATGGGGTAGTCAGGGAAAACGGGCGCGGCGGCCATTCTTAGATTATCCGTGAAATCGGAAGACATGTCAGTTTAACCCGTCTGTCAATAAGCAATTTGACGCCCGAATTGGCGTTTTGCTTCATTCGCTTTGCAACCTCAATGAATCTAAAGAGTTAGGGTAGTTTGGATTGCCGGGTATGAGGTTAGACTCTTCTCAAAATGAAGTGTCTAGCCGGTTGTTGGTCCAATACTGTCACACGCCAGTCTCGAAGGGACTTGGCAAGATTCTCATCCGAAGGTGAGGCCGTCTGGCTCGCGTAGAAGGTGCCACGCTTCGCGGTAGCAGGCGTAGCGGTCCCGACCGCGATGTCCTTTGGGGAGAAACCTCAGGCCCATGCGTCCCACCACCTCACGCACCGGCAGAACGTACCAGGTTTCCTCCGGGATGATGTGTACGGCGACAAAATCAACGTCGGATGCGGTGTAGGCGACCTTGAGCCGGTCTTTGCGGCAGAAAATGGATGTCTGATATTGGCCGTAAAAGATGTGGGCGCAGGCCTTTACCTGTACGCTGCGAAAGCCGCTGCCGCCCTCGACGATGAAATCATAACGATGGTGGTGTCCGTAGGGCTTCGCCACCATAAAGCCGAGACTGATGGCTTTGTGCGCAAAGGCCGCTTCGCCGAGATCGCCACGGTGATTCACGGCTGTCCCACGTACCTGAGCAGCTTTTTGGGCAAAGCTTCGCACGCGCGGTGGAATGCCTCCGCGCGAACCGCCCTTGGCTTTGCTCATGGATTGAAGTGGAAGTCTCCGGAAAGAGAAAAGGCGCAAGCTGGAAGCTTGCGCCTAACTTGATCCCTACTTTTAGACTAGCAAATCCAGAGGGGTAAACCCGCCAAATTTTCAGATTTATTTCTGCCGCCGAATCAGGCGGTTGGCGGGAATTGATTGGTTTAGGGGGCTTGACAAGGTTTTGGACGAAATCGTTTTTTGGGTCTTTTCTCGTGCAGACGGCTCAAGAGAAGGTCGCTTCCTCAGGGTCTAAAGCCCGAGTTCTCGAAGGATCTGCGGCGCGCGTCTGAAGACGCGCCCTTTCAAATTCCCGCATTCCGAGATGAATTCCCCTTCAAAGCCAGTCAATTTACCGAATGAACTCCTCACGCAAAATACCGGATTCTTCCAGTTGACCGCGCCCGCGATTTCGTACTAATGTGGGATTACACCGGAAAGGAGGTGGTCGAATGACGAGTTCTGATTGTAGTGGTAGATGCATAAGACCAGGTGAGGTGGCTGAGACTTAGAGCGGTCGCTCTAAGAACCTAGCTAGACTACCGGCGAGTTAGGGTTGATCCGCCCGGTTTTCAGGTCGGAACCGGGGCTTCCATAATCAAGACCCGGAGTTTTTCGAAGGGGGCCACATAGAGTGACCACCTCTTGGTCAATCCCAAACAGTCCACCGAGAACCCTCTGTGAGTCATCGACTTGCAGAGGGTTTCTCTTTTGGTTTCACCGGAAAGGCTGAAAGTAGGCCCCGTCAGACTCTGATTAGCGTTAGTGGACCAGTTCGCCGGGATAGTACCCACTTCGAGTGCGTACGGTAAGCTGGCGATAGCCTGGAGCCTGCGCCGTCACGCGAATGGCACGGTAGTTTGAATTCTGCCGGGGGTTGCTGGGCTTGTAGCCAATCGTGTACTGACTGCGAATGTCCTTAGCTATGGTTCGGGTAATGTCGCCGACTTCATCCAGGCCGCGGGGGAAAAAGGCTACTCCTCCGGTGCTGTCGGCGAAACTCTGCAGCGCATTCACTCCCGATTGCTGCATTTCGTCGCTCAGCAGCCCAATCGCGTAGAGCGTGGGACCATTCTCCTGCTGCAAACGGCGCGTAGCCTGCTGCAGCGTTTCCTGACTGGCATTGTCCCGGCCGTCGGTAATGACCAGCAGAACTTTGCGCTCGATGCGGTTGTTGTTTTTCAAATGGACCGCCGACGCGATTATCGCGTCATAGAGCGCAGTGCTTCCTTGCGAGGAGAGCTTGTGCAGAGCTTGCTCCAGCAAGTCGACGTTGGATGTGAAGTCCTGATCGAGATACGGATCCTGGCTGAAGTTGACTACGAAGATTTCATCGTTGGGATTGCTGGCGCGAATCAGATTGAGCACTGCCTGATTCACTTTGTCGCGCTTCTCGCGCATGGAGCCGGAATTATCAATCACAATGCCCATTGCCACCGGCACGTCGTCCTTATGGAATGACGTAGTGACTTGTGCCACACCATCCTCGTATACGGTAAATGCCGACCTGCCGAGATTTGTGACCAGCCGCCGCTGCTCATCCACGACGGTGGCGTGCAGCATTACTTCCTGAACTTCTTTCTTGAATACGAAAATACTACTATCGTCGGCAGGCGCCTGGTCCTGGGCCTGCGCAGCCGGTAATGTCCCGGACCCATTGCTTTGAGTTACAGGAGCGGACGCGGCCGGATGCGCTACCCCGGTTGCACCGGGAGGAGCCGGAATCGTGTTGGAAGGAGTTTGAGCATGAACATTCAGCGCTATCAGCGCAAGGAACAAGCAAACCCCGGTGATGATTGCGTTGCCGCGCCATCGCCGGAGTATGTTGCGTCGTTCGTCATGCTTTATAACCGTGTCCGTCACCGCGACCTTTCTACTAGGGCAATTTGTTCAAATAGCACTGACCGTTTCTGTTCGGTTTAGGCGGCGTTGGAGGCGTCATCCATGGCGGGTTCGTGAAATCAAAGAACTCGGTCATATCCGGTTGAGCCGCATCCCGCTGGGTCAGATTTGAAAGATTGAAGCGAGTTTCAATCAACTTCAGGATCGCAGTCGTATCGGCCGCCGTGTGTGAGACGTAGTTCTTGTTCGAGTAAGGCGAAACTACCAGCAAAGGTATGCGGTAGCCGGTGACTTTGAAGTCGCAAAGCAGGTCTCCTGAGTCGCCGTTTGCATTGCAAACGTCTCCGGGAAGCATATCAACTGGCGGGATGCCATCCGGGCTTACCGTCTGCACCGGTGCGACGTGGTCGTAAAGGCCTCCGTTTTCATCCCACGTGAGAATAAACGCCGAATCTTTCCAATAACTACTGGACATCAATTCATTAATAAGACCGGCAACAAAATTTTGTCCATTTTGGATGTTGTTCGCCGAGGCATCAGATACTGACGGGTGTTCATCGAAACCCGCGTCTGTTGCGGGCTCGATCTGCACCACCTGGGGCAAGTTTCCAGTGGCCAAGTCGGTGGAGTACTGAGAAATAGGAGCGATGCTGGTCGGATAGTTAGCCGCGATTGTATGCCCCCACTTGAAAAATTGTATGTAGCTCAAATTAATCAGGCAGTTCGGATCGTACGGCGGGCCGCTGCAATTGCTGTTGGTGGGATCGACGTAGATCCTCCAACTGATGCCTGCCGCCTGAAGCTCCTGGAAGATTGTCGTAGCGGTTAGCAGGTTCTGGTCCTGACTGTCGGTGCCGATTGGATACACATATCCCTGTGAAGTAGCTGCAACCAGATATTCGCGGTTGGGATGCGTCCTCGTCATCACGGGATGGAACCAATTGTCCGAGGTGCCGAAATTCGAGGCCATGAAATAGTAGTAGTTGAGAGAATTACCATCGTAGTAACCCATGGCTCGGATACCGTTGACGTCGTAGAAGCTGTCGGCTCTGGCGTCGCCGCCCGCGGTTTTGACGAAGCCGTCCCCCTTAAAATTTGTAATGCCATATTTACCGACTTCGTCGTGGTAATTCCAATCCGCGTGAGCTTCATCCCATGAAGGACTCGGGTTCTCGATGCACTCCGTAACCAGAGGATACGAAGTCACTGGATTCTTCGGGTCGTAGTTGCAACTGGCTGGCGGAGGAAAGGCCGGATCGCAGCCCGGGATGCTCGGTGGCGGCCCATACAGCGGCGGCGGCCCCGACGTGGGATTGAACTGGGGCAGCCCGTTGAACGACTGGTCTGGATAACCATTCGCAGCCCAATAGGCTCTCAGGGCGCCAAAATAATGATCGAAAGAGCGATTTTCCTGTGCCAGGAAAATGATGTGATTGATGGCATTGATGTTCTGCGGACCGGTAAATGTAGCAGTTACCGGTTGCGGACCATTCATTGTCACTGTGCAGGTGGAATTGGTGCCTGAGCACGCTCCGCTCCAACCGGTGAAAGTGCTGTTCGCAGCGGGAGTTTCCGTCAGGGTCACCTGACTCCCCGATGCAAAACCTGCGCTGCACGTTCCTGGACAACTAATTTGAGGCGGTGGCGGAGGACTGGTCACTGTCCCCGTTCCATTTCCGGCAAGCGTCACGCTTAACACGGGGAAAGAGGCAAAGGTCGCGGTCACCTGCAGATTCGCGTTCGGAGTAATTGGCACTGTGCATGTGGGGTTGCTTCCACAGCCGGTGGCTGACCAACCCACGAAGTAGAAGCCTGCCGCGGTCGTCTCACTCAGCACGACTTGAGTACCGATACCAAAATTCGCGCTACACGCGGTTGGACAACTAATTCCTCCGGGACTGCTGCCGACGGTGCTGTTTCCTGCTGATCCCGCGATCGTCACGCTTAACGTGGGCTCGATGAAGGTCGCAGTGATCGGCACATTAGTAGCCCCTATCGTGACCGTACAAGTTTGAGTGGCGCCGCAACTTGAAACGCTCCATCCACTGAAAAGTGCCGCCGGCGACGGGTAGGCCGAAAGCGTTACCTGGGTCCCAACCGCAAATCCAGCAGTACAGGTCGTCGGACAGTTGATTCCCGCAGGGAGGCTTGTGACCGTACTACCTGTCGCGCCAGATCCCACCACGCTCACAGATAACGTGGGCAAGACCTGGACGACGTTAAAGGTCGCGACCGCAGACTGACTTGCAGTGAGATTAATTGTGCAAGTAGAGGTGCCGCTGCATCCGGCTCCACTCCAACCAGCGAAGGTCGAGCCTGCAGACGCCGCCGCCGTGAGTGTCACCTGAGTTCCAGAAGGAAAGCTGGCGCTGCAAGTGCCTGGACAAGTGATTCCGGCGGGAGCACTGCTCACCGTACCCGTACCTGTTCCGGCAGAACTCACTGTCAGCGTTGGTTGGGCGCTGGTGAAGGTCGCAGTCACGTTCTGGTTGGCGCTGAGCGTTACGGTGCAAGTCGGCTTGGTTCCACTACACGCTCCGCCCCAGCTGGTGAAAGTTGAATTCGCGGCTGCAGCCGCGGTCAGAGTGACCTGAGCGCCGCTATTGAAGCTAGCCGTACAAGTCTGACCGCAGTTAATGCCCGCCGGATTACTGCTGACGGTTCCACTACCGGAGACTTGGACCGCAAGTTGAACAGTGCCGGGAAAGCTCGAACTGCTTCCGCCTCCACCGCAAGCATTGAGAATAATGAGACCCAAAGAACTAAGAAAGAAGGCTAGGAGTCGGAACTTCAGAAAAGACATAAGTGGCACACTCTCTCATCTACTTGAGGGTCTTGGATGGGTGGAAACCCAAGCGGGTTGCCCATTTTGCAGGGGAAGAAAGAGGGTTGCGAAGGGCAACAGAAACTACAAACGAAACAACCCGAACTGATCGAACCGCATCTCCATCGACCAAGTTCATCTCATCAGAGCGCAAAAAATCCCTATCGCAGCCGTACGATAGGGATTTCCGGTTCGAAGTGAACGCTGTCAAGATTGATGACAGCCTGTTTTTCCACAGAAAGGCTGGGATGCACCAGTTCCGGTTTTCCACAGGAACGCTTGTGTCCCAGGTTCGCGTCGGTTTTTGACGCTAACCTGGGTGACGAACACGGATACTGCGATTACCGCTCACCGTCACAATTGATGCCAACATCTTTATTCGACAGTAACCTTAACCGGCTTGGAGGGGATCCCGTTCGCCACTACTACCAGCAAACTGGCCCCCGTCTCTATGTCCGTGGGGACATCGAAATTAGTTGAAACCGTAGCTTTGCCAGTAGCTACTCCCATGCTGCTGTGATCGTGCGTCTTGGCATAGAACACGTGATGGCTGCTTTTATTCGTGATGCGAACCACGGGGTAATTGGTCGCGGTTTCGAACTCGTCTCCAAAAGCAGCCGCTTGCGATAAGCCGTTAAACTGCTGGCCCGAGATTTTGTAGGTGGAACCGCGCGTCACAGTCGAGGGAGCCGAAGTAATTTTCGGCATCCACGAACGGTTGTAGGTGCCAGTGGAACTGTAACTGTAAGATCCTGCAACCAGCACTTGGCCGCTGGGCATCACAATCAAACTGCCATAGCCCGGGGTTGTAGGTTTCAGCGTCGACCCGTTGAATTCGTACATGGTTCCGGAATTACCCAGCACCAGCACATTGCCATTCGTCAAAAGCGCGGCAAATGAATCTCCGGCAGCGTCGCCATTGGGGAAGTCAGGGCCAGCAGTCCATTTATGAGTAGATGGGTCGTAGATCGCTGTGTGGCCCGCCGAATCACCCGCGTGCAAAGCGCCAGTGGCAAAAACCGTGCCATCGGGACGCAGAATGCCAGGCCCAGTTTCTCCGGGAGGACAATATACATACTGACCGTGGCTCCCATAATGCAAGCAGCCCTCTTGTGGTGGTCCCATCAAATTCGCCACCGTACTCCCCGCGCTGGTCCAGGCTTGCTTCGAAGGATCGTATATTTCGGAGTTGGGATCGTGCTTTACGTCCCAGGTCAGAACAGTGCCGTCCGGTAAGAGGGTCCAACCCTCCTCGGCATCGAAATCACTCTTGCCCGCGGATCCTAATTCCGTCCATTTAAGAGTCTTGGGATCAAGCACCGCCATGTTTTTATTGGTTTTGCGTCCCACCAGGAAAAGACCGTTCGGCAGTACTGTTGACGGTGAATCACCAATGTCGTACCAACCCTTGGGCGGCGCTACCATGGTCCACTTGTCAGTCTTCGGATCGTAAATTGCGCTTTGGTTGGTAAGCGTGAACTGGCTGCCGCAGTTGCTGTATTCGCCGCCGCTTATCAGCAAACGCCCATCCGCCAGCACAGCGGCAGTGTTCGCATATGGCGCGTATCCAGAGGGCAAACTGGCAATCTGCTTCCAGCTTCCCTTAATGTAACTTCCAGTGTTGTCAGGCGTGAGCTTCCAAAAATCCGAGCAAGTGCCGCCCTGCACTACGATGGAGCCGTCAGTCATCAGATATTCCACGATCGCGCCGTCCGGCGCAGGGTGTACGAGCGGCGTCAATTTCTGTGCCTGCGAAATCCCCGCCAGCGCGAACAGAAGTATGGTCACAACTAAAGATAGCTTCTTTGACATAGATCCCTTTCCTGGGGTGCTAAATTGCAGTGAGTACAGCGCTGGGAGACTAAGCGCAGGCCGCAATGCTAGCACAGTCGCACGGCAGCATGGCAACAGGAAAAGTGCGATCGATCAAAAATGTTTAGCGCAAGCTGCGCAAACATTTTCACTTGTGCACGGTTTATCAGCCTCGTTCCAGTTGCGTGGCGAAGGCATCGAGAGAGAGTGAGCGCAAGAGATTGCGGCGCATGCCGCGCTCAACTTCGGCCAGGCTGTCAGAAGCCTGCGAAATCCAGGCAAAGTCAGCAAGTCCGGCTAGGGTGTTGAGTTCTGATTGGATGTCAGTGTTGCAAATCAGCTCCGGACTCCCGGAAATCACGAACATCAAATCCTGCAGCAGAGAATAAATCGCGCGCAGCAGCTTTTCCGTTTTATCGCGACCCTCCGCCCCAGCCCGGTAGGTTTCTGTAATTTTGAATAGCTCGCTGTGATCACTGCCACGCAACGCCGCACTGAGAATGGCGAGCGCATGGGCACGGGCTGCTGTGTAGGCTGGAAGATCGAAGCTGCGCGCCCGTCCTATGGCGCCCTCGGAAAGCCGCGCCAGCAGCGCGCGCTGCTTGTGGTTCCACTCGGGACGGTTCAACGCCAGATATTGCTCCACATCTGCAGTAGTGAGTGCATTCAACGTTACTACCATCGAACGCGAGCGAATGGTCGGCAGCAACTCGCCCACATTTTCTGTCAGCAGAAAAATTGTCGCGAAGTCCGGCGGTTCTTCGAGCACCTTCAGCAAAGAGTTGGCCGCCTCTTTCATGAATGCCGAATCAGTAAAAATGTAAACCCGCTCTTTAGCTTCTCCGGGCCGGTAGTGAATGGTCTCAATCACTCGCCGCACCTGATCGACCTTGATCATCATCTGCGGCGGATCGGGCGGAATCACCAGCACATCAGGATGAGTTTGCACAAACAGCCGCGTGTCTTTCTTGTCGGTTTCACGCAGACCGTCGCGAGCTTCGACCGCCTCGGCAAAGCGAGCGTCTAGATCTTCCGCCTGCGCAATGCGGACGCAATTGGAACACTTGCCGCAAAATTCAGGAAGCCCGTCCGTGGTCAGCGGCGCCAGGCAGTTCATGGCTTTGGCGAGCATGAGCGCCAAAGTGTATTTTCCGGAACCAGCGTGCCCCGCCAGAATCACAGCTTGCGGAAAGCGATTGCGCGCCAGCATATCGCGCAGTTGGCGCACCGCGTCCGCGTTGCCATAAAAATCAGAAAAACCCATAAACCTTTTTCACCGCAGAGACACAGAGTCACAGAGAAAACTAAAAATAACCACTCAAGCTTACTATGGCTTTCCCGACATAGTTCCACGACCTGCAATTCTTCAGCTTTCTCTGTGACTCTGTGTCTCTGTGGTGACCTTAAGCGCTCTTGGCGAGCTTCAGCTTACGGCCCACTACCTCGACGATGCGTCTGTGCGTTTCGTCCGGCGTGCCGCGAGCATCGACCACCACCACGCGCTGCGGCTCACGAGCGGCAATAGCGAGATACGCGCTCCGCACTCGCCCAAAGAAAGCGCGGCTCTCCTGCTCGAAACGGTTCTCGTTCCCAGTTGCAGAGTCATCCTTGCTAGCTTGCGCCTTGTTCCGCCGGCGCGCGCGATCGACGCTCGCGGCCACATCCGAATCCATCAGAATGGTGAGGTCAGGCTGCAAACTTCCACATGAAATTCGATGCAGAGCCAACACAATTTCACTGCCCAGCTTGCGTCCCCCACCCTGATAAGCCTCAGTGGAATCGGTAAAGCGATCACAGAGGACAACTTGACCTTCGGACAGCGCGGGCTCGATCACCTCCCCAATGTGCTGCGCTCGCGCCGCGAACATCAGCGCCAATTCGGCCATGGGAGCCAGCGAGGACGTATTCGTATCCAGCAGAAGCTGGCGAACTTTTTCACCCGTAGGCGTGCCGCCCGGTTCGCGCGTCAACACCACAGGCACGCCGTCAGCACTCAAGACTGCGGCCAGTTTCTTCAGCTGGGTGCTTTTGCCGCATCCGTCGAGCCCTTCGAACGTAATGAATTTGCCGCGCTGAGTGTGGGAGGGCACGCCAAGATCATAGCAAAGCGTGCATAGACGTATCGCCAAGTGACCCGATTCTAATTTGTGATGCAAGACCAACAACCCTCTGCATCGACCGCGTGACGGCGTTCTGCCGAAGCGACTGTATAATCGAAGCGTAGGCTTTCATCCCCCCAGTATTGGAAGGTGATCTCTTGAACACGCCCATGGCGCCTCGTCCCGGTCAACCGCAAGGCCCGCAGCCTCTACCCGGCGTAGATACGATTATCGCGGTCGGTTCCGGCAAAGGCGGAGTAGGAAAGACTACGCTAGCCGTGAATCTGGCGCTGGCGCTGGCGAAACTCGGCCACAAGGTCGGCTTGCTCGATGCTGACGTCTACGGTCCCAACGTGCCACTCATGCTCGGCATCAACTCGCAGCCAAAAGTTCTCGGCGACAATCGCATCGAGCCCATCGATGCGCATGGTCTGAAAGTCATCTCGGTCGGTCTGTTAAATCCGGGAGACAAGCCGTTGATCTGGCGCGGGCCGATGCTGCACTCGATCATCAAACAATTTTTGGGTTCCGTGGTGTGGGGACAACTCGACTATTTAGTAGTGGATCTTCCGCCCGGTACGGGAGACGTTTCGCTCTCGCTCATTCAAACCGTTCCGCTGACCGGAGCGATCGTTGTTTCGACTCCGTCAGACGTTTCGCTGCAGGACGCGCGCAAAGCCATCGAAATGTTTCGCCAGATGAAAGTAGACCTCGTGGGCATGGTGGAAAACATGAGCTACTTTGTCTGCCCGCATTGCAACCACGAGATCGATATTTTTTCTCGCGGCGGCGCCGAGAAGACGGCGAAACAGTTTGGCGTTTCCTTCCTGGGAAACGTGCAACTCGATCCCGACATCCGCAAGTCGGGCGACAGCGGCAAGCCAACAGTACTCGAAGGCGAGAATTCTGCTCATGCCAAATCGCTGTTCGAATTTGCACGCAACGTAATCGCACGCGTGAGCGAAATCAAATCAAGCGCAGGCGAGAGCGTCATTCAAATCCAATAGCAATGGCTCCATCTGATGCAGCCGTCGCTGGCTTGACTCGCCGCTGTGTTGGCTGATATCATGATATCGTATCTTTGGGAGGAATAACATTGTGGCTCAACTTGTCGTCCGCAACCTAGAAAACGTGGTCAAAGCGCGGCTGCAACGCCGCGCGCGACGGAATGGCAGGAGCATGGAGGAAGAGGCGCGGGACATTCTGCGGAACGCTGTAAACGAAGACGTTCCCACTGGTGGACTGGGCGCGGAAATTTCGAGTCTGTTCGCCAAAGCTGGCCTCGACTTCGACATTCCGGAGCTACGCGGACATGAAATCAAGCCGGCGCGATTCGAAGAATGATTATTCTGGATACCAACGTGCTTTCGGCCTTGATGTACGCAACGCCTGAGCGGGACGTCGTCGCCTGGCTTGATCGCCAGCCTCGAACATCCATTTGGACTACTGCAATCACGGTTCTTGAAATCCGATTCGGACTGCAAGTCATGGCTAGTGGAAAACGGCGGTCTGCGCTTATGCAGGCGTTCGAAGAGGTCCTTGAAAAAATGGGCCATCGAGTAATTGCTTTCGACGCCGACGCAGCACAACAGGCTAGTGATCTGATGGCATCTCGTCACAAGAAGGGCCGTCCCGGCGATCTTAGGGACACGATGATTGCTGGCATTGTGCTGGCCCAACATGCCGCGCTCGCTACGCGCAATACGGCACACTTCGATGATATTTCAGTCCCGCTGATCAATCCGTGGTCTGCCTGAATTCACGGCCGTTTTGAATCGGGCGAGCTGAAATGTTGGGTTGGCTTCTTTCTGGTCGATAGCCAATTCTGCGACCATTTCCCCAACTGCAGGTCCGTGCTTAAAGCCGTGCCCTGATCCGCCTCCGACCAGCCAAACGTTTTCTGCTGCGGGATGGCGGTCGATAATCAAATTATTGTCTGGAGTATTTTCGTACTGGCAGACGCGAGTCTCAATCAACGGCGCGTGTTTCATCGCGGGGAAACGGAAGGCAACATAATCGCGAATGGCCTTCGATCCGTCCGCGCTCACCACACGTTCACCTGAAGTTGGATCGAACTCAACGCCACGAGTATCATCGGCGACTTTGAATCCGCAACCATCTGTGGCTGGAATACCGTAAATGAACCGATCACGATGATCGGCCCAGACGGGAAGTTTGCCCTCCGCGAAGCGATCGTCTCCAGCGGGCGTGCCAAAGAAAAATACATCTTGCTTAGTGGGACGAACGAGGCTGCCAATCGTCTCGGGAAAAAGTTTGCCGAGCCATGGCCCGCAGGCGAAGACATAGTAGTCAGCGATCAGCCGGGAACCATCGGAAAGCGTCAAGCCATCGCGGAGGCGGTTTTCAAGATCATGCGGCAGGACGGCCGCTTGTTTGTACTCGCCGCCTGCTTTCACAAATTGTTCTGCTACGGCCTGGCACGCAAATTGAGCGCTCAGAAATCCGCCTTCGGGTTCGTAGATTGCCCATCGCACATCGTCCAAATTAATTTGCGGCCAGCGCTTGCTCAGTTCCCTTCCCGACAATTCTTCATACGCAACTCCGGCCTGGCGCAGCATGGGCAAAGATGAGCGTTCGAATTGCTCGTCGGTGGATGTCACCATCCACAGAACGCCGGTGCGATGCAGGAATTGAAGTCCCCACTGGGTCTCGTGTTCTTTCCAGAGACGCAATGCGTGGGCGGCCATCTTCGTATAAGGCTGGTTAGGACCGTACGTTCCGCGGATGATCCGAGTTTCGCCGCTGGACGATGACCGCGAATTGCCTGGGCCCCACGCGTCGATGACCGTCACGCGGGCGTTGCGGCGCAACAGATATAGGGCGCTCCATCCGCCGAACGCGCCCGCTCCAATTACGGCGATGTGAGTTCTTGATTGCATGTTGATTGCAGAGAATTCTTAAGAATAGCGTCACGAACTGGAAGTTCAGGGATTAATTTGGTGGCCTGAATGAAAGTTGCTTACCTCAGGGGCTGATGTGTCTCCGGGGAGTTGGCGGCGCTGCTGACGCCGTGCCCTTTCAAAGCGGGATCAGCTTGATATAGTCCGCGCGAGATCCCTCGCCCCGCTGGTGAAATCGCGTGGACTTCGGGAAGACGTTGATCGGGACAGTGTTTCGCTTGACAGAGGTTCGCCGGGCTTCCTAGAATTCAGGACAGATGTTTGCATCCTACGACGTAAGTATTGCATCTACATAACTTAGCTACCAGTAACATATATGAATCCAATAGCCGACTGTCCCCGTCGGCTTGATGTGATACAAGGGAGTATATGCCTGCGGGGCCCCCAATAGGCGAGCGCGAACGTGAAATCCTGACCGCTATCGTGGAAACCTTTATTGCCACGGGTGAGCCGGTAGGATCGCGCACACTGGCTCGCGCGAATCGGGAGGGGCTGAGCCCGGCCACGATTCGCAACGTGATGTCAGATCTGGCTGACTCGGGTTATCTGGAGCAGCCTCATACTTCCGCGGGTCGCGTCCCCAGCACCGAGGCTTATCGATATTACGTCGAGCAGCTTACGGGCAAAGCGCGGCTCTCGGATGACGATGAAAATATTATTCAGAAATCATTTCATGGGGTTTCGGATGTGCAGGAGTTCATGGAGCGCACTTCGCATGTGCTCTCGCTGATTTCGCGCAATGTCGGGGTTGCGGTGGCGATTAGAGGATCCAAGAATGCTCTGGAGCATGTTTATTTTTCGCGGCTGGGCGATCAGAAGGTGCTGGCGGTTCTGGTGACGCGGTCGGGCCTGGTGCGCGACCGTGTGTTGCGCATGGATCTTCCGCAAGCCGATCTGGATGCGGCAGCTCGCTTCCTCAACGAGAACTTCCGCGGCTGGACGATGGAAGCGATGCGAAACGAGTTAGCTCGCCGGCTGGAGCAAGAACGCAGCGAGTATGACCGCCTTATGTCGTCGGTCGAGCAACTTTATAAACAGGGCGCGCTGGCGGCGGACGATGGCGCGCAAACCGTCTACGTCGAGGGCGCCTCTAATCTGGTAGCAGGAGAACACGATCGAGACCGGCTGCAGGAATTACTGAAGACTCTGGAAGAGAAACAGAAAATCGTCGGATTGCTGGGCGCGTATCTCGATGCCAAGCAGGAAGCCGTGCGGGTGGTGATAGGTCTCGACCAAGCTTTGCCGTCGATGCGTAATTTCGTGCTCATCGGCGCGCCTGCCCGCGTGGGCGGCGAAGTTATGGGATCGCTCGCGGTCATCGGACCGACGCGCATCGACTATCAAAACACCATGAACGCGGTCTCCTATATCGCGCGTATGTTCGACAAAATCTTGAATGAATCGGAGTAAGTAAATCTCAGAATATGGCAAGAACAAACGGAAAATCGGAAGTGGACGCCAACGATCTTGATGCGGCGCACGAATTGCCTGCATCAGAGGACGCGGCGGAAGAAACAGAAACCACAGAGTCATCGCGCGCATCCAGCGATGGCAGCGAATTGCAAAAAGTTCGGGCAGAGCGGGACATGCTTGTCGACCGGCTGGCGCGTTTGCAGGCTGAATTTGAGAATGCCCGTAAGCGCACCGCCCGCGAGCAGCAGGACTTTCGCGAGTACGCAGTAGCCGACGCAATTAAAGCGCTTCTGCCTTCACTCGACAGTTTCGAGCGCGCGCTGCAGACCAGCAGGTCGGACAAGTCCGAGTTTCGCAGCGGGGTTGAGCTCATCTATAAGCAATTGCAAGATGCACTGCAGAAGCTGGGCCTACGCGCCATTCCGGCGAAGGGCGAGCCCTTCGATCCCCACCTTCATGAAGCCATCGAGATGGTTGAAACCTCCGACGCCGAAGATCATCAGATACTCGAAGAACTGCAGCGTGGTTACAAGCTGAAAGATCGCCTGCTGCGCCCCTCGATGGTCAAAGTTGCGCGCAATCCCAAGCATTAATTCCAATCGAAAGGATCTAGAACCATTCTGGCCAGCAACGTAAAACGCGACTATTACGAAGTACTCGGGGTTGCCCGCGGAGCCAACGAGCAAGAGATCAAGAGCGCCTATCGCAAGCTGGCGCTGCAGTTTCATCCTGATCGCAACCCGAACAATCCCGACGCGGAAGAAAAATTCAAAGAGTGCAGCGAGGCTTACGCGATTCTGGCGGACGCCGACAAGCGCGCGGCCTACGACCGCTTCGGACATGCGGCGGTGAGCGGCGCTGGCGGGGGTGGATTCGATCCCACAGTTTTTCAGGATGTCAGCGAAATCTTCGGCGACTTTTTCGGCTTCGGAGATCTTTTCGGTGGAGGTTCGCGACGAGGCAGCCGTGCCCAGCGCGGTCCCGATCTGCGCGAGGATGTCACGCTGGAATTTGAAGAGGCGGTGTTCGGCACGGAAACCAAGGTTTCGGTTCGGCACCACGCCACTTGCGAAGACTGCCACGGCAACGGCGCGGCACCCGGCAAAGCGCCGGTCCCTTGCCGGTCCTGCGGAGGACGCGGGCAGGTTCGCTACCAGCAAGGGTTCTTCAGCATGGCGCGTACTTGCCCCACATGTCAGGGCGCGGGCAGCGTGATTACCGATCCTTGCCCCAAGTGCAAGGGCGAAGGTCGCGTGTTGAGACAGAGAACAGTCGACGCCAAGGTGCCCGCCGGAGTTGAAGATGGCACTCGAATCCGTTTTTCGGGGTTGGGGGAAGCTGGAGCTCATGGCGGGCCTGCGGGCGATCTGTATGTCGTGTTGCACGTCAAAGAGCACCCGTTTTTCGAGCGCGAAGGCAACGATTTGCATTGCGTGATTCCGGTTTCATTTACTCAGGCTGCATTGGGAACGGAGATTCGAGTCCCGACTCTCGATGGGGAGCAGACGCTCAAAGTGCCGGATGGGACGCAGTCGGGAACTACCCTACGCATACGAGGCAAAGGCGTGCCGTTGCTTAACGGCCACGGAAAAGGAGATTTGTTCGTCGAGGTTCGCGTGCAAACTCCCAGCAAGCTCAATAAGCGTCAACGTGAGTTGTTGCAGGAATTGGAAGGAATGGCGCGAGTGGAAAATAAGCCTCAGCGCCGGACGCTGCTGGGCAAAGTGAAAGATATTTTCGGATAGGTTAACTGCGACAAGTCGAGGCGCAAAGCACCTTCCCCGATTCCCTTTGTGTACGTTTGTGTCCTTCGTACTCTAAGCTTCTGTCTCTGATCCATGACCCGCCGCCGCTGGATTGCCGATGAAGTCTCCGGTAACCGCGCGTTTCTGGTTGGGGCGCATGCCGATCACCTGGCTCGCGTGCTTCGCGCTCGCGTGGGGCAGGAATTCGATATCACCACGGGAAGCGAAGTCCGGCGTGGCCGTCTTACCGCAATTTCGCCCGATCGAGTTGAATTCGAATTGGGCGAGCAGATTCCCGTCTCTCCCAACGTTCAGGTAACCCTCCTTCTATCCATTTTCAAGTTCGACCGCATGGAATGGGCCATTGAAAAATGTACGGAGCTGGGCGTGGCCCGCATTGTGCCCGTGATTGCGCGGCGAAGCGAGGCTCATTTGGCTTCTGCGGCTGCGAAACGAGTCGAGCGCTGGCGACGCATCGTATTGCAGGCGGCTGAACAGTCTCGCCGTAGCTTGGTTCCGGAAGTTTTGCAGCCACTCAAATTGAAAGAAGCGTTGATGTTGCCGGGTGGGATGCGCATTGTGCTTTCTGAGTTCGAAACGGAAGTAAAGCTGAAAGACCTGCTTCAGTCTCCCAGCGACGGCGAAGTTGCCATCGCGCTCGGACCGGAGGGCGGATGGACGAACGAAGAGTTGGCTGTGTTTCGCGAAGCGGGCTGGATTTCAGCATCTGTGGGAAGCACAATCCTGCGGACCGAAACTGCGGCGATTGCCGCTATGGCTGTCGTCCAATCCGAATTATTCTAGGTTTTTCTGGCACCGGCCGGAGAATGCGGGTGCGATCTCGGCGCCATATAGGTGCGGGTGATTCGGTCGTGCCAGCAAAGACGATCCTCATCGAGAAAGCACCAGGCGTAGCCCACCGCAAACGATAATCCTGACAACACAGCAGCGAGTACGCGCCAGCGTCGCATCTTCCTGGGAACCGCAGTGCCGTCGAAGCGGCTTAGTTGCAGGCGTGCCAGGCGCAGTCCAGGGGTCGATCCCGTATAAACCAGCAGTAGATATTGATAGGAAGTCCAGAATACGGCGGTCAGAATAATTGAAATTGTCGCGGCCGACTGCAGTGGTGGTGCGATCGAGGTAACGCGAAAAAAAATGTAGGCGAAGAGCGCGAACGCCGAGCTCACCAGCAACGCGTCGATGGCGCCGGCCAACACGCGTCTCGACATAGGAGCGGCTTGCAGCGGCAGTTCGAATCCGGGGCGCCGTTCCTTCGCCGGTTCTTCCACCGGATCCATCATGATCCCACCCAAGGCTGGCGGGGGCGGTAATAGCTCCGGCACTTCGAGGATGCGCGGCTGCTCCACGACGGGTTCGGCGAGCCCGTCGAAAACTGGCGGGGGCGGCGCGAAGCGTGGAAATTCGAGGATTCTCCCTCCAGTTGGCATATCCAAAGCGTCGGCTTCGGTTGTCGGTTGGATTTGGATTTCTTCCTGGCGAACTGCGGAATTGTCCTGTATCGCGACCGCGAGTCGATTGTGTGCAGCAGGCGGAACTGTCGCAGGGTGATCGTTCCACGACGGTTCTGGTGGGTCGAACTTTAACTGCAGCGACGGATACCGCGGTGCGCGCGGACGCCGGCGTGCGCGGTAATTGCTGACTCGATCTGCGACTTCGTTGCGCCAGGAATCCAGATCTGGCGGCTTAACTGGTTCGCTCTGGGCTGACTGGCTCGGCGTTAAGCGGTCGAGTGGCTCACGCGAGGACGGATTCACCGACGGTAATTCGTTCGTAGCCCTGTGGTTGTTCGACAAATCCTGCTCAGTATCCGCCACAAACTTCGGAGACTCAGACTCCTCGTCGAGGCTGGCGGCAAAACTTTGCTCGCTGGCATCGTACGCTTCAGGGTCGATGAGCCGAGCGCCGGGCGGCGGCGCAGTCAAATCGACATCGGGTTCGAACTTCAATTTCATTTTTTACGATCCCGCCTCTGGATCCCGCATAGCCCCGCGGCATCGGGACTCAAACTCTTTTGCCTCTCAGGCCAGCACCGTGCTAACTTCACGGTACCCGGCACGAACTTTTAGGCCGGAGAGTTCGTGCGCTTCCCGATGACTTCCCGCAATCGATTCCTTATCACGGCGGCGTTGGTTTGTCATCTATTACTGGCGCATCCGTTAGTTACCAGCCAGTTGCTCGCCCCCGAAACCACCGCCAATCCTGCACAAAACCTGCCTAATTCTCCCTCCGCGCCGAAAGAGGAAGAAGTCACAATAATCGCCACCACGCAGGAAAAGATTGGCTCCATCTATAAGTTGCACGGTAAGGCCGAAATTCATTACGGCGTCTACATTCTGCGCGGCGATGAAGTCACGTACGACGCCGACACGGGGCAGGCCACTGCCGATGGCCATGTGGTTCTCGAAGGCGGACCCAACGACGAACATATTCAGGCCAGCCATGGCACCTATAACGTTCGTGAGGAAAGTGGACGCTTCGAGAACGTGACTGGCAGCATCGGCGTGCGCACTCGGGGAACCAGGCTTGCGCTCACTTCGTCGAATCCTTTTTTTTTCACTGGAAAAGTGGTGGAGAAGACAGGCCCCGACCATTACATGGTCTATGACGGCACGGTGACGACCTGTGAACTGCCTCGGCCCCGATGGCAGTTCAATGCCAACAAGGTTGTCGTCAACGTTGGCGGAACAGCCAAGATTTACCACAGCACTTTCGGGATTCGAGGCATTCCCGTTCTTTATTTTCCCTTCGCAACCCTGCCCGCACAGCGCGTTCCACGACAATCTGGATTCCTGATTCCTAACTTTGGAACGTCATCGATCAAAGGCACGATCCTGGGCGAATCCTTGTTCTGGGCCATCAATCGCAGCATGGACGCTCATATCGGTGCGGAATATTTCTCTGCCCGGGGATGGGCGCCGCAGGGTGAATTCCGGGCTCAGCCAAATGCTACTTCATTTATTGATATAAATTATTTCGGCGTGCTCGACCGCGGTGTGGGAAATCCTCCTGTAAATCAGGGCGGTGAAGAAGCGCGCTTGAATGGCGAAGGCGAGTTTGGCCACAACTTCCGCGGAGTCGCCAACATCGATTACCTCAGCTCATACGTATTTCGCTTGGCGTTTAATGACGTCTTCACCCAAGCGGTGAACTCGGAAGTAAAATCGACCGCGTTTCTCTCTAACACCACGAACGGCTTTTTCTATAACGCGTCTATGCAGCGCTATCAGGACTTTGAAAGCACAACTGCCGGCGACGTGGTTACCATTCTTCATGCCCCAAGCTTCGAAGTATCAAGCGTCGATCGCCCGCTTGGGCGATCGCCTTTCTACTGGTCATATGATGCCGCGGGCGAGGGACTCTCCCGCAGCGAGCCTGGTTTCAGTACCGCCGCTCTGGTGGGACGCTTCGATCTCGAGCCCAGTATTTCCTTGCCGCTGCAAGTTGGGGGATGGTCGTTCCGTCCGGAATTGTCGCTCCGAGATACCGGCTATACGCAGCAACTTGCGACCTCCAGCGGCGTCGAAGTCGCAGAGTCTAATCCTATCAACCGGCGGGCACTCGAAGGTTCCGTGGAAGTGCGGCCTCCTGCTTTGAGCCGAGTTTTTGCTTCGGAATTCATGGGACGCAAGTGGAAACACGTCATCGAACCGCGCGTGACTTACAACTACGTCACCGGGATCAATAATTTCGCGAACATTCTCCGTTTCGACGAACGCGATATTCTCACCGATACGAATGAAGTCGAATATGGCATGGTGAATCGCCTTTACGCCAAGCGCACCTCGTCGCAACCGGAAGACTGCGGAAAGCCAGGGATGCCGTCGCTGTTTATCGGAGGAGCGCCTGTGCCCGCCCGCATACCATGGGGTCGACAAAACGCACCAACAGAAGCGCCCTGCCATTCGGATCCACAAGTGCGTGAGGTCGTGACTTGGGAACTGACACAGAAATATTTCATCGATCCCACTTTTGGAGGCGCGCTAGTCTCCGGACGCAGCAATGTTTTTACCAGCACTGTGGATTTAACCGGCGTTTCGTTTATGACAGCTCCGCGTCACCTTTCGCCGCTAATCTCGCGCCTGCGGGTTGCGGCCAGCGCTCGAACTGATGTTGAGTGGGATGTCGATTACGACTTCGTGCGCGGGGGAGTGAACGCCAGTACGATCCTGGCCAATTATCACGTGGGCCCATTTACGATTGGAGGCGGCGATGCGTATCTGCAGGTGCCCGGTGAATGCGCCCAGGCTACTTGTATGTTTAATACCACTACCGACCCAAATATTATTTTCTGGCCGCAACTGTTCAACCAGTTCCGGCTGCTGCTGGGCTACGGGCACTCGGGCAAACAGGGGTTCAGCGTGGCGACTAACGTTGGCTTTGATGCGAAGCTGGGATTTCTGCAGTACGCCGCGGCGCAGACCACGTATAACTGGGATTGTTGCGGAGTCAGCCTGGAGTTCCGCCGCTTTGCCCTGGGTTCGGTACGCAATGAGAATCAGTATCGCTTCACATTCGCGCTGGCAAATTTGGGTTCGTTGGGAAATCTACGGCGCGCGGAGAGGCTTTTCTAACACGGCTGATACCAAGCCACATGTGGACGTTACGGCGCGCGGCGCTCCCGGTCAAACGGTGGCCGGATCCTTAAGCTCTCACTCGTCACAGACAAGCTCAACATGGTTTGACGCCGGTGTGCTTTCTATCATCGTAGCCGTGGCCGCCGCACTTCGCTTCCATTTATTAGCTGCAAAGTCGTTCTGGTTTGACGAAGGCGTTAGCGTTGCCATTTCCCGCCTCGATTGGTACAACTTTGCCCGGATTCTGTGGCGGCGGGAAGCCAACATGTCGCTGTACTATCTTTTTCTTCGTGGTTGGCTGCACTTTGGCGGCAGTGAGTTTTTCGTTCGATCGCTCTCCGTGGTTTTCGCCGTCGCGTCTATTCCGCTCATTTACCTGTTAGGCCGCCGTTTGTTTGACTCGCAAGTCGGTCTATTTGCAGCTGCGTTGCTCGCAGCCAATGCTTATTACGTCCAGTACTCGCAAGATGCGCGCAGCTACACGCTGATGGTTCTGCTGTGCTCGCTTTCGAGTTTTTATTTTCTGGAGGCCTTGAGAGAACCTTCGCGCCGCAACCGCGCAGCCTATATCCTCACCAGCGTACTCGCGGTTTATGCTCAATTCTTTTCTCTGCTGCTATTGGTCGCGCAGTGGCTTTCTTTAAGAATGTTGGATCGTGGTCAGATGTCTCGGCAAAGCAAGAGCAATTGGCGGTGGATTGCCCTATTGGTTGCGCCCATCGTGGCTTTCGTCGCCACTACAGGCGCGGGTCCGCTGCGTTGGGTACAACGCCCTGGCTTCAAAGATTTTTGGGTATTTGGGTTGCATCTCACGGGTAATGGCGGCCCATTGCTTTTGCTTGGATGCGCGGCTGCCTGCATCGCTGCGGCTGCCCCCGTTTGGTCCACCCACAAAATACGACGCGTACCGTGGGAATCGTGGCGTTACCGCTTTCTTCTTTGTTGGGTGGTTTTCCCGCCCTTATTTACTTTAGCGTTGTCATTGATCAAGCCGCTCTTTGTTCCGCGGTATTTCATTTTCTGTTTGCCCGCGCTTGTATTGCTTGTGGCTTATGGGCTGACAAGGCTCCGTTCGAACTGGCTGATCGCGCCTGCTCTCTCGTTGATGCTTGTCCTGTCCATGCAGGGAACAGCCGGCTATTACAAACGGGACATCGACATTCAACGCGACGACTGGCGCGGCGTGACCAAGTATCTGTTGAGCCATGCCGAACCCGGCGATGCCTTGCTTTTTCACGTCCCTATAGGCCGCATGCCGTATGAGTTTTATGTTTCTGTGATGGGATCGTCCTCGCTGGCTCCGCTGGTGGTTTATCCACACCACGGCGTTCGAATTACATTCCTTGACTTCGTCGAGAAGCCAAATGATGAGGAACTTGCGCGCTTACTTCCCCGGCATAGGAGAGCGTGGCTTGTTCTCGCCTACGCCGAGACCCCCTCGGGGCAGCCTGATGCCAGAACGATTGAACTATCGAAGATACTCGGGAATGTATACCCAACCGTCGAGCAGAATAACTTTCCCGGTATCGATATAAGGCTTTACAGTTTGAAATGATTGAGTGCGCCGCTATCGTCTTAATGCCTAACGTATTAGGATATCTGAATGACCGATGCGCTCCAGGCGAAGCGAGAGGCACTCGATGCGGCCCTTCGTAGGTTGGGTCGAACTCTGGTGGCCTATTCCGGCGGCGTGGACTCCGCATTTCTCGCCTGGGCTACTCACCAAGCGCTCGGCACGGACATGTTAGCTGTGATCGCCAATTCGCCCAGTCTGGCTCGTACTCATTTAAACGACGCGGTAGAGTTCACGCGTGAGCACGGCATTCCTCTCGAAATCGTTACCACCACCGAACTGGATCGCGCCGAGTATGTCCGCAATGACAGCTCTCGCTGTTTCCATTGCAAGGACGAGCTATTCACGGTGATGGAATCGTTTCGCGCAGAACATGGGTTCAACTCCATCGCTTACGGCGTGAATGCCGATGATCAGGGCGACTTTCGTCCCGGACAGATCGCTGCCCGCAATCATTTTGTCGCGGCGCCTTTGCTTGACGCTAGGCTGACCAAGGTGGAGATTAGAGAACTGGCGCAGCATGCCAACCTGCGAGTCTGGGACAAACCGGCTTCGGCTTGCCTGTCATCTCGCATTGAGTACGGACGGCCGGTCACGCGAGAGGCGCTGAGTACGGTGGAGCAAGGCGAGGAGGCTCTCCGCGCCCTCGGGTTCCGGCAGTTTCGCGTGCGTCATCACGGCGAAATTGTTCGCATAGAAATAGCGGGCAACGAACTGTCCCGTGCTCTCACGTCTGAGATGGTGGCAGAATTTACCGGAATTTTCAAAGCTCTCGGCTTCAAATTCGTGACTTTGGATCTCGAAGGGTTTCGCTCCGGGTCAATGAACACGCTGCTGCCAGCCGAACAATTATTGCGCAAGGCGTGACTGGCGCTGGCCTCTCACGTCCGTTTCCTATGAGATAATCGAATTAATTCCCAATGTACAGGCGGTTTTTAGTGACGATATTGCGACGTTCGATTCTTGTTCTCCTGCTTGTTTGCCTTGGCTGCTCAGCACAGCTAGCCCCAATGCCCTCTGATCTCAACCAAAAAATTGAGCGCCAGGTGCGCGCTACCTACAGCATTCCTGCGACCGTGAAGATTACGGTTGGGGCGCTCAGTCCCAGTGACTTTACCGGGTACGATGCCCTCACCATCTCGATGGAGGGCGGCGAAAAGAAACAAACTTACGACTTCTTGCTATCCAAGGATGGCAAGACGCTGGCTCGTATGACCAAGCTCGACTTGACCAAAGATCCTTATGTCGAGGCCATGAAGAAAATCGATCTCAACGGGCGCCCCACTCGTGGCAGCAAAGATGCGAAAGTGGTGGTGGTCAACTTCGATGACTTCGAGTGTCCTTTCTGCTCGCGTATGCATCAGACGCTGTTCCCCGAACTGCTGAAAGAATACGGCGACCGCGTGGAGTTCGTTTACAAGGATTATCCTTTAAACGAGATTCATCCTTGGGCTACGCACGCCGCGGTGGACGCCAATTGCCTGGCCGCGCAGAACAATGACGCGTACTGGGATTTCGCTGACCATATTCATGCCAATCAGCGGGAAGTTAGTTCGGAAAAGGGACGCGATGCCCAGTTCGCAGCGCTCGACCGCATGACCCTCCAGCAAGGGCAGAAGCATAACCTCGACCAGAGCAAGCTTCAGGCGTGCGTCAAGGCGCAGAATGAAAGTGCGGTTAGGGCTTCGATGCACGAAGCCGAAGGAGTGGGCGTCACCGCAACTCCAACTCTGTTCGTTAACGGGCAGGAAATGGATGGCGCCCTTCCCATCACTGAGATGCGAGCAGCGCTCGACCGCGCTTTGCAGCAAGCTGGAGTGGCGGTGCCGGCGCACCCTCCTACTCCCACGACAAGTGAAGCGCAACCTCCTACCAGATAGCGCCGAGAGGAACCATTGAAAAATAATTCGCTATTTCGTCTTTTCCCAGTGCTGCTTGCGGTTTCATTCTGCATAGGCTGTGGAACCAAGTTAGCTGGAGACGATGTTGCCGCCACCGTCGATGGACGTAAGATTTACCGCACCGACCTGGAGAAGTATTACCAAAACCAGACTGCGGGCTCTCAGCAACAACCGGTGGGAGAACAGGCTACCAGCCTGCGTCTCAGCATTTTGCGCGAACTGGTTGATAATGAAATCCTGATGCGCCGCGCGGAAAAGCTTGGCCTGCTCGCCACCGACGACGAGGTCGAGCGCAAGCTGAACGAGATCAAGTCGCCCTATACGAAAGAGGAATTCGACGCCCGCATGAAGGAGAAGAACCTGACGATCGACGACTTCAAGCGCGACCTGCGCCGATCGCTCACCGTCGATAAGGTTCTGAACAAAGAGGTCACATCGAAGATCAACGTTTCCGACCTGGACATCTCCAATTACTATAACGCGCATAAGGCGGAATTTAATCTGGTCGAACCCCAATATCATCTGGCTCAGATTTTCGTAACGACGACGCCCAATCCGCAAGTGCACAACCTTAAAAACGATAAAGCGCAGAACGAGGCAGACGCGCGCAAGAAAATTCAGATGATCGTAAATCGCCTGGACAGCGGCGATGACTTCGGCACGCTGGCAATGAATTATTCCGAAGACACGGAGACTTCAGGAAACGGGGGCGACCTGGGGTTTACGCCGGAATCTTCCTTGAAGAATACGGACCCGGTAACCCGCGACGCTGTTATTAAGCTCAAGCCCGGCCAATACAGCACCGTCATTGCTGTCGTCAATCCGATGACGAAGCAATTAGTTGGCTTCCGCATCGTGAAGGTGATTTCCAAGGAATCCGCGGGCCAGCGCGAGTTGTCGGACCCTCGGGTACAGGAAGCGATCCGCTCCCAACTTCGCGACCGCCGCGAGCAACTCCTTAAAGCGGCTTATTACGAAGTGCTGCGCGATCAGGCCAAGGTGGAAAACTATTACGCCCAGAAGGTGCTGGAAGGTAACGGGACCGCGAAATGACGATCAGTAGCGGGGTTACTCCACAATCGCCAGTACGTCTCCGGCATTGACGGTGCCGCCTTCGACAGCCACGATTTTCTGCACCGTGCCTTTCTTCGGCGATTTGATTTCGTTCTGCATTTTCATCGCTTCCACAATCAGAATGCTTTGTCCGGCCTCGACCGCCTGACCTTGATCGACCAGCATCCGAACCACTTTGCCGGGCATAGGTGCGAGGATTTTCTTCGGACCCTTGTCATCTGCGCCAGCCCCTTGCGCCCGCGCAGCGATCTGGGATCACGCAATTCTGCGAGGTAGCGCACGCTGCCGACCCACAAATGCGTATCGGTCGCCGTATGCTCGCGCTTGATCTCGTAGGCCTTTCCGTCGATCAGAATGGAAAGCACGTCGTGCCTTGCGAGCACTGCGTCTATTTCGATATTTCGGCCGTTCAGCAGGCATTGCCAGCCGGTTTCCTCCCGCTCCAATTCGAGCCGGAAATCTTTCCCATCAATGGTGACGTCGTAGACCATAAGAAGCAAATGCGAAGTCGGATTTTCTAGCTTAGCGCTTCTGCCCTTGCTGCTCTCTTCCAGCTTGAAACAGCAGTGCCGTCAATGCATTGTCCGATGGTTCGATGATGCGTCTCCATTGCTGGCAACCGCCGAGTTCGAATCCAGGATGGCGAATAATCCAGCCGCGATCGCCGCGACTTCCGGATGCCCGCCTCGAATCTCGGGAGGCTTAGACTTCAGCAATCGATCCAGATAGCCAGTGTCGATTTTCCCAGCCTGAAAATGCGCGTCAGCTCAGAATGCGGCGAAATAGTGAAATATTGGTCTTGATGCCGCCCACAAAATATTCGTGCAGCGCGCGCGTTAAGCGCGAGATTGCCTGCGTCCGATCAGTTCCGTAGCCGATCAGTTTGGCCAGCAGCGGGTCGTAATCGATGGGCACGGCCCAACCTTCGTACATGCCGCTATCCTGGCGTATTCCCGGTCCTGACGGGGAGAGCAGCAACGTGATCTTCCCCGGGCTGGGAAAATAATTGTTGTCAGGATCCTCGGCGTAGATGCGGCACTCAATGGCATGACCGCGGATGCGAATATCCTCTTGGCGAAACGGCAATTTCTCGCCGGCCGCGATTCGGATCTGCAGATGTACAAGATCCAATCCCGTGATCAACTCTGTGACCGGATGTTCCACCTGCAGTCGCGTGTTCATTTCCAGAAAATAAAAGTTCTTGTCCTGATCGACTAGAAATTCTACCGTTCCTGCGTTGGTGTATCGTGCAGCTTTGGCCACCCGCACCGCGACCTCGCCCATGCGCCGCCGCATATCCGCATCTACGATTGGAGACGGCGACTCCTCCAGCACCTTTTGATGGCGGCGTTGGATCGAGCACTCGCGCTCGCCGAGATAAACCGTGTGGCCGTGCTCATCTGCGAGAACCTGCACTTCGATATGGCGGGGATTGATAATTGCTTTCTCGATGTAAACTTCACGGTCGCCAAATGCGCGCTCGGCTTCGCTCTGGGCCGCGTCCAGAGCGGATTTCAGATGTTCGGGCCCATGCACCAGGCGCATACCTTTTCCGCCGCCGCCCGCCGCCGCTTTCAGCATAACCGGATAGCCGATCTTCGCCGCCACTTGCTCCGCCTGCTGAACGGACTCGAGTCCTCTGGAAGTTCCGGGCACGAATGGAATCCCGGCTTTTTCCATTTCTTGCCTCGCCCGGGTTTTCGATCCCATCATTTCCATCGAAGCCGCGGTCGGTCCAATGAACTTCACACCGGCATCAACACAGGCTTGGGCGAAGTTCGCGTTCTCGGAGAGAAAACCGTAACCGGGATGGATGGCATCCGCGCCGCTTCGTTTGGCAACGTTAAGTATTTTGGCGAAGTTCAAATATGATTCCGCAGCCGCGGCAGGCCCGATGTGATAAGCCTCGTCAGCCTTGCGAACGTGCAGCGAGGCACGGTCAACATCCGAATAAACTGCCACCGAAGTGATTCCCAATTCGCGGCAGGCGCGGATCACACGCACCGCGATCTCTCCCCGATTAGCGATCAGAATTTTTTTGAACATGGTCTGTGATTCGCGCGAAGATCCGCGGATGCCGTCAGTTCCCTCGTCGGGGTTCGGCTCAAGCTTGTAATTCTACTGGAGATTCAAGTGTCCACATATCTTGTGGGGGACCGGTGTGGGACCCGGTGTGGGACCCGGTCAGCGGCCGCAAGGCCGCTGTGTGGTGCCGGGTCTTTGACCCGGCTTCCGGCCTGCAGAGTCGATCCACAAGCAATCCGGTTAGTCGCAAAACCTGCGGCCCTGCGGGCCTGACCGGGTCGAAGACCCGGTCCCACATCTTTTCTTGGCTCTTCAGCCTTCAAGCTTTCTTGCTAGTAGCTCGTTCACTAGCTGCGGATTGGCTTGGCCTTTTGAGACTTTCATAACCTGGCCTACAAAAAAACCGATTACCGTCTTCTTGCCCGCGCGATACTGTTCAACTTGCTTGGGGTTGGCTGCGATGATTTCGTCAATAATTTTTTCGATTGCCGAAGAGTCGGTAAGCTGCTGCGGCTTTTCTTTTTCGTAGATGGCGGCGAAATCCTGGTTACGCTCGAACGCCAGATCATACAAGTCCTTAAGCATCTTCCCGGAGATCGTACCGCTTTCCACGAGATCGGCCGACATGTGCCACTCCTTGCATCGAGATCGGAGACTGTTCAATTCCCAGGCCCTTCGCTTTCAGTCGTCCCATCAGTTCGCCCTGGACTAAATTCGCGACGCGCTTCGGATTCTTCGCCGCCTTCGCTGCCGCCTCGAATTGATCAGCAAACGACTTTGTGGAGGTCAGCACCTGCGCGTCGTAGTTGGTAATGCCGTAATCGGCAACCATGCGCTGGCGGCGTGCTTCGGGCAGTTCCGGCAAGGTGCGGCGAATTTCAGTTTGCCACTTTTCGTCAACCACCAGAGGCAAAAGGTCGGGCTCGGGAAAATATCGATAGTCGTGCGCCTCCTCTTTCGAACGCATGCTATAAGTTTTTCCTTCGGCCGGATTGTAGAGACGAGTTTCCTGCTTGATCTTGCCGCCCGATTCGATGATCCCGATTTGACGGTCTATTTCAAACTCCAGCGCTTCGCGAATGAAGCGGAATGAATTCACATTCTTGATTTCAGTTTTCGTGCCGAATTGTTTTTGTCCGCGCGGGCGCACGCTGACGTTGGCATCGCAACGCAGCGAACCTTCTTCCATATTGCAATCGCTGACGCCCGTGTAGAGGATGATTTCCTTCAACCGTGTAAGGTATTCGTACGCCTCCGCGGACGAAGTAATATCGGGCTCGCTGACAATTTCGATTAGCGGCACTCCACTGCGATTCAGATCGATGGCGGTAGTTTCGCTGGAACCGGCGAAAGCTTCGTGCAGGCTCTTGCCAGCGTCCTCTTCGAGGTGCAATCGGGTAATGCCGATTCGCTTAGGTCCGCCTGCAGTCGTAATGTCGATCCCGCCAAACTCAGCCAGCGGCTTGTCATACTGCGAAATCTGATAGCCCTTGGGCAGATCGGGATAAAAATAATTCTTGCGCGCGAAGATCGATGTCTCATTGATGCGGCAGCCCAGCGCCATCGCCGCCAGCACCGCGAAATCCACCGCCTTACGATTCAGTACCGGCAAAGCTCCGGGAAGGCCGAGGCAAACTGGGCAGACGTTGGTGTTGGGAGGATCGCCAAAGCGAGTGGAGCAAGAGCAGAAAATTTTCGTCACAGTCAAAAGCTGGACGTGCACCTCCAAGCCGATCACGGGCTCATACTTGGCGCGGGCGGCTACGGAGGTTTCCGGCGTAGTGGCCATATCAAGGGAATTATAAAGGCCCTGCAGTTCCGGCACGCCGCGCGGCACCCAGTTAGTTCGACTTGGCAGGCGCGCTTAGATATTTCTCCAACGGAACTTCGAAATACATCAACTCGTTCCCTTTGGCATCGTGTACGCCAGTCAAATAGAAGTTCGCGCCCGCAAGTGGTGCCGAAATTCCTGACACATCAAAGAACATGAAACCGGATTGCGTACTATGTGGTTCGACGGCCCGGGCTGCGAATTGGGCGTTCTGGACCTCCTCCATCGCGTCTTTGCTGACGCTGCCTTTTGCCTTCTTCGGCCAGGGCAGCGGATTCTGTGAGATGTTTCCCGGCGGCTTGCCAATTCTCCGGTAAATATCATCTTCCGTGGCAGGCGGAATCTTGGTGCGATCGGCGGTGATGAGTTCAGCTTTCATCCCCGACAACGAGACCGGCTGATTTCCGTCATTCGTAATAACCAGGAATATTGGCATAAGGCCGACGTCGCTGTAATGCACCGAAAAAATGCTGGCCTTGTCGGCCATATCGTACGGATCAAGCGCGACGGTGACGCCTTCGCTGGGATGTTCGTCGTGCGCGGGGTAAGTTTTGGCAGGTTGTGCAGAAGGCATCACAAAGTGCTTTCCCGCCAGGCAAACTATAGAAGACAGCAGTAGAACAGAAACTCCGGCAATCTTTCGCGGCAGCGATAGACTTGCAAACGAGCAGGGCATGATTGTTGATTATAGGATGCGAACTTCGAAAACGGCGTACCTTGCGCATCAAACTAAGCAGGTAGAATGTTTTCTTCCTCATGTATTTGATCTACAGTGCACTGCTCGCCGCAGGGTTGCTCCTAACCCTGCCCTATTGGCTGATGCAGAGGTTGCGCCACGGAAAATACCGCGCTGGCTTGAGCGAGCGCTTGGGAAGAATTCCTCAGCGCCTGACAAAACAACCTGGACGACCAACAATATGGGTCCACGCCGTATCGGTCGGCGAAGTTCTCGCGGTGAGCGGTTTAGTGGCGGAACTGAAGCGGCGGTTTCCGAACTATCGAATAGTCATTTCGACGACCACGGATACTGGGCAGAAATTGGCACGCACTCGCTTCGGGGCGGAGAATGTTTTCTACTTCCCGCTGGACTTCGCCTTCGCCATTCGCCCGTACTTACGCTGGTTACGGCCTGAGTTAATTGTGATTGCGGAAACTGAGCTTTGGCCAAACTTTCTGCGGTTGGGCAAGGCAGTCGGCGGTCGAATAGCTATCGTAAACGCCCGCATTTCGGACCGCTCCTGGCCCAGATACCGGCGCTTTCAGCGTCTGCTTGCCCGCGTTTTGCGGCAGGTGGACCTGTTCTTAACCCAAACGGAAGAGGACGCTCGTCGGCTCGCGCAGATTGGTGCTCCGAAGGAACGGATTCAGGTCACTGGCAACTTAAAGTTTGATGTGCCTGCAGCCGGCTGGCGCCGCCGATTATCGCCAGTTTGCGCGCCGCGTTCCAGCAAGCGGATGCTGGCCCGGTGATTGTTTGTGGAAGCACGGTTGAGGGCGAAGAACGGCTGCTGCTGCAAGCTTTCGTGAACATTCTGGCCAGCCATCCTCGCGCAGTTTTGATTCTTGCGCCGCGGCATCCGGAGCGCTTCAACGAAGTTGCCGACTTGCTGGGCCAGCTTGGTATCCGTTTCTGGCGACGTTCGTTGTGGAGCGGCGACCCGATTATCGCTGGCGTCCTGTTGATCGATTCGATTGGCGAACTGGCTGCGCTTTACGCGCTCGCCGATGTCGCATTTGTTGGCGGCAGCCTCGTTCCACGTGGCGGACACAATATAATCGAGCCCGCGCTGCACGGAGTTCCCATCGTCGTGGGCAACCATATGGAGAATTTCCGTGACATTGTGAGCTTGTTTCAAAGCCGCGATGCCGTCCGGGTGGTTGGTCCAGCGGAGCTCCCGCTTGCGTTCATGGAACTGATTTCTGACCCGGCGGAGCGGATTGCGCTCGGCCGCCGGGCGGCAGAAACTCTGCGCGCGCAAATGGGGGCAACGCAGCGGACGATGCAGGCACTGGAAAATCTGTTGATTCCGGCGGCAGACGCCTAGTCGATGCAATGACAAAATCTCGGAAAAACAAGTGAACGTGTTTTCCTCTATATTCGGAGCGGGTGTGCGGGCCCGCAATGCTCTATATGACCGCGGCGTCATGCATGCGCGGGAGTTATGTGGCCCTGTCATCAGCGTGGGCAATTTGTCGGTTGGAGGGTCTGGGAAGACTCCCTTCGTCCTGCTTTTAGGAGAATTGCTGAAGAAGCGTGAGGTTCCATTCGACATTCTTTCTCGCGGTTACGGCCGCACCAAACGCGGCGTAGCTAAAGTGGATCCAGAAGGATCGTCTCGGGACTATGGTGACGAGCCGGTGCTCCTCGACGCAACGTTTAGGAGTGCCAGTGATCGTGGGAGAAGATCGCCATCAAGCCGGACTGTTCGCGGAAAAAAGCTTCGGACCGCAGCTTCACTTGCTCGATGATGGATTCCAGCATCGCGGCCTGGCGCGAGACTTCGACATCGTTTTGGTCACTCCTGAAGACACGCGTGATCGTCTGCTTCCTGCGGGGCGTCTGCGCGAGCCGCTCACCTCATTGTCGCGCGCCGATGCAGTTGTACTGACCAGCGGCGCTTCCGCTGATTCATTTCCTTCATACGGCAAGTTAGTATGGCGAGTACGCCGCGGCATTTCACTGACGAGTATCCCTGCGCGCCCTACCGTTTTCTGCGGAATTGCGCGGCCACAGAATTTCGTGCTTCAACTGCGCACTGCGGGCGTGGAACCTGTGGCGCAAGCTTTTTTTCGCGACCACCATGCCTACACGAAACGGGATATCGAGGACCTGTTGAAACTGCGGCAGCATAGCGAGGCTGAGAGCTTTGTCACTACCGAAAAGGACGCGATCAACCTGGGCGGATATCTGCAGGCGCTCCAGCCTCTGACGGTCATTCCAGTCAAGATGGAACTGGTGGACGCGGCTAACGCAGTCGATACCATGCTGCGGATGATTTCAGAACGAAGAGCAAGGCGTGAGAAAATCGGTGCCGAGGCTGAGCGGAGTTCCGCGTCCAAATGACGAAACATCCCAAAGAAAAGGAGCGGTTGAAAAAGATTGTTGAGGCCTTTCCCAAGGTCACCATCACCGTGATCGGCGACCTGGTGGCCGACGAATTCGTTTTTGGGGAAATCTCGCGCGTCTCGCGAGAAGCGCCGGTGCTGATCTTGAAGCATCGGGAGCGCAGCGTCATGCCGGGCGGAGGGGCCAACGCGATCAATAATCTTGCGGACTTGGGCGTCAATGTTTTGCCGGTGGGAGTGGTGGGCGACGATGAGGCTGGCCGCTTGCTCTTGAAAAGTTTTCGTCAAAAACACATCCCGGTAAGCGGCGTTTTGAAAGATAAAAGTTACACCACCGTGACTAAAACCCGCATTCTGGCGGGCATGACGCATACTGCGCGGCAGCAAGTTGTGCGTATCGATCGTGAACCCGACCAGGAACCCAACCGTCACTTGAAACGCGAACTCGTGCTGGCGGCGCGACAATATGTGCGCGCTTCGGATGCGTTGCTCATCTCTGATTATGGTTATGGCGCGGCGAGCCCTACGATTCTTAACGCGATCCGCGAACGAGGGCGTCTGGATGGCGTTCCTGTCATACTCGACTCGCGCTACCGGATGCTGGAGTATTCGGGAGTAATTGCGGCCACGCCCAATGAACCGGAAGTTGAAGCGGCACTGGGTATGCGGATCGGAGACGATTGGCCGCGATTGTGTGTCGCTGGCGAACAAGTAATGTCGCGCATGAAGCTGCAATCGCTTGTAATCACTCGAGGGCGCGATGGCATGACTGCCTTCCCCGGCAAACACAAACCGGTGGACATTCCGATCTTTGGTTCGGACCAGGTCGCGGATGTTACCGGCGCCGGCGATACCGTAATTGCCACTTTCGCGGCCGCGTTTGCTGCCGGCGCAAGCACGGAGGAGGCTGCTCATCTCGCGAATTATGCGGGCGGAATTGTCGTGATGAAACGAGGAACTGCTACGGTATCGCGGCAGGAACTGCTGGCTGCGCTTGAACAATCACCGCCGATAACGAGAGCCCATTGAATGTCGACGGAAAAAATCTTAGACCGCGAGCAATTGAACAAGCGCGCTGCCTCGTGGCGCAAAGCTGGCGACTCGATTACCCTGGCGAATGGCTGCTTCGATCTGCTCCACGTGGGCCACATTCGCTACCTGCATGCAGCCAGGCAACTCGGCGGACGCTTGATCGTGGCCATCAACTCCGATGATTCGGTGCGAGCGCTGAAAGGGGAGGGCCGTCCATTGATGCCAGCAGAAGAACGCGCGGAAATTCTGTCGGCACTGGCGGACGTGGACGCTGTCGTCATTTTTCCTGAGCACGACGTGCGAAACTTGATCCGCGAGCTTCGTCCTGATGTTCACGCCAAGGGAACGGACTATGCTGTCGACACCGTCCCGGAGCGGGATGCGGTCATGGAGGTCGGCGGCCGCGTCGAAATTGTGGGCGATCCCAAAGATCATTCCGCCAGCGAAATTATTCGCGCACGAATTGGGCGCCGCTCCTGAGCATGCAATCGCCCCCAGCGCTTCCGCAAAATACTGAGTCATTCGCTCCACGAAAATTGCTGATCGTGCGGCTGGGATCAATGGGCGATATTATTCACACGCTCCCTGCCGTCACCGCGTTGCGTCGAGTATTTCCTGAGGCAACCCTGGGTTGGGTGGTGGAAGAGTGCTGGGCGGAGTTGCTGTGCACATTGCCTGAGCCGCGCTCCGGGCCTCTGTCTGTGCGCAGGCCGCTCGTCGACTGCGTCCATACTGTGAACACGAAAGCGTGGCGTGCTTCCCCGCTTTCCACGCAAACATGGGAGCAAATTGCCGCGGGGTTCAGCGAACTGCGAGCGCAGCGATACGAAGTGGCAGTCGATTTTCAGGGTGCAGTCAGGTCGGCGCTGGTTGCACGTTGGTCGGGAGCGCCCGTCGTATATGGATTCGCACAGCCACGCGAAAATGTTGCCAGCATGTTCTATACGAGTCAGGTAAGCGCGCACGGGAGCCACATTGTCGAGCAGAATCTTTCGCTCGCTGAGGGAGTCGCAGATCACCCGTTGGAATTGCCGAAGATAGAATTCCCTCGCGACCAGGCGGTCGAAGATAAATGTAACGAACGCTTCGGATCGAACTCTGGCGACTTCGCAGTGCTGAACCCCGGCGCGGGCTGGGGAGCCAAGAGATGGCCGGCAGAACGCTACGGACAGGTAGCGAAGCGGCTAGCCGAGACCGGCGTGAAATCGCTGATCAATGTTGGCCCGGGCGAAGAGCATCTGATGCGCGAGGTCGAATCTGCCAGCGATGGCGCGGCCACCGGTCTTGCATGCTCACTTACGGAATTGATTGCGCTCACGAGGCGTACGCGTGTGTTCATTGGGGGCGATACTGGACCAATGCACCTGGCCGCGGCGCTCGGGATACCCGTCGTTGCGATCTTCGGTCCCACCAATCCCGCGCGCAACGGTCCTTTTGCCACTCGCAGCATCGTTCTGCGCAGTCCGATCAGCCCTACCTCGCATTCCCGCCGTGCGCACGCCGACCCCGGATTGCTGGAAATCAGCGCTGATGAGGTCTTTGCTGCCGCTCGCACCTTGTTGAGGAGCGCGCGTGGTTAAGCTTACCTGGACAAGAATTGCGCGCCGCATTCGCGTGCCTTTGGGATTCGTTTTCACCGCGATCTTTTTGTGGCTTGCAAGGCCAACTCCAAAGTCCTTGCTAATTGGCTTAGCGCTGGTCATTCCCGGACTCGCAATTCGCGCGCATGGCATCTGGACACGTAAAGAAAAATGAAGAGCTCACGATGACGGGCCCCTACGCCTACACCCGAAACCCGCTTTATCTTGGCTCTCTTGTTCTGACCGTGGGCTTTGCCATTAGTGCCCGGAGTTGGTGGATTGGAGCGGGTCTGGTTTTGATGTTTCTGGCCATCTATTTGCCCGTAATTTATGGAGAAGAAGTTTTCCTGAAAGAACATTTCCCCGAATTCCCAGAATACGCGCAGCGCGTACCTCGGCTGTTGCCTGGGATTCGTTCATTGGGCAGCAGCGCGGGAACATTTTCCTGGGCCTTGTTCCTGAAAGCATCGAGAATACAATGCGACGTTGGGGGCGGCGGCGCTGATGGCCGCACTGGTAGCAAAATTATTCTGGAGCCGATAGCGGGTTTCGATACATCTCTCACCTAGCATTCGGTATCTCAGTAAATATTGGAATCGCTCGTCCATGCAACATGGGTAGTCTCTTAAAGCTGAATCCGTCACGTTTTTTGTTCGCGTTACTTTCTGTCGCCTTGTCGCAAGGCCAGACTCATCCCGCTGCGCCGTCCAACACCCCTCCGCTTCCTACGATAAGCGCGGCTCCCTCCGCGCGAATTGTTCCTCCTCCACGAAACTATGCTTATCCGAACGGACAGACCTACGTCTATGGCGTGGAGTGGCATCTTTTCAACGCCGGAACGGCTCGGGTTACCCTGGGACTCGACGCCGGGCAGCAGCATGTAACTGCGATTGCAAACTCTGCAGGCGTGGCTAACGCGCTGTACAAAGTGCAGGACCATTTCGAGGCTTTCTTTGATCCGCATACGTTTTGCTCGCTGCGTGTTTCAAAACACACGGAAGAAGGTGCTCACTCGCGCCAGACCGAACTTCGTTTCGATTATTCCCGCAACAAGAGCGTGCTCGATGAAAAGAACTTGAAGACCGGCGAACAAAAACACGTAGAAAACGACCTGCCCGCCTGTGTGAGCGACGTCGTCACTGGGTTCTACTATCTGGCGTCGTTGCCTCTGCAGCCCGGCAATACCTATACATTCCCCATCAACGACGGAAACAAAACGACTGAAGTCAGGGCACGGGTCGAAGCTCGTGATCAAATCAAAGTTCCCTTGGGCACATTTCAGACAGTACGGGTCAAGGCTGAAGCGATTTCTGGCGCTTTGCAGGGCAAAGGGACGGTGTGGGCATGGTTCACCGATGACGCCAACCACACTCCGGTGCAGATGCGATCCAAATTAGGGTGGGGAACGCTTTTATTTCGATTGCAGCGAATAGAAAAACAATGACGAGGCTATTTTTGCGCCAAGAGCGCTTTGGCGTGGCTGAGTTCCGGCCGGTCTGAATTCGATCCACTACATATCTTCACTAACCGGGCGTAGTAAGTGTTCGACTTGTCGCTCCTGCCAGCCGTCTCCGCTGCTCGTGCGGCGCCGTAGAGGCCATTGAAGCGATTGGGATTAAACTTCAAGTCTGCCTCGTACTCTGCCAATGCCTCTTCGGACCGGTTCATATCGAGCATCATGTCGGCGAGCATTTCGCGCGCGGGAATCGCCAACGGTTCGTCGCCCTCAGCCTCTTCCTTTTCCGCAATCGCGCGCAATGTCTTGATAGCTTCGTCGTTGTCTCCTTCAGCGTGAGCCAACCATGCTGCGGCTTCCTGATGACCCTGATCGACCGCCTCGGCAAAGTCTTTTTTCTTTTGCTTGAGTAAGGTTGCGTGAATCGATTCGATTTCGGCCACATCCTTGCGCGCATCGGCCATATTGCCATTGCGAGCGGCGCCAATTGCGCGGGCCCAGTAGATGATTGCAGTGTCTCCAGTTTTCGCTTCAGGCACCTGCGCAAGGGAAGCAGCGTCCGCCCAATGATGCATTTCAAGCACATATCTTGCGGAAAGAGTTACCAGTGCATCGGTGCGCGGGTCGAAATCCGTGCCGTACATATTGCCTTTCATGGCAGGCATCGCTTTAACTTCTTCGATCACTTTTTGTGCATCCGCTTCCCGCCCCGATTGCATATATGCGTACACCAGAAAATCCATGGCATGAAATTGATGGCCCTCTCCGCCCATATGCATGGCGGCAGTTTTACGCGTGGCGGCAATGGAAGCGAGGTTCGAATCAATATCGTCCTGCCACAAACCGAGTCGGGCAAAAATATGCGAGGGCATGTGCAACGCATGAGGAGCGGCGGGAGCGATCGCCGCGTAGCGCCGTGCAGCCGGTAATCCGAGCTCCGCCAATTGCGGTTTGTCATAGCTGTGAATCAAGTAATGGGCAATTTCGGGATGGTCGGGTTCTACGGCAAACAATTTTTCCAGGACTGCGGCTGCCTGCTTTCGATTGGCAAAGGTCGTATCGTTATCCGGCTCGGAAGCCAGCAGTGACAGCGCGTAGAAGGCGGCTGCCTCGCGGTCATCCGGATAACGCTGGTAAGCCGTGTCCATAACCGTCGAGTAGGCGTTAGCTCGATTGTGATACTCCCGATTGTTGCCGCGATAGAATGCGTCCATAGCAGCAATGTAATCACGTTCCCGATCGGTTTTAGGGTGCAGCGATTTTGCTGCCTTGACTTCCGCCTGTCCACGCTTGACCGTGGCCGCGTCCGGGTGGTTCCACAACTGATGCCAGATGCTCATGGCGATTCCCCAATGCGCCATGGCGCACTGCGGATCATTTTTCGCTATGTCTTGAAATTCCTTTTCCGCCTCTTCGTACCAAAACGAGTGCAGCAGCGCGACTCCCCGCTCGAACGGTTTCTGGACTGCGGGCGCGCACGACACGGGAAAATGTACCGTTCCTAACTGATCCGTCGTCAGACCTTCGTGGTGATGACCGTCGTCCGCCAGCGCGCTAAATGAACACAGCAGGAAAATGGCAAAAGCCAGCGCAAATAGCTTCATGGAACACCTCGCATGAAAAGCGAGTCTAGCCCGATACGCTTCAGAGGGTCAACCACAGTGCGGGTCAGAGGGAAAGCGAGTTAGTTCCCCGCTTCCCCCCTCTCCTGTCTCGGCGGGCGCGAATGAATGAGCGAAATCGCTTTGTTTACGACAGTTGCCGTCCGGTTTTGCCGGTCAACCGCCCAGAATTCCGGCAACACCCCGTCAATGAAGAGTCACTCGCAGGAGCAATTACTCCCTGTCGACGACCACCTTTCCGCCTTTCATCACCCATTTCACATGATGGACAACGACGTCAATGTCGCTGAGGGGGTCGCCTTCCACAGCTACCAGATCAGCGAAGGCGCCCGGGCCTACATGCCCCAGAACATCCGCCTTTCCGAGTAATTCAGCGCCAACACCAGTTGCTGCATCCAGTGCCTCGGCCGGTGTCATGCCTGCCTTGACGAACCATGGCAGGTCATCCGTGTTCTGTCCGAAACCGGTAAAGACTGCATCCGAGCCCATGGCGACTTTCACATGGAATTTGATCGCACGTCGCAGTGTCTCCACGTTCTTCTGTATGTATGCGGTAAGTCTGTCGACGGCGGCTTGGTCGTAACCGAACTCACCCTTGTGATCGATGTAGTACTGGTTGTGAGCCACGGTGGGAACATATACGGCGTTCTGTCTCACCATCGCGTGGAAGGTCTCATCGTCGATATCGATGGCATGCTCGACTGAGTCGGCCCCAGCCTTTACTGCGTCTCGAGCCCCCTCTGGCCCGTAGGAGTGAATGGCAATTCGCTTGCCCGCCTTGTGAGCGACGTCGGCCGCGGCCTTCATCTCTTCATAGGTATAGGTCTCGTATCCGGTCGTGTCCTGGTCGCTGCCCGTGGAACCATACATCTTCACCCAGTCCGCTCCAGCGGCGATCTGCTGCCGCGCAACTCGCTGCACCTCCGGGACTCCGTCGGCTTTCCCGGGATCGGGCTGGACAACTCCAGCGCGGTAGGGTTCGGAAGTGATATGTAATCCGTTTGCGGCGACAAACATCCGAGGACCAGCCATGGCTCCTCGACCGATCAGGTTCTGCATGGCGATATCGGTGTACTCCCAGGAACCAAGATCGCAAACCGTTGTAACGCCGGCCTCCAATGTCTTGCGCGCGTTCTCCTGTGCTAGAAAGACCGTCACGGCTGGTCCAAGTGTCCCCAGTTCTGTCCAGGGACGGGTTCCGGGCGCATGGTCCCAGTAGTAAGTCATGTGCGTGTGCACATCGATCATGCCCGGAATTCCCGTGAATCGATGAAGATCGATCACCCTTGCGGCTGAAGGAATTGCAATCTCGCGGGAACCGACCCTGGCGATGCGATCACCCTCGATCACTACGGTCGCATCGCGGACCACCTGCCCTTTTCCACATACAAGCACCCCAAAACGAACAACCGTCATTTGCGCATCGGCCACAGCGGACATAACAACGAAAACGAGAAGCAGGAAAGGCAAGAACGTGGTCCGATTCATATCGGCCATCATACACACATTGCCGCTCCTATCCTGCAATGCAGCACTTCCCGGGGACGATCCGTACCGAGAAGCGTGCAAGTGGTCCTGGCCAGACAGGAAGAGACGGACAGTATATTTTTATTCCTTGGGAGTTTGCTATGGCGCGAAAACACTGGAGTGACTTCTTACTGCAGGCGAAAACGTTCGTTCATCAATCGCTGGAGGCGCGGTTTGTAGAGAATGTCGTAGGCAAGTTCTTTGTCGGGAAACATGGCTAGCGCGGCTCGCTTGGCTCCTGCCACCAACTCGGAAGCTTCTTCCACGGTGAGGTTTGGATCTTGGCCAATCACAGACATTACCATGCTGATCATGATTTGCAGGCGCCGGATATTTTTCGCTTCCTGTTCTCTTTCGCTTAGGTTTGGCTTATGCCCGTGCCGTTCTAAACTGCTCATTAGACCCCCGACACCACATCTCTCCAAGGTTAGATGTTTCCTACTCGAAGCGCGTTGCGCCCCGCTATTTTACCCATTGTCTCGGCAAGGGACGCAGAGTGCAATGGCCTGATGGTGTACGCCTTCGGTTACCTCAACGGTATGCGGCTTTGAAAGCTGACGAGAATCTTCCTCGAATGTGTCCCCAACGTGACTTGATGGAGTTAGAATCGAACGAGCGCGCCGGAAGTCAGGCGCGACTTGAAGCAGGAGATCATCCTGCCGGAGGCAATAATGGCAGACTCGAAGTCCACGCGTGGAGCGGACCGTCCAAATCCGAATGAAAAGCTCGTACGCGTGTTCGACACCGAACAGGAATCGGAGGCGATGGTGGTGCGTGGATTGCTCGACTCCGCAGGCATTGAGTCTGACCTGACTTCGCTCGACGCGCAACAGGATATTCTGCCCGGCGTAGGTGGAACCGTAATATTGGTCCGCGAGGAGGATGCCGACAAAGCCCGGCGGCTGATAGAGGAATACCGGCAAACACCCGACGAACTCGAGACTGCGGAATACGCTCTCAATGAAGAGCCGCCAAAGGAGAGCTGACGGTTTTGCCGTCAAGGTAGAAAGTGACCGCTCCGTTCATATCCGTCCGGTAGGTACGAACGCGGGCTGCTCCCAACCGGTCTAACACTTCTTGTCGCGGATGCCCATAGACGTTGCGGGCGCCCACGGATATCACCGCGAATCTCGGATGCACTGCCGCGAGCAGTTCCGGAATTGTCGACGTTGAGCTTCCGTGATGAGCCACTTTGAGCAGGTCGGCCTGCGGGTTCTCTTGCGTGACTTGCTTCTCGGTTTTTTTCTCGGCGTCTCCCTCTAGTAGAGCCGCAGTCGCGCCGTAGCTGATTTTTATCACCAGGGACTCGTCGTTCGGCCGCGAAGGATGCGACTCGGCATCGCGGGACGGGGCCAGAACAGCAATCTTTGTATCATCCATTTCAAGGTTGTCTCCCGCCTTATGAAGAACGATGGGAATTTTCAGCGCCCTGGCTTCGCGCAGCAGCGTTTGCAACTCAGGGCTTGGTGAGTTCACGCTCAACCACAATTCGCGCGGACGAAAATTCGCCAGCACCGCCCCCATTCCTCCCATGTGATCGGCGTGAGCGTGCGTCAGTGCGACCACGTCGAGTTGGTGAAACCCGCGCGACCAGAGATAAGGCGAGACGACATCTTCCCCGATATCTAATTCTGAATGCATCCAGAATGGTATGCCGCCGGCATCCACCAGGAGGGTGTGACCCTGCGGCGAGACCAGCAGGATCGAATCACCCTGACCGACATCGATGGCGGTAAGTTCGAGCACTCCACTCTTGATTTGCGGTTGCGGAGGAATGGCGCATACCCAGAATGCGCTCAGGACCAATGCGGCCCATCCGGTTACGATCAGCAACCTACGCCTGCGACGGCTCAGCACCATAGCTAAAACGAGCGTGCAGGCACCCAAAAAAATGACCGCGAGCTGCGGGGTGGGGACACGGGCATCGGCGATTCGCAAAGCCCCTAACCAGCGCACAGAACCGTTCATAGCGTGCAGGGCAATTCCAGCGACAACGGCCGGGACCTTCGCAAATACCTGCGTGAGATAACTCATGCTTATAGCTACGATGGCCGCGACCATAATGATTTCGGTAAGAGGAACGGCCAGTACGTTCGCTGGCAATGAAACTAGCGTGGCGCGATGGAAGTAATAAGCCATGGGTATTGCGAATCCCGCCTGCAGCACGGCCGAGATTACAAAAAATTCGCATCCCAACACCAGCATTCGCGTAATGCCTCCGAGCACGATCAAAGGCATTCGCTTCCCGAAAAAGCGTTGCAGTCTGCCGGCAATCATCCGCAGGTCAAGCCGGAATTGCGCGAGCGACGGTGCAAGCGCCACGTCGTAGCTCGTCGCGTCCAAACTTCTCAGCGCGCGAGACAACGGTTGGGTCGTCCGTTCGAGCAATGGAGCGCCGACTCCGGCGATAACGAGCACACAGAGAAAACTGAGTTGGAAACTGGCTCCGAACAGCGCCGCGGGATCGACAATCAGCAGGGCCAGTGCTGCTGCGCCGATGGTGTTGAGAATTGATTTTTGCCGGTAAAGCAGCCTCGCGCCGAGGTACAGCGCAAGCATCAGCGTGGCCCGCCACACCGGAGCACCAACGTCGGTCAGCAGCGCATACGCTACCGTCAGCAGAATGGTCATAGCGCTTGCCGCAATATCGCTAACTCGCAGGCGGCGCAGCAGCCAAAACATTACCAGTGCAAGCACCGCGACTTTCAACCCGGAGATCACCAGCACATGATAGGTTCCGGTGCGCTGAAAGTCGGTCAGTGTTTCGCGCCCAAGGAATGAGTTTTCCCCGATGAGCATGGCGTCGATCAGCGCTGCATCGTCCGGCCTCCACAAGGCATGGATTCTCTCGATCAGATTTCTGCGCACACGTGTCCGCCAGAATTCAAAGCGGTTCCCGTCGAACCCGGGCAGCAATTCAACCGCCTCCAACTTCGTGGATCCCAACGCGACGATTCCGTCTTGTGCCAGGTATCCCGCGTAATCGAATGCCCCCGGGTTGCGGAAATTGTGCGGCGGAAGAAGTTTGGCGGGAAATCGTAAGCGCTCGCCATAGCGGAACGGGTGCGCGGAAGTGGATTCTGCGGGCCCGTTCTGTCCTTCTTCATTAGCTACCTCGTGACCATAAACAGTAACGCGCAGTCCGGAGTGGACAGCAAAGGTTCGGCTTCCCGTGTCATCCCTCGTGTTGATCTGCTCGGTCTCAATATCCAGCCGTTGTTGCGGATCGCCGGAGTTTTTCTCGCGCAAGTTTCCTTCCTTGACCACGTGGCCGGTGACGATTACTTCGCGGCCATCCGCGAAGGCCAGAATATCCGCGCCGCCGCTTTGGGGAACGCGAACCTGCATCATCAATGCAGCCGTCACGAACAGCGCGGACAGCGCAAGCGCAAAAGCCGCATAGGAACGGCGCCGTAAGAAATAAGTGCCTGCCGAGCAGAACGCGATCCCTCCCACGAGCCACCACAGAGCGGGGCGCCAAACGTAAACGCCAGTCACAATCCCGCACGAGTATGCCGAGGCTGCCCACAGCATGGGTTGTCGTGAGAGCGGCTTCTGCGCAGTGCTCGGGGGCGCGGTGGCCGCCGGCTTCACTGGCTAGCCTGGATGCGGAAGGAAAGGATTGGTTTAACGGCTGGGATCTCGGCCCTCAATTAGAAACGATTGTCAGCGAAACTCTATCGAGCGAGATGAAGAACACTCTCCAGGTGATAGGTCTGGGGGAACAGATCCACGAGGTGTGCCTGTTCGATGCGGTATCCGGCGCTCAACAGGCCAACCAGGTCACGCGACGCTGTCGCCGGATCGCAAGAGATGTAGGTCATCCGGTGCGCTCCCAATCCGGCGAGACTTTGGACCACAGTTTCCCCCAGACCGCTCCGTGGCGGGTCCACCACCACGAGGTCAGGCCGCAACTTTCCGGCTGCGCTCCGCGAAAAATCCGCGGTGGTCGCCCGGACTGCCTTCACGTTTGATGGGGAATTGTGCAGCAAATCAAGATAGGAAGTCTGTGACGATTCAACTGCGATCACTTGTGCAAAACTTCTGGAGAGGAACGTCGAGAAAAGTCCAACGCCGGCATAGAGATCGAGCGCGATGTTTCCGCCATCTTGCCGGCAAACGGTAGCCACCAACCCATTGATGAGGTATCGGTTAATCTGAAAGAACGATCCTGCACTGACCCGGTAGGAGACGCCGTCAACCTTATAATTGATCTCCCCGGAGCCCGATGTTGCGATCCTCTTCGGTTCCGACCGCTTCCCTGCGTGGGCGGTGTCCGCCTTGTGAGCCACTATACCTGTGATTTCGGGTAGGGTTCGCCGCGCGACGTCCGCCCATTCCCTGATCGGCGTGCTCGGAGTTCCAGGTTCGCAGAAAACCTCAATCAGAAGTTCCGTATCCTCCGCGTTTACGAAAAATTCGATCTCGCGAATCCCGTCGGGCAGCTCGCGTTCACGTCCCATTCGCCAAAAGGCCGAGATGGCGCAATTGATCAGCGGCGAACTCACTGGACATTGCTCAACCGGCAGCACCTCGTGCGAGTTGAATTTGTAGTAACCGAGCGCGAAATCGGGCGCAGTGCGAACCTGCAACCGGCTGCGGTTGCGATAGTTCCAGGGCGGCGAAGGATGAATCGTGATCTCGGTTTCCAGTTCCAGCTTGGCCGTGCGGCGCAGAGTTTCTTTCAGAATGCCGGCCTTGATCTCCAGTTGATGCTCATAGCGGATGTGCTGATACTGGCAGCCGCCGCAGCGCTCAAAATAAGGACAGGACGGTTCAACCCGTTGTGAGGAAGGCTGCAGAATCCTTTCCACCCGGCCCCGCGCAAAACCGCGCTTCTGTTCGAGAATAGAAGCCTCAATTGTTTCGCCCTCCAGCACGAATGGCACAAACACAGCTTTGCCGGGACCGTGTTCATCGGAAGGAAGCCGGGCGAGGCCGTCGCCGCCATAAACGAGTTTTTCTATGGTGAGCTGCAAACCAGAATCCTATGTTACCGAACGAGGGAAAAAGACGTGCAGGAATCGAAGAATTTCCAGTTGGCACTAGGAAATTGGAATCGCGAAGAGCTTCACATATAGAACAAGCTCAACCGCGGCAGCCCATATTTTTCCAGCAACCGTTTATGCACATACTGCTTCTGCAATTGCTCAATTTGTGCTGACGGCATTTTGCGCCGGTAGGGCGCCAGTTCGCGATCGGCCTCGGCCCGCACAGAAACAATTTGCTCATCAGGTGTTGCTGCCAGCAGAACGGCAAACAGTTTCTCTTCAGCCACGGTAAGGCGGCGTTCAAGTTCTTCCAATCGCAGCGGGGTTTTCTTAGTCTCCAGTTCCACGGCGATTTCGCGAAGTGTGTTTGCGGTTTCTTCGGCTAGCGGCTTTGCTGAAATTCCTGTCGCTTCGGGAAGCTTTGCAGTTTCCAATTGTTTAGCATTGAGCCGGAGGAAAGCCGCAATTTCCGATGCGTGAAATCCAGCGTTCTTACTGCCCGGCGCGTTGCTGTCGGTCGCGCCCACAGCAGCCTCTTTCATCTCTTCCGCCGCCGTCAGCACGGCTTGCGCACAATACGCGAGGCTGTTGACCTTCTGTGACTTCGAGGGCCGCTGATCATACTTGTCGAAGGCGGCATCAATGCCGCGCAATACCGCCTGCAGGGGCACGCTCGCATCTTTCCAAGTCTCAATCAATGCCCAATCGAGCGGAGACAAGTAGATGCGTCCACGGCGCCGCTGAAAATGTTCTTCGATTTCGGTGAAGTAGTTGAAATAGTTTTCCACGACGGGTCAGCGGCTACGGAGCTTGTTTCCGGCAGGAACCTTAGAGGCGGCCGTCCCAGTTTCACGGAAAGCTTTCGCGGTGACGTTACGCTCCCAGATAATGCGAAGACCTTCCAAGGTCAAAAATTCATCCACTTGCTTGATGTGTTTCGAGCCTCCACCCATCAGCGAAGCCAGACCGCCAGTCGCGACCACAGTGGTTTCGGATCCGAGTTCTGCGACCAGCAACTCCAGGAGTCCATCGACCAAGCCCAGATAGCCGTAGTAAAGGCCGGACTGCAGGCTGCTCACGGTGTTGCTGCCGATCACATGGGCGGGCTTGCGGATGTCAACACGAGTAAGCCGCGCAGTGCGCTCGAACAGAGCGTCGGCGGAGATTCCAATGCCGGGGCAAATCACGCCGCCCATATATTCTCCCTTAGCGGAGACGCAATCGAATGTGGTCGCAGTTCCAAAATCCACGATGATGCATGGCCCGCCATATTTCTCGAACGCGGCCACGGAGTTCACGATGCGGTCGGCGCCCACTTCCGCCGGGTTATCGTAGTGCACCGGCATGCCAGTTTTTATGCCGGGTTCGATGAACAGCGGTTTCGTATTGAAGTATCGCTCGCACACTTGGGCGAGAGTGGAGTCGAGCGGCGGTACGACGGATGAGATAACGATGCCATCAATCTCTTTGGCTTCCAGATTGTCCATGGCGAACAGATTACGGAAAAGCACGCCGTATTCATCCACCGTTTGCGTGGCGACAGTCGCAACCCGCCAGTTCGCCACCAGCAATTGATAGCGCGGCGATTCGGCGTCGTTGCCGTGATCCCCGCTCGCAGTTACTTTTTTCGCCGGGGCGAAGACACCCAGTACCGTGTTGGTGTTGCCGACATCCAGAACCAGAAGCATATGTAGGAAAATCTATTTCAATCTTACTGTGCCGCTCAACACCGTACGCACGCCTTGAGCAGTTCGAACTTTCAGAAAGCCCCGCTCATCAAGGCCATCCGTTACCCCCTGGAGGCTGGCATCTTCTTCGACCTCTATCTGCCGTCCTATAGCCGAGGATGACCGTTCTTGAAAGCGGCGCAAGATGGACTGGACGCTGTCCGGGCTTTCCAGCAAGCTGCGATATTCCCGGTCGAGCGATTTTAGCAAAGCCGTGCACAATTCCACGCGAGACCATTCGGCGCCGGAAACCAATCGCAGAGATGTAGCGATGGTCTGCAGTTCCGCGGGAAAGGCCGATTGATTCACGTTGATTCCAATTCCAATCACGATGTAACGCACGCGAGTGATCTCGGCATTCATCTCGGTTAGAATCCCGCAAACTTTCTTCTTGTCGATCAGAACATCGTTAGGCCACTTCAGGTCGGCTGCGACTCGCGAATCGATCTCCTGAATCGCGGCGTGCACAGCCAACCCCGCAGCAAGCGTGATAACCAGCACATCCGACGGCGGCAGCGCCGGGCGCAAAACTACCGAACAATAAATCCCCGTCGAGCGTTCTGAATGCCATTGATTAGATCCGCGGCCTCGTCCAGCAGTCTGTTGCTCGGCCAGAAAAACGCTGCCTTCAGGAGCGCCCGCGCTCGCTGCTTCCATAGCTGCGGTATTGGTCGAACCGATTTTGTAATAGTGATGAATATGCTTGCCGAAAATTGTGCCCTGCAATTGAGGAGCCAGCATATCCGGCAGCAGCAGATCGGGCATGGACTTCAGACTATATCCGGTTGATGGATGACCGGCAATGTCGACGCCAAGTTGGCGCAGTTGCTGAATCAGTCGCCATACTTCGGAGCGGCTGGTGCCGATCTCAGCCGCGATCTTGGTTCCGCTCACGACCACGGTGGCATGGGCAATAAGCAGACGCACGACGCGCCCCAATCGGGCATCGCTTTGTGGCGCGAGTTTGTTCGACGCAATTTTACGTGTACGTGAGCTTCGGATTGTCGACGATCGCGTGATGCGGGAATTATGAGGGATAGGCCGCCAAACAGCAATCGCGGCCTTAATACGCCGGTAAAGTTACACCGGCGCCAAGCGGATGCTCATATCGGCTGCTTTCGCCGAGTGGGTTATCGTCCCGACGGAAATAAAATTTACCCCAGTTTCGGCGTAGGCGCGCACGTTCTCCAAGGTGATTCCGCCGGAGACTTCTAACGGAATTCGACACTCTGCTTTTAAACAGCGTTCTACGGCGCGCTTTACATCTCCAACCGACATGTTGTCTAGCAGGATGGCTTCGCCGCCATGTTCCAGCGCCTGCTCCAACTCATCCAGAGAACGAACCTCGACCTCGATAATCTGTGCGCCGCGACGGTTCTTGTGAGCGCGTTCCAGTGCCGGCACTATGCCTCCGGCCAGAGCAATATGATTGTGCTTGATCAGAACGCCATCCGACAGATCCAGGCGATGGTTTTGCGCGCCGCCGCAACGCACCGCGTACTTATCGAGCATGCGCAGCCCGGGTGCAGTTTTACGTGTGTCCAGAATTCGCGCTTTCGTGCCAGAAACGGCCTCTACGAACTGCCGCGTCAGCGTGGCAATACCACTCAACCGCTGCATGAAATTCAGAATCACACGCTCGCAGGAGAGGATCACGCGCGCATTGTGGCGAATCACAGCAATCGATTGCCCGTTGTGCAGGCGGATGCCATCGAATATTTCCGTGTGGGTGGTGACTTCGTAATGTGAGGTCACCGCCCCGTCAAGAGCCGCGTACATGTCCAGAATGCGTGAAACGCAGCCGATGCCCGCAAGAATGCAATCTTCCTTGGCGAGAATCGTGCCCGAAGCGCGCTGGTTGGGATCTATGCAGGCATAGCTGGTGGCGTCGCGCGTAGCGCGATCCTCCAACAGCGCGTTCTCGATCACAGCGGTGATTCGCCGGCTATTCCAATCCATATATCAGTGGAGGACGGGCGTCTCGCCCGTCCTGGCTATCGCAACTCGTTCAGCTTACTATTTACTTTTTCGCGCAGCACCTGCAACTCCTGTGCGCGGTTTCGAATTCCGTCCACGACCTTCGCCGGCGCCTTAGCCAGAAATTGTTCGTTGCTCAATTGACGCTGGCCGTTGCCGATTTCCCTTTCGATCTGCTCCAATTCCTTATTCAGTCGTTCCCGCTCCGCAGCGACATCGATCTTTCTCTCATAAATCACGTGCACGTCGAAACGCGCGGTGTGACGGGCGCCTGACAACTTGGCGAGAGAGTTATCGACAAATTCGATCTTCTCGACATTGGCCAGTCGCTCCACTGATCCCCGGTTCTGTTCGATCAGCTTGCGAATGTCGGCGTCTGCGGCGAAGACCTGGATCGGCACGCGTTGTTTCTGTTCGACTTTCAACTCTGCGCGCACATTCCGCACACTTACGATCAGGTCGTGCAAGATTGCCATCTCCGTCTCAGCAGCCAAGTCTAATTGCTTCTCATCGGCTTGCGGATAGGGCGCCAGAGCAATTGACTGCAATGGCGGATTCGCATCGTAAATTGCCTGCCAGATTTCTTCGGTGATGAACGGCATGACAGGATGCAACAGCCGCAGAGCGGCTTCGAAAATGCCCAGCAAATTGACGCAGGCAACGCGAACTGAGTGTGGGTCTGACTCGTCCAGCAGCCGCGGCTTGATCAGTTCGATGTACCAATCGCAAAACTCACCCCAGAAAAAATCATAAATCTGATTGGCGGCTTCGTGAAAGCGATAAGTCTCCAGCGCCTCATTTACGCCTTTGGTCACACGATTAAAGCGCGAGAGAATCCATCGGTCTTCAAGCGTAACCGCTTTAACCCCCGCCACACCAACGCCTGTGTGGGACCGGGTCTCAGACCCGGTCCCGGGTCGCAGACCCGGCTCGACCCGGTCAATATTCATGAACATGAAGCGCGCCGCGTTCCAAATCTTGTTGGCAAAGTTGCGATAGCCTTCGGTTCGACTTTCGCTGAAACGCAATGTCCGTCCCCGGCGCCGCCATAGCCGCCAGAGTAAAACGCGTCGCATCCGTCCCAAAACGCTGAATAATATCGAGCGGATCAATCACATTGCCCTTTGGTCTTCGACATCTTCTGCCGCTCGGCGTCGCGTACCAGCGCGTGAATGTAAACCTGGCGAAACGGAACGCTGTCATCTTTCTTGTCGCTCCAGCCGCTGGCCTGCTTCACCTTCGGATCCTGCTGATGCCCCTGCATAAAATGGCAGCCGAACATAATCATGCGCGCGACCCAGAAAAACAGAATCTCGTAGGCAGTGATCAGCAGCGTGGTGGGATAGAAAACCTCCAGGTCGCGCGTCTTCTCCGGCCAGCCCAACGTCGTAAATGGCAACAGGCCTGAGGAGAACCAGGTGTCAAGCACGTCAGTATCTTGCTTCAGTTCTGAGTTACCGCATTTCGTGCACTTCTCCGGAGCCTCGCGAGCCACGATGATTTCGCCGCACGAGCAATGCCACGCCGGAATTCGGTGTCCCCACCACAGTTGCCGCGAGATGCACCAGTCATGGATGTTATGCATCCAGTTCAAGTAAATCTGCTTGTAGTTCTCCGGAACAATCGTGATTTCGCCCTGCTCCACAACTTCAGTTGCGCGCTTTGCCAGGGGCGCAATCTTGATGAACCACTGCGTCGAGAGTCGCGGCTCAACCACGGTACCGCAACGATCGCACTTTCCAATCGAGATGGTGTAATCCTTCTCCCCGACCAAAAACCCTTGCTGCCGCAAGTCTTCAAGCACGCGCTTGCGCGCTTCGTAGCGGTCCAAGCCAGCATACGGCCCGGCGTTCTGATTCATCCGCGCCTGCTCATCGATCACTTCAATCTGCGGAAGATTGTGACGCAGTCCAGCCTCGAAATCATTAGGATCGTGAGCCGGAGTGACTTTTACCGCGCCCGTCCCGAACTCGGGCTGTGCGAGATCGTCGGTAATGATGGGAATTTCGCGATTCATCAGCGGCAACAAAACTTTCTTGCCATGCAGATGCTTGTAGCGCTCGTCTTTTTCATTCACGGCGACAGCCGTATCGCCCAGCATCGTCTCCGGACGCGTGGTCGCCACAGTGATGAACTCGCTCGACCCGACCACGGGATAACGAATTTCGTAGAGCTTGCCCGCAATGTCCTCGTGTTTGACTTCGAGATCGGAGATTGCAGTCCCACAGCCCGGACACCAATTCACGATGTACTTGCCGCGATAGATCAATCCCTCTTCGTACAAGCGGACGAAAACTTCGCGCACCGCGCGCGAAAGGTTCTCGTCCATGGTGAAGTATTCGCGATCCCAATCCACCGAGTCGCCAAGCCGCTTCATCTGGTCAAGAATCACGCCGCCGTAGTGCCGCTTCCATTCCCAGACCCGCTCGATAAACGCCTCGCGGCCCAAGTCGCGGCGCTTCCTGCCTTCGCTCGCGAGCTGGCGTTCGACCATCATCTGGGTCGCGATGCCCGCATGGTCCGTGCCCGGAAGCCATAAAGTCAGAAAACCACGCATGCGATGCCAGCGCACGATGATGTCCATCTGCGTATGGTTGAGCATGTGCCCCATGTGCAGCCGCCCGGTGACATTCGGAGGCGGCAACAGCAGCGTGAATACCGGACGCGTCTCTCCCGGCGGAGGCGTGGGAACGGAAAAGAGCTTCTTCTTGATCCAGTAATCGGCCCAACGCGTTTCAATCGCGCCCGGCTCGTACGTTTTGGGAAGATCGTGGGCCATGGTCAAGAGCAGTCTTCAGCTATCAGCCATCAGCCAAAGCGGCTTCTGTTACCAGTACAACAGATTTGGGGCTGAGGTGCTGACGGCTGAGAGCTGAAAGCTGATCTTTGATCTTACAGGCGGTTCGAAAACCCGGTCAAACCGCGAAGGGGTGCCGATTTCGCGGTTGAGTTCGTGCAAAACTGTGATAACCTTCGCGGCAGATGACTGGGAAGTATCTGACTGGCCCCGGGCGGTAACCCTTTCACTGAAACCCAACCTCTGAGGAGGAGTCATGAAGACTTTCTTACGGGCCCTGGCTGTCGTTTCTGCCGTTCTGGTCTTTCTGGTTGTGCTCCGTCACCGGGTGTCCGGGCAGAACGGGTTCAGCATTTCGCTTTCGTCCAACTTCTGCAATTACACCTCGCCGCATGATCCTTGCGTCCTTACGTATCACAACGACGCCAGTCGCGACGGCGTCAGCTCGGAAGAGACCCGTGCTCTCGCCTAGCACGAATTTCGGCAATTTGGCCGCGACCGTGGTCTCGCCTGCCCCCGACGGCCTTATATACGCCCAGCCCCTCTATATACACCAGCTAGCAGGCAGCAACGGGAACGTTGGCTCTTGCACTGGGGCCACTAACACCGTATTTGTTGCGACGGAAAACAACTCTGTCTACGCCTACAACGCCGGCAGCGGCGCTAATTGCTGGGTGACGTCCTTAAACACTAGCACTGACGGGGCAACCACGATACCCTTCGGCTCGTTGCTACTATCTCCCACTTCGGGCAAGCCTGTCACGAACCTTGCGCCGCAGACGGGTATTACAAGCACCCCAGTGATAGACGCGAGCGTAAGCCCACCAATCATGTACGTGGTTTCCCAGCATCAGCTCGGTACAGCGGGTAGCTACACGTATGATCAGCGGCTGCATGCCTTGGACACCACGACGGGCAACGAGATCATCAGCTACGCGGATTTTGTCACCAATCTTCCGTCGTCGTTTGTGCCCATCATGCAGAACCAGCGCGCCGGCCTCGCCTTGTACACGGACTCCAATCACATAGCTCACGTCTACGCGTTCTCGGGGTCTTACGGCGACTCGAACCGATTGAACAACGGCAGCCTGTCGCTCTACAACGGATGGGCTGCTGAATATCAGCTGAACTACACGAGCTGGAGTAACGGCTTTAGCTTCGTCGGCAGTTTCGCTACCGAGACGCCCGCTAACCCGAACTACCCGCCCGACGGCGGAGTCTGGATGGGAGGAGCCGCCCCAGCTATCGACGCTAGCGGAAATGTATATCCCGCTGTGGGTAATGGGCAATGGGCGGCTCCGGGGCAAAGCAGCTGGGGATACGGCAACTCGGTAATCAAGCTGCAATACGTCAGCCAGAGCAACCCGCTGGCAGCGGTCGACTATTACACGCCGAATGACTGGTACCAGCTGGATACCGGCACGACCGGTAACGCGTTGTGCTTTGGCTCGCCCTTATGCCCGCCGGGCGCTATGCAGGATGTTAACCAGGACAGTGACATGGGGACGGGCGGGGTCGTGCTGCTAAACTCCTCCGAGTTAGTTTCCATTGGCAAGCAAGGCATGCTTTACGTTATCCCATATAACGCGTCGAACAACGCCTCGATGGGCGGGCTCGATGGGTGCGGTTACGGTTGCTCGAGCGGATCGCAAGTCGGCGTCACCGCCTGTACGGAGAGCGGCGCGGGCTCAATTCTGCAGTGCTTCCCCGCAGTCCCGTACAATATCAACTTCGGGGATTTCAATGGGCTGCGCGGAAGTCCCACGTTTTGGGCGGGGTCAGGGAATAATCTTCTGTATATGGCAGGCGTCAAGGACGTTTTGCGCGCCTACTCGCTCGTCGGCAGCACATTCAACATGACCGCGTCGACCGCGACTACGCCAGCGACCTATAAGTTCCCGGGCGGAATGACATCAGTTTCATGGAATGGCTTGAACTCCTCGTCGGGTTTGCTCTGGGCACTCGACGAAAGTGGTGCTGGAACCGTCTCCTACTCCGGGGGCAGCACTAACTACAAAGCCGCCACCCCGGCTATTCTCTACGTCTACAGTGCGGTTCCGAGCGGCGGAAACATCGGCTATCTTTGGGATAGCCACAAGCTTCCCAATGCGACAACGGCCATGCCCGGAGCGGTGAAGTTCGTGATGCCCACGGTTTCCGATGGCTACGTCTTTATTGCCGGCGGGGTGCCGGCTTACTTCGGTACCAATACGACCGGTTGTGCGAGCGGCACAACATGGCATTGCGTGGGGCAACTGACCATTCTTCACTGACCATTTGCGAGGTACAAGTGAAAAGCATAGCTCTATTTGTTGTATTGATTTTGTTGCTGGCTGCGCTGGCGGTGCAGGTTGGCTCTCCAGCTTGGGCCAGCGGGCCGAGTACGGTTTCGTTCAAGCTCAGCACAATCACGAGTACGTTGGTGTATCCCGACTCACTCGCTGCGGGTGATTTGAGCGGGGACGGCATCCCCGATCTGGCCGTGGTGGGGTTCAATGGTCCGCTCAGTTATGCCATGGGCAAAGGCGATGGAACTTTCGGCAGTTGGCAGTTTGGGGACTCCGGCTCGCAATCGCTTTATGTGACCTTGGCGGACGTCAAGGGCAATGGCAAGCTCGACTCTGTCGTGGCGGACGGAGACTACCTCATTTTTATCGGGTATGGGAACGGGCACGGAGAATTCAACGGGGAAAGGATTATTACCGACAACTCTGATGGCGGCCCGGTCCGGGTAGCAGTGGCCGATCTCAATGACGATGGTGTACCGGATCTGGTGGGAATCGACTCCGCTGCAGGCGAGTTGCCAGGCAACGTTTTTGTCAAACTGGGGAAGAAGCCTCGGGGGTTCGGGCCGTTCCACTATTTTTCCGTCGGAGGCTGCAATCCGAGCAGCATCGTGGTCGGCGACCTGAATCACGACAATATTCCGGACCTGGTGGTGGCGGATACGGGTTGCGGAAACCGCTATGGTCACGTGGCAGTGCTGCTGGGCAAGGGCGACGGGACGTTCCAGAAGCCGGTGACTTACGGAGCGGGCGAGGGCCCCTACTCCTTGGCTCTGGCTGACTTTAACGGAGACGGCAATCTTGATCTTGCGGTCTCGACTGTGAGTGGAGTGGAGGTTCTCCTGGGCAAAGGTGATGGCACGTTCTCGGCGGCGAAAGAATACGCGAAGGGTATGGACTCGATTTCCATCGTTGCGGCTGACTTTAATGGTGACGGATTCATTGATCTGGCAGTGGAAAATTCCGATGTCGTCGTGTTCTTGGGCAACGGCGACGGTACCTTTCAGCGTCCCATAAAGTTCCACGTCAGCGACAGCGCCGGGCAACTGATCACCGCCGACTTCAACGTCGACGGCAAGCCTGACCTGGCCACAGTAAACCCGTACGATGGCACGGTCAGCATTTTGCTGAACACGACGCCGTTCCCTACGCCGCGGCGGTCGCATTCGCACTGAAGCGAGGCTTCGGGCTGATGAGATAACCGTGGAGATGGAATGCCTGGTGCCCCCAGGTTTGCGCCCGCCCTTTGGATGTTCGGTCTCACAACACCTGTTCTTCGGGCGCTAACCTCGGTTTAACCGTACTCCAAAGGGATCCAGGCCGGGATCGTTTTCCCCCAGTACACCCACCCACGCATCGCACTTTTCGTTTCCCAATCTAGGACTAATTCTGCCGACCGTCCACTTCCCAGTTGATCTCATTCCTTCACCTGTGCTATTATATAAAAATATTAGTTATCTATAAGATAATAACACTCTTTGACAAATTGAAACGCGCGAGCTCCTGGTCGTTGCCAAATCTGCGTCCCACCGTCGTGGCCGTCGTCCGGCCGGCGGTGTTGTGTCAGGCCTCAACGGCTCGACGGGCCGCTGATAACCCCAATGTTTAGAATATTTTGCTGTAACTACCTTAAGAACCATAGATCTAAAGAGCGAGAGAAATTCCGATCCTTTGTTTTCTAAATTTTGCGGCGGAAAAGAGATTTTTTTGAGGGAAATTCTGCACCAGAATGTGTGCATGAGAACCTTGGCGTCAGGGTGGAACAAAACTGTCAGACATGCCAGCGCGACTTACTGGTTCTTCTCTTTGCCCATCTTTCGTGCGATCTCCGCCATCAACTTGGGTTTCAGGTCGGCGAGGACACTATCGACGATGTTCGAGATTTCGCTGGTTTCATCTGCGGTGACGGGCGAAGCAGCGGGCTGCGACTCTGGCTCAGCGGCGCCGTTTTCTTGCAACTCCGCAACCGTGTCGGCAATCTGCGAACTGAGTTGAGAGCCGATGACTGACTCGCGAACCTGTTTCCAATTTGCCCAAGCTGTGGCGTGCTCCGAGTCACCCTCGTTCGAATCGAACGCGGGTGCAATGTCTTCAGCAGATTTTTCCGGGATAGCTGTGTATTCCGCGTGCGTCGTGGTTTCTGCATTGCTGGGGCCGGCTGAGGCGGCGGCCGCGTAGGCAGAAACGGCTTCGACAGCCGGGATATCGCTCTCGGTGACTGCCTCTCCTGGCGACGCGTCCGGGAAACCTGGGAAACCTGGGGACAGACGGGACGTTCCCTAGTTTTTTCTGACCAATATGGGAATGTGGGAGGCCATCGCCAGGGAGAAACGAACGATGCCGAAACACAGGCAGAGTCATTTCTGATATTTTCTGCGAATGGCTCGCTTGCCTCGCGTCGTCGTCGTAGACGTCGCCCATCATGTTACGCAGCGCGGCAATTCCCGCCAAGTGATTCTGGCAGACGACCCGGATCGCATCACTTACCTGGAGTTGCTGCGGCAATCTTCTGAGCTTTACGGTCTTTCCTTGCTAGGCTACTGCCTGATGTCCAATCACGTGCATTTGATGGTTGTTCCCCGCACCCCCGTGGCCTTGTGCCAAACTCTCAAGCACACCCACGGGCGCTACGCATCTTATTGGAACGCCCGCCAGTCGTCCAGTGGGCACGTGTGGCAGGGACGGTTCTATTCTTGTCCACTGGACGATTCGCACCTGTGGGTAGGGCTGCGTTATGCGGAGCTGAATCCGGTGCGGGCGGGCATGGTGTCAGCGGCCGATGAGTGGCCATGGTCGAGTGCCGCCGCACATTGCAACCCTGACGTTTCGGACGAAATGCTGGAAATGGAGCGCTGGCAAAAGCGCTGGACGGCGGCCGGGTGGAGTGAGTATCTGGCAGCGGGAGAATCGCCCACGGATGTCAGCGTGCTGCGCCACTGCACGCACACGGGTCGACCGCTCGGAACCACCGAATTCATTGCTGCGCTCGAACAAACGACTTTGCGGCGGCTCGCCCCGCGAAGGGGAGGGCGGCCCAAAAAGCCCGCAGCTGATCCCCGTCAGCACAGCCTTACTTTTGTTGCCTAGTTTTCAGGAAAACTGGGGAACGTCCCGTCTGTCCCCGGTTTGTCAGGGTTTGTCAGGGTAGGTGCTGGATTCCCACTTTGGAACGGCCCCGCAATCCGTCCCGTTTTCTTCTTGATCGTACCCCTTAAGATAAGATAACATTATACCAGATAGGTTATCTATAAGATAATCTTAGTTCCTGGACAACCTGACATGGGCGCAGGTCCTGGCCATACCAACCGCTGAGTCCGGCCCAGATATAGAAGGCGTTAGGGGCAGCCCCACACGGAACCGCAGGCAGTCGGAGACCGTCTTAACCCCAATGTTTAGAATATTTTGCCGTAACTACCTTAAGAACCATAGATCTAGGGGGCAAGAGAAATTCCGATCCTTTGTTTTCTATATTTTGGGCGGAAAAGAGCGTTTTTTTTGAGGGAAATTCTGCACCAGAATATGTGCATCAGAACCTTGGCATTAGGGTGGAACAAAACTGTCAGACATGCCAGCGCGACTTACTGGTTCTTCTCTTTGCCCATCTTCCGTGCGATCTCCGCCATCAACTTGGGTTTCAGGTCGGCGAGGACACTATCGACGATGTTCGAGATTTCGCTGGTTTCATCTGCGGTGACGGGCGAAGCAGCGGGCTGCGACTCTGGCTCAACGGCGCCGTTTTCTTGCAACTCCGCAACCGTGTCGGCAATCTGCGAACTGAGTTGAGAGCCGATGACTGACTCGCGAACCTGTTTCCAATTTGCCCAAGCTGTGGCGTGCTCCGAGTCACCCTCGTTCGAATCGGACGCGGGTGCAATGTCTTCAGCAGATTTTTCCGGGATAGCTGTGTATTCCGCGTGCGTCGTGGTTTCTGCATTGCTGGGGCCGGCTGAGGCGGCCGCCGCGTAGGCAGAAACCGCTTCGACAGCCGGGATATCGCTCTCGGTGACTGCCTCTACTGGAGACGCGTCCGGTAATTTAGGTTCGGGCGCGACAACATCTTCGCTGGGCGCGGTAACTGCCGCCGGCTCCTCCGGCCGTGATTCAGAGTTGTCCCAGTTCGAATCCGACTCAGCCGGGATGGAATCGGATTCGGGCTCGGTCGATCGGGCTTCCGCGACCAGCACCGACGTATGGGAATCGGGAGAACCGGCATAACGCATTCTGCCTTCGTCTGCGGCAGCGTAAGCCGCATACGCCTTTTCCATCTCTCTGCTGAGAACGAGGGTCGATTCATCCTCGCTTAGCGAAACTAATTCAGCAATCCATCTGGGGCCGCTGAATTCCTGAATTGCGCCCGCGGCTGCCATCGTGACAGGAAGCGGATCTGTCGACGCAACCTCCATCTCGTTAGCTACCGCATCCACCGAGGCGGCTAGATTTCCGTGACCATTAGCAGGCGTCAACGAGGCCAAGGCCGCTGAGACCTCCTCCTCGGCAAGGTTGCCAGTGTCCCCATCGGAAGAAGTGGTGGCGGGAGATTCGGCGGCCATCGCAGCCGTGTCCCTGGGAACTTCGCTTTCTCCGTTGGCGATTGTGGTTTGGCCCTCGGTTGCTGAGAATTCCTGTCGCGCGAGCTCAGGTATGTTCTCCACGCTGGCAATTGGCTCGCGGGTCGAGCTGTCTGCATCATCACGGGGAGGCTGCACCACGAAGCTTGATTCGTCAGCGCTGGACGACAGTGCCGAGCCAGCAGCCTTGATGGAGGCAATTTCCTCAGGCGTAATGTCCTGGGGCATGGAAGACAGCAAAGCCTCTTCCAGTCCCGACTTTATTTCTGAGATGCGAGGCTGCTCAGAACTGCCTTCCTCGCTAACACCCGCCGCAATGGGGGCACGTGCTTTCGCGTACGGGGCTGGGGTTGGCAGCCGACTTTTCCATCCGGTTTGGCTGTCTCCAAATTCTTTCCCAGAAGCGAGTTCTTCCGCACCAGCCATGGCTTTCGCGAATCGGCTTGGTTTGGCGGGTTGGCTTTGGGGAACGATTTTGTCTTCAAGCTTCGTCAGCGCCGTCAGCAGTTCGCTCGCTTCAAACGGCTTCACGATGAATCCGTCAGCATTAACGCGACGGGCTTCTTCCGCTTTGAACGGTTCCAACTTGCCAACGGTGAGCAATATGGGAATGCGGGCCGTCTCGGGCGCTTCGCGCAGCCTCTGGCACACTTCGAGCCCGCCATAACCGGGCATATAAACGTCAAGCACGATCAGGTCAGGCTTCGATTCCGCAATTTTCTTGAGGGCTGCCGATCCGTTGTTCACCGTGGTGACGTCATAACCGGCGTCACTAAGGATTCTCCGGCCCATGTTCTGGGCTGTCACGCTGTCATCGGCGAGCAAGATTTTCCGCGCCAAGCAATGTCCTCTTAATTTAAAAAGGGGAGATAGCGCGAAGTTAACTGGTCTAGGACTCTAAGTCAATGAAGATAAGCGGGTAACAGGTTACGACGGACCAGTAACCACTGCGCACGGCGTAGATGGACAATTGGTGAGCGGCCGATCAAGTGCAGCTCAGAACGGCACTATTTTGTGAATGCCCTTCTTTTTCTTATGCTTGCTTGACGCCTCGGTGGAATCGGTATCGTCACTTTTGTCGGTGGACGAAGAAGCCGACGAATCGGCGCCTTTCTGATTAGCGGTGGTTGTTGCGCTGGTCCCATTGATCGGTGGCTGGGCGGCTGCTCCGCTCTGAATCTCGTTCACCTGTTGCGGTGGGGGCAAAGCCTGACCATTATCCTCGCTCACATTAGGCTTCAGTTCGTTGGGGTCTGCTGGACCGCCGCTGGGTTTTAGCTCGTTCGCGTCGGGTTGAGCAGCTGCGGGAGACGCAGCAGTGTCGGGCGTTCCAGTGGCGTCCACAGCAACCGCTGCAGCTGGGCTGTCGGAACGCGGGGCGGGTTGATCTGGGCCAGGCGTGCCGCCTTTAACGGTCTCTACTGAAACTGAGTGGCTGTCACCGCCGCCTCCCATAGCGGCGCGCGTCGCTTGCTGCACCACCTGGCTCGCGCTCATCGGGGTGGGATCGACTAGTGTGGGTTCACCGACTTTCGTCGCCTCAGAGGTGTTCGGATGCTTCGCGAACGTCTTCATGACTTTCGAGAGCGTGCTGGCTTCGCGGCGGCTGTCTTCTTCCGCCTTGTTTTGCGCGACCGCAGCTTTGGTGGGCTTTGGCACCGGCTGATGCAACGCGAGCAGCCGCGCCCTGGCGTCGTCGGCGCGATCCATTACCGGATATCGAGTGAGAATACGGCCGTAGGCTTCAGCGGCGCCTTTTGTGAAATCATCAATCATGCGGGATTTGGCAACTTCGTTCATCTGCCGGGCCCGCAACATATTGATCTCGCCTTCGTATGACTGCCCCAGCAAGTACAGCGCTTCGTCAGCTTTGCTGTAGAGCGGGTATTTATCGACCAGAGACTTCAATCGCGCGATGGCAGCCGGATACGACTGGCGCAAATAGTAAAACCGTCCCACGCTGAATTCGCGTGAGGCGATCACTTCCTGCACTTCGCGCAGGCGCTGCTTGGCTTCGGGCAACAGCTTGCTGTCGGGATACTGCATGATCAGTTGCCGGTATTCTTCTTCAGCGCGCAGCGCATGGGTGGGGTCGCGGTCTGACTTTTCCATCTGCTGATAGTGAATGTTGGCCAGCTTCAGTTGCGCCTCAGCCGCTTCCGGCATATTGGGGAAGAACGTCTCGAAATCCTTGTACTCGATTTCCGCCTGGGCCAGTGAAGCCGAACCACCTTCCGCGTACCAGGAATCTGCTACTGCCAGTTTGGCGCGCGCGACGAATTCCGAATCGGGGTAGGTGTTGATTAAGGTCTGGAGTGACAATCGTGCCACGTCGAAGCGATTGTGTTTCATTGCGTCCATGGCACGGTCGAACAGAACCTTGTCAGGTTGCTTCGAATCAACATTTGCGATCGGGTTGCTGACCTTCTTGTTCGTGCACGCAACGGTAACGGCGAGCACGCCCAAAAGCAGCATTACCGGAATACGACGTGACATAAGAATCCTCAAAACTTCAGCAAGGTAGCTTAGACTTTATAAGACTGCCGCTATACCTTCTGCAAAGTTGCTTCAGTTGCCGCTTTCAACAATTTTTGCGCGTTACTTGTTGGATCGCCTTTACCGAACACGGCGTTGCCCGCGACCAGAATTTCGGCGCCTGCCCTCACCACTTCCCCAACTGTATCCAAAGCGATGCCACCATCAACCTCAATCCGATAATTGAGCCGCCGTTGCTCGCGGAGTTCGGCCAGTTTCCGGATCTTGTGCACGGCGCCAGGGATAAATTTCTGTCCGCCGAACCCCGGGTTGACCGACATGACCAGCACATAATCGATGATGTCCAGCACTTCGCTCAAAGTCCCGACCGGCGTCGCCGGGTTGATAACGGCGCCGGCAAGCATGCCGTGGCTGCGGATCAAGTGCAAGGTCCGGTTCAAATGCCTGCAGGCTTCCTGATGCACAGAAATCCAATTGGCTCCGGCATCGGCGAAGTCGGGGATGTACTGATCCGGATTTTCGATCATCAGGTGGCAATCCAGCGGCAGATCCGTCGTCTTCCGCAATGACCTTACCACGGGAGGTCCGATGGTGATGTTGGGAACGAAATGCCCGTCCATTACATCCACGTGAATCACGCTGCCGCCGCCTTCAGCCGCAGCATGGATTTGCTCAGCCAGGTGGGCAAAGTCAGCTGACAGAATCGACGGCGCTAGCTCGATCAGTTGGGGTCCGGGCATGGGGTTTTCACAGATTCTAACACGCTGGCAGAGAGCCGAACGCGGTCTTGTCGTTTTGCGAAGGGCGGTTCAGGAGGTCGTCAGATGGCCATTCTCAACCGGTTGCACCGCCTGGTTTGTGGTGCAATTTTTCTTACAGGTATTTGCTCCCCAGATCACACCCAGGGAATGGAGAATAAGGGCGTCTCCTGTCGTCAATTTGCTTGGATCGGCGACGACCTGATAGGCGTAATAAACTGCGGGATGCAGCGTGATACACCACGGCTCATGCCGGATGACGCCCTCGCAGTGTTTGCACGCGGCCTGCGCATTGTAGCGGTTACTGTGGAAGATGGTTGAACTGTTCTCCGACATTGCCGATTCCTAGGCCTTCATTTCAACGGAGCGGCCGTGCTTTCCAGGCAACTCTCTAAGGCTCTTTCCGTGAGCACATCCTAAGTTCGGCCTCGCCTCCAACCTAGGATTCTGGTCACATCGCTGTGTGATGTGCATCACGGCTCCGCGCCGAACCGCCACGCGATTAGCTCCAGCATGGTTGCCAACCCGGAAATTCGCAAATTACTTCAGTACGTATCATCGTCCCAACATGCGCAGAACGTTGCCGCTTCCTACTGAATGATCTTGATCGGTACAGTTAAGAACTACGATCGGAGTGAGCTTCGGATTCGACAGCTATCCGTCACAATCCGGTACAATCTTAGGTTCGGTTTAAAGCGGCGGAGAGGACCGCTCGCCGAAAACCGGCCTTTATGATTATGAAAGTTCGCAAAGCAGTGTTTCCCGCCGCTGGACTGGGCACCCGTTTCCTGCCCGCCACCAAAGCCCAACCTAAAGAAATGCTCCCGATAGTGGATAAACCGATAATCCAATATGGCGTGGAGGAAGCGCTGGCATCCGGCTGCGATCAGATCATCATCATCACAGGCCGCGGCAAACAGGCTATCGAAGATCACTTCGACGTCAGCTACGAACTGGAAAAAATGCTCGAGGAGCGGAACAAGACCGATCTGCTCAAGATCGTGCGCGATATCTCCGACATGATCCATGTGGCTTACGTACGCCAGAAGGAAGCGCTAGGCTTGGGCCATGCCGTGCTCATGGCGCGCGAACTTGTGGGCAACGAACCCTTCGCAGTGCTGCTCGCCGACGACATTATTGACGCCGAGACTCCTTGCCTGAAGCAGATGATCGAGGTTTTCAATCAGACCCAGTCTTCAGTGATCGCCATTCAGGTTATCGAAGGCAAAGCTATTTCTTCGTATGGAGTGCTGGATGTAAAACCCGCAGATGGACGATTCAATGGCCGGCTCTTCGAAATTCGCAACATGGTGGAAAAGCCGAAGCTCGAAGAAGCGCCGTCGGATCTAGCCGTGATCGGACGCTACATCCTTACGCCGACGGTATTCGAAACGTTGGCACAAACCAAAGCCGGTGTCGGCGGAGAACTGCAACTCACCGACGGCATGCGCGCTCTGCTCAAGAAAGAAAAAATGTATGGCTACGTGTTCGAAGGGAAGCGTCACGACGCGGGCGACAAAATGGGATTCCTCAAAGCCACTATCGAGTTCGCTCTCAAGCGCAAGGATCTCGGCGGGCCGCTGCGGGAGTATTTGAAGGGACTAAAGCTGTAGTCGGCTGCTAGAAATACGTGATTCGTATCAGGGCATCGCTTCAGCGGTGCCGTAAGCTGCAAACTCACTGGCGCCTTCAGGCGCTGCGGAACGACGCTGTTGACACGAGGAACATCCAACCCCAGCGGCTAAAGCCGAACCCATTTTAAGACTTACGGTATACCTGAAGGCATACCCTGATACGAATCGAGCGGTTTTCAACAGCCTATTCAGCCGCTGCGGGCGCAATATCATTTTTCGGCGGCCTGTTAGATGTCGCTACGCCAGTTGCCAATTGTAGTTGCCAACCGCAGACCCTAATTGGACTCGTTTACCGTCGCTAAATTTCACTTCCCATCTAATGCATCTCCGGTGGTTCCGGTTCGGCCACGCCATCCGCGCGCGGGTCGGACGCACCCGAGTTCAGTCCACTCTTCGAATTGTGCATCACCGCTTGTCCCCGTCCCATCATCACGCTGTACTCTTTTTGCATGATTAAGTGGTGGCCTTTGTCGCGCAACGCCTGCAAAACCTCAGGCTTGATCCGCGACTCGATCACAATGTCACAACTCACCGTATTGCTGGCGACGGTGAACCGCGGCGCTTCGACCGCAGCCTGAATGTTCATCCCATAATCGACGAAGTTTGAAACAAACTGGGCGTGAGCCAGAGGCTGGTTGGGACCGCCCATGATGCCAAATCCGATGCGCACGTCGCCCTGCTCCATGAAAGCGGGAATGATGGTGTGAAACGGCCGCTTGCGCGGCTGCAGTACATTCGGATGCTTAGGATCGAGCACGAACAATGCTCCGCGATTTTGCAGCGCAAAGCCCATGCCGCTGACCACAATACCGGAACCGAACTCGGAATAATTGCTTTGGATCAAAGACGCGATGTTGCCGTCTTTGTCCACGGCTGCGAGATATACAGTGTCGCTTTTAGCGGGAGTTCCTGCTCCGGGATTACAGTTGGCTTTATTTGGATTGATGAGCGCGGCTCGCTGTGCGGCGTATGCCTTGGACAACAGGCCGTCCACCGGGACTTTGGCGAACTTCGGATCTGCGTTGTAACGGTAAAGATCGGCGTAAGCCAGTTTCATGGCTTCGATCTTCTTGTGTAACTCCACCGTGTTCTGTGGTCCGCCAGGGTCAGGCTGGAAGGTGCTCATGATGTTCAGCATCTCAAGCGCCGCCATGCCCTGGACATTGGGAGGCAGTTCGTAAATCTTCCAGCCGCGATAGTCGATGGAAATCGGCTCTACCCATTCGGCGGAGAAGTCGGAAAGATCGTCCGACTGCATGGTGCCGCCGAATGACGCCGAAGTCTTCACAATCGCTTGCGCGACCTCACCCTTGTAAAATGCGTCACGACCCTGCTCAGCAACCAGCCGCAGAGCCTCGCCGACATCAGGATTCGAAAACATCTCGCCAACTTCAGGAACTTTGCCGCCGGGAAGAAATACTTTCCGCGCCTCGCTGGTCTTTTGCAGCTTGGCCTCTTCACCTACCCAGTAGCCATGAACAATTTCGGGCACCGCGAAGCCGTGCTCAGCGTAATAAATTGCCGGAGAAAAAAGATCTTTCCAGGGCAAGCGTCCGAAACGCTGATGAGCCTGGCTCCATCCTTCGACGGCGCCAGGAATGGTGACACTGTGAATCCCGTAACCAGGCATGGATGTAATGCCCTGCTTCGCCAGAAACTCCACGGAAAGTCCGCGCGGCGCCCAACCGCTCGAGTTCAGCCCATAAAGTTTGCCGGCTTTCGCGTCCCAGTAAATGAGAAACAGATCGCCGCCTATCCCGTTGCTCATTGGGTCGGTGACGCCGAGCACGGCATTGGCAGCGATGGCAGCGTCCATCGCCGTGCCGCCTTTGGCCAAAATTTGCGCCCCAGCCTGCGAAGCGAGGTAATGACTGGTAGCAACGATGCCGCCCTTCGTCATCACTACTGAGCGGCCGTAAGAACGGTCCTGGGCAAAAGATTCCATGGTCACCGCCAACAGAAGGAACACGAGCAGGATAACTGGTCGCAGCTTGCGCACCTCGGTTGGATTTGTCGTCGGGAGGTTGTCATCCTGAGCGTAGCGAAGGATCAATGTATTTGTTCGTAGCAATGTCGTTGGTTGTTCGTCGTTGGTTGTTCGTCGTTGGTCGTTAGCCTCGCCGGCATCGCGTGGTTTTGCCAACGACCAACGACCACAGCCCAACGACTTCGCAGCACACTACGTTCCCAGGGTGATCTTCAGCTTTTTCGACTTCTCCTCCACTCCGTTGGCCAGCGTTTCTTTGTGATCCTCAAGTTTCTTGGCAAGGGTCGCGTTGGAGAGCCCCAGGATTTGCGCCGCCAGAATTCCCGCGTTGGTCGCTCCCGGTTTTCCGATGGCAACGGTGGCAACAGGAATGCCCGCAGGCATCTGCACAGTTGCCAGAAGCGAATCCAAACCGTTCAAAGACGTCGATGGAATCGGTACGCCGATCACTGGTAGCGATGTATGAGCTGCGATTACTCCGGCGAGGTGTGCAGCGCCACCTGCCCCGGCGATAATCACGCGGACGCCGCGGCTCGCGGCCTTGCGCGCATAGTCCGCAGTGCGATCTGGAGACCGGTGCGCCGAGGTCACGTCGATTTCGTAAGCGATCCCGAAACCCTCGAGCGCTTTCGCCGCCTCGCGCATGATGTCAAGATCGGAATCGCTACCCATCACAATTGAAACAAGTGGCTTGCTCATAGCTCCTTTTGTATCGCCGCCGTCTCGGCGGCTTTTTCGTCAATGCAAACTATTTCTTTAGCGCCCGCGCAGCAATATCTTTGCGATAGTAAGCGCCCCCGAAACTAATCTTGCCCGCTGCCTCATATACGCTGTTCACGGCGGCCTCTAGAGTAGCCGCTCGGGCTGTAATTCCTAACACGCGCCCACCAGAGGTAAAGTACGCATCATCATGCCTGGTCGTGCCCGCGTGAAAGACTGCAACGCCCGGAACTTTTTCCGCCTCTTCGATCCCAGCAATCTTTTTCCCCACTTCGAAAGTGCTTGGATAGCCTCCCGAACTCATGACCACGCAGACCGCAGCATCTGATGACCAGCGAAAATCACCGTCGCTGACGCGGCCTTCGATTGAAGCTTCGAGCGCCTCCACCAGATCGCTTTCCAACCGCATCAGGATGGGCTGAGTTTCCGGATCGCCGAAGCGGCAATTGAATTCAAGCACCATGGGACCGCGAGCCGTCATCATCAAGCCACAGTACAGCACGCCTTTGTATTCCGCGCCTTCCGCCTTCATTCCAGCTACCACTGGCCGGGCGATGTGTTGCAGCAACCAATTTTGCATTTGCGGGTCAACGATCGCCTCTGTGGAATAAGCCCCCATGCCGCCAGTGTTCGCACCGGTATCGCCTTCGCCCACTCGCTTGTGATCCTGCGCTGCCGCCAGCGCCACCACGCGTTCGCCATCGCTCATCGCGAGAAAAGAAATTTCCTCGCCCTGCAGGCATTCCTCGATCACCACCCGGGCGCCAGCTTCGCCCAGCATTTTGCCGCTAAGCATCTCCGCAGCGACCGCCGTTGCGGCTTCCTTGGACTCGCAAATCACCACGCCCTTGCCCGCTGCCAATCCGTCGGCCTTCACGACGACCGGCATATGAAAGCGGGGCAGAGCGTCGCTGACATCTTCCGAACTGTCGCAGATAGCATAGTGCGCCGTGGGAATGTGATGGCGCTGCATGAATTCTTTGGCGAAACTTTTGCTCGACTCCAACTGCGCGGCGGCCTGCGTGGGACCGAATATGCGATATCCCTGCCGGGTGAATTCATCTACCACGCCCAACTGCAGCGGTAACTCAGGGCCTACCACGGTGAGTTCAGGCTCGACCCGCTTTGCCAGGGCCAACAGCGAATCAATACTCTTGATGTCGGCCGGCAGACATTCAGCGTAGGCCGCGACTCCTGCGTTGCCGGGCGCGCAATAGAGCTGCGAAACGCGCGGAGACTCGCGCAATTTCCAAACCAGCGCATGCTCGCGTCCACCACTTCCGATGACTAGAACCCTCATAGCTTGGGATAGACAAGGTTAGGGGTCGCCGCAGATGATGTCAAACCAGGAGTTAAAAAACCGGGCATTCGGTTGCAAAGTGGCCGCCTCCCGGCGACAATCGCTGGGATGGAAATTGGCAATCAGAGCGATGGCGTTGCGCGCGTGGGTGGCAACCCGTTTCGTCCGGGCGTCATGGTGCTTGTGACTTTGGGAAATCCGCGGGAGAAGTTTTGGGGCGCCATCCTTTCTCTTACCGCAGAAGGCTTAAGTCTCTGCGGAGTGGAGTTGGCTTCGTTCGACGATCTGGTGTCGCTGGTCAAAGATGGCGAGCCATTTTCTCCGGGCGTAGTTTTTCTGCCGATGCATCGCTTAGAGCGCATGGAGCTCGATCTGCCCGATGGCAGCATTCCCTCACTGTCGCAGCGCTTCACCACCAAGACCGGCCTGAATCCTGCTGAAGTGCTCATCCGACATGCCGCCCTCGATCGCCAAACTTTAGATCTCCAAACTTCAGACCCGCAAAGTCTCGGGGCGCAGAAGTGAAGCTCTCGCAACTTTTAACTGCCCCCAATCAGCTCACGCTGCTGCGGATGATGTTCGTGCCTTTCGTCATCATCAAACTGGTCGAAGGCCACTATTCAACAGCCCTGATTTTGTTTGTACTCGCAGGCATGAGCGACGGTCTCGATGGCTTGCTGGCTCGCACTCTAAAACAGCAAACGGTCTTGGGACAGTACCTTGACCCGATCGCTGACAAGCTGCTTCTCAGCACCATGTTTCTGGTGCTCTCAATCCTGCACAAAATTCCGTGGAAATTTACGGTGCTGGTTTTCAGCCGTGACCTTACCATCCTGCTGGTTAGCGCACTGCTTTATGCGATCGCCGGGCTGCGCGACTTCCGCCCCAGCATCTTCGGCAAGGCAAATACATTCGCGCAAGTTGCCGCTGTCTTCTTTGTGCTGCTCATGGAAATAAATAAATCGCGATGGGTCGCGATTGCGCGCCTGTCATTTCTGCGCGCGACGTTCGCTTTCACGATTATTTCCGCAATGCATTACGTGCTACTCGTAGGACAGCGCTTGCGAGCCATCCATCACGTTTCGGCTGCACCCTCCGCGAGCAGCGGGATTTGATGGAATAGAGAACTGGAGCGATCCAAAGTCGCGTCCCCGGAAAACCACTCTCAAACGGTTGTTCTGAGTGTAATGGCCTATTTCGCCAATCACGGGCCTGCTCGACTGTTGCTAGCAGGGTACGACTGTAACGTTGTATTAGCTAGTATTCGGCCCTACATTCAGCTCATGAGGATAGTTCGTTTGATTGGAATTCTGGCGGTAGCCTCGCTTGCAGCGGGTCAACAGACTGACTCGGCAACCTCGTCAAATATTCCCGAACCCAAGCTTCCCGTGATCGATTATGACGCTTGCCCGGGGAAGAGCAACCCCATCCCCAATGTGAAACTCGTCAAAGACGACCTAATCTACTCATCGCCCGACAAGGGCAAATTAGTTGCGAGGCTGAGCGCTGACGAGAAAGTAACGGTGCTCGCAGGAGCAAATGTGGTGCGCCAACCTGACAGAGGTGTGATCAAGTATGTCTCCAACGGTGACGCCAGTCGGCCTCCGCTCAAGGTGGGAGACGCTGTCCTTGGTTACGGTTGGCATGTCGACGGGAACATGGTGTTCTGGGCGAAGGGGGTCTGGTTTCAAGAGGACCTTGAGGGCGTTGCGGAAAAGGGCGCATGCGGTTTTACGTCAGGCTTCGGCCCCGGTGGCTGCACCATTGACATCATCGAGGACGGCATAATTGAGTGGTGGGTGCAGGTCAAGACCAGCGACGATGTCAGTGGCTGGGTGTTAGCGGTCAGGTACAACGACGACCAGCGTTGGTACCGTTGGCATGGCAATTTCTACGATCTTCTTCAGAGTCATTGCAGCTTAGACTGAGGTCTAAGCTTCAGGCGGATCGTTCTTTCACTACACCTGTCGTAATATCGCCATTTCATCCATTGACCGGCTGCTCCTATCGCCGACGATTTGACCCTCATTCTTTCATGCCCCTAGAATGAGAGTTCTTTTCGGCTTTTCCGACTCTCACTATGGCGCTTCATCTTTACAACACACTCTCTGGCAAGATGGAAGAGTTCCGGCCACTCGAAGATAACGAGGTCCGCATGTATGCTTGCGGGCCCACGGTCTACGATTACGGCCACATTGGCAACTTTCGGACATTCATTGCCGTCGACCTTCTGCGCCGATTTCTGCGCCAGAGCGGATACGAGATACGTCACGTAATGAACATTACCGACGTCGATGACAAAATCATTCGCAATTCGGCGAGCGCTGGCGTGAGCGTCAAGCAATACACGGCAAAATATGAGAAGGCGTTCCTCGAAGATGCCGCGGCGTTGAACATCGAGCAGCCCATCCTTGCGCGCGCCACTGATCACATTCCGGAGATGGCCGAGTTTATCGCCGCATTGCAGAAAAAAGGGTTCGCTTACCGCACCGACGACGGGTCTTATTATTTCAGGATCGCTAAGTTTCCGGATTACGGAAAACTTTCGAAAAAAGATTTTGCCGGAATGGAAGATGGGGCGCGCGTCGATGTGGATGAATACGAGAAGGACAGCGCGCGCGATTTCGCACTATGGAAAGCCCCGAAACCTGGCGAGACCTCGTGGGATACGCCGATCGGTCCCGGGCGGCCCGGCTGGCATATCGAGTGCTCGGTAATGGCAATGGAGGAATTGGGCGAGACCTTCGACCTTCATGCTGGCGGAGAAGACCTGATTTTCCCCCATCATGAAAATGAAATTGCGCAATCCGAGGGGCTGAGTGGAAAACCCTTCGCCCACTTCTGGTTTCATGTGCGGTTTCTGCTGGTCGAAGGCGAAAAGATGTCCAAGAGCACAGGAAACTTTTTCACGCTGCGTGATCTGGTGCTCAAAGGGCATAAGCCATCGTCCATCCGGTTTCTGCTGGCTTCGGTTCCCTACCGCAATCAACTTAATTTCACCTTCGACGGGCTCAAACAGGCAGCCGTGTCAGTAGAGCGATTGCGAAACTTCCAACTGCGTTTGACTAGCGGGCCATTTCCCGCGGGCGAAACCCCTGGCATGACCGAACTTGCGCGCGACACCGTGGAACGAATGCGCGCAGGCATGGACGATGACCTTAACGTGGCGCAAGCCCAGGCGGCAATATTCGACATGGTGCGCAAAGTCAACGCCGCCATGGATGCAGGACAATTCAAGAAAGGCGATGTTCCTGCGCTGCTCGCTGCACTACAAAGCTTTGACGAGTTGTTCGCAGTTTTGGAGGATAACGACGCGCCGAAGATTCGCGGCATAGTGGAGTGGGCGAAAGCGGAAGGTCGCGAGAATGAAATCAGCCAGCAGTTGCTGGAAACTGTCGGAGCGAATCAACTCTCCGACGCCGAAGTAGAAAAGAAGGTTGCAGAAATGGAAGCTGCGCGGCGATCACGCAATTTCAAGTCCTCGGACGCGATTCGTGCGGAACTGGGCAGCAACGGCATCATTGTGGAAATAACTAAAGACGGCGCGCGCTGGAAGCGTAAGTAGCGTAGGCGCTGTTCGCTGACTCACCCCGCAACTCCATCAGTGTTTTTAGCGCTTCCTCAGGGAACGCATCCAGCGTCTAGCGGTTGAACAGTTCCCCCTGCCAGCAACGACAAAAGATAGAGATACGAAGTCATGTGGTGCTCACAAGCAAATTCACACTTGATCAGGAATCTGGGGGGAATCAGTTTGACCGGGTTTAACTCGTAGAGTCCCGCCGCATGTTCGTAGAGAGGGGGCAAAGGTAACTTGGGAACGAGATCGACTCGATTCGCGATACGATAGGTATTCGGGACGGCCTGGTTATACTTGTTCGCAAACGATGGGTCTCCCGTGCGAGGGCTGGCGTAAGTGTAGACCGTTGGATTTTTGAAGGCAGTATTGGCTGCCACATCAAGGGCGAGCAATGTGGCCAGCGCGCCTCCCAGGCTGTGTCCGCAGATCGTCAATGAATTGGTAGCGTGATTGAATGGGAGGGCTGCCAGCGCATCACCTACCCGAGCGGAGGTTGCAACGCAAAGCGAATCGTATATTGAGGTGAAACCATCGTCGGTCTTCCCAGCACCCGCTAGAAACGGACACCGCACGGCGAGGAATTCACAATCATGAATCCATTCCCAAATGCCCTCCGTACCGCGAATGGCAATGACTAAATCATTATTAGGAGCCTGGAGGATGAACCCGAAGGACACAAGCCGATGCCCTCGTAAAGGGTTCATATTTGTCGCGAGATCGTTACCAACAATCGTACTGACAACTTTGTAGCCGATGTTGCTGGGGTCATACATAGCAGGCACCGTTTGAAACGCCGCCATGGCAGTATTTGCGGGCGATACGGTTTCGGCTGCCTTCACCAACAGTGCGAACTGAATTGCTCGATTCAGGTCCGTAATCTTCTCCTGTTCCCCTCGATCAGCACCAGGGTTTCGCCGGAAAAAACAAAAGCCTCCACCCGCGCGAGTAGCGCAGGCAGAGGCATGGGTATTCGCGCCCGACGAAAAATCGCAATCCTATTTGACTGTGCAACCGGTAGCGCTCAAGTCCAGCGCAGAGTTGCTGGCCGGTCCGCACACTTGCTGATTCCACTGCTTCTTTAAGTCGTTCGCTTTAGGAATGGCAGGTGCCGGGTGGGCCGCCTTTTGCGAGATGAGTTGCGCCGAGGTCTGTGGGATGAGGGCAGCGAAACTGGCAACCGAAGTCAGGATTAAATTGACTCCCGCTGCAACTCGGGCCGATAAGACTGGATCGCCGATGTGTGCCGCCTGCAAGAGGGCTGGCAGGCTCTGGTTGATGTCCGCGATTGCGGTTTGGATTTTCTGCAGCCCACTCGCGCTCGGATTGGAGTTGTATTGGTTGTAGAGCGATTCCAGCAGATTCAGATCCTTGGCGGCCTGCGCCGAGATATTCTGAATCGTAGCGGCGTCGCTGGGGCTGATCTGCTGGCCAGACTGCAATGTGGTAATGATGGTACCGATGTTCAACGCCATCTGGGTAAGTACGGGCAGGTCGGCGAGCGCGATACTGATCCACTGAGCGCTGCAGGCTGTTGCCAGTAATGAAAGGGACAAGATAATCGCCAGAGCAATTTTCGGCACTGAGGACAGGTTTCGATTTGACCTTGAATTCATAAGAAAACTTCTCCTTATAGATTTGGTTGTTCAAGTTCTGACTATGTGCGGATTGGCGGGCTACAATGCAATGCAGGCGGCCAACTCGCGACCACAACTGAAATGAAATCTTTCGACGAATATCTGCAGGAAGCGGAAACCGCGCACGGTCATCTGTGCGCCGGCCAAGTGCTGGGCGTCCGCTTAGCCATGCTCGGCTTGACGAAGCTCGATATCGACGATCCTCGCGGCAAGGATCGAAAACGTCTGGTGACTTTTGTGGAAATCGACCGTTGCGCGACTGATGCGGTCGCCGTGGTTACCGGCTGCCGCCTAGGAAAACGCGCCCTCAAATTCCGCGACTGGGGCAAAATGGCCGCGACCTTCGTCGATGTGAACAGCGGTAAAGCCGTACGCATTGCGGCTAAAGAATCGTCCAAGGCGCTCGCCCGGCAGATGCATCCCGAACTGGAAAACAAAAATAGCCAGCAAATGCTGGCTTATCGTGAAATGCCCGACGACGATTTATTCACCATTCAATGGGTGAAAGTTGACCTGCTCCCGGAAGAATTTCCCGGATATAAAGGCGAACGTATTGTTTGCGAAGTCTGTGGCGAAGGAATCAATTTCCGCCGCGAACTGCGGCGCGATGGAAAAACATTATGCCGCGCCTGTGCCGGCGAACGATATTACGAACCGGTATAAAGCCGGACGGTTCGCCGTTCCCTACCACTACAAGATTGTCATTCCGAGCTAAGCGAGGAATCTAGGTGTTTGCTTTGGGCGGCGATGCCGATGGTGCGCGCAAGAACCTAGATCCCTCGCTTCGCTCGGGATCACAAATATCTCTGGCAAATATCTCTGACAAGAATCTCTGACAGAATCTCTGGCTAGTTCTTCACGCCATGCTCTGCTTCGTAGGCGTGTGCCACTCGCAGAACTGTAGCTTCGTCGAAGTGCTTGCCTAAAATCTGCAGCCCGATGGGCAGATTTTCTCTGGTCTCGCCGCAGGGAATCGAGATTCCAGGAATCCCTGCCAGGTCCGCAGTGACCGTAAAAATATCGGCGAGATACATCGACAAAGGATCATCGACTTTCTCGCCCAGCTTGAATGCGGCCGTGGGACTGGTCGGAGTTACAATCGCGTCTACGTTCTTGAAAGCTTCGTCGAAGTCGCGAGCCAGCAGCGTGCGCACTTTCTGTGCCTTTAAATAGTACGCGTCATAATATCCGGCGCTCAGCGCGTACGTGCCCAACATGATGCGGCGCTTTACCTCGGTGCCAAATCCCTGGTCGCGGGTGCGACGATACATTTCGGAAAGTGTGCGCGCATCGCGCGCCCGGTAGCCATAGCGGACCCCGTCGAACCGAGCCAAGTTCGATGACGCTTCAGCCGTCGCCAGAATGTAATAAGTCGGAATCGCGTATTCCGTGTGTGGGAGCGAGACGGGAACTATTTCGCACCCTGACGCCGCCAATTTTTGGACCGCGGATTCCACCGATTCTCGCACTTCGGGGTCCAATCCTTCCCCGAAATACTCTTTCGCTACGCCGAGTTTCAACCCACGAACCGGCTTCTCCAGTTCCGCGACGTAATCAGGAACCGGCACGTCCGCGGAAGTTGAATCCATGGGATCGCGGCCCGCGATGGTGCGCAGCACGGCGCCTGCATCCTTCACAGTTTTTGTGAGCGGTCCGATGCGATCGAGCGACGATGCAAATGCGATCAGCCCATAGCGCGATACCCGGCCATAGGTTGGCATTAAGCCAACTACTCCGCAAAAAGATGCAGGCTGGCGAATGGAACCGCCGGTGTCGGATCCCAGCGTTGCCACAGCCATATCGGCCGCCACCGCTGCTGCTGATCCTCCCGAGGAACCGCCGGGCACGCGGCTCAGGTCGCGAGGATTGTGAACCGGGCGCCACGCCGAGTTTTCGTTTGACGATCCCATGGCGAATTCGTCGCAGTTGAGTTTGCCGAGCACAACCGCGCCCGCAGCTTCCATTCGAGCCACTGCCGTGCAGTCATATGGTGGAATGTAGTTGCCCAGAATCTTCGAGCCCGCTGTCGTGCGCACACCACTCGTCGTCATCACGTCCTTGATGCCTACCGGTACTCCAGCCAGTGGCGGGAGTTTATCGCCCTTTGCAGCTAACGCATCGATTTCCGCAGCCTTGGCCAACGCGCGTTCCTTCGAAAGAATTAAGTAAGCGCCGATCTTCGGGTCATCTTTCTCGATTTTGGTGTAAAACGCTTCTGCCAGCGAAGTCGCGGTGATTTTCCGCTCCTGCACCGCAGACCGGACTGCATCAATCGTGAGCGAACTTAATTCCATAAGAAATCTGACGACTAGCTAAAACACCGATTGGAAGCAGTACGTGTGCGAATTATTTCTCGATAACCTTAGGTACTTTGAAGAACGTTCCGTCCGAGTCGGGAGCGTTTTGCAGCGCGACATTATGTGGCAGCGATTTTCTCAGACCCTCGAGAACATCTTCACGGCTGGCGTAAGCAAACCGCTCGCTACCGGCCTTCGACTGGTCGATTCCGTACCTGTCCGAAACCTGTGCCATCGGCGGCACCTCGGTTGTGTCCAACTGGTTTAGCCGATCGATATAGTCGAGAATCGAGTTAAGATCGCGAAGTAAAACGGCGCGTTCTGCCTCGGTCAGTTCGAGATTAGCCAAGTCGGCGACGTGGGCGACGTCCTTTTCAGTGACTTTCATCTTCATGCCACAAGAACATTATCCCGAGTCCAAAGTTTAGCTTGAATTTTGCTCTTAATTTCAGCATAGCAGTTTGCAATGGGTAAACCCGCCAACTTTTAAACTATATATTTCCCTTTGCTTCAACGTTTTACGAGGAATTAAGGCGATCAGGGGGCTTGACAAGATTTAGGCAGAAACCGATTATTGCACCGTTTCTGGTGCAATCAACTCCCTCATACAAAAAAAGCGGCCCCATTTCTGGGGCCACAGTTCAAAAGAGGCAAAGGGTAGGAAAGTCAGGAAAGGCGATGCAAGGGGCCAATCCGCCTGGCGGAATGGCTTATTGTGAGAAGTCGAGAACGGAGAGTGAAGGTCAAGCGCGGCCTCTTTTCTTGTATCAGAGAGGAGCACTTGCTCCGCCAAAGACACAAGACAGCTGTATGAAGCGCGATCCTGACGCAACCCATTACAGACGCTGAGTTTGCGGACCAATCGCCAATTCCGCAGCTAGCGTAATGACCGAGTTTTTGGGGCAATAAACTGCAGATTCCTGCACATTGACTGCAGGACACTACTTTGACTCCAACCTTGCCACGGTCGGAACAATGCGTGCGCTTCGGCTTGAACTGTTACAACTCGGTCGCGGCTACGAACTGCCGGCGACTGTTCGCAGTTTCCCTGGCAGGAAGTGATAGGGCGGCCAGGGCCCGCTCAGCACCAACTCACAATTCTTCAGCTGCTTAGCTGCGCTGCTGTAGCGGTTCTGGTACTTTTCCACCGACTTCGAATCAATCAGGTGAGCGATATCAATCATCATTCCGTCGGTGTTTACTCGTTTGCAACTAATTTCTTCTTCGAGAGGGTTAAACATCTTGTGGACTTGAACTGCCAGCCCGCGCGCCTTGGTCTGGCGTTCGCGGTCCTTGGAAGCCTTTTCCCGCAGTTTAATCAGATAATCGCCGCCGACGGTGTCAGGCAGAATAACGTCGGCCATGGCCGCGCGCAGCGAACCGTCCTTTACCAGGACCTTGAGGTGCATTTCGGCCTTGCCGCGCAGCCGTTCCACACTCATTCCAAAGGCGCGGCGATTGGTGCGTACCGCTTGGCGAAGCGCATCATCACTGTCAAAGATGGTCCCAAATCGGAAAGGAAGGACGGTGCCGTTGCGAAAGCATACACTTACCACCCGCGCATGCTCCAGAACGGTGTTCTCTTCCAATTTCCCGCGGTCGGCTGTGCGGTCGAACTCGCTGACTACCACGGCAAACTCGCCGCTCGGATAGCTCAGGACTGGGGCTCCATTCACACCTTGAATTCCTTCGAGGACGAAAGGGCGCCGCGTGCGTACTCCATTGTTTAAGCTCTGTTGCTCAGTAAGGCAATAAGCGTACCACGCCATAAACGATTTCTCCGTACCTTAAGTCCGAGGCGGTAGCGTCCACCTCGTGACGAGACAGTTGGTTACGGCTCTTGAACCTGGAAGAAAGGGCGGTACCACGATTGGATCGGACGCTAACTACGCGTCCTAGTAACATATTACTTCAGTACCTGAAAAATGCAACCTTTTTGTGGCATGGAGCATCGTTTGGTCGGAAAAATCTACACTCCTGCCGAGAATGACCGTGCGGTCAAACCGGTGCCCTTGACACTTATGGCTCCGTAGCAGCAGACTCTATGACACATTCGTCTACTACCAATTCGTCGCAAGCAGCGGATTTGTGCGCCACCCGAACCTAGCTGGCAAATTTCGCTATAAGGAGAGAATACCGTGAAGAAAGTAATGATTCTTGGATTTGCGTTGGCCTTGCTGATGTCCGCAGCCGCAGTGGCTCAGGACACGATGAAACAGGATAGCTCAATGAAAGCCACCACCAGCGTCACCGGCAAGATCAGTGACGATGGCAAATCCTTCGTGAGCGACAAAGACGGTAAGACTTGGACCATCAGCAATCCCGACGCGGTCAAGGGACACGAAGGACATCACGTCACTTTGAAAGCGCAGGCCGATGCCGATAAAGGCACCGTTAAAGTCCAGTCGCTCAAAATGGCCAAAGACACTGGGATGAAGAACGACAGCATGCAACACTAAGTTTCGATCGAGACTACATTTCAGGCCAGCGATTCGCGCTGGCCTTTTTCGTTCACAATGAATCGCACGATTGCGGAATAACAAGCAGGTGTCAGCAGTTACTTTTTCTTCGCCCCATTCCCGCCATTTTTAGCCGCGGTTCGCTCCTCCAGGATCTTGGTGACCACCCTGAGCATCTCGTCCCAGGGCGCAGGTTTGCCGGTCCAGATTTCAAATTGACGCGCCGCCTGGTGCACAAACATTTCCACGCCGGGAATCACTTCTGCACCTGCGGCCCTTGCCAGCTTCATTAGGCGCGTCTCCGGCGGATCGTAGATCATCTCGAAAACATAACGCGCCTTGATTTCATCCTGATTCAACGGCGACTCCTGCGAGTTGCCCATACCAACTGGCGTAGCGTTGATGATGACGTCGAAGGTCATTTTCTTCAGATCCGGCCGCTTGAGAGTCCGCGCCCGCGCCGAGCGAGCCAGTTTCTGAGCCGCGGCGAGGCTGCGATTCAGAACATAAACTTCCGCCCCGCGCTCCTTGAGTCCAAAGACTGCGGCTCGCGCTGCGCCTCCCGCTCCCAAGACCAGTATTTTCGCTCCGTCAATCGTGATCCGTTGCTCCAACGGCCGCAGCACGCCGGCGGTATCGGTATTGAAGCCGTACAGTTTTCCATCCTGGGCTCGCACCACGGTATTGCAAGCGCCGATTTTTGTGGTGTGCGAATCGGTGTTGTCTAGATGCGAGAGGATCGAGGTCTTGTAGGGCATGGTGACGGAAAGACCGTGAATTGGTATATCGCGCACGCAGGCCAGCAAATCCTTCAACGTCTTGGCGTGCAACGGAACGTAGACACCGTTCACCGTCTCGCGACGCATCGCCGCATTCATGATTGCCGGTGAAAGGGAGTGGGCCACCGGATCGCCCGCGACCCCGTAAACTTTGGTGGCGGCATCAATCTGCTCGATGCGATAGGTGCTGCGCAAATCCTGCGCGGTGACTTGCCCGGGCGCAGTTTTTTCGTCCTGGTTCACCGCCGCAAACGTGAACACACTCCCCGCGCGAACCCCCAACACGCGGCTGATAATTCCTTGTTCCCCCATGCACACGCCGACCAGCGAATACTTGTCGCTGTTCTTCTCCAAAAACTTCATCATGACCACGTTGTCGTAGAGCGTCGTAGCCGTGCTGACGATTTTGTAGAAGTCGGCGGAGATAGCAACCATCTTCGCCAGCGTCTCTTCCAGATTCTTAGTGGCCTTGAAATCATGGTACGAAAGGATAAGGGCGGCGCGGCTGCGCAGACGCCGCAACTGCTCGGGCTTGCAATGCGCCGCGCTTTGCAGTTCGAGATCGACCACCTGGCATCCGGCAGCGGCGGCCTTGGACAATATATCCAATTGGGAAACTATTGAACCCCGGAACTTGCCTCCGGCTGCGACCCGCCGGCAAGTCGCCAGAGCTACAACATGAGCGTGATATTCGGTGAACTGTTTGATCTTTGGCAGCGCCAGCGCTGGTCGTGGCAGGTAATCTAACCTGAACTCCAGAAAGGTGTTATCCCGGGCCAGGGGCTCGGCTTTTTCCATCAACTCGTTAGGATCGGAGGCGGTTACAGCGACGCATACCCGGGGCAGCCTTAAAGGCCGAAGACGAGCGGCAAGATTGTTAGTTGCTGCATTCATCGTTATTTTTAAGAGTGGCGCGATATTACAGGCCTGCAATTCCAGATGCAACTAGGGATTGCGAATTTTCTCCGCAAAACTATTTAACGTATCACTCATGACACCACAGTAACCTTGACCCGACCTGTCCCTGTTGTTACTGTCCGGGCTGTAAGTCCTTTTATTTTGTATGGCAATGGAGCGATCGAGCGGCAGTCTCCGGGCTCCGACTCTGGGAGGTAAGATGAAGAAAACACGATTGTTGCTGATTTTGGGTATAGCTATCGCCGCTCGCGGTCAACAGCCGGCGCTCACCCAGGCGGAACTGAATGCGCCCGCTGGCACTCTGCCGACGACAGTCAGCTTCCCTTTTGAACGCATACAGACTCCCACGGCCGTCGATCTGGCCTGCGCCGGGTTCGTCAGCAAACAACTTGTGCCCAACTCCAATTTCGTGGCGGGCAACCTTTATACACCGAGCGATACTAAGGCCAGCAACGGCGAAGTTGTGTATCTGGCGGGCAAAGGCTATGAAGTGGGGCAGAAATATACCATCGTGCGCGAACTGCGCGACCCCAACCAATATGAAATTTTTGCTGGCCAACACACGCTGTTGAAGACCATGGGGCAGCCTTACTCGGAATTGGCCCGCGTCCGCATCATCGATAGTCGCAGCAAGATGGCGATTGCGGAAATCGAAATGAGTTGCGATCCGGTCAATCCCGGGGACTTCGTCATTCCGTACGTTGAGAAGCCAGCCATCTCCTTCCACCCTCCGTTGCGCTTCGATCGCTTTATGCCGTCGAACGGAAAGTTGACTGGCCGGATTGCGATGGCAAAAGATTTCGATTCCGAGATCGGGCCTGGCGACAAGGTATATCTGAACCTGGGCGCTAATCAGGGAGTGAAGCCGGGTGATTATTTCCGCGCCGTGCGCTCCTACGAAGCCGACCTGCACGATCCAACTGATTCCCTCTCGTTCAAAGCTTCCACCAACGAAGATACGCAGGCGCACCAGGCCGCAATCGATCCTAACTTCTTCACCAAAACCGGAGGCCCGGTGATTCACGTACGCGATCTGCCGCGCCGCGCTGTGGGCGAAGTGGTAGTGATTTCGACTACGCCAACCACATCGACGGGCATGGTTGTCTTCGCCATGGAAAGCGTCCACCTCGGCGATGGCGTGGAACTAGACCAGCAGTAGTTGCCCGCATCAGCGATTCGTATCGGCCATATTCAAAGGGGAGAAGCAAACCGCTTCTCCCATAATTTTTTCTGGGGCGAATGCATCAGTTCGGGGTGCCCCACCCTTTTCCGTTTTCTTTGCGGAAAGGGTGGGTACGCGTCTCTGTTGCGCCGAGCTGGATTCAGATTCACCGTCGACCATCACCTATGCAGCAAGGTTGCTCCCGCTCCAACGACCGCCCCACCCAGCACCAACCACACGGAATTGATTCGATAGCGGAGCAGCAAGAAGAAACTTAGCGCGCCCAGAGCCAGAGTTGTCCAATCCACGATAGCGGCGCGGAACAGTTGCCAGGTCACGACCGCGATCAGGGCCAGCGCGGCAACATTCACGCCATCCAGCACTGTTCCGGCAAGCGGCGACTGGCGCAAGCGTGGAACCAGTGGCCCGCTGATGGCGACGAAGAAAAATGCCGGAAGAAAAATTGCAATCGTCGCAATCACTGCACCGGGGACACCTGCAAGCAAAAAGCCGATGAAAGTTGCACTCGTCGATAGCGGACCCGGAGTCACTTGTCCCATCGCAATGGCATCGAGCAATTGCCGTTCGCTGATCCAGCCGAGGTGGGCAACTAAGTTGGACCGAATCAGCGCCACCAAAACATAACCGCCGCCAAACAGAATTGCACCAATCTTGAGAAACACGAGGAAGAGCGCAGTCAGGCTGAAAGCTACGGCAACACTAGATCCGGCGGCGGTGCCAGTCAAGGCGGTTCCGCCAGTAAGAAAAGCTGCCCCAGGAGACGATCGTTTTTCCGAGCGCAGCCAATAAATAATTCCAGTCAGCAATCCTCCGCCAGCCAGCACCATCAGTTGATCAACGCCGAGTGCGGTCGCCAGTGCGGCCAGCGCACCCACGGCAGCGAGCCAGGTCGACTTAACGGCTGTCTTCGCCAGCCTGAACACCGCTTGCACAATCAGAGCAATCACGATGGGCTTGACTCCATACATGATGCCCGTCACTTCCGGCAACGAACCAAAGCGCACGTACGCCCACGCCAGCGCAGTAACCATGACTGCCGACGGCAGAATGAAACTCGCACCCGCAACCAGCAATCCCGGCAAGCCAGCTCGTACCCGTCCCACATGGATTGCCATTTCGGTGGAATTAGGCCCGGGGATGAGATTGGTCGCACCTAGAAAATCCAGGAACTGTTCGCGAGTGAGCCAGCCGCGGCGCGAAACAACCTCGTCTTCCATCATCGCAATGTGTGCCGGCGGTCCACCGAATGCGACCATGCCAAGTTTCGAGAAGAGCCGTGCCAGTTCTGCAAGAGAGGTGGGACGCGCATTTAATGTTCGGCGCTCGGAATCTTTTGTCGCGGCTGAGGGCTCTTGCAAATCGAACCTCGTTGAGATGTGATCCGAGAATTGTAATTAACAGGCGGCCGGAATGTCGGGAAAGAATTGCAGCTGTCGCCCGAAAGTTCGTCGTCCAGCTAAGTGTGTGCGTGCGGGCTTTGGGCGGGATTCTTCTTCGGAGCCGCGGGAGGTTTGATCACTTTGACTTCGAAGTCCACGGGCAATTGCTTCGGAGGAAAGCAAGCAGCTTTGTCACAGGCCTGATATCTCAATCGTCCGCGAATCTCGTATTTGCCGGGCAGCATAGTGGCCAGCGGACGCACTTGCACTGACAGGTTGAATTCTCCGCTGTAGACGCTGAGTTTCTCATCGGGAGCAAAAGCAAAGCTCATTTCCTCGCCCGGCGGATACGTAATTTTTCCGACAACGATGTCGGTAGGCACATCCAGCTTCAGACTGGTGGGAATGAGATATTCAGCCGCGGGTTTGTTGGAGTTGATATGGAAACCTGAGCCAACGTGAAATCGCAACTCCACGTTAGTAGCTTTGCCGCGAATAACGGTAGTAACTGGCGCCGGCGACAGGGTGACAGATGGCGCTTTCCGTCCCAGCGAATCCTGCGCCGCGACGGTTGCCGCGGCAAGCAAGAATAGAACAACGACTTTTGTGATGTAGTTCAATCTTACTTTTGCGTCTGTGCCACGGAGTTTTGGCCAATGATTTTTTTGATATCGTCCTCGATCTCACCCCGGCCTTTCAAACCAAATGCCTTGTCGACGATTTTTCCGTTGCGATCAATATAGAACGTTTCCGGCAGGAACTGCACCCCGCCGTACGCATCTCCCACGGACTCCTTGCCAATGAGAATCGGATAATTAACCTTCATGCTTTTGGCGAACTCCGCAATGTCTTCGGTCTTGGCGTCATCCATTGCCACGCCGAGAAACTGCACTCCGGCAGACCCATATTGCTTTTGAAAATCAACGAACCAGGGCATCTCGATTTTGCATGGTCCGCACCAGGTTGCCCAGAAATTCAACACCACCGGTTTGCCGCGGTAATCGGAAAGGCGGACACTCTTGCCATCGAGAGACTCCAAGGTAAAGTCAGGAGCGATGCTGTTTTGCATTTGTCCAGCCCCTGAAGATGGCCGTTTCGCCAATTTGAAGCCGAACACTAGCATCAGGGCAACCACCATTGCGACCCCGATGATGACAAACGGATCACGTTTCACGGAAAACTCCAATCACAGAGCAAATCGATTCAGAAACGACAAATAGTTCGAAATAATCGTAAAGCGTCCGATCACCAAAAGCACGCCCAACGCAACCAGTAAAGCGCCGCTGGCTACTTCGATAGCATGCATATGAGCGCGGAAGCGGCTGTAAAACTTCAAAAATCGTTCCACGCCGAGAGCCGTCAGCAGGAACGGTACCGCGAGTCCCATCGAATAAATCGCCAGCAGCGCGACTCCTTTTGTAATCGAGTCCTGCGCAGCGGCAAAAGTCAGGATGACCGTCAGAACCGGGCCTACGCACGGCGTCCAGCCAAACGCGAATGCAAAACCAATCACAAATGCACCCCATGCCGTGCTGCCGCCTTTCACACTGTGAAGACGCGCGTCCGTATACAGAGCTTTAATTTTGAAAACGCCCGTGAGGTGCAAGCCAAACAGAATGATGACGACGCCCGCGACCTGCGCCAGGGTCGACCGGTAGCGCGACAGCACTTGACTGACCTCGGTGGCGACCGCTCCGAGAGCAATGAACACCACGCTAAATCCTAGTATGAACGCAATGGAGTTCAGCATGACCTTGCGCAACAGCTGGGATTCTTGTGTTTTGAGTTGGTCGACGCCCACGCCCGAGATCAGCGAAACATATCCCGGCACCAGTGGCAGCACGCAGGGCGACAGAAATGACACAAGACCGGCGAGGAAAGCCGCGATCGGAAGAGGTAGGCCAGTCATTACAGAGTCATTCTACCTGCCAAAGGCATTGGCGCGGGAATAAGTGCGGCGTGACCTCATTCATGATTGAGTGTCCATGCTAACAATAGACTGAGTGAGCGAACAAAGGCTTCGGAAACCATATGTAAAAGTTTTGTAATACAGCACAGGTACTCAACGGTTTTGATTTGGTGCTTTCTTTTTTTTGGTTGTGTTCTTGCTCTCTGCTGACGAATTGTTCTCCGGTGCTTGTGCCTGTGGCGATACCGATGCTGGAGCCTCAAGCAGAACTTTACGAATCAGTCCCAGCGGGACGGCCCCGGTCAGCACAGCGCGGTTCTTCTGTGCTTGAATTTTCAGACTATCGAAAAATGCTTTGATGTCGGCGTCTGTGCCGGGCGCGGGGACTGTGCTCTCCGCCGTACGAAAAAGGTTGAAGTATGTATCGATGCGTGCCGCCACCTGGCTGGCTTCCTCGTCGCTTCCAGTAAATGCCTGCGCTTTAAAATGTACTGCGCCGAGATAGCGCACTGAGGCCACAACGGTCGCCGGCTTCGCGAACAGAAATGACCAGCCAATAACTGGGCCGGAAACTGCAAAGCCTGCGGAGGGTTGAATCTTGAAGATGGCCCAGCCGAGGCTGGCCAACGGAACATCCTTATAATACTGGCGCAAAAGCGCAGGTCCGCCGAATGGTGAGGCCAACTTGCGCGACCGCTGAATGATTCCGCGGATGACGAGCGAGTCGTCAAGATTCGAAGCTGCTACCGTGTCCACGCCCAGGATGGACACTCGAAGCGTGCGTCCTTCGAGTGGAATGTTGTAAATCTCCCGAGTCTGGTAATTGTCGACTGAACTCGAGATCTGGCGCAGATATGCGCGCAACCGCTCGCCATCGAATTTTCCTACAAAAACTTCCGAATAACGTGGTTGAAAGTTACCAGTTTTCGGACCGGACGGCCCCGCCGAGTAGTGAATTGCCAGGGCGACCTCATCCAAATCGCGCTCAAACTGGAACCCAGTTGCCTGAATGAACTGTTCGTAGTCAGGGTCGTGCGGCACCGGCGGCAGCTCGCCGGTAAGATTGGCCCGACGCATCCATCCCAGGTTTACATATACGAATCCATCCGCGCCGGGAAGCAGACGCGCCGCTTCAGGTGGGGCATGTTTGCGCAGTACAACAGCCAAGGCAACTGCCGCTATAACCAGCACCACGGCTAGGATCAGGGGAAGGCGTCGTCGTATTCGCATGTAATCGCGGCGTCCAGCGAAGCGAAAACTAGCCTTATATGCCTGGCAGCCGGGGGTTCGCTCATAATAGCACCCGCTAGGCGTTGGGAGCCTGGAGTTTCGGTTGGGACTCGCCGAAAACCAGGTTGCACGCGGGGTTTGCCTGTGTTACCTTCCCCTAGCCAGAGGGGTGTCCGCACGACCACTCCTCACGTGCCGGGACCAGACTGCCCAATTCCTGCTTCAGGGTTAAGAAGAGCGAGCTCTGTCCTGAAAGCTGTTCTTATACTCCCCCGCCGCGGGCTTATGAGCAGAATCGTCTTTGGAGAGTCCCGCTAATAACTGATCCCCCAGGAGATGGCATGGGCCGTAACGCGAAGCTTTTTCTGATCACCAGTCTTTGTCTGACTTCGTGGGTGAGCCTGACCTCTCCCGCCTTCGCCCAAACTCCGGCGTGGGCTCAATGGGGACAGAACCCGCAGCATACGGGAGAGGTTGCCGTGAGTGGGCAGCCGCTCCAAGCTAAGCTTGGGGACGTGGTGTTTGACCCTTTCGTCGATCAGGAGATCGCTGAGAGTGGTGCGCTGCTGATGCATTACCAGGCAACGCTGGTCAACGCGCCCTACATTTTCATGGAGGTCAAGGCAGGGGTATACACACCATGCAACCCTCCAGGCTCGAAAAAGCCATTCCCGTGCGGGCCGGATGCCTGGAACAAAGAGATTTGGAACGAAACGGCATGGCAGTGGCAGAATGGACAACTGGCTTCGGTTTGGAATTTTTCCTCGGACTGGAAACCGGTTCCGAATTCGGGCTCGTCTCCGTCGAAAAGGTCCCTGGGAGGATGGGAACCGCTGTTTCAACCGGCGTTGTCTGGGTCTTACATTTATGTTCCGGGCACTGGCGGCACGATTTACAAGCTCAGTCAGAACAGTGGATCGGTAGTAGCGCAGATCAATCCGTTCGTTAATATCGATCCCAGCATATTTGTCTTCGGCCCATTGACCGCGGACGGGGCGGGCAACATTTATTACAACGCGGTCCAGGTGAATCTCGACTGGCCGTGGGACGAGGAGGTGGTCAACGCATGGCTGGTGAAGGTTGCGCCGGACGACACTACCACAACGACCACCTATGCAGCGCTTCTGCCCGGTGCTCCGACTAAATGTCTGGGGACGTTCAACGGCGCCCCATTTCCCTGGCCACCGAGTAATGGCGCGGTGCCGCCCAATGTACCCTGCGGCCTCCAACGGCCGGCCCTCAATCTCGCCCCAGCAATTTCTGTAGACGGATCCACGTTGTACACCTCCAGCCGCGGGCACTTCTGGGGACGAGGAGCATACCTGCTTGCGGTTAATACGTCCGACTTGAGCTTGCAGTGGTCAGCTTCGCTGCAAGTGCTCCTCGACGATGGCTGTAATATTTTGCTCCCTCCAAATGGACAGCCGGGGGGTTGCCGTACCGGTTCCACGACCGGAGTGGATCCCACGCAAAATACGCTGGGCGCGGGAATACTCGACGATGCAGCCTCTGCTTCACCTGTGGTTGCGCCCGACGGAGGCATCCTCTTGGGTGTCAACACAGCCTACAACTACGGGCGAGGGCACCTGCTCCAGTTCAGCTCCACGGGGCAGCTTGAGGGGAATTACGATTTCGGCTGGGACAGCACGCCCGCGGTTTTCTCCCACGATCAAACCTACTCGGTGGTGCTCAAAGACAATCACTACGACAACGGCTCTTATTGCAACAACCCGACCTGGTGCCCCAAAGCGCCGCGCGGTCCGTACTACATTACGCAGCTAGATTCGAACCTGGTTCCACAATGGCAGTACAAAGACCCGTCGGTCAACAAGAGCCATCCCGATGGATTCGAATGGTGCGTGAATGCTCCCGCAGTGGACACGAATGGCGTCGTCTATGGCAACAATGAGGACGGATATCTGTACGCTGTCCAGCCGGGCGGCACACAGGCGCAGCGGATCTTTCTCGACCGGACCATCAATGCCGGATACACGCCGGTTTCGCTGGGTAGTGATGGCATGATCTACGGGGAGAACTCCGGTCATCTGATTGCGATTGGCCGGTTGTTCGCCACCACCACACAAATCACTTCTTCGTCGCAAAATCCTTCGACCTTCGGACAATCGGTGACGTTCACTGCGCAGGTTTCCTCTGCTATGGGAGTGCCCACCGGCACCGTCCAGTTCAAGCTGGGATCGGCGGTGCTTGGGAAAGGCGCCCTGACCAATGGAATAGCAACTTATCAAACCAAATCTACCCAATTGCCAGGTGGCCAGGATTCCATCACCGCCGTCTATGAGGGCGACGGGACTCATGCCGGCAGCACGTCGGCGCCTTTTCAACAAACTGTCAACCCGGCGGCCACAACCACATCGGTGAATGATCAGCCAAATCCATCAGCGCCAGGTCAGCAAGTCACGATTACTGCCACCGTGACCTCGGCTCCAGGCATTCCTAACGGCAGCGTTGTTTTCAAGAGTAACGGAACAGTGCTGGGAACCGCGCCCTTGGCGCAAGGCCAGGCAGTTCTGCAGACTAGTTTTGCGCAGGCGGGGAAATACATTATCAAGGCTGCTTATCAAGGTAGCCGCAACTACGGAAAAAGTACGGGGACTGCAGTTCAGACAGTTCAGTAAACGCGGTGAATTCCGTTTTAAAACTGTCATCCCCCAGAAAGTTGGTTCATCTGGCGGCGGAGAAATTAAAAAATGGGAAACAAGTGGCTACGCTGTTTCGCTAATATACGTTTGGCAGAGGTGGTGATATTTGCAATGTTCGGCGCGATCACAAGCCAACCGGCGCCAGCGCAAACTCTCACCGTCCTTTACAACTTCGGTGGATCGTCAGATGGCGGAGATCCTTACGCAAGTCTAATCCGTGACTCGGCTGGAAATCTCTACAGTACCGTAGACTACGGTGGAACTTCCTTCGCCGGCGGAGTGTTCAAAGTTGCTCCTGACGGAAACGAAACCATGCTATACAACTTCACGGGCGGCGCCGATGGCGCGTATCCCTTTTCGCCAGTGGTGCGCGACGGTGCCGGCAATCTATACGGCACCACTTCGCAAGGAGGCTCGGCCAACGCCGGAGTGGTGTTCAAGGTCGACCCAAGTGGTATCGAAACTGTACTGCACAACTTCATTGGAGGAGCGGACGGCATAATCCCCATCGGAGGCCTGGTCAGGGATAAAGCAGGTAATCTCTACGGCACCACTTCGCAAGGAGGCACTTCTAACGACGGAATTGTTTTCAAGATAAGTCCGAGCGGAAAAGAAACTATTCTGCACACCTTCACTGGCAGCGCGACGGACGGGAAGTATCCCAGCTATACGAGTTTGTTGATGGACGCAAAAGGCAACTTCTACGGCGTAACCGAAGAGGGCGGAAGTGCAGACGGTGGAATTTTGTACAAACTTAGTAAGCCCGGAAAATTGACCATCCTGCACAGCTTCGCAGGCGGAACAACCGACGGATGCAACGTCCTCGGAACCCCGTTCATGGATGCGCTCGGCAACTTCTACGGTACCACCTCTTCCTGCGGCACCCATAGCCTGGGAACGGTATGGGAAGTGAAAAAGAATGGAAAAGAGAGATTGCTGCACAGCTTCGCAGGTGGAACGTCGGACGGCGAATATCCTCTCGCGGGCGTAATTATGGATGCAACCGGAAATCTCCATGGCAACACTGAGACAGGCGGCGCGTCCAACGTCGGAACGGTTTACAAGATTAATAAGACTGGAAAGTACACGCTGTTGCACAGCTTCGACGGTACGGACGGCAAATATCCCTACGGGACCTTCGCACAAAACTCAAAAGGCACAATCTTCGGCTCGACCCAAAATGGCGGCACTATCGGCTACGGAACGGTGTGGAAGATCACCAAGTAGTTCGGAGAACTATTCCCCGTCGGCTGCACGTTCGTCGGGAAGGTCTTCGACATTGACCTTTTCACTTTTTGGGCCGCGACGTCCACTCAAACCTACATCCTCCGATCCAGCCAGCGGGGGAAGATCGTCGGGACGTCCGTAGTCGAGGTGAGTGTGAACGGGACGCTCGGGGTGGTCAGCCGCATCCTCGACGCCTTCGACGATACTGGCTTCGAGTGCCTGGTCGGTGTCAGCAAGTTCCTGCACGCTCTCACTGTCGGCATCGGCGCTTGACGAGAGATTCTGGGGATCTCCGGATTGTCCAGCGCTACCCGGGCCTACTTGTCCGGGATCGTTTCCTAATTCGTCGGGTTGAGCTTGTTCATCGCCACGTCGTCGCTTCGCCATGAGTCCTCCTGAAGTGTTGAATACTCCGGCAAATTTGGATGCGGCAACAGGGGCTAGGGTTCTCGGTGCTGAACTTCGTAGCGCCGCCGTCTTGGCGGCTGTCGTGAAGGCGTCCCGCCCTCACTCCGAGGGCAAGATGCCCTCGGGACAGCCGGCAGGATGCCGGCGCTACTAAAGTCAAAACGGCCGTGTTGTCAGCAGCGGCCCGCGGCGCGAAGTCTTTTAAACTGATCCGACTAGGCGAACCAGAGGTTGCACCCGGATTACCGTTATGGTACCTTTTAAAATTGTCCCGGACATCTGTGAGGGATTAGAGGGATATATGCGCCCGCGAGGGCTCGTTGTCCCCGACTGCTGGCGTAGCTCAGTTGGTAGAGCATCTGATTTGTAATCAGAGGGTCGGGGGTTCAAATCCCTTCGCCAGCTCCAGCATTGTATAGATCAGTATTGGATTTGCCCGGCATTTTTAGTCGCAGGATCGGTTCCGGAACACAGAGCGTTTTGCGCGGCGCGGCGGCGTAACAGATTTTTCCCAACAGCACTCCATAAGGAATTTTTCCAAGTGTGGTGTTTGCGTGCAAATGGATTTTTGCGCGCACTCTGATTTTTCTATTGGGTCATTGCCTCGCTGTTGCATCATCCTCCGCGCAGGCCGGGAAGTTTGCACAGGTGGGTGAGTGGTTAAAGCCAACAGACTGTAAATCTGTCCCTCCTTGCGAGGTACGAAGGTTCGAATCCTTCCCTGTGCACCAGGAACTTGAGGCGTTATGCGGGCGTGAGCGAAGCGGGAGCCCGCAGCCGAAATCCCGAGCGAAGGCGAGGGATCATGGAGTCGAGAATCCCGCGAGGATCTGAGTGAAGCGTTTACTGATTGCGCTGGCCGCGTTTGTCGCCTTGGGAATTTTGTCGTGGAACACGATCAGCGACCAGCGAATTCGTTTGGCAACGCTGGCAGTTCTCGCGATGTTCGCGCTGAAAACCTGGGTGCGCAGAAAAGATGTACTGCATCCGGACAAAGAATAGCTGTAGAGACGTAGCTCGCTACGTCTGCTTTTGGCAAGCGGTTGGCCGATGTAGCTCAGTTGGTAGAGCACTCCCTTGGTAAGGGAGAGGTCATCAGTTCAATCCTGATCATCGGCTCCAGGAATTGAGGCGCGGGGCTGTGAACGCGGCGGTAGAGATAGCGGCAGCAGCCTGTGTTGCGTATTTTGTTGTCTTGATCGTAGCGCTCGGGCAGTTGACGGGAAAGCGTCGGACGGCAGCGGTTAAATACATTGCGCTAGCGTTTGTAGCGGGATGGGTTTTGATTGATTGGCTGTCTGGCGCGACAGGCTGGGTAATGATTGAGGGAATTGTTCTGGTTGTCGCAATTCCTTTCGGAATCGCTCATTTGGCGATTCTTTGATTGAGGAATCGCGTCAGGGCTAGCGATTTGGAAGAGCGAAGATTTTGTTGAGAGCTGACGGCTGAAAGCTGACAGCTGGGTTTAAGCGGGAGTAACTCAGTGGTAGAGTCACAGCCTTCCAAGCTGTTGGTCGCGGGTTCGATTCCCGTCTCCCGCTCCAAGAATCGACAAGCGGCGGTAAAAAAAATTGCATAGGTCCTTCGGAGCCAGGAGCGGCACCTCAGGATGACAAAGGGTTAAGCTAAAAGCTAGGAGCTAAAAGCTGATTTATGGCGAAAGAGAAATTTGAACGGAATAAGCCGCACTGCAACGTAGGGACGATTGGTCACATTGACCATGGCAAGACCACGCTGACGGCGGCCATCACCAAGGTTTTGCAGAAGCACAACCCGAAGATCGTGTTCCGGTCGTTTGATCGCATTGATAACGCGCCGGAAGAAAAAGCTCGCGGCATCACGATCGCGACGGCGCACGTCGAGTACGAAACCGCCAACCGGCACTACGCGCACGTCGATTGCCCCGGCCACGCCGACTACATCAAGAACATGATCACCGGCGCGGCGCAGATGGATGGCGCGATCCTAGTGGTCGCAGCGACCGACGGCCCCATGCCGCAGACCCGCGAACACGTGCTGCTGGCGCGGCAAGTAGGCGTGCCTTACATCGTAGTTGCGTTGAATAAGTGCGACGCTGTCGACGATCCCGAGTTGCTGGATCTGGTCGAACTTGAAGTGCGCGAGTTGCTGAAGAGCTATCAGTTCCCCGGCGACGACGTGCCGGTGATTCGTCTCTCGGCTCTGGGCGCGCTGAATGGCGAAGCAAAGTGGGAGAAGCAGATTGACGCGTTGATGGAGGCAGTGGACAAGAGCGTTCCGCAGCCGGCGCGTGAGTTGGACAAACCGTTCCTGATGCCGATCGAAGATATTTTCTCGATCTCCGGCCGCGGCACGGTGGTGACGGGGAGAATCGAGCGCGGCAAGGTCAAAGTCGGCGAGGAAGTGGAAATCGTCGGTTTCCGCGACACTCGAAAGACGGTGGTAACCGGCGTCGAAATGTTCAAAAAGCAATTGGACGAAGGCCTGGCGGGAGACAACGCTGGCCTGCTGCTGCGCGGCATTGGCAAGGACGATGTCGAGCGCGGCATGGTGCTGGCGAAGCCAGGATCGATCACGCCACACACCAAGTTCAAAGCCGAAGTTTACATTCTGACCAAAGAAGAAGGCGGACGGCACACGCCATTCTTCAAAGGATACCGTCCGCAGTTTTATCTCAGAACGACAGACGTCACGGGAGTAGCGGAGTTACCAGCAGCCACCGAAATGGTGATGCCGGGCGACAACGTCAGCCTGGTAATCGAACTGATCACGCCGGTAGCGATGGAAAAAGGTTTGCGCTTCGCCATCCGCGAAGGCGGCCATACGGTAGGCGCAGGCACGATCAGCGAGATTGTGCAGTAGAGTTTTGTGTGTCGTCGTGGTCTTCGACCCGGCGGGTCGAAGACCCGCAGCCACACAGACTAGTGACGCGACGGAAGAAATACATAGATCCTTCGGCGACAAAAAGCGTCGCCTTCAGGATGACAGTTAGGTTTTAAAGCTAGAGAACTTAGGAGCTGTTTTCATGCCCCGAGAAATTATTACGATTCAATGCGGTGATTGCAAAGAGCGGAATTATTCGACCACGAAGAATCGGAAGACCACTCCGGACCGGCTGGAGTTGAAGAAATTCTGCAAGCGTTGCCGGAAGCATACGCCGCACAAAGAAGTAAAATAAGTAAGTGAGTCAAATGCGCGATTGATTAACCGCGCGGCTCGCCCAAATCCTTCGCGAGGCAAAAAGCGCCCGCTCAGATGACATACAAGTAGGGGCGTAAGCTCAACGGTTAAACTGTCGGTCTCCAAAACCGAACTTGGGGGTTCGAATCCCTCCGCCCCTGCCAGAGATCGAAGTGAGAACGAAGTCGGGTGGGGAGTGATGGGAGTCGAGACAAAGAGAATGGCAAAATCAATCGCAGCCGCCGCAGACGAAAATAGCCTTACAGGCCGGCTGAAGTCTTGGCCGGAGCGCGTCACAACCTTCTACCATGACGTGCGCACCGAAATGAAGAAGGTTACGGCGCCTTCATTCAAGGATGTGCAAGCCACGACCATTGTGGTTATTATCACGGTTTTCCTGTTCGGATTGTATTTCTGGGTCGTGGATAACACGATCGGCAGCGGCATCAACTACCTGTTTAAATATTTGACCCGTCGTTGATGCCAAGGAAGGAAGCTGAAATCTTACAGCACGCTATGCAGGAAGAAAAAAACGAAACCGCAGCCGGCGCCGCAGAAGACCCAACTGCCAGCGAGCGCTGACGGCACTGTTGCTCCTGAGACTCCGCGCAATCCCAACATGAAGTGGTACATCATCCACTCGTATTCGGGATTCGAGCGCAAGGTGAAGGAGTCGCTGGAGTCGCGCATTCAGGCATTCGGGCTGCAGGAGAGAATCGGCAAAGTGCTCATTCCCACCGAGTCGGTCACTGAAGTGCGCGGCGGCAAGAAGTACACCAGCGAGCGCATGTTTTATCCCGGCTACGTGCTGGTCGAAATGGATATGGACGATCACGTCTGGCACGTGGTGAAATCCACGCCGCGCGTAACAGGATTTGTCGGCACCGGCCAGCAGCCCACGCCGCTTTCGGAAGAAGAAGTGCAGCACATCGTGTACCGCGTGGGTGAATCGAGAGACAAGCCCAAGCTCAAGGTCAAGTTTGAGAAGAATGAATCGGTCCGCATCACCGAGGGACCGTTCGCCAGCTTCACTGGCATCGTGGACGAAGTGAATGAAGACCGCGAGACTTTGAAAGTGATGGTCACGATTTTCGGACGGTCGACGCCGGTCGAGTTGGAATTCAATCAAGTCGAGAAAGTGGCGTAGGTATTTAGCTAGCAGCTTGGACAAGGCAAAGAGAGATCATGGCAAAGAAAGCAACAGGTTCGGTAAAGCTTCAGATTGCGGCGGGCAAAGCTACGCCAGCGCCCCCGGTGGGCCCGGCTCTAGGCCAGGCGCAGATCAATATCATGGAGTTCTGCAAGCAGTTCAATGCGCGTACCAGCGCCAAGGAACTGGAAGGGCTCATCATCCCGGTAGTGGTAACGGTTTATAGCGACCGTACCTTCACCTTTATTACCAAGACGCCGCCGGCTTCGATTCTACTGAAACGCGCGGCGGGAATTGCTAAAGGATCGGGGACGCCAAACAAAGATAAAGTAGGCAAGGTCACCGCCCGGCAGGTGGAAGACATTGCTAAACAAAAGATGCCGGACTTGAACGCTGCTTCAGTCGAAACCGCGATCAAGAGCATCCGCGGCACCGCCCGCTCCATGGGCATTGAAGTGGTTGGATAGTTTTGCCGCTGTCGAGATTATTTTGCTCGTGTAGGGACGGGCGTCTCGGCCGTCCAGGCGGGGCAAAGCTCCGCAGGCACGTGCAAGTGGTGCCGGAAACCTTGGCGGGCGAGGGCGCCCGCGCCACACAGTAACGAAGTCGAGGAACACTACGGCTCGCCAGAACAACGACGAGCGGTGGGAGACAAGGAAGCGAAAATGAAGAAGTCAGGAAAAAACATTACGAAAGCGCGGCAGGCAGTGGAGAACCGTCCGTATTTAATGAAGGACGCAGTCACCCTGCTGCAAAAGGTCAAATACGCGAAGTTTGACGAGACGGTGGAAATCACCATGCGTCTCGGAGTCGATCCCAAGCACGCCGATCAGATGGTGCGAGGCACAGTGGTCCTGCCGCACGGTCTGGGCAAGTCGAAACGAGTGCTCGTCATCGCCAGCGGGGACAAGATAAAGGAAGCCGAAGCGGCGGGAGCCGATTTCGTAGGCGGCGAAGAAATGGTCGAGAAGATCAACAAAGAAAATTGGACCGATTTCGACGCGCTGATCGCGACGCCGGATGTGATGAAATCCGTTGGCCGCCTGGGCAAAGTTCTTGGACCCAAAGGTCTGATGCCCAATCCAAAAACTGGCACTGTCACCTTCGATGTCGGCAAAGCAGTGCAGGAAGTCAAAGCGGGCAAAGTGGAATTCAGAACCGATAAGACGGCGCTGGTTCACGTACCGGTCGGCAAGATTTCGTTCACGCCGGAGAAACTGATCGACAACGCCACGACCGTTATTACCAGCGTGGTAAAAGCCAAGCCGACCGTGGCCAAGGGAAAGTACGTGAAGGGCTGCTATCTCAGTTCCAGCATGGGCCCTGGAATTTCGATTGACACTAGCGCTGTAGAAGCCGCGGCTAAGGCCTAATTGCCGACCTCGGTCGGCCGGACAGCCGAGGGCGGCTGTCCCCACGGGATTGATGAGGGATTAACAATATGGCTGTTACCAGAGCAAAGAAAACCCAGCAGGTTGAGCAGTTGAGCAAAGAGCTGCGGACCGTCTCCAGCTTGATCGTGACCACTTACAGCAAGCTTACCGTGGCCCAGGACTACGAGCTGCGCAAGACGCTGCGGGCTTCTGGCGCGAAGTACAAAGTGGTGAAGAATACTTTGGCGGAGCGCGCGGCCAACGGGCACCAAAGCCGAAGAGGTCTTAAAAGACCTTTCGGGCGTGACCTCGATCGCATATACCTCGGGCGATCCGGTGGCATTGGCGAAGGCTCTTTCGAAATACGCCAAGGATAATCCGGAGTTCACGTTCAAGTCGGGCGTGGTCGAAGGCCGCGTGATCTCGATTAATCAGATCCAGGCACTGGCCACGATGCCCTCGAAAGAGGAGATCTACTCCAAGCTCCTGTTCCTGATGAACGCGCCCGCGCAACGTCTGGTCACGGTGATGAATGCCGTGGGACGCGACATCGCGGTCGTGATCAACCAGGGCGTGGAGAAGCAGAAGTTTACCAATAACGCGCCTGCCGGAGTTTAGGCGGCGCTACAAGTTTCGGGGCGGCGCGAGCCGTCCGAAAAGGATTAGTTATCTTCGGTCGAGGGTTGCGCGGTTTCGGTCCTACTGCGTTGTCTGGCGCGGCGGTTCAGAGGCCTGGTCGCACTGGAAACTTTGACCGCGGATAGCAAAAATCAGCAATGAATACTCGTAGAGACATACCATAAAATTGGAGAAATAAAATGGCGGATCTGCAGCAGTTAGAAGAACAAATCGTGGGACTGTCGCTGCTCGACGCGGCGCAGCTCGTAAAGCGGCTGGAAGAGAAACTGGGCGTCTCGGCAGCAGCCGCGGCTCCGGTGATGATGGCCGGCGGCGGTGGAGCAGCGGCAGGCGCAGCTCCGGCGGAAGAGAAAACCGAGTTTAGCGTCGTCCTGAAGGAAGTGGGCGCGAATAAGATCAATGTAATCAAGGCCGTCCGAGAAGTCACCAGCCTGGGCTTGAAAGAAGCCAAGGATCTGGTCGACGGCGCCCCGAAAGAGATTAAAGGCGGCGTTTCCAAGGAAGAAGCGGAAACCATCAAGAAAAAGTTCACCGACGCTGGAGCGGTGGTCGAAGTTAAGTAAAGTTCCCAAAATGGAGGACGGGCGTCTCGCCCGTCCAGCCGGACCCAGGTCCGTCCATTTTCTTTTGTTATGTATCTGGTGAAGCTTTTGGAAGGGTGCTATCATCTATATCACTAACGCCGCTTCCTGCTTCATAGAGTGACTGCGACCATCCAAGGTAACGAGCCCAGGAAGCGGGGGCGTGGTCGCTGACACGAGTTGGCAGACTGTTCTGCGGGCAGGGCGGAACAGGAACAGGCCTTTAGATACTGGCGCGGAAACGACACATTTCAACAGAGGCTAAGCGCTGCAATCGGCGCCTGCGGGGAGTCATGTCCCTGCGGGCGCGTACCTGTCTTTGCCATTTTATTGGTTCTTAACAACATCTTGGCGCGATTGATGCGCCTTCACATCTGCGGTTTTGGTCGCAGCCCAATTGCTGCGCATGAAAGTTTGGGAGCATCCGAATGTCGAAGAGTAATGGATTCCGTACCCGATTTGATTTTTCCAAAATTCCAGCAACCATCCAGATCCCTAACCTGATCGAAGTGCAGAAGCGTTCCTACGATCGCTTCCTGCAAATGGATCGTTTGCCCAGCGAGCGCGATGACGGCGGCTTGCAGGCGGTTTTCCAGTCGGTGTTTCCGATCACGGATTTCCGCAACGTCTCGCAGCTTGAGTTCGTCGACTACGCCATCGGCAACTGGGAGTGCAAGTGCGGCCACTTAAAAGGTCTGCATCACCTGCGCTCCACTTGTAAGAACTGCGGCAACACCATCGTTACCGATCCGTTTCATCCCGGCGACGTGCTGTGCAGCAAGTGCGGCACGTACAACGCCAACACGCCCGACTTCTGCAACAAGTGCGGCGACCCGGTTGGACTTGCAACTGAAATACGACGTGAGCGAGTGCGAAGAGCGCGGCATGACTTACTCCGCCCCGCTCAAGGTCACCATGCGTCTTACGATTTTCGATAAAGACGCGGAGACCGGCAATCGCTCGATTCGCGACATTAAAGAACAGGAAGTTTTCTTCGGCGACGTTCCGCTGATGACGCAGAACGGTACGTTCATCATCAATGGCACCGAACGTGTCATCGTCAGCCAGTTGCATCGTTCGCCTGGCGTCTTCTTCGAGACCGCGAACAATCGTACCTACTTCCTCGGCAAGATTATTCCGTATCGCGGCTCATGGGTCGAGTTCGAATACGACCAGAAGAACGTGCTTTACGTCCGTATCGATCGCAAGCGCAAATTCCTGGGCACGATTTTCCTGCGCGCCCTCGGCTTGCGCTCCAGCGAAGACATTCTGCGCACCTTCTACACCGTCGACCGGTTGGTCGTCCGCGACAAAAAGCTTTTCTGGACGATCGATCCCAACAGTGAAAAGGCCACCAATCTGCTGGGCATGAAGCTGGCGCACAGCATCAAGAACAAATCCGGCGAGGAAATCGCGCATTCCGGACGCAAACTAAATGCCGCGACGCTGAAAGAAATTCAAAAGGCAAAGATCAGCGAGATCGAAGTCGATATCTCCGATCTCGAAGGCGCATGGGTCGGCTGCCGACGTGGTGGACACGACCACCGGCGAAGTGCTGCTCGAAGCCAATTCCGAACTCACGGCTGACAAGCTGTCGAAGATTTTCGATTCCGGCGTAGTCGAGATCAGCATCTTCTTCCCGGAGCGCGACGATGTCGGCACGGTCATCAGCCAGACCCTGAAGCGCGACTCGGTGAAGACGCCGCAGGAAGCGCTGATCGAAATCTACCGCAAACTGCGTCCCGGCGATCCGCCGACGCTCGATACCGCGACGGCATTGTTCCACGGGATGTTCTTCGATCCTCGCAAATACGATTTCTCGCGCGTCGGCCGTCTGAAGTTCAACATCAAGCTGTTCGAAAACCAGGATGCAACGAACCTCGAAAACCGCACCCTCGAACCGCAAGACTTCTACGCCACGATCTCGTATCTGCTGAAGCTGCGCAAGAACATCGGCTCGGTGGACGACATCGATCACCTCGGCAACCGCCGCGTGCGCGCGGTCGGCGAGTTGATGGAAAACCAGTTCCGCATCGGCCTGGTCCGCATGGAACGCGCCATCAAGGAAAAGATGAGCGTGTACCAGGAAATGTCCACGGCCATGCCGCACGACTTGGTCAACGCCAAGCCGGTAATGGCGGCCATCCGCGAATTCTTCGGGTCATCGCAGCTTTCGCAGTTCATGGATCAGACCAACCCGCTCTCGGAAATCACTCACAAGCGGCGTCTCTCGGCTCTTGGGCCGGGCGGTCTGTCGCGTGAACGCGCCGGATTCGAAGTCCGCGACGTTCACCCAACGCACTACGGACGCATCTGCCCGATTGAAACGCCGGAAGGTCCGAACATCGGACTGATTTCGTCGTTGAGCTGCTATGCCCGCATCAACGACTACGGCTTCATCGAGTCGCCCTACCGCCGCGTGAAAAACGGCCGCGTGGTCGACTACGTCAGCGTGGTCAATGCTGGCGACAGCGACCTCAAAGTCGGCGATCACATCGAGAAGCACGAAATCGAGAAAATGAATGCCGAACTCAAAGATCGCCGTAAGAAGCCAGCCGACGTTGAACCATTTTCCTTCTACCTTTCGGCTTGGGAAGAAGATCGCCACGTAATCGCGCAGGCGAACGTTGAACTCGACGATAAGGGCCGCATCGTCGGCGATCTAGTCAACGCCCGCAAGGCGGGCAACTTCGTTCTCGTCAGCCGCGATGAAGTGGATTACATCGACGTCAGCCCGAAGCAGTTGGTCTCGGTAGCCGCATCGCTCGTGCCGTTCCTCGAGCACGACGACGCTAACCGCGCACTGATGGGCGCGAACATGCAACGTCAGTCTGTTCCACTGCTCCGCGCCGAAGCTCCAATCGTCGGCACGGGAATGGAAGGAGTCACGGCGCGCGATTCTGGCGCTGTCATTCTGGCAAAACGTAACGGCATTATCGACTCGGTCGACTCAGAGCGCATCATCGTGCGCGTCGAGGGCGAGCACCATCCCGGACAGCTCTCCCGCGAAGTTGGCAGCGACATTTACCAGCTGATGAAGTTCAAGCGCTCCAACCAGAACACCTGCATCAACCAGAAGCCGATCGTGATCAAAGGCCAGCGCGTAACCAAAGGCCAGGTAATCGCGGACGGTCCCTGCACTGATCACGGTGAGTTGGCGCTCGGCCGCAACGTGCTCGTCGCGTTCATGGCGTGGCGCGGATACAACTTCGAAGACGCAATCCTGGTCTCCGAAAAGCTGGTCAAAGAGGACTATTACACTTCGGTTCACATCGAGGAGTACGAACTCGAATCGCGCGACACCAAGCTGGGACCGGAAGAAGTCACGCGTGATATTCCCAACGTCAGCGAATCCATGCTGCGCAATTTGGACGAAGCGGGCGTGATTCGCATCGGCGCCAGCATCAAGCAAGGCGACATTCTCGTGGGCAAGGTAACGCCGAAGGGCGAAACTCAGCTTACGCCAGAAGAAAAGTTGCTGCGCGCCATCTTCGGTGAAAAAGCCGGAGACGTTCGCGATGCTTCGCTCTACTGCCCGCCTGGAATCGAAGGCGTAATCGTCGACGTGAAAATCTTCTCCCGCAAGGGTCAGGAAAAAGACGAACGCGCCAAAGCAATCGAAGCCGCGCAGATTGGCAAACTCGAACGGAACCTTTCGGACGAAATCCGAATTCTGACCGACGAGCGCCTCAAGCGGTTGGACAACATCCTCGGCGGCAAAGTGGTGCAGGCCGACCTGCACGACGAGCGCACCAACAAGCGCCTGCTGACCAAGGATACGGTTCTCGATCGTGACACCATCGAGCGCATCTCGACCCGCAACCTCAAACGCATCAAGTATGCGGATAAAGACCCGCGGGTGAACGAGCAGATCGACGAGATCGAAGAAATGACTTCGCGTCAGATCGACGTGCTCAAGAAGATCGTCAACGAGAGAAAAGACAAGCTGACCAAGGGCGACGAACTGCCGCCGGGCGTGATCAAGCTGGTCAAAGTCTACATCGCCATGAAGCGCAAGCTGAGCGTGGGAGACAAAATGGCCGGCCGTCACGGTAATAAAGGCGTGATTGCCCGCATCTTACCTGAAGAGGACATGCCTTATCTCGATAACGGCACGCCGGTTGAAATCGTGCTCAATCCGCTCGGCGTTCCTTCCCGTATGAACGTGGGACAGATTCTTGAAACCCACCTCGGATGGGCAGGACACGAACTGGGCGGCAAGATCGCGAAAATGCTGTGCCGAGAACACTCGCGAAGACGCAATTCGACGCGAGCTCAAGGCCCTGTTCAAGGACACGGTTTTGGCCGACACCATCACCGACCTCAGCGACGAGGAACTGATGGCAGTCGCGCCGACCCTGACTCGCGGCGTCTTCACCGGTTCGCCGGTGTTTGACGGCTCGAAAGAAAGCGAGATCAAGGCATTGCTCAACCACGCGGGTCTGCCGGAGTCTGGCAAAACGTATTTATACGACGGCATGACCGGCAACAAGTTCGAGCAGCCGATCACGGTCGGCTACATTTACATGCTCAAACTTTCGCACTTGGTCGACGACAAGATTCACGCGCGTTCGATCGGTCCGTACTCGCTGATCACTCAGCAACCGCTGGGCGGCAAGGCGCAGTTCGGCGGCCAGCGCTTCGGAGAAATGGAAGTTTGGGCGCTGGAAGCGTACGGAGCGGCGTTCATTCTGCAGGAACTGTTGACGGCGAAATCTGACGACGTTTATGGCCGCACCAAGATTTACGAGGCCATCGTCAAGGGTGAAGCTGCCATGGAGCCGGGCGTACCGGAATCGTTCAACGTGCTGATTCGCGAATTGCAATCGCTGTGCCTGGATGTGGAACTGATCAAGGCCATTGAAAAGAAACCGGCATTAGCCGCAGCCGATTAGCGGTTAGTCGTTGGTCGTTGGCCGTCAGTCGTTGGCGGCCAACGGCCAACCGAAAAGAAATCTTTAAAACACGGATCCACAGTGATTGCTCTTGGCGCTGTGGATCAAGAAATGTTGCTGGCGACGAACGACCAACGACCAACGACTGATTTCGAGAGCCGCCCGCGGGGGCGTACTTCCGCAGGAAGCCGAGGATTACCTTGTTTCGTTCGAGCCCCTTTGATCTGGCAAACCCTATCGCCGATTTCGATGCCATTCGCATCAGCCTCGCTTCTCCGGAAAAGATCCGGAGCTGGTCGCATGGCGAAGTCACTAAACCGGAGACCATCAACTATCGCACCTTCAAGCCGGAGCGCGACGGCCTGTTCTGCGCCCGCATCTTCGGCCCCGTAACCGATTGGGAGTGTCTCTGCGGCAAGTACAAGCGCATGAAGCACCGCGGAGTCATCTGCGACAAATGCGGTGTGGAAGTCACGTTATCAAAAGTTCGCCGCGAGCGCCTTGGCCACATCGAGCTGGCATCGCCCTGCTCGCACGTGTGGTTCTTTAAAGGACTGCCCAGCCGTATCGGCCATCTCCTCGATATCTCGCTGCGCGATCTCGAGTCCGTACTTTATTTCGAAGCCTATGTCGTGGTCGAGCCGGGCGAAGCTCCGGTCAAAGATCACGAAGTTATCAAGGACGAAGCCAAGTATCGCGAACTCGACCAGCAATTCCGTCCCACCGGCTTCAAAGCAATGATGGGCGCGGAAGCCATTAAAGAACTGCTCAAGCGCGTGGACATCGAAGGACTCGCAACCGAACTGCGCGAGAAGATGAATCATGAGAACTCGCTGCAGAAGCGGCTCAAGCACACCAAGCGTCTCAAGGTAGTTGAAGCGTTCCGCAAGAGCGCCAACAAGCCTCATTGGATGATTCTCGGATGTAATCCCGGTCATTCCACCCGAGCTTCGTCCGCTGGTTCCATTGGATGGCGGCCGTTTCGCCACTTCCGATTTGAACGATCTGTATCGCCGCGTGATCAACCGCAACAACCGGTTGAAGAAGCTGATGGATCTGCACGCGCCCGAAGTCATCGTGCGCAATGAAAAGCGCATGCTGCAGGAAGCCGTGGACGCCCTGTTCGACAACGGACGCCGCGGACGCGTACTGCGCGGCGCTAACAACCGTCCACTGAAATCGCTATCCGACACACTGAAGGGCAAACAAGGCCGCTTCCGTCAGAACCTGCTCGGCAAGCGCGTCGACTACTCAGGCCGTTCCGTAATCGTCGTTGGACCAGAACTTAAGCTGCACCAGTGCGGTCTTGCCCAAGAAGATGGCGCTCGAACTGTTCAAGCCATTCATCTATCACCGGCTGGAACAGACCGGACATTGCACCACCATCAAGCAAGCCAAAGAGATGGTGGAGCAGCAGGAACCGATTGTCTGGGACATTCTCGAAGAAGTCATTAAAGACCACCCGGTGCTCCTGAACCGTGCGCCAACGCTCCATCGCCTCGGAATTCAAGCGTTCGAGCCGGTGCTGGTCGAAGGCAAGGCCATCAAGATTCACCCGCTGGTCTGCACCGCGTTCAACGCCGACTTCGATGGCGACCAGATGGCGGTACACATTCCGCTGTCTCCTGAGGCGCAGGTCGAAGCCAGTGTGCTGATGCTGTCATCGCACAACATTCTTGTCGCCCGCGTCAGGTCATCCGATCACCGTCCCTACGCAGGACATGGTGCTCGGCCTTTATTACCTGACGAAATCCAAGCCCGGCGCCAAGGGTGAAGGCCGCTCGTTCGCCAACATCGAGGAAGTGTTGATGGCCCTCGAATCCGGCGAAGTCGAAACCCTCACGCCCATCCGTCTGCGCTACACCGGCGAAGTAATCGATCTGACCGCCACCTACGACGATCAGGACATTACCCACACCGAACCCGTGCAGTACGAACGCAGCTTCCTGAACACCACCGTGGGACGCGCCATCCTGAACGATCACCTTCCCGAAGGCATGCCGTTCATCAATGGCTTGCTGAAGAAGAAGGGCATCGGCCAGTTGGTCAGCTACGGATATCTCCGCTTCGGCCTCGAAGTCACGGTCAAGATGCTCGACGAGGTCAAAGACCTGGGCTTCCGCTTCGCCACCCGCGCTGGCTTGTCGATCGGTATCGACGACATGGTCATCCCGGACAACAAAAAGAGTCTGGTGAAAGACGGCGAGAAGCAAGCAGTGCAAGTGCAACAGCAATATCTCGACGGCGCCATCACCAACGGCGAACGTTACAACAAGGTCATTGAAATCTGGTCCGGCATCACCGAAAAAGTCGCGGACGAAATGTTCGGCCAGATGCAGCAGCGCGACAAGGAAGGCTTCATCAATCCGATTTACGTCATGGCCGACTCCGGCGCTCGCGGATCGAAACAGCAGATCCGCCAGCTCTCCGGCATGCGTGGATTGATGGCGAAACCTTCCGGCGAAATCATCGAGTCTCCGATCACGGCCAACTTCCGCGAAGGATTGACCGTGTTGGAGTACTTCATCTCGACCCACGGCGCGCGTAAAGGTCTGGCTGACACGGCTCTCAAGACGGCCGACTCCGGCTACCTGACCCGTCGTCTGGTCGACGTGGCGCAAGACGTAATCATCAGCGAATACGATTGCGGCACGGTAGACGGCATCTACGTCGCCGGTATCGTCGAAGCCGGCGAAGTCATCGAGCCATTGCGCGACCGCATCGTAGGCCGCGTATCGCTCGAAAAACTGAAAGACTACGACGGCAACGTGGTCGTCGACATCAACCAGGAAATCACGGAAGAGCTCGCCGGAACAGTTCAAGCCGCCGGCATCGAGCGGGTGAAAATCCGTTCCGTGCTCACCTGCGAATCCAAACGCGGCGTCTGCGTGATGTGCTATGGCCGCAACCTGGCCTCTGGCCGCCTCGTCGAACTCGGCGAAGCTACCGGAGTTATCGCCGCCCAGTCCATCGGCGAGCCTGGAACGCAGCTCACGATGCGTACCTTCCACATCGGCGGTACGGCATCGCGAGTCTCCGAACAATCGCGTTTGGAAGCCAAGACAACTGGAACCGTCCGCTTCGTCGGGCATGCAAACGGTTAAAGCCAAGTCCGGCGATCTGGTAGTCATGAATCGTCAGGGCTCGATCGCGGTGGTCGACGACAAAGGCCGCGAGCGCGAGCGCTACGCGGTCGTCTACGGCGCCAAGGTCAAAGTCAACGAAGGCGATCAGGTTCAACTCGGCAAAGTAATGGTCGAGTGGGATCCGTACACCTTCTCAGTCCTGACCGAAATCGGCGGCACGATCCAGTTCAAGGATCTGCAGGAAGGCGTCACGCTCCACGAAGAAGTGGACGAAGTCACCGGACTGTCGCGTCACGTCGTTGCCGATTCGCCCGACGAGAAGCGCCAACCCGCAATCGTGATCAAGGGCAAAACCAGCAAGCGTTACCTAATGCCATCCCGCGCCCACTTAATGGTTCAGGACGGCGACACGGCTTTCCCAGGCGACGTGCTGGCCAAGATCCCGCGCGAGACTACCAAAACCAAAGACATCACCGGTGGTCTGCCACGCGTGGTCGAGTTGTTCGAAGCCCGCAAGCCGCACGAGACTGCGGTCATCAGCGAAATCGATGGCACGGTCAAGTTCGGCGAAGTCTCGAAGGGACAGCGCAAGATGTATGTCATCGCCGACAACGGCACCGAAAAGGAATACTCGGTTCCGCGCGGCGTTCACATCAACGTGCAGGAAGGCGAGCGCGTCAAGGCAGGCGAACCGCTCATGGACGGCCCGCTCAACCCGCACGACATCCTGGCCGTGCTCGGAGAAAAGGAACTGCAGTCTTACCTGGTGAACGAAATCCAGGAAGTTTACCGGCTGCAGGGCGTCAACATCAGCGACAAGCACATCGAAGTCATCGTTCGTCAGATGATGCGTTGGCGCAAGGTGGAAGACGCCGGCGACACCAAGTTCCTGCTCGAAGAGCAGGTCGACAAGTTCGCTTTCGCGGAAGAGAACGAACGCGTGATCGCGCAGGGTGGACGTCCGGCAACCGGCCGGCCGCTGCTCCTGGGCATCACAAAGGCTTCGCTCTCGACTGACTCGTTCATCTCCGCAGCTTCGTTCCAGGAGACGACCCGTGTCCTGACCGAAGCGTCGATCAACGGCAAGGTTGATCACCTCCGTGGATTGAAAGAGAACGTCATCGTGGGACGCCTCATTCCTGCCGGCACCGGCATGGAATACTACCGCAACGTCCGCCTCTCGCCAGAAATGGAAGAAGCGGCCGCCAAGGTGCAGGAAGAAGTCTCGCAAGCGTACGAGGAAGCCGAGCGCGCGCTCGAGCTTATGCGGCACGAAGGCGAGACCGAGGAACTCACAGCCGAGTAACGGCGAGAACAGTATTTCGAACTGTCATCCCGAGCGAAGCGAGGGATCTGGGTATTTGCCTGCGACGGCCATACTGATGGTGCAGGCAGAACCGATCCCTCGCTCTCGCTCGGGATGACAAGTGCGTTTTTATTTACGCTACGTCTGAAAACGAATGGCCGCCAACCCCCAAAGATTGCCCGATCGGGAACTGGACCGCACTTCCCAGTTGCACACCATGCCCCGCCGCAATACTCTAGGGCCATTGATTCTCCGCTTTATACATTTGTTGCGGCTGGCTTTTTGGCGCGCCTTTGAACATGACGCGTTCGCCATCGCGAAAGCGTCTGCTTACTCTTCCATTCTGACTTTCTTTCCCTTGCTGCTGGTCGTGGGATCGGCGCTGGCCAACTCCCGCAAGACCGCAGCCTATCTGCGCGAGATCACTTATGCCTTGGATCGGATCCTCCCGGCTGGAAGCCCTGACGCTCTTTCTTACTTGAAGGGCGCTTCAACCGCGCTCGGTCGGGGTCCTGGTCAGCGCTTCCCTGCTCACTCTGTGGACCGCGTCCGGCGTCATGATTTCCTGGATGGAAGGTTTCCGCCGTTGCTACGAGCTGCCAAAAATCTGGGGCCTGTTCAAAGAACGAATGGTCGCATTCTCGCTGGTCATTCTCGCCGGAGTCCCGCTGACGTTTGCCACCATCCTGGTAGCCTCGGGCAGCCGCATCGAGCGCAACATCTTGTTCCACTTAAACCAGGAGTTCGGGATGTACGTCCTGCTGATGTGGACGGCGATCCGCTGGCTGATTGCCACGCTAACCAGCATCGCAGTGATAGCGCTCATCTACCACCACGCCGTACCTCGCACCCAACCGTGGCATAGCGTCTTGCCCGGGGCCACGCTGGCGACGGTACTCTGGTTCCTCTCCACATCGCTATTCGGCTGGTATCTGCAAAACTACGCGGATTACAGCATCATCTACGGCTCGCTAGGAGCTGCAATCGCCCTGCTGGTGTGGATGTACCTGATCTCGCTCGTAATCCTGGTCGGAGCGGAATTTAACGCCATGCTCTTCCCCCGCGCATTCCTGGGCAAAGAACTAAAAGAAATGCCAGCCCCACAAACCGCAACCAAGTAAGCGGAAAGAAAGCGTCTTAATCCCTACGCAATTGTCATCCGGCACCGGAGCTTCCCAGTCCCGAAGGGAACGCAAGCGGTGTACGCGAACGCTGCCGGCAACTTTTACGGCACAAGGAATACGGCGGCATGCTGCATGTCAGCCTTTCGGCTGCGGAACGGTCTTTAAACTGGACAGTACCGGGCAAGAGAATGCGCTGCATTTGTTCGATCCTTCCACTGACGGCGGAGCCCCCTTAGCCCCTGTAATCCGGGATGCGAAGGGCAATCTCTACGGAACCACTTCTAACTGGGGTCCCAGCAGTGCGACGAATATGGCTGCGGCACTGTATTCAAACGACACCATGATGGCGAACATCGGCGATGCCTCCGCTGTTGGCATAACCTACATGCTGCTCAGCGCTGCGGATGAAAGGCCGACGCCCTCCCTCCTCTACGGTCGACTCAGTGGCCTGGAGTACCGGCTTAAGGCCAACCGCCCTACAAATTCCGAGATCGCCCGGGCCGCATGACCATCGGCCACTAACTGCTCCACATCCACCGACCGCGAAACCTTCTGCGCCCGATTTACCTTCCACACTAATGCCTTCGCCGCGCCTCCCACGCGCAGAGCTTATTTTGTTGTGTGTCACTTACTCAAGTGGATTTCACCACCGCTTCGAAATCTACAGCTTGGACGGGGCACCCTCCAGAGTAAATAAACGCCATCGTCCGAACCACCCGGCCGGCGCGAGTGGCTCCGTAACCTGAACCGCAGAAGCAGCGGGAGCGCGCTTAACGGTGGCGCTCAACCTTAGGCTCGTAATCCATCGCAGTCGCTTTCCCGGGTTTGCACGGCTTACCGTCGATGGGGGAGACGCTGTAACGCCTGTCGCAAGGAAATGCTGAGTAATTGTTATCGGAAACTGATGGATTACTGCTGACCGCTGCTGTGCTTTGGGAGGGTTGGATGGAATCAGCTAGGAAATTGGATATAGACGATGCGGCGAAAACACATAGCAAAGTAACGAGGCCCGGATGTCTCGTTACGACATGGTAATCGCATGCTGGTGGCGTACATTTCCGTTCTATCGCGAACAGAGTGCGGTGCCGCGGAGTTGTTGCATTGCCACCATCCTCGCTCGCCCCGCCTGAATCCGGGCCAGCACGGCTTCACGTTGCGCGATCCTGCTCTGAACGGAAGCCAGCCGAGTCTGGAAGCAAGCCAGCGCGGTCTGAGAATGGGCGAAGCGAGTTCCGCCCTGACCAAGCATGACTTCCGCCGTCCCCATAAGGCTGGTAGCGTCACCTGCAACTCGCTCGACGGCAGCGAACGAGCGGTTCGGAAGCGAACCCAGGTTAAGTCCGTGACGGCTTGCCAGATTGTTGCTTACGACGAGGGCGAGCACGCCCACCGCCATCCAGTACGCTGCTTTTTCGAAAACCATAACTACTCCTTGCCTGTTTTTAGTTGGTTAGACGTGGCTTCCGTAAGTTCGTTATCCGCCTATACAAAATGCTATCCACACTGTTATGTACGGTCAACGGCCCGGGCAGGTTCCCAAAAAATAGGCCCCCGCGAATTGGTGGAAATCGACGGTGTGGGCAGGGAATATCCGCCGTTCTGTGCGTCTATAATCCATGTCTGTCTGAAATCGGCGGCAGCAAATCATTCGAGGGAACAACATGGAGAAAGTAAACATCGCTCGGAAGTTTGCGCAGATTAAGGAATCCTGGAAACCACACATCGCGGCGGAGTTAAACGGCCAGATGGTGAAGCTCGGTAAATTTACCGGAGAGTTCGTTTGGCATCATCACGAGCACGAAGACGAAATGTTCCTGGTGGCCAAAGGCCGCTTCCGAATGGAGTTTCGCGACCATCACGTCTGGCTGGAGGAAGGCGAGTTCATCGTGGTCCCGCGGGGAGTCGAGCATCGCCCCGTAGCGGACCAGGAATGCTGGGTCGTGCTCTTTGAGCCCGCTTCTACGCTGAACACGGGTAACGTGGTGAACGAGCGCACGCTGCACGAACTGCGGAGGGTGTGAGCGACGAGAGCACGACGCTTGCGTCGCTCCAGTGTAGGCGCGGGCGTCCACGCCCGTGCGGCCCAACCTGCCTACCTTTGAATCCTGCCCAGCTTTTGTCGGGCACCCGGACGAGGGCGTCCTGGCCTACGCATGCGGTCGGGCACAGCCAAATCGCAGCCACCTTCGATTGTCGCGTCCAACCTGCGCGCACAATAAGAATCAATGCCGACATAGGCCCGGGCACCTCGTCCGAGCAGGCCGCGCTCAGCTGCGACCTTCGGCCTGATGCCAGCATCTAGATGTCACGATGAAAGTAACTGTCTATACCAGCTTTTGGTGTCCAGACTGCCGCGAAGCTAAACGCTTTTTGCAGCGGCACAGCATCGCTTTCGAGGAAGTCGATATTGAAAATACGCCCGGAGCGGCCGACGAAGTAGTTAAGCGCACCGGCAAACGCGCCATCCCGCAATTCGTCATCGACGGAGAATGGATACAGCCGTATCGTCCCGGCAAAGGCTTCCTCTACGAGGAAATGGCCGAGCGCCTTGGCGTCAATGAGTCCTAGCTATCCCTTACGCGTGAAGAGATGTTACTCAGTTCTGAACGCTTCAGTACCCCTGAGCTATTGGTGCGGTGTGTCAGGCGGTATACGCATCGCATGCGTAGATGTCCCCACGGACAACACCGCACGACTCGTTCGGCCTCAGTTGCGATCGTCGTCGCACGCCATGCTTCGAGAGAAGTTGCTCGATGGCGGATTTTCTTACCAGATCTGCACCCGGTCTGGTGGAGCGAGATAAAGCTTTTCTCCCGGTTGAACGTTGAACGCTGCATACCAGGCGTCGACGTTGCGGACCTCGGCCGCACGGAATTCGGCGGGCGCATGCGGGTCAGTCATGACCTGCTGCCGAAGTGTGTCTTCGCGCGACTTGGACGCCCAGTTCTGTCCGAAGGCAATGAAGAATTGTTGATCGCCGGAGAATCCGTCCTGGACAGGAGCGGGCTTGCCCGCGAGCGAGGCCCGGTAGGCATCGTACGAGGCAGTGACGCCGCCATTGTCAGCGATATTTTCCCCCAGCGTTTGCTTGCCATTCACCGAGATGTCGGGAAAAGGCTTATACGAATCGTATTGCGCGGCAAGCCTCACGGTGGCGGCTTTGAAATGACCGAAGTCGGACGGCGTCCACCAATCGCGTACTCGACCTTTAGAGTCAAACGCGCTGCCTTCGGTGTCGAAGGTATGACTGATTTCGTGGCCCATGATTGAGCCGATCGCGCCATAGTTCACTGCTGCCGGGGCCTCTGGATCAAAGAACGGTGGTTGCAGAACTGCGGCGGGAAAGCTGATTGCATTTTGCAGCGGCAAGTTAACCGCATTGACGGTCTGCGGATGCATCGACCACTCTTTGCGATCGACGGACTGACCAAGGCGAGCAACGTCATGGTGATAGTCAAATAAGCGTCCCCGCCACAGATTGCCGAACATATCCGCCGCCCTTATTTCTAGCGCCGAGTAATCGTGCCACTTCTCCGGGTAGCCGATTCCCACGTACAGCGTGGTGAGTTTGGCCTGAGCTTCGGCCTTGGTTGCAGGATTCATCCACTGAAGAGCGTCAATACGCCTCCGGAAAGCGGCGATGATGTTCGCAACCATGGCGTCCGCTTGAGCCTTGGCTTCGGGTGAGAAGTAGCGCTGTGCGTAGACTTGGCCGATGGCGTCACCCAGCAAAGTGTTGACTTGATCGACGCCGCGTTGCCAGCGTGGGCGCTGTTCTGGCGTGCCCGAAAGAATCTTGCCAAAGAACGCGAAATGTTCGTCGGCTAGCGCCTTCGGCAGAACCGGCGCGTAGGCCTCAATCAGGTGGAACGCCAGCCAGTCTTTCCAGGTATCGAGCGGAGTAGAGGCGACCAGAGCCGATTCTCCAACGAATGCGCCGGGCTGCCAGACGATGAAGGTGGTTTCGTTGCTCAGACCCGCGGCGCTAAAATATTCCGCCCAGTCCAGCCCTGGAGCTTTGACCGGAAAGTCAGCCTGGGTCCAGGAATTGTTGGCTTTCTGAATGTCTTCGTTTTCTGCCAGGCTTAGGTGCTTTTCCGCGATCGCGTGTTCCAGTTCTACCACGCCTTGAGCGCGGGCTTCGGCGTCGTTTAATCCGGCGAGCTTGAGCATGGCTGCTACGTGCGCCTGATACTGGGTGCGCAGCTGGCGCATGCGATTGTTATCCGAAAGGTAATATTCGCGGTCGGGCATTTCCACTCCGCCTTGCATTAAATAAGCGGCGTAGTGATCAGAGTCGTTGAAACCGGGCGCGACCCAGAGTCCGAAAAGATTCGCGGTGTGAAAGTTTGTATTGTTGAGTGCGTCGACATCCGCCCGAAGAGTTTCGCCCAAAGCCCGCGCCAGTTCGTGCTTATCCTTGATGGCGGCAACGGCTTCGAGATTAGGGCGAAGCGGAGTAAGACCTCTCGCTTCGATGCCGGCTTCATCCATGTAAGAACTGTAGAGGTCAGCAATTTTCCGAGTGTTCGAACCAGCCGCCGCGTTGGCCTTGACTGCTTCCTCGATCAAGCCCTGGGTACGCTCATTGCTCAAATCGTTCAGCGTGCTGAAGACACTGATTCTTCCGCGATCAGGAGGAATCTCGGTGCGTTTAACCCATCCCCCAGTCGCATACCAGTAAAAATCGTCACCCGGCTTGACCGAGGGATCCATGTTTCCGACAACAATGCCATGATTGTTTTGGGTCGGGGCGTCCTGCGCGTAGGAAATTAGTGCAGCGAGAAGTAGGAAAACACAGATTGTAAGGCATGCGAAAACGCGCCGCAGTTTGAAAGTGGGTCTCACGAAAAGCGCTCCGGTGCTGCGACGGAGCGCAGCCAAGTCGAATTAGACGGCGGTTAACTAAATAGGGTAGCACGTTCGCCAGGCGGCGGACGGTAGACAACATCACTCAGTGGCAACCCAAGTTCAGGAAACAGCAAATTCCCTCCCGTCGTTACCAAAGTGCTTTTTACCGCAGTGGCAAACCCACATTCAACTTGAATACTGTGCCCGCGGCAAAATGGCCGTGGGAGGCATGGCCGAAATCAGTAGTTGTACCCCAGAGGTTCCCCAGTGCTTGTCATCCCGACTAATGGTTGTCATCCCGTCTATGACAATAGTTCTCGGAATGACAAGTGTTCATGGGATGACAGCTGTTTTTTGTCGATGCCGTATTTGAAAAAGACCTAGTCCGCCTGCGCGACCGCTTTAGTGATTTCTTCAGCCACTGCTGGCTCAGTTTCCCGCGCGTCGACCACAGCGATGGCCACCACGTTGATGATCTCCTCCACTTCGGCGCCGCGCGCCAGCAAATGCACCGGACGAGCCATGCCCATAAGGATGGGGCCGAGGATCTCGGCGCCGCCGACCGTGGTTAGCAGCTTGTAGGTAATGTTGGCCGATGCGAGGTCGGGGAACACCAGCACGTTGGCCCCACCCTTCAGCGAACTGAAAGGATATGTCTGCTCCAGTTTTTCCGGAGACACGGCAACATCTGCCATAACCTCGCCATCGACGATCAAAGTTGGGTCGGCCTTATGCAGCAGTTCCACGGCTTTCCGCACTTTGTCACAGAACGGATGCCTGGTACTGCCGAAGTTAGAGAACGACAGCATAGCTACTCGCGGCACCAGGTCAAAGCGCCGAGCCTCTTGCGGGCGAATCTGCTGCTGGAATGGACCTGCAAGAACGGCGAATCCTCCAAAGCGGAGCCGCGGTTAAAGCTGAGACTCACCCATGAGGAAATCGCGCAGATGATCGGGACTTCGCGAGAGACGGTTACCCGGCTGTTTGCGGACATGAAGAAGCATCAGATCGTGCAGTCGAAAGGTTCGACCCTGATAATTCGGAGCACGGCCGCGCTGCGCGAGATTGCCAACCACAATTAGCGGCCTCTAATGTGCGAGTAATGGAGGCCGGGCGCCCTCACCCGGCTGGACGGGCGAGACGCCCGTCTTGCATCACAAGGCGGGACGTCCATCACAATTTCCGGTGACGATCATCCACCACAGAGACACAGAGTCACAAGGAAAGCAAGTGCGAAAACCATTGATGCCATTCGGTTTCATCAGAACGTTTACCAGTGATTCTCTCTGTGGTGAGAGGCCCGTGGGGCGAAAAGACTTGGCCTAGCGTGATATCCCATTATCCAAGCGTCCAACTACCCGCAAAAACAGCAACTTCAGGACTACATCGAGAAGGCTAATAGCACGCAAAAGGCTGATTTCAATGGTGGGCCAGACTGTCCGATATTAACATAGCCCTTGACTTGTGGTCCGAACCTTGTAATAACTATCCAGTCCACTTGGACCAGTTTGGGGGTGTAGTTCCGTTGGCAGAAGTAAGATTGCAAGAAGGCGAGTCCCTTGAAAATGCATTGCGCCGCTTCAAGCGCAAGGTGCAGCAAGAGGACATCATTAAGGAGGTTAAACGCCACTCCTTTTATCTGAAACCCGGCGAAAAAAAGCGCGTGAAGGAAGCTTTGGCGCGCAAGCGTAGCCGGAAAAAAGCTCGGAAAGAGCAAGACTGATCGAAATCAGGCCGCTCTCCCGTGGTGGGCGGCCCCTTCCCTTTTCTGCAACGCGTTTCCAGGTCTTGGGATATGCGTAATCACGGAATCTCCGCAGTTTTTAGGCAACAGCAGTAATCCATGCCCAGTCAGGGCGTGGCGGGCCGAATCCAGGGGCAGTTCAATTGAGGGGGATGAAGCAAGAATCCTGCGCACTCGTGCGCCAGGGAGAGGTTCCATTTTCTCGTCTGGCGGTGAGTGGGGTGGGAGAGGGCTGAAGGAGCATCCTCAATGCAATTTCAAGACAAGATGTTGAAGTGCATCGACTGCGGGGCGGACTTTGTTTTTACCTCCGGGGAACAGATGTTTTTCCACGATAAGCAGTTCAGGAACGAGCCCAAGAGGTGCAAGGCCTGCAAGACGAAGCGGGTAGCGAATTTTGGGGCAAGCGGTGGCGGGCAGCGCGGTTCGTCGAGAACCGAGACCCGCGCCATCTGTTCGCAGTGCGGCAAGGAAACCACTGTTCCGTTCAGGCCCACACAGGGACGACCTGTGCTTTGCCGGGACTGCTTCCAGCAAAGGCGGCCGGCCGTATCGGCGTAGTGCGACGTCGGTCTAAGGCAGCCGCAAACCAGTATGAATGTGCCAGTGTAGCGCTCAAGCGTGGCGCCACCGGCGCTGCCCACGATTTTAAACAGGGGGCGCCGGCGACAGGAGTGTGCTTCCTTTCCGTCACGGCACTCGCACGCTTTCGCCGTCAATCCTTTTCTGCGACCATAAGACGCCGCCCTTTGCGTCGGCTCCATGAATATTGCACCTGCGACGCGTTAATATTGAATTGTGAGTTCGTTGGAGTTAAAGCAAAGCGCTCAGTGAAAGGAACCGTGGCGAATTTTTACGTTGAAAATTTCGGCTGCAGGGCTACGCAGGCGGATGGCGCCGCTATCGAGCGTCAGTTCGAGGATCGTGGCCTCAGGCGGGCGTCCACTCCAGCACAATCAGAAATTGTTGTGTTGAACACCTGCACCGTTACTGCAGCGGCTGATCAGGATGCGCGGGCGGCCATCCGCCGGATCCGTCGCGAGAATCCGGACTGCCAGATCGTGGTTACTGGATGCTACGCTCAGCGTGCACCCGAGGAAGTTGCTTCGCTTCCCGGGGTTAATCGTGTAATTGGCAATTCTCACAAAGCCCAGTTGGCGGAGCTTGTATTTCCGGGCGCCGGCACCGGCCCAGCAACGCCTCGAATCCCGGCTTTGTTCCCCTGTCGAGTTTGGCGTCTGAAGCGCAAGGCGAGATTTACGTATCGGACATTTTCGCCCACACCGAATTGCTGGCTGCCCCGGTGTTTGATGCATCGGGGCCGGGTTCGAACAACGACCGCACCCGTCCCAATCTCAAGGTGCAGGACGGGTGCGACAACCGCTGCTCATTCTGTGTGATCCCTTATGTGCGCGGGAAGAGCCGGTCTTTGCCGCTGTTTCAAATCGTGGAGCAGATAAACGCGCTGGTCAACTCCGGCTTCCGCGAGGTCGTAATCTCGGGAATCAATCTCGGCCGATGGGGACGCGATTTCGACGTACCTCTGCGATTTGAGGAGATGGTTCGACAAATTCTGCGGCAAACCGATTTGCAAAAACTCCGCATCTCTTCAGTCGAGCCGATGGACTGGAGCGATGAACTGATTCGCACAATAGCTACATCTTTACGCATCGCCAAGCATGCTCATGTACCGCTGCAATCAGGCAGTGATCGCGTGCTGCGCGGTATGCATCGCAAGTATCGTCCCTGGCACTATCGCGAGAAGATCGAGAAAATTCACAGCGCGATGCCGGAGGCGGCGATTGGCGCCGATGTAATGGTGGGATTTCCTGGGGAAAGCGATGCCGATTTCGAAGAGACCCGGCGGCTAATCGAAGATCTGCCTTTCACGTACTTGCATGTATTCACTTATTCGTCGCGGCCTGGAACCCCGTCGGCGGCCATGCGAGAGCTAATTCCGGTACAAGTTGCTCGCCAACGAAATCGGATTTTGCGCGATCTGGCTGCCGAGAAAAAGCTGGCCTTCATGCGGACCTTCTTGGGAAAGACGGTGGATGCCATCACCTTGAATGTGTTCGATGGAACTTCCACGGAAGCTTTGACTGACAATTATTTGAAGCTGCGCCTCAGAGGGCAAGCACGCAGCGAATCAGTGGCTGAAAGCGCAAGTCGAACGAGTCGAAGCGGGCGCGCTGATAGCGGTGGCGAAGGCCGCATAACTTTCTGCCTGCAATCCCGGAGCGCTCCATTTCTCGATTGTACCGAGGTCAGTGCGGTCAAGCGAGATCGCGGATCCGTATTATTTTTGACACCCGGACGCAGCCGGTATATTGGCGGCGATCGGCAATGCCGCCATGTTGTACTTCTGCAAAACTGTGTTCACTGGCGCAATCTTCTGCTGGTTAAGATCATGCCATTGCCCCAGGCGTTTGCCCACATTCTGACAGGATTGTTCGACACTGGTTTCGAGAAGAGTTGCAGGGCGAGCGTCGCCGCTCTCGATCATGAAAGCGAATCGCGCCAGTTCGCGGTTCAATGGACCAATCCCGAGATCCGTGGGTTTCCCTTCTCCAACTTCTGCAACCTCATCAGCCAATGCCTTCAGCGCATCGGCCGCGTCTTTCTTGGTTGCGCCGGGGTCGGTTGCGTCGGCGCCCAGAGATTTTTGCCGGTCGGCGATGGCCTCTTGTAGAGCGTGCACCTGCTCGTATCCGTCATAAGTGGCTGCCATCTGGGCTGCAATATTTTGCTCGGTATCGAGTTGCTGCACGAGGTCGGATGATGGCACATGCACTCTCGGATCCAGACTCACTCTCAACGGCTGACGGAATGTCTTGCCGTCAACGCTCAGCACCAGCGAATATGTGCCGGGGACGATGAACGGACCGGGCTGCAGGTCGCGTGGAAATTTGCCGGGAATGGCGTGATCGGAGAGCGTGTATTCGATGTAATCCAGAATGTTGCCGTAGTAGCTGTAGCGCAGAGCTTTCATCGGAGGATAGCGGAGATCCCAAACAAAGCGATTGAGTCCCGCATTCTTGGTTAGCGCCAGCGGTGGCGCGAACCAATATTCCGGGGCGTTGGCTGGGGCTTTGTCGAATGATGGAGGAACATCAGTGAACTCACGCACCAGATGGTTTTCCGCATCGTAGATGGAAAGTTTGATGTTGCTGGTCGGCGCGGATTTCAGGAAATAGTCGATGATTGCGCCGTCGGGCGGGTTGTCTCCGGCAGGAGTTTCCGGAGGTAGTGGTGTGTCCTGCGACATATCCCAGCGCGCACGCACTGCGTTGCGCGGAAGAAGAAGATCACCTTGCGACTGCGGCCATTTCGAATTGAACTGCCGCAGCGGAGTGATGTCATCGAGAATCCACAACGCGCGGCCAAACGTGGATGCAACCAGGTCATCGCCGTGAACGTCGAGGTCAGTTACTGAAGCGATAGGCAGATTCAGTTGCAAGGTTTGCCAGTGATCACCATCGTCCAGCGAAAAGTAAACGCCGTTCCACGTGCCAGCGTAGAGCAATCCCTTGCGCGCTGGATCTTCCCGAACCACGCGGGCATTTCCAGAGCCGGGCAATCCGCCGGTGATGAGCTGCCAGGTGTGTCCATAGTCGCGAGTGCGGTAAATGAGCGGATTCAGTTGCTGGTAGCCGTTAACCACGGCATACGCCGACCCTGCATCGTAATGCGAAGCTTCCAGCATGGTGATGCCGCTTCGCTCATGCAAGCCTGGAATGGTTACATTCTGCCAAGTCTTGCCATCCTTCGTGACGTGAATGAGGCCGTTTCCGGTACCCGCCCAGATTACCCCGGACTGAACTGGCGAAAGCGCGATCGTATAAATTACTTTTCGCCGCAAATCAGGTTTTTTCTGCTCAGGCTCCTGCTTTAACGTGAGGTCGGGACTAACTTCCTGCCAAGTGAATCCACCGTCATTGCTTCGCAGAACGTACTGCGTAGCGGCATACAGCGTGTGCGGGTCCTGAGGAGAGAATGCAATGGGCGCCATCTGTGCCGTGCGGTACTTCGATGTGCGAATTAGAAGATGGACGATCTGACCAGTGGTTTTGTCGTAGCGAAGAACCGAACCATACCATCCTCCGGCGTATACGTAATTTGGATTCGCGGGATCGGGCACGATGTAGCAGAACTCAAACGCCCCGGTCGGCGCCCAATCACGATCCGTAATCTCGCCATAGTCGCTGCGGCTGGGGACTGCGGCAGTGCCGCTGTCCTGCTGCGCTCCGTAAACGTAGTAAGGAAAATGCTGATCAGTGCTTACGTGATAAAACTGCCCGGTCGGCTGGTTGTACCAGGAGCTCCACGTTTTGCCGCTGTCCACGCTGATGATCGCGCCCTGATCGACTCCGAGGATCATATCTTCTGTGTGGGCAGGATTGATCCAGAGAACGTGAAAGTCATCTCCACTAGGCGCGCCCGCCCAGGCTTCGAAAGTTCGGCCACCGTCGGTCGAGCGATACATGGAAGTTTGCGCAACGTAGACGAAGTCCGCATTCTTCGGATCGACAAACACGCGGCTGAAATACGCGTTGCCCAGAATACGAGGGTCGGTGGTACTGCGTTGCCAATTCGCGCCGCCGTCGTCCGAGCGAAATAATCCCTGCGTGACGATGGCGTAAACCCGCATGCCATTGGTGGCGGGCGCGACGGCGACACCGATGCGTCCCATAGCATCGGTAGGCAGGCCTGTGCCTTCGACTGCACTCCAGGTTGAACCTTCATCGGTAGATTTGTAAATCGCGGCGTCTTGCTTTTTCTTTTTCTCTGGCTCGTCCTCGCTGAACGGATCCTCGGGCCGTGTCCACAGCGAAGCGTAGACGATGCTGGGATTCGTCGGGTCGGCCTCAATATCAGGGGCACCGGTATCCGGGTCTTTGTACAACACCTTTTGCCAGCTCTTGCCGCCGTCGGCAGTCTTGTAAATTCCACGCTCAGTGCCTGACCAGTGATCTCCGGCTGTGGCGACGAGAACTATGTCAGGATTCCTTGGATCGACCACGATGCCGGTGATGACGTGGGTTTCACGAAGGCCGATGTTCGTCCAGGTCGCGCCCGCGTCGGTTGATTTATATATTCCGTCGCCTTGGGTCTGCTCGCCAGTTCCGACGTAGATAATTCTGGGATCGGACTGCGCGACCACGACTGCGCCGATCGATGCGACATGTTCTTGATCGAAGACGGGCTTCCACACTTGTCCAGCGTCCTCAGTTTTCCAGACACCGCCGCCGGGGGTTCCGACGTAATACACTCTCGGATCGCTTGGTACTCCGGAGACAGACGTAATCCGGCCGCCGCGATGGGGGCCGATAAGGCGCCACTGCATGGCTTGGAGAATGTTGGAGGGAATTTCTTCGGCGGCTGCCGAGAAGATTAGCGATAAAACAAAAAAAAGACAGGCAATTCGCCTGACAAAACACGCAACGTTTGTGTATTTCATTCTGACTTTAGTAGCTCCTCATTCCCCAGATTGTGTAGGCGCGAGCGTCCTCGCTCGTGCTGTCCTACAAAGTTAGATGAGCATTCCCGCGATCGATGCCGACATCAAATTTGCCATGGTGCCGGCTAACATCGCGCGCACTCCAAGACGCGCCAGTTCTCCCTTTTTATTCGGGGCAAGCGCGCCGATACCGCCAATCTGAATTCCGATGCAACTCAAATTGGCGAAGCCGCACAGAGCGAACGTCGCAATCGTAAACGAGCGGGGATCAAGAACGGCTTTCTGCGGCCCCAACATGGAGAACGCGACCAGTTCATTGAGAATCATGCGCGTGCCCAATAGGTTGCCAACCAGACTGCAGTCTTTCCACGGAACCCCGATTACCCAGGCCACGGGAGCGAAAAGTTTACCCGAGATAATTTCCAGGCTAGCGGGGAACCATGGGAATCCGATATGTGCAAGTCCAGTATGAATTCCATAAAGAATTCCGTCCATTAAAGCGATGAGGGCGAGAAAGGAAATCAGCATAGCCGCGATGTTCAGCGCCAGGTTTAGGCCGTCGGTCGTGCCGCGCGCAACTGCTCCGAGCACGTTTTCTCTTTTTTCCGTCTCCACTTCCTCCTCGCTCATGATCACGCGACCGGCGGTCTTGGGCTGTTCAGTCTCAGGCACCAGCATCTTCGAAACTAGAATGGTTCCAGGCGCGGTCATAATCACGGCGCTCAAAAGATGCTTAGGCTCGATTCCAAACGCGATATACGCAGCCATGATTCCGCCGGAAACATGCGCCATTCCGCTGGTCATGACGGTCATTAGTTCGGAGCGAGTGAGGTCGGGCAAAAAGGGCCGGATAGTCAACGGCGCTTCCGTCTGGCCCATAAAAATGCTGGCGGCGACATTAAGAGATTCGGCCCCGCTGGCTCCCATGAAACGCGTCATTACGCGCGCCGCCTGCTTGATGATGAATTGCATGATTCCGTAGTGATACAGCACCGCAAAAAATGCCGCGATGAAAATAACCGTCGGCAGAACTTGAAAGGCGAAATAGAAACCGAGATGCGAACCTTGCTTCCCCAGATCCCCAAACACAAACTGAGAACCTACGAAGGCATAGCTGAGCAGTTTGTTCACAGCATCTCCGGCGTACTGAAAAATACGACGGCCAACGTCGATGCGCAATACGAACACCGCAAAAGCAAATTGCAAGCCCAATCCCCAGACAACTGTTTTGACACGAATGGCGCGCCGGTTAGTAGAGAAAATAAATGCCAGCGTCAACATGGTCAGCAGGCCAAGAATGCCGGTGAATCGCCCCATCTATTTTCCTCCGACTCTGTTTGCTTTTGACCCTTGAATTACGCGACGAACAAGCGGATTCGTTTCAACCGCAGGAGCATCTGTGATCTTAAAACTCTCAAGCAGCAAGTTCACTGCCCGAGCGGTACGAGCTTCGGAATTGGAATGGACGATGCAAAGCGGCTCCCCGGCGGCGACTTGATCACCGGTTTTGCGATGCAGAACGATTCCAACCGCCGGGTCGACCGCATCTTCTTTCTTCTCGCGTCCGCCGCCGAGAACTACGCAGGCGGTGCCAACCGCTTCGCAATTCATGGCAGCGATAAATCCGCTTCTTGGGCTGATTACGTCTCGCATATATTTTGCGCGAGGCAGTCTGGCGGGATCATCGAGTGCGCTGACATCTCCTCCCTGCAGAGAGACCATCTGGCGGAATTTCTCGAGTGCCTTCCCCGAGGCGATGAGTCGCTCAGCCTCCAGTTTGCCTTGCGCCACGGTCGCGGCCGCTCCGCCCAGATGAAACATCCACCCAGCAAGTTCGACGCATAGTTCTCTTAGATCGTCTGGGCCACGTCCAAGCAGGATTTCGAGAACCTCGATCACTTCAAGCGAATTTCCCACGTGGGTTCCGAGCGGCTGATCCATATTAGTGATTAACGCAACCACGGATTTGCCCATGCGCTCGCCAGTTTCGACCATTAGTTCGGCCAGAAAAACCGCGTCTTCTTCTTTTTTCATAAAGGCGCCGGAGCCGGTCTTGACGTCGAGCACGAGAGCATCGATGCCTTCCGCTAGTTTCTTGCTCATGATAGACGCGCAAATGAGATAGGGACTTTCCACGGTTGCGGTGACATCGCGCAAGGCATACAGTTTGCGGTCGGCGGGGGCGATCTCAGAAGTCTGGCCGATCATGGCGCAGCCGCACGCTTTGAGAACGCGGCGAAACTCTGGCACGGAAAGATTCACGTTGAAGCCGGGAATCGATTCCAGCTTGTCGAGCGTGCCCCCGGTATGGCCGAGACCGCGCCCACTAATCATGGGAACGATGAGACCACCGGCCGCGACCAGCGGAGCTAATACTAGCGACGTTTTGTCGCCGACCCCGCCGGTGGAGTGCTTATCTACTTTTTTTGCGGACAACTCCGAGAGATCGAGCACCTCACCAGAATGCAGCATGGCATCGGTCAGTACGGACGTTTCGGCTCGCGTGAGCCCACGCAGGATTACAGCCATAAGCCAGGCAGAAACCTGGTAGTCGGGAATTTCGCCGTTAGTGTAGGCTCGGACCAACTGTTCAATTTCGGATGACGACAACTCCTGACCGTCCCGTTTTTTGCGAATGACGTCGACGGCGCGAAACGTCTGGCTTTCGGGCAGCGGGCTCACTTGAGACGGAACCCTTCTGGCAAGAGTTCGGTGATGTGGCTTTCCTTCCATCCTTTCGAGCTTTGAAAAAAGACCGTTGCCTCAGGGCCGAATTCGTAAATCACCTGGCGACAAGCTCCGCAGGGGGAACACGGAACTCCCTGGTCATTCACTACAGCGATGGCGCGAATGCTCAGTCCCGGGCCTGACTTGGCTATCGCCGCGAAGATCGCGGTACGTTCAGCGCAGTTTGACAAGCCATAGGATGCGTTCTCCACATTGCAGCCGGTGAAAACTTCGCCCTTCGACGTCAGCAACGCAGCGCCCACGCGGAACTGAGAGTATGGGGCGTAGGCGCGTTTCATGGCTTTGCGCGCCGCTCCGAGTAGACGCTGGTTGTGCTTGCTAGAAACTTCTTTGCTCGACAGGTTCATTAGAAGTTGGGGAAAGAAACAGCGGTGATTCTAAACCGCGACTGATTTTTGCGCTATGGTTTTCGATTCGAACGACCTGGGTTCAATAATGACTTCATCGTGGGATGCATGAGCGCCAACTGACCTTCGCGTAGCAGAGAGACACATAACCGTATACTTTGTCATTCCGAGGAGCGAAGCGACGAGGAATCTGGGTTTTCGTCGGCCGCGAAAAGAACCCAGATCCCTCGCTTCGCTCGGGATGACGATTGTGATTTTGGACAGTCTGTCGGCCGGCACGGACAGCCGTAGCGGCTGTCTTCACGTAAGATCATTTCTCCATCAGAAGAACTTTTTCGGTGTTATCGATTTCTTTCAGCTTCACTTCGATCACTTCGTTCATGGTGGTTTGCACGGTGCGGCCGACGAATGCGGCCTCAATCGGCAACTCGCGGTGGCCGCGGTCAATCAGCACGCAAAGCTGAACCCGGCGCGGACGTCCTTGCGAGAAAAGGGCGTCCAGCGCGGCGCGAATGGTGCGCCCGGTGAAAAGAACATCATCCACCAGCACGATATTCTTGTCTTGAATGGAAAATCCTATTTCCGATTCGTTCACTACCGGCTTCGGTCCGACGGTAGAGAGGTCGTCGCGATAAAAGGTGATATCCAATGCGCCGACCGGAACGCGGGTATCTTCGATATGTGAGATCGACTTGCTCAGCCGCTCGGCCAGCGGCACGCCGCGACGCCGGACCCCGATCAGCCCTAAACCATCCGTACCATTTTCTTCGACGATCTGGTAAGCCAGGCGAACTATTGAGCGGTCCATGTCGGGTGCCGACATGAGTTCTGCTCTTTGGCGTAGGCCGGTGTGTAAAACCACATTGTTAGTTGTCATCACGGTTGCATGATACGCAGGCGTTGGGCCGCTGACAAGCGGGTGCCATTCGCTAATAAATCTTAGAATACTGCGCACGAGATTCCTCGCCCCGCTTGTGAAAAATGCCGGCCTCCGGAATGACCGTGATCACGACTGCAGTCTTCTGTGCCATGCGACGAGCAGGGCCGATCCGATGATCATGAGTCCGCCGCACAGACCGATCCAAATACCGAGCGCCCCCCATCCCAGCCTGAAACATAGGACGTAGCCTAGCGGGAGACCCATCAACCAATAAGCGACGAAATTGGCGAGCATGGGAGTTCGCGTATCGGCCGCGCCGCGCAAGGCTCCGGTGGCGACGGTCTGGAGGCCATCGAACAATTGGAACGCTGCTGCTACCAGCAACAGTTGTGCGCCTACGCGGATGACCGCTGGATCGGGAGTAAACAGACGCGCAATCATTTTCGGAATCGACACGAATACTGCGCCAGAGCAGGCCATGAATCCAACTCCGATAATAATGGCCGACCATCCCGCGCGCCGGGCGGCATCAGGGTCGCGTCTGCCTAGCTCTTGCCCCACCCGCACCGCTGCGGCAGAGCTGATCCCGAGCGGCACCATGAACGTCAGGGCGGCGCAGTTCAATGCGATCTGATGTCCGGCCAAAGGAATGGGGCCGAGTTTGGCGCACAATGCGGTCGCGGCGGAGAACGCTCCGATTTCGAAAAGGATCTGGCTTGCGGCTGGGGCTCCGAGTTTGAGCAATTCTGCCATTCTGCTGACATCGAGTCTGATTGTGCCCGCCCACCCAGGTCGCAACCGTTTTGATTCAACCCAGAACAGAGTGATTGCGAGGCAGCCAGCCATGTAGATGCGAGCCCAGCACGTGGACCAGCCTGAGCCAGCAATGCCCATGGCACGAAATCCAAGATGCCCATAAATGAGAACCCAATTTCCGAAAGCATTGACGACGTTGGCCGAGATCAATGCAAACATAATAGGATGGGCCACGTTTACCGCTTGCAGATATCGCCGGAGCGCAAAGTAGGCGAGCAGAGGCAGCGAACCCCAGTTGAGCGCCCGCAGGTAAGGGCGCATCGGCTCCACAAGTTCCGGGCTGATTCCAAAACGCTGCATCAGAGCCGGCCAGAACGACACGGCAAGCATCAGGATTGGCGTAAGCGCGAAGGCGAGGAACAATCCGTTCACCAGGGAATGCCGGGCGTCATCTAAATCTTCACGGCCGTATGCGTGGGCGACGAAGGTGTCCATTCCAAGCAGCAGGCCGCCGGTGAAAATGGCCACGCCATGGTAGAGACTTTGTCCCAAGCCGGTCGCGCCAATGGCGACTGCGCTATTAGGCAGGCGTCCTACCATGATCGTGTCGACAATGCCCATGCTCATCCATCCCACCTCTGCGAATATCAACGGCAGAGCGAGATGTAGGGTCAGGCGAAAGTCCCGGCGCCACAGTGCCAGAGAAACATTGTTGGAATTCGCCGGCATTTTTCTTGTGACTATATCAATGGGCACACCCGGATGCCCTCGATTTTTTTACGAAACGCAGCAGTGTGCGCTGTTCGAACAACGAACGGAAGAGGTTACGGGTGTGACGCGGGACAGAAGCCGGAACTGTTGCCCATCGGGAGCGGGGCACTTCCACCAACAAGTTGCCCGGACGAGGAATCGAATGAGTACACGTGCAGGCTTGAATCGCTAGCGAGAAGTGCGTACACCAGTGTGCCGTCGGGACTGAAGGCGAACCCAGGAGTTTGTGCTGTCATTGGAACGAAGTTTCCCGTATCTTGCACGTTCATGGCGGTAAGGCGAATCCGCGCGACATGAATCTGCTGGGTTGATGGGTCGGTCAAGAAAAGATATTTGCCGACCGGGCTGGGTTGAACATTCGTGGCAGTCGCGCAAGCCGCGAGCATAGCGGCAGTACAGCGAAATAAATGATGTCGCGGTCTGGGAATAAGCGGAAAAATGTCGAGGTACCCCCCCATCGCAGGAGCGATGTGTTCATCGATCATCACCTGGGTGCCGATCACCAGCGCGTCAGAACTTGTCCCGGCCGCATTTCCAAACTGGTAAAGCACGACACCAGGACCAACCGTGCCATTCCCCGTGTTCAGTGGACGCTGGTCATAGAACGTACCCTGCGAGTTTTGCTGGCTGAGATAAATCTTGCTTCCATCGGCACTGAATCCATAGAGGGCCGCCGGCCAGACATTGTAGGGACCATAGGTGCCCTGAGCCTGCGGATATTCATGGAGCTTACCGTTACTTGAGTTAATTTGGAACATACGCAGTGTCGAGACATATTCTGCGCCAGAATTATCGACCTGCATCATGTATGCGAAGTGCGCGCTGCGATGAATATTGAATTGATAAAGCGAAGGAGCATCCACGGTCTGCACCGCGGGCGTCTGTGGAACACCCGAACTGTCGGTTGCGAACACTGATAGATGCTGCTGACTTGCAGCATCGGCCCACAGCACGTACAGAAAATCGTCATGAGGTGCGGGAACGAACTGAACCAGCGAACCATTCGGAATGAGGTTTACGGGTTGCTCGACAGGAGTGAAGGTTAACGCGTTGACATCTACGTTGTAGGTCGAGACGCTGCCGTCGTTAATGGTGTACAGAATCTGGCTGGACGATACGCTCGGGGTGGGGTTGCTAGACGACGCGCTTTGGCTCGACGTTCCGCAGGAGGTAAGAATACCTGCACAAAGAAGTGGCAGGAAAGCTGACAGAATACGAAGCCACTTCATAAATCCTCCTGCAACCGAGCAAACAACTTAGCAAGCTAAGATGCCAAGCTCGGGCGGTGCGTTGTCAAATGTACGCTGGTATATGTCACTAATCCAGCCACAAATGATTTTCGTAGTGGACCAGTTTCAAAATGGTCCACTACCATGATTTCAAAGCGAGGTGTGGCATACTGGCATCCTGCTTTTTATATTTACGCGACGCATTTCCCGAGGAGCGACTTTGAAGAATCGGATGGCCGCGGTTCTATTGCTAATGGAATGTTTATCGATATTAGCCACATGTGCGGCACAGAATATTCAAGTGGATGTAACACCGGCGCACTCCACCAATCATTTCGTACCCAATCAGACGTTGGGCGCCGGGGTCGATCGCATCCCAGTTGCGGCGATCGACAATGATTTGCTTCAGCCTACTCTGCAGCAGGTCTTTGCTTCGGGATGGCAGCCCGTGACTTATCGCCAGAATACTGAACTGGCGATGGAGGCGTGGCACTGGAACCCGCAAGGGATGTGGAGCGATCCTCGTGGAAAGGGTTACTTCACAGGTTCGAGTACGCCGGCGGAAATGATTCGGTACTCCTATGGGTATTCGCTTCCGCATCGCGGCACCACACGAAACGACGGAACCGGGAACGCTGGATTTTCGCGGGTTACGGACGGCGATCCTAACACCTACTGGAAGAGCAATCCGTACCTGACGCAACACTTCACCGGAGAGAGCGATTCGCTGCATCCGCAGTGGGTGATTCTTGACCTCACGCAAAATCAAATGGTCGACAGCATTCGCATCGCATGGGTGAATCCGTATGCAACACGCTACGAGGTGCAGTATTGGACCGGAGATGATCCCATCAAGGCTCAAACCAAAGGCGTGTGGGAGACATTTCCGCATGGCGCCGTCACTTCGGGAAAAGGGGGAACAGAGACGATTCGGTTGTCTGATAATCCCGGGCCGATTCGTTTCGTTCGGATATTGATGACCGAATCGTCGAACACGTGCGATGCCCACCAACCGGCTGATCCGAAAATTGGCGATCCGAGAAACTGTGTGGGTTACGCCATTGGCGAACTTTATTTAGGGACTACGACCCCGGATGGATCGTTCCATGACATTCTGCGCCATACTCCAGACCAGGAGCAGACTGCGACGTACTGCTCGTCGGTCGATCCGTGGCATGAGCCTTCTGATTTGCTGTCAACGAAGCAGGCACAGGTTGGCTTTGATCTTTTTTACACAAGTGGAGTGACCCGCGGATTGCCGGCGATGATTCCGGTGGCTTTGCTTTATGACACTCCAGACAATGCCGCCGCTGAGATTGCTTACCTAAAGAATCGCAACTACCCAATTTCATACGTCGAGATGGGCGAGGAGGCGGATGGGCAATTCATGGTGCCGGAGGATTATGCCGCACTCTATGTCCAGTGGGCCGCGGTTCTGCATCGCGTGGACCCCACGTTGAAACTAGGCGGACCATCATTCCAGGGGGTCAATAAGGATATTGAATCGTGGCCTGATACCAATGGCAGGGTATCCTGGGTCGCGCGTTTTCTAGATTATCTGAAGCAACACGGCCGGGTGAATGAGCTCTCGTTTTTTTCTTTCGAGCATTATCCTTACGACGGTTGCAAGACACCATGGGGCGTTCTTTATGACGAGCCTGATCTGGTGAACCACATCATGCAGATCTGGCGGGAAGATGGAGTGCCGGCGAATCTTCCCCTGTTCATCACCGAATCGAATCTCTCTCCCGCCGCCAGCGAAACATATATGGATATGTTCTCGGGAATCTGGCTGGCGGATTATATCGGTTCGTTTCTCAATGCCGGCGGAAACGGAGTTTATTACTTTCACTATTTGCCGTTGCAGATGGAACATGGATGCAACGATTCTCCGGGAACCTTTGGCATGTTTACTGTCAATATCAACTATCAGATTCAGCAGCCTCTGGCGCAGTTCTTCGTCTCACAGCTCATCAATCTGGAATGGGTGCAGCCCGGCTCGGGAGAGCATCTAATGTTTCCATCTAAGAGTGACATCGACGATGGCGCTGGTCATGCTTTGGTGACGGCGTATGCGGTGAAACGTCCGGATGGGCAGTGGTCGGTTATGGCGGTGAATCGCGATCAGCAGAATGCTCATCGCGTGCGAATCTGGTTTAACGATTCGACTGCGCAGGGCCCGAATTTCTTTTCGGGTCCGGTTGAGATCTCAACTTTCGGGAAAAACCAATATCAGTGGCATCCGGCGGAGACGCAGTTTTTGGCGCACTCGGAGCACTCGGGCGAGCAACCTGTTATCGCGATCACCAAAGGACGAGCAGACCCGGACGGCCCGCTCGTGCACTCTGCGCAAACCGGCGGGAAAGATGCCTGGTACGATTTGCCGGCGGCGTCAGTGGTTGTTATTCGGGGTAAGATTGGGGACAAATAAGAATCGCACTCGACCCTAGTGGAGGCAGGGCGTCTCGCTGAAAGCGGCGAGACGCCCTGCCTCCATGGGATTGCGACTATAATTGGGAAAAGTCATGAAGTTTCATACGGGCGTTTTATTTCTATTTATAGGCAGCTTTGCCCTGCTGGCACAGGATGCGACTGAGTTGCCTTCAGCGCCTTCCGCCTCGCAGCAGCAGAGCCACGCGCAGAAAGCAGCGCCTCCGCCCGTGCAACAAACTGCTACGGCTTCGCAGCAGACTCAGACTCCGCCCCCGGCTTCCAAGTCTGACGCTACGCAGGTTTCAAATAATGCCGCACAGAATCAGCCATCACAAACCGGGACAACTTCGCCCGCGGCTTCGAACCAATCGGAGGACGATTCTCTCGCCACCATTCGCCACACGGTAAACGAGGTGAACGTAGTTTTCACGGTTACCGACAAGCACGGCCATTACGTGAGGGATTTGAAGAAAGACAATTTCAAGGTGGTCGACGACAAGAAGCCTCCAGCGGAAATTCGCAGTTTTCGCGCCGAGGCCAATCTGCCTCTCGAAGTAGGCCTGCTAGTCGACGCCAGCAATTCCGTGCGTGACCGGTTTAAATTCGAGCAGCAGGCGGCGGTTGAATTCCTCAATCAGACCATACGTCGACAGTATGACGAAGGTTTTGTGGTGGGTTTCGACGTTACGCCCGAAGTCACGCAGGATTTTACCGACAACACCGAATTGCTTTCCATCGGAGTCCGTTCACTGAGGCCCGGCGGCGGTACCGCGATGTACGACGCGCTGTATTTTGCCTGCCGCGATAAATTGCTGAAGGCGCAGCACACAGGTCCGGTGCGCCGGGCAATTATTCTGCTTACTGACGGCGAAGATAATCAGAGCCATGTGACGCGCGAAGAAGCCATCGAGATGGCGCAACGCGCCGAAGTAATCGTGTACACCATCAGTACCAACCTGAGCGGCGCAGGTCATCACGGAGATAAAGTATTGGAACGCATCGCCGACGCGACCGGCGGTCGCGCCTACGTTCCTTTCCAGATCACCGAAGTGGCGAATGCGTTTGCCGCCATTCAGGAAGAATTGCGCAGCCAATACGCGATCGCGTATAAACCTGCCGACTTCGTCTCCGACGGCCGCTACCGCAGCGTAGAGATCGTCGCCCTGCAAAAAGGCTTGCGCGTACGCAGCCGCCACGGTTACTACGCTCCTTCGCCGTAGGTCATCATATGGCGGGATATTCCGGCACTCCTCTGCCGAAAAAACTCGGCATCAAAGAACAATTTCGACTCGCCATGTTTGATTTGCCCGCGGACGTGAAGTCTGAACTGAAGACTTTGCTGGTGAGTTGTAATCTCGCGACGGACGGGCCGCTTGATTTCGCCATGATTTTCGTAAAGACGTCGGCAGAGCTGAAAAAACACTTTCCACGCTTCGCAAAACAACTGGCCCCTGCCGGGATGCTTTGGGTGAGTTGGCCGAAAAAAGCTTCTGGCATGGCCACCGACTTGACTGAGAACGAAGTTCGAAGAATTGGTTTGGATGCGGGCTTAGTGGATGTGAAAGTCTGTGCGGTGAATGAGATTTGGTCAGGACTGAAATTCGTGATCCGGCTAAGGGATCGGGAGATCAAGACGGGGTCATCCTGAGCGCAGCGGCTACTGGGCGAAGCACAGCAGCCACGGAGTCGAAGGGCCCCGCCGAAGTCGGGCCCACGAGAAAAACAGAAAGGCATTCTCGCGATGCTGCTCTAGGTTAGTTGGGAAAACTCCTTGCAGCGGCAATGCTGGTACTGGCTCACTCAAGGTCCTTCGACTGCGTTGCCGTCGCTTCGCGACAGCAACTCCGCTCAGGATGACAGGTAATCGGTCGCGGTTAGTCGCGCTTGGGGACGGCGTAGTATCCGGCGCGGGACTGGATTTTATAGTCTTTACTGTTGGCGCGGATTTCGATTTTGCGGAAGGTGCCGTCTAACGCGGCATTGCTTGGGTTGTAACCAATGTTGTACTGGCTGCGCAACTCGTTGGCAATCTGATCGAAGCCTTCTTTCAGCTTTTCGTATTTATTTCCCACTTCGATGACGCGACCTCCAGTTTCCTGCGTCAGCTTTTTCATTTCGCCTTCGCCAGAGTAGCCGCCAAAACCTCCGTAGAAGCCACGATCCGCACAGAGCAATACATAAACGATGCTGTCCGATTTCTGCGCCGCTTCGATCGCATCTTTGATCCTAAGCTGGCTGCCTTCGTCCTGGCCGTCGGTAAGCAAGATCATCGCCTTGCGTCCGACTTGCTGGGCTAATTCGTCATGCGAGGCGAGATATACAGCGTCGTAAAGCAACGTCCCCCGCGGAGCTCCTTGTGTCGGAATCGTTCCTCCGCCTAACCCTGGTATGCCCGTGCCGCTTCCCCCTGCGGTGTTAATGCGGGCGCTATTAAGAGCTGTTTTCAGCAAGCGCACCGAACTGGTGAAGTCCTGCAATAATTCAACGTTGACATCGAAGTCGATGACGAAAGCCAAATCCTTATCGCGCAAAATTTGACTGAGAAAATCGCCCCCTACTTGTTTCTCCATGTCGAGTACGCGAGCCTGGCTGCCACTGGAGTCAATTAAAATGCCAAGGGTAAGCGGGAGATTCGACTCGGCGGCAAAATACTTAATCGTCTGTGGCTTGCCGTCTTCGAAGATTTGAAAATCGTTCTTGGTTAGGTTGGGTATCAATGCGCCCCGTTTGTCCTTAACGTTGAAGAAAAGCTGCACAACGTTTACGTTGACCTTCAGGGTGGCGGCCGACTGGTCCTGATCCTGATCTTGACGGTTCTGGTCAGTCCGGTTATCGGGCGCAGGGGTCGATTGCTGGGCGCCAGCGGTTGAAAACCCAGCAAACAATAGTAGAAGCGCCAGGGCGCGCAACACTGAAGGTGTACAGGCTTTGGGCATGAAAGTATTCTCTCACTATTTTTGTTAGTCTAGTCCTTAAGCGTTAGATGCACCAAATGGGTGCGGTCAGCATCGGAGTTGAGAGGGATTTGCCATGAGGCGGGGAGGGTTCCGATTGTTTCGCATCACAGGCGGGAAGCGGACGGAAGTCGGCATAGCGATCGTAGTGTTTTTCCTGGCCTTAGCAGTTGCCGCGGCGCAACAGCAGAGCGGTCAAAAGAAGGACATTCCCGATGCACCCTCCGCCAGCCGTCCTCCGCAGCCGTTTCCCACGAATCCGCCGGTAGAATCGCAGGGACCGCCTGCACCCGAAGCACCCGCGGTCGAGCAGCCGCCTTCAGGAAATGAGGCTCCGCCTTCGTACTCGAAGCCGGCTCCATCTTCTGCTGAGGAAGCAATCAATCCCACGCCGCCCCCGCATCCGCTTGAGGTTAAAACGGTTCCCGAAGGCAGCGTCCCGCCCAGCACAAGCAGCAGTTCACAGGATGAATTGTTCAAAATTAGTAGAAACGTAAACCAGGTAATCGTGCCGGTAAGGGTAACCGACGACGCCGGACACCTCGTCAATGGATTACTGCCCAAAGATTTCTCCGTGCTCGATGACGGCAAGAAGATGGTCCTGAATTTCTTTACCAGCGATCCGCTGGCCATCTCAGCAGCGGTAATTTTCGACCTCGGCATGCCCGACATAAACGTGCAGAAAGTGAATCAGACGCTGCCCGCGCTGGAAGGTGCCTTCAGCCAGTTCGATGAAGTCGCCATTTACACCTTCAGCACCACGGTGGGTAGAGCGGCCGATTTCGGTTCGGTTGGTAAAAGATTGGATGCGGCGTTAAATCAAATCAGAAACAACCACGGCGAGAATAATGGCGTGCCCGTTGTCGACGGACCTTTGGGCCCACAAGGCCCGACTATCAACGACATTCCATACGATCGCAGTATCCCGGCACCGATTTCACCTGCGAAGGGATCTCATGTCCTCAATGACGCGATTTTGATGGCCGCCTTGGACCTGGGCAAGCGCGAGAAGAGCCGCCGGAAAATCATATTCGTCATCAGCGACGGCCGCGAACTCCGCAGCAATGCGAGCTATGGCGACGTACTGAAAGTCCTGCTTTCCAATGGGGTCATGGTGTATGGCATCGCCACCGGCGGCTCGGCGATTCCGGGCTACAAGCAACTGGAAAGACTGCACATTCCCGGGCAGGGATACAGCGACATTTTGCCCAGATACGCGAATGCAACCGGAGGCGAGATTCTCAGCGAGTATTCCAAGAACGCCATTGAAAGCGCGTATCAGCGCGTGATTGGCGACGCTCGGAACCAGTACACGCTGGGCTACGCCACCGCCGCCACTCCCAGCAGCTCTTACCGGGAAATCGAAGTCAGAGTCGGTCGTCCAGGCTGCAAGAGCTCAGATCTGCGTCCCTGCGTGCTGGTTTATGCGAAGGCGGGCTATTATCCGTTGCCAGTGAGCCGTTAGCAGGTTGTTGAGCCCGGAGGTCCTGTAGTAACCAGGGTAACCTGCCGAGGATGCCCTCGGCTGTGGTATAAAACCAGCAGTACCAAGCCAAAACTTACAAGTGGTGGAAGCTCGGGGTTTTGAGCGCCTGCCGCATGTCTTGAGGAAAGTCTTTGAGTTTCATCAACTTTGCAGCCCGCGAGATTAATTGCAAGATCGTCTACTATGGCGCCGGGCTTGGCGGCAAAACGACCAACCTCCAGTACATTTTTCAGAAAACTGCCGAACAGCAGAAGGGAAAGATGATCTCGCTCGCCACCGAGACGGATCGAACTTTGTTCTTTGATTTCCTCCCGCTGGATCTCGGCTCAGTGCGCGGCTTCAAGACCCGCATTCACCTGTACACCGTTCCGGGGCAAGTATTCTACGATGCCAGCCGCAAGCTGATTCTGCGCGGAGTGGATGGCATTGTCTTTGTCGCCGACTCGCAGCAGGAGCGGATGGACGCCAACGTCGAGGCCCTCGACAATCTCATGGACAACCTCAAAGAACATGGCTACGACTTCAAAAAAATCCCCTACGTGCTGCAACTCAACAAACGAGACCTGCCAAATATTTTGTCCGTAGATGCTCTGTCGAAAGAACTGCGCCGCAAAGACGAGCCTGTAATGGAAGCCATCGCATTTCAAGGCAACGGCGTCTTCGAGACCCTGAAAGAAATTGCGCGCCAAGTGCTACTGGAACTGAAGCAGGGCGGGTAGGAGTACGGCAGGCTTCAGGCTTTAGCTTTGTGGCTCCGATACCTCCTCGGAGGCATCACTATCCACAATGACGAGTCCTAGCAATCCGACCGCAGCGGCGCCCAACGCCCGTACGCTGGCTTCGCGAACCGTCGAGCTCCGAACCGGACTGATTGCCGCTTTTCTCGCAACTTGTGTGTTTTTCTTCTTTATCGCTAGCTCAGCCGCAGTACAGCATGATCGCTCCTCAAACGCACGGGCTTCTGCACCTGCCTGGATTTGGCTGCTTGGTGTCGGTTTCTTTTTGGCTCCCTACATAATCTCCTGGGTCCTTATCGCGAGGCGAGAACAAAAGTCTATTGCTATGGGGGCAGGTGTTGCATGTGGCTTCTTCGGCGGCTTTCTGCTGATTTCACCCTACGCCCTCATGGCGATGTTTCTATTTGTGGGGATGTCCGCGTGGAATGGCCCGCCAGACCGCGGATTGATGGCGGCTGGATTGGTCGTAGTCGTCTTCTTCGTAATCAGTCTGTGGATCGTCTGGTCAGCGTTCAGGATCGGAAAGATTCAGTGGAACTCTTTCGGCGCGGCCGTTGGCGCAACCGCATTCTATTTGTATTTTGGTTTTCATTCTCTGACTCCGATCGCGAACCGAGGCCAGATGCAGGCGGAGCAGAACAAAGCGCAGGCCAACATGGAGTTGTACAAGCCGGCCATGCTTGCGCGGCAGACGATCGTCTCCCTAACCGCCTGCCTGCTTCGAAACCACGTGCTTCATCCCGAGGCGGGTTATCCGGCATTGCTTAATCCGCGTCCGGCGAATTGGGATTGCGAAACAAAATTCGCCACCGACGCGGTTCCAGAGTTCACGCTCGACTACGCCCCGCAAAAGGATGCGGCAAGCGGGCGGGTAACCGACTTTCAGCTGACTGCCATGCCTGGCAAAAAAGGAATTCAAAACCGCGATCCTTTACTCATCGACAGCCGTGGACTCGTGTTTGTCGACTATCCATGGGACATGGAGAATGTCACTCCCAAGGTAATGGTAATGGAGGGCGACTTTGCTTATTCGCAGATCGGAGCCCTGAAAAGAAATATTGAGCAGTACATGAAAGATAAGACGAATGGGGTCGCGCCCGCCACGCTCCAAGCTGAGTCCATCGGCAGCCTGGGCCATGAGATGCCGACTATCGAAGATGGTGGAACCAGGTTGGAAACCAGAGATTTCGAAATGCTCTATTTGCCGTCCAAAGCCGGCGACCCGAACCGGTTTGCCATCTCGGTGCTGTGCAAGAGTTACGGACAGAATTGCCTGCGAAGCTATTTCGCAGACTACGATGGCAGCCTTCACGCCACAGGAGAGCCGCGCCAGGCGACGGCCAATGACCCGGCACCTCTCCGCTGCGAAAAGGTTACCGGGGAATGCGAAGACATTATTTGGGACCCGATATAACTGCTTCATCGATTTCCAGAAATTTAAAGCGCGGCCACGCGGCGTTGCAGCAGCAGGAAGTACAACGCCATCAGAATTAGAAGCAATCCGTTCACTCCCAGCACTACCGGCGCGGTAAATATGGGAACCAGCCATCCCGAAAGCAAATTCCCCATCGGCATCCCGCCGCGGAAAGCGCAGTTGTAAACGCTCATCACGCGTCCCCGCATTTCATTGGTCGCAATTAACTGCACCAGCGACGTCACCGTGGCAAATACCATCATCATTGAGGCGCCGACGATGATCAGCATGGCGTAGCTCAGCGGCAGCGATCTTGAAATAGCAAAGCCCGCGATTCCCGCGCCCAGGCTGATCAGCGTAATTAGCGCCACGCGGCCTTTATTCGGTATGTTGCCCATACCTGCCACAGTCAGCGAGCCGCATATCGAACCGATTCCCATTGCTGAAAGCAGATTGCCAAACGTTTCCGGACCGCGATGGAAAATGTCTTTAACGAATACGGGAATGTAAGTGCGCATAGGCATGCTCAAGGCGGTCATGCAAAACGCGAGCACGATCAGCGCCTCCATCGATCCCTGCTTGCGCACGAACTTGATGCCTTGCTTCAGGCTGCCAAAGATCGAGTCGTTAGTTTTCTCCGGAAGATAGCGGGCGCTGATGATGGAAAGCGAAATGATCGGCGCAAGAAAGGACAGCGCATTCAGACCGAAGCACCACTGCTCGCCCAATTTCGCCAAGGCTTGTCCCGCCAGCGCCGGTCCGACGGTTACCGCTGTGTTGAACTGGATCGAATTCAACGCAATGGCGTTGGGCATGTCCTCTCTATCAACCAAGCTAGGAATCAGCGCTGAATACGCCGGGCCGCCAAATGCCTGCGCCAGGCCAGTCACGAAAGACAGAAAAAGCATATGCCAAACATGGATTCGGCCTGCCACGATGAGCACGGTGAGTATGGTTGCGCACGCCATCTGCACATACTGGGAGCCAAGCAGAATTTTCCTTCGCTCGGCCCGGTCTGCTACCACGCCGCCGATCAGTGAGAATAAAAAGATAGGAATGCCGCCGAGAAACTGATCCAACGCCAGCAAAAAAGCCGAATGGCTCAAGCGATAGATCAGCCAGCCTTGCGCCACAATCTGCATCCAGGTGCCGATGCTCGACATGCAGGCGCCAAACCACATCAGCCGAAAATCGCGATATTGAAATGCTTTAAAGACCCGGTTAATAGTTAAAGTGCTCATGCGTTCCGAGTGTCCAGGCGTGCGGATTCTATCTTCGCATGAGCGAAGGCTCTCCTACGCAGTGGAGCACTATTGCTATAGACGAAACAAAGCCCGGGAAGACTCAGCAATAGATTTTGCACGATCGGATTTTGCCTAATCGATGGTAAGGGCTACGATTTTTCTTTGGTGACAATGTGAAGCCGCATGAGATTGGTTGAACCGGACGCCATCTGCGTACCCGCCACCACGGCCAGCACATCGCCAACCTTGACGGAGCCGTTGCGCAGCAGCTCCCGCTGTGCGGTGGTAACCATATTTTCCGCGCTGCGGGCTTGTGCTGTCCGCACTGGGTGCACGCCCCATAAGAGATTCATCCGGTTGCATACCGGCAACAGCTGGCTGAAGGCATAAATAGCAGCTTTTGGACGATACTTCGAGATCATACGCGCCGTGTTCCCGGTCTCGGTGAACACAGCAATGGCTCCCATGCGCAGATCCTCGGCGGCATGCGAAACGGATTCACAGATGGCTTCCGCGACTGTAATCGAATGATTTTCGCGCCGCCGTCGCTGTTGAGTGAAATCGCGGGAATTGCTCTCCGCCTCAACCACGATCCGACTCATCATCGAGACCGCTTCGCGGGGATATAGGCCGTTGGCAGTCTCCCCAGAAAGCATAACCGCATCGGTGCCGTCGAAAATTGCGTTAGCGACGTCGCTGGCTTCGGCTCGAGTGGGACGCGGGTTTTCGATCATCGACTCCAGCATCTGCGTCGCGGTAATCACCGGCTTCCGCCATTCGGCTGATCTGCGGATGACATGTTTCTGAATGACCGGAACTTTCTCCGGCGGCATTTCGACGCCAAGATCGCCACGCGCAACCATTATCCCGTCAGCTGCCTCGAAAATCTCTTCCAGCCGTTCCAGAGCCTGAGGTTTTTCCAGCTTGGCGATCACCGGCAGCTCAGCGCCATGGCTGGCAATGATTTCTTTGACCTCGCGCACATCGGCGGCCGAGCGCACGAACGAAATCGCGAGGGCATCGACGCCGTGCTTGATCCCGAACTCCAGGTCAGCCCGATCCTTATCAGTGAGAGCAGGGATAGACAGCGCAATTCCAGGAAGGTTTATGCCCTGATGCTGGCCCAGTTGACCCCCATTGATGACTTCGCATTCAACATCCGCGCCGCGCACACGAATGACCCGCAACTCAATCAATCCATCGCAGAGGAGAATACGGGCGCCCGGCTTGACCTCACGAGCCAATCCCTGAAAAGTAGTCGAGATCAGACTGGGAGTCCCTTCGACGTCGCGCGGGGTGATCGTCACGTTAGAACCAGAACGCAGCGTGATCGGCGTTCCGTCCTTCAAGCGGCCAGTGCGGATCTTGGGACCTTGCAGGTCCTGCAGGATGCAAATCGTGCGATTTTCCGCCTCCGCAGCGCGGCGCAACCGCTCGATAATGCGAGCATGCTCCTCGTGCGTCCCGTGGGAGAAGTTCAACCGGGCAACGTCCATACCGAGGCGCATGAGATCGCGCAGCATGGCTTCGGAGTTGCAGGCCGGGCCGACGGTGCAGATAATTTTGGCGCGCCGCAGGTTGGAAGCGGGCGGCAATAGATCTATAGGCGAATCGGCGCGCTTCGGCGAAGGCTTTCCCTTTTTCAAATTGGTCCCGTTCAAGATTTCTGTTTTGGTTCATCTATTGTATATGGAGAGAAAGCCCAAGGCGGGCGCCAAGGAACGATGCTTCCGCCCATAAGGTCATGGATGATCTTAACCAACGAGACTCCACTACGATTCTTGAAAGCGCTTGAGCCCCGGGGATGCTTTCCGCAGTCTGTGAAGCCGTGCCCTTTCGCGGTTCCTGCCGAGCTTTGTTCGGCCGCCCGGACGAGGCGTCCGGGCTACGTGGATTGGCTCACAACTTTTTCAACAGCTTCTTGAGCACACGTACGCCTCTGTCCACATGCTTATGCTGCAACAAGAATGGGGGAAGAAATCGCAGAACAGTGTCCTGAGTGCTGTTGAACAGCACGCCCTCGCCGAGAGCCTGTTCGACGATGGGGCGGGCAGGGATATCGAGCTGCAAGCCTTGAATAAGACCGCGGCCTCGAACTTCGCGAGCCACTGAATAGCGATCGGTCAGGGCTTTTAGTTGTTGCTGCAGATACGCGCCAACGTTGACGACATTCTCCAGTAATTTTTCTTCTTCAACGATGGCGAGATACTCGAGTGCGACGCGGCACGCTAATGGACCTCCTCCGAATGTCGTCCCATGTTGCCCTATGGAAATCGCCGAGGCAAATTCTTCCTTCACCAGAAAAGCTCCGAGCGGAATCCCTGCGGCGATGGGCTTGGCGATGGCAACGATGTCCGGAGTGACGCCGAAAATTTGGAAGGCGAAAATGTTTCCCGTGCGGCCAAGACCGCATTGAATTTCGTCGAATATCAAAGCGGCACGATGACGGTCCGCAAGAGTGCGGCACTCTTTCAGAAATTCCGCCGAACACTCATGGATCCCGCCTTCGCCAAAAATTGGTTCGAGCACGATGGCGCAAGTATTTTCATTGACCGCGGCGCGGAGGGCTTCGGCGTCGTTGCGGGGAACGAACTTCACATCCTGGAGGAGCGGTTCGAAACCTTTACGATATTTGTCCTGCCCGGTCACTGACATAGATCCGAAGCTGCGTCCGTGGTACGAGCCCTCAAGCGCGACAAGTTGGCTTTTCGCCGAACCTCCCACCCGATGTCCGGCAAGCCGCGCGAGCTTGATAGAGCCTTCAATCGCTTCGGTGCCGCTGTTTGAAAAGAAGACACGGTTGAGGCCGGAAAGGTTGCAGAGTTTCTCGGCAAGGAGTCCCTGATATTCGTTGTAATAGAGGTTCGACAGGTGAACGGCGCGCCCCGCCTGCTCGCGTATGACCTTCACGATTCGCGGATGGGCATGGCCAAGAGCATTCACCCCGAGTCCGGCGACGAAATCGAGAAATTTCTTCCCATCGAGATCAAAGACAAAAACGCCTTTGCCGCGCTCGATGACCAGAGGATAGCGGTTATACGTTTGCAGCAGAAACTGTTTTTCGCGCTGAATTATTTCTTCGCTGGTAGGCATGCAATATCTCCGCGAAAGGGGCCGTGCAGTCTACGAACGGGATGTTCACCACGCGGGTTGGGGCGGATCACGGCGTAATCTCGTAGATGACGCCGTTTCCGTTGCCGCCGGCAATGGTAGCACCATAGAGATTGCCGGAGGCGTCTCCAGTCAAACTTCCGCTCGGTAGCGCTCCATCAGTTCCTCCGGTAAAGCGGTAGAGCACAGAATATTTGCCGCTGGCGCTGACTATATAAACGACGCCGCATCCAAACTTACAATTTGAGTTCACGGTTCCGCCGTAGAAGGTCGCGCCGTAGAAGTTACCAGCCACATCGAGAAGTCCGCCGGATGGCTCTTCTCCCCCACGGGTTTTGCCGAAAGTATGCAGGACTCGCTCTTTGCCTGCGGCATCTACCGCGAACACAACGCCGCACCCGGCGGAAGCCACGGCACAGTTAGTGGTGTTGCCTCCGAACTGGGTTACGCCATAAAACACGCCATTCGCATTTCGGAGCAGGCGCCATCGCGGCGAGTAGCCATCCGCGCCGCCGGGGAATGTGTACAACGTCGTAAGCTTGCCGGTTGTATCCAATTTAAACAAAGTCCCCGCGTTGCCCTGCATGTAACTGCCACCGGTGGCGCCATAAATGTTGCCAGCCTGGTCGCCGATTAAATCCTGCGGGAACGCTCCCTCGGCCTGACCAGTGAATCGGTGCAATACAGTCTCTTTGCCAGATTGGGTGACTTTGAAGAGCACGCCGCAGCCGAGGTTGCCATCGCAGCCCGAGACGCCGCCAAAACTGGCGGGGCCGTAGAGCTCGCCGCTGACCATAACCAAACCCAGCTCGGGCTGCGCTTCATTCTGAGCGCCGTCTTTTCCGCCCTTGAAGCTATGCAATACTTTCAGCGTTCCGCTCTTAGTCAGTTTGTAGACTGTTCCACAACCGCAAGTGGGATCGCCGCCTAGCGATGTGATCCCGTAGAGATTGCCGGCGCTGTCGCGCATTACGCGACCGATGGGAATTCCGCCGTCGCTGCCTCCTGTAAACGTGTACAGGACCGTTTCGTTGCCCTTGGCATCCAGTTCGAATACGATTCCCCGGTTGGACGAGCCTCCGAATTGAGTCGTACCGTAAAAGTTGCCTGCCGAGTCGCGGAGCAGGTCTCCGTTGGGAGAGCTTCCGTCGGCAAAATTGAAGGAGTGAAAAACTTTGAAGGTTTGAGCGGCAGAGCCGGCCACAAACAGCAACGTCAACAATAGTACAGGGAGTGTTTTTCTCATTGATGCCCCTTCCGAGCAGGCGACAGTATATTACCTTCCTTTATCTCTTGCACGTCACGCTCAAGCATGCGAACGCCGGCGAACCACAGATCTGCGGCGACTAAGCGCGGAATGTAGCATGAGGCAAAACGCTTCGAGTAGAATGAAACTGCGTCGTTTGAACTCCGCGGCCTGAGCCGCTTGAACGAGGGTGAACCTTTTGGCTACGACCGTAACGTCTGGCACGCAGACTCCTGCGCAACTCCCCAATCACAAGGTGAAAATCAAGAAGCCGGGACAGCGGGCTTGCAATGAGAAGAACGAAAAAGGCAAGTTCTGCGGCGGACACCTCAAGCGCTGGTTCTACTCGACCGACGTCTTGGAGCAGGCTTGCGGCGATGCGGAGAAAGCTTGGGGCCGTGATGCTGAAGTGTATCGCTGTGAGCATTGCAAGACGCTCTATTTGCCTAGCCCTGAGGACTCGGGTAGGTTGAACGTGGCTGGGTCCGGACAGATTTCGATTTTTGGATTGACCGTTCCCCCGAAAAATAAGTAAGAGATACAAAGGTACACAAACAAAAACGGATTGGCATTCGGCTGAGCGAATTCTTTCATCAAAATGAAATCTTCCGAACTGATTTACGACTGGAACCGGACTCATCCCGCATCATTGCGGCCGGTGGGCCGGGTGTTGCTCAACGATGAAACGCTCCGCGACGGCTTGCAATCGCCTTCGGTTCGCGATCCTTCGATCCAGGAAAAAATCGCGATCCTTCATTTGATGGAAACTCTGGGCATTAACTCACTCGATCTCGGCTTGCCAGGAGCGGGGCCGCGCGCGGTCGAGCACGTGGAGGCCTTGGCCCGCGAGATTGTCGGCCACAAAATGAAGATTCGCGCCAACTGCGCGGCTCGAACTCACCAGAACGACATTTGTCCGATCGCTGAAATTGTGCAGCGCACTGGACTGAAGATCGAAGCCGCGACATTTATTGGGTCCAGCCCTATCCGTCGTTTTACGGAAAACTGGAGCGACGACTTTTTGTTGCAGACCACAGAGAGCGCGGTGAAATACGCAGTGTCGCTTGGGCTGGACGTGATGTATGTCACTGAGGATACGACGCGGTGTGATCCCGCAATGGTGAAGCGGCTCTATTCCGCGGCCATTAGTTGTGGTGCGCGGGCTATCGCTATTTGTGACACCGCCGGTCACGCCACGCCGATGGGGACATTTGCTCTCGTGCAGTTTGTCATCAAAGAAGTGGTAAAGCCATCGGGAGAAAAGATTCGCGTGGATTGGCATGGACATTGCGACCGCGGACTAGCTATTGCGAACTCGATGGCGGCGCTGATCGCAGGTGCGGAATGCGTTCACGCTACAGCACTCGGAATCGGCGAACGGGTTGGCAACACCCAGATGGATCAGATGCTGTTGAACCTCAAACTCATGGGCATTCCACCGTGGGCGGATCAGGATGTTACCAAGCTGAAAGAATATTGCCTTGCGGTATCGCGCGCTACGGGCGTGCCTATTCCAGCGAATTATCCGGTGGTCGGCGAAGATGCGTTTCGCACAACTACCGGAGTGCATGCCGCGGCTGTCATCAAGGCTTATAAGAAAAACGACGTTGAACTCGCAAATACCGTGTATTCCGGAGTGCCGTCGCATGTATTCGGCTTGGAGCAGGTGATTGATATCGGCCCCATGAGTGGGAAGTCGAATGTCCTGTTCTGGCTGGACCGGCGCGGTATTCCGGCTTCTGACAATGTGGTCGAGAGCATCTACCGCCGCGCCAAGGCGTCCGACCATACGCTCAGCGAGTCAGAGATTCTGGACTGTGTGGAGCGCGCGGAAACCCACTAGGACAGGTAAAAATAGCCGAACAAACTGCGTCATCACTAAGACTAAGCTCGCATGATTTAAACTAACCCGTTCCCCACGGAGGTAAGTCATGCGCAGTTTTATCTGTTCAGCTGTAGTTGTGTTATCAATTGTCCCCGCTTTAATTCTTCCCGCTTCGGCCGAGGCAAAGCATCCTTTCACTTTTGAAGACATGATGTCGCTCAAGCGGATTAACGAGCCTATCGTTTCTCCCGATGGCAAATGGGTATTGTTCAGCGCAGTTGATGTGAGCCTCGAAGCGAACACAAAGACCCCGCACGTGTGGATTGTGCCAACGGCTGGCGGCGAACCGCGCGAGATTGTTTCTAATCAGGATGCCGATCGGCCGCGGTGGGCGCCCGATGGGAAGCGGTTTGCGTTCGTTTCAAGCAAGGAAGGCGGATCGCAGATTTGGGTTGCTGAGTTTGATGGTGCGAAGGGCACGGTGACTGGCGTGTGGAAGCTGACTTCAATCCCAACCGAAGCTGGCGGCGAACTCTGGTCGCCGGATGGCAAGAACATTCGTCTTCACCTCTGACGTTTATCCAGAATGCGACCGTGCGCCCATCGAAGAATACCCTTGCAATGCCCTGAAGGTAAAAGCTGCAGAGGAATCAAAGGTCAAGGCGATCATCTTCGACCGGCTGCTCTATCGACATTGGAATATGTATAAGCGTGGAATGCGCACTCACATCTTCGTCACGGCCGCCTGGCCTCCTACCGTTGTAGGCCGACCTGAGGGGGACATGGACTTAAGAAAAGTGCCCATAGACCTCACTCCCGGGGACCACGATGTTCCGCCGTTCAGTCTGGGCGGGCAGGACGACTATGCCTTCTCGCCTGACGGGCAAGAAGTCTGTTACACCTCGAATCATGATGAAGTCGGGGCTCTTAGCACGAACAATGACTTGTTCATTGTTTCCGTCAGCGGCGGAGCGACGAAGAAAATCACCGACAATCCCGCGAGCGATTCGACTCCACTTTACTCGCCGGATGGAAAGTACATTGCGTATCGCGCGCAGGTTCGGCCGGGGTACGAGAGCGACCGTTTTCGTCTGATGCTTTATAACCGCCGCAGCGGGCACATTCGGAATATGACGGAAAATTTCGATCGCTGGGTGGGGACTTATGTGTGGGATCCGGATTCCTCGAAGATTTATTTCGTCGCCGAGGAGAAAGGCGATTCGCCCGTGTATTCGATCGCTCTGGACACAGCGGTCATCGGCGGTGACGCCGGAAACGATACTACTCTGCGGGTGGCGAAAAACAATATTAAGATGATTGTTCCTGGTCATAACGACGATCTGGCGGTGACGCACGACGGTAAGACTCTGGTGTTTACCCGCATGTCCGTTAAGTTTCCCGACGAGATTTTTCGAGCAACACTACCGCAACCTGGGGCCGAGGGTGGTGGCGCAACGGTCTTCGAAACCCAGGAAGTCTGCACCGATTCGACTGGCAAGATCAAGCCGGAGGGGTGCAAGAGCACGAGCGTAGAAAAAAGTGAGGCCCAACTCACCGATCTTAACCATGCAGTTCTATCTCGTGTTGCGATGTCCCCGCTCGAATCTTTTTGGTTCAGCGGCGCGAGCAACGACAAAGTGGAAGGCTTTCTGATTAAGCCGCCAGACTTCGATGCTAAGAAGAAATATCCCGTCAAGTTTCTTATTCATGGCGGCCCGCAAGGTGCATGGGGGGATGACTGGAGCTATCGTTGGAATCCCGAACTTTTTGCGGCTAACGGTTATGTCGTGGTGATGATTAATTTCCACGGGTCCACAGGCTACGGGCAAAAATTTATTGATGCGATCAACGGAAATTGGGGCGCCGCTCCGTTTGACGACTTGATGAAAGGGCTGGACGATGCTGAGCATACTTATCCGTTCATCGACAAGGACCGCGAATGTGCTCTAGGCGCGAGCTACGGCGGCTACATGGCCAACTGGATCCTGGGGCACTCGAACCGGTTTAAATGCATCGTCTCGCATGACGGGACGTTTAATACGGAGTCTGCCTGGGGCACAACCGAAGAACTGTGGTTCGCTGAGTGGGAATTCAAAGGGCCGCTTTATAACAATCGCGAATTGTATCGCAAATGGTCGCCGCATTTATCAGCGCTGAATTTTAAAACTCCCACGCTCGTCGTTCATGGCCAACTCGATTACCGGCTCGACGTGTCAGAGGGATTCCAACTGTTCACCACGTTGCAGCGGCTCAAGGTGCCCTCGGAGATGTTGTATTTCCCGGACGAGGGACACTGGGTGCTCAAACCGCAGAACAGTCAACTCTGGTACAAGACGGTGAACGCCTGGGTTGATCAGTGGACCAAGAAATAGCTAGATTTGTCGGAACTACGGACGAGTCAAACTGACAGCAGGTGAAGTCGCTACCGCTTCGCGTGGTTCCGCACCGGCGATGACTTCGCGCCTACATTGTCATTGGGTTGGCGGCCATAATGATTGCATTTGAAATGGCATGGTTCCTGACCCTGCCGTAACTGTGCCAAGAATAGCCAAGGCTCCTTCGAAACCGCCTGTGGATGGCTGAATGCTGGCCATGCCGTTCACGTCGGAGATTACAGCGGTCTGCGATGTCCCGAGCAGGATTGGGCAGCGAAGTCATTGTAATTTTGGTATCTCCGCCCGAGACAATTGGCGCATCGTTGTTTGTGCGTCCGAGCAGCGACTGGAAAAGTACGCTGGCGCCGAGCACCGAATTCGGAGGAACTGACGAGTCCGTGATCCGAACCGTGATTGGTTGAAACGGTGGTCCCACAGTAATTAGTTGGAGATCACCTGCCACAGCCTGCAATCGCAGCACCGACGTTGCCACTGGGAAAACATGGAACTGCACGCAAGGGTTATTGCTTGATCCAACGCAAGCGTTTCCATCCACCTCTGCCGAGAAGTTGGAAAGCTCCAGGCTGGCGCTGGCGTATCCGCTTGTATTTGTGGTACCGGAAGCAGGATTCAGCGTGCCACTCCCGTGGTATAGGGAGAAGTTGACTACCTGACCTGGCTGCGGCGTTCCGTTCGAGAGCACGCGTGCGGTTAGTTGAACGTTTACCGTCGCGCCTTGCGCCACCGACTCATTTTGCGGAGACAGAGCAATGTCAAGCGACGACTCCCTTCCCACTAGTGTCGATTGCACCTGCTGAGGGCTAGTGTACGAGGCGGGCGCCAACTGCGCAGTAATCGTCATTCCGGCTGAGGTGAGCACGGTCATATAAGCAGAAGCTTGACCTGACTGATCAGTGAGCAGGGTACAAGTCGCGCCAGCACAGCCCACTGGCACACCGATGCCGGGTGCAAACGTGACCGCCGGAGCGGAGGTGAAGACCACAGTGGCTCCTGCTACCGCAGTGATTCCGTCAGGCGCAACAGCTTGTACAAGGATAGGATTTGGGGCCTGTCCGCCAACTGGCGTCGAAGGATTCGCGCCCGCGACAAGTTGCAGAACGTCGTTACGTCCAGCGCCAAAAGTCACGACGCCGCTAAGTATAGAACTGGCTGAAGTCGGCGGATCGATTAGGGCAGTGTCTTGCACGCCGTCTGCGTGAGCAGGGGCCGTCACCAACATTTGGTTCGCAGACACTGCCAGCGCAGATGCGTTCTGGCTTCCGATGCTGACTGCCGTATTCGATTGAAATCCGTAACCTGCGATGGCGAGAGCAGTACCGCCAGCCACGCTAGCGCGCGTTGGGCTGATGTGGTCGCCGTAGAGCAAGCGTGCGTGATACGCGTAGTCCGGACGCCCATCGCCCCTGATGTCGGCAATTCCCACACGGAAACTGGTTGCCTGCAGCAGTTCGGCATTCAGAACCGTCATCCCAAAAATTGCGGAATTGAAGGCTGATGATGTATTCGCTGGCGCTGGAAAAGTACCCGGATCGGATAACTGCCACAGTCCGATTACCGGTTGCGCTTTGTTTTCTGATGGCGCGCTTGTCGCGTCGAGCGCGGTGACCAGTACCGAAAGCGTACGGTTTGCTTGGCCGGAGAACCAGAAATAATCCAGACCGCCGTAGGGGTCGAGTGATGCAGTCCAATCGCCAGAAACCGGCAACGTCGCAGGTGCATCATAGGTTGTTGGTCCAAACCAATCAGGCTTTTGCGCCGCACTCTCCTGCATCACAATGTCCTGCGGAACGTCTCCTCCCAGAGTCACGTTCACAGTAACGGCCTGGGCTGAGCCTGACGGCAGCACTTGCCAGGGCTGGTAAGGGCCTACGGTGTCCGACCAGAAAGGATCGACTGGCTCAACACTAATTTGATACTGTGCAGTGGACCCGCCATTGGGAATCTGTAATCCCGCCAAGTCATAGAATCCTTCGAGCGACGGACCGTTAGAACCGTACTGATTGAAGGGCTGCCCGGCGCTGTTGTTGAATCCTGTGACTGTGGTTCCCACATTTCCCGCAAACAAGAAACCGGATACTGAGGATGCCGCATAAACTCCCGAAGGCAAGCCGGTGCTGGGATCAATCCATCGGGCTACGACATTTACTCCTTGCATGCCTTGGCCAGGTTGCCCGCTCCCGTTCTCGAAATATACGTTGCCGTGAATCCGAGCTGTGGTGCTGGAGAATGTGGGCGCTGGATATAAACGTGACAGCGCCGCCTGATCATCCATTTTGGGGATGTATGGATTGACCTTGCCACCATTTGAATAGCACAGCGTGATGGGAACGCAGTTGGGGAGATCAACTGCGTGCATGATGCTGAAACCGGCGTAGTCGTCGGCAGTTGGTCGTGGAACGTCGGTCTGGACGTTAAGGTTTGTCTGCGACCAGCCGAGGCCCAGCACCTGGCCCAGCATGCGCACCAGCCGATACTCCACATCCGGGTCGGGCAACTGCACGACACAGTTTCCGTTTATCACTACGAGCGCGTGGAGAAAGTTCGCACTAGGTGCAAAATTATCGAGCCCGCCGAAAACTGCATTGCCGAAGCACTCCGAGGCATCACCGGCGCCTTGTCCCAGGAGGGCGTCCGTGACAGTTCCATCTACGTCGTACACGATTCCTACCGGCGTTCCCGTGGCCGTCGGCATAATGTCGCCAGGCATGGTGATGGTGCCATTGCTGTTGCGATACACGTTTGCGCCACTGACATCTTCCGCGAGCTGTCCGGCGTGATTGGCTGTCACCGCTGAGGTTGAGATGGTAGTCCACTGGCTGAATGCGTCCGCTACCAGCGCGTCACCTTGCGGTCCGGAAACTGTCGCACTCAGCCTGCCTTGATCAGTGTAGTAGTTGACCGTTCCCTGGACCCAGGTCAGCGGCATACCTGTCGTTCCCTGGTTGAAGTAGCTGATGCCCGCAACGTAACGAGGGCCGCCGGCTCCCGCGTATTGCGTGAGAAAGAAAAGTATCGCAATCGCGATACAGGCAAGATCTCGGAGGGCAGCGCCCCGTAATATCTTCGATCTGCGTGAGAGGTTTCGGATTGAGTCTGCTGCTTCTTGCGCGCGTTGACCACAACGATGTCTCGACATACGCTTACTCTTTCTCCGCCGCGCGCAAGAAATGCACAAACTCGATAGGGCTCACGCGAGTGATTCCTCCGGAGAGATTTCCCGTCGCCGGATGCAGCGAACAACAACCAGTTCGTCGTGGGTCGACGCCCACCCGGCCATCACTGCCAATGTTGAAGCGGCCCATCGAGCCCTGGACCGGACTGGTCAGTCCCAACTTGCTGGGCGGATAGAGAAATAGCAGAACCCGTTCGCCTATACGATAATGTTCGCCGGATGACCATAATCCAGCCCACTCACGAATGGTCAGTGCTTGCCCGGTTCGAACGCCGCGCATGCCCTGATCCACATGAAAGTTGATCTGCACAGTAGCGACATCATTTTTTTTCTTGGGAGCAGGACGACCTATTGACTTCACCGTACCCGCAAAGATGTAGCCCGCGCTGGTGGTCAACGGAGGCGCATGCTGGGGATGTGCGGACCCCGGCGGGATTGCAGGCTGCAACCTTGAGGGCTGCTCTGCCAGCAGTGGCATAGCGATTAGCGCAAGGACGAGCGCGACGACAAACAATTTCCAAAATAACGACAACATGAGCAAGCCTCGCTTCTGAATCGAGGCCAGCCGCTTGACGGGATGTAGCGATACTACAGAGTCTAGAAATGAAAGGATGTGCCACCGGTCACACTCACGCTGGATTTACGCTGAGGAAATCGCGTGGACGCAACTTCCAGGCAGGCGATGAATACCATCTTTGACACAGGATGCCCGAATATTATCAAATAGTTACAAACAAGTTAGCCGATTTGACTTACAAGTCTGGGAGTTTCTTGCTACGAAGGAAAACCGCGAGTCATATTCGTGATCCCGCCTTATTTCGTTTCATTGTTAAATTCTTCTCTTGCCAGAAAGAAAATTCCTGAATATTATTCCTGCCGTTGCCTGAACAGCGGCAACGACGTTCATTAGCTTGGGTTGATGTTTTGTATATCGCAGTCGAAACTCGCGCCACCACGACAGGCTTCGGAGATTCTCGCCATTTCTCAAACAGCGGCGTGAAATTTCGGGGTCTTTCTTATTGGAGCGGAATTTCGGCGGATGCGAGGCAACAACTGTCGTCCACATGCTTTGAGGGGGTAACTCACGCGCGCGCTTCGCGAAGAATGTGGAATTCTAAAATCAGCAGAGGCGAAAGGAGTTCATTGTGAGAGAGAAGGGTACAGTAAAGTGGTTTAACGGGGCTAAAGGATACGGTTTTATCCAGCGGTCCACAGGGGAAGATGTCTTCGTTCATTTCTCCGCCATCCAGGAGAATGGTTACCGCACGCTGAATGAGGGCGAAACCGTGGAGTTTGATCTGCTGAAGGGCCCCAAGGGGTTCCAGGCGGGTAACGTCGTCCGCGCCTGACAACCTAACGAGTCCGAATTCTTCAACCCTCTCAGATGTTCTGGGAGGGTTTGTTGTTTCAGTTTCCTTTCGCGTTTTCCTTTGAATGAGGTTCTATTAGCCGTTTCGTCAGCAGCACCAGGCCGAATATCTGCGTCCACTCGGAAACGATATTCCCTACCACCTGACCCCACTTGGCTTCGGAGTTCATGTGAGCATAAAGGATGACCCACCCAAGGCCTGTGATCACCAGGAAGATGGTCAGAGAGTGATCGCGCCACAACTTGCGAAGTGGACTCAATCCGGCGTCTTTCGGGCGCCGGCTCTCTGCTGACCCTTTCTCATACATGTATTTGGTGGCCAGCACGGTGACTACGACTCCCGTCCAATCCGCGATCGCGTTTCCAAAAAACGATCCGACATGCGTGCTGGGATTCGAGACGCAATACAGGACAATCCAGACGATGAGAATGGACACAGACGCCACGCCGAGGGAATGTCGGCGGATAAAACCTGCTTGGCTGCTCGATTTGTCAGGCATTTATATGAAGCTCCAGAAGCTTGGAATTCTAATCGGGGTATTCGACAGTTTTCTGCGTTAGATCAGCCTGCTTCACATTCCCATCAGATTGAGTTGTAGTTTCGAATATCCATGCTGCTGGGCCCAAAGGTCGAGCGGTGCGGCAGCGATCTCGTCGACCATTGGTTCGGCCAGACCGTTCTTGCTTAAGTCCACGCTCTTAATGTACGTCTTGCAGGTGTCGCAGCACTCTACACGGATGTAATCGAAGTCGCTCGCTGTATAGACGGGAAGCTTGCTGTTGTCCTGCTCGTCGCAGTTCGGGCAAAGAATTCGGCGGAATTCCCATTCAGCCAGACAGAACGAGCACATTAAGAAACGACTCGCGCCATCTCCCTGTGGACGCAAAACTCCGAGACCCGCTTTGCGGCCGCAAAACGGACAAAGTGCGTGAGTGTAACCGTCGGATTTCATCCCGGAGCGCACGCGTAGTAACTCCGCATACGGCTGCAGCAAGCATTGCGCTAACAGTCTTTCGGGAGCTTCCGGCGATTCAGTCGGACTCCAACTCGCATCAAGGAGCTGGGACCAGGATTCCGGCGACGATGCGCGAAGTTCACGAGCAATTGCGACCAGAGGAGCGGGAGCATGCTTTTCGACCACGACCAGGAATGGACTAAAGCTGCCGATGAGCGTCTTCAGCTCTGGTGGGCCGGAAGGGTACAGTGTCGAGCCGATGGCTTTCTCTGACTCAGCCTCTAATCGGCTGTAGAGAGTCTCCTGAAAGCGCGCGATATTTATGTAAAAGCCGAGTATCTCGCAAGCGAATGAATATTCGTTTGCCAGCTGTTGGGCTCGCTGGATGCGACGCTGCCAGGACGAAGATTTCATGCCAGTGATTATCAATGCGAGTCGCGGCTGCGAGCAACGAACTGGGAGCAATGGGTATTAAGATACAAAGTGACTATCTGGCTGTAATCCGCTGGTTGCATTGACTTCCGCCTTCCCACAGGTTTATATTTTTTGGCAATAAGCGAAGGCTTGGGTGTTATTTCCGGCCGGGCACCGTGCAACCTCCGTCTCGCGCTTAGATTTGTTGTCGCTGACTTTGCTGGTTGGCTGTTTTGAGCGTCGCCAATTTCGTCGGAGGCCGCAAGATGGACCTTTCCCGCCGCACTTTCATCAAAAGCACAATCGCTGGAGGAGTCGGTCTATCCGCTCTCGGATTCGATCTGACTCCCGTCTATGCTCAGACCTCAAGCCTAAAAATTTCGCGAGCGACGGAAACGCGCAGCACCTGTCCTTATTGTTCCGTGAGCTGCGGCGTCATCATTTATACGCTGGGAGACAAGGCCAAGAACGCGATCCCGCAAGTGGTGCACGTCGAGGGCGACCCCGATCATCCCATCAATCGCGGGACGCTGTGCCCGAAAGGCTCATCGCTCGAACAGGACATCCTTAATGATCGTCGCCTACTCAAGCCCCAAGTACGGCGCCCGGGCGCGACTGATTGGGAAGACATATCTTGGGAGCAGGCTTACGCCGAGATTGCGCAGAAAGTAAAGAAGACGCGCGACGATACGTTCGTGGAAAAAGACGCAGCGGGCAAAACCGTGAACCGCTGCGAAGGCATTGCCTTCACCGGCGGCTGCACCGATACCAACGAGTTTAATTATCTCGTCGTCAAAAGTATGCGCAGCCTGGGGGTCTGCTACCTGGAAAACCAGGCTCGGGTTTGACACGGCCCTACGGTCTCCAGTTTGGGGCCCACATTCGGACGCGGCGCAATGACCAATGGCTGGATCGACATCAAGAACACCGACATGATGTTGATCATGGGTGGAAATCCAGCTGAAAACCATCCTTGCGGCTTCAAGTGGGCGGTTGAAGCCAAGATTCATCGCAATGCCAAAACCATCGTGGTCGATCCGCGGCTGACGCGCACCGCAGCCAACGCCGATCTTTATTTGCAGATTCGCGCGGGCGCCGATATCGCCTTCCTCGGCGGAGTGATCAGCTACGCCATCGCGAATAACCGCATCGCGCGCGACTACCTCGTCAATTACACCAACGCGTCCTTCATCATTAAAGACGGATTCAAACTGCCCGACGATGGCTTGTACTCCGGCTTTGATCCCGAGAAAAAGGTCTACGACAAAACCAGCTGGAATTATGAGGAAGGCGGAGACCTGACAGGCAAGCCGGTGATGCCGACTCCCGCCGAGCAACATCCGCCCCAAAGCAAACCGGCGCACGCAGACGATACCCACGAAGGACATGGATACCAGGCAGCCGGCCCTCTGGGAGCCAAAGCCGGTGGCGGCGTCGTGGTGCCGGCAATGCTTCCGCCGAAGACCGCCTACGACCTTTCGCTGCAGCATCCGCGCTGCGTTTTCCAGCTTCTCAAACAGCAATATTCGCGTTACACGCCGGAGATGGTCGAGCGCATTACCGGCATTCCGAAAGATCAATTCCTCAAAGCTGCCGACATGTTCACCTCCGTCCGCAAAGACGGAGACATGAAGAAAGCGGCCACGATTATCTACGCGGTCGGTTGGACGCAACACAGCTTCGGAACGCAGATCATTCGCACCGCAGCCATGCTGCAGTTGGTCCTCGGAAATATCGGACGCGCCGGCGGCGGCGTGAACGCTCTGCGCGGTCACTCCAACATTCAGGGCGCAACCGATATGGCGGGAATCTTCGACAACCTGCCCGGCTATTTGAAAGTGCCGAATCCCGCTGACACGGACCTCGCGACCTATCTGAAGCGAATCACGCCTACGCCGGCTAAACCCGATCCCTGGGATTCGATGAATTACTGGTCGAACACTCCGAAGTTCGTGGTCTCCTTCCTCAAAGCGATGTATGGGCAAGCCGCGACCAAAGAAAATGACTTTGCGTTTAACTATCTGCCGAAGATTGATCGCAACTATTCCTGGGTGAACATCTGGAACGACATGTACGAGGGCAAAGTGAAGGGCATTTTCGCCTTTGGCATGAATGGTGTCATGATTGGTCCTGACTCAGAGAAAAACATCGCCGCCTTGAAGAAAGCGGACTGGCTGGTGGTTTGCGAAATCTATCCCGATGAGACCAGCGAATTCTGGCGCGCACCTGGGATTACTGCCGACGATCAAAAGAAGATCAATACTACCGTATACCGGCTGCCGGGCGCGGGCTTCGCAGAGAAAGACGGATCGTTTACCAACTCGGCGCGCTGGTTGCAGTGGAAGCAGATTGCGCTTCCGCCGCCCGCGGAGGCACGACTCGATCAGGACATCGTGGCCACGATCTTTCTCAAGGTGCGCGAGCTTTATCAGAAAGAAGGCGGCAAGTTCCCCGACCCAGTCCTGAACGCAACCTTCGCCTACACCACTCCGTACACTCCGTCACTGGCGGAAGTCGCGAAGGAGATCAACGGCAAAGCGCTCGTGGATCTTACTGATCCAAAGACAAATCAGACAATTAAGGCCGGGCAGCAACTTCCGGGCTTTGGCTGGCTCAAGGACGATGGAACAACTTCTTGCGGCAATTGGATCTACTCCGGATGTTGGACAGAAGCCGGGGGCATGATTCAGCGGCGTGGAACCGAAGATCCATCCGGCCTCGGCATTTATCCCAATTGGGCATGGTCATGGCCGGCCAATCGGCGCGTCCTTTATAACCGCGCGTCGTGCGATATAAATGGAAAGCCTTGGGATCCCTCGCGTCGCCAAGTCTGGTGGGACGAAAGCAAGCAGTCGTGGATGGGCAATGACGTTCCGGATTTCAAAGCCGACTCGCCGCCCAAAGACCACATGGGCCCCTTCATCATGAATCCTGAAGGCGTGGGGCGAATATTCGTTCCGCTCGGCGCGATGGCGGATGGGCCGTTTCCCGAATTTTATGAACCTATCGAGAGTCCGATTGCGAACCTGTTGCACCCGAATCAGTCGACCAATCCAGTGGTGAAAAAGTACAAGACCGATATGGATAAGTACGGCACGGTCGAGCAGGGGTTCAACGTAATCTGCACGACCTACCGTCTGACGGAACACTATCACTATTGGACCAAGAACAATCCGATGAACGTGCAGCTTGTGCCTGAGCCCTTCGTGGAAGTTCCGCACGAACTGGCTGAGCAGATGGGCATCCTTGGCGGCGAGAAAGTGGTAGTCACCAGCGCTCGCAGTCATTACATCGCGAAGGCAATGGTTACGCGCCGTATCCGTCCCATGAAGATCGATGGCAAAGAAATGTTTCAGATAGGTATTCCGATTCACTGGGGATTCCGCGGCATTGCCGAGGACGAAGGCAAGACCGCGAAGACGCTAGCCAATCAGTTGACTCCGACGGTGATCGACCCGAACGCGTACACTCCGGAGTTCAAGGGCTTCCTGGTGAACATTAAGAAGGTGTAGGGGAATAATTTTGTCATTCCGAGGAGCGACAGCGACGAGGAATCTGCAGGCTGCTTTCGCGGGTCAAGAACTGCAGATCCCTCGCTTCGCTCCGGATGACAAGTGGGTGGGTGGTTTCGGCGACATTCTCGGAGTGGCACGAATATGAGCGACCGCAAAACGCTACAGATCAAGCAAATCTCGGGACACTCCGGACCGGCGCCCGGTTTCGATGTACAACGCGACTACGAAGTCTGCAAGTTGGTCGACACCACAACCTGCATCGGATGCAAGGCCTGCGAGGTGGCGTGTGTCGAGTGGAACGACATGCCGTTTGGCGCGACGACGTTCGACAACACCTACCAGACCATGCCAGAGACCCGCTGGAATTTCTGGAATTTGATCAAGTTCAACGAGCACCAGAATGGAGATGGCACGATCCAGTGGCTCATGCGCAAAGACCAGTGTATGCACTGCGCCGATCCCGGTTGCCTGCGTGCCTGCCCGGCTGACGGAGCGATTGTTCAATACGCGAATGGCATCGTCGATTTTCAGCAGGAAAATTGTATCGGCTGTGAGTTTTGCGTTTCCGGATGCCCCTACAACATTCCGAAGTTTAATCCAGCGACGAAGAAAGTTTACAAGTGCACGCTCTGCTCCGACCGGGTAGGTCAAGGTCTTGAGCCGGCTTGCATCAAGGCTTGTCCGACCGGCTGCTTGAAGTTTGGCAGCAAAGATGACATGAAGTTCATCGCAGAAGAGCGCTCGAAACAACTGCGGGAAAACTTCGGATTCGAAAAAGCCGGAGTCTACGATCCGCAGTCGATTGGCGGAACGCATGTGATTTATGTTCTGCACGACGCCACCGATCCCGAACGCTACGGAGGGCTGCCGAAGAACCCCGTAATTCCCTGGAGCTACACAGTGTGGAAGTGGCTGTTCAAGCCTGTGCTTGGTACGTTCGCTCTGTTCGGACTTTTAGGAGTTTGCCTGCACTACGTAACCGTAGGTCCGCGACGGCCGCAGCCCGAGCCACCGAAGAAGGAGGACGCCGATGGCTACCGCAGTTGAGAGATTCGACGAAAAAGCCCGCCGCGCCTTCGAGCGCCTGGGAAGAACTGAAGTTTATATCGGCGAATTATTTCGACACCCGGTGTACACGCGATTTCTGCACTGGATGGTTGCGCTCTTCTTCTTTCTGGCGTTGTTTTCGGGATTCGGAATCTATCTTCCCTGGCTGTTCCGCTGGTTCACACCTATCTTCGGTGGCGGACCGCTGGCGCGCGCGATGCATCCCTGGTTCGGCCTGTTCTTTGTCTTCTTCTTTGGACTCCAGATGTTGAACTGGCTGAAGCCCATGGCATGGACGAAAGCCGATACCAATTGGATGCGAAACATCAAGAGCGTTGCATCTGGCAAAGAAAAACTCGAACCACCGGACACCGGCTTTTTCAACGCAGGCCAGAAGCTGCAATTCTGGGAAATCGTAATCGGCTGCGTCGTCTACTTGATTACCGGAATCATCCTATGGGTGGGTGCGCAAACCTTCGGACGCTGGCCGGTGGCAATCAGCTACGTTCTGCACGATATCTCGGCAATCATCATGCTGGGTGGAATCTTCATCCACATCTACCTGAGCACGATCGGCGAGCCTGGAACCTTCCAGTCGATGACGCGTGGTTCCGTGACTGAACCTTGGGCCTGGACTTTCCATCCCAAATGGTACAAAGAGGTCACTGGACGCGACCCCCGGCAAGCCTATGAAGAAGCCCTGCGCAGAAGAAAAGTCGAGCCTTGGACTTTGCCTCCTGATGGCGGGACTAACACTTCATCGCATGACTGAACCCGTCACTCTCGCCATGAAGGCACCTGACAGGTATTCATGTTGCAGTCCCATTTCGGATTAAGGCCGGATTCCTTTCGTTTACGAACATTTACATTCTGTTGCCCATTCTTTACCCTGTCGGGTGTCAAACGGTTTTTCCATAAGAGAAGCAATTTATGAGCTTCAGTAGACGAGAGGCTCAAGGAGTGCATCTGATGGGATCGGGCTTCGGGAGATGCCTGCAAAACAGGTGTGTCAGTGCATGCGACCGCTCAGCAGTAACTGAGTGGCCCAAGTTAAACGTTTCAATTCACAGTACAGAAGTAAATAGACGGGGTGGCATGCCCTTCACATACCTCCGACTCGGAGGGCTGGGTTACATCGACTGAATGCAAGAAAATCGGATGGAAACCAAAGAGCCTGCTTCGTCTATCGATCCGCAGCACCAGTTGCCGCCTGCCACTACGCCGCACAAGTCCGGGTGGCAGCGGCTGTTCGTCTGGGCCGCGCTGCTGCTGACCTTTGCAGTGATCTTCTACCTGGTACTGCGTCATCACGATGACACCCAGAGTGCCGCTCCGTCATCGCGTCGGGCCGTAACTGGACCTGTCACGATAACCGCCGCGGTTGCGCAAAAAGGAAATATTCCGGTATATCTCGCCGCCATCGGCACGGTCACGCCGGTTTATACCGATTCGATCACCAGCGAAGTCACCGGATTGGTAAGCAAGGTTTATTACAAGGAAGGTCAACTGGTTCGCAAAGGCGAGGCATTGATCGATATCGATGCTCGGCCCTTTGAAGCGCAACTAATGCAGGCCGAAGGCGCGCTCGAGCGTGACACCAACGTGCTCGCACAGGCAAAGATGGATTTGCAGCGCTATCGCGATGCCTGGGCGCGAAACGCCATCCCGAAGCAGACCCTCGACGATCAGGAAAAAATCGTCCTGCAGGATCAAGGCACGGTTAAGAATGACGAAGGCACGGTTAAGTATGACCGTGTCCAAGTCGGATTCTGTCATATAACCGCACCGATTCCAGGGCGAGTCGGGCTACGGCTGGTGGATCCCGGCAATGTCGTTCAGGCGAACGGGACTACGCCTCTGGTTGTGGTCACCCAGATTCAGCCGATCACCGTGATCTTCACCGTCGCCGAAGACAATCTCCCTCAGGTACAAGCGCAGACTCGGCAGGGAAAGAAGCTGGATGTTCTGGCTCTCGATCGCGCGCAACAAACAAAACTCGCAACCGGAAAGCTGCTCACTTTCGACAACCAGATCGATACTACGACAGGCACGGTCAAAATGCGGGGAATCTTCGACAATAAAGATGGCGCTCTGTTTCCTAATCAATTCGTAAATACAAAGCTGCTGGTGGACACCTTGCAGGGAGTCACGCTGATTCCGAGCGCTGCCATTCAGCAGAACGGTCAGACATCATTTGTCTACGTCATTCAGAGTGACACAGCTCAGATCCGCAACATCAAGGTCGGTGTATCGGACGCCGGGCAGATAGCCGTGACCGGAATAAATCCTGGAGACATGGTTGCTACCAGCAGCTTTGAGAAGCTGCAAAACGGCGCGAAGATTGTGATTGCCAAGCAACCCCAGCCCGCTGCTTCCACCGGGAGTCAATCCCCGTGAGCCCGTCCCGACCATTCATCATGCGGCCGGTTGCGACCGCGCTGCTGATGGCGGCGATCCTGCTGGTCGGCATCGTTGCCTTTACGCAATTGCCTGTCTCAGCTCTGCCCCAGGTCGATTACCCAACTATCCAAGTCGTTACTTTTTATCCGGGCGCGAGCCCGCTTGTGATGGCCACCACGGTCACCGCTCCGCTGGAGCGCCAGTTCGGCGAACTGCAGGGGCTCAGCCAGATGACCTCCACCAGTTCGGGAGGCGTTTCTGTCATCGTGCTGCAGTTCAGCCTGACCCTCAACATCGATGTGGCCGAAGAGGAAGTCCAGTCGGCAATCAATGCTTCGCAGAGTTATTTGCCTTCTAACCTGCCTTCGCCGCCGGTCTACAGCAAAACCAATCCCGCGGACGCGCCGGTTCTTACCCTCGCCATCACTTCCAGTTCTGTTCCGTTGTCACAGGTGGAAGATCTGGTGGACACTCGGTTGGCGCCAAAGCTTTCGCAGTTGAATGGAGTTGGCCTGGTAAGCATCAGCGGCGGCCAGAAACCGGCGGTCCGGATTCAGGCTAACCCGGTCGCGCTCTCATCCTACGGAATCAATCTCGAGGACGTGCGCACCGCTCTTGTGCAGGCCAGCGTGAACGCCGCCAAGGGCAACTTCGACGGACCGCGTCAGGACTTCCAGATCGACGCCAACGATCAACTGGTCAGCAGCGCCGATTATCGCAGCGTGGTGGTCGCATATCGCAACGGCGCGCCGGTGATGCTGACCGATGTGGCTCAGGTCGTCGATGGCGTCGAGAATAATAAGCAGGCGGCGTGGATGAATCAAACGCCCGCCGTCATTCTCAACATCCAGCGGCAGCCCGGCGCCAATACCATCAGCGTGGTCAAAAGCATCAAGGCGCTGTTGCCGCAACTGGAAACCAATCTTCCCGCCTCGGTGCAGGTCACGACGATGACTGACTTGACCACGGCGATCCAGGCCTCCGTCTCTGACGTCGAGTTTGAACTGATGCTGACGATCGGGCTGGTGGTGCTTGTCATCTTTCTATTCCTGCGAAGTTTGTACGCAACCATCATTCCCAGCGTGGCCGTACCGCTGTCGCTGGTGGGCACCTTCGCCGCCATGTACGCGCTCGGCTATAGCCTGGACAATCTTTCACTGATGGCCCTTACGATCGCGACCGGGTTCGTGGTTGACGATGCCATCGTGATGATCGAAAACATTTCACGCTACATCGAGCAGGGCGATCCGCCGATGGAGGCGGCGTTGAAGGGAGCAGAACAGATTGGCTTCACGATCGTTTCGCTAACTGTTTCATTAATCGCCGTGCTCATCCCGCTACTATTCATGGGCGATGTCGTGGGCCGGCTGTTTCGCGAATTTGCCGTAACCCTCGCAGTCACCATTGTTATTTCAGCCGTGGTATCGCTGACCCTGACTCCGATGATGGCGGCGCGAATTCTGCGGCATGAACCCAAGGAACAGCAGGGACGCTTCTACCAAGCCTCGGAACGCATGTTCGAAAAAATGATTGCGTTCTATGGCCGGACCTTGAAGTTCGTGCTGCGGTATCAAACCATCACCCTCTTGGTAGCTCTCGGAACCCTGCTGCTTACCATCTTTCTTTACATTGTCATTCCCAAGGGATTTTTCCCGGTGCAGGATACGGGCGTTATTCAGGGGATTTCGCAGGCTCCGGAAACCATTTCCTTTAATGCCATGGCGGAGAAACAGCAGGAGCTGTCCAAGGTCATCCTGCAAGATCCCGCAGTGCAAAGCCTTTCTTCATTCATCGGGGCTGATGGCACCAACACGACGCTTAACAGCGGGCGCATGTCGATTAACCTGAAACCGTTGTCGGAGCGCAATCTCAGCGCGTCCGATGTGATCCGCCGGCTCCAGTCAAAACTTCAGAACGTGCAAGGAATCACGCTGTACATGCAGCCGGTGCAAAACATCACCGTGGATGACCGCGTGAGCCGCACCCAATATCAGTACACACTCGAAGATCCGGATGCGAATGAGCTCAACGATTGGACCAATCGCTTCGTGGCGAAACTGAAAAATCTGCCGCAGCTCGAAGATGTCGCCACCGACCAGCAGACCGGAGGACTGGCAGTATCGCTGATCATCGACCGTATCACGGCTTCGCGCCTTGGCATTGCGCCTGCGACCATCGATAACACTCTGTACGACGCTTTGGGACAGCGCCAGATCAATACGATGTACACGCAGCTCAATCAATACCACGTGGTCCTTGAAGCTCTGCCGCAGTACCAGCAGGATCCGAATGTGCTGCAAAATTTGTACATCCAGGCCAATGCCTCGTCTGGAACCTCGGGACCGGGAGCGTCCAACTCTTTTTCGTCGTCCGGATCTTCTTCTGCGGGATCAAATGCCATCACGACTTCAGTGCCTTACACTCCGTCCTCGGGTGTCCTCACTCCACCAACGAATGCGCTGTCCCCGGTCAACAATTCGACTGGGTCATCTCAGAACACAGCCGTGACTTCCGCGATGAGCAATGCCGTCCCTCTGAGCGCGTTCGCTCACTTCCAGCGCGCCAGCGAAGCGCTCTCCATCAATCATCAAGGACAGTTCCCCGCGGTCACAGTATCGTTCAACCTCGCGCCCAACGCCTCGCTAGGCAGCGCTATCAGCGCCATCGACAAAGTGCAGCAGGACATGCACATGCCTCCGAGTTTGCAGGCAGACTTTCAGGGTACTGCGGCCTCGTTCAAGAACTCGCTGTCAAATGAAGCTCTATTAATTCTGGCTGCGCTCGTGACTGTGTATATCGTTCTGGGCGTGCTGTATGAAAGTTTCATCCACCCAATCACCATTCTTTCGACTCTGCCTTCCGCAGGCGTTGGTGCACTGCTGGCGCTCATGTTGTTTGGCCAGGACCTCAGCGTGGTTGCCATTATCGGCATTATCTTGCTGATCGGAATTGTGAAGAAGAACGGAATCATGATGGTCGATTTCGCTCTTGAGGGAGAACGCGAACACGGCAAGAACTCGACCGATGCGATCTATGAGGCCAGCCTGCTCCGCTTCCGGCCGATCATGATGACTACCATGGCCGCACTGCTCGGCGGCCTTCCGTTGGCACTTGGAACCGGCATCGGCTCGGAGATTAGGCGCCCACTCGGAATCGCCATGGTGGGCGGGCTTTTATTAAGCCAGGCCCTCACCCTGTACACCACGCCGGTGATTTACATCTTCTTTGACACCCTGGGGCAAAGATTTTCCCGTTGGCGTGGATCCGAAAAGCCACGCACTGTGGGGGAACCGGAAGCGCAACCATGAATCTGTCAGAACCATTCATCCGGCGGCCCGTGGCAACTACATTGCTGACCATCGCAATTGCCATCGCCGGCGCGATTGCGTTTTTGGTGCTGCCAGTTTCGCCTTTGCCCCAGGTTGACTTTCCAACTATCTCCGTATCCGGCTCTTTGCCGGGAGCCAGCGCCCAGATCATGGCCTCATCGGTTGCCACTCCGCTCGAGCGGCAGTTCGGACACATCGCCGGCGTTTCGGAGATGACTTCGGCAAGCTCGTTAGGCAGCACATCAATCACGATACAGTTCGACTTAAGCCGAAATATTGACGGAGCGGCGCGCGATGTCGAGGCAGCGATCGCTGCGGCGCGCACCTATTTGCCGGCAAATCTGCCCGCAAATCCCACCTACCGGAAAGTGAATCCCGCCGACGCTCCGATCATGATCATCGGACTGACTTCGAGCAAATTCGATCGCGGCAAGCTCTATGACGAAGCTTCCACCGTGATGGAGCAGAAACTATCGCAGATTCAGGGAGTCGGGCAGGTCGCTGTAGGAGGCAGTTCCCTGCCCTCGGTGCGGGTCGACGTCAATCCAACTCAGCTGAACGACAACCGACTGACGCTCGCCAACGTGCAATCCGTGCTGAGCACGCAGAATGCTGACATTGCCAAAGGCCAGTGGTCCGACGGCGTGGTTTCGGCCGACATTATTGCCAATGATCAGATTTCAAAAGCCGATGATTACAAACCGTTGATCATCGGTTATCACAATGGCGCGGCGATCCGACTCTCGGATGTGGCTAACGTCACCGATGACGTGCAGAATGTCCGTTCCGCAGGATATCTGAATGGCATTCCTTCGGTGACGGTAATTATCTTTCGCCAGCCGGGTGCCAACATCATTCAGACCGTAAACAATATTCGCACCCAGTTGCCATTTCTGAAAGCGTCGATTCCTGCAGGCATCGACACGACCATTGTTCTCGACCGGACGACTACAATCCGCGCCTCAGTCACCGACGTGGAGCGCACATTGCTGATATCGGTGGCACTGGTCGTCCTGGTGGTCTTCGTTTTTCTGCGCAATGGGCGTGCGACCTTAATTCCCAGCATCGCGGTTCCTGTATCTCTGATCGGGACCTTCGCGGTGATGTACCTGCTCGGCTACAGCCTCGACAATCTCTCGCTAATGGCGCTTACCATTTCGACCGGATTCGTAGTGGATGACGCCATCGTTGTCATGGAGAACATTGCTCGTCATTTGGAACAGGGCATGCAACCCTTCGCGGCGGCACTAAAAGGCGCGCAGGAGATCGGCTCGACTGTTTTTACCATCAGTGTTTCGCTGGTTGCGGTTTTCATTCCAATTCTGATGATGGGCGGCATCGTTGGCCGTCTGTTCCGCGAGTTTGCCATTACACTTTCGACCGCAATCGTGGTCTCAATGGTGATTTCGTTGACCACTACTCCCGCGATGTGTGCGCACCTTCTGAAGCCGGAGACCCACGAGAAGCACGGCAGGATTTATCAGGTGAGTGATAAATTCTTCGCCTGGATGCTCGAAACCTATCGTCGCACATTACTCTGGGCCCTCGACAATTCCGGGCTGATGCTCATCGTACTACTGTTAACGATTGCGCTGAACGTTGCGCTCATCATCAAAATTCCCAAAGGTTTTTTCCCGCAGCAGGATACCGGAGCAATCGTAGGAGGCGTGCAAGGTCCGCAGGATGCATCTTTTGCCGTGATGGACAATTCAGTCCGGCAGTTGGTGGAAGTGATCAAGAGCGATCCCGCAGTCGCCAACGTAACCGCATACACCGGCGGTAACGGCGCTACTAATGGCGGATTCATTTACATTGCCCTGAAGCCACTCAACGAGCGCAAGATCAGCGCCGCGCAAATTATCAACCGGTTACGCCCGAAATTGAATCGTTTGCCGGTGGCCTCAGCCTTTTTGCAGGCTTCCCAGGATCTGCGCATCGGAGGCCGATCCAGCAATGCGCTTTATCAGTACACCATCCAGTGCGACAACGTTCTGGATCTCTCGAAATGGGGGCCCATCCTTTTAAGCGAGATGAAAAAGCTGCCTGGCCTTCAGGATGTGAACTCCGATCAGCAGAACGGCGGCCGCGAAGAGTTGTTGACCTATGACCGTGTAACCGCCGCCAGGCTGGGGCTGACGGCGCAGACACTAGATTCCTCGCTTTACGAGGCTTTCGGCCAATCTGAAGTCTCGATTATTTACACGCAGCTGAACCAGTACTACGTGGTTCTTGAGGTCGCTCCGCAATACTGGCAGAGCCCGGAGGGCCTGAAATACATCTACGAGCGCAGCGCGAATAGCGGCGTTATCCCGTTGAGCGCAGTAGCAAGCGCTCAATCTTCCACCACACCTCTGTCCGTAAATCACACCGGATTGTTTCCGTCGGTGACCGTATCTTTTAATCTGGCGCCTGGTGTTTCGTTGAGCGATGCCACGCAGAGCATCGCACTAATGCAGCAGAGACTGGGCACTCCTTCCACTATCCGCGGCTTCTTTGCCGGTACGCTCGAGGCTTACCAGCAATCGCTGAGCAGCGAACCAATGCTGGTGGCGACGGCTCTGTTAGCGGTGTACATCGTGCTCGGCATTCTCTATGAGAGCCTGGTGCATCCGCTGACTATTATCTCGACGCTACCCTCGGCCAGCGTAGGCGCGATGCTGGCGCTGATGCTCTTCAAGATCGACTTGAATGTGATTTCCATCATCGGAATCGTGTTGCTGATCGGCATCGTAAAGAAAAACGCGATTATGATGATCGACTTCGCGCTGGTCGCTGAACGGGAGGAGGGCAAGAGCACGGCAGACTCGATTTTCGAAGCCTGCATGTTGCGCTTCCGTCCGATTCTGATGACGACCATGGCCGCTTTGTTCGGGGCGTTGCCGCTGGCGTTCGGCACTGGGACTGGTTCGGAACTGCGGCGACCGCTCGGCATCACCATCGTGGGCGGCTTAATCGTGAGTCAGATGCTCACGCTCTATACCACCCCCGTCGTATATCTGTTCCTCGATCGGCTGCGTCTGCGCATGCTGGGCAAGTCGCGTGACAGCCTTCAATCCCCAGCGACGGAGGCCAGTTAAGAGGAACAGTAGGTAGGCAGAAACATATGATGAGCTTCCGACAAAAACCCGCGCGACGCAAGGTTTGGTTATGCTGCTCTGTTCACTTTGCTGCTTTCAGGCTGCGTGGTTGGACCGAAATACCACCAACCCCCGCCCGCGCAGCCACCGGCGGCGGTCTATAAGGAATCACCCACCCAATTTCCGGGAAATGAAGGGTGGACCGTCGCCCAGCCGGCGGATGCCAAGCTGCGCGGCAATTGGTGGGAAATCTTCAACGATTCCGAACTCAACGCTCTCGAAGAGCAATTGAACATCAACAACCAGAACCATCAAACAATATCTATGAGAATTTCATGGAGGCTCGCGCAATCGTGCGCGAGGCACGCGCTCAATACTTTCCCACGTTAGGCGGTTGGGCCGTCATTCAACCGATCACGAACCTCATCGAATCTGGGCACGACCCCCGTCGCTGCAACTGGTACAGGCACAGCTGTCCGGCAACTGCAGACTACTGTCTATTCGTTGCCACTTGAAGCTTCCTGGGCTCCCGATCTTTGGGGCACGAATTCGAAACACTGTGCATCAATATCAGTACGCTGCACAAGTCAGCGCAGCGGATCTTGAGAACGAACGCCTGACCGAACAGGCAAGTCTGGCGGAGTACTTTTTCGAAATCCGCGGCCAGGACAAACTGCAAGAGAATCTTCAACGAAACCGTGGCGGCAGACCAGAAAGAACTCGATCTTGCCCGCGCGCTATACGAAACCGGCATCGACGACCAGATTTCGGTCGTGGAAGCTGAGACCACGCTACAGAGCGCCCAGGCAGGCGCAACCAATGTCGCAATCGCGCGTGCGCAATATCGAGCACGCAATCGCCACGCTAATCGGCAAGGAAGCCTCCAACTTTTCCATTCCCGTGAAGCCGATGACGACGTGCGCCACCGCCCATCCCGGTGGGCGTTCCGTCAGAACTGCTCGAGCGCCGGCCGGATATCGCCGCCGCCGAACGCCTGATGGCGCAGGCTAACGCCAGCCATCGGCATCGCTTATGCGGCTTATTATCCGAACCTGAGTTTAAGCGCGTCGGGCGGTTTTCAGAGTTCAGCCTTTACCCAATGGCTATCCTGGCCGAGCCGCTTCTGGTCCGTTGGCACTTCACTTTCGGAAACCATCTTCGATGCCGGTCTGCGCCGCGCCACCGTCCAGCAATTCGTCGCCACCTACAACGCGGATCTTGCCGGCTACCGACAGACGGTGTTGACCGCATTTCAACAGGTGGAAGACGATCTGGCCGAAGTGCCGCATCCTGTCCAAAGAAATTCAGCAGCAGCAGCAGGCGGTGAATTCGGCGGAAACTTTCCTCAAACTGGAACAGGGCCGGTACGAAACTGGCATTGATCCCTACGTCGATGTGCTCATCGCCCAGACCACGCTGCTATCGAATCAGCAGACTCTGAATAATCTTCAGGTGCAAGAGATGACGGCGGCGGTAGCACTGATTGAGGCCTCGGTGAGGCGGATGGGATCGTTCGCAATTGCCGAATCCGCAGCAGGTGACGGAGAAGCCAGCCAGCGCGGACACGACCATCCAGCAATAGTATTCGGAATTTATTGCGAGAAGTTGAGGGAAAAACGCAGCCGACTAAATACAAATTTCTGTCATCCCGAGCAAAGTGAGGGATCTAGGTTCTTGCCTGCGCCAGAATGACCGCGCGTCGCCGGTAAACACCCTGGTCCCTCGCTTTGCTCGGGATGACAAAATGAGTAATTTATCCAGCCTTGCGCTTCTCCTCAAGCACTTCATCGAGCGCATCAGACAGATGATGCGCACGCTTCAGGTAGTCGGTCGCTCCGCCATCCAGGTTCCGCTTCAGCAGATGATATTCGTCGGCAATGTTGAGCGCTGCCAGCACAGCCAGGCGCACCGTATCAACCGTCTGCGTCTGCTTGGCAACCGCGCGCATCTTGGCATCGACGTATTCCGCGAGCTTCATGATGTAGTTCGCATCTGAGCCGCGAAGATTGTAAGCCTGGTCGAAGATCTCCACTCGCACGCTGGTGTCGTCAGCGTTGCTCACCGCGGGCTGCTTTCCGCTGTTTGCCATAATTTTTTCTGCTCCTGATTTCGCGGAACGAGGTCAGATAGAAAGCCGGCCTCAGCTCGCAGCCTGTTCTTCGGCCAATGTGTCGATCTGTTGCAGCATTTTTTCCACGCGGCCGCGAATCTCCTCGCGTTCCCGCCGCAGTTGCACCATTTCGCGGCGAAGGCCTTCGACTTCCTCTTCGCGCTCTTCCAGTTGCTCGCGCAACCGCTGCGCATCGCGCTCGGAAGCAGACCGCGCGTCCCTGGCAGCCTTATAGAGCTCGATCGTGCGATAGACTTTTTGTTCCAGAGTCTGGAAATCGTCAGAAGGAACTTGCGCCGATACTTCTTCCGCCATTCTCACCACCATGATTGCACTTCTTCCCCACAAAGATTTTGATCTTGAGCGCAGTATACCCCAGAACCCTGTGGAGGGAATCAGATTGATGAACTGCCAATGCTCACGTGGGGACAGCCGCCCCCGGCTGTCCGGCCGTGCGAAGCTCGGCTAGTGTTGCCAGCACTATCGGTCCCGCAACTTTTTCAACCGATTCCCAGCCTCATCCAAAGTCGCATCCCGCTTGCAGAACGCAAATCTCACCTGCTTCGCTCCATCCCGCGGATGATGGTAGAAACTCGATCCCGGAACCGCGGCCACGCCAATCTCTTTCACCAGATGCTTTGTGAAGGCGAGGTCATCTGCGAATCCGAAAGCGCTGATGTCTGTCATTACGTAATATGCGCCGCGCGGACGAAAGCAGCGAAACCCCGCTTCGGACAAAGCCGGCATTAAGCGGTCGCGCCTGCCTTTGTATCCGTTCGCAAGAGTTTCGTAGTAAGTTGGCGGCAGGGCCAGAGCCACCGCACCTGCCTCTTGCATCGGAGCTGGAGCGCCGACGGTAAGGAAATCGTGAACCTTGCGAATCGCATTGGTGATGGCAGGCGGCGCAACCGCCCATCCGACGCGCCATCCGGTCACGCTGTAACTCTTCGACAAGCCATTGATGGTGACCGTTCGCTCACTCATACCTTCGAGAGCGGCCATCGAAATGTGCTTGGCGCCGTCGTAAAGAATATGCTCGTAAATCTCATCCGTGATTGCGAGCACATTGAACTCGACGCAGAGATTTCGAATCAGTTCGAGTTCGACTCGCGTGAATACTTTGCCGGTGGGATTATTGGGAGTATTTACAATGATCGCTTTGGTCTGGAGATGAAACGCCGCCCGCAGCTCGGCTTCATCGAAGGTCCACTCGCCATCCGGCGTAGTTGGCGGACGCAATTTCACGAAACCCGGCTTCGCCCCCGATAGCACCGCGTCCGGCCCATAATTCTCATAGAACGGCTCGAAGATCACCACTTCGTCGCCTTTATTACAAACCGCCAGCAGCGTCGAAATCATCGCTTCAGTCGATCCGCAACACACGGTGATCTGTGTCTCCGGATTAACTGTGACAGCTTGCCAGTCCTGCATCTGCCGGGCGATGGCATTGCGCAAACTCTTCGCGCCCCAAGTGATTGCATACTGATTCACGTCCGCGGCAATCGCCTCTTGGGCTGCTCGTTTGATCTCCGCGGGCGCCGGAAAATCGGGAAAGCCCTGCGCCAGGTTTACCGCTCCGTGCAGCATGGCTTGCCGCGTCATCTCGCGAATGACGGACTCAGTAAAGTGCTCAACTTTGTCGCTAAGAAAATGCTTCGGTTGGATGACCACATCAACCATGATCGGCCCAGACTAGCACAAGGAAGAACTTGGATTCATTAAGAACACGTGGGGACAGCCGCCCCCGGCTGTCCGCCGAGCACAGCTCGGCTAGCAGCGGAATAAATCGTGTGGGGACGGGTCTTCGACCCGTCCAAGCCGAGCATACTTGGCTAGCCTTCGCTGTCGTTGTTCACCACAGAGGCAAAGAGAAGTTCTTTTCGTTTTTCTTCTGTGACTCTGTGACTCTGTGGTGAATGGGCCGAAGGTCCCAGCGATTACGAAGCCCGCTGCACTCCGCCTAAACTCCCGAGCGCCTTTACGATCTCCGCCGACCAGCGTCCCACTTCATCCTCGCGCAAAGTCCGATCCCGGGATTGAAATGTAGCTCGAAGCAGCAAAGAATATTTGCCCGCGGGAATCGAGCCGCCGCGGAAAATCTCGACCGGCACAAAACTGCGAAGCTCGCTTAAACCCAATCCCGCAACCGCTTTCTCGATCTTCGCGAACTCAACCGCATCGTCAAAGATGAAAGAAAAGTCGCGCTCCACGGCCGGATAACGTGGCAACGGCTCATATCGCACTGCACGCAGCCCGCGCTTGTACAGACGATCCAAATAAAGCTCGGCCACGAAAACATCCTGCTTGAGCTTGCGCCCTGCTGCAATCTCGGGATGGATCTGCCCGAACTGAGCCACGACCTCGCCATCCATCACAGCTTGCGCCGAGCGGCCAGGATGGTAATATTCTGCTGCGTCTGGCTTGAACTCGAGACTGCCGTGCTGGAACGCAGCCAGCAAAGTTTCCACGTCGCCCTTCACATCAAAAAACGATATTGGCCTCGGCGGACTATGCACGCTTGCAAGCGAAGCGTTTCCAGTGGCGCCCATGCAGATGCGCTTGAACTCCGCCGTCTTCTCGCCCGCCCACTCGAAAACATTTCCCGCCTCGAACAGGCGAACACTGTCGTTCCCCCGGTTCAAGTTGTACGCCAACATATTGAGCATGCCAGGCACCATCGAGGTACGCATCACCGAAGCTTCTTCGCTTAGCGGATTCGCCAGCTCGATCACCGGCACATTAGAAAACTGTTCCGCATCATGATGTGAGATGAAGCTCAGCGAAATCGCTTCGTCGTAACCCAACGCCAGCAAGGAAGCGCGGAGCTTCTTGTCCTTCTCCGCATCAGGCTGCTCGACGACGGCGCCCACGTACGCCGGCAGCGTGTTGGGGAATTTGTCGTAGCCATGCAGCCGCGCGATTTCTTCGATCACATCGATCTCGCGCTCGACATCCAGCCGCCAACTCGGAACCAATACCGTGAATTCGGGTTCCTCTCCGTGTTCCGGAACCAATTCGAATCCCAGCCGCCGCAGAATGCGCAGGATCTCGCTAGCCTCCAGCTTCTCACCGAGAATGCGGTGCACTTCGGACACATGCAAAGCAATCGGTGCCAGGTCCAACTTCCGCGCAATCACATCAACCATCCCACCTAATTCGCCGCCCCCTGACTGCAGGATGAGTTCGGCCACGCGATCGCAGGAAATAACCGTGGACTCATAATCCGCGCCCCGTTCGAAGCGATGTGACGCATCGGTATGCAACCCGTGCCGCCGCGACATCTTGCGAACCGTCACCGGATCCCACCACGCCGATTCGATCAGGATGTTGCGAGTCTTCTCCGTGATCATCGTGTCGAAGCCGCCCATCGTTCCCGCCAGGCCAACTGGCTTCTTGGCGTCGGCAACCACCAGATCCTCGGAAGTCAGCTTGCGCTCCATGCCATCGAGAGTCTTGAGAACTTCGCCATCCCGGGCCCGCCTTACCACGATCTTCCCGCCTTCGAGCAAATCCAGATCGAAGACGTGCGTCGGCTTGCCCATCTCCCACAGCGTGTAGTTGGTCGCATCCACCGCATTGTTGATGGGCCGCTGATCGAGCAGCCGGAGCCGCCGCGCGATCTTTTCAGGAGAGCCCTTAATGCTCACATTTCGAACAATGCGCGAAGTGAACCGCGCACATCCTTGTTCATCCTGGATTTCGATTGGGAATGGAGGCCGGCCGTCCTCGCCCGGCCGGGCCAGAACAGGCAACTCAATCGGGCTCAATCGACTTCAGCGGCAGGTCGTAGATCGCGGAACATTCGCGAGCCACGCCATAATGATTCATAGCGTCAGGACGATTGGTCGTAATGTCCATCTCAAAGATAGTCTCATCACCCTCGCCGCTAACCGACTCGACCGCGATTCCAGCCAGCGTCAGATCATCGGCAAGCTGATGGTAGTTGACGTCAAGGTCAACAAAATCGCGCACCCATTGAGGAGAAATTTTCATGAGTAGCTTTTAGCTGCTAGCTTCTAGCTCCTAACTTCCCACGCCCGTTTTCGCCAGAAGCTAGGAGCTAGCAGCTAGTAGCTCCTTACGCAAACTGCTCCAGAAACCGCACATCTCCGTTGAAGAACAGTTGAATGTCGTCGACACCGTATTTCAAAATCGCGATTCGCTCGACGCCCATGCCGAACGCGAATCCGCTAACTTTCTTTCGGATCGTAATCCACGAATCCATAAACATTCGGATCGACCATCCCGCATCCGAGCAACTCGATCCAGCCGCTGGCCTTGCAGTTGCGGCAAGGTGCACCATCGCGATATCCGCGGCCGCCGCAAAAAATGCAACTGATCTGCACGTCCGCGCTGGGCTCGGTAAACGGGAAGAACGACGGATAAAACCGAGTTTTGACGCTCGATCCAAACATCGCCTTCATGGCGTGATCCAGCGTTCCTTTCAAATCGCAAAACGTAATGTTCGTATCGACAGCCAGCCCCTCGATCTGATGAAAGATCGGGGAGTGAGTAGCGTCCGGCGCATCGTTGCGATGGACCTTCCCCGGACAAACCACGCGCAGCGGCGGCTTCATCTTTTCCATGGTGCGAATCTGCACCGGCGAAGTGTGCGTGCGCAGCAGCAGCCGATCGCGTAGCGGCTTCGATTCCTGGTTGGCGATAAACAGCGTGTCCTGTGTATCCCGCGCCGGATGATTCGGAGGAAAATTCAGCGCCTCGAAGTTGTAATAATCGGTTTCAATTTCCGGACCTTCCTCGACCGAATATCCGAGATTGCGAAACACTCCGAGCATCTCATTCATGGTTTTGATAATGGGATGCTCCGCCCCCAGAGGACGGCGAATGCCGGGAAGGGTGATATCCAGCCGTTCGGCATCACCGCTCAGTTGAGCGGATTCACGTGGGCTTGCAAGCTTATCCGGCGATGCTAGAGCGTCAGTCGACATCCGTCCGAAGAGCACGAAACGTTCCTGAACGTCGGCCAACTTGGCCTCAACGCGCATCTTGAGTTCATTTACTTTTCGACCTAACGTCGCGCTTCGCTGCGGGTGAAGCACTCTTCAGCCAACCTTCGTTGACTTGGGTCAAGATCCCAGTCTTTCGCGCCATCCAACGATCGCGAAAATCTTTGAACGACGTGTTCTTGATCGGCGCCGAAATCGCAGGGTCCGCGAAGAGAGTTCGACCTCCTCCGCCTCATTTTCGAACGCGGCAAGCAGCTTCTCCGCGGCTTTATCCAGGGCCGCCGTCGAGAAGTCTTTCAACTTGGGAACTGTGTAAGCCGATTTTTTCTTCGGACTCATAATTAAAACTCTGTCGATCGCACAGAGCAGTTTCCCCGCCTGAGCCCACGCCTAAAGCAGGCCTTGAGCCGGCCAAGAACACGGAATCTGCAGTTCTTCAGGCGAGCAGCAAATTGCGGAGTCTCCAAAGCGCGGCGCTAACGCCCGCTACGGAGAGGTGACCGTCTCTAAATTGTTAAATGACTGAATGCTAAATGCTGAGTGCTAAATGACGCCATCGCGACTACGCTGCCTCGCCGAGAGCGCCCTTCGCCTGCTCGGCGAGGCTTTTAAACGCGGCTGCGTCACGCACTGCCAAGTCGGCGAGAATCTTGCGATCCAGTTCCACGCCGGCCTTCTTGAGGCCGTGGATGAACTGGTTATAGCTCATCCCATTCAGCTTTGCGGCGGCGCCGATGCGCACGATCCAGAGCGAGCGGAATTGGCGCTTGCGCTGCTTGCGTCCTGAATATGCGAACTTCAGGCCGCGCTCGACGGCCTCTTTAGCCGACCGGTACAGTTTGGATTTTGTGAGGAAGTAACCGCTGGCGCGGTCTAATATTTTTTTGCGCTTGGCGCGCCGTTTGGTTCCACGTTTTACACGAGGCATTGATGTGCTCCTTTTTTATTTCGATTTTCGGCGGCTGGAGGTAGGAGACTGAAGCAGTCCATGTTACCTCTTCACACGCCGGGGGCCGATGAATAAGAGATTCGCAGCCCACAAAACGCAGGCGGAGTCGCCCGCACCACACAGACCTATTCTAGTACGGAATCATGCGCTTGATTTTCGGAGTGTCCGCGTCGCTTACCAGTACCGCGTGGCCCAGCTTCTTTTTTCGCTTGTGAGATTTGGAGGTCAGAATATGGCGCAAATGCGAATGGCCGCGCTTCACTTTTCCGGTTGCAGTCTTCTTGAAGCGCTTGGCTGCGCCTTTATGTGTTTTCAACTTTGGCATAAGTCCTCAGAATTAACGTTCGGCCGTCAGGTCAAAAAGAAACCAATAACGACTTACTGTAGTTAAAAAAAACTTTCGGCGTCGGAGTTTTGAAAGGGCGCGGCTTAAAGCCGCGCCCTTTCAAGGCTCCTGTCGCCCATTTCGCAGTTTTTCCGCAACCACTTGCTGTAGTGCTCGAAATTTAATCAGTTCATCAGGCCTTAGCGGCCCGATCTTGCGATGGCGGCGGCGCGGCGTGCGGCTTCTGCCCCGTCTCTTTCTTCGGCGCCAGAATCGCGTGCAGCGTATTTCCTTCCTGGCGAGGCCGGAACTCCACGATACTTTTGTCCTGAACGTCTTTAATCAGGCGTTCCAGAATCTGGCGTCCCAGGCCGGTGCGGGTCATCTCGCGTCCGCGGAAAAAAATTGTGGCCTTAACCTTGTCGCCTTCGTCCAGAAAGCGCAGCACATGATTCTTCTTGGTCTCGTAATCGTGATCGTCCACGTTGATACGAAACTTGACTTCCTTGACCGTGATCGTCTTCTGGTGCTTTTTGGCCTCGCGTTCTTTCTTCTCCTGTTGGTAGAGAAATTTCCCGTAATCCATAATGCGGCATACGGGAGGAACTGCGGTGGGCGAAATTTCAACCAGATCCAGGTTTTTTTCGCGGGCCATTTTGAGCGCTTCGTATGGGGGCATGACACCGATCTGTTCCCCTTCGTCGCCAATCACTCTGATTTCACGCGCTCGAATACGGTCGTTCGTGCGGATAAAGCGTTTATCGATACAATCCTCCGTCAGCTAAAGCGGCAGCTTAGATGCAAAATTATAACATGTCGTATCGGGCTTCCGTGCTGACCTTGGCGGTAATGCGTGCCAATGCCCTGCCTGAGGTAAGTATTTAACCCGCCGACTGCAATGTCCAGTCGGTCTAAAGAACAAAATCGTCCCATTTGTACATCATCCTCCGTACCCTAGGAACCGCAGCGCACCAGGCGCAGAATATAGAGACTCGAAACTCAGGAACCGGCGCAAGATTCTCCCTCCCAACGCCGATATCGTAGCCTGCAATATTTCATGGCGGAAAGCGAACCTCAAATTCGAGAAGAGCCAGTCTGCACCCTCTGGCAGCATATGCTCGAAGGAGTGCTGGGAGTGTGCCTGCTCTTCGGTATCGCTCTCATGGTCCGATATTACCCGGCGGCGAAACCGCCTGACCTGCAACAAAAAGATGACCTGCAACGGAAGGTACAGCAACTCGGAAACAAAGTAGACCAGCTTGAACAAGAACAAGCCATGCCTGAGCTCGTGCTGCACCGATACCGGGATTCCATATGCTACATTTTCGGCATCTATCAGGTCGGATTCAGCGGGCATCGTCCAGAGTTTAGGGCGCGTATTTCTGGCACGGGCTTTGTGGTTTCCGACGGATTGCTCGCGACCAACCGTCATGTGGCCGAGCCGTGGTATGAGGATCCTGAATCCACTCTGTTGATTCGCAAAGGCGCGATACCGCGGCTGGAAAAGCTATTGGCTTTCTTTCCCGGTCTGCCTACTCCAGTGAACATCACGCCTGCAGTCGTGTCGGCACAAGGGGATTTGGCGGTTCTCAACATCGAAGACATTCAGGCTGTGCATCAGCTTAGGCCGGTGCCGTTGGCCGTGGACACTCCGACTCCCGGAGAGCTGGTCGCCGTGGTCGGATACCCTATGGGTGTGCTGGGCATGGTAGCGAAATCACCGCCGGCAGTCTACGATCGGCTCGCTTACCGGCGAGACGATCAGGGCGCCGCCAACGAACTGGCTGCCTTGTCCTTGATCCGGCCATCCTCGACCTGCGGACATCTTGGAGACGTCGTGGGCGACAAACTTATCTACGACGCACCCACGGCCCACGGTGGCAGCGGCGGCCCGGTCTTCAACTCGCGAGGGGAAGTAATTGGTGTCAACGCGGCCTATATCGATGGTTTCTCCGGAGGCACGCTGGGAGTTTCCGTACGCGCCTTGAAGCCCCTCGTAGCCGCGGCGAAGGCTGCCCACATAAAAACGGACGCATCGAAGCTGACGAATCCTCCCGCCTTAGAAGTCACCGAAATACGTCCCTGATAACTGGAGCCCCTAAAGCCCGTCCGGCGGAAGAACCCTTCAAGGCGCTGGAGTTTTCAAGGAGCACGGATTTCCAGCGCTGCCGTAGGTCATTCGAGGTGATAGCCGGCGCGACTGGAAGCCGCACCGTTTTAGACCCTGGCCGCCGATTTATGAGTTTCTCCCGCAGACTTGTGTAATGCTAAGCTGAGGCTACATTCCAGAAGGCAAAATCTACATCAGGGCGGATGCCCCCTACTTCTAAAGCCTTGATTCAATTCCTCTAGCGGATGGCATCCTCCTTGCGACCTGCAACTACACTCGCAGGATCGCCTATGAAGAGATCGCCGCAAGCGTGCCCACGAATTACGCTATTCCGCGCCTTGATGGCTGCGACCTTACTCTGGTCGACGGCGTGTTCCCGGCAACTTGGCGCCCCAGGATTTACTGACAATGCAAAAGGCGCTCAACTGCCGTTTGATCGTGTTTCAGACGGAGCCGGCATCTCTCCCACGGATGGATTCGACGTCGACGAAATTCCCGCGGGAACCCAACTTAACATTCGTTTGCAACTAGCACTATCCAGCGCAAGCGCTCAGGTTGGAGAGTCTTTTTCAGCCCTGCTCGATGAACCTGTGATGGCAGGCGGGAGGACGATCGTGCCTCGGGGCGCGCTGGTCACGGGCAACGTAATGGCAGCCAAGGCTTCAGCAGATCGGCATGATCCAGGGTACCTGCGCCTCACCTTGACCTCAATCTTTGTAAACGGAAAAACTATTCCTCTGCGGACCTCCAGCGTTTTCGCCAAAGGCGGTTCGTATATCAGTTCGCCCACAATAAATGTGTCTGCGCTGGATTCCGCGAACCCGAGCGACTCTTCGTTGACTCCATCCAAAGACGACGTTCGGTTTTCCACAGGACACCGCCTGACTTTTCGACTCGCTCAGCCTTTTCATTCGCAAAGTTGAGCTGTTAGCGAAGTACGCTTGCCCCTTGCACGCGTGCAAGTTCGCAGCAACTTGTTCCTCCCATTTCGGACTCTTCTCGAATTCGCAAATTTCTGTTCAACCATCACAGCGCTCCTCAGACCAATCCACCTAGACTTCCCAAATGGGGAGCACCCACCTTAGGCGTGGCTGCAATCCAGCACTTTAACCTCGGACGAATGAGAACTATGAGCGCAATTGCACAATTGCAAGTAAGAGCCGAAGAGACCGTGGCGCATCCGCAGACGGAACAACAGTTGCGAGACGCCCACAAAATGGAGGCGATTGGCCGCCTGGTGGGAGGAGTTGCCCATGACTTCAACAATCTGCTGACTGGAATGGTGCTTTGCAGTGAACTGATTCTGGCCGGCCTGGAACCGGATAGCCGGTTGCGTCGTTTTGCCGAGGAGATCCGCAAAGCGGGAGAACAGGGCGCTGGACTTATCCAGCAATTGATGGCGGTGGCACGTCAACGTGCGGTCGAGCCTTGCCTCCTTTGCTTGAACGATGTCGTATCCGAGATCCGCACTCTATTAAGTCGATTGATTGGCGAGGATATCGAGCTGATCCCTGATCTCGCGAATGATCTCGGTGTGGTACGAATGGATCCTGCGCAGGTTCAGCAGATTATCCTCAATCTGGTATTGAATGCGCGAGACGCCATGCCAACCGGCGGCCGAATCACCATTCATACCAGAAATTGTGATGGACCCAAACCGGGACGCGATGCTCATAACCAGCCTTGCGATTCCTGGGTCGCTCTCGCCATCAGCGACACCGGTTGTGGGATTGACCCCGAAACCCGTGCCCGCCTTTTTGAGCCCTTTTTTACCACCAAGAAACCGGGCGTCGGAAATGGCCTCGGTCTCGCCACCGTTTATCGCATCGTGACTCATGAAGGTGGAACCATCGACGTGGAAAGTGAAACCGGAAGGGGCACGCGAGTAGTTGTGCTTCTGCCCCGAGTAGGAGTTGGCTCCAAACCATCCAGAGTTCCTGAAGTTCCTGATAACAGCCCGGCCCCGGATCACAAGCTCCGTGGGCCGAGAAAAACTAAAGCCCGAAGAGGAAAATCTGTATGACAAGCGCCGTTGCCCATGCCTTTAATCCGCCACAGCTCGAGGCGGCGAACTTACTGAATTTAGTGATCGTCGATGACGAGCGGTCCATTCGTGATGTTTGCCGCGAAGTGGCGCAGTCGTTGGGCTTCAATACCATGGTGACTGAGTCGGCCGAACACACCTACCGCCTCATTGATTCGCAGCCGATCGATGTGGTTCTGCTCGATCTGAAATTGCCCGGCGCTGGCGGACTCGAGGCATTGCACAAGATCAAGCAGCGACGACCCGATGCCGAGATCGTGGTGGTTACCGGTTATGCCACCGTGCAATCGGCCGTGCAAGCCATGAAAAATGGCGCCTACGATTACCTAACGAAACCTTTCACCATCGACGAACTGAAGCTCTTACTGGACAGAGTCGCCGCGCACTTAAGGCTTAAAACTGAAAATCGCATGTTGCGCGAGAAGATTAAATCGAAGCTGGGCTTCGCCAGTATTGTGGGACACGCGCCAGAAATGGAGAAGCTCTACCGCATGATTGGGAAGGCTGCGGTGAGCAGCCACCCCGTATTAATTCTGGGCGAGAGCGGCACGGGAAAAGAAATGGTAGCGCGATCCATTCACTTCTCTGGCCCGTTCCGCGACAAGCCGTTCATACCAGTGGATTGCGGATCTTTGGTTCCCACCTTGATCGAAAGTGAATTGTTCGGCTACGTGAAAGGCGCTTTCACCGGGGCCGTGCAGGCGAAAGAAGGACTGCTCGCTATGGCTGAGGGCGGCACGGTGTTCCTCGACGAGATTGGCGAACTCCCGGTTGATCTGCAGGCCAAGCTATTGCGCGCCATCCAGGAAAAAGAAATTCGCCAGGTGGGCAGTACCAAACGCACGACTATCAACGTGCGCATTTTAGCCGCCACCAATCGCGACCTGGAAGTCGCGGTGGCACAAGGCACATTTCGACGCGACCTGTATTTCCGCTTGAATGTGTTGAACCTGCGCATTCCCCCTCTGCGGGAGCGACGTCAGGATATTCCTGTGCTGGCCACGTATTTTCTGGAACGGATGGCGCGAGAATTCGCACAACAACGTACACTCAGCGATGATGCTGTCAAAGCCCTGCTGGCCTACGACTGGCCCGGCAATGTGCGGGAACTGGAAAACTGCTTGCAGCGTGCTTGCGCCATGAACACCGGTCCCGACATCCAGGTTGCAGATTTGCCCAGTTCAATAACTGGCAGGAACAGCCATGCCACCGTCGACGGGGAGGGGGGGTCTGCCAAAATCATTCCCATCTCGGAGCTGGAGAAAAATACGATTCTCAACACGATTACACAGCTCAATGGCGACAAACTTTTGGCGGCGCGCCTGCTTGGTATAGGCAAGACTACGCTCTATCGCAAGCTAAAAGAATACGAGATTCAAGCCTAGGGAAACGCTGAGCAATCGTGCGGCAACGTGGGCGCGGCACCTTCCCTGGTTATGCACGCGAATTTCTTGGTTCGAACCCGGACTTGCCTTCCCGCAATGAAACCAACGCCAGCAGAGCAGTGTGTAACCACCGTGTTATCAATCGCGAAGTTGTGGCAGGTGACGTGCCATTGACCAAGCATGATTCTGCTCATTACATCTCTCGCAAAAGCTCGAGACTGCGCAGCGGCCCTAAAGGAAGTCACCGGGGAGCCCGTGCAAGTAGCCGCAACGCTGCGTGAAGCCGTCACCCAATTACAAGCTCACGAATTCTCAGCCGTGGTGCTCGACCAATTACTGTTGGATGCTGAGCCGGACGACGTGGAAACCATCTTCAAACACATCGGCACCGCCGTGCCGGTTTACTCAAACTTCGCCATCAATGGGATTGAGCGAGTGTCGCGCGAGTTGCGATCAGCCCTGCACCGCCGCAAGCGGGAATTGCTGAGTGCAAGGCAGGGGGCGGAACAAGATTTACGAAGCGAGCTCAAGGGAACCATCACAGCCTTGCTACTTTCTTGCGAGATGGCTCTCGGCGTACCCAACCTTCCTCTGCTGGCCGAAACCAAAATGCGCGCCGTAGACGCCCTGGCGCGAGAGATGCGCGCAAAACTTGGGGTGACGCCGTAAACCTTTAACAGGTACCATTCACTGGGCATCCAGCCTCTGGCGACTTGCTCGCACGCCCCTTTTCACTTAGCTGCGGAACGAAACTGGACGCGACAACTCACTACGGAAAACGCGGGCCCAACGAGCAGTTGCGATTAACATTCTGAATGTAGATACCGTTGTTGCCGCTGCGATCATCCTCAAAGGCCACGGCGGAAAGTCCCGACCGAACTATGCCGGACGATAAGCGTGCCTTGTTCGCAGGCAGCGAGGACACGGGAAATTGCTGGCATACCACCTTGCCTGCCCGGTCGAGCCGCGTTGCCTGAATCGTGCTAGATCCGAAGCCCACCTGATCAACCCAATACGTGAGAGCGCCAGTGCCGATCTGCACATTTTGAACGAAGATCTGCTGATCCGCTCCTGGAGCCACGACAACCAAACCGGAATCACCCCATTTGCGCGCACCCTTCGCGCCGAATTTCTGCCCATAAACTCCGTTCAGCACTTGATTGGAGTCTTCTTCAGTCCAGAAAAGAAACACTTCGTCAGTTGCCGCCCGATAGGAGGCTGCAGGCGACACTCTGACGTTGGTCGTGTTGGTCGAGGCTGCGGAGCCGTTGTGGGGAAAAGCTTCGCTACCGTTAGCAAGGATATGCTGCGCGAAGCATTGTAGAGCCGGAGCGCTCGTGTACCACGCAAATACGGCTCCCCCGCTTCCATCCGGCACGAAATATGGAAAAGCTCCAAACTGAAGCGAGCCGTTATCGAACACTTTCACATGCCCTTTTCCCCAGAGAAGCTTTCCCTTTGTAGAAAGTTTGTTCGCGTAGATATACCGATTGCTGCCAAAGCCCTGCTCGCGTATCCAGGAAACAATCACCGAGCCGTTATCGGCGGCATGCAGGTCCGCCAACCCGTAGTTGTAGCTGGTTTCGCTCAGCACAATTCCCTTGCCCCACAGAGCATGGCCGTTCGGATCGAGTTTCTGCAGCACCACATTGCTGTTGCTGGTCCAAGCCACAACCACACTCCCGTCGCTGGTCCCCGCAATTTTGGGAGCGCTGTTGGTGGCAGAACCCTTAGTCGTTTGCACGCCCAGCTTTCCCCAGAGAGCCTTTCCCGCAGGACTGATCTTAGCTGCGGTAACCTGCTGGTTTGATCCCTCGCGGTCGTCGAGAAAGGCCAGCAGGGCGTTGCCTTTCGTATCGACGTCGAGACCGTAATCCTCAGTTGAACTATTTCCCAAGTCGGCGATCTTTATACCGTCGTGGCGAAATTGCTCCACGCCGCCAGGATTCAGGCGCTGCAAATACACGTCATAGCCAATCGGCGGCGGACTGTTCGGATCGGCATCGAACCAACTCACATACCATCCATTGTTCGATAGCGGCCGGACCTTCGGCTGCACCTGATCATTCCCATTACCTTTGTCAGCAAGCGCAAGATTCTTGGCCGGGTCGGAGGACCACTGCGCCCAAGCGGAGGACACCAGCATAAGACCGAAAGCCATCACGACTGCGTATCGAACTAGGTAGTTCATAATCCCCCCTCGCCGCCGTGCTCAGGGCACTTGGCGTAAAGACGAAGACTAGACCCTACTCCCGGCGGACTCGGAGGTCAACGCAGAATCGCTGGATCGCACCGTCCAGCCGGAACTTTGCGAGATTTTCTTAAGAGTTCGCCGGATCGGACGTGTCCCGTCACTTCCAAGATGTTTCACCCGGGATTCCTTCCCCTCTTGGTGAAGGCGCGGGGCGTCGGAATGACGGACTTCAAAACTAGAGGCAAACTGACCCATTAATGGGCTATGAGATACCTGTTCCACAGTTCTGCTATCATTTTTTCTGCCGCATTTAATTCGTGCAGTATGGACGACGAAATCCCCAGCATTCACGTTCCCTCGGAGGAATTCATGGACGAAGTACCCGCTATCACAGCCGGATCGCGCCGCAACGAAGACATCGCCCTCGATTTAATGAAATTTGTCGCCATGACGACCGGCTACGGCCGCACCAGTTCGTCCGGCGTCGGCTTTCAGGGCTCGGGCGCGGCCTCGAAGCCGGAAGACTATGCCAATCATCTGCTTGAGCTTTACGGAAGATGTCTGGAGGCAGTGCAGCGAAAGAAGTAGTGCGAGCATAGCGCGCCGCTCGAATTGCGGTGGACGCGTGGCGTAGAATGGGAAATGACTGGGGCGACTGACGCCGAAGGGACACCGATCCCAATTCGTAAAGGCCTGCTCAACTGGGTGGTAACCCGGCACGCCGACCGCTGGCTGATCGTGGTAATGCACAACCAGGATTTGACGCCGCAGAAGCCGTGAATTCCACTGTCAGTTCGTCCGACTTGTTAATCATCCCCACCGGATCAGTTGTTTTTCATGCAACCTACCCAGCATGCAATTTCATCAACACCAGGGAATATGCAAAGGATCAGCGTCAAAACCCGGAACAAACGTGAGGTGCTCGATATCACGGATACGGTGGAGGCTCTCCTCGAAAAGACTCACGCGAAGGAAACCGGGATTTGCAATCTGTTCATACTCCACACCACGGCGGCATTAACCACCGCCGATCTCGATCCCGGCACCGACCTCGACATGCTGGACGCTTTCGAGGCCATGATTCCCAAGCTGCGCTACCGCCATCCGCACAATCCGGCGCACGTTCCCGATCACATTCTTTCCTCGTTAATCGGACCGTCGGTCGCCCTGCCGTTTGAGCGTGGCAAGATTCTGCTCGGCACTTGGCAGCGGATCATACTGATCGAACTGGACGGTCCTCGCAAACGCGAACTGGTAGTCACTGTAACAACAGAGGAGTAGATTCTCGTCCCCGCCCGTCAAGCGCAGGCGAGAGCATTCACGAGTGTTCCGAAACCCGGGGTAGCGTCCCGCAGAACAAACCCGTGAACCCGCGGCACCACGCGGACCAATCGTCCAAAGATTGAATTCTTCTCTACCTCTTGTCCATTAGCCGGACAACCTGAATCCAAATGGAGAATCTTGTTGACAACTGAAATTCTCGGGGCATAATTGCGCCACTGCGACTCAGGCACACCACCCGAATCGCAGCTGCCCAAGGGAAATCCGTCTCGAAAAGCCTATTTCAAGAAGAGGACACCCATAAAGCTCGCGGCCAAAAGCCTTTTGTTGGTCTCTCTCGCGACAACATTCGCATACGCCAACTATTTCGACGCTGAGAACCCGGTCAATTTTAACGATTCCGGCTGTCCCTTCCCACAATACAAGCCGTCCTGGGTCGATCCTCTGGGCAACGAAACCGCCCAGTCGCTTGACTGCTACACCCACAACACACTAGTGAATCAGCTCGACCCAAACCACATCACATGGCGGTATTACACTCCGTCGGAAGGCATAATTTGGGATGCGCCGGCGGCAATCAGCGGCATCTGCGGCCGGGTAGTGAATGGAAACTGCACTGGCCCTGACTTCGCTAACGTGATCTGGCCAGGGAAAGGCAATACGCCTCTTATCCCGGCGATCCCATTCTTGCAAGACGTCGACGATTGCAACATGCAGCAGGTAAGCTGGGTTATTCCCGATACCTTATGGTCAGACCACCCCGCCTCCGGCGCGCTCGGACCCTCCTATGTGGCCAATCTCGTCGACGCGATTGGCAACAGCAAGTGCAAAGACGCAAACGGGCAGACCTACTGGCAGGACACCGCCATTTTTATCACCTGGGACGACTGGGGCGGCTGGTTCGACCACGTGCCGCCGCCAGCCTTTTACCGCGGGGAAATAGTAAACAATCAGCCAGTCTGCCTCACGACGAACGCACCCAACGGATGGGGCTGCGGCTATGTGTACGGCTTCCGCGTTCCCCTGCTGGTGGTATCTGCCTACACTCCGGCGGGATACGTTTCAGGCGCAATCTCCGGGACGACCACCTACCCGCCCCCGCCGCAGTATACGCACGATTTCGGCAGCATTCTCAGATTCACCGAAGTCAATTTCGGGCTCAACTACATCGATCAAAGCGGGTACAATGGCTACGCGGACCAGAACACCATCGACAGCCTGAATCACACCAAAATTCCGTTGTGGGATTTCTTTCCCGGGCCTTACCGTAGTTTCACCCCAATATCACCAACGAACTCGGAGTACGATGCCAACTACTTTCTCAACTATTATACGAACAACAACGCCACGCCGCAGGGTCCCGATGGCGACGATGCTGACTGAGGGGTTGCCAATGCACTGCGCTATAGCGGGTGGCCCATGAGATCGAAAGGGCTTGGTCAAGCAATTAGGTGGTCGGCTCTGCTCATCGGGCTGGGCCTGACGGTCATGCCTGAGGCGGTTGGAGGGGGCAGGTACAAAATCCTGCACGCCTTTACGGGTCGTAAGGACGGCGGTTTGCCCGCGTTCAACCTCGCTCTCGACGAAAAGGGGAACCTCTATGGTGTGACCTATAAGGGCGGCACGGGAACGGCGTGCAATGGCGGCTGCGGCACGGTGTTTGAGCTCACGCGCCGCGACAACGGACAGTGGCGGGAGCAAGTGGAGCACAACTTTACGAACCGCAGCGAGGGTGAGGGTCCTAACAGTGGCGTCGTCCTCGACGGTGAGGGAAATCTTTACGGGGTGGCCTTGGCGAACGGTACAAGCGCCGTTTTCGAGATGATCCCCGGTATTCACGAGTGGAACTACAGCCTGATTTTCAACCAAGGCTCACAGTATGGTTTGGTTCCAGACGCCGCGGGCAATCTCTACGGATACATCGGGCCGGGCAAGTATGGGGACGGTGCTGTCTCCAAGTTGGAGCACGGGTTTAACGACTGGACGCTGAAAACGCTCTACAGTTTTTGCAACCAGTACTCTTGTCCGGATGGCGACGGCCCTCTCGCGCCGCCAAGCTGGGACACAGCCGGGAACCTCTACGGCACAACTTATTTTGGGGGAAATGGCCCCCCCAACTGCCCCGGCTCTCTCGGCTGCGGTGTGGCCTTCCAGATGACGCCCAACTCAGACGGCAGTTGGACGTATCATGTGCTGCATCGCTTCGCCGCCTTTCCAACTGACGGCCAGTCTCCCTACGGCGGGCTAACGGTTGATGCCAAAGGAAATGTCTACGGCACGACAACCCACGGCGGAAAATACGACAATGGCACCGTGTTCAAGCTGACTGCATCTTCGAACGGTCACTGGAAGCAGACCGTGCTCTATGACTTTCCCAATATCTACCTCGGAGGCGCTCCGGGAAGCAACTTACTGTTCGACAAAGCCGGCAACCTCTACGGTACAGCCGGGGGCGGGAATCTTTCTTGCCCGCAAACCTGCGGAGTGATCTTCAAACTCACGCCGCAAGCAGGCGGCAAATGGAAATACAGCCTGGCGCACAAGTTCGACGGCACAGACGGAGACAGTCCTAACGGCTTGACCATGGACGGCGCTGGGAATCTCTACGGCACAACCTTCTCCGGCGGCAACTACAATTACGGCATAGCTTTCGAACTCACCCCGTAAGGCGATAGGGGTTTCGGCACGAGGTGTCTGGTGAGATCCGCACAACTTAGCCGCAGCCTAACGGGAGCAACGCTGACGTTCGCTTTAGCTCTAACCACGGCCCCTGGCGCATGGGCCGGCAGCGGGTACGAAGTGCTGCATAACTTCACGACCTGCGGCAAGTCCGACACCGGCGGCTGTTTTCCCACTGGTTTGCTAACCTTCGACAAAGCAGGCAATCTCTACGGCGCGGCGGCAGGTGGCGGTGGCTTTGGATGCGACGGCAACGGATGCGGAATCGTCTTCGAGCTGACGTCACGCTCCGATGACAAATGGATCGAGACGGTACTCCACGGATTTGCTGGTGGACAGGACGGGGCATTCCCTGATGGCGGTGTCATTTTCGATTCAATAGGAAACCTGTTTGGGGCCATGAGTGGCAACGCGGGAGCTGCGCGAAGCGGAGTATTCGAGTTAAGCCCAGGACCTCATGGCTGGCGCAACACCGTGATTTACAGCCCTGGAGGCCGCTGCTTGGTGTTGGGTGAGACAGGCCATCTCTACGGAAGTATGGGCGCAGGCGACTACGGCGGTGGCGCCATTTCTGAGTTGATCCATGGTTCCAAAGGTTGGTCCTTGAAAACGCTTTACAGTTTTTGCGATCCGAATTGCGGATACGGCGAAGGCCCGCTTGCGCCCCTCAGCTGGGATGCCGCCGGAAACCTCTACGGCACGACTTATTTCGGGGGGAACGGGCCTCCCAAGTGCCTTGGCTCCCTCGGCTGCGGTGTGGCTTTCCAGATGACGCCCAACCACGACGGCGGTTGGACCTATCACGTCATCCATCGCTTTGCCAACTTCAAGACCGACGGCCAATATCCCTACGGCGGGCTAACCGTGGACCGCGCGGGGAACGTCTACGGCACCACGACTGAGGGCGGTAAGTTCGGCAACGGGACGGTGTTCGAGTTCACCCCAACCACTGGCGGCCACTGGAAGCAGGCCGTCCTCTACGACTTTCCCAACATTTATCTCGGCGGCGCTCCGGGAGGCAATTTAGTGTTTGACAAGGCGGGCAATCTCTACGGCACAGCCGGGGGCGGGAATCTTTCTTGCCCGCAAACCTGCGGAGTGATCTTCAAACTCACGCCGCAAGCAGGCGGCAAATGGAAATACAGCCTGGCGCACAAGTTCGACGGCACAGACGGAGACAGTCCTAACGGCTTGACCATGGACGGCGCTGGGAATCTCTACGGCACAACCTTCTCCGGCGGCAAGTACAATTACGGCATAGCTTTCGAACTCACCCCGTAAGGCGATAGGGGTTTCGGCACGAGGTGTCTGGTGAGATCGGCACAACTTAGCCGCAGCCTAACGGGAGCATCGCTGACGTTCGCCTTAGCTCTAACCACGGCCCCTGGCCGGGTGCCCCACCCTTTTTCGCGTCCTTTGCGAAAAGGGTGGGCTGCGACACTCTCAACCAGAAACTTTGAAATTGACTGCGCGCTGAAAATAAGATAATCTTAATCGAAATATATTATCCAAAAGATAATAACCGATCTTTGACAATCTAGGTCCACTCGCGTGGCCTCTAAACCGCGATCCCGCAGTGTCCGACTTCACCGCCGGCCACGATGCCGGCAGAGCCGCGCAAGAATGCAGCCAAGGCGTCAGCCGTGCGGAAATAAGTGAATAAATCGGCAAGCCCCACGCAGCGGTATCGACACCACTCGGCTCCGGCTCCAAGACGGAAACTGCGCCCACACCTAACTCCTATGTTATCTGGATTTTGCGCGTAACTCCTTAAAAGTCAAAGATCTAGCACATAGTGGTCCGCCTAAACAGTAATAAATCCTTTGTATTCTATATTGTGCACACAGCAGGGGGGAGGGGGGTACCCGTCCTAAACAGTAAACCAACCTCCCAAAGCGGGACAGAATACGCGGAGACATGGTCTGAGCAGTTCTCCGCAACCTACTGCTTGGGGTTCGTCGGCGGTGTCCCGGGCGCTGGTGCAGCCGTTTGTTCTGGAACCAGCGGTATCGGACGGTACAGCGCGCTCTTCACCGAGTCCGGCAGTTTGTTCGCGTTCGCCGCCAGCAGACTGACCTGCCACATTTGCGTTTGCGACAGCGATTCGCTGAAGCTGGGCATTCCGCTGAGGCGGATGCCGTTTGCCACCTTCCAATAGGTTTCCCCGGGCGGATCGTCGGTCACGCCCATGCCTTCAAGCAATTTCGGCGGTTTGGGAAACATGCCTCGCGTGATCGCAGTTGGCGTGCCTCCGGGAATGCCGTGGCACACCGCGCAATTTTCCCGATAAACGTTGGCGCCGCTCATTAAATTGGGTTCGTCCGCCGGAATCGGAACGGTTTTCGGCATCTCTTTCGCGATATGCGCGTGCAAGGCTGCGTTCGCCAGCGTCTTCTCAAATGGCAAAGGCGCCGCGGCTGTAGCCACGGGAGCGCCTCCGGTCGCGAAATAAATGTAGACGCAGAGCGGGATCAGGATTAAGCCAACGACTAGACCGATGAGGAAGAATTTCATGGGACTCTCCTTGCACTGAATCTCGCAGTATACACAGAAAGATTTGCAGAGTTCTCAAATCGTCCTGTCGAAGTGAAACAGGCGCATGCCGCCGCAGATTTTTGAAAGGGAACAATTCCTTAAAGACGTTCTTTGCGGTGCAATAGGAATGCGCTGATAGCGCCTCCGAGACTGGAAAAGATCGTGAAGGCCACGAGCGTGATAATCAGGCTGAAGATCATGATGAAGGTAAAACCGTCAGCCGTGTTGAGCAAGTCGATGACCTGTTGCAAGCGTGGGTCCCCGCCTTGTGCAGCGGCTTGTTGAATGTAAGTCACGAAGGCATCATGAATTTCTTTTCCGGAGCGGAAGACGGTGAAGAGCGCGAGCGTAACCCCAACAACACCGAATCCTAATGCACCTGTCAGCGCACCCAGTCGCGCTCCCATGCCGGCAGTGACGTGCGTAGCAGGACACCGCCGCCGGTAAAGCACCACCGATAGAAACCCGGCGGCAAGCATTGCCAGCGGGGTAGACTTGCTTACGACAGTGATCAAAATCGCTACCAGCAAGGCAATTCCGGCGGAGGGCAGCGCCTGAGGCCACTCGAGAGCGGACGGCGGCGACGCGGCGTGCGAGGCATATTCCTCGATTGCGACTTGAGGCATAGCGGCGCCGGGCGCGCCGAGCGGTTCGGGTCCAACAACCCGAATTTGGGGAGCGTTACAGCGCGCGCAGAATGGCGTGCCTTCTTCGACGCTCGCGCCACATTTGTAACAAGGGCGTTCCATTGATTTTCAAGGTACAGCAGGGACGCGCGGCACGCAACAAACCCCGCTTACAGGAACGCCGCCACTTTCGAATTAGTCCTAAATTTCGCCTTGTTTGCCGCGCACTCGTACCCACACAATGGCAAAATCCGAACCTTTGCCCTCGGGATCGACAGACACAATGCGCTGATTATCGTCGGTGCCGACTTTCAGTTCTACGGTGCTGCCGCTATCGTCGCTGTCGCACTTCAGGTTGCCTCCAACGACATAACTCTTCCTTCCGCCGACAAAGGGCACATCATCGTCGAGCTTGGCGCGCTTGCCGTGGCATTGCAACACGTTGCCGTATTTTTTCAGCTGATCTCGGTAGTAAGCGATGATTTTAGCGGGCGGATCGTCAGACTCGTACTCCAGGGCAACAACCTTCAAGCCAAAACCGAAGGCGGACAAATTAACGTTGGCGCTTTTTTGGTCGCCGTCTTTAGTTTTCGGTTTTAACTTTGCTCCGGGATATACGGATAGCCCGGTATCGCGCACATCCGCGTTCTGGTCGACATGAATTCCACCCACTGGAGTACTGATATCGACCTTAGCGTTGCCGTCATGGTCGTGGTCTTTCACGCTTACGCTGCAGCCGGGCAAGGCCAGCGTGCCGAGCACTAACATAATCGGGAGATATAGATTAAGGGTTGGTGGTTTGAGAATACGCATGTGGCGAACCTCCTTGCGCACTTTTTGCCGGACGCTCGATGCCGGCGCCGCGCGGACGCGATGTTCGGAATACTGACTGGCAGATGTCCCCGGATCGGGATTTCACCAAACAACGCTTTCACCGCGCTGATTTCCGAAACGGTAGCATTGGAAAACGTGCACAGATAATTTTGTATAGTGGGAAAATCCTGCGCCAGGTATGGATTCCCCATAGCGACGACCACTGTTTTCTCGGCAGCCTGGTCCAACACCCTTTGCAACAGAACTTCACCCGCGTCAGAAAGGCCGACCGTATTTGTGGCGTCGGCGACCCTCCCCGGCACCGGCACTTCGTAAACCGCCGCAATCACGCGTTTGCGCATTGGTCACGGCTTTGAGTACATCGTCTGTCATCGCAGTCGCCACGCGGGGATCAATATAAAGCACATCGGCATCGGGCACACGAAGGCGTAGCTGGCGCTCCAAGGCGCGTCCGGCCTCGGTTCGCATGTCGTCAGAAAAAATTATCGCAACCACGGTGTCGCGCACTTCTTCCACTTTCTGATACGGAAGAACCGGCGCGCGAGTTCCATAGGATTTCATGGGCAGCAGCTTGCCATTGTCCCGCACCAGGGTGACGGCATCGTCCGCGACTTGCTGGCCAAGGGCAAGGTTCTCAGGCTTGCCGACCAGCGTGGAAAGAGCCTCGATGTTCACCAATCGAGTTTTGTGCAGCGACAACGAAGCCTTCGCCCTCAATATCTTCAGGACGGAGGCGTCAAGTTGCGCCTGCGAGATCTCGCCAGTACGCACGGCTTCGAGCATTGCATGGTATGACGCGTCCAGGTCAGCGGGAATTAGCAACACGTCGTTGCCCGCCTTGAAAGCGTCCACTGCGGCGCGTCCTACGTTTGCCGCGTACAGGCGAGTAAGCGCAGCCATGTCCAGGGCGTCGGTGACGACTATTCCTTTAAAACCAAGTTGGTTCTTGAGCAGGCCAGTCACGATTGCCGGCGAAGTCGTGGCTACATGGTTGGGATCGGAGTCGAGCGCGGGAACGGAAACGTGAGCGACCATAACCGAGTCCACACCAGCTTCGATCGCCTTTTCAAAGGGAGGAAGTTCGACGGATTTGAGGCGCGCCACGTCCCCAGTCACTTGCGCCACACCCAAGTGAGAGTCGGTCGCAGTGTCCCCGTGGCCGGGAAAATGTTTGACCGTGGTCATCATCCCATTGGCGTGGGCTCCGCGAATGTACGCGGTGACCATATCGCCGACCTGCTGCGGATCTTCGCCAAATGAGCGGGTGTTGATGATGGGGTTCGCGGGATTCGAATTCACATCGGCATCAGGGAAAAAATTCCAGTGCACGCCGATGGCGCGAGCCTCTTGCGCGGTGATGCGTCCAAAAGCTTCGGCATATTCCAATTTGCCCGCAGCTCCGAATGCCATGGCATGAGGAAATTCGGTAGCCCCTGCAATCGCATAGTGACGCCGCGCTCGAAATCCGCAGAAATCAGCAGCGGCAACTTTGATTCCTGTTGCATGCGGTTGAGAAGTTCGGCAGCTTCAAAGGGCTGGTTTCGGTAGAGAAATGGCGGATCCCAGCGAACCGTCATGGTGAATCCGCCCAGGTGGTATTTGCTTATGGTGTCGCAAATCCGCAGATATTCGGGATTGTCGACATTCAAGAATTCCGCTCGCACAAAGACCGTAAAAACTTGACCAACTTTTTCCTCGGTAGACAGCTTGCGAAGCGTTTTCTCCGCCCACTTTTCACCTTCATGGTCGAGGTGTATCGGACCGGGTTGCTGGTATTTCTCCTTTGCAGGGCACAAAGTGACGACGGCACAAATAATTAGAGCAAGCACGGCAGACTGTCGAAGCATCAGCAGACGATAGCATGGGAGTAGCTTTACGGTCTCACATGTGTAAATTACGGAATCAACCGACTACCCAAGAGACATGCCTTGCGTTCAGACGCTACAATGTCGTGAATTAGAATGACATTGGCGGACGGACGCGCCGGTTGGATTTGGCGCAGCCTCGACGCGGGCGCGTAGCTCAAACGGATAGAGCATCGGATTTCTAATCCGAGGGTTGCAGGTTCGATTCCTGCCGCGCCTACCAGACTTTTCTACAGCTTAGAAGCCAATCTCACTTCAAGCCATTGCAAGTTAACTGCAAGCTGGGGCGAACTCGAATGGAAGATCAGCAAGTTCACCGGAGCAGGAGTTCCTATGCTGGGTTGATAATCCCGGGACGGAAGCTGATCTTACACGCGGCTGGAAAATACGGTCAAATTCCGGAGGGGTAGGTGTATGGCGCCGGCAAAATGCCCCCTCCCCCGTTTCCGTGTACGAGAGCGATACCCATTCGGCATCCGTTTGGGGTAAATCGGTGATTTTGAGTGTAATCGCCTGTTCTCGACAGTTAAGGCCTCTTGTTCACATCCTTACTGCGGTACTGCGGTGACTGGCACTCAGAAGGCACGCTGGAGATAATCACTTGATGATGGAGCTTAGAGTGGCAGGTTCCCTAGCTCTCTCGTCGCTCAACTCGCTGATTCGGCCCCCTATGGTCGGGACGAAGATATAATCAAACTTGATGGATGGGGGTATCATGGAACGAGTGAAGGCTCTGAGGCGAGAGATCGCAGAAGTCCAGAGGCTGAATCTAGAATATTTGCAAATGTCCGGCTCGCACCCCGTGGCCGTGAACGATCACACGAGGCGCGAACAGAGGCTGAAGGAAATCATGAATGAATTGAAGTCCATGACTGATTGGAAAAAACCATAAAACATGGAAGCCTCCATTACACGCCGGATGGAAATACTGACCCAAATCGCCCGACTAGGAAAACAGCAAAAGGAAACTGCTCGCCGTATCATCTCTACGGGTCGGAGAAGCCCCAAAGGGGAGGCCAGTTACGACGACCGTGCACAGCGTGTCGCAGAACTGGTGTTGACTGCCATCCTGAATCTTCGTGGTGGTGCGGCGAGCCACGCGGGAAATGGCATGGCGACATATTGGGCAAGAGCCCTGCGGTGTGCTAAAATTGGACAATGCATTTCACGGTAGGACATTCGGTCCGCCGTTCAAGCAGGTGCGACGAGTCACGCAAGGTTGATTCGCTGCCTAGCCGTAGTTCCTTCCGTGAGTGTATTCGCCAATCGTTTCCCATATGCTTCGCTTATTTGTCGCACTCGCGCTTTTCGCTTCGCTCGAATTTAGTGCATTCGCACAGGGCCACATGGCGGGCCCCGAGAATAACTTCGACGTGATACTGAAACAGGGCGGCATCATGGACCTGCACACGTTGGAGGAGGTCGACCGAAATTTACGAAATCAGGCTGCAACCCGGTCTGAGGCGAACCTTTCCAAGTTGGACCTTAAAGCGCCCGGAGGAGCTCGGCGCGAATATTCGAAGGGTCTGGCGGCGTTCTTAAAAAAAGACTTCAAGGCTGCGTCCGGGAGCCTCACAACGGCGATTTCGATTTATCCGGAGTTCGTCTCGGCTCACAATGCTCTGGGGTGCGCATACTCTAGCCTCGGGCAAAATCAGTTGGCCCTTCAGGAATTCCAGCGAGCGACTCAGCTCGATGATCATCTATCAAACTCGTTCATGAATCTTGGGCGCGCCGAACTAGCGCTAGGGCATAACGCGAACGCGCAAGCCGCTTTCGAAAAAGCGCTGTCTATCTCTCCTCTCACTCCCAACATCAGTTTGGCGCTGACCTACACGCAATACCTGAACCACGACTATGCTGGAGCAATCAAAACAGCGCAGAAGGCGCACGCTCATCCTCATACTGGCATCGCTGCCGTGCACTATTTCGCGGCCGCGTCATGGCAAGCGCAAAAACGTTTTTCGGAGACACGCGTTGAACTCGCTACTTTTCTCGGCGAGGATCCGAACTCGCCGTTGGCGGACCCGGCGCGAAAAACAATAGCCCAAATCGATCTGTTTGTGGCCCAGCCTCAGGAATTTACGATAGCTTTCGCAGCCCCGACGTTTTCGGCCGAAACCCCCGACGCTTCACATCTGGGTCAAAGACTTCTTCAGGAGTACAAGGAGAAGCAGCAGATCGCGGAAGCCGAGACTGGAGATCCCGCGTGTTCTTCATGTCCACCTTCTGAGCAGCCGATGCCCAGCTCTGCACCCAGAGAAGGCGCCGCTGAAGTTGCGCGACCATTTACTTTTCGTAGTTCGGTCGACGAAGCCGCTGTCTTCTTCACGGTGACTGACCACGGCCGCTCGGTGAGCGATCTCAAGCCAACTGAAATGTCCATTCTCGACGATAAACGCCCGCCCGCAACTATTGTGGACTTTCGCACCGAGTCGCATTTGCCTCTGCGGCTGGCGCTCATCATCGATACGAGCGAATCAATCACGGACCGACTCTCATTCGAACAAGCAGCGGGTGCCAGTTTCCTGCGCGAAGTCTTGACTGGCAAAGATGATTTGGCATTTGTGGCCGGCTTTTCCAACTCTGTGGTGCTCGTTCAGGACTTCACACATGATGTCGCCCAGCTGTCACATGGGATGAACCAACTGGTTTCAGTGGGCGGAACAGCGATCTGGGATGCCGTTGCTTTCGCCGCAGAGAAACTGGTCGAAAAGCCCGAACCACAGCCTGTGGCGAGAGTAATCGTCGTCATTAGCGACGGAGACGATAATGCGAGCAGTGCAACCCTGAAGCAGGCCATCGACAAGGCACAACGGAACGAGACTGTGGTCTACACCGTGAGCACGCGCTTCGACGATCCGGAAAGGTGGGCAGAGAGTACAGGCAATCACGCGATGAAAACGTTGGCGCAAATTACAGGCGGGGCTGCCTTCTTTCCAGGCTCAGCCGGCCATCTCAAGCGGAGCCTTGCGGATTTGCAGCAGGTAATTCGTAGCAGATATTTGATTTCCTACCGGCCTGCGCTGTTCCACCGTGACGGGCATTATCGGACGCTTGAAATCACTGCACAGAGGGACGGACACAAGCTCAAAGTGAACGCGCGCAAAGGCTATTACGCGACGGCGAATTAGGTTTGCAGGGTTGGCTTGGCCGGCAAGTTGTTGTCAATAAATCGCCGTTACACTCATTGAGTGTTCTGGTCCAATCCAAAGTTGTTTCTGGGTCACGCTCTCGATGGGTAACGCTTGTGCTCCGTCAGGTCACATGGGTATGTAATCCTCACGGGCGCGGATTCAACTTTAGGACATCGCTGCCGCGGCGGCAAATATGAATTCTAGCCACGGGCCTTCCGGAATGGCGGTGAATATTGGTAACAGACTCCTGCACTATACGGAAAATGGCCGTTTCCAATTCCTGTGAGAGTCGCTCTCAGTTCGTCGATAAGGCCCAGACTCTCCTTGACCACCTTGATCGAATGAGGACCGGCTGCGCTGGCCAACGGAGTCAGGTTCATGCTCAAGGCAACATTGTGGCAACTGCGTGGTCGGAATCAAGACGCTGATTGTTTCGCCGAGGTTTGCTCATGACCTCTCGAAGCAAACTCTAAGGACTAGCTCAGCAGCGGCCAGCGGAGCACTCTTGTAACTTAGCCCTTCGCCTTCCGCTTCTTTGCCCACAGCGCCTTCTGTTTGATGCTCATCGCCTTCCGCTCCTCGTCCGTCCATTTGTGAACCGTGTGTTTGCTGGGTGTGGAATTACTCGTTGAGGCTCCAGGTTCAAGCAAAGCGATGACCTTGTTGAGCCGATCACGTTCCTGTTTAACAAGTTGTAGTAGGTCCATGGTTTTGCATTCTACCTGATTTGCGGCGGCTGGGCTGACCAACAGCTCGCTAACCCCACCACATTCTGAACGAACTCGACCGTGTAATCGCTCGGCCCGAACAACAAAGGCTCGGAATCGACATCGGTTCCGAGCCTTTTCTTGTCATGCAGCCAATTCAATCACTGGAGGAACATTATGCGTCACGTTTATCCGAATCGCGGATGGTCTCGGCAGAATCATTGAGCCTCCTGTTGGCGAGAAATATTCAGATAGTGCGAGAGTTGAAGCACATGCCTACGTTGTCAGCGAGTTGAACAGCCGGGATTGCTCCTGGTTTCGGGAGAAGCTTACCGCTCTAGGTGTGCTTTAACACTTCGCACCACCACGCCCTGACCGGGCGCACAGCCACTATTCGGTTAACAAATTCGAGGCTGGTACTTTATGTTTTCGCTTCAGGTACTTTTGTTTTCGCTTCACCGAAGTTCGATTTGAAAAGAAGAAAAGTTTGTTCCATCGCGGCCTGCACCTCTTTCTCTGTGCCGAATGCACTAAGTGCTGCTGCACGCGCGAGATGGACCCAGATCGGTTTCCGATTGAAGGCTATTCGTGAGCTCTTCCAGATTTATCTCGGCGGCACCCACCGAGCGTGCCAGGAAGTTGAAGTGTTTGGACAACTCGTCGGCCATCTGAAGTTGTTCCTCGACGTATAGGAAAAACAAAAATCCATTTCAAGGCACCCGATGGGATTCAAATGCACTGGCGAGGTGGTCTCCCTGAGAGTAGGAATGGCCGTTAGGCCAAGCTGACGGGAAATTGCTTGGGGTGTCAGGGAAACTGAATTGACTCAAATCCAGAGCGGTCTTGCAATGATCTCAGTACCGGTCCTGGGTCTTCTTTCTGGCAAAACCGCTACAAGAGAGCCTGGCTGGACCATACAGTGGTGGCCAGTCATCCTAAGACGCGAGGCTTCAGCCGACCAACCCACAGCATTGGTTGGCCGCGGCGATCCATGAGGGGATCGACTCCAAAATCCCTTCGCCGTGAAAATGCCCAACTTTCCCGTTGCCATTGAATGGTGGCTCGATGCCCGCAACTCGGACAGGGTTCTCACCTTGCAGGTGTGGGGAACGAGTTTCTCCTCAGTTTCTGATGCAAAGACTTCTGCCCCCAAGGCTAGGTCCCGCATTTGGTCACCTTATCAAAGTTCTGGCGTACGGCGGGTCGGGTTTCAGGGCGATCCCAGGAGCTTCGCGTGGGAATCAAGATTTGTTTCACCGGGTGTTTGTAGCGCATGTCAGTGCTAATTCCTCCTGTGCTTCGAGAGTTCGGAGTAATTCTTCGGTCACGAAAATGGCCTTTCCAGGAATATTTATGGAGATAACCCTGACTGAACCGACTTTGCCTAACTGCAGCGCGGACATGAGCTTGATCAGAAGATCAAATGGGCCTTGGCGAACTCGATTGATCGTCTCTTCTAGGAGCTCGCAGACTTCTTCACTGGACTTCAGTGGTCTGTGCGGGAGGTCGAGCACGTCTTGTCGGAAGCAAAAGTTTACCCTGCGACCGTGCTTGGATCCTAGTTCTAACATGTTAGTTCTCCACAAAGATCTCTCCAAAAATGCTCGCTTTAAGCTCGCTTTCTGTTACCTTGGTAAGGCGCTAATCTGCAATCTCTTTAGCAGGAGCATCCCCATGCGTCGCGAGTTCCCTCTGTTCGCTTGGGTCTTCTTGAGCGTTTTGTCGAACCCAGTACCCATGTTTACGCAAACAGATGTTCCGAACACCCCCCACCTTTCATTTGAATGCTCAGCGCACCGGCTGGAACTCGTTGGAAACGATTCTGGCGCCCGCGAATGTCTCCAGCACGAAATTTGGTTCGCTTTGGAATTCTGTGGTGCTGGACTCGGTGAGTATTGGTTCAACGCAATACACGTCTCACCTGTACGCGACCCCTCTCTATATCGATGATGTGCTGATTACAGGGGGTCCACACGCCAACCGTCATTTCAGTGTGATCTTTGCCGCATCAAGCAACGGCTGGGTTTACGCCATCAACGCTTTTGACAACGCCAAGGGAGGGCGGCGGGTACGGGCGGGCGCGATTCTTTGGAAGAAGAGTCTGGACCGCCCTCGGTCATACCTCGCCTGGATGGAGGCGTTCCTTTGGGTGTCTTGGCCACCCCGGTTATCGACGCGAGTGCGGCGCCGCCACGCCTCTATGTCGTATCCGTGTCTTCGCAGAGTTGGAAAGTGTTCGGGCTGAACCTGGGCAACGGCAAAACTGTTTCGGGCTGGCCGCTGACCATCAACAATAGTACGCTCGCTCCGATCAACAGGAATGGGCCGGCAAAGTTTGGAAGCGCCACAGGTATGTCTCAGCGGGCTGCGCTGAACCTGAGCGCGGACGGCTCTATTCTCTATGTGCCTTTCGGTGCTTACGCCGATAAGGGAGTGGGCTGGATGGTGACCGTCAGCACTTCGACGCCGGAGTTGCTGAGTGCCTTCTCGGGGGCGCCCCCCACCGTAGCCAGTGCCAATGGAGGCATGTGGGGATCAGGCGGCCCCGCTCTCGATACTTCGGGAAAGCTGTACGAGACTACGGGCAACAGTCCCAAAGGGTCCGGACCTGCGCCTGGGGTCTGGGGAGAATCCCTGCTCGTGTGGCCAGGAGGTTCGTCCGGGCAATTGAACCTGCTCGCGACCTATTCCCCTTGGAATTACTGCCAATTGGACGCCGGTGATATCGACGTTGGAGGTGACTTGCCAATCGTCATCCCTGACCTCAATCCTTCAACAACCAGCACGCCGTACTTGCTGTCTTTCGGATGCAAACAGGGAAACGCCTACTTGGTGGACCGTAACAATATCTCCGGCGGGGTGAGCGAGCGCCGTCCCTGCAGCAAGGACGCCGCTTCCGATCAATCCCTCCTGCCTCCGAAACCCCAGCCACAGTTTGGCACCCGCGGTCCACTCAACATTTTTGGTCCGTATTCGGAGACGGAAGACAACGCCGATCTTGCCAAGGCACGCACCACACCCGCGTACTACCAGGGCATCGATGGAGCCCCATACCTGTTTTTCTCGGGCTCGACGGAGAGTTGTGTGAGTTGTAGGACTGTTATTCCGCCTTTCCTGATCCGATTGCGTATCGTGACCATCCCGGGCAAGCCTGGCCTATTTGGCCGTAGACGGACAAGATTCAACGCTCAGGTTCTTGAGCGCAGGTTCGCCAGTAGTCACCAGCAACGGCTCGCTTGATGCGATCGTGTGGGTGATAGATGCCAACCTCTACCGCTCCCAACCGCTCATTGGCCCCACATTCCCCACCCGATTCTGTATGCTGTCGATGCCCTGACCATGAGGGTGCTTTGGAGCAGTAAACCTTTCCAGTTGGACGAGGAGGAAAATACAGTAGAGCCACCATCGCCCGCTGTGCCGATTTGTTGGAACGGACCGAATTCAGGCTTTCGGTTGACTGGAAAGTAGTACAACGTGAAGAGCCTGAGGGAAGCCTACGGACCCTCAAGGTCGGGCCCCGAGGCATGGCCTCCGAAACCCCTTAGATTGACGTAGTCACGTGGTCGGAACGTTTGTGGCGGAATCTGCTTGAACTTGCGCGACTGTTGGAAGTGGAAGAAATCAGAAAGAGAATACAGGCATGCTTGCTTGCTACAACTGCCGTTCGCCCAATAGTCGGGCGCCCAGTAGTCAGCGAAGGGCCACTTCCCGGGGCCAATACCCCCCTGCGGCAGATGAAAAACATACTGGATGAAATTCAGAATGCTGCCAAAGTCGTGAATGTACGGCGGGGCTTTGCCTCCTTGACTGGGGGTACCGGAGATATATCCTGCAGTGTCCGTACCTGTATAGGCTGAGACCACCAGCAGAGGCACGCGAAAACCGTAAACATAACCGCATCCCCACTGGAAGCAAGATCCGCCGTCAGCAGCTAGCACGTCGTAGGGCAAAACGTGGTCGTAAAAGCCTCCCCAATCGTCCCAGGTGATCAGGATGGCGGTGCTGTCCCAGTAGCTGGTGCGATCGGCATTTTTGCATTTGCTCTCGCCAACCGCATTGATGATGCTCGCCACCCAATCGGGGCCACCACCACCGTAGATTCCACCAGGATGGTCCGAATAAGCTCCGTCGGGAATCACCCAGCTCACTGCCGCCAAGTTACAGGTCGGGGACGAAACGTCGGTAAGGACATCCCAGTCCTTCAGATCTACATGTTGCCAGTCCGAACCCAGACATTTTCCCCCGGGCTTATCCGGCTTACAGATGTGGTAAATCGCGTTGGGCGTGTTCCAGAGCGATGCCGGATCGCTGTAGCCGTAGTATTTCCAGCTGACGCCGGCTGGCGTAAGCTGGTCGGTCAGAGCCTGGTGCTCATAACACGGATACCCCGCGGGCAGCACATAGTGGTAGCCCTGATAATTCGGCCGGTATGCGTAAGATTCATTTCCGATTGGATCAATGTCGAAGGCTTGGCGATCGGATGTAGCAATGCACCCGGTGTTGGCATTGTTTCCGCTCCCAGGGTTTTCTGCGTTGAAATACTTGTACAGTGGCAACAGATCCGTCCCTACGCTGCTGTATGCCACCGGCGCTGACGTACCCGAGAATAGGAACTGATGAGCCGGAAAACTAGGCCCTTGGTTCGTTTGAAACATGTAGTTCGCGAAGCCATACCATTCTGCGATGTCCCAATAGGGTTGAATAGTCGGGTCGGCGGGAGTGTTTTCGACGTAGGTATCCGGTGGACAGGCGGGTCGCTGACAGCCCTTTGAAGTCATAACCTCGACGCCACAGAAGCCCCTTCCCTCTTGCTGCAGGGTATACTCGCCCTCCCACGAAGCGTGCGTGTGACCCGGATTCCAGCAAACAACGAGGGGAGTGGGCTGAGCGTCGGGGCGCGCGCTGGATGTCCGCGCCGTTTGCGATAAGCTTTTGATCTTGAAAAAGGTTATCGGTAGTGCGGTTTTCTTGCACCACCACAATCACGTGTTCAATTGGTGTGCGGAAGGTTTGAGCACAAACAGGCGTTCCTGCCAGACTCAGCAAAAACAGAACGATTCTTGTTGCCACACTGGATATTTGGTTCACGCGCTCTGCCCAGTGATGCATGAGACCTCCTGCGCACGAAACAGACGATTGGGGGCAGCCCTAAGCATTATAGGCATCACCAGCGCTTTTGCAGGAAATAATGATGTGGTCGACCACCCGGTGGGTCAGGAATTCCCGCAGGGCTGCTTTAAATGCCGGAAGACGGGAATCGGATAGTGTCCTATTTAGTAGGACACTACCGAGAATCGCCTCCTACACTCATCCATCCGGTGGTAGCATTACTCTCGTCTTCGTTCGCAGAAAATCCAATTTCTAGAGTGCACCACGGGCCTGAGTGGAGAAACGGAAACGAAGATCCTGCGTCCTTTTCTCCGCTGAGATCCATGATTTTGTAAGGGGAATTGAGATGCAAAGCAAGCAAACAAAATGGGCACGCCTTGCGGGCCTGCTGCTGGCGTCACTGACATTTGCCGTCGCCGGGGCTGAGTGCGCAGGTTTATAAATCCACATGGCGTTCCGTTGACCGGCATAATCCGGCGCCCGAGTGGTATCAGGATGCCAAGTTCGGTATTTACTTCCATTGGGGAGCTTTTAGCGTGCCGGCGTGCTGCGTCCATGGTGAGTGGTATGGGAATTTGATGCTGGATGACCGCACTCCTGAAAATATCAATCAACTCAATAACTACGGTGACCCGTTTTCGGTCTTTACCTACGACAAGTTCATCACCGGGCAGAATGACTTGCATGGCCACTTCACGCAGTTTGCACCGAAACTGAAATCTAACGGTGGCAATTTCGATCCCAACGAGTGGGCGCAACTGTTCTCCGATGCCGGCGCCAAGCGGGCCGGTCCTGTGACGATCTTCCACGATGGGTATGCATTATTTGACAGCGCCGCCAACGAGTGGAATACGGTGCATTACGGCCCGAACCTGGATCTGCTGCGGCTGTTCGCTACCGCCATCCGCGCCAAGAATTTGAAACTGTATACCTCGTGGCACCATGCTTACAACTTCACCGGCTACTGGTTCGACATGCCTCATCAGAACGATCCAAGCTTGCAGAAACTGTATGGCCAACTGCCCAAAGCACAAGAAGATCAGCTTTGGTTGGACGAACTGAAGGAAGCGATTGACCAGCAACACCCGGACGTCATGTATCACGATTTCAATCTGTATAAAATCGCGGTAAAGAAGCGATTGGAATACCTCGCGGATTATTACAATGACGCGGTCAAGCAAAAGAAGGACGTGGTAGTCACTTACAAGATTTTTGATCCCCACGGTTTTGATAAGAAGGGTGAACTGGTCGTCTATGAAAGAGGCGGTCCGTATAGTATGGTCTCGCCTTACTGGTTGGACAGCGAGTCGATCGCGGATGGGACCTGGGGGTATATCGAGAACATCAAGTACTTCTCAAGCAAGGCGCTCATTCACGCCCTGATTGATCGCATCAGCAAGACGGCAACATGCAGTTGAACATCGCACCCATGGCCGACGGCACGATTCCGCAAGAACAAAAGGATATCTTGACTGCCATCGGTGCCCAACTCAACACGTTCGGTGAAGGTATTTTCTCGACCCGGGCGTGGTTGGCTGCTGGTGTTTTTGGGGAAGGCCCAACCCGATTAGGTGGCCTGTTTACGAAGCCGACGGAAGGCACTAACAAGGACATTCGGTTTACGGTAAACAAAGCCAATGACACGCTTTATGCTACTGTTCTGGGATGGCCAGGAGATGGGACGCAGCTAATTATTACGACCTTAGACCCATCCCATATCAACTTGAGTACGCTCAACAACGTGTCCTTGTTGGGCGCAACCGTCGGCGTATACATCAACCTTAATTACTCCCAGGATTTTCAGGGACTAAGGGTGACCATGCCCTCCACTCAACCGTATACGGCGGCTGCTTACGTTCTGAAGCTGACGTTCACTGGGAAGATTCCCGCTTATCATTGGTCAGACTAGGGGCTGTGTTGCCTGACTGTCCGCCGCATCGGTTCCAGTCAGATCAGTAGGGCAACGGTGATAATCAACAGGGCAAACACCGCGGAGCACAGCGGTCGGCGTGAATGCATCAGACCTCCAGCCACACGGAGACTGCGGCTCCCAGAGTGGATGAGGTTGGCTCGGGGGCCTACTGTGACGTCTTCTATGATCGAATCGCCGAGCTGCACCATCGCGGCAGGGCCAGTGCGGCAACGATCCTGGGTATCGTTGCCGCACATGAGTTGGGACATCTCCTGCTCGGCTCGCATGCCCACTCACCAGTCGGTGTCATGAGGCCGCAGCTGCAGGACAAAGACTTCTGGGTACCGGAACTTGGGACGACCACGTTCAGCCACCAGCAAACGCAGCGAATCCCAGACAGGTTGGTGCGAATACAAGCGGAAAGGGGCTCGAAATCGCACGACACGGGTTTGTGAACTCAGTGCAACACATGAGGCAATGAAGTGGGTGGGGGCGCACGGCACGCCGCTGCTTAACCGGAGCCACATTTTCGGGCGAGTCACGGGCAACTCTGAAGTTATGATTCAAGACAGACTCCTGGCGGGCCAGAAGTCGGCTTCGGGGACATCTCCTCGAAGCCCGTTTCTGGACACTTAGCGAAGCGCTGAAACAACAGCGGGAGATGCAATCATCTTCCAGGAAGGTGGGCAATTACTTCAGGTGCGCGTCTGAAGCTTGGTCGACACTTCACAAAATATCGATCCCTGTCGATCTTGCGACCCTCGTTCGATCACAAGTAACGAGTCGAGTCCTCCTCTCCACGGGCGGGTGGGAGCGCCTCACTCCTCCGCTTGTAGATTTGAGGAGCGCAACGGTCAGGCAAAGATGCGTTGGCGGGCAAAACCTACGGCTGCCGCTACCATTGCGAGAATGACCAGTGCAGATCCCGCCACCGCCAGCCCTGAAGAGAGCGAGCTTGTGTGAGTTAAGGTCTGGAGGATCACTGCACCGGGGAAACTGAATGAGCCTATCGCCAAGGCCAGGGCGATAGCCATCCGCGTGCCCTCACTAAATGCCAGCCGTTCCAAGACCACCCCGAGGATAATCATCACCATGGCAAGTCCAATCCAGTGGGAATGTGCGTCAACTTGGCGGACGTAGTTGTACTTGGTGTCGGTGTACTCGTTAATGGCCAGTTGTGTGGCCGGCAAGTTCCGTTCAGCGGCGTCCACAAATGCCGTTGTCAACGAACCGCCCATGCGGTCGAGCGTCTGATGTTCGACAAACAGTGCGTAGTGCAATCCGTAAAGCATGCCGAAAGCGGCGAGGGCGAGCCCTCCAAAAATTAAAAGCTTGCGCGCCGCGCTCATCGCGCATTTTCCTCCTGCGCATCGAGCGCACCAGGGTAACGGAGTATTCCTGCCAGCATGCCCAGCAACGCCATCAATACCATGAGGCCGCCGATGTCGGCAATTCCTCCGGCAATCAAACCCAGGTGCATCTCCAGCATCACAAACAGCGGCAAGATGATGGACCCGGCGAGCAGCAACTTTACCCAAAATCGCTTCCAGGGAGAATTGAGAAAGACGAAACGCTGAATAAAAGTAAGGAGAATGGCAAGCAGTCCGAATTCGATTATGTGCGAATGGGCTGCAAGATCGACCGCCTTCTCGGCCTGCAGCCGGCCGTAATCGCCGACAAATTGCGTGGCATCGCCGCCACTTCCAGTTGAAGCATTCAACATGGCGCTGAGAATGGTTTTTTCTCTTGCCTCATGATCGTACAAATCGAATCCGGCGTACCACGCGCCATAAAGAAATCCGAGGACGATCAGTAGGGTCCCGCCCGCCAGGAGTGTACGGCTTTCCCAACTGTTGTCCGGCGGCAACGCTGGTTCGGCAACGTCCGGGCGCAGTCCACAAAAATAGCGCCACAAGCCCCAGACTTCGGCGATGAAGGCGGCAATCAGCAGAGCGCCCGCAGAATCCGCCAGGACGCTGGCCCAGCCAATCACCGAAAATGGGCTATAGGCCAGCCCGACATAATGGATAAAAAAAATTCCCAACGGGAGCAGCAGCCCGCCGGCAACAAACAGCTGAGCTAGAATCTTGCGGCTCCGACAACTCAAAGCGACGTAGGGCTGCAGCAGCGCTAGAAGTAGGGCCAAGTAACCGGCGGCGGTCATATGCGCATGGGCGTCAAGCTTGGTGCCGTGATCTTCAAGCAAGTCACCGATTCTGACGAAATCTTGTCTGACGGCGGCGGAATCCCGCGCAGTCACGGCTCGGGTTGCAGCGAGTAGTGCTTCGCCTGTGCGTCCGCCATTTTGATGCAGAACAAAGACCGCGAAGATATCACCGAAGAGCATTCCACCCGCGATCAGGGCGATGCCTCCAAAGATCAGCAGGCGCCGTGCGCTCATGGGAGCGAACGTTGCTCTCGAACTGGCAAAAGCACTTGGGGATGCCATAGCGACACAGAAACTGCTGGCTAGTCCGCGGCCCTAGCGCCGGTTCGCGCCGTGCGAAAGGCCGGCATAACGTGTTTGGAAAACAAATGTTGCGTTTTAATTGTTTTCCAATATTCCAATCCGCCAAAATTGGAGACGATGGCCAATTCTCCGATTCCACCCTTCTCCGCAAGCTCGCGCACTTGGCGGATCACTTTCTCCGGCGTTCCGATAAAACCAATTTCTTGTTCCACGATCTGATCGTACGTTAGCCTGGTCAAGGATTCGAGCGCTCCACTGGCGTAAAACCCATATCCTTTGGCGTTCAGCTCTGCCTGCTTCTCAGCGCTCTGAATGGATTCAACCGGCGATGCGTTGAAGGCGAGAAAATTATGCAGGGCTAATCCAACCTCTTTGCGAATCTGCTTTTCATCCTCATCCATGTAAACCGGACGAATGTAAACAATGTCTGGTTCATGACCGTGCTCAGCGCACGCTTTCTTATAGATGTTGAGCGGACCCTCGAGTATTTTCCAGGGCAACAGCGGTGGAACAAAGATGCCCCATCCTTTTTCTCCAGCCATCTGGTAGGTAATATCGCTGGTGCCGCCGGTGTAAAACTTGGGATGCGGCTTTTGCAGCGGCCTTGGAACTATGGCAACATCTTTTACTTTGTAGTACTCGCCATCATACGAGAATCGTTCTTTGGCAAACGCCAGTTCCAGAATCTCAATGGCTTCGTTATAGCGGGGGCGGCTTTCTTCCAGAGGCAATGCCGAGGGTCCGAACAACCAGGCATGGCCGCGGCCCAGTCCGCACTCGAGGCGCCCATTGGTCAAAATGTCCGTTTCCGCAATCATTCCCGCCAGGCGCATGGGGTTCTCCAGCGGCAAGGTGTGGAGCGCGGTGCGAAAACGGATGCGCGCCGTGCGCTGCGCCGCGGCCGCGAACATGGCCAGCGGGTTGGCCGAGATGGAAAACTTCTCAAAGAAATGATGATCAATGACCGAGTACACGTCGAATCCCGATTGATCCGCATGTTCGATCTGCCGCATGATCTCCCAGATCATTTCGTAGTGGGACTTCCCTGGCGGGGTCTGAATCTCGCAATAAATGCCGAATCGCATGCTCTCCCTTTCTCAGCGAATATTGGAACGGAACTAGCTCGAAGCAGATGTGTTGGAGCTTCTGTAACGCTCCGCCACGCCGCAATTTACCAGGTCACCCGCGCCACCAACTGCAACTGCCGCGGGTTGAACACCGAGCTTGGGGTTCCATAGAGCGGGTTCGGCGAACCCTCCCTGTAGAATGCGGGCGACCCAAAACAACCAGGCGCTCCGGGATCAGGTCCGCAGAAATCCGCCGCACCGTAACTCGTATTGTAATAACGGACATTCACTGTGTTCATCAGGTTGTAGGCTTCCGCCATGAGCTGAAGCTTCAGGTTCTCATGAATGGGAAAGGTTCGTTCCAGACGAATGTCCACGGTCTGCAAGGAGTCTCCGCGGAAGGTATTGCGAGGCTCTCCACCTACACGATCGTTATTTCCAAACACGTCGCCGTTGGCGTCAAAGCCCGCGTACTTGGTGAAATACTGCGGTGATTGCAACGTTACGATCGTGCTGAAACTGAAGTCTCGCAAAAACGGATTGCAACTAGACGGACTGGTAAAAATCGCGTTGCCCACGAAGCGATGACGGGCGTCGTCAGCTGAACTTGCCCGCTCTGCGGCGAAGTTACCGCTATCCTGAGGAATGAGAACGAAACTCGGATTGGGCCCGTCATCAATCGAGTGTGAGTATGTGTAGCTGATAGCGTACGAGAAGTTGTGGGATAGCCGCTTGCTCATGTGCACCAGCAGACCGTCGTACACCGAATCCCAGCGCGAAGTGGCTTCAAAGAAGACGCTGTATTGCGGGTCGCGGAATCCGGGAACTCCGTTAATGTGGGGCACTCCGGGAATCACCATCTGCGCCGGATACGGCGTGCAATTGGTCGGCGGCAGCGGTCCCGGAGAATTCAGCGGAGAGGAAAAGTCGAAATACACGTCTTTGCAGATGCTTTGTCCGCTGGAGTCGTGCACCAGCACCGTCCCGCTCGGATCGGGCTGATTCACATTGTAAAAGCTGCCCAAATGTACGCCGCGCACGTGCATCCCCGAGATGCTCAATACCGAGTCCTTGAAGGGCTGGAATTCCAGCGATGCACTGGCCTGAATCCCGTAGGGATTCTTGCTGTTCTGGTCGAAGCGCACAATGGTTGCATCCTGCAAAAACCGCAGCTGGCCAGCGTCCCATCCGGACAAAACGATTCCGGCGTTCCGTTTGGATAAGTCGCATTGGTGAGCAGCGCATTCAGCCCGAGATAGTTGATAAATGGGGAACTGGCGAAACTGAAAAGCCCAGTGTGGCATTCAAGCTGTTTTCAAACGGTCGTCCAGGATATTTGGAAAGACCCCCGCAAGAAGGCGCCTGGCACATGAGCAACGGCGAGGGAATAATGCCGTGGAACAATCCGAAACCAGCGCGAAACACAACCTCATGCAAACCCCCGATGTCGTAGGCCAGGCCTACGCGCGGGTCCACGTTCTTCCATTGCGTGTTGAGCACGCCCGAAGGCCAAGTTTCAAACTCCCAGCGGACGCCACCATTCAAAGTAAGTTTCTGTGAGGCCCGCCACTTGTCCTCAATATAAAAACCATTGTAGGTGTGGTCCAGAGTGGCCGAAGCTTGTTGCCGGATGTTCTGCGGAATCGGGCCGCCCTGATAAACGGCTGTCCCCCCAGCAAGCGAAGTCTCGTTGAATGGCGGGTTCGTGCTGGCATTGAATCGCTCGAAAAAGATGACGAACGGATCGGGACACGCAACGCCCGAGGGACAGCCTGCCGCGCCGTCGGTGCCGAGAAACGCGGAAAGATCCGCGAAGTCGGCTTCAAACGGATAAAACAGCGGAAACGATTCATAGGTACTAACCCGGTCGAAATTCCCGCCAAAGGTGATGGTGTGCTTGGACACGTTGTGGATCACGTTCTCCACCAGTTCGAAGCGCGACTCGCGATAAATATCGGGGTTGCCGCGGTTCACGCCTACCGCAAACGTGTTGGCAACCTCGAGGTGCGGCTGCGTGGAGACGACCGGGAAATCGAAGGTGCGGTGCGCATACTGCATTCTCAGCTCATTCACCCACAAGGACGAAAACACCGTCGTCAGGCCCCCGGCGAGCGATTGATCGCGGATATAGTTGTTCTTGAATGCGGACGGCAAATCGAAACCGTTGTTCAGCGGCGATTGGTTGGTCAGGCGATCGTCATTGATGAAATACCGCAGGTACAAAGTATTCTTCTCGTTGAAGTTCTCATCCAGCCGGATGAACCCGTTATCCGTATTGCCATCGCGCAACACAAACAGATTTTCCGGCGGCAAGTGAAAGACATTCGCTTTCACCGCATTGATGGCAGCGATGTTGTCCAGCACTGCGGAATTGTAGGTTGGTGATTCCGCCCGCCGCTGCCCTTCGTAGTTGGCGAAGAGGAAGGTTTTGTCTTTTCGCAGCGGACCGCCGATGGAGGCGCCAAACTGATTCTGCCGCAGCACATGGAAGTTTGGCGCAGAGAGCTCGCTGATCGCATCCAGCGCGTCGTTGCGAAAATATTCATAACCCGAGCCGTGCCACTGGTTGCTGCCGCTCTTGGTAATGATGTTGACGATGCCGGCGGTGGCGCGACCGAACTCCGTGCTGTAGTCGGTATTGATCACGCGGAATTCCGCGACTGACTCCTGCGGCGGCGTGCCGCGCTGAATGCCCGACGCGGTAGAAATATCGTCCGCCCCATCCACCGCGATGAAATTGAAATGGATATTCTGTCCGGCAAAGGAAAGCTTGGTGACCGGCTCTACAATCACGTCCGTACTGCCCGAGGTTGTATCTCCGATGGTGACACCGGGCGCCAGCAACGCGAAGTCAATAAACTGGCGTCCGTTCACCGGAAGGTTTTCGATCTGCTGCGTGGTGATTACCTCGCTGACCATGCTCCGCGTAGGCTCTGCCACAGCGCCAACATCCTGCACCTCGACAACCGTTTGCACCTGGCCGGGCGACAGCGAGAAGTCCAGATTTCCCGATTCCCCAACATCCAGGTGAATCTTCTTCGCCGATTTTTGAAAACCCTGCCGCTCAGCGGTTACCGTGTAATCGCCCGGAGGAAGCAAGGCGATTTGATAGTCGCCCATGACGCTGGCCGTGGCGGACGATTCAACCCGGTCGCCTATTCACTGCGCTGACGGTCGCCTGCGCAATCGCCGCGCCGGTGGAGTCGTAAACCCGGCCCTGAATTGTCACATTGACAGTCTGCGCAACTGCAGGACCTATGCTCAGGCTGCTAGAAACCAGCCCAGCACGCTTGCCCTGCTCATCTGTTTCCACGCACTGCAGCCTGCAACTTCCGGTCTCATGCTAGCCTCCCGTTTTGGGACTGTTATCTTTTATCTTTATGTTTGTTCAGATCTCCCTCTTTGGTCCCCATGCTTTTCGATACTCACAGCGATGTGGCCGTCGAGCTGCTTCGAGGGATCGACATACCCTTAACGATTCGCTGCGGACGGATGGAGCCAACCTCGCCGGACACGCTGACCCGATTGATTGTGAAGGTTCGATTCATGCCACATGCCACACGAGACAGCGCGAAAGAGATCGTGGCATTGTTGCGCTCTCTCATTATTCCGTCAAGTGCTGATACTCGTTCAGTGCAGGGAAGGCCGTTGGAATGCTTTGGAGGCCCGAATCGTCTGAGCAAAGTAGGCGGAGATTGTTCCGGCGAGTTCTCGGTTCCTTGGCCAAAACTGCCGGAGACCTTGGTCCCGGAATCCTCATTCTGGAAAAATGTGATGCTCCCGATTGCGGCAGAGCGACGGGCAACCGGAAACTATCCGGGCCAAAAGTCAGCTTCGGGGCAGTGACCAACACCACCATCAAGTGTCCTCGATTCCAAGGTTGTCGTTCACGGCTTGGCTGAGTTTCTGCTTGCAACCCAGATACCGCTCCGTTGTCTGAACCGATACGGGTCCTAGCAGAAATTGAATCTGCTCAAGTTCTCCGCCTGCGAGATGGCATAGCCGGGCACAGGTTCGACGTAAGTCGTGGGGAGCCAGATTCTTGATGTCGGCACGTTTGGCAGCTGCCTATACGACGTGCCAAATGGCTTTGGTTGCGATTCCCGCACCCCACATCTTATCGAGCCGACTCACTCGGCGGAAGATCACCCCACCGTTGATGCCAGCTGCCGCAGTCCACTCATCGACGGCGCGTTTCGCCCACACCGGGACAGGAACGGTGCGGGTGTGCTTCCCTTTGCCAACGAGGTCGGCAATGACGGAGTGCTCCTCGCGGACTTGGAAGTCTTCCATTCTGAGTCCCACCAATTCAGCCCGACGCAGTCCGCATCCGATGAGCAGCGCCACTATCGCGCGATCACGTTTGCCGCGAAGCCTAGAGGACGGCGACTCCAGGAGCAGGGTTTTGGACTGATCAAGCGTTAACCAGTTCCCAATCCTCACGCCGAGACGTTTCGCCCCCTTCACACGACGGATCCCCGCCGCCAGATCCGGACTCAAGAGTCCGCTATCTGAGGCTTCATAGGCAAGGCGTCTCACCGCGGCTAAGCGGACGTTGATCGTCGACGCTGCGAGTTTTTTCTGTTCGAGAAAGAACCGGTAACGAAGCACGACAGTTCGGTTAAATGCCAGACGTGGTTCGGAGCAATACCACCCGATAAATTCGTCGATGGCATGACCGTATGACTCTTGCGAACTCGCTGCACCGAGTGAGTGAAGAACCGCATTCCTCGACTGCTCCAAGTCGGCTAGTCGAAGCATTGTTCTTGCTTTCGAGCGTTTCGATGTCTTCCGATGCACCATACTGACGGCCTCCCCCGCCGTGATTCAGTATGGTGGTCTGTTGGAGGGGCAATGGTCTCGAAGCCCGTTTCTGGCCAACTTCCGAATTGCCGACTTCCCGGGAGCCATCTGGTCAACCCGGCAATCGACGGGTGATGCTTCCAAACAGGTGCGGGCAGAGGTCAATTTCCCCAGGTCCCAAGAGGGCGCCCGGCCGGAATCGTATGCGTTGCGGCTACAGCGAAAAGAGTCTCGCATTGACCGCAAAGTGCCGGCCGCGCTAGGCTTTCGGCCCAAGGGGGGCGGCAATGACGGCTCATAAGCTGGGATTTGGTGGACTCATGCTGTGCCTCCAACTCGTTTTCACTCCCGCGGCATGGGCACAGTTAAGCGAGGCCGCGAGATCGGCCGTACTGATCAGCACCAATTATGAGGTACTCCCGAATATCACATACGGAATCGCCAACAATTACGAGCTAAAGCTCGACGTTTACCGCCCAACAACCGCGAAGGCACCCACGCCCGTTGTGATGCTGATCCATGGTGGCGGCTGGGTACGACATGAGAAGGAAGAGGAGGTCCTCTCGCTCCTGCCTTATCTGGAAATGGGGTGGGCCGCAGTAAACGTTGAGTATCGGCTAGCGCGAGTTTCGCTCGCACCAGCCGCGGTTGAGGACTGTCGTTGCGCGCTGCACTGGATTGGACGCAACGCAAAGAAGTACAACTTTGATGTCAGCAAAGTTGTGGTTACGGGAGCTTCCGCCGGTGGACACCTGGCGCTGACGACGGCTATGATTCCGGCCTCGGCTGGTTTTGACAGTGGCTGTGTATCGGAAGACGACCCCAAATGGTCCGGCCCGTGGACTGACCCGACGCCGAATGTGGGGGCGGTCATAAACTGGGTTGGGCTCACGGACGTCGCCGACGCGCTGCATGGGGCGAATATCCGCTCCTGGGTTGTCTCCTGGCTTGGGAGCCAACCCGATCGCGAGGAGCTCGCGAAACGGCTCTCGCCTATCAGTTATGTCCGACCCGGATTGCCACCTATTCTAACCATTCACGGCAACGGCGACCCGATCGCGCCCTATTCGCAAGCGGTACGCTTCCACGAAGCGCTCAGCAAGGCAGGCGTCCGCAATCAATTACTGACGATCGACAGCAATACTCATGGGGACTTCACGGACGAGCAGATGCTGAATGCGTACAGCGCGATCCGTGAATTCTTGCTGAAATCCAACATCGGGCCGGTTCGCGGGCCCCAATAGTCTGGGGGAGCTTGTGTGTTGGTGATTGAGTAGTTACCGGGCTCTACCCCGACACCGTGTTGCTCGATGGGAATCGCGGACGCGGTTACGCATCGCTCTTACGGGTGCGCCATCGAAAGGCCGTTTTTGTTCACCGTCCGGATGACGGGCAAACCGAAAGTTGCGTCTAACGCGGACTCCGACGATGTTGTCCAGAAGTCGGCTTCGCGGAGATCACCGTTGACCTCCTCGAAGCCCGTTTCTGGATAGCTTCCGGTTGGCAGACCAACCGGGAGACATCTCGCCACCTCCACGGTTGCTCTAACAAAGCGAGTGTCCGCGCACGACCCCAGGCCAGAGCATCATTCGTTGACTGGCGAATGCCGCCTCCGTAAGATGAATCGACCCGAGGACCTGGGTATCCTAGTGATCGGCCAAACCATCTCGCACTACCGCATCGTCGAGAAGCTTGGTGGTGGCGGAATGGGCGTGGTTTATAAAGCCGAGGACACCGAACTCGGCCGTTTCGTGGCCCTCAAGTTCCTGCCCGATGAACTGTCGCAGGACCCGCAAGCCCTGGAACGGTTTCGCCGGGAGGCGCGGGCGGCTTCGGCCCTGAATCATCCCAACATCTGCACCATCTATGAAATCGGCAAAAGCAGTGAGCAGTCGTTCATCGCTATGGAGTTTCTCGACGGCGAGACGCTGAAGCATCGCATTGGCGACAAGCCGATGGAGAGCGAGACGGTGCTCGCGCTGGGCATCGAAATGGCCGACGCGCTGAATGCGGCGCACTCCAAGGGAGTGATCCACCGCGACATTAAGCCGGCCAACATTTTTGTGACGGCCCAGGGGCATGCCAAGATTCTCGACTTCGGACTGGCGAAGGTTTCATCCTCCGGCGGGCGAATTCCTGAAAGTGCTGTGATGCTGGAAGCCACGGCCGACGCCGGCCCCGCGCAGCTGACCAGTCCCGGCACGGCACTGGGCACGGTCGCGTACATGTCACCCGAACAGGTGCGGGGAAAAGAATTGGATGCCCGCACGGATCTGTTCTCGTTTGGCGTGGTGCTCTATGAAATGGCGACGGGCACCCTGCCGTTTCGCGGCGACACTTCGGGAGTGGTCTTCGAGTCTATCCTGAACCGGGCACCGACGAAGCTGGCACGCCTCAACCCGGAAGTGCACCCGGAGCTGGAACGGATCATTGACAAGGCGCTGGAGAAAGATCGGGACACCCGCTACCAGCACGCCTCCGACCTGCTGGCCGACCTCAAGCGTCTGAAGAGGCAAAGCGAATCGAGCGGAATCGCAGTGCAGGCGGCGCCCGAGGCGAAGCGCAACAAGGCCTGGATTTGGATTGCCGCGGGCGTTGCCGTTGTCGCGCTGGTGGCTGCTTTCGCGTGGTACCTGCGGTCCAGTAGGGCGGCGCAGATTGATTCGATCGCCGTTCTGCCTTTTACCAACGTCAGCGGGGATGCCAGCGCTGATTACCTGGGTGACGGCATCACGGAGTCCCTGATTGCCAGCCTTACCCACGTTCCCGACCTGAAGGTGAAGTCACGCAACTCGGTCTTTCGCTACAAAGGAAAGGATGTAGACGCGCAGAAGGCCGGCGGCGAGCTGGGCGTGTCGGCCCTGGTCAGCGGGCGCGTAACGCCGCACGGCGACAACGTGGAAGTCAGCGCTGAACTGACCGACGTCCGCGACAATACGGAGCTTTGGGGACACCATTACAGCGGCAAGAGCACCGAGATCATCGTGCTGGAGCAGCAGATGGCTGGCGATCTGGCAGCGAAATTGCGGTCTGGGATTAGCAGTTCCGAGAAACAACTGGTCACCAAGCAGGGCACCCAGAATCCCGAAGCCTATGAGCTGTATTTGAAGGGGCGTTACGCATGGAATAAAAGAACGGTTGCGGATCTGGAGGCAGCCATTTCGTTTTTCAATCAGGCCATTGCCAAAGACCCTGGCTACGCCTTGGCATATTCGGCTCTGGGCGATGTGTACACGGTGTATCCGGTGTATGGCGCGAAATCGAGCGATGTTATTCCCAAGTCGAATGCGGCGGCGCGCAAGGCTCTGGAACTTGATCCGACGCTGGCTCATCCCCATGCCGTTCTGGCCGGCAACTACATGGAGTATGACTGGGACTTTGCCGGGGGGGGAAGCCGAGTACAAAAAGGCTTTGGAACTGGATCCGAACGATGCCTCGGCCCACCAATGGTATGGGCAGGACCTTGGTTGGATTGGCGGTAAGGACCAGGAAGCACTGGCCGAAATGAATCGCGCACATCAGCTTGATCCTTGTCACCCATCATTAGCTCCACCGTGGGAGTGGTTCAGACCGCGGGACGGAAGTTCGACGAGGCCATTGCCACCTGCCAGAAATTGGCCGCGGAGAACCCGACATTCGCCCAGGCTCACTATTGCCTAATACAAGCCTATTGGGGAAAAGGCATGTACCCGCAGGTGGTGGAAGAATACAAACTCCTCGGTCAACTCGGTGGGGACCCCAAGGACGTGGAATTCGCCTCCGCTCTCGAACAAGGCTTTCATTCTGGAGGCTGGAAGGGCGCGCTGACCAAAGGCATTGAGGTCCGGCAAGCACAGCGGAAGGCGAGCTATTGGTCCGCGTATGACATCGCGGATCTTATGCCGGATTGGGAGAAAAAGACGAGGCCTTTCGGTGGCTCAACGCCGCCTACGAAGAGCGCGACTACCAGGTCGAGAGTCTGAGGACCGACTTCCGCCTCGATCCGGTGCGTTCCGACCCACGGTTTGCCGAACTCGTACGTAAAGTTGGGCTGCCGCAATCGTAACGGTTGTAGGTTTTCCCAGAATTCCACCCACCACTCGTAATTGCATTAACGGGCGAAATTGGCCTCAACAGCCAGTTCTATCCCTGCCAACGATTCCGGACGGTTGACGAGCTAACCGGAAGTTACGTCTGCACGTTTTCAGACGGGACCCAACGAGGTGGGCCAGAAGTCGGCTTCGGGGAAGTCAGCTGCCGATTGGTCAACCGGTTCTTCCTGAGTCACGGGCTTGCTTCTGACCAGATGTTGCGGATTCAGACGCTCAAATTCCTTATCCGATGCTCTCCGTAAGTGATTAACTCTGCATACCCCAACTCGGCCAACTGCAAGGAAATTGCAAGTAAGGACTGACCACAGCCCGCGAAATGTGAAATTGAATCGTAAGTGTAAGGGCAAACACATGGTTGACACATTGAATCCGCAGCCAGCGTGACTTCGCCATTTGATCAGCAAATTCTCAGGCGGCAGGTCTTCGTTCCTTCGTCCAGGGCGGATTACTGCCGGTTAGCCCGTGATTCGGGACATATGGTTGAGTCCCGGATTCTGAGCCTCAGACGATTCCCTGACTGTTGGACTATAATTCGAGCGACCTATGGCTCTCAGTGCGGGGATCAAGCTTGGTCCTTACGAAATACAGACACTCATCGGTGCGGGCGGCATGGGCGAAGTGTATCGCGCACATGACGCTCGCCTTGATCGCACAGTAGCAATCAAAGTTTTGCCGATTTCCTATTCGGCAGACCGGGATCGACTCCGAACGCTTCGCGCAAGAAGCGCGCGCCGCCGCAGCGCTCAATCATCCCAACATCCTTTCGATTTTCGATATCGGCGATAACCACGGCGCACCCTATGTCGTTTCTGAATTGCTGGAGGGAGAGACTCTCCAAGACTGCCTGAAACGTGGCCCGCTATCGCTCCGAAAAGCCATTGACTGTGCATTCCAGGTCGCGCGCGGATTGGCAGCCGCGCACGAGAAGGGCATCGTCCATCGCGACCTGAAACCTGAAAACCTGTTCATCACCAATGACGGCCGCGTAAAGATCCTGGATTTCGGTTTGGCAAAGCTGACGGGCCCCGAGTTAGCGCGCGAAAGTGGCGATGCCCCCACCATCCAGGTCGCCACCGAACCCGGCGTGGTCATGGGAACGGTCGGCTATATGTCTCCAGAGCAGGTCCGAGGGAAAGACGCAGACGCCCGCTTGACATTTTTTCCTTCGGCGCCATTCTGTACGAAATGATCTCTGGAAACGTGCATTTCATGGTGAAACCGCAGCTGACACTATGAGCGCGATCCTTAAGGAGGAGCCGCCAGAACTCGCCGATCCCCCCTCAATGTTCCGCCAGCACTGGAACGCATTTCGTCACTGCCTAAGAAGAATCCGGCGCAACGATTCCATTCCATCAGCGATGTCGGCTTTGGTCTCGAAGTCCTTACCGGTATCTCATCCACCAGCACATCGGGCGCACAGCGAGTAGCACCCGCACCCAACCGACGAGGATGGCTGCTGCCGGTAGGCGCTGCAATTGCGCTTTGCGTTGTATTGGCGGCCGTTTACCTTGCCGGTCAACATTCTGCTGCCGCGTCGATCCCCCACTTTCATCGTCTAACTTTCCGGCGTGGCACCATCCTGTCCGCCCGGTTTTCGCCAGATGGCCAGACCATCATCTATGGCGCAGCGCTTGAGGGTCGGCCGACGGAATTATTCACTACTGCTTTCCGACAGCACCGACTCCCGCTCTCTAGGCTTGGAGAAAACGCAACTGCTGAGCATGTCAGCCAATGGCGAACTCGCCGTGAGCATGGATCAGCACCAAATATCACCATTTACGGCTGCGGGGACCATGGGACGAGTGCCCCTCGCGGGCGGCGCGCCGCGTGAGGTTGCGGAGGAAGTCACTTGGGCAGATTGGACACCCGACGGTTCTGATGTCGCGGTGGCTAGGGCCACCGGCCGGTAGCATCCACCTTGAGTTCCCCGTGGGAAAAATTATTTACCAGCCTCGGGGCTGGGTAAGCCATGTGCGTTTCTCTCCGCGTGGCGACTTGATTGCCATCGAAGACCATGTGCCGACGGGCGATGATGGTCGAGTCGTAATTCTCGACCGGAATGGCAACATCAAGGTCGCGTCGAGCTTCTTTATCACCGTTCAAGGCCTGGCCTGGTCTCCGGACGAGAAGGAGGTGTGGTTCACCGCTTCAAAAGAAGGAAGCTCGCGAGCTCTCTACGCGATGAATCTCTCCGGAAAGGAACGCCTGGTGCTGCGCGTTCCCGGGGTTCTCACGTTGCAGGATCTTACACGCGAGCGGTCGAGCCCTCTTAACTATCGAAAGCGATAATTTCGGAATTCTTGGCTTCCATGATGGCGATAAAAATGAACGAGACCTCTCCTGGTTTGACTGGAGCTTGATCGGAGACGTCTCGCCTGACGGCAAGAACCTCGTCTTTTTCGAAAGTGGAGAAGGTGTAGGCAGCAATTATTCCGTGTTCATGCGCGGAATGGATGGAAGTCCGGCAGTGCGTTTGGGCAGCGGTGCGTTTCCCTCTCTTTCGCCGGACGGCAAGTGGGTGGCTGCCCTTAATCTTGCTTCTCCTGCGCAGATTGAGCTGCTGCCCACCGGTGCGGGCCAGCCGCGGGTAGTCACGAACGATTCTCTGGAGCACACACGGCCGCGCTGGCTTCCATCCGGACACGGTCTTCTGTTCAACGCTTACGAGGCCAATCACCCGCCCCGCACATACTGGCTGGATTTGGAGAGCGGCAAAACGCGACCCGTAACCCCCGAAGGCACTGTTGGACTCGTAGTATCACCCGACAGCAAGTTCGTTCTGGCCAGAGACCCGGAGAGAAAGCGCTGGTTATATCCCCTCGAAGGCGGCGATCGCCAGCCGTTTACTGCCACGCTCGCTCCAGGTGACGAACGTTATCGAATGGGAGAAAGATGGCAATAGCCTTCTCGTGCTGAGAGCGGGAGTTCCAGCGAAAGTTTTTCGCGTATATCTTGGGTCCTCGAAAGTCGAGGAAGTAAAGAGTTTCTCCGCCGTCTGATCCGGCGGGCGTTGTTACTGTGGGAGGCGCTCGCTTCAGTTCCGATCGCAAATCCTATGCGTATGACTATTTTCGAATCCTTTCTGACTTGTACGTCGTGGATGGGCTGAAATAGAAAGAATGTTACGCGCCTAAGATCCAACTAGCGCTCCTGGCCTATCTTCGCTCCTTTCGTCCGAGGCGGGTTTGCAGGAGAGACCTCACATATTTTCCAGAACACTCACAATCAGTCAGGTACGACAGACTTGCCCACGCGCTTAAGTTCATACCAGAAAAGGACGGTATCGCCAGAAATTCATACTCTTCATTCTTTGTCATATGTGAGAAGGCAGAGCAAAGGCGAAGGAAACGCCGGAATCGTCACTTCGGGACCACACTCGACCTCCCTGGGCTTCGATGATGTTCTTGACGATAGAAAGGCCCAGACCTGTCCCTCCAGAGGCGCGCTGGCGCGAAGGATCGGCGCGGTAAAAGCGATCGAAGACATGGGCGATTTCGTCGCCGGTGAGGTTGCTCCCCGTGTTGTGAACCTCGACTATTATTTCCTTATCCCGGTGAGCCGCACTTACCGTGATCATTCCGTCGGCAGGCGTGTATCGCGCTGCGTTGCTGAGTATGTTGAGCACTACCTGGCGCAAGCGCACAGCATCTCCCCGAATGACGAGGTTATTATCCAGCGTCATCCGGAGCCTAGGGTCGCCTTCGAGGCCGGCAGCGCGCGCGGCTGACTGGACGCGAGCGATCAGCGCAAACATCAGACTGAAAGCGAGGAAAAGTGTGTACTGCCCAATTGATCTATTCATAAAACCTCCTCTTCAGTTGGACAGTACGAAATGGTTGCTAAGAAATTATGAAGGCGGCTGAGCCCGAAACCCGGAGACTCGTAATGGTCTCGGAGAACGGGCTAGTGCTGAGCTAGAAAATGCACTGCACTTCTTCGCGAACGGACTGGAACCAAAGTGATGAGGAAATATTTAACGAGTGTCCACGGTGAACACGTCGCCTTCACTGGTAAGGCGTGGATGCCACAGAGCCAAGATGCAACGCCTCGTGCGTCGCCGGGGAGGAATTCCGACTGCCGGCGCCGAGGTGACGCGCTCTACCACCGTTCTGGTGAGGGGCAACTCGTCCGTGTGGGCGTTCGGTGACTACGGTACCAAGGAGTCGGATGCGGCTCGATTCATCCGGCAGGGCGCGTCAATTCCGCTCGTCCACGATTCAGAGTTCCGCAAATTGGTGGAGCAAGGACATCGGGCTCGCGTAGCTGACCGAGTGGCAGGTCAGCCGGTTCAGTGGGGTTGTACCAGCGACGAGGCCACAATTCGAGCGCGTCGCGAAGGAAGAAGGACCGCTCGATCGAGAGCACTCGGTCTCGGACGATTGGAACAGAGCTATCTCCGCTCACGGCTTTTTGGAGCAGCCGAGGAGGCGGCCTGTTCCCTGTGTGGGCAACGGTTGCCGGTTGCTCTCCTCGTCGCCGCTCACCTGAAGCCACGGGGGCCCGGGTTCGCGCGACGCGAACGGCTGGACGCGGAAAACATCGTCGCTAGCATGTGCCTGCTCGGTTGCGATGCCCTTTACGAACGAGGCATCGTTGCGGTGAGCGAAGGTGGACGGATACGAGTCAGCACGGCTCATTCTTCCCCTGCAGTCAAGGCCGTGCTTCGACAGTTCCGGGGGCTAACCTGCAACGCTTGGAATACAATAACGGCTGGATATTTCGAGTGGCATCTAAGGGGGCGTTTTCAAGGATCTCACGCGACATCCTGACGAGTGATGCAGGTCAGCCCTGTTGGCGACAGTTCGTACTTCGTGACCCCAACGCGAATCGAGTTGCGGCGATCTACCTATTTCAATCGAGGAATTTCCCGTTCCATGAGCCGCAGCAACTCCGATGGTTTCAGCCCGAAGCTGCCGGCAATCAAAGAGAGCATTCAGGGAGGGGCTTTTCTCCCCGCGCTCCAGCTGCCCGACGTAGTTTCGATGGTAGCCGGTCTGGTGCGCGAAGGAATCTTGCGAGCACCCTTTTCTTGCCGGAGCCGTCGAAGGACCGCACCGAAGGCAGCTTGGGGGCTGGAGGATCTTCGGCTCCAGTTGTTGAGCGAGGCGCGCCCCTGACTTTGTGCCATTGCACACAATTGTGCGACCACCTATAGTGTGTAGTCAGCATGGATGCTCAGCTGGTCGAGATGCTCGGGCGGCCCCGCCTCATCGCCGAGCTCTTGCGCGAACCTGGAGGTCGCCATTCCCGCCCGCGACCGCGGCATCGACCTGATCGCCTACGCCGACCTCGGCACCCAGGTCACCCGATTCTCAGCCTGCCCCATCCAGCTCAAGGCGGCTATCGCGGCTCGTTCTCGGTGGACCGGAAGTACGCCAAGTTCCCTAACCTGCTGATGGCTTACGTGTGGTACTTGCAAATCCCGCGCGAACGGTAACGTCTGCCACGACGCACCCTGAGGCTGTAGCCGTGGCGGAAGCGATGGGCTACACGAAAACGAGCTCATGGGAGAAAGGCTTGTACGTGACCACGAGGCCTAGCCCGCACCTGGTGGCGCAGCTCGAACCCTTTAGGATGACGCCCGAGAAGTGGTGGGAGAAGATTACCGATTGTGGGCGGCTTGCATCGGAAATCTCGACAGATCGCTGATCTCGGCGTGTGAAAGCCGGCAGACTGGCCACTCGTACGCTGAAGGTCCGGTTGTTAGAAAACCCTCCCCAATCCCCGCTATTCTTGGCTGCGTAAACACTGAGGCCGCGCGTCGACATCCACGGTGTTAGAAAATTGTAGTTTTCTAACTTAGGTTGCTCCGGGAATTCTGGCCAATGAGTGAAATGGAGATTTTGCGACACCTACAGAGGAGTTGTCCGATCGTCGGATGGAATCATGCTTCGCAAAAGGCAGCCCTAATCTTCGGCCGAAACAAGTACCAAATACACAAACGCAAAACAAAGCTCGCATTCCTGCGTGAGCGAAATCAACTATAACGCGACTTTCATGCACTTCCCGTGGAAGGAAGTGCAGGCACGAATAGACACCAAAAGCAATAACTGCCCAGCGGGCCCAGTTTCGCAACTTCAAAAGCGCAATGCCAATGAATAGCCGCGATAGCGAAGTTCAAGATCGCTATTGCGATCGAGCTCGGGCTCTCCAGGGTTTCAGACATGTACCTGAGAGAGCCATAGACCAACCCGGTAGCGGCTAACAGAAAGATGCACGCCATAACCGTAACGCCTCTGGGTCGTTTCATAACGTAGCAGCATAATCTCAGGTCTACGTGTTCACAAGGTTCATTTAAGATCCGCATGGCTGGAGAGCCAGACTGTCGAAATCAGGCGATTATACGTTTTGAGAATTTGCTGGGTAGGTCGATGAGTGAAATGGCGATTTATCACCACTTGAGACGATTGCTGCCGCGCCAAGGGAACTGCGCGATGTACTGATTGAGGCGGACATGAATTGCCTGCTCTAGTTTGTGATCCACACATTTGTGATCCACACAATGGACTGACTCGACGGCCACAACGCGGCGGCGAAAGATTCGGCAGGCAATGGTCAATACTGCACAGTATTCCGCTGTCACTCAGTGGAGAATTGGAAACCGCAGTATCCCCGCAACGAATACTTGGGCACCCAGGTCATGCAAGAACAGAAAGAGCTAAGGAGGCTCGATATGCGTAGGAGACCCGTCACGTGTTTGTTTGGCTTTGCCGATCTTGTTTGCGCTTCAGTTAGATGCTCTGATTGGAAGAAGATATGGAGGCACGGACTCGTATTCAGCAGTCTGCCGCTTCTAGTTTTGATGCTGGCCCTGGCTCCAGCCGCCCATGCCAGCACTACTTTGTACGTCAATGGCGCGAAAGGGAGTGACAGCAACAACTGCAAATCAGCCCAGCACGCCTGCAAGACCATTGGTCATGCCATCGCGCTGGCTTCTTCGGGGGACACGGTCAAGGTGGCTGCGTCGACCTACAAGGAGAATCTCACCATCGGCATCAGCCTGAATATTCTCGGTGCCAATGCCCGCACGACCATTGTTGATGGCAATCAAACCGGAACGGTCTTCACAATTTCGTCGGGCGTTGTTTTGCTCTCAGAGTTGACTATTCAAAATGGCACTGTAGACGGTGGGTACGTCGGTGGCATCTTTAACGACGCGGGCACGCTGACAGTCAGCAGCTGCACCATAACGGGGAATAACGGATCCGGTGGGTACGTCGGTGGCATCTTTAACAACGCGGGCACGACGACGGTCACCAACAGCACCATAACGGGGAATAGCGCATCCGGTGGGTACGTCGGTGGCATCTTTATCGACGGGGGCACGGCGACGTTCACCAACAGCACCATAACGGGGAATAGCGTATCCGGTGGGTACGTCGGCGGCATCTTTAACTACAACGGGGGCACGACGACGGTCAGCAGCAGCACCATAACGGGGAATAGCGCACCCGGTGGGTACGCCGACGGCATCTTTATCGACGGGGGCACAAGCGACCTTCCAAAACACTATTATGGCCAACTCCGGAGCAAACTGCTCCGGCACCGTGAGCTCAGAGGGCTACAACCTGAGCAGCGATGGCACCTGCAACTTTAACGGCAAGGGCGATAAAAACAACACTGAACCCAAGCTCGGCACGTTGGGTTACCACGGTGGCCCTACCCAGACTTTCCCTGAACTGTTGAAGAGCCCGACGGTTGACAAGGGTAATCCGAGCAGCTGTACCGACGGCGAGGGCCATAAACTGACCACCGATCAACGCCACTACCCGCGTCCCGGCAAAGATAAGCACCACAAGCGCCGCGACATGGGCGCTTATGAGCGTCAGACGGATTGACCGCGCTTTCACCTTAGTACCGACTGCGTGAGCAAGCCGGTCTTCGGGTGACAAGGTGGTGCTCCGACCCGTTTTCGGAGAATCAAAGAACAGAGGCCGCCTGATACGTCTGGGCGGTCTCTTCTTGCATTACGACGTGCGGTGGTTGAGCGGTAACTTCTGATAACAGGCGATTACACTCAAAACCCCGGCTGCCGTCTCTACACTCTGCGCAATTTCCTCCAATTTCATGGCTTTCGGCATCACCAAGTAATCAGCCACACTCTCAGCTGCCAGGTCCTTTCGGCGGAGGCTCACTGTTAATCGCTCAGCCTCCTTGACTTGAGATAGCACACTGGCTTCGATCTCATCGGGGGTAGCCTCGGCGGGCACAGCTAAGGTATACGTGCGAGGTTTTCCGTCAATGGCGGATGTTTTTATGTCGAACCGAATATCGCTCCCACTCGATGCCAGCCGATTAATTGCGCCCCCGACATTCTTGTGAACGGCTCTAAGTGCTTTCCAGGCGCGACTATTAAGGATCACCCACTTATCCTCGTCAGGAAGGGCAGTGACTGGATCCCTGTTTTGATTTCGAACGAAGCCCAATATTTCCTCAAGGACATCTCGATCAGTGCGAGGGGGTTGCGCGCTGGTCCCCTCAGCGGGTAACGTCTTGAGTTGTGAATCTAGTTTCGGCCACCAAACCTCAAACGCTTCTTCAATATGACCATCTGAAAGAGCGTCTTGGTCAAGTCCACAATTCAATGTCTTGATCAGTTTGAGAACGTCTCCCTTTACCACACGCGCGGCCTGAAACTGCGCCAGTGGTCCTTTAACGTCCGTTGGTTCCAAGTCGATCAATAGCGGACAAACGTATGTTTTCTGGATCGTTTTCGAAAGTGCACCCGCCTCGAAGAGAATCCAATCAGAGTGCAGGTTGCCGGGCGTGAGGCAGATGATGCCAGCTTTCGCTGATTCTAGCCTGACTGCAATATCGGAACTTCCATCGCGCACCTTTATCAATGTCGGCGGAAGATAGCCAAGGCTTAATAGCGTTGATGATCTTCGGCAGCCAAGTCCGCAACCCTTCTGCTGCAGCCCCGCTCCTGGGTCCCGACCAACTGATGAATACGTCCATGGTATCGCTGATTATGGCACAAACCGCTTGGGACACTTTTTCCGGCGCCTTCCGTTAACCCCCATCATCCGTTGACTCACTGATGCCGCGTCCGTAATATAAAGCGACTCGCAAGCAGGCATCTCACCGGATGATCGGGCAAACCATTTCGCATTATCGTGTCATCGAGAAGCTCGGTGGCGGCGGCATGGGCGTGGTTTATAAGGCGGAGGACACTCGTCTGCACCGCTTCATTGCCCTCAAATTTCTTCCCGATGAAGTGGCGAAGGATTTTCAGGCTCTCGGTCGCTTCCAGCGCGAAGCGCAGGCCGCTTCTGCGTTGAATCACCCGAACATCTGCACCATTCATGACATTGGCGAATACGAGGGACATCCGTTCATCGCCATGGAGTTCCTTGACGGCCTGACTTTGAAGCATCGAATCGCAGGGCGGCCGCTCGAACTCGAAGTGCTGCTTCCCCTGGCTATTGAAATCGCCGATGCACTCGACGCTGCGCACGCCGAAGGTATTGTTCATCGAGACATCAAGCCGGCCAACATTTTTGTCACCAAGCGCGGGCACGCAAAAATTCTTGACTTCGGACTGGCCAAGCTGACAACTGCGGGCCGCACGCCCGAAGGGGCGGAGCTCGCATCCGAAGCGACGGCTGGAGCCAGCATCGAACATCTCACCAGTCCGGGAACCGCGCTGGGCACAGTGGCCTATATGTCGCCAGAGCAGGTCTTGGGCAAGGAACTCGATGCCCGCACCGATCTCTTTTCTTTTGGAGTTGTGCTTTATGAAATGGCCACCGGTGGCTTGCCTTTCCACGGTGGGACCTCCGGTGCTATTTTTGACGGCATTCTGCACAAGGCTCCAGTCGCCCCCGTACGGCTGAATCGCGACATACCAGCAGACCTCGAACGGACCATCAACAAAGCGTTGGAGAAGGACCGAACCCTGCGCTACCAGCACTCCGCCGACCTCCGAGCCGACCTGCAGCGTTTAAAGCGCGACACCGATTCCGGGCGCGCCGCAGTGGCAAGCCAGGTTTCAGAGGGTTCGGCTTCCGGTTCAGCGGTTGAGCCGTCCCCTCCGTCGGCTCAGGTCGAATTTCCTCAGAGGACAGGTTCCGCGGCGGTGGCAGTCGCCCAGGCAAGCGGGACCGCCAGTGTGCCCGCTTCCAAATCGCTGCCATGGAAGCTCATCATCTCTGCGGGAGTGGCGCTGGCCGCACTCATCGCCGGCGGCTTCTTTCTGCGTTCGTACAAAGCCCACGCCATCACCGAAAAGGACTCGATCTTTATCGCCGACTTCGTCAACACCACCAATGACCCTGTATTCGACGGCACGCTCAAGAAAGCGCTGGCGGTGGACCTCGAGCAATCGCCTTACCTGAATGTATTTTCAGATGCCAGGGCCCGGCGCACACTGACCCTAATGGGGAAGTCTTCGGATGAGCGCGTCACAGTCGAAACCGCTCGGGAAATCTGCCAGCGTAACGGCGTGAAAGCTCTGCTGGCGGGATCGATAGCCAACCTCGGCAACCAATACGTTGTCACGCTTGATGCCATCAACGCGGCCACCGGCGACACCCTGTCCGAAGTGCAGGGCCAAGCGGATAGCAAAGAGCAAGTGTTGAAGGCTCTGGATACAGCCACCACGCAGTTGCGCGGGAAACTGGGCGAGTCGCTGGCTTCCATTCAGAAATTCGACAAGCCTCTCGAAGAGGCCACGACTTCATCGCTGGAGGCGTTAAAGAGTTATAGCTTGGGAGATGCCAAGCATTCAACCTCCGACGAGTACGGCGCAATCACTTTTTACAAGCGCGCCATTGAACTTGATCCAAATTTCGCCATGGCCTATGCCCGCTTGGGCGTCATCTATGGCAATTTCGGGCAGATGGATCTCTCCGAACAGTATCGCACAAAGGCGTTTGAGCTGGAGGATCGGGCCAGCGAGCAGGAGAAACTCTACATCACTTCCCACTATTACGCCGACAACGGCGAACTGGAAAAAGGAATTGCCGCTTACGAACTCTACAAGCAAACCTATCCTCGCGAAGTGACGCCGTATGCGAACTTAGCGGTGACCTACATTCTATTTCTGGGCGAGTTCGAAAAGGGATTGGCCAACGCGAAGGAGGCGATCCGCGTCGCCCCGGACGAAATTCGCGGCTATTATTTGGCGGCGCCAGCCTTCATGGGCTTGAACCGCGTGGACGAGGCCAAGGCTATTCTGAATGCCGGGCTGCAGCGGAATCCCGGCTTTATTCCCATACACGATCGCCTTGCGGACATCGCCTACGCACAGGGCGATCTGTCCACCATGGAAAAGGAAGAGGCCTTACTGCATGATCAGCCTGACCGGGAAATGAATATAGATACCCGTCACGGTGACATCGCGGCTTCCCACGGGCAAATTCAGCGGGCACGCGACTTCTATCAGAAAACGGGACAGGTAGCTCATCGCCTGCAGCTAAAGGACCCAGAAGCGCAATCTCTGGCCGCGCAGGGATGGATGCTCGCGCTCTTTGGTTATCCCAAACAATCCATCGAAGCTGCCAACGAAGCTCTGGCGATTTCACAGGGTTATGTCGTGAAACTTTTCGCCGCGAGCGAAATGGCGCTTAGCGGCGAGAACAAAAGGGCGCTTGCGCTAGCCTCCGAAGCCGCGAAAGATCGTTCGAAAGATACTCTGGTCCAGTCCGTTTCCGTTCCATTTGTTCAGGCCGCAGTTGCTCTGAACGGTGGCAACGCCAAGAATGCTATCGAACTTCTGCAGCCAGGTTTGCCTTATGACAAAGCAACCACGTCCAACCTTTACCTTCGCGGGATGGCTTACTTGAAAGCGGGACAAGGAAATGATGCAGCGCAGGAATTTCAGAAAATATTGGCGTTGCGAAACTTCGCTCCCGCCGATCCTCTCATGTCGATGGCGCATCTCGGTCTCGGCCGCGCCTACGCCGTCTCCGGCGACACTGCCAAGAGCCGAGCCGCCTATCAGGATTTCTTCGCCCTCTGGAAAGATGCCGACCCCGATGTTCCGATCACGAAGCAAGCCAAAGACGAGTACGCGAAGCTGCGATAGACGAGAGAGTGGTGCCTCGCCGCTTGCCTTTGTCGATGGTTTACGCTAACAGGCGATAGCGCTCAAAACCCTCGCCCCCGACGAAGCGCCACCCGGTTGCAACGTCCAGCCGGCCTCCGTCGTCCCAAATGCTGCGGCATGGGAGGCCGTTGCTATGGGCAAACACAGAATCAAGCCGAATTACCGTCGCCGAGTAATTCGGCTGCCAGATCTGGATCATTGCAAATTGGCAGTGCTCAACAGCCTCGGCTCGCCAGCGTCGCGCCGCGTCTATGAATACGCCATCAATCAATTCATTGCCTGGTACTGCTCCGAACCCCGACTCGCACTAAACCGGATCGTAGTCGTGCGCTACCGCATGCACCTGGAATCACGCGGTCGGGCGGCAAACACCATCAACCAACAACTCGCAGCCGTGCGCCGCCTGGCTCACGAGGCTGCGACTCTGGCTTGCTAAGTCCCGAACTGGCCGCAGGCATCAGCCGAGTGAAAGGAGTCAAACAGCTCGGGTTTCGCTCCGGCAACTGGTTGAGTGCGGATCAAAGTTCCCAAGTGCTGAAACGAGCCTGTGGCGATAGCATGCGTGCCAAGCGAGACTATGCGATGCTGGCCATGCTGTTCGGTTGTGGCTTTCGCAGATCGGAGCTGGTCGGCTTAGAGGTGAATGAGATCCAGATGCGACAAGGGCACTGGGCGGTGGTGGATCTGATCGGCAAGGGCGGACACATCCGCACCGTCCCCATTCCAGAATGGGTGAAAGCCGCACTCGATCAGTGGACGGTAGCAGCCAGGGTTACGGAGGGAAGGATCTTTCGAGCCGTCGCCAGGGCGGGAAAAGTGTGGGGAAAAGGCATTTCGCAGAATGTTGTGTGGTACGTGGTCAAGACCTGCTGCGAGAGAGCGGGCTTGGAGCGGATTGCACCGCATGACTTGCGGCGAACTTGTGCCAAATTGTGTCACACCAGCGGTGGCGAGCTTGAGCAGATTCAATTCTTGCTGGGGCATGCCTCCGTCCAGACAACGAACGCTATCTCGGCTGCAAACAGAATCTCGGACATCCGGTGAACGATCTTTTTGACCTCGGAACGACCGTGCACTGAAAACAAGGGTTCAATCTGTTGAAGTGAAACCATCGACTCCGGTGGAAATGGCGTCTCGGCAAGGGGTAGAATGCCGCCACGGAGGACCGGAACATGAGCAGCCCGTCTGCGACTCAACACAGCTATCCCTACCAGAACGAACCGATTTGGTCGAGGTCAGAAAAACTCATCGCTCGCAAAGCCTTCGACGCTGCCCTGGGGCGAGAGCTTCACGAGGTGATTCAGGAAGCAAAGAAGATGGCCGGCCAGATCCAGCAGTCGTCGGATCTGTGGGACTTGGAACATTACCTGACGGAACGCCGTAAAGAGATCGACCGCAAATACGACTACCGATACTCGCGACTGACGCACGTCTTCGGGAAACTCTTGCACGAAAAGCGACTCCGCGAGGAAGAACTGCGCGGATTGCAGGAGGACAAAATGAATTCGATCCGTTCTGTCGCCCAATTCTTAGAGAAGATGCGGCCTGACCTGCATTCTGAGCGCTATCGCCCCTTATCGTAAATTGACTATCCGATTGGGCCGAAGGAGTTCCGTTTCCTCGCTTGGCAACGATACGTTCAATCCAAAACTGAAAGGCTCGATATGATAAGCAAGTAATTTACTTCATTCTGGTTTATGGTGAGATTTTGCTATCCGCTCTCGCGCACGCAATTAATTCGCTGTGATCTCGAAAATTACTCCGCAACCTTGGCCATAAACTGTGCAATTAAGATCGCCACCCTGTTGAGTGGTGCCATAGAGGTTGTGATTGCTGTCCTCCACTACTCCTACCGTGGGGAATCGACCATCCGATTGACCTCGGAAATTGTATAAAACCGATCCCTTACGACCAGCGGAAAACTTGAATACAGTTCCGCAACCACCACTATCGGTACAACTGTTGCCACCAGCGTAGGTAGTGCCATAGAAGGTCCCCTCCGGGCCTTCCATCGCGCCATTAGGGCTGTTTCCGTTAGTACCATTGAAAGTGACAAGCACAGAAAATGCTCCGGCGGTGTCGATAGAAAGGGTTCCGCAACCCGTAGTATATTTGGTGGTGCAATCTTGATTGTTACCGCCCACCAGCGTGGTGCCGTACAGATTCCCGGCTTTATCGCGCACCAAAGGCGCGGCGAAAGCGGGAAAGGCACCGTCTGCGCCGCCTTTAAAGGTATGAAGTACCGTCTCTACGCCCTTACTGATATCCAGTTTGTACACCACCCCGCAACCATTACCGTAATCTTGGACACCGACAAGTCCCCGCCGTTCCCGGTGGTGCCATACAGGTTTCCCTCATTGTCCGGGATTACTGCATATGGGTATTCTCCGTTGCTTTGCTTGGAAAAGCCGTATAGCACTTTCAATTTTCCCGAAGTTGTCCATTCATATATCCCTCCATCCAGAGCATTAGTCCCGTAGTCTACCGCACCGTAGAGGTTCCCTTGCGTATCCATGGTCAATCCCGAGGTTGGCACAGCAAGCCCATCCGGACCGAAATTGTGTAATAGAGTAAATTTACCCGCTGGAGTTACCTTAAATAGAGTTCCGCATCCATACACGCAATTTCCATTTCCGCCCATTGCTGTTGCCCCGTAAAGATTTCCCCTAGCATCTTGAACTAAACTAGTAGGCTCCGCACCGTCGGGATAAAGGTTGAAGGTATGGAGCACTACCATTTTTCCCGCAGCAGTCAATTCAAACACCGTGCCACAACCATTCCATGGGGGGCTGCAGTTACCAGTCGTATTTCCACCCCCGCCATTAGACCCAAAAAAATTTCGTTTTGCATCACGGATAAGCGCGTTGGAATAATATCCCACACTCGTCTCGCCGAAGGTGTACAAAACTTTTTCGTGATTGGCGGCTTTATGAGGTTGTTGAGCTTGGGTGAAAGCGGTCGAAAACAATGCAGCGAAGGTAGCTGCCCATAGAGAAAACGCAAATAGCTTCATGAGTGAACCCCCTTTCTTGAGTCGCTGCCTTTTGGCACAGATGGTATGCAGTTTGATCTCGGACACCCCGAAGGCTGCTCGCGGCTCAGATGTAGCAACGCTGGCGGAAGTTGCATGCACAGGTCTTTTCGTAAATGGCGTAACATCGCCATTTCGCTCATTGACAGGTCAAAACGCACGACTGTCCACATCAAATTATTAGGGTTTCTGCCGACTCCAATACCCGCCAACCCGCAGACAAGCGCAGCAACTGTAAACAGCACCCCAGCTAAAATTGGGTGGTGCTGACCGAGTGCCTGCTTATTCCTTCGTCTCTCGATTGATAGCCCGACCAAAAACCAGAACGCTGCGATTCCCACTAGTCTATTGGCATGTAGTTGAGACTTCTGTCTGGACTTTCAGGCATTGGTGTGGGATGAGGACACCCAGATAAAATCCGGGACCGTTGACGAAGGAATTGATGACTCTGGCCGGTGAGGCCAACCCCCGCACCGGTTGGCTCTTGGGGCAATAGCCGCAACTGATGCCAGCTCGAATCCAGAAGTCACCCCGCATTGCCGAGCGTGGTTCATTATCTCGCCTTGACCCCTCTCCCAAACTCTGTAAGCCGGACTTGGCGTCGCGTGGCGGCCAACCTGCTGGTGCAATCAATCGTGGGGCCGCCATCGCGAGAAGCGCGACATCCCGGAACGCCGCTATCGCGCTCTTGCCATCTGGCTACTTGGTGATCTCCCACACCGTTCCCCAGTCCGGGCCGCCACCCAAGAAGGCGGTGCCGTAAAGATTGCCCTTGGTGTCGAGGATCACGCCTCCAAACGGCATTGCCCCTTCTGATCCAGCAAAGATGTGCAGATGAACGAGCGCCCGGTTTTACTCGCCTTGTATATCGTCCCACAGCCCGCGCCATAGCAGCCGGTCCCGCCACCATTTTCCGTGTCGCCGTACAGGTTGCCTTTCGCGTCCAGAATTACGCCAGCGATGGGAATTGCCCCGTCGTTCGTCCCCCCACGAAATTGTGCAGCACCTTCTCTTTGCCTCTCTTGCTAAGCTTCCAGACGGTTCCCATGTTGGAGGAACCGCACGCAACCGCGGTACCATAGAGATTGCCCAGCGTATCCATAGCCGGAGTTCCGTTGGGATTGCAGCCGTCCGCCGCCCCCCCGGCGAAGCTGTACAACACCCTCAACGCCCCACTCTTGTTCAGCTTGTAAACCACTCCTTCATTGGCGGTACCGCCGTACTGGGCAACGCCGTAGAGGTTGCCAAGAGCGTCCATGAGCAGCCTTCCGTACAAGGGATTCGCCCCGTCCGTTGCGCCCCCGGCGAAGTTGTGCAGCACCGTCAGCTTGCCACTCTTATTTACCTTGAACACGATTCCGTAGCCGGAAGCGCCACAGGCCTGCGTAGTGCCGTACAGATTCCCTGCTTTGTCCCGGAGCAAGCCTGCGTAGGGAAAGCAGCCGTCCGTAGTCCCCCCGGCGAAGCTGTGCAGCACGGTTTCCGTTCCTTTGGTATCCAACTTGAACACCGTTCCACAACCGTCGACGCATCCGATTCCGCCGCCCTCGTAGGTAGTGCCATAGAGATTGCTCGCCTCGTCCCGCACCAACCCTGCATAGGGAGTTCTCCCGTCCGTGGATCCTTCGCCGAAGCTGTGCAGCACGGTTTCGGTGCCGCTCCGATCCACCTTGAACACCACTCCCCAGCCAAAAGCGCCACTGCTAATGGCAGTGCCGTAAAGATTGCCGGCGGCGTCGCGGACCAACTCTGCATACGGCTCTCCCCCATCCGACGCTCCTTGGAAGGTGTAAAGTACTTTGAAACTCGGCGCGGGCGCGGATTGGGCGGCAACTACCCCCAACCCAAGCACGATTACGAACGTCAGCGCGACACTCACCCCTCGCAACCTCATCCTCGAAATCCAGCCTCCATATTGCAGGTTCAACATGATCCCTCCCAGTTATCCGCCAGACATCCTACGCCCCTTTGCGAACGATCCGATAGAAATTTATCGAAGCGTGGCTGCGTCCACCGGCCCAGCTGGAGTTCCAAGGTGCAATCGATGCCCTGGGACACGAAAACCGGGGACAGATGGTCACTCTCATTTGGCTGTATTTGGAAACACTGCGACTGCTCTCCAATATCCGCAGCCGAGACTAGCGTCGAAGGTGGGGCACCGAGAGCGAAGCACTTCCTTACTTGTTGCAAGTTTCATTGCAAGTTCGGACCCACCTGAGAGCGCTTCTGCCCACCTCAGAGGCCCGAGCATGCTCCTACACTGTTGAAAGCTATCGAGCCCACCAGCTTATTATCTGATTTCTAATCCGAGGGTTGCAGGTTCGATTCCTGCCGCGCCTACCAGACCTTTCTACAGCTTAGAAGCCAATCTCTCCCGTCATGTACTCTCCTTAGTGAATGGTTGGAAGCGCACCAAACCTACTTCAAATGTAGCTTCCGGGCTGTGGCAATATTGACCATCCTGAAATTGCGGTCGGCCTCGTTGTCAGCGTTGCGAAGCCGAGGTCTCAAACCTCTTACAAAAAGGGTTTCCTATCAAGCCAGGCTGTTTCCCACATCAAAGAAGGATGCCATGGTAGTTCGATCTTACTAGCACACTCCGCTGGGACGAGTCGGAGTTCCGGATTCCTGAGTCGGGAGGGCCTGCGTGGCTGGCACGGTGTAGGGTATTGTTCCAGCCAGGCTCGCCACACATTGCACGATCGTCTGCGGATCCCCAGGAAGTGTGGATGGCAGATTCGGGATCGATCCGTCAGGGTTTTTGAAATTAAACGCGCTGGTTAAATCTCCGACCGTGGAGCGGCGCCAGGCGCTCAAGTTGGGTACTTCGGCTCCGAAAAGAGTCTCCAGGAATCGCAGCACCGAAGTGTGATCAAACAGGTCCGACGACACAAACCCGCCACGACTGAATGGCGAGACGATCAGCGCGGGGACGCGAAAACCTAGTCCAATCGGGCCGCTAATCGCCGGATTGCCGATTACAGTCGGGTCGGGAACCGGGGGCGCGGTCACATATTCGCCTGCCGTGCCGAGCGGCGCCGTCACCGGTGGAACATGATCAAAAAAGCCGCCGTTTTCATCGTAGGTAACCAGCAAAACCGTCTTCGCCCACTGGGCCGGATTCGCGGTCAGAGCCCCGACGATGAGAGAAAGAATATTCTCTCCAAAGAGCGAAGGCGCGGGGGGGTGATCCGACGTTAGGATCGACCCCACCAGCCAGGAGACTTGGGGCAAATTCCCCAGCGCTACGTCGGTTAAGAAGTCGACGGGGAACTGCGGTCCGAATGCATTCTGATGCAGCACGGATGCAGGATCCTGAAAATTCTTGAAGTAGGAAAGAACATTGTCTGAGAGAATCCCGCCGAGAATCGGCTCGTCAGGCGACGAGTAGACCTTCCAGGAAATTCCCCGAGCCTGCAGTTGTTCGGGCATCGTCGTATAGGTCAGACGGCCATAAAACGCCGCGCGATCTGTGACGATGGTCTGCAAAACCGGTCCACCGTTTTTTCCATCTGGGTCGAGCGAGGCCGCCATCGTGTACAGGCGATTTGGGTCGGTCGGCCCCATTACTGAGCAAAAATAGTTGTCGCAGATGGTGAAGCCGTCGGCCAGAGCATAGTAGTAGGGAAGGTCTGCGCGAGTGTAGTAGCCCATGCTTAATACCGCGTCGTTGGAATTAATCGGTAGACGCGAACTCACAAAACCGTCCATCGCACCGCTGTTCCAGCTCTGATGCTGCGGCACCCAATCGTGGCTGATGTCGGGCGTGCAGGTTGCGTTTGCTTTGGAACTATCAAGATGGAAGGGCAAGAGCTTCCCTACCGGCGCGATAGTGGTGTTGGCTGGATCGGGTTGCTGGAATGCCGCGCTTTGATCGGAAAATCCGCGCACGCCGCGGTAGCTTCCAAAGTAGTGATCGAAGGACCGGTTTTCCTGAATCAAGATGACCACATGTTCGATGTCAGCTAACTTGGAACAACCGGTCGGAACGGACGAAACCAGGTTGGAAACACCGCAACCATCCAAACCCAAAGAGGCAACAGCCGCAGTTCCGAGCTTAAGTAGTTCTCGGCGAGTGAAATTGTGCATTGGTTCTACCTTAAGATGCGCTCTCCGGAGCAACGGTAGGACCGATTTATACGTTTAGTCACCTAAACCAATGATACTCCACGCTTACCTGTACCCCGTTGAACTCCGGGTTTCGTACGCCCAGGTTGGCATTCGAAATATGCTCCCAACGGCAGCCAATTTCAATTGACTGACGCGGCTTGGTAAATACTCGCAGACCTCCTCCGCCTCGGGCAGAGAAGTTGAAGCTTGAAGTATCCCCTGCGGGGAAATCAACGTTGGTATACAACGCTCCCCCTGCTAATTCAATGTAGGGGGCAAAGTGTTGAGTGTGGAGGCTGGAATTCCACCGCAAAATTACAGGCTCAAAACCTCCGCCGTATACCAAATTAGGTCGGAATTGCCGGAATAGCGGGATAACATCGATTCCATATTCGAAGCGACCGCGGCGCCATCCGCTGCCGACCTCACCTGCCAGAACCTTGCCTACGAAAACCGCCGCGGACAAAGTCTGCGCTTCGGCAAAAGAGTTTGTATTTTCTTCACCAGTCGCCCCGGCCACCCATACGCCGAAATCCCAATTTTCGGGCTTGGTGGGGGAAAGGTCGGCTTGTCCATATAGCGGACTTAAAGAAGCCAGCCCTAAGGTTAGATAGAAAAGAAATCGCGAATGAAAACGAAAGAGGATGAGGTGCACCATCAGGCGACTTTCGCTGGTTCTCGGCCCAAGTTTCTGGATACATGAAACTGCCCTGACTGCTCAGTTTGGATCCCTACGTCACGTTCCCAAAACCCAACCGTTCATGTCAAGGACCATGCATTCGAATTTCACGCGATTGCGCCCAAGTAAAGTCCTAGAATCGTGAGGGAAAACGATGCAAAAGGTTGCATAACAACCAGCTTCGCTTCGCCAATCAGCGTTGAAAAGGGCAGTTTTACCGGTGTCCGGTTGCGGCATCCCAATTGCATTGATCCCGAAGTGCGCCCAGGCATTACCGTGTCACTCGGCTATGCAGTCGCGATTCGAGGAAAGAAATGAACACTAAAGAAAGCTTCTGGATGGCCTGCGACTCGATTGAGCAACTGCGAGCGGAATACGGACCCTTCCACACCCGCGCCGAAGCTGAGGCCGAGGCCCAGAAGCTGGGATTTGGCTTCCTGCTCCGTTATGAACACATTATCGACGCCAACGAAAACATCCAGGAAGTACGTTGCATCTTTATCGAATTGCCCAGCGCCCACCAGACCCCGACCGGCCCGGTGATCCGCAAGCTTCACACTCGTTGCGCCACCTGCGGCGAGAATGCGATTCACGAAGAGCACTGGCAAGCTGAAGTCTGGGCTGATATCCACGAATTTGAGCATATCCGGCATCGTGTCCGGCTGTTTGAGCAATCCCGTCGCGAAGGTCTAAAGGAAATCGGGGACTGGCGCGATCAATGTGCCTAGTCTTGATTCCCAGCCTGCAAAATTAAACAATTTTCTGCTACTCTGTTTCCCAGTTGGCCCCGGTCTGGGCCGCTTTCCGACAAACCTATGGCCTTGGTGATTTCGCTCTTTCTGGCGCTGATTCCGCTACTCGGCATCGTTTATATCGTTCTATTTGGCTCTTTGACCACCGTGGATGGGCTATTCATGTCGCTCATCCTGCTCTCTATCTCCGCAATACTCGGCTTGAACGCATTGATTGAGTTGCGAAAAGGGAAAGCGGCTTTTGCGCCGAAGGGGAGTGCGCCGGTCCCCCGTTCTGCGGGGCCAGTCTCGGACGGCTCACGGGTCAAAGCCCGCGGCACGGTAAGAGAAGTTGTATTCTTTGAATCGAATGTGGGACAGCCGAACAAATCGATTGTCACGCTGTCTGACGGCGCGGGATCGCCCCAAACCCTGGCGCTTGAAGGAGACATGCGCAATGCCCTCCCCGTAGGCCAGACCCTCGAGATTACCTTGCGCAAAGAAGCTGGCAAGAACGTGCTGCTACACGTCAGCCATGCCTGATCTCGACGCCGGCCAGAATCGGCGATGTCCCGCGTGCCGATTACGAACGTAACCGGCTAAGGCACTTCCATCTCGCTCCGCCTACGATTCCAAAGGAAAATACAGTGTTGGCAATCGCCGGGCTAAGTACGCCCGGAGCGGAGGGGCAATGCAGACCAAAGAGCAACAGCCCGCGCTACCGCCCACGATGTTAGCGCGAGCGGAACAAATCCAGAGCGAGATTCAGCAACTCTCGGGACGCGACCTGCAGTTGTGGTCAATCGTTATCCTGGTGATTGTCGTGCTGACGGCCGGGATGCTGGCGTTGGTCCTGCCTAACGTCATCTGGGCGCAACGTGTCATTCGGGTCGAGCACGCCTACCTGCCGCAACTGTTCTTTGGATTGATCTCGTTGATCCTGCTTTTTAACATTTACCTGGTGGGACAAAAAATCGCTCTGAACAACACGCGCCGCGCCCTGATCAGCGAACTGGTGCTCAACGAACGCCTGGAAAGCTTGTCGCTGATTGATCCGTTAACCCAACTGTTCAACCGACGGGCGATGAACGAGATGATTCCACGAGAGGTGGCACGGGCCAATCGTCTGTCCAGCCATCTCACGTTTTTGACCATTGACCTCGACGATTTTCGCGCCATCAATTCCAAGTTTGGCAACATCGAAGGCAATTTTCTGCTAAGAGAATTCGCGCGTTTACTGACGACCAGCTTTCGCGGAGGCGATGTTGTCTTCCGGCAAGGCGGAGACGAATTTCTTGTAGTGATGCCAGATACCAGCGAGCAAGACTCCGACGCCCCCATCCGCCGCCTACACAGTATGCTGGAACAGTGGAACATCAGTAGCGGCAAGAGCTATCAACTGGCGTTCAGCTGGGGTATCGCGGCCTACGTAACCGGAAGCCAGGTTGAAGATGTGCTGCGTGCGGTCGACCGCCAGCTTTATCAGAAAAAACACAACCTCGTCCCGGTTTTCTGAACAATCAAGTGTGGGGTAAATTTTGGAGGCGCGGGTCGGAATCGAACCGACGCATAAAGGTTTTGCAGACCTCTCCCTTACCACTTGGGTACCGCGCCCTGATTACCTAAATTAGCGTGATACGGAATAAAAGTCTACCCGCCCGCAAGTGACACATCCGAACGAGTAAAATCAGGCCTCCCACCCGGCTCTGATTGCCAATATGGCCGGCCAATTATTGCGGGACCACCGCATATATCAAGCGATTCAGTACGGCATTGTATAGTAGTAGCTGATACTGCATGAGATCCGACCTTCCAAGAATTGTGGCCTGCCACAGTCCCTTCGGCACTCTCTGCTCAAACCGCATGCACAACAAGTTGCAGGCTGCCATGCAACGCAATCCCAAAAGATTCGACCTGGGGACGAGATGATTCCTGGCATGAAATACGTCTTTCTTGGTGTCGCTACCATCCCATTTATCTACTATTTGATTGCGCTTTTCAGTGCGTGGCAATTTTTTCGCAGAAGAGCTCCAAGCGTCGCGTCTGATCACTAACTTCATCCGCCAGTCAGTATCCTCAAACCGATTCGCGGGCTTGATCCCGATGCCTACGAAAACTTTGCCAGCTTCTGCAAGCAGGACTATCCAGAATACGAATTGCTTTTCTGCGTCGGTGCGGACGATGACCTGGTCATTCCTGTGTTGCAGAAACTGGTAGCTGATTTTCCCGAGCGTCAAATTCGCGTGTTGTTCGGCTCTGGCCGCAGCGGTTCGAACGATAAGGTAGTTAAGCTGGCGCGCCTGGTCAGCGAAGCTCAGTACGAAGTCATCGTAATTAACGATAGCGATGTCCGGGTGCAGCCCGACTACTTGCGAACCATAGTTGCTCCCCTGGCAAACCCAAAAGTTGGAGCGGTTACCTGTTTTTATGTTCCCACTGAGGAGAAAACGCTGGCCGAAAGTCTCCAAACGATCGGGATGTCCTCCGATTTCTATGCCGGAATTTTGGTCGCCCGCCAACTCGATGGAGTGAAATTTGCTTTAGGGCCGACCATCGCAACTACGCGCACGCGGCTTGCCGGATTCGGCGGCTACGGAGCGATTGAAAACCGTCCTGCGGACGATCTGCTGGTAGGACGCCTCATCGCCGAACAGGGTTTCGAAGTTGAACTCCTGCCCTACACCATATCGACGGTTGCCGATTACGGCTCTATGCGCGATCTGCTGCACAAACGCTTGCGTTGGATCGTGGTCATGCGTCATCTACGGCCATGGGGACACCTTGGCTTGCTTCTAACCCAAGGGTTGCCTTGGTCGCTGGCAGCGGTTGCAATCGCGCCCTCAGCGGCGATTGCCTTCGCTTATCTGGGCACGTATCTGGCTCTGCGATTCGCCATGACCTGGATTGTCGGTATTTGGGGACTGAAGCACGATTCGCTTTGGAACAAGTTATGGCTGATTCCGCTATGGGACGCGGTAGCATTCTTGATCTGGCTAACAAGTTTTGCGCGCAACAGCATCCGCTGGAGGGATGGCGAATACTACATTCGCGACGGCAGGCTCGTGCCCGTCACTTCAACTAATGCTCAACGTGCAGCCTGAGGCGTAGCCTGCGTCAGCTGCCAACTTTGCTTTTCAATTCGCTGCGCGCGGTTCTTGCGCCGCCACGATTGCCGTTACTCTTTCCGCCAGCGCCAGCCACGACTTCTAAAGAACCTTCGGCCCGAGGCGTGATCTCTCGAACGCTGTGCTCGCGCCGTTCGTTGTGCGGCTCCCGCCAGTTTACCCGCGGAAGCATCACGTTGGGATCGATTCGGTCGCGATATTTAAGCGCCACGTTCATAAGCGAATCCAACAGCGAGTCGGAAAGTAAATGGGGCTCCAGCCCCAGTTCGATCAGCTTGGAGTGTTTCGCGTTGTAATAATGCTCCTGGGCTTCCACGCGGGGATCCGCGAGGTGATCGACCTGGATCGTCAGGCCTAATCTTGCGCCAGCCGTTTGCACGATGCGGGCAAGGTCCAATACCGAAAACTGTTCGGTGAATTGATTAAAGACGCGGCACTCACCTTGCGCCGCCGGATTCAAACATGCGATCTCGACGCATCGTACCGTGTCACGAATATCGAGAAAGCCGCGCGTCTGGCCGCCTTTGCCGTACACAGTGAGAGGATGCCCGATGGCCGCCTGTACGCAGAAACGATTGAGCACGGTGCCGAAAACCTCGTCGTAGTCGAAGCGATTGATGAGCGCCTCGTCCAACGCTACTTCATCGGTTATGGTTCCGTACACCACACCTTGATTCAGGTCGGTGGCGCGAAGGCCCCACGCCTTGCAGGTGAACATGATGTTGTGACTGTCGTGGACCTTCGAAAGATGGTAAAAAGAACCGGGCTGCTTAGGATAAGGAACGGTGTCTCTTCGCCCATTGTGCTCGATGGTAATGTAGCCTTCTTCAATGTCAATATTGGGCGTGCCGTATTCGCCCATGGTGCCCAGCTTTATGAGATGACAATCTGGCTGAAACTCGCGCAAAGCGAATAGCAGATTCAGCGTCCCAACGACGTTGTTGACCTGAGTGAAAACCGCGTGTTTGCGGTCGATCATAGAATATGGAGCGGCGCGTTGCTCGGCAAAGTGAACAACCGCTTCCGGTTCGAAATCCTTAATTACTGCGGAGAGAAAATCGTACTCCGTTACATCGCCGACAAAGAGCTGGATTATATTTCCGGTGAGTTCCTGCCAAACTCGAAGGCGATCCGAAAGTGGACGAATCGGCGTAAGGGTTTGCACGCCGAGCTCGTGGTCCCACTGCCGGCGGCAAAAATTGTCGACAATTGCAACCGAATGTCCCTTGTTCGACAAATATAAAGCGGTCGCCCAACCACAGTAGCCATCGCCTCCCAGCACCGCAACCCTCATTTGACCCCCTTGCCCTTTTGATTAATTATCGCCAAGATGCTGACGCTTCTAACTGACCTGGTTTGCGTCTCGGACAACCGCTGAACTGGTCTCGCTCGGGGCACGCTACCCCAAGTTTGACAGTAACAACTATTCTAGAACACCCGCGCCGTCTTTGCCGGTTCGGCTCCAGAAATGACAATAGGATGGTTCGTCATCACGACCTTACCGCCGCTTGACGCAACCAGGTTAAGATGCGCGGCACCCACAAGTGATTCAAGTTCAGGAACCACATTTTGTTTCGCCACAATGTAAAAACGTTCCGGCTTTAGCCAGACATCTTTGAATTGCGAGTCGTCGATAAACACATCGGGCGCGCCCGGAGCATAAGCGCCGTATTCCAGATTGAAAAAGCGTCCATTGCGAAGCAACGCCGTGCGATTCGTGTAAAAAAAGATAGAAGAGAACGTGTAATAGTGATGATCCACGATGAGCGTGCCATCCGGCGATTTCATTACCGCCTCGGCCAGCGGCCGCGAAGACATGAACGGATCGAAAACCGCCATGGCCATCCGGGCAGCATGGAAGAAGATGATCATCATCAGCGCGGCGGCTAGAAACGCGCGCTGTCCGGTGAATTTCCAAATTGCCAACGCGCCAAGGCAGAAGGCGAGGGCAGCTACCAACAAAGGTTGGCGGAGATACGCGAACGATGCCAGCGTAAGGTCCTGCATGTGGCCCAACGAGAGCTTATAAGCCCCGGGATGTTCGCTCAGCGCCTGCGAAATGTCCCCCGGAGCGGAGAGATTTCGAGTGAGAAGAAACAGAGTCAACGTTATTAGCCCAGCGGTCGCGGCGATTACAGCGAGAACCCGCGTGCCTCGCCGGATCCAAACGCCTCCGGTCGCCATCGCTGAACCGAGAAGCAACGCAATCGCCGGGTAGCAAGGCATCGAATAATATTCCTGCGTGGTTGAGAACGTAAAGAATATCAACACAAAACCAACCCAGCAAAGCGCCAGAAGCCGAGTCCGGCCGGCGCGATCGACCGGTTTGAAAGAGAGCTTGGCAATTGCAGGAAAATAGACACTCCACGGAAACAGCCACACCAGGTGCAACAACCAGAAGTAAAGTCGCGGCACGGTGTTGTAATCGCGCGGATAACGCAGGTTCAGGAAACGCAGCAATTGTTCGTTGATGAAGAAGAACCAAAAAAAACCATGATACTGGCCGGGGCCGCTGTGAAGAGTAAACGCGAAGTAAGGCGGATTGCGGAGCGTGGCGAGAATGTGCCAGGGTGCGGCAATAAGCAGGACGACCAGCAGTCCGCTGAAAGGATGCAACCGCCGCCATGTGCGAGCGGAAAAGAGCTGGCGCGTAATCCACAGATAAATTATCCCGGCTGCAATCGGGAACAGAACTCCAATCAGACTCTTTAGCAACAAGCCTACGCCGAGGTTGGCGGCAAATACGAACGCCCAAAAGCGCGGATGAGATTCCTCTTCGTCCAGGGCACGAAGAAACGCCCACATGCCCAAGGCGACGGTGAAAGTCAACATGACGTCGGGGATCAGAATCCTGGTGAACAAGAACAGGCCAATGCACGTGGCCATGCACAAGCCCGCGTAGAATCCTGCCCGCTTACCGAAAGCCCACGCACCGAAAGCGAACGTCAGCCAGCAGAGAGCAATAGCGGAGAAAGCAATGGGAAGCCGCGCCGCCCAATCGTGCGCTCCGAGAGTTGCGTAGGCAACCGCCATCGTCCAGTAAATCAGCGGGGCTTTTTCCAGATACACCACACCATCCAAGCGGGCGGTGACCCAGTCGCCCGAAGTCAGCATGTTGCGCGCGATCTGTGCTTGCACGGCGTCGACGTCGTCCATGAGTGATGGAGGAGAAACGATGCAACCCAGGTAAATGGCCGCAGCGACCAGCAAAAGAACTACGTGTACGTGCCAGTTTTTTCCGGTATCCACATGCTCGGGTGGTGGGAAGCTGCTGCCTGAATCCTCCATTTTTTCATCCACAGAAACAACACCATCAATCCCCATAAGTGATATCCAACATTGACTCGTCTCTCCAAGTGCTCTCGAATTTGCGTCTCAATTACTTCGCGGCGGAAAAGCGTCGCGTGCTCGGATCCGCCGTCCATCAAAACTTCCAGCATTAGCGGACGCAGGCAGCCGCGAAGCCAATCATGCGCCGGAACGTCAAAGCCGATTTTTTTTCTTTGCAGAACCGAGGGCGGCAGCTTGTCGCGCATCAACTCTTTGAGAAGAACCTTTTGCCTCGAACCGCGAATCTTCAGAGATGCTGGCAGCGTGGCGGCAAATTCGACGATGCGATGGTCGAGAAACGGCGGCCGTACTTCAAGCGAATGCGCCATGCTCATACGATCCGCCTTGTTCAAAATATCGTCGGGGAGAAAATAGCTTTGATCGAACCACAAATATGGAGATAAATCGTCGTTCCCCGGAAACCGGTCGCGCAGTCCGCCCAGAATTCGGTCGAGAGCTGGTGGAAGTTCTGATTTCAGGAGAGCCAACTTCTGCTCTTCGGAGAAGGTTCCATTCCAATACACATGCGCGCGATCGGCAGGCATCAGTGAGCCTTCCAGAAATCGCTTCAGTTGGTATTCAAAACTAATTTTTTCGTCTGAGACCGGCCAGTTGCGCAAAGCGTCGAGTGCGAGTTGCAAGGCTTTTCGCGGCAGACGTCGCGCGAGGGCTGCCATGCGGTTTGCTCGATGAGTGAGATAGCCGCCAAACAACTCATCCGCACCTTCGCCGCTCAAGCTCACTGTCGTCTTGGTTTTACTAAGCTTCGAAAGAAACCAAACCGGAAGCGCTCCTGCATCGGCGGAAGGTTCGTCTGTAAAATAGGCAAACTCCTCGATGGCTCCCCGCAGGTCAACTTCCGGATTGAGATCCAGTTCCTCGTGCTCGGTCTGGTATCTGTGCGCGACCTCATGAATGTATGCAGTCTCATCGAAACTGCGCCCCTGGAACGAAATGGAGAAAGTCTTGAGCGGAGTGCTCGATTCATTCGCTGCGTAATGCAAGATTGCTGACGAATCAATGCCGCCGCTAAGCCACATGCCCAACGGAACATCAGAAATCAAATGTTCGCGGATGGATTGCCGTAGAAGGGCGTCAAGTTTTTCCTTCGCAGACTCCAGCGTCCAAGCGCCAGGAGCTGCGAGCGGCAATTGCCAGTAAGCTTGCGAAGAAATTTTGCCATCCCGCCATTCCAGCCATTTTCCTGGAGGAAGTTTTTCAATGCCCTCTACCAGCGTCCATGGACACGGCACATAGTTCAGAGACAGATAACAATCAAGACCGTCCAGACTCAAACGCCGCTCAATTTCAGGATGGATCAGGATTGCTTTGAGTTCCGAACCGAAGAACAGGTCTTCTCCGCGCCGCGCGAAGTAAAGCGGCTTAATTCCCATGCGATCGCGTGCCAACACCAGCCGCTTCGTCGACTTCGTCCAGAGCGCGATCGCGAACATGCCGCGCAATCGCGCAAAACAGTCCGTATCCCATTCGATAAATGCCCGGAGAACGGTTTCGGTATCGCAGTGCGAATAAAAATGATGACCGAGTCCTTCCAGTTCGGATCTTAACTCTCGATGGTTGTAGATTTCGCCATTGAACACAATGGCGACGTCGCCATCTTCAGAGAGAATGGGCTGGTCACCGGAACCGAGATCGATAATTTTGAGCCGGGTCGCTCCGAGCGAGCAGAGGCTCGACTGAAACACACCTTGCTCGTCGGGGCCGCGGTGAAGCAATGTGGCGGTCGCATTCCGAATGCGATCGGGATCAGGCGCCCAATGTTTGTGGGTGAAACCGACGATTCCGCACAAGTGCCCTGCACCCCTTCCAAGTCTTGAAGTCAGCCTGCAATAGTCCAGCAACTGAAAGCCGCGTTATGCAACGTCGCGCATTTCGTTGGTTACCCAGAAAGCCATCCTAACGTTTTGAGCCCTCCCCGAGCAAAAGCCGTAGCGTTCAGCGCACGTCACCTGCGGCCCATAATGACTAACGCGACGCCGACGCAAACCAGCAGTACACCTGTCCAGCGCCGCCGAGTGACCTGCTCTCCGAGAAAGAATTTTCCTCCCAACGCGCCCGCCGCATAACTGAGGGCCGTAACCGGAACCACCAGACTCACATTTTCCATCGATAGTACGCCAAGCAGTGCAAAGAACGCCGTCCCCATTAGCGTCAGCCCCACCCACATCCACGGCACTCGCAGAGCGTGCGCGGCGACTTTCATCAGGGAGGCAGGCCGGAAATCCTTCACCTCACCCACGGCCTTCATAGCGCGGCTTACACACAATTCGCCTCCAGTGCCGGCGCAGATGATCAGCAGATAGAAAATAAACTCGCGCATTTAGCTGGGCTCCGTGGTGCGCGGGGGAGTATGCCCGACGACGACGACGCCCAGGCAGATAACCGCGACGCCCATCCAGCGCAACGGTGTTACGACCTCTCGCAGCATGTAGTGTGCCAGGAGTGCAACCACCGCATAGGCGACTGCCGAAGCTGGCTGAACGTAGCTGTAATCCGCCCACGACAGCACCAGCGTATAGGCAACAAAGAAAGAAATGAGTGACCCGATGCCTAGCCAGATCGTGCCAGACGCGAGCACTCGGGAAAGAACATCAAGCGCCTCCGCGGGTCTAGCGATGCTCACCGCGCCAATACCCTTCATCCCCTTGCCGAGGAGCACATTACCCAAGGGCCCGAAGATCACCATTAACAAAATCAGCAGATAGGTTTTCAGGTGCAGCGCCGCGGAAGAGTTCATGCGCGGTAGGCGCTTTCGGCCTCGCAGATGTAAAGCCGCTTGGCTCGCGCAAGGCGATAGTCCCGCAGGACGAATACAATATCTCTCTTACAAATAGTCATCGGTGAGAGACAGATCATGGATTTATCTTACTTGATTTTTCGGGCCGGCCCAACTCTGCCCAGCGCGTTTGACCGCCGGCGAGTGGAATGCCCGGATCCGGTGTTTCAACTCAAAATAAGGAGAGCAATATTGCAGCGTAGGGACGTTGTATTTCTGCTTGGGATGACCACAGCCGCACTATCTGTACACGGCTACCATCCCCGCGCGGAGGATGCCGCAATTTATCTGCCGGGCGTGGAGAAAATTCTCAATCCGCAGTTATTTCCTTTCAATGCTCAGTTTTTCGAATCACACGCTCAGCTCACGTTCTTTCCGAACCTTATCGCAATTTCCGTTCGCCTTACTCATCTGCCATTGTTGTACGCATTATTTTTTTGGCATTTGATTTCGATTTTCCTATTGCTGTTCGCATGCTGGGAGCTGGCCCAACGGGTTTTCAGTGAAAGGATCGCTTGCTATGCAGGCGTAGCCCTGGTCGCCGCGCTTCTAACTCTACCTGTGGCGGGGACTGCGCTTTACATTATGGATCAATATCCGAATCCACGGAACCTGACGGCGTTCGTGGGCGTTCTGGCCATCGCCAAAGTGCTTGATCGAAAATATCTTACCGCGTTGTTATTACTTTTTTTCGGCGCTGCGATTCATCCGCTCATGTCGGTGTTTGCCTTTTCGTTTTGCATTCTGCTGTTGTACGTGGAAAAATTTCAGCCCTGGGAGCCAGCGGTTGCTTGCCTGCTGTCGCTCGGCTTGCTCGATCCGCATGGGGCTGCCTACCACGAGGTGGCGCTCACACGCAGTTATTTTTATCCGCTGCAATGGCAGTGGTATGAGTGGTTAGGTGTGATAGGTCCGATGGCGATTCTTTGGTGGTTCAGCCGCATTGCTCGGACCAGACGCATGAAAAACATGCAACTTTTGTCGCGCACGCTAGTGCTTTACCAAGTCATTTTTGTGATCGCCTCCCTAGTTGTCTCCGTCCCTGCGCGTTTCGAAAGCTTGGCACGTTTGCAGCCCATGCGCAGCCTTTATCTGCTCTACATCCTGTTTGTTTTATTTTCTGGAGGCCTGCTGGGACAATTCGTTTTGAAGGACCGCTGGTGGCGATGGATGGCGCTCTTTCTGCCACTATGTGCGGGAATGTTTTACGCGCAAAGAGTGCTATTCCCAGCTAGCGCCCACATTGAATGGCCCGGCTCCGCTCCGCGCAATCCGTGGGCGCAGGCTTTCGAATGGGTTCGTAGGAACACGCCATCTGACGCGATTTTTGCGTTGGATCCTACCTTCATGGATATTCATGGGGAAGATGAGAATGGTTTCCGAGCCATAGCCCAGCGCAGCATGTTAGCTGACGACAAAACCGACGGCGGCGCCACCAGCATGTTTCCTCAGATGGCGGACGAGTGGCTCAGGCAAGTGCAGGCCGAACGCGGATGGCAGCAGTTTCAGCTGCAAGACTTTCGCCGGCTGCACGCGCAATACGGCGTCAATTGGGTAGTCTTGCAGCAGCCGGGCGTCGCAGGGCTGGAGTGCCCCTATCAGAATAGCGCGGTACGAATTTGCCGGGTCGATTGAGGTTTCGGTGATCGGCGCGGGCTGGACCTCTACGAATCCGCTGGTACAGAGCCAGTATCTAATGCGCTCCCCGGCCGGGCGGGCTGAAATCGGCATCGGTGAGCAACGCGCGCGACGTATTCGCGAATGCATCGCCGCTACTTGAAAGGTCAAAAAAATTGGAGCGGGAGACGGGATTTGAACCCGCGACTTCGACCTTGGCAAGGTCGCACTCTACCACTGAGTTACTCCCGCTCGCTGTCTCATTCTACTTCGAGTCGCCCAACTCGAACAAGGACACCACGAAACTGACTTTCTGCGCCGGGAAAAAGACGTAGCCTGACAGCCAGCCCCAAAGCCTGAAGTCCAAAGCCCGAGGCCTGAACCCTGAAGTACACTAATCTTTCAGATGCCCAGCAACCTATCCCGCCTGCGGCGCTGGTTTGCCGCAGCCATCGTCGCCGCACTGCTGCTGGTCGCGGGGACCTATTTCTATGCGCGTCATCGCGTGCAAAATGCGCTGAAACAGATTCCCGAGAAGATCGGTCTTGAAATCAAACAAACCGCCACCGGTTTTACCATCTCAAAGTCACAGCAGGGACGCAGCCTGTTTACCATCCAAGCCAGCAAAGCAGTGCAGTTCAAGAAAGGCGGGCACACAGAACTGCATGATGTGCAGATCACTCTTTACGGAAGCGATTCCACCCGCTTCGATCAAATCCGCGGCGCCGATTTCGAATACGATCAGCAGACTGGAAACGTGATCGCCAAGGGCGAAGTCCTGATTGATCTGCAGTCGAATCCCGAAGGGGTGTTGAATCCCGACCAGTCGCCTCCAGCGGAACGCAGAAATCCCATCCATCTCAAGACTAGCGGCCTCACATTCAACCAAAGCTCAGGCGACGCGCACACCAGCGAACGAGTCGACTTTGATCTGCCGCAAGGCAGTGGATGGGCCATGGGTGTGAACTACGTCGCCAAGACTAACGTGCTCACACTGCTGTCGCAAGTGAATCTCAGGCTCGGCGGACTTACTCCAGCCACCATAAATGCTGCGCGCGCCACCATCACCAAGGATCCGCACCTGATCGTGCTCGATCATCCACAAATGCGGAGCGGCGCTCGTCAATGCGACTCGGATGAGGCTACGCTTTTTCTGCGTCCCGACAACACGCTGGACCGGGTCCTAGCGCGCGGCGATGTCATCGTAAGAGCCGAGGGTTCGCAGCCGGCCAAAGCCCGGTCTGACGAACTCGAACTGATCATGTCCAAGCAGCACGATACGCTGCGAACCGCCATTTTCTCCGGAGACGTGCGAGCTCAAATCGCGCGAACAAACTCAATGGAGGACGGGCGTCCACGCCCGTCTAAGCCGGGCGAAGCCTCAAGCGACCAAGACCAGCCCCCGCAAGCGCAACCGATGGAAGGCAAAGCCGACCGCATCGTACTCGAATTTGCCGAGATCAAAGCTTCTCGAAAAAGAAATTCTCCGAGCAAGAATCTGTTAACCAAGATTCATGCCGAAGACCACGTAGTGTTGTCGCAACATCAAGCTTCCGCAAACCCGGCCACCAGCGCGCAGGATTTGGAGCTGAGCGCCTCGGGCATCGACTTTTTCATGGCCAACCAGCAAAGCCATCTCGACCGAGCCGAAACCTCTGGCGCCGCGCAAATTGTCATTCGCCCCTCCGCAGGCGCCGCATCACAAACTGTGGTCACAGCGGCGAGATTTGACGCTCACTTTGACAACTCCGGTCAACTCACTTCGGTTCACGGCGCGCCCGACGCGCGCATCGTCAGTAAGAATCCCGGTCAGCCAGATCGCGTCAGCACTAGTCGTGTCCTCGACGCCGCCTTCCACCCCGGCAACGGCATCGACACCCTCGTGCAGCAGGGAAACGTGATCTACGTGGACGGCGAACGCAAAGCTTGGGGCGATCACGCCCGCTATACTCCGAATGATCAGTTGCTGGCTCTTACCGGCTCCCCGCGTGTTACTGACGGTGGAATGACGACCACGGCGAACTCCATGCGCCTGAATCGCGCCACTGGAGATGCCTTCGCGGAAGGGAACGTTAAAAGTACCTACAGCGATTTGAAGCCGCAGCCCGGCGGCGCGCTTCTGTCTTCGTCTAGTCCCATCCACGTCACCGCTCGCTCGATGAGCGCACATGGCTCATCAGCAATCGCTTTGTACACGGGAGACGCGCGCCTGTGGCAGGACGCAAATGTCGTCGAGGCGCAGTCGATTGAATTCGATCGCGATCACCGTTCCATGATTGCGCTTGGCTCCGACGCGTCCAGAATCGTCTCGACAATCTTGGTTCAGGCTGAACCGGCTCAAACCGGCAAGTCAGAAGAAAAATCACGCCCGCCCGTGCTAGTTGCCATTACTTCTACGCGGTTAACCTACGCAGACAGCGAACGCAAGGCTCACTTCGAGGGTAACGTCGCAGCCAAAGCAACTGACATGACGATCACGGCCAAAAAGATGGACGCATTTCTCCAAGCTCGCGGCCCCGCAAACCAACCTCTATCGTCAGCCGGAAAACTGGAAAAAATTGTAGCCACCGAGCAGGTGGTCATCACCCAGCCGGAGCGCCACGCTACCGGCGACCTCCTCGTCTATACGGCGGCAGACGACAAATTTGTCCTGACCGGCGGATCGCCTAGCATTTTTGATGCCGAACATGGCAAGATTACCGGCGTTTCGTTGACTTTCTTTAGACGCGATGATAGGGTGCTCGTGGAAGGCAATAATTCATCCCCCACGGTTACCCAAACGCGAGTGGCACGATAAATGCGTACCTTGGCCACCGACGAAATCGGTAAATCTTATCGCAGCCGCCGAGTTGTAAATGGGGTCAGCCTGCGTGTCGAGCAAGGGGAAGTTGTTGGTTTGCTTGGACCTAACGGCGCCGGCAAGACCACTACCTTCTACGCCATCGTCGGCCTCATCCCTCCGGATACGGGCCGCGTCTTAATCGATGACGACGACATTACTGACGTTCCCATGTACTTGCGGGCTCGCCAGTACGGCATCAGCTATCTCCCTCAAGAAGCTTCGGTTTTCCGCAAGCTCACGGTCGAGGAGAACATCCTGGCAGTGCTCGAAGCCCAGTCCATCTCCTGGCATGAGCGCCGCGAGAAAATGGAGAAGCTGATCGATCAACTAGGGTTGGAACATATTCGCCAGAATCGCGGATACGCTCTGTCGGGAGGCGAACGGCGCCGCGTGGAAATCGCCCGCGCCCTATGCATCAACCCAACATTCATTCTCCTGGACGAGCCTTTTTCCGGCATCGATCCCATCGCCGTGCTCGACCTGCAAAAAATTATCAGTGATCTGAAGACCAGCGGCATCGGCATCCTGATTACCGATCACAACGTGCGCGAAACATTATCGGTCACGGATCGCGCGTACATAATTAATGAAGGCCGAATTTTCCGCCAAGGCACACCAGAGCAATTAGGAGGCGACCCCGAAGTTCGCCGCGTGTACCTGGGCCAAAGTTTTTCACTGGTGTAGAGAAATCGTCGTTGGTCGTTAGTCGTTGGCGGATCTGACCCGACGGCGGTTTGCAAACAGAACTGGGTTTTGGGTGGCGCAACGCTTTCAGCGCTTCGATAACCACCCTCAAGTATTAACGGGCTTTAGCCCCTGAGATAGCGTTCGGCAGGTAACAACAAGCCAACGACGAACGACCAAAGACGAACGACTGAATTTATGGTGCTGTTGCAACACAAGCTAAGCCTCAAGGTCTCGCAGAGACAGATACTGACCCCGGGTCTTGTCCAGATGGTCAGCGTGCTCGCGCTCAACAAGCTCGAGCTGCGGGACATGATCACCGCCGAAATGGTAGAGAACCCAGTTCTCGAAGAACTGGAAGAATCAGTTCCCCTGCTCGATGACGTAGATCGCCGCCAGGAAGAGCGCGACCGCGCTCCCGTAGAAGAAAGCCCGACCACAGCTGCCGACGCCGAGAAGAAAGATCCATTCGAAGAAATCGATTTCGGCTCTTTCTTTCAGGATTATCTCGATCCCGGCTATCGCAGCTCCCGCGAAATGGAGGACATCGAGCGTCCGTCATTCGAGAATTTCCTCTCCAAGCCCGGCAGTTTGACCGACCATCTGAGGTGGCAACTGGGTTCGATCTTCATGCGGCCGGAGGTTCAGGAAGCCGTCGAATTAATCATCGGCAATCTCAACGAAGACGGCTACCTGATCGCCAGCGACGAAGAATTGATCGGAGTAGTGCCCCCAGCCGCGCCCGAATCCGATGCCGCAGTGGCAGAAAATCTTTTCAAAGAAGCCGCAGCTCTTGGACTGAGCGCAACTGAAGAAGCTTTGTCCCATGAAGCATCGTCCGATTTGGCGTCATCAGAAATTGATTATCAAGAAGCTGCTTCGTTAGATTCGATTCCTGCTGATGCTGCAGAATTCGTCCTGCCCGGAATCGATTCCTCGGAATCACAGAGCGCAGTGGTCGCCGATTCCGCCGACCTAGAATCGCAGCCGCTGGAACCGCGTAAAGAAGTCGAAACTGTGTCGCAGCCGGCTCCAACCGTGCCTGCGGCGCATCCTATATTCGCAACCAGCTTCAGTCTCGCCGACCTACACGAAGCTATTGAAGTTGTCAGGCAACTGGATCCGCCTGGCGTGGCCTGCCGCGATCTGCGCGAGTGCCTGCTCTATCAGTTGCGCTATCACCAGCAACAAAACGAGCTGCACAAGAACGGCAACGGAGAATCCACCAGCGAAACTCTGAACGATGCCATCGCTATCGTCGACCAGCACTTGCGGGCGGTACAGAACAAACAATACAAAGAAATCGCCCGCATCCTGACGCGGCCCGTTGAAGCTGTACAGCAAGCGCTCGATTACATTCGGACACTCGACCCCCGTCCCGGCCTGCGCTACAACAAAACGCAGCCTCGCCTGATTGAACCAGACGTCGCTTTCGTGAAGCACGGAGACGAATGGCTGGTAGTGATGAACGACGAAGACGTGCCGCAGCTTCGCCTCAACCCGGCGTACAAGCGTCTGCTCACCAAAGAAACCAACGACAAAGATACGCGCAACTATGTCAAGGAGCGCTACAAGAGCGCCATTCAGCTCATCAAAAATATCGAGCAACGCAAGCAAACCATCGTTAAGGTCTGCTACAGCATCCTGGCCCGCCAGCAGGATTTCCTGGAAAAAGGCATCGACCAGCTGAAGCCAATGATGATCAAAGAAGTCGCGGAAGAAATTGGCGTACATCCTTCGACTGTCAGCCGCGCCGTCTCGAGCAAATACGCTCACACGCCGCAAGGCGTCTTCGAACTGCGTTACTTCTTCAGCGAAAGCGTCAACGGACCCCAGGGCGGAAATACGTCGTTGCTTATCCTGAAACGCCGCGTCAAAAAGCTCATCGAAGAAGAAGATCCCGCCAGGCCGCTGACCGACGAGCAGATCACCCGCATCCTACAGTCGCAGGGCATTCAGGTCACTCGCCGCACGGTCGCAAAATACCGGGAAGATATGCGCATCCCGAGCACCCACCAGCGCAGAGTAAAGAAGTAAAAGTTGTAGCGCCGGCGTCTGGCAGGCGTTATTGGCACCCAATGATACCGGTTATGCTGTGCCCAAAGTCGCAAGAACCCAAGGAGGGGCGCTCATGAACGTGGAATACACCGGCAGGCATTTCGAAGTCACTCCCGCAATCCGCGAAGAAGTTGAATCCGGCCTGGTAAAAATCCGAAAAATCCTCGGCAATAAATTTGAGACCAAAGTGGTGCTTGCCGTCGAGAAACGCCGCCATAAAGCCGAGATCACGATCACTCCGCGCAATGGTCCATTGGTTGGCTTGGCTCAGGCTGGCGACATGACCGCCGCCATCAGCGAAGCACTCGAGCACCTGGAAAAGCAGGCAGTCAAATACAAGACCCGCTGGCGCACGAAAAAACGCCGCAACCACAAAAGCCCGAATCCAAAGAGCCAAAGTACCGTGGCCGGAAAATGGAATGGCGAGGCCTCGCAGGAAAAGATCGGCGTCGCGCTCGGCCTGTCAGAAGCCACTTCAGTCGATGTGGTAGTGCACAAGTTTCCCGCCGTGGCCCGCACCACCGAAGTTCACTTAGTGCGCTCCGAAGAGGCCGTTGCCATGCGCCCCATGACCCTCGAAGAAGCCATCAAGGAAGCCCACTTCCGCGATCGCGATGTCTTCGTCTTTCGCGATCCCAAGGGCAAAGTCATGATCCTGCACCGCACCCGCGACGGCAAAATGGAACTAATCGAAGCCCCGTAACCGCTATCAGCTCTCGGCTGCCAGCTTTCAGCAGCCCTTTGTAGCGCCGGCATCCTGCCGGCTATCGCGAGGGCATCCTGCCCCGCAAATCTATCTCTCACACGAAACCACGTGTAGCGTATGATTCTCCTCGCCGTTTCCCAAAAATCACTTTCAGGAGATCACACGATGAAAACGATTTACCGTCTCGCAGCTTTCCTGTTGTTAGTCGTCCCCACCGTGCTCGCGCAAGAACATTACACCGAAGGTCCAGTCTGGCGAGTCTCGCTGGTTCGCGTAAAGCCCACGCAAATGGACGCTTATCTCACCAGCCTGCAACAATCCAGCAAACCGCTACTGGAGCAGGAAAAACATGATGGAACAATCATGGATTACAAATTCTTCCTCAAAGAAACCAAGCACACTCCCGAAGATTGGGATGTCTGTCTCGCCATCGAATACAAGAATCATGCTGCCATGGACGGCCTTGCCGCGAAAGGCGAAATGGCTCGCGACAAAATCCTCGGGGGCAAACAACCCGCTCAACAGCTCTCAGAAAAACGCGCTGAAATCCGCGAACTAATTAGCTCAGAACTGCTGGAGGAGATCATTCTAAAATAGCCGTCATCCTGAGGGAGCGCAGGCCTCCGCAAAGCGAAGGCCGCCAACGCAGGCTCTCTGCACTTGCGAGCAGCCCCGTCTTGCGTTCCATCTGATGAGTCGCGCGGAAGCAACCCCAGTATGGGGTCCGCATCGCTTTCGCGTCGCACTCATCTAATTTGTTATGAAGAACGAATTCGCGGTTTCTGTGTTAGACCTGGTGGGCATGCGACCGGGAGAGCCCGCGGGTAGCGCAATCTCCCGATCGGTGGACCTGGCGGGGCACGCTGAGCAGTTGGGATACAAACGTGATTGGCTCGCAGAACACCATTCCATTTCTGGGCTGGCGTGCTCGGCCACGCCGGTACTCATCGGGCATGTCGCTGGGGCGACGAAGACAATCCGGGTAGGCAGCGGCGGAGTGATGTTGCCGAATCATGCCCCGCTCGTGGTAGCGGAACAGTTTGGAACGTTGGAGGCCTTGTATCCGGGACGAATCGATCTTGGTCTGGGACGCGCGCCGGGCGGTGATTTTCAAACAATGCGGGCGCTGCGACGCGACTTGGATCAGAGCGGCGACGATTTTCCGGCGCTGCTCGAAGAGCTGCAGACATACCTCGGGCCCGAGAAACCGGGTCAAGCTGTAAAAGCAATTCCAGGGCAAGGAAGCAATGTACCAATCACGCTACTGGGCTCAAGTACGTTCAGCGCACAGTTGGCGGCTCAACTAGGGTTGCCTTTTGCGTTCGCGGCGCACTTTGCCCCTGATTATCTCCATACAGCGGCTCAGCTTTATCGCGAGCAATTCAGGCCAAGTAAGGCAGTGCGTAAGCCGTACCTGATGGTAGCGGTGCAGGTGATTGCGGAAGAGACCGACACTGCGGCCCGGCGGTTGTTCACAACTCCCCAACAGCGATTTCTGCGATTAATCCGAAACCAGCCAGTGGAGTTGTTGCCGCCAGTAGATTCGATGGAACCACTATGGCGCGACCATGAGCGAGCGGCCGTGGAAAGCAGACTGCGCGCCGCGATTGTGGGATCGGAAACTACGGTGAGGGCAGGACTGCAGAGATTGGTGCGCGAGACAGGGGCCGATGAAGCGATCGTTGTAACCGATACCTATGATCACGCAGACCGATTACAGTCGTATCGGCGGTTGGCTGCCATTGCCAAGACGATCGAGTCGAAGTCAACTGAGGCGGTTGTCGCCTGAAAGTCTGGGAGACTGTCGTTCGCGAATTTTCCTGAGTTTCATTAGCGCTGCCGATGTCCGTCCGCCCCCTGGCAAACGCAAGGAGCGGAGCACCCGGTTCAGAATGTCACTTCGTCACCCGGAACACCACGTTGCTCTTGAGCGTGTTCTTGGTTGTCTTCACCTCGACCGTGCCGGTGGTGGCCCCTGACGGTACGTTGGTCTCGATTTCCGATTTCGAGATGACCTTAAATTTCGCCGCCGTGCCGTTAAAGGTGACGCTGGTCGCGCCTGTCAGATCCGTTCCCAGGATTCTAACCGCCGCTCCCACCTTGCCAGAGGTAGGCACCGTTTCCACGAACGGTCCCAGACCCACAGACAGGCTGAAGACCGTGCCACAGCCATACGGGCAGGCAGTGCTGGAGCCGCCAGCGTAGGTTGCCCCGTAAAATTTCCCACTCGTGGCCTGAACGAGCCCCGCGTAGGGATAGGAGCCGTCCGTGCTGTCAAAGTTGTGCAGCGTGGTAAATGTTCCACTAGAGGTGATTTTGAATACTGTGCCAAAGTTGGGGTGCTTCCCGCCATAGGACGCGGTCCCGTAGAAATTTCCATCAGTGCCCTGAACCAGGTCTGAAATGGGGTTGTCGCCATCCGTTTGTTCGAAGCTATGCAACGTCGTCACCTTGCCGCTTGGGGTCATCTTGTAGACCGTTCCGAAAGCGCCGTACTGGGAGGCTCCCCCGAGATCCGTTTGACCGTAGAAGTTCCCATCAGTGCCCAGGATTAGCCCACCGAACGGGTAGGCGCCGTCGGTATCGTTGAACTGGTGGACTACCGTATATTTTCCTTTCGGCGTGATGGTAAAGACCGTACCGTAACTACCCGCGTTCCCCAACGTTGATGCCGTCCCGTAAAACGTCCCGTCCGGGGCCTGGACCATGGTAGCGAGGGGACCGCCGCCATCAGGAATGCCGTTGAAGTTGTGTATCGTCGTATATTTTCCCTTCGACGTTATCTTGAAGATCGTGCCACAACCGGGGTCGCACTGACCGGTGTTCGGACCACCACTCGATGCGGTCCCATAGAAATCACCGTCGCTGGCCAGGGTTAGGCCTCCCAGGGGAGCGTAGCCCGTGTTTGCGTTGAAGCTGTACAGTGTGGTCAGCCCGCCGCTTGGGGTGAACTTAAAGACGGTCCCCAGATTGTTAACTCCGCCACTGGTGGTTACACCGTAAAAGTATCCGTCGCTGGCTTGGACCAGCCCTGCGTAGGGCTGCGAGCCGTTTGTTCCGTCGAAGCTGAACGAGGTTAACTGGCCATTCGGAGTGATTCTGAAGACCGTGCCGCAGCCCGAGGTGCAGGCGGTGTTTCCGCCGTTCTGCGTTGTCCCGTAGAAATTCCCATCGTTGCCCTGGACCAGCGTCGCCCAAGGAAGGGCGCCGGCGGTGTTGTCAAAGTTGTGCAGCGTTTTAAAGGTCTGTGCAGGCAGGATCACTGTTGTCGTTGCCCACAGTACAAAGAGAGCGCACGCTCTCATACAAAAGTTCAATTTACTCATTTATTCTCCTTGTCGTGATGGTCCGCAGGTGGGCTCTACGACAGTAACCGCTGAATACGTTCGAGCTTCGAGAGCAGAAACAGTACCAGACAACCGTTTCAAATAGTGGTCAACCTTGCACACATTCGAAAACGGTCGAAAATAGGGAACGATCCAAGTCATGGCTCTGGGGGCAGCAGGCGTCAGCAGCCCGGCAGGAGCGGACGAGCTTAGCCCAATGCGTGAGCGATGGGGAAGTGAAAAAAGAGATTTGGAAGTGAAAGAAATGACCGGCTAGACAAGCTGGTTACTCACGCATGGAAGAAAAAAATAGCCCGCCGGAGTAGCTTAGAAATTAGGTCCATCACCGTTTTGTAGCCCCTTTTGATATCTCACACTAACGTATTGTTGTTTCCTGTTCACCGTCCGCACGGCGGTGGCCAATTCAAGGGCGGCATCAGCTTTGAGCAGATAACCGCATGCCCCAGCGCGAAAAGCCGCGTCCATAATTGCATTACCATGCTCACTCACCAAAAGGATTTCAGAGTTTGGAGCAATTTTCCGCATTCGCCGCGTCACTTCTAAACCATCAATGTCGGGAAGGCTGATGTCTAGGACAACCACATTGGGCTGAAGCTCCGCTGCTTTGAGCAGGGCCTCTCTACCCCCTGCCGCTTCGCCAACGACCTCAAACCCTGGGTCTGCTGTTAGGAACGAGCAGAGGCCATGTCTTATCATCGCGTGGTCATCAGCAACTAAAACTCGGATTGCGCGAGTCAGTGCCGTTAGCACATCGCGTAGCTTTTGATCAGTCCAATCCGTAATCTCATCGGCATGAAAGTCGGCTGATGGTCCGGCTATGATTTTCCCCGAACGGTCTTCTATTCGGAAACGAACCCAAGCAAACGGAGTCCCCTCAAAAACGACTTGGCAACCGGGAATGACTTGGGCGGCAACGTGTGCGATACGTCTTCTTAGAATATCGAGGTTCGGCATCGCAGGAGCGTTATCTTTGGCGAACCCACCTTACCGTTTTCCAAGAATAAATTCCGTTCGGTGTCGAACGTCAGAGGTAAGGCCGCCGTGTTCTTCCAGTCCAGGGCGGGGACCTTTTCTTGCTAGGGGGGTGGAAAAAGTGATCAACGCAGTGTTACGAGGTTACGCTCGCCGCCGCTCAGCTTCATCCCTCACGACTGTGAGCGGTTTCGAATGTCCTATGTGAAATTCAAGGCACACGCCGCAACATAAAGAAGGGGCGGAGATGAGAGAAAGCAGTGGGTTTCCGGGAAATGGCGAACACTGCGCTGTGACGGTTGTGGCGAGGAATTTTGCCTGCGTCACGATCCGGCATTCGCGGATAAGAGGGTTGCTGAAAGGCAAGCAGGTTGGCTCGAAAAGGTTCTTGCAGAAGAGCATGAGCGTGCCAGGAAACATGCAGACCGCATCGAATTGCCTGACTGACTCGCCGAGAGTCCTGTACGACGCATCGCAAGCGGGCCGAACTTCAGAGTCCGGCCCTTTGCTTGTTTAGGTTTTACTGGCCACAGGTCTCGCTGACCATTTTGAGGTCTGTAATTGTCAAATGGCCGTGCTCGGAATTGTCTTTCTTCGCGCCGCTATCCTTCGCCAGGTCCTTCGTATCCTCTTTCATGTTATGCATGGCAGCATTGGACACAACTCCGGTTGCGCTGACAGTGTGCCCGACGTGAGAGGCGAGGTCCACCTGACTGCTACGAACTTCCCAGGTGCTGCCATCGTTTCCAGTGAGCTGGAACTCCTTGGCACTATCGCCTTTCGACAGACAGCCGGTGATCGTCCTTGTGTCTGACTTTCCCTTTTCCTGCGCAGTTCCCAATGAAGCAGCGAAAACGATGAGAATTAAACACAAAACTGAATTGCTGATTTTGGTTTTCATTTTTCTCCTTTAGCAACGCCGATGGACACTTAAGGCGTACTGACTAGGTGTCAGAACTTGGTTGCAAAATATCGACAGGAGGATGCCTGGCCTCGTTTCCGTGCCAACGGAGCGCAAGCAGAGCGCGAGTCCAGCTAACCGATTGAAATATTGGTCGGGGCGATAGGATTTGAACCTACGACCCCCTGCGCCCAAGGCAGGTGCGCTACCAGGCTGCGCTACGCCCCGACTTTCAATGAGTTACGTGATGGTTGCGACTTGCCTAATCATAGAGGCAGGAGCGCTCTGGGGCAAGCCCGGTTGACATCGTGTTGTAACCTACACACCAACATGCGTGGGGGAATTTTCCAGTGCAACTTGCCACAATGGCGCCGAAAACCATAAACCGCCGAATAGTCCATCTGGCTTTAGTGTTGCTGGCACTGGCCGTTCTGGCGGCGAATTTTCGGTTGGAGCCTGAGAATCCTGGAGATTTCTTTCCGCTGTGGTTCGGCGCACGCGCAGTGTTGCACGGGCATGATCCTTACAGTGAAGAAATATCAAAACAGATTCAGCTTCAGACTTACGGAAGAAGACTCACGGATTACGAACTAGAGCATGGACGAGACCAGCACCGCTTTGCCTACCCAGCCTATGTGGCATTCGTGTTGGCGCCACTAACGGTGTGCAGCTACAACACCGCTCGCGCCCTCGCATGCGGCGTTTTCGCGGCCCTTATCGCACTGTCGGGCCTGTTGTGGTTGCGAACGGTGGGCTGGCGTCCGCCTCCGCCGATGCTCGCGTGGATAACCGTAATCGTGCTGCTTTCACCCCTTACCAGTCGCGGCCTGCGCCTTGTTCAGGTGGGAATCCTCGCCGGATTTCTCTTGTCTGTCGCGGCCCTGGCGGTTGCAAGAGATCACCTGCTTCTTGCTGGCGCGTTCCTTGCCGCGGCTTCGATTAAACCCCAACTGGCGCTGCTGCCCACGGCATGGTTTCTCCTTTGGTCATTTAGCGAGTTCGGGAAGCGTTGGCATCTGCTGCTTGGTCTTGTACTCGCACTTTTGGCCTTGATCGCGGGTGCGGCAGCCTTGGTGCCGCAGTGGATTCCGCACTTTCTCGCCGGGCTCGCCGCATACCGGCGCTACACGGGAGCGCCCTCGGCGTTTGACGCCATCTTTGGGCGTCCGTGGTCAGCCGTACCAACCGCCCTTGTGTTAATCACTCTTGCGATTGTTGCGTGGAGATCAAGGTTCGCAGAGGCTTCAACGCGACAGTATGTGTTGGCGCTGACTCTCACCTTAGCAGTTACAGTTTGGGCTGTTCCTGCCAACTTCGATCCCTACAATCAGCTTCTCAGCTTGCCGCTCGTGTTCCTGCTCGGCCGAGCGATGCAAGAAAGAGCTTCGCGCTCGAACTGATAAATGAATCGCGTACGAACGGCTCGGTGATCCTCAATCCCTGGAAATGTGCAATTCATGAAAGGCCGCACGGTCGAGTGGACATCTGGCTGATCGGACCGGAATCGCGAATCATGACGACGAACGCTTCACCAACTCGAAGGAAGACGTGAGTTGGATCGCCCTGTGCAGAGTACGGTAGAGGGGGCACCTCATCGGATAGAGCGAATGCGCACGCTCAGCCTTCTCCCTCGCTTCCTCCGGCGCTGTCAAACGCATGGCAACGTGAATCCTGCGGATGACCAGCACTCCTTCCTCCTCCTCTACCTCGCCGGTCACATCCGCAGTGAGCCTGCCTTCGCTGGCGTTAATTTGACGCGCTTCCAGCGCGCCGCCGAAAGTGCCCATCATTCAACCAGCGGTCGCTGAGATCACGTAGTCAATGGTGGCAGCGTGGGACTCTTGCAAATTCGCGGGATCAACTTTGTAGTGCTCAGCTATAGCTCCATGCACGCTGTACACAACGGGTTGAGGCTCTCCAGGCAAATACGCGATGCGCAACGGCCCACGGATGCGTTCAATTCGCGACTTAGAGACGTAAACGACTTCACTCATGGCTCGCTCCTACATTGCTCGGATCATCGCCCCTGCCTTCAATTCATTATCGAGCAGGGGAGCCGTGTCCTTCCTGTCTTATTATTATGCGTTTCTTGCCCGACATGGTAGCAATCTTCGTTAAACAGTTGTAAAATCTTGGCCGACAAGTGACCGTCGTGTCCCACGCAGGAAGAAACTCTCATGCGACCCTGCCATTTGTGGTCAGTCCTCAGTAAGGTCGGGGGTTCTGTCATCCGCCCGGGGTCGATGAGTGTTATGAGATTTTTCAACAACAATCATGAGAGACCGCATTGAGCCGATCAGAAGTATGAGTGCGTCACGCCGACTGATTTTCGAAGACTGCACATGTTCTGGTGCAGAATTTCTCTAAAAAAAAACGCTCAATTCCTCCCAAAATTTAGAAAACAAAGGATCGGATTTTTTCTTGCCTTGTAGATCTATGGTTCTGAAGCTAGTTACAGGCAAGGTATTCTAAACGTTGGGGTTAACGCGTCTTTCGGGCCGGTTGCGCCTACACTCAGGACAACAGCAAAAGCGCCGGACGAAGGTTTTCGCCTTCGTCTTGTTAGTCGGACTCAGCACTTGGCAATGGCCAAGAGCCGCGCCCTTGTCAGGTTGTCAAAGAACGTGGTTATCTTATAGATAACCTATGTTGTCCTATAATATCTTGGCAAGGGAATGGGATCAAGGGGAAAGTGGATGGGCCCTGAAGACAGTTCCCGAAGTGGGAAACGTAAAGTGTGCGAACTGTGTGGGCCTGACGGCGCAACACGATCTACGGCTGTTTCCTTCTGAATATGGCGAAGCCCAGGTTAGCGCCCGAAGAACGGGTGTTACGAGCCTGAATATACAAGGAACGGGCGCGAACCTGGGGCACCGGGCTATTCTGACTTAATCTCGACGTCTCTCGCCCCAAGAAAAACACCAGGTCCCTCCACTCCACGGATCATCGCTTTGCGATGATCTGTTCCGGTCGGGATGACAGATTTGAGACGGGATGACAGAGTTGGGGAGATCGGAACGTCCCCAGTCAAACCAAGACTGATTTAGATTCTGGGGTGGGAGACGGGAATCGAACCCGCAACGTCCGGAGCCACAGTCCGGTGCTCTGCCAGTTGAGCTACTCCCACCGCGTTTAGCGATTATAACAAGCGGTGAGCGAACTGGCTGCAGCGTAACGTGTCGCGAGGTTTGATCGAAGAATCGACGGACAGACGAAACTTACCCGCGGCCCACGCCAACGTATTCGAATCCCATGGCGCGGAGACGAACTGAGTCGAGCAGGTTTTTGGTATCCACAATGAATGGACGTCGCAGAGTTTGTTTGATGCGGTTGAAATCCAGCGCGCGAAATTCCGGCCAACCGGTGCCGACCACCAAGGCGTCAACGCCCTCGGCTGCGGCATACGGAGACTCGCAATAGAACACGCTGCCATTCAGTTCCAGGCGCGCGTCTGGCAAGGCGACGGGATCATAAGCTCGCACTCTGGCGCCTTGGGCGATCAAATTCTTGGCCAGGCGCATGGATGAAGATCCGGCGACGGAGTTGGTGTTTGGTTTAAAAGCCAGACCTAAAATTCCCACATCCTTATTGTGCACAGACTGAACGCACTTCGAAATCTTTTCTATAACCTGATCAGCCAGACCATGATTCACTTCGCGTGCGGCGCTCAGAATTTTCAGGGCCACGCCTTTGCGCTGGGCTAGCTCGGCCAACGAATCCATATCCGATTCTGCAAACAGGCCCCCCATCCCTGCTCCCGGCTGCAGGCAGCGAGGCGCAATTTTCTTGTCCAAGCCCAAAGCCAGCGAAAGGCTGACCGCATCCGCGTTTACTCGTTCACACAAACTAGCCAACTCGTTGATGAAAGAAATTTTCGTTGCCACAAATGCAGTCGCGGATTCGCGCACCAGTTCAGCGGTTTCGTGATTAGTGACAATCACAGGCACGCCGCGCATTACCAGCGAGTGAAATATCTGTTTGAGAGCCTGTACAGCATCTTTCGACGCGGTTCCGAGAATGATGCGGTCCGGCCAGTTGAAATCCTCTATCGCGCAGCCCGGGGTAAAGAACATAGGCTGCGAAACCAAGGTCGCCCGCAATCCTGCCGCAACAATGCTTTGCTCAATTGCGGACGCAGTTCCTACGGGAACCGGGGTCACAATCGCGAGTATGGGAGGTTTCGGAGCTGAACGCGCGATGCGGATCGCAAGATCGGAAAGATGCTGGGGGTTATCTTCAGCGAGAAAGACTACCTGCGCCTTGCGGGCAAACGATTCTATATCTGTGGAATACGCCAGCCGCCCGGAGCGCACGTTACGCTTGATGACTTCTGTAAGGTTTTTCTCGTGGAAGGGAACGTTGCCCTGGGCCATTGCGACCATTTGCGAGCTGTCTGGATGGCAACAAATAACTGGGGTCCCGAAGTCGGCGAGACAGGCGGAGACGACTGTACCCAAGTACCCTGCTCCGTAGACCCCAATCTGCATGGAACCTCCAGAAACCATGAATTCGCTGGGGGAGGGTGCCTGAGTGGCTGGCGCAGCGATTCCCACTTCTGGTTTACTCCCGCGGTGCGCACATAGCAATGCACGGGAGGGATTTGTACCTAGGGACATGCCCTACTGAGTAAGCGGGAATTTGGACACGTCAACGGTAAGTTTGGCAGTTAGTTTTTGAAGGACGTCATGCCGAAGCCTGCGCTTTCACCAGCGGCGGGAGAAACCCGGCGTGAAGATTGTCAGCCTGCTCCAACACTGTAAGTTCGCGAAGCTTGACTTTATCGTTTCAGCAGGCTGCCGCCCAGGCGAATACCGGCCAAATCCACCCAGGAGTTCTGTTCGTCTTCACGAACGAAAGTCAGTTCATTCACCGGCACGGAACGGCTGCCGACGAATTGTGCCCAGCGATCGCGAGCGACAATGTAGGCCTTCTGCGCCAACTCCGGGGTGCTGAGTTTCACAATCGTGAGGTGCGGCATGTACGGCCATTCCTCTTCACATAAAAGCACACCCGTATTCAATCGATCATGCAGTTCGCGCATGCGATAGGCGGCATGCGCCACGCGTATAAAAACCGTCGGAGTCACGGGAACAAAAGTTTCGACGTCACCGAGAGTGACTTCGAACCGCTCAGCCTGGCCGCACACTTCCTCCACAGTCTCGAGCGCCGAAAGTTCGCCTCCCTGCAACCTGCGAGGCGGAAGGATGGTCAGATGAGCGGGTAGATGAGGCAGATCGGGATGCAACTCCTGCCGGAGGTTTTCCACAAATTCCCCGACAGCATTCCTCACATAAGCCACCAGGGCATAACGGGGATTTTGCATGTCAACTGGAAATTATACCTCCGGAGACAGGCGGCATGGGTTGCAACCGGGTTACTGGCTCTTGTTTTGAAGCTCGTCGTTCCCAAGCCCCGCGCTTTCGCCAGGGGGAGCGAGAGCCTGCCCCGAGCGAAGTCGAAGGGAATCTCGCATGAACCATCTGAAACTGATTTACGCGATGATGGCGAGTCGGAGAACTACTTCGCCGGTGCGTGTTTTAGCGCCTGGTCCAAATCAGCGATCAAGTCGTCGGTGTCTTCAATGCCGACCGAGTATCGAATCAGCGCCTCGGGTATGCCACTCGCAGCCCGCTCCTCGCGCGTGGATTCCACATGGCTCGTGGTCGCGGGTGGGCCAGCAATCGTTTCGACCGCCCCAAGATTTGCGGCGAGATGCGCATAGCGCAGCCGCGGGAGGAATTTCTTCACGGCCGCGAAACCGCCCTTCAGAACAAAGCTAAGGACGCCACCATATCCGCCCATCTGACGGCGAGCGATAGCGTGATTCTCGTGCGATTCCAAGCCGGGATAAAACGCAGCCGCGACCTTCGGATGAGCTTCGAGGAAACGCGCAATCCGCAGCGCGCTCTGGTTCTGCTGGCGTATGCGCAGATGCAAGGTTTTCATTCCCCGCAATAACAGATAGGCGGCCATCGGGTCCAGGCAAGCTCCGGTAATTTCGCGGAAGTGGTAAATGCGGTTGACTAGTTCGCGCCTGCCGCAGACAACTCCGCCTAAAGCATCCGCGTGTCCGCCGAGAAATTTGGTCGCGCTGTGAATTACCAGGTCGGCGCCAAGTTTCAGCGGTTGCTGGTTAATCGGCGTGGCAAACGTGTTGTCAACAATGACGAGTGCACCATGCCTGTGCGCGGCCGCCGCAAGCCGCGCCAGGTCGATCACTTTGTTGGTCGGATTAGTTGGACTTTCGAGATAAAGAACCTTGCAGTCCTTTGCAATGGCAGACTCAATCGCCTCGTGACCAGTCGTATCGCACAGCGTTACGCTGATCTGAAACCGTGGCAGGAACTCAATGAAAAGTTTGTTGGTTCCTCCGTACGTATCGTTGACCGATACAACGCGGTCACCGGGCGAGAGCAGCGTGAACAGCGTGTTGCTGATCGCAGCCATGCCGCTGGCGAAACTGGTCGCCGATTCCGCGCCTTCCAGAATTCTCACCTTCTCCTCAAAGGCCGCGACGGTGGGATTGGTATTGCGTCCGTAAATGTGTCCGAACTTTTTGCCTTGTGCGACCTTCAGCCATTCATCAACATCGTCGTAGCCAAAAGAAACGCTGTGCACAACCGGAACTTGGGTCGAGCCCATCCAGTGAGAGTTTTGCTCTCCTGCCCACACCGAAAGCGTTCCCAGACCTGGCCCAAGGTTATGTTTTTTAGGGGATTTTGAGCGAGGATTCTTTTTCATGTCGTAGTTCGCCCCCCAGTGTCTCACAAATAGTTTGTCATCCTGAGGCGGCGGAGTCCTTAGCGAAGCCAAGGACTCCCAACGAAGGATCGATGCAAAATGCTGACACTTTTCACGGGAGGAAAATTGCATGGATACTTCAGCCCACAAAGAACGTGGGCCTCAGCATGACAGAGTCACTGATTTGCCCGATCGGTTACTTGTGACCCGTTGACTGCTGACCTGCCAGAAACGCGTCCACGTTGCTCTTGTCTACCAGCGCGGCGCCGGTGTCGATGAACGCAGGGACCGTCGCCATGGGATCGGCCGTAAAGTCCTCCTGTAGGGATCGTGGCGAGTTATGATGCAGGATGTCCAGCATGGTCATGCCTACATAAGCCATGGTGTAAGGCTTCTGCGCGATGGTGGCCGCGATTACTCTTTTCTTGATCCAGTCCAGGGTTTCGGGATCGGTATCCATGGCTACGACAGTCTTTCCCTTCACGTTGTAGCGATCGAGCACCTCCGCCACTTCTTTGCCGGACAGAGCCTCCAGGCACACGAAGGCATCGACCTTATCTTTATCCTTGCCTACAATCTGCTCCGCGGCGTCGAAGGCCACGCGAGGGTTTCCCGCGATGTCGACGACACGCACGATTTTGATTTGCGGAGAGTTGGCGAACGTATCGCGATAGCCGCGCAGACGATCATCCAAATTGGTTTGTCCCGGCATGGTGAACACCACCACGTTGCCCTTGCCGTGCATTTCCTTAGCAGCGACTTTCGCTCCCATGACTCCTGCCTGGTAGTTGTTGGTACCGATAAAAATCAGCCGCTTGCTGGTGGGAGAGTCCGCGTCCATGGTAAGAACGGGAATGCCGGCGGCGATGGCGGCGTCGATATCGGGACGCATCAACTCCGGGTTCGCCGGCGCAACCAGGATTCCGCTCGGCTTGGTCTTCACCACGCGCTGAAATTCGGTTTGCTCAGCTTTAGGATCGTATGTGTCCGGCCCCGCAAACTCGGCTCGAACCTTCATTTGCGACGCAGCTTGAATGAAGCCTTCGCCAGCCGACTTCCAATAAGGCACCTGTATGTTGGCGGAGACGAGAACGTATTTCTCGTCGGCCTCATGGCGTGTTCCGCAACTCACGAGCAACAACAAGGCAAAGGAAATCAGAATGCAACCGGACCACTTAATTTGATTGTGCATACGAAACCTCGTCAAGGTCTTTTGCGGGCGATCGTCGATAATGCACATGCGTCCGCCGCTTAACTCGCGGACATTACGATAGTGGACAAGGATTGTGCGGGCCATCGGGGAGAGAACTCCCAACCCGGTGCAAAAGCACGAACATAGTATGCCCGTGCCTCAGTCGCGGTCAACGCTCACGAAAGGTATATCCGGATTCCTTTAGGACTTCGTCGGAGAATCAGTAACTACACACAACACTACCAGCTAAAAATGAATCACGATTCCGGTCGAGATTCGGACATTATTCTGAGTGTTGCTGAAGAAACGCGTTTGCACCATATCGCCCTCGAGTCGCCAACTGATTAGAGGGATCAGATGGTAATCAAGGCCGCCGCCCAGGGCATAAGCAAATGACGTGTCTGAATTGGAAAAGGGCGATGCATTCTCGCTGATGTGCCCAGCCCCGATCAGCGCTTCCGCGAATGGCCGGAACTTGGCTACCGAAACCGAAACTCGAGGACCAAAGAGAAAAGTCTGGATGTGCGTAGAGGCGCCTGGGAAACAGGATCCGCCGATAATCACCGTGCATGCAGGATTCCCCAGAGGCGCGGAGCCGTACTCTCCGCTAAAGTCCGCTACAATTCCAATAAACGGCAGCACCTTGCCTTCTATCGAACCATTCCAGCCATTCAGGCCCGTCCGATTATTCGATACCAAATCGGCGCTCATGTACGAATACCCGAAGTAAACATTTCCGCCAGGGACTTGCGCGTAAACGGCGCCCGCCAACATAAAAAGAGTGAACGCAATTGCGATAGTTCTGTTCACAGACATAATCCAGGCTCCATAACGTTGTGCAAATGATTTTGATGCTGGTTCGACAAAACGAGGATGCTGCGCATTTATCCTTTCGATCAAAGTTTTTAATTGGATTTTCACAGTCCTGCAACCAAGACGAGACATCCAAACAGTCATCATCAATTTAAATTCAGGGGGAGCCCTTGCTCCCTGGGGCTGGCTGATCAGTTTGTGTCTTATTTCTGAAGCGTCGTTCCCCAGCCCGCCCCTTCACCAGCGGGGCGAGGAATCCCGGGTGAAACACTTCGGAGGCAATACTAAGCTACGGCTCCCCGATACTATTCTGCGAGCCGGATAAGGAGTGGAATTTGAAGTTAAAGTTGCAAACCGAAGCAATCCACGACGTCACCGTTCTTCGTTGCCAAGGCCGTTTTACCTATCGTGACGAAGCCACCGCATTCTCACAAAAAATATCTGAGCTTCTTCCCAATACGCGGCAGTTGGTAGTGGAGTTCACTGGATTGGAAATTATTGATAGTGCCGGTCTCGGCGAGCTCGTAGTGGTACATATGTGGACTCGGGCCAGCGGATGCGCGCTGAAACTAGCTGGAGCTAACGCGCGCATCCTCCAGTTGCTCGAACTCACGAATCTGTCCAGGGTTTTTGATATCCATCCCACGCTGGACGAGGCTTTGCTCGCATTCGGGCGCGAAGCTGAGGAAACCGGCTCCGCTGGTCACGCTGCCTAGGATGGTGCTTGCATACTCCTCCCCCCGAGCAACAAGTTTGGCATGACTGCCTCAGGCATACTTCAGGAGAGTCATGAAACCGAAGTCCATGTGCAGCTGCTGATGGCAGTGAAATAGCGTATTCCCAGGATTGTCCGCGGTGAAGTCGACCTCGATGGTTTTGTTCGCGTTCACCACCACCGTATCCTTCAAAATACCGGATGTGGGCTTACCGTATACCTTGGTCAATTCGAAACTGTGCCGATGCAGGTGGAGCGGGTGCGCGTCATCGCTCTCATTGCGAAAGATCATGCGGTATCTTTTCCCTGCATGCACCATCAACGGATCAGTGTGCGGATAAGACTTGCCGTTGATTGTCCAGCGATTGAAGCCGCCGTGCCCACCCGGAATTTTTTTAAAGACTAAATCAAACTGGCCGTCGGGCGCGGCAATGCCCTTAGCGTCCTTCCCAAACAGCGTGTAATCCCACGGCTGTTTTTCTGGTTTCGTCCACTGCGGCGTGCCTTTTCGATCCGCATATTCAAGCACCACACCAAAGCCATGTTGACGATCGTCGTCATCCATGCTTCCAAGAATCCACACGCCCGGAGCGTCCATGCTCACGATCGCATCCACACGTTCAGCCGCGCCGATCTGTAACGTTTTGACGGTCTGCTGACTGGGTACAGGATTGCCGTCCAAAGCAACCACCTGGAATTGATGTGAGGGCAATGTTACGTTTACGGTTTCTGTGGCGGTCGCGTTGAGAAAATGAAACAGGACGCGATCGCCGCGCTTCACCCGGATTGGCTCCCCGTGCCCAAGAGCCTTATCGTTAAACGAGAAGGCTCGATAACCAACCTCAAGCCCGTTGTTGGGCGGCGGTGGCGCGCTCCCTTCATCCGACTCCTCCATGGACGCGCTGTAGAAAGGTTCCCACTGATGCATGGCCAGAAAAACTTCGCGGTCATATTGCCCGGAATCATTTTTCGGCTCGATGTAAGCGAAACCAAACTGACCGCTATAAAGGCTGCGATGCAGGTCTTTTCCAGCAAATGCGTGGCTGTGATACCAGCGCGTACCCGTGGGCTTTGGAGTGAAGGCGTAGCGTCGATGCTGGTGAGGTGGGACCGCCGGAGTACCCTCTTCGGTCGCACCATCCGCCTCCACCGAAATCATCTGCCCATGCCAGTGGACAATTTCTTCATGATCGGTGTCGTTGAAGACATCAACCGTGACCGGCGTTCCCTCTTTCATTCGCAAGATTGGGCCGGGAACCTGGCCGTTATAACCGAAAGAGTGAATAGTTTTGCCGGGTGCGATGTCAAAAGAGACTGGCGCGATGTGGAGAGTGAAATCAGCTTTGCTTTGCGGAAGGTAATCTTTCGTTGCGGCAACCAGGTTATGCGAGGCAACGCCGGCGATGACCAGCCCAGCATTTTTCAAAAAGCGTCGCCGTTCCATTCCGTAATTTTATCCGAAGCCTTTGCTGCGTGGCATCAGTTAAGAAGTCCGTCGTAGGAACGTCATCTTCTACGGGAAAGCTTCTACGCCACGCGCCGCTGCTTTTCCAGCATGGATAAGAACTCGGCGACCAGTTCTTCGTCCCACAATCCTCCGCGAGCTTCTTGCCGCATCGTAAAAGCAGCATGCTCGTGTCCCAAGGCTGGTTTGTAGGGTCGCGCAGTACGCAAGGCATCATAGACGTCCACTACCTGCAGAACCCGTGCCAGAAGAGGGATTTCGCTTTTCTGCAGTGCGTCCGGATACCCGCTGCCATCCGAGTGCTCATGATGACTTCGAATGATGGGCAGCACCAGTCGCAACGACTTCAGCGGACGGCAAATGTTCTCGCCGGTCAGCGGATGCTGCTTCATGATTGTCCATTCTTCTTCGCTAAGGTTCTTCCCCTTTTTCAAAATCTCATCGGGCACCGCGATTTTTCCCAAGTCATGCAAGTATCCGCCGCGCCGCAATGCCACAATCGATTCATCACTTAGTCGGAGATGGCGACCGAGATTGCTGGCATTCTCCGCCAGGCGTTCGCAATGACCTTCGGTATAAGGATCGCGGCTTTCTACGCTCAGGCCCAAGGTGCAGAGTACAGACTCCGCCGTTTCCAACTCGTCAGTGAACTCTTTAATTTTCAGCAGCGACTTTACCCGGGCAAACAATTCCTCGGAGAAAATTGGCTTGTTGAGAAAGTCGTCGGCCCCGGCCTCGATTCCTCGCAGCCTGTCCTCGCGATCGCTCAGGCCAGTAATCAGCACGAAGGGAATCAGTCGGGTAGAAGGGTCGTCCTTGACCTCACGGCAGAGTTCGTAACCTGACTTGCCGGGCATGACCACGTCGGAAAGAATTAGATCAGGAAGTTCGCGCCGAATTTCTCTCTCGGCGTGGGCTGCGTCCGGAGCCCCGATTACTTCGTAACCCCGCGTGCCCAGCAGTTCCCGCATAAGAAACATGGTATCGGGATTGTCATCTACCACCAAGACACGCGGCGGGCGCCGCGGCGAAAGTTCTCCCATCTCTCTATAGGATGAAGAAACCGGGGACGGAGGTGTCCGAAACTTGTGGGCGCTCATCACTACCGATCGAAAAAAAGCTCTGTTAATTGTAACGGATTTCAACACTGTGTATAGCCGATGTTTTGTTGTTCTTGCAAATACCCGTCCCATTTATGAACACGCCATTTCGGGAAATGTTGCGCCACGGTGTGCGATCTGAACTTGTTTGCGCCGCTGATCTCTGCTTAGCCTGAGTCATGCGCGTTTTTCTTCGCCTCACTATTGTTGTCCCTATCCTCATGGCTGTCGCTCTTGCTGCCTCCAAGCCACACGTGATTACTTTTGGCAAATGGACGCTGGCTAGAATCTCTGCCGATCTCGATCGATCAGAAGACTTAAAAATACGGCCCATGTATGTGGATGGACGTTTGAAAGAATTCACCTTCGGTATTCCGCACGACGTGACTGAGCAGCTGTTCGTGGTAAGGCGCATGATTCGCGTGAACGATAGTTTGCCGCAGGAAGCAGCTGCAACTCCTCGCTGGAGCTGGCAGCGTGGCGGATGGCTCGTAATCGACCGGCTCAACCGACACATCTCCCAGGCCACGCTGCCCGAGTTCGACCCTGATTGGTCGTCAGCCAGTTGGTATCGCGACTATGTTGCCTATTGCGGAATCTCGGATGACGGACGCAAGCTCTCTGCGGTGGTGATGCAACTGGGACGCCGCAAGCCGATCCTGAAAAAGCCATTGGGCGAAGCTGGCGGCGACGATGCTACCGGCTTGGGATGCGCTCCTCCGGCATGGCAACGCGCCCCCACCAGAGTGAGCTTTGTTTCTCAAACCAATCAAAAGCTGACCTTCGCAGTCCGCGGGCACTCCGTCGAAGTAGTGACCGACGATGATGCACAAGAAGGAACGGAATAGTTCGTCCAGGGTCCAGTTCGTGTAGGCGCGAGCGTCCGCGCTCGTGTGGCCGTTACGACGGCCGCAGCCCCCCACTTGCATGCTTCAGCTCCATGTAAACCAACAACAGAACGATTGCGGCCACAAAGAAAACGCCAAGACGCCACCGATCGCGAACCTCGGCCGGCGCCGTGAGATGTTTAGCTAAAACCGCGCCCAGCGCCAGCCCCGCCACCAACCCGCCAATGTGAGCCGAGTTATCGATTCCCGGAACCGCCGCGCCAAAGAACAAATTGTAGCCTGCAAAGACGAGCAGGCTTCTCAGTGTGCCCTGAATCGCCTGCCTGGAAATAGGCAAATTGCCAAGATAAAGAGCCGCGATTAACGCTCCTGCCAGTCCGAAAATGGCTCCCGAAGCGCCCACACCGACCGCCTGCGGATGCCACCACAGGCTTGCGAGACTGCCCGCCAGTCCGCAGAAAGTGTAAGTCAGAACGTAAGTCCAGGGATCGAAGATTCGCTCCGCCAGAAAACCCAGATTCCACAGGCACCACATGTTAAGCGCAATGTGGATGATTCCAGCATGAACGTAAGTGGAAGCCAGGATTCGCCACGGCTCCGCGCCCAGCGAGAGCGGCCCCCAGTTGGCTCCCCACTTCAACAATTGCGGCAGGCTCGGAGTAACCGGGGAAACGCCGGTCAGAGACATCGCCAGAAAGACGGCGACATTCATTCCAATCAGCGTCGTGGTGATTGGCTGCTTATTTGCGATCATAGGTATTCAAATGTTGGCACGTCCTGGCGGACAGGGGTGCCCCATGTCCCGCCGCTTTTGCGAGACATGGGAAGCCGCCGCAATGCGCCTGCGCTCTCGAAATCGGCCTCAGAAATTGAATTCAATCGCCCGTCGTCTCTACTATCGCCAAACTTTCAATGGCTGGTTTCCTGGTCACCTGCGCGCTGGTCACCAGAACTACCGAGGCTACCACGATCGCACTGCCCGCCAGGATGTAACCATCCACGCGCTCATGCAGAACCAACCATCCCAGAAAAACCGCGACCACGGGATTGACGTAAGCGTAAGTGGAGACCTTCGCTGTGGGCACGTGGTTGAGCAGCCAGATGTAAGCAGTGTAGCCAATCCAGGATCCGCAGACCACGAGATACAAAGTCGCACCGATCCCGCGCCGCGTCCACACTACTTTTGAGAAATCATGGGCGCCAGCTGCGAAGAGCAAATTCGCCAAGCCAGCGGCGACCATCTGCCAGGCAGTAGCGGAGAATGGATCCACATCCGAGGACTTCCAACGTTTAGCCAGCACAGATCCCAATGCCCAGCTGAATGAACCCCCAAGCAAGCTGACCGAGGCCCACAGTTGCACCCGCCCGAACGAAGTCGTTGTGGTCAGATCCGGCCACAACAATATGATGAGCCCCACGACGCCCAGTCCCAGTCCAGCTTTGCCACGCAACGAGACATGATGATCGCCGAGCAGCAGCGTATCCAGCACCAGGAACCACAGCGGAGTCACGGCAACGATCAAAGCGGCCAAGCCCGAAGCCACATACTTTTCTGCGTAAGAAAGCGTGAGATTGCCACCCATAAGCAAGAGCACGCCAACGGTTGCCATCTGCCCCAGTTGGCGAGGGTTGTACCAAATAGTTCGGCCGCGCGCTCCGCAAAATGACAACATGCACACGCCGGCAATCAGAAAACGCAAGCCGCACATAAGCGCCGGAGGAATGCTCTCCACCGCGATATCAATCGCCAGGTAAGTCGATCCCCAAAAGAAATACACCAACCCGAAGGCAAGAATGACAGCAAACCGGCTCTGGCGCTGGGCATTGGTCATGAGATCATTTCTGAATTCTTAAGGCGAATGCTGACACCCGTAATTCGCACTCCGTGATTCAAACTCGGTTATTCGCACTCGGTGATTCAACCTCTGTAATTCGCACTCTGTGATTCGCACTCGGTGATTCAAACTCTATGATTCGTATCAGGATATGGCTTCAGCCATATCGTAGCCACCGAAAATCGACCCGGCTTCAGCCGCTGCTTTTCAAACTCGATTCGCAATATGATAAGTATCAGACACACCAAACCGGCGTTGAGATGCGAGATATTCGCCACCCGCTCGTCGTGACTAATGGCCGTGACCCGATTGGGGGTTACGCACCGGCACGTTGCACGATATACTAATGTTGGAATGTTTCCCGATGCACCGCCAAAATCCCAATTCGCACCTGCCCGCGTGCTGGATCCACTTTCTAGTGTGTCCGCGCCGCTATCTGGCAGTGTTGCCGTCGCACTCGCGTCCCAGCTTATTCGGTAGCGACTAACTCTTCTATCCTCCTCGTCCGAACCGGCTCAGGGCTGAAGTCCGCCTCGAAGCCAACGACCAAAGACGAACGACCAACGACCATTTTGGAGGATGCCATGTCAACCCAAACTCTTATCGCGCCCAAGATCGTAACCGCTTTGCCAGGTCCAAACGCGAAGCGCGTTCTCGCCGGCGATAGCAAATATATTTCGCCTTCCTATACTCGCTCTTATCCGCTCGTCGCCAAGCAAGGACGCGGCATCGTCGTCACCGACGTGGATGGAAACGAATTTTTCGATTTCTCCGCCGGCATCGCCGTGACGTCGACCGGCCACTGCCATCCGCATGTGGTCGCCGCCATTCAGAAGCAGGCCGCCGAACTGATCCACATGTCCGGCACCGACTTCTATTACGAGAACATGGTGACGCTCGCGGAGCGTCTATCGAAAATCGCGCCCATGCCCGGGCCGCATAAAATTTACTACGGCAACTCGGGAGCCGAAGCGATCGAGTGCGCCCTCAAACTCGCGCGCTATCACACTAAGCGGCAAAATGTGATCGCTTTCTATGGCGCGTTTCACGGACGCACCATGGGCGCGCTGTCGCTCACCGCCTCCAAGCCGCAGCAGAAGCGGCGTTTCGGCCCCATGGTTCCTGGCGTGACGCACATTCGATATCCCGACGTTTATCGGGGATGCGAAGGTGGTCCGCAGGATGCCGAAGCCTTCGCGCTAGGCTGTGCCCGCTTCATCGAAGACAAGCTCTTCAAAACGACGCTTGCCCCCGAGGAAGTGGCCGCGATCTTCGTCGAGCCGGTGCAAGGCGAAGGCGGATACGTAATCGCCCCCACCGTCTTTATGCAGGAACTGCGCCGCATCTGCGATCGTCACGGCATCCTGCTGGTAGCCGACGAAGTTCAGAGCGGCATTGGACGCACCGGAAAATGGTGGGCCATCGAGCACACCGGCGTGCATCCCGACATCGTTTGCTCAGCCAAAGGCATCGCCTCCGGCATGCCGCTCGGCGTCACCATCAGCAAAGCCGAGATCATGGACTGGGTTCCCGGCTCGCATGCCTCCACGTTTGGTGGCAACCCGGTATGCAACGCGGCCGCAATGGCGACGTTCGATGTAATCGAGCGCGACGGCTTACTGCAGAACGCAACTGAAGTCGGCAACCACATGCTGAAGCGCATGGCGGCTTGGCCCGGCAAGCACAAACTTGTCGGAGACGTGCGCGGCCGCGGGCTGATGATCGGAGTCGAAATTGTCAAAGACAAAAAGACCAAAGAATATGCCGCGGCTGAGCGCGACCGCATCATTCAAAGCGCGTTTGAGCACGGCATTCTCTTCCTCGGCTGCGGCCCCAGCACCATCCGCATCGCGCCGCCCCTCATCGTAACCAAAGAGGAAGCGGATGTCGCCATGGATGTGCTCGAAGAATCCATTTCGATGGTAGGACAGGGGGCTTGAGGCTTCGGCCAAAGGGAGTAGACTTAAGGGGTTCAGATTAAGGGAGCGGCATGCCTATCCAAGAGAACGGGGTGATCGTCAGGGATCCAGACATCCTCGGGGGGACACCTGTATTCCAAGGGACCCGAGTCCCGTTCCAAGCTTTGTTGGATTATCTGGAAGGCGGCCAGACAATCGATCAGTTCCTTGAGGACTTCCCCACTGTGACTCGTGGAACGGCGATTCGCGCTCTGGAACACGCCAAATCACTGGTCGTCAGCCAACTTCGATGAAGGTGCTGCTGGACGAATGTCTTCCGAGAAAATTTAAGAACCATTTTACGGAGCATGAATGCTCCACTGTTCCCGAAGCAGGTTGGGCAGGAAAGAAGAACGGAGAGCTCTTATCCCTCGCCGAGCAGTCTTCCTTCGACGTTTTTCTGACGCTGGATCGAGGAGTTGCAAACGAGCAAAACGTGAAGCGACGCAAAATCGCTGTCATTCTTATATCCGCAAGCTCCAGTCGCCTCGTGGATCTTCTACCTCTAGTGCCGGCCGTTCTTACTGCGCTACGCTTCGCCCGAGTTGGCGAGCTTACCCGCGTGCCTAAGTGAACGGCTTCCAAAGGGGGACTGCTTCTAGGAATTTCGCCGACTTGCCTCTTGCCTCAAGGCGTATGATGCCTCTGCACGCTTCCCGTAGAAACTTTCGCTTGGAGGAGAATTCCGATGAAAACAATCTTTCGGTCGGTTGCTCTCGCGCTGTTTCTCACGCCCATTTTATTAGCTCCCACGTCGCTATTCGCACAGAGCCCCTTCGATGGCACCTGGCGCACCAACATGGACCAGTCAAAGTTTTCACCAAAGCCCATCGTGTTTTCGACAAAAGGGGGAACGTACGATTGCACCAGTTGCGCACCCCAAATCCACGTTAAGGCTGATGGACAGGACCAGTCCGTCACCGGACAGACCTATGACACCATCAGCGTTCATGAAGTCGATCCCAAGTCGATTGAGATCAAAACCAAAAAGAATGGCAAGCCGGTCTACGAACAGACTCGGACAGCCTCGGACGACGGCAACACGCTGACCGTGAAAACTACTAGCCACCGCCCAGACAGCGATCAAACTGTGACCACGGAGTCGACTCTTACTCGGGTAGCTAAGGCTCCTGCCGGCGTCAATGGTACTTCGGGGTCTTGGCGAGTAACCAAGATTAATGAGAGTGAAAATGGCCGCACCGCGACCTACAAAGGCAATGGCGATGAGCTGACCATGTCCACGCCGACAGGCGAAGGCTTCACCGCGAAGCTCGACGGCAAAGACTACCCGGTCAAGGGAGCCTACGGCTGGAATTCTGTCTCCTTGAAGCGCATTAACGATCACACTATCGAAGAGACTGATAAGCGCGATGGCACGGTGACCGACGTATCGAAAATCACGGTCTCACCTGATGGGAAGACCATGACAGTGGTCGATAACAGTAAACTGACCGGCAGGACCTCGACCTATGTTGCGACGAAGCAGTAGGGCGGGCCAAGTTTGCGGTCGTAGAGAACGAATGCAGTCCTGCGAGGGTGCCCCGCTCCTTGCGCCGTTTGCAAGGGGCGGGAAGATCAACCGCAGCCCTGCGAAACAAATTTCCACGACCCGGGTTCAAGTAATCATGGGTCATCTAATCATGGCTCATCCTTGGTCCGGGTGTTCGCTCGGCCACAGCGACCTGCCTAACTCTTGAGGTGCTCAATGAAACTCTTCCACCTTGCCCTTTTGGCGCTGATCATGACTTCCGTAGCATTGGCCCAGACACAGCAGCAGGATTGGATTCCCCGTGGTATTGAAAGCCTGGGACAGAATGCCTCCTCACGAACCGAGTTCACCCTGGACCACTCCATGCTGGTATTTGCGTCGAAGCTCGACCAGGACGACGAAGACCTGCGCCGCGTAATCGCGGGCGTGAATGGCGTCTCCGTCCACAGCTACCGATTCCCGAAGCCCGGAATGTACGATGCGGAAATTCTGAACTCGGTGCGCCAACAATTCCACGCCGCAGGCTGGCAGCACATGGTCAGCACCCATGACAAAAACGGCGGTTCCGGCGCAACCGATCTCTGGGTCCACTTCGAGAATAAGGCCATCCGCAACGTCGCGGTTCTGCTCACTGGGGAGAAACAGCTGAACCTGATCGCAGTTTCAGGATCAATTAGTCCACTCGACCTCTTTCATCTCAGCGGACACTTCGGCATCCCCAAAATTGAAGGCGGAGCGGTTGTTCCCGTCCCTGACAGCGACCGCTAGCGCGGGTCTCTATCGGTGCGTGCAGCGCCTAACTTCAAATGAGGGTGCCCCGCTCCTAGCGTTTCTTGCAACGGGCGGGAAGGTCCACCGTCGGCTGGCCCACATTTACGTCGTCCCGAATCGGATGGTACCCACCGGATGAGTTGGAAAAACAGGTCTGCAAGTCGAGGCGGCACAATCAGCGCAACCGCTGCGCGGTGCCTTTCTGCCAAAAACAAAATCTGTAGGTCGGTACCTCAAACACCAACCGCGCTTCCCTTCAGTAACTTGATCGCCGCGTGTTACCCTGTCAATCTTGCCCCCGGGACGGACTTTCTTTCCGTTGGGGGGACAACTGCTCTATGATTTCCGAATCAAAGCATCTCGTGACACGCAAATCTCTGCTTTTTCTAATACTTGCGCTGTGCTGCGCCAGCGCCGCATGGGCCGGACAGTGGACCGCGTTAGGGCCAGACGGCGGCGACGTTCGCAGCCTCACCTACGATCCACAAAACCCTGATCACATCTTCCTGGGAACGAGTACGGGCACTCTCTTCTCTTCGACCGATGGCGGTCATAGCTGGACGAAGTTTGCGCACCTTGGTAATGGCGACGATTATGTGATCGATCATCTTGCCATTGATCCGCAGAAGCCGAACAAAATGTATGCCGCTGCCTGGAGCGTCGAGAATCAGCAGGCCGGCGATTTGTTCCGCTCCAATGACGGCGGAACTACATGGGAAACCGTTCCCGCCATGCACGGCAAATCGATTCGCGCCATGGCGATTTCCGCCTCCGATTCAAAGACTCTGGTCGCGGGCGCGCTGGATGGCGTCTTCCGCAGCACCGACGGCGGCAAAAACTGGCAGAAGATTTCTTCCTCCAACCAGGAAATTCATAACATCGAATCCATCGCCGTCGATCCCAAGAATCCGAATGTGGTCTACGCCGGCACCTGGCATCTCGCATGGAAGACCGACGACGGTGGCGCCAACTGGCATCACATTAACAAAGGAATGATTGAAGACTCCGACGTGTTCTCGATCATCGTCGATTCGACGAATCCTTCAGTCGTATTCGCCAGCGCCTGTTCCGGCATTTACAAGAGCCAGACCGCCGGCGATTCCTTCCAGAAGATTCAGGGCATTCCGTTTTCCGCGCGCCGCACCCGGGTGTTGAAGCAGGACCCGAGCAACGCCTCGACTGTGTATGCCGGAACCACGGAAGGTCTTTGGAAGACCACCGACGCGGGCAAGACTTGGACCCGCGTAAGCAATCCTGATGTCGTGGTCAACGATGTGATGGTCGATCCGCGCAACTCAGCGCGAGTCATGCTGGCCACCGATCGCGCTGGCGTGTTGGCTAGCGAGGACGGCGGACACAGCTTCGTCACCTCGAATCATGGCTACACTCACCGCTACGTCACTTCAATCCTCGCGGACAAAAACGATTCCAATACCATCTACGTGGGCGTAGTAAACGACCGCGAGTTGGGCGGAGTCTTCGTTTCGCACGATGATGGACAGCATTGGATGCAGAAGAGCAAAGGTCTCGACGGCCGCGATGTGTTCACCTTAAAGCAAGCCAGCAACGGCGAACTAGTAGCCGGAACCAATCGGGGTATGTTCATCCTGGCGCACAACGCGACCGAGTGGAGTCCGATCAACAACGTCATCAACCGCACGGCGGCCTCGCGTAAGACGAAAAAAGGAAGCAAGGCCGCCACTAAGGCCGAAACTCGCTCCATCCTGACGGCGCGGGTGAGTGAGATCGAGATCACACCCACCGCCTGGATGGCTGCCACTTCCGCCGGATTCTATTCCAGTTCGAATCAGGGCAAGAGCTGGAGCGGCGGTCCGGTAATGGGCAAGCAGGATTTCGTCTCCGTGCAATCCAACGGAAACCTGATCGCGCTGGCCACACGCAGCAGCGTTCTGGTCTCGACGGACGAGGGCAAGAGCTGGCAAGACTCCAGCCTGTCTTCATACGTAAGCAGCATTCGTGGCGTCACGGTGACTCCGGATGGCCAGATAATGTTTGCTTCAAGGGAAGGCGCATTCCGCAGCCCGAACGCGGGCGGTGGATGGGAGCACATGCAGAACGGTCTCCCGGATAAGAACATCAGCTCCATCAGCTACGACCACAGCAACAAACGGATGCTGGCCACCAGCACCGAAACCGGCGTCGTGTTCGAGAGCGTGGATGCAGGCCACACCTGGACCCGCGGTCCCGACACTGGCTATCCGCTGCGCAACATCCACGTGGTGCACGGCCGCTTCCTGGCCGCCACTCCATTTGACGGCGTCGTAATGCAACCAGAGAACGACGACCGTAGCGCATCGAGCAGCGCGGCAGGTCGACGGACCAACTGATCGACCGTTAGAAACATTCCGGAGGAGCGGCAACATCCGCTCCTCCTTTTCATTTGGTCTGGGATTCACGAAGCCCACCCTTTCCACAAACAGCGCGGAAAGAGTGGGGCACCCTGGTCTTTCATGAAAAGCGGATCGCCCATCGTCCAATGTTGCTGATAGCAAGCGCGTTTCTCAGGACCAATCCGAGGCATGGTTCCACAATGCGCATCAAACGGGTACGCCACGTGGAGAGACTCGTCCGGCCACTTCAACTACTGCAACTTTGCGTACTCGGTTTTGGCTTGCTTCAGGACGGGGATGTCCGGATCGGCGTCTTTCCAGGCGGCAAAAAAATCCTGGTAGGCGGACTTGGCTGAGGTGATGTTATTCTGCAGGGCCCAGGCGCGTCCCAAGCCCAGATGAGAGAGCGCGTAGTTGGCGTCCTCAGGGTCAGTGCCGCGGTGATCCAGAATTTTCTGGTACTCCACTGCCGCTTTCGCTCCATCCTTCAAGCGCAAGTAGGCTTCGGCGCGAAGGTGGTTAATGGTATAGCCCGCCGCGCCCGGGCCGCTGCCGAATTCGTACGGGGCGGCTATTTCGAGTCGCGCCACGGCCTGTGCTGGCTGGTTATGCTGCAGATCGGCAAATGCCTGTACCTCGGGAACCCACACCTTGTTGAGCAACGTGTCGGTAGGACGCTGCCGGACTAACTCTTCCGCCATTTTCTGGCTGCGCGCGGAGTCTCCGGTCTGCGCTAGCGCTACCATAACAGTCCGTCGGGTTTTGGGGTCTTGAGAGACGGCGAGAGCTTCGGAAATCTTCTGGCGGGCTTCCGCTAAGTTGCCAAGTTGTGCATCGTCCGACGCTTGCAAGGCCAGGATGACGGCGCTGAATTCTTTGTATCCAAGATGCTCAGCGGCGCTTTCACCTTTAGCGTAATCGGCGCGGGCACGTTGCACCTTGCCGAGCGCGAACTCGCTTCGCGCAAAGATCATGTCCGTGATCGGTTCGAAGGATTTTCCGGCACCCGCTTCAACTTCGCGGCGTTCCCCAGATTCATCGCCGCGAATGAAGGCAAGATCGAAGAGCGTGAAATGTATTGAATAATTACCCAAGTTCTGCGACATCGCCCGCTCCGCCACTGCTTTGGCTTCATCAAAGCGATTCAGTCGCTCGTACGCATCGGCGGCATTCTGGTAGGCGTACGCGTCCTTGGGCGCAATGCGCAAAGATGCATTAGAACTGGCCAGAGCTTTTTCCTGCTGCCCAATGGCTGTATAACGCAACGAGAGGTTATCGAGAGGCACCGTGTCCCGCGGGTAAATCTGCACCCACTGTTGGTAGACCTCGATGGCCTTGTCAATGTCCTCGGTGACGATGTCATAATAATGCGACGAAATGTACAGCCTTTCCCGTTCGCTCGCTCTCTCCTTCAAATCGAACGCCTTGGTGATATAGGTGTCGGCCAAACCGCCTTGGGTGAGATTGCTGTAAGCCACGCCCAAGGTGGCATTCGCCATAGCGAAGTTGGGATCAAGCTCAACCGCGCGCTTGAGATAAGGAATGGCTTTGTCATCTGCAAGTCTCTGATGCTCAGCTTGGCCAAGACTGAAGGCCTGTAAGGCTTCGAGCGACGAAGTGGTCGCCTGCTCCAGCGGCGTTGCAAACTTCTGGACGGACCCAATTGATTCGCCGAGCTTTCCCCGCAAACTGGAAGCAGCCCGGTCTAGTGACTTGAGCACCTGCTCTTTACTTTCCGCTTCGACCTCTTCGCGGGCCAGCACGTCGCCGGTCTGCGCATTCAGCGCTGAAAGGGTGATGACGTAGTGCGTGCCCAAGCCGGCGATCGAACCGGTGAGCATGGCCTTGGCGCCTTCGCGCATGCAGATCTCTCGCGCTACGTCGTTGCTTAAGCGCGTGTCGGGTTGCCGTCCCATGAATCGCAGCGCCTCACGGATGCGGGATTCGGGCAACAGGTTCAGGTAAGGAGACTGCTCGAGTTGTACGGCCAGAGCCTGCTTCAAGGTCCCGTCGAAAACGGAATCGCCGGTCGTATTCACGAAGTCGGCGAGAACCACCGTGTCTTTCTCGGAGAGCGCGTTGCCCCGACGCGAGCCTAAAAATAGACCTCCGCCGATCAGCGCTGCGATCACAACCACGGCTGCGACCACGGCGGGAATCTTCCAGGATTTTCTTGAAACCGCCGGAGTCGCGACACTCGCGGGCGTCACCGCACCTGACGAACTGGCCGCGACCGCCGCAGCCGCACCTGACGAGATCGGTCGCGGGGTCTGCTGCACCGCCGGTCCAGATCCTGAATCATGCGCCGCTGCCACCGATCCCGAACTGGCCGCTACGGCACGTCCAGTATCGGTGTCGCGCTTTAATCGTTGCAAGTCGGCACGGATGTCGGCCGCGTGCTGGTAGCGCAGATTGCGGTCTTTCTCCAGCGCCTTGTTGATAACATCTTCGAGCTTCGGCGGTACGTCCGGATTCAGCCGAATCGCCGAAGTCGGTGCCCGATCGAGGATCGCCGAAAAAATCAGCGCCGACGTCTCTCCGCGAAACGGAACCATCCCCGTGGACATTTCATAAAGCACCGCGCCAAAGGAAAACAAGTCGGTGCGTGAATCCAGTTCCTTACCCTTGGCTTGCTCGGGAGACATGTACGCCACCGTGCCAATAGCGGAACCGGCACTGGTCAGATGCTCTTCCGCGATTGTAGCCTCCGCCGTTGCCCCGGACGGCTCCGCGGGTCGCGCCGCTGGCTGGGTGATTTTCGCCAGCCCAAAGTCCAGGACCTTGGCGTGCCCACGCTTGGTTACAAAAATATTTGCCGGCTTAATGTCGCGATGCACAATGCCCTGCGCGTGGGCCACGTCCAGCGCATCCGCGATTTCGATACCGAGCGAAAGCAGAGCATCCAGCTCCATCGGGCGATTGCCAATGAGATGTTTGAGCGTTGCGCCGTCGAGGTATTCCATGACGATGTAGGCTCTGCCGTCCTGCTCGCCAATGTCGTAGATGGTGCAGATATTCGGATGGTTGAGCGCCGAAGCCGCCCTCGCCTCGCGCCGGAATCGTTCCAACGACTGCCGGTCCTGGGCAACATCCTCGGGAAGAAACTTCAGGGCGACAAAACGGTCAAGCCGCGTATCCTCGGCCTTATAGACCACGCCCATGCCCCCGCCACCAAGCTTCTCCACGATGCGGTAATGTGAGATAGTCTGGCCGATCATTCGGAAAGTGCCCGGCTCTCGGGCCGCTCTATCTTACGGACGCGCCATCCTCTAGTCAACGCATGACGGGGGTACGATCAGTTCGGCGTCCGCAGAGGGCCTGGCAATCCCAATGCTGGATTGATCCTCGACGCGGAAAATAACCTGTACGGCACGACACTCGATGATTACTCGCACAGGGCAGGAACTGTCTTCGAACTGACGCATTAATTCGGGTGATCAGAGGACCGAATCGGTTGTGAGGTCGGATAACTGCCGTAACATCTCTATTTCACTCAGTGACGCCTTCAGGCTTCCGCGAGATGCAATGTCCAGACACTATACTCGATAAGAGGGGTCGATTTTATGCAGCCAAGAGTTGCCAGCCATCTATTTTGCGGACTTATTGCATGGATGACGCTCATGCCTGGGGCTTTTTCTGGCGCGCCTGATCGAAACACCTTACTAACCCCGATAGAAGAGGAACTTGTGGCTGAGATTAATCGCGTGCGCACGGATCCTGCCGGTTACGCTGCCATTCTCGTTGCCAAGAAACCGTTTTACCGCGGGCGGCGAATTGTGGCGCCCCCCAAAGGAGACCAGGATCTGGAAGTGACCGCGGAAATTACTCAGGAGGGTCTGCCCGCGCTGGAAGAGGCTGTCGCGGCGCTTCGAACAACTCGGCGCCGCGGGCGACTGCAACTCTCCAGGCGGTTATGTCGCGCCGCTGGCGATCACGTTGTGAAACAAGGCTTAGCAGGAACAGAAGGCCACTCCGATTCCGGCGGGGAGCCGCTTGACAGAATCAGGGTCTATATCCCAGACGTCAGAGCGGTCGCCGAGAACATCAGTTACGGACGCTGGACAGCCAGGGATGTGGTCTTCCACGAACTCGTGGACGATGGTGTGACAGATCGCGGCCACCGCAAGAGTTTGCTCGATCCAAGGTTCGAGTCAATTGGTGTCGATTGTGGATACCATCGGGTCTACGGCATCATGTGCGTCATTGATCTGGCTGCAGAATAAAACCTGGGGACTCGCTTTACGAGCGACCTTTGGCGTCCGGGTATACATTTTCGGTCCAGCTAAAAAGATCTAAAAATCGCGGGAATCAATTTTCCCACACCTTCCTGTCCCCGGGTTTGTCGTTCCCGGGTTTGTCCGCAGGATGACAAATTTTTTGCCAAGGAAAACAGGCCGGCTGTGGCGAATGACACCTCTAGGCGGGAGGTAGGCTTGTCTCCATGGCCCTCGATGCCCGCCCGTAGTGCGTCTTTGGCAAGGTGACGAGAACCATGATAGTCCTCAAGGCCTTTGGGGAGCTAAACTGTGGCTTCGGCTCGCTCATCGAGCACGATCTCTTCACTGCTCTCCATCGGTACGTGGGTTTTCGCAACCAGCATGTAAATCGACGGCACCACAAATAGCGTGAAAGCCGTACCAATGATCATGCCGCTAACCAGCATGATGCCGATGCTGTTTCGCGCTCCGGCGCCCGGGCCATTAGCAAGGACGAGCGGGAAGTGACCGCAAACTGTGGCCGCGGTTGTCATGAGAATGGGGCGCAGTCGCGTGCTCGCGGCGCCAATGATCGCCTGCAATTTAGTGAGTCCGGTTTCCTGCAAATGGTTCCCGAATTCGACAATCAGAATTCCGTTTTTCGCAATCAGGCCGACAAGAGTTATCAGGCCGACCTCGCTATAGATATTCAGAGTTGTGAAGTTCAGAAACGAAAACACCAGGGCGCCCGAGATCGCCAACGGCACCGAACCGGCGAGAACGATGAAGGGATCGCGGAAACTTTCGAATTGCGCGGCCAGCACGAGATAAATCAAGATTGCCGAGAGCAAGAATGTGCCGAGGAACTTACTTCCCTCCACGCGAAGCTGGCGAGACTCGCCAGCGTAGTCCACGGTGAATCCCTGCGGCAGAACCTGTTTTGCCGTGTCCTCGAGAAAAGTCAGAGCCTTATCGAGCGGAACGTTCGGCGGAATGACACCCTGAATCCGCACCGCGTTCAGCTGTTGAAACTTGTTTAGCGATCTCGGCTCGGTGGTGGTCTTAAGAGTAGCGAACGTCGAAAGTGGCACCAGCTTGTCTGCGGAACCTTTCACGTAGATCTGCGAGAGCTGCTCCGGCGTGAGGCGGTCCATTCGCTTTAGTTGTGGAATGACTTTGTAGCTGCGTCCCTGGATGCTGAAACGGTTGACGTAGTTTCCGCCCAACATGGTGGAAAGATCCGCGCCTGCCTGGCTTAGATCCACGCCCTGTGAGCGCAGCTTGTCGCGATCAAAAACTACTTCGGTTTGTGGCTGGTCAAACTTCACATCGGTGTCGGCAAAGATGAAAATGCCGCTGGCCATAGCTTTCTGCGCGATCTGCTCGGCAAGTTGACTGACTTGCTCTGGCTCAGCCGCGGACACAATCGCAAAATCCACTGGGAAGTTTCCGCCTCCGGGAAGCGGCGGCGGTGTGAGCGGAATTACACGGATGCCGGCGATCTTTGAGAGCGGCCCCGAGGACTCTACCAGCAACTGTTGAGCAGTCTTCTTGCGCTGGCTCCAGGGTTTCGTGACCATACCTCCGAATCCGCCATTCGGACTCGTGATCTGGAATATGCTCGCGTTCTCGGGAAACGAGTGGTAGACATCATAGACTTGCGTCGTGAACAGGTTCGTTTGATCGAGAGTTGAATTCGCGGATGATTGAATAACGCCAAACACAACTCCCTGATCTTCCGCCGGAGCCAGCTCCCGCTGGGAGAACATGTACAAAGGAATCATGAGCGCCGCGACCACCGCCCAAACGGTGAGCACTACGGGACGATAATTTAATGTCCCGGTCAGCAATCGCACGTAGAGATTCCGGACGCTCTCGAAACGACGGTTGACGATGCCAGCAAAGCCACGATCAGTGTCGCCGGAGCGCAGCAACTTCGAGCCCATCATCGGAGATAGCGTAAGTGCCACGACGCCTGAGACAATGACAGCCCCAGCCAGGGTAAACGCGAATTCCCGGAACAACGCCCCCGTCAGCCCTCCTTGAATTCCGATCGGAGCGTAAACAGCCACGAGAGTGATCGTCATGGCGATAATCGGTCCCACCAGCTCACGCGCAGCGTCTCTCGCAGCTTGGAATGGAGACTTGCCCAGATGGAGGTGTCGCTCGACGTTCTCGACCATAACAATGGCATCGTCCACGACCAATCCGACCGAAAGCACAATAGCAAGCAGAGTCAGAAGGTTGATGGTGAAGCCAGCCACGAGCATCAGAAATACGGCGCCAATCAACGAGATCGGAATAGCGACAACCGGAATCAACACGGAGCGGAATGATCCCAGGAAAAGGAAAATGACGACGACCACAATCAGCAAAGTTTCGACGAGGGTATGCAGAACTTCATTAATGGCGTCCTGAATGTACTCGGTCGAGTCGTAAGGCACGCCCAACTTCATGCCGGTGGGCAGCTGTTGCTGGATCGCAGGCAGCTCTTTGCGAACGTTTTTAATTACTTCCAGAGAATTCGCCGTGGGCAGTACCCAGATGCCCATGAACGTCGCGGTTTCTCCGTTAAAGCGAACATCCTGATCGTAGTTTTCTGCGCCCAGTTGCACGTCCGCGATTTCGCCCAGGCGGACAACTACCCCGTTCTGTTGTTTCACTACCATCTGACGAAATTCTTCGGGAGTGCGCAGGTCGGTGTTTGCGATCAGGTTCACAGAAACCATCGAACCCTTGGTAGCTCCGAGCGCCGAAAGATAATTGTTCTTTGACAGTGCATCGCGCACATCGGAGGGCGAAACGCCGCGCGCCGCCATTTCTTGAGGCTTCAGCCACAAGCGCATAGCGAATGTCCGGTTGCCCAGGATGTCGGCACGTTGAACACCGCTGATCGAGCTCAACTTGGGTTGAATAACACGGGTCAGGTAATCGGTGATTTGGTTCTGATCGAGATCGGCGGAAGAGACCCCGATATACACCGCCGCAAACTGCGTGTCCGCAGTTTCCAGATCGATAACCGGGATTTGAGCCTCTGGAGGAAGATCGTTGCGAACCTGCGCGACTTTTGCCTGGATCTGAGTAAGCGCCGCCGTCGTGTCATAGTTGATTTTCAGGTGTACCAGGATCGTGCTCAGCCCTTGCGCGCTCGTCGACTCCATGTAGTCGATGCCGTCCGCGCTGGCGATAACACGCTCGATCGGCGTCGTGACGAAACCGCGGACCAGATCAGCGCTCGCGCCCACATATACCGTGGTGACCTGCACGACCGCAATGTCGCTGCGCGGATACTGACGCACACTCAGCGAACGAATGGCCTGCAAACCGGCGATCAGGATCACCAGATTTACAACGATCGCCAACACGGGGCGCTTAACAAATAGGTCGGTAAACTTCACACTACACTCCTAAAACGGCTGATTGAGTCTAGCTATCCTCGGGCTTCGGACTCGGATTATTGTCCGGTTTGACCGTGTTGTTCACCAGAACCGGGGCACCATTCCGCAGCTTAAAGACGCCCGAACTCACCACTTCGTCTCCCGGATTGAGGCCGGAAATGATTGCCACCTGATCGCCGCGAGAGCCTTCCACCTTTACTACTTGCTGACGGACGCCACGATACGAGGTTCCCTTTGCATCCTTCATTTGAGTGACGATGAACACGGAGTCGCCGTAGGGCGCGTAGTTGATCGCCGAAGCCGGCAGCGGCATCACCTCGCGAGGTTGCCCAAGCGGCAGTTCAACCTGCACAAACATTCCCGGGCGCAGCCTGTTCCCTTTATTCGCAAGGGTCGCCTGCACTTGAATGTTTCGCGTCTGCTCATTTACGACAGAATCGAGCGCAGTAATCTTGCCGGTGAATGCCATCCCCGGCAAATCGCCGTTAGTAACCCGCAGTGCGCGCCCGGGCCTCATCTGGGTTGCGTCTTGCTGCGGGACTCCGAAGTTTACATAAATAGGATCCACGGATTGCAGCGCGACAATCGCCTGACCTGCCGCTAGATATTGGCCCAAACTTACCTGGCGAATGCCCAGCAACCCGGTGAACGGAGCGCGAATCGTCTTGCGAGCGATGGCTGCTTTAATGTCACCCACCTGAGCCTCGGTCGCCTTCTGCTGTGCGCTGGCATTGTCGTATTCCGAATGAGCAATGACTCCTGCCTTATCTAGTTCCTGGGCGCGACCGTAGTTGATGTTCGCCAGATCCCGCTGAGCTTCATTGTTGGCGAGTTGCGCTCTTTCCTGGCGAGTGTCGAGTTCGACCAGTATGTCCCCCTGATGCACCCACTGGCCCGATTCGAAGTGAATTTTGTCGATCGTGCCCGGCAGATCGGCGCTTACGGTTACGCCCTCGACCGCGGCCGCCGTACCGATTACCGTTAATGTGGACGGCCACGTCTCCCGCTTAGCGACCACGGTAGTAACAGCCGTAGGGGGAATTTGGAACGCCGCGCCCTGCGCTACAGCGACCTCGACTTGCCGGAATTTCACATATCCAAGCGCGCCTAAGATAGCGGCTACTGCCAATAACGTAACGATAAGTCGTTTGGCCATACACTCTCCAAAGTTTTCAACAAGTTACCCAACTTGCGGGGAACCGTACGAGACGACACTCGTACCAAATAGATTTTGATATGCGAGAAAAGGATTCAGTTTGGGTAGCCCGGACTTTCAATAATGCCGAACTTTGGGTCCGTTATCATGCTGATCTCAGCCACTTGCTGAAACTAGATCCAAGGCTACCAAGTATACCGGACCAGAATCAGCGCCTCGAAATCCGTCAGTCGACGGATTATTCCGGAGTTAACCGCCGATGAGGAAGTAGTCCGCCGCGGGCAACAATCCGATCGTATAGAAATAGATATAAGAGAGATAAAGGCGATTTTCGTCACACCTGCGTCAAAATTTTGAAAGCCGCAACGCCGCACTGGAAACGAAGCGGTTTAGGGCGGTCGGGATCGGTAAGCCGAATTCGCGGGACTACGTTGCAAACAGACAGCTTATCTGAAATCAGCCGCGGTGAAGTGTCAATGGCAGTTCGTGCCATCTTTAGAAAGTATCGTGCGAGATGCTCAAAACCATCGGCATTTGCCCGAAGAGTGACATTACCGCCCGTGTCAGCCTGTCGGTATCCACCGAAGCAATTTGCTGAAACTCGGGATGAAAATCTACTCCTATAATGATCATTGTTCGGCTCCTTTCTCCCGAGCCTGTTGGTTGGATCCAGCACCACCAACTTTACTCGAGCGTGGGAGCCGACACTGTCATGGAATCAGTTAAACTCATCAACAGGCGCATTCACCGCTTCGTTCTCCAATCAGGATTTGAGGCGTGTACTAGTTGTGGTAGTATTCGCTGGCTTTGAAAGGAGCCTCCATGAAGCGCATCAACTTTTTGGTTGGGGTCGCATTGGCAGTGGTCATGGTGCTGTGCGTGTTGGGGAGCCGGATGTTGAGCGCGCAGGACAATTTGAAGGGCGGTACGGTTCTGCAGCGAACGGAACTGAAGGGCGCGCCAGGATGGGAAGCGATTCTAGTGCAACGCATCCTTCCGCCGGGTGCAGAGAGCGGAAAGCATACGCAATCGGGCGACGAAATCGTGTATATCGAGGAGGGCTCGGTGACGTTTGAGGCTCAGGGCAAACCCGCTGTGACCCTCAAGCCGGGCGAGGCATTCACCACGGTGGCCGGCGAAGTGCATAACGTCAAGAACGCCAGCAGCAGCGCGCCTGCGAAGGCGCTGGCCTTCTACGTTGCTAAGAAAGGCACTCGACTCGAGGACCTCTCGGTTCCGGCCAAATAGAAATCGCGGGCGGGGGATTGGGAGACCAGCACACTCTAAGGGATACGTGTGCCTGCTTAGCCAGTTAGTAGGTCAACCCGTTCTCCCTCTTAGTTGGCGATAAATTGCCCATTATACTCACGTTGCGGAATTGACTCGTCACCGGAGCCGTCGTCGGCAAGGGAACTTGGGGTTTGTCAAGGCTGTTGCTGGCGAGTGGCACAAAAACGGCACACCCGCCAGCAAACCGCTGTAAGCGCTTTAGTTGTGGCAGCCGGACCTGTAAGCCGAATTCTGTCTGCGGGATTTGCTCCCGCAGGACGGTCATTCCTCTGGGCCGCGCATTACTGCGCGGCTCAAGCGACCTACCCGGAGGTTGTGACGCGCCGAGCCGGCACGTTCTCAGCCGTAGTTTTCACCGCGGCCTCAGGTCCCTCCCTATTTGGTCTTGCTCCGTGTGGGGTTTGCCCTGCCCGCTGCATTACTGCGGCGGCGGTGCGCTCTTACCGCACCTTTTCACCCTTACCTCGTTGCCGAGGCGGTATGTTCTCTGTGGCACTAGCCGTCAACCAGGCTTGAACCTGGCTTCCCGGACGTTATCCGGCACACTGCTCTGCGGAGTTCGGACTTTCCTCCCCCGTTCCTTGACGAAACGGGAGCGACCGTCCGGTCCAGCTGCCTACAAGGTCATTATATATGCGATAGTTCTGAGGGTCGTTGGTCATTCGCGTTGGTCGTTGGCCTTTGACATCCGTTCCTGATGTGATGCGAGCGAAGCGCAAGCCGGAACACTGCATTTTGCTAGACTTGATGCGCAAAGCTTTTGACCGACGACCAACGACGAACGACCCGCGACAAAAAGTCCCGCAAACTCTTTCACCTTGACAAATGTTCCCGGGAGACGAGAATTGCAAACACGCGTACGGCAGCGGAGAAACGGAGAAGTATATGATTTATAAGTTAGTCCGCTCAGTTGTTTTGAATCTGTCGAGCGTGGTTTTGTTAGGCACCTTTCTCTGGGCTCAGCCCGCACATCCGGCCGCTTGTTCGATTACCACTCTGCATCAGCGCTACGGATTTGTGATCAATGGCACGTTCAGCGGCAATCCGTTCACCGCTGTCGGGCAGATAGCGACCAATGGCAACGGAACCCTTGCTGGAAACGAGACCATCAGCGACAACGGGTCGATAGGCAATCTTCTCGAGGTATTGGGCAAGTACTCGATCAACTCGAATTGCACCGGCACCATGACGATTCAGGCGCAGGGTCGGTCGAAACAAAATTTCGACATCACCGTGATCTCTGATGGCGCACAAATCGACATGATCCAAAATGACAGCGGCACCACCATCCTGGGCACCGCGCAAGCACAGGTCTCGAAGTCCTGCTCTCTCGCGGGAGTCAAGGGCACTTACGGATTGCAGGGCGGAGGGACCGAAATTGGCGTAGGGCCGCTGGCCATTGCTGGCCAAATTATGTTAAGCGGAAATGGAACCCTGAAGGGAACTGCGACCGTGAGCGTTAACGGCTCGATCGCGTCGAAACAAAAAATTTCAGGCGCCTACAAGGTCCTCCATATATGCCAGGGCGCCGCGGTAATTGATGTCGGCAATCAGGGGCCGATCCATTTGAACCTGGTGGTGGTGAACGGCGAACGCGGAATCTTATTTATTCAGGCGGACTCGAACAGCCTGCTGTCGGGCTCCTTAGCAGCGGTAGCTGAGGGCCTCTGCTAGACTGCTCGATAGCAACGCAACAAAGGCTGAAGCCGAAAGCCTGAAGCCCGATCCATGACCATCCTCGAAGCCATTCGCATTGCGCTGCAGTCGCTGTGGGCAAACAAGTTGCGCTCAGCGCTGACGCTGCTGGGCGTCGTGATCGGCGTGGCTGCGGTTATCGCCGTGGTAACGTTCGTCAACGGCATCAATGGCTACGTGGCGGAGAAAATTTTCAACCTCGGCGCGGACGTCTTCATCATCAGCAAAGTCTCCCCGGTAATCACCAACATCGATCAATTCCTCGACGGTCAGAAGCGCAAAGATCTCACCCTCGACGACTACGAGGCCGTGCTCGACGCTTGTCGCCATTGCACGCTGGTAGGCGCGTCCATCACCAACACCAGCGGCCACGTGAAATATGGCGAGCAGTCGCTCAGCGATTCGTGGATACGCGGCATGACGCCCTCGATGTCGACCATCTACGATCTCGATTTAACCGCCGGACGCATGCTGAATCGCAACGACGAGAACAATCGTTCCAACGTAGCAGTAATTGGAACCGATGTAGCCGAAAATCTTTTTTCGGGCGTGGATCCCCTGGGCAAGGAAATTCGCGTTGAAGGCCAGATCTACACGGTAATTGGAGTAGGGAAAAAGCAGGGCAAAACGCTGGGCCAGAGCCGCGACAATTATGCCGCCATCCCGATCACCACATATCTGAAACAATTCGGCGCGCATACCAGCGTGCGCATTTCCGGCAAGGCCAACGGCGTCGGCAGCCAGTTGGAGTCTGCGATTGATGAAGCGCGGGTGATTCTGCGGTCTCGGCGTCACGATCTCCCGGGCAAGCCCGACAGCTTTGCCGCAGAAACCAATCAAAGTTTCTTGAGCATCTGGTCGAGCCTCAGCGGAACATTTTTTATTGCCATGGTCGCCATTGCAGCGATTTCTCTGGTGGTGGGCGGAATTGTCATTATGAATATCATGCTGGTTTCGGTGACCGAGCGTACCCGCGAAATCGGCATCCGCAAAGCGCTAGGAGCACGCAGTCAGGACGTGCTGCTGCAATTTCTGATCGAATCGGGAACCATGGCGCTGGTCGGCGGGCTGGTCGGAGTGATGTGCGGCATCGCCTTCGCCAAAGGGATTACCGCGCTGATCGGCATGCCGTCTGCAATCAAGCTGTGGGCAGTGATGGCAGGGCTGATCGTCTCGACCAGCGTCGGCGTATTTTTCGGAGTCTATCCCGCAAAACGAGCCGCGAGACTGGACCCGATCGCAGCGCTGAGATTTGAGCTGTGAACGAATCATTGAGGGATTGAGCGATTGAATCATTGGAACGCCGGAGTCAATGAGTCAATGTCTCAATGATTCAATGATTTTTCCATGATGCGCAAAAGCGATTACGGCGAAATTGTCCGGATGGCGCTGAATACCATTCGCAGCAACAAGCTGCGCTCCGCGCTGACGGTGCTGGGCATCGTAATCGGCGTCGCCGTCGTAATCGGAATTTCTTCCGTGGTCCGCGGACTGAATGACAACGTAACTCAGTCCATAACCAGCCTGGGTTCCGATATTATTTTTGCCTTTCACATGGAGCCGTTCACTTTCGGCCGCCCCACCGAAGAGATGCGCAAGCGCCGCGAACTCACCTACGACGACGCCATGGCGATGAAAGATCTCCAGCACGTGAAGGGTGTAACCGCAACCCTGCAATATATTCAGATGGAATTTGGTGAAGGCACGTACGTAGTCAAATACGGCGACCACCGCGCCAAGAACACCATTCTCGAAGGCGACAGCGGCTCGTTGAAGGACGTCTACGACCTCGCTCTGACCTCGGGCCGCTGGTTCAACGACACCGACGACCAGCATCACTCCCCGGTCATTCTTCTAGGCTCCGATACCGGGGATGAATTATTTCCTGACGGAGATCCGCTCGACAAGGAAATCAACATCGACGGCCAGATGTTCACCGTGATCGGCGTAGCCGCGCCGGTAAAGGGAGTTTTTTCTGGAGGCAAGAATCCCAATAACAACATCGTATATTTCCCGCTCAGCACATTCCGCAAGCTGCATCCGGAACTAAAACAGTATTGGATCACGATCAAAGCCACTTCCCACGCGGACATGCCCAAGGCGATGGATGAGATGCGCGAAGTACTACGCCGCCGCCGCAAGGTGCCGCCCGACAAGCCCGACAACTTCGTCATTCTCACGCAGGATTCGCTTTCCGACGTCTGGAATCAGATTACCGGCGCAGTATTCATCTTCATGTTCGCGGTGTCGAGCGTGGGATTGGTCGTAGGCGGCGTAGGCGTGATGAACATCATGCTGGTCTCGGTGACCGAACGAACGCGAGAGATTGGGGTCCGCAAAGCCATCGGCGCCCGCAAGCGCGATATCCTGCTGCAATTTACGCTAGAGGCGATCACCTTAACCGCGATTGGCGGCATCCTCGGCGTGTTTCTGGGAGCCATGATTACCTGGACAATTCCCGCCATCTGGGACGCATTGCCGGCGCGAATGTCGGTTTTCTGGGCCACTTTCGGCTTCGCCTCAGCCGCGCTGGAGGGTCTGCTCTTTGGCATTTACCCCGCCTGGAAAGCGGCGAATCTGGACCCGATAGAATCCTTGCGCTACGAATGAGGTTCATAATGGAGGACGGGCGTCTCGCCCGTCTTTGCACTTCTTCGATTTTGGGTGGAGCGGCGCTTCAGCGCTGCAATAATGGCCATTGACTGAACAAAGGCTTTAGCCCCTGAGGTAAGCCCGGTCCAAACCATTCATGGTTCGTCATCTCACCCAGATCATCGAAGCTTTGGCCGTCGCTGGCACGGTAGCAAGCATCGCTTACTACTGCCTCTGCCTATGGAGCGCAGCCGCATTTCTACGCCGGCGAAAGGCGGACAAGAGTGTCCGCCCCACACAAGCAACGCCTCCCGTCACTATTCTGAAACCGCTGCGCGGTACTGATCCTGAAATGTACGAAAGCTTCCGCAGCCATTGCGTGCAGGACTATCCGGAATACGAAATCATCTTTGGCGTCAGCGATGCTAATGATCCCGCAATTCAACTGGTTGAGCGTCTAAAGAAAGAGTTTCCGCGGCGCGCAATCCAGTTGCTGATATGCAGCGAAAATCTGGGCGCCAACACCAAAGTCAGCAATCTCGTGCAAATGGCAAGAGCGGCCCATCACGAATATTTCATTGTCAACGACAGCGACATTCGGGTTGAGCCTGATTATCTGCGGCGCATTGTGGCTCCGCTGAGCAACCCCCAGATTGGCTTAGTTACTTGTCTCTACCGCGGCATCGCAAACGCGAGCCTGGGCTCACGTCTCGAATCACTCGGCATCAGCACTGACTTTGCGGCCGGTGTGCTGGTCGCGCAATTGGTCGAACGCCGAATCAGGTTCGGACTGGGCTCAACCCTCGCTTTTCGTCGCCGCAATCTGCAAGCGATGGGAGGATTCGAAGCTCTCCTTGACTATCTGGCTGACGACTATCAACTCGGAAGCCGCATGGCCGCGTTAGGACTGAAAGTACAGTTGTCCGACGTTGTTGTCGAAACGTTTCTGCCGCAATACACCTTTCGCGGTTTCTGGGATCACCAGGTCCGATGGGCCCGCACAATCCGCGATTCACGCTTCATGGGCTACGTCGGCCTCGGGCTTACGTTCGGCCTGCCATGGGCACTGCTGGCATTGATTTGCGCTCGAGGTGCAGGCTGGGCGTGGGCATTGCTGGCTCTCACCGCAGTATTGCGCATCGCGGTAGCGACCGTGGTTGGAAGTTCTGTGCTCGAAGATAGACAAGTGATTCCGGCGTTGGCATTACTTCCCATACGCGATCTGATCGCGCTGGCAGTATGGATCGCCAGCTTCGCCGGTCATGAGGTGTCATGGCGCGCAGATAAATTCGAATTGCAAAACGGCAAACTGAAAAAAATCCCAGATCAATAAATGGAGGACGGGCGTCCTCGGCCGTCTAGCGAGAACTAATCGCCAGAAGCTCCGCGGCCGGGACACCCACGCGGACTCGCCTCCAAAACCTCGCGCACTTTTCGCGCCAGAGTCTTCAATGAAAATGGCTTCTGCAGGAAACTTTTGGTAACGTCAATTTGTCCGTGCTGCAGAACAGTCCTCTCCGCATAGCCCGAGACGAACAAAACTTTCATCTCCGGCCGATCATCTGCCAATTGTTCAGCCAGGGTGGGCCCGCTCATTCTGGGCATCACCACATCCGTGATCATCAGGTGAATCGGCCCGTCGTGCTCCCGCGCCTCGCGCAGAGCGTCTTCCCCGTCAGTCGCTTCGAGCACCTTGTAACCGCTTTGAATGAGAAATTGTCGCGAAGCCTCCCGCACTGACGCTTCATCCTCCACCAGCAGCACAGTTTCGCAGCCCCCCGGAGACTGCTCCGCCAGCTTGGCTACGCGTGCTTCGCTGATTCCCGAATGCACTCGCGGCAGGTAAATTTTGAAACTAGTTCCCTGCCCCGGCTCGCTATAAACCCGGACAAAGCCACCATTCTGCCTCACAATGCCATAAACAGTCGCCAGTCCCAGACCCGTGCCTTTACCCTCTTCTTTCGTGGTGTAAAAAGGCTCGAAAATATGTGCTAGATGCTTGGTCGCGATGCCTTGGCCCGAGTCGGCCACTGTCAGCAACACATAATCTCCCGGAGGCACGATCGAATGCCGTTGCACGTAGGCTTCATCCACTTCAATGGTTGCGGTTTCGATGGTCAATGTGCCGCCGCCAGGCATGGCATCACGAGCATTAGCCGCGAGGTTCATTACTATCTGTTCGATTTGCACCGGGTCTGCTTTCACCTTTCCCAGATTCCGCTCGGGAAGGAAAATCAGCTCAATGTCTTCACCGATCAACCGCGGCAGCATGACAGTAATTTCAGCAATCACCGTGTTTAGATCGAGGACTTGCAACAACTGCACTTGCTTGCGGCCAAAGGCCAGCAATTGCCGAGTCAGATCGGCGGCGCGGCGGGATGCGGTTATGATTTCGCCCACGTTTCGTCGCAGAGGATCGGTCGCGGCCAGCGAATCCAGCATAAGTTCAGCGTACCCGCTGATCACCAGCAACAGGTTGTTGAAGTCGTGAGCCACACCGCCCGCCAGTCTGCCGATGGCATCCATTTTTTGCGCTTGCCGCAAATCCGATTCCAGTTGCCGCCGTTCTGTGATGTCCCGCCCAGTAGATATAAAGTGGGTGATCTCGCCATTCGTATCCCGCAGCGGAGTAAGCGCTTTTTCAATAATTAACGTTTCCCCATTCTTCTTCCGGTCCATAACAATTCCGCGGAAAACATTGCCGGAGAGAACCGTATTCCACATCTCTTCGTAAAATTCTCCCGACTGCTGCTCAGATTTCAGTATTCCCAGAGTTTGTCCAACGGCTTCCCGGCGCGAGTACCCGGTCAGAGCTTCAAACGCCGGATTCACGTATTCCATGACGCCCGATCGATCCATAATGATCACGGAGTCGGTCGACTGCTCGACCAATCGCCAAAGCTTGCGCAGGGTTACCTCGGAATCCAATTGCTGCCCTGCCGATTTCACTTGGGCTGCGCTGGGCGCCGCTCCTTGAATCGCAATCTCGATTGCACTTTTACTGACAGGATCGCTTAGAAAAATGAGCGGAACGCGAGAATGATGTTGGCGCACTTGGCGCAGCAATTGAAAAGCATTGTCATCAGTCGATTCGCTACTGCAAAGTAAAAGGTCATACTGCTTTTGTCCGTTCTGGTTAAGCCTCGCCGTGTTAAGCAGGGCTGCGGGCGAAGCCAGGTGGTCGAGATGCAAATGCCCGCGGTTCCCATCCGTCAACATTTCACGTAGATGGTTGAAGTTCCGCTTGCTGCCTCCAACCACCAGCAACTGCAGTAACCGTGGGACCGTCTGCACGGCTTTCATTTTTCTTATGGCGCTGTTCATCGCTAGTGGTTACATCGGACGCTGACCGCGGGAGCATCTGCCCTGGGAGGCGGCTTCTGAAAAGAAAGGTGACCAAAGTTCCAATTCAGGAAGGACTAAATGTGGCGAAACCTCATTTGCAGCATCCTTCGATGCCGCCAATTCCACTTTTCACAACCATGCCAGTTGGAGCACAATAGAGATTACGGGTGAGGTGAGTTATGCAGCATGGCTTGCGGACAGTTGTTTTGATTGCTCTTCTGGCTCTTTCCACCACGGCCGTGGGCCAGCAGATTCGTGGCGATTACATCGAAACCCGCAGCGCCGACGTGTACACGGGACAGTGTTTCGCCAATGGCGAGGTGAACCTGGTGGGCGACGAAGCCATCCTCGCGTGGCACGTGGAAAGTGGAAGCTGGGACGGCGTTGCCCTTGACGGGTTGACCGTCGCCGCCGCCGTTCATGCCAACGCCACGCTCGGTGATCCCTACGCTAATCCTTATCCGGCGCGCGCCGTCCTGTTGGTAGACGATCAGGCTACTCCGCAGCAAAGTTCGGCCCTGATCGAATTCGCCCATCAAATGGGAGGCGAACTTCTGCGTCACGCGCAGCAAGTAATTTCTGTCCCCATGGAACTGGCCGTAAATCCAGAGCGACACGGAGTAGCCTTGCTGCGCGCCGGGCAATTCGCAACCGTGCAGACCCGCCCCGTCAACGGCAAAGACCATGTTTGCGGCAACGAGGTAACTTTTTATCCCCCGCTGACGCAACTGACTCACTCCATGCCGGCCGTAGCCCTGACCGATTCCTATCGCGGCCCGGGTCTTGATGTCGATTGGGAATCGCACGGCAGACGCAGCGCTTTCGTAGGAACCTTCGTGCGCTGACTGTATCGGCCCTTGAAACATGCGATCCTGGAATGCCTCACAACGCCCGCTGCTAGCGGGTTTTGGTCCAGTATTGCCGCCAGTTTCCCCTTAACAGAATCTCTTCAGACCAAAGTAACGGCGTGAATTACCAAAGCGCATGCACATGGGACATCTATTAGCTACGGTTCGCGGGTGAGATGTTGAGGCTGTAATTTCTGCCATCAAGAAAGCCGGCGAACCATGGGAAAAGTTGATTTTCTGGACGAAGTTCACGTTCGAATTCTGCGGGTGACGGAAGACCTCCGCGCGATTCAGCAGACCCTGAACTGCGCAGCCATGCAAGCGCCGAGCGATCCCGAACTGATGGAGGCCCTGTGCGAACTGCCGGAGATCGAGTCGCTCAACGTCTTGAAATCCTCCCTCGACCAGATGCGCCACTTCCTCTGGTTCTACATGCAGGTGATGACCAACGAATCGGAGGACGGCGATCGCCTGCGGCAAAGCCTCGGCCAGAAACCATCCGCCGATAACATGGTCAGTCCCAGAGTAGCGGCCGCGGAGAAATTCAAACGAGCCGCCGACACCGCGCTACTCCAATACTTATCCGACGGCAAGGTTCGCAAACCGAACTAGATCTGCTCTCACTTCCTACACGCTGTGGGATGTTCCACGTGGAACATCCCTTCAAGCTCAACATTCCGCTCGTGTTCCAACTCGAAGCCTAAAAGGCGTAACGCAACGAGAACTGTACCAGTCGAGGTGTGCCGGTCGTGCCCACGATTTTGCCAAAGGGGCTGTTGGTCGGGCTCGCCAAAAAGGCCTCGATGTCCGTGACCGTGGGGTTGGCGAAGTTCGTGTGATTCCAGACGTTGAAGAAATCGGCGGTGAAGCGGACCTCTTGTCGTTCGCCAATGTGGAAGTATTTGATCAACGAAGCGTCCCAGTTCTGTTGGAACGGGCCGTGGTAAAGGTTGCGACCGAGGTCGCCGAAGCCGGTGGTGCAGAAGTTCGGATCACTCGCGCACTGCGTTGGATACAGCAGCGGCGCGGGTGTAAACGCCGCTGGATTTAGGTATCCATTGGCGACGCGCTGGTGAATATCGCCGCTGGTCAGGCCGCTGGCAATGGTCGCACCGGACGCCAAGCTCGCTCCGAGAAGCGGCGTGCTTCCCTGACCGAGAAACGCAGTGCCGGCGCTCGAATCGTAAATCGAGAAGGGAAGACCCGACTGAAAGATGGTGACGCCGCTCAGTTCCCATCCGCCGAGAGCGGCCTGCTTCACTCCGCCAGCGTGCGCGAAGAATGGTAGCTGGTAAACGTAGCTCACCGACAAGCGATGCGGACGATTGAAGTCTGAAATTCCGCGAGAGGCGTTGATGTTGCCCTGGTCGTTGTACGCGGTGTTGAAAGCGGTATTGCCCGTCGAAGTCGCGTCAATGTTTTTCGAGTAGGTGTAGGCGGCCTGCAGATAATTTCCGCCCCACCGCCGCGAAGCCGTTGCCTGCAGGGCGTTGTAGGTGGAATAAGCGTCGTTGGCGAAGATCTGGTAGCCGCTGTAACCATTCAGTCCCGGGGTCGGGGTACGCGCGATCGCATTCGCAAATGTGTTCGTGGTGATCTGATAGGTGTTGCCACTGGTGTCCTTGACGGTGAACGGATTCGCGGGGCTCGCGTTCACCGATTGGATTGCGTCGCGAGTCTCGCGCAAATGAATTCCGTGCGTCCCCACATATCCCACTTCCAGCACCCAGCGTTTGCCCAGCTCTCGCTGCAGCGTGAGGTTCCACTGCTGAGTATTGGGCACCACAAAGTGGCGGGGGACTTCGAGGACAAACAGGTTTTGCGTGCTGTTCACTCCCGGGCCGGTGCAGCCGCCGTAAGTGGCCGCGCCATTGGTGTTGGGGAAACTGGTCAGTTGGGCCAGGCAGGGCAGCCACGCCGCGGAGAGCGTTCCCGCGGGCGGCACGGCGTTGGGATTGGTCGCTGGGGTTCCGGTGAAGAAATCGGACATGGTGAACCCTGGAGTCTGTCCGAAAAAGACGATGGGGATGAATGGCGATTGGAAACTAAGCTGATCGACCGCACCCACGTCTTCGCGAACATAATAGATGCCGTAGCCGCCGCGCAGCGTGGTGGTGTGGCGTCCGCCCATGTCCCAGGCAAAACCAACGCGCGGTCCCCAGCCGGTGGCCACGCTGTTCTTGAAAGTGGATCCGGCAGCATTTCCCGTTAGCCCCGAAACTCCCAACTTGCCAACGCAACTCGGATAGATAAAAGGATAGGTTCCGGTTTCGGTGAGGCTCGACTGGATATTGCCAATGTGGCAATCGCCGTCCGTCCACGCGCCCAGCAACTCAGTGCGCAGGCCCAAGTTCAGTGTGAGGTTTGAAGTTGCCTTCCAGTCATCCTGCGCAAAGACAGCCGAATTATTCTGGCGATAGGCGTGGTTATAAACGCCTCCGCCGCCGAAGCTGAACTCTGGCGTGCCGCCTACGAAATTTCCGAAGTCGGTCGATCCAGTGGTGTTGGTGAAGAAAAGCTGGCCATTGAATACCTGAGGAAATTGCTTGTCCAAGTTGACGCGGACGAACTGGCCTCCGAAGGTGAAGGCGTGCGCGCCGTGCACCCAACCGAAGTTATCGACAAAGTTGAAATTGTTCTGCGTCTGGTACTGATTGGCTTGAGGCGTGGGGCCGAACTGGAATCCGGAAGTTAAGAAAGTAAATTTGTAGATGCTGCTGGTTAAATTATCCGTAGGCCGGTCGATGCCGACATCGTTGACCGTAACCGGGTTGATGTTAATCGCGCTGTTGTTGATACGAACGTAGCCAAAGCGGAAATCGTTGACTACAGTGTTGGAAAAAACGTGAGTCTCGTCCACGGTGAGAACGCGATCATGAACCGGCAATTGATAAGGAAAGTTCAGATCGGTGCCGCTGGCCGCACCGCCCAGCGAAGCCTGCAGGCCGCCTGCGCCAAAGGGAATGTTTTCCTGTGAATTAGAAAAGAAGAAGCGCGATGAAACCCGGTCCCGCGAATTGCGGAAATCGCGATCCCAGTTGGCGGTAAATTGATCGTCAGTGAACTTGCCGGGTTGGCTGACAGTGAACTGCACCAGCGAACCTGGTGCGGTGCCGGCTGGCACGTTAGGAAGCGGAAACAAATATCCATTCGCCGGAGCACCGAACTGGTTGCTCTGAAAAGCCAGCAGTGACGCAGCCACGGGATCGACTTTTGTCAGTCCAAAATCGGCGGCCAGGTTGGCTTCGGGTTGCGGCGTGGTCCCTCGATCCGCTGCCGGAACGTAAGGAATGAAGGTGCTGATCAAAGTTCCGGGAGAGTCGCCGCTGCGCTGGCGCGTACCCTGATAGTTGACGAAGAAAAATCCCAGTTTACCGCCGGGAATGACCGGGCCGCCGAGGCTGCCTCCAAAAATGTTCTGCTGGATTTGCGGACGGGGCGAGCCGGTTTGATTCAGGAAATACTCATTGGCATCAAGGACAGTGTTGCGGAAAAATTCGTAGACGTCGCCATGGAATTGGTTCGTCCCGCTCTTGAGTACGGCGTTGATGTTCCCGCCGCCGTTGCGGCCCTGACTGGCATCGTAGAGCGAGGTTTGAACTTTGAATTCCTGCACTACGTCTGGATTAGGCAACGGCGTGTTGGTTAATTCAGCGACGTTGTAGTCGGTGACGCTGATGCCTTCAATGGAATAATTATTGTTGTCCTCGCGCTGGCCATTGACTTGAATGCGAACGTCGCCGCGCCCCAATTGCGATGCATTGTTAAGTTCAGCTTGAGCGCCCGTCGAAAGCGTGAGTAATTGTTGAAAATTCTGCGTAGCCAGCGGCAGGGCGCGGATGGTGGCGCTTTCGATTGCCTGGCCAGTCGTCGCGTCAGTCGTATCGACAGTTTGCACCTGGGCCTGCACTTCGACGTGCTCCTGCACCGCCTGCGGAGTCAGTTTGGCAATCATGCGCGTGGTTTCGGTGACGCGAACCACAATGTCGCGAAAAATCACTTCTGGCGAAGCCGGTACTCTGAATGTTCACGGTGTAAGTTCCGACCGGCAAAGAGGAGCGGTAAAGGCTCCTTCAGCGTTGGTTTTGACCGTGCGTTCCAGAGTCTTGGTGTTCTGGTCGATGATACGTACTTCAGCGTTGGCGATGTACGCTCCGCTGGCGTCTTGCACAACTCCAGTGATGGCGCCCGTGGCGCCCCCCTGGGCAACAGCTTGCGTTATCAGCAAGAGCGCCATGGAACTGATCCAAATTAACTTTTGCATTGGGCTCGACATAGTGTTCTCCTCGGGGCTGAGCGTGGACACTTCTATCGGTATTGACCAGACGAAATTGCTGGTCCTTCGTCCGAAAGGACTACTCCTAGCGCGCTATAGTATCGCAAGCAGTGGTGGACGCAACCACGACTTTTCGATGGGAGGAACCGCAGGAATCGATTGGGTAATCCGCCTTCCTACAGGATTTCCCTAACAAAACTCTGCATCTCAGGTCAGTTTAGCCAAATCGAATAGAATATTGATTATCCGGTATCAGTCCCGCCGGATGCAGGCCCGGAGCGTCGTTGGCCGCGGTTTGCATCATACTTACTTGTTATTTATGCGCGTTTGGACTTCTGGCGATTGTTGATTCGCCAGTCGTCCAAGTTGTTTTAGGCCCTAAGGAAGGCTTATGTGGATTGTTCGATTAGCGCTGCGCCGGCCTTATACCTTTGTGGTGCTTGCGCTTCTGCTTTTAATACTCGGGCCGATCGTCATCCTTCGCACCCCGACTGACATTTTTCCCAACATCAATATTCCAGTGGTCAGCATTGTCTGGAACTACACTGGCCTCAATCCAGACGATATGTCCAACCGTATTGTGTTCCAGACGGAGCGGGCGCTCACCACGCTCGTCGATGATATTGCGCACATCGAATCGCAATCGCTGAACGGTGTGGCCGTGGTCAAAGTATTTTTCCAGCCTCATGCGGACATCACTAAAGCCATCGCGCAGGTGACGGCGATTTCGCAGACTCAACTGAAGCAGTTGCCGCCGGGGACAACGCCGCCGCTCGTGATCACCTACAGCGCGTCGAGCGTGCCGATTATCCAACTTGCGCTTTCCGGGCAAAAGCTTTCCGAGCAGCAACTATTCGACTACGGAGTGAATTTCATTCGGACGCGTTTAGTTACTATCCCTGGCTGCGCCATTCCTTATCCCTACGGAGGCAAGCAGCGGCAGGTTCAGGTTGACCTTGATACCAACGCGCTGCAATCGAAGGGTCTGTCGCCGGTGGACGTAGTAAATGCGATCAGCGCGCAAAACATAGTTCTGCCATCCGGCACTTCAAAAATTGGCACCTTTGAATATGCTGTGGATACCAACAGCAGTCCCACCACGGTTGCTGAACTGAACCAGTTGCCGATCAAGACCGTGGGAAGCACAACTATTTACATCCACGATGTGGGGTATGTGCGCGACGGTTTTCCGCCGCAGACCAATATTGTGCGAGTGAATGGACAACGCTCCGTGCTGTTGACGATTTTGAAAACCGGACAGGCTTCGACGCTCGATATTATTTCTGGCATCAAGTCGCTGCTGCCGCAAATCGCGGCAGGGCTGCCGCCTGAGTTGCACATAAAACCGCTGGCCGATCAATCGATATTCGTGCGTGCGTCAATCGATGGCGTGATCAAGGAAGCCAGCATTGCAGCCTGCCTCACCGGCCTGATGATTCTGATCTTTCTCGGCAACTGGCGCAGCACGGTGATTATTGCGGTTTCCATTCCGCTTTCGATTCTGACCTCGATCATCGTCATGAGCGCGCTCGGCGAGACCATCAACATCATGACGCTCGGTGGACTCGCCCTGGCGGTCGGTATTCTGGTCGACGATGCCACGGTCGAAATTGAAAACATCAACCGCAATCTGGCGCAGGGAAAAGAAGTCGAGCATGCGATTCTCGATGGCGCGCAACAGATCGCGGTTCCAGCCTTCGTTTCGACGCTGGCCATCTGCATCGTGTTCGTGCCTATGTTCTTCCTTGCCGGCGTGGCGCGATATTTATTCGTTCCGCTGGCGGAAGCAGTCGTATTTGCCATGCTGGCTTCGTACCTGTTGTCGCGGACGCTGGTGCCCACTATGGCAAAGTATCTGTTGCGCGGACATGAAGCGGAGAATCTGGCCGCGAGCCAGAGCCGAAATCCGCTGGTGGCGATGCAGATCAAGTTTGAAGAAGCTTTTGAGCGTTTCCGCGAGGGCTACCACCGTTTGCTGGAACGCTGCCTGCATCACCAGCGCGCTTTTTTGCTGATCTTTCTTGGTTTCTGCCTGGCTTCAGTATTGGCGCTGCTGCCATGGCTGGGACAGGATTTCTTTCCCTCAGTGGACGCAGGCCAGTTCAAAATGCACATTCGCGCGCGCACGGGAACGCGCATTGAGGAGACGGCGCGGCTCGCTGATCTGATTGAGCAATCTATTCGCCAGCAGATCCCCCAGAAAGAACTCGACAGCATCATCGACAACATCGGTCTGCCCTACAGCGGCATTAATCTTTCCTACAGTAATTCTGCTCCTATCGGAACGGCGGACGCCGATATCATGGTGAGTTTGTCCAAGGGGCACCGGCCAACGGCTGAGTATGTGCATGATCTGCGTTTGAAGCTTCCGGAGGAATTTCCCGGTGTAACCTTCGCGTTTTTGCCCGCGGATATCGTCAGCCAGATTTTGAATTTTGGTCTGCCTGCTCCCATAGACATCCAAATTGTCGGTTACAACACCGACGCAAACCGTGCATTCGCTGACAAATTGCTGGAGCGTGTGAAGCAGGTGCGTGGAACTGTCGATCTGCACGTGCAGCAGCCTTTCGATCAGCCCTATTTGCACATCGATGTCGATCGCACCAAGGCCCAGCAGGTCGGATTTACCCAGCGCGACGTTGCCAATAATCTGCTGGTTTCACTGAGTGGAAGTTTTCAGACCACTCCGGAATTCTGGCTTAATCCGAAAACCGGCGTGAGCTATTTCATCGCGACGCAGACGCCGCAATATCGCCTCGATACTCTACAGGACCTCGAGAACATTCCGGTCACCGGCCCAAGTGGCAGCCGCTACGGAATCCTCGCCAACATGGCTTCGATTCGCCGGGGCGCTGGACTGGCCGTGGTTTCGCATTACGACATCCAACCTCTGATTGATATTTATGGCACTGTGCAAGGACGGGACCTGGGCGGGGTGGCGCGCGACCTGAATAAAATTGTTGAGGAGAGCAAGAAAGAATTGCCGCGCGGCTCGCAGCTGATCGTTCGCGGGCAGATTCAAACCATGCGTTCTTCGTATACCGGATTATTGAGCGGACTGCTGTTTTCGATTGTGCTGGTTTACCTGCTGATCGTGGTGAACTTTCAATCATGGCTTGATCCGTTCATTATTATTTCGGCGTTGCCCGCCGCGCTTGCGGGCATCGTTTGGTTTTTGTTTGTCACCCACACCACCCTTAGCGTTCCGGCGCTTACTGGGTCGATCATGTGCGTTGGAGTTGCGACCGCTAACAGCATTCTGGTGGTGAGTTTCGCGAAGGAGCAATTGACCGAAGGCAAAGACGCGCTTGCAGCCGCGCTCACTGCCGGGTTTACGCGTTTTCGCCCGGTGCTGATGACGGCCCTGGCCATGATTATCGGCATGGTGCCCATGGCGATTGGATTGGGCGAGGGTGGAGAACAGAATGCTCCACTTGGCCGGGCGGTCATTGGCGGTCTATTATTCGCCACAGTAGCGACATTGTTTTTCGTGCCGGTTTTCTTCAGCATTCTGCACGGACGCAGGGAGCGGTTGGCGAAGAGTAACGTCAAACATTGATCTGGTTTTTTCATAGAATCTTTTTTTCATAGAGTCTACGGAGTGCCTTGATGCAGGTTGAACAGCAAAACGAAGTCAAGCAGCCAGTGGGAATCGGACAGTCAAAGCTCCCGGAAGATCGTCCCCAGGGCCGTTCCTCGCGGCGCTGGTGGATTCTCGTACTAGCTCTGGCAGCCATGGTGGCCATTGTGATTTCTGGAATTCTGCCTCGCATTCATGCCCGCGCGGATCTCGACAAAGAGACTGCGGAGATGGCTATTCCGACCGTCTCCGTCGTTCACCCCAAGCGTGGCGCACCGGCGCAGGAAGTGGTTCTGCCCGCCAACGTGCAGGCCTATATTGACGCACCCATCTATGCGCGGACTAATGGATATCTGAAGCATTGGTATGTGGACATCGGCACGCATGTGAAGGCTGGCCAATTATTGGCTGACATCGAAACGCCGGAAGTCGATCAGCAACTGCGGCAGTCGCGGGCTGACCTGGCTACATCGGAAGCCAACATGAATCTTTCGAAGATTACAGCCACGCGTTACGCCGATTTGTTGAAGACTGATTCAGTTTCGAAACAAGATGCCGACAATGCAGCCGGGGACTATGAGGCAAAGCAAGCTACGGTTCAATCTGCCCAAGCCAACGTAAAACGACTTGAAGAACTGCAGGCTTTCGAAAAAATATACGCTCCCTTCGAAGGCGTCATTACGGCGCGAAATACCGACATCGGGGCTTTGATCGATTCCGGCAGCGCTGGCGGATCGCGGACTGAGCTGTTTCACATTGCACAGCCAGACAAATTGCGGGTTTACGTGAATGTGCCGGAGGCCTACTCGCAGGCGGCCAAGCCCGGGCTTACGTCCCAACTGGCGTTGTCGGAATTTCCCGGACGGCTGTTTCCGGGAACACTGATCAGAACCGCCAATGCTATCGACCAATCGACGCGCACCCTGCTGGTGGAAATCCGCGTAAACAATCCGACGGGCACGCTGCTCAGTGGAGCTTATGCGGAAGTTCACCTGAAATTGCCAACCGCGACAACCGCTTTCATTCTGCCCGTGAACACGTTGCTATTCCGCTCGGAAGGGCTTCGCGTGGTTTCGGTGAATGACAACCATCGCACCGAACTTAAGCCTATTACGCTGGGGCACGACTTCGGCTCTGAAGTGGAGGTTGTGGCTGGTCTTAGCGGGAATGAGTCCATCGTCGTGAACCCTCCCGATTCGATCGTGGCCGGAGAAGAAGTCCGCATTGCGCAGCCGGCGGCAGGTTCGGGAGAAAGCCAACAGTGATTGGTTTGCGGCGCAAGCGCGCGGCTTTCGAAAGCAAGTTGGCTTCGGTTTGGGGTGCGACATTCTTTGCGGGCCTCATGCTGTTGTCAGGTTGTGCAGTTGGTCCTCGCTATTCGCGGCCTTCCGCTCCCGTGCCGACGGATTACAAAGAGACACCGCAAAACTGGAAACCCGCTCAGCCGGCCGATCAAACATTGCGCGGGAAATGGTGGGAAATTTACCAGGATCCGCAACTCAATGCGCTAGAAGAGAAAGTTAATATCTCAAACCAAAGTCTGAAGGCTGCGCAGGCTCAGTTTGAGCAGGCTCGGGCCACCGTTCGCTACAATCGCGCGGATTATTATCCAACCGTCACGGCGGGAGTTTCGGCTACGCGGGAACGTCTGTCCCGGAATCGGCCCCTGGCAATAGCTAGCGGTGTGACGACAACAAATGATCTCGTCATTCCAGTTGATATGTCGTACGAACCCGATGTTTGGGGCAGAGTGCGACGCACAGTTGAGGCAGCGCGCGCGGATGCTCAGGCCACGCTGGCAGACCTCGAGTCAGTGAGACTCAGCGTGCGCGCTGACTTGGCATTAGATTATTTTCAAGCGCGCGAGTTGGACGCGGAAGGCCAGTTGCTCGATTCCACCGTCTCCAGCTACACGAAGCAATTGGAGTTGACCAACAATCGCTACAACGGCGGTGTCGCCTCGCAGGTGGACGTAGCCCAGGCGCAAACCCAGTTGGAGACGGCGCGAGCGCAGGCCATCGATGTCAGGGAGCAGCGTACGCAGTTCGAACACGCGATCGCGGTCCTGATAGGCGAACCGGCTTCGTCTTTTTCCTTACCCGTTGCTTCGCTGAATGCGACACCACCCCTCATTCCGCCGGGATTGCCTTCCGAATTGTTGGAGCGGCGGCCTGACATTGCTTCCAGCGAGCGGCAGATGGTTTCCGCAAACGCGAGAATCGGAATAGCGAAGGCAGCATATTTCCCATTGTTCAACCTGGGGCCGAGCGCGGGATTTGAAAGCACGACCATCGTCAATTGGCTTTCCAGTCCCAGCGCGTTCGCTTCCGTGGGAGCTTCGGCAGTAGTGACTGCATTCGACGTCGGCCGGCGGCGCGCCGCCAGCGATCAGGCTCGCGCTTTCTACGATCAGAGCGTAGCGAGTTATCGGCAAAATGTGCTGACCGCGTACCAGGAAGTCGAAGACAATCTTGCGGCTTTGCGTTTGCTGGAAGAGGAAGCCAACACCGAAACAGCAGCGGTCAATGCGGCGGAACATTCGCTCGCTCTATCGAACAATCGTTACAAAGGCGGGGTCACGACTTATCTTGAGGTAATCACGGCGCAGACTATAGCCCTTGCCGATGAGCGTACCGCAGTTCAGATCTCAGGCCGGCGCATGGTGGATAGTGTTCTGCTGATCAAGGCTCTGGGCGGGGGATTTGATGCGGCCAGCCTGTCGGCGGTGAAGATGGAATCTCGCACTCCGGTTCCGCCGGGTCAATAATTCGCGTGATCCGAGCGTCAGTTTTTTCAGCTGGCCTTTTTCTTCATCGTGCTGCGGCGTCGAAACGCTTTCGCGCGTTTGGCCAGTTCTTTTTCTGAATACATGCTTCCCCGGCAATTTTTCGCTCCACAAAAACACGGCGACGGGTCGTCCAAATCGCCGTCGTATAGGTTGTAGTCGTAGGTAAGTTCTTCGCCTGCCGCGATGTCTCGCGCCGCAATAATCCAAACGCGGCCCTTGATTTCATCCGCCTCGCAATTAGGATCGCATGAATGATTAATGAATGCCGCCGCGCCTTCTCCGTCGATCACGTGCTTGCCATCGCTGAGCCCGAACAAATAGGTTTGAGGATGGTCGTCATAAAGCGCGTCCGCCTGTTTAATGGTTATGCGCGGGCCGGTGTACTCGACGATGTACGTGCCTTTCTTGATGGGCGCCGTGGTGTGACACCCTTCAGAATCAATTTTGGAATTACCAATCACCAGGTGCGCCGGTCCTGTGTGTTTTCGCCGGGAGTCACGATCAAACTTGCGCGGAGGATTTTTACGCATGGATGGGTGCGGGGCCTTAGGGTTATTTGAATAACGAGAATAGCCTCTGCAGCAAAACTCTGGCAAGCGAACTACATTGGATTGGCGATCGTGGGTCAGTTTGACTTCGTAGTATGATCACCGGCGAAATGAAGACATTTGTCGAGTCATTGTCCCTCGGCTCTGGAGCAATTCTGGTAGCCATTCTTTCGGCGGGTATCGTTTGGCTATTGTGCTCCGTGTTCCCGGCGACGTTACGCAAGCTTTGGGTTGTGATTGTGCCGTTTACTTTTGCGTATTGCCTTTACTGGTCTCCAGTTTGGCTCGGAGCCGATTCGTCTGAGTATCATGCCTGGGCGTTCGTAGTTGTCTTTCCGTGGTTTCTAGCTGGGGCTATTCCTTCAGCGGCAATTGTCCTGATTCTTGAAAAGCGCCGCTCCAGGTAACGCAACTCCGCGCGTCCACTACCCACTATCAGAGTGACTCAGATTCTACATTTTCCGCTAACCGATCATTCCTTGGCACGTCTGGTAAGATTAGGTCCAACTCTCTTCAGAGCTTCCTTTGAAGCGCAGAGGTGCCCAAAGCCCAATCTAATAGACGCGGTGTAGCTTATGAATTTTCGATTGGCACGTCCGGGAAGCTTTGTCGTTGTGGTTATGTTGCTGGCTGCCAGCGCGTCGGCGCAAAGAGGGGCTGGTTCGGTGGGGACAGGGGGACCACCACTGGGACCATCCCAGGCTCCGATGGAACCGCCTTCGGATGCCAGCATCACCTCGCAAGGAGGCTTGCTGGTTGACGTGGCTGGCGAAAATCGGAAACCCCTCGACCGTCAGGCGGTGGTCAAGGCTTACAACAAAGAGAATGAGAATGTGGTCTACCAAACGACCGGTCGCGAGGCCGAAGCCGCTCTTGGTGCGTTGAGCCCGGGAGCCTATGAGCTCGAAGTAAGCGCAGTTGGATACCTCACCACCACGACTGATGTGAAAATTTCCAGTGCCCACTCGGTTTATCGGGTACATATTGATCTGAAGAAAGACCCTTCCGCCATTGACTTAAGCGGGTCGACTGGCCAGGAGATCCCGGTAAAAGTTCGCAAGCAAATGAGCCAGGGCGTCGCGGCTCTGAAGTCAGGAAAGTTGAAACAGGCGCAGAAGCACCTCAATGCTGCTGATGCGTCGTTTCCCTACAATTCCGAGATTAAATTCCTGCTGGGATATTTATCTTTCCAGCAAAAAGATTTCAAACAGGCAGAAACTTATCTGGTTGATGCCAGCAAATTGGACTCCCACAATATTCAGGCCATAACTCTGTTGGGACGAACTCAGCTTCAGCAGCAGGAGTACGAATCAGCCAAAAAGACTCTGGAACAGGCAATCGCGGTTGATCCCGAATACTGGATGGCGCATAACCTTTTAGCTGAGACGTATCTGAAACAGCAGCAATACGAGAAGGCCCGCGAGCAGGCTCAGATCGCCATTGAAAAGGGAAAGGGCGCGGGCAGTTCTGCGCAGATCGCTCTCGGACAAGCGCTCGAAAACCTGGGGCGTGATCAGGAAGCATTGGAGGCGTACAGGACTTTCCTGAAGGAATCACCGTCGAACCCTATGGCGGGGGAAGTCAGGACCATGTTTGACGAGCTGCGACGGCGAGTTATGAGCGGAGGGGGACACTCGACGCCCGTCACCAAGGCTGCATCGTCACGAGGGGCCGACGTACTTCTTGCCGCTAATGAAACAGGGTTTTCTATGAAAGCGTGGGGACCACCCGGCATTGATGATGTGAAGCAGCCGGTCGCTGAAGGTGTCGCGTGCCCCTACGACAAGGTGATCGATGGTGCAGGCGAGCGCATAAAACAGTTGGTGGACGATGTGGGACGGTTCAACGCCATTGAAGACTTGTTGCATGAAGACCTCGACGAACTGGACCATCCCATCACCAGAACGTTGCTCAAGTTTAATTACGTCGCGTCCATTTCGGAGCCTCACCCGGGCGTCTTTAATGTGGGAGAGTTTCGCGACCAGCGTTCCGGCACAGATGATTTTCCGGATCAGATCGCCACGCGCGGACTGCCGGCGCTGGCGCTTATTTTTCATCCCGACGAGCGCGACGATTTTAAGATGGCCTGCGAAGGCTTGGGCCAATGGCGTGGCCAGGCGACCTGGCTGGTTCGATTCGAGCAGCGTACGGATCGTCCCCATCGCATCCAAGAGTACAAAATTGCCGGTCATTCGTACCCGGTGAGTCTGAAAGGCCGCGCCTGGATTTCGGCGGATTCATTTCACCTGGTGCATGTCGAATCGGATATGCTCAGCCCAATGCCTGAGATCCAATTGTTAAGCGAGCATATGGCGGTCGACTACGCTCCACAGTTGTTCCGGAAAAAAAGCGTGGAGCTTTGGTTGCCCAAGAGCGCGGAAATCTACTTCGACTTCCGCCGGCATCATTATCTGCGACGCCACAGTTTCGATCACTTCATGCTGTTCTCTGTTGATTCCGAGGAAAAGCGCAACGAACCGAGAGCCAGCAAAGAGCCGCTGAATCCGACAGTGAGTCGGTGACGTTCGGCCCTGGGATCTGGCAAATGCTTTGGTTTTGCGCAGCAGGGCTACCACATGCCGCGGAAAAGCTAAATGAGCGGTTCGGTTTTGAAGGGGCGCGGCTTTCCAGCCGCGCCGCCATTGACTAAACGACTTAAGGCCTCGGCTGGAAGCCGAGCCTCTTCAAAACTTAACGCCTCAAGGGTTTTTCCTGAAATTATGAGCGCTACTGTCATGAGACAGCCGCCTTCAGGACCGTCGGCACTTCAGGATTGTCCACCAGTTCACCCTCCCACCGCGCAATGACCGCGCATGCCAGGCAATTGCCAATCACGTTGACCGAGGTCCGCGCCATATCCATAAGCGCGTCGATGCCGAGGATGATGAAAATAGGTTCCGTCGGCAAATGAAACGTTGCCGCGGTAGCAAGAAGCACGACCAACACCGCGCGGGGCACGCCAGCCACGCCCTTGCTGGTAAGCATTAAAGTGAAGACCATTAACAGTTGCTCGGTCCATCCCATGTGCATGCCGGCAGCCTGGGCAACGAAAATCGAAGCCAATGCCAAGTAGAGAGTCGAGCCGTCGAGGTTGAAGCTGTATCCGGCGGGAATGACGAAGGCCACGATGCGTCGCGGCACGCCGAAAGCCTCCATCGCTTCCATGGCACGCGGCAGTGCAGCTTCGGAAGCGCTGGTGGCGAAGGCGATGGTGGCAGGTTCGGCTACGGCCTTGACGAATCGAACAAGCGGTATCCGCGCCACCCGCGAGATCGGCAGAAGAATTAGCAACAGAAATGCAAGCAGCGCGCAGTATCCGGTCAGCAGCAACTTCCCGAGAGGTAGCAAAACGCCAATGCCCATGTGCCCGACCGTGTACCCAATGGCCGCCCCAACGCCGACTGGTGCGAAATACATTACCAGATTGGTGAATGAGAACATCGTCTCCGTAAGCGATTCGCAGAACCTCAGCATGGGTGCGCGCTTCGGCTCAGGCACGCGCGCCAATGCGATGCCAAACAAAACCGCGAATACCGCAACCTGCAGAATTTGATTCTCAGCAACCGACTTCGCAATATTCTCGGGGAAGATGTGCAAAAGGAAATCGTCCCAGCGAAGCGGAGCGGTAGCAGGCGCCGGAGCGGCAGCGTCGTTCTGCCCAATGGCAAGCCCTTCCCCCGCCCGACTTAGATTGATGGCGGCCACGCCCAGCAGCAGCGCCAATGTGGTGACGACTTCAAAGTAAATCAGACTCTTGAGGCCAATGCGGCCGACGCTTCGCAGATTGCCATGGCCGGCGATACCGGTGACGAGCGTTCCGAAGATCAGCGGGGCAACGATGACTTTGATGAGCCGCAAAAAGATTTCACTCAACACCCGCAAATGTTCGGCGAATTGCGGGCGGTCAATCCCGATTTCGGCGCCCAGCAGCATGGCAAAGAAAATCCAGCGAGTGAGCGATTGCCGCCGCAGTCCGGTTGATGCAATGGCAAGCAGGCCGGTCCAACGAAGAACGGCCATCCACGGCTGGGGCGAGAGAAAGATTGGCAACAGTGCCCCAGTCGCGAAAAGGAATATCCCGACAATCGAGATCGCGCGCATTTCTGATGGTTGCTCCAGGGCTTGCGCTCGCTTTGGGGTGGCGACGCTCATGGTTGTTGTCCGCTCCCTGTGTTCCCCCTATTTCTTCGCTGTCATTCCCTATTCCTTCCCTGTCATTCCGAGGAATCTGGGTCTTGGCTGTGCGTGGAAGAACCCAGATCCTCGCTTTGCTCGGGATGACAAAAGGAATAAAAGCAGGAACGTCCGAGCCCAGTTAAGTTATTCGGTTCCTAAGTCCCGCGCAAGGCGGACTGCAACGCTGGCGCCGAGCTTGAACGCATTTGCACTCAGAACCCAGTACAGTCGCCGCAAAACCCAGGCGAGCGCCGCGAGGCCGCTGAGCCACAAAGCCAGGGAAACCTTAACCACCCACGCAGGTGTCTCTCCAACTCTTCGCAACACAAACGGCAGAAAATTCCAGGTGGTGATGTGAATGTAGTCCCACGGATCTTCGGTCATGGCGTGATTGTTGAGCCCCCATGCGTCCATCTTTCCCAGGGCAAACGCGGCAATATTCTTGAAGCGCAGGGCGACGACGAACGTGGGATGGCCCAGCGTTTCCATCTGATAGATCTCAAGCGGCAACCAGAAAGCGAGCGATGCCAGTTGTATCGCAGCACTGATCGCGATCGACGCCAGCCCCATCGCCCACACGAACCTCCCTAACTCGAGGCGATAACGCAAAAGCAAAGGCACAGAGAAAAATGCCGCCATTTCCGCTGCCGTAGACACATACCGGTCACCCCACGCGAAATCGCCACTCCATACGGTGTACTTGGCATAAAAGCAGATGTATCCGAAGAGCAGCAGAAATGTGGCTACGAGATATGCCTTAATCTCAGGCCGAAAGCGTTTCCAGCCGAGTACAGCAATAACAATCGTAAGCATGAGCAACGGGTCAAAAAGAAAGACAGCCTTCTCGGGAGCAAATAGTGCGCCCAGAAACCCTACGTGGAATGGCGTCTCAAACGGGTAGCTCGCGGGCAATGACGGATCCTGAAGCCTATGTTCTACGGTGAAATAATGGACGTAGGTATTGAAGAACGATCCGAAACGGTAGTAATGATAGAGGCGATCGATGAGCAGAAAGACCGCATAGACGGGCAGCGGCGGTCTTCGCATACACAAACAATCGCTCCCACACCTCACGGCGGCGTGCTCGCTCGAACCATAAAGCCAGAAACACAAATGCGGCTGCGGCCAGCAGGTCCAGACCAGTGGTTAAACGAGTAAGCAAATTTAGTCCAAGGGCGGCAGAACCAATGAGCAATGCGCGTCGGCTTCCAGTGCGCAGCCATTCGTATTGAAACGCAAATCCTGCCAGAGTCAGGAGCAGGATGTAATTGTTCTCCATCATGTTCTGGGTGTAATGCAGATGAGTGGTGCAGAACAGCAGCGCCAGCACACCCGCCGCGGATTGGCCGGTGCTGAAGTTCAAAAGCCGTAACAAATGAAAGCACAGCAGTGCCGTCAGAATACTAATCAGCATATTCGTGCTGTAGCTGACCACGATGTCGCGGATGCTGGGATCGTTCCCGTTGTAGTCGGCGAAAACTGGCAGCCGTTCGATATAGGTTCCGATAATATCCGCCGGCAACATGAGCAGCGGCTGGCCGATGCCATACCAGTCGTAGAGCTTGCCTCCACGGCCGTGCACCCCGAACTCGGGATATTCTTGAGGAAAGACTGGCGGTTCCGAAGTCCAGAAAGAATGGGCGGTCTGGAGGCGGTGCATAGTATCCGCCGAGCCAAGCTCCCCGGATTGCACGACGAATGCGGCCAGCGCGGCGGCCAAGGAAAGTAAAAATAACGGATGTCGGAACCAGGCGCGGATGCGACCGGGCATGCCTAGCTCTTTCGCGATCTTACGATCGCTTCACGCGCTTCTTTATCCGCAGTCTTGCGGCGTTCGGTTTCACGCTTGTCCCAGAGCTGTTTGCCTTTAGCCAGGGCTAACTCAACTTTCACTCTGCCGTTCTTGAAATACATCCGTGTCGGGATGAGCGTCAACCCGCGCTGTTGGGTTTTCCCTATGAGCTTACGTATTTCCTCTTTGTGTATTAACAATTTACGCGTGCGCAGTGGCGCGTGATTGAAAATATTGCCATGCTCGTAAGGACCGATGTGGCAATTCAGCAGCCAGAGTTCCCCATCCTTGATCAGGCCGTAGGCGTCTTTCAAGTTGCTGCGCCCGGCGCGAACCGATTTGACTTCAGTTCCGGTCAGGGCCACCCCAGCCTCAAATTTTTCCAGCAAGAAGTAGTTATGTGACGCGATCCTATTAACAGAGGCGTCGCGCTGCCCAGCGGCCGTGGGATCGCGGCGAGGATTTTTCTCCGGATTGGGCCGGGTTTGCTGCGTGCGGGGCATGATCTTTATAGCTTATCTCATGCGAGAGTGAGCTAGCCCGAGACTCAAGCCCAGCGTGCAGGCGACCGGGTCGCGGAGAGCAGGTGGAAGATTTTTAGATCTCTCATCTTCAGTACTAGAACCAAAGAGTGTAACTGCCGCCATAACAGTAACTTCGGTACCCTCCGAGGCGATGCTATAATCGCGCCAGCTAACACTATCTTGGATAAATTTAGAGTTTTAGCCCGAGTTCTGGCCGGACGGCGGGACAAAACTGTTTAAGAGGAATTTTTAATGAAACGCTTGATCCGCGCGGCGGCGACGTTGCTGCTGGTCCTGGCCGTAACCCAAGCCATCGCAGCCGACAAGGCCAAGACTTTATACAATAAAGGCAAGGATGCGGAGGCTCGTGAAAATTACGAGCAAGCCTACGATTATTACAAGCAGGCTTGGGACCTCAAGCCTACGGAGCTCGCTTACAAGTCGGCATATGACCGATTACGTTTTTTGGCTGGGGCATCCCTGGTGCATCGCGGACAATTGTTGAGGGAGGCTGGCCAGCTTGACGCCGCGCTAGCCGAATTTCAAAAAGCAGCCGAGATAGATCCTTCAAGCGCCATCGCGCACCAGGAAATCCGCCATACCAAAGAGATGATCGACGCGGCCAAGTCCGCCGCGCCCAAGGCAAGCGCCCCGCCGAGCGCATTGCAGAAGCGTCTCTCCGAGGCTGGGGGCCCAGTCGAGCTGTCTGCCATCTCCAACGTTCCGATTAATCTGAAGATCACGGAAGATTCTAAGGTCATTTACGAAACAGTGGGCAAGCTGGCAGGGATCAACGTCCTGTTCGATCCTGACTACACTTCGCGCCGCATCAAGATCGAACTGAACAATGTGTCGCTCGAAGAGGCCCTGGAAATTATCGCGCTGGAATCAAAAACCTTCTGGCGTCCGGTGACCCCGAACACAATTTTTGTCGCTGCTGACAATCCCGCCAAGCGCAAGGATCTCGAACAAAGCGTGATCAAGACTTTCTATCTGGCAAACCTTTCGCAGCCGACCGAATTGCAGGACGTAGTCAATGCCATGCGCCAGATCCTCGAAATTTCGCGTATTCAGCCCTTGCCTTCGCAGGGCGCGATCGTCGTACGTGGAACTCCTGACCAGATTGCCCTGGCGCAGAAATTAGTCGGCGATCTGGATAAAGCCAAGGCTGAAGTCATCGTCGATGTTGCGGTTCTGCAGATTAACCGGGACAAGTCCAAGACCCTGGGCATCAATCCTCCCACGAGTGCGACGGTCGCGCTGCAAAGCAATATTAACAACACGACCACCACGACGACTGGCACTACTACCTCCGGCAACGCGGGGACGATCAATCAGACCACCGGCACACCCAATCAGCTCAATCTCAACCAGATCAATAATTTGAACGCGACGGACTTCACCATCACGATTCCGCAGGCAACGGCCACCGCCCTGTTCAGTGATAACAGCACCAAGCTGATTCAGAAGCCGGAGATTCGCGCCGTGGATGGCCAAAAGGCTTCACTCAAGATTGGCGACCGCGTACCCGTGGCAACCGGCTCGTTCCAGCCAGGCATCGGCGGCGTGGGTATTAACCCGTTGGTAAACACCCAATTCCAATATCTGGATGTCGGCGTGAACATCGACATTACGCCGAAGGTTCACTCCAACGGCGAAGTCACCCTCAAGGTCGTGATGGACATTTCTTCCGTGACCGGGACCTCAAACATCGGCGGCATCAGCCAACCGGTGATTGGGCAACGCAAAATCGAGCACGAAGTCCGGCTGAAAGAAGGCGAAGTCAACATGCTGGGCGGTATGCTCGAGGACTCGCAAACCAAGTCCCTGACCGGCATCCCGGGATTGTCGCAGATTCCGATTCTGAAATATCTCTTTGGCCAGACAAATACCGATCACTCCGAAACGGAAACGGTTTTCGTCCTGATTCCTCACATAGTTCGCAGCCACGAATATAACGATATGAATCAGGAAGCACTCGACGTCGGCACAGCCAATGCGCTCGGCTTGCGGCGCGTGAGCCATCAGGTGCCGCCCACTCCTGCCGTTCAGCCACCAGCGCAACCACAAGGCGCACCGTCGAATCCTCCGGCAAATCAACCGCCGAGCACCGCTCCGATGGGCCCGGCCGCATTCAGCTTTGATCCGGCTAACGTTTCCCAGGCGAAGGGATCGACTTTTGCCGTGAATGTCCTTCTCAGCGGCGCCCAAAATGCGTACTCGGTGCCACTGCAGATAAGTTATGACCCGAAAATGTTGCAGGTGGTGAACGTGTCGAACGGAGGCTTCCTTTCGCAAGATGGCCAGGCAGTAGCGCTCGTCCATCGCGACGATGACACTACTGGAACCTTGCAGATCACGGCAACCCGGCCACCGGGCGCCAACGGAATTTCAGGGCAAGGCACGGTCCTGACTTTAACGTTGGTGGCCAAAGCTCCCGGACAGTCGACGCTCACCATTGCCAGGGGAGGCGTTCGCGATCCCGGCATGCAATCCGCCCCAGCAGCCGGCGCGGCCATGAACGTGACGATCCAATAGTGTTTCCATGCGCCGCTGGTTTTGGGTGGAGCAGCGCTTCCAGCGCTCCATTGACTGGACCTCAATCAGTGAAGGCTTTAGCCGCTGAGGTGAGCACGCAACCGCAAAAAGATCTGTGCACCGTGCCATCGGCAGACCGTTTGAATATGCAGTTAATCGCATCCAGAAAAAAACGCACTCGCGGTTTCACTCTGATCGAACTGATCGTGGCCACCGCGATTCTTCTGATCCTGAGCACGCTGGCGGTCCCGCTGGTGCGAGTGACCATCAAACGTGAGAAGGAGCACGAACTGCGGCGTGACTTGTGGGACCTGCGAGACGCCATCGATCGCTACAAAGACGCCGCCGACCGCGGCGCATTTCAGACCAAGGTTGGGTCAGAGAACTATCCTCCGGATCTGGATACGCTGGTCAAAGGCGTCGACGTGCAGGGAAAAAAATTAAAGTTCTTGCGGAAAATTCCGATTGATCCGATGACGAATACTGCGGAATGGGGTCTGCGCTCCATGCAGGACGATCCGGATTCCGACTCCTGGGGCGAGCAAAACGTTTTCGACGTCTATACCAAATCGCAAGACACGGGGCTGGACGGCACCAAGTACAAAGACTGGTAGATGATAGATGACAAGATGAGAAGATTCTGCACAAAACGGAGCCGTGGCTTTACCCTGATTGAGCTGATGATCGTCATCAGCGTCATTCTCATCCTGGTGTCGGTCGCTCTGCCGGCTTATAACCAATCGATCTGGCGCGCCCGCGAGTCGGTGCTCAAACAGAACCTTTTCTCCCTGCGCTCGGTAATCTCGCAGTACACGCTCGACAAGCAAAAAGCTCCGCAAGCCCTGGAAGACCTGGTCACCGCCGGCTATTTCAAACAGATTCCGAATGACCCAATGACCGGCCGTAACGATTCCTGGACGGTGGAAGAAGAAACCGACACCATCATGACCGTCGACCAGCAAGAACCCGGCATCTACGATGTGCACAGCGGATCGACAGCCACCGGCAGCGACGGCACCGCCTACAACACCTGGTAACTGGCGCATGCGTGTAGGGACGGGTCTCCGACCCGTCCGGCGGAGCAAATCTCCGGTTGCTGCAAATCAACCCCAGGTCCCAGGATTACAGTAGAGGGTGGCCCACGCTTCTCGGCGAGCCGATAACCCAGACACCAGGTACCCCATCCTTTCGCGTTCTCTGCGAAAGGGTGCGAGCCAGCGTCCCACATTCCGGGTTACCCAGCTATCACCAGTAATCAACGGGTGTAAATGGCCTGGTCTCGCCAGTTAGGAACCGTCGCACAGTCCCATCCGAATCGTCGGGGTCGCCGAGCCAGACTCCCACTTGTGCGAATCAACATTCCGACAGTGTGCAGAATTGCTCAGACAGCTGATTGACAGGATTAGTACTGTGACCCCAAAGGGTGAATCTCCTCGCGGGGAAACAATATGAGCACAGCTGTAATGGTGAAACGGATTGCAGAAGCGTCGCCGCGACCCAAGGCTAGGATTACCGGTGTCGTTTACATGCTTTACTTTCTGACGGCGGTATTCAGCATGCTCTTCCTTAAAGGCCTTGTTGTGTATGGCGATGCCGCGTCTACAGCGAACAGCATCCTGACGCACCAGTCTTTATTTCGGTTGGGGATAGCAACTGGCCTCATCGCTACGGCGTGCTATGTCGCAGTGACCGCTCTCTTCTATGACTTATTTAGGCCTGTGAACAAGAGCCTTTCTTTACTCGCGACATTCATCAGCCTCGTGGGATGTGCCATTCTTGCTTTCGCTAGCGTCTTTCAACTCGCCCCGCTTGTCGTCTTGGGAGGCAGCCAGTACCTGAGCGTTTTTAAGGTAGAACAGTTGCGGGCGCTGGCGTCTCTGTTTCTCGAATTTTATGGTCAGGGCGTCGGCATCTGCTTCGTATTCTTCGGAGTCTATTGCCTCCTGATCGGCTACCTGATTTTCAAGTCGAGCTTCCTGCCTCGAATTCTGGGCGTGCTGATGGGGTTTGCCGGTCTGGGTTGGCTGACCTTTCTATTCCCGCCGCTCGCAGACTATCTGTCACCCTACAATCTGGTCCTCGGCTTCCTCGCGGAATTAGCGCTGATGCTATGGCTGCTCGTGATGGGCGTGGACGTTCAACGATGGAAGGAGCAGGCCCGCGCCGCATGAAAGCCACCGCCTATCGTTTGGAACTGTGCGCTGGGCTTTCTGATCGGGAAGCCCGCTCTGATTTGCATGAACGCCTGATTCAATCGCTTGCATAAGGAGGAAAGAGTATGAGAGCAGCAGTAATGATAAAACGGATTGCTGAAGTGTCACCGCGTTTCAAGGCCAGAATGGCAGGTGTCCTTTTTCTATTCCTCGTACTGACCTCAACATTCACCGAGTTCTTCGCTCGCGGCAGGTTGAGTTTCGCAGCGCACATCGCAGCGGGCGTTATAGAGATCTCGTGCATGATCGCTGTGACACTACTCTTCTATTACATCTTTAAGCCGGTGGACAGGCGCCTTTCTTTGCTCGCGGCGTCCTTCAACTTCGTGGCAGTCACCATTTTGCTCCTTCAATTTCTGCCTCACAGCGTGAACATCGGACTCGGATTTCACGGATTCTATTGGATCCTGATCAGCTATCTGATTCTCAGGTCGACCTTCCTGCCTCGGTTTCTGAGTGCACTGACGGCGATCGCGGGCTTGTGTTGGCTGACCTTTCTGTCCCCGCCGCTCACAAACTATTTGTCCCCGTACGTTATGGCCTCCGCCTTCCTCGTGGAAGGATCGGTGTTCCTGTGGCTCCTCGTGATGGGCTTGAACGCTCCTAAGTGGGAAGAGAAAGCAAATAAGTTGGCCATAGCAGTGTTAGTCCCGTATAGCTCCCTGCGACTGGATGTGCTTCAACGTGAAAGCATTCGGAGCCGCCGCTGAGCTTCATCCTTACAGGGTCGGGCGGCGTAACATCGCCATTACGCTCAATGACCAGCGGTCAAAACGTCTAAAGGCCTGTTCTCGACAGTTAGCAGTAATACGTGAGAAAACGTGTTCGCCGGGTCGCTCGCAAGCGCACCCGAACCACGTTCAGAGCGACGAAACCTGAAAACTGTGAAGTTGAAAGTCGGATCTCAGGCAGCTAGAATCCCGGCATGCGCGGAAACGATAAAGTTCACAAAGACTAGAGCGAAGCGCTTAAGGCGGAGCTCACAGCCATCAATCAGTATTTCCTCCACGGCAAAATGTGCGATAACTGGGGCTATTTCCGGCTCGGGGCCCATTACCGCAAAGAATCCATCGAAGAAATGGTTCACGCGGAAAAGCTGATGGACCGGATTCTCTTCCTCGACGGAACTCCGAACATGACCGACATCGGGAAGATCAATATTGGCAACAACGTCAAGGCGCAGTTTGAAAGCGATCTCGCCGCTGGAGATGCATGCTGTCAAGCACTTGAACGAAGCCATCAAGATCGCCACCGAAGTCGGGGACAACGCCTCGCGTGCGCTCTTTGAGGACATCCTCGACGATGAGGAAGAGCATGTCGATTATCTGGAGGGCCAACTGCACGCTATCGGCGAAATGGGTATCGAGAATTATCTTGCCCAACAACTTCACAAAGGCGACGAAGAAAAAGACTAGGAGAGCCTACTGACTTCACCGAACAGCAAGTGGACGCGGTGAACGAGGCCATCCACGACTTTGTAAAGCGGTTTGCGTAGTCGGGGTTGGCGAAATATCGCCATAGCGCTCATTGACCAGCAGTCAAAACGTGTAATCGGCCTGTTAACGGCACCTAGTCCTTATCCCAAATGGATTAGTCTTATCAGTTCCTAGTACACTTCGGGTCAAACGAAGATGCGGTGACCCCTGCGGTTGCGGGCGGCTCTGGTATATCACGAACTCAGCAAGTGAACCTGGAAACCAAGTCGGTCGTGCGAGAACCAACGAGAGTGCCACTTGCTCCGTTTGTGGGATATTTCCTATGGCTCGGAGCTGTCGGATTCGGCGGACCGATTGCTCTTGCCGGGCACATGCAGCAGGATCTTGTCGATCGCAGGGGCTGGGTTCGCAAAGAAGACTACCTCGAGGGTCTAGCGCTGGCGCAGCTCGCGCCCGGCCCCCTGGCTGCGCAGCTCGCGATCTATCTCGGCTACATTCGGGCAGGAGTGCTCGGAGCTACAGCCGTGGGAGTGGCGTTCGTCTTGCCATCGTTCCTGATGGTGCTGGGACTATCAGCAGCCTACGTTCGCTTCGGTGGGCTGCCGTGGATGCAGGGGATGTTTTACGGCATCGGTGCTGCCGTGATCGGCATTATTGCCCGCTCCGCGTTCAAACTCACGAAACTCACGCTCGGGAAAGACAAGTTGCTTTGGGGAATATTCGCGCTACTAGCAGTCTCGACGGCATGGACTTCCCGAGAGATCATTTGGCTCTTTCTGCTAGGCGGAGCAGTGAATCTGTTGGCTGGGGCCTTTCCTACCCGCTCACCGGCGAGGAGCACGGTGTTATTGCTGTTTACGCCGGGAACACTCGCGACAGTTGGCGTAAGCGGCACTCTGTTGGAGATCTTCGTTTACTTTGCTAAGGCGGGATTCTTCGTATTTGGTAGTGGGCTCGCGGTTGTGCCGTTTCTCTACGGTGGTGTGGTGCAAGGACATCACTGGCTGACTGACCACCAGTTCGTAGATGCAGTCGCAATGGCAATGATCACGCCGGGACCTGTAGTCATCACCGTCGCCTTTATTGGCTATCTGGTCGCGGGTGTCGCAGGAGCGACGGCAGCCGCTCTGGGCATTTTCCTTCCCGTCTACCTGATAGTCGTCTTGCTCGCGCCATCCTACAAGCGATGGGCGAAGAACCCGCAGTTGAATGCTTTTGTGCGAGGCGTCACGGCAGCAGCCACAGGCGCAATTGCGGGCGCAGCCGTGGTTCTCGCGCGGCGTTCGGTTTACGATCTGCCCACAATACTGATCTGTGTCGCCAGTCTGGCCGTTCTATTTCGCTGGAAGGTGCCTGAGCCTGTTCTAATCGCCTGCGCTGCTGTTGCGGGGTTGCTCCTCCATCACCCGTGAACATCAAGAGTGATTGCCAGCAAGCCGAAACGTGCCATTGCTGTTGTAACATCTCTGTTACACTCATCGACCTGCCCAGCCGATGCTCAGAGAGTGTAATCGCTTGTTTTCGTCAGGTAATAGTCGAAGGCTGAGTTTTCCGCGACCAACGGGTTGCGGGCCGACAGAGCTCGGGGCGGTTGGAAGCCGCCCCGTTTGTCCGGATCACGCTAGTTCCGGCCATGCTTCAGACCAAAGGCGTAGACGTTCCCGTGCTTCGACACTAACTGGTGTGTTGCACCGATATAAAGCACTCCATCCAACACTGCAGGTGAGGCCCCCGCCGCCGGCGTAGCTCCGCAGCGTGGCGCCTGTGCTGGCGTTTGCTGCGTGTGATTCCGAACGGCACAGCGTATCACCATGCTCAAGGTCACTTCGCCGGATGTAGGTTGCGTTTCCCCGGGCGAAGCCCCACAGACAGGCTAAACACCGTGCCTTTCTTGTGGGTGCCGCCGTGTTGGGTAGTCCCGTAAAAGTTCCCATCTGCGCCTTGAACCAGCGCGCCATTTGGGTCGGAGCCATCAGTCCCAGCGAAGCTGTGCAGAGCGGTTAGCGTGCCCGCCGACGTGATTGAGAAGATTGTGCCCTGGCCATTCGCCCCACCGTCGGAAGTAGTTCCGTAGAAATTGCCGTCAGAGCCTTGAACCAGCCCAGCTACAGGAGTCTTTCCGTCGGCTCCCTCGAAGCTGTACAGGGTAGTCAGCGTACCCCCCGAGGTGATTGTGAAGATTGTGCCGTAGCCGTTGGCCCCGCCGCCAGCAGTAGTTCCGTAGAAGTTGCCGTTAGACGCCTGAACCAGCGTGCCCACAGGGGAAGCGCCGTCACTACAGTTCGTTTGGGCGCAAAAACTGTAAAGCAAGGTAAGCGTACCCGCCGTAGTGATTGCAAAGACCGTGCCGTAGCCGTTGGCCCCGCCTGAGCTTGTTATCCCGTATAGATTTCTATCAGCGCCTTGGATTAGGCCGTAGGGACGCCAGCCGTCGCTGCCTTCGAAGGTGTGAAACCTGGTCAGTTTGCCGCCCGGGGTGATTTTGAAGATTACTCCACACCCGTCGCTGCAGCCCCGGGTCCTCCGTTGACAGTGGTTCCATAGAGGTTTCCACCTTTGGCTTGAACCAGTCCCGCGTTGGAGTTGCCGCCGTTGGTGCCGTTGTCGAACTTATACAGGGTCCTGAGCTTGCCGCTCAAAGTAATTCTGAAGACCGTGCCGTAGCCAGCCCCCCCGCAGCAGGTTGTCCCGTAAAGGTCTCCATTGGTCGCTTGGACCAGCGCGCCGAATGGGTTCGTGCCGCCTGTCCCGTTAAAACTGTGCAGCCTGCTGATCGTGCCCCCCGAGGTGATCGTGAAGACCGTGCCGAGGGCGTGCGCGCCGCCATATACTGTAGTTCCGTAGAATTTCCCGTCGGAGCCTTGAATCAGCGCCATCAAGACGGGTTGAGCACCGTCGTGGCCGTCGAAGCTCAACAGAGTGGTGAACGTCTGTGCCGGTGTGACAATCGCTGTCGCGGTACAAAACACGATAATGCAGGTGATTCTCGATAAGCTGAGCTTACGCATACTTCTCCTTTTCGGCTGTGCGCCGATGTCAAATGTCTTCTCCGTGGAATTCTGGTCATTCGCCTCAGTGGGGAGCTGGGTCCCATGGTGGGATCTGCTCTTCGGGGAGACGAACAGGATAATATGCGTCTACGAGGGCGTCATGTCAGTGAGGGTGGTCACATCTTGATGTGTGGGGCTGACGAAAAGCCAAGAAGCAAAGCCAGACGTTCCTGTGTGGCAGTGCAATTTCCTTCGGGCGACGGCAGCTATCACATTCAATAGGCGACAATTGACGATAAATCGCGGTTACACTCCGTCGAAAGTCGCGTGTAACCTGTTTGGAATCAATGAACCTTAGAAATGGACTTTCATCTCTATGGGTGGGCCACTGGCCCATGGGAACTCATTGACCTGATCGTGAGCGTAACAGTTTGATCACCTTAACCCTCGCTAACGAGTCCCGACCCTGCCTTTGACGAATTTGCACGAAGTGTCGGCTATGAAGTTGGCATCGCCATTGCCTGTTAGCGGATTGGCTTGCGGGTCGTCGGTGCTCGATACCGAGAATCCCCGTTTGGTCGAGGCGCCACCGGATCGAGCGAGGACGGATACCCCGACTGAGGATGCAGCGATTGGTTCAGAATCAGGCATCCAGCCACCGATGCAAGCACATGCTGGGCCTGCTCAACCGGGGCAAACAGCTCGATGACGGCCGAGCCTTTTTGCATTTCGTGTTGCCGGTCCAGATCGTATCTAGTGGCCTCTAAGGCGTGGTTCCCCCAAGTCAGGCAGATCAAGGTTGCAACCAGCGTCATGAAGAAAACGACCCAACTCGCCTTGCCGATCCGGAAGGCTGAGACCATGATCCAAACGCTACACATAAGAAACACAACAACAGCGCTCAGGTTCTGCAACACGTAAGGATCTGGCGAGAAGCTAAAAAAAAACATACCTCCCAGGGCAGCGGCTGCAAATAGAAACCCTGCGGAGAACAGTCCAGCTGCGACACCGGCTCCGGCGGCTTTCGAATGCTCGCTGCGGGTTGAGAGCAGCAACGCAGAAATTATGAAGGGCACCAGCACCAGCGCAATCCACAGCATCGACAACCACAGCGGAGTTACAAAGGCGCTGGAGTTCCCTGGGTTTTGTTCATGCCACTTTTTGTCCCCAAGATATGTAAACCATAAAAACGTGACGGCGGAGAGGAATGCCATACCCAAGGCAAGGCGGATTCCGTGCAGAGGAACTAGAAGGTTGCCTTCACTGTCCCATGAATCCGGGTTAAGAGGCTCTAACATATCAACCAATGGATTACTTCGAAGTTGAGATGAGAGAAAACTATGGGGTCATGATAGCCAAGATGGCGGTGAATGACCCGATGCGGTTGCTGTGATTGGAGGGTGGCTCACTTCTCCGGCAAGCCGATGACGCAGACACCGGGTGGCCCTTCTTTACGCGGCCCGCTAGTCGGATGGCTGAAGGTGCAGGTCCGGATGAAGGGTTTGGAGTTCGGGGCGATTGGCCAAGGTGGACCGCCCCGGTAAGGCATCTCCCAGACTGAATCTATATAAGTTGCCGTCCCCAGAGCCGACGTATAATGTCCCGTTTAACACAGCCGGCAAGACACAACACCGTAATAGCTTTGCCCTGTGACATAACTCCACAGCACGGCGCCCCGTCCTAAGCCTCAGTGCATTCCAATCCCGATACTGCGGTTTAGAATAGGAAGAAAGAGGTTCCATGGCTACGCTGCGCGAAATCGTCGACCAGCAGGTGCGCGAAGGCGATCTATACGAAAAGCTCGACCGCAACCGGGTACGCTGTTACGCCTGCGGCCATTGCTGTCCCATTCCCGACGGGCAGCCGGGCGTCTGCAAAGTACGCTACAACCGGGGCGGCATACTCTACGTGCCGTGGGGATACGTCGGCGGCGTGCAATGCGATCCCATTGAGAAAAAGCCGTTCTTCCACGCTTACCCGGGCGCGCTGGCTTACAGCTTCGGAATGCTTGGATGCGATCTGCACTGCGCCTATTGCCAGAACTGGGTCACATCGCAAGCGCTGCGCGATCCGAATGCAGTATCGCCACCGCTTGAGGCGTCTCCGAAAGCCCTGGTGCAGGACGCACTTCGTCAAGGCGCGAAGGTTCTGGTCAGCACCTACAATGAGCCGCTGATCACAAGCGAGTGGGCGGTCGCCGTATTCAAAGAAGCCAGGGCAGCCGGGTTGATAACCGGCTTCGTGTCGAACGGCAACGGTACGCCGCAAGTGCTCGAATATCTGCGTCCGTGGATTGATTTGTACAAAGTCGATCTCAAGAGTTTCGATGACCGTCATTATCACGAACTGGGCGGACGAATCGGTCCGATTCTCGATACCATTCGCAGCCTGCACCAGATGGGCATCTGGCTGGAGATTGTCACCCTGCTAATCCCCGGCTTCAACGACTCGGAAAAAGAGCTGCGCGGATTGGCAGAATTTCTCGCCGGCATCTCCATCGATATTCCATGGCATGTCACCGCATTCCACAAGGATTACAAAATGGATGATCCCGACAACACCGGGCCGAAAGACCTGCTGCGCGCCGTCGAAATCGGAAAGCAAGCCGGCCTGCGCTATATCTACGCAGGGAATCTGCCGGGGATGGTCGGAGATCACGAAAATACCAGGTGCCCCGGCTGCGATGCGACCTTGATCAAGCGCAGCAGCTACTTTGTCGAAGAGTACCGCTTAACGCCAGACGGCCGCTGTCCATCCTGCCAGACCGCGATTCCGGGGCGCTGGTCCGCAAAATTTGAGGGGCAAATTACAGCTCGTCCTTTCTTGCCGCGCCGGGGCTCGCGTTTGGTTACAATTCCGACTTAGGCTCAACCTCTCAACTTCATGCGGAAAGTGCAAACAGCGCTCGCTGGAATCTTGCCGAGCTTTGCTCGGCTACCCGGACGAGGGCGTCCGGGTCTACGTGAGCAGCATCTGGTTTTAGTGATCCTCGGACTTCTGTTGTGCGCAGCCGCTTGCTCGCCTCGAGATTTCCTCACGCGGCGGCTGGCTGGGGATTTGATTGCCGCCTCCGATACATTCAAATCGACCGAGCAGTTCGGACTGCGCACCGGCGTCATCTCGAACAAAGACTATATTTCGCCGGAGAATCTGGTGCTGCAGCGCCATGGCTGGATTACCGGCGCAGCCAAGGCTTGTCCGCCCGCCGTTACGCCTCCACCGTGTTGGCTGGTTGCGCTTACTCCAATTGGGGTCGACACGTTTCACGATCTAATCTCCAATGGCGACACAAACTCCAGCTATTTCAGCGTGCCGGTGGCCCACAGGCAACTGATTGGAGTGTCAGGGATCAGCAGGAGTGGTGTTAGTGCCGACGTCGAATTTCTGTGGAAGTGGGTTCCGCTGAACGAAGTCGGCGCCGCGCTGTATGCAGGCGGCGTGCAGTACAGATCGACGGTGGGATTTCGCCAGTACGACGACGGATGGCGGGTGGTCGAAGGCAGCGCGCCGAAGAATGATCAAGCGCTCGACGACGCCTTGAAGAACTCGGAACCCGCGCCCTGAGGGTGGTTACTCTGGCTCCAGCAAAGACTGGCTAAAACCACTGTCGTCAAATACAGCACAACTGCCTTCAGACAGGATTTTAACGAATCAGGAAAAGTCTGAGTTCGATCGGAGAGATACGGTATTACGCTTTTGACGTAACTATCGCGCGGGGATCCGAATTTGCTAGATAGCTTCGATGAGGGCCGCTAGCAGTGCCGCTCGCTTCGCCAATTCGGAAATAAAGATTGACTCATGCGTGGCGTGTGCTCCTTCGCCAACGCCGCCCAATCCATCGAGCGTGGGGATGCCGAGGGCAGCGGTGAAGTTTCCATCCGAACCGCCGCCGACTGATGCTTCTTCCAGTTTCCAGCCAAATTGCCTGGCAATCTCTGGCTGCTTTTTTGTAGAGCGCAGCCACAGCTGGCGTGCGTTCCATGGGCGGACGATTCATGCCTCCGCTAATCTCGATTTTGCATTTTCGATTAAACGGCTTCAGCGCGCGTAGCTTGCGATCAATGACCGCGGCGTCCTGCTTACGGGCGACGCGGACATCAAGCACAGCGCTTGCCTCAGCCGGGATCACATTGACCCTCGTGCCGCCTTGCACTGTTCCTACGTTGAGCGTGAGGCCGCGTTTCACGTCGATCAGTTTCGAGATCGCGATAATCTGCTTCGCCAGTTCAAGAATCGCGCTTTGCCCTTTTTCGAAATCGAGTCCCGAGTGCGCGGCCTTGCCGGTAACTTTCACAACATATTCTCCAATGCCTTTGCGCGCGGTTTTTACTGCGCCTTCGGGTCCATGCGAAGGCTCCAGAACGAGCACGGCTGCGGATTTCTTCGCGAGATTTTCTGTGGTCACGCGCGAAGTATCGCTGCCCACTTCTTCGTCGGAAACCAGCAGAACAGTCACCGGCCGAGGCAGTTTGTCTTCGTTCCAGGTTCGCAGCGCCTCGATCGCATGCAGCATGAATGCGATTCCCGACTTCATATCGAAGCCGCCGGGCCCCCACAAGCGGCCATTGGCAATGCGGCACGGCATAGTGGTCAGCGTGCCTATTGGGTAGACCGTGTCCAGATGTCCGAGCAACAATACAGGCTTGCCGCTGCGAGCGCCGGCGAAATCTACTTGCAGGTGGTCGCCAAAGTTCTGTATCCGGTGAAACTTTGCGTGTCCGCCGAGGGTTTCAAACCTTCCGGCGAGGTGCGCGCCCAACTGATCTACGGCCTGCTTGTTGTCGGTTGGCGACTCGATCTCTACCAACTGGCGAATGGTCTGAACGATCTGGTCGTTGCGCTCCTGAAAATAACCCAAGGTCCTGATGAGTTCGTTATGGGCAACCGGTTCAACTTGTTTTGCTTTCGAGGCTTTCTTAGGCATGCAATCCTTTTCTGGAAGCGTATGACGGCGCGCCGTACAGTATAATCTTCGCTCTCTATCTTTCGCGCTTCGTCGTAACGAGAAACAGAATGACTGATACTGCTCAGGGGGACCGAAGGTCCCGACCCGGCCAAGACTACGCTGGACATCAACGACATTCAGCGTCTTCTGCCGCACCGTTTTCCATTTTTGCTGATCGACCGCATCGTCGACCTTGACCGCAAGAAGAGGATTGTGGCCATCAAGAACGTTACGATCAATGAGCCGTTCTTCGCCGGGCATTTTCCCGGGGCACCGGTAATGCCGGGTGTACTGATCGTAGAGGCGATGGCGCAGGCCGGTGGAGTCCTGCTGTTCACTGAAGTGGAAGACCGTGAGAGCAAGCTCGTGCTGTTCACCGGAATTGAACGAGCGAAGTTCCGGCGTCCGGTGGTTCCCGGCGATCAATTGCGAATAGAAGTCGACGTAAGAGTTTGGCGCGGCAATGCAGGTCGCATGGAGGGAACTGCCTACGTCGGCGACCAGCGCGCCGCTGAGGCTCTCGTGAGCTGCAGGCTCGTTGACCGGTGGCGTACTCCATGAACGCCAGCGCAAGGAACAACAGAACACCAGGAGCCCTGGTGGCAGAAGATAGAGTCCATCCCACAGCCATCATTGATCCCGGCGCCAAAGTCCATGCCAGTTGCAAGATCGGTCCTTATTGTGTGATCGGGCCAGATGTGGAACTGGGAGCAAGGTGCGAACTGCTTTCACATGTGGCGATCAGCGGCCCAACGACGATTGGGCAAGACAATCATTTCTTTCCGTTTTGTTCAATTGGGATGGCGCCGCAGGATCTGACCTACGCCGGCGAACCTACCCGCCTCGAAATCGGCGACCACAACGAGATTCGCGAGTTCGTTACCATCAGCCGCGGCACCGTAAAAGGCGGCGGCGTGACTCGCGTGGGAAGCCATATCCTGATTATGGCTTACACGCATATCGCGCATGATTGCGAAATCGGCGATCACGTTATTTTGGCGAACGCTGCGACCTTGGGCGGCCACGTGAAGGTCGAGGAGTGGGCGCAGGTCGGCGCGCTTTGTCCGGTGCATCATTTTGTTCGAATCGGGGCGCACTCGTTCATCGGCGGCGGGACGACCGTTACCCGCGATGTTCTTCCCTTCTCGAAAACTTCTGCCTCTCGCGACGCTCGGGCGTATGGGCTGAACGCGATAGGACTCGAACGCCGTGGTTTCAGCCAGGAGCGGATTCGCAAAATTCATCACGCTTACAAAGTTCTGCTGGCGTCGAAACTGAATACCTCGCAAGCTCTGGAAAAAATGAAAGCGGAATCGGATCGCGGAAAAGATGTGGAGTTACTGATAAAGTTCATCGAACAGTCGGAGCGCGGGGTGATCAAGTAGCTGTCAGCTGTCAGCTCTCAGTTGTCAGCTTTCGCCTCAATCGTGTATGTCATCCTGAGCGCAGCAGATTCTCCGCGAAGCGGAGAATTTGCGGAGTCGAAGGACCCGATGTCGTAATTCTCTCCCAAACCGCTTCAGGGTATTTCTGGAAAAGCGATCTCACAACCAGAGCCTGCTCGCATCGCCCAACATGATTTTCATTTACACTGACGCTCGATGTCTGCCAGCAAAGGAAAACTCGGTCTCATTGCAGGAAATGGCCGCTTTCCCATCCTGGTGCTCGAGGCGGCGCGTGCTGAGGGGTTTGAGGTCATCGTCGCCGCCATAAAAGAAGAAGCGTTCCCGGAAATCGAATCCCACGGCGCCACGGTCCATTGGCTTTCATTGGGAGAACTCTCGCGGCTGATTGACACCTTCAAGCGCGAGGGCGTGCAGCGCGCGATTATGGCGGGACAGGTCAAGCATAAACAAATCTTCTCGAGCATCCGGCCGGATTGGCGTTTGGCCAAACTTCTTCTCTCGCTGGGCACTCGCAACACTGATTCTCTTCTGGGCGCGGTTGCGAAGGTGCTGGCCGACGAAGGAATCGTTCTCGAGAACTCTACTTCCCTGCTCGAGCCGCTGCTGGCTAAGCGTGGCGTGCTCACCCAACGTGCGCCATCAGAGCAGGAAAAGAAAAACATCGATTACGGCCGTGAGGTCGCACGCCATCTGGCGCAATACGATATTGGGCAAACGGTGATCGTCGCGGAAACTGCCTGCGTCGCGGTGGAAGCAATGGAAGGCACGGATGCGGCCATTCAACGCGCCGGCCAACTCATGGCGTCACTCGAATCGGATGCTTCGACGTTAAGCCGCGCGCTCACGGTCATAAAAATCGCCAAGCCGAATCAGGATATGCGTTTCGATGTGCCGGTGATCGGCGTAAATACGATTGAAGTAATGCGAAACGCAGGCGCGACTTGCCTGGCCATCGACACAGGCAAATGCCTTCTGCTCGACGGCAACACGATCATTACTGCAGCCGATGCGGCCGGTATGGCCATTGTGGCAGACTAGGGCCGGGTAGCACCGGAGGCGCTTCGGCGCGCGGAACGCGGACGACCTCCTGACGTTGGGGCGGGTTGTTTTCTCTGCCCAGCGCGAACACGCGTGAGTTCGTAGGCGGTTTGCAAATTCATCCAGAACTCCGCCGAATTGTTGAAATATTCCGCCAGCAGCAAAGCGGTCTCCGGCGTAATTCCCCGCTTGCCGCGAATTAGTTCGTTGACGCGATTGATTGGAATATTTATTGCTTTTGCCAGTTTCACTTGAGTTAGTCCTAACGGTTCAAGAAACTCCTCCAACAATATCTGCCCTGGATGCGTTGAAATTCTCTCGAGTGGATGCGAAGCTCCTCTTTTCGTTATCCTTGTTTTGACCATAGCCTATTGGAGAATACCGCATGTCCGAAACTGCACGCCTGGCTGACCAGATACGCCGCGCTTTTGATGGAGAGGCGTGGCACGGCGATTCCGTCTTGGAAATTCTACAAGGCGTCAATGCGCAGATGGCTGCGGCTCATCCCATAAAGAACGCGCACAGCATTTGGGAGCTGGTTCTGCATATTGCTGCATGGGATGGAGCGGTTCTGAAGCGCACTGGTGGCACGGCGATAGAGCTGCGCGATGAACAGAATTTTCCGCCGGTAAAGGATACGAGTGAAGCCGCCTGGCGCAATACGATTGAGCAGGCCAAGCGTACTCACAACGAACTGGTGAAAGCAGTTGCGGCCTTTCCCGATGCGCGCCTGGCAGAGCAGGTTCCAGGCAAAACTGAGAGTTATTATAATTTTTTCTACATGTTCAGCGGCATCGTCCAGCACGACCTCTATCATGCCGGCCAGATCGCATTGCTGAAAAAAGCAGCGAAGCGATAAGCCATTTCCGAACAAACGCAGCGTTTGTGATTAAATCAACGGGTCTTCATCCAACTGGGAACTGACTCCTGACAGCCGATAACTTTATTAACGTCGCGGTAATTGGCGTAGGCGCCTTCGGCCGCAACCATGCTCGCGTTTACCATCAGCTTGCCCAGGAGGGTGCGCCAGTACGGCTGGTTGGAGTAGTTGACCCCGACACTGCGCGGGCAGAGGCGGTCGCGCGCGAATTTGGCTGCCGCAGTTTTGGTTCTATCCAACAACTCACCACCACGCACAGCGAAGTTCAGGCTGCTTCAGTGGCGGTGCCCACAATTCATCATCTCAGCGCCGCGCAGCAATTGATGGAGGCTGGCGTCGATGTGCTGATCGAAAAGCCCTTGGCAACCTCGCTGGCGGAAGCCGACGAACTCATCCGCATGGCCGAGAGGCTTGGCCGCATCGTGCAAGTCGGGCACCTGGAGCGCTTCAATCCGGCCGTGCGCGCCGCTGTTCCCGTGATCACCCGTCCCATGTTTTTTGAAGTGCATCGGCTCAGCGTATTCACGCCACGATCTCTCGACGTTGATGTTGTGCTCGATCTCATGATTCACGATCTCGATATTGTGCTCTCGTTCGCGAATTCGCCGGTCAAGGAAGTTCGTGCTGTGGGGTTGCCCATCCTTTCCCGCAAGGTCGACATCGCGAATGTGCGGCTCGAATTCGAGTCCGGATGCATCGCCAACTTTACTGCCAGCCGGGTTTCGACCGAGCGCGTGCGTAAGCTGCGTTTTTTTCAGCCCAAGCAGTATGTATCTCTGGATTACGGGCGGCAGGATGTTCTGGTTTTCACTGTCGGCGCGGACGCCGCAGCCGGCGCGCCCTCGGTGAATCCGCAAATTCAAATGGCGAAACTTCCAACCACGAATGAGGAGCCTCTACACGCGGAACTGAAATCTTTTCTGGACTCGGTGGAGCGGCGCACTCAGCCTACGGTCACATTAGGAGACGGACGCCGCGCTCTAGCTGTCGCGCTGGACATCGTCTCTGCCATCCGCACCCACGGAAAAAAGATTGATCTGGACCGACTGCACGCCTGATTCGCATTCCCTAAATGTCAAGTTTTGTAAACAGCGATTGACCATCTGGATGCAAATCCTGAGTTCTGGCACTTCAGGCCTTCGCAGATTCGCACGAAAGATGCGAAAATAAGGTACTGGACCGCAGACGCCAGCAACTCGAAGCAGTAGACTTGAAGCACTCAGTAATGTGGGGGATTTTCTTGTCCTTGCAACTGATGTACGACGCCCGTCCCTCGACCAGCAGGTAGTTCATTCGATGTCGACTACGCAAATCCCGCCCACAAATCCGGCTCCATCGACGCGATCTTCCGAGGGCGGAGATTTGTACGATGCGCGTTATTGGGAGTCGGCTTATCGCGAAATTGTCGAGGCTCCCGCCCTGCTTTTACAGCTTCAGGATGAACTGTCGCAGGCGCGCAGGCGTGAAGCTTTCTGGATTTCCGTAGTTGTGCACTTGATTGTTGTGCTGCTGCTGTACAACTCGCCGAAGCTGGCAGGATTCATGCCAAGGCGAGCGGTGGTGGTGATGAGTCCGCAGTCTAATCAGAGAGACCTTACTTATCTGGAATTGCCTCCCGATGAACAGAAGGTCAGCAAGCGCCCCAACACAAATATTATTTCTGACAAGGATCGCATCGCGACATCGCACGCGCCGCAGATAGATCGGCAGGAGTTGAAAAAGATTCTCGACGCATCGCGGCCCGGCAGACCGGGCGCCAGCGCTGCTCAAAGCCCGCAACCGCAGCCTGCGCCTCCAGCGCCTGCGGCAGGTCAGAGTCCGACGCCTCAGCCATCAGCCCCGCCGCCTCCTCCTCAGCAGGTAGCGAAACTGCAGACTCCTACGTTGACTCCCCAAGCAGCATTCGGCGGCGGAGTTCAGTCCGCAGGGTCGGCTATCGAACAAGCCGCTCGCGCCGCGGCTGCGAATCGTGGCGGTTTTGGCGGCGGCGATGGGGGAAATTACGGCCTTGGTTTAGGCGGTAAACCGACGGCCGCGATGGGACCACTGGAAGTCCTGTCCGACACCATGGGCGTCGATTTCGGCCCGTATCTTCAGCGTGTGCTGCACGACGTGAAGATCAATTGGTACAACCTGATTCCAGAATCGGCGCGGGCGCCATTGATGAAGAAAGGTAAAGTCACAATCGAGTTCGCCATTCTCAAGAACGGCACCGTCGCGGGAATGAGATTAGTTTCGACGTCCGGCGATGTAGCCCTCGATCGCGGCGCCTGGGGCGGCATCACCGCTTCGAATCCATTTCCGCAGTTGCCCAACGAGTTCGGCGGTCAATATCTGGCCTTGCGATTCATGTTCCTCTACAACCCCGACAAAGCGGACTTGCAGTAACTCCGCAGGTTTCAGCCTCGATTGAAAACCAATGTACTTGAAATGTGATATCTCTGAATCAGGGGTTAAACCTGTTGTCGACCAACGCACACAACCACGAGGCTCGGAAGGATCTCGGGAACTTCGACGGGGATGTTACACACCGGCTTCGCATCGCATTTCCGCGCTGGAGCTTCCCGATATTCGAAGACCCGCTACAATCCGCTGAATGCCTTCTTGCCGAGCCATCTTGCGGCTTGGATTCCTCATGTCATCCGCTATTGGTTTCACAAAAAGCATCCGTTCCGTGACTATACGACGCCGGGTAACGGCAACGGAATTTTCAAGATTGCGGATCGCGCGACCTTAAGCCTGGTGGGCGACTGGGCAACAGGAACTGACGAAGCGCAAAAAGTAGCGGATTGCGTTCAGCAATTCGGACCTGACTACACCATCCACTTGGGTGACGTGTATTTCGTCGGCGATGAGAGCGAGATAAAAGAAAACTTTCTCGGCGAGCCCACGAGCCCTTACCCTCCCGTGAAATGGCCGGTAGGCAAGCTCGGCAGCTTGGCTTTGAGTGGCAATCACGAAATGTATGCGCGCGGCAACGGCTACTTCGATTTAATTCTGCCGAAAATGGGGCTAAGGGAATCTGGCTCGGATTGGGGTGATGGGCAATGGGCGAGCTTCTTCTGCCTCGAAAATAAGCATTGGCGGATTGTCGCGCTCGACACTGGATATAACGCCACCGGCATCGATTGGGGCAAAATGCCGCTGTTAGAAAAAAGTAAATGGATTCGCACCTCAACTCGGTTCAAGCCGCGGTGCACTATTCCCAGCCAGGTTCTTTCATGGCTTCAAGACACCGTAAAGCCCGACGCGGACAAACGCGGTCTGCTTCTGTTAACGCATCACGGATGCTATTCCGCATTCAGCGATTGGTATCAGATTCCAGCCAAACAATTGGCGCGAGTAATTCACCGGCCAGTCATCTGGTTTTGGGGCCACGAGCACAAGCTCACCATTTACGACCGCTACCACGTGCCTGAAGGGATTGAGGCGCATGGCCGCTGCATCGGACACGGTGGAATGCCCGTCGAACGGGGACACCTGCCCGATCTCGACTGTCCCTGGCTCGCCTGGGATAACCGGCGCTACCACAATGGCGAAGACATCAACGTGGGCTTTAATGGACACACAAACCTGTCGCTGGATGGACCTGAACTCCACGTCGAGTATCGGGACCTGAATTCCACGCTCTTGTTGACGGAAGATTGGCGGATTGATTTAGCATCCGGCGAACTGCAAGGCCCGAAATTAACGAAAGTGCTGGAAGATTCTTCTCTGCATTTCCGGCAGATCTCGTCAAACTAGAGGCGCAGGGCGATCCAATGACACACAGGACTGGTCGGAACAAATCTTTTACATAGTGGAACCGACCACAGGCACGCAAACCATCACGGACAATACTGAGTTTGTCTGCTCATGCACCTTCAATATGTTGGTGCAGCAAGTTCAGGGGATCGCAGCTCAGCAGTAGCCGCGATCCGAGACTATTGAGCGAGGCAGAACGAACAATTATGAAGGGCCGAACTCGAATTGGAACTCGGCCCGCTTTGATTGCTCGTTGTTTTAAGGCGTGATTTCAAATACCGCTCCCCAGTTAGAAGCGCCCCCCTGCTGCGTGACGCCGTCAAGCTCCCCCGCCGCGTTCAAGAACAAAGCTGAGGGATGGGCACCATCGGTCCCATTGAAGGCGTGCAGCACTGTCAGTTTGCCGCTACTTGTATCGAGCTTGAACACCGTGCCGCAACCGTAGCGGCAGGCGTCGCTGCCTCCGGTCGGAGCGGTCCCATACAGGTTGCCCTCCGCGCCCAGGGCCAACACGTTACCAGGTTCAGACCCATCGCTTCCGCCGGTGAATCTGTACAGCACGGATTCCTTGCCGGTTGAGTCCAACTTAAACACTGTCCCACAGCCATAATTCTTGCAGGCTGTGTTGCCGCCCCAATCCGTAGAACCATAGAAATTACCCTCCGCATCGCGGACCAAGCCGGAGTGAGGGTACGCCCCGTCTCTTCCCCCCTTGAACCTGTACAGCACGCGTTCTTTCCAACCACCCTTACCGTCCGGCGATAGCTCAAAAAACGTGCCGCATCCTGCCTTGGGGGCAATGCACCCGGTCGCCAAGCCACCAAAATACGAGACGCCGTAAAGGTTACCGTTTGCGTCCAGGACCAGGTCGCCGGTGAGAACGTGCCCCGCGTCCGGTGGCCCCTTGAAGCGGTACAGTACCGTTTCCTTGCCGGCCCTATCTAGCTTAAATACTGTGCCACACTCAGCGCATTTACCGCCGGTACCAGTTGTCCCGTAGAGGTTTCCTGCACTATCGCGCACCAAGCCCGCAGTTGGCTGGGACCCGTCGATTCCCCCGGCAAACCTGTGCAGCACGCGCTCCTTCCCGGAGGTGCTCACCTCAAAGACCACGCCTTGATTGTTATAGCCGCCGCCCCAAGTAGTCCCATAGAGGTTTCCCGCCGCGTCGCGAATAACTCCGCTGCTGCCCCAAGCCCCGTCGCCGTCTCCTTCACCACCGAACGGGTGCAAGACCGTCAGCTTGCGGCTCGGGCCCAGTCTGAACACTGTCCCTGCACCAGTACCGCCCTGGCTAACATTGGCTACGCTATAAAGGTTTCCCTCCGCGTCCTGCGCCATCGGCCCATTCGGGTTTCCCCCGTCGTTCACGCCAGTGAACGAATAAAGAACTTTGAAGGTCTGTGCTGACAACGGCGCCACAGCACCAAGCAAAAGCGCCCACGCAAACGCGACGGGGAACAGTAGCCCAAACCGCCTTACCTTCACTGTGGCTGCCTCCTACGCAAAAAAACGCGCCTGATTCTACCACCAGGGGAGAGGGCCGGCTAGGTGCAGCTCCGCCGGGCTTGAACAAGCCCGCGTAAAAATCCAACCGACGTAATATCGCCGACCCCGATATTCCCATACTCAAACAAGCGAGGGCCGAATACGCACAACTGCATTAACTGAAGACTGATGAACGAACTGAAGACTGATGGCCGGGCCTTCGTTGCTCCTACTTCTTCAGACCGTCAGTGAAGTTAGTCACCACGGTGACGGACTGGCTGACCTGCTGCGAAAGTTGTTCCAGAAGAAGCTTCTTGCTGTCGGGCGAGACGCTATAGAAGGGTATCCCAAGCACGGTCACCCGGTTGGCGAGCGGTTGAGCGGCACCGAACTGCAGCGCGCCTCCCGCATCCTTTACGGGCACCGCCAAAATGGAAAAAGTTCCGTCGAAGTAAAAAAGTTCTTTGCCGTCACTGCTCCAGTGCGGGACTTGTCCACTGGTGGGCGAAACCTGCCACTTGCCTTGCCCACCGCCGAACGCCACCACATAGACTTCAGACGTACCGGATTCGCTTGAAACGTAAGCCAGCCAATGGCCATCCGGGGAAAGACGCCCCTCGATACCCGGCAAGACCTCCCACGGTTTGCGCTCTCCCTGCAGAGGCAATGCCCAGATCTGGTTCGGACCTCCCGTGGGGCCACGCTGGTACAGCAGGGTTTTCCCGTCCCGCGACCAATCGGTGGGAGTGAGTTGCTGATCATCCGTGAACAGAATCTCTTCCGCCCCGCTGCCGTCCGTGAGCTTGCGACAGAGTGTTGGCTTGCCGTTACGCAGGGAGAAGTAGGCAACCCACTTGCCGTCGGGGGACCAAACGGGAAAGGCATTGGCGACGGGGCCGAAGGTCAAGCGGGTGCGAACACCACGCGCCAGATCCAGCACCCAGATGTCATTAATCCCGGTGTCAATTTGAAGTGCAACGCGGTCCCCTTGCGGGGACAAAGCTGCATACTGCAGGTTTATGAACCTGGTGGCGGCGGTGCTGGTTGGCTTCCCAGTGCGATCCACCCAGATCAACTGCAAATCGCCGGTTCCGCCGCTGCCGAAAACCAACAGGCCGTTATCTGCGGCCGAGACATCCATGTGCCATGTGCTGGTGTCATTCATCACGCCCTTGGCCACGCTCCGTGGCTCATCGCTCAACTTGCCAGTCGTGGGATCGAAGGGTTGCGCCATCAACTGATCGCCGCGCGAGAAAAGAAGAAATCCGGCGGCATAGACAGCATTCGATTGGGAGTGCAGCAGCGGTCGATTTTCGCTGCCATCCAGTGATGAGTAATAAACAGTGTCGTTCGCGGACTTTGAGGGATCGTGGTGCAGCGCCAGATAGAGAAAATGTTTTCCGTCCGGCAGAAAAGATGGCCAGCGATGGGAGGTGTGCTGCACAGCATTAATCTTGGTGATTGGCTCCGGCGTTCCGCCGCTGGCGCTAACGCGCGTCAGCGGAGAGGTCGGACTCGCGGAAAACACGATCACACCGTTCGAGCCCCAGGCGCCGCCTCGCCCGAGTTGGGCATCGCAAACTACAAGCGGAGAGCCGCCACTCAGATCAATCGTCTTCAACTTTCCGTCGGCGAAAAAGCCGATGGAACGGCTGTCCGGAGACCAGAAAGGAAAAAGCGCATCGTCGGTTCCAGGCAGGAGGCGCGGCTCCAGCGAGTTCATGGGACGAACCCACAAAGCAATTTTGCCGTCGCTGCCGGTGGCGCTAAACACGATAGATTCGCCGTCGGGCGATAGGACCGGAGGGCCCGCGGCGTCGTCCGTCAAGCGGAACGTGGTGTTCGGCGGAGGATCAATGACTGTGCGAATGCTCTGCGCGGACGGACTGGAATGGTGGATCAGAAATCCAGCGACGGCCCCGAGCAATAACGCCGCAACAACGGCAGCCGCCCAGCCTAGCGGACGACGAGCAGGTGCGGGTGCCGCTGTGCTCGCCGCGGACACCGGCCGCTCTTTCGCAATCCATTGCAGTTCCAGCTTAATGTCGTGCGCGGTCTGATAACGCTCCTCCGGATTCTTCTGCAGGCAGGTGGCTACAACATGCTCAAATCCAGGCGGAGTCATTGGCTTTAGCGCCCGGATTGGCTCGGGATCGCCCTCCAGAATGGACGATGCCAGCGAGATTTGACTCTTCCCCTGAAATGGCCGCTTCCCGGCCGCCATTTCATAAAGCACGGCGCCAAAAGCAAAAATGTCGGAGCGAGCGTCGGCTTCTTTTCCTTCAATTTGTTCCGGCGACATGTATTGAATCGTGCCAATGACTGCGCCGAGCGTGGTCAGAGGCGTCAGCGGACTTGGCCCGCTTAACGTCGCCGCCGCAGTGAACGAGGGCGCCGCGCCTGACCCTAGCCCGGTATTTTGCAGAGCCAGCGGTTTCGCCAAGCCAAAGTCCATCAGCTTCGCGCCGCTTTTGGTCAGCATAATATTTCCGGGTTTCAAGTCGCGATGAACAATCCCCTGGCGATGCGCGACCGCGAGGGCCTCCGCGACAGCGATCCCGATTCTCAGAATCTCGTTCATCGGGAGCGCGCCTTTGCTCAGCCTGGCGGCCAGTGTTTCCCCTTCGAGAAACTCCATCACCAGATAATCCGTGCCGTCCTGCGAACCGATGTCGTACAGGTGGCAAATGTGCGGATGGTTCAGGGAAGAAATGGTCCGCGCCTCGCGCTCCATCCGCTGCTTCAATTCCGGCGTAGATGAAAGATGAGAAGCGAGGACTTTGATGGCGACGGTGCGGTCGAGCCGGGTGTCGCGGGCGCGGTAGACCTCGCCCATACCGCCCGCGCCGAGCGGTGACTGTATTTCATACGGGCCGAGCTTGGTGCCAGAAGTCAGCGTCATCGGTGCGCGCCATTATAACGTGTGCGCGTTGCGCCGTTTGTGCCTTTGTTACCGCGATGTCCAACAGCGAGCTGTTGTTGAGCCAAGTCGATTGAATCATGCGGCACTTCCTGGGAGACGCGCCTCCGACTGCGGAGTGGTTCCACCTCGTTGTATGTTCCATCGGCTAAACGGAGAAAGAGCCTTACGGCCACAGGTTACTCCGAGGTTCTCAAGGTAGTGGACTGTCGGTAACTAAAGGACGTACCTGGGCTGCCGATGAACCTTTTGAAGGCAAAAAAAGGCCCGACGCTAGTAAACGAAACCGGCCCCGCCGCAGAGAACCCACTGATGAGCCAGTTCAAGGAAGACCAAACGAGCTAACCACCGAAACCAACTGACAACCGAAACGAACTAATAACCCAAAGGAGCAATTCAATGGCACTTAGTATTCTTAACAATATCGCATCGCTGGCCGCGCAAGGCCAATTGGGAATCACCAATAACAACCTTAAAACAGCTCTATTTCAGTTATCCTCCGGCTCACGCATCAACACCGGAGCGGATGACGCGGCAGGTCTGGCGGTTGCCGACGGATTGCAGGCTAATATCACCGCGCTTACGCAATCAGCGCGCAATGCCAATGATGGTGTTGGCAATCTGCAAGTAGCGGATGGCTCGCTGGCGCAGGCGACAGCGCGCCGAAGAGACTAGACATGGCTCACTTCCCGGAAGGTCGATGGAATGATCGCTGCCGCACAGTTCGGCGGAGTATAGGTATTGCCCGAACTCGCCAGCATCCGCATAAAAATCTGCAGGGTACGTTGGGCACGCCGCAGCAATGCCCCATAGACGCGATTCAACTGGCCCACCCGCTGCTCCACTTGGGTCAATTCCTGAACTAAGGTTTGCCAGCGCTCGCGGACTTGAGGAGAGACATCGTCCGGCAACTGCGCCCAGATGTTCTGCTTTGCTAAGACACCGCCGATTGGGTTTCGAATGGGCACGGCTTCGCTCTCAAGTTGGCGTAGCGCCTCACAGAGTTCCCCTTGGCGCGCAGTATGGCCGTTGATTCCGCCCAGGTCAGAGCGCACCACGGCGGTTTGAACCTGCTCGAGCGAGTTGGCCAAGTCGCGCATCAAAGCCAGACGCCGCTCCAAAAGCTGCAACGAAGTCATTAGTTCTTGATCCATGATCTCAATGGTTCCCGCTCATGCCCGCCGATCCACCTGATGCGCGGGCGCTTCCAGATTCTCTTCCATCTCCGATTCCTCGGCAGCCGGAGGGCGCCGCCGCCGTGACCCCGAATCGGGTTGACCCCCGCGTTCCCGACCTTGAGGCTCGATCACTCGCGGTATCGGTTCTATACGCTCGCTACTTATGTCGCTCATGGACCATCTCCCCCATCCGCCCGGGGCTAGGCGGCGGAGCGGATCTGCATCGCCGAAATCAAGGCTTCCGCCGCCTGTCCCGGCGTTACTTGGTAACTACCTTCTCCGATCGCGCGCTGCAATGCCGCGACTTTGTCTTGCCGGATTTCGGGAAGCTGGTTCACTTGCGAAACCAGGTCCTGCACTCTGCCCTGGTTCGCTGAAAGCTCGGCCGTGTCTCCCCCACCAAGCCCAGGGATCGAACTCCCGGACCCCACCTGCGAACCAGACTTCGTCGATTTCCCCGGATCTGGGGCTTCACGAACAATTGCGTTTAAGTCGATTCTCATCGCTGTCTCCTCGCCTTGAATTGCCTTATGCAATTAAGGTATCGGCAGCGCATTAGAAGACTTTAATCCGGGTGATCCTGAGTCTTTTCGTAACTCCTACCTCCCGGCTCTCTCTGGCTCTACCCATGCTTATCGGCATAAGGCAAAAGGACTTTACTCGGTCCGGCGGGACCGGCCGGCCCTGACCCTTCGTACGCAACAGGTTGCCGGCAATCATGTTAGCGATACCTATTCCGCCCTTGGCCGCCAGAGTCGTAGCCAGCGCCTGCATGCCCACGGAATGGTAGCTGTTCGCGATGGAATCGGTTTTCTTTCCCGGAAGGGCGGAGAAGCTATGCTCCAAGGAACCCAGCAGCGAGTTGAGCAGCACTGCTTCGAACTGGCGCGCCGCGTGGATGACCCGGTTGGCGTAGGCTTCCGCGGGAGCAGCAGAGCCGGCCACGGAAGATGGTGAAAGCGGATTCATCAGATCACTTCCAGGTCGGCTTCAAGTGCTCCCGCCGCCTTAATGGCTTGCAGAATCGCAAATCACGTCGCGCGCGGTAGCCCCGATCTTCTGCAGTCCGGTGACCAGTTGTTCCACGCTGGCGCCATCGTTGAGCTCAATGCGCCGGGCGGGAGCATCTTCCGCTTTCACCGTAGTCTGGGGCATGACCTCGGTCTTGCCCAGGGAGAGTGGGTTGGGCTGAGATACCTGGAACTGCGTGGACACTTCAATCGCGAGGTTGCCATGCAGAATCGAAACCGCGCCCAGCCGTACATCTCTGCCCATGACTATGGTCCCAGTACGCTCGTTTACCACCACCCGTGCGCGATGATGAACATCGACGGTAAGGTTTTCGGCTCGCGCCAGGAGAGCGGGAAGACTGGCCGCAGCGGCGGCGACGGTATCGATGTCGACGCGGCGGCTGTCGATCACCGAAGTAATCGCCTTGCCGAATTCCCGGTCGATGGCGCCGGCCACCTCCTCGGCCGTGCTGAAATTAGGTTCGTTCAACATCAACGACAGTTTCGCCAGCTTGCGCAGATCGAGCGAACTATCGCGCTCGACCAGACCTCCGCCGGGAATCCGTCCTACGGTCGGATGGCTCAGCCGTAGTTCGAGACCACAACTTCGGCGTGGAAAACGCGCCGGCTTTTCGCATCGAAGACCCGGATCTGCTGGTTCAGCACGCCCCGCTGCAGGCAAACGACCCGGACCGAGATGCGCATGCTGCCATTCCAAGATCAATATCGCCGGCTTCCCTTTTTCCGCCAGCGCCGTGCCATCCTCAGTTGCCGCGATCTGCGCGCCTTCCAGTGAATCCAAACCGATTGCTGGTTCCATCTGGTTATGCCATTCATCCGCCAGTGCTGCGGGTAAAATTACGTGTACCAGAAAACTGCCACAGGACGCGCGCCTCGTGCAGCGCAGGCGCACTTGCACCGACTGCTGACGATTGTCCCAAGCCAGTCCCGTCATTTGCAGGCTGGGATGCTCCTCAGTAGACGCAACAGATTTCAGCCCTTCGAGGCGCGCCGCGTCGGGCAGATCGCTTCTCTGTCCCGGTTCGAGCCTGCCCGGTTCGAGCCGACTCTGTTCGCGCAAGAACTTGGAGATTGCAATACGAACCGTTGCTTCCACGATCGGCCAACCCGAGCTTCGGATCGTGATCTCGGCCGGTATGGACAGTTGGTGAAGCAGTTTGGGTTGCCCGACGAGTTTGCTGGCGATTTGTTCCGCGTCGAAAACCCGCGCACTCCCCGGCTGCGGAGAGCGGCATAGTTCAATCGCGGCGCCGGCTTTCTGCATTGCAGCTGGCGCGTCCGGAGGCAGGAGGTCGGAGAGCCACACCGGGTTGCGTTTCAACACGACCGCGTCGAGCAACCGCACTTCCCGTTTGTCCCTGTAGGCTCCGTGATTGGGCGCGCACCACCCCAAGGGGATGGCCGCCAGCAACATCCAAATCGCGCTTGACCGAACGTACTTCATCGCAGACTCCTTACCGGGCGAGTTGGTTCAGTCCCTCAAGCATTGGTCAGCGGCTTCGACTACTCTTGAATTAGCCTCATACGAACGCTGCGCCACGATCATCTGCACGAATTCTTCGACCACATCCACATTGGATTGCTCGAGGTATCCCTGTTGCACTGTGCCCAGCCCTTCGCTGCCTCCGGGCGTACCCTGTACCGGATCTCCGGAAGCGGTAGTGGCCAGGAAAAGATTGTTGCCCGTACTGTTTAACCCGCCGGGATTGGGGAAGAGCGCAAGCTGTATGGTTCCGACCTGCTGCGCCGCAGTCTGGCCAGCCGTGGTCACACTGACGGTGCCATCGGAACCAACGGTGATCGATGCAGCGCCGGTGGGAATGGTGATTGCCGGGGTGAGGGCATTGCCGTCTGCCGTCACCACATTTCCGTTGGAGTCCACCTGGAAGGCGCCGCTGCGCGTATACGCCGTTTCGCCCGAAGGCAGAGTTACTTGAAAAAATCCATTGCCTTGAATGGTGAGATCCAGCGGATTGCCGGTGGCGCTGAAGTCACCTTGCAACTGCACCACCTCGGTGGCGGCGGTACGCGTGCCCAGACCGATCGGCAGTCCGCGGCGAAGGTGGTTTGCTGGGTGGCCGCCGCGCCGGGCATGATCACGTTCTGGTAGATCATGTCTTCAAATTGCACCCGGCGTTTGCGAAACCCGGTGGTGCTCGAGTTGGCAAGATTGTTGGCCATTGTCCAGGTTGGTTTCCTGGGCGCTCATGCCGCTGGCGGCGGTATACAAAGCTCGTAACATAATTGTCGTCTCCTAAACTTTGGGAAGATCGTTGGCTGCGATGTGATCGAGATTGGATTCGAATACCGACATGGCCCGCACCAGCATTTCGGCATGGCGTTGCGCCACGAACATGTCGACGACTGCTTTCACGGAATTGACGTTGGAAGATTCCAACATGCCCTGGCCGACTCTGGAATCTGGGGAAGCCCGTAAGGCGGTTGCAGGAACCGAATAATACGACTTTCCTTCCACCACCAGCACGGTGCCGGGCGCGAACTCCACGATCTTTAACTTTCCCGCCACCGCGCCACTGGCCGATATGGTGCCATCAGGACTGATCGAAATATCTCCGCTCGCCAAGCTGATCGGCAGGCCCGGGTCTCTAGGCAGAGCCGGTTCCCCAAGCACCAGGTCTCCGGTCGCAGTCGTCAGTTGGCCTTTTGGAGAAACTCGAAAATTGCCGTTGCGGGTGTAGAGCGTCCCGCCGCGAGTTTGAATTGCGAAGAAGCCCTTCCCCTCGATCGCCAGGTCCAGTGAATTGCCGATGCGTTCCATATTGCCGCTACTCTGGTCGGTCCGGCTGCCCTCGAGCACCCCGAAATCATTGATCGCGCGGTTAAGGGGGTTGGTGAGCTGGTGGCCAGCACTCGCCAGCAACGAACGGAACATGGGCTGCTGCTCACGATATCCCGTAGTACTGATGTTGGCTACATTGCTGGCGATGAGTTGGAGCGCCTGACTTTGCGCCCGCAAACCTGCACATGCTGCATAGTATCCGCTGCCCAATTGTTTTCTCCAATGGGGCAGAAGCACGCGGCCAGCCAATTCGACGACAGGCAGGACATGACGCGACCTGGTGGAAGCCCAGTGTTTTCGCGCCGGAAAAAGATAAAGAGAAGTGAATCGTCCTGAAACGCAGGAATATCTTGCCCAACAAAGAATCCGCTCGGCAGAATGTTCCTAACCACGCTGGCTGGCCCGACCTAACCCTCCAATCTACTCTTCAGGGTGCCCCGTTCAAGCTTTTGCTTGGGCGGGCTTTGTTTCTCGGAACGACTACAAACCGTTGGGAGAATTCCCAGTTTGAAATGTTGCGTTGTTATGTTGCTCCCCATGCGCCGAACAACTGCGCGCGGACGCAACTTGCCTGCTATCCAAACTCACAACCAAAAGTCTAGGTAGGACGGAGCGATCGTCGAAATCCGAAACAGACCCGCTCCATCACACATTCGAAGGAGGTAGCCCGATGCGACTGGATAATGGTAGGCGTTTTGCATCGATTGTGGTACTGGTGGTGAGCACCGCGATATGGGTTGCGTGCAATAAGACGAGCAGCAACGTCTCCGCCGCGGCTTCGTCCGATGGCGGGAAGATTCCCATTACAACCAAGTCCGAAGACGCCCGGAATGAATTTCTGCAGGGGCGGGCGCTCGCCGATAAGCTTCTGGGGCAGGATTCCCTCCAGCACTTTGATAAAGCTATCGCGCTCGATGCGGAGTTCGCCTCCGCGGAGTTGGCTCGAGCCAACAACTCTGCGACGGCCAAGGAATTTTTCGAACATCTTAACAAGGCGGTAAGTTTGGCCGACAAAGGTTCGGAGGGCGAGAAGATTTTAATCCTTGCAAACCAGGCCGGAGCAAATGGCGACACCGTAAAACAAGAGGACTACTTGAAAAAGCTGGTTGCTGCCTACCCGAATGACGAACGAGCACAGTTCAGTCTGGCTAATTACTATTTTGGCCAGCAAGACAATCTTCAGGCGATCGAGCACTATAAGAAAGCAACGGAACTGGCCCCCAACTTCTCGCCTGCTTACAATGTCCTTGGCTACTCCTACCGGCAACAGGGAGATTACGCCAATGCGGAGCAGGCATTCAAGAAGTACATCGAACTGATTCCCAACGATCCCAATCCTTACGACTCTTACGCGGAGTTGCTGCTTAAGATGGGAAGATTTGAAGATTCGATCATGCAGTACCACAAGGCGCTCTCGGTTGATCCCCACTTTGGGGCGTCGCACTTCGGGATTGCCGGGGATCTGATGTACGCGGGCAAATCGGATGAAGCGCAAGCCGAGTTGCAGAAGATGGCGGATCAGGCTCGCAATGACGGCGAACTGCGGACCGCGTTCTTCGGTATGGCTGTAGTCGCCGCGGATAGCGGCAAGATGGATCAAGCGCTGCAAGCGATGGACAAAGAATATGCGGTCGCGGAAAAGAAAAATGATGCGGCAGCCATGGCGGCGGACCTTCAGGCCAAGGGAAACATCTTGATTGAGATGCTGAAATATGACGAGGCAGGGCAACAGTTCGAGCACTCGCTTCACCTGATCCAAAGCTCGAGTCTCTCGCAGGAGATCAAGGACAACGCGACCCTTCTGCACCACTTCGACGAGGCTGGGTTGGCCATCGGGAAGAAGGACTACACGGCGGCAAAAACGCGTGCGGAAGAATTCCGCAAAGGCGCCGAGGCGTCTAAGAATGAGTTGCAGGTGAAGCAGGCTCATGAACTGGCGGGGAGGATTGCTCTTGCGGAAAAGAATTACGACACCGCAATCGCGGAACTTCAGCAGGCCAACGACCAAAATCCTCGTAACCTTTATCGTTTGGGGCAGGCTTATCAAGGGAAGGGAGACAGCACGAAAGCGCGGGAGTATTACGTTCAGGCTGCCGGATTCAATTCCCTGCCGCAGTTGAATTATGCTTTCATTCGTGTGAAGGCTCAAAAAGTAGCGGCCGGCAACAAAGCGTGATGAAGTCATCAGAGGAGCGCCCAGTGGTGGCGCTCCTCTTCAACCTTGTCCTGGGCAGGGCCAGATAAACCACCTTTTGTCCCACCCGCCGAAGGGCGGGTACATCGAATCCGAAGTCTGCGCGGAGTGTGTTGTTGCAGCGAGAAAATGTCGTATTAACTGCAACGAGACTCTGTCACCCCATTTCTGAATTAGGTTACGGCAGCGACGCCGGGGCGACCGCCGAGGTTGTAGATGCGGGGCATTGGGGTTTTTGGTTTCTCCGGCTTAATGCGCAGAGCCTCGCGAGCCGGGACGGCAAAGCGTGCACCCTGAAGAGTGGTTTTAGAATCTAGGTTGGGCCAGCCCCCTGGCAGAAAATAAATCTACTGGCGGCAGCAGAACTACTTCTGGGATGGCGAAAATGCGACGTTAGCCCGCGATCAGGCGCATGGAGGAGTGCTTCCCAAGGCGAGGCTCCGCTTGGTGCGCAGCGGCCAAGGGATGGCGAAACAGCAGAGTTGCGACTTACGCCCGGCCTCAAGACGCACCCAGATATACTCACCACATCCCACGATGCGTACCTGTTCGGCACCGAGCTTGAGGGCGTAACCGCAGGTAATTTGGGCCATCGCAGCCGGGTCGCGCTAGCTTTCAAACAAAAGGTCGCCGACTCGCCTCGTGGCCCATCCTCTCCAATTCTTGATCCATGCTGCGGCGACTGATTAGACAAGCTTCGGTGCGGCAATCGAGCATTTGCTCAATGGCGTAAAGCGCTGTAATCGATGCCGTCGCAGAAAGCCAAATAGAAAATGCGCGTGGCGGCGACAAATTGCACAGGCAACATGCGGAAGTGCTCCAGCAGCCGGTAGGGCAACATGCGACCGCAGGTGAAATCATGCGGCGTTCTCCAGCCAAGAACTGGACAGGCCCATTGCAGACCGAGCGCCGCCGTCATTTGCTGTTCGGTGGCAAAATCCAGTTGTTCCAGCCACTCTCCGATGCGGCGATGGCGATTGCCGTGCTGGGCCTCGAGGGCGGCTCGCAGCTGCCGCATGAGTCAGTTGCCCGCGCGAAAGCATAAGCAGGCCCAGCGGAACCCGGTGCTGGAACGGGGAAGCCGCAAACCGGAGCGCAGGCACAGGAAAAACATGCACGGGCCGCGTTTTCGAAACATTGCGGAGCGCAGTAAGAGAGATCCCCGCAACTGGATCCGTCCATGCCACCAACCGACTGGCCGCCACATCCGGCGCGTAAGATTGCAGCCACGGTCGGCGCACAGTGGATGTGCCTTCTGCCAACCAGCGTAGATCCCTAAGCCGGGCTCTCCAAGCCATCATTTTCCTTTTTGCGCCCGGTTAGTCGGACGCCAGCGGGTTCAGCATCTTCTGCACCCGCAACCCGTAGTTCCCGTCCACTACAACTACCTCGCCACGGGCAATCATTTTGCCGTCGAGCAGCAGGTCCACGGGTTCCTCGACCTGGCGGTCCAATTCCACCACTGAACCCTCGCCCAATTCCAGAATGTCTCGCAGCAGCATAGTGCGCTCGCCGAAGCGCAGCGACACCTACAAGTTCCACGTCCATGAGCAGGTCGAGATTACCTTCACCGGCTTCGGCGCCTGCTCTCGGACTTGGGCTTCTCGTTGTCTTTTTCTTTCTCGTTGTGCTTGTCCTCGTCCTGCGCGGCTTGCGAGGCCGCTGCCAGCGCGGCCTGCAGCGCCGCGCTCAACTGCCATTCCAGCGCCAGAGCGGAAAGCTGCGCCTCTGCCCGAAGCGAGCCAGCCGCTGGCCGCTGGCGACCAGGAAGGTGCAGCGGCCGGATTCCAGCCGTAATTGCACCTCTCCCCAGCGCGGCTTCAAGGCAGTGGCGGCTTGCCCCGCCACTTGACGCAGCAGTTCCTCGACCGCTTCCTGGTAGTCGGGCTTGAATTCGGCGGCTGCATCCTGGGGCTCGCCCAGAAAAAGCTGGGCCACCCCTAAAGCGGAGGCCCGCGTGGAATGCGCAGGCTCATTTCGCCGCGCAAAGCTCCGGCGGCCGCCAGGATGACCATCCCCAAATCATTTTCCTGTGGGGGCTCCCGCGGTGGCTGAGTCTCAGCCGGAGACTCCGGCAGGGATATCCATGGCGAAAGCCGAGCCGGCAATCTGGCCGAGCACCTGCGCCAGGCTCTCGGCCCAGAGCTGGATGTAGGAACGGGCGTCGGCATCCGGAGCGGAGCGGAAGGCGAAGATGGAGAGGAGGAAAGGTTCATCCGTCATGAAGTTAATTTCCCGTCCGGCTCAGGCGGACATCGCTTCAAGCACTTGCGCAGCCCGCAGCCAGCCTCGCCGCGCCACCGTGGCTACAAACATCTCACAACCGCTCACCCGCAAGGCTGCCGGGCTGCTGGACCGGGTACTTCAGGACCAACAGCGTACCCGGAGAAAGACGCCATCAGGTCCCGCAGCGCGACACCCGGAATATTCATTCCCAGATCCACGCGGAAAGGGGCAATCCAGCAGGTGATGGCGCAAACGCAGCTCGGAGTCCGGGCCGGGCCCGGATTTTGGCGCGAACCCAGCCCGCCGCCAGCTTGCGTAACAGCGCATTCGACACCACTGCGGGGAAGACCAGATTCAGCGTGCCCCGGCTTTCTGCCACCGTAATATCGAAGTCAAGCGACAGAGTTTTCTCTTCTGACGGCATCAAGCGCTGCACCTGCTCCGCTTGCTGCCGTGACTCAAATTCGAATTCCAGAGCCAAAACCTGCCAGGCGTTCTGCAGCTCGCGGCAGATGATGCGCATCACCGTCTCCAGAATCTGCTCCTCGATCTCCGTGAGTTGGCGTCCGGGCACCGAACTGCTGCCCTTGCCCCCTAGCAGGACATCAATGAGCGGGAAGGCGACCGTCAGATCGAGTTGTAACAAGGCGGTCGCGGCCACCGGGGAGAGCTTGCAACTGGCGACATAGCTGTCCTCGGGAATGCGTTGTAAGACCTCTCCATAGGTCAGGTGCTCGGCTGAAACCAGAGCGGCGGCGAACTCGATTCGCAAGTAGGCTCCGACCGCATGGGTCAAGTTGCGGGCGAAGCCTTCATGCAGGGTGCTGATCGATTGCACCTGTTCGCGCCCGATCTGGCCAGCCTGACGCACATCCCAGACCGTCACCACCGCAGGCGCGGCTTCTTTTTTCACGCCAGTGTCGCCTCCGCGGGCCTTGCGCACCATGGCATCGATTTCCGCCTGGTTTAGAACTTTCTCCATCTCAACCCTCCTCTCAACTCCCGCTGCCCGCGCTGACCGAGCACGCCGATTCGGTGCGGACAGCGGTGATTTCCGCCAGCCGGGCGCGCAGCCGGACCACAGCCATGGAGTGGATCTGCGAGACGCGCGACTCCCCCACGCCCATCAGCACTCCCACTTCCTTCATGGTCAGTTCTTCGTAGTAATAGAGGCCTAAAACCTGGCGCTCTTTCTCGGGCAATTCCTCGATGGCGCGAGTCAGCAACTCCTTCATTTCCGAGCGCAGGCAGAGCATCAGCGGGGTCTCTTCCGGATCATCCGGCAAGTACTCGCAAAGATCTTCTTCCTTGCCGTCCTGCCGCGACTGCACCCGCAGGCTGCCCACCTCGAGCCCATCAATCTCGCCCAGCAATATTTGCAATCCGTGCAAATCGATTCCCAACTCCGCCGCCAGCTCCGGTTGGCTGGGATTGCGGCCCAACTGTGAGCGCAAAGTGTTGTTGGCCTCTTCCAGGCGCCGCGCCTTGCGCCGCAAGTCGCGCGGGCTCCAGTCCATTTCCCGCAGACTGTCCAGGATGGCGCCGCGAATGCGGAACTTGGCATAGGAGCCGAACTGCACGTGCTTGCCACGATCATACTTATGCAGCGCGTCGATCAGCCCGACCACTCCGGCGTGTACCAGATCCTCAAACGGAACGTGGCGAGGCAGACCGCTCGTGAATGCGACGGGCGATGTAGCGCACCTGAGGAAGTTGCTCCATCAGCAAACGCTCCCGTTCTTCATCGTGCTGCCATGCTAGTGTAGGCTTGCTTCGCTTCTCTCATCTCTCTCTCCCCGGCCGCACAGTTCACCACCGCCCACGGTTTGGCGGCGCGTGAGCTCAACTGGTGAATGGCCCGCGCTACCAGTTCCTTGCCGGTTCCCGTGGCTCCCGCGATCATGACCGTAGTCATGCGCGGAGCTACCAGCCGGGTCAGGCGGTACAGCTTCTGCATGACCTCGGCATTGCCAATCATTCCCGGCAAGCGAGCGACGGTTTTGAGCTGCGGGTACTCGGCTGACAGGTGCGGTCGCATTGCCTCTACGCCACCCGAAATCCGCCATCTTAAAATCTCGCTGGAACAAATCGGCTGCGCCATCTTCTGGCCCGGCAGGGATGGAACGGAGCCGAAAGTCGGCGACGCCCCGCGCAAACCCGGCGATGCCCGCCGCGCTGGGTTCAGCCATGAACTATGAGCCGCGTCGGGCGAGGGAAACTGCGCGGTGCTATCGGAGTCCAGCAGCACCACTTCAATTCCCGGATAACGCAGCTTGATAATCTCGATCAGCTCTTCTACATCAAGATCATTGAGCCGGCGATCCAGCAACAGAATCTGCCAGTGGCCGCTTTCGAGTTTCACCAGAGCATCGGCTCCGCCCTGCACTTCGTGAATCGGCCCGCGCTCTTCCTGCAGGCTTCTGCGAACCTGTTCGCGAAACGAGGTGCTGGGGCTGGCTACCAGCACGCCGCCTATACGTGATGGCAGGATTGATGCCGTTGTCATAAACCGATTTCATTCCGGAGAGATTAAAAGGAGATTGGAAGAAGATTAAAGATTTCTATTGTCGGCAATTCTTTCCCAGTTTTGCAGGAGGTGATGAAAACGGGAAAAGTTTGCCGCCCGGCAACCGTTGCCCTGCAATCGCGGACACTTGGTAGCTTGACACGCCTATCACGGCGGCGGGACCAGCGGCAAACACACTTCGAGGCATAATCCGTTTGTGCCATGCAGCACCATCAATCTGCCGGCTGCACTCTCGAAGATACGCCGCGCGATCGCCAATCGCAGGCGTCGTTTCAATTCGCGCTGCTTTATGTCGGCCGACCCATCGCTCGCTGGAACCCGAGTCTTTACAGCTCCAGCCTTCGCAATCACAGCTTGGGGAACGCTTTCCGTTGGAACTGCAACCGTGACCCGTACCGCATCACGATCGGTGGCTGCTGTAATCTGAATTTCCGTTCCCTCGGAACAGCCCTCAAGAGTGAACTCCAGCAGACGAAGCAAACCTTGCCGCAGTCGGCTGGCTTGGAATCTAACCAAACACCTGCTGTCGGAACCCGCTTCACAAACTAAAACTAACTTTACGCTTTGCTTTTCCGCCACAGGCAGAAGATCCGCCACTGCCTCGACCAGGCAGTCCGTCAGATTCAGTGTCTGTTGATCCTGCTGCGCATCACCAGCCTCCACCAGTTCCCGCAGGCCACGTATCAGCCGCATCACCGAATGGGTTTGTTTTAGTGCGATCTGCAGGTCGTGCCGTGTACGTTTCGCCGGACGCGGTACCAGCAGGTTTACTTCCAACAAACAGGTCAACGTGCTGAGCGGCTGACTCAGATCATGAAAGATGTCTTTCATGAGTTGCTGATATTCAGCTTCAGACTGCTCCTGCCCCGAAATCAGAGCCGGGCTGGCGGCCGTGCTCACGCCTGTGCTCCGGAGTGACGGCTCAGCTCATAACCGACGCCTCGAACCGTATGGATCAACCGCGTCCCATGACCGTCGTCCACTTTCCGGCGTAAATAATTTACGTAGACGTCCACAACATTTGTACAAGTATCGAAGGACAAATTCCAGACATGCTCGATGATCATGGCGCGCGTGATTCGCCGTCCCGCATTGCGCATCAGGTATTCCAACAAGCGCAAATTCCTTGCCGGTTAAATCAATGCGCCGGCCTGCCCGTTCCACTCTGCGCTCTACCCGGTCGAGCTTCAAATCTTCTACCGTCAATACCGACTCCGCGGGCAGATGGCAGCGCCGCAGCAGCGCCCGAATCCGAGCCGATAACTCTGAGAACGAGAACGGTTTGCTCAGATAATCGTCCGCCCCGAGATCCAGGCACTGCACCCGGTCTTCCACTCGCGTGCGCCCAGTCAATATAAGGATAGGCATGGTTGGCTTCCGCGTGCGCAAATAGCGCAGAATCGACACCCCATCCAGACGCGGCAAATTGAGGTCGAGCACGACCAGGTCATAATCAAATTCGCCAGCCATGGCTCGTGCCTGTTCGCCATCATTCGAGACATCCACCGCGTAGTGTTCGGCGTCGAGGCCCTTTTTCACGAAGCTGGCGAGTGCGGAATCATCTTCAGCGATAAGAATGCGCATAAGGTTTCTCTAACTTTCACCTTCGATTCTAGCCACGAACCAGGCGGAGATTAGAGATTTACTGGTTGCACGAAGGGCTCTGTCTTCCGCAAACGGGAACACGAACCTGCGCTGACACTCGCTGCCTCTTTGTTCCCACGGCGATAATTTGTTGACACCAGTTCCAATAAAGGATTAGGCCGCGTGGACATGGGGAGCAAGGGAACATTGAAATCCCTGTTCGTGCCTGGAGGCATACTGCTGCTCGCCGCAGTGGTTCTGCTGTCGGGCGGATTTCTGTCCATCTCCGCCGCCGCAGTCGACTTCTACTATTACTCCGTTTTCGTTGCCGGAATCCTGCTGGCGTGGCGCTTCCACGCCAGCCGCATACTTTTCGCCCTGGGCATGCTGTTGATGGCGCATCGCGCCGTCGAGTTCTTTTCCGCCGGACGCGCCCTTGCTACTGGGCCGGGCCGCATCGCCTTTGAAGCCATCTGCTTTCTCGTGCCCCTGAACTTCATCGTTACCCCGCTGCTTCGCGAGCGTGGACTGGGAATTCCCGCTATTGCTCCGCGGGTGCTCGTGTTGTTTCTTGAATCTGTGTTCGTCGCCGTCATCTGTCGTCCGGGAGAAAAGACCAGTCCCGCATTTCTTCACGCCGCGCTTTTCACCCGGTCTTGGTTTCACTGGACGAAAATGCCACAGCTCGCCTTGCTGGCGTTCGTCGCCGCTTTTGTGGTGTTGCTTGTCCGGCTGTCGCTTTATCACAAGCCGCTGGAGAGCGGGCTGCTCTGGGCGCTGGTTGCGACTTTCCTGAGCTTGCAAAGCAACGCAGTCGACCGGATCGGCGTTGCCTATTGGGCGACGGCCGGTCTGGTGCTGGTCGCATCGATTATCGAGAACACTTATGTCCTCGCCTATCATGACGAACTCACTTCGCTGCCCGCGCGCCGCGCCTTCAATGAAGCCTTGCTGCGCCTGGAAACGCCGTATGCAATCGCCGTCGTCGACATCGATCACTTCAAGAGCTTCAACGACACTTACGGCCACGACACCGGAGACCAGGTGCTGAGGATGGTGGCCGCACGATTAGCGCGAGTGAGTGGAGGCGGTCAGGCGTTTCGTGTCGGCGGCGAAGAGTTCTCCATTCTGTTTCGTGGAAAATCCATGAAGGAAGTCGTGCCTCATCTCGAAGCGCTCAGAACTGTCATCGAGGAATCGAAGTTCCGGGTTCGTGCGACCCCCGACCGCCGCGCTAACCTTCGTGACGGAGGTCGAAGGAAAGAAGATAAGAAAGCCGGGGAAGGTCGCCTGCGAGCCGCTGCGCGCAAGCTTCCGGCGGAATCAGCTCTGAGTGAATTATCCGTCACTGTCAGCATCGGAGTCGCGGAACCAGCTCCCAAGGCACATGAAGTCGAGCAAGTGATCCAGGCGGCCGACAAGGCTCTCTACCGGGCGAAAAAAGCCGGACGCAATCGCGTAGAGACAGCAAACGAGACTCGCAGCCGCGCCCCACGTCTCAAGCGAAACATAGCTTGAAGTCCGTCGAATAACTATGCTCGACCCAAGTCGGCCGACTCTAACTTCTCCACTTCAACGTAACCGGGCCGGCCATGGGATGCCTCATCTCGCCGCCGCTGCGGGATGATTCGAGATATGCCGCTTTCAACTGGAAGTACCACTTCGCCGGACGATCGGCGTCGTCAATCAGCATGAGGTGCGGATTGTGCTTCAATCCTTCCGATTGATTTGCCATCGTCTGGCGGTCTTGTTCGACGAACTTCGCAAAGACAAATTTCAGCAACGCCGCTCCAAACGGCACCCAGCGAAAAATATTCCAGCAAGCCACGACGTCGATGCGGCATTGGTTGCGCGTGATTGGCGTAACCGTGGTAAGGCTGGAGAACCAGTACTTTCCCGCGCGAATGGTTTCGAGGCGCAAGTTAGGCAGAACGAAATCAATGGTGGTGGTGATTGAATCCGCATCGGCATACAGCCGCAGCAGCTTGTAGGGCGCGCTGTTTGAGCTGGGCGTATGCGCGCTCATGCGAAAGCCCATGCGGGATCGGCTCGAAATTTTTTTGCTTCTCGTGGATGCTGTGGCGGCTGCGCCACCACCAGGCCTGATGCACAAACGGCCCGTGCGCCGGGTCCATGAGGCCGATAATGCCGTGATCGACGCTGCACGGCAGATCGGCGCTTAGACGCGCGATCTTGCAGCTTCCGCCGAAAGTTGGAACTCGCGGAGCAGTCGTCGACGGTTGCACTGCCTTGCCAAAACCGGCACCGGGCGGAGGCGGCTCGGGAATAAATGCCCAGATGAAATCATCATGCTCCTCGCACGCATAACTGCCCGCGTAGATGCGGTCCACTTTCAGTTCCTGGTCTGAAGTCAGCGAAGGAATGAGCCGGCACTGCCCGCTGTGAGCATCGAACTTCCAACCATGATAACTGCACTCCAGATTCTGCCCATCAAACCAGCCGCATGACAGCGGCATTCCGCGATGCGGGCAGGCATCGCGCAAAGCAAAAGGTTTGCCTTGACGGTCGCGGCCTATAACTAAAGGAGTCTCCAGCAGCATCGCTTTATGCAGATGATCGCGGGCGGCCTGTGCGCTGGGTAGAGCGCGATACCAGAAGCCGTAAAGCATCAGCGAGTCTGGCATTTGCCTTTGGGATGTTTCCACTTCATTCATGGGGATCACAGGCAGCGTACTACAGCCATGAAAGTTTGTGGAGGACGGGCGTCCTCGCCGGTCCAAAGCCAAAAGCAGGTCTACATTTTCAGGTCTGATTTCCGAGTTGAGTAGGGCTCTGTGTTGCGATCCCCCAGCGACGAGCGGCGGCGGTGACCATGTCTCGTATTTGGATAATCGTTTGTTCGTGTTTACTCCCGAGGTTTTCTCCTGAGTCGGTGCCGCCTGCGCACGGTGCGATATCTTCCTCCGCGGACGCTTCGTCATTCACGTCTTCGGCGCTGGCCTGGAGTGACTTGGGCGCTTCGCTACGTTGCAGGAAATCTTCGCGGCGCCAGGGGTCCTCGCCTAGCACAGTTTCGTCCACGGTGGTGGGATCGATGACTACGTGAGTGACGAAGGGTTCGAAATTGGTGCGTCGCAGGTTGGAGGAGGCGGTCTGTAGAGCGTAGAGAAGTAGGCCGGCGGTTTTGGGTTCTAGTTGTCCGCTGAGGATCAGGCGCATGATCTGCATGAGCGAGACCTGGACGGATTCGGCGTCTTCGAGCACCGGCAGATCGAGCACGGCGCGACTGCGGCGGGCACGGTTGGCGTTGAGTGCGACGCGAGTGTCGCGCCATCGCTTGTGAAAGTAACAGAAGTGATTGCCTCTGAGGGCGGGCGATCCGCACTGGGTGCCGTTGGTTTTGATGTGTTCGCAACGAGGAATGTTACTGGGATAAAACGACATGAATGGTCTCCACCCCCTCCCCTTCTGATCTTTTGGAATCAGAGGGGTAACGGGGGACTAGGGTTAAAATTTTTGAGTTTAAAAGAGTTACAGGGAAAATCTTAGAAACAAATAGCTTGTGAGTGGGGGAAGGCATTTTTAATATATTAGCTATATATTTGTTATCGTGTATATCTTATAGTGAAGTCAAGAGAATTGCAAGAGAAAGACGAGCAGGTGTGCCGAAATGGGAAATTGACAGATTTTGGAGTGCGGGCGCACATGGGGCGTGACCGCTTAATCGCCGCAGGTGGGCCAGCCCCCCAGTTCCGCTGTCGCGGATGAACACATTTCCTTGGACTTGATCTCAGTCGCCAATTTATCAATCCCCTGGGTACATCAAGCATAACCATCCGGCAATGTCAAATTTGCCGTGATCCCACTTGAGGAACGGTGAGATAATTGTGCTCATGACCAATCGCAATCTCGGCCTGCATTTCGCATCGCGTAAAAGCACGCATGCTTTTCAAGCGGATACGGCTCAGATTTACGTAAAAGGTACGTATGGGAACGGGATCAGCCATCCGTGTGTAAACTTTTGCGAGTTGGATATAGAGATCACCAGGCTACAAAACGAGTTAGAGACGCTTCGCGCCAAAGGACGAAAGCACTTCACTAAGTTGCAGGGTGCGGCCTGACCTTCTGTGGAGTCTCGGTCGATGACGACCTGTAACTGCAAACCTGGAGGTGTTCGTCAGGGCGCGCCTCACGCCTTTCTCTCCCTCTAATGGAATCCGCAATGAAAACCCCGAAGCTCGATTGACAAAAAACAAATGTTCATCGAACTCGCGATCCAAGCGAGCTCTGAGATAACTACACCCTCAAGCAGGGTGGTTAACGGATAACTTCGACCTGGCATTGATTCACTCAATGGAAAAACGAGAAAGCCTCCGCTAACCGACCCATGTTCTGCTCAGTAGCGGAGAACTTCGAAGCTGCGGAGAGCGGGGGCGGCACGCGGAGAGCGGGCACGGGTGCGGGACGCTCTGCTAGGCTAAGCGCTGCGGAAATTGAGAGGGTCCCTGAGGTTCTGTAACTCGCGGTAGTAATAGAGTGAGGTAGGCCGTTTGCCTCGGAATCTCAGGTTCTTCAGAAACTCGATTTCCTGCTGTGTAGCCCCGTTGCAAAGGGAGGGATCACGCAGGAACTCGTTCAGGCCCGACTCTTCCTCGAAAGCTGGTTCCGTTTCTTGTTGCACAAACTCGAACCTCTTGCGGTGATCCGGAACCAATTGACGGTTTAAGACAATTTCCATGCCAAAGGTCGCGAGGTCGATGTCCCACGATTCCAGTAACGGATCCAGGAAAGGAACGCAGTCTTCAATCGATCTGCTGAACACGTCCGCATTCACAAACCCATGGATGATCCTCCGCATCCGTTCCTGGCTTCGCTTGCTCACGCGAGCCACCAGGCGGATCCACTCTGCATTCTCCAATTGGGCTTTGGCAATTTCCTTGCCCACCTCTACGTGCTTTTGGGTGACCAGGCGTTCGAGCTCGCCAAAGTGGTGGCGCTCAAAGATGGCGCTGATCTGTCCCTTCTTGGGAGGGCTGCATTTGCGCAGAATTAACTGTCGCACTTCTTTAAATAAAGGTTCGGGAGGCCCCCCCAACATGCGGGTCAGTTGTTCCCTGCGCTGGAGAGTAGCCAGGTTTGAAAGCTCACCCTTCGAGAGTTTTAGGAATGTCTCCATCCGCTGATAAAGGTCTTCACGCTGACGAGTTGGTGGGGCCTTTTTGCCCGTCAATAACTGAGAAATGTAGGACTGGGTGACGTGAACAGCGATGGCCAGATCCCTCTGTTCCAGTCCCAGCTTTTTCAATCGGCGCCGGACGAACAAGGCGAAATCCACTTGGGCTCTCCTCTTAACTGCTAGTGGTTACATCACGGGAAAATAATACAATATTTAACTTGACAAGTAAAGTTAATTAACCTATAAGAGTTAATGATAAATCAATAGTGATTTCTTATTTAGGTTAACTTAAACTAAGTAGTTAATCTGAAGCCTTCCCCCCTTAGCGAACCACAACCTTTAAGGAGGTTGATATGAAAATAAAAACCCTGTTAAGTACTGCAGTGCTCGCGATCGTTGCGCTGGCACTCACGGTCCCGGCGGTAGGCCAGACTGCTTCGATCACCTGGAAGATTGACCTGCATGGCCCCAGTATTCGCAATACGGGTACCGCAGAGTACTTCACCGGCGCTAGTTTGTTTAGCAAGTTCAGCGTGGACACCGTGACCCCGAGCTTGGTAAATGGAACTAAGTTGGATGTGTTCCTAGGTCCGGCAACTTCGACGAACGAACCCTACGGCAAGTTAGTGGGTGTTATCGAAGTCGACGGCGGGTTTGGAGCAATGGTTCTGAGCGGCGCCAAAACTCCCTCGGTGCGGAAGGGAACGACGGTATCAATCGTAGAGCATGACGAGTCTTCTGTCGTCGGCGAACGTCTGATTATGAAGGGCACCTTCTAATCCTAATCCTGAGCGCAGATCACTCCGGTTGCCCGATTCAGATATAGGCAGGAGTAAAAGAACTCGAGCGGAGGCGGTGTGTTCCTCCTCGCCGCCCCGTTCGGGTGAATTTCGGAAGTGGGACGATCATGCGGACACCTTGTGAAGGCAAAACCGATTACGCGCGAGGGAGAATCCAAACGCGGCGGCGCCGGCTGGCCACGGAAACAACGCCGTACGGATTGCCATGGTGTGTGGTGCGGGGCTTATTGCGCTGCAGAGCTAACTCCCTGGCGTCCGATGTGCCTCAAAGTGGGTCTTCGCACAGCGGTGAACCCTTAAGGAGATCGATATGACAATGCGCAGGCTGCTCAATATCGCCATGCCATTTATGCGCCAATCCGGAGAAGTCGTGAATAGAGGACCGGTCGTGGGGACACCTCGCGAAAGCAACCCTGATTGCGTGCCTGGGAAAACTCCAAAAGCAGCGGAGCAGGCCGGTCATGAAAAAGTGCTGTACGGATTGCCCTGTACGCGGTGCGGGGTTTATTACGCCGCAGGACTGGCTGTCTGCCCAGTCTGCAACTCCAAGGAGAGGGTCATCCCTAAGCTAAAGTCACCGGCATGGCCGGCATCGGTGCCGCAGTCGAGGGCGGGGGAGGCGCTACTAGAAGAGAATCTGGGTGGCCTTGCGACGATCAACCGAGCGTTGCTCGCGAACCTAGTTCAACCCCTGACCATGTTGACAACCACGCAGGCTATCCCTGTGCCGGCGTAATTTGCGATGCAAGAAAAACGATAAGGAAATCCCTTTACGCGCCAGTGCTCGACCGGTTCATCTCCCAAGACCCGGACAGAAAGAATAGAGGATCGGTGACAGGACAATACCCTAAACTGCAAACTCCCGAAGCTCAGTTGGAATACTTTTTGCTTTCAGTCCGCCGCTCACGCTCGGCGAGTTCGCGGGTGTGGGCGACATTACCGAAAGCTCTTCAGATGCCTGTCCGCCAACCCTCGTCTCCGAGCCACCCGGAATCGCGTGTTCCCGAAAGGTGACTTCCCACTCCGCCGCCGAGATCTGCAGGCACCAGTCACTCTCCACCACGCACTGCGGTACGATCTCAACATTCACCGGCCATAGTGCTCATCGAGAATTGACTGCTTGACGCGGGCCGACATTGTTAAAGTGGCGATTTTTCGCCAACTATCCACACCCGCATGGATTCAATTCCGAAATGCCGTCTGTTGCAAAGGAACTACTTGAGGGCAAAGGCGTAAACGTCACCTCCATCCGAGCACACGTAAACCATCCCATTGACCACGGCCGGCGACGAAGATATCGAGTTCCCTATGTCATAACTCCACAAGTTGCGGCCAGTGCGCGCGTCCAGGGCGTAAAGCTTCCGGTCCCATGACCCGACATAGACCACACCGTTCGCCACAGCGGGCGACGAGACCACCTCGTACCCGGTCTGGTATTTCCACAGCTTCGTGCCAGTGCGGGCATTGAGAGCGTATACATTATTATCCGTCGATCCAACATACATTACGCCGTCCGCCACCGCCGGCGACGACTGTATGCTGCCCCCCGTTCGATAGTCCCATAGCTTGGCACCGGTACGCGCGTTCAATGCATACACATTCTTGTCCCATGAGCCAACGTACACTACTCCGTTGGCCACGGCCGGCGAGGAGAATACATGGTCGCCCGTGGCAAATTTCCAAATCAAGGCTCCCGTGCGAGCGTTTAGCGCATATACCTTGTTGTCGTACGATCCCACATACACCGCGCCACCCGCTACTGCTGGCGAGGACAGGGTGTAACCCCCGGTCGGATAGCTCCACAGCTTGGCTCCGGTTCGAGCGTCCAACGCATACAACTTTGTATCCGACGAGCCGACGTAAACCATCCCATGCGCCACTGCCGGCGAAGACCAGACACCAGCCCCAGTGAGGTAACTCCACAACTTGGCGCCGGTGCTGGCATTGAACCCGTATACCTGCCAGTTTTCCGATCCGATATAGACCACACCTTTGGCAACCGCTGGCGAGGAATGCACATAAAAGCCGGTTGGGTAGCTCCATATTGCAGACCCGGTCTGTGCGTCCAGAGCATAAACGCCGTAGTCCTCCGATCCGAAATAAAGCACTCCGTCAACCACGGCAGGAGAGGAGAAATTTCCACCAGGAGTTGCGTAGTGCCATTTCTTCACCAACCCCCGAACATTCTCAGCGTTGAGGATGTGCTCATAAGGATTCCAGCGCGCCATGTTGGGACGATGGAACTCGGACCAAGTGGTAAGCGACGTATCGACCGCAGACAGGGCCGAACCCTGAGTTTGGCCAAAGCAGAATCCCGCGAGCACCAATAGCGCAGCACACGTCCAACCCGCTCGTCGGATGATCTCGCCTGGCATTTCTCGGTAGGTTGGCTGCATTGGTTCTCTCCAAACTCCCGATGAACTGAATTTCCGAGGCCACAATACCATGACGCCCGGCGCGATTTGTCACTCCGAAGCGAGATCAGGCCATGGCGCTCATTGAGAACTGGAGGACTCTCTCAGGGCAATGAGCCGTCTGTCAGTTAATGAGTAACCATGTAATGGTTGACTGATCGAATGGTGGCCCATCCTCCGGTTGGTTTATTCGTGCGCATCACACCTCACAATATTCCTCGAACACGTTGGCTTAGGATGCGGGGTTGACCCTCCCGCCCTTTGCAGAAAACGCAAGGAGCGGGGCACCCCGCCGTCAGTTAGGTTACTTCCGGCTAACATTTATATTTTTCAATTACTTACTGCGGTTACCACGGTGGTTCAACGACCCTTTGGTAAGTTGCTGCGGTTACCACTGCCCTCCTATAATCGTGGCACTCTGGTTGTAGGATTCTCCTTCAGGTTGCGGGTGGGCAGACGCGGCGATATTGTGTCCGCGTCGTGATGGTTACGTTTAATGGCCAATGCTTAGGCCGTTTTTCGTGAGTATGCGTCACCCGGCTATGCGAAAAGACCTGCAACTCGCCCTGATGGCAAGTCCCGTAATCGCGATCTTCCTTTCGCTCACCACGCCATACCTGCAGGCAGAACCCGCTTCCGGCGCTGCGCATACCGCCATTACCAGCAGCACTGACAACAGCGGCCGCAAAGTCTATGTCAATGAATCATTTCCAGTAGCCAAGAGCAAACGCTCCGAAGCCCCCACGCGGAATTCGCTGGCATTCTGGAGCGCCACGGAACACCGCTGGAAGGCAGTGCCTTCCGCCAACATCCGCGCAGCCCGTTCGGCTGCGGCCGAGGTCAACCAGACAAACTTCGCTCCGGGAAAGGCGTTTTCTGCGCAAGACATTGATGCCGCGATCGACCAGGCAGCGTCGCGGCACAATGTTGATCCCAACCTGGTGCGGGCTGTCATCAAGGTCGAATCGAATTTCAATCCCAATGCGGTTTCCCGCAAAGGCGCGATGGGGCTGATGCAACTGATGCCGCAAACCGCGCGCCAGTTGAGGGTGGAAAATCCGTTTGATCCGCAACAAAATGTCGACGCCGGGGTTCGTCATTTAAAGCAGCTCATGGAGAGCTACGGAGGCGACGTGAAGCTGACCCTGGCCGCCTACAACGCGGGGCAGGGAGCGGTGGCGCGCAGCGCCGGAGTGCCCCATTTTGCCGAGACCCGCAACTACGTCAAGCGGATCACGCAACTGTACTACGGAGGATCGGACCCAGGTTCTCACTTTCTGGAAAGCCCCATGCATGATCCAATTCATGTGGAGAGGGACGCCCGGGGCGTGCTTCACATCAGCAATACAGAATAAAAGTGCGCGCAGTTTGTTGGCGAGCAAGATCCCAGTTATCCCAGGGATTCGTTTTTAATTTTGCGATAGCGATTTACGGCCGTTCAATTGAAGAATCGAATTCAACGCGTGCTGCGCTGGAGTGCGGCTGTGTTTGCGCTATTGCTGCCTGCGTCGCTGTCCACGCCCGCGTACATAAGTCCGGTGCCTGGGCCGATTCGCAATTTGCCGCCGCGCAACGTATGCAGGAGGTATTAGAGGGTCAGCCTATCGACAAACGGACGCGAGTCGATTATGAACGCGTCATCAATGCCTATCGCCGCATTTATCTGGGAGCGCCCACTTCCGGACGCGCCGACCCCAGCGTGGTTGCCGCCGCCCAGATGACCGAAGAAATGGGACGGCGGTTCGACGATTCCGACGATTTGCGATCGGCTATTCAGCAATATGAATTTCTTCGCCGCGAATATCCCGGGAGCAAGTTCCGCTTCGACGCTCTGTTCAGGATTGGCGAGATCTACAAAGACGATCTTCACGACAAGAAGAATGCCAATGCGACCTTCGGGGAATTTGTGCGCCGTTATCCGCGCAACCAATTCGCCGAGGTGGCCCGGCAGGCGCTCGCCGAATTGGCACAGCCGAGCCGCCGCTCACAGAAAGACATAAGAGCTGCTAAGGATTCGAAAGAGCCGCTGAAGACAAGCGCGGACGCAGATTCGGCTGCCAATAACAAGTACGCGCAAAATAAATCGATCAATCAAACCGAAGCTGCTGAATCCGCGAGCCCGAAACCGTCGCGAGTCATCGGAATCCGTCACTGGTCGACGCCAGATTACACGCGCGTGGCGATTGATCTTGAACAGGGCGTGAAGTTCGAGTCGCAACGAATCGAAGCGCCCGATCGCATCTTCTTTGACCTGCTTGATACCGATCTCGATCCTAAGCTGGCCGGCAGGACATTCGATGTAGGTGATGGCCTGTTGAAAGATATTCGCACGTCGCAGTTCAAAGCCGGACGCGCCCGCGTCGTGCTCGATCTCGATGAACTCTCGGAATTCGATGCGTCACTGCTGGACAATCCGCCGCGCCTTATTATCGATATTCATAACAAACCGCTCACCGCGTCCGCAGCGATAAAGGCAAGATCAATAGCAAACGACGAAAATTCTTCAGACAGGGGTGTTCCGGATCCGATCAGCGGAGAAGCTTTATCAGCGGAAAAAGTTTTCATGGACAGATCGGCTCGCCGCAACTCGGTGGTGATCAGCAACGGCGTTAAGAAGACCATCGTTGAGGCCGACAACGACGGCGCTCGAGCAAGCAGAACCGCTCGCGCAAGACACTAATAAAGACACGCCTAAGCTTGACTCTATCGATCTCAAGAAGATCAAGCCGGCCAGCGTTGACACAGTTTCGAATCTGCCTTCTGACCGAGCCAAGAGCAGCAGCAAAAGCAAGCGCAAGCCCTCTGCAACCGCTGACTTCGACATGCGTGAAGCCCAGCCGACGGCCAGCGGAGACCGTTCGCTGATTCGCGCGCTTGGATTGAAGATTGGAAAAATCGTAATCGATCCCGGCCATGGAGGCCACGATACCGGCACCATTGGCCCCACCGGCCTGGAAGAAAAAGATCTGGTGCTCGACGTCAGCCGCCGCCTGGGCAAGCTGCTGCAAACTCGGCTAGGCGCGGAAGTCATCTATACGCGCAGGGACGATACTTTCATCCCGCTCGAGACGCGAACCGCAATTGCGAATCAGGAAGCCGCTGATCTTTTTGTTTCCGTGCACGCTAATTCAAGCCACGATCGGGATGCTCGTGGAGTGGAAACTTACTACTTGAATTTCACGTCGTCGCCGGAAGCGCTCGAAGTCGCAGCCCGCGAAAATGCGGTTTCGGAAAAATCTATTCACGAGTTGCAGGACCTGGTAAAAAAAATCGCGTTGAAGGAGAAGATCGAAGAATCGCAGGAGTTCGCCACTGATGTCCAGCGCTCTCTGCACACCGGCCTGGCGGCGAAGAGTCCCGGGCAACGCGACCGTGGCGTGAAAAAGGCTCCATTCATCGTACTCATCGGGGCCAATATGCCGTCGATCCTCGCCGAAATCTCTTTCCTCAGCAATCCCGGCGATGAACACCGCCTGGAAACTGCCGACTACCGCCAGAAGATTGCCGAATCACTCTACCGCGGCATAGCCAAATATGTCAGCGGCCTCAGCGGAGTCAAAGTCGCCAGCAAAATCGACAAAGGTGAGGGACAGTAGGGCCCCGTTCGCGTGTTTTTGTGTGCAAACCTATTCCGCAAACGAAAAATACTACGCTGTCATCCTGAGCAAAGCGAAGGATCTATGTACTCGCTGGTACAAACAAAGTGCATGGATCCTTCGCTTCGCTCAGGATGACAAAGCGTGTTGATTCGTATCAGGGCGTCGCTTCAGCGACGCCGAACCGCCGCAGATCCAGCAGCGCCTTTCACGCGCCGTTGAAAAAACTTCACTCGCGGCTCGCCTAAAAGGCGTGCCCCGATACGAATCACCAGTTTTTCAGCAATTGTTCGGGCGCGCCCGGTTCGCGATACGACTTTTTCCGCAGCACTATCGAGCGGTCTCAGTCGACTCGCGCGGCGCAAATCGGACTTTCACCGTTTTAATCTCATACGGCTTCGTGTGCACGGTCACAGAATCATTGTGCACAGCAAGCTCTGCAATCGATTTCTCCATCAGATCGGTTTCTGACGCCGACTGCGCTCCTGCTGGAACGTGTAGCTTCACATCCACTTCTTTCCCAGCCCACTCATAAAAACGTAGCACGAGCGAGTCGTCGTCCTCGGATTTCTTGATCGCGGTCAGGACCACGTTGTCCGGCTCAACTCCCACGAAAGAATATTCGCTCGGAAGCGTTCCCTCATGTTTGTGGGGTTGCACAGCGATCATTTTGTAATTCAGCTCGTAGCCGCGACGAACGGTCCGGGCGTCTCGCCAGTTCCCGCCATGCGGATACAAAGAATACGTGAATTCGTGATGGCCTTCGTCGGCATGCGGGTCGGGCCATTCCGGCGAGCGCAGCAACGAGAGACGCAGCACATTGCCCCTCACATCGTATCCGTACTTGCTGTCGTTAAGCAGACTGAAGCCGTGGTTGGCGTCAGAAAGATCGGCCCAGCGCTGCGCCGGGACTTCGAATTTGGCTTGTTCGGCGGGAGTGTTGCGAGTTGTCGGACGCTCTATCGAGCCGTAGGGGATTTCAAAAGTGGCCTTGTCGCTGTGTGCGCTCAGAGGGAAAGCAACTTTCAGCAAAATATGTTTTTCGTGCCACTCTACTTGCATCTTCACATCGACCCGCGGCACGCCAGCGTACATGGTGATGTCTTGCACGAACGTGGAATTCTGGAAATGCTTCTTTACGCGAATCACGGCGCGTAGTGGGCCGCTCTCAACCAGCTTTACCTCGTCGGCTTTATCCAAATCCCAATGTTGTTTCTCGAAATCGGCGTCGATATTCCATGCGTCCCATTTTTGCGGTTTGTCGTAAAAAGCCTGCAATAGATTTCCGCAAGCGGATGTCTTGGGTCCGCCGGTATCGGTTTCGGAAGGAGCAAGCGCTTCGGTGTGATTTCGCAAATCTAAAAGACTGGTGATGCAACCGGTTTCGGGATCGACTTTGATGCGAACCGATCCATTGTCCATCGCATTTCCCGAGGCTATAACTCTTCTTCCTGCTCGCGGGCTGGCCGGTACTTCTTCAACATTAGAAACGCCCTTTGCTGAACGTACAAAATAGGTCTTATAGCCCACTGCCGGCGCATCCGCGAGAAGAAGGATGCGCGCCCGGTTTGTTGCTGCGTCCAGCGCAAGCAATTGCGACTCAATTCGGTGGCCCGCGGCATCGACCACTTCAACCGACCTAGCTGGACCGCGAAGCTGGACCTCAGTCTCAATCACTTCCGTTCGAGGCCACGAAAGGGAATTGAGAACCACGACTGGAACGCCGGCGCTTTGGGTGCTGACGCGAGCCAGGATTTCGTCGAGCGACCCGTCCATGATCTCTTTCGCCGAGCGCGCGACATCTTCCAAATTTCGCTCGGCGTCGAGGTAGTTCACCGCGATTCCGGAGCCGGGCATCACGTCATGGAAATGATCAAACAGTAAATTCTTCCAAGCCAATTGGAATTGATCTTGCCCATAGGGCCGGCCAAAGAGAGCTGCCAGCGAGGCATACTTCTCCGCATCGAGCATCAATTCCTCATCGCGACGAATTCGCTGTTTCGTGTCCGCCTGCGAAGTGTACACGCCGCGGTGATATTCGAAATAAAGTTCGTCATTCCAAATGGGCACTCTAAGACTTGGAAGTTCCTGGTACAGATCGGCGAAGAAATCTTTGGCGGTGCTGAAGTCAATTTTCGGGAAAACTGTGCTCGGCTCTCGCAGGCGATTTGCCTGGTCAAGCATGGTGCGGGTCGGTCCGCCGCCGTGGTCGCCGATTCCGTACAAGTAGAGCATCTGCGGCGAATCGTTGAACTTGCTTCCGTAAATCGACGGAGCATACAACGAAAAATCCCTGGTGATCTGCTCGGCGTCGAATTGATTGGCGTATTCATGCGGGAAATATGTCAGCAGGCGGCTTCCATCGGGAGCTTGCCACCAAAATAATCGGTAGGGAAATTTTGTGTAGTCCGTCGCCCACAGCAACTTGCTGGTCACAAAATAATCGATGCCAGATTTCTTGTAGATTTGCGGAAGCTGCCAGTTGTATCCAAAGGAATCCGGATTCCAGCCGATCTTGATGTCGGCGCCAAAGTTTTTTTGAAAATATCTTTTGCCGACTAGAATCTGACGTACTAGCGACTCTCCGTCCGGCATATTCAGATCAGGTTCGACCCACATGCCGCCGATAACCTCCCAGCGGCCTTCTTTCACGCGCTGCTTGATCTGCTCGAACATATCTGGATATTTTTCCTGCATCCATTCATAAGTTCGCGCCGAAGACATGGTGAACTTGAAATCCGGATACTCACGCATCAAGTCCAGAACGCTCTGAAATGTATTGCGCACCACCTCGACCGTTTCCGTCCACGGCCACAGCCACGCCATATCTATGTGCGAGTTGCCAACTGCGCGAACGGTGAACTGTTTCAGCCACGGATTCAACGGTTGAAGTTTGCTCTGTGCTTGCCGCAACGACGCATCGAAGCCAGCTTGGTCGTTCTTATCGAGCGGCGAAAAATCGATAGCTTTGACTGCGGCATCGAGTTGCTGCTGGCGTTCAGCACGACTGTCCTCATACGCCGCAATCATCGGCCGCGCTGCCAGGATTTCCATTCGCAGCATCGCCGGATCTGGCCGCCCCGCGGCAGGTTCAATCGTCAACTGTGCGTGATGAAACTGCGCTTCTACCTCGGGCGCGTCGATCCGCACCGCAATCAGAAACTTTTGTCCCGGCTGCGCATTTTCCGTCAGCGGAATCGGCTGCTGCATGTCATCGTCTCCGCGCGACACCAGCGACCCGTTTGAAAATACTGCGATCGTGACTGGACCTTTGTTATTCCAGTTGAAGTCGAATCTGAGATCCAACTTGGCGCGCGCGCCCTGTACCGCATAACCGTTGATCTTCTCGGGAATCTCGATCCAGCGGCGCAGCACGCGAGGCCCGGTCGACCATTTGTCTCCGACTCGCACTGTTTCCCAAGCAGAGTCATCGAACGACGGATCCTCGGGATGCGGCACGTCAGCATGAAATCGCCACTCGGGTAATGGCAGTGTGGTCAGCGATTCCAGGCGGTCCAAGGTTGGCTTATACGGATCGGTCGTGCTCGGGGCTTGTTGGGCGGAGAGTAACGTGACTGCTAGTGCGAGAAGCGCCGACACAATCCATCGCTTCACTTGCATTCCTCCTTCGTGACTGTATAAGCGAATGAATAGGGTACTCGCGTTGGCTGCGTCTTGCCAGGGAGGCGAAAAGTTTTTCGTTACGAATTGTCATCCCGACTAGAGTTGTCATCCCGAGCAACACGAGGGATCTCGGTTCTTGCACGCACCAGCGGTATCGTCACGGCCGGCGAAAACCGAGATCCCTCGCTTCGCTCGGGATGACAGGATTAACTGGGATGACAAGCTTAATTCTGGCCTAGCCGCCAGCGATAGCGCCGATAATGATCAGGGGTTCCGCACCTGACACAACCGCAGCAGGCAACGGGGCGTCCGGCGGCTCGTGCGATAGATCCTCCTCGCACGCAAAGAATCGCAAGAACGGTCGGCGCTGAAGCGTGACGTGATCGCGAATCGTCCCACGCAGCATCGGGTATTCAGCCTCGAGTGCGTCGAGGACTGAGCGGAGCGAGGCCTGGCCCTCAATCTTGATCGACACCTCGGCGCCGACATGCGCCAGGGTTCGCAGATGTTGCGGAAGCATGACTCGGATCATACTTAGCACCTTAAGCAGAAGCTCCGTGCAACCGGGGCACGTGCTTGAGCTAGAATAAATAAACGGCTTTCCCTTCGGATGTGACGGGCAACCCATCTGGAAGGAGGTACTGCCTTGAACAGCGAATTTTTCTTCGAACCAAGCAGCAAACGTCGCAAGGGATTCCCGTCCGAGACGAAAGTCAAGCGCGGCTTTCCGCGTCGTTCACAGTGAAAAAGAGCTCTTCGAGAAACTGGGCAGGAATGACCTCTGTCCAGGCGGCTCCGCCCGGAGGTTTCAAGAAGTGCTGTATGCCGACCGGCCACTACGACGGCTCTCGGACGTACACATTACCAGAGGTGTTAGCGAAGGGCACAGGCGACATCTGTACCCTTCCTCAATTCACCGGGTTTGATCTCTTCACGGCAGCGTCTGGACTTCGACCGACAGCACCGCCGGAAGATCGCGAACAATGGGATTCCAGCTGTCTCCGGCATCGGCCGATGCGTATACTTGCCCGCCTGTGGTTCCGAAATAAATGCCGCACTTGTCGAGCGCGTCGACGGCCATGGCATCGCGCAGAACATTGACGTAGCAATCGCTTTGCGGCAGACCCTTGGTCAACGCCTCCCATTCATTTCCCCCGCTGCGGCTGCGGAAGACGCGCAGCTTGCCCTCGTGTACGTAGTGCTCCGAGTCGCTCTTGATCGGGACAACGTAAATCGTCTCCGGCTCATGCGCATGAACGTCGATTACAAAGCCAAAATCGGTTGGCAGATTTCCGCTGATCTCTTGCCACGAATCACCGGCATTGTCGCTGCGCATGACGTCCCAGTGCTTTTGCATGAACAGCACGCCCGGCCTCGACGGGTGCATGGCCACATGATGAACACAGTGCCCAATTTCGGCATTTGGATCAGGGATATATTGCGACCGCAATCCGCGATTGATCGGCTTCCAGGTTTTGCCGCCGTCATCGGTACGAAACGCGCCCGCGGCTGAGATGGCGATGAACATCCGCTGCGGATTGCTCGGATCCAGAATGATGGTGTGCAGACACAGGCCGCCGGCGCCAGGCTGCCACTTCGGGCCGGTTCCATGGCCGCGCAGCCCAGAGAGTTCCTTCCAATTTTTCCCCCCATCGGTCGAGCGAAACAGCGCGGCGTCTTCTACTCCGGCGTACACCGTATCCGCCTCCATTAACGACGGCTCCAGGTGCCAGACCCGCTTGAATTCCCAGGGATGCTGCGTCCCGTCATACCACTGATGCGTGGTGAGCGGCTTGCCACTTTCGGAGGCGTCGTAAACAAACTTGTTGCTGTCGCTCTTCGGCGGACCCGGCTCGGGCGCTTGTCCCGCCGGCGTTCCCGGCTGATGCCATGTCTTGCCTCCGTCATCGGAACGCTGAATGACCTGTCCAAACCATCCACTGGTTTGCGACGCGTAAATGCGATTCGGATCAACAGGCGATCCCTTCAAGTGGTAAATCTCCCAGCCCGCAAAATGCGGGCCGCTAACGTCCCACTTTTCGCGCTTGCCATCCGATGTCAGGACGAACGCGCCTTTGTGTGTGCCAACCAGGACTCGCACTTTGCTCATGCTTCGCTTCTCCTTATTATTATTATTCATTCACCGCGATAAGCTCGCTTCAAACCTTCAATGTCGATCTTGGTCATTTGCAACATCGCTTTGAAGACTCGCTGCGACTTCGCCGGATGTTTATCGCTCATAAGTTCCATCAAGGCCTTGGGAATAATTTGCCACGATACGCCAAATTTGTCTTGCAGCCATCCGCACTGAACTTCTTTTCCGCCGGCTGAGAGCTTCGTCCACAACTCGTCAACTTCTGCTTGCGTCTCGCAGTTCACGAAAAACGATATGGCTGGAGAAAAAGTGTAATGCGGCCCGCCGTTCAAAGCGATGAACTGTTGCCCTTCAAGCTGGAAAGTTACTGTCATCACGGCTCCTTTCGGCCCCGGTCCCGCTTCTCCATAGCAGGCAATGTTCAGAATTTTCGAATTTTTGAAAACGGAAGTATAAAAGTTTGCTGCCTCTTCCGCATTGCTGTCGAACCACAGGAATGGAATTATTTTTTGCATGTTTCACCGTTTACAAATCCGAGCTTGCGCTGCCGAGACCGGACGTCAGTAAGCATCCGTGGGTGCAGCCGTTCCATCTGACCACTTTGCGACCGGAACCAGGAACACGGTCACCGGCTCGGGAGCGCCCTGAAACTGTCCACCGAGCATAATCGGGGAGCCAGGCAGATCTGCACCCCAAGTGGCGCCCTGTGTGAGTGGAGCGTAAATCATCAGATGGGCCATGTTATGTCCGTCGTCATCGGTAAGATACGCCTGCTTCGACATCATGAAGCTCATCGCTCCGGGTTCGAAGGGGGGCAGTTCTTTGCGATCAAGCGCGGCTTTCAGGTTGTCCATAATTTGTGCTTTGGAAAGCCCGGCCAGCACCCATTCTGTCCGTTTGATCGTGAGCGGCAGGATGGATCGCACGGCTGCTGGATTGAAGCAAATCGGCCCACGCAGCTTTGGGTTCCAAAACTGAGGGTGGTCAGACGGGGACATCCACGCTCGTTCGACCACACACACGAAGCCATTCTTGCCTTCGACTGCTGTCTCGTAGCCATGCGGCCCGAGAACCAGGATCTTCGCATCGCGTGAAATAGAGTCCGGAGCTGCGCTACGGGCCAAAGCTATTTCGGCGTTGCGATCCGTCATCAGGTATTGGTCAAGCGGGGCCATACTCGGATACGGTGTTTTGGCATCCAGCGCTTGCGCCCGCCACGTGCCTAGCACGACGGCCAGGGCGAAGGCTGCCAGTGCGAATGTCTTAGCCGTCTTCCTGTTCATTGATCGCTCCTGAATTACGGGATTCGAAATTCGAGCCTACGCCGTGAAAAACATCGGCGCAGGCTCAATTACGATTCACTCTCGCCTCTGTCTCTCAGGCCGCCTTCGCGACCTGGCCACGCATTTGCTTCATGAACTCGCGCATTTTAGCGATGTGACCAGGCGAGCGCTTCTCCATCCAGACCTCAAAGCGTTGCGCGGCCTTCTCCATATGCGCGAGGAACTGCTTATTGGCCCACTGTTCTCGCCCTTCCGCGATGGTTGGCTTGATCCGCTCCCAGACCCCGAAGAATTCACCGCTAGTTTCGAAGAACAGATCCTCGTGAAGCAAACCATAATTCAGCAAAGCGCAGGTCTGCTCCCAATAGCTGACCACCATCATGAAGTTGGTGCCTCCTTCTGTCCCGGGCGCGGCGACTCGCATCGCGTCGTTCCAGTTGTCGGCGAAGTAGCTCTTGAAGAACCAGTCGCGAGCCTGCCGAAGCCGGGCCTCGCGGCGCTCTTCAAAGACCTGCAGGTGGAGTTGTGCTTGTTCGTGAGTAGGTTTTGTTTCCATGGTCTTTATCTCCTTATCTTTTCTGTGTTTTTGCATTGATGAAATCGAGCTTCGACCTCGTATGCTTCACGTATCTGCCTGCGGGCATTTCGCAAGACGAACGACTAGACCTTTTGCCCGCAGTTAATCATCCAAGGTATGCCGAACCGATCAACCACCATACCAAAACGGAGAGCCCAAAATGTCTCCTGGAGCGGCATCTGAACCGTTCCGTTTTCTGCCAAAGTATGAAATATTCGCTCTGCCTCTGCCGTATCTTTGACGTCAACTTTTACAAAAAAGCCTTGTGGTTTTTGATAATGACCGGGTGGAGCGTCACAACCCTGCAATAGATCGCCTGCCACGTCCAGCGTGGCGTGGATAATTTTTGGCGCCATTCCGGGGGTACCTGACCGTCAACTGGCGTGCCCGCGTGCGTCAACATGATCACGATTTTGCCGCCCAGGCACGTCTCGTAGAATTTGAACGCTTCCTCGCATCGACCGTTGAAAGTAACATACGAATTCAGTTGCATAGTTCTGTCCTCGAATTAGTCGGTCGGAAGATTCGGGATCTCTACCACTGGCCGGATCTCGACCGTGCCCTTGCGGGCGGCCGGAATTCGTGCAGCAATGTCGATTGCATCGTCGAGATTTTTGGCTTCGACCATGAAGTAGCCGCCAAGTTGTTCGCGCGTCTCCGCAAACGGACCATCAGTTACCAGTCGTTTTCCGTTGCGCACCTGAATACTAGTCGCAGTCGAAACCGGCTGCAGCGGCGAGGTGCTCACAAACTGGCCATTGGCCTTGAGCTTATGGGCAAGCTGCGTGGACTCGCCGTAACACTGCTGGCGCTCAGCATCGGTCCAAGCCTGCTCGTCGGCATAAATTAGCAACATGTACTTCATTTCTGCGCCTCCCTTAGTGAGTCGAACGGTGCGTGGCCAAATCGACAGCGTCGTCGCGCCCGTCCAACCGGGCGGTGACGCCCGGTCTCCATTATCAAACAGGTCTCTCCGTTTGCCTCTGAATTTGTGCCTTCATCAGTAAATCGAACGACCGAGGTCTAAATCGACACTCCATTAAGAAAATTATTACAATCAATGCATGCCGGTCCAAGCCAGCGAAGCCATCGAAGCACTTTATCGCTCCGATTGGGGCCGAATTGTCGCCAGCCTGATCGGCCTCATTGGTGACTTCGACTTGGCCGAAGAATCTGCGCAGGAGGCCTTTGCCGCTGCCGTGGATCAATGGCCAGTGTCTGGAGTGCCAGACTTCCCGCGCGCATGGATCATCCAGACGGCGCGGCATAAGGCCATTGACCGCATCCGGCGTAATGCCAGCTTGGAAGAGAAACTTGATTCGTACGTCAACTCCGGTTTGGTACGGACAATCGAAGTTCCGGATTACGATAGCAACGAAATTCCCGACGATCGGCTGCGCCTGATCTTCACATGTTGCCATCCTGCACTCGCTCCGGAAGCGCAGGTGGCGCTGACCCTTCGCACCCTGTGCGGCCTCGAGACCGATGAAATTGCGCGCTCATTTCTCGTACCCTCGGCAACCATGGCTCAGCGACTGGTGCGTGCCAAACGCAAGATTCGGGACGCCGGCATCCCTTATAGCGTACCCGAGACCACCGACATGTCTGCCCGGATCGAGGCGGTGTTGACCGTAATCTATCTTGTCTTCAACGAAGGTTATGCGGCCACTCGCGTGGGGCCGCTGGTGAGGACCGATCTTTGCGCGGAAGCCATTCGTCTGGGACGCCTAGTCAGGTCGCTAATGACGCCCCGGCCGCCTGCCGAGGTTACAGGTCTGGTTGCTCTCATGCTGCTGCACGACGCTCGGCGCGATGCGCGGGTTGACGAGGCCGGCGATATCATTATTCTCGGAGAGCAGGATCGAAGCCTCTGGGATCACCCTCAGATTGCGGAGGCCTTGCCGTTAGTTACCGAGGCCCTTGGCGGCAGACCTGGCCCATTTGCGTTGCAGGCGGCAATTGCGGCGGTTCATTGTCAGGCAGAGCGGGCTGAAGAAACAGACTGGCCTCAGATCGTCCGCCTCTACGATTTGCTGGAGCGCGTTCAGCCCTCGCCCATCATTTCGCTGAACCGCGCGGTGGCCGTGGCCATGGCCGAGGGCGCCGAAGCTGGCCTCGACCTGATCGATCAACTGGCAGCAAGCGACGATCTTTCCAACTATCACCTGCTGCACGCCGCCCGCGCGGACCTGCTGCGCCGCCTTGGCTCGGTGGTCGAATCCGCAAAAAGCTATCACCGCGCACTGGCGCTGGTCACTAATGATGCCGAACGCCGGTTTCTCGAGCGTCGGCTGGGCGAAGTTCAATCCGCAGGCGCGCAAACCGCATCCGTAGAAGGTCCTTGAGCTGGACGGGCGAAACGCCCGTACTCCATCAGCTTGCGCGGGGAAGACTTTTCACGAGGGTTTTGCAAAAGTTCCGCAGGTTAGCATACTCGGCGCGGGCGTCGACTCCGCATGCGTGGGCCGTTGCGCACTTTCGCGGACTTCCTGAATGCGGGAAGTAACAATGGGAGTCCGATATTCAGGATGACAAAATTCCAGGTGCATGCCTCGGCCGATGTAGCGCAGCTTCAGCATCGATCCTCCCCAAGTTGAGCCAGCAATGGCTACCAGCACCGGCTTGGGGCAGTATTCGGGATGGCCGGAAATCAACGCCTGACTTTCGCCGAGGAAGACGGCGGTGTAACGATGGTGCTGAGTCTGGATCTCCAAGACTGTGGAGGGTGGCAGGTCTCCAAGCGAGACACCGCCTTCGATTTCGGATCGGACGATGTTGGCATTCACTTCGTCACTTAGATTGGCATGCGGTATGAACATGATAGCCAGTCGCCCACCCGGAAGAACCCGTTTAAAGATCATACCAGAGGACAGCTACCCCGGGAGATACTTCGGGGAGGCGGGCGTTTTTCCGACGTCCGGTACGCAATCAGGCGACGTAGCACGTAGGAGCAGGAACTGTTAACCACGGCTGCAATCAGTCCCCTAAAAACATGGCCAGACCTTGGCAGTCTGGCTCCGCTGCGAATCGAGTTTGGGCTGCAGAGGACTATTGGCCGATCGAGCTGGCAACCGAAGAAAATACGTTGTTTGAACTACCTCCGATCAAGCGGATGGTACCCACCACCAATACCAGAATCACCGCCAACATTACAGCGTATTCGGCAATGTCCTGTCCTTCATCGTCCGACCAAAGCTTGAGCAACGTCTGGATATTCATCCCCACTCCCTTCTGAGAAAACAGTGTGCACAGTGTGCTCCTGGCGATGCAAAAATACAAGTGTCAAATCGAGTTTTCGCAGGGGGAAAAACCTTCGGTTACTTTGCCAATTGTGACAAGTCTTTTGCGCGGCGAGAACTTTTAGAGAGAATCAGCAGCAGTCGTCTGCAAAGTCACTGTCCCATGCGAGAGCAATCCGTTATTCTGCTTACGGACTGAAGACAGTTCCCTGGACAGTTTTCGCTGTGGCTTTTTCAAGGCATTCGAGGTATGCACAAGTCGTCGACGCGACGTTACGCCCGCTATCGAACAGAAATTCCCGTGATCGTCAAGATACTTGCGAAGGACGGTTACGTTCGAATACATGGCCGCTGCTTCGAGCTTGCGGAAGCTGGACTGGGCGCCGTCATTACCAGCGAATTGAAGGCGGGAGAACTGGTTAGTCTGGAATTCTCCATTCCTGATGCTCCGCAAGTCTTCGTGATCCGATGCGTAGTGCGGCACCGCATGGGTTTTCTGCACGGGTTCGAATTTATTGGCGCACTACCAGAGCAGATCGAAGTCATCCAGAAGTTCTGCCGAACACTGGACCCGTCGTAAACTTTTTTAAACTTTTATATTAACCACGCTCCAAACTGACTAACCGCTCGACGACAGTCACGCCTTACCTCAGCGGGCTAAAGCCTTCACTGATACGAGGAAGGTTAGTGCAGCGCTGGAAGCACTGCGCGGTAACATTATCTTGGAGCATCTACAACTGTCTTTTGAAGTCGTTGACAGTTCTCAAGAAAGATGCGATCGTAATGGGAGCTAAAATTGCCTAACTGGCAGTCCAAGAATATTGGCGGTCAAAGAACATTAATGATAAGTCCTGCCCAAGCCTTGTTGTCGTCGTGGAAACCAGTTTTCTGGTTTCGGGCGGAGCTGTTTCGGGTGCTCATTCTGCTGGTCATTATTATTATCACGGGTGTAGCTGTAACACCCGGAGCCAGCGGATGATGTAGCCAAGAAGAGATTCAAACTAAAGGCCATCATCCAGAAAAGATGATGGCCTTTAGTTTTTTGCGACGATTTGTCATCCCGAGCAACGCGAGGGATCCAGGTTCTCAGTGCGGCCGAGGAAACCGAGATTCCTCGTCGCTTCGCTCCTCGGAATGACAGGTTGTTTGGCGAGGGATGGATAAAGATGGAGCGTCAATGAGCGAACGAAAACTCAATAGCGCGGCACTTACGCAAGGGCCTAGTCGCGCGCCCGCCCGCGCCATGTTGAAAGCTGTGGGATTCACGGATGAAGACCTGCGACGTCCTTTGATTGGGGTGGCCAATACGTGGATTGAAATCGGTCCTTGCAACCATCACCTGCGAGAGCTTGCGGCGTCCGTCAAGCAAGGCATTCGGTCGGCTGGAGGCACGCCGATGGAGTTCAACACGGTTTCCATCTCGGACGGGATCACGATGGGAACCGAGGGCATGCGTACATCGCTGGTCAGCCGCGAGGTGATTGCGGATTCGATTGAGTTGGTGGCGCGGGGCAATCAGTTTGACGGCATGGTGGCGCTGGTGGGATGCGACAAAACTATCCCTGGAGCACTCATGGCACTTGCGCGGTTGAATCTTCCGGGCCTCGTGCTCTACGGCGGTTCAATTGCACCCGGCAACTTCCACGGAAAGGATGTCACCATTCAAGACGTATTCGAAGCTGTGGGTGCCCATGCGCAGAAGCGGATGAGTGATGCGGATTTGTTGGCGATGGAGAACAGCGCATGTCCGGGAGCGGGGGCGTGCGGCGGGCAGTTTACGGCTAACACCATGGCCATGGTCTGTGAGTTTCTCGGGCTTTCGCTGATGGGCAGCGCTAGCGTGCCGGCGTTGGATGCGAGGAAGCCGGAAGTTGCTCAAGCTGCGGGCGCGAAGGTCATGGAGTTGCTAAAGCGCGATCTGCGTCCGCGGCAGATTCTCACTCGCGATGCTTTTGAGAACGCGATTGCCAGTGTGGCTGCAACTGGTGGATCAACTAATGCGGTGTTGCATTTGCTGGCGGTTGCGTTCGAGGCCGGGGTGGACCTCTCTTTGGACGACTTTGATCGCGTTTCGGAGCGTGTGCCGCTGCTCGCCGATCTCAAACCTGGAGGAAGGTTTGTCGCTACGGATTTGTATCACGCGGGCGGCACCGCGTTGGTGGCGAAGCGGCTTCATGAGGCGGGGCTGTTGCATGGGGACGCGCTTACTGTCAGCGGCAAGAGCATTGCGGAAGAGGCGCAGGGTGCGGTCGAAGTGGCGGCGCAGGAGGTGGTGCGTCCGCTCAGTCGTCCCATTAAGCCGACCGGTGGCCTTGTGATCTTGAAGGGCAATCTTGCTCCGGAGGGATGCGTGCTCAAGGTTGCAGGACACCAGCACGTTCATCATCGAGGACCGGCGCGCGTTTTCGATAGTGAAGAAACGGCGTTCGCGGCGGTACAGGAGGGGCGAATTCGATCCGGCGATGTGTTGGTTATCCGTTACGAAGGCCCGCGCGGTGGACCCGGCATGCGAGAGATGCTGGGCGTCACGGCCGCGCTGGTGGGCGCGGGTCTGGGTGACTCGGTAGCGTTGCTTACCGACGGTCGTTTTTCTGGGGCCACGCATGGGTTGATGGCAGGTCATGTCGCGCCGGAAGCAGCTTGCGGTGGTCCCATTGCCGCCCTTCGCGATGGCGACCTCGTCGTCTTCGACATTGGGCGGCGCGAACTTCGCGTGGAACTTTCCGACGGTGAAATCCGGAAACGGCTTACGTCTTGGCACCAGCCGGAAGCACGCTACCGGACCGGTGTGATGGCGAAATACGCGCGGCAGGTGTCATCGGCGGCCCTGGGTGCGGTTACGAATTAAGAGAACGTGTGAAGTTCCTTTGTGTAGCTTCGTATCCCGAGGCTGCCCTGAGCGGAGCCGAAGGGTGGTTGATGAAGTTCAAATGCTAGAACCACAGAGGTCACGAAGGTTCACAAAGGAAGAATGTCGTGGAACCCTTGAACTGCGCGAGGAGATTATGAAGAAAACCGGTGGTGAGATTATCTGGGAATGCCTGAAGCGGGAAGGCGTGAAGCACATCTTCGGATATCCAGGCGGAGCGATTCTCCCAGCCTACGATGCGCTTTGTAAATACCCGGAGATTCACCACGTGCTGGTGCGCCACGAACAGGGCGCGGCTCACATGGCGGACGGTTACGCACGCGCGGGCGGCGGAGTTGGTGTCGCCATTGCAACATCTGGACCCGGCGCGACCAACTTGGTCACCGGCATTGCCACGGCGATGATGGACTCTTCGCCCATCGTTTGCATCACCGGGCAAGTGGGCAGCAAGCTGATCGGTTACGACGCTTTTCAGGAGACGGATATTACTGGCATCACGTTGCCGATCACCAAGCATAACTACCTCGTCACCCGGGCCGAAGATCTTGCGGCTGCGATGCGCGAGGCTTTCTGGTTGGCGAAGTCGGGGCGGCCGGGGCCGGTGCTGATCGATGTCACCAAAGATGCCCAGCAGGCGAGTTGCGAGTTCGATTGGGATGCGGCTGAACCGCGGCACCGCAATCGTTGTCTAGCAGCGAGCTCGACCGCACCTCAATATGGTGACGCCCTCGAGTTGATCAACTGTGCGAAGCGGCCCGTGATCCTGGCGGGGCACGGCATCCTCCTCTCGGACGCGATGCGCGAAGTTTGTGCGCTTGCCGAACGCGCCCACATTCCAGTGGCGATGACGCTGCTTGGCATTGGTTCTTTCCCCGCGTCCCATCCGCTGAATCTTGGGATGATGGGAATGCACGGCGAGGCCTGGGTTAACACGGCAATTCAAGAGGCTGATCTACTGCTCGCGCTCGGCATGCGCTTTGACGATCGCGTCACCGGCAATCTCAAAACCTATGCGCCCATGGCGAAAAAGATCCATGTCGAAATCGATCAGGCTGAAGTTAATAAGAACGTCAAGATTGACGTGGCACTCATCGGAGATTTGCGTGAAGTTTTGTGCGAACTACTGCCGCGGCTGGATGCGGGCAACCGAGAGCCTTGGTTGTCACGGATTCAGGAACTGAAAGGTGACTCGGCGGTGCGCGACATCCAGAACTTGCCCGACGATGGCCATCTCTATGCCGCGCACGTCGTGAATGATCTGTGGCGTGAGACGGTTGGGGATGCAGTCGTGGTGACGGACGTTGGCCAGCACCAGATGTGGGAGGCGCAGTATTACAAACATGACAAGCCGCGGACTTTGATCACGTCTGGGGGGTTGGGCACGATGGGATTCGCTCTTCCCGCCGCCATCGGCGCCAAGTTCGCGCGGCCCGACGCGGAGGTTTGGGTCGTGGCCGGGGATGGCGGCTTTCAGATGACAATGGCAGAACTGGCAACGATCTCGCAGGAGAAGTTGGAGGTCAAAGTTGCCATCATCAATAACGGCTATCTCGGCATGGTGCGGCAGTGGCAGGAATTCTTTTACGAACGGCGCTACAAAGCTACGCCGCTGTACAGTCCGGATTTTGTGAAACTTGCCGAGGCTTTCGACTTGCACGGCGTGGCTGTTCAGAAGCGCGCCGAGGTTGTGCCTGCGATTCGCGAGGCGCGCGAGCATCGTGGCACTTACGTGATTAACTTTTGCGTGGAGCAGGAGGACTCTGTCTTCCCCATGGTGCCTGCGGGTGCCGACCTTCACGCGATGATTCGTCGTCCCAGTCCATTGGTTGAAACTGCGCAAGACTTGTGAGGAAACATGCTGATGACACTAGTGGTGCAGGTCGAGAACAAGCCCGGAGTTCTGAACCGGGTGGCATCGCTTTTTCGGCGGCGCGGTTTCAATATCGAGTCGCTCACAGTCGGGCATACGGAAAAGCCGGGAGTCTCGCGCATGACCATCGTGGTCGATACCGACGAAGCTGGCGCTCTTCGGATCGAAGCCAATTTGTATAAGCTGGTGCACGTGCAGCGAGTCGAAAACGTGACATCGACTCCGTCGGTATTTCGTGATCTGGCCATGATCAAAGTGGCTGCGACTCCGGAAACGCGCGCTGAAATCATGCAGTTGGCACACGTGTTTCGCGCCCGCATCGTGGACGTCAACAGCGAGTCTCTGGTGATCGAGACGACCGGCACAGAGGACAAGATCGACGGCTTGGTCGAGATATTGCGTGGCTTCGGCATTCTTGAGATGGCGCGGACTGGACGCGTCGCGATGACTCGCGGTCCCCGGCCCGAGGCCTCTACAGGGGTACCTGGGCAAGACGATTCGTTGGAGGACGAATCCGTAAGTTATTCGGTTTAGTAATTCATTTGTGGAGGTAAGTATGGAAAACCTGAAACAGAAGTTAGAGAAAACCCTGGAAGAACATCAGCGCGAGAGCGGACTACACATGATTGGAGGCCGTGAGCGGCTAGTGGCGCGGCTTCTGAAGGTGCTGGATCAATCCCTTCTTGGCTCGGGAAATGCGGATCATAGCCCGTCTGATGAAGACGGCCGCTGCTGTCAATAACCGGTCGAGTGAGCCAGCCACGCTGTGCCCATCCGATCCAACACAAAAAAGGAGAATACAAATGGCAAAAATGTATTACGACAAAGATGCTGACCTGAGCCTCATTCGTGGCAAAAAAGTCGCAGTGATCGGCTACGGTTCACAGGGTCATGCACACGCATTGAATCTTCGCGACAGCGGAGTCGAAGTCGTGGTGGCGCTGCACCCGACCAGCAAATCACGGGCTCGCGCTGAAGCGGAGGGCCTGCGCGTGGTTTCCCCCGCCGAAGCCTCGGTTTGGGCGGATGTCATCGTACTCCTGGCGCCCGACACAACCCAGCCGGGGCTGTACCGCGACGCGGTTGCGCCTCATCTTATAGCGAAGAAGACTCTGTTCTTCGCACACGGTTTTAACATCCATTTCGCAACCATCCAACCACCTGCCGACGTGGATGTGATCATGATTGCCCCGAAGTCGCCCGGCCATCGTGTCCGCGAGGTGTTTGTCGACGGCGGTGGAACCCCCGCGTTGCTCGCCGTATATCAGGACGCAAGCGGATCGGCGAAGGCCTTGGCTCTTTCCTACGCAAGAGCGCTGGGAAGCACGCGTGCCGGCGTCATCGAGACCACCTTCGGCGAAGAAACCGAAACCGACCTGTTCGGCGAGCAGGCCGTTCTTTGCGGCGGCGTCAGCGCGCTCGTTAAAGCTGGTTTCGAAACCCTGGTCGAAGCTGGATACCAGCCCGAGATCGCTTACTTCGAGTGCATGCACGAGCTGAAGCTGATTGTGGACCTGATGTACCGTGGCGGCCTGAATTACATGCGGTACTCCATCAGCGATACAGCCGAGCACGGAGATTACACTGGCGGGCCGCAGTTGATCACCGAGGAGACGCGGAAAACTATGCGCCGCATGCTGGGCGAAATTCAGCGCGGCGAATACGCTCGCAGGTGGATTGCGGAAAACGAAGCTGGGCGGCCGTGGTTCAACGACACTCGCAAGCGCGAGCAAACTCATCCCATCGAGCAAGTCGGAGCTGAGTTGCGCGAGCACATGTCTTTCCTGGATCCGGTGCGGATCACAGCGGAAGAAACACCGGAGAAGGCGGCGCAGCCAGCAGCCGAGTTTGTAGCCAGCGGCACTGACTGATCCGAAAGGTAAAGAGGTCGAACCTATGCATGTCTATGACTGGAACTCGATGCAACCGGAGGCGGTGACCGAACTGTACCGGCGCACCGTCGCGCAGGGAGAGAAAATGAGCGTGGCTCGGCTCGAGGTCGCCAAGGGATCGTCCACTCGAGCTCACCGCCATGAGAATGAGGAGGTCATCATTCTGCTGAAAGGGTGTTGGCAGTTTCATTTCACGACTGGCGACGTTATGTTGCGGCCTAATCAGATGCTGACCATTACGGCCGGCGTGGAGCATTCGTCCGAGGTGCTGGAGGACGTGGTGGCCATCGACGTGTGCAGCCCCGCTCGCGAGGACTGGCTCAGTGGAGCTGACCGCACGCTTCATTACGATCCTGATCAGAGTTTGTGGGGTGTCTAGGCAATTGAGAATTTTTCATTGGCGCCCGCACGGGCGTGGACGCCCGCGCCTACATTGAGGAAACTATGTTCAAGCAGACGCAATGGGTGTGGATGGATGGGGAGATCGTGGCCTGGAACGATGCTACAGTCCATGTCTCATCTCATGCTCTTCACTACGGAACCGGAGTGTTTGAGGGGATGCGTTGCTACGACGCCGAGGATGGTCCGGCGATTTTCCGGGCGGACGCGCACCTAAAGCGCTTTTGCGCCTCGGCGGAAGTGTACGGTCTCCGAATCCCGTATTCCGCGGAGAAGCTTATGGAGGCAATGTGCGCTCTCATTCGGGTGAATGGCTTGCAGAGTTGCTATATCCGGCCAATTTGTTATTACGGCAGCAAGAGCCTTGGCCTGCTGCCTGATCGATGCCCTGTGCACGTCGGCATCCTGGTTTGGCCATGGAACACGATGCACGGAGAAGCAGCGTTGAAGAGGGGTGTGCATATCGGCGTGTCACGCTGGACCAAGTTTCACTCCACGATGATGCCCACGACTGCGAAAGCTTGCGGCCAGTACATCAACTCGATTCTGGCGTTGCGCGAAGCCGTAAGCGAAGGCTTCGATGAGGCACTGTTGCTGGATCTCAACGGAAATCTCAGCGAAGGGGCAGGTGAGAATCTATTCCTCGTAAAAGACGGTATCGTGCTAACAAACGACGAGCGCCACTCGATCTTGATGGGAGTGACGCGAGAGGCCGTGATCGCCATCACGCGCGATCTTGGTATTCCCGTTGAAGTCCGTGATCTTCGCCTGGAGGAGCTTTCCTCGGCCGATGAAGCTTTCTTCACTGGAACCGCCGCCGAAGTGACGCCCATTCGCGCCGTGGACGACCAGCCGATCGGCAGTGGCAACCGCGGGCCCATTACGGAAAAGATTCAGGAGAAATTTTTTTCCATCGTCTACGGCCGCGAGCCGGCGTACAGCACGTGGCTGCACCCGGTTCCCACTGGGATCGCTCAAGTCGGCTTGACCGAGCCGGGATGAACCAGCGCTATAGGCGAGCTTCACTGATGACAAATGGTTACGCTCAACGACATCCAGAACGCGCTTTGCCGGATTCGCCCGACTATCGGCATTTCACCTGCAGCGCAGTCGCATGAACTGTCTCGCGTAGCGGGTGGCCCAGTCTTTCTCAAACTCGAAAACCTGCAGAGGACGGGTTCGTTCAAAGAACGCGGAGCGCTGAACAAACTTCTGACGCTGACCGCTGAACAGCGGGGTCGAGGCCTCGTGACTGCCTCCGCCGGCAACCACGCTCAAGCAGTGGCGTACCATGCCGGCCGGATTGGAGTGAAGGCTCAGATCTGGATGCCGCTTACCACTCCTCTGGCCAAGGTGTCAGCTACTCGAAAGCACGGCGCCCAAGTCGTGCTGCACGGTACCAGTTTCGATGAGGCCTATACCGCGGCGCGAGCACGCTGTTGTCACGAGCAACGAACCTTCGTTCATCCCTTCGACGACGAGCACGTAATTGCCGGTCAGGGTACGCTGGGGCCGGAATTGCTCGAACAACTACCGCAGCTTGACGCCGCCATCGTGCCGGTCGGGGGCGGTGGTCTCATCGCTGGCGTAGCGGTTGCGCTAAAAGAATTGCGGCCGCGTATTCGTTTGATCGGTGTCCAAACCTCTTTGCTTCCATCAATGTCTGCCGCGCTTCGGGAAAAAGTTCCCGTACTTCTTCCCGCCGCTTCGACGATTGCGGATGGCATCGCGGTACGCTTGGCCGGCGAGAAGACGCTGCCTCTGGTGCAAAAATATGTCGACGATGTGGTGCTAGTGGATGAAGAGGAAATCGCGGCCTCGATTCTTTTTCTGCTGGAGCGGGAAAAAACGGTCGCAGAGGGCGCGGGAGCAGTGGGTGTTGCCGCGCTGCTTCACGCCAAGATCGATCTCGATGGTCAAACGGCTGCAGTCCTGGTGTCGGGCGGCAACGTTGATGTCACACTATTAGCGCGAATCATCGAACGGGGCTTGGTCAAGGACGGCAGGCTGGTCCGTTTGCGGATTCACCTTCCCGACCATCCCGGTGCCCTCAATCGCCTCACGGGAGTGATTGCAACGAAACTCGTCAACATCGTCGAGACCAGCTACGAGCGAGCTCATTACGGCGTGGGGCTGGGCGACACAGCGATTGACCTTACTATGGAAACGAGACGTCCCGACCACTACGGAGAGTTGGCGTCGGCGCTGACGAAGTCTGGGTATGACTTCGAACGTGTGATTTAACTGTGCTACTTCGCGAGGGACAGAGTTCGCGGAGAGAATAAAAGGGAGTCGCGGAGAGCTAGTTCATGATTATTAACATGCGAGAGCGGGCCACCGATGCAGAGATCCAACACGTCATCGACCGGGTAAAGGAAGCGGGATACCAAGCGCACGTCACGCGTGGAGAAGAGCGCACCATTGTGGCTGCGGTCGGAAGTGGTGGACGGCGGCACGAACTGGAGGCGCTGGCGGCTGCACCGGGTGTGGATGGCGTGGTTCCTATTGCGCAGCCTTTCAAGCTTGTAAGCCGTCAGGTAAAGCCGCATCGCACCGTCGTGAACGTCGGTGGCGTGGGAATCGGAGACGGAAGCTTTGTGGTGATTGCCGGCCCGTGCTCGGTCGAATCCCGCGAACAGCTATTTTCGACCGCTCGAGCCGTGAAGGCTGGCGGAGCTCGATTGCTTCGCGGCGGCGCTTATAAGCCCCGCACGTCCCCGTACGAATTTCAGGGTCTCGGCGTGGAAGCCCTCCGGTTGCTCAGTGAAGCTCGCGAAGAAACCGGTCTGCCGGTGGTCACTGAGGTGATGAGCACAGAGGACGTTGACGTGATCTGCGAACATGCCGACCTGCTGCAAGTGGGAGCACGCAACATGCAAAATTTCGCGCTGCTGCGTCGCCTGGCTAAAGTGGACAAACCGGTGCTTTTGAAGCGTGGCCCGTCGGCCAGCGTCAAGGAGTGGCTGCTGGCCGCTGAGTACCTGGTAGCGGGTGGGAACCCGAACGTGGTGCTGTGCGAGCGCGGCATCAAGACGTTCGAGACAGAAACTCGAAACACGCTGGACCTGGCGTCAGTCGCGCTAGCCCGGGAACTGACTCATCTGCCGGTGATCGCCGACCCGTCACACGGAACCGGACGTCCCAGTCTCATTGCACCCATGTCCCGCGCAGCTGCCGCGCTCGGTGCTGATGGGCTTATGGTCGAGGTGCATCCCTGTCCCGAGCGCGCCCTCTCGGACGGCCCTCAATCCTTGGACCTCCCCGGTTTTTCGCGGCTCATGCAGAGTTTGACCGAACCCTTGAGAGCCATTGAGATTAGCTAAAAAGGCGACGTTTCACGCGCCTTCGCTGTGCGACTGAGGGCTGACGCAGCTCGCGCTTCGCGGCGAAAACGTTCGAGCGCCTGAGGGTCACTTGCGACATCTTCTGGGAGGAACTTGAGCGCAACAAAACGGTCCAGGCGCGCATCGTGAGCTTTGTACACGACGCCCATGCCTCCGCCGCCGAGCTTCTCCACTATGCGGTAGTGCGAAATGGTTTGACCGATCAGCGTGGAGAATGGCGAAATTAGTCGAAAATCTTAGGTTGCCAGCTTACGACAAGTCAATCCACGAAGCCGGGTTGGGGACGATTGGTCGGCAATTCGGAAGTTAGCCAGAAACGCGCCTGGGGGAGAACAAAGAACGATGTCCCCGAAGCGGACTTATGGCCCGAATAACTTCCGGGTTGCCCGTGAATCTGGAGTCACGAGCGGAGAATAATTTGAAGGCAAGAACCGGAGCGACAGCCCCCGAACTGACAACGTAGACTGAAGAGTGGAGAGAATTCATGGACGCAAGTGAGTTTCGTGACGTTGGACATCGGGTTGTGGATTTCCTCGCTGAGTATCTGGACCATATCGAAGAAAAACGCGTTTTCCCTGACACGGCGCCGCTGACAACGAATGAGCTGTTTGCTGAACCGCTGCCGCAGGATCCGAGTACCGCGGAAGTTGTTTTGAATGAGCTCGAGACCAAACTGATCCCCTACTGCACCAACGTCGGGCACCCAGGGTACATGGGCTTGATCACTCCGTCGCCCAATCCGGTGGGTATCATTGCAGACTTCATCTGCTCCGCCCTCAATCAGAATGTGGGAGCGTACTCAATCGGCCCATCGGCAGTGGCGATGGAACGACGCGTAGTACGTTGGCTGACGGATCTTAGCGGCTATGACCCGAAAGGAGGAGGGAATCTCACGAGTGGCGGAATGATGGCCAATTTCATCGGCTTGAAAGTGGGGCGCGACGCTGTAACAGGCGACCGGGCACAGCACGATGGAGTCCGTGAGAGCTGGGCGGTGTATGCCACGGAAGAGCGGCACGTTTCGGTTGACAAAGCGGTGGATTGTATCGGCCTCGGTCGAAATGCATTGCGCCCGCTGCCCACGGATGCGAATTTTCAGGTGCGGATCGACGCGCTGGAGGAGGCGATCGCACGAGATAAGAAGAATGGGATTCGACCGCTGTGCATTGTGGGCGTGTTCGGAACTACAAACACCGGCGCGGTTGATGACATCCGCGTGTTACGGCGGATAGCGGATCGCGAAGGTATGTGGCTGCATGTAGATGCGGCTTACGGCGGTGGCATGTTGCTCTCCCATGAGTGGCCGATGCGAGATCGAGGGCTTGAGCTCGCCGATTCAATCACCATTGATCCTCACAAGTGGTTCTATGCTCCGCTTGATGCTGGAGCTGTGCTCGTGAAAGATCAGGACCGGCTCACCGCATCGTTCGGCATCAAGCCTTCCTATTTGACAGACGAACTCGACCAGTCTAATGAGCGCTATCAATATTACGTGCATGGCTTTGAGCAGTCGCGGCGCTTCCGCAGTCTGAAAGTGTGGATGAGCTTCAAGCGATACGGAGCCCGCCAGATCGGCGAATGGGTTGACAACAATGTGCGTCAGGCGAAACACCTGTATGCTCTAGCCGAAAGACACCCGGAATTCGAGCCGGCCAGCAACCCACCGATGTCTGCGATTTGCATCCGATTCAATGGCACCGGGCTAAATGACGCCGAATCGAAGGACTTGCATGCAGAGGTTGCGCAGCGAGTGGAGCGAAGCGGCCGTTTCTGGATATCAACCACCGAGCTCAAAGGCAAAACCTGGTTTCGCATCAATCCGGTGAACTTCCGCACCCGCCAGGAACATATGGAGGAGTTATTCCATTTTCTTCAACAAGAGTGTTGTGCGGTCTTGCGCAATAAGGCCTAGCGAGTCATCGGGTGAATGGTCGGCAACCCGGAAGTTATCCAGAAAACGCTCTTCGAGAACATTAGCCTCCAACTGAACCACCATACGAGCGCGGCTAGGAGGCCGCCAGTATGGCGCATCGGAAGACATCGAAACGCTCCAAGGCAAAACCAATGCTTCGACTAGCCGATTTAGAACAGTCGAAGAATGCGGTTCTCCACTCGCTTTGCGGAGCGAGCTCGCAAGAATCATACGGCCATGCCATCGACGAGTTTATTGCGTGGTATTGCTCCGAACCGCGTCTTTCATTCAACCGAACTGTTGTCCTTCGCTACCGGTTCTTTCTCGAACAGAAAAACCTCGCGCCCTCCACGATCAATGTGCGCTTAGCTGCTGTGAGGTGTCTCGCCTACGAAGCCTCTGATACTGGGCTTCTCAGCCCAGACCTAGCGGCAGGAATCCGTCGTGTCAAAGGGGCCAAGCGTCTCGGCGTTCGGATCGGTAATTGGCTGACGATCGATCAGTCCAAAACCTTACTCGGTAAACCGTCAGACAGCCTCCGAGGCAAACGTGACCGGGCGATTCTGGCGCTGCTGATTGGATGCGGCCTGCGACGGGCGGAACTGGTGGGACTCAGAACGGGAGATTTTCAAATCCGCGAAGAGCATTGCGTGATTGCAGACCTGGTTGGCAAGGGAAAGCACATTCGTACCGTTCCGGTTCCCTTGTGGGCAAAACACGCCGTCGATGAGTGGACTGCGGCTGCTGCCATCGCCGACGGGACGATCTTCCGTAGAGTAAGTCGGCTAGATAAGATCTGGGGTGATGGAATCACACCCAAAGCGATCTGGCACGTGGTAAGAGCGGCCGCCAAACGTGCTGACATCAAAAATCTAGCTCCTCACGACTTGCGTCGCACATGCGCTCGGTTATGCTATCTAGCGGGAGGAGAACTTGAGCAAATTCAGTTTCTCCTGGGCCACGCATCGGTTCAGACTACCGAACGTTATCTCGGCTGCAAGCAAAGACTCAGCCAAGCAGTGAACGACAATCTCGGGCTGGAAGACACCTCGTGGGGGTGATGGCCCACAAGCCGACTTCGGGACAACGTCGCCGGAGTCCGTGTTCGACGTAACTTCCGGTAGTGCGTCATCGAATCGCAAACAGCGCAAACGCCAATCGAAATGTGCAAAACGAGTACGTAACGCTATTTGAGCTTCGCGAATTCCACCTTCGCTTGTTTCACAAGGGGAACATCCGGATCGGCGTTCTTCCACAGGCTTAGGAAATCGCTGTAAGCGGCGCGGGCTTTAGGAATGTCACCTTGCAAGGTGTAGGAGCGAGCGAGGCCGAGATGCGCGAGCGCGCCGATCGGCTGGTTCCCAACCACGCTGTAATGGTCCAGAATTTTTTGAAACTCGGCCTGTGCGGCTGCGCCCTGCTTCGCCGCCAGGTATGCTTGGCCTCGTAAGTAAACCGGGTACAAGACAAAGGTGAAGGAGTAGTTCGTCTGTCCCAGCTCGTAAGGCTCAGCTTCTGCTAACGCTTCGACCGCTCGTGATGCCTCACCACTGTGCAGCGCGGTCGCGGCCCGAATCATTGGCAGGTCGTCATATTGCACAATCGTATCCGCGGGAAAGTTTTTGCGGAGATCATCGGATAGCCGTGCCGCCGGCGCGGAATCGCCTGCCAGCGCCAACGCAATCGCCGAGTACGCATTACCCTGCCTGCTATCGGATCGCAAGATGGAGGTTTTGGCGTCCTGTTTCGCCGCATCCATATTGCCTACCAGCGCTTCCCGCACTGCGGAGTGCCCCAGATATTCCGCCGCAGTTTCGTTTTCGTTCGTTCTTTCAGCAGAATCGGCGGCGCGGCGTGTCAGTTCGCGGCTCTTGGCGAACTCCCCGTTATATGCGGCCGTTTCAGATTCCAGGAAGAGAATTTGATCATCGATCCCCGGTTTTCCGGTGGCATCGACGACCTCCCGTTCCATCCCGGCGGCGTCGTTTTGAAGAAAATCAACATTGTAAAGAAGCAGAGGAAACCAAGGCGAATCGACGTTGTGAGCGAGCGAGTCTTGTACTGTAGCCTTGGCTTGATCAAGTTGGTTGATCCACTGATAACTGTAGGCGAGATTTACGGAGTTATTGCCGCTGTTCGAGTTGATCTTCCAAGCCTGCAACCCCTCGGCATGGGCCTTCTCGTAATTTCCAGTCAAGGCATAAATAGTCCACAAATTGGTCGGCGGTTCGTCGTCACGCGGATAGCTTTGCGCCCATGCCTGATACGAGGTGCGAGCAGCCTCAAGATTTCCCGTGACGACCATCTCGTAGAATGAGGAGATGGCAAGCCGTTCGCTCTCGCTGGCCCGCCCGCGCAATTCGTAAGCCTTGCGAGTATTTTCGGCACAGCGGGCAAGTTCACTCAGAGGCTGATAAGCCTGGCCCAGCCGCAAATAAGCCATCGCGAAATTTGGATCCAACGAAATGGCCCTTTGATAAAGAGGGATAGCCGCCGCGTAGTCGTTGGTCACGTTGGTGGTCCGATTGCCGAGGGTATAGGCCTGCAGCGCCTCGAGTGACGAAGTGGTCGCGCTGTCTAGCGGGACATCATATTTCTGCACCGAGGCGAGCGATTCTCCCAATCTTGCTCGCAGTTTCGTTGATGCGGTCCCGAGAGCGTCGAGGACCTGTTCCTTGCCGTTCGCCGTCACTTGTTCTTCGGAGAGCAGGTCGCCGGTGCGGCAGTTCACAGCCTTCAGACCCAGAACATACTGGCTGCCTAAACTCGAGATAGATCCCTCAATAGTGGCCGCGCTGGCCGTGCGCTGGCAAACGTCGCGCGCCAGTTCTGGCGTCAGCCGCGCCTGTTTCGGCTGGTTCATCAGTGTCAGTGTTTGTGCAATGCGCTCGTCCGAAACCAGGCTGAGAAACGGCGACTGCTCCAGTTGCGTCGCGAGCCCTTGCCGTAAGGTGCCATCGAAAACGGCATCGCCCGTGCTATTGGCGAAATCGGCGAGCACGACGGTGTCTTTGTCGGTGAGAGCGTTTTGACGGTGCGAACGGAAATACAGGCCGCCTGCAATTAGCGCGACAGCGATCGCGGCGACTGCGAAATAGGCTATCCTCGCCAGTTTTAACGCTGGTCCTGAACGGGCGAGACTGCCCTTCCCCGCATAGTCCGAATCGGCTGCAAGCCGCCCCGTCTCGGTATCCCGTTTTAGCCGTTGCAAGTCGGCGCGCATCTCGGCTGCACTCTGATACCGCAGGTCACGATCTTTCTCTAGCGCCTTTCGGATGATGGAACGCAGAGCCGGGGAAATCTGTTGGCCTATTTCAGATGAAGGCTCCTGGTGCAGAATCGCTCCGCAAATCTCTCCTGAACTTGATCCTTCAAAAGGCATCCTACCGCTGGCCATTTCATACAGCACCGCGCCGAACGAGAACAGATCGGTGCGTGCGTCCAGTTCCTGAGCCCTGATCTGCTCCGGCGACATATAGGCCACCGTGCCCAGCATGGTCCCGGGGCTGGTGAGGTGCCGCGCTTCAGAGGCGAGGGTCTCGGCATCGTGACCGCTCGCTCCGTTTTGGATGACTTTCGCCAAGCCGAAGTCGAGAATCTTTGCGTGTCCGCGCTTGGTGACAAAAATATTGGCAGGCTTGATATCCCGGTGGATGATCCCTTCGCTATTGGCCGCATCCAAGGCGTCAGCGATCTCGATGGCCAAAGAGAGAATCACGTGCGTGTCCAGCGGACGGTTGCCGATGCGATGCTTGAGCGTCACACCGTCGAGATATTCCATCACGATGAACGCTTTGCCTTCCTGCTCATCAATCTCATGGATGGTGCAGATGTTTGGGTGATTGAGCGCGGATGCGGCTTTGGCTTCCAGTTGAAAGCGGGCTAGTGCCTGCGGGTCTTTGGCTACATCATCGGGTAGGAATTTGAGCGCGACAAACCGACCGAGCTTAATGTCGTGGGCCTTGAAAACGACACCCATGCCGCCGTCACCGAGTTTCTCGACAATGCGATAGTGAGAGACGGTTTGGTCGATCATGGTGCCGAAAGGAATACCGGAATGGCAGTAATGCTACGGGGGAGCCGTAGGCTAGTCAATTGAGATTAATGGGATAGCAGTCGAACGATGGGATTATTGGAAAGTGGTTGGCAAACCGGAAGTTGGCCAGAAACGGGCTTGGAGGAGATCACGGACGATTTCCTCCAAGCCGACTTCTGGCCAGCGTCGTTGAAAGTTTGTTCAGTGGCATACCTTTCGGGTAGTCCGTTGTCCAGCCAGAATCCTCGGCTAAGGTTTATTAAACTCCCATCTGCGCCAATCGCCACGGCCGTGGCCTGCGTGGAAGGACTGTTTCCTCCTGGCAGCCGCTATTGCAACTTCGCGTACTCTGCCTTGGCTTGCTTCAGAACAGGAATGTCGAGGTCGGCGTCTTTCCAGAGGGTGAGGAAGTCCCGATAGGCCGCTCTCGCTTTGGTGGCGTTGCCCTGCATGGCGTACGCTCGACCCAGTTGGAGATGAGCCAGTACGCCGATGGGATCCCCGACCATTATCCCGGGGTGATCCAGAACTTTCTGAAATTCCCTGGCAGCCTCCGCGCCTTGGCGCGCAACTAAATACGCATGGCCACGCGCATAGATGGGATAGAGAGCGCCGAAGAAATCCGCTTGACTGCTGCGCGGCTGGCCCAGTTCATAGGGAACGGCAACTTGGAGAATTTCGATCGCCTTTGCGGGATCGCCATGGTTCAGGGCAAGAAACGCACGCACGGTCGGCAGGTAATTGAACTTAACTGACGTATCTTCGGGGAAGCCGCTTTCCAGATCGTTGGTCAGGGTTTGAGCCTGCGAAGAATCCCCCGCGATAGCCAGGGCGAGGGCCGCGCCATACTGCACCTCCCGGTTCTTGGCCAGCGCAAAAGCTGCCATTGCCGCCGGCTTTGCGGTGAGCTTGTCTCCGTAGAAGGCTTCCCACAGCGCCGCTCGGGTTTCAAATCCAGCCGCCTTCTCTCGATGAGCCGTCTGCTGCGCCAAATCGCTTGCCCGCCGTAACATCTTCGTGGCCTCTTGCAGGTGACCGGCGTATGCCAGGGCAAAGGCTTGATGGTCAGAAATTAATTCTTCGACTCCCGATTTCCCCCGAGCCGCAGCCAGTTCGCGCTGCATGCCCCCGATGTCGCCTCTCAAAAAGGCGACATCGTATCGCAGGAGGGCTAACAGAGGGATTTCAATTTTTCGCTCGGAGGCTCTGCGAACCGCATCTTCGGCTGCTCCCAGGCGTTCGAGGGTAAGAGAGTTGAAACCAAGAAGGGCATAGCCAACGCCAAAGTCCGGAGCCAGTTCAATCGCCTTTTGGGCCTCTTCGGCTGCCTTTTCAGGTTCACCGAGCACAGGATAAATGAAGCCCGCTAAGAAGGAGTGGGGTGTCCACTCACGAGGATAAGCTTGTGCCCACGCCTCGCAGGTCTGCTGCGCTTTTTTCTGGTTTCCTGTCGCCCGTCCATCGTAATAAGCGGTGATAAAGAACTTCTCGTTGTCGCTGGCACCGTCCCGCAGTTCGTAGGCTTTTCTAGTATTCTCCGTACCAAGTTCGGTTTCACCACTGGAACCGTACATGAGCCCGAGCGATGCATATGCGATGGCAAATTTAGGATCGATCTCGATAGCATGTTTAAAAAAAGGAATAGCGGCGTCCCCACCGGCGGAGGCGGTAACCTTCCAGCCCATGCTATAAGCCTTTAAGGCTTCCAGGGACGGGGTCGAAGCCTCGGCGAGCGGAGTGTCGTGTTTTTCAACTGTCACCAAGGATTCTCCGACTCGCGTTCTGAACTTACTTGCAATTTGAGTCAGAGCATTCAGTACGTCTTCCTTCCTTGCCACTTCTACCTGCTCTTCATCGAGGACGTCCCCTGTGCGACAGTTCTTTGCGCGCAGCCCCAGTACGTACTGGCTTCCGAGATTGGCAATCGAGCCGTCGAGGACAGCGGCGCTCGCGGTGCGCTCGCAAACTTCATGGGCGAGCTCTGGGGTAAGCCGCGCATCGGAGGCCTGGCCCATCAGGGACAGCGTGTGCACCATGCGCTGCTCTGAAATGAGGCTGAGGAAAGGCGACTGTTCCAACTGCACGGTGAGACCTTGCCGCAGCGTCCCGTCAAACACGGGATCGCCCGTCGTGTTTGTGAAATCGGCCAGGACGATGGTGTCCTTGTCTGTGAGCTTTGGGTGTGGCTGGAGATAGAAGTAGGCGCCCCCTGACAACACGACTACTGCCACGACGGGAAAAATAATTGCGTTCCATTTTCCAAGGCCAGCTGCGAGCTCCTTTCTCTGCACTTATCACCGTCGGAGCCGAATCCGTGTCTCGTTTCATCCGCCGCAGGTCGGCTCGGATTTCCGAGGCATGCTGGTAGCGAAGATTCGGGTCCTTCTCTAAACACTTACCGATGATTCTTTCCAGTTTGGGCGGCAGGCCCCGATTCAATCGCATGGGAGGTACAGGCGCCCGGTTCAGGATGGATTCAAAAATCATTCCTGTAGTTTCTCCGGGGAAGGGCAATGTTCCGGTTGCCGCTTCGTAGAGCACCACACCGAAGGAGAACAGGTCGGAGCGGGAATCCAATTCCTTTCCGCGAACTTGCTCCGGCGACATGTAGGCCACCGTCCCCACGGCCGTGCCCGGGTTGGTAAGAGATTTTGCCATCGTCGAGCCGTTCGGTTCCGTGCCTTCGTCGTTGAGTGAAAGTTTGGCCAGCCCGAAATCGAGGACCTTCGCGTGTCCGCGCTTGGTGACAAGGATGTTCGTGGTCTTGATGTCGCGGTGGACAATGCCAGCGGCATGAGCGGCGTCCAGTGCGTCGGCGATCTCGATGCCCAGCGTCAAGATCAACTCGGTTTCCATGAGACGCCCTACGATGCGATGCTTCAGCGTCACACCGTCCAGGAACTCCATGACGATAAAGGATTGCTCACCGTCCTTACCGATTTCATGGATGGTGCAAATATTGGCGTGATTAAGTGCGGATGCCGCTCGCGCCTCTCGGCGGAAGCGTTCCAACGCTTGCGGATCGCGGGACAGGTTCTCGGGCAGAAATTTCAATGCTACGAAGCGGCCAAGCTCAGTGTCTTCGGCCTTGTAAACAACGCCCATCCCGCCGCTGCCGAGCTTTCCTACAATGCGGTAATGGGACACGACACGGCCAGCAGGAAAATCTTCATCCTCGTCCGTTTGCTTGCATTGCCCCTGCGCAATGGCCAATGCTGCCGCTTCTATGGCGGGACTCTCCAGGAAGCTCCCCGCCTGATGTTGTGCCCTCAGCAGCGAGCGTACTTCGCACTCCAGCACTTCGTCGCCCGCACATGCACTCCGCAGAAACGCATCGCGCTCTTTAGGCGGACGCTCCAACGCTGCCTGAAGTAAGTGATCGATTTGTTTCCACCGATCAGGGTCCATCGGTCGCCTCGCCAGTTAGTTCACGATAGAGCCAGGCCTTGGCGGTACTCCAGTCGCGCATTACGGTGACGGGCGAGACCTTCAGCACCTCCGCCGTCTCCTCGACGCTGAGCCCGCCAAAAAAACGCATCTCGACGACTTGTGCTTTGCGCAAATCAATACGCGCCAGCGCATCCATCGCGTCATCGAGTGCGACCAAGTCCGCCGCCCGGTCGCCGCCCACCATGGCGGTCTCTTCCAGAGGAACGTGTTGCACGCCGCCCCCGCGCTTCAGATTGTGGCGCCGCGCATGGTCAACCAGAATGCGCCTCATCAGCTGTGAGGAAACCGCAAAAAAATGGGCGCGATTCTGCCACTGCATGCTCTTGTAATCGGTCAGGCGCATGTAGGCCTCGTTCACCAAGGCGGTCGTTTGCAGGCTGTGGCCCGGGCGCTCGCCTCTCATGTACCGCCCTGCCAGGCGGCGGAGTTCGTCATAAACGATGGGCGTTAGTCGGTCGAGCGCGGCTCGATCTCCGTCGCTCCAGGCTCGGAGCAAGCGGCTCACTTCCGCGTTATTGGGAGCTGGCGCCTCTTCGTGCGCCGGTGGCTCAAAGTTCGCCATGCCTACACTCGGGGGAATCATACCCTGCCAGGCCGCTCCTTCAAAGATAAAGAGATCTGCGGATGATAGTTTCGCGCCGCGGATTGCGCCTACTTAGATAAGAGCGAAATGAGCTCAAAGATCAACCGCGTACAACGCGGACAAAAATTTTAGGAGGCAACATGAAATCCCAATCTCTGCTGTTCCTTTCGGCGTGGTTACTGGCGGCACTGGCGGTTCCACTGACCGCTGCCGCCCAGGACGCCCAGCAACGTCCACTCCCAGCTACCCATTACACGGTGACCGATCTCGGCACGTTGTCTGGCGGCAATTTCAGCCAGCCATTCTCCATTAACAGGTATGGTCTAGTGAGTGGCTCGTCGAACCTCCCGGACGGCAATCAGCACGCAACCCTTTGGCTGGAAAAACTGAGGGTCGACATCGGCGCGCTCGGACTCGGGGGGCCGAACAGCATCGCGTTTGGCGACAATGAAAGATTCCAGTCCGCCGGTGAAGCTGAAACCTCCACTCCCGATCCCAACGGTGAAGATTTTTGCGGATTCGGTACCCACCTCACTTGTTTACCTTTCCTGTGGCAGGACGGGGCAATGATTCAGCTCTCGACACTCGGTGGCAACAACGGTGTGGCTATGGCGATCAGCGATCGGGGAGAAGTGGCCGGATTTGCGGAGAACTCGATACCGGACCCGGGCTGCCCAGCTCCCCAAGTTTTGCACTTTAAGCCCGTCGTCTGGGAAAAAGGAGTGATTCACAAACTGCCTACGTTTGGGGGCGATCCCGATGGCGTCGCCCAGCAGATCAACGACAATGGAGACGTTGTCGGCGGATCGGGCACTTGTGCAACTTTCAACGCGAATTTCTTCTATAACCTCGTTCCGGTTCATGCCTTGCTCTGGGAAAAAGGCAAAGTGACTGACCTCGGCAATCTCGGCGGCAAAACGGGACAGGCTGGCGGAAACATCGCCTATGACATTAATAACCAAGGCCAGGTGGTCGGCAACTCGGACCTGCCGGGCGACACAAACTTTTCACGCTTTTCTCTGGACCAAGAAAACTGGGATGCAGGATTTGGGCACACTCTCCGGTGACGTTGCCAGCGTCAGCATCAGCATTAACGATGCCGGCTCGATGGTTGGCGCGTCCCTCGACGCGAAATTCAACCCGCGGGCGTTTCTGTGGGAGGATGGCGCGATGACTGACCTCAACACGCTGATTGCAGGTGATTCTCCCTTGTATTTGCTAACTGGTTGCTCCATCAATGCCCGTGGGGAAATCACTGGCTTGGGTCTCACAAGCACGGGAGAAATTCACACCTATCTCGCGACCCCGACACGCGGTGTTGCGAGCGGTGAGAGTACTTCACAAGCCGCGATCAGCCGGAGGATTCTGAGCGACGATGCCCGCAAGCAGTTTCAGCAACAACTGGGCTTCGGCCGATCCGGAGCCCGGTTTATGGGGCTGCGACAGTGATGTCAGCTTTAAGCGCCAGTATCCGATGGCCGAGCAGTGAGGGAAAGTTGCCGCCGTTGAGAGAGCAGGAGAATGTCCTGCTCTCTCTTCTCTCCGCGGTACCGAGATCGCAACCTGATTCGAAGGGGCGAGCGACGAGGATCCGGGCGTATTGTCCGCAAACAGGAAGTTATCCAGAAACGGGCTTCGGGGAGATCAATCGTAATTTCCGCGAAGCCGACTTCTGGCGCGGAACAACTTCCGGTTTGTCCGTCATCCGACCGGAATTGTCTGCGAATGTTAATGGAAATTGCTTCCTTCTCCATATACCCCGATTTCTGCAATCACGAATGCGAAAGCGGAGTTACGGGAAAAAGGACAGCCACTGTAGCCTATTGCGGCAAGCCGATTTTGCGGACCAGCTCAGCGTAACGTGGATCGGAACGCAGGGAATCCATGGTAAAGTCGGCCCGGAGGCTAATTATGTTCTCGTCGTGTTCCTGGTACGCGGTTTTGAGCCACTCGAAGGCGCGTTCCTTATCGCCCAAATCGGAATACAGCTGAGCGATGCCGTAGGGAGAAGCGTACTCCGCGTTAGAGTTGCGCTGCGCCAATGAAATGTCGATGCCCTTGTGCAGCGCACCCGGCCATCCCCCGGAGCGGAAGCCCGCGTCCATAGCGGTTGCGAATTCCATGGAATTCTTATCGCCTTCCAATTGGGAGCCGGTCTTCCATTCCTGAATGGCTTCCGGGTACTTATGCGCGCCCCAATACGCATATGCCAGCTCACTGTGGGCTCTGCCAAAGGTTGGATTGTCGGCAATAACTTTCTTGAAGATCTTAATCGCTTGGTCATATTGGCGGGCGTAGGTGTAAGCGTAAGCATGTTGCGAACTTATGATTGGCGAAAGCGGATCGAGTTGATAGGCACGATTGCCTTCCTCGATTGCCTCCTGTGCTCTACCACCCATCCACATGAGGCATTCGGAGAACCACTGATGGGCGGTGGCGTCGCTGGGATCGAATTCAAAGGCCTTTCGGAACTCGGCCTCGCCGCCGGCAAAATCCCAGTTGTATTGCATTTCGTTGGCGCCCAGGTCCGCATGGGGTTGCGCCAATGTGGGATCGAGTTCCAGGGCCTTTTTCGCCGCAGCATTCGACTTGGGAACGAAGTCATTGGGGTCGCCGCCATAACTGGTGAGCACGCCGTAAGCGTCCGCCAGCCCGGCGTAGGCGAGGGCATAGCCAGGGTCTTTATCAATGGCTTGATTGAAATAGGAAATCGCTGTCTTAACGTCGGCGTTGGTACGCTTGGTCCAGTAGTAGCGGCCTTTCACGTAGAGCTGATAAGCCTCTGGATTCTGAGTGCCCTGCTTGGTCACCTGCTGCTTTTCCGCTCCGGTCAATTTCGAGCGCAGCTTGTCCGCGATGTCGCCTGCAATTTGCTGCTGTAACGAGATGATGTCGGAAGCCTTGCGCTCATATTGCTCGCCCCAGATTGCCGTGTTGTCCTGCACGCTGGTGAGTTCGGCGCTGACCTGAACCATGTCCCCGCGTTGCGCGACCCTGCCCGTGAGTAAGGCATCGACGGTCAATTCCTTTCCGGCTTTCTGGACGTCAACTTCTTTGCCCTTGTAGCGGAAAACGGAGTTGCGCGATTTCACTTTCAAGTGGGGCACGTGGGCGAGGCTGTCGATTAACGATTCCGTGAGGCCGTCGCTGATTAGATCGCTATCGGGGTTGCCGCCCACGGTGTCGAACGGAATTACGGCAATGGATTCTACTTGCGACGTGCCTGCCCTTGAGCGCCAATACCAGATTCCAGCCGCCAAGGCAATGAACACGACGGCCAGCGCAGCGACTCCGTACTGGCGCATCGACGTTGCGGCCGGCAATGCGGTACCGGAACTCGCCGATCCGGTGGGGAACGCGGGTTGTTGCGAATCTGTGCGCAGATCCGTGGCGGACGCGGGCGAAGTCTGTTGCGCGACCTGAGAACCACTCTCCAGTGCGGCCGCCACGGACTCCGAACTAGCAGGTGCGGCGTGCCGCGAATCTGTTTCACGCTTGAGTCGCTTCAGGTCGGCTCGTATGTCCGCCGCGTGCTGGTAACGCAACTCGCGATCTTTCTCCAGAGCCTTGTTAATGACGTCTTCCAACTTAGGGGGAAGATCGGGGTTTAGCCGTATTGCCGGAACTGGATCGCGATCCAGAATTTCGCGAGAGATTACTCCCGAGCTTTCTCCTCGGAAGGGAAGCGTGCCTGTAGCCATTTCGTACAGGACCGCTCCGAAAGAGAACAGATCGCTCCGGCCATCCAGTTCTTTCGCCCGCACTTGCTCCGGCGACATGTAAGCGATAGTACCCAGCGTGGAACCGGGACTGGTCAGGTGCGCCTCGGTCATCGCTGTTTCCTGGGCCGTCGCTCCTGGCGTCTCTAGCAGCCTGCCGGTCCCTGGCGTCACTTTCGCCAATCCAAAGTCGAGAATCTTGGCGTGGCCGCGCTTGGTGACGAAAATGTTCGCGGGCTTGATGTCGCGGTGGACGATCCCCTCCGCATGGGCCGCGTCGAGCGCATCGGCGATCTCAATCGCCAAACCAAGCAGAACATCAGTGTCGATGGGCTTGCCGGCGATGAGATGCTTCAGCGTCATCCCGTCGAGAAACTCCATGACCAGGAAGGGGTGGCCATCTTGCTGCCCAATTTCATGAATAGTGCAGATATTGGGATGATTGAGAGCGGAAGCCGCCTGCGCCTCCCGTTGGAAGCGCGCCAGGGCTGGGGTGTCTTTGACAAGCTCATCGGGCAGAAACTTCAGGGCCACATATCGGTGGAGGGTTATGTCTTCTGCCTTGTAGACCACACCCATGCCGCCACCACCGAGTTTCTCGAGGATGCGGTAGTGCGAGATGGTCCGGCCAATCATTAGAGGACGCTTGGATATCGCCGCTTCATCTTAGAGACGCGGCGTCCGCTAGTCAACGAGAGACGGCTCTTCGCAGGAGCATGTCGATCCCAAAACGCTTGCTTTATAAGGGTAACGGTGGAGGCGGCGAGACAACTCCCGGCTTCTCGGCAATTTTTCGGAAGTTGTCCACAAACGCGCTTCGAGGAGATCAATCGAGATCTCCTCGAAGCCGACTTCTGGCCCAGAATAACTTCCGTTTAGCCCTTCATCCATGCGCAATCCGCAGTCACCAGGCTCATTGCGCCCCTGGCACACTGCAGGTGCTAGTCTGACGTAGGAACCGATGAACAACCACGACATCCTGGCGGCCTGGAAATATCACGATAGTACGAAACACTCCTACTGGAGTATTCGTAACACGCCTCACTTCCTGGACTGGGCAAATCGGCCCCAGCCCTTCAAAATCTATCCGAAGCTAGAGAGGCTTCCGCTACCGCGAGATGTGTCACAAACGGGCGTGGCCGCGCTCTCCGCGATCTCGGATGCGTTGTCCTCTTCGCGGGCCGATTCGGTACCTGACCTCCAAGATCTGGCGCGCATCCTCTATTTCTCGGCGGGGATTACCAAACAGCGCAGATCTCTAGGCGGAGAAATCTACTTTCGCGCCGCAGCCTGTACTGGAGCCCTCTACGAGATCGAGTTGTATATCGTGACTGGCGATCTCGCGGGCCTGGAGGCCGGCGTCTACCACTTCAATCCGGCAGATGTGTCGCTGCGGCTTCTGCGAAAAGGTGATTTTCGCGGAAACCTGGCTCAGGCGACAGCGCTGGAACCGGCAGTGGTTGGCGCGCCCGTGACCATCATTTGCACCGGAACATACTGGCGGAACGCCTGGAAGTATCAGGCACGCACCTATCGCCATTTTGGTTGGGACAATGGCACTCTGTTGGCGAATATGCTGGCTGTTTCTGCGGCTTCGGGATTGCCCGCCAAGATCGTGCTCGGGTTCGTGGACGCCGATGTGAATCGCGTACTCGATCTCGATACCCGGCACGAGGTTTCCTTGTGCCTCGTACCGATCGGGCACAGATCGGACAGTTCGCCCCCAATGCCCAGTGAAGCTCATGCACTCGGCTTGGAAACGATCCCCCTCTCGCAGCGCGAGGTCGAATATCCCTCCATGCTTGAGATGCACGATGCGTCTTCGCTTGCGTCCGTACAGGAAGTAGCTCAATGGCGTGGGAAGCAACCGGTCGTTCCGCCTTGCGGTCCGGCGGGCGGGGGAGTGCGACTGCAACCCCCGCCGGAAGAAGAACAGCCGAAGGACACGATCGAGCAGGTGATCTTGCGCCGCGGTTCCACCCGAGCGTTCGAGAAGACGGCATCCATCACACTGACACAACTTTCTACCATTCTCGACTGCGCTACGCGAGGTCTTCAGGCTGACTTCCTTGAGTCTCCCGGCGAGCAACTCAACGATCTTTACCTGATCGTGCATTCGGTGCAGGGGCTCCAGCCGGGTGCTTACTTCTTCCGGCGTGATCAGAACATCCTGGAGGTTTTGAAAGAGGGAGAGTTCCGCGCCGAAGCCCATCACCTTGGGCTGGAGCAGGAACTGCCGGCGGATGCCTGCGCGGACATTTTCTTTCTCGCTGATTTGAAACCCATTCTGGAGCGATATGGGAACCGCGGATACCGGGCCGTCCAGCTCGAGGCGGGCGCCATTGGGGGCAAGCTCTACCTGGCTGCATATGCCCAGCACCTAGGTGCGACTGGGCTAACCTTCTTCGACGATGATGTGGTCAGCTTCTTTTCACCGCACGCAAAGGACAAGAGTGCCATTTTCCTGCTCGCGATTGGCAAGCCGCGGAAGCGCGAATCACAGTAGAGTCGACTCCCGAATTGTCGGCGCTTCGGAAACGGGCTTCGAGCAGATCAACTGTGATTGCCTCCAAGCCGACTTCTGGCTCCAATAGCTTCCAAATTGGTTGGCATCCTAGTTTTCAATGCGCGCAATCACCTGTTCCAACAGTTATCATGAGACTGCGCTGCCGTCTGGCACTCCGCCCTGTTAGGGCAGGGGGCGCAACACCGTATTGAACAGATAAGGATCTTGAAAGTCGGTTTTATCTCCAGCCTTTTTCCCTTTCACGGGTAGAATCCGCCCAGCCAAAGGCTTGTTCCATTTAAATGCAAGTGAGGCAATATCGGAGAAAATGCGTTCGATTTGCTCGACCGAGATATCGCCCGGCAGTGGAACCGTGTCTAAGCCAGTCGCGCAAACGGATGAATACGCGAGAAGAGAGTCTACGTCGTAGGTAGACTCGGCCCATCGCTGGGCGAGGAGTTTGTCTTCCAGAACGGGTAGCATGAGCCCGGAGTATCCCACCTGACGGACGGCAACCGCCTTCTCTGCGGTTGTGATAATTCTGGCAGCAGTCAAGGTCCCGCTGGAGCCGAAGCGGGCTCCGATAAACGCTTCGATCGCGGCTGCGATCGACACATCGCCAAGCGCAGTAGCCGTGGGATCCAGACCAAGATACGTCCAGCCTGTGGCCGCTGCGACTGTGTTTCCCACCGAATCGGCTACTTTGGCGTGCACACTCAAGGCAGTCGTAAGATCAGAGATGGCAGCTTCGACGTTGCCCTTGTCTTTTGCGAACACATCCCGAACTAGGTTAGCCGTTTCGAAGCCAACTGCAAATTGATGTCCGTTGCTGTTGTGGTAGGAGCCCGGATAAAAGGGAGTGTAAGGCTTGAGCATTGCAGTGATGGCGAAATTGAAATTGCCCTGACCACGCGGGCTATTTTCTGCGACGTACTTAACCAGCTCAGCGGAGCGGCGAATCGAGTTCCAATGGATGCCTCCCTCGTCAGCAACGATAGCGCTGGCGTTAAGGTGGGGTACGGTCGAGAGCACGCGCTCAAGAAGGTGCATCGTCGATGGATCATCGGAATCGTGCAGCGCGGCGGGACCAATGTTCGCGCTGAAATTCTCTTTTACGGAAAGGTCATCCAAATTCTTGAGAAAGGCGAGCGCCTGTTCTTCCGATAGCCCCGAAACAAGCTCGGCGAGAGGTTGAGTCGTAATGCGAACGGTTTGGACTTCGTATCCCTTCGATTTGAATTCTGATTCCGCCCGACGAAGGATGACTAACGTGTCTTCGATCTGCTGCAAAAAGTTCCTACGGTCAAGCCGAACAAAGGCAGTGATAGCGCGAACCTTTGGATTGGGCTTTTCCGGCACAACCTCTGAGAAAAGGCAAACAGAGCTGAGCAGAAGCAGTGCGAGCGCGATGCGCTTCATTTTGACCTCACGCGATATCGAGCGGAGAAGTGTAGCATGCCGGTTGGATGCCTTTGTTGGCGGGATTCTTCATCACACCAGTCCTTCCAAGGTGATCATCGCGAATAGATATTTCGGATGGTCGGCGTAACATCGCGATTTTTCATTGAGTGGACGAGAATGCTCGCAAACTCGGGAACTATCCAGAAACGAGCTTCGGGGAGATCGGAGTCCAATAGGTGCTGCGTAGCGCTGGATTCACGCCGCATTGGCAGGCAGCTGTGGTAGGTCACTTCGGCCAGGTGCAGACTCCTCAACAAGGTCAGTTACCTCATTCGCGTTTCGATCACAAGCGATCTCGAAACTCGTCTGGCCTGAAAACTGAAGTGCAAAAAGGCCTCCAACCACTCGCTCGCTCCTCCAAAGGCTGGCAGTTTCGCCCCGTTCCGGCTTAAAGTAGTGTCTAGCGCGGTCGGCGCCATGAAATCGGCCTGCGGTAGACGCTACTTCAACTTGCCGCAGAAATGGCAGAAGATCGTCGAGCTTCTCGCTGTCGCCGTCCCTTTTCCCGTCGTGTGGGGTACCAGAACTCGACTAAGCGAATCTAATAGGCCGGGAAGGACAATTCATGGAGAGAGCAATCCAGTTTCCCGCGAAAGTCCCATTGCGGGAGAGACCGCCGGAACACAAGTCGGGGCTGTTTTCGACCGAGTCTGTGCTTAATCTTGAGAAATTGATTTTTGCTGGATCTCCGCTGTCCGAAGTTCTAACGAACATCGCTCAGTTGGTTGAAGCGCAAGCAGAAGGCATGTGTTGCACGATCTGGCTTCCCGACGAAGACGGAAAGGAACTCCATTGTGCCGCTGCGCCCAGTATTCCTGGGTTCAGCGCGCGTGTAGGGACTATGGCTGTTTGTCCGAAAGGGGCATCCTGCGGCACAGCGGTTTATCGGAAGGAGCCGGTGTATGTGACCGACATCCTGACCGACCCCATCTGGGACGATTATCGTGAGCGCCTGTTGCCTTATGGAATTCGTTCCGTTTGGTCTCGCCCGCTGTTCACAAGCGAAGGCAAAGCCCTCGGGACTTTTTCTATCAATTATCGTGAACCACGCAGCCCAAGCGCCACCGAGCTCGAGTTAATCGAGAACGCCAGCCACATCACCGGAATCGCCATTGAGCGCCACATGAATGAAGAAGCGTTGCGGCGTGAACGCGACAGGCTTCGATTGCTTCTCGAAATTACGAATAGCATGATATCCAAGCTCGACCTTCGCCGTCTTGTGGAAGTGCTTTCGACCAATCTGCTGAGCGTCACGCGCTGCGATTTTTGTGCCTTGCTCCTACCGGATGCTAATAGCGGGGACTTGCGTGTAACGACCCTCTATAACCCGGATTCGCGAGGATCCATCTGCGACGGAACGATCATGCCGATCCGCGGTTCGATGGGGGGCAAAGCGTTTCGCACCGGGAAGATTCAGCACTTTGACAGTTTAGAACAGGTACGCGACGATCCCCAGAGTTTCGGCAATGACCTGGGCCGGCTTTTCTACGAACGAATCGTCGCGGAAGGCTTGAAGTCGGGTTGCGATCTTCCACTGATCGGCAGAAACGGGGTAGTGGGCGTGTTGAACGCCCGAAAGCGATCGGAAAGCGGGTTCGACATGGAAGACGTCGAGTTTCTCGAACAGCTGTCCCGCCAAGTAGCCATCGCCGTGGAGAATGCATTGGACTATGAGACAGTGACCAAGGACCGGGACCAGGAGACGAAACAAAGACTCTATCTCGAAGAAGAGATTCGCGCCGAGTTAGGAGAAATCGTCGGAGAGAGCCAGGCATTGAAGACCGTGCTGAGCCTGGTGTCTGTAGTGGCGCCTACGGATTCAAGCGTGCTGATCCTGGGAGAGACGGGAACCGGCAAAGAACTCGTTGCCCGTGCGATACATAAGCTAGGCAATCGCAGCGAAAAGGCATTCGTGAAACTGAATTGCGCCGCAATCCCGCTTGGACTTCTTGAGAGCGAACTGTTCGGCCACGAAAGAGGAGCATTTACCGGCGCCATCGCCCAAAAAACGGGGCGGTTCGAACTCGCCGACAAAGGTACGCTTTTTCTTGACGAAGTCGGCGACATACCTCTGGAACTTCAGGCGAAACTGCTACGCGTTTTACAGGAGCAGGAATTTGAGAGGCTCGGCAGCAACCGCACGCATAAGGTTGACGTCCGCATGATCGCGGCCACCCATCGGGATTTACCCGCGATGGTAAAACAAGGGACATTTCGCGAGGACCTCTACTATCGTCTGAAAGTATTCCCGATCCAGGTCCCGGCCTTACGACAACGTACAGAGGACATTCCGACATTAGTCCGGCATTTCACGGCACTCTACGCTCAACGCATGAACAAACGAATTGACCTAATCCCTCCAGATACCATGGATGCGTTGGTTCGCTACCAATGGCCGGGAAACATCCGCGAATTGCAGAACTTTATTGAACGCGCCGTGATTCTCTCTCCACAATCGACACTACGCGCGCCAATTTTCGAACTGGAGCCATTCCAGCCTTACAAGGAACCGAACGCCCCTATGAATGGTCTCGCGGAGGTAGAGCGGGATCATATCCTTCGTGCGCTGGAAGCGAGCAACTGGGTGATCGGGGGACAGAGTGGCGCGGCTGCGCGCCTGGGGATGAAGCGAACTTCATTGGTTTACAGGATGAAGAAGCTTCGCATCCATCGAGCTAGCCCGAGCCTCGAGAAACGCAACATCGGCCTAGCCAGCGACTGACTGCCCCATGTAGCAGGCCATCACCAGCGTCAGTGGATCTGACGGAAACCCGTCAGCGGCGGAATTCCGCCACAGATTCGTCACCCACAATTCGAGATTCGTCTACACCCTTGATGCAAACTTCAACTGCCAGAATCACATTGTATTGAATGTCCTGTCTTCGAATGAGCTTTGCCTCTTTGGTATCTCAGCTGCGCTAAGACCAAGCAATTGAAGCGAGGACCTTATGAGTGATGCGACGTCACGAACAGCAAAGCGCCCAATGCAGAGTCAGCACGATGCCCCATGCAGCATGCCTCTTACCTCCATCCACCGGGTCGAAGCCGATGGCGTGAAGCTGTTTTATCGCACAGCCGGCGAAGAAAACGCACCGGTCGTTCTCTTGCTCCATGGATTCCCAACCTCATCTTTCATGTTCCGTGAACTTATTCCGCGCCTGGCCAATGATTACTGCGTGATTGCGCCAGATCTTCCAGGTTTCGGATTCACCGACGTGCCGCCTGAACGAAACTATCCGTACTCCTTTGATCAATTGGCTTTCACAATCGACGCTTTCATGCAGGCACTCAAGATCGACCGCTACGCAATCTACGTATTCGATTATGGTGCGCCCACCGGTTTCCGTTTGGCGATGACGCACCCTGACCGGGTCACAGCCATTGTTTCGCAGAACGGTAACGCTTACGAAGAAGGCCTGGGTGAAGCTTGGGCCCCGATTCGAAAGTACTGGGCTGAACCGACGGCAGAAAATCGGGCCATACTCCGCCAAAGTATTTTGACAGCGGGTGGAACGCGCTGGCAGTACACGCAGGGCGTGGCAAATCCGGAAAATGTTCCGCCTGAGTCCTACACATTGGACACGGCTCTGCTCGAACGGCCGGGGAACAAGGAAATTCAGCTCGACTTGTTTCTGGATTATGCCTCGAACATAAAGCTCTATCCGAAATTCCAGGAATACTTTCGTAAATCCAAACCGCCTTTGCTTGCGATCTGGGGCAAGAACGATCCTTTCTTCATTCCTGCGGGAGCAGAGGCTTTTCGAAAGGACCTGCCGACCGCACGGGTCCAATTCCTCGATACGGGGCATTTTGCAATTGAGACACACGTCGTCGAAATTGCCGCCGCGATGAAGGACTTCTTCGCCGCGAATGGCGTCGGCCGCCTGAAAGCAGAGCGAACGGCTTAGCGATGAAATGCCTTTTGCTCATTTCCTCACTGAAGGTAATCGGCACGAGGAGAATATATGGAACGTCGAAGATTTCTGGGTGCGCTCACATCTGCATCTCTAGGTGTTGCTCTCGATGGCTCTCTCGTTAAATTTGCGCGAGCGCAAAACACCGCACAGGTTGCCGCGAACTCGCAGGCTTCCAAGGCAAGTGGATTCCCTCCGAACTCAACGATAATTTTGGTGCACGGAGCGTGGGCCGACGGCTCGTGTTGGCGCAACGTCATTCTGCCGCTGGAACGGCACGGTCTGCACGTCATCTGCGCGCCGATCCCGCTCACGTCGTTAACCAACGACACGTCTGCTCTGAGTTGGGCACTGGAACGGACAAGTGGCCCGGTGGTCCTGGTGGGACATGCCTACTCTGGCGCGGTGATCGCCGCTGTGAGAGAAGACCGAGTCAAGTCTCTGGTCTATATCGCGGCGCTCGCGCCCGATGAGGGCGAGACCGTCGCCAAGGTTTTCTATCGTGACCCCAAGCCTCCGGAATCGCCGAAGTTGGCTCCCGATTCTCACGGCTTTATATGGATTCCGGATGGTGGGTTTCGGCAAGCGGTGGCCCACAAGGCTTCTGCCGAACAAACAAGCATTGCGACTGCCGTGCAACGGCCGATCGCGGTTCAGTGCATTCAAGAGGCGGCCCCGACGCCGGCATGGAAAACAAAACCGTCGTGGTTCCTGATCGCCGAAGAGGATCGCATGATCAATCCGAAGACGCAGCATTTCATGGCCGATCGTATGCGGGCCAAGGTTCATTCGCATCATGTGGACCACAGCCCGATGTACACGCAGCCGAATCTTGTGATCAACATAATCCTGGAAGCGGCGCGTGAAACGCTGTCGTCCTAGGTTCTTGCCGAAACGAACGCGCAGGGCATTTAGGAGGACAAGCAATGGAGCGTCGCACTTTTCTTGGCGGTCTCACAGCCGCATCTTTCGGTGTAATGCTGGAGAACTCTTTCACCGACCCGGCACGAGCACAAATTGAGGCAAGTTCAGCTCGCCCAAATTCTTTCGAGACTTCTCAAGTCGAAGTTTCAGGAAACACGATTTTCGTGCGCCGTTATGGAAAAGGACCAGCCATTCTGCTGGCGCACGGCTTCCCACGGACGAGCCTGATGTGGCGATTCCTGGCGCCCAAGCTTGCCGAGAACCACACTGTGATTTGCGTGGACTTGCGCGCCTACGGTCGCAGCGGGGTACCCGTTTCTACCGACGACCACTTTGCTTATTCAAAGCGCGCAATGGCAAAGGAACTGGTGGACGTGATGGACAAACTCGGATTTCCGACCTTCACGCTGATCGGCCACGACCGCGGAGGACGCGTCAGCTACCGCATGGCCTTGGATCATCCGAAGAACGTGGAGCGACTCGCTGTATTCGACGTGATTCCCATCCTCGAAGCATGGAGCCGGTCCGATGCGCGCTTCGCTCAGACTTACTGGCCCTGGATTTTGCTGTCCCAGAAAGAGCCGCTACCGGAAAAGTATCTTCTCGGTGCGCCCGACGCCGCCTTCCACAATCCCTTTGGGCAAGGTTCTTTCGGTCCAGAGATTCTCGAAGAATACGTCTCAACTTATCGCGATCCGGCGCGCGTTCACGGAATCTGCGAAGAATATCGAGCTGCAGCAACGATTGATGTCGAACACGATCGTGCGGATAAGGAAGCGTCCAGGCGAATCGAATGTCCCATGCTGCATCTATGGGCGGAGGGTGGTCCGCTTGACACTTTCTATGCGAAAGACGGAGGCCCGCTGGGCATTTGGCGGCAATGGGCACCACGCGCGCATGGACACGCGATGAGGGGCGGACACTTCTTTCCGGAAGAGAACCCTGACGACACCGTAGTTCTCGTCAAGCAATTCCTTTCTGCTTGAGGCTGCATCGCGAAAGGAGCAAAGCGTATTCCCGCTCCGACCATGATGGGAGGAAAAACATGGTGGCATGGGATCGCGTGACCCGTCGTGACGTGTTGCGCGCGATACACGAGTACGACCGGCTGGGCCCAGAACAGTTCTTCTCTGAGCATGGTTTCGCCCCTACCACCACCTATGAGTTGGTCTGGGATAAACACCGTTACCCGCCGAAGGCAGTCTTGGGCGCGGCTTATGAGTTCGCCACAGGGCAACAGCTTGGCTCTGGTGACTTCGAGGGTGGGAAGACCGGCGCCGTAAGAGTGCTTAACAAACTCGGATTCAGCATCGAGAAAAAGCTAAAGAAATAAAGGAGATCGAAAATGAAAAAGTGGAAACTTGTGATTCCTGTCGCCGCGGTCGCGGCTTTTCTCGCTTGGTATGCATTCCGGCCCGAACGGCTTGTGGTTAATCGGCGTGTCGATGAAGCCATGCCAGCCGCGCCAGGTAGCTCGTCGCCGCAGCCTCTTGTCTCCGGACAGTTCTATAGCATCTTGCACCCGACGGCAGGGACAGCAACCGTCTACCGGATCGGAGATGGCAGTCGTGTTCTTCGCTTTACAGGTTTTAGCACTTCAAACGGTCCTGATGTGCACGTCTACATGGTTGCCGCCGACGATGCAAAAGACAGCGCCAGCGTGCTGCGCGCGGGTTTCATCGATCTAGGGACCATCAAGGGGAATATCGGCGACCAAAACTATACCCTTACTCCCGAAGTGGACTTGTCGAAATATCGCGCGGTTTCGGTGTGGTGCAAACGCTTCAGCGTCAATTTTGGTGCTGCTCCATTGATGCCCGATCACGCAATGTCGGAGAAGTAGCACATCGAAAAGACCTTTGGCCGGGTTGGAGATTGAGCGTCCTTCTGCTCCGAAAGGAAAAGTCGCATGGAAAACTATGGACTACGCCTCATCAGCCCAATCAACTAAGAAGACGCCGACGGAAGAATACGATCTTGTGATTCTCGGTGGCGCACGGGATCAATCTCTGGGTGGACTCTCTGGAGTGGATGCATCTAATTTCAAATGGTCGAGCCACCATTCATGACCGACGAATTGGTAGAGGTCTCAGGAAAATCAGGTCCCCATGTGGTATGGAGACCCGGAACAAATGGGGAACTGGTCGTCGCGGCCCCGTGTGGGGGCCTTCCGTTCGAGGTCCCCCATCGAGATGTCAAGAGGTGGAACCCCGCAGGCGATAAGTTCCGAGAGCTCTGCAGAAAAGCATTTCGCGGCGTTACATGACGATGGACTATTCATAAAGCAGGCGTCGGTGAACGTCGAGGCGACGAGCAGCTTCCGCTGGTTGCTGTCACTTTGCTTCAGAGTTTGGGAAGTTCCTCAACCCCACCGAAGCCCTGAACGCATCCCAAATCATAAGGTGCGTCGGTTTTGATTTTTCTGCGCCGCTTCTTTCTCCGCCCTGTCTTCGATCATCGGCGAGTGCAGCTGAAAGCTCTGGCCGCTTTTGATTGTCGCTGGTTTGTCGCATAACCGGAAGTTATCCAGAAACGGGCTTCGCGGAACTCTGGGCTGCAGCGAGATTCGAGTGCAGCGCGTTTCCCCCAAGCCGACTTCTGGTCCGCGTCGTTAAAAGTCTGTGCCCGGGCATAACTTCCGGGTAGCCCGTCATCGGTCAGAATCTTTAACTTATTCGCCGCTACTTGGTAAGCACTCGACAACTTTCGGCGGGTGATCCTGGTGAAGTCCGCTGTCGACGTCTACACCGGACCTCTACCGCCTAATTCACTTTGGCACGACGAGAGGGCCGTTCGTGATAAGTTTCGAATCCACTATGCCGATCTCGACCCGGCGGTTGGCAGCACGCGCCTGTTCGCTGTCGCCCGGAACGCGCGGGTCGGATTTGCCAAAACCCTTAGTGCTCAGGATTGTCGGGGAAATTCCGGTCTGCCCCAAGAAGTCACGGACAGCTTCGGCGCGACGCTGTGAGAGTTGCAAGTTGTACGTCTGCGTGCCGATGTCGTCCGTATATCCGTAGACAGCAATCGTATATCCCTTAAGCGTCATCAGGATCCCGGCGATGCGATTAAGGATGTCGCGATATTCCGGTTTAATGTTTGCCTTATCAAAGTCGAAGCGAATCGACTTGCTGTCCAGCGTCATCACCAGGCCCATGGCGGTGCGACGCGTTTCGGCGATTTGCCCGAGAGCCTGTTGCAGCTGTGCAAGTTGCGCCTCTCGCTCTTGCCGATATTCCTCAGCCTGCTGTGTGGCTTGATCTGCCTTTTGCTGCTCGGCGGCGGCCTGCTGCCGCGCAAGTTGTGCCTGCGCCTCCGAGTTCGATTGATCCTGCTTCGCCAAGTCGCGCTGTTGAGCGGCTGCCTGCGCGTTCGCAGCCGCTTGCGAAGCCTGCTGAGCCAACGTCTGCGATTGCTCCTGTGCGCGCACGACCAGCCGGCTGAAACCTTCCGTCTGCTGGCTGAGCCGTGCCACCTCGCGCTCCAGGCGACGGACAGAGATTAGATAAACAAACCCAACAACCAAGCTGAGTGCGATTGCGATCACTCCCAGAGCCAGCGCTAACTTCCCTTGAGATTTGCCAGGTACATCCCCAAGTCCACACTCGTCCGGCTTCAGCGCCTCGCGTGAAGAGTCCATCATTTGGCAATCTTAGCGTGGAATTCTAGATTGAGGCAAAACGAGATGACTTCTCGATTGTCGGCGACTCGGAAGTAATCCCGGCAGCTCGCGGCTTTGTTCTTCCCCTGGAAAATTTAACCAATAAGTAACTGTTGAAATATCGCCATAGCGCTCATCGACCAGAAGTCAAAACGTGTAATCGCCTTCCATGAGAAGGCCGGTCGGAGTCAAGTGTTCTTTGTTTTTTCGTTGGACAAGGTTTTTCTCCTGCCGAGTGGCCCACTGTCGCTACCCTTCCATCCGCACTCTTGTTGAGCGTATTTTCGCTCGGTGCCAGTTGGGTGTTCTCGTTTCAGCCGGTGCTGCCACCTGATTTTCGACCTCTGTTTCCATCTAAGATGGAAGCTGGGCCAGGCGATTAACGCAGTCACCGGAACTCGGCGTTTGGGCTTTTGCTCTTTCGTTCTGCTTTTGCTCTTTCGTTCTAAGATTGCTTTTGACTTATGCGGCGGCCGGCATCGCGCTCTGATGGCTGTTGCGTAGCGGTTCGTAAGTCTCTCCACTTACCCACAAACGATGCAGCAACACCGCGAGCTTTCGCGCCGTCGCAACCACAGCTCGTTTCTTTCCGTTCTTCCCACCTCGCTCCGCCAGCTTCAAGCCCCAGCGCCGCAGATCACTGTCCGCTCCAAACGGCCCCAGAATGTGATGCGCTCCCTGCACCAGCAACGTTCATAAATACGGATCGCCTTCCTTGCTGATGTGCAACTGCGGCTCGCTCTTGCCGGAGTTCCGCCGTCCCGGCTGCAATCCCACGTAGCAACCCACATCCCGGCTCTTACGAAAACGATGTGGATCTTCGAGCGTCAGCAAGTAGGTGAGCGCGATCAGCGTCCCCACTCCCTTCACCTGTTCCAGCCGCGCCACCTGCGGATAACTTTCCCTGGCGATCTTCTCGATCTGCTGGTTGTATTCGTGAATCCGTTCGCTGAGCGATTCGATGGCTGCCAGCAGCGGTTCCAGTGCCGCTTGCAATTCCGGGCTCAGCTGCTGGGCTTTCTCGGGATTCATGTTGCGTGGATTGCAGCCCCGCAGCCGCTCCCCATAAGACTTAGTCAGCCCGCGCGCCGTATTGATCAGCGCCGTCCGTGATCGCACCAGCCCGGCTCGCGCCCGGATCACCGTCAGATCGGCCTGCGCTTTCGCGCTGCGATGCTTCACCGGACTCAGCAACTGCGGATCGATTCGCGCTAACCGCGCCAGCGTGCGCGCATCCAGACGATCATCCTTCTTCCGGCTCTCCCCGATTAAGCGCACGTTGCGCGCAGGCGCCACGATCACTTCGTGCCCCAGATCGCTCAACCGCCGGCTCACCCACGGCGAGTGCATTCCCGTCTCCAGCGCGATCCGACAGCGCGGCATGGCTCCAAACACATCTTTCATGGCTTTCGGAGTCGTACTCAGCTTCTGTTCCAGCAGCACTTCTCCCGCTTCGTCCAGCACGCAATACCAACTCGACCGATCACCCAGGTCCAGACCGATCGTCAGTTTCTTCCCAGAAATATTCTTGCTCTGCTTCACTGCCACGGTGCTAATCTTTTTCATTGCCGGTCTCCTTTATCTCTTGTGCTTAAAGCACGTCGATAACTTGGGAGCCTACAGCATCCCGTCGGAGACCGGCCTTCTCATCCCATCTGATAACAACGGTTGACTGCGAAGGAGCGGGCGGTTCGGTCCGGCTCTCCAACATCGTAAATCTAGGGCGAGACCTCGAACACAGTGCCACAGTCGCCTTGGCAAATCTTGCCGGTGCCCCCATACTCGGTTGTTCCGTACATCAGGCTGTTCTTGAAACATAATCGCCACCGGGCCGTCACCGTCGGGCGAGCCTTTGAACTTATCGAAGAGGTTTACCAGGCACAAATAGAATCAGGTTGGGTTTCGCAACTAGCGGTCAGTCACTTCAGTAGTTCCTCCAGTGTGACGGTCCTCGATCTGGAAACTAAGAAAGTCATGAACCACTTTCAGCACGTCGGGATTTGTTGTCTTAATCCGAACTCTGCCACCTGTGGGCAACTCTTCAAAGCCGTAAGAAATCTCGGTGTGTTTTTCTTTCATCACAGGTACGCCGGGCGGTACCTGATCGTGGACGAACATCGGGATGGAGAATTCTTCGTTGGAGAACATCGTGGCAATGTGCGTCAGGTGAGACCGGATTGCGTGTATGTTTTGGGAATCCTTGGGGTCGTTCACGGTAACTTCAATAGCCCCACCGTCTGAGTACAGGCGGAAATGATGTGTGGTCTTGTCGTGAGGAGACCCCATAGCCTCATCACCGTGCTTTTCCACGTCGGCCTGATGCTGCGATGCCTCTTTCATATGCTCTTTGTGAATGGGGCAAGACTGCATGTATTGGGCTGCCAGTTGCAGCCTACTGAATAGAAGAAATGCGATTAGTTTTCATGGTGTCTTGTTCCTCCCAAACTGATTAGCTGGCGCGCCAGACTTTATTACCGCGTCACCGAGCGAGTACAACAAGTGCGATTTCTGTCCCGCTCCCGTTCGCTGAATTCGTTGTTCCCAATCGGCCAAAACCTTTTTCACATATCGTTTCGTACGCTTCAGCGCTTCAAGGTCTTCTTCGATACCCTTGAGCTTTTCTTCCGCAAGCTGGTGAACGCGGCGGCTGGGAGCGCCTCCAGCATCACGAGCTTTCAGGACTTCAGACAGCTCTGCTAGAGTGAATCCGATCCGAAGTGCCCTTTGCACCACCAGCACTCTCTCACTCCGCG
>CAWDNO010000030.1:0-8817 GCA_963803665.1 uncultured Acidobacteriota bacterium
ATCCTAAAACCGGAGCTGGTATCTTGCCGAACTGTGGTTTCTTTGGGTGGGACTCAGTCGGTTTAGAGAGTCTTGAGGAATGCGATCAGCGCTTTGCGATCATCTTCCGATAAATTCAGCCCAAAGGGATGGCCTTTTACAGGGTAGGTTTTTGCGCTATACGGTTTGAAGCCGGTAGGAATGTAATCGTCGCGCGTGCGTCGGGGGTCAAACCAGTCTTCGAGGGTCGTACACCAACCGCTGTGCCCGAACATGCTGCGATACCAGACGCCTCTCAACGACGGTACCTTATAATAGCCGGTAGCGCGCCGCGTCCTGAGCGCGAGATTCGGGTCAGTGCCCACCGAGATCGGCAGGATGTCGTATTTCTTCTCGGCGCCGGGTGGGGGGGTGAAACCCTGGGCGAGCGTCAGTTTGTTATTGGTGTAGAGCGGCGCGGTGTGGCACATCGCACAGGCTTCACGCTCGAAGACTTTCTGTCCGCGGCTGGCCGCAGCGTCAAACTTGTTGGGATTGCGCGGCGGCTGGAGTGAATTAAGATACTGGGCGAGAGCATAGAGCTGTTCATCGCTATAACGGCCTGGACCAGATTGGGGGCTACTTGCTTTGCCCGGAGCGGGCAACTTCTGGAAATTTGGAATGTCCGCGGGAATAAAACCATTGTAATTGGCGAGACTGTCAGCACCCTGGTTGAGCGCGGCGTAGCGCATCAAATCCACAATGCCGCGATGTTGCTGCAAGCCCGTAGCATCCAAGTAATGCCGGTCTTTGACGCCGATCAAATCGGGTATATGCGGCGGGGAGAGCACACTTGTCCCTTGGCGTGCGAAGACGCCCGCAGGTATGGCCGCGTGACTGTCTGCGATTTCCTCTGCCGACATCACGCTATAGTCCGGTTGCTCGGACAGCTGCAGCCACGGTACTTCAAATTGGGAGCGCTCACCCAGGCGGAAGAACCCGAGCAATGCTTGCTCGTTGCGCGCTGCAGCGAGCTGCGCGCGTATGCCTAAGGCGCGTCCGTGGTCGATGGAATTGTTGCCCTGTGCCCCTTTGACAATGCTGCCATCGGGCATCACCCGAGTGTGACAATCTGCGCAGGCGGCAAATGCGGCCTCTACTTCTCCTTTTTGACGGATGACCCATACGACAAACGGGTCGATGCCGTTCGATGGGATGGGCCTCCCGCCGACCTCGTAAAGCTGTCGCACAAACTGCGGAGGAGGCGGCGGGGTGAAAATAATCGGGGAGTCGAACACGATCTCACCAGCTCTGAGCCAGTCCGTTTGCGTTTTAAGGGGCGGCGTATACATGACGCCGGTTTTGGGATCCATCCCCCAGACAAGTTCCGGCTCCTGCTGCTTAAGCCACTCCATGTAACCGGGCGGCTCGTTGCCGGGCACATATACTGGATAGCTCTTGTAAATTGGTCTGACTGAAATCTGATAGTAGTATTCGGCTGAAATGTGTTTGGGCGAGCCGGCAGGGTTAGCCAACGGCAGCTCAAGTGTAGCCAGGGCCTCGTCGTCCCAAGTCTTGGGTATCGTTGGCTGGAATGCCTTAGGATCGGAGAAGTCCGTTTTTTGCGCTTTGCCATCGGTTGCGAAGACCAACACGCAAACAAGGGCAAGCGAGCCAAATAGAATGACTAAGCCCGATCTACGCCGTGTGGCAAGCTCCGCGGAGCTGCGCGTACGAGCACTTGGAGAACAAACTGGCCGGTTCATAAGATCAGGAAAGCACGGGAAGTCAGCGAACGAAAGTACAAATACGTTACGAGAACGTACCGTACGCGCATGTACGCTTTTGATTCGAAGCCTCAGATCTTGCGAGGGTTTTGCTACCAGGGAATGACCGCGGTGATGGCACTCGCCGACACTTGCGAAGCGCGCCGGTTCAAGAGAAACCGCTGTCCGTCGTGTCCCACACCATATTGATTCATCCAGAAACTGTAAGAGTTGAGCTCATGTCCGGTCTCGAAGAGCGCTTTCGGGGCGCCGAGTTCAAACGTGTTGCGCACGTCCACGGCAACCGCCATGAGCGTTGCATCGGGAGTAAGATAGAACAACTCCTTCCTGTCGCGCCGCCAGTGCGGAATTAGGCCGCCCCGGCCCGAAACCTGCCACTTGTGACCCCCGCCGGGAAAATCTCGCACATACACTTCTGGTCGTCCTGTCTCATTGGACATGTATGCGATCCAACGCGGGCCATCTCCATCCTCTGCCGGAGCAAAGACGGCGCTGGTTTCTACACAAGAATGCCGCAGAAACGGCCGGGGTTTACCTTGTTGTTCCGAAGCCTTTAGCGACACGATCCATGTGTGCATGTGTTGATAGTCGGGCGCCTGGGAACCGTATGCGATGAACTGCGCGTCGGAGGACCAGTCGCTTGGAAACTTCGGCCCCTCCGTGTCCAGAACGCAATTCGCGGTTCCGCCGCTCAACGCTTGACGCATCATCTGCATGCGGCGATCATCACCGCGGCTAAACAGGAGTTCTCGGCCGTCGGGGGACCACACGGGATTAAATTCGGCGTGCTCCTGGCCAGTCTCGGTAAAACGGAAGACCGCGCCCTCACGCAACAGATCCATGATCCAGATCGTGGGAAACACGGTGTCCGGGTCATCGACCCTTTGGACGGCCACAAGGTTTTCGTTGGGCGAGAGGCTGAATGCGGCAGAGTCATTACGCGCTCCGACCTCCGCAAGCAATTTGCCTTGCCGGTCGAGCCAGCAGAGTTGTCGATCTTCGATACTGCCATCCTGATAGAGGAGGACTCCGTTATCAGAGACCGAGAAGCCGCCTTGGTACCAGCGCCTATAACGGACCTTCGGAACGACGACCGTTCGTTCGCCGCTCAATTCAAGGCGGCGCGGGTCGAACGGCTGTGCCATGAGCGCGCCGTCACATAAAAAAAGCAACGAGCCGGCGCTTCCAGGAAGGACAGGAGCATAGCCTGCTCGGGCATCCGCGCTCAAGAGCACTTTGGAGACCGTTGAGTCGAGCGAACCGGCACGAATCGAGGACTCGCCCCGCGTGCAACTTGCCGCAAGATATAAGAAGTGGCGGCCGCCTGGCAGAAACTGAGGAAAATTGTGCGCGACCTCTCCTCGCGCCCGATCGAGCGCAGTCACTGGCTTGGGTGAGCCACCCGATGCTGCTACTTGGTAGAGGATACCAATGGGTCGCGGGCAGAAGATGATGATTCCCTCGGGACTCCAAGCGCCTCCCCGTCCTGCCACGGCCTCGGCAACATCCCGCGCTGGCCCTCCGGTGAAGTCGATGGTTCGTAGCTTATCCGGAATGAAAAAACCAATCGTACGGCTATCGGGCGACCAGAAGGGGTAAGACGCGTTATCGGTTGCGGGTAAAGGACGGGACTCGAGCGAATCCAGCGCCCGAACCCACAGCGTCACTCTTCCCCTCGAAGCAGCAGTGAACGCCAGTTTACGACCGTCGGGAGAAACTGCAAATGATTCGAATAAGGCATTCTCCGGCGGCAGGATGGAAAGCCGCAACACATCAACTTGCGTTGCCGATTCAGACGGCTGCCGCTCGGAGAATTCGGGGACGTACCCGCCTTTGGGAATACAGATCAAAGTACGGTCTGCTCCTCCCTCGCCTTCGTAATAAGAGGTGAGGCGATCCCGCAGCCGTCCAGCCTCGACTCGAACGATTGGGTCGGATTTGGAATCGAATGATGAGTTCCGACCGAGGGACCTCAATAGCTATCACGGACTCCTTGATTTCGTCTGCCCGCCCTTCGAGCGCGCATTCAACCACGAAGCGCAGAAAACGAGTTGCGCGCTCCACGTCGGCAAATACTGAGCTGGCTAGAATCCGCTCCACTTGTGCCCGTACTCGCTCTGCGTCCATCGTGGATGAATCTTATCATTCACCTCCGGCCGTGGCGTAAGACGAGCCTCCGAACGAATCGTTTCAACTCGAAGTTACGTTCTGAGCGGACCGTTTGGATGGCGGCCGGATAAGTCCCGAAAAGTCTTGTTCTCGTCCACTGGCGCGGCCCGAAATCCCAGTCTCCGAGAAGACCGTTTCACAGGACTTGGGAGGCAAGTGGCCTGGACAAAACTACGCGGATTCCTGTGCCTATTCTCCCGCGGCTATCGATTGCAGTTTCCCCATGACAGCTACGTCAAGGCCGTCGCTGTATAGGAGTGGACGCAACTAATCCAGGGCCGCCTCGGTTGTTGCCAACTCATTACTGACAAAAGAGGAGGTGCTGACCGCGGTTGCCTAAAACTCTCGGTGTGATGTCACCTCAAGGATGCCGATCCCTTTGGAAGTGAGTTGAGCTATAAGTTTCCGAGGTCCAAGTCCTGATGTGTTTGAATGAATAAGTCTGGGAGGAGCGCTTGGTGTAGAAACGCTGAACTCGGCGACCCCGCTGATTCAGACTCATGGCAAATTCGTTGTGTCGAGGCACAGAGAAGCGCACAATTGACAGCCATTAGGGCAGCAACGAACCCAAGCCGTCCACACCTGCCATAAAGGAGGGGACAACCCATGAAATGGCTGACCTGGTCTCTTTTGGTCCTGTTAACGGCGGCCCCTCTCTGCGCGAAGCCTAAAGTGGATGTGCACATTAAAGTGAATGAGGGGATCGGGAAGGATCGCGCTGGAGACTCACTCACCAAGACCGGAGCAACACCGGGTAACACGTTCCTCGTCACGCTTTGGTTCGTGAATGTGACCGTGACGGCTGATAACTCAGAGGCTGTCGCAAAAAATAATGGGCAGTGGTGTATCACGGGGGACACGGCGCTCGATGTAAACGGGGACTATCAGGGCATACTGGACGGTACAAGCTTGGACATTCAGATTCCCGCCAAAAATGGCAAAACCAAGAAATTGCACTTTGAAGTGTTCGACCATAAGTGGCGAAAATTGTCTGACCTATAACACGCGCTTACAACGCAATCACTAGATCAGCCGATTTGAAAAAGCACTTTGCGAAATGTGCATTGGGCTTAGTGTGCCCAGTTTCCGGAAAGACCGGTGGATTCAATGAGTCATCGCAACACAGGCTCAAAAGCTGGTAAGCGGAGCCTCAAGAGCTACATTCGACCTCGGGCTCGCTCGGGCTTTAAGACACACGGAAAGCACTGTCCTGTTTATGTTGAATTGAGTACAGCTCGGAAAGATCAGTTCCCTGCGAGAAGTGTTGGCCGATCAGCCGATTAGATGGTGTTGCATCGACCGGTTGAACCGGCACCGTTTATTAGGAGGGACCAGAGCGTGATACTCCCAATCCCGAAACGTCGTGGGTCAGATAAGGATCGCAAAGCGCGTGCTCACTTCCCTCGGAAAAGAAACAAAAGGACCGTCAATATGAAATTGACGACCGCGGGCGGACCAGCTTGAGAAAAGCGTTCCATCCCGGACACGAGGAGATATCCGAACATGAGTACATTCCCACCCGTGAGAATCAGAATCGTGAGCGACAGTTTGGTGGCTGCTTCTTTCTCTCTGGCTGCCATAAACGCCACAACGGCAAAAGTTAGCGTGTATTGGCCGTACAAAAGTGTGAGCGTGGGGTCCGCCAGTTTACTCTGTGTAATTTGCTCGAATACACCCGGCGCGAATAGGAACAAGATGCCGAAAATCGCGAGGTAGGCTGCAACGACATACAGCGTGACCTGCAGTCTTCTAGTCATCGATTCATTTCTCCGTCATCATGGCCTCGGCCGGAGCCGCGAGCGCCGTCCATCTGGAGAACGCAGTTCAGCCCAATCTGCCGATAACGACGAACACTACATCCATACCGGAAATCCAGTGCATATGGCCGGATATTACTACGCCCGTAAAGCCAAGTTCTGTGAAGTCCTGTTCTCGTACATTGGCCCGACCGGAAATCGCACTGGACGAGAAGCGTTTCTCAGGACCTATCCGGTTTAGGTGCAGGTAGGCGATCACTTCCAGATAATCCGTAATACATCACCAATAACGGCCCGGTGACATACTGCTCCGCCTTCCGAGGGTTCTCTCAATGGCGAGGGGCTTCGCGGCTATAGAGCATAGGAAAAGTACAGTTATTGTTGGTCAATCCCGAAGTACGTCCCTCCCCCAATTGTCACCCATTACTAGAAAAGTACCGTAATTCAGCAGGTTCATTCCCTGGCCGTTTTTAGGCGTAGGTCCGTCCGGCTCGCGGTATAGGCAAAGGTCGCGCTCGACCTCGGCGACGGCGGGCGTACCGAACCTCACCTCGGCGGCAGGCCCGCGTCGAGCGAAAAAACCGACCCGGCGTCATAATACGCGGGATTTGGTTCCCCCGTCGTTCCAAACAGGATGCCGCTGGACGCCTGAATCAGGAGCTGAGGATGCGCGTACGGATTCTGCTGCGACGAGAAGGAGACCGTTTGCAGCAGCTCGCCGCCCGTCGGCGTGATCGAATAGACGGACTCCCCAGGCGGATTGGTGATCCACAGATTGCCATCCGATGCCTCCAGCACCGTGCTGCACCCGCTCTTCGGAGTGCAGCCGCTGGGGCTCTGATAAACCTCCCTGTAGTTGCCCGACGTGCTGAGCTGAAAAATCACCTGAAGGGTGTTGACGTACGAGCCCACCCCGGTCGCAGCACCGTACAGAAAGCCATCCGATCCTTGCGTCAGAATCCCGTTCGCCAGCCACCGCCCATTCGGCCCTGAGGCGAACTGGAAGATCGGGGTCACTGCACCCGAGGTGGTCACCCGGCACACATGCTGCGGGCCGTTAGCGACCGGGTAGCAGGTCCCGTAGAAGTTGCCGTCCGTTGCCTGTTTGTTAAAGCCCTCCACAATGAACCCGCTGCTGCCCGATGCAGACAACAAAGTGTAAATGCCGCTGGTGCTCAGCCGGAATATCCCGTTGCCGTCCGCCCCATAGAAGTTGCCATCGGAGGCCACCGACAGACTGAATGGCGCCTCCTGCAGCACGACTTGGAAGTCGCTGCCCGACTTGCTGATCCTGAAGAGCGTTGGGGGCGGGTTGTCGTTGCTCCCGCGGGCTATGACGTACAGAAAGCCATCGGGCCCTTCGACCACGCTCGTGAAGTAGTCGCCGTAGAAATAGCGGTTCGAGTTGTGCGTAGCTCTGAACAGAGTCGTGAACTGCCCGTCCGGTTTGACTTCGAAAACAGTGCCGACGCCCAGGTAGGTGGTGCCGTAGAAATTGCCGTCGGATGCCTGGATCAAAGAGTTCGGATCGTCCCCGTCGACCCCACCAACGAACTTATGGAACACGGTGATGGTGTCTGTAGCACCAGTGGAGCTGGCGGTGAATAATACGACTAAGAACAGCCATGCGCTGACATTTGTTTTTCTCATCGAATTTCCTTTCGAGCGTAAGGGCGGATATTCTTTTACGCACAACCGAGCATGGGCCGCGTGCGGCGGACTTGTAGCTGAGAAATTGCGGGCGCCGTTTGCTCACGGTCAAGGAATCTGTCAACAGTTTGTCAAAACACTCGCGTCAATCCGATCAATTCGCGGATTTTTAGCAACCCGGAAGTTATGTCCTGAGCGGACCGCGTAGGCGGCGATTCATTTCGATTCACCGGCAAAACCCGATTGCGCGAGTTTCGTCTTAACCGCGGCAATGGCTTCGTCCCAATTTGCAAATGCGGCGAGTGGAACGGCTAAGGTTGTGACGACGGGCTGAAAGAGAACGTAGCCGGGTGCGATACCAAATCCACGCTGAATGCCAATGCGGGAGACTCCGGCTCTGGCGCAGATTTGAAATGCTTGTTCTTCTGTTTCGCGGTCTTATGGCTGGGATCTTAGGGTTCCGTTAGTTCACCCGTTTTCGACCGATGGATGATTGAATTGAAGCCCGCCCGCAGGAGTCCGTCTTGGGCGATTCGCGCCGACTTTTCGTCTGCATATGGGCCTACGTGGACCAGGTTGAGCGCACCGTCCACAGAGCTAGTGATGAACGCGGGGAAATTCTGTTGCCGCAGGCTTTCTGCCAACTTCTCGGCGTTGGCCTCCTGCGCGAATGCCCCGACTTGCAGACCAAACAAGGCGGCACCTGGCGTGGGCGTGATCCATTGTTCTGGAGCTACTTGCGTCAGCGCATCGTCGATCGTAGATTTCCCAGCAGACACATCGCCAACGGGCGTGGTCGCGGGGGCGACAGCATGCGGTCTGCTTTTCCCGAACGTTCGCGCTAGCCAAATCGGCCCCCAACCAGCGTCGCGCAGGAAGAGTATTGCGATTATTACCGCCAGAACAGACACAGAGATTGCCCTGAGGGAACGTCGATTCGGTTTCTCAAAGGAGGATTTCTTCGGCGACCACAGCGCGTATCGGGAGGTTTCAGGCCAGGGGATATCGGGATTAGGGGAAGCATCGGAACTGAGTTCGGGATCTGCGTTTGTGCCTTTTGTGATCGAGGCGCGAACCGCAGCGTCCTCACTGCTACCAAGTCGTCGATCTGATTCATTTAGCCAGCTTCGGATTTGGTCGTGAGTACTGGCGGGCAGCTGAGTAAAGCGTATGCCACCGGTCTTCTTTGCTTTGTCGATCCATACCAATTCGCCGCAACCTGCTATTAGGTTGGAATTGGCCGAGAACCAGAAAGGCACTAGCCGGCTTTGTTTCACGGGAGGGACGGCGTGAAAGCCGAGACCTCCTTCAGAAACATTCAGCACAGTCGCGCCGTCGACGGGTCCAATATGACCGAGTTGGCCGAGGGTCTTGCGCGCACTCAGACGACGTTCGAGCTGTATGGTCACAGGTGCGCCTCGACAGGCTGATCGAAAAGTCCTTGCACGGGAAGAGTTTAACCTATACCTCTGCCCACTGCAGCTAATACCTCCGAC